>CAVUOK010000015.1:0-415882 GCA_963743055.1 uncultured Actinomycetes bacterium | reverse complement strand
GAGCCTCACTGATGGACCGGACCCTGATCCTGGTCAAGCCGGACGCGTTCGCGCGCCACCTGACCGGGGAGATCATCGCCCGCTTCGAACGCAAGGGCCTGCAGCTCGCGGCCCTGAAGCTCATGACCCTCGACGAGGCCACGGCCAAGCGCCACTACGCCGAGCACGAGGGCAAGCCGTTCTTCGACGGCCTCGTCGCGTTCATCACGTCGGGCCCGCTCGTCGCGATGGTCCTCGAGGGCGAGAACGCCGTGCAGGCCGCCCGCCAGGTCATCGGCGTGACGGACCCCCTCGACGCTGCGCCCGGCTCGATCCGCGCCGACTACGCGCTCGAGATGCGCCACAACCTCGTCCACGGCTCGGACTCCGACGAGTCCGCCGCGCGCGAGGTCGCCATCTTCTTCGGTGACTGACGGACCCCGCCCGCCGCTGGCGCCGCTGGTGCTCGCCAGCCGCTCGCCGCAACGGCGAGCGATCCTCGAGCAGCTTCGCATCGCGTTCGAGGTCCTCCAGGTCGACGTCGAGGAGATCGCCGCCGGCGACCCCGTCGAGGTCGCGCGCACGAACGCGCTGCGCAAGGCCGAGGCGGCCGCCGCGCTGCGTCCCGAGGCGACGATCCTGGGCGTCGACACGGTCGTGGCGCTGGACGGCGTGATCTACGGCAAGCCGGCCTCCGAGGCAGCCGCCGGAGACACGCTGAAACGCCTCTCCGGGCGCACGCACGAGGTCGTCAGCGGGCTTGCGCTGCTGCGACCCGGCAACCCTCAGGTTGTGCATGAGGTCACGAAAGTGACGTTTCGCGAGCTCGACGACGAGCTTGTCCGGCGCTATGCCCGAACCGGCGAATGGGCCGGAAGAGCGGGCGGTTACGCGATTCAGGGCCAAGGCGCTGGCCTCGTTCGCGCAATCTCGGGGAACTATCTCAACGTCGTCGGTCTACCCGTCGCTGCATTACTCGACCTCGACTTGAGGCTTATGCTCAGGGACGACTAGAGGGATGGCCTTGCGCCGCCACCTCAGCCGCTACAGTCCCGGGCAGCGAGAACCCCGCGCGACAGCCTCGACGCGGACCATGGGACGGGGTCTCGCCTTCTCCAGAATGGGCTTCTTCAGCTACCTCACCGGATTCGGTGGCCGCGACATGGCCGTCGATCTGGGCACAGCGAACACACTCGTCTACGTGCGCGGGCGCGGCATCGTGCTGTCCGAGCCGTCGGTCGTCGCGATCGACTCGCGCAGCGGCGAAGTCCACGCCGTCGGGATCGAGGCCAAGCGCATGCTCGGCCGCACGCCCGGCACGATCTCGGCGATCCGCCCGCTGAAGGACGGCGTCATCGCCGACTTCGACGTGACGGAGGAGATGCTGCGCCACTTCATCCAGAAGGTCCACCAGAACCGCTGGGCGCACCCGCGCGTCGTGGTGTGCGTGCCGAGCGGGGTGACCGGCGTCGAGAAGCGCGCGGTGGAGGAGGCGTGCCTGTCCGCCGGCGCGCGCCAGGCGTACCTCATCGAGGAGCCGATGGCCGCCGCGATCGGCGCCGGCCTGCCGGTCGGCGAGCCGACCGGGTCGATGGTCGTGGACATCGGCGGCGGCACGAGCGAGGTCGCCGTGATCTCGCTCGGCGGCATCGTCGTCAGCCAGTCGATCCGGATCGGCGGCGACGAGCTCGACGAGGCGATCATCAACTACGCCAAACGCGAGTACAAGCTGCTCATCGGCCAGCAGACGGCCGAGGAGGTGAAGCTCGAGATCGGCTCTGCGCACCCGATGGCGGAGGAGGTGCAAGCCGAGATCCGCGGGCGCGACATGGTGTCGGGCCTGCCCAAGACGGTGGTGCTCACGAGCGAGGAGATCCGCCAGGCGCTCGAGGAGCCGCTGTCGCAGATCATCGACGCGGTCAAGGAGACGCTCGACCGCACGCCGCCCGAGCTGTCCTCGGACATCATGGACCGGGGCATCATGCTCGCGGGCGGCGGTTCGCTGTTGCAGGGCCTCGACGAGCGGTTGCGTGAGGAGACGCAGATGCCGTGCCACCTCGCCGAATCCCCCCTGACGTGTGTCGCGGTGGGCTCCGGACGGTCGCTCGAGGAGTTCGAAGTCATCCACCGCACGAACAAGAACTCGAAGAACCGCCGGCGCCGCTACTAAGCGGAGCGCCTAGCGGAACGTCAACAACGCCTTGGAGTCATCACCCACGTGTACGACAAGACGGTCCGGCGGCGCCGGGCAGTTCTCGGACTGCTCGTCGTCTGCTCCCTGATCCTGCTCACCGCGTACTTCGGCGAGTCCGGCGGCGGCGCCCTGCACGGGGTGCAGCGCGGGACGGCCGAGGTGCTCAACCCCGTTCAGGAGGGTGCGAGCCGCGCGTTGAAGCCCGTGCGCGACCTCTTCGGCTGGTTCGGCGACACGCTGGACGCCAAGGGCAAGGTCAAGGATCTGACGGCCGAGCGCGACCGGCTGCGCGCGGAGCTCGCGCGCCAGGACAACGCGCTGTACGAGAACGCCCGCCTGAGCAAGCTCTTCGAGACGAGCGGCGCGCTCTCGCTGAAGGACTACGGCGCGAAGACCGGGCGCGTCATCGCGTCCTCGCCGACCCTCTGGTACGCGACGCTGCGCATCGACAAGGGCGCCGACGACGGCGTGCAGCTCGGCCAGCCGGTGATGAACGAGGAGGCGCTCATCGGGCGCGTGACCGCCGTCTTCAGCGGCGCCGCGCAGGTGACGCTGCTGACCGACACGAGCGCGAGCGACACGACCGCCGGCGTCTCGGCGCGCGCGGGCAAGAAGGGCGTCTTCGGCGTCGTCGAGCCGGTCGGCGCGGGCAACCCCAACGACCTGCTGCTCAAGAGCACGCCGCCCGGCGCGAAGCTCAATCCCGGCGACCGCATCGTGACCCGCGGGACCGTCTCCGACACCGACCGCCTGCCGTCGCTGTATCCCGCCGGCCTGCCGATCGGCGAGATCACCCGGATCGACGACAAGGGCACCGACACGCAGGAGATCCACCTGCGCCCGTACGCGAACATGCGCGACCTCGACTTCGTCCAGGTGCTCACCAAGCCGCGGGGTCCCGGCGTATGACGGCTGACACGGGCAAGCTGCTCGCGCGCCTCGCCGGGCTCGCGATCGGAGGCATCGTCGTGCAGACGGCGTTCGTCTCGCAGCTGCCCATCGCCGGCTCCAACGCGGATCTCGCGCCCCTGCTCGTCATGGCCGTCGGCCTGTTGTGCGGCTCGCTCGCCGGTGGCTGCTTCGGCTTCGGCGTCGGGCTGTTCGTCGACATCGTCTCGTTTCAGACGCTCGGCGTCAGCTCGCTCGTGCTGCTCGGCGTCGGCTACGGCGCCGGTCGCCTGCGCGAGGCGCGCGACCCCGAGGGCACGCTCGTCCCGCTCGTCATCGGCGCGATCGCGACGCTGACGTTCAGCGTCGGCTTCGCGCTCATGCAGTTCCTGCTCGGCGTCGACGCGCCGATCAGCTGGGCGCTGTTGCGCCAGACGCTCGCGACGCTCGTCGTCAACGCGCTCATCGCGCTGCCCGTCTACGCGCTCGTCCGGCGCTGGCTGCTGCGCAGCCTGCCCGAGGACCCGCGCCGCCGCCGCCGCCGCGCGTACACGACAGGCGGCTTGTCGCCGCTCTCACGCTCATGATGGAACCCGTCTCCGAGCGCCGGCCCCCCATCACGCCGCAGCTCGCGCTGCGGGTCGCGATCTTCGGCGCGGTCGCCCTCGCGCTGTTCGCGATCGTCTTCTTCCGGCTCTGGTACCTGCAGGTGCTGTCCGGCGAGCAGTACCTCGCGCAGGCGAACTCCAACCGCGTGCGGACCCTGGCGGTCCCCGCCCCGCGGGGCCGGATCGTGGACCGCAAGGGCCAGGTCATCGTCCGCAACGAGTTCGCCGCGGTCATCGAGATCGATCCGTCGTCGCTGCCGCAGGAGGAGCGCGACCTCGCGAACGCGTGGGGCCAGAGGATGGGCAAGCGCGAGGCGCTCCCCGCCGGCCACAAGGGCGAGCCGCCGCGGATCCCCGAGATCCCGACCGACGAGCTGCGCGCGCGGCTCAAGCGCCTCGGCCGTGTGCTCAACACGTCGGCGAACTCGATCCACCACCAGGTCGTGCGCTCGCTCGTGCTCGTCCCGTACTCCAACGTGCGCGTGAAGACCGACGTGCCGCGATCGGTGCTCGCGTACGTCAGCGAGCGGCCGGAGCAGTTCCCGGGCGTGAAGGTGGAGCAGACCTACCTGCGCGACTACCCGCACGGGACGCTCGGCGCGCAGATCCTCGGCTACGTCGGCCAGATCGGCCCCGCCCAGCTCAAAGAGCAGCGCTATCGCGGCGTCAAGCAGGGGACGGTGGTCGGCCAGGACGGCCTCGAGCGCACGTACGACAAGTACCTGCGCGGCAAGCCCGGCGTGCGGCGCGTGCAGGTCGACGCGAACGGGCGCCCGATCCCCAACCCGCGCCTGAAGGACACGAAGCCCGTCCCCGGCCAGCGGCTGCGGCTGTCGCTGGATCTCGGGCTGGAGAAGGAGGGCGCGAAGGCGATCGCGGGGCCGCTGAACCCGGGCTCGAACCCGGGCGCCTTCCTCGCGATGGATCCTCGCGACGGGCAGCTGCTCGCGATGGGCTCGTTCCCGACGTTCGACCCGGCCATCTTCACGAAGCCGATCACCGACAAGCGCTACAAGGCGCTGCTCGGCGACGACGGCGACGGACCCGGGCCGATCTTCAACCGGGCGATCAGCGGCGGCTATCCGACCGCCTCGACGTTCAAGCCGATCACCGCGCTCGCGGGCCTGGACAAGGGGCTCATCACCGCGGGGACGACCGTCAACGACGCCGGCTGCATCAAGGTCGGCGAGATCGACCGCTGCAACGCCAACGAGCAGGCCTACGGAGCCGTCGACCTGGCGAAGGCGCTGCAGGTCTCCTCCGACGTCTACTTCTACCGGCTCGGAATCGACGCCTACTACCGCGGCGACGAGCCCGGCAAGGCGCTCATCATCCAGCGCTGGGCGCGGCGCCTGGGCCTCGATCACCCGACGGGCATCGACCTGCCCGGCGACATCTACCGCGGCGGGACGATCCCCGACCCGGCGTGGCGCAACGAGATCAACGCGGAGGAGCGGGTCTGCCGCAAGAAGAAGAAGATCTCGGTCGACGTGACGGGGGAGCAGGCCGGCGTGCTGGGCTGCGGGCGCTCGGACCTGCGCACGTACAACCTCGGCGACACGGTCAACCTCGCGATCGGCCAGGGCGACGTCCAGGCGTCGCCGCTGCAGATGGCGATCGCGTACGCGGCGCTCGAGAACGGCGGCAAGATCGTCCAGCCGCACCTCGGCCTCGAGATCGAGAGCCCCGCGGCCGAGCTCGTCCAGCGCATCGAGCGCGAGCCCGCCCGCAAGGTCAAGATCGACCCTGGGCACCTCGAGACCGTGCGCAACGGGCTGCATCTCGCCGCCAGCACGCCCGAGGGCACGTCGGGCGACGTGTTCGCCGGCTGGAACCAGGACGCCTATCCGATCTACGGCAAGACCGGCACGGCCCAGCGCAAGCCCAAGAACGACCAGTCCTGGTACGTCGCCTACGTCCCCGATCCCAAGCGGCCGATCGTCGTGGCGGTCACGGTCGAGGAGGGCGGCTTCGGCGCCGCCGTCGCGGCGCCGATCGCCTGCCGGATGCTCGCGAAGTACTACGAGCAGGACGAGACCGCGTGCGCCGCCGGATCGGCGACGGCGCGATGAACGAGCCCGCCGCCACGCGCATCCCGGCCGGCCTGCGCCTGCCGTTCGACCCGCTGCTGGCGCTCGCCACGGTCGGGCTCATGGCGGCGTCGATCATCTCGCTGAACGAGACCACGGGCGCCCCCGGCGACCCGCGCGAGTTCGCCATCCGCCAGGCGATCTTCTTCGCGATCGGCACGGTCTTCGCGATCGTCCTCAGCCGGCTGGACTACTCGCGCCTGCGCGAGCTGAAGTACGGCGTCTACGGGCTGATGATGGGCGGGATCCTGCTCGTCACGATCTTCGGCGGCGTCACGCGCGGCTCGCGGCGCGCGATCCAGCTGCCGTTCTTCGAGGTCCAGGCGTCCGAGCTCGGCAAGGTCCTGCTCGTCGTCGCGCTGGCGGCGTTCGCCGTCGACCGCGCCCGCGGGCTGGGCGAGCGCGACACGACGGCGCGGCTCGTGCTCGTCGCGATGATCCCGGCGATCATCGTGATGGCCGGCGACCTCGGGTCCGGCCTCGTCTACATCGTGATCCTCTTCGCCGTGCTGTTCGTGGCCGGCGTGAGCTGGCGGCACTTCGCCGGGCTCATCGCGCTCGGGGCCGTCTCGGTGACGTTCGTGCTGGTTGCCGCGCCGGCCGTCGGCGTCACTGTTCTCAAGCCCTACCAGACCGATCGCCTGACGGCGTTCTTCTATCCCACCGAGGATCCGGGCAAGGCGGGGTACCATCAGAACCAGTCGCGGGTCGCAATCGGCGCCGGCGGCAAGACGGGTCGCGGCGATCGCTCGACCCAGGGACCGCTGAGCTTCCTGCCCGAACAACGCACCGACTTCCCCTTCGCAGCCATCGCCGAGCGCTGGGGATTCGCGGGCGCCGGATTCGTCCTCTCGCTGTACGCGCTGCTCATCTGGCGCGGTCTGCGGATTCTCACCGTGGCCAAGAACCTCTACGGCGCGCTGATCGCCGGAGGCATCGTGGCCATGCTCCTGTTTCAGGTCTTCATCAACGTCGGCATGAACGTGGGGATCATGCCCATCACCGGAATCCCGCTACCGCTTCTCTCTTACGGCGGCAGCTCGGTGATCACCACCCTCTTGGCCATCGGCCTCCTGCAGTCGATCTACGCCCAAGGGCGCAACGTCGCTGCCGCGAAGGGCCGAGGTCGCACGTACTAGTCAAAGGAATCGTCTTTTCATGAAGAAGCAACTGCTGGTCAGCGTCGATCGCGGGGAGACCCGCGTCGCGCTGCTCGAGGCGACCGGGTCGCCCGGCGCCGCGAAGAAGGCCCCGGCCTCTCGCGCCAAGAAGGACCCCGCCGCGGACTACCGCGTCGCGGAGCTGTACTTCGAGCGCCGCGGCAACCGCTCGATCGTCGGCAACATCTACAAGGGCAAGGTCGACAACGTCCTCGCGGGCCTGGAGGCGGCGTTCGTCGACATCGGCCTCGAGAAGAACGGCTTCCTGCACGTCGACGAGATCGTCATCCCCGGCGTCGACGTCGGCCGCCGCGGCCGCGGCGGCAAGGAGGGCGGCTCGAAGATCACCGAGCTCATCAAGCCCGGCCAGGAGATCGTCGTGCAGGTCGTCAAGGACCCGCTGAAGTCGAAGGGCGCGCGGTTGAGCATGGAGCTCACGATCGCCGGGCGCTACATGGTCTACGCGCCGACGGGCGAGGGCGTCGGCGTCTCGCGGCGTCTGGACGACAAGGAGCGCGAGCGGTTGCGCCGCGAGGCCAAGGGCCTGGACCTGCGCGGCGGCGGCGCGATCATCCGCACGGCCGCCCACGGCGCGACGCGCGAGGACTTCGAGCGCGAGCTGCAGTACCTCTTCAAGCTGCGCGAGGTCCTCGACAAGCGCGTCGCCGAGACGCCGGCCCCCGGCCTCGTCTTCCAGGAGGCGGACCTCTCGGTGCGCGTCGTGCGCGACATCTTCTCCGAGCACTTCGAGCGCGCGATCGTCGACGATCCCAAGCAGCACCAGCGCCTCGTCTCGTTCTTCACGCGCACGGCGCCCGAGCTCGTCGACCGCGTCGAGCTCTACGAGGACAAGGCCCCGCTGTTCGCGGCGTACGGCGTCGAGAAGGTCATCGACGGGCTGATGACGCGGCGGGTCGACCTGCCTTCCGGCGGCTACCTCATCATCGACTACGCCGAGGCGCTGACCGTCATCGACGTCAACTCGGGCTCGTTCATCGGCCGCGGCAAGGGCGCGCGCCTGGAGGACACGATCACGACGACGAACCTCGAGGCCGCCGAGGAGGTCGTCAACCAGCTGCGCCTGCGCGACATCGGCGGGATCATCGTCATCGACTTCATCGACATGGCCCGTGCGCGCAACCGCGACGCCGTGCTGAAGACGCTGCGCAAGACCTTGGACGAGGACCGCACGAAGACCTTCACCGCGGAGATCTCGAAGCTCGGCCTCGTGGAGATGACGCGCCAGAACGTGACCGAGGGCGTGCGCGAGATCATCTCGCGGCCGTGCCCGACGTGCGACGGCGACGGCGTCATCAAGTCCGAGGAGACGATCGCGATCGAGTTCGAGCGCCGCCTGCGCACGATCACGAAGAAGGCGCCGAAGAAGCACGAGGCGTTCCTCGTCCAGATGAACCCGCGCGTCAGCGCGATGTTCACCGGCAACGCCAAGCGCGTGCTGCACGCGCTCGAGGAGGAGACCGGCCGGCGCTTTCACTTCACGGGCTCCGAGGGGTTGCCGCTGGACCACTTCGACATCGTCATGGAGGGCTCGCGCGACGAGGTCATGGAGCGCGCGGTCCCGTTTCGCGAGGGCGACGAGGTGCTCGTGCACATCGTCGAGCCGCACATGTACGACGTCGACGACGCGGTCGCGAAGATCGACGGCTACATCATCTCGGTGAGCGGCGGCGGCCGGTTCGTCGGCACGAAGAAGCTCGTGCGCGTCGAGCACGCGGGTCGCACGTCGGCGACGGCGATCCTCATCGGCGAGCCGGAGCCGGAGCCGGCGCCCGAGCCCGCCCCGAAGCCCTCCAGGCCGGCCCCGAGGTCGCGCGCGAAGGCGCCTGCACGAGCGGCCGCGAAGGTCGTGGTGGGCGAGGCCGCGGAGACCGCCGAGCCGGTGGCCGACGCCGAGCCCGGCGCACCGTCCGAGCCGCAGGACAGCCCACCGGAGGGCGATGACGTAGAATCGAAGCCTCGGCGCCGCGGCCGCAGAGGTGGACGGCGCCGTTCTCGCGCCACGGCTGAGTCGGGCGCAGCGGGCGAGACATCTTCCGCATCATCCTCGGAGAGCTGAGTTTTCAATGGCCTACGCAATCGTCAAGACCGGCGGCAAGCAGTACCGCGTCGAGCAGGGGCAGACCCTGCTCGTCGAGCGCCTGCCCGAGGAGGAAGGCGCGACCGTCGCGCTGAAGCCGCTCCTGTTTCGCTCGACCGACACGGTGTTCGACGCGGACGGCCTCGCGAAGGTCTCGGTCAACGCGAAGATCCTCGCCCACGAGCGCGGCGAGAAGCTCCGCGTCTTCAAGTTCAAGCCCAAGCGCGGCTACAAGCGCACTGCCGGCCACCGGCAGGAGCTCACGCGCCTAGAGATCACCGAGGTGTCCGATGGCTCATAAGAAGGGGCTTGGCTCCTCACGCAACGGCCGCGACTCGAACGCTCAGCGCCTCGGCGTCAAGACGTTCGCCGGCGAGACCGTCACGGGCGGCGAGATCATCGTCCGCCAGCGCGGGTCGCGCTTCCGCGCCGGCGAGGGCGTCGGCATGGGCAAGGACGACACGCTGTACGTCCGCTCGCCCGGCACGCTCGTCTTCGGGACCAAGCGCGGCAAGCGCATCGTCTCGGTCGCACCGCACGCCGAAGACACCTAGGACCCCGCCCGCCCCCCGCGCGCGGCGCGGGTCCGTTTCAGATCGGCATCGTGCGCGTCACGGTGCCGCCGAAGTCCGCGGTCCAGTACCAGCCGAACTCCGAGCCGGGGTCCTGCGCGCGGCCGACGCCCATCACCTTGAACTTCGAGTTGAGCATGTTCGCGCGGTGGCCCGGCGAGTTCTTCCACTGCGACACCGTGGCGGCGGCCGCGCTGTCGCCGGCGGCGATGTTCTCGCCCTTGGTCGGCTTGTTGTAGCCGAAGGCCTTCAGGCGAGCGGCGAAGTCGCGGCCATGCGAGTCGGTGTGGTCGAAGTTGTCGTTGTGCGCCATGTCGTTGCTCATCCACTCCGCCGCGCGCACGAGCGCGACCGACACCTTGAGCGGGGGACGCCCGTTGTCGGCGCGGAACTTGTTGATCGCCCGGCACATGGCCTTCTCCTGCGCGTCGAGGACCGGATTTGCCGCTGGTGTTGTTGTCGTCGCCATGATCGCTCTCTCGGTGATGGCCGCCGGGAGGTCCGGCGTGCTCGTAGTCCAGTGATCGGCCGGAGCGGGCCACAGATACAGCGCATCCGCGTGCGATGGGTCACAGGCGCCGGCGCGAGGTGCGCCGGCGGGCGTCAGGGCGCGAGCTCGCGCGCGCCGACGAGCCCGGAGTCCAGCGCGCGCTGCGCGAGCGCGGCGCGCTTGTGGTGCTGGGGCAGCTCTCCGAGCTCGAACGCCTCGAACAGCGCGCGCATGTGCGTCTTGATCGTCTCGACGCCGAGCACGAGCTCGTCGGCGATCTGCCTGTTGGATGCCGGGACCGCGAACGAGCTGCCGGCGTAGGGCCGGCACAGCGCGACGAGCACGCGCCGCTGCGCGTCGGTGATCGCGGGGACCGCGTGCTGCTGCGACGTCGCGGTGCGCAGCGACTCGCGGCCGGTCGGGCTGCGGAAGACGACGACCGTGCGACCGAGGCCGATCGCGTCGCCGTCGCGCAGGCGGATGCGCCCGCTCACGCGCTCGCCGTCGAGGAACGAGCCGTTGCGCGAGCGACCGTCGTCGACGAAGGTCCACTCCTCGCCGAGGCGCTCGAGCGTCGCGTGCACGCGCGAGACCTCGCTGTCCCATGACAGCGCGAGGCCGTTGGACGCGCTGCGCCCGATCGTCAGGCGTTCCGCGGCGTCGCCGAGGTCGAGGATCCGCTGGTCGCCGTCGCCGTCGCGGTAGAGCAAGAACGGCCGCTCGCGGCGCTCGGCCTCGATGCGCTCCTTCAGCTCGGCAGGCGTCGCGCGATGCAGCGCGTGCGGCAGCTCCATGGCGTCCTACTGTACGGACGCGGGCGGCCGTCGCTCAGGCGTTCTGTGTTTCGTCCGGCGGGCCCGTGAACGCCACGAGATCCTGCATCGTGAAGTCGCCGGGCTCAAGCTCGGGCGTCCACGCCGGCGACCGGTGCAGGTACGAGCTCGGGTCGGCTTCGAGCAGCCCGACGAGGACCTCGGCGACGATCCGCCCCCCGACGGGACCGAGGTGCGACCCCGGCCGGTCGGGCGGCTTGCAGCGCGTCTCGGCCTCGCGCAGCAGGTAGAACCACAGCGGCGGCGACGCCAGGATCGCGTCGCGCTCCGGCGTGCGGTGGTCGCGTGGCCAGAAGTCCTCCGGCAGCAGCTCGTCGTTTGTCAGCGGCGGCTCGCCCAGCGCGCGCGAGACGTCGGAGCCATGCGGCAGCCGCAGCGCCCGGCCACGCTTGAGGTTCAGCTCGGCGAGCGCCGCGCCGTCCGGCGGCAGCGCGAACAGCGGGCCGGCGAGGCGGTGGTCGATCCGCCTGCTGAACTGCAGGTCCGGCGACGGCCCGAAGAAGCTCGGCCAGTCGATCTCGAGCGTCGCGGGCAGCGTGCGAAAGCCGCCGAGGTGGGGCCGGTCGCCGCCGCCGTGCGGGGGGAGGATGTCCGCGCGGTGGCCGGGGCTCAGCCCGTACGCGCGGCGCACCATGCTGTGCCCGAAGCGGTACGCCGCGGCCGAGAACTCGACGGGGATGGCCGGCGCGCGGGGGCCGGGGCGCAGCTCGGTGGTCGAGACGGGCTCGGCGGCAAGCCCGGAGAGGCGCGGCTGCAGGGCGGTCCACAGCTCCCGGCCGGCGATCCGCCGCAGGAAGTCGTGCGTGACGATCCACTGGTAGTGCCAGCGCACGACGCGGTGCGCCTCGTCGAAGAGGGCGTTGTCGGTGAGCCGCTCGTCGTTGTCGTGGAGGTGGTCGACGACGCGGTTGTGGAAGCGGATGAAGAGCAGGTGCAGCTGCGAGACGATGAGGTTCTCGTCGTTGCGGGCGTCGCCGATCGTGGCGCGGCCCTGCGCGTTTCGCGGCAGGTCGACGGACGCGTGCTGGTCGTCGGGGCCGCGCGACGGGTCGGCGGGGTTGTGCCCGACGAGGAGCTTCGCTCCGCGCTGCGGCCCGCGGCGCCAGTCGTAGAGGAAGGGCTGGTCGGCCGGGCCCGTCCCGTAGAGCGAGTCGAGGTCGAAGCGCGGGGTGCGGAAGTTGACGAGCGCGTGCGGGTCGCTCTCGCGATCGATCTTCGACGTCGCGTCGAACGTGATGTCGTGGTCGACGAACTGGCCGAAGTACGTGTAGCCCGCCGGGATCTCGCCGTTGTCGTGCGGGTCGGTCTGGGTGGACGTCGCGCGCAGCTGCGCGACGAGCGCCTCGATCGCCGCGTCGCCCGGATCGGTGCGCCGCAGGTACGGGAACATCGTCGTGAAGCGCCCGCCGCGCGCGCCGGGCGACGCGCCCAGCCCGCGCGGCGCCGCGATCCCGTGCCGCGCGCCGCCCTCGCCGTCGCGGGCGAAGCGGTCGCGCTCGCCGGGGGCATCGCCCGGGGCGGGCGAGCCCGCGGTCATGGCAGCGCGGTCGTCTCGCTCGACGCCAGCGGCGTCTCGTCGCCGATGCGGAACTTGCCGCACCACACCGTGACGTCCTCGCTCGGCGGGACCGACATCTCCCCGATCGCGAACACGACGTCCTGGTCGGCGAAGTCGTGCGTGCCCGCCGGCGCGCGCCCGAGCCACGACCCCGCGTCGTCGGACGTCACCTCCGGATCGCAGCGCTTGCCCTCGGCGGGGTCGCACGAGATGACGGCGATCACGATCTGCGTGCCGGGCTCGCCGCTCACCTTCCCGTTGGCATCGACCGTCTGGCCCTGCACCGTCAGCGTCCCGCTGCCGTCGATCACGATCTCGGTGAAGTTGTTGATCGCCATGGTCCTTGGCTCCCTGTCGAGTGTGAGGTGGATGGTCGGTTGTGGGCACCCTGTCGCCCCTTGCGCCCGCCGACGTCCCTCGCGGGGGTGAACACGGTCACCCTTGCGAAGCTGCCAGCAGTGATCGCGCTCGGATGGCGGCGGCGAGGTTGCCCTTCGTTTCGTACAGCCCCAATGCGGTCTCGACGGCGCTGCGCGACTCCTCGCGGCGCGAGCAGCTGCGCAGCACCTCGGCGAGGTCGAGCATCGCATCGGCACGGTGTGAGAGCAAGTCCGTTGCCTGCATGAGGTCGATCGCCTCGCGTGCCAGCGTGAGCGCGGCGTCGCAGCGGCCGTCGCGCGCGAGCACCTTCGCCCGGACGCTGCGCCAGATCGCCTGCGTGACGATGTCGTCGGGGGCGACCGCGTCCGCGGCCCGCTGGCACAGCTCGTCGGCCTCGCGCACGCGGCCCTGCGCGTAGACGGCTTGCGCGAGCATCGCGGCCGTCGTCGCGAGCAGCCCGCTGTCGGTCAGCGGCTCGAGGCGCTCGAGGCCGAGGCGCAGCGGCACCTCCGCGAGCTCGGGCCGGCCGGCGAGCATCCGCACGAGCGCCTCGTGATGCGACACGCTCGACGCCAGGCTGCCGAGCTGGTCGAGCGTCTCGTTGGCCTTGCGCAGGAAGCCGTCGGCGACCTCGAACTCCCGCTTCATCGCGTGCACGACCGCGAGCGCGTTGTGCGTCCACGCGACCGACACGGCGCTCGCGGCGACGATCGCGGCGATCTCCTCGCAGCGGCCGATCGCCTCGTCGACCCGCGTGGGGCCGAGCACGGCGGCGGTCGCGCGCCAGCCGAGGACCCCGAAGCGGTCGCGCTCGTGGCCCGCCCGCCGCGCGCACTCGGCCGCCTGCGCCCAGGCGTCGTCGGCGTCGCCGAGTCGCCCCGCGATCCACAGCGCCTGCGCGCGCAGCGACCAGACGCGCGACTGGCCGTGCTCGTCGCCCTCGCGCTCGAGCACGGGCAGGACCGCGTCTGCGACGTTCAGCGACTGCGTGACCTCGGCCGTCGTGTCGGTCTCCAATCGCACGAACTCGCGCTCGATCTGCGCGCGTGCCTCGTCGCGCGGCTCCGGCGCGCCCGCGATCGCCTCGTCGAGCACGCGGGTCGCGTCGGTCATGCGGCCCGCTTCGAAGAGCGCCGCGCCGAGCGCGGGCAGCAGCGCTCCGCGCGTCGCGTCGCCGGCCCCGGCGACGGCGATCGCGCGCTCGAGCAGCGCGCTCGCCGCGGACGGGTCGCCGCGCGCGAGGACGTCGCGCGCCGCACCGTGCAGCCGGTCGACTGCGTGCTCGGCGAGGACGGGATCCGTCGGCTCGCCCAGCTCGGCGAGCAGCCGGCACGACTGCTCGAGGTGGTAGCCGACGATCTCGTCAGCGGCGCCGGGGCGCTCCTGCAGCCACGCCGCGATCCCCGCGTGCAGCTCCGCGCGCTCGAGCTTCGGGACCCCCGCGTAGGCCGCCTCGCGGATGAGCGCGTGGGTGAAGCGAAACGCGTCCTGGCCGGCGAACTCCGGCCGGTCGGCGCCGACGAGGCCCTTGCGCGCGAGCGCGACGAGGTGCGTCGCGACGCTGCGGCGCTCGTGCTCGGGCAGCGACGCCGCGAGCGCGCCCGAGTGAAACGTGCGCCCCTCGACTGCGGCGCGCTGCAGCAGCATGCGCTCGCCGGCTGCGAGGCGGTCGATGCGGGCGGCGAGCACGGCCTGGATGCTCGCCGGCAGCTCGCCGTCGTCGTGCCCCGCGTCGACCGCGACGAGCTGCTCGACGAACAGCGGGTTGCCCTCGGCGCGCTCGGCGATCCGCGCCGCGAGCCGCGGCGCGCCCAGCGCCGCGGCGAGCTCCCGCGACTGCGCGTCGCCGAGCGCGTCGAGCACGAGGATCGTGCGGTTGGGCTGCGGCGCGGCCCAGCCGGGGCGTGACTCGAGCAGCTCGGGCCGCGTCAGGCAGACGAGCAGGATCGGCGCGCCGCTCGACAGCGCGACGACGTGGTCGAGCAGGTCGAGCAGCGCGGGCTGCGCCCAGTGGATGTCCTCGACGGCGACGACGAGCGGGCGCTCGCGCGCGATCCGGTGAAGCAGCCGGCGCAGCGCCCACGCGGTCTCTTCGACCTGCACGCGATCGTCCGACAGGCCGATCGCGGAGAGGATCCCGCGCTGGGCCTGCTCGTCGCCGTGAAGCAGCTCCTCGACGCGCCGGATCGGGTCGCCGCCGAGGCCGCGCACGATCTCGGCGAGCGCCCGGTAGGTCGTGCCCTCGCCGTAGGAGAGGCAGCGCCCGGCGAGCACGGTCGCCTCGTCGCCGAGCGCGGTCAGGAACTCGCCGGCCAGGCGCGACTTGCCGATCCCCGGCGCGCCGGCGACGGTGACGATCCGGCAGGCCTGCTCGTCGCGCGCGCGAGCGAAGGCGGCGTGCAGCTCCGCGAGCTCGCGCGCGCGGCCGACGAACGGCGTGCTCGCGGCTCGCAGCAGCCCCGGCCGCTCGACGTTCAGCTCGAGCAGGCGCCCGCTGCGCTCGTCGATCGTCGCGTCCACCGCGACGGTCCCGCGGATGCGCTCGCCGAGCAGGATCTCCCCGGCGGCGGCGTGCTCGGCGAGCCGGCCGGCGGTCCGGATGGCGGCGCCGGTGGCGACCGTCGCGCCGTGCGGACCGGTGCCGAGGAACAGCTCGCCGGTCTCCAGGCCGAGCCGCAGCCCCGGCTCGGCGGCGCGCAGCTCGACGGCGGCGCGGGCGGCGCGCAGCGCGTCGTCGCCCCGGGACTCGGTCAGGCCGAAGAAGCCCACGAGCGCGTCGCCGAGGTAGCGCTCGACGGTGCCGCCGTGGCGCTCGACGAGCGCGCCGCAGCGGTCGAAGGTCGCATGCAGCGCCTCGGGATCGCCGACGTCGGCGCCCGCCGCGAGGACCGACACGAGCCGGCGCGCGGCGGGCGCCCGCGGCCCCGGTGCGCGGCTCGCGCTCGCCGGGCTCGCACCGGATCCGGGCGCGGCGATCTGCGCCAGCGCCTCGGCGACGGCCGCAGCCGACGGCGGGCGCGACGCGGGCTCCTTGGCGAGCAGGTCGAGGATCAGGCGCTCGAGCGCCGGCGGCACGGCGGGCTCGTGGTGCGACGGCGCGACCGGGTCGGCGGTCAGATGCTGGGTGAGGACGCTCGTCGGGTCGGCGCCGGTGAACGGCGGGCGCCCCGCGACGAGCTCGTACAGGGTGACGCCGAGCGCGTAGAGGTCGCTCGCCGGGCCGACGTCGGCGCCGCGGATCTGCTCGGGCGAGAGGTAGCGCACCGTTCCGAGGACGACGCCGTCGGCGGTCAACCGCTCAAGGCCCTCCTGGCGGGCGATGCCGAAGTCCCCGAGCGCGGCGCTGCCGTCGGCGGCGAGCCAGACGTTGTCGGGCTTGACGTCGCGATGCACGACGCCGTGGGCGTGCGCGTGGGCGAGGGCGAGGGCGATCTCGCGCCCCAGCCGGATCGTGCGGTCCAGGCTCGGGCGTCCGCGCGCGAGCAGGTCCGCGAGCGAGCCCCGCGTCATCGCGCGCAGCACGAGGTACGCGAGGCCGTCGTGCTCGCCGCTGTCGTAGACCGTGATGATGTTCGGGTGGTCGCCGAGGCGGCCCGTGACCTGCGCCTCGCGCGCGACCCGCGCCCGCGCGGCCGGCGCGTCCGCGCTCGCGGTTCCGACGACGATCGCCAGCGCGACCTCGCGATCCAGGCGCGCGTCGTACGCGAGGTAGACCTCCTTCGTCGCCCCGCGGCCGAGCCGCGCGCGCAGCTCGTAGCGGCCCGCGAACGCGCCACCGGCGCCCGAGAGCGCCGACTCGAGCGTGGGCGAGTCGCTCGTGAGGTCGTCCATCGCCCGTCCGACGCTACAGCGGCTGCGCGGTCGGGCGGATGAGGATCTGGTTGACGTCCACGTGCGGCGGCTGGGAGATCGCGTACAGCACCGCGCGGGCGATGTCGTCGGGCTCGAGCGCGCCCGCGGGCTTGTTGTCGAAGAACGGCGTGTCGACCATGCCCGGCTCGATCGACGTCACGCGGACGCCGGTGTCGTGGAGATCCTGGCGCGCGGCCTCCGCCATCGCGGTGACCGCGTGCTTCGTCGCGCTGTACAGCGAGCCCGACAGCACCCGGCGGCCCGCGACGGAGCTGGTCAGGAGCAGGTGGCCCTTGGTCTCCTTGAGCGCGGGGATCGACGCCCGGATCGTGTAGGCCGCGCCGAGGACGTTCGTCAGCACCATGTCGCGCCACTGCTCGGGCGTCTCCTCGAGGAAGCCGCGCTTGGCGCCGAAGCCGGCGTTCGCCCAGACGACGTCGATCCGCCCGAAGTGCTCCAGCGCGGCGGCGACCATCGCCTCCTGCTGGGCGAAGTCCGTCACGTCGCAGGGCACCGCGAGCGCGCGGTCGGGACCGCCCAGCTCCTCGGCGAGCGTGTCGAGCTTGTCCTTCGAGCGCGCCGCCAGGACGAGCCGGTAGCCGGGCTCGGCGGCCCGCCGCGCGGTGGCGGCGCCGATCCCGCTGGAGGCGCCGGTGATCAGGAAGACGGGATCGGGCATGGGCGGTCTCCTAGGCTCAAGGTCACAAATGCTCTACGACAAGGCACGCATCTTCGTACAGGCCGGTGGTGGGGGAGACGGCTGCCTCAGTTTCCGCCGCGAGGCGCACGTGCCGCACGGCGGCCCCGACGGCGGCGACGGCGGCCACGGCGGCGACGTCGTGCTCGTCTGCGACGACTCCTACCGCGACCTGCAGACCTACAAGCGCCGGGCGCACTACAAGGCGACGCGGGCCGGCCACGGCGAGGGCGACCAGCGCCACGGCGCGAACGGGCCGGAGCTCGCGATCCCGGTACCGCCCGGCACGCAGGTCGCGTCGTGGGACTCGAGCACGCACGACCTCGTCGTCCCCGGCCAGCGCGTCGTCGTCGCGCGCGGCGGCGCCGGCGGGCGCGGCAACAAGCGCTTCGCGACGTCGACGCGCCAGGCTCCGCGGCTCGCCGAGCGGGGGCTCGTCGGCGAGGAGGGCTGGCTGGAGCTGCGGTTGAAGCTGCTCGCCGACGTCGGGCTCGTGGGCGTCCCGAACGCCGGCAAGTCCTCGCTGCTGGCGCGCATGACGCGCGCGGCTCCGAAGGTCGCCGCCTACCCGTTCACGACGCTCGAGCCCGTGCTCGGGACGCTCGAGGGCGCCGAGCGCCAGCTCGTGATCGCCGACATCCCGGGGCTCATCGAGGGCGCGAGCGCCGGCGCCGGCCTCGGTCACGACTTCCTCGCGCACGTCGAGCGCACGCGGCTGCTCGTCCACGTCCTCGACCTCGACCCCGCGGACGGCAGCGATCCGCTGGACAACCACGCGACGATCGAGGCCGAGTTGCGCGCGCACGATCCGCGCCTGGCGTCGCTGCCGCGCGTGCTCGCGCTGAGCAAGGCCGACCTCGTCCCGCCCGGCGACGCCGAGGCGGCCGCGGAGCTGTGGCGCGAGCACCTCGGCGAGGGCATCCCGGTGATCGTCACGTCGAGCGCGACCGGCGAGGGCCTCGACGCGCTCGCGGCGCAGCTGCTGCACAGCGTGCCGCTCGTCGCGCCCGTCGAACGACCGGCGGACCTCGAGGTCCCGCTCGCGGCGCACAAGGTCTTTCGCCCCGCCGCCGGCCGCGGCTTCGACGTGCAGCGGATCGGCGACGGCGCGTTCAAGGTCGACGGCGACGGCATCGTCCGGCTGCTCGCCCGCCACGACCTCGACAACGACGAGGCGCTGGCGCACGTCGAGGGGAGGCTGCGGCGGATGGGCGTCATCAGCGCGCTCGAGGCCGCGGGCTTCGAGCCGGGCGACGACGTCGAGATCGCCGGCGTCGTGTTCGAGCTGCATCCGGGCTGACTCGCGCCAAGAGGGGGAGGCGCGGGTGCCCAGCCGAAGGCCGAGGGCGCAACCTTCGCCGTCTCGGCCGTGTTGTCGCGGAAGGCGGGGAAACGACCGAGGAGGCGGCGTGCGCAACACGGGGCTCGGCAGGGACACGACGAGGCGGGGGCCCACCGTGACGCCGCGCGCGGCGACTGGCTACCGTTCCGCGCCGATGACTGCTCTCATTCGCAAGCTCCTGCTCGCCACCATGCTGCTCGTGAGCCTCGGCGCACCCGCCGCCGCGCAGGCCGCCCAGGACCAGGTCTCGATCATCATGGACGACGACCAGCTCCTGTACCGCGGCGACCAGACCGCGAGCCGCTCGCTCGCCGTCGCCCGCTCGCTCGGCGCCGAGGCGGTTCGCGTGACCGTCCTGTGGCGCGTCGTGGGCGAGGGCGCGCGCCTCTCCAACAAGGAGATCGAGCGGCTGAAGACCGACGCGCTGCGCGACAAGGCGCGCGCGCAGCGCAAGCGCTTCAAGCCCACCGACCCGCGCACCTACCCGACGCGCAACTGGGACCGCTACGACACCGTCGTCAAGGCCGCGACGCAGCTCGGCATGCGGGTGTACTTCTCGATCACGGGCCCCGGGCCGAGCTACGCGCACCGGATCGCGCCGCCGAGCCAGCGCGCGAACGCCGGCACGTACAAGCCGTATCCGTCGCGCTACCGCGCCTTCGTGCAGGCCGTCGGCACGCGCTACAACGGCCGCTACAGCGACGAGAACGGCATCCGCCGCCCGCTGCCGAGGGTGTCGCTGTGGTCACTGTGGAACGAGCCCAACCAGCCCGGCTGGCTCTCGCCGCAGTCCGAGAACGGCGTGCCGGTGGCACCCGCGCTGTACCGCGAGCTCTACCACGCCGGCTATCAGGGCCTGCAGCTCTCCGGCCACGGCTCCGACGCCATCCTCTTCGGCGAGACGGCGCCGCTGGGGTCGGAGAAGCGCGGCCCGCGCAACGGGATCAGGCCGGTGCCGTTCCTGCGCGAGGTCGCGTGCGTCGCGCCCAACGGCCAGCAGTACCAGGGCGCCGACGCGACGGCGCGCCATTGCGAGGACTTCGCGCGCATGGGGCCGCTGAAGGCCACCGCCTTCGCGCACCATCCGTACACGAAGAAGGGCGCGCCGACCATCCGGCCGACCTCGGGGGACGAGATCACGATCGCGAACATCGGGTCGCTCGGCGTCGTGCTCGACGCGACGGCCGCGCAGTCCGGCGGCAAGATCCCGGCCGGGCTGCCGATCCTGCTGACGGAGTTCGGCTACGAGAGCAACCCGCCCGACACGCGCAACGGCATCCCGCTGCTGCGCCAGGCGCAGTTCAACCAGCTCGCGGAGTTCCTCGCCTACAACGACCCGCGCGTCACCGCCACGACGCAGTTCATGCTGCGCGACGCGGCGCCGCTCGAGCAGTACCCGAAGGGCTCGCGCCTGTACTGGTTCACCTACCAGTCGGGGCTGCTCGACCAGCGCGGCCGCGCCAAGCCGGCGGCGTTCGCCTACACGTTCCCGCTCATCGTCTACAACCCGGGCGTGCCCGGCATGACCGGCTTCTGGGGCCAGATGCGCTTCCGGCCCAACGGCTCGCCTGACGTCGCGGTGATCTTCTGGCGACCGCAGGACAACAAGAAGCCGTGCGGGCCCGACGGCTGGATCCAGCAGGGTCCGCCGGTGCCGACGACGTTCCGCGGCTACTTCAGCGGCGCGTTCCCGACGCCGGGGCCGGGCGGCCAGTACTGCGCCGTCTACCACGACCCCGCGAAGGGCAAGATCACCAACCGCTCGCTGACGACGACGCCGTAGCCGTCAGCCCGCGGCGGGCGGCCCGGTCGGGGGCGGTCAGCCCGCGAGCGGCTGCGGGTGGTCGGCGGCGCGCTTGCGCCAGCCGCGCTCGATCCGCTTGACGAATCGCTTGGGCGAACGCTCGTAGAGCTTGCGCCCGCGCTTGAGCGCCTCGCGGCACAGCGCGTCCGAGCGGCGGTCGACGACCGCGAGCAGCGCCTGCTTGGACGCCTCGTCCGCGAAGCACTGCGGGTGGGTCAGCGCGTAGTCGCGCAGCATGCTGAGGTCGTGACCGTCGCCGAGCAGGTCGGCGAGCTTGTGCGCGCGCTTGGAGACGCGCTTCATCCGCTCGGGGTGCGCCTCGCGCACCGGCGGCGTTCGCCTACACGTTCCCGCTCATCGTCTACAACCCGGGCGTGCCCGGCATGACCGGCTTCTGGGGCCAGATGCGCTTCCGGCCCAACGGCTCGCCTGACGTCGCGGTGATCTTCTGGCGACCGCAGGACAACAAGAAGCCGTGCGGGCCCGACGGCTGGATCCAGCAGGGTCCGCCGGTGCCGACGACGTTCCGCGGCTACTTCAGCGGCGCGTTCCCGACGCCGGGGCCGGGCGGCCAGTACTGCGCCGTCTACCACGACCCCGCGAAGGGCAAGATCACCAACCGCTCGCTGACGACGACGCCGTAGCCGTCAGCCCGCGGCGGGCGGCCCGGTCGGGGGCGGTCAGCCCGCGAGCGGCTGCGGGTGGTCGGCGGCGCGCTTGCGCCAGCCGCGCTCGATCCGCTTGACGAATCGCTTGGGCGAACGCTCGTAGAGCTTGCGCCCGCGCTTGAGCGCCTCGCGGCACAGCGCGTCCGAGCGGCGGTCGACGACCGCGAGCAGCGCCTGCTTGGACGCCTCGTCCGCGAAGCACTGCGGGTGGGTCAGCGCGTAGTCGCGCAGCATGCTGAGGTCGTGGCCGTCGCCGAGCAGGTCGGCGAGCTTGTGCGCGCGCTTGGAGACGCGCTTCATCCGCTCGGGGTGCGCCTCGCGCACGATCTGCGTCGCATGCCACAGGTCCTTGACGCGCTTGCGCCACTCGTGCAGGTTCTCCGGGCTCGGGTCCTTCGCGGCGGCGCGCTGGCGCTTGCGTCCGCGGCGGTAGATGCGTCGCAGGCCGGGCGAGAGCGCGTCGAAGCCGTCGTCGGCGAAGGTCCACGCGGGCGTGCGCGCGGTCGCCTGCTCGAGCGTCGTCAGGACGGCGGCGAGGCTCGGGTCGTCGTCGCCGCGCGCGGGCACCGTGGCCTCGCGCTGCGCGACGAGGCGGTCGCGCAGCCGAGCCGTCGCGCTCGCCGGGAGCTCGTCGCCGAAGCGCTCGCCGAGCTCGTCGAGCGTCTCGAGCAGGACCTGCGCGTCGCGGCCCGCCGAGAGCTCGCGCCCGGCGGTGCGAAAGGCGATGTTCTCGCGCCGGTAGGTCTCGTCGCCGATCGCGTCGCGTGAGAGGCGCACGCACGCGCGCAGCCGCTTGAGCCGCTTGCGCGTCTCGTGCACGGCCTTGCCGAGCTTGCGCTTGGGAACGCCGGACAGCTCCTCGTGCCCGCATCGAAGCTGCTCGCGGGCGATCCGGCGGATGCCGTCGGGGACGTGCTCGTCGTGGCGCAGCCGGTACGCCGGCGCGCCGTCTCGCTTGTCGGTGCTGCCCGGCAGCGCTTCGGCGAGCATGTCGGGCAGCGCCTCGGCGACGGACTTGCGCAGGTCGGTCATGCAGCCTGTTTCACCCGATTTCGCGGGCTCCTAATCGCGACTCGAGGTCGTCGACAGCTCGTGTCAGGCGCGGTCGGCGGTGGCGAGCAGGCGCTGCGTCCAGTCGCGGTCGGTCGGGCTGCCGGCCAGCACGGAGGCGAGGATCTCCCCGGCCCGCACGGCGACGTTCGACAGCAGCGTCGAGCCGAGCCCGTGCGTGTGCTCGGTCGCGCCCTGCAGGTAGATGCCCGCGCGCGTGGTCGCGGTCGTCTCGACGCGGTAGTCGCGCCCGACGCGCACGCGGCCGTCGGCTCCGGTCAGGCAGAGCGAGCCGGCGGCACCGAGCAGGCCGACGGTGTCCGTCGAGCGGTAGCCGGTGGCGTAGACGATCGCGTCGGCGTCCAGCTCGCTGCGCTCGCCGGTCGTCATCGACTCGAGCGTCGCGTGCACGCCCGTGGCGCCCGCGACGACGTCGACGACGCGCGACGAGTTGAGGATCCGCAGGCGCTCGCCGCCCAGGACCTTCTCCTGGTACGCTCGGCGGTAGAGTTCCTCGATCAGGTCGGTATCGACGACCGAGTAGTTCGTGTTGCGGTGGTAGTCGACGAGCATCTGCTTGACGTCGTCCGGGGCGCCGAAGTAGTCGTCGACGGCCGCGGGATCGAAGATGCGGTTCGCGAACGGGCTGTCGTCGGCCGGCGAGTAGCCGTAGCGCGCGAACACGGCGCACACCTCGGCCCGGGGATGGCTGCGATGCAGGTAGTCGGTGACCTCCGCGGCGCTCTGTCCGGCACCGACGACGAGGAAGCGCTGCGGTGCGGGCTCGGCCGGCAGCGTCCGCAGCCGTGCCAGGAACTCGGCGTTGTGCCAGACGCGCGCCGATGCGTCGATGCCCTCGGGCAGGCAGGGCTCGAGGCCGACCGCGACGACGAGGTTGCGCGTACGGTGCGTGGTCACGCAGCCGGCCCGCAGGACGGAGACGTCGAGGAAGCACACCTCGCCGTCGGTCTCCACGGCGGACACGTCGACGACCTCGCTGCCGTACGAGACGAGTGTGGCCATGCGGGCGGCCGCCCACTCCAGGTAGTCGTGGAACTCGACGCGCAGGGGGAAGAGCGTCTTGTGGTTCATGAAGTCCGTCAGCCGCCCCTGCTCGTGCAGGTAGCAGACGAAGCTGCATTCGCTCGTGGGATCGCGCGGCGTCACGAGGTCCTTGAGGAAGGACACCTGCATCGTGGCGTCCTCGAGCAGCATGCCGCGATGCCAGCCGAACGCCTCCTGGCGCTCGAAGAACGTCGCCTCGACGAAGTCGTTGGCGCCCGCCCGCGCGTTGTGCTCGGCGATCGTGATGGCGAGCGCGAGGTTCGACGGCCCGAAGCCGACGCCGATGACGTCGTGCACGCGGCGATGCCGAGCCCCGTCGTCGGTCATGAGGAGGCGTCCCGCTCCATCGCCGCCACGAGGCTCAGCGGGCGCATGTCGGTCCAGTGCTCCTCGACGTAGCCCAGGGCGTCCTCGCGGGAGCACTCGCCGTGGACGGTGCGCCAGCCGGCCGGCACGGCGACGAACGCCGGCCAGAGGGAGTGCTGGCCTTCGTCGTTGACGAGCACGAGATACGTGCCATCGGGGTCCTCGAACGGATTGGTCATGCCTGCTCCTTGGTCGCTGCTGTCGCGGGGGCGCGCACAGTCCGCATGGTCTTAGGGTCCCCTAATTTTGGACAACCTAACTGATGATCCCCAGCCGCTTCGGCGCGGGGCACGGCTAGGTCCCGGCATCGAATGTCAGGGCACCCTAACATCTGTTCAACAGTGGTCCAGACATCGTTCGTCAGCCGACTCCGCTCGCTCCGAGACCTCCCGCCCGCTTTGCGACGCGGCGGGCGGGACCCCCGGCGTGACGGCGGTCATCGCCGATCGACCCCACGAGGAGGGACTCCATGAAGGTCATCCTGTTCGGCTACCAGACGTGGGGCCACACGCTGCTGCAAGCGCTGCTCGACTCTCGCCACGACGTCGTCCTCGTCGCGACGCACCCGCAGGGCGACGACGTTTACGAGTCGATCTGGCTTGACTCGGTCGAGGAGCTCGCCCGCGCGCACGACATCCCCGTGATCCTCAAGCAGCGTCCCGACGACGAGCTCACCGCGCGTGTGCGTGCGGTGCGGGCCGACGTGATGGTCGCCTGCAACTGGCGGACCTGGATCCCGCCCGAGATCTTCGACGCGCCACGCCTGGGCACGCTGAACGTGCACGACTCGCTGCTGCCCGCCTACGCCGGCTTCGCTCCGATGAACTGGGCGCTCATCAACGGCGAGCCGGAGGTCGGCATCACCGCGCACGTCATGAACGCCGAGCTCGATCGCGGCGAGATCATCCTGCAGCCACGCGTGGCGGTCGGCCCGCGCGACACCGCGGTCGACCTCATCGAGAAGACCATGCCGCTGTTCGGCCCGACGACGCTTGCAGGCCTCGACCACATGGAGCACGGCACCGGCGACCGCATCCCGCAGGATCTCGGCAAGGCGTCCTTCTTCCACAAGCGCGCGCTGGAGGACAGCCGCATCGACTGGACGTGGCCCGCCCGGGACCTCGTCAACCTCGTGCGCGCGCAGGCCGGGCCGTACCCCAACGCGTTCGCGTACGCCGGCGACGAGCGCTTGCGCGTGCTGTCCGCGCGCGTGTCGCGCCAGCGTTGCGGCGGCACCGCCGGGCGCATCTTCCAGCGCGAGGGCGACGGCGTGATCGTCGTGTGCGGTCCCGAGGCGCGCCGCGGCGCCAACCACGGCCTCGTGCTTGAGCGCGTGCGCACCGACGACGACCGCGAGATGGCGGCCGGCGCGTGGTTCGACCGGATGGGCGGCTACCTCACCTCGCATCCCGTGCGCGCCGCCGAGCACGCGGCGCTGGCAGGCTGAGCGGCGGGCGTCGCAAGACGCCCGCTTGAGCCCCGACCCGCCGAGCTAACCTCAGGCGGGCCGTGGCCCGCTACGTCATCAAGCTCGGTTCGAGCATCGTCGCCGAGGACTCCGGCGAGCTGCGCGCCGACGTCATCGAGCGCATCTGCGCGGAGGCCGCGGCGCGCCACGCCGCCGGCCACGACGTCGTGCTGGTCACGAGCGGGGCGATCGCGCGGGGGATGCGCGTCATGGACCTCCCGGTGCGCCCGCGGGCGATCGAGGAGCTGCAGGCGGCGAGCGCGGTCGGCCAGGGCAAGCTCTACCGCGTCTACGACGAGCTGCTGCGCGATCGCGGGATCACGAGCGCGCAGGTGCTGCTCACGTTCTTCGACATGAGCGCGCGCACGCACTACCTCAACGCGCGCCAGACCCTCGGCAAGCTGCTCGAGTGGCGCGTGCTGCCGGTCATCAACGAGAACGACACGACGACGACCGACGAGATCTCCTTCGGCGACAACGACTTCCTCGCGGCGCAGGTCGCGATCCTCATCGGCGCCGACCTGCTCGTGCTGCTGACCGACGTCGAGGGGCTGTTCACGGCCTCGCCGCGCGTCGACCCCGGGGCGCGCCTGGTGGCCGAGGTGACCGACTTCGAGGCGCTCGGAGGGTTGACGATCGGCCACACGACGTCGCCGCTGGGCACCGGCGGGATGCGCTCGAAGGTCGTCGCGGCGGAGATGGCGACGGCCGGGGGCATCGAGACGGTGATCTGCAGCGGGCTGGCGGAGGGAGCGCTTGGCGCCGCGCTCGGCGGCGAGCCGGCGGGGACGCGCTTCCCGCGGCGAGAGGAGCGCTACTCCTCGTTCAAGCTGTGGCTGAAGTACGCCAAGCCGTCGCACGGGACGATCGTCGTGGACGGCGGCGCCGCCCGCGCGCTGCGCGACGGCGGGACGTCGCTGCTGCCGGTCGGCGTCACCGACGTGCGCGGGGAGTTCGGCGCGGGCGACGCCGTCCAGGTCGCGCACGGCGCGATCGTCATCGGCAAGGGGATCTGCAACTACGCGGCCGACGAGCTCGTGAAGGTCAAGGGGATGAAGTCGGCCGCCGTGCGCGAGGTCCTCCCACGCGCGACGGACGAGGCCATCCACCGCGACTACTTCGTGCTGGCCTGAGGAGCACTGTCGCAGTCCAGATCCCGGACCGGACGGTCCATCGCGCCCGCTCGCGCTTCGACGACGTCGCGCAGGATCTCATCGAGGTGCGGCACGTCGGCGAGCGTGCGCGCGAGCGACACGAACCCGGCGAACTCGTGGCCCTCAGGGATTGACGACAAGATCCTCGGAGCGTACGCCCGACCGCGCGCCAGATCAACGAGGCGAGATCCGTCGTGCCTGTCTAAGCACCGGGCTTCGTCGTGTCCGGCGCGGGCGATGACCACGCGCCGACCGTGGGGGGAACGTGGCCGACCGTCGCTTGATGCGGCGTCGCCACCGTGCCTCGCGCCGCGAGGGCAAAGTCGAATCCGCACGAGCCGCAGCCGGTGACGCCGACCTTGACGGCGTGTCCGCACGCGGGACAGCTCCTACGTCCCGCACGTGCGATCAGGTAGACGACCGTGAGGAGGAACGCCGGGCCGACCCAGATGAAAACGCGACCCCGAAGGCGACGGCGTTGGCACCGCCGACGATGAAGATCAACCCGCAGAGGACCGACCAAACGGCAAGCGCCCCATCACTCTTGCCCATGCTCGACCTCCCACGGCCACCCCCGAACGACATCTTCAAGCTGTCCGTGTACGCCTGGTGTTTGCTCATGCACGCTCATCGGCCCGTCGTGCTGTCTGCTTGAAGCGCCCTGGACGACGGCGCGAGGCGAGTCACGTACCCTTGCGACATGGCGACCGTCACGCGCACCGTCACCGAGATCTGCCTCGAGGCCCGCGCCGCCGCCCGTGAGCTCGCGACGCTCGAGACCGACACGAAGAACGCTGCTCTCCAGGCGATCGCCGACGCGCTGATCGACCGCACCGACGAGATCGTCGAGGCCAACGCCCGCGACGTGGAGTGCGGGCGGGCGAGCGGGCTGTCCGACGCGCTGCTCGACCGCCTCGCGCTCGACCCGGCGCGCATCGCCGCCATCGCCGCCGGCACGCGCGCGATCGCCGCGCTCCCAGACCCCGTAGGCGAGGTCGTCGAGGGCAAGCGCCTGCCCAACGGCCTCGACGTGCGCAAGCTGCGCGTCCCGTTCGGCGTCGTCGCGGTCGTGTACGAGGCGCGGCCGAACGTCACGATCGACGCGGCCTCGCTGTGCCTGAAGTCCGGCAACGCGGTCGTGCTGCGCGGCTCGTCGTCCGCCGCGCACTCCAACGCCGTGCTGGCAACGATCGCCGCCGAGGCCGCGAGCGCCGCCGGCGTGCCCGACGGCGCGATCGGCCTCGTCGCCGGCGGCGGGCGCGAGGAGCTCGCCGAGCTCGCGACGCAGGACGGCGTCGTCGACCTGATCTTCCCGCGCGGAGGGGAGGGGCTGAAAGCTGCGCTCAAGGCCGTCGCCACGATCCCGGTCATCTACGCGGCGTCCGGCAACTGCCACGTCTACGTCGACGCGTCCGCCGACCTCGACGCCGCCGAGGCGATCATCCTCAACGCGAAGGTCCAGAAGCCGAGCGTCTGCAATGCCGCCGAGACGCTGCTCGTCCACGCCGCCGCCGCGCCCGAGTTCCTGCCGCGCGCGCTCCGCGCGTTGCAAGGCGCGGGGGTGGAGCTGCGCGTCGACGGCCGCACGCGCGCGCTCGCGGGCGACGCGCTCGCGCCCTCGCTCAACGACGCGACCGACGAGGACTGGGACACGGAGTTCCTCGCGCTGACCCTCGCCGTCGGGGTCGTCGACTCGCTCGACGAGGCGATCGAGCACATCAACGCGCATGGCTCCGGTCACTCCGAGGCGATCGTCACGAACGACGCCAAAGCGGCGCGTGTCTTCGAGCGCTCCGTCGACGCGGCCTGCGTCTACATCAACGCCTCGACGCGCTACACCGACGGCGGCGAGTTCGGGATGGGCGCCGAGATCGGCAACTCCACCCAGAAGCTCCACGCCCGCGGCCCGATCGGGGTACGCGAGCTGTGCACGTTCAAGTACGTGGTCGCCGGCGACGGCCACGTGCGGCCGTAGCGTCAGCCGGACTGAAGTGGCCCGCGTCGGTGTCCTCGGCGGCACGTTCAACCCGCCGCACCTGGCCCATCTCGTGTGCGCGTCGGAGGCCGCCGCGCAGCTTCGCCTCGACCGCGTGCTGCTGACCCCGGTCGCCCTGCCGCCGCACAAGGACGCCGACAAGGACCCCGGCGCTGCCGAGCGCCTCGAGCTCTGCCGGCTTGCCGTGGCGGGTGACGAGCGCCTCGCCGTCTGCGACATCGAGGTCGTCCGCGGGGGACCGTCGTACACGGTCGATACCCTCCGTGCACTGCATGAACGCGATCCGGAGGACCAGCTGACCTTCATCCTCGGGGGCGACATCGCCCTCGGACTGCCGACCTGGCACGAGCCCGAAGCGGTGCTCGGGCTCGCGACCCTCGCGGTCGCCGAGCGCGAGGGTGCCGCCCGCGCCGACGTGGCCGAGCGCCTGACCGAGGCCTTCGGCGGCCTCGCGACGCTCGCGTTCTTCGACATGCCGCGGATCGACATCTCGTCGTCGGAGGTCCGGCGTCGCGTCGCCGAGGGTCGCTCGATTCGCTATCTCGTACCCGACGCCGTGGCCGATCGCATTCAACAGGGAGGGCTCTACCGATGACCCCAGAGCAGCTCGCCGAGACGATCGCCGGCCTCGCGGCCGACAAGAAGGCGGCCGACGTCGTCGAGCTCGACGTGCGCGGCGTCATCGGCTACACGGACTTCTTCCTCGTCTGCTCGGGCAACACCGCTCGCCAGACCAAGGGCATCCACGACGCGATCCACCAGGCCCTCAAGGACGAGCACGGGATGCTGCCGCGGCGCGTCGAGGGCGTGCGCGAGGCGCGCTGGATCCTCATGGACTACCTCGACGTCGTCGTGCACATCTTCACACCCGACGCGCGGGACTTCTACCGCCTCGAGCAGCTGTGGGGCGAGGTGCCGACGCGCGCAATGGATCCCGTCCAGAGCTGACACGCGTAGGTAGCGCCGCGTCCGGCTGTGCATCTGCAAGCGCTCCGCTACCTGCTCGCAGTCGCCGAGGAGGGGCACTTCGGCCGGGCCGCCGCCCGCATGCACATCTCGCAGCCCTCGGTGAGTCAGGCTGTCGCACGGCTGGAGGAGCAGTTCGGCGCGCGGCTGCTGGACCGCTCGGGCGCGCGGGTCGTCCCGACCGAGGCCGGCGAGCGCGTGCTCGTCGAGGTCCGTTCGGTGTTGAGCCACCTCGACCGTGCGATCGGTGCGGCGACGAGCGCGGCCGCCGGTCCCCTGCGCATCGCGTGCACGCCCTTCTTCGCCATGTGGGTGGCCGCGGAGCTGCTCGCGCCGTTTCGCGCGGCGCATCCGGACGTGCATGTGTCGGTCGCGGAGCTCTACGTGCCCGCGCAGGTGCGCGCGCTCGTCGCGGGCGAGGTCGATGTCGTGGTCGGCGAGCCGCTGACGGCGGATCCGCGCTTTCACCCGACGGTCATCCGCGAGGATCCTTGCTGCATCTGGATGAGCACCGATTACGTCCTGACCGAGCTCGACGAGATCCCGTTGAGCCGGCTGACCGGCGTTGCGCTCGTGGACGCCGACCCCGAGCTTCATCCCGGCTACCGCGCCTGGCTTCACGCGGCGCTCGAGGCCGAAGGCGTCGCGGCGACGCTCGCCGAGCCCAGTCGTGACTCCCCGACGACGATCAGCCGCATGATCGCCGGAACGGTGGTCAGCCTGGCGGCGGACATCATGCCCGAGGGAACCATCCCCGGCATGGCCGTTCGCCCCGTCAGCGACCCGGTCCGCTGGCCGTGGACCGCGACGACGCTGCGCGCCGCGCCGCCGAAGGTCGCGCTGAGCTTCATCGCGTGGGCATGCGCGTGGGCGTCGTCGCCGACGCTGCGGCGCACTGCGGCCGGCCGATAAGCGCCGCCTATCGGCGATCGACCATCCGTCTTGGACGCGCAGACGGCGCCTGGCTAGGTTCGCCGCCATGAGCATCCGAGCCGCTTCGATCCTTCTCGCAGCGCTTGGCGTCGTCACGTCCAGCGCGCCGGCCGCGCAAGCGAAGAGCGCCTCGTTCAAGTACGAGTTCAAGGCCACGCAGACGCAGGCGTGGTCGTCGGTGCACCCGGTGGGCGGGTGCTTCTACCCGGCGTCCGCCGGGACGGGAACGACCGAGGCGGTGTTCACGGCGAAGGGGAACGTCGAGGTCATCGGCGAGGCCAAGCGGCCGACCTTCACGATGACGCCGAAGAGCCGCAACTCCAAGGTCAAGTACACGGAGCTCGGCCGCTTTGAGCTCAAGCACTCGACGGACTCCTGCTACAGCACTCCGGTCGACGTCGTCTTCGACAGCAGCGGCTGTGGCACGCAGACGGTCTCCGCCAAGCTGACCTTGACGCTGGACGACGGGGAGCTTGAGGTGGAGGGGACATCCGAGCCTCGCGGCGAGGTGCCGTTCTGCCCGTTCTGGTTCTACGGCCAGCAGTACGGCAGCGACCAGCCGGAGCCCGTCGGCCAGTTCACCGACCAAGAGGAGGAGCAGGATCACGACCTGTCGAGGGGTGGCCTGCTGTCCACGGTCCGCGACGTCACGGGCCGGCAGTTCTTCAAGGGCCGCACGGTGGTGCTGAAGGACGAGCGCTCGCAGGAGTACAACCAGCTCGCCAAGCTCGGCCTGAAGGGCCGCACGGACGTGCGCTGGCGGCTGGAGATGACCCCGCGCGACGACTGAGGCGCGGGGTGCCCGCGAGCGTTCAGTCCTAGCCCCGCCCGCCGCAGTCTGGTAGGAAGCAGGCGGTGCGTCGCCTTCTCATCACGCTGATGGTCGCTGCGGCGCTGGTGCCGGCGGCGGCGCAAGCCGCGGAGCCGCCCAATCAGAACGATCCGTGCTCGCGCGGCGGGCGCGACAGCTGCAACACGACCGGCGTCGGCGAGTACAAGACCTACCGCTTCGGCGTGCGCTGGTTCGGCGACTACCGCGGCGCGATCGAGGGCGTCGACGGCGCCGCGTTCTGCTTGGACCTGCGCTTCTGGTATCCGGGCCGGGCGTACGACTACGAGCTCGTGGAGTCCGGCGAGCTGCGAAACCGCGACGGCGATCGCGTGTCCCCGGAGAGCCTGCGCCGGATGAACTACGCGATGTGGAACTTCGGGCGCACGACCAAGAAGGTCGGCCAGGGCGCGGTGATGCTGTACGTGCACCGCCTCATGGGCGACGGCGCGCCGGGCGAGGTCGACCGCTCCGCAGGCGGGGAGGCGATCCGCTCGGCCCTCGCTCGCATCGAGCGCGACGCCGAGCGCTTCGCCGGCCCCTACCGCGTCGAGCTCAAGCTGCCCAAGAGCCTGCCCGTGCGCCGCAAGGCCACGCTCGAGGTGCGGTTGCTCACGGCATCCGGGCGCGTCGTGCCCAACGCGCAGGTCACGCTGCAGGCCGAGGGCGCGACCGGCCTGCCGGCGAAGATCGACACCGGCGACGACGGCGTCGCCAAGCCGTCCTTCATCCCCCGCGACGCCAAGGGCGGCGTGCGCGTCACCGCGACCAGCGGCCAGCTCGCGGCGGGCCGGCCGAAGATCTACGTCCCGGCGCGCAAGGACGCGGCGCGCAACGGCCAGCGGCTCGCCACGCCCGCGTCGGCGTCGGTCAGCGCCACCGCGACTGCGGACGTGCGACCCGCGCAGCTCACCGTCACGACGACCGCGACGCCCGCCACGATGCTGGTCGGCCAGCCGAGCCGCGACAGCGTCACGATCGGCGGCGCATACGGCGGCTGGCGCGGCAAGGTCGAGGTGCGGCTGTACGGCCCGGCCCGCTCGCAGGCCGCGATCTCATGCACCGGCCCGCCGCTCGCGGTGGCGTCCTACGAGACCGGCGCCGGGCCGTCGATGACCCCGCAGCTCGTCGCGCCGGGGCCGGGCTGGTACGGCTATCAGCTCACGATCCCGAGCACCGACGACGTGACCGGCCTGACGACGCCGTGCGCGGTACCGGCGGAGACGTTCAAGGTCGAGACGCAGCCCGCGGTCGTCACGCAGGTGAGCTCGCAGACGACGCTCGCCGGGAGCGCCGTGACGGACACGGTCGCGGTGACCGGCCTCGCGGGGGAGAGCGTGACGGTCGCCGCGAGCCTGTTCGGCCCGTACCCGGCGGCCGACAAGATGACCTGCGCCGCCCCGCCGTTCTGGACGGGGAGCTTCGCCGCCACCGCCGACGGGTCGTACGCCACCGACCCCGTGACGCTCACCGTCCCCGGCTTCTACACGTACCGCGAGTCGATCCCGGCAAGCGACTTCGTCCGCGCCGTCGAGACGCCGTGCGCCGCCGAGCCCGAGACGACGATCGTCCGCGGCAAGCCGCAGATCAGGACGCAGGTCTCTGCGCAGGAGGCCGCGCCGGGAGCGGCGATCACCGACACGGTGGTGGTGACGGGGATGGGCGCGCTGACCGCGGCGGTCAACGTCGCGCTCTACGGCCCGTTCGCGTCGCGCGCCGAGATCCGCTGCGACGGCGCGCCCGTCGCGACGTCCGCGCTGCCGATCGCCGGCGACGGCAGCTACGTCAGCGCCCCGACGACCCTGACCAAGGCCGGCTACTACACGTACGTGGAGTCGATCGCCGCCACGAACGCGTTCGACGGCGCGACGACCGCCTGCGGCGAGGCCACCGAGACGACGTTCGTGCGCGCCAAGCCGGCGGTCACGACGGTCGTCTCGGACGCCGTCGTGCGGCCGGGCTCGTCGATCTCCGACCGCATCAAGGTGACCGGCCTCGGCCAGACGCCGGCCACGATCGAGGTGCGACTGTTCGGCCCGTTCGCCTCGCGCGCGGCGATCGACTGCGGCGGGACGCCGCTGTGGAAGGGGACCGTCGACGTCGCGGGCGACGGCGAGACCGACTCGGCGAAGGTCAAGCTCAGCCGCGCGGGCTTCTACACCTACCGCGAGCGGATCGTGGGAACCGCGAGCGTCACGGCGACCGAGACCGCCTGCGGCGAGGAGGTCGAGACGTCGCTCGCGTCGCCGCTCATCCTCACCGGCCGCGGCGACCCGGTGATCCACGCGACGCCGGCCCCGGCCCCGGCCGCCGCCCCGCGCGCCGCGACCCCGGCGCCCGCGTCGCGCATCAGCCCCGCGCCCGCCCTCACGCCGCTCGCCGCGCAGGCGAGCACGGCGACGCCGACGCGCGTGCGGCTCGCCTCGCGCGGCATCGACGCGCGCGTCTACAGCGTCGACATCGACACCCGCTCGGGCGCGCTCGCGATCCCCAAGGACATCGACCGGGTCGGCTGGTGGCGCGACGGCGCGGCGCCCGGCTCGGCGAACGGCGCGATCCTGCTGGCCGGCCACATCGACAGCGCCAAGCGCGGCGCGGGCGCCTTCTACGGCCTGAAGAACGCGCGCCGCGGCGACACGATCACCGTCACCTCCGACGACGGCAAGGTCCGCGAGTACCGCGTCACGACGATGCAGCGCGTCCGCAAGGCCGCCCTGCCCGCGAGCATCTACACGCGCACCGGCCGGCGCCGGCTCGTGCTCGTGACGTGCGGCGGGCCGTTCAACACGCAGCTCGGCCACTACCGCGACAACCTGATCGTCACCGCGCTGCCGCGCTGACCTGAGAGGCGACCGGTCCGAGAAAGGACCTAGTGGCCCGGCGGGCCAACCGGCCGGGGTCAGGTTGGGACCGCGAGGCCATGTCCATCGCCGCGGACGGCGTGCAGGATAGGCCGCGGATCAGGGGAGTCCGAACGGGGGAGCCGCGGGGAGCGGCAAACGATCGGATGGAGTGAGCGCTGGAACCTGAACGGCACCAGCGCTGCTCGCTCGCGTCCGCAGGTCGTCAACCATTCGACAACGGGGTCGGTGAAGCGCTCCTCCATGCCTGTTCGCACGGCCGCCTTGGCCATCGTCGCTACGTGCTGGCTGCTCGCGGTCGCGCCCGCCGCAGCGCTCGCGGTCGCACCCGACCCCATGGCCCGCGGGACGTACACGCCGGTCACGGTCAACCCGGTCAAGGCCGGCACGGTGGCCTTGCAGGAGCCGTCGGCGGGCGGCGGCAACCCCGGCACCCCCGGCACGGGCGCCGGCGGCGGGACGGTCACCCCCGGCACGAGCTCGTCGTCGGCGGTCACGCTGCAGGTGCGCGGCTCGCTGTACTACCCCGCCGAGCGCGCGAGCGGCTCGCCGATCATCGTCCTCGTCCACGGCAACCACTGAGCTGCCGGGTCAACACACCTTCGCCGGCGCCGAACTGCACGATCTTCAGCCGCAGCGACACCGGCTACGCCTACCTCGGCGAGAACCTCGCGAGCTGGGGCTACACGGTCTTCTCGGTCGACCAGGACCAGCTGATCTTCTACCAGGACGGCACGGCGCGGGGCATGCACCAGCGCCGGCTCATGATCGCCGCGGTGCTCGACGCGCTGTGGGACGCCAACGCGGCGCCGACCGTCGTCGACGCCGATCACAACATCGGCGCGCAGCTCGTCGGCAAGCTCGACTTCGGCCGCATCGGGATGATGGGCCACTCGCGCGGCGGCGACGCGGTCACGAGCTTCATGGACTTCAACCGCACGCGCCCGGCGCCCGGCCGGCGCTATCCCGGCCTGCGCGGCGTCATCTCGCTCGCTCCCACGGACTACGAGCGGCGCGCGCCGTACGGCTCGGCGTACATGACGTACATCGGCTACTGCGACGGCGACGTGTCCAACCTCCAGGGCACGCGCTTCTACGAGCGCAGCCAGTACGTCGCGCCCGGCGACCCGTACCCGCGCATCCAGGCGATGCTCCACGGCGCCAACCACAACTACTTCAACAGCGAGTGGTTCGTCGACGGCGACGACGCCAACACGGCGGGCGACCCCGCGTGCTCGTTCAACACGACGAACGCGGCCGGCGGCAACCCGGCGGTGCCCAACCCGACGAGCATCCGGCTCGGCGGCGGCTCGTACGTCCGCAACAACGCCGACCCGGCGCTCGACACCTACTTCTCCGGCGACCCCGCGCTGATGGGCGACCAGGAGAAGGCCGGGCTCGCGGTCATGGCGAGCTTCTTCCGCCGCTACGTCGGCTCGGAGCTCGCGTTCGACCCGATCGAGACCGGCGAGCTGAGCCAGGACGGCGTCACGCCGCAGCTGCCGGCGACAGCCTGTCCCTCGCTCACGCCGGCCGGCACGCGGATCTCCTGCTTCGACCGCTTCCAGCAGGACTACTTCGCCCCGCCGGCCGAGCGGATCGACGTCATCCGCCCGGACACCGACCAGCCGCTGACCGTGAGCTCGCTCGGGACGGCGATCACCGGCAGCGGCTTCAGCAACCCCTACCTCGCGGGCGGCGGCGTGTCGCCGCTGCCAGCCACGACGGCCGGCGGCTATGACTGGTGCAACCCCGAGCCGACCCACTTCACCCCGACCGCCGTCGGCGAGACCGGGTTGCCGACGGCGGCCAAGGCGTGCCCGCTGCCGGCGGCCGGCGGCCTGGGCGGCCAAAGCGGTGCGCGCGAGAGCGCGCCCGTCAACCACTCCTACGGCCTGCAGTACGCGCTGGCCTGGGACGCGCCCGCGTCGCTGTCGACGCGCATCCCGGCCGCGAGCTCGGACGTCAGCGCCTTCAAGTCGCTGACGCTGGGCGCGGCGGTGAACTTCTTCGATCCGCGCAACCCGGCGCGCGCGCCGCTCGGCCTCTACGACCCGGCGGCGACGACGCAGGACTTCGACATCGTGCTGACGGACAAGGCCGGCCACGCCGGCACGGTCTCGGCGGCGAGCCCGCGCTACGGCACGGCGCTGCACCCGACGGTCGGCAACATCACGACCCGCGTCCACGTCGTCCTCAACTCGGTGCGCGTGCCGCTCGGCGACTTCGCCGTCCAGGGCGTCGACCTCACGCACGTCAGCAAGCTCGAGCTGCGCTTCGGCGGTCCGGGCAAGCCGGCGACCGGCTCGATCGAGCTCGCGGACGTGCGCTTCCAGGAGTCCGTCACGGGCCCGACCGCGCTGCGCGACCAGATGGCCGCGGACATCGCGGCGAGGATCGTCGAGAGCGCGCCGCGCGCCGCCGCGGGCTCGGTGCCCGACATCGTCCGGGTCGCGACCCCCGGGGCGAAGACCGCGGGCGCGCCGTGCCCGACGGCGCGCGTGACGTTGACGCGCTTGAAGGGCCGTCGCCTCACGGTCGCCGGCCGTGCCGCCGGCTGCGCGAGCGCCGTCAAGACGGTGGTCGTGCGCCTCTACAAGCGCGCCGGCAAGGGCTGTCGCTTCGCGCGGATCGACGGCACGCTCGGCAAGGCGCTGCCGTGTTCGAGCAAGGTCGGCCTCGCCGCCCGCGGCACGAGCCGCTGGACGCTGAGGCTCTCGCGCGCGCTCGCCACGGGCACATACAAGCTCGACCTGCGGGCGATCGACGCGGCCGGCCGCCAGCGAGCCACCACCGCCGTCAAGACGCTGAGGGTCCGATGATCGCGCGCCGCCGCATCCGGGCGCTCGGCGCCGCCGCCGTCCTCGCGCTGCTCGCTCCCGCCGCGGCCGCGCAGGCCTCTACGTGGAGCGTCGACGACGATGGCGCGCAGTGCCCGAGCGCGGGCTTCACGACGATCCAGGCCGCGATCAACCAGGCGGCGCCGTGGGACACCGTCGTCGTCTGCGCCGGCGACTACGCCGAGGTCACCAGCACGCCGAGCTCGGCGAACAGCCCCGCGCAGGCCGGCTCGAAGGCCGCGCTGCTCATCAACAAGCCTCTGACGATCCGCGGCGCGGGTGCCGGCAAGGTCACGATCCGGCCGGCCGCGAGCGCGGCGCCGTCGCTCGCCGGCACCGCCCCGTACCTGCGCGACGGTGGCGGCGCGGTCATCCAGGTCAACCGCCAGTCCGGCGGCTCGAGCGACTACACCGAGAACTTCGTGGACATCTCCGGCGTGACGGTCACCTCGCCGGACATCTACGCCGAGGCCGGGGTCGCGTTCTTCAACACCTCCGGCCGGATCTCGGGCAGCGTGATCGGCCCGCTCAAGCGCGCGGCCGACGCGACCGAGCTCGCCGCCCAGCCACACGGCTGGGGCGTGATCATGACCAACTCGATCCAGGGCGCGAGCGAGGCGGCCGTGCGCCGCGAGCTGACGATCGCCGGCAGCCTCGTGACGGGCTATCAGTCCGGCGGCATCCTGTTCGACGGCGCACGCGGAGTCGACGGCGCCGCCGCGAACACGCTGCGCTCGGGGATCCTCGAGTACGGCTACGTGCGCGGCACGCGGGTCGCGGGCGCGGGCCCCGACGCGACGATCCCGCAGACCGGCGTCCGCTACCACGCCGGCTCGCGCGGCGCGATCTCGGGCTCGGAGATCGTCGACCACAGCTTCACGCCGGACGCGCGCAAGTCGGCCGGCGTCCTGCTGACCGATGCCGAGACGGGTCCCGATCCGTCGAACCCGGCCGTGCGGGCGTTCTCGCTCGGCGCCAGCTCGATCACCGGCAACGGCTTCGGGCTCGTCAACGCCGACATCGCGAACACGGCGCCGCGACCGTGGGGAGTGCGCGACGCGCGGCTCGGCCCGGTGGCCGCGGAGGGCAACTGGTGGGGCTGCGCCGCCGGCCCGGGCAACCCCGGCTGCGACCCCGTCGCGGGTGAGGCCGGCTCGGGCGTCGAGCTCGGCACGCCGCTCGCCGCGCCGCCGCCACCGCTGACCGTGCCGGCCGTCGTAGCGGACGCTCCGCCGACGGGCGCTTTCGTCGATCCTGCCGAGGGAGACGACGTCGCCGTCGGCCAGACGATCACGCCGACCGTGGTCGCGAGCGACGACGTGGCCGTCAAGTCGGTCGCGTTGACACTCGACGGCGCGCCGCTCGGGACCGACGCGGCGGCGCCGTACGAGTTCAGCTGGACGCCGGCGTACGCCGACATCGGCGCCACGCACACGTTCGTCGCGACGATCACCGACTCGTCCGATCAGACGTCGACGACCGCCCGGCATGTCGTCGTGCCGGTCCCGGCCGGATACGAGGCGGCGACGCTCGCTCCGCTCAGCTGGGACGCGGGCACGATCCTCGCCGGCTACGAGGCGACGCGGTCGTTCACGCTGACCAACAGCGGGCAGAACCCGGTGGCGATCGGGGCGATCGGGCTGACCGGCGGCGCGGGCTTCTCGATCGTCTCCGCGCCGAACGTCTGCACCGCCCCGTCGACGCTCGCCGCCGGCGCGAGCTGCACGATCGTCGTGCGCTTCGCTCCGGCGGGGGAGGGGCCGCAGGCGGGCGCGCTGACCGTGGGCTACACGGCTCCCGGCGCCGGCGGGCCGCTCGTCGCGGCGCTGGCCGGCAGCGGCCACATCCTCTCCACGACCGTCCCCGGGACGGTCTCGGGGACCGTGCCGCCGACGCTCGGGCTGACGATCTCGTCACCGTCGTCGACCTTCGGGACGTTCATCCCGGGCGTGACCGAGGACTACACGACGAGCGTCGCGCTCGGCGTCACGCACAGCACCGGCGATGCGACGCTGACGGTCTCGGATCCGAGCTCCGTCGCCACGGGACATCTCGTCAACGGCGACCGCGCGCTGCTCTCGCCGCTGTCCGCGCGCGCCGGCAGCGGTGCGTTCGCGCCGATCGGATCGAGCGCGGCCCCGCTCGCCCTGCAGGCCTTCCCCGTCCCGGTCGTCGGCGACCCGGTCGCCGTCACGTTCAAGCAGTCGATCTCGAGCGCCGAGCCGCTGCGCACCGGCAGCTACGCGAAGACCGTCCTGTTCACCCTCTCCTCGACGGCGCCGTGATGCGGCGTCGCAGCGGCGGGCCGGGCTGCGCCGTCGCCGTCGCCGCGCTGGCGGTCGCGGCCGCACTCGCCCTCGCGCCGAGCGCGGCGGCGGGCGAGGCGACGCTGTGGGCGTGCCACGGGCCCGGCGGCCAGGCGCTCGGGGTCCAGCCGCTGGTCGCGGCGACGTTCGGCGACGGCGTCATCACGTCCTACGGCGCGGGCTGCGCGTCGCCGGTCTCGGCGATCGGCGACGGCGGGCTGCGGGCAACGTTCACGCGCGCCGACCCCGCGGGCGGCTCGCAGGCGTTCTGGCGCTTTGACGTGCCGAGCTCCGTGACGCTCGAGTCGGCGCGGCTCGCGCGCCGCACGAGCGGCTTCGGCGGCACGCCCGTGCCGGGCGGCGGACAGTCCTACGTGACCCAGACCTCCGCGGCGACGCTCGAGCGCGCGAGCGTGGAGGACGCTTCCAACGTCGCGCTGGACGGCGTGCTCGACGTCGCGGCCGGTGGCACGTACGTGCGCTTCGGCGTGCTGTGCTCCAAGGCGCAGCCCGAGCGCTGCGCTCCGGCGACCGCGGACGCGCTCGGTGTCGACGCGAGCTCGATCGCGCTGCGGGTGAGCGACATCGCGGCGCCGCTCGGCGCGGTCGGCGGCGTCTCGAGCCCGGCTGCCGGGACGCTGAGCCTGTCGCTGTTCGCAAGCGACGGCGGACTCGGCCTCGCCAGCGCGCGTGCGACGCTCGACGGCGCGCTCGTCGCGGTCGCAGACCTCGGCGGCGCGGCCTGTGCGGAGCTGTCGCCGCAGGACGCGACGATCGACCTGGCGGCGGGCGGCGGCTGCCCGTCGTCGGTGGCCGGCGCGCGCCTCGGCGTCGACACGACGCGCGTCCCCGACGGCGCCCACCGGCTGCAGGTCGTCGTGCGTGACGCGGCCGGCAACGAGTCGACCGTCGCCGACGAGCAGATCACGGTCCGCAACACGATCGTGCCCGCGAGCAACCAGGCAACGCTGACCCTCGGCACGGGGGCCGTCCCCGCGGCCGGCGGGGGCGGCCAGGGCGGCGCGGGCGGCCCCGGCTCCGGCGGTGCGCCCGGCAACACCGGCGCCGGCGCCGGCGCCACGCCAGGGCCGGCCTGCGCCAAGCCGCGGCTGTCGATGATGCTGAGCCAGCGCCCGCTGCGCACGGTCCGCGGCGTCCCCGTGCTGAGCCGCAGCCTCGCCTACCGCTTCAGCGGCCGGCTGACGTGCCTGGTCGCCGGCCGCCGCACCGCCGCGCCGCGCGGCACCGCCGTCGAGATCCTCAGCATCATCGGGACGAGGATCCGCAGCGACGGGGGCGTGACGCTGAAGAGCAAGGGCGTCGTCTCGGTCCTGTTGCGCTACCCGACGTCGAGGATCGTCCGCTTCCGCCATCGCTCGACCGACGGCACGACCGCCCGCGTCAGCATTCGCATCGCGGTCGCGCGGCCGCGGGTGGCGTCGCGATGACGGCTCGGCTCGCCCGCTGCCCCACCCGCCCGCGGTGCGCAGCGGTCCTCGCCGGGACGCTCGCCGCGTTGGCGGGGCTCGGCCCGGCGGCCGCCGTCGCGCAGGAGCCCGGCACCGAGGTCGGCGGCAGCGTGCCGAGCTACCTCGAGCTCGGCATCGACGCGCCGCCCGCCCTCGCGGCGTTCCCCTCTGCGACCGGCGTCTCGCAGGCCACCCTCGGCGCGACGATCACCGCCTCCGACGCGCCGGTGCAGCTCAGCATCGCCGACGGCGACACGGACGCGACGGCGCGCAGGGGCCACCTCACCGCCGGCGCGCGCATGCTCGGCGACCCGCTGCAGGCGGCGGCCGGCAGCGCGACGTTCCAGCCGCTCGACGACCCGCTAGGGCCGCTGCTCATGCGCTGGAGCGACGTGCTCGCCGGGCGGCGGACCGTCATCCGGCTGCGCCAGCGCACGACCGCCGCCGCGCTGCGCGGCGGCCCATACGCGAAGACCGTGCTCGTCACCGCCTCCACGCAAACCCCCTGACCGCGTGCCCCCTCATAGAGACCCGCAGATCGGATTGGACCCACGATGAAACGGACGTTCACCCTCGCGCTCGCCGCCGTCATGCTGGCCGGCGTCGCGCTGCCGCAGGCCCTCGCTGCGGGCGGCCTGTCGATCTCGCCCGCGATCCTCGAGCACCTGGCCGCGCCCGGCGCCGTCGGCTCGATCGAGGTCACGAACACGACGAGCGCTCCGCTGGCGATCACCGTGGCGGCCCGACCGTGGCGCCAGGCGCGCAGCGGCGCCGTCGCGCCGGATCGGCGCAGGACGCTGGGCAAGCAGGTGCGAGTCAGCGCGGGCTCGTTCTCGCTCGCGCCGGGCGCGCGGCGCGCCGTCGCCTTCACGCTCGCGCGCGCGCCGGCGGGCGGCTCGCTGTACGGCGCCATGGAGATCGTCGGCAAGCCGCCGAAGCCCAAGAAGCGCAGCGGCATCGTCGCCGCGTACCGGCTCGTCGGCAGCATGCGCCTGAACCCGGCGGCGACCCGGCGCACGCTGCGCGTGAGGCTCAGCTCCCCGCGGGTGACCGGCAAGGGCGCCAAGCGCGCGATCAAGGTCGCGCTGCGCAACACCGGCAACACCGTCGACCCGGTGCGCGGCACGGCTCGCGTGAGCGGCTCGCGCGGGTCGCGCACGATCTCGATCGCCGACAAGCGGATCGTGCCGGGCGCGACGGTCGACCTCCCGCTGGGCGCGGCGAAAGGGCTGCCGAAGGGCAGCTACCGGGTGCGCGTCTCGCTGTTTCAGGCCGGCAAGCCGGTCCTCACCACGACCCGCCGGCTGCGCATCCGCTGAGAGGACCACGATGACCCGCGCCCCGATCGCCCGCCTGCTCGTCGCCGCCGCGAGCATCCTCGCCGCCGCGGCTCCGACCGCGTCCGCCGCCGACCCGGTGCTCGACCTCGAGCGCCTGACCGGGCTGCAGGCCGAGAAGCTGATGCAGGACGGCGACCTGACGTCCGTGCAGCTCACACGGGCGTACATCAACCGGATCGCGGCGCTGAACAAGCGCGGGCCGGGGCTCAACGCGGTCACCCAGCTCAACAAGGACGCGCTGAAGGACGCGGCGCTGCTCGACCAGGAGCGCAGGGACGGCCACCTCCGCGGGCCGGCGCACGGGCTGCCGATCCTCCTCAAGGACCTCATCGACGTGAAGGGGATGTACACGTCGGCCGGCAACTACTCGCTGCGCAACTCGTTCCCCGCCGAGGACTCCGGCGTGGCCGAGAAGCTGCGCGAGCGCGGCGTCGTGATCCTCGGCAAGCTCGGCCTGTCGGAGTACGCGAACTTCTTCGGCAGCCAGCCCTCGGGCTTCGGCAACCTCACGGGCCAGGTCATCAACGCGCTCGACGCCGACCAGAACCCGAGCGGCTCGTCGTCGGGCTCGGGCACGGCGGGCGCGGCCGCGCTGTCGATGCTCACGATCGGCACCGAGACGTCCGGCTCGATCATCGGCCCGTCGCAGACGCAGAGCCTCGTCGGGCTGCGGCCCACGGTCGGGCTCGTGCCGGGCGTCGGCATCGCGCCGATCTCCGCGTCGCAGGACACCGCGGGGCCGATGGACCGCAGCGTCTCCAACGCGGCGCTGACGCTGCAGTCGATCGCCGGCATGGACCCCGAGTCAAGCTACGACGGCATCTGGGGGCCGGGCGTCGACGACGACACGATCATCCCGCCGCAGCCGGCCACGGTGCCCGACTACCTGTCGGCGCTGGACGCCGACTTCGTCCGGGGCAAGCGGATCGGCTGGAACGGCACGCTCACGCCCGGGACGCCGCTGAAGGAGGCCTACGACGCGCTCGTCGCCGCGGGCGCGATCATGGTCGAGCGCCCCGTGATCAGCCCCGCGGGCGTGCCCGGCTCGATCCTGAGCTACGAGGCGCACCGCGACATCGACCGCTACTACGCGCACCTCGGGCCGCTCGCGCCGATCCACTCCCTCGCCGAGGAGATCGCCGACAACACCGCAAACGAGCACGAGGCGCTGAAGTTCTCAAACGGCAACCACGCCGCCTCGCAGGCGATCGACATCAGCCCCGGCTCCGCCGCGTCGATCGCCTACCGCGACAGCCTCACGCAGGGCAAGATCCTCAGCCACTCGGGCATCGACCGGATGCTGCAGAACGACTCGCCGATGAACCCGGGCGACGACTTCATCGCGATCCTCGGGACGGTCGCCAACGGCGCGCGCGCCGGCTATCCGCAGCTCACGATTCCGATGGGCTACAACGCGACGCAGCGCCGGACGATGTTCGTCTCCGTCCACGGCGGCGCCTACGACGAGCGCAACCTCATCGGGGTCGCGTACGTCGTCGAGCAGGCGACGCACAAGCGCCAGCCCGTCTCCGAGCTGAACCCGAGCATGTACCGCTGCGCGAAGACGGTCCCGGCGCCGCCGTTCGCCGCGCGCGGCGGCTGCAACCCGGACTACGACAGCGTGATGGACAAGGTCGGCAGCGCGCCGGCGCTGGGCTTCTCGCTCGAGACCGAGTCCGCCGCGAGCCTGCAGGCGCGCATGACCGCCGGCTCGCTCAGCGCGCAGACGCTGACGAAGGCCTACCTCGCGCGGATCGCGCTCGCGAACGCCGAGGGTCCCGCGATCCAGGCGGCCCGCGCTCTGAACCCGAACGCGATCGCCGAGGCGGCCGCGCTCGACGCCGAGCGCACGACGAGCGGCGCGCGCGGCCCGCTGCACGGCATCCCGGTGCTCGTCGACGACGCGGTCGACGTGAGCGGCCTGCCGACGACCGCGGGCTCGATCGCGCTGCAGCACTCGCGGCCCGCCGCGGACTCCGCGATCGCGGCGAAGCTCAAGGCGGCCGGGGCGATCATCCTCGGCAAGACGAACGTCTCCGAGCTCAACGGCGTGTTCGACGCGAACATGCCCGAGGGCTACTCGTCGCTCGGCGGCCAGGTCCTGATGGCGTCGGACGCCGACAAGACGCCGGCGGGATCGTCGGCCGGGTCGGCCGCGGCGACCGCGACGGGCATGGCGGCGATGACCGTCGGCATGGAGACCGGGACCGATCTCGGGTCGCAGATGGTCGTGCCGTCCGGCGTTGCGGGCGTCGTGGCGCTCAAGCCGACGGTCGGGCGCGTGAGCCGCACGGGCGTGCTGCCGGTGGCGCGCTCGCAGGACTCCCCGGGCCCGATCGCGCGGACCGTCGCCGACGCGGCGGCCCAGCTGCAGGCGATCGCCGACAGCGATCCCGGCGACCCGGCGACGGCCGGTGCGCCCCCGCCGCCGGACTACCTCGCCGCGCTCTCGCTGACCGCGCTGAGCGGCAAGCGGGTCGCCGTGATCTCCGGGGCGGCGGCGCCGTACCCCGCGGTCGTGTCCGCGCTCGCGGGGCTCGGCGCGACGCCCGTCGTCACGACGATCGGCACGCCGAGCCCGAACCCGCCGAGCATCGTCGTAAGCGAGCTCAAGCGCGACCTGAACGACTACCTCGCCGACGTCCCGGGCGCCGGCGCGAAGTCGCTGCAGCAGATCATCGACTACAACGTTGCGAACCCCGTCGAGGGCCTGAAGTACCAGCAGGGCGAGCTTCTGGCCGCCCAAGCGGTCGATCTCGGCGACCCGGCGACGGGCGCGAGCTACGAGTCCGACAAGACCGCGGGCCAGGCGTCGAGCCGCGCGGTCGTCGACGCGATCCTCACCAACGCCACGCCCGGCGACACGAGCGACGACGCCGAGGTCGTCGTCGTCCCGAACTCGAGCCCGCTGGTCGGGATCGCCGACCGCGCCGGCTACCCCGTGCTGACGGTGCCGGCCGGATTCGGTACCGGCAACGCGGGCCGCAACCCGATCGGCGTCGCGTTCGTCGCGGGCGCGTTCGACGAGGCGAAGCTGCTCGCCGCCGGCTACGCGTACGAGCAGGCGACCAGCGTCCGCCGGGCGCCGAGCTTCACGAACCCGAGCATGTGGCGGTGCGTGCCCTACAGCACGTTCTTCTCGCCGCATCACTGCCACCCTGGCGATCTCGAGAGCGACACCGCCGCGGGCCCGACCGCCTACCCGGTGGCCACGAGCATCGGCGGCACGGTCCCGGCGACGCTCGAGCTCACGCTCGGCGCAGCGTCGACGAGCCTCGGGACGTTCGTCCCGGGGGTTGCGGCCGACTACACGGCGAGCCTGACCGCGCTCGTGACCAGCAGCGGCGGCGACGCGACGCTGTCGGTGCTCGACCCGAGCACGACGGCGCCGGGCCATCTCGTCAACGGCGCGTACTCGCTCGCGTCGGCGCTGCAGGTGCGCGCGACGAGAACCGGGGGACCGGGCGCGCCGTTCACGCCGCTCGGCGCGGGGACGGTCGCGCTGCTCGGCTACGGCGGACCCGTCTCGAAGGACCCGGTGACGATCGGCTTCAAGCAGCCGATCGGCGCCGCGGAGGCGCTGCGCAGCGGCAGCTACTCCAAGACCCTGCTGTTCACGGCATCGACGAGCACTCCCTAACCCCATCTCCCAAGGACGACGACCCATGTTCCGCACCACCACCCGCCGCCTGCTCGCGCTCGTCGCCGGCATCGCGTCCGTGCTCGCTTTGACCCTCGTGCCGGTGGCGCCCGCGACGGCCGCCGATCCCGTGCTCGACCTCGAGCATCTCACCGGCCTGCAGGCCGAGCAGATGATGGCGGACGGCACGCTGACCGCCGTCCAGCTCGCGCGCGCCTACCTCAACAGGATCGTCGCGCTGAACAAGCGCGGCCCTGGCATCAACGCCTTCACGCAGCTCGACAAGGACGCGCTGAAGGACGCCGCGCTGCTCGACGCCGAGCGCGCGGCGGGCCATCTGCGCGGCCCCGCGCACGGCCTGCCGATCATCCTCAAGGACCTCATCGACGTGAAGGGCATGTACACGTCCAACGGCAACTACTCGCTGCGCAACTCGTTCCCGGAGACCGACTCGGGCATTGCGAAGAAGCTGCGCGAGAGCGGCGTCGTGATCCTCGGCAAGCTCGGCCTGTCGGAGTACGCCAACAGCTTCGGCAACCAGCACTCCGGCTTCTCGAACCTCACGGGCCAGGTCCTCAACGGCCTTGACACCGACGCGGGCCCGAGCGGCTCGTCGTCGGGCACCGGCGCGGGCATGGCCGCGTCGATGTCGATGCTGGGCGTCGGCACCGAGACGTCGGGCTCGATCATCAGCCCGTCCCAAGCGCAGGGCCTCTTCGGCCTGCGGCCGACGGTCGGCCTCGTCCCCGGCTACGGCATCGGCCCGATCTCGGCGTCGCAGGACACCGCCGGGCCGATGGAGCGCTCCGTCGAGAACGTCGCCTTGAACCTGCAGTCGACCGCCGGTCGCGATCGCGACAACGAGCTCGGCTACCAGGCGTTCTTCGGGCCGAACGTCTTCGACTCGATCGCCCGTGCGCCGGACCCGCTGCCGAATTACATGTCGGCGCTCGATCCGAGCTTCGTCGACGGCGAGAAGATCGGCTACAACGGCACGTTCACGCCGGGCACCCCGTCCGCGATCGTGTTCGACGCGCTCGTGGCGGCGGGCGCGATCATGGTGCCGCGCCCGGCCACGACGGTCCCGATGGTGCCCGGCCTGCCGGCGGGCTACCAGCAGCACAAGGGCATCGACGAGTACTACAAGCGCCTCGGCCCGTCGGCGCCGATCAAGAGCCTCGTCGAGGAGGTCGCCGACAACCTCGCCAACGAGCACGAGGCGCTGAAGTTCGGCAACGCCACGCACGCCAACGCGGCGCTGTCGGACGTCACGCCGGGCGGCGCGAACGAGACGGCCTACCGCGCTGCCATGCCGATCCGCAAGGCGGCCCAGTGGAAGGCCATGGACGACATGATCAGGTACACGAACTCCGACCCGTCGCAGCCGGAGGACCCGGTGCTCGCGATCCTCGGCTCGGTCCCGAGCGGTGCGACCGCCGGCACGCCACAGCTCACGATCCCGATGGGCTACAGCGCGACGACGCGCCGCCCGGTGAGCGTGTCGATCCACGGCAACAAGCTCAGCGAGCGCAACCTCATCGGGGTCGCGTACGTCGTCGAGCAGGCGACGAAGTCCCTGCGCCGGCCGGCGAGCATGGTCAACCCGAGCATGTACCGCTGCGCGCAGACGGTCCCGGCGCCGCCGTTCGCGTCGCGCGGCGGCTGCAACCCGACCTACGAGCAGCTCATGGCGCAGGTCGGGGGTGCGGCGCCGACGCTGTCGTTCCCGCTGGACTCGGAGTCCGCGAGGAGCCTGCAGACGCGCATGACCAACGGCGAGATCACGGCGCAGACGCTGACGAAGGCCTACCTCGCGCGGATCGCGCTGACCAACGCGGAGGGCCCGGCGATCCAGGCCGTCCGCGACGTCAACACGAACGCGATCAACGACGCGAAGGCGCTCGACGCCGAGCGCGTGACGAGCGGCCCGCGCGGGCCGCTGCACGGCATCCCCGTGCTGCTCGACGACACGATCGACGTGCACGGGCTGCCGACGACGGCGGGCTCGATCGCGCTGCAGCACTCGATGCCGGCGGCCGACTCGAAGATCGTGGCCAAGCTGAAGGCGGCTGGCGCGATCATCCTCGGCAAGACGAACGTCTCCGAGCTCGGCGGCATGTTCTCGTCGAGCATGCCCGAGGGCTACTCGTCGCTCGCCGGCCAGGTCCTGCTGCCGTCCGACACCGACAACAACCCGGGCGGCTCGTCGGCCGGGGCTGCTGCGGCGGCGGCGTCGGGCATGGCCGCGATGACCGTCGGCATGGAGACGTCGACGGACTCGGCGCAGATGATCACGCCGGCCGGCAACAACGGCGTGGTCGCGCTGAAGCCGACGGTCGGGCGCGTGAGCCGCGCGGGCGTGCTGGGGGTGGCGAAGTCCCAGGACTCGCCGGGCCCGATCGCGCGGACGGTGTACGACGCGGCCGCGCAGCTGCAGGCGATCGCGGGGCCGGACCCCGCCGACCCGGCGACGGTGGGCGTGCCCGCCGTGCCGGACTACCTCGCCGCCCTGTCGGCGTCCGCGCTGAGCGGCAAGCGGGTCGCGGTGATCGCGAGCACGACGGCGCCGTACCCGGCCGTGCTGTCGTCGATCACGGCGCTTGGCGCGACGACCGTCGTCAAGACGGTCGAGACGCCGAGCCCGAACCCGCCGAGCATCGTCGCGAGCGAGTTCAAGCGCGACCTCAACGCGTACCTCGCCGATGCGTCCGGGGACGGCGCCGGGTCGCTGCAGGAGATCATCGACTACAACACGGCCCACCCCGAGGAGGGCCTGAAGTTCCAGCAGGGCGACCTCGCCGCCGCGCAGGCCGTGGACCTCTCCGACCCGGCGACGAGCGCCGCGTACGAGGCCGACAAGGCCGCTGGCAAGGCGTCCAACCGGGCGGTCGTCGACTCGATCCTCGACAACGGGACGCCGGGTGACACGAGCGACGACTTCGACGTCGTCGTGGTTCCGAGCGGCAACGGCCTGGTCGGGATCGCCGACCGGGCCGGGTACCCGGTGCTGACGGTGCCGGCGGGCTACGGCACGGGCGGTGCCGGTCGCAACCCGATCGGCGTGACGTTCGTCGGCGGCGCCTTCAGTGAGGACAAGCTCCTGGCGGCGGGCTACGCCTTCGAGCAGGCGACCAACGTGCGGATCGCGCCGAGCTACACGAACCCGAGCATGTGGCGCTGCGTGCCCTACAGCACGTTCTTCTCGCCGCATCACTGCCATCCCGGCGACCTGCAGAGCGACACGTTCGCGGGCCCGACCGAGTACCCGGTGGCGACGAGCGTGGGTGGCACGGTGTCGCCGTCGCTCGAGCTGCTGCTGGGGTCGGGCTCGACGAGCCTCGGGACGTTCGTCCCGGGTGTGGCGGCGGACTACACGTCGAGCGTCACCGCGTCGCTGACGAGCACGGGCGGTGACGCGACGCTGTCGGTGCTGGACCCGAGCGCGACGTCGCCGGGTCACCTCGTCAACGGCGCGTACGCGCTGGCGTCGCCGCTGGAGGTGCGGGCATCGCGGTCGGGCGGCCCGGCCTCGCCGTTCGCGCCGCTCGGTGCGAGCACGGTCGCGCTGCTGAGCTACGGCGGCCCGGTCTCCAGCGACCCGATCACGATCGGCTTCAAGCAGCCGATCGCCGCCACGGAGCCGCTGCGGACGGGGTCGTACTCGAAGACGCTGCTGTTCACGGCGTCGACGCTGACGCCGTAGGTTGCAGTCACCGGTCGCCGCCCCCTAAAGCCTCACAACAAAGCTGCCGATGCTTGCGCCGACGGCAGTCCGCCGTCACCACAAACAGGCCACAGGGGGCTTCGATCACCATGACACGTTTCACGACGCGCGGGGTTCTGCGCACGGCCGTCGCATGCTTGCTCGCCGGTGCCGCGGTCGCTGCTGGCGGCCCGGCGACGGCCGGCGCGGCCACGCTTCGCCAGCAGGCCGACACGATCATGAACAAGGACTACGTGTCCTTCGTCAACTACAAGAAGAGCGTGCTGAGCAAGGCGGGTCCGTACACGTTTGACTGGACCGACAACGGGTGCTCGGCTCCGTACTTCTTCCTCGCCGCCGCGGCCGCCGAGTTCAACGCGCCGTGCCAGCTGCACGACTTCGGCTATCGCAACTACGGCGCGGGCTTCTACCATCTCTCCGTCACCGAGTCCACGCGACTGTGGATCGACCAGCGGTTCCTCGCGGAGATGCGCCGCCGGTGCGTCGACAAGTACGTCGTGCTCAGCGCCCGCAACGACTGCTACAGCTGGGCGAACGGGTTCTACAACGCCGTGCGCAGCCAGGGCGCAGACCACTTCTTCGGCTGATCCGACGGCCGGACGCAGCGTGCTCGGCGGCTCACCTCACGAGGTCGCGTGCGGCCTCGCAGGCGGCGGACGGACACAGGCGCGGCCCTGCGCGTGCGCCACCTCGCGGGCGTGCACCGGCTCGGGCCGCCAGCACCGGGGCCGGCGCCCGCCGTGTCAACGCGGTGATCGCCTTCAGGAGCGGGCCGCTCAACAGTGGGCCCATCGCGCCCCCGGCGACCGACACCGAGGTCGGGGCGCCGACCGGCGCCGCGGACGCGCCACCGACCCCCGCAGGGTCACGGGAATCAGCACCCCGTTCGCGTCACCGCCCCGGTCGCACCGGCCTTGCCATCGGCGGCGATCGAGTACACCTTCCCGGCGGGCACGGCGACGGACCGAGCTCTGTCTGAGCACGCTCAGCCCAACCAAGCCCTGGTCGTCGTTGGACGCCTTCGGCGTCACGGGCGTTGACCGCGCTCCCCCTATAGGCGCCGAGCACCGTGTCGATCGCGCTTGGCGCCGTCGTGAACGCCGCGGTCCCCGCGACGGGCGACGCCCACCGACACAAGACCGACGTGCCAGCGGTCACGCCCGCGTGGCCGGGCTCACCGATCTCGTTCGTCGATGACCTCCTGCGGCGGGGCGCTCTGCCACGGCCCGGCGCCGGAGTGCATGTGCGACAGCGGATGCGTGTCCGCCGGTACGTGCGTCTCGGCGACGATCCACGTGACCATCCGCCGTGTCGGCTCCATGCCGCTTGCGGCACGTCGTGGCCAAAGGTGCCTGGGCGCGGCGGCGGCCGCGCTCGTGGTCCGGATCCCGACTCCTCGGCTTCAGACCGGGTTCGCCTACCGGCGTGCCGGCTCCCCGAACCGCTCTCGCGCGGCCTGTTTGCTGACGCCGAGCACTGCAGCGATCTGCGTCCATGTTCGACCGTTCGCGAGCCTTCGCGACCTGGTCCGCCAAGCTCAGGTCGCTGGCCGCGACGGCACGTAGCGCCTCGCCGATGGCGCGCAGGTCCGAAGCGTCCGACCCGGGTGACGCGAGCGTCTCGGGGCTGAGATGGTCGAGCCACGCCTCGGTGTCGGCCAGCGCCTGCTGGAGCTGTTCACGCGTGCGGGGCATGCGGATTCACCTCAGGTAGGGGTAGAACTTGGATCGCAACAGCATGGCGTGGATCACGATCGGCTCGTCCTCCGGATCGTCATCGAGGACGACGATCTCCAAGAGCCGGCCCGTGCGATCGGCACCGATGCAACGATCAGCAGCGGGCGGTGTGCGACCGACACCCCCAGCGGTGCTGCGAGGATTCGAATAGCGCACGGAAGGTTCTGCGAAATGGGCCTAACCGGCGCATGTTCGAACCAACGGGCTAGGCTGGTGCTTGCCGACGCCAAGCGCGTTCGAGCGGAGCTCGTTGCGCGACCTGGTCGGTCGGGTCCGCGGATCAAGGGTTGCGCCACCTCGCGAGCCGGTCACGACGGCGATCATCGCCGTCTTGGGCATGAGCGACGGGTCGCTCGCCGTTGCCGACATCCTGCAGCGGGTGGAACAGACGCTTGGGCATCGCGTCAAGCGATCCTCGGTGAAGGCGACGCTCGCTGCCATGGCAGCGTCGGAGACCCATCCTGTTCGGCGCGTCAGTCGCGGACGCTACGAACGAGCCTATCGCGCGATGCCTGAGGAGCAGGCAAGGCGAGTTGTGAGCGACCGGCCATCGGCCAGACGAGTCCGCAGGCTACGCGGCCGGCGAGGCGAGTGCTGGTGCGAGCGCGTCGGCGCTGATGTCGATGCGCTCCGGGATCGTGATGCTGATCTTGCCGTCACGGTCTAGCAGCCAGCGCGCGTTGATGATCGTGATGCCGATCACCTTGCCGGCGGCGTCGTAGCGGACGGCATGACCTTCAGGGGTCCCGACGGATTCCGCCGCCTCCCGGCGATTGTCAGCATGTAGGTAGAGGACATCGCCGCGCTCGTCATACGTCGCGTGGTCGAACCGGAGATTTCCGATGATGACCGTCATGTCGTCCACCAGCCAGACGGATCGTCGCGGCGGCCGAAGGCAGTCACGACGCGAGCTGGACTCTCGTCGAAGTCTACGACCACGAAGAGCCACCGACTCGGACCGACGCGCTCGCGCCAGAAGCGTTCCCTTCCCGGCCTGAGATCGTCCTCGCGGTGGTCGGGTCGGTGACCGCGCTGAGAATCGCGCCCCGGTGTGCAGCCAGTTCCCGATGCTCGCTGATGATGTGTGACCAACCCACCCCGTCAAGAACGACAGGACGACCGTCCGGGTCGTACGCCGTGAGAGGCTGCATCTTCTCAGGCATCTGCTCGGCATTAGTTTGCCTGGTGGACCGGACGACTGCCGGCGCTGGCGTATCGCCGCGTACTCAGGCAAGATCGGCGTCACCGATGGCACGTCCTGCCGCCGCCCAGATCATCAGCGTCGGCCGCTCGTAGCATCCCGAGTGGACGCCGGACGAGGTCCTGGGCTGGCACACGGAGCACGACGATTGGTGGTCCAGTACTGCGCATCACGGGCGAATTTGGAAGGACATGATCGTGTTCGTCCGCTTCGTACCCGGTGGCGAGATCATCGGCCGCGCCCGGATCATCGACCCGGAACCGATCCACCACGAGAGCGGTCCCGAGCCCGACCTCCTTGGCGGTGGCATCCCGTCGAGTATCTCGATGCGCAGCCGATCCGAGGCGTCTTTCTCCGGGACTTCGGTGTTAGCGGGTGGCGGGCGAGGCCCGGTCTTATCCTTACCACCCCGGAGCGTGAGGCTCTCGCTGCCGCGCTCGATGCGGCATCCGCGACGGGCGTGTGAGCCGCGGGTTCCGCCAGCGCACGCTGGATGCACGGCGACCTGGGGTTTGCCCACCCTCGTCGGTTCGAACGTCGCCATTTGGGTTCTGGCGAGATGGAGCTGAGGGGGCTCGAACCCCTGACCTTTCGGCTGCCAGCCGAACGCTCTCCCAGCTGAGCTACAGCCCCAAGCGGGTAATCGACGGCCATCTTAACACCCACGAGCTGGCCGTTCCGCGCCGCCCCGAGCCGAAGATGGGCGAAGGTGCGTCGCTCGAACTCCTCGATCGGCAGGAAGAAGCAGCATTCGAGCTCGTTGCAGCCCGCGGCTATCCCGTCGATCTAGCTGTGGCATGACCAGTACGAACCTGCTTCGCACGTTGGACGGTTCGATCAGCGGCGCTGGCGGGCGCGGGCGCGCGGGATGAACTCGGGGACGTCGAGCTCGGGTGCGCCGTCGGCGGGCGCTACGGGCGCCGCGGCGATGCGGGGGCTGGTCGAGCCGCCACCGTTCCAGCGGTCGGGGTCGGCGCGGTCCAGGCGGGAGGTGAGCTCGGCGTGCGCCAGGCGGACGTCGCGCAGCAGCCGCTCGGCGTTGGCCCGTAGCGAGTCGCCGAGCTCGCGCAGGTTGCCGCTGATCTCCTCGCCGTCGCGCAGGACCTCGCGCGCGGCGGCCCGCGCCTCGGAGAGCAGCTCGCGGGCCGTGCTCGCCGCCTTGTCGCGCGCCTCTTGCGCGAGTTGAGCGGCTTCGTCGCGCAGCTTCTTCGCCTCGGTCTCGGCGAGCGCGCGCAGGTCGTCGGCCTCGTCGCGAGCGTCGGCGCGCACTTGCACGGCTTCGTCGTCGGCGGCCTGCACGCGCATGTTCGCGGCACGCTCCGCCTCGGCGATCCGCTCGGCGGCGCGCCGCTCGGCGGCGGCGCGCAGCTCCTCCGCGGCGCGCTCGGCGGCGGCGACGATCTCCGCGACGCGCGTGGCCGCTGAGGTCAGGTCGCTCGGCGACCGCGGCGGGGTGCGGGCGGGCTTGTCGCTCATCGCTCACCGATGGTAGGCGCGGCCGAGGCCGGTAGCGGCAAGAACCGGCCCACGCCGGAGCGTGAGGCATGCTCTCGTGGTGCCTCCCGTCGTCAAGGTCGAGCCGATCACGACGGCCCGCGCGCTGCGCGGGCCGTTTGACTACCTGCGCCCGGCGGGGGTGCGCGTCGGGTCGGTGCTCGTCGTGCCGTTCGGCCACCGCGACGTCGTCGGGGTCGTCGTGGGGCTCGCGGAGGGATCCGACGTCGCCGACGAACGCCTCGTCGCGCCGCGTCGCGTCCTCGACCACGACCTGCCGCCCGACCTCGTCGAGCTCGCCGTCTGGATGGCGAGCGAGTACTGCTCGACGCCCGCCCGCGCTCTGGCCCTCGTCTCGCCGCCTCCCGGCGCACGGGCGAAGGTGGCGTGGTGGGCGGCCGCGCGCGATCCCGCGGACGTCGCGACGGACGTGCCCGCGGCAGCGACAGGCCCGGCCTCGGCGCGCGCGGACGAGCGTGGCGCGGCGACCATAGCGGCGGCCGAGGGAAGCGCGGGCTCCGCGGCCGTGGCCGAGGGGGGTGCGGGTTCTGCGGCCGTGGCCGAGCGGGGCGCGGGGTCGGCGACCGTGGCCGCGGCCGACGGCGGTGAGGCCTCCGCACGCCCCCTTTCCGCCCGCCAGCGCGCGCTGCTCGACGACCTCGTCGCCCGCGGGCCCCGCCCCGCCGGCGGCGACCTTCCAGCGCTGCGACGCCTCGCCGACCGCGGCCTTGTCACGCTCGAGCGGCGCGCTGTGCGTCGCTACGTCACCCACGATGCGGTCGGCGCGCGGCGCGTGCAGCCACCCTCGCTCACGCCCGACCAGGTGCGTGTGCTCGGCGAGGTCGAGGCGCAGCTGCACCGCGACGAGCCCGAGCCGCTGCTCCTGCACGGCGTCACCGGCTCGGGCAAGACCGAGATCTACCTGCGCGCCGCCGCGACCGCACTCGACCAGGGCCTCGGGGTCATCGTCCTCGTGCCGGAGATCGGGCTCACGCCGCAGATCGTCAGCCGCTTCGCCGACCGCTTCGGCGACACCGTCGCGGTGCTGCACTCCAAGCTCTCGGCCGGCGAGCGCCACGACGAGTGGTCGCGCCTGCGCAGCGGCGCCGCGCGCGTGTGCATCGGACCGCGCTCCGCGGTCTTCGCGCCGATCGAGCGGCTCGGCCTCATCGTCCTCGACGAGGAGCACGACGCCTCCTACAAGCACGAGGGCGACCCGCGCTACGACGCGCGGCACGTCGCCGCGCGGCGAGCGCGCGAAGCCGGCGCCCTGCTGCTCGCCGGCTCAGCGACACCGCGGCCCGAGTCCGTCCACGCGCTACGTCGCGTGCGCCTGCCACGCCGGGTCGATGCCCGGGCGCTCCCCCCGGTCGAGATCGTCGACATGCGCCAGACGCAGGGGGCGCTTCACCCCACCACGAGCCACGCACTCGTCGACGCGCCCAAGGCCATCGTCCTGCTCAACCGCCGCGGATGGTCGAACTTCGTCGACTGCCGCTCGTGCGGACACGCCTGGATGTGCCCGCACTGCGACGTCGCGCTCGTGCTGCACCGCTCGCACGGCACGCTCGCGTGCCATCACTGCGGCCATCGGGAGCGCATGCCCCAGCGCTGCGGCGAGTGCGGCTCGATGAACGTGGCGCGCCACGGCGCGGGGACCGAGCGCCTCGAGCACGACCTGCAGCAGATCGGCCACGAGGTCTTCCGCTTGGACGCTGACGTCGCGGACGCAGGCGCGCTCCTGCGTCGCTTCGAAGCCGCCGGACGCGGGATCCTCGTCGGGACGCAGATGGTCGCCAAGGGCCACGACTTCCCGGACGTCACGCTCGGCGTCGTCGTCGACGCCGACAGCACGCTGCGCTTCCCCGACTTCCGCGCGGAGGAGCGCACGTTCGCGCTCGTCACCCAGCTCGCCGGCCGCGCCGGCCGCGGGCCCGGCGGCGGGCGGGTGCTCGTGCAGACGCTGTCACCCGACGCGCCGTCGATCGCCGCCGCCGCGCGCCACGATGCGGACGCGTTCCTCGAAGGCGAGCTCGCGCGGCGCGAGGCGCTGCGCTACCCGCCGTTCTCACACCTCATCCGGATCGTCTGCTCCGCGCCGCAGGTTGCCGACGTGCGCGCGGCGGCGCAGGCCGTGCGTGCCGAGCTCGGCGACGTCGCGTCCGCGCAGGTGCTCGGGCCGGCGCCGCTGTTCCGGCTGCGCGGGCGCGAGCGTGCGCAGCTCGTCATCAAGGCCGGCGATCGCGCGGCCGCGGTGCGAGCGGCCGGCGCGGCGGTCGCCGCGGTCGCCGCCGACCGCACCCGCCGCACCGTCGCGTACTCCGTCGACGTCGACCCGCAGTAGCCGGCTCGCCGTCGCGTCGAGCCGGGCGCGGGCCCCTCGGCCGCGCCGCCTTCGATCCGCGCCGCGGCGCATCTAGACTCCGTTCCATGGCCGTGACCGACGAGGAACCGCCCGAGGAGCTTCGCGAGGAGGAGCCCGAGGCGCCGCCGCCGCTGGACCCGGAGGTCCTCGAGCGCCGCCGCGTCGCGCTCGCCCAGGTGCGCCAGCTCGGCGACCCGGTCCTGCGCACCAAGGCGCGGCCCGTCGAGCGCTTCGACGGCGCGCTGCGCGACGAGGTAGGCCGCATGCGGGTCCTCATGCACGACGCGCTCGGGATCGGGCTCGCCGCGCCCCAGGTCGGCATCTCGCACCGCCTGCTCGTCTATCGCGTCGAGCCCGACAGCCCGATCGTCGCGCTCGTCAACCCCGAGATCGAGTGGTCCAGCCGCGACGAGGAGATCGCCGAGGAAGGCTGCCTGAGCCTGCCAATGGTGCACGTCGACGTCGAGCGCCCCGTCGGCGTGCTCGTCCGCGCGAAGGACGAGCACGGGGAGGACCTCGTCGTCGAGGCGAGCGGCCTCGAAGCGCGCGTCATCCAGCACGAGATCGACCACCTCGACGGCGTGCTCATCCTCGACCGCACGAGCCGCGAGCAGCGCAAGGCCGCGATGCGCGCGATGCGCGAAGCCGAGCAGGCCGCGAGCGCGGCCTAGCCGGTGCGGACGGTCTTCCTCGGCACGTCGGCGTTCGCGGCCGAGGTGCTGACCCGCCTCGCCGCCACCGACCACCGCCCGCGGCTCGTCGTCACGCGCCCCGATCGCAAGGCGGGCCGCGGTCAGAAGCTCTCCGCGCCGCCCGTCGCGCACGCCGCCCGCGCGCTCGGCCTCGAGCTCTTCCAGCCGCCGAACGTCAACGAGCCGGTGGCCTGCGCCCGGATCGCCGCCGCGGAGCCGGAGGTCGTCGCGGTCTGCGCGTTCGGCGCGCTGCTCAAGGAGCCGCTGCTGTCCGATCACGAGCTCATCAACGTCCACCCGTCGCTGCTGCCGCGCTGGCGCGGTGCGGCGCCCGTCGAGCGGGCGATGATGGAGGGCGACGCCGAGACCGGCGTCAGCACGATGCTCACCGAGGCCGGCTTCGACACGGGCCCCGTCCACCTCGCGGGCTCCGAGCCGATCCGCCCCGACGACACGTACGGCACGCTCGCCGCGCGCCTCGAGCAGCTCGGCGCGGACCTGCTCATCCGCACGCTCGACGAGCGCCCCGCACCGGTGCAGCAGCCCGAGGAGGGCGTGACATACGCCGCCAAGATCGGTCCCGACGACCGCACGCTCGACCCCGAAGCCACCGCCGCCGTCAACGACCGCAACGTCCGCGCGCTGACGCCGCACATCGGCGCGCGAGTCCGGCTCCCGGGCGGCGACTTCCTCGGCGTCCTGCGCGCCGCGCCCCGCGAGCCCGACGCGGCCGGCCCGCTGCGCGTCGAAGCAGGCCGGCTCATGCTCGGCGGCCTCGAGCTGCTCGAGGTCCAGCCCCCCGGCAAGCGCCCGATGGACGCCGCCGCCTACCTCCGCGGCTACGGCTTTGTCGAATAAGGCCCTCATGGAGGGTCATAGGCGACAAACTGCCCGCCTAGCTAACTTAGCTAGGGCTGCTAGCATCGCGAGCATGAGCCAGGTCGGCATGCACGAGGCGAAGACCAAGCTCAGCCAGCTCGTGGAGCGCGCGCAGGCGGGAGAGGACATCGTCATCGCCCGCAACGGCAAGCCCGTCGCCAGGCTCGTGCCGGTGGAGCAGGCGAAGCCGTCGTTCGCGTCGCTGCGCGGGAAATGGCGCGGTCAGGTGCACATCGCCGACGACTTCGACGAGCTACCGGACGACATCGCCGAAGCCTTCGGCCTGCGTTGAAGCTGCTGCTCGATACGCAGGCTGCGATCTGGTGGCTCAGCGACGACAAGCGTCTCGGCGACGCCGCGGCCAAGCACCTGAGAGATGAATCCAACTACGTGCTGCTGAGCGCTGTGGTCGTCTGGGAAGCCGCGATCAAGCGCGCTATCGGCAAGCTCCACACGCCCGCCGACCTCGCCGCGACACTGCTCGCGGGGGGCGTGCAGCCGCTGCCGATCAGCATCGACCATGCCGCTGCCGCGGAGCATCTTCCGCACCATCACGGCGATCCGTTCGACCGGCTGCTCATCGCCCAGGCCAGGATCGAAGGAGCGACGATCGTCTCCTCCGACGCGGTGCTTCGCGCCTACGACGTGCCGGTCCTCTGGTAGTCGCGACCCCACGCGTGACGCCTGCGCGCCGCGCCGCGTTCGCCGTGATACGCAGGGTGTTCGAGCAGGGCGCCTACGCCGACCGCGCCTTCCACAAGGAAGCCAAAGACCTCGAGCCGCGCGAGCGCGCGTTCGCGATGCAGCTCGCGTTCGGCACCGTGCAGCGCAAGCTCAGCCTCGACCACATGATCGAGCAGCTCGCGCGGCCCGTCGACGACCTCGACCCGCCGACCGCCGCCGCCCTGAGGCTCGGCCTCTACCAGCTCGCGTTCCTCGACGGCGGCGGCGCGCACGCGGTCGTGGGGGAGTCGGTCGAGCTCGCGAAGCACGGCCCGGGCGGCGGGCACAAGCTCGTCAACGCCGTGCTCCGCCGAGCGTCAAGAGAGCTGCCCCGCCTGCCGCCCGACGACACCCCCGCGGGCGCCGCGATCGCGCACTCCTACCCGCCCTGGCTCGTGCACCTGTGGTGGAAGACCTACGGAGCCGAAGACGCGCGGGCGCTTCTCAGGCGCGGCAACGAGCCCGCCGAGACCGCGCTGCGTGCCAACACCCTTGTCACGACCCGCGACGAGCTCAAAGCGAAGCTGCCCGTCGCAACGCACACCGACGAGGAGCTGTCCGAGGCGCTCGTCGTCGATGGCCCGTTCGACGCCCACGGCCACGAGCTGTGGCGCGCCGGCGCCTACGCGACGCAGTCGCGCGCCGCCATGCTCGCCGGCCAAGCGCTCGACCCGCAGCCCGGCGAGCGCGTGCTCGACCTCTGCGCCGCGCCCGGCGGCAAGACGACGCACCTCGCGGCGCTCATGCACGGCGAGGGGGAGATCGTGGCCGTCGAGCGCCACCAAGGCCGGGCGCAGGCCCTCAAGCGCACCGCCGAGCGGATGCACGCGACGAACATCACGGTCGAGGTCGGCGACGCGGCGCGCTACGAGAGCGCCGCCACGTTCGACAGAGTCCTCGTCGACCCGCCCTGCAGCGGGCTCGGCACGCTGCAGAGCCACCCCGACCTGCGCTGGCGCACCACACCCGAGGCGATCGAGACGATGGCGCAGGCGCAGCGCGAGATCCTCGAAGCCGGAGCGCGCGCGCTCAAGCCCGGCGGCACGCTCGTCTACGCGACGTGCACGCTGTCGCCGCGCGAGAACGAGCAGCAGGCCGGCGCGTCGAGCCTGCGGCTAGAGTCTGCGCGGCTCGTGCTGCCCCACCGCGATCGCACCGACGGCTTCTACATCGCCCGTCTGACCGCATGACCGCGGGGGCGCCATGAAATCCGACCTGGGCCCCGTGTGCCCGAACTGCAAGGAGCCCTGGTTGCGCCCGACGAACCTCGCTGGCCGCTATCGCTGCGTGTACTGCCTGCACCGCTTCGAGCTGTGCTCGGTGTGCCCCGACTGCGGCGAGCACTCGACGATCGTGCGCATGTCCAAGACGGCGATCCTGTCCTGCAACGCGTGCTCGGCCTCGATGCTCAAGGAGATCTGACCCAGTGCCGCTCAAAGAACGCCACGTCACCCCGTCGATCCTCTCGGCCGACTTCTCCCGGCTCGCCGAGCACGTGAAGATGATCATGGACGAGGGCTGCAAGGTCATCCACTGCGACGTCATGGACGGTCATTTCGTGCCGCCGATCACGTTCGGCCCGATGGTCGTCTCGGCGCTGCGCGAGTCGCTGCCCGACGACGCCTACCTCGACGTCCATCTCATGATCGAGCGCCCCGAGCGCCACGTCGAGGAGTTCGCCAAGGCCGGCGCCGACGGGATCACGATCCACGTCGAGGCGACGCCGCACCTCGACTTCACGCTGTCGAAGATCCGCGACCTCGGCTGCAAGGCCGGCCTCACCGTCTGTCCCGGCACGCCACCCGACCACTTCGCCCAGGTCGGAGACCTCGACCTCGCGCTGATCATGACCGTCAACCCCGGCTGGGGCGGGCAGGCGTTCATGCCCAAGCAGCTCGACAAGATCCGCCGCGTGCGCGAGTTACTCGGCCCGGACGTCGCGATCGAGGTCGACGGCGGCGTGAACCCCAAGACGGGCAAGGAGTGCGCGGACGCGGGCGCGACGTGGTTCGTCGCCGGCTCGGCGATCTTCAACGCACCGGATCCCGTCGCGGCCTACCACGAGATCGCGCAGGCAGTAGGTGCCGAATAGGCGAAACCCGTAGGGGAGATCCCCGATGGTTCGCCAGCGTGGCGCACGGCATGCTGGTCGCATGACAACCATCGTCTCCACGACTGACCTTCATCGCCGCTACGGCGAAGGACCCGCCGCCGTCGATGCCCTCGCCGGGGTCAGCGTCGAGATCGCGCGCGGCCGGTTCACCGCGATCATGGGCGCGTCCGGCTCGGGCAAGTCCACGCTCATGCACCTCATGGCCGGCCTCGACCGGCCGACGAGCGGGACCGTCTCGCTCGACGGCGTCGAGCTCGGCGCGCTCGACGACAAGCACCTGACCGAGCTGCGGCGCGATCGCGTCGGGTTCGTGTTCCAGGCCTTCAACCTGCTGCCGGTGCTCACGGCCGAGGAGAACCTCGTCCTGCCGCTGACGATCGCCGGGCGCAAGCCCGACGCGGCCTGGCTCGAGTCGCTCGTCGAGGCCGTCGGCCTCGGCGACCGCCGCACGCACCGCCCGTCCGAGCTGTCGGGCGGCCAGCAGCAGCGCGTCGCGGTCGCCCGCGCGCTCGTCTCCAAGCCCGCCGTCGTCTTCGCCGACGAGCCGACCGGCAACCTCGACTCCAACGCCTCGGCGGAGGTCCTGAACCTGCTGCGCCGCGCGGTCGACGACTTCGGCCAGACCGTCGTCATGGTCACCCACGACGCGGCCGCCGCGGCCTACGCGGACCGCCTGATCGTGCTCGAAGACGGGCGCGTCGCGCACGACGTGCACGCGGGCACGGCCGACGAGATCCTCGACGTCATGAAGGCCGTCGCGTCATGAGACGCGTCGCGCTCAGAGGCCTGCGCGCGCGCCCGCTGCGCACGGCGCTGACCGCGCTCGCGGTCGTGCTCGGCGTCGCGATGATCGCCGGCACCTACATCTTCACCGACACGATCAACCGCTCGTTCACCGAGGTCTTCGCGCAGGCGAACACCGGCACCGACGTCGCGGTCACCTCGAGGAAGGCCGACGCGGACTTCTCGACCGACCCGCCACCGCTGAAGGACGGCCTGGTGGCGAAGGTCAGCGCTGCCGACGGCGTGAAGTCCGTCTCGGGCGCGATCTTCGGCGACGTCTCGATCCGCAAGCGCGACGGCGACGCGGTCGGCAACGGCAGCTTCGTCTCGTCGCTGCAGCCGGCGCCGTTCGAGCAGTTCCGGTTCGTCGCGGGGCGCGCGCCGCGCGACCGCACGGAGATCGGGCTCGACCAGGACACGTACGAGGAGCAGGGCTTCAAGCTCGGCGACAGCGTGAAGATCGTCGGCGCCGAGGGCGCGCGCCGCTACACGCTCACCGGCGCCGCGCGGTTCGGCGACGTGTCGTCGGTCGCGGGCTATCCCGTCGCGATCGCGACGCTGCCGACGGCCCAGGCGCTCGCCGGCAAGAAGGGCGAGCTCGACGGGATCTCGGTCGCCGCCGACGACGGCGTGACGCCGACGCAGCTGCGCAGCAACGTGCGGCTCGCGCTCGCGGGCGAGCCGGTCAACGTCCGCACCGGCGCCGACGACGCGGCCGCGCAGGCCGCCGACCTCGAGGACGAGTTCGGCTTCTTCCGCACGGCGCTGCTCGTCTTCGGCGGGATCGCGCTGTTCGTCGGCGCGTTCGTCATCTACAACACGTTCTCGATCACGGTCGCCCAGCGCACGCGCGAGCTCGCGCTGCTGCGGATGCTCGGCGCGACCCGCCGCCAGGTGCTGCGCTCGGTCGTGCTCGAGGCCGCGGTCATCGGCCTGGTCGCGTCGCTGCTCGGGCTGCTCGGCGGCCTCGCGCTCGTGCCCGCGCTGCGCGGGCTGTTCGCGGCGATCGGCGCCGACCTGCCGGCCACGGACTCCGTCATCGCGACGCGCACGATCGTCGTCTCGCTGCTCGTCGGCGTCGTCGTGACGGTCGTCGCGAGCGTCGTCCCGGCGCGGCGGGCGACGCGCATCGCGCCGATCGCGGCGCTGCGCGACGGGCTCACGGCGCCGGCCAAGGCGGGACGCGGCCGGCTCGCCGGTGCGGCGATCCTGTGCCTCGCCGGTGCCGGCATCGTCGCGTACGGCCTGTTCGGCGGCTCGTCGGGAAGCGGCGCCGCGGCCACGCTCGGCGGCGGCTCCGTCGCGATCTTCCTCGGCGTCGCGTTGTTCAGCCCGCAGCTCGTGCGACCGGTCGCGGCCCTCGTCGGCGCTCCGCTGCAGCGGCTCTTCGGGGTCAGCGGGCGCTTGGCGCGCGAGAACTCGACGCGCAACCCCGCGCGCACAGCCGTCACGGCGGCGGCCCTGATGATCGGCGTCGCGCTCGTCGCGTTCGTGTCGATCTTTGCCGCTGGCCTGCAGGGCTCCATCGACCGCGCGGTCGATCGCGCGTTCGCCGGCGACCTCACGGTCGGCGCGAAGAACGGCTTCGGCGAGACGCCGCCGGCGGTGACGGCGGCGCTGAAGCAGGTCCCCGGGGTCGGCCCGGTCAGCGGCGTGCGCTTCACCGAGGGCAAGGTCGCGGGCAAGTCCAAGACGACGTCGATCGTCGGCATCGACCCGTCGACGCTGCCCGAGACCTACACGCTGAGGTGGAAGGACGGCTCAGACGCGACGCTCGCGCGGCTCGGCAGCGACGGGATCCTCGCGGACACCGGCTACTCGAAGTCCGCCAAGATCGGCGATCGCGTCAAGCTGCTCACGCCCGCGGGCAAGCACGTGAGCTACGTCATCCGCGGCATCCTCGACGAGGGCTCGGACTTCGGCCTGCTCGGCGGTGGGCTCGTCATCCCCAACGCCCACCTGACGCAGGACTTCGACGCCACGGACGACGCGTTCGTCTTCCTGCGCTACTCCGAGGGCGCGAACGCGAACACGGTGCGCGCCGCGATCGACCGCACGCTCTCCGCGAGCTTCCCCGACACGCAGACGAGCGACCGCGAGGAGGTCAAGGAGCAGCAGGCGGGCCAGATCAAGCAGCTGCTGTATCTCATCTACGCGCTGCTCGCCCTGAGCGTGATCGTCTCGCTGTTCGGGATCGTCAACACGCTCGCGCTGTCGATCTTCGAGCGCACGCGCGAGCTCGGCTTGCTGCGCGCGGTCGGCATGTCGCGCCGCCAGGTCAAGCGGATCGTGCGGCTGGAGGCGGTCATCACGTCGCTCATCGGCGCGCTGCTCGGGCTCGTGCTCGGCGTCCTCTTCGCGCTGGCGATCAGCCGCCCGCTCGAGGAGGAGGGATTCAGGCTCACGTTCCCGGTCGGGACGCTCGCCGGACTCGTGATCTGCGCGGCGCTCGCGGGCATGCTCGCGTCGCTCTGGCCGGCGCGCAGGGCGGCCCGCCTGGACGTACTGCGGGCCCTCGCGTACGAGTGAGGTAACAATCACGGTGTGAATTCGCGATGGACAGCTCTCCGGTGCGCCGCGCGCCGCGCCGCCGCGGCCGCCGCGCTGAGCCTCGCCGTGCTGCTCGCGGGCGGCGCGGCGAGCGCACAGGCCGGGCCGGGCGTGGTCATGCGCAAGGACGCCAACAGCCCGACGAAGTTCATCTCCGGGTCGCAGATCGCCGGGGCCACCGACGCCGGCGGGACGTACACGCTGCGTGAGCGCCCGAGCGATCCCGGCACGCAGATCTCGCTGCGCGGCGTGTCGATGAGCGGGCTGCTCTCGCTGGCCGGCTTCAACCCGGCCGCCGTGAAGTACGTCCAGATCGTCGGTGCCGACGGCAGCGTGATCACGATGACGGGCCCGGAGATCAACAGCCCGCCGTTCCCCGACGGCCCGGCGATCGTGACCGACGAGGGCTCGAAGACGCGCTTCGTCAAGCCCGCGCGCTCCAGCGGTGGCACGTCGGAGAACGTCGTCAGCGCACCCGGCACCGCGCTCGAGATGACCGTCGAGGGCGGCTCGCTGCTGTCGATCCGGGCCAGCGCGTCGCCGACGACCGTCAAGACCGGCCAGACCGTGACGTTCCGGGCGAGCGTGCGCTTCCCGCCGGCCGGCGCGTCGTTCACCTACTCGTGGGACTTCGACGACGGGTCGAGCGGCAGCGGGCAGACCGTCACCCACAAGTACAGCTCGTCCGGCGACCTGTCGCCGCGCGTGACGGTGCACGGCAGCGGCGGCTCGACCGCGGCGTGCGCGTCGGTCTGCGAGGGGACCGAGACTCGTCGAGGTGACGGTCACCGGCGAGACGCGCGACGGCCCGCTCGGCACCGACGAGGGCGGCGGCAGCGCCGAGAGCCTCGGCGGTACCGGCACGGGCGGCACCGGCTCGGGCACGGGGAGCGGCGGTGGCGGGACCGACGACACGGCGTTCGGCGCCTACCCGACCAAGCCCGAGCCCAAGGCGCGGCCCGCCAAGGCTGAGCGTCCCGAGCCGCACCTGCCGTTCTCGTCGGACCCCGAGTCCGGCGCGGGCAAGACGATCGTGGAGGGCATCCTGCTCTCCGGCTCGGGCAAGACGGTCAAGGACGCGCTGTCCAAGGGCGCTCCGGCAGGCAACCCGAAGCCGCAGAAAGGCGAGGCGGGAGTGCCTTCGGACCCGTCCCGGGTCGGCGTCGCGCTAGCCCTCGCGCTCGCGATCATGTGGCTCGGAGCGCTTCAAGAGCGACGACGCGTCAGACTGCGCGTCGCATGATCGGCGCCGGGGGTATCGAGGAGGTCATCTTCCAGATCGCGGACGCGTTGCGCGTCCCGGTGCTGATCGCTGCGCTGGCCGCGCTGCTGATCGTCCTGTTCGACCTCGGGACGTTCTTCGTCGAGCTCTCGCGCCGCAGCCGGCGCGACGCCCCGGCGCAGCTGCGCGACGCGTCGTCGTCCGCGCGCCAGGCGCTCGCCGAGGGCGACGTCCCCGGGGCGGCGCGGGCGCTGCTGCCGCGCGCGACGAGCGCGCAGATGGCCGACGCGCTGACGCAGATCGTCGACCAGGTCGGCGAGCGCAACCAGGACGACAAGATGGCGAAGGTCCTCGCCGACTTCGACCTGCAGTCGCTGCGCAAGCTCGAGCGCTCGCGCATGATGGTGCGCTTCGGTCCCGCGATCGGGCTCATGGGCACGCTGATCCCGCTGTCGCCGGCGCTCGAGGGGCTCGCGAACGGCAACGTCAAGCTCCTGTCGGAGAACCTGCGCGTCGCGTTCAGCGTGACGGTGCTCGGCCTGCTCATCGGCGCGATCGCGTTCGCCGTCGCGCTCGTGCGCGACCGTCTCTACGCGCAGGACCTGTCGGACCTCGAGTACATCGCGACGACGCTGACGCCGGAGCACCGATGACGTCGCGCGTCCAGATTCGCCACGGCGCGCGCAAGGATCGCGCCGGCGACCCGCTCGACGGCCTCGTCAACCTCTTCGACCTCGGCATCGTGCTCGCGGTCGCGTTCCTGCTCGCGGCGCTGCAGTCCGTCAACCTCACGGATCTCTTGACGAAGACGAACGTCACGGTGCTGCGCACCGACGCCAGCGGCCAGACCGTGATCGTGAAGGAGGGCGACGAGGTCAAGACCGTCAAGCTCTCCGATCAGACCGTCACCGGCACCGGCCAGCGGCTGGGGGAGGTCTACCGGCTGTCGGACGGGCGGCTCGTCTACGTCAAGGGCAAGACGCCCTAGAGACCACCCGATCTACGGCGAGACGAGCGACGCCGAGGCCGGCAGCGGCTCGCTCGCGCCGCGGCGGTAGACGACGGCGAGCAGCGCGCACAGCAGCGCGGTCGCCCCGAGATAGCCGGCCTCGGCGCGCAGCAGCTGGTCGTCGACGATCGGGCTGAGCATGAACGCGACGAACATGACCGCGCTGAGCAGCCACGCGACGGCAGCCAGGCCCGCCTGCTCGCGCGCGAGCGCCGCCTGGTTGAGCGTCCCGGCCATGAGGTGGCAGCCCATCCCGAGCGCCACCAGCGCGAGGCCGCCGCGCGCGAGCTCCTGGTCGATGTGAAACACGGCGCGCACGACGGGCGGCCCGACCGCGAACAGCCCCACCGCGACGGCGAGCGAGAAGCCCGCGATCGCGAGCACGGTGACGCGGATCGCGCGCCTGAACTCGTCGCGCCCCGCGGTCGCCTCGAGCCCTGCGAGGTGGGGGAGCAGCGAGCCCTGCACGGCCTGGAAGAGCTGCAGCGGCGCCCGTGCGATGAGCAGGACGCTGAACACGACCGCGGCGAGCTTGGGGTCGTCGGACGTCCCCTCGACAGTCAGCACCGACGCGTTGAGCAGCGTCTGCTCGGCGACCATCACCGCGAACACCGCGACCGCGAAGCCGGCGCCGCGGCGCAGCGTCAGGCCGCCCTCGGTCTCCTTGACGGCGAGCGGATCGGGCGGCGGGTCGCGCGATTGGCGGCGAAAGAACCACGGCACGACGAGCAGCGATGCGAACGGCGCCGCGGCCATGCCGAGCGCGACCGCCGTCTGGCCCGCCGCGATGCCGACGAGCACCGCCAGCGCGAAGCACACCCGCGAGACGGCCTCGAAGAACACGAGCGCGCCGTAGAGCTCGAAGCGCTGGTGGCCGGCGAGGAAGCCGCGGGCGAAGTAGCTCGCCGCGTACGCCAGCACGCCGACGACGAGCACCCAGTACAGCGCGGCGTAGCCGTCGAAGAGGTCGTTCTGGATCGGGTCGCGGGCGAGCAGCGCGACCGCGAGGAACGTCGCGGCGAATGCGGCCTGGATGAGTAACGCGATCCGCAGGTGCGTCCCGCCGGAGGACTGCCCGCGCGCGCGCCGGTCGGCGATCGTCCGCGACAGGAGCTGCTCGATGGGCCGGTAGACGACCGACACGATCACGAACATGATCGACCACAGCAGCGTGATCCGCTTGTACTCGACGCCGCCATCGAGCGCCTGCGCGGCGAGCGCGAAGTACGCGAGCGTCACGACCCCCGTCGTCGCGATCCCTACCGACAGGACCCGCGCGCCGCGCCCGTAGCTCGAACGCGGGGTGCCGCTACTTGAGACGGACAAGCAGCATGGTCCACGGGAACGGCGACCGTGCCTGCACGACCTCTCCGTGGCGTGACAGCAGCTTGACGAAGCTCCGCTTGGACCAGTGGTTGAGGTGACCCGGCGTGTTGCCGAGATCTGAGATGTACGCGCCGCGCGCCATGTTCAGCCCGCGCCACAGCGGCTCGCGCGGCACCGAGACGAGCAGGTGCCCGCTCGCGACGCGCGCCATCTCGGCGACGGTGTGCGCCGGGTCCGGCACGTGCTCGAGCACCTCGATCGCGGTCGCGACGTCGAACTCGCCGTCGGCGAACGGCAGGTTCTCGGCCTTCATGACCTGGTAGGTGAGGTTCGGCGCCTGGCGCTGCTCCCACTCGGCATGCAGGAGCGGGTCGTCGAGGTCGATGCCGACGATGCGGCGGTCGCCGAGCTTGCGCGCCCACTCGTAGGTCAGCACCGCCTCGCCGCAGCCGACGTCGAGCAGCGACTGCGGATCGGCCAGCTCGAAGAGCTCGTCGAGCGTGCGCTCGAACGCGCCCATGAGGCGGCGCACGACGGGGTTCGTGGAGCCGTACTTGTCGTAGGTGTTGCCGGTGACCGTGCCCTCGGCATCGACGGTCACGACCGGGTTCGGCGGGGTCACAGGCGCAACGCCTCGCGCTCCTCGGTCTTGCCGGTCGCGCCGCCGGCGTCGGCGCCGGTCGTCTTGGCGTGGCCGGTCGGATTCGCGCCGGGCTCGTAGTGCGACGGCTCGACGCCGAGCTGCAGCTCGATGCGGCGCACGCGCTCGAACGTGCGCTGGGCGATCGTGCGCTGCGCGGCGAGCAGGTCGCCCATGACGCCGAGCGCCGCGAGCACCATCGCCGCGTTGAACAGGACGGCTCCGAGGATCAGCGACTGGACGTGGCCCTTGCCCTCGGCCTCGAAGATGTAGAAGTAGGCGAAGCGCGCCCACACGACGATCGCGATCGTCCCGACGAGCAGCGCCGCGCTCATGAAGACCTTCAGCGGCTCGTACTGCGAGTAGATGCGGAAGATCGAGACGCTGTTGCGCCGCACGTAGGACCACATCGACGGAAACAGGCGCGACTCGCGCGTCTTGGGGTTCGTCTTGATCGCGACGTGGTCGACCGCGACGAGCAGCTTGCCGGCCTGGATGATCGTCTCGAGCGTGTACGTGAACTTCGAGACGACGATGAGCTGGATCGCGGCCTCGCGGTTGTAGGCGCGAAAGCCGGACGTCGTGTCGGGGACGGCGGTCTCCGAGGCTTGCCTGACCACCCACGAGCCAAGCTTCTGCAGCGCCTTCTTCAGCGGCGAGAAGTGCTCGATGTTGTGGACCTCGCGGTCGCCGACGACCATGTCGGCGCGGCCCTCCATGATCGGCGCGACGAGCTTCGGGATGTCCAGGCCCGAGTACTGGTTGTCGCCGTCGGTGTTGACGATGACGTCGGCACCGAGCTTCAGGCACGCGTCGAGGCCCGCCTGGAAGCCCGCGGCGAGGCCCTTGTTGTTCGTCAGCCGGATGATGTGGTTGACGCCGCCCTCGCGCGCGACCTCGATCGTGCGGTCGCTCGAGCCGTCGTCGATGATCAGCCATTCGACCGCGTCGAATCCCTCGACCTCCCGCGGGAGATCGGCCAGGACGAGCGGAAGGGTCTGCTCCTCGTCGAAGCAGGGGATCTGGATGATCAGCTTCATGCGGCGGGTCGGCATGGGATCCTAACGGCCATCGCCTCGTCACCCGTTCCCAGCGCCTCGAGTCCCGCTGCCGTCGTATCGCCGTCCCCCGCCGAGGCTCCCTCGGCACGGCGCCGCACGGCTGCGTTGACGACCCCCGTCATGGAGCGGGTGGGCGTCGGCGTGCTCTTCCTCGCGGCGATCGTCGGGTTCGTCGCGTACCCGACGTATCCGAACTACGACTCGTACTACTCGCTGCTGTGGGGGCGCGAGCTCGTCGGCCTCGACGCCCTGTCCTTCGAGGCCTATCGCGCGCCGACCGAGCACCCGCTCGCGATCGCGTTCGGCGCGCTGCTGACGCCGCTCGGCGACGTCGCGGACCGCGTCATGGTCGGCTTCGCGGTGCTGGCGTTCATCGTGCTCGTGGCGGGCATCTACGCGCTCGGCAAGACCGCCTTCACGCCGCTGGTCGGCTTCGCCGCCGCGGCGCTGCTCGCGACCCGCTTCGACTTCCCGTTCCTCGCCGCCCGCGGGTACATCGACGTCCCGTACCTCGCGGTCGTGATCTGGGCGGCGGTGATCGAAGCGCGAGCGCCGCGGCGACACCCGGTCGTCGTGCTGCTCTTCCTGGCCGCGGCGGGGTTGATGCGCCCCGAGGCGTGGCTGCTCGCCGGCCTCTATTGGTTGTGGCTGCTGCCCCACGCGACCTGGCGCCAGCGCTTCGGCTACGCCGTGCTCGCCGCCGTCGGGCCGCTCGTCTGGGCGGGCGTCGACTTCGCCGTGACCGGCCAGCCGCTGTACTCGCTGACCGCGACGGGCGACCTCGCCGACGAGCTCGGCCGCAACAAGGGCCTCGAGGCCGTGCCCGACGCGCTCTACGCGTTTCTCATCAAGCTCGCGAAGTTCCCGGTGTTCGTCGCTGGCGCGCTGGGCCTCGCGCTCGCGATCGTGCTGACGCCGCGGCGCGCCGCGATGCCGCTCGCGCTGTTCGCCGCGGGCGTCGGCACGTTCACGATGGTCGGCGTCGCGGGCCTGTCGGTGATCGACCGCTACCTGCTCGTGCCGTCGCTCTGCGTGATGGTCTTCGCGGCCGTCTTCATCGCCGGCTGGACGATGCTGCGCGAGGGCACGTGGTGGCGGCGGATCTGGATGGCCGGGGCGGCCGCGCTCGTGACGTTCGGCATCATCTTCACGGTCACGAGCGTTAACCTGAACCAGCTCGACAACGAGCTTCGCTTCCGCGGTGACGCGCACCAGGCGCTCGAGCAGGTGCTGAGCGCTCCGGCCGTCGCCCCCGCCCTGCGCTGTGGCCCCGTCTACGTGCCCAACCACAAGCTCATCCCCGACGTCCGCTGGATCCTCGACCGGTCGCAGTCGGGCGTGCTCGCGCGCTCGTCGGCGAACGTCGGAGAGCCGCGGCGGGGGGTCGTCATCCTGGTGCACACGCGCATCGCGCTCTTCAAGCAGGCGCTCGTGACCGCCAAGGACGACCCCGTCGACAACCTCCCGCCCGCGGGCTTCACCCGCGCCGCGACAAGCCAGCACTACGCGGCATATGTCCGCTGTTGAGAGCCCGCCGGCGCGGGACGCCGGCCCCTCGGACAACGGCCACGCCCGCGGCGACGTCCTGCTGACGCCGCTGTTCGGCGAGCGCTCGATCGCACCCGACAAGCTGTGGTGGGGGCTGGCGGTCGGGGTCCTGCTCGCGTTCGCGTTCGGCCTGCGGATCTGGGGCGTCGACCACGGGCTGCCGTACGCCTACAACGCCGACGAGAACGCGCACTTCGTCACGCGCGCGATCGGCATGTTCGGCCACGGCTGGGACCCGCAGTACTACGTCAACCCGCCGGCCTACACGTACCTCGCGCACCTGCTGCTCGGGGCGTGGTTCGGCGGGCGCTCGGGTGTCTCGAACGCGTTCGCCGCCGACCCGACGGAGATCTGGATCCTCACGCGCGTGCTCGCGGCGGTGCTCGGCACGCTCGCGATCTGGCTGACGTACCTCGCCGGGTCGCGCCTGGTCGACCGCCGCGTCGGCCTGCTCGGCGCCGGCATCTTCACGGTCGCGTTCCTGCCGGTCTTCTACTCGAAGCTCGCGCTGAACGACGTGCCGACGCTCGCGCCGCTGTGCCTCGCGCTGTGGGGCGTGGCGGGCGTCCTGCGCTTCGGGCGCCAGCGCGACTACGTCATCGCGGGGCTCGGGCTCGGCCTGGCCTGCGCGACGAAGTTCACCGGCGGGATCGTGCTCCTGCCGCTCATCGCGGCGACGGTCGTGCAGTTCACGGCGCCCGGTGGCCGCGCGGGTGCGGCGCGCGGGATCGCGATCGCCGGCGGGGTCGCCCTGGTGGCGTTCGTCGTCGCCAACCCGTACGCGATCCTCGACTGGGACGCGTTCATGAACGGTCTGACGCACCAGTCCGACGCGTCGGGCGACGCCTCGGGCAAGCTCGGGCTGACGCAGTCCAACGGCTACCTGTACTACCTGTGGTCGTTCGGCTGGGGCCTGGGCTGGATCCCGCTGTTCTTCGCGGTCGGCGGCGCGGTGCGCCTGTGGTTCGACGAGCGGCGGCTGTTCTGGGTCCTCGTGCCGGCGGTCGTGCTGTTCGTGCTGTTCATGGGCTCGCAGGAGCGCTACTTCGGCCGCTGGCTGATGCCGGTGTTCCCGTTCGTGTGCGTCCTCGCGGCGTACGCGGCGTTCGAGCTCGTCGACTTCAGCGAGCGCTACTCGTCGGCGCTGAAGCCGACCTTCATCGTGGCGGCGGTCGTCGCGCTGTGCGCGCAGGGCTTCGTGTACTCGCTGCACTCGGGCCTCGTGCTGTCCAAGGAGGACACGCGCAACCTCACCCGCGAGTGGATGGTGGCGAACATCCCGCTCGGCGAGAAGATCGTCGTCGAGCCGGTGGTGCCGGACCTCTGGGCGCAGGACATCGGCAATCCGACGCCGCTGACGAGTAACGGCTATCGCTGGCTGAAGTTCCCGCTGAGCAAGTCGGTGATCGACCCGAAGACCGGCGCGCCGTTCCCCGACGGCCTCGAGCAGCCGGTCAACATCGAGGACTTCGAGAAGGTGCTCACGCCCGAGCTGGTCGACAGGTTCGAGCAGCAGAAGTACTGCTGGGTCGTCGTCGGCTCGACGCAGCGCGGGCGGGCGGAGGCCCAGCCGGAGGTCGTGCCGCGCGCGCTGGACTACTACCGCGAGCTCGAGTCGCGCTCGAAGGTCGCGCACGAGGTCTCGCCGTACGCGAAGGGCGAGGGGCCCGTGAAGTTCAACTTCGACTGGACGTTCGACTACTACCCGCTGGCCTACACGCGCCCGGGTCCGGAGATGACGATCTACCGCCTGCAGGGCGGGCGGTGCGCTCCGGCATAGCGGTTGGCGCGATGACACGTATGCTGCGCTCGTGCCCCTGCTGACCGCGGCAGACCACGATCACCTGGACCGCGCGATCGAGCTCGCCGAGTTCGGCCTCGGCCGCGTCCACCCGAACCCGATGGTCGGGGCGCTGCTCGTCCGCGACGGGACGGTGCTGGGGGAGGGATGGCACGAGGAGCACGGCGGGCCGCATGCCGAGGTCAACGCGATCGCCAACGCTTCGGCCACCGGCGCGTCGCTGGAGGGCGCCACGCTCTACGTGTCGATGGAGCCGTGCTGCCACCACGGCAAGACGCCCCCGTGCACCGATGCCGTGCTGGCGGCCGGCATCGCGCGTGTCGTCGTGGGCTCGGATGACCCGAGCTCGAAGGCCGCGGGCCGCGGGCTGGGGATCCTGCGCGACGAGGGCGTCGACGTCGAGGTCGCCGACGGCGACGTCGCGCGGCGCGCGCGGCTCGTCAACCAGGCCTTTCGCAAGCACGCGCGGACCGGGCGGCCGTGGGTGCTCTTCAAGTCGGCGATGACGCTGGACGGCAAGGTCGCGACGCGCACCGGCGACTCGCAGTGGATCTCCGACGAGTCCTCGCGGGCGCGGGCGCACCGCTGGCGGGCGTCCGTCGATGCCGTCGCGGTCGGGATCGGGACCGCGCTGGCCGACGACCCGGCGCTGACCGCGCGCGTGGAGGGCGTGCATCACCAGCCGCGCCACGTCGTCTTCGACGCTACGGCGCGCCTGCCGCTTGACTCGCAGCTCGTCGTGTCCGCGCCTGCCTTGCCGCTGACCGTGGTGGTCTCTCGCGCGGCGCGCCGCTCGGCGACCGAGGCCTTGGAGCTGTCGGGGGCGGACGTGGTGGTGGCTGTCGGCGAGAACGAGCCCGCGCGGGTGCGATCAGCTTTGGACCAGTTGGGCGCCGCGGGCGTGACGTCGATCCTGCTGGAGGGCGGCCCAAAGCTGGCGGGCGCGTTCCTGGACGCGGGCGAGATCGACGAGGTCCGCTTGTTCCTGGCGCCGTTGCTCTTGGGCGGTCGCGCCGCCCGCGATCCGCTGGAGGGGGAGGGCGTCGAGCGCATCTCCGACGCCCTGCGGGCGCTGACGCTCGACTGCGAGCGGGTCGCCGACGACCTTTTGATCTCCGCGCGCCTGCGGGAGTGGTAGCCGCGCCGGCGGGCGTGCGCTTCGCCCGGCTCGGGAGGGAGGCCTGTGTTCACCGGCCTGGTCGCTGACCTCGGCACCGTCGCGGCGCTCGAGGCGACCGACGACGGCGTCCGCCTGACGCTGTCGACGTCGCTGGCAGCCTCGATCGGGGAAGGCGACTCGGTCGCGGTCAACGGCGTGTGCCTCACCGCCACCGACCTCTCGGAGGCGGGCTTCACCGCCGACGTCATGCACGAATCGCTCGACCGCTCGTCGCTGGGCGGCCTCGCCGAGGGCTCGCCGGTGAACCTCGAGCTGGCGCTGCGGGCCGCCGACCGCCTCGGCGGCCACATCATGCAAGGCCACGTCGACGGCGTCGCGACGATCGCCGCCGTCCGCGATGACGGGTTCGCCCGCGTCGTGACGGTCACCCCGACCGACCCGGCGCTCCTGCGCTACGTCGTCGAGAAGGGCTCGATCGCGGTCGACGGCGTCTCACTAACGGTGGCTCGCATCGACGCGGAGGGCTTCGACGTGTCGCTGATCCCGGAGACCCTCGAACGCACGAACCTGGGCGCCGCCGCCCCCGGCCGGCGGGTCAACCTCGAGGTCGACGTCCTGGCGAAGTACGTCGAGAAGCTTCTGGGCACGACCGTCAAGGACGCCTACGAGCGGTGAGACCTCGAGAACCGTCGGCGCGACTGGACCGTCTAGGTCGACCTTCTCGCCCGCCAGATCTTCACCGCGGCGGCAGGCCTACCGACAGGCGTGGGCCGACGGACCGCCGTACGCGTTCCATTGGGATCTGGGCGACGCCCGCGAGCGGCTCGAACGACTCGGCGTCGCGATCCCCGAGCTGCCGACCGTCGATCCCGACACCGTGCGGATCCCGCTCGAGGATGAGATCCGGGCGCACATCGCCGCGCTCGAGGCGAAGCAGCGCCGGTGAGGAACGAGGACGCCCCATGATCGGTGTAGCACCTCCAGTAGCAGTGCTACACTCGTCAGCGTGCCGACCACGCGCCCGCGCCTCACGATCACGGAGACCGACGACGTGGCGCGCATGCTCGACGTCGCCGCGGAGCGCTGGCCCGACGATCGCGCCAACCGCGGGCGGCTGCTCAAGCGCCTCGCCGAGCGCGGCGCCGAGGCGGCCGGCGACGACCTCGCGAAGCGCCGGAGCGCATGGGAGCAGGTCGTCGCGGCGACCGCGGGGATCGCACCGCCGGGCACGTACCCGCCGGGCTACCTCGACGAGCTGCGCGACGATTGGCCTGAGTGATCGTCCTCGACGCGAGCCCGCTGATCGCGTACTTCGATGCGGCGGATGCGCTCCACGAGCGGGCAGTCGCGAGCCTGCGGCGGCTCGGCGGCGTGCGACTCGCGATCAGTCCGCTCACCCTCGCCGAGGTGCTCGTCGGGCCGACTCGCAGCGGTGCGCTCGACCTTATCCGCACCGGCCTCGCGAGCCTGCAAGTGGAGGAGATTGGTTTGCCCGAAGACGCGGCTGTGAGATTGGCGAGCCTCCGCGCCACGACCCGTCTCAAGCTCCCTGACTGCTGCGTCCTGCTCGCCGCACAGCAGAGCGCCGCCGCGGTGCTTACATTCGACGACCGCCTCGCCGCCGTGAGCGAGCGACTCGACGTGCCGCTCGCCACCTGAGCGGTCGTGAGCTCCGTGAGCTTGGCGGGCCGATTCACGACCGGGCGCACACGGACGCGGCCACGGTCGACCGCGATCGAGCCTTTCTCGACGACGAAGCGCGGGAGCGCCGGGTCGGTCGCTCGCGTCGATGAGGAGTCGTTCGACGTCTCTCTGATCCTCGAAACGCTCAGGACCGCCACCTGGCCAGGCTGGCCAGCCACGTGTTAGCCTGTTCATGCGATGACCGATGCGATCAGCATCAGCGAGGCGAAGACGCAGCTCTCGAAGCTCGTGGCGAGGGCGGAGAATGGAGAGGAAGTCACGATTCGCCGGGGTGACAAGCCCGTGGCGAAGCTCGTCGGCATCGACGCGCCGCCGGCGTCTTCGAGCTCGCCGATCGGAGCGTTGCGCGGGCAGATCTGGATCGCCGACGACTTCGATGACCTGGGTCCCGAATGGGACCCCTACGTGTGATCACCGGGCTGCTCGACACGCACCCGCTGCTGTGGGCGCTCGCGGACGACGCGCGCCTGCCGGGATGGCTGCGAGACGACGTCGCGACGGATCCGGCGAGCTTTGGCATCAGCGACGCGTGTCTGTGGGAGATCGCGATCAAGAACTCCATCGGCAAGCTCCGCACGCCCGAGGATCTACCGCAGATCGTCGCTGATCTCGGCTTCCATCAGGTCTCGATCACGCGCGCGCAGGTGTGGGCCGTTCGCGATCTCCCGCTTCATCATCGGGATCCGTTCGACCGGCTGCTGATAGCCCAGGCACGCGATCTCGGGGTCCCGATCGTCACTGCGGATGAGGCGTTGTCCGGTTACGACGTCGCGGTGCTGTGGTAGCCGCTCCGAGCGCGCGCCGGCCGCGCATAGCTGTCGCGCCGCACCGTCCCGGCGCGGGTAGTCGAACCGGAAGCCTTGCTCGAGCAGCAGACCGGGCAAAGACGCGGCCGCTCTTGAGGACGAGCTCGGTCTCGGTTCGCATCAACATCGCGCCGGTCTCGAGCATGAGCTTGGTCGCCGGCGGGCGGCGGCGATCGCCTCGCCGATCACGCGTGTCGCATCGCCGCGCGAGCCCGTGATCGCGCTGCGATTGGCCGGCGGTTGACGCTGCGGGCGGCGAGGTCGATCACGACGTCGGCGTCGTCGATCTCGGCGGCCCACGGGCTGATCAAATCCCAGTCCGCAACGATCCCGTGCCCGCCCGGCAGCCGGGTTTGCGAAGCTGGGGGCATGAGCTCCACGACGCACAGCCCGTTCGCGACCATCGACGAGGCGCTGGAGGACATCCGCCAGGGCAAGATGGTCGTCGTCTGCGATGACGAGGATCGCGAGAACGAGGGCGATCTCACGCTGGCTGCCCAGTTCGCGACGCCCGAGGCGATCAACTTCATGGCCACCCACGGTCGCGGGCTCATCTGCCTCTCGCTCACGCCGCAGCGCTGTGACGAGCTCGGCCTCGACCTGATGGCCGCGAAGAACGAGTCCGCGTTCGAGACGCCGTTCACGGTCTCGATCGAGGCGCGCGAGGGCGTGACGACCGGCATCTCGGCGCACGATCGCGCGCGCACGATCCAGGTCGCGATCGACCCCGAGAGCTCGCCTCGCGACCTCGTCCAGCCCGGCCACATCTTCCCGCTCAAGAGCCGCTCCGGCGGCGTGCTCGAGCGCATCGGCCAGACCGAGGCGGCGGTCGACCTCGCCCGCCTCGCGGGCCTGAACCCCGCGGGCGTCATCTGCGAGGTCATGAACGACGACGGGACGATGGCGCGCGTCGGCGACCTCGTCGGCTACTGCAAGCGACACGACCTGAAGATGGTCACGGTCGCGGACCTCATCAAGTACCGCCGCCGCCACGACAAGCTCGTCGAGCGCGTCGTCTCTACCAAGCTCCCGACCGGCTTCGGCGACTTCCAGGCCGTCGGCTATCGCGAGCTTGTGGGGGGCAAGCACCACGTCGCGCTCGTCAAGGGGGACGTCGACGGGAGCACCGACGTCCTCGTGCGCGTGCACTCCGAGTGCCTCACCGGCGACGTCTTCCACTCGCTGCGCTGCGACTGCGGCGAGCAGCTCGAGTCGGCGCTCGCGATGATCGAGAGCGAGGGCCGGGGCGTGCTGCTGTACCTCGCCCAGGAGGGTCGCGGGATCGGCCTGCTCAACAAGCTCAAGGCCTACAAGCTGCAGGAGGGCGGGATGGACACCGTCGAGGCGAACCTCGAGCTCGGCCTGCCCGCCGACCTGCGCGACTACGGCATCGGCGCGCAGATCCTCGTCGACCTCGGCCTGTCCTCGATCCGCATCCTCACGAACAACCCGAAGAAGATCCGCGGCCTCGAGGGCTACGGCCTGTCGGTGTCCGAGCAGGTCCCGATCGAGCACATCTCGAACCCGCACAACGAGGGCTACCTGCGCGCCAAGCGCGACCGAATGGGCCATACGCTGCACCACCAGGGCCTCGACGTGGACAAGGAGATGCTGCACGACGAGGAGGAGCGCGACCGCGGCGACCAGAGCGCCGGCGGGGACGGCAAGTGAACTACGCGATCGTCGTCGCGCGCTTCTACGAGGAGCTGGCGCGGCGGCTGGTGGACGGCGCGACGGAGCTCTTCGAGCAGGCCGGCGCGGAGCGCGTCGACGTCTTCGACGTCCCGGGCGCGTTCGAGCTGCCGCTCGCGGCACTGATGGCCGCGCAGAGCGGCGACTACGCCGGCATCGCCTGCCTCGGTGCCGTGATCCGCGGCGAGACGAGCCACTACGACCACGTGTGCAACGAGGCCGCGCGCGGCATCCAGGAGGTCGCGCTGCGCACCGGCGTGCCGTGCGGCTTCGGCCTGCTGACGGTCGAGAACATGGATCAGGCGATGGCGCGCTCGGGCGGCGGCAAGCGCTCCGAGGGCGCCGACGCGGCCGAGGCCGTGCTGGCGCTGGTGCGGATGCGCGCCCGGCTGGGCGATTGAGCCCGTCGGCCGGGTAGGCTGGTTGGCATGCCCGTCGGAGAGGCAGAGGAGATCCTGGCGCTGTCGCTGATCTTCGTCGTGCACGTCGCCGGTGGCCTGATGCTCGTCTGGGGCATGCTCGAAGGCGACGCCCGGCCCCGCCCGTGGCGACGCTGGCGCGGCGGTGGAGGACCCGGCGACCCGCCGGCCGGCCCGCCGTCTCCCTCGCCGCCCGTGTCACGCACGCCGCTGCCGCTGCCCGGCGCGAACCCGAGCCCCGCCCGCCTGCGTGACGAGACGCCGCTGCGCGACGCCTACCCGCGCCCACCGCGCCGCCCCCAGCGCGCTCCCGAGCGGTCGCCTTCGCGCCGCTGAGCCGCGCCGCGCCGGCTCCGACCCGCGGCCGCCGCGCCGCCCCCAGCGCGCGCCCGAACGCTCGCCGTCGCGCCGCTGAGCCGCGCCGCGGCGGCTCCGACCCGCGGCCCGCGGCGCGCTTCCGAGTGCCCGCCTCCGCGCGCCGACGGGCGTCAGCGGCGGGCCAGCACGTCCTGCACGGCCGCGTGCGGGAGCTCGACCACGCCGCCGAGTGAGCGCCTCAGCCGCGGCGCGAGGGTCGCGCGCGCGGCCGCGATCGCCCGGTCGCTCCCCGAGCGTGGTGTCGCGCGCGCCGCCGATCGCGGCGCGAACGCCGCGCGCACCGCGGCGTATGCGGGCTTCGGCCGGTACGAGCGGTCGAACAGCAAGCCCGACTCGGCCGGCGCGAGCCATGAGACCGCGTCGGTGAAGCCCCACGTCGTCAGGCGCGTGCAGGCCGCGACGGCGTTGCAGGCTCGCGCGGCGGCACCGTAGGCGAGCGCCTGACGCTGGAGCCGGTCGGCGCGGGGGATGCCGAGCAGCGACATGCCCACGTCCATCTCCGTGATCTGCACCTCGAGGCCCATGCGCTCGAACGCGCGCATGGTGCTCGTCAGCGTCGCCTCGCCGGGGGTCTGCGCGATCTGGAAGTGCGCCTGCAAGCCGACGCCGTCGAGCGGGACGCGGCGGGCCTTGAGGTCGCGCACGAGTGCGAGCAGGCCTTCGAGCTTCGGACCGGGCAACTCGACGGCGAAGTCGTTGATGAAGAGCTTCGCGCGCGGGTCGGCGGCGCGCGCGGTGCGCAGCGCCTCGGCGATGTAGTCGGACCCGATGAAGCGCCGCCAGACCGTGGGGGCGAGCGAGCCGTCCGCGGCGATCGGCTCGTTGACGACGTCCCACTCGGCGACGTCGCCCGCGAAGTGGCGCATCACCGTGCGGATGTGGTCCTTCATGACGCCGAGCAGCTCGTCGCGGCGCCAGCCGGTGAGCAGGGTCGTCGCGTCGTCGAGGATCCTGCCCAGCGGGCTCGGCAGCGGTGGCAGCGCGATCGGCGGCAGCCGCAGGCCGAGCTTGTCGAGGGAGCCGTGGTCGATGAGCCACAGCGGCAGCGACTGACCCCAGATCAAGGTGTGGCCCCGGACCGTCTTGCCGTTGCGCCGCGCGAAGCGCACGAGCTCGTCGGCCGCGGCGAAGTCGTAGCGCCCGCGCTGTGGCTGCAGGGCGGCCATCTTCAGCTCGTTCTCGGGCGTCAGCGAGTCGAACTCTCGCAGGAACGTGTCGCGGTAGCGGGCGTCGCCGTCGAACGTCGGGAGGCGAACGGCGCTGCCGAGCGGCACGGCCCGCAGCGCCGGGGGCGGCGGCAGCGCAGGGGCGAGGGGTTGCGTGGGCGCCTTCGAAGCGGCGAGGGGATGCGCGGAGGCGAGCCGTGGCACCTTCGGAGCGGCGAGCAGCTGCGCGGGCGCCCGCGCGGACGCGAGCGGAGGCGCCTTCGGAGCGGCGAGCGGATGCGCGGCCGCCCGCGCGGAGGCGAGCGCCGGCAGCGCCAGCAGCGCGAGCGCGGCGAGCATCCCGACCCGACGAACCGAACCCCTGACCCCCATCGGACGAGCGAATCTAGCGCGCCCGGCTATCCGTCGTCGCGCTTGCCCTTGCGCTTGCCGGGCTTGTTGCCGGCGGCCGCCCCCGGGGCCGGCGGCGCACCCTGATCCGGTGCGCTGGCGCCGCCGCCGGCCTTGGCCTGCGCGTCCTCGAGCTCGGCTTGCACCGTCTTGCGCTGATCGCCGAACTTCAGCCGCTCGCGCAGCAGCGGGATCGCCTCGGCCGGGTTGCCGGAGCGGTTCAGCGCAACGGCGAGGTTGAAGATCGCGTACGCATAGGGCAGGCCCGACTCGCCCGCGCCCTGGTAGCCCGTGACGGCGGCGCGCAGCGGCTCGACCGCCTCGCCGTAGCGGCCCTGCTTGATCAGCGCGAACCCGCGGTCGTTGAGGGCCGCGGGGGATGTGTCGTTCGCGGCTTCGCTCTGGGTGGGCGGCGGAGGCGGCGGCTGCGGCGCGACCGCCGCCGTCGTGGGCGTGGAGGATCCCTTCGAGGATGCTTGCGTCGCCGTGCGGCGCTCGGTGCTCTGCGACCGCGGATCGTCGCCTCCGCCCGCCAGGACGAGCACGAGCGCGACGGCCGCGGCTACGGCAAGCGCCGCGACCAGCGGCGCCCAAGGCACGCGGCGGTGCGCGGGCGCAGGCACCGCGCCGGTCGAGCCGTCGCCGAAGGACGCCGCGGCCGGGCGGCTGTCGCCCGGCCCGGAGGGCGGCGGGCTCGGGCGCAGCTGGACGGCGCGCCGCGGGCGGCTGGGCTGCTGCGGCTGCGGTGCGCGCAAGCGCCCCGTCGGCCCCGGGGGCGCGGCCCGGTCTGGCGGCGAGACCGGGCCGGGCGCCGCGGCCGCGCCGAGCGGCATAGCCTGGTCGAGCGGTGCGGCAGGGCCGGGTGGCGCGGCCGCGCCGAGCGATGCAGCGCCGGCTGCCGCGCCCGCGCCGGGCGGCGTATCCGGGTCGAGCCGCTCGACCGACGCAACCGGGTCGAGCGGACGCGTCGGGTCGACCGGCACGGCGAACGGCTGGGTCGAGTCGACCGGCGGGCCCGCCTCGAGCGCGGATTCGATCGCCGCGACGAGCTGCGCCGCGGTGCCCGGCCGCTGCGCGGGGTCCTTCGCGAGCGCGCGGGCGAGGACCGTGTCGAGCGCCGGCGGCAGACCCGGCGCCGCCTGCGACGCCGGCGTGGGCCGCGCCTCGGCATGCTGGCGCGCCTGCGCCGTCGGCGGGCCGCCCGCGAACGGCCGCGACCCGGTCAGCAGCTCGTGCGCGACGACGGCCAGCGCGTAGCGATCGCTCGCCGCCTGCGCCGGGTGGCCCAGAGCCTGCTCCGGGGAGATGTAGGCGGCGGTCCCGAGGACCTGGCCGGTCATCGTCATCTGCGTGTCGTCGGCGAGGCGCGCGATGCCGAAGTCACCGACCGCGAGGCGGTCCTGCGCGTCGAGCAGCAGGTTCGCGGGCTTGACGTCGCGATGCACGATCCCGGCCGCGTGCGCGACGTCGAGCCCGGCCGCGGCCTCGCGCAGCCAGCGCAGCGCGGTCTCGCGCGGGACGCGCCGGCCGGCGTCGCGCGCGGCCCGCAGCCGATCGGCGACCGTCCCGCCGGCGAAGTGCTCCATCACGATGAACGCCTCGTCGGCGTGCTCGCCGATGTCGTAGATCGTCACGACGTGGGCCTGGTTCGACACCTGCGCCGCGGTCCGGGCCTCGCGCTGGAAGCGCGCGCGGGCGCCGGGGTCCGCGGCGAACTGCGCCCCGAGCACCTTGACGGCGACGAGCCGGCCGAGCAGGAGATCCTCGGCCTCCCAGACGGAGGCCATCCCCCCGCTGGCGATGTGCCGCACGACGCGATAGCGGTCGGGCAGCTCGATGGTGGCGGCGAGTGGCACGTGCCCGCTTGACGGTACCCGGCGGCGAGCGGCCCAACCCCCGCAGGCCGCCGCCGGGCCGACCGTCTACACTGCACGACGCGATGGCCAAGGTCTGTCACAGCTGCGGGAAGAAGCCGGCGTTCGGTCAAAGCCGCAGCCACTCGATGGTCGCCACCAAGCGGCGCTTCAACCCGAACCTCCAGAAGGTCCGGGTCCTGATCGCGGGCGCGCCTCGCCGCGTCTACGTCTGCACGCGCTGCCTCAAGGCCGGCAAGGTCACCAAGGCCGTCTAGCCGGCCCCCGCGGGCCATGTCGGACCCCAGCCTCGTCCGTTTCCGCACCGTCGTCCACGGTGCGCTCGCGCACCTCGAGTCGCGCCGCCGCGAGATCAACGACCTCAACGTCTTCCCGGTCGCCGACGGCGATACGGGCGACAACATGGCGCTCACGCTGCAGGCCGTGCTCACGGAGCTCGACCGCCTCGCCGCCGACACGCGCTCGCCCGACGGCTCGCAGGGCGAGCACCGCCTGATCGACGAGATCGGCCGCGACGAGATCGTCGAGTCCGTCGCGCGCGCGGCGCTGCTCGGCGCCCGCGGCAACAGTGGCGTCATCCTCTCGCAGCTCATCCGCGGCGCCGCCGAGGAGCTCGTCAGCCGCCCCGGCGAGCTCGTCGACCCCGTCCTCATCGGCGCCGCGATGGCGCGCGCCGCGCAGCGCGCGTACGGGTCGGTGCGACAGCCCGCCGAGGGCACGATCCTCACCGTCCTGCGCGACATGGCGACGAGCGTCTCCACCGAGATCGCCCACATGGGCGACACGCGGCTCGGCGCGGAGGGCGATCCGGCGGTCCAGAACGCGCTCATCGCCGACGTGCTCGAGCGGGCGCTGCATGCCGGCGAGGCGTCGGTGCTCCGCGGCCCCGACCTGCTGCCGGTCCTGCGCGAGAGCGGCGTCGTCGATGCGGGCGGCCACGCGCTGACCGTCATCGTCGCGGGCATGATCGCCGCGCTGCGCGGCACGGACGCGCCGGAGGTCGCGATCCAGGCGCCCGCGCGGATCAGCTACCCGCAGCACGACTCCTCGACCTACCGCTACTGCACGAACTTCGCCGTCACCGGGCGCGACCTCGACCCGCGCGGCTGGATCGCGCCGCTGGAGGCGATCGGCGACTCGGTGCTCGTCGTCGGCGACGCCGCCACGCTGAAGATCCACGTCCACACCGACGAGCCCGAGGCGGCGGCCGGGCTGTTCGCCGGCGTGGGGGAGGTCTCGCACCTCGACGTGGCCGACATGCACGCCCAGGTCCTCGCGCGCTCGGATCGACTCGCGTCGATCGCCGCCGCCGAGCCGGTCGAGCAGCACTGTGGCGCGCTCGCGGTCGTCGCGGGAGCCGGGCTGCGCAAGCTGTACGAGAGCCTCGGCGTGTGGGTGCTCGACGGCGGCCAGACGCTCAACCCCTCGACGTACGAGCTGCTCGCGGCGATCCACGACGTCCCCGCGCGCGAGGTCGTCGTGCTGCCGAACTCGCCGAACGTCGTCATGGCCGCCGAGCATGCCGCGGGCCTGTCGGACAAGGTCGTGCGGGTGAGCGCGGTGCGCTCGCAGCAGGCCGGTCTGAGCGCCGCGCTCGCGCTGAATCCGGAGCGCTCCGCGGCGCAGAACGTCGCTGCGGTCGACGCCGTGCTCGAGCAGCTGCGCACGGGCGCGGTCGCGCCAGCGGCGCGGGCCGACGGCGAAGGGCGCTTCGCCGTCGGCGAGGCGGTGGGCTTCGTCGACGACGCGATCGTCGCGTGGGGCGACGCCGAGGCCACGCTGCGCGCCGTGCTCGGCGCGCTCGGCGACGGGGCCGAGCTGCTCACGTGCATCGCCGGCGAGGGCGCGCCGCTGGACGAGGCCGGCGTGCGCGCGCTGGGTCCCGGCGGCGTCGAGCTCGAGTGCGAGGTCGGCGACCAGCCGAGCTACTGGTGGCTCGTGGCGGCCGAGTAGCGCGGAGCGTCGCGTAGGTTGAGGGCGTGCGCGCGTTCTCCTGCCCGATCTGCGGGCGCCTCGTCAGATTCGAGAGCCTGCGCTGCCTGGCGTGCGGCAGCGAGCTCGCGTTCGACTGGGGCTCGCGCCAGATCGTCGCGCTGCACGACCGCCCGCTGTGCCCCGGCAACCGGCTCACCGGCTGCAACGGCCTGGTCGGCGACGACGCGGAATGGTGCGCGAGCTGCGCGCTGACGCGCAAGCGCCCGGCCGACTCCGACAGCGAGGGCCTGGAGGGCTTCGCCGAGGCCGAGGCCGCCAAACGGCGCCTGCTGTTCGGGCTGCTCGAGCTCGAGCTACCGGTCGCCGGCTGGCGTGAGCGCGCGGGCGGCCTGGCGTTCGACCTGCTGTCGTCGACGGCGGGCGAGCCCGTGACGACCGGGCACGCCGACGGCGTCGTCACGCTCGATCTCGCCGAGACCGACGACGCCCAGCGCGAGCGGCGCCGCGAGGAGCTCGGCGAGCCGTACCGCACCGTGCTCGGGCACATGCGCCACGAGATCGCGCACTACTACCAGGACATCCTCGCGCCCGAGGGGTCGGAGGCGCGCGACGAGTGCCGCGCGATCTTCGGCGACGACCGCGAGGACTACTCCGCCGCGATGGACCGCCACTACGCCGACGGCGCGCCCGCCGGCTGGGCGACCACGCACGTCAGCGCGTACGCGACGATGCATCCCTGGGAGGACTGGGCCGAGACGTTCGCCCACTACCTGCACATTCGCGACACGCTGCAGACCGCCGAGGCGTACGGGATGCGCGTGGACGGTCCGCAGGTCGCGACGACCGACCTCGCTCCGCTGCACTCCGACCCCGAGGCGCCGGCGCCGAACATCGAGGCGCTGCTCGACGCCTGGCTGCCGCTGACCTACGCGCTCAACGCGATCAACCGCAGCATGGGCGCCGCCGACGTCTACCCGTTCGTCCTCACGGCCGAGGTCCAGCGCAAGCTCGCGTTCGTCGATCGCTGTGTGCGCGCCGCCGCGTGACGGTCCGGCGCGGCGATCATCATTGACAGCGTGCCGACCGCCTTCGCGACCGCCGACGAGCTGCAGCGCGACGAGCTGCTCGGCGCGCCGCTGCGCTGGCCGCGGCCGTCGGCGCTCGCGCGCCCGCTGAAGGTCACGCCGCAGAAGGCCGCCGAGGCCGCTACGGTGCTGGGTCTCGAGACGATCGGCGACCTGCTCGAGCATCTGCCGCGCGACCGCCGCGCGGCGCGGACCGTCGCGACGCTGACGGCGGGCGAGGGTGCGACCGTGGTCGTCGAGGTGCGCTCGATCGCCAGCCGGCCGGTGCGCCGCGCGGGGATGAAGCCGCTCGTCGAGGCTGTCGTTGCGGATGAGACCGGGATGATGAAGGCGACGTTCTTCAACCAGCCGTGGCTGGCGCGCAAGTACCCGAAGGGGACCCGGCTCGTGCTGCACGGCAAGCTCGCCGCGCGCAACGCGTTCCGCGTCGAAGGGCACGCGCCGACGGCGGAGAGCACCGGCTCGGGCCAGGAGGTCGCGCACTACCCGGCGACGATCGGGCTGTCGTCGACGCAGATCCTCGCGCTCGTGCGCGCGCACCTGCCGGCCGCCGCCGACGCCGTCGACCCCCTGCCCGCTCGAGCCCGCCGCGCCGAGCGCCTGCCCGACCTCCCGGCGGCGCTCGTCGCCGCCCACGACGGCGACCTCGAGGGCGGGCGGCGGCGCCTCGCCTTCGACGAGCTGCTGCTCGCCCAGCTCTCGCTGCTGCGCCGGCGCGCGACGCGCCGCGCCGCGGGGACCGCGCCCGTGCTCGACCAGCCGCCCGCGCTGACCGTGCGCTGGCGCGACGAGCTGCTGCCGTTCACGCTCACCGGCGATCAGCGCGCGGCGATCGACGTGCTCGACCGCGAGCTGGCCCGGCCGCGGCCGATGCAGCGCCTCTTGATGGGGGAGGTCGGCTCCGGCAAGACGGTTGTCGCCTTACACGCGATCATGCGCGCCGTGGAGCACGACATGCAGGCCGTGTTCATGGCGCCGACCGAGGTGCTCGCCGAGCAGCACTTCGCGACGCTGCAGGCGCTCATGCCCGGCGAGGCGGTCAGGCTCGCGCTGCTCACCGGCTCGACGACGGCCAAGCGCCGCGCGGACACCCTGAACAAGCTCGCGTCCGGCGAGCTGTCGTTCGTCGTCGGGACGCACGCGCTGCTCGAGCCGGACGTCGTGTTCGATCGCCTTGCGGTCGTGGTGGTGGACGAGCAGCATCGCTTCGGCGTTCGCCAGCGTGCGACGCTCGACGCCAAGGCTCCGGAGGGATTCGTGCCGCACGTGCTGCACATGACCGCGACCCCGATCCCGCGCACGATGGCGCTGCTGCGCTACGGCGACCTCGACATCACCGCGCTGCGCGAGCTGCCCAAGGGCCGGCGGCCGATCACGACCCACGTCGCGTCGTCCGACGGCGAGCGGGCGCGTGCGTACGAGCGCATCCGCGAGGAGCTCGACGCGGGCCGCCAGGCGTTCGTCGTGTGCCCGCTCGTCGAGGAGTCCGAGGCGCTGGCCGCGCGCGCCGCGACCGCGGAGTACGAGCGGTTGCGCGGCGGCGAGCTCGCCGACTACCGCGTCGCGCTGCTGCACGGGCAGATGCGCCCGCGCGAGAAGCAGCAGGCGATGGCATCGTTCGCGGCCGGCGAGGCGGACGTGCTCGTCGCGACGACGGTCATCGAGGTCGGCGTCGACGTCCCCAACGCGACGGTGATGCTCGTCGAGGGCGCCGAGCGCTTCGGCATCAGCCAGCTGCACCAGCTGCGCGGGCGCATCGGCCGCGGCGAGCATGCGTCGGTGTGTCTGCTGTTCGGGCCCAAGCAGTCGCCGCGGCTGGTCGCGCTGGGCCGGACGAGCGACGGCTTCGAGCTCGCGAACATCGACCTCGAGCTGCGCGGGGAGGGCGAGATCGCCGGCACGCGCCAGTCGGGCCTCGCGATCTTCAAGTTCGCCCGGCTGCCCGACGACGTTGCGCTCGTCGAGGCGGCGCGGGACTACGCAGAGGCGCTGTTCGAAGCCGACCCGGAGCTCGAGCAGCCGCAGCACGCCCTCCTGGCCGACGCGCTCGCGGCGGCGTACGGCGAGACGCAGCTGCAGCCGCTGCCCGCGTGAGAATCAGATAGTCTGATTATCAGATGCAGCGTATCTCGGCCACCGAAGCGTCGCGCAGCTTCTCGAGGGTGCTCGATCAGGCCGAGCACGGCGGCGAGAGCTTCATCATCGAGCGCAACGGCCGCGCCGTCGCGGAGCTGCGCCCGGCGGCGAAGCGCTCGACCGTTGCGGACCTGATCGAGTTCCTGCGCGACGTGCCGCTCCCCGACCCGGCGTTCCGCGACGACATGCTCGCGGTCATCGACGCGAGCTCGCGCGATGTCGGCACGGACCCGTGGGGCGAGGATCACGCATAGGTGGGGCTCATCATCGACACGTCGGTGCTCGTTGCCGCGGAGCGCACCGGCGTCGCGCTGGATCTCCCGGCAGACGAGGAGGTGGGGCTCAGCACAGTCGTGCTGATGGAGTACTGGAAGGGCGTCGAGCGCGCGGACAGCTCGCTTCGCCGACGCCGGCGCGTCGAGTTCTTCGAGCACGCGACGTCGGCGTTCCAGCTGCTGTCCGTGACAGCCGTGACCGCGACGACCGCCGCACGTGTCTGGGCGGATCTCGTGCGCGCCGGGTCGACGATCGGCACCGTCGACCTGCTCATCGCAGCGGCCGCGCTCGAGCGAGACTGGGCGGTCGCGACGCTGGATCTGCGTCATTTCGAGCGGGTGCCGGGACTCCGCATCGTCGCGCTGTGAGGGTCGTCGCCGGCTTGTATCGCGGCCGCCGGCTCGTCGCGCCGCCGGGCGACGCGACGCGACCGACGAGCGACCGCGTGCGCGAGGCGCTGTTCAGCGTGCTGGGGCTCTCGATCGAGGGTGCGCGCGTGCTCGACCTGTTCGCCGGCTCGGGCGCCCTGGGGATCGAGGCGCTGTCGCGCGGGGCGGGCGCGGCCGCCTTCGTGGACCGCGCCCCGGCGGCGATCAAGGCCGTCCGCGCCAACCTCGACGCGCTCGGGATCGAGGCCGACGTGCGCCGGCTGGAGGCGCGGGCAGCGTTGCGCGCGGCGTCCGCCCGATCAGAGGCATACGATCTGGTCTTCCTCGACCCTCCCTACAGGCATGCCGCCGAGCTGGGGCTCAAGCTCTCGGAGGCGCTCCCCGCGGTGCTAGCGCCCGGGGCCCGCGTCGTCAGCGAGAGCGACCGCCGCGAACCGCTGGAGCTGGCGCTCGCCCTCACCGACGAGCGCCGCTACGGCGACACCGTGATCCGCATCCATGACACCTGACCATCGCATCGCCGTCCTGCCGGGCTCCTACGACCCGATCACCAACGGGCACCTCGACGTGATCTCGCGCGCGTCGGAGCTCTTCGACGAGGTCGTCGTCGGGGTGGTGAACATGCCGATCCGCAAGGGGTCCACGCTGTTTGACATCGACGAGCGGTTGGGCTTCATCCGCGAGGCCACCGCGCACTTGGAGCGCGTGCGCGCAGAGCCGTTCTCGACGCTGGTGGTGGACTTCGCGCGCGCGCAAGGATCGAAGGTGATCGTCAAGGGGCTGCGGGCGATCTCCGACTTCGAATACGAGTTCGAGATGCACCAGCTCAACCGCCTGCAGGCGTCGGACATCGACACGCTCTACCTCATGGCGAGCCCCCAGTACAGTTTCCTCAGCTCAAGCGGCATCAAGGAGCTGGCCACGTTCGGCGGAACGATCGACGAACTGGTCCCAAAGCGGGTCGCGGCACGGTTGAAGGAAGAGCTGAGCCGCTAGCGAACTGAAGGGTTGCTATGGACGTCCTGGTACTCATCGACAAGCTGGATGACTTGGTGCACAACGCCAAGCTCGTCCCGATGACCGGGCAGGTTCGCGTCGACAAGGATGAGATCTACGACATCCTCGATCAGATGCGGGCGACGATCCCGGAGGAGATCAAGCAGGCGCGCTGGATCGTGAAGGAGCGCCAGGAGATGCTCGCCGAGGCCAAGCGCGAGGCCGAGCGGATCGTCAAGGAGGCGCGCGAGCGCCAGAACCAGCTCGTCGGCGAGGAAGAGGTCACCAAGCAGGCCGAGCGCGCCGCCGAGGACATCATCGAGGACGCCCGCGCGCGCGAGCGCGAGATCCGCCTCGGTGCCGAGGACTACGCCGACGAGATCCTCAACACGCTCGAGGTCAACCTCTCGAAGTTCATCGCGGCGGTGCAGCGCGGCCGCGAGCGCTTGCAGGGCAAGGACGAGCCGGCCGAAGTCCGCTAGGAGCGCCGGCGGCTCCCAGCGCCGCGCGGCCTTCGGGATAGGACAAGATGCTCGAAACCACGCGATGGCGCTGCGCCCACAGCTCGGCCACCAGGTTGGACCCCTCCTCGATCACCACGAGCTTGACGCGATCGACGTGCTCGCTGAGACGGTCATGCAGCTCTCGCACGCCGACTGCGTAGTCGTGCTCATGTAGCGCCGGGAGCGCGACGCTAGCAGCTACATCGGCTACCGGATTGCGAAGCCGGCGCGGGCGATCGTGCTCACGTTGCGAGCAGTGCGGGCAGCTGGGCCATGTCTCCGAACGGCTCGCCGCCGGCCGCAGCCAGCGCGGCCGGATCGCCGTGGCGGGTGAACGCCAGCGCGCGCATCCCGGCGGCGACCGCCGCCTCGATGCCCGGCACGCTGTCCTCGACGACGGCGGTGCTCGCCGGGTCGAAGCTCATGCGCGCCGCCGCGTGTAGGAAGAGGTCGGGCGCCGGCTTGCCGTTGGCGACCTCGGTCGCGCTGAAGATGCGGCCCTCGAAGCGATCCCACAGGCCGGTGGTCCGCAGCGTGACCGCCATCTTGTGATGCGGCCCGCTCGACGCCACGCACCACGGCAGGTCGATCCGGTCGAGCGCGTCGACGACGCCCGGGACGGGCTCGAGCTCGCGCGAGAAGATCCGCTCGATCTCGGTCCAGTAGCGACCGGGGACGTCGAACGGCAGCGCGCCGCCGAAGCGCTCCTCGGCGATCGCGACGACCGACTTCATCGAGCGGCCGCGGAACGCGCCGATGCAGTCCTCCCGGGTCATCGGCAGCCCGGCCTGGGTGAGGATCTCCGCGAGCACGCCGTTGGAGACGAGCTCGGTATCCACGAGCACGCCGTCGCAGTCGAAGATCACCGCTCGCGTCACGAGGACGAGGCTAGCTGCGCGCCCGCTGCGTCCGGCGCCTGCTCGCGCTCCGCGGGGACGGGATACCGGCGGCGGCTCACGAAGAGCGCGGCTGCCGCGAAACCGGCGCCCACGGCGCATGTGGTGTCCCAGCCGGCGGCGGCGTAGATCGTCGCCGACAGCACGGACCCAAGCACGGCACCTGCGAAGAACGCGACCATGTACGCCGTCGTCAAGCGGCTGCGGGCCTCGGGGCGCAAGCGGTAGATCGCGTTCTGGTTGTTGATGTGCGAGCCCTGGACGCCGGCGTCGAACACGACGATCCCCGCGAGCAGCGCGAGCAGCGACGTCGCCCCGAGCGCGAGCAGCGCCCAGCTCGCGAGCGTCGCGACGAGCAGGACTATCAGCGACGAGCGGTCGTGGCCGCGGTCGGCGAGCCGGCCGACCAGCGGAGCGACGAGCGCGCCGGCAAGCCCCGCGAGGCCGAACAGCCCGATGACGCCCTCGCCGTACTCGTACGGCGGCTTGGCGAGCAGGAACGCGATCGAGGTCCACAGCACCGAGAAGCCGCCCATCGACAGCGCGCCGAGCGCCATCCGCTGGCGCAGGACGGGCTCGGATCGCACCAGCGTCACGACGGAGCGCAGCAGCTCGGGGTAGGGCAGCCGCTCGGTCGGCGCGACGGGCGAGAGCCCCCTGCGCAGCGCGAGGGCCAGCGCGAGCATCGCGATCGCGGCGAGTGCGAACACGAGCCGCCAGCCGCCGACCTCGGCGACGAGCCCGCTCAACGTGCGCGACAGCAGGATCCCGACGAGGAGGCCGCTCATGACCGTGCCCACGACCTGCCCGCGCTCGCTCGGTCCCGCGAGCGTCGCGGCGAGCGGCACCACGATCATCGCGACGACCGACATCGCGCCCACCGCGACGAGCGCCGCGCCGAGCACGGCGATCGACGGCGCCGCCGCGCATGCCGCGGCGGCCGCCGCGGCGCCGATCAGCAGGACCGTGATCAGCCGCCGGCGCTCGAGCAGGTCGCCGAGCGGGACGAGCAGCGCGAGGCCGAAAAGGTAGCCCGCCTGCGCGCACGTCACGAGCAATCCGGCGCCGGACTCCGAGACGCCGAAGGCGTCGCCGACGACGTTCAGCAGCGGCTGGACGTAGTACAGGTTCGCGACGGCGGCGCCGCACGCGATCGCGAGTAGGAGGACGAGGCGCCGCGACAAGGGGTTCTCCGTCGCGGCGGAGGACTCGTCGATGCGCGGCTCAGACACCCAATCGAGGGTAGGCGAAGGCCTCAGGCCGGGGGGAGCGGCGCGCGGGTGGAGGTGGCGCAGCGGCCGCGTCGCGCGCGTCAGGCGGCGTCGGCGCGCGCCGCTGCGGCGAGCAGCTGCTCGATCGCCGTGAGGTGGCTGCGCACGTCCGCCGCCATGAGCTCGAGGATCTTGCGCGCCTCCTCGATCCCACCGCTGGCGTTCGTCAGCTGGGTCTTGATCCGGCGCACGTTCTCCATCGCGCCGATCGCCCGCTCGACCTCCGCGCGAACCGCCGCCGGATCGACCGCCTCGTCATCGCCGCGGTTCATCAGCACGCGGGCGCGGGCCAGCGCGTACGCGACCTCCAGCGCCAGCCGGGCGTCGTCCTCCGCGTCGTAGACGACGAACATCTTGTCGCCGTTGAACTCGCGCAGCGGCCGCGTGCGCGCCGGGAGCTTGTCCTCGGACGGCACGACGAAGATCGCGAAGTCCGCGCCGCGCGTCTCCAGCGCCTCGTCCAGCTCGGCCAGAGCGCGGTTGCGCGAGAGCTGGGAGTTCTTCGCCTCGAAGACGATGCGCCCGCGCGCCGGACCCGCACACGCGTCGATCGCGACGACGATGTCGCCCTTGCGACCGCCCTCGCCGCGCACGTCGCCCACGGCCTCGCAGTCGTCGCCCTGCGCCGAGGCGATCGCGTCGATCGCCAAAGCGACCGCCTCCTCGTACGAGCGCCCCTTCGCCGTGCCCCTCTCGGCCACCGCCGCGATCTCGGCGAGCCTGACCTTCTCGGAGCGCAGCTCGGCGATCTCGAGCTTCATCGCCTCGAGCTTCTCGGCCATCGCGAGCAGGTGCTCGGACTGCTGGCCCGCGATCTGCCGCGTCGCGGCGAGGTGCGCGTTCTGAAAGCCGGCGAGCGGGTTGCCGTCGCCGTCGGAGGAGAACTGCTTGCGCAGGTCCTCGCGCATGCGGCCCGCGACCTCGTCGAGCACGGCTCGCATCTGGTGCTGCACGGCGACCGACGACTCGTCGCCGAAGTGCCGCGCCAGCGCCTTCGTCACATGCCCGTGCTCGGGCCCGAACACCTCGTCGACCTTCTCGTCGAGCCGCTCCGCGACGCGCCGCGCCCGCTCGACGAACGACGCGTCGAGCTCGCGCGCGGTCTTCTCGAACTCGGCGCGGACGAACTCCGCGTTGACGCCGGTCAGCTCGCGGTCGAGCACGCGCGCGCCGATCTCGATCGCCTCGATGACGAAGCGCACGGGGTCGTCGCGGTCCGCGGCAAGCCGCGCGGCCGTCCCGTCGTCGACGGTGAGCTGCTCGACATAGAGCCGCCCGTTGCGGACGTAGACCTGCGTGAGGGGGAGACGGATGGCAGCTTCCATGACCAACGTCTCACCGTACGCCCCGGTCCCGACGGAACGACCACCAGACCGCGCGACAGACGCTGCTCAGGCCGGGCGCCGCTCCCACCACGCGAACAGATCCTCGCGCTGGTGCGCGAGCGGGTTCGCCGTGGGCTTGCGATCGCGCAGGATCTCGAGCGCGTCGCGCGGCCCGACGCCCTCGCGCAGCGCGATGATCGCGGCCACGACGGTCGCCGAGCGCTGCCAGCCGGCGCGGCAGTGCACGTACACGCGCTCGCCCTCCTCGAGCCAGGTAACGACGGCCTGCGCGGACGTTTCGATCTGCTCGGTCGTCAGGCTCCCGAAGTCGACGAGCTCGACCCGCCGCTCCTCGATGCCGGCGTCCGCGAGCGCGGTCGCGCAGGCGTCGCGCGCGCCGGGGTCGTACTCGAGGTCTTGGACGAGGTTGAACACCCGCGTGACGCCGGCGTCGACCAGCGCGGCGACGTCATCTCCATCCTGCGGGTAGGCGCCCATGACGAGGCCGTCGCCGACCTCAGCGAAGCCGAAGTGCTCAAACCAACCAGACACGGCCTGGACCCTAGCCATCCGGGCGGGATCGACGCCCGCCGCGCGCCGGGGCCTTGCGCTGCGCGACCGTCGGCCTGTATACGCTAGGGCCATGTGGCGACGAGCGCTGGGGGACCGGCCGAGGGGACGCGCGACGGGACTTCTGCTCGCGCTCGCGCTGGGTGCGCCGGCGCTGGCCGCGGCCGCCGTCATCCCCGACGTGCCCGACCTTCCCGCGGGCGCGCAGCCGATCGAGTCGCTCCCCGAGAAGGCGAGCGAGGCGATCGAGCGACCGGGTGACCAGGACTGGTACTCGATCGTCGGCCGCAACGGAGACGACTCCGTCAACGCGGTCTTCGTGCGCGTGCTGCAGAGCGCGCCCTCGTGCACGGGCCCGCTCAAGGTGGCGCTCTTCAACCCCGAGCGGCGCTGGATGCGCTCGGCGCAGGCCAGCGCGGGCCACGTCGGGACGATGCTCCTGCCCAACCTGCCGAGCCGCTACCTCGTCGACGTCAACGCGGTCGACCCGGCGTGCGCCGGCGTCGAGTACGAGGTCACGTACGTGAACACCGAGCGCCCGACGCCCGACAGCAAGGCGAGCAAGTGCCTCGTCGCGCGCGCCAAGCGCATCGACGCCAAGGACCGCCTGTCGATGCTCGAGGACGCGCGCCCGAAGTACGCGCCCGACACGCGCCCGCGCTACGACGCGTACGTCGCGAAGGCCAAGTCCACGCTGGCCGCGGCGCGCCGATCCGAGAAGCGCGTCTGCAAGTAGCCACTCGCGCCTGCCGGCCGCGCAGGCGCCGGTCCGTTCTACGCTGCACGCCATGCATCTGCTCGCCACGGCGCTCGAGGACGCCGGGGGCACGGCAGCGCCCCGTGAGCGAGTCGCCCGGCTGCGAGCCCTCCTGCACGACGACCTCGCGCGCTCCGAGCGCGAGCTCGCGCTCCCGCGCTCGGGTCGCGAGCAGCCGGTGACGGTGGCGTTCGCCGCGGACGCCGACGCGCTCGTCGCGGTCGTGCCGGTCGCGGTCGCCCTGCGAGCCGATCCGCAGGCCGCCACCGAGCGGTCGTGGCTGCTCACAGCCGCGACGATCGGCGCGCTCGTGGAGATCGCCCAGCCGCCGCCCCCGCGCGGCCCCGCCGACCTGCTGCTGCAGGCCGGCGAGCTCGAAGGCCACCTCGCGCTGCGCATCCCCACGTCCGTGCAGGAGGACGCCGACCTCGCCGTCGTCGCGTTCGAGGAGCACGTCGCGGGCATCGCGCGACTGCGAGCGCAGGCGCTCGCGCTGCCGGCCGGCGTGCTGGCGGACGCCGGCGACTGGCGCGCGCCGATCGCGCGCTCGCTGCATGGTGCCGAGGCGATCGCACGGCTCGGCGGCCGGCCCGGCGATCCCGCTTCGGTCGCCGAGCACGAGGACGCCGCGCTCGCCCTGCTCGAGATCTCGGGCGACGCCGCCGCGCGCCCGCACGAGGACCCCCAGCCGGCGCGCAGGATCGCGCGCCGGATCCTCCAGCGGTTGAACGGGATGGGCAAGTGGGGCGGCTATCACACGGACTTCCGCCACCTCTCGCGCGGCTTCGCCGGCAACGACCGCGCGCTGGCCGACGAGGTCGGCGAGGCGCTGCTGCAAGCCGGCCTGCTGGAGGAGAAGCCGAGCGTCGGTCAGCGCCACGTGTTCCTCAACCCGCGGCGCGCCGCCGACATCCACGGGCTGATCGAGCGCGGCACTATCCCGCCGGATCTGCGCCTGCCGTGAGCGTCGTGCTCGACACGCTGGCGACGAAGGCGTTCACGGCGCGCATGCTGGTCGAGACCGGCATGCTGCGGCCGCTCGGGCCGGTCAAGCTGGGCCGCACCGCGGTCGCGCTGCGCCGCTGGGGGCCGACGGTCGCGGCCGGCTACGCGGTCGCGGCGATCGCCCGGCCCGAGGGCCTCGCGATCGTCGACGAGGCCGGCTCGCTGACGTTCGAGGAGGTCCACGGGCGCACGAACGCGCTCGCCCGCGCGTGGCGCGCCGCGGGCCTGCGACCCGGCGACGGCGTGGCGATCATGTGCCGCAACCACCGGGGCCTGGTCGAGGCGACGGTCGCATGCGCGAAGCTCGGCGCCAACGCGCTGTTTCTGAACACGGCCTTCGCGGCGCCCGAGATCGCCGAGGTGTGCGCCCGCGAGCAGCCGCGCGCGCTCGTCTACGACGAGGAGTTCGCCGACGCGCTCGAGGGCGCCGCGCGCGGGCGCCGGCGCTTCGTCGCCCGCGCCAACGGCCGAGCGACGGCGTACGGGGCGCCACGACTCGAGCAGCTGATCGAGGCCGGCGACCGCGCCGACCTGCTGCCGCCCGCGTCGCGCGGGCGGGTCGTGATCCTCACGAGCGGGACGACGGGCACGCCCAAGGGGGCGCACCGCCACCAGCCCGCCTCGCTGGACCCGGCCGCCGCACTGCTGGAAGCCATCCCGCTACGCGCGCGCGAGCGCACGCTGATCGCCGCGCCGATGTTCCACTCGTGGGGCTTCGCGCACCTCGTCCTCGGGATCGCGCTCGCGTCGACGCTCGTCCTGCGCCGTCGCTTCGACCCCGCCGGGACGCTGAGCGCGATCGACGAGCACGGCGTCACGGCGCTCGTCGTCGTGCCGGTGATGCTGCAGCGGATGCTCGAGCTGGGCGACCGCGAGATCGGCCGCCACGACCTCGGCGCGCTGCGCGTCATCGCCGCCAGCGGCTCCGCGCTGCCAGGCGAGCTCGCGACGCGCGTCATGGACGCGTTCGGCGACGTCCTCTACAACCTCTACGGCTCGACCGAGGTCGCGTGGGCGACGGTCGCCACGCCGCAGGACCTGCGCGACGCGCCGGGCACCGCCGGACGCCCGCCGCGCGGCACGGTCGTGCGCTTGTACGGAGCGCGCGACGAGGAGGTCGGGCCGGGCGAGTCGGGGCGCATCTTCGTGGGCAACGAGATGGTCTTCGAGGGCTACACCGGCGGCGGCGGGAAGCCGTCGCTCGACGGCCTGCTGTCCGTCGGCGACGTCGGGCACTTCGACGCCGAGGGGCGGCTGTTCGTCGACGGCCGCGCCGACGAGATGATCGTCTCCGGGGGCGAGAACGTCTTCCCGCGCGAGCTCGAGGACGTCCTCGCGCGGCTGGACGGCGTCGAGGAGGTCGCGGCGATCGGCGTCGCCGACGAGGAGTTCGGCCAGCGGCTGAAGGCGTTCGTCGTGCCGTCGCCCGGCGCGGCGCTCACCGAGGAAGGCGTCAAGGACCACGTGCGCGCGAACCTCGCGCGGTTCAAGGTCCCGCGCGAGGTCGTGTTCGTCGAGGAACTGCCGCGCAACGCCGCGGGGAAGGTGCTGAAGCGCTCGCTCACCGGGTAGCTGGGCCTGCCCGGCGCACGAAACCGACCCACTAGCCTTGGAGGGCGTCATGCCTGCTCGCACCGACAGCTTCGATCTGGGGCGCCTGCGGCTGACCTCCGGCGAGGGTCGCCGCATGGAGCTCGACGTCGCGCTCGACGCCCTGCAGTTCGGCGGCGAGCAGTACGAGATCGAGCCCCGCGTCGTCACGTCCGTGCTCGACATCTCCGCGATGACGCGCGGCGGCTACGCGTTGCGGCTGCGCTTCGGCGCGTCGCTGCACGGCCCGTGCATGCGCTGCCTTGAGCCCGCGCTGCCCGAGGTCGCCGTCGACGCGCGCGAGGTCGACCAGCCCGGGGGCGGCGAGGAGCTGTCCAGCCCGTACCTGGAAGACCAGGTGCTCGACCTGCACGCGTGGGCGCGCGACGCGCTCGTGCTCGCCCTCCCCGCGCAGCTCTTGTGCAAGGAGGACTGCCTCGGCCTGTGCCCGGTCTGCGGCGCCGACCTCAACGCGGCGGGTCCCGAGCACGCCCACGAGCGCGAGCCCGATCCGCGCTGGGCGAAGCTCTCCGAGCTCAAGCTCGACTAAATCGCGGCGCCAGCTCGGCGCGTCGTGCGGCCGATGCTGCGCTGTTGCTCACTCCGGAAATAGGAGTCTGCACGCGCGGGGAAGGACGGAGCCAAGTCCAAGCCGCGGGGAAGGGAAGGCCCTGCGGCATCCGGCATGGATGCCATTCCGTCGAAGGGGTCTACATATGCAGGGATCTCGCTGGTTGCTCGCCGCGTCCGCGGCGGGAACGCTCGTGCTCCTGCCCGCGCCCGCAAGCGCCGACGTCTACTCGGTGTTCTCCTGCCGGGATCCGCTCGGTCCCGTCAACGAGGCCGTCGGGTGGGTGGGGACGAAGTCCGGCACCGGGGCGGTCAGCAACGCCTGCGCGGCCGGCGGCGCGCTGACCGCGTCGCTGGCGCAGCCGCGGCCGGAAGGCGACGCGAGCGCGACCTGGACGTTCGGCGCGCCGGCGGGCACCCGCATCGTCCGCTTCCACGCGCGTCGCACGACGGCGGGCCTGTCGAAGAGCCTGCTCGCCAGCGATCTCGCGTACATCGTCGAGACCGACACGGCCACGCTCGAGAAGTGCGCGCCGTCGACGGAGTCAAGCTGCATCGCCGACCTCAGCGAGCCCGTGCAGAAGGAGGGGCTCAACGGCTCGTGGGTGCGCTTCCGCGCGATCTGCACGAACGCGGGCGACAGCTGCTCCTCGCCGCTGCGGATCGACGCGACGCAGGTGAACATCGGCCTGCAGGATCTCTTCGCGCCGAAGGTCGGCAACGTCAAGCTGCTCGACGACGGCGACCAGACCGGCAAGCTCGCCGTCGGATTCGACGCCGCGGACGTCGGGGGCGGCCTCTACCGCCTGATCGTCAAGGTCGACGGCAAGGTCTCGCATACCGTGTCCGCGGGCGGCAAGTGCGCCGACGCGCTCGCGACCGACGCCGATCCGTATCAGTTCGACGTGCCCGTCCCGTGCCCGCTGGTCACCACGGGCGCGCGTGGAGAGGTCGACGTCCGCACGCTGTCGCCCGGCGCGCACGGCATCGAGCTCGCGATCGAGGACGCGGCGGGCAACCAGACCGCGGTCTACGGCCCGACGGAGTTCCCGCGTGCCAACGGCACCAACAGCTCGACGAAGGCGAACCTCAAGATGTGGTTCGCGAAGGGGCCGCGCCGCCTCGGCACGAAGCTCACGAGCCGCCTGGGCAGGCGCGTCGTCACGCGCGGGATCCTGCGCAACGAGCGCGGCGTGGGGATCCAGGGCGCCCGCATCGACGTCTACCACGTCCGCAAGGGCAAGCGCCGGCTGCTGAAGACCGGCCTGAAGACACGCGCCAAGGGCCAGCTCACGCTGATCCTCCCCAACGACGTCGACACGCGGTCGATCCAGTACGCCTACCGCGCCGTGCGGCCCGGCCCGGTCACGAGCCGCCAGACGCTGCGGCTGAACGTCCGCAAGCGCAACGGGACCCTGTACCACCGCCGCTGAGCCTCGCCTGGTCGCTGGCCCGCCGGGCGAACCGATCGGTTCATTTATGAGACCGGCGGGCCATAGCGGGACGCGTGCCGGGGGGTGAGGATCTCCCCGGGCACGCAAACGACTCCCGAAAGAGACCCATGGCGACGACCCAAGCACCCCCCGCGATCCCGGACCTCGTGCCGGAGATCGACGTGCCCGCCCCCGACGGCCCCGCCGTCATCAAGGACGGCTACGACCCGCGCCTGACCAACGAGGACCTCGCGCCGCTGCGCAAGCAGAGCTGGGGCTCGTACAACATCTTCGCCTTCTGGATGTCCGACGTGCACTCCGTCGGCGGGTACGTGACGGCGGGCAGCCTGTTCGCGCTCGGCCTCGCGAGCTGGCAGGTCTTCATCTCGCTGCTCGTCGGCATCGGGATCGTGCACTTCTTCTGCAATCTCGTCGCGAAGCCGTCGCAGGCCACGGGCGTGCCGTATCCGGTCATCTGCCGCAGCGTGTTCGGCGTCAAGGGCGCGAACATCCCCGCGATCATCCGCGGGCTGATCGCGGTGGCGTGGTACGGGATCCAGACGTACCTGGCCTCCGCGGCGCTGAACCTCGTCCTGCTGAAGCTGTGGCCGTCGCTCTTGCCGTACGCGAGCGTCTCGGAGTACGGGTTCCTCGGCCTGCCGCTGCTGGGCTGGTGCACGTTCGCCCTGCTGTGGGTGCTGCAGGCGGTCGTCTTCTGGCGCGGCATGGAGTCGATCCGCCGGTTCATCGACTTCTGCGGCCCGGCGGTCTACGTCGTCATGTTCCTGCTCTGCGGCTACCTCATCCAGAAGGCCGGCTTCAGCGCGATCGACCTGAACCTCGGCGAGGTCACCGAGACCGGCTGGAGCGCCGTCGGCGTCATGCTGAGCGCGATCGCGCTCGTCGTCTCGTACTTCTCGGGCCCGATGCTGAACTTCGGCGACTTCTCGCGCTACGGCAAGTCGTTCGATGCGGTCAAGAAGGGCAACTTCCTCGGCCTGCCGGTGAACTTCCTCGTCTTCTCGATCCTGGTGGTCGTCACGGCGTCGCTGACCGTCCCGGTCTACGGCGAGCTGCTGACCGATCCGGTCGAGACCGTCGCCCGCACCGACTCGACGTTCGCGATCGTGCTCGGCGCGCTGACGTTCACGATCGCGACGATCGGGATCAACATCGTCGCGAACTTCATCTCGCCGGCGTTCGACTTCTCGAACGTCAACCCGCAGAAGATCAGCTGGCGCGCCGGAGGGATGATCGCCGCCGTCGGGTCGGTGCTCATCACGCCGTGGAACCTCTACAACAACCCGGACCTCATCCACCTCACGCTGGAGACGCTCGGCGCGTTCATCGGCCCGCTGTTCGGCGTGCTGATCGCCGACTACTACCTCATCCGCAAGCAGCGGGTCGTCGTCGACGACCTGTTCACGATGCAGGAGTCCGGCAGCTACTGGTACCGCAGGGGCTACAACCCGGCGGCGGTCTACGCGACGATCGCCGGTGCCTCGGTCGCGTTCGTCACGGTGTTCTTCAACGGCGCGATCGAAGCGCTGAAGATCCCGGGCATGGAGACCGCGTCGAAGTACAGCTGGTTCACGGGTTGCGGCATCGCGTTCGCGATCTACTACCGGCTGGCGATCAAGGGCAGGCACGCGGTCCACAACGTGCCTCCCGAGCCGGAGATGGCGCCCGTGACCTAGGTCAAGGGTTGGCCGCAACCGCGGCTAACCTGCACCGTCGTGCCGCCGTTCAAGCTCGACGACATCTTCACGCCCGCAGCGGACCAGCCCAAGGCGATCACCGAGATCTCCGCGGCGGTCCGCGCCGGCGATCGCTTCACGACGCTGCTCGGCGCCACGGGCACCGGCAAGACGATGACGATGGCCGGCGTCATCCAGGAGCTGCAGCGCCCGACGCTCGTGCTCGCGCACAACAAGACGCTCGCCGCGCAGCTCTGCAACGAGTTCCGCACGTTCTTCCCCGACAACGCCGTCGAGTACTTCGTCAGCTACTACGACTACTACCAGCCCGAGGCGTACGTCCCGTCGCGCGACCTGTACATCGAGAAGGACAGCGCCATCAACGAGGAGGTCGACCGGCTGCGCCACGCGGCGACCGCGGCGCTGTTCGCGCGGCGCGACGTCATCATCGTGGCAAGCGTGTCCGCCATCTTCGGCCTCGGCTCGCCCGAGACCTACGAGATGAACATGCAGGTCCTGCGCAAGGGCGACGTCATCGATCGCGACGCGCTGCTGCGCAAGCTCGTCTCGATCCAGTACACGCGCAACGACACGGCTCTGGGTCGCGGCTCGTTCCGCGTGCGGGGGGAGACGCTCGAGGTCTTCCCCGCCTATGAAGAGACGGCGTTCCGCGCGACGCTCTTCGGCGACGAGGTCGAGCGGTTGCAGCACTTCGACCCGCTGACGGGTGAGCTGATCGCCGACGACCTCGAGCACGTCGCGGTCTGGCCGGCGACGCACTACAACGTCAAGGACGGCTCGATCGAGGCCGCGGTCACGGAGATCGCGCGCGAGCTGAACGAGCGCACCGCCGAGCTCGAGGCCGAGGGCAAGCTGCTCGAGTCCCACCGCCTGCGCCAGCGCACGCAGTACGACATGGAGATGCTGCGCGAGATGGGCTTCTGCAACGGCATCGAGAACTACTCGCGGATCCTCGACGGGCGCATGCCCGGCGCCCGGCCGTACTGCCTGATCGACTACTTCCCCGACGACTTCGTGACGTTCCTCGACGAGTCGCACCAGACGGTGCCGCAGATCGGCGGCATGTACGAGGGTGACCGCTCGCGCAAGCAGACGCTCGTCGACTACGGCTTCAGGCTGCCTTCTGCACTCGACAACCGCCCGCAGCGCTTCGAGGAGTTCCTGACGATCACCCCGACGCTCGTGTTCGTGTCCGCGACGCCCGGCAAGTACGAGAAGGCGCACTCCGGGCAGGTGGTCGAGCAGATCGTGCGGCCGACGGGCATCGTCGACCCGGCGGTCGAGGTGCGCGAGACGCGCAACCAGATCGACAACCTGATGAACGAGATCCGCACGGTGGTCGACCGCGGCGAGCGCACGCTGGTCACGACGCTCACGAAGAAGATGAGCGAGGACCTCACCGACTACCTGCTCGAGATGGGCTTCAAGGTCCGCTACCTGCATTCGGAGATCGACACGCTCGAGCGCATCCAGATCATCCGCGACCTGCGGCTCGGCGAGTACGACGTGCTCGTCGGCGTGAACCTGCTCAGGGAGGGGCTCGACCTCCCGGAGGTCTCTCTGGTCGCGATCCTCGACGCCGACAAGGAGGGCTTCCTGCGCGGGGAGACCTCGCTGATCCAGACGATCGGCCGCGCGGCGCGCAACATCGAGGGCAAGGTGCTCATGTACGCCGACAAGGAGACCGACGCGATGCGTGCGGCGCTCGGCGAGACCGACCGCCGGCGCGCGATCCAGCTGGCCTACAACGAGGAGCACGGCATCACGGCCGCGACGATCGTCAAGGGCATCTCGGACATCGCGGAGTTCCTGCAGTCGGAGTCCAAGCTGCCCGGCAAGGGCAAGCGCAAGCGCAAGCGGGCCGCCACGGAGACGATGACGCTGTCCGAGCTCGAGCAGACGATCGTCGAGCTCGAGGAGGAGATGCTGGTCGCGGCCGAGGAGCTGCGCTTCGAGTACGCGGCGCGCGTGCGCGACGAGATCCGCGACCTGCGGCGCGAGCTCAACATGGCGCAGGCCAACGAGGCACCGGCGGCCTAGGCTCGCCTCGCGGGTCCCGCGGCCCGTGGCACCTGCCGGCCGCGGGTTCGCGGCTTGCGCCGCCGAGGGCGCGGGTATGGTCGGCCCAGCCGATGGACGACGAGCGCCTCACGCCGGCACCGCCGCCCGACGACCTGTGGGCGCCGCAGCCGGCGGCGACGGCCTCGTCGCAGCAGCTCGCCGACTGGTGGCCGCGCGTCGGCGCCGCGGTGATCGACTTCTTCGTGCGCTTCGGGATCGCGCTGGTATGCGCCGGGGTCGGTGCGCTCGGCTACCTCGCGAGCGAGTCGACGGGCGAGCTCTGTCTCGGCGCGGGGATCATCCTCGGCCTGGTGTTCGCATACTTCGTCTACGCGCCGCTGATGATGGCCCGCACCGGCGGCCAGACGGTCGGCCACCGCGTCACCGACACGCGCGTCGTGATGGCCGACGGCTCGCGGATGACAGGCGGCCGCGCGTTCGTCCGCGAGGCGCTCGTAAAGAACATCCTGATCGAGGGGGTCGGCGCGTTCACGGTCTACATCCTCACGATCCTCAACTACCTCTTCCCGCTGTGGGACGACGACAACGAGGCGCTGCACGACAAGATGTGCGGCACGCGGGTCGTCGTCGCGGGACCCCCGCCAGCCGCCTGACGGAGCCCCGGGCGTCGGCGGGCCGTGTCCGATCGGCACGCACCGGGCGCGCGCTACGCTCGCCGCCGTGAGCCACGAGCCGCTGCAGCGCGCCGTCCTGGCCTGGTACGACGTCCACGGCCGCGACCTGCCGTGGCGGCGCACCCGCGACCCGTACGCGATCCTCGTCTCGGAGGTGATGGCCCAGCAGACGCAGGTCGGGCGCGTGGTCGAGTACTACGAGCGCTGGCTGGAGCGCTGGCCGACCCCCGCGGCGCTCGCCGGGGCCTCGCCGGCCGAGGTGCTCACCGCGTGGGTCGGCCTCGGCTACAACCGCCGCGCGCTGCGCCTGCGCGAGGCGGCCGCGATCGTCGCGCGCGACGGCTGGCCGCGCGACGCGGCTGGCCTGCGCGCGCTGCCGGGGATCGGCCCCTACACGGCCGCGGCGGTGGCGTCGTTCGCGTTCGGGGAGCCCGTCGCGGCCGTCGACACGAACGTGCGCAGGGTAGCGGCGCGCCTGGGCGCCGACCCGCAGGCGCTGCAGGCGCGCGATCGGCCGGCCGACTGGAACCAGGCCGCGATGGAGCTCGGCGCGGTGTTCTGCACGGCGCGCGTCGCGCGCTGCGAACCTTGCCCGGCGGCGCCGTGGTGTGCGTCGCGCGGCCGCGTGGCGGCTGCGCCGCGAGCGCGACGCGCCGCAGGCCAGCGCTTCGAGGATTCGGACCGCTGGGCGCGGGGTCGCGTGATCGCCGCGCTGGCCGCCGGCGAGGAGTTCCCGACCGCCATCGCGCCGGAGCGCCTCGAGCGGGTGCTGACCGCCCTCGAGCGCGAGGGGCTCGTGGAACGCGACGTCCCCGGGGTGGGAGTCGCCCGCCTGCCGCGCTAGTCTGCGGCCTCCGCCCGCGAAGATCCCACGGAGGTCCAGTTGGCCCTCGACCGTCAGTCCATCGAGAAGAGAGACTTCCCCATCGGCCGCCGCGGCTACGAGCCCGCGAGCGTCGATGCGCATCTTGCGAAGGTCGCGCGCGAGGTCGAGGCGCTGCAGCGCTCGTCGCGCTCCGCCACGACGTCCGCGCCCGCGCAGGCCGCCGCGGCTCCGGCACCGGGCGCGTCGCTGGCCTCGATCGCGAGCGCGCAGGTGCAGGCGATCGTCGAGGCCGCCGAGACGAGCGCCGCGTCGATCGAGCGCGAGGCGCGTGACCACGCGGCGCAGGTCGAGCAAGACGCCGCGCGCGAGGCGCAGCGGATCCGCGACGAGGCGATCGCGCGCTCGCAGGACCACGTCGGCAAGGTCCACGAGGCGACCGCGCTGATGCTTCAGCGCGTCGATGCGATGGAGTCCGAGCTGGGCGCGCTCGTCGAGTCGCTGCGCACGGGCGCGAACCGCCTCAGCGCCGACCTCTCGCTGCTGTCGGGCAACATGGGCGAGCTCTACACGGCCGCCGGCGACGCGAGCGCGGCTCCGCCCGCCTACGAGCCCGAGCCGGTCGTGGTGGAGGAGGAGATCGTGATCGTCGCGGTCGAGCCCGAGGCCGGTGACGAGCTCGAGCCCGAGCCGGTGGACATCGAGCTCGAGGCCCCCGAGGACGACACCGAGGGCGCCCGCCTGATCGCGCTGAACATGGCGCTCAACGGCCAGACGCGCGAGGAGACCGACAAGTACCTCGCCGAGAACTTCGACCTCGCCGACCGCGCCGCGCTGCTCGACGAGGTCTACTCGACCGTCGAGGGGTAGCACCCGCGCGCGGCGCCCCTTCGGCGGGGAGCGTCGCCGTGCCCCGCGCCCGCCCCTCAGGCCGGGGGCGGAGGCGCATCCGCGCCCGGCGCTTCAGGCGGGGACCGCGCCGCGGCGGGCGGCGAGCGTGCGCTGCGCGGTCAGCGCTGCGAGGCCCAGCAGCACGACGGCGACGCCGTAGACGACCGCGGTGGGCCGCAGGCCGTACGACGTGCTCGCGAAGCCGGCTGCGACCGCCGGGAGGCTGAAGGCCAGGTAGGCGATGACGTAGGCGACGGCCATGAGCTCGCCGCGCTCGTGGGGCGCCGCCATCAGGGCGAAGGCGCCGAAGTAGCCGAGTGCACCGGCCCCGAAGCCGACGCCCGCGACGACCGTGCCGGCGCCGGCGAGCCCCGCCGAGCCGGCCTCCACGCCTGCCAGCGTGACGACCGTGCCCGCCGTGAGCAGGCCCGCGGCCGTCGCGAGGAGCTTGTCGGTCGGCCACGCGCGCAGCAGGAACGCGGTCGTCGCGCCCGTGCCGCACAGCAGCGTCACGACGAGCCCGCCCACGAGGTGGCTGTGCAAGCCGAACAGGCTGGCCGCGACCGACGGCCCGAGCGAGAGGTAGAGGCCGCCCAGCGCCCAGCTCGCGACGAGGATCGGCACGAGCGCGAAGACCTGCGAGCGCAGGCGCTCCGGGATGCCGACGCGCGGCAGCAGCGAGGCGAGCGCACCCGCGCGCCGCGTCGAGGTCTCAGGCATGCGCGCCACGATGACCGCGGCGAGCGCCATGCCGGCGAGCAGCAGCGCGTACACGAGGTGCGTGGGCGCGGGCGCGAACTGGACGAGCGCGCCGCAGCCCAGCGCGCCCACGGCCAGGCCGCTCAGCGCCGCGACGCCGTTGACGAGCCCGGCGCGACCGGGCGCGTGCGGCGGGTTGAGGTCGACGAGCGCGGCGCCGAGCGTCGTGATCGCGGCGCCCGTCGCGATCCCCTGCGCGACGCGCGCGATGGCGAGGACCGTGACGCCGTCGGCGACGATGAAGAGCACGAGCGAGGTCGCCTCGAGGGCGATCGCCGCGGCGAGGACGGGGCGCCGGCCGAGGTGGTCCGACAGCGCGCCGAAGACGAGCAGCGAGCCGAGCAGCCCGAGGACGTAGACCGCGAAGACGACCGTCAGCGTCGTGGGCGAGAAGCTCCACTCCTGCTGGTAGACGACGTACAGCGGCGACGGCGTGCTGGATGCCGCCGTGAACAGCACGAGGATCGCGGTGATCGACCCGAACACGACCGGTCGCCAGAGCTTCGCCGGTGTGGACGGCGCGGCGGCGGGTACGACCGTGTCGACGGGTGCTGTCGCGAGCTCGGGCATGGGTTGCTCCTTGATGCAACGATCAGTGCGTTAGCGCAAGCTAGCACATAACGCAGCGATCGGTGCGATAATGGCCGGCATGTCCGTGCCCACCGCCAGCCACACCCGCCCCGGTGGCCGCTCCGCGCGCGTGCGCGCCGCCGTGCACCGCGCCGTCGAGGAGCTGCTCGCCGAAGGCTCGTCGGAGGCGCTGACGATCCCGCTCGTCGCCGCGCGGGCCGGCGTGCACCCGACGACCGTGTACCGGCGCTGGGGCTCGCTCTCCGAGCTGACGGCCGACGTCGCGTCGAGTCGCTTCAGCGGGGACATCGTGGTGCCGGACACGGGGACGCTGCGCGGCGACCTCGAGCGCTGGGTGACGGACGTCGCGCGGGATCTCGAGGACCCCGACGTGCTGGCGATCATGCGCTCCGCCATCGGCGCGGCGGGCGCGGAGGGCGGCAGCATGTGCGTCGTCGACCGCCACGCGCAGCTCGCCGCGATGCTCGAGCGCGAGCGCTCGCGGCGTCCCGCGGACGAACCCGGCGTCCCCGACGTCGAGCGCGTCGCCGACGCGCTGCTCGGGCCGCTGTACTACCGCGCGATCTTCACCGACCGGCCGGCGCCGCCCGACTGGGCGCGCGAGCTCGTCGGCGCCCTGCTGGCCTGAGCGTTTCTCGCAACGTGCGGGATCGAGGCCGATAGAACGTCTGTTCGCCCCTCTACAATGGCCGGGTGGCAAAGCACGATCGCCTCGTCGTCTCCGGCGCGCGGGAGCACAACCTCAAGGACGTCACGATCTCGCTGCCGCGAGACGCGCTGACGGTCATCACCGGGCTCTCGGGCTCCGGCAAGTCGTCGCTCGCATTCGACACGATCTACGCCGAGGGCCAGCGCCGCTACGTCGAGTCCCTGAGCGCGTACGCGCGGCAGTTCCTGGGGCAGATGGACAAGCCCGACGTGGACTCGATCGAGGGGCTGTCGCCGGCGATCTCGATCGACCAGAAGACCACTTCGCGCAACCCGCGCTCGACGGTCGGCACGGTCACGGAGATCTACGACTACCTGCGCCTGCTGTGGGCGCGGGTCGGGCAGCCGCACTGCCACGTCTGCGATGCGGTGATCGCCGGCCAGTCGGTCGAGCAGATCGTCGACCAGGTCATGGAGCTCGACGAGAGCACGCGCTTCATGGTCATGGCGCCGATCGTGCGCGGGCGCAAGGGCGAGTACGGCAAGGTCTTCGACGAGCTTCGCGCCGACGGCTACGCCCGGGTGAAGGTCGACGGCGAGTTGCGGTTGCTCGAGGATCCGATCGAGCTCGACAAGAAGTTCAAGCACGACATCTCGGTGGTGGTCGACCGGCTCGTGCTGCGCCACGACGTGCGCAAGCGGCTCGTCGACTCGGTCGAGACGGCGGTCGCGCTGGCCGACGGGATCATCGAGATCGAGCTGCTGCCGCGGGACGGAACGGAGGGACAGACGCTGCAGTTCTCCGAGCGCTTCGCATGCTTGAAGTGCGGCACGTCGATGCCGGAGTTCGAGCCGCGGATCTTCTCGTTCAACTCGCCGCACGGCGCGTGCGAGCGTTGCACGGGCCTGGGCTCGCAGCGCGAGATCGACCCCGAGCTCATCGTGCCCGACCCGGCGCTGTCGATCGCCGAGGGCGCGCTCGCGCCGTGGGCGAACAGCTCGTCGAGCTACTACGAGCAGATCATGGAGGCGATCGCGGAGCGCTACGGAGCGGATCTCGAGACGCCCTGGCAGAGGCTCTCCGAGAAGCATCGCGACCTCTTCCTGTACGGCACGAACGGCGAGCCGGTCAAGGTCAACTACCGCAACCGCTACGGGCGCACGCGGTCCTACGAGACGCGCTTCGAGGGGATCATCCCGAACCTCGAGCGCCGCTACCGCGAGACGGACTCGGAGTTCTCGCGCGAGAAGATCGAGGAGTACATGAGCGTCCGGCCGTGCCCGGCGTGCAAGGGCTCGCGGCTGCGGCCGGAGTCGCGCGCGGTGCTCGTCGGCGGGCTGGGGATCCACGAGTTCGTGCGCCTGTCGGTCGTCGCGGCGCTGCGCTGGCTCGACGAGGTGCAGCTCACCGAGACCGAGCGCCACATCGCGCGGCTCATCCTGCGCGAGATCGAGGAGCGGCTGCGGTTCCTCGAGAACGTCGGCATCGGCTACCTGTCGATGGATCGCGCCGCGGCGACGCTCTCCGGCGGCGAGGCGCAGCGGATCCGGCTGGCGACGCAGATCGGGTCGTCGCTGGTGGGCGTGCTCTACATCCTCGACGAGCCGTCGATCGGGCTGCACCAGCGCGACAACTCGAAGCTGATCCGGACGCTGGAGCGGCTGCGCGACCTCGGCAACACGGTGATCGTCGTCGAGCACGACGAGCAGACGATGCGCGCGGCCGACCACGTCATCGACATGGGGCCGGGTGCCGGCGAGCACGGCGGCGAGGTCGTCGCCGAGGGGACGGCGGCGGAGATCGAGCTCGTGCCCCGGTCGCTGACCGGGCAGTTCCTCGCGCGTACTCGCGTCATCGCGATCCCGTCAAAGCGGCGCAAGCCGTCGGGCTACGTCGAGATCCGCGGTGCGGCGCAGAACAACCTCAAGGGCATCGACGTGCGCGTGCCGCTCGGCGTGCTGACGGCGGTGACGGGCGTGTCCGGCTCGGGCAAGTCGACCTTGGTGAACGAGGTGCTGTTCAAGGCGGTCGCGAACCGGCTGCACCGCGCGCGGGTGCGTCCGGGCAGGCACACGGCGATCCTGGGCCTCGACCAGCTCGACAAGATCATCCAGGTCGACCAGTCGCCGATCGGCCGCACGCCGCGGTCGAACCCCGCGACGTACACGGGCCTGTTCGACGTGATCCGCGACCTGTTCTCGAAGACCCAGGAGGCGCGGGCGCGCGGCTACAAGGCCGGCCGGTTCTCGTTCAACGTGAAGGGCGGGCGCTGCGAGGTCTGCCGCGGCGACGGCCAGATCAAGATCGAGATGCACTTCCTGCCGGACGTCTACGTGCCGTGCGAGCAGTGCCACGGCAAGCGCTACAACCGCGAGACACTCGACATCCGCTTCAAGGGCAAGACGATCGCCGACGTGCTCGACATGCCGGTCGAGGAGGCCGTCGAGTTCTTCCAGCACATCCCCAAGATCCGGCGCCGGCTTGAGACGCTGAACGCCGTCGGCCTCGGCTACATCCGGTTGGGCCAGCCGGCGACGACGCTGTCGGGCGGCGAGGCGCAGCGCGTCAAGCTCGCGACGGAGCTGTCGAAGGTCGCGACCGGGCGCACGCTGTACATCCTCGACGAGCCCACGACAGGCTTGCACTTCGCCGACGTCCAGCGGCTGCTCGAGGTCCTCCACCGCCTCGTCGACCAGGGCAACAGCGTCGTGGTCATCGAGCACAACCTCGACGTCATCAAGACCGCCGACCGGCTCATCGACATGGGGCCGGAGGGCGGCGAGGCCGGGGGAGAGGTCGTCGCCGCCGGGACGCCCGAGGAGGTCGCCGGCACCCCCGGCTCGCACACGGGCGAGTACCTCGCGGAGGTCGACGTCGTCGGCGCAGCGCCGAAGGCGCGCCGCGGCCGGCCCAAGAAGGTTCCCGCCGCGGCCTGACGACCTAGGGGGTTGGCAGCATTCGCCAGTGGACGTCGCCGGATGACGCGCATCACATGCTCGTGGCCAGAGCGATGCTCGACGGCGAGGTCATCCCGTTCCTGGGAGCCGGCGCGAACCTGCTGCACACGGACGGCGATGCCGGCGCCGAGGACCACCGGATGCCCAGCGCGGCGGAGCTGACCGCGCGGCTGGCGCGAGAGATCGGCTATCCCGATCCGAAGCCGGACGACCTCCTGCGCGTCGCGCAGTACGTGGGTGCCGTGCTCGGCGAGGGCGCGCTCTACAAGATCCTGCACCGGGTCTTCCGGCGAGATGCTCGGCCCAACGCGCTGCACGACCTGCTTGCGGGCCTCCCGGCGAAGCTGCGCGAGCGCGGCGCGCAGCAGCAGCTCATCATGACCACGAACTACGACGACACGCTCGAGCGCGCGCTCGCGGCGCGCGACGAGGACGTCGACGTGCTGTGGTACGAGGCGAAGCCGGGCGACGCGGCGTGGGGCAAGTTCATGCACCGCGCGCCGGGCGCGGAGCCGGTGGCGATCGACCGCCCCAACGAGTACGACGCGTTGTCGCTCAGCGACCGTCCGGTGATCCTGAAGCTGCACGGAGCGGTGCATCGCGAGGCCGCGCAGCGCGACAGCTACGTCATCACGGAGAACCACTACATCGACTACATGGCGCAGAGCGACATCGGCCAGCAAATCCCCGCGATGCTGCTCGAGGTCATGGCCGACCGCCACTTCCTGTTTCTCGGCTACAGCATGCGCGACTGGAATCTGCGCGTGATCCTGCGGCGGATCTGGGGCCACCGGCCGCTGGCATACCGCTCGTGGGCGGTGCAGATGCCGCTCGCCGACGAGCGCCAGAACCGCGTCGAGCAGCGGTTGTGGAGCGAGCGGCGCGACATCGAGCTGCTGCAATGCGATCTCGACGGTTACGTGGCGGCGCTGCGCGACCAGGTCGACGAGGTCGTCGCGCTCGGCACATCCGACTGGTGACGGCGATCGGCACGCGCGACAGCCCCTACGTCGGCCTGGATCCGTTCTCCGAGCACGACGCCGCGTTCTTCTTCGGTCGCGAGCACGTTGCGAGGCTGATCGTCGCCAACCTGCGCGCGGCGCGCCTGACGCTGCTCTACGGCCCGAGCGGCGTCGGCAAGAGCTCCGTGCTGCACGCCGGCGTCATCCACAGCCTGCGCGCGCGCATCGCCGACGATGCCCGCCGGCGCGCGCGCCGGGCCGGCGCGCTGGCGCGCCCGGTGGCGTTCGCGGTCGCCTCGTTCAGCGCGTGGCGCGACGGCAGCCCGCTGGCCGCGATGCTGGCCGAGATCCGCGCCGCGGCGATGGCGGCGACCGGCGAGGACCTCGAGCCGTGGACGCCAGGCACCCCGGTCGTCGCGACGCTGCGCGCGTGGTCGCACGACGTCGAAGCCCTGCTGGTCGTGCTCGACCAGTTCGAGGAGTACTTCCTCTACGACGCCGGAGAGAGCCTCGGCGACGAGACCACGTTCGCGGGCGCGCTCGCTGCCATCCTCGACGACCCGACCCTGCCCGTGAACTTCCTGGTCGCGCTGCGCGAGGACGCCTTGAGCAAGCTCGATCGCTTCAAAGGCGCCATCCCGGGCCTGTTCGGCAACTACCTGCGCCTCGGCTACCTCGACGAGACGGGCGCGCGCTTGGCGATCGAACGCCCGATCGCAACGTACAACGAGCTCGTCGGCGACGACGAGCGGGTCACGGTCGAGCCGGCGCTCGTCGATGCGCTGCTGCGTGAGATCGGCGCGCTGTCGCCACCAGGCTCCGAGGCGACGATCGAGACGCCGTTCCTCCAGCTCGTCATGGCCCGTCTGTGGGAGCACTCCGTCTCCGCCGGATCGCGCACGTTGGACACGGCGCGGCTGGCCGACCTCGGTGGCGCGGACGCGGTCGTGCGCGAGCACGTCGCGCGCGCACTGGCCGATCTCGACGCGGCCAGCCAGGGCGTCGCCGCGGACGTCTTTCGCTTCCTCGTGACGCCGTCGGGCAGCAAGATCGCGCTGCGGGTCTCCGATCTCGCGCATTACAGCGAGCGCACGGAGGACGAGCTGGGCCCGGTCTTGGCCCGCCTCTCCGGCACGTTGCGGGCGCGCGTGCTGCGGCCGCTGCCGCCCGCGCCCGGCGAGCGCGAGGCGCGCTACGAGCTGTTTCACGACGTGCTGGGCGAGCCGATCGTGCGGTGGCGCCGCGGGCACGTCGCCGAGCGCGAGCGGGAGCGGATCGCGCGTGAGCTCGAGGCCGACGAGCAGCAGCGCCTCGAGGCGACGCGCCGCGAGCATGCCGCGCGCTTCAACCGCCTGCTGCGCTGGTCGGTCGCCGGGCTGCTCGCCCTCACGGCGGCGCTCGCGGTCGCCGTCGTCCTCGTGATCCAGGAGCGCCGGCGGGCGGACTCGCGCGCGCTTGCCGCCTCCGCCGTCGTCCAGCTCGACACCGACCCCGAGCTCGGGGTCGTCCTGGCGCGCGCCGCATACGACAAGGACGAAGGCCCGATCGCCGAGCGCGCGCTGCGGCTCGCCGTCGCCGCTTCGCGATCGCTCGGCCGGATCCCCGTGCGGGGGTCCGGGCGGCAGGTCGCGCCGAGCCCCGACGGACGGTTGCTCGCGGTGGCGGACGGCGGCGAGGTGCGGATCTGGGACGGTGCGGCGAACGGATGGCTGGACGGAGTCGTGCTCGCTCCCGGCGGGCGGATCGGCGCCGTGAGCTGGAGCGCCGACGGACGCACGGTCGTGGCCGCCGGTGGGCGGCGCGTGGCCGTCAGGCGCGCCGTCCGCGACGCTCAGCCCCGCGTCCTCCCGGCGGGAGCTCGAGGCGTCGCCCGCTTGAGCCCGGACGGCACGCTGCTCGCGACCGGGTCCGGCCGGGTTGCGCTGATCCGGCGTGTGGCGGACGGCCGCACGCTCGCCCGGCTGACGGTCGGAGCGCCGGTTACGGCCGTCGCGTTCAACCCGGGCGCGGCGGCCACGGTCGCGGTGACCTCGTGCGACGACGGCAACGTCCGGCTGTGGCGCTGGCGTGCCTCGTCGGCACGGATCCTGCGGTCGGGCGGGCGCACCACGCACCCCGCGCGTCCCCGCTCGACGGCAGGCTGCGACGTCGCGTTCAGCCCCGACGGGCGCGTGCTGGCGACCGCGCTGCGCACCCAGCGGCTCAAGCTCTGGTCGGGGAGCCGAGGTCGTCATCTCGCCACGAACGAGACGATCGCGGCGGACATCGACGAGATCGCGTGGAACCCGGACGGGCGGGGGCTGGCGGTGCGAACCGACGACGGCAAGCTTGCGCTGCTGCACCAGCCTCGGAGCGATGAGTTCCCCGACCCGGTGGACCTGCCCGAGGCGCTGCGCGCCGGGGTTGGCGGCACCCACGCCGGCGACGCGATCGTCACCACGTTCGCGTTCGCGCCCGACGGGGGTAGCCTCGCGGTCGGCACGCACGGCGGCCTCGTCGCCGTCGTCGATGCGAGCGACGGCTCGATGGCGCTCCAGCTGCGGGGCCACGTCGGCGCCGTCTCGAGCGCCGGCTTCATGCGCGCGGGCAGGCTCGTGACCGCGGGCGAAGATCGCACGACGCGCATCTGGGACGCGACGGCGGGCGCCAACCTGTTCCCCGGCGCGCGCTCGCCTGCCCTCAGCGCCGCTTTTGGTCCCGGCGGCCGGCTGGTGGCGGTCGGCCGCGCCGACGGGACCGCGCAGGTCGCCGATCGGACGGGCGGGCGCATGATCTCGGTCGACGCGACGGCGGCATTCGCGCGGGCCGTGAGCGCTCGCGGCTTCCTGCCGGACGTGACCGCGTCTGCGGTGCGCTTCGCCTCCGGCGGTCGCCTTGCGGTCGTCGCGCGTGCGGCCGGCGCCCATCGCGGAGCCGTGCTGGTGCTGGACGCGAGCAGTGGTGATGAGCTGGGGTCGACGGCCTTCGACGCCGACATCGCCGATGCCGAGCCGTCCCCCGACGGGTTGCGAGTGCTGGCGATCACCGATCCGGGCGGGCTCACGTGGCGCGACGTTGCCAGCGGCGCGTCGACGCCGTTTGCCTGGCCGGGCGCTGCGCCGCTCGTCTCGGTCTCGCTCAGCGGCGACGGCCGGCGCGTGCTCGCCGCTCGCCGCGACGGCGAACTGCGCGTCTTCGACGCCGCCACGCGGGCGCCGTTGCACACGTTCTCGGCGGGTCCGGAGACGTTGCAGGGCGCGGTCTTCAGCCGCGACGCCCGGCGGATCGCCACGTACTCCGACAACGGCGTCGTGCGCGTGCTCGACGCGGACGGCGGGCGCGAGCTCGCCACGATGCGCGGTCACACCGACGCTGTCCTGACGGCCGCGTTCAGCCGGGATGGGCGCGAGCTCGCGACCGGCGGCGCCGACCGGACGCTGCGGGTCTGGGACGTGGCCGACGGCAGCCCGCTGACGATCGAGCCGATCGCCGACGCCAACGTCAACAGCGTGGCGTTCGATCCACGCGATCCCGACTCCATCCTGGTCGCGGACAACCGTGGACGGGTGCGGATCGTGCGCTGCCGCACATGCGGACCGATCGAGCGCGTGCTCGAGCTGTCAGATGCCGCGCGCCGGCGGCCCCTCACCGACGTGGAGCGCAGGGACTTCTTCGACCAGCACGGCTAGCCGACGCCGAGTTGCCGGATGTCGCAACCGATCTGGTAGAGGCGGTCGCGGCCCCAGAGGACTGCGTCGTATCGCCCACGGCCGACGCCGGGGAGACGAGTCGTCCCCTTGCGCTGTTGCAGGCGCATGGTCTTCCCGGGCGTGTCGTCGGGTCGCGGGTGCGTCCTGTACCGGAAGACCTCCAGCGCCGCGACGGAGACCTTCGAGTCGGCCTTGAAGGCGAGCTTGCCGCGCTTCGGCCGCAACGGCTGCGCATACGAGCCAGCCGGCCGGAACTGGATGCGGATCGGGTCTTGAGCGAGGCAGCGTCCGTAGTCGTCCGAGGCCTTGCCGAACAGATTTCGCGGCGGAGGCAGCCGCAGCCGGTCGATGGCCCCGCCGGCTGAAGGCGGCCGCTTCGCGGCGCTCAGGGTTCTCACGAAGAGCCCGCTCGCGCCCGCCTTCGGTCGCGGCAAGCCGCCGACGCTGTCGTTGCCGCGCTCGGTGACCAGGATGGAGTCGCCGGGACCGGCCGCGAGCTGGCCGATCGCGCTGAACTGCCGCCTGGCCGCCGGGCCGTCGCCGTTGAAGCCGCGACGGCCGGTGCCCGCGATGACGACGCCGCGCCGGCCGGGCGGCACCAGGATGAGACGCGAGTCGTCGCCGACGACGACGTCACCGCCGGACAGGCCGAGCACGCCGCGGGGGCCGACCAGGTCATCGATCACGGTCGAGATGGTTCCGAGCCGGTTCACGCGACGCACCGCGCCGTTGCCGGTGTCGGCGATCAGCAGCGATCCGTCGTCGGCGAGCGACACCTGCGACGGATTGCTCAGGCGAGCTTCTACGGCGGCCCGGCCGTTGCCGGAGTAGCCGTCGCGGCCGCTGCCGGCGAGCACGGAGACCTTTCCCTGCGCGGACACGCCGATGACCTCGTGGCCGCCGGTGTTCGCGATCAGCATGCTGCCGTCCTGCAAACCCACCACGTCGCGCGGTCGTCTGATGGGCCAGCGAATCGGGCCGTCGCTCGACACGAGCGTCGACACGAGCCCGCGCGGCGAGATGAGGCGGATCGCCTCGTTGCCCATGTCGGCGACGAGCACGCCCCGGCCGGGCCACACCGCCACGCCCGTCGGCGTGTCGAACAGCGCCTGTCCGGCCGGTCCGTTGCGCATGCCGCGCGCGCCCGTCCCGGCGATCGTGAAGATCCGGCCGTCGCGCCGGACGAGCCTGATGATGTGGTTCAGCGTGTCGGCGACCACCACCGAGCCGTCGGCGGCCATGGCGACGTCCGACGGGGCGGCTGCCCTGGCTTGCCTGGCCTGGCGACCGTCCCCGCACCACTCGCGCGACGGTGCCCCGGTCGTGCACACCGGTCGGCTGACGGGAAGCTGCGGTGGCAGGTCCTCAGCTGTAGGAGGAGCGCTGGCGGGCGGCGGGCTCGTCGCAGCGGGAATGGCGACTTGTGGTGCCGCGGAGCACGCCACCGACACGGGGGCGTAGTTGACGTCGCCGTCGTATGTCGCTACGAGGCGGTACGTGCCGGCGGTGCCGGGCGTGAGGGCGTTCGAGGTCGCGGTCGTCGCGCCCACGAGGGCGTTCGTCGAGGTGGGCCCCGCCGCCCCGCCGCACGTCGCGTCGTCGGGGCCGTAGGCGGCGAACGACACGGTGCCGGTCGGGTCCGGCGAGCCGGCGGGCTTGGGCCCGACGTCGGCCGTCCCCACGAAGGAGGCGCCGAGCGTCAGCGTCGGCGGCGACGCTTGCGACGTGATCGCCAGCGTCCCCCTGGAGACCGTGACCTCGACGGCCCCGGTGCTGGCGCCGACGGTGCCGTTGGATGCGCTCGCCGTCACGGACGCTCCCTGCATCGTCTGAACGCCCGTGAGGTCGAGACGTGCGTCCTTGGTAGGCATCTTGATGACGTTGACGAGGAAGTCGATGGTGCAGCGGCTGCTCGACCCGGTCGGTGTCAGCACGATCGTCCCGGACCAGAAGAGCTGGTACTTGCCTTGGATCACGTCCACGGATGTGAAGTTGAAGACTATGCCGGCGCACGCCGTGCCAGGCACCCCGATGCCGGTCACGCTGGGAGTCAGCGCCCCGGGATCCACGACCGCCGCCCCGCAGTCTCCGCCGGCCGGGAGCCCGCCGCAGCTCGGCACGAACATGATCTCGTCGAGCGTGGTGTTCAAGGACGCCTCCACGCCGGAGCTCGCGTGCACGAGCGTGATCGACGTGGGCACGCTGGAGCCCACCGCGACCGGCGACGTGACGTCGACGCCCGTTCCCACCGTGACGGCCGCGGTCGCCGTGGACGCGACGACGAGGGCGACGAGCTGGACGGCCAGCGCCGACAAGGTGCGTCGTCGTCGGGTCGGTGCCGTCATGCGGGGGTCATGGAGGGTGGCCCGGCTGGCAAATGGCGCCATGCTCTCAGGCCGACTCCGGGCAGTGGGTGTCATGGGTCACGCACGGTGAGGGTGGGTTGCGATACGCGTCGTTAATACCCCCAGGGGGTACTAACGAGCCTGGTCTTGTCGAATAGTGCGCGTATACCGAGGACTATTCGACAAAGACGGCTTCGGCCAGGGGTGGCGTAGCCTGCCTCGTCGATGAGCGAGCTCGCGCGCCAGGCCAAGCTGTGGGCTCAGAAGTGGCGCTGGTATCAGCGCAACAGCCTGCCGTGGCGCCACGCGCGCATCGACTGGCACCTCATGCGCCGCGAGGCGTTCGCCCGCTGGCCCCTGCACGGCGACGTGCTCGAGATGCTCGACGACGGCCGGCTCGAGGTCGGCGCCGGAGCGCTGCTCGAGCCCGACGTCTGGCTGACCGCGCCGGCGCCCGGCCGGATCCGGATCGGCGCGGGGACGTTCCTGAACGTGGGCGTCATGGTCGCCGCCGTCGAGCTCGTCGAGATCGGGGCGCACTGCATGCTCGCCAACGGATGCATGGTCACCGACGCCAACCACCGCTTCGACGACCCGGACAAGCCGATCACCTGGCAGGGCTTCACGGGCAAGGGCCCGACGCGGATCGGCGACAACGTGTGGCTCGGCGCCCACGTCGTCGTCACGAGCGGGGTGACGATCGGCGAGCGTTGCGTGATCGGCGCCAACAGCGTCGTCACGCAGGACATCCCGCCGTTCTCGATCGCTGCCGGCGCGCCCGCGAAGGTGCTGAGAGCCGTGACCTACGGGGGCGTGGAGGGGTAGAGCGCGCTGCGCCGCCGCGAGACGCTGCTCAGCCGCCGAAGCGCGCGCTGAGCGCCATCACGTTGTCGACGTAGCGGCGGGTGTCGTCGTACATCCCGCGCGTGCGGACAGACGACAGGCCCTGGTAGTAGCCCGCGGCGGCGAGCCTGACGTCGCCTCCCGTCTCGCGCAGCAGGCGGGCGAGGTACGCGGATCCGGCGCGCACGTTGTCCTCGGCCGAGGTCGGGCTGAGCACGCCGACGCCGAGGTTGCGCTGCACCCAGTCCCACGTCCCTGGCATGACCTGCATGACGCCGCGGGCGTTGGCGGCCGACACGGCCGCGTTGTTGAAGCCGCTCTCCTGCCATGCGATGGCGGTCGCGAGCGATGCGGGCGCGCCGCGCTCGACGGCGAGCGCCTTGATGCGCTCGGCGCTCAGTCGGCCGGCCGTCGGCACGGGGACTGCCTGCGGGACGATGCGCACGGCCGGGGCGAGTGCCGAGGCGCCAGCCGGAGCGGGAGCGCCGTTGGGAAGCTTGAGGACGGTGCCGGCGAGCAGGAACGCCGCCGGATCCAGGCCGTTCATCCAGGCCATCTGGCGCACGGACACGCCGGTTTGCGAAGCCAGGCCGCTCAGCGTGTCGCCCGGCCGCACGACGTACGCCCCCTGCGGTCGCGGAGCCGCGGAGGAGGGGAGCCCGGCGGGCCCGGCCTGCGCACCGCCTGGCGCCTGCGTGCCGGGCGCGCCCTGCGCACCGCCTGGCGCCTGCGTGCCGGGCGAGCCCTGCGCACCGGCGGCGTCCTGCGCGCCGGGCGCACCTTGCGCCGCCGTAGTGGCAGCCACGGTCGGTGCCGGAGCGACGCCGGCGAGGGCGGCTGCGCCCTCGGCCACCGACGGGACCTTCAGCGTGCTCCCGAGGACGACCTGCGCGTCGGGCGAGAGGCCGTTGTACGCCGCGACCGTCCGCGTCGTGAGGTTGCTCTGCGCCGCGATCGACCACAGGCTCTCGCCGGGCGCGACGGTGTGCAGCACGTGAGCACCGGCGGCCGGCGCGGCGAGCAGCGCCACGGCGGCGGCGAGGGCGAGGATGGGAAGAGAGCGCATGCACCGTCCCCTGCCCGCCCCGCGCGCGCAAACCTCGCCGAGCGCGTGGTTACGTGTCCCTGCAAGGGCGGCTGCGCGCACGCAAGGCGCCGGCCGCCCGGTGCCGAAAGGAGTCTCGGCCCGGGCGGCGCGGCGGCCGCGTGGCTACTTCGTCACCTTCACCGTCAGCGGCGCGGTGCCCGCTCCGTTGCGCCCGCTGTCGCCGGCCCACTGGGCGACGAACACCGAGGCGCTCGTGATGTTGAACGTCGCCGAGTACGAGCCGCCGTTGGCACCGGCGGTGACCGTCCTGCTCGTCCACCGCGTGCCGTTCGCAGCGCGCGTGGAGATCGTGACCTGCTCACCGCCGATGGCGCCGGCGAGCGTGCCCGAGATCGTCACCTTGCCCTTCGAGGACTTCAGCTTCTTCTTCGTGAACCTCGACGGCGTCGCCTTGATCTTCAGCGGCGATGCCGCGCCGGCGTCCCCGCCCGTGCCCGTGAAGAACAGCTGGCGCGACGACGCGCTGCCGCGCGGCGTCACGAGCGAGAACGCGTGGCTCGCGTCGGAGGCGACGATGCCACCCGCCCCGACGACGCCGGGCGAGATCGCCTGCGGCCGCCACGACTTGCCGCCGTCGCCCGTATGCAGGACATAGGCGTTGGTGGCATCGGCGCCGAACGCGTCGATGCTCAGGTAGCCGCTCGACGCCGAGCCGAAGCTGATCCCCGAGATCGCCGACGTGCCGGCCGACAGCGACTGCTTCCACGAGCGCCCGCCGTTGCTCGTGCTCCAGACGCGCCCCGACGTGTCGAGCAGGAAGCCCACCTGCGACCCGGTGAACGACACCTGGCGGATGCGCGTCGTCTTGGCCGGCAGCTTGACCGCCTTCCAGCTCTGGCCCTTGCTCGTCGAGGCGAGCAGGCGCTTGCCGCCCGAGCCCCACGCGAAGATCGCCGAGCCGCCGAGGTCGGCGTTCGTGATCGCGGCCGAGCTGACGATCTTGCCGGGGACGGAGTTGAACTCGCCGCCGCCCGTCGCGCGCTTGATCCCCTTCGGACCGAAGAGCAGGACGCTGTCGGAGCCCGGCACGGCGATCACCGCGCGCGGCGCGGCACCCGCGCCGGCGTTGAGCGTCTGCCACGTCGTGCCGCCGTTCAGCGTGCGGAAGAGGCCGCCGCGGATATCCAGCGCGTAGCCGGTCTTGGCGTCGGCCCACGACGTGTCGAGGATGTCCGCCGACGTCGAGACGTTGGCGACCTTCCAGGTGGCGCCGGCGTCGACCGTCAGCGCGATCTGGCCCTTCGCGCCCGGTGCGAACGCCGAGGTCGGGACCGGTCCGCGGCGCATGGCCGAGAACGACCCGCCGATGTCGCCACCGATCGCGTGGTAGTTGATGCCGCCGTCGTCGGAGATGACCGTCTGCCCCGCGGCGCCCACGGCGATCGCCCGCGCGGCGCTCGCGAACGACGCGCCCGCAAGCGGCACGCTCGAGGCGGTGATCGGCGTCGCGGTCGCGCCGCCGTCGGTCGTGCGGTTCAGCTCGCCCTTGGCGGTCGTGATGAGGCAGAGGTTGGGGTCCGCGCAGCCGATCGACGTCAGCGTCTGCCCGGCGCCGAAGGCCTGCTTGGTGAACGTCTTGCCGGCGTCGTCGGAGCGCATGAGCGTCGCGTTGCCGATCGCGTAGATCGTGTTCGCGTCGAAGCGGTAGAGCCTGTCGACGCTGCCGGCCGGGATCGTCAGCGGCTTCCAGGAGATGCCGGCGTCGGTCGTGAAGAACGCGGCGCTGCCGGCGCCCGCGCCGACGAACGCGATGCCGCTGTCGGGGCCCGTGAAGAGGATGTCGCGCGCGACCGCTCCGCCGGGCGTCGCGCTTGCCGCGGTGCCCGGGATCGCCGTCTGCTTGGAGAAGGAGTCGCCGGAGTCGACCGTCTTGAGCACCGATCCGTCGGCGAGCAGCAGGTAGCCGGTCGTCTTGTCGACGAAGCTCATCGCCTGGACGCGATCGGGGCAGTTGACCTCGGCGACGATGAAGAGCTTGTGGAACGTCTTGCCGCCGTCGTCGGTGCGGCGCAGCACGCAGCCTCCGCCGCCCAGGACCACGACGGTGTCGGGATCGATGATCTGAAGCCGGGCCAGGTCGCCGGCGGTGCCGGTCGCGAGACCGGACCACGTGATGCCGCCGTCGTCGCTGCGCAGCGCCGTCCCGGCGGTCCCGACGGCGTAGCCGCGACCACCGGTGAACGTGACCGCCTTCAGCGCGTTGCCCTGCGGCGCGGGGTTGCCCCAGTTCCAGCCCGAGAGCGGGACGCGGACAGACCCCTCGGCCGCGCCGGCGAACACGGCGAGCAGCACCGCCGCGACTACTCCGGAGCGACGCCCCAGACGCTTGAATGACATGCGTAACCCCTCCTGAAGGATGAATGCGGGGTCGTCCTGAGCACCCGCGATGCACGGCTAGAACGTGCGCACCGCGCACGTAGTTGCGTTCAAGCTCGCGCTGTGTGGCGCACCGCACGCTGCGGACGCGCGCGTCGCACCGACGTTCAGTCTTTGGAGATCATGATCAGCAGGCCGAACACGAGCGCCGCCGCGAACAGCGCGCCGCCGGCGACCGCGACGAGCCCGTGCAGCGCGGCCGCCACCGACCTGCCGTCGCGGCTCGCCTCGAGCGCGAGCGTGGTTCCGCGGATGACGAGCGCCCAGGCGAGCGTCACCGTGACCACGGCGAGCGGCGCGGCCCACGCGAGCTCGAGCAGCGCGTCGGTGTCGACCGCCGCGATCACGTGTCGACCGCCGTCGTCAGGGCGGGGCCGCGCTGCAACCGCTTGCCGAACACGACGGCCATCAGCGCGAGCAGCGAGATCGACACGAGCAGCGGCCCGAGCGCGCCGGTGCCGAACAGCCGCGTGATGCCGTAGGTCAGCGCGCCGACCGCCGCGGCGCACGGCAGCGTCAGGACCCACGCCAGGAAGATGTTGCCCGCGAGGCCCCAGCGCACGGCCGACAGCCGCTTGGCGGCGCCGGCGCCGAGCACCGCGCCGGTGATCGAGTGCGTCGTCGACAGCGGGAAGCCGAGGTGCGCGGCCGTGAGGATCACGGCCGCCCCGCCGGTCTGCGCCGAGAACCCCTGCGCCGGGTCCATCTTGATGATCCGGCTGCCCATCGTGCGGATGATCCGCCAGCCGCCCGAGTAGGTCCCGAGCGCGATCGCGCTCGCCGCCGACACGATCACCCACATCGGCGGGTCGGGGTTGACGCCGGTGAGGTCGCCGTGGGCGATCAAGGCGAGCGTGATGATCCCCATCGTCTTCTGCGCGTCGTTCGTGCCGTGCGACAGCGACAGCAGGCTGAGGCTCGCGATCTGCCCGAGCCGGTAGCCGCGGTTGACCGGGCCGGGACGCAGCCGCCCGACCATCCGGTAGGCGAGGAGGATCGCGCCGCCGGCGGCGAGGAACGCGACGACCGGCGCGACGAGCGCCGGCACGATGACCTTCTCGAGCAGCCCGGCGCCCTTGACGGCATCGGCGCCCGCGGCCGCGAACGCGGCGCCGACGACGCCGCCGATGAGCGCGTGCGACGAGCTCGACGGCAGCCCGAAGTACCACGTCGCGAGGTTCCAGAAGATCGCGCCGATGAGCCCGGAGAAGATGACGGTCGTCGTGACGATGTCCGCGTCGACGATCCCGCTCGCGATCGTCGCCGCGACCTTCAGCGAGATGAACGCGCCCGCGAAGTTCAGGATCGCGGCGAGCGTGACCGCGGTCCGCGGCGCGAGGGCGCGCGTGGAGATCGACGTGGCGACCGAGTTCGCGGTGTCGTGAAAGCCGTTGGTGAAGTCGAAGGCCAGCGCCGTGGCAACGACGATGACGAGGATGATGTCCGAGTCCACGCGATCCGCGGGCTCCGCTAGGAGTTCTTGACGACGATGTTCGCGAGCTGGTTGGCGACCACCTCGGTCGCGTCGATCGCGTCCTCGAGACGCTCGAAGATGTCCTTCCAGCGGATGACGACCATCGGGTCGATGCCGGTGTCGAACAGCGAGGCGATCCCCTCACGGGTCGCGCGGTCGCCGTCGGTCTCCAGGCGGTGGATCTCGGTCGTGTAGTGCGACAGGTCCTTGAAGCCGCGCAGCCGGGGCATCGCCTCGGAGATCTGCCGGCAGGACTCCATGAGGATGTGCGCGAGCCGCTGGGCCTGCTCCATCGGCGCCTCGATCCGGTACAGGACGAGGTAGTCGGCGGCCTCCTCGGTGAGATCGACGATGTCGTCGAGGCTCGAGGCGAGGGCGATGATGTCCTCGCGGTCGATCGGCGTGACGAACGTCGCGTTCAGGCGCTGGACGATGTCGTACGTGATCCGGTCGCCCTCCTGCTCGCACAGCAGGATCGAGCGCGCGAGGTCCGCATGCTCGGGAAACGTCTCAAGCATCTCGTCGAGCAGTTGCGCCGCACGCAGCGCGTTGGCGGCGGACTCCTCGAACAGATCGAAGAACTGGCGGTCCTTCGGTGCGAACACCTGCGAGAGCCTGGCCATGTGCCAGGACTCTACGTCAGGTGCTCGCGGAAGGCCTGTAGCTCGCCGGGATCGATCGAGTAGCCGTGCTGCGGCTCCGGGTAGCGCCGGCTGCGCACGTCGGCGGCGTATGCGGCGACGCCCGCGGCCATCTCGTCCTGGAGGTCGGCGTAGCGCTTGACGAAGCGCGCGCCGAGTCCCTCGCGAATGCCGAGCAGGTCGTGGAAGACGAGCACCTGGCCGTCGGTGGCCGGGCCGGCGCCGATGCCGATGACGGGGATCTCGATGCGCGGCATGATCGTCTCGGCCACCTGCGACGGGATGGCCTCGAAGACGAGCGCGAAGCAGCCGGCCTCCTGCAGCGCCAGCGCCTCGCTCGCCACGCGCGCCGCCGCGGGCGCCTTGCGCCCCTGGGCGCGGTAGCCGCCGAGCGCGGTCGCGGTCTGGGGCGTCAGGCCGACATGGCCCATGACCGGGATCCCCGCCTGCACGATCGCGCGAGCCCGCGCGGCCGACGCAGGGCCGCCGCCCTCGAGCTTGACGGCCTCGCAGCCTGCCTCCTTGACGAATCTGAACGCGGTGGCGATGGCCTGCTCGTCGGAGATCTCGTAGGAGCCGAACGGCAGGTCGCCGACGAGAAACGGCGTGCGCAGGCCGCGTCGCACGGCCTTGGCGAGGACGAGCAGCTCGTCGGTCTCGACGGGCACGGTCGACGGGTAGCCGAGCACGGTCATCGCGCCCGAGTCGCCGACGAGCACTATGTCCACGCCGGCGGCCTCCGCGGCGCGCGCGCTCGGGAAGTCGTAGGCGGTGACCATCACGATCGGCTCGCCCAGGCGCTTCATCTCGGTGAGGCGGGGGAGGGTGACCGGCAGGCGATCCGTCGTCGCCGCGGCCGAGATCTGGCTGGGATGGCTGGACATGGTCAGTTGGCCTCCACGGCGGTCAGCAGGGTCGCGACCTGGTTGTCGATGTCGAGGATCGCGTTGGTCTGCGCGCGGACATGGACGACGCGCGGCTCGTAGGACTCGATCTCCATGCGGTCGTACTGCGCGTAGGAGATGACGATGATCGTGTCGCCGCGATGCACGAGCCGCGCCGCGGCGCCGTTGACCTGCATCGTGCCCGAGCCGCGCTCGCCGGCGATCGTGTAGGTCTCGAAGCGGGCGCCGTTGTCGACGTCGACGACGTGCACCTGCTCGTGCTCGAGGATGTCGGCGGCCTCGAGCAGGTCGGGGTCGATCGTGATCGAGCCGACGTAGTGCAGGTCGCACGCGGTCACCGTCGCCCGGTGGATCTTGGACTTAAGCATGGTTCGCTGCATCAGGGACTCCCGGTCGAAATGCCGTTGAGGGGGCTGGCGCTGGCCGTCAGCAGCGCGTTGTCGATGAGCCGCACCGCGCCGACGCGCGCGGCGACGGCGACGAGCACGGGGTCGCCGTCGATGTGGTGGACGGGGGCGAAGGTGTCGGGCGTCACGAGCTCGAGGTACTCGGGCTCGACGCCGAGGTCACGCATGGCTGTGCGGGCGGCGTTCGCGACCGCCGCGGGGTCGCGCTCGCCGTGCTCGACGGCGGCGCGTGCGGCCTGCAGCGCGCGCGGGAGCGCGAGCGCCTTTGAGCGCTCCCCGGTGGAGAGCCGCACGTTGCGGCTGGACAGGGCGAGGCCGTCGGGCTCGCGGACGGTCGCGCCGACCTCGATGCGCACCGGCATGTCGAGGTCGCGCACGAGGCGGCGGATGACCGCGACCTGCTGGGCGTCCTTCTGGCCGAAGAACGCGACGTCGGGTTGCACCATGTTGAAGAGCTTCGTCACGACGGTCGCGACGCCCGCGAAGTGCTCCTCTCCGCGCGACTCGCCTTCCATCGGCGCCGTGATGGCGCCGACGCGGACGGTCGTCGCGAAGTCCTGCGGGTAGACCTCCGCGGCCGCCGGGGCGAACAGGACGTCCGCGCCCGCCTGCCGCGCGAGGGCGGCGTCGCGGGCCTCGTCGCGGGGGTAGGCGGTGAGGTCGGCTGCGTCCTCGAACTGGGTTGGATTGACGAACAGCGACACGACGACGACGTCGCAGGTCGCACGCGCCTGGGCGACGAGCGAGAGGTGGCCGTCGTGCAGGGCACCCATGGTCGGCACGAGGCCGATGCGCTCGCCCGCGCGGCGGTACGGAGCGAGCGCGGCGCGAAGGTCGGCGACGGTGCGAAGGGCGTTCATGGGCGCCCCTCCGCGTGGCGCGGGGAGAGGCGGTTGCGGCGGGCCGCCGCGGGGCGCGGGCGGAGGGGGCGGGGGCGGGCCTGCGCGCGGCGCGGGCGGAGGTGGCGGGGGCGGGCCTCCGCGTGGCGCGGCGAGGCGACGGGTCGCCTCCGCGAGGACGTCGAACAGGGCGAGGTCCTCCGGCGAGCGCACGGCGACCGCGGCGCGCTGGCGGCGCACCGTCTCCTCGTCGCCGCGGGCGATCGGCCCGGTCAGCGACTCGGCCGCGCCGTCGGCAGCCCAGTTCTCGACGCTCGCGCGCACGAGCGCGACGAGCGGCTCGCGGTCGACTCCCGCCGACGCGGCGAGCCGCTCGGCGAAACCCTCGACCGTGACGAGGAAGTTCGACGCGACGCAGGCGGCGGCGTGGTAGGCGGCGCGGTCGCCGTCGGCGACGTGGACGGGGCGCATCCCGAGCGCCAGCGCGAGCTCGCCCGCCGCGGCCAGCGCGCGCGGCGTGGCGCCCGCGATCGCCGCCGTGGCCCCGGCGAAGCTCGCGCCGCGCTCGGGGACCGTCATCAGCGGATGCAGGCTGAAGGCCTCGTGCCCGGCGAGCGGGGCGAGCGTCGTGGCCGCCGAGCAGTGCCCGACGAGGAGCCCGCGGCGATCGCTGGGCAGCGCGGCGGCGGCGCTCGCGATCTGCGCGTCCGGGACGCAGAGCAGGACGGCGTCGATGCCGGTGGGAAGCGGCGCGCCACGGCCCAGCGGGCGTTCGACGTGCAGCCCCGCGCGGGTCAGCGCCGCGGCGAGCGCGGTCCCGAGGCGCCCGGCGCCGACGACCGCGGCGCGGCGCACGAACGTCGTCCCAGCAAGCAGCTTGGAGTCTGACTCGGTGTCCATGTCGGTCCAGTCCTCGGTGAGGTACCGGTCGCGTTGTCTGGAAGCGGCACCGCCCGCAGGCGACGCCTACGTGCACGATAGCGGCTCACTACGCTTGCGCCGTGTCCACGAGCGCAGAGCGCCGCGAGGAGCTCACGTCGGTCTTCCGCGAGGCGCGCGGCTGCACCCTGTGCCCGGAGCTGGCGCGCACGCGCAAGCAGGTCGTCTTCGGTGCCGGCAACGCCGACGCCGACCTCATGTTCGTCGGCGAGGCGCCGGGCGCGAAGGAGGACGAGCAGGGCATCCCGTTCGTCGGCGCGGCCGGCAAGCTCCTCGACGAGCTGCTCGCGGAGGTCGGCCTCGCCCGCGCGGACGTCTTCATCGCGAACGTGTTGAAGTGCCTGAGGTACAACGCGCTGGTCCAGCTCGGTGACGGCACGTGGGAGCGGATCGGGCGGCTCGTGCGATCGCGGTACAGCGAGACGGTCATGTCCGTCGACGAGACGGGGGCGATCGTGCGCAAGCGCGTCACGGGCTGGCACGCGAGCCCGCTCGGCTCGCGTTCGGTGTACGAGCTGACCTACCGGTCGGCGAAGCGCGCGGGTCGTGGTCGGGTGGGCATCCAGCTCACCGGCGACCATCCGGTGCTCACCGACCGCGGCTACGTCCCGGTGACGGAGCTCCAACCCGCCGACAGGATGGCGACCGGGCAAGGCCTGAGCGCGCTGGCGTTCGACGTCGTATGCGGGTCTGTCCTGGGCGACAGCTCGCTGTCGTCGAGGTCGGCGATCCTGACGTGCTCGCACAGCGAGCGCCAGACGGCCTATGCGCGCTTCAAGGCGTCGCTGCTGCAGGAGCTCGACCCGGTCGTCGAGGCTGTCCGGACGGTCGCCGTGGGTGGGGGCGAGCGGACGTATCCCGTCGTGATGTCGCGCGCCGATCGCGCGCTGTACGTGCTGCGCGGGGAGTTCTACGAAGGCCGGAAGGTGGTTCCGGCCTGGATGGTGGACCGGCTGAACGCGCGCATGCTCGCGTTCTGGTTCATGGACGACGGCCATCTGCGGGTCCGCCCGCCGCGCCAGCCAAGCGCCGAGATCGCAACCGACGGCTTCTCCGATGGCGACCGCCGGGTGTTGCTCGAGGGGCTGATGAGGATGGGGCTCCGCGCGAAGGCCGCGCGCGGGCGCCTGCAGTTCGACGTCGAGGCGACGCGCCGCCTGTCCGCGACGATCGCGCCGTTCGTCCCCGAGTGCATGCGCTACAAGCTTCACCCGGAGGTCGAGGCCGCGATCCCGTTCGACCCCGCGGCCCTCGCACCCGGGCGTCGCGCGGTGCTCTACGACGAGATCGACGTCCGCGACATCACCCATCTCAAGCGGGCGGACACGACGTTCTTCTGCATCGACGTCGAGGGCACGCACAACTTCGTGACGGCCGGCGGCGTCGTCCACAACTGCCGCCCTCCCGGCAACCGCGACCCGCTGCCGGCGGAGATCGACAACTGCCAGGGGTACCTGATGCGTCAGGTCGAGCTGATCCAGCCGCGCGTGATCTGCACGCTCGGGAACTTCTCGACGAAGCTGTTGCGCGGCGAGCCGGTCGGCATCTCGCGGCTGCACGGGCAGGCCGAGATCATCACCGTCGGCAACCGCGCCGTGCGGCTGTACCCGCTCTACCACCCGGCCGCCGCGCTCTACACCCGCTCGCTGCTCGACACGCTGCGCGCCGACGTCGCGCGCCTGCCGGCGCTGCTCGCCATGGACCCGCCCCCGCAACCCGAGGCCGTCGCCGAGCCGGAGCCGGCCGTGCCCGAGCCCGAGCTAGCGGAGCCAGCGCAGGTGACAGGCTCCGGGCCCGAGCACGCCGGGGCGCCGCCAGACGACGAGACGCCGTCGTGGGCCAAGCCCGGCGAGGACGACGAGCCCGAGCACCCGCAGCTCGGTCTGTTCTGAGCCTCAGGCGAGCTGTCGCTGAAGCGACGTCTCCAGCGTCGCGCCGGAGCCGTCGCCCGGCTCGGCGTACTCGATCCGCAGCGACGCCCGCCGCCCGTCGAAGCGCAGCGTGGCGATCTGGTTGTCGAAGGTCGGCTGCTGCACGAGCCGCCAGCCGACCTCGGGATCCTGCACGCCTACGGTCCCGGCGAGCCAGCGCAGCCCGCGTGCGAGCAGCCGCGAGCGGTGCCCGAAGCGCAGCAGCGTGCGCTCACGGCGGCTGAGCGGGTTGCGCACCGGCGAGCAGACGGCCTGGTAGACGGCGCTGCGCACGCCCGCGGCCGCGCGGAACGCGACCTCGTGCAGGTAGCCCTGGTGCACGTCGCCGCCGAGGAAGACGATCGACGCCGGGGCCGCGCCCCGCCGCCCGGCCCCCACCTCGCCGACGAGCTCGATCAGCCGGTGAAACGAGCTCTGGAAGGCCGCCCAGTGCTCGAGGTCGAGTCCCTGGCGCACCCGCTCCGCGAGCCGCGCGGCCAGCCCGCCCCAGGCTCCGGCGCACACGGCCTCGTCGAGCGCCTCGAGGTAGTGGAACGTCGGGGCCAGCAGAACGGGGAGCGTGTTCGCCACGACGAGGTGATCGCAGTCGCCGGTCGCCTGCTCGACGACCCAGCGCCACTCCTTCTCGTCGAACATCCCCCGGCCGCCCTCCTCGAGGATCCGGCCTTCGCGCCCGTCGAGGACGACGAGCCGCGTCGAGCCGAGCGAGCGTGAGTAGCTCCAGCGCATGCCGCCGCCGTCGCAGTCGCTTGCGAGCGCGAACTCGCGCAGCAGGGTGCCGCCGTCCTCGGCCTCGCGGACGCGGCGCAGCAGCGCGTCGCTCTCGAGCTCGGACGGGGTCAGGTTGCCGAGGTGCTGGTAGAGCCAGTAGGTCTGCAGCCCGCCGGCGATGCGGTCCGGCCACCACGGCTCGGCGCGCATCTTCGACCGCCACGCCTCCGACGTGTTCCAGTCGTCGTGGACGTCGTGATCGTCGAAGATCATCGCCGTCGGCACGGTCGACAGCAGCCAGCGCAGCGTCGGCTGCTCCCACGCCTCGCGATACAGGCGCGCGTACTCCTCGAAGCCGGCGACCTCGAGGCCCGGCGGCTGCTCGACGTCGCGCCGCTCGCGGATGAACTGCGCGGTCTCGGGCGAGACCTCGTCGGCGTAGACCTGATCGCCGAGCAGCAGCATGAGGTGCGGCCACGTCTCGGCATCCCCGGCGAGGATGCGCAGCGCCAGCGCGTAGAGGGCGTCGACGCCGCTGCCCAACTCGTGCTCGTCGACGGAGAGCGTGTACGGCGGGTGGTGCGGCCGCGTCACGCGGCACGATCCGAAGACCATGTCGATCGGCCCGCCCGGCGGCAGCGTGCGGATGCACGGCGCCGGGAGCTCGTCGCCGGGCAGCGGCCAGCGCCGCTCGCCGTCGAGCAGCACGTCGTACTGGGTGCACGAGCCCGCCGCCAGGCCCCTGATCGCGACGATCGCGTAGTGATGGCCCTCGACCTGGAAGCTCGTCGTGCGGTGGCCGAGGACTGCGACCTCGCACGGCGCGTCGCACTCCAGCCAGACGGTGGCCTCCGTCTCGCCGGCGTAGCGCAGCATCGGCCCGAGGACGACGTTCGCCATGGCAGGCAGCTCGTCCCCGGATCAGGAGCCGACGGTCGCCTCGCGCAGCGCCGGCAGCACGCGCTCGCCGTACGTGCGGATCGAGCCGAGCGGGTCGGCGCGGCCGATGAGCTGCAGGCAGACGACGGTCGCGCCCGCGCGCTCCATCTCGCGGATGCGCTCGACGTGCTCGTCCGGGTCCGACGCGATGAGGAAGCCCTCCTTGGCGAACTGCTCGTCGCTCATCTGGGCGTCGGCGCGGGCTTGCATGTCATCCTGGTCGGCGATGTCCTCGAGGTAGAGCTCGGGGAGCTGGGTCGGCTTCCAGTGGCGCGCGCCGTCGATCGCCGCCTGCTCGTCGTCGGCCCAGGCGAAGCCCGCCTGGAAGATGATCTCGCCCTCCTCGCGGCCGTGCTCGCGGCAGGACTCGCGGTAGGCGTCGATGATCGCGGGCGCCTGTCCGGTGTCGCCGAGCGTCCACAGGCCGTCGCCGTAGCGGCCGGCGAGCTGCGCCGAGCGCGGCCCGAACGCCGACACGTAGAGCTTCGGCCGCGTCTTCGCGCGGGTCCAGAGCTTCGCCTCCTCGAGCCGGAACCAGCCGCCGTCCATCGTCACGGTCTCGCCGTCCCACAAGCGGGTGATCGCCTCGAGCCCGGTCTCCAGCCGCCGGCGCTGCTCCTCGTAGGCGGGCCAGTCGAGGCCCAGCGGCGTCTCGTTGACCGCCTCCCCGGACCCGACGCCGAGGAAGACGCGGCCCGGATACAGCTCCTCGAGCGACATGAACGCCTGCGCGACGACGCCCGGGTGGTAGTGATGGACGATCGGCGTGACGCCCGTCCCGATCGGCTTGGCCGTGACCTGCCCGAGCGCGCCGAGGTAGACCCACGCGTTCGCGGCCTGCCCGTCGGGGAACCAGGGCGCGAAGTGGTCGGAGGTTCCGAGCCCGTCGAAGCCCGCGCGATCGGCGGCCTTCGCCTGCTCGAGCATGTCCGAGGGCGCGAACTCCTCAGTTGACGTTGCGAACCAGTACTGCATCGGGGGCGCTCCTTGCGCTCGGGAACGCCCCCGGTCTACCCGCGGCGAGCGCTGCTAGCTCGCCGGGTCGAGGGTCAGCGCGCAGCCGTTGATGCAGTAGCGCTCGCCGCTCGCGCCCGGGCCGTCCGGGAAGACGTGCCCGAGGTGGCCGCCGCAGCGCTTGCAGACGACCTCCGTGCGGACCATCCCGAACTTGCGGTCGGTGCGGGTCTCGACGGCCTCGGCGACGGCCGGGTCCGTGAAGCTCGGCCAGCCGGTGCCGGAGTCGAACTTGGCGTCGGAGGTGAACAGCGGCGCGCCGCAGCCGGCGCAGTTGTACATGCCCGGCGTCTTCTCGTCGACGTACGGGCCGGTGAAGGCGCGCTCGGTGCCGGCCTTGCGCAGCACCTCGTACTGCTCCGGGGTCAGCGACGCGCGCCACTCGTCGTCGGTCTTCGTGATCGGTGTGGTGTCGGTCTTCTCCATGCCAGTCAGGCTAGCTCGCAGGTGTTACGAAGAACGCAACTTCTTTGCCCGCCGGCGCGCCAACGTGCGAGCGAAGTAGGGCATCTGGGCGGCCTGGGCGATCGCGTCGAGCACGCGCTCGCCGTGCGACAGCTCCGCGTGGACGTACTCGGCGAGCGCGCCCTCGCGGCCGAAGTAGCGCCACGCGCGCGAGGAGCCGATCGTGCGCAGCAGCGCGGTCGTCAGCGCCGGCGAGGCGAATGCGCCGTAGACGAACAGCGTCCCGCCGGGCACGACGCGCGACGGCCAGCGCTGAAAGAGGTCCAGCGCGATGCTGTAGCGCGACGTCGGGCCGATGAACAGCACGTCGATCGAGCCGTCGACGCGCTTGATCTCGCCCTCGTCGACGACGAGCACCTCGACCCCCTCGCCGGCTCCGCTGGTCACCGCATCGCGCGCGGAGGAGCTCACCGCGCCGGTCATGACGATCCGCGCGGGCGCGTCGAGCACGCGCGCGCACGCGGCCAAACGCTCGGACTGGTCGGGGGTGAGCACCGCGGCGACGCTAGCGCAGCGCGATCTCCGGGGTGTCGCCCGCGCCAAGCTCTAGAGTCCCGTGGCGTGCAGATCCTCCGCCGCCTCGTCGTCGTGCTCGCAGCCGCGATGCTGTGCGCGCCGGCGGTCGCGAGCGCCCAGACGCAGACGGTCCCGTCGAGCGGATCGGGCGTCTCGACGCAGCCGCCAGTCGAGCTCCAGCCGCCCCCGCCGCCGCCGGCCGAGGTCGCTCCGCCACCGCCTCCGACGGCCGCGCCGGCGAGCAGCGAGCTGCCGAACACCGGCTCCGACCCGCGGTTGCTGTTTCTCGCGGGCGTCGCGTTGATGCTCCTCGGCGTGGGGCTGCGGCTCCGTACCGCCGATGCCGAGCTGTACTGACACGGCGGCCGCGGCCGAGACCGAGGCCGTCGCGGCCGAGCTCGCGCGGCGGCTGCGCCCCGGCGACATCGTGCTGGTCTCCGGCGATCTCGGCGCCGGCAAGACGACGTTCGTGCGCGGCGCGTGCCGCGCGCTGGGCGTGACCGGCGCGGTGACGAGCCCGAGCTTCACGATCGCGCGCCGCTACGACGGGGCCGTGCCGGTGTCGCACCTCGACCTCTACCGCCTCGGCGCCCTCGACGACGAGGACCCGGCGCTGCTCGCCGACGAGCTCGGCCCGGATCGCGTCGCGTTCGTCGAGTGGCCGGAGGTCGGGAGCCCGGCCGGCCTGGATCCCGAGCGCGTCGCGGCGCGCGTGCGCCTCGAGCACCGCGGCGGCGACCACCGGCGCGTGTCGATCGAGCCGTGATCGTCCTCGGGTTCGACACGGCCACGGCCGCGACCGTGGTGGGAGTGCTCGACGACGGCGCACCCGCGGGGGCGCGCGGGGTGGGCGGCGGGGAGGGCCGCGCGGGGGAGCGCGCGGAGGCGCGTCGCGGGGAGGGGCGTGCTGCCGAGGACCGCGCGGGGGAGGCGCTTCGAGGGGAGAGGCGCGCGGCCGAGCGCCGCCACGACCCTGCGCCGGGCGAGCGGCCGGGGCACGGCCCGCAGCTGCTCGCGCTCGCGCACGAGCTGCTCGACGCCGAGGGCCTTGAGTTCGCCGACGTCGACCGGATCGGCGTCGGGCTGGGACCCGGCGGGTTCACGGGCCTGCGCATCGGCGTCGCGACGGCGCGGGCGCTCGCGCAGGCCTCGGGCGCGCAGCTCGCCGGCGTCTCGACGCTCGAGGCGCTCGCGAGCGCGGCCGAGCCGGCGCCGGGGCAGGGGGTGCTGGCCGTCGTCGACGCGCGCCGCGGCGAGGTCTTCGTCGCGGGCTGGCGCGACGGCGAGCAGGTGCTCGGACCGCGGGCGATCGCCCCCTCTCGAATCGCCGAGATCGCATGCGCAGGCTGGCTGGCGGTGGGCGACGGCGCGCTACGATTTCGCGACGACCTGGAAGGCGCCGGATGCGCGGTCCCGGGGGACGGATCGCCGCAACACGGCGTCAGCGCACTGGCGGTCTGCCGGCTCGCACGGCAAGCCCCGCATTCCCGGCGCGACCTCGTCGTCCCCGACTACCTGCGCAAGCCCGACGCAGTGCCAAGCAAGCCGTGACCGAGGACGAGCTCCACATCCGCCGCCTGACCTTCGCGGACCTCCAGCAGCTCATCGCGATCGAGCGCCGCGCCTTCCCGACGCCGTGGTCGCTGGCGATGTTCGTGCTCGAGCTGTCGAAGTCCTCGGGCTGGTGCCTGGCAGCGCTGCGCGGCGACACGATGCTCGGCTACCTCGTCTGCTCGCGCTACGACACCGTCTGGCACATCATGAACGTCGCCGTCGACCCGATCCACCGCCGCCAGGGCGTCGCGACCGCGATGCTGACGGACCTCATCGCGCGCATCGACGACGTGCACGCGCGCTACACGCTCGAGGTCCGCGAGTCGAACACCGGCGCGATCGCCCTCTACGAGCGCTACGGCTTCCGCGCCGCAGGCCGGCGGCGGCGCTACTACCAGGACAACGGCGAGGACGCGGTCATCATGTGGCGCACGCCGATGACGCTGTCGGGGCGCTTGGACGACGTCCCCAACCCGGCGCCGGCCTGATGCGTCTGATCCTCGGCATCGAGACGAGCTGCGACGACACGTGCGCGGCGGTCGTCAGCGAGGACGGCGACGTGCTCTCGAACGTCATCTCGTCGCAGGGGATCCACGACGCGTACGGCGGCGTCGTCCCCGAGATCGCCTCGCGCCATCACCTCGAGCTCGCGAATGCGGCCGTCGACGACGCGCTGAGGCGAGCAGGCGTCACGCTCGACGACATCTCGCTGGTCGGCGTCACGCAAGGCCCGGGTCTGGTAGGCGCGTTGCTCGTGGGCGTCGCGACGGCGAAGGGGATCGCGGCGGCGCGTGGCCTGCCGCTCGCACCCGTCGACCACCTCCAAGGCCACGTGGCCGCCAATTTCCTGCGCGCGCCGGAGGGGGGTGGTGCGGCTGACTCGGTCCATGACGGCGTAGGCCGCACCACCCCGATCCTCGAGCCGCCGTTCGTCTGTCTGCTGGCAAGCGGCGGGCACACGCTGCTCGCGCGGGTCGAGGACCACGCGTCCTTCGTCGTCCTCGGCCGCACGCTCGACGACGCCGCCGGCGAGGCGTTCGACAAGGGCGCGCGCCTGCTCGGGCTGCCGTTCCCGGGCGGCCCTGCGCTCGAGAAGCTCGCCCGCGACGGGGACGCGCAGGCGTTCGCCTTCCCCGTCGCCCGCGGCCTCGACGGCCTGGACTTCTCCTTCGCCGGCGTCAAGACCTCGCTGCTGTACAAGACGCGCGACCTCGGGCCCGCCGGGGTGAGCGAGCGCGCGGCCGACCTCGCGGCCAGCTACCAGCGCGCGATCGTCGAGGCGCTCGCCGAGCGCTGCGAGCGCGCGCTCGAAAAGAGCGGCGCGAGTCGCCTGGCCATCGGGGGAGGCGTCGCCGCGAACGGCCCGCTGCGCGACCGCCTCGCCGAGCTCGGCGTCACGCTCGGCATCCCGCCGCGCGCGCTGTGCACCGACAACGCGGCGATGATCGCGTCCGCCGCGCGGTTCGCGCAGGCGCTTGCGTTCCCCGACTACCTCGCCCTCGACGCCTACGCCTCGGGCGAGCGCGCGCTCGCGTGAGCGCGCTCGTCCTCTACAGCCGGCCGGGCTGTCACCTGTGCGACGACGCGCGCGCCGTCATGGAGCGCGTCGGCGCGCCATTCACGGAGATCGACATCGAGACCGACGACGCGCTGCACGCCGCGTACCTCGAGCGCATCCCGGTCGTCGTGCTCGACGGCGTCGACCTGTTCGAGTACTTCGTGGACGAGGGCGCTCTGAGGGGGCATCTGGATAGAGTGGATCTTTCGATGCCGCCCGGCGACAGCGTTCTCTCGAAGACCCCGCAGCCGCCTGACGGCGCTGCGCCCGAAGGCGTCCTCGTCGGCGGCGAGCGTCTGTCGCTCGGCGTCGCCGCGCGGCTGTCGCGCTACCTGCAGGTCCTGTCGCAGGCGAAGAAGATGGGCAAGGAGACGATCTCCTCGCGCGAGCTGAGCGAGTACACGCACGTCAACTCGACGCAGATCCGGCGCGACTTCTCGGGCTTCGGCAAGTTCGGCAAGCGCGGCGTCGGCTACAACGTCGACGCGCTCGTCTCGCAGATCCGCAAGATCCTGCGCACCTCCGGCCAGCACAACATCGCGCTGTTCGGCGCGGGCCACCTCGGCCAGGCGATCGCCTCGTCGGACATCTTCGCCGACCACGGCTTCCGCCTCGTCGCGATCTTCGACACCGACAAGCGCAAGGTCGGCCAGCAGGTGGGCTCGACGATCGTGCGCCACAACTCCGAGCTGCGCGCGATCGTCGAGGAGGAGGACATCGTCGTCGGCGTGCTCGCGGTGCCGACGGCGGCGGCGCAGGCGATCGCCGACGACCTCGTCGACGCCGGCGTGAAGATCATCTTCAACTACGCCGAGGCGCTGCTGTCGGTGCCGCCGGACGTCACGGTCCACACGTCGTCCCCGGCGGTCGACCTGCTCTACGCGCTGTACTTCTACCTCACGTAGGCCACCCCAACCCACGCCGCTGGCGCACGTCCCCTTGCCAATCGACCTCAACCGCACGGAGGAGATCTTCGCGACCTCCACGGACCTCACCGTGGGGCTCGAGGAGGAGTTCGCGCTGCTGGATCCGCAGAGCCTCGACCTCGTGCCGCGCTTCGAGGAGCTGCGCGACATCGCCGCCGAGGAGCCCGGCCTGCAGGACGCGATCACGGGCGAGCTCATCTCGTCGGAGATCGAGATCGTGTCCGGGCGCGGGGAGGACATCCACGAGGCGACCGCCAACCAGCGCGAGCGGCGCCGGCTGCTGTTCGCGCTCGCCGCCGCGCGGGGCGTCGCGCTCGGCTCGACCGGCACGCACCCGTGGGCCGACTACCGCGAGCAGCCGAACATCGACACCGAGCACTACCGGCGCGTCGTCGAGGGGCTGGGCTACGTCGCGCGCCGCAACAACACGTTCTCGCTGCACGTCCACGTCGGCGTGCGCGACGCCGACCGCGCCGTACGCGCGTGCGACCGCCTGCGCCCGGTGCTGCCGCTGCTGCTCGCCGCCAGCGCGAGCTCGCCGTTTCTGGAGGGGCGCGACACGCTGCTGCACTCCGTCCGCTCGCAGACCTTCACGAAGTCCTTCCCGCGCTGCGGCGTGCCGGACGCGTACGGGAGCTGGGGGGCGTTTCGCGACTACCTCGAGCTGCTGATCGCGACGCGCTCGATCGTCGAGTACACGCAGGTGTGGTGGTCGGTGCGCCCGCACGCGACCTACGGGACGATCGAGGTGCGGATCGCCGACGCGCAGATCACCGCGGCGGAGTCCGACGGCCTGGCCGCGCTGATCGTCAGCTGCGTCGGCCAGACCCTGCGCGACATCGACGACGGCGTGCCGTTCGACGATCCGCCTTCCCGGCTCGTCGAGGAGAACATGTGGCGCGCGATCCGCTACGGCATGGACGGCGACATGATCGACCTGTCGCGGGGCGTCGAGGTCCCCGCCCGCGCGGCCGTCGAGGGCCTGTGGACGTGGACCGCGCCCGTACGAGCGGAGCTGCGCATCGACGCGGCGCTCGACGGCCCCAACGGCGCTCAGCGCCAGCGCGCCGCGCTGCTCGGCGGAGCGGACCTGCGCGAGGTCTACGCTGACACGGTGCGCGAGACAACGACCACCTACGCCCAGGAGGTGCCCGCATGAGCACAGACCCCGCCGCCCCGCCGCCACCCGATCCGAACGACCCCGACGCCTACTCCGACGAGGAGCTGCGCGCGGCGTACGAGGCCGAGCTGGCCCGCATCCGCGTCGACGACGTCCTCGTGCAGACCGTCATCTCGCTGCTCAACCTGGGCGCGCGGCGCGCCGGGCTGACGGGCGCGGTGGACGGCGAGGAGCCCGACTTCGAGCAGGTGCGTCTCGCGATCGAGGGCACTCGCGCGCTGCTGCCGCTCGTCGAGCCGACGCTCGGCCCCGACGCCAAGCAGGTCCGCGACGCGCTGTCGCAGCTGCAGCTCGCGTTCGCGCGCTCCGGCGCGAAGGTCGCGCCCGGCGCGCCGGCCGCGGCGGCCGGTGGCGACGCCGAGGCCGCCCCGAAGGCGCCGCCGAAGCCCGGCGACCCGGACTCCGCGGTGTCGTCCGGCCGCCTCTGGGTGCCCGGCCGCTAGTCGAACGCCGGGGCGGGCGCGGCCGCCCGGCGCGTCGCCGCTCGCGAGCCGCGCAGCGTTCCCGCCGCCGCTCGGGTTAGACTCCGCGCGCGTCATGGCGGCCGGGAGGGTCGCTAGCCGCTGCCGTGGGGTGGCGGCTCCCTGGCGCAACAAGACTTCTGGAGGCCGTTTCCCTTGAGTGATTTCCTGGTGGACCATGGGGTCGTCGTCGCGTTGGTGTGCGCCGGCCTGGCAGTGCTCTATGGAGCTCTGACAACGCGTTCGCTGCTTGCGCTGTCGCCGGGCAACGAGCGCATGGTGGAGATCTCGAAGGCCGTTCAAGAGGGCGCCTCCGCATACCTGCGCCGCCAGTACACGACGATCGGCATCGTCGGCGTGCTGCTGTTCATCATCCTGATCCCGCTGCAGTCGGTCGCGGTGGCCGTCGGCTTCGCGATCGGCGGCATGCTGTCCGCCGCCGCAGGGTTCATCGGGATGAACGTCTCGGTGCGCGCGAACTGCCGCGTCGCCGAGGCCGCGCGTGGCGGCATCCCGCCCGCGCTGGACGCCGCCTTCCGCGGCGGCGCGATCACCGGCATGCTCGTCGTCGGCCTGGCGCTGCTGGGCGTCGCCGGCTACTACGGCGTCCTGACGTTCATCTTCGACCAGGACCAGAAGGAGGCCGTCGACGCGCTCATCGGCCTCGGCTTCGGCGGCTCGCTGATCTCCGTCTTCGCCCGTCTTGGGGGCGGCATCTTCACGAAGGGTGCCGACGTCGGCGCCGACCTCGTCGGCAAGGTCGAAGCGGGCATCCCCGAGGACGACCCGCGCAACCCGGCCGTCATCGCCGACAACGTGGGCGACAACGTCGGCGACTGCGCCGGCATGGCCGCCGACCTCTTCGAGACGTACGTCGTCACCGCGGTCGCGGTCATGCTGCTCGGCGTCCTGACCTTCCAGAACCTGACGCAGGTCGCGCTGTACCCGCTCGTGCTGGGCGCCGTCGCGATCGTGGCGTCGATCATCGGCACGTTCGCCGTGAAGTCGGCCGCCGGCAACGTCGAGCGCGCGCTGTACCAGGGCCTCGTCCTGTCCGGCGTCATCGCCGCGATCCTGTTCTATCCGGTCACGAAGTGGCTCATGGACGGGATCGCCTTCCCGGCGGGCATCGTCACCGACGACACGCTGCCGAGCGTCGGCGACCTCTACCTCTGCTCGCTGATCGGTCTCGGCGTGACCGCGTGCCTGTTCTTCATCACCGACTTCTACACGTCGACGCGATTCTCGCCGGTCAAGAAGACGGCCGAGGCCTCGCAGACCGGCCACGCGACGAACATCATCTCCGGCCTGTCGCAGGGGATGCAGGCGACCGCGCTGCCGTCGATCGTGCTCGCGCTCGGCATCTACGGGGCGTACGAGCTCGGCGGGATCTACGGGATCGGCGTCGCCGTCATGGCCCAGCTCGGGCTCTGCGGCCTGATCGTCGCGCTCGACGCCTTCGGGCCGATCACCGACAACGCCGGCGGCATCGCCGAGATGGCGGAGATGCCCGAGGACGTCCGCAACGTGACGGATCCGCTCGACGCGGTCGGCAACACGACGAAGGCCGTCACGAAGGGCTACGCGATCGGCTCCGCCGTGCTCGCCGCCCTCGTGCTCTTCGCGGCGTTCAAGATCGAGCTCAACGCCGAGCTCGCGGATGCCGGCAAGGAGCCGGTCCAGTTCCTCATCGACCAGCCGCTCGTGCTCATCGGCCTGCTGATCGGCGGCATGATGGTGTACCTGTTCGCGGCGCTCTCGATGGAGGCCGTCGGCCGCGCCGGCGGCGCCGTCGTCGAGGAGGTCCGGCGCCAGTTCAAGGAGAAGCCGGGCATCATGGACGGGACGGAGAAGCCCGACTACGCGACCTGCGTCGACATCGTCACGAAGACCGCGCAGCGCGAGATGATCATCCCGTCGCTGATCCCGATCGTCTTCACGCTGATCGTGGGCGTGCTGAGCGTCGAGATGCTCGGCGGCCTGCTCATCGGCGTCATCGTCGTCGGTCTGTTCATGGCCGTCTCGATGACCGCCGGCGGCGGCGCGTGGGACAACGCCAAGAAGCTGATCGAGGAGGGCGCGTTCGGCGGCAAGGGCACGCTGGCGCATGAGGCCTCGATCACGGGCGACACGGTCGGCGATCCCTACAAGGACACGTCCGGCCCGGCGATCAACCCGATGATCAAGGTCGCGAACATCGTCGCGATTCTCATCATCCCTTTGATCGCGTAACGCCTGAGCGGGCCTCGGGGCGCCTGAGCGGCCCGGCGAGTAGGGTCCGTGCTGTCGCACTGTCCCCTGCTCGCCGGCCCACTCATGCATCCCCGATGCCTCGCTCAGCCGTCACGCGATTACATGAGGCCCGTCGCCGCGCGTCAATGACGCGCTACCACGGCCGGGACTACAGTCCTCGCCGTGAGCTTCCTCGAAGACCATCTCGGCGGCGGGATCTGGCATGCCGACCGCTACTTCTCGTCGGTGACGTTCAAGGTGCGGCATCTCGGCGCGCGCGACTACCGGGCGGGCTTCCGCGAGATCGACGCGACGCTCGACAGCGCCGCCAGGACGCTCGTCGCGTCCGTCCCGGTGGCGACGCTCGATCTCAACAACCCGGTCATCCGCGAGCGCATGCTCTCGGCCGAGTTCCTCGATGCGGCGCGCTTTCCGGACGTGCGCTGGGACGTCGCCGAGCTCGACGGCGACGAGACGCGCGCGATCACTGCAACCGGCGAGCTGTCGATCCATGGGCACACGAAGACGGTCACGGCCAGCGGCCGGATCGGTCTTCCCGGACCGGGCCTGCTGAGCCCAGAGAACCGCGTCGGGGTCGAGCTGTCGGCGGTCGTCGACCGTCGCGACTTCGGCCTGGACTGGCAGGAGCAACTGCCGACCGGCGGCGACACGCTCGGCTGGGACGTCACGCTCGAGGCGATCCTCGAGTTCGTAGAGCAGGAGTAGCACGGCTGGTGACACGATCGCTCCCGGCACGCTCGTCGCGCACGCACGACCGGAGCTGCTCGTGGCGGTTGGTGGCGCGCGGTCGTCCGTCCTGCTGGCCAGCCCCTTCTTGTCTTGGCCCATTGCGACCCAAATCGCCGATGCAACCCGGCACGTCCCGCAGAAGCGGCTGCTCACCGCGCTCGACGTGTTCAGCGTACGGGCGGGCGTGCTGAACCCAAGAGCGCTCAGGGCTTTGCATGAATCCGGATTTGAGATCGCCACTCGCGCCAATCTTCACGCGAAGGTCGCGCTGGTGGACGACTCGTGGGGACTTCTAGGTTCCGGCAACCTCACCATTGCGGGCCTTGGGCCGGGTGAAAGCGACGCGGCCAGCGCCAACATCGAGCTCGGGGTGATCCTCGATCCGTCCCAGCGCACCGACGCTCACCGGATGTTCGCCGAGTGGTGGAGCAATGCTCGGAGGGTGTCGCTAGAAGAGATCGCCGGCCTCGAGCAGCTACCTCCGTTCCCACGCTCGGCTCGGATGATCGTGGATGGAGGCCCTCCCGTCGAGCCGATCACGAGTGCTCGAATCGACGAGATCCTGGCCGAGGCTGAATCAGAGGCGCTGGCTCGGCGATATTGGGTCAAGGCCGCCTACCACACCTCGGCACGCGATCCGGACGCCTGGTGGCGTGGCGGATGGATCAGCGATTGGCGCGACCCGCGCTATCGGGAGCGCGATCTTGTCGTGCTCTACCTCAGAGCTCCCAAGCGGTGCTGCCCGGCGATCCTCGAGGTCGTGGAGGAGCCGCGTGAGGACAGCGCGTTCGTCGAAGCCCACAGTCGAGGACCGGCGGACCGCAAGTGGCCGTGGGTGACGCGGACCGACTGCATCTTCGACATGGCGATCGACCGGGCCCCGCCTCCCAGCGTGTTCGACGTCGACACTCACGGCTTGCAGAACGGCTATCGCGGCATCACGCGCGAGCAATTTGCGCGCGCGGCACGCGCGATGCTGTCTCGCTGAGCCGGTCGGGCCGAAGCTCGGGTCCTCCCGGGCGCTGACGGCAGTTGGCGCGGAGGGGCGGCGGGGTTCATGATCCGGTGATGCGACCGTCCGACGCCTTCCGACGCCGCACCGTCGCCGCGCTGGGCCGCGACTACGCGGTGGGGCGGATGGGCTCGGACACGCTCGAGGCGCGGCTGGATCGCGCGTTCGCCGCGCGCTCGAGCGCGGACCTGCTGCGCCTGCGCGCCGACACGTCGCCGCTCGGGGCGGCCGTCGCCGAGCTGCGCCGCCGCTGGAGCGCGTTCATGGCGCCGCCCGGCCCGGCGCCCGTGGACGTCCGGCTGCCCTCGCCGCACCTGGAGCGCCCGCTGCTGATCGGCCGCGGGCGCAGCTGCGACCTCGTGCTCAGAGACGAGACCGTCTCGCGCCGCCACGCCGAGCTCGCGCGCGAAGGCGGGCGCTGGCTGCTGCGCGACCTCGGTTCGACGAACGGCACGTGGGACGGCGGCTGGCGCGTCGACGCGACCGAGGTCGACGCCGGGACCGAGCTGCACTTCGGCACGGTACTCGTCCGCTTTCGCTCATAGCCCGCGCCTCCCGCCCGCTAACGGCCGCGACCGCGCGAGAGGCGGATGCCGACGACAGCGCGCGGGCTCAGCGTCGATCCCGACGGCGGCGTGAAGCGCACCACGGTGCCCCGCCGGCGGGTGCTGCGGACGTAGCGCACGCTCCCTGCCACGCAGCCCGCGGCGCCCAGCCGCGTTCTCGCCGTCGACAGCCGCATGCCGGCACGGGCGAACGGGACCCGGCAGCGCTTGCCGCTCGAGATCAGCAGCGTCACTGGGCCGAGCGGGGCGAGGGTCGTCCCCGCAACCGGCGTCGTCTTGATGACCGTGCCGCGCGGGAAGGTCGTGCTCGCGGTGTAGCGCTGCGTGCCAGCGACGCAGTTCGCCGCCGACAGCGCACCGAGATAGCTCGCGAGTGCCGTGAACCGCGGCAGCGCGGGCACGACGCAGGGGCGCGGCGGGTCGGCGACGGTGAAGGTCGCCGGCTGCGGCCCGGCGACGGGCGCGGCGTCGGAGGACGAGTCCGCGAGCCAGAGGCAGATGAGGAACGTCCCGGCAGTGCTCTGCGTCGTCGTCGCGGTCACGCTGAACGCGCCGTTGACGCTCTTGCCGTCGATCAACCCGCGGCCGGAATCCGCGGAGTACGACGTCGCGCACGGCGCGCCTCCCGCGGGACGGATCGTCGCGAACACGGACTTGGGCGCCTCGCTTGAACCGGTGATCGTGACCGTGGCCGTCTGGCCGGCCAGCGGCGAGATCGGTGTGACAGTCGCCGAGATCGACCCGGTCGGCTGGCGGAACGTCACGACCTGGGTGAACGGCGTGGCCGGCGAGGAGGACGAACTTGCGAGCCAGATGCAGAACATGAAGGCGCCGGGCGAGCTCCAAGTGCCGGTCTTGCGGCGTGTGAAGTCGCCGTTGACGGTCGCGCCGAAGAAGTCGTCGCCTGAGAATGAGCCATAGTACGAGCCGAAGTTCGTCGTTCCGGCGTCGCTGCTCGCTGACGGGGCGCATGGCGCGCCGCCTGCCGGACGGGCGAGAACGTACAGGCTCTTGCTCACGGCGCTGTTGCCGGTGACCGTGAACGTCCGCCCGACGCCGACCGCCGGATCGGACGCCCCGGCCGCGTCCGTGAACGTGATCGAGGCGCTGTCCGCCAGCGCCGGGCTCGCCGCCGAGAGCGCAAGCAGCGTCGCGCCAAGCAGCGCGAAGCCGAGTGTCCTGCGGAGGGGTGCGATCGCCATGGCAGCGACACACCGGACGGTGAGCCGACCTGACAGCGCGCGAGCCGATTCGCGCGCTCCCCGCGCGTAGACTCCCGCCGCGGATGGCTGAACGCCGGCTCCACGGACTGCAGCGCGTGCTCGGTGTCAACGCGCTCTTCTCCACCGCGTACGGCAACGTCGGCTCGTCGATCTACTACGCGCTCGGGCTCGTCGCCGCCCTCGCCGCCGGCCTCACGCCGCTGGTCTTCGTGCTCACCGGCGCGCTCTTCTACTGCACCGCGACGACCTACGCCGAGGCGACCTCCATGTACCCCGAGGCCGGCGGGTCGTCGCTGTTCGCCCGCCGCGCCTTCAACGAGAAGTGGTCGTTCTTCACGGCCTGGGCGCAGATGCTCAACTACATCATCACGATCGCGATCTCGGCGTTCTTCGCCGCGCACTACGCCGGGCGCGTCACGTGGGACGGCTTCAAGGGCTCGCCGTGGGACATCGCCTGCGCGGGCGTCATCGTCGCGCTGCTCGCGCTGGTCAACGTCCGCGGGGTCAAGGACGCGGTGACCGTCAACCTCGTGCTCGCGGTCGTCGACTTCCTCAGCCAGCTCGCGATCGTCGCGCTCGGGTTCTTCCTCGTCTTCAACCCGGACGTCCTGCTCGACAACCTGTCCTTCTTCGGCGAGACGCCCACGCTGACGGAGTTCCTGCTCGCGATCCCGATCGGCACGGTCGCGTACACCGGCATCGAGACGATCTCGAACATGGCCGGCGAGGCGCGCGACTACGAGACGACCATCCCGGGCGCGATCAAGCGCGTCATGATCGCGGTCTTCGCGATCTACTTCACGCTGCCGCTCGTGGCGCTGTCGGCACTGCCGGTCGAGTGCGTCGGCAGCGGCGAGTGCCGGACGCTGCTCGGCGTCCCGCCGGCAGACGGCGGCTACGCGAACGATCCGATCATCGGCGTCGTCTCGGGCATGGACCTCGGCATCTTCCAGGGGTTCGCGGAGGGGTACGTCGCCGTGCTGGCCGTCACGATCCTCATCGCCGCGACGAACGCAGGCGTGCTCGGCGTCTCGCGTCTGACGTACTCGATGGGCATGTACCGCCAGCTCCCGGACACGATGCGGCGACTGCACCACCGCTATCAGACGCCGTACGTCGGGATCCTCGTGTTCTCCGCCGTCGCGTGCGTCGCGCTGCTCCCCGGCCAGGCCGACTTCCTCGGCAAGATCTACGCCTTCGGCGCGATGCTGTCGTTCTCGATGGCGCACCTGTCGCTCATCCGGCTGCGGGTCTCCGAGCCCGGCGTGCGCCGCCCGTACCGCAGCCCGGGCACCCTCCGCTGGCGCGGCCACGAGCTCCCGGCACTGGCGATGATCGGGCTGACCGGGACCGCGCTGTCGTTCGTCGTCGTCAGCGCACTCGACCTGACCGTCGGCCTCGCCGGCGTCACCTGGATGACGCTCGGGATGGCGGGCTACGTGCTCTACCGCCGCCGCCAGGGCCTGGACCTCGTCACGACGCACCAGGTCGTGCTGCCCAAGCCGGTGACCGAGACCGAGGCCGAGTACGAGTCGGTGCTCGTCGCGTTCGACGTCGGCCGCTACCGCTCGCAGACGATCGCGACGGCGACGAAGCTCGCGGGGCCCAAGCGCCGCGGGATCCACGTGCTCGTGCTCGTCACCGTCCCGCAGACGAACCCGATCGAGGCGCCGCTGCCCGACGACCAGGAGTCGGCCGCCCTGTCGATCATCGAGCGGGCCAAGCAGCAGGGCGGCCGGCGCGTGACGGGACACGTCGAGAAGGTGCGCCCCGGCCAGTCGGGCCGGCTGATCGTCGACGAGGCGCGCGAGCTGCGCGCGAGCGCGATCGTCATGCCGCTGCCGGCGCGCGGCGGCGGCACCACGCTGTTCGGCAAGACCGTGGAGACCGTCCTCGCCGAGCGCCCGTGCCGCGTCATCATCGAGGCCGACGGGGGGTCCGATGCCTGACAAGCCCGGCCTGCACCGCGCCGCGACGCTCGTCATGTCCGCCGCGATGGCGGTGCTCGGCGTGGCGATCGTGGCCGTCACGCTCGCCAACGGCGGAGGTCCCTTGACGCTCGGCTTCCTCTTTGGCGTGCTGTTCGTCGCGGCCGGCGCCGGGCGCTTCTACATCACGTGGCGGCACCTCTGATGCGCATCGGCCGCGCCCTCGGCTCGCCGGCGCTGTTCGCGATCGTCTGGACGTCGCTCGCGAGCGCGATCTACTTCTCGCTCGGGATCGTCGCCGAGAACGCGCTCGGGCTGACCCCGCTCGTCTTCCTCGGCTCGGGCGTCTTCTTCGTGCTGACCGCGATGACGTACGTCGAAGGCGCCTCGCTGCACCAGGAGCGCGCGGGCGCGACGGTGTTCGCGCGCTACGCGTTCAACGAGCTGTGGAGCTTCATCGCCGGCTGGGCGATCCTGCTCGACTTCCTCATCCTCATCGCGGTCACCGCGTTCGTCGCGACGAACTACATGGCCGCGTTCTGGGCGCCGCTGGGGGAGGGCGCCCCCGAGCTCGCGATCGCCGTCGCGATCATCGGGTACGTCGCGGTCCGCAACGTCGTCGCGGCGGGCGGGGCGCGACGGCGCGAGCGCGCCGCGGCGCTGGCGGTCGTCGACGTCGCGCTGCAGCTGCTGATCATCCTCGTGGGCGCGGTGCTCGTCGCCGACGTCGACGCGCTGACGGCGACGATCGACATCGGCACGGCGCCGACGTGGCCCGACCTGCTCTTCGCGCTGACGGTCAGCACGATCGCGTTCACGTGCCTCGAGTCTGTGGCCGGCCTGGGGGGCGAGGTCCGCGTCAGCCGGCGCGGGCTGCGGCGGCTCGTCGCGTCCGCCGCGGCGTCGGTGATCGTCGTCTACGTCGGGATCTCGCTGGTGGCCGTCGCGGCGCTGCCGATCACGCCCGGCGCGAGCCCGCTGACCGGAGACGCGATCGACGCTCCGGTTCTCGCCATCGTCGAGCGCTTCGACCCGTCGTGGCTGGCGGACGTCTTCCGCTACGCGATCGCCGCGCTCGCGACCGTGACGCTCGTCGTCGCCTGCCACGCCGCGATGCTCGGGCTGTCGCGGCTCGCGTACTCGCTGGCCACCAACCGGCAGATCCCGAGCGTCGTCGGGCGGCTGCATTCGAAGTACGTGACGCCGTACGTCGTGATCCTGCTCGCGGCGGTGCTCGCGATCGCGCTGGTCGTGCCGATGGACCTCGAGTTCCTCGTGGGGATCTACGCGATCGGCGCGATGCTCGCGTTCACGATCGCGCACGTGTCGATCTGCGTGCTGCGCTACCGCGAGCCCGACCGCGAGCGGCCGTATCGGATCCCGCTGTCGGTGCGGGTCGGAGGCGGCGACCTGCCGCTGCCGGCCGTGGTCGGCGGAGCGATGGCCGCGATCGGCTTCGTCAGCCTGCTCGTCTTCCACGAGGGCGCCCGCTACGTCGGGATGGTGTGGATGGGCGCCGGGCTCGCGCTGTACGTCCTGCATCGCCGCGGCGCGGGCCTGCCGATGCTGCGGCGCGTCGTCGTCTCGCCCGACGCGCTGCGCCCGGAGCCGGTTCGCGTCGAGTACGGCTCGATCCTCGTGCCGATCCTCGGCACGCCGCTGGACGACGACATCGTGCAGACGGCCGGCCGGCTCGCGGCGGCGGAGAACCCCGACGACCCCGAGGGCGGGGCGACGATCGAGGCCATCTGGGTGTTCGAGGTGCCGCTGTCGCTGCCGCTCGACGCGCGCCTGCCGGACACGCAGCTCAAGCGCGCCCGCGCGGCGCTGGCGCGGGCGAAGCTCGTCGGCGAGGAGTACGAGGGCGTCGAGGTCGCGACCGCCACGGTCCGCGCGCGCCGCGCGGGGGAGGGGATCGTGGCGGAGGCGGGCCGCCGCGGCGTCGAGCTCATCGTCATGGCCGCCGAGGAGCCGTCGCGGATCCGCGGGGGCGCCAGGCTGGGCGGCATCGGCGGCCCGCTGGACAACTTCGTCGGAGACGCGACGAAGTTCGTCGTCCGCAAGGCGCCGTGCCGGGTCCTGCTGACCGCTCCGGCGAGCGAGGACGCGGGCATCGAGCGCTCGCCCGCCTCCGAGTAGAACCTCTAGCATCACGCCAATGATGGTTCTCGTCGTCGGGGCCGGGCGCGTTGGCGCGTCCGTGGCCAAGTCCGCGCTCGCGGCGGGTCACTCGGTGTCCGTGCTCGACGAGGACCCGCTCTCGCACGAGCGCCTGGACGCAGGCCAGACCACCTCGTGGGAGGACTCCGGGGGACGCTTCACCGTCGGCACCGCGATCGAGATCGATGCGCTCGAGGCCGCCGGCGTCGAGGAGGCGGACATCTTCATCGCCGCGACGCGCGGCGACAACACGAACATCCTCGTCGCGCAGATCGCCCAGCGGCGCTTCGGCGTCAAGCACGTCATCGTGCGCGTCCTCGACCCGGCGCGTGCGGACTGGTACGCCGAGCAGGGACTGAACGTGATCTGCGCGGTGAAGCTCGGCATCGCCCTGTTCGAGGACGCGATCGCGGAGATCGCAGCCCCCTGATGTACGTCATCGTCGTCGGGGGCGGCAAGGTCGGTCTCAACCTCGCCCGCGAGCTCATCCGCAACGGGCAGGAGGTCACGCTCGTCGAGCAGGATCGCCGCGCCTACCTGCGCATCGAGCAGGAGCTCGAGCACGCCGTGCAGTACGGCGACGGCACCGAGCTGTGGGTGCTCGAGCGCGCCGGGATCCAGCGCGCGGACCTCGTCGTGGCGGTCACCGGCGACGACGAGGACAACATCCTCATCTGCCAGGTCGCCAAGGAGAAGTACCTCTGCGAGCGGATCATCGCGCGCTGCAACAACCCGCGGAACCTGCAGCACTTCAAGCTGCTGGGCATCCAGCCGGCGGTGTCCGCGACCGACCTGATCCTCAACCTCATCGAGCACGAGGTCCCGGGCCATGGCCTCGTGCACCTGCTCGACCTGCCCGACGAGGAGCTCGAGATCATCGAGGTCGAGGTGGCGGAGGACGCGCCGGCGGCCGGCCACCGGGTCTCCGAGCTCAGGCTCCCCGAGGGCAGCCTCATCATCTCGGTGCTGCCGCGCGGCAAGGCGGGCTTCGTCCCCAAGCCCGACACGGTCATCGATGCCGGCAGCGAGGTGCTCGTCGTCCTCGACCCGGGCCTCGAGCCGCAGATCATGGCCCAGTTCGCGCCCAACGGCCCGCCCTCGTAGCGCCGTGATCACGGGCGCGCACGCGGTGATCTTCAGCCGCGACGCCGAGGGCCTGCGGGCCTTCCTGCGCGACGTGCTGGAGCTCGACGGCGTCGACGCCGGCGGCGGCTGGACGATCTTCGCGCTGCCTCCGAGCGAGGTCGCGGCGCACCCGGACGCGACCGGCGGTCGCCACCAGCTCTACCTCATGTGCGACGACATCGCCGCCACGGTCGCGTCGCTCGAGGCCAAGGGCGTCGAGTTCACCGGGCCGCCGAGCGACGTCGGCTGGGGCCTCTTGACGGCGATGAAGGTCCCCGGCGGCGACGAACTCGGGCTGTACGAGCCGCGCCATCCGAGCCCGCTCGGGTTGTAGGCCCCGGGTCAGAACCCGGCGTTGGCGACGGGCGTCACCGGTGGCTTCGCGACCGGCGGCGTCCCGAGCTCGCCGATCTTGTAGCGCGACGGGCCCAGCGGGCCGGTCGTGCCGCCGATCGCCTTGGCGCGGCCCCACGCGCCGCCGAAGCCGTACCACGGCTGCGTCTTGGCGTCGATCAGCGACTGCCACGTGCGCCACTGCGGGCACTCGTTGCAGGCGCTCGCCGTGTCGTTGACGACGAAGCGCCGCACGCCGCCGACCTTGACGACGCTCTCGTAGCGCCCGGCGCGCCAGTACGTCGCGTGGCTGCCACGGGCGCTGAAGGCGACCGGGTGCGTCGGCGCGTCCGATCCGAGGGCGACGCGATCCACGGCGCTCCACGGCACGTCGCGCGACTCCTCGTGGTAGTGGTAGCGGACCGAGATCGGGCTGTAGCGGCCCGGCTCCGCATAGGTGCGCAGGAGCACGCTGACGCGCTCCCAGTCGCCCTCGTGGGCGACGTGCTTCGTCACGCTCTCCGGGCCGGGCGGGATGCTCAGGCCGTAGAAGAGCCAGTACGTGATGCGCAGGTCGCGGCGCCCGCCCTCGCCGGGCTCCTCGCTGCGCTCGAAGTAGACGGGCGCCTTCTGGAGGAACTTCTGCGCGCCCTCGCGCTTGATGTCGCGCTGGCCGCCGCGCTGATCGTCGGACAGGTCGAGGTAGAAACCCTCCTTGACCGGCAGGCCCGGCGGGCGCCCCTTCGCGTCGAACGGGCGCGTGTGGTCGGCGGCGGAGAACGTCTTCGACCCGTCGTGGCATCCCGCGCCGGCGCTCGCGTGGCGGTATGCGCCGGGACCGGCGAGCTTCCGGGGCTCGAAGCGCCCGATGATCTGCGCGCGCTTGGAGTCCGGGTCCTCGAGGTGCTTGCCCAGCGTGACGCTGTAGTCCGGGCATCCGTCGTGCGCCCACATCAGCCACGAGCTGCGCAGGAAGTGGTCGACGGACATCGGGTACGCCGGCTCGCGCTCGTCGAGATGCACGACCGGCGCGAACGCCGTCTCGGGGCTCACTGTCGTGACGACCTGCTCGGTCTCGGCGGGCCTCGCGCCCGCGTACTGCATGCGCAGGTCGGCGAGCAGCGTCTGCGCGGCGTGCCGTCCCGCGCCGTCCGTCGCGATGCTCTGCGGGTGCTGCAGCGCCATGCGCAGCACGTCCGCGCGCCGCAGCTCGACGACGCGGTCGATCTTCGCGTCGGCGAACGGGTCGCCCGGGTCGCCGAGGCCGGGCAGCGGAGCCACGTAGACGCGATCGCTCGTCTGCCCGACGTAGAAGCCGTTGATGGCCTTGTCGCCGGCGAGGAGCACCGCGACCGGCTCCATCTCGGGCTTCGCCATCGCCGAGACGATGGCGAGCAGCACGCCGCAGGCGAGGAACGCGACGAGCACGACCTGGGCGATGTGGCGGCGCAGGACCGAGCGCTTGGCGGTGTGCGCGATCACCGCGGCGCCGGCGACGACCCCCGCGTAGACCACGATCTGATCGGTGACGTCGAAGCCGCGGACGGCCGCCCAGACGAGCACGAGCGCGGCGAGGACCACGGCGCCGAGCGCGAGCTTGAACCGGCCGCTCATCGCGTTGTCCGTCGTCGATCCGACGCCGGTCAGCACGAGCGCGGCGAACGCGCTGAAGAGGACCGGCGCGGCGAGCGCGTGGGCGCCGACGACGACGAGCACCTGCTTGGGCAGCAGCGCGACCGCCTGGTCGGCGGCGAGGCCGAGCCGGTCCAGGCGCATCCAGACCACGACACCGCCGACGAACGTGACGACCGCGCCGAGGCCGGCGACGCCGGCGAGCACCTGCATCGCGGTCTTCACGGGCGGGCTGGCTGTCGGCACTCCGGTCACGGCCTGCGCTCCTCACGGCTCGGATGCGGGCCCACTCGGGCGGGACCCTGTCGACTTCAAAGAGGCCGCGGGCGCGTGGCGGGATACATCGATTTGCGCGAGGAGGAGAAGGCGGGCGCGAGGCTATACTCGCCCACTGCCTTGCCGGGTGGAGTAATCGGCAACTCGCCAGGTTCTGGCCCTGGAATTCAAGGTTCGAGTCCTTGCCCGGCAGTATGGAGGCGCGGCGATGCAGGCTTGTCGCGGTGGCGCCGGCAACGGCGGCGCTCGCGCTCGCGGCGGCCGGCTGCGGTTCGACTGCGTCCTCGGCCGCGGAGCGCTGGCGCACGCTACGCGACTCGACGGTCGCTCGCACCGAGGTCGCCGCCGCGCGGATCGGCGACGGCGCGTTCGTCGTCGGCGGGTTCGCGGCGCCGTCGGGCGCCACGACGGACATCGTCGAGCGCTACGACCTGCGGCGCGATCGCTGGACGCGGGTCGCGCCGATCCCGCAGGCCGTCAACCACGCGGCCGCCGTCGCGTACCGCGGCGCGCTGTACGTCGTCGGCGGCTACACGGCGGCGAGCGGCCTCGCGGGGGAGACCGCCGCGCTGTGGCGCTATGACCCCGGTGCCGACCGCTGGACGCGCCTGCCCGACGCGCCGACGCCGCGGGCGGCGCTCGTCGCCGGCGTCATCGGCGACCGGCTGTACGTCGCCGGCGGCGCGCGCGGCGGCGCGGCACTGAAGACGCTTGATATCTACGACTTCGCCCGCCGGAGCTGGAGCGCCGGCCCGCCGATGGCGGTCGCGCGCGAGCACCTCGCCGGCGCGGTGCTCGGCGGAGCGTTCTACGCGCTCGCGGGCCGGACGGCCGGGCGCGGCAACTTCAAGGTCGTCGAGCGCTACGTCCCGGCGCGCGGCCGGTGGGAGCGCGTGCCGTCGATGCGCAAGCGCCGCGGCGGGATCGCGGCGGCGGTCGTGAGCGGGCGGATCGTCGTGGTCGGCGGCGAGGAGGCGGCGGGGACGATCGGCGAGGTCGAGGCCTTCCAGCCGGCCGGGCGGCAGTGGCGCTACCTGCCGCGCCTGCCGACGCCGCGCCACGGGCTCGGGGCCGTGTCCTTCGGCGGTTCGATCTTCGTGCTCGAGGGCGGCCCGCAGCCGGGGCTGCACTACTCGGATGCGGTCGAGGCGCTGCGGGTGGCGCGTTAGCAGGTCGCGAGATCGGGCCAGACGTACCCTGCCCGGTGATGTGGACCGTCTGCGCCGAGCCCGCCGACAGCCCCGATGCCGTCGCTCTGCTGCGGGACTACTTCGCCGAGCTCACGGTCCGCTACTTTCAGCGTGAGACGACCGAGCGGGAGATCGACGAGACCCTCGACGAGTTCCCGAGCACGGGCCTTGCGCTCTTTCTCGTCCTCCGTGCCGACGGAGCACCCGCCGGCTGCATCGGCCTGCACCCGACGGGCGAGGTGACGCGGATGTACGTCGCGGCCCGGCTGCGTCGTCGAGGCGGCGCCCGCGTGCTGCTCGCCGCGGCCGAGTCGTGGGCCCGTGCACAAGGGCTCGCCCGCCTGTTCCTCGACACTCGGACCGACCTCGTCGAGGCACGCGCCTGCTACGCGTCTTGCGGCTTCGTCGAGATCCCCCCGCCCACGACCAGTCCGGGTCCGTTCCAGGACCATTGGTTCGAGAAGGTGCTCGCGTAGAGGGGACACGGCGGTCCGGCGACAGTGTCTGCCGGTTTCGGATCCTCTTGCGGGGTGGCACCCGCGCGGCACCCGTCACGTCATGTCCTCCCAGCGCTCAGGCTGGCTGCCACAGCTCGACCCGATTGCCCTCAGGATCGGTGACCCAGCCGAATCGACCGACACCCTCCATGTCCTGCGTCTCTTCAGCCACGTCCGCCCCCTTGGTGCGCAGTTGCGCGAGCATCGCATCCAGGTCACGGACCCGGAAGTTGAGCATGGTCTGCTGGGCGCGGGACCCGAAGTAGCCGGTCTCGGACTCGAACGTCGCGAACACCGTCTGCCCTGCTTCCTGACGCCACAGGCCGTTGTCGTCGGCCTCCAGGCCCAGGCAGTCGCGATACCACGCGCCCAAGGCCCCCGGGTCCGCGGCCCGCACGAAGTAACCACCGATTCCAAGCACACGTTCCACGACAGGTAGGACGGATGTTCGCACGCGGCGGACGATCGGCGCGACGGCTCGAGCGCCGTCCGCCCTCACGACGCGCGTCAGATCTACACGGCGTTCGCGGCGGCAAGCACGAGGTCGGCCGTGGCACCCGGCTGCGAGACGTGCGCGGCGTGCGACGCGCTCACCTCGATCTTGCGCGAGCCCGCCCGAGCGGCCATGAACCGCTCGACCGCGGGTGGGATCACGCGGTCGCGGCCGGCGACCAGAAACCACGACGGGATCCGCTTCCACGCCGGCGGGCCGGACGGCTGGCTGCCGGAGGGCAGCGCGGCGGGATGCTGGCCCGCGGCCATCGCGGCGGCCTGTTCGCGAGAGACGTCCTGCGCGAAGACCGACCGGAACAGGAGCGGGTTGATGCGCGTGTCGACGCCGATCGTGCCGTCGGGCGCGACGAACGGCGTCGGCACGAGCGCCGCCGCGAGCAGGCTTCCCGGCCTGTGCGAGATGAGGCCGAGCACCGTCTCCTTGGACTCGGGAGCGAACGCGGCGACGTAGACGAGGGCTTTCACGTTGGGGTTGGCGGTCGCGGCGTTCGTGATGACCGCGCCCCCGTAGGAGTGGCCGACGAGGACGATCGGGCCGGAGATCTGCCGCAGGACGTCCGCGATCGTCGCCGAGTCGCGCTTCAGCGAGCGCAGCGGGTTGACGGGCGTGGTGACGGTGTAGCCACGAGCGCGCAGCCGGGTGGCGACGGCGTCCCAGCTGGACGCGTTGTCCCACGCGCCGTGAACGAGCACGATCGTCGGCCGCGGTGACGTGGCCGCATGCGCGGGCGCCGGCAGCCCGATGACCGCGGCGACGAGCACCCCGACGATGACGCTGTGAAGCCTGGCCGTGTTCATCCTGCTGCGCTCCCTTGGTCGCTTCGCTTGTCGGCGTGACGCTATCCAGCGACGCGGCCGCCCGCGAGCGACGAAGCTAGGCGGGCGTCGTTGCGGGCTTCATGTTCATGGCTGCGAGCTCGTGCTGAGAAGCAGATCCTTGCTCGGTCCACGGCGCCACGCCAGCGCCACGCGCCCACCGGGGTCGGCGTCGGTCAGCACGCTCCACACGTACGCGCCGTCGATCGGCTGCAGCGGCCCGGGCGAGCCGAGGCCGAAGCGCTGTACGAACAGCGGCCCGGCGGTCGAGACCGCCTCGTCGGGTGGGCGGGTCATCGCGACGGTGATCGCGTTCGCGTCGTGGGCGGCGGAGCGCAGCAGCAACCCGGTCGCGAGGGTCGCGGGCGGCGCGAACGGCCGGCCGGCCGGCGCGGCCGCGAGCTGCACGGTCGGCAGCGCCGGGCGCGCCTCGGGCGCGGTTCCCCACACGACCGCCAGACGGTCGTCCGGACCGGCGACGAGCCGGCCATCCGTGCCGTAGCAGGAATACGGTGGCGTCGCGAGGAGTTGCAGCACGCCGAACGTGCGCGCGCCCCGCTCGCGGACGGCCGCGGACAGCCGGCGGGGCGTCGGGTCTGTGACGCACTCACCGAAGTCGTCCTGGATGCCGGTGTCCTCGACGAGCACGCCGATCCGGCCGCTTCGCGTCGTGCGCATCGTGACCAGGCCCTCCACACCGGGGCTGAGCTGGCGCGTCCGAACATGACCGTTGGCGGCGAGCGTCGCGAGCACGAGCACCTTGCGGGCGAGCATGCGCCGCGCGGTGAACGCGATGACCGGCGCTCCCGACGCGTCGATCGCGAGATCGCTCGAGTGGACGTAGCCGAGGTGGTTGTCGACCCAGCGCGGCAGCGCTCCGCCGACGGTGTGCGTGTGCAGCGCGTCGCCGCTGCCGGTCGCCAGCCGCAGCCGCACAGGCGCGAACCGCTTGCCCGACCGCGCGGCCAGCCACGCGACAGCGACGCGCGAGCCACGCCGAGCGACCTGCCCCTTCGTGCCGAAGCCGCCCGCAGCGACGTGCGTTCTCGTGCTCCACAGGCGCCGCACACGCCCGTCACGCCCGGCGCGGAACAGCAGCAGGCGGTACGGGCTGGCAGACCCCTCCTGCACGAGCACGTCGACGTCGCCGGCGGCCGAGCGCGCAGTGTCGAGGAGCAGCGACGCCCGACGCTGCCAGCGTGTGCGCTTGCCGTCGCGGGCGCGCACGACATCGATGGTCAGGGTGCCCGGCAAGCCTTGACGCACCTCGGTGCCCCAGACGACGATCGCGTCCCCGTCGCGGTCGACCGCAAGTGCGCTCGGCTCGCCGCTGCGCGCAGCCGGGATCGCCAGCGGGCTCGACCACGTCTGCGCGGCGGCGGTCGGCGCCGACGCGCAGGCCAACGCCCCGGCCATGATCGTGATGGTGGACCGTGCGACACGGCTGCTTGACGCCATGTGCCGTGAACGAGCGCGCCGCGCAAAGGTCGCGCTTCGCGCCCGTCCCGAGCACGTGGCTATGCGGCCGCCTGCTCCATCCAGTCGCGGTACAGCCGCCAGTAGGCGCCCTCGGCTTGCAGCAGCTCGTCGTGGGTGCCCTGCTCGACGATCTCGCCGCCGTCCAGCACGACGATGCGGCCGGCCTGGCGGATCGTCGACAGGCGATGCGCGATGACGATCGACGTGCGGCCCGCGAGCAGCCGGCGCAGGCCCGCCTCGATCCGGCCCTCGGTGTGGAGGTCGACGTTCGACGTCGCCTCGTCGAGGATGAGGATGCGCGGGTCGGCGACGAGCGCGCGGGCGAACGCGACGAGCTGGCGCTGGCCCGCCGACAGCTGCGTGCCGCGCTCGCCGACCGGCGTGTCGTAGCCGTGCTCGAGCCCCTCGACGAACTCGGCCGCGCCGACCGCCGTCGCCGCCGCGCGGACCTCGTCGGCCGTCGCGTCCGGGCGCCCGAAGGCGATGTTGTCGGCGATCGTGCCGCTGAAGAGGAAGCCCTCCTGCGGGACGATCCCGAGCTGGCGGCGCAGCGACGCCTGCGTCACCGAGCGCAGGTCCTGGCCGTCGACGAGCACGGCGCCGTCCGTCGGGTCGTAGAAGCGCGCGACGAGCTTGGCGATCGTCGACTTGCCCGCGCCGGTCGAGCCCACGAGCGCGACCGTCTGCCCGGGCGGGACGACCAAAGACAGGTGGGAGACCGCACGGATCTCGTCGGCGCCGGAGCCCGCGTAGGCGAAGCTCACGTCGCGCAGCTCGATCTCGCCGCGGATGCGACCGAGCTCGCTGGCACCGGGCGCGTCCACAAGGTCGGGCTCGACGTCGAGCAGATCGAAGATCTTGTCGAGCGCCGCCATGCCCGACTGGTAGGTCGTGTAGACCTGCGACAGCTGCTGGATCGGGTCGAAGAAGCCGTTCAACGCGAGCACGAACGCGATCACGACGCCGGCCGACATCTCGCCGTCGATGACCTGAAAGCCGCCGTACAGCAGGATCCCGACCGTCGCGATGGCGCTCACCAGCTCGACCGCCGGGAAGTACGCGGCGTTGAGGTGGACCGTCGTCATGTTCGCCTCGCGGTTGCCCTCGTTGAGCTCGCGGAAGCGCTGCAGGTGCTGGGGCTCCTGGCCGAACGAGCGGACGATCCGGATGCCCGACAGCGACTCCTGCAGGTACGCCCGTGATCGCGCCGATCGTCTCGCGCGTGCGCTTGTAGGCGTCCGCCGAGACGACGCGGAAGGCCAGCGATCCGAGCGCCATCACCGGGAAGATGAGGAACGTCAGCAGCGCGAGCTCGAGGTCCAGCCAAGCGAGGATCGCGACCGTCCCGAGCAGCGTCAGCGAGCTCGAGAACAGCGTCACGACGCTGTCGGTGACGAGTTGGTCGAGCGCTTGGACGTCGTTGGTCATGCGCGAGATGAGCCCGCCCGCGCTGCGGCGCTCGTAGAAGCCGACGGGCTGGGACTGCAGGTGGGCGAAGATCTGCAGGCGCAGGTCCTGCAGCGCGCGCTGGCCGACCCAGCCGACGAGCCACGTCTGCAGGTACGTCGCGCCCCAGAAGACGAGCGCGCTGACGACAAACGCGAGGACGACGAGGTTCAGCGTCCCGCGGTCGCCGGCCTTGATGCCGTCGTCGATCGCGAACTTCGCGAGCGGCGCGGGGGCGAGCGCCGCGCCGGTCGCGAGCACGAGCGAGACGAACATCCAGATGACGCGCGCGCGGTAGGGCCGCAGCAGCGCGAGCAGGCCGCGCAGCTTGCGCCCGCGCCCGCCCGTCTGGCGGTAGCGGCGCAGGAACTCGGCGCGCAGCGCCGCGCGATGGGTCGCGCTCACAGCCCGGCCACCTCCGGCTCGAGCGCCTTGCGCGTGAGGAAGACCTGGTCGGGCAGCCCCTTCTCGACGATCTCGCCGTAGAACTCCGAGCGCTCGAGCAGCTCGGCGTGCGTGCCGTGGTCGAGCAGGCGGCCGCGCTCGAGCACCGCGATCTCGTCGGCGAGCGCGATCGTCGAGAGGCGGTGCGCGATGACGAACGTCGTGCGGCCGGCCATGACCTCCCGCAGCGCGCGCTTGATCTCCTGCTCGGTCGAGGCGTCGACGGACGACGTCGCGTCGTCGAGCACGAGGATGCGCGGGTCGGCGAGCAGCGCCCGCGCGATCGCGATCCGCTGGCGCTGGCCGCCGCTCAGCGTGAGGCCGCGCTCGCCGACGCGCGTGTCGTAGCCCTCGGGCAGCGCGGCGATGAAGTCGTGCGCCTGCGCGCGCCTGGCGGCCGCGACGACCTCTTCGCGCGTCGCGTCGTCGCGCCGCGCGTAGGCGATGTTCTCGTGGACGGTGGCGCTGAAGAGAAACGGGTCGTCGGTCACGACGGCGATCTGGCGGCGCAGCTCGCGCGGGTCGACGTCGCGCACGTCGGCGCCGTCGACGAGCACGGCCCCGGACGTCGTGTCGTACAGGCGCGAGATGAGCCCGACCAGCGTCGTCTTGCCCGAGCCGGTGGCGCCGACGAGCGCGATCGTGGTGCCGGCCTCGACGGTGAGGCTCACCTCGCGCAGCGCGGGCTCGCCGCCATCCTCGTAGGCGAGCGCCGCGTTGCGCAGCTCGACGCGACCCGAGCCTTCGGGCAGGGCCCCGGCGCCGGGTTTCGCGACGATCCGCGGCTCGCGGTCGAGGATCTCGAAGATCCGCGCGCCGGAGGCGGTCGCGCGCTGGGAGAGCCCGAGCAGCAGGCCGACGGTGCGCATCGGCCCGAGCAGCGTGAGCATGTAGGTGTAGAAGGCGGTGAACTCGCCGAGGTCGAGGCTGCCGTCGATGACGGCGCGCCCGCCCAGGAAGAGCAGCGCGGCGAGGCCGATCTGCGGCAGGAAGCCGATGAACGGGTTGTAGAACGCGCGCTGGCGGGTCGTGATCATCGCTTGGTCGAAGACGCGCGTGACGCTCGTGGCGAAGCGCTCGCGCTGCAGGTCCTCGCGCGCGAACGCCTTGACGACGCGCACCCCGCCGACGTTCTCCTCCACGTCCGCGGTCAGCTCGCCGATGCGCTGCTGGACCTCCTGCAGCGCGGGTCGCGAGACGCGCCCGTAGCGGTGCGCGATCGCGATGACGAACGGCACCGGCGAGAGGGCGATCAGCGCGAGGACCGGGTCGATGACGATCATCGCCACCGCGGCGAACACGATCGTCAGGCCTGCCTGGGCGATGAGCACGAGCCCGTAGCCGAGGTAGAAGCGCACGGCCTGCAGGTCGACGGTCGCGCGCGACATGAGCTGGCCCGTCTGCTGGTGGTCGAAGAAGCCGAGCTCGAGCCCGAGCAGGTGCTCGTACACCTGGTTTCGCAGGTCGTACTCGACGCCGAGCGAGACCTTGCCCGCGATCAGGCGCCGCATGACCGTCAGGCCGAGCCGCACGAGACCGGCGACGGCGATGAGCCCGGCCAGCAGCTTCAGCCGGTCGCCGTCCTGCGCGTCGAGCGCGTTGACCGCGGCGCCGGTCAGCGCCGGGATGGCGACGGTCGCGCCCATCGCCGCGGCGGCCAGCAGGCCGGACAGCCAGACGCCGCGCCGGTAGGGGCGAAGGAACGTCAGCAGGCGGATGAACGTGGCCACTGCCGGGCATTGTAGTTGCTTGGGCAACCATCCCCGGACGGGCCAGACGCGCGATTCACATTAATCCGCGCGTGGCATACTCGTACGGGATGGTGGCTCGCCGCAAGCCTGCGATATCCGGCGTGTCGCGCTTGCTGTCGCTGGTCGCGCTGCTGATCGGCATCGCGGGCTGTGGCGGCGACGAGCCCACCGCGCCCGCCGTCCGCGACGCCTGCGGCGCCAGGGCGCCGGCGTTCGACGGGCCGACGACGCGGCTGACGTATCGCGGCGCCGATCACGTCGTCGCCGACATCCCGGCCCTGTGCAAGCGCCTGAAGGCGCTGAACGTCCCGGTCGCGGTGCAAGGGGAGGGCCGCGACGCGCTCGTGATCGAGGTTCTCGCGAAGGCCGCCGCCGGCGCGATGTTCGCCGCGCGATCCGGGCGGCTTGCGGTCTACGACTGGGAGACCAACGTCATCGGGCCGAGCGGCAAGCCCGCTCCGGACGATCCGAAGGTCACGGGTGGTCCGGCCGCCGGGCGCGTGGGCGCGCTCACGTACTACGACGCGGTGGTGCGCGCCTCGAAGCGGCCTGTGTCGGTCGAGCCCGACAACGGGCGCCGCGCCAGCCTGTTCTACGCCGTCGACGCCGCGGGGAGCAAGGTGTACGGGTCGGGCGCGGCGACGCGGGCGGCGGCGCTGGCGGGCGTGCCGGCGGGCCAGCGCGCGGGGGCGAAGGTCCTCGAGGTCGAGCCCGGCACGGTGGTCGTCGCGGGCGAGCAGCCGGCGGATGCCGGCGATCCGGCGAACGGCTCGTGGTTCGTGCTGAAGGACGACGTGGCGCTGCGCGGCGCGGACATCGAGAACCCCGAGCAGAACTTCGCCGAGGGCGCCGGTGGTACCGGCGAGCCGATCGTGACGTTCGAGTTCTCGCCCGGCGGCGCCGCGGCATTCAAGGCGCTCACCCGCGAGATCGCGCGGCGCGGCAGCCGGAGCGCGGGCATCTCCGATCAGACGGCCGCCGACGCAAACCAGCACTTCGCGATCGTGCTCGACGACCGGATCGCGTCGGTTCCGTTCGTCGACTTCCGGGCGAACCCGGACGGCATCGACGGCAGCACCGGGTCGCAGATCCAGGGCGGCTTCACGGTCGCGACCGCGCGGCAGCTCGCGACGGTCCTCTCGACCGGCGAGCTCGAGGTGCCGCTCGAGCTGGTCGCGACGCAGCGGTCGCCGTAGGCGGAGCGCGAAGGGTGGTCCGCCGGCGAGCGCCGGCCCGCGTCGAGCGGGCTCGTCGGGCGACGAGCCAGCGCGCCGCGCCCGTCGCCGAGACGGCGTCTAGGCTCCGCGAGTGCCGCCACCCGCCGGCCTCTGCGACAGCTGCCGCCACCAGAAGGTCATCCGCAACACGCGCGGCTCGTCGTTCTCGATGTGCCTGCGAGCCCGCGAGGACGACCGCTACCCGAAGTACCCTCGCCTGCCGGTGGCGCGCTGCCCGGGGTTCGAGCGCCGCGCGCCCGAGGCGAGCGCACCTACTTCGTCCTGACCACCTGCCGCGCGATGGCGTCGTCGACGGCGATGCCGTTGTCGATCACGACGAGCCGGATGCGGTTGATGCCTTTGCGCAGCAGCTTGCGCGGGATGCGCACGAGGCCGCTGCGCGCGCGCTTGCCACCCGTGACGAACTGGCCGAGCTGCCCCGGGTTGGGCGTCACGTAGACGTTGACCTTGGCGTTTGGCGACAGCCCGCGGCTCGTCCAGCCGACCTTGATCGCGGCACCCTTGCTGCGCGAGATCGGCTTGGCACGCGATCCGCGGGGCGTCACGCGAATAACGCGCACCCGCCTGGACTGCCGTACGGCCTGTCCGACGAAGCGGGTGGAGCGTTTCGCCGCGCCGACGGGCGTCACGACCCAGCGCCCCGGACGGGGATTCGCGATCGTCAGGCCCGTGAAGCCGATGCTGCGGTCCTTGACGATCTTGCTGTCGACCTTCGCGAGCGCGGTCGTGTACGTCCGCCCGTTCGGCGAGCGCAGGCGGAACGCCGGTTGCGTGCCGTCGGCGCCGTCGGCATCGACGAACAAGAACGGGCGGCCGGGCCTGACGAGGATCCGGCGCGTCGAGGCGGCAGCGCGCGCCCCGGCGCTCGACGCCGTCACGAACTGATCCACGTCCGCGCCGATGTAGCGGACGTTCGGGTAGTCCTTCCAGTTCATCCCCGCCCCGAGATCCGTGCACGCACGCCAGAAGCAGAACCTGCCGGTCACGCCCACGCCCTTGTTCGAGACCACGCCACGGGCGCTCGCGACCGTGATGCCGCGGATCTTGCCCTCCGCGCTGCCCGCCGCGGTGAACGCGTTGGTGCGGATGACGACGCCGCCGCCGGCAGTGACTGCCAGCGGGCCGAGCTCGGCGCCGGCCGACAGCCGGCCCGACGCGCGAAACGGCGAGATCGCGAAGTCGATGTCGAGCTTGCCCTTCACGGGGCTCGGATTGCTCAGGAACGTGATGTCGCCCTTGAGGCTCGCCATGCCCGAAAGGGCGACGTCGAGCGTGACGTCGTTGAGCAGCAGGAGCGCGTTCTGGGCGCCGGGAACGGATCCCCACTTGGCGGACACGCTGGCCTGGACGCGAAGCGGAGGTCGGGCCAGCCCTGCGACGCGGCCGCCGACCTTGGTCATGATGAAGCCGGTCGCGCCGATCGGCACGTCGCGTGCCACCGACACGCCCACCTCGTCGAGTTGGCCGTCGGCCAGGCCACCGCTGAGGTCGAGCCCGAAGAACGGCGTCCGAAGACCGCCCGACGCCTGCCAGGTGTTGCCGGCTTCGTGGTAGGTGAGCGTGAAGCCGCTGAAGCCCCACGCGCCGGGCAAGGCAACCTCGCCGAACGCAGCGCTACCTCCGAGCGCGCGCACGGGAGTGGCGCTGGCGCCGTGCACGCCGACGGCGAGCGACGCCGCGCTCTTCTGACCGCCCGCGAACGGGAGCGTGACGCCGGCCTGCGTGATGACACCGCCGCCCTCGCGGCGGTCGAGGTAGAGCTTCATCGCGCCGCCGGTCAGGTCTGTGACGGTCAGCGGGAGACCCGCGAGCTTCAGCGTCTGCAGATCGGGACGGGCGCTCGCGAGGCTGATCGCGGCCAGCTGGTCGCGACCGGATGCCGGGTCGGTGACCGAGTTCGCGTCGATGACGAGGTTGCCGCCTGCGATCGGAAACGGCTGGGCGCCGCGCATGACGGCGATCGAGGAGCTCGCCGCGCTGATCTTGCGCGTCGCGACATCCACCGACACCGGGCCCTCGCCGAGATACACCGACCCGTTGACCCGCACGTTGCCGCTCGCGGTGTACACGGGCCCGGGCCCGTGAAGGCGTTCGCACACAGCTCGACCACGCCGATCCGCCGGCGCACACGCGGGCAGCCTTCGAAAGCTCCACCTCCGCCTGTGCCGGTGTCCAGCGGTGGTCCGGCGTCCGCGGCCGGGCGGTAGGGCCCGCCCGAGCACCAGTCGTCGTCGGGCTCGTAGCCGGGACCCTCCGGGCTCGAGCCGAGGTAGTACGCCTCCTTGGCGGCTCGCAAGGTGCGCTTGATGGTCCGGTGCTGCCCGCTGGGGTCCGTGATGTCGACCGTCGCGACGGTCTCCGGAACCGTGCCGTCATCGGTGTTCGAGCCGAAGTAGCAGACCCCGTAGGTGTAGGTCTCGCCCTCGCTGCCCGTGAACTCCTCGAAGCGCTCCGGACCGAAGCCGTAGATGATGTCGGGCGAGAGCTCGCCCGTCGGTATGTCGTCCTGATCGCCGAACCAGGCGTGGGAGCCCGACGAGTCCCAGATATGAAGGTCGACGTCGGTCTGGTCGGTGTCCCAGGTGAGCGTCGCCCGGTCGGCGCCCTCGGCCGGTGTCGCCATGGCGAGCGTGGCAAGCGCGATCGTGAGCCACGCGAGGACGCGCGCGGAGCGCGTGGCGATCGGATGGACCGCGGACATGACCGGCATGGGACCCTCGTTCTCTCGGAGCTACGTTCCGGAGGATCCCCGCCTGCCGGCTGACGGGAGCGAGCCTAGACCGGCTGCGAGCGCGAGTCAACCGAGCCGATCCCGGCTCGAGCTCGCGGTCGCCTTTCCGCAGCCGAGATTCGGCGATTACTCGAGCGTCGCGGAGATGCTCGCGATCGGGTCCTTCAGCGACGCGGTGATGACCGAGCAGAACACCGGTCCCGAGCCGGGGTTCGAGGGCAGGCGCACCTTGAGCGCTCGGCTTCGTGAGGGCCAGCGAAGCGTTCGGTTCGGGCCGTCGGCCGGCAGCAGCGGCTGGACGCATTCCGCTCGCACGAGCCGTCCCGCGAACCTGCGCGACTTGGCGGTCGTGGCGAAGGTCACCGTGAGCGTCCTGGCGTTCAGGGAGAATCGCGCACCATGCTCGCGATCGCGCCCGGTGATGACGGATGCCTGCGCCGTGGCGGCTGCGACGGCAAGTACCACGAGCGTCAGAGCCGGGGTGGTCAGCCCATGGACGAGGCGGCAGCGGTGGCTCGCGAGCTGCCGGCGACGCGTGCGGCGAGCACGCAGGTCTGGCGGGCGGATGGATGGCATGCTCGGATCATCCACGTGCGCGGTGCCGGCCGGCCCGACCGAGGCTGGATCGTTGCGAGGACTGCGCGGTGTTGACGCAAACGTTGCTGTTCTGGCGCGAAGTCGGGGCCGGTCGCGGATGACCGCCGAGCCGCAGCGCTGCTGGCCGACGACCGACCCGCTCTACATCGCCTACCACGACGAGGAGTGGGGGCGGCCGGTCCGTGACGACCGCCTGCTGCTCGAGCGGCTGTGCCTCGAGGGGTTTCAGTCCGGGCTGTCGTGGATCACGATCCTGCGCAAGCGGCCGCGCTTTCGCGAGGTCTTCGCGGGCTTCGATCCGGCGAAGGTCGCGCGGTTTGGCGAGGCTGACGTCGAGCGGCTGCTGACCGACGCCGGGATCATCCGCCACCGCGGCAAGATCGAGGCGACGATCGCCAACGCGCGCGCGACGGTCGCCTTGCAGAAGGGCGGGGAGACGCTGACCGACCTGCTGTGGTCCTTCGCGCCCGCGGACGACCCGCCCCCGCCCGCGCCGCACACGCTGGCCGACATGCCCTCCGCGACCCCCGAGTCCAAAGCGCTCGCGCGCGAGCTCAAGCGCCGCGGCTTCAGGTTCGTCGGCCCGACGACGGCCTACGCGCTCATGCAGGCCACCGGGATCGTCAACGACCACGTCGCGGGCTGCATCGTCCGCGCGGAGGTCGAGGCGCAGCGCGCGGCCGTTCGCTGACGCGAACGCGTTCAGCGCCGCCGACGGTAGCGACGGCGATCGCCGCGCAGCCGCGCGACCAAGCCGCTGAGGAAGGCGAGCAGCTTCTCCTTCGCCGCGAGCGCGGGCTTGACGTACGGCCCGATGTTCGTGAGCGTCGACTCCGACGGCTTCGGCGGATCGCCGCCGACGGTGCTCACGTAGACGTCGTAGTGCTTCAGCGGGTCGAGCACGACGTCGGTCGTCTTCTTGCCGTGGCCGCTCACGTGGACGTCGAGGTTGTGCGTCTGCGGCGGCCGCGCGTCGTCGACCGAGTTGACCGTCACGACCAGCGTGTCCGGCCGCGGAGCCCGCATCGTCACGTCGTACTCGATGCGAAGCCGCCCGCCCCGGCGCCTGGCGAGCACGTCCGGTGGCGCGGGCGCCTTACCACGCACCGGCGTGACCTTGTTGTCGAGCAGCCGGTCGGGATCGGTCCACTGCTTCTTGGCGCCCGGGCCGGTGGGGCTGTTGGACGCGACGGCCTTCATCGCGCCCTTCCCCGGCAGGGTGTCGCCCCAGCGCCCCGGCCAGCTCGTCCACGCCGGCTCGCCGGTCTCGAGGATCTCGAGGCGCGGCCGGCGCTTCATGCGGCGCTTGCCGTCGGCGAGGTCGTACCACGCCTCGGTCTGGTGATAACCGGCCTCGAAGTACGAGGCGTGCGATCCGCGCGCGACGTACACGACCGGCCGCACGTCGTCGGGCTGAAGGCGCTCGACCTCGTCCCACGCTCGCAGCTCGGCGTAGCTGTGCTGGGCGTAGACGGCGACGTCGGGGTGGCCGGCCTCGTCGTCCATCCGGAGCTGGACCATCTCCCAGTCGCCCTCGTGCGTGCCCGCCCCGAACGACAGCTGGTAGTCGTTGTAGAAGTACCAGAGCCAGTACTGCAGCCACAGGCGCCCGTTCGCCTCGACGGCATGGCCGTAGACGACGTTGGCGAGACCGGGGAGGGCCATCCGCAGCTTGCGGTACTGCGCCCGATAGTTGCGGCCGCTCACGCCGATGACGTCGCCCTCCTCGACGGGGCTGCCGTCCGCGTAGCGCGACTTCGCGAGGAACGCGAGCGTCAGCTCGGGCTCGGCGCCGCGCGGCTGCGCGCGAGCGAGGACCGCGCCGTTTCCGGTCGCCGTGCGCTTGCGGCGCAGCTCGTTGCCGGGGTTGACCATGAACTGCACCGCGCTGTCGGCGAAGAACTGCTCGTTTGAGTCGTAGCGCAGGACCGGCTGGAACGTCTTGAGGAGGTCGTCGTGCTCGGGCATCGAGGTTCGGCTCCGGTCGGCAAGGGACGCGCTTGCGCAAGCGTCTCACGCTCACGCCCCGTGTGTGACCGGAGCGCCGATGCGGGGCCGCTAGGTCTACGCGATCGCGGGACCCTCGACGAGGATCGGGTCCGCCTCACGCAGGCGTAGCGTGAAGTAGTCGCCGGGCGCGAGCTCGCCGAGCGCGACGAGCACGATCCGCAGGATCCCCTGGTGGCCGACGATCACCGGGCGCTGCGCGGCCGCGAGCGCGTCGCTCGTGGCGGCGCGCGCGCGCTCGAGCGCGTCCGCCAGCGGCTCCATCCCCGGCACGGGCGCGCCGAAGGGATCGGCGCGCCAGTCCTCGAACGCGGCTCCGACGAGCTCGCGCGCACCCGCTCGGTCGACGCCTTCGAAGCGCCCGTAGTCGATCTCCGTGAGGCGCTCGTCGACGTGCAGCGGGGCGCCGGTCGCGTCGGCGATCGCTTGCGCGGTGTCGCGCGCGCGGCTCAGCGGGCTCGTGTAGACGACGTCGATGCCGGCGCCGGCGAGCCGCTCGGCGGCACGTCGCGCCTGCTCGCGGCCCTCGGGCGTCAGCGCCACGTCGCCGCGCCCCGAGTAGGCCAGGCGCGCCGAGCTCTCGGTCTGCCCGTGGCGCACGAGGTACAGCGCGCTCGCCATCTAGACCGCTTCGGGCACGACCCAGCGGCGCTCGTCGTCCGCAAGGTGGATCGCGTCGAGCAGCGCCTGCACGCGCAGCCCCTCGTCCAGCGCGGGATCGGGCGGCGCGCCGTCGCGGATCGACGCGTGGAAGTTGCGCGCCACCTGCTTGAACGCGTCCTTGGAGCTCGCCTTCAGCGGGCCCTCGGTCTGAAGCTCCTCGCCGGCGCGGCCCCACGACAGGAGCTTGTCGGCATCCAGGCGCACGGTCCCCGCGTCGCCGTGGATCTCGAGGACGTCGCCGCGGGCGTGGCGCGCCGTCGAGGTCAGGCTGACCTGCGCGAGGCCGCCGCCGCGAAAGCGGATGAGGATCGCGTATGCGTCCTCGGCGGTGACGTCGTGCGGCGTGCCGTCCTTCGTGCGGCGCTCGCGGACGCCGACCTCGGTCGCCGCGGCCACCTCCGCCACCTCGCCGAAGGCCTCGAGCAGCAGGTCGAGGTCGTGGACCCCGTAGCCCTGCAGCCGCCCGCCGGCCATCGCCTTGTCCTGCACCCACGTGAACGGGCGCGAGCCGGGCTCGGCGTGGTCTGCGTGCACGAGCGAGATCGAGACCATGCGCGGCGTGCCGACCACCTCGCGCGTCAGCTCGAGCAGCCGCGCGCGCGCCTGCTGCATGCGCCGGCCGTAGTTCACGGCGCCGACGACCCCCGCCTCCCCGATCGCGGCGACGACCGCGCGCGCCTCGCCGAGGCTCGCCGCGAGCGGCTTCTCGCACAGCACGTGCAGGCCGCGGTTCGCCGCGGCGATCGCGACCTCCGCGTGCTGTGACACCGGCCCGGCGACGTGCACGGCCTCCAGGCCGTCGAGGGCAAGCAGCTCGTCGAGGTCGGCCGTGCCGAGCTCGAGGTCGTGCTCGGCGGCGAGCTCCTGCGCGCGCTGCGGCCGGCGCGACCACACCGCGACCGGCTCGAACTCGTCGAGCTCGCCGTAGACGGGCAGCGGCACCTTGGCGCCGTAGCCGCCACCGACGACTGCGATCTTCACCGGGTCGGGCATGCGCGGCGACAGGATACGTCCGCGCGACGCGTCGCGCCGCGCCGCGCTGGTGACGTCATCCGGGCGGGCTACAGTCCGCAGCCATGAGCACGCTCAGCACGATCCTCGCGGCGATCCTCGGGGTCGTCTTCGTCGGCGTCGGCATCCCGAAGATCACCGGCCAAGAGGCGATGGTCGCGAACTTCAAGCGCTGGGGCTACGCCGACGTGGTCCGCACCGCGACCGGCTGGCTGGAGGTCCTGACCGGGACGATGCTGCTCGTCGGGATCGCGCTCGAGTTCCTCGCGGTGACGGGCTCGATGCTCGTCATCTTCATCATGATCGGGGCGCTCTTCACCCATCAGCGCGCGCACGACCCGTTCGCGATGTGGGCGCCGCCGCTCGTGCTGCTCGTGCTCGACCTCGTGCTCGCGTACAGCATGCTCCCGTAACACGGCGGGATCGCGCGGCACCGAAGCGTCTACGGTGGGTGAGGTGACCCGCCCGCCGCAGCTGACGCCGGCCCGCGCGCGACGTCCGGGTCGTCGCACGATCGCCCGCCGCCGGGCGATGGCGGCGGTGCTCCTCGTCGTGGTGGCGCTCGTGGCCGGATGGGCGATTCGCCGTCATCTGCCCGGCGAGATCACGTCCGCCTCGGCGGCCGCGCACGGCGCGACGATCGTGCGCTACGACCTCCGCTCGCGCTTCGTGCACAAGACACTGCCCCAGACCGCGGCGCTCGCGCCCGGGGCATCCGCCAAGCCGCCGCTGCTCGTCTTCCTGCACGGCCGCGGCCAGAACGGCGAGGAGTCGAACTCGAACTCCGCGTTCTACGCGGCGCTCGCAACGCTCGGCGCCCGCGCGCCCGCGGTCGTCTTCCCGAACGGCGGCGAGGCCTCCTACTGGCACAAGCGCGCAAGCGGCGACTGGGTGCGCTACGTCCTCGACGAGGTCATCCCGCACGCGGTCAAGCGGCTGCACGCCGACCCGAAGCGCGTCGCGATCGGCGGCATCTCGATGGGCGGCTACGGCGCGTTCGCGATCGCGCGCCGCAGGCCGGCAACGTTCTGCGCGGTCGGCGGCCACTCGCCCGCGATCTGGCTGCGCTCCGGCGACTCCGCGGCGGGGGCCTTCGACGACGCCGGCGACTACGCGCGCAACGACGTCCTCGCGCTGGCCCGCGCGCGCGGCAGCGCACCGTGGGGCCGCGCAAGGCTCTGGCTCGACGGCGGCGACAAGGACCCCTTCCGCGCTGGCACCGACGCGTTCGCCGCGGCGTTGCGTATCAAGGCGCGCCATCCGAAGGGCGAGCACGAAGGCGAGTACTGGAGCGCGCACTACGCGCAGTACCTGCGGTTCTACGCGGCCGCGCTCGCGGCCTGCTGAGCACAACTCCCGGCAGGTCAACCGGGGTGACGCGCGGCCCTGCTTGAGTGTGAAGTGCATCACCCCTGAGTATCAGCTCCCGTCTCGCGCACCTCTTTCTCTGTTCAGGGGTGAAAGCCAGCCTCGCGAACACGATGTACAGGAGCGTTGAGTAATGGATGAGTCCGCCACACATGCCGACACTGGCCGAGACGAAGGTGAATCGCGAGATGCGGCGACGCCTTACGCGGGACACGGGCACCGTGCGAGGGCACGGCGCCGGCGGCTCGCCGTGGTCACCGCGGCGGCCGTGATGGCGACGCTGGCGGCCGGGGCGGGGTCCGCAGCCGCGCAGAACGCTCCCGCGGTGGGGCTCGGGCTGCCGCTGGAGTCAGAGGTCGAAGGTCTGGCCGCGCCCGACGAGCAGTTCGGCGCCGCGATCGCCACGGGCGACCTCAACGGCGACACGTACGACGACGCTGCCATCGGCGTGCCGGCCGACGACGTGGACGGCGTCCGCGACGCAGGCGCGGTGAATGTGATCTACGGCTCCAAGTTCGGGCTGAGCGCGACGGAGGTGCCCGACCAGCTCTGGCATCAGAACGTCGAGGGCGCCGAGGGCGAAGCCGAGGTGGCCGACAACTTCGGCAGCGCGGTCGCGGTCGGGGACTTCAATCACGACGGCTATGACGACCTCGCGGTCGGCGTGCCCGGCGAGGACGTGGACGGCGTCGCGGACGCCGGCGCGGTGAACATCATCTACGGCTCCAAGGACGGCCTGAGCGCGACGGAGGTCCCCGATCAGCTGTGGCACCAGGACACCTTCGGCGTCGAGGACGCGGCCGAGGCACTGGACCGATTCGGCGACGCGCTGACCGTCGGCCGCCTCAACGGAGACGACTACGACGATCTCGCCATCGGCGTCCAGGCGGAGGACGTCGACGGCGTGCTGGACGCCGGCGCCGTGAACGTGATCTACGGAAGCGCCGCCGGCCTGAGCACGGCGCCGCAGGCAGAGCCGGGAAGCGTCCGCGTGCGCGGATTCTGGCACCAGAACGTCGCCAACGTCCAGGGCGGTCTCTACCCGCGCGGGGGCTTCGGCACGAGCCTCGCAACCGGGAACTTCGACGGCGACCGCTACGACGACCTCGCCATCGGCAGGCCTCTATCCGTGATCGTCATCCACGGGTCCAGCGGCGGCTTGTCGCCGCGGGGGACGGTGACCGAGTTCTGGCACCAGAACGCACCCGGCGTCGAGGACGTCGTCGAGCTCGGGGACGACTTCGGCGAGCAGGTCGCGACCGGCGACTTCAACCACGACGGCTACGACGACCTCGCGATCGGCGTGCCCGGCGAGACGATCGGCGACGAGTTGTTCACCCCCCACAACGGTGCGGTGAACCTCATCTACGGCTCCAACGTCGGGCTGAGCACCTTCGCGACACCCGACCAGCTCTGGCACCAGGACGTCGCCGGTGTCGAGGGCGACAACGGCACGATCGAGCGATTCGGCCACGGTCTGGCGGTCGGACGCTTCGACGGCGACGCGTACGACGATCTCGCGATCGGCGTGGCAGCCGACTTCCTGCTCACCGCCCCGTTCGCCGGATCGGTCAACGTCATCCACGGCTCGAGCCAGGGGCTCAGCGTGGGGCACCGGGCCGACCAGCTCTGGAATCAGGACGTCGCCGAGGTCGAGGACCGCTCCGAGCGCGGTGATCGGTTCGGCTGGGCGGTGGCGACAGGGCGCTTCAACGGCGACCGCTACGACGACCTCGCGATCGGCGTGCCGGGCGAGAACGTCGGCAGCCTCGCCGACGCGGGCGCGGTGAACGTCATCCACGGCACAGGCGCCTCGCTGAGCGCCATCCGCATCGAGGACCAGCTCTTGCACCAGGACAGCTGACGACCCTCCCGTGACGCACGTCGCCGGCGCCCGCCGGCGGCGGCGCTCGCGGCGCGCCCGCGCTCAGCCCCCGTTGGCGGAGGCCGCGGCCAGCAGCACCGGCGCGACCTGCTTCTTGCGGCTCATGACGCCGGGCAGGTCGATCGCGCCGTCCACGACCGGCTTGCCGAACGCGCGCTCGGCGAGCTGCTCGGGCCCCGCGACGAGCAGCGTCGTCGAGCGGGCCAGGATGTCGGTGACCATGAGCGCGAACAGCAGCTGGTGGTGGCGCTCGCGATGCGCCTGCACCGCGGACAGCAGCTCGCCGGTGCGGTCTGCCAGCGCGCTGCCGACGGTCTCGATCTGCGCGACGCTCAGCGAGCGGTTGCCGTCGAGCTCGTACTCCTTGAGGTCGCGCACGACGAGGTCCGAAGCCGACACCTCCGCGACGTCGGAGCTGCGCTCGAACATCTCGCGGCCGAACGCGAGCGCGTCGAGCGACAGCAGGATCTCGAGCCAGCTCGTCGCGATGCGGTCGCGTTCGGTCGTCGTCGGCGACGTCAGCAGCACCGTGTCCGAGCAGATCGCGCCGAGCAGCATCGTCGCGCTCTGGCGCGTCGGCTCGAGCCCCGCGACGCGGAAGCGCTCGGTCACGAGCGTCGCGGTCGAGCCGACCGGGTCGAAGATCGCCGTTACCGGATGGCGGGTCTCGATCGAGCCGATGTGATGGTGGTCGAGGATCTCGACGATCTCGGCCTCCTCGATGCCGTGCACGCTCTGCGCGCGCTCGGCGTGGTCGACGAGCAGCACCCGCCGCGGCGGCGGGTTGACGAGGTCTGACCGCGTGATGAGCCCGATCGGCCGCCCGCCGCGGTCGAGCGCGACCGCCGCGTGGTAGTGCACGGTCTTGATCTGCTCGGAGATGTCCGAGACGAGGTCGTCCAGGCCGACCGTCAGCGGGTCGCCCTCGACGAACGCGTGCACGGGCTCGGACAGCGTGATCATCCGGCTCGTCACGTACGAGTCCAGCGGCGAGCCGACGATCGCCGTGCCGGCCTCGCGCGCCAGCGTCAAGATCTCCTCCGAGGGCTGCACGTTGTTGCTGAGCACGAGCAGCGACACGCCGGTCGCGATCGCGCGCTTCTGCGAGTTGTGGCGGTCGCCGATCACGACGACGTCGCCGCGCTCGACGTTGCTGTCGGACGACGAGTCCATCGCCTGCACCCATACGCGCCCGCGCACGTCGTCCTCGGGCGAGCCGCACAACAGCTCGCCTTCGAGCACCGACACGATCGAGCCGACGGGCGTCGGCGCGTCCAGCCGCGACGCCTCGCGCGACTCGCGGATATAGCGCCGCGCCAGGGCGCGCTCGGTCAGCACGCCGCTCAGGACGCCGTCGTCGTCGACGATCGGCACGACGTCCTTGGGCGCCATGAGCAGGCCCACCGTCCGCACCGGGTCGCGCCGGTTGGCGACCGCGAAGCGCGTGCGCATGACGTCGCGGACGCGCAGCTTGGCGTGCGGCAGCAGGACCGGCAGATGCACGCCGGCGCGCTCGACGAGCCACGACGTCTGCGCGTTCGCCACACCGAGGCGCACGGGCTTGTAGTCGTGCGCCGGGTCGAGGTGATTCTTCAGCTCGGCGTACGCGATGGCGGATGCGATCGAGTCGGTGTCGGGGTTGCGGTGGCCGCAGACGTAGACCCGCCTGCGCTCGGGCTTGACTTCGGAGGAGGTCATGGGCAGGCAGGCAGGATAGGGCGGGGCGTCAGCCCGTATTGCGCAAGCCGCCCGCGATGCCGTTGATCGTCAGCAGGCTCGCGCGCACGAGATCCGGGTCGTCCGGATCGGCGCCGGGCGCGCGCAGCCGCCGCAGCAGCTCGAGCTGGACGAACGACAGCGGGTCGATGAAGGGGTTGCGCCGCGCGATCGTGCGCTGCAGGACCGGCTCGCGATCCAGCGGGTGCTCCTCGCCCCGCACGCGCTGCAGTTCGCGCACCGTGCGCTCGAGCTCGTCGGAGATCGCGCTCCAGATCCGCTCGCGCGCGACCTCGTCGTCGTAGAGCTCGGAGTAGCGCCGTGCGATGTCGAGGTCGGCCTTCGCGCATGCCATCTCGGCGTTCGAGATCAACGCCGAGAAGAACGGCCAGTCGCGCTCCATCTCGCGCAGGACCTCGCTCCCGTGGTGCTCGCGGGCTGTCTCGAGCGCGGTGCCGAGCCCGTACCAGGCCGGCAGCACGGCGCGCGTCTGCGTCCACGAGAACACCCATGGGATCGCGCGGTAGTCCTCGATGCGCGCCGACTCGCGCCGCTTCGCGGGCCGCGACCCGAGCTGCAGGCGCTGGATCTCGCGCACCGGCGTCGTCGCGTGGAAGTAGTCGGCGAAGTCCGGGTCGCCGTAGACCAGGCCGCGGTAGACGTCGGTCGAGCACTCGGCCATCTCCGCGACGATCGCCTCGAAGCGCGCGATGCCCGGCGCCGCGACCTGGCGGTTGAGCGTCGTCTGCAGCACGGCGCTCGTCGTCAGCTCGAGCTCGCGATGGGCGATCTCCGTGACGGAGAACTTCGCCGACAGCATCTCGCCCTGCTCGGTCACCTTCATGCGCCCCGCGACGGTGCCGGGCGGCTGGGCGAGGATCGCGACGTTCGACGGCCCGCCGCCGCGCCCGACCGCGCCGCCGCGACCGTGGAAGAACTGCCACGGCACGCCGTGCTCGCGCATCACGCTCGCGACCTCGATCTGCGCCCGATAGACGCCCCAGCCCGACGCGACGTAGCCGACGTCCTTGTTGGAGTCCGAGTAGCCGACCATGACCTCCTGCTCGCCGACGGCGTCGACGGCCGCGCGGTAGACCGGCGTCTCGAGCAGCGTGCGCATCGTGTCGGCGGCGGCCGCGAGCGTGTCGCCGGACTCGAACAGCGGGACGATCCGCAGCACGGCGCCCGACCCGCCCGCGCGGGCGAGGCCGACCTCCTTCATGAGCAGCAGCACCTCGAGCAGGTCCGACGGGCCGCACGTGTTGGAGATGATGTAGGCGCCGAGCGCGCCCGCGTGCGCGCCGTCGAGCAGGTCGCGCATCGTGCGGAACGTCTCGACGGTCTCACGGGTCGACGCGCTGAAGCCGGAGATGTCGCCGGGGATCAGCGGCCGGCGGTCGGCGATCTCGCGCGCGAGCACGGTCATGCGCTCGTCGTCGGACAGCGACGCGTAGCCCTCCTGGACGCCGAGCGACTCGAGGATCTCGTCGATCGCGTGGCTGTGGATGCTCGCGTGCTCGCGCACGTCCAGGCGCGCGAAGTGAAAGCCGAAGACCTCGACCTGGCGGATGACGTCGCGCAGCCCGTCGGCGGCGACGAACCCCGCCTGCTGCTCGCGCAGCGCGCGCTCGGCGACACGCAGGTCGGCGATCAGCTCCTGCGAGCGGTGATAGCCGCCCTCCTCGCCCTTGCGTGTGAAGCGCACGCGCTCGGCGAGCAGCTTGAAGAGCTGGCGATAGGGCTCCTCGGGGTTGCGCTCGCGCACGTGCTCGGCCATCGCCGGCACCGCGCTCGCGGAGTTGGCGAGGAGCTGGCGCAGCTCCTCGGACTCGCCCGACACGCGCGCCGAGAGCGTGATGCGCCCGGCGAGCTCGCCGACGACGCCCTCGAGGTGCGTGAGGCACGCCTCCTTCATCTGCCCGAGCGCGATCGCGGTCAGGTCGGGCGTGACGTTCGGGTTGCCGTCGCGGTCGCCGCCCATCCACGAGCCGAACGTCAACAGCGGCGGGACGACGATGTCGTCGTCGGGATAGCTCTCGCGAACGGCTGCGTCGAGGTCGCGGTACAGCGCCGGCACGACCCGCGACAGCGTCGAGGTGAAGTAGATGAGCCCCGCGCGGACCTCGTCGAGGACCGTGGGCGACACCGCGCGCAGCTCGTCGGAGCCCCACAGCTCCTGGACCGCGGCCGCGATCCGGCGGCGGATCTCCTCGCGCTCGCCGGGGACCGGCAGGCGCTCGTCGAGCGAGCGCAGCATCGCGAAGATGCGGGCGAGCTTGTTGACGGTCGTGCGGCGGCGCGCCTCTGTCGGGTGCGCGGTCATGACGAGCTGCACCTCGGCGTTCGCGAGCGCGTCGTGCAGGTCGCTCGCGCTCGTGCCGTTGGCGGCGAGGTTCGTGACGACGTGGCGCAGCGAGCCGCGACGCGGCTTGGGTGCCTCGCTCAGCTCCCGCGCGCGCAGGCGGCGGACGCGGTCGTTGTCCTCGGCGAGGTTCATGAGCTGGTGCCAGCAGGTCAGCATGCGGACGAGCAGCTCGAGCTCGCGAACCTCGAGCTCGGCGACGAGGCCGGCGAGCTCGTCGGCCGCGGCGGCGTCACCGCCGCGCGAACGGCGCCCGAGCGCGACGGCTCGGTGGTGCAGCTCGAGCGCGGGCTTGCCCTCGCTCGCGCAGATGACGTCCTCGAGCACGCCGCTCAGGAGATCCTCGTCGGCGACGAAGCCATCGCTGGGTGCGGCGCCCAGTGCGGTGGTCGTGATCACGCAGGTCTACGGTACCGGCGCGAACCCGCCGCGCCGGCCGCGCGCGGCGATCTTCACAAGGCTGAAACGCGCGTCTATCTATGTGCGCGTGCCGGCGCCGTGGCGGATGCGTCGTCAGCCGCAGAGCGACTGCGGGAAGTCCGCCGCCTTGCTTCGCACGCCCGCGCAGGTGAGGTTGTCGGCGTAGGTGACGAGCCGCCAGCGCTTCGCGCCGCGCCGCCACGCGGCGACCTTCGCGCTGCCGCACGGCACCTTCGTCGCCTGCCCCTGCGGGCAGCCTCGGCCGACGAAGCGCGTGCGCGCGAACTCGCCCTTGCAGCGGACCTGGTCGACCTTGAACGCGAGCGGCTCGACGTCGGCGAGCAGCGCGGCGAGGAACGCCGCGCGGGTGCAGCCCCGCGCGCCGCGATCGGAGGTGCCGCGCGGTTGCTTCGTGGCGGACGTCGCCGATGTGGCGGTCGAGCTCGGCTTGCCGGCTTGGTCGTCGTCGCCACCGCAGCCGCTCAGCACGCCGGTCACGGCAAGGGCGAGCACGCCGGCGAGCGCCGCGAGCCATCCGCATGATCGATCCGAGAACATCGTCGCACCGCCTCCCCGCATTGCTCGGTTCCCAAGCGAGCACTGCTTGGTGGCCGGAACATATCCGGTCGCCGCGGGCGGGCGTCGCGCGTGCGGCGTCGCGGCGGGCGCGGGCGCCGGGCCGCAGGGCGGCGTGGGCGGGCGCGGCCCGCGCGGTGTGGGCCGCGGGGCGCGGCGCGGTGGAACCCTCCGCGCGGCGTCGTAAACACCTCGTGCCGATCGTCTTCGCCGTCGACGGCGATCGCATCTACCACGCGGTCGACCAAGCCCAAGCGCACGATCCAGCTGCGACATCTCGCCAACCTCGCGGCCAATCCACGCGTCGCGCTGCTCGCCGACGAGTACGACGACGCCGACTGGACGCGCATGTGGTGGCGCGCGTCGACGGCACCGCCCGCGTGCTCGACCCGGCCACTGCCGAAGCCCGCGCCGCGATCGCGCTGCTGATCGACCGCTACGAGCAGTACCGCGACCACGCACCGGAGGAAACGGTCGTCGCGGTCGACGTCGAGCGCTGGACGGGGTGGTCCGCCGCGCGCTGAGCCGGGCGGGCGGTTGCGCGCTTTGCCGCCGCGTCGGGCGTCGAGGATGATCAGGCGATGACCCTTGCGCCACCGGGCGACGGCGCCCCCGCACGGCTGGCCGTCGAACGCGCCGGTGAGCATCCGCGCGACCTGCTCGCACGCGTCGGGATCGTCGCGGCGAACCCCTCGCCCGTGATCATCGTCTGCGGGGGTGCAGACGAGCTGCGTGGCCCGCAGCTCGAGGCAGCGAGAGCGGTGCTCGGGCCGGCGGTCCGTGCAGCGGTCGCTGCCACCGGCGCCGTGATCGTCGACGGAGGCACAGCTGCGGGCGTGATGGCGCTCGTGGGCGACGAGCGCGACCGCGACCCCGCCAGCATGCCGGTCCTCATCGGCGTGGCGCCGGCGGGCAAGGTCGAGCACGCCGATCACGACGGCAGCGGGACGCAGCTCGAGCCCAACCACACGCATTTCGTGCTTGCCGACAGCGACCGGTGGGGTGGCGAGACGCCGCTGCTGGCGGCCGTCGCGGCGGAGCTCGGACACGGCGAGCCGATCGTCATGGTGCTCGCGGGCGGCGGCGACGGGGCGGTTGCGGAGCTGCGGGAGGCCGTCGCGCGCCGCTGGCCGGTGTTCGCGATCGAGGGCACGGGCGGCACCGCGGGCGCGGTCGCCGCCGCGGTCCGCGGGCGATCGCGCGAGCCGGACCTTGTGAGCATGCTCCAAGATGGAGACGTGCGGCCGGTGGGATCGCGCGATCCGGCGGAGCTCACGAACCTGCTCGTCGCCGAGTTGCGCGACGGGGCAGGCCCGCGCGACGCGATCGTCCTCGAGGATGCCTGGCGGATCTTCGCGACGTACGACCGCTGGGCGGTGAGGCTCCGCAAGGCGTTCGAGCAGTTCCAGGTCTCGATCCTCGGGCTCGGCATCGTCGCTACGGGCTTCGCGCTCATTCACGACGACGTGCTCCACGACGGCCCGGCGCGAGACGTCATGCACTGGCTCGTCATCGTCGCGCCCATCACGGTTTCCGTGCTCATCGCGCTCGCCAACCGCCGGGGGGCGGGGAAGCGGTGGGTGCTGCTACGCGCCGCCGCGGAGGCGACGAAGTCCGAGATCTACCGCTACCGCACCCGGACAGGCGTCTATTCGCGCGAGGCTCTGCGCGTATGCCGTCCGCCCGCCGACCGTCCACAGAAGCTCGCGGTGCGGCTCACGGAGATCGAGACCGAGCTCACCCAATCGGCGGCGAGCAGCGGGCCGCTGACGCGGTACGGCGGACCGCTGAAGGACGTCATGTACGACGAGGACGGCCTTGCTCGGCTGGACGCAGCCGGCTACATGGCCTGCCGTGTCGAGGACCAGATCGGTTGGTATCGCGACAAGGTCGCCGCTCTCGATCGCCGCCGGTCCCGGCTCCAACTCGTGACGCTGGTCGCCGGAGGCGCGGGGACGCTGCTGGCTGCGCTTGGGTTCGACGTCTGGATCGGTCTCACGACGGCACTCGCCGGCGCCGCGCTGGCCCACCTCGGCTACCTCCAGGTGGACAACACGATCGTGGCGTACAACCGCGCCTCGGGACAGCTGTCGGCGTTGCGGCTCGAGTTCCGCGCGAGCGGTGCGCGCGAGCCGGACCTCGAGACGCTCGTCACGCGCGCGGAGACGATCCTCACGACGGAGCTCGGGGGCTGGGTCCAGCAGATGACCGACGCGCTCGCCGAACTACAGGCCCAGCAAAGCGAGGCGGCCGAGAAGGTCGCGCAGGAGCGCGACGAGCGCGCCGCGGCGCGCTAGGGGCTGCCGATGAAGCGGACGGCCTTCTGGCCGCCGTCGCGGACGCAGAGGATCTTGAGGGAGTTCTCGGCGGGCGCCGTGCCGGTACAGCTGTAGCCCTTGACGACGCTCTTCTTCGTCGGGTTCGTGCTGCCGGACTTGTGCGCGACCACCCATGCCTTCGTGACCGAACGCGCGGTGGCGCAGGTCACTCGCTTGGCGGTGATCTTGCGGTAGAAGCCTCCTCCGGCCTGGCCCTGGGGGCCGAAGCTGCCCGAGCAGGGCTTGAACACGGTGGCGGCGCCCGTCGTGGACGGTGCCGCGACGGCGACGGTGGCGAGGACTGCGATGGCGGTGAGCAGCGTGCGTGGGTTCACGCTCGCCACCCTATGCGCGGCCGCGGCGCGCGCCGACCCCCATCAGGCTAGGACGCCGCCACGACCCGCCCGCGGACCTCGCCGAGCTCGACGTCGCCCGCCCGTCCCCGCAGGAGGACCTCGTCGCCGTCGGCCAGCCAGCGCTCGCCGCGGAACCGCTCCGCGAGCGAGCCTTCGGTGCCCCCGGCCGCCCCGCTGATCGTGCCCGTCGCGACGAGATCGCCGGCGCTCAGCCTCGCGCCGTTGACCGTGAGGTGGGCGAGCATCTGCGCCGGCGTCCAGTAGAGCTCGCGCGCGGGCGGGCGCGAGATCACCTCCCCGTTGAGCTCGACCTCGAGCGCCGCGTCGAGCAGCCAGGGCGTCTCTGCGCGCAGGTACGGCGCGGGCTCGGGGTCCTGCGCTCGCGGCGCGACCCGTGCCTTGGTGAGCGCGTCGAGCGGGGTGATCCACGCCGACATCGAGGTCCGAAACGACTTCCCGAGCAACGGGCCCAGCGGCTCGTACTCGAACCGCTGGACGTCGCGCGCGCTCCAGTCGTTGACGAGCACGACCCCGAAGATGTGGTCCTCGGCGCGGTCGACGGCGATCGGACCGCTGGACGGCGCGCAGACGTAGCCCAGCTCGCATTCGAGGTCGAGCTCGCGCGTCGGCGCGAGCTCCCCGTAGGCGACCTGGCCGCGCGGCCTCCGCACCGGGGTCCCGCTCACGACGACCGACGACGCGCGGCCGTGGTAGCCGACCGGCATGTGGCGCCAGTTCTCTCGCACCGGCGGCGTGCCGGGCCGGAAGATCCGCCCGAAGTTCGTCGCGTGCTCGAGCGACGCGTAGCAGTCGACGTAGTCGGTGATGCGCACCGGCAGCAGCAGCTCGCACGCGGCCAGCGGCAGCCGCGCGGCGGCCGGGATCGCCTCCGCGTCGACGAGCTCGCGCAGCCGTTCGCGCAGCGCGCCCCACGCGCTCGGACCGAGCTCGATCAGCGCGTTGAGGTCGGGCGCTTGCAGCGCGCGGGCGAGGTCGGGATCGGGCGCCAGGAGCGCGGGCGTGGCGAGTGCGGCGAGCACGACGGCGTCCTCGCCGAGACGCACCGCGGGCAGGGCGAGCCCGCCGGAGCGCGGCCGCACGATGCCCCATGGCAGGGAGCTGGCCGTCATGAGCCAACCTTCGCACGAACGAGCGCCGGTACCCGCGACCGGCCCCGTCGCTCGCCGCCGGCGTCGCGTGTGAGGACGAGGAGGGCGTGCTCCGTTACCGCGCGGCGCTCGCGGCCGCGTGCCAGCTCAGCGCGTAGCTCGGGTCGTCGAGCTCGCGGGCGAGCGGCGTCAGGCGCAGCGGCCGGAACGTGTCGCACATGACCGCGAGCTCCTCCGTGCGCGTCGCGCCGAGCGAGCGCTCGACGAGGCCGGGCTGCGGGCCGTGCGGCAGGCCGCTCGGATGGAGGGTGAGCGCGCCGACGCCGACACCGGCGCGTGAGCCGAACTCACCCTCTACGTAGTAGATGAGCTCCTCGGACTGCAGGTTGGAGTGGTGGTAGGGCAACGCCACGGCGAGCTCGTCCCAGTCGAGGTTGCGCGGGCAGAACGAGCAGATGACGAAGTTCGGCCCCTGGAAGGTCTGGTGGACGGTGGGCGGCTGGTGCAAACGCCCGGACTTGGGCTCGAAGTCGGCGATGTTGAACGTGTACGGGTAGACGTAGCCGTCCCAGCCGGTGACGTCGAACGGATGGTGGTCGAGCGTGAAGCGCTGGTAGCCACGGCGCGCGCGCACGATCAGCTCGTGCTCGCCACCACCCGCGTGGGTGCGCAGCGCCCGCGGCGGATGGAAGTCGCGCTGGGAGAACGGCGCGTGCTCGAGCAGCTGGCCGTAGCGGTTGCGGTAGCGGTTGGGCGTCTCGATCTCGCCGGGCGTGTGGAACGTCAGCCACGTCTGCGGGCCTTCGTCGAGGCGGACCCGGTAGGTCGTCCCGCGCGGGATGACGACGTAGTCGTGCGCGACGTAGGGCAGCGTGCCGAAGATCGTCTCGACGACCCCCGACCCCTCGTGGACGAACAGCACCTCGTCGCCCTCGCCGTTGCGGTAGAAGGCGTCGAGCTCGACCGCCGGCTTGCAGATCGCGATCTCGACGTCGTCGTTGAACATCAGCACGCGCCGGCCGAAGACGGGGTCGCCCGACGCGGCGAGCCCGGACGTGTCGGTCAGGCGATGCACGTGCGCGCCGGGCACCCACTCCTCCAGCGCGATCGGCTCGAACGGTCCGACGGCCGCGACGTCGCACGGCGAGTGCAGGTGATAGAGGATCGACTCGTTGCCCGAGAAGCCCTCGTAGCCCATGACCTCCTCGACGAGCAGCCGGCCGTCGTCGCCGCGGACCTGCGTGTGGCGCTTGGGCGGGACGTCGCCCATCGACACGTACCTCATAGGTTCCCCCTCAGCGCCTGGTCGCGCTCGATCGCCTCGAACAGCGCCTTGAAGTTGCCCTCCCCGAACCCGCGCGCACCGTGGCGCTCGATGAGCTCGAAGAAGATCGTCGGCCGGTCGCCCAGCGGCTTGGTGAAGATCTGCAGGAGGTAGCCCTCGTCGTCGCGGTCGACGAGGATCCCGAGGCGGCGCAGGTCCTCGAGCGACTCGTCGATCTCGCCGATGCGGTCGGGGAGCTGCGCGTAGTAGGAGTCCGGCGTGCGCAGGAACTTGACCCCGCGCGCGGACAGCTCGGCCACCGCAGCGACGATGTCGGTCGTCGAGACCGCGATGTGCTGCACCCCCGGCCCGCCGTAGTAGTCGAGGAACTCGTCGATCTGCGAGCGGCGCTTGGACTCGGCCGGCTCGTTGATCGGGAACTTCACCCGCCCGTCGCCGCTCGTGACGACCTTCGACATGAGCGCCGAGTACTCCGTCGAGATCGCCTCGTCGGAGAAGTGGATGAGCTCGCGCATCCCGAAGACGTCCTCGTAGTACTTCACCCAGCGATCCATCGCGCCGAGCTCGACGTTCGCCACGACGTGGTCGATCCCGGCGAGCAGGCCGGGCCGCGACGGGTCGCCCGCGTGCCCGACCTCGATGTAGCCCGGCAGGAACGCGCCGTCGTAGCCGTCGCGCTCGACGAAACGGTGGACGGTGTCGCCGTACGCCGCGATCTCGGCGAGGCGCACGGTGCCGTGCTCGTCGTAGAGGTCGTAGGGCTCGAGCAGCCCGCGCGCCCCGCGGGCGGTCGCCTCGCGGTAGGCCGCCGCGACGTCCGGCACGCCGAGCGCGATGGCCTTCACGCCGTCGCCGTGGGCGCGATGATGCTCGGCGAGCTCGCCGGCGGCGCCCATCGCGCCGGTCAGCACGAGCCGGATGCGGCCCTGCTGCAGGACGTGCGACGTGCAGTCGCGCAGCCCTGTCTCGAGGCCCGCGTACGCGATCTCGGTGAACCCGTACGCGTGCGTGAAGACGTACGCGGCCTGGGCGGCGTTGCCGACCCACAGCTCGAGGTGGTCGATGCCGTGCAGCGGCATGTGGTCACGCGCCCGCGCGGCGGTGGCGAGTGGGTCAGGCGACAGCGTGCTCACGGCGCAGCTCCTCGATCGATTCGTCGGTGCAGGTGTCGAAGAACGCGCCGACGACCGACTCGATCTCGGCGACGGACTCCGCCCGGTACAGGACCGGCTGGTAGTGCGTGATGTCGTAGTCGGCCGTCCCCATCTCGGCCAGGTCCAGCGGGCGCATCCGCATCGCGCCGAACTCGCCGAGCTCGCCGTAGCTCGACAGGATCCCCGCGCCGTACGCGCGCAGCTCGCCGTCCTCGACGACGACGCCGAACTCCAGCGAGAACCAGAAGACGCGCGAGAGGAAGCGCAGCGACTCGACGTCGCGCAGCCGCCGCGCGGCCGCGCCGGCGCGCCGATGCAGCTCGCCGAAGGTGGGGGTCGCGAGCAGGTGGCCGTGGCCGATGACCTCGTGGACGATGTCCGGCTCGGGCGTGTACAGCGGCAGCGCGGGGTGGCGCACGTACTGCGTGGAGTGAAACGTGCGCTCGGCGAGCGCCGCGTAGAACGTGCGCAGGTCGACGAGCCCCGCGGCGGGGACGTAGCGCCAACCGCCGCAGCTCGCGAGGCGAGCGCTGACCTCGTCGAGGCCCGGGATGCGGTTGGCCGGCAGCGCGACGCAGCTCAGCGCCGCGCGGTACTCGCCGACCGCGAACCGCTCGTGCAGCGGCGCGAGGTTCTCGCTGACGGTCCGCCAGACCGCCTGCTCGTCGTGGTGGTAGTCGACGCGCGGCGCGGGGTCGCCGGGGCGCCAGCGCAGCGCGGCGGCCGCGATCTCGTTGCGCCGGCGGCGGTACGCGGGGTCGTCTGCACCGGGATGGCCCTCGTGCAGGTGGACCGTGACGGCGCCGCCTTCTGACGTCACCGGCGAGTACAGCTGGGCTTCTTCGAACATCGGACCGTCCTCTCTTCAGTCCACCGAGCGTCGACCGTCGGGCGCCGATTTGCAAGTCTGCTCAGCGCAACCGGTCAATCCGGCCAGGATTCGCGCGTGAGAGTCTGAAACACTGGTCAACATGACCATCGATCGACTGGACGCCGGCCTCATCGCGACACTGCGCAAGTTCCCGCGCGTGGGCCTGCTGGAGGTCGCGCGCCAGCTCGGCGTCGCGCGCGGCACGGTGCAGGCGCGCCTGCACAAGCTCGAGGCGCGCGGCGTCATCACAGGCCACGGCCCCGAGGTCGACCCGGCGGCGATGGGCTATCCGATCGGCGCGTTCATCCTCGTCGAGCTCGCGCAAGGCCAGCTCGCCGACGCGGTCGCCGTCATGGAGGCGATCCCGGAGCTGCTCGAAGCCGACGCGATCTCAGGCCCGCAAGACCTCATCTGCCGCGTCGTCGCGCACGACACCGAGCACCTGCAGGAGATCGTCAACGAGCTGCTCGCGACGCCCGCGATCCGCCGCTGCACGAGCTACATCGTCCTGACGCGCCAGGTCCCGCCGCGCACCTCCCCGCTGATCGACGCGGCCGCGCGCGCGAGGCACTGACGGCTACAGCTTCGCGGCGCCGTAGACGATGCTCGCGACCTTGCCCACCATGAACGGCCCGAGCGTGCGCGCGAAGACCGCCGTGATGTGGTCGACGTCCTTGTGCACGAGCGCTCCGCCGATGACCGGGTAGCAACGGGCGTCGCTGCAGAAGAAGCGGGTCATGTCGAGCACGTGCACGCGCCCGCGCAGCTGCCGCGCGGCCGACACGGCCGGATCCGGCCGCAGCGCCTTGGAGCGCGCGCGGGCGCACCGCATCGCGGCGGGCTCGTTGCGAGCGTAGGCGCGGCGCACGCACTCGCCGGCCTCGCCCGAGCTCAGCGGCGTGTCGCGGACGACGACGACGCTCTTCACCGACGCCGGCAGCGCGCGGTAGCGGGCCGCGTCGCCGCGGACGGCCGTGTCGAAGTTGCTCGCGCCCGCGCGCGGCGCGACGTAGGTGGCGTTCGCGCGCTGGGACACGAAGACCGTCGTCACCTCGTCGTGGCGCTGCAGCCAGGCGAGCACCGCGCGGTTCCAGCGCTGGCACACCGCGGCCTGGTCGGCTACCGGGACGACGACGCGCGCCTCGCTGAACGGGCAGCCCGAGCGCGTGATCGACACGGCGCGCGACCCCGTCGCGCGGGCCACGACGTCGATCGCCGCGCGCCAGTGCGACGCGTGGCTGTCGCCGATCAGCGCGACCGTGGCGGGCTTGGCCGAGCTGCTCGCTCCGAACAGGCACGGGTTCACGAGCTCGCCGTCGGCCTGCGGCTGGCACGGGGCGTTGGGCTCGAGCACGGCGTCGTCGGGGCTGGGGACGATCGTGCGTCGCAGGTCCGGGTCGACGCAGGGCCCGAACGGATTGCGCGCGGCGGCGCCGAAGCACGGTCGCGCCATGATCGACGCGGCGGACGCCGCCTGGTCGTCGCTCGCGTGGCTCGCCGCCGGGGTGAGCGCCGGCAGCGCCAGCGCCACGGCGGCAGCCGACGTGCCGAGCGCCGCGCGCAGCAGGCGGATCTTGCGCGGGATGGTGGGTGATGCGGTCATGGCACAGCACATTGGCCGGCTGGCCAGCGCCCGTGGGCCCACCTGGGTCTAGACCCGCCCCACCCTCTGCGCTCGCCCCGACGTCAGCGCGAACCGGGCGCCCGAGTGGCGTCCCGCGCGGGGCCGGCGTGCCGCTCAGCCCCGCGCCGATGCGCGCCGGCCGGGCCGCGGGGCCGCGGAGCGCGGCCCGCCGCTCAGCCGTCCGCGCCGACTGCGCCGGCAGCGAGGCGAGGCCGCGGAACGTGAGGCTTGCGTCGAGCGGGGCCAAAGTCGGCACCTGACCCGCGGCTGTCAGAGCACGAGGCCGAGCGCCGCCAGGACGCCGAGGGCGAGCAGGGCGACGCCGGCGATCCGCTTGCCCCATCCGATCTTCGGCTCGTCGCCGTCGCGGCCGAAGAGCTGCAGCAGCGAGAGCACGAAGCCCGGCAGCGAGAGCAGGACGAAGCTGTTGGCGATGAACGTCTCGGCGTTCTCGTTCATCGTGCTGATCAGCAGCGCGCCGACGGCGGTGGTGACGAGGAGCATCAGGACGAGCTCGACGAGCCCCTTCGGCAGCGCGCGGAACAGCCCCGGCGAGTTCGGCATGCGCTCCTCGAAGACCGCGAGGGCCTGCGGGATGACGAACAGCGCGGCTCCGACCCACAGCTGCCAGCTCGTGCCGACGACGATGTAGGCGAAGAACACGAAGACGACCATCCGCAGCGCAGTCGCCCCGAGGCGCAGCAGCGCGCTGGGATCGGGCAGCTCGCCGGGCTCGGCGATGTCCAGCCGCTTCGGATACAGGTGGGCCGCCACCGTCTCGAGGCAGAGCCGGAGGACGAGCGCTCCCAGCACCGCGTACGCGGCGGTGTTGGCGTACTCGGTGAGCGGCAGCTCGACGCCCGCCAAGCCCGGCAGCGCGAGGACGATCTTCTGCACCGCCCACGCGCCGATCAGCGACGCGATGACGAAGTCCGCCGCGCGGTCCCACGACTCCTCGAGCGAGCGCGTCGGCTCGCGCCGCAGCGGGCGCACCGCACCGGCGAGGACCGGGACGACGAACCACAGCGCGCCGAGGCCGAGCATGAGCCGCAGGTGAGGGTTGGAGTCCACGCCGCCCAGCGCGACGACGCCGACCGTGAACGTCAGCACGGCGACGAAGCCGGCGGTCGCGTCCAGCACCCCGAGCACCGCGATCGCGATCGTCAGGGCGGCGGCCGGGGGAACCGCGTCGCCGCCGGTGTCCTGCAGCGCCAAGACGCCGAGCGCGAGACCGGCGACCGGAGCGAGCAGCCACGCCGATCCGAGGATCGCCCGCAGGTACGTGCCGTCGGCGGTCACGCGCGCGAGCAGCGGCGATCGGGGCGCCAGACCGCGCCGGGAGGGCGGCGCCGACCGCGTCGATGGTCCGCGTGCCCGGCCAGCCCCAGGTGCGCGACCGGTCTCCGATCGCGACGGCCGCCGCGCCGCCGGCGAGCTGCTCGACGTCGACGGCCTCGTAGTCGAAGCTGGCCTGGGGGCTGGAGTCCTTGTCCTTGGAGCCGGAGCCGGAGTCGCCGCCCGACCCGGCGCCGCCGACACCACCACCGCCGCGCGCGAGCGCGAGCCCGCCGCCGGCCGTGCCGAGCTGCAGCAGCGTGAACGCCGCGACGAGGATCCCGACGGTCTGCGCCGGCTTGGATCGCGGGTCGTAGGGCGCGAGCTCCTGGCTTGCGGGCTTCGTGGGCACCTCGTCGCTGGAGCCGGTGGTTGACGCTGCGGGCTCCTTGGCGGTCGGCGCCGAGTTGCTCGGCTCCGGGCGTTTCGGCGAGGACTCGTCGGCGGGTGGCGCGTCCGGGGTCTCGGCAGGCGCGACGGTCGCCGCGGCCGGCGGCTCGCCGGCGGCGGGCTGAGCCGAGGGCGGCGTCGCAGCCGTCGGCGGGTTCCCGCCGCTGCTGGCCGGCGGCGGTGTGGCGGCCGCCTTGGCGGCGCCGACCCGGAAGGTGACCGTCTTCGTCGTCATGTTCCCGCGCGCGTCGGCGCTGGTGACGGCGAACGAGTACGCGCCCGCCGTGGCGGTGTCGACCGCGGAGCCCGTCGCCACCGGGCCTTCGCAGCGGGTGACGGCCGATCGCTCGCCGGGGTCCGTGCAGGAGTAGATCGCGACAAGTGACTCGCCGACGGTGTACTGCACGCCGTCGCCGGGCGAGGCGATCGAGATCTCCGGCGCGGCCGTGTCGCGCGGCTGCGCCGTGATCCGGATCATCGTCGCGTCGGGGAAGCTGACCTTCACCGGGTCGCTGGGTTCGTAGTTGCCATCCCCCGAGTAGCTGACCTTCACGTTCTGTCCGAGCACGGCAAGGACACCCGCCGTGAGCGCAAGCTCGGTGCTGGAGTTCACGGGATGTCGCAGCACCGCGCCGCCGTTGGCGGTCATGGTGATGGTGCCGGTGGGCTTGGGGGCGGAGCCGTCGGGTGCGACGACCTTGACGGTCACCGGCACCGGCCCGGGCACGGGCAGCGGCAGGTCGGGGAGGATCGCGGGGACCGGCAACTGAGCCGGCGCGGGTGCGGGAGCCCATGCCAGCGCGGTCAGCGCGCAGGCGAGCAGCGCGAGCGCTGCCCCCGTCACGCGTCGCGATCGATTCGCCGGCCGCGGCGACGCTGAGCTCGCCGTCGCGGCACCTCCTGCAATCCCCACGTTGCTCCCCTCTGACGAACGCACATGATAGGCGCGTCTCCGGCGATTTGCGGAACTTCCGTCCCGTCGAACCACCGGTTTGCGGTCTGACCGTCGGTGCCGGGAACTCCGCTTGGCCGGAGGCCGGAAGTGGCGTCCGACGGCGGCTGTACCGTCGGGTCGCGGATGTCCCGCTCCCTGCTCGTGCTTGCCTGCTGCGCGGCGACGCTCTTGGCGCCCGCGGCGGCGCGGGCGATCGCCCCCGGTGAGGCCATCAGGCTGCTGAACGTCCAGCGCGCGGCCAACGGGATCCCCGCCGACCTCGTCGAGGCGCCGGGGCTGTCGGACGGCTGCGCGAAGCACGGCGGCTACCTCGCGCTCAACGGCGGCGCGCTGGCGCAGGGCGAGGACCCGGCGAAGCCCGGCTACACCCCCGAGGGCGACCGCCAGACGCTCGCGTCCAGCGGTCCGCAGGCGCTGTCGAGCGACACGCGCTGGTCGGACGCGGGCAACCCGTGGCTGCTGGCGCCGATCTCGCTCTACCGCCTGTTCGACCCCGAGGTCGTGGCAGTCGGCTACGCCGACGACAAGGGGATCGCGTGCATACGCGTCGCGGGCGTCCGCGCGCCGCCGGCCGCGCCGGAGCTCTACAGCCTGCCCGGCAACGGGCGCACGGGCGTGCCGATCTCGGAGATCAACCGCGAGGCTCCGTATACGCCGCAGCAGATCGCCGGGATCGCGGCCGAGCAGCCGACCGGTCCGAACATCCTGCTCTTCACGCGCGGCCTGCGCGGCAGCGCGCCGCTCGCGGCGACGTCGTTCTCGCTCACCGGCCCGGCGGGCCCCGTGGACGCGCGCCTCATCACGGAGGCGACGCAGACCGAGGCCGGCAGCGGGGCGTGGTTTCGCGGCGGCGGGGTGCTGGTCCCGGCCGCGCCGCTCGCGCCGTTTCAGACGTACGTCGCGCGCGTCGCCTGGCATCGCGACGCGGCCGGCGACGTGCCCGCGGCTGACGCCGAGCAGGTGGTCGGCTTCGAGACGGCGGGCCTCGCGAACTCGATCGACGTGACGATCACGACGACCGGCGCCGTCAACGTCATCAAGGTCACGACGGCGGCCCCGAACCCGACGCTCACGCTGAACGGGCCGGGGCGGCTGACCGACGTGCCCAGGCTCACGAACGGCCAGGTGCGCTACGACGACCTCGACCCCGGTGCGTGGCAGGCGTGCGCGAAGTCCGGCGGCAAGGCCGTGGGCTACTTCACGGCGTCGGTGTGCAAGCCGTTCGTGGCCGCGGGGAGGGTCCTGCTGGCGCTCCCGCTCGACCGTGGCGCCACGACCGTGCCGGTGTCGGTGCCGCGGATCGCGGCCGGCCGCCGCGCGCAGCTGACGATCTCGCGCTACCGGCGCCCGTGCGCGACGAAGAACGGCCGCAAGCGCTGCACGCGCCAGACCGTCGGGCGCGCGAAGCGCTCCGAGTTCGTGCTGCGGTCGCCGACGACGCGGCTGAAGTTGCCGGCCGCGCGCAGGGGCGTGAAGGTCACGGCTCGGATCGTGCTCCCGGCCTTCAAGGTCGGCGAGGCGCCGTACCTGCGCACGGAGGTCCGGCGCACCTGGGAGTGAGCGCAGCTGGCCGCGGCTGGCCCGCCGCGAGGATCGGTGGCCGCGGGTTCGGGCTTCGCCGCGAGGCTGGCGCGCTGCGGTTCAGGCCGCGGGTGCGGCGCGGCAGCCGCGGCGCACCGCGGCGGCCGTGACCCACGCGCGGAAGCGGTAGCCGTCGGCGTCGGGGTGCACGCCGTCGCGCAGCGCGACGGTCCCCTTGGCGACCATGCGATCCCAGTCGATGATCGTGAGCCGGCGGTCGCGCCGGGCGGCGTCGCGCAGCGCCTTGTTGAGGCCCAGGTAGGCGCCCTTGCGCTTCGGGCGGATGATCGCCGGCCACACGACGCAGGCGTACGGCGGCAGCCCCCGCAGCGTGCGGCGGATGCGATCGGCGAACAGCTCGGAGTCCGAGCCGTCGTTCGTGCCGAGGCTGATGACGATGGTCTGCGGGGCGTACTGCGTCAGGTCGAGCCGCAGCGCCTCCATGCCCTGCGGGGTCGTCCAGCCCGCGCGCGCGTCGAAGGTGACCTGCCGGTCGGTGATCATATCGCGCAGAAACGGGCGCATGCCGACGGCGAGCGAGTCGCCGACGATCAGCACCTGCGCGGGGTCGGCGTGCGCGACGCCCGGCCCCGCGGGCGACCCGCCCGCGAGCAGGCACGCGGTCAGTGCCACGCCCAGCCCGGCGATCACGTTGCAGACTCCCCGCCCCACGAGCCGCAATCACACCACGCTCGCGCCCTTTGCGCTAGAGCCGATGGGGCAGTGTTGGGCGTCCAGGTGCACAACCTCGCGATCGCGGCGCGAAAGCGCGTCGCTGCCATCGAACGAACGTCCACCGAGTGGCCGTGCGTCAATAGGCGTATCGACGGTAGTACGGGGCAGTCGCGGCGGAATATGCTCGGCGCGGTGCGAGCGCACCTCCCTCGGGCCGCTCGTGCCAACGGTTGTCGTCAGCCGCCGGCTGGAAGCCGGCGGCTGATGGCCGTAGGCTCCCCGGCGGCCGCCGTCGCGACGACCTGCAACGTCACCACGAGCCCGCGGCGGCGCTTCATCGCCTTGCGCAACCGCGCGACCTGCGCTCGCGACAGCGTCAGCCGCACGACCTTCGTCTCGCCCGCCGGCACCTTCGTCTCGACCGGGCGAAGCGTCACGGAGACGGCGCGCTTGCGCTTGCGCGGCTTGTCGCGCTCGGTCACGGTGCCGGTCGCCGTCAGCGTGCAGACCGTGTCGCAGCCGACGCGCAGCGGCAGCACGCGCGACGCGAACAGCCCGTTCGAGCGCAGCACGCGGACGCTGACCTGCGGCCCGAGCGGCAGCGGCAGCGTCGGCAGCCTTGGCGCCGGCGGGTTGCCGAGCGGTCCGAGCGCCGCGCACGCGACAGCCGGCGGCGCGGCGAGCGCGAACTGCTGGACGCGGTTGTTGTTCGTGTCGGTCACCGTCAGCGTGCCGCGGCAGTCGACGCTCACGCCCGTCGGGTTGATGAACTCGCCGAGCCCGATGCCACGCGTGCCGAGCGTCAGCAGCCGCTCGCCGTCCGGGCCGAACTGCTGCACGCGGTTGTTGCCGCGGTCGGCGACCCACAGGTTGCCGGCGCCGTCGAGCGCGATCTGCGCGGGCGCGGCGAGCTTGCCGAGCTTGTTGCCCAGCCCGCCGAACTCGGTGATCGCCTCGCCGTTCGCGTCGAGCACGCGGATGTAGCGCTTGTCGTTGATGTACGTGCGCGAGCCGTCGGGCGTGACGGCGATCCCGACCACGGGCCCGACGTCGGTGCGCGCGCCGAGGTACTCGCCGGCGATCGTGAAGCGCGCGACGCGCTCGTTGCCCGTGTCGGCGACGGAGATCGTGCCGCCGGGCGTGATCGCGAGCGCGGACGGGTCGAGCAGCTTGCCGGGGCCCGAGCCCTGCGAGCCGATCGTGCGGACGAGCAGGCCGGTCGTGCGGCTGAAGACGAGGATCCGCGCGCGGCGCTTGTCGAGGACGTAGCCGTTGCCGGCGACGTCGAACGCGACCGCGACCGGGTTTCGCAGGATCGTGGGGCCGGGCGCGACCGAGCCCCAGACCGTGGCGATCGAGCCGTCGGGATTTAGCAACTGGACGCGGCCGTTGACCGAGTCGGTCACGGCGCGGATCCCCGAGCCGTCGGCGCCGACGCCGAGCGGCGTGTTGAACTGGCCGTTGGAGCGCCCGGAGATGCCGAAGGAGCGCAGCAGGCCGCCGCTGCGGTCGAAGACGTCGATGCGGTCGTTGCCGGTGTTCGTCACGTAGAGCGTGCCGGCGCCGTCGACGGCGATCGCGCGCGGGTAGGCGAGCTCGCCGGGGCGCGTGCCGTAGGACCCCCAGCGCGCCTTGTACGGATAGGCGGACTTGGGCCCGAAGCGCACGACGCGATGGTTGAGGTCGTCGGCGACGAACACGCGCCCGTTCGGGTCGACGGCGACGCCGAACGGGAAGTTGAACTGGCCGGGAGCGGCGCCGGGGCCGCTGCCGAATGCCTTGAGGAAGCGCCCGCCATGGTCGAACACGGCGATCCGGTGGTGCTTGTCGTCGGCGACGAGCAGCCGCTGGCCGTTGACCGTCAGCCCGCGCGGGTAGGCGAGCGTGCCCGGCGCGACGATCTCCGCGCCGCCGCTGCCGTCGAGGTTGAAGCGCTGGATGCGGTCGTTGAAGCTGTCGGAGACGAACAGCAGGTTGCCGCCGACCGCGAGGCCGCCGCCGGCGGGCGCGTCGTTGCCGCCGCCCGCGCCGAAGTGAAACTCGCCGACGCCGTTGCCGCCCTTGCCGAAGGACTGGACGAGGTTGCCGGCCGCGTCGAAGCGGTCGATCCGGTTCGTGCCCTCGGCGACGAAGAGCGTGTTGTCGGCGGCGACCGCGATCGCGCCGACGGACCCGAGCTCGCCCGGCCGGACGCCCGCCCGCCCGACCTCGCGCACGAACTTGCCGGTCGCGTCGAACACCTGGACGACGCTCGAGGACTGGTCGCCGACGTAGACCAAGCCGTCGGGGCCGATGGCGACGGTCTGCGGGAAGCGCAGGACGCCGCCGCCGCGCTGGCCGATCTGCGAGCTCGCGACGTACGCGCACGCGGGCTGGGCGCCGGGGCAGTCGACGGCGTTCGCGGCAGGTGCGCCGACCGCGAGCGTCGCGGTCGCGCCGGCGCACGCCGCGGTGGTGGCGGCGAGCAGGGTCCGGACCGAGCGCGTCCTCATCCTCGTTACGAACACGCGGCGCGACGATAGTCGCGGCGGGCCGCGCAGCCTGCATGAACGCATGCGAGTGACCGGCCGCCGCCTCAACGTTTTTCCGACCTTCGCCGATGGATCCCGATATTGGCTTCTGGTTTGCTTAGGCAACGCCGCCTACCGAGGAATGAGGAACGTCGTGGACGAGGATCGGGAGACACTGCTCACGCGGCGGCGCTTGCTCGCGACCGGCGCGGTCGCGGTTGCCGCAGCCACGCTGCCCGCGACGAGCGCGCCGGCCAAGGCCCGCGCGGCCACCGCGACGAAGGCCAAGCCGCTGCCTCGCTACACGCGCACGGGCTACCGCCGCTCGCGCTTCGCGCCGCACGTCGGAACGCCGGCGCAGCTGCGCTCGCGCGGGGCGGCACCGGTGAGCGCCCAGCTCATGAGCGTCGAGGACGTGCCGTACGTCAAGGGCCTCGCCGGCGACCCCGACGTCTACACGCTGCGCTTCCGCGGGCCGGCGGTGCCGCTGCTGGCCGAGGGGATCGTCGGGATCGGCCACAAGCACTTCGGCACGCTCGAGCTCTACGTCACGCCGGTCCCGACCGCCGGGGGCGCCCGGGACTACCTCGCGGTGGTCAACCGCCGCGTGCCGCGCAGCGCACGCCGCGCGGCGCGCTGACCCGCGCTCGATCACCTGAAATCCGGACTTACCGTCAACGCGTGGCGCGCCGGTGGCGTGCGTGTTTGTGTGAGCGTCGCCGGGTAGGGCCGGGGCCATGGACGCGCTCGCAGGTCGGCTTCGCTTGCGCCTGGTGATCGCGCTGGCATCCGCCGTCGCGGCGGTCGTCCTCGCGCCGCCGACCGCCGTGGCCGCCGCCCCGGCGCCGGCGCCGGCGGCGACGGCAACCGCGACGCAGCAGGCGCTCGACAAGCTCGTCGCCGAGGGCGTGCCCGGGGCGATCGCGCTCGAGCGCCACGACGGCGTCACGGCGCGCACCGCGGCCGGCGTGCGCGACCTGAAGACCAAGCAGCCGATCCGCGCGACCGATCGCGTGCGCGTCGGCAGCATCACGAAGTCGGCCGTCGCGACCGTCGTCCTGCAGCTCGCCGCCGAGCGCCGCCTCAGCCTCGACGACAGCGTCGAGCGCTGGCTGCCCGGTCTCGTGCCCGGCGGGCAGGGCATCACCGTCCGCCAGCTCATGCAGCACACGAGCGGCATCTACGACTACCTCGACCTGCCGTTCTACGTGCCGCTGCTGCACGATCCGCTGCGCACCCGGGTCCCGCGCGAGCTCGTCGCGCAGGCCGTCGCGCACCCGCCGCTCTTCGCGCCCGGCACGAGCTGGTCGTACTCGAACACGAACTACGTCCTGCTCGGGCTCGTCGTCGCGAAGGTCCGGGGCGTGCCCGCGGCGCTCGAGATGGCCGCCCCGGCGCTCGAGGTCTACCGCCGGGTGATCGTCCCGCAGCGGCTGTCACACACGAGCTTCCCCGTCACGAACCCCGACATCCTCGGCCCGCACGCGCACGGCTATCTCATCGGCGCCCCGCCGGAGTGGGGCTTCGCGCCGGTCCTCGACACGACCCGGCTGAACCCGTCGTACGTGTGGACCGCCGGCGCGATCGTCTCGACGCTCGACGACGTCGCGAGCTTCCATCGCGCGCTGTTCACCGGCCGGCTGCTTGAGCCCGAGCAGCAGCGCGAGCTGCAGACCACGGTCCCGGTCGCCGAGGCCCTGCAGTACGGCCTGGGCGTGATGCTCATGCAGACGCCGTGCGGGCCCGCATGGGGGCACAACGGCGCGATGCCGACGGCGGTCAGCTACGCGCTGACGAGCCCCGACGGCAAGCGCCAGGCCGTCCTGGTGGCGACGAGCGACCGCAACGCGTGGAGCGCGCAGCTCGACGTCGACTACACGGTCGCGCTGTTCACGGCGTACTGCGGCAAGCCGGTCCCGGCGCCGGCCGCGCGACCGGCCGCCGCGCGGCTGGCCGCGAGCGGGCGGTCGCTGGATCGCGTGCGCTGAGCGCCGAGCCGCGCCAGGCCGTCAGGCCGGCGTCGCGCCGCGACGTGCGAGGAGATCGACGAGCACGTCCGCGAAGCGCGGCGCCGCCTGCGGGTCGGCCGCCAGGAAGAGCTCGGGCTCGATGAGCTCGGCCTCCATGAGATGCGGGCCGCGGGCGGTCGTCACGAGGTCGATCCGCGCGTATGTCGCCTCGCCGGGAACCGCGTCGAGGATCTCGCCGGCGACGGCGCGCTCGGCGGGGGTGGGCGTGTGCGGCTCGACCGTGCCGCCGTGCTCGGACTGCACGCGGAAGTCGCCGCCGGCCGGCAGCTTACGCACGGCGTGGCTGAGCTCGCCGCCGAAGTACATGAGCGAGACCTCGCCGGCCTCGACGGCCTCGACGTAGGGCTGGACGAGCGCGTCCCCGTCGCGGACCAGGCTCGCGAGGTGCTCGCGCGCCTGCTCGGACGAGGCCTGCACCCGGATCGTCCCGAACGCGCCGCCGGAGATCGCGGGCTTGACGACGATCTCGTCGCCGAACGCGCAGCGCGCCGCGTCCCGCGACTCCTCGTCGGCGTTCTGCGACACGACTGCGAGCGGAACGACCGGCAGCCCCGCCCGGCCGAGCTCGGCGAGGTAGCCCTTGTGCATGTTCCACGCGACGAGGTCGGCATCGTTGACGAGCGTCGTGACGGCCGCGATCTCACGCACGCGGCCGAGGAACTGCGCGTGGCGCAGCACGTAGTCCCACGGCGTGCGCAGGACGACGAGCGGCGACGCGGACCAGTCGACCGGCGCGTCCCAGACCGCCATCTGCGCCCGCGCGCCGCGCTCGGCGAGCGCCGTCAGCAGCAGGCCCGACTCGGGGTCGGGCACGGGCATACCATCCCCGCCCGTGACGAGCAGGATGTCCGCAGCGGGTTGCCGGGAAGACGGGAGCGCCATGCGCCGCTGGACAGTAGCCGTGCTCGCGCTGGCGCTGCTCGTCTGCTCCGCGCCCGCGGTCGCGGTCGCGTCCGCCGGTCCGCTCGACGGCAAGGTGATCGCGCTCGATCCGGGCCACAACGGTGGCAACGGCGGCGCGCCGTCGGCGATCAACCGCCTCGTGGCGATCGGCAAGGGCGTGCGCAAGGCGTGCGACACGACCGGCACCGCGACCGACAGCGGCTACGCCGAGGCGGCGTACACGTGGGACGTCGCGGTGCGGGCGCGGCGGGTGCTGCGCAACCGCGGGGCGCGGGTCGTGCTGACGCGCGGCGACAACCGCTCGGTCGGGCCGTGCATCGACGAGCGCGCGCGGATCGCCAACCGCGCGCACGCGGACGCGAAGGTCTCGATCCACGCCGACGGCGGGCCGGCGTCGGGCTTCGGCTTCCACGTCATCGAGCCGGCGCTGATCGCGGGCCTGACCGACGACGTGTTCGGCGCGTCGCACCGGCTGGCGATCTTCGTGCGCAGCGCGTTTCGCGCGGCGACCCGGGAGCCGTACGCCACGTACATCGGCCGCAACGGCCTCGACCGGCGCGCCGACCTCGGCGGGCTGCGCCTCGCCGACCAGCCGGCGGTCTTCATCGAGACCGCCAACATGCGCAGCGGGCGCGACGCGCGGCGGCTGCGGCGCGCCACCTACCGACTCAGCGTCGCTCGCGGCATCGCGAACGGCATCCAGCGCTTCCTCACGCGCTGAGGTGGACGCGCTACGGTCGCAGCCGTGATCCAGCACGTGGCGATCGAGGTCCGCGAGCGCGACGCCGACGCGTGCGTGCGCTTCTGGGCGCTGCTTGGCTTCGAGCAGGTCGCGCCGCCGCCCGCGCTCGCGGCCCGCTCGGCCTGGGTGCAGGCGGGTGCGACGCAGGTCCACCTGCTGTTCGCCGCGGAGCCGGTCGTGCCGTCCGAGGGCCACGTCGCGGTGATCGTCGGCGACCACGGTGCGACGCTCGACGCGCTGCGCGAGGCCGGCTTCGCGCCCGAGTCGCGCACGGAGTACTGGGGCTCGCCGCGCGCGTTCGTGCGCTGCCCGGCCGGGCATCGCGTCGAGCTCATGGCGTTCGGCCCCGGCAGCGCGCCGCTGCACGAGCACGCTTCGTGACCGCGCCGACGAGCGCGCTCGTGAGCGGCGAGCGGTCGCGGCACGTCGCGCCCGGCGACACCTTCGCCGCGAGCTTCGCGGTGAGCGTGCGCGTCACCGCCTGACGCACCTTCGATCCGTGCCCGCGGTCGCGCCTCGCGGGCGCCTCACGCGCGCGCGCCTAACCGAGCACGTCGCAGGTGTCACAAACCGCCTTCCGTCGCGTCGAATCGGGCGCCTGGATTCTTGTACTAGCCATCCGTTGCGTTCGTCACACAACGTCCGAAACTGGTCGATACCTCCTCTATCTCTAGAGAGGACGAACCCGCTCTATCCCCGCCAAGGACGATCCCGATGACTTACACCTGTACCGAATGCGTCATGAACTGGCACCCCTACCAATGCGCCGAAGGCTGCTGCCCGCAGTGCGGCGGCGGGACCAAGCGCAGCTACGAGCCCGTGAGCCCGGACGCCGACGAGCGTCACCGCGCCGCCCTCGCCGAGGCGATCAAGCGCGACCGCTACGAGCGCTTCGAGGCGTACTACTTCGAGCGCGAGCTGCAGCGCCTCGCGGCCTGAGCGACAGCCGGGCGCGGCTACGACGGCGCCGCGCCCCGCTCGTCGTGGATGCGCTGCAGCACCGCGGCGGCGCTCATCCCGCCGTCGACGCGCACGCGCGACAGCGTGAAGGGGTCGCCGGCCGGGCTCGCCCAGCCGGCGGCCGTCGTCGTCGCGCCGCGGTAGCCCGCGGCCTTGACCGCCGCGACGACCGCATCGTCGTAGCGGCCGCTCGGATAGCAGAAGAAGCTCACCCCGACGCCGAGGTCGCGCTGCAGGCTGGTGCGCGAGCCGCGGATCTGGTCGCGTAGCCGGACGGCGTCGAGCGTCGTCAGGTCCGGATGTGTGAGCGTGTGCGCGCCGATCTCCCAGCCGGCGCCGATCAGCCGCTTGACCGCGCGCGTGCCGCCCATCCCCGTGATGTTCGAGACCTCGAGGTTCAGCACCCCGGGCCAGCCCGCGCGCGCGAGCGTCGGCAGCGCGTCGCGGACCTGGCCGGTGTAGCCGTCGTCGAAGGACATAACGATCGGCTTGGCGGGCAGCTTGCCCTTGTCGTGCCACGCGCTCCAGACCTGCGACAGCGTCACCCCGTGGTAGCCGGCGTGCACGAGCCCGTGCACGTGCGCGGCGAGCTCCGCTGGCGACACCCACAGGCTCGGGTTCGGCGCGGTGGGCGTGCGCTCGCCGATGACGTGGTACATGAGGATCGGCACCGCCTCGCGTGGTGCGAGATGCGCGCCCGCCATCGTGGCACGCACGCGGCGCGCAGGCGAGGCGGGACGAGGCGCCGCGCGCGCGCTCGTCGTCGTCGCCTTCGCGCCCGGCGTCGCCGCCGACGTCGCGGCCCCCCGCGCTGCGGTCGCCCCCGCGCGCTCGCCTGCGGCCGGCGGCCCGTCGCCGCCCCCGCTGGCCAGCGCCGCCACCACCCCGAGCAGCGCGACGAGCACCCCGCCGAGCGTGGCTTGGCGGCGGCGCCGCACCTGGCGCTTGCGGGCGGCGCGCCGTTCGCGAAGCGCGGCTTGATCCATGCGGCCCCCAATCTACGGGCTGCGTCGGCGGCGCCGCGCGCGACACGAACGCGACCCGCGCGAGCGCCCCGCGGCGACCGGCCCTGGACGACTGTTCTATCCAGTCCGCGTGCCTGTCCGGCCGATGGGGTGGACAAGCAGTCCAGAAAAGGGAGCACCAGGTGGCGAGCACGCGTGTAGCCGGTCCGGCCCCGTCCGCCGCCGAGCAGAAGGTCATCCACGTGCTGTGGATCTCGGCGGGGCTGTCCTGCGACGGCGAGTCGGTCTCGATGACCGCTGCCACCAACCCGAGCGTCGAGGACCTGCTGTCGGGCGTCATCCCCGGCAGCCCGCAGATCGTCCTGCACCTGCCGATGCTCGCGTTCGACAACGGCGGCGACTTCATGCAGGCGTTCTACGACGCCGAGAACGACGAGCTCGGGGAGTACGTGCTCGTGCTCGAGGGCTCGATGGCCGACGAGCGCCTCAGCGGCGACGGGCACTGGACGGGCTTCGGCGTCAACGAGTTCGACGGCCAGCCGATCACGGTCAACGAGTGGGTCGACCGGCTGGCGCCGAAGGCCTCCGCGGTCATGGCCGTCGGCACGTGCGCGACGTACGGCGGCATCCCGGCCATGCGCAACAACCCGACGGGCGCGATGGGCCTGCCCGACTACCTCGGCTGGGGCTGGAAGACGCGCACCGGCCTGCCGATCGTCTGCGTCCCGGGCTGTCCCGCGCAGCCCGACAACATCACCTCGACGCTGTTCGAGATCACGCTCTTTCTCGCCGGCATCGGTCCGGCGCCCGAGCTCGACGACCGGCTGCGCCCGACGCGCCTGTTCGAGCGCACCGCGCGCGAGGGCTGCAGCCGCGCGGGCTTCACCGAGCAGGGCCGCTTCGCGACGACCTACGGCAACGACGCGCGCTGCCTCGTCAAGCTCGGCTGCAAGGGACCGATCGCGAAGTGCAACGTGCCGCAGCGCGGCTGGATCAACGGCGTGGGCGGGTGCCCGAACGTCGGCGGCATCTGCATCGGCTGCACGATGCCCGGCTTCCCCGACAAGTTCATGCCGTTCATGGAGCCCGACCCGTGGGGCAACGCCGCGGCGAACTTCCAGCGCTTCACGTACGGGCCGCTGTTCCGGCACTTCCGCAAGCGCAACCTCATGCTGAAGTTCGAGCGCGAGCCGGCGTGGCGCGGGCCAGACGACAGCGGCGACTCGAAACGCTGGTAGCGAGTGGTCACGCTCGGCGAGATCCTCCGGTGGCTCGTCTACCACTGCAAGATCGCGTACTTCCGGTTCATCCGGCGGCTCATGCGCGGCGACCGGCTGCTGGGCGGCTCGGAGCGCAAGTTCCGCGCGCTGCTCGAGTCCGCGCCGGACGCGATGGTGATCGTCAACGGCCACGGCCACATCGCGCTCGTCAACGCGCAGGCTGAGCGGCTCTTCGGCTATCGCCGTGGCGAGATCGTCGGCCAGGGGATCTCCGAGCTGATCCCCAAGCGCTTTCGCGCCCAGCACCGCTACCACCTGAAGAACTACCTGCGCGACGCGACGACGCGGCCGATGGGCACCGGCCTCGAGCTCTTCGGCCGCCACAAGGACGGCAGCGAGTTCCCGATCGAGATCAGCCTCAGCCCGCTCGAGACCGACGAGGGGCTGCTCGTCTCGGCCGCGATCCGCGACGTCAGCTCGCGCAAGCAGGCGGTCGCCGACCTCGCGGCCGCCGAGGCGCTGTTTCGCGGCGCGTTCGACGGCTCGCCGATCGGGATGGCGCTCACCGACGACGGTGGCGAGGTCGTGCGCGTCAACGGCGCGCTGTGCGATCTCACCGGGCGCCGCGCGGCCGACCTGACCGGCTCGCTGTTCGACACGCTCGTGCACCCCGACGAGATCGGCTATGACCGCAAGGCGATCTCGCGCCTCATCGCCGGCGATCGCAGCCAGTACAAGGTCGAGACGCGCTTCGTGCACGTCACCGGCGCGCCGATCTGGGTGGCCGTGCAGGCGACGATGATCCGCGACGACCGTGGCGACGCGCGGCGCTTCCTCGTGCAGGTGCAGGACGTCACGCACCGCCGCCGCTACGAGGAGAACCTCCAGTACCTCGCGACACACGACCCGCTGACGGGGCTGCACAACCGCTCGAGCTTCGCCGCGCAACTCGACACCCACGCCGACCTCGTGCGCCGCTACGGCGACGGCGGCGCGCTGCTGCTGCTCGATCTCGACCACTTCAAGTACGTCAACGACACGCTCGGCCACCAAGCCGGCGACCACGTCATCGCGCGCGTCGCGAAGGTGCTCGCCCGGCGGCTGCGCGAGTCCGACGTGCTGGCGCGCCTGGGCGGCGACGAGTTCGCCGTGCTGCTGCCCAAGGCCGACGTGGCGTCGGGCGAGCTCGTCGCGCGCGACCTGCTCGAGGCGCTGCGCGCCGAGCGGATCGCCGTCCCCGGCACGAGCGACCGCACGATCACGGCGAGCATCGGCATCGCGATGTTCGACTGCGGCGACGCGATCAGCGGGGAGGACGTGCTCGTCTCGGCCGACCTCGCGATGTACGACGCGAAGGAGGCCGGGCGCAACCAGATCGTCGTGCACTCCGCCGACGAGCAGGCGCACGTGCGCATGCAGGGCCGCGTGACGTGGGCGCAGCGGATCCGCGTCGCGATCGACGAGGGCCGCTTCGCGCTCGTGGCGCAGCCGATCGTCGACCTCGACAGCGGCGCGGTCACGCAGTTCGAGGTGCTGCTGCGGATGCTCGACGACGACGGCGACCTCATCCCGCCGAGCGCGTTCCTCTCGACCGCCGAGCGCCTCGGGATGATCCAGGAGATCGACGCGATCGTCGTCGCGCGGGCGATCCGCGCGGTCGCCACCGCGGGCGACGCGATCGGCGAGACGCGTGTCGAGATCAACCTGTCGGGCGGCTCGATGGGCGACCCGCAGATCCTGCGCGTCATCGAGCAGGAGCTGCGCGAGACGGGCCTGGACCCCGCGCGCGTGATCTTCGAGATCACCGAGACGGCGGCGATCGCGAACATCGCCAAGGCGCGCGACTTCGCCAACGAGCTCGCCAAGCTCGGCTGCCGCTTCGCGCTGGACGACTTCGGGGCCGGGTTCGGGTCGTTCTACTACCTCAAGCACGTCCACTTCGACATCCTCAAGATCGACGGCGAGTTCGTCCGCGAGGCGTGCGCGACGCGGACCGACCGGCTCGTCATCCAGTCGGTGGTCGCGATCGCACGCGGCCTGGGCAAGCAGACGGTGGCCGAGCACGTCGGCGACGCGCCGACCGTCGCGCTGCTGCGCGAGCTCGGCGTCGACTACGGCCAGGGCTACTTCCTCGGCAAGCCGCGGCCGCTGGAGCGCTTCCTCGCGGAGCTCGGCGCCGAGCGTGCCGCTGTGTGACGCACGCCGCACGCGGTATCACACGAAACCTGTACGGGCTCTTCTCCTTACACAGGCAACTGGCCTGTCACAACGCCGTTTGAGAAGGAGTCGCCAACATGGCCACAGTCACACTCAACCCGTTCATCGTCGCGCGCCGGCCGATGCGCGACTATCCGATCCAGTCGCTGCAGCACCTTCTGCGCGCGCACAAGCCGTCGATCCCGGCAAGCTCCGTCGACGGCATCTTCGGCCCGAACACCGAGACGCGGGTCCGCGCGTTCCAGGCGAGCCACCCGCCGCTCGTCGTCGACGGCATCGTCGGCCGCAACACCTGGTTGAAGCTGATCATCACGATCCGCCAGGGCAGCACCGGCTCGGCTGTCAAGGCGCTGCAGGAGATCATCCTCGCGCAGGACGGCTCCGGCGAGGCGAGCCCGTCGCTCGTCGACGGCATCTTCGGCCCGAACACCGACGGCTTCGTCCGGGGCATGCAGCGGTTCCATGAGCTCGACGACGACGGGATCGTCGGCCCGCTGACGTGGCAGGCGCTGCTCGGCGGCCTGCCGTTCTAGCCGTGTCATCGCGGCGCCGCGCTTGACGCGGCGCCGCCTCGGGCGGAAGATCGGCTCTCACCGAGAGGAGGCCGAATGAGCTACCTCGCTCCGCTGCGGTTGCATTTCGCCGGCACGTTCCAGGCGGCCGTGTCGACGGTTAACAACAGCGCGAGTCACTACGATAACGACCACTTCCCGCCGGGCTCGCAGGAGCCCGGCCCCGGCGGCTGGAACCCGCGCGGCAACGCCGATTGGCGGCTCATCGGCTGCGAGGTGACCGCCGCGTTTCACGGCGACGGCAGCGACGCCGACGCCGGCGACCCCGTCCTCGACATGCTCGTCGCCGACTCCGACACGCGGGCGCCGGCGAAGCTCGTGGACCTCGACCCCGAGCAGCAGCTCGTCTCGATGGTCTTCGGCCTCGAGGTCCGCATCTGCGACCGCGGCGGCGCGACGCTCGTCCGCGGCAGCTTCGCGCCGGCGCCGTTCGTCGACCTGTTCGCGCGCTCGACGCGCGGCTCGACGACGGACTTCGGCATGTGCGCCGCGTACCAGTCGGTGCTCACCGACCTCGAGTGGGGCGACGTGTCGGCCTCGCCGCTGCTGACCGAGCTGCAAGCGGCAGCGACGGACGGCCTGCTCTCGATCCGCTTCAACGTCGACGGCTACAACCACTCGCTCGGCACCGACGACTTCTCGCTCGGGCGGATCGTGGGGACGATCGGCGTGGCGAGCGCCGCCGAGCCGCGGCACTTCGTGCCCGGCCGCCAGCTCATCGCCGCCAGCGGCCAGTTCGTCGGCGGCGGCGCGATCAACTACTGCACCGCCGTCGTCGACGAGGCGCGCGGCCGGATCCTGCTCGATCTCGGCAACGCGCTGGCGACGTCGAGCCCCGGTGGGCCGCAGGCGAACATCGGGACGCTGACGCTCGGCTACGTGCCGGCCGGCGCGGACGTCTCCACGGCGCTCGGCACGATCGACTACCTCGCCGACGGCTGGTACGCCGAGCGCGCGGGCGTCTGCGAGGTCGCGGTCGACGGTGCCGGCCTCGCGGCGATCGCCGACGCGCCGCTCGAGCTCAGCGCCGCGGGCGCCGGGGCCGTCGCGCCGTCGAGCGCGACCGAGTCGGCCGACGGCCTGTACGCGCGCGCCGACCTCTTCGTCTTTCGCCCGAGCCCCGGCGACACGGTCGACGTCGACGTCTTCGCGACGCGCTTCGGCAAGCCGTACGCGGGGGCGCAGGTCACGGCGGCGATCGACATGTCCCAGCTGCAGGTGACGAACCCCGGCCCCGACAGCGCGATCTCGCTCCCCGACCCGCTGCCGCCGGCCGGCGCCGACGGCCGGGTGACGCTGCCGATCACGGTGTCGGCGCCGGGCAACCCGCGCGGCTGGCTCGACGGCCAGCTGTACGGGGTGCGGCCCGCCCTCGCCGACCAGGCCGCGACTGCCGTCGCCGACCCGTGGGCGTACGTCAGCCTGCACGTCTACGACGCGTTCGAGCCCGACGACCCGCTCGCGTGGTGGGGCACCAAGGACGGCAGCCTCGAGCCGATCTTCCGGCAGTACTCGAACCTCTATCCCGTGATGGACCTGTTCCTCGACCTCTCCGACTACGAGTCGGTCTGCGACAACGCCGACCTGCTGCGCCTCGCGTTCCGGCTCGACGAGGCCGACCCGAACTCGATGCCGGTCACGCGCGACCTGTCGCCCGCCAAGCGCGCTGCGATCCTCGGCTGGCTGGGCGCGCCCGGCCCCGACGGCAAGCCGCCGCGCGGCACGCCGCCCGCCGGCGCGGCTGAGCCCGAGAGCCTCGACCTCGGCACGCCGCCGCCGGATCCCTCGGCCGAGGTCGGCGGCAAGACCGCGGCGCTCGCACGCCGCCGCGGAGCGCCGTCATGATCGCGCTCAAGCCGGAGCTCGCGTATGGCCTCGAGGACCCGAAGGCGCTGTGCGACGCGCTGCAGACGGCGATCGAGCTCGAGCACGCGACGATCCCGACGTACCTCTACGCGCTCTACTCGCTGGCGCCGGGGACCAACCTCGAGATCGCGGCGCTGCTGCGTTCGGTCGTCGTCGAGGAGATGACGCACATGGGCCTCGCGTGCAACATGCTCAACGCGATCGGCGGCGCGCCGGTGATCGCCGCGCGGGACTTCGTCCCGACGTACCCCGGTCCGCTGCCGGGCTCGGTCGAGAGCGGGCTGATCGTCCCGCTGCAGCCGTTCTCCAAGCAGCTCGTGCACGACGTCTTCATGAAGATCGAGGAGCCCGAGAACCCGCTCGAGTTCCCCGTCGAGGAGCTGCTCGCGGTCGCGCCGCCGCTGACGATCGGCCAGTTCTACGCCGCGATCGCCGAGCAGCTGAAGGCCGCGGGTGACGACATCTTCACCGGCGACCCGGCGCGGCAGGTCACGCATGACCTCGGCATCGAGGAGCTCGTGGCGATCACGGACCTCGCGAGCGCGCTGGCTGCGATCGAGACGATCGTCGAGCAGGGGGAGGGGACCACGCAGACCCCGACCGACGACGACGGCGCGCTCGCGCACTACTACCGGTTCGCGGAGATCTTCCACGGCCGCCGGCTCGTCGCGAACCCGGCCGCGCCGCCCGACGCCCCGCCCGACGAGCGCTACCACTACGCCGGCGCGGAGATCCCGTTCGACGCGGGCGGCGTGCGAGCGCTCGTCACGAACCCCGGCCCGTACCGCGCGGGCTCGGCGGCCGCCTACGCCGACGCGTCCTTCAACTACGCGTACACGAGCCTGCTCAAGAGCCTGCACGCGACGTTCAACGGCGCTCCGGGGGAGCTCATGGCCGCGGTCGGGCTGATGGAGTCCTGCAAGCAGCAGGCGCTCGACCTGGGGACGCTTCCGGCGGGTGGCGGCAAGCTCGCCGGGCCGAGCTTTCGCTGGCAGCCGACGAACCCCTGAGCTTGCGCGACGGCCGGCGCGACCGCGCCGGGGAGGATGTGCCCCGGCGAGGTAGGTGACCGGGAGTAGCCTTCGCGAGGTGACGAGAGACACCGCCCGGGCCGGACCGTTCCTCGGTGCGCTGAGCGACGAGGACGCCCGCGACCTGCGTGCGATCGGCCGTGCTCGGGCGTACGACACGGGTGACGCGATCTTCCATCAGGGCGACGACGCCGGAGGCGTCCACGTCCTGCTGTCCGGTCGCGTGAAGATCACGGTGATGAACGCCGCGGGCAAGGAGGCGATCCTCGCGCTGCGCGGACCCGGCGACATCGTCGGCGAGCTCGGCGCGATCACGAACGGCACCCGCTCGAGCGCGGTGCGCGCCCTGGAGCCCGTCGAGACGCTCGCGGTCGGGGCGCGCGAGTTTCGCGCGTTCCTCGACACGCACGCCCGCGCGTCGATGAACCTCGTGCTCGTCCTCATCGAGCGGTTGCAAGCCTCCGACGAGGGCCGGCTCGAGTTCGCCGCGCACGACGTCGTCGGGCGCGTCGCCTGCCGCCTGATCGAGCTCTGCGAGCGCTTCGGCGAGCCGGCCGCCGCAGAGGGGACGATCGAGGTCACGTTCTCCCAGGACGAGCTCGCGTCGTGGACGGCCAGCTCACGCGAGGCGACCGCGAAGGCGATGCGCCTGCTGCGCGAGCTCGGGTGGATCGAGACGCATCGCAGGCGGATCGTCGTGCGCGACCTCGAGGCGCTGCGCCGCTACGCGGCGTAAGCCCGCGCCGAGAGCCGGTCGACCGCCACGGGCCGTACGCGCGAGCGAGCCCGGCGCGGGTGAGCTGAGCCTCACGGCAGGACGGCGGTGGCGGCCGCCACGATCCCCTCGTCGACGCCCCATCGCCCCCGCAGCTCGGTCAATCGCACGCCGTCGACGACGGGCCCCGAGACGAGCAGCCGGGCGCTGAACGCGCGGGCGTCCACGTCGATCGTCAGCTCGACGTCCTCGAAGCCCAGCCATCGGCGGGCGAGCGGATACCAGGCTTTGAACACGGCCTCCTTCGCGCTGAACAGCAGCCTGTCCAGGCAGACGCCGGCGCCGTCGCCGGCCACCATCGTGAGCTCGCCGCCGAAGGCGACGTGCGCGAGCACCCCCTCGGGGAGCGGCGCATGGACCTCCGCGTCGATCCCGACCGACCGCACGTGCTCGGCCCTGGCTACGGCGCACGCGCGGTAGCCGTCGCAGTGGGTGATGCTCCCGACCACGCCGCTCGGCCACAGCGGCTCGCCGCGCTCGCCGCTGGGGATCCCCACGGGTGCGAACCCCAGCCGGTCCAGCGCCAGCCGCGCGCAGCCGCGACCTGTCGTGAACTCCCTGCGGCGCTTGTCCACCGCTCGAGCCACCGACGCCCTCTCCTCCGCGAAGAGCGTCGCGTAGGGAAGATCTCCGCGCGTGGAGACCACCACGACCGGGTCCGGTACCAGCCGCTCGATCATGTCGCGCCGTCTCCGGGGCATGTGCACAGCTCGTGATTGCCGGGCACCCGGATGACCTTCTCGAAGTTCCGCGACAGCGTCGCCAGCGCCCATTCGATGTCCGCCATGATCTCGCCGACGTCCCCGCACACGATCAGCCAGTCGCGGTCGTGCGCGGGCCGCAGCGCGTCGACGAAGCGGCGGTTCTCCGTGGCCTCGACGTGCAGGTCGGCGATGGCCGTCAGCGCCGCGTGCTCGGGACGTGCTCGACTCAGCCGAGGAGCACCCCCGCGAGCTGCGTGGCTTGTGCCACGAGCCGACCGGTCTGATCCCACACGTGCGAGCTCTCGTCGACCCGTCCCGCCTCGATGAGCTGGACGCGCTTGAGCACGTCGACCGGCCCGGGGGCGGGGATCGCGCGGACGTACGCCGTCAGCTCGAGGGTGTCGGCGGCCGGCACGCCGCCGTCCCAGAACGGCTCGTCGGACGGGTCGAGCTCGCTGAACGTCATGAGCGCCTCGACGATGAGACGGTCGCCCTAGCTGAGGCGCGCGCGCACCTGGCTCGTCGTGCGCCCGGAGCGCAGCAGCTCGCCGTCGATCTGAACCGGCCCCGGTTGCGGGGACTTCATGTAAGTGGCGCTCGCGGCGATCCCACATGGCTGTGTTACGTCGCGGCGCGGCCGAGCGTGGCAATCAGGTACCCGCCGTTCGGCTTGCCGCCGATCGTCCAATCGGGACTGACGTCGGCGTCGAAAGCCCCCGGTTCGAGGGCGCAGACCGCTGTGACCTCGGAGAACGCGGTGGGCGGCATCTCGGACCAGGGTACCTGCCGGCAGCTTCGGAATCGAAAGCCGGCGACGGCGTTCGCGGCAGGCGCCCGCGTCTCGCGCGGGGCTGCGTCGCCTGCCACCATGGGTCGTCAGCTACGTCGACCGGGCGGGACGTTTGACGTAACATGTCACACAAACTCGATCGCGACGCACAGGTGATCCTCGACGTCATCGCCGCGTCCGGTGAGCCGCACCTCTCCACGCTTTCTGTCGATGCCGCCCGCGAGCGCATGCGCGCCGCGCTCGTGACGAAGGGTCAGCCGCTCGCGCTGCACAGCGTGCGGGACGTGTCGGTGCCGGCGCCGAGCGGGCCGCGGGGCGTCCGGCTGTACCGGCCGATCGACGGCTGCCTTCCCGTCGCGCTGTTCTTGCACGGCGGCGGCTGGACCGTCAACGACGTCGACACGCACGACGACCTCTGCCGGCGCCTCGCGAAGCGGTCCGGGTGGCTCCTCGCGTCGCTGGACTACCGCAAGGCCCCGGAGCACAAGCATCCGGCGCGCCGCTGGAGGACGCGCACCTCACGTACCGCCGGCTGCTCGACAACGCCGAGTCGATCGGCTGCGACCCATCGCGGCGCGCGGTCGTCGGAGAGAGCTCCGGGGAGCCATCGCGGCCAGCCTGACGGCGCTCTTGAGGGATCTCGGCGCACCGCTGCCGGCGTACCAGGTGCTCGCGTATCCGGTCACCGACAGCTTCGATCGCTGGCCGTCCTACACCGAGCGCGGGACGGGCTACATCCTCGACCGCCGGCTCATGCCGTGGTACTTCGGGCATTGCGCGCCGCCCGGTCCGGTGGCGGAGCAACGCTACTTCGTCCCGCTCGCGACGGAGGATCTGTCGGGCTTTCCGCCGACGCTCGTGCTTACCGCCGAGTTCGATCCGCTGCGCGACGAGGGCGTCGCGTTCGCCGAGCGCTTGGCGGAGGCTGGAGTGGCCGTCGAGCACGTGCACGCCGCCGAGCAAATGCACGGCTTCATGCTGCTTGGCCGGGTCGTGGCGAACGCCGGCTCCCTGATCGACCTCACCGGTGACGCGCTTGCGCGCGCGGCGGCGGGCGTCGCGACCGGGTAGCGCCGCTCAGGCCTCGAGCCGCCGCATCACGAGCTCGAGGACGTCGGCGCGGCTGCGGGCGCCGTGGTCGGAGGCGATGAAGTGATTGCCGATCATGAGCGAGAACGCGAGCATGCAGCGTGCCTCGACGTCGTCCTCGTCGGGGCAGAAGGCGCCGAACAGCGAGCGCAGGTAGTCCATCCGGCGGTTGTCGACGCGTCGCAGCCGCTCGGCGACGCGCTCGTCGCGCCGGGCCCAGTCGCGGACGGCGAGGTCGATCGGCAGCAGCCAGTCGCTGAAGGTCAGCGCGCCCGCGCGCCGCAGCCTGGCCCGCGCGTGGCCGCCCTCGCGCTCGACGCGCTCGATGACCTCGTCGATGCTCGCCCGCTCCCACGTGTCGAGCATCTCCTCGAGGAGCGCGCCGCGGTCGTCGAAGTGCCAGTAGAAGCCGCCCCCTGCTGACGCCGAGCGTGCGGGCGAGCGGCTCGATCCGGACGGCGTCCGGGCCGCCGGCGGCGAGCGCGCGAAGGCCTTCCCCCATCCATACACACCTGTAGGGATGGAGGAGCATGCAATGGGGCAGCCGAACACCGCCCACACCTCCCGACCCTGGCGCATCCACGAGCTGACCGGCGACTTTCGGCTCGAGGACGTGTGGACGCTGCCGACGCCGGGCGGCCCGGACGACTTTCCGAGGCTGGTGCGGATGATGGCCTCCGGCGACCCGTCGCGTAGCTCCTCCGGCGCTGTGCGCAGCCTGTTCGCGATCCGCTGGAAGGTGGGGGAGCTGCTCGGCTGGGACGCTGCGGACGCCCGGCCACGGCTCCGGGGCGCTTCGCGATCGGCTGCCGGCCGATCGGCGCGACGCCCCGCCGGGCCCGGAGTTCGCCGCACTGCCCTTCACGTCGCTCTACCTGCTCGGCGACGAGTGGGCCGCGGAGATCGTCAACCGGACCGTTCACGGGATCGTGCACATCGGCTGGGTCGCGGACGGAGGGGGCGGCTACCACGGCGAGATGGCCGTCTACGTGAAGCCCAGCGGAGCGCTCGGGTCCGGCTACATGGCCGCGGTCGCACCGTTTCGCCACCGCGTCGTGTACCCGCCGCTCCTGTGCGAGATCGGGCGGGACTGGCGGTCGCTCACCGGCGCTCAGGCGCCGGCGCACGCGTAGCGCGGAGCCGATGCGCGGCCCGGGCAGCGCGTCGCGTCGGGGACCGGTTCGGGACACGGCGCGGGGCGCGGCGTACGGCCGGTTCAGCGTGGGGTGTGTCGGCGCCGCTTGGTGGTGTCGGCCCCGACCGCTACCGTCGTGCGCGTGACGACCGACGAGATGATCGTGACGGCCGGGACGGCGCTCGCTGCGGCGCTGCCGCCTCGGTCACGAGTCATTCTGTTCGGATCGCACGCGCGCGGACAGGCGACTGCCGACAGCGATCTGGACCTGCTGGTCATCGAGCCGGACGTCAGGCACACGGCGGCGGAGTCCGTGCGGTTGCGCCGGGTCTTGCTGGGCATCCCCGCGGCGATCGATGTCGTTGTTGTCAGCGAGGAAGTCGCGCGGCGACGGTCGGCGGTGCCCGGGACGATGGTCGAGCGCGCCTTGTGTGAGGGCCGTGTCATCGCCGAGTCCTGAGCAGCGCGAGTACGCAGCGCTTCTGATCGCCAAGGCGTCCGCTGACCAGCAGGCAGCCCACGCTCTGGCCCGAGCGCAGGTCGCGGACGAAGTCATCGGTTTTCATGCTCAGCAGGCGGTCGAGAAGGCCGCGAAGGCGGTTCTGGTCATTGCGGGCGTCCGGATCCCACACATCCACGACCTTGAACGGCTGCTCGCCCTCGCATCCGAGACTGAGTCGCCAGCGCCCGCGCTTGTCGCCGAGTCCGGCTGGCTGACGCCGTGGGGCGTTCAGTTTCGCTACGACGCGGTCGTTGACGTACTGGATCAGTTCGCGGCGCTCGCGGCATGCGACGCCGCGGTGCGCTGGGCCGCTGAAACGCTAGCCGGGTGAGCTCCCGGTCGAGGATCTGACCGCGCGACATCGGGGAGGCTGCTCGGGACGCGGGTGGTCCCGGCGCAAGCGCGACGCTCCTGCCGGCGAGCCGATCGGTGAGTGCGGTACCTATTCGGTACCCATCCGCCGACGGATGCCGTGCCCTGAGGTCACGCCACGCGCCGCCGGATCGCCGACCAGCTCCTTCGAGCTGCCCGTCGTGAGCGTCGCGCAGCTACAGCCCAGCCCGTATCCGGGCACCTGCTCGTCCAACCCCGCCAGTCGGCGACCGCTACGTCGCGCACTGGCGCGACGCCCCCGGCCAGCAGCACAAGAAAGCTGCTCGGCAAGGCGTGGACGCGCCGCAGCCGCCTGGCGTCCGGCTACCTGACCAAGCAGGGCGCGCAGGTGCTGCTCGACGAGATCCTCGTCGAGGCCCGCAAGGCCGGGCCGCAGACCGCGCACAACTCCCACGACGCGACGTTCTCAGACGCGGCCGCCGAGTGGCTACGCTACGTCGAGTTCGACCGCCGCCGCCGGCCGGCGACCGTGCGCGACTACCGCCGGATGGTCGACGACGTCCTCGATCCGCTGTTCGGACACCTGCCGCTGCGCGCCGTCAGCGCCGAGCTCGTGGACTCCTACCGCGCCCATCTCGTCGCCGAGGGCCGCCTCGCGCCACGCACGATCAACAAGTACCTGCTCGTGCTGCACGCGATCTTCAAGCGCGCCCAGCGCCACTTCGGCCTGACATCGAACCCCGTCGCCGACCTCGACCGCCAGCCGGTACGTCCCTCCGGCGACTTCCGCGTCCTGACGCCCGAGGAGGTCGAGGCGCTCGCCCGCGCCGCGCGCGCCGGCGCACACTGCACCCCGCCGCCGGCGCCGCTGTCTGAGGAGATCCAGGCCGCCCAGCGCGCGCAGGATGCCCAGGACGGCGCGATCTTCGTCGTCGCCGCCTACTCCGGTCTGCGTCTCGGGGAGCTGCGCGCGCTGCGCTGGCGCGACGTCGACTTCGCCAGCGCCTGATCCACGTCCGGCGTGCGTACTCGCTCGGGGCGGAGGACGTGCCGAAGTCCGGCAAGGTCCGCGCCGTGCCCATGATCGACCAGGTCTTGCGCGAGCTCGACGGTCTCTCTCGCCGTGATCGCTGCACGACAGACGAGGACCTCGTCTTCATCTCGCCGACCGGCGAGCACCTCGAGGACTCTGCGCTGCGCCGGCGCTTCTACGCGGCGCTGAAGCAGGCGAAGATCAAGCACCTGCGCTTCCACGACCTGCGCCACTCCTTCGGTACGCTCGCCGTGCAGGTCTTCCCGCTGTCAGACGTCAAGGCCTACATGGGGCACGCCGACATCGCTACGACGATGATCTACGTCCATCACGTGCCCCAGCACGACGCTGCGGCCAAGCTCTCGGCGGCCGTGTCGCAGGCGGCGCGCGGTGGTGGGCTGGGCATCGACCCGGCACGACTCGCCGAGGACGCCGCGGCGTGACGTCACGCGCGGGCCGTGCGAGACTCGGCGGGTAGTTCCGTCCGATGCTCACGGAAACCCCGTAGCTGGTCACGCACCCGCCGAACGCGAGGACGCGATGACCCCCGAGGGGACAGACCGCCGTGCTCCAGCGCTGGCAGCAGGTGGCGACCAGGTCGCCGCGCACGACGATGCGCAGCAGAGCCGCCTGCGCGACCAGGTGTCCTCCGCCGAACGCGCAGTCCTCGACGTCGTCTCGGACAGCAGCGAGTCGCCGACGCCGACGCGCGTCCTCGAGCGCCTGGCGCGCCGGCGCAACGGTCTCACGCAGTCGGCCGGAGCGCTGGCCATCCAGCGACTCGTGGCAAGCGGCCGGCCGCGACTGACTCCTCTCGTGCGGGATCCCGTTCGCGCTCGTGCCGCTCGTCTGGCTGACCTCGCGCAGCGCGAGGTCATGGGCGCGTTCGGCAACCGCCGCCTGACGACCGTCGGGGCCGGGTTTGTCGCCGCGCTCATCAGCGCGCTGAACGTCTTCCTGCTGGTGCAGACGGTCACCGGCTGACGGCCCGCCCATGCGCCAGCGTCGGGAACCTGACGTGCGCGATCGCGCAACGGCGGGTAGTCCGCCACGGATGACGACGACCACCGCCATCCGGGACGTGACCGAGGCCTACGCCCCGCCCGGCGAGGAGCGTCCGCTCGCCGCCTACGGCTTGTTGATCGGGGCGTTTGGCACCGCGCTAGGTGGATCGCTCGTCGCGCTGCGCGCCCGCGGGCGCGAGTTGCCCGAGGGCCTGCGCTGGGGCGACCTCGTGCTGCTCGGCGTCACGACGCACAAGGTCAGCCGCCTGTTGACGAAGGACCGCGTCACGAGCTTCGTGCGCGCGCCGTTCACGCGCTACCAGGAGGCCGCGGGGCACGGCGAGGTCGAGGAGCAGCCGCGCGGGAGCGGCATGCGACTGGCGGTGGGCGAGTTGCTCGTGTGCCCGTTCTGCGTCGCGCAGTGGGTAGCCGCGGGCCTCGCGGTGTCGCTGGTCGCGGCGCCGCGGGCCACGCGCTTCGTCGCCGGCATCTATGTCGCGGAGACGATCTCCGACGTGCTGCAGCTCGCCTACAGGGCCGCCGAAGACCAGGTCTGAGCGGGCGTTGTCGGCCGCGATCGGCGACCACGCGCTGCTGTCGGACTGCCAGTCGGCGGCGCTCGTGACACGTCGCGGAACGATCGACTGGTGGCCCGCGCCGCGCTTCGACTCGGCGAGCGCGTTCAGCGCGCTGCTGGACGCCGAGGCGGGACACTGGACGGTCGCGCCCGACGAGCCGTTCGAGACCTCATGGCGCTATCTGCCTGGCACGCTCGTCATCGAGACGACGATGCGCACCGCGTCGGGAACGTTGCGCCTGACCGATGCGCTCGCGCTCGCACCGGGCGCGCGCGGGCACGAGGTCGGCCATGACGTGCCGCACGCGGTTGTGCGACATGCGGAGGTGCTCGAGGGCGAGCTCGCCGTTCGCATGACGTGCGCGCCGAGGCTCGAGTACGGGCTCGCGGTCGCGAGCTTCGTCCGCGAGGCCGGGGGCGTCGCGACGCTCGGCGGCTCCGAGCGCCTGTTCCTGCGCGGCGACGGGCCGATCGAGCTCGACCGCGCCACGGCGTCCGCGCGCCTGCGCCTGCGCACCGGCGAGCACGCGGCATGGACGCTGCATCGCGTTGCCGGCACATACGCGCCTGCCCCCGCATCGCTCGATGCGCGCGCGACGCTCGCGGACACGATCGCCTCGTGGCGGTCGTGGTCCGAGCAGCACGCGGGCTACGACGGACTGCACCGCGACGACGTGCGGCTCGCGAGCCGCGTCCTGCAGGGCCTGACCTATCAGCCGACGGGCGCGCTGGTTGCCGCGGCGACGACGTCGCTGCCCGAGCGGCCCGGTGGCGAGGACAACTGGGACTACCGCTTCGGCTGGCTACGCGACGCGGCGATGAGCGTGCGCGCGCTGTCAACATCGGCGTGCGCGGACGAGTCGCGACGCTATTTCGACTGGATCGTGCGCGCCGCCGTGACGTGTCGCACCGAGGACCAGATGCAGATCGTCTTCGGCGTCGACGGCGAGCGCGACATCTCCGAGCACTGCCTCGAGCATCTCGACGGGCACCTCGGCTCGCGCCCCGTGCGCGTCGGCAACGCCGCTTGGCGCCAGAACCAGCTCGATGTCCTCGGCCACGTGCTCGACGCGGCCTGGGTGATCCGCGATGACCTCGAGCTGGATGACTTCACGGCCCACTTCCTACGTCAGCTCGCAGACCGCGCCGCGCGCCAATGGCGCGAGCCGGACTCCGGCATCTGGGAGGGCCGCGAGGGCGATCATCACTACGTCGTCTCGAAGGTCGGCTGCTGGGTCGCGCTCGATCGCGCCGTGCGCTTCGGCGAGCACCTCGCCGGCGACGGCGATCGTCGCCGCTGGGCCGCCGAGCGCGACGAGCTGCGACGCGTCGTGCTGCGCGACGGCTTCGATGACCGGCGCGGCGCGTTCACCGGCGCGCTGGGGTCCGATCACCTCGACGCGGGCGTTTTGCTGCTCGCGCTGCAAGGCTTCGTCGAGGCCGACGATCCGCGGATGACGGGCACGATCGCCGTGCTCGAGAATGAGCTCGGCGACGACGGGCTGCTGCGACGCTGGACCGGCGCGCAGGACGGCGCGTTTGTGCCGGTGAGTTTCTGGCTCGCCGAGTGCCACGCCCGCGCCGGGCGCATCGACCGCGCGCACGAGGTCTTCGAGCGCGCCGCGAGCGCGGCCACCGACCTCGGCCTGCTGGCCGAGGAGGTCGATCTCGCCAGCGGCGACCCACTCGGCAACATCCCGCAAGCGATCTCCCACGTCGGGCTCGTCAACGCCGCTGACGCGTTGACGCGCGCCGAGGCGGGGTTGCGCGGAGCGGTCGCGTGACGCGCGTGCCACGGGTCGTCGTGATCACCGGTGCCTCGGCCGGGGTCGGCCTCGAGACGACGCGTGCCTTCGCTCGCCGTGGCGACGCGATCGCGCTCATCGCCCGCGAACCCGACCGCCTGGAAGCGGCGTGCGCGGAGGCCGAAGCACTGGGCGCGCGGACGATCGCGCTGGCCCTCGACGTCGCCGATGCCGCGGCCGTGGACCGCGCGGCGGACCGCATCGAGGCCGAGCTCGGGCCGATCGATGTCTGGGTCAACAACGCGATGGCGGCCGTGCTGGCATTCGTCCACGAGACCGACGCCGCGGACTTCCGCCGCGTCATGGAGGTCACGTTCCTCGGCCAGGTGCACGGCACACTCGCCGCGCTGCGCCACATGCGTCCGCGTGATCGCGGCACGATCGTCATGGTCGGCTCGGCGCTGGCGTACCGCGGCATCCCGCTGCAGGCGACGTACTGCGCGGCGAAGCACGCCACCCGCGGCTTCGCCGATGCGCTGCGCTGCGAGCTCATGCACGAGCGCAGCGGGGTGCGGGTCACGACCGTCCACCTCCCGGGCCTGAATACCACGCAGTTCGGCTGGGTCAAGACGACGCTGCGCCGTCATCCCCAGCCGGTCGCTCCCTTCTACCAGCCCGAGCTCGCGGCCGAGGCGATCGTGCGCGCCAGCGATCGCCCGCGACGCGAGGTCTTCGTCGGCGGCTCGGCGGTCGGGACGATCATCGGCAACCGGATCGCCCCGCGGGTCGCCGACCTCTGGCTCGCCCGCACGGCCGTCGGCGGCCAGCAGGCCGACATCCCGATCGACCCGAGCCGCCCCGACTACCTCTACGAGCCGCTGCCGGGAGATCGCGGGTCGCACGGGATCTTCGATGACGACGCGGCCGCGCGGTCGCCGACATGGTGGCTGACGAAGCATCGCGGCGTGACGCGGGGCGCGACGACGCTCGGGCTGGCTGCAGCGGTCATCCAGCGACATGCCGCGCGCTCCGCACGAACCAAGACCCGTCGCCGGGCGGCTCGATACTAGTCCTCTCGGAGCGGGCGCCGGCTCCGGTCGGGTGAAAACAGGCGACGATTCCGGGTTCGTCTGTCCTGCTGAGGCGCGAGCACTGGGCCGAACTACGCCTCCTCGTGCATCGCGGCCTGGAACCGCTGCCCGTCGAACACGCGCGCGGCGGGGATGCACGGCCGCCGCCACGTGGTTGGGTCGGGAGCCACCCAGGGGTCTCACACCATCCGCGAGCGCCCGGCGCGTGTCGGCTCGGTCGGGCGTGGCGGCGCTTTGTCACAACACACGATCGCCGCAACACCGACTCGCCGGGTTCGCCCGTCGCCACCCACACGGCGCCGACGGTTGATCCGAGCACGCATCCAGCGGGTCTCGCGGCGATACCGATGGTCATGCACGCGTGGTCGTGGTCGATCGCATCGCTCGGGCTTGGAATCGCGGGAGCGGTTGCGAGCCTGGCCTTGGTGCTCCGGAGCACGTCACGACTGCTGCTTGAAGGCACGCGCCTGGTGGGGCGAGCGCGCGCACTCGCGCTGAGCGTGCGATCCGACCCGCGCGGCCGAGCCGACGAAGGAGCGGGCGCGCGTACGAACGCGATGCCCCGATCGCATGCGGACCGCCGCTGCGGTCACGACCGCCGCGTCGCGGACCTACCGCGAACGCATCCGGATCGGCGCTCGCGCATCGAGCGCCGCAGCGGCCTCGATCGCCGACGCCAGGCTGGGGTTCCGATCACAAGTCTGCGTCAGGCAACGGTAGGCGTTACTCGCTGCCCTGGGCCTTGAGAACTGCGCCTCGCTTGGTGCGGTCGCGCCCTACGGCAGAGCTGTGTGGAGGCTATGCAGAGACATCGTCATGATCCCACCTCGCCTGACGACACAGACCCTCGCAGTGGTCAGCACGATTCTGAGCGATCCGGACGCCGACTGGTATGGCCCGGAGTTGTCGAAGCGATCGGGACTGAAGCCGGGCACCATCTACCCGATCCTTGACCGACTGCTGAAAGCTGAGTGACCCAGCCGCAGAGGGTCGTCCACGGCGGCGGGCTATATTGCCTCACCGGAGGGGCACCGGCGGCGCGGTCGGCGCTTGACGGCATCTCGCATCACTACAGGCTCACGCGAACGTGCGCATACGGCGCGTGAGCCGGAACTCGCGTGACCATCCTGCTCGGTGTGCTGGGTTTCGCGGTGGCCATCGCATCGTTCGCCGTTCGCGGGTTGCTCGGTAAAGAGATCCAAGGCCGGGTTGAACGGCGCATCACCGCAAGTGTTGAGGTGACGATCGCGTCCATGCTCCCGGAACCGCAGGCTGAATGGGCCGACGAGTGGAGAGCCGATCTCTGTGAGCTCGGCCAAGGCTTCATCGAATGCCAGCCCCCTCGCACTCGGGTCCGGGCGGACAACCACAACCAAAGAGTTCACGCTCGTCTGCCCCAACTGTCATCACATGCTGCACCGCTCTTCACCATGCTCACCGTCGCGCTGAGGTGTGTCTGAGTCAACGCCACAGATCCGGCGGTCGATCAGACCGCATCGGGCGGGTCGGGCGGTGTGGTGTTGGTGGTAGGGGTAGCTTCGCTGCGGCGTCCTGTCAAGGGCACCGCTGCGCGGCTCGCGCTGCTCGGCCCTGTCGGGCTGCCGTTGACAGGCCGTCCTCGCTTCGCTGATGGTGGCTCTCAGGCGGGCAGCGGGGCTGCCCGCGGGGTGCGCGGCGCTCACGGTTGCTCCTGTCGTCGGGCGCGGTTGTGGGCGATGCGCAGCCGGCGGGCGCGGCGCATGCCGATGCGGCGGGCTTGGCGGATCGCCGGGCCGCGGCCTTCGTGCTCGTCGTCGGGCGTGACGTAGCCGATGCCGGCATGCAGCCTGCGGGTGTTGTATTCGTAGCGGACGGAGGCGAGCTCGGCCCGCAGGACGGCGGGGTCGGTGATGCGGTCGAGGTGCGGCCAGTCGGCCTTGACGTGGCTGAACAGGCTCTCGATCCAGGCCTGGTCGGTCGGGGTGCCCGGCCGGCCGAAGTGCTGCGCGATCGCGCACATCGCCAAGAACTCGCGGGTCGACCCCGACGTCATCTGCGGCCCGTTGTCGGACACCGCGAGCAGGACCGGGCGGGCCGGGTCCTCGACGGTCGGGTCGGCGAGCCGGCGCTGATGCTCGTCGACGGCGTCAAGCAGACCTTCTTGCTCGAGCGCGAGCGTGAACGCGAGCTGCACCTGCAGCCCGGTCTCCTCGGCGCTGACGATCTCGCAGATCCACTTGCGCGTGACGAGATCCATGATCATCACCGCGTAGGTGGCGCGACAGCGCGCGAACCGCGTCGTGTCGTAAATCCAGATCGAATGGCGCTCATATGCAGCCCATTCGGGAAACGGGGAGCGCTCCGAGCGCCCCGCGCGGCGCGGGCCGCGGACCCTCAGGCCGTGCGCGGCGAGCACCCTGCGGACCGTCGACTCCGACACCCACACCCGCCCTTCGTAGCTGCCGCGGTGCGCGAGCTTGCGATGCGAGCGGTCCGTCAGCCCATGCTGCTCGAAGACCGCGATGACCGCGGCCTCCTCGTCCGGCGTGATCGCGTGCAGCGCGCCGCCGCCCGGCCGACGGTCCTCAAGCGTCCCGGCCGTGCGGCGCTCGCGCCAGCGCCACGCGCGTGTCTCACCGAGCTCCAGGTACGTGCACACACGACGGTGATCCCAGCCGTCGGTCATCGCCCGATCGATGAGCGTCAGCAGCTCGTGCTTGGTGGCCGCCGGCACCCGCAGCGGGACCCGGCCTCAGCCCCAGCGCCCTTTTCCCTCCGCCAGCATCAACCTGACGCCCATCTCCTTCAACGCCTCCGACAACCTGGCGATCTCCGCCCTCGCCTCGGCCAGCTCCGGATCGACGCCGGCGGCCGGACGGACCCCGGGCTTGGACTGAGCCAGCGCGTCCAGCGCGCCCTGCCGGGCGACCGTGCGCAGCTTCATCACCGTCGAACGATCGACCCCCGACCGGTCGGCCGCCTCGCTGATCGTGTACTCGCCACGAACAAGCGACAGCCAGATCTCGTACTTCTCGCTCGGCGACAAAAACCGCTTCGCTCGACGGCCCGACGGGCCGGTACCGTTGGACTGCACCGTCATGATCGACTCCTTCTGGACAGGCCCGAAAGGCTGCCAGATGCGGACTGATCAAATCGCCGATGTGTGGCGCGAACTCAGACGCAAACCAGTCAGCGGGCAGGGTGACGACGCCGGCGGGCTTGGTGGCGCAACTCGCCCAGATAGCGACGCACCGCCAGCGGCAAGACAGCCCGGGATGGCGCAGCGCGGGGCTCGGGCGTCGCATCTCGTCGTTGTATGGCGGTGGAGCGCAAGCGCAGCGTGTCGTCGCCGCAGCAGATCTCAATACGCGCTGGACGGCCGGGCGGCCGTTGATGAGCGAGAAGCCGTGGCTGTCGCGATGCGCGCAGCGAGCCTCGTCGAGGATCGGTGCCACGCCGCTTGAGTCCATGAACGTCAGCTGGCGCACATCCAGCACGAGGCGCTCAAAGCCCGCGTCACGCAACTGGCTGACTGCGCGTGAAGCTGCGTCACCGTCGCGACGTCCAGCTCGCCGACCGCGGCGACACGCACAACGTCGCGCTCAGGATGGACATCAACGCGAAACGGCGCGAGATCCGCGTGTGGCTAATCATCGTTGGCAGGCACCGTCGGCCGGCTCCTCTCGACAACTTGCTGTTGTGGATGAGGTGCCGGCTCTCCCTTGGTCAGAGAGTGCGGGCTGCCCGTCATGAATCACAGATCACGCCGCCGCCGCAGTAAGCGTGGCGCGATGCCCACGATAGCGTCCCTCCAGCGCTGCGCCAAGGTCCGGGGCTTGCGTCCGCGTGCCAGGTGCCGGCCGACCGCTGTTGCACTCGCAGCGGCTGCGCGCGGTGGCAGGATCCCTGAGCGAAGTCCGCGTGCGCAAGATGGCTAGGCTCTTGAACGCGCTCGCAGGATGATTCGTTCCCAGTGTCACGAACTGTCGTTTCGGTGTGGACCGGGATTCGCTCAACAGACCGGCAACGTCTTCGCGCTGCTCGGCCTGCGCGCGCTGTTCGTCCGCGTCGGGGGCTCATCAAGCGCTTTCGCTACCTCGACGAGCCGATCGCCGCCGTGCTCGGCCTCGTCTCCGCGAAGATTCTGATCGAGCCGGTCGTGAAGATCGGGCCGGTCGCGAGCTCGGGCTCGTCGCGGTGTCGCGCGATCGGCATCGCCGCGTCGTCGTCGCCGACCCCCGCGACCCCGGAGGACACCTCACTGTAGCCATCGGCGCCGGGCGCGGCCGAGCGCCAAGCGGCGCCGGGAGAACAGGACCCACCCGATGACCCATCCATAGCAGAGAAGCACGCGATGTCATAGCTTCCATCCGCCTTCACTCCATAAATATAGGAATTGTCTTCCTTGACTGTCATAGTAGGATGCGGCGGAGTGTTCAATCCGCGCTGGAACCCCCGTCGCGCCGCCCGCGAGCCGCGGCCGGCGATTCTCGCGTCGGTTGTCGCGGTCGCGGCGGCGCTCGTCGGGGCCCCGCCCGCGCACGCGACGCAAGTGAGTCTCGTTGGGACGCAGCTGCGGGTCATCGACGATCGCGGCGATGTGAACGCCATCGAAGTCCTGCCCACCCCGTCGGGGTACGACGTGTTCGACAACGTCGATCTGACGCTCGGAATGGGATGCGTAACCGTCGAGCCGGGGCACGCCGCGTGCCGAGCCGTTGTGTCGGACATCTATGTCGACGCCGGCGCGGGCGATGACTTCGTCCTGCTTTCGGAGGTCACGTCGCCCGTCGCGGCGACTGGAGGCACCGGGGACGATTTCGTCGAAGGCGGCCCGAGCGATGACCGTCTCGGAGGTGCAACCGGCAACGACAACGTGGTCGGCGGAGCGAGCGAGGACCTGATCAACGGCGGCACCGGCTCGGATTTGCTCGACGGAGGCGACGGCGACGACGGCTTGGCCGGCCAGACGGGCGAGGACAGCCTCCTCGGCGATGCCGGCAGCGACAAAATGTTCGGCGATGCAGGCGGCGATCTCGTGGTCGGCGGGAGCGGCCCTGACGATCTGCGAGCCGGGGCCGGCGAGGACGTCCTCGTGACCGGATCCGGCATCGACAATGCCGTGACCGGCGACGATGACGACCTCGTTTTCGCGGGCCCGGGCGACACGATCGATTGCGATGCTGGCGACAGGGTGCGCAGCGAGGATGGGCCGCCGCCGGGATGCGGCCGGCTGCCGCAGCAGACCCTCGTGCCCGACAGCGTGTGGCCGCGGCCGCCTGCCGGCGTGAGCGCAGGGGGAGACGTATCGGCGAACGAGGGTCGCGGTGCGCTCGCACGTGCGGCCGTCGCTCCACCCGACCCGGTCGGCACGATCAACGGAATCGTCATCCACCCCGGCAAGGCGCGTCGTATCGGGGTGAAGTTCCCATACAGGTATCGGATGACCATCCGAGTGCGCGTTCGACCCTACGACAGAGACGGCAATCGACTCAAGGCGTTCGTACGGAACGTCCAGACCCGGGTGCCCGACAAGATCGACAGCCCCGATCCCGCGACATGGACGGCACGGGTCGACTGCTGTGTCTCGGCATGAGCGCAGCGACCAGGCCAGCGACCGCAAGCCTTGGGTCGAGACGGCGACGCTCCTGAGCATCTTCGGGTTGGTCGTAGCGTCGGGCTTCAACACGATCAGTGTCATACAGAGCACCCGGCACGAGGAGCAAGCGCGCGACACCGCCCAGACCGGCCTGCTCACGCAGCTCAACGCAGCCCGCACCGCCGCGGAGACGGCGATCAACGCATCCGGTGCACCGCAGCGCCAATGCCGCCACGGCAAGCTGAAGCTCGACGCCAAGTCCGACGCGGCGCTGCGCGAAGGGCTCGCGTACTACAACTACCTGGCTTGGCTCTTCAACTCGGGCGACCTGACGATCCCCGGCGCGCGGAGATTCTTCGCCGAGTCGATGATCGGCATCTGGCAGGTCGCGGAGCGTTACCTGCTCGACGATCAGGTCGTAGACCAGTTTCCCGAGCTCGACCGATTCGTCGTCGAGTCCGAGCGTCAAGGCACACACCCGTACGATTTCTGCGGCGCCGGTGAGGTGACGGCCGCCGCCGTCCGGCGCGGCCTGCGCGAGTGGCGCTAGAAGGCCCCTGAAAATGTCGCGGGTCCGTCCGAGTGGTTTAAGACCATTCGGTGATGCTTTCAACGCGGTCTGCTCAGGTGGGGATGTTCGATGCGGCGGTGCTAGTGAGGCCGTTGGCGGAGGGGTCGTTTTACGGCTTGTTGGCCGAGCATGGCGATCGGATCGTGCGCGATGAGGACTTCGCTGAGTGCTATTCGTCGCGGATCGGCAGGCCGTCGATCCCGCCGTCGCAGCTGGCGAAGGTGATGCTCCTGCAGCACCGGACCGGGGTGTCGGACGAGCAGGCGATGGAGGCGGTCGCGTGGGATCTGCGGTGGAAGGTCGCGCTGGGTCTGGCGATCGATCACGCGGGCTGGCATCCGACGTCTTTGACGACGTTTCGAGCGCGGCTGCTGCTGCATGGCAAGGAGACGCTGGCGTTGGAGAACACGCTCAGGTTGGCCGAGGAGATCGGCCTGCTGAGCGGGACCGCGGAGCAGATCATCGACTCGACGCCGATGCTTGGCGGTGCCGCGACGCGGGACGCGGCCTGACCGGATCATCTCGACAGTCGACAGTGAGATGCGTCACGGTCGCAAGAGCTCCCGGGTGCGCTTTGACGGCTACAAGCTGTCGGCCGCGGCGACGAACACGGCCGAGCCGTTGATCACCGCCGTTGCTGTCGCGCCGGCCGGCGAGACCGACGGGCCGCAGCCAGGCATCTCATCGACGCTCAGCCCGAGCAGCAGCGGCCCGAGCGGGTGCCGGGCGACACTGCCTACAGCAACGGGCCGGTCCGCGCCGAGATCGCCGAGCGCGACGTCGACGTGCTCGCCCCGGTCCCCGAGGGCACGATCGTCGAGGGGCGCCTGGGCAAGCACGATTTCCAGATCGATCTGGACGCGGGCACGGTCACCTGTCCGGCCGAACACACGGTCGCGATCAGCACCTCATCGACGGGGTTTCGCGGCGCGAACTTCACCCGTGCCACATGCGCCGACTGCCCGCTGAAGACGGCCTGCTGCCCTGACGCGCGCGCCGTTGCTGGGATCGGTGCGCTCGTGGTGACGCTCGGCCCACGCGTCCAAACGCTTGAGCGTTTCGTCCGGGCGCGTTGCGGCGTCGGGGGCAGCGATCCACCCGATGCCCTGGTGCGCGCCTTCACGTCGCGGGAGCAGCACGTCGAGCTCAAGCTCGTCGACGCGGTCGCTGAAGCGCTTCTGCGCAGCTTGCTTGGACACGCCGCCGAGCGCGACGCCGATCGCCTCCCACGACACGCCGCGAGCGCGTTCGGCGGTCACCGCCAGCACGCGGACTTCCTGCGCCGCGGACACGAGGCGTTCGGCCTCCTCGACGAGCTCACCGCCATGGCCGAAACCGTCGGCGTACGTTGGCACGCTAGATCGCGCGAGGTCTGAGAAGTCGGAGCAGGGTCGCTGTGCGCGAGCCGCAAGAGATCGGGACGCGTCCACATGGCGTCAACGCTACGTTGACGATCAGACCAGACGTCAATGGCAGGGTCGAGCTGGACGTCGTGACGTTCGGCGATCGCGTCGAGCTCGGCGAGCAGGACCTCGGCGTGCCGCGTCGTCGGGTATGCCGGATGCTCGTAGCCCAAGACCCCGGACGGGTCGAATTCGGAGATCCACGGATCAAGTTCGGCGGCGAACGCGGGGCGCTCGCCGACTGTTCGAGCGCGAGGATCGCAGCACGGACCGCGGCTCGGGCGCCACGGATCTCGTCGTGTGTGAGGAGGTCGCGTGCCACGGTGAGCTGCGCGACGACGTGGCGTGTGGGCATGTCCGGCCTCCCGGCTCGAAGCGACAGAGGATGTCTGATCAAGATCGGCAAACACTTGACGGACACCGGACCGTGTGCGGTCGGCCGCCGGGTCAGGTAGGAGCGACGCGGGCGAAGCCGTTGAGGCGGCACTGCGGGACGCGGTCACGGGAGCGGGTCGTCGAATGCCGGCGTCGATCCGGGCTCACAACTTCGATAGCGCTTGACTGCAGCGCGGATCGCAGCCAGCCGCTTGGGACCGATGCGGCGAATGGACAGCAACGTGTCGTCGGTCTGTCGTTCGACGTCTGCGACGCTCTGCACGCCGCCGCGGTAGGCCAGGACGGCCAAGGTGTCGGCGTTGACGCCGAATCGACCGAGTTCGTACACGCCGCCGGGTGCGCGAGCGGCGTCGAGATTCGTCCGCGCCGTTTGGGCGACGGGCAACGCCAACCCGGGCGACCCCGATGTGCCACGCGGCGCGTTCGTGCAACTCGGCGAGGCGACCGCGATCGAAGGGCCCGAGGCCGTCGACATCCATCGCCGACTCGATCGCGGTGAGGACCATCCTCCACGCCATCCGCTCGGCGTCGCCGAATGGCGGGGCTACGGGCCGTCGCATCACGAGACCGCCGCTGTGATCGCTTCACCCGCCGTGACGAGGTCGCGCCGAGGTCGGCGATTGGATCCGCGCGGACGTCCGTTCTCATCGCGCGCCCGGCGAGCGCGAGGGCTCGACTGCGGACCTCCGTCCGCGTCCGTGCCGTGGGAGATCGTTCGTTCTGGACTCTTGTCGCGGGGCCGCCCAGCCACAGCACAGACTATAAGCTAAGGTCGCCGGACCGCTCAAGCGACAGGGTGCGTCGGTGCCTGCCAGCCGCATCACCCCCGCCGCGCTCGGAGCAGCGGTCCGCGGGTTCCGCACCGAACGTGGCATCAGTCAGGAGGCACTGGCGGACGCGGCGCAAATCCACGTCACGTACCTGAGCGGCATTGAACGCGGGCTCCGAAACCCGACCCTGGACAAGCTCAACGCGCTCGCAGAGGCGCTCGGTATCCACACGCTCGAGCTGCTTGCACGAGCCGATGCGATCACCGACGCCTGACGCCGTCGCTCACCCGGCAGCCTTCTGGCAGGGAGTCGTCCCCCCGTCTTCGGGGCCGGCAAGGCCGACCGCAACGACGGGGGACGCACTTGCACTCGGGAGTGCATCCCAGCCGCGCGGCCGGCCGCGTCCGTCGTGTCGGCGTGCTGTCGCTCCCAAGCTCGCCGGTACCGACCAGCGCTACTACCTCGATCAGGCCGGCGGCCGCGTCAACCACGCCGGGAGTGTCTCCAGCGGCGTCGAGGATTACTACCTCGCCGGCCCGGAGGCCGCCGGCCGCTGGACAGGCTCGGCCGCCCGTTTGCTCGGCCTTGACAGCCGGGTGAGCGAGGCGTCGTTGCGCGCCGTGCTGTCGCAGCACGATCCGAGGTCGGGGGACAAGCTTGCAGGCCCGGCGTCGCGAGCAAGGGTGCCGGGCTTCGATCTGATGTTCTCGGTGCCGAAGAGCGCATCGGTGCTGTTTGGCACCGGCGATGACCGTGTCCAGCGCGCCGTGCTCGAGGCCCAGCAGAACGCCGTAGCGGCCGGGATGTCGTACTTGGAGCGCCACGCCTGCCGCACGCGGATGGGCGCCGGCGGGCACGAGATCGTCCAGGGTGCCGGGTTCGTGGGGGCCGCCTTCGACCATCGCACGAGTCGTGCGGGCGATCCGCAGATCCACACCCATGTGCTCGTCAGCAATGCGACGCGTCGCGCCGACGGGTTGTGGGGCACCCTGGATGGCCGCCAGCTGTACGCGCATGCGAAGACGGCGGGCTATGTCCATGAGGCGGCGTTCCGGCGCGAGCTCACCGACCGTCTCGGGTTGCGCTGGCGCGAGGCTCGCAACGGGATCGGCGACATCGACGGCGTGTCGGAGACGGTGATCGATGCGTTCTCGCGCCGCCGCGCGGAGATCGACGCGCGGGTCGCCGAGTGGGGATGCTCGAGCGCGGGGGCGCGCCAGAGCGCGGCGCTCGCGACGCGGGCGCGCAAGGACTACCGCGTGACCCCGGCGCGCGTTGCGCCCGAGTGGCGCCGACGCGCACAGGCGCTCGGCTTGGATCGCAACGTGATCGACGAGCTGTTCGACCGCCCGGCACGAGAGCCGCAGTCCGGCGACGTCGTCGAGGAGCGCCTCGTGTCATCGCGCGGGTTGACGGCGCAGGCCTCGACGTTCGACCGCCGTGATGTCGTGCGGGCGTTTGCCGGCGCGGCGGTCGACGGCGCCGGCTTGGAGGAGATCGAGCGGCTGACGGACATGCTCGTCGGCCGCGATGATGTCGTGGCGCTCGCCGCCGGAGCCGGCGGGCACGTCCAGCGCGCTGATGTGATCCGCCGCGCGGATGGGCGCACAGTCGCCGCGCTCGCAGACGCGCCGCGCTACTCGACGGTGGAGCTGCTCGCGACCGAGCAGCGAGCGGTCGAGAACGTGCTGGCGCGGCGCGGCGAGGATGCCGGTGTGGTAGCTGAGGAGGTGCTTGGCCAGGTCCTCGACGCCCGGCCGGCGCTGGGGAGCGATCAAGCGGCCATGGTCCGGCGGTTGTGTCGCGATGGTGTGCAGGTCGTCGTCGGGCCACCCGGGACGGGAAAGACGTTCGCGCTCGACGCGGCGCGCGAAGCCTGGCAAGCCTCCGGGTACGTCGTGTGCGGCGCCGCTGTCGCGCGTCAAGCGGCCTGGGGAATGTGGGACGCTGCAGGGATCCGGAGCACGAGCGTCGCGGCGCTGCTCGCCGAGCTGGGACGCGGTAGCGAGTGGGGCATGACGTCGCGCACGGTGCTCGTTGTCGATGAGGCCGGCATGCTCGGCACCCGCGATCTCGCCCGGCTTCTCGACCACGCCGCACCGGCTGGGCGAAGGTTGTGCCGTCGGCGATCATCACCAGCTCCCCGAGATCGACGCCGGTGGCGTGTTCCGCGCGCTCGTCGCGCGAACCAACCCGGTCAGACTAAGCGTCAACCGCCGACAGCATGAGCCGCACGCGCGCGAGACGCTAGGCCTGTGGCGCGAAGCCCGTGTCCGCGACGCGATCGCGGTCGCCTCCGATCACGGTGAGCTCGTCATGGCTGCCACTCAGAGCACCTCCAGGCACAGATGGTCGCTGACTACTGCGAGGCCATCGAAGCGGGGGACGACGCGATCATGATCACCCAGCGGCGCGCCGACGCACGCGACCTCAACGCTCGCACCCGCGCGTGGCTCGACGCGAAGGGCCGGCTCGGCACCACTCGCATCGAGCTTGCAGGGGGGCAGTTCGCCGTCGGCGACCTCGTCGTACTCAAGCTCAGCGACCGACGCCTGCAGGTCGAGAACGGCAACCGAGGCACCATCGTCTCGATCGATACACGTTTCGCGACGCTGGGCGTACACCTGTCCGATGGCCGGGCCGTCGCCCTCCCACGCGGCTATCTTGACCGCAAGACAGCGATCGGTGACCCGACGCTCCTGCACGCATACGCCGGCACCGCGCATGTCGCGCAGGGCGCGACGACCGGCCGGGCATTCGTGCTGGGATCGGACATCTCGTATCGCGAATGGGGGTACGTCGCGTGGTCACGAGCGCGACTGGAGACGCGCTTCTATGTCTGCGAGCCCGACATCGACGAGATCGCCGAAGAGCATCACACCGCCGCCGAGCAGGAGCGAGACACCCTCGAGGAGGTTGTCGACGCACTGGTGCGCAGCCGTGCGCAGCATGCAGCCTTCGAGCTCGTCGACCCCGGCGGACAGCCGCGAGGCTTGACGACGAGCTGCGTGAGGCTCGGGAGGAACTGGTCGTTGCCGGTGCGCGGCTCGCGCGGGATCCCTCGTTCCCTGCGCGGTGGGCGGTGGCTGGCTCCTTGCGATCTGCGGCCGGGAGCGGGCCGAGGGGGTTCCGTTGCCCTCGGCCCGCCGTGTGGGCTACGTTGCCGAGATGCCGATGACGCCCAACAGGCCGCCGGTCGGGACGGATTGGAGCTTCGTGAGGGTTCCGCCCTCGCCGATCCGAAACGCCGTGATCGACCCATCCAGCGAGTTGATCGCGTACAGGTATCTGCTGTCCGCGCTGAGCGCCAGGTCCGCCGCGCCCGCGACTCCGAGGTTCGCGGCTCGCGCGTTGAGCAGCGTGACGTCGCCGTCGGCGCCGACGCGGTAGCTCGAGATCGAGGCTCCGGCGCCGAAGCTCGTCGTGAAGGCGAGCTGGTCGTCGTTGGTGATCACGATCCAGCAGGTGTCCGACTGGCCGTTGCGCTCGGTCGGCCCGACTGCCGCGAGCGTGCCATCGCCGGCGATGTCATACGACGCGACGCCGCCAAGCAGCGGCACCGCGCCGAAGTTCTCGGTCGTGACGAGCTTGGTGTCCTGACCGTGCGTGAACGCGAAGCCGAACGGTCCGTTGCCCGTCGTCGTCTGGCGATGCGGGCCATCGAGCGTACCGTCGGCCCTGACGGCGAACGTGTCGATCAAGTCGATCTGCTGCTGGGTCACGATCAAGGTGTTGCCGTCGGGTGTGAAGGACACCTGGTTACAGCCTGACAGCACACCACCACTTAGGAAGCGCCTTGAGCCCGGGATCGGATCCAGCTGGCCGCCGGCGGACACGCGGTAGCCGGTGATGTTGGGTGCGAGCGCCAGCGGGTCCGAGCCGGAGCACATGAACCCGCCCGAGTTCATGACGTAGACGATGCCGTCGCTGACGGTGACGCTCGTCGGGTGGTCGCCGACGGCCTGCACCTCGACGCGCTCCAGACGATCGGGTCGGACGCGGAACACCGTCAGCGTGTCACTGCCGGCGTTCGTCGCGTACAAGAACTTGGGCGGGGCGCCGAGGTTGTTGGGCGAGGCCTCGCCGTTCTCGTCGCCGAGCACGAGCCCGTTGGCGGAGTCCTCGATCGTGCCGCTGCCGCGCCCGCCGGTCGCGAACGATCGGCGGGCGCCGAGGGTGCCGTCGGCCGCGCGCGGATAAGCCACGACCTGGTTGCCGAGCAGGCCGTTGGTCATGCCGAAGACGGCGCCCTGATCAAGGCTCTGGCTTTGCGCCGACGCTGCCGAGGGGACTGCCAGCGCCGCGGCGCACAGCATCGTCGCCGCTCCCGCGGCGCAAGCCGATGCGAGGTTTCGTTTGATCGTCATCTGTGCTCCATCTGTTGTGGCGGGCTGCGAGCCCCGGGACGGCGCCCGCCAAGCGCGTTCCGGTGACCGTCGTCCTTCCCGTACTCCGGGCGGGGCAGGCGGCGCGTGGGCTCGTGTCACTGACCGGTAAGGACCGTAAGGACCGCTTCAGTCAGGTCGTGCGCTTCAGCGGTCAAGGCTGATGGCGCATGGCCGATTGGAGGTCGCTGACCGCAGCGCCCCGACACGGTCCAGCTAACGAGTGCGCAAACCGAGGACACGAGCGGCGCGGCTACGCCCACTGCCGTTTTCGAGTGCGACGACAGCGGCGATTACGAGCCGCCGCCCGCGCAGCGGGCTACCCGCCAGAACCCTTGTCTCCACGCCCCAGCAGCGGCTGGAAGATCACTCGGGTCGCGTCAGGTTCGGGCGCGGGCCGCGCCGAGCGCCTCGCCAGCGGTCCAGATCGCAGCGCCCAGCAGCACCAAGTCCTTGAGCAGGAATTGACCGGGAGCAGGCGACGGATACGGGAAGCCGTAACCGGGCTGCCACGCCTCCGGTGTGGTGAACACGAACGTCATGGTGACGAGGAACAGAAAGCTCGCGCCGATGCTTCCCAGCGCGGAGAGGCGCGGCGAGAACGCCCGTACGGCGATCAGCAGCCCGAGCGCGATCTCTACCGCTCCGAGCATCCTCGAGAACGTGCGCGGGCTGAAAATATCGAAGATCCACGAGAATAACGGTGAGTTCACGATAAAGCCCGCCACCGCAAAGGATTCGTATGCGGTGAACTTCAGCGCCCCGATCGACACGAGGATGAGCGCCAGCCCGTAGCGCAGGACGCTGGTTCCGAGGATCTGCAGCCGCGGACTGGTGTTCGGTTGATATGCGGTGGTTGCCATGCCCGCTCCATACCCGCGCCGGGGGAGGCTGTGCGTGCAACTGAGTAACGATTTCCGACTGCGCGCAGTAAGCCGCGCTTCACCACCCGACGATCAGCCCGTGCCTGCGAGCAGCGGCGCCGTCGCCTCGTGCAACGCCGCCACCATGGCGTCGCAGGCCGGCGACTGCGTGATGCCGGCAAGCATGGCGACTCGAACGTGGCGCACCGGTCCGCCTCGCAGGGGGCGCACCACCGTGTCGGCGCTTGGCAGCGGCAACGCCAGTTCGGGCACCAGCGTGATGCCGCGGCCGGTGGCCACGATCGCCTGCTGGGCAGCGAAGTCGGCGGAGCGGTAGCGCGGCTCGAAGTCGGGCTCGAAGCCCGCGCCTGCACACAGCCGGCGGAAGTCTGTGCCCCACGGCGCACAGACCGCGGGGCTGCCGATCACGCGTTCCCCGATAAGATCGCGCAGCTCGACGAGGTCCGCGTCGGCCAATCGATGCTCGCGCGGGAGGACGACGTGAAACGGGTCGTCGAACAACCCGACGTACTCCATCTCGCCCTCGTCGCGGATGCCACGGCCGTCGTAATCGGTCGACGCGGTCCAGTTGTCGAAGTCAAACAGCACCGCAAGGTCGAGTTCGCGAGCCTTCAAACGTCCGACGCTCTCGTACGGCTCTCCGTCGGCGAAGTAGAGCTCAACGTCGGGGAAGCGCTGGCGAAAGGTCTCCATCGCCTTGGCGGCGAACGCGACTGTGGCCGTCGGGAAGGACCCGAGACGCAGCCGGCCGCGTACGCCGCCGGCGATCGCGTCGAGATCGGCCTGCGCCTCGGACAGTCGTGCGAACACCGCTTCGCAGTGCACGAGCAGCGAGCGAGCGGCCTCGGTGAGTTGCATGCCCCGGGGCGTGCGCTCGAACAGCACCACCTGCATCTCACGCGCCAGCGAGGCCATCTGCTGTGAGACCGCCGAGGGCGTGAAGCACAGCGCGTCAGCCGCCGCAGCAAAGCTGCCGCCGCGAGCGACCTCGCGCAGGACGGCCAAACGCCGGAGGTCCAGCATCGCCGCGGGCGGGATGCGGCTGATCGGCCCAGCACTTACGGCGTCACGTGACCCACCGCCGTACACGTGTGGCGCCGCTGCTTGGCAGTCTGCCGCGGAGGCGTCAGTCGATGGGGGGTCAGGCACTCTCGCGCAAGATAGCGGCGCCGCGGTCAAGAGCGCGCGTCCAGCGTCCACCAGCGAAGGACGAAGCCGTTACGCCCGGGGCAGTGCTGCAGCCGCAAGACGAGGAACGGCTTCTGCTGCCCGCCGAGTAAGCAACTTGTGGCGCAGCGGATCACCGAAGGGGGTCACGGTAGGCCGGGCCGCCGGCCCGGCGCTGACGCGTGTAGGCGGTCGCACTGGCGGCACGGCTTGGCGCGCTGGCGTTGCTCGCGATCGATCGCTGCGCCGCGGTTGGCCGTACCAGTGTCATCAGCATGGTTCGCGAACGGGCGTCCATGTTCTTCGTCGCTCTCCCCCCGGAGGCATCATGCAGGCCGGTCCCGTATACAAGCGTCATCGCTACGAGCAGTGGGCGCCAGACGCGCGCGCTCTGGACATCATCGGCGACAAGTGGACGTTGCTGATCGTTCGTGACCTCGCGTCCGGCCCGCGACGGTTCGTGGAACTGCAACGCGTCCTGCCGGGGATCTCCAGCGAGCAGCTGCGATTGCGGCTGAGGTGGATGGTCGCGCAGGGTCTGCTGACGCGCCGGCGCTACCGCGAGGTCCCCCCGCGCGTCGACTACGAGCTGACGCAGCGCGCCAAGGGTCTGCTGCCCGTCCTCGCAGCGCTCGCTCGGTGGGGCCGCCAATGGGACTGGTCCAGGCCACGCGAACGCGAACGGATCGACATCGGCGCGATCCTGCGCGTCGCCCCCGGACTCGTATCGCCGTGTCCGGGCGTCACCGCCGTCGCCGAGTTCACCGTCGACATCGACGCAGCGACGACCGAGTGCTACACGTTGGCAGGCCGCGACGGCGTGCTGACGGTCACCGAGGACGCGACACCGAACCCAGACGTGCGCGTGCGAGGTACGCGGCAGGACTGGATCGACGCGCTCGGACCCGACGCGGACACCAGCCACCTACACATCGACGGCGACGCGCTGCTCGCCGCGCTGCTGCTGGCCGACCTCGCGGGATCAACAAGCCTGCGGCCTGTCCTCAGCCAAGCCGCCTGACCAAGTCGGCGCAACTATCCGTCGTCGCGCATGATGCGTGGTCGCGCGCGCTCCATCTCCTTCCTGCGGCTGCGTTGAACGCGATAGCAGGCCGCGCAGCTGTTCAACCCGGATAGCTGCTTGCAGATTGCCAGCGTCCCCAGCCCGCCAACGACACGATGACCCTGAACTCGCGCTGGCCGCGGGCGAGCAGCCCATTTGTCGGCACCCTTTACCGGCGTGGCAGTCGCCACCCGGACGTCGTCGACGCTCGGTCAAAGAGTTCGAAGGAGTAGCCCTTGCTGTAGATGCTGGGCGCCGAAACTCGCCTGAGGTTCCGACCGGCTCACGCACCGCGCACATCATTGACACCAGCACGGAGTCCTGGCGCTTCCGCCACGGCCTCGCCCGCAAGGCCAAAGCGACCGAATGAGCGACGCGGACGCGCGCGCGAGCTATCGCCGCTGTACCTCGCCCTCAGTGCGGTATCGACTTCGCCCGGAGGGGTGGCAGGTCACGACGCACGACACCCGTGACGATCCGGCGCGCGACCTGCGCCGGTACAGTGCTCACGTCAGCACCGATTGCCGCGTAGTAGGCCTATTGGGCGGCCGTCATCGCGGCGGTCCCGCCCGCACCGGCGCGATGCCGCGTTTGACGCGCTGAACGGCTCGGCCGCCTTGAGAGCGCCCCTCGTCATCCGGGCTGCAGGGTGCCCTTGACAAAACCGGTGTCCTGGACTTTCTTGATCGTGGCCTTGAAGCCGTTGGGGCGCCGGAAGGAGAACGGGGCGGGGTCGGCGTCGGGCAGGATGCCCTTCAGCTTGCCCAGCGTCGACGCGAACGCCGCGTGGTTGGCCTCCACCGGCAGAATCGACAACGCGGCGCGCACGATCGCGGGCGAGAAGATGTATGGGCCGGCACCCTGGTAGGCGGCGGTGCCGACGGGCTCCAGGGCGTTGGCGGTTGTCATGAACACGTTCTGATCGGTCACGGCGTTGCCGAAGTCGACCTTCGGCGCCTTGACGGCCTTGGAGCCAAGGATGCCCTTGAGCGCTTTGACGTGCGCGGCCTCGTGCTCGGCGAGCTTGCCCGCGAACCCCGAGATGTCGGGGTCGGTCAGCGCGCCGCTTGCGTGCGCCTGCTTGTAGAACTCGGCTTCGAGGTACTCGAGCGTCAAGGCGAAGTTGCCGATTCGCAGATCGTTGGCCTTGGACTTACGCGTCGCGTAGGCGCCCTTCGCGCCACCGGCGGCCGCGAACGCCTCCAACGGAGACAGGATGCCGATCAGCATCGAGCCGCCCGCGACGGTGATACCGGCGTCCCTGAGCAGCTTGCGGCGGGTGTCGCCTTCATCCATCAGGCCGGCGTCGTCGGCGACCTGCCGGATATCACCGGATGCATCGAACTGCGCGAGATCAAACGGAGCCATAAGGCGGGTCCTTTCGCATAGCCGTCAAGGGGTGGCGCCCGTGTATCCCGACCCGCGAGGCGACAAACAGCACTTGGCGTCCAGCCACTCAAGCGCACGGCCGCTGGCTTATAACCCGCGGGGTGCGGCGCGGACGAGTGCGCGGCTGTCTGACATGTCCGAGCTCCGGCTGGATCCGCGCGTTTGGCTGGCCGACGAAGGTGGACAGGGACCACGCTGGACGGTTCGGCTCGCCGGGGTGAAGGCGACGCGCTTACGGTGTGGTTCGTGACCATGTCCGGCGGGCTCTACCTCCAGGTGGTCGTCGCCGTCATGGCTGTGACGTCGCTCGGTGTGGCCCTACGGGGATCGAACGCGTGCGATCGATCCGCACCGGCAACTTGGCGACAGGCATCATCGAATCCGTCACCGACTACCGTCCGATGGCCGACGCTCGTCATGCCGTCAAGGTCGCCGAGGCCATCGCAGCGTCAGATTACGAGAGCGTGCTCACGTCCATCACGGCGATCATCACCGAGAACGCCGCACCCCGGCTTCGCGGGCTTCGAGACGCGTGGGGCCCGAAGTACGCGATCGCGACGGCACCCCATCTCGCGCTGGGCGAGTCACGGATGACGCTGACGCAGGCGACATTGGTTCCGCATGACGGCACGCGATGGCTGCCATTCGCGATCTGGGGGACCATCACGGCTTTCGCATGAAGCAAGGAGCGCTGTCGATCACCGATCGACGCCTGCTCTTTCACCACACCTCCATGCGCGGACACATGACTGTGCTATTCGAGTCACCGCTCGTCGAGCTCAGCGTCATCGAGTGGTTCAAGGGCGTCAGCCTTCACGAGCGCTATCACCGCGTGCTCATGGTGCGACACGACGACGGCCGGATCGTACGCCTGAACATCCCATGGGCTGGGCGGACGTCGGCCAGAGGGTCTTCGAACTGCTGGCCAGCGTCTCGGCTGATCCGCCATCCGCGCTCAAGCGACACTGGGCAACGCTCGACCAGTCGGTCCTGCCCACGCCCGACCCCTGAGTTGAGAACGACTACCCTTATGAACGGTCGTGCATCGCTCGGACCGTTGTGTTGGCGAGCGACGCCGAGGCCGGTGGCCGCTGTCGCAGACCTTCTGCGTCACGATCCCCGTCGGTCTGGCGCACGGATCGCGCGGAAGGTCCTTCAGGGGTTCGTGATCGCTTCGCCGGGCGTCGTTGTCGGCGCCGATGCGCCGTCGGCGCATGGGCTGACGGGATCGGGTGCGAGCAGGAACGCCTCGAGCGCCATGTCCGGCTCGACGTTGTTGTCGCTGAAGAATGCGATGACCTTGCGTCCCAAGATGCCTTCGACGCCGCTGATGAGGTCGTGTCGCATGGTGCCCTGATAGGCCTTGCGCATCGTCAGGACGAGATCCTGAAGGCCGTCTTGTGTGAGGCTGCGCTCGCCCTTGCTCAGGGTGTCTTGCAGGACGACGCTGACGAGGTCACCCGCGATGTAGGTTCGCGCTCTGGTCGGTCCTCGACCGGTGTAGTCGCTCAGCGTCCTGACAACCAGATTGAAGATCGCGGCGTGTCGTGAGCCGCTCACGGGCTGGTCTGTCTGGGTGCTGGCCATGCCAGCCTCCGGTCTCGCGTCCCTCCTGGAAAGCGGGCACCCGCGAAAAGTAGGAGGGAGACGAGAAGAACCCGCCCGCGCGGCCCGCGCCTCCCTCTCATCCCGGCAGCTATCCGGCAAAGCGAGACTCGCGTTGCCAAAGCCTAGCGAGGTGTATGGCTCGCTTCGCCGCCGTCGCGATAGCACCCGGCGGCCGCGCGCGCTGAGCAGCCATTGGCCTCGCGTAGTGCGAGAACGCAAGCCTTGGGCCTTGCCGCAGCGCTTGCCGCAGCGTTATCCTGAGCATCGCGCCACGGTTGGACTGCGGCCGGGCGGCGTGGTCTGCGGTCCATGACGGGCAGCCCGCACTCTCCGGCCGGGGAGGGCCGGCACCTCATCACAACCACCTGTTGTCGAGAGAGGAGCCGCCCGGTGCCCGCCAACGATCATCAGACAGACGCAGATCTCGCGACGTTTCGCGTGGACATCCATCCCGAGCGCGATGTCGTCCATGTCGCTGCTGTCGGCGACCTGGACCTCGCGACGGTGATGCAACTTCGGGCGCGGATCAGCGAGTTGCGTGACGCTGGCTTCAAGCGGCTTGTGCTGGACCTGCGCCAGCTCACATTCATGGACTTACGCGGCGTCGCGCTGATCCTCGACGAGGATCGCTGCGCTCAACGCAATGGCCACGCCTTCTCGCTCATCCCCGGCCCGGCCGCCGTCCAACGCGTATTGGACATGTGCTGCGCCGAGGACCTGCTGCGCTTGTGCTTCAGGCCATCACACAGCCGAGGTTGCGAGCACGTGCCGTCGTCCTCGGACCGCGATTGCCGCAGCCGGGGGGAGGGGTATGAGGCGCTGCAGCCCCGCGTGCCCGCCCATACCTTGAGGAGCATCCCATGATCGGCTTCATCGTCGCCGGACTCGTCATTGGCTTGCTGGCGCGCCTGGCCCTGCCGGGCAAGCAACGTATCGGCTTGCCGTGGACTCTCGTCCTCGGCGTGGTCGGCTCGCTCATCGGCGGCAGCATCGCGAACCTGCTCGGCACCGGAGATGTGATGGAGCTCAACGTACTCGGCTTCATCGTCGCCGTTGTCGCCGCGGTCCTGCTGCTCGCCGCGGCCGATCGCGTCGCGGTACGCGCGGGACCTGACCGCGCGCGCCCACAGCATCTCTGACGACGAGGCGCGACGCGTGAAGCTCGTCACGCTGATCTACGGCTGCGTGATCGTCGCAGGGCTGGCGCTCTCCATCGTCATAGGCGTGACGCACGGGTGAGCATGCGTCGCCTCTGGCGCGAGAACAGCCTGGCAATCGTCTTCCTCGGACTTTTCGTGGGAGCCCTCGCCGGCCAAGCGTGGGCCGGGTGGCACGAGTTCAACGACGAGGCGGCAAGCCATCACGAGCACGCGATCTCGCTCGGGCGCTATCTCGTGTCCTCGAGCTTCGGCAACGCCGTGATGGAGAACTGGCAGTCGGAGTACCTGCAGTTCACGCTGTACATCCTGCTCACCGTCTGGTTCGTGCAGAAGGGCTCGCCGGAGTCCAAACAGCTCGGCAAACAGGGTCGCGAGAGCGACCGCGACCAGCTCGTGGGCGAGTACGCGACCGACGACTCGCCGACGTGGGCGCGCGAGCGCGGCGCGCGGCTGTGGATCTACTCCAACTCGCTGGTTCTCGTCATGGCGACGATCTGGCTCGGATCGTGGTTCGCGCAGTCGGTCACCGGCTGGAGTGACTACAACGCCGATCAGCGCGTGCACGGCGAGCATGCTCTCGGGTACTGGCAGTTTCTCGGCACCGCGCACTTCTGGGAGGCCACGTTGCAGAACTGGCAGTCGGAGTTCCTCGCGGTCGGCTCGATGGCCGTCCTGGCGATATACCTGCGCCAGCGCGGCTCGCCGGAATCCAAGCCGGTCGGATCGCCGCACGACGTCACCGGGACCGAAGGCTGACGGCGCTCGCAGCGCGCCACACGACGTCGCCCTTGGCGACGCGGTGTCGCGAAGTCGGTGCGCAGAGCGCGCACGTGGACGTTGGCCAAGCAATGCCGACGGGATGGCCAGGGGCACGGCGGTCCTGACGTGATCCGGCTCGCACGGTCTTCGCGATGAAGGTCACGCGCGCAGGCCGTGTGCGGGCCCGCCGACGCGGGAGGGGACGTCGGCGGGCGCACGTGTTCTCGGGGGTCACGGGCCGGGATGCCCATCGTCACGGACGCCAAACACCAGCTGGCGTGCTGGATCGCACTGTCGGATAGTGGTAGGCACTCTGACCGTCACCGGCCCTATAGAGCCTGTGGGACGGCATGCCGCTGCGCGACGGTGGAGGCGACCTCTGCAAGAGCGCGAGTACGCGTACACCGAGGAGGAACCCCATGCAAAGTCATCGCTGATGGGCCGCTCAGGCGTCTGCCGGGCGCCTGGGTCGACGAGCCAACCGGTCGGACGGCAAGGTCGCGTATGGCACGCACTGCTTTGCATCAGCGCGTGAGCACCTCCGCGAGCTTGCCCTTGATCGACTCGCGGATGAGCCGGCCGCTCTCCGGATCGCCCTTGAGCAGCGCGCGGGCGAAGCCCTTCGCATGCTCGGCGCGGATGTGCGGCGGGAGCGGCGGTACCTCGGGATCGGTGATGGCGTCGATGAGCGCCGGGCGGTCCGCGGCGAGCGCGCGGTCCCATGCCGGCCCGACCTGCTCGGGCGCGTCGACGCGGATCGCCTCCATCCCGATCTGCGCGGCGAAGGCGGCGTAGTCGAACGGCGGCAGCACCTGGCTGGTCTCGAGCTTGGCGTCGCCCGCGAGGACGCGCTGCTCCCAGGTGACCTGGTTGAGGTCGCGGTTGTTGAGGACGAGCACGACGAGGCGCGGGTCGCGCTCGCGCCAGCGATCCGCATAGGCCATGAGGTCGATCAGGCCGTTGAGGCCGAGCATCTGCATCGCGCCGTCGCCGATGCACGCGATCACCGGACGATCCGGGAAGGCGAGCTTCGCGCCGAGGGCGTACGGCACCGCCGGGCACATCGTCGCGAGCGTGCCCGACAGCGCGGCATCCATGCTGTCGCGCATGCGCAGGTGGCGCGCCCACCAGTTCGTCGCCGATCCGGAGTCCGCGAGCAGGATCGCCCGGTCGGGCAGCCGCGCGGAGAGCTCGCTGAAGAGCAGCTGCGGGTTCAGCGGGTCGGCCGGCAGCTGCGCGCGCTCGTCGAGGATCTTCCACCAGCGCGCGACGCCGTCCTCGATCTCCGACTGCCACGAGCGATCCTGCTTGCGCTCGAGCAGCGGGACGAGCCGGCGCAGCGTCTCGCGCGCGTCTCCGACGAGGTTGCACTCGTTCGCGTGGCGGATGCCGAGCATGCGCGCGTCGATGTCGATCTGCACGCCGCGCGCCTGGCCCGGCTCGGGCAGCCACTCGGAGTAGGGAAAGCCCGTCCCGACCATGAGCAGCGTGTCGCAGCCGTCCATCATGTCGGCCGAGGGCTTTGAGCCGAGCAGGCCGATCGGACCGGTGACGTACGGCAGCTCGTCGGAGATCACTGCGCGCCCGTTCAGCGCCTTCGCGATGCCCGCGCCGAGCAGCTCGGCCACCTCGCGCACCTCGGCGGCACCGTCGCGCGCACCGCGGCCGGCGAGGATCGCGACCTTCTCGCCAGCGTTGAGGATGGCGGCGGCGCGGCGCAGCTCGTCGTCGGCCGGCACGACGACGGGCGGCCGGTAGCCGAGGCTCGTCAGGACCGCGCCATGCGCCCGCGGTGGCTCGGACGCGTCGAGCTCCTGGACGTCGGCGGGCACGATGATGCACGTCACCGTGCGCTCGGCCAGCGCGATGCGCAGCGCGCGGTCGACGAGATGCGGCATCTGCTCGGGCGTCATGCAGACCTGCACGAACTCCGATGCGACGTCCTTGAACAGCGACGCGAGGTCGACCTCTTGCTGATAGCTGCCGCCGAGCGACATCCGCTGCTGCTGGCCGACGATCGCGAGCACGGGCGCATGGTCGAGCTTGGCGTCGTAGAGGCCGTTGAGCAGGTCGATCGCACCGGGCCCCGACGTCGCCATGCACACGCCGACCTCGCCCGTGAGCTTCGCGTGCGCGCACGCGGCGAACGCCGCGAGCTCCTCGTGGCGCGTCTGGATGAACTCGGGCGCGTCGTCGGCGTGGAAGGCGAGATTCAGCCCGTTGGAGCCGTCCCCCGGGTAGCCGTAGACGCGCTTGACGCCCCATTCGCGCAGGCGCGCGAGCAGGGCGTCGGCGACGGTCGGCGCGCCCATCAGCCCTTCGCCCGGGCGACCGCGCGCTTGAGCGCGGCCTTGCCCATCTTCGAGCGTCCCTTGATGTCGAGCTTGCGCGCCTGCGACTCGAGATCCTTGCGCGTGGGCTCGTCACCGCGCCGCACGGCGGCCGCCTCCTTGCCCAGCGCCGTGCGCGTGCGCGACGGCAGGTTCTTGAGCGTCTGCTGCTTCTTCGCGCCGGCCTGCGCCTTGCGCACGTTGCGCTTGGCCGCTGCGCGCTGCTTCTCCGTCGCCATGGTTCGCCTCTCCTCGTCGTCTCGGGACTGCGGTGGTGTGGGCTCCGGCGCGCGCGTCCGCGATGGAGGCTGGGCGCGGCGGCCGAATGCTGCGTGGCGCGTGTACCCGTGGCCGCGGGCGTGAAATCGGGTACCGGCCCGCGCATGGCACAGGCGAAGCCCGACGCGTCCTGCTATGTCCCGTCGAGTCGATCGCTGCGCACCCTGCGGGCGGCCGCGGCCGGCTGCCGCGGCTGCCCGCTTCACGCCCCGGCGACGCAGACGGTCTTCGGCGAGGGTCCCCGCACGGCGCAGCTGATGCTCGTCGGCGAGATCCCGGGCGACCAGGAGGACCGCGCCGGGCACGTCTTCGTCGGTCCCGCTGGCCGCGAGCTCGACCGCGCGCTCGACGCAGCCGGCATCGCCCGCGACGACGTCTACATCACCAACGCCGTCAAGCACTTCAAGTTCGAGGAGCGCGGCAAGCGGCGCATCCACAGCAAGCCCAGCCGCTGGGAGGTCCGCGCGTGCAACCCGTGGCTGCGCGCCGAGCTCGCCGCGGTGCGCCCGCGCGCACTGGTCCTCCTCGGCGCCACCGCCGGCCAGGCCCTGATCGGCCCGTCGTTCAAGCTCGGCGAGGCGCACGGGCGGCGCCTTGACTGCGACCTCGCCGAGCACGTCATCGCGACGGCGCACCCGTCGGCGATCCTCCGTGCGCGTGACCACGCTGCCCGCGAGCGGATGCGCGCCACGCTCGCGAGCGACCTGCGCGATGTCGCAAGCTTCCTCGCGGCATAGGCGTCCGCGCGGTTTCGCCGACCCCGGGCTGTCGTGAGATCTCCTCTCAGCTGCTCTTCTTGCCGCCCTTGCGTCCGGCAGCCGCTTTCTGGGCCTTGGTCCCGCCCTGGCTCTTGGTGTCGCGCTTCTTGCCACCGCCCGACGCCTTGCCGCCCTTGCTCGAGGAGTCGGGGTCGTTGGCGATCGCGGCCGCGCGCGACTTGCTCATGCCCTTCTTGCGCAGCCCCTCGTACTGCTTGTCGTCCTTGACGCTTGAACCGTGGTCCTTTGCCATCGTCGTCCTCCTGGTTGTCGCGACGCTGCGCGCGGCATACCCGGCGGGTCGCATGCGGCAATCCCACGGATCGCCGCTCAGTCGGCGAACGGCAGGCGGTCGACCACGCCGGTCAGCTCGAAGACGCGCTGGACGGCGGCAGGGCCACGGAGGAGCACGAGACGGTTGGCGTCGCGACACGAGCGGTCGTACGCGCACAGCAGCAGCCGGACACCGGTCGAGTCTATGAAGCGCAGGGTCGAGAGATCGAGCACGATCGACAGCGCATTGGTGGCCTCCACCCTCAGAAGCTCGCGCTCGACGTCGGCGGCGTTGGCGATGTCCATCTCGCCCTCGAGGCGAATGGTGTGCAGCGCTCCGTCGCGTTCCGAGTGCAGCGTCAGCCGGCCGGCCTCGATGTGATCCGCGACCCGGTGGCCGCGACGGGGTTGCTCAGGCGCTTCCTTGGTCATCCGCGACCTCTAGCGGGTACCGCGGGGCAGCCCCGGCCACAGCGCGAGCCGGCGAACGTCCCCGAGGGTTCCTACGTCACCCATGCGCTTGAACATGCGCATCGGCACGGGAATCCTAGCGGTCGCGTGCGCTGTATGGGCACCTTCGCGCGGCGACCCGAGCGACCGCCGCGCGAAAGGATGTCGATGCGCTCGCGCTAGCGGCTGCCCATGTCCGACGGCGTCCGCGGATGCTGCTGCTTGCTGTCGACATCGGTGACGTCCTGGTCGCCGTGCTGGCCGAAGCCCTGCGAGTCGACCGCCGCGCCCGGCGCGGCGTTCTGCTGGTCGGGCGCATCGTCCATGCGCGAGACGTCGCTGGCGCTCGCGCCGGGCGTCGCGTTGCCGGCGTGCCCCTCGTGCGGCGACGGGTCGCCGCGGTCGGCGATCGTCCCGACGGTGCCGGCATCCGGCGAGTCGTCGGCTTCCTGCCCCGCGAAACCGCCCGATTGCGCGGTGCCCTTCTCGTTCGCACCCTCGGGCAGGCGCGACCTCTGCACCCCGGCGCCTCCGGTATCCGCCTCGAGCGAGCCCTCCTGGACGTCCTCGGAGCGACCCTCCTTGTAGGCCTGGTCCGGCGTCTTGGTCCCCGGACCCTTCGTCTTGCCTTCTTGATCGGGCATGAGGCCTCCTCGTGTGGTTTGCGGCGCTCGACTTACCCTTCGCGTCACGGCGATATTCATGCGTCACACACGTCCCGGCTTACTATCAATTTGACGGTTGAGCGTCGCGCGAACAGGGGTAATCGGGCGGCGCATCCGACAGAGGAGCGCCTCATGTTCGACGAAGCACTCGCCGACCATCGCAGCCCGGCACCCGATGCGGCGCCGGAGGACAACCCGCGAGCCGACGCGCTCAAGAACGCTGACATCAAGAGCGGAACGGGTGACACGTCCGCCGGATCCCAACGCGAAGGCGTGGCCGGCCCGGCGGCGGGAACGACCGAGGGCGACGACGCCGTCGGCATCGTCTAGCGGGCGACCGCGACACGGGCGGGCTCGCCATCGGCGGGCTCGTCCGTTCGCGGCCTTCAGGCTCCGATGTCGGTCACGTCGTCGTCGGTCGACGCCAAGGCGTTCAGCGGCCGAGGACGGGGTCGTCGTACGGGCCTCGGCACCGTGCGCACCGGCCGGGGCGCATGGGTCTCCCGGGCTGCATGCGCGGCGATGGCGGGGTTACCGTCCGTTGCGGTATCGCGCAGCTCCAGTGCATTGAGCGGCGACGTGAACATCGCTGTGAGGATGCCCGCGCGCCCAAGGCACCGCGGGCAGTGCTCGAGGGTGAGGTAGCTGGCCCTGCAGCGGATCGCCAGCCGGCAGCGGGGACAATGCCGGTACAGCATCAGCCCGTCCCCTTGCATGTGACGTGCACGGCGCTGCCGTTGATGTTCGTGATCCGTTGGCCACCGATGATCGGGCGCCCGCACAGCGCACAAGCGCGCCGACGCGGGCTTACCCTTCGGATGCGAGGCGACAGGTAGTTCACGCAGGCTCCAGTCAAGTCGAGTTCCGACCTGCTGTCGGCCGCGTCGGCTCGGGACGTGCGCCGCTTGACAGGAACCAGCATCCACGACGTCCGCTCACTCATACGACCGTCGCTGCCGTTGGCTTTCCCGGCTCAGGACGGGTTCATGCGCTCGAAGCGGCGCGGTGCGACGCCTCGCTCGTGGATGTCAGGCTGAAGACGGCCCGCCCGCCGGACCCTGCGCCACAAGTGGCGCATCCGACACCGACTCGACGCGGTCGGCCAGCGTTCCGCCGAGCGCGCTGCGGCACGCCGACCACCGGTCCTCGCCAATGCGCCAGTCCTCGTCGGGGGGCGGCAGTTCGCCCGCGACGTGGTGGGCCGCAAGGTCCGCGACGAGCGCGTGGATGACCCCCCGCGAGCAGGCCGACACCGCCCGCGTCGGACTGCGCGTCGCAGACGCGAACCTCAAGCGTGCCGTGGGCCGGATGCGGCCTCAGCTCCCACCGCCAGCGCCCGGGCTCGGGCATGACTCCCGCTCCGGCGCCGCGCGAGCTGCGCCGCGAAGTGCTCAGGGCTGTGCAGCGCGGGCGGGACGCCTTGGCGCGGCAGCAGCCGCGAGATCGCCGGGCGGACCGACGCGAGGCCGCTGTCACGTCCCGCGTGGAACGGGGCGGCCGCCGCCAGCGCGGCGAGCTCTGGCAGCCTGGATCGCAGCGCGTCGTGGATGGCGATCGTCGCGTCGACGTAGCGTTCCGCCACCGCGGCACGCTCGGGCCGATCATGCGCGAGCGCCGGCAGCCTGTGGGCCGACGGCCGCGTCGCGCCCGGCAGCCTCGAGGAGGAGATCGTGATCGTCCGCGGTCGCCGTCCCGGGGGCCGCGCTACGCTGAATGACCGCGAGCTTCGCTCGGACGACCCGCACTCCGGTTGGACGGACGCGAGGGGCGCACGCGTGCAGGCGCATCGTTCCCTTGCGTCGGGCGTGCTGCCCTCTGTCAGGGGACAGGAACGAGAGCACGGATGACGGTCACCGACGGGTCCCCGCCACCTCGAGATCGTCCGCGATCTCCAACCTCGCGATCCGGCTGCTGAGTCAGCATGCGGGGCGCGGTCCCAGAAAGACGCGCACGTACTTCAACGACGACATGGTCACGATCGTCATGCGGGACCTGCTCACCAAACCGGAGTCCAGCCTGCTCGACAGCGGGCAGCGGGACCTCGTGCTGGGCACCCGCAGGGCGTTTCAGGAGCTCATGTCCGAGGAGCTCATCGCCGGCGTCGAGGAGATCGTGCAACGCAAGGTGGCCGCGTTCCTCAGCGCCAACAGCGTCGAGCCGGACTACGCCGTCGAGACGTTCATCTTGGCGCCATCCATGGATGGCGCACTGCCGATCGCCGCACAGGACGACCCGGGTTGACGCAAGCGCTGGGTTGGGTAGGGTTCTCGCCAGCCGGAAGCGGGTCTCACCGCTGACGGATCTGTCGGATCGATGGAGCGCGCGCTGCTGATCAATCAAGGCGGCACGCGGCCCTCGCATGGAGCGTCATCACGCTAACCGTCGAGGAGGTCTCTCCGATGCCAGATCTGTCCCAGCGGCGCACCGGTACACGCTGTACCGAAATCGCGCAGCGCACCCGTCTTGACCGCCAGATGTTCGACCGGCGCGATCGTGGTGACCCGCGCGCTCGCGCGGAGCTGGTCGAGCGCTTCATGCCGTTGGCGCGCTCGATCGCGTTGCGCTACGAGAGGAAAGGCGAGCAGATGGAAGACCTCATCCAGGTCGCGTCGATGGCGCTCGTCAAAGCCATCGACCGCTTCGATCCGGCGCGCGGCACGGCGTTCTCGAGCTACGCGGTCCCGACGATCGCCGGTGAGATCAAGCGCCACTTCCGCGACCGCGGGTGGGCGGTCCGCCCGCCGCGCGACGTCCAGGAGCTGGTGCTGCGCGTCGACCGCGCCGTGGAGCGTCTCGGGACGCAGCTCAACCGCGCTCCGACGGTCGGCGAGCTCGCCGACGCCGTCGGCGAGCGCGACGAGCTCGTGCTGGAAGCCATGCAGGCGCGCGGCGCCTACAGCACGTTGTCGCTGCACGCTTCGCGCGGCGAGCTCGGGGACGGCGCCGTCCTGCAGGACGAGCTCGGCGCGCTGGACGACGGCTTCGACGACGCGGAGTCGCGCGCGGTCGTCGACCGGCTCATGCGCGGCATCTCGCCGCGCGAGCAGCTGGTCCTGCGGCTGCGCTTCGAGGAGGATCTGACGCAAGCCGAGATCGGCGCGCTGCTGGGCGTCAGCCAGATGCAGATCTCGCGCATCCTGCGCCGGGCGATCGACCGGTTGCGCGAGATCGCCGAGTGCGACCACGGCGTGGCGGCGAGCGCTATGTGACGGCAGCCGTGTCGGGTCCCGATCGGATTTGCCGACCCGTGGGGCGCGCGCACGCCGTACGCGCCGGCCAGCCGTGGCCGCAGCGGCTCGACACGAGCCTCGACGACGACGGCGTCCACGAGGAGCGGTGGAGCGCTGGGTGCAGCTGGCGTCGACGCCGCACTCAAGCGGCGACGGCATGGACATCGCCGTCCGCGACGGTCGATGGTCGGGGTCCGAGGCCGCGCGGGTGATCGCGTCAACGGTGGCCGGCTGGACCCCGAAGGACTGCTACGGCTGGTGCGCGCTCATGATCGCCGGACCCTGACACGGCCGCTCATGCGCGAGGGCGGCAAGCTCGTCGAAACCGACTGGGACACGGCGATGGGTCGCATCGTCGAGCGCTCCCATTCGCTGCTCGAGCGTCCGGCGGCTGGGGACGGTTCGGCTTCTACATCACGGGCCAGCTGCTGCTAGGAGTGCTACACGCTGGCGGTCATCGGGAAGGCCGGCATCGGCACGCCGCACATGGATGGCAACACGCGGTTGTGCACCGCCACGGCCGTGGCGGCGTCGAAGGCCGAGCTTCGGCACCGACGGCCAGCCCGGCTCGTACGCCGAAATCGATCACCGCGACGCGATCGCGCTGTTCGGCCACAACGTCGCGGAGACGCAGCGCTGTGGTCGCGGATGCTCCACCGCAGGCGCGGCGCGGATGCTCCGCGCATGCTGTGCATCGATCCGCGGCGCACGCCGGTGGCGCGCGAGGCGGACGTGCATCTCGCCCCGCGCAGCGGCACGAGCATCGCGCTCATGAACGGGCTGCTGGCCGAGGTGATCGCCAGGGGCTGGATCGACGAGCGCTACGTCGCCGATCAAACGCTCGGGTTCGACGAGCTGTGCGCGATCGTCGAGCCGTACACGCCGCGCCGCGCCGCCGAGATCTGCGACGTCGCGCCCGCTCGCCTCGTCGAGGCCGCCGAGCTGCTCGGGACGAGGGACGAGGGACCACCTGCTCTCGACGGTCCTGCGAGGCTTCATCATTCCACCCAGGCGACGGCGGCCGCCTGCCAGGTCAACAACCTGCGCCTCCTACGCGGGATGATCGGCCGGCCCGGCGCTGGCATCTACCAGATGAACGGGCAGCCCAGCACGTAGAACACCCGCGAGACCGGCGCCGACGCCGCGGGGATCCTCGCCGAGCAATGCTCCGTCGATCGCGCTCGTGACGCCGACCTCGCCTGCGGGCTCGCCGGGATCGTCGGTGTCTGCCTGTGCGCGCTCGCGATCTACGCAGCGCTCGCGATGCGCTCGAGGACGCCCTCGCGCACGTCGTCCCGTCCGCTCGGGCGCCGTCGACGGGACGCGAAGCGCTCGCCGCGTCCGTCAGCGATCGCCCGAGCCGGGCTCGGCCAGCTTGCGATGCATGGCGGCCTTCGCGCTGTCGGGCAGCAGCCGGCTGCCGCGGCCCTGGGGCTTCGTCTTCAGCGAGGCCGAGACGACCCGCTCGTCGCCGGCCATGAGCGCCTCGAAGCCGTCGCGCGCGACGTCGGCGGGATCGTCCTTGTCGTCGGTCCCGACCTTCGTGTCGAGCATGTCGGCTCGCTCGAAGAACTCGGTGTCCGTCGGGCCGGGCATGAGCGAGGTGATGGTGACGTCCGTGTCCTTGAGCTCGTTGCGCAGTGCGAGCGCGAACGACTGCACGAATGACTTCGACGCGTTATAGACGGCCTGGTAGGCGCCCGGCATCGTCGAAGCGATCGACGACGTGAACAGGATCCGGCCGCGGTCACGGTCCACCATGTCGCGGACGACGTGCTTGGCGAGATGAACCGTCGAGCGAACGTTCAGATCGATAAGCCGCAGCTCGTCTTCGAGCGTGGTATCGGTCGCGAACGCGCCGCCTGCGCCGATGCCGGCGTTGAGCGCGAGGGCCTCGACCGGGCGTCCCGCGGCGGCGATGCGGGTGTAGAGGTCCTCGACTCCGGTGTCGGTCGCAAGGTCGACCTGCACCGGCTCGGCACTCACCCCGAGCTGCGCGAGCTCGAGGGCGGCGGCGTGAATCGCATCGTCCTCGGCGGCGACGATGAGGTCGAAGTCGTGATCGGCGAACTGCTTGGCGAGCTCGAAGCCGATGCCGCTCGAGGCGCCGGTGACGACGGCGAGGTCGCGTGTAGGTGTGGTGGTCATGGCGGCCCGCTTTCCCAGCGAGCGCGCGCCGCATGCCTCGGGCGCGGTTTCGCGCCGTGACGAACGGGGGTACTCGGGCCCACCATGCAAACGCTCATCTACAGCGAGAGCTGATGACCGAGCTGGGCATCTTCTTCTCCTGCGAGGAGCGCTCCGCACTGGAGATCGTGCGCGCGGCTCGCCACTCGGAGGAGGCCGGGATTCGCTCGGCTTGGATCTCCGATCACTTCCACCCGTGGACCGACGCGCAGGGCGAGAGCCCGTTCGTGTGGTCGGTCCTCGGCGCGGTCGCCGAGGCGACGCGATCGATGCGCTGGATGACCGCCGTGACGTGCCCGATCGTGCGCACGCATCCGGGGATCGTCGCGCACGCGGCGGCGACGACGGCGACGCTCATGCCGGGGCGCTTTCGGCTCGGCGTCGGTAGCGGCGAAGCGCTCAACGAGCACATCTTCGGCGCGCGCTGGCCGCAGGCCGACGTGCGCCTGGAGATGCTCGAAGAGGCCGTCGAGGTCATCCGGCTCATGTGGCAGGGCGGCGTTCAGAGCCACCACGGCCGGCACTACACGCTTGAGTCCGCGCGCCTGTACTCGCTGCCCGACGAGCCGCCGGCGATCCTCGTCTCGGGCTTCGGGCCAAAGGCGATCGCGCTCGCGGGCCGCATCGCCGACGGCTTCGTCACGGTCGGCCCGGACGCCGACGCCGTGAAGGCCTACCGCGAGCACGGCGGCCGCGGTCCGATCACCGGCGGCCTGAAGGTCTGCTGGGGACCCGATCGCGACGAGTGCGTGCGAACCGTGCATCGGCTGTGGCCCAACGAGGCGCTGTCGGGCGAGCTCGCGCAGGTCCTGCCGTCGCCGCACCACTTCGAGCAGGCGACCGAGCTCGTCACCGAGGATCACATCTCCGACGCGCTGCCGTGCGGTCCCGACCCCGAGGAGCACGTCGCGGCGATCCAGGCCTACGTCGATGCCGGCTTCGACGAGGTGTACGTCGGCCAGATCGGCCCGGGCCATGACGGCTTCGTCGACTTCTACGCGCGCGAGGTCCTGCCCCGCTTCGGGTGAGCCGGATCGAACGTTCGGCCCGCGCGGGCGCCGGGTAAGCGCCGATCCCGGATCCGGGTGTGGACGCGTGAGGGAGGAACGATGGCGGCTGACGATGCGAGCAACAACGAGGTCGACCTTGGCGATCAGCGCGTGCAGCGCGGCCACGGCGGAGAGACCCATCAGGTCGCCGGCGACGGCCGGCCGAGCCTGACGACGCAGCAGGGCGTGGTCGTCGGCGACGACCAGAACACCCTGCGGATCGGCGAGCGCGGTCCGGCCGCGCTGGAGGACTTCCACTTCCGCGAGAAGATCTTCCACTTCGATCACGAGCGCATCCCCGAGCGCGTCGTGCACGCTCGCGGCTACGGCGCGCACGGCTTCTTCGAGAACTACGAGCCACTCGCGGACCTCACCGCCGCCGATCTCTTCCAGCGCGCCGGCGAGCGCACTCCGGCGTTCGTGCGCTTCTCGACGGTGGCGGGCAACAAGGGCTCCGGCGACCTCGCGCGCGACGTGCGCGGGTTCGCGGTCAAGCTCTACACGAAGGCGGGCAACTGGGACCTCGTCGGCAACAACATCCCGGTGTTCTTCATCCAGGACCCGATCAAGTTCCCGGACCTGATCCACGCGGCCAAGCAGGAGCCCGACCGCGGGTTCCCGCAGGCCCAGACCGCGCACGACAACTTCTGGGACTTCGCATCGCTCATGCCGGAGTCGACGCACATGCTGATGTGGGCGATGTCCGATCGGGCGATCCCGCGGTCGTTCCGGTTCATGGAGGGCTTCGGCGTCCACACGTTCCGGCTCGTCAACGCGGACGGGAAGTCGACGTTCGTCAAGTTCCACTGGAAGCCCAAGCAGGGCCTGCAGTCGGTCGTCTGGAACGAGGCGCTGAAGATCAACGGCGCCGATCCTGACTTCCATCGGCGCGACCTGTGGGACGCCATCGGCCAGGGCGACTTCCCCGAGTGGGAGCTCGGGCTGCAGCTCTTCGACGACGAGTTCGCCGATCAGTTCCCCTTCGACGTCCTCGACCCCACGAAGATCATCCCCGAGGAGGACGTGCCCGTCCGGATCGTAGGGCGCCTCGTGCTCGACCGCGTCGTCGACAACTTCTTCGCCGAGACCGAGCAGGTCGCGTTCTGCACGCAGAACATCGTGCCCGGCGTCGACTTCACGAACGACCCGCTCCTGCAGGGACGGAACTTCTCCTACCTGGACACGCAGCTGAAGCGGCTCGGCGGCCCGAACTTCACGCACCTGCCGATCAACGCGCCGAAGTGCCCGTTTGCGACCTTCCAGCAGGACGGCCACATGGCCACGCGCAACCCGGTAACGCGCGCGAACTACGAGCCCAACTCGTGGAGTGGCGAGGAAGGTGGCCCGCGCGAGGACCCCGCCAACGGCTTTCACTCGTTTCCCGCCGAGGAGGCGGGCGCCAAGCGGCGGCTGCGCGCCGAACTGTTCGCCGACCACTACAGCCAGGCGCGACAGTTCTACATCAGCCAGACCGAGGTCGAGCAGCGCCACATCGTCGACGCGTTCGTCTTCGAGCTCAGCAAGGTCGAGCGAGAGGACATCCGGATCCGCATGGTCGCCGGGCTGCGAAACGTCCACGCCGACCTGGCACAGCACGTCGCCGACGGCCTCGGCTTGCAGGAGCTGCCCGGCGCGAGCGAGCCCGCCCGGCCGCCGATCGAGGATCTGGCGCCGTCAGACGCGCTCAGCATCCTGAAGAACGGCCCCGACAGCCTGGCCGGCCGGAAGATCGGCGTGCTCGTGTCCGACGGCGCGGATGCCGGGATCCTCGCCGCGCTCGAGACGGCGGCCGAGGAGGAGGGCGTCACCGTGGAGTTCGTCGCTCCCACGATCGGCGGTTTCGAGACGAGCGATGGATCGCGGCGACCGGCGGACGAGCAGGTCGACGGCGGCCCCTCGGTCCTCTACGACGCGGTGCTGCTCCTGCCCTCCAGCAAGGGCGCCGCCGAGCTGGTCGGCATGCCGGCGGCCCGAGACTTCGTGACGGACGCGTACGCGCACGCCAAGTTCATCGGCTACGGCATCGACGCGACGGCCCTCTTCGACGCGACCGGCCTCGACACCGGGGCGGACGCAGGGATCGTCGAGGTCGCCGACGGCGCGGCCGTGGAGTCGTTCCTGTCGCAGTGTCGCGCGCTGCGCTTCTGGGATCGGCCTGTGTGACCGGTCGGTGGCAGTTCGAGATTCGGACGAGCGCGGCGGCGGCAATCCGGGAATGTCGCCCAACCGTGATTCGTCATGCGGTTGCTCAGGATCGCACGGCGTCGAACCGGCCCGTGAAGGAGTAGCCCACCGTTTCGAATGGGCTTCCCGTAGGTGTCGTCGGCCCCGCGAATCGCCAACGTTCTCGGGCTGAGAGCGAGGTCGAGTGCCCACCCGGCGCCCTCGGCGCCTGCGGTTCGCCGCGGGCCTGGGAACAACCCGCGCGCACCGAGCCGCAACGCGCTTACGGAGGGCAAGGTCCACGAGGCCGGTGTTCTTCGCGTGCGCGGACCTGTTGAACCTCCAGGTCGGGCCTGCTGTTCTTCGACACCACTTCGACTTACTGCGAGCGTGAGGAGCCCGACGCCGCGGGCGAGGACGGCGAGCCCGCGTTTCGCGCCTACGGGCGCTCCAAGGACCATCGGCCCCGATCTACCGCAGGTCATCATCGGCCTCGCTGTCACCAGCGAGTGCATCCCGGTCGGCGTGTGGGTGTGGCCGGGCCAACGACCTGTCCGTCCTGCAAGAAGTCAAGGACGACATGCGTGGCTGGCGGCTGGGGCGGGTCGTGCCGGTCGTTGCCCGCGGCTTCAGCTCCGATGAGAACCTGCGCTACCTCACCCGAGCGGGCGGGCACTGGATCGCCGGCGAACGTATGCGCGACGGCAGCCCCGACGCGCACGCTGCGCTCAACGCCCTTCTCCATGGCCACCAACTCGGGAGGGCTGCCGACCGGGATTTCAGGAGCGCTCGCCGCAATCCGAGTGTCAAGGGCTTGCCGATAGGCCCGGTTCGGTACCCATCCGGTACCTGTTTGGCAGGAGCCTTCAGAGATCAGAACATGAAATCTCTGTTTTGCAGGGGTTTCGCGATGCCGGAGGAGGGACTCGAACCCCCGACACGCGGATTATGATTCCGCTGCTCTAACCGACTGAGCTACTCCGGCGGGGCGCCGAAGTGTAGCCGTGGTTGGCCTTGCCGGGGGTAGGAGCTGGCGCGTGTCGCCCGATGGCGGCAGAATGCCGGGCCGCCGGGTGTCGCAGCTCAACGGAGGGAACCGCGTGAAGAAGGTCACAGACCCGATCAAGAACCTGTTCGAGCAGGCCAAAGCGAATCCCCTGATCGCGATTCCGGCCGTAGTCCTGGTCGTCCTGGTCGTCGGAGGGCTGGCCTTGTTCGTGGCGCTCGGCGGCGACGACGAGGGCGGCGGCGACGACGGCGCGACGACCGCCAAGGAGTCCGGCGACTCCGGCAAGACGGACAAGGAGATCGAGAAGGCCAAGAAGCGCAAGGTCACGCCCGCGCCCGTCGTCAGCGGCGCCGGCACGCTCGACACCGCGCGCAGCGTCGGCACGTACGCCGTCGCCCAGGGCCGCGGGCGGATCAAGAACCCGTCGAGCATCTCGGTGCGCGTCAGCGCCGCGCCCAAGCAGGAGGTCACCGTCGACTACCAGCTCGCCTGCTACAAGGAGAGCGGGACGAAGATCGGCGAGGATCGCTATCGCACCCGCCCGCCGGACACCCGCGCGATCCCGATCCCGATCTCCGGCGCGAAGGAGTGCACGGTCACCGTCGGGGCGCAGCTCACCAGCTCGAGGCCCGGGCGCATCAAGGTCGCGATCATCTCCGGCTGAGCCCGAGCGTCGCGCCGGACCATGGGAGACCTCGACCAAGCGGTTCGGACCGTCGTCGAGCGCTGCCTGAGGGTGGGCGCGGGGGAGGCGGTGCTCGTCGTCGCCGACCCCGGCAACGCCGAGCTCGGCGACGCGCTCCTGCAGGCAGCCCGCGCCGCGGGTGGCGACCCCGTCCTGATGCTCCTGCCGCCCAACCCGGCGCGCGGGACCGAGCCGCCGTCCACCGTCGCGGGCGCGCTCGCCGCCGCCGACGTGTTCATCGCGCCGTGCCTGCCCTCCCTCTCGCATACGAGCGCGCGCAAACGAGCGACCGAGGGCGGCGCCCGCGGCGCGACGATGCCAGGCGTCACCGCCGACCTGCTCGCGCGCCTCATGAGCGCCGACTTCGATGCGATGAGCGGGCGCTGCCACGCTGTCGCCGACCTGCTGCGCGACGCCGACGACGCGCATCTGACGTGTGAGCGGGGGACGGACATGCGCTTCGACCTGCGCGGCCGCCTGGCGATCGCCGACGACGGCGACCTCACGGCGCGCGGCGCGTTCGGCAACCTGCCGTGCGGCGAGGGATTCGCATCGCCTGCGGGCGGCGAGGGGACGATCGCCGCCTCGTCGATCCTCGGTGCCCTGGCCGACCCGCCCGTGCTGCTCACGGTGCGCGACGGCGTGCTCGCCGCAGCCGAGGGCGACGGCGACTGCGACGGCGCGGCGGCCTTCCTCGCGCACCTCGACGCCCACGGTCCGCTAGGGCGCAACCTCGCCGAGCTGGGCGTCGGCACCAACGACCGCGCGACGCTCACCGGCAACACGCTGGAGGACGAGAAGATCCTCGGAACGGCGCACGTCGCGTTCGGCGCGAGCGCCGGGATCGGCGGCACGGTGACCGTCCCGGTCCACGAGGACGTCGTCGTGATCGCGCCGAGCTCGCGGATCGGCGCGACGCAGGTCCTCGACGCCGGCCGCTGGCTGCTTGGCTGAGCGCTACTACGCGCGGACGTATCCGGCTTGGCCGAGTGGCGTAGGTACCTCTTCGCCGTACTCACGAAGCAAGGCCACGTGCGCCGCGATGGCCTCGCGCATGTTCGCCTCGGTTTCCGCGCGGTCTGCTCCGGTGGCGATGCAGCCCGGAAGGTCGGGGACGTACGCGCCCCAGTTGTCGTCGCCTGGCTCGTAGATCACGAGGTATTCGGTCAACGTAGCTCCTTGAGTCCCGATGCTCGCCGGGCTCAGCGTATCGCGGGGCTTGCCTGCGATGGCCCGAGAGGAGCCGTGTACGCGTGCGTGTGAGAGGGTCAGCGGCCGATGACCGCGCCCGCCGACACGCTCCTGACGATCCCCAACGTCTCGGAAGGGCGCGACGGCGAGGCGATCGCCGCGATCGGAGAGGCGTTCGCGTCGACCGGCGCGCGGCTGCTCGACACGCACGCCGATCCTGACCATCACCGCTCCGTGTACACGCTCGCCGCGCGCGTCGGCGAGGTCGCGCCGGCGCTCGTCGCGGGCGCGCGCGAGTGCGTGCGGTGCATCGACCTGCGCGCCGATCGCGGCAGCCACCCGCACGTCGGGGCGCTTGACGTCGCGCCGGTCGTCTACCTCGACCCCGAGCGGCGCGGCGCCGCGTGCGCCGAGGCGCTCGTCGCGGGGGAGGAGCTCGGCCGCGCCGGCTTCGCGGTCTTCCTCTACGGCGAGCTCGCGGGCGGGCGCACGCGCGCCGAGCTACGGCGCGGCGGGCTTGCGAGGCTCGCCGAGCGGGTGGCGGCCGGCGAGATCGCGCCCGACTTCGGCCCGCGCGCGCAGGCCGCGGCCGCCGGCCCGGCCGCCCTCGATCCTCGCGCCGGCGCAGTGCTCGTCGGCGCGCGGCCGCCGCTCGTCGCCTTCAACGTCGAGCTCGCGGCACCGGCGACGATCGACGACGCGCGCGCGATCGCCGCCGCGATCCGCGAGGGCGGCTCCGAAGGGCTGCCCGGCGTCCGCGCGCTCGGCCTCGAGCTGGCAGCCCGCGGCGGCGTCGCTCAGGTCTCGACGAACGTCGAGGACCACGTCGCCGTGCCGCTCGCGCGCCTGGTCGAGGCCGTCGCGAGACACGCGGACGTCGCCGGCTGCGAGCTCGTCGGCCTCGCCCCGCAAGCCGCGTTCGAAGCCTTCCCGACCGCCGTCGCGGTGCGCAATCGCCGCACCGTCGAGGACGCGCTGGCGGGCTGACGCCGACTGCGGTGGCGCCGTGGCAGGGCGCGGGATGCAGGCACGCACCCGCCGGGCCGCGCTGCCGACGCCACCGGCGCGGCCCGTCGAGGGCGACACGCGCCGAAACCCCTAACCTCCCTGGCACCTATGGCGCAGACGAAGAAGAAGCGGCGCAGCAAGCATCGTGGCAACGCGGCGGGCGTCATCGAGGCGCGCGGCCGTACGGGGCGAAAGCCGACGGCTGAGGAGATCAAGCGCTCCGAGAAGGAGGCGGCCGCGCAGGCTCGCCGCGACCGGCTGAACCGGCCGCCGACGTGGCGCTCGGCGGCCAATCGCGCCGCGCTCGCCGCGATCGTGTTCGGCGTCATGCTCGTCCTGCTGTTCAAGACCGACCCCGTCAAGGCCATCCCGCTGACGGCGTTCGTCTTCGTCTTCTACGTCCCGCTCGGCTACTACACCGACCACTTCGTCTACAACCGCAAGCAGAAGATGGCGGCGAAGAAGCGAGACGCGTGATGGACGTGCAGACCTACACCGTCGGGCCGGTGCAGGAGAACTGCTTCCTCGCGCGGCTGGACGGCAGCACGCACGCGGTCATCGTGGACCCGGGGGAGGAGGCCCCGCGCCTCCTGCAGGCGATCGAGCGCCAGGGGCTCGAGCTCGACGCGATTCTCCTGACGCACACGCACTTCGACCACGTCGGCGCGGTGGCACCGCTCGCGCGAGCGACCGGCGCGCCCGTCTACTGCCCCGAGCTCGAGGTGCCGGTCCTGCAGGACATCATGGCGTTCGTACCGTGGCCGGGCTTCGGCCCGTTCGAGTCCTGGGACCCCGAGCACACCGTCAAGGGCGGCGAGACGCTCGAGCTCGCCGGCATGACGTTCGACGTCCGCTTCACGCCCGGCCACAGCCCCGGCCACGTGACGTACGCCGTCCGCGGCGAGAACGCGCTGTTCTCCGGCGACGTCCTGTTCGAAGGCTCGGTCGGCCGCGTCGACCTCCCCGGCGGCGACTGGCCGACGCTGCTGGCCTCGATCGCGGCGCTCGTCGGCGAGTTCGACGACGACACGGCCGTCTACCCCGGCCACATGGGCATCACGACGCTCGGCGCCGAGCGCGCGACCAACCCGTTTCTGCGCGAGCTCTCGCAGCGGTGAGCCAGAAGATCCAGGCACCGCGCGGCACGTCCGACGTGCTGGCGGAGGCCGCGGACGCGCGCGCGTCGCTGGAGGCCACGGCGCGGCGCGTGCTCGAGGGCTCGGGCTACCGGCGCATCGAGACGCCGGTCTTCGAAGCCACCGAGCTGTTCGCGCGCGGCGTCGGCGAGTCGACCGACATCGTCCAGAAGGAGATGTACACGTTCGACGACGGCGGCGGGCGCTCCGTGACCCTGCGCCCCGAGGGCACCGCGCCGATCTGCCGCGCGTACGTCGAGCACGGCATGCACAAGCTGCCGGGGCCCGTGAAGCTCTGGTACCTGTCGAGCTTCTTTCGCAAGGAGAAGCCGCAGGCCGGGCGCTACCGCCAGTTCTGGCAGATCGGAGCCGAGGTGCTGGGCTCCGACGACCCGGCCGTCGACGCCGAGACGATCCTGCTGCTCGCCACGCTGCTGAGCGAGCTCGACGTCGGCGGCCTGCGGTTGCGGCTCGGCAGCCTCGGCACGCTCGCCGCGCGCACCGCCTACCGCGAGGAGCTGCAGGCCTACCTCCGCGCGAACAAATCCGGCCTCTCGGACGAGGTGCGGTCGCGAATCGACCTCAACCCACTGCGGGCGTTCGACTCGGGCGACCGCAACACACGGGAGATCATGAAGGACGCGCCGCGGCTCCTCGATCATCTTGACGTCGACGACAAGGCGCACTTCGCCGCCGTGCGCGAGCTGCTCGACCGCGCCGCGGTGCCCTACGAGGTCGATCCGACGCTCGTGCGCGGCATGGACTACTACACGCGCACGGTGTTCGAGTTCACCTCCGACGCGCTCGGCGCGCAGAGCGGCGTCGCAGGCGGCGGGCGCTACGACGGGCTCGTCGAGCAGCTCGGCGGGCCGGCGACGCCGGGCTGCGGATGGGCGGCCGGCATCGAGCGGATCCTGCTGGCGGGACCGGACCAGCCGGGCGCACCGCCGCCGGTCGACCTCTACGTCGCGTTCGACGGCGACGCCCAGCGCGTGGCGGCGTTCGGGGTTGCCGCCGAGGCGCGCGACGCGCGCATGAACGTGCAGATGGAGCTCGCCGGGCGCTCGCGCAAGGGCCAGCTCAAGCAGGGCGACCGGCTCGGCGCCCGCTACGTTGCGATCGTCAACGACGGGGGAACAGTCTTGAAGGACATGTTGTCTGGTGAGCAGAGGGACGTCGCAGCGCGCGAGGTCGTCACGCGGATCCTGCGCGAGCGGGGGATGTCGTGAAGCGCGCGCCGCGCGCCAACCCGTACCGCGACGCGTGGTGCGGCGACCTGTCGGCCGCCGGCGCGGGCGCACCGGCGCGGGTCGCGGGTTGGGTCGCCCGGCGCCGCGACCACGGCGGGCTCATCTTCATCGACCTGCGCGACCGCTCGGGCATCCTGCAGCTCGTCTTCCACCCGGAGAACGGCGCCGAGCTGTTCGCCGCCGCCGAGAGGCTCCGCGGCGAGCACGTGGTGTCGGTCGCGGGCGACGTCGTGCTGCGCGAGGCGCGCAACGTCAACCCCGATCTCGCGACTGGCGAGATCGAGCTTGCGGCCGCCGACATGCAGCTGCTGGCCGAGTCGCTCACGCCGCCGTTCCCGCTCGACGAGGAGATCGAACTCGACGAGACGCTGCGCCTGCGCCATCGCACGCTGGACCTGCGCCGGCGCTTCATGGTCGAGGCGCTCGTGCTGCGCAGCGACGTCGTGCAGACGATCCGGCGGGGCCTGGACGCGGAGGACTTCCTCGAGATCGAGACGCCGATCCTCACGCGCTCGACGCCCGAGGGCGCGCGCGACTTCCTCGTCCCGGCGCGCAACACGCCAGGCAACTTCTACGCGCTGCCGCAGTCGCCGCAGCTCTTCAAGCAGCTCTTGATGATCGGCGGCTACGAGCGCTACTTCCAGATCGCGCGCTGCTTTCGCGACGAGGACCTGCGCGCCGACCGCCAGCCCGAGTTCACGCAGCTCGACCTGGAGATGTCGTTCGTCGACGAGGACGACGTCATCGACGTCAACGAGCGGCTCATGGCGAAGGTGTTCGAGGTCGGCGGCCTCGACGTGCCGCCGCCGCCCTACCTGCGGATGCCCTACGACGAGGCGATGCTGCGCTTCGGCTCGGACCGCCCCGACACGCGCTTCGGCCTGGAGATCACGGACGTGTCGGACACGTTGCGCGGGTCGGAGTTCAAGGTCTTCGCTTCTGTTCTGGGGTCCGGTGGGGTCGTGCGCGCGATCAACGCCGGGCAGCGCGAGGTGCCGCGCTCGGAGCTCGACGGCCTGACCGACGTCGCCAAGCGCTACGGCGCGGGCGGCCTGGTGTGGGCGTTCGTGCAGGACGACGGCACGTGGCGCTCGCCGATCGCGAAGTTCCTGTCGGCGGAGGAGATCGCGGCGGTGACGTCGGAGCTTCGCGCCTCGCCCGGCGACCTGCTGCTGGCGGTGGCCGACAAGGCTTCGACCGCGGCAGCCGCGTTGGGAGCGCTGCGCCTGGACCTCGCCGAGCGCTGGGACCTCGTGCCCGACGGCCGCCACGACGTGCTGTGGGTCGTCGACTTCCCGATGTTCGAGCGCGACGACGCGGGCGGCTGGACGGCGCTGCATCACCCGTTCACGGCGCCCACGGGCGACCTGTCCGATCCGGGCGCGCTGCGCTCGCGCGCGTACGACCTCGTCGTGGACGGCTGGGAGCTCGGCGGCGGGTCGATCCGCATCAACGACCCGGCGGTGCAGAGCCGGGTCTTCGAGATCATCGGGATGGACTCAGAGGAGGCGCAGCGGCGCTTCGGCTTCCTGCTCGAGGCGCTGCGCTACGGCGCGCCGCCGCACGGCGGGATCGCGTTCGGGATCGACCGGATCGTCGCGCTGCTCGCCGGCCGCGACTCGATCCGCGACGTGATCGCCTTCCCGAAGACCGCGAGCGGGTCGGATCCGCTGACCGGCGCCCCGGCCGCGGTCGACGATGCCCAGTTGCGCGAGCTCGGGCTGCGCCCGCTCGCCGCGCCCGCGAAGACCGCGTAAGCCGGAGCGCGCCGCCCAGCCGGCGGGGTCGCCGCCAGGCTGCCGCGGGCTCGCCGGCGCGGTAGCGGACGGCTGTTCGACCCGCGCGGGATGCGCTTGGCGCGGGCTGGCGGGCTGCCGACACCCCCGGCATGGACCACGTCTCGCGCCCGCTGCTGATCGTGCTCGCCGCGACCGTGGCGCTGCTGACCCTCTGGATCGTCGCGCTGCGCCCGCAGCCGGTCGACGTCGACAGCACCCCGCTCGCCCCGACCAAGGCGATCTCGCAGGCCGAGCAGGCCGCGGCGATCTCGAACGGCGCCAATGCGAAGCTGCAGGCCGCCGCCGGCCAGGCCGCGACGCCCGCGCAGGACGCCGCCACGCCGGCGACGCCGCCCGCCGTCGCCACGCCGCGGGCCACGTCGTCGCAGGGCGGGGCACCGGCCAAGGCCGCCAAGCGGACGCGCGCCGCGCGCGGTGACGCCGCCGTCGTGCAGGCCGTCAAGCGCGGCAAGGTCGTCGTGCTGCTCTTCTGGAACGCGAAGGCCGCCGACGACATCGCGACGCGCGGCGCCCTGCGCGGTCTCGATCGCCACGACGGCAAGGTCGTCGTGCGTGTCGCCCGGATCGAGGACGTCGCGAAGTACCCCTCGGTGACCAAGGGCGTGAAGATCGCGCAGTCGCCGACGACGGTCATCATCGGTCGCAAGCGCCACACCCGCGTGATCTCCGGTCTCAGCGAGCCGCGCGAGCTGGCGCAGGCCGTCGGCGACGCGCTCGCCGGTCGCTGAGTCACGCGGCTCACCGATTAGCTGGTTTTCGGTAGAAGTTGGAGATGATCGGCGGCGGTGCCGGTACCACCTGACCTCCGACTTTAATACATCTGAGCTACGCGCTCATGTAGCGTCGCCGCAAGGGGAAACGATGAGCCGGGGGGCGAGCGTTGTGGTGCGACGAGTTCTGGCAGCGATCGGTGCTGCCTCTGCAGTTGCGGTGGTGCTGTGGGGAAGCGGTGCGATCGGCAGCGGTGTCGCCGCGACGCCGGCTTCACCATCGGAGTGCAAGCCCGCCACCATCTCAGGCTGGAACCCGGTTCCCTGCCTGGCGCTGAAGGATCCGCCGCAGCTTCACGCGAACCGGTCGGGCGCGCACGGCGCGGGCGGTCGCGGCACGCTCAACGTCGAGCTCAAGGCGAGCCGCCGCACGATCGACGTCTCCGGCTCGCCGCTCAGCGCGCTGCCGTTCACGTACAAGAACCTGGACGCCCCCGCGGACAATCCCGCGGCGCTCGTCGGGCCGACGCTGCATGTCCGCCCGGGCGACCGCATCCACGTGACGTTCGTCAACGACCTCGGCAAGGGGCTCTCCGGCGCGGGGCGGCCCACGAACATCCACTACCACGGCCTCCACGTGAGCCCGTCGGGCCTGTCCGACAACGTCTTTCGCACGTTCGACGACGGCCACACGTACGAGTCCGTCGTCGACCTGCCGACCAACCACCCGCCGGGCACCTACTGGTACCACGTCCACCTGCACGGCGAGGCCAACGCGCAGATGTCGGGAGCCGATGCCGGCGAAGACCGAGACCCTGGCGAGTATCTCGGTGACCCCGTCGTCGGGGCCGGTGCTCCCGCGGGCGAAGCTGCCGCGAAGCCTTACCGCACGCACCGACCTCTCGCACGTGCGGGTCGACCACCGTCACACCTACAGGTTCTCCTACGTCCCGCCGTTCACCGGGTCCTACGGCCGGATCAACGGAAAGCCGTTCACTCCGGGCATGCAGCCCGTGGACGCCCCGTACGTCAACACGGTCGAGGAGTGGACGCTCATCAACGAGTCGGAGTACGACCATCCATTCCACATCCACGTCAACGGCTTTCAGGTGATGAGCGTCGACGGCAAGCGCGTTCGCGCCAACGGCCATCAGGACGTGGTCAACATCCCGCGCCAGCACGTCGAGAACGGCAAGCTCGTCAACGGCCGTGTCGTGATTCGCCAGCGCTTCGAGGACTACACGGGCTGGTTCGTGTTTCACTGCCACATCCTCGAGCACGAGGACGTGGGGATGATGGCGGCCGTCCAGGTGCGACAACGCGGTGAGCGCACGCGACCGGCGCCGGAAGCGGCGGGCCAGGCGGCGCACGGCGGGCACTGAGGGCGCGGCGCGGGCTCGAAGCCCGGTCAGCCGGCGAGGCTGCGCGGCTGCGGCTGGTGGCGCGGCGGCGGGTCGTCGCGTAGGAGCTCGGGCAGGGTCACGAGGTTGTAGCCCTCGCGCCGCAGCGCCGGCACGATCTTGCGCACCGCGGCGAGCGTCTTGGGCCGCGCGCCGGGCCCGTCGTGCATGAGCACGACGGAGCCCGCCCGCGCGCCGCTCAGCGCGGTGTAGACGACGGGCTTGGCCATGCGCGCCTCGTAGTCCTTCGTGTCGACGCTCCACAGGACCATGAGCATCCGCTCGGCGTGCAGGATGCTCAGCGTGCTCTCGTCGAACGACCCGTACGGCGGGCGAAACAGCTTCACGGCGTGCCCGGTGATCGCCGTGATGCGGTCGGACGCCCCCAGAATCTCGGTCGCCTGCTCCTGCGCCGACAGCGAGCCGAGGCGGGCGTGGCTCAGCGTGTGCGTGCCGAGCGAGAACCCCGCCTTGGACTGCGCGCGCACGATCGCGGGTCGCTCGGCGACCGCCTTGCCGACGAGGAAGAACGTCGCCGGGACGCGGTTGGCCTTGAGGTAGCGCACGAGCGCGGCCGTCGTCGGGCCGGGACCGTCGTCGAACGTCAGCGCGACCTCCCTGCTGCGACGGCTGCCGCGCGAGATGTACGCCGTGTAGGCGAGGACGTCGTCGATCGCCTTGTCGTCGCGCGCGGCGCGCGGGTCACGGGCGACGGGCTTGGTCGTGTACGCGGGACTGATCGCGGGCGGGCGCGGCGTGCCCGCCGGGGCGGAGCGGTTCAGGCTCAGCCCGACGACGACGATGAGCGCGATCAGCCCGCCGAGTGCCGTCAGGCGCCGCCGCCGGTACGTGGCGGCCAGGGCATCCCTCCGTGCTCGCTGCTCGTCCGTGCCGGGTCCTTCCACCGTCAGCTCCTTCGACCGCCGATGTGCGCGATTCACGATAGGCGCTGGCGGCTTGGCGCCGCAACGCTTGACATCGAGCGTGCGAGCCGGGTGCGCACCCCCGATCTAGACTCGACGTCATGCCGGACGAGCGCTTCGAGGACCACCTGCGCCACCCGCGCGGCCGCGGTCGCGTGGTCGAGGGCGCGTTCGACGGCGCCGCCGGCGGCGCCGCCTGCGGGGACCTCGTGCGCGTCTCGGTCGCGGTGCAGGGCGACCGCGTGCGCGCGGCCGGCTTCGAAGCCTCGGGCTGCGGCGCGACGATCGCCGCCGCCAGCGCGGCCGTCGAGCTCGTCGAGGGGGCCGGGCTCATCGCGGCGGCGCGCATCGGCTCGCCGGCGATCGCCGCCGAGCTCGGCGGGCTGAGCGCGGGCAAGCTGCACGCCGCCGACCTCGCCTCCGACGCGCTGCACCGCGCGCTCGGCGCCGCCGTCCGCGCGCATGGCCGGCTCGACGCGCGTGCGGGCCGCACGCTCGTCGCGATGTCCGGTGGCGTCGACAGCGCGGTCGCGGCCGTGCTGGTCGCGCGCGAGCGGGGCGAAGGAGTCGCGGGCGACGACGTCGTCGCCGTCACCCTCGAGCTCTGGGCGGACCCTGAGAACGACGGCGAGCGGTCGTGCTGCTCGGCGGCGGCGGTGCGCGGCGCGCGCCGTGTCGCGCACTCGCTCGGCCTCGCGCACTTCACGCTCGACCTGCGCGACGAGTTCCGCGCGGGGGTCGTCGAGCCGTGGCTCGTCGAGCACGCGCAGGGCCTGACGCCGAACCCGTGCGTGCGCTGCAACGGCCACGTGCGCCTCGACGCGATGCTCGACTTCGCCGACAACCTCGGCGCCGCCACGCTGACGACCGGCCACTACGCGCGCCGCACCGCCGACGGCCTCCTGCGCCTCGCCGCCGACCCCGCCAAGGACCAGACCTACATGCTCGCGGCGCTCTCGCGCGCAGCCCTCACACGGCTGCGCTTCCCGCTCGGCGACGTCACGAAGCCCGAGGTCCGGGCGCTCGCCGCCGACGCCGGCCTCGACGTCGCGCGCAAGCCCGACTCGCAGGACCTCTGCTTCCTCGCCGGAACCGGCCGCGCCAACTTCCTCGCTCGCCACGGCGGCATGCGCCGGTGCCCCGGCGACGTCCTCGATCGCACGGGCGCGGTCGTCGGCAGCCACGACGGCCATCACGGCTTCACCGTCGGCCAGCGCCGTGGCCTCGGCGGCGGCTCGCCCGAGCCGCTGTACGTGCTCGCGACCGACGCGCAGGCGAACACCGTGACCGTCGGCCCGCGCGCGCAGCTTGCCACGCGAACGGTCCGCGTCCGCGGCCTGCGGATGCACGGCGAGCAGCCCGACGCGGTCCGCCTGCGCTACCGCTCGCCGGCGCTGCCCTGTCGCCTGGACGGAGAGGAGATCCACCTCGACGAGCCCTTCGACGGCGCGGCGCCAGGACAGACCGCGGTCTTCCTCGCGGGCGACGCGATCGTCGGGTGCGCCACGATCGCCCGGTGAGGGGCGCCGGGGTTTCTCCCGCAACGCGGTCGGTACCCTCGACCGCTATGGCCGGGAGCTCCGACGAGATCCGCGAGACGTTCCTGCGCTTCTTCGAGGGGCGCGATCACCTGCGGCTGCCGTCGGCGTCGCTCGTGCCGTCGGCCTACGACCCGTCCGTGCTGCTGACGACCGCGGGGATGCACCCGCTCGTGCCGTACTTCCGCGGTCAGGAGAAGCCGCCGCATCCGCGCCTGACGACGGTCCAGAAGTGCTTTCGCACGACGGACATCGACAACGTCGGCAACACCGCGCGCCACCTCACCTTCTTCGAGATGCTCGGCAACTTCTCGATCGGCGACTACTTCAAGCAGGAGGCGGTCGAGGCGGCGTGGGAGCTGTCGCTGGAGGGTTTCGGCTTCGCTCCCCAGGACATCTGGATCACGGTGTTCGAGGGTGACGCGGAGCTCGGGATCGGCCCCGACGAGGAGGCGATCGCCGCCTGGGAGTCCGTCGGCGTGCCGCGCGAGCGCATCGTGCTGTGCCCGCGCTCGGAGAACTTCTGGCAGGGCGGGCCGACGGGGCCGTGCGGGCCGTGCAGCGAGCTGTACATCGATCGCGGGCTGGAGTGGGGCACGGCCGACGACCTGCCCGGCGGCGAGAACGAGCGCTTCCTGGAGTACTGGAACCTCGTCTTCACGCAGTACGACATGGGCGTCGGCGCCGGCGGCAAGACGACGCTCGCGCCGCTGCCGGCGAAGAACATCGACACGGGCCTGGGCCTCGAGCGGATGGCGGTCATCCAGCAGGGCGTGGAGACGGTCTTCGAGACCGACACGTTCGCGCCGCTGATGGCGCTCGGCCGCGAGCTGGCTGCGGTGGATCCCGACGAGCGCGCGCTGCGGATCCTGTCCGACCACGCGCGCGCGATGACGTTCCTCGTCGCCGACGGCGTCGTGCCGTCCAACGAGGCGCGCGGCTACATCCTGCGGCGGATCATGCGGCGGGCGATCCTGCAGGGCAATCGCGCCGGGATGGCGTCGGGCTTCATGGCGACGTTCGCCGAGCGGGTCATCGAGATCATGGGCGCCGCGTACCCCGAGCTCGGGCGCGAGCGCGACGCGATCCTGCTGTGGGCCCGCGCGGAGGAGGAGGGCTTCGGGCGCACGCTCGAGCAGGGGACGAAGCTGCTCGACGAGGTCGTCGCCCGGTCGGGAGGCACGATCTCTGGCGAGGACGCCTTCCGCCTGCACGACACGTTCGGCTTCCCGGTCGACCTCACGCGCGAGCTCGCGGAGGAGAAAGGCCTCGAGGTCGACACGCCGGCGTTCGCCGTGCTGATGGACGCGCAGCGCGTGCGCTCGCGTGGCGGCGCCGCATCGCCGGGCGACGCTCCCGAGACGGGCGCCGACCCCGCCACGCCGACCGCCCCCGCCGCCGCCGGCGACCTGCGCGAGCAGGCGCGCGAGCTCGCGCGCGATGCGGGCTTCGTGACGGACTTCACCGGCTACGAGACGCTCGAGCAGCGCACGACGGTCGGCGCGCTCGCCCCGTCCGCCGGCGATCGCGTGCTCGTGCACCTCGCCGAGTCGCCGTTCTACGCGACCGGCGGCGGGCAGGTCGCCGACTCTGGCGTCCTCGAGTCCGAGACCGGCGGCGCGCGCGCGCACGTGACCGATGTCGTGCGCGTCGGCGACGACCAGGCGGTCGTCGTGCAGGTCGACGAGGGCGCCCTGCAGCCCGGCGAGCGGGTCGTCGCGCGCGTCGACCGCGCCGCGCGCACTGCGACCCAGGCCAACCACACCGCCACGCACCTGCTGCACGCCGCGCTGCGTGAGACGCTCGGCACGCACGTGCGTCAGGCCGGCTCCTACGTCGGCCCCGACAAGCTGCGCTTCGACTTCAACCACGGCGAGCGCATCTCGCCCGAGGATCTCGCCACGATCGAGGACCGCGTCAACGAGTGGATCCTGCGCAACGACCCGGTTCGGCCGATCACGACGACCCTCGACGAGGCGCGCGCGCTCGGCGCGATGGCGCTGTTCGGCGAGAAGTACGGCGACGTCGTGCGGATGGTCCAGATCGGCGACGGCGACTACTCGCGCGAGCTGTGCGGCGGCACGCACGTCCGCAGCACCGCGGAGATCGGCGTCTTCAAGCTCGTCAGCGAGAGCTCGAGCGCGGCGAACGTGCGGCGCATCGAGGCGCTCACGGGGCCGGCCGCGGTCGCCGAGCTGCGGGCGTCCGACGCCAAGGCGCACGAGGCCGCGACCCTGCTCAAGACGCACGTCGCGCAGCTTCCGGATGCCATCGCCGCGCTGCGCCAGCAGGTCAAGGATGCCGCGAAGGCCGCGACGTCGTCCAACGGCGCCGGCACAATCGACGCCGACGCGCTCGCGGCGGCCGCGACGCAGGTCGGAGGCGCCGACGTGGTCGCCTCGGTCGATCGAGGGCGTCGCGAGCGCCAAGGACCTGCCCGACATCGCCGACCGCATCAAGGGCAAGCTCTCCGAGCAGTCCGCGACGGTGCTCGGCACGGTCGTCGACGGGCGCGTGCACCTCGTCGCGGCGGTCACGCCCGCGCTCGTCGCGCGCGGCGTCAAGGCCGGCGCGATCGTCAAGGCCGCCGCGCAGGTCGCGGGCGGCGGCGGTGGCGGCCGCGACACGATGGCGCAGGCCGGCGGCAAGGATCCCGCGGCGCTGCCCGACGCGATCTCAGCCGCACGCGCGGTCATACAGGCCGCGCTCGCCGAGTAGTGGCGAACCCGGGCGACAGCAGCGCGCCCCACCCGCGGTCTTGTCGAATAGTCCGCGTATACAGCGGTATTGGCGACAAGACCGCGTGGGCGGCGCGCTGATGCGGGTCCTCGCGCTGGACTACGGCAGCGCGCGCTGCGGCTGCGCGCTGAGCGACCCGACCGGGACGCTCGCCACGCCGATCGAGCCGGTGCTGCGGCCCGCGACGCGCAAGGGCTTCGCGCGCGTCTGCGACGTCGTCCGCGAGCGCGACGCGAAGCTCGTCGTGGTCGGGCTGCCGCTCTCGCTGTCGGGCGGCGACTCCGCCCAGACCGCCGAGGCGCGCGCGTTCGCCGACCGCTTGGCCGAGCGCGTCGGCGTCCCCGTCGAGCTCTACGACGAGCGCTTCACGACGCTCCTGGCCAGCCGCGACCCGGGCGATCCGCGCACCTCGGAGGACTCGCGCGCCGCGGCTCACCTGCTGGAGGGCTGGCTCGCAGCGCGCCAGAGCCGACAGGACGGGTAGCGTTGACGGCGAACTCCAGAGCTGCATGAGCCGCAACCGCCGAGACGACCAGGGTCCGCGTCGCGAGCGATCCCCCGAGCAACGCGAGCGCGACCGCCTCGAGCGCGAAGCGCGGCGGGCCGCGAGCGGGCAAGCTCCCGGTCGCGCCGCGCCGCCGCTCGGCGGCCCGCCCGCCGACGACCCATACCTCGAGCCACCGCCCAGCGACCTCCATGACCCGACCTCGACATCGTTCGGCGAGCCACCTCCACGCCGCAGCCGCCGCCTCGCCTCGGGCGAACCGCCGCCCGAGCCGCCGCCGCGCCGCAGTCGCCGCCCCGCCGCGGCCTCGCCGGAGCCGCCCGCCGAATCGCCAAGGATCGTCGACCGCGCGGCCGATCGGCGCGCCGCCCGCCGGCTCCCGCCGTCCGAGCGCGAGCCGCCGTCCGTCCTGCGCATCCAGCCCGAGCCGCCCGCTCCGCCCGCCGCGCCGGCCGGCGCGCTCGGCGACGACCTCGATCGCCCGATCGGCATCCGGCGCGTGCGGCGCGTCGTCACGCCGCGGCCCCGCGCGATCGTGACCCCGCCCGGCGACGTGCCCGCGGGACCCGCGCGCGCCCGCCGCTCGGTCGGCGGCCGCGTCGCCGTGCTCATCGCGCTGATGCTGCTCGCCGCCGTGATCGTCGTCGTGCTCCTCGTGTTCCAGCCCTTCGGCAGCGCGCAGGGCGACGCCGTCAAGGTCACGATCAAGCACGGCTCGAGCGCACGCGAGATCGGCGACCAGCTCGCCGACGCCGGCGTCGTCACGTCGGGCGCGCTGTTCTCGTTTCGCGCGACGCTCTCCGGCAAGCGCGCCGACCTGCGCTCCGGCCCGCACACCCTGCACAAGGACATGACCTACGGCGCGGCGATCGACGCACTGACCAAGCGCCCGCCGATCGACACGACGGCCACGTTCGACGTCACGATCCCCGAAGGCCGCTCGCGCAGCGAGATCGCCGCGCTCGTCGCCAAGAAGGACGTCGCCGGCAGCTACATGACGGCGTCCAAGCGCTTCAGCGGCCGCCTGAACCCGTTTCGCTACGGCGCGCCGCCCGGCACCCGCTCGACCGAGGGCTTCCTCTTCCCGGCGACCTACGAGCTGAAGGCGGCCGCTCCCGCGAAGGATCTCGTCGACCGCCAGCTCAAGGCGTTTCGGGACAACTTCGCGAGCGTCGACCTCAAGCGCGCGAAGCGCAAGAACCTCACGGCCTACGACGTCCTGATCATCGCCTCGATGGTCGAGCGCGAGGCGCAGCTCGCCAGCGAGCGCAAGCTCGTCGCGGCGGTCATCTACAACCGCCTGAAGGACGGCATCCCGCTCGGCATCGACGCGACGATCCGCTACGAGCTCAACAACTGGACCAAGCCGCTCAAGCAGTCCGAGCTGCAGCGCGACTCGGCGTACAACACGCGCAAGCGCGACGGCCTGCCGCCGACGCCGATCGGCAACCCCGGGCTGGCGTCGATCCGCGCCGCCGCGGCGCCCGCGAGCGTGAGCTACCGCTACTACGTCGTCAAGCCGGGGACGTGCGGCAAGCACGCGTTCTCGTCGAGCTTCGAGAAGTTCCAGGCCGACAGCCAGCGCTACAACGTCGCGCGCAACGCGGCGGGCGGCAAGTCACCCACCACGTGCTGACAGCCCGCTACGGGGTCCTCGGCTGGCCGGTCGGCCACAGCCGCTCGCCGGCGATGATGCAGGCGGCGGGGCTCAAGCGCTACCAGCGCCTGCCGGTCGCGCCGGACGCGTTCGACGACACGGTCAAGGCGCTCGGGGCGTCGGGCTTCCGGGGCGCGAACGTCACGATCCCGCACAAGGAGGCCGCGCTCGCGCTCGCGACGACCGCGAGCGAAGCCGCCAGAGCGATCGGCGCCGCCAACACGCTGACGTTCGGCGCCGACGGCGAGATCGCGGCGGTGAACACCGACGCGCCCGGGCTCATGGCCGCGCTCGGCGACCGGCCGCCGAAGACCGCTTGCGTCCTCGGCGCGGGCGGCAGCGCACGCGCGGTCGTCTGGGCGCTCACGCAAGCGGGCGCCGACGTGTCCGTCTGGAACCGCACCCCCGAGCGCGCCCGCAAGCTCGGCGCCCGCACCGTCGCCGAGCCGGTCGCGGCCGAGATCCTCGTCAACTGCACGAGCGTCGGGCTCGACCATCTGTCCAGCCCGTTCAAGGACCTGCCCCTGGACGCCGATGCGCTCGGCGAGTACGCGACCGTGGTGGACCTGGTCTACAGGGCAGGCGGAACGGTGCTGATTCGAGAGGCACAGAGGCGAGGCGCAAGCGTCGTCGACGGTCTCGAGATCCTGGTACGCCAGGGCGCGTTGAGCTTCACCCTTTGGACGGGCCAGCCGGCTCCGCTCGACACCATGCGCGCGGCCGTGCGCGCCTAACCCGAGGCCAGCTTGCCCGATCCCATACCCCTCAAGGCCGTCCCCAACGAGCAGAGCTCGAACGGCATCACCAAGCCGCGACGGGCAGGCGGCACCGCACGCTTCCTCACGGACGTCATCGTCGACCTCGGGCTGACGACGCGCGACCGCGTCCAGCACGCGATCGAAGAGGCGCGCCGCACCGGCAAGACCCCCGAGGACGTGCTCGTCGAGTCCGGCAACCTGACCTCCGACGGCCTCGCGCGCGCCGTCGCCGAGCGCCACGGCCTCGAGCACCTCGACCTCGGGCTCTTCCAGCCGGACATGCAGGCCGCGAACCTCATCTCGATCGTGGCGGCCAAGCGCTACGAGGCGGTCCCGGTCAGCTTCATCGACGAGCGCACGCTGCTCGTCGCGATGGCCGACCCGGCGAACGTCCTCGCCGTCGACGACATCGCGCTGCTGACCGGCAAGGAGATCCGTCCCGCGGTGACGAGCCGCGAGGACATCGACGGCCTCATCTCGCGGTTGTCGCGCCTGGACGACGTCACGACCGACCTCTTCGACGACGAGCCCGAGGACGCGCCCGCGGAGATCGTCGACCTGCGCGAGTCCGCCGACGACGCGCCGGTCATCCGGCTCGTCAACCAGATCATCGCCCAGGCCGTCGAGCAGGGCGCGTCGGACATCCACCTCGAGCCCAACGGCACCGAGCTGCGCGTGCGTTTCCGGATCGACGGCGTGCTCGTCGAGGCCGCGCAGGTGCAGCGGCGGATGGTCCTCGGCGTCATCAGCCGCGTGAAGATCATGAGCGACCTCGACATCTCCGAGCGGCGCGTGCCGCAGGACGGTCGCGTCGGCCTGACGATCGACGGCCACCACATCGACCTGCGCGTCGTGACGCTGCCGAGCGTCCACGGCGAGTCCGTCGTCATGCGGATCCTCGACAAGAGCAACGTCGTCATGTCGCTCGAGAAGCTCGGCATGGCGCCCGCGGAGAAGGAGCGCTTCGAGCGCGCGTTTCACCAGGCCTACGGCGCGGTGCTCGTGACCGGGCCGACCGGATCGGGCAAGTCGACGACGCTGTACGCCGCGCTCGGCGCCCTGAACACCGTCGAGAAGAACATCATCACGATCGAGGACCCGGTCGAGTACCAGCTCGACGGCATCACGCAGGTGCAGGTCAACCCGAAGGCGGGCCTGCACTTCTCGACCGGCCTGCGCTCGATGATGCGCGCCGACCCCGACATCATCATGGTCGGCGAGATCCGCGACCGCGAGACGGCGCAGGTCGCCGTGGAGTCCGCGCTGACCGGCCACCTCGTGCTCTCGACGCTGCACACCAACGACGCCGCGAGCGCCGTCACGCGCCTCGTCGAGATGGGCATCGAGCCGTTCCTGGTGGCGTCGGCGATCGACTGCGTCGTCGCCCAGCGGCTGGCGCGCAAGCTCTGCCAGTTCTGCAAGGAGCGCCAGATCATCAGCTCCGACGTCCTGCGCGCCAACGGCATCCGCAGCCAGTTCGACATGGAGGCCTACAGCGCCCAGGGCTGCCCGCGCTGCAGCTACTCGGGCTACAAGGGCCGGATCGGCCTCTACGAGGTGCTGACCGTGACCGAGGAGATCTCGAAGCTCGCGCTCGCGCGCGCCCCCGCGCCCGAGATCGCCGAGGTGGCCGTGCGCCAGGGCATGCGCCTGCTGCGCGACGACGGCCTCGAGAAGGTCCGTCTCGGCATGACCTCGATCGCCGAGGTCACCCGCGTCACGGGCACGGGCGCGGCGATCGCCGACTGACCCCGCGGCAGCCGCCGCACGATCTGCCCACGACCGCCGCAGCCGGTGTCTGGAGCGTTCTGACGATCACGTCCTCGATGCGGTCGTCGGTGATCCTGCGAGGTTGCCCGGATCGCGGCTCGTCGACGAGCCCGGCGAGGCGCGACTCGACGAACCGCCGCCGCCATTTCCCGACCGTGGCGGCCGAGACGCCCAGGCCCGCGGCAACCCGGGTTACTGGCGCCGTCGGCGAGTCGCAAGTTCACCGTAGAGGTCCGCCGGTCGGCCGGCGGCTACGCGGCGGCGTTGGCCGGCAGCCACTGCTTCGCGGCCACGACGACCTCGTCGCTCGCGGCCGCGCCGCCGGCGAGCTCGGGCAGCGCGCGCAGGATCGTCGCTCCGGACGTCGCGAGCGTGCGCGTGCGCTGCACGCCTCCGGGATTGCTGCCCCAGTCGCGCATGACGTAGTCGACGAACTCCCACATGTCGGCAGCCGCCTGTGGGGGGAAGGCGGCGCGGAGCTCGATGTCCGACAGCACCTCGGCGAGCTCGGTGAACGTCGCGCGCAGCTCGACCGCGGCCTTGGTCGTCGCCTCGTCGGTGTGCTCGGCGAGGTTCTCGTGCAGCTCGGTGGCCGCGGGGCCGACCTCGTCGGCGGACCCTTCGGCGATCGCCGTGACGAGCGCCTCGAACAGGCCGGCGAAGGCGTCGTTTCGCTCGGCGTCGTCCGCCGCGCCGGGCGTCCCGATCACCCGCGCGTACGTGGCGAGGCGGCGCTGCGGCGGCATGCGCTTGTAGGCAGCGTCCCAGAACACGTGCAGCGCGTTGGAGGCGGCGCCGGCGCCGATGTTCAGCAGCTTCTGCTGGTTGAGCTCGTTGAGCCGCTCCACCATCTCGATGAGCTTGAGCTCGTCGAGGGTGGCCGCGGCGTAGAGCACGCCGGCGGCGCGAACGTCGTCTGCGCGGATCTCGTCGTCGGTCCAGCTGCTGATCGCGGTCAGCCTGTCGTCGTCAGTCGTCATCACGATCATCCTATGCGTGGGCGCTCGCCTGCCGGATGCCGCCAACGCGCCACTTGGCTCCCCGCCGCTCGCTGCGTGGGCACCGTGCTACGCTGTGCCACGCCTATGGACGTGTCGGTACGCGAGCTTCGCAATCACACCGCCCGGGTGGTGGCCGCGATCGAGGCCGGGGAGCCGGTCGTCCTCACCGTGCACGGGCGTCCGGTCGCGGACATCGTCCCGCGCGTCCAGCGCAGCGAGCGCCGCCCCTCGGAGCTGCTGCTCGCCGACCTCGCGGCGATCTCCGAGATGGCCGCGAGGAACGGCGTCAGCTCCGATCCCGATGACTTCGATACCGGCCTGACGACCGACGACATGATGCCGTCGTGACCGGCTACCTGGCCGACACGAGCGTGTTCGTCGCGGCCGAGCAGAGGCGCCCGCTCGGCCCCACGCCGCCCGGCGACGCGCGAGTCTCGGTCGCGACGATCACCGAGCTCATGGTCGGTGTGCATCGGGCCGCGCCGCACGAGCGCTCGACGCGCGAGGCGACCTTGCGGCGGGCACGGTCGTTCGTCGCGCTGCCCTACGACGAGACGGTCGCCCTGCGCCTCGGCGAGCTGCTCGCCGCGGCCAGGACACAGCGCCGCCGCGCCGGCGCCATGGACGCGATCATCGCGGCGACGGCGCTCGCGCACGACCTCGCCGTCTGGACGCAGGACGACGACTTCGACGTCCTCGCCGAGCTCGCGCCCGGCCTGCGCGTCAGCCGCTAGGCCGCTAGCCGTCGGTCGCCGGGGCCGGCTCGCCGGCCTCGAGCTCCTGCGGCGGGGTGACGTCGCCGACGTCGATCGGGTCGCGCTCGAAGCCGGCGGCGCGGTAGGCGTCGTCCTCGTCGAGCGTCTCGTGCTCGAGCAGGGCCTTCGTCAGCGACTCCAGCTTGTCGCGGTTGGCGCCGAGCATCCGGCGGGCGCGCTCGTAGCAAGCCTCGATGATGCGCCGCACCTCGCGGTCGACGAGCTCGAGCGTCTCGGCCGACACCTGCACCGGCCCGCCGGGCCCGTAGAACTGCTCCTCGCCGGGCGCCGGCAGGACCGAGACGAGGCCGATGACGTCGGACATGCCCCAGCGCCCGACCATCTGGCGCGCGATGCTCGTGACCTGCTCGAGGTCGGACTCGGCGCCCGTCGTGACGTTGCCGTAGACGAGCTCCTCCGCGGCGCGCCCACCCAGCGCGCCGACGATCCGCCCCTCGAGGTAGCGCGCGTCGTAGCCGTAGCGGTCGGCCGACGGCGACTGGAACGTGACGCCCAAAGCCCGCCCGCGCGGGACGATCGAGACCTTGCGCACCGGGTCGGCGCCCGGCTCGAGCATGCCGAGCACCGCGTGCCCTGACTCGTGGTAGGCGGTGCGCTCGCGCTCCTCGTCGGACAGCGTGATCTTGCGCTCGGCGCCGAGGATGATGCGCTCGAGCGCGTCGGCGAGATCGGCGGCCATGACCGCGGTGTGGTCGCGGCGCGCGGCGATCAACGCGGCCTCGTTGATGAGGTTGCGCAGGTCGGCGCCGACCATCCCGGGCGTCGACGCCGCGACGCGGTCGAGGTCGACGTCCGGCGCGAGCGGCACCGAGCGGGTGTGGATCTTGAGGATCTCGCGGCGGCCGTCCTTGTCGGGCGGGTTGACCGTGAGCCGGCGGTCGAAGCGACCCGGGCGCAGCAGCGCCTGGTCGAGGATCTCCGGGCGGTTGGTCGCCGCGAGGACGATGACGCCCTCCGAGCCCGTGAAGCCGTCCATCTCGGTGAGGATCTGGTTGAGCGTCTGCTCGCGCTCGTCGTGGCCGCCGAAGCCCCCGCCGCCGCCGCGGGCGCGGCCGATCGCGTCGAGCTCGTCGATGAAGATGATCGCGGGCGCCTCCTTCTTGGCCTGCTCGAAGAGGTCGCGCACGCGCGACGCGCCGACGCCGACGACCATCTCGACGAACTCCGACGCGCTCAGCGAGAAGAACGGGACGTCGGCCTCGCCGGCGACGGCGCGCGCGAGCAGCGTCTTGCCCGTGCCCGGTGGCCCCGACAGCAGCACGCCCTTCGGGATCGCTGCGCCGAGCTTTCGGTAGCGGTCGGGGTTCTTGAGGAAGTCGACGATCTCCTTGAGCTCGTCCTCGACCTCGTCGATGCCCGCGACGTCGGCGAACGACACGCGGGTCGCCGACGCGTCGTAGCGCTTGGCCTTCGATCGCCCGAGCGCGAGCGCGCCGCCGCCGGCCATGCTCGCGCTGCGGCGCAGGAAGTAGATGAGCAGGCCGACGATGAGCAGCGTCGGGCCGAAGGAGATGAGCAGCGTCGCGAGGAAGCCGCGGCCCTCGTCGATCGGGCGCGCGTTGACCTCGACGTCCTTCGCCAGCAGGAGCTTGAGCAGCTCGTCGTCCTGGGCGAATGTCGGGCGCACGGTCTCGAAGTCCTTGGCCGACTTCTTCTCGAACTTCGTCTGCTTGTCGAACGCCCCCTGGATGACGTCGCCCTTGGCGTTGACCTCCTTGACGTTGCCCGCCTGCACCTGCGTGCGGAAGAACGTGTACGGGACGTCGATGCGCTTGTCCTTGCTCGACGGGATGATCTGGCCGAGCGCGACGTTCAGGACGAGCAGCGCGAGCAGGAAGTACCAGAAGCGGCGGCTGCCGGGCATCCGCGGCATCCGCTGGCGGTCGCCCGGCGGCTTGTCCGGCTCGCGGCCGCCCTCGACGCGCCAGGGTTGCCGTTCGGCCTTCTCGTCGGGTCTTGAGCGCTTGGTCGAGTCGGCCACCGGTCGGCTGATCATACGGTCGTCCATTCCGCTGGCATAAGCCACGCCATCGGCCGGGCAAGGCCGATGACCGCGACAATGAACCTTGACTTCGCAGACCTACTGCTCGAGGTCATCGAGCGAAACGCCTCCGACCTGCATCTGACGGCCGGCGCGCGACCGACGGTCCGGGTGCGTGGACGGCTCACGCCGCTCGACGACTACCCGGTCATGACGACCGAGATGACGCGCGAGATCGTGTACTCGATCCTCTCCAACGACCAGCGACAGCGCCTGGAGACCGATTGGCAGCTGGACTTCGCCTACTCGATCCCCGGTCGTGCGCGCTTCCGTGTCAACGCCTACTACCAGCGCTCGGCGATCGGGGCGGCGTTTCGCCTGATCCCGGCCGTGATCAAGTCGCTGGACGAGCTCGGCATGCCGTCCGCGCTGCACGAGATGGCCAGGAAGCCGCGCGGCTTCGTGCTCGTCACGGGCCCGACCGGCTCGGGCAAGTCGACGACGCTCGCGGCGGTGATCGACCAGATCAACACGTCGCGCGAAGAGCACATCATGACCATCGAGGACCCGATCGAGTTCCTCCACGCGCACAAGAAGTGCATCGTCAACCAGCGCGAGATCGGCTCGGACGCGCAGTCCTTCTCGATGGGGTTGACGGCCGCGCTGCGCCAGGACCCCGACGTGATCCTCGTCGGCGAGATGCGCGACCTCGAGACGATCCACACCGCGCTGACGGCCGCGGAGACCGGCCACCTCGTCTTCGCCACCTTGCACACGCAGGACACGCCACAGACGATCGACCGCATCATCGACGTGTTCCCGGCCGAGCAGCAGCAGCAGGTCCGCGTGCAGCTGTCGGTCGCGCTGCAGGGCATCGTCACGCAGCAGCTGCTGCCGACGGCCGACGGCGCCGGGCGCGTCGCGGCCTGCGAGGTCCTGCTCGCGACGCCGGCGATTCGCAACCTCATTCGCGAAGGCAAGACCCATCAGATCTACAGCTCATTGCAAACCGGAGGCAATATCGGCATGCAGACCATGGACGCCGCACTGGCGACGCTCGTGCGCTCGGGCAAGATCACGCAGAAGCTCGCTGAAGCTCGTTCCTCGACCCCGGAGGAGCTCCGCCGCCTGCTCGGCGCCGGCTCCTTCTCGATGTGATGAGCACCTTCGTCTTCAAAGCGATCGACCTCGTCGGCCAGCACGCCAAGGGCGAGGTCGACGCCGAGTCCAAGCAGTCCGTCGCCGACCAGCTCAAGGCCAAGGGCCTGATCGTCCTCGACATCGCCGAGAAGGGGCGAGCGAACAAGGACATCGAGCTCCCGTTCCTCAACCGGATCAAGATCGGCGACCTGGCGATCCTGTCGCGTCAGCTCGCGACGATGGTGTCGTCCGGCATGACGATCCTGCGCGCGCTGTACGTGCTCGAGGCGCAGACGGAGAACAAGAAGCTCGCCGAGGAGCTCGTCGAGGTGCGCAAGGACGTCGAGGCGGGCCTGCCGCTGTCCGACGCGCTGGAGCGCCACCCGAAGACCTTCCAGCCGCTGTTCGTCGCGATGACGCGGGCGGGGGAGACGGGCGGCGTGCTCGAGGACTCGCTGCTGCGCATCGCCGACCAGCTCGAGAAGGAGGAGTCGCTGCGCCGCCAGGTGAAGTCGGCGATGGCCTACCCGATCGTCATCCTCACGTTCGCGACCGCTGTGATGCTCGCGATGGTCGCGTTCATCGTGCCGGTGTTCGCCGGGGTCTTCGAGGAACTCGGCGGTGCCGACCTGCCCGCGATGACCCAGTTCACGATGGGCATCTCGGACATCGTCACCGGCTACTGGTACCTCTTGATCCTCGGCACGGGCGCGTTCGTCTACGCCTTCCTGAAGTGGAAGAAGACGCCGAAGGGCCGCGGACTGTGGCAGCGCTTCCTGCTGCGGATCCCGTTCAAGATCGGCGACATCTTCCAGAAGGTCGCGCTCGCTCGCTGGTCGCGCACGTTCTCCGCGCTGATGGGCGCCGGCGTGCCGCTGCTGCAGGCGATCGACATCACGTCGCAGACAGCGGGCAACATCGTCGTCGAGGAGGCGATGGCGAACGTCACGACGTCGGTCAAGGCCGGCGGCACGATCGCCCAGCCGCTGATGGACTCGCCGGTGTTCCCGTCGATGGTCGGCCACATGGTGAAGGTCGGCGAGGAGACGGGCGCCCTGACGACGATGCTGTCGAAGATCGGCGACTTCTACGAGGACCAGGTGGCGGCGTCCGTCAAGGCGCTGACCTCGATCCTCGAGCCGGTCATGATCGTCTTCGTCGGCGGGATCGTCGGCTTCATCGTGATCTCGATGTACCTGCCGCTCTTCAGCGTGTACGACCAGATCAAGTAACCGCGGGGTTTGGTCCGCCTACGGGCCAAGCAACGCGGCGGGGATGAGGGCGATGCCGTCGTCGCGGCGGTAGGCGTGCTTGCCCGTCGTGATGACGGCTGCGTCCAGCAGCTCGTCACCGATCTGCTCCGAGAGCCAGCGGAGATGCTTGAGATCGGCCTCCTTCGGCGTCGCCGTCGTCTTGATCTCGAATGCGACGATTCGGCCGTCCGCGCGTCGCACGACGAGGTCGACTTCGTGCTCGCCGCGGTGGGTTCGAAAATGCCCGACGGACGCCTCGTTCGCTTGGGCGTAGACGCGGGCCGACAACGTGACCAAGGACTCGAGCAGCGCGCCGAGCAGCGGCCCGTCTCGCGGGATGACGGGCCCCGACGACTCGCCCGCGAGCAACGAGCTTGCGGTAGCGCCGAGCAAGCGCGCCGCGAGCGCCGGATCGGCGAGATGGTGCTTGGGCGGGGACGCGAGCTCGCGGATGTGACGACGGGTCGGCTGCCATGCCGGGACCGGGTCCAGGATGAAGAGGCGTCCGAGCACGTCGCGGTAGGGGACGACGGTTCCGCGAGCCGGCTTGTCGTCCTCGCCGCCGGTCGACGCGTTGCGGATCTTCTCGAAGGATGTCGTCGTCGCCGTGGCCGCGGCGTACGCGGCCATCCAGCGGCGTAGCGCGTCCGGATTGCGAACGGGGTGGCCGAGCTCCGGGAAGTCGCGGTCGACGATGCGCTGGATGTAGCTGTCGAGCTGCATGCGCAGCGGGCGATCCGAGAGGTTGCGCAGACCGGGGAAACCAGACCGGAGGATCTCGTCCGTATAGCCCTCCAGATCCATGTCGGTCTGACCGCCGATGGCTCGCCGGTCGCCGGACAGCAGCGCGGCCAGGCTCACGGTTGGAGGAGCGTCCAGCCGCTCTGCCAACGACAGCGGTCGCATCCTCAGGTTGACGATGCGCCCGCCGCCGGAATGGGTTCCGGTGTCTCTCGGAGACGCCGAACCTGTCAGCAGGATCTGTCCCGGCGAAGCGCCGGCGTCGACGGCACGCCGAACCTTGTCCCACACAGCGGGCAGGTACTGCCACTCGTCGATGAGCACGGGGCCGGGGGAGGCAAGAACGCGATCCAAGTCGGCCTCGGCAAGCGCTCGTTGATCCGGATCATCGAGCTCGTGGATCGTGGTAGCGCGCTGCGACGCCGTAGCGGTCTTACCGACCGCTTTGGCGCCCTCGACGGCAATGGCTGGCAGAGCCGTGACGAGCTCGTCCAGCTCGTCGTCAAGAATCCGGCGTCGGTAGCCATCGGCGAGCACTGCTGCCGACCGTACCATTTCGGGACGATCTACTGATCAATTTCGGGATGGTCTACCGGGCGGTTTCGGGACCCTCTAGTGGACGATGCCGGCGTTGTTGAACAGCACGTCGATCCGCCCGAGGGTTGCGCGCGTCGCGGCGTAGATCTGGATGACCTCGTCCTCGTCGCGGGCGATGCAGGCCGACGCTACGTACCCCGCGGCAGCGAAGTCAAGGCTCTTTCGAACGCTGCCGTTCGCGCGTTGTCGCTAGCGCCCGACGATGAGGCGAGTCCTCGGCTTCCGCGAAGTGCCGGAGCGTTGGAGCTCTATACGCAAGGATATTGGTCTAACCTGCTGTATGAGATGACGAGCGAACGGAAACCATCAGATTCGGCGCGGTTTTCGCTGGTCTCGGAACGCTGGACGCCCGATTTGTCGCGCGGCGGGCCGCGCCGGGCGCGTGCGCCCGCCACGATCGAGGCGTACGTGCCGGCGCCGCTGTCTCGTCTCGACCTTCGGCTGAGCATCGAGGCGGCGACGGGGATCAGCGACGCCGAGAGCCGGATCGCCGCCGCGCAGGTGCATGCCGACAGCGTCGGCGTGAGCACGATCGCGGTTCAGCTGCTGCGCTCCGAGGCGATCGCGTCGAGCCAGATGGAGGGGATCTCGACGCCGTCGCATCGCGGGCTCGCCAGGGCGCTTGTCAAGGCGGGCGACCCTGACGCCCGGCTGACCGGGCCGGCCGCGGCGACGATCGCGAACGTCCGCGCCGTGCGCGACGCGTATCAGCGCGCGGTGGATGACCCGGGACCGATGACTGTGGCCGACATCTGCCGCACTCACGCGGCGATCGCGCAATCCGACTGCCACATGGCGCGGTTCGCCGGTGAGATTCGCACGCGTCAGAACTGGATCGGGCGCGACCCCTACACGCCCGCGGGCGCCGACTTCGTGCCGCCGCCCGCCCGGTTCGTGGCCGGCCTTCTCGATGACCTGTGCGAGTTCTGCAGCCGGCGCGACATCTCGCCGCTGCTGCAGGCGGCGATCGCGCACGCGCAGTTCGAGACGATCCACCCATTCGCCGACGGCAACGGCCGCGTGGGCCGGACCTTGATCGGCGAGCTGATCTGCCGCGGCGGCCTGGCGCGTGACGTGATCCCGCCGACGAGCCTCGTGCTTGCGGGGCGCCGGCGCGCGTACGTCGACGGGCTGACGGCGTGGCGCTTCGACGACGACGGTGCGGATCGCTGGGTGCGCCTGCTCGCCGAGGCGACGCACGAGGCCGCGGAGGGGAGCATCCGCCTCGCGGACGAGATCGCCGCGCTCAAAGCGCAGTGGCGCGAGCGATGCGCGCATCGCCGCAGCGACAGCGCGGCCGTTGCGCTGCTTGAGCACCTGCCGGCGCATCCGATCGTCACCGGCGACGACGCGATCCGGCTGACCGGCCGATCGGGAACCGCCGCGCGGGGAGCGCTGAACCAGCTCACGGAGGACGGCGTGCTCGCGGAGGTGACGCTCGCAAAGCGCAACCGGGCGTGGGAGTCGATCGGGCTGTTCGCCCTGGTCGACGAGCTCGAACGCGATCTGAGCGCAGGAGCGCTCAGCGCCGCGGCAACGCGATAGGAGCCGGCGCCGCTACCGTGCGCGGCGTGCGCATCGTGACCTGGAACGTCAACTCGGCCAAGCAGCGCATGCCGCGGTTGCTGGCGTGGCTGGACGAGCGGCGACCGGACGTCGTGTGCCTGCAGGAGACCAAGCTCGCCGACGACGCGTTGGCCGCGCTGCTCGGCGAGGAGCTGGCGGGTCGTGGCTACGCCGTGGCGGCGCACGGGGAGCCGCAGTGGAACGGCGTGGCGATCCTCTCGCGCGTCGGGCTCGACGACGTCGTCGCCGGCATCCCCGGCGGCCCGGGGTTCCCGCACCAGGAGGCGCGCGCCGTCTCGGCCACCTGTGACGGTGTTCGCGTGACCTCGGTCTACGTGCCCAACGGCCGTGAGCCCGACTCCGAGCACTACCGCTACAAGCTCGCCTGGCTCGCGTCGTTGCGAGACATGATCGCCGCCGACCCCGGGGCGAGCGTCGTCTGTGGCGACATGAACATCGCTCCCACCGACGACGACGTCTTCGACCCCGACGCCTACATCGGCCAGACCCACGTCACGCCACCCGAGCGCGCCGCGCTCGCCGACCTGCAGGCGATCGGCCTGCACGACGTCGTGCGCGACCGCTGGCCCGATCACAAGCGGCTGTTCACGTACTGGGACTACCGCGCCGGCATGTTCCACCAGGATCTGGGGATGCGGATCGACCTCATCTTGGCGGGCGGGCCGATCGCCGACCGCGTGCGGGCCGCATGGGTCGACCGGCACGCGCGCAAGGGCACCGGGCCGAGCGATCACGCACCGGTGATCGTCGACCTCGACGAGGCGCCCGACGGGGACATCGGGCCGGTCGTGCCGCCGCCCTCCGCACCACGCGCAAGGCGCGGCGCGAAGCGGCTGCCGCAGGCCCCGTGACGCGGCCGCCGGCCGCCGGAGGCCACGTCACGCGGCGCCACCGCGCCGGCGCGCCGAGCCGCGCCGGCCGCTACTGCTTGCGGTCGCGGTCGCGCGACGGCTGCACGCGCTTGGGCTCGCCCGGCATCTTCGGATAGTCGGGCGGATAGGGCATGTCGCCTCGGCCCTCCGCCTCGTCGCGCTCGTAGAGGTCCAGCAGCGGCTGCAGCGAGTGTGCGACGTCGTCGATCGCTTCATGGCGGTCGCCGATCTCCGCGAAGCGCGCGGGCATCGTCGCGACGGTGAAGTCCTCGGGCACGACGTCGGCGAGCTCGTCCCAGGTCACCGGCGCGGACACGGGCGCGCCGGGCTTGGGCCGGATGCTGTACGCGGAGGCGATCGTGCGATCGCGCGCGTTCTGGTTGTAGTCGACGAAGATCCGCTCGCCGCGCTGCTCCTTCCACCAATTCGTCGTCACCTCGCCGGGCAGACGCCGCTCGAGCTCGCGGCCGAAGGCGATCGCCGCGTGGCGGACGTCCGTGAACGACCAGCGCGGCTCGATCCGGACATAGATGTGGATCCCCCGGCCGCCCGAGGTCTTGGGGAAGCCGGCGTAGCCCAGGTCGTCCAGCAGCGCGCGTGCCTCGGTGGCGACGCGCTGGGCGTCGGCGAAATCCGTCCCGGGCTGCGGGTCGAGGTCGAGGCGCAGCTCGTCCGGATGATCCACGTCGTCGCGGCGGACCGGCCACGGGTGAAACGTGATCGTGCCCATCTGCGCGGCCCACGCGACGACCGCGAGCTCGGTCGGGCAGACCTCGTCCGCGTGACGGCCCGAGGGGAACTCGATCCGCGCGGTCTCGACGTACTCCGGCGCACCGCGCGGGATCCGCTTCTGAAAGAAGGCGTCGCCGCCGCCCTTCTCGCGCGTCGACACGACGATGTCCGGATGCACGCCCTTCGGCCAGCGCTCAAGCGTCGTCGGCCGCTGTCCAAGCGCGCGCATGATGCCGTCGTGGACCGAGAGGTAGTACTCGACGACGTCGAGCTTCGTGACAACCGGGGTGCGCTCGGTGCTCGGGAAGATCACGCGATCGGGGCTCGAGACGCGCACGTCCCGGTCACCGGCTTGCACGACGGTCGCGTCGGACGCAGCCATGCCTGAGTTCTACCGGCTCGCTACGCGGTGCGCTGGCGGCGCAGGCGCAGGTGGTTGACGCCGTACGTCGCGAGCACGCCGGCGACGACGCAGGCGATCGTGCGGGCCTCGCGATCCCAGGCGGACTTGCCGGTGAGGATGTAGACGACCGTCGCGCCCGCGAGCAGGAGCGCGACGGCGCCGAGCGCGATCGCGGCGCCACCCTCGAGCGCGAGCTTGCGCCGCACCACGCGCACGCTCTTGCCGAGCTTCGCGAGCTTGATCACCTTCGCGAGCTTGAGCGTCTTGAAGACGAGCAGCAGGCGCAGCGCGGGCACAGCGGCGAGCGCGATCGGCAGCAGCGGCGTGGACGCGACGACGACGAGCACCTCGAGGCGATGCCCCGCGACCCACTCGCGTCGCGACGGCACGACCGACAGCATCACCGCGACCTCGCACGCGAACGTCAGCCACACCACCCAGTGGCCGGCGTGCTCGACGACGAGCCACGCGCCGTGCGGGTGCGACAGCGACAGGGCGAGCAGGGGCAGCACCGCCAGCGCCGCCAGGATGACCGGCGTGCGGAAGCGCGCCTCCCAGGCGGCCGCGCGGGGATCGGAGGACGGAGGGGCCATGGACCACACGCTACGCAGCGCGCGAACGCAAGCACTGCCGGGGCGCGCCGCCGCGGCGGATGTGTAGCGTGCTCGCCATGAAGCAACGTCTCGGCGAGGACCGGATCGGCGCACTGCAGCTCGTCGGCGCGATGATCGCCTTCATGTGGGCGCTCGAGGCGATCGACGTCGTCGCGCCCGGCCAGCCGCTCGACGCCTACGGGATCCATCCGCGCGACCCGAGCGGGCTGCTCGAGATCTTCTCCGCGCCCTTCCTGCACGTCGGCTTCGGCCACCTCGTCTCGAACACGCTGCCGTTCGCCGTCATGGGCGCGGCGATCGCACTCGGCGGCCTCGTGCGGGTCGCGGTCGTCACGCTCGTCGTCGGCGTCGTGAGCGGCCTCGGGGTCTGGCTCATCGCCCCCTCGAACGAGGTCCACCTCGGCGCGAGCGGGCTCGTGTTCGGCTACGCGTCCTACCTCGTCGGGCGCGGCATCCTCAGCCGCAGCATCGTCGAGCTGGCGATCGGCGTGACGGTCGTGGTCGTCTGGGGCGTCGGCCTCCTGCAAGGACTGCTGCCGCAGGAGCGGATCTCCTGGCAGGCGCACCTCTTCGGCGCGATCGGCGGCGTCGTCGCCGCGTACTACCTCGCCGGCAAGCGCGAGCCCACTCGCCGTCCCGCCGCCGCGGCCTGACCCACCCCCGCGCCGTCAGCGCGACGTCTTGCGCGCCGGAGCGGCCACGAACACGCTCGCCGTCGTCCGGCGCCCGGCGACGCCGCCGGCCTTCGTGTTCGCGACGGTCGCCGTCATCGTGAGCAGCGATCCGCGGCGCAGCCGCGCGCGAGTGCGCTTGCTCAGCCCCACGAACACCCGCTTCGGCCGCCCCGCGGGAACCCTGAAGCGAGCCCTGCCCGCGCGCGGCTTGCCGGCGCCGGGCCGCAGCGTGATCGTGCCCGTGCAGACCTGACCGTCGGTGCTGAGGCATGTCATCGGCACGCCCACGAACCCGCGCCGGGTCGGCGTCAGCGCCGCCGAGAAGAGAACCGACGCGAAGTGGTCGGGCGGGAGGCTCGTGATCGGCGCGTCGGGCGTCGCCGCGGTCTCGAGGACCGTCACGGCGCTCGCGCTCTGCGTCCCGACCCAGATCGCCTTGAGGCGCGACTGGCCGGGATGGTGGTCGACCCAGGTCGCGACGAGCCCACCGTGCGCGTCGACGTCGGCGTCGGGGTAGTCGCTCAGCGTGTGGTCGCCGTCGGCGGGCGTGAGCGTGATGGGCGCGCCGAAGCCGCCGCCGGCCCGGCGGATCGCGATCTGCGCGACGCGGCGCGCGCCGAGGTCGGCGCCTTGGCGATCCCAGCTCGCGACGACGTCGCCACCCGCTCCCACGCCCAGCCCGCCACCGTCGAACCCGACCCCCGCGTTGGCGCCGGGCGTCGTGAGCCGCTGCACGACCGGTGTCGCGCCGCCGCTCACGATCGCAGCGACGACCCCGGCCAGCGGCTGCTCCTTGGGATCGACCTGCGCCCACGTCACGACGCCTTCGCCGCCGCCGGTCATCGCAGCCGCGCGCAGCCCGGCACCGGGCAGCGCGGGCAAGGGCCCGGGCGCGCCCCAGTCGCCCTGCGCGGGGCGCCGGGCGACGAGGAAGCCGCCGGTCGAGGCCGGATAGGCGACCAGGGCGTCTCCGCGTGCGTTGGCCGCGACGAACACCGGCGAGCTGACGGGCGCCGCGCCGAGGAACGTCCGCGGTCCGGCGTACGATCCGTTCAGGGCGCGCACGACGAGCTGACCGAGCGTTCCGCCGACCAGCACCTCGCCCGCATCGGTGACGGCGACGCTCGTGAGGCTGAACGGGCGCGGCGAGACCTGCTGCGGGGGCTGGATCGGGCCGCCGGGGCCGCGCAGCGAGGCCGTCACCCCGTCCTCCTGCGTCCACGCGATGACGGCGTGCCCGTTCGCGCTCATCGCCAGGCGCGGCTGCGCCGCCGCGCCCTTGTCGCTCTGCGGGCCGGCCAGCGCGACCGCCGGCTCGAAGGCGCCACCCGCCGGGCGCAGCGACGCCTGGACGCGCGTCGACACCGGATAGCTGTAGCAATCCCTGCCGCAGCCGGGCGGCGTCACCGTCCGCGTCGTCTCCCAGACGACGATGGCGTTCCCGGCGTCGTCGATCCCGACCTGCGGTGGCGCCGCGCTGGTGCCGGCGCCGGCAAGCGTCGCCGGCGCGCCGAACCCGGACGATCGGTCACCCACCGTCGCGCGCACGCCGGCCGGGCCGGCCCACGCCACGACGGCGGTCCCCGACGCGTTGACCGCCGTCCGCGGGCCCGAGCCGTACGGCGACGGGAACGTCAGCGCGTCGGCGCGCGCCGCGGTCAGCGCGAGCGCGATGGTGGCGAGGCAGGCGATGCGTGTGCCCATGCTCGTACAAGACCCCGAGCCGCCCGGAAGTCGCGAGGGTTGCGCGCTGGCGCGCTACGCGGCGACGGCGCCGCTGCCGACCGGAGCCCAGCCGGGTCCGCGCCGGACGGCCGCCGGCGGCGAGCACAGCGCGCCCGTGTCGGGCGCGCGCTCGACGACGCCCGGCAGGCGCAGGACGGCGAGCCCGCCGAGCAGCGCCGGCAGGCCGAGCTGGAACGCGCGGTAGGCGAGCACCGCGGCGGCCGCGCCGCTCAGCGGCGTCCCGTACAGGACGAGCGCGGCGATGAGCCCGCCGTCGGCGCCGCCGACCCCGCCGGGCAGCGGGATGAGGTTGCCGAGCTGGCCGACGACGTAGGCGAGCAGCAGCACGCCGACCGGCGGCACCGCGCCGATCGCGGCGAACGCGGCGGCGAGGGCGGCGACGTCGAGCAGCATGTAGCCGATCGCGCCGCCGATGATCTGCGGGTTGCCGGAGCGCACGAGCAGGCCCGCGTCGCGGACGCCGCCGGTCAGCGCGCCGCGCATCCAGGTCAGCGCGCGCGCGACCCGGCCCGTGCGCTCCTTGGCGCCGGCCGCCGAGCCGAGCAGCCGCGGGAGCGCGACGACGACGGCGATCGCGAGCGCGGCACCGGCCGCGGGACCGGCGGTGAAGGCGAGCGAGCCGCCACCGGCGAGGACCCCGAGCGCGAGCAGGGCGCCCGCCACGGCGGCGGTCGCGAAGTTCACGCCGCTCGTCAAGAGGTAGAACGCCACGGTGCGGCGGCCGATGCGCTCGGCCGGCATGCCGGTGCGCTTCAGCGCCCACGCGGCCACGGCGAGGCCGCCCGCGCCACCGGACGGCAGCAGCACGTTCGTGCCCTGCGCGGCGATCGCGACCTCGTAGCTCAACCGCCACGGCAGCCGGCGGCAGAACACGCCGCGGAACGCGACGACGCACGCCAGGCACGACGCGATCTCGAGCACCATCGCGAGCACGAGCCAACCGGGCGACGCGTCGGCCAGCCGGTCGCGGACGTCGCCGAGGCCGGGAAGGGAGGTCACGGCGAGCGCGGCCGCGGCGACGACGCCGACGGCGAGCGCGACGCGCAGCGCCAGCCGGCGGCGGTCGGGGAGGAGGCCGACCGCCGCCGGGGCGTCATGCGAGCGCGAGGCAGCGGACTCGTGGGATCCGCGGGTGCCCTGCGGCACATCGATGGGGGCGCATCGCATGCTTCGCAGGTTCTCAGCGCAAGGGCATGGCTGCGATGGGGCTGTCCGGCGTGTGGGGGTGCGGTTGTCCACACCCCTCAGACCGCTGGTCCCCCGCAAATTCATCGCCCGCGCGAACCGGTTTTGCCGGCTGCGGCAAAGGAAGGTCATGGCCACGCGCTCCGCGGTGACGACCTTCGACGCCACCGATGCGCGCGCGAGCTCACCGGGCGGGCGGCGCCGCCCCCAAGCGCGAACGCTCAGTTGCCGTCGAGGTACGTCAGCACGGCGAGGACGCGGCGATGGCCGTCCTCGGCCGCCGACAGCCCGAGCTTCGAGAAGATGCTCGTCACGTGCTTCTCGATCGCGCGCTCGGTGACGACGAGCTCGCGGGCGATCGCGCCGTTGGACCGGCCCTGCGCCATCTGCCCGAGTACCTCGCGCTCGCGCGGGGTCAGGCGGTCCAGCGGGTCGTCGCCGCGGCGGCGCCCGAGCAGCTGCGCGACGACCTCCGGGTCGAGCACGGAGCCGCCGTCGCCGACGCGCCGCAGTGCGTCGGTGAACGCGTCGATGTCGGCGACGCGGTCCTTGAGCAGATAGCCGACCCCGGCCGCGCTGCCCTGCAAGAGCTCGACCGCGTAGCCCTCGTCGATGTACTGCGAGAGCACCATGACGCCGACCTCCGGCATCTCGCGGCGGATCTGCTGGGCGGCGCGCAGGCCCTCGTCGGTCTGCGTCGGCGGCATCCGGATGTCCGTCACGGCCACCTGCGGCTTGTGCGCGCGCACCTTGCGCAGGAGGTCCTCGGCGTCGGACGCCTGCGCCGCCACCTCGAAGCCTGCGTCCTCGAGCAGCCGCGCGAGACCGGCTCGCAGCAGGACCGAGTCGTCGGCGAGCACGATCTTCATGGCGCAAAGATTCGCACGCGCGCCGGTCGGGCGAGGAGATCCGTCCAAACGCCGGCGTTCAGGCCGCCAGAATCCGGTCCAGCGAGGCGCCGCAGACGTCGTGCTTGGCGACGAAGCCGCGGGCGCCGGACCGCGCCGCGCGCGCCGGGTACAGCGGGTCGTCGGAGCTCGACGTCACGATCACGGCGGGCCCGCCGCCCTCTTCGGCCAGCGACAGCGCGACCGCGAAGCCGTCCATGTCGGGCAGCCGCACGTCGAGCAGGACGACGTCCGGCTTGAGGGCCAGCGCCGCGCTCAGACCGGCCCGCCCGTCGGGCGCCTCACCGACGACCTCGTAGCCGTCGGCTTCGAGCAATTGGCGGACGATCGTGCGAAACGCGGTGTGGTCGTCGACGATCAGGATTCTGCGAGACACACTGTGATTCTCGACACACCAGGCGCGGACCTCAATACGGCTGGCCGTACCCCCGGTGCGGACAACCGAACCACCGCCACCCGGCTTGGCGGACCGCGAGTAGAGTTCTGAGTCGCCCCAAGGGGAGGGGATCGACCCACGTGCTTCGACGCAGCCTCAGGACACGGATCACGACGCGGGTGCTGGTGCTCAGCGCCACGGTCGCCGTGCTGCTCGGCGCGACGCTCGTCCTGCTGATCATCGCCGTCACCGGCCAGCGCGACGCCGGCCGGCTGGCGTTCAGCTCGCAGGAGGCGCTGACCCTGACGAGCCGCCTGGAGACGACGCTGCTGGCGATCGAGAACCGGCTGCGCGACTACGTCGAGCGCTACCCGAACCGCCCGCTGAAGCCCGTGACGGAGCTGCTCGAGGCCTATCCCGACCAGCACCGCGCGCTCGCCGCGCAGGTCTCCGACGACCCCGGCCAGCGCGAGCGCGTCAACGAGATCGGCCGGAAGATCAGGGACTACGTCGTGCGGTCGACGCCGCTCATCGACATCGCGAACGACAACCCCGAGTCCGCGAAGAACCTGCTCTTCTACGACAACCAGCCGCGGGTCGACGCGCTCGGCAAGGACCTGCGCGCGCTCGCCAACCGCGAGCGCACGCTGGTGCGCAAGCGCGAGGACGACGCGGAGGCGCAGTCGACGCTCGCGATCGGCTTCGGCATCGGCGGGCTGGGGCTCGTCACGATCGTCGTCTTCGGCGGCACGTGGTACCTGCGCCGCGGCGTCGTTCGGCCGGTCGTCAAGGTCGCGGCCGCCACCGGGCAGCTCGCCGCGGGCGACCTCTCCACGCGCGTGCCGGCGCATCGCGAGGACGAGATCGGCGACCTCGCCCGCGGCTTCAACTCGATGGCCGACTCGCTCGAGCGCGGCCAGGCCGAGCTCGAGCGCTCAAACGCCGAGCTGAAGCGCTCGAATGCCGAGCTCGAGCAGTTCGCCTCGGTCACGAGCCACGACCTGCAGGCGCCGCTGACGACGATCTCGATGTACGCCGAGCTGCTCGAGCGCCGTCACGGCCCCGAGGCCGGCGGCGGCCACGACCTCATCGACGGCATCCGCGGCGCCACGACCCAGGCGCGTACGCTGATCCGCGACCTGCTCGAGTACTCGCGCGCCGGCCGCGGCGCCCTGAGCGTCGAACCGCTGCGCTCCGAGCAGATCGTCACCCAGGCGCTCGAGGCGCTCGCGGGCTCGATCGAGACCACGGGCGCGCGCGTACGGGTAGGGTCGATGCCCGTCGTGCTCGCCGATCGCTCCAACCTCTGCAGGGTCTTTCAGAACCTGGTCGGCAATGCCGTGAAGTTCACGCGCGGCGACGACCCCGAGGTGACGATCGCGGCCGAGCGCGACGGCGAGATGTGGCGCTTCGAGGTCCGCGACAACGGCATCGGGATGGACCAGGAGAACACGCGGCGCATCTTCGAGCCGTTCCGGCGCCTGCACGGCGAGGAGGCCTATCCCGGAACCGGCATCGGCCTCGCCGTCTGCGATCGCATCGTGGAGCAGCACGGCGGCACGATCTGGGTGTCCAGCGAGCTCGGCGAGGGCAGCGTCTTCTCGTTCACGATGCCGGCCGGCGAGCTGGACGACGACGAGCAGGCGGCGCAGCCCCAACCGTCCGTGACGGCGGGCACGTAGTGCGCCCGGCCGTCCGCTCGCTCGCGCTCGTCGTCGCGCTCGCCTTCGCGCTCGCGTCGTGCGGCGGCGGCGGCGAGGACGGCAAGACCACGGACGACACGCTCCCGGTCCGCATCGGCACGAAGAACTTCACCGAGTCGGAGATCATCGGCGAGCTCTACAAGCAGGCGCTCGAGGCGAAGGGCCTGCGCGTCGACCTGCAGTCCGCGGTCGGCCCGACCGAGGTCATCAACGCCGCGCTGCGCGACGGCTTCCTCGACATGTATCCCGAGTACGTCGGCGTGCTGCTGTCCGAGGTCGACAAGATCGTCGACCGCCCGCAGGACGCCAACGCGGCCTACCTGCGCGCGAAGACGATCGAGGAGCAGCGGAAGTTCACGCTGCTGCGGCCCTCGCGCCTGAGCAACGAGAACGCGCTCGCCGTGACGAAGGCCTTCGCCCGCAAGCGCCGCGTGACGAGCATCGCCGACCTCAAGGCGTTGCGGCCGGCCGCGAGGCTCGGCGCCGCGCCGGAGTTCCTCACCCGCTTCGAGGGGATGATCGGGCTGCAGCGCCGCTACGGCCTCGACGACCTCAAGACCGAGCTCGTAGACCCCAACACCGGCCTGCGCTACGCCGCGCTCGACAGCGGCAAGATCGACGTCGCCTCCGTCTTCACGACCGACAGCCAGCTCCTCGACGGCCGCTACAGGCTGCTCGCCGACCCCAAGGGCGTCTTCGACAAGCAGCACATGGTGCCGATCATCAGCCGTAAGGCGATCGAGGCGCACGGCGCCGTGCTGACCACGACGCTCGACGCCGTCAGCGCGCTGCTCACGACGCCGGTCATGCGCGAGCTCAACCGCAAGGCCGGCGAGGAGAAGCTCCTGCCGGCGAAGATCGCCGAGGACTTCCTTCGCTCCCACGGCTTGACGAAGTAGCCTCCCGTCCGCAATGGGCGAGACGATCCGGGTTGCCGTCTGCGACGACGCGAGGGCCGTCAAGTTCTTCCTGCGCACGGTCCTCGAGGAGGACGGCGACATGGAGGTCGTGTCCACGTCGAGCGGGGGACAGGAGGCGCTCGCGGAGCTCGCGCAGTGCGAGGCGGACATCCTGCTGCTGGACCTGCTGCTGCCCGACGTGCCCGAGCCGGCCGAGCTCGTGCGCGAGATCCGCGAGCGCTGGCCGCAGCTCGCGATCCTGCTCATGTCCAACATGCCGCCGTCGCGCCTGGAGCAGGAGGCGCAGCGCCTTCAGACCGACGGCTGGACCGCGAAGGCCCATAAGCCCCAGCACCTGCGCCAGTCCGTGCGCGACGTCATCGCCGCGCGCGCGTAACCGTCAGTCGGGGTGCGCCGCCGCGGCGACGGCGCGGCCCGCGTACTGGATCGCCAGCAGCGCGCGGTCGTCGCCCTCGCGGTCGCCCTGGAAGCGCTCGAGGGCGTGGTCGATGCGCGCGACGAGCGCGTCCGGGTCGCCCGGGCCGGCGGCCGCCTGCTCGAGGCGCCGCTGGCCGAAGCGCTCGCGCTCGCCGGGTGCGTCGGTGGCGCCGTCGGTGTAGAAGAGGAGCGTCTCGCCGGCGCCGAGGACGAACCGGTGATCCGACCAGCGGCCGCCTTCGATCGCACCGAGCACGAGCCCCTCGCAACCGACGCTGCGCACCGCTCCCTGGCGGTCGACGAGCAGCGGCAGCGGGTGCCCGCCGGCGGCGAGCTCGACGCTCGCGCCCGCCGCGCCCGCCTCGCACTCGGACTCCACCAGCCGCGCGCAGACGAGCGTGACGAGCGAGGACGGCTGCTCGCGCAGGATCTCGTCGACGACGCGCATGATCTCCGACGGCCGGCCGTCGAAGCGCGCCGCCGTCTTCGCCGTGTGGCGGACGAGCGCGGTCATCGCCGCGGCGTCGACGCCCTTGCCGGTGACGTCTCCGAGCAGCACCATCACGCCGCCGTCGACCGTGAAGAGGTCGTAGAAGTCGCCGCCGACCGTGCTGCGCGTGCCGCCCGCGCAGTACGACGACGCGGACCGAAAGCGCGCGAGCTCGGGCAGCCGCGCCGGCAGCAGGCTGTCCTGCAGCGTCTGCGCGGTGCGCGCGCGCTCGCTGTAGAGGCGGGCGTTCTCGACCGCCGCAGCCGCTCGCAGCGCGAGGTCCTCGACGAACGCGAGGTCGCCCGCATGCAGCTCGCGCAGGCTGTCGGAGGTCACGAGCGAGAGGACGCCGTGGACGCGCTCGCCCGAGCGCATCGGCGCGACGACCGCCGAGCGCAGGCCGATCTCGCGGCAGAGCTCGAGCTGCGCGCGGTCGACGGCGCTCGCCACCATCATCTCGTCGGTGATGCGCGAGTGCAGCTCGGCGACCCCTGTGCGAGCGACGCGAGCGACGCCGTTTGACTCCTCGCGCGCGGGCGGGAAGTCCGCGCGCAGCCGCCGCACGAGCTCGACCTTCGCGGGGTCGGCGTGCGCGACCGCGACGCAGTCGAGCTCGCCGTCGTCGTCGACGAGGTCGATCGCGCACCAGTCGCCAAGCGCCGGCACCGCCAGCCGCGCGACCTCCCCGAGCGTCACCTCGCAGTCAAGCGACGACGCGAGCAGCCGGCCGGCTTCGGCGAGGAAGCGCTGGCGGCGCTCGGTCTCCGTGGCGACCGTGACGTCCTCGATGATGTTGACGGCCAGCGGCCGCGACGCCTCGTCGTGGACGACGGTCGCCTTCGTCAGCAGCCAGTACTCGTCGCCGCTGTCGAGGTTGACGCTGCGGGTGAGCGTCGGCTCCGCGACCTCGCCGAGGACGGCACGGCGGCCGGGAAGGTCGTCGACGCCGACCGCCGACCCGTCCTCGCGGGTCATCCGGAAGCGCGCGGCGAGCTCGCCGGGCTGCGCGGACAGGATCTGCTCGACCGACTCGGCGCCGAGCAAGCGCACGGCCGCGTCGTTGGCGTAGATCGTCTGACCGCGCTCGTCGTGCACGGTCACGGCCTCTGCCAGCGCCCCGAGCACGACGTCGAGGCGCTCGCGCGCGGCGTCCGCCGCGCGGTGCGCGGCCTCGGTCTGGGCGCGCGCCTCGAGCGCGCTGCGCCGTGCGCGGGCGCTGAGGACCGCGAGCAGCGAGGCCAGGCTGACGATCGCGCAGCGCACGAGATGGTCGGTGCCGAAGAGGTAGTCGTTCCACCCGCCGCTCGCGACGGCAAGCGCGATCGACAGTGCTCCGGCGGCCACGACGACCCGCGGCGCGGCGAAGAGCGCGAGCGCGAGCGGCGCGATGAGATACGCCGACGACAGCACGACGCCGCCGGGCGTGACGACGTCGACGACGACGAGCGCGCCCTCCAGCAGGAGCACCAGCGCGAGCGCGGCGCGGCGGCGCGCGCGATCGCTGCCCGGTGCGGTCAGCTTTGGCATCTCGGTGCAGCATCCCCGGATCGGCTTGCGAGCGCCAGTGCGATCGCCCGGGCACGGGCGTACGACATTCGTAGGAGTCGACGGACGTTGGACCGTTCCCCCTTTCCTTCGCCGTCGGCGCGGAGTACCTTGTCGCCACGTGAGGGGGTGGCCGAAAGCGATGGGTGCGCATGGAAGCGCCGGCGCGGGGCGCGCCGCGTTCGCCGTTGCCGTGCTCCTCACGCTCCTCGCCACGCTGCCGTCGACCGCCGGAGCGCTGACCCTCCAGGGGGCGCGTGCGAAGGCGCTGAAGGCGACGCAGACCGAGCGCGCGCGCGGCGGGGTCATCCTGTTCGGCCTGCGCTCGACCGTGCGCGCTCGCGCTTCGATCCGCGAAGCTGGCCGGCGCCCGCCGCCGACCGGCACGTCGACGCGCACGATGCGGACGATCCTGACCGTCGGCCGCGAGCGCGCGTACTTCTTCTACCTCGATCGCGGCGCCTACCAGGCCTACGAGCATCCGGGCCGCGTGATCCTCGTCGGCGTGGTGTCCGGCAGGGTGATCCGCAGCCGCACGATCCGCTTCGCGCCGGTCATCGACGGCCGGCTGCCCATCTTCCTGCGCAGCCGCGAGGGCTACGAGCTGCCGGCGTATCGCGTCGCCGTCAAGGACTACGCGGTCGGCGGCGCCGCGCGCGCGGCGAGCGTCGGGCCCGGCCCGTTCGGCGCGACGCGCGCGGCCAGCACGGCCAGCACGCCGCGCAGCGCCGCGTCCGAGCGTCTGGTCGCGACGCGGCTGGCGGCGGAGAAGTCGTGCGTGGTCGCGATCGGCGGGCCGCGCTCGGGCAGCGTCGCGGCGCTGGGGTCGCTGTCCGGATCGCCCGTCCTGCCGTTCTACCACTACGACCCGTCGAGCCGCAGGTCGTGGCCGGCGTTCGTCCGCGAGGACGTCATCGGCAGGGGCGGCTGCCGCGACATCGCGCTCGCCATCTCGGGCGACGGCTACCGCCCGCCGCCGCCCGCGTCGGCGATCCGCACGAGCGTGACGACGTCCGGCCGGTCGATGCGCGAGCACCACGTCACGATCGCGACGCTGCGCGCGCTGATCGCCGCGAACCCGTCGACCACGATCAAGCTGCTGATCGACGGCCCGGGCTCCGGCGCGTACCTGGACGCCCTGAAGTCGCTGCCCAACGTCCTCGCGATCGCGACGTCCTCGGGCTCCGGGCAGACGGCGTTTCGCTACCTGCCGCGCAAGGTCATCGGCGGCGACGAGAGCCGCAATCCGCTGCGGATGCGCGCGAACTCGAGCTTCCTCACGACGCAGCTCTTCGGCGCCGCCGCGTTCGCCGCGAGCGACGCGGAGGTCGCGCACGCGGCCACGGAGGTCGCGGCCGGCCGCGCGCCCTCGTTCCTCGCGTACATGATCGGCCGCGGGTTCGCCCTCAGCCGGGCGTTTGACTTCACGGCCGACCTCGGCGCGACGCAGCGCCTGTACGAGCGCGTCCCGACCTCGCCGCCCGGCCCGACGAACCGCGCGCCGACCGCATCGCCGCTGTCGATCACGACCGCGGAGGACACGCCGACCTCGTTCATCCTGCCCGCGATCGACCTCGACCTCGACGTGCTGACGTTCACGGTCGGCACGCCGGCCCACGGCACGCTGACCGGGACAGCGCCGAACCTCACGTACACGCCGGCGGCCAACTACAACGGGCCGGACTCGTTCACGTTCTCGGTGTCCGACGGCTTCCTGATCTCGATCACCGTCACGGTCACGATCACCGTGACGCCGGTCGACGACCCGCCCGTGACCAGCGCGTCCGGCACGCTGGCCTACACCGAGAACGACCCGGCCACGGCGATCGCGCCGGCGCTGACCGTGACGGACGTCGACTCGACCAACCTCACGGGCGCGACCGCGCAGGTCACCGGCGGCTACGTCAACGGCGAGGACGTCCTCGCGCTGGCGTCGCAGCCGGGCATCACGTCGACCTTCGTCGCGGCGACCGGGACGCTGACGCTCAGCGGCACCGCGACCGTGGCCGCCTACCAGGCGGCGCTGCGCGCGATCACCTACGCGAACACGAGCGACAACCCGAACGCCAGCCCGCGGACCGTCACGTTCCGCGCGCGCGACGCCGGCGGCTTCGGCCCGTCCGCGACGCGGACGATCACGGTCGCGCCGGTCAACGACCCGCCCGCGATCACGACGAGCACCGGCCCGCTGAGCTACACCGAGGCCGATCCGCCGACACCGATCGACGCCGGGCTCACGCTGACCGATCCCGACAGCCAGATCACGGGCGCGACCGCCCAGATCACGGGCAACCACGTTTCACCGGAGGACGTCCTCGCGCTCGCGTCGCCGCCGACCGGCATCAGCGCCGCCTACGACAGCGCCACGGGCACGCTCACGCTGACCGGGACGGCCTCGCCCGCCGCATATCAGGCGGCGCTGCAGGCGGTGACGTACCGCAACACGTCCGCGAACCCGAGCACCGCGACGCGGACGGTGACGTTCCTCGCGAGCGACGCGTCGAGCACGTCGGCGCCGGCCACGCGTGACATCGCCATCACCGCCACGGACAACGCGCCGGACGTCGACAACTCCGCCGGCGCGCTTGCCTACACCGAGAACGACCCCGCCACCGCGATCGACACGACGATCACGGTGACGGACGTCGACTCCGTCAACCTCACGGGCGCGCTCGTCACGATCACCGGCAACCACGCGGACCCTGAGGACGTCCTCGCGCTGCCCGCCCAGCCGAGCGGCATCACGGGTTCCTACGACTCCGCCACGGGCGTCCTGACCCTCTCCGGCACCGCCACGGTTGCGCAGTACGAGACCGCGCTGGAGGCCGTGACCTACCGCAACACGAGCGACACCCCGAGCACGCTGACGCGCACGGTCACCTATCAGGCGCGCGACGCCGGTGGCTTCGGCGGCGCCGACACGCACGCGATCGCGATCACGGCGGTCGACGACCCGCCGGTTGCCGTGAACGACGCGGCCACGGTCGCCGAGGACTCCGGCGCGACCCCGATCGGAGTCCTGACGAACGACACCGACGTGGACGCCGGCCCGAGGTCGATCGCGTCCGTGACGCAGCCCGCGAACGGCACCGTGACCATCGCCGGCGGCGGCGTGGGCCTGTCCTACACGCCCAACGCGAACTACTGCAACAGCCCGCCGGGGACGACGCCGGACACGTTCACGTACACGCTGACGCCGGGCGGCTCGTCGGCGACGGTGTCGGTGACCGTGACGTGCGTCGACGACGCGCCGGTCGCGGTCAACGACGCGCGGACGGTCGGCGAGGACAGCGGCGCCGGCACGGTGACCGTGCTCGCGAACGACACCGACATCGACGGCGGCCCGATCGCGGTGGCGTCCGTCACCGATCCGGCCAACGGCACGGTCGTCAACAACGGGACGGACGTCTCGTACACGCCGGACGCGAACTACTGCAACAGCCCGCCGGGGACGACGCCGGACACGTTCACGTACACGCTGACGCCGGGCGGCTCGTCGGCGACGGTGTCGATGACCGTGACGTGCGTCGACGACGCGCCGGTCGCGGTCAACGACGCGCGGACGGTCGGCGAGGACAGCGGCGCCGGCACGGTGACCGTGCTCGCGAACGACACCGACATCGACGGCGGCCCGATCTCGGTGGCGTCCGTCACCGATCCGGCGAACGGCACGGTCGTCAACAACGGCACGGACGTCTCGTACACGCCGGACGCGAACTACTGCAACAGCCCGCCGGGGACGACGCCCGACACGTTCACCTACACGCTCAACGGCGGCTCGACCGCGACGGTGTCGGTGACGGTCACCTGCGCCCCCGACGCCCCGGTCGTGAACACGGACCCCGGCGCGCTGTACACCGAGGGCGACCCGCCGGTCGCGATCTCCCCCGCGGCGACCGTGACGGACGTCGACGCCGGAGGGACGATCACCGCGGCGACGGTCCAGATCACCGCCAGCTTCGCGGGCGCCGAGGACGTCTTGGCGCTGGCCAACCCCTTGACGCACGCGCCGATCGTCGCGATGCAGGTCGGTAGCACGCTGACGCTGACGGGCACCGCCTCGCCCGCTGCCTACCAGGCGGCGCTGCGCGACGTGACCTACCAGAACACGTCCCAGCAGCCCTCGACGGCCAACCGGACGGTGACCTTCACGGTCACCGACGACGCGGCGTTGTCGGGCTCGGATACGACGATCATCGTCGTCGTCGGCCAAGACGACCCGCCGATCGCGGTGAACAACAGCGCCACCGTGGCCGAGGACGCTGCCGCGACCGCGATCGGAGTCCTCGCCAACGACACGGACGTCGACGGCGGAGTCATCCAGGTCGCCTCGGTGACGCAGCCGGCGAACGGCACGGTCGTCAACAACGGCACCGACGTCTCGTACACGCCGAACGCGAACTACTGCAACAACCCGCCGGGCACCGCGCCCGACACGTTCACGTACACACTGAGCGGCGGCTCCACGGCGACGGTCTCCGTCACCGTGACGTGCGCGGCCGATCCGCCGAACGTCACGACCTCCGGCGGTGCGCTCGCCTACACCGAGAACGACCCGGCGACGCCGGTCGATCCGGGCGTGACGGTCACCGACCCCGACGCGGGCGCGACGATCACGGGCGCGACCGTCGCGATCACGACGAACTTCGCGGGCGCCCAGGACGTGCTCGCGCTGGCCGGCCTGCACGCGCCGATCACGGCCGGGCCGCAGGTGGGCAACACGCTCACGCTCACCGGCACCGCCTCGCCGGCCGCCTACCAGGCCGCGCTGCGCGACGTCACGTACGTCAACACCTCCGAGGGCCCGTCGACGCCTGCGCGCACGGTGACCTTCACGGTCACCGACGACACGGCGCTGTCGGACTCCGCGACGCGCGGCATCACCGTCGCCGCGGTCAACGACCCGCCCAACGCCGTCGACGACACCGGCACGACGGACGAGGACACGCCGCTCGCCGTCATCCCGCCGGGCGTCCTTGCCAACGACACCGACGTCGACCCCGGCGACACGAAGACCGTCGTCGCGCTGAACGGCACGGGCACGCTGACGCAGGCGCTGCCGAGCGGCGCATCGGTGACGATCAACGCGAACGGCTCCTACACGTACAACCCGCTGGCGGCGTTCCAGGGCCTCTCGACCGGCCAGACCGCGTCCGACTCGTTCACGTACACGATGCAGGACGGCGCAGGCGCGCAGGACACCGCGACGGTGAACATCACGATCAACGGCATCTCCGACGCGCCGACCGCGGTCGCAGACTCGTTCGACGCGATCGGCAACACCGGCCTGTTCGTCGGCACGACGCGGCCCGCCACCCAGGCCGGCAAGGAGATCACCGGCTCGCTGCTCGCCAACGACACCGATCCCGACACGCCGCAGGCCAACCTCGTCGCCGAGCCCGTGACGAACGCGCCGACGACGCTCGGCGGCACGATCACGATCGAATCCGACGGCAACTTCACGTACCACCCCGACGACGTCGACACGGGCGTGACCGACACGTTCACCTACCGCGTCTGCGACGCCTCGCCCTGTAACTCGGGCACGGTCGCGAATGCCACGGGGACGCTCAGCCTGCCGATCGCCGGCCAGGTCTGGTACGTGCGCAACAACGAGCCCGCGGGCGGCGACGGCACGTCCGACACGCCGTTCGACACGCTCGCCGAGGCCGAGGCCGCGAGCGGCACCGGCGACACGGTCTTCGTCTTCGACGGCAGCAACACGACGACCAACCTCGACACGGGCTACGCGATGAACGCGAACGAGCGGCTCATCGGCGAGAGTCGCCCGCTGTCGCTCGACCCAGACGGCGGGGGCCCGCTGCCGACGTCGCCGCTGCACCCCGGCACCTCCGGCGCGCAGCCAACGCTGACCGCATCCAACGAGGACGTCGTCGTCCTCGCGAGCAACACGCTCGTCGACGGCGTCGACGTCGACCCGTCCGGCACCGGTGGCGGCATCAGCGGCGGCGCGGGCGTCGATGCGGTCACCGTGCAGAACGTCAACGTCACGGACACCGGCACGGCGGGCACGCAGCCCGGCATCGAGCTGGACGGCACGACCGGCGTGAACCGCTTCACGGGCGTCACGGTCACCAACGGCGGCAGCGCGACCGCGATCGGCGTGCGAATCAACAACGCCGACCGCGTGCTGTTCGCGAACACGGCCACGAACACGATCGCCACGACCGGCGCGAAGGCGCTCGACGCGGCGAGCACGAGCCTGCTGACGAGCCGCTGGAACGACATCACGGTGACCGGCTCCGGCACGGGCGCGATCAGGCTCAGCAGCACGACCGGCCAGCCGGTGCTCGGCGACGGCTCCGGCACGGACCTCTCGCTCCAGACGACCTCCGGCGCGACGGCGGCCCTGGACATCGCGAGCTCGAACACCGTCACGGTCGACTCCGCCGGCACCGACACGATCTCCGCCACGGGCGGGCCGGCGATGGACATCCGCAACTCCAACGGCTCGCAGTACTTCTTCGACTCCGCCAGCTCAACGAACAGCGCCGGCGACGGCGTCAACCTCGACACGAACCTCACGGCGCCGGTCGTGATCAACGGGGGCACGATCGCCGGCGCGGCCGGGATCGCCTTCGACATCAACGGCGGCGGGGTCGGCGGCGGCGGCGTGGTCTACGACGGCGCGATCAACGACGGCCCCGGCCAGTCGGTCGAGATCACCGGCCGCGACGGTGGCGGCGTCACGTTCTCCGGCAACATCGCCGACTCGGCCGACGCGGGCGGCGGCATCGTCGTGGCCAGCAACAGCCAGGGATCGACGAGCTTCTCCGGCGCGTCGAAGGTCCTCAACACGGGCGCCTCCAACGCCGTCGTCGGCGCCGCGAACGGCAATCCCGCGGGCGGGCACCTGATCTCGTTCACGAACGGCGGGCTCGACATCGACACGACGAGCGGCTCGGGGTTCAGCGCGACCAACGGCACGGTGACCGTCGGCGGCACCGGCAACTCGATCACGACGGGCACCGGCACGGCGCTGAACGTCGACACGGCGGGGATCACGGTTGGCAACCTGAACTTCGACTCGATCTCGTCGAACGGCTCAACCAGCGCCATCAGGCTGTTTACGACCGGCACGACCGGTGGGCTGAACGTCACCGGTACAGGCGGCGCCTGCGCGACGACCGCCGACGCCTGCACCGGCGGCACGATTCAGAACACGACGCAGGACGCCGTGTCGCTCAGCTCGACGCAAGGCACCACGCTCAACCGGATGAAGATCCGCAACAGCCTCGGCAACGGCGTGCGCGGCAACAACGTCACGAACGTCGCGCTGCGCGACTCGGTCGTCGACAACAACGGCGACGACGCCGCCACCGACGAGGCCGGCCTGCACTTCACGAACCTCCTCGGGAACTCCGAGGTCACGCGGACGCTCGTAGCGAACTCGCCCGAGGACAACGCGCGGGTCGTGAACTCGTCGGGCACGCTGTCGCAGCTCAACGTCACCGACTCGACGTTCCGCGACACCGACACGGTCTCGCCCGGCAACAACGGCCTCCTGCTGCAGGCCGACGGCGGCTCGATCACGGCCGACGTCCTTGGCAACACGTTCCTGCGCAACCGCGCCAACGGTCTGCAGGTCATCACGAACGGCACGGGCTCGATGGACGTCGAGGTCGACGACAGCGGCACGGCGCAGAGCGCGTTCGACGACAACAACATCGGTGTGAGCATCGCCCACAACTCCTCCGGGACGTTCACCTACGCCGTGCGTGACCTGACGATCGACGGCCTGAACGTCGCGCCCGGCACGGGCGGCAGCGCATCGCCGATCAACCTCAACCTCGCGGCCGCGGCGACGACGACGATGAACGGCACGGTGACCGGCAACACGCTGACGAACTCGAATTCGTCGACGGGCCCCGGCATCCGGTTGATCGGCAACGGCGCCGCGACCTCGACGGCGCTGCTGCAGTCCAACACGATCAGCCAGGTCGCCAACCGTGGTATCGAGGTCATCGCGCGCGACGGCTCGAACCGCATCAACGCGACGATCGCGAACAACAGCGTCACGCTCAACAACGCCCTGGCCGCCGACGCGATTCGCGTGGACGCCGGCGCCGTCGGCACTGACACGACGACGGTCTGCGCCGACATCCGCGGCAACACCGCTACGACGACGGCCGTCGGCCTGTTCGGGATCCGGGCGCGCCAGCGCTTCGCGGGCACGTCGTTCATCCTCGAGGACTACGCTGGCGCGCCTACCGATGACGCCGCCGTCCAGGCGTTCCTCTCGGCAACCAACAACGCCGCGACGACGAGCGCCGACCACGCCGGCGCGGGCTTCACCACCATCGCCGAGTGCCCGATGCCGCCGCCGTGATGCCGACCACCTCAAACCAGGAGCACGCCGATGGCTGAGCCCTTCGTCTCCGAGATCCGGATCATGAGCTTCGGGTACGCGCCGCGGGATTGGGCGCAGTGCAACGGGCAACTGCTGCCGATCGCGCAGAACCAGGCGCTGTTCAGCCTCCTGGGCACGACCTTCGGCGGCGACGGGCGCGTGAACTTCGCGCTGCCGGACCTGCGCGCGCGCGTCCCGATCCATGTGGGCGCCGGCCACACGCTCGGCGAGCGCGGCGGCGAGCAGGCGCACACGCTCTCGACCGCCGAGCTGCCCCGGCACACGCACGTCGCCCAGGCGACGAGCGCGACGGGAGACACGCCCATCGCACCGGGCAACCTGCTCGCGGACTCGCCGAGCCAGCTCTACGCGGCGGGCAACTCGCCGGGGCAGACCCCGCTGAGCCCGACATCGGTCACGTCGGTCGGCGGCAGCCAGGCGCACCTCAACATGCAGCCGTTCCTCACGCTGAACTTCTGCATCGCGCTCAACGGCATCTTCCCAAGCCCGAACTGAGAGGACTTGAGGCATGGCACAGCCATACGTCGGTGAGATCAGGATGTTCGCCGGGAACTTCAACCCCGCGGGGTGGGAGTTCTGTCAGGGGCAGCTCTTGGCGATCTCCGAGAACGAGATCCTGTTCAACCTCATCGGGACGACGTACGGCGGCGACGGTCAGAACACGTTCGCGCTGCCCGACCTGCGTGGCCGCCTCCCGATCCACCAGGGCAACGGCTTCATCCTCGCCGAGACCGGCGGCGTCGAGGAGGTCACGCTGACCGTCAACCAGATCGCCGCGCACACCCACCCGCTGATCGCGACGACCGCGGTCGCCAACCAGTCGTCGCCGTCGAACAACCTCCTGGCGCAGTCGACGGCGGCCGACCTCTATGTCGAGGACACCGCGACGGCCGGGCTGGCGCCCGCCGCCATCACGCCCACCGGCGGAAGCCAGCCGCACGAGAACTTCCAGCCGTACCTCTGCGTCGACTTCATCATCTCCCTCTTCGGGATCTACCCGTCAGCGAGCTAGGAGACGACCATGGCCGATCCCTTCGTAGCCGAGATCCGCATCTTCCCGTTCAACTTCGCGCCCAAGGGCTGGGCGTGGTGCAACGGCCAACTGCTCCCGCTCTCGCAGAACACCGCGCTCTTCTCGCTGCTGGGCACGACCTACGGCGGCGACGGCAAGTCCAACTTCGCGCTGCCCGACCTCCAAGGCCGCGCGCCGATGCATCCTGGCCAGGGTCCCGGCCTCAGCTTGCACGACCTCGGCGAGACCCGCGGTTCGGAGACCGTGACGCTGCTCGAGTCCGAGATCCCGAACCATCCGCACACGATGCGTGCCAACACGGACTTCGGCGACGTGCAAGTCCCGAGCCCCGCCCGGTCGATCGCGCGCTCGCAGAACGCGAACGCGTACAAGGCTCCTAGCGGTCAGCCGGTCGTGCAGCTGAATCCGGCTGCGCTGGCGCCGGCGGGCGGCGATCAGCCGCACAACAACCTCCAGCCGTACCTGACGTTGTTCTTCAACATCGCGCTGCAGGGCGTCTTCCCGCCGCGCACGTAGCTCGCGCGATGGGCCAGGTCGCGCTGCGGCCGCTGACCGCCGCCGACGAGCCGTTCGCGCTGTCGGTCTATGCCGCGACGCGCGCGGAGGAGCTCGCGCCGGTGCCATGGAGCGACGAGCAGAAGGCCGCGTTCGTCGCGATGCAGTTCGCGGCGCAGAGCGCGCACTACGCGCAGCACTACACCGGCATGTCGTCGGACGTCATCCTCGTCGACGGCGAGCCGGCCGGGCGGCTGCTCGTCGCCCGCTGGCGCGAGGAGATCCGGATCGTCGACATCGCCGTGCTGCCCGCGTTCCGCGGGCGTGGGGCGGGGAGCGATCTGCTCGCCGAGCTCATGGACGAGGCGACCGAGATGGCCAAGCGGCTGTCCATCCACGTCGAGCGCGAGAATCGCGCGCTGGGCCTCTACGAGCGGCTCGGCTTCCGGCGCGTGGGGGAGACCGGCGTGTACCTGCGGATGGAATGGGACCCGACCGACGCCGCGTCGTGAGCTCCGGCGAGGCGCGGTGGCGCTGCTGACGACGGACGCGCGCTTCGCTCGCGCCGTCACCGCCGCCGGCGACGTCGAGGCGCTGCTCGTGGGCTGACAGGCGCAGCGGGCGCGATCAGGTGAAGATCGCCTCGTAGCACGTGCCCGCGTCGTCGCGGCCGATCGGCACGAGGAAGATCTCGAGCGCGCCGAGCGCGGCGTGCTCGAGGCGGTAGATCGACTGGGGCAGCAGTGGGTCGCGCGGGCCGCGGAAGGTGAGGCTGAAGGGCTGGCGCCCGCCCGGCCACTCGCCGCGAGCTTCCGCCGTCTCGAGCTTGAACTCGATGCTCGCGGGCTCCGCGGCGATCGCGAAGGCGTCCCCGACGCACGGCTCGAAGGTCTCGAGGGTGACCTGGCTGAGGTCCATGAGGCCGTGAGTGTAGGTGGCCGTCAGCGCTCGGTGACCGCCACGTGGCGGTCGGGGCCGACCGTCAGCGAGCGGCGGCCGTCGAGCAGCTCGAGCAGCTCGTCGCCGACGACCTCGCGACGCCAGCCGCGCAGGGTGCGGACGTCGGGCGTCGGTGCGCCGTCGCGCATCGCGAGCACGATCTGCTGCAGGTCCGCGCGCGCGGCGATGAGCTCGTAGGCCAGGCCGCACTCCAGCGCTCGCGCCCGCACCAGGGACTCCGCGAGGGCGATCACCGGCGCGTCCAGCGCGCTCGGCTGCGCCGGGCGCTCGCCCGCGACGGAGATCGGCGGCCGCGAGCGGCCGCGCTCGACGGCCTCGAGGATCTGGCGGCCGCGGCGGCGCAGCGTCGGCTCGTTGATGCCGCGAATCTGCTCGAGCTGGCCGATCGCGCTCGGCCGGCGCTTGGCGACCTCGATCAAGGCGGCGTCGCTCAGCACCGCCGGGATCGGGCGATCCTGCGCGCGCGCCGTCTCCTCGCGCCACTCGACGAGCTCGCGGGCGATGGCGCGGAGCTTCGGATCGAGCGAGTTCACGCGCGGCAGGCGGGCGAAGATGACGTCGGGGTCGCGCTCGTCGGTCGCTTGCGCGAGCGCGACGCACTCCTCGCGCGCCCAGTCCAGCCGGCCGAGCGCGGCGAGGCGGTCCTGCAGGACGGTCGTCGCCTGGAGCAGGTGCCTGACGTCGTCGCGGGCGTAGTCGATCTGCTCGGCGCTCAGCGGGCGGGCATCCCAGCGCGTGAAGCTCGCGCTCTTCGCCAGGCGCACGCCGAGCAGCTCGTGCAGGAGCGCCTCGTAGCCGAGCTGCGCGCGAAGCCCGGCGAAGCCCGCGGCGAGCTGGGTGTCGAAGAGGTGCGTGATGTCCGTCGACCAGGCCCGGCGCAGCAGCGCGACGTCCTGGCGGCCCGCGTGCATGACGATCTCGATCGAGGGATCCGCGAGCAGCTCGGCGAGCGGGGTCGGATCCAGCGAGCCGTCGAGCGGGTCGAGCACCTCGATGCGCACGCCGTCGCCGGCCTCGACCGCGACCTGCACGAGGCACAGGAGCGTCCGGTAGCGCCCCTCGCCCATGAACTCCGTGTCGATGCACAGGCGGCCGCTCTCGCGCGCCAGATCGGCGAGCTGCGCGACGTCGTCGGAGAGGGCCAGATCGCTCATGCTCCGCGCGACCCTACCGGCCGCGCAAGCGCCCGCATCCTCCCGTCCACGATCCTCGGCGGGCGCGGGCTAGTCCTGGTCGTGCTGCTGCTCGCGATCGACCTCGGCGTAGTTCACGCGCAGCAGCCAGACGGAGGCGCCGCCGGCGAGCACGACGACCGCGAACAGGGCGCCGTAGATCGTGGGGCTGATCAGCAGCGTCACGATCACGGCTATCACGACGATCGCCAGGCAGACGAGGCCGGCGATCATGCCGTCAGCACGCTCGGCTCGCTTGGGAGGGCGGAGGGGTCGAAGCGCTCGAGCAGCTCGCCGAGGGCCGGGCGCTCGCCGGGCGCGGCGAGCCCGACCGAGGCGGCGAGCCGCGCGCGGACGTCCAGGGGCGTCTCGCCCTGTGCGGCGCGGTCGGCGAGCGTGACGGCCCCGTGGCGCTTGGCCAGCCGGGCGCCGTCGGCGCCCAGGACGAGCGGGACATGGGCGAAGGACGGGGCGTGCAGACCCAGCAGGCCGGCGAGGTGCAGCTGGCGCGCGGTCGTGTCCAGGAGGTCCGCGCCGCGCACGACTTGGCCCACGCCTTGAGCTGCGTCATCGACGACCACGGCGAGATTGTATGCCGGGGCGCCATCGTTGCGACGCACGACGAGATCGTCGACGGTGTCGCGGCGCGGGCCGAGCAGCCGGTCGGAGAACGCGACGACCGTCGCTGCGGCGCGCACCCGCAGGGCCGGCGGGCGGCCGGATCGCTCGCGCTCGGCGCGCTGCGCGGACGTCAGCTCGCGGCAGGTGCCCGGGTACGAGCCCTCCGGCAGCGGGCCGTGCGGCGCCGACGCCGCCTCGCGGATCTCGGCGCGCGTGCAGTAGCAGGGGTACAGGAGTCCGCTCGCGTCCAGCCGCTCGATCGCCGCGCCGTAGAGCTCGAGCCGCTCGGACTGGCGGACGACCGGGCCGTCCCAGTCCAGGCCGAGCGCGGCGAGGTCGGCGAGCTGCGCGTCGGCCACGCCGGGGCGCACGCGCGAGCTGTCGAGGTCGTCGATGCGCATGAGGAAGGCACCGTCTTGCGAGCGGGCGAAGAGCCACGCGAGCAGCGCGGTGCGCAGGTTGCCGAGGTGCAGCGTGCCCGTCGGCGATGGTGCGTAGCGACCGGTGGCGGTGCGCGCAGCGGGGCGATCATCGCGGCCGCGATGCGGCGTCACGCGATGTCGAACGCCTCGATCGAGCATGCGGGGCCCGCCGCTGCGGCCAGTCGCCGATCGGTCGTGACGAGCACGGCGTCGAGAGCTTCGGCGAGGGCGACGTACATCGCGTCCCAACCGCGAACGGTGTCACGCAGCTCCCAGGCTCTGGGCAGCAGCAGCTGATGACCGAAGCGTGAGGCTGGCCAGATCCGGAGATCGTCGACGACCTGTGCCGCGGCCGTACGGTCCAGCTGCCCCCGCAGGTGCTCGCGCCGGACGATGCCAAACACCTCGACGTCGATGATGTGCGGCGCCGCATGGTCGGGATCGGTCACGAGCCTCGCGCTGATCGGGTTGGCGCCGTCGCGGTCGAGCAGGCTGTCGTACAGGCAGGAAGCGTCAACGACCAGCATCCGGCCACGGCCCGCGCATCTCGTCCAGGGCCGCACGCACCTCGGTTCGATCCACTGGCGACACCGGTGGATGTGATCGAACGCGCTTGAACCACGCGTCCATGCTCGGCCTCGCGGCCAAGCGCGTAGCTTCGATTCGCAGCAGCTCGGGGACGCTGATGCCGGTCTCGGCGCCTCGCCGAACGAGCGCCGCGTAGACATCGTCGTCGAGGTTGCGAATCTGGACCGTCTTTGGCATCTCGGTCAAGTTAGCATGCGACTTGCATGTGGTGATGCGAACTTGCATGCCCCGTCGACCGAAGGGCCCGCTGCTAGCGTGCTGCGCCGATGGCGACCCCCGACGAGCAACCCGCGGCAGGCCCGAAGCCGTGCGCGCCGTGCCGCGGCACCGGCCAGCTCATCTCGAACCTCGGCGGCGAGCCGTCGACGGTGACGTGCCCGTGGTGTGAGGGCGGCGGCGTGCAGCTGCCCGAGCACGACGCCCAGGCAGCCCGGCGCGCGAGCGCAGGCTCGGCCTCCGCGTAGCGCGCCCTCCGCACGCCGCGCCGCGCGCCTTCGCCGCGAGCGCTGCCTCGCCGCGCTGCGTCGCGCCGCGCGGCGCCGTGAGCCTTGACGCGCCCGTTTGCGACGTGATATTCAACCAGTGTGTTGATCAACCAGTCAGATGAATAGCCCGTGCCGGTCGAGCTGAGCGCGACGTTCTCGGCGCTCGCCGACCCGACCCGTCGCGCGATCCTCGCGCGGCTGGCCGACGGCGAGGCGACCGTCAACGAGCTGGCCGAGCCGTTTCAGATGAGCCTGCAGGCGGTCTCCAAGCACCTCAAGGTGCTCGAGCGCGCCGGGCTCATCGCGCGCGGCCGCAGCCGCCAGCTGCGGCCGTCGCGGCTGCAAGGCGCCGCGCTGAAGGAGGCCGCCGACTGGCTGGCCGGCTATCGCGGGTTCTGGGAGGAGAGCTTCGACCAGCTCGGCGAGCACCTGCATGAGATCCAGAGAGGACCCGGGGGATGACTGCCACCGACCACGCGACCGAGCGGGAGATCGCGATCACCCGCGTCTACGACGCGCCGCGCGAGCTCGTCTGGAAGGCCTGGACCGAGCCCGAGCGGCTCGCGCGCTGGTGGGGCCCGCGCGGCTGGAGCAACCCGCTCGAGACGATCACGATGGACGTCCGGCCCGGCGGCGTCTTCCGCGTCACCTCGATCCGCGACGACGACGGCGCGCAGATGACGACCGACGGCGTGTACCGCGTCGTCGATAAACCCGAGCGCATCGAGTTCGCGCAGGGTCTCGGCGGCGGCGCCGTGACCTTCGCCGATCTCGGCGACGGGCGCACCGAGATGGTCTTCCACGCGACGATGCACCTGACCGAGGAGGGCCTGCGCAACGCGCGCGCCGGCCTCGGCAGCGCGTTCGACCGCCTCGGCGAGCTGGTGAGCTGACATGGACTACCGCCTCGAGGTCGTCCAGGTCCCCGTCTCCGACGTCGATCGCGCGAAGGACTGGTACGCCCGCGTCGCCGGCTTTCACGTCGACCACGACGCCACCGTCATCGAAGGCAAGCGCGTCGTGCAGCTCACGCCGCCCGGCTCGGCGTGCTCGATCGCCATCGGCACCGGCCTGTCGGACATGACGCCGGGCTCCCTCCAGGGCCTGCAGCTCGTCGTCAACGACATGGACGTCGCGTACGCCGAGCTGTCGGACCGCGGCGTGCACCTCAGCGAGGTGCAGGAGCTCGGCCGACCCGGGCGGCCCGGCTTCAAGTTCGCCTGGTTCGAAGACCCCGACGGCAACGGCTGGACCCTGCAGGAGATCCCACGACGATGACCACCACGAGGAGCAAGACCATGACCACCGCCCCGCCGTTCGCCATCACCGGCGTCGACTTCATCTGCATCCCGACGCGCGACTTCCCGGCCGCCAAGGACTTCTACGCAAACGTCCTGGGGCTCGAGTGCTCGGCCGAGTACGACAGGGTCCCCGGCGCCGAGTTCGAGACGGGCACGCTGACACTGCAGATCATCGACGCGGCGGCGATCGGGCGCGAGTTCAAGCCGCACGCCTTCCCGATCGCGCTGCACGTGGACGACGTGGACACGGCGCGCGCCGAGCTCGAGTCGCGCGGCGTCGAGTTCGTGCACCAGTTCGACAGCGGCGTCTGCCACAACGCGTTCTTCGAGGACCGCGACGGGAACACGTTCCTCCTGCACCACCGCTACGCACCGAAGGGCTGATCGGGCCGGCCCACCGCTGTCCGCCGCCTCCGGGGCGGGCAGCGTCCGCCATACGTCCAGAACGCCCGCAAATCCCGATCGGCCCGCCGCGCTCGCGCCGATTGGGTCCTCGTGCAACAGCCGGAGTCGATCCAGACACGCTGTCCCCGTTGATTTCGGCGAGGCCTCGCACACATTCGTCAACGGATTCCCGGAGGGATTCATATGCTGCAGAACCTGCGCAACCGCGCACAAGACGAGTCGGGCTTCACCTTGATCGAGCTGCTCGTCGTCATCCTGATCATCGGCATCCTCGCCGCGATCGCGCTGCCGACCTTCCTCGGCCAGCGCCAGAAGGCCCAGGACTCCTCGGCCAAGTCTGACGCTCGCAACGCGGTCAGCGAGGTCGAGTCCTGCTACACCGACACGCAGGACTATGGCCAGTGCCTCGCGGCCAACCTCGGCACGGGCACAGGGCTGACCTTCGGTACCGCCAACGGCCAGGTCTCGATCGCCTCGAGCGCCCCGACCTCGTACGTCATCACGGGTTACTCGAAGTCGAACAACCGCTTCATCATCACGAAGACCGCGGGCGGGCCGGTCGCGCGTTCCTGCACCACGGCCGGCACCGGCGGGTGCGGCAGCGGGACGTCGGGCTGGTAGTCCCCAACCACACGACATGACGTGCAAGGGCGGGCCTTCGGGCCCGCCCTTCGTCGTTGTTGGACGAACGGTCGATCTCGCACCACGCGGAGTTCAAGGCGCGCCGCCCGCGGCCGATGACGCCGGGGATGGACGAACGCGGCTTCACTCTCATCGAGCTTCTCCTCGTGATCCTCATCATCGGCGTCCTCGCCGCGATCGCGCTGCCGACGTTCCTGGCGCACGCCGACAAGGGCCGCGACGCGAGCGCCAAGTCCGACGCCCGCAACGCGGTCACGCAGATGGAGTCCTGCTTCGTCGTCCCCGAGTCCTACGTGGGCTGCACGGCCGACTCGGCGACGGTCAGCGGTCAGACCGACGCGGGCTACGTCGCGTCGAAGGTCTCGCCGTCGGGGATCACGTACAGGATCGTGCGCTCGGTCACCGGCTACGCCCGCGAGTGCGACGTCCCGGCGGGCCACGAGCGCGCGGGCTGCCCGCCCGGCGGCAACTGGTAGCAGGGCGAAGGGGCCGCGGCGCCCCTTCAAGCGGTGCCCTCCGGCTGCCGATACGGATCGCGGAGCATCTGCCGATCCACCCGAGACCGAGGACGTCCCGCCATGCCCGTAGCCCTTCTGCCCGCCGCCGCCTTCGGCCTGCTCATCGGGTCGTTTCTCAACGTCGTCGCGTACCGCATCCCGCGCAAGGAGTCGCTCGCGCACCCCGGCTCGCACTGCCCGTCGTGCGAGGCGCCGGTCCGCTTCTACGACAACATCCCGGTCCTGTCGTGGCTCCTGCTGCGCGGCCGCTGCCGCGACTGCTCCGAGCCGATCGCGAGCCGCTACCCGCTCGTCGAGGGCGTGACGGCCGCGCTCTTCGCCGCCGTGGCCGTCGTGCACGCGCACGACACGACGATGCTCGTCCTCGGGCTCGTCCTCGTCGCCTTCCTCGTGCCGATCGCGCTCATCGACTTCGACTCGAAGATCATCCCCAACCGGCTCACGCTGCCGGCCGCCGTCGCCGCGGTCGTCCTCGGCACGGTTCTGGACCCGGGCGGCGAGCCCGAGCGGCTCATCGCCGCCGCCGCCGCGGGCGGCGTGCTCGCGCTGCCGGCCCTGCTGCATCCCGCGGGCATGGGGATGGGCGACGCGAAGCTCATCGCGGTGCTCGGCCTCTTCCTCGGTGCCGCGGTCGCGCCCGCGTTCCTCGTTGCCTTCCTCGCCGGCTCGGTCGCGGGCGTCGCGATCATGATGCGCGTCGGGCTGGCGAAGGCGCGCAAGACACCCGTCCCGTTCGGCCCGTTCCTCGCGCTCGGCGGCGTCGTCGCCGTGCTCGCCGGCGACCCGCTGGTCCAGCTCTACCTCGACGCCTTCTAGGAGCGCGGCCGGCGCTATGCGTCGAGCTGATCCGGCGGCCTTCAAGCCGCCGGTGACAGCCGGCCGATGAGCAGGCCAATGCGTCGTCGACGGCTCATCGAATCGTGCTCGCCCGCGGCGGCCCTGCGCCGCGCCGGCGCCGAGGAACGCGGCTCGTTTCTCGTCGAGGCGATGGTCGGCGCGATGATCCTGCTCGTCGTGGCGTTCGGCGTGCTGCGGGTCCTCGACCGCGGCTCGGCGCTCGGCGGGGAGCAGAAGCGCCAGGCCGTCGCGGGCAACGTCGCGCAGTCCGAGCAGGAGCAGGTGCGCGCGCTGCCGCTGGCCGAGCAGTCCAACCTGCGCCGCTCGACGCCGCACCCCGTCGGCGGCGTCACGTACACGGCCGTCTCGCGCGCGGACTGGGTCAACGACACGACCGGCGACGCGAACTGCACGACGCCCGGCTCGAGCGCCGACTACCTCAAGCTCACGACGGTCGTCACGTGGCCGAACATGGGCCGGCGCCAGCCGGTCTCGCTCGAGAGCCTCATCTCGCCCGGCGTGCGGTCCTTCGGCGCCAGCCAGGGCTCGCTCGCGGTGCAGGTCACCGACCGCCTCGGCGTCGGCGTGAGCGGACTGCAGCTCGGCCTCTCCGGCCCGGCGTCGCTGAGCGACACGACGAACGCCAACGGCTGCGTGTTGTGGGGCTACCTGACCGCGGGCGGCGGCTACACGCTCGGCTTCTCGCGCTCGCCGGACTACGTGACGCCCGACGGCTCGCAGGTCGTCAGCAAGCCCGTCGCGGTCGTCGGCGACCAGACCTCGAACGTCGCGCTGCAGTACGACCGCGGCGGCTACCTCGACGCGACCTTCACGACGAAGCGCACGTCGACCGGCGTGGAGATCGCGACGAGCCCGGGCTTCGCGCACGTCACGCACTCGGGCGGCGGCGGGGTGTCGCGCTCGTTCCCGGTGACCGGCGACCACCTGACGACGGGCCTGCTGTTCCCGTTCACGAGCGGCTACACGATCCACGCCGACTCGTGCGCGGCCGCCGAGGTGCCGTCCCCCGCGCCGGCGCCGACCCCGCCGTTCCCGGCCGCGCCGACCGCGGTCTCCGCGACGGTGAGCTCGGGGGTCACGACGACGAGCGCGGCGGTGCGGCTGCCCGCGATCAACCTCATGGTCACCGCGGGCTCCGTGGCGCTCGCCGGCGCGCAAGTGCGCGTGACGACGCCGTGCGGGACGGTCTACCGGCGCACGACGACCTCGACCGGCGAGATCGACGACCCCGGCTTCCCGTACGCGACGAGCCTCGCGATCTGCGTCTCCGACGGGACGCGCAAGCGCGAGGTCACGTCGCCCAACAAGAACTTCAACGTCACGGATCTCGCCGTCGACATCCGCTCCAGCGACCCGCTCGGGACGTGCGTGTGATGCGCGCGCGGATGGCGAGCGAGGACGGGCTGACGCTCGTCGAGCTGCTCGCCGCGATGACCGTCGGCGTGATCGTGCTGTTCGCGACCTTCGGGCTGTTCGACGCGTCGGTCCGGCTGCAGTCAAAGTCCGTCGAGAGCCTCGCCGCGACCGATCGCGGCCGGCTGGCCATCGACCAGATCTCGCAGTCGCTCGCGTCGCGCATCTGCCTCGGCTCGGCGACGTCGCTCGTGGACGCGCGCGACGACACCGTCGAGTTCTACGCGAGCCTCGCGCCCGAGAGCAGCGCGGTGCGCCTCGTCGTGCAGCGCCGGCGCCTGACGCTCACCGGCACGACGCTCCGCGAGGACGTGTGGACCTCGAGCCCGCCGCAGGCTCCACCGAACCTGCCGCCGGCGAGCACGACCCCGCCGACGAGCACCCGCGTGCTCGCGACCGGCGTCACCCCGACCGCCACGACGCCGATCTTCCGCTACCTCGCCTACCAGGGCACGCCCGCACGCCCGACCCTGGTGCTGAGCACGCCGCTGTCGGCGATCGACCTCTCGCGCGTCGCGATGATCGAGGTCGGCTTCACCGCGCAGGGCGAGCGCCGCGGGACCGGTGCCAGCTTCACGAACCAGATCCTCAACCGGAGCACGACATGCGTCACCTGACGAGCGCCCGCGACGAGGGCGGCTTCACGATGGCGACCGTCATCGTCGTCGTGTTCTGCGTCACGCTGCTGTCGATCGCGGCGCTGTCCGCCGCGCAGGGCGACCTGCGGCCGGGCGCCCACGACAAGGGGCGCAAGGTCGCCTACGCCGCCGCCGAGGCGGGCGTGCAGAACTACCTCTTCCACCTCGCCCGCGACCCCAACTACTGGTCGAAGTGCACGACCGGCGCGCTCCCGCACGCGGTCAACGACGCGTGGGACGGCGTCTCGCCGGCGGCCGACCCTCGCCGCTGGACGACGCTCCCGGGCGCTGCCGCGCGCTACACGATCGAGCTTCAGCCCGCCAACGGCAGCGCGGCCTGCTCGACCGCCAATCCCGACGCGACGATGATCGACGCGGCCTCGGGCACGTTCAAGATCCGCGCGACCGGCCAGGATCTCGCGACGCGCACGAAGCGCTCGATCGTCACGACGTTCAAGCGCAAGAGCTTCCTCGACTACCTGTACTTCACCGACAAGGAGACGCGCGCGCCCGGCCTGTACGGGATGAACGTCGACAGCCGCACGACGCGCGAGAACACGGGGGCGGGGCGCGACCTCATCACGTGGGCGCGCCAGCAGTGCGATCGCTACTACGGCGACGACCCGGCGCTCGGCAGCCGGGGCGCGCAGTTCTTCGACGGCGAGTACCTGAACCCGGCGACGGGAGCCTGGTCGAACCTCGACCTCGCGTGCAACGAGCCGGAGTTCAAGGCCGGCGACGTCGTCGCGGGGCCGGTCCACACCAACGACGAGATCCTCATCGACTGCGCGAGCCCGTCGCCGAAGTTCGGCGACTCGATCGACGACGTCGTGGAGACCTCGACGCTCGGGCGGCTCCCCGCGACGCCCGCCGATCCGAACGCCGGCTGGCGGGGGTGCTCGCCGCCGACGGAGCCCTACGTGAACTTCGCCTCGACGTCGCCGGCGCGGCCGGCCGGCACCTGGCGGGCGCACGCCGCGCCGCTGACGCTGCCGCTGACGAACACCTCGCTGCGGCGCGACGCGGCCGCCGCGAACCGCTTCAAGGGCACGACGAAGATCGCGCTGCACGGCACGACGATGACGGTGACCGGCACGCGCGAGGACGGGACCGTGCTGAGCGGCACCGACGTCGCGATCCCCGCCGACGGCGTCGTCTACGTGTCCACGAACGGCTCGTGCCCGGAGTACAACGCGGTCGACTCCGGCGCGGCGCCGGCGAGCTGCGGCAACCTCGAGCTGCAGGGCGACTTCGCCACGAGCGTGACGTTCACCGCGGAGAACGACATCGTCGTCAAGGACGACGTCACGCGCACGTCCTCCGGCTCGCAGTTTTTGCTGGGCCTCATCGCGTCGAACTACGTGCGCGTCGACCACCCGGTGACGGGCTGCAGCCCGGCCTCGCCGGTGACGTGCAACTTCCGCACGGGCTGCACGAACGTTTCCGGCTCGCCGACCGACGTCGCGATCGACGCTGCCATCCTCTCCTTGACGCGCTCGTTCATCGTCGACAACTGGTTCTGCGGAGCGCCCCTCGGCACGCTCAAAGTGCAGGGCGCGATCGCGCAGATGTTCCGCGGGCCCGTCAGCCGCGACAGCGCGGTCGCGGCCGGCCCGGTCACGACGGGCTACGCCAAGGTCTACAGCTACGACGCCCGGCTGAAGTACCGCTCGCCGCCGCACTTCCTCGATCCGGTGCAGGCGCAGTGGCGCGTCCAGACGTTCAGCGAGCAGGTGCCGGCGCGCTGAGCCTGAATCTCAGTGAGACAGTGGTCGGGTCGGGCGGTGGCGTCCGGCGTTGCCGGTAGCTCCTCGGTTCGGCGGCGGGCTGACCCTAGCCGAGGATTTACGCGAGTTCGGCCGCACGCGGGATGCTCTCGGGGCTCCTCATATCCCCTGGCGCGCACGGGAGGACGTGGGCGAGCATTGGTAGGCTCCTGGGGTCGCGGGGTTCTCAGGCGTCTCTCTGCCTCCCGTGCAGATTCTCTGCGTAGAGGGACGCGATTGGAGGCTGGCGATGGCCAGCACGACAGATGAACGCCCGACGGGTGGCAGTCTCACGGCTGCGATTTCTAACGCGATCGTGCGGATCACGGCCGAGTACATTGGCAGGGGGCCGACGAGGGCGCGGACCTCGATCCGCGACGACATGGTCGTCGTGCTGATGCAGGACACGCTGACCAAGGCCGAGCGGTCGCTGTTGGAGGCGGGGCAGGGCGAGTTCGTGATGGAGACGCGCAGTCGCTTTCAGATGACGATGCGCGATGCGTATGTCGCGGCCGTCGAGATGCTGACCGAGCGCAAGGTGATCGCGTTTATGTCCGCCAATCACATGCAGCCCGACATGGCCGCCGAGATCTTCGTCTTGCAACCGATCCCCGCCGTCGACTGAAAGCAGCGTACGTCCCTGCCGGACTGGCCTGCTCGGTTCACCGCGATGCGCTCAGTCAGCGAACGGCAGGCGGTCTTCGAGGGCGCAGATCTGCAAAATCCGCTGGACGGCTCGGGGTCCGCGCAGCAGCCGCAGCCGGTTGAGTCCGTCCGCGAGCACGCATGCGCAGCCAGGAGTAGTTGCACGCCGGAGCTGTCCCTGAAGGTCAGGCTCGAGCAAGCGCGCGTCGGTGCTCTCCGCGCGCTGCAGTTCGCGATCGACCTACGCGACGGTCGCGAGGTCAAGCTCGCCGGTGAGCAGGACGCGGTGCGTATCGCCGTCGCGCTCGGAGATCACCCTGAACTCGCGAGGCCCCGGGCATCGCTCAGATTGTTCTGGCTTCGGGCGTCGGAAAACGTTTACGGGCATGCGCCGACACTCGTGGTCCGTGGGGTCCAAGCCTTCAGCCCGCAGGCAACTGGGGGCAGTGATCCATCAGGAGGTAGGGCGCGCGGCAGCGGATCGCCAACCGACAACGCGGGCAGTGCTGATAGGTCATCGACCGACGGCGCTGCAGCGCGCGTGGACCGTGCTGCCCTGGATGCGGCTGATCCGCTGACCAGCGCGCAGCGGGCCGCCGCACAGGACACACAGCCGAACCCGCGCTGGTCGTTGACGGTCAAGCTCAGCGACGTCGACAGCCGCTGTGGCCGGCAACCCGGCCCGATGGTTCATCGCGAAGGCTGATGGCAGCGCGTCATTCTCCGACGTGCGTTGCCCTTGGATGGTACGACGGATCTCGGTCACAGGCCAGCCTCGGTCGGATGCTGAGCTGCTGTCGCCTGCGCCTCCAAGGACGCCCGCCGCTTGGCAGAAGACTTCACTACCACGTGCGCCGAATGACGCTCGTCGCTTGCACGGGTTTTCCCGATCCTCGATCGTCTATCCGCGATAGACGAGCGTCGTCGCGCCAACGTCGTCGACAGGAGCCCGGCGACCGTGGGTGGTCGGCGGGCGCCGGCCGGCCAACGGTCGGCTCATGACCTGGCCGCAGCAACCCGCCGAACGACGACTAACGTAACTCGGCGGCGGCGAGAGCGATCGCGTTCCGGCCGCGGTCACAAGAGGTGCCACAAGAGGTTCGTGCTGGACGATCTGCGACCTGCCGACAGCCCTGGGCGGCCGCCCCCGACGGCAGCGTGGCCGCGCGCTCAGACCGCGATTGGCGTAGCCACGGAGAGGGGTATGAGGCGTCGCACCGCTGCTCACCGCCATATCTCGAGGAGGATCTCATGATCGGCTTCATCGTTGCCGGACTCGTCATCGGCCTGCTGGCGCGCCTGATCTTGCCGGGCAAGCAGCGCATCGGCTTGCTGTGGACGCTCGTCTTGGGCGTGGTTGGCTCGGTTATCGGCGGCAGCATCGCGAACCTGCTCGGCACCGGCGATGTCATGGAGCTCAACATGATCGGCTTTCTCGTCGCCGTCTCTGCCGCGGTCGTGCTGCTCGCCGCGGCCGACCGCGTCGCGGTGGGCGCCGGGTCTGAGCGCGGGCGCCTGCAGCATCGCTGACGGCGAGGCGGGAGCATGAAGCTCGTGACGCTGATCTACGGCTGCGTGATCGTCGCCGGGCTGGCGTGTTACATCGTTATAGGCGTGACGCACGGGTGAGCGCGCGTCGTCTGTGGCGCGAGAACAGCTTGGCGCTGGTCTTCCTCGGGCTCTTCTTGGCTGCCCTCGCCGGCCAGGCGTGGGCGGGCTGGCAGGACTTCAACGACGAAGCGGCAAGCCATCACCAGCACGCGATCTCGCTCGGGCGCTACCTCGTGTCCTCGAGCTTCGGCAACGCCGTGATGGAGAACTGGCAGTCGGAGTACCTGCAGTTCACGCTGTACATCCTGCTTACTATCTGGTTCGTGCAGAAGGGCTCTCCGGAGTCCAAGGAACTCGACAAGAAGGGCCGCGAGAGCGATCGCGACCAGCTCGTCGGCGAGTATGCGACCGTCGACTCACCGGCATGGGCGCGCGACCGCGGCGCGCGGCTATGGATCTACTCCAACTCGCTGGTCCTCGTCATGGCCACGATCTGGCTCGGATCATGGGTCGCGCAGTCGGTCACCGGCTGGAGCGACTACAACGCCGATCAGCTTGTGCACGGCGAGCATCCCCTCGGGTACTGGCAGTTTCTGGCCACCGCGCACTTCTGGGAGGCGACGCTGCAAAACTGGCAGTCAGAGTTCCTTGCTGTGGGCTCAATGGCCGTCCTGGCGATCTACCTGCGCCAACGCGGCTCGCCGGAATCCAAGCCGGTCGGATCGCCGCACGACGCCACCGGAACCGAAGGCTGACGTACCGACAGAGTCCGCGCACGCCTTCGATGACGTTTCGCTCGCGCCTGGCGCGGCCCGCCGACGGGAGGAGGGGCGTCGGCGGGTCCGCGCGGGCTCTTCGGGTTCCCGCACCGGATTGCCATCGTCGGATCCACTAAAACGCGGGCTGCCGGATCATGGCGCAAATGGGGTGAGGCTGAGACGGTGTGTGGCAACGCCATTTGACCGCGCCATCCGCGGCGGCTATGGCATGCCAGCGGTGCTCGTCGCGCGCGACAGCGTATCGCGGCCCCGGCGGATGCCGGGGCCGCATTCCGTCAGTCGCTGCATCGAGGCGCGGTGCTAGCGGCTGCCCATGTCCGACGGGGTCTTGGGGTGGTCTTGCTTTGAGCCGACGTCGGTGACGTCTTGGTCGCCGTGCTGGCCGAAGCCCTGCGAGTCCACCGCGGCACCCGGCGCGGCATTCTGCTGATCGGGTGCGTCGTCCATGCGGTCGACATCGCCCGCGCTCGCGTCGGAGGTGCTGTCGGTGTCGGCGTGCGGCGATGCATCGCCGGTCCCGGCGGCTGCTCCGATCGTGCCCGCGTCGGGCGCGTCGTCGGCGCCTTGGCCAGCGAAGCCGCCGGACTGCGCCGTGCCCTGCTCGTCGGCGGCACCCGCGTCCTGCGTCAGCCGCGACACCTGCTCACCGGCTCCGCCGGTATCGACGCCGAGCGAGCCTTCCTGTACATCTTCCGAACGCCCTTCCTTGTAGGCCTGATCGGGGGTCTTGGTGCCTGGACCCTTCACGTTGCCTTCTTGATCGGGCATCTGTGTCGCCTCCCTGTCTGGGTTGGTTCGCAGCCGCTTACCCGGCCGGTCTGACAGACATTCGCGCAGCTGTACGCGTTCTCTTCGGTGAGGCCGGGTATGCGGCTGCTCGCACTCGACAAAGGAGGACGCACATGTTTGATGACGATCCCCGTGGTGAGGGCGACGAGGCCGTAGGCACCGACAACGCTCGCAGTCCGGCACCCGACGCCGCGCCCGAGGACAATCCCGAGCCCGACGTGCTCGCGGGCGATGTCGACATCAAGAGCGGTAAGGCCAGCGGCGAGCCCGCGGGCGATGATCAGCGCTCAGGCGTCGCCGGGCCCGCAGCCGGCACGACCGAGGGCGACGACGCCGTCGGAATCGTGTAGCGCAGCAGTTGCGAGACGGCAGGCCGTGGGTCGCGGCGCCACTGCCGCGGCTCACGGTGACTCGCGCGAGCTGAGGCACCGCGCGAATTTTGATAAGTCGCGCCAGCCGAGGACGATTGAGCTCGAGGCCGTCAACGCACCTTTGTGATCGCCGGCGTCGGCGTGAGCCGGGCTGGGTTCCGCGGCTGCCCGGCGAGATCGTGACCGTGCACAAGGCGTCGGGCGGCACGACGGCGCGCACCGCGTCACGGCCGAGCTCAAGCACGGCCGCGGCATCAAGGTCGGTCATAACGCGGTCGAGCTGATCATGCGCCAGCTGGGCATCAAGGGCCTGCCGACCCGTCGGCTGCCCAAGGGCGCGTGGACTGCCCCCGCTTTCGTGGACACCTGACGGCTGCGCGATTTGGCGCGGACACGCAGACATCCGCTCAACGCAGGCCTACATCCACGCCGACATGACGATCGAGGAACGCGCCCTCGCACTTGACCGCGCCCGCCACAGTCGCGCCCGGCCGCGACAGCCCGACCGACGAGGTACTCGCCTACCTCGACAGCCTCGGATGACTATGCCGGCCCTCCAGCCGCCGCCAAGGCCGAGAAACCCCGCTCACGCCTTGCTCCGCACGGGCGCCTGGCGACCGCATCGGCGTGGTGCGCGGTCGGGATAGTCGTGAGCCGCGTAGCCGTCCCTATCCGGCGACGAGTGCCGCGAGCTTGTCGAAGGCGGCGCTCCATCCCGCCTCGGCGTGGCCGCGACCCGCGGCCGGCATGGGCCCGTCGCTGAGTGTCATACGTGTCTTGGCGCCGTGGTCGTGGAACTCGACGCGCAGGACCATGGGCTCGTGCATGCCCACCTCGGGCATCGGGTCCGAGCGCAGGACGATCAGCTCCGGCTCCACGAGCTCGAGGATGTCGTAGCCGATCGCGAACTCGGCGCCGCCGCCGCGCGGGACCATCGTGAGCTCCCAGCGCCCGCCGACGCGCAGGTCGATGCGGATCTCCTCGCGCGGGGCGTCCATGTGCTCAGGGCCATACCACGCCGACAGCTCGTCGGGGTCCGTCCACGCCCTGAACACCTGCGCGCGCGGCGCGTCGAAGATACGCGTGATCAGAACCTGCTGATCGGCGGTCGCCTCGGGGGTCGAGTCACTCATCTTGCTCTCCTTTCGGGCGCAGGTGCGCGTCGAGTCGGTCCATCCGGGTCTCCCAGGTCCGCTTGCGCGATTGCATCCACTCGACGGCGTCGTCGAACGGGGCTGCCTGCAGGCGGCTGGGTCGCCACTGAGCCTGCCGGCTGCGGACGATCAGGCCGGCGCGCTCAAGCACCTTGAGGTGTCGCGAGATCGCCGGCAGGCTCACCGAGAACGGCTCCGCCAGCTCGTTGACGGTCGCCTCGCCCTCGGCGAGGCGGGTCAGGATCGAGCGGCGCGTTGGATCGGCGAGCGCGGCGAAGGTGAGGGTGAGCTGATCGGTAGGCATATAACGAGCGAGTTAGGTAACCAGGTCATTAAACAGCGCGTCGCGCACGAACGCAACTCCCTCGACGGCCTCCCGAAGCTGTGCCGACTCCTCGGCCGCCGATCCTGGACACAGCCCAACGCGTGCTCCACGCCGGCCGCCTGTCGACCCAGGCCAGGGCCAGCCCGCGGCCGAACCGAGGACACCTGCCGGCAGCGCCGGACGCCACCGCCCGACCCGACCGCTGTCTCACTGAGATTCAGGCTGAGGCCTACTAGCCTCCGCGACCGGCCATGCTCCTCGCTCTCGTCGCCGCCGCGCTCGGCGGATTCGCTGTCGGAAGGCTCGCGCAGGTCGTCGCGTGGCGGCTGTCCCGCGGCGAGCCGCTGCCGCGCCGGGGCGGCGAGCCGGTCGTCAAGCGCTACCCGCGGGTCGAGGTCGTCACGGCGGCGCTGTTCGTGCTCGTCGTCGCGGTCCACCACGACGACGGCGCGCAGGCGTGGCTCGGGCTCGCGATGGTCGGCTTCCTCCTCCCGCTGACGCTCGTCGACCTCGAGACGCGGTTGCTGCCGAACAAGCTCACGCTGCCGGCGGCGGTGCTCGCGGTCGTGCTCGGCCTCCTCGTCGACGGCTCCGGCGAGCCCGAGCGGCTGCTCGCGGGCGTCGTGGCGGGCGGCTTCTTCCTCGTCGTCGCGGTGGCATATCCGCAGGGGATGGGCATCGGCGACGTCAAGCTCGCCGCCGTGCTCGGGCTGTTCCTCGGGCGCGAGGTGGCCGCGGCGCTGCTCGTCGCGCTCCTCGCGGGCACCGTCGTCGGCATGCTGATCATGCGCCGCACGGGCGTCGCGGAGGGTCGCAAGACCGCGATCCCGTTCGGCCCGTTCCTCGCGCTGGGCGGCGTCGTGGCGCTGCTCGTCGGCGAGCAGATCGTCGACGCCTACCTCTCCACGTTCTGAGCGGGCGCCGCGACCGCGGGCTCGCGCCGTACCCCGTCGCGCGTAGGTCGAACCGTCTTCTAGACGGATGGCGGGTACGGGCGATCCTGCCTTCAGGGGGCCCCGGTCGCCGCCGATAGCTGCCTCGATCCGAGATGGCCCTTTCCCTTCGCAGCAGACCTCGCAGGCGCACCGTCGTCGGGCTGGACATCGAGCCCGGACGTGCCGTCGCCGCCGAGGTCACCCTCAACGGCTCGCTCAAGCTCTCGCGGGCGGCGAGCGTCGACCTGCCGATCGGCATCGTCCGTGACGGCGAGGTCATCGACGTCGAGGCCGTCAGCGCCGCGCTGCGCCAGCTGTGGTCCGAGAACAAGGGCCTCGGGCGCGTCGTGCGCGTCGGGGTCGCGAACGCGAAGATCGTCGTGCGCTCCGTCGACATCCCGCCGCTCACCGACCCGGCGCAGATCAAGGCCGCCGTGCGGCAGATCGCCGCCGACGAGCTGCCGATGCCGCTCGAGTCCGCGGTGCTCGACTACGAGCCGGTCGGGATGGTGCAGACGCCCGCCGGCCAGCGCCTGCGCGTCGTCGTCATCGCCGCGCGCCGCGAGATGATCGACTCCGTCCTCGCCGCCGTCACGGGCGCCGACCTCAAGCCCCGCGGCGTCGACCTCTCCGCCTTCGGGATGATCCGCGCCCTGGGCGGCGGCGTCACCGGCTCCGCCCTGTACCTGTCCGTCGGGGGGATGGCGAACCTCGCCGTCGTCGTCGACGGCGTCTGCCTCTTCACGCGCGTCACCGGCGCCGGCCTCGAGGGGATGGGCATCGAGCTCGCCGAGCGCCGCACGCTCACGCTCGAGCACGCCCGCATGTGGCTGCGCCACGTCGGCTTCGAGGACGAGCTCGACGAGATCGAGGGCGATCCGGCGATCGTCCGCGACGCCCGCGCGATCCTCGTCGAGGGCACCCGCCGCCTCGCGACGGAGGTCCGCGCGTCGCTTGAGTTCCACCAGACGCAGGCCGGCTCCGGCGACGAGATCGCGCGCGCCGTGCTGACCGGCGTCGCCGCCTCGGTGCCCGGCTTCGCCGACGCGCTGTCGACCGAGCTCGGCATGCCCGTCGAGACGCGCCACGTCGGCGCCTCGGACAGCCTGTCCGCCGCGATCGACCTCGGCGGGATGACCGTCGCCGCCGGCCTGGCCGTGGAGGCGATCCCGGGATGAAGGCCGTCAACCTCGCTCCCCGTGACGCGCGCAGCGCCCCGGGGCCCGTCGCGATGGGCTCGGGCGCCGGCGTCTACGTGCTGCTCGCCGGCCTCGCCGCGCTCGTCGTCCTCGCCACGCTGTGGGCGATGGCCGGCAAGCAGGTCGGCGATCGCACGGCGAAGCTCGACCGCGTGAACGCGCAGGCCGCCGCGGCGGAGAAGCGCGCGGCGGACGCCGCTCCGTATCTCGCGTTCGCGCAGCTCGCACGCGAGCGCGTCACCACCGTGACGACGCTGTCGACGACGCGCTTCGACTGGGCGCACGCGATGCACGAGATCGGCCGCGTGCTGCCGGCCGACGTCTGGCTGACCGGGATGTCCGGTGCGTCCGGCGCCGGCAGCGAGGCGCCGACGCCGAGCACGAGCGCCGCCCCGGCGCCGACGATCACGCTGTCGGGCTGCACGCGCAGCCAGGCGAAGGTCGCCCGCCTCATGGCGCGCCTGCGCACGATCGACGGTGTCCGCAAGGTCGCGCTGAAGAGCTCCGAGAAGCCCGACGTCAAGGGCGACGACCGGTGCCCGGCGAACCGCGCGTCGGATCCGAGCTTCTCAATCGCGATCTCCTTCGCGGTGCCCGGCGCGCCGAAGGACGGCGTCGACTCGACCGGCCAGATCGCGGCCTCGGCCGCCGCCGCGCAGCCCGCCGGGTCGGGCGCCCGCTCTACCGCTGCCGCGGCGCAGCCCGCCGGCTCGGGCGCTGGCTCCTCCGCCGCCCCCGCCGCCACCACCGCGCCCGTCGCGGCCGACAGCAAGGACGGCTGATGAGCCCCCTCTATCGGATGCTCCTCGGGATCGTCGTCACCGTCGGGCTGGCCGTCGGCGCGTGGATGGGTGTCGTCGCGCCCAAGCGCGAGCAGGCCGCGCGGCTGGGCAGCGAGGTCGCGCAGGCCGAGCAGCGCCGCGACGATGCGAGCGCCCGCGCGGCGCTCGCCGAGCAGGCGCGCACGACGTACGCCCGCGACTACGCGACGGTCGCGCGGCTCGGCAAGGCCGTGCCGGTCACCGCGGACGTGCCCTCGCTCGTCTTCCAGCTCGAGAGCGCCGCGCGCCGGGCGAAGGTCGACTTCCGCGCCGTCAACGTGCTCGACGCCGCGCAGGAGGCGCCGCCCGCGCCGGACGCCGGCGCGACGTCCGCGCCCGGTGGCGGCATCCAGCCGACGCCGTTCTCGTTCAAGTTCGAGGGCGACTTCTTCGGGCTGCAGAAGCTGCTCGCGCAGGTCGACCGCTTCTCGCGGGTGAAGGGCACGCAGGTCTCCGTCAACGGCCGCCTGCTGACGATCGACGGGCTGAGCGTCTCGCCGTCGTCGCGCGGGTTGCCGCGCGTCCAGGGTGTCGTGACGGCGCGGGCGTACGTCGCCGACCTGCCCGACGCGCTTCCGTCCGTCACGCCGACCACCACTCCCGCCTCACAGGTGACGCCATGACCCCCGTGCGCAGGCTCTTCGAGGACCTCGTCGACAAGCGCCTGTGGCCCGTCGCGCTGCTGCTCGTCGTCGCGGCCGTCGCGATCCCCGTGGCCATCGGCGGCTCGTCCGCCGAGCCGCGCGAGTCGTCGTCGGTGACCGCGGCGTCGGGGCCGGCGTCCACCGCTGCCCCCGCCGTGGAGCTCGTCGGCCCGCCGGCGGTGCGCTCGCGTCCCGGAGCCGTTCGCGACCCGTTCCGGCGCACGAAGCCCAAGGCGAAGTCGGCTGCGAAGACGTCCGCACAGCCGCCGGCGGCCAAGTCCGGCTCGTCGAAGGAAGGCGCGAGGCCGGGGTCGGGGTCGGGCTCGGGGCCGGCCACCACGAAGCCCAAGCCGGCCGTCTCGGTGCCCGTCGAGCCGACCGCCGCGCTCGTCGCCCGCTCGATCTTCCAGACGACAGCCCACTTCACCGGCCCGGGCGCCGCCTACGAGCACCCGCTCGACAGGCTCGCGGTGCTCGGCACCACGGACAGCCCGGCGCTGCAGTACCTGGGCGTGAGCCGCGGCGGCGAGTACGCGATCTTCCTGCTCGGCCCGGCGGCGACCGCGCATGGCAACGTCGGCGCGTGCATCGTCGCCGACCCGTGCCGCGCGATCGGCCTGCGCCGCGGCGAGAAGCTGAAGGTGGAGGTCGCCGACGCCGGCACCGCGCCGCGCCACTACACGCTCGAGGTGACGTCGCTGCGTCGCGTCGCCCTCGCGAGCAACGCGGCGGCCGAGCGCGAGCGCGAGCACGTCGCCAAGGACGGCCGCGAGGTCCTGCGCTCGATCGCCGAGGACGTCCCGACGGCCGCCGCGCTCGGGCAGCTGCGCTACGGGCCGGCCACCGGCACCGTCACGCTCGTCGGCGCCTCATAGACTCAGCGCCGCTATGGCGCTCCGTCTCATCACCGCCGGCGAGTCGCACGGGCCCGGCCTCACGTGCATCGTCGAGGGCCTGCCCGCGGGCCTTGCGCTCGACGAGGACACGCTGAACCGCGACATGGCGCGGCGCCAGCTCGGGCACGGCCGCGGCGGGCGGATGAAGATCGAGCGCGACCGCGCGGAGGTCACCGCGGGCGTGCGCCACGGCTCGACGCTCGGCGGGCCGATCGCGCTGTCGATCGCCAACCGCGACTACGCGAACTGGGAAGAGCGGATGAACCCGTGGCCGGTCGAGACCGCGATCCCCGAGGTCCACCTGCCGCGACCCGGGCACGCAGATCTCGTCGGGACGCAGAAGTACAACTTCACCGACGTGCGCAACGTGCTCGAGCGGGCGAGCGCCCGGGAGACGGCGGCGCGCGTCGCGGGTGGCGCCCTGGCGCGGACGTTCCTGAGCGCGCTGGGCGTCGAGATCCGCTCGCACGTCGTGCAGATCGGCAGCGTGCACGCCCCGGGTCGCGCGGAGCCGCTGGTCGTCGAGGACTTCGATGCCGTCGACGACGACCCGGTGCGCTGCCTCGACAAGGCGGCGAGCCGCGAGATGGTGGCCCACATCAACGTCCAGCGCAAGGCGAACGAGTCGCTCGGCGGGGTCTTCGAGGTCGTCGCGTTCGGGCTCGTGCCCGGCCTCGGCTCGCACGTCTCGTGGGAGGAGCGCCTCGACGGCAAGCTCGCCGGCGCGCTGTGCTCGATCCAGGCGATCAAGGGGGTCGGGCTGGGGGAGGGCTTCGACCTCGCGGGCACGCCGGGCTCGGCCGCACACGACGAGCTGTTCTACTCGCCCGAGCGGGGCTACTACCGCGAGTCCAACCACGCGGGCGGCCTGGAGGGCGGCATGACGAACGGCGAGGCGCTGGTCGCGCGCGCCGCGATGAAGCCGCTGCCGACGCTGACCAAGCCGCTGCGCTCGGTCGATATCGACACGAAGGAGCCGGCGCAGGCGCTGCGCGAGCGCACGGACTCGTGCACGGTGCCGGCGGCGGGCGTCGTGGGGGAGGCGATGGTCGCGTTCGTGCTCGCCGAGGCCTACCGCGCGAAGTTCGGCGGCGACCACATCGACGACGTGCGCGCCGCCCTGGCGGCCTACCGCGAGCGCATCGGGTGGCCGGCTCGCTAGTGCCATGGCGCTAGTCCTCGTCGGCTTCATGGGGGCGGGGAAGTCCTCCGCCCTGCCCGGCGTCCTCGACACCGACGCGCTGATCGAGGACCAGCTCGAGATGAGCATCGCGTCGTTCTTCGCGGCGTACGGCGAGCAGAAGTTCCGCCGGCGCGAGGAGTCGGTCGTGCTGCGCGCGCTGCGCTCCGGCGCGCCGGTCGTCGCGCTGGGCGGCGGGAGCCTCGGCTCGCAGGCCGTGCGCGGCGCGTTGGCCGAGCACACGGTCGTCTGGCTGCAGGTCTCGCCGCAGACCGCGTGGGAGCGGGCGACCGGAGGCGACGGCTCACCCGGCGGGTCCGGCGGCCGCGGCTCGGCGGTCGGCGCTGGCTCGCCCGGCGCGGGCGGCGGCGAGGGCCGTGCCGGCGTGCGCCCGCTCGCGGCCGACCGCGACGCGTTCTTCGCGCTGCACGCCGACCGCGAGCCGGTCTACGCGGCGGCCGCCGACGCGTTCCTGCCAGAGGGCGACCGCGGCCTGGTCGCGCGCGCGCTGCCGGCCTTGCGGGCGCTGGGCGCCGCGGCACCTGAGACCAAGCTCGTCTGGGCGAGCTCGGCGGGCGGCGAGTATCCGGTGTACGTCGGGCGCGGGATCGTGGGCAGCGTGCTGCCGGGCGCCTCGGCAGGGCGCGGCTTCCTCGTCACCGACGAGCACGTCGGCCCGCTGTACGCGTCGCGGATGCGCGGGATGGAGCGCACGATCACGATCGCGGCGGGGGAGGAGCACAAGACGCTCGCCGCGGCGGAGGGCGTGTGGCGCGAGCTCGCGCGCGCCGGCATGGGCCACGGCGATCGCGTCGTCGCGCTCGGCGGAGGCGTCGTCGGCGACCTCGCGGGGTTCTGCGCGGCGACCTACCAGCGCGGCGTCGCGGTCGTGCAGGTGCCGACGACCGTCGTCGCGCAGGTCGACTCCGCGTACGGCGGCAAGACCGGCGTCGACCTGCCGGAGGCCAAGAACTACGTCGGCGCGTACCACCAGCCGTCGGCCGTCATCACGGACGTGGACACGCTGCGCACGCTGCCGCCCGAGGAGCTCGCGGCGGGGTACGCCGAGGTCGTGAAGACCGCGTTGATCGCCGGCGGGTCGCTGTGGGAGCGCGTCGCATCGGGCGCGCGGGTCGACGAGCGGATCGTGCTCGACTGCGCGCGCTGCAAGCTCGCGGTCGTCGCGTCCGACGAGCGCGACGGCGGCGCGCGCCAGCTCCTGAACCTCGGCCACACGGTGGGCCACGCGATCGAGACCGCCACGGGCTACACGCGCTACCGCCACGGCGAGGCCGTCGCGCTCGGCCTGCTCGCCGCGCTCCGACTCTCCAACGTGCCCGACCTGCGCGACGAGGTCGCCGAACTGCTGCGCGCGGCCGGCCTGCCGACGACGCTCGACGCCACCATCGACCCCGCCGCGATCGTCGCCGCGACGAAGCTCGACAAGAAGCGCCGCGGCGAGGACGTCCCGTTCGTCCTGGTCGCGTCGCCCGGCGACGTCCACCACGGCCAGCACGTCAGCCCCGCCGACCTCCTCGCCGCCGTCTCCGAGTTGTAGCCGCCGATCGAGGCCGGCGGCATGACGCCTAGCATCACCGTGCGTGCGCGTCACGCTGAGCATCGGCGAGGACGTTCTCGCCTGCAAGGCCCGCGCCCCGGCATCGGTGCCTACCTCCTTGCGCTCGCGATCGCCCGCGGCGGCCGCTTCGTCACGTTCGACGGGTCCTTCCCCCTGTCGGCGGTCAGAGGCGCCACCGAGCGCCACCTCGCCGCGCTGTAGCTGCGCGGCGGTAGTCTCGCGCGATGTCGCCCGACCACGTCTTCGCGGGCCTGCGGGTCCGCGAGTTCGCCGCCGCCCGGCAGTGGTACGAGCGGCTGCTCGGCGAGCCGGCGTTCTTCCCGCATGACACGGAAGCCGTGTGGACGCTCGCCGAAGGCGGCTCGCTCTTCGCCGTGGAGGACGCCGAGCAGGCGGGCCGCTGCGTGGCCACGGTCTTCGTCGACGACCTCGACGCGCGCGTGGCCGAGATCGCCGCCCGCGGCCTCGAGCCAGACGAGCGGCTCACGTACGAAAACGGCGTGCGCAAGGCGGTGTACCGCGACCCCGACGGCAACGAGGTCAGCTTCGGGGGCGCGCCGGCCGAGCCCGGCTGAGCGCGCGAAGGCACGAGGGTCGCGGGACCGCCGGACTCGCCGCCGTGACAGAGTTGGGCCGCGCATGAACCGCAACCGCATCCAGATCATGCACGGCGTCAACCTCGACCAGATCGGCCGCCGCGACCCCGCGCACTACGGCGGGATCACGTTCAGGCAGCTCGAGCAGGCGATCGACACGTTCGCGGGCGAGCTCGGCCTCGACGCGCGCTTCTTCCACACGAACTCCGAATCGGAGTTCGTCGAGCACCTGCATCGCATTCAGGACGTCGCCGACGGGATCGTGCTGAACGCCGGCGCCTGGTCGCACTACTCGCGCGCGATCGGCGACGCGCTCGCGTTCGCCGGCGTGCCGGCCGTCGAGGTGCACCTGTCCGACGTCATGGCCCGCGAGGAGTGGCGCCACGTGTCAGTGCTCGGCGAGCACTGCGTCGCCACGGTCATGGGCAAGGGCGTCGACGGCTACCGCGAGGCGATGGAGAAGCTGAAGGCCGAGCTCGGCGGATGAACGCGCGCTTCGACACCCTGCTCGCCGCCGCGCACGAGCGCGAGCTCGACGTGCTGCTCGTCTCGAACATCGCCAACGTCCGCTGGCTCACCGGCTTCTCGGGCTCCAGCGCAGCCGCGCTGATCGGCACGAACCAGCGGCGCTTCATCACCGACTTCCGCTATCTCACGCAGGCCGCCGAGCAGCTCGACGAGCTGTGGGAGCGCGAGATCGCGACCGACCTGCTCAAGCGCGCCGTCGAGGGACTGCCCTCCGACCGCCCGCTGCGCCTGGGCATCGACGACGGGCACCTCACGGTCAGGCAGCACGCGCAGCTCGGCGAGCTCGTCCCCGAGGGCGTCGAGCTCGTCGCGGCCGGCGGAGCCGTGGAGAAGCTGCGCGCGATCAAGGACGCGGCCGAGATCGACGCGATCCGCGCCGCCGCGAAGCTCGCCGACGACGCGCTCGAGGAGGTGCTCGTGGGCGGCCTCGTCGGGCGCACCGAGCTCGAGGTCGCGCTCGACCTCGAGATGGCGATGCGCCGCCGCGGCGCGCAGGCCGTGTCGTTCCCGCCGATCGTGGCCGCCGGCGAGCAGGGCGCGCTGCCGCACGCCGAGCCGCGCGACGTCGCGATCCCGGCCGGCACGCTCGTCGTCGTCGACTGGGGCGCGCATCTCGACGGCTACGCGTCGGACTGCACGCGCACGTTCGCCACCGGCGAGCTGGACCCGCGCGATCGCGCCGTCTACGACCTCGTCCTGCTCGCCCAGCACGCCGCGCTCGACGCGGTGAGGCCGGGGCCGACGGGCAAGGAGGTCGACGCCGTCGCGCGCGACATCATCGAGCAGGCCGGCCACGGCGAGCACTTCGGCCACGGGCTGGGCCACGGCGTCGGCCTCGAGGTCCACGAGGGGCCGCGCCTCTCCAAGCAGGGCAAGGACGTGCTGCAGGCCGGGAACGTCGTCACGGTCGAGCCGGGCGTCTACGTCCCCGGCGCCGTCGGCGTGCGCATCGAGGACCTCGTCGTCGTGACGCAGGACGGCCACGAGGTGCTCAGCGCGATGTCCAAGGAGCTGCGGACCGTCGAATAGCGCGCCGCGCCGCTCAAGCGACGCGGCGAAGCGACCGATGCGCAGAGCGTGATCGCACGCCTGCGCAGCCAGTGGACGCACCTCGCGGTCGCGCTGGGCGGCGTCGTCGCGATGGCGTGGGTCGGGCTGCTGACGTTCGCGTGGAGCGACTACGACGACGAGGTCGCGCCCGCGCTGAAGGCGCTCACCGCCGGCGACGTGTCCGGCTTTCTCACGCAGGCCCCCGCGTACGGCGGGTCGGTCATCCTGCGCGCGCCGTTCGCCCTGGCGACGAGCGAGCTCGGCGGCGGCGAGCTCGCGGTCTTCCGCGCCGTCTCGATCCCGTGCCTGATCGCGGTCGCGATCCTCGCGCTCGTCCTCGCCGACCGGATGCTGCGCGACGGGCGCTCGCGCGGCGCCTGCCTGCTCGTCGTCGCGCTCGCGGCGGCGAACCCGATCACGATCCGCGCGCTTGAGATCGGTCATCCGGAGGAGCTGCTGTGCGCGGTGTTCGCGATCGGCGCGGTCCTCGCCGCGGCCCGCGAGCGCACGATCCTCGCGGCCGTCCTGCTCGGCCTGGCGATCGCGTCGAAGGCGTGGGCCGTGCTCGCGATCGGGCCTGTGCTGCTCGCCCTGCCCGGTCGTCGGCTGCTCGCGCTGAGCATCGCGGGGGCCGTTGTCGCCGTCATCGTCGGGCCGCTCATGCTCGCCGGCACGGGCGACGCCGTCGTCCACGGCGCCCGCCAGACCGGCGGGATCTTCAACCCGTGGCAGATCTGGTGGCCGCTCGGCGACGTGACGAACGTCGGCTTCGACGGCACCGCCCACGTCGGCGCGCGCGCCGCGCCGCAATGGCTGCTGTCGCTGACGCACCCGCTGATCGCGCTGCTCGTCGTGCCCCTCTCGCTGCTGTACGGCTATCGCGTCCGCCGCCACGGCGCCCCGAGCGGCGAGCACGTCCTCGGGCTGCTCGCGCTGCTGCTGCTCCTGCGCTGCGTGCTCGACCCGTGGAACACCGTCTACTACGAGCTGCCGTTCCTGCTCGCGCTGCTGGCGTGGGAGGCGCTGTGCCGGCCCGCGCGCCCGCCGGTCCTCACGCTCGGCGCCACCGTCGCGACGTGGTTCACGTTCGTCACGCTCGCCGACGCGCACCCCGACGTGCTGTGCGCGGTCATGCTCGGCTGGTCGCTGCCGCTCGCCGCCTGGCTCGCCCGCGAGCTGTTCGCGCCCGGCCTGGCGCTGCCCCGCCGCCGCGCCGCGCGCACGGCGTACGCGTGAAGCGAGCCGCGCCGGCCCACCCGCACACCTCACCCCGCGCCGCTGCGCGACGACGCGCGCATCGCGGGTAGCATCCACCGCGTGCGCGCCGCGGTCGTCCTCGTCGCCCTCTCGATGCTCGCCCTCGCGCCAGCGGCGCACGCGCTCCCCGGTGACCCGCCGATCGCCGCGCTGAGCCCGAAGGACGGCGAGTCCGTGCCGGCCGACGACGCGGGCATCGCCGTGAGCTTCACCTGCCCGGCCTACACCAAGCGCGAGGCCAACGAGCTGTTCGGCCCGGAGGCGGGCCTGCTGTCGGACTACGAGGCGCGGTTCTCGCGCTCGGCCGCGACGGGGCCGGACGGGCGCCTCGCCGAGAGCGCGGCGACCGGGCGCGTCGACGCACGCGCCGGCCAGCCCGGCATCTGCGACGCGGTCCTCGGGCAGGGCGGCTTTCCGCGGCCGCAGTCGACGCCGGGCACGTACTTCTGGCAGGCCGCGCGCGACTGCCCGAGCTGCGCCGGCGGCTTCGAGGTCGGTCCCGTCGTGCGCTTCGTCATCCGCGCCGCGGGCGCCGCGACGCTCAAGGCTCCCGACACGGCGTACGCCGGCTACCCGTTCGTCGTGAAGGCCACCTACGCCGGCACGAGCGGCCAGTTCCAGCTGCAGCGCAAGGCCGGCTCGGCCTGGACGACGATCGCGCGCTTCGTCGGCGACGCCGAGCCGATCGTCACGCTCGCGCGCGGGCGCCAGACGCTGCGGATCGTCGTGCAGGTCGGCAGCGACACCGTGACGTCGAAGACCGAGACCGTCGACGTCAAGCGCGCGCGCAACTGGATGACCGCCAAGCGCGACGACGGCACCTATCGCGACCCGCAGCGCCAGTCGGTGAAGCTCAAGGTCACCGGCTCCGGCAAGCGCATCACGGGCTTCCAAGCCGACGTCCCGACGCTCTGCGCCAACCCGAGCTCGACGACCGGCACGAGCCCGAACATCGCCCGCGTCACGCTGCCGCAGATCAAGATCGCGCCGGACGGGCGGTTCGCGTTCACGGCGCGCATCAGCGGCCAGACCGTCCGCCTCGTCGGCCGCCTGCAGGGCCGCAAGCTGCGCGACACGCGCGCGAGCATCACTCAGACGAACTGCAGCGGCTCGATCGCCGTCGAGGCTCGCCGCACCGGTCGCTGAACGGCGCGAGTTCTTGCACCGCGGCCCGGCGCCGCGGGGTATCGTGCGGTGCGTCATGACGGATCATGAGGAGCGAGCCCGATGACCGCCACTGCCGAGCACTTCGATGCCGTCGTCGTCGGATCCGGGTTCGGGGGATCCGTGACCGCGTACCGCCTCGCCGAGGCGGGTCACGACGTCTGCCTGCTGGAGCGCGGCAAGCCGTTTCCGCCGAACTCGTTCCCGCGTTCCCCGCTCGGCATGAAGACCCAGTTCTGGGACCCCAGCGGCGGCGGCCACGGCATGTTCAACATGTGGAGCTTCGACAACATCGACGCGATCTGCGCGAGCGGCCTCGGCGGCGGCTCGCTCATCTACGCGAACGTGCTGCTGCGCAAGGACGAGAAGTGGTTCGTCAAGGAGGAGGAGGGCAAGGGCTCCTGGAAGGACGGCTACGAGTACTGGCCCGTCACGCGCGCCGACCTCGACCCGCACTACGAGCGCGTCGAGCGCATGATGAACGTCCAGAAGTACCCGCTCGGCCAGGCGCCGTACGACAAGACGCTCAAGGTCCTCGCCTTTCGTGACGCCGCCAAGAAGCTCGGCCTGGACTGGGATCTCGTCAACCTCGCCGTCACGTTCGCCAACGACGGCGACCCCGCGCTGGTCGGCGAGCCGATCAGGGAGGACCGGCCCAACTACCACGGCCGCACCCGCCTGACCTGCAAGCTCACCGGCGAGTGCGACCTCGGCTGCAACCACGGCTCGAAGAACTCGCTGGACTACACGTACATCACCGCGGCGATGCACGAAGGCGCGGACATCCGCACGCGCCACGAGGTGCGCGGCTTCGAGCCGCGCGAGGGCGGCGGCTACGAGCTGCAGTACGTCGTCCACGATCCCGCCGCCGAGGGCGTGGAGACCGACACCTCCAAGCTCGAGAAGCACACGATGACGTGCGATCGGCTCATCCTCTCGGCCGGCACGCTCGGCACGACGTACCTGCTGCTGAAGAACCACGCCGCGTTCCCGCACCTTAGCCCGATGCTCGGCCACCGCTTCAGCGGCAACGGCGACCTGCTGACCTTCGCCCGCCACTGCATGAAGGAGGTCGACGGCAAGAAGGTCCCGAACGTCATGGACGCGGCGCACGCGCCGGTCATCACGAGCGCCATCCGCGTCGCCGACGAGGTCGACGGGGGGGACGGCCGCGGCTTCTACCTCGAGGACGCCGGCCAGCCCGAGTTCGTGTCCTGGATGCTGCAGCTGCTCGACGCTCCGCGCTCGGTCTTCAACCTCATCCCCGACCTGCCCAGGCTCGCCGGCAACTTCCTCAAGCACAAGGACACGGACATCGCCGACCAGGTCGTCGACGTCCTCGGCGACTGCGCGGAGTCCGCGGGCTTCCTGCCGCTGCTCGGCATGGGCCGCGACATCCCCGAGGGCGTCATGCGCCTCGAGAACGGCGGCCTGCAGGTCGACTGGAAGAAGAACGGCGGCTCGAAGGCGTACTTCGAGCGGGTGCGCGACGTCTCCAAGGCGGTGGCCGAGGAGATCGGCGGCGTCTTCCTCGACAACCCGATCTGGCTGCTGAGCCGCGTCGTCACCGTGCACGCCCTCGGCGGCGCGCCGATGGGCCGCGACGCGAACGAGGGCGTCGTCGACCCGTACGGCCGCGTCTACAACTACCCGGGCCTGCACATCGCCGACGGATCGGTCATGCCGGGCCCCGTCGGCCCCAACCCGAGCCTCACCATCGCCGGTCTCGCCGATCGCTTCGCAGACGCGATCCTCGAGGACATGAAAGGACCCACCGTGACCGCACCCCCGCCGCCCCCGCCGCCCCCGCCAAGCGAAGCCGCAGCGGGCGACGACCGCCCGCCGGCCTCGGAGCACCCGGCCTCGGTCGAGTTCACCGAGAAGATGCGCGGCTTCATCACGTTCGGCGAGGACGACTACGACAAGGGCTTTCGCAAGGGCAAGAAGTCCAGGACGAAGTGCATGTTCCACCTCACGATCACGATGGACGACATCGAGCGCTTCGTCGCCGAGCCCGCGCATCAAGGCACGGCCGCGGGCTACGTCGACTGTGATGCCCTGGGCGGCAAGCGGCCCGTGAAGCGCGGCTGGTTCAACCTCTTCGTCGACGCAGACGAGGACGGCGACGAGCGCAAGCTCATGAAGTACCGCCTGTGGATCGAGGACGGCGAGGGCCACCCGATCACGCTGAACGGCTTCAAGGAGGTCCAGGACGACCCCGGCTTCGACGTCTGGAGCGACACGACGACGCTGTTCACGCACATCCTCGGGGGCCATGTCGAGCCCGGTCCGGTCGAGGAGGTCGGCGATGCGGGCGAGCAGATCGTCGCGACCGGCATCCTGCACGTGCTGCCGGCGGACTTCGCGGTCCAGATGACGACGTTCCGCGTCCATCCCGCGCACCGCGTCGACGCGCTCGCGCGCTTCGGCAAGCTGTTTCTCGGGGCGCTGTGGGAGACGTTCAAGCCCGGCGGCGAGAAGAAGGACGATTGACCACCGCCGCAGCGCATACCGACGAGGTCCACCCCTTCACGACCTCGGACGGGATCGACCTCAACGTCGTCCACGTGAAGGGACCGGCGGCCCCGACGAAGGGGCCGGTGCTGCTCGTCCACGGGGTCGGCGTGCGGCCGGAGATCTGGCGCCCGCCGACGCCGCGCACGCTCGTCGAGGCGCTCGTCGACGAGGGCTACGACGTCTTCCTCGAGACCTGGCGGGCGAGCATGGACGTGCCGCACAATACGTGGAACCTCGACCAGGCGGCCGTGCTCGACCACCCGCCTGCCGTGAAGAAGGTCGTCGAGCTGACGGGAGCCGACAAGATCAAGGTCGTCGCGCACTGCCAGGGCTCGACGACGGTCGTCATGGCGGCCTGCGCCGGCCTCTTGCCCGAGGTGAGCACGATCGTCTCGAGCGCCGTCTCGCTGCACCCTGTCATGACGGGGATGGGCCGGTGGAAGCTCATGAACGTCATCCCGGTCGTGTCGCGGCTGATGGGCTACATGGACCCGCAGTGGGGCGAGCACGGCGCGCCGCTCGTGCTGCCGAAGGCCATCACCGCCTACGCGAAGCTCTCGCGCCGCCACTGCGACAACGGCGTCTGCAAGGTCTCGAGCTTCATGTTCGGCGCGGGCGATCCGACGCTGTGGACGCACGAGCAGCTCTCCGACGAGACGCACGACTGGACGCGCGGGGAGTTCGGCCCGGCGCCGCTGACGTTCTGGAAGCAGATCCGCAAGTGCGTGAAGGTCGGGCACCTCGTGAGCGTCGACGCGCGACCCGAGCTGCCGGCGAGCTTCGTCGCGCAGGCGCCGCAGACCGACGCGCGCTTCGCGTTCATCACCGGCGGCGCGAACCACTGCTTCGCACCGGAGAGCCAGCAGCGCACGTTCGACTGGTTCGAGCGCCGCGAGCCGGGCCGCCACTCGCTGCACATCGTCCCCGGCTATGGTCACATGGACGTCTTCATCGGCGAGCGCGCCGACCGCGACTGGAACCCGTACATCCTCGGCGAGCTCGCCAAGGCCGGCTGACGAGCTACGCCACCGAGACGGCGAGCTGCGGGCTCGTGCGCAGCGTCTGCAGCACGACGCAGTAGCGCTCGGTCAGCTTGCGCAGCGTCGCGAGCTGCTCCTCGTCGGCGCGCGGCGCGTCGAGCTCGAAGCGCAGCACGATCTCGCGAAAGCCCACCGGCGCGTCGCGGTCGACGGCGAGGGTGCCGCGGAAGTCGAGCACGCCCTCGGCGGTGATCGCGCCGCCGTCGACCTCGATCTCAAGCGCCGTCGCGACCGCGCGCAGCGTCACGCCCGCGCAGGCGACGAGCGCCTCGAGCAGCATGTCGCCGGAGCAGAGCTGCAGGCCGTCGCCGCCGGTCGCCGGGTGAAGCCCGGCCGTCGCGAGCGCGCGCCCGGTCTGCACGCTGCACGCGATCCCGTCGTCGAGCGTGCCCCGCGCCGTGAGCGTGACGAGCGCTTCGCCGGGCTCGTCACGGTAACGCTGCTTGAGCGGCTCCTGCAGGCTGCGAAGCGCGGCGCGATCCATGGCCCGTGGACGCTACCGCCCGGGGCGGCGTCCCGCGACGGTGACTGTGACATCGGACACAACGGGCCGCGGTGACTTGTGTGGCGGCGCCAAGACGGGGAAGCTAGACCGATGGCTGATCGCCGACCAGGACCAGGCGCGGGCGCGCCGCAGCGCACGGAGCGGATCGTCGAGTTCACGGCGGCGGACGGCGTGCGCTGCAACCTCATCAACGTGCGCGGCGCGAAGGCGCCCGCCAAGGAGCCGGTCCTGCTCGTCCACGGCGCCGGCGTGCGCGCGAACATCTTCCGCGCGCCGACACCCCAGACGCTCGTCGACCGCTTGATCGACGAGGGGTACGACGTCTGGCTTGAGAACTGGCGCGCGAGCATCGACATCCCGCACAACGCGTGGACGCTCGACCAGGCGGCGGTGCTCGACCATCCGGCCGCTGTCAAGACGGTCCTCGCCGAGACCGGGACCGACACGCTCAAGGCCGTCATCCACTGCCAGGGCTCGACGAGCTTCATGATGTCCGCCGTCGCCGGATTGCTGCCGGAGGTCACGACGATCGTCTCCAACGCGGTGTCGCTGCACCCGCTCGTCACGCGGCCGGCGCGCCGCAAGCTGCGCTACATGGTCCCGATCACCGCGCGGCTGCTGGGCTACATCGACCCGCGCTGGGGCGAGAACGGCGCGCCGTGGATCGTGCCGAAGGCGATCACGGCCTTCGTGAACACGACCCATCGCGAGTGCCGAAACGGCGTCTGCAAGATGGCGAGCTACACGTACGGCAGCGGCAAGCCGACGCTGTGGCGCCACGAGAACCTCAACGGCGCCACGCACGACTGGCTCACGGACGAGTTCGCGGACGTCCCGCTCACGTTCTTCCGTCAGATGCGCCGCTGCGTCGACGCCGGCCGCCTGCTGTCCGTGGAGGGGCGGCCCGAGCTGCCCGCCGACTTCACCGCGCAGCCGGCGCAGACCGACGCGCGCTTCGCCTTCATCGCCGGCGAGCGCAACGCGTGCTTCTTGGCGGCCAGCCAGGAGCGCACGTTCGAGTGGTTCGAGCGCCAGGCGCCCGGCCGCCACGCGTACCGCGGCCTGCCCGGCTACGGGCACCTCGACGTCTTCATGGGCAAGGACGCCGCACGCGACACGTTCCCTGTCATCGTCGAAGAACTGCAGAGGTGAGACCGTGGGCATCCCGGCTCGAGTGAAGAGGTCCGTCGGCCGCTACGCGCTGGTCGACGGCATCCCGTTTCACCTTCCGGTCAACATGACCGACACGCCGGCGCTGTTCGCCGCGTTCACCATCGACGCGGACCGCGCGGCCGAGATGCTGCCCGGCAACGAGGTCCATCCGATCCGGCTGCCGGGCGGGCGCGGCCTGCTGATCGTCACGGTGATCGACTACCAGGTGACGGACATCGGCAAGTACATCGAGTACTCGATCGCGATCGCGTGCACGCACGGCCCGCGCCCCCGCAACCCGCTGCTCGCGCTCCTCACGGGGCGGGCGGGCCAGTTCGTCCTCGAGCTCCCGGTGTCCAGCGAGATCTCGGTGAAGGGCGGCAAGGGCATCTGGGGGATGCCGAAGTACCAGGCGTACTGCGAGTTCGCCGACGACGCCAAGCACGTGTCAAGCCGCTACTTCCTCGACGGCGAGGTCGCGGTCAACGTCGAGGTCAAGCGGCCGCGCTTCAACAAGATCCCCGTCTCGGCCGGGCCGGTCTCGAACTACTGCGCGTTTCGCGGGATGCTCATGAAGTCCGACGTCCACTTCAAGGGGCGCATCGGGATCAACCTGCCCTTCTCGCGCGCGGGGCGCCTGGAGATCTCCGACCACCCGCGCGTCGTCGCGCTGAAGTCGCTGGACATCGCCGAGAAGCCCCTGTTCACGGCGTATCTCGCGAACATGACCGGCGTGCTCGACGACCACGTCGAGAGCTGGTTTCTGTCCTACGAGCAGCCACCCGCGACCCAGCCGCCCGGCCTTGAGACCGTCGCCGACCTGGGCCTGTCGCAGGAGTGGCTCGAACCTCCCACCCCCGATCGCCTGAAGGACGCGTCATGAAGGAGACGCTGCTGACGATCAACCACGTCTACCTGCTCGCCGGGGCGACGATCTACGTGGGCGTGCTCACGACGCTGCGCCTCTTCCTCTATCCGACCTGGACCGACGTGCGCCCCGACAACCTCCAGCAGCGCTTCTCGCAGCCCGTCGAGGCGGCGACGAAGTTCTTCACGATGGCGATTCCGACGTGGACCTTCTCGGTGCTCGTGATGATCGTGACCGAGTGGGGCGAGAGCACGATGTGGGCGCCGATCGTCGCGTTCCTCATGCTCATGACCACCGCGATCATGACGCTGCTCGTGATCCAGCCGATCAACCGCCAGCTCAAGGCCGGCGTCCGCGACATGGCGCAGATGACCGACCTGCTCCAGCGCTGGATGAAGATCAACAACGTGCGCTGGGGCATCGTGATCGTGTTCTGGGCCGCGGTGGTGTGGTACTTCGTGCAGAAGCCCGACCTGCCGGGCGCCCTGGGATAGGAGATCGCGATGAACCCCGAGACGGTGGACGACTACCCCCAGCCGATGCTGCGCCGCGTGCTGCTCGCGATCGGCGCGCTGACCTTCGTCACGGGCGCGATCCAGGCCGTCGTGCCGCAGTTCATCCTGCGGCTGCTGTCGGCGAAGCGCGACAAGACCGCGCGGGCGCTGTTCGCGACGGTCGGCATGTTCATGGTCGTCGCCGGCGGGACCCTCGTGCAGGGGCTGCTGTCGCCGGTGCGCCAGCCGATCGTCGTGCTGTGGGCCGCCGCGCAGAAGCTGGGCGCCGCGACGTTCGTGGGCATGGGCGTGCGCCGCGGCGTCTTCTCTCCGGTCGCGCTGGTCGTCGCCGGCTTCGATCTGCTCACGAGCGTGCTGGCCGTCGTGCACTGGTCGCGCCTGCGCAGGCCGTGACATGACCCACGTCCCGCATCTCGCCGCCGCCCCCGGCGACGGCGGCCCGCGCCGCTCGCTCGTGCTGGCGGGAGGCGGGATGCGGGTCGCCTGGCAGGCCGGCGTGCTGCGCGCGCTCGAGGAGGCCGAGATCGGCTTTCACCACGGCGACGCCACGTCGGGCGGCGTCTTCAACCTCGCGATGCTGCTGTCGGGCCTGTCGCCCGCGGAGATGTGCTCACGCTGGGCGGCGCTGCCGACGCGCGACTTCGTCTCGCTGCTCGCGCTGCCGAAGTACCTGCGCAGCCCGCGCTGGCCGGGCCTCGCGAGCGCCTCGGGCATCGACGAGAAGGTCTTCCCGAAGCTCGGCATCGACGTCGACCGCATCCACGCGGCCCGTGGCCTCGACGGCACGTTCAACGTCTGCGACTTCCGCCGCAAGGTCAGCGTCGCGATACCGCATGACGAGATCGCGCGCGAGTTGCTCGTCGCGGGCGTGTCGCTGCCGGCGCTCATGCCCGCGATCCCGTACGGCGACGGCCTGTGGCTCGACGCGGTGTGGATCCGCGACGCGAACCCGCTCGAGGGCGTGCGGCGTGGCAGCGACGAGATCTGGCTCGCCTGGTGCATCGGCAACTCCGGCGCCTACCGCGACGGGACCTTCCGCCAGTACGTCCACATGATCGAGACGGCGGCGAACGGATCGCTGTTCGGCGAGCTCGACCGCATCCGCGAGCTCAACGAGCGGATCGCGGCGGGGGAGGAGCCCGGCGGCAGGACGTCGCCGGTACGCCTGCACGTCATCCGGCCCGAGCTGCCGATCCCGCTGGACCCCGACTACTTCCTCGGCCGCATCGACGGCGAGACGCTCGTGGCGATCGGGTACCGCGACGCGTGGCGCTACCTCGAGTCGCGCACGCCCGAAGGCGTCGAGCTCGGCCCGCAGGCGACGCGGATGGGCGACGGCGGCCCCGGCGTCGGGTTCCGGGTGCGGCTTGCGGGCCGGGCGACGATCGACGGCGTCGAGGGCCCGCTCGCCCTGCGGCTCGGCATTGAGATCGGCGAGCTCGACCGCTTCGTCGCCGACCCCGCCGGCGATCACGGCGCGCTCGTCGGCGAGGTCCGACATCCCGCGTTCGGCCCGGCGACGATGCTGCGCGCGGGGACGTTTCGCTTCGAGGGCGACCGCGCGGTCTACGACGCCACGTTCGTCTCGGGCGACCGGCGCTTTGCGCTGCGCGGTTCGCGAGCCCGCAGGCCGCACGCGCCGCTGGACGTCGCGATCGGCGCGGAGGGGGAGCAGGCCACCACGGTGCGCCTGACCCCGACACCGCGGCAGGTCGCCGCGATGGTGGAGTCGTTGCACGCCCGCAACACCCCCAACCTGCCGGCGGGTGGGCGCGCGGTCTCGCGCTTCGTACGCGCGATGCTGTCGGGCTGAACCGGCCCGGGCGACGTCGCGGCGGTGGCGAGGGTTGGCACACTCACCGTCGGGTAGGTGACAGTGGACGCGTCGACGACGCCTCTGCACCACCGGAGGCGAAGCCGCTCACGCGCGACGCCCTGTGGCTGGAGGCCGTGCCGCCGTGCACCCCTCACCAGAAAGCAGCGTGTACCTCATGGGTTTCATCGACTCCGTCATCGGCATCATCACCGGCGCGATCGCCGGCATCGCCCCGCAGCTCCCCGGCCTCCTGCACGCGCTCGGCGTTCCCGGCTGACGCGGCCCGCTCGGCCGGCCCTGCGCTCAGCGCGCAGGGCGGCCCGAAGCCGTGCCGGCGGCTCGCGCTTCGGCGCGCCAGGCGCGCCCTACACTGACCCGCGATCATGATCAGCACCAACCAGCTCAAGAACGGCAACCACATCGAGGTCGACGGGACGATCTTCAAGGTCCTCGACTTCCAGCACGTCAAGCCCGGCAAGGGCGGCGCCTTCGTCCGCACGAAGCTGCGGCGCGCCAGCGACGGCAACGTCATCGACAAGACCTTCCGCGCGGGCGAGAAGTTCCGCTCGATCCACACGGAGTCGCGCAAGATGCAGTTCCTCTACGTCGACGGAACCGACGCCCACTTCATGGACTCCGAGACCTACGAGCAGCTCGCGCTGGCGCAGGCGAAGGTCGCCGACGCGCTGCGCTGGACGAAGCCCAACGACGAGGTCGACGTCCTCTTCATCGACGATGCCCCGGGCGACATCCAGCTGCCCACGACCGTCGAGCTCGAGGTCACGCAGACCGACCCCGGCCTGCGCGGCGACACCGCCTCGGGCGGCGGCGACAAGCCCGCCACGCTCGAGACCGGTGCCACGCTGCGCGTGCCGCTGTTCGTCAACGTCGGCGACCGGGTCAAGGTCCAGACCGCGACGGGCGACTACATGTCGCGCGCCTGACCCGGCCGCCGCCGCGTTCACCGCACCCGCCTGAACGGGCTGAGCCCCAGCATCAGCACGATCCCGGCGACCGCCCACGCGCCGAGCACGGCGAGCGGCGTCGTGATCGCCTTGCCGTCGAAGTACACGACGTCGCGGATCGCGTCGATCGCGGCTCGCGGCGGCAGGACGCTGCCCAGCGCCTTCCAGACGTCGGGCAGGAACTCGGGTGCCGACGCGCCGCCCGAGGACGCGAGCACGCCCAGCGTGATGAAGACGGTCAGCCCGCTGATGAGGCCGAGCGTGCCGCCGAGCTGGCTCGTCAGGACCGCGGTCACGGCGGCCGCGCCCAGCGTCGCGAGCGCCGTGATCGCCGCGACCTCGAGGAAGTAGCCCCCGTAGATGTCGAGCTGCGTCGCGACGAACGCGAGCAGCACGCCCGTCAGCAGCGAGAAGCCCGCGAGCGCCCCGACGCGGACGAGCGCGTCCTTCCAGCCGCGCCGCACGCTCGGTGCGATGAGCTCGAGCCACCACCCGGCGAGGACGCCGATGACCGCGATGACGAGCACGAGGAAGTACGCGGACACGCCCGCGACGTCGCCCTTCGGCAGCGGCTTGAGCTCCGTGACGACGGTCTTGGCCTTGCGCTGCGTGTCGATGGCGCCGAACGCGGTCTGCAGCAGGCCGGCCACCGGAGCGCTCGCGGCGCTCGCGACGAGGACGCGCCCCGTCTTCGCCCTGGGCGCGTACGCGCCGTAGATCTTGCGCTCGTCGATGAGCTTGCGCGCCGCGGCGCCGCTGTCGACGGCCCTGACCTTGAAGATGCCGTCCTTCTCGAGGCCGGCGGTGAGCTGAGCTACGACCGGTCCCGTACCTACCAGCGCGACGGGCACGTCGCGCGGCGTCGGCGAGTGAAACAGCCCCAGCAGCAGCCATGCGAGCAGCACCTGCACCGCCACGAGCACGCCGACGACGCCACCGTACCTGACCATGATGAACCTCCCCGTTCAGACGATTGTCCCCGCGGCCAACCTACGCGGCTGCGCGACGGCAAGTCAAGGCGATCTGCACGGGATCCGAACATGCACCGTCTACGCTTCTGCGCCCCCATGACCATCGACCACCAGCACGCTGGCTGACGGCATGTCCCGCCGCTCCGACCAGCGCCGCGACGCCGTCTTCGCCCTGTATCAGTCCGAGCTCACCGGGCGCGAGCTCGAGGACGTCTTCGAGCCGAACGCGAGCATGTTCACGCGCGCCCTCGCCTACGCGAGCCACGACCGCGCCGAGGAGCTCGACGTGCTCATCGCGCGCCACTCCAGGGGCTGGACGCTCGATCGCATCGCGCCACTCGAACGCGCCATCATGCGCGTCGCGCTGCTCGAGATGCTGCATCCCGACGCCGCGCCCGCCGACACCCCGATCCCGCCCGAGGGCGCGATCGACGAGGCGGTCGAGCTCGCCAAGACGTTCTCCGGCGCCGACGCGCCCGGCTTCGTCAACGGCATCCTCGCCGCCGTGCACCGCGAGATCGGCCACAATCCCGCCACCCCGTGACCGCCGCCGACGACACCACCGACGGAACGCTCGACGAGCTCGTCGGCCGCCTGGAGCGCGCCGCCGAGCAGCTGCGCTCCGGCGACCTCAGCGCGGACGCCGCCGCGACCGTCGTCGAGGACTGCGCCTCGCTGGCCTCGCAAGCATCGGCCGAGCTCGAGCGCCGGGCCCGGGAGGCCGAGCGCGAGCCGCGCCCCGGCCAGGACTCGTTGCTGTAAGCCGCCGGCGCGGGCTGATGGCCTATCCCGACGGCCTGCGAACGCTGGTCGAGACGTACCTCGGCGACCTGCGCTTCGCCGACGAGCCGCTCAACGCGCGGCTCGTCGAGTCGATGCGCTACAGCCTGCTCGCGGGCGGCAAGCGCATCCGGCCGGTGCTCGTGCTCGCCACCGCCCGCGCGATCGGCCGCGACGAGCGCGACCTGCTGCCGCTCGCCGCCGCGATCGAGCTCATCCACACGTACTCGCTCATCCACGACGACCTCCCCGCGATGGACGACGACTCGCTGCGCCGGGGGCGGCCCACGAACCACGTCGCGTTCGGCGAGGACACCGCCATCCTCGCCGGTGACGGCCTCTACGCCGAGGCGTTCCGGCTCGTCCTCACGCAGCAGTGCGGCGAGCCCGCGCACGTCCTCGCGGCCGCCGGCGAGCTGGCCGCCGCGACGGGGGTCGACGGCATGGTCGGCGGCCAGTATCTCGACGTCGCGAGCGTCGCCGACAGCCATCCCGATCCCGCCCACGCGCTGCGTCGCACGCACGAGCTGAAAACCGGACGGCTGATCGGCGCGTCGGTAGAGTGCGTACTGCTGATAGCTGGCATGGACTCCTCGACGACAACGGACTTTCGTACCTTCGCCGCGGAGCTCGGCGTCCTGTTTCAGATCGTGGACGACATCCTCGACGTCACCGGCACGGACGCGGCGCTCGGCAAGCCCCGGGGCTCCGACGCGCGCCACGGCAAGCGCACCTATGTGACCGAGTACGGGTTGCAGGGGGCGGGCGAGATGGCTGCTCGCTCGTACGACCACGCGCTGGCATGCCTTGCCGCAGCCGCGCCGCACGGCGCGCCCGAGCTCGAGCAGATCACCCACTTCATCGCGACACGGAACTCATGAGCCTCCTTCACCGCATCGACAAGCCCCAAGACCTCCACGCTCTCTCCGAGGACGAGCTGCGGCGCGTCGCGCAGGAGGTCCGTGAGCACATCATCGACACCGTCGGGGAGATCGGCGGGCACTTCGGCGCCAACCTCGGCACCTGCGAGCTGGCCGTCGCGCTGCACTCGCTGCTGGACTCTCCGAAGGACAAGATCCTCTGGGACGTCGGCCACCAGGCGTACCCGCACAAGATCCTCACCGGCCGCCGCGACCAGCTCTCGACGATCCGCCGGTACGGCGGCCTCGCGCCGTTCTGCTCGATCGCCGAGTCCGAGCACGACATCATGGGCGCCGGCCACGCGTCGACGTCGATCGGCTATGCGGTCGGGCTCAAGGAGGGCATGAAGCACCTCGGCCACGACGAGCAGGGCAAGGTCGTCGCGGTCATCGGCGACGGCTCGATGACCGGCGGCGTCGCGTTCGAGGCGATCCACCAGGCCGGCGGGCAGGGCACGCCGATCGTCGTCGTCCTCAACGACAACGGGATGTCGATCTCGCCGAACGTCGGCGCGATGTCGCGCTACTTCAACCGCGTGCGGCTGAACCCGAAGCTGTGGCACACGCGCGAGTCCGTCGAGGACCGGCTGACCGAGCTGCCCGGCCGCCTCGGCCCGGCGTTCGAGCGCCTCGGCCCGCAGATCAAGGAGTCGATCAAGGCGTTCTGGGCTCCCGGCCTGTTCTGGGAGGAGCTCGACTGGGCCTACGTCGGCGTCATCGACGGCCACGACGTCCGCGCCCTGCGCACGGCGCTGCGCAGCGCGTTCGCCGCCGACCGGCCGGTCGTCGTGCACGTGGCGACGGTCAAGGGCAAGGGCTTCGCGCCCGCCGAGGACGGCGGCCTCGAGGGCATGGAGCGCTGGCACGCCGCCAAGCCGAATTCGATCACCAACGGGATCGCCGCGCCGGCGCCGGCCGCGATCCTGCCGGTCCCGCCGCCGCAGTACACCGCGGTCTTCGGCAACGCGCTCGTGGCGGAGTGCCGGCGCGACCAGCGGGTCGTCGGCATCACGGCCGCGATGAACTCCGGCACCGGCCTGAACATCCTGCAGAAGGAACTGCCCGATCGCTACTTCGACGTCGGCATCGCCGAGCAGCAGGCGATCCTCTTCGCGGCCGGGCTCGCGCTCGAGGGCGTCAAGCCCGTCGCCGCGATCTACTCGACGTTCCTGCAGCGCGCGTTCGACCAGATCGTCCACGACGTCTGCCTGCAGAAGCTCAACGTCGTGTTCGCGCTGGATCGCGCCGGCCTCGTCGGCGACGACGGCCCGACGCACCACGGCGTGTTCGACATCGCCTACCTGCGCGCGCTGCCGAACATCACGCTGATGGCGCCGCGCGACGAGGCGATGCTCGTGCACATGCTGCGCACCGCGCTGCTGCACGACGACGGGCCGATCGCCCTGCGCTACCCGCGCGGCGGCGGCACCGGCGTCGCGCTGCCGGACGTGCCGGTGGCGATCGAGATCGGCACGGGCGAGATCCTGCACGCGGGCGACGGCAAGGTCGCGATCGTCGGCTACGGCAGCGGCGTCGGGCGCGCGCTGGACGCGGCGACCCTGCTCGCCGAGCACGGCGTCGACGCGACGGTCGCCGACGCGCGCTTCGCCAAGCCGATCGACGGCGCGCTGATGGCGGCGCTCGCGGCCGACCACGAGCTGCTCGTGACCGTCGAGGAGGGCGTCCTCGCCGGCGGCTTCGGCAGCGCCGTGTGGGAGGCGCTCAACGACCGCGACGTGTTCGACGCGCGCATCATGCGCGTCGGCCTGCCGGACCGCTACGTCACGCACGGGACGCCGGCGATGCTCTACGAGGAGGTCGGCTTCACGGGCCGGCGCATCGCCGAGCGCATCCTCGCCGCGGTGGGCGAGCGCGCCGTCGCCGGCCGCTGATCAACCGTCTCGACTCTTCGCAGGCGTGCGGCGCGCCGTTGCCGCGCTAGGCGTGTCGAACATGGATGTGTGACCGCTGCGAACCCCGATCTGCGCGCTGCTCGTGCAGGTGCTCGCCCACCACGACGACCACGTCCACGTGCGCATCGCCAACGCGCGCCGCTGACCTTGAGAAAGCGAAACGGCCCGCCAGGGAGGACGGGCCGTTTCAGGGAGGAGAGACACTGCTATGTGGTTGTGGGTCCTGCGCGCGGCGAGCGGGCTTTATCTCGGAAGGACCTCGGGGGAAGGTCTGGGCTCGCCGCGTAGAGACAGTGTCCTGGCTGGCCGGCCAATGCGGTGTGAGGGGGGTCACACAGCCTGGTGGGCCTCGCGTGAACGTGAGACCCACTCGCCGGGTACCGTGCTCTGCAGTGGTTCGCGTGCGCCTCGACACCCTGCTCGCCGAACGCGGCCTCTTCGACTCGTCCAAGCGCGCCGCGGCATCCGTCATGGCCGGGGAGGTGCGCCTCGGCGGCAACGGCGAGCGCGCGCAGAAGCCCGGCCAGCTCGTCGATCCCGGCGTCGCGGTCACGGTCGACGAGCGCCCGCGCTTCGTCTCGCGGGGCGGCGTCAAGCTCGCCAACGCGCTGGCCGCGTTCGGGGTCGATCCGGCGGGGCGGCGCTGCCTGGACGTCGGCGCGTCGACCGGCGGGTTCACGGACTGCCTGCTGCAGGGCGGGGCGCAGCACGTCGTCGCGCTCGACGTCGCCTACGGCGAGCTGGACTGGCGGCTTCGCAACGACGCGCGGGTCACCGTGCTCGAGCGCGCGAACGCGCGCGGCGTCAAGGCCGAGCAGCTGCCCTACGCGCCTGACCTTGTGGTCGTCGACGTGTCGTTCATCTCGCTGACGCGGGTGCTGCCGGCCGTGCTGGCATGCGCCGCGGAGCGCCACGACGTCCTCGCGATGATCAAGCCGCAGTTCGAGATCGGGCGTCCGAACGTCGGCAAGGGCGGCGTCGTGCGCGATCCCGGCGACCGGCGCTCGGCGCTCGTGTCCGTGGGCGCCGCGGCGCGCGGGCTCGGCGCATCGGTGCTCGGCTTCGCGTCCTCCGGGCTGCCCGGGCCGAAGGGCAATCGCGAGACGTTCGTCTGGCTGGCGGAGGCGGGGCGGGCCGGCGACGTGCCCGACGTCGAGGCCGCGGCTCGCGTGGTCGAGCCATGACCGGCACGGTGCGCTCGGCCACCGTCATGACGCACAGCCGGACCGAGCAGGTCGCTCCGGCGCTCGAGCGGCTCGTCGCCGACGCGCGCGCGTGTGACGTCGAGCTGCGCTTCGACGCCGAGGAGACGAGCAAGCACGGGCTGCGGGCGTCCGACGGGGTCGTCGTGAACGCCGAGTCGCTCGACGACGCCGACCTGTGCATCGCGCTCGGCGGCGACGGCACGATCCTCAAGGGGTTGCGCCGCTACGCCCGCTCGCCGGTGCCCGTGTTCGCGGTGAACTACGGCGAAGTCGGGTTCCTCGCGACGATCGAGCCCGAGGACCTCGAGCGCGACGGCTTCGCGCGCGCGTTCGAGCGCGACTTCGAGGAGCTGCAGCTGCCGGCGATCACGATCCAGACCCCGCGCACGCTGCACTCGGCGTTCAACGACGTCTCGTTTCACCGGCTGGTCGGCGGGCGCGTCGCGCAGCTCGCGTACGGGGTCGACGGGGAGGAGGTCGGCTCGGTGCGCTGCGACGGGCTCGTCGTCTGCACGGCGGCCGGCTCGACGGGCTACAACCTCGCCAACGGCGGGCCGGTCATGGCGTGGGGGGTGGAGGGCTTCGGCGTGTCGTTCATCGCACCGCACTCGCTGACGGCGCGCGCGCTCGTCGTCGCGCCGGGCGACGCGCTGAGCGTGTCCAACCGCGGCCGCGAGGCGGTCGACGTCAGCGTCGACGGGCGGCCGGCGTGCCAGATCGACCCCGGCGACGAGCTCGTCGCGCGCTACGAGCGCGGCGCGGCGCGCCTCGCGCAGCTGCCCGGCTGGTCGTTCTACCGGCGGCTGCGCACGAAGTTCGGCCGCCTGTCCTCGTAGTCCGTTCGTTACGAAACACGCGCGGGTTGGCTCGTTCCGTCGGGTCGCGCTGGTAGACCGTGAGCCATGCTCACCGAACTGCGCGTCGAGAACCTCCTGCTCATCGAGCGAGCCGAGCTGCGCCTGTCCGCGGGCCTGAACGTGCTGACGGGGGAGACGGGTGCGGGCAAGACCGTGCTCGCGCACGCGCTGGACCTGCTGCTGGGCGGTCGCGCGAAGCCGGGCATCGTCCGGCCGGGCGCGGCGGAGGCCTACGTCGAGGGGGTCTTTGAGCTCGCGCCCGAGCTGCGCGACGAGCTCGGCGAGCGCTTGCCCGAAGGCGCCGAGGAGGTCGTCCTCGCACGCAGGATCGGCGCGGACGGGCGTACCCGGGCGCTCGTCAACGGCCGCTCCGCGACGCTGACGGACCTGCGCGAGCTCGCCGAGCCGCTGCTGACGTTCTACGGCCAGCACGAGCATCGCCGGCTGACGCTCGCGGGGGCGCAGCTCGAGATCCTCGACGGCTTCTGCGGCGAGGCGCACCTCGCGCGCCGCTCGAAGGTCGCCGCGGCCTACGGTGCGGCGCGCTCGGCGCGGGCGGATCTCGACGAGCTGCGCCGGCTGGCGGGCGATCGCGAGCGCGAGCTCGACCTGCTCGACTACGAGCTGTCGGAGATCGACGCCGCCGGGCCGACGGAGGACGAGGCGCTGGCGCTGCGCGCCGAGCGCGAGCGGCTCGCGCACCTCGAGGCGCTGCGCGGAGCGTCGCTTGGCGCGGCCGAGGCGGTCGGCGCCGACGAGGCCGGCATCGGCGCGCTACTCGCGGCGGCTGGCCGGTCGCTCGAGTCGGTGCAGTCGATCGACGGCGCGCTCGACGCGCTCGCCGTGCGCTGGCAGGCGCTCGCGATCGAGGCCGACGACGTCGCGGGCGAGCTGCGCCGCTACGCCGAGCAGCTCGAGTCTGAGCCCGGCCGGCTCGAGGCGGTCGAGGAGCGTCTGGCGGTGCTCGAGCGGCTGGAGCGAAAGCACGGCGGCTCGATCGCGTCGGTGCTGGCGCACGCGGCGAGCTGCCGCGAGCGGCGCGCGGAGCTCGTGGGCGCGGAGCTCGCGCTGGAAGCCGCGTCGGCGCGGCTCGCCGACGCCGAGGCCAAGCTCGCCACGGGCAGCGCGGCGCTGCGCAAGGCGCGCGCGGCGGCGGGGCCGAAGCTCGCGTCGGCGGTGCGGACGCGGCTCGCCGAGCTGGCGATGAAGGGCGCGTCGTTCGAGATCGAGCTGTCAGACCGCGAGCCGGGGCCGGCGGGCGCGGACGCGATCGAGTTCCTCATCGCGCCGAACCCCGGCGTGCCCGCGGGCCCGCTGCGCGAGACGGCCTCCGGCGGCGAGCTGTCGCGGGTCATGCTCGCGCTGATGGGCGTGGCGGCGGGCGCGAGCCGGGCGACGCTCGTCTTCGACGAGGTCGACGCGGGGATCGGCGGCCAGACCGCGCGCGCGGTGGGCGATCAGCTGCGCGACCTCGCGGCGGGCCGGCAGGTCCTCTGCATCACGCATCTGCCGCAGATCGCGTCGCTCGCGGCGCGCCACTTCTCGATCGCGAAGGACGCGTCGACGAGCCCCGCGCGGACGACGGTCACCCAGCTCGCCGCCGCGGACGTCGTGTCCGAGCTCGTGCGGATGCTCGGCGCCGACGACGAGAGCGACGGAGCGGCCCGCCGCCATGCGGAGGAGCTGCTGCGGGCGGCCTGACGCGACGGCTCAGCCGTCGGCCTTCCGGCGCGCGGATTGCCTCGGCGCGGGCGGGGCGGGCGGGTCGGGTTGGGCCTCGGTCTCCGGGCGCACAGATTCCTTGGGCGCAGCCGGCGCGGGCGGCGTGGAGCGAGCGTCGGCCTCGCGGGTCTTCGCCGGGGCGAGCACGTCGGGACCGTCCTCCGCGTGCGTCGCCACCGCCGGCGCGCCGTCGCCGTCCCCGTTGCCCGCCGACCGGTGCCACACGGTCTGCTGCGGGAACGGGATCTCGATCGACTGGCGATCGAACTCCTCCTTGAGCCGCTCGCGCAGCTCGCGGCTGACGGTGTACTGGTCCGCCGGCCGCGTCTTCACCACGAGCCGGATGACGACCGCGTTCGCCGTGAGCCGCTCGACACCCCACACCTCGGGCGCTTCGAGGATGTCGTCGCGCTCGTGCCACAGCGCATCGGCGACGCCCTGGATCACGGACTTCGCATGGTCGATGTCCGTCGCGTACGCGACCTCGATGTCAAGCAGCGCCCGCGACCAGTGCTGGCTCTTGTTGCCGACCCGCCGCACGTCGCCGTTGGGCACGTGCCAGACCGTCCCGTCGACCGACCGCAACCGCGTCGTGCGCAGCGAGACGGCCTCGACGGTCCCGGAGGTCTGGCCGTCGAGGTCGACGATGTCGCCGACGCCGAACTGGTCCTCCACGAGGATGAAGACGCCCGACAGGAAGTCCTTGACGAGCGACTGCGAGCCGAATCCCAGCGCGACGCCGAGCACCCCGGCACCCGCGAGCAGCGGCCCGACCTCGATGTCGAGCTCGCCCAGGACCATGAAGCCCGCGACGACGGCGATGACGAACCCCGTGACACTGCGCAGGATGCTCGTCAGCGCGCTGATCCGCTGCTCGGCGCGCACGCTCGTCGCATCCGTCTCGAGCAGCGCGCCGGGCGTGCGCCGCCGCACGGCGCCCATGCGCTCGCGCACGACGCCGGAGCTCAGGCTGCGCAGGCCGCGCTTGATCGCCCGGCCCACGAGGCGGTTGGCGATCGCGGCGCCGGCGACGATGAGCAGGATCGTCAGCGGGACCCCGAAGACGAAGTCGGCGATCTCGGCGAGCGTGCGGTTCTCCGTGCGCTCGAGGATCTCCCGGCAGATCGTGCCGGGGTCCTGACCGCACGCGTCCCGAAGCTCGTTCGCAGAGATGTCTGCGAGCACGAAGTGCACGGCGTTCGACGCTAGCAGCACCTCCGCGCGGACGACCTCGCGGCCCCGGTGGCCCGCGCGGCGCGCGACGCCGCCTTCGCAACCTCTTAACAACCCCATCTAGACTGGCGCGATGGCCGTCGCCGCTGGCAGAGAGGTCGCTGGTCCGGCGCGGTTGGGTCGCCGGACGAAGCGCCTCGTCAAGGAGCTGCGCCCCGGCGCCGTCGCCGTGCTCGATCACAAGGACCTCGACCGCGTCTCCGCCGAGGACCTCATCGCGGCGGGGGTCGTCGCGGTGCTCAACTGCAGCCCGTCATCGACCGGCGCGTACCCGAACATGGGCCCGCTGCTCATCGTCCAGGCCGGCATCCACCTCGTCGACCTCGCCGACGACTCGCTCTTCAAGGTCCTCGCCGACTGCGACCCGATCACGGTCAGGGGCGGCGAGGTGAGGCGTGGCGACAAGCTCCTCACGAGCGGGGTCGTCCAGGAGCCCGAGGACGTGCGCGCCGCCACCGACGAGCGCCGCCGCGAGATCGGCGACGCGCTCGAGGCGTTCGCCCAGAACACCATCGAGCACATGCTCGAGGAGCGTGAGCTGCTCTCCGGGCGCATCGAGCTGCCGCGCTTCGACACGGACTTCCGCGACCGGCCCGCGCTGATCGTCGTCCGCGGCGTCGACCACCAGCAGGACCTGCGCGCCCTGCGGCCCTACATCCGCGACATGAAGCCCGCCATCCTCGCCGTGGACGGTGGCGCGAACGCCCTGCTCGCCGAGGGCTTCAAGCCCGACATGATCGTCGGCGACATGGACTCCGCGACCGAGGCGGCGCTGCGCTGCGGCGCGGAGCTCGTCGTCCACGCCTACCCCAACGGCCGCGCGCCGGGGCGCGAGCACCTCGAGGACCTCGGCCTGCCGTACAAGCTCGTGCCGGCCCCCGGCACGAGCCAGGACGTCGCGATGCTCATCGCCGCGGAGAAGGGCGCCGAGCTCATCGTGTCGGTCGGCTCGCAGTTCAACCTCGTCGAGTTCCTCGACAAGAACCGCCGCGGCATGGCCTCGACGTTCCTCACCCGCCTGCGGCTGGGGGAGATCCTCGTCGACGCCAAGGGCGTCAGCCGCCTGTACTCTCCGCGCGCCGGGGCGGCGCCGATGGTCGGCGTCGTGCTCGCCGGGCTCATCTGCCTCGTCGCGATCGTGCTGGCGACGCCTGCGCTGCGCGACGTGGCAGATCTGCTGTGGCTCAAGCTCGAGGTCGTCCTCGGGCTCGAATGACATAAGTGTTCGACTTCCGCTACCACGCGCTGTCTCTGGCCGGCGTCTTCATCGCGCTCGTCGTCGGGCTGCTGCTCGGCGTCGCGATCGGCGACAAGGAGCTCGTGTCCTCGGCGCGGCAGGACATCCGCAACTCGCTGCGCTCGGACGTCCGCCGGGCCGACACCGAGCGCGACGCCGCGAAGGCGCAGCTCGCGGCCGAGCAGAAGTACGGCGAGAAGGCCTATCCGATCCTCACGGACGGCCGCCTGCGCGAGCGCAAGATCGGCCTCGTGACGCTCGGCCCGAGCGACATCTCGCCCGACACGGTCCAGAAGTGGCTCGACCCGTCCGGCGCGTCGCTCTCGCTCGTCGCCGAGCTCAAGGACGACGTCGACGTCAAGGCGCTCGCCGAGCGCGCCCGCGGCACGCGCTACGCGGGCGTCGAGCAGGACCCCGACCTCGTCGACGACCTCGGTCGCCGGGCCGGGATCCAGATGGTGACCGGCGGCCAGCTCGTCGGCCGCATGCGCACCGCGCTGCTGCAGTCGACGAGCGGCGAGTTCGGCGGGCTGGACGGCGTCATCGTCGTCCGGCCGTCCGAGGAGCCCAAGGACAAGCAAGAGGCAGACCGCCTGTCGGCGCTGCAGGACGGCATCGTCCGCGGCCTGGCGCAGACCGGCGTGAAGGTCGTCGGGATCGAGCCGAGCGACGCCGACCCCTCGCAGATCGGCTGGTACCGCGACCGCGAGCTGTCGACCGTCGACAACATCGACGAGACGGCGGGTCACGCCGCCCTCGTCTTCATCCTCGCGGGCGCCGACGGCGCGTTCGGGCGCCGCGACGGCGCGCAGGACCTGCTGCCGCCCGTCGTCGCGACCGTGCCGCGCCAGCCGTGAGCGCCATCCGAGGGCGCGTCCGCAGATTGCGACATCGCGACCGCGCCGGGCACGTTTCGGTCCGCACGCGTCGCTAGGTTGCTCGGGGTGCAAGTCCTGCCGTTTCTCTTCTCGCTGCTCGTCGCCGTCGTCCTCGTGCCGCAGCTGCGCAGCCGCCTCGTCGAGGCCGGCATGCAGCGCGACAACTACCGCGGCGTCCGGTTGCCGGTGCCGATCGGCGCCGCGATCGTCCCCGCCGCGCTCGTCGCGCTCATCCCGATCACGCTGCTGGCGCGCCTGACGGACCTCGACGTCTTCCCGGCGGACCTGCCGCTCGTGCTGACGTTCGTCCCCGGCGTCGCGCTGCTCGGCCTCGTCGACGACGTCATGTCCGGCGAGTCGCGCGGCTGGCGCGGCCACGCATCCACCGCGCTGAGCGGCGGCTTCTCGACCGGCGTGCTCAAGGCCGCGGGCACGCTCGGGCTCGCGCTGCTCGTCGCGTCGTCGCTGCAGGGCTCCGACGGCGAGTTCCTCGTCGCGACCGCCGTGCTCGTGCTCGCGACCAACGCCTTCAACCTGCTCGACCTGCGTCCCGGCCGCTCGGTCAAGGCGTTCCTGCTGCTCGGCCTCGGCTTGACGATCGCCACGGGGATCGACGAGCCAGCGGCCGCGCTGGGCATCTTCATCGGCCCGCTGCTCGTCGCCGGCTTCTTCGACCTGCGCGAGAAGGCGATGCTCGGCGACAGCGGATCGAACGTCATCGGCGCGATGGCCGGCATCTGGATCGTGCTCTCGCTCGAGGGCACGGAGCTCGTCGTCGCGCTCGTCATCCTCGTCCTCATCAACCTCTACGGCGAGTTCCGCTCCCTCTCGAAGGTGATCGAGAAGGTTCCGGTCATCCGTCACCTAGACTCACTCGGGAGGCCTTCATGACCCAGAGTCGCTCCAAGTCGCGCTTCATCTTCATCACGGGCGGCGTCGTCTCCTCGCTGGGCAAGGGCATCGCGGCCGCGTCGATCGGGCGGCTGCTCGTCGCGCGCGGCCTGACGGTCGGCCTGCAGAAGTTCGACCCGTACATCAACGTCGACCCCGGCACGATGTCGCCCTACCAGCACGGCGAGGTCTTCGTGACCGAGGACGGGGCGGAGACCGACCTCGACCTCGGCCACTACGAGCGCTACACGGATTCGAACACGTCGCGCGCGTCGAACGTCACGGCCGGCGGGATCTACAACTCCGTCATCCGGCGCGAGCGCCGCGGGGACTACCTCGGCGGCACCGTGCAGGTCGTCCCGCACATCACGGACGAGATCAAGCAGCGCGTGAAGCTGCTCGCCGAGACGCAGGACTGCGACGTCGTCATCACCGAGATCGGCGGGACAGTCGGCGACATCGAGTCGCTGCCGTTCCTCGAGGCGATCCGCCAGTTCCCCGTCGACGTCGGCCGCCGCCAGTGCATGTTCATCCACCTCACGCTCGTGCCGTACATCGGCCACGCCGGCGAGCTGAAGACGAAGCCGACGCAGCACTCCGTCAACGAGCTGCGGCGGATCGGCATCCAGCCCGACATGCTGCTCGCGCGCTCGGAGTCAGAGCTCGGCAACGACATCCGCAAGAAGATCGCGCTGTTCGCGTCGCTGCCGATCGAGGCGGTCGTGAGCGCCAAGGACGTCGACAACATCTACAAGGTCCCGCTGTGGTTCGAGCAGGAGGGCGTCGACGACCTCATCTGCGAGCACTTCGACTTCGACGTGCCGCCACCGGACCTGTCGGAGTGGGCGGAGATCACGCGCCGCGCGGCGGAGACCGACGAGACGGTGAAGATCGCGCTCGTCGGCAAGTACGTCGCGCTGCAGGACGCCTACCTGTCGGTCTCCGAGGCGCTGCGCCACGCGGGCTTTCATCACGACTGCTCCGTCGAGATCGACTGGGTGGACTCCGAGTCGCTGGAGAACGACGCAGTCGCGCGCCAGCGCCTGGCCGGCGTGGACGGGATCCTCATCCCCGGCGGCTTCGGCGGGCGCGGCATCGAGGGCAAGATCTGCGCGGCGCGCGTCGCCCGCGAGCAGCGGATCCCGTACCTCGGCATCTGCCTGGGCATGCAGATCGCGGTCGCCGAGTTCGCGCGTCACGTCGCGGGCATGGACGGCGCCAACTCGACGGAGTTCGACCCCGAGACCCCGCACCCCGTCATCGATCTCTTGCCCGAGCAGAAGGAGGTCACCGACCTCGGCGGGACGATGCGCCTCGGCGCGGACCCCGTGAAGATCCACGCCGACACCCGCGCGCGGGATCTCTACGGCGAGGCCGTCATCTACGAGCGCCACCGCCACCGCTACGAGGTCAACCTCTTCCTGCGCAAGCGCTTGGAGGCCGCGGGCCTCGTCGTGAGCGGCACGTCGCCCGACGAGCGTCTCGTCGAGATGATCGAGCTCGACGACCACCCGTTCTTCGTCGCGTCGCAGTTTCACCCGGAGTTCAAGTCGCGCCCCGAGCGCCCCGCGCCGCTGTTTCGCGACTTCGTCGGCGCTGCGCTGCACCGCGCTCGCGACGCAGCCGCCGCGCCCGAGTTCCGCGCATCACGCGCGTAGCCGGCCGTCAGCGCTTGAGCAGCGCGGCGATGTCGACCGGCGCGATGTCGATCAGCGGCGTGATCGTCTCGCCCGCGACCATCCGCTCGATGCTCGCGTAGGCGTTGTCCCGCGGTTCACGGTGGACGAGCACCTCGTCGCGATCGACGTCGACGATCCAGTACTCGGCCACACCGCCTGCCGCATAGATCGCCGCCTTCCGGAGGTCGCGAGAACAAGATGCGCTCGCGACCTCGATGACGACCAACGCCGTATCCGGCAACCGATCCCGCTCCACCCGCTCGATGACGATGAGATCCGGGGACCGGAAGCCGCGGTCGGCGGTCAGCAGGCAATCCTGCGTACGCACGCTGTACCGCTCCCCGGCCGCCACCACGAAATGCCGGTTGAGCCACTCGACGACAGCCGCGTGCCGCGGACTGGCGGGGCCCATCATCTCCATGAGCACTCCGTCGACGAGCTCGTACCGACAGTTGTCGTCGAGCAGCCCGGCATCGTAGAGGGCCGCGACTTCCTCGACAGAGAAGCGATGGACCGAGAACGTCTGCTCAGCGACCTGGGTAGCCACGATGCAAACACGCTACCGCGTCGCCGCGACGATCTCGATCAAGAACTCCATACCTGACATAGGCCCGGGCGCCGGAAGTTCGCCCCCCTCAAGCGACCGTCAGACTGCAACGAGCATGCGCCCCGCCTCCGACGTCGAGCGCCGCCGCCTGAACGAGACGTTCGCGCGCCTGTGCGCGATCCCGAGCCCGTTCGGCTCCGAGCGCGCGTGTGCGGAGGCGGTCGCGCGCGACCTACGGCGGATGGGGGTCGACGTCGAGGAGGACGGAGCCGCCGCCGACGCCGGCGCGGAGTGCGGCAACCTCCTCGCGCGAATCCCCGGCCGCGGCGAGCGGACCATCCTGCTGTGCGCGCACCTCGACACCGTGCCCGAGCCCAACCCGATCGAGCCCGTCCTCGACGACGGCGCATGGGTGAGCGCCGGCGACACGATCCTCGGCGCCGACAACAAGGCCGCCGTCGCCGTGATGCTCGAGGTCGCGCGGCGTTGCGCCGTCGAAGGGTCGCCCGTCGGGCTCGAGCTGCTGTTCACCGTCTGCGAGGAGAAGGGCCTCGCGGGCGCGCTCGCGTTCGACGTCACGACCCTCAAGAGCGACTGGGGCTACGTCTTCGACCACGCATCGCCGATCGGCGAGATCGTCGTCGCGTCGCCGACGTACTACCGCTTCGAAGCGCGCTTCCGCGGCGCCGCGGCCCACGCCGGCATCCGCCCGGAGGACGGCCGCAGCGCGATCGAGGCCGCCGCCCGCGCGATCGCCGCGATGCGGCTCGGGCGCATCGACGAGGAGACCACGGCGAACGTCGCGTCGATCGGCGGCGGCCAAGCGGGCGGGACGAACATCGTCCCCGAGCGCTGCCAGATCGCCGGGGAGGTGCGCTCGCTGGATCCGCTCAAGGCCGAGGCGGTCGTGGCGGAGCTCATCGACCGCATCCACGACGCGGCGAACATCCCGCTGTGCTCCTGCGACGTCGACGTCACGACGTCGCGGCTGTTCGACGGCTACCGCCACGCGGGCGGCGCGCCCGCCGTGCTCGCCGCGGAGACCGCGCTGCGTGCCCGCGGCTACGAGCCCAAGCGCATCGCGACGGGCGGCGGCTCGGACGCCAACGCGCTCGAGGCCCGCGGCTTTCCCTGCACGAACCTCGCCAACGGCACCGAGTACAACCACGAGCACCGCGAGCGCGTGAGCGTCGCCGCGCTCGAGAGCATGCTCGACGTCACCTACGAGCTGCTCGAAGCATGCTCCGGCTGAAGCGCGCCACCGTCGTCAACGCCGGCCCGGCCGGCGCGCTGGAGCAGCGCCTCGCGATCCAGGTCGACGGCGAGCGCCGCTCGGCGATCGCCGACGTCGGCCTCGTCGGGTCGTCGCAGCCCGGCGACGAGCTGATCGTCAACATCGAGGCGGTCGAGCTCGGCCTCGGCTCGGGCGGCTCGGACATCGTCCACGTCAACCTCAGCCGCGGCCTGGACGGCGAGGGCACGCCCCGCGCCCACGTCATGAAGCTCAACTACACGAGCCTGCAGCACGCCGTCGCGCCGGTGGAGGAGGGCGACGCCGACGCGACGCCCGACCCGCCGCAGCTGCCGATCGGACGGCCGGTCGCGGTGCTCGCCCTGCACGGCCAGCTCGCGCCGCTCGCCTGGGCGTTCGCGCAGGCGCACCCGGGGGCGAGGCTCGGCTACGTCCAGACGGCCGGCGGTGCGCTGCCGGGCGGGCACTCGTGCGTCGTCCGAGACCTGCGCGACGGCGGCCTGCTCGCGGGCCACGTCACGGCCGGTCCGGCGTTCGGCGGCGCCGACGGCGAGGCGATCACGACGGCGGCCGCGCTGCATCACGGCTTGACGGCGCTCGGCTGGGACGCGGCCGTCGCCGGACCGGGCCCCGGCATCCTCGGCTCCGGCTCGGCGCTCGGCCACGGCGGCCTGCAGGCGCTCGACTCCGCGCACACGGCGCTCGCGCTCGGCTGCCCGGTGGTGCTTGTCGCGCGCATGTCCTCGACGGACCTGCGGGCCCGCCACCGCGGCCTCAGCCACCACACCCGCACGGTCCTCGAACTGCTGCTCGTGCCGGTGGCCGTCGCGGTGCCGCCGGGCGAAGGGATCGAAGTGGCGCCGCGCCGCGAGGGCGGGAAGGGCGCCGACGCCTCGCTGAGCCGCCGCGCGGGCGAAGGGATCGAGGGTGGGGCCAAGGAGCGCGCGGGCGCGGGCGGCGTCCCGGCGGGCGGGGGCGAGGGCGCCCGATCCCTTCGCCACGAGTGGGTCGAGCACGCCGCCGACCTCGACGGCTACCTCGCCTCCGGCCTGCCGTCGAGGTCGATGGGCCGCGAGGACCCGCTGTTCTTCGCCGCCGCCCTGTCCGCCGGCGGTGCGCTCGCCGCGAAGGCCACCGCATGAGCGACCATCGCATCGAGCCGCTCGGCGGCGAGACCGTGTTCGAGGGCTCGCAGTTCAGCGTCCGCGTCGAGCGCTTCCGCCACGCGGACGGCGAGACCGTCGAGCGCGAGCTCGTCCGCCGCCAGGACGCCGCGGCGATCGTCGCCTACGACGACGAGCACGTCTGGCTCGTGCGCCAGCCCCGCGAGGCGATCCTCGCCTGGCCGCTCGAGATCCCGGCCGGCAAGCTCGACGTCGAGGGCGAGTCGCCGCTTCAGACCGCCAAGCGCGAGCTCGCCGAGGAGATCGACCGCGAGGCCGACGAGTGGGAGCACGTCATCACCTTCCATCCGACGACGGGCTACTCCGACGAGGTCGTCCACGTGTACGCCGCGACCGGGCTGCGCCGCAGCGACACCGAGCCGATCCCCGGCGAGCGCATCGAGATCGTCCGCTGGCCGCTGGACGACCTCGACGGCGCGATCGCGGCCACGACCGACGCCAAGACGCTGCTCGGCCTGAGCTGGCTGCGCCGGCGCCTGCAGTCCTGACGCGCCCCAAGGGCCCGCGCACGCCCGCTTGCACCGCAAAGGTGCGCTCACGGCGGACGGCGAACAGCAGACCATGGCCGTCGCCCAGGCAGCTTCGACAGCGCAGCGCTTCGAGCACCACGTGCTCGACTTCCTGGCCTACCTCGAGTTCGAGCGCGGCCTGTCGCGCAACACGCTCGAGGCCTACCGCTCCGACCTCCTGCAGTTCGGCCACTTCCTGACGCGCAACGACGTCGACGCGACCACCCTCGGGCACGCCGAGCTCGCGGGCTTTCTCTCCGAGCTCGCCGCCGGCGGGCCGCAGCGCCCCCCAGTCGCGCCCGCGACGATCCAGCGCAAGGCCGCCTGCCTGCGCTCGTTCTACCGCCACCTGCGCCGCGAGGAGGTCATCACGCACGACCCGACGGCCGAGCTGCGCTCGCCGCGCAAGAACCTCAAGCTGCCGCAGGTCCTCAGCCGCGACGAGGTCGCGAAGCTCCTCGTCGCCCCGAAGGGCCGAGACCCGGCGGCCCTGCGCGACCGCGCGATGCTCGAGCTCATGTACGCCTGTGGCCTGCGCGCGAGCGAGGCCGTCGACCTCACGGTCGGCGCCGTCGACCTGCGCGCCGGCGTGCTGCGCGCGCGCGGCAAGGGCTCCAAGGAGCGCCTGATCCCCGTCGGCCGCGAGGCGGTGCAAGCCGCGCGCGCCTACCTCGAGCACGGGCGGCCGAAGCTCGTCGGCCTCAGCGACGAGCGCCACCTCTTCGTCAACCACCGTGGCAGCGGCCTCACGCGCCAGGGGCTCTACAAGATCGTCCAGCGTCACGCGCGGGCCGCGGGCCTCGAGGGCAAGATGAGCCCGCACACCCTGCGCCACACGTTCGCGACGCACCTGCTCGCCGGCGGCTGCGACCTGCGCTCGCTGCAGGAGATGCTCGGCCACGCCGACGTCGCCACGACCCAGATCTACACCCACCTCTCCGCCGACCGCCTCAAGGACGTCTACTTCAAGGCGCACCCGCGCGCGCACGGCGACACGGGTGGCGGGCGGGCGAGCCAAGCCTGAGACAATGCGGCGAGTGCGCCTCGCCCTGCTCAGCGTCGTCGCCGCCGTCCTGCTGGCCGGCTGCGGCAACAGCCAGACGCCGGCGCCCGACACCGGCCTCATTGCAGCCCCGAGCGCGTTTCGCGAGCTGAAGTACCCCGCGGAGGGCATCACCTTCCGGGCGCCCGCCAACTGGCGCGTCTTCCAGGGCGTCGACCCGCAGCTCACGACCGTCGCGATCGGCGACGCGCAGATCGCCGTCTGGCGCTACAAGCGCAGCGAGCCACTGCCCGAGACGCGCTCGCAGCTGCACGCCGCGCGCCAGGCGCTCGTCGCGCAGGTCGAGAGCCGCGACAAGACCTTCGAGCTCACGTCCTCGCGCCTCGTCATCAAGAAGGGCTTGCGGGCGGTGGAGATCGTCGGCCAGGGCACGAACCAGGGCGAGCGCCGCTCGGTGCGCTCGCTGCACGCCTACGGCCAGGGCTACGAGGTCGTCGTGGACGCCTTCGCTCCGCCGAAGGACTTCGCGCGCGTCGACGAGCAGACGTTCGCCCCGGTCGGCCGGTCGCTGAGGCTGCGCGCGCCCAAGAAGCTGTGAGCCGCCGGGCGTTCGTCGTCGTCGCCGACGCGTGCGGGGTCGGCGCGCTGCCCGACGCCGCGGACTACGGCGACGCCGGCACGAACACGCTCGGCCACGTCGCCGACGCGGTCGGCGGCCTCGACCTCCCCGTGCTCGAACGGCTGGGGCTCGGCTCGCTGCTCGACCTGCGCGGCGTCGCGCCCGCCGCGGCACCTGTCCTGCACGGCCGGCTCACCACCCGCGGGCCCGGCAAGGAGTCCACGACCGGCCACTGGGAGCTCATGGGCGCGATCGCGCCGCAGCCGCTGCCGACCTATCCGGACGGCTTCCCCGACGACCTCGTGCGCGCGTTGGAGGAGGCGACCGGCCAGCGCTTCTGCTGCAACCGCCCATACAACGGGATCGCGGCGATCGAGGACCACGGGCCCGAGCACCTGCGCTCCGGCGCGCTCATCCTCTACACGTCGGCGGACTCGGTCCTGCAGCTCGCCGGGCACCACGACCGCATCTCCGAATCCGAGCTGCACGCCGTCTGCGCGATCGCGCGGGAGGTCGCGCGCGGCGAGCACGCGGTGGGCCGCGTCATCGCGCGCCCGTTCACCGGTGAGCCCGGCGCGTTCCGGCGCACCGAGGGTCGCCACGACTACGCGCTCTCGCCACCGGGTCGCACCTACCTCGAGGAGCTGCAGGCCGACGGCGTGCCGGTCCACGCGGTCGGCAAGATCGACGACCTCTTTCGCGGCGAGGGCATCGACCGCGCGCATCCGGGTGCCACGAACGCCCGCGCGATCGCCGAGACGACGCGGCTCATGCGAACGCTCGACGGAGGCCTCGTGTTCGTCAACCTCGTCGAGACCGACCAGCTCTACGGTCACCGCAAGGACGTCGAGGGCTTCCACGCGGCGCTGCGCGAGATCGACGCAGCGGTCGGCACATGGCTCGAGCTGCTCGCGGGCCGCGACGACCTGCTCGTCATCACCGCCGACCACGGCTGCGACCCGGACACGCCGCACTCCGACCACACGCGCGAGTACGCGCCGCTGCTCGCGAGCTTCGCGGGCCACGGTGGCCGCCGCCACGACGGCGCGCTGTCGGACGTCGGCGCGAGCGTCCTGCGCTGGCTCGTCGGCCGCGACGCGCCGGCGTTGCCCGGTCGCTCGTTCGTCTGACGCATAGGCTGAGTCGCGGATGCCCGAGCTGCCCGAGGTCGAGACGATCCGCCGCCGGCTGGCGCCGCTCGTCGAGGACCGCACGCTGGCGAGGCTCGAGATCCTCGACCCGCGCTGGTGTGAGCCGCTCGCGCCGCAGGCCCTCGGCGACGTGCTCGAGGGCCGCACGATCGAGCGGCTCGGCCGGCGCGGCAAGTACCTCATCCTGGAGGCCACCGGCGAGGTCTTCCTGCTCATGCACCTGCGCATGACCGGCACGCTGCTCTACGACGCCCCGCCGGACGCGCTGTACGTCCGGGTGCGCTTCCACCTCAACGCCCCACCTGCCGACGCCGCCCCCTCCGCTCCCTCCGCCCCCGCGGGGCCACAGGCGAGCCACGTCGTCTCGTTCTGCGACCCGCGCCGCTTCGGCACCGGCCAGCTCGCGCTCGGCGGCCCGGCGCTCGACGCCTTCCTGGACGCGCGCCTCGGCGTCGAGCCGCTCGGCCCCGACTTCACGACCGAGCACCTCTACCTGCAGACGCGCAACCGGCGCGCGCCGATCAAGGCCGTCCTGCTCGACCAGCGGCGGATCGCCGGCGTCGGCAACATCTACGCCAACGAGGCGCTGTTTCGCTCGCGCATCCACCCGCTGCGCGAGGCGCGCCGGCTCAAGCGCGCGCAGGTCGCCGCGCTGCGCGACGCCGTCATCGCGTCGCTCGAGGCGGGGCTCGGCGCAGGCGGCGCCACGATCGACGACTTCCGCCATCCCGACGGCGTCAAGGGCGCGTTTCAGAACGAGTTCCTCGTCCACAGCCGCGCCGGCGAGCCGTGCTTCGTCTGCGGCAGCGAGATCAAGAAGTTCGTCGCCGCGGGGCGCGGGACCTACGCCTGCGAGACCTGCCAGAAGCGGCCTCGCAAGCGGCGCCTCGCGTGAAGCAAGGCGGACTACGCCGCGAGCAGCTCTCGCAGGCGACCGGTCTCGTCGGCCGCGGCGGTCTCGGTGTAGCCGCCGACGAGCACGTCGCCGACGAAGACCTGGGGGAGGGTCATCATCCCCGAGCTCTTGGCAAGCTCGACGAAGGCCTCCGGATCGCCCGCGATGTTGATCTCGCGGTACTCGATGTCACGAGCCTGGAGCAGCATCTTCACCCGGACGCAGTATCCGCATGCGTTCGTGGTGTAGACGACGACTTCGCTCATGGCTTCGGCAAGTGTATTGGCGGCCCGACCCTCAGTCCACGAGCAGATCGGCGAGCATCCCCGCCTCCGCCGCCACGGCCGTCTCCTCGTAGCCGCCGAGCAGGATGCTGCCGATGAACACCTGCGGCAGCGTCTGCATGCCGGTGCGCTCGGTGAGCTCGCGGTGCGCGTCGGAGTCCTCGGGCACGATCACGTGCTCGTACGGGATCTCGCGCTTCTCCAGCAGGCTCTGGACGTTCCAGCACGTCGTGCAGAGCTCGGTGTCGTAGACGGTGACCTTGCGCATGTCGCTCCTCCCAGCCGCTAATCGACGAGCAGGTCCGCCAGCATGCCCGAGCTCGCGGCCGCCATCGTCTCGGTGCCGCCGCCGATGAGGATCGCGCCGACGTAGACCTGCGGCAGCGTCCGCATCCCGCTGCGCTGCTCGAGCGCGTCGACCTCCGGCGAGTCGGGCGCCATGACGATCTCCTTGTACGGGATCTCGCGGGCGTTGAGCATCCCCTTGACCTGGTCGCACGTGACGCAGGCCTCCATGCTGTAGACGGTGACCTCGCGCATGATCAGTCCGCGACGAGGTCCATCAGCATGCCGTTGGCGTTCGCCGCCTGGACCTCCTGCGTGCTGCCGAGGTAGATGTAGCCCACGAAGGCCTGCGGCAGCTTCATCGAGCCGGCCTTCTCGCCGATCTCGTGATGCTTCGGGGAGTCGAGCGTGAGCACCTCCTCCTCGTAGGGGATGTCGCGAGACTCGAGGATCGCCTTGAGCGTCGCGCTGAACTGGCAGCCCTCTTTGGTGTACACCTGAACAGTTCTCATGATGCGCGAAGTCTAGTTACCCGCCATGTCCGGCTCGATCAAGACGGAGGCAGTCGTGCTGCGCTCGATGCGCTTCGGCGAGGCCGATCGCATCCTGCACCTCTACACGCCGCATCGCGGTCGCACGGGGGCCATCGCGAAGGGCGTGCGGCGCGCGCGCAGCCGCTTCGGCGGGCGCCTGGAGCCCTACTTTCGCCTGCATATGGTCCTCTACGACGGCAAGAGCGACCTCATGACCGTCACGAGCGCCGAGACGATCAGCGGCCATCCGCGGCTGCGCGAGCACGCCGCGGCGCTCGATTCGGCGGACCGCGCGTGCGACGCGGTCTCGCGGCTGTTCGCCACGCCCGAGCCGCATCCTGGCGTGTACGCGCTGCTCTGCAACGAGCTTGCGCTGCTCGACGCACGCCCGGCGATGGCGACGCACGCCAACCAGCTCGCGTTCCGGCTGAAGCTCCTGCTCGCGGCCGGGCTCGCGCCGCAGCTCGCGGGCTGCGCCATCTGCGGCGAGGCCGACCACCTGACGTCGTTCTCGGGCGCCGCCGGCGGCGTCGTCTGCAGCGCGTGCGAGGCGTCGGCGTTCGCGCTCGGCCAGGAGGCGCACGAGTTCCTGACCGGCGCGCTGGGTGCGCCGCTCGCCGACGCTCCCCACCCGAGCCAGTTCGCGCTGCGCCAGGCGGACCGCGCGATCTCCGAGACGCTCGAGCACCACGCGAATGTTCGACTGCGACCGGCCCTTCCGGGATAGGATCCGCCCTGTGGAGGCCAGCGCCGTCAAGGTGAAGTACGTCTATGACTTCGCGGAGGGCTCGCGCGACATGCGCGATCTCCTCGGCGGCAAGGGCGCGAACGTCGCCGAGATGACCCGGATTCTCGGTGCCGACCGCGTCCCGGCGGGCTTCACGATCACGACCGAGGCCTGCGTCACGTACATGCAGGCCGGCCGCGAGCTGCCCGACGGGCTCGACGAGCAGGTCGACGCCGCGCTCAAGCGCCTCGAGTCGGCGACCGGCAAGCAGCTCGGCGATCCCGACGACCCGCTGCTCGTCTCCGTGCGCTCGGGCGCGCGGGAGTCGATGCCGGGGATGCTCGACACCGTCCTGAACCTCGGGCTCAACGCGCAGTCCGTCGAGGGGCTCGCGGCGCGCACCGGCAACGAGCGCTTCGCGTGGGACTCCTACAGGCGCTTCGTCCAGATGTTCGGCAACGTCGTGCGCGGGATCGCCGGCGAGCGCTTCGAGGCCGAGATCGCCGCCGCCAAGCAGCGGGCGGGCGTCAAGCTCGACACCGAGCTCGGCGTCGGGCAGCTGCGGGAGCTGCAGCAGGCGTTCGCCGACCTGTTTCGCGACGAGACCGGCGAGGACTTCCCGCAGGCGCCGCGCGACCAGCTCGCTCAGGCGATCCGCGCCGTCTTCGACTCGTGGACCGGCAAGCGCGCCGTCGAGTACCGGCGCATCAACCGCATCCCCGACGACTGGGGGACGGCGGTCAACGTCCAGCAGATGGTCTTCGGCAACAAGGGCGACACGTCGGGCTCGGGTGTGGCCTTCAGCCGCGACGAGGTCACGGGCGAGCCCGAGCCGTCCGGCGACTTCCTCGTCAACGCGCAGGGCGAGGACGTCGTGTCCGGCGTGCGCAACACGCAGGACATCGCCGAGCTGCGCGACGTCATGCCCGAGTCCCACGCGCAGCTCATGGAGATCCTGCGCGAGCTCGAGGCGCACTACAAGGACATGCAGGACACGGAGTTCACGATCGAGGAGGGGCGTCTGTACATGCTGCAGACGCGCAACGCCAAGCGCCCGGCGCAGGCCGGCGTGCGGTTCGCCTGCGACGCCGTCGCGGAGGGCCTGCTGACGAAGGCCGAGGCGATCGACACGATCGACACCGACAAGCTCGACGCGCTGCTGCATCCCACGTTCGACTCGACGGTCGACTACGCGGTGCTGGCGCACGGCGTCGCCGCGTCGCCGGGCGCCGCGAAGGGCGAGATCGTCTTCACGGCGTCCGACGCCGTCGCCGCTGCGGCCGACGGGCGGCACGTGATCCTCGTGCGCCCCTTCACCGAGGCCGAGGACGTCGCGGGCTTCTTCGCCGCGCAGGGGATCCTCACCGCGGAGGGCGGCAAGGCGAGCCACGCCGCGCTGGTCGCGCGCGGCATGGGCCGCCCCGCGGTGACGGGTGCGAGCGCGCTGGACATCGACCTAGGCGAGCACAAGCTGCGCGTAGGCGACACGCTCCTGCGCGAGGGCGACAGCATCGCGATCGACGGCACGACCGGCAACATCACGATCGACGACGTCCCGCTCGTCGAGCCGGTGATGAGCGAGCACTTCGAGCAGGTCCTCGCGTGGTGCGACGAGCTGCGGTCGCTCGGCGTGCGCGCCAACGCCGACACGCCCGACGACGCTCGCCAGGCGCGCACGTTCGGGGCGGAGGGCATCGGTCTGTGCCGTACGGAGCACATGTTCATGGCGGCCGATCGCCAGCCGAAGATGCGCGAGATGATCCTCGCCGACAACGTCGAGGATCGCAGGGCCGCGCTCGACGTGCTGCTGCCGCTGCAGCAGGAGGACTTCGACGCCGTGTTCGAGGCGATGGACGGCCTACCGGTCACGATCCGGCTGCTCGATCCGCCCTTGCATGAATTCTTGCCGCCCGACGAGGAGGATCCTCGGGCGCACGCGCTGCGCGAGGTGAACCCGATGCTGGGGACGCGCGGTTGCCGGCTCGCGATCCTCTATCCGGAGATCTACGAGATGCAGGTGCGGGCGATCATGCGTGCCGCGCGGGCCGTCAAGGAGCGCCTCGGCCACGTCCCCCTGCTCGAGGTCATGATCCCGCTCGTCGACTACGAGCGTGAGCTCGAGATCCTGCGCGACCTCGTCCACACGACCGCGGCCGAGGAGGGGATGGCGCACCACGAGGACTACGTCGTGGGCACCATGATCGAGCTCCCCCGAGCGTGCTTTCTCGCCGACACGATCGCCCTGCAGGCCGACTTCTTCTCCTTCGGAACCAACGATCTGACCCAGACCGCCTTGGGTTTCAGCCGCGACGACATCGAAGGCAAGATCCTCGCGCGCTACATCGAGATGAAGATCTTCGACCGCTCGCCGTTCGAGACGATCGACACGCCGGGGGTCGGGCAGCTCGTGCGGATGGGTGCCTGGCTGGGCCGCAAGGCGAAGCCGGATCTCAAGCTCGGGGTCTGCGGCGAGCACGGCGGCGACCCGGATTCGATCGACTTCTTCCATCACTCGGGCATCGACTACGTGTCCTGCTCTCCGTTCCGCGTGCCCGTCGCGCGCGTCGCCGCGGCGCAGGCGGCCATCCGCGGTTGAGGGCCTCGCAGAGCGCCCCGGATCCAACTGCGCCACAGGCCTCCGACGAGGGCTAAAGTGTCGAACATTCGTCCACATGCAGGCATGATGCGTCTAGCATTTCACCTGCGGTAGGTCTGCGTTCTATGGAAGTCGTGGCCTAAGAAGCCCCGAGGGGAGAGATTATGAGTGCTGGTTACAGGATCAGGGCGCGAACCCTAGGTCGCCGCAGGGCGCCCGCCCTCTTGGGGGCCATGCTCGCGTTCGCCGGAGTGCTCTTCGGCGGAGCATCGACAGCATGGGCGGGTCCGTCGTTCAACCTGGTCTCGAGCGTCCCGCCGGTCGTGGTCGTCGGTCAACGCGACCAGCCCGCGGTCCTGACGTTCATCAACCAGTCGCAGTCCGAGCCCTTGCTCGGTGAGGTCAACTTCGAGAACGACAGCTACAACGTCGAGACCATCACGCTCGTCCCGAGCTGCGCCTCGAACAACTTCGGTGCCGACTGCCCCGTGGGCTTCCAAGAGTCCGGCGTGCTCGTGCCCGCAGCCGCTCCGGCGCTCCCGTTCAGGGGCCGCACCGGCACGGCGTGCGCCAACATCACGTTCACGGCTGCGGCGATCGGCCCGGCGGCGGACGGCAAGTACGAGTTCACGCCGAGTGGCCCGATCACGCTGGGCGCGAACTCCGGCCCCGACGGCCCCGACCGCTGCATCATCGACTACAGCATCGACGTGCTGAAGGCTCCGGCTCAGGACTCGGACCCCGCCACGCCGACGACGCTGCAGACCGAGCAGAAGGGCTTCATGCGCGGCCGGAACGTCACGGCCGGCGTCAACAACGGCCTGACCGGCGGTGGTCTTGGCACCTCGCGGACCCGCGTCGACGTCCCCCCGCCCCCGCCCCCGCCGCCGCCGCCGCCGCCACCTCCGCCGCCTCCGCCGCCGCCGGTGGTCCCGCCGCCGCCGACGCCCCCCTGCACACCGCCCCCCGGCACCCCTCCGCCCGGTGGATCGGTCTGCGTGACGCCCCCGTCCGTGTGCACGCCACCCCCGGGCCCGGCGCCCACCGGCGGCGAGCTGTGCGCTCGCGGCACGGCAGCGATCCGCGGCACCACGGGCTGCGCAGGCACGGCGTTCCGGGTCGTGGTTCGGGGCAAGCAGATCCAGCGCGTGGTCTTCACGCTGGACGGCAAGGTCGTCAAGTCACTGACCAGGCCCAACAGGGGCTCGCTGTACGTGCTGCCCGTCAACCCGCGGACGCTGAGGATCGGTGTCCACCGCGTTCTCGCGCGGACGTCCTTCCGCCGTCAGAGCGGGACGAATGCCAGGACGCTGCGGGTGACGTTCAGCCGCTGCGCACGCAGGGCCGCCACGCCTGCCTTCACGGGCTAGCGATCAGATAGACGCCGGACGGCACGGTCTCGCGCGGGTTGGGCACCGCGCGAGACCGTCCCCGGTGGATGTGTCGAGAACAGCCGCTCCGCCGAGCCGCTCGGAGCAACACGCGGCGCGGCGGACGAAGGGGTTGTAACCAGGAATTTGACTTCGGCGTTGGCCAATAGGCTAACATCCGGAGTTGCTTGAAACGTCTACGGATAGACTAGGTTTCGGCCATCGGCCGACCGAGGGGAGACAGCATGGTGGGGTTTGGGATGGGGCATCTTCTGCGGCGGCTCGCGCGTCCGCTTGTGGGCTCACTGACGGTCGTCGTCGTCGTACTGCTGGGTGGTGCCTCGGCTGCGTGGGCGGGGCCGTCGTTCAACCTTGTCTCGAGTGTTCCTGCGAACGTGACCGTCGGTCAAAAGGACCGGTCGGCCGTTCTCACGTTCATCAACCAGTCGCAGTCCGAGCCCGTCCTCGGTGAGGTGAACTTCGAGAACGACAGCTACAACGTCGAGACCATCACGCTCGTCCCGAGCTGCGCCTCGAACAACTTCGGCGCCGACTGTACGCCCGGCTTCGAGGAGCCCGGCGTGCTCGTGCCCGCAGCCGCTCCGGCGCTCCCCTTCAGGGGCCGGGCCGGCACCGCATGCGCGAACCTGACCTTCACGGCCGCGCCCATCGGTTTGCCGGCCGAGGGCAAGTACGAGTTCACGCCGAGCGGACCGATCACGCTCGGGCCGAACTCCGGCCCCGACGGCCCCGACCGCTGCATCATCGACTACAGCCTCGACGTGCTCAAGGCACCGGCTCAGGACTCGGACCCCGCCACGCCAACGACGCTGCAGACCGAGCAGAAGGGCTTCATGCGCGGCCGGGACATCACCCCGGGCATCAACTTCGGTCTCACCGGTGGCGGCCTCGGAACCTCGCGGACCACCGTCCTGCGCGCGCCGACCACGATCGCGACCGTCGCGTCCGCGTCGACCGCACTGGGTGTCGGGACACTGACCGACCAAGCGACCGTGAGCGGGCTTGTGGCCCCGATCACGGCGGGCCCCGGTGCGGGCACAGTCGAGTTCCGGCTGTACGCGCCGGGTGACACCACGTGTCTGACGTCGGTGCTGCCGAACCCGATCATCTTGCCGCTGGCGTACAACGCGGCGAACACCGTGGGCACCGTGACCTCGACGCCGGCGTTCACGCCGACGGTCGTCGGCACGTATCGCTGGCGCGCCTTCTACAGCGGCGACGCCAACAACGCCCCCATCAGCGGGATCTGCGGCGAGGCGACCGAGAGCACGGTCGTCACGCCGGCGAATCCGACGATCGCGACGGTCGCGTCCGCGTCGACCGCGCTGGGTGTGGGGACGCTGACCGACCAGGCGACCGTGAGCGGGCTCGTCAGCCCGGTGACGGCGGGTGCCGGTGCGGGCACTGTGGAGTTCCGGCTGTACGCGCCGTCTGACACGACGTGCCAGACGTCGGTGCTGCCCAACCCGATCATCTTGCCGCTGGCGTACAACGCGGCGAACACCGTCGGCACCGTGACCTCGACGCCGGCGTTCACGCCGACGGTCGCCGGCACATACCGCTGGCGCGCCTTCTACAGCGGCGACGCCAACAACAACCCCATCAGCGGCGCGTGCAACATCGCGTCGGAGAACACGGTCGTGACGCCGGCGAACCCGACGATTGCGACGGTCGCGTCCGCGTCGACCGCGCTGGGTGCGGGGACGCTGACCGACCAGGCGACCGTGAGCGGGCTCGTCAGCCCGGTGACGGCAGGCGCCAACCAGGGCACCGTGGAGTTCCGGCTCTACGCGCCGTCTGACACGACGTGCCAGACGTCGGTGCTGCCCAACCCGATCATCCTGCCGCTGGCGTACAACGCGGCGAACACCGTCGGCACCGTGACCTCGACGCCGGCGTTCACGCCGACGGTCGCCGGCACATACCGCTGGCGCGCGTTCTACAGCGGCGACGCCAACAACAACCCCGTCAGCGGCGCGTGCAACATCGCGTCGGAGAACACGGTCGTCACACCGGCCAACCCGACGATCGCGACGGTCGCGTCGCCGACCATCACGCTGGGCGCCGGGACGCTGACCGACCAGGCGACGGTCAGCAACCTGATCAACCCGGTGACGGCGGGCGCCAACCAGGGCACCGTGGAGTTCCGGCTGTACGCGCCGGCCGACACGACCTGCCAGACGTCGGTGCTGCCGAACCCGATCATCCTGCCGCTGGCGTACAACGCGGCGAACACCGTCGGCACCGTGACCTCGACGCCGGCGTTCACGCCGACGCAGACCGGCACGTATCGCTGGCGGGCGTTCTACAGCGGCGACGCCAACAACAACCCGGTCAGCGGGGCGTGCGACCTGGCATCGGAGAACACGCTGGTTCGCGCACAGCCGACCATCGCGACGGTTGCGTCCGCGTCGACGGCGCTGGGTGCCGGCACGTTGACCGACCAGGCGACGGTCAGCAGCCTGGTCAACCCGGTGACGGCGGGCGCCAACCAGGGCACCGTGGAGTTCCGGCTGTACGCGCCGGGCGACACCACGTGCACGACGTCGGTGCTGCCGAACCCGATCGTCTTGCCGCTGGCGTACAGCGCGGGGAACACGGTCGGGACGGTGACCTCGACGCCGGCGTTCACGCCGACGGTCACGGGGACGTATCGCTGGCGGGCGTTCTACAGCGGTGACGCCAACAACGCCCCCGTCAGCGGCGCGTGCAACCTCGCGTCCGAGAACACGGTCGTCACACCGGCCAACCCGACCATCGCGACGGTTGCGTCCGCGTCGACGGCGCTGGGTGCCGGGACCTTGACCGACCAGGCGACGGTCAGCAACCTGGTCAACCCGGTCACGACGGGTGCCAACCGCGGTACGGTCGAGTTCCGGCTGTACGCGCCGGGCGACACCACGTGCACGACGTCGATCCTGCCGAACCCGATCGTCTTGCCGCTGACGTACAACGGGGCGAACACGGTCGGGACGGTGACCTCGACGCCGGCGTACACGCCGACGGTCACGGGGACGTATCGCTGGCGGGCGTTCTACAGCGGCGATGCGAACAACAACCCGGTCAGCGGCGCGTGCAACATCGCGTCGGAGAACACAGACGTGACGCCGGCGGTGCCGACGATCACGACGGTGGCTTCGCCGGGGATCACCCTGGGTGCCGGGACGTTGACCGACCAGGCGACGGTCAGCAACCTGGTCAACCCGGTGACGGCTGGTGCCGGTGCGGGCACGGTGGAGTTCCGGCTGTACGCGCCGGGCGACACCACGTGCACGACGTCGATCCTGCCGAACCCGATCGTCTTGCCGCTGACGTACAACGCGGCGAACACGGTCGGGACGGTGACCTCGACGCCGGCGTACACGCCGACGGTCGAGGGGGTCTACCGCTGGCGCGCGTTGTACAGCGGCGACGCCAACAACTCGGCAGTGGCCGGCGCGTGTCTCGAGGCTACGGAGCAGACGACGGTGACCCTGCCGCCGCCGCCCCCGCCGCCTCCGCCCCCGCCGCCACCACCGCCGCCTCCGCCACCACCGCCGCCCCCGCCGCCGCCGGTGGTTCCGCCGCCGCCGACGCCGCCATGCACACCTCCGCCAGGTCCGGCACCGCCGGGTGGCGAGCTGTGCTCACGCGGCACGGCAGCGATCCGCGGGACGTCCGGATGCGCCGGCACGCCGTTCAACGTGGTCGTCAGCGGCCGCGAGATCAGGCGCGTCGTGTTCGCCCGGGACGGCAAGATCGTCAGCAGCCTGACGAGCCCGAACAGCGGCATCCGCTACGTGCTGAAGGTCAACCCGAGGACCCTGAAGACGGGTGTCCACCGGATCATCGCGAGGACGTACTTCAGCCCGGAGAGCGGTACCAAGGCTCGCGTGCTGAGAGTGACGTTCAGTCGATGCGCCCGGAGGGCCTTGTCGCCGGCCTTCACCGGCTGATCGACACGGCATAGGCGAAAGCCCAACGCATGACCGCTCGCGCGGGCCCTCGGCCCGCGCGAGCGTCGTTTCAGGGCCGGTTCGTCGTCGAGCGTCGACGCGTGACGCCGTCCGGCGACTGCGGGGGTGCGCGCCTGGCGCCCCGCGCGTACGACGCGCGTACGCCTCCGGCGGCCGGCAGGTGGGCGCCTGGACCCCGGCGGCTTCAGTCGACGAGCAGGACGGCTTTACCGGCGATGCGCCGGTCGAGCAGTGCCTCGACGGCTGGCCCCGGATCGCGCCAGGAGCCCTCCATGTCGATCTGGCAGTCGAGCTCGCCCGCGGCCACGAGCGCGGCCAGGCGGCCGAGATCGCCCGTCGCCGTGCCGGTGCGCTCGATCTCCTCGAAGACGAACAGCCCGCGGAGGGTCGCGCCGGGGGCGCGGCCGAACAGCGTCCGCGCGCCGAAGGACACGGGGGAGGGATCGCTCGACGCGTAGGAGACGACGGTCCCGCGACCGGCGACGCGGGCGATCGCCGCGGAGAGGCTCGCTCCACCGACGCCCTCGAGGATCGCGTCGAAGGGCTCTCCCTGCTCCTCGACGGCGAACACGACCTCGCTCGCGCCGAGCTCGCGCAAGCCGCGAGCCCGATCGGCGTTACGCGACACGGCGGTGACGTGCGCGCCCGCCCGCGCGGCGAGCTGGACGGCGAAACGCCCGACCCCGCCGCTCGCCCCCGTGACGAGCACCCGCTTGCCGAGGACGAAGCCGGCGATCTCGAGCGCGCGCAGCGCCGTCAGGCCCGCCACGGGCAGCGTCGCCGCCTGGGCGAAGCTCACGGTGTCGGGCAGCTCGGCGAGGAGGTCCGTGCTGTGGGCGATGCGCTGCGCCCATGCGCCGGTGCGCGTGATGCCGACGACGCGCGCGCCTTCGCGCGGCCCGCTGCCGTCGGCCGCGGCGCGCTCGACGACGCCGGACACGTCCCAGCCGGGGATCGTGCCGGCGGGCAGCTCGGGGAGGCGGCGCGTCTCGCCGCGGTTCAGCGAGAACGCCCGCACGGCGATCACCGCCTGCGACGGCAGCGGCGACGGATCCTCGACCTCGGTGAGCGTGACGTGCGGTGGAGCCGGGGTCGCGGTGAGCGCGAGCATCGCGCGAAGGCTACGGCGTCGTGCCGGACTGCTTGAGTTGCTCGATGTCCCCGGCGAGGTCGTCGATGCGCTTGGAGAGCTCGTCGATCGCCTGCTGCGTGCCGCCGGCGGCCGACGAGCCGGAGCCGGGGGAGAGCCCCTTGACGGTGTTCTCGAGGTCGCCCACGCGACCGGCCAGAGCCGAGCTATCACCGCCGCCGCTCGAGCCATCCGTGCGCAGGTCCTGGACCTGGCGGCTGAGGCGGTCGACGCGGGTCTCGATCTGCGAGACGCGCTCGTCGCTCGCCAGCCCCGCGCCCGAGCCGCCGCCGGTGCTCGACGTGTCGTCGCTCACGAGCGCGTACACCGCGACCGCGAGCGCGGCGACCGCGACGACGCCGACGACGACAAGCCACGTGCGCAGCGCGTCGATCGCGTCTTCGAGTCGCAGCAGGATCACGTTCGGGTCGACGACCGGCGCGACGACGCGCTCCTCCGCCAGCAGCGGCGCGGGCTGGACGGAGCGCTCCGGCGCGCCGGGCGCGGGGCGCGCGCGGCGAAGCGGCTCGGTCGGGCGGTCCGGCGGCGGCGGGGTCGTCGACATCGCTCCCGCCAGTGTTCCCTGTCGCCGGAGCGCCCAACCGCCGCCGCCGCCGTCCCGGTCGACGCGAGTGCGAGAATCGACGCCATGGACGCCGCTACCGCACCGGGCACCGTCGCGCGGCGCTTCGCCGAGCGCCGGATCGCGTGGGAGGAAGCGCAGCTCTCGGCGCTGGCCGCGCGCTCCTACCCGGCGCGCCGCGCCGCCGACGAACCCGACTGCGCGCTGCGCACGCCGCTGCAGCGCGATCGCGATCGGATCGTGCACTCCAAGGCGTTTCGCCGCCTCAAGCACAAGACGCAGGTGTTCGTGGCGCCCGAGGGCGACCACTACCGCACGCGCATGACCCACACGCTCGAGGTCACGCAGATCGCGCGCACGGTCGCGCGCGCGCTGTGCCTCAACGAGGACCTCACCGAGGCGATCGGCCTCGGGCACGACCTCGGCCACCCGCCGTTCGGCCACATCGGCGAGGCGGTCATCGACGGCTGTCTGCGCGAGCGCTTCGGCATCGGCTTTCGCCACTACGAGCAGTCGCTGCGGATCGTCGACGTGCTCGAGCGCGGCGGCGCGGGGCTCAACCTCTGCGAGAGCACGCGCGACGGGATCCTCTGCCACTCCGGCCGCGCGCCGATGCCGGCGACGCTCGAGGGCCGGATCGTGCGGATCGTCGACCGCATCGCGTACATCAACCACGACATCGACGACGCGGTGCGCGCGGGCGTGCTCGAGCCGGCGGCGCTGCCCGCCGACCCGATCGCGATCCTCGGCACCACGGGCTCCGAGCGCATCGACGCGCTCGTGCACGATCTCGTGGAGGTCTCCGAGGAGGCCGGCGACATCGTGCAAGGCGAGCAGGCGGGCGCCGCGATGGCGCGGTTGCGCGCGTTCATGTTCGAGCACGTCTACCTCGGCGACGTCGCGCGCCAGGAGCACTCGCGGATCGAGCGCGTGCTGCGGACGCTCTTTGCGCATTACGCGTCGGACGTCGCGCTGCTGCCCGACGGCGGCGGCGCGCCGGGCGCCGGTCACGCGCAGCGGATCACCGACTACCTGGCCGGGATGACCGATCGCTACGCCGTGCGCGCGTTCAGCGCGCTGAGCGTGCCGGCGTCGTTCGCGCTCTGATGGCGCTGTACACGAACGACTCCAAGGAGCGCGTCCGCGATGCGGTCGACATGGTCGATCTCGTCTCCTCGCGCACGGAGCTGCGGCGCGCGGGCGCCAACCGGCTGACCGGCCTGTGCCCGTTTCACGACGAGCGGACGCCGTCGTTCGGGATCAACCCGGCCGAGAAGGTGTACTACTGCTTCGGCTGCCAGGCCTCCGGCGACGCGTTCACGTTCGTCATGGAGACCGAGGGCGTCGACTTCAAGGGCGCGCTCGAGCTGCTGGCCGACCGCTTCAACGTCGCGCTCGAGCTCGAGGAGGAGGACCCGCGCGCCGCCGAGGTGCGCAAGCGCCGCGAGCGCCTGCTCGAGCTGCTCGAGCGCACAGCGACGTTCTACGTGCGCCAGCTCTGGGAGTCGCGCGAGGCGTCGCGTGCGCGCGAGTATCTCGCCGCGCGCGGCCTGGAGGAGCAGACACTGCGCGAGTTTCGCGTCGGCTACGCGCCGAGCGCGTGGGACACCGTCATGAAGGGGTCGCTGCGCGCCGGGTTCAAGGCCATGGAGCTCTACGACGCGGGGCTCTCTCAGGGCAACGAGCGCAGCGGGCGCAAGTACGACCGCTTCCGCTCGCAGATCATCTTCCCGCTCGCCGACCCGCGCGGGCGCGTGCGCGGCTTCGCGGGGCGCACGCTCGGGGGCGAGGGCGACCGGCGGCCGAAGTACGTCAACAGCCCGGAGGGCGACCTGTTTCACAAGGGCCGCCAGCTCTTCGCCGCGGACCTCGCCCGTTCGGCCTCGGCCAAGGCCGGGTTCGTCGTCGCGGCGGAGGGCTACACGGACGTCATCGCGATGCACCAGGTCGGCGTGCGCAACTGCGTCGGGATCATGGGCACGGCCCTGACCGACGACCAGCTGGGGGAGCTGCAGCGGTTGGCGCCGGAGGTGCGGCTGGCGCTCGACGCCGACAACGCCGGCAAGGAGGCGATGCTGCGCGCCGCGCGCGTCGCGCTCGGCCGCAACCCGCCGCTGCGCCTGCGCGTCGTCGCGCTGCCGCCGGGCGAGGATCCCGCCGACCTCGTCAAGCGCACGGGCGGCGACGAGATCACACGGCGCGTCGACGAGTCGGTCCCGTTCATCCGCTTCCGCGTGCTGCGGGCGCTCGAGACCGGCGACGTCGCGACCGCGGAAGGCCGCGACCGGGTCATCGACGAGCTCGCGGAGGTGCTCCTGCCGATGGGTCCGAGCGCCGAGCGCGAGGAGCTGCGGCGCATCGCGGCCGACCGGCTGGACATGTCGCCGGAGCTGCTCGAGCAGCGCCTGCCGCGCGGACGCGGCGGCGGGGGAGCGCGCGCAGGCGCCGTCGGCGCGGGATCGCGCGAGGCGGGCGGCGGCCGGTCGGCGGCGGTGGACGCGGCCGGAGGCGCCGCCGGGTCGCGCGACGGTGGCGGCGGCCGCGACGGCGGCGCGGCGCTCGGTCGCCGGGAGCCGACCGAGCGCTCGTTTCTCGCCCTCTGCATGGCGCTGCCCGCGCTCGGCGCGCCCGCCCTCGCGGAGCTCGACCTCGACGCCGACCTCACCAGCGCCTTCACGCGCCGCGCCGCCGAGCACCTGCGCGAGCATCTCGACGCGCCGACCACCGGGCTCTCGGACCACGACCCGCTGCTCGCGTTCATGCGCGAGCTCGCGGTCGGCGACGCCCGCACGGCCGAGGCGACGCCCGCAGCGTTCGAGATCGAGCGCCTGCAGCTGACGCTCGCGCGGCTGGATCGCGAGATCGCGGCGGCGCGCGCCGCCGCGACGGGCGACATCGCCGAGCTCGCGCGCCGGCGCGGCGCGGCGCAGGCCCGCCTGTCGAGCGCCGTCGATCGCGCGATGGACGAAGGGCATCCGGCGCCGCGGTGATCCGCGGCGGCGAACCCGCGCGTACATCTGGCGTGATCGCTAGCATCGAACGGAGAACGATGGGTAACGGACTGCCAGGGTGGAGGAGAGCGATGCTGTCGCATTCGCGTTTGAGGGTCGCGATGCTCGGGGTGCTGGCGGTCGCCGTGCTGGCGACGCCTGCCGTCGCGCAGGGGGCGGTCGCACCGATCGGCCCCGACCCGATGGAGAACCTCGTCGAGCCCGGCTCGAGCGTGACGCTCTCCGACGAGCAGACGATCACACGCTGGGCGCACGCGACCGAGACGGAGCCGATCCGCGTGGCGGCGAGCAGCTCCGCGCCGACGATCACCCGCCTGCGCTACGAGACCGAGGACAAGCTTCCGGAGGTCTACCTCGTGCTCGACGGCAAGGTCGACTCCGCCGGCGACCAGTGGCTGCACATCCGCATCCCGATGAAGCCCAACGGGCGCACCGGCTGGGTTCCCGCGGACATGCTGAGCCAGCTCTACGTCGTGCGCACGCAGCTCACGGTCTCGCGCCGCAACAAGAAGGCGACGCTGCGCAAAGCCGGGCGCGTCATCTGGTCGGCGCCGGTCGGCGTCGGCAAGTCCGGCACGCCGACTCCGACGGGCAGCTTCTGGATCCGCGAGCTGCTGAAGGGCGACGGCAAGATCTACGGGCCATGGGCGTTCGGCACGAGCGCGTACTCGAACATCCGCGAGTGGCGGGGCGCCCCTGTCGTGGGCATCCATGGCACGAACGCGCCGGGCTTGATCCCCGGGGCTCCGTCGCACGGCTGCATCCGGGTGCGCAACAACAAGATCAGCCAGCTCGTCAAGCTCATGCCGATCGGCACGCCGGTAAAGATCACCTGACGCGCGGCTTCGCGGCGCGTCATCGCCCGGCGATCGGCTCTACACTGCCTGGTCGGCGCCCTGCTCGGGCGCCCTCGGCTGGCACGCGATCCCCTGTGATGTAACGGCAGCATACTTGACTGTTAATCAAGGCGTGGTGGTTCGAATCCACCCGGGGGAGTTGACACCGGCGGGTCCTTCGAGGCCCGCCAGCGCGGGTTCTGCGGGCCCGCTCGCCGCGCTTGCCTGCGCCCGGCGCAGACGCTAGGTTGGCACGCATGGGCTGCCAGGGAGGGCGGGGGACGTTGTGCGTGCTCGGCGCGATGCTGCTTGGCGCGCTCGCGTGTGCCTCGCCGGCGAACGCGAACTCGATCACGGCCGGCGACGTGCAGGTCGGCGAGTCCGGCAGCGCGACGTTCACGCTGACCCGCGTGGCGGGCTTGCTCTCGGGCTCGACGTCCGTCGCGTTCCAGACGGCCGACGGGTCGGCCCGGTCGCCGTCGGACTACACGGCCGCGAGCGGGTCGCGCACGTTCGGCGCGGCGCTCTTCGGCGCGACGCAGACCCAGCAGGTGCCGATCGCGATCCGGGCCGACGCGCTCGACGAGCCCGACGAGACGCTGCGCCTCGCGCTCGCCGGCCCGGAGGTCGTCGACGGCGAGGCCGTCGCGACGATCGCCGACGACGATCCGGCGCCGTCGCTGTCGGTCGCCGACGGCGCGGCGGTCGCCGAGGGCGCCGCGGGGGCGAAGGCGTCGTTCGCCGTGCGGCTGTCGGCCCCGAGTGGTCGCTCGGTCTCGGTCGCCTACGCCACGGCGAACGCAGGCGCGACGGCCGGCCAGGACTACACCGCGCGCTCCGGCACGCTCGTGCTGCCCGCCGGCGCCACGCAGGCCACGGTCGACGTCCCCGTCCTCGACGACGGCGCCGACGAGCCCGCCGAGAGCTTCGAGCTGCGCCTCTCGTCGCCGAGCTTCGCGAGCATCGCCGACGGCGTCGCGACGGCGACGATCGTCGACGACGACGAGCCGCCGCCGGCGCCCGCGCCCGACGCGACCCCAAAGCCGGCCGCCCCCGGCACCGGGCCCCAGCCGTCGAGTCCGCCGACCCAGCTTCCGTCGACCGGCGCGCCCGGCCCGACCAGCGGCAGCTCGACGACGACCCGCACGTCGCTCGGCCTATCCAGCCCGCGCCTCAGGCGCCCGTCGACCGTGCTCGTCACGCTCTCATGCCCGCAGAGCGCGGGGCGCTGCAGCGGGCGGATCACGATCTTCAGCATCCCCAGCGCGCGCTCGAGGATCAAGGCGCTGCGCAAGGAGCGCAAGCTCGGGCGCATGACGTACGCGCTGCAGGGCGGGCACGCGAAGACGCTCGCGCTCGCGCTCGGCCGCACCGACCGCGCCCTGCTGCAGCGCACCGGGCGCATGCGCGTGCGCGCGTACGCGCTCACCGAGGACGCCTCGGGCCGCACCGGCGTGCGCATCGTGAGCGGGACGCTCATCGCCCGCACGGCGCACTCGAGCCCCACCCGCGGCTGAGCCGCGCCCGGGCTGGGCCGCGCCGCGGGGTGGGTCGCGCGACCCGGGCCGAGCCGCGACCCGCGGACCTACGCCCCGCCGCCGGCGCCGCGCGGACCCCGCTCGGCGAGAGCCTCCACGAGCTCCGCAGCGAGCGCCGGGCCGTCGTGCGCCGCCGCCCACGCCTGCAGCTCGCGGGCGCGCTCGCGCAGCTGCGGCCGCGCGAGCGCGCGCCCGACCGCGAGGCGCAGCCCGCGCGCGCCCACCATCCGGCGCGGCAGCCGCACGCCGACGCGCGCCCAGTCGACCCGGGCCGCGTTCTCGTTCATGTCGCCCGCGGCAGGCACGACGACGACCGCGCAGCCGCTCGCGAGCGCCCACGCGACCGTGCCGTGACCGCCGTGGCAGACGACGACGTCGCACGCCGGCATGACGCGGGAGTACGGCAGCCACTCGACGACGCGCGCGTTCGCCGGGACCGCGAAGCGCGCGACGGCGCGGTTGGTCGACGCGAGCACGCGCACCGGCATCGTGGCGAGGCCGTCGAGCGTCGCTCGCAGCAGCGTTTGCTCGGGGTCCTGCGACGTCGACGGCGCGAGCAGGACGAGCGGCCCGTCGCCGGGCGCCAGCGCGACGTCGCCGCTCGGCGGCTCCCACAGCAGCGGCCCGACGGTGTGCGTCGCGGGTGGCTGCGGCCGCGGGTACTCGAGCTGCGGGAACGTCGCCACCAAGCACAGCGCCTCGCTGATGCCGCCGTGCACGCGCGCGAGCGCCGGCAGGCCGAGCCGCAGGCGTGTCTCGTTGAGCTCCGATCGCCCGAGCTCCAGGCCCCGCCGCAGCAGCGGGTCCAGCGCGCGCCACACCGCGCGGCCCGCGGCGCCGCGCGGCAGCCGCGCGCCGCTTGAGTACGGGGCGCCGCCCGGGATGGGGCGCGGGTCGACGTGGGGGACGAGCGTTGCGACCGGCACGCCCTGCAGCTCGCCGGCAAGCGCGGGCGCGAGCGTCAGGATGTCCGCGACGACGGCGTCCGGCGCGACGTCCGCGACGAGGCCCATCGTGTCGCGCGTGGCGCGCTCGACGGCCTCGTACGGTGTGAGCGGGCGCTCGCGCGTCGGGAAGACGGGGTACTCGGGCGCGGCCGCGAACGTCATGCCCTGCGCCTCGACCTCGGCGCGCCAGCGCGTCCAGGTCTGCAGGGTGACGTCGTGGCCGCGGGCGGCGAGCGCGCGACCGAGCGCGATCATCGGGAACGCGTGCCCGGGATCGCCGAACGCCCCGAGCAGGAGCTTGCGCCGGCTCAGCTCGCGAGCTCCGCGAGCCGGCGCAGCTGCGCGAGGCGCTCGTCGCGCGTGAAGGCCAGCGGGCTGACGCCGAGCGTGCCGACCCCGGCTTCGCGGTAGACGTCGAGCCGGTCGCGCACGTGCTCGGCTGGGCCGACCAGCGCGACGCTGTCGATGAGCTCGTCGGAGAGGCGCGCCGCGGCCTCGTCGCGCTTGCCGTCGAGGTAGAGGTCCTGCACGTCGCGAGCCTCGTCCTCGAAGCCGTAGCGCTGCACCAGCGCGTTGTAGAAGTTCTGCTTGCGCGAGCCCATGCCGCCGACGTACAGCGCGACGAGCGGGCGCACGAGGTCGCGCCCCGCGGCGACGTCGTCGGTGATGGCGACGTACACGGTCGGCGCGATGTCGAAGCCCTCGAGCGAGCGGCCGCTGCGCGCGGCGCCCTCCTCGAGCAGGGAGCGCGACTCGGCGACGTGCTCGGGGGAGAAGAGCGTCGGGATCCAGCCGTCGGCGATCTCCCCGGCCAGCCGCGTGTTGTTCGGGCCGATCGCGGCGAGGTAGACCGGGATCCTGTCCTGCACCGGCGAGATCGTGAGCTTCAGCGCCTTGCCGGGGCCGTCGGGCAGCGGCAGCGTCAGCGTCTCGCCGTCGAACTCCAGACGCTCGCGGGCCAGCGCCTTGCGCACGACCGCGACGTACTCGCGCGTGCGCTGCATCTGCCGTCCGAAGCGCTGGCCGTGCCAGCCCTCGGCGACCTGCGGCCCGGACGAGCCGACGCCGAGCAGCATCCGCCCGCCGGAGAGCTGGTCGATCGTCGCGGCCGTCATCGCGGTCATCGCCGCGGACCGGCCGGGCATCTGGAAGATCGCCGAGCCGAGCTTGATCGTGGACGTCAGGCCGGCGAGCCAGCCGAGCACGGTGGCGGCGTCCGATCCGTACGCCTCGGCCGCCCAGACGGAGTCGTAGCCGAGGCGCTCGGCCTCCTGCACGATGGCCCGCTGATCGTCGGAGGAGAGCCCCAGACCCCAGTAGCCGATGTGGACGCCGAGCTTCATCCGAGCTTCATCTTGCAAGATACCTTTCATTACCAGGGATTCAGTTGTGCCGGGCGACGAGCTCCCATACGGTGGCCGAGCCCCGACGAACGGAGAAAGCACCCTATGACAACGTCTCGCGACCAAGCCCTGGCCGATCTTCGCCAGTCGATCGACACGCTGCCGGAGCGTACGGCCCGCGCGATGCTCGCGGGGCTCGGCAACAACACCGTCATCACCGGCGCCTTCACCGACGGCGCCAACGGCGCCTGTCCGATGCTCGCGGCTCATCGCGAGGGCACGCGCGGGCGGTGCATGGGCTTCCCCGAGGCGTGGGACCGCTTCACCGGCGTCTACGGGCGCTACATCACGCGCCCCGCCACCGAGTACGAGGTGCTTCACCTTCGCATGCAGATCGAGGAGAGCCTTGCCGAGCGCGCGGCGGTGGCCGACACGAACGGCTTCGCCGAGGCGATCGCCGAGCACCACGCGGCCGTGCAGGCACGCGAGCTGCGCGCCGCCGAGGAAGCCGCGGAAGCAGCCCGCCCGCGTCGCGTCCGCGTCAGCGTGAGCGGTGGCTTCTCCGTCGATCTCGGCTCCGCGATCGACGAGCATCGCTCGACGGCACGCGAGCGCCGCGAGCGCGAGGCGACCCAGACCGGTCTGGACTGGCTCTTCGAGGAGACGCTCGTCCTGCCGGAGGACTTCGGCTCGGAACCCGTCACCGAGCCCGAGGACGTCGAGCACGAGGAGTTCGACTTCTCGCGCGAGCCGGCCGTGAGGCCCGCCGGGCATCGCGCCAAGCCGGTCCTGAAGTAGCCGTTCGTCAGCGAGCGTCGTCCAGCTGCCCGCCGCCGGGCAGCTGGAAGACGATCTCGGGCACGACGCAGCCGGGGCTCAGCGCGAGCAGCATCCGCACCGCGGCGACCATGTCCGAGGTCTGGATCATCGCGTCCGGCGCGACGTGCTCGCGTACGAACTCGGTCATCGCCGTGTCGACGAACGCGGGGCACAGGGCGGTCGACTTGATCCCGAGGCCGTTGAGCTCGCGGTTCATCGACTGCGTGAAGCCGACGACGCCGAACTTCGTCGCGGAGTAGACGCTCAGCCAGGCCTCGCCTTGCTTGCCGGCGATCGAGGCGGTGTTGATCACGAGCGCGTTGCGGTGCTCGGCGCCCGCGGCCGTGAGCATGTCGAGCGTCTCGCGGTAGAACAGCGGGATCGAGCGCAGGTTCGTGGCGAGCTGGAGGTCCAGGCGCTTCGTGTCGAGCTCGCCGATCGGGGCACCGACGCCCACGCCGGCGTTGTTCATGAGGACGTCGAGCCGGCCGTAGGCGGTGCGATGTTGCTCGGCGACGCGCTGGATGTCGCGCTCGTCGCCCACGTTTGCGGCGACCTGCTGGACCGCGAGCCCGTCGGCGCGCAGCTGCTCGTACGCCGCGTCGAGCTTCTCGGGGCGGCGGGCGACGAGCGTGACGGCGTGGCCCTCCTCCGCGAGCATCCGCGCCACAGCGAGGCCGATACCACTCGAAGCGCCTGTCACGATGGCTGCGCGGTCCGTCATCTGAGTTAGCTCCTTGTTGTGGTCGACCGATGCGGCGCTATCCAATCACGCGACCGCGTAGATTCCACCGCGATGTCTCGATCGGTCGCCATCCTGCTGGCGGCGGTGGCGCTCTCGTCCTGCGGCTCGGACGACGGCGGCTCCTCGCCCGCGCCCCCCGAGCCGGCTGCCGCGCAGCCGGCCGACTTCCCGTCGGCGGACGGCAAGACGCTGCAGAAGCTGACCGCCGGGCTCAAGGAGGGGGCGATCCTGACGCCGAGCAGCGCGTCGTCGCAGAAGGTCGGCGACGACAACCGGCTCGGCTTCGCGATCGTCGATCGCGCGAACAAGCAGATCGACGTGTCCGAGGTGGCGGTCTATACGGCCAAGCCCGACGGCAGCGAGCTGCGCGGGCCGTTCGTCGCGCGCAAGGAGTCGCTGGACGTCGCGACGCCGTATCGCAGCGCGCTCACGGCGTCTGACCTCGCCAACGGCAAGACGTTCTACGTCGCCAAGCCGCAGTTCGGCTCCGCCGGCGCGCACGTCGCGATCGGGCTCGTCCAGCTCGACGGCCGGCTCGTCGTCGCGGACGCGCCGACCGCGCTGCGGGTGGGTGCGAAGAACGGCCCGCCCGACGTGGGCGCGAAGGCGATCCGCGTTCACACGCAGACGGGCGCGGACGTCGGCGGCAACTTCAAGAAGCTCACGACGCGCGTCCCGCCGGCCGAGGATCTGCTCGACACGGACTTCGCCGACGTGCTCGGCAAGAAGCCCGTCGTGCTGCTGTTCGCGACGCCCGCGCTGTGCCAGTCGCGGACGTGCGGGCCGGTCGTCGACATCGCCGAGCAGGTGCGCGCGCAGAACGGCAAGGGCGTCACGTTCATCCAGCAGGAGATCTATCAGGACAACGACGCGAACAAGCCGGTGCAGCGGCAGGTCGCGACGTGGCGCCTGCCGACCGAGCCGTGGGCGTTCGTCATCGACCGCCAGGGCAAGGTCTCGTCGCGCTTCGAGGGCGTCTTCTCGACGGGCGAGCTCGCACGCGCTGTCGCGCGCGTCCAGTAGCGGTACCTTGCGGCAGGCACCCCGCCCGCGGCGGTCCCGCGATGGGGGCGAGGGCCGGTAGCTCAGCGGTTAGAGCAGCGGACTCATAATCCGTCAGACGAAGGTTCGAGTCCTTCCCGGCCCATACGCGACCACGCCGCCGCCGCGGCAACGACGCCACAGGCCAAGCGTACGCGACGGAAGGTTGACGGGATACTGACGGAGCCTACACTCGGCGGACGACCGCACTCGCCTCGGAGGCCCGTCGTGTGCGCGACGCCGCCGGGCTGACCGACAGCGTGATCGCCGCGGCAACCGGCGCGAAGCCCAGCACCGTGCGTGACTGGCTCAACGGCCGCAGCAGCCCGACGGGCTCGCGCGCTGCCCGGCTGATCGAGCTATCTGCGATGACCGACCGACTGGCGCGCGTCATGGACGCCGGCTACATCTCGGTCTGGCTGAGCCGGCCGCTGGAGGTCCTGGACGACGACAAGCCCGTCGAGCTGCTCGCCCGCGGCGAATATCGTCGCGTCGCACAGCTGATCGCCGAGCTCGAGTATCCCGGCGTCTCCTGACCCGGTGTCGTGGACGTCGACGCGATCGCCGTCAGCGGCCACTGGATTCGCCACGCACCGCACGCATCCGGAGTGTTGGGACGTGCGAGCGAGCCGACCGACGGGCGCTGGCAGCACGCAGGGGTCGTCAGGGGTCTCTATCTCGCCGACGAGCCGGCGACGGCGGTCGCCGAGTGGTATCGCTGGCTTGCCGAGCGCGGGCTGCCGCCCGCCTATGCGGTACCGCATGACCATCCCGTCTGGCAGCTCGATCTGCAGCTCGCGAATCTCGGCAGCGCTGAGCGGCTTGCCGCTGTCGGCTTGCCCGCTCCCCGACCATCGCGCCGTACTTGGCTGGCGTTTCAAGCCGTCGGGGACGCGCTCTGCGAGCTCGGCCGGCCGGGCTTGGTCGCTCCGAGTGCGGCCCGACCGAGGTCGTTGGTCGTCTGCGTCTTGGACCGCGGCGATTGGCTGCCGGCGGGCTGCCAGCCGGTGCGCGCCGTCCCGGTGTCCGAGGTGTCGCCGCCGCCCACCGGCATGACGACATAGCTGCCATCGCACGTCGCCGAGCCCGTCCCGGCCCATCGGCTCGCGCGCGTCTCGGCCGGCTACGCGGCGTTCTCGCGCACGCGCGCGGCGAGCCTCGCCGTGTCCGTGCCGAGACCGGACGGGCCGAGCGCCGCGAACTGCTCGCGGATCTCGGACGCCACGGCTACGCGCGGATCGGCCGGCACGGGCGGCGTCGAGCCGTGCAGCGGCGCGCCCGGCGCCGGCAGCTCCTTCAGCGCCGCCTCGCGATAGCGCGCCGTCATCCGGTGCCAGACGAGGATGCCGGACATCCAGTCCGCCATCATCAGGACCCACTCGTCGAGCGACGCTCGCTGCTCCTCGTCGAGCTCGAACTGATCGGCGACGAACGGCAGCTCGGTGGCGACGAGGTACTCGAACTGCTCGAGCCGCTTGGTCATGAGGTCGTTGACGACGAGCACGGCCTGCTCGTTGGAGATCCGCAGGAAGTTGCGCACGACGAGGACCATGTTGTGCACCTCGCCCTCGAACTGGACCTCCTTGTGGAACGAGAAGATGTCGTTCGTGAAGCACGCGTAGTCCATCGCCGAGTGCTCGAGCGCCTGCATGGGCCGTGTCTCGAGCAGTTCGGCGGGGAGCTTGCCGGAGAACCTGATGCGCGCGAAGCTCATCGTGAGGTCCGAGCCGAACGTGTCGCGACGCATCTCGATGTAGTCGATCGGGTCCGGGATGCGGTGCTGGTACATGTTCTGCAGCTCCCACACCCACGACCGGGTCATCTTCTCGATCCCGGCCTTCAGCCATCGACGGTGCTCCATCGAGAGCGCCGTCGCCGTGCTCAGCCAGAGGTCGGACAGGGCGCGCTCGAGCGGGTTTGAGTGCGGGGGCATCGAGATGCAGTCCAGCGGCATGAAGAGCGACAGGCGCGCGTTCTGCACCTTCGCGCCGATCAGATCCCTCGTGTGGCCGTACACCCGCGGGAACAGGTCGTCGCCGTAGGTTCCCCACGCGAGCCAGCGCGTCGACAGGTTCAGCCCGTCGGCCGACGCCTCGGGATTCAGGCGCGCCGAGCACTGGCCGAAGTCAAAGCCCTCGTTCATCTCGCGCGTCCAGATGTAGCCGCCGGGGACGCCGGGGAGCTTCACGTAGAAGCCCATCTTCTCAGCCCAGTCGAGGCAGTCCGTGCGGGTCTGCTCGAGATGCGGGTTCACCCGGTCGACGAAGGGCATGTAGAAGTCCGGCAGGGTCGTCGGGCCCGTCTCCTCGAACGGCACGTAGGTGTTCGCCTCAAAGCGGGAGAGGCCCGTCGTGAGGGGCGTCGGGTTCACGAGCCGGCTCGCCATCTCCGGCGACATCTGCAGGATGCTCGCGAGCGCGCTGACCGGTCCGGCCGGACCGCCCAGGATCGGCGCCGGAGCGTCGGCGGCGGCGCCCTCGTTCATGTAGCGGCTGGAGCGGATGTGCCACTCGTGGCCGCCCGACTGCCAGTCCTGCAGCCCCTTGACGTACAGCGCGATCGCCTGCTGCTCGATCGGGGTGATCGCGAAGTCGACGAAGAGCATCGGCAGCTCGGTCAGCGCCGTGTTCTCGAACTGGTGGATCCGCGACGTCAGCACCTCGTTCGTGAGATCCGCGGCTGCCTGCGTCGTCATGCCGAAGAACGTTTCGAGGACGAGGATGCAGTTGGACAGCTCGCCTTCGTCGTTGACCTCGCGGTCGTAGGAGAAGATGTCGTTGCGCAGGTGGACGGCGTCGGCGAAGGTCTCCTTGAGCACGCGCATCGGGCGTGCGTCCCAGACGCGGTCGGGGACCTCGACGAAGTTCGCGTGTTCGACGAGGTGCGCGGACCATGGTGCGCCGCCGACCTTGCGGCGCATCTCGATGTACTCGATCGGGTTCGCGACACGTGCCGCGTTGATGTTGCGCAGCTCCCAGTCGGACTCGTCGAGCAGGTGCTTGGTCGCGGTCCAGAATCGCTGGCGCCAGTCGATCGTCTTGCTCGGCACGGTGCGGTACCAGAGGTCGGCGAGGCCGCGCTCGACGGGGTTGGCCGGCTCGGGCGGCGTGTCGGCGAGGTCCATCGGCATGAACAGCGGCAGCCGCTCGAGATGGGCGCGGCCGCCTTCCTCGTCGCCGGGGCGCTTGTAGACGTCGAGGAAGTGGTCGTCGAAGTAGAAGACCCAGACGTACCAGTCGGTGATCAGGTCGAGCTCCTCGGCGGGGGCGTCGGGATGCGTGTAGGCGCACAGCAGCCCGTAGTCCATCGCGTCGAGCTGCTCCTCGGTCCAGATCTCCGGCGTCTCGTCGGCCGCGGGCGTGTCCACGATCCCGACCGCCTTCGACCACTCCCGGGTGTGCGTCCGCGCGGTCTCGAGGTGCGGGTTCAGCCGCGCGGGCCAGCCGATGTAGAAGTCTGGTAACTCGAATGGCTGGCCCGCGCCGCTCAACGAACGCTCCTCTTCAATGCACCGTGGTTCCCCCTACCGCGCGACCGGGCAGCCGACCGCGACGACCACGATAAGGCGTCCGGCGCGAGAGTCAAGGCCGCGACGGTGGCTGCGCGGCCGATCCGCGCCGAGGTCTCGGGCCGCGTGACGATTTTATGGTCTTTCGATCCCCACGAGCCGTCGGCTGGCTGGTATAAAGCCCGATCAGGGGGAAGAATCGGCACGGCTTGTGCTCGCTGGGGATAGCGATTGTGGGCAGCAGGGGGCGTGTCGTCGGAGCCTCCTGAGGTGTGGTCGTCACTGGACGCGGCAGGTGGGTGGCGGGCGCACGCGTCCTGTTGCGACCACCCCACGACGCGGAGGCAGTAACCGATGAGCGATGACGAGCCCGAGACCCCGCAGCTGAGCCTTGGCACAGCGGCTGCGCGAAACCTGGCGACGACGACCAAGTCGGCGCCGCAGATGCAGGGCATCACCTCGCGCTGGCTGCTGCGAGTGCTGCCGTGGGTCGAGACCGTCGGCGGCGTCTACCGGGTCAACCGCCGGCTGAGCTACACCGTCGGCGACGGACGCGTGGAGTTCACGAACGTCGGCGCGAAGATCAGCGTCATCCCCGCCGAGCTGACGGAGATCCCGTTCTTGCGCGGCTACGACGACGCCGAGGTGCTCGCCGCCCTCGCGGGCAAGTTCGTCCAGCGCGACGTCGAGCCCGGCGACGCGATCGTCGAGAAGGGCAAGCCCGCGGACGCGATCGTCCTGATCGCCCGCGGCAAGGTCGAGAAGATCGGCACCGGCAAGTATGGCGACGAGGCGGTGCTCGACGTCTGGGCGGACGGCGATCACTTCAGCTACGAGGTGCTGCTGGAGGACGACGACTTCTGGGAGTTCACGGCGAAGGCCGTCACGGCCGGGTCGGTCCTGACGCTCACGCAGGACGAGTTCGAGAAGGTGGTCGGCACGAGCGAGACGCTCAAGGCGCACCTCGACGCCTTCAAGGAGCTGTCCGGGACGGCGCAGGACAAGTCCGGCCAGGCCGAGATCGCGCTGGCGTCCGGGCACACCGGCGAGCCGACGCTCCCCGGCACGTTCGTCGACTACGAGGTCTCGCCGCGCGAGTACGAGCTGAGCGTCGCGCAGACGGTGCTCCGCATCCACACGCGCGTCGCGGATCTCTACAACGTCCCGATGAACCAGACCGAGCAGCAGTTGAAGCTGACCGTCGAGGCGCTCAAGGAGCGCAAGGAGCACGAGATGGTCAACAACCCCGACTTCGGGCTGCTCGCGAACTGCGACCTCAAGCAGCGCATCCGCACGCGCACCGGGCCGCCGACGCCGGACGACTTCGACGAGCTCATCTCGCGCCGGCGCGGATCGCAGTTCCTGCTCGCGCACCCCCGCACGATCGCCGCGTTCGGGCGCGAGTGCACGAAGGCCGGCATCTACCCGCCGAGCACGTCGCTGTACGACTCGAACGTGCCGTCGTGGCGCGGCATCCCGTTGCTGCCGTGCAACAAGATCCCGGTGACCAAGCACATGACGAGCTCGGTGATCGTCCTGCGAACGGGCGAGGACAACCAGGGCGTCATCGGGCTGCACCAGACCGGTCTCGCGGACGAGATCGAGCCGGGGCTGTCGGTGCGCTTCATGGGCATCAACGAGAAGGCGGTCATCAACTACCTCGTCTCGACGTACTACTCGGCCGCCGTGCTCGTGCCCGACGCGCTGGGCGTGCTCGAGGACTGCGAAGTCGGCACCGGCTGACCCCGGGGTCGCGGCCCCACATGGACACGACGACGGAGGCGCGCGCCGCCGCAGAGCTTCTGTCGTGGGGCCGCGACGTCCTGGACCCCGTCCTGCGCGAGTCCGTCGGCACGCTGCCGCCGGGCGTCGGGCGGGTCGCGGAGTTTCATCTCGGCTGGTGCGACGAGCACGGCGATCCCGTCGCCGGCTCGGGCGGCAAGGCGTTTCGCCCGACGCTCGCGCTCTTGACGGCGGGAGCGTCGGGCAGCCCGTACGAGGCGGCGCTGCCCGCGGCGATCGCCGTCGAGCTCGTGCACAACTTCTCGCTGCTGCACGACGACGTCATGGATCGCGACGTGCTGCGCCGTCACCGGCCGACCGCGTGGACCGTCTTCGGCATCGGGCCGGCGATCCTCGCGGGGGACGCGCTCCTCGCGCTGGCGGTCGACACGCTCGCCGCCGTCGGCGGCGAGCGGGGGCAGGCGGCGGTGCGCATGCTCTGCGCCACGACGCAGGACCTCATCCACGGCCAGATGCTCGACCTCGCGTTCGAGTCGCGCGACGACGTCGCCGTGGACGAGGTCATGGGCATGGCGCGCGGGAAGACCGCCGCGCTGCTCGGCTGCTCGTGCGCGCTCGGCGAGCTCTTCGCGACCGGTGACGAGGCCAGGATCGACCTGATGCGATCCTTCGGCGAGCGGCTCGGGCTGGCGTTCCAGCTCGTCGACGACATCCTCGGCATCTGGGGCGATCCAGCGGTGACAGGCAAGGCGATCCACTCCGACATCACGGCCCGCAAGAAGTCGCTGCCCGTCGTGGCGGCGCTGAGCTCGGGCACGCCGCCGGGCCGCGAGCTCGCCGCGCTGTATGACCGCGAGGGCGTGCTCTCGGCCGAGGACGTCGCGACCGCGGCGGAGCTCGTCACGCTCTCGGGCGGCCGGGCGTGGAGCGAGAAGGAGGCCTCGACGCAGCTGGCGCGGGCGCTGGAGGACCTGCGCGCGTGCGGCGTGAGCGGGCGCGAAGCCGCCGAGCTGGAGGCCCTCGCGATGCTGGTGGCGAGCCGTGACCGCTGATCCGGGAGCGGCCGCCGCGGCCCGCGACGAGGCGCCCGTCGAGCTGATCGTCCTGGTCGACGAGGACGGCAGGCCGATCGGCGAGGCCGAGAAGTGGTCCTCGCACCACGCCGACACGCCGCTTCACCTGGCGTTCTCGTGCTACGTGTTCGACGACGACGGCGCGTTCTTGACGACGCGCCGCGCGCTCACGAAGAAAGTCTGGCCCGGCGTCTGGACCAACAGCGCGTGCGGGCACCCGGCGCCCGGCGAGAGCTTCGCCGACGCGATCCAGCGGCGCGTCGGCTACGAGCTCGGCATGACGGTGAGCGACATCGAGGTCGTGCTGCCCAACCACATCTACAAGGCGCCGCACTTCCAGGGCATCGTCGAGTACGAGTTCTGCCCGGTCTTCGTCGCGCGGAGGTCGAGCCCGCCCGAGCCCAACCCGATCGAGGTCGGCGCGTGCGCGTGGATGGACTGGGAGGAGTTCGTGCAGCGAGCGCGCGAGGACGACGCGGACGTGTACTCGTGGTGGTGCAAGAACCAGCTGCGCGAGCTCGTCGGGCACCCGCTCGTCGAGCGCTACTCGCGCCCGAGCAGCGGATAGGCGGCGCCAGCAGCCTACGCTGTCGGCATGGCACGCGAGGAGCGACCCGGCGACGTCAGCGACAAGGCGATCATCGAGCTCGGGCCGATCGCCGCGCGGCTGCGCGAGCAGATCGACGTCGACGACGAGCGCTGGCAGCTCGTCGTGCGCGCGCTGACGCAGGCGCTGATGGCCGGGGTGCGGATCGGCGGCGCCGAGGTCGCCGCGCAGGCGATCGAGAGCGGGCTGCCGGTGACGCTCAACATGGACGTCAAGACGGCCGACGGCGACGAGGAGTAGACAGCTGCCGCGGCGCGCGTGCGTGATACTGCGCGACTGACGTGGCGACGTCGCAACACCGGGCGATGCGCCGACCGGAGGACCGAGGCAAGAGGAGTCAGATGGGCGATCTGCTGCGCAAGATGTTCCTAGGTGGCTACGAGAAGAAGTCCGACGCGCAGATCGAGGACATCGCCGAGGGCGCGCTGCTCATGCAGGAGCAGCTCGCGCGCGACATCATCTCGCTCGCCGAGGAGGCAGGGGTCGCGAAGGCCGATCCTCGCGTCGTGCGTGCCACCGAGATCTTCGAGAAGCTTCGGTAAGAGAGCGTCCATGGGCTACTACATCCGCCGGCTGCTGGGCATGAACCACACCTTCGAGTCGCGCGAGGAGATCGTCGACTGCGCCGAGGCCGCCCTGCGCGTCCAGCTCCTCCTCGCCCGCGACGTCCTCGCGATCACCGACATGCTCACGATCCCCGAGGAGTACAAGGTCGAGGATCGGCGCATCCAGCGCGCCCGCGAAACTGTCCGGCGTCTCGGCTAGCCGCCCGGTCGGCCCGGACCGCCGCCCGCGCCGCCGGCGCGCCGCGCGGCGCGTGGTGCCGAAGCCGCTCGGCGCAGCGCTGTGTGTGCTCGCGGCGATGGCGCTCGGCGGCTGCGGAGGCGACGCGCGAAACGTCGCGCCCGCGCAGCGCACCGCCACGGTCGCGCGAGCGCGACCGCCGGTCCTGTGCGACGCGCTGCGGGCGCGCCGCGCGGGCCGCGTCGACGCCGCGGCCGCGACCGAGCTCTCGGGGCTCGTGCTGTCGCGCTCGCAGCGTGGCGTGCTCTGGACCCACAACGACTCCGGCGACGTGCCGCGGGTGCTCGCGCTCTCGCTCGACGGCCGGCTGCTCGCCGAGGTGACGCTGACCGGCGCCGCGGCGTTTGACTGGGAGGACATCGCTGCGGGCCCGAAGACGCTCTACGTCGGCGACATCGGCGACAACGTCCCGCAGCGCGACTTCGTCGTCGTCTACCGGATCGCGGAGCCGCGCGCCGGAGGCGGCGCGCCCACCACGGCGAGCGCGCCGGCGAGCCGCATCCTGCTGCGCTACCCCGACGGCAAGCGCGACGCCGAGGCGCTGCTGCGCGATCCGGTCAGCGGCGCGCTCGTCGTCGTGACGAAGTCCTTCGCCGGCCGCGCCGGCGTCTACGTCGCCGCCAAGCCCGCGGCGGGCGTGCTGGCGACGATGCGCCGCCGCGCGACGCTCGACCTCGGCGGCGGCGACGCCGTGACCGCCGGCGACGTCTCCGCCGACGGGCGCACGATCGTCCTGCGCACGTACGCGAGCGCGTTCGCGTGGACGCGCAGGCCGGGGGAGAGCGTCGCCGCCGCCCTGCGGCGCCGGCCGTGCTCGGTAGGCGCGGGCCTCGTCGCCGAGGGCCAGGGCGAGTCGCTCGCGCTCGCCGCGGACGGGCGCGCGTTCTACACCGTGCCCGAAGGCGCGCGGCCGCTGATCCGCCGCTACGCGCCGGGTTAAATCAAATCCGTGTTTACGCCTGTCGCAGGCGGGAACTTCTAATGACAGAGCCCGCCGAGAGCTGGTTCGGCCCATATCCCCCGCCTCCCCTCACTCTCGGCTCCAGCGCCCGGTCTTCCCCAAGGCCGGGCGCGGTTCGTTAAGCGGGGCCTGTGCAGCGGTTCCTCGAACCGGCGCGAAGGAACCGGGGCAACCCCGTCGAAACAGGTGCTCGCCCATGAAGCGATCTGCCACGACGACGACTCCCGAGTCGCTCTCCACGTACATCCAGGCCCGTTTCGACGACTTCTCGCGTTCGCAGAAGGATGTCGCGCAGTACATCGTCGACCATCTCGACGAGGTCGCCTTCCAGACGGCGGAGGAGCTCGCCCGTCGCGCGAACACCTCATCGAGCACGGTCGTGCGCTTCTCGCAGGCGCTGGGCTTCGAGGGCTATCCCGAGCTGCAGCACTCGGCGCGCGAGGAGTACCGCCGCCGGCACGCAACGTCGCCGGTGCCGGCCGCCGCGTCCAGCGGCCCGGCCGCGCCGCTGTTCTCGCTCGATCAGAACGAGTTCGAGACGATGCTCGCCGCCGACCACGTCAACGTCGAGGACACCGCGCGCAAGGTGTCGCGGTCGGAGATCGAGTCGGCCGTCGAGGCGATCGCCACGACGCCGCGCCTGCTCGTCGCGGGCACCGACCAGATGGCGTTCTTCGCGTCCTACCTGCGCCACCTGCTCATGCTGCTCGACCTGCGCGCGGAGATCGTCGCCAGCCCGTCGCAGGAGGCACTCGGCCGCCTGTCGCGCATCGACGAGGAGACGCTCGTGATCGGCCTCAGCGCCGGCCGCCCGCACCCGCTCGTCGTCCGCGCGATGAAGCTCGCGCGCCACCGCAAGGCGCGCACGATGGCGATCACCGACGCGACGCTCTCCGAGGTCGCCAAGCTCGCCCAGATCCGCCTGTACTACTCGTCCAACAGCCCCGCCTACGTGCGCTCGCACACGGCGCTGCTGAGCATGGTCCAGGCGCTCGCCTACGGCGTCTACGCCCGCGATGCCGACGGCTACGCCGACCGCATCAAGGCGTTCAAGCTCAAGTAGGCTGCCGCAGCTTGATCGAGCGCTTGCCGCAGTCCGGGGAGACGGCGGCGTCCTCGACGGCGAGGAACATCGAGCCGCGCGCGCACGCGATGAAGTCGCGCCGGTCGCGCGCGATGCTCCGCGAGATGTGGAAGTAGCCGATCGCCGAGCGCTTGCAGAGGTTGCCGCACCCGCGGTTGCGCACGCGCCCGGACCCGATCCGCAGTGCCGTGCGGCCGTGCTTGGCGACGAGGTAGAGGTAGCCGATGCGCCCCGGCCCCGCCTTCGGCCTGCGGTTGTCGCCTGAGAGGGGGAGGGTCCCCGGGCCGGAGGTCGTCAGGGTGAAGCGCCCGCGCGTCGCGCTGACGGCGCGCAGGTGCAGGCTCTGCGTCGAGCGCACGACGAGCCGGCGCACCGGGCTCGAGCCGGTCGCGGGCTCGCCGTCGCGGATGAAGGCCTGGACCTCGAGGCCGATCGCCGGGACGACCGCAAACGCGAACGTCCCGTCGGCGGCGACCTGCGTTCCCCGGTCGGTCAGCGCGCCGCCGGGGCCATAGCCCGGCACGGTCTGGCGCAGCAGGATCGTCATGCCCTGCGGGTTGGGGACGCCCTCGACCGCGCCCCGGAACGTCACGCGCGTCTTCGTGTCGACGCGGCGCGTGATCGTCTCGGGGGTCAGCGTCAGCGTCGCGGCGATCGGACCGGCGGGGGGCGGAGGCGGCGGCGGGGGCGGGCAGGGCGGCTGCAGCAGCCCGCCGCAGCGGCTCTGGGCGCTTGCGACGCCCGCCGCGGTGAGCATGGCGATGGCCGCGAGCACGAGCGCGGCGCCGCGGATGATCCTCATGGTGGCGGACGCTACCTGACGCTCTGGAGGGCTGGTACGCCGAGTCCGGGCCGCGAAGCTCGCTCGGTAGAATCGCCGGGGTGAGAGACGAAGCGACATTCCGGGTCAAGGCGGGCCTGGCCGAGATGCTCAAGGGCGGCGTCATCATGGACGTCGTCGACGCCGAGCAGGCGCGCATCGCCGAGGCCGCCGGCGCGACCGCCGTCATGGCGCTCGAGCGCGTGCCGGCCGACATCCGCCGCGACGGCGGGGTCGCCCGCATGTCCGACCCGGCGATGATCAAGTCCATCCAGGAGTCGGTGACGATTCCCGTCATGGCGAAGGCGCGCATCGGCCACATCGCCGAGGCGCAGGTGCTCGAGGCGCTCGAGGTCGACTACATCGACGAGTCCGAGGTGCTGACGCCTGCCGACGAGGCCAACCACATCGACAAGTGGCCGTTCTCGGTCCCGTTCGTGTGCGGCGCGACGAACCTCGGCGAGGCGCTGCGGCGTATCGGCGAGGGCGCCGCGATGATCCGCTCCAAGGGCGAGGCCGGCACCGGCGACATCGTCGAGGCCGTGCGCCACATGCGCTCGATCCGGTCGGAGATCCGCCGCCTCGGGACGCTCGACGAGGCCGAGCTCGCGGCGGCCGCGAAGGCCCTCCAATCGCCGCTTGACCTCGTCCGCGGCGTCGCGCATGAGGGCGGGCTGCCGGTCGTGCTGTTCTGCGCGGGCGGCATCGCGACGCCCGCCGACGCGTCGCTCATGATGCAGCTCGGCGCCGAGGGGCTGTTCGTCGGCTCGGGGATCTTCAAGTCGTCCGATCCCGAGCGCCGCGCGCGGGCGATCGTCGAGGCGTGCACGCACTTCGCGGACGCCGAGCGCGTCGCGCGGGCGTCGGAGGGTCTCGGCGAGGCGATGACGTCGCTGGAGACCCGCTCGCTCGACGGCCGGCAGCTGCTGGCTCAGCGCGGCTGGTAGCGCGCGTGCCGGCGGGATCGGCGCGCGCCGCCGCGGCGTCGCATGGGCGGCCGTCGGTCGTCGGGGTGCTCGCGCTGCAGGGCGGCTACGCGGCGCACACGCGGATGCTGCGCTCGCTCGGCGCCGGCGTGCGCGAGGTGCGCGTGCCGGCGGACCTCGAGGGCTTGTGCGGGCTCGTCATCCCCGGCGGCGAGTCGACGACGATGACGCTCGGGGTCGAGCGCGAGCAGCTCGCCGAGCCGCTGCGCGCGCTGGTGGCCGCCGGGACGCCGGTGCTCGGGACGTGCGCCGGGCTCATCATGCTCGACCGCGAGCACCTCGGCGTGATGGACATCGTCGCGCGGCGCAACGCCTTCGGGCGCCAGGTCCGCTCGTTCGAAGCCGAGCTGGAGCTGGAGAGCCTCGGCGGCCAGCCGCTGACCGCCGTCTTCATCCGCGCGCCGTGGATCGCCTCATACGGCGAGGGCGTGCAGATCCTCGCGTCACTCGAGGGTCATCCGGTCGCCGCGCGCCAGGACAACCTGCTCGCCGTCGCGTTTCACCCCGAGCTCGGCAGCGACACGCGCCTGCACGAGCAGTTCCTGGCGGCCTGCGGGGTCAGGCGTAACGGTGGTGCAGCATGAGGTCGTTGCCGTCGGGGTCCTTGAAGAGCGCCATGTGGCAGACGCCCGTGTCGAAGGTGTCGCCGAGGAACTCGACGCCCTTGGCCTCGAGCTCGGCCTTCGCGGCCTCGACGTCGTCGACGTGCAGCGCGAGGTGGGCGTTGCTCTGCGGGGCGAACGGCATGCCCTGCTTCTCGGGCTCCCAGATGCCGAAGCATGTCGCGCCGACCCAGAACTCGTAGTTCGACTTCTCGTCCGGCTTCAGGCCGAGCGTGTCGACGTAGAACGCGCGCGAGCGATCGGGGTCGGTGGTCGGTACGCCGATGAAGTCCAGTTTCGTGATCATCGCCGGGAGCCTAGCCCTGGTTGCGGCCAGCTTGTGACCTAGTCGCGCTCATCGGCTTCACGTGCGTGGGCTTGACCTGAGCCTTCGCGCCGACGGGCCAGCGCTGCTGGATCCACTCCCGGGCCCGGGTCTGGTACTCCGGGCGGTAGCTGTGCGGCGACAGCAGCATGAGCTGGAACTTCGTGTCGGGCTGGGTCTTGACGGCGGCGCTGTAGTAGCTGATGCCCTGATCGATCGTGACGAGCGGATCGATGTCGCCGTAGAGGAGCAGCTGCGGGCTCTGGGCGCCGTTGAGCCGGTAGTACGGCGAGGCGGCTCGCCGGTCGGCGGTCGTCATGCCCAGACCCTGCCAGTAGCTCGGGAGCGTGAGCGGCGAGACGCAGATCCAGGTCAGCAGGTTCGTCGGGCCGCCGGCGACGACGGCGCCCGCGACCTCACCGCGCGCCGCGAGGGCGGCTGCGAGCGTCCCACCCGCGGAGGCGCCGTAGGCGATGACGGGCCCGTAGGCCTCGTACTCCTTGGCGTAGCGCCGGACGGTCGCGATCTCGCCGAGGACGTTGCCGGTCGGGTTCTCGGTGCGATACGGGACCGCGATCGCGTTGTAGCCCGCCCCGCGGAGGTCGCTGGCGATCGGCTCCACGGTCGCGGGCGTGCCGCCGTTGAAGCCGCCTCCGTGCAGAACGAGGATCGTGATCATCGCGGCGCCTTTCATGGCGACAGCGACTCTCTCATGTCGGCAGGACGGCGTCTACCGCAAGTAGCTCGCTTCGATGTATCACGGGCGGCGCTCGGCGCCTCTGCTCATGCAAGAGCTCCTCACGACGCCGGTAGGGTCACGAGGGAGCGAGCACGTCGGCGACCTTCGAGGTGACACCATGCCGGTCCGTTCACACGCGCTGCAGTCCGCCGAGCCGGGCAGCCCCCGGCCGCGGCGTGCGCTGGCGTGCGCCGCGGTGGCTGCGGTCGTCGTGGCAGCGCTGGGCGGCTCCTTCCTGATCGCGGGCTGTGGCAGCGACGACGCGGCGAGCGAGGGCACCTTCTCCGCGCCGAGTGGCTCGGCCGCGGATCCTTCCTCCCCGACCCCATCGACTGGTGGTTCTGATCCCGACCCGAATCCCGGCTCCAGCCGCGATCGGGGGTCTGGCGGCACGAATCCGCCCCCGCCACCGAGCGGCGGCTCGAATCCGCGGCCGCCATCGGGAGCCAATCCCGATCCGGACCCCGATCCCGACCCCAATCCGGAGCCCAATCCGGAGCCACCGCCGCCACCTCCGCCGAGCTCCAGTCCGAACCCGCCCCCACCGCCGGGAACCAGCCCGAATCACGGCACGAACCCACCGCCGCCACCCGGGTCGCCGCCGGCCGCGCCGAACCCCGATCCGAACCCGCCCCCGCCACCCGGGCCGCTGCCGCCACCGCTGTCACCCGCACCCCCGGCGCCGGGCTCCGATCCGAACCCGCTCCCGCCACCCGGGCCGCCGCCGCCACCGCCGTCACCCGCACCCCCGGCGCCGACCCCTTCCACAGCCGCCCCCGAGCCGCCCGGGTAACCTCGATCCCGAGCGCCAGCGCGACGCGCTCATGAGCAGGCACGGTGGTACGGAAGCCCTGCTCCGTAGCGTTTCCACTCCGCCTTGCCGAGGCCCGCACCCATGAGATCGCAGACGTCCCGCTGCAGTGTCTCGGCACCGGGCCAGAGGATCCCCTCCCACAGGCGGACCGTGTTGTCGTAGCCCCCGGAGGCGAGCGTGCCCGCGGGGGTGACCGCGACGCTGGAGACCGCGGAGCGGCCGCTGAGCCGGCCGACCTGCTGATGCGCGCGGCCGCGAACGTCCCACAGGCGGATCGTCTCGTCGTCGCTCGCGGAGGCCAGCGTCTCACCGTCGGGGCTGAAGGCGACGCTGTAGACGGCGCGCGCGTGCCCCGTGAGCGGCGGGCCGAGCTGCCGCCGGCTGCGGACATCCCAGAGCCGGATGGTGTTGTCGTAGCCCGCGGAGGCGAGCGTGTGCTGGTCGGGCCCGAACGCCACGCTCCAGACGAAGTCCGTGTGGCCGGTGAGCTTGCCGATCTGCCTGCGGCTGCGCACGTCCCACAGCCGGACCGTCTTGTCGGTTCCGGCGGAGGCCAGCACCCGGCCACCAAGGCCGAACGCGACGCTGGACACCCGGCCGTCGTGGCCGCTGAGCTTGCCGACCTCTCGGTGCGCATGGACGTCCCACAGGCGAACGGTGCCGTCGAAGCCCGCGGAGGCGACCATGTCTCCGTCGGGGCTGAAGGCGACGCTCCGGACCAGGCCCTCGTGGCCGGTGAGCTCGGCGAGCTGGCGGTGGGCGCGCACGTCCCACAGCCGGACCGTCGCGTCGGCACCCGCGGAGGCGAGCATGCGCCCGGCCGGGCTGAAGGCGACGCTGGTGACGGTCTTCGAGTGGCCGATGAGCATGCCGAGCATGGCGTGGGTGCGCAGGTCCCACAGCCGGATCGCCTTGTCGGCGCCGGCGGAGGCCAGCATGCGTCCGTCGGGGCTGACGGCAACACCAAAGACCGAACCCGTGTGGCCGGTCAGCGCACCCGGCCGGATGCGCACGTCCACGACGCGGATGGTCGTGTCGGCGCCCGCCGAGGCAAGCGTGTGCCCGTCGCGCGTGAAGGCGACGCCGAAGACGACGCCGACGTGGCCGGTCAGCGGCTCGCCGACCTGCCGCCGCGTACCGACGTCCCATAGCCGGACGGTGCCGTCGCCGCCGGCGGTCGCGAGCCTGCGCCCGTCGGGGCGGAAGGAGAGGCCGTACACCGGGCGGTCGTGGCCGGTGAGCTCGCCGACCTCACGGTTGGTGCGCAGGTCCCACAGCCGGACCGTGCGGTCGAAGCCGGCGGACGCCAGCAGACGGCCGCTGGGGCTGAACGCGACCTTGACGACACGGCCCGAATGCCCGCGGAGCTCGCGGAGCTGCCGGTGCGTGCGCACGTCCCACAGCCGGATCGTCGTGTCGTCGCCCGCGGAGGCCAGGATGTTCCCGTCCGGGCTGAACGCCACGCCGAAGACCGTGCCCCGGTGGCCGGCAAGCGTGGCGACCGGCCGGCCGCTCGCGACGTCCCACAGCCTGACCGTGCCGTCGTCGCCGGCGGAGGCCAGCACGTCCCCGGCGCCGCTGAACGCGACCTCCCAGACCGTGCCGACGTGGCCCGCGAGGCTCCGGAGCTGCCGGTGCGTGCGCACGTCCCACAGCCGCACCGTCGCGTCGGCACCGGTCGAGGCCAGCATGCGCCCGTCCGGGCTGAAGGCGACGCTGTGAACGTTGCCGGCGTGGCCCGTCAGCGGTTGCCCGAGCTGCCGGTGGGTGCGCACGCTCCACAGCCGGATCGTGCCGTCGGCGCCCGCGGACGCCAGCATGCGCCCGTCGGGGCTCGGGGCGACGCTCGCCACCACGCCGTCATGGCCGTGGAGGATGCCGAGGACGCCCGAGCCGCGGGCGGCGGGGAGTGCCGCGACGACGCCGCTGCGCGCCTCCGGGCGAGGGCTCGTGCGGTATGCCTCGGCGGCGAGCAGCAGCGCGACGTCCGGGCGGCTGTCGAGCTGCGCGCCGGATGCCGCCACCAGAGCCAGCGATCTCGATGCCGTGGCTTGCCGCTGGGCGGTGGCGCGCTGGTCGAGCGCCCAGACCGCGATGCTCGCCAGGACGGCGACCACGACAAGAAACACGGACGCCCGCCGGCGCTCGCGACGTCGCGCTTGCGTGCGCCGCACCTCCTCGCGCCGGCGGCTGATCCACGGGACCAGGAACTCGCTGGTGATCTCGTAGAGATAGATGTCGCGGCGGCGTTCGCGGCGCACGAGCTTGGACTCGCGCTCCAAGCGGTCAAGGGCCTGGTCGAGCAGCGCCGGCGCGATCCGCTCGTCGTCCTCGCGGACCCGCTGATGCAGATCCGCGGCCGAGACGACGTTGCGGGTGCCGGCGGGCGTCACCATGTGGCTGAGCAGCGCGACCGCGGCGGCGCGCAGGTCGGGCGACAGGGCGTCGAGGGCCTCGCCGAGTGCGTCTTCGAGCAGCCCTTGGGCGCCCTTGGCGGCGAGCAGCGCCTCCGGATCGGGGGACTGCCAGAGCCGCAGGCAGACCGTCTGCACTTCGGACAAGCTGACGTCGCCGCTGCCGAAGCGCTGGGCGAGCGCCGCCTCCAGGCGTGCCGCGAGCGCCGGCTCGAGCTCATGCTCGAAGTGGCCGGGGTGACGCTCGAACGGCCCCCGGATGATCGTGGGCAGTGCGTCGGCCGACGGCGGTCCGAGCTGCAGCGCTTGATCGACGAGCTCCGGACGGGCGGCGAGCAGCTGCTTCACCCGTCCGAGGTGGTCTTCGCGGAACGCGAACAGCAGCTTGACGGGCAGCTGCCGGCGCAGCAGCCTGACGATCATCTCGGCGATCGCGCCGCGCGACGCGAGCGCGTCGCCATCCTCGAACAGCGTCAGGATCTCCTCGAATTGATCGAAGACGATCAGCGGCTGATGCTCGCGGGAGACGGCGATCACGCGCTGCTCGAACTCCGCGACCGAGACGACGACGCGTGCGGATGCGTCGGCCTCCGGCGCGAGCACGCACGGCAGGACGCGCCCGTGGTCGTCGGAGATCGCGATCTGCTCGATCACGATCTCGGCGTCCGCCCGGGGCTGCACTCGCACCCGGACGGGGTCGAAGCCCAGCTCGCGCGCTTGCGGCAGCAGGCCGGCGTTGACGAGCGATGACTTGCCGTTGCCCGAGTCGCCGTAGAGGAACACGCCGCGGTAGACGTCGACCAGCCTCGCGAGCTTCCGTGTCTCGGTCTCGCGAGCGAAGAAGATCGCGTGGTCGGCGTAGCGAAACGGCTGGATCCCGCGGTAGGGGACAGCCGGCACGCCGAGCGCGGGTTCGCCGGTGATCGCTACGGCGCGAGCTCCTCTCCGAGCACCCGTTCGTACAGCGCGGGCACGAACGACCAGACGTCCTGAGCGATGAACTTCACGTAGCGGCGCTGGCTCTGCCAGACGTCGAGGATGAGCGCATCGGGGTGGAAGTCGACCGAGTAGGTATCGGGGATCCTCGCCGGGTCGATGCGCCAGCGCAGCGTCTTGAACAGGAGTCGGAGGTTGTAGTCCAGCAGGCTGTAGCCGATGAACAGGGTCGTCCAGCGCTTGAGGAAGTGCTTCAGCGACAGCGGGATCGGGTCGTAGGGCTCCTTGTCGCTCATGCGCAGGACGAACTGGATGTAGTCCTCGTCGGTCACGACGAGCGACTCGCGGTGCGCGACGTCCCCGTGCAGCTTGTAGATGACCGGGCTCTGCGCCGTCTCGTCCTCGAAGTCCGTCGTGGGCTCGTCGCCGGGCTTGTACACCGACACGCGCGGCTCCTTGCCGGCGTCGCGCAGCGCCCGCTCGAACAGCCCGTCGTAGTTCGTGGTGATGACCAGCGGGAAGTCCAGCCGGGCAAGCGCGTGCAGCATCGGCGACGGCGCCTTGCCCGCGTCGACCGCACCGCCGATGGCGTCCACCAGGCGTCCTCGCGAGCTGTCGATCTCATACGCGAGCGCGACCCGCTGCAGGTTGCTCGGATCCTCGCCGGGGAAGCGCGCCGCGAAGTCGCACTCGTCCGCGAGCCGCCGGCTGAGCGCCGCGCCGACCGGCGGGCGTTGCTCGGGCGGGTAGTGAAAGCCGGATCCCTCCGGGGGAGGCGCATGCACGCCGGCCCCGAGGAACAGGATGCACTGCTGGTCGCGTACCGCTCCGCCGACGAGGTCGAGGAAGCGGCCCACCTCGGAGGCTGCCCCCGCCATGAAGCGAGCATAAAGCCGCGATCGGCGCCCGTCGAACCGGGTTGCGGCCGGTCTCACGCCCGGCTACACGACGAGACCGTGGCGCAGCGTGTTCTCCGTGACGACGCGCGGCTCGACGAAGTGCAGCAGGTAGTCGCTGCCGCCGGCCTTCGTGCCCGTGCCCGAGAGGCGGTTGCCGCCGAACGGCTGGCGGCCGACCATGGCGCCGGTCGTCGACCGGTTGACGTAGAGGTTGCCGACGGGCGAGCGCGCGACGACGCGCGCGACGGTGCGCGGGTTGCGCGCGAAGAGCCCGCCGGTGAGCGCGACGGGCAGCGCGTCGATGCGGTCGCAGGCGTCATCGACGTCCTTCACGGACTCGACGGCGAGCAGCGGGCCGAAGATCTCGTCTGTCAGCAGCGCGGAGTCGGGCGGCAGGCCGGTCGCGATCGCCGGCGCGCAGTACCAACCCGCGGGCGGTAGGTCGTCGGCGGGGCTCGCGTGCAGCGTACCCTGCGCCGCGGCGCGCTCGGCGTACTCGCGCACGCGCTCTCGCGCGGCCTGCTCGATGACCGGCGGGACGTCGGAGGCGAAGTCGTCCGCGGGGCCGACCAGCAGCCCTTGCACAGCGCCCGCGAGGCGTTCGACGAGCGTGTCGTGCAGCGCCTCGTGGACGAGCACGCGCGAGGTCGCCGAGCACTTCTGCCCGGCGTAGCCGAAGGCGGACTCGACGATCGCGGGGACGGCCTCGTCGAGGTCGGCGTCCGCGTCGACGACGATGCAGTTCTTGCCGCCCATCTCCGCGACGACGCGCTTGAGCTGTCTCGCGCCGGGGGCCACGTCCGCGGCGGTGCGCAGCAGCTCGAGGCCGACGGGGCCCGAGCCGGTGAAGGCGATCGTCGCGACGTCCGGGTCGCGGGCGAGCGCGGCGCCGGCGTCGCCCTCGCCGGGCAGCAGCGCGATCGCGCCCGCGGGCACGCCGCCGGCGCGCAGCGCCTCGACGACTCTGAGCCCGCAGCCCGGTGACTGCTCTGCGGGCTTCAGCACGACGGTGTTGCCGGTCGCGAGCGCGGCGGCGGTCATCCCCATCGGGATCGCGAGCGGGAAGTTCCACGGGGCGATGACCGCGCAGATGCCGCGCGGCGCGTAGCGCAGGTCGTTGCGCTCGCCCGGGACCTGGATGAGCGGCGCGCCGGCCGCGAGCTCGATCGCGCCGCGGGCGTAGAACTCGAGGAAGTCGATGGCCTCGCAGACGTCGGCGTCGGCCTCGGGCCAGGGCTTCGCGCACTCGCGCACGGCGAGCGCGGCCAGTGCGGGGCGGCGCTCGCGCATCCAGGCGGCGGCGCGCAGGAGCGCCGCGGCGCGGTCGTGCGCTGGCGTCGCGGCCCAGGCGGGGAAGGCCTCGCGCGCGGTGGCGACGGCGGTCGCGACCTCGGCCGGCGTCGCCTGCGCCGCAAGCGCGACGATGCGGGTGGGCGTGCCCGGATCGGTCGAGCGCAGCTCCTCGCCGTGGCGGACGTGCTTGCCGATCCAGACCGGTACGCGCAGCGGCAGCGCGAGGGCGCCGAGGGCGTTCGCGAGCTTCGTGCGCTCGGATGCGCGGCGCAGCTCGAGGACCGGCTCGTTGGCGAACGGGGGGAGGCTCATCGGGCGCCTCCGCGGCGCGGCTCGGCGGCGGCCGGGGTGCTGGCGGCGGGGAGGCTCACGCGGCCGGCGGGGCGAGCAGCTGCTCGATCGGGACGCCGTGGGCCTGATCGGAGAGGAAGCTCTCGTTCGCGGTGTTCTCGAGCAGCCGGCGGACGAGGTAGGCCATGCCCGCGACGAGGTCGCCGACGGGGCAGTACGAGCGCACGCGCAGGCCGCTCACGGCGAGCGCCTTGCCGAGGTCGTCGCCGAGGCCGCGCAGGACCTGCAGCTCGACGTCTCCCTCGCCGCCGCCGAGCAGGCGGTTGCAGGCGACGGCGTGGGACACCGAGCGCAGGTTGTGCGACGCGATCGCGACCCGCACCGCCGGGCGCGCCTCGAGCAGGCGGCGCGTCAGCGCTTCGAAGTTCGCGTCGCTGTCGGCCTTGCGCTCGAAGACCGGCACGCTCCAGCCGTGCTGGCGCGCCTCGACGACCTCGTGATCCCAGTAGGCGCCCTTCACGAGCCGGATGACGAGCGGCTGCTCGCGCGGCGTGCCGGCAGCCCACTCGAGCACGCGGTCGAGCGTGTCCGGCGAGTCGCGCAGGTAGGCCTGCAGGACGATCCCGGCGCTCGGCCCGTGTGCGAACTCGGGCTCGGCGAGCAGCTGCAGGACGAGCTCGAGCACCGCCTCGCGCGAGTCCAGCGACTCCATGTCGATGTGCAGGTGCGCGCCGAGGCGGTGCGCGCGGCGCAGCAGCTCGCGCAGGCGGGGGGCGGCGTCGCGCATGCCGCGCTCGGGCGCCTCGGGACGCAGCAGCGGTGTCAGCGCGGAGACCTTGACCGAGAGGTTCGCCCGCGGGACCGAGCCTTGGGCATCCGCTTCGAGGAGCGGCTGCGCCTTGAGCTTCGCGAACGCGGGCGCGAGCGTGTTCAGCGCGGCGGCGCAGCGCGCGGCGTAGCGGTCCGCCTCGGCGGCCGTGACGGTCGCCTCGCCGAGCAGGTCGACCGAGGTCGCGACGCCGTCGCGCCACAGGCCGCGCAGGGTCGGGAGGGCGTCCTTGGGGTCGGCGCCGACGATGAAGCGGTGCGCCATGTGCTTGACGCCCGCCGCGCCGGCCGCTCCGAGCGCCGCGCGGCCGGCCTTCGTGTTGCCCATCCTCATCGCCGCGCTCAGCGGCGGCGGCTGGTCGTGCACCTCGTCGAGGAAGCCGGCGAGGTGCGTCGCGAGGTCGTCGAGCGAGCGGCACGCCGGGACGACGTCGACGAAGCGAAAGAGGGCCGCGCGCAGCTCGGCGTCCTGCGAGGCGAGGTCCATCGCGCGCTCGTCGAGCACCTTGATCGGGTGACCGCGCCGCGACGGGAACGCGTCCGCGAGCTCAAGCCCGACGCGCTGGATCTCACGCTCGAGCTCGTCGGGGTTCAACGCTCAGCCGGGTGGCGGGGTGACCGGCTCGACGGGCGGGGCGAGCTCCGGGACCGTCGACGTGTCCTTGGCCGGCGGCAGCTGCTCCGCGCCGGTCGCGCCGTTGCCCGCGTCGATCTTCGGCTTGCCGTTGCTGCTCGGCGGGGGCGGCGGGGGAGGGGGTGGCGGCGGCGGCGCGACGGCCGGTGGGGTGGTCGCGGGCGTGGCGGGTGGCGGCGCCGCGTCCTGGTTTTCGGCCGCGCTGCTCGCCGTCGCGGCGGGCTTCTTCTTCTCGGTCCTGGCGGCGCGCGCCTTGGCCTTGGCCTTCTCGACATCGGCCGCGCTGGCCGTGCCGGCGCCGGGCACGACGACGACCGGAGCGTCCCGCGTGCTCGCCGGCGCGTCGCTCGTGGCGGGCGCGAAGCTCTGCGGGTTGGATGCGGGCTCGCCGCCGCCGAAGACGCCGGCGATCGCGAGCGCGGCGATGATCGCGACGACCACGAGCGCGACCGGCAGCACGACGGCGGGCCGCAGCGAGCGGCGGTCGCGGCGCTGGCCCGCGGGCGCGCGGGACAGCTGGCGCCGCGGGCGCGGCAGGCTGGAGCCACCCACGCTGGAGGTCCCGCCCGTGCCGGTGGCTGCGCCCGTCCCGGCGGTCCCGGCCGTGCCGGCGGTCCCGGCCGTGCCGCCCGCGCCGGCGGCTTCGACCGCGGTGGCTGCCGTGGCGCTCGCGGCGGCCGGAGCGGCCGTGCCGCGTGCCCGCCGGGAGCGGCGCTTCTTTGCGTCGCCGTCGCCAGACGGGCGCGCGTCGTGCGCGAGCTTGCTCGCCCCGGTGCCGAGCGCGCCGAGCATCGAGCCGCGCTCGCGCGTGCGCCGCCGGCGGGCGCGGCGCGCGTCGGGGGACAGCGCGGGAGGCTCGACGTCCTCCGCGGGAAGCTCGTAGGCGGACGTGGGCTGGCCGGCGCTCTCGACCGCCGGGAGGTCGTAGGCCGTGTACGGCTCCTCGACCGCGGGCGGCGGCTCGGGCTCGGCAGACGCGGCGCGGCCGTTGGCCGACGGGTTCGGGGGCTCGGCGTCTGCCGGGACGTCCGCGGTCTGGCTGCGCAGCGGCGCCGCGGCCGTCATCGCGGCGACCATCGCCGCCTTGACGTCGGGTGGCAGCGGGGTGTTCGGCGGCTCGCTGTAGGCCTTGTCGGCGACGTTGAAGCGCGCGACCGGCGCGCGGCACGTCCAGCAGGACTCGAGGTGCTCCTTCAGCCAGTCGTGATCGGCGAGCGTGATGCTGCGATCCGCGCGCGCGGCGAGCAGATCCGGCACGCGCGCGCAGCCCTCGGGCGCGTCGGTCGCGGCGTAGCGCGCCGCCGCGTGGCGGGTGGCGCTGATCAGGAGCGCCTCGGGATCGAGCGTCGCGAGGTCGCCCGTCGCGACGACGCCGGCGCGGAAGCTCCCGAACGCCAGTGCCGCGGCCGCGGCCGCGCGCTCGCCGCGACCCGCGACGACCTCGCAGTACGCGAGCACGGCGGGGCCACGGACGTCGCACAAGCCCGCGAGCGCGTCGGGATCGCCGTCGCGCACGCCGGTGGGAGTCACGGCAGTTGCGGCCACGCCCCCAGGCTACCGCCAGCAGGCGACGCTCGATGCCGGGAACCGGGCGATTGGCGCCGCTGCACGGCGGATTTCGCGGGCCGCGGCGGTGATCGGCGCGGCGGAGGGGGGAGGCTCGCGGTGCCCGTCGTTACAGTCGCCGCCCATGGACCCCGGCGAGGACGCCCGATGAGGCTGCTGTTCGTGCTGGACCAGTGGCCGGAGCTGTCGGAGACGTTCGTCGTCAACGAGCTCGAGGCGCTGCGACGCCAGGGCCACGCCGTCCGCGTGCAGACGGCGCGGGTCGCGCCGCATCCGAATCCCGAGGCGCCCGCCGACGTCGAGGTCACCCTGCTCGGCGGCGCCGGCTGGCGCGACCTCGCGTGGCTCGCGCTGCGCCGTCCGCGTGCGTGCGTCGCGGATCTCGCGGGGCGCCGGCGCCTGCGGCGCGAGGAGTGGGTGCGCCCGCTGCGCCAGCTCGCCGGGCCGGCGCGACGCATCCTCACCGACGGCGGCTGCGAGCACCTGCACGCCCATTTCGCGGGCGGCGCGGCGCTCGACGCGATGCGGCTCTCGGCGCTGACCGGCCGGCCGTTCAGCGTCACCGCGCACGCCTACGACATCTTCGCCCAGCCGCGCAACCTGCGCGAGAAGCTCGAGCGCGCCGGCGCGGTGTTCACAGGCTGCGACTACAACGTCGTGCGGCTGCGGGAGCTCGCGCCCGGCGCAGACGTCCACGAGGTCGTCATGGGCGTCTCCACGAGCGCGTTCGCGCGCAGTGCGCCGCTGCCGGGTGGCCGGACCGTGCTCGCCGTCGGCCGGCTCGTCGCGAAGAAGGGCTTCGACGTGCTGATCGAGGCGGCCTTGGCCGTGCCGGACGTCCGCGTTCGCATCCTCGGCGACGGCCCGTTGCGGGCGCGGCTGCAGGCGCAGATCGAGACCTCGGGTGCGCCGGTCGAGCTGCTCGGCAGCCGCCCGCCGGCGGAGGTCCTCGCCGCGATGCAGGTCGCCGACGTGCTGGCGATGCCGTGCGTCGTCGCGCCCGACGGCGATCGCGACTCGATGCCGGTCGTCGTCAAGGAGGCGATGGCGATGGGGCTGCTCGTCGTCGCAAGCGACGAGGTCGGCCTGCCCGAGTGCGTCCTCGCGCCGTGGGGGTTTCTCGCCGCGCCGGGCGATGCCGGGGCGCTGGCCACGGCGCTGCGCTCGGCGCTGGCGCTCGGGCCGCAGGAGCGCCGGGAAGCGGGCGACGCCGCGCGCGCGTGGGTGGGCGAGCATGCGGACGTCGATCGCGAGACGGCGCGGATGGCCCGGATCATCGAGCGGCTGTGAGCGCCGGCGAGGCGAGGACGCGCAGGCGCGTGCTGAGCGCGATCGTCCTCCAGCCGGCGTCGATCGCCCACTGCTGCTCGCGGGTGCGCTGCGGCGGATAGAACCCGCGGCCGACGACGACGAAGTCGTACCTGCCCCGTTCGAGCGCCGCCTGGAAGCCCGCTTCGGTCGGGTACTTGCGCAGGAAGCCGTCGAAGTAGCCGATGTAGTCGACCTCGTTGCCGATCCGGGTGCCGAACGCCGGCCAGATCGGCGTCAGCCCGCTGACCGACCAGTCCGCCGCGAGGCCGATCCGCTTGCCGCCGGGCGCCGCCTTCAGCAGCGCGTCGATCGCGGGATCGGAGCCGAGGTAGCGCCCGTCGTTGATGCGCTGCTCGATGCGATGGCCGCCGGCGAGCGCGACGAGCGCCGCCAGGATCGCGGCGCCGGCGAGCGCCGGGACGTTGCGGCGCAGGCGCCACAGCGCTTGGCACGCCGCGCCGGCGAGCGCGAGCCCGACAGCCGCGAGCACGACGTCGCGCGCGCCCTGGACCTCGTAGCCGCTGTAGGCGCCGGCCGCGACCGAGGCGAGCAGCCCGAGCTGGAAGGCGATCGCGAGGAGGCGGGGGAGGCGGCCGATCGCCCACGCGACGACCGGCGCGAGCAGGATGAGGATCGGTACCGCGTAGCGCGTGTTGACGCTCGCGAGCGAGGGGTCGCCGGGGTTGCCGAGGGCCGTGCCCGGCAGCCACGCGTACACCGGGACGAGGGCGACGGCGGCGATCGACAGCCACGCGATGCGGCGATCGTGCGCGCGCCGGTTGAGGATCGCCGCGGCGAGCAGGCCGAGCGCGCAGACGATCGCGAGCAGGCCGAGCCCGTCGAACAGCTCGCCGGCGAGCTGGCTCCAGACCGACGTGTCGTCGGCGTAGTCGAGCAGGCTGAAGCCGACCTGCTCGACGATGACGTCGCGCGGGGCGTCGAAGATCGTTACGCCCAGCGGCGCGATCTTCACGGGGAAGACGGGGTTGCCCGATTCGACGAGGTTGCGCACGAGCCACGCACCGTCGCCGAGCAGCGCGATCCCGCCGACGAGCATGCCGTCTCGGAGCGCGCGCGGCTCGCGGTGGACCATGCGCGCGGCGGCCCAGACGATGACGATGACGCCGACGGAGCTGATCCCATACCACTTCGTCCCGAAGGCGATGGCGAGCGCGGTTGCGGCGAGGACGAGATCCGAGCGTCTCGCCGTGCGCGCGTGGCGCAGGAGGAACAGGACGCCGCAGGTGTAGGTCGCCCAGAGGAGCGAGTCGGGCAGGGCGCGCGGGATCGTCGCGAGGCCGACGATCGGCAGCGAGACGACGGCCGCCGCGGCGAGGACGGAGGCCGCGGCGGGCGCGCGCAGCTCGCGGGCGACGGCGGCGACGGCGACCGCGGTCACGATCAGGAAGAAGCAGATCGGCGCGCGGACGAGGAAGTCGTTGTGCCACGGGAGGATCGTGCTGAGCATCACGACGTCGCCATTATTGGGGTAGTTGCCGTGCGCGAGCAGCGGCACGAACTGGTCGATCTGCCACAGCGAGCCGGTCTGGATCCAGCGGCCGATGTTCGGCAGGTGGAAGGTGAGCGGGTCGACGCCGACGATCTCGTCGCCGGCCCAGCGGCCGAGGTCGGCGACGAAGGCCACAAGCGCGATCGCCGACGCGATGCCCGCGCACGCCCACGCGAGGCGGTCGCTCGGGGGCGGGGCGCTTGTGTGCTCCGGCGGCCCGGGCTTCGCCGTCCTCATGCGCGTGGCGAGCGCGGCCGCGAGCGCGGCGGCGGCGAGCACCGTCGCGCGGTTGAGGATCCCGAGCAGCAGCGGCAGCAGGTGCACGCCGATGAGCACCGCCGTGCCGACGACGATCGCCGCAAGCGATTGCTCGAGGCGGTCGAGGTGCGCAAGGCGGCGGCGCGTGACGAGCCCGGCGGCGACGCCGACCGTGAGCAGCATGAGGACGAAGAGCGCCGTGCCGGTGAGGAAGTCCGCCATGGGCATGCGGGCGGAGGCTAAGCCACGGCTCGCGGCGGCGTGCCCGCTGGCCCGGGCCGTATCGTGGCGCGACGTGCCGGATCGCCCGCAAATCTCCGTTCTCGTCGTCACGTACGACCACGTCGACGAGATCGGCGCGTGCCTCGAGGGGGTGGCTGCGCAGGGTCCCGGCGTAGAGGTCGTGGTCGTCGACAACGCGTCGCGCGACGGCACGGCCGCGGCGGTGCGCGCGCGTGGTGGGGTGCGGCTCGTCGAGATGAGCTCCAATGCCGGCTTCGCGGCGGGGATGAACGCGGCGTTCGCGGCCTCCGGCGGCTCGCACGTGCTGATCCTCAACCCCGACTGCGTCATGGAGCCGGGCTGCGTGGCGGCGCTGCGGGAGCATCTGCGCTCGCATCCCGACGTGGGGCTCGCCGCCGCGCTGCTGCACGACCCCGGTGGGGCTCCGCAGCTCTTCGCGCGGCGCGATCTCGATCTTCGCGGCGCGCTGTGGGCGTTCACGACGGTGGGGCGGCGGATCGACGCGCAGCGGGGTGGACCGGCGCGCGCCCGGCGGCGCTACGAGGAGCTGTGGGCCGGCGGCCCGCCGAGCGAGCCGGTCGCGGTCTTCTGCCCGGCGGCGGCATGCGTCATGGGCGCGCGCGAGGACATGCTGCCCGTGCCGTTCGACGAGCGCTTCCCGCTGTTCTTCAACGACGGCGACCTGTGCGCGCGGCTGCTGCGCGTGGGCCGGCGCGCCGAGGTCGTGCCGGCGGCGCGCGCAGCGCACGGCTACGGGACGAGCGTGGCGCGCGCGCAGCGCGGCGACCCGGCGCGGATGCGCGCGGAGTGGGTCGCGTCGCTGCGGCGCTATGCGGGGCGCTGGTGGGGGCGGCCGGCGCGCGCGGCGCTGCCGGTGCTGCTGCTCGCCGACGCCGCCGTGGCCGCCGCGCTGTGCGTGCTGGGGCGCGAGGACCCGCGCGAGGTGCGCGGCACGCTCGGCGGCCTCGGCCTGCCGGGCGGCCCCCCTCCGCTGCTGACGCCCGTCCGCCGGCTCGGGCGGAGGCGGGCATGAGCGCGGCCAAGGATCCGCCGGCGCGCGATGGGGCTTCGGCGGCCGGAGGTCCCGCCGAGCCTGCGCGGCGCGAGGAGGCTCCGGCCGCTGGCCCCGCCGAGCCTCCGGCCGCGGGCCCCGCCGAGCCTCCGACCGCGGGCCACGCCGATCCTCCGGCCATCGGCCCCGCCGAGCCTCCGGCCACCGGCCCCGCCGAGCCTCCGGTCGCTGGCCCCGCCGACCCTCCACCTCGGCCCGCGACCGGGCGGCCGGGCGCGGGTACCGGGCTTCGCATCCGCGCGGCCCGCGGCACGATCGTCAACGCGATCTTCCTCACGAGCGTCAACACGCTCGCGCTCATCCGCGGCTTCCTCGTCGCGGGCTTCCTCACGACGACGGAGTACGGCGTGTGGGGGGTCGTGCTCGTCGTGCTCGCGACCCTCCAGTTCCTGCGCGCCATCGGGATCGGCGACAAGTACATCCAGCAGGACGAGCCCGACCAGGAGCTCGCGTTTCGCAAGGCGATGACCTTCGAGCTGGGCCTCGCCGCGATCGCGCTCGTGCTCGGCCTCGCGCTGGTCCCGGGCCTCGCGGCCATCTTCGGGACGCCCGAGATCATCGCCCCGGCGCTCGTCTCGCTGCTCGTCGTCCCGGCCTACGCCCTGCAGGCGCCGCTGTGGATCTTCTACCGCGAGATGGACTTCGTCCGCCAGCGCAAGCTGCAGGCGATCGACCCGGTGCTCGGCTTCGTCATCGCCGTCGCCCTGCTCGTCGCGGGCGAGGGCTACTGGGCGCTCATCATCGGGATCGTCGTCGGCGCGTGGGCGGGCGCGCTCGTATCGGTGCGCGCGTGCCCGTACAAGCTCGGCCTCGCGTTCGACCGCGCGACGCTGCGCGCGTACGCCTCCTTCAGCTGGCCGCTCGTGCTCGCGGGCGGGGCGGCGGTCGTCGTCGGGCAGGGCCTGCTCGTCGTCGGCGAGGCGAAGCTGGGGCTCGGCGGCGTCGGCATCATCGCGCTGGCGAGCGTCATCTCGCAGTACTCAGACCGCGCCGACCAGGCGATCACGCAGACGATCTACCCGACGATCTGCGCCGTGAAGGATCGCGCGGACCTGCTCTACGAGGCGTTCGTGAAGTCAAACCGGCTCGCGCTGATGTGGGGCGCGCCGTTCGGGTTCGGCCTCGCCCTGTTCGCGGAGGACCTCGTCCAGTTCGCGATCGGGGAGCGCTGGCGGCCGGGGATCGGGCTCATGCAGGCGATCGGCGTCGCCGTCGCGATCCACCAGATCGGCTTCAACTGGGACGCGTTCTACCGGGCGCTCGGCCGCACGAAGCCGGTGGGTGTGGCGGCCGCGATCGCGATCGTCGCGTTCCTCGCGATCGGGCTGCCGCTGCTTGCCAGCGACGGGCTGCGCGGCCTCGCGCTCGCGACGCTGCTGATCGAGGCCGTGAACTTCGCCGTCCGCATGGCCTACCTGCGCCGGTTGTTCCCGACGTTCGGCTTCATCCGCCACACGGCGCGTGCCCTCCTGCCGAGCGTGCCGGCGGTCGCGATCGTCATCGGGATCCGGCTGCTCGCGGGCGAGGAGTCGACGCTGCTCGCCGCCTTCGCGATGCTCGCGCTCTACATCCTCGTCACGATCGGCGCGACGGCGCTGCTCGAGCGCAAGCTGCTGCGGGAGATCGTCGCGTACCTGCGCCGGCGCCCGGCCGCGGGCACCGCGCCCGCGTAGCAGCGCGCTTGCTCAGCCCCGCTTGCGACCCAGCGCACGCTTGAGCTGCGCCTTCGTCATCTTCGAGCGGCCCTCGACGCCGACCTTCCTCGCGCGGTCGTAGAGCTCCTGCTTGGTCGGGTCGTCATGCGATCGCTCGCCGCCGCGGGCGCTCGACGACTTGCCGCGCTTGGATGACGCGGACGCCGTGCGCGTCTCGCCCGCGCGCGCCTTCTCGCGGTTCACGGTGCGCGCCGCCTTCTCCTCGGCACGCGCCTCCGACGCGCCCGCGTCCTTCGCCGAGTCCTTGATGTGCTCGTACTGGCGAGCGCGCTTCGTGCCCTTCTTGATGCCTGCCGGGGGCATGTCCGCCTCCTCGTGTCGGGTGCTGGCACTCGCCTTACCCGCCACCCGGCGGGCGATATGCGGTGAACTGCCGGGCATGGACAGCACGATCGACCCGCGCGAGCTCGCCGCGATCTTCGCCGGCGGCTTCGTCGGCGCGATCGCGCGCGTGCAGCTCGCCGAGAGCCTTCCGGCCGACCCCGGCCAGTGGCCGTGGGCGACGTTCGCCGTCAACATCGCGGGCGCGCTCGTGCTCGGGTACTTCGGCGCCCGGCTGGCGCGCGCGCCCGCCGCGTCGTGCCGGCTGCGGTTCGTCGGAACCGGGTTCTGCGGCGCGCTCACGACGTTCGCGACGCTGCAGCTCGAGCTGCTGCAGATGCTCGACGGTGCGCACTACGCGCTGGCGGCGACCTACGCGCTTGTCAGCATCGCGGCCGGCGTGACGGCGGTCACGCTTGCCACGCGAGCCGGCCGGCGCAGGCCGGCGACCGCGTGAGCGCACCGATCCTCATCGCCGCCGGGATGCTGGGCGGAGCCGGCGCGGTGGCTCGCTTCGCCGTCGACAGCGCTGTCAGCCGGCGCACGGGGCGGGGGTTCCCGTTCGGCATCCTCGCCGTCAACCTCAGCGGGACGTTCGTCCTCGGCCTCCTCGCCGGCCTCGCCCTCGACGGCGACGCGTACACGCTCGCCGGCGGAGGCCTGATCGGCGCGTACACGACGTTCAGCACGTGGGTCTTCGACAGCGAGCGCCTTCGCGACGAGGGGCGCCGCGGCGCCGCTGCCGCGAATCTCGCGGGCAGCCTCGTGCTCGGGCTCGCCGCCGTCTGGCTCGGCCGTACCGCCGGGCTCGCACTCTGAGCTTGCAACACTTCCGTGGCGTTGCGAGAACAGTTCGATGAGCATCAGCGCACGTCGGTCGAGCGGCTGGTCGGGGCGGATCTCGACGAGTCCAGCGGCAAGGGGCGCCCCCTGTCCGACCGCGCGCGCCAGTCCGCGCGGTCCGTCGAGGCGTACCTCAAGGGCGGCGTCCGGCCGCGCTGGATGGAGCGCGTCGGCGACATCGACGGCGGCATCGCGCGCGAGCGCCGGCTGCTTCGCGACGCCTACGCCGAGCTGCGCGAGGCGTGCGCCCGCGACGGCGGCGACTTCGCGCAGCGGTGGCGCGCGCTCGCGGACGGGTGGCCGTTCCCCGCGGACCTGCTCGAGCTCATCGAGCAGCACAACGAGTGGTATCCGATCGAGCGCGACCTGCCGCTGAACCCGCGCACGGGCGACTACGTGCGCGTCGGCGGGCGCTCCTACCGCCGCCCGCGACTCGGGCCTGCGTGGGTGCTCGAGCAGTTCCCGGCCGACTGACGCCGCGGCTCAGCCGGCCGCCTCGAGCAGCAGCGCGAGCAGCGCGAGGTGCACCTCGCGCTCGATCTTCGGATAGATCGTGGGCACGGGCTGAAAGCCGCCCTCGCCGTCGGCGTCGCTGCCGCATTCCAGCGTGAACGACGTCACGGACGCGTCGTCGCGGACGGTGAACGCGTAATCCGAGAACGTGCCGGTCGTCGGATAGAGCGCCAGCGAGGGCTCGACCGCGTACTCCGAGCGCACGCGCGCGCGGCGGTCGCTGCCGGTGGCGCCGAGGATCGCGTCGCGCATGGCCTCGCCGACGCGCACGTGGCGGGTGAGTGCCGCGGGCGGGATGTACTCGCCGTACGCGCCGCCGACCGTGCCGTCGCGGCGCCCGTCCCAGGCGGGGTTGGCGTAGTTCTGCGACGGGTCGCGCGTCTGGTTGCCGTCCATGCCCCACGGATACAGGAGCTTGCGGCTGAACGAGTGGACGTCGACGAAGTACGCGATGTTTAGCGAACGCATGAGCCCGGCGACGTTGCGGACCTCCGGCTCGGACGCCGCCGCCGGCCCGACGTAGACCTGGAAGTCGCACGGGTCCGTCGAGGCGGAGTTCGCGAGCGCGCCCGAGCGCGAGTAGTAGCGCTCGTAGTCCCAGGCGATGTCGTTGTTGCGATTGGGGTCGACGCCGCGGCACGTCGAGCCGGCCTGTGCGGGCGGGCGGCGGTTCTTGCGCCACATCGCGTTGGCGGGGCCGGTCTGCGTGAAGGCGCGACCGTCGGGGTTGATGCACGCGATGACGTCCAGCTGTACCCGCTCGACGATCCGCTTGACGTCGGCGGCCGCGATCGAGGCTGCCGGGTAGGCGAGGTCGGGCGTCGCGGCCGTATCGGTGAACGCGGGGATCGTGAGGGCCGACTCGTCCTCGTAGGCGGCGAGCAAACGCTGCAGCAGCGTGAGCAGCGCGTCGGGCGGCGCCCACTCACGCGCGTGCGCGCCGCCGATGAAGAGCACCGGCGTGCTGCCGCCGCGCGTGACGCGCACGGAGGACACGCGGCGGCCCTCGTGCGTCGCGTTGGGCAGCGTGGTGCGCGTGCACAGCGCCGGATGCGCGGCGGCGAGCGCGCCGAGGCCGTCCTCGATCTCGCGGACCGTCGAGGGGTACGCCATCAGGCCTCGCCCGCCTCGGGCTCGTCGCCGAGGGCGGCCTCGGGGTCGTCGGGCGAGGCTCCCGCCGGGTCCGCGCCGGGCGAGGCTCCCGCGGGGTCCGCGCCGGGCGAGGCTCCGGGGGGATCGTCGGGCTCCTCGCGCGTGATCGCCGCGAACAGCACGCTGCGCTCCTCGGCGAGCTTCTCGGTCGGGACGACGAGCTCGGTCGTCAGGCCGCGCGTCTCAAGCTCTGCGAGCGCCTCGTCGGTCGCGTAGCCGGCGACCTGCCACGTGTTGTCGTCGAGCCGGCTCGCGCTCGTGCGCTCGAAGTCCAGTCCATCGACTTCGGCGAGGCGGCGCATCTCCTCGGTCGGCCCGGCTATCCGTACGAGCTGCATCGTCGACGACCTCCTCGGGGACTCCGACCGACATTACCCGCTGGCGGCGATCGCCTCCGGGGGTCGCAGGAAGACGCCGAGCTCGTCGAGCCCCGGCACGCGACGGTCCTGGATCTCGCGGCGCTCGCACAGCGCGCGGGGCAGGCCGGCGAGCGCCGCGGCGCGGCCGGCGAGCTCGACGCCGATCAGGCGCCGCGGCCGGTTCGTCCGAAGCTCCGAGAGCCAGCGGCGGAAGAGGCGCGTCGAGCTCGCCTCGGGCAGGCAGCGCACCGCGCACCAGACGCTGTTGCGCGCGACGTAGAACCGGGCGCGGGCGTGCGATCGCGTGGTCGCGCCGAGGCGATGGGTGACCCGCGCGTCCGGCACGAGCAGCGCGTGATAGCCGGCGAGGATGGCGCGAAACGCGAGGTCGACGTCCTCGTAGTACAAGAAGAAGCGCTCCTCGTAGCCGCCGAGGCGATCGAAGACGTCGCGGCGGAAGACGGGCGCGGCGCCGGGCGCGGCGAACACGGCGTAGGGGTCGGCGGGGAGCGCCGACAGCGGCCGGTCGCGCAGGAGCTTGTACGCGAATCCGGCGGGGTCGTACTGGTCGCCGGCGCTCTCGATGAGGCCGGTCGACGCGCTGACGAGCACGCTGCCCAGCGCCCACGTCTTGGCGTCCCGCGGCGCCGCGGTGAGGCGATCCAGCCAGTCGGGCGCGGGCGTCGCGTCGGAGTTCAGGACGCAGACCCAGGGCGCGCTCGTCGCCGCGA
>CAVUOK010000014.1:0-914970 GCA_963743055.1 uncultured Actinomycetes bacterium | reverse complement strand
GCGGAACATCTCGACGCCCGTGACGACGGTCGACGTGGAGGCCTTGATGCCGACGATCTCGACGGTGTCGCCCGTGTGGACGATGCCCTGCTCGATGCGGCCGGTCGCGACGGTGCCGCGGCCGGTGATCGAGAAGACGTCCTCGACCGGCATGAGGAACGGCTTGTCGAGGTCGCGCACGGGATCGGGGATGTACGTGTCGAGCGCCTCGGCGAGCTCCATGATCTTCGCCTTGGCGTCCTCGTCGCCGGCGAGCGCCTGCGTGGCGGAGCCGATGATGAAGGGGATGTCGTCGCCGGGGAAGTCGTAGGACGTCAGCAGCTCGCGAACCTCGAGCTCGACGAGCTCGAGCAGCTCCTCGTCGTCGACGATGTCGGCCTTGTTGAGGAACACGACGATGTACGGCACGCCGACCTGGCGGGCGAGCAGGATGTGCTCACGCGTCTGCGGCATGGGGCCGTCGGCCGCCGAGACCACGAGGATCGCGCCGTCCATCTGCGCGGCGCCCGTGATCATGTTCTTGATGTAGTCCGCGTGGCCGGGGCAGTCGACGTGCGCGTAGTGACGGTTGTCCGTCGAGTACTCCACGTGCGAGGTCGCGATCGTGATCCCGCGCGCCTTCTCCTCGGGAGCGTTGTCGATCTCGGCGAAGCTGCGCGCCTCGCCGCCGCCATGCTCGGCGAGCACGGTCGTGATGGCGGCTGTCAGCGTCGTCTTGCCGTGGTCGATGTGACCGATCGTGCCGACGTTGACGTGCGGCTTGTCGCGCTCGAACTTCTCCTTTGCCACTTTCGGTTCGCTCCTCTACGTCTGTCGATGAACTGGATGAAACTATCGAACTTGCGGGGCTGAGGGCATGCCGCCCAGCTACGCTCGCCGCGCGCGGCCCGGGGGCCGCAGGTTGCTGTCAGGCGGGGACGGGCTCCCCCATGCGATGCTCGACGACCTTCTCCGCGATGTGCTGGGGCACTTCCTCGTAGCGGTCGAACTGCATCGAGTAGCTGGCGCGGCCCTGCGTGTTGGAACGCAGGTCACCAACGTAGCCGAACATCTCGCTCAGCGGCACGTGCGCGGTCACGATGATCGCGTTGCCGCGACGCTCCTGGCTCTCCACGTGGCCGCGCCGGCGCATGAGGTCGCCGATGACGTCGCCGACGTAGTTCTCGGGCGCCGTGACCTCGACCGCGAACACCGGCTCCATGAGCACGGGCTTCGCGCGGCGAGCGGCCTCCTTGAGCGCCAGCGAGCCGGCGACCTTGAAGGCGATCTCCGAGGAGTCCGTGTCGTGGTACTTGCCGTCGATCAGCGTCACCTTGACATCGACCATCGGGTAGCCGGCCTTGACGCCGGTCGTAAGCGCTTCCTCGACGCCCTTGGCGACCGCCGGGATGAACTCGCTCGGCACGGACCCGCCCTTGATCTTCGAGGCGAACTCGAAGCCCTCGCCGGGGTTGGGCTCGATGTCGATGTAGACGATGCCGAACTGGCCCGAGCCGCCGGTCTGCTTGACGAAGCGGCCCTCGACCTTGTGCGCCGTGCCCCGGATCGTCTCGCGGTAGGAGACCTGCGGGCGCCCGACGTTCGCCTCGACGCCGTACTCGCGCTTCATGCGGTCGACGAGGATCTCGAGGTGCAGCTCGCCCATGCCGGAGATCTCGACCTGGCCGGTCTCCTCGTTGGTCTGGACCTGGAAGGTCGGGTCCTCCTCGGCCAGGCGGCCGAGGGCGACCGACATCTTCTCCTGGTCGATCTTCGTCTTCGGCTCGACGGCCACCTTGATGACGGGCTCGGGGAAGTCGATGTTCTCCAGGCGCACGGGACGGTCCGGCGCGCTCAGCGTGTCGCCGGTCGTGATCTGCTTGATCCCGACCGCGGCCGCGATGTCGCCCGCGTAGACGGCCTCGACCTCTTCGCGGTCGTTCGCGTGCATGACGAGCAGGCGGCCGACGCGCTCGGTGCGCCCGGTCGTGACGTTGAGGATCTTCGACCCGGCGGCCAGCGTGCCGGAGTAGACGCGGAAGTACGTGAGCTTGCCGACGAACGGGTCGGCCATGATCTTGAAGCCGAGCGCCGCGAACGGCTCGGAGTCGTCGGGCTGCAGCACGATCGCGTCGCCGAGGTCGCCGCCCTTGAGGATCTTGTGACCCTCGATCGGCTTGACCTCGAGCGGCGACGGCAGGTAGTCGAGCACGGCGTCGAGCAGCGGCTGGACACCCTTGTTCTTGAAGGCCGAGCCGCAGAGGACCGGCGTGATCTCGATCGACAGCGTGTGCTTGCGGATGGCGGCCTTGAGCATCGCCGTCGGGACCTCCTCGTCCTCGAGGAAGAGCTCGGCGATCTCGTCGTCCATGTCGGCGAGCTGCGAGAGCAGGTGCTCGCGCGCCACGGCGGCCGCGTCGGCGAACGCGGCGGGGATCTCGATCGTGTCCTGGTCCTTGCCGAGGTCGTCCTTGTAGACGATCGCCTTCATCTCGACGAGGTCGATGATGCCCTTGAACTCGGACTCCGCGCCGATCGGGATCTGCAGCGGCACGGCGTTGGCGCCGAGGCGGTCGACCATCGTCTTCAGCGAACCGTCGAAGTCGGCGCCGATGCGGTCCATCTTGTTGATGAACGCGATCCGCGGCACGGCGTACTTGTCGGCCTGGCGCCAGACGGTCTCGGACTGCGGCTCGACGCCGGCGACGGAGTCGAACAGCGCGATCGCGCCGTCGAGGACGCGCAGCGAGCGCTCGACCTCGACCGTGAAGTCGACGTGGCCGGGCGTGTCGATGATGTTGATGCGGTGCTCGCGCCAGGTGCACGTGGTGGCAGCGGAGGTGATCGTGATGCCACGCTCCTGCTCCTGCTCCATCCAGTCCATCGTCGCGGCGCCCTCGTGGACCTCGCCGATCTTGTAGGTCCGGCCCGTGTAATAGAGGATGCGCTCGGTCGTCGTCGTCTTACCGGCGTCGATGTGCGCCATGATCCCGATGTTCCGGGTCTTCTCGAGCGTGAATTGGCGTGCCATGGCTTCTCTTGATCTCTATTCGGGGCTGAGCAACAAAAACGGGCCCCTCGGGCCCGCGCGCACGTCCGAGGTCTATCCGGTACGTCGCGCTATGTGCTCGAGGTATCCATCGTGGGATGGGTTGTTCCGAGGCGGGCGCTGGTGAGCGCATCGGCCCGTGGAACGGCGTCCGACTATAGCAAAGGCATCTGGCTGCGCCGGGGGGATTTCGCGACGGCGCGCGGGCTGATCGCGGCGCTCGCGCTCGCCGGCGCGGTGCTGCTCGTGGCCGCCGAGCTGTCGCCGCTGTACACGGTGGTCGTCGGCGCGCTGCAGACGCCGCGGCGCAGCGTGTCGGGCGGGTCGGCGCACGGGTACGCGCTCGCGCTGCTCGCCCTGTGCGCCGCCGCGATGGCCTACGGCGTGGCGCGCGGCGCGCGCCCGGCGGGCGGCGCGCTGGTCGCGATCGGAGCCGTCACGCTGCTCGTCGCGCTCGCGATCGACCTCCCGGCGACGACCGACTCGAGCCCCGAGCCCGAGTCGGTCTCGTACGCGGACGCGCGGGCGCGCGCGGGGAGCGGCTTCGCGCTCGAGATCGCCGGCGGCGCGGCGCTGGTCGTGGCGGGTGGCTTGGCGCTCCTCGGCGGCGCGCGGTCCCCGCGGGCGCGCGGCTGACCTCGCCGCCCCCGGACGCGCACCGCCGCGCTCAGCGCGCAGCGGTCCAGTCGACCGTGCGCACGGGCAGCGCCAGCACGGCGAGCCACGTGGCGGCGTCGGTGACGCCCGTCGCCGGCAGGCCGCGCGCCGTCTGGAACGCGCGCAGGACCGCATCGGTCGCGGCCGTGAAGCGCCCGCCCGCCGTCACCTCGACGCTCGCGTCGAACGACGCGAGGTGCTGCTGCAGCCACAGGACCTGGTCACCTCGGGAGCCCTTGTCCAGCGCCGGCCAGCCGGGGTCCGCGGGCACGACCGGCGCCGGTGCCGGCGCCGTCAGCGCGGCCCACATCGCGGCGCTCGCCGCCTGCCAGCTCCACCACGACAGCCCGGCCGCGCCGTAGCCCGCCCAGATGGCGCGGAAGCGCTGCATGTCCGCGACCGGGACGGCGCCGTAGGCCTGCCCGAGCGGCGCGATCGGCGCTCCGTAGACGCGGTTCTGGGCGACGGTCTTCGCGCTCACCGCGTCGACGGTGCCGCCGATGTCCTTCCAGTAGACCTGCGGCAGGTTGGCCTGAGCGGCGCCCGGCGCGAGGAACACCGAGTACGGGAAGGTCGGGTGGTAGTCGACGTACGGAAACGACGTCAGCCCGAGCGGATAGGCCGGGCCGATCCTCGCCCGCAGCGCCTCGATGTAGCGCTGGGCCGCGGCGTAGCGTCCCTCGTAGGCGGTCTCGGCGTCGACGATGAGGCAGTCCGCTCCGGCGGCGACGTTCTGCACGGCGGCCGCGGCCTCGGCCAGCGGATTGGCGCCGTAGACGAACTGCCAGGCGCAGACGCGCAGCCCGCGCGCGTGCAGGTCGCCCACGAGCTTCGGCGTGAACTGCGTCCAGACGTTGCCGGCGTCCGAGCCCTTGACGTAGACGGTCCGCATCCCGGCGGCGCGCGCCCGCGCCGCGATGACGTCGAGATCGCCGCGGTTCGATTGCGGCAGCTGCCAGATCCACATGCCGTCGCCGCGCATGACCTCCGGCAGCCTGCCGTCGGACGTCGAGACCGCGGGCCGCAACGGGCTCGGCGCGCCGACGACGATGATGTGGCGCGCGTTCGAGCGCCGCCGCGCGCGGTCGCGGACCGTCACGGCGACCCGGCCGACCGCCGTGCCCGCGGGCACGCGCGCGGTCCAGCCGGCGCCGCTGCGGCGAAGCTTCGTCGCGAGCGCCCCGCGCGACCAGCGAAACGTCACGCGCATGCCCGAGACCAGGCCGCGGCCGCGCAGCTGGACCTGGCGGCCCGCGGTGACGCGCACGGCCTGGCGGCAGGCCGGCGTCGAGGCCGGCACGCAGCGCAGCCCGGTCAGGCGCGGGGTGGCGGCCGCCGCGGCCTGCGACGCGGACACGCCGCAGATCGCGAGCAGCGCGAGGAGCGCGCAGGCGGCGGTGATCGCGCGGATGTGTACGAGCATCAGCGGTTCCAACAAGGCAGCCCCATCGAAGTAGCGTCGCACGGCGTATCGCGGCGCGGCGCAATTCCCCGGTCAGCGCGCTCCGTCGTGCAGGTAGCGCAGGCGCTCCTCGGCGCTCAGCTTGCGCTTCGTCCGCACCCGCGCGAGGTCGAGCAGCTCGCCGTCCGGCCCGCACGCCCCGCAGTCGTACAGACGCATGGGCTTGCCGGGGCCCGCCGTCAGGATCCGGGCGGCGCCGGGGCCGAAGGCGGCGCCACCGACCCCCATGCTGTACGACGCGCCGGAGGCCGATCGCGGGTCGCGCAGCTCGAGGACCCGCTGGTTCAGCCGCCAGTCCCAGACGGTCGCCGCGTCGAGCGTCCCCGTGAGCAGCAGCGCGCCGTCGGCGCTGAAGGACGCCGACATGAGCGCTTCGCTTCCGCGGAGCTCCGCGAGCGACTCGCCGCTGCGCCAGTCGAAGACGCGCGCGACGCCGTCGTCGCCCGCGATCGCGACGAGCCGGCCGCTGCCGTCGAAGCTCACGTCGACCGCGCCCGCCGGCAGCGCCAGCCGCGCGAGCACCTGCTTGCGCCGCCAGTCGTAGATGCGCACGAGGTTGCCTTCGGTCACTGCGATCGCGGCCCCGTCCGGGGCGAAGTCGACGTGGCCGGGGACGTCCGGCCGCGCCGGCGGCGGCGCCAGGCGCCTCACCTCGTGGAGCTCGCGCCAGCTCCAGATATGGACGCCTCGTTCGGTCGTCGTCGCGAGCAGCTTGCCGTCGGGGCTGAACGTGGCGTCGCCGACTGCCGACGCGTGCGGCAGGGCAGCGACCTCGCGCGAGCGACGCCAGTCCCAGACGTGCACGATGCCGCTGTCGCTCGCGCCGGACACGAAGCGCCCGTCAGGGCTGAGCTCGACGCGCAGCCAGGGGTCGGCGACGTCGAGGGCGACGGGCTGCTCGGCGAGCGACGCGAGCCGGCGGTGGCTGCGCGCGTCGAAGACCTCGGCGACGCGGCGCGGGTCCCCGTCGCCATCGGCGTCGGGATAGGTCGCGCCACCTGTGACGGCGACCCGTCCGTCGGCGGAGAGATCGGCGCTCGTGACCTGCCGCTCCGCGGTCGGCGGGAACGTGGCTCGCGCCTGCCCGATGCTCCAGCGGCGGATCGTCCGATCGGAGCTCGAGGAGAGGACCTGCCCGCGGGACGGATCGGACGGATGGGCGCGATCGGACACGACCGCGACGCCGGTGACGGCCCCGCGATGGCCGCGCAGCTCTCGCACGACGTCGCCCCGGGTCGGATCCCACACGCGGATCGTGCCGTCGGTCGTGCCGACGATCACCGTGTCGCCCTGGCCGAACGTCGTCTGCGCGGATCTGCCCCCCGCCTGCAGCTTGGCGACCCGCCGCTCGCGCCTCCAGTCCCACAGCTCGGCGATCCCGTCCGTGGTGCCGCGGACGATCCGGCGCGCGTCGTGGCTGAAGGCGATGCTCGTCGTCCCGTCGTCGCGCGGCGGCTTGGGGAGCGTCGCGACCGCGTGACCGGTGCGGACGTCCCACACGAAGCCGTCGCCGAACGTCGGCGCGGTCGCGACGTAGCGCCCGGACGGGGCGAACGCGACGAGCGCGTCGTTGAAGTAGCCGGCGCGCAGCGCGCGGACACGACCGCGGCGCCAGTCCCACAGCACCGCGCCGACCGCCAGCGTGCGGCCGTCCGGGCTGAAGGCGACCCGGGCCTTGCCCGCTCCTGGGAGCTCCGCTACGACCCGCCGCGCGCGCCAGTCCCACACCCGCGCGGTCTCGTCGAAGCCCACGGTCGCGACGTGGCGGCTGTCGGGGCTGAACGCCGCGCCGAAGTCCGGCGCGCCGGCGTAGTCGCCGGACGGAGGCTGCGTCGGGCCGGCCGGGCGCAGGAGCGCCGCGACCGAGCCGTGGCGCATGTCGACGACGCGGGCGGCGCCGTCGAGGCCTCCCTGCAGGACGTAGCGGCGGTTCGGGCTCGGCGCGGGCGGCCCGAGCGCGACGACCGGCAACCGCGCCTCCCCCTCGAGGTGCGACGTTTCGAGCGCGGCGCGCAGCGCCGCCGTCGCCTGGGTCGTCGGCGCGATGCGCGCGGCCTCGGTGGCGAGCAGGAGGCTCAGCTGAGGATCGGCGCCGAGCTGCGCGTTGGCCGCCGCCGCGAGCTCACGCGACTGCGAGGTCTGCGACTGGCGCACCGCCTCGTGGCGCTGCACGAGCGCGACGACAGCGAGCGCGACGGCGATCGCGAGCGCCGCGAGCACTGCGCCGGACGTCGCGCGGCGACGCCGGGACGCGGCCTGGCGGCTGTCGAGGATGTAGCGCACTTGGATCTGCGTCGCGGACTCGCTGTGCTCGCCCTGGCGCGCGAGCCACGCCTCAGCGGCGTCGAGGTCCGAGCCGCGCAGCAGGAAGCTGCGGTCGCGGGCGGCCTGCTCCCACTCGCGCGCACGCACGGTCAGGCGCACGTGGGCGTCGAGCCACTCCTCGTCGAGCTCGAGCGCGTGCACGAGCGCATGGCGTCCGGCCGCGGCGTCGTCCTCCTCGCGCAGCCAGATCCAGTTGGGCGCCGTGAGCTGCTCGGGCAGCGCGCTCGGGTCGACGGCGCGCCGCACGACCGGGACGATCCGCTTGTTGGTGAGCACCGCATGGGCGAGCTCCTCGGCGCAGACCTCCGACCTCACCGACTCCGGGCTCAGCACGAAGACGACGACCTTCGACGCCTCGATGCCGCGCGCGACGTGGCGGCGCCACTCGGCGCCCGGCGGGATGTCGTCGCGGTCGACCCAGACGTCCTTGCCGCGGGCCTCGAGGTCGCGCGTCAGCGTCTCGACGAACGCCCAGTCCGCGCGCGCGTAGGACAGGAACACGTCGTAGCGCCCGGAGTCCGCCGCGACGAACACCGGCGCGGACGGCTGGAGTGCTGCAACCTCCGGCATGGACCGGCTCCCTAGCTCCCGACTGCCCCGTCCCTCGGCAGTTCAGCAGCGCGACCGCCTGCGCTATGTGACATCGGACACGTCACGCGCGCCGCCGGAGCCCGGCGGCGAGGTGCTACCAGCGGTAGTGCGCGAAGGCCTTGTTGGCCTGCGCCATGCGGTAGATGTCGTCCTTGCGCTTGTGCGCGCCGCCCTGCTGGGACTGCGCGTCGAGCAGCTCGTTGGCGAGCCGCATGGCCATCGTCTTCTCGCGACGCTGGCGGGCGAACTCGACGAGCCAGCGCACGGCGAGCGTGCGAGCGCGGCGGGACGGCACCTCGACGGGCACCTGGTACGTGGCGCCGCCGACGCGGCGGGACTTGACCTCGAGCACCGGTGTCAGCGCCTTGATCGACGTCTCCAGCTGCTCGACGGGGTCCTTGCCGGTGCGCTCCCCGATGATCGCGAGCGCGTCGTAGACGATCTTCTCGGCCGTCGACTTCTTGCCGTCGAGCATGACCTTGTTGATGACCTGCTGGACGATGCGCGAGCGGTGGACGGAGTCCGGCTCGATCGGCCTGAGCTGAGCTGCTGCGCGGCGCGGCATTACTTCTTCTTCACGCCGTACTGCGAGCGCGCCTTCTTGCGATCGCTCACGCCGGCGGCGTCGAGCGTGCCGCGGACGACCTTGTAGCGCACGCCGGGAAGATCCTTGACGCGGCCGCCGCGCACGAGCACGACGGAGTGCTCCTGCAGGTTGTGGCCCTCGCCGGGGATGTACGCCGTGATCTCGATCGAGCCCGTGATCCGCACGCGGGCGACCTTGCGCAGCGCCGAGTTGGGCTTCTTGGGCGTCGTCGTGTAGACGCGCGTGCAGACGCCGCGACGCTGCGGGGCGGAGACCTTCTTCTTGCGCCCCTTGCCGGACTTCAGGCCGGGCGTGGCGAGCTTCTTCTTGGGCGTCTTGCGGCCCTTGCGGACGAGCTGGGAAGTCGTTGGCATGCGGCGCGAGATGGTAGCAGCGTTACTCGGGGGCTAGGTGGCGGCCGGGACGGGCTTGATCGCGATGCTCGTCCTGCGCGGGCCCTTGGGTCCGGGGTATCCGAGGCGGTACTGCGAGCCCGGCACGTGCGCGATCGTGCGCGTGAACGACGAGCGGCCGTCGACCTTCAGCGTGTCGATCGTCTTCCAGGTGCCGCGCGGGATCAGGCGCTGGACGGTGATCGTCTTCTTCCCGGCGCCGAGGCGCAGACGCCCGAAGAGCAGCGTGCGGCCGTTGCTGCGCTTCTGCGCGAAGAGACCGGCGACGAAGGTGTTGGCGGCGATCTTGTCCTTGCCGTCGGCGACGAGCAGGCCGGTCGAGTACTGGCCGAACGGCCGCGCCTTGCTCTCGGACACGCGCTCCTTCGCCGGCGGCTGGTCGCGCAGCAGGAACTGCGCGAACGAGCGGACGGTCGGGACCTTCGCGGCGAGGTACTCGGCCCACGTCAGCCAGCGCGCCTGCTGCAGCTCGTCGATCGTCGGGCGGCCGAGGACCGGCTGGGTCTCGTAGCCGAACTCGGTCAGGTAGATGTCGCGGTTGGCCGGCGCGAGGCGGCCCATCTTCACGAGCTGGTCGAGCGTCGTCGCGAGCTGGGGCAGGTCGCCGAGGCGCAGGTCGTCGGGCTCGGTCGCGGGCTTGCTCGTGCGCGACGGGCGCTCGTTCTGCGAGTAGGGGTGGTGCGCCCAGCCGTCACCGGGGAGCGTCGTGAAGCTGGCGCAGTCCGGGGTCGTCTTGGGCTGGAGGTTGCGGTCCACGCAGGCGAGCTCGCGCACGAACTCGAGCGGCGGGACGGGGCCTGAGCCGCGCACGCCGCCCGTGCTCGACGTGTTGCCGATCAGCACCTTGACCTTCTTGCGCACGGACTTCACGGCCGCGTAGCCGGCGCGCACCATCGCGCGGTAGACGGCCGGGCTGGCCGGCGTGTTGTCGGGGTTCCACTGCGGCAGCAGCAGTCCTTGGTGGTTGGGCTCGTTCCAGAGCACGAACTCGTCGACGGCCGGCAGCTTCCCGCTCGGCGCTTGGGCTCCGGTGGCGGCCTGCCTGGCCGTGGCGGCCGGCGGCGCGGGCGGGGGCGGCGTCGGCTGCACGCTCAACGGCGGGACGCCGCCGACGGGGTCGGGGATCGGGAACGGCAGGAACGGCCCGAGGATGGACTGCAGCAGCGTCTGGTCGGGGGTCGGGGGCGGCGGCGGCTCGTCCGGCGGGTCGACCGGGGGCGTGAACGCGCCCGAGTAGCGCAGGGCGACCGCGGTGGCGAAGTCCGCGAAGGCCTGCGGGTCGACGTTCGCCCGGGCGCGCGGGCCGGGGTCGGTCGTCGCCCAGCGCGGGGCCCAGAAGCCGATGTCGACGAGCGCGCGCAGCCCGCCACCGCGGATCGCGCGGATCGCGGCGTCGAGCGCGCGCCAGCGCGCCTGCTCGTAGGAGCCCGGGTCGCGGGCATCGAAGCCCACGGGCTTGGCGGCCTTGTCGGTCGCGCGCGTGAGCGACGACCAGCCGGCGGTGATGCGGATCGTGTCGATGCCCAGCGCCTTGGCCTTCGCGACGGCGGCCTCGATCTCGGCGACCGGGCGAAAGAGGAACAGCCCGTCGTCTTGCAGGATCGTCTCCAGGCCGCGCTTGACGACCGCGGGCTTGCCCTCGGCCTTGGCGGCGTCCTTCTTGGACTTGGAGGCGTCCTTCGACTTGGCCTTGCTCTTCGCCGGGGCGTCGGCGTTCGCCTCGCCCTTCGCGGGTGCGTCGGAGTTCGCCTCGCCCCTCGCGGGTGCCGTGGAGTTTGCCTCGCCCCTCGCGGGTGCCGTGGAGTTCGCCTCGCCCCTCGCGGGAGTGTTCGAGTTCGCCTCGCCCGTCGCGGGCGCTTTGGGCGCTTCCTTCGTGGCCGCCTGCGCGGGCGCGTACGCGAGCAGCGCGACGGCCAGCGCGAGCATCACGGCGAGCAGCGTGCGGGCGCCTCATCGGGCGCAAGTCTGCCTGGTGCGGCGCCGCGATGCGGCGCCAGGGCGCTGCCGGCGGCGCCATCTCACTACCTTCGGGTGCGTGCTGAGCCACGTCCGCCAGGGAGCCGGCGAGCCGCTCGTGCTCATCCATGGCATCGGCAGCCAGTGGCAGGCGTGGACGCCGGTGCTCGCGCTGCTCGCCCGCGAGCGCGACGTCGTGGCGCTCGACCTGCCAGGTTTCGGCGCGTCGGCGCCGCTCGCGGGCGAGGTCTCGCTGGGCACGCTGGCGGGCGCGGTGTCCGAGCTCGTGTTCGAGCTCGGGCTGCGGCGACCGCACGTCGCCGGCAACTCGCTCGGCGGCGCGATCGCGTTTGAGCTGGCGCACCGCGGAGATGCGCGCAGCGTCACCGCGCTGTCGCCGCTCGGCTTCGCCCGCGGGCGCGAGGTCACGTTCGCGCGGCGCTCGCTCGCCGGCTCGCGCGCCCTCGCCCGCGGGCTCGCGCCCGCCACGGGCGCGCTGCTTGCCACCGGCGCCGGTCGCGCGCTCCTGCAAAGCCAGTTCTTCGCCAGGCCGTGGCGCGTGCCCGCGGCTGACGCGGTCGCGGCGACCCGCAACCTCGCGACGTGGCCGGGCTTTGACGCGACGCTCCCGCTCCTCGGGACCGCGCAGCGCGGAGACCTCGGCGTGCCCGTCACGATCGCCTGGGGCGCGCGCGACCGCCTGCTCATCCCACGCCAGGCGGCCCGCGCCCGGCACGCCATGCCGGGCGCGCGCCACCTGTGGCTCGACGGCTGCGGCCACGTCCCGACCTGGGACGACCCCGAGCAGGTCGCCGCGGTTCTGCTCGCCGGTTCGCGCGACTGACACGTCGTGGCAACGGCTCACGGGCGCGGAGGTTGCGCGCGGAGATTGCGCCGGAGGCGGGCTGCGCGGGGCGCTGGCGCACCGGGGAGCGGGCCGCGAGGTCGGCGTGCCGGCGCCGGCCGCGGCGCCGAGCCTCCTGGCCGGGCGCGGAGGTTGCGCGCGGACGCAGACCCGCCGCGGAGGCGCGCGGCGGCCGTCGCCGCGGAGGCGCGCGGCGGCCGTCGCCGCGGCGCCCCGCGGCCGGGCGGTGGTGCGCTGGACCGTCGCGGGGCGGGCGACTAGCCTGATCGGATGCCACTTGACCCACGAGGCCGCGTCGTCCCGCGCGCCACCCCGGCCGGGGTCGACGCCGCGACGGCCAAGTTCACCGTCCGCGAAGGCGCCCGTCACGACCTCAGCGCGATGGCCGACAACCTCGAGGCGGGCTTCTCCTCGTACCGCTCGTGGGCGAGCAGCCGCTGGGAGCCGCCGTCGCGCGTCGAGATGCTGCTCGGGATGATGCAGCGCTTCCAGCACGACGGCTCGTGGTCCTTCGTGGGCTTCGCCGACAACGAGCCCGCGGGCCACGTGACCTCCCGCCCCGAGGTCGACGAGCAGGAGCTGCCGAAGCCCGGCGTCACGCGGATGACGCACCTCTTCCTGCGGCGCGACTACTGGGGCAGCGGCCTCGCCGACCTCCTGTACCGGAGGATGCTCGACAGCATGGTCGAGCGCGGCTACACGAAGGCCACCTTGTGGACGCCCGTCGGCGCGGCCAGAGCGCGCGCGTTCTACGCGCGCCGCGACTGGCAGCCGACCGGCGCGACCGAGCCCGCGGACAACGGCCTCGGGCTCGAGCTCATGGAGTACTCGCTCGAGCTGCCCGCCGCCTCGGGCTGAGGCTGCGGGCAGGTCAGGCGACCGCGGGCGCGGCCGACGCGCGGCGCGCCGCGCGCACCGGTGCCGGCGTGAGCGCCGACGCCACGATCACGAGCACGAACGCGACGGCCTGCACGACGATGCCGAGCGTGTCGCCCGGCAGCGGATCGCCGAAGACGATGAGCCCACCCGCGATCGTCGCGATGTTCGCAGCGGTGCCGGTGATCGCGATGACCGCCACGGCGTCGCCGACCTGCAGCGAGCGCGCGGAGGCGTAGAAAGCGGTCGCGGACCCGGCGACGGCGACCCACAGCCACGGGCTGAGCACCACGCCCAGCGCGCCGGCGTCGCCGACGACGCCGGTCAGCGCCTTGACGCCGAGGTTGCAGACGCCGAAGAGGATGCCGGCGGCGGCGGCGAGCATGATGCCGTGGTGCTCGTCGCGCCCACCGAGGCGCGGGCTCATGATGCACAGCGCGCCAAGGCCGAACAGCCCCGCCTCGAAGGCGATCATCGCGGAGAGCGAGAAGCCGGAGTGCGCGCCGTGGGTCGCCGGCAGCGTGACCGCCAGCAGGACGAGCCCGACGAACGTCAGCGCGAGCCCCCACCACTGCCGCTTGCCGACCTTGAAGCCGAACAGCCGGTCAGCCATCACCGCGAGCAGCACGAGGCCGCTCGACAGCACGACCTGCACCACCGACAGCGGCGCGAGCGAGATGGCGCCGACGTGCAGCACCCAGGCGAAGAGGCCGACGAGCATGCCGATCGCAAACCAGCGCTGGCTCCACAGCGAGGCGGCGCTGCGCAGCGGGTGGCGGATGTCGACAGCACACGCGCAGCACGCGCCCTTGTGCTTGTAGAGGAACGACAGGTTCGAGGCGAAGGCGCACAGCAGCGCGAGGAAAATGCCGAGTTGGAGGCTCATGAAAAGGTCAGCCCGGCGCAGCGATCATGCGGTCCAGTCGCTGCCGGGCGGTAGCTCCACCATCGACAGCGACAGGTCCGAGCTTGACGCTCTTCCGGCCTGGCAAGCAGGCTAGCGAGAACTGGCCGACCCGGGGGCCAGTGCGCCGAAATTTCGCAGAACGCGCGCAAATGCAGGGTGTTTCTGCACTGTCTCGTGACAGAGATGTCCTCAATTCGCAGCCCACCAGCCTTCGAACACCCGTCCATCACGAGCCGGGCATAGTTTGAACGCAGTCATGCATCCCCTTTCGTTCGCATCGAGAATCCACCTTCTCGCGCCCCGCGAGCGGGGCTTGCGACGCCTCCTACCCGGTCGACCGCAGATCACCGCATGACCCTGCATCCGCGCTTGCACGAGCTCGATCGGCGCGAGCTCCCGGGCGGTCTCACGCTGCTCGTCGCGAGCACCCGGCGAGCCCGCGGACGCGGGCTCGCGCGGCTCGACGAGCTGCCCGAGGACCACGCGCTGCTGCTCGAGCCGTGCCGCTCGGTGCACACGATCGGCATGCGCTTCGCCCTCGACCTCCTGTGGCTCGACGCCGGCGGCGCGCTCGTGCGCGTAGACGTCGCGGTCAGACCCCGCCGGATGCGCAGCTGCCGGCGCGCGCGGGCGGTGATCGAATGCCGCGCGGGCGCAGGCGAGCGCTTCGCGCACGCCCTCGGTACGGGCTGAACGCGCCGGGTGACTGCTACATGCCGCGCGAGTACAGCAGGTTGCACTTCGCGCAAGCCGGCATCAGGCCGCACCGGTCCACGGTCTCGCGCATCCGCTCGTACGCCGCTCCGTGCCAGACCTCGTCCACCTCGGACGTCGTCAGGTCGCCCATCGCGAACTCCGGGAACAGGTGGCACGATCCGACGTCGCCACCCGGATTGACCTCCATGCGGCTGCGCAGCGCCAGGCAGCGCGTCTTGCCGCCGGCGGGACGGTCGCTGCCGGCGAGGAACTCGGCCAGCTCGCCATCGCTGACCTTCGGGTTGTAGCGGATCTTGATCCGCCAGTCCGCCGCGTCGATTCGCCGGAGCTCGGCCCGCAGGGCATCGACGACGTCCGGGCTGAGCGTGAACGTGTACGAGTGCCAGCTTCCCTTCCCGCGGATGTCCATGTCCGGGAAGTTCTCGGCCACGTATCCGTCCATCATGTTCGCCGTCTGCCCCGAGATGTGCCAGGGCAGGCTCAGGTAGACGGCGTCGACGCCCTCGTCCTCGAGGTAGGCGACGAAGTCGAACAGCTGGGTGACCATCGAGTCCTGGTACACGCAGTTCACCGTGATCTCTCCGAGATAGCGGCCGCTCTGGCGCTCGTCGAGGAGCCGGCGCAGCCCGCGGTACATCCGCGCGAACGCGTTCTTGCCGCGCAGCGCGTCGTGCTCGGCTTGGAAGCCGTCGATCGCGACGAGGAGCTCGAGCCGATCCGAGATCCGGCACAGCGAGTCGATGTGATGGTCGATGCGCACGCCGTTCGTGCACATCGACGTCCAGCGACGGTGCTCGGCCAGCAGCTCGACCAGCGCGTCCCAGTGGCGGTACACGAGCGGCTCGCCACCCCAGATGAAGATGTTCGAGCCAAGCTCGCGCGTGGCCTCCAGCACCTTCGCGATGACGGCGACGTCGAGATCGCCGTTGCACGTGGCGCGGTCGAGATCGTGGTGATAGCCCTGCTCGTTCCATTGGTAGCAGTGGCTGCAGCGCAGATTGCAGCGGTTCGTGAGCTTGAACGAGACCTCGTCGGGCATGGAGCGGACGCCGGCATCCTGACGGCGGGCGGCCAGCGCGGCCGGCGCGATGCGACGGAGCTTGCCCAGTGCGGCGTTGTCGACCTGCGTGTTGACGGACATGTCGTCTCCGGGGGTGCGGGTGGTCATGCCGCGGCCCGCTCCAGCTCGACCGGATACGCCCGGCCGCTGGCTCGCGCCGCGAGGAGGTTGTCGTGCAGCTCTGCGAGGACGTCGAAGTCAAAGCCCGTCGCACGCCAGCGGTGAAATCCGATGCCGAGGCCGAGCTGCTCCCACAAGTCGCCGTTTCTCGCCTCCGGGTCGCCCGCCGGGTCGAGGAGGACGACCGGGGTCGCGGCCGACAGCGAGTCGATCAGCGTGCCGCCGCCGGGCTTGCTCACCACGGCGACGGCCTCGCGCACGAGCCCGTGCGCGGGTGCGACCCGCGCGTTGGGCAGATAGCGGGCGCCGCCGTCGGCCGCGACTTCGCCGAGCGGCGGGAACGCCAGCTCGCCGTCCGGGTCGCGCTGCCACGGGTGCCAGCCGGGCTGCGGCACGAAGCGCCGGTCGGACGGACGGCGCCCGGCCCAGTCGGCGGCTCGCGGGGCGATGACGTCGAGCGCGTAACCGGCGGCGGTCGCAAGCTGCGGCAGCACGTCGAGGTACGTCCCGAGGCCCCACCCACCTCCGTGCACGACGAGCCGTCGCTCCCGCTCGTCGATCGGCAGCGGGCGCTCCGTCGCCGTCGGGATCTGCCAGTCCAGCGTGCCCCGCGCCCAGTCCCACAGCCAGATCTCGCGGCAGTCGGCCTGCGCAAGCGGTGGCTGGATGCGAAACGACGCGCTGACCACGGCATCGATCCGGCACAGATCGACACGGACGCGAAGGTGCGACACGCGCGCGATGTAGCGCTCGAGCACGCTGAACCAGAACCCCGACCAGACGATGAACCGGTCGCGATCCTGCTCACACCATGCGTCGAGGAGCGCGTCGATCCGCTCTGCGTCGAGCGCGTCGCGGGTGTCCTTCGTCATGCGGCGGGCGAGCAGGGCCAGCTCGAAGCTCTCGCGGAAGGCATCGACATGCGCGAGATGGCTGCGCCGGGACTCCTCGGTGAAGTAGTCCTCGACGACCTCCACGTCGGCTTGGCGGCCGGCCTCGCGGAGCGCCCGCTGGTTGCACAGGGCCGGCACGTACGTCCCGAGCCCGACGCCCGAGGTCAGGATCGTCACGGGTGCGGCGGAGCCGCTCACGGATGGCCCACTGCCGCATCCGACCGCGGCATGGCGTCGAGGTACGCGGCCAGGCTCGCGAGCGAGTCCAGATGGCAGTAGTCGAGCTGCTCGAAGTCGATCCGGACGGCGAGCTGTGCCTCGATCTCGAGCATGAACTGCAGCAGCTCGAGCGAGTCCAGCCCGACGTCGGTCAGCACGCTGGCATCGTCCGCGAGGACGTTCGCGAGCGCCGGATCGACGCGCAGATCGGAGAGCACCTGCTTGAGAGCGACAAGGGTCGACACGCTGGTCTCAACCTCCTCGGAGCTTGGAATCGGAGGGACGCCGGGAGGACTTCACCGCAAGCCCGAGCCCCATGAACGGGCCGAGGCCCGCGTACTGCTCGACGAACTCGACGCAGTCCCAGTCCGGCGATTCGACGAGCCCCCGCCACACGCGCCGGACACCCGGCTCGCCGACATGGCAGACGTCGTGGAGCGCGATCATGTCCGCGTACGGGGTCAGCAGCTCGACGTCCCGGCGGCATTGGTGCTCGTCGTGATGGGCGTCGACGAAGGCGAGGTCGAACGGCCCGAGCTCTGCGAGCAGTTCGGCGAACGCTGCCGAATGCGAGTCCAGCCAGGCGACCCGCACACCCGCGTTGCTGGCCGCGTATGTCTCGCGCGCGCGCGCGGGGATGACGTCGACGCCGAGGGCGAGCTCGAGCGGCGAGGAGCGCCGCAGGTACTCGATCGTCGCGACGAACGAGCCCCCGTGGCGCACGCCGACCTCGACGTAGGACCTCACGCCGAGACCCGCGAGGTGGTGCAAGTACGGCCCGAACTGGATGGGGTACTGCCAGATGCGCAGTCCCCCGCAGTGCGCATGAAGGTGGCGGGGGAGCTCCGCCAAGCCCTCGTCGTTGAGGCCGAGCTCGGTCACGAGCTGCGTCGCGGCCTCAGGCGAGGCGAAGCTGTCCGCATCCGCCTTCGCGGACGAGCGCGACCCGGTCGAGGTCGATCGCGGCGGGATGCAGGCTGCGCAGCTTCGCCCACCTGCGCAGCTGCTCCGGCAAGCTGCCGGCGCCGGGCTGTCGCGCTGCGGCCTCAGACGAGGGCATGCTTCGCGACCTTCCCGTTGGGGGTGCGGGGCAGCTCGGACACCACGTGGATCCGGCGGGGAACCAGCAGCCCTTCCAGCCGCTCGCGACAGGTCTCGCGCAGGCCGGCTGCGCTCGCCTCCGACCCGCTCGCCAGCACGACCCAGGCCTCGACGGCGTGGCCGAGGACGTCGTCCGGGACGCCGACCACGGCGGCCTCGAGCACGCCGGGCACGGACAGCAGCGTCGCCTCGACCTCGGCGGGCGCCACCTTCTCGCCGCGCGACTTGATGACGTCGTCCCTGCGCTTCACGAAGTAGAGGTAGCCCTCGTCGTCCATCCGGCAGAGATCTCCCGTATGGAGGACCAGCTCGCCGTCGCGGGGATCGGGACGCAGGCGCTGTGCGGTCTCGAGCGGGCGCCCCCAATAGCCGGCCATGACGGTCGGCCCGCGCACCACGAGCTCCCCGACCTCGCCCGGCCCGACCGCGCGGTTGCCGTCGTCGACGAGCCAGATCTCGCTGCCCGGGATCGCCACTCCGACGCTGCCGGGCTTACGCGCCAGGTCGGCCGGCGGGAGATACGTGCAGCGCTTGCACTCCGTCAGGCCGTACATCGAGAAGATCTGCGCCTGCGGGAACGTGTCCGTCAGCCACGCGACGTGCGCGGGCCCGAGCGCCGCGCCGGTGCTCGTGACGATGCGCACGCTCGACAGGTCCCAGCGGTCGAGGTCGCCGAGCCGGGCGAGCATCGCGAACATCGTCGGCACGCCGGGGAGCACGCTCACCCGCTCCGCGACCATCCGGTTGAGGATCTGGCCGGGGAGGCCGAAGGACCGCTCGAGCACGAGCCGGCCGCCGACGGCGACGCTCATCACGAGCTGGTACATCCCGTAGTCGAACGAGAGCGGAAGCACGCACAGCAGGACGTCGTCGGCGGTGAGGCCGAGGTAGGTCGTGATCGCCCGGGTTGCCGCGACCATGTTGCGATGGGTCAGCATCACGCCCTTCGGCTCGCCCGTGCTGCCGGACGTGTACATGAGCGCGGCGAGATCCTCGGCGCCGACCGCCGGCAGCGGCCCCGGCGCCGTCGATCCGACGGCGACCGCGTGCTCGAGTGCGACCACGCGTCCGCTCGCGCCGAGCGCATCGACGCTCGCGCGCGACCCCGCCACGACGACGGTGCGCATCCGCTCCGATTGCGCGACCTCGGGGACGGCTGTCGCGGCGGCCGCGTCGTCGGTGAGGAGCGCGACGGCGCCGCAGTCCGCCATGATCCACGCGAGCTTCTCGCGCCGCGTCTCGCCGTTGAGCACCACCGCGACCGCACCGCATGCGAGCGCGGCCCAGAACGAGATCGCGGTTGCGGTCGTGTTCGCACCGAGCACGACGACGCGGTCGCCTCGCCGCACCCCGCTCGCTCGCAGCCAACGCGCGAGCGCCAAAGCGTCGCCCGCGAGGTCCCGGTAGGTCAGCGCGCTGCCGTCGCAGACCAGCGCGACATCGCCGGGATGTCGCTGCGCCGCGGCCACCAGGTAGTCATGGAGCGCCTGCGGCATGGCACCGGCGGGCTGCTCGCGGACTGCGGCTGGAGTCCCGGCATGGACCGTGGTCGTGCGATCGCCGGCGCCCGTCGACATCAGGCCACGCACGCGATCGAGATCTGCGCCGTCCTTCGCGCTCCCGGTGAGCCGCAGGTGTGCTCCACGATCTCCCGATCCGTCGGGCAGCCCGTCTCGATCAACCGGTTGCAGCGCGACCCGAGGCAGAAGTCCTGAAACGCCGTGAGCTCGGGGTACACCTGTCCGGCGGAAGCGCGCAGGGCGATGTCGATCGTCTTGACGGCACCGTCGTCGTCGACGACCTCAAGCCACGCGTGCGGTGAGGCGACGAGCGCGGCCAGCCACCCGTGGCGCACGGTTGCCTGCATCCCGATGTCCCTGACGCGCTCGCAGAGGTCGAGGCTGCCCCGCATGCAGTCAAACAGTCGCCGCTCGTGCATCCAGCTGGGAACGCCGGCTACGGCGTCCGGCAAGCGAAAGAACCGCCGGCCCTCGGCGAGGTACTCACGCACGACGGCGATGAGCCTGGGCGAGACGGGGCGCTCGACGCGCCCGCCTACCTCCGCGTCGAACGCGATCTCGGCGGCGCCGCCGGCGATCTGGCGCGGTTCGACGTCGCGCGCCGCGGGCTTGTCGGGCCACGGCAGCGGCGGCCACACGGTCCACCGCTCGTCCCCGCCGCACGGTGTCGCTTCGCTTGCGACGCAGCTCAGCCTGATCGTCACCCGCCAGCGCTTGACCTCGCACCAGCTGCTGACGTCCCCCGTGACGAAGCCGATCTCCCGCCGTGTGTAGACCTCGGGGACGGAGCGTCCCGCGCCCACCGCCATCGCGAGATTCAGCAGGTCGTGGCGGTCCAGGCCGCCGTCGTGGACCGGGAGCCCGGCGGCCAGCAGCGCGTCCCATGCCGCGTGCGAGCAGCCGAGGTAGGCCCTTCCCGCGCTCAGCGGCACGACAGGCCGAGCCTCCCGGGCGGGCACGGCCACGAGCTCTGAGAGTGCGAGCAGCCACGTCGCGGCCTCCGAGGATGCGCCGCGGTCCGTGCCGGTAGCTGCGGGCAAGAGGGGCGACGCTGGCACTGCGTTCATGTGACGGCTGGACTCCAGTTAGTCGCAACGTGTGGCGGCACCGGGGGTCGGTGCGCCGCCGCATGCTAGGGCTCCCCCGGGTGGTTTTGTGAGACCGGACCTCCGCAGTTTCTATGCATGCGCTGCGGATTTTCAGTGCGTTCTGCAGTCGACGTCATCCGTCGTCGAACGGCAAGAAGCGCGTGGCGGGATCGCGGAAGGCCTTGAACTCGACGACGTTGCCGCATGGGTCGCGCAGATAGATCGTCGCTTGCTCGCCGTTGCGCCCCTCGAAGCGGACAAGCGGGCCGATGATGAACTCGACGCCCTTGCTGCGCAGCGTCTCGACCATCGTCTCCCATTCGCTCCAGTCGAGGACCACGCCGAAATGCCGCACGGGTATGCGCTTCGGCGCGTCATCCACGTCGACGAGGTTGGAGGGGACCTCCCGAGTCGCCTCCTCGGGGTGGAGGTAGGCCGACACCGAGCTGCCGTAGAGGTCGAAGTCCACCCAGTTGTCCGTGCTGCGCGCCTCCGGGCAACCGAGCACGCCGCCGTAGAACGCGCGAGTGTCCTCCAGCGAGGCGACCGGGAACGCGATGTGAAACGGCCTGAGGTCCACGGTGCTCCTCCTTAGTGCTGACCAGGGTCGAAGCTCGCACATGCGCACATCCGGTCGTAGAGGGAGCGCCCGGCCGTCGCGGGTCCGATCGCCGCCATGAGGTGGCCGACCGTGGCGCGCACGACGTCGTGCGCCAGCGGCTTGTCGAACAGCGCGACGCCCGCGGCGCGGGAGTACCACTCGATGCGTGAGGTCAGCGCGCCGCCGAGCGTCAGCACCTGGCCGGGGATGAGCTCGACGCCGAGGTGCTGCATCCGCGCGGCGAGATCGCGTCCGTGGCTGCCCGGCGGGAGCGCGAGGTTGTGCGCGAGCGCCAGCGTCGTGCCGCGCGGGATCGCGGCCACGTCGGAGAGGGCGAGCTCACCGCCGTGCGTGGCGGGCACGATCACCCCGCCGCGCCGCAGGCACTCGAGCGTGAAGCGCCCGTGCTCGGATGGGAGCACGTCGAGCTTTCTCAGCGTCCCGTTGGACACCGAGATCGTCTCGGCGTCTGCGCCGTAGGACAGGTCGGCCACCGCGAGATCGTGAAACCCGCGGCCCGCGAGCTCGCGGGTGATGTCGACGCCGAGCGCGCCGTCGGAGCCGATCACCGTGACGGGGCGGCCCGGGTCAGCGCAGATGTTGATGAAGTCCAGCGCGGCGATGATGCCGGTCGTCGTGTACGAGGCCTTGCCCCCGCAACCACCGGCCTCGCGGCGGATGCCGAGGACATGCGGCGTGAACCGGTGCAGGATGTCCGCAACGCCGGAGAACTTCCCGAAGTCGGGGGTGAGCTTGATCTTCCCTGCGCGCGCTTCGAGCAGCGCCCCGACCTGCTCGAAGAGGATCGCGATCGTCGCCTCGAAGTCCTCGTGGGCCGGGTCGGACAGGATCGCATCGATGTGCGCGTCCCGCGGACGAAACAGGCAGCGCGCGCCCCCGACTCGGCTCGTGACGAAGCCGGGAGGCAGGTCGCTCGCGAGATGATCGAGCGCGCCGTCGGCCAGCGCGCAGTTGATCAGCCGGTTCTTCAGGTGGCTCTCGTAGCGCATCAGGTCGACGAGCTGGCGCTCGGTCGCCTCGTCGGACGTCCCGGGCGCCACCTTCCTCGTTCCGCCGTAGGAGTACTCGACCTCCTCGTCGCCGGACGTGGCCACCCACGCGTCGGCCACCGGCGACGCGATCCTGTCGATTGTGAGCCCTCTCACCGTCGTCTCCCCCGTCGCGAAATAGTTGCCTCGACCCACGACACGTCACCGTCGCGTTGCGTCAGACGTCAAGACTGAGTTGGTGCGGACGGCACGCGCCCGGCGCCGCGCCGCCGATGCCGTGCGCCACCGGGCCGAGCACCTTCGCGTGCGCCGCTGCCACGCTTGGCGGAAGGGCGAGCCCGCGCCGCAGCAGCCCGACGCCCACGACAACGAGGACCGTCTCCGCATGCGTAGCGGCGCAACGAAGCCTCAGGCACACCGGGAAATCACTGACGCGAGCGCGCAGCCCGGGCAGCGCATTGACGTCGATGACGTACATGGCACCGTCGGCATCCTGGAGGATGTCCACCCTGCACCAGTCATCCACGCTGACTGCTGCTGCGGCCGCGACGGCGAGGGACTCCACTCGCCGGCGTGTCACCGAATCGGCGATCGCCACGCGTTGCGCACCCACGTCCTTGCACTCGGTGGTCAGGAACGCGTCGCCGTCTCGCACGATGATCTCGATACCAAAGCCCCGCCGGCCGTCACCGTTGCCGATGACCGCGACCGTGTACTCGCGCTCACGCACCCACTCCTCGGCGAACAGCGAGCCATCGTTCAAAAGCCGCAGCGCCGCGAGCGCCGAGCGATCCTCGACCCGCAGCACGCCGATGCTGCTGCCGCCGTCGTTGGGCTTGACGACGATCGGAAAGCGCAGATCGAGGGCCTCGTCCCCCCGCAGCGGCGCCCACCGCGGCGTCGGCATCCCGAGGAGCCCGAGGATCGTCTTCATCCGCATCTTCAGGCGGGAGCGCTGCCCTTCTGTTCCGGAGCCCACAAAGGCGATGCCCCGCTCCTCGAGCAGTGTGACCAAGGGCACACGCTCGCCGGACGCGACCCGCAAGTGGCGCGCGTGCGCAAAGACGATCACGCCGGGATCGCGCAGCTCGTCGAGGTCCGACGCGCTCTCGGCGAGCACCTCACTACAACGCAGACCCGCACCGTCCAGCGCAGCGCGTACATCATGCACGGTGCCCGCATGGCCCCAGGACTCGTGGTCGATCGTGTCCGCGGCGCGCACCACCACCACGTGCGGCGGTTGAAGTCGATTGCCGTCCCGCGAGACACCGCACACGCGACGCGTTATACAGAAACACTCCGCCACCGCAGTTGCGCAATTTCTATGCATGCGGAGCGGGTTTTTCGTGCGCGCCGGTCGCGCGGGAGCGCGTTCGCACACGGGCTCGGCGCCGGCCGAGCGGCGCCGCGCCAGCGGTGTCGGCGGTCCGCAGCGGGGGTAATCCCTGCGCAAGCGATCAACCGGGAGACCCGATGCGACACGACGACAACGGCTCCGCGCTGCGCGACCAACCCGTATCGGATCTGGTCAAGCAGCTGACGGAGCAGACGAAGACCTTGGTGCAGCAGGAGATCGAGCTCGCCAAGGCGGAGCTCGGCCAGAAGGGCCGCAAGGCGGGGCTCGGCGTGGGGATGTTCGGGGCCGCCGGGCTCCTGGGCTTCTTCGCGTTCGCCACGCTGACCGCGTGCGTCGTGCTGGTGCTCGCCACGGCGATAGCGCCCTGGCTTGCGGCGCTCGTCGTCGCGGCGCTGTACGGCGCGGTCGCGGGCGCGCTGGCGCTCGGCGGCAAGAAGCAAGTGACGGAGGCCACGCCTCCGGTTCCCGAGCAGACCGTCGACACCGTGAAGGAGGACGTGCAATGGGCGAAGCAGCGCGCACAAGCGGGCCGGAGCTGACCGAGCACAAGCGCGGCCCGGATGAGATCCGCAAGGACATCGAGCAGACGCGCGAGGAGCTCGGCGAGACGGTCGAGGCGCTCGCCGCCAAGACCGACGTCAAGGCACGCGCGATGGAGAAGGTCGAGGACGCGAAGGAGAGCGCGACCGCGAAGGTCGACGAGGCCATGGACCGCGCGCACGCGAAGGTCGAGGACGCGAAGGAGAGCGCGAGCGCGAAGGTCGACGAGGCCATGGACCGTGCGCACGCGAAGGTCGATGCGGCGCGCGAGCGCGCGCTCGCGAAGGTGCGTGGCAAGCACGACGGCGGCGAGCCTGCGAGCAACGGTGCCCCCGCCGGCCAGGCCTACACGGGTGCCTACGGGGCGCCCGCGCCGGGCCAGCTGCGCGAGACGCTCGCAAGCCCCGCGGCGTACGTCGTGATCGGGGCGCTGGCGGGCCTCCTGCTCGGCGTCGTGCTCGCCCGCCGCCGGTGACGCCGGCGCGATGGCGCGACCGGTGCGCGGGTCGCCTGCGATCGGCGCGGCACGCGAGCTACGATCTCGCGCTATGCGAGGCCGGCTCGTAGCGCTGCTCGTGTTCGCGTGCGTCCTCGCGGTGCCCTCCGGCGCCGCGGCGCTCCCCGGCGACGCGCCGTTCGCCCCGCTCACGCCCGCCAACGGCGCCACGCTGCCGGTCGACCCGGACGCCATCGCGGTGACGTACACGTGCCCCGAGTACCGGATCGCCGACAACGGCTTCATCCCGGTGTTCGGCGGCCCGACGGACTACGGCGTGAGCATGTCCTCGTCTCCCGCGGTCGGTCCCGACGGCCGCCTGCAGGGCACCCGCAACCCGAGCCTGCGCGATCCGGCCGGACCTGCGGGCACCTGCAAGGCCGGGCTCGGTGCCGGCGGCCCGCCACCGCGGATCCAGGAGACGCCCGGCACGTACTACTGGCAGGTCTACCGCCTGTGCCTCGACTGTCCCGGCAGCTACGAGAGCGGCCCCGTCCTCACCTTCACGCTGCGCTCGCCCGTGCAGCCCGCGCTCACCGTCCCGCAGAAGGCCTACGAGGGCTATCCGTTCATCGTGTCCGTGGCGCTCGCAGGAGCGCCCACCGGCACGCAGACGGTCATCGAGCGCAAGTCCGGCAGCGGCTGGAGCAAGGTCGCCACGACGAGCGCCTCGGCGGGCAAGGCCGAGGCGGTCGTCGTCCTCGCGCGCGGCGAGCAGCAGCTGCGCGCCGCGGTCACGGCCGGCTCGCAGACGACCACCAGCCCCGCCAAGACGATCAACGTCAAGCGGGCGCGCAACTGGAGCACGTCGTCGCGCGCGAGCGGCAGCTACAAGGGCAGCGGGTCGGGCCTTAAGTCGATCACGTTCCGGATCGCGTCCAAGGGCCGCGAGCTGCGCGACCTCAACGCGAAGGTGCCGATGCTCTGCCCGGGGATCACGGCCGGCCAGTTCACGACCCAGATCGGCACCGCGATCCTCAACAAGGTGAAGATCGCACCCGACGGGCACTTCGTGGGCGCCGCCACGCCGGGCAAGGACACCGCGATCCGCATCCGCGGGCGCCTCGTCGGGCGCAAGGTCCAAGACGGCCGCGTCGAGCTGTCGGTCGGCAACTGCTCCGGCAGCCAGAGCTTCACGGCCAAGCACTCCTGACAACGCGAAGCGCCCGCCCCGGCAACCGGGACGGGCGCTCCCACGCGAACGCGCGCTACTCGTTGGGGATGTCGAGGTCGGCGAGCTCCTCGGCGAAGCCCGTGTCGCCTCCGCCGGTGCCCATCTCCTCGAGCGACGCGATGTCGTCGTTGAACGCCGCCCCGAACCCGCCGAGGCCGTCGCCGTCGCCGAGCCCGAGCTCCGCGGCGATCTCGTCCTGGTCGAGCAGGCCGACGTCGTCCATCGCACGCGGCAGCGGCTCGGACGGCTCGATCTCGATCCGCCGGTAGCGCTTCAGGCCCGTCGCCGCCGGGATGAGCTTCCCGATGATGACGTTCTCCTTCAGGCCGTTCAGGCGGTCGATCTTGCCCTCGAGCGCGGCATCCGTCAGGACCTTCGTCGTCTCCTGGAAGGACGCGGCCGACAGGAACGAGTCCGTGTTCAGCGAGGCCTTCGTGATGCCGAGGATGATGTCCTCGAACTGCGCGGCCTCGCCGCCCTTGGCGATGATCTCGTTGTTGACGCGCGCGAACTCGAAGCGGTCGACGAACTGACCCGGCAGGTAGTCCGTGTCCCCCTTCTGGTCGACGCGCACCTTCTTGAGCATCTGGCGCGCGATGAGCTCGATGTGCTTGTCGTTGATGTCCACGCCCTGGGACACGTAGACCTCCTGCACCTCCTTGACGAGGTACTGCTCGGTCTCCGTGCGGCCGCGGATCGCCAGCAGCTCGTGCGGGTACAGCGAGCCCTCGTTGAGCTGCTGCCCGGCCTCGACGCGCTGGCCCGGCTCGACGAACACGCGCGTGCGGCGCGGGAACGTGTGCCGGTGCTCCTCGCCGGCGTCGTCGGTGATGACGACGGTGAGCGCCTTGTCGGTCTCCTCGAGCGCGATCGTGCCGTCCTGCTCGGCGATCTTCGCCAGGCCCTTCGGCTTGCGCGCCTCGAACAGCTCCACGACGCGCGGCAGGCCGTGCGTGATGTCCGCGCCGGCGACGCCGCCGGTGTGGAACGTGCGCATCGTCAGCTGCGTGCCGGGCTCGCCGATCGACTGCGCGGCGATGATGCCGACCGCGTCGCCGATCTGGGCGGTCTGGCCGGACGCCATCGAGCGGCCGTAGCACGCCTGGCACACGCCGCTTGTCGCCTCGCACTTCAGCACCGAGCGCACGGCGATCTTGACGATGCCGTGGTGGTCGGTCTTGAGCTGGTCGCCCGTCGCGGACTCGATCAGGTCGGCGAGCTCCGCGCGGTCGATCTGCTTGGCCTTCTCGACGATGACGCGACCGCGCTTGGTCGTGATGTCGTACGCCGCGTAGCGCCCGAGGATGTTGTCGTTGAGGTCGCCGGTCTCCTTGTAGAGCGCGAGCTCGATGTACTCCTCGGTGCCGCAGTCGGGCTCGCGGATGATGACGTCCTGCGCGACGTCGACGAGACGGCGCGTCAGGTAGCCGGAGTCGGCGGTGCGCAGGGCCGTGTCGGCCAAGCCCTTGCGCGCGCCGTGCGTCGAGGTGAAGTACTCGAGCACGTCGAGGCCCTCCATGAAGTTCGCCTTCACGGGCCGCTCGATGATCTCGCCCTTCGGGTTGGCCATCAGGCCGCGCATGCCCGGCGAGCTGGCGGATCTGCTTGAACGAGCCACGGGCACCCGAGTTGGCCATCATGAAGATGGGGTTCAGGACGTCGAGGTTCGCGACCATCGCGTCCGCGACCTCCTCGGTGCACGCGTTCCACTGCTCGACGACCGCCTCGTGGCGCTCCTCCTGCGTGATGAGCCCCATGTCGTACTGCGACGTGAGCTCGGCGACCTTCTCCTCGTAGGACTTCACGATCTCGCCCTTGGAGGGCGGGATCACGACGTCGTTCTTGGAGATCGTGATGCCGGCCTTCGTCGCGAACTCGAAGCCGAGGTCCTTGAACGCGTCGAGCACCTGGGAGATCGTCGTCGCGCCGTACGTCTGCACGAGCTGGTCGACGAGCTCCGTCGTGTCGCGCTTCTTCATCGACGTGTTGACGAACTCGTACTGCTTGGGGTCGAACTCGTCGCCCATCGCCTCGAGCAGCGCCCGCTCGATGCGGTCGTTGTAGATGATCCGGCCGACGGTCGTGAGGACGTGGCCGCCCTCGCGCCCGAGCGGGCGGAACTCGGCGAGGTCGTGCAGCTTGACGCCGCCGAGCTCGTAGGACAGCTCGGCCTCCTGCGCGGTGCGGAAGCAGTGCGGCCGCGGCTCGTGCGTCGCGCGGTCGACCTTCTTGAGCTCCTCGTCGTCGGGGCCGTACGTGAGGTAGTAGGCGCCGAGGATCATGTCCTGCGTCGGCGTGGCGAGCGGCTGCCCGTGCGCCGGCGACAGGATGTTGTTCGCTCGAGAGCATCAGGATCCGCGCCTCGGCCTGCGCCTCGGCGGACAGCGGCAGGTGGACCGCCATCTGGTCGCCGTCGAAGTCCGCGTTGAACGCGTGGCAGACGAGCGGGTGGACCTGGATCGCCTTGCCCTCGACGAGCACCGGCTCGAACGCCTGGATGCCCAGGCGGTGAAGCGTCGGCGCGCGGTTGAGCAGCACCGGGTGCTCGTGGATGACCTGCTCGAGGACGTCCCACACCTCGGGGATCATCGAGTCGACCATCTTCTTGGCGGCCTTGATGTTCTGCGCCGCCTTGCGCTCGACGAGCTGGGCCATGATGAACGGCTTGAACAGCTCGAGCGCCATGAGCTTCGGCAGCCCGCACTGGTGCAGCTTGAGGTACGGGCCGGCCACGATGACCGAGCGGCCCGAGTAGTCCACGCGCTTGCCGAGCAGGTTCTGGCGGAAGCGGCCCTGCTTGCCCTTGAGCATGTCGCTCAGGGACTTCAGCGGCCGGTTGCCCGGGCCGGTGACGGGGCGCCCGCGGCGGCCGTTGTCGAACAGCGCGTCGACGGCCTCCTGGAGCATGCGCTTCTCGTTGTTGACGATGATCTCCGGCGCGCCGAGGTCGAGCAGCCGCTTGAGCCGGTTGTTGCGGTTGATGACGCGGCGGTAGAGGTCGTTGAGGTCGGAGGTCGCGAAGCGGCCGCCGTCGAGCTGGACCATCGGGCGCAGCTCCGGCGGGATGACCGGGACGGCCTCGAGCACCATCTGCTCGGGGCGGTTGCCCGACGAGATGAACGCCGCGACGACCTTCAGCCGCTTGACCGCGCGGGCCTGCTTCTGGCCCTTGGCGGTGCGGACCATCTCGCCCAGCTCCTCGGCCTCGGCCTCGAGGTCGACCTGCTGCAACAGGTCGCGGATCGCCTCCGCGCCCATGCCGCCGCGGAAGTACTCGCCGAAGCCGTACGGCGACCCGAAGCGCTCCTTGAGCTCGCGGAAGATCGTCTCGTCGTGCTCGATGCGCTTGGGCTCCATGTCCTTGAAGAGCTCCCAGACCTGGCGCATGCGCTCGGCGGCGTCCTCGATGTACGCCTCGGTGTCGGAGATGTCCGACTCGAACGTCTTCTTGAGGTCCTTGAGGAGCTTCGCGCGCTCGTCGTCGTCGAGCTTCTTGATGTCGAGGTCCAGGGCCTCGGCCCACATGTGGTCCTCGTCGTCGAAGTCCTTGCCTTGCGTGCCGTCGCCTCGGTGAGGTACGCCTCGCGGCGCGCCTGCTGCTCCTTGAGCTCGAGCACGCGCTCCTCGCGCTCGGCGGCGTAGGAGTCCAGCACCTCGTTGACCTTGACCTCGAGGTCGGCCGTGTCGCGCTCGCGCGCCTCGTCGTCGACCCACGTCACGATCGACGCGGCGAAGTACAGGACCTTCTCGAGCTCCTTCGGAGCCATGTCGAGCAGGTAGCCGATGCGGCTCGGGACGCCCTTGAAGAACCAGATGTGGCTGACCGGGGCGGCGAGGTCGATGTGGCCCATCCGCTCGCGGCGGACCTTCGAGCGCGTGACCTCGACGCCGCAGCGCTCGCAGACGATGCCCTTGTAGCGGACGCGCTTGTACTTGCCGCAGTAGCACTCCCAGTCCTTCGTCGGACCGAAGATGCGCTCGCAGAACAGGCCGTCCTTCTCGGGCTTCAGGGTGCGGTAGTTGATCGTCTCCGGCTTGGTGACCTCACCGGAGCTCCAGCCACGGATCTGCTTCGAGGAGGCAAGGGCGATCTCGATGGCGTCGAAGTTGTTGATGTCGATCAAGGTGAGTCCTCTGCTGGGGGGTTGGGCCCCGGGGCTGAGCGGGGCCCGGATTGGCGCTCGTTCAAGCGCCGCGTGCGTGATCGGAGCTACGGACCTGCGGGCGGCCTACGTCTCCGCGGGGGCTTCGACCTCGACGTCGATGTCCGGGTCGATGAGGACCTCGTCGTCGTCGAGGTCCGGCACCTCGATGTCGTCGGCGAGGTCGACCGGCACGTCGACCACGTCGGGCTCCGCCTCGGCGGTCTCGACCTCGACTTCGGCCTCGGGAGCCCCGGCCTCCACCGCGCCGGCGCGCACGCCGGACAGGTCGATGCCGAGCTCCTCGGCGGCCCGCAGCAGGTCGTCGTCCTCGTCGCGCATCTCGGCGCGAGCGCCCTCCTCGGAGACGACGTTGACGTCGAGCGCCAGCGACTGCATCTCCTTGAGCAGGACCTTGAACGACTCGGGGATGCTCGGCTCGGCGATGTTCTCGCCCTTGACGATCGCCTCGTAGGCCTTCACGCGCCCGACGGTGTCGTCGGACTTGATCGTCAGCATCTCCTGCAGCGTGTACGCCGCGCCGTACGCCTCGAGCGCCCAGACCTCCATCTCGCCGAACCGCTGGCCGCCGAACTGCGCCTTGCCGCCCAGCGGCTGCTGGGTGACGAGCGAGTAGGGGCCGGTCGAGCGGGCGTGGATCTTGTCGTCGACGAGGTGCAGCAGCTTGAGGATGTACATGTAGCCGACCGTCACCTGCTGCTCGAACGGCTCGCCGGTGCGGCCGTTGTAGAGCGTGAACTTGCCCGACGCCCGGATCCCGGCCGTCTTGGACTTGTCGATGTCCATCCGGATGCGGCCCGTGTGCTCGTCCTGCCACTTCACGAGCGCGTTGTCGACGTCCGCGACGGACGCGCCGTCGAAGACCGGCGTCGCCGTGTAGACCTTGCCCGGGCGGCCGTCGGCCGTCCGCTGCGCCTGGGCGATCTTGTAGGCCTCGGTGCCGTCGTCGTACCAGCCCTCGGCGGCGGCCCACCCGAGGTGGGTCTCGAGGAGCTGGCCGACGTTCATGCGGCTCGGCACGCCGAGCGGGTTGAGGATGACGTCGACCGGCGTGCCGTCCTCCATGAACGGCATGTCGGCCTCGTCGACGATCTTCGAGATGACGCCCTTGTTGCCGTGGCGGCCGGCGAGCTTGTCGCCCTCGGAGATCTTGCGCTTCTTGGCGACGAACACGCGCACGAGGTGGTTGACGCCCGGCGGCAGGTCGTCGCCCTCGTCGCGCCCGAAGGTCATGACGTCGATGACGACGCCGCCCTCGCCGTGGGGCACCTTCAGCGACGTGTCGCGGACCTCGCGCGCCTTCTCCTTGAAGATCGCGCGGATGAGCTTCTCCTCGGCCGTCAGCTCGGTCTCGCCCTTCGGCGTGACCTTGCCGACGAGCAGGTCGCCCGAGCCGACCTCGGCGCCGACGCGGACGATGCCGCGGTCGTCGAGGTTGCGCAGCGACTCCTCCGAGCGGTTCGGGATGTCGCGGGTGATCTCCTCGTCGCCGAGCTTCGTCGTGCGGGCGTCGATCTCGTACTCCTCGATGTGGATCGAGGTGAGCTCGTCGTCCTTGACCAGGCGCTTGGAGAGGATGATCGCGTCCTCGAAGTTGTAGCCCTCCCAGGACATGAAGGCGATCTTCAGGTTCTTGCCGAGCGCCATCTCGCCGTGGTCGGTCGCCGAGCCGTCGGCGAGCACGCCGCCCTCCTCGATGACGTCGCCGGAGCGCACGCATCGGCTTCTGGTGGATGAGCGTGCCCTGGTTGGAGCGGCGGTACTTGTCGAGGTCGTACTCGTCCTTCGAGCCCTCCGCGCGTCTCGACTTCGATCCGCGTCGAGTCGACGTAGGAGATCGTGCCGGCGTTGCGGGCCAGCAGCACGTCGCCGGTGTCCAGCGCCGCGCGGCGCTCCATGCCGGTGCCCACGATCGGGGCGTCGGTCTTCAGGAGCGGCACCGCCTGGCGCCTGCATGTTCGAGCCCATCAGCGCGCGGTTGGCGTCGTCGTGCTCGAGGAACGGGATCATCGCCGTGGTGACCGACCAGATCTGCTCGGGCGAGACGTCCATGAGGTCGACCTGCGCTCGGGTCGACGGTGACGTACTGGCCGGCGAGCGTCCGGCAGACGGCCTCGTCGCCGAGGAGCTTGCCCTTGTCGTCGACCGGGTGGTTCGCCTGGGCGATCTTGAGCTCTTCCTCCTGCGTGGCGTCGTAGTGGACGACCTCGCCGGTGATGACGCCGTCCTTGACGACGCGGTAGGGCGTCGTCACGAAGCCGTGCTCGGAGACCTCGGCGTAGCTCGACAGCGAGCCGATCAGGCCGATGTTCGGCCCCTCCGGGGTCTCGATCGGGCACATGCGGCCGTAGTGGGTCGGGTGCACGTCGCGCACCTCGATCGGCGCGCGCTCGCGCGTGAGGCCGCCGGCGCCGAGGGCGCTCAGGCGGCGGCGGTGGCGCAGGCCGGACAGCGAGTTCGTCTGGTCCATGAACTGGCTGAGCTGCGAGGAGCCGAAGAACTCCTTCTGCGCGGCCACGACCGGGCGGATGTTGATGATCGTCTGCGGCGTGATCGTGTCGGCGTCCTCGGTGGTGAGGCGCTCGCGCACGACGCGCTCCATCCGGTACAGGCCGATGCGGAAGGCCTCCTGGATGAGCTCGCCGACGGTCCGCAGGCGGCGGTTGCCGAAGTGCTCGTACTCGTCGAGGTGCTCGGCGACCGGCTCGCGCGGGTACGTGGAGGCCTCGGCGGCGTAGTCCTTGATCTCGACCTCGGGGTGCTCGGGCACGCCGAGCAGGCGCGGCAGCGAGACGAGCTCCTTGACCAGCGCCAGGATGTCGTCGTGCGTGAGCGTGCGGGTCTCGAGGTCGATGTCGAGGCCGAGGCGGGCGTTGAGCTTGTAGCGCCCGACGCGCGTGAGGTCGTAGCGCTTGGGGTCGAAGAAGAGCTGGTGCAGCAGCGCGCGGGCGTTGTCGACCGACGGCGGCTCGCCGGGGCGCTGCTTCTTGAAGAGCTCGACGAGCGCGCCCTCCTCGGTCTTCGTCGGCTCGGTGTCGGCCTCGATCGTGTTGCGGATGTAGAGCGAGTCCTCGAAGAGGTCCGAGATCTCCTCGTCGGTCGCGTAGCCCATCGCGCGCAGCAGCACCGTGACCGGCAGCTTGCGCTTGCGGTCGATGCGGACGAAGACCTTGCCCTTCTTGTCGATCTCGAGCTCGAGCCACGAGCCGCGAGCCGGCATGAGGTTCGCGATGAAGACCTGCTTCTCGCGGTCCTTGGCCTCCATGAGGTAGGCGCCTGGCGAGCGGACGAGCTGCGTGACGACGACGCGCTCCGTGCCGTTGATGATGAACGTGCCCCGCTCGGTCATCCACGGGAAGTCGCCCATGAACACGGACTGCTCCCGGATCTCGCCGGTCTCGCGGTTGACGAACGCGACGGTGACCGTGAGCGGCCGCGCGTAGGTCAGGTCCTTCTCGCGGCACTCCTCGATCGACGCGACCGGATCGTCGAAGTGAAACTCGCCGAAGTCGACGGCGAGGTTGCCCGTGTAGTCCTCGATCGGCGAGATGTCGGAGATCGTCTCGCGGAGGCCACCCTTCTCAGGATCAGTCAGCCACTCGAACGAGCGGCGCTGGATGTCGATGAGGTTGGGGACGTCATGAACTCGTTCGAGGCGCGCGAAAGTGCGGCGCGTACGCGGGGCGTCGGTACGGGGCAAGGCGGCGACTCCTCAAGGGGTCGGAGGGGATGCATGCTGGGCGGGCGCCGCGGCCATAGGCCTTCAGGCGCGGACTGCCAAAGATAGCACAGCAAGATGCGGTCCCCGCTAGGGGACGGTCGACGCTCACGGACCCCGCCTCGAAGTTCGCGCTATGTGGGCGCGAAACCCATTCGGGAGGCGGCTGCGGCTATCGGTCGACCCCGGCAATGTAGCGCGTAACGGCACATTCGGGAAGTCCGCACCTCAAGGCCTTATCGTCCGGATCGTGCTGTTCGACCATGTCGCCTTGCGGGTGCCCGACGTCGCCGCGGCCCTTGAGTGGTGGGCGCGAACGGTGCCGGACGCGCGCGTGGTGTACGCCGACGAGACCTGGGGCCTGCTCGAGGCGGGCGGCGCGAAGCTCGCGTTCGTCGTCGCCGACGAGCATCCCGACCACCTCGCGTTCAAGGTCTCCGATCTCGAGCTCGAGCGGTTGGCCCGCGAGCATGGCGTGGTGATCGCCCCGCACCGCGACGGCAGCCGCTCGTTCTACCTCGACGCGCCCGGCGAGCACCACGTCGAGGTCATCGCCTATCCCGACGCCCTGCCGGAGGACGCGGAGTAGCGGCCCTAAAGGTCGGCGCGGGTGAAGATCCGGTTGGCGACGAAGCCGACGACGACGAGGTAGACGAGGATGTACGGGATGAGCAGCGGGCCCGCGTCCTGGGCTCCGCCGAACGGGCCGAGCTGGACGATCACGCCCGTGGCGCCTTTGACATCCGCCGTCAGCGCGTGGAGGCCGTCCTGGTAGATCGCCTCGAACGGCAGCGCCCACGACGCGATCGAGGAGATCCGCTCGAGCGCCGACGAGTCCAGCGCCGACCCGATCTGGCCGATCAGGCCCGAGGCGAGGCCGGCGCCGAAGACCATGAAGATCGCGATCCCGTTGGCCGTCGAGGAGAGCAGCGTCGTGCCGAGCAGCGCGATCGCCACGACGACGAGCACCGCGAGCGCCAGCGCCATGGCGCCGTACAGCGGGTTGTCGGGCCAGTAGCCGCCGGTCGCGTTCGTCAGCACGAGCGCCGCCGCGTAGACGGCCAGCACGTAGGCGACGCACACGGCGCCGGCTGCGAGGAAGCGCGCGATCAGCAGCGTCGAGCGGCCGATCGGGCGCACGACGATCGGCTGCAGCAGGCCGCGCTCGGCGTCGCCGCGCACCGCGTTGAGCGTCACGAACACGGCGATGACGGTCCCGAGGAAGAGCGTGACGAACATCGCGAGGCCGAGCAGCGTGGAGCCGGTCAGGACCTCCTCCTCGATGTCGACCGGCGCGCCGCCGCCGCCTCCGCCGAAGCGCGTCACCTCGTCGAAGGCCTGCTCGCAGCCGTAGGTGTAGAGCGCGAGGAATGCGAGCGTCAGCACGACGACGACCACGAAGACCTTGCGTCGCAGGGCCTCACGCAGCGCGTAGCCGGCGACGATGCGCAGGTCGACGAGCACCTCGCTCACCGCCGCCGCGCCGCTGCGCGACCCGGATGCCGGCGTGAGCGCGGTCATCCTTCCTGCGCTCCGACGAGGTGCAGGTAGGTGTCCTCGAGCGAGCCCGCGACGACGCGCGCGCCATAGATCCGCTCGCCGTCGGCGACGAGCTCGGCGATGAGGTCGGGGATGTCCTCGCGGCCGGCGTCGGGGTAGCGCCTGGGGCCGGACGCCGTCTCGATCTCGACGCCGCCGGCGACGACGAGATCGGCGGGCGCGCCCTCGGCGATCGTGGCGCCGCGGTCGACGATGACGACGCGGTCGCAGACGAGCTCGACCTCGGACAGCAGGTGCGAGTTCAGCAGCACGGCGACGCCGCGTTGGCGCAGGCCGTCGAGCAGCTCGCGGACGGTGCGCCGGCCGGCCGGGTCGAGCGCGCTCGTGGGCTCGTCGAGCAGGACGAGCCGCGGGTCGCCGACGAGCGCCTGCGCGATCCCGAGGCGCTGCTGCATGCCCTTCGACATCGCCTCGACCCGCCGATTCGCCGCTTGCGAGAGCTCCACGAGGTCGAGCAGGTGCGCGCGCTCGGGCTCGCCCCCGGGCGAGCGCGCGAGACGCTGGTGCAGGACGAGCACCTCGTCGGCGGTGGCCCAGCCGGGGAAGCGAAAGAGCTCCGCGAGGTAGCCCGTCTGCGCGCGCGCCGCCTTGCTGCCGCAGGGGTGGCCGAGCACCTCGACGTGCCCGGCGGTCGGCTGGACGAGCCCGCACGCGATCTTCGTGAGCGTGGACTTGCCGGCGCCGTTGGGCCCGAGCAGCCCGACGAGCTCACCGACGCCGACGCGCAGGTCGACGCCCGCGAGCGCGACCGCCGATCCGTAGGACTTGCGCAGCGCGGTGACGTTGAGGGCGTCGGGCACCGGGTCGAGGATGACGCAAAGGCGTCAGGAAGTTGCCACGGAGATGTGCGGATCCGGTGTTGATGCGGCACATCTGTGGTGCCACAATCGCCCGCATGGACGAGCAGGAGTGGATGCGCCGGGTCGATCGGCACCTCGACAACATCGAGCGCAGCAACGAGAACATCGAACGCGGCAACGAGACACTGAAGGACTACATGCGCGATGGCCACGAGCTCATGGCGCGGCTCGATGACACGATGGAGCGCAATCGCATCGCCTTCGAGGATCTGCGGACCTACCTCCAGCAAGCGACGACGATCCTAGGCACGCTCGTGACGGAGCTTCGAGAGGAGCAGAAGGAGCGCCGCGAGGCGATGCAGCAGTCGCGCGAGGCGATGCAGCAGTCGCGCGAGGAGTGGCGACAATCGCGCGAGGAGTCACGGCAGTGGCGCGAGGAGTCGCGCCTGTGGCACCGCACCCTCACCGAGAAGCTGGAGCGGCTTAACCCCGAACCGCCGCCGAGCCCCGCCTGAACGACGGAGGGCGCCGCGTGGGCGCCCTCCGCTCTCCTTCGTCGCGCGAAGGTACCTGCGCGGCGCGGGCCGCGGCGATCTACTTCAGCTCGACGGACGCGCCGGCTTCCTCGAGCTCCTGCTTGAGCTTCTCGGCCTCGTCCTTGTCGACGCCCTCGCGGACGGCCTTGGGGGCCTCGTCGACGAGCGCCTTGGCCTCCTTCAGGCCGAGGCTCGTCGCCGCGCGGACGACCTTGATGACCTGGATCTTCTTGTCGCCGGCCGCCGTGATGACGACGTCGAACGTCGACTGCTCCTCGACCGGAGCCGCGGCCTCGCCGCCGCCGCCCGGCGCGGGGGCCGCGGCTGCTGCCTGCGCCGAGACGCCGAACTCCTCTTCGAGCGCCTTGATGCGCTCGCTGAGCTCGAGCACCGAGATGCCCTTGAGCTCCTCGATCCATTCTGCTGTGGACGTAGCCATGGTTACTCCTTCTCGTCAGTGTCAGTTGGGGTTGCGGGGGCCGGGTCGGCCTCCGCGACAGGCTCGGTGGGGGCGTCGGCTACGGGCTCGGGCTCCGCTGCTGCGGCCTCGGGCTCGGCTGCGGCCTCCGGCTCGGCTGCGGCCTCCGGCTCAGCTTCGGCCGGAGCCTCCGCGGCGGGCGCCGCGGGCGGGTCGCCCGCGGGGATCTCACCGGACTCCTTCTTCTCGGCGACCTGCGCCAGCTGGCGCGCGAGCCCCGAGATGAGGTTCGACAGGCTCGTCACGAGGCCGGTCAGCGGCGACGCGACGATGTTCACGAGCTGCGCGTTGAGAACATCGCGCGACGGCAGCTTCGCGATCGCCGAGACGTCCTCGGCGGCGAGCGACTCGCCGTCCATGATGCCGCCCTTGAACGGCAGCAGCTGGGTCATGCGCGCGAAGTCCGAGACGGCCTTGGCCGCGGTCGCCGCGTCGCCGCGTACGAATGTCAGCGCGGTCGGGCCGGCGAGCAGCGACTTGAGGCCCTCGGCACCCGCCTTGTCGGCCGCGCGCTCGGTGAGCGTGTTCTTGACGACCCGCAGCGTCGCGTCGACGTCGCGCAGCTTGCCGCGCAGCTCGGCGGCCTGCATGACGGTGATGCCGCGGTAGTCCACCGCGAAGACCGCCTGGGACTCCTGGATCTCGACGGTGATCTCCTCGATCACCGCAGCCTTCTGCTCTCGGTTCATAAGCCTCCTCGCCGGGTCTTCCCGCCGTTATCGGCGAGCCCGGGGTCTGCGGTGGCCTCGATGAACGCTCAGGCGACTGTCGCCGGGGCGGTCTCCTCGAGGATGTCGCGGGTACGGGACGGGTCGACCTTGACGCCGGGGCCCATGGTCGACGCGAGCGTGATCGTTCGCAGGTAGCGACCCTTGGCGCCCGACGGCTTGGCGCGAATCAGCTCGTCGATGATCGCCGCGTAGTTCTCCAGCAGCTGGCGCTCGGTGAAGTCCTTCTTGCCGATCGCGAGGTGGACGTTCGCGGTGCGGTCGGTGCGGTACTCGACCTTGCCGGCCTTGGACTCCTGGATCGCCTTCTTGACGTCCATCGTCACGGTGCCGACCTTCGGGTTGGGCATGAGGCCTTGCGGGCCCAGCACGCGCCCGAGCCGGCCGACGACCGGCATCAGGTCGGGCGTCGCGATCGCGACGTCGAAGTCGGTGAAGCCCTCCTCGACGCGCTTGGCGAGGTCCTCGGCGCCGACGATGTCCGCGCCCGCCTCCTCGGCCTCCTTCGCCTTGTCGCCCTGGGCGAAGACCGCGATGCGGACCTCCTTGCCCAAGCCGTTGGGCAGCGCGATCGTGCCGCGCAGCTGCTCGTCGGCGTGGCGGACGTTCAGCCCCGTGCGCACGTGGACCTCGACGGTCTCGTTGAACTTCGGGCCGGGCAGCGACTTCAGCAGCGCGATCGCTTCGACGGGCGTGTGCTCGCGCTCGCGATCGACCTTGCCGCGGGCCTCCAGGAAGGTCTTGCCGTGACTAGACAACGTCTACCCCCATGCTGCGTGCCGTGCCGGCGATGATCTTGGACGCCTGGTCGAGGTCGTTGGCGTTGAGGTCGGCGAACTTGCGCTCGGCGATGTCGCGGACCTGGGCCTGCGTGATCTTGCCGACCTTCACGCGATGCGGCTCGGCCGACCCCGACTCGATGCCGATCGCCTGCTTGATGAGCACGGCGGCCGGCGGCGTCTTCGTGACGAACGTGAACGAGCGGTCCTCGTAGACGGTGATGACGACCGGGATCGTCGTGCCGGCATCGCCCTGGGTCTGCGCGTTGAACGCCTTGCAGAACTCCATGATGTTGATGCCGTGCTGGCCCAGGGCGGGGCCGACCGGCGGTGCCGGGCTGGCCTGGCCGCCTACGGCCTGAAGCTTGATCTGTGTGAGGACTTTCTTAGCCATGTGATTCCTTTGACCCGGGCGCCGGAGGCGGCACCCTAGATCTTCTTGACTTGGTCGAAGCCGACCTCGACCGGAGTCTCGCGGCCGAAGATTGACACAAGCACCTTGAGGCGGGCGGCGTCCTCGTTGATCTCGGAGATCTCGCCGGAGAAGTCAGACAGCGGGCCCGAGACGACCTTGACCGACTCTCCGATGACGAAGCTCGCCTTCTTGATGCGGTCCTTGATGACGATGTCGCGATGCAGGAGGCGGTCGACCTCGGACTGCGTGAGCGGGACCGGCTCGTTGGACGCGCCGACGAAGCCGGTGACCCCGGGCGTGCCCTTGACCAGGCCCCAGGAGTCCTCGTTGAGCTCCATGTTCACGAGCACGTAGCCGGGCATCGTGCGCTTCTCGACCGTGATCTTCTGGTTGTCCTTCATCTCGGACACGGACTCGGTCGGCACGACGACCTGGCGCACGTTGCGCTTCTGGTTCAGCGAGACCACGCGGTGCTCGAGGTTCTGCTTGACCTTGTTCTCGTGGCCTGAATAGGTGTTAACGACGTACCAGCGAAACATGAGTGCTCTCGAAAAGTCGGGGGTCTTAGAGGATGAAGTCGACGATGCGCTGCGCGACGACGTCGGCGAGGCCGAGGAACGCGCCAGCGATCACGACGAAGCCGAGCACGACGGCCGTGGCCTGGCCGACCTGCTTGCGGTCCGGCCACTGCACGCGCTGAAGCTCCGCCCAGCACGCCTTGATGAAGCCCGGGATCCGGGAGAGCCCGCCCTTGCGGCGCTTCGCCGGCGGCTCGGCGACGTCTCCGGCCCCGGGCCCGAGATCCTCGGGCTCGAGCGCGCCGGCCTCGCCGTCGTCGTCTTCGTCATCGAAGTCGATCGGCTGCACCGTCCCGAGGTCGTCGGGCGGAGCGCCGCCGCCCGCAAGCGACGGATGGCTGATCTCGTCAGTGGCGTCGTCGACGGGCCCGAGTTCCGGGTCACGCTTGAGACGTTGCTTGCGCTCCTTCGCGCGCTGGCGGTTTCGAGCCATGAGATGCGGTGCGGTGGGGCGGTTACCGGGTCTCCCGGTGGCTCGTGTGGTTCTTGCACCACTTGCAGTACTTGCGCAGGGTGATGCGATCCGGGTTGTTGCGCTTGGACTTGTTCGTCATGTAGTTGCGACGCTTGCAGACCTCGCAGGCGAGGGTCACAGCGATGCGCACGTCTCCGCGGGCCATTCGGCGCTCCGTGACTGCATGGGGACAGAAAAACGACCCGCCGTCGGCAGGTCTGCGGTGCAGTCTAGCGCGCCGCGGCGGCCGACCGTCGAGCCGCGGCGGATGCGCCCTTCGCGACGGTCGGCGGATGTCCGGCCTCGCACGAGAAGCGGGCTCGATCGGGCGGCCGGACGCCGCTCCGACGGCGGGCCAGGCGCCACCGGATCACGGCCTTGTCGGAATGTTGCGCTATCGCGTGCGCGCGCGGCGTGACTTGGCCTTGCGAGTCTTCTTGGCGCTCCGGTCCTGCTGCTGCGCGGGTTCGCCTCCGTTTTCCGGAACGACGCGTTTGCAGTTTGCGCCGACGCCCGTCTTCAGGAGCGGATCGAGCTTGGTGAAGCTCGTGCATCGAAAGCCCGGGAGGCCGTCCTTGCCGCCGTACAGCAGGATCTGCTCGGAGCCGTCGCCGGTGATCGGCCGGCAGTTGACACCGACGATCGGCGAGGGTGGGACATGCGCCATGACGATGGCATCGGCGTACGTCTCCCCGGTTCCGGCGAGCGTCGCGCAGCGGTAGTCGGTGTAGGCGGCGTGCGCCGGTGCGGCGCACAGCGCGGTGCCCGCGCAGCAGCACAGCAGGGCACCCGCGGCTCGCACAGTGTGGGTCAGGCTGAGTGAGGGCATGGCGGCGATCCTAATGCGCCGATTCCGCGGATCGCAAGTGTTTCTCAACTTTTCTTTCTTTAGCCGTCCGCACGGTTGACGCACGAGCAACCCGTTCTGTACGGTGCCCTCAGTCGACGGCCTGTCGACCGAGGGAGCGGGTGTGTCAGCCATGGGCAATTTGCGACCGACGCCGCACGACGTCAGGTGCCCAAATGGTGAAAGACGCTCGCTCGCGGTGACAGGACCGCCGACCAGCCCACGACCTTCACGGAGACACCATGTCAAGACTGCCCATGCTGGTCCTGTCCACCGTCGCGGCAGGTGCGATGGGCTACGGCATCGCCCAAGCGGCCCAGGTGCCCCGTCAGGCCACCGCACCGGTGACGCTGTTCGCGCAGTGCTCGAGTCAAGGCAAGCTCGACGGCGCGATCAAGCGCGGCGCGACCCAGTGCTCCAAGAAACAGGAGGGCAAGTACGTCGTCTTGTTCGACCGCAACATCCGCAAGTGCGCCCTCAACGCGACACTGGGCGCGCCCATCGACACCTATATCCTCTCGGGGATGGTGGGACTCGGCTGGGATAGCGACGCGAAGGGCGTCACCGTCAACGTAAGGGTGCCGCCCAATAGCGACAGCAGTTCGCGGTCGTTCTTCCTGACGGTGACCTGCTAGGCGGGGTATCCGCGCGGGTCGCGGCACCGGCGCGCGCTCGGTTCACCAACGGGTCGATCGGCATCCGCGCGACGCCCGCGTAGCGGCCGCCCTTGCAGGCGAGCACACGGCGCCACAGCTCGTCGGCTAGGGTCGCTTTACGCGCGGGCGCTCGCCTGCGGGTCCAGCCGGGTCATCGAGACGCTCGCCTCGAGCTTCGATGTCGCGCCGCCCTGGTAGACGCCGCGCACCGGCGGCACGTCACCGTAGTTGCGGCCGTGGCCGATCTTCACGTGGCGCTCGCCCGCGAGCCGGCGGTTCGTCGGGTCCGCGCCGACCCAGACCGGCTCGCCGCGGCCGTTCTCCCCCGGAAGCAGCGCCTCGAGCCACGCGTGCGTCTCGACCTCGACCGAGTCGTCGCCCTCGTCGGCGGGTGCCGCCCACAGGTAGCCGCTGACGTAGCGCGCCGCGATGCCGTTGTGGCGCAGCAGGATCAGCCCGAGGTGGACGTAGTCCTGGCAGACGCCCGCCCCCGCCTCGAGGAACTCCTGCACGGTGGAGCCGACGTACGTCGCGCCCTTGCGGTACTCGTAGCGGTCGGGGATGAGGTCGCAGAGGCCCTGCAGCGTGGCGAGCGGCGTGTCCGCGCGCGCGGCCGCGCGGAGCTCGTCGAGCAGCTCCGGGGACGGCTCGTCGAGCGCCGGCAGGAGGTACTCGCCGGCGGCCTCGGCGTAGGCGTCGGTGTCCAGGGCCGGCCACGGGACGTCGGGCGGGTCGGGCGGCTCAGCCGTCACCACGCGCGCGCGCACGTCGATCGTCAAGCGCTTGTGCGGGCGCACGATGCCGAACTCGAGCACCTCGGTGCCGAAGTAGTCGCTGTGCCGTCCCACGCGCGCCTCGGGATCGATGCGCACGGTGAACTCGTCGCAGCGCTGGCCCGAGGTCGTCGCCGGGCGCACGCGCAGCGCGTTGAGGTTGTCGGACACGGGCGCGTCGTAGACGTACTCCGTGCGAAAGCGGATAGCGAAGTGCATGGTGGTCCCTATGCGACGGCGGCGCGCGCCCCGCCAAAGTACCGCTGCGCGATGTCGGCATCCACGAGCCCCAGCTCGCGCTGGACCTCCTGGCAGGTGATGCGCAGGTCGGCGTCGGACTCCGCGCTGCGGCGAAACTCGAGGTCGGCGGACAGGCGGCTGAGGCGCAGGATCGGCTCGGAGCTGCGCGGGTGCGCGTCGGCGGTGCGCAGCGACGCGTTGACCGCGTCGACCGCGGCGACGACCGAGTCGGGGTAGTTGCGTTCGAACAGCAGGAAGCGCGCGACCGGCTTGGCGTGCGCCGGGGCGGGAACCGCGCGGCGGTAGGCCTGAAAGCCGCCGACGGCTTGCAGCAGCGCGATCGCCTGGCCGTCTGCCTCGTTGCCGTCGGGCACGATCGGCAGCGCGACGCGCAGCATTCGCAGGACCATGTCGCCGGCCTCGATCCGGCCTCCGGCGATGAGGAACGCGCTGGCCTCGTCGCGCAGCATCGTGCGCGCGGTCAGCCCCCAGAACAGCGCCGAGCGCTCCTTGACGTGCTGGTAGATCCCGTACGGACCGGGATGCAGGCGGGTGAGGACGTCGCCGTCGCGCAGGCGCAGGTGCGTCGTGTTGATCGCCTCCCACATCTCGGCGGAGATGACGTCGCGGACGGCCGCGGCGCCCTCGCGCGCCCGTGCCACGCAGGCGACGACCGACGCCGGGTTGTCAGGATCGCGCGTGAGCGCGTCGAGCACGGCGTCGCGGTCGTCTGCGACGTCGCGGTCGCGGCGGCCGCCCATGATGTGCATGAGCGAGTCCCACGACAGGGTCGCCGTGGACCGGCCCTCGGGCCGCCCCTGGATGTCGGCCTGGAAGACGCCGTCCAGCAGCCGCGACGTCTGCTCCGCGCGCGCGAGGTTGCGCCCGAGCCAGAACAGCTCCTGCGCTATCCGGGCGAGCACTGCTGCTGTTGCTGTTGCTGCTGACCGGTCCAGGCGCCGTAGCGCAGGTCGGGGAGCGCCGGCGGCAGGCTCTCGGGGTGCTGCGCGGGCACGCGGTCTGAGTGGTCGTCGCCGTTCTCGAGCACCCACGTGTCCTTCGAGCCGCCGCCACGCGAGGAGTTCACGATCATCGACCCCTCGGTGAGCGCGACGCGGCTGAGTCCCCCGGGCACGATCGAGATCGTCTCACCGAAGACCGCGAACGGACGCAGGTCGACGTGGCGCGGCGCGAGGACGCCGCGGTCGTCGGCCGTCGGCACGGTCGAGAGGTGCACGACCTCCTGGGCGATCCACTTGTCGGGCGAGCGGCGGATGACGTCGGCGAGGCCGGCGAGCTCGTCGCTCGGGGTCGCCGGGCCGATGAACACGCCCTTGCCGCCGGAGCCGTCGGTCGGCTTGAAGACGAGCTCGTCCATCCGCTTCAGCGAGGCCTCGAGGTGGTCGGGATCTGACAGCAGGTACGTCGGGACGTTGCGCAGCAGCGGCTCCTCGTTGAGGTAGAAGCGGATCATCTCGGGGACGTAGTGGTAGATCGCCTTGTCGTCGGCGACGCCGGTGCCGACGGCGTTCGCGAGCGCGACCGTGCCCGCGCGGTAGGCGCGCATGAGGCCGGGGACGCCGAGGACGGAGTCCGGGCGAAACTCGAGCGGGTCGATGAAGTCGTCGTCCAGGCGGCGGTAGACGGCGTGCACGCGCTGCAGGCCGTCGGTCGTGCGCATGTAGACGACATCGTCGCGCACGACGAGATCCGACGCCTCGACGAGCTCGACGCCCATCTGGCGCGCGAGGAAGGCGTGCTCGAAGTAGGCCGAGTTCAGCGGGCCGGGCGTCCAGACGACGACCGTCGCCTCGCCCTCGGCGGCCGGCGCGACGGCTCTGAGCGCGGCGAGCAGGAGCTGCGGGTAGTGGTCGACGGGCCTTACGCGGTACTCGTTGAACAGGCCCGGCAGCAGGCGCGTCATCGCGACGCGGTTCTCGAGCACGTAGGAGATCCCCGACGGCGTGCGGACGTTGTCCTCGAGCACCTTCCATGACCCGTCGGCGTCGCGCACCAGGTCACAGCCGGCGACGTGGCAGTACACGCCGCCCGGCGGGCGGATGCCGTGGGCGGCGCGGGCGAAGTGACTTCTCGACACGACGAGGCGCCACGGCACGATGCCCGCGCGGACGATCTCGCGCGCGTGGTAGACGTCGTCGACGAAGCGGTTCAGCGCGCGGATGCGCTGGGCGAGACCGCGCTTGATGTGCGTCCACTCGCTTGCCGGCAGGATCCGCGGCACGAGGTCCAGCGGGAAGGGGCGCTCGAGCGTCGGGCCGTCCTCGCCCGTCGTGTCGAACGTGATCCCCTGCTGCAGGAAGATCGTGTCGCGGCGCCGACCGGCCGCGACGAGCTGATCCGGCCCCAGCGCCTCGAGCGCCTCGGCGAGCGCGAGCGCGTGCGGATGCGGCGCGCCGTCGGCGCCGAAGAGCTCGTCGAAGAAGCCGTCCGTCGGGCGATAGGCCGACAGCGGGCGTGCGGTGTCCACCTCGCTCATGGTCGCATTCTCGGCGCTCGTGCGTGGTGCGACCATTGGCCGCGAGTCCAGGACTCCGCGCCGCCGGTTCGCCCCGCGGGCCATTGCGGCGGGCGGTCCGGATCAGCGTGTGAGAGCGGCCGCCTCCCACGCGCCGCGCTCGTGCGCGAAGGCGGCCTCGCGGTGCGCGCGGAAGGCTGCGATCGCGCTGGCGTTGGCGTCGAGGAAGCGCTCGTGCTCGGCCAGCTCGAAGCCGCCGCGCTCGATGCGCGGCGACCACGTCCCGTCGTCGCTGGCGGCGCGGAGGGCTGTCAGCTCCGCCTCGGCCACCGGCTCGAAGCGCAGCTCGTCGAAATGGCGCAGGCGCCAGGGCGGGTCGTCGCGGGGGTGCCAGATGGGGACGGTGCGGCCGACGAGTTGGTACCCGCCGGGGCCCTCCATCCCGTAGACGCAGAGAAATGCGCCGCCGATGCCGACGGCGTTGGGCGGCGTCCACGTGCGCGCCGGGTTGTACTTCGTCGTCACGAGCCGGTGGCGGGGATCGATCGGCACGGCCACGGGCGCGCCCATGTACACGTCGCCGAGGCCGAGCACGAGGTAGGACGCCCCGAAGACGATCCGCTTGACGGCTGCCTCGTCGGGGAGGCCGTTGATGCGCCGGATGAACTCGATGTTGTCCGGACACCAGGGCGCGTCGGGGCGGATCGAGGCCTGGTACTTGGCGACCGCGCTCATCGCCTGTGACTCGCGCCAGGCGAGCGGGAGGTGGACGACACGGCCTTCGATCCTGGTCGTGAGTGGATCGGGGAGCTGGCGCTCGATGGCCGTCAGCGCTCGGAGGAGGGATGCGGTGGGGAGGCGGTCCGGGTCGTGGTGGATGTGCAGCGAGCGCACGCCGGGCGTGAGGTCGACGATCCCGTCGAGGTTCTCAGCGGTCAGCGCGGCTTGCAGGAGGTGGGCGCGCACGCGCGAGCGCAGGTCGAGCACGGGCTCGCCGAACTCGACGAGCAGGCCGCGCTCGCCGGCGCGGCGGAAGGTGAGCGGCCCGCCGGAGCCGTCGCGGGGCGCGTCGAGGACGGTCGTGGGCGTGGTTGCGGGAGGGGGTGTCTCGTTCTGGTGTCGTATAGCGCCACCAGGACGAGACACCCCCCCGGCGATCTCCCCCTCGGCGGCTGCGTGGAGGGCGTGCGCTTGCTCGCGCGAGACCGGATGCAGCGTCACCGCGTCGCCGGCGCGGACCTGGCCGAGCTTCCAGAGGTCGGCTCGGATGACCTGCGCGATCGCGACGAAGCCGCCGAGGCTCGGGCCGTCGGGGCCGACGACGACGGCCATGTCGCCGGCCAGCATGACCGTGCCGACGCCGTACGCGCTGTCGAGGATGTTCGAGGGGTGCAGGCCGGCCTCGCCGCCGTCGGCGCGCGCCCACTCCGGGGACGGGCCGGTGAGGCGGATGCCCGTGCGGTCGGAGTGGTGGTGGACCGTCCACGTCGCGCTGAGGAGGCGCTCGAGACCGGCCGGGGTGAGGAAGTCCGGCGCCCCGTGCGGGCCACGCACGACGCGCAGGGTGGTCGCGTTGGCGAAATGGCCAGCCGGCGCGAGACGCGAAGCGGGGGCGATCGCGAGGCGGTCGCCCTTGCGCAGCGGCGCGCCGCCGAGCCGCGCGGCGGCGAAGGTCGAACGGCTGCCCATGATCGGCTCCACGTCGAGGCCGCCGCGCACGAGCACGTACGCCCGCAGGCCCACACCGCGGATCGCGCCGAGCTTCAGCAGGGCACCCGCCGGGACCTCGAGCGCGGACCACTGCGCCACCGGCACGCCGTCGAGCTCGACGGCGAGCGGCGCGCCCGTCACCGCCACCACCGCCGGCTCGGCGAACCTCAGGCGCGGGCCTGTCACCGTGACCTCCAGGCCCGCCGCGCCTTGCCGGTTGCCGACGAGGACGTTGCCGATCCGAAACGAGCGGTCGTCCATCGGGCCCGACGGCGGGACGCCCACCTCCCAGTAGCCGAGCCGGCCCGGCCAGTCCTGCACTGTCAGCAGCGTGCCCGCCGAGACGACCTCGATCACGCGTCCGCACCCCATACCACGAGCCGCACCGGCGTCGGGTCGTAGCCGTTGCAGGGGTTGTTGAGCTGCGGGCAGTTGGAGATCAGCACGAGCGTGTCGCGGTCGGCGCGCAGCTGGACGTGCTTGCCGGGCGCCGAGATGCCGTCCTCGAACGTCAGCCCGCCGCCGGGCGTCAGCGGGACGTTCATGAAGAAGTTCACGTTCGCGCCGAGGTCGCGCTTGTCCAGGCCCCGCCCCCAGGCGAGCGCTTGCGCGAGGAACGTGTTGCGGCACGCGTGCATGTGGCGCGTGTGCTCGCCGTAGCGCACGACGTTGGACTCCTGGGAGCAGGCGCCGCCCAGCGTGTCGTGGCGGCCGCACGTGTCGTCGGTGACCGTGACCAGGGGCTCGCCGTCGAGCGCCAGCAGGCGGGATCCGAGGGTGAGGTACGCGGAGCCCTGCTCGCGCAGCGTGTCGACCGCGCTGTAGCGGTTGGCGTAGTCGTGCGCGTCGAAGAACAGGGTGTCGACGGCCTGGTTGCCGTGCAGGTCGACGATCCGCAGCGTCTCGCCGGCGGCGAGCACGTGCGTCCAGCCGTCGCCGGCGTCGACGTCGACCGACACGCGCGCGGCGGCGGGGTCGAGCGGGCTCGCGCCCGAGGATCCGGGGGTCATCGCAGCGCCTCCTCGCTGGCGGCGAAGCCGCGCTCGTTCTCGGGGCAGGCACGCCGCACCGCGTCCGCGTCGCTCGCGGCGCCGATCGACGCCAGCTCGAGCGCCACCGGGCCGGGCGCCCACTCCTCCGCGGGATCGAGCGGGTGCGGCACGCACGACAGCACGACGAGCGTGTCGAGCTCGAAGCGCAGCGTCACCACGTCTCCGGCACGGGAGTTCCCCGTCACGAACCGCAGGTCGCCCGCCGCGTTCACCCCCACCTGCGTGAAGAAGTTGACGTTCGCGACGAGGTCGCGCGCGCCGAGGCCGTGCTTGGCGAGCTCGACGAGCAGCGCGTCGCGTGCGCTGCGCCGCCAGTCGTTGCGCGCCGCTTGGTAGGACACCGCACCCCAGCGCGCCGCGACGTGCGCCGCCGTCGCGTGGCCGGTGATCGTGTCGTGCCAGCCGCAGGTGTCGTGCGTGACCGACGCGAGCACGCGGCCCATGTCGGAGTACAGCGCGACGCCCGCCGTGATCCGGCTCACGTGCTGCGCCTTCAGCGTGTCGGGCATGCAGTAGCGCTCCACGGGATCGGACGCGCGATACAGCAGCGCCGAGACGTTCGCGCCACCCTCGACGTCGGTGATCGTCAGCGCCGTGCTGCGCCTGCAGACGCGCGACCACGAACCGCTCCCCGGCAGCTCGGTGGCGAGGATCCGGACGGCCACGTCAGACCGTCCTGATGCGTGGTTCCGCCCACGCCTGGGCGAGGTCGACGAGGAAGTTCACGACCACGTACGCCGCACCCAGGACGAGCGTCGTGCCGGTGATCGCGGGCAGGTCGGAGAAGGCGATCGACTGCGACAGGTACAGGCCGAGCCCCGGCCACGCGAAGATCCGCTCGATCACGACGACCCCGCCGAGCAGCAGCCCGAACTGCAGGCCACCCATCGTCAGCGCCGGCCCGCTCGCGTTGCGCAGCGCGTGGCGGAGGATCACCGTCCGCTCGCGCAGCCCCTTCGAGCGCGCCGTGCGGACGTAATCCTCGCGCATGACCTGCGCGAGCGACGCGTGCAGCGTCCGCGCGATCGCCAGGGCCGGCAGCAGCGCCAGCGCGAAGGCCGGCATCGCGAGGTGCGCGAGCGCCGACGCGAGCATCACCGGGTCGGCGTGCAGCAGCGCGTCGGGGACGTACAGGCCCGTCGGCCCCTGCGGGATCGCGAGCGTGTCGTCGATGCGACCCGCCGCCGGCAGCAGGCCGAACGTCGAGTAGAAGACGACGATCCCCAGCAGGCCGACGAGGAACGTCGGCAGCGACGCGCCGGCCATCAGGCAGACCCGCACGACCCGCGCAACCCGGCCGCCGCCCGCGAGCAGCAGCCCGAGGCCGAGCCCCATGATCGCTGCGAGCAGCGCGCTGCTCAGCGCGAGCTCGATCGTCGCAGGCGCGAACGACGCGAGGTCCTCGCTCACCGGATTGCGCGTGCGCAGCGAGCTCTGCAGGTCGCCGGATGCGAGCCGTCCCATGAACGCCGTGAACTGCGCGGGCAGCGGCTTGTCGTAGCCCAGCTCGTGGCGCTTGGCCGCGACGACCTCGTCGGTCGCGCTCGCGCCGACGACCGCCCGCGCGGGGTCGGCCACGATCGTCGTCTGCAGGAGGAACACGATCGCCGCCAGGCCGAGCAGGACGGCGAGCAGCGCGACGGTGCGGCGCGCGACGAGCCCGCCCATCACGAACCGCCTCGCTTCAGCTCGCCGTAGTCCAGCGTCCACGGATAGGCGAGGACATGGGAGATGCCGTCGAGATCCTTGCGCAGGACGAACACGTCCTTGACCGCGCCGAGGAAGAACAGCCCGTCGCCGTCGACGAAGCGCTGGCCGACCTCGCGGTAGAGGTCGTCGGCCTTCGCCTTGTCCGCGCCGTAGGCCTGGTCGAGCAGCGCGTCGATGCGCTTGTCGCTGTAGCCGAGGAAGTTCAGCCCGCCCTTCGAGCTGAACAGGATCCGCGCCCAGAGATCCGGGTGCGCGCCGTCGGGCGTGTTCGTCGACAGCAGCAGGTCGGGTGCCTGGTCCAGGGCGTTGACGTAGCCGTAGACCTGCGGCAGCTGGACCTCCTTGAGCGTCACGTCGTAGCCGGCCTGCGTGAGGCTGCCCGCGAGCAGCTCGCTCACGCGCCGCTGCACGCCCGACTCGTCGGACGTGTACGCGAGCGTGATCTGCTGCGTGCTCGCGCGCTTCTCGGCCGCCGCGGCGTCGGCCGTGTTCGCGCCGTAGGGCAGCGTAGGCTGATCGGTGAGCAGCTGCGCCGGGTAGGGGCCGGTCGCCGGCGTCGCGGTGCCCGAGTAGGCCTGCGAGACGAGCGCCGGGACGTCGATCGTCGAGCGCAGCCCGCGCCGCACGCCGGCGTCGGAGAACGGCGCCTTGTTCGTGTTGACGTACAGCATGAGCTGCAGGAACGAGTCCTCCTTGAGCACCTTCAGGCTGTCGGGCAGCGACTCGAGCTCGGAGGCGGGGAACGAGTGGGTGACCGCGTCGAGGTCGCCGTTGACAACCTGCAACCGCTGGCTGCCGATGTCCGGCGTGATCTTCAGCCGCACCTCGCGGAAGAACGGCTTGGCGCCCCAGTATCCGTCGTTGCGCGTCAGGACGTACTGGCGGCCGCGCTCGAACGCGGTGAGCTTGAACGGGCCGGTCCCGTCGGCGCGCGTGTGCAGGTACGTCTCGCCGTGGTCCTTTCCGGCGTGCGTCTTGATGGCATCGGGGCCGATGATCTTCGGCCCCCAGCTCGACGCCATGTAGCTCTCGAACGGCGCGACGCGTTTGCGCAGCTTGACGACGAACGTCGCGGCGTCGGGCGTCGACATCCTCGCGACCTCGGCGAGCATGTACGACGGCGCCTGGCCGACGTCCAGGCGCCGCTGGAAGCTCGCCTTGACAGCCTTGGACGTGAGCGCCGTCCCGTCGTGGAACGTCACGCCGTCGCGCAGCTTGAACGTGTAGGTGAGGCGGTCGCGCGAGACCGACCACGTCGTCGCGAGGTTCCCGACGATCTTCGTCGAGTCGGGCGCGTACTTCAGCAGTCCCTGGTAGGTGTTGAGGATCACCGAGTTGCCCTCGACGTCGTAGAACACGTCGGGGTCGGGCACCGACATGTCGGCGAGGTACGGGATCCGCAGCACGTCGCTCGTGCTCGCGTTCCCCGCGCCGGAGCCCGCCTTCTTCTGCGAGCCGCAGCCCGCGACGGCGAGGCCGAGGACAAGCGCCGTCAGGACGATGGGTGTGCGCGTCATCGAGATGTCCTTTGGTCGAGGCGGCGGTTGAGCAGATCGCCGAACAGGTTCGCGGCCAGCGCGAGCAGCGCGACCGCGACGGCCGGCGCGATCGGCACCCACGGATGGCCGAAGAGGTAGTCCAGGCCGCGTGCGCTCATCGCGCCGAGCTCGGGCGCGGGCGGCGGCGCACCGAGGCCGATGAACGACAGTCCAGCAAGCGCGAGGATGAGGTTGCCGACGTCCAGGGACATCGTCACGACGACGGGCGCGAACGCGGCGGGCAGCAGATGCTTTGCGACAAGGCGGGTGCGGCCGACGCCGGCGAGGCGCGCGGCGTCGGCATGCGAGCGCGACGCCTGCGTGCGCACCTCGGCTCGCACGATCCGCGCGTACCACGGCCACCACACGATGCTCAGCGCGATGAGCGTGTTCGTCAGGCTCGGGCCGAGCGACGCGATGACGGCGATCGCGAGCACCGGAGCGGGCAGGGCGAGGAAGAGGTCGGTGAGCCGCATGAGGACGAGGTCGACGAAGCCGCCCGCGGCGCCCGCGAGCGCACCGACGAGGCCGCCGATCGCGGCGCCGATCGCGATCACGACGAGCGCCGACAACCACGAGGTCCGGATCCCGTGCAGGACGCGCGAGAAGACGTCGCGCCCGATCTCGTCCGTGCCGAGGAGGTTGTGCGGCGACGGCGCGTGCAGCGGCCCGGCGGAGGCGATCTCGCTCGTGCCGTACGGGGCGAGCAGCGGGGCGAGCACCACGAGCGCGGTGATCCCGGCGAGCATGAGCAGCGCGCCGCGCACGCCGCGCGTCGAGAGGCCGGCCGCGAGCGCCGCGCCCCGCCGCCCGCCGAGGCGCGGCGTGAGCGCGGGCGCGTCGGGCGCGGCGACGGCGGCGAGCGCCCGAGCCTCGGCGCGCACGACCGCGTCCGTGCCGCGGGCAGCCATCACGCGGCCTTCCAGCGGACGTCCGGCACGGCCGCCAGCAGCTCGCGCGTGTACGCGTGCGCGGGCGCGCGAAACACCCGCTCGGTCGCGCCCCGCTCGACGACGACGCCCCCGCGCATGACCGCGACCTCGTCGGCGACCGCCCGCGCCGCCGCGAGGTCGTGCGTGACGAACAGGAGCGCGATGCCGAGCGAGCGGCGCAGGTGGCACAGCAGGTTGAGGACCTGCGCGGCGAGCGAGACGTCGAGCGCCGAGACGGGCTCGTCGCAGCACAGCAGCGCCGGCGGGACCGCGATCGCCCGCGCGATCGCCGCGCGCTGGCGCTGGCCGCCGCTCAGCTTCACCGGCACCGACGCGGCGGCCTCGGCCGGCAGCCCCACCGCGGCGAGCGTCGCGAGCACGCGCGCGGAGCGCTCGCCGCGCGGGACCCCGAGCGTCGCCAGCCGCTCGGCGATCTGCTCGCCGATCGCCATCCACGGCGTCAGCGACGCGCCCGCGTCCTGGAAGATGAGCTGCGGCGGCGCGCCGCGCCCGAGCGCGATGCGCCCGCTCGCCGGCCGCTGCAGCCCGACGACCATCCGCAGCAGCGTGCTCTTGCCGCTGCCCGACTCGCCGACAAGCGCGAGCGCGCCGCCGTGCGGGACCGACAGCGACACGCCGTCGACGGCGCGCAGCGCGGCCGGCCGCGAGGCGAACGGGTGCGCGCGGGGGCGGGCGAACTCGCAGACGAGGTCCTCGACGACGAGCGCCGGGCCGGGCGTGTTCGCCTGCACGAACGCGGGCGCGTCGGCGGCGGTCGGCGCGCGGAGCATGAGCCGGTCGGGCGGGCCGGCGTGCGGGCCGCCGGGCGGCCAGCGGCCGAGCACGCCCGGGTGATGGCACTCGTCGCGGCGCGTGCCGGCGAGGTGGACCGGGGTGCGGGTCGCGCACTGCGCATCGGCGGCGGGGCAGCGCGGCGCGAAGGCACAGCCACGCGGCGGCCTGCGTGGATCCGGCGGCCGCCCCGCGAGCGTGGGCAGCTCGCCGCCGGCGACGGCGCCGTCCAGGCGCGGGCGGCTCGCGAGCAGGCCGACGGTGTACGGGTGAAGCGCGCCCGCCAGGACCTCGGGCGCGGTTCCGGCCTCGACGATCCGGCCCGCGTACGCGACCGCGATCCGATCGCACAGCCGCGCGGCCACGCCGAGGTCGTGCGTGATGAAGAGCATCCCGACGCCGCGCTCGCGCGCCTTGGCCGCGAGCAGGTTCAGCACGCGCGCCTGCACGGTGACGTCGAGCGCGGTCGTCGGCTCGTCGGCGACGACGAGCCGCGGGTCCGACGCCAGCGCCATCGCGATCATGACGCGCTGGCGCAGGCCGCCCGAGAGCTCGTGCGGATAGCAGCGCGCCTTGACGGCCGGCTCGGGGATCCCGACCTCGTCGAGCAGCGCAGAGACCCGCTCGCCATCCGCCCCGCCCGCCGCCTCGGCGACCTGCCGGCCGACGCGCATCGTCGGGTTCAGCGACGTCATCGGATCCTGGAAGATCGCGCCGAGGTAGCTGCCCAAGCGCTCGCGGCGGACGTCGTCGCCGGCGGTGAGCATGTCGGTCTCGTCCAGGCGCACCGTGCCGCGCACGACAGGCTCGGGCTCGCGCGGCAGCAGGCCGAGCGCCGTCAGCCCGAGCACGCTCTTGCCCGAGCCCGACTCACCGACCAGCCCGAGGATCTCGCCCGCCGCGATCTGAAGCGACGCGCCGCGCACCGCGTGGACGTCGCCGCCGGCGGCGCGGAACGTCACGTGCAGGTCCTCGATGTCGAGCGCGACCTTCGGATGCACTGCGAACCCTCCAGAAATAGAAAGGCCCGAGAGATCGAATCTCCCGGGCTTTTGTCCCTCCGTGTCAACGCGGCTATGTAGGTGCCGGCCGGCCCTCTCGGACCAGTCCTGCCGTGACGCCGGCAGCGGAACCCTAGGGCGATTCCGACGATAGGCGGCGTGCCGGCGAGGGGTCTATGGACCGGCGGGCCAACGTTCGGGGCGGATGTTCGACACCCGGGCCAAGCGGCAGCGCGTCAGGTTGACATCCGAGTCGGGGCGCGCCGCGCAAGCACGACCATGATCGCGCTCATCAAGGGCTTCGCAGGCAAGCCCTCCCACGCACCGCTCACCGACGTCAGCATCGGCGCCTACACCGTCGGCGTCTTGATGCTCCTGGCTGGCTACTTCGGGCTCGAGGAGGAGGCGATGGCGAAGGGCTCGCTGCTCGCGATCTCCGGCGGGCTGCTCGTCGCGGTCCCGACGACGCTCACGGGCCTGCTCGACTGGGCGGACCTCAGCAAGGGATCGCGGGCGCGCACGCTCGCCAACTACCACCTGATCGTCATGGTGCTGGCGACGGCGACCTTCGCGGCGACCTGGGTCCTGCAGCGCCCCGGCTACCTCGACAGCGAGGTCACGCTCGCCGGCCTGATCGCGGGCTGCGCGGCGCTCGGCCTGCTCACGATCGGCGGCACGCTCGGCGGAGCGCTCGCGTACGTCTACGGCGTGCGCGTCGTCAAGCAGGACGTCTCGCTCGCCGACGCGCTCATCCCCGGCCGGCTCGAGGAGCCCGGGCAGGCCCGGACCGACTTCTCGAGCAGCCCGCAGAAGGCCAAGAAGGCGAAGAAGGCGAAGAAGGCCGAGCCGGTCTACGTGGCCCCCGCGCCCGCTGCGCAGGCGCCCGCCGCCCAGGCTCCGGCGGAGCCCGTCGCCTCGGGGTCGCACAGCGGCTTTGACCAGGCGATGGCCGACTACGAGCGGATGATCCTGGCCCAGCGCCAGGGCAGCGGCACGACGTAAGGAGGCGTAAGGGCAGCCCCTGACGCATTCGATGTATCACGGCGCTCGCGCGGCGCTCCTCTAGACGTGGGCACCGAGGAGCCAAAGGAGCACTAATGCCAGCGCTGCGGCCGCGATTGACGATGGCCGGCCCGCTGCTGCGAGGCAGCGGCGAACTGCACATCATCGGACGGCACGACGTCATGACGATCCACGATCCCGACGGCGCCGTGCACCGTCTGCTCGCGCTGTCCGACGGCTCGCGCACGCGATCGGAGATCCTCACCGAGATGGCCGGCGACTACCCGCGGATCGCCCAGCGCGACGTCGACGAAGCCGTCGACGAGCTCGAGGCGATGGGCGTCCTGCACGACGCGGCGCCGCGCGGGCGCATCCTCTCCAGTCGCGTCTCGCGGCGCGACCCGCACGAGCGCGCGCTGTTCGCCGGGCCGTCGCGCGCGCTGTAACGCGCAAGCCGGCGGCGGGTTCGCGAGGCCCCCGTCGAGGTGTCGCGGCGTGGCGACGGCCGCGGTCGTCGCCACGCCAGGCGACAGCCGCGGTCGTCGCGACGTCGCGTCAGGCCAGCACCTGCACCGGGTCGACGAGCGCGCCGATCGTGCCGAGCTGCGCCAGGCCGCGGACTTTCGCGACGGCCTGCGCGAGGTCCATGCCGGGCTTCGTCGCCAGCGCGGCGATCGTCCCGGCGACGGCCGGCGAGGCCATCGACGTCCCCGTCCAGCTCGCGTAGCCGCTGCCGAAGCCCTCCGCGGGTCGCGTGAGGAACGTGCTCACGATCGCGACGCCGGGCGCGCAGCAGTCGACCCAGTCGCCGTGGTTGCTGAAGTTCGTCTGCAGCCAGGCGGCGGTGCCGGGAGGGCTGCCGACCGCACCGACCGCGATGACCCGCTCGAACGCCGCCGGCCAGTTGGGGTGCGAGACGCCCCCGTTGCCCGCGGCGGCGACGACGACCGTCTCCGGCGACAGCGCGTTCAGCGCGTTCTGCACGATCAGCGGCGGGTCGTCGTCCAGCGTGATCTCGCCGAACGAGCAGTTGACGATGTTCGCGCTGCCCGCGCCGAGCAGCGCCTCGGCGATGTCGGCGTCGCTCGCCAGGCCGACGGGCGACGTCAGCAGCTTGCGCGGGACGATCGTCGCGCCGGGCGCGAGGCGGGCGATGATGCCGGCGACGTGGGTGCCGTGGCCGGCTGCCGGGTCGCGGAAGCCGTCGCCGTCGTCGTCGGCGATCTCCTCGTCGGCCGGCGCGACCTGCAACCCGAGCGGCGCCGACGGCGCGTAGCCGGTGTCGAGCACGAGCACGGTCATGCCCGCTCCCGCCTCGCCTTCGCCCGGGATGCCGCCCGGGTTCGGCGCCGGCAGCGGCAGGTCGTCGCCGTGGATGCGGTGCGGCCCGGGCAGCAGGACATGGTCGAGCGACGCCGCGCACGGCGTGATCGCGTTGACCTCGCGCACGAACTCGATCTGGCGCTCCTCGGACGCCAGCAGCAGCTCGAGGTCGAGCGCCTTCGCGACCTCGGCCGCGGGCTCGTCGCACGTGTCCGCACCCGCGCGCCGTGCGGCGTCGCGGACGCGCGAGTCGTCGAGCGCGCGCTTCTCGACGAACACCCGGCGCGGGCGGAAGAGGACCCAGCGGCCGGGACCGCCCAGGTAGCGGATGTTGGGCTGCTCGAGCAGCGCGAGCTCCCACCGATCGCTGTTCCAGGGGACCTCGTAGATGTCGCTGTCGTAGCTCATGCGTGCTCCTGCCTCGGGGGTGTCCTCGCGATCCGAACCTATCTCCCGCGCGAGGTGCGACGTGTGATCGCGGTCACGCCCGGCCCGAGGATTAGGGTTAGCCCTGATACCGGAGTGGATGGGGACGCCATTGGAGGTCGCGGAGCTGTTGCAGTTGGCCGCCACGGGCAACCGGGCGGCCTGGAGCGCCCTCGTCGGGCGTTACGAGAGCTTGCTGTGGAGCGTCGCGCGCAGCCATCGCCTCGACGAGGCGAGCGCGTCGGATGTCGTGCAGACGACGTGGCTGCGGCTCGTCGAGCACGTCGGCGACCTGCGCAACCCGGACGCGCTCGCGGGCTGGCTGGCGACGACCGCTCGCAACGAGTGCCTGCGCGTCCTGCGTCATCAGTCGCGCCAGATCCCCACGCAGGACGACCGCATGCCCGAGGACGTCATCGCGCCGGTCGACGGCGCGCGGCTGCTCGCGCAGGAGCGCGACGCGCAGCTCTGGAACGCCTTCGCCACGCTGTCGGGTCGCTGCCAGGCGCTCCTGCGGATGCTGGCGACCGAGCCGCCGCCCAGCTACGACGACATCGCCGCGGCGCTCGACATGGCGGTCGGTAGCATCGGTCCGACCCGGGGGCGCTGCCTGCAGACGTTGAGGCGAGCGATGGCAACTCGACGTATCACGGCGACTCCACCGGACTCTTACGGGTGATGCCGCAACTTATGACTCCAGCCGACGACGACCTCCTCCTCGAAGAACTGCGCCGCGTGTTCGCCGCGATCGATCCGATCCCGGAGCCCGTGCAGATCGCAGCGCGAGCCGCGATCGAGTGGCGGACGATCGACGCGGAGCTCGCGGCGCTGGTGAGCGACTCGATCGTCGACGAACCGGTCCTGGCCGTACGCGGCACAGCCGAGCCGCGAATGCTGACGTTCGAGGCGCCGGACCTGACGATCGAGCTCGAAGCCGAGCTCGCGGGCGACGACACGCTACGGCTCGTCGGGCAGATCGTCCCGCCGCAGGCGGCGCACATCGCCGTGCACCATGGCGAGGAGCTCCTCGCGACGCAGGCCGACGACCGCGGGCGCTTCGTCGCCGGCGGCGTGCAAGCAGGCCCGGTCAGCCTGCGCTGCCGGCTCGGCGGTGAGACCGGCGAGGGCCGGCTCGTCGAGACCGCGTGGCTCTCGATCTGACGCAGGCCTCCACCCCACCGGCCACGCCCGCGCCGCACGACCTCGCCGCGATGGCCGAGGAGGCGCACCGCCTGCTTGGCGAGGATCCCGCGCGCGCCAGCGAGCTCGCCGGCACGGCGCTCGCGCACGCCCTCGGCGCGCGCCTGCACGAGACCGCCTCGGTGGCTCGCCGCGCACTCGGCCTGGCCGCGCTCGACGTCGACGACGCGCCGACCGCCGTCGATCACCTGCGCGCCGCGATCGCGTCCGCGCGCCGGGCGGGGTCCGCGCAGCGCGCCGCGGAGGCGCGCATGAGCCTCGCGTACGCGCTGCAGCACCAGGGCGAGTCGGGCCCGGCGCTGCGCCAGGCGAGCCTCGCGATGCGCGACGGCGGCGCGCGCGACGGGCGCCTCGCCCAGCAGCACGCGCTCATCCTCGAGCGGCTCGGGCGGATGGACGAGGCGCTCGAGGGCTACCGACTCGCGCTCACGCTCGTGCGGCGGTCGGGGGAAGCCGCCGACATCGTCGCGGTGCTCTGCAACCGCGGCGTGCTGCAGGCCTATCGCGGCGCCCTGCGCGCCGCCGAGGCCGATCTGCGCGAGGCGGAGCAGCTCGCCCTGCGGATCGACCAGCCGCTGCACGCGGCGCTCGTGCAAGCCAACCTCGGCTGGATCGCGACGCTCCGCGGCGACCTGCCCGCGGCGCTCGCGAGCTACGACGCGACCGAGCCGCTGCTCGCCGAGAGCAGCGGCCGGCGCCGTGCCGTGCTCGAGATGGATCGCTGTCGCGCGCTGCTGTCCGCCGGGTTGCAGCGCGAGGCGCAGGAGAGCGCCCGGCGGGCGGTCGACCTGCTGGCCGGCAGCGAGATGGGCCTCGAGCTCGCGGAGGCGCGGCTCGCCTTGGCGGAGGCGTTGCTGGCCTGCGGACAGCCCGAGGCGGCGCTCGCCGCCGCCGAGCAGGCCGGCGCGGACTTCGAGCGCCAGCGCCGTCCCGGCTGGGCGGCGCTCGCCGAGCACACGGCGGTGCGCGCCGCCTTCGCCCGCGGCTCGCTGGACGGCGAGCTGCACGCGCGAGCGCGTCGCGTCGGCCGGACGCTCGCGGCCGCCGGCTGGCCGTCGGCGGCGCTCGACGCCCAGCTGCTCGCCGCGCATGTCGCGCTCGCGCTCGGCGAGGACGCGGCCGCGGACCTCGCCGCCATCCCCCGCGCGCGTGCCAGCGGGCCGGTGGCGCAGCGCCTTGCCGCCTGGCACGCGGAGGCGCTGCGGCGTCTCGCGGCGGGGCGTCGCGGCGATGCGTCGCGCGCACTGCGGGCGGGGCTCGGCGTGCTCGAGCAGCACCGCCTGACGCTCGGTGCGACCGAGCTGCGCGCGGGCGCGGCCGTGCACGGCAACGCGCTGGCCTCGCTCGGATTGCGGCTGGCGTTGGAGTGGGGCCGCGCGGAGGCCGTGCTCGAGTGGGGCGAGCGCGGGCGTGCCGCGGCGCTCTGGCAGCGCCCGGCGCGGCCGCCGGACGACGCCGCGCTGGCGGCCGACCTCGGCGAGCTGCGCACCGTGCTCGCCGCGATCGGGGACGCGGGCAAGGAGTCGGGCGACACGCAGCCGCTGCTGCGCCGCCAGACCGAGCTCGAGGGCGCGATCCGGCGTCGCGCGCTGCACGCGGGCGCGGCGTCCGACCCTGCCGCGGGCGCGGGCGCAACCTCCCACCCCACCACGCGCCCAGGCGCAACCTCCCACCCCACCGCGGGCGCGGGCGCAACCTCCCACCCCACCACGCGCCCAGGCGCAACCTCCCACCCCACCGCGGGCGCGGGCGCAACATCCGACGGCGCCGCGGGCGAGAGCACGACTTCCCACCCCGCCGCGGGCACGACCTCCCACCCCGCCGCGCGCCCAAGCGCGACCCCCCACCCCACCGCGCGCCCGGGCGCGACCCCCCACCCCACCGCGCGCCCGGGCGCAACCTCCGACGGCGCTGCGGGTGCGGGCGGCCCGCCCACCGTCGCGCGGCTGCGGGCCGCCCTCGGCCCGCGCGCGCTCGTCGAGTTCGTGCAGGACGACGGGCGGCTGTGCGCGGTCGTCGTGGCGGAGGGCTCGCGTCCGCGGCTCGTCGCACTGCGCGCCGCGGGCGACGAGGTCGCGCACGAGCTGGCGTCGCTGCGGGCGGCGCTGCGGCGCCTCGCGCGGGGCTCGGGGTCGGAGGCGTCGCTCGCGGTCGCGCGCTCGAATGCCGAGCACGCGGCGGCACGCCTGGACGAGCTCCTACTCGACCCGCTGCAGACGTGGATCGGCGACCGCGAGCTCGTGCTCGTGCCGACCGGCGAGCTGCACGCGGTGCCGTGGGCGGCGCTGCCGTCGTGCGCCGCACGGCCCCTGAGCGTGGCGCCGTCGGCGGCGCTCTGGCTGCGCGCCGCGCGGCGGCGAGCGGAGCCTTTCTCCCCAGGCGCCACAGCGATCGCAGTCGGAGCCGCCGACGGCCGCGGGCTCGTGCTCGTCGCCGGGCCCGGGTTGCCGCAGGCGGCTGCCGAGGTCGCCGCCCTCGCCGCCCGTCACCCCGGCGCGACGGTGCTCGCGCGCGACGATGCGAGTTGCGCGGCGGTCGCGACGGCGCTTGAGACCGCGCGGCTCGCGCACATCGCAAGCCACGGCACGTTCCGCGCCGACAACCCGCTGTTCTCAGCGCTCGAGCTGGGCGACGGACCGCTGACGGTCTACGACCTCGAGCGGTTGCGCGCGGCACCGCGCGACATGGTGCTGAGCGCATGCGACGGAGGCGTCACCGCCGTGCGCCCGGGCGACGAGCTCATGGGCCTCAGCTCGGCATTGCTGGCGCTCGGCACGAGCGCGCTGACCGCGAGCGTCGTACCGGTTCCCGACGAGGCGACGCACCGCCTCATGCTCGCCCTGCACGAGCACCTGGCGGACGGCCACGAGCCCGCGCCGGCGCTCGCCCGCGCCCGTGCCGACGCCCTCGGCTCGAACGGAGCGGACTACGCGACGGCCGCGGGCTTCGTGTGCTTCGGCGCAGGCTCCGCGGCGAGCGGCTGAGGAGCCCTCGGCGGGGGCCGACCCGCGACGGGTCAGCTCGCCGCCCCTGCGGGGGTCAGCTCGCAGCGGTCGAGCGCTCCGCGAGCTCCTCCTCGCGGTCGCGGCCGGGCGCGATCGCGTCCTTGAACTCCCGCAGGCCGCGACCGAGACTGCGCCCGGCATCCGGCAGGCGCTTGGGGCCCAGCACGAGCAGGGCGACGACGAGCACGATGACGAGCTCCATGGGTCCGATGCTTGGCATTCGACTTCACTCCTCCTGTGGACAGGGTCTTCTAGGACAGGGTCTTGCGCGGGACCGTCACGGTCCGCGCGATCGTCTTCGTCAGTCCGGCGGCGTCGGTGTAGACGACCGTCAGCCGGGCCTTGCCGCCCACCGTTCGCAGCGGGATGCGCAGGTCCACCCCGCGCGAGCCGGACGCGAGGTCGGTGGCGGTCTTGCGCACGATCGTCGTACCCGAGCGAGACAGCCGCGCCGTGACGTCGGCTGTCTCGGTGAGCGTGCTCGTCACCCGCAGGATCCGGCGGCCGGCCTTCGTGCGCCGGAAGCGCGTCGAGCCGATCACCGCGCCGACGGTGTTCGCAGCCGTGCCGGTGCCCGTCCCCGTGCCCGTGCCCGTGCCGGTTCCCGCGCCGGCGCTGCTCGGCAGACCCGACAGCCCGACGACGAACGTCCCGGCGTAGCCGCCGTTGCCATCCGGCGTCAGCGCGACGACGAGCTTGGCGCCGTCGCTGCCATAGATGCCGTCCGACGAGTTGGCCGTCGTCGCCTGGCCGCGCGACGCGTACACGCCCGTCTGGTAGACGGCGCTCGTCGTGGAGGGGTCGAAGAACAGCTGCGACGTGAACTCGTACGTCTCGCTCGACCCGTCGAACAGCCGGACCTTGAAGTGGATGTGCACCGCCCGGCCCTGATACCAGCCGGGGTAGATCGTCGTGAACTTCGCCTGGCCGTTGGCGTCGGAGACCTGCAGCCCGCGCAGGTACTTCTTGCCCGACGAGCCCTCGCTCGCGATGTCCGAGTACCTGCCCGCGGCGTTCGCGTGCCAGATGTCCACGGCGGCTCCGGCGACCGGCGCGCAGCTGCCGTCCGCGCGCACGACGACCATCGTCAGCGAAACGGGCGTGCCCGGCTGGACGCTGCCGTCGGCCGGATCGGAGCGGATGTCCGAGCGGTTGAGCTTCTCGTCGACGAAGTACGGGCCCTCGGTCTTGTCCGGCGTCAGCACGCACGACGTCGCCGCGGCCTGCGCGACGTCGGACACGCCGAGCGACTCGAGCAGGCGATCGGGTCCGGAGACCCGGCTCAGCAATAGCGCGGCGCCCGCGGCGCCGGCCATCCCGACGGCCTGGCGGCGGGTGACGCTGTTCGTGGTGTGGCTCATCGGTCTGGCTCCTCGTGATGTCGGTGATCGCGGCTGGCGCGCTTGATGGCATCAGCGTCGGCGCCGGGCGTGGGAGTCGCCGGAGAGCTTCCCGGGAGCTTGCTGGGAAACGACGAGCGGCCGCCCCCGATGGGACGGCCGCCGGAACTCGGGCAGGACGCAGACCGCGGCTCAGGGCGGCGGCGGACCTCCCGGCCGCGGGCCGTGGCGATGGCCCGGACCCTTCGGCCCGAAGCTCGCGTCGCCGGCGTGCACGAACGTGCCGTCGGAGGACTGCGAGACGCCGATGCGGTCGCCGGCCTTCAGGTCGCCGACCGCGGCGGTCTTGCCGTTGCGCTCGATCGTCGCGTCGGCGGGCAGGGTGATCGTCACGTCCTTGTACGTGACGGTGCCGATCGCCTCGGTGATCGTGACGTCACGACCGGAGATCGACTTGACCTTCCCGTTGTCGCGCGTCTCGGTGATGAAGGCGGTGCCCGCCTTGTTGAGCACGACCTCCTCCGAGTGCACGGCGCGGCCACCCGGCCCACCCGGGCCGCCGCGGTGCGGACGCCCGGCGGGGCCGTTGGTCGGATAGGTCCCGGCCGCCGCCGACGAGCTGGACGACTTGCGCTTGCTCGGCGCGGCAGCCGAGCCGGCGATGCCGCCGGCCGCCCCGACGGCGGCGCACGCGGCGAGCGCGATGCCCGCGCGCATCCGTTTGGAGAACTTCATCTGATGGGCTCCTCCTTGAGTAGGGACCGACAGCGTGGCTGAGGAGCCCGGGTTTTCGCTGAGAGTTGCAACGAGCCGCCGAGGGGTGTCGAATCCGGGCCATCGCGTTCGTCGTCGTTGCATAGGGCCGGAATCCGCCGGCCGCTCAGACCCCACGAGGTGCCCTCATGCCGCAGTACATGCTCCTGATCTACTCGCCCACCGACGTCGAGCGCCCGCCCGAGGAGCTCGAGGCCGAGATGCCGCGGTGGTTCTCCTACACGAACGAGCTTCAGCAGTCGGGTGCGATGGTCGCCGGCGACGCCCTGCAGCCCGTCGAGTCCGCGACGACGGTGCGGGTGCGCGACGGCGAGACCGTCATCTCCGACGGGCCGTTCGCGGAGACCAAGGAGGCGCTCGGCGGCTACTACCTCGTCGACGTCCCCGACCTTGACGCCGCGCTGGCCTGGGCGGCGAAGATCCCGAACGTCGGCTACGGCTCGGTCGAGGTGCGGCCCGTCGTCGTGTTCGAAGACACGGGCATGGCGCAAGGCTGATGCTCGCGAGCACCGCGGCCGCCGAGGCGGCTTTCCGCGAGGAGCGCGCCGCGGTGCTCGCCACGCTGATCCGCCAGGTCGGCGACTTCCAGCTCGCCGAGGACGCGGTGCAAGACGCGTTCGCCGCCGCGATCGTCGCGTGGGAGCGCGACGGCGTCCCGCAGCGGCCGGGCGCGTGGATCACGACGGCCGCGCGGCGCAAGGCGATCGACCGCCTGCGCCGCGATCGCGTGCTCGCCGACCGCGTCGAGCGGCTGGGCGCGATCGCGGAGCTCGAGACGGCGACCGCCGGCGACGACGACGCGCCGGCCTCCACGATCGGCGACGACCGCCTGCGCCTGATCTTCACGTGCTGTCACCCCGCGCTCGGGATGCCGGCGCGCGTCGCGCTGACGCTGCGCTCGCTCGGCGGGCTGACGACGGGCGAGATCGCCCGCGCGTTCCTCGTCGAGGAGGCGGCGATGGCGCAGCGCATCGTGCGGGCGAAGCGCAAGATCGCCACGGCGCGCATCCCCTACCGGATCCCGCCCGACGAGGAGCTGCCCGACCGCCTGGCGGGCGTGCTGGCGGTCGTGTACCTCGTCTTCAACGAGGGCTGGAGCGCGTCGGCCGGCGACCGGCTCGTGCGCGGCGAGCTGTGCGCGGAGGCGATCCGCCTCGGCCGGCTGCTCGCGCGCCTCATGCCCGACGACGCCGAGGTCGCCGGGCTGCTCGCGCTCATGCTCCTGCACGACTCGCGCCGCGACGCCCGCGTCAACGAGCACGGCGACCTCGTCGCGCTCGACGAGCAGGACCGCTCGCGCTGGGATCGCGGGCGCATCCGCGAGGGGACGACCCTGCTGGACGGCGCGCTGCGTCGCCGGCGGCCGGGCCCGTATCAGCTGCAGGCGGCGATCGCCTCGCTGCACGCCAACGCGCCGTCGCCCGCGAAGACCGACCACCACCAGATCGCCGCGCTCTACGGCGAGCTCGCGCGGCGCACGCCGTCGCCGGTCATCGACGTCAACCGCGCCGCCGCCCTCGGTCGTGCGGGCCGCGCCACGGACGGCCTCGCGCTGCTGACGCCGCTGCTCGCCGACGCGGCGCTGCAGCGCTACGCGCCGCTGCACGCCGCGCACGCCGACCTGCTCGACCGCACCGGTGATGCGGCGGGCGCGGCGCAGGCGTACGCGCGCGCCGCCGACTGCGCGGACAACGCCGTGGCCCGCGCGGAGCTCCTCCGGCGCGCGCAAAGGCTCGCCGCGACGGGCTGACCACCGCGCGCGGAGCCTCGCCCGCACCGGCCGAGCGCGCGTCGCCGTGTAGCGTGCAGCGCCATGGCCGACCCGCTCTTTCGCCTCGTCTGCGCCCCCGGCATCCTCGACGGCGCGCCCGAGGGCTGGGTGAGCTCGATGCTCGAGGAAGGCGAGCTCGCGCTGCTCGTCGACGGCGGCGGCCTCGACGCGATCTCCGAGGTCGCGCACCGGCTGGACCTCGTGACCGTGCCGTTGCTGCGCACCGAGCAGACCTCCGAGCAGCAGGAGCGCACGATCATGCGCTACGCCGGCTCGATGGCGCTCGTGTGGGTCGCGCCCGCGTTCGGCGAGGCGACCGCGAAGTGGGCGCGCGACCGCGGCCCGATGACGCTGCTCGTCGAGACCGGCCAGCCGCTGTCGGACGACGAGCGCCGGCGCGTCGAGCGCTTCGTCGTGATCCTCGGCCGCCAGGCGGAGTAGCCGGGCGTCCCGGCGCGCGCGCCGCGAGCGGCCCGGACGCACCTACGCGGAACGCACGTCGAACGTCATCACGCCGAGGTAGCCGCCCTGATCGGCCTTCGTCGTGACGATCAGCGATCCGTCGAAGATGCCGTCGCTCGCGTTGAGCTGGTCGGGCTGGCCGCGGCGCGCGTACGGGGCGGTCGCGTAGACCTTCGCCGACAGGGCGTCCTCGAAGAAGAGCTGCGTCGTCAGGACGGTCGCGTTGTCGATGTGGACCTTCGCGTGGATGTGCGTCGTGCGGCCCTGATACCAGCCGGGGTAGATCGTCGTGAACTCCGCGACGCCGTCCTTGTTGGTGACCTGCGCGCCGCGCAGGTAGCGCGTCGAGGTCGTGGCGGTGCCACCGCCACCGCCGCCGCCGGGGCCACCGCCGCCGGGCGGACCGCCGCCCGCGCCCGCGCCGCCACCGCCGTCGAAGCCCGAGTAGGCGCCGCCGGCATCTGCGTGCCAGATGTCGACGACCGCGTCGGGGATCGGCTTGCACGTCGCGCCGTCGCGCACGCGCAGCGCGAGGCGCAGCCGCATGCCCTCGCGATCCTCGCGGATGTCGCTGCGGATCTTGTCGGCGTCGAAGTAGTACGGCCCCTCGGTCTCCTCGACGGTCAGCGCGCACGTCGCGGCGTCGTCGAACAGCGCGCTGGTCGCGTCGCTCGTCGTCGTCTTCGGCTGGACCGTGGCCGTCTCGCCGGCGGTCGTCGCGACGGACGCCGAGCCGCCGTCGGCGGTGTCCTTGCCGCACGCGGCCAGCAGCCCGCCAAGGCTGATGGTCCCCAAGGCGCCCAGCGCCTGGCGGCGGTCGATGCGCTTGCTCACGATGCTCCCTCTGAGTCGGCCGGACGTTTCATGCCAGCAAGGATCGCCACGCGACCCGGGAGCTTCCCGGGAGATCGCCGAGCACGAGCGGTGTAGCTCGGCCCAGCCTCGCCGACCCGGCCCGAGTCCAGGTCGGCCGTGCGTCAGATGCTGCGCAGCGCGTCGAAGAAGTCCGGCGACGAGAAGAGCACCGAGACGACGTCGCCGGCGTCCGGCGGGCGCCGCACGAGGTCGACCCGCGAGCCGATGACGTAGCCGTTGAGGCGATGGCCGCTGGCGTCGCCGCGGCGGGCCATCGTGCTCGACGACAGCCACAGCTGCGCCGCGGCGTTGTCCGTCAGGACCGCCACGACCGTGTTCTCACAGCGCCCGCAGTCATAGAGCGTGAGCTCTGGCATCGCGTCGATGATCATCGTGTCCAGGCGCTGCTCGAGCCCGCACGTGCACTGGACGAGGAAGTCGCCGTCGCCGACGTCCTCGTCGTCGGGCGTGCGGAAAGCATCGGCGACGCGCAGCTCCGTCATGCCGTCACCGCGTGCGTGCGGCACACGCCGAGAGGGCCGCGGCCGCGGCGGGCGATGATCCTCATCGCCCGATTGTGCCACCGGAAGCGCGCTCGCGCGGCCGGATCCCACGCACTGGCCCCGGCTACTCGCGCGGCTTCAGCTCCTGCACCGCCCAGCGGTTGCCGTCGGGATCGCTGAAGAAGACGAAGCGCCCCCACGGGAAGTCCTGGATGTCCGAGACCTCGACGCCGCGCTCGGCGAGCTGCGCGTGCGCGGCCTCGATGTCGGTGACGACGAGCTGCATCCCCTGCACGGAGCCCGGCTGCGCCTCGGTGATGCCCTTGCCGAGCGCGATCGAGCAGCCCGAGCCGGGTGGCGTGAGCTGCACGAAGCGCATGTCGTCGCTGACGACGTGGTCGTGATCGGCGTCGAAGCCGACCTGGTCGGCGTAGAAGGCCTTGGCGCGGTCGACGTCGGTGACCGGGATCGCCACGAGCTCGAGCTTCCACTCCATGTCGGTGCCGTCCTCTCTGCTGCGGTGGATGCTGACCACGCAAAGCCTAAGGAGCATCGAGGCCAGGAACTGTCCGCGACGAAGGGCCCGCGTTCGCGGAGCGTTAGCCTCCTGACGATGATGTCGACCCAAGCCCCCGACAGCCTCGATCCGCTCGCCCTGCTCGAGGACGCGCCCGCGGACGACTTCGCGCTCCTCGAGCTGCGCATCGACTGGCCCTACGACCTCGACATCCATCCGCAGAAGCTGCAGATGTGGCTGCGCTTCTTCGTGATGACCGACGATCCGCTGGCCTGGATCGCCAACCGCGGCGAGGCCTGGGCGGCGGCGAACGTCGACGACGAGCACGAGATCCTCGAGCTCGACGTCTACGTCCTGCGCGAGGCGCTGATGCGCGAGCTCGCGGCGCACGACGGCGACCTCGGCGACGCCGTCGGACACTGGGCGGCACCGGCGATGCTCGCGGGCCTGCGCTACGAGCTCGTGCTCGCGAGCGGCGAGTACTTCGACCGCGCCCTCGCGGGCAACCTGCCGCGCCTGCTCGCGGGCGCCGGCGGCGACCGTGGCAACTTCGGCTCGCCGACGATCTTCGCCCGGCAGCCGTGGGGGCCGTTCGGGCTCGGCGCGCTGCAGGACCTCGTCCAGGAGGCCTTCGGCTCCGTCGAGCTCGATCGCAGCAAGGTCGCGCTGGATCCCGTCGAGCCGTCGTATGACGACTGCGAAGCCTGCAAGGGCACGACGTTCACGTTCCCCACCGGCCTCGAGGAGGCGAGCAAGGACTTCTGCGGCGCCCACAAGGAGGCGGCCAAGGCCGTCAACGCTGAGCGCCTCGCGCACGCGCGCGAGTCCAACCCCGCCGGCTGGCGCGCGATCGACAAGGCGGCGATGCGCATCAACAAGCTCCGTGAGCCGGCGTTCGCGCCACAGCCGCCGCGGATCGTCGGCGACGTGCCCGCGCGCAACGACCCCTGCCCGTGCGGCAGCGGCAAGAAGTACAAGCGCTGCCACGGCGCGTAGCGGCGCTCAAACGAGGTAGCCGGGCGACCGCGATCCGTGAGAGGGTCCGCACATGCGCTCACTCTCAAAGCTCCCGCTGGCGGGACTCCTCCTGCCGGTCGCGATCGCCCTCGTCTCCTGCGGCGGCGAAGCCACGAAGGACCTCGCCACGCTCAAGGGCGATGGATTCACCGTCAGCATGCCCGGCAAGCCCGAGCGCTCCGAGCAGTCGGTCCCGACCGCGAGGGGGACCGTGAAGGCGGTCTCCTACACGAGCGACAGCGACGAGAAGGCGTTCTCGATCGGGTACACGACGCTGCCGTCGGGCGTCAAGGGCGACCTGCACGGCGCGATCACGGGCGGGGCGGCGAACGTCGGCGGCACGGTCAAGGACGAGAAGGACGCCACCTACCAGGGCTTCAAGGCGCGCGACGCGCGGATCACGAATGCGGCGGACAACAAGGGCACGCTGTTCGTCCGGGCGATCCTGGCCAAGGGCCGGCTCTACGTGCTGCAGTTCATCGGCGAGGGCAAGGACCTCAAGACGGCCCCCGGCGCTTACACGGAGATCATCAACTCGCTGAAGATCGGCTGAGATCGGGCGGGCGGTTCGCGCGGCGCCTGCCGCGTGAACCGCCCGGCCGTCAGGACTTACTTGGCCCAGCGGACCGAGGCGACCTTGCCCTTGCGGATGGACGCCTTGACCTTCGCCTTGGACTCCGTCTTGCCCGGATCGAGCTGGGAGATGATGCAGGTCAGCGTGCTCGAGAGCCCGTCCGCGTAGCCGGTCCCGCACGTCGGCGTGCTGTTCGGAGCCTTCTCGCCGATCGGGTTCGGGAGCGTCTGCGGCGCGAGGCCGGAGATGATCTGCGACAGGTACGACGCCAGCTGCGAGAGGACGGCCGTAAGCCCCGCGGGAGTGACGTTGCTCAAGCCTTGTGCGGACGCCGCCGGCGCCATGGCCACCGGCGACGCGAGCGCGGCCACGGCGGCCGCTACGCCGAGGGCCCGCCGGACACGCGGGCGCTGCGGCCCGGTTGACGAGGTGCTGTCGTGCATGTGTGTCTCCCCTGTATGTATGGCCCGCGCGCTCCCCGCGGCAGCGGCTGTGTCAACGGAGAATAACCGCGTTGCGCCAACTTGGCATCAATCCCGTGCGAAGAACGTTCGCAGGGGTCACGGCGCGGGTATGTGGCGGCCCGCCGCGGCGTGGCGCGCGAGCAGGCCGTTGAGCACGTCGAGCATCGTGGCGACGACGACCTCGCGCTCGACCCCGGGCTGCTCGAGCCACCACAGCCCGAGGCCGGACAGCGCGCTGCGCACCACCGCGGCCAGCGGCGCGATCTGCTCCTCGCCGAGGTGCGGCAGGCTCTCGCGGAGGATCGCCGCATCGGCCGCGCGCTGGCGCTCGTGCAGGTCGCGGTACAGCTCTCGCGTCGCCTCGTCGCCCGCGTCGCGCAGCAGCATGCGGCAGCCGTCCGGGTGGCGCTCGACGTACGCGAACCACGCGTCGAGCATCGCCGGCAGGCGCTGCTCGAGCGTGCCCTCGGCGAGGTACGGATCGAGGGCGTCCGCGGCGAGCGCGTCGCGGTGATGCTCGAGCAGGGCGCGATGCAGCGACTCCTTGGAGGCGAAGTGCCGGTAGAGGACGGGCTTCGTGACGCCGGCCGCGCGCGCGATGTCGTCGATGCGCGTGCCGCTGTAGCCACGTTGCGCGAACAGCCGCTCGGCGGCGCGCTCGATCGTCGAGCGGCGTTCGCCGGCCGGGAGGCGTCGCTTGACGGCGGGCATCGGTTACCGGAGAGTAGCTTTGGTGCTAAGTTACCGGGAGGTAGCTTATGATCGCGTCCATGCACATCGCCGACGTCGGAACCTCGCGCGCCGCGCGAGCGCTGCGACGCACGCCCGCCACGCCGGGCCTCGTCTACGCCGACATGCTGCTCGCCGCGCGCCTCGGCGGCGGCGTCATGCCGCGCCCGCAGCCCGGCCGGGTCGCGCTGTTCGCCGTGTGGCGTGACGACGCAGCGCTCGATCGCTTCCTCGCGGAGGATCCGCTGGCCCGCCTGCTCGACGGCGGCCGAGCGCTGCGCCTGGCGCCGCTGCGCGTGAGCGGCGCCTGGCGCGGGCTGCCGGAGCTCGTCGCGGGTGAGCGCGCCGTGCGCGACGACGAGCCCGTCGCGGTGCTCACCTACGGCCGGCTCAAGCCGCATCGCGCGCCCGCGTTCCTGCTTGCGAGCGCCCGCGCCGAGGCGGACGCCGTGGCCGATCCCGCGCTCGCCTTCGGGACGGGGCTCGCTCGCCTCCCGCGACTCGTCAGCACGTTCTCGCTGTGGCGCAGCGCCGGGGCGATGCGCGACTTCGCCTACCGCGGGGCGGGCCACACCGGCGCACTGCACGCGGTCGCGGAGCGCGACTTCCACCGCGAGTCGATCTTCATCCGGTTTCGCCCGTATGGCGCCACCGGCGACTGGGGCGACGTCCACGCCGGCGTGCACGAGCCGCTGCCCGCGAGCTGAAGCGGCGCCCCGTCGCTCCATCCGTTCGGCGAGCTAATGTGACTCTCCCGGGCAGCGAACGCCGCCGTGGACCCGGGGTCTTCCGCACGCGGGTCGGGAGGGAGTGAAGCGGCCGGCGCGCCGGAGGCGTCGATGAAGCACATCCAGCTCCCGCTGCTCGCAGTCCTTCAGGGCGGCTGCAGCCCACCCGACTTTCAGCCCAGCCGCGACGCGGCGATGCGCGAGATCGCGGCCGCGTACGAGCGCGCGCTCACGTTGCTCGATCCCCGCGACCTCGACGAGCAGGCGTGGTATCGCGAGCGCCTGCGGGACGCTCGCTGCGCTGCTGGGCTCGATCCCCGAGCGCCTCTGCCTCGCGCTCGCGATTGATGGCGCGCCCCTCGCGGCGCGCGACGGCGATCGGGTACTCGTAGAACGTGTCGGGGTCGATCTCGAGCGTGCGCGCCAGGCTCTCGAGCGTCGATGCGTCGGGCACCCGGCCGGCCTTCGTCTCAAGCGCCTCGATCGTCGACTCCGAGACCCCCGGGTCGCCTACCGCGACGGTCTGCCGGGAGAGTTGCGACCGGCTGAGGTGCCGCTGCTCGCGCAGTTCCCGTAGCGCCTCCCTGATGAGCTTGGGCACCCGCGGCATACAACTCGTCGGACACCCCCTTGACAACGCATTGTGGGTCAGCATACGCTTGATAGGCAGATCAGGCGTGTGGGAAGGTCAGGGGTCGTCGCCGCCAACGGGGAAACAGGCGGCGACGGCGCCCGCCCTCGCCGGATCCGCTCCGCCGCGTCCCCTACTCCGGCGGAGTCCGCACGCCGACCACATGCCGCGCAGATCCCCGCGTGGCCGGTCGGCGTGCGGACGAACTGGCGGCCCACGCCGCGCCGCAGGCGCCTGCCGGGCCGCGGCCGCGGCGAGCCTCCGGGCGCCGCCTTCCGGCGCCTCGTGCCCGGCCGCGCCGGGCCTTGTGCGCGGCCGTCCGTAGAGTCTTCGGCGATGGCGCTCGCGCAGCAGATCGACGACTCGATCCTCGACGCGGTCGGGCGCACGCCGCTCGTGCGGCTGTCACGGCTGGCGGCCGGGCTGACGCCGCAGGTCGTCGCGAAGGTCGAGTACCTCAACCCGGGCGGGTCGATCAAGGATCGCGTCGCGGTCGCCATGATCGAGGCGGCCGAGCGCGACGGGCTCCTGCGACCCGGCGGGACGATCGTCGAGCCGACCTCGGGCAACACCGGCACGGGCCTCGCCATCGCCGCGCGGCTGAAGGGCTATCGCGTGATCGCGGTCATGCCCGACAAGCAGTCCAAGGAGAAGATGGACCTCCTGCGCGCGTATGGCGCCGAGGTCGTCGTGACGCCGTCGGACGTCGCGCCGGACTCGCCCGAGTCCTACTACAGGGTCGCCGAGCGGCTGGCGTCAGAGGTCCCCGGCGGCTATCGCCCCAACCAGTACTCCAACGCGGCGAACCCCCGCGCGCACTACGAGTCGACCGGCCCGGAGCTGTGGGAGCAGACGGGCGGCGCGCTCACGCATGTCGTCGTCGGCGTCGGGACAGGCGGGACGATCACGGGCGTCGGGCGCTACCTCAAGGAGCGCAACCCCGAGATCCAGGTCATCGGCGCCGACCCCGCCGGCTCGATCTACACCGCTGGCCCCGAAGGCCCGAAGCAGTACCTGCTCGAGGGCGTCGGCGAGGACTTCTGGCCCGAGACGTTCGACCCGTCCGTCGTCGATCGCTACATCAAGGTCTCCGACCGCGACGCGTTTCTCATGACGCGGCGGCTCGCGCAGAAGGAGGGCCTGCTCACCGGCGGCTCGTGCGGGATGGCCTGTGTGGCGGCTCTGGAGGTCGCGCGCGAGATCGACGACCCGGCGGCGATGGTCGTCGTGATCCTGCCCGACGGCGGCCGCTCCTACCTGTCGAAGGTCTACAACGACGCGTGGATGACGCAGTACGGCTTCATCGAGCGCACCGAGAACGTGACGATCGCCGACGTGCTGGCTCGCAAGCAGGCCGCGAGCGACATCCCCCACCTCGTGACGGTCGGCGCGCACGACGAGGTCCGCGACGCCGTCGCGCTGCTCAACGAGCATCGCGTGTCGCAGCTGCCGGTCGTGTCGGCGCACGACGGCACGGCCGTCGTCGGCTCGATCTCCGAGAGAGGACTACTGCGCCACGTCGTTGAAGATCCAGCACTGCTTTCGTCGAAGGTCGTCGACATGATGGGCTCCCCGTTTCCCGCCGTCGCTGCGTCGGACCTCATCGAGGAGGCGGTGGGGCTGCTCGCGGGCAGCCGCGAGGCGCTCATGGTGACGGTCGACGGGCGCCCGGCGGGGATCCTCACGCGCGCCGACCTCCTCGAGGCACTCGCCCGGTGACCCTCCCTCCGCCCGCCGATCCCGAGGTGCCAACGTGAGCAAGCTCCCGCCCGACGCTGCCTTCGCCACGCGCGTCGTCCACGCCGGCCTCGATCCCGACCCGCACTACGGCTCGGTGATCCCCGCGATCCACCAGACGTCGACCTACGCCCAGTCCGCGCCGGGCGCGTTCCTCGAGGAGTACGACTACTCGCGCTCGGCGAACCCGACGCGCGCCGCGCTCGAGCTCGCGCTGGGCGCGCTCGAGGGTGGGCTCGGGAGCGCGTTCTCGAGCGGCATGGCGGCGACGCACGCGCTGATCACGGTCGCCGCCGAGGCGGGCGGGCACATCGTCATCCCGTCGGACCTGTACGGCGGCACGTACCGGCTCGTCGACAAGGTGCTCACGCGCTGGGGCCTTGAGTACTCGATGGTCGACCAGACCGACCTCGACGCGGTCGAGGCGGCGGTCCGCGACGACACGCGCCTGGTCTGGATCGAGACGCCGACGAACCCGCTGCTGAACGTCGTCGACATCGCGGGCGTCGTGGCGCTGAAGCGCGGCGCGCTCGTCGCCGTCGACAACACGTTCGCGACCCCGTTCAACCAGCTTCCGCTCGACCTCGGCGCCGACGCCGTCGTGCACTCCACGACGAAGTACCTCGGCGGCCACAGCGACACGGTCGGCGGCGCGGTCGTCGTCCGCTCCGCCGAGCTGCACGAGCGCGTGCGCTTCGTGCAGAACGCGATCGGCGCCGTGCCGGGCCCGATGGACTGCTTCCTCGTGCACCGCGGCCTGCGGACGCTGCACCTGCGCATGCGCGCGCACGCGGAGAACGCGGCGGCCGTGAGCGCGTTTTTGCGCGAAGCTGAGGGCGCCTACGACGTGCGCTGGCCCGGCTTCGGCGGCATGGTCTCCTTCCGCCACCCCGACGCGGTGCGGATCGCGAGCTCGACGCAGATCTTCACGCTCGCGGAGTCGCTCGGCGGCGTCGAGTCGCTGATCGAGGTCCCCCAGGCGATGACCCACCAGTCCGTCGAGGACTCCGACGCGGCCGTCCCCGCGGACCTCGTCCGGCTGTCGTGCGGGGTCGAAGCGGCGGAGGACCTCGTCGCCGACCTGCGTCGCGCGATCGGATGACGTCAGCTCAGAACAGCGCCGTCGGAGGCTTGACATGCAGCGTCAGCGCGCAGGGCGCGCCACGCTCGCCCCACCCGCCCGGGCATTGGCACAGCTCGACCCGCGCCGAGCCGGCCGAGCGTCCCGCCGGGGTCACGTCGCCACGCAACGGCGCGCCGAGCGCCGCGTCGCGTGGCAGCGCCGACATGCGCAGCGTCACCGGGCGGCCGGGCCCCGCGAGGTACGGCAGGAGCTCCTGGAAGCCGTCGTGCGGCGGTGCCCGCGTGTTGGGGTCGGCAACCGACAGATCGAGATGCAGCGGCCGGGGCCGCGACAGGCTCGACAGTCCAGCACGCAGGCGCGCGCCGAAGCTCCCGTACGTGCCGCCGTGGTGTGGCACGTCGATCAGCGTCGCCCACGACAGCGTCCGCTCCCAGCGCGACGACATGCTCTCGCCGCGCTTGCCACGGCGCCGCTCGAAGCCGGCGTCGCCGGTCAGCATGACGCCGGCCGGCTCCTCTCGGCCATAACCAAGCGCTCGAGGTACGACAGCGACGCGACGTCTGCAGCGACCTCGAGGGCAGCTCGAAGAGTGGCGAGCGCCCGGCCGCCGACGTCCGCGCCGCCGGCAGACGTCACTCGTGCCAGGCGCGATCGCACCGCAGCGAGGTCGTGCTGCTCGCCGAGGTGCCGCAGCGCGTCGATCGCCGCGGCGCATCGCGGCGCGTCCATGGCGTGCGCCCTTCGCGCAAGCTCCTCGAGCCGGCCATCGCCGAGCTCGGGGGCGCTCACGTGGCCGGACAGCAGGTCCGGCGGCGGACCGTCGTCCTGACCGCCCTCGTCGTCCGCCGCGCCAAACCGGCGGACCTCGAAGGCCTCCGGCCGGGCCGGGCCGAGATCCTCGAGCTCGGATGCGAGCGATCCTGCGGCCGCCTCCAGATGCGGCGCGAGCTCGGCCCGGGCGACGATCTCCTCGAGCGACGCGACCGCGCCAGCGGCGCCGTGGCGCGCGACATGGTGCGCGGCGAACGGGCTGCGACCGGGCGCCAACCCGCCGAGGCCCGCGTGCAGCACCGCGGCCCCGGTGGGGTGCACGAACGGCGGCAGCAGCGCCGTGCCGATCTCGGGTGAGCCCGAGTCTTCGAGCAGGACACACAGGCCTTCGAGATGGTCGCCGTCGCAATGTGTTCCCACGAGCACGTCGATCCGGGGGGCGGCAGCCCGCAGCCACGGCAGGTGGTCGTCGATCGCGTGCCCCCAGCCGCCGTCGACGAGCGCGGCCCAGTCGTGATCGGCGTGCCGCAGGTACGTCGCATCGCCTTGACCGACGTTCAGGAAGTCGACGTTCAGGCCGGGGTGCCACGGCGTTCCGATCACGCCAGGCTGCCACTCACGGAGACCACCACGATCTGTCGACCGCGACGAGCTCGTCGTCGAGCACGAGGAAGTCCAGGCCCAGGCGCCGGAAGCAGGCGACCGCGTCGGCGCGGCTTGAGACGATCGGCTCGCCGGGGCCGTTGAAGGACGTGTTGATGAGCGCGCCGCCGGCGCGGTCGCCCCACTCGGCGAGCAGGGCGGCGAGGACGGTGTCGGACTGCGGCGAGAGCTCCTGCGGGCGCGTCGTGCCGTCGACGTGGATCGCGGACGGGAGCTGGTCGCGGGCGGCGTCGGACGCCGGCGTGCCGGCGAGCATGTAGTCCGACAGGCGCGGGCGCGGATCCCACAACGCTGCGGCCCGCGAAGCCAGCGCGGCCGCGCCGAACGGGCGCCACGGCTCGCGGCCCTTGAGGTCGTTCAGGCGGCGGTGCATCGCGGGGTCGCTCGGGTCCGCCACGATCGAGCGGTGGCCGAGTGCGCGCGGGCCGATCTCCCCCGCGCCCTCCATGATCGCTCCGCAGCGGCCCGCCTGGAGCGCCGCGCAGACGCGCTCCAGCGAGAGCGCCTCGCGGTGCAGGCCGTCGAGCTCGCCGTTGCCCGCGGCCAAGCCGGGCGACGGGCCGAGGAACGCGGAGATCCGGGGTGCGCCGGCCGCGCGCCGCGGCGGCGCGACGTGCCAGGCGGCGCCGAGCGCGGTGCCCGCGTCGTGCGGCGCAGGCGGCGCGAAGACCGGCCCGCTCAGCAGCCCGTTCGCCTTGCAGTTCAGCGCGACGCCCCCGGCGAGGCACAGGTTCTCGGTCTCGCAGACCGAGCGCGCGAGCGCGGCGAGCCGCACTACCGCGCGCTCGACCGCCTCCTGCGCGCTGACGGCGACCTGCACCGCGAGCTCGTCGAGCTGCAGCTCGCGCCGCCCGCGCGCGGGACGTCGCCCGCCGGCGAGCCGGTCGAGCTCGGCCGACCAGGCGTGGATGTACCTGTTGAAGCCGTCGCCCTCGTCGACGTCCACGGGCGCGCGCGGCAGCGCGTCGGGCAGGAGCTCCCACGGCTCCGCCCCGCTCGCACGGCCGTACGCCGACAGCCCCATGAGCTTGCCGGCCTCCAGCGGCCCGAGCCCGGCGAAGCGGCACGCCGCGTCGTACATGTAGCCCAGCGAGTGCGACCGCGGCCAGACGCGCGTTCGCACGAGCCCGCGCGCGCGGTCGGCACGGTAGATCGAGATGCTCTCGTCGTCGCCGTTGCCGTCGACGACGAGCACCGCCGCGTGCTCGAAGTCCGACGCGTGGAAGGCGAGCGTCGCGTGCGCGAGGTGGTGCGACACGGACCGGACCTCGGGCATGTCGCGCGCCGAGCAGCTCCACCCGAGCTGCTCGCCGAGCCAGCCGGGGATCCCGTCGAGCGTCCACGCGTGCCCGTACAGCCGCGCCGCCTGCGCCATCTCCCAGCCCGTCACGACGAGGTCGACGTCGCCGAGCTGCGCGCCGGCCTGCTCGAGGCAGTAGCGCACCGCCAGCCGCGGGCCGCTGCGCTCGGCGTGCTTGCGGCGGCTCAGCCGCTCCTCCTCGCAGAACGCCAGCAGCGTCCCGTCGTGCGCGACGAGGCAGGCGGCGGCGTCGTGCCAGCCGGTCGGTGGGGCGTTGACGCCGAGGATCATCGCCGCACGCAACGTACCCGCTTGCGAACGCTACGTGTCTAGCCGCGGGCGCTCCAGCGCGCGATAGAGGGCGAGCAGCGCGCAGGCACCGGCCGCGAGCCCGAGGAGGTACGCCCACTTCAGCGAGCGGTCGGGCAGGAACGTGTCCCACTCGCGGATCGCACCGGCGAGCAGCAGCGCGACCGCGATGAGGAACGTCTGCACGAGGATCCGCCAGCTGCTCCAGCGCGCGTCGAACGACAGCAGCAGAAAGCCGGTGCCGACCTGCGCCGTGAAGCAGCCGAGCACGCGGGCGGTGAGCTCGGTGAGAGCCCAGCCCCAGTGCTCGATCACCGTGCTCGGCGAGACGAGCATGACCGCGGCGCCCGCGAGCGCGCCGATCGCGATGACCCGCGCGGCGAGCCGCACGTTCGCCGGTACGAGCGGCTCGCCGTCCGCGGGCGCGCGCGGATCGGTGCGCTGGTTTCGCCACCACAGCCAGCCGACCACCCACGGCGACAGGATGTAGACGATCGTCCAGCCGTAGTAGGCGATCGTGGCGAGCACCGGCGGGTCGGGCAGCCCGTCGTGCGCCTGGCCCTGGTTGAACTTGTCGAAGTGGACGATCGTCGTGACGAGCATGAGCAGCGCGAACACCGCCGCCGACAGGACGCCGACCGCCACCTCGTGCCAGCGCGGCGTGCGGTAGACGCGCAGGAAGAAGTACGCCCCGGCGCCGTACCCGGCGCCCATGAAGACCGGCGTCAGCGGCGCCGCGATCGTCCACGCCCAGAGGTCGCCGGTGCGGGTAGGCAGGCCCCAGAGGATGATCAGCGCCGGGACGAGGACGGCCACGACGACGAGCGCCGCGACGCGCATCGCGGGCAGCACATGGTCGTCGCGCTCGGTCGTCCCCGCCATCGCGGACGCCATTCTCTGCCGATCCGCAGGCGCTGTCCACCCGCGCGACGGCGGAGAATCGGACCGCATCCCCCGGCCCGGTCGATCAGCGCAGCAGCTCGTACGCGACGCCGGTCGCCACCGCGTACACGACGTGGTGACCGACATCGATCGCGACCTCGGTCGCGCCCCACGTATAGAACGGCGGCGCGACGTCCAGCACCGGCAGCATGACCGCCTCGTTGCCCCAGACCGCGGCGAGGTGAGCCGCGGTCGCGGCGACGGGCGACATGCCCGTCTCGCGCAGCAGCGCGCGGACGACGCCCCAGCCCGTGCCGTAGCTCCAGTGCACGATGTTGGAGAACCGCGCCTTCGCCGCACCGTCCTCGAACCCGGCGATGCCGAGCACCTTCGCGGTCGCGTCGGCGGGAGCGGTGCTCGCGTCGCGCCCGCGGCGGCGCATCTCGATCGTGCTCGACACCGTCATGGCCGCCGTGCCGGTGAGCCCGGCGGCGAGGCCCTTGCCGATCGTGCAGGCGAGTGTGGATGCGCGCATGCGACCCACCGTACGCCGTCCGTATTACGAGATCCTGATGTCGACGCCGATGAGGATCAGCGGCCACAGCAGGATCGCGACGACCGCCGAGGCGACGCGCTCGATCGTGCCGACGTGGGTGAAGTAGTGGTTGGCGGCGGCGACGAACGCGCCGATGACGACGTACGCGATCGTGAGGAGCCCTCCGCCTTCCACGCGAACCACGATACCCCGGAAGGCGGACCGTCACGCGAGCCCGTCGTTCGGCTCTGTGACGCCGGGCACGCTCGCGCCACGCGCCGGGCGTGCCGATACGGCGTTTGTGATCCAGACTCCGCCTGCCGTCTCGCACCTCGTGCGGTTCGCCCATGCCGCGTGCGCGCTCGTCGCTGCGATCGGCGCGGTCGTGCTCGTCGGCGGCTGGGTGCTCGGCCGCCCCGAGCTGCGCAACATCGTGCCGGGGACCGTCGGCATGAAGGCGCTGACCGCCGTCGGGCTGCTGCTCGCCGCCGGGTCGCTGGCCGCGGCGCTGCAGCCGGCGCCCGGGCGCGCGCGACGCTGGACGAGCCGCGGCCTGGCGATCGCGACGCTGCTCCTCGGGTTGATCGTGCTCGCCGAGCACGTGTTCGGCTGGCGGGCGGGCATCGACGAGCTGCTGTTCGTCGACCACGCGGGCCGTGCCAGGGGCATCGCCCACCCCGGCCGCTTCGCGCCCACGACCGCCGCGAACTTCGTGCTCGTCGGCGCCGCGCTGCTCGCGATCGACGCCCGCCCGCGGGGTGGCTGGCGCCCGGCGGAGGTCGTCGTCCTGCCGGCCGTGCTCGTCGCGTCCATGAGCATCATCGGCTACACGTACGGGATCCCGGCGTTCTACGGCCCGGCGTCGGCGGCCAAGATGGCGCTCAACACGGCCACCTGCTTCCTGGCGCTTGGGCTCGCGATCACGCTCGCGCGCCCGCACGGCCACATCCTGCGCCTGGCCACGACCGACGACCCGGGCGGCGTCATGATGCGCCGCCTCGGCCCGCTCGCGGTGACGCTTCCGCTGCTGCTCGGCTGGATGCGGCTGGCCGCCGGCGACGCCGGAGCCTTCTCCGATCGCGTCGGGACGTGGTGGCTGACCGCCGCGACGATCGCCTGCTTCCTCGCGCTGATCTGGCGCGTCGCGGCCCGGCTCAGCGCGGCCGACAGCGATCGCCGCGCGCTGCAGGCGCAGCTCGTGCGCCTCGCCAACCACGACGCGCTGACCGACCTCTTCAACCGACATCGCTTCGATCAGGAGCTCACGCGCGCGGTGGCGCTGACGCGCCGCTACGGGCGGCCGGCGTCGGTGCTGATCATCGACCTCGACCGGATGAAGGCCGTCAACGACGAGCTGGGCCATCGCGTCGGCGACGACGTCCTGCGCGGTGTCGCCGGCGTTTTGCGCCGGCAGCTGCGCGCGAGCGACGTCGTCGCGCGGATGGGTGGCGACGAGTTCGCCGTGCTGCTGCTCGAGACCGGGCCGGATGGGGCGGCGGTCGTCGCCGACCGCATCGTGCGCGCGATCCGCCACCTCCGTGTCGCGTCCGAGGATGGTGCCAACGTCGCGTGGACGACGGCCAGCGTCGGGATCGCGCCGCTCGACGCCGATGCGCCGGGCGAGCGGTCGCTTGCGAGCGCGGACGCGGCGATGTACGCGGCCAAGCGAGCGGGCGGCGATCGCGTCGCGGTCGCGGGCGCCGCCGCCGCGCCCGCGCGCGAGCCCGGGCGCGTCGTGATGCAGACCTAGACTTCCCGCCATGTCCGCGAGCGCCGACGGCGTCGATCCCGCCGACCTCGAGGTCTGCCTGCGCGTGCTGCGCGAGGCCGAGGCGCTCCCCGTGGAGCACCCCGACGCGGTCGCGGTGCGGCGCGCGACGGGCGGGCTCTTCAAGACCGTCAAGGAGCGCCGGCGCGCGGAGCGGCGCGCGGCCGTGCTCGCCGCCGACGCGGCCGCGACCGCGACCACCGCGACCGGCGCGCCGGGGCGCATCGACGACGAGACCGCGGGGCTGGCGCTGCGCCCGGCCGTCGACGGGTCCAGCGCCGGCACGCTCGTGCAGGCGCGCGCGTGCTACGTCTGCAAGCAGCGCTACGTCGAGCTCGACGCGTTCTACCACCAGCTCTGTCCGGAGTGCGCGGCGCGCAACCGCGAGCGCCGCGACGCGCGCACCGACCTGCGGGGGCGGCGCGCGCTGCTCACCGGCGGGCGGGCGAAGATCGGGATGTACATCGCGCTGCGCCTGCTGCGCGACGGCGCGCACACGACGATCACGACGCGCTTCCCGCGCGACGCGGCCCGCCGCTTCGCCGCGATGGCCGACAGCGAGGCGTGGCTGCACCGGCTGAAGATCGTGGGGATCGATCTGCGCGACCCCGGCCGCGTCGTGGCGCTCGCCGACGAGATCGCGGCCGAGGGGCCGCTCGACATCCTCGTCAACAACGCCTGCCAGACCGTGCGCCGCTCCCCGGCGGGCTACGCCCTGCTCGCGCAAGCCGAGGCGGCGCCGCTGCCACCCGGGCCGCTGCCGCCGATCCGCGTCTTCGGACCGGGGGGCGATGCGGGGGCCCGCGCAGGCGCCACCCGCGACCTCGCGGCCGGCGCCCGCGGCGCGGCCGGCACCGCGCACCTCCGCCACTGGTCGCCGACGCCCGACGCGCTCACGGCGCTCGCGCTGAGCGCCGGCTCGGCCTCGCCGGCGCGGATCGCGGCCGAGCGCGCGATCGACGCGGGCGGCCTCGTTCCCGACCTCGACGCGGACAACAGCTGGAGCCGGGTCGTCGGCGAGGTCGACCCGGTCGAGCTGCTCGAGGTCCAGCTCTGCAACCAGACCGCGCCGTTCATCCTCGTCGGGCGGCTGCGGGCGGCGCTTGCCGCGTCGAGCGCGCGGCGCACGTACATCGTCAACGTGTCGGCGATCGAGGGCCAGTTTCACCGTGGCTACAAGGGCCCCGGCCACCCGCACACGAACATGTCCAAGGCTGCGCTGAACATGCTCACGCGCACGAGCGCGCACGAGCTGCTGACGCGCGACGGGATCCTCATGACGAGCGTCGACACCGGCTGGATCACCGACGAGCGCCCGCATCCGACGAAGATGCGCCTCGCCGAGGAGGGCTTCCACGCACCGCTGGACCTCGTCGACGGCGCGGCGCGCGTCTACGACCCGATCGTCCGCGGCGAGGCGGGCGAGGATCTGCACGGCGTGTTCCTCAAGGACTACGAGCCGGCGCCGTGGTGAGCGCGAGTTAGTAGACGGAGCCGGCGCGCATCGCCTCGGCCTCTTCGACGCTCACGATCTCCGCGCCGAGCGGGAGCAGCGCCACCGGGACGAGCTTGAAGCAGGCGAGGCCGAGCGGGATGCCGATGATCGTCAGACACAGCCAGATCCCGGCGACGAGGTGCGCGAGCGCGAGCCACCAGCCGCAGAGCAGGACCCACAGGACGTTGCCGATCATCGAGGGCGCCCCGGCGGCGGGATCGCGCACGACGGTCGCGCCGAACGGCCACAGCGTGTACGCCGCGATCCGCAGCGCCGCGATCGCGAACGGGATCGTGATGATCCCGAGCACCATGACGAGCGCGGCGAGCGCGTAGCCGATCGCCAGCCACAGGCCGGCGAAGACGAGCCAGATGATGTTCAGGACGAGGCGCATGGCGGCGGACGGTCAATGCCCGCGCGGATCATGTCGCAAACCGCACGAGCCCGGACGCCGCGCAGCGGTATCCCGCCGGCGTCAGCCGTCGTCGCGGGTCGTGTCGGCCGCGGACGCGCGCTTGTGCTCGCGGACGAGCCGCGCGCTGGCGATCGCGTCCATGCGCTTGGAGAACCGCCAGCCGAGCACCGCCGCGCCCACGACGGGCAGGGCGGCGAAGGCGATGATCGCGACGGCGTCCATGTCGCGGCGGGTACCCGAGCCTGCCGCCGTGCAACCCGTCAGGCGGGGTCGCGCGCCCGCTCGACCGCGCGGGCGACCTCGACCCGCGAGGACACGCCGAGCTTCACGAAGATGTTGCGCAGGTGCGACTCAATGGTCTTGTCGCTGAGAAACAGCTCGGCGGCGATCTCGCGGTTGGTCTTGCGATCCGTGACGAGCGACGCGATCTCGAGCTCGCGCTTCGTGAGCGACGGCACGCCCGAGTCGCCCGCCGCGGCCGGCCCGCGCTTCTCGGCGCGCGCACCGAGCTTGCGCAGCTCGCGGCGCATCTCGTCGCGTACGCGCACGGAGCCGCAGATGTCGAGCTCGGACTCGGCTCCCCGGAGCACGGCGATCGCGGCGGTGCGCTCGCCGCCCGCGACAAGCGCCCGACCAGCGAGGCTGCGCGCGAACGCCGCGACCAACCGCGCGCCGACGGCGTCCGCCCGCAGCGCGGCCTGCTCGGCCAACCGCGCCGCCTCGAGCGGCTCGCCGGTCGCGAGCAGCACCGCCGCGCGGCCACGCAGCGCGAACGTGGTCGGCAGCTGCAGCTCGCCCAGCTGCGCGGCGAGCTCCTCGCAGCGCCGGACGTAGCCGTCGGCGGCATCGACGCTGCCGAGGGCGAGCTCCACCAGGGCCAGGATCTCCCAGTCGATGCAGCGCTCGACCGGGATCTTGTGCTCGAGCTCGTCGCTGCCGAGCGCGCGCATGATCTCCCGCGCGCGCTGCACCTCGCCGTTCTCGAAGCGCGCGCACGCGATCTGCCAGCCCGGCCCGCCGCCCGACGCGGGCATCGTCCCGCCGGCGAGCCGCCCGCCCACGCGCGCGCTCTCCTCGCCGGCGCTGATCGCGGCCTCGAGGTCGCCCGCGTGGTAGTGCGCCCAGCCCAGCTCGTAGAGCGACCAGAAGAGGTAGTGGTCGTTCCCCGACAGCCGCGACGCCTCGACGGCCGCCTCGCTCACCTCGACCGCCTCCTTGAGGCGACCGCCGAACTCGAACGGATAGCCCTTGATGAGCATCATCGGCACGAGCAGCCGCCCCTCGCCGGTCGCGCGCGCGATCGCGATGCCGCGGTCGACGTGTGCGATCGCGTCGTCCCAGTGCTCGAGGTAGTTCTCGGCCCAGCCGAGGTAGAAGAGCGCCTCCAGGCGCGGCGCGAGCTCGGCGTCCGAGAGCCGGTCGATCTCGGCGAGTGCCTGCCCCCGGTGCTCGCGCGCGCCGGCGATCCGCCCCGCGGCGGCCTCGGCGAGGCACAGCGCCGACGCCGCGGCGGCGACGAGCGCCGAGTCGCCGACCGCGAGCGCGACCTCGAGCGCGCCGCGGCCCATGCCGATCGCCTGCTCCGAGTCGAGCACATAGAGCCCGTCGACCGCGAGCTCGATCTGCAGCGCCGCCGCCGCGGCCGTCGTGCGGTCCGGCAGCTGCTCCCACGCGCGCACGAGCCGGCGGTGGGCATCGTCGTGGCGCCCGAGCCAGTGCTCGACGGCCGCGCACAGCGCGATCAGCTCGACGCGCCGCGCGCCAGCGTCCGCCGGCAGCAGCTCCATCGCCTCGACCAGCGTCGCGTGGCAGCTCTCGAGCTCGAGCGAGCGCTGCGCGGACGCGAGCGACACGCGCAGGTCCACCTGACGCTCCACGTCGGCGGCCGGCAGCAGGCGCAGCGCCGCTTGAAACCACCGCACGGCCGCTGCGGGCGCGCGCGGCGCGGTCGCCTCGCCCGCGGCGCGCAGCAGCGCGATCGCCCGCTCGTCGCCGCGGGCGGCGCAGCGCTCGACATGCGGCGCGAGCTCGGTCGTCGCCGCGCCGCGATCGGAGAGCGCTTGCACGGCGCGGGCGTGCGCTGCGAGCCGCCAGCCGCCGCGGATCGCTCCGTAGACCGCGCGCCGCACGAGCGGATGGCGGAAGCGAAAGCGGCGCGGCACGGTCGTCGGCCGCAGGAGGTCGCGCGCGAGCAGCGCGTCGAGCGCGTCGAGGCCGTCCGCGAGCGAGAGCTCCCCGATCTCGGCGGCGAGATCCGGCTCGAACGGCTCGCCCGCCACGGCGGCGCCCTCGAGCAGCGCGCGCTCGGCCGCCGACAGCGACGCCAGCTCCTCCGCGAGCGAGGCCGCGACCGCCGCGGGGATCCCGCCGTCGTCGTCGTCCTGGTCGCCGTCGCCCCGGCTCCGGTGGGCCTGGCCGGCCGCGCTCCCGGGGTCCGCGACCGGCCCGGGCGCGACCCGCGCGAGCTGCTCGAGGTAGAACGGGTTGCCGCCCGCGCGCGCGTAGATCGCGCTCGCGGCCGAGGTCGCGCCGGAGGAGGGGTCGGCGCCGGAGGACCGCCCGGAGGACGCGCCGGAGGCCGCGCCGGAGGACCGGCCCGAGGCCGCGCCGGAGGACCGGCCCGAGGCCGCGCCGGAGGACCGGCCCGAGGCCGCGCCGGAGGACCGGCCCGAGGCCGCGCCCGCGCCGGCGCCGCGGCCGCCGGCAGAGCCCGGCCGCCCCTCGGACTCGGCCCGCACGCCGGCAAGCAGCTCGGCCGCGTCGCGCTCGGACAGCGGCCCGAGCGCGATGCGCCGAACGTCGGGCGAGGCCAGCGCCGCCGCGAGCCGCTGCGGCGCCTGCCCGGGCCGGAAGGCGAGGACGAGCAGCACCGCGACCTGGGCACCGCGTCGCAGCAGCGCGGCGACGAGGTCGATCGAGGCCGGGTCGCTCCAGTGCAGGTCGTCGAGCGCGACGACCAGCGGGCGGTCGCCGGCGAGCAGGGCGAGGAGGTCGCGCATCGCGCGGTGCGCCCGGTAGCGGTCGTCGGCGAGCGCGCTGTGCGTTGCGTCCGGGCGCCGTAGCGACGGCAGGATCTCGGCGAGGTCGTCGGCGCCGGGCAGCTCGAGCTGCTGGGCGGCGACGTATCCGTCGAGCGCGTCGGCCCAGACGCTGAACGGCTCGCTGCGCTCGAACTCCGCCGCCGAGCCGGCGAGCACGAGGCAGCCGCGGCCCTCGGCGCGGTCGCGTAGCTCGCGCAGCAGGCGGGTCTTGCCGATGCCCGGCTCGCCTTCGATCGACACGCAGGCGAGCGTGCCGCCGGCGAGCGCGTCGAGCGCGCCGTCGAGCTGCGCGAGCTCGGTGTCGCGTCCGACGATCGGGCGGGCGGGCGGGCGCATCCCCATTGCGGGGCGAGCCTACGGGAACCAGGGGCTCGGTTCAGGGTGCGCCCCCGATGTTCGCGGGCCCGCCGCAGACGAGGCTGCCGGCATGCCGCTCACACCAACTCAAGGGACCCGCATGCAACCGTCACGCAACATCGCAGCCCGCGCCGGACGCTGGAGCGCGCAGCATCGCAAGACCGCTCTTGCAGGCTGGATCGTCTTCGTCGTCCTCGCCTTCGTCGTCGGCGGCAAGGTGGGCACGAACACCCTCACCGACGTAGACGGTGGCGTCGGCGAGTCCGGTCAGGCCGACCGGATCGTCGCCGGCGCCTACCCCAAGCGCGTGGACGAGGTCGTCCTCGTCCAGAGCACGAAGCTCAAGGCCGACGACCCGGCGTTCCGCGTTACCGTCGCGGACGTCACCAAGCGCCTGCAAAGGGTCGAAGGCGTCACGAAGATCAGCGACCCCTATGGCAAGGACGACGGTGACGGCGCCGTGTCGCCGCGCCGCGATGCGGTGCTCGTGAGCTTCCAGATCCCGGGCGACTCCGAGGAGAGCACCACCGTCAGCGCAGCGATCGAGGCCAGCGTCGCAGCGGTGGACGCCGCGCAGAGGGCGCACCCCGGCATGCGCGTCGAGCAGTCGGGCAGCGGCAGCAGCGAGAGCGAGTTCCAGGAGGTCTTCTCGGCCGACCTCAAGACGGCCGGCACGACCTCGCTGCCGATCACGCTCATCATCCTGCTCGTCGCGTTCGGCGCGCTCGTCGCAGCGGGCATCCCGCTGCTGCTGGCGATCACGGGCGTCGTCGCGACGCTCGGCCTCGTCGGGCCGCTCAGCCAGCTCGCCCCGGTGGACGAGGCGATCAACGAGGTCATCCTCCTGATCGGCCTTGCCGTCGGCGTCGACTACGCGCTGTTCTACCTGCGGCGGATGCGCGAGGAGCGTGCCGCCGGTCGCAGCACGGAGGCGGCGATCGAGGCGGCGGCCGCGACCTCCGGGCGCGCCGTGCTCATCTCGGGCGTCACGGTCATGATCGCGATGGCCGGGATGTACTTCGGCGGCGCCGCGACGTTCACCTCGTTCGCCACGGGCACGATCACCGTCGTCGCCGTGGCGATGCTCGGGTCGCTCACCGTGCTGCCCGCGCTGCTGTCGATGTGCGGCGACAAGGTCGACAAGGGCCGCGTTCCGGGCCTCGATCGCCTCAAGCGCCGCATGGCGTCATACGGCCTGTGGTCGCGCACCGTGGACGGCGTCATGCGCCGCCCGCTCTTGTGGGCCGCCGTGTCGGTCGCGCTGCTGCTCGCGCTCGCCGCACCGGCGCTGCACATGAACACCGGCACGCCGGGCGTCGACACGCTGCCGCAGGACCTCGCGGTCGTGCAGAAGTTCGAGCATCTCAAGGCGGCGTTTCCGAGCGAGACGTCGTCGCTCAGCGTCGTCATCAAGGGCTCGGACGTCACCGCGCCCGCCGTGCAGCGCGCCGTCGCGAAGCTCGAGCGCGCAACCCGGCGCGACGAGAAGCTGTTCCCTGGCGACGGGCCGTTCGAGCAGGACGTAAACCCAGCCAAGACGGTGAGCATCCTCTCGATGGAGGTCGCCGGCGACGGCACCGACGCGGAGTCCGGGCGGGCGCTGGACGCGCTGCGCGACGACCTCGTGCCGGCGACGCTCGGCAAGGTCGACGGGCTCGAGGCGTACTCGACGGGCGGCACCGCGGTCGATCGCGACTTCGACGAGTCGATGATCTCCCACCTGCCGATCGTGTTCGCGTTCGTGCTCGTCGCGGCCTTCCTGCTGCTGCTGGTCACGTTCCGCTCGATCGTCGTGCCGATCAAGGCGATCGTCCTGAACCTGCTGTCGGTCGGCGCGGCGTACGGCGCGCTCGTGCTGGTCTTCCAGCACGGCTGGTTCAACAGCCTGCTCGGCGTCGGGGCCACCGGCCCGATCGTCTCGTGGCTGCCGCTGTTCATGTTCGTGATCCTGTTCGGCCTGTCGATGGACTACCACGTGTTCGTCCTCACGCGGGTCCGCGAGCTGTACGACCGCGGCATGAGCACCGAGGACGCCGTCTCGACCGCGATCAAGAGCACCGCGGGCGTCGTGACGAGCGCCGCCGTCGTCATGGTCTGCGTGTTCGCGGTCTTCGGGACGCTCTCGTGGATGATGTTCAAGCAGATGGGCGTGGGCCTGGCCTTCGCGATCCTGCTCGACGCGACGCTCATCCGCGGCGTCCTGCTGCCGGCGACGATGAAGCTCCTCGGCGACCGCAACTGGTGGCTGCCGAGCGCGCTGGACTTCCTGCCGGACGTCCGCCACGAGGGTGAGGCGCTGCCCGCTCGCGCGTAGCCGCGCCCGCAGATCCGACGGACCCGGCGCCCGCCCTCACCCGGCGGGCGCCGGTCGTTGCACGTTGCGCGCGGCGAGCGTTCGTGCTCGCCGAGTCGGCCGTCGCGAGTCGACAGCTGCCCTACCCGGCCGCGCGCAGGCCTTACAGGGGGCGGCGGTCGGTTCAGGGAACGTCCCTGATGATCGGGGGCGGTCGATGCGGCAAGTTGGTCGCATGCCCGTCTTCCTCCTTCATCACCGGCACGCCGCGGGCGAGTGCGACGCGGCGTTCGCCGCCTGGAACGGCTTCGACAGCCCGCTGCGCCACCGCCCGGCCGCCTCGACGTGCCTGGCCGGCGGTCACGCGCTGTGGTGGCGCGTCGAGGCCGCAAGCGACGAAGAGGCGCTCGCGCTGCTTCCTCGCTACCTGCGCCGTCGCACCGACGTGACCGGCGTGCGCGACGTCGAGATCCCCTGACCCGTTCTCGGAGAACCCATGCGACTCAAGCTCCCCATGCTGCTTGCCGGCCTTACCGCGCTCGCCCCGCTCGCCACCGCGGCGCCCGCCGGCGCGGTCGTCGACGGCACCAAGGTCGATCCGGCCAGCGTGCCGTGGTACACGGCGGTCGGAAGCTGCGGCGCGACGCTCGTCGCGCCGGCACGCCTGCTGACCGCGGCGCACTGCGTCGCCGGCACGACGCCGGCCAAGCTCGGCGCCGTCGCCATCGGCGGCGGCCACCGGACCACGACGCGGATCGCGCTTCATCCCGGCTGGCGCCATCGCAACGGCTCGTCGAACTTCCTCGACGACGTGGCAATCGTCGAGCTCGACGCGCCGGTCACTGGCGTGCCGTCCGTCAGGCTCGGCGGCGTGGACGCAGCCGACGCGCTGATCCTCGGCCAGGGCCGCGCGTTCGCGCCCGGCACCGGTCACAGCGAGGCGGAGATGCTCGACAGCTCGTTGCGGACGGCGCCGTTGCGGACGATCAGCGATGCGCAGTGTGCGCGCGCGTTCAAGGGCTACAAGGGCTCGACCGCGGAGCGCTTCGACCCGCGCATGCGCTGCTCGATCGACGGTGACGGGCGCCCACCGCTGTACTCGGGCTGCAACGGCGACAGCGGCGGCCCGCTGTGGACGGGCTCCGCGAGCGCGCCGGTCCAGCTCGGCGTCGTGAGCTGGGGTGGCGACCGCTGCGGCGCCGACCACCTGCCGTCGGTGTTCGCCGACGTCGCGCTGTACCGCGCGTTCATCACCGACCCCTCGCCGGCGTGGGCGCCGGTCAAGACGGGTGGCCGCGCGAGCATCGGCGGCACATCGCGCGCCGGCCGGACCGTCACCTGCGCGCTGCGCGGCTACACGCCCGAGCCCGGTGTCACGGTCGCGTACACGTGGAAGATCCTCGGCAAGGGGCGCGGCGGGTTCAGCCCACCACGGCGCGTGGGCGCCGGGAGGACCTACAAGGTCGCCCGGCGCGATCGCGGATATCGGATCGGCTGCTTCGCGGAGGCCACCAACGACGGCGGCTACGTGCTCCTCGCTGCCGCGAACAGGCTGATCGCGCGATAGACCTTCCTCACGAATCGCGCGCCGCGTACGTTCAACACGCATGAGCACAACCAATCACTGGACGATCTACGAGAGCCCGCTCGGCCCGTTCACCCTCCAGGGTGGCCCGGCCGGGCTCCGCGCGCTGGACTTCCCCGGCCATGCGGAGCCGCTCGACGAAGACGATCACGACCCCGGACCCTTCGCGGTCGTGATGCGTCAGCTCGACGAGTACTTCGCGGGCGAGCGCGAGGGGTTCGGCCTCAAGCTCGACCTCCGCGGCACGCCGTTTCAGCGCGACGTCTGGGACGAGCTGCTGCGCGTCCCCTGCGGCGCGACGACGACGTACGCCGCGCTCGCCCGCGCGGTCGGCCGCCCGGACGCCGTCCGAGCGGTCGGCGCGGCGGTCGGGCGAACCCCGGTGCCGATCATCGTGCCGTGCCATCGCGCCGTGGGCAGCGACGGCTCGCTCACCGGCTATCGCGGCGGCCTGCAGCGCAAGCGGGCGCTGCTTCACCTCGAGCGGCGGGGCGGCGGGTCCGCGCCGCCGAGCTTCGCGCTGCGCCAGATCGCGCTGCTGTGAGCTGGACGCTCGTCGGCGCGGACGGGCGGGCGTACGCGAGCGCTCGGCCCGGCACGCTCGGCGGGCATCGGCGCGGTCGCATCTACGGCCGGCTTGACTGCCCGTCGGCGCTGCGTGCGATCGCGCGCGGTGGCTACGCCGGCGAGCGCGTGTTCTTCGCCGACGAGGCCGACGCGGTCGCGGCCGGCTACCGGCCGTGCGCGGTGTGCCTGCCGCGCGCGTACGCATCCTGGCGCGCCGGTCCGGCTTCCGGGGTATCGCTGCCGCGCAGCGCGCGTTAGCATCGCGCCGGTGAGCGTGCGCAGTGTTCTCGCGGCAGGCGTCGCTGCCGCGCTCTGCCTCGGTGGTGTCGCGGTGGCCGCCGACGCTGCGCCGCGCTGCCACACGGCCAAGGGCAAGCGCGTGTGCACGAGCGCGGCCGGCGCGAAGGGCAAGCCGGTCTGGCGCAAGGTGACCGGCGTCAGCGCGCGCCAGGTCCCGATCGACTACACGGCCGTCGCGGGGCTCTCGCAGCCGTCGTCGACGCCGATCGAGCGCGTGACGAAGGAGCTGCTGGTCGGCGACAACACGCGCCTGCACCTCGAGATCGTCAAGCCGAAGGGCGCGGAGGACCTCGGCGTCATCCTCGAGGCGAGCCCGTACCACGGCACGCTCTACGACCGCACGGGCGCGCGGATGATCCCGCTGCCGGGCAAGGACGGCAAGCTCGTCGGGCTGTCGGGCTTCTTCCCGCAGCGCGGCTACGCCGTCGTGTTCATGGACATGCGCGGCACCGGGCTGTCGTCGGGCTGCCTGAACTCGCTCGGGCGCAACGACCAGTCCGACCTGCGCGACGTCATCGAGTGGGCGGCGACGCAGCCGTGGTCCAACGGGCGCGTCGGGATGATCGGGCACTCCTACGTCGGCTCGACGCCGATCATCGCGACGATCGGCAATCCGAAGGGGCTCGTCACGATCGTGCCGAGCGCGGGCCTGCCGGCGATGTACGACCACCAGTGGCAGCTCGGCGTGCCCTACAACGCCCAGTACCTCGGGCCGATCGAGGCCTACCAGCAGCTCGCCTTGCAGCGCGAGCTGCCGTTCAAGATCGACCTGCCCAACGAGATGGGCATGACCGGCGAGCACTTCGGCAAGGACCTGCCGGGAATCGGCTGCGGCCTGCAGGACACGTCGCTGTCAAGCGGCGAGCAGCTCGCGGGCGTCAACACGCCGTGGCACCGGCTGCGCGACGCGAGCAAGGCCGTCGCCAAGTGGGACGGCACCGCGTTCGTCATCCATGGCGAGAACGACCAAGCAGCGCGGATCGCGAACCTGCACTGGCTGTATGAGCGCGGGCCGCGCGCCGGGGACAAGGTCTGGATCGGGCAGTGGGATCACGGGATCGGCTGCTGCCCGAACCGTCGCGGCGCGCAGTGGGCCGGCGCGATCCACGCGTGGTTCGACAAGCAGCTTCTTGCAGCGCAAGGTCGACACCGGCCCGCCCGTCGAGATCTTCATGAACGACGAGCCGACCGTGGACGCGGCGATCCCGGCGCGCAAGGAGATCTACACGGCGCCGGCGTGGCCACCCGTGGCGTCGCGCACGATGACGCTGCGCGCGTCGGCCGACGGGTCGCTGGGCGAGGGGGCGGGCGTCGCCGGAGGACCGTCGTTCGCGGGCGATCCGACCGGCTTTCTCTTCACGACGACGGGGAACCTGACGTTCACGACCGCTCCGTTCAACGAGGACACGATCCTGCTCGGCTTGCCCAAGCTCACGCTTGCGACGGCTGTGAACCTCCAGCCGCTGCACCTGATTGCGACGCTGTACTCGTCGCACGCCTACGACGTGCGGCGCATCTCGCAGTGCGCGATGAACCCGCAGCTGCGGGGCGGGGCCGAGCGGTTGACGCCGGTGATCCCGGGCGCGCGGATGCAGCTTTCGCCGCCGTGCTTCACGGTCTCCCAGCACGTGCGGGCCGGCGACCGCCTGGTCCTGAAGATCACGACGTCGGACGTCGACAAGCTGCCGCTGTTCGCGATCGACCCGCACGTGACGGTGTTCACGGGCGGGCCGGACGGCACGCGGCTCGACCTCCCGGTGGCGACGGGGCGCACGTACCCGGACACGGCGCCGGTCGCCGACAGCGCGATCGCACCCTGAGCGCTTCGGGCGCCGTCGCTTGCGGCCGCCTTCCCGCGCGGCCTGCGTCGCAGCGGCTGCCGACACGCCGAGATGGCCCTCGCCGGCGGCCCGCGGTGTAGCTTCGACGGATGCTCGCCCGCCCGCGCCGCCGCCCTGGTGCCCGGAGCTCGCCGCGCGCCGCTCGCCTCGCTCGTGGCACCGCCTTGGCCGCCGCGATGCTCTGCGCGGCGGCGGTCGCAGCGCCGCCCGCGATCGCCGCGGACGGCGTCCTCTACTGCGAGGGCGCGCTGGACGGTGGCTTGACGGGCGCGCTGACGGAGGCCGAGCACGCGGTCCGCGTCGGCGATCCGCCGCTGCCGGCAGGCGTGACCGAGCGGCGGTTGGACGTCGGCGGCATCGCCACGCGGGTGGTGCAAGCCGGCCCGAGCTCGGCGGACGAGGCCGTCGTGTTCATCCACGGCAACCCCGGGTCGGCGCGCGACTTCGACGTGTTGATGGCGCGCACGGGGCGCTACGCGCGGGCGATCGCGTTCGACGTACCGGGCCTTGGCCACGCCGACGACCGTCGCGGGCTCGACTACTCCACGAACGGCGCGGCGCGCTACATCGGGCGCGTGATCGAGGAGCTCGGCGTGCGGCGCGTGCATCTCGTGCTGCACGACCTCGGCGGCATCTGGGGGTTGCAGTGGGCGGTCGGTCACCTCGCGGCCGTGCGCAGCGTGTCGCTCATCGACACCGGCGTGCTGATCGGCTACTTCGGCCATCCGCTCGGGTTGTCGTGGACGGTGCCGATCCTGGGCGAGGCCGAGATGGCCGGGATCACCCGCGACCAGTTCAAGACCGCGATCAGCGTGCAGGACCCGCTGCCAGGCCCGTACCTCGATCGGATGTACGACGACTTCGACCGCGCGACGCGCTGCGCCACGCTCGACTACTACCGCTCGGTGGGGTTGCCGGACGAGTTGGGGCACCGCCAGGCGGCGGTGCTGCGGGAGTCTGGCCTGCCCGCGCTGGTCGTGTGGGGCGCGCGCGACAACTTCGTGCCCGTGAGTGTCGCGTACCGCCAGAGGCAGGCGTTCCCGGATGCGCGGATCGAGGTTGTCGGGGGCGCGGGCCACTGGCCGCAGCTCGACTCGCCCGCGCGAACCGAGGCGCTCGTCACGGGCTTCCTCGAGGGCCTCGTGCGATCGCCGCGCCTGGTGCTCGCGCCTGCGCGAGCGCGCGCCGGCCGGCGCACGCTGTCGGTGCGCGTTCACGTTGACGACGCCCCTCGCGCGCCGGGCGTGCGCCTGACCCTCGCGCGCGGCGGCCGCGTGGTCGCCTCATCGCCGGCTCGCACAGTGGACCGCGTGGCGCGCCGGGTGACGCTCAAGCTGCGCAGTCCGCTGCGTCGCGGCGCTCGCTACACGCTGCGAGCGGAGTCCACCGAGCTCGACGCCCAGACGCGCACCATCCGCGTCCCGCGCTGACGCGGTCGGGCGAACCCCGAACCTCCGCGTCCGAGTCGGCCGGTCCTCAGGTGTCGCCGTCGGCGCCGGCGGCCCTCGGGTTGCCGGTCGCCTGCCCGGGATCGCCGTCCTCGCCGCGGTCGCGATCGTCGCCCGATGGCACCTCGTTCTCGGCATGCTCCTCCGGATCCATGCCCGTGCCCGGCTGCCCCTCCTCCGGGTAACCCTCGCCGACGTCGGTCGGCGGCTCCTCGCGTTCGATCATGATCGCGGCGTACCCCCGCGCTCGTCCAGCGACGCATCCCGCACCTCCCTCGTCCGGTCTCGCGCGTCCCTAGCTGGCGCGCAAGTATTGGCCGATGGCGCGGCGAATGGCTTCCGAGACGGTGATGCGATCTTCGGCGGCGCGAAGGAGGAGCTCGCGCTTGAGCTCGGGGTCCAAGCGCACCGACTCGACGGTGGAGGCTGCAGAGCCCATCGGGGGGCGTCCCCCGCGGCGGCGGCGCAGGATCTCGTCGACGTCGTAGCCGCGCTCGGCCTCGTCGGCCATCGCTTCGACCATCTCGTCGGTGATGGGTGTGTCTTCGGAATCGGAGTGCAGAACTACGCTCCTGCCGCGAGGAATGCCAGCATCAGTGTCACACGGGCCCCGCGCGGATACCGGTGCCGCTTCCGCGTGGTGGGTGTGCAAGGCGGACCGTGAGCCGTTGGTCAGCCGGCCCCGATGCGGCACGCCGTCAAATCGGCTAGACGGCCGGAGAATGGCACGTTTGGGACTCTTTGTTAGGGTGCCCTTATTCCGAGGGCGCGCGTGCTTGCGCGGTCGCCACGCGTCATTGAAGGAGACCCGATGTCCAATCGTTCGTCGCACACGAGCCGCAGATCGATGCCGTTCGGTCGCTGGATCGCGCCGCTTGCGTGCGCGGCGCTCCTGATCGGAGCCGCGGGGCTGCTCGCCGCCTGCGGGGACGACGCCGGCGACGCCAGCTCGGCTGCGACGACGGCCGTCTCCGCCGCGCCGCGCACGATCGCCCACAAGCTCGGCAGCGTCACGATCAAAGGGGCGCCGAAGCGGGTCGTGACGCTCGGGCTCGGCGACAACGACGTCGCGCTCGCGGTCGGTGTCACGCCGGTCGGCATGGTCAAGGGCTCGTCCGGCGGCAACGGCCTGCTGCCGTGGGTCAACACCGCGCTCGGCGGGAAGAAGACGACCGTGCTGAACCTCGACACCGGGACGCCGTACGAGAAGATCGCCGCGCTGACGCCGGACCTCATCCTCGCGATGGGCGAGTTCTCGATCGACAAGGACTACGCGAAGCTCTCGAAGATCGCGCCGACGATCGCCTACGTGAAGGGCAACTTCAAGGACACCTACCAGGAGCAGACGAAGATCATCGCGAAGGCGCTCGGCCGCGACGCCGAGGGCGCGCGCGTGCTCGCCGACGTCGAGGCGAAGGTCGCGGCCGTCAAGAAGGCCCATCCCGAGTTCGACGGCAAGACAGCGACGCTCGCCTTCATGTCCGACGCGAACACGATCAACGTCGTCTCGGCGCCCGACGACCCGGCGATCCTGCTGCTCGGCCAGGTCGGCGTCGGGCTGTCGAAGTCCGCCCAGACGCTGCCGAAGAACGGCCAGGGCGGCATCCAAGGCGCGCTCAGCCTCGAGCAGGTCGGCCGCCTGGAGGCCGACGCGCTCATCATCACCTACGCCTCGAAGGCGCTGCAGCGTCAACTCGAGGCCAACGCGGCGTTCAAGAAGCTCGACGTCGTCAAGCGCGGCGCGTACTCGGAGATCGACCTCGACACGGTGACCGGGCTGCGGACGCCGACCGTACTCTCGGTTCCCTACGGGCTCGACAAGCTCACCGCGGCGCTGGAGAAGGCGACCTCCTGACGACGGCGACGTCACCGAGCCCCGAGGCCGCGCTGCTCGCGGAGCAGGCGCTCGACGACGACCGGGTGCGGGCCCTGCGCGAGGCGCGGCTGTCGCGCGCGTCGGTCCGCGTCGCGGGGTTGCTCGTCGCCGCGGGCGTGCTCGTGCTCGTCTGCGTCGCGAGCCTCGTGCTGGGGTCCAAGTCGATCCCGATCGGCGAGGCGCTCGGCGCGCTGCTGCACGGCGGCGACAGCTCGAACGCCTCGATCGTGACGGGGCTGCGCGTGCCGCGCACGCTCGTCGGGCTTGAGGTCGGGGCGGCGCTCGGCCTCGCGGGCGCGCTCATGCAGGGGCTGACGCGCAACCCGCTCGCCGATCCCGGCATCCTCGGGATCAACGCCGGCGCCGCGCTGGCGATGGTCACCGCGATCGCGATCGGCAACTTCACGAGCCTCAGCGCGTACATCTGGTTCTCGTTCGTGGGCGCGGCGCTCGCGGGCCTCGTCGTCTACGGGCTCGGCACGATCGGGCGCGAGGGCGCGACCCCGGCGCGGATCGCGCTCGCGGGGGCTGCCGTCAGCGCGATGCTGATCTCGCTGACGACGACGGTGCTCGTCCTCGATCAGCAGACGTTCGACCAGTTTCGCTACTGGTCGGTCGGCGCGCTGGCGGGGCGCCCTGGCGAGGTCGCCGCGCAGGCCGCGCCGTTCATCGTCGTCGGCGCGCTGCTCGGGCTCGCGTCGGCGCGCGCGCTCGACGCGCTCGGCCTCGGCGACGAGGTCGCGCGCGGGCTCGGGGTCGACGTCGTGCGCGGGCGGATCCTCGTGATGTCGTCGATCGTGCTGCTCAGCGGCGCCGCGACCGCCGCGGCGGGGCCGATCGCCTTCGTCGGGCTCGCGATCCCGCATGTCGTGCGAGCGCTGACCGGGCCAGACCACCGCTGGCTGCTGCCGTACTGCCTCGTCCTGGGGCCGATCTTCCTGCTCAGCGCCGACGTCCTCGGGCGCCTCGTCCTGTCGCCCTCGGAGCTGCAGGTCGGCATCGTCACGGCGCTCGTCGGCGGACCGGTCTTCGTCGCGATCGTCCGTCGCCGCAGGATCGTGGCGCTGTGAGCCGGGCGACCGCTGCCCCCGGCTGCCGGCGCGCCGCGCAGTTCGCGCTGCGCGGCGCGGTCGTGCGGGTGCGGACGGCATCCGTGCGCACCGATCCGCGCACGGTCGTCGCCTGCGCGATCCTGACGGTCGTCTGCGCGCTGCTGCTGCTGCTGTCGGTGAGCTTCGGCGAGGTCACGATCGGACTGCCCGACGCGTTCGCCGCGATCGTCGGCAACGGCAGCTCGGCGAACGAGTTCTTCGTCAACACGCTGCGCCTGCCGCGGGCGCTGTCGGGGCTGCTGGCCGGGGTCGCGTTCGGGCTCTCCGGCGCGATCTTCCAGACGATCGCGCGCAACCCGCTCGCGAGCCCCGACATCATCGGCATCACCGCCGGTGCGTCGGCTGCGGCGGTCGCGGTCGTCGTGTGGGTCGGCACCGGTGCCGGCGCCGTGACGCTCGGTGCGCTCGCCGGCGCGCTCGTGACGGCGCTGGCGATGTACGTGCTCGCGCTGCGCGGCGGCGTCGACGGCTACCGGCTCGTGCTCGTCGGCATCGGGCTGGGCGCGATGCTGAGCGCGATCACCGCGTACCTGCTGACGCGGATCTCGATCGTCGAGGCGCAGTACGCGTTCATCTGGCTGATCGGGCAGCCTCAACGGCCAGTCGTGGGGGCAGGTCCGGCTGCTCGCCGTGTGCCTCGCGGTGCTCGTGCCGCTCGTGCTGATGCTCGGGCGCTACGTGCGGCTGCTCGAGCACGGCGACGACGTCCCGGCAGCTGCTCGGCGTGCCGGTCGCGCGCACGCGGCTCACGGTGCTGCTGCTCGGCGTCGCGCTCGCAGCGGTCGCGACCGCGGTCGCGGGCCCGATCGGCTTCGTCGCCCTGGCCGCGCCGCAGATCGCCCGCCGCGATGGTCCGCTCGCCGCACGTCACGCTCGTGGCGTCCGCGCTCGTCGGCGCGGTGATGGTGTCCGCGTCGGATCTCGCCGGCCGCGTGCTGCCGTCGGTCGAGGTGCCGGTCGGCGTCGTGACGGGCATCGTCGGCGCTCCCTATCTACTCTGGCTGCTCGTGCGCGGTCATCGCAACGGGGAGCTTGGCTAGTGGCGATGCGCCTCGACGCGACCGGTACTCCGGCTGGCCTATGGCGATCGCGATCGTCGTCGACGGGCTGACGCTGTCGGTCCCCCCGGAGCGGATCACGGCGATCGTCGGCGCGAACGCGTGCGGCAAGTCGACGCTGCTGCGCGGCCTCGCGCGCCTGCTGGCGCCCGCGACGGGGTCGGTGACGATCGACGGTGCCGACATCCAGAGCCTGCCGGGTCGCGAGGTCGCCAAGCGCCTCGGGATGCTGCCGCAGTCGCCGGCCGCGCCCGAGGGCCTGACGGTCGGCGATCTCGTCGCCCGCGGCCGCCACCCGCACCAGCGCTGGTTTCGCCAGTGGAGCCCGGACGACGAGCGGGCGGTCGTCGCCGCGCTGCGGGCGACCGACACGCTCGACCTCGCGCAGCGCGCGCTCGACGAGCTCTCCGGCGGCCAGCGCCAGCGCGCGTGGATCGCGATGGCGCTCGCGCAGGAGACCGAGGTGCTGCTGCTCGACGAGCCGACGACGTTCCTCGACCTCGCCCATCAGCACGAGGTGCTCGAGCTGCTGTGGGATCTCAACGAGACGCGCGGGCGCACGCTCGTGCTCGTCCTGCACGACCTCAACCAGGCCTGCCGCTACGCGCACCACCTCGTCGCGATGCGCGACGGCGCGATCGTCGCGGAGGGTAAGCCGGCGAGCGTCATCACCGCCGAGATCGTGCGCGAGGTCTTCGGCCTCGACGTGCAGATCCTCAGCGACCCGCAGACGGGTACGCCGCTCGTCGTACCGGTCGGCCGCGGGCGGGCGCCGACGCGGCCGGAGCCCGAGCCGGCGCGCGCCGCCCGCGGCTGACGCGCCCGGGCCGGCCGGATCGCGCTGCCCGTTACTTGACAGGCGGGATCTCGTTGATCGCCAGCGCGCCGTCTTGAACGTCGAGCCAGCCTTCTGAGCGCGCTCGCGAAATGGCGTCGCGGTACGTGAAGTCCGACGGGAACCGTCGTCTCTCGATACGAAAGCGTTCGCGAACGGCGGCCTCGAGAGCGCCGTAGCTTTCGAATGTCTGGCCGTTCAGCGGGCTGAATACGACGGCGATCTGGATCTCTGAGGGGGTCATTGGGACGGGTGGGTCTCCGTGGAGGATTCCGCTGCTTGCGTGGCGGCGGTCAAGGCTTCGGTCAGGGCATTGATGATGACGGGTCCATCGGCGGATCCGGTTGAGAAGGCGTGGACCTGGACGTCACGGCTCCACGCTTCTCGTAGGGACGCGGTCATGTGGGATAGCTCGGTGAGCGGACGGAGAATCTGGTTCGCCGACGCAACGAGTAGCTGCGAGGTGCTGGGAGCGTCAGCCCACGGCGTGAAGTGGTGCCGGGACACCAACACGTCGTCGCTACCAAGCTCGTCGACGACCTCGTGCCACGCGTTCTTGCCCTCCAGATCCTTCCGGCCAGGGAGCAAACGATTGAAAGTGACGAGTCCGGCGGATCCGCCGGGGAACTGATCCGGACGCTTCCACAAGCTCCTCGGTCCCTCTTCTCGGCGACAGACGAGGGCCAACCACGGATCCTGAGGCTCTTCCTTGAGCTGGCGTCGCAGGACCATGAGCCACCAGACGTCGTCGTACTCGACGAACGCTTCGAGTTCAGCGGCAGCGTCGACGTGGAGCGTGTCTGGATCGCCGCTCGCGATCGTCTGAAGTGCATCGAGGAACTGGTTGAGCTCAGTCTCGTAGGCGGGGTTGGCCAGGGCCGCTCGCAGACGGGACCGGATGCAATGCTGCAACGAGGCACCCAGCTGAGCGACCTTGTGATGAAACGGACCCCACTGGTACGAGCGATAGCGGGCGATGAGGAAGCTCTCGGCAGCGGCGACACCCTGCGGTAGCACCCCGGTGCCGAGGAACCCGCGGTCCTCTCGCGGCCGAACGAAGACGAGGTTGTCTGCGAGTCGATCGAGGTCATAGCTAGCGAACTCAAAGCCGTAGGCGCGTGCGTCTCGTAGCAAGTAGTCGCACCGATCGACATCGAGTTCTCCCGCCATCAAACCATGCAACAACCACCAGACCGTGTCGTCCGTGAACGCGTTGTCTCGCGTGACCGTGAGATCGACATCATCGGGCACCGAGATGAGCAGGATCCCCTGGGCGACGAGCACGCAGGCCTGAACCAGACGAGCAACCGAGGTGCCATCGAACACATGGGCATCGAGCTTGCGGAACAGGGCGGTCGCCATGCGGTACCCAATCTGCTCATGGATTGCGGTGCCCGGCTGCTTGTCCGGACCAGCGTAGAGCGCGCCGAAGCGCTGCTGTGCGACTTCCGGCTGTTCATCGAACAGCCTCCCGAGGGCGTACTCGAAGTCGTGACTGAACGGCAGGTGCCGAGGTCATGAAACAGTGCGGCCAGGCGCAGCCCTTGCTCGGCAATAAGAACGTATGGACGAGTCTCCGACGAAACCGCTGCGCCGGCCAGCAGTCCGTCAGCAGTGAAGCGACGTGAGACCTCCTCCAGATCATTGGGGAGAAATCCTTTCGCAGCGGACCTGACAGCCGACTTTATCGCGAGTTCCAGCGCGATCCGCGTTGACTCCTCGGTGTTACGGAGGGCCGATGCTAGGAACCGCGATGACAGATGCATTGCTCCTAGGCTGTGAGCGAATCTCGACGTCCGCACCTCCGGGAAGACCAAGTGCGCCAAGCCGGACTGGCCCACCCACCGCAGGCGCTGGGTCAACGGGTCATCGAGGAACGGTCGCTCGATGGACGTAAACGCGACGTAGCCGTGGATAGGATCCTTGATTCGGCCGGCGCGGATCATGGAGGCGCGACACTAACGCAGGCGTGGCAATGCCGCCGCCATTCGTGAGGGTGCGCCGGATAGGTCGGGATCCGGGGGCCCCGGGCCGTCGCGCAGCTGGGCGGCGAGGCCCGCGACGGTCGGGTGCTGGAAGAGCGTCGCGATGCGGACGTCGTGGCCGGTCGCGTCGGCGATCCGCGAGCGCAGCCGGACGAGCAGCAGCGAGTGGCCGCCCAGCTCGAAGAAGTCGTCGTCGATGCCGCTGGGCTCGGCGAGCCCGAGCGTCTCGGCGAGCACGTCGCAGAGCGCCGTCTCGAGCTCGTCGCGGGGCGGGCGGCCCGCCGCCTGCGCCGGCCACGCGTCGTCGCCGGGCACCGGCAGGGCGCGGCGGTCGAGCTTGCCGTGGACGGTCATCGGCAGCGCGTCGAGCGTCACGAATGCCGCGGGCATCATGTAGTCCGGCAGCTGCTCGCCGACCCGTGCGCGCGCAGCCGCGCGACGTCGAGCTCGTCGATCCTCGCACGGGACGACGTACGCGACGATGCGGCGGTCGCCGGGAGCGCGCTCGTGCACGTCGACCGCGGCCTGCGCGACGGCCTCGTGGCGCGCGAGCACGGCCGTGATCTCGCCGAGCTCGATCCTGAAGCCGCGGATCTTGACCTGGTCGTCGGCGCGCCCCGCGAAGTCGAGCCGGCCGTCGCGCGTCCAGCGGACGAGGTCGCCGGTGCGGTACATCCGCGCGCCCGGCGCGCCGTACGGGTCGGCGACGAAGCGCTCGCTCGTCGTGGCGGCCCGGCCGAGGTAGCCGCGGGCGAGCACGTCTCCGCCGACGTAGAGCTCGCCGACGACGTGCGGCGCGACGGGCCGCAGGCCGGCGTCGAGGACGTAGGCGCGGGCGTTCCGAGGTCGGACGGCCGATGAGCGGACGCTCGCTGTCGCCGACGCGCGCGGCGAGCGCGTCGACGGTGCACTCCGTCGGGCCGTAGAGGTTGTATCCCTCGGTCGCCGGCAGCGCGCGGATCTCGCTCCACAACGACGGCGGGACGGCCTCGCCGCCGACGCCGAGCGCGAGCAGGCCGCAGTCGCCGTCCGCGAACAGGCCGCTCGCCGCGAGCGCGACGGCGTGCGACGGCGTGACCTCGACGAAGTCGATGCGCTCGTCGCGCAGCAGCGCGACGAGCAGCGCCGGGTCGCGCAGCTGCTCCTCGGAGACGATGTGCAGCGCGTGGCCGTCGAGCATCCACAGCTGCGGCTGCCAGGACGCGTCGAACGCGAACGACCAGCCGTGGGCGACGCGCAGCGCGCGCCCGCCGGCGGCGGCGACCGTCGGGCGGTAGAGCGTCTCGCGGTGGCTGTGGAAGAGGTTGACGATGCTCGCGTGCGAGACGACGACGCCCTTCGGCTCGCCGGTCGAGCCCGACGTGTAGATGACGTAGGCGGGGTGCTCGGGCCGCGCGGTGACGCGCGGGACGGGGCCGCTGCGGCGGCGATCCAGTCGAAGCCGTCGAGCGATGAGCGTCGTCGGCGCGCCGACACCGAGCAGCGGGGCCAGCGCGTCCGTGGTGATCGCCAGCGCGGGGCGGGCGTCGGCGAGCGTACGGGCGATGCGCTCCGGCGGGTAGCCCGGGTCCAGCGGCAGGTACGCGCCGCCAGCCCTCATGACCGCCAGCAGGCACACGACGAAGTCGACGCCGCGCGGCAGCAGCAGCGCGACGATCCGCTCGGGCCCGACGCCGCGCGCGGCGAGCTGCGCGGCCAGCGCCGCAGGCGCGCGCGTCGACCTGCGCGAAGCTCAGCGAGACGTCGCCGCAGACGAGCGCCGTGGCGTCCGGGGTGCGCGCGACCTGCTCGTCGAAGAGCGCGGGGATCGTGCCCGCCGGCGCGTCCAGAGGCGCGCTGCACCACTCCTGCACCACCCGCTCACGCTCGCCGGGCGCGAGCAGATCCAGCCGCCCGATCGGGACGTCCGGGGCCGCGCACGCCGCTGCCAGCAGGCGCTCGAAGCGCTCGCCGAGGTCGCGTGCGGTCGCCTCGTCGAAGAGGTCGGTGCTGTACTCGACGAGGACGTCGAGGCCGTCGACGCCGTGCTGCTCGAGCACGTCGAAGGCGAGGTCGAACTTCGCGGCGCCGGCGTCGACGCGCTCCGGCTGGCCGTCGAGGCCGTCGAGGTCGAAGCTCAGCTCCGGCGTCTGCTGGAACGCGAGCATGACCTGAAACAGCGGATGGCGAGCGAGCGACCGTGTCGGGTTCAGGATCTCGACGAGCCGCTCGAACGGCACGTCCTGGTGGTCGTAGGCGGACAGGTCGAACTCGCGCACGCGGGCGACGAGCGCGCGGAACGTCGGGTCGCCCGACGTGTCCGTGCGCAGCACGAGCGTGTTGACGAAGAAGCCGACGAGATCGTCGACCGCGTCGTCGGTGCGACCCGCGATCGGGCTGCCGATCGGGACGTCCGTGCCGGCGCCGACGCCGCGTCAGCAGCGCGGCGAGCGCCGACTGCAGGACCATGAACAGGCTCGCGTCGCAGCCGCGAGCGAGCGTGCGCAGCGAGTGATGCAGATCGGCCGGGCAAGCTCAGCTCGACGGCACCGCCGACGCGGCTCGAGACCGCGGGCCGCGGCCGGTCGGTCGGCAGCGCGAGCTCCTCCGGCAGGTCGGCGAGCGCGCCGGCCCAGTACGCGGCGTCGCGGCTGATCAGGCTGAGCGGGTCGTCGTCGCGGCCCATGAGCTCGCGCTGCCAGAGCGCGAAGTCCGCGTACTGCGCGGGCAGCCGCGGCCAGGACGGCCTCGCCTGCGCACCCGCGCGGCGGGCGGCGTAGGCCGCGCGCAGGTCGCGCAGCAGCGGCAGGACGGACCAGCCGTCGCCCGCGATGTGGTGCATGGCGAGCGCGAGGACGTGCTCGTCGGGCCCGAGCTCGAAGAGCCGTGCGCGCAGCGGCGGCTCGGCGTCGAGCTCGAACGGGTGGCGGACCGCGGCGCGCAGCAGGTCCGGCAGCCCGGCCTCGTCGGTCCGCACGACGCGTGCGATCGAGCGCTGCGCCGCGCCGCGTGGCCTCGCCCGGCGCGAGGATCTCCTGGCGCGGCGTGCCGTCGCGCTCGGGGAAGATCGTGCGCAGCGTCTCGTGGCGGGCGACGAGGTCGGCGACCGCGCCGCGCAGGGCCTCGACGTCGAGCGCGCCACGCAGGCGCAGCGCGAGCGGGATGTTGTACGTCGCGCTCGCGCCGTCGAGGCGATAGAGGAACCACAGCCGCTGCTGGGCGAAGGACAGCGCGAGGGTCTCGGGCCGCGCGCGGGCGCGCAGCGGCGCTCGGCCGGCGCGGTCGTCGAGGCGGCCTGCGAGCCGGGCGACCGTCGGCGCGTCGAACACCGCCCGCAGCGTCAGCTCGGCGCCCGAGCGCCGAGCGGATCCTGCTGACGAGCCGGGTGACGAGCAGCGAGTGGCCGCCGAGCTCGAAGAAGTCGTCGTCGATCCCGACCGCGGGCACGCCGAGAACCTCGGCGATACAGCTCGCAGAGGGTCTCCTCGCGCGGGCTGCGCGGGCGCCGGCCGCCGACGGCGGTCGCGAGGTCGGCGTCGCCGAGCGCAAGCGTGGCGAGCGCGCGGCGGTCGAGCTTGCCGCCGGGGAGCGCGGGCAGGCGCTCGCGCACGACGTACGCCGCCGGGACCATGTGCGCCGGCAGCAGCTGCGCGACGTGGCGTCGCAGGTCGGCCGGTTCGGGCCGCGGCCCCGGCGCCGCGACGAACGCGACGAGCTGGTCGGGCGCGCCGCCGTCCGGGTCGCCGTCGAGGCGACGGGCGAGGACCGCCGCATCCGCGACGTCCGGGTGCGACGCGAGCGCCGCCACGATCTCGCCCGGCTCGATGCGAAAGCCCGCGCAGCTGCAGCTGGTCGTCGGCGCGGCCGAGGAAGTGCAGCTGCCCGTCGGCGTCCCAGCGCGCGCGGTCGCCGGTGCGGTACATCCGCGCGCCCGCCGGACCGTGCGGGTCGGCGACGAAGCGCTCGCAGCTGAGATCGGGCCGGCGCAGGTACCCGCGCGCGAGCCCGGCGCCGCCGAGGTACAGCTCGCCGGCGACGCCCACCGGCGCCGGCAGCAGGCCCTCGTCGAGCACGTAGGCGCGCACACCGGGGTCCGGGCGCCCGATCGGGACCGCGCCGTCGCGACGATCGGGATCGCAGAGGCCGATCGTCGACTGGACGGTCGCCTCGGTCGGCCCGTAGCAGTTGAGCATCATGCGGCCCGCGGCGAAGCGCTCGACGAGCGCGGGGCCGACGGCCTCGCCGCCGACGATCAGCGTCAGCGGCTTCGGCAGGTCGAGCTCGGGCGGCAGGTCGGCCAGCAGCGACGGCGGCAGCGCGGAGACGGTGATCCGGTTCGCGTGCAGGTAGTCCGTCAGCGCAGCGCCGGGGACGCGGCGCTCGGACGGCACGACGACGAGCGTGCCGCCGGACAGCATCGCCTGGCACAGCTCCCAGAAGGCGAGGTCGAAGCTCACCGACGCGAAGTGCGAGACGCGGCTTTCGGCGCTGACGGCGGCGCGGTCGATCTGCGTCGCGAGCAGCTTGCTGACGCCCTCGTGCGTGACGACGACGCCCTTCGGCCGGCCGGTCGAGCCCGAGGTGTAGATGACGTAGGCGGCGTTGTGGGTGCGCAGCGAGGCGGCGCGCTCGACCGGTGCGGGGTCCCGGCCGGCGAGCGCGTCGACGACGGCCGGCTCGTCCAGCGCGAGGCAGGGGCTCGGGTTCAGCGCGGTCAGGCGACCCGCGAGCGCGCGCGTCGTCAGGACGCACGCCGGGCGCGCGTCGTCGAGCGTGTAGGCAAGCCGGTCGTCGGGGTGATCGGGCTCGAGCGGCAGGTAGGCGCCGCCGGCGCGCAGAACCGCCAGCAGCGCGACGACGAGGTCGACCGAGCGCGGGAGCGCGACGCCGACCGTCTGCTCGGGACCGACGCCGCGGGCCATCAGCAGCCGCGCGAGCCGGCTCGTGCGCGCGTCGAGCTGCGCCCAGGTCAGCGTGTCGTCCTCGCAGACGACGGCTACCGCGTCCGGCCGGCGGAGCATGACCTCGTCGAGCAGGGCCGGCAGCGTGTCGCCGCGCTGCGCGAGCTCGCCGCATCGCGCCCGCGTCGTTGAAGCGCTCGAGCAGCTCGTCCAGCTCGTCTGTCGAAGAGCACGCCGAGCCGCCCGAGCGGCTGGTCGGGGTCGTCGCAGATCGCCTCGAACAGCCTCACGAGCCGGGCGCCGATGCGCTGCACCTCGGCGCGCTCGAAGCAGTCGGGGCGGTGGTTGAGGTGCAGCTCGATCTCGTCGCCCGGGAAGACGGTCAGGCCGAGCGGGTAGTGCGTCGCGTCGTGCCCTCGACGGCGGTGAGTCGCAGTCCCGGCGCGGGCTCCTCGACGCCCGCGGGATCGAACGGGTAGCTCTCGAAGACCGCCAGCGTGTCGAACAGCTCCCCGCCGCCGGCGAGCGCCTGGATCTCGCCGAGGCCGAGGTGCTGATGGGCCAGCAGCGCTGCCTGCTCGTCCTGCAGGCGCGCGAGCGCGGCGGCGACCGGCTCGGCGGGCAGGCAGGCGCACGCGGACGGGACGGTGTTGATGAACAGGCCGATCATCGACTCGATGCCGGGCAGCTCGGCGGGACGGCCGGAGACCGTCGTGCCGAAGACGACGTCGTCGCGGCCGAGCAGCCGGCCGAGCAGCACGCCCCAGGCTCCCTGCACGATCGTGTTCAGCGTCAGGCCGCGGCTGCGCGCGAGCTCGGTCATGCCGCGCCGTCGTGGCCGCGGGCACGCGCAGGTCGACGCGGCGCGGGGCCAGCGGGGTGCGCGGGCCGCCCGCCGGTGCGAGGCGGGTCGGCTCGCCGGCCCCGTCAAGGGCCGCGGCCCAGGCGTTGCGCGCGGCCTCGGTGTCCCGGGCCTTCAGCCACGCGAGGTAGTCGCGGTAGGGGGTGACCGGCGGCAGCGGCGTCGCGTCGCCCCCGGCCGCGTAGAGCGCGAACAGCTCGCGGCCGAGCAGCGGCGTCGACCAGCCATCCAGCAGGACGTGGTGGTGGGTCAGGACGAGGGTGTGACGGTCGGGTCCGCGGCGCACGAGCAGGAAGCGCAAGCAGCGGCGGGCGCGCGACGTCGAAGCGCCGCGCGCGCTCGGCGCGGCACAGCTCGTCGAGCTTGGCGAGCGCGCTCGGAGGCATCGCGCGCGGCGGGATCGGAGGCCTCGCGCGCGGCGGGGTCACGGGCCGCCCGCGCGGCGCGGTCGCGGGTCTCGGGCGCGGCGCGGTCGGGGGTCTCGCCGGCGCCGAGGTCGACCTCCTCCCACGCCAGCGCGACGTCGCGCGCGACGATCGCGACCGTCTCGCCGTTGCGGCGCTTGCGAAAGCCGGCGCGGAGGTTCGCGTGGCGGCGCAGGAGCGCCGCGGCGGCGGCGCGCATGTCGGCGGCATGCAAGGGGCCGTCGAGCGTCAGCGCGAGCTGGACGGTGTAGACGTCGGGGCCGTCCGTGTCGAGCGCGCTCTGAAACAGCAGCCCCTCCTGCAGCGGCGTCAGCGGCAGGATGTCCTCGATCGCGGAGCGAGCGCTCATGCGTCCCACCCGAGCTCGATCTCGTCGATCTCGTCCTGGCTCAGCGAGACGAGCTCGAGGTCCGACGGCGTGTGGCCACCGGCCTCGGGACGCTCGGCGTGATCGACGAGCGCGGCGAGATACGCGAGCCAGGCGTCGGCGAGCGGGCGTACGTCCTGCTCGCCGAGCAGCTCGCCGGGCCACGTCCAGGTGGCGGTCAGCCGCGGGCCGCCGGGACCGTCCTCGGTGAACGCGTCGATCGCGATGACGTGCGCGACCGGCATCTGCGGGTCGACGCCTGCGGCGATCGCGTCGCTCTCCGCGGCGATCGTCCAGTCGGCGGACGGCCGAGGTCGTCGTCGCCCGCGACCGCCATCCGGCCGAGGTAGTTGAACGCCAGCTGCGGCGCCCGGCCGCCACGCGCCGTCCGGCTCGGACTGCCGTAGCCGCAGATAGCCGCCGCGGTCGACCGGGAGGTCGCGCAGCTGCTGCTTGACGCGCTTGAGCGCCTGCCCGATCGCCGGCCCGCCCGCGCGGGCGTCGGCCAGGTCGATCGCGCCCGGATCCAGCAGCGCCGGGAACACGCTCGTGAACCAGCCGACCGTGCGCGAGACGTCGACGCTGGCGTCGATCGGATCGCGGCCGTGGCCCTCGAGCTCGACGAGGACGGGGCCGGGCTCGCGGCGCCGCTCGCCGACCGCAAGCGCGAGCGCCGTCAGCAGCACGTCCTCGATGCCGGCGTGGAACGTCGCCGGCACGCGCGTCAGCAGGGGCGCGGTCGTCGTGGCCGGCAGGGTCGTCGTGAGCCGGCGCCGCGTGTGCGCGCGATCGCGGGCGGGTCGAGCGAGCGCGCGCGAGCGGCGGGTCTGCGGATCCGGCGATCTCGCGCCGGCGCGGTGGGTCTGCGAGCGGGCCGCGATCGTCCGATCCGGCGTCTCGGGTGGGATGTCTGCGAGCGGGCCGCGCGGACGCGGCGATCGCGCGCCAGCGCGGCGCGGCGAGCAGGGCGGGATCGTCGGATCGCTCGGCCGTGCGCGTGGCCCAGCGGCGCAGCGAGCTGCCGACCGGGGCGAGCTGCGGCGGGCGTCCGTTCGTCGTGCCGCGCATCGCCTCGGCGAGGTCGGCGAGCAGGATCCGCCACGAGACGCCGTCGACCGCGAGGTGGTGGACGACGAGCAGCAGCCGGCCCGCGCGGTGCACGCCGGCGTCGAACCGCACGGCCTGCAGCATGACCCCGTCGTGCGGTCGCAGCCGTCCCTGCGCGGCGTCGGCCTCGCGTGCGACGGCGGCGCGCAGATCCCCGCGCGCTGCGACGGTGCGCAGCAGCGCCCCGGCGGCGACGGCGCCCGGGGCCGGCACGTCGAGCTCCCATGTGCCGCCGGCGGTCGTCACGAGCCGCGCGCGCAGCGCGTCGTGGTGATCGAGCAGCCGCTGCAGCGCGACCTCGATCCGGTCGTCCTCGCAGGCCGGCCGGCGTGCGCACGAGCAGCGCCTGGCTGAAGCGATCGATCGACGCGCCGTGCGCCCGTTCCCGCAGCCAGCTCATGACCGGCGTCTCGGGCACGGTGCCGAGGCCGATGTCCGGCGGCGCCGCGGCGACGGGCGCCGCGACGGTGCGCGCGACGGCGGCGAGCGCTGCCGGGGTCTGGTGGCGGAAGACCTCGCGGGCGGTCAGCACGATCCCCTCGGCGCGGGCGCGGCTGACGAGCTGGATCGAGACGATGCTGTCGCCGCCGAGCGCGAAGAAGCCGTCGTCGGGGCCCGCGCGGTCGAGTCCGAGCAGCTGCGCGAACAGCTCGCAGAGGCACCGCTCGGTGGAGTTGGCCGGGTCGCGTCCGCCGGCCGCCGCCGCGCCGTGGTTCGCCGGGTCGCGGCCGCCGCCCGTCGCCGAGCCGTGCTCCGCGGCCGCCGCGGCCGGCGAGGCCGGCGCCGGCAGCGCCTTGCGGTCGAGCTTGCCGCTCGGCGTCAGCGGGAGCGCGTCGAGCGCGACTACCGCCGCGGGCACCATCTGCTCGGGCAGGCTGCGAGCGGCGTGCTCGCGCAGCGGCTCGGTCGCCGGCGCCGGTGCGCCGCCGCGCCCGCAGACGTAGGCGACGAGCTGCGGGACGCCGGGGCGATCCTCGCGCACGAGCACGGCGACCGCACCGACCTCGTCGTGCTCGGCGAGCACGGCCTCGATCTCGCCGAGCTCGATCCGCACGCCGCGCAGCTTGACCTGGTCGTCGTCGCGGCCGAGGAACTCGAGCACGCCGTCCCCGGTCCAGCGCGCGAGGTCACCGGTGCGGTACATCCGTGTCCCGGGCGCTCCGTGCGGGTCGGCGACGAAGCGCTCGGCGGTCAGGCCCGGCCGGCCGAGGTAGCAGCGCGCGAGCTGCACGCCGGCGATGTGCAGCGCGCCCGCGACGCCCGGGGCGACGGGCTGTAGGCGCTCGTCGAGCACGGTCATCGCGGTGTTCCAGACCGGGCGGCCGATCGGCACGCTCGTGCGCTGCCAGGTCCGCCGCGGAGCACGGCCACGCCGTGACGTCGACCGAGGCCTCGGTCGGGCCGTAGAGGTTGTGCAGCTCGACGTTCGGCAGCGCCCGCAGGAAGCGGCCGGCGAGCTCCGCGGGCAGCGCCTCGCCGCTGCAGATGACGCGTCGCAGGGCCCCGCAGCGGCTCGCGTCGTCGAACTCGAGGAACGCGCGCAGCATCGACGGCACGAAGTGGACGGTCGTGATCCGCTGCTCCTGCACCACGTCGGCGAGGTACAGCGGGTCGCGATGGCCGTCGGGTCGCGCGATGACGAGCGTCGCGCCGGTGATCGTCGCCCAGAAGAGCTCCCAGACCGAGACGTCGAAGCTCGACGGCGTCTTCTGCAGCACGCGGTCGTCCGCCGTGAGGCCGTACTCCGCCTGCATCCAGGCGAGGCGGTTGACGATCCCGGCATGCGGGACGACGACGCCCTTCGGCCGGCCGGTCGAGCCGGAGGTGTAGATGACGTACGCCGGATGCTCCGCGCGCGGCGCTGTCAGCGGCGCCTCGGCGAAGGCGGCGATCGTCAGCTCGGTCGCGGCGTCGTCGAGGACGAGCGTCGGCAGACTTCGCGTCGACCGGCAGCGAGCCCGCGAGCTCGGCCACGGTCAGCACGGCCGCGGGCTGCGCGTCGGAGAGCATGAAGGCGATCCGGTCCGCGGGGTAGTCGGGGTCCAGCGGCAGGTACGCGCCGCCCGCCTTGAGGACCCCCCAGATCGCGACGATCAGCTCGAGCGAGCGCGGCAGAGCCAGCGCGACGGTCGCCTCGGGCTCAACGCCGCGGCCGGCGAGCCAGCGCGCGAGCCGGGTCGCGCGGGCGTCGAGCTCGGCGAACGTCAGCTCCGCGCCCTCGAAGACGACTGCGGTCGCGTCCGGCGTGCGCGCGACCTGCGCGGCGAACAGCTCGACGAGCGTGGTGTCCGCGACCTCGGCTGCCGTGTCGTTGTAGCCGCGCAGCACGGCCTCGCGGTCGTCGTCGCTGAGGACGTCGAGCGCCCCGATCGCACGGTCGGGATCGGCGGCGGCGCCGCGCAGCAGCAGCACGAGCCGCTCGCCGAGCGTCGCGATCGTCGGCCCGTCGAAGAGCTCCGTCGCGTACTCGAGGTAGCCCTCGAGGCTGCCGTCCTCGGTGTCCTCGACGAGCGTGACGGTGAGGTCCAGCGGCGACGTCTCGGTCTGCAGCAGCTCGCGCCGCGCCCGCACGCCGGCGACGTCGAGCTCGATCGCGGTCTGGTTCTGGTAGGCGAGCATGACCTGGCAGAGCGGGTGGCGGGCCGGGTGGCGCGGCGGGTTGAGGATCTCGGCGAGCGCCTCGAACGGCAGGTCCTGGTGGTCGTAGGCGGCGAGGTCGACCTCGCGCACCCGCGCCAGCAGCTCGCGGAAGGTCGGATCCCCGGAGGTGTCCGTGCGCAGCACGAGCGTGTTGACGAAGCACCCGACGAGCTCGTCGAGCGCGTCGTCGAGGCGGCCCGCGACCGGCGTGCCGAGCGGCACGTCCGTGCCCGCCCCGAGCCGCGTCAGCAGCGCGGCGAGGGCGGCGTGGAAGACCATGAACGGGCTCACGGCGCAGGAGCGCGCGAGCGCCCGCAGGTCGGCGTTGAGCTGCGGCTCGATCTCGAAGCGCAGCGTGTCGCCGCGATGGCTGGGCTCGTTCGGGCGACGGCGATCGGCGGGCAGCGCGAGCTCGTCCGGCAGGCCCTCGAGGGCGGTCACCCAGTACGCGGCCTGGCGGGTGAGGACGCTGTCGGGGTCGCTGCGCTCGCCGAGCAGCGCGCGCTGCCAGAGGGCGTAGTCGGGCACCTGCACGGCCGGCGGCCGGCGCGTCGCCGGGGCGCCCTCGCGGCGCGCCGCGTAGGCCTCGCCGATGTCGCGAGCGAGCACGCTCAGCGACCAGCCGTCGGTGACGATGTGGTGCGCGACGACGAGCAGCACGTGCTCCTGGTCGCCGGTGCAGAACAGCGTCGTGCGCACGGGTGGCGCGCTGTGCAGGTGAAACGGCATCCGCGCGCTCGCCGCGAGATCGTCCTCGAGCGAGGTGGCGTCGACATGGACGACGTCGAAGCGCGGCGTGGCCTCTTGGGGTGCGAGCACGATCTGCTCGCCGGAGCCGTCATCGCCGGTCGCGAAGACCGTGCGCAGCGACTCGTGGCGGGCGACGACGTCGGCGAGCGCGACCTGCAGCGCGGACGCGTCGAGCGCGCCGGAGAGGCGCAGCGCGAGCGGGATGTTGTAGGTCGGGTCGGGGCCCTCGAGCTCGTGCAGGAACCACAGCCGCCGCTGGGCGAACGACAGCGGCAACCGCTGCGGCCGGGCGCCGGCGCGCAGCGGCTCGCGCGTGCGCTCCTGCGAAAGGCGCGCGGCGAGCGCGCGGACGGTCGGGGCCTCGAACAGCGTCCGGATCGCGAGCTCGGCGCCGAGCGCGGTGCGCACGCGGCTGACGAGCCGCGTCGCGAGCAGCGAGTGGCCGCCGAGCTCGAAGAAGTCGTCGTCGAGGCCGATGTCGTCGACGGAGAGCACCTCCGCGAACAGGCCGCGCAGGATCTCCTCGCGCGGGGCGTCTTTGGCGCTGGCGGCTGTGGCGCCGTCGCCGTCGCCGGGGGCGGGCAGCGCGCGCCGGTCGAGCTTGCCGTTGGGCGTCAGCGGCAGCGCGTCGATCGCGACGATCGCGCTCGGGACCATCGCCACGGGCAGCCGCTCGCGCATCCGCTCGCGCAGCGCTTCGCCGTCGAGCTCGCCGGCGTTTGCCGAGACGACGTAGGCGACCAGGCGCGCGGGAGCCGGCGGCTGCTCGATCGCGAGCACGGCGGCGCGCTCGATCCCCGGCTCGCTCGCGAGCACCGTCTCGACCTCGCCGAGCTCGACGCGGACGCCGCGGATCTTGACCTGGTGGTCGACGCGCCCGAGGAACTCGAGCTCGCCGCCGGCCGCGCGTCGCACGAGATCCCCGGTGCAGTACATCCGCGTGCCTTCAGGTCCGAACGGATCGGCGAGGAAGCGCTCCGCGGTGAGGTCGGGACGGCCGACGTAGCCGCGGGCCAGGCCGGCGCCCGCGAGGTAGAGCTCGCCCGGAACGCCGTCGGCGACGGGGCGCAGCCAGCCGTCGAGTACGTGGGCGGCGAGGTTCGGCAGCGCGCGGCCGATCGGCGCCCGCGCGGGCCAGGCCTCGAACGCAGGATCGACGCGGTGAGACGTCGCGATGACGCAGGCCTCGGTCGGGCCGTAGTGGTTGTGCAGGCGCCGTTGCGGGAGGCTGCGCTGCAGCTCGCGCATGTGCTCGCCGAGCACGAGCGCCTCGCCGGCCTGCACGACGTCGGTCAGCGCGGGGAGCTTCAGGCCCTGCTCGGTGGCCGCTTGAGCGACGGCGTCGATGACGAGCGACGGCGCGTACAGCTCGTCGATCGCGTGCTGCTCGAGCCAGCGCGCGAAGGCCGCGGGGTCGCGGCGCACGTCCTCGGTCGGGATCACGAGGCACTTGCCGAGCGTCAGCGTCGACAGGACCTCCTGGACGCAGACGTCGAAGCCGATCGCGGTGAACTGCGCGACGCGGCGCTGTCGCTCGGGGTCCGCGGGCACCTCCGCCGCGTGCCAGGCGAGCAGGTTCGCGACGGCACCCGCCGGCACGGCGACGCCCTTCGGGCGGCCGGTCGAGCCGGACGTGTAGATGACGTAGGCGGGGTGCTCGGGCCGCAGCGGGCCGAGGCGATCGCCGTCGTCGAGCGGCCCGTCGCCGGCACCGTCGATGCGAGCGGCGGTCGCCGGGTCGTCGAGCACGAGGCGGGGCGCCGCGCCCGGCAGGCTCGCCGCCCGATCGCTCGTCGTGAGCACGAGCGCCGGCGCGGCGTCCGCGAGCATGAACGCGATCCGCTCGGCGTGGCTGCTCGCCATCCAGCGGCAGGTAGGCGGCGCCGGTCTTCAGGACGGCGAGCAGCGCAACGATGAGCTGCGGCGAGCGCGGAAGCGCGAGCGCGACGATCCGCTCGGGGCCGGCGCCATGCTCGACAAGCACGCGCGCGAGGCGATCGGAGCGGGCGTCGAGCTGCGCGTACGTCAGCGCGACGTTGCCGTCGGCGCCGGCGATCGCGGGCGCGTCCGGCGTGGCGGTGGCGGCGGCGGCGAAGAGGTCGGGCAGGCTTGCGACCCCGACCCCGGGGGCAGGCCCGGCGTCGGATCCAGGGGCGGCCCCGGCCCCGGCGGCGGGCCCGGCCCCGGCGGCGGGCCCGGTCGCGGAGGCTCCCTCAGCCCCGGAGGCCGCCCGGTCCCCAGGGGCGGCCCGGACCGCGGGCACGGGGAGCCGCGCGGGCGCCCGGTCGGCGGCGGCCCCGGCTACGGGCGCGGGGAGCGCGAGGTCGGCGACCGGGCCGGCGCCGAGCACGTCGATGTGCTGCAGCTGCGTCTCGGGAGCGGAGGCGAACGTCTCGAGCACGGCGGTCAGGGAGTCCATGATGCGCTGGGCGGCGGCGGCGTCGATCGTCGTGCCGCGATGGGCGAGGTGGACGAGCAGCCGCTCGCCGGGCACGACGATGAGCGACAGGGGGTAGTGGGTCGTGTCGCGGCCGTGCGTGGAGACCCGCAGCTCCGGGACGACGGCGGCGAGCGCGCCCGCACCGTCGGGGAAGCTCTCGAAGACGACGAGGCTGTCGAACAGCTCACCCATGCCGGCCAGCCGTTGGACGTCGGCCAGCGCGACATGGTGATGGGCGATGAGCCGCGCCTGCTCGTCCTGCAGCCGCGCGAGGAACGCGACGAGCGGCTCGTCCGGGCGCAAGCGGGCGCGAACCGGCAGCGTGTTGATGAACAGGCCGACCATCCGCTCGACGCCGGGGAGATCCGCCGGCCGCCCGGCGACGGTCGCGCCGAACACGACGTCGGCGCGGCCCGTCAGCCCGGACAGCAGCAGCGCCCAGGCGCCGCGCACGATCGTGCTGAGCGTCAGCCCGCGACCGCGCGCGAGCTCGCCGAGCCGCGCCGTCAGCTCCTCGGGCAGCTGCACCTCGACGCTCCCGGCCGGCGCGCTCGCTCCGGTCTCGTCGCCGGGCGCGAGCAGCGTCGGCTGCTCGAGATCCGCCAGCGCGTCGCTCCAGGCGGTGGCGGCCGCGTCCCCGTCCTGCACGGCACGCCAGGCGAGGTAGTCGCGATAGCGCGGGGCCGCGGCTGGCTCGGCGGCGCCGTCGCGGCCGGTGCGGTGGGCGTACAGCGCGAGCAGCTCGCGCACGATCAGCGGCGTCGACCAGCCGTCGAGCAGCGCGTGGTGGTTGGTCAGCAGCAGCCGGTGGCGCTCCTCGCCGAGCGCGAGTAGCGTGAAGCGCAGCAGCGGCGGGTTCGCCGCGTCGAAGCGCGTCGCGCGATCGCGCGCTGCCTCGCGCGCGCCACCGTCGTCGCGCGCGCCGCCGGGCAGTTGGGTGAGATCGACCTCGCGCCACGGCGCGGCGACGGCGCGCGGCACGACCGCGACCGTCTCGCCGCGGCCGCGCCAGACGGCGATCCGCAGGTTCGGGTGGCGCGCGAGCAGCGCGTCGGCGGCCGCGTGGAGCGCTCGCGGTTGAAGCGGGCCCGCGAGGTCGATCGCGAGCTGGACGGCGTAGACGTCGTCGCCCGCGTCGCCGTCGAGCTGGCCGTGGTAGAGCAGCCCCTCCTGCAGCGGAGCGAGCGGGAGGACGTCCTCGACGTCGGGGTGCGCGCGGACGAGCGCGTCGAGATCGTCGTCGTCGAGGCTGGCCAGCGAGACGTCGGAGGCGACGAGCGTGCGAGCGACGTCCTCGCCGCGAGCGCACGCCGTCAGCCCGGCGAGCGCCTCGCACCAGCCGTCGGCGAGCGCCTGCACGACGTCCTGGTCGAGCAGCTCGCGCGGCCACGACCAGCGCGCCTCAAGCCGCGGGCCGCCGGGCCCGTCGTGGACGTGCGCGTCGATCTCCAGCGCGTGCGCGGCGGGCAGGCGCGGGTCCGCGGCGGCGCGCAGCGCGCCGGGCGCGTCGACGACCTGCCAGTCGCCGGCGTCGGGCGTGCCGAAGCGCCCGAGGTAGTTGAACTGGACCTGCGGCGCGGGCAGCTGCCCGAGCGCGCCTGCGAGGTGGCGCAGCCTGCCGTAGCCGCCGCCGCGCGGGCCGTCGCGCAGCGACCGCTTGACGCGCCGCAGCGCGGTCGCCGCCGCGGGCCCGCCGCCGAGCGCCTGCGCGACGTCGATCGCGCCGAGGTCGAGCCGAACCGGATAGAGGCTCGTCAGCCAGCCGACTGTCCGCGACAGGTCGAGCTCTGGGTCCTCGTCGCGGCCGTGCGTCTCCAGGTCGACGGTCAGCGCGGCCTCGCCGCCCGCGCGGCGGCGCAGGGCGAGGGCGAGGCCCGTCAGCAGCAACTCGTCGACGCCGGCGTGAAGCGCGGCAGGCACCTCGCGCAGCAGCGCCTGCGTGCCCGCCACGTCGAGCCGCACGCGCAGCTCGCTCGTCTCGGCCACGACATCGCGGGCGGGATCCAGCGGGCGCGCGAGCCCCGGGCCCGGCCCCGCGCTATCGCGCAGCGTGTCGCGCCACGCCGCGAGCTCCTGCGGCGGCGCGGCGACGGCCAGCTCCTGCTGCGCGAGCGCCCAGCGCCGCAGCGAGGTCGGCGCGAGGGCAACGGTGGGCGCCTCGCCGACGGCGACGGCCGTCCACGACGTCGCGAGGTCGGCGAGCAGGATGTGCCAGGAGACGGCGTCGACGACGAGGTGATGCGCGAGCGCCAGCAGCCGGCCACGCGTCCCCGGACCGGCGTCGAGCCAGACGAACGCGAGCATGCGCCCGCCGGCGGGATCCAGGCGCCCCCCGGCGCGGGCGGCCGCGTCTTCGAGCGCACCGTCGAGCCCGTCGGCGTCCAGGCCCGCGACATCGACGCGCTCGATCAGCCCGGCAACGTCGAGCGTGCCGGCGGGCGGGATCTCGAGCGACCAGCCCGGGTCGTCGCCCCGACCCACCGCCCGGTCCTCCTGCGCCCGATCCTCGGACTCGGCAACGTCGTAGCCCGGCTCCGCGCCCCGACCCATCGCCCGGTCCTCCTGCGCCCGATCCTCGGACTCGGCAACGTCGTAGCCCGGCTCCGCGCCCCGCCCCATCGCCCGGTCCTCCTGCGCCGGATCCCGGGACTCGGCAGCGTCGTCGCGCACGAGCCGGGCGCGCAGCGCGTCGTGGCCGTCGACGAGCGCCTGCAGCGCGGCCGCGAGCCGGGGCAGCGTGGCGTCCGCCGGGGTCGCGACGACGAGCCCCTGCGCGAAGCCGTCGATCGGGCCCCCGAGCGAGCGCAGCCACGCGGCCATCGGCGTCTGCGGCACGCGCCCGATCGCCTCGTCGTCCGGGGCGGCGGGTGCGGCCGGCGTGGTGTCCTGCCCGCCGACGACCCGCGCCAGCCCGGCCGGCGTGAGGTGATCGAAGACGTCACGCGGAACGAGCCGCAGGTCTGCCGCACGTGCGCGCCCGACGAGCTGGATCGAGAGGATGCTGTCGCCGCCGAGCGCGAAGAAGCTGTCGTCTGGGCCCGCGTGCTCGAGGCCGAGGATCTCCGCGAACAACGCGCACAGCTGCTCCTCGACCGGTCCCTCGGGGGCGCGGTCGCTCGCCGGCGTGCGCAGGTCCGGGACGGGCAGCGCGGTGCGATCGAGCTTGCCGACCGGCGTCAGCGGCAGCTCGTCGAGCACGACGATCGCCGACGGCACCATGTGCGCGGGAAGGCGGTCGCGGAGCCCGTCGCGCAGCTGTTCGGGCTCGGGCGCCGGGCGGCCGGACGCGCCCACGACGTAGGCGACGAGCCGGCGCTCGCCCGGCCGGTCCTCGCGCACGACGGCGGCACAGGCGGCGACGTCCTCGTGGCGCGCCACCGCCGCGCGCACCTCGCCGAGCTCGATGCGGTAGCCGCGCAGCTTGACCTGCTCGTCGCCGCGCCCGACGAACTCCAGGGCACCGCCGGCGTCGCGCCGGACGAGGTCGCCGGTCCGATACAACCGCCCGCCGCCCGGCCCGAACGGGTCGGCGACGAAGCGCTCGGCGGTCAGGTCCGGCCGGCGCAGGTAGCCGCGCGCGAGACCGGGCCCGCCGAGATAGAGCTCCGCCACGACGCCGGCCGGCACCGGCTGCAGGCGGGTGTCCAGCGCGTAGGCACGGACGTGCGCGAGCGGCCGGCCGATCCGCGGCGGGCCGTCGCCCTCGATCGGCGCGAGCAGGGCGTCGACGGTGCACTCGGTCGGGCCGTACACGTTCGCGCCGAGCGAGGGCGCCGCCGCGATCCGCTGCCACAGCGCGTCGGAGATCGCCTCGCCGCCGACGACGAGCAGCGCCGGCGCGTGATGCCCGTCGTCGAGCAGCCCGCTCGCCACGAGCTGCTCGAGGTGAAGCGGCGTCAGGTCGAGGTAGTCGATCCGCTGCTCGCGCACGACCGCGATGAGCGCGTCGGCGTCGCGGAAGCAGTGCTCCTCGACGACGTGCAGCTCGTGGCCCGCGAGCATCCAGAGGATCGGGTCCCAGGCGGCGTCGAAGACGAACGTCGCGGAGTGCGCGACGCGCAGCCGCCGTCCGTCGGTGACGGCCGCGGCGGTCGCGAAGAGCCCGGCGGTGTGGCCCGCGTACAGGCTTGCGAGCGCGCCGTGCGAGACGACGACGCCCTTCGGCCGGCCCGTCGAGCCCGACGTGTAGAGGACGTAGGCAGCCTGCTCGGGATGCAGCGGAGCGCCGCGCTCGTCGTCGCCGACGGCGCCACTCGGCAGCGCGGCAAGCGCGGCGACGGTGGCGTCGTCGTCGAGGACGATCCGCTCGCAGCCGTCCGCGGGGAGCCGGTCGGCCAGCGCCCGCGTCGTCAGGACGCACGTCGCACGCGCGTCGGCGAGCAGGAAGGCAAGGCGCTCGGCGGGCTGATCGGGGTCGAGCGTCAGCGCCGTGGCGCCGGCTTCGAGCACGGCCAGCAGGCCGCCGACCATCCGCTCGCGCGGCAGCGCGAGGGCGACGACGCGCTCGCTGCCAGCGCCGCGGGCGAGCAGCAACCGCGCCAGCCGGCAGGCGTCCGCGTGAAGCTCCGCGAACGTCGCCGAGCCCGCGGCGGTCACGAGCGCCACGTCGGCGGGCGCGCGCCGCGCCTGCATCGCGAGCAATGCCGGCAACAGCCGCGCGGTGGGTGGCGCGGCGTCCGACCCGCGGCGCACCTCGCCGGGCTGCGCGGCCACCGACCCGCTGCGCGCCTCACCCACCTCGCCGTGCTGCCCGGCGTCCGAATCGCGGCGCGCCTCACCCAGCAGCTCGCCGGGCTGCGCGGCCCGCGACGCGGCGTCGGCTCCGCGGCGCTCCCCGCCGAGCAGCTCCGCGCGCTCGTCGCCTGTCAGCAGCGCGACGCCCGCCAGCGGCGCGTCGAGGTCCGCCAGGACCCGTTCGAACAGCAGCTCGAGGTGAGCCAGCAGCCGCTCGATCGTGGCGCCGTCGAAGCGATCGGTGCGGTACGTCGCGAAGAACGTCAGGCCGCCCGCGTCGCCGACGGCGTCGAGCGAGAGGTCGAACTGCGCGGTCTCGTTGAAGACCGCCCGCTCGCGCGCCTCGATCCCCGGCAGCCGCAGCGCGGTGGCGATCTCGCCGCGCTGGGCGAACATGACGTCGAAGAACGGGGAACGGCCATGCTCGCGCGCGGGCAGCAGATCGCTGACGATGCGATCGAACGGCAGCTCGCGATTGGCGAAGGCATCGCCGCAGACGTCGCGCACGCGCCCCAGCAGCTCGCGGAACGACGGCTCGCCGCCGACGTCGGTGCGCAGGACGAGCGTGTTCGTGAAGTTGCCGAGGATCGACTCGAGCTCGGGGCGCTCGCGCGTCACGGCGGGCGCGCCGATCGCGACGTCGTCGCAGCCGCTGTAGCGGTGCAGCAGCGCGACGACGCCCGCCAGCAGCAGCATGAACGGCGTCACGCCCTCGTCGCGGGCCGTCTCGCGCAGCGCACCGGCGAGCTGCGGCGCGAACGTCCGCGCGCGCTGCGCGCCGGCCTCGGAGGGCATCGCGGTCCGCGACCGCTGCGCGGGCAGCGTCAGCGGCGGGGGCTCGGGCGTCAACCGCCCGCGCCAGTGCTCGAGCTGGGCGTCCAACCGCGCGCGGGTCTCGTCGGAGCGCTCCCAGCGCGCGTAGTCGGCGTAATGCAGCGGCGAGCGCGCCGGCCCAGCGCCCTCGCCCCCGGCTTCGCCGGTCAGCCTGCGATAGGCGAGCGCGGTCTCCCCGAGCAGGATGTCCCAGCTCGCGTCGTCCCACGCGATGTGATGGGCGACCAGCAGAAGCACGTGCTCGTCCGCCGCGCGGCGCACCAGCTCGAGGCGCAGCGGCGCGTCGGACGCGAGCTGAAACGGCCGCGCGCCGGCCTCACGGGCGAGCTCGTCGATCGCGGCCTCGACGTCGGCGCCGTCGACGCGCGAGAGGTCGGTCAGCGGCACGCCGACGGGGAGATCGGGGGTGAGCTCCTGCAGCGGAGCGCCGTCGTCGCCGGCGCGGTAGACCGTGCGCAGCAGGTCGTGGCGCGCGGTGACCTCGCGCAGCGCCGCGCGCAGCGCGGCGGCGTCGAGCGGTCCGCGCAGCTCGATCGCCGCGCAGATGTTGTTCGCCGCGCTGGCCGGCTGAAGCTGCTGCATGAACCACATGCGCCGCTGCGCCGAGGACAGCGCCTCGGGTCCACCGTCGGGGCGAGGCGCGATCGCGTGCTCGTCCGGCGCCGCCCGCGACGAGCCCGCGCGCCGCGAGCAACTTGCGGCGCAGCTCGCGCTTGCGCTGCGCCTTGCGTTCCTCGGTCGCTGCGGCGGATGTCGGTCATAGGCGGGTGCTCCCTTGGCTGAGATGCTTCGGGTGTCAGCCGGGCGACGACGTCGCGCACGACGCCGGCCTCCTGCTCGACGAGGTAGAAGTGGCCGCCCGGGAAGCGGACGACGTCGAAGCCGCCGCGCGTCGCCGACCCCCAGCCGAGCACGTCGTCGGGGACGCAGGCTCGGGTCGTCCTCGCTGACGAACGCCGAGATCGGCGCCCGCAGCGGCGGCTCGAGCCGCGGCCGGTAGTTGCCGATGAGCTCGAAGTCGCTGCGGGCGATCGGCAGCACGAGCGCGCGCATCTCGGGGTCGTCGAGGATCTCGTCGGCGGTCCCGCCGAGCTCGCGCAGCTCGGCGACGAGCCCGTCGTCGTCGAGCAGGTGCGACCGCGACGGGCACGCGAGCTGCAGCGCCGGACCCGGCCGGCACGACACGACGAGGCGCACGAGCAGCCCGCCGCAGGCGCGTTCGAGGCGGCGCGCCACCTCGAATGCCGACCGAGGCGCCCATGCTGTGGCCGAACAGCAGGCAAGGCCGGTCGATCGCGGGCGCGAGTGCGGCCGCGGCCGCGTCGGCGAGCTCGGCCATGTCCTCGATCGAGGGCTCGGCGAAGCGGCTCTCGCGCCCAGGGTACGTCATCGCCCACAGCTCGACGTCGTCCGGCAGCCGCGACGCCCAGCCGCGGTACGTGCTCGCGGTCCCTCCCGCGGGCGGGAAGCAGACGATCCGCGACGCGGCGTCCTGGCGCGGGCGGTAGCGGCGCACCCAGCGCGGGTCGGGCTCGTCGGCCGTCGCGTCGCGCCGCGGTGGTCGTGCCCAAGCTCGCCGCCGTCATCGAGCCGCCACGTCGTCGGCGGTCGCAGCCGCGCCGCGACCTCGTCGTCGGCCATCGCCTCGATCTCGACAGTAGACGGCGGCGATCTGCTCGAGCTGCTCGCGCGTCGCCCGCGGCGGCGATCCGCTGCCGCCATCGCCTCGACGGTCAGCGACGAGAAGACGTCGCGAACCGAGATCGCGTCGGTCTCCAGCGCATCGCGAAGCCGTGCCGCGATCGCGGTCGCCAGCACGGAGTCGCCGCCGAGCGCGAAGAAGTCGGCGCCGATCCCGACCGGCCCTGCCGCCAAGCACCGCGCCCCAGACGAGCGCGACGGCCTGCTCGAGCGCGCTGCGCGGCGGCTGCGGCGCGGCCGGCGCGAGCTCGGCGGACACCCGCGCGAGCGACCGCGCGGCGATCGACCTTGCCGTTCGCGGTCAGCGGCACGCGCGTCGAGCACGACGATCCGCTCGGGGACCATGTGCGCGGGCAGCAGCTCGCGCGTGGCGTCGCGCAGCGCGTCGATGCTCGCCTCGCCCGCGACAACGACGCCCGCGGCCAAGCGCGGCGCGCCGTCGCGCAGCACGACGGCGACCGCGCGCTCGACGCCGGGGTGCGCCTGCAGCGCCGCCTCGACCTCGCCGAGCTCGATCCGCAGGCCGCGGATCTTGACCTGGTCGTCGCGGCGGCCGAGGAACTCGACCGTCCCGTCGGGCCAGTAGCGCGCCATGTCGCCGGTGCGATACCAGCGCAGGCCCTCGTGCTCGACGAAGCGGTCGGCCGTCCGCTCGGGGTCGCCGCGGTAGCCGAGCGCGACCCCGGCGCCGCCCATCCACAGTTCGCCGGCGACGCAGTCCGGGCAGTCGCGGCCCTGGACGTCGACGACGCGGCAGCGCACGTTGCGAAGCGGCGTGCCGTACGGGACGTTGAGCCAGCCCTCCGGGACCTCGCCGATCTCGCAGACCGTCGAGTGGATCGCGGTCTCCGTCGTGCCGCCGAGCCCGACGAAGCGGCAGCCGGGCACGGCCGCCGCCAGCCGCGTGCGCAGCTCGGTCGCGACCCAGTCGCCGCCGAGCAGCACGACGCGCAGGCTGTCGCCGAGCTCGCCGCCGGCGGCCAGCAGCATGTCCAGCAGCGCGGGCACGCAGTTCAGGACGGTGACGTCGTGCTCGCGCACGATCCGCGCCCAGGCGCGTGCGTCGCGGCGCTCGGACTCGTCGACGCAGACGACGGCGCCGCCGGCCGACAGCAGCCCGAAGATGTCGTACACCGAGAGGTCGAACTCCAGCGCCGAGATCGCCAGGCAGCGGTCGCCGGGCCCGACGCCGAAGCGCTCGTTGAGGTCGTCGATCGTGTTGACGGCCGCAGCGTGCGGCAGCTCGACGCCCTTCGGCTCGCCCGTCGAGCCGGACGTGAAGAGGACGTACGCCGGCGCGGACGGGTCGATCTGCGCGGGCAGCCCGCGCGGGCGCTCGAACGCGGCCGCGCGGGACAGCGCCAGCGTCGCGGCGCCCTCGCCGGGCTGCGCGACGAGCGTGAGGCGGACGCCGGCGATGCGCTCGATGCGCTCGCGGCGGGCGGCGCGGCTGGTCGATGCCGATCGGCACGTAGACGCCGCCGGCGGCCAGCACGCCGAGCACCGCGACGACCTGCTCGGGCCCCTTCGGCAACCGCACGCCGACGGGGTCGCCGGCCTGCACGCCGCGCTCGGCGAGCGCCGCGGCGACCCGCAGCGCGCGGTCGGCGAGCTCGCCGTAGGACAGCTCGCCGCCGTCCCAGACGACGGCCGCAAGCTGCGGCTCGCGATCTGCGCGCTCGAAGAAGACGTCGTGCAGCGCGCGCGCCGGAGCGGGGCCGTCGGTCGCGTTGACGCGCGCCCGGACCGCGAGCTGCGCGGCGGGCAGCAGCGCGCCGACCGGCTCGCGCCAGCCCTCGTCCGAGCGCGCCGAGCCGCTCGAGCAGGTCGCAGAACGCCGCGAACATCGCGTCGACGACGCCGTCGCAGAACGCGTCGCGGCGCACGTCCCAGTTCACCAGCAGGCCGCCGTGCAGCTCGGTGACCTGCGCGTCGAGCAGCACCTGCGGGCCCTGCGAGACGATCCACCCGGGCCGACCGAAGCAGCGCTGCGACCGTCGCGTCGAAGAGCTCGCCGAGGTTCAGCGCGCTCGTGAACACGACGGGCGCGAGCACCTGCTCGCCACGGGCGCGCGACAGGTCGCGCAGGACCTCGACGCCCGAGTACGCGGCGTGCGCCGCGTCGGCGTGCATCCGCGCCTGCAGGCGGCGGGCGCGCTCGCCGAACGGCAGCGGCCGCGCGAGGTCGACCTCGACGAGCACCGAGCTCGTGAAGTCGCCGACGAGCCGGGCGACGTCCTCGTGCAGCGGCTCGCGATCGAAGAGCGGCACGTTGAGCAGGAAGCGCGGCTGCGCGCTCCACGCGCCGAGCGTCTCGGCGAAGACGGTCGCAAGCGCCATCGCCGGCGTCACGCCGTGCGCGTTGGCGCGCGCCGACCAGCGCTCGCGCTGCTCGGGCGACAGCCAATGGTGGCGGCGCACGACCGCCCGCGGGTCGGCGCGCTCGCTCTCGGCGACGAGCGGCAGCTGGGGCGCGCCGGGCAGCTCGGGCAGCCGCTCGCGCCACCAGCCGCGGGCGCGCTCGCGAGCCGCCCCACGCGCCCCGCGCGCGCCCTCGCGCTCGGCGAGGTAGGCGCGGAAGCTCGTGCCGATCGGCTCGAGCGGCGCGTCGGGGTCCTCGTAGGCGCGCGCGAGGTCGGCCATCAGGATGCGGTAGCTGAGCGCGTCGGCGGCGAGCATGTCGACGTCGACGTGGACGCGCGTGCGGCCGCCCGGCAGCAGCGTCAGCCGCACGTCGAGCACCTCGCCGTGCGCGACGTCGAGGAGCTGGTGCGACAGCTCGTCGCGCAGCGCCTCGGTGCGCTCGCGGATCTCGTCGTCGCTCGCGTCGCGCAGGTCGAGGACGGGCAGCTCGGCGGGGCGCTCGGCGACCGCCGCGATCTGCTGCGTGCCGTCGTCATGAAAGCGCGCGCGCAGCATCTCGTGGCGGGCGACGACGAGCCCCACCGCGCGGGCGAGGCGCGCCGGGTCGACGTCGGTGCCGTCGAACTCCGTGTAGAGGTGGGCGCGCGACCGCGCCGAGCTGCTGGCCGTCGCTGCGCCCGACCCAGTAGGCGTGCTGCATGAGCGCGAGCGCGAACGGCTCCCGCGACTCGGGCGTAGGGACCGCCGCGGCGGCCGGAGCGGGCCGGGGGGTCGCGGCCGGAGCGCGGCGTCGCCGCTGCGCTCGGTCAGCAGTCGGCGACCAGTCGCCAAGCGTCGGTCGCTCGGCGAGCTCGGCGAAGCTGGCCTCGATTCCGGCCTGGCGCCACCGCCCCGCCAGCCGCATGAGGCGGATCGAGTCGAGCCCGCGCTCGATGAGGTTCTGGTCCTCGTCGATACTCTCGGGCGACTCGTGCAGCGCAAGCGCCACGGCGGCGCGCACGTCCTCGGCCGTCAACTGCTCGTGTGACACCCTGCCTCCGGTCGTCGCGGATCGCCCAGTCCCGTTAGGGTTCCCTAAGTAAGGGGAACCTAACAGAGGAAGCATGGTGCACCTGCACCGCGCCGCACGATCCAGGGGGACGCCGTGTCGCAGCCACAGCACGCAGCAACCACGCCGTCGGGGCTTACGCCCTGGCCAGACGACCTCGCCGCGGCCTACCGCGCCGCGGGCCACTGGCGTGGCGAGACGCTGGGAGTCCTGCTGCGGACTTGGGCGCAGCGCGACCCCGGCCGCACCGCGCTGGTCGGCCCGGGCGGCCGGATGACGTACGGCGAGCTCGACGAGCGCGCCGATCGCCAGGCCGCCGGCCTCGCCGACCTCGGCATCGCGGCCGGCGACCGCGTCGTCGTCCAGCTGCCGAACGTCGCGGAGTTCGTCGTGCTGCTGTTCGCCCTCTGCCGCGCCGGGGCCATCCCCGTGCTGACACTGCCGGCCCACCGCGAGACCGAGATCGCGCACTTCGCCCAGCTCTCCGAGGCCGTCGCCTACGTCATCGCCGACCGCAGCGGCGGCTTTGACTACCGCGAGCTCGCCGGCTGCGGTCTGCCTGCGCACGCCGTCGCTGCGCCATGTGCTCGTCGCCGGCGACCCGGGCCCCTTCGCGTGCCTCGCCGCGGTCGACGCCGACCCGCGTCCGCTGCCCGATCCCGATCCGGCCGGCATCGCCGTGCTGCTCGTCTCGGGCGGCACGACCGGCACGCCGAAGCTCATCCCGCGCACGCACGACGACTACGCCTACAACGCCCGCGAGAGCGCCGCCGTCTGCGGCCTCGAGGAGGACAGCGTGTACCTCGTCGCGCTACCGATCGCCCACAACTTCCCGCTCGCCTGCCCGGGGGTGCTCGGCACGCTCGGCGCCGGCGGCACCGTCGTGCTCGCCAGCGACGCCCAGCCCCGACGAGACGTTCGCGCTGATCGAGCGCGAGCGGGTGACGATCACGGCGCTCGTGCCAGCGCTCGCGCAGCTGTGGATCGAGGCCGTGGAGTGGGGCCTCGGCGACGTGTCGAGCCTGCGCCTGCTGCAGGTCGGCGGCGCGAAGCTCGCACCCGAGCACGCGCGCCGGGTGCGGCCGGCGCTCGGCTGCGAGTGCCAGCAGGTGTTCGGCATGGCCGAGGGCCTCTTGAACTACACGCGCGCCGAGGACGACGACGAGCTCGTCGCGACGACCCAGGGCCGGCCGCTGTCGCCCGACGACGAGATCCGCGTCGTCGATTCCAACGGCGACGACGTCGAGCGCGGTGAGGCCGGCGAGCTGCTCACGCGCGGCCCGTACACGCTGCGCGGCTACTACCGCGCCCCCGAGCACAACGCGACGACGTTCACCGGCGACGGCTTCTACCGCAGCGGCGACCTCGTCCGCGAGCTCGAGTCCGGGCACCTCGTCGTCGCCGGGCGCGTCAAGGACACGATCAACCGCGGCGGGGAGAGCATCTCGGCCGAGGAGATCGAGGGCCACGTCGTCGCGCATCCCTCCGTCCGCGGCGCCGCCGTCATCGGCCTGCCCGACGACGACCTCGGCGAGCGCATCTGCGCGGTCGTCGTCGCGGACGGCGAGCCGCCGACGCTCGCCGAGCTCAAGGGATTTCTTGCGCGAGCGCGGCATCGCGGCGTTCAAGCTGCCCGACCAGGTCGAGACGATCGGCGCGCTGCCGCTGACCGGCGTCGGCAAGGTCTCAAAGCGCGACCTCGTCGAGCTGCTCGCCGGAGCACCGCGATGACCGCCGCGACCGCGAGCTACCACGAGCGCTCCGTCGCGATCAACGGCGACGCGCTGCTCGGTCGCCGCCGAGCTGGCCCGCGACAGCGCCGGCCCGTACGTCCTCTACGAGCGTGGCCGCGAGTGGTGCTTCGCCGAGGGCGCGGCCGTCGAGCTCGTCGTCGGCCTGCACGAGATCCGGCTGCTGCGCGGCGGCGCGGAGGAGCGCGCGATCCCGACCCGTGGCGCGCCTCTGACGCGCCTCGCCGAGCTGCTCGCCGAGCTGCGGATCGGCGGCTGGCGGGCCTACGGCTGGGCGGGCTTCGAGCTCAGCTACGTGGTCCACGGCCTGCATGGCGAGGCCGGCGGCCCGCCGCTGCTGCACCTCTTCGTGCCGCAGCGCGAGGTCCGAATCCAGGGCCCGATGGCGCGCCTGCGCGCGCTCGACCCCGGCGATCTCGACGCGCTCGAGACCGCGGTCACGGCGGTGCCCGCAGAGCCCGAGCACGAGCCGCACCCGCTCGACGTCTCCGATCACGGCGCCGAGGACTACAAGCGCAACGTCGCGATCGCCGTCGCCGACATCCAGGCGCGCCGCTTGCAGAAGGTCATCCTGTCGCGCGTCGTGCCGATCGAGGGGCAGGTCGACGTCGTCGCGACGTACGTCGTCGGGCGCCGCGGCAACAACCCGGCGCGCTCGTTCGTGCTCGACCTCGGTGGGTTGCAGGCCGCGGGCTTCAGCCCCGAGACCGTCGTCGTCGTCGCGCCCGACGGCGCCGTGACGACGCAGCCGCTGGCGGGCACGCGCGCGCTGCTCGGCGATCCGAGCGGCGACGCGGCGCGACGCGGCGACCTGCTCGTCGACCCCAAGGAGATCTTCGAGCACGCGATCTCCGTGAAGGTCGCCTGCGAGGAGCTCGAGCCCGTGTGCGTGCCCGGCACCGTCCGCGTCGACGACTACATGACCGTCAAGGAGCGCGGCAGCGTCCAGCACCTTGGCTCGCAGGTCTCGGGCAGGTTGCTGGCGCGCCGCTCGCTGTGGGATGCGCTCGGCGCGCTGTTCCCCGCGGTCACGTGTCTCGGGCGTCCCGAAGCTCGCGGCCTGCGCGTTCATCCGCGACCACGAGTCCGAGCCGCGCGGCCTGTACAGCGGCGCGGTGCTGACCGTCGACGGTGACGGCTCGCTCGACGCGGCGGTGGTCCTGCGGACGGTCTTCCAGCGCGAGGGCCGCGCCTGGCTGCGCGCGGGCGCGGGCGTCGTCGGGCAGTCGGTGCCGGAGCGCGAGCTCGAGGAGACATGCGAGAAGCTACGCAGCGTGAGCCGCTTCCTCGTCCCCGCCCGCGCGCCCGTCGCAGCCGGCGCGGGTGCGGGCGCGGGCCGCTCGGCGAGGCGTGAGTCGAGCGAAGCGAGGGCCCCTTCGCGCGGCGATCTCGAGCCAGCGGCGCCGGGTCATCGTGGGCTCGCTGCTGCTCGTCGCCCATCAGGCGGGCGAGGCGATGGTGCCGGTCGTCGTCGGCGCGACGGTCGACCGGGCGATCGTGCCCGGCGACGAGCGCCGCCCTCGGCCTGTGGCTCGGGGTGCTCGCGGCGACGTTCCTGATCCTGTCGTTCTCGTATCGGTTCGGCGATCGGACGCTCGAGCGCGCGTCCGAGCTCGCGGCGCACGACCTGCGATTGGAGGTCACGCGGCGCATCCTCGATCCGCGCGGCGGCGCCGGCGGCGGCCGTCAGTCGGGCGGGATGTTGAGCATCGCGACCTCCGACGCGGCGCACGTCGGGCAGATCAACCTCGGCATCGGCATCGCGGCCGCGGCCGTCGCCGGCGTCGCGGTCGCCGCCGCGGCGCTGCTTGAGATCTCGCTCGCTGCTAGGCGCGCTCGTGCTCGTCGGGCTGCCGCCGGTGCTCGTCGCGATCTCCCTGCTCGGCCGCCCGCTCGTGCGCCGCGCCGCGTCAGAGCAGGCCGAGGCGGCGGCTGCGACGGGCGTCGCGACGGACGTCGTCGCCGGGCTGCGCGTGCTGAAGGGGATCGGCGCCGAGGCGACGGCGATCGAGCGCTATCGCGTGTCCAGCCGCCGGTCGCTGGCGGCGACGCTGCGGGCGGCGCGCGCGGAGGCGGCGCTCGTCGGCGTCGGCACGCTGCTGACGGGAGGCTTCCTCGCGGTCGTGGCGCTTGTCGGCGGGCATCTCGTGGCGGACGGCACGATCGGTCTCGGCGACTTCATCGCGGCCGTCGGCTTGACCGGCTACCTGGCGGGTCCGTTCGCCGTCAGCTCCTTCGTGGTCGCGGGGGTCGCGCGCTCGCGGGCGTCCGCCGCGCGGGTAGCCGTGCTGCTCGGCACGCCGGTGGCGGTCGCGGGGGGAGCGCGCGAGCCCGCGCAGCCGGCGTCTGGCTCGCTCGTACTCGACGGAGTGGGTCACGAGAGCCTCGACGGGCTGAGCCTGCGCGTGGCCGCGGGCGAGCACCTCGGGGTCGTCTGCGCCGACGGCGCGGACGGCGCGGCCCTCGTCGAGCTGCTCGTGCGCGCGGCCGATCCTCGCGACGGGTCGATCGCGCTGGACGGGGCCGCCTACGCCGAGCTCGATCCCGAGCTCCTGCGCCGTGTGGTCCGCGTCTCGGCGCACGACGCGCAGCTCTTCGACGGCAGCCTCGCGGAGAACGTGCGCGCGCAGTCGCCGCCGAGCGACGAAGGCCCCTCGCCCGGGACGTGCGCCGTGCCGCCGCGGGCGAGCGCCCCGTCGTCGGCGGCCCCGGCCGCGCCCGAGTCCACCGATCCTCGCGGCGAATCGCAGCCGCCGATCACGGCTCGCGGGTCCGTGGAGGCCGCGCTCGCCGCGACCGACGGGGCCGTGGAGACCGCGCTCACCGCGACCGACGGGGCCGTGGCGGCGGCGCTCGCCGCGGCCGACGTCGCGGACGTCGCGGCCGCCTTGCCCGGCGGCCTGGACGGCGTGCTCGGCGAGCGCGGGCGCGCGCTGTCGGGCGGCCAGCGCCAGCGCGTCGCGCTGGCACGTGCGCTCGCCTCCGGTGCGCCGGTGCTCGTGCTGCAGGACCCGACGACGGCGGTGGACGCGGTCACCGAGGCACGCATCGCCTCACGGCTCGCGGCGCTGCGCGCCGGGCGCACGACGATCGTCGTCACGAGCAGCCCTGCGCTGCTGGCAGCGGCCGATCGGGTCGTGCTGATCGTCGCGGGGCGCGCCGTCGCGAGCGGGTCGCACCTGCAGCTATTGCGCGGCGACGAGCGCTACCGCGCGGCGGTGCTGGCATGAGCGGCGCGTCCGAGCCGCTGCCGATCGCGACCACGCCGCCCCCGCGCACGGCGGTGGCGCGATGAGCACCGCGTACCAGCCGCTGCCGATCGCGACCACGCCGCCCCCGCGCACGGCGGTGGCGCGATGAGCACCGCGTACCAGCCGCTGCCGATCGCGACCACGTTGCCTCCGCCCCCGGCGGTGGCACCATGAACACCGCACACGAGCCGCAGCCGATCGCGACCACGCTGCCTCCGCCCCCGGCGGTGGCACCATGAACACCGCATACGAGCCGCAGCCGATCGCGACCACGCTGCCTCCGCCCCCGGCGGTGGCACCATGAACACCGCATACGAGCCGCAGCCGATCGCGACCACGCTGCCTCCGCCCCCGGCGGTGGCACCATGAACACCGCATACGAGCCGCTGCCGATCGCGACCGGCGCCCGCACGCGCGAGGCGGCGCTGGCCCTCGCGCGGCCGCGCCGGCTCGCGCTCGCGGCGGGCGCCACGCTCGTCGTCGCGACGGCCGCGGGCCTCGCCGTGCCGGTGATCCTCGGCCACATGATCGACCTCCTCAGCGACGGGCGCAGCGCGGCCGCGCTGACGCTGCCGGCGATCCTGCTGCTCGCCGCAGCCGTCGTGCAGGGCGCGCTGACCGCCGTCGGCCAGGCCCTCGTCGCGATGCTCGGGGAGGGCGCGCTCGCGGACCTGCGCGAGCGCGTCGTCGCGCGCGTGCTGGGCCTCGAGCTCGAGCGCATCGAGCGCGCCGGCAGTGGCGACCTCGTCTCGCGCGTCAGCGACGATGTCGCGCAGATCGCCGAGGCCGTCCGTCAGGCGCTGCCGCGGATGGCGAGCGCCGCGCTCATCGTCGGGCTGACGCTCGTCGGCCTCGCCGCGCTCGACTGGCGGCTCGCGCTCGCGGCCCTGCTCGCCGTGCCGATCCAGGCCCACACGCTGCGCTGGTATCTCGGCCGCTCGGGGCCTGTCTACGCGTCCGAGCGGCGCGCTGCGGCGGCGCGCGCGCAGCAGCTGCTGGACTCCGTCTCGGGCGTCGGGACGGTGCGAGCGTTCGGGCTCGGCGCCGATCACGTCGCGCGGGTCGGGGCCCGCTCGCGCGACGCGCTCGAGCTGCGCCTGCAGGCCGTCAACATCATGACGCGCTTCTTCGCCCGGCTGAACATCGCCGAGCTCGTCGGCCTGACGGCGATCCTCGCGACCGGCTTCGCGCTCGTGCGCGCCGACGAGATCAGCGTCGGGCAGGCGACGGCCGCCGCGCTCTTCTTCATCCGGCTGTTCGATCCGATCAACGTCCTGCTCGTGCTCGTCGACGACGCGCAGCGCGCGGGCGCAAGCCTCAGCCGGCTCGTCGGGATCGCCGACATGGACGTCGCCGCGCCGCCCGGGGGCGCGGCGGTGCCGGCAGACGGTTCTGTCGTGCTGGAGGATCTGCGACACGCGTACGTGCCGGGACACGACGTGCTCGACGGCGTCGACCTGCGGATCGCAGCGGGTGAGCGCGTCGCGCTGATCGGCGCAAGCGGTGCCGGCAAGACGACGCTCGCGCGCGTCGTCGCGGGCATCCAGCGGCCGACGGGTGGGCGCGTGCTGCTCGGCGGCGTGCCGATCGACGCGCTCGGCCGCGCGGGCGTCGCGCGCCTCGTAGGGCTCGTCAGCCAGGAGGTGCACGTCTTCGCCGGCCCGCTCGCCGACGACCTGCGGCTGGCACGTCCCGATGCGGACGAGCGCGACCTGGCCGCGGCGCTCGAGCGCGTCGGCGCCGGCGACTGGACCCGTGCGCTGCCGGACGGCCTTGGGACGGTGGTCGGCGACGGCGGCCTCGCGCTGACCGCCGAGCAGGCCCAGCAGGTGGCGCTGGCGCGGATCGTGCTGTCCGAGCATCCGATCGTCATCCTCGACGAGGCGACCGCGGAGTCGGGCAGCGCCGGTGCCCGGGTGCTCGAAGCGGCCGCCGAGGCGGCGCTCGCCGGGCGGACGGCGCTTGTCGTCGCCCATCGGCTGACGCAGGCCGCCAGCGCGGACCGCGTCGTCGTGCTCGACGCCGGGCGCATCGTCGAGCAGGGCACGCACGACGAGCTCGTGAGCCAGGACGGGCCATACGCGGCGCTGTGGCTGGCGTGGTCGGCCGGCGGGCGCGGGCCGTCGACCCCGGACGCCACATCGGGTTAGGTCGGGCAACGACCGCCCGCACTCGACGAGAGCCCTCTTCCGGACTCGAACCGGAGACCCCTTCCTTACCATGGAAGTGCTCTACCAACTGAGCTAAGAGGGCGGGACGCGAAGCGTAGCCTCTCGGCCGCCGCGCTACCGTCACGAACCCCATGGACAGCCTGAACCCGGCGCTGGACGATGCACGCTTCTGCCCGCGCTGCGGGGGCGTGGCGGACGTCGTGTTCCCGCGATCGCTGAGCTGCGAGGCGTGCGGCTACCAAGCGCTCTGGTCGCCCGAGCCGGTCGCGGGCGCGATCCCACGCGACGAGGACGGGCGGATCTGGCTGCTGCGCCGGGCGCATCACGAGGGCGCCGGCCGCTGGACCTTTCCGGGTGGCTACGTGGAGCTCGGCGAGTCGGTCGAGGACGCGGCGCGCCGCGAGACGCGCGAGGAGATGGAGATCGACGTCGAGCTCGGGCGGCTCGTCGGCGTGTACTCGAGCGGCGAGGAGCGGGTCGTGCTCGTCGTCTTCGCGGCGCGCGCGCTCGGCGTGCCGCGGGAGACCGACGAGGCCACCGAGGTGCGCGCGTTCGCGCCCGACGACCTGCCGTGGGACGAGCTTGCGTTCTGGTCGACGACCCGCGCTCTGCGGGACTACCTCGCGGCCGGCTGAGCGCCGCCTACGCCGCGCCTTCGGCCTTGGCGGGCCGCTTCGGGATCGGCTTGTTCGTGCCCGGCGCTGTCACGGTCGTGACCGGCAAGCCGAGGCCCGTGAGCTTGCTCGGCAGGTCGCTGTGCAGCCAGCGCGACACGCGCACCGGCAGCGTCGAGATGATGATCTCGTCGAAGCCGTGGATGTTGACCGCATCCGAGACCGACTCGAACGGGTTGTGGTTGCCGATCATGCCCTCGATGTGCGAGCCCGACGCCTCCTCGAGCAGCGGCAGTGCGAGCTCGAGGATCGCCCCCGCCTCGGTCCGGTCGGTGTCCTCGGGGTCGACGACCCGGTGCAGCCCGCGCGGGACGGTCGGGACGAGCAGCGTGAACACCACCGGCCCCTTCGCCGCGCGCTCGCGCACGGCCTGCTGGAGGGCCGGCGTGGCGGCGGTGCGGTGCGCGACGATCAGGACGCGGGCGGGCGCGGAGGACTCCACGGGCATGACTCCTTCGGCTCGGAGGCGGCGGACGGGGCGGATCGTGCCAGGTCGCCCTCGCAACCGCCATCGACCTCGACGTCCGGGCGCCATCCGTCGAGGCCACGACGCTCTGAGCCGCAGCCCTGGCGCGAGAGTGGCGGGGGCAGGATTCGAACCTGCGAAGGCAGAGCCAACGCGTTTACAGCGCGTCCCCTTTGACCGCTCGGGAACCCCGCCGGGCGGCCGCCAGTGTAGCGATACGAGGCGCCGCCATGACCCAAAGCGGGTCGCCGCGCTCGATTTCGTAGTCCGCGTACCTCGGTCCTCCGACACGGATTCCGGTGGCACCGCCCACGACGTCCGACGGGATGAACCACCGCCGACCGTCGCCTACATGGACGAACAGGTAGTCGCATTGCGCGGGGCTGAAGTTCTTCACGAGGCCGCTCCAACTCTGATTTCCACCGCGGGTCTGGAGCATCACGTGAAACCGGCGGTTCTCCTCGACCGTCGACGTCTTGACCTGCACCCTGATGAGCCGACCCTCGAGATCGGCGACGAGGTCGACGTCCGGACTGTGCTCGAAGGGCAGGAACACGCTGGCGCCGCGCGTCAGCAGCCAGCCGATCGCGGAGAACTCGCCGCAGTCGCCTTGTATGCGAGGTGGGATCCGTCCGGGCACAATGCGAACATACGTTCTGTGCCGGATGGAACCAGATCGAGATCAGGCCTGCGCCGCGAGCAGCTTGTCGAGCCGCTTCGCGAGCTCCGGCGCGTCGGGCTCCGTGCCCGCGCCGTATCGCGCGACGACCCGCCCGCGCCGGTCCAGCACATACTTGTTGAAGTTCCACTCCGGCTCGCCGGCCGCCGCGCCAAGCGTGCGGAACAGCGCGTTGGCACCGTCGCCGACGACGTGCGTCTTCGCGAACATCGGGAAGCTCACGCCGTAGTTCGCCTTGCAGAACGTCGCGATCTCCTTGTCCGAGCGCGGCTCCTGACCGGCGAAGTCGTTCGCCGGGAATCCGAGCACGACGAGCCCGTCGCCCCGGCGCGCGCGATACAGCGCCTCAAGGCCCACGAACTGCGGCGTGTAGCCGCACTCCGTCGCCGTGTTCACGACAAGCACGACCCGGCCGTGGTAGTCGGCGAGCTCGTCCGGCTCGCCGTTGAGGCGCTTGTACGTCCCGCGCAGGACGCCTGTGCCGGAGGATCGCGAACGGGCGGCGCCGGCCGACGGCGAGGACGCAGGCTCAGCGGCCACCTGCTCCGTCGTATCCGTGGCCGCCGCGGGCGCGCCATCGCCGGCGTCCCCGCAACCCACCACCATCACCGCCAACAAGCCAACCAGCGCGACACGTCGCATGTCCCTGACATACGGACGCAACGCGCCCGCGGCTCAGGATGCGTCGCGCAGCTTCTGCGCCTCTGGCAACGACTCGAGCTTCTTCAGCGTGTGGTTCTCGATCTGCCGGATCCGCTCGCGCGTGACGTTGAACGCCCGGCCGACCTCCTCCAGCGTCCGCGGCCGCCCGCCCGTCAGGCCGAACCGCATCTCGATGACCTCGCGCTCGCGCTGCGGCAGCGCGGCAAGCGCACGCCGCACGTTCTCGCGCCGCAGGTTCTCCGCGGCGAGCTCGAACGGCGACACCGCGTTCTCGTCCTCGACGAAGTCGCCAAGCTCGGACTCGTCCTCCTCGCCGACCGGCCGCTCCAGCGAGATCGGCTGCTGGGACATGCGCAGGATGTCGCGCACCTCGCGCGGGGTGCAGTCCAGGTGATCGGCGATCTCCTCGGGCGTCGGCTCGCGCCCCAGCGACTGCACGAGCTGGCGCTCGACCTGCACGACCTTGTTGAGCTTCTCGACCATGTGGACCGGGATGCGGATCGTGCGCCCCTTGTCGGCGATCGCGCGCGTGACGGCCTGGCGGATCCACCAAGTCGCGTACGTCGAGAACTTGTAGCCGCGCCGGTGGTCGAACTTCTCGACCGCGCGAATCAAGCCCAGCGACCCCTCCTGGATCAGATCCAAGAACGTCAGCCCGCGCCCGAGATAGCCCTTGGCGATCGAGACGACCAGCCGCAGGTTCGCCTCGACCATGTGCTGCTTGGCGTCCATGTCGCCGCGTTCGATGCGCTTGGCCAGCGCGATTTCGAGCTCGGCCGTCAGCAGCGGCACGCGCCCGATCGAGCGCAGGTACAGGCGCAGCGAGTCCAGCGAGGGCTCGACCGTCAGGTCCAGCTCGGGCTTCTTGGGAAGCTCCGGCGCACCCGACGCGTTGGCCTTGCGCGCCTCCGCGGCCGCCTCGACCTTCGCAGCCTCCGAATGGGCACGGCGCCCGTCGGCCCCTACGACGTCGATGCCCTGCTCCGACAGGTAGGCGTGCAGCTCACGCAACTGCTCCTTGGTGACCTCGACCTCCTCCAGCGCCGTGGAGATGTCGTCGAACGTCAGGAACCCGCGCTCCTGGCCTTCCGTGATCAGCGTCCGAAGCTCGTCCAGCTCGTGGATTGGCGCTTCATCCGCCAGCAGCACTTGATTCTCGATCGTTCGGCCCCCCTCAGGTGCCAGTCCGTGCACTGCATTGCGCGGCAGTCTCCCCGGCGTTCGCCGTCGCCAAGAATCGACTTCGTGAGTGATAGCACAAGAAACCTGTGCCGTCAGCATCTCGATCGGGACCGATCGGTACCCTCGAGGCATGCCGCAGGGCGCCAGCGCCTCACTCGAAGACGTCCAGGCACAGCGACCTGCGCTGCGGGTCAGCCTCTCCCGCGTCGGCGTCACCGCGGTCGAGAAGATCGTCCGCGTCACGCAGGGCGGAAGCGAGCAGCTGTTCTCGGCGCGCCTGGAGTGCTTCGTCGACCTGGGCCGTGACCAAAAGGGCGCGCACATGTCGCGCTTCGAGGAGGTCGTCAACGAGGTCATCGGCGAGGTGGTGCTTGGCGAGGCGTCGTTCAAGGCCGAGGCGCTTGCCCAGCGAATCGCCGAGCTCGTGCGCGAGCGCCAGGGCGCGGCGCGCGCCGAGGTCACGGTCGCGGCGCGCTACCCCGAGCACAAGCCGGCCCCCGCCTCCGGCATCCTCACGCAGGAGATCTACACGCTCTACGGCTCGGCGATCGCGTCCGAGCGCGGCACGCGGCGCATGGTCGGCGTCGCGGCGCAGGGCATGACGGCGTGCCCGTGCGCGCAGCAGCTCGTCATGGGCTCCTCGCGCGAGCGCCTGCGCGAGGACGGCTTCTCCGACGACGAGATCGCGCGGATCTTCGATCACGTCCCGGTCGCCACGCACAACCAGCGCGGCCTCGGCACGCTGCACATCGGCTTCCCCGAGGGCGCCCCCGCCGAGATCGAGGCCCGCACGCTGCTCGACATCGTCGAGGGCTCGATGTCGTCGGAGATCTACGAGCTGATGAAGCGCTCCGACGAGGCGGTCGTCGTCGAGAAGGCCCACCGCCGGCCGCGCTTCGTCGAAGACTGCGTGCGCGAGATGATCGGCGGCGTCGTCGCCAGCCTGACCGGCCTGTCGGACGGGCACTTCGTGAGCGCGCGCCAGGAGAACCTGGAGACGATCCACCAGCACAACGTCGTGTGCGAGCGCTTCGGCCTGCTCGGCGAGCTGCGCCACGAGCTCGCCACGGGCGAGCACGCCGGCCACCAGACGTCGATACGCGAGTGGCTCGACGGCGCCAGCGCCGGCTGACTCCGGCACGTCCTCGCGCTAATCGCCACCGCGTCACGAGCGGGCAGGCTCCTTCACCAACGCAGGACCGCCGCGCAGGCTCCCTCGCCGCCACGCGACCGCAAGCGCAGGCTCCCTCGCCACCGCGCGACCGCAAGCGCAGGCTCCCTCGCCGCCGCGCGACCGCAAGCGCAGGCTCCCTCGCCGCCACGCGACCGCAAGCGCAGGCTCCCTCGCCACCGCGCAACCGCAGCGCAGGCCCCTTCGCCACCGAGCTACGGCCGGGCAGGCAGGCTCCTTGGCCGCCACGCTACGGCCGCGCAGGGCTCCACGGCCTTCGCCGCCGCACTACGGTCGCGCGGGCTCCTTCGCCGCGCTCGCCGCCTGGCGCTCCTCGGCCTCGCGCAGCACGCGCCGCAGGCCGAAGAAGTAGTCGATCCCGCTCACGATCGTGATCGCGACGGCGCCGTAGACGAGCGCGTCGACCCAGGTCGGCGTCGGATGCCCGGCGACGATCACGCAGAAGATCGCGGCGACCTGCACGATCGTCTTCGCCTTGCCCCACCAGTTGGCCGCGATGACGACCCCCTGCTGCGTCGCGTGCATGCGCGTGATCGTGACCGTCAGCTCGCGCGCGATGATGACCATCGCGACCCACGCGGCAAGGCGGTTCTGCGACACGAGCGCGACGAGCGCCGCGATGATCAGCAGCTTGTCGGCGATCGGGTCCATGAGCTTGCCGAACGTCGTGATCGCGTTGCGCGTGCGCGCGAGGTAGCCGTCCATCGCGTCGGTCGCCGACGCGACCGCGAAGACGATCGCCGCGAGCAGGTCCCCGTTGGCCGTCCCGTCCAGCAGCGCGACGACCAGCACCGGCGCGAGCAGGATCCTCAGCATCGTGAGGACGTTCGGGAGGTTGAGCTCGAACACGAGGAGCAGCCTAATCGGACCGCCCACTTCGGGCTACCGGATGTTCGGCGGCAGCGAGATTCCAAGCTGCTTGCAGACGGGCCGCACGATGGCCGGTCCAACCTCCCGATGCCGGCACGGGCGCCGTCAGCTCGGCGGCGCGGTCCTCCCAGATCGTGTGCCTCGAGCCCTGCCGCAGCGCGCGACAGTCATGGGCACGTAGATGGCGCTCCAGATCCCGGCGCTTCACGCAAGGACAAGCTCAAGCGCTTCGATGTCGGCGCCGTCGGCGATCGGTGCCGGCCGGCCGCGCTGCAGGCTCGCCAGGATCGACTCGCGCAGCGCGTCCCGCACCATCACGCGCGCCTCATCACGATCGCGGCCCTGGCTGAAGACCCCCGGGAACTCGGGGATGCTCGCCATGATCCATCCGTCACCGCCATCCTCGAAGAGGATCGTCAGCCGTATCGTCTCACTCACGTTCCCAACCGTGGCGTTTCCGACAGCCGGACACGCATCACCGACCCCAGACGCGACCACCATGCTCGCGCCCGTCGCCACGGTAGTCGGAGCCGTCGGACGGACCTCCGCGGCCCGCCACGGCGACGGTGACGGTGGCCGATCAGCCCGCCCAGTGGCGATACGCCTCGATCCACTCGGCGCCCGCGGGCGGCGGCTCCGGCAGCGGCAGGTCTCGACCTCCATCATGCAGATCATCGCCTGCCGCACGCGCCGCGACGAGACGTGGCTTCCCACGACTCGCAACCAGGGCATCGCGTGGATCGCGTCTGCGCTCGTCGACGATCGTTCACGCAGCGCGGGCTTGGAGCGTGCCATCGTGCCACCGGTCAGGCTTTCAGCCGCTTTCCCGACCGGAACATCGCCGCGCTCCACGCGGCCACGCCCGCCGCGAGCGCAGCGGTCACGGCGAGCGCGATCCCGACCGGCACGTCGCTCGTGCCGAGGAACCCGTAGCGGACCGCGTTGATGAGGAAGAAGATCGGGTTGAGGTGCGAGATCTCATGCCACGGCGAGGGCAGCAGGTCGACGGAGTAGAAGACCCCACCGAGGAAGCTCAGCGGCAGGATCACGATGTTGTTGACGAATCCCGCCTGGTCCCACGTCTCCGCATACACGCCGACGAGCACACCGAGCGACGAGAACAGGACGAGCACGAGCGCCACGGCGACGACGAGCACGAGCGGCTCGCGCAGCGGCACACCCGTCACGGGCGCCGCGATCGCCAGCAGCGCGACGCCGATCGCCAGCGCGCGCACGGCCCCGCCCCAGGACAGCCCGACGTTGACCTCCCACGCGCGCATCGGCGCCGACAGGATGTCGTGCAGGTAGCGGTCGGTCCGCGCCTGGAAGACCGACGACGAGTTGTTGGAGTACGCGGCCTGGGCCATCGCCATCGTGATCAGGCCGGGCACGATGAAGACCTCGTAGTCGACCCCGCCGACCTGCTTGATGCGCCCACCGAGCGACAGCCCGAAGACGAGGATGAAGAGCATCGACGACAACACGGGCGCGGCGATCGTCTGCGTCCAGAGCTTCAGCACGCGCGCGCTCTCGCGACCCGACAGGGCGATGAGGCCGCGATGGCGGTCGAGGAGCTCGCTCACCCGTTCGAGGGTACCTCGGGCTTCGTCAGGCGAACCGTCGCGAGCACCTGGTGCGCCTCGGCGAGCGTCTTGGCCGACGGCTGCGGGGGCGTGATGAGCGCCACGGTGTACGTGCGGTACGCCGAGGTGCCGATGAGCACGAGCGCGCGCACCGCGTCGTCGGAGCCGACCCCCTCGAGCTCGAAGCTCGTGACCCTGCGCGAGCCGAGCTTCGCCGGGCCCTCCTTGACGATCTTCGCCGGGGCGTAGCGCTTGCGCAGCGCGTCCTTCGTGTCGGCCTTCACCTCGTCGGTGTGGCGGCCGTCGACCGGCGAGGCGAACGTCATCGAAGCCGCCCCACGCGGGGCCTGCAGCCGGATCACGCGACCCGACACGCTCCGCGACCACGTCGCCGGGTAGGCGAACGCCAGCCCGAGCTGCGGCACCGAGACGATCCGCGCGGGCTGGACCTTCGCCTTGCGGTTGGCCTCGTCGGCGGCGTTGTCGTCACTGCTCGGCCACAGCACGACGCCGGCGACGATCAACCCTGCGAGCACGAACAGGGCGCCGCCGAGGCGGCGCCCTGTCAGCGCGTCGAGGAGCCAGTCAGGCACCTACAGGGCTGGGTGACCGCCCTCCCGGCGGCGAAGCAGCAGGCCGCCGGCGAGCATCAGCAGGCCGGCCAGGGCGAGGCCGACGACGTCCGTGCCGGTGAACGGCAGGGTGTCGTCGCTCGTGGACTGGCCGCCGGTCGGGGCGTTCCCGCCACCGCCGCCGCCAGCACCGCCACCGCCGCCACCGCCGGCCTCACTGTCGTCCGTGGGGTCGTAGGAGTCGGGGTTGTTCGGGTTGCCGTCGGTGTGGCAGCCCCCGTCCTTGGCGTCGACGAGGCCGTCGCCGTCGTTGTCCTTCTTGTCGGCGCACTGCACGCCGGTCTCGCCGCCGGAGCCGCCCGTCGAGGTCTTCCTGTCGGCCTCGTCGTTGTCGTTGGGGTTGTAGCTCGCGGCGTTGGACGCGTCGTTGTCCGAGTGGCAACCCGGGTCGGCGGCGTCGATGACGCCGTCGCCGTCGTTGTCGATCGTGTCCGAGCACGCGGGGCCACCGGCCTCACGCGCGGCCGGGGCGACGCTGACCGCTTCGGACGCCGCGGTCGTCGCCTTCGTCAGCGACGTCGAGCCGACCGCCAGCACGAAGACGTCGAGCGCCTCGCGCACGGCCGCCGCGCCGGCGATGTCGTCCGAGTTGCAGACGATCGGCAGGATCGCGGGGATGCCGGTGACCGTGTCGGCCGTGCCGTCCGCGCAGCCGGCGGCCGGGATCGGCACCTGCGCGCCACCCAAGCCGATGACGTGCGAGACGTTCGTGACCACGGGAGCAGCGCCGCGGCAGGACTTCGACGTGCTCGTCGAGTCGGAGACCTGGGCGACAGCCCCGCCGCCCGGCGCGCTGACGTTCGCCACGCGCGACGAGCCCTGCGACTCCTGGCAGTTGGCGTCCTCGCCGATCGTGCCGTGGCTCTCGGCAGCGCCGACGCCGAGGCCGAGCACCGACGCGCGGGCGACCGCGAAGTCGTTGTCCGAGCCGGTGGCCGTCGTCGTCGAGTTGGCCGTCAGCACGCTGAGGCAGACCTGCTGCGCGGTGTTCTGGCAGAGCGGGTCGAGGATGCCGGCCTGGATCGGCTGCAGCGGCCCGTTCTTCGTCTCGCCCGGCGCGCTGTCAACGCCGGCGACCTCCTGGCCGAGCAGCGTCAGGATCGTGATGTGGCCGTGGTAGGCGCCGCCGACCTTCTCGCCGCGGGCGCGACCGACGATGGCGTCCTCGCCTGCGTCGGTGCCGTCGGGCTTGGAGCCGAGCGGGCGCTCGTTGCTGGGGTTCAGGTCTACGACGGCGACGCCACCGGAGGCGTGCGGGTCGGAGCCGTGCAGCGGCGGCTGCTTGGCGGGATCGGTGGCTGTCGCACGCGCGTCGGCGTCGCGCTTGCTCTTGCTCTCGAGCGTGGAGCCGGCCTTGTCGCGCGTCTTGCGCAGCGCCTCGTCGGTCTTGGCGACGGTCTTGTCGACGACCTCACCGAGCCCCTGGGTGACCTGCTTGAGCGCCTCCCCCGTCTTGCGGAGGTCGACCTCCTTGCCGGCGGATGCCGCCGGTATGGCCCAGATCACAGCAGCCGCGATAGTGACCGCGAGCAGCCCGAGTCTCTTTGAGGTCATGCGTTCCTCCGCCCCTTCGTCGTCGTCGGCGCACCACTAGCCCTGCCCCACGGCGCACCCTGCCCGCCGTTCGTTACCCATTCTGGCGCGTTTCAATCTTCGGGGTCGGTAGCTGCAAGCCCGCCCATCGCCTTGACGTACACGTCGGCGAGCGAATCGGCCGCGTAGGCCTGGCGCAGACCGTCCGCCGAGTCGCGCGCGATGACCCGCCCGCCGCGGATCAGGGCGATGTCGTCGCAGAGCTCGTCGGCCTCCTCGAGGTAGTGCGTCGTGAGCAGGACCGTCGTCCCGTGCTCGTGCAGCCGGCGGATGTACGCCCAGAGCTCGATGCGCAGCTCGAAGTCCACGCCGGCCGTGGGTTCGTCGAGGATGACGAGCCGCGGCTCGTGCATGAGCGCACGCGCGAGCAGCAGGCGGCGTCGCATGCCGCCCGACAGCCTGGGCGCCCGGACGCCGGCCTTGGCGCGCAGGTCGAAGACGTCCATCATCTCGCGAGCACGCCGGCGCGCCTGCGCGCGGTTCATGCCGAAGTAGCCGCCGTGGTAGAGGAGCGTCTCCTCGACGTCGAGGAAGCGGTCGAGGTTGACGTCCTGCTCGGCGAGCCCGACCATCCGCCGCGCGGCCATCGTGGCGTGCGGCTCGCCGAAGACCGCGATCTCGCCGGAGGTCACGCGGATGATGTTGCAGACGGCGCTGATGAGCGTGGTCTTGCCGGCGCCGTTGGGGCCGAGCAGACCGAAGAATCGGCCCTCCGGGACCTCGAGATCGAAGTCCTCCAGCGCGAGGAAGCCGCCCGCACCCGAGGTCTCACCACCCTTGCCGCGAGACCGGCGACGGTCGGCCCGCGTGTCGTCGTAGCGCTTGGTGAGTCCTGAGACGAGGAGCGCGGGCGGCACCCGTCTCAGGCTATCCGGCGCCGCCCGCCGTGATGAGCGCTACAGGATCGTCGTCGTCGTCGCCGCGGCGGTGGCCGCGGTCGCGGCGGCGGACTCGTCGTCGAGGCGCTTCTGCTCGGCGTCGCGCGGATCGCCACTGCCCGCCTGCGCGGACTCGTCCTCGTCGGTGATGCGGCCCTTGAGCAGGTTCTTGATCAAGCCCATGACGTGCCTCCTGTGGGTCGGACTGGTGCCTTGTGCGTACCCGTTGCGGGCGCCCGGCATCCGGCGCGCATTCGTCGTTTGCCTCGTGCACATGCTCGGGTAACGCTGACTCCACACGCCAGCCACACACGAATGGAGGCATCACCCCATGGACGTGTCCAAGGAGACAATCCTGAAAGCGTGGAAGGACGAGAGCTTTCGCAACAGCCTCTCGGACGACGTGCGCAACGCGATTCCCGCGCGCCCGACGGCCCAGGATGGCACCGCGCTGACCGACGAGCAGCTCGAGGCTGCCGCGGGCGGCACGACACCGGCCTGCGCGGCCTGGGGCCTTGGCGTCGCCGCCGTCGGCCTTGGCGTTGCCGCCGAAGAAGCTTTCGACGACTGATCGCGCCACTCGAACCGGAGGGAGTTAGACATGGAGCTGTCAAAGGACACGATCATGCGGGCTTGGAAGGACGAGAGCTTCCGCAACAGCCTGTCCGACGACGAGCGGGCGGCGATCCCCGATCGCCCGACCGCCGCTGACGGGTCGAGCCTCAGCGACGAGCAGCTTGAGGCCGCCGCCGGCGGTACGACACCCGGCTGCATCGTCGTAGGCGGCGTCGCCGGTGGGTACATCATCTCCGAGATCGTCGACTGATCTCACTCAAAACACCGTTGCGTCACGCCAGCAGGTTCGGTGTGACGCTACGCGTCGTTTCATCTTGTCTTCAGAACGGAGTCGTGATGCAGCAGACAAGCAGCTCGAACATGTGGCTGTTGGCCGCGGTGGTCCTGGGACTCGCGGCCATCGTGTGGATCGCGGCAGCCGGCCAGGTCGTGCTCGGCGTGGTGTTCTTGGTGATCGCCGCGATGTTCGCGATCTTCTCGCAGACGGTGGACCGGGGAGCCCCCTGACGATCGTCCTCGCTCACGCGCAACGGCCTCGCGGGCGCATCCGCGAGGCGGTTCGTCGCGAGGGCGCGGTGATCGTCTCCGGCGTCCCCGTCGACAGCGACGACGCGCTGCTCGAGCTCGTGGCGTCGCTCGGCACGCCAACCGCGCTGGGCAACGGCAGCGGCGTGATCCACGACGTCACGCCGCGCCCCGGCGCCGGCGACAGCGACCTCTCGAGCACGGCGGCACGCTTCCCCCTGCACACCGACTCGACGTTCCTGCTCGACCCGCATGCGTTCGTCGCGCTGGCCTGCCTGTCGTCGTCGGGTGACGGTGGCGGCGAGTCTCGCGTCGTGCGCGTCGACGAGCTTCGCGCGCGGATTTCGTCGCGCGGTGGCCGTGACGCGCTCGAGGCGCTCTCGGAGAGCGCGTTCCCGTTTCTCGTCCGCGAGCCGGGCGCGCCGCCTGCCGTCCGCAAGCTGGCGATCTTCGAGCCTCGTCCCGACGGCTGGACCGTGCGCTACCGCAGCGATGCCGTGGCCATGGCGCTGCGCGAGACGGGAACGCAGCTCTCGTCCCGTCATCGCCTCGCGCTGCTCGCGCTGGAGGATGCGCTGGCCGACGAGTCGCAACATGACGCGTTCATGCTGCGGCCCGGCGACGTCCTGCTGCTCGACAACCGTCGCGTCTTGCACGGCCGGACGGCGATCGCGGATGGCGCCGCGCGCGTGCTGCGGCGGTTGAAGGTGCTCGCGCGATGAGCCCGGACTTCACGGTCCTGCTGGGTACCGAGGGCGCGGAGGTGGAGCTCGCCGCCGCCGGCGGAGGGTATGAGCTGCGCGCGGGCCGCGAGCTCGTGGCCCGGTTGGAGCGGTCGGGTGCGAAGGGCAGTGGTCTGGAGGCGCGCAGCGCGGAAGGCGGCTGGCGCTTCGCGGGCGAGGGCGTGCTGCGCTCGCGCGTCGTCGTGACCGACGCGGCGACCGGCGCGGAAGTCGCGACGATCCGGCCGCGTGGCGTGAGTGGCGCGCGCGGGGAGGTCGTCGCGGGCGGGCGCACGCTCGAGTACCGGGTGGACGGCACGCTCACCACGCGCTGGCAGCTGCTCGACGGCGACGTGCCGCTCGTCTCGGTGGAGGCGGTGGGCGCGGGCGAGGAGCGCTATCGCGTCGCGCTGTCGGACCCGCCGCCGGACCTTCTGCTCGTGGTCATCGCGTGCTACGGCGCGCTGCAGAGCGACGCGGCCGCCGCCGCGTCGGCCGCGATCTGATCGAGGAGCACGAGCCGGCTCAGCCCCGCGCCGGCGATCCCGCCGTTCAGGCCTGGCGTCTCTACGGCTGTCGAGGCGCCGCGGGCCTCCGCGTCGCGGCTATCGCCGGCGACGGCGCGTGACGTGTCGGCAGGCGGCGGGGACGCGGGGTCGCGGGGCTCGGAGGAGGAGGCTCCGGGCGCGGCGAGGCGAGCCATGCTGGAGGACGCTCCGGGCCCGGCGTCGAGAGGCTCCGAGGAGGAGGCTCCGAGCGCGGCGAGGCGAGCCGCCTCGGAGGACGCTCCGGGCGCGGCGAGCGCCGGGGCGCCGAGGGGGTGGGGATCGGCAGTCCGTCTGGCGCCAGCCCAATCGCCGGGGGCTCGCCCGGCGCGATCCGGATCGCCGAGGGCTTGGCGGGCGCGGGCCAGCGCGAATCCGCGGCCACGCAGCTCGTGCGGATCGGCTGGCGGCTGCGCGCCCGCGAGTCGGACGGCGTGGTGCTCAAGCTGCTCGCGCAGCGAGCCCGCTGGCTCCAGCGCCGCGAGCCCGACAATCCAGCCCGCGAGGCCATCGGCCAGTTCGAGCCGCTGATCGGTGGCGGCGCGCTCTGCCAGCTCGGCCGCGAGGTCGCGACCGCGCGATCGCAACGTGTCGTCGTCGAGCGCCGTGGCGAGACAGGCGAGCGCCAGCAGCGCGCCCCCCGCTCCGGCGCGCAAGCCGATCCCGGCATCGGCTGCCTGGTCGGCATCGAGCTGCGCGAGCAGCCTGCGGACCGCCGCGGGTGCGAGCGCGGCCGTCGGCTTGTCCCCGGTGGCCGCGGTGGCGAGGGCGAGGAAGAGCGCGATGCCGGCCTGCCCCTCGACGAGGCCGGGCCCCGCCGCGCGGAGCACGCGGCCGGGATGGCCCGGCGCCGAGACCGGGGTCAGCCAGCCGGCGTGGTCGCCATCGCGCAGGGCGAGCACGCCGAGGCGACGGGCGGCCGCGAGGGCCGAGTCGAGCAGCTCGCCGCGCGACGGAGGCGAGGCACGATCGTCGTGGCACACACCGGAGGCTCCGCCATATGGCGCGACCATCACGGCGCCGGCCGGACCCCGGGGCTTCGCGGATGCGCCCGCGCGCCTCGGAGGCGCCGCGGCGGCGCCGGCCGCGGGCGGCTGAGGCACGTCGGCCGTAGCGGCACCGGGCGAATGAGGCCCTCCTGCGGCGACAGCGGTCGCGGACGGCAGCGGCAGCTCGACGGCGGCCACGCGCGCGAGAGGCGCCTCGGCGACGACCGCGGGCCCCGAGGGCACCTCTGCCGGAGCGGCGCAGGCCGCGGGCACAGGAGGCACCTCCGCGGGCGCGGCCGCGGCCAGCACCGACGCGCGCAGCAGGGCCTGCTGGCGCTCGAGGTCGTCGGCGTCCAGGCGCCGCACCACCTCGGGCGCCGGCGCGGGATGCGGCCCGAGCAAGCCCTCGAGCGCGCCCAGCGCATGGTGGTGGCCGTCCGCGCTGCCCGGCGCCCCGGTGATCTTCGGGACGTCGCCGTGCCACAGGTCGTGGTGCTCGGCCGCCGCGGCGATCCGCAGGTCCGGGCGACGCAGCGCCCCGCGCCACAGCGCGTTCAGCGCCTCCTCGCGCACGAGCCCGTCGTCCAGCGCTCCGGGATCGGACGACTGGCGGCGCAGGAGGTCCGAGTAGACCTTCGTCGGGCGCAGGATGAAGCGGATCGGCAGGTCCCCGAACGCGTCGAGCGCGCCGCCAGGCGCGAGCAGCGTCTCGCGGTGCGCGACGAGCAGCCGGTACGCGTCGGCGAACCCGCGAGCCAGCCCATCCACATGCTCCTGCGGCCGGACGACCTCGCCCCGCAGGCGCGGGGCGTTCGCGCCCGGGTCGAGCCGCACCGACTGCTCCGCCAGGTGCGCGTCGCCGCCCTCGCCGACCCAGCGCAGCTCGGTCACCGAGACGCGGCCGCGCGGATCGCGGCCAAGGCCGCCGATGTCGACGCCGAACGCGACGTCCGCGCGCGGCAGCAGCCCGACCCGCAGCACGCAGTCCATGCCGGTCTCCGCGATCAGCGGATCGACGACCCCGGCGCGCTCGCCGCCGAGGCGCGGGTGCAGGGTCCCCTCGAGATCGACGAGCACCGGGTCCTCGCCGCACGCGAGCACGTTCTCCTGATGCAGGTCGACGCCGTGCAGGGCGTGCAGCAGCGCGAGCTGCCCGCCGAGGCGGCGGTAGTAGCGCCCGACGCACGCCGGCGAGTCGCAGTCCGACGGCCGCGCCCACTCCTGCCAGCCGTGCCGCGGCCCGGCCGCGATCGTCGCCAGCACGCGGAACCCCGGCTCGAAGCCCAGCCGGGTCAGCTCGGCGAGCAGCCGCTGGAAGGCGAGGTCCGGCGCCAGCGAGCGCGGCTTCAGCGCCACCTGCGCGCCCGACTGAAAGCCGACGCGCATGACGCGGCGCCCGCCGTCGTGCGAGTCGCCGGCCGGATCGAGCGCCGTGATCGGGCCCAGGTCGCCTCCGCCGAGCAGCTCCGCGCGCACGCGCTCGAGGTCCGCGTCGAGGCGCTCCAGCAGCTCGCGGCCCGCCTCGACGGCCAGGCGCGCCCGGCACGCGACCATCCGCGCGAGCCCCGGATGCTCGGCGAACAGCGCGAGCGCCTCCTCAGCGCCGCCGAGCGAGCGCAGCAGCGTGGCGGCGCGTGCCGGCGTCGTGCGCGCCGTCCAGCGCTCCGCGGCGCGCGTCGCGGCAAGCTCCATCGCGACGGCCGGGCGGCACAGCTCCGCGAGCTCGAACGCGACGTTGTGCGTGAGCAGGCGCACCGCGTCGGCGCGAGCGGCAGGGTGCTCGCGCAGATCGGCGCGAACCCGGCCGGCGAAGGGCGCGACAAGCCGCAGCGAGCCGTGCAGCGCGTCGGCGTCGCGCTCGTCGTCGCCGTCGCGGACGGGCGAGCGCGTCCCCGGCGCGAGCGTCTGCGCGATCCAGCGCCACCACTCGGGCTCGCGGGCGTCCGCGGGCGGCGGCCGCTCGGTCAGCACGGCATCCAGGGCGACCCCGTCCGCGCCCGCCTCGCGAAGCCGCTCGGCAAGGATCTCGGGGTCAGGCAGCGCCTGCTCCCAGCGCCGCGCGCGCGCCCCGCCGGCGGCCGAGCCATCGTCGGGCGCACCGCAAGCCTCGCCGGGGCCGCCACCGCCACGCGCCCCGCCGGCGACCGAGCCATCGTCGGGCGCACCGCAACCCTCGCCGGGCCCGCCGGAGGCGTCCTCCTCGCCGGCCTCCGCCGCGCGGGTGTCGCGCGCCCGCTCGGCGAGCGAGCGCGCCCGCCACCACGGCGGCGACGTCACGGGGTCGCGCGCTCCTGCCCCTCGACGAGCTGATCGGCGACCAGGCGCGCGTAGACGCCGCCCTGGTCGATGAGGTCGTCGTGCGTGCCCCGCTCGACGACCTCGCCGTGCTCGAGCACGAGGGTCAGGTCCGCGCCCTGGACCGTCGACAGCCGGTGCGCGATGACAAGCGACGACGCGCCCTGCTCCGCGAGGTGATCGCTGACGGCCGACTCCGTGACGCTGTCGAGGTCGCTCGTCGCCTCGTCGAGCACGAGGATGCGCGGCTGGCGGGCCAGCGCGCGAGCGATCGCAAGGCGCTGGCGCTGGCCGCCCGACAGCGCCGACCCGCCCTCCGCGATCATCGTCTCGTAGCCCATCGGCATCTGCTCGATGTCCTCGGCGAGCGCGGCGAGCTGCGCGGCGCGCATGACGTCAGCGAGCGGCAGCGACGGGTCGTTGTAGGAGATGTTGCGCCGGATCGAGCCGTTGAAGACCGTCGGCTCCTGCATGACGACGCCGCACTGCACGCGCACGGTGCGCAGGTCGAGGTCGTGCAGGTCGATCCCGTCGAGGCGGATCGTGCCCTCGGTCGGGACGTAGAGGCCGAGCAGCAGCTTCGCGACCGTGCTCTTCCCCGACCCCGTCGAGCCGACCAGCGCCACCTTCTGCCCCGGATCGATCTTCAGCGACAGGTGGCGCACCGCCCACGGGCTCGACTCGTCGTAGCGAAACGACACGTCGTCGAACTCGATGCGGCCGTCGAGGCGCGGCGCGGTCCGGACCTCGCGGCGATGCTGCTCGGGCGTCGCGCGCAGGACGTAGGCGATGCGCTCGAGGTGCCCGCCGATCTGCTGCAGCTGCAGCCCCGCGTTGACGAGCGAGCTCAGCGGCGTGAGGAAGAGCTGCGACAGCGAGACGAGCGCGAGCATCGTGCCGAGGCCCATCGAGCCGTCGAGCACGAGCTTCGCGCCGATCCACAGCAGCAGCAGCGGCGCGAACCGCTGGACCGCCGCGGTCACCGCCATGATCGCCGCCGACGTGCGGCCGCGTCGCATGAGCGCTTCGAGCTGCTCGGTGAAGACGCCGCTGAAGTGGCTCAGCGCGCGGTCCTCCGCGCCGGCCGCCTTCAGCGCCTCGATGCCGGAGATCGACTCGACGAGAAAGCCCTGCGACGCGCCTTGCGCGGCGAGCTCCTGGGTGACGAGGCGCGTCATCCGCCGCCCGGTCGCGAGCAGCAGCCCCGCCTGCAGCACCCCGAGCACGATCGCCGCGACGCCGAACTGCCACGACACGACGACGAGGATCACCGCGTAGACGATCACGAAGCTGCCGTCCAAGAGCGCGGTGAGCGTCTGGTTGGAGAGCACGTTGCGGATCTGCACGTTGCTCGACAGCCGCTGCAGGAGGTCGCCGGTCGAGCGCTCCTGGAAGTAGCGGTACGGCAGCGACAGGACGTGCTCGAAGAAGCCCGACATGAGCTCGTTGTCGAGCTTGGCCTGGAGGTTCACGAGCACGAGCCCGCGCAGGAACCCGAGCACGAGCTGCGTCGCGAGGATGACGAGGATCCCGAGGCCGAGGATCGTCATGACGTCGTCGAGCTGCAGGGGCAGGATGTCGTCGATGACGGACTTCGTCAGCAGCGGGACGGAGAGCCCGAGCACCTGCAAGAGCAGCGACGCGCCAAGGATCTGCAGCACGAGCCGCCGCGCCCCGGGCGCGCTGAACGCGCGGCGGGCGAGCAGCCGCCACGCGGGCTCCTCGTCGAGGTCGCCCTCGTCCTCGCGAAACGACGACCCCGGCTCGATCCCCAGCGCGACGCCCGTGAACGAGCGGCTGAGCTCGTCGCGATCGACCTCGCGGCGGCCGGTCGCCGGGTCGACGATCGACGCGCCCTTCTTCGTCATCCGCTCGAGCACGACGAAGTGGCTGAAGCTCCAGTGCAGGATCGCCGGGCAGCGCAGGTCTTCGAGCTCGTCGAGCTCCAGCGTGTACGGGTGCACGCGCAGGCCGTAGGAGCGCGCGGCGCTGGCGATGTCGAGCGCCGTCGCGCCGTCGCGGCCGACGTGGCAGCGCTCGTGCGCCTCGGCGATCGACGTGTCGCGGCCGTAGAAGCCGAGGATCATCGCGAGGCAGACTGCCCCGCACTCGAGCTCGGAGTCGGCCTGCAGCTCGGGGACGCGCTGCCTCGCCATCTAGTGGCCCGTCTCGCAACAGTCCGCCCGAAACGCCGGGCGCCGATCACCGCCTGGCGGCGTCCTCGGACACTCGATGGCCCGGAGGGCCACCTTCGGTCCTGCGTCCTTGCCAGCCGGCGCCGGCATCCCGGCGTTACGGGCGCCTGTCACGAGACGGACCACTAGAAGACGTCCAGCAGCGAGATGACCCGGCGGCTGCCGGTGCGCGCGTCGGCGTCGGTCGTGACGGCGCCCTCGAAGCTCTCCTCGCGACGCCCGTCCGGCGCCGCCATCCGCGCGACGACGACGATCGCCGGGCTCGTCAGCCGGTTCGCCTGGCCGACGGCGAGGGCGAAGTCCGAGACGATCTCGCGCGGCGAGCGGATCCCTGGCAGCACACGGGTGACCCGCATGGATACGCGATCCTTCGTATCGGGGAGCTGGACGCGCAGGATCTGGCCCTCGTTCAGGCGCGCGCCGGACGTGCTGTCAAACAGCGCGATCGCGTGCATGCCGGCCTCGGGGGCCGACGCCTCCGGCGGGATCTTCGCAATCAGAACGATCGCCGCGGTGTGGACCGGGATGCGGACGAAGACGCTCATGACGAGGCCGCCGAGCAGCGCGGCGAGCAGGACGTAGAGCGTCAGCCGCGCGGGCTTGGAGGCGAAGCGCGGGAGCTTGATGCGCTCGTCGGCCTCGCGCTGGGCGTCGAGCGCTTCCTTGCGAAAGGGCGACGCGACCTCCGCGACCGCGGCCTGGACGTTGGCCGCCGTGCGTTTGCGATCGCGCTTGCCGCGGCGGCGTGCGAGCGGCGTGCCCTCCGCTTGCGCGATGCGGCGCGCGCGCTGCGCCGGGCTGGGCGCGTCGTCGCCGGGGACCGGCGGCGGTGGGTCGGGCGTGAGGTCGGCCAGCCCGCTGCGCACGAGCTTGGCCCACTCGCGCGCGGGCTCGGACTCCTCGAGCAGCGCCCACGTGCCCGCCGCCTGGCCGGGCGACTGGCGGCCGAGCAGGTAGTTGCCGACGGCGGCGCGCTCGCGCGCGGTCAGCTCGGCTGGGGCGGGGCCGGCGAGCGCCGTGAGCGCCTGCTCGGCAAGCTCGGAGACCTCCTCGGGCGTGGCATCGAGGGCCCAGCCGAGGTCCTCCGGGCGCGCGCCACGCGCGAGGCCGCGCAGCAGCTCGCGCTGCTCGGGCGTCGGCGCGGGCCGCTGCGAGGTCGCGCTCATGTGAGGTCTCGCTTGAGGAAGGACGCGGTCGCGGCCGCGGCGAGGACGACCGTGAGCGCGGCAAGGGTCGCGGCTGCGGCGGGCTGCGCGACGGCCGCCGCACCCGCGACGGCGGCGATCGCGAGGAGCGCGCCGAGGGCGGTCTCCCGCGCGTCGCGCGCGAGGGCGCCGAGCGCGACGCCGGCGATGCCCGCGAGCGCTGCGGCCGGGACCGCGCCGGCTGTCGCGGTGGTGAGGTCCGCGCCCGTGACGAGCAGCGCGACGGTCAGCGCGACGAGCCCGAAGATGAGCGCTGTCGCTGCGTGCGTCGCAGCCTTGGCCGCGAGCACGGGCCAGCGTCGGGGCGCCGCGAGCAGCGCGTATCCGATCGTGTCGTCGCGGTACTCGGCGGCGGTCGTGGCGGCGCCGAGCGCGAGTGCGAGGAGGCATGCGCCGTAGGCCGTCTTGGGATCGTCGAGGAGCGCGGCGGCGAGTGCCACGAGGACGGCCGTCGCGACGAGCGCCGCCGGCGCCGCGCGCGTCGTCCGAAGCGCGAGCAGCTCCGCGCGCAGCGCGCTCATTGCAGCCGCTCCGCGCCGCGCGCTCCGGTCGCCGCGCGCGCGGTCCGCGATGCGCGCAGCCGCTCCGCGCGCACGGCCCGCGATGCGCGCGACGCGCTCACGACAGCCGCTCCGCGACGAGCAGCGCCATGCGCTTGAGCGCGACGCGTGTCGGCGCCCGAAGGCGGTCGAGGCTGAAGTTGCCCTGGTCGAGCGCGCGGATGAGCTCGCGGTCGCGCGGCACGAGCGCGTACGCGGGGCTCCCGTCCGTGTCCGGCATCCGCTCCTCGTCGACCTGGTTGAAGACGAGCATCGCGCGCTCGGAGCGCTCGGCCTCGATCGCGTCGAGCACGGGATCGCCGGCGTCGATGCCTTTGACGACATCGGGCGCGCCGAGCAGCAGCACCTCGTCGGCGCGGCTCACGACCGCGCGCAGGCTCTCCTTCGCGAGGTCGCCGACGTCGAGCACGACGACGTCGTAGAAGCCCGATGCGAAGTCGAGCAGCGTTGCGAGCTGCGGCGGCGTGATCGCGGCGAGCTGCTCGGCCCGGCGCGGGCCGCAGAGCACGTGGGCGCCGGACGCGGCCTCGGCGACGTACGGCGAGATGCGGGCGCGGTCGTCGAACCCGGGCAGGTCGCCGAGCAGGTCGTCCAGGCCGAGGCGCGTGCGCTGGTCACGCGGGACCGGGAGGCTCATCCGCTCGTGATCGCACGACAGCGCGACGGCGAGCGTGCGGGCGCCGGTGCCCGCCGCGAGCGCGTCGGCGAGGACGAACGCGAGCGTCGTGCGGCCGAGCCCCGCCGCGGGCGCGACGACGGCCACGACACGCGGCTCGTCGCCCGGCGCGTGGGCGGCGAGCTGCTCGTCGAGCGACGACTCGAGCTCGGCAAGGCCGTCCGCGCTGGATGCGGCGGTGTCGTCGTCGGAGGCCCGGCCGTCCTCGCCCGGCGAGCTGTCGCCCCGCGCGTCGCCGACATCCGGGTCGCCCGGCACGTCGCCGTCGTGGCGTTCCGGCTCGGCGCCGTTCGCCGATCCGCCACCTCGGGCGATCAGCTCCTCGAGCGCGTCGTCGGCGGTCGAGTGCTCCGCGCGCACCTCCCAGACCGGCACGCCCGTCGCGACGGCCAGCTCGCTCACGACGCGCGGCGGCACGTCCTGGACGCGCAGCTCCTCACCCGCGGGCGCGGAGGTCGCGATGCCGACGCCGCGCAGCTCGTCCGCGAGGAGGTTGGCGCCCGGCGAGCGCACGACGACCTCGCTGCCCGCCTCGCGCAGCAGCTCGGCGGGCGAGGACTCGGCGATCAGCGCGCCGCGGTCGAGGACGAGCACGCGATCTGCGACCTGCGCCGCGTCCGCAAGCCGGCGGGCGGCGAGCAGCACGGCGCAGCCGTCGCCGGCGAGCGCCCGCAGCAGGCTGTGCAGCCAGCGCACCCCTTCGGCGTCGAGGCCCTCGGCCGGGTCGTCGAGGATCAGGACGTCGGGCCTCGCGAGGAGCGTCGCGGCGAGCGCAAGCCGCCGCCTCGCGCCGGGGGCGAGCAGCCGCGTGCGGATCGTGGCCTCGCGCTCGAGGCCGACGAGTGCGAGCGCCTCGCCGACCCTGCTCAGCGGCAGCCCGGCGCGGGCCGCCGCGACGCGCAGATGGTCACGGGCGTTGCGCGCCGGGTGCGCGCCCGTGCCCAGGAGCACGCCCACGCGATGAAGCGGCTGCTCGAGCTGCGCGTAGGGCTTGCCGAGGATCGTCGCCTTGCCCGCGTCGTGGTGCACGTGGCCGACGAGCATCCGCAGCACGGTCGTCTTGCCCGCGTCCGCATGACCGAGCAGGCCGGCGATCTCGCCGCGCGCGACCTCGAAGGAGAGGTCGTCGACGGCGAGGTCGTCGCCGAAGCGCTTCGCAAGACCGTGCGCGGCGATCGGCGGACGGCTCATTCGGGCACCCGGTCGCGGGCGTGCATCTCGCGCTCGAGGCTCGCGAGCTCCACGAGCAGCCCCTCGACCGCCGTGCGCACGCGCACGAGCAGGGCATTCGCCTCGTCGCAGGTCTGCGCGCACATCGCGTCCGCGTCGTTGCGTGCGTGGGTCGTCGCGGTGGTGTCGGGCTTCATGCGTCAGGCCGGGGCGTCGATGATCTCGGGGATCTCGGGATCGGCGCGCAGCAGCTCGCGCAGCTCCTCGGGCTGGCGGGTCTGCAGCTCGATGACCCAGTGGTCGACGCGCTCCTCGATGCGCACGCCGGATACCTCCGGCAGGTCCTCGAGCAGCGCGCGGTCTGGCTCCTCGCCGACGCGGACATGCAGCGACGCGTCCTCGAAGTGCTCGCTCGCGAGCTCGTCCGGGCTGGCCACCGTCACGAGCGCTCCCTCGCGCACGAGCGCGGCGCGATCGGCGACAGCTTGCGCCTCCTGCAGGGACGACGTGGTCAGGAGCGTCGCTCCACCGGCTTCACGGCGACGGCCGAGCAGGGCCCAGACCGCCTCGCGCTGCACAGCGGACAGCCCCGCGGTCGGCTCGTCGAGCAGCAGCACCGCGGGGTCGCCGGCGAGCGCCGAGGCGATCGCGAGCCGCCGCCGCTCGCCGGCGTCGAGGTCGGCGGCGGGCGTGCCGGCCTGCAGGGTGAGCCCGGCCTGCTCGAGCAACGCGTCCGCGCCTGCGGGCACGCCCTCGGTGCGCAGCCTGAGGTCGAGGTTCTCGCGCGCGGTCGACTCGGCGACGAGCTCGTCGTCGGGCAATCCGACCGCGAGCCTGCCACCGGTGGCCGTGGCGTCGCCGCTGGAGGTGGCGCCCGCGGCGCCGCGCGACGGGCGTCGCAACCCGGCTGCGATCTCGAGGAGGGCGGACTTGCCCGAGCCGGCGGGGCCGAGGAGCGCGACGGTCTCGCCGCGGCGCACGGTCAGGCTGGCCGCGCTCGGCGGGCCGCCGTTCGCGGAGACCTCGTCGAGGACGAGCGCCGGCTCGCGCGGAGGTGGTGCGCTGGCGCGGGTCGCGGAGGTTTCGCGCGTCGCGGAGGCGTCGCGCGCCGCGGCGGCATCGCCGGCGGCGGCGGGGGCGCGGGTCGCGGAGGTGTCGCCGGCGGCGGAGGCGGCGCGGGTCGCAGCGGTGTTGCCGGAGAGGGTTGAGGCGGGGCGGGCAAGCACGAGCGCCAGCAGCGCCTCTTCGAGTGGTGTCACGCCCAGGCGGTTGGCCGTCATGTGCGCGTGGTGGCGCGCGGCGTCGCCGGTGCGCAGGACGGCGCAGGCTTCGGCGTAGCGCTCGAGCCCGTCCGCGAGCTGTGCGTCCGCGCGCAGCTCGCGGGCGCGGTCGAGAAGCTCGGCGCCGATGGCGTCCGCCCGTGCGGCCAGCAGGTCGCGGAGGTGGATGCCGCGGTCGTCGCTCCCGGTCCAGCGCCGCGCGACCTCGTCCCAGAAGCCCTCCGCGTCGATCGCGCCGGCACTCGCGGCGAGGAGGTCCAGCGCGTGCGCCGCGCGAGCCTTGCCGTCCGGCAGCCGCGGGAGCGCGCTCAGCGCGATCGCGCTCGACACCTCGTCCAGAGGATCGCGCGGCTCGTCGCTCGGGCCCACCTCGACGAGCTCGAAGCCGACGTGCTCGCCGCCCCGCCACGACGCCGGCAGCGCGAGCAGCGACCCGCGCTCGGGCGCCGAGCAGGCGCGCTCGATGCCGGCCGCCAGGATGTCGCGCAGCTCGTCGCCGGCCGTGATCCCCTCGAAGGCGACCCGCACGTGCGGCCCGCGCTTTCCGACCCATCTCACGAACCCCCAGCGACGCGGCCGAGCGGCCCGCACCGCAGGCCCCACGGCGTGCTCGACGACCCCGTCAAGCCGCGTCGCGCCGCCGGCGTAGAGTGCGAAGGAGCACCAGCGCCCTTGGACGGCTGACGTCTCGCCCACCGGCGCCGTCGCGATGTCGTGCTCCACGGTCGTCCCCTATCGGAGTTCCTTGACGCACGCTGGCGTACCCGCGCCTGTGGCATGCGATGCGCGCGGCAGGGGTACCTCCCGCCGTGTCCCGCGGATGGCCGGGACACCCCGCTTGGAGGCAGATGACCGCCCACGCCGATCCGTCCGAGCCGCAACCCGGCACCGCCGCCGACGACCCGTGGAAGCCCGAGAGCTTCCTGCGCCCGGCGCGCCGCCGCCGGCGTGCGGTGCTCGCGGGAATCGTGTGCGCGCTCGCCGTGGTCGCGGTCGCGGCCGTGGTCACACGTAGCGGCGGCGGCCCCGAGACCGCGCCCGAACAGCGGGCCGGAGCGCCGTCTCGCACCGTCGAGACGCCCGCAGGCGCGGCCCGCAGCGAGGAGGCCTCGGCTCGCACGCGCGCCAAGTCCGAAGCGGCGGCTCGCGCACGCGTCGCCCGCCGCCGCCGCGCAGCGTCGCGCGCGAAGGCCGGCGCTACCTCCTCGCGGACGAAGGCCAGCGCCTCGTCGGGCACCGCGGCGCGAAGCCAGCACCGCGATGCCAAGCCAAGAAGGACCGCTTCACCGCCACCGGCGCCGCCACCAGCTGCCGTCCAGCCGCCCGCGGCTCAGCCGGCCCCGGCGCCCACGGCACAGCCTGCCGCGCCACCCGCCGCGCCGCCGGCCACCGCGGGCGGATGCGAGTTCCCGCCATGCTGAGCGCCCGCGCGCCCCGCCGGCCGCAGACCGTCGCACACCGTGCGCCGCACACCCGCGCGGCGGACCAGCCGGGCACCGCACGACACGGCCGCGCACCCCGCCGACTCGAAGCCGTGACACGCCGCGTGCCCGCGACCCCCGCGCGCCTTGCTGCCGCGATCGCCGTCGCCGCCTTCGCGCTCCCGCTCCTCGTCGCGGCACCGCCGGCCGGCGCCGGGGAGTACGCCGTCAACGTCTGCCGCCACGCCGACGGCTCCCCCGCGCCCACCGACGGCTGGCAGCTCGCGATCGCCGACGACTACGCCGCCAACGACACCGCCGCGAACTCCTGCTCGATCGGCGGGCAGATCGACCTCGCGCTCGGCGCCGGCACGCCGCACGGCCGCGCCGCCGGTGCGACGTTCGCCGGCGCCGCGGCGTCCTTCGCGGCGGCCCCGCCGCCAAACACCGCCTGGAGCCGCGTGCAGGCGTGGTGGGCGTACCGCTCAAGCCCCGTCACCGCCGCGGACGCGGCGGACCTCATCTCCGGCACCGTCGGCAACACGGCCGCGGCGACCTGCAGCTGGGGTCGCTCCACCGGAGCCTGCTCCGGCCGCGGCGTCCTCGCCGGTCCGCCCCTGAGCGACGCCAACCTCACGACCGCCGCCGTCGCGCCCGAGGCTGCCACGCAGCCGCTCGCCCTGAGGATCGCGTGCGACAGCTCGCCGCTCGCGTGCCCGGCCGCACCCGCCGACCCCTACGCGCAGCTACGAGCCTGGCGCCTGCTCGTCACGCTCGCCGACCCGTCCGCGCCCGCGTTCATCGCCCAGCCCGCCATCCCACCGACGCTCGCGGGCTCGAGCGTCCCGATCCAGATCAGCGCCACCGACACCGGCGCCGGCGTCCACACCGCGCGCTTCGTCATCGACGGCACACCCACGGGCCCGCCCGTCACCGTCGATGCGCCGGGAGGCCGCTGCGCGCAGCGCGACGACGGCAGCTTCGACGTGCTCACGCCGTGCCCCGGGCAGGTCGCCGCGGCGACCGTCGCGCTCGACGTCACCGGCGCCGCCAACGGCCAGCACAGCGTCGCCATCAGGCTCGCGGACGCCGCCGGCAACACGACCGACTCCGCGCCGAGCCTGGTCGTGGTGGCCAACCCGCCGCCGCCGGTCCCGCTCGCCGTCATCCCCGCGGACAACCCGCTGCGTGGCCGCGGCCACGTGCACAACGGCAGCGGCACGGCGGGCACCGGCACGTTCCGCGCGGGACTGCGCGCGAAACCGAGCGAACGCCTGCGCACGAAGGCCCGGATCCTCCACGGCCACCGGCTCAACGTCAGCGGGCGGCTGACCGGCGCCGACGGCCAGCCCGTCGGCAACGCCACGCTCGTGCTGCGAACGACCAAGAGCGGGCGCGGGCCGGTCTTCACGACCGTCCAGACGACCAAGGGCGGGACGTTCACGAAGACGATCAGCTGGGGCGCGACGCGGCAGATCGCGGTGCTCTGGTATCCGTGGGGCGACGCGACGTCCGCGGTCACGAGCCGCGACCTGCGCGTCCTCGGCGCCGCGAGGATCACGCTCGCCGTCAGTCCGCGCGCGCCTCGCAACGGCCACGCGCTGCGCTTCGCCGGCACGGCGTTCGGCGCTCCGAAGGGCGCGCGCGTCACGATCCAGGTCCTCACCGCGGGCTACTGGCGCACGTTCCTCAACCCGCCCGTCGACCGCCGCGGCCGCTTCACCGGCAAGCGCCTGCTGACGCAGTCCGCGGGGATCTCGTACTGCCTGCGCGCGCGGATCCTGTCGCAGCGCGGGTTCGCCTACTCGGCCGGCTTCAGCAAGCCCGTCTGCCGGCGCGTGCGCTGACGCGCCCGCCCGCATGCCGCCCCCCGCCCGCGGGTACCCGGGCCCTATGCCCGACCTCGACGAACGCGAGCGCAGCCGCGACGGGCGCGCGGAGCTTCCGGCCTACCCCCGCCCGAGCCGTGCCGCGCCCGCCTCGTCGGGCCGTGGCCGCAGCGAGGCGTCGGCGAGCGACTTCGCCCCCGACGCGATGCTGCGCCCCACGGCTGAGTCGCCGCAGACCGGCTGGCGCCGGCTGCTGTTCAAGCTCACGGGCGGCGCGATCAACCTCGGTCCCGGCTCGCGCGAGGTGCGCGAGCGCGAGCTCATCGAAGCCGTCCAGGCTCCCGTCACCGGCTGCCGGCGGATCGCCGTCGTCTCGCGCAAGGGCGGCGTCGGCAAGACCACGACGACGCTGTTTCTCGGCCACACGTTCGCCGAGCACCGCGGCGACCGCGTCATCGCGCTGGACGGCAACCCCGACGCCGGCTCGCTCGGCTACCGCGTGCGGCGCGAGACGAACAAGACGATCACCCACCTGCTCGTCTCGCGCGAGGACGTCTCGCGCTACGCCGACATCCGCGCGTTCACGTCGCAGGCGCCGACCCGCCTGGAGGTCATCGCCGCCGACGACGACCCGCGCATCACCGACTCGCTGCGCGAAGCCGACTACAAGCGCGTCGTCGACCTGCTCGAGGTCCACTACAACCTCATCTGCATGGACACCGGGACGGGCGTGCTCGAGTCCGCGTCCAAGGGGATCCTGCAGCTCGCCGACCAGCTCGTGCTCGTGACGTCGCCCAGCCTCGACAGCGGCCGCGCCGCGAGCGCGACGCTCGACTGGCTTGAGAAGAACGGCCACGACGACCTCGTCGCCGGCTCCGTCGCGGTCATCAACGGCGTCGGGCCGAAGAGCCGCGTCGACATCGACAAGGTCGAGCGCCATTTCCGCGCGCGCTGCCGCGCGGTCGTGCGGATCCCGTGGGACGAGGTGCTCGAGGCCGGAGCGGAGGCCGCGCTCAGCGACCTGCGCCCCGCGACGCGCGCGGCCTACCTCGAGCTGTCGGCGAACGTCGCCAAGGGCTTCGCCGAGCCCGCGCGCCGCATGTAGCAAACGCCCGCGGAGGACCGGCAGGGGCGATCTGGCAGGATGGCTGCATGCCCCTTGTCCCCACAGTCGTCCAGCGCACCGGTCGCGGCGAGCGCGAGTACGACATCTACTCGCGGCTGCTCAACGAGCGCATCATCTTCCTCGGCACCGCGGTCGACGATCAGATCGCGAATCTCATCGTGGCGCAGATGCTCCACCTCGAGTCCGCCGATCCCGACAAGGACATCTCGCTGTACATCAACTCGCCGGGCGGGTCGATCACCGCCGGCCTCGCGATCTACGACACGATGAACTTCATCAAGCCCGACGTCTCGACGATGTGCATGGGCATCGCGATGTCGATGGGATCGCTGCTGCTGATGGCCGGCGTCAAGGGCAAGCGCTTCTCGCTGCCCAACAGCCGGATCCTCATCCACCAGCCGTCCGCCGGCTTCGAGGGCCAGTCCACGGACATCGAGATCCAGGCGCGCGAGATCCTCAAGACGCGCAAGCGGATGGACGAGATCTACGCCAAGCACACCGGGCGCAGCGAGGAGGAAGTGCACCGCGACATGGAGCGCGACCGCTTCTTCAAGCCCGAGGAGGCCGTCGAGTACGGCCTCATCGACCGCGTCCTCGACACGCACTAGGCAAAGCGGAGGCCCGCCCCCCGCCTCGCGGCGGGAACGGGCCTCGGTGGCCGGGCACCCGACCCCCGCCGCGGCGGAGATCGGGACCCGGAGGCTCTCGCTCAGCGAGTCGGGGGCGGCTGCTGGACCACCACCGTGCACGGGCCCGCGGTGTCGGCCGCGTAGCCGGGCGCTCCGGCGTAGCTCGACGAGATCTGCCAGTTGCCGATGTCGTTGAAGTTGGTCGTGACCTTCGTCGACGACCACGCGCCCTGCGCGTTCGTCCTCACGACCTTCGTCTCGGGCGGCGACGGCTGGTTCGTGCCCGTCCCCGAGGGCGGCGGCGGCGTGAACGTCACGCTCACCTGCGAGCCCGCCGGCGCGTTCGCGAGCGTGCCGTCCACCGTGACGTTCGTGCCGTTGAAGCTGAACACCACGGGTGTGTGGCACGTCTGCGAGAGCTCCGGTGCCGGCGGGGGCGGCGGCGGAGGTGGCGGCGGGGGCGGCGGTGGCGGGGGCGGCGGAGGCGGGGTCGTCCCGCCCTCGACCGGCACCTTCACCGGCGCCGCACCGTCCGCCTCGAACGCGACCTCGAGCTCGCCGGGCTTCGGCGCGCCGTCGTTGAACTCCGCCGCGATCTTCACCGAGCCATCGCCCGCGAGCGCCTTGCCGATGACCTGCCCGTTGCGCAGGAGGCTGATCGGCTGGCCGGTGATCGCCGGGTTTGACGCGAACGTGACGTTCACCTCGAACGGCGGCGGGTCACCCGGCTTCGGGATCGGGAACTCCTTGTAGACCGCCTTGAAGATGCTCGGGTTGAACACGATCGGCGCGCTGCCGCCGCCGAACATCTGCATCGTCGGATCGCCGAACCAGTGCCACAGGTACAGCTCGTTGCGGGTGTTGCCGTCGCCGCCGGCGATGCCGGGGCCCGACGGCGGCGCGAGCCCGGCGAGCCGCAGCTTGCCGTGCACGAGCGCGTCGCCCGTGCGCTGCTTGGACGACGGGCCCTCGCCGCCGAGCACGCTCGGCAGCATCGCGTCGATGAAGCCGAGCGCGATCTGCGAGTTGTGCCACGAGGGCGAGTTGCGGGTGTCGCCGAACGCGCCGACGGCACCGCCGACCGGCTTGACGAGCGAGTTCTGGACGAACGACGTCTCGTCGGTGTCGTACTGCGCGCTCGCGCAGTTGATGCTGAGCACCACCGGCAGGTTGTCGTTGTTGTTCGTCAGCGCGTCGACCTCGGTCGTGGTGAAGAACGGGTCGCCCCATCCGTCAGACCAGCCGTGGTCGCGATGCACCACCATGAAGCGGCCCTGGTTCCACGCGGCGCTGACGTCGGCGCCGTCGCCGTCCCACGCGAACGTCGGCTTCTTCAGCGCGTTCGGCAGGTTCGTGCCGTCGTTGAACCTCAGCGGGGTCGTCGTCGGGTTGTCCTCGTAGATCCGGTCGACGGCGACGCCGCGGGCCGCGAGGCCGTTGCGGGCGGTCTCGGCGAACTGGATGAACGTCCGGTCCTCCTGGCTGTCGTTGACCTCGCCGACGTCGTCGGTGTCCTGGAACTGCGCGGCCACGATCGCCTTGTTGAGCATCGGGCCGGTCGGCGGCGCCGTCTCGTAGTGGATGATCTTCGCCAGCAGCGCGTCGATCTGCGCGGACGTGTTGCCGAGCATGCGCCCGACCGCGACGTCAGGCAGCTCGTCGGCGTCGTTCTTCGTCGAGTACGGATTGTCGGACGGGATCCCGCCGGGCCCGGTCGTGAACGTCGGGACGAGCTCGTCGTCGCCCATGATCGTCACGTAGCTCGGCCGGATGCAGAACGGGTGGTTGACCTGCCCGCGGATGTACGTCTGGATCTGCGTCGCGGTCGTCCCGATCTGGCCCGAGAGCGGGCCCGTCTGGGCGATGCGCGTCAGGAACCCGGCGGCACGCCGCGCCGTCGCGTACGTGTTCGCCTGCGCGAGCGTCGACGGGTTCGTGATGACGAGCAGCTCCTCGCCGCACGGCTGGTAGATGATCGGCCGCTCGAACCGGCGGATGACGCTCGAGTTCAGCAGGCCGGCCAGGATCCGGTTCTGCGCGGTCTCCCACGGCGAGAACGGGACGGCGAACGTCTTCGGCCCACCCGCGAACGTCACCTGGATGTCGACGTGCGTCAGCACCTTCAGCTTGTCGGTCTTCGGGTTGTACTGCGCGGCCGGGAAGTGCAGGCCCGCGATGTTGATGTCGCGCGCCTGGCCGAGCGCCTTGCCGAACGCGGGCGCCGCGGGGAACAGCGCGTCAGTCCCGTACGCCTTGCCGTCGAACTGAAACGGCTTGTCGGAGAACTCGCCGGCACCGAAGTTCGGCTTCGGCGTCAGCGGGCCTCCCGGCGCCTGGTCGACGGGCTCGGGCTGGGTCGGGAAGACCTCGACGTTGTCGAGCGAGTAGGACTCCGTCGACGTGGCCTTGACCTCGAGCTTCGCGCCGTCGGGGACGCCGATGATGCTCGACGATACGGGGATGCCGGGGGTGCCGGGCGAGCCCGACGAGCCGGTGTTCGGCAGCACGAGCTGCGTCCACGACTTGCCGCCCTCGGCCTTCTCGACGAACTGCAGCGCCGGGAGGTCGACGCCGATCTTCATGCCGTTGGCGTCGCTGGACTGGACCGTCGTCTTGACGCTCTTCGAGGTCGGCGGGATGACGCCGCCGCCGCACCTCTTCGTCCGCCTGTCGGAGAGGAGCTTGCGGCTGGCCTTCGCCGATGCCGGCCCGAGCGCCGCGAGGCGCTTGGCGAGCCTGTTGCGCGCGGCCTTGCCCTTGACCGAGCCGTTGATCTTCGTCGCGCGCAGCGTCTTGCGGTAGGCCGAGAGGTCGCGCACCGCGGTGCACGGCGACTTCGAGGCGGCCGTGCGCGCATGACGCGCGCGGCTGAGCAGCTTCGCCTTGGCGCTGCGGGACGCGGCCTGCTTGGGCAGGTTCTTCGTCTGGTTGACGAGCGACGTCAGCGTCGACTTCGCGTTGACGGTCTTCGTCGCCTTCTTGGCCATCGCCTGGCCGCCGAAGGCGAGCAGGATCAGCAGGCTCACGCCCGCTGTTACGGCCAGCGCCCTGGAGGCGGCTTTCGGCATGTCGTGTTCTCCTTGTCGTGTCTGCGTGCGCACGTGATCAGGTCGGCGGGCAGCCGAAGACCGCGGGCGCGGTCGAGTTGTTCGTCTCGTCGGACTCCGCGACCTGGTTGCTCGAGTCGGCGGTCGCGAAGCGCTGGCGCAGCGGCAGGTCCTCACAGACGAACTGCTTGGTCTCCGAGGCGCCCGCCGCGAGCCCGGTGAAGTCGAACTGCAGCACGTTCTGCTGGCTGTCGGTGACCGTGGCCTTGAACGCGCCGGCAGGTCCGGCGCCCTGGTTCTTGACGGTCACGGACGACGGGGTGAGCGAGCTCACCACGAGGTCGGCCGGCGGGGGCGGTGGGGGTGGCGGGGGCGGAGGCGGCGGCGGTGGCGGTGGCGGGGGCGGCGGTGGCGGGGGCGGGGGCGCCACCGGCGGGACGCCGGAGACCGGCGCCTTCACGGGCTGGAAGCCGTCGCCCTCGACGGCGACCTCGAGCTCGCCCGGCTTCACCGAGCCGTCGCCGAAGGCCGCGGGGATCGACGCGGTGTTGTTCACCGCGATGATCGCCTTGCCGACGACCTGGCCGCCGCGCAGCAGGCTGATCGGCTGCCCGGCGAGCCCGGACGGCAGCGACACCTCGACGAGGTACGGCGGCGGGTCGGGGATGCTGATCGGCCCCGGCTTGTAGACCGCGTTGATCAGCGCCGGGTTGATGACGATCGGCGGGCTGCCGCCGCCCCACATCTGCATCGACGGGTCGCCGTAGTAGTGCCAGAGGTAGAACTCGCTGCGCGTCGTCCCGTTGGGCAGCGGCGAGATGCCGTTCAGGCGCATCTTGCCCCAGTTCAGCGCGTCGCCCGTGCGCTGCTTGGTCGCCGGACCCTCCGTCGGGAGCACGGACGGCAGCAGCGCGTCGACGAAGCCGAGCGACATCTGCGTGTTGGCGGTCGACGGCGAGTCGCGCGTGTCGCCGAACACGCCGACCGCGCCGCCGCCCGACTTCACGAGCGCCTCGCCCGCGAACGACGTCTCGTCGTAGTCGTAGGCGCCGCTCGAGCAGTTGATGCTCAGCACGACCGGCAGGCGGTTGGCGTTCGTCAGGGCCTGCACGTCGGCCGTGCCGTAGCCCGGCGTGCCCCAGCCGTCAGACCAGCCGTGGTCGCGGTGCACGACCATGAAGCGGCCCTCGTTCCAGCCGGCGGAGACCTGCGCGCCGGTGCCGTTCCAGCCGAAGCCGTTGGACTTCAGCAGCGACGCCGGCAGCGGGCTGCCGTCCTGGAAGCGCTGCGGGTTGTTGCCGGGATGCTCCCCGTAGATGCGGTCGACCGCGACGCCGCGAGCGGTGAGCCCGTTGCGGACGGTCTCGGCCATCGTGATGAACGTCCGGTTCTCCTGGCCGTCGTTGTCGTCGTCCTGGAACTGCGCGGCGATGAGCGCCTTGTTGAGCATCCCGTTGCCGGTCGGCGCGGTCGTCTCGTAGCCGATGATCTTCGACACGGCGGCGGTGATGGCGGCCTGGTCGTTGCCGAGGATCCGCCCGATCGCGAGATCGGGGATCTCGTCGGCGTCGGTCTTCAGCGAGTACTTCAGGTCCGACGGGATGCCGCTCGGGCCGTCGGTGAAGGTCGGCACGAGGTCGTCGTCGCCCATGATCGTCACGTAGCTCGGGTGGATGCACAGCAGCGCGTTCAGCCGCGAGCGGATGAACGTCTGGATCTGCGCCGGGGTCGTGCCGATCTGGCCCGCCCCCGCGCCGGTCTGGAAGACGTTCGTGCGCCAGCCCTGGGCGCGCTTGGCGGCGGCGAAGATGTCGGCCACGGCCTGCGTCGCCGGGTTCGTGATGACGAGCATCTCCTCGCCGCAGCGGCGGATGACGAACGGCGCCCTGGACAGGATCGCGTTCGTGTTGAGCAGGCTCGCGGCGAAGGACTTCTGCGAGCGCTCCCACGGCGAGGCCAGCTCGGGCGAGAACGTCTTCGATCCGCCTTCGAACGTCGCCCGCACGTCGACGGTGTTGAGCACCTTGAGCTTGCGGTCGGCGGCGTTGTACTGCGCCGCCGGGATCGTCAGGCCGCCGACGGTGATGTCGCGCGCCTGGCCGAGGATCTGACCGGAGGCCGTGGCCGCGGGGACGAACGCGTCGGTCTTGTAGGCGCTCGCATCCTGCTGGAAGGACGGCTGCGCGAACTGGTTGCGCAGGAAGTCGGGCTTGGCGGGGTTGTTCGGATCGCCCTTCGGCGGGCCGGGGATCGCGTTGTCGTCCAGCGGCTCGGGCTGGGCGGGATACACGTCGACGCCGTCGACCGTGTAGGCCTCGGCGCTGCCCGGGACGACCGTGAGCTTCGCGCCGTCCGGCACGCCGAAGCTGCGGCTGATGACCGGGATGCCGGGCTTGCCGTCGGCCGCGGGGGTGTCGGACTTCGGCAGCACAAGCTGCGTCCAGGGCTTGCCGCCGCCGGTCTGCGGGGCGAACTTCAGCTCGGGCATCTCCATGCGCAGCGTCATGCCGTTCGCGTCGCTGGAGAGGATCGTCGCCTTGGCCATCGGCAGGGTCGACGGGATCACGCCGCCGCCGCAGCTCTTCGCGCGCCGGTCCGAGAGGAGCTTCTTGGACGCCTTCAGCGCCGCCGGGCCGAGCGCGGCGAGGCGCGCGCGCAGCTTGGCCTTGTTCTTCGTGCCCTTCGCGCTTGAGCGGATCTTCGTCGCGCGCAGCGTCTTGCGGTAGGCGGAGAGGTGCGTCAGCGCCGTGCAGGGGCGGCTGCGCGCGCTCTTGGCCTTGCGAGCCGTCCTCAGGAGCTTGGCCTTGGCGCTCTTCGAAGCGGCGTCCTTGGGCAGACTCTTCGTCTGGTTGACGAGCGAGGTCAGCGTCGCCGTCGCGTTGACCGTCTTCGTCGCCTTCTTCGCGGTCGCGGGCCCTGCGAACGCCAGCAGCGCCAGCAGCGAAGCGCCCACCATGACAGCCAGCGCCCTCGAAACGGCATTCGGCATGTGTGACCCCTTGTCCGTGGTACCGCGCCGTGCTCGCTGTCCAGGCGAGCCGCGCACGGTCGGCCCGATGACGCCGCAAAGGCATACGTCGTGCCGTCGCCCGATGTCCGTCGAGCATACGGCGCGCACCACCCGGCCAGGGAACGAAATTCGGCCAGTTGGAGGGTGTTCCACCTCACACACCCGCCGCGAGTACCGGCCCGGCAAGCGGGGCATACCGACCCGCAACGGCATGCTGCGCTCCCTTCCCCACCACCCCGCGGCCGGCGATCGCGCCCCGGCCGCGACCGGGCAAGCCGCCGTCGAGGTCGAGGATCTCGCCAAGCACTACGGCGACGTCCACGCGCTCGACGGCGTGAGCCTGCAGGCGCAGGCGGGCGAGATCTTCGGGCTGCTCGGCCACAACGGCGCGGGCAAGTCGACGATGATCCGGATCCTCACGGGCCGCGCCAAGCCGACGAGCGGGCGGGCGCGCGTCCTGGGCCACGAGGTCCCCCGCGAGCTCGAGGCCGTCCGCGGCGAGATCAACCTCGTCGCCGAGATGCCGAACGTCTACCAGCGCGCCACCGCGAAGGAGAACCTCGAGCTGTTCTGCGCGCTCTACGACCTGCCGAAGAGCCGCGCGGCCGAGGTGCTCGAGGAGGTGCGCCTGACGGGCGTCGCCAAGCGCAAGGTCAAGACCTTCTCGACCGGCATGCGCCAGCGGCTGCTGCTCGCGCGCGCGCTGCTCAACACCCCGCGCGTCCTGTTCATGGACGAGCCGACGCGCGGCCTGGACCCACAGTCCGCGCGCGACCTGCGCGAGACCGTCAAGCGCCTCGCCGGCGGCGGCGCGACGATCTTCCTCACGACGCACGACATGCACGAGGCCGACGAGCTCTGCGCCCGCGTGGCGTTCCTCGCGGAGGGCAAGATCGTCGCGCTCGACACGCCGCGGGCCCTCAAGCTCAGCCTCGGCACGCAGGCGCCGGCGGTCGACGTCGTGCTCGACGACGGCGCCGAGCTGCGGCTGCGCCTGCACGACCCGGGTGATGCCGCCCGGTTGCAGGAGCTCGTCGGCGAGCGGCGCGTGCGCTTCGTGCACTCGCTCGAGCCGACGCTCGCCGACGTCTTCATCCACCTCGCCGGGCGCAGCCTCACCGACGACCACGAGCAGGACGCGGCGTGAACCTGCGCCGCATCCTCGCGATCCTCGTCAAGGATCTGCGCGACGCCGGCCGCGACGGCCGCATCATCGTCCTGCTCGCGCTGCCGATCGGAATGGCGATCTTCTACAACGCGACGATCGAGGACGAGGACGCGCTGCCCGAGACGAAGGTCGCGATCGTCGAGTCCGGCGCCGGCGGCGCGCTGACGCGCGAGCTGCGCGACGCGACCGGCAAGAGCGTCAAGCTGACGGTGCAGCGGGCGAGCAGCGCGCCGTCCGCACGCAAGCTCGTCGCCGACGGCGACGTCGACCTCGCCGTCGTCGCGCGCGAGGGCGCCGGCAGGCCGAGCGCCGCGGTGCTCGTGTCGACCGACACGTCGCCGACGGTGCAGTCCGTCGTCGCGCTCGTGCCCGACGCGCTCACGCGAGCGGCGGGCCGCACCCCGGCCGCGCAGACGCGCGTCTCGAACGTCGCGCCCGCCGACCAGAAGCCCTACGAGATCGTCGACCAGCGCGCGCTGGCGATCCTGATCGTGCTCATCCTGCTGCTCGCCTTCGTGGCGATGATGGTCGTCCCGATGCAGACGGCCGAGGAGCTCGAGACCGGGACGATCAGCGCGCTGCGCCTGGCCGCCACGGGTCCTGAGATCCTCGCGGCGAAGGCGGTCGCGGGCTTCATCTACGGGCTCGCCGGCATCGCCGTCACGGTCGTGCTGACGAAGCTCGACGTCCACGATCCGCTGCTGTTCTTCGGCGCGTCGTTCGCGCTGCTGGCGAGCCTCGTGAGCTTCGGCCTGCTGCTGGGCCTGCTCGTGCCGAACTCCAACGCGATCAACACGTACGGCGCGTTCCTCCTCTTCCCGCTCGTCGGGCTCGCGGCCGCGGTCTTCTTCGTCGACTCCGGCGTCCTCATGACGATCCTCGACGTGCTGCCGTTCAGCCAGGCGGCGCGGCTGCTCGGCGACGGGCTGTCGTCCGAGACGCCGTTCGACGCGGGCATCGGGTCGTGGGCGGTCATCGCGGTCTGGACGGTGCTCGGCTACGCGCTGCTCACGCGGATCACGACGCGCCGCGAGATATAACGCTTCGGACATGCTCGTCCTCTGGGACCGCGACTGCGGGTTCTGCGCGTGGACGCTGTCGTGGCTTCTGCGCCTGGACCGGCGGGGACTGCTGCGCACGGCGCCGATCCAGGGCGCCGAGGGCGACCTTCATCTAGCGCACATGCCGGCCGAGCAGCGGCTCGCGAGCTGGCATCTCGTCGACGAGGACGGCACGGTCCACTCGGCCGGCGCGGCGGTCACCGAGGTGCTGCGGCGGTTGCCCGCGGGCCGCCCGCTCGCCACGCTGACGGGGCGGGCGCCGCGGTCGACCGAGCGCGCCTACGCGTGGGTGGCGCGCAATCGCAGCACGCTGAGCCGGCCGATCCCGGCGCGATCGAAGGAGCGCGCCAGGGCGCGGGTGCGGGCGCGGGCCGCCGGCGAGGGCTGAGCCGCGGCCTTACCCTGAATCCACCGATCCTCGCGGCGAATCCCCGCCGCCGATCACGGCCCAGCGCCGATCGGCGGCTTCCGAAGGGGTCCACCCTACGGGTGCGCCGCCGATCGACCCTGGACCGCGCCGGCAGCAGGGATTCATCCAAGATCCTCGGTGGATTCAGGCTTACCCGAGGTCGTACAGAGCGCGGTACTTCGCGCTCAGGTGCGCGAGCATCGGCGCCGGATCCAGCGGGCCGCCGACGGCCTGCTCGATGAGCTCTGGCGGCGTCAGACGCCGACCGTGGCGGTGGACCTTGTCGACGAGCCACTCGCGCAGCGCGCCGACGTCGCCGGCGCGGATGCTCGCGTCGAGGTCCGGCAGGTCGGCGCGCGCGACGCCCCACAGCTGCGCGGCGAGGACGTTGCCGATCGCGTACGTCGGGAAGTAGCCGATGATCCCCTGGGACCAGTGGATGTCCTGCAGGACGCCGCGCAGGTCGTCGGGCACCTCGATGCCGAGCATCTCGCGCATCTTCGTCGCCCAGGCCCGCGCCAGGTCGGCGGGATCGAGCGTCCCCTCGATGAGCTCGAGCTCAAGCTCGAAGCGCAGGATGACGTGCAGCGAGTACGTCAGCTCGTCGGCCTCGACGCGGATGAGCGTCGGCTCGACGACGTTGACCGCGCGCAGGAAGTCGTCGAGCGAGACGCCTTCGAGCGTCCGCGGCATCGCCTCGGCCAACCGCGGCAGCCAGTGGCTCCAGAACGGCTCCGAGCGCCCGACGAGGTTCTCCCACAGGCGGCTCTGGGACTCGTGGACGCCGAGCGACACGCCGGTGTCGAGCGTCGTGCGCGCGAGCGCGGGATCGATGTTGCGCTCGTAGAGGCCGTGGCCGACCTCGTGCATGAGCGCGAACAGGCCGGTGAGGTTGTCGTCGGCGAAGCGGGCGGTGACGCGCACGTCGCGGCTGGACGGCGAGGCGGCGAACGGGTGGACGGCGTCGTCCAATCGCCAGGCGCTCTCATCGAAGCCCATCGCGTGGACGATCTCGAGGCCGACCTCGCGCTGCGCCGCGACGGGGAAGCCGCCCTCCAGCGGCGCCGGGGCGGGCTGGCGGGCGATCTCCGCGAGCAGCGGGACGAGGCCGTCGCGCAGCTTGGCGAACAGCGCGCGGACCTGCGCGGTCGTCGTGCCCGGCTCGAAGCGGTCGAGCAGCGGGTCGTAGGGGTGCTCGGCCTCGGGGAAGCACGCGGAGTAGCGGCGCGCGAGCTCGATGTTGCGCCGCAGCGCCGCCTCGAAGAGCCCGTAGTCGTTGGCGTCGCGCGCCTTGAGCCAGACCTCGAAGCCCTGCGAGCCGGCACGCGTGATCTCGGCGTCGAGCTCGCCGGGCACGCGGCGGGCGATCTCGTAGTCGCGGCGCACGGCGCGCACGAGCTGCGGGTCGTCGCCGTCCTCGGCATCCAGCAGCGCGCCGAGCTCGGGCGCGACGAGCCGCTCGTGGGAGAGGTTCTGGATCGCGCCGAGCGCCTGGCCGCGCGCGGAGCCGCCGGCCGGCGGCATCATGACCTGCTGATCCCACGCGAGGACGTGGCCCGCGTGGCGCAGGTCCGACAGCTCGCCGAGGCGCTCCAGTAGTTCAGCTGATGGCATGCTCGATCGCTCCAAGCGTCTCGATCTCGATCCGCACGACGTCGCCGGACTGCAGGAACCGGCGCGGGTCCATCGACATGCCGACGCCGCTCGGCGTGCCGGTGAGGATGAGGTCCCCCGGCTCGAGCGTGCAGGTCTCCGAGATGAAGTCGACGAGCTCCTGCGGGCCGAAGATGAGGTCGGCCGTCGAGGAGTCCTGGCGCAACTCGCCGTTGACGTGCGTCGTGATGCGCAGGTTCTGCGGGTCCTCGACCTTGTCGGCCGTCGTGATCCACGGGCCCCATGGGCAGAAGCCGTCGGCGCCCTTCGCGCGCGTCCACTGCGGCTCGCGGCGCTGCAGGTCGCGCGCGCTGACGTCGTTCGCGACCGCGTAGCCCGCGATCTGCGCGTCGGCACCCATGACGACAACGAGCTCGCCTTCGTAATCCAGCCGCTTGACGACCTTTGGGCAGGTCACGTCGCCGAACGGTGGCGCGCTCGAGCTTGGGAGCTTCATGAAGACGATCGGGAACTCGGGTGGATCCTTGCCCTGCTCGGCGGCGTGCGCGGCGTAGTTCAGGCCGATGCCGAAGATCGCGCGCGGCCGCGGGACGGGCGCGAGCAGCGTGACGTCGCTCAGGGCGTACGGGTCGCCGATCGCGGGGTCGTAGTCGGAGGTGCGCAGGCGCTCGAGCACGGTCTCGCGCTTGACGACGAACGAGATGACCTCGTCGTCGTGGACCTCGCCCGCGCGCGGCGTCGTCTGGCCGGGTGGCAGGAAGGTCGCGAGGCGCATGTCGCGCAGGCTACGAGCTTTGCGCCGCCGGGTGGTGTCAGGCCACGAGCAGCGTCTTGCCGATCGTCTCGCGCGCCTCGATCGCGGCGTGGGCGGCCGCGACGTTGCCCAGCGCGAACCACTGCCCGACGACCGCCTTGACGTGGCCGGCCGCGGCGGCGTGCAGCGCGCGCTCGGACAGCGCGCGAAGCTGGCGCGGCGCCAGGCCGTTGCCGCGCACAAGCGTGACGCCGGAGTCGTCTGCGACCTGCTCGGAGATGCCCGCGAACGCGCCGCTCGCCATCCCGAAGCTCGAGAACCGCCCGCCGCTGCGGACGAGCTCGAAGGCCTGGCGAGCGATCACGCCGCCGACGCCGTCGAACACGACGTCGACGGGGCCGGCTCGTGCCGGCCAGCCGGGCTGCGAGTAGTCGACGGCGTGGTCGGCGCCGAGGCTGCGCGCGAGCTTGAGCTTGCGCGCGCCGCCCGCCGCGGCGACGACGCGCGCGCCGGCGCCGGCGGCGAGCTGCACGAGCAGGCTCCCGACGCCGCCGGCCGCGGCCTCGACGAGCACGGTCTCGCCGGGCTCGATGTTCGCCGCTTCGAACAGCATCAGCGCGGTGCGCCCGTCGGCGAGCAGCGCGACGGCGTCGGCGGTCTCGAGGCCCTCGGGGATCTCGATGATCAGGTCGCGATCGACCGCGACGCGCTGGGCGTACCCGCCGCGCCCGCCGGTCGTCGTGACGACGCGCCGGCCCTTCAGGCTCGCGTCGACGCCGGCGCCGGTCGCGCTGATGATCCCGCCGACGCCGTTGCCGAGCACGACCGGCAGGTCGGGCGCCATCGACGGATGCGGCGGGCGGCCGGCGCGCAGCTGCGTCTCGACGAACGTCACGCTCGCGAGCTCGACCTCGACCAGGACCTGGCCCTCGTGCGGGTCCGGGTCGGGGAGGTCGTGCGCGGTCAGGTTCTCGGGCGGCCCGAACGCGTGGAGGACCGCGGCCCTCATGGCAGGATCAGGTGGACGTCGCCGAACTCGTGCCAGCGGTAGCCGGCGTCGAGCGCGGCGGCGTAGGAGTCCTCGACGAGGTCGCGCCCGGCGATCGCCTCGAGCATGAGCAGGTGCGAGGCGTCCGGATCGTGCCAGCCGGTCAGCAGGCCGTCGACGACGCGCACTCCGCGCTCCGGCGTGACGACGTGGCGCGTCCAGCCCGCGTCGGCTTCGACGTGGCCGAACGGGAGCGCAACGGTCTCGAGCGCGCGGACGACGGTCGTGCCGACGGCGATGATCCGGCCCTTGCCGGCGCGGGCCGCGTTGATCAGGCGGGCTGTCGTCGGCGGGACGCTGAAGCGCTCCGGATAGGGCAGCTCGCCGGCTTCGAGCGAGCTGACGCCGGTGTGCAGCGTCAGCGGCGCGATGACGACGCCGCGTGCGACGAGCGCCGTGACGAGCTCGGGCGTGAACGGGCGGGCGGCGCTCGGCATCTCCGCGCTGCCGGGATGCAGGGCGAAGACCGTCTGGTAGTCGTCGAGCGGGTGCTCGCCGCGCGTGTGGGCGTAGCGGATCGGAGCGCCGTGGCGGGCGAGGTAGACGAGCAGCGGCGTGTCGCCGGTGTCGATGGTCGCGAGCCAGAGGCGGGTCGGCGCGGGCGCGGGCGGGCGCGACGCGGTGCCCCCGCGCCACGTCGCCGCGAGGTCGCGTGCGGAGGACCTTCCCCCGCCCGCGAGGTACGGGCACAGCAGCGTCGCGGTCGCGCCGCCGGGCAGGGCGAGCACCTCGCCGGCGGCGGCGCCCGTGAAGCGGGCGTCGCCGCGGCGCAGCTCGACGACCCAGCGGCCTTGCTCTCCGGCGGCGGGCGTCGAGAGGTGCAGGCGCAGCTGCGTGCCGTCGGTGCGGCGGGCGGGGAGCGCGGCCGGCAGCGTCCGCGAGGTGTTGACGACGAGCACGTCGCCGGCGCGCAGGTGGTCGGGCAGGTCGCGGGCGCGCGCGTGCGCAGTCCTCGCGCCGGTGGCGACGAGCATCCGCACCTCGTCCCGGCGCAGCCCGCGCGCCTCGGGCGGCTCGTGCGCCTCGCGTCGCTCGCGGGCGACCCGCGCGAAGACGGACGCCTCGCGGGCCGCCACGGCGCTCATATGCACACCTTCGCGAGCTCGGCGGCGCGGTAGCGCCCGCTCGGCAGGTCGCCCTCGACGAGCGCGAGCAGTCCGGGGATGCTCTCGCGCGGCGCAGGGCGGTCGGAGATGTCCTCGCCTGGGAACGCGTCCTGGTGCATGCGCGTGTTCATGTCGCCGGGGTCGACGGCGTAGACGCGCAGGCCGGGTCGCTCGACTCCGAGCACGGCGGAGAGCTGCTCGAGCGCCGCCTTCGACGCGCCGTAGCCGCCCCAGCCCTCGTACGGCTCGACCCCGGCGTCGGAGGTCACGTTGACGATCCGGCCACCCTCAGGCAGCCGCTGGACGGCGAGCTGCGCGAGCGCCAGCGGCGCGACGACGTTCACCGCCAGGACGTGCTCGAGCGTCGCGAGCGGATAGTCGGCCAGCGCGGGCCGGGGCGAGGCGCCGAGCGTGCTTGCGTTGTTGACGACAGCGCGAGGCCGTCGCCCGCGGCGTCGGCGAGCCGCTCGCGATGGTCCGGGTCGCCGACGATGGCGACGACCTCCGTGATGGCGGCCAGCTCCGCGCGGGCCGTTTCGAGCTGCGGCGCGCTGCGGGCGTCGACGACGAGCCGCCAGCCGCGCTCGGCGAGCGCGCGGGCGAGCTCGAGGCCGAGCCCCATCGACGCGCCCGTGACGATCGCTGTCTTGTGCATGGCCGCCACGCTACGACCGCACCCGCGCGCCGGCCATCGGCAATTGGTCCTAGGACCGCCGGCGAAGATCAGCCCTCGCCGGGCGGCCCGCCGGTGAAGCGCAGGAGGTCCCCGGGCTGGCAGTCGAGCACCTCGCACAGGCGCGTGAGCGTGGAGAAGCGGACCGCCCGCGCGTGGTTGTTCTTCAGGATCGAGAGGTTCGCGTACGTCACGCCGACGCGCTCGGCGAGCTCGGCCAGCGTCATCTTGCGCTCGAGCAGCATCCGGTCCAGCCGGACCTCGATCGCATGCGGCTCGTCGCTCATATCGTGTGCTGCTCGAGGTCGCGCAGCTCGACGCCGCGGCGGAAGATCCCGACGAGCGCGAGCACGAGGATGCCGGGCAAGAACTGGCTGAGCGTGAGCGTCAGCGCCGGCTCGACGTACGGCTCGGTGGACAGGCCCTCGGTGGAGAGCTCCGCGGCGAGGAAGCCCTCGATCGCGATCGCCGGGATGCCGAGCAGCAGCAGGATCCCGACCGCGTTCAGCCGGCGAGCGGCGCCTTCGGAGAACGGGTCGCCGCGGCCGGCGGCACGCAGGATTCCGAATACGAGCGCGAGCACGATGGCCGCGAGCAGCCACGGCGCGAGCACGTAGATCGCCCACGACACCAGCATCGAAGTGTCCGCCTTGGGCTTCGTCGCCTCGCCCTCGGCGTCGGTGAGGTGCGCGTACGACGCGTCGAGGCCCGGCAATGCGCTCGGACGGCGGGCCGCCGGCGAGCTCGCGCATCCGCTCGACGTCGAGCGAGCCTTGCAGCGTGACCTCGCGGTCGTCGATGCCCGTGACGACCTCCACCACAGGACGAGCAGCACGGTGAGGTTCACGACGACTCCTTGGCGTCTATCGACAGTCGATATGACTATATCGATAAGCAATATGCTGTCAACGCCTTCGAGTCGCGGCCACAAACGGGCGCCGAGGTGCTGCTCGAGCCGTCCGACGTCGTGGATGCGGGACGCACGGCCATCCTCACCGACCCCTCGGCGCCGAGCTCTCGCTGTGGGACGCGCGCCGGCACAAGGGCGCCGGGCGCGTCAACGAGCCGTCGACGTGGAACCGGAGCAACCTCGAGACGCCCGACGTCGAGACCGCCAAGGCGTTCTCCGGCGAGGTGTTCGGCTGGGAGTTCGACGATGTCGCGTTCGGCGGCAGCGGATCGGTGATGGCGCGGCGGCCGGGCTACGCCGAGACGCTCGCGGCGGACGATCCCGAGTTGCGCCGCCGCCACGCCGAGGCCGGCGTTCCCGCCGGCTTCTCGGACGCCGTCGGCTGGATCATGCCGCGCGACGACGCGTCGCCGCGCTGGAGCGTGACGTTCGCCGTCGCCGACACGGATGCGGTCGCGCAGGCGCGCCTGGCATCACGGCGGCGCGGTCGTGGCCGAGCCGGTCGACATCGTGCCGGTCAGGCTCGCGGTCCTGCGTGATCCGCAGGGCGCCGAGTTCACGATCAGCCACTACGACCCGCGGTAGGCCCTGGACTGGCGCGGGCCGCACTGTCACAGTGGACCGTCCACCGCAGCTCACGGGGAGTCGCTGTGATCGCCCAGCGCCAAGCGCCACGCACGCACCTGATGCCGCCCGCGCGAGCGGGCGGTCGCGTCGTCGCACCGACCCGCGCTCGGGCACTCACCCCGGCGCCGGGCGACGCCGACCTCGCCTCGCCGCCGAGCGTGGTGCCGGCCATCCCTCCGGCGCCCGCCGACCCGCTTGCGGCGATGCTCGCGCGGGCCGTCGGCGCGCGCGCCGAGGTGGCGGCCATCCCCGTCCCCGCCACGCGCACCCTCTCCCGCGCGCCGTTCAAGCCCGGCGACTTCAAGCGCCCGGGCTTCTCGACGGACACCTACCGGATGGCGGTCGACGCCCACAACCTGTTTCGCGGCGCGGACATCGACCGCTACGACGCAGGGCTGCAGAACCGCAACATGGCCGTGCCGCATCGCTTCTCGTGGAAGAGCATCCGCGACAACACACTGCTGTTCCTCAACCGCGAAGAGGACCAAGACGACTTCGAGCGCTGGACCGACCGCATGCTCGAGGACGGATACCGCGACAAGCGCGCCCAGGTGAGCTCGGTGCTGAAGCGGGCGAAGAAGAAGCACGCCAAGATCAAGGAGGAGGACGAGTGGGACGACCGCCTCGACGATCTCGACGACAAGATCGCGGTCTGCAACGGGATCCTGCTCCACATGGTCGGCTCGCGCGGCGACTGCGCCTCCGCCCGCCGCGCGCTGATCAAGAAGGTCAACAAGTACTGGCAGGAGGTCGACGACGACGAGTCACCGTCGCGCGCGGGCGTGAGGTCCGCGGCGACCGACTTCTTCAAGCTGATGAACAACTTCTTCCCGAACGTCCCGGATCTTGGCCCGCACCGCGGCACGAACATCCAGGTTCGCGAGCGGATGCACGTCAACGTCGACGAGAGCGGCAGCATGTCGCCGTTCAGCTCGCGGATGGTCGAGATGTCGCCGCACCGCTCGGACGGCATCGCGGTCGACGACGAGGACCGGATCGTCGGGACGTTCGGCACGCTCGTCAAGCAGAAGCGCCTCGACAAGCCGATTCGCCGCGGGGTCCGCGCCCACGGCACGCATACCGTCAACTACCGCCGCGAGAAGTTCAAGTGGCGCAAGTGACGGGCTAGTCAGGGTCCACGACGAGCCCCTCGCGCACCGCGTACAGCGCGGCCTGCGTGCGGTCCGCGAGGCCGAGCTTGCCGAGGATGTTGCCGACGTGCGTCTTGACGGTCTTCTCCGCGACACCGAGGTCGAAGGCGATCGCCTTGTTCGCGCGGCCGCGGGCGACGAGGGCGAGCACCTCGAGCTCGCGGGCGGTCAGCAGGTCGTGGCGCTCGGCGCGTGCGCCGTCGCCGGCGAGCTCGCGCAGCACGCGCGCCGCGACGGCCGGGTGCAGGAGCGCCTCGCCGCGGTCGACCATCCGGATCGCGCGCACGAGCTCCGTGGGTGAGACGTCCTTGAGCAGGTAGCCGGCGGCGCCCGCGCGGACCGCAGGCAGGACCTTGTCCTCGTCGAGGAAGCTCGTGAGGACGATCACGCGCGTCGCGGGCGATCGCTCCCGCAGTCGCTCGATCGCGCTGACGCCGTCGAGGTGTGGCATGACGAGATCCATGAGCACGACGTCCGGCTCGAGGCGGGTGACGGCGGCGAGCGCCTCGTCGCCGTCCTGCGCCTCGCCGACGACCTCGATGTCGTCCTGCAGCTCGAGGAACGTGCGCAGCCCCTGACGGACGACGGCGTGGTCATCCACGACGAGGACGTTAATCACGGGTGTGCGCTCGCGAGCCTTCGAGGGTGCAGGACGCCACCGATCACGGGCGCACCCTGAGGCGGACGGTCGTCCCCGCGCCGGGCCGCGAGTCGATCTCGAGGTCGCCGCCGATGTCGCGCGCGCGCTCATCCATGGTCGTGAGCCCGAGGCTGCGCGAGCGCACCTCTGAGGTGTCAAAGCCGGCACCGTCGTCGGCGACGGTCAGCTCGATGCCACCGTCGTCGGCGCAGCGCAGGCGCACCTCGATGCGCTCGGCGGCCGCGTGGCGCAGCGCGTTGTGCAGCGCCTCCTGGGCGATCCGGAAGACGTCGGTCTCGATCCGCGCCGGGCAGTGGCCCGCGACGTCAAGCTCGATCGCGCGGCGGTGCGCGCGGCGCAGCACGTCGACGTGCTTGCCAAGCGCGATCGCCAGTCCCTCGGCCTCCAGGGCGGGCGGGCGCAGGTGGTCGATGACCGACCGCAGCTCCTCCATCGCCTCGCCCGCGAGCTCGCGCGCCAGCCGCAGCTGCGCGCCGGCCGCGGCCACGTCGCGATCGAGCAGCGCGCCGCCCGACTCCGCCGCCAGCACGACGCCGAAGAGCTTCTGCGCGACCGCGTCGTGCAGCTCGCGCGCGAGCCGGTTTCGCTCCTCGACGATGGACAGCTCGCGGCTGCGCTCGTGCAGGCGGGCGTTCTCGATCGCGAGCGCCGCGTGCGCCGCGAACGTCTCGATGAGCGTCTGGTCGTCGTCGGAGAAGCCGGCGGGCTTGTCCGTGAGGTAGAACGCACCGGCGACGTGCCCGCGAGCGACGATCGGCACGCCGAGAAACGAGCTCATCGACGGATGCGCGTCCGGCCACCAGCCGCGGAAGCGCGAGTCCTCGCGGATGTCGGTCGTGCGGAGGGCCGCCGCGTCGGCCTCGAGCATCGCGCCGAGCAGGCCGTGCGTGCGCGGCAGCGGCCCGAGCTTGGCGATCAACTCGTCGCTCATTCCAGAGGTGATGAACTGCGAGAACCCACCCTCCCCGTCGGGCACCCCGATCGCCGCGTACCTCGCCCCGGCCAGCTCGCGCGCCGCGTCGACGAGCTTCTGCAGGACCGGCTCAACCGCATGCTCCGCCGCGATCGCGAGGACGGCGTCGCTGAGCGCCTCGGCCGAGTCCATCGGCTGATCGTAGGCGCCGTGCGCAGGCGGTCGCGTGTGCCCCGCTCCTCCGGCCGCCAACGCAAGCGTCCGCGGCGAGCCGTCGGAGCGCTCGTTTCGTCGAGGAGCGGGTGCGGTCCGCGTGCTGAGTTTGGCGCCAATGACCCGTATATCGGGCACTATTCGACAAACTCGCGTACAGCCTTGTCCGCGGTGGCGGGTCAGGCCGCGGCGTCGGCGTCCTGCATCGAGGCCGCGAACGTTTCGGGGCCCTGCTCGGCCGCCGCCGGATCCATCCACATGACCTGCCAGCCATGGCCGTCGAGATCGAAGAAGCTGCGTGAGTACATGAAGCCGTAGTCCTCAGCGCCATCGGCCTCCGAGCCGCCCGCCGCCAGCGCAGCGGCGCTGACCGCATCGACCTCGTCGCGCGACGACACGCTGAAGCAGTACAGCGCCAGCGTATGCGTCGTGGGATCGGCGATCGGCAGCTTCGCGAACTCCGCGAACTTCTCGCGGCTGAGCAGCATGACGAAGGCGTGCTCGCCGACCAGCATGCAAGCGGCGCTCTCGTCGCCGAACAGCGGGTTGTAGCTGAACCCGAGCTTCGCGAAGAACGCCTTGCTGCGCTCGAGATCCGCGACGGGCATGTTCACAAACAGCATGCGGCCAGGGTGTGCGGGAGTGGTCATGGTGGGTCTCCGGTCAGTGGCTCGATGGCGTACACCCTGCTAGACCGGCCCACCCGGCGAAACTCATCGGTCGATCCCGGCCAAGGCTTCCGCGAAACAGCAGTAGAAATCGGCGAGCTCGCGCGAGCGCGCCCCACGAGCGGCTCCCGCGTGATCCCCACGGACCAAACCGCCGAGAACTCCCAGGCGCTCGTGACGAACCGGTGTGAAGTTCTCGCGGGTCGCGTCGGCTCGCGGCGCTCTCTTTCGCGCATTTCGGAACTCTGCGGGCTGGCGGTGCCGGCGTGCCCAGCCCAACGATCGCGGGTAGGTCAGCGCGCTCCGGAGGGCGGAGGCACCGCAGGCTGACGGCAGATCGCGCGGGCCGTGCCCGCCGGGATCTCGCGGTGCCGCGGGACCGGCGCGCGTACGGCCGCTGGCGGGTTGTCAGACGGTGTGGTCGGAGCCCTCGCGCAACACCTCACACCCCGTGCGCGGCAAGGTGGCGCTCCATTTCGCGGTGCTTCAAAACCGCGGCGACGTCTATCCGCGAGATGGTCGCGTCCTACCGCGATGAGGGCCGCGAGCCGCCTGTGGGCGGCGGACATGTCGAGCAGGTCATGAACGCGCGAGGTTGGCGCGGTCGCCATCGCCGCCGTGCCAAGCACGCTCGGCCGCCGCGCGCCGACCGACGGTTCGTCGACAGAGCTCTCCTTCCACGCGGCATGGAGCGCTCGATCCGCGGATCGCGATCAGGGGGTGCGGTAGATCTTCTGCTCGTACTCCGACACCATGCGCGTCGCCGAGAACGCCGGGATCAGCGTTCGCATCGACCGCTTGACCCGCGCGATCCACGCCGCCGGCAGGCCCGCTTCGTCGCGATCGTAGAACTCCGGCACGATCTCGTCCTCGAGCAGCCGGTACAGCTCGCCGGCGTGGCGGGCGTCTTGGGCGGCGTGGTCGTCGTCGATCGAGCCGTCGAGCGCCCAGCCGTTGGAGCCGTCGTAGCCCTCCGACCACCAGCCGTCGAGCACACTGAGCTGCAGACCGCCGTTGACGGCGACCTTCATGCCGCTCGTCCCGCTCGCCTCGAGCGGCGGGCGCGGGACGTTGATCCAGACGTCGCAGCCGCGCACGAGCCGCGCCGCCACACCGAGGTTGTAGTCCTCGAGGAACACCACGCGCTCGAACGCCCGCTGCTGCGAGCGCACCGCGAACAGCTGCTGTACGAGCCGCTTGCCGTCGTCGTCGCGCGGATGCGCCTTGCCGGCCACCAGCAGCTGGATGGGCCGCTCCCCGCCGAGCAGCGCGAGGCTGCGCTGGACATCGTGCAGCAGGACGTTCAAGCGCTTGTACGTCGCCATCCGCCGCGCGAAGCCGACCGTGAGCACGCCGGGATCGAACGCCTTCGCCGCCGCCTCGACGTACTCGCGCGGCTCGCCGCGCGCGATCCGGTACAGCTGGCTGCGGTCGCGGACGTACTCGACGAGCAGCCGCCGCTGCTCGCAGCGCGCGTCCCACAGCTCCGCGGCCGGGACGTCGTCGATCGCCGCGAACGTCGCTGCGTCGCCGGCTCGCAGCGGCCAGCCGTCACCAAGATGGCGGTCGAGCAGGCGGCGCATCGGCGCACCCACCCACGACGGGACGTGCACCCCGTTGGTCACGTGGCCGATCGGCACGTCCTCGACCGCGCGGCCCGGCCAGAGCGACTGCCACATCCCGCGCGAGACGTTGCCGTGGCGCTCGCTCACGCCGTTGGCGCTGCGGCTCGCGCGCAACGCGAACTGCGTCACGCCGAACGGCTCGCCCGCGTCGTCCGGGCGCGTGCGCCCGAGCCTGATGACCTCGTCCGCGTCGGTCCCGAGCGACGTTGCCAGCGGCTCGAGCGTGCGGCGCACCTGATCGGCCGGGTAGGTGTCGTTGCCGGCGGAGACCGGGGTGTGCGTCGTGAACACCGTTCGCCGGCTCACCTCCTCGAAAGCGGCCGCGAAGTCCTTGCCCGCCACGACCCCCTCGCGCGTCAGCTCCAGCGCCGCGAACGCCGCGTGCCCCTCGTTCATGTGCACGACGCCCGGCGAGATGCCCAGCGCCCGCAGCACCGCGGCGCCGCCCGCACCGAGCAGCACGTACTGCGCCAGCCGCGTGTTCGTGTCGCTGTCATACAGGCGCGACGTGATCCAGCGGGTGACCCGCGTGTTCTCCGGCAGGTCGCTGTCGAGCAGGTACAGCGGCACGCGCCCGACGTCCACGCGCCAGACCTGCGCCGTGACGACATCCGGGCCGATCGGCACGGTCACCCGCAGCGGCGCGCGCTCGTCGCCGACCGTCACGAGCACCGCCGGCGAGCGCTCCGGATCCGTCGGCACCCAGGTCTCCTGCTGCCAGCCGGTGTGATCGACGCGCTGGCGGAAGTAGCCGTACCGGTACATCAAGCCGACCGCGACGAACGGCAGCGCGCGATCCGAGGCCTCCTTGAGGATGTCGCCGGCCAGCGCACCGAGCCCGCCCGCGTAGATCGGCAGCGAGACGTGCACCCCGTGCTCGGCGCAGAAGAACGCGACCGGCCGATCCTCGGCGACCACGCCTGTCCGCGCGGGGCGGGCGAGATCCGCGAGCATCGCGCGCTCGAGCTCCTCGGCGCGCGCGACCAGCGTGTCGTCGGCCGCGGCCCGCAGCAGCGCCTCCGCCGAGGTCTCCTGCAGCAGGCGAACCGGGTTGCGGCCACACGCGCGCCAGCGGTCCGGGTCGACCGCGCGGAAGACGTCGGGCCCGTCGGGCAGCCAGATCCAGCGGTAGTTGTAGGCCAGCCGGGCCAGCACGCCCAGGGGCCACGGGAGCCGCGAGGTGAGCGCGCTCGCAGCCCTGACGATGTCCTCCGCACCAGCCGTCATCGCGCGGCATGCTCCCATGCCACGACCGCAGACGCCTTCCAGCAGTTCGGCTACCGTCGAACCCATGACGTCCATCCGGCAAGAAGATCTACGCGACGATCTCGCCGGCGTCCTCCGGCGCGCCGAGCGTGGGGACACGTTCACGATCACCGTGACCGGCCGGCCGGTAGCCCGGCTCGGCCCCGCGGCGAGGCGCCATTGGGTGAGCGGCGCAGACCTCAGGCGTGTCTTCGAGACCCCCGCGCCGCAGACACTCGCCGCAGATCTCGCGCGGTTTCCCCGAGACGACACCGACCCAGCCGGGTGATCGGCCGAGGCCGAGGCCGACGCCCGGCGCCGCGGCTCAGCCCGCGCGCAACGCGAGGCGGTCGAGGCGCGTCAGCACCTTGCGCAGCCGCTCCGGCGGCCGGCCGCCCGTGCTGACCGTCACCCGGTAGCCGGCGTAGCGGACCGTCGTCGAGATGCCGTCGGCGACCGGGACCTTGCTGTCGTACAGCGAACGCAGCGTCGAGAAGCGCGCGTCGCGCAGGTCGCGCTTGAGGCCACGCAGCTCCGCCGACGTGAGCCTGAAGCGCTTGATCCCCGCCGTCCGGCTCGACGTGACGCGAGCGCTGCCGCCCACCGTCACCGACAGGCCCGTCTGGATCCCAGCGATGCCGCCCGACTGCTCGTAGCCGACGAGCGTCCTCGACGCAGCGCCCACCGGGCTCGCGACCGCGGCAAGCCCAAGAAGCCCCACGGCGAAGGCGAACGCGAGCGCGACCGGCAGGGGAATCGCCCGCGAGCTCACGCCTTCGCGCACGGCACAGCCAGGTCGCGGGCGCGGTCCGTGCCGGCGATGCGGACTGTCACGCGGGCCGACCAGCTTCGCGCGCAGCTCTTCGGGTTGACGATCAGGTCGTGGCGCACCTTGCGCTTGACCTTGCGTCTCACCGTCACGCGCTTGCCGTTGCGGGTGACCTTCACGCGTCGCGTCACGGTCGTCGTGACGTTCCGGCGAAGACCGAGGTCGAGCACGAGGCCGCGCAGCTCGATCGCGAGGCCGGGCAGCGACGGGATCGCGTCGGCGAAGCCGGCGGCGCTCAGCTCGTAGCCGAACGGGCCGCTCGGCAGCGCGCGCAGCCGCGCCAGCACGCTGCGCGACTGGTTGGCGACGTTCACGCGCAGCACCACGCCGGCGAGATCGCCGGCCTGCACGGCATCCGCGAGGAAGATGTCGATCGTCGCCTGGACGTCCGCGCTGATCAGCCCGCTCGTGTGGGCCAGGGCCGCGCCGCTGCCGATGCGGCTCGCGGCCGGGCACTCGCCGGTCGGCGCGTGCATGGCGTCACAGCGCGTCGGGATCGTCGCGAGGTCGAGCTTGAAGCCGCGCTGCAGGTGCAGCGTGACCGACTCGGGCAGCGCGCCGCCGAGCTCGGCCGCCGCACCGCCGATCGCGACGTGCAGCTTCGACCCGGCCCCCGCCGTGTTCGGGTTGAGCGTCGCGGTGATCGCGGTGTCCTGCGCCGAGGCCGAGCCGGCGAGCGCCAGCACGAGCGCCGCGGTGATGAAGAAGGTCCTGCGCATACGATCCCCCCAAGCTGGTCGCCGAGCAGCACAGCTGCCCCGGCAAGTATTCTCCCCGCGCATGGGATCCGCGCCGCTCATCGCCCTCAGCCAGGGCTGGACCGACAGCATCGGCCTGCTGTTCACGTTCGCCGTCCTCATGCCCGCCATCGCCACGGTGTGCATCATCGTCGCGATCGTGTCCGGGCGGGGAGACAAGAGCGCCGACGGCAAGCTCGCCGGTCGCTGGGGGCGCAAGCCGCCCTCGGACTCGTAGTCACGCCGGCCGCAGCGTCGCGCGCGAAGCCCGCGAAGCCGCCCCGCCCATGAGCTCGGCGTAGACCTCCGCGGTCTGCCGCGCCACGTCGTTCCAGTCGAAGCGCAGCACGTGCACGCTCGCCTCGGCGACCAGCCGCTCGCGCAGCGCGCCGTCGTCGAGCACGCGCCGCATCATCGTCGCGAGCGCGCGCGGGTTGCGCGATGCGAAGCGCAGGCCGACGTCCGCGTTGGGGACGACCTCCCGCAGCCCGCCGGTGTCCGCGACGATGCACGGGCACCCGCTCGCCATCGCCTCCAGCGCGACCAGCCCGAACGGCTCGTAGATGCTCGGCACCACGCACAGGTCGGCGATCCGGTAGAGCGAGTGCAGGACGTCGTCGCCGATCCAGCCCATGAACGTGCCGTGCTCGTCGAGGCCCAATCGCGCGGACTGCTTGCGCAGCTGCGCCTCGTGCGTGCCCGACCCCGCGACGAGGAAGCGCACGCGACCCGACCGCCGGATGACCTGCGGCATCGCGTCGAGCGCGAGCTGAAAGCCCTTCTCGTAGACGAGCCGCCCGACGAGCAGGACGAGCCGCTCGTCGGGCGCAGCGAACCGCAGGCGCAGCGCGTCGAGGTCGTCGACCGGGTGCAGGTCGCCGCGGTCGATCCCGTTCGGGATGACCGTGACCCGGTCCTCCGCGATGGCGAAGACGTCCGCGACGTGCCCGCGCATGTAGTGCGAGCACGTGATGACGCGATCCGCGCGCCCGGCCATCCACAGCTCGATACCGTGGATGTAGGACTGCGGGTGCTTGCCGACCCAGCCCTGGTGGCGGCCGTACTCGGTCGCGTGGATCGTCGTGAGGTACGGGCACCGTAGGCGGGTGGCGAGCGCCGCCGCCGCGCCCGCGACGAGCCAGTCGTGGCCGTGGACGAGGTCGAAGCGCAGGCGCTTTCCGAGCTGGCGCCCGGCAGCGTGCATGTGCGAGTTCATCCCCTCGACCCACGCGACGAACGCGTCGAGGTCGCGCGGCATCGGGTCCTCGGGCACGCGGTGCACGACCACGCCGGCGACGGTCTGCGACGACGAGGACGACGACACGCCCGCCGCCGTCTCGCGCCCGCCGCGCGTGAGCACGTGCACCTCCACGCCCGCGCGCACGAGCGCCTCCGACAGCTTGCTCACGTGCCGCGCGAGCCCGCCCGCGACGATCGGCGGGTACTCCCACGACAGGATCAGGACACGCGAGGGCAGGGCCGCGCGATCCTATCGTCGCGCGACTTCGCGGCGGCGGCGTACGTTGTGCGATCTGCGGAGCCTGCGGCAGCCGCGATCTCCATGTCACGACTGCTCACCATCTCCCTCGTCTGCGTCGCCCTGATCGGCTGCGCGGCGGGCGCGTACCTCGTCCTCGCAACCGGCAACGACGGCGACGAGCCGCGCGGCGGCGCCGCGCAGAGCGCCGCGACGCGGGCGCTGCTCGAGCGCGCCGGCGGGCCCGACGGCAGCGCCGCGGTGACGCTCACGCGCTGGCGCTACCGCGCCGACCCGCGCGACGTCGGCCTCGACCGCGGCTTCGAGGACGGCGACTGGCGCGGGCGCGAGGTCACGGTCCCGCACTCCCCCAACGCCAAGGCGCACAGCGGCGCGGCGGGCCGGCGCGCGTACGACGGCAGCGTCGGCTGGTACGCACGCGAGATCCAGGCGCCGGTCGACGGCCGCTACGCGCTGCACTTCGAATCCGCCCACTACCGGGCGCGCGTGTACGTCGACGGCGCCCTCATGCGCAGCCACACCGGCGCCTACGAGCCGTTCTCGGCGCGCCCGCTGCTGCGGACCGGGCGCCACACCGTCGCGGTGCGCGTCGACTGGCGCGACCCTCAGCGCCAGGCCGGCGAGGACTGGCAGCGCGCGTGGTTCAACTACGGCGGGCTGCACCGGCCGGTGACGCTCACCCGCCTCGGGCCGAGCCAGCTCGGCGCGCTGCACGTCCGCACGCGGCTGCGTAGCGGCGACCGGGCGCGCGTCGACGTGACCGTGCGCGTGCGCAACCGCGAGGCCACCCGGCGGCTGCGGCTCACCGGCGAGCTCACGCGCGACGGCGTGTCGCACCCGCTGCGCTTCGACGCGGTGAGCGTCGGCCGCGGCCGCTCGCGCGCTGTGCGCGCCTCGGTCGTCGTCGACGATCCCGACCTGTGGTCGCCCGAGAGCCCGGACCGCTACACGCTGCGCGTCGCCGTGCCGGGCGAGGCGACGATCGACGAGCAGGTCGGGCTGCGCGAGATCACCTGGGACCGCGGCGGCCTCTACGTCAACGGCGATCCGCTGCAGCTGCGCGGCGCCGCGCTGCCCGCCGACGCCCGCGGCCACGGCGACGCGATGACCGGCGAGGACGAGGACGAGCTCGTCGCGGGGCTGCGCGAGCTCGGCGCGAACGCCACCCGCTCGCAGCTGCCGCTCGCGCAGAGCATGCTCGACCGCCTCGACGCCGCGGGCATCTTCGTCTGGCAGGAGATCGGCCCGTGGGAGCCCGCCGGCCAGTGGCGCGCGACGACCGAGCCGAAGATCGCCGCCGCGCGCCACCGCGCGCTGCGCGCGGCCGAGGAGGCGCAGACGCACGCGTCGATCCTCGCGTGGACGCTCACGAACGAGGCGCCGGGGCAGGGCCACCCCGGCCAGCAGGAGTACGTGGCGCGCACCGCGCGGCGGTTGCATCAGCTCGACCCCGGCCGGCCCGTCGCGGCGGACCTGTGGGGCTCGCAGCTTCCGCGCTCGAACGGGCGGCTGTTCGAAGAGCTCGACGCGATCGGCGTGACCGACTACATCGGCTGGTACGAGGGCCCGGCCGGGGCGCGAGGCCAGGCCGCGCTCGCCGCGCAGCGGATCGCGAAGCTCCGCGCGCTCTTTCCGGACAAGCCGCTCGTCGTGACCGAGCTCGGCGCGGTCGGCAGCCCGCGGATGCCCGATCAGGCGTTCGGCGGACTGCAGTTCCAGGCGCGGCTGCTGTCGCGCCGCATCCGTCAGCTCAGCACCGAGCCGGGGTTGAGCGGGATCCTCGTGTGGTCGCTGCGCGACTACGCGCTGCGGCCGGACTTCGTCGGCGGCTCGATCGCCGAGCGCCGGCCGCAGCTGCGCCTCGCGCCGGGCATCAACGAGAAGGGCCTCTACGACTTCGCCAACGAGCCGAAGCCGGCGCTGGACGCCGTGCGCAAGGCGTTCGACGCTGGCTGACGCCGCTGGCGAGCGCTCCTCGCGCCTGAATCCGGTGTCACATTCCGTGCCGGGTGACTTATGCTCTCCCCGCGCAGTTTGGGGATGCCGCGACACCGGGGGGAACCGATGATCATCGCGTTGACTATTGGAGGGCTCGCCGTCGCCGTGGCGATCGGCGTGGCACTGAAGTACGTCACGGTCTCGCGCCATCCCGACAAGCAGACCGAGGGCGCCGACGTCGTCAAGGTCCTCGGCTCGACGTCGCTGATCGCCGGGCTGCTCGTCGGGTTCGTGCTAGCCGGCGCGAGCTCCTCGTACACGACCGCGCGCAACGCGGCGAAAGCCGAGGCGGACACGGTCGACACGCTCTTCGAGTCCGCGGAGTACGTCAAGCAGCCGTTTCGCCAGCGCCTGCAGGGCGCGGCGGTGTGCTACGCGCGGGCCGTCGCGGGCCCTGGCTACGACGCGATGGCGCACGGCGAGGAGTCGCCGGTCCCGGCCAACTGGACCGGCACGGAGCCCGGCGGCATCCGCCGCACGCTGATCACGATGACGCCCGCTGCCACCGGCTTCGGCGAGATCCGCGGCGCCGACGTCACGCGCGGCAACCAGCGCAGCGAGCGGCTCGCCCAGGCGCAGTCGACCGTCCCGGACGCGCTGTACGCCCTCATGGTGGTCCTTCTCGCGCTGTCGCTGGGGACGCTCGCCTACTCGATCCCGCGCCGCAACAACGTCGAGGAGCTCGCGGCGCTCGGGCTCGTGACCGTCATCTTCGCCGTCGTGCTCGTCCTGATCGCGAACTTCGACCGCCCGTTCAGCGGCGTCCTCAAGCTCAAGCCGACGGCGATGGAGCGCACAGCAGCCGACATCGGCGGCGACTACGTCGAGGCGTTCGCCATCAAGCCCCCGTGCGACGCCGACGGCAACCCGGCGAAGTGGCTGCTCGCGCTGCGCAAGGACTCGTGACCGGTGGACGGCCGGCCGTCTCCGGCGTCGCCGAGCACGACGCCGGCACGTCCGCCCGGTCGCTGATCGCACGGCCGATCGCCGAGGCGTACGGCGGCGGGGGCTCGCTCGAGGAACTGCACACGCGGTTTCGCGAGGACGGCTACGTCAAGCTGCCGGGGCTGCTCACGGCCGAGACGCTCGCGATCGCGCGGCGCGAGGTCGCCGCGCTCGAGCCGCACGCCCGCGCGCGGGACTTCGTCATGTCCGGCCCCGGCACGCCGCGCGTCATGAGCGTGCTCAGCGCGTCGCAGCTGCTCGAGGGCTCGCCGGCGCTGACGATGCTCTACGTGCACTACGAGCTCGTGCGCCTGCTCTCGCGAGTGGCCGGGACCGAGGTCCACCGCTGCGCGCACCCCGAGGAGCTCATGGTCTGCAACTTCCTGCTGTCCGCGGGCTCGACGCACGGCTGGCACCTCGACGACCCGCCCTACGCGCTCGTCGTCATGCTCGAGGCGCCGGCGCCCCGGGCCGGTGGCGAGCTCGAGTACATCCCCGATTGGGCGGGCCTGCGCGACAGGCTCGGCCTCGACCCCGGCAGTGGGGTCGACGTCGGCGTCGCGGCGGCGCGCGCGGAGGACCTCGTCAGGACGGTCGAGCACCGCGCCGGCGACGCGTACCTGCTGCGCGCCGATCGCTGCGCGCACCGCGTCACGCCGCTGCGCGCGCCGGGGACGCGGCGGGTCGCGCTGAACTTCGCGTACGAGGCGACCGCGACGCCCGCGTCCTACGGCGACTCGGCGACCGTGCTGTACGGCCCGGACGAACCGTCCCCGGGCGGCGCCCGCTGAGCCGCGCGATCAGCGCTGCGGGCGCTACTCGGCGGCCGAGGTCTCCTTGACGGCCTTGTCCTGGTCGGGATCGAGCGAGAGCCCGCCGTTCTGCGGCGAGAAGATCGTCACGATGCCCTCGTCCCAGCGGATCTCGTAGCGCGGGTTCGGATCGCCCCGCAGGACCTTCTCGATGACGCCGTGGCGCGGCGGGCGCATGGGGGCGCGTGCCGTGCGCCTCCGACGGCCCGACTTCTCAGCGATCACGCGCTGTCCGACTTCGAATGCCATAGGGCGCTCCTCCGCGAAGGTCTGGTTGATCTGCAGGGCCGCGCGGGCGTGGTTCGCGCGCGGGCAGGAGCGCTGATGGTAGTCGCAGCGGGCGGGCCTCGCCAGGCGAGACCCGCCCGCGCACGATCCGGGCGGCGGCGCGGCAAGCCGCGCCGCCGCACAGGTCACGGCGCCGTCTTCGCCGCGAGCCGCTTCTCGACGCACTCCGCGCAGCAGCCGCAGTCCTCCACCGGCGCCGGCTCCGCCTTGCTCGCGCAGATGACGCTCTCGAGCATGGCCTGGAAGCCGCCGTCGAGCGTGTCCTTGTACGTGTACGCCTGACCGCCCGTCTCGCCGGCCACGCGGCCGAACTCGGCCGTGTTCTGCGCCTCGAACTTCGCGTCGCCCTTGGCGTAGTACGTGTGCACCTTGGTGTCGCCGCCGTTGGCGACGGCGATCGCCGTGTTCGCCTCGTCGATGTCCGCCGACTCGAACGGGTCGCCGCCCTCCATCGCCTCGTCGCCGAGCAGGAAGATCGACCGCTTCGCGCCCGCGCGCCAGTCGTTGTGGTTCACGACGTCCTCGATCGCGCGCCCGCAGTCCTCCTGCGCGCCGCCGGACACGACCGTGCCGCGCTTGCGCCCGCGCATGTCGCCCTCCTTGACCCCGAGCTTCGTGAGGTGCTCGCGGACCGTCGTGCGAAACAGCGAGTCGGAGAACTTGCCCTCGATCCCGAGGTAGCTGACCTTGAGGTCCGACGGGCACTTCGTCTTCGCCGCGTCGATCGCCGCACTCACCGCGTTCGAGAGCGCGGTCGCGTCGGGCTTCATCGACGTGCTCGAGTCGATGACGACGACGAGGTCGACGAGCGGAACCGCCTCCTCGACCGCCTCGCCGGGGACGCCCGGCACGCAGAGCTCGGGGAAGTGCAGCGTGCGATCCTCGTCGTGCTCGACGTCGTCGGCGCGATGCGTCGACACGGGGCCCGGCTTCTGCAGCGTCGCGACGCCGGCCGTGATGCCCGTCTCCTGGCCGGGCAGCGTGTAGGCGTTGATCGTGAAGCGTGACGGCTCGTCGTCGGAGGCCCCGCGCTTGAAGTTCATCCCCATGAGCTGGGGGAGCCCGATCGTGCCGATGAGCGGGTCGGTGTACCAGAACTCCGTGAGCTTCGGACCGTGTCCGAGCCCGCCGATGATGTGCGCGATGTCGACGGGCTTCTCGTTGCCCTTGTACGTGAAGCAGCCCGAGCCGAAGACCGAGCCGTCCGGGTTGTAGGTGTGGAAGATGTACGTCTGGATCGGCTTGACGATGAGCTGGAGCTTGGCGACGATGTCCGCGCTGTTCGAGCCGTTCTCCTCGCTGACGAAGCGCGTGACGATCTGGCCGCCCTGCTTGAAGCCCGCGATGACGAGCGCGTACTCCTCGCCGTCGAGCTCGACCGTCTCGGGCGACTGCAGCGTCGGCAGGTCGACGAGGTCCTGCGGCGCGGGCCAGACGTTCGGCGTCTCGTTGTGGTGGAAGCGGAAGCTGAAGTCGCGGATCAGCGCGCCGCCGTTGAACGCGACGTTGACCCGCAGGTCGACGTCGAACTGGTTCGGCTGGAAGCCGTAGACCGGGAAGTTGTCGTGCGTGAACGTCCCCAGGACGAACTCGGTGCCGTCGGTGAGCACCTCCACGGTCGCGCCGGTGAAGCGGTAGCCGCTCTGACCGCCACCGGCCGGCACCCCCCACTTGACGTTCGATGTGCCGAGGCCGTTGAGCCCCGGCAGCGATGCGTTGATGCTCGGCCAGACGCCAGACGTAGTTGCGGTTGCCATCGTTACCTCCGTGGAACCTGCGATTACCAGGCGGCGCGCGATGGTTCCGGACCGGCGCGCCGCGCTCGAGAGCTCTGCCGCGCGACCGTGGCCGCGCCGGGTCGACTAACGGCGCTCAGCCCTTCTTCGAAGCCACGAGCGCGCCGGTCGGGTCTTTCAGGTAGGCCGTGTCGCCCTTGTCGTTCCAGACGCTCGACGTCTTCCACGCGAGCTCGCCCGGACCGGGGCTCTTCGCACCCGGGCCCGACCGCACCCGCACCGAGCTGCCCGGGGCCACGACCGTCCCCTTCGGGAACTTGTAGCCCTTGGTCGAGCCCTCGTCGTGAAGCGTCCAGCCGCCGAGGTCAAGCGGCGCGCCGCCGGCGTTCGAGATCTCGACGATCTCGCCTCGCAGGTCGAGCGCGCTGACGACCGCGATCGCCTCCGCTGGCCCGGGGTCGGGCTCGGCCGGCGCCTGCGGCTTGGCCGCAGCCTCGGACGCCGTCCCGGCCGGCGCGACGAGCACGGTGTAGCCGAAGTCCGTCGGGCCCCGCGCGCCGCGTCCACCGGGCTGGTAGCCCTCGCCCTCGCGGTCGCGCACGGTCGCGTACAGGAGCGAGCCGTCGGCAAGCTTGCCGCACGCCACGCCCCCGGCGCCCGCGAAGTCGAGGTAGCTGTCGTCCTCCGTGTCGGTGTAGTCGACCTGGCGCCATTCCTGTCGATCGGGGCGATCGAGGGGCGGCCGCTGCCGCGTCGCATCGTCCATCGCGCGAACGGCGCCGCGTTTCTCGCGGGCGCGCTGCAGAGCCAGGCCGCGCTCCCCGCGCGCGTGGCCATGCTGCGCCGGCTGGCCGGCGATCGCGCGCCGCGACCCGGCCAGATCGCGGTCGCCGACATGCCGATCTTCGCGGTCGAGCTGCTGCTGACGGCCGCGCTGCTCGTCGCGGGCGTCGCGGGCGGTCTGGGTGCGTGGTGGACCGCGCCCGCCGCGCTGGCGCTCGCCGCCGGCGTCCTCGGCACGCTGGTCTGGCTGCGCCGGCGCTTCGCGCACCGCCCGATCGTCCGCGGGCTCGCGGTGCTCGCCGACCGCCGCCGGCGCGGCCGCGTCGTGGCGCTGGCCGCGGGCGTCTGCGGCGTGACGGTCGTGCGGATCTGGCTCGTGCTCGTCGCGTGCGGGCTGCCGCATTCGATCGGAGAGCTCGCCTGGCTGTTCGCGGCGCTCGGAGCGTTCGGCCTGCTGCCGGCCGGCCCCGGCGCACCGGCCGGCGCGACGCTCGCCACGCTCGGATCGAGCAGCGTCGGCACGGCGATCGCCGCCGGGCTGGTGCTCAGCGCGACGTCGATCGTCGCTGTGATCGCCTACGGCTGCTGTGTCGCGGCCCTCGGCTCAGGGCGCGATCGGCCCGAGGTCGGGCTCGCAGCCGTGCAGGTCGAAGGCGCGGAACCGTGAGAAGTTGCGATGGCCGTGACCGTGGAAGTCCGCGGAGCCGGTCGTCCGCAGGCCGAGCTCCGCTGCGAGGCGCGCCAGCAGCAGCGTCTGCTCGCGGTTGTGCGTGGCGTAGAAGGCCTCCACGCCATCCAGGCCGGCGCCTTTGAAGCGCTCCAGCGCCTCGCGGACCTCGCTTGGCTGCCAGAGGTCGAAGAAGGGGTGCGCCCAGACGGCGATGCCGCCCGCGGCGTGGATCGCCTCGATCGCCTCGGGGACCGTGGGCGTCTCGCGGCGGCAGTAGGCGGGGCAGCCCGCGACGAGGTACGCCTCGAGGAACGCCGACGGCTCGGCGAGCCCCACGGGCTCGAGGCGCTCGCGGTGCGCGGCGACGGCCGCCGCGGCCAGGTGCGGGCGCCCGAGCGGGCGGCCGGCGGCGAGGCGCGCGTCGAGCTCGGCGCGGTCGGGCTCGAGGCCGAGGTCGCAGAGCCGGCCGGCCATCCGCTCGATGCGCGCCGCCCGGTCGGCGCGCCAGTGAACGAGGCGCTCCGCGAACCTCTCGTCGTGGTGGTCGATGCCGTAGCCGAGCACGTGGAAGTCCTCGCCGAGCTCGTCGACGGTCGACAGCTCGACCGCCGGCACGAGGTCGATCCCGTGCTCGCGCGCGGCCGCGAGCGCCTCGTCGATGCCGTCGACCGTGTCGTGGTCGGTGAGCGCCAGCAGCTCGACCCCGGCGGCGGCCGCGGCGGCTACGACGGCGGCCGGCTCGAGCGCGCCGTCGGAGCACGTCGAGTGGCATTGCAGGTCGAAGGTCGGTGCGGCCACGTGAGGAGCTTGGCCGAAGCGGCTCGTCCCTGCGCTCACGTCGGGTCGGCGCGCGGAGACGGCTAGCGTCGGGGGCGTGCGCGTGCTCGTCGCTCCCGACTCCTTCAAGGGCACATTCGACGCGCCCACGGTCGCCGAGGCGCTGGCGCGCGGCTTCGAAGCGGCCGGTTGGCAGGCGGATCGCTGCCCGGTCGCCGACGGCGGCGAGGGCACGATGGAGCTTCTCGCGTCGGCACTCGGCGGCCGCTTCGTCGCGGTCACCGCGAGCGACCCGCTCGGCCGCCCCGTCGCGTGCCGGTTCGCGCTCGCGGGCGAGACGGCGATCGTCGAGGCGGCGCAGGCGTCGGGCCTCGCGCTCGTCGCCGAGCACGAGCGCGACGCATGGGCCGCGTCCACCCGCGGCACCGGCGAGCTGATCGCCGCCGCGGCGCGCGCCGGCGCGCGTGAGATCCTGGTCGCGGTCGGCGGCAGCGCGACGACCGACGGCGGCCACGGCGCGATCGAGGCGATCCGCTCCGGCGGCGGCCTGCCCGGTGCGCGGCTCGCCGTCCTGTGCGACGTGCAGACCGCGTTCGAGGACGCGCCGCGCGTGTTCGCCCCGCAGAAGGGCGCCGACGCGCCGACCGTCGCGCGGCTGGAGCAGCGTCTGGCGCGCCTCGCGCAGCAGCTCCCGAAGGACCCGCGCGGCGTCCCGGCGACCGGTGCCGCGGGCGGCCTCTCCGGCGGCCTCTGGGCGGCGTTCGGTGCGGAGCTTCGCCCGGGCGCGGCGGCCGTCCTCGACGCGCTGGGCGTGGACGAGCGGATCCGCGCGGCGCAGCTCGTCGTCGCCGGCGAGGGCTGCCTCGACGAGCAGAGCTTCGGCGGCAAGATCGTCGGCGAGCTCGCACGCCGCGCGCGGGCGGCGGGCGTGCCGATCCACGCGGTCGTCGGCAGCAGCCGCCTCTCGGACGAGCAAGCGGCGCGGGCCGGCCTCGACGGCGTGAGCACCGCGTCGACGCTCGAGCAGATCGAGTCGGCCGCCCGTGGACTGGCGTAGCCCGATCGCTGCCGGGCGGAACGCTGCGCGACGGCGCTAGCATGCCGGTGCGTTGCCGACGTAGCTCAGCTGGTAGAGCACTTCACTCGTAATGAAGGGGTCCGCGGTTCGAGTCCGCGCGTCGGCTCTATGACTGACCTCATCCGCGAATGCCTGCTCGACATGCCGCTGTCGAACATGACCAACCGGCCGGAGGGCATGGTCGCCATCCGCCGCCAAGACGTCCCCGAGCCGTACCGCGAGATGGTCGACTCGTGGGTCGGCTCCCACGGGGGACGGATCGAGGAGGAGCCGCTCATCGTCGTGCACGGCGGCAAGACCCCCTCCGGTGGCGGCGGCGCGCAGTACTACGTGCTGCCGCCCGAAGCGCTCGCCGCGCCCGGCGACGGCGACGGCGACGGCGACGGCGGGTCCTAGGGAACCGCCGGCGCGCCGAGCTCGATCGCCGGCTCATAGCAGCTGAACTGCAGCGCGCTGAGCAGCAGCGGCGCGGGCGCCACCAGCGAGTGAAACGGCCGCTCGCGCAGCACGAGCTGCTCGATCGCCGCCGCGCTCTGCGGGCGCGAGAAGAGGTAGCCCTGCGCGAACGGCACGCCGCAGTCGCGCACCGCCTGCAGCTGCTCGCGCGTCTCGACGCCCTTCGCCACGCACGGCAGGCTCAGGCTCCGCGCGAGCTCCGCGGCCGAGCGCAGGATCGACGACGGATCGTCCGGGCGGTCGTCGGTGACGAACGAGCGGTCGAACTTGATCATCGTGATCGGCAGCTGCTCGAGGCTCGCCGGTGACGGCGCGCGCGTGCCCGCGTGGTCGAGGACGAGCGCGATTCGCGCGTCCGCGAGTGAGGCGCGCAGGTCGTCGGGGACCGCAGCGAGCGCCTCCTCGGTGACCTCGAAGGCGAGCTGGTGCGCGGTCGCTCCGTGGCGCACCATCGCGGACATGACGTCCTCGACGAACCCGGGGTCGGCGACCTGCACCGCCGCGACGTTGATGCACGTGCGCATCGCCAGCCCGTCCCGGGTCGCGCCCCAGCGCGTGGTCTGGGCGCAGGCCTTGTCGATCGTCCAGCGCCCCAGCGTCGCGACCTGCCCGCGCCGCTCGGCGCTCGCGAGGAACTCGCTCGGCGCGATCGTGCCGAGGCCGGGGTGCTCCCAGCGCAGGATCGCCTCGACCGCGGCGATCGAGCCGTCGCGCAGGTCGACGATCGGCTGGTAGTAGACGTCGAAGTCCTCGACCGTCGAGCGGTCGAACGCCGCCTCGACGAGCGCCTCGCGACTGCTCAGCTCGCGCGGCTGCGCACCGTCGCGCGCGTCGCGGCTGGCCTTGTTCTTCGCCGCGTACAGCGCAGCGTCCGCCCGCGCGACGACCGTCGCGACCGGCGGGTCGGGCTCGTGCACGAGCGTGACGCCCGCGGTCGCATGGCGGGCGTCGCCGCCGAGCGTGTCGCCGATGCCCGTCACGAGCCGCGCTGCCAGGTCGTGCGCGGCGTCCTCGTCGTCGACGTCGCGAGCGACGACGACGAGCACGTCGCCGCCGAAGCGCCCGACGAGATCCTCGCCGTGCAACGACGCGGAGAGCCGCGCGGCCAGCGCCGCGGCCGGCTCGTCGCCGGCCCGGTCCAGCCCGCAGATGTCGATCAGCAGCACGGCGGTCGGCTTGCCGCCGTCGCGCAGCTGCTCGCGCGCCCGGTCGATCGCGTGGCGCATCAGGCGCCTGTCGGCCAGTCCGAGCAGCTCGTCGGTATGCGATTGCGTCATCTGTCCAGTCATCGGCAGATGAGCGCGAACCTTTATCTCTCCGAGAGCTGTTGGCGGGCCGCGACGAGCGCCAGCCGGTCGGGATCGCGCAGCGGCGGACCGTGTCCGAACAGCGCGAGCGCGGGCCGAAGCTCCGCAAGTCGGCGCATCGACGCGCGGTTTCGCTCCGGGTCGACCGTCAGGAAGTCCGGCGGCGAGCCGAGCCGCGGGCGGTTGAAGAAGACGTCGCCCGCGATGAGCGTGCGATCCTGCTCGCGCCACAGGGCGATGTGGCCGGGCGAGTGGCCCGGCACGTCGAGCACGGTGAAGCCCGCCACCTCGTCGCCCTCGCGCAACCGCCGCGCGACCGGGTGCGCCGGCGGCATCTTCCCCTTCGCGAGGAAGCGGCCGGCCTTCGTGTCCGACGCGACGGGCGTCGCGGTCTCGATCGCCTCGGCGTCGAGCTCGCCGGCCCACAGGGGAAGGCCGAGCGTCTCGCAGACGGCGTGGCTCGAGCCGAAGTGGTCGGGGTGGGCGTGTGTCACGACGTGCGTGCAGACCGTGGCTCCGTCGAGCTCGCGCAGGATCCGCCGGCGCGCGGCGGGGGTGCCGGCATCGACGAGCACGTCGCCGACGACGTAGACGTTGATCGTGTTGGCCGTGAAGCCGCCGAGTTGCCGGACGCCGGGCGCGAGGACTCGCATGCCGGCGGACCCTACCCGTGTGCGCGGCGGCCCAGGCTCAGGCGGCGTACTGCAGGGGCGCCGTGCCGACGGCCTGCAGCAGCCGCGGCGACGGGTTCCCGTCGTCCGTGATCACGCCCTCGACATGCAGGCGCACGCGCCACTCGTCCTCGAAGTCGAAGACGTACGCGAGCAGCTGCCCCTGGTCGAGCCCGAGGCTGTCGAGGCAGATGCCCGCGCTGCGCTCCGCCGGATCGACCGGCTCGTCGCCGGCGCATGGATGCTTGAAGTGCTCGTCCGCGTTGGTCCAGAACTGGCCGCCCAGCCAGAACGCGTACAGGTGGTCGTCGTCCCAGCCGAACGCGGACTGGAGGGCGTAGTGCAGGTCGACGAGCGTCAGATCGCCGCGTACCGCGATCACGCGATGCACATCGTCGAATCCCACCAGCTCGGCGTCGAACACGTACTCCTGCTGCGCCATCTCGCTCCTCTCGAAAACCGGCAAAGCACGACGCTACGCGCTCCGCCCGACGGAATGCGTTGGTTACCCCCCACGGGGGTGCGCGTTACTGCCGCTGAACACGATCGCGGTTCGATAGGTTCGCCGTCGGCCGGTCGTCATGACGGGGAAAGGACATGGATGTCGAGGCTGATCGGCGCGACGGTGCTCGCGTGCCTTGCGATGGTGGGCGCGGGCAGTGGCACGCAAGCGATCGCCGCGCCCGGCGATCTCACGCAGAAGCCCGGCACGCCGGGCTGTCTCGCCGACATCGGCATCGCCGGCGCCTGCGCCGACGGGACGGCGTTCAACACGCCACGGGCCGTCACGGTCAGCCGCGACGGCGTCAGCGTGTACGTCGCGTCGATCTTCAGCGGGGCGATCGACGTCCTCGATCGCTCGCTCGATGGCGCCATCACGCAGAAGCCCGGCACGGCGGGCTGCATCTCGAACAACGGCACCGGCGGCGCGTGCGTCGACGGGTCCGGGTTGTCGGGCGTCCGCGGCGTGGTCGTCAGCCCCGACGGCACGAGCGTCTACGGCGCGGCGTACGTCACCGACGCGATCGCCGTCCTCGATCGCGCCGCGGACGGCGCGCTGACCCAGAAGGCCGGCACGGCGGGCTGCGTCTCCGAGAGCGGGACCGGCGGCGCGTGCGCGGACGGGACCGCGCTGAACGGCGCGGCGGCGGTCGCGATCAGCCCCGACGGCGCGAGCGTGTACATCGCCTCGCAGGACAACGACGCGGTCGTCGCGTTCGACCGGGCGACTGATGGCACGCTGACGCAGAAGGCGGGCGCGGCGGGGTGCATCACGCGGGTCGCGCAAGCGCCGTGCGCGACAGGCGCCGGCCTGGACGAGCCGCGCGGGATCGCGGTCAGCCCGGACGGCAAGAGCGTCTACGTGGCGTCGGGCGTCAGCGACGCGCTGAGCGTCTTCGACCGCGCCGCCGACGGGACGCTGACCCAGAAGGCCGGCGCCGCCGGCTGCCTCGACGACGGCGGCGACGCGCCGTGCGCCGACGTCACCGGCCTCGACGGTGCTTTCGGCGTGACGGTCAGCCCCGACGGCGCCAGCGTCTACGCGGCCTCGCAGTTCAGCGACGCGGTGACGGTGTTCGATCGCGCCGCCGACGGCTCGCTGACGCAGAAGCTCGGCGCGGCGGGTTGCGTCTCGGACACCGGCAGCGTGGGCGCGTGCGCCGACGGGACGGCGCTCGACGGCGCGCGCGACGTCGCGCTCAGCCCGGACGGGCGCAGCGCCTACGTCGCGTCCGACGACGCCGATGCCATCGCCGTGTTCGATCGCGCTCCGGACGGCGGGCTCACGCAGCACACCGCGCCCGCGGGCTGCGTCTCGGACGACGGGAGCGGCGGCAGCTGCGCCGACGGGACCGGCCTGGATGGCGCGTTCGGGGTCGCGGTGAGCCCCGAGGGCACGAGCGCCTACGTCGTCTCGCAGTTCGCCAACGCGGTATCGGTCTTCGATCGCGAGCTGTTCCCGCCACCGCCGCCGCCCCCGCCGCCCCCGCCTCCGCCCCCGCCGCCACCACCTCCACCGCTGCCACCCGTCGTGCCGCCGGGTCCGCCGCCGCCCCCGAACCCAGCACCGCCTCCACCGAGCGCCCCAGCGCCGCGGGCCCAGCCCGGCTGCCCGCTGCGCGGCAGGCAGATCGCCGGCACCTCACGCAACGACACGCTCTCCGGGCGCCCGCTCGCGATCGACGTGCTGTTCGGCCTCGCCGGCAACGACCGCCTGCGCGGCCGCGACGGTCGCGACTGCCTCTACGGCGGCGACGGCGACGACCGCCTCTACGGCGGCCGCGGCGCGGACCGGCTCTTCGGCGGCAACGGCGCCGACCGGCTCGACGGCGAGGACGGCGTGGACAACCTCGGCGGAGCCGACGCGCGCGAGGGCCACGGCGGCGACCGCCTCGACGGCGGTCCCGGCCGCGACCGCCTGCGCGACCGCCGCGGCAGCGCCACCCTCGCCGGCGGCAGCGGCGACGACCGCATCGACGCCCGCGACGCCTCCGCCCGCGACCGCCGCGTTCAGGACACGATCGCCTGCGGCAGCGGCCGCGACACCGTGCTCGCCGACGCGTCCGACAAGGTCGCGCGCGACTGCGAGCGCGTCACGCGGCGCGCCAAGCCACGCGGTCGCTAGACACACGAAAACCCGCGCGACGTCCGTCCGGCCGCGCCAAGCGAACCCAGCCCGGCGCCCCGATCAGGCCTTCGCGACCACGATCGAGGAGATCTTGTTCTCGAAGTCGTCGCCCACGTACTCCGCGCTGGACGTGAACGTCTTGCTCGCGCCGGTGAAGTCGCCGTGCTCGTAGACCGTGACCTTGTAGCCGGGGCTCAGCTGGATCGAGGTCACGGCGTCGTTGATCGACTCGCGAAGGTCCCACGTGAACATGGCGTACAGGCTGTTCACGTCGTGGCGCCCCTCGGTGAACATCTCCTGATGGCCCTGGTAGCCGCGATCCGTGAAGAGTCGCGCGCCCTTCGGCATGCTCTCCTCAAGCCTCTTGAGCACCTCGGGGTTGATCCGGATCCCGGTCTTGGACTCGCTGACACGCTGCAGCTCGGACTTGTCCATCGCGTACGACTCCTCTCGTCAAGGCCTTCGGATAGGGCGGAGAATAGACCCGTCGCCGCGCCCGTCGCCAGCGACCTTGCGACGCCCAGCGGTGCCACCTTCGCCTGGTCTTTAGACACGCGCGACGTTCGGTCACTACCCTCCGTCAGCCCCGCGCCGGGCGAGCGCATCGTCGTCGCCGCACCCGCCCGGCAGTCGTCATGAACCCGCCGCAAGCCGCCACCACCAGCACCGCGCTGCCCGGCCACGCTCCTGTCACGGGGTGGCTGATCGAGCGCCTGCGCAAGGCGTGCGGGAACGATCACGTCTACACCGACGCCGACCAGCTGCGCACCTACGAGTCCGACGGCCTGCTGCAGTACAAGGCGACACCGGGCGTCGTCGTGCTGCCGGCGACCACCGCCGAGGTGCGCGACGTCGTCAAGGCGTGCTCGGACGCCGGCGTCCCGTGGGTCGCGCGCGGCGCGGGCTCGGGCCTGTCGGGCGGCGCGCTGCCCGTCGAGGAGGGCGTGCTCGTCGCGCTCACGCGCATGACCGCCGTGCTCGACGTCGACCTGCCCAACCAGCGCATCACCGTCCAGCCGGGGGTGACGAACGTCGAGGTCTCGCTCGCGGTCGGCCCGACGCACTTCTATCCGCCCGACCCCTCGTCGCAGATCGTCTGCTCGATCGGCGGCAACGTCGCCGAGAACTCCGGCGGCGCGCACTGCTTCAAGTACGGCTTCACGACGAACTACGTCACCGGCCTCGAGATCGTGCTGGCGGACGGCGAGGTCGTGGAGCTCGGCGGCAAGGAGCTCGACCATCCCGGCTACGACCTGCTCGGCACGTTCGTGGGCTCGGAGGGAACGCTGGGTATCTGCACTGCGGTGACACTGCGCGTGATCCCGGTCCCGGAGGCGATCAAGACGATGGTCGCGTTCTTCGACACGACGTCGCAGGCCGGCGAGGCGGTCTCGGAGATCGTGTCGGGCGGCGTCATCCCGGGCGCGATCGAGATGATGGACAACCTCACGATCCAGGCCGCCGAGAAGGCCGTCGGCGCGGGCTTTCCGACCGATGTCGGCGCGGCGCTCATCGTCGAGCTCGACGGCTCGGCGGCCGAGTGCGAGGCCTGCTTCGACGACGTCGTCGCGATCTGCGAGCGCAACGGCTCGCTGAGCATCCGGATCGCGCGCGACGACGCCGACCGCGCGCAGATCTGGCGCACGCGCAAGGCGGCGTTCGCCGCGATGGGCCGCCTCTCGCCGAACTACTACGTGCAGGACGGCGTCATCCCGCGTACGAAGCTGCCCGAGGTCCTGACCCGGATCGCGGAGCTCGCCGAGGAGCACGGCCTGCGCGTGGCGAACGTCTTCCACGCCGGCGACGGCAACCTGCACCCGCTCGTCCTCTACGACGGCGAGGCGCAGGCCGAGGGCGCCGAGGAGCTCGCGGGACGGATCGTCGAGGCGTGCGTGGACGCGGGCGGCTCGATCACCGGCGAGCACGGCGTCGGCGTCGACAAGAAGCGCTACATGCCGAAGATGTTCGGCGAGCCCGACCTCGCGGCGTTTCAGATGCTGCGCTGCGCCTTCGACCCGCGCGGCCTCGCCAACCCCGGCAAGGTCATGCCGACGCCCCGGCTGTGCGGCGAGGTCCCCGGCCCCTACCGCCGTCACCCGCTCGAGCGCGACGGCGTCGCGGAGCGCTTTTGAGCACGCGGTCGCAGACCATTCGCAGCGAGACGCCGCAGTCGGCCGCAGACGCCGCGGAGCTGCTGCGGGCCTGCGCGGACGAGGGGACCGCGGTGCGGATCGCGGGCGCCGGCACGAAGACCTGGGGCCACCCCGGCGCCGGTTGCGGCCTGGAGCTGAGGACCGCCGGGCTGGACGCGATCGTCGAGCACAACGCGGGTGACTTCACCGCGATCGTGCAGCCCGGCGTGTCGCTGCGCGAGCTGGACGAGACGCTCGCCGCGGCGGGCCAGATGCTCGCGCTCGACCCGCCGCTCGGCGCCGGCGACGGTGCCACCGTCGGCGGCGCGATCGCCGCGGCGGACACCGGCCCGCTGCGCCATCGCTACGGCGCGCCACGCGACCTCGTGCTCGGCGTGACCGTGGCGCTGAGCGACGGCACGGTCGCCAAGGCCGGCGGCAAGGTCATCAAGAACGTCGCCGGCTACGACCTCGCCAAGCTCTTCAGCGGGTCGTTCGGCACGCTCGGCCTCATCTGCGAGGTCGCCGTTCGGCTGCACCCGCGGCCCCGCTCGCAGGCCACCGCGACCGGCACGACCGACGACCCCGCGCAGCTCGCGCGCGCCGCGTCCGCGCTCGCTCACTCGACGCTCGAGCTGCAGTCGCTCGACGTCTGCTGGGACGACCTGCGCGGCGCCGTGCTGGCCCGCTTCGGCGGCGTCGCGGCGGCGCAGCAGGCCGAGACGGCGCGCGCGCTCCTCGAGGAGGCGGGCATCGAGGCCGGCGTCGCCGAGGACGACGAGGTGCTGTGGTCGGCCCAGCGCGCCGGCCAGCGCAGCGCCGAAGGTGGCGCCGTCGTGCGCGTCTCCGGCCGCGCGACGCAGCTCGCCGACGCGTGCGTCGCCGCGCAGGTGGCGGGCGCGACGCTCGTCGGCCGCGCCGCGCTCGGCGTCTCGTGGATCGCGCTGCCGCCCGCCGCCCCGGGCGAGCTCGTCACCGCGATCGCGCGCGTGCGCAAGGTGCTCGCGCCGTCACCATGCATCGTGCTCGACGCGCCCGCCTACGTGCGCTCGCACCTCGACCCGTGGGACCACACCGAGGACGCCGCGCTCGTCCTCATGCGCCGCGTCAAGGCACGCTTCGACCCGACCGCGACCTGCAACCCGGCGATCTTCGTCGGAGGCATCTAGCCGTGTCTCCCATCGACACCACCGGGGAGGACACCCGGACACCGATCGACCGCGCCTTCGACGAGCACAAGCCGCCGCAGCAGGAGCTCGTCGAGGACTGCGTGCACTGCGGCTTCTGCCTGCCGACGTGCCCGACGTACGTGCTGTGGAACGAGGAGATGGACTCCCCGCGCGGGCGGATCGTGCTCATGGGAGCGGGGTTGCAGGAGGGCAGCGAGCTGTCCGAGTCGATGGTCGGCCACTTCGACAACTGCCTCGGCTGCATGGCGTGCGTCACGGCCTGCCCGTCGGGGGTGCGCTACGACCTGCTCATCGAGGACACGCGCCAGCAGGTCGAGCGCCTGCACGAGCGCACGCGCGCGGAGAAGCTCCTGCGCAAGGCGCTGTTCGCGACGTTCCCGCACCCCGGCCGCCTGCGCGCGACGGTCCCGCTGATCGTGGCCGCGAACCGCCTCGGCCTCACGCGCGCGGCGCAGCGATCAAGGCTGCTCGACCGCGCGCCGGCGCTGAAGTCGCTGAGCGAGCTCGCGCCGCCGGTGACGCTGCGCGACGCGTTCAAGCGGCTGCCCCGCCGCACGCGGGCGGTCGGCGAGAAGCGCGGCACGGTCGGCTTCCTGCAGGGCTGCGTCCAGCGCGCGTACTTCGGCGACGTCAACGCGGCGACGGTCGCGGTGCTCGCGGCCGAGGGGTTCGAGGTGCACAGCCCGCGCTCGCCGCGCTGCTGCGGCGCGCTCGGCCTGCACGCCGGCCAGGAGCAGGACTCGCTGCCGCTCGCCAAGGCGACGATCGAGGCGTTCGAGCAGTTCGACCACGTCGTCGTGAATGCCGCGGGCTGCGGCTCGGCGATCAAGGACTACGGCCATCTGCTGCGCGACGACCCCGAGTGGAGCGAGCGGGCCCGGGCGCTGTCTGCACGCGCGCGCGACGTCCATGAGCTGCTCGCGAGCGTCGCGCCGCGCGCGCACCGCGGGCCGGTCGAGCTGAAGGTCGCCTACCACGACGCCTGCCACCTCGCCCACGCGCAGGGCGTGCGCTCCCAGCCGCGCCAGCTGCTGCGCACGATCCCGGGCCTCGAGCTCGTCGAGCCCGCGGAGTGGGAGCTGTGCTGCGGTTCGGCCGGGATCTACAACCTCACCCGCCCGGAGGCGGCCGCTCAGCTCGGCGAGCGCAAGGCCGGCAACCTGCTGGCGACCGGCGCGGACGCGATCGCCGCCGCCAACCCCGGCTGCACGCTGCAGATCGCCGCGCACCTCAAGCGCAAGGACGCCGAGCTCCCCCTCCTTCACCCGATGCAGCTGCTCGCGCAGTCGATCGAGGCCGGCCGGCGCGACGAGCCGGCGGTGGCACGTCTCGCGCGCGCCACCGGCCGGCTGCGTTCGCTGCGGCTCAAGTCACCTTCTACTTCGCCTTCCTCGCCGCCTTCTTGACGGAGCTCGACCCGTTGGCGGAGTTCGCGACCTCGCCCAGCGGCGTGTCGGGCAGGCCGGCCTTCTTGCGCAGCTTGTCGGCGATCTCGCGGATCTCCTCGGGCGCGTAGCCGGGCGCGAACACCGCCGGCTGGGCGGGCAGGTCGTTGGGCAGCGCGCCCTCGAGCGCCTCGTAGGTCTCCGGGTGCGGGCCGGTGAACACGGCGACGATCTCCCGGGTTGCGAGGGCCCGCGGTTACCCGCGATGACGGTTCCCGATCCGGAACCTGCGGGCACGCCGGCGGCCTCACCGGGTCGGATGTGGCGCGCCCGGGGAAGACTGCGCGGATGGCGCGCGCCGTCTTCCTCAAGGCCCACGGGACCGGGGCCGCCCCGCTGCCCGATCGCTGGCTGCTCGCGGGCAGCTCGCTCGTCGACCCCGGCCGCACGGCGTTCCCGCGCCGTCCGCGCATGGCGGCAGGCGACCGGCTGGTCCTCTACGCCTCGGGCTGGCGCTGCGTGTTCGGCGTCGCCGAGGTGCTCGAGGAGCCGAGCACGGACGTGCCGAGCCCGGCCGACCCGAGCCGCTGGCCGTGGTCGGTGCCGGTCGAGCTGTTGGTCGTCGTGCCGCTGCTGTCCAACGCGCCGCCCGTCGAGGCGATCGGCGTCGCGCCGCGCTCGATGAGCCAGCAGAGCCACATCCGCCTGGAGCCGCGGCACCTCGAGCTCGCGGTCGCGGCGCTCGCGGGCGTCGCGCGCTGAGCGTCACGGCGCCGGCGGCACGCGCGCGCCGCGCAGCACGAGCGCGGCCAGCACGGCGACGAGCAGCGCTCCGACGCCCGACACCGCGAACACCGTCCGCGAGCTGCCCAGCGACGCGATCACGCCGCCCCCGACGAACGCCGTGCAGAACGCGATCGAGTCCAGCGAGTCCTTGAGGCCGAACACCCGCCCGCGGATCGCGGCGGGCGACATCCGCGTGACGAGCTGGTGGTCGCTCGACATGACCGCCCCGGCGAACAGCCCGGTCGCGAGGAACGTGACCGCGGCGACCGGCAGCGTCGGGGCGAGCGCGGAGGCGCACAGCGACAGCCCACCGCCCGCCAGGCAGCCGACGAGCACCCGGAGGTCCGCGCGGCCGCGCAGCGCGCCGAGCGTCGAGCCCACGCCGTACGCGCAGACGAGCAGCGCGAAACCGGCGCCGCCCGCGTCGAGCTCGTCGGTCGCCAGCAGCGGCTCGGCGACGTTCATGAGCGAGAACGCGAGCGTCGCGGCGGCGCCGGCGCCGATGATCGCGCCGAGCCCTGCCACGCCGCGCGCCGCGCGCAGCCCGGCGCGCACGCCGTGGCCGACCGCCGCGTCGCTGTCGAGCGCGGTCACGAGCTCGCCCGCCGCGATCGCGAGGTTCACGTTGTCGCTCGCGGCGACGGCCCCGTCGACGCTCTCCTCGTCGAGCGCCATGCGGCTCAGCACCGCAGCGGACACGAGGAACGTCGCCGCGTCGATCAGCAGCAGCACGGACGGCGAGACCGCGAGCAGCAGCGCGGCGCCCAGCGCGGGGCCCGCGACGCTCGCCGCCGACCACGTCGTGACGAGCGCGCCCATCGCGGTGTCCGCGCGGTCGCCGGCGAGGCCCGCGAGCGCCGACTTCGAGGCCGGCGCGTAGAGCGCCGTCCCCATCCCGGCGACGAGCGCGAGCGCGAGCACGATCGGGAACGTGTGGGCGAACGCGAGCCCGACGAACGCCGCGCCGCACAACAGCTCCGCGCCGACGACGAGCCGGCGGCGCGGCAGCTTGTCGGCCAGCGCGCCGAAGACCGGCGCCAGCACGATCGACGGCAGGAAGTCGGCGAGCAGCACGAGGCTCACGGCCCACGGCGAGCGGAAGCGGTCGTATGCGAGCAGCAGCAGCGCGACGTAGCCGATCGCGTTGCCCACCGAGGACTGCGTGGAGACGAGCAGGAAGCGGCGAACGGGTCCGGGCGTCCGCACGTACGCAAGCACGTGGGGAACCTACGCGGATCGACAGCGCGGCGTCTACGCGCGCCGGTCGCTCACCGGCTCGCGCTCGGCGCCGCCGGCCGGCGCGCGCAGCGGCAGCGTCACCGTGAAGCGCGCCCCGCCGCCGGGCGCGTCCGCGGCCTCGGCGCGTCCGCCGTGCGCCGCGACGACCGCGGCGACGATCGACAGCCCGAGCCCAGCGCCCGCCCGGCCGCGCCCGCGGCCCGGGTCGGCGCGCCAGAAGCGCTCGAACAGCTCGGCGGGGTCGCCCGCCGGCAGGCCCGGCCCGTGGTCGCGGACCACGAGCCGCGCCTCGCGGGCGTCCGCCACCGAGTCCACGGCGACCTCGATCGGCGTCCCGGCCGGCGTGTGGACAAGCGCGTTTCGCATGAGGTTCGCCAGCACCTGCCGCAGCTGGCCGGGGTCGCCGTCGATCACGACGCCGCCACCGTCCAGGCGCAGGTCGATCTCGCGCTCGGGCGCGACCGCGCGCGCGTCGTCCACGGCGTCGCCGGCGAGCTGCGCCATGTCGACCGGCTCGCGGTGCAGGTCGCGGACCTCGTCCAGGCGCGCGAGCGCGAGCAGGTCCTCGACGAGCACGCCCATCCGCGCCGACTCGTCCTCGATGCGCGACATCGCCTTCTCGACGTCGGGTCCCTCGCGCGCCGCGCCGATCCGAAACAGCTCGGCGTAGCCGCGGATCGACGCGAGCGGCGTGCGCAGCTCGTGCGACGCGTCGGCGAGAAAGCGCCGCAGCCGCTCCTCGCTCGCGCGCCGCTCGGCGAACGCCTCCTCGAGGCGGGCGAGCATCGCGTTCAGCGCGAGCCCCAGCCGCCCGACCTCGGTGCGCGGCTCGGCGGGCTCGACGCGCCGCGCCAGGTCGCCGCCCGCGATCGCGCCGGCGGTCGCGCCGATGCGAGCCAGCGGCCGCAGCCCGACGCCGACGGTCCACCAGGCGGCGCCGCCGAGCAGGGCCAGCACCGCCGCGATCACGACGCCTTCGGTGAGCAGAAGCTGGTCGAGCGTCGCGTCGACGTCGGTGAACGGCACCGCGACGAGCGTCGTCTGGCCGGGCAGCAGCGGCGTCCCCTCGGCGTGGACGCGGTAGCGCTTGCCGCCCGAGCTGATCGTGCGGTACTCGCCGCGCTCGACGTCGTCGGGCAGGTCCGGCGCCGTCGGCTCCGTCTCGCCGGCGGTCACGCCGAGGAACGTCCCGCCGGTGCTCTTGCCGGTGACCGAGCGCTGCTCCGCGTACGTGCCGGACGGCGGCGGATCGGGGTCCTTGCCGCGGCCGCCGGGGGGCGGGCCGCCGCCCGGCCGGCCGTATGGCCGCCCGCGGCCGTCCTCGCCGATGATCGGCACGAGCGGCGCGCCGGTGGCGGCGCCCGGCGCGAAGCCGGGCTCCTCGCGGACGGCGTCGGCGTCCGAGCCCGTGATGGCGTCGGCCTGCACGAGCGCCCGCACCGCCGGCTTGATCGCCGCCGCCGCCTGGTCGTCGACGCGGTTGACCTCGAACTTGCTCAGCGCGCCGTACGTCACCGCGCCGAGCACGAGCAGCCCGACCGCGGCGAGCGCCACGAGCCCGATGACGAGCCGTGCGCGCAGCGACATCGCTAGCCCCGCGGGAGGCGCAGGGCGTAGCCGACGCCGCGCACGGTCTGGATGAGCGACGGGCCGTGCGGGTCGAGCTTCTTGCGCAGGTAGCTGACGTACGTCTCGAGGATCCGCGAGTCGCCGTCGAAGTCGTACTCCCACACGTGATCGAGCAGCTGCGCGCGCGTGAGCACGCGGCGCGGGTTGAGCAGCAGGTAGCGCAGGAGGCGGTACTCGGTCGCCGTCAGCTCGATCGGCTGGCCGGCGCGCGTCACCTCGCGCGTGTCCTCGTCGAGCTCGAGGTCCTCGAACGTCATCCGCGACGACGACGGCGACGCCGCGCCCGTGCGCCGCAGGATGACCCGGATGCGCGCGACGAGCTCCTCGAGGCTGAACGGCTTCGTGACGTAGTCGTCGCCGCCGCTCGTCAGGCCGCGGATCTTGTCCTGCGTCGCGTCGCGCGCGGTGAGGAAGATGATCGGCAGCGTCGCGCGCTGGGCGCCGAGGCGCTCGGCGACCTCGAAGCCCTCCATGTCGGGCAGCATGATGTCGAGCACCATGAGGTGCGGGTCGAAGGCCCGCACGGCCGCGAGCGCGTCGCGCCCCGTGCCCGCGGACTCGACGGCGAAGCCCTGGAAGCGCAGCGCCATCGAGACGACGTCGACGATGTTCGGCTCGTCGTCGACGACGAGGACGCGGTGCTGCTCGGCGGTCGCGGTGGCGTTCATGCGGGCATTGTCGTCACGAACCCCGGGAACCTGCTGAGAGCGCTACACCACGTGCGACTCGCCCGGGTCGAGCACGATGCAGCGCGCGTTCGTCTGCGCCTCGACGTCGGAGGCGAACGCCGGCGCGTCGGTCTCGATCGGCGGGAACGTGTTGTAGTGGCTCGGGATGACCTGGAACGGGTCCACGAGGTCGACGGCCGCGACCGCGTCGTGGCGATCCATCGTGTAGTGGCCGCCGATCGGCACGATCGCGAGGTCGATCTTGCCGGCGCGCTTCGCGAGCGCGAGGTCGCCGAAGAGCGCGGTGTCCCCGAGGATGTAGACGAGCTTGCCGCCGAAGGAGATGAGCAGCCCGGCCGGCGTGTGGACGCAGCCGTCCGGCGTGGTCCCGGTGTGCCACGCGGGCATGAGCTTGACCCAGCCCCAGTCGAACGTGACGGTCCCGCCGAGGTTCGGGTCGCGCACGTCCTCGACGCCCTTCTCGGAGATCTCGCCGGCGAGCTCGACGATCGCCACGACCGTAGCGCCCGTGCGCTTGGCGATGTCCACGGTGTCGAGGTAGTGGTCGACGTGGCCGTGGGTCTGCAGGATGACGTCGCACTCGACCTCGTCGGGGCCGCACGACGCCGTCGGGCTGCCGCTGAGAAACGGGTCGACGAGCAGCTTCGTGTCGCCCTCCTGCAGCAGGAACGAGGCGTGACCGAGCCAGGTGACTTCCATGAGCGCTACCTCCCGGGTTCGTCGAGGGCGAGTGCGGCGAGTCTACGTTTCGTCAGCCGGACGGGGATACCCGTTCGCGGGCGCAACCTTTGGCCTGCAGGGAAGTTGCAGACGCATGCGATCTCTGCGGCTCATCACCCTCATCGCGCTGGCCACGACCGCCGTGGCCGCGCCCGCCATCGCCTCGCCATGGCACAGCTACTCGATCTACAACGGCAAGGCTCCCGTCGAGGGGGGCACCGGCGCGCATTCGGCGCGCCTGACGAGCATCGTGCTGCCCGACTCCTTCAAGGTCCGCAAGCAGAGCCCGCGGGCCACGAAGCTGACGCTCGGCCCCGTCAGCTCGTGCAAGTCGACCGGCGTGATCGCGCCGAAGCTCGCGTTCTCGACCGCGACGACGTCGGCCGCGGTGCTCGCCCAGCAGCTCTCCGGCGGCGCGACGTACGGCGTCGGGACGCGCGGCGGGGCCTCCTGGCGCGTGGCGAAGCTCCAGGGCGGCGCGCTGAAGGCGATCTGGGTCGGCAAGACCCGGCTGGCGCAGACGTGGATCGTCGTGCAGGCGACGACGACGCCGCACGGCCGCTGCCACATCGGCGGGGTCCGCGAGTCGCTCGGCTTCCCGCTCGCCGACGCGTTCGGCACGATCCGCGCCTCCGGCTTCTGACCCGCGGAGAACGTAGGCAGTTGCCGGCCCACGACGTCCGAGCGGATCGGAGGGTGAGACGGTGCCTAGGTGAGCTGCGCGCGGACCGTTTCAATGGCCTTTGAGTAGCAGCGCTGCTCCCTGTTGCTGGCCTGGCACGCTTGCCACACCGCGAACCCGGCGCCGAAGGTCATCGCGCCGTGCACATGCATCTCGACGATCAGCCTTCGGGTCGGAAGGACGTCAACTCCGCGCTGCCTGGCGAACCTCTGCCCTTCACGGTCGTCCATCAGGACGGGGACTCTCAGTCGGCTGGCCGCGAGGATCGTGGCAACCTCACCCCAATTCTTCTTCGCCGCGTCGTCCGCCGAGCGCGTGAAGAACCCCGAGTGCTCGACGATCAGCTCGACGTCTGCGACAAGGTCTGGAGCGAGCGGGAGTGCCGGCCCCCGCAGGTAGTGGCCCACCAGCTCGACGGTCTTGAGGTCCTGCAAACCGGGGAACGGCCCGCGCGAGAGTCCGTCCATCTCGCGATGAACGTCGCTCACTATCGCGAGCGTCGTGTGCATGTAGTCGAGGACGTCGATGAGCGCCGTCGGGGTGAGAGCGCGCAAGACATTGCAGAAAACCATGGTGTCAGCGAGCACGCGGTCGAGGTCGCGTAGCGCACCTCTCACCACGGGCTGTCGTCCTCGTTGTTCTCGTCGCCCGCCTCAAGGACCTTGGCGCGGCGCTGGTACGCAACGGGCATCCAGGTCTGTCCGGTGCCCGCCATCGCGGCGACTGTGTCCCGTCGCGAATCAACGGGACGCTCGTGCGACAGCCGCGACCCGATGGCCTGCTCGTCCGCCCAGTCGATGAGATCGAGGGTGCGGAGCCGATAGAGCGGTACCCAAGACGTGACTCCGTAGTCCCCTGCGAACTCCTCGATCCACCTAACGAGAGCATCGAGAGCATCGGGTATCGGACGCCTCGCGGCGCGGTCCTCGACGGCGTGGCGCGGCATCAAGAACTCCGCCGCGAAGAAGTTGGCCTGGACTTCCAGAGGCAGTGATCCCCCCCAAGCCCCAAGCGTCTCGGCATCGTCGACTGACGGTTCGTGACCCATGAACACGTGTCCGAGCTCGTGGGCGAGCGTAAAGCGGATTCGCCCGGCGGAGGACACTCCGCTGCCCGCCACGATGTACCACCGTCCGTTGACCCGGCCCGCGAGTCCCGCGATCGGCGACGGCAGCGAGGTCAAGAAGCAATCGACGCCGGCCCGCTGCGCGACTTCGACGATGTCGGCGATGGGCTCGGTCTCGCCGAGTTCAAGCAGTCGGCGAAGCTCGCGAGCGTGCTGCTCCTCGTCGCGCGGAGGCTGGGCAGGCAACTAGCCGCAGGCGGCTTCGAGGGCGAGGTGTCGCAACATTAGCTCGCGACCGATCGTCTCGGCCTGGGCAGCAGCGCCGCTGGCGTCGCGCCCACGGAAGAGCGCCGGTCGGTCGCCGTAGAACCAGGCGCCGGTCGTGGTCCCGAGCTTCCCTGCCAGGCGATGAAGCTCGAAGGCCGAGAGCGCCGGCTCGCCGTGGATCTGACGACGCAACTCGTTGGCTTCAACCTCGGCGAGCACGCTTGCCTCTGCGAGCGTCCGGCCAGCGCGTGTGATCGACTCGGCGATCATGTCGCCGACGGCACCCCAGCCGCGTACCGGGCATGTGGGGACGATATGAGTGGGGAGAGTGGTCATGCGGCGCTCGCGTGCCCAAGAACGGCGAGTCGTTGCGGGTGACTATGCCCAGGAAATGGGCGAGAAGCAAACTCTAGCCCGCGTATTCGACGGGACCAGGAGGTTGAGTGCCAGGCTGGCTCAGCGGAGCACTGAGCGCCGGCGTGAGCGTTGGCGCATGCGGCCAACTGGGCAAGGGACACGTACCGACGTCTCAGCGTGTGCGAGTCGTGAGCGTGTGGCCGGTGCTGCTCGTCGACGCCCGCGGCGCGTCCAAGGGAGCGACGGACTCGGGGGATGTCCGCGGTGCGTGGGCTCTGGTTCAGACGAACCGCGGACGAGCCCCGCGCGGCGCGCGGTCAGACCTCCTTCGCGGCCTCCGGGTGCAGCTGCAGGATCTCCTCGCCGGACTCGCCCGTGCGCACCCGGTAGGCCTCCTCGACGGGCAGGACGAAGACCTTGCCGTCGCCGACGCCGCCGGTGCGCGCGTGCTTGAGGATCGTGTCGACGACGGTCCGGACGTCGCCGGCGGACACGACGCACTCGACCTTCACCTTCGGGCGCAGGTAGTTCGTCAGCTCGGCGCCCCGGTAGCGCTCGGTGATGCCCTTCTGGCGGCCTGAGCCCTTGACCTCTGAGACCGACAGCGAGGGGAAGCCGTTCACGAGCAGCTCGGCCCGGATCGGCTCGAACGCCTCGTGGCGGATGTACGCGATCACCATCTTCATCGTGGCTCACCTCGGGTCGAACCGGTAGTGGGTGCGAGCGCACCGTATCCGACCCGCCCGGGCCCGTGAGCGAACGTCGCGCTCAGCCGGGATCGCCGACGGGGACCTTCTCCTCGTCGGGGAAGTCGGCGCGGATGAGAAGCGCGCCCTCGCCGGTCGCGTAGGCCTCCTCGCCGTGGTGCACGATGTCCATCCCGATCGCCTCCTCGTCGTCGGAGCCGCGCAGCGGCATGACCGCGCCGATCACCCGCAGCAGGACGTAGGTCGCCGTGAACGCGTACGCCGGGGCGGCCAAGGCAGCGACGACCTGCGAGAGGAGCTGGCCGGCGTCGCCGAAGAACAGCCCGTCGGCCACGCCGTTCCACGACAGCTGCGCGAAGAAGCCGATGAAGATGATCCCGGTGAAGCCGGCGATGCCGTGCGCGGCGAGGACGTCGAGCGTCTCGTCGATGCGGGTCCGCGTGCGCCAGACGAGGACGAAGTAGCTCGGAACCGCGGCAAGCGCGCCCAGCACCATCGCCCACGCCGGGCTCACGAACCCGCCCGCGGGCGTGATCGCGACGCAGCCGACGATGATCGCCGTCGCCGCGCCGACCGCCGTCACGGTGCGTCCGCGGATGGCGTCGAGGATGGCCCACACGGCGAGCGTGCACGCGGGCGTCAGCAGCGTGTTCGTGAAGGCGAGCACGCTCGCGTCGCCGGTCGAGAACCCGCTGCCGCCGTTGAAGCCGAACCAGCCGAACCACAGCAGGCCCGCGCCGAGCAGCACGAACATGCCGTTGTGCGGCAGGAGCGCCTGACGGCCGTAGTCCTTGCGCGCGCCGACGACGAGCGCCGCGGCGAGCGCCGAGAAGCCCGAGCCCATCTCGACGGGCACGCCGCCCGCGAAGTCGAGCGTGCCCTGCTGGGCCAGCCAGCCGCCGCCGAAGGCCCAGTGCGCGAGCACGGCGTAGACGAGGACCGACCACAGCGCCGCGAAGACCAGGAACGGCCCGAATCGCATCCGCTCGACGACCGCGCCGGAGACGAGCGCCGTCGTGATGATGCAGAACGTCGCCTGGAACGCGAAGAACACGAGGTGCGGGATCGTCGGGGCTCTGGACGTCGGCGCGAACCCGACGCCGTTGAGCAGGATGTGGTCGAAGCCGCCGATGATCGCGGCGGTGCCGTCGAACGCGAGCGAGTAGCCGACGAGCGCCCACGTCACCATCGCGACGGAGATCCCGGCGACGCACATCATGAACGTGTTCAGCGTGTTCTTCGAGCGCACGAGCCCCGCGTAGAACAGGCCCAGCGCGGGCGTCATCATCAAGACGAGCGCCGTCGACATGAGCATCCACGCGGTGTCGCCGGTGTCCACGCCCCCCGCTGCGCCGATGATCGCGCTCATGTGCTCGGGGTGACGGCGGCGTCGTCCATGTCGCCCGTGCGAATGCGCACGACGCGATCGAGCGGCACGACGAACACCTTGCCGTCGCCGAGCTCGCCGGTCCGGCCGCCTTCGCAGATCGCGTCGAGCGTCGGCTCCACGAACTCGTCGGACACGGCGATCTCGAAGCGGACCTTCTCCGACAGGCCCATCTGCACGCGCGTGCCGCGGTAGTTCTCGACTCGGTCGAGCTCGCCGCCGTGGCCCTGCACACGGCTCAGCGATATCCCGCGCACCTCGGCGCGGTACAGCGCTTCGAGCACGTCGTTGACCTTGTCCGGCCGGACGATCCCGATCACGAGCTTCATGGCGTCTGGTGTTTCCCCTCGTTGGCTGGTGCTCGCAGGAGGCTCGCCGGACGCGGCGGACGGGTCGTTGTCCCGCTGGACAAAGATCGGGCCATGCCGCTGGCCCGGCTGTACAAAGATCAGGCTGGAGCGCTGGACACGGTGTCGGGCTGGCGCGACCACTCCGACGCGAACTCGGCTCCGAACACGACGACGTTCGCGGCCGCGTAGACAAACACCAGCAGCGCCATCGCGGCGCCGAGCGAGCCGTAGATCGCGCCGAAGTCGGCGAGCCGCTCGAAGTACAGCTCGAGGCCGAACTTCACGACCGTCAGGCCGATCGCCGCGACGAGCGCGCCGGGCCAGATGTCGCGCAGCGGCTCCTGATGCATCGGCAGCACGCGGTACAGGAACAGCATCGCGAGCGCGACGAACACGAACGGCAGCACGTTGCCGGCCGCGTCGAGCAGCGCGGCCAGCAGCCAGCCGCCGCCGGCCTCGTCGTCAACGATGCCGGCGAGCCGGTGCGCGACGGTGAGCGACACGCTGAGCGCGAGGATCGACGTCCCGCCGAGGACGAGCGCGAAGTCCAGCGCCTTGCGCTTGAGCAGCGGCGGGCGCTGCTCGATGTCCCACGCCTCGTTGATCGAGTGCCTGAGCGCGCCCATGACGCCGCTGGCCGCGACGAGCAGCAGGATCGTCGAGAAGATCCCGAGCCGGCCGGCCTGCTCCAGCGCGTCCGCGACCGAGCGCTCGAGCTTCGGCCGGTCGCCGCTGGACGCGAGCGGGACGTTGTCGAAGACCGTCTGGATGATGCGCTCGCGGATCTCGCGGTCGTCGAAGACGAGGCCGAACGCGGCCGCGAGCAGCAGCACGAGCGGGATGAACGAGAGGATCGCGAAGAAGCTGATCTGCGCGGCCGAGCGGTGGCCGCGGTCCTCGACGAACTCGAGGCACGCGCGCTTGGTCGTGTCGCTGGTGCGCGCGGCGAGCCTGCGGAGGTCGGGGCGGCGCACGCGAGCCACTATGCCCGCTCGGCCGAACCCTTGGCTACGACAGGGCGCCCGTCGCGCTCGTGCGCCCGTGGCGGCGCACCGCGCGCAGCGCGACGGCCAGCCGGCGCACCGCCTCGTCGTGCAGCTCCGGCTCGACGAGCCCGAACGACAGGCGCATGCTCGTGCGGCTCGACTTCTCCGCCTGGATCGCGCCGCCGGGCAGAAACGACACGCCTTCGCGCAGCGCCTCGACGTACAGCGCGCGCTCGTCGACGGGTTCGTGCAGCGTCACCCACGTGTTGTGGCCGCCGGCCGGCACCGTCCACGTCGCGTCGTGGCGCAGGTGGCGGTCGAGGGCGTGCAGGAGCGCGTCGCGGCGGCGGCGGTAGACGGGGATCGCGCGCGCGAGCAGCTCCTCGTGGCGGTCGCCGCGCAGGTAGCGCTCGCCGAGGTGCTGAGGCAGCGCGGCGGTGTGGATGTCGGAGTCGAGCTTGAGCTGCACGAGCCGGCCGAACACGGGCCCGCTCGCCGCGATCCAGCCGACGCGCAGCCCGCCGCCGATCGTCTTCGAGAGCGAGTCGACGTAGATGACGTGCGACGGCGCCCGCTCGCGCAGACGTTGCAGCGGCTCGCCCTCGTAGCGGATCGTCGCGTAGACGCCGTCGTCGAGGACGAAGAACCCGCGCGTGCGCGCGAGCTCGACGAGCCTGTCGCGGCGCTGCGGCGAGAGGTCGGCGCCCGTGGGGTTCGCGCACGAGGACTGCAGCACGACGAGCTTGATCTCGTGGCGGGCGAGGATCCGCTCGAGCGTGTCGATGTCGGGACCCTCGGCGTCGACCGCAAGCGGCAGCACGCGCGCGCCGGTCGCCTTCAGCGACGCGAGGCTGCCGGCGAACGTCGGCGACTCGATGACCGCCACGTCGCCGGGGGCGAGCGTCGCGCGGGCGACGAGGTCGATCGCCTGGCGCGCGCCGGACGTGACGAGGATCTCGCCGGCATCGCGCGCGTAGCCCGCGTCGCGGCCGAGCTCGGCGAGGCGCTCGCGCAGCTCCGGAAGGCCTTCGACCTGCAGGTAGTCGGTGACCGCGCGCGGCGTCTGTAGGGCGATGCCGGCGGCGATCTCGGCGAGCTCCCGCGATGGGCACAGCTCGGGGTCGGGGAAGCCCGAGCCGAGCGCGATCGCGTCCGTCGCGTGGGGCGCGTGCAGCGAGTCGCGCAGCATCTCGTCGGCGTAGGACAGCGTGCGCGGCGCGAGCATCCCGAGCTGCCAGTCGTGGTCGATCGCGGCCCCGGCCGTCGTCGCAGCCGCCGCGGCGGGGACGTTGCGGCGCACGAACGTGCCGCGCCCGACGACGGCCGTGACGTAGCCGAGCTCCGCGAGCCGGCGGTACACGCGCACGGCCGTGAGGTGGTTGATCCCCGCGTCGGCGGCGAGCGCGCGCGTCGCCGGGAGCTTGGCGCCCGGCTCGAGCTCGCCGTCGTCGATGAGCCTGGAGATGTGCTCCACGAGCTGCTGCGTCATGGACGTCTCGCCGTCGCGCTCGAGGTCCAACACGCCAAAAGTGTGTGACATTGACATCGTGGTGTTGGATCGTACAGTCGTCCTACACGTCCGTCAAAGGGGGTCCGTATGTCGTACACACTAGAGAGGTTGATGGATCGGTTCGCGCAACGCGACGTCGCGCGCATGACGTCGCCACGCGCGGCGGCGACGCCCGCCGTCGTCATCCGCCCGGCGCGCGACGCCGACCTGCCGCTGCTGCACGACCTCGCCGAGCTCGACTCGGCCGCGCCGCTGCGCGGTCCCGCGCTGGTCGCGGTCGTCGACGGCGCGGTCTGGGCCGCCCACGGCCTCGACGACGGTCGGGTCATCGCCGACCCGTTCAAGCCGAGCGCGCCGGCTGCCGGCCTGCTCGCGCTGCGCGTGCGCCAGCTGCGCGCGGCAGCGGCAGGCGCCCAGCCGCGGCGCGCGTGGCTACGCCGCCGGCTCGCAGGCCGCGCCAGCGCCTCCTGATCGCCGGCGCGCCGACCCCTCGCCGGCGCCACGGAGGACCGTGGTTCGAAACGCAAGTCAGCCTTGCGTTTTGAACCACGCTTCGCGTGACGGCGCCGCAACTTGTCCGCGGTCTCTGGTTTCATAATCCCGAAGCCGAGTCCGGTGGCGCCAAGCGACACCGGAGCGGGGGACCCAGGTCACTGGGGCGAATCGCCGCATCATGCGGCATAGCGCGGTCTTTGCGCGCGAGCCCGGCAGCTAACCCCGTAGGCGAATCAAAGAGATCGTCTTCGGGAGGACCGCCGCGTGTTCGAGTCATACGTCGCACCAGCCGCCGCCGTGAGCGCCGCGGTGCTCTTCGCGCTGGCGCTGCTCTGCAGCGGCGTCGCGACCGCGGCATCGCAGGTGCCGCGCGCACGCTACGCCGACGGCGCGATCGTCAAGCGCGGCGACACGGGTGCGACGGTCAAGAAGGTGCAGCGCGCGCTCGGCATCGAGGCCGACGGCGTCTACGGGCTCGCCACGGCGCGCGCGGTCGACGCCTTCCAGGCGCTCGCCGGGCTGCACCGCAGCGGCCGCGTCGACAAGAGCACGTGGCGCGCCCTGTTTCGCTCGGCAAGGGGATCCGCCCGCGGCGGCGACGACCCCGCCGCGCCCCCCGAGCCGGAGGCGGGCGATCCAGCGCCGCCCGATCCCGCGGTGCCCGCCCCCGCGCCCGGCACCTGCGCGGGCGGGACGCTCGCCGCCCCGCTGCGCGGCGCCGTCACGAAGAGCAGCGGGTTCGGCGACGGGCGCCACCACGCCGGCATCGACCTCACGGCGCCCGTCGGCACCCCGGTGCGCGCCGCCGCGTGCGGCGTCGTCGAGCAAGCGGGGACCGAGAGCGGCTACGGCAGGATCGTCTGCGTCCGCCACAGCACGACGTTCGTCACGTGCTACGCCCACCTGTCCTCGATCGCGCGCGGGAAGGGCTCGGCGATCGCGCAGGGGCAGGTCATCGGCCGCGTCGGGATGACCGGCCGCACGTCCGGCCCGCACCTGCACTTCGAGACCCGCGTCGGCGGGACCGCGCGCAACCCCGAGCCCTACCTCGCCGGAACGCTCGCAGTACCCGGCTGACGGCCGGAGCGGCGTCGCGCGATGCCGATCGATAACGACACCGTCGCAATCGTCCGTCACGATGACCGGGTGAACGTCAACGCGGACTCCGTCGGGCCGCATTCGATCGCGGCGCTCGAGTTGCTGTCAGACGTGCTCGCGGGCGTCGACGAGGAGCACGGGTCCGACCAGTTCTTCTCGCGGCTCGCCGAGGCGGTCTGCCGGCTCGCGGAGATGGACCGGGCCGTGATCTTCAGCTACGACGACGCGCGCCGGCGCGTCCACGCGGCGGGCTCGCACGGCATCGCCCTGGACGGCTTCACGGACGGGCACGTCACGGTCGAGTCCGCGCCCGTCGCGCGCCAGGCGCTGACCGAGGACCGCGTCATCGAGGTCCTCCCGCACGACGGGCACGACATCTCCGAGGACTTCGCCGAGCTCGTCGGCGACCACGCGCTCGTCTACGTCCCGATCGTCGCCGCGGGTCGCTGGATCGGCGTGATCCTCACCGAGCCGGCCGCCGGCACGTCGCCGATCGACGAGTCCAAGCGCGACCTGCTGTGGATGCTCGGCAAGACGGTCGCGCTCGCCTCCTCGTCGCGCATCGCGACGTACGAGACCGAGCGCGCGCGCGAGCTCGAGGAGCGCATCGACTTCGCGCGCGACATCCACGACGGCGTCGTGCAGCGGCTGTTCGGCGTCTCGCTCGCGCTGTCCTCCGAGCAGCCGCTGACCGCCGAGTCGCGGGCGCGCTGCGCGGCCGAGGTGCGCGCCGCGCTCGGCGAGCTGCGCTCCGCGCTGCAGCGCCCGCTCGGGCGCTCGTCGCCCCCGACCGGCACGACGCTCGCCGACGAGCTCGAGCGGTTGAGCGCCGAGCATCCCGACCTGCGCCTGGCCGTCGAGGGCGCGGTCAGCGGCGTCCCGCCGGCGCTTGAGCCGCTCGCGCAGTCGGTCCTCACCGAGGCCGTGCGCAACGCGCGCAAGCACGCCGACGCGCAGCGCCTGCTCGTCCGCACGCACTCCGACGACGGCACGTTCGTGCTCGAGATCGAGAACGACGGCGTGCCCGCGCGCCGTGCCGCGAGCACTGGCGTGGGTCTGCGGCTCGCCGCGCTCGAGGCGCTGCAGGCCGGCGGGCTCGTCGAGTTCGGCGAGCGCGAGCCCGGCACGTGGCAGGTGCGGCTCGTCGTCCCGATCCCCGCGCACGAGCAAGCGTGAGCGCGCAGCCCCTCACCTCCACGGACCGGTTGCGCGTGCTCGTCGTCGACGACCACGACGTCGTGCACTGGGGCTTTCGGCTCATGCTCGGCGAGCTCGAGTGGGTCGAGCGCTGCCTGTCGGCGAGGACCGGCGACGAGGCGCTGGACCTCACGCGCCGCTACGCGCCGGACGTCGCGCTCGTCGACCTGTTCCTCGGGGGCGAGTCCGGTCCCGACGTCTGCGAGCGGCTGCTCCTCGAGCGCCCCGAGCTGCGCGTGCTGCTGATCTCCGGCGCCGGGCGGATCTCGGCTGCGACCGCCGCGGCGTGCGGCGCGAGCGGGTTCATCCCGAAGGACTGGCCGGCGGCGGACGTCGCCCGCGCCGTGCGGATGGTCGCGCTCGGGATCCCGCTGTTCGAGGAGGCGGCGCCGAGTGGCGTGCCCGTCCAGCTCACAAGCCGCGAGCGGGAGGTGCTCGCGCGTGTCGCCGGCGGCGCGACGAACCGCGAGATCGCCGCCGAGCTGCACCTGTCGCCGCACACGGTCAAGGAGCACACGAGCGCGCTGTATCGCAAGCTGGACGTGCGCAACCGCGCCGAGGCAGTGCAGCGCGCGCAGCGTATCGGCCTGCTGGCCTGACACGGCGGCCAGGCCGCTTGGCCATAGAGTCCACCCCCCGGATGGGGGGAAAGGATTGTGCGGAGTCGATGCAATCGGGACGGTACGGGTGTGCTCGAACCCACCCCCACCGCCGTGTTGTTCCCCGGCCAGGGCAACCAGCAGCCCGCGATGCGCGAGCTGGTGGCGACCTGCAGGCCCGATCTCGTCGCGCAGGTCACGCCGCTCGTCGGCGAGGATCCGTTCGACAACGTCGACGAGTCGACGCGGTTCGCGCAGCCCGCGATCTTCTGCGCCTCGCTCGCCGGCTGGGAGCGCGTCCGCGGCCAGGTCGACCCGGTCGCCTTCGCGGGCCACTCGCTCGGCGAGCTGACCGCGCTCGTCGCGGCCGGCGCGCTCGACGAGCGCGACGGCTTGCGGCTCGTCGTCCTGCGCGGGCTGCTCATGGCGATCTCCGGCGAGCAGGCCGGCGGCGGCACGATGCTCGCGCTGCTCGGCGCGACGCCCGCGCAGGCGGCCGCCATCGCCGCGCGCCACGGCGTCAGCGTCGCCAACGACAACGGCCCCGGCGAGGTCGTGCTGTCCGGCTCGCCGGACGCGCTCGCAGCGGCCGGCGCCGACGCGGCCTCCGCGGGCCTGCGCACGACCGCGCTCGACGTCGCGGGCGCCTTTCACTCGCCGCAGATGCAGGACGCCGTCCTCCCCTTCCGCGAGGCGCTCGCCGAGATCGAGTTCCGCGAGCCCGCCATCCCTGTCATCTCGTGCGCCACCGCACTGCCGTTCGTCGACCCGCGCGAGGAGCTCGCCGCCGCGCTCGTGCGGCCGGTCCGCTGGCGCGAGACGATGACGGCGCTCGCCGCGGGCGGCGTGCAGGCGTTCGTCGACGCCGGCCCCGGCCGCGTGCTCGCCAAGCTCGCCCCGTGCTGCGTGCCCGGCGCCGGCGCCGCCTCGCTGGACATGCTGATCGGAGCGCAGCGTGCCGCGGCCTGAACCTGCGCTCCTGAGCACGGGTGCCGGCGTCGTGTCGCCGCTCGACGGCGGCGCCCGTGCTGAGGAGGCGCCCGCATGACACCGCTCGCACTGGTCCCTCGTAGCGACGAGAAGCTGCGGCCGCTCGAGCGCCTCGAGGCGCTCTGCGACCCCGACTCGCTGCAGCTCGTGCGCAGCGCCGTCGTCTCGCGCCGGATGGGCGAGAAGGTCCGCGACGGCGACGGCGTCGTCGGCGCGATGGGCCGCGTCGACGGCGGGCCGGTCGCGTGCTTCGCGCAGGACCCGTCGTATCTCGGCGGCTCGCTCGGCGAGGTGCAGGCCGACACGATCTGCCGCGTGCTCGAGCAGGCCGGCCGCGCGCGCGTGCCGGTCGTCGGCTTCATCGAGTCCGCGGGCGCGCGCCTGCAGGAGGGCGTCGCCGCGCTGAGCGGCTACGGCCGCATCTTCAAGGCGCATACGGCGCTGTCGGGCGTCGTCCCCCAGATCTCGGTCATCTGCGGCGCGTCGGCGGGCGGCGGCAGCTATGCCCCCGCGCTGACGGACATCGTCGTCATGACGAAGCAGGCGTCGATGTTCCTCACCGGCCCCGGCGTCGTGCGCGAGGTGACCGGCGAACAGGTCGACGGCGTCGAGCTCGGCGGCTCCAAGGTGCACGAGCGAAACGGCGTCTGCCAGCTCGTGGCCGACTCCGACCTCGACGCGGCGTGGCTCGTGCGCGACCTGCTCGACTACCTGCCGGCGAGCGCCGCGACCCGGCCGCAGCGCTGGCCGGCCGTGGACCCGCCCTCCGCGCAGCCGCACGTGCCCGACGAGCAGCGCAAGGTCTACGACGTCCGCGACGTCGTGCGCACGCTCGTCGACGGCGGCCGCGTGCTCGAGCTCAACGCGCGCTGGGCGCGCAACATCGTGACCGCGTATGCCCGCATCGACGGCCGCTCGGTCGGCATCATCGCCAACCAGCCGAAGTTCCTCGGCGGCGCGCTGAACTCCGAGGCGGCGTGCAAGGCCGCGCGCTTCGTCAACTCGTGCGACGCGTTCGGCCTGCCGCTCGTCGTGCTCGTCGACACGCCGGGCTTCCTGCCGGGCAAGGCGCAGGAGGCGGGCGGCATCATCCGCCACGGCTCCAAGCTCGTGCACGCGTTCGCCGCGGCGTCCGTCCCGCGCCTGACGGTCATCCTGCGCAAGGCCTTCGGCGGCGCGCTCATCGCGATGAACTCGCGCGAGCTCGGCGCCGACCTCGTGCTCGCGTGGCCACGGGCGCAGCTCGGCGTGATGGGACCCAAGCAAGCCGTCGACCTCGTGCACCGTCGCGAGATCGCCGCCGCCGACGACCCGGCGCGAGCGCGCGAGCGCTACGCCGATCGCTACGCGGCCGAGCACCTCACCGCGGCGTCGGCCGCGGCCGAAGGCGTGATCGACGAGATCGTCGCGCCGTCGGCTACCCGTGCGCGCCTGATGGCTGCGCTGCGGACGCTCTCGACCCCCGAAAGGCCTGTCCGGCCGGCAAGGAACATCCAGCTATGACGCTCACCATGACCCGCCGAAAGCCCATCCTCGACGCACCGGTCCTGCTCACCGGAGCGACCGGATTCGTCGGCATGGAGCTGCTCGTGCGCATGCTTGAGCAGACCGATCGCGACGTGGTCGCCTTGGTGCGCGCGGAGGACGACGCGGCCGCGGCGGCCCGGATCGACACGCTGCTGACGATGGTCGTCGCGCCGGCGCGGCGCCGTGCGGCGCGCCGGCGGGTGCATGCCGTCGCCGCCGACCTCGAGTCGCCCGGGCTCGGGTTGAGCGAGGAGACCCGCGACCGCCTCACCGCGAGCATCGGCGCGGTCGTGCACTGCGCGGCGTCGGTGAGCTTCTCGCTCGAGCTCGAGGACGCGCGGCGCATCAACGTCGAGGGCACGCGCGAGATCCTGCAGCTGGCGCGCGAGGCGCAGGACTACGGCGCACTGGATCGCGTCGTGCACGTCTCGACGGCGTACGTCGCGGGCGAGCGCGGGGGCCGCGCGCGCGAGCGCCAGGGCAACGTGGGGCAGGACTTCCGCAACACCTACGAGCGCACGAAGCTCGAGGCGGAGCAGCTCGTGCACGACAGCGGCCTGCCCGCCGCGATCGTGCGCCCGAGCGTCATCGTCGGCGACAGCGTCACCGGCTGGACGCCGTGCTTCAACGTCATCTACTGGCCGCTGCAGGCGTTCGCGCGCGGCCTGTTCGACCCGATCCCCGGTGACCCGGACGCGCCGATCGACATCGTCCCGGTCGACGTCGTGGCCGACGCGCTGCTCGAGCTCGTCCGCGGGCCGGTGCGCTGCGGCCCGTTTCACCTCGTCGCCAGCGACGAGGCAGTGTCGAACAAGCACCTCGCGACGATGGCCGCCGAGTACTTCGACCGGGCGCCGCCGCAGTTCGTCGGCCCCGGCGTCGACCCGTCCGCCGAGGTGCGCGCGGGCGTGTTCATGTCGTACTTCAAGGTCCGCGTCGTCTTCGACGCCCTGCGCGCGCGGCGCATGCTCGGCGCCACGCCGCCGCACATCGACGAGTACTTCCCGGCGCTGATGCACTACGCCCGCGAGGCGCGCTGGGGCAAGGACCCGTCGCCCCGCTGGGCGGTCGGCGGCCGGCCGCTCGAGCGCGTCGCGTAGCTGCGCGTCGCCCTTCGACGACGTCACCGCCGGTGCATCGAGCGCACCACGTCGGTGTGATGGCTGCACGTCCCGTGCATCGCCGTGTACGCTTGGTTGCATGGAACGGGTGAACATCACGCTCGACGAGGAACGCGCGGAGAAGCTCGCGCGGCTCGCCGAGCGGATGCATGTGCAGCCCGGAACGGTCGCTCGCTCGCTGCTGGCTCACGCGCTCGACGAGGCAGACCCCGATCCGCGCAACGTCGTCGAACTGCTCGATGGGATCGAGGGCGCGTACGAGCGCGCGCAACTCGGCTTGCGCCACGCGCAAGCCGGCCAGACGGTCTCACTCGACCGGCTGTAGCGCGTGGCGTCCGTCGAGGTCGCCGCCGCCGCCGTCGAGGATCTCGACGCGTTGATCGCGACGCACAGCCTCCCGGCCGACACATGGCCGCGCGTCGCGAGATCGCTGCGGGCCCTTGAGCGCTTCCCCCTCATGGGCCCGGCGTTGACGGGCCGCTGGGCCGGCTTTCGGTTCGTGCTCGGACCCTGGCGGTGGCTGCTGCTCGTCTATGTCTACGTGGAAGCCGAGGATCGCGTCGTCGTCGTCACGATCCAGGACGGTCGCGCGTCGTCGGCACCGACCAGCGGGCGAGGCTAGGAGCGCCCGAGTGTCGGCACTCACACTCAACTCGGCGCGACTGTCAGTGCGCCAAGCCCGAGCGGACGCTCCTTCACGGCGATTCGAAAGCTCGGTATCACGAGCGCCATCCGCGGCCTCTTGCGGTTATGTTCGATACGCGCTCACAGACCGTCCACAGACAGTGCAAGGGGAAGAGCATGGAGTCCTACTGGTACCTCGACCTGCTGATCGACGTCCTGGTCGACGGCGAGCAGACGGGTGGCGCCTACTCGGTGCTCGAGGTGTGGGGGCCGCCGGGCTTCTGCACGGCGCTGCACGTCCATCGCGAGGCCGAGGAGGGCTACTACGTCACCGAGGGTGAGATCACGATCTGGTACGGCGACCAGACCGCCGTCCTGCGCGCCGGCGACTTCCTGCAGCTACCGCGTGGCGTGCCGCACACGCTCAAGCACACGGGCCCGGGCGAGGTGCGCATGCTCGGCATCTGCACGCCCGCCGGATTCGAGGACTTCGTGCGGTCCTTCGGGGAGCCCGCGCCGCGGCGCGAGCTGCCGGTCGTGACGAAGCCGCTGGACATCAAGCGAGCGATCGCACTGGGCGCGGCGGCGGGCATCGACATCATCGGCCCGCCCGGCAAGCTCCCCGGCGATCTCGCGCAGGCTGCGCCGCCCGCGTAGCCCCAGCGCTCCGGGCTGCTACTCCTCGACCGTGACCCCGTTCCAGAAGGCGACGTGGTCGCGGATGTTGGCGGCTCGCGGCTTCGGCTCGGGGTAGTACCAGGCCGCCGCCGCGGCGCGCTCGTCGCCGACGACGACGTCGTAGTACGACGCGGTCCCCTTCCACGGGCAGACCGAGGTCTGGGCGGCCGGCTGGACGAACTCCTGCTTCAGCGCGGCGGGCGGGAAGTAGTGGTTGCCCTCGACGACGATCGTGTCGTCGGACTCGGCGATGACGGTGTCTGCGAAGCGTGCTCGTGGCATGCGCAGATCGTACGCAGCCTGTCGGAGCGCGCGGTGGCGCACTCCGCTGATCCGAGCTCATACGGGTTCGCCAGGTGCATCGGGTCGTTGTCGGCCTGCGGGCACCGCAGAGCATCCGCGGTCTACCAGCGGCGGGTCATGCTCCCATGAAGTCGCCCTGTCTCGCGTGCGAGCTTCTTGAGCCCGAGCTTGCGTAGCCTTGCCGCGATCTCGGGCGCGTCGTCGCGGCTTTGGACGTTGGTGACCATCTGCGCGGCGTGGGCTTGGAGATCGCCACGCTCGTGGCGGCTTAGCAGCGCGATGACATCGGCGATGCCCGCGGGTGGGCGGCGGCGCAGGGTGCCAGCTCGATCATGGATGCCGAAGCACATCGCTTCGACGATCTGGTGCGCTTGCTCGTGTGAGCCGATCGCCATGAGGCGCAGGACATCGACATCCGACCGCTGCGCCGCGTACAGACCCAGCAGGTCTTTGGGAGAAACCTGCCCTGCCGTCGGATGGCTGTTGCCCGGGGTGTAGATGGCGGTCAAGCTTGCGGCCGCTCGCTGCATCTCCTCGGGTGACCCGCAAAGCGCGATTTGCTCGAACTCGTCGAGCGTGCGCTCGACTGCTCCCTGGAGGTCGTGCGGATCGCTGGCGTCCAGTGGGTTGGAGATCCTCGCTGCGAGGGCCGACAGATCGGCTCCGAGTTGCTCGTCCCGCACGCGGAACGCGTGCCGCAAGGAGAGCCTGGAGATCTCGACGGGTAGCGATTGCTCGGTAGGCATGTCGGCGCCGTCGACGAGCACCGGGATCACGGGTTTGTGTTGCTTGAAGGCCATCGCGATCTCTTGCACAACGAAATCACCTGGAGCGTCGAGACGGCGACCGCCGGTTGGAGCAGTCATGGTGACCCAGCGTTTACCGATGACTACGAGAACGACCCCGCAGAGTCGCAAGCGTCGATCGATCTCCTCAATGAAGTTCGCGCCGGGCCGGATCATCGAGTCGTTGAAGACCGGAAGACCGTGACGGCCAAGCGAGCCGGCGAGCACCATGGCGTAGTGGTCTGAGTCTCCGTGACGGTAGGAGATGAACGCGCCTGGCATGTGCCTATCGTGTCAGGGCAGACGATGTCGCGCAACAGATACAAGGATCGACCGTTGGAGTCCTCTGAGTTTCGTGTACACCGTGTTCTGCGTGGGTGCGTTCAGGCCGTCCATGGGTGAGACGTGAATGGTCGGTTGGAACCGGATCTCGCGATCGCGGTGGCTTGGTGCCGCGTGCGCCGAGGCTATTTCGTGATCGCGGCGAGCGATGCTGCCACGATGGCGATCGCGCGCCGGATCTGCGGCTCGGTGACCGAGCCGTACCCGATCACGAGCGACGGCGGCGCCTCGCGCGGGCGCGCCCAGTGCCATGCCGCGTCTTCTATGAGCACGCCGCGCTCGTAGGCCTCCGCGGCGAGCGCGCGCTCGTCCGTGCCCGGCGGTAGCCCTACGTGCAGATGCAGCCCTCCGCTGGTCCCCTGCCACGACGCATCGGGCATGAGCTCGCCGAGTGCCGCGACGAGCGCGTGGCGGCGCTGGCGGTAGAGCGGCCGCACGCGGCGCAGGTGGCGCGCGAAGTCGCCGCTCTCGACGAAGCGCGCGAACGCGATCTGCTCGAGCAGCGCAGAACCCATGTCATCGAAGTGCTTCTCGCGCTCGAACGCCCGGATCCAGGGTTGGGGGGCCGCCAGCCATCCAAGCCGCAGGGCAGGAGTCACGGTCTTGCTGGCACATCCGACGTACGCGACGCGATCCGGAGCGAGGCCCTGCAGTGCCCCGATCGGAACGCGGTCGTAGCGAAACTCCGCGTCGTAGTCGTCCTCGATGATCAGAGCGTCGTGCTGGCGCGCCCAGCTCACGAGGGCGCGCCGGCGGTCGGCAGCGAGCGTAGCGCCCGTGGGATAGGAGTGCGCGGGCGCCACGAGCACCGCGGCGAGGTCGACGCCGTCCAGGGCGAGCGGATCGAGCCCCGCCGCATCCACCGCAATCGGCACCGGCTCCAGACCGGTCATCGCGATCGTCTTGCGATGCAGCCCGAAGCACGGGTCTTCGATTGCGACACGGGTTGCGCCATTGCGGCGCAACGCCCTGCAGATGAGCGCCAGGGCTTGCGTGAACCCGGATGTGATCAGCATGAGGTCGGCGCTTGTGGACACGCCCCGAACGCGCCCGACGTAGGCGGTCAGAGCGCTGCGGAGCGCTTCGGCGCCCAACGCGCCCGGATACGTCAGCTCGGGGTCAGGCAGCTGCGACAGGGCCGTGCGGTAGTGGCCGACCCACCGTGCACGCGGGAAGAACGTGGGATCCGGAAGGCCGCCCAGCAGCCGGATCGGTGGTGCGCCACGAGGGGATGCCTGGCGTGGTCGGCTGTAGAAGGTCCTTCGATCGAGCTGCCGTGTCACGCGGTCGGTCCGCGCGGGCTCATCGCGCGGGTCCCCGGTCACCCGGGTACCGGATCCCTGTCGAGACTCGAGGTAGCCGTCGGAGATGAGGTTGCTGTACGCCTCGACAACGACGCTGCGCGAGATCCCAAGCTCGGTAGCCAGGACCCGTGTTGCCGGCAGCTGCGATCCGGGCCGAAGCTGTTGACTCTGGATCGCCGCTCGGAGGCCGTGCTCGAACCGCTCGCGCAGCCCATGGCCGCCCTGTGGACGGACGTCTACCAGCAGGTCGCTAGGGAACGTCCACCGGCCATGATCGGTCTGTGAGTCGTCGACCACGCATGGACATTGACACAGAGTTACGCTGTGCAACAGCGTTACCAGTTGCCTGTGCTCACGGCAAGAGCCCTTCCTGAAAGGAACCTGAACCTTTTTCGGTGGTAGTCCGCGGTACGGCATGTGACGACGCGGGAAGCGGATTGTCAATGGTCGCCGACCGCCAAGATCGCACGGGCGCGCCGCGTCGCCGCCGATCGCGCGCGCGCCACATGGACCATCGCCGCCGCGTCTCGCTTCGGGATGTGCGCAAGAGCGATGCGCTCGGCGCGGGCGCGCTCCCGATACATGCCGGTCGCCATCGCGCACGCACGATCGGCGCCGGCTGTTACGAGCTCGCGCGCGTGGACGCGGGCGAGTCGGGCAGCGTTGACGTAGGCGTCGAAGAGACCGTCTCGAGCGTGCTCGGGTGACGGAACGGGAAACCCGCGTCTGGCCATGCACAAGCGCCAACCTTCGACGGAGTCGGTAAATGGCGCGTCGCTCACCACGAGGTCCGCCACCTGGCTCGCGACCGCGTTCTGCCGCATGAGGCGCCGCTCATAAGCGCTCAGCTCTCCATGGATCGCGCGCATCGCTTGCGCGTAACAGCCCGCGGTCCGGTAGGTCACGCTGGGTCCGCCAAGCCCCGGCACCGTCGCCGTCCGCCGCGCCGACCCGTAGAGCGCACGCTTGTACGCAGCGCGCCGGACCCGGTCGAGCACGTCAGGATCACGCTGTCTCGCGTGGTCGCCACGGCGGTCGCGGCGGCCGCCGGACCGCCGGGTTGCGAAGCGATCAAACAGCCCGTAGCCCCCGGTGCTCCGGGGCATCGCGACGGTCGGGTACGCGGGAAGCACGATGCCCTTGCGATACGAGAAGCCTCGCCGGGCCATGCACCGTCCGATCAGCACCTGACTGCCGGCGAACAGCGTGCGGCCGTCGTCCTCATAGCCTGCGGAGCCGAGCACGGTGGCGGCGACGTCTGGCGCCAGGGCTGCTGGGTTTGGATCAGCCCTCGTCGGGGCGGCCGGCTGCGCGGAGGCGCAGCCGGCCAGTACCGATGCGAGGCCTGCCAGCAGCGCGCGGAAACCGCGGCCGCAGATGAGGTCCAAGCGAGACATGGCGTCGCTGACCGCGCCTCAGCAGCCCGGCGACCAGCGATGCGAGCTGATCTGGTCGTTCCAATTGCCGGAGACGCCGCCTTCGTACCACGGGTAGTACCCGACGTTCGGCATGGCCGTTCCGCGGTGGACGCACAGGCTTGCGCCACCGTAGTTGATATGCCGGTAGACGCGGACGTCGGGATAGCTGTCGGGTACGCCGTTGTTGAAGACCGACGTGGCGTTGTCGGCGGCATTGCCGTCGTTGTGCCACGTCGAGTCGGAGCCTTCGCTGTGGTAGAGAAGCTGCGTGTAGCTCGTGTGCCACCACGCGCAGAACTCGCCGACCGGGCACTCGCTCATGCTCGCCTGGGCCGCGGTCGCGCCGCCACCGGCAGCGGTCAGCCCCATCAGCGTTGCGGTGAGCAGGATCGCCAGCTTACGTCGGCCGGCGTGATCGTTGATACGGATAGAACGTCGCATGGCCGGTTGGGCCTCCATGGGATGTGGGGTGGGTTGGGTTGGGGTTGGCGGTGAGGCGTGACCGAGAGGTCACGGGTGAAGCCGGAGACGACCAGGGGCAGTTGGATCGGTGAACGTCCGCGATCTGGGAGCGGCACGATCGCCGAGGATGCGTGTCGCGCCGTATGGGACTACTCGCGGTGCGGACCTGACGGCTCCCTTGCTAGGGCAGCGTCAGACCAGGGCTGTACGCGGTGACCGTCGCTCGGCCGGCCATCCGGACCTCCAGCGTGGTGTGGTAGCTCCCACCCCAGGCATGGAAGTCGAGGATCGGGTGCGCCCCGGCTCCCGCGCACGTAGCGGAGTTCATGTATTGCAGCACGTTGGCGGCGTTCCACAGGCGGAAGGTCAGTGTGCAGCCGGGCTGGTTGGGGGCGTAGCTCACGTAGCCGTCGCCCCGACCGTGTGCGTACCCGGGCGCGCTGATGCACGCCTTCACCGTGCCGCCGTATACGGTGAGCGTGTTGCCACATCCTCCGCCCGACGCGGCGGACGAGATCGTGGCGTGGGCCAGGACGATCGCGACGGCGACGGCGGTGTAGAACGTCAGTCGTTTCGTTGTTCGTGTGAAAGTCGAGCTCATCGTGCGCCTCCTTGCAGTGAATGTCAGGAAACACAGGATTCACTCACAGCCGACCGATGTCAACGTACCAATTCAGCGATCTGTGCGCAGACCAATCCCTACTGATGTGGTTGCTACGACGACTTTCTGGAAGATCGTCGCTTGGCAGCGATGGTTGTCGGCACACGCGCAACGGATGGTGCTGCTCCTCGCGCCCAAGCGCTGACTGCGGTACGCGGTGACGCAGGCCGGCCGGTGACTACGCCACGCTGGGCGCTCCCGCGGGCAGCGCCGCGACGGCGGCGTCCATGTCGTCCTGGGAGAACTCAGGGTCCTCGAGCGTGCCGGCGAGGTAGGCGTCGTACGCGGCGAGGTCGAAGTTGCCGTGGCCGCAGAGCCCGAACAGGATGACCCGCTCCTCGCCGGCCTCCTTCGCCTCGAGCGCCTCGTCGATCGCCGCGCGGATGGCGTGCGCGGGCTCGGGCGCCGGGATGATCCCCTCGTGGCGCGCGAACTCGAGCGCCGCCGCGAAGGTCTCGTTCTGGCGGTAGGCCCTCGCCTCGAGCATGCCGGCCTTCAGCAGCGCGCAGACCATCGGCGCGTCGCCGTGGTAGCGCAGCCCGCCGGCGTGCACGGGCGGCGGGACGAAGTCGTGGCCGAGCGTGTACATCGCCATCAGCGGCGTGAGGCCGGCGGTGTCGCCGAAGTCGTAGGCGTAGACGCCCTTGGTCAGCGTCGGGCACGCCGCGGGCTCGACGGCGAGGAAGCGGGGGCCGGAGCCGCCCGCTCGCAGCTTGCGCCGGATCCACGGGAACGTCAGCCCGCCGAAGTTCGAGCCGCCGCCGACGCAGCCGATGATGACGTCGGGCTCCTCGCCGGCCATCTCCATCTGGGCGATCGTCTCCTGGCCGATGACCGTCTGGTGCAGCAGCACGTGGTTGAGCACCGAGCCGAGCGCGTAGTTGGCGTCGGGGTCCTGCGCGGCGATCTCGACCGCTTCGGAGATCGCGATGCCCAGCGAGCCCGTCGGGTGCGACGCGTTCGCGCGCCCGGACTCCGTGCGATCGGACGGCGAGCGGTGCACGGTCGCGCCCCACGTCTGCATCATCGAGCGCCGGTAGGGCTTCTGGTCGTAGGAGGACCCGACCATGAACACCTCGCATTCGAGGCCGAAGAGGCTGCACGCGAACGCGAGCGACGAGCCCCACTGGCCGGCGCCGGTCTCTGTCGTGAGCCGCTTGACGCCCGCCTGCGCGTTGGCGTACGCCTGCGGCACCGCGGTGTTCGGCTTGTGCGAGCCGGCGGGCGAGACGCCCTCGTACTTGTAGTAGATGTGCGCGGGCGTGCCGAGCGCCCGCTCCAAGCGGCGCGCGCGAAACAGCGGCGACGGGCGCCAGAGCTTGTAGACCTCGCGCACCTGCTCGGGGATCTCGATCTCCGGCTCTCCCGAGACCTCCTGCATGATGAGCTCGACCGGGAAGATCGGGGTGAGGTCGGTCGGGCCCGCGGGGTCCAGCGTGCGCGGGTTCAGCGGCGGCAGCGGGTCGCCGGGGAGGTCGGGGAGGAGGTTCACCCAGTGGGTCGGGATCGCGTCCTCGGAGAGGAGGAACTTCGTCGTCTCGGCCATGGCCCGACCCTAGTACACCCGCCCGAACCTGCGGCCGCGCGTAGTAGCCGGTCGGCAGCGTTCAGTTGACCGACGGGTCGACCGGCATCCGCGCGACGACCGCGAAGTGCCCGCCCTTGCGCGCGAGCACGCGCTGCCAGAGCTCCTCGGCGTCCGGATCGAAGATGTCGTCGATGCCGGCGGGAGCGACGAACCAGTCGTCGCGAGCGAGCTCCGCGTCGAGCTGGCCGGGGCCCCAGCCCGCGTAGCCGTGAAACACCCGCGCGCGCTTCGTCGCGCCGGCGATGTCCTCGATCTCGTTGCCGTCGCCCATCAGGCCGACCGCCCCCACGACCTGGATCGCGGCGTGCGAGACGTCGTCGAACTCGGCGAGCACGAGCAGCGCCTCGGGCTGCACCGGCCCGCCCTCGTCGATCGTGCCGTCGTCGCCGATGAGCTCGGTCAGCTCGGGCGCGGACTCGGCGACGCTCAGGTCGCCGGCGCGGTTGAGGACGAGGCCGAGCGCGCCCTCCTCGCTGTGCTCGCAGACGAGCACGACGGTCCGCGCGAAGTTCGGGTCCGGGAGCGTCGCACCGGCGATCAGGAGCTGTCCGCGCAGCGAGTCCATCTGCGCTTTCTACCGGATTGGCGCGCCTACAGCAGCAGGGCGATCGCGACGGCCACGCCGAAGGCGATCACGATCGCGCGCAGCACGGGCGCGGGCAGCCGCCGCGCGATGCGCACGCCGGCGACGCCACCCGCCAGGCACGCCACGCCGACGACGAGCGCCGCGTCCCACGCGATCGGGCCGAAGAGCGCGAACCCGAGCGCGCTGACGACCGCGACGAGCAGCGAGAGCAGCCCCTTCAGCGCGTTCAGGCGCTGCAGCTCGTCGGGCACGAGGACGCCAAGGAGCGCGAGCAGCACGATCCCCAGGCCGGCGCCGAAGTAGCCGCCGTAGACGGTCGCGACGAACAGGCCTGCATGCAGCGTGGCGCCGGACCCCGCGCCCCCGGCGTGGCGCTGCGCGAGCGCCGCCGCGCGCGGCTGCAGCGCGAGCAGCGCGCATGCCGCGAGGATGAGCCACGGCACGATCGCCTCGAAGACCGACGCCGGGCTGACGAGCAGCAGCGCCGCGCCCGCGGCGGCGCCGAGCGCGGCCGTCGGCGCCAGCGCGCGGATCCGCTCGCGCTGGACGGCCAGCTCGCGGCGGTAGGCGAGCGAGCCGCCGAGGTAGCCGGGCAGCAGCGCGATCGAGTTCGTCACGTTCGCCGTGATGCTCGGGTAGCCCGCCGCGAGCAGCGCCGGAAACGAGATCAGCGACCCGCCGCCACCGACCGCGTTGACGGCGCCGGCGCCGAACCCCGCCCCGGCCAGCAGCGCCGCCGTCCCCGCGTCCATCGGCGCAGGGTCGCACACCGTTACGAGGGTGAGGCGAGCGGGCGGGGACGCGAGGTCGAGCTCGAGCTCGCCGGGTGCGAGCTCGAGCTACTGTGCGCCGCGCCCGATGGCAGCGCCATCGGCGGACCCGGACGGCACCTCGTCGACCTGGGGCGGGGCGATTTGGCGGCGGCGGGGGAGCACCGTCGCCATGCCGTTCTGGCGCGCCGTGACATACGCGCGCGCCACCGCCATCTGCTGCTCTGTGTTCACGAACGCCAACCTAGGCGCCGGTGCGCGCGGCGCAAAGGCACCCAAGGTGGCGGGACTCACACCTGCGTGGTGCAAGCCCGCTGGCGGCGCGCGACCCGCGCGACGCACACGGCCCGCGGAGGCGGACGTCACACGCCCGGGGGCGCGACGGGCCTGGCCGGCACGCCGCCGACGTGCGCGCCCGGTGGCACGTCGCGCGTCACGACCGCGTGCGGGTCGACGACGGCGTGCGCCCCGACGGTGACGCCGCGCAGGACGCTCGCGCCGAGCCCGATCGCCGCACCGTCGCCGATCGTCACGGGCGTCGACGCGAGCGCCTGCTCGCGGATCGGGCGCTCGACGTCGTCGATGACGTGGTCGAAGTCGACGATCACCGCGCCGTGACCGAGTTGCGCGCCCGCGCCGATCGACACGCCGCTGTGCGCGACGATCGTGCAGCGCTCGCCGAGCACGGCGCTCGCGCCCAGCTCGACGCGACAGCCCGGCGCGACGACGATCCTCGTGCACTGGCCGACGCTGCAGCCGTCGCCGAGCACAAGCTCCCCACCCGGCGCGACCTGCAGGCCGACGTCGCGGCCGACGCGCACGCCCTCGCCGCGCAGGACACCCGCGTGGCGGTCGCGCCGGGTGAGGGCTCCGAGGAGGCGCACGGCGCAGCTCAGCCCGGCGGGCGCACGCGCTCGCGGGCTCGCCGCGCGAGGTCGCGGGCGAGGGCGCGCGCGTGCTGCGGCGCGTAGCGCGCGTCCGGGCCGCTGCGCTCGCCGGCCAGCGACGAGGGGAGGACCGGAGCGCCCAAGGCACGCGCCGCCCGGTCGGCGATCTCGACCTGGCCGACCGCCGTGGGATGGACGACGTCGGGGAGGACGAGCGTCCAGCCGCCGAAGTCCGACAGGTCGGCGACGACGGCCCGATGGCGCTCGGCGACGCGCCGTACCGCCGCGCTCGCATGCAGCGGCTTGGGCGCGGACGTCGGCCGGCCGAGGTCGTGCGGCAGCGTCAGCATGAGCAGGCGCGTGGCGCGCGGTCGCAGGCCCGCCGCGACCGCGTCGAGGTCGCGCTCGTAGGCCGCCACGTCGAAGGCCGGGCTGCGCACGTCGTTGACGCCCGCGTAGAGCGCCACGACGTCGTACTCGGCGCGCACGCGCGGGAGCTGCTCGCGCAGGATGTCGCTTGCGGTCGCGCCGTTGAACGCGTAGCACGTGTACGGCAGGTCCAGCGCGCGGGCGAGCCACTGCGCCCACGACAGCGGCGTCACGCCGAGCGCCATCGAGCCCTCGCCGTAGGTGATGCTGTCGCCGAGGGCGACGAGCCCCAGCCGCCGCTGGGCCGGTGCGGAGGAGGAGGCGCTCGAGCTCACGCTGACCGCCTCACGCGCGCTTGCGGCCCGCGATCATGAGGTTGTAGAACACCGCCGGCGGCAGCCGCCCCTCGAGCAGCGCGACGTCGAGGCGCTGCAGCAGCAGGTAGCCGCGGAAGGCGTACTGGCGCCACAGCCACGGGATGTCGTCCGGCCGCGCGGTCGCCTCGAGCGTGCGGTTCATCCAGCCGAACCAGTTCGCCAGCAGCTCCTCGCCGCGCACCTCGACGTCGTCGAAGCCGGCGCCGCGCGCCCACGCGCCGAGCGCGTCGGGCTCGAAGGCGTGCACGTCGACGAACGGCTCGAGCGACTCGCCGTCGAGGTTGCCCGGCTCCTCGGGCCACGCGCCGTGGCTGTCGCGCTCGTCGTAGCCCTCCGCTGCGCGCGCGCCGACGACCGTGCGCCACAGGGGCGCGAGCCGCAGCCCTGCGCCCTTCGGGTAGGCGGCGATGCGATCGCCGGTGCGCGACGGCTCGCCCGCGAAGAGGAAGCGCCCGCCGGGCTTCAGCACCCGCTCGAACTCGGCGAAGGCCTGGTCGAGATGGGGGAGGTGGTGCAGGACGGCGTGCCCGAGCACGAGGTCGAACGACGCGTCCGGGAACGGCAGCCGCTCGGCGTCGCACGCGACCGTCCGCACGCTCACGCCGATGCGCCGGGCGTTGGCCTGCAGGGCGTCGAGCATCCCCGGCGAGATGTCGGTGGCGGTCGCCTCGCGCACGGTGCCGTCCTGCAGCATGTTCAGCGTGAAGTAGCCGGTGCCGGCCCCGATCTCCAGCGAGCGCTCGAAGCGCGGCAGCGGCTTGCCGAGCAGCTTGTGCAGCTTGCCGCGGACCTGGTTGCGCCCGACCTCGCCGTAGTCGACGCCCCATTTCGTGTCGTAGTGCTCGGCCGCCGCGTCGTGATAGCGCGTGTTGACGTCGCGGATCGCCTCGGCGGTGGCGGGGGCTGCCATGGCGACGGCAGTCTACGCCCGTGATTCGCGCAAGGGCCCGAGGGGCGGACGGGGCGATTGATACATGTAATTGTTCACGGTCGTGCTGTGAGCTTTATCACGGTCAAGGAGTTTGCTGCTCGGCAGGGTGGGCACCATGGCCCACCAAACACAAATAGAGAATGAGTGGGCCGCTGCTCCGGCCGTCCCTCATCCACCCCTGGCGCTGGTCCCCACCCCGCCGGCCGCCACCGTCACCGCAGACCTGAGTGGCACGGTCCAAGACTCGATGGTCGCAGTCGGCAACGGCAACACGCAGATCTCGACAGGTGGCGGCGACTGCATCATCAACCAGTCCGCCCATCGGCCGCCGCAGGCGCGCGAGACGATCTGCGTCCTCCCGCGCACGCAGGGCGATCTGTTTGGTCGCGACAGCGAGATCCTGCTCGCCCGCGACACGATCGCCGGCCGTGAGCCCGTGCAGTTCCACGGCCGCCGGGGTGCCGGCAAGACGGCGCTGCTGCGCCATGTCGCACACGCGAGCTCGAGCGCCTGTCCGGAGGGCGTCGTGTACTTCCGCGCCTCCGGCACAACCCTCGACGACCTGTTGCAGGCACTGTTTGACTTTCTCTTCGAAAGTGAGATTCCGACAAAGCGCACACCCGGTCAGCTCGCCTGCGACCTCGCCGGGTGGGAGGTGCTCTTCGTGCTCGACGACGTCGGCCTCGACGAGGACGACCTCGAAACGCTCCTCGACACCGTGCCGATGTCGGCGTTCGTGCTGAGCTCCCCCGACCGGACGCTGTGGAGCGCCGGCGAGGGCGCCGAGCTGCGCGGGCTGCCACAGGACGCCGCGCTGGCGCTGTTCGAAGCGCGGCTGCGACGCCCGCTGAGTGGACCTGAGCGGGCCGGGTTCACGCAGCGCTGGCTCGCGCTGGACGGGCTGCCACAGCAGCTCGTCAAGGATGCCGAGCGGCTGCGTGCGGCGACGCGCTCGAACGACCCGGGATCGCTCGCCCCGCCGGCGCCGCAGGATCTCTCCGACCTGACACCGGCCGACCGCGACCTGCTGAAGCTCACGGCAGCGCTCGACGGCGTGCCGCTGGGCAACGCGCACCTGGCCGAGCTCTCCGGGCAGCCGGACGCCGCCGCGCGGCTCGCACGCCTCGAGGATCGCGGCCTGACGCAGTCGCACAGCCCGCGCTACAGCGCGACCGCGCCGAGCTCGTCGCTGCTCGGCGAGAGCGAGGCGGTGCTCGTGCGCCACAACCTGCTGGCGTACTTCAGCGACCGCGCCGAGCGCGGTGCCGTCGACCCCAAGCGACCGCGCGACGACCTCGACCCGATCGTGGCGCTGCTTCGCTGGGGCCAGACGGCGGCTCCGCACGCCGACGTGCTGCGGCTCGCGCGCGCCAGCGACACGATCGCCGCGCGCGCCGGGATGTGGGATGCATGGCGCACGATCCTCGAGATCGGACTCGGGTCCGCGCGGGCGATCGGCGACCGCGCCGGCGAGGCGTGGGCGCTTCATCAGCTCGGGACGCGCGCGCTGTGCCTCGAGGAGGGCTTCGCCGCCCGCGGTCTGCTTCGCGACGCCCTGTCGCTGCGCGAGCGTCTCGGCGATCGCTTGGGCGCCGCGAACACGCGCCACAACATGCGCTTCCTGCCGGGTGGTCCCGGAGCGCCGGACGGCTCCAACGACCTCTCCCCGTTCGGATCCGGTCCGGCCGGTGGCGGTGGCGGGGGAGCGGCGGGCTGGACCGGCGGGCTCGGCGGCAGCCTGCTCGCCCCCGCTTCCTGGCCCCTGCTGTGGGCGCTCGTTCCCGTGCTCGTGCTCGTCGGCGTCATCGCTGCGACGACGCCCTTCATGGGCGGCGGTGCGTCGACCCGGGACGTCGCGCTCGATGCCACGTCGGACCTGCATCAGGATCGGCACGTGCGATCGGCGCGGTGCGGGGCCCGCGCGGGCTGCGCCACGACCGCCACCTGCTCGGGCACGGCCTCCTGCGCCGGCACGCAGACGCCGCGGCAGACGAGCGCGGATCGCGGCGCCGACACGAGCAAGTCCGGCGGTGCCCGCGCGCCCGCCGCCGACCCGCTCGCCGCCCGGACGGCCGCCGGACGGCCCGGCGACGAACCGTCCCGGGGCATGCCCCCCGGTGCCGCGCCCGGCGACGACGGCTCCGCGGTCGGAAAGGACGGCGACGTGATCGACGTCGATCCGAGCGAAACCGGTACGCCCGATCACGACCCCATCGACACGACCCCCGTCCTCGACTCGCTCGACGACCACTCCGACGCGAAGCCGAAGCTCCCGGCCAGCGTCGCCGTCGCAGCTACGTACGGCGCGAGCCAGGTCGTCACCACCAGCCAGCCGAGCCCGACATGCGATCACTTCGCCGCGATCGTGACCTTCGTCCGCGAGGAGCTGGGGCTCGCGCCCCGGGTCCTCGCGCTCGAGCTGGCCATCGTCGTCAGCGAGTCGCTGGACCACGTGACCGAGCTGCTGGAACGCTTGCATTGCGGCTCGGCTACCTCGGGCATCCTCGCCCGGCTGCTCGCGCCGCTGCACCCATGATCGCCCACCCGAGAAAGGCAACGCCATGAGACTGCGACGACGCGCGCCGGACGAGGTCGCGCCCACCACGGACGGATCGATCAACGCGACGATCAGCGGCACCGTGAGCAACGGCCAGGTCGCGGTCGGCAACGCCAACGTCCAGACGCAGACCGTCACGACGACGACGGTGACCCGGGCCGAGCTCGGCGAGCTGCGCGACCTGTTCGCGCAGCTCAAGGAGCAGGTCGTCACGGCCGACGTGCCCGCCGGCCAGCGCGTGGCCGCGCTCGAGCAGGTCAGCGCGCTCGAGCAGGCGACGCTCGCCGACGAGCCGGACGTCTCGACGATCCGCAGCGTCGGGCGCTGGTTCGCGGACAACCTGCCCAAGCTCGCGGGCTCGGTCGCCGGCCTGGTCGTCCACCCGATCGTCGGCAAGCTCGTGGGTGCCGCCGGCGATGCGCTCGTCGCCGAGTTCCGCGAGATCTAAGAGCATCCGTCCGAACGGTCGCGTTTGGGCGCCAACGGCCCGGGGTAGCGACGCGCCAAGAAACGGAGCGGGCGTCGGGGACGCCTGCGTAGCACGGAGGCGACCGACGAGACGCAGGGGGCCATCGTGGCAACGCAGCGACCGACATCCGCCAACGCCGTTGCGCCGCAGCGGCCACCCGCGCTCGACGGCGCTCGGCTGACGCGCGCCGAGCAGCGCGCGCTGCGGCGCAGCGAGCCGCTGACCTCGATGCAGTTCAAGGAGCTGCGGCGCCTCGCCGAGCAGGGCATCAGCCCGCTGCGCCACCTCTGACGTGCCGCCCGGCGGACGGGCGTCAGCCCGCCGACCGACGCGGAGTAGCATCACGCATCATGAATCGTCGCACCAGCGTCTCGGCGCCCACCGATGCGCTCGACACGCTGGAAGCCGAAGCGCGCCGCCGCGGCGTATCGCTGACGACGGTCCTTGCCGAGGCGATCAGCGAGAAAGCCGCCGCGCTGCGCTCCGCGCGACGGCCACGCCTGGGGCTCGGCGCCTCGACGGACGGACGTTCGGCTGCGGAGGTCGCCTCCGAGCCGATAGCGCTCCCGCCCCGTTCCTGACCGATGCCCCTGGTCCTTGACACGGGGCCGCTGCTCGCCGCCCTGGATCGTGCCGACCCCGACCACACCCGTTGCGTCGAGCTCATCGAGACGAGCACGGCCGACCTCGTCGTTCCCGGCCTCGTCTTGGCCGAGCTCGACTACTGGTGCCACGAGCGCCTCGGAGGCGACGTATGGCTGGCCTTTCTCGACGATCTCCTCGCTGGCGCCTACACCGTGCAGCAGCCGACGATCGGCGACCTCGAGCGATGCCGTGAGCTGCAGGAGCAGTACGCGGACCTGCGCCTCGGCGTCGTCGACGCGAGCGTGATCGCCTTGCTGGAGCGCATCGGCGAGCGGACCGTGGCGACGCTCGACCACCGGCACTTCGCGGTGGTGCGACCGGCGCATGCGGATGCGCTCGTGCTCGTGCCCTGAGCCTGCGTCGCGAGGCTGAACCGAAGGCACGCGGCTCGACTGGCTCGATGCCGAGCGCATGGACGGCTCAGGTCAGCCGGCCGGCTTCCTCCGTCGCCGCGCGCAGCCGCTTGGCGTGCTCGCCGGTCAGGGCGCCCGGGGCCATCCGCCAGCGCCACGAGCCCGTCGCCCGGCCCGGGATGTTCATCCGCGCCTCGCTGGCGAGGCCGAGCACGTCCTGCGCCTGGAGCATCGCCAGCCGCGCCGGCGAGCTGAACGTCAGGCGGATGAGCGCCCACCACGGGTCGTCGTCCGCGAAGCCGCACGCGGCGATCTGCGCGCGGGCGACGTCGCGGATCTGCGAGGGCAGCGTCTGATACCAGCCGCGCAGCGTGTCGTGGTCGTGCGTGCCGGAGTAGACGACGCTGTCGGCCTCGTGATGCTCGAGCCGGTGCGGACCGTCGGGGTCCTCGGGATCGAAGCCGAACTGGATGATCACCATGCCGGGGAAGCCGAGCGACCGGCGTAGCCGCGTCACGGGCTCGGTGATGACACCGAGGTCTTCCGCGATGACCGGCAGCGCGCCCAGCTCTGCCGCGGCGGCGTCGAACACGGCGCGACCCGGGCCGCGCACCCAGCGCCCGCCGCGCGCGTCCTTCGCCGTCGCAGGCACCGCCCAGTACGCGACGAAGCCGCGGAAGTGGTCGATCCGCGTCACGTCGAAGAGCGCGAACGTCCGCCGCAGCCGCTCGGTCCACCAGCGATAGCGCGTGCGCTGCAGCGCCGGCCAGTCATACAGCGGGTTGCCCCAGAACTGGCCGAGGTCGGTGAACGCGTCGGGCGGCACGCCCGCGACCTCGCCGTCGCGAAAGAGCGACGGCCACGCCAGGTGGTCGGCACCGCCCGGCGCGACGTAGATCGGCACGTCGCCGATGAGGCCGACGCCCCGCTCGTTGGCGTACGTGCGCAGCGCGCCCCACTCGCGCGCGAAGCGCACCTGGTCGGCCACCGCGCGGCGGCCGCCCGCGAAGCGCTCCCAGTCGCCGATCCAGAACGACTCGCGCGCGCGGAAGTCGTCGAGCTCGTCGTCGCTAACCTTCGCCGCGGGCTCAGCGAGCAGGCCCCGCCAGGCGGCGAACGCAGACGAGGACTTGTACGGAGACCGTGCGCGGTCCGGCGGCCCCAGCGGCAGCATCTGCCACCACGACTGGCCGGCACGCTCGAGCCAGTCGACAAACCGATAGGCGTCGTCGCCGAGCGTCCCGGACGCCAGCGACGTCGGATGCAGCTGCACGCCCGATGAGCGGGTTTCTAGAACGTTCACGTTACGAAGGGCCTCGAACGGAGAGAGTGAGTGGGGATGCCCGCGCCCAAGACCCCGAAACCACAGCCGAAGATCGCTCCCAAGGCCGCGCCACCGCGGATCCAGATCGTCGCGCCCGAGCCGATGATCGACTGCGGGCGCTTCGCCGCGAAGCGCACGACCGGCGAGACCATGCAGGTCTCGGCCGACATCTTCAGCGACGGCCACGACGTCGTGCGCGCCGTCGTGCGCTTCTGCGAGCCGGGCTCGAGGAGCTGGCACGAGCGCCCGCTGCGGCGGGTCGACGCCCACGTCGCGGGTGATCGCTGGGCGGGCGAGTTCGAGGTCACGAGCCTTGGACGCTACACGTGGACCGTGCAGGCCTGGATCGACCCGTTCGCCGGCTGGCGCGAGGAGATGCGGCGCAAGCTCGAGGTCGGCCAGTCCGACCTGTCGGGCGAGCTGTCGGAGGGCGTCGTGCTGCTCGAGCAGGCGGTCGAGCGCGCGAAGGGCGACGACGCCACGCTCATCGCCACCGCGCTCGCGGCGCTGACGTCCGGCACCGCCGACGAGGCGCACCAGGCGCTGCTCGATCCCGATCTGCTCGAGGCCGTCGGCCGTCACCTCGACCGCAGCCGCGCGACGACGATGGAGCGCAAGCTGCACGTCGACGTCGATCCCGAGCGCGCCCGCTTCGGCGCCTGGTATGAGCTCTTCCCGCGCTCGTGGGGCGGCCTGCCGGGCGTCGCCAAGCGCGTTCCCGAGCTCGCCGAGCTCGGCTTCGACGTGCTCTACCTGCCGCCGATCCACCCGATCGGCGTGACGAACCGCAAGGGCCCCAACAACGCGCTCACCGCGGGACCCGGCGACCCCGGCTCGCCATGGGCCATCGGCGACTCCGAGACGGGCGGGCACACGGCGCTTCACCCGGACCTCGGCACGATGGCCGACTTCGACGCGCTCGTCGCGACCGCCCAGGAGCACGGCATCGACGTCGCGCTGGACTTCGCGATCCAGTGCTCCGCCGACCACCCGTGGCTCACCGAGCACCCCGAGTGGTTCAACCGCCGCCCCGACGGGACGCTGAAGTACGCCGAGAACCCGCCGAAGAAGTACCAGGACATCTACAACGTCAACTTCGACTGCGAGGACTGGCGCGGCCTGTGGGAGGCGCTGCGCGACATCGTCGCGTTCTGGGTCGACCACGGCGTCAAGGTCTTCCGTGTCGACAACCCGCACACGAAGCCGTTCGCGTTCTGGGAGTGGCTCATCGCGGAGATCCACGCCGAGCACCCGGAGATCGTCTTCCTCGCCGAGGCGTTCACCCGCGCGGCGGTCATGAAGATGCTCGCGAAGGTGGGCTTCAACCAGTCCTACACGTACTTCACGTGGAAGAGCTCGAAGTGGGAGCTGACGGACTACGTCACCGAGCTCGCCACGAGCGGCATGCAGGAGTACTACCGGCCGAACTTCTTCGTCAACACGCCCGACATCCTCACCGAGGAGCTGCAGGTCGGCGGGCCGCCGAAGTTCGCGAGCCGCCTCGTGCTCGCCGCGACGCTCAGCCCGAGCTACGGCGTCTACTCGGGCTATGAGAGCTTCGAGCGCACGCCGGTGCGCCTGGGCAGCGAGGAGTACGACCGCTCCGAGAAGTACGAGATCAAGGCGCGCAAGCTTGACGGCCCGCTGCTCACGCTCATCTCGCGCATGAACACCATCCGCCGCGAGAACCCGGCCCTGCAGCGCCTGGACAACATCGAGTTCCTCACGACCGAGAACGACGCGCTCATCGCCTACGCCAAGCGCACGGAGGACAACACGATCATCTCGGTCGTCACGCTCGACCCGGTCAACGCGCAGGAGGGCGTCGTCGTCGTCCCCTACGGCCTCGGCCTGCCGCCCGTCTTCACCGTGACCGACCTGCTCTCCGGCGAGAGCTTCGACTGGCGCATGGGGCGCAATTTCGTGCGCCTGGACCCCTACCGGGTCGCTCACCTCCTGCGGGTGACATGAGCACGCCCCCCGATACGGCCGGCCACTGGTTTGAGTCAAACCCGACGTGGTTCAAGACCGCGATCTTCTACGAGATCCACCTGCGCGGGTTCTTCGACGGCACCGGCGACGGGCACGGCGACTTCCGCGGCCTGACCGAGAAGCTCGACTACCTGCAGTGGCTCGGCGTCACCTGCATCTGGCTGCTGCCGATGTACGAGTCGCCCGGCCGCGACGGCGGCTACGACATCGCCGACTTCTACAAGGTGCACTCGGACTACGGCACGATCGAGGACGTCAAGGCGTTCATCGACGCGGCGCACGAGCGCGGCATCCGCGTCATCGCGGATCTCGTCATGAACCACACGTCGTCGGACTGCGAGTGGTTCCAGGAAGCGCGCTCGAGTCAGGATTCGCCCAAGCGCGACTGGTACGTCTGGTCGGACGACCCGACGCGCTACGACGGCGCGCGGATCATCTTCGTCGACACCGAGACGTCGAACTGGACATGGGACGAGAAGGCCGGCGCCTACTACTGGCACCGCTTCTTCCATCACCAGCCCGACCTCAACTACGACAACGCCGAAGTGCGCGAGGCGATGCTCGACGTCCTGCGCTTCTGGCTGGAGCTCGGCCTCGACGGCTTTCGCCTGGACGCCGTGCCCTACCTGTACGAGCGCGACGACACGAACTGCGAGAACCTCGACGAGACGCACGCCTTCCTCAAGGAGGTGCGCTCGGTCGTCGACGCGGAGTACCCCGACAAGGTCCTGCTCGCCGAGGCCAACCAGTGGCCGGCGGACGTCGTGGACTACTTCGGCGACGGCGACGAGTGCCACATGGCGTTTCACTTCCCGGTCATGCCGCGGATGTTCATGGGCCTGCGCCGCGAGGAGGCCGCGCCGATCCTCGAGATCCTCGCCCAGACGCCGCACATCCCCTCCAACTGCCAGTGGGGCCTGTTCTTGCGCAACCACGACGAGCTGACGCTCGAGATGGTCACCGACGAGGAGCGCGACTACATGTACTCCGAGTACGCGAAGGACCCGCGGATGAAGCTCAACGTCGGCATCCGCCGCCGGCTGGCCCCGCTCATGGACGGCGGCCGCGACGAGATCGAGCTGCTGCACGCGATGCTCTTCAGCCTGCCGGGCTCGCCGGTCCTGTACTACGGCGACGAGATCGCGATGGGCGACAACGTCTACCTCGGCGACCGCGACGGCGTGCGCACGCCGATGCAGTGGACGGGCGATCGCAACGGCGGCTTCAGCCGCGCCGACTTCGCGCAGCTCTACGCGCCCCCGCTCATGGATCCCGTGTACGGCTTTCAGGCCGTCAACGTCGAGGCGCAACTGCGCGCGCCGTCGTCGCTGTTGCGCTGGATGCGGCGCTTCATCGCGCTGCGCAAGGAGCACCCGGTGTTCGGCCTCGGCACGTTCGAGGCGCTGACGCCCGGCAACCCGCGGATCTTCGCCTGCATCCGGACCTACGAGGACGATGTCGTCCTGTGCGTGCACAACCTCGCGCGCTCGGCGCAGGCCGTCGAGCTCGACCTGTCCTGGTACAACGGCCGCCGCCCGGTCGAGATGTTCGGCCGCTCGCGCTTTCCGAAGATCGGCGAGCTGCCCTATCTGCTGACGCTCGCGCCGCGCGGCTTCTTCTGGTTCCTGCTCGAGGAGGACGAGGGCTGAATGAGCCTTCCTGACGACGTCACCCCGCCGCTTGAGGACTGGATCGTCCAGCAGCGCTGGTTCGCTTCCAAGGCGCGCGAGATCGCGGGCCTGAACATCCTCGAGCGCGTCGAGCTGTCCGCCGAGCCGGCGCTCGCGCTCGAGCTCGTCGAGGCGCGCTTTCAGGCCGGCACGCACGAGCTGTACCAACTGCTGCCCGGCCAGCCGGGCTCCGTCGAGGTGCTCGGCAGGCTCATGGGCGGGGAGGTGGCGGTCGACGGCGTCTCGTTTCACGGCGGCGTCACCCCGACCGGCCACATGCGCCCGATGGGCGCCGAGCAGTCCAACTCGTCGGTCGTCTTCGGCGACGAGCTCGTGCTGAAGGTGTTCCGCCGCCTTGAGCCGGGCGTGAACCCCGAGCTCGAGATGCTGCGCTTCCTCTCCGCGCGGGAGTTCCCGAACATCGCGGCGCTCGCGGGCTGGTATGAGTTCTCCGGCGACCTCATGCACGCCACGCTCGGCGTCCTGCAGGAGTTCGTCGGCGAGGCGCGCGACGGCTGGGAGCTCGCGCTCGACGACCCCGGCGGGATCCTGACGCGCATCGGCGAGCTCGGCACGGCGACCGGCGAGATGCACAGCGTGCTCGCGTCCGACGGCGAGGACCCCGCCTTCGCGCCCGAGGAGCCGTCCAACGAGGCGCTGTCCCTGCTGACCGCCACGATCGACGAGCAGATCGAGCGCGTGTTCATCGACCTGCCCGACGGCGCCCCCGCGCTCGAGCCGATCATGGGCCGCGGCGAGGAGGTGCGCGAGCGGTTGCAGCTCATGTCGCACGTCGGCGTGGGCGGGCGGCTCATCCGCCACCACGGCGACTACCACCTCGGCCAGACGCTGCTGAGCGACGCTCGCTGGATCATCCTCGACTTCGAGGGCGAGCCCGCGCGCTCGCTGCTCGAGCGCCGCCGCAAACGCTCGCCGCTGCGCGACGTCGCGGGCATGCTGCGGTCGTTCGCCTACGCGGCGTCGGCGTCGCAGCTGCTGCGCGGCGTGCCCGCGCCCGACGGCTGGGAGGCCGACGCGCGCACCGCGTTCCTCGAGGCCTACCTCGAGGCCGTCGACCCGACGCTGCTGCCCGCGGGCCGCCCGGCGATCGAGAAGCTGCTGCAGATCTTCGAGCTCGAGAAGGCGGTCTACGAACTGCGCTACGAGCTCAACAACCGACCCGACTGGGTACCGATTCCCGTAGCCGGGATCGCCCGTTTGCTGGAGAGCGAGATCACATCATGAGCATCGCCACCGACATCGACCGGCTCGTCGCCCGCGAGCATCATGACCCCCATGCGCTGCTCGGGGCGCACTCCTCAGGCGGCGGCGGCGTCGTGGTGCGGGCGCTGCGCCCGGCGGCCGATACCGTCGTCGTGCAGCCGGCCGGTGTCGAGCTCGAGAAGGTGCATCCCTCCGGCCTGTTCGAGGGCGTGATCGAGGACGCGACGCTGCCGCTGTCCTACGCGCTCGAGGTCACGTACCCAGGCGGCAGCACGTTCACGGTCGAGGACCCGTACCGCTTCGCGCCGACCCTCACCGACCTCGACGAGCACCTGTTCCGCGAGGGCCGCCACGAGCAGCTGTGGACGAAGATGGGCGCGCACGTGCGCGAGATCGACGGCGTGACCGGGACGTCGTTCGCCGTCTGGGCGCCGGCCGCGCGCTCGGTGTCGGTCGTCGGCGACTTCAACTACTGGGAAGGCGCGCTGCACCCGATGCGCGCGCTCGGCGGCTCCGGCGTCTGGGAGCTGTTCATCCCGGGCGTCGTCGAGGGCGCGCACTACAAGTACGAGCTCCGCACGCAGAACGGGGACTTCAAGCAGAAGGCCGACCCGTTCGCGTTCGAGACCGAGCTGCCGCCGCAGACGGCGTCGATCGTGCACCGCTCGAGCTACGAGTGGACCGACGGCGAGTACCTCGCCGCGCGCAAGGACGGCCCGCCGCTCGGCCGCCCGATGTCGGTCTACGAGGTACACCTCGGCTCGTGGCGGCTGAACCCGCTGGAGGGCAACCGCTCGCTGTCCTACGCCGAGCTCGCCGACGAGCTCGCCGCGTACGTGAGCGACCTCGGCTTCACGCACGTCGAGCTTTTGCCGGTGATGGGGCACCCGTTCAGCGGGTCGTGGGGCTATCAGGTGACGTCGTACTACGCGCCGACGCCGCGCTACGGCTCGCCCGACGAGTTCCGCGAGTTCGTCGACCGGATGCACGCGCATGGCATCGGCGTGATCCTCGACTGGGTCCCCGCGCACTTCCCCCGCGACGACTGGGCGCTGGCGCGCTTCGACGGCACCGCGCTGTACGAGCATGACGACCCGCAGCGCGGCTCGCACCCCGAGTGGGGGACGCTGATCTTCAACTACGGGCGCAACGAGGTGCGCAACTTCCTCGTGGCCAACGCGCTGTTCTGGGCGCGCGAGTTCCACGCGGACGGCATCCGCGTCGACGCGGTCGCGTCGATGCTCTACCTCGACTACTCGCGCAAGCACGGCGAGTGGACGCCGAACCAGTTCGGCGGCCGGGAGGACCTGGATGCGGTCGCGTTCCTCAAGGAGCTCAACGAGGTCCTGCACCGCGACGAGCCGGGCGTGATCTCGGCGGCCGAGGAGTCGACGGCGTGGCCGGGAGTCTCGCGCCCGACGTACCTCGGCGGGCTCGGGTTCGGCTTCAAGTGGAACATGGGCTGGATGCACGACACGCTCGGGTACTTCGAGCAGGACCCGATCCACCGGCGCTACCACCACCACGAGCTGACGTTCTCGCTCGTGTACGCGTTCACCGAGAACTTCATCCTGCCGCTGTCACATGACGAGGTCGTGCACGGCAAGGGGTCGTTGATCGACAAGATGGCGGGCGATCGCTGGCAGAAGATGGCGAACCTGCGCTCGCTGTACGCGTACATGTGGGCGCATCCCGGCAAGAAGCTCTTGTTCATGGGCCAGGAGTTCGCGCAGAACGCGGAGTGGAGCGCCGAGCGCTCGCTGGACTGGCACCTGCTCGAGCACGGCGAGCACGCCGGGATGCAGTCGCTGGTTCGCGACATCAACCGCGTCTACAAGGACACCCCGGCGCTGTGGGAGGTCGACTTCGACGACCGCGGCTTCTATTGGATCGAGCCCAACGACGCGGACGCGAACGTCGTCGCCTTCGCGCGCGCGGGTACCGATCCGGCTTCGGACGTCCTGGTCTGCATCTGCAATCTGTCGCCGGTGCCGCGGCCGGCCTACCGGGTGGGGCTGCCGTCGGGCGGGCGGTGGGTCGAGCGCTTCAACTCCGACTCGTCGTTCTACGGGGGGACGGACACGGGCAACCTCGGCGGCGTCGAGGCCGAGCCGCTGGGCTGGCACGGCCAGCCGTGCTCGGCCGAGGTCACGCTGCCGCCGCTCGGCGTCGTCTGGCTCGTGCCGCTTGCACACTAATTGCCGAACTCGGGTGCTTTTCAGCGTCGCAGCGCGTCTGTAGCTTCGCGACCGTCAACCTCACCCAAAGGAGTCTCAGCCATGAGTGTGCATGATGGTGGGCCAGCCTCGCGTCTCGTCGATCTCGATCCCGCGAAGCTGCTCGGGCTCGATCAGCTCGCATCCGCCGGGGCAGACGACGCGTCGCTGCGCGCATCGCTGGACGCGGCGCACAACAAGGTCGGCTCGGAGCCGGACTACGCGCCTGCGCCGCCCGCGTCGTAGCGAATCACGGCCGCGGTCGTCACGCGCTCGGCGTCGAGGTGTTCCTCCCGGGTTCATCGACGTGCCAGGCCACACTCGATGAGCGCATGCGCACGGGGCTGGCCACGAGCATCGGCCACATCCACGACGTCGCGGCCGAGCGTCTGGGCTGCGGCGACCTCGAGGTCGCCGCAGCGCTGAACGAGATCGAGGCTCACCGCGTCGCACCGGCGCTGTACGGCCGCTACTTCGACGCGGTGCTGGCGCTGCACTCGGGTCGCGACGACGAGGCGGGCGACTTGCTGCGCGAGATGGTCGCGCTCGCCGCACGCGTCCCCGTCATGAGGGTCGTGCCGTTCACCGAGCGGGCGCTCGGCGCGGATCTTGCGCGCTTCGCACGCCTGCTCGATCTCGCCAACGACCCGCCGTCGCTGCTCGCCTCGCCGCCGCAACGCGCTTGGCCCGCGTTCGCGGACGCTGTGGCGACGGCTCTGGATCTGATCGACGGTGCCGCGCCGGAGCTCGGCGTCGAGCTGCGAGCGCTGATCGTCGAGATCGTCGGGGCGGCTGCCCCGAGACCGTCCACTCGTGACTTCGGCGGAGCGTCGTCGTCAATGCTGTGGGGTGCCGTCGTGTTGAACATCGCGCGCCACCAGACGGCGCTTGACGCCGTCGGGGGCCTTGTGCACGAGGCCGCGCACCAGCTGCTGTTCGGCCTCGCGACCGATGACCCGCTCGTCGAGAACCCGCTGGCCGAGCGCTTCGACTCACCGTTGCGACACGACGGGCGCCCCATGATCGGCGTCTTTCACGCGACGTTTGTGTGCGCGCGGGTGCACTACGCCTACGACCGCCTGCTGCAGGCCGATCCGGCGGGCGTCTCGGCGGCCGACAGCGCTCTGATGACATCGCGCCTGGCCGCCGAGCGCCGCGGTTTCCATGCCGGCTATGACACCGTGCGCCGCCACGGACGGCTCACCGAGACCGGAGACCGCATCCTCGGTGCGGCGCACGCATACATGGAGCGTGCCGCGTAGGTTCGAGGTCACAGCGCCATCGGCGCGCCGTCGAGGGCGCCGTCAAGCTCATCGACGCCGCACACCGCGGCGCCGTGCTCGAGGACGACGACGCCGGCGGCAGCGTTGGCCAGGACCATGGCGTCCGGTGCGCTCCGGCCCGCCGCGAGCGCGAGCGCGAACACCGCCGCCGCGGTGTCGCCCGCGCCGCGCACGTCGCTGATCCGCTCGGTCCCGGAGGCGGCCACGAACGTCCCTTGAGCCGGGAGCCCGGCGCCGAACAGGGCCATGCCGAGGCTGTCGCGAGTGACGAGCACGTAGCGGCAGCCGGCGAGCCTCAGCAGTGTCCGCGCAGCCGCCGCGAGCGCTGCGCGCCCGTCCAGGTCCTCGGGCCGCAGCCCCGTGCAGCGCGCCAGCTCCTCGAGGTTCGGCGTCATGGCTGTCAACCCGCCCAGGTCGCCCACCGCGGCGCGCGGATCGAGCACGGCGACGCCACCGGCAGCCGCGATCGCCCGCGCGACGTCGCCGATCTCGCCGCCGACGAGGCCATATCCGTAGTCCGACAGCACGACGGCGTGCAGCGAGCCGGCGGCCGCCCGCAAGGCGGACGCGACGGTCGCTCGGTCCGTTCCCTCGACGGCACGTACGGGCTCGCGATCGATGCGCAGGATCTGCTGCGCGTCGCGGCGCGGCTCGGCCGCGAGGACGCGCGTCTTCGTCGGGGTGACGTAGCCGTCGATCGCCAGCACGCCGCTCGTGGCGATCGACTCCCGCTCGAGCAGCTCGAGCAGCCGGCTGCCGGCGTCGTCGCGTCCGACGACCCCGAACACGCCGACCTGGCAGCCGAGCGCGCGGAGGTTGCGGGCGACGTTGGCGGCACCGCCCGCGCCGAGGTGGTCGCGCACGTGGCGCAGGACCATGACCGGAGCTTCCCTGGAGAGCCTCCGCGGCTCGGCGTAGAGGTCGTGGTCGACGAGGAGGTCGCCGGCCACGGCCACCTTCAGATGCGAGAAGTCCGAACGGTGAGCGGGCATGCCGCGCGTCGCTGGATCGGCGACGAAGAGCTTCTCCTCGAAGCCGAGCGTCGGCTCCCGGAGGATCACGGGCGCGTGGCTGCGTCGCACACAGGCCGAAACGTGATCGCCAGCGTGTCCCGGCTTGCCGGACAATCGATGTCCAGCTGGCAGGTGGGAGTGACGCCGTGGCGCAGCCGCTCGTCGTTGGCGATCGCGGTCGCGAGCGGTTCCACCAGGGTGAAGCTGTCGCGCAGGTTCCCCTCGGCATCGACGAGCGTCGTCGCGCCGCCCCCGACGTTCGCGCGGTCGATCAAGATCATCATCACGAAGCTGACTCCATTGCGATGCGTGCCCTCAGGAGTCGGTCTGACGACCTCGCTGTCCTCCATCTCGACGCGGAGCGGGTGGACGTCGATGTGCCAGTTGCAGGACGGCGACAGCCGCCCGAAGACCTCGCGGGCCAAGCTGAGGATGCTCGTCATCGTCTCCCCGGAGAGGATCTCATCCTCGATCTGAGCAACGTGGCGCTCCACGCCCCCGTCCAACGGGTCGTGCGTCACGCGTTCGCGGTGCGGCTCGACGCGGAACGTGCTGCAGGCCTGCTGCGCGCTCAGCGTGGCGTGCCGGCGGCGACGGTAGCGCTCGCCGCCGGCCATGTATCCGTCGACCTCCAGTCGCGACCAGCTTCCCTGAAATGCCTCCCAATCGAGCAGCGCGCTGCGGTCGCGGCGACGCAGCAGGAGGTTCATCGCCAGCCCGGGCAGGATGCAGTAGTCGGCTTGACCCATCAGTTGACACAAGACCTGCACGTCGGGCGCGGGCGGCTCAGCATCGATCGCGATCGCCTCCTGTGTCACGTGCGCAAGCTTGTTCGCGCCATCGGCGCTCGTCAAGTGTGAGAACTTGCGCAAATACTCCGCACATGCCCGGCGTCCGGCGTCGGCGTCTCTCGCCACGCGCGCTCGAGGACCCGGCACCGGTCCGGGCGCGGGACCCATCATCGCCCGATCGCGACGCAGGCGTGCAAGGAGCGCGGACCGAGCAGCTGCTCCGCCGCGGCTCGAGGCTGCGACGCGAGCATCTCGACGCTTCGATGCAGCAGCTCGGCATCCGTGCGAAAGCCGGCGATGCGCGCGGCGACGATCCCGTTGCCACGGTACGCCGATGGCGGGGGAGGGCCGACGAAGACCGTGGAATGCGCGTTCACGCGCCGGCTGACGCTGCGGTGGGCCGCGGACTCCGGCCCGAACAGCGTCATCGTCTGCGCCGCCCGCAGCGCGAGCTGAAGCTGCAGGACGTAGCTCGCGGCTCGCGTCGCGCTGGCATGCGCGGAGCCGTCGACGATGACCACCGTGTGCAGTGGCGGCGTCCCCGCTCTGCGCCGGGCCCAGCACGCGCGATCCTGTGTCCACTGGACGGCGAGCGCCGCGACACCCGGGTCTTCCTCGCCCGCCACCACCTCCTCGACCGCCGGCAGCACCGCCTCTTCGAACGCGCGGCTGACGCCCCGCAGGGCGATCGCGGACTCAAGCAACGCGTCGCAGCGCGCGAAATCGAGTGCGGACAGCGCGTGGCGCAGCAGCACGTCGTGCGAACCCGTCTCCTCGCGGATCTCGCGGATGGCAGAGGAGATGCTCAGTCCGCGGTGCAGCGCGTCGCTGAGCAGCGCGATCTCGCAATCGTCGTACAGCCGCCTGCCGGACGTCGTGCGAACCGGCGTCGGGTAGCCGAGGCGCTGCTCCCAGCTGCGGATCGTGCTGGGAGCCGTGTGGAGGCGCGCGGCCGCTTCTCCGATCGTCAGCTTGGCCACGGGACGGCGAGCGTCGGCTCGTCACCCAAACAACGTGCCAGACGAGAGTTCGCTCTCTCATTCACCGGTCGAAGTTGGGCGCCAGCTGGCCTCCACGGCGCAGTGGTCGTCATCATCTCCCCGTCCCCCTTCACTGTTTAAAGTGCGATGTGATCCCCTCTGGTGTGCACGCAAGCTATCCCGCCGTCTCGGCATCCGTCAAGCACGCAACTTCCGAAGAATCTCCGCATAGGCTCGCGATCCGGAAAGCGGTGCGACCGGCGCGTCGGGCCATCTCGTGCCTCGATGCTCCGCACAGTTTGCGCATTGCACCTGAGCCTTTGTGTGCAAGTCGGTCACGCGCGCGGGCAATGGGTGACACATATAGGCAAAGCGAGGACGACCTCCGCGACAGTAGAAGCCACGAGCGCTAAGAGGGGTGACAGTATCGCGACGGAGGATCGGTCCGCACCCGTTGCACGAGATCGCGCGCGGTGTCGACATCGAGCTTGCGCAGGTCCCAGCCTCCGTCCGCGCGAGGGCTTCCGTCCGGCGCTCGTACAAACCCGTAGCTCGCCGTACCCGTGATGAGGCGGCCTTCCGCCGGCGTGTCCATCAGCCGCCACTCGACGAGCCCGGCATCGCTGGTCTGCGCCGAGTGGCCGGGCCTGCGCGTCGGGCCTTCGCACCACACGCCTTCGAAGGCCCCGTCCGCGGAGATCCTGCCGCGAACGGTCCCGTCGCCGATGCGGTACGCGCCGCGGATCTCGGCGCCGTGCCGCTCGAGCACGATCGTGCCATAGGCGTCGGAGTTCCACACCCCGACGAGCAACTGCGCGGTGAGCTTGAGCTGCCTGTCGCCGGGCTGCGGTGCGCGTGGACGTGTCACCACGAGCTGCGCCAGGGTGTCGGACTGCAGCGGCTCGTTGCTCACGGAGATGTCACCGGAGAACGGGTAGTCGAGCACGACTGTCAGCAGATACGTCGAGGAGAGCACGAGCGCGAGGGTTCCCATGAACGCCATCTGCGAGTGCCGCCCCAGCGTGGGCCGGTACTCGACGACGAGCAGCAGGATCGCTCCGAGCGGCAGCATGATGACGAGCAGATCGGGAAGCTTCGCCGCGCTGATCGCCAGGCGCTCGCGTCTGGCAGCGGCCACGTCGTCCAGATGGTCCAGCGACTTGCTGTAGACCTCGGATTGGGTGCCCTCGGCCGGCTGAAAGGCGCGGTAGAGGGCGTACATCGTCTCGAGGGCTGCCGCGGCATCGGGGCTCGGCTTGCCGTTGCGCATCGTCTTCCACTCGTGGTTGACCACGGCGTCGATGTACGTCGCGATGCCATCGTTGAGCCGTGTCTGAGGCGCGGACGGGAACGCGGTGTCGTTGCGCACGAGCTGCGTCAGCGCCGTGGCCTCCGCTCCGACGACGCTGTCGGCATCGTTGAACTTGTCGAGCACCGAGGCGATCACGAACGCGAGGATCAGCGCGAACAGCAGCTCGTACACGACGCGCAAGCCCGACGAGAGCTGTTCGAAGGTGCCCTCCTCCACGTCGGGGATCAGCGCGCGGAGCGCGACCGCCAAGATCACCGCGATCACGACGCTCAGAGCGACGCACATCAAGAAGATCTGCGTCGTGGAGAAGGTGTTCAGCAGGTCGCGGAGCATCACCCGCACCCGCGACGCAGCCGCGGCACCAGCGGGGTTTCCTCGATCAAGCCCAGACCCGCCCGCGGCGCCGATCGGCCGGCAGGGGTGGGATCTCGGCGTCGGTGAACATCGCGACCCACAGGCCGTAGTCCGAGAGCCCGGTCTCGAGCGGCACGTGTCCGGGAATGCTGCCGACCGGCTTCGCCGCCGCGTCGCGCGGCGTCGCGCTCACGGCGGCGCTCGCGCGCGCTTCCGCGTCCTTCGTCTTGCTGGCTCGCGGGGTCATGTCGTCTGCTCCTTTGCAATCGTGGGGGCTAGCGGCCGCCGCCGGCGACGGCCGCGGTCTTGGGTGGTGGCGCCTGCGACCAGGTCCTGACGGCGCCGAGCGCCACGGGGACGAGGTCGGCGACGTCGATCGTGTAGCGGGAGACGCGGCGGGCGCGCTTGAGGTTCTCTGGATCGAAGAAGCGCAGGGTGACGTCCCAGCAGTCGCTGCCGGGCCGGCAGTGCTGGCTGCGCTGCACCGTGATCGCATCGAGCGCCATGCCCGCTCCGAGCGCCGCCGCGAGCGTCGCCGTTGCTTCGAACGCCGACGTGATCGCGTAGTTCACCGCGCGGTCGCCCGCGGTGACGCCGAGGTTGCGCAGCTCGTAGCGGATGTGCGTGAGGAACTCCCGCACCGCCTGCGCGACGCGGGGGTCGTCGCTGCCAGCGGCGGTGCGGGCTTGGGCGAGCGCGGCGTCCGACAGCGCGACCGCCGGCCAGCCTCCGATCGCGCGGGCCTGCTCGACGTCGATGACGGGGACGATCTGCCCGGAGAAGAGCTTGACGGTGTTGCCGGGCAGGCGGCCGGGGATCGTGACGCGCTCGATCCGGCGGGCGTCGTCGGGCTCCGCGAGCTCGGCGTCGAGCAGCTCGGTCAGCAGCTCGTAGATGGCGGGGGCGTTCGCGCCGACCGGCCTGATCGCGTAGATCGGCGTCAGCTCGATGCTCAGCGTCCAGATCAGGGCCTCGGCTTCGGACGGGTGCTGGCGGAGGTGGTCGAGGAGCTGGCGGGGGCTGTGCGGATTGGCCGGCACGACCGTGCCGTCGATCTCGACCGGTGCCATGAGCTGGTGAAACGTGTCGCGGCGGGCCTGCGTGCCGAAGTCGTAGCCGAGTGAGCCGAGCGCGTATGTGAGGGGCCCGACCGCCGCGGGCTCGTCGGCCCGGCTGGAGGTCACCACGCCTGCGGTCGCGGTGCCGGGCCCCGCGACGCCGACCGGGGCGGGGAGACCGAGCACCCGGTCGGTCGCCGCGGAGACGTCGAGCTTGCCGCCGAGGCAGCGTCCCGGCTCGCCGCGCGCGTCCTCGAGCGTGCACGGCCGCGCCGTCCGCAGCAGCGCCTCGCCGACAGCGTGCGGGTCCATGCGGCCGGTGCGCTCGAGCTGCAGGCTCAACAGCAGCGCCGCGACGCCGCCGACGACCGCGGCCGAGCAGCAGGTGCCCTTGTGCGTCGAGAGCCCGCCGCCGGGCTTCGCTGCGCTGATGTTGCCGCCCGGGGCGACGAGGCCGTGCTGCTCGTAGCCGAAGTCCCAGCTCGAGAACTTGAACATCACGCCGTCGTCGTCGTACGCGCCGACGAGCAGTCCTTCCGGCAGCAGCTGCGGGAAGGCCGGGAACTCGGCGTCGTCGTTGCCCGCCGGGAACACGAGCAGGGCGCCCGACTCGTGCGCGTCGCGGACGACCGACTTCAGCAGCCCGTCCACGTCGCGCGACGCACTCGGCAGCGCGAACTGGACCACGATGAGGTGCGCCCCGGCGGCGCACGCGGCCTCGATGGAGCGGGCCATGGTCAGCGGATCGCTGAAGGCCATCTCCGTGGTGGGGCCCGGTACCGCGAGCAGCGTGCAGCCGGGGGCAAGCCCCGGCGACTCGCTGCGATGTCCGCCGACGAGGACGCCGGCGGTCCATGTCCCGTGCTCGCGCCCCTGCTGAACGTGCTCGGCTTCGGGATCCTGGTCGTCGAGTGCGGGCGCCCAGCCGCACGGCACGGCCTCCACCGCCGCGCCCTCGAAGCACGGGTGCGCGAGGTCAGGTGGGCCGTCGATGGCCGCGATGCGCACTCGCGGGTCACCGGCGGTCAGCTCCCACAGGCGGGGCACGCCGGGGATCGCGTGGAGGTCAGGCACGCCAGTGCCCCCGGGTCAGCATCCGGCGCGGCTCGAGCCCTGCATGCGCGGGTACGGCGCGAACGCGAGGTGCTGCGGATCGTTGTAGTTCGCGCCGTGCATGAGCCGCATGCGCATCGCGATGAGCTGATCCGCGGTGCCGTGCGTGACGTCGACCGAGCGATGCGGCGCCACGAAGTGCGGCCTGTGAACAGGCCGTGCCTGCTTGGGTGCGGTCGTCATGGCTAGCCGGCCTCGGCCCACGTGCGCACGTCGCCGAGCGTGACGGGCTGCATGTCCGAGACGTCGATCGTGAAGCGGAAGACCTTGCGGGCGCGGCGGCTGTTCTCGGGGTCGAAGAAGCGCAGCTTGACGTCCCAGCAGTCGGAGTCCATCCGGCAGAACGGGCTCTTCTCGACGCCGATCGTGTCGAGCGCCATGCCCTGCGCGACCGCCGACGCGAACGTGTGCGCCGCCTGGAACGCGTTCGTGGCCGCGAAGTTCAGCGCGCGGTCGCGCGAGCTGTTGCCGAGGTTGCGCAGGTCGTAGTACACGCGTGTGAGGAACTCGCGCAGCGAGCTCGAGATGTCCGCGTCGTCCTGGTCACCGCCGAGCTGCTGCGCGGCCGTTGTCGCCGCCGCGATGAGCGTGTTGATCTGCCAGCCGTACAGGCCGCGGATCTGCTCGACCTCGACGACGGGCACCGTCTGCCCGGAGAAGAGCTTCACATGGCGATCCGTCAGGCGCCCGGGGATCGAGACGCGCTCGATGAACTGCTGCTGGTCCTCGCCGGCGACCTCGCCGCCGAGCAGCCGTCCGAGCAGGTCATAGACGCTCGCAGCGTAGGGCCCGACGGGCTCGATCGCGTAGACGGGGGTCAGTTCGAGGTTCAGCGTCCAGATGAGCGCCTTGGACTCCGACGGGTTCGCGGTGATGTGATCGACGATCTGGCGCGCGTCGTACGGGTTGGCCGGGACGACGGTCCCGTCCACGGAGGCCGGCGCCATGAGCTGCTTGAACGAGTCGCGGCGCGCCTCTGTGCCGAAGTCGTAGCCGAGGATTCCGAGCACGTAGACGTACGGCGCCCACTTCGCCGGTTCGGCGCGCGACAAGGCGACCCCGGCCGTCGACCGGCCCAGGGGGCCGCTGGCGGGCGCCGCCGCCGCGGGCCTGTCCGCGACCGGCGTTGCGGCCGCGGCGGGGCCGGCGCCTACGAGCGCCGCTGCCGCCGCGACCTGCTCGGCGGCGTGCCCCGGCTCCTGCGACAGGCCCGGTTCGGGGGTCGCCCCCTCAAGCTCGCTCGGCGACGCATGACCGCCGCATCCACATTCACTTACCGTGACGCCTGCGGACGTCATGTCACTCATCAACTCGGTCATGGCTCTCCCTATGTTCAGTGTTCCGGTCAGCAACCGCTGGCATGCCTGTGGATCGCCCAGCTCGCACGGATCCACGCTGGCCAGCAGCGCGGCACGCACGCCCGACGGATCGGGCTTTAGGCCCGCCTGCACCTGCAAGCTCAAGAGGAGCGCGGCGACGCCCGCGACGATCGGCGTGGCCGCGCTCGTGCCGGTCGCGCGGCCGACCGTCCCGCCCGGGACGGCGCCCAGGACGTTCTCGCCGGGCGCGAGGATCCCGTGATCCTGGTAGCTGGCGCCCCAGTTGCTGCACTCCAGCGGCTCGCTGTCGTCGGCCAGTGCGCCGACCGCGAGCACGGGCCCGAGCGCCGCCGGGACGTGGTCGCAGAAGCAGCCGTCGTTCCCGCCAGCGGCGACGACGAGGACGTTGCGCTCGGCGCACAGCCGGACGGCCTGCGCGAGGAAGTCCTCGGCCTCGCCGGAGAGGCTGAGCTGGCCACCGCTGATGTTGATGACGTGCGCGCCGGACTCGACAGCGACCTCGATCGCGCGCGCCAGGTCGAGCTGCGACGTCCGCTTGCGCCGGTCGGAGAACGCCGCGATGCCGACGCCGCGGCAGCCGGGCGCGACGCCCGCGACCGGGCCGGCGTGCTGGCCGAAGATGATGCTCGCGACGTGCGTGCCGTGCCGCGCCTTGGAGCCCTCGAAGCTCTCCTCGGCCGGCCACATGCCCTCCGCGGTCGTGAGGTTCGCGCCCTCGAACGCCTCATGCTCGAGGTCGATCGCGCCGTCGACGACGGCGACGCAGATCCGCTCGTCGCCCGCGGTCTGGCGCCAGAGTTCCGCGAGGCCGGGGATTGCGGCGACGTCGCACATCTGGGCGGGGGAGTCCTCTCGTGGTCGTCAGGGTGGTCGCGTGGGTGCCGCGGCGGCGCGGGGGCGATGGGCGTTCTGCCGCACGCTCATCGGCCCGGCGCCACTCGCGGCGTCCATCTGGCGTGGGCGGGCAGGCGGGTCCCGAGGACAGCTCGCCCGCGCACGCAGATGCGTGGTGCTACTCGGCGTCGTCGTCGGCGAAGGGGTTCACCAAACCCCAGTTTCCTTGCCACTGCATGAGGTCGGCCCCGCTGTCGGTGTCGGCGGCGTTGCGGATGGGCTCGCGGTTGACGGGCGGGGTGAGCTGCGGGTCGGTGCTGGTCGTCAGCTGCTCGGGCATGATGCGTGCTCCTCTTGTCGGTTGACTGCGTGCGTACGACGATGGTGTGACACGAAGGCACGGGCCTCCCGGCGCGGTTTCACGCGGCCGCCGAGCACCGGGCCGGGCAGCCCGTTGCGCCTGTCGGCCGAGCCGCGCGACACCGGGCCGGGACCCGATCTCCACTCGTGCGACGAGCGCAGACAACCACGCACGGCGCTCGCTGACAACCCGCCATTCTCGGCAATTGCTATGCACCGGGCGAGACAGTGAATCGGCACGGGTGCTCTTCGGGCACACGCCGGGCTTGCTCGCGAGCGCTCGACCTCGCGCCGCCCATCTCGGCAATAGTGGTCAACGAGTGTTACGCATAATCTCCGTGCGTCGCCGAGCGTCCGGGTGTTGCGGTGGGCCGCGACGCCGCACGTCCTCGCGATCGACCTGCGCATCCGTTGCGCGCAGCATCTCCGCGGGAGCGGTGCACCTCCGCGCGACCGGGCACGGCCGCCGGTCGCTGCACCCTTGACGACGACCGGCGCGTCACTAGTCTCGCCGAGTGATGTCGCTACTGAGAGTCAGCATTTGCATGAGGTGCATGACAGCCTCCAGAGATCGTGTGACGTCGGCGTCGGCCCGTAAGGCGCGGGACGGGCGCGGCAGGATCTCTTCGTGAGCCGCCAGCCGAGCGAGGCCGGCGCGCCGACGAAGCGCTCGGCGGGAGTCGCGGCGTGGCGCCGGGGGCTGAGGCGCCGGCGCAAGCCGCCCGCGGGAGCGCCTCCGCTCGTCGGGCAGATGACGGTGCAGGCGCAGATCGTCGCCGAGTGTCAGGCGATGGCGTCGTACGCGCTCGCGTCGGGGCGGCGGGTCCCGGCGACCGCGGTGCAGAGCATCGCTGAGCTCGGCGCGGCCGACCGGGGCGGGTCGGCCGCGCGACCCGACACGCAGCAGTGGCGGCGCCTGGTCCAGGCGCACGATCAGCTCGTGCAGCTCGTCAGCCCGGCGACGCCCCGCACGCTGCTGCTGCTCAGCGAGGACGCCGCCGACGGCAAGCTGCAGATGCTCGGCGCCGTGCCGCTCGTGCGGCGCATGCTGATCGCGAGCATCGTCCTGCTCACGATCTTCCTGCTCACGGCGCTGTCTCCGAGGGTGACCAGCGGCAGCGGAGACCTCTTCGCGGACTCCGGCCTCGACCTGCTGGTCAACGAGCTGTTCCTGCTCTCGGCCGCTGGCATCGGCGCCGCGTTCGCCGCGCTGTTCACGGCGAATCACTACATCGCCGAGGGCACGTACGACCCGAAGTACGAGGCGTCCTACTGGGTGCGCTTCGTGCTGGGCCTCATCGCCGGCATCGTGCTCGCGTCGCTCATCCCGGTCAACTCCGGCGGCAGCGGGGGCAGCTCGTTCACGCGGCCGTTCCTCGCGCTCCTCGGCGGGTTCTCCGCGGCAGTCGTCTTTCGCATCCTCACGCGGCTCGTCAGCACGCTGGAGTCACTCGTGCAGGGTCCGACCAGCGACGGCGAGACGGCCAAGAAGCGCCTCGCGACCACGGAGGCGTCGCACCAGCGCATCCAGGACCAGATGCGGGTCAGCGCGGCGCTCGTCAAGCTGCGCGAGCAGCTCGCCTCCGGCGTTGCGCCCGCGCAGGCCGCCGCCGCGGTCGACGGCCTGCTGGAGGACCTGCTGCCGGTCGACGTCACGATGGCCGTACTCGAGCCGTCGGACGGGGACGGCGCCGAGCCTGTCGCGTCGGCGCCGAGCGGATCGCCTCGGTTGTAGCCCGCCCCGCGCCGGCTACTGGCTGGCCTCGACGGCGAAGTGCCAGTCGTCGAGCGTGAACTTCGTGCTGCCGCCGGAGACCGAGTACTGGACGCGGAGGCGGTACTCGCCCTTGTGAAGGCGCAGCGAGCGCTCCATCGCGTGACCCTCGGCGAGATCGTCGATCGACGCGTTGCCGGTGCTCGTGTCAAACGCGAAGTCAAGGCCGCTGACCGGCTCGAGCTCGATGAGCGACGTGCCGTCGTCGGCGACGATCCGCACGCGGCAGATGGCGGCCTTCTGGGTGCAGAGCGACTCGGCGGTGAAGCGCGCGTTGACGAGCAGGCCGTCGGACGGGACGCTCAGCGGGATCGTCGAGTTGAGGTCGACCCACGTGGTGGACGAGGTGCTGATCGGCGCGTTCTCCGTGACGTTGCTCATGCTGACCTGCGCCTTGCCGGAGGACGACGTGACGAACGCCATGGCGGTCGCGGCGAATGTTCCGATCACGGCGATCGTGGCGGCGGCGATGACGGCGGGCCTGCGGCGGGTGCGGTGCATGGAGGGCATCTCCTGGATCGGGTTGCTGCGTGGATGGGCGCAGTACCTTCCAGACGCGCTCGACCCCGGCGCGATTCAGTGCCAAGCGTCACAGCCTGCCCCGCGGAGCCGGCCGGGGCGCTCGTCACATCCTTGGTCGTGCGTGCACTGAATGAGCATGGACGAGCCGACGCTGGGTCCCTCGACGTTCGCGGAGCTCTACGCGGCTCACCAGCGCGGGCTGCTCGCGTTCTTCATGCGCAGGACGTTCGACGCCGAGGCCGCGGTCGACCTCGTCGGCGAGACGTTCGCCCAGGCGTTCACCGGGCGGCGGCGCTTTCGCGGCACGACCGTCGAGTCCGAGGTGGCGCTGCTCTACACCGTCGCGCGGCGGTTGCTCGCGCGCTACTACAAGCGCGGCCGGGCGGAGCGCGCGGCACTCGCGCGCCTCGGCGTCGCGCGCCCCGACCTCGATGACGAGAGCCTCGCGCGGATCGAGGAGCTCGCCGGCGTGGCGACGATGCGCGGCCTCATCGCCGAGCAGCTGCGTGCTCTGCCGGCCGAGCACCGCGCCGCGCTGACGCTCCGGATCGTCGAGGAGCGCGATTACGACGACGTGGCCGCACGCCTCGGCGTCTCCGAGCAGACCGCCAGGGCGCGGGTCTCGCGGGCGCTGCGCGCGCTGCACGCCGGGATCGCCGACGGCGCGGAAGGCGGTCCGGCGTGATCCCCGCGCTGGATCGCATGGGCGCCGACCTCGACGTCGCGCTGCGCCGCAGGCGACGGCGGCCGTGGTGGCGCGCGCACCCGGCGATCGCGCTCGTCGCGGCGGTCGCGGTGATCGCGGCACCGGCCGCGGGCAGCCGCGTCGACTGGGCCGGGCTCGTCAGCGGGGAGACCGCGCTGCCGACGCAGGCGCGGCCCGGCGTGCGGACGGTGCTCGCGAGCGGCGACCGCTACCGCTCGGACGCGTGGCAGCTCGTCGTCTACAAGGCGCGCATCGGGACGGCATCGGGAGCCGGTCCGGTCGGGCTGTGCACGTACGTCACGCTGACCGTACGCGCGAGCGGGACCGGCCGCTGCGCCCGTACGGCCGAGCTGACGCCGCACCTGCTCGTCGCCTCGCGCGGCGACGGCATCGGCGTCATCGCCGGCCTCGTGTCCGCGCGCGCGGCGCGCGTCGAGCTGACGCTGCGCGACGGGCGGCGGCTGGCGCTCGCGCCGCAGTCGCTCGACGGTGCGCTTGCGCGGCGGCGCGGCTTGCCCGAGGGCGTGCGGTTCTTCGTCGTCGACGTCGCGGACTTCGGCATCGCCCGGCTCGCGGGGGCGCGCGTGCGCGACGCGGCGGGAGCCGAGCTCGCCAGCAGCGGCAGACCGCGCGCGATCCCGGCGAGCGCGCCGCTGCTGCGCTCGCCCGTGTCCATCGACCCGGAGGACGGACCATGAGAAGCAGGACGAAGGTCGTCGGCGGCGCTTGTGCGGCGCTGCTCGCCGTGACGGCGGTCGCGGTCGCCGTCTCCGGTGGCGATCCGAGGCAGCCGACGCGCTCGAGCTCGCCGCTCGTGTCGATCGGCCAGCCGATCACGCCGTACCGCGCCGGCGAGCCGGCGCGCGGCTGGATCGAGCTGCGCGTGAGCGATCCCGATCGGCGTGGCGCGCTCGCGCTGCTGCACCACGAGTTCGTGAAGGTGCGCCGCGGTCGCCCGCTGCGCCACGTGTGCGCGGAGGTCGGGCTCGAGCGCTCGCTGCGTCATCTGCGCATCGGTCGCGGCGGCAACTGCCTGTTCATCGACCCGCGCTACCCCTCCGATCCCCTGTCGCTGTCGTGGTCGAGCGGCTTCAAGGGAAGCCGCGCCGTGCGCATCCAGGGGCTGGCTTCGGCTGAGGTGAAGCGGATCGTCGTGGAGGGGCCGGGGGGCACGTACGAGGTCCCGCTCGCGCGCCACCGCGCGTTCATGCTCGTCTACAGCGCCAAGGCGACCGGCTCGGTGACGTTCACGGCGCACCTGCGCGACGGCGGCACGCGGTACTCCCGCGTCGACCTGCGCCCGGCGTTCCCGCCGGGTCGCGGCTCGGTCGCGGCGCCCGACCCGGCCGGCCTCGAGCCCTGGCGCGTGTCGGCCGAGATCCGCTCGGCGGGCGCGCGCAAGGGCCAGACGTGCGCGCAGTTCGCCGGCGCCCGGCGGGAGTTCGGCGCGCCGATGTGCGGTGACCTCTCCGCGAACGCGCTGTTCGCCGACGCGACGCGCTACGGCCCGCGACCGACGCGGGGCGCGTTCGGCCCCGGCCCGAAGTCGCCGGAGCGGCTCATCGTGTGGGGCGCCGTCTCGCCGTCGGTGCGCGGCGTGCGGATCGCCGACCCGGCCCGTGGCACGCGCCGCCTCGCCCTGTCCGCGGTGGGCCGGGCGTTCATCGCGGTCTACCCGGCGAGCACCGACCCGCGCTCGATCGCGCTCGAGGTCGCGCTGGCGGACGGCACGGTGCAGCGCCATGTGGCGCCGCACCGGCTGAACGTCGTCGCGTCCGCCGGGTAAGCCCGGCGCGCGCGGTCAACGGTTCGATCATGCGAGCCCGCACCGGCGGCGATCGAGCTGCTGCTCGCGTTCGGCGTCGAGACGGTCGAGCTCAGCGGTGTGGTCGACCAGGCCGGGAAGGCACCGCGAAGCGCGCGCACCCGCTCGTACGCGTCGGTCTTGACGTACTGCTCGATCGCTTTCGTCTTCGACAGGCCGGGGCTGCGTGCCATGAGTGCCTCGAGCAGGAGGTCGTCGATGTCGAGCGTCGTGCGCATGGCAGATCGTCTGCCAGATTCCGGGTGCTGCGAGATGGTGGCGAGCGCGCGGGGGACGCGGCGACATCCCGCTGACCGCCGCGCCGCGGTTCGGTGGGCGGAGGATGACGTTGCCACTCGCAGTGCGACAATCGGCCCATGACCTCCACCGGCGCCGTTCAAGCAGACCTGCCCATCACGACCGCGCAGGAGCTGCCCGGAGTGCAGGTCGCCGAGAGCCTGGGCCTCTGCTTCGGCTTGATCGTGCGGTCGATGGGCTTCGCCAAGGGCTTCACGGCGAGCTTCTCCGCGCTGCGGTCGGGCGAGGTGAGTCAGTACACCGAGGTGCTCGAGGACTCGCGCCGCCACGCGGTGGACCGGATGCTCGCAAACGCCCACGTGCTGGGCGCCGACGCGATCATCGCCGTCCGCTTCGACTCGTCGGAGATGGGCCAGAACCTCACCGATCCTCGCCTACGGCACCGCGGTGAAGCTCGCGCGGTGACCCAAACCGACGCCGTCGCCGCCGAGCTCGGACGCCACTACGTCGCGGGGCACCTGGAGGCCGACGAGCTCGACGAGCGGTTGGGTCGTCTCTACGCCGCGCCTGAGTCCGCCGTGGCGTTGCTGGAGGATCTGCCGGGGCTCGAGCCCGCCGTCCCTGCTCCCGTCGCCAGCCGCAAGGGCTGGTGGCGCCGCCGCCACGGCGAGAGCGACGGTGCGCACCCGGACTGGATCCCGACCTCCGAGCGCTTCCTCGACCCCACCACCGACCGCCTGATGCGCGTCTGGCTGGACCGGCAGACGCGCACGCGGCACTACGTGCCCGAGCCCCGCTATCAGTCTTGATGCCGTCGCCAGGCTGACGCGGGATCGCCCCGGGCGCGCAGACCATCATCTGCACGCCCGCGGCCCGCGCCGCGCGAGCGAGCCCGAACCCGGTCGGTCCGGCCTCATAGACCGCGCGGACCGGCCCGGCAGCGTCGCCAACCACTGCAGCGCCGCCGCCGGCGACCCCGGCAGCTGCGCCTTGAACACCTCACCCGAACCGAGCTGCACGGCCGCGGCCACGGTCTTGCGTGCGTGAACATCAAGACCCGCGAAGCAGATACCGTCCGTCATGTCGACGCTCCTCACCGATGGATGCGGTAACCAGCCCGCGCCAAACGATGCGCGGGAGCGTCGACGCTCTCACCAGCACCGGTCGGCGACGACACCGACCCATACCGTCTTGGTATTTGTCGCCACTGACACCGAGGGGTGGCGACGGGAAGGTCCGCTCGCTGTCCTCGTCGGCGCGTCGAAGTGGTCGCAGATGTCCCGCGGGTGGTGGTTGGCGGTGCAGGTCGTAGCGGCCGAGCGAGTTGACGTGCGCGTGCGCGACCGGTGGCGACCGCGACTGCGGTCTCGTCGGCGACGACGTCGGGCGTGGTCGCGTGAGCCGATCACGAGGTGCCGACGCAGCGCGTGCAGCCGTTCTCCCTTGTTGAACTGCCCCGCGATGCGCGCGCGCAGGACCGCAGTCGACGGGCGGGCCGGTGGGCGCGCCGAGGCGGTACAGCAGCAGGTCGCCGGCGTCGCGGAGGCGCGGGATGAACCGCAGGCCGAGCATGTCGAACAAGGCGAACACGATTTCGGTGGCGCCGTGGGTGTCGGTCGTGTGCTCGAGGATCGGTAGCTGGGTGTGCAGGATCGCCTCGAGCGGCCCGCCGGCGAGCACGCGACCGTCCAAAGCTGCTTGCGCGAGGCCGACTTCCTCACGCGCGAGCTCAAGCAGGTCGACCGTGAGATCGCCCGCTACGCCGTGGGCTGCCCCGAGATCAGGCGGCTGATGACGATCCCTGGAGTCGACGTCACGACCGCCGCGACGCTGATGGTCACGATCGGACGCATCGACCGCTTCCCCTCACCGCGTCACCTCGTCGGCTACTGCGCCGCGAGGCGAGCATGGTCGGCGACGACACCCACCTATACCGTCTTCGCGTTGTCCGACGCGGACTTGCAGTCAGAACCCAAACCGTGTGCCGAAGGCGCTCGGCGCTACTTGTGAACTACGGCAAGACTGTAATATGCGCTGGCCCCTTGACACTTCATCTGGAGTGTCAGGTTCCCCGGCGTGTCGCCTGCCTTGAGCGTTGGCGCGGTTGCTCTTCCGTCGGGGCCTGTTGCTTGCGTCGAACGCTGCGCACCGTCGGCGAACACGGTACCGGTGGGTACGGCGGGGGAGTCCTCCACGATGATAAAGCTCACAGGCGCGCCGACCACCCGCTTGCCTTCGCACCAGGCCGTCGCGGTAAACGATGCGTCGAACGGCGTGGTCACGAGGGCCGATGTGCCGTTGAGACTGTCTACTCGAGTCAGCGCGTCCACGCGTGCAGGCGCGGCGACGGCTGTGGCTACCGAGCCCGCGTGCCGGGCGCCGACGTCGGGATGGCTTGGCGAGTCGATCGTGCTGGTCGACGTCAGCGTGCCCGTGAAGGCATCGGCGATCGTGGCGATCAGCGTGATCGTCGCGCCCGTGCCCTTGGGCAGCCCGATCGGCTGACGCAGCCCGTCTTTGGTCGTCGCCGACCCTGCGCCCGGGCTGGCGGTCCCGGTTGGCTCGCAGTGCAGCGTGAGGTTTGACAGCTGCGACGCGATGGTGCCCGTCACGACCGCGTCGGGCACATCGACATCACCGGTGTTGCGCACCGTGATGACATACGTGATCTTGTCGCCCGACACTGCGGCCTCGGGACCCGTCATCGCGAGATCCAGCGTGACGGTCGCTCCCTGCACGGTCGTCGTGACGGCATCGGATTGCTGTGCGGCGATATTCGGGCGACGCTCGGACTTGATCTCGCTCGTGCACGTCAAGTCGCCGCGAAATGCCGGGTCGATCGTGCCGGTCAGCGTAAGCCACGTTTGCGAGTTAGCGGCCAAGCGCAGGTCCTGCAGCAGATCGCCGGCGGCGCTGACCGTGCCCTCGCCGCGCGCGGCGTCCGCCGGCCCGCACGTCAGCTGAAGTGCCGAGAGCTGCGTCGGGATCGTGCTGACAACGACCGCATCCTCGGTTTCGACGCCACCGTTGTACACGTGTATCTCATATTTGACCGTCGCGCCCGGCCGCGCTGTCAAGTCCCCCGTCATGTTCAGAGCCAGCGACACGCCGTACAGCGGCGGCGTGGCAGGCTCGCGAACCCCACCCGCCGCACCCGTCACGCGCAGATCAGAGGTCGCGATCATCACTCCACCGACCGCCTTGGACGTCGGCGCGACAGGGTCATGACCGTCGAGCTTGTATCCCTCAAGGTCGGCGCGGTGCACGGTCCCCTTCGGCTCGATCGCGTACAGAACCCCAGTATCACTAAAGAAGACCGTGTCATAGCCGTTGTAACTGAACCGGAGGTACGGAAAGCTAGGGTCCGCGAATTCTTCCGGGTCGGTGAAATCGAACGAGACCCAGCCGAGACGACCGTCCCTGCTCACACCGACGAAGCGCCGGGTCGCTCGATGAAACGCCAGCGTCTCCGTAGGCTCGTTCTCTGAACGGCTCCAGTCTGCCACTGCTAGGGCAGTCGACTCGACCCGCAGGCCGTCGAGGTCGATATTCGTGCGGAAGTTGCTTCCGCCGTCGAACCACCACACCTGATATACGTGCTCACCGGGCTCAAGCAGACCCAGGAACGGAGCCCAGGCCGGACTGTCGCCGTCGACACGCAGCGCATGCGTTTTGATGTCGCCCTGCACCGGATCGATGACCACGAGCGTGACCGTACCGGCTTCACGTGGCTCCTCGGACTGCACCGCATACAACAAGCCGTTGTCAGGGCGGTAGACAAGCCCGACGTATCCTGCCGGATGCGTCGCGACCTTCGACACACGCGCGACGACGCCCGTCTCCAGATCAAACGTGTGCAACTCGGTATTCCTGCGCGGCTGCCAGCGATCGCTCGGCACAGCCAGATACACAACCGACGGATACTCCTGCTCAACCACCGGCTCCCCCGTCCCCTCGATAGCGCTAGAACGCGACGACGCCATTATTGACGTCGCTCGTCCCGATCGCAAGACATCCAGCCAACACGAAAATGAAATCCCGATTTAGCGGAATCCCGAGTACCGCGGCGAACGCGCCGTGAACGGGCGCGCTGACCGAAATGGCGAAGACAAGGCCCGCCTATCCGAAGCAGTCCCGGCCGGAAACGCTGCAGCTGGTCCGTCAGGGCCGCTCGATCCCGGATGTCGCCGGGTCGCTGGGGGTGTCGCCGCAGTCACTCAGGAACTGGAAGCGACAGGACGACCGTGACCGCGGCGAGCGCGACCCCGGGCTGACCAGCGTCGGGCGCGAGCTCAGAAAGCCGTCAAGCGCCGGCAGCAGGAGCGCGACATCCTCAGGCGCGCGACGGCCCTCTTTCGCGAGCCCCATACGTCGTCGTCGCGCGCTACGGCGCGCTACGAGGCCCTGGCTGCTCGAGCAGCCCGAGCGGTTGCGCGCTGCCCAAGCTCGCCGGCAAGACGCTCGGGGGCTGGTGGCGCCGCGCGCACGCCACGGCGACGTGCTCGCGTGCGTCGCCAACGCGCAACCGGGCTGACGCGCCCGCCAATGCACGTTTTGCGACCCGGGTTGACGTAACCAAGGCGTCCTCGCACGTTGGAGCTCCCAACGTTGTCGGCGCCGTGGTCGAAAAGGACGGCATCTCTGATCTGAGGGGCGGGCCGACCGCTGCTACCGACCGAATGGATCAAATTCACCGGCAGCGCAGGTCCCCTTTTCGTCAATCGCAACAACGTCGTTTCCGTAGCACCAGCTGCCAACGACAGCACGAGCGTCGGCGAATACGTCGCACACTTGGAAGGTCGCACGCACGCGTAGTCGCCGACGTCCGACCGCAGGCGGGCCAAGCGCGATCGATGTATGCCGATTTGCAGGAGGTTTTCCATAGGTTTGGTGGTCTCAAGGTGTCGGCGCGCCGCCCTGATGGGCTCGCCGTCGTGCTCGAGCACCGCCAGCGCTGGGATCGCGCCGTCGTGCGCAGCGTCGATCGCGAGCGGTCCGGGCGTACCGTCTGTGCGCCAGGTGCGCAGCGTCCCGTCGATGCGAGCGGTAAACATCCTCGACGCGCTGGCGCGACTGGATTGTTTGACAGGCATCGCTCCGCGGTGCGAGGCTCGCTTGGGGCATCGCCGGGCACGAGTGGCGGGTTGTGTTGAGCGTAGATCGCACAGGAGCCGTGATGACGCGTTGTCTGGCCTCATCGGTCGGGTTGAATCGCCGGGGAGGGTGGCGCGGGCTTGCGCTCGCTGTCAGCACAACGCTGATGGCGTCATTGCTGGTGTTCGCGTTGTCCGGACCAGCACCGGCGGCAGGCCGCTCCTACACCGCCGGCCCGACCGCAAAGGCGAAGATCAAGCCTCGCCCCCGCGTACGCACGCGCAGCGGTGCGAGCAGTTGCACGCCTGTGGTGGCGCCAATCAAGAGCGCGGTTGGGGATCTGCCCAGCGTCCCCTCGCTCCCGATCCCCGGCTTTGACACCGTGACAGGCGGCCTCAGCGGGCTCAGCCGCTCAGCGAGCGCGCTTAGCGCCCCGAGCAGCCCACTCTCCGGGATTGGCAGGCCGGTCAAGAGCGCGGTTGGGCGTCTGCCCAGTCTTTCTTCGATCCCGTCGGCGGGGCCAAGTCTCTCTGCGCTTCCGCTCCCCTGCTGAAGCCCGGGAACTCGTCGCGCACCGTGCGGGCAGGGAGACGTCCCGGGCGCAGTGGAGAGCCGAGCGCACCAAAGCACAACGCGTCGCAGAGCGACGTCTGCTTGGTGCGCTCGGCGCGACCGCGGTGCGCCGGCGTGCGTGCGGTTGGCGGCCGCACTCCTGGATGTCGGCGATGGTCAGACGGGCGAGCTCAGCGCGGCGTAGTCCCGCGCGTGCGCAGGTCGGGCCGGCGCAGCAGCCGCTCGAACTCGACATCCGAAAGCGCCCGCGGCTGATCGCGCTGGAGGTGCGTGCGGCGGACCTGCTGCACGAGCGGGTCCGCGCCCAACGTCGCGGCCGACGCCGGACCGCGCTGACGCGCGGCGTGATCGAGGCTCGGCGCGAACCGCTAGTAGTGTCCTGATGCGCTACATGGTGTGCGAGCGGGGATGGTGGTGTCCGACCCGGAGCGCACCGCTCCGTCGCCGACCTCAACCGCGATATTCCCGCCTGGAGGAAGACCTGGACGACGATCGCGAGCCCGTCGCGTGGACCAAGACCGCCGACCAGATCCTCGAGTCCATCACCCGTTACTGCACGCGAGTTAACGAGTCAGGACGCTAGACGCCGACCGTCACCGGCGCCGTGACGTCCGGCACGAGCGTGTCGATCGACTCCATCTCCTTCGTGAACTCGACGTACTCGTCGTCCATGATCGCCCGCGGGTTGAAGTCCTCGTGGGCGATGATCCCGTGCACGCGGCGGCGCTGCATGCCCATGTTGCCGCCGTCGTAGATCGGCAGCACGGACGCCTCGCGCAGGAGCTTGCCCCAGATGTACTTGCTCTCGAGGCTGTTGACGCCGACGATCTGCATGCACTTGTAGACGCAGTCGACCATCATCTCGGTCACCTGGATCTTCGACATCGCGCCGACGAGCTCGGCGTGCTGGTCGTGCTTGTCGAGGTAGTCGGCGGCGCGCCACGCGAAGTAGCGGCACATCTCGATCTTGGCCGCGACGTCACCGAGGACATAGCCGACGTTCTGGAAGTTGATCGTCGGCTTCAGGGCGCCGCTGGTCGTCGACTTCGTCCACGCCAGAGCCGCCTCGTACGCCGCCCGGCCCACGCCGACCGCCGCGATCGCGGCGACCGGTCCCGACCAGGCGAAGTTGCGGTTGATGACGAAGTCGCCGTTGCCGGCGGCCCCCGGCAGCAGGTTGTCCGCGGGCACGCGCGCGTTGTCGAAGACGACCTCCGCGTTGGCGGCCAGGCGGTGGCCTTCCTTGTCGATGAACTTGTAGGAGATCCCCGGCGTGCCGCGCTCGACGATGATCGCCGACAGGCCCGTGGTCCCGCCCGCGTCGGAATCGGTCCGGCAGATGACGGTCTGCAGGTCGACGCCCTGCGCATCCCAGCCCGGCGACGACGGCCAGTACTTGCGCCCGTGCAGGACGTACTCGTCGCCGTCGCGCACCGCGATGAGCCCGACGCCCGCGGGCCGCGGCAGCGGGATGTCGAAGTTCGCCGTGCCGCTCGGGTTGCCGGGAGGCTCCGACGCCGTCCACCCGCCGAGGAACGTGCAGCTCTCGTCCGAGGTCGCTGCACCCAGCCACTTCTCCTTCTGCTCCTCGGTGCCGTACCAGGCGATCGGCATGAGCCCGAGCCCGTTGCAGAGCACCGTGCAGGCGAAGCCCGGGTCGGCAACGCAGATCTCCTCGGCGGCGATGACGAGGTCGACGCACGAGACACCGCCGCCGCCGTACTCCTTGGGCAGCATGCACATCGCGATGCCGCGCTTGTAGGCCTCGATGTACGGCGGCTTGGTCATCGCGAACGACAGCGCGGGATCAGGCTCGCGATCGGCCTCGGGCACGACAGGCGCAAGCACGTCCTCCGTGAACGCGCGGACGCCGAGCTGCAGCTCCCGTTGCTCCTTCGACAGCGTGAAATCGACCATTCGGCCCCTCCGGTTTGGGTGCGGGAACCCGCTGGCTGCACGGGGTCCAAGCAGTCCAGCACCACGCCGTTTCAACCGATTGACGCTTGCGTTGCAGAACGTCGAGGTTCGTGTTACGTGCCGGAGTCGGGGCCTATGCGACGACGAGCCGGTGCTCCATCGCGAACATCGCGGCGCCCGCGCGCGTCCGGCGGTCGATCTTGTCGTAGATGTGGGCGACGTGGTGCTGGACGGTCTTCGCCGACAAGAACAGCTCGCCGGCGATCTGCTTGTTCGTCAGGCCGTGCGCGAGCAGGCCGAGCACCTCGACCTCGCGCTCGCTCAGGCCGCACGGCGGCGCGGGCGCCGGCGCGCGCTCCTGCCCCGCCGCCTCGAGCACCGCCGCGACCGCGTGGCCGCACAGCCGCCCCGCCGCCACCGCGGCCTGCAGCTCCTCGCACGCGTCGTGCGCGCTCAGCGCCGCGCGATGCGGGCGGTCGTTCGTCATCGCGACGTACGCGTCGGCGACCGCGAGCAGGCGCATCTCGTCCGACAGCGCGTCGCCGCCGGCGCCGCGGTGATAGCCCGAGCCGTCGAGCCGCTCGTGGTGCGCGCCGGCGATCGCCGCGAGCCCCGCGAAGACCGGCGTCCGCGCGAGGATGCGCTCCGTGTAGTAGCAGTGCAGCCGCACGCGCTCCCACTGCGCGGCGACGAGCGGCTTGGGCTTGTCCCAGATGCCGTTGGGCACGGCGACGCGGCCGAGGTCGTGCAAGAGGCCGGCGAGCAGCAGCGTCTCGCGGTCCTCCTCGCGTGCCGCGGCGGCGGCCGCCAGCTCGGCCACGGCGGGCGAGTGGCCGAGCGTCCACGGCGACTTGAGGTCGGCGAAGTCGGCGATCGCCCGCGCCAGCCCCTCGAGCTCGGCGCGCGGGCAGCGCGGCTGCGGCGTCGGCTCGGCATCGAGCGCCGCCTGCAGCATGTCGACGTCGTCCAGGCCGTCGAGCAGCGCGTCCGCGCAGCGCTCGAACACGGCCGCGATCTGCGGGTCGAAGTGGCTGGCGGTCCGCCGGCGGATGAGCTCGCGCGCCGCCGGCACGCCGCCGGCGCGATCGGCGATCTCGACGACGTCCACGACGTGCGACACGCGCGCCGACAGGCACAGCGCTTCGCCGCCGACCCCGCCCGGCCCGCGCCCGTCCCAGCGCTCGTAGACCTGGTCCAGCCCGGCCTGGACCTCGGTCGGCAAGCCCAGCCGGCGCGCGAGCGCCGTCGAGACCTCGCACGCCGACGCGCCCGCGTGGCGCGCCTCCGCGGGGCCGATCGTGCGAAACCACTCCGCCGAACGGGTGGCGGCCAGCGCGGGCGCGGTCGCCGCGACGTGCGCCGCCAGCCCGCCGACGAACTCGCGCGGATCGCCGCCCGCCATCTCCTGCACGAGCCCGAGGAAGCCGAGGTCGTCGCCGCCGAACATGCGCGCGGTCTCGTGCGAGTTGCCGGTGCAGCCCATCGAGCGCAGCAGCGCGACGTAGTACACCGACGACAGCTCGCGCCCCCGCAGCCCCAGCTCGTCGCCGAGCCGCACGGCGATGACGGCGTTGCGCAGCGACTTCTCCAGCGGCTGGTCGTGGCCGACGTCCGCGGCCAGCGACACCGCCGCGAGCACCTCCGCGAGTCGGACGGTCGGCGGGGCGGCGACGCGGTCGGAGGTGCTCACGTGAAGACGATATCCGCCCCCGCAGCGGCTTGGCGAGACCGCGACCGCGATACTGGCTCACCGGTCGATGCGCGCCTCCCTGCTCCCCCTCCTGCGATGCCCGCGCTGCCGCGCCGACGCGAGCCTCGCGCTGGACGCCGGCGCCGAGGACGAGCGCGAGGTCCGCGAGGGCGAGCTGACCTGCGCGCGCTGCGCGGCCACGTTCGCCGTCGACGGCGGCATCGCCCATCTCCTGCCCGACCCGCCGGACTTCGTCGCGCGCGAGGCGGCCGGCCTCGAGCGGTTCGCCGAGGCGATGCGCGCCGATGGCTGGGACCGCGAGCGCGTCCTCGCGCTGCCGCTCGTCGGCCTGGGCTACTGGGACGCGCAGCGGTTGGCGATCAAGGAGGTGCTGGAGACCGTCCCGTTTGCGCCGGGCGAGCGGCTGCTCGACGTCGGCTCGAACACCTGCTGGGCGAGCAACATCCTCGCGCGCCAGGGCCTCGACGTCATCGCGCTGGACATCGCCACGACGCAGCTGCAGGGTCTCGCGACGGCCGACTGGTTCCTCGAGACGGGCGAGGTCTACTTCGAGCGCGTGCTGTCGGTCATGTACGACCCGGCGATCGCGAGCGAGAGCCTCGACTACGTCTTCTGCTGCGAGGTGCTGCACCACAACGACCACGCCAACCTGCGCAAGACGCTGCGCGAACTCTATCGCGTGCTGCGCCCCGGCGGGCGGCTCATCATCGTCAACGAACCGCTGCGCTTCCTGCTGCGCCCGAAGCTCGCCCACGGCCGCGAGGTCGAGCAGTTCGAGGGCAACGAGCACATCTACTTCCTGCACCAGTACTACCGCGCCGCGCGCGCCGCGGGCTTCGACATCGCCCCGCCGTGGATGCGCCGCGTCCACCCGCCGCCCCGCCCCGTGCCGCTGCGCGCGCTGGCGGCCGGCAAGCGCATCGCGCGCTACGTGTGGCGCTACGGGATCTTTGGCGACTGGTCGCTGTTTCTGGACTGCCGCAAGCCCGCACGCGCATGAGAGGACCGCGGGTGGGTACCTTGGAGCGGTGCCTTCGACCACCGAGCCATGGGAGCAGCGGCTCGGTGCGACGCCCGTCGAGGACGGGCTCGTCGAGTTTCGCGTCTGGGCGCTTGAGGCCGGCGACGTCCGCGTGCGCGTCGGCGGCGACGAGCACCCGCTGACCGCCGCCGGCGGCGGTATGCACGAGGGTCGCGTCCCCGCGCAGGGCGGCGACGACTACGTCTACGTCTTCGACGGCCACGCGCTGCCGGACCCCTGCTCGCGCCACCAGCCCGAGGGGCTGCGCGGCCCCTCGCGCGTCGTCGACTCGCGCGCCTTCGCCTGGTCGGACGACGGCTTCGCCCCGCGGCCGCTGCACGAGCAGGTCATCTACGAGCTGCACATCGGGACGTTCACGGCGGAGGGCACGTTCGACGCCGCGATCGAGCACCTGCCGGAGCTGGCCCGGCTCGGCGTGACGTCGATCGAGGTCATGCCCGTCGCGGAGTTCCCCGGCGACCACGGCTGGGGCTACGACGGCGTCTACCTCTGCGCCGCGCAGTCGACCTACGGCGGCCCCGACGGCTTCCAGCGGCTCGTCGACGCGGCTCACGCGAGCGGCCTCGGCGTCATCCTCGACGTCGTCTACAACCACGTCGGCGCGTCGGGCAACACCGCGCTGGCCGCGTACGGGCCGTACTTCACGGACAAGTACTCGACGTTCTGGGGCTCGGCGATCAACTACGACGACGCGTACTGCGACCCGGTGCGCGAGTGGGTGCTGCAGTCCGCCGAGGGCTGGATGCGCGACTTCCACGTCGACGGCCTGCGCCTCGACGCGATCCACGCCGTCTACGACACGGGCGCGATGCCGCTGCTGGCCGTGCTGGCCGATCGCGTCCACGCGGCGCGCCCCGGCGCGCTGGTGATCGCCGAGTCCGGCCTCAACGACCCGAAGGTCATCCGCCCGCGCGAGCAGGGCGGCTTCGGCCACGACGCCCCAGTGGGCCGACGACTTCCACCACGCCGTGCGCGTGCTCGTCACCGGCGACACCGAGGGCTACTACGAGGAGTTCGGCTCGGTCGCCGACCTGGCAAAGGCGTTCACGCGCCCTTTTGTGCATGACGGCCAGTACTCGTCGTTTCGCAAGAAGCGCTTCGGCGCGCCCGTGGACGACCGCCCGCCCGAGCAGTTCGTCGTCTTCGACCAGAACCACGACCAGGTCGGCAACCGCGCCCTCGGCGACCGCCTGCCGGCCGACCAGCGCGCGCTCGCGGCGTTCTGCACGCTGCTCTCGCCCTTCGTGCCGATGCTCTTCATGGGCGAGGAGTACGGCGAGCCGGCGCCGTTTCAGTTCTTCTCCGACCACATCGACCAGGAGATCGCGACGGCGACGCGTGACGGCCGCCGGCGCGAGTTCGCCGCGTTCGCGCAGTTCTCGGGCGAGGAGGTCCCCGATCCGCAGGACCGCGCGACGTTCGAGCGCTCCAAGCTGACCCGCGAGCGCGATCCCGCGGTCGCCGACCTCTACGCAGCGCTGCTGGCAGCGCGAGCCGACCTGCCACGGACGGAGGTGGTCACCGAGCACGACGAAGCGCTGCGCTGGCTGGCCGTCGACCGTGGCCCGTACCGGCTGTGCGCGAACTTCGCCGATGAGCCGCGCGAGGTCCCGCTGGGCGGTCACTCCGAGGTCGTAGTCGCGACCTCCGACGATGCCGAACTGCATCCGGGACACGTGCTGCTCGCACCCAAATCAGGAGCACTGCTGCGATGAGCAAGCGCGACGTCTGGCCCGGCAGCCCGTTCCCGCTCGGCCCCCATCTGGGACGGCAAGGGCACGAACTTCAGCATCTTCAGCGAGAACGCCGAGCGGGTGCAGCTGTGCCTCTTCAACGGCGACGACGAGGAGGAGTGCATCGACGTCGTCGAGCGGACGGCGTTCAACTGGCACTGCTACCTGCCGGGCGTCGCCCCCGGCCAGCGCTACGGCTACCGCGTCTTCGGCCCGTACGACCCCGAGTGCGGCCATCGCTTCAACCCGCACAAGCTGCTGATCGACCCGTACGCCAAGGCGATCGACGGCGAGGTGCGCTGGGAGAACGCGAGCACGCTGCCCTACATCCCCGACGACTCGGACACCGCCGACCTCGAGCCCGACGACGAGGACGACGCCGACGCGATGCCCAAGGGCCTCGTGATCGACCCGTGGTTCGATTGGGAGGGCGACGTGATGCCGCGCACGCCCTGGAACGAGACCGTCATCTACGAGACGCACGTCAAGGGGTTCACGAAGCTTCACCCCGACGTGCGCGAGGACCTGCGCGGGACGTACGGCGGCCTCGCGTCCCCGCCGGCGCTGAAGTACCTCAAGGATCTCGGCGTGACGGCGGTCGAGCTGCTGCCGGTGCACCACATCGCCGACGAGCACTTCCTCATCGACAAGGGCCTGTCGAACTACTGGGGCTACAGCTCGATCGGCTACCTCGCTCCGCACTCGGACTACGCGGCGACCGGTTCCACGGGCGAGCAGGTGCGCGAGTTCAAGGGGATGGTGAAGGCGCTGCACAAGGCCGGCATCGAGGTGATCCTCGACGTCGTCTACAACCACACCGCGGAGGGCAACCACCTCGGCCCGATGCTCGCGTTCAAGGGCATCGACAACGCGACGTACTACCGGCTGATGCCCGACGACCCGCGCTTCTACATGGACTTCACGGGCACGGGCAACTCGCTGAACCCCGTCCATCCGAGCGTCCTGCGGCTCATCATGGACTCGCTGCGCTACTGGGTCATCGACTGCCACGTCGACGGCTTTCGCTTCGATCTCGCGTCGGCGCTCGCCCGCGAGCTGTACGACGTCGACCGGCTGAGCGCGTTCTTCGACACGATCCACCAGGACCCGGTGCTGTCGCAGGTCAAGCTCATCGCCGAGCCGTGGGACGTCGGGCCCGGCGGCTACCAGGTCGGCAACTTCCCGGTGCTGTGGACGGAGTGGAACGGCATCTACCGCGACGAGATGCGCGACTTCTGGCGCGGCAACACGAACGTCGGCGACTTCGCGCGGCGCCTGACCGGCTCTTCGGACCTGTACTCGCGCGACGGCCGTGAGCCTGCCGCGTCGATCAACTTCGTCACGGCCCACGACGGCTTCACGCTCGCCGACCTCGTCGCCTACAACGAGAAGCACAACGACGACAACCTCGAGGACAACAAGGACGGCACCGACGACAACCGCTCGTGGAACTGCGGCGTCGAGGGGCCGACCGACGACCCCGAGATCCTCGCGCTGCGCGAGCGCCAGCAGCGCAACATGCTCGTGACGCTGCTCTTGTCACAGGGCGTGCCCATGCTGCTCGGCGGCGACGAGTTCTCGCGTTCTCAGGGCGGCAACAACAACGCGTGGTGCCAGGACAACGAGATCTCGTGGTACTCGTGGGAGCGCGACGACAAGCAGCTCGAGATGCTCGCGTTCTGCAAGCGGGTCATCGCGCTGCGCCAAGACCACCCCGTGTTCCGCCGCCGCCACTTCCTGCGCGGCGAGGCGACGGGCAACGGCTCGCTGCCGGACGCGTGGTGGTTTCGCCCCGACGGGCGCAAGATGACCCAGCGCGACTGGGAGCGCACGGATCGCCACGTCCTCGGCCTGTTTCTCAACGGCCACGAGTTCCCCTACCGCGGGCGCCGGGGCGAGAGGATCATCGACGACTCGTTCCTGCTGCTCATCAACGCGCACCACGAGGACGTCACGTTCACGCTGCCGGCGCGCCGCTGGGGGCAGACGTGGGCGCTGGAGCTCAGCACCGCGGAGCCGGAGTGCTCGGTCGGGTCGGTGACGTACAACGCGCGGTCGCGCTTCGAGTCGGTCGCGCGGTCGGTGACCGTGCTCAAGCGCGTGAGCCCGGCGACGTAGTGGCCGCGCTTCGGGCCACGTATCGCCTGCAGCTCGGGCCCGGCATGCGCTTCGACGACGTCCGCGCGCTGGTGCCGTACCTGCGCGATCTCGGCATCTCGCACCTGTATCTGTCGCCGTCGCTGACGGCGCGGTCGGGGTCGACGCACGGCTATGACGTCGTCGATCCGACGCGCGTGTCCTCGTCGTTGGGCGGCGAGGAGGGCCTGCGCGCGCTGGCGGCCGCTGGGCTGGGGATCGTGCTCGACATCGTCCCCAACCACATGGGGACGGGGGACGAGAACCGCTGGTGGTCGGACCCCGCGGAGCGCGTGCGGGTCTTCGACGTCGACCCGGAGACCGGCCACTACCGGCGCTTCTTCGACATCGACGACCTCGCGGGCGTGCGCGTCGAGGATCCGTCGGTCTTCGATCTGACGCATGCGAAGGTGCTGTCGCTGGTCGCCGACGGGGTCGTGGACGGGCTGCGCATCGACCATCCCGACGGGCTGGCCGACCCGGCGGGGTACTTGGAGCGGTTGCGCGACGCCGGCGCTTCGCGGGTGTGGATCGAAAAGATCCTGCATCCGGGCGAGCAGCTGCGCGACTGGCCGGTCGAGGGCACCGTCGGCTACGAGTTCCTCAACGACGTGCAGGGCCTGTTCGTCGATCCGGCGGGCGAGGAGCCGCTGACCGCGCTGTACGTGTCGCTGGTCGGGGACTCGCGCCCGTTTCAGGAGATCGCGCTGGAGGCGCAGCTCGAGCAGGCGCGCGGGACGTTCTCGCGCGAGGTGCAGCGCCTGCGTCGCCTGCACGACCCGGGCTCGCTGGAGGAGGCGCTGGCGCGCCTGCCGGTCTACCGGACCTACGTGCGCGACGGCGTGGTTCATCCCGACGACCGCGCCGCGATGGAGGCCGCGGGCCGCCCGGACCTGTTCGACGGCGCGCCGGAGGAGTTCGTCTCGCGCTTTCAGCAGACCTCGCCGCCGGTGACGGCCAAGGGCATCGAGGACACGGGCTTCTACCGCTACCTGCGCCTGCTCGCGCTGAACGACGTCGGCGGGGACCCGGGTCGCTGGGGCATCCCGGTCGACGAGTTCCATGCCGCGAACGCGGCGCGGGCGGAGCGCTTCCCGCGCGGGCTGCTCACCACGCAGACGCACGACACGAAGCGCTCCGGCGACGCCCGCGCGCGGGTGGGCGCGCTGAGCGCGATGGCCTCGTCGTGGGAGTCGCACGTGCGCTCGTGGTACGCGCTGACCGAGTCGCTCGTGGTCGGCGGAGCGCCCGACGCGCACGAGCGCTATCTCGTCTTCCAGACGCTGGTCGCCGTGTGGCCGATCGCGCAGGAGCGGTTGGAGGGCTACGTCGAGAAGGCGCTGCGCGAGGCCAAGCGGACGACGAACTGGGTCGACCAGAACCACGCGTGGGAGGACCGCGTCAAGCGCTTCGCCGTGGCGCTGCTCACGTATGAGCCCTTCCTCGACGACTTCCTCCCGTTCGTGGAGGAGGTCGCGGTCGCGGGCGAGCGCTCCGCGCTGGGCCAGCTGATGCTGAAGCTCACCGTCCCCGGCATCCCCGACGTGTACAACGGCGACGAGCTGATCGACCTCTCGCTGGTCGACCCGGACAACCGCCGCCCGGTCGACTGGGAAGCACGCCGTGGCGCCTTGGCCGCGCTACGCGACGGCGCGTCGCCGACGCGCGAGACGATGAAGCTGCACGTGATCGAACGCGCCCTGGCGTTGCGCGCTCGCCTGCCTTCGGCGTTCGCGGACGCCTACACCCCGCTCGAGGCGGGCCCCGACGTCTGCGCCTTCACCCGCGGCTCGGACGGGGAGATCCTCGTGGTGGTTGCCATGCGCGAGCCCGAGCTGGGCGCGACGATCGACATCCCGCCGGGCAGCTACCGCAACGTCCTCTCGGGCGAAGAGCACGCCCTCGCCGGCCCGACGCCCGCGCTGTCGCTCGCCGAGCCGCACGGCCTCGGCCTGTTCGAGCGCGTCTAGCGTCAGGCCTGCGGGCGCCCGGGTGAGACGGAGACCTGGGCGGCCAATCGCGGCTCGCGGTTTCCGGCGCCGATCGTCACCGACAGGAGGTTCCTGATGGCGAACATCAATGAAGGCGACCGAGTGATCGCCACCGTGGATCTCGGATCCGGCGCTGGCAACGGAGCGAGGGGCACCGTAACGCACGTGTCGACGTTTCACGGAGCTGCGAGCGTGCGCTTCGACAGCGGCAAGGTGATCAAGAACGTCAAGTTGAGCCAGCTCCGGCACGCCTGACACGCCTCGGGCTCGCGCAGCCCCGCATTCGCTGGTGCGAGCCTCGTCTCTGGAGGGCCAGCCGCGCGCCACCACGCACGGCAAGCATGACCGTTGTTCAAGACGCAAGCCATACGAGCGTTTCGAACAACGGTGGCCGCCGGCGCGGCGATCGGGGCGCGCCGCGGGCGAGCCTCAGCGCGCGGTGGCGCGCGCGGGCGGCGGCCGCGGTGCTCAGCGAGCGGCGGGTGCTGCGGTGGCCGCGGCGAGCAGCTCGTCGCGCGACGCGAGCTTGACGCGGGGGCGCCGGTCGCGCCGACCGCGCTGCAGCTCGTCGCGGTCGATCGCGCGCCAGCCCTCGGCGTCGACGAGGCCCGGCTTGCGCTCGGCGAGCAGGGCGTCGATCTGGGAGCGATCGGGCTTGGGGGGCGCGGGGAGCGCGTCGAGATCCTCGGCGAGGCACGTCACGGTCTCCTCGGCGTCGCGCTTGTTCGTGCCGAGGATCCCCGTCGGGCCGCGCTTGATCCAGCCGACCGTGTAGACGCCGGGCAGCGGATCGCCGGCGGGCGTGCGGACGCGGCCGCGCTCGTTGGGCAGCACGAAGCTGCGCTCGTCGAAGGGCACGCCGGGCAGCGCCACCGCGCGGTAGCCGACGGACCGCAGCACGAGCCCGCAGTCGATCGTCTCGACCTCCTCGTCGCGGGCACGGGCGCGCAGCGACCCGTCGTCGCCGCGCACGATCTCGTTGCCGCGCACCTCGATCGCCTCGACCGCCCCGGCGCCGTCGCCGCGGATCGCGACGGGCGAGGTCAGGAAGCGCAGCGCGATCCGGCGCGAAGCCGTGCCCGCCGGTCGCGCCGCGAACTCGCGCAGCAGCGCGACGTTCATCCGCGCGGTGAACGTGCCCGCCCCGGCGAGCCACTCCTCCGACACGGGATCGAGCTCGAAGTCGTCGACGAGCAGGTCGACGCCGTCGAGATGCCCGAGCTCGCGCAGCTCGGCGCTCGTGAACGCGGCCTGCGCCGGCCCGCGGCGGCCGAGCACGACGACCTCCTCGATGCGGCTCGCGCGCAGCGCCTCGAGCGCGTGGTCGGCGATGTCGGTCCCCGCCAGCTCGTCCACGCTGCGGGTGAGGATCCGCACGACGTCCGCGGCGACGTTGCCGTTGCCGATCACGACCGCTCGCCGCGAGGACAGGTCGAAGTCCAGGTCGCGGTAGTCCGGATGGCCGTTGTACCAGGCCACGAACTCGGTGGCGGCCCAGCTTCCGCGCAGGTCCTCACCGGGGATGCCGAGCGTCTTGTCGGTCTGCGCGCCCGTCGCGTAGATGACCGCGGAGTAGTGCTCCATGAGCTCACCGTGCGAGACGTCCGTGCCGACCTCGACGTTGCCGAGGAAGCGGCAGCCGCGACCGAGCGTCTGGCGGTGGAAGGTGTCCTGCAGGCGCTTGATCTCCTGGTGGTCCGGCGCGACGCCGCCGCGCAGCAGGCCCCACGGCGTGGGCAGCCGCTCGAGCAGGTCGATCTCGGTGTCGCCGCGGGCGCGCAGCAAACAGCCGGCGGCGAACGCGCCCGCGGGCCCCGCGCCGACGATCGCGACGCGCGCCATCAGGCGGTGCGCTCGGCGGTGCTGAGCTCGCCGAAGAAGAGGTCGTTGAGGCCCAGCGCGTAGTCGTACTTCTCGGGGATCTCGGCCTCGGCGTAGATCGCGTCGACCGGGCACGCCTCCACGCAGGCGTCGCAGTCGATGCAGACCGCCGGATCGATGTACAGCTGCTCCGCCGTCTCGAAGTCCGGCGCGCCCGGCTTGGGGTGGATGCAGTCGACCGGACAGACCTCGATGCACGAGTCGTCCTTGATGCAGCTTCCGACGATGACGTAGGTCATAGACCCACAGGCTACATACCCCGCAATCCCGAGTGCCTTTGAGGTCAATGCGAAGGGCGGCGAAGCCCGGCCCGGTCCGGCGGCATACTGCCGCCCGTGAGTCCCCGGATCCACGTCGCGCTCGTGGCAGCGCTGGTGCTCGCGGTCGCACCCGCCGCGCGGTCCGCGACGCCGGCGTTCACGGTCGCGACGTCGAGCGTGAGCCCGCGCGAGGCGTACTTCGCGGGCGCGCCGGTCAGGATCGCGTTCGCCGTCGACGCGCCCGCGCCGCTCGCGCTGCGCGTCGACGTCGTGCGCGAGGCCACGCGCAAGCCGGTGCGCCGCCTCGCGCTGCCGGCAGCCGCGGCGCCGGGCGTGACGCAGCGCCTGACCTGGGACGGCGTCACCGGCGGTGGCGAGGTCGCGCCGAACGGCTCCTACCGGGTGCGGCTCACCGCGCCCGACGGCAGCGCGCGCAACGCCGGGACGTTCACGCTGCGCAGCCACATCTACCCGATCCGCGGGCGCCACCACGATCGTGGCCCGATCGGCGCGTTCGGCGTCGGCCGCAACGGCGGGCGCACGCACGAGGGCTACGACGTCAACGCCGCCTGCGGGACGAAGCTCGTGGCCGCGCGCGGGGGCACGGTCATCCGATCGGACTACGACCCCGTGCTCTACGGCAACGTCGTCATCGTCCGCGGCGACCGCACGCAGCGCGACTACTGGTACGCGCACCTCGAGCGCCCGTCGCCGCTGCGCAAGGGCGACCACGTCCGCACCGGCGGGCGGATCGGGCGCATCGGCGCGACCGGCAACGCCCGCACGATCGGCTGCCACCTGCACTTCGAGATCCGCAAGCGCGGCGTCCCGATCGACCCCGCGCCCGAGCTGCACGCCTGGGACGCGTGGAGCTGATCGGGCGCAGGCGCGGCGCGCGACGCCGGGCTACGCCGCTTCGAGGTACAGCTGCTCGCAGCGCGCCCGCAGCCGCTCGAGGCAGCGCGCGCGCGTCGGCCCGATCGACCCGATCGGCATGTCGAGCGCCGCGCTGATCTCCGTGTAGCTCACCGGCGGGTCGGACGCCAGCAGGCGCACGAGCGCTTGGTCCTCGGTCCGCAGCAGCGACACCGCCCGCCACAGGATCGAGTCGCGCTCGCTGCGCAGGAGCTCGTCGTCGAGCGCGACGTCCTCCGGCGGCAGCGGCTCGGGGAGGTCGTCGCCGAAGGGGATCTGGTGCTTGGACCCGTCGATCGTGCGCAGACACTCGCGCCGCGCCGTCGTGGCGAGCCACGCGCCGACCGCAGCGGGGTTCTTGAGGCTGTCGAGGTGCTGGACGAGCTTCAGCCACGTGCACTGGACGACGTCGCCGGCATCGGCCTGGCACAGCCGGTGGCTGCGCGCGACCGACCAGACGAGCCCGCCGTAGCGCGACACGAGCTCACGCCAGGCCGCATCGTCGCCGTCGGCGGCGGCACGCACGAGACGCGAGACGTCGCGTGACGCGGCGGGTCGGCGATCGGGTGGCGTGAGTGTCTGGGGGCTCATGACTGTCCTCTGTTTCAGGTGCCAGGAGAACCTCCCTGAGTGCGGTAACGGCGCGCCAACATCCGGCAACCGCTCGGCAACCGCCGTGGCCACCGCCCTCCCTCCTTCGTTCGGGGGAGGCGGGGCTCCACCGACCGATCGACCCGCCGAAAACGCCTCGCGGTGTAGGGTCGAGGGCGACCACGACTGGTGAGACGCAATGGCGACGTACGGGATCCTCGGGCCAATCGAGCTGCGCTCCGGCGACCGGTGCCTGTCCGCCGGGGGCCCCCGGCAGCTTGCTCTGCTCGCGTTCCTGCTCCTGCATGCCAACCGCGCAGTGTCAAACGACCAGCTTCAGGATGCGCTCTGGGCGGAGGGCGCGGCGGGTGGGCTCAAACCCGTGCAGATGGCGATTGCGCGGCTGCGCAAGACCCTCGAGCGGCTGGCTCCCGATTCGGCGCCCGCCCTGCGGACCGTCAGCGGCGGCTACCTGCTGAACGTCGGCCCCGGCGAGCTCGACGCGGACGAGTTCGAGCACGGCGCGGCCAGCGGGCGCGCCAGGCTCGCGGCCGGGGACGCGGCGGGCGCTGCGCAGGCGCTGGAGGCGGCGCTCGGGCTGTGGCGCGGACCGGCGCTGGCCGAGGTCGCGTTCGAGACCTTCGCCAAACCGGAGATCCGCCGATTGGAGGAGCTGCGCCTCGGCGCGCTGGAGAGCCGCATCGAGGCCGATCTCGCGCTTGGCCGCCACGGCGAGGTCGTCGGCGAGCTCGAGGTGCTGAGCGCCGAGCACCCCGAGCGCGAGCGCCTCTGCGCCCAGCTCATGACCGCGCTCCAGCGCGCGGGCCGCCACAGCGACGCGCTGGACGCCTACCAGCGCGTGCGCGCCCACCTCGCCGCCGAGCTCGGCCTCGACCCGGGGCCCGCGCTGCAGTCGCTGCAGCGCGCGATCGTCGAGCGCTCGCCCTTGCCGGGCGCGCCCGCGCCCGCACCGCCGAGCACGGCGCGGCCCGCGCCGCCGCCCGCGCAGCCGAGCTTCGCCGGCCAGCCCGCGCTTGCCCTGCCGCCCGCGCTGCGCCGCGGCGAGGGCGACGCGTTCGTCGGGCGCGCCGGCATCGTCGAGCGGCTGGCCCGCGACTACGAGCTAGCCGCGGCCGGGGCGCGGCGGGTCGTCATGCTCTCCGGCGAGCCCGGCATCGGCAAGACGCGGCTGGCGGCCGAGATCGCGCGGCGCGCCCACGGCCTCGGCGCGGTCGTGCTCTACGGGCGCTGCGACGAGGAGGCGCTCCTGCCCCACCAGCCGTTCGTCGAGGCGCTGCGCCACTACGTCAACAGCTGCGACCCCGACGTCCTCGCCGGGCAGGCGCAGCTCATCAGCGGCGAGCTGCGGCGCGTCGTGCCGGAGCTCGGCGAGCGCGTGCCCGGCCTCGCGCAGCCGCTGTCCGGCGACCCGGAGGGCGCGCGCTACCGGCTCTTCGAGGCCGTCGCGGCGCTGCTGTGCGAGGCCGCGCAGAGCCGGCCGCTCGTGCTCGTGCTCGACGACCTGCACTGGGCCGACGAGGCCACGCTGCTGCTGCTGAAGTACCTCGCGCGCTACCCGCGCGAGGCGCGGCTCATGGTGGTCGGGACCTACCGCGACATGGACGTCGAGGCCGGCCACCCGCTGCACGGCGTGCTCGCGGACCTCGCGCGCGAGCAGGTCTTCGAGCGGATCGCGCTCGACAGCCTCGACGAGGCCGCGGTCTCCGAGTTCGTCGGCTGGCACACCGCCGACCGCGCGCCGCCCGAGCTTCACCGGATGGTCTTCGAGGAGACCGAGGGCAACGCGTTCTTCGTCGTCGAGATCATGCGCCACATCGCCGACGCCGGCGGCGAGGGCGAACGCGACGCGGCACTGCTCGCGAGCCGCCGGCTGCCGCTCCCCGAGGGCGTCCGCGATCTCATCGGCCGCCGTCTCGCACGCCTGGGCCCGGAGACGGCGCGCGTGCTCGGCACGGCGTCCGTGCTCGGCCGCGCGTTCGAGTTCGACATGCTCGAGCGCCTCTGCGACATCGGCCAGGACGCGCTCGTCGACACGCTGGAGCGCGCGGTTCACGCGCAGATCCTCGAGGAGTCGGCGACGAGCGTCGGCCGCTACGCGTTCTCGCACGCGCTCATCCGCGACGTGCTGCACGGCACGCTCGCGCCGACGCGCCGCGCGCTCCTGCACCGCCGCGCGGCGGCCGCGATCGAGGCAGCGCACGCGGCCGCGCTCGAGCCGCATCTGGCAGAGCTCGCGGGTCACCTGGAGCAGGCCGGCTCGGAGGACGACCTCGATCGCGCGGTGCGCTACGGCGCCCGCGCGGGCGACCACGCCATCGCGCTGCTGGCCTACGAGCAGGCGGCCGCGCACTACCGCAACGCGCTCGCGCTGCTCGAAGGGCGCGGCTCGGCCGAGCAGCGCTGCGACCTGACGATCGCGCAGGGCGAGGCCGAGCGCATGGCCGGCGACCCGGCGTACCGCGTCACGTTGCTCGACGGGGCTCGCCAGGCGCGCGAGCTCGGCGACGTCGAGCGCCTCGCGCGCGCGGCGCTGGCCAACAACCGCGGCTCGTCGAGCTCGGCGCAGGGCGTCGACCTCGAGCGCGTGGCGGTGCTCGAAGCGGCGCTCGACGGGCTCGGCCCGCGCGACAGCGCGACGCGCGCGGGCCTGCTCGCCCAGCTCGCCGTCGAGCTCATCGGCGACGTGGACTGGCGGCGGCGCGCGAAGCTCGGCGACGAGGCGCTCGACATGGCGCGGCGCGTCGGCGACGCGCGCACGCTCGCGCGCGTCCTGACGATGCGCGCGCTCGCGCGCTGGAACCCGCGCACGGTCGCCGACCGCAACGCCGACCTGCTCGAGGCGTGGCGCCTCGCGGCCGGCACCGACGAGCGGCTCCTGACCGGCTACGCGGCGTTCCTCGCCTGCGACGCGGGGATCGAGATGGGCGACCTCGCGCACGCGACGCTGCTGCTCGACAGCCTCAGCCGGCTCGCGGGCGAGCTCGGCCAGCCGATCATCGGCTGGTACGAGGGCATCGCGCGCCACAAGCGCTTCCTCGTCTGCGGATCGCCGCAGGACGCCGAGCGGCTCGCGCACGAAGCGCACGCGATCGGCCGGCGCGCCGGCCAGCCGGACTCGGCGTCCTGGTTTCTCGGGCAGATCTTCGTCGCACGCTTCTTGCAGGGCACGCTCGACGCCGGCGATCCCGACCTGCCGGCCCTGTTCGAGCGGCCGGGTTCGGCGCCGATCGTCGGCCCGGAGATCATGCCCAGCCGCTCGATCCCGCTCATGGCCGGCGCGGGGGCGAGCCTCATGTTCTGCGAGCTGGGGCGCGACGAGCTCGCGCGCCGCCACCTCGAGCCGCTCGTGGCGCAGCTCACCGACCTGCCCCAGGACTACTCGACGCTGCCGGTGCTCGTGTGGGCGAGCGGCGCCTGCGCGCAGCTCGGCGACGTGGTGCTTGCCGCCCGGCTGCACGCGCTGCTCGAGCCCTACAGCGGCCAGTTCGTCAACACCGGCGGCTCGTGGTTCGGGGCCGTCGTGCATCACCTCGCGCTGCTGCGCGCGACGCTCGGCGAGCACGACGTCGCCGACGGGCTGTTCGCCGCCGCCGAGCGCGCGTACGAGGACCTCGGTGCCGCGGCCTGGCTCGCTCGCTGCCGGCTGGACTGGGCGGGCTCGCTGGCGGGCCGGTCGGAGGGCGACCGGGCCGGCGCGCTGCTCGAGCAGGTCCTCGCCGCCGCCGTGGAGCTCGAGCTGCCGGAGATCGCGCGGCGCGCCGAGGCGCTGCTGGCGGGGGCCGCCGCGCGGTGAGCTCGTCCGCGGCCCGCCGGTTTCGCGAGCTGCACGTACCGGGCTCGCCGCTGCTGATGCCCAACCCGTGGGACGCGGGCTCGGCGCGGCTGTTCGCGTCGCTGGGGTTCGAGGCGCTGGCGACGACGAGCAGCGGCTTCGCAGCCACGCTCGGGCGGGCCGACGGGTCGGTCACGCGCGAGGAGGCGATCGCGCACGCCGCGACGATCGTCGCGGCGACGGACCTGCCCGTCTCGGCCGACCTCGAGGACTGCTTCGCAACGTCGCCGGGCGGCGTCGCGGAGACCGTGGGGCTCGCGCTCGACGCCGGGCTCGCCGGCTGCTCGATCGAGGACTACGACGGCAGCTCGGTCGTGCCGGTCGCGGTCGCCGCGGAGCGCGTCGCCGAGGCCGCGGCGGTCGCGCGCGCGGCGTCGACGGGGTTCGTGCTGACCGCGCGCGCCGAGAACCTCTTGTACGGCGCGGGCGACCTCGCCGACACGATCGCCCGGCTGCAGGCCTACGAGGGGGCCGGGGCCGACGTCCTCTACGCGCCGGGCCTGCGCTCGCTCGCGGAGGTGCGCGCCGTGGTGTCCGCGGTGTCGCGGCCGGTCAACGTGCTCGCCTTGGACGGGACGCCCGCGGTCGCGGAGCTGGCCGGCGCCGGGGTCGCGCGCATCTCGACCGGCGGCGCGCTCGCCTTCGCCGCGCTGGGCGCGGTCGTCGAAGCCGCGCGCGAGCTGCGCGAGGAGGGGACGTACGGCTACTGGCCGCGTGCGCGGGAGGGATCGGCGGCGGGGAGGAAGGCGTTCGCGTAGCTGCGAGCGCGGCGGGGGTGGTTCGCCTGACTCGGTCTGTGACCGAGTAGGACGAACCTCCAGGCCCGCTCAGGGCACGAGCAGCGCGCGGCCGCGCAGCTCGCCGGACTCCATCGCGCGGTGCGCCGCGGCGGCGTCGGCCATCGCGAAGCGCTCGATCGCCGGCGCGCGCAGGCGCCCGTCGCGGACGTGCGCGACGATCTCCGCCATCGCGGCGCGCAGCGCGTCGCCGTCGAGGTTCTCCGAGCTCCAGCCGGTGAGCACGAGGTCTTGGAGGAGGTCCCAGGCCGAGAGCGTGAGCTCGGGGCCGGTCAACGCGCCCACCAGGCAGAGCCGCCCGCCGCGGCGCAGGACGGCGACGCTGTCGGCGAACGTGCGCTCGCCGGTCGTCTCGAGGACGGCGTCCACGCTGCGCGCGCCGAGCGCGTCGAGCAGGCTGTGCTCGTCGAGGCGCACGACCTCGCTTGCGCCGAGCGAGCGGGCGTAGTCCTCCTTGCCGGCGCGCGGGAGCACGGCGACCACCTCGGCCCCCGCCGCCGCGGCGATCGTCACCGCGGCCGACCCGACGCCGCCGCTCGCGCCGTGGACGACGGTGCGTGCGCCCGGCGAGAGTGCTAGCCGGCTCAGCCCCGCGGACGCCGTGACCGCGACGAGCCCGAGCGCCGCGATCTGCTCGAGGTCGACGTCCGGCGCGATCGTCGCGACCGTGTCCGCGGCGACGACGACGAACTCGCCGTACCCGCCCGGCCGCTCGCCCCAGATCCCGCCGAGGTGCTGCATCATCGTGATGACCCGGTCTCCGATCGCCACGCTCGCGACGCCGGATCCGACGGACTCGACCACGCCCACGACCTCGAGGCCCGGCGTGTAGGGGAACGGCTGGTCCTGCATGACGGGCCACTCGCCGCGGCGGATCTCGACGTCCGCGCGGTTGACCGCGGCGTAGGACGTGCGGATCCGCACCTCGCCCGGCGCGGGCGCGGGCCGCGAGACCTCGCGCCAGACGAGCTCGTCCGCGGAGCCGTAGCGGTCGATCTCGATCGCGCGCTCGGTCACGGGCGGGGCACGGAGGGGAGGGAGAGCGGGGGCGCGGCGTCCATCACGGGCGGGGGGCGGCCGCGAGCAGCACGGTCTGCGGCGCCACCTCGATCGTCTCGCCCGCGTCGAAGCCCGTGCCGGGAGCGGGCAGGCCCTCGTCGATGCCGGTGTCGAGGAGCAGCGAGAACCGCTGCCCCGCGATCCCCGGCACCACGAACGCCGCCGCATCCAAAGCCGCGTTGACCACGACCAGCACGTCGTCGTCGGGCTCATCCGCCTGATCGCCCGCCAGGAGGTAGGCAATGAAGTGGTTCTCGGGATCGCTCCAGCCGGCGTCGGTCATCGGCAGGCCGCGGTCGTCGAACCACGCGATGTCCGGCGGGTGGCCGCCGCCGTCGAAGAACGACGTGCGCCGCAGCGTCGCGTGCGCGGCCAGCAGGTGCAGCGCGTTCGCCGTGAACGCCGTCAGCGCGCCGGCCGCGGGATCCCCCGACCAGTCGTACCAAGAGATCTCGTTGGCCTGGCAGTAGGCGTTGTTGTTGCCGCGCTGCGTCCGCCCGCGCTCGTCGCCGCCGAGCAGCATCGGCACGCCCTGGGAGAGCACGAGCGTCGCGATGAAGTTGCGCTGCTGGCGGGCCCGCGCTGCGACCACGGCAGGGTCGTCCGTCGAGCCCTCGACGCCGAAGTTCTGGGCGCGGTCGTCGCCGGTGCCGTCGCGGTTGGACTCGCCGTTGGCCTCGTTGTGCTTGCGCACGTACATGACGAGATCGCGCAGCGTCTTGCCGTCGTGCGCCGTCACGAAGTTCACCGACGCGTCCGGCCCGCGGCGGTCGGCGCCGTAGAGGTCGCTCGAGCCGGTCAAGCGGTAGCCCATCGCCCGCACGCCCGTGTGGCGGCGCCAGAAGTCGCGCGCGTCGTCGCGGAAGCGGTCGTTCCACTCCGCCCAGCCGCGCGGGAAGCGGCCCACCTGGTAGTCGCCGATGTCCCACGGCTCGGCGATGAGCTTCACGCCGCCCACGACCGGGTCCTGGTAGACGAGGTCGAAGAACGACGCGAGCCGGTCGAACGAGCCGCGGTCGCGCGCCAGCGTGGCCGCGAGGTCGAAGCGAAACCCGTCGACGTGCATCTCGCTCACCCAGTAGCGCAGCGAGTCCATGATGAGCCGCAGCACCTCGGGCCGGTCGACGTTCAGCGTGTTCGACGTGCCGGTCGTGTCGACGTAGCGCGACGGGTCGCCGGGGAACAGGCGATAGTAGACCTCGTTCGCCAGGCCGCGGAAGCACAGCGCCGGCCCGCCGGGACCGCCTTCGCACGTGTGGTTGTAGACGACGTCGAGGATGACCTCGAGGCCCGCGGCGTGCAGCGTCTTGACCATCGTCTTGAACTCCGCGACCTGGGTGCCCGGCTGCAGCGACGAGCGATACGGGCCGTGCGGCGCGAGGAAGCCGAGCGTCGTGTAGCCCCAGTAGTTGACAAGGCCCATGTCGAGCAGGCGCTGCTCGGAGACGAACGCGTGCACGGGCAGCAGTCTCGACCGCGGTCACGCCGAGCGACACGAGGTAGTCGACGATCGCGACGGCGCCCATGCCGGCGTAGGTCCCGCGCAGGCCGGCCGGCACGTCGGGGTGCGTCTGGCTGATCCCCTGGACATGGGTCTCGTAGAGGACCGTCTTCGACCATGGGATCGACGGCGGTGCGTCGTCGCCCCAGTCGAAGCTCGCGTCGACGACGAGCGAGTGCACCTCGCGCGGGCGGTCGCCGGCCACTGGCTCGAGCGCCAGCGCGTAGGGGTCGGTGAGCAGCCGCGAGGAGTCGAAGCGCAGCCCGCGCTCGGGCGCCATCGGGCCGGAAGCCCGGTAGCCGTAGCGCTGGCCAGGCCCGACGCCCGGCAGGTAGACGTTCCAGATGTCCTGCTCGACGGACATCGGCACGCGAACCTCTCCATCGCCGGAGGCTTCCGGCACCAGGCACAGCTCGACCGCGCCGCCGTACGCACCCGCGGTCGAGAAGACCGCGAAGTTCGTGCCGGAGCCGTCCCAGTGCGCGCCGAGCACGCGGCCCGAGCCCGGTCGGGTCTCGGGGCCGGACATCGTCAGTCGTAGCCGCCGAACATGAACAGGGAGTTGGGCACGTCGGCGGGGTTCATGAGGCCGTGCAGGTTGCCGCCCTTGAGCATCGCGAAGTGGCCGGGGGCAAGGCGGCGCACCTCGAAGGAGCGCGCGCGGCGGCCGGAGTCCGCCCAGTCGCCGATGACCATGATCCCCTCGCCCTGGAGCATGAAGAAGATCTCCTGGTTGTCGCGGTGGCGGTGCAGGCCGATGCCGCACGCGGGCTCCAGCACGTGCAGGTCCATGTAGTCGACGGTCATGAACGGCTCGCGATCGCCGGAGGCGTGGCCCTTGTTGCCGTGCGCGTCGAAGTTCCACGGCTCGAGCTCGCGCGACAGCTCGCCGCTGCCCTGGTAGGCGCCGTAGTTCGACAGCAGCGTGCGGTACTCGAGCGTGCCGACGCCGCCGTGCGGGTTGGAGCTGAAGCCGACCGAGAGGTAGTTGTCCCAGCCGCGGATCATCATCTCGAAGCCCAGCCGGTGCGGGCCGTCGGTCGCGCCGCCGCCGTCGGGCGACGCGGTCCACGTCACGTCGAAGTACAGCGGCAGGATCGGATGCATCGTGTGCTGCGTGGAGACGCCACGCATGTCCTTGCCGTCGACGGCCATCCGCTCAAGCTCCCCGACGGAGCCCGACACGAGGTCTGGGCGCCCGACGATCGAGCCGAGGTCGACGGCCGCCTGGCCGCGCGCGCCAAGCAGCTCGCGCAGCCCGCCGTGGTCGCGACCCCAGAGCTCGACGACGTAGCGGTCGGTCTCGGCGTCGTAGGGCGCGCGCAGCGTCGCCTGCGGCCGGCCCGCGATCGACACGCTGCAGCCGATCGCGTCGCCGAGCGTCCCGCCGGCGGCTTCGGACAGCGCCGAGTCCGGCCCGCCGCGATAGGTCAGCGACAGGAACGGCCCGCGCCAGTCGCCGGCGGCCGCCCAGCCGCGCGCGGCCTGCGTGTCGGCGAGCGTGAAGCGGCGGACGTTCTGCTTGTGGAAGTCGGTCTTGTTGTCCTGCGTCGTCGGGTCGAGGTTGTCCGTCTCCGGCGGCGACGGCCCCCACAGCTCGAGGAACGTGTGCGGCAGCAGGTGCTGCAGCGACGCGGCGTCGTAGCACTCGCGCTCTGCGGCCAACCGCACCTTCTCGACGACGGCCAGCAGCGTGAGCAGCGCGTTGTCCTTGTCGTAGTCGCGCGGTTCGCCGGGACCGACGCGGAAGACGGCATCGCTGTGGACCAGTTGGGGCATCGGGTCAGGCTCCCTGGTAGAGGAAGGCGACGAACCGCAGCGGCTTGTCGTTCGGATTGCGGATGCCGTGGACGCCGCCGCTCTTCGTGTAGATGACCGAGCCGCCCTTGATCGGCAGCTCGCGGCACGGCGTCGGATCCAGGCCGTAGAGGTTGCGCGTGACCAGCGGGTACTTGTCGTTGGCCGGGTCGTCGCCGTCGGCCATGTAGGCGATCCCCTCGCCGTCGACGATGTAGTACAGCTCCTCGGAGCCGATGTGGCGGTGCGTGCCCTCGATCGTGTGCGGCGGGATCGTGACCTCGTGGAAGAACACGACGTCCGAGCCGAACTCGCGCTGGCGGATCCAGCGCATCTCGATGACGTTGCCGTCGGAGCGGTCGGGGTCGCCGTCGTTGAGCATCGCGTTGCGGTAGCGCACGGGGTCGACCGCGTGCGCGTCCTCGCTGAAGAAGCCGCGCTGGAAGTCGAGCAGGTAGTTCTTGATGTCGACCGTGTTCTGCGAGGAGCTTGGCTCCTGCGTGTTCGGGACCTGGATCGTGCGGGCGAAGTTGTTGTCCCACTGCGGGTCGACGGTGGGCCGTTTCGTGGGGTACTGCGTGTCGTCCTCGCGCACCGCGAACTCGATGCCGCGCAGCGACTTGATGTCCTCGAGCCGCGGCACCAGGGCGGGCACGCGCGTGATCGGTGCGTCGCGCCCCATCAACGGCAGCACGCGGTAGTCGTGCGCGTTGCCGGACGGCGGCTCGAGCGTCTCCCACAGCTCGACGCAGTACGCGCCCGCGATCGCGTCGAAGTGCAGGACGATGTTCGACTCCACGGCGCCCGCGCCCTCGAACGTCCAGAGCTTGCACCACGCGCGCAGCGTGGGCCCGAGCGTGCGCCCGCGCTCGCGCGCGAGCTCGAGCAGCCGCTGCGCGGAGTACTCGAGGCGCAGCATGTTGCACAGCGGCTCGCCGCCGAAGAAGACCTGGCCCTTCATCGCGGTCAGCACCGCTCCGCTTCGCACCTCTGAGACCGCATAGCGGTAGCGCGAGGAGCGCGTCGCCGACAGGTAGCGGGCGTGGTAGATCCGGTCCGGGAAGAAGACGATCCGGAAGACCTCGTTCTCCGGCTGCTCGAACAGCTCGTCGAAACGGACGTCCATTTACAACCTTCCTTTCAGGACCTCGCCGACGCGCAGCGAGTTGGCCTGGATGGTCAGGGTCGGGTTCGCGCCACCGGACGTCGGCATGAAGGCGCCGTCGGTGACGTAGAGGTTCTCGAACTCCCACGCGCGGTTGTCTCGGTCCAGGACGGAATCGTTCGGATCGGTGCCGAAGCGCGCGCCGCCGAGGACGTGGTTGGCGATCCGGGAGACCTGCCCGCCGACCGAGCCCTCGCCGTCGAAGCGCACCCCTTCGCCGGCGTTGCGCAGGATCTCGCCGCACTGGTGCGCGAGCGTGTTCATGAGCTCTTGGTCATGCGAGTGCCAGTCCTTGATGATGTAGGCGACCGGGCGGCCCCACTTGTCGCGGACGGTCGGGTGCAGCTCGATGCGGTTGTCGAACTGCGCGACCTGGTTGGCCATGAAGCTCACCGAGACGCGCCGGCCGAAGTTGTCGTCGAGGTAGGTCTCGAAGCCGTCGCCGACCATGTCGGTCTCGCCGAGATAGCCCTTCCAGATGTTGTCCATGTCCTGCGCTTGCCAGGTCCGCGCGAGCGAGATCGGCAGCGCGGCGTCGGACGTGTTGTTGTAGATCGCGCCTCCCGCCCAGAGGCCGTTGGAGCGGATGAAGTCGGGGCGCGCGCAGTGGTCGGTGGCCCAGTCGGAGTCGAGCGTCTTCGACTTGTCGGCGCGCTCGGGCAGCACCGCCGAGGCGCCGCCGAAGCAGTGCGTGATGAAGTAGTTGCCGAGCTTGCCGCTGGCGTGGATGCGCTGTCCAAACGATGCGTCGTTGACCGCGCTCAGCTGCAGGAGACGCACGCTCTCGATCGCGCTGCACGCCACGACGACGTGCTTGAACCTCACCGTGCGCTTGTTGCCGGCTGGGTCGCGGTAGTGCGCGCGGGTCGCCTTTCCGCCCTCCGCCTCGAGGTGCGTCACGACGCAGTTGGCGCGCAGCTCGAAGTTCGGCTCGGATGCGATCGGGGCGAGCAGCGTGACCCACGTGTTCGACTTCAGCCCGAGCGGATCGCCGTAGCGGTTGACGAACGCGGTCTTGATCGTCTCGCGGTCCGCGGGCACCGTGCGGCCGCTCGGCGCGTGGTCCTCGGTGATCACCGCCAGCGGGGTGCGGTAGCGCTTCATCCCGAGCGCGTCCATCCCCTGCGCGATGAACCGGCTCACGGGGTTCGGCTCGAGCGGGGGCTGGTAGTGGTCGACGGACGCCGGCTTCTCCTGGTTCTCGCGCGTCCCGCACAGCCCGACCACGCGCTCGGCCTCGGAGTAGAACGGCTCGAGCTCGTCGTAGGACACCGGCCAGTCGCGCGCCTCGCGCTGGACCTCTCCATTGGGATCGTTGCGCAGGTCGGTGCGGCCGGCGTTGAAGCTCGCCAAGCGCAGGTCGTCGGGCGTGAACCGCAGCGAGACGCCGCCATAGAGCTGCGTCCCGCCGCCGACGACCTGGGCGGTGTAGCCCTCGATCGTCGCGTAATCGCGACCATCCGAGTTGCGGTAGACGTGCGGCTCGTCGTTGAGGTCGGGCTCGACGTGGCTCGAGTAGAACGACGCGCCGATGTTCGCCATCCCCGGCACCGTCAGCCGCTTCTCGGCGCCGGTGGCGAACAGCTCGTCGCGCTTGAAGTCCGACAGGCCGTCGGGCGCCTGGGCCTGGGTGCGCAGCAGCGGGCCCTTCTCGAGCATGAGCACCTGGTGGCCGGCCTTGACGAGCGTGTTCGCGAGCGGCGAGCCGCCGGCGCCGCTGCCGATGACGAGGACCTCGACCTCTTCCTCAGCCACGGTAATCCGTGTTCCTTCCCAGCGGAGCTTCCATCGCCTGGCCCCAGTCGAACAGCGTGTTGCCGTCCGCGTCGCGGAAGCGGGTCTCGAGGTAGGCCCAGCCGGCGGTGCCCGAGTTGCCGCCGTGGCGCGGGTGCACGAACGCGCCGGTCATCGCGTGGCGGCGCAGCAGCAGGAGGAAGTAGCGGGGCGAGCCGTACCGGGACTTGTCCCAGCCCGCGACATCGTCGTTCGCCATCTCGCCGTAGAGGTCGGCGTACGCCTCGGGCGGCAGCGTCACCGGGTCGCGGCCCGGGAAGCGGGCGCGCAGGACGCCCTCGATGATGCTCAGGCAGTCCTTGTAGTCGTCGGCGTTGTGGCGCTCGGCGCGCGCGATGACCTTGTCGATGTAGTTCACGACGCCGACCTCCTCGTCGAGGCGGTAGGCGAGCGGGAACTCGTGCTCGCGCCCGGTGCGGTCGAGCTTCTCGTAGACCTCGCGGATGAACCTCGAGTTCTGCCCGCTTCGGAACGGGAGCAGGTGGGCCACGATCCGGCCGAGCAGCTCGCGCTCGCGGCGCCCGAGCGTCAGCGGGATCTGGCAGCCCTCGGTGAAGAAGCGCGACCACTGCTTGCCGTTGTCGAGCGTGACGACCTGCGGGTTGATCGGGTCGATGAGCCAGGCGCCGTCGACGCGCAGCTTGTACGTGTGGATCTGGCCCTTCGGGACGCGTACGGTCAGCGCGTGGATCCCGCTCGGCTCGCCGAGGAAGCGGATCGGCCTGAGCGCGACCGGCGCGTAGAGCTCGGTGAACGAGCCCGTGACCGCGACCTCCCTCGCCGGCGTGGCGCGGCCGTCGTAGACGAACGTGACGCAGTTGAAGCCGTACGACGCGTCCACCGAGACGCCGTCGTAGTACGAGTCGACGATCGGGTAGCGCCACGCCTCGGCGATCGCGGCGCGCGGGTCGCCCGGCTCGTACTGGCCGAAGTCGTGGCGGGGCTCGGCGCCGTCGCGGGCGAGGTAGCGCGTGCAGTGGTTGAGCACGTACTGATCGTCCTTCTCGATGACGACGGCTGGCAGGGGTCCCTCCCGAACGGTGGCGTCTGGCTGGATGCGAAGAGGCGAGATTACCCGCCGTTCGGAGCGGGAAACGAGACGTTCTCCGTCTCTGCACATCCCGGAAACACGGGCTTTACCGAGGGCTTTGAGCGCCAACGCGCCAGGTCCGCGTAACGTCCACCTAAATGTTTGAGCATCGCTCGCGAACCGGTTGACTCTCGGCCGACGCGGCGTACGATCGGCGGCGCGCAGGGGAAGCGCACGTGATCTTGCGGAGCCGTCGAGCTCCGCCGCCTCGGGCGCTCGATGCGCGCCCTGTGTGAGTGCGCCTGGAAACACCCCGCGCGGATATTCCAGTGACTCGCGAGTAGTAGGGGGATCTCATGGCCGAGTATCGGTGGGGAAGAGCGTCTGGAGGGGCGGTGCCGGAGGGTGCGCCGGAGCGGGGGCATGGCTACTACTGCCAGCCCGACTCCGAAGAGCAGCACCCGCTGTGGGCCATCCGCTCGCTCCCGGGTTCCGACGGCAGCGTGCGGCTGGGGCATCTGGGCACCGACAACGGCGCCTTGGTCGGCGAGTCGGAGGAGGAGGGGGGCGAGAACGTCGACGAGTACGAGGTGCTGCTCGACGAAGGCACATGGACGCCAAGCCGGGGCGGCGACCTCGGCGCTGCCGGCGCGCTGGCCTGCGGGCGCCTTGCCGACGGGGCGCCGCTGTACCTGTCGCTGGGCAACCCGTGGGACGCGATTGCCAAGGTCCCGCTCGAAGCAGGGGCGCACGACACGTGGGGCTACGAGCACCCGGTCCTGATGGCGCCCGCCGGTGCCGAGGCGACGGCCGCGCCGGCGGCGCCCGCCGCGCCGGACGACGCGACCGGCTATCGCTGGGCTCCCGCCTCCGGCGGCGAGATCCCCGCGGGCGCCCATGCCGAAGGCCACGGCGCGCAGTGGCGCGACACCGAGGACGGCCAGGAGAGCGAGGCGCTCTGGCTCATCCGCGCGAAGCTCCCCGACGGGTCCGTGCAGCTCGGCTACGTCGCGCGCGGGGGCCAAGCGGTAGTGGGGACGCCGTGGGCGCAGACGGAGGTGGACGACTACGAGGTGCTGCTCGACGCCGGCGAGCCCCCACGCCTCCGAGCGCATGACCAGCGCGAGCATGTGCAGCGCGACGGCCGCGATGAGCGTCCCCGCCGGGACCGCGTCGATCGCCTGCCCGACGTCGTGCGCGTGCTGCACGCAGAGCACGACGATGACGCCCAGCACGACGATCGGCGCTGCGATCTGGCCGAAGCGGCGTCCCACACCACGCGTTCTCCCTGCTCAGCGCGGGGATCGAGTGAACAACCCGGGAAGCCTACGGCGCCAGGGTGCGCGCGAGCCGCGAGCCGAGCGCGTCGAGCGCGAGCTCCTCGTTGGGGTTCAGCTCGAAGGCCGCGCGCGTGTCCTCGACGAGATCCTGGCCGTGGCGCAACGCGGCCGCCGAGACGCCGCGCGCCGCGTCTTCGCGCAGCTCGGCGACGCGGTCGGAGTGATGCACGAGCTCCGGCGCGCCGTCGATCACGCACGCGACGTCGCGCAGCCACAGCCCGACGAGCGCGAGCCCCTGATGCAGCGCGGTCGTCTGCGCCCGGCGCGCGGCCCGCTTCGCCCGCTCGCCCGCCTCGCGCCGCATGCGCGCGTGGTCCTTGCGGATCGCGTACTCGAGCTCTGACTCAAGCGCCTCCTCGACCGAGGCGCCCGCGCTCGCGCCCGCCGCGCGCGCGCGCTCGAACAACGCCATCCACGGCCGCGCCGCGGTCTCGCCGCGCAGCGCGCCGCGCGCGACCGCCTCGGCACCGGCCCGCAGCGCCGGCCCGTCGCCGAGCGCGAGCGACAGCGCCCGCGACGCGTCGCCGAGCCCCAGCCGCGCGCACGCGTCGGCCTGCGCCGCCGAGACGCCCCGCGCCTCCAGCCGCGCCGCGATCTCCGCGGCCGAGGGCGCGTCGAAGCGCACCTCCTGGCAGCGCGAGGCGATCGTCGGCAGCACCTCGCCGGGGCGGCTCGTCAGCAGGATGAGGTGCGCGAACGAGGGCGGCTCCTCGAGCGTCTTCAGCATCCGGTTGGCGGCCTGGTCGTTGAGCTCGTCGGCGTCCTCGATGACGAACACGCGGCGCGGCGCCTCGAACGGCGTGCGTGCCGCGCCGGCCACGATCGCCTCGTCGACGTCGCCGACGAGGATGCCCGCCGCGCTGCCCGGCGCGACCCACGTGAAGTCCGGGTGCACGCCGTGCTCGACGCGGGCGGTCGCGCCGTCGACGTCGGGCACGCCATCGGTCAGCAGCGCCGCCGCGAACGCGCGCGCGACGGCGGCCTTGCCGCTGCCGGCCGGCCCGCAGAAGAGGTAGGCGTGGTTCGGCGAGCCGGCAGGCGGGAGCGCCGCCGTCAGCACGGCGCGGGCATGCGGGTGGCGCTCGGTGCCGGGCAGCATCGCCCGCGAACGGTACCGTCGCGGGGGTGCGTGGCCGGCTCATCACGATCGAGGGGCTCGACGGGGCAGGCAAGTCGACGCTCGCCACGGCGCTGCGGGCCGAGCTCGCGCGCGCACGGCCCGTCGCGCTGCTGCGCGAGCCCGGCGGCGTCGCGCTGTCCGAGCGCATCCGGGAGCTCGTCAAGGATCCCGAGCTGCGCTGCGATCCGCGCGCCGAGGCCCTCCTGTACGCGGCCGCGCGCGCGCAGCTCGTCGACGAGCGGCTCGAGCCGCTGCTGGCGGCGGGGACGTGGGTCCTGCTCGACCGCTTCGTCGACTCGTCGCTGGCCTACCAGGGCGCGGGGCGCGGCCTCGGCGTGCAGGAGATCGCGACGCTCAACGCCTTCGCCACCGGCGGGATCGCGCCGGACCGCACGCTGCTGTTGCGCATCTCCCCCGCGAACGGCCGCGCGCGGTTGCAGGGTCGCGACGAGGCGCCCGACCGACTTGAGCAGGAGGACGAGGCCTTCTTCGCCACGATCGCCGGCGCATACGACGCGCTCGCGGCGGCCGAGCCGCAGCGCATCGCGGTGCTCGACGCGGACTCCCCGCCCGACCAGGTTCTGTCTCTAGCCCTGAATGCGCTGGCAGACCTAGACTCCGAGCGGTCTTGAGCGCCCCACCGGAATTCGAGGTCGAGCGCTTCGAGCGCGTCGTGGCCGGCTCCGGCACCGTCCTGCTGCGCATCTCCGGACGCTGGCGGGCCGACAGCCGCGAGCGGCTCGCACCGCCGATGCTGCTGCTCGACGACGGCCGCCGCACGCGCCGGCTCGCGCCGCTGCCGGGCCCCGACGACTCCGCGCCGCTCGCCGGCCCGGACCCGCCGTCGTGGCGCGCGGCGTTCACCGTGCCCGCCTCGCAGCTCGAGGACCGGCGGCTCGCCTTCGCGCTTGAGACCGCCCGCGGCATCGTCGACCTGCCGCGTCCGAAGGAGGCCGCGGCGCGCACGCCCAAGCCCGCGCCGGCGCCCGAGCGCGTCGACGCCGGCGCCCTGCGCGAGGAGCGCCGCCGGCGTGAGACCGCCGAGCGCGCTGCCGAGGAGCGCCGCCAGGCGATGGCCGCGCTCGAGGGGCGCCTGGAGACCGAGCGCTCCGCCCGCGGTGCCGCCGAGCAGGCCGCGCGGGAGGCCCGCGACGAGCTCAAGCGGCTGCGCGTGCAGACCGACACGGTCGCCCGCGGCGGCGAGCGCGCGACCCGCGAGCTGACCGATCGGGTCGCGTTCCTCGAGCAGGCGCGCGCCGCCGCCGAGGAGACCGCCCGCCTCGCGCGCGACGAGATCGCCACCGCCCGCGAGCGCCTCGACGAGCGCATCAGCGCCGAGCGCAGCGCCCGCCAGCAGCTCGACGCCGCCGTCGCCGCGCGCGAGCGGGAGGTCGCCGCGCTGCGCGCGGAGGCCGAGCGGGTCGCCAGCGACGCCGCGCTCGAGCTCGAGCAGACGCGGGCCGAGGCGCGCGCCGCGACGCAGGCCGCCGAGGCCGAGGCGAAGGCCGCGCGCATCGAGGCCGACAAGGCCGCCGTGCGCGCCGAGGCCTCGAGCCAGGCGGCGGCGCAGGACATGAAGGTCGCCACGCGGCGAGCGGATGCCGCGATCCAGGCCGCCCGCGAGGAGGCCCGCCAGCTGCTCGAGCGCGAGCAGGCGGCGGTGCGCGAGCAGCTCGAGCGCGACCGCGAGGAAGCGGCAGCCGAGCGCGAGCGCGCGACCGCCGCGGCGCGTGCCACCGCCGAGCGCGAGGCCGCGGCGGCCCGCGCGAAGGCCGAGCGCGCGGCCGCGGAGGCGCGCGGGGCGCACTCCGATCTCGACGCGCTGCGCGCGCAGGCCGAGGCCGACGCGGCCGCGCTGGAGGCGGCGCAGGCCGAGTCGGCCGGGGTGGCCGCCGAGCTGCAGCGCTCGCGCGCGCAGGCGAAGGCGCTGGAGGACGCGCGCGCGACCGCGGAGGCGCTCGCGGCCCGGCGCGCGGACGAGCTGGCCGCGGCGCAGGCGCTTGCCGAGGAGACGGAGGTTGCGCGCGCCTCCGCCGCGGAGGCCGCTGCCCGGGCGGCGCGCGAGCTGCAGGCCGCGCGCCGCACGCAGCGCGAGCGCGACGAGGCGGTCGTGGCGGGGCGCGAGGCTTCCGACCGCGCCGAGCGCGCGCTGGACCGCGTCCGCAACCTCGAGCGCGAGCTGGCGCTGACCCGCGAGCAGGCGCGGGAGTCCGGCGACGAGCAGGTCCGCGGGATCGCCGGCATCGAGCGCGAGCGCGACGATGCGACGGCCCGCGCTGACCAGATCCAGCGCGAGCGGGACGTCGCGGCCGCGCGCGCGGAGAAGATCCAGCGCGAGCGCGACGTCGCGGACGCGCGTGCCACGGAGATCGGCCGCGAACGCGACGCTGCGGCCGCGCTTGCCGAGGAGATCCAGCGCGAGCGCGACGCGGCGGCAGCGCGGGTCGAGGCGATCCAGCACGAGCGCGACGCGGCGGACGCGCGCGCGACGGAGATCGGCCGCGAACGCGATGCGGCCGCCGCCCTAGCCGAGGAGATCCAGCGCGAGCGTGACGCCGCGGCGGCGCGGGTCGAGGAGATCCAGCGCGAGCGCGACGCGGCGGACGCGCGCGCGGCGGACGTCGGACGCGAGCATGACGCGGCCGCCAGGCTTGCTGGCGAGATCCAGCGCGAGCGTGACGCCGCGACGGCGCGGGTGGAGGAGATCCAGCGCGAGCGCGACGCGGCGGTCGCACGTGCGGCGCAGGCAGAGCGCGAGCGCGACGCCGAGTCGGCGAGCGTCGCGGAGGTCGCAGGGGATCGGGAGGCGCAACTCGCCCGGGTCGCCGAGGTCGAGCGGCAGCGCGAGGCGCAGGCCGCCCGCGCCGCCGAGGTCGAGCGCGAGCGGGTGGCTGTCGCCGCTCGCGTCGCGGAGCTCGAGCAGGAGCGCGTGGCTCAGGCCGACCGCGTCGCCGAGCTCGAGCAAGAGCGCGAGACAGCGGCCAACCGCTTCACCCAGCTCGAGCAGGAGCGCGCGGAGCAGGCGAGCCGCATCGTTGCAGCCGAGCAAGAGCGCGGGGCCGTCACCGCACGCCTCGCCCAGCTCGAGCGGGAGCGTCGGGACCAGGCCGACCGCGTCGCCGACGCCGAGCAAGAGCGCGAGGCTGTCACCGCGCGCGTCACCCAGCTTGAGCGGGAACGCACGGAACAGGCCGACCGCGTCGCCGCGGCCGAACAGGACCGCAAGGCCGTCGCCGCACGCCTCGCCCAGCTTGAGCGGGAACGGGCAGAGCAGGCCGACCGCGTCGCCGCGGCCGAGCAGGAGCGCAAGGCCGTCGCCGCGCGCGTCGCACAGCTTGAGCGGGAACGCGCGGAACAGGCCGACCGCGTCGCCGACGTCGAACAGGAGCGCGAGGCCGTCGCGGCGCGCGTCGCCGAGCTCGAGCAGGTGCGCGAGGCGCAGTCGGCTCGCATCGCCGAGGTCGTCGAGGAGCGCGAGGCGCAGGCCGCTCGCGTCGCCGAGGTCGAGCGCGAGCGCGCGGCGGTCGCGGCGCGCGCGGCCGACCTCGAGCAAGAGCGCAAGGTGACCGCGGCGCGCATGCCGGAGCTCGAGCAGGCCCTCGCGGCGGCCCGCGACGAGCACACGACCGCCGAAGCCCGCGCCGAGCGGACGGCCGCCGACCTCGAGGAGCTGCGCGTCGCCCACGAGCGCGCGCAGGCGCAGGCTGCGGCGCTCCAGGAGGCGCGCGCCGACTCCGAGCGCCTCGTCGCCCGCGTCAGCGAGCTCGAGCAGGCCGCGCAGGCGCGCGAGCGTGCGGCCACCGACGCGGCGGCGGCGCACGAGCGCGCGCAGCGCGACGAGCGCGCGAAGGCCGAGGAGGCCCTCGCCGCCGCGACGCAGCAGCTGCGAGCCGAGGCGCAGCGCGCCGCCGCGCTCGAGGCGAGCGCGAGCCGCGAGGCGAACGAGCACGCCGCGCGCGAGCGCGAGCTGGACGCCCGCGCCGCGCAGGCCGAGCAGCGGCTGGCCTCGTTCGAGGCCGAGGCGGCCGAGGCGCGCGAGCGCCGCGCCGTCGAGACGCGCGAGCGGGCCGCGGCGATGCAGGCCGCGACCGCGCGCGTCGCGGCGCTCGAAGCCGCGCTCGAGCAGCTTGGCGCGCAGCACGGCGCGGTCAGCGCGGACGCGACCACGGCAGCCGAGCAACTCGCCGCCGCGCGCGCCGAGCTGCGCGACGCCGAAACGCTGTACGAGGAGGAGGCCGCAGCACGCGAGGAGGCCGAGCGGCGCGCCGCCGACGCCGAGGCCCAACGCGAGCAGGCCGCCGCCGTCGGCGACGAGGTGTCCGCCCAGGCGCGCGCGGCCGAGGTCGAGGCCCGCGAGCAGCGCGAGGCCGCGCAGCGCGCGGCCGCCGAGGCCCGCGCGGCTGAAGGTCAGGCCGAGGAGCTGCGGGACGCAGCGCAGCAGGCCGAGGCGCAGCTGGGCGAGCTGCGCGAGGCGCTCGCTGTGGCGCAGCAAGCTGCGGGCGCCGAGCGCGAGCAGCGCACCGCGGCGCAAACGTCGGCGGAGCAGGCCGGCGAGCTGCGCGCCCGGCTCGAGCGGCGCGTCGCCGAGCTCGAGCCGCTGCAGGACAACCTGGCCGAGCTGCAGGAGCGCCTCGACGCGACGCTCGAGCGCGCCGCGCGCATCCCCGCGCTCGAAGCCGAGCTCGAGACGCTGCGCGGCAGCGAGGAGCAGCTGCGCGAGTCCAGCGAGGCCCGAGCGGCGGCGATCGAGAGCGAGCTCGCGACGCTCCGTAACCAGGCGGCGCGCGCGACGCGGCTCGAGGTCGAGCTGCACACCGCCCGCGAGCAGGCGCGGCGCGCGGCCGAGCTCGAGGCGAAGGTCGGCGAGCTGACCGCGCGGGCCGCGACGGTCGACCAGCTCGAAGCCCAGCTCGAGGCGGTCGCGTTCAAGGCGGCGGGCCGGACGAAGGCGCTCGAGGCCGCGCGCGAGGAAGCGGCCACACGCGCCGCCGAGGCCGAGACCGCCCGCGAGCGCGCCGCCGCGGTGGAGGCCGAGCTGGAAGCCGCGATGCAGCAGTCCGCTGCGCGCAGCGCCGAGCTCGAAGCCGCACGCGAGCAGGCCGCGACCCGCGACGCCGAGCTGGCGTCGGCCCGCGAGCGCTCGGCCGCGCGCGAGCGGGAGCTCGAGCAGGCCGCGGCCGAGCGCGAGGCGCAGCTCGCGCAAGCCGCGCAGGCGCGCGAGGCGCAACTCGAGGAGCGTGCGGCGGCGCTCGAGGACGAGCTCACCCGCGCGGCGGCCGCTCGCGAGGCGCAGCTTGCGCAGGCCGCGCAGGCGCGCGAGGCGGAGCTTGCGCAGGCCGCGGCCGCGCGCGAGGCGGCGCTGCGCGAGGCCGCGGAAGGACGCGAAGCCAAGCTCGCCGCCGCCGCGGCCGAGCAGGAGGAGATGCTCGTCGCCCAGCTCGACGCGGCGCGCGCGGAGGCCAGCGGCAAGGCCGGCGACCGCGACGCCGCACTGGCCCGCGCGGCCGAGCGCGCCAGCGAGCTCGAGGCGGCGCGCGAGCGTGCCGCGGCCGATCTCGAGCAGGCGCAGGCGCGGGCCGCCGCCGAGCTGGCGGCGGTGCGCTCGAGTGCGCAGGCCGACCTCGACGAGGCGCGGGCGAGCGCCGAGGCGCAGCTCGAGGAGATGCGTACGCGCGCGGCCGCCGAGCTCGAAGCGATGCGGACCAAGGCCACCGAGGACGTCGACACGGCGCAGGAGATCGCGATCGAGCTGCAGACGGGCAAGATCGCCGCCGAGAAGGCGCTCGAGGCGGCCCGCCGGGAGTCCGAGGAGCACGCCGAGCAGCTGCGGCTCGCACGCGCCGATCTCGCCGAGCGCGAGGCGCAGCTCGAGCTCGCCCGCAGTGAGGCGGCCAAGCGCACGAGCGAGGGCGAGTCCGCGCGCGCGGCCGTCGCCGCCGCGGCGACTGCGCTGATCGGCCTTCGCACCGAGCGCGGCGACCTCGCCGCGCGCCTGGAGACGCTGACGAGCGAGCACGCCGACGTCGAGGGGCGTTTGCAGACGGCCGAGGGACGCGCGGCGGAGCTCGCGAGCGAGCTTGCGCGCGCCGAGCGCGACACGAGCGTCCTGCACAACGAGCTCGACGAGGTGCGCGCCGTCGCGCGCGGCGACAGGCAGGCGGTCGTCGCGCTCGAGCAGCAGCTGCAGACCACGCACGCGCAGCTGACGGCCGGCAAGCAGCAGCTCGCCGCCGCGGTCGCGAGCCGCCAGGCGCTGGAGAAGCGTTTGGCCGACCTCGGTGGCGACGCCGCCGCGCGCGCCGCCGCGCTCGAGCGCCAGCAGACCGAAGCCGCGGCGATCGCTGCGCAGCTCGCCGCCGCGCGCACCCAGGTCTTCGACCTGAAGACGCAGCTCACGGGCGAGACGGAGCAACGCGCGGAGATCGCTTTGCAGCTCGACCGGGCGCGCGAGGTCGCCCAGACGCGGGCGGCCGAGCTGCAGGAGGCGCAGGAGCGCGAGCGGCGCACGGCGTCGGAGCTGGGCGCGTCGATCGCCGAGCGGGCGACGGTCGAGGCGTCGCTCGAGGAGGCGATCGCCGACGCGCAGCGCGCCGAGCAGGAGCGCCACGCGGCCGCCCGGCACACCGCGGAGCTGACCGCCGAGCTGCGGCTCGCGCGCGACGAGCTCGAGGGCGCCGAGGCGCGGGCGACGGAGCTGACGGCGGAGCGCGACGCGGCCGTCGAGGACGCGCAGCGCTCCGCCACCGAGCTGGCCGCGGAGCTCACGGCCGAACGCGACGCCGCGGTCGCGGAAGCGGAGCGGGTCGCAGCCGAGCTGAGCGCCGCGCGCGACGCCGCGACCGAGTCGGCCGCGCGCGCTGCCGCCGAGCTGTCCGCCGAGCGCGACGCGGCCATCGCGGAAGCCGAACGCACCGTCGCTGCCCTCGCCGCCGAACGTGACGCCTCCATCGCGGAAGCCGAGCGCACCGTCGCCGATCTCACCGCCGAACGTGACGCCTCCATCGCGGAGGCCGAACGCGCCGTCGCCGCCCTCACCGCCGAACGTGATGCGGCTGTCGCCGCGGGCGAGCGGGCCGCTGCCGAACTAGCCGCCGCGATCGTGGCCAACGAGCGCGCTACCGCCGAGCTGATCGCCGAGCGCGACGACGCCATCGCTGCGAGTGAGCGCGCCGCGGCCGAGCTCGCCGCCGAACGCGACGGCGCGATCGTGGCGAGCGAGCGCACGGCCGCCGGGCTCATCGCCGAGCGCGACGCGGCGATCGCCGCGGGCGAGCGCACGACGGCCAAGCTCGACGCCGCGATCGAGGCCGCCGAGCGCACCGCCGCTGCACTGACCGCCGAACGCGACGAAGCCATCGCGGCGAGCGACCGCGCCACCGCCCAGCTCACGGCCGAACGCGACGAAGCCATCGCAGCGAGCGAGCGCGCCACCGCCCAGCTCACCGCCGAACGCGACGAAGCCATCGCAGCGAGCGAGCGCGCCACCGCCCAGCTCACCGCCGAACGCGACCACGCGATCGCCGACGGCGAACGCGCCGCCGCCGCACTGGCCGCCGCGCGCGCTGACGCAATCGCCGACGGAGAACGCGCCGTCGCGGAGCTCACCGCCCAACGCGACGCCGCCATCGCCGACGGAGAGGGCGCAGTCGCGGAGCTCACCGCCCAACGCGACGCCGCCATCGCCGACGGAGAACGCGCCGTCGCGGAGCTCACAGCCGAACGCGACGCGGCGGAGCGCGCGGCCGCCGAGCTGACCGCCGAGCGCGACGACGCCGAGCGTGCCGCCGCCGAGCTCGCGGCCGAGCGCGACGCGGCCATCGCGGCGGGCGAGCGCACGGCCGTCGAGCTCGCGCAGCTCCGCGAGATGGGTGGCGAGAGCGCCGAGGCGCTGCAGGCGGTGCAGGCCGAGACCGCCGCGGCACAGCAGCTCGCCGCCGCGCTGCGCGCCGAGGTCGCGCGCGCCGGCGAGCAGATCGACGGTCTCGCCGCGGAGCTCGCGGACGCCCGCGAGGACGCGGACACCACCCGCGCGGCGCTCGCGGCGATGACGGCCGAGCGCCACGCGGCGCAGGCCGAGATCGACGCGCTCGCCGCCCACCACGAGCGCGCGCAGGCCGAGATCCAGGCGCTGACGGCGGAGGCCCTCACTGCTGCCGATCACCTCGCCGAGCTCGAGACCGCTCGCGACGACGCCGCGGCCCGGATCGAGCAGCTCACGGCCACCGGCGACGACACGGACGCGCGGGCCCGTGCGCTCGCAACCCAGCTCGACGACGCGCGCGCCCAGATCGCGGACGTGACGCAGCAGCGCGCGACCGCTCGCGCGCGGGTCGACGAGCTCGAGACCGAGAACGAGCTCGTCCGAGGCCGGATCGAGACGCTGACCGGGGAGCGCGACAGCGCGCGCGCCCGGATCGAGCTGCTCGACGCGCAGCGCGCGAGCGCCGAGGAGGACGTCGACGCGCTGGCGACCGAGCGCGATACCGCGCAGCAGCAGATCGCCGCGCTGGCGTCGACGCTCGACGACGTGCGCGGGGAGCGCAAGGCCCTCGCCGCCGAGCGCGACGAGGCGCTCGCCGAGATCGAGCGGATCGCCGCTGAGCTCGGCGCGGCCCGCTCGGACGCCGCGCAGCGCAGCGAGGACGACGCCGAGGTCCAGCGCGAGCTCGAGGAGGCGCTCGACCGGATGGGCGCCGAGGTCGACCGGCTGGCGGCGCTCGAGAGCGCGCTGAGCGGCGACCTCGAGGACGCGCTCGAGGACATGCGCCGCGCGAACGAGCGCGTCGCGCAGGACGAGCGCGAACGCGCGGAGCTGCAGCGCCGGCTGGAGTCCGCGATCGCCGCGGCGACGCGCGCGGAGGAGCAGGCGCGCGCCGAGGAGGCCGCGCGCGCGGAGCTCGAGGCGCGCATCGACGAGCTGTCGGCCACGAGCGAGGAGGCGTCGGCGCAGGCGCAGGAGGCGCGCGAGGCCGCGCTCGCGGCGGCCGCGGAGGCAGCGGAGGCGGCGCAGCAGCGCGCCAAGGAGGAGGCCGACGAGCGCGCGGCGCAGCGCGCCGCGGAGGATCAGGAGCGGGCGGCGGAGCGTGAGCGCGAGGCGCGCGAGGCGCAGGATCGCGTCGCGCGGCGCCGGGCGGAGGAGGAGCAGCGCCGCGCGGCCGCCGAGGCCGAGCGCCGCGCCGAGGAGGCCGCGCTGCGCGCGGCCGCCGAGGCCCGGCGCGAGGAGCGCGAGGCACGGCGGGAGAAGGAGAAGCGGCTCGCCGCACTCGAGCGCAGCGCCGCCGCGGAGCGCAGCCCGGAAGCCGAGCGCCGGTCGACGGCGCCGCCGGCGCGCCAGCGCCAGCGCACACGCGAGCCCGTTCGCGAGGGCGAGGCGCGCCGGCCGCCGGCACGCCCGGCGTCGACGCGGGTCGCCACGCTGCCGCGCGAGCGCCCGGTGCGCATGCGCGCCCGCTCGCGCTGGCTGCCCTCGGAGCTCGTCGTGGGGATCCTGCTCGTGCTCGTCGCCGGCACGGCCGCAGCGCTGCTCGTGCTCGGCGTCCTGCGCGTGGCGGTCACCTAACCGTCGCGCGTCGCGCGGCTCGTCACCCGCCCGCCTCCGCGCCTCGCCTCGCGCGCGGCTCGCGCCCCGCCCACCTCCGCGCCTCGCCTCCCGCATGACTCGCGGCCCCGCCCACCTCCGCGCCTCGCCTCCCGCGGGGCTCGCGCCCCGCCCACCTCCGCGCCTCGCCTCCCGCGCGGCTCGCGCCCCCGCCCGCCTCCGTGCCTCCCCGCCGGCCCTCGCGCCGACCCACCGCACGCGACGCGGACCCTTCGGCGCCCGCGCGACGCGCGCCCTTCGCCTCCCGCGCGACCGCGACCGCCGCTCAGTCGGGCGTCGGGCTCTGCTCGGTCCCGGGCAGAGCCGGTGGCGGGGGTGGCGTCACCACGCCCGGCGACGCGCTCTCGCCGATCCCGCTCTGCGTCCCCGAACCGGCTCCGGAGCCTGACCCGGAGCCCGCACCCGACCCGGAGCCCGCTCCGGACCCGGCACCACCCCCCGCGCCCGGCGACGCCGTCTGCGGGATCCCCGCCGCCGGCCCGCCCGTCGGCGGCGTCGGCGCCGCCGTCTGCGGCGCGGCCGAGTACGCCGGGCTCAGCGGCGTGCCCGTCGCGGTCGGCGACCCGTTCGCCGGGACGCTGAAGAGGACAAGCCGCCCGACGAGCGCCAGCGTCCCCGCGCCGATCGGGTCGAGCTCGAGCAGCCGCTGCGCCGCCGCCTTCGCCCCGCGCCGGTCCGCCGTGTCAAGCGCGAGCGCCATCAGCCGCCGCCATGCCGTGACGCTGTAGGGCTGCCGGTCGACGGCATCAAGCAGGTAGCGCCGCGCGTCGAGCAGCCGCCCGCGGTTCTGCGCGAGGTCGGCGGCGGCGAGCAGCGACGCGACGGCGGTCGGGTCCAAGCGCGCGCCCGCCTCCGCCTCGGCGGCCGCGTTCTGCAGCTCCGTCTCGTCTGCCTGCGTCGTCACCGCCAGCGCCGACGTCGCCTTCGAGTCCGCCCACGCGGGCAGCACCGACGACACGACCACGAGCCCGAGCGCGACGCACACGACCACCAACGCCGCCACGCGCGGCGCCATGGAGCCACCGCCCGGCGTCACCGGAGACAGCGCCGAACGCTCGCCGCGGCGCACGGGGGTCGCCGCCAGCACGCCCATGAACAGCAGCGCGGGGATCGTCACCCCCGGGATGTCCCAGTCGAAGTCGACGACGCCGTGCACGAGCCACGCGCTCGCGCCCGCGAACAGCGCGACCGCCAAGTCGCGCTCGCGCCCGGCAGCCATCCCTCGCACGCGCGCCAGCGCGGCGAACAGCAGGAAGCCGAGCGCGCCCATGCCGAGCGCCGTCCCAACCAGCCCCGTCTCGGCGAGGAACTGCAGCGGCACGTTGTGCGGCTGCAGGACGTCCAGCGGCACCTGGCGGTACATGAGGTGGGTCACCGGGAACGACCCGGCCCCCCAGCCGCCGATCGGCTTGTCGTTCCACGCGCCCGCGGCCTCCTTCCACCACACCCAGCGGTTGCCGGAGTTCGAGGAGATGATGCGCGTCGGGTCGGAGTCCTTGTCCTGGCTCGTCTTCGTGAACTCGTGCCAGGCGTCGTCGAAGAACTGCCCCGGTCCGCCCTTCGAAGTCGCGATCCCCAGCACGACGATCAGCGCGAACACCGCGACGGTCGCGCCCAGGCCGCGCCACACCAGGCGCGTGCTCTCATCCGACCACTGCGCGCGCTCCTCGAGCCGCAGCATCCCCCACGCGGCGATCAGCAGCCCGATCAAGCTGCCCGCCATGACGAGGCACAGGATGATCCCGTCCGGCGTGCGCTGGTCCAGCGGGATGTTGATCCCCTTCAACGCCGGGCGGCTGAACGCGAGCGCCAGCACCGGGATCAGCGCGACGATCGTGGCCCCCAGCACCGCCAGCCCGCGCAGCCGCTGGCCGCCGAGCAGCGTCATGACGAAGACCGCCGTCATCAACGCGACGAGCCCCCCGCGCGAGTAGGTCATCCCCAGGCAGGTCAGCAGCACGAACAGCGCGCCGATGCCCGCGCACCGCACGACGGGCTTGCGCGCGACGTCCGTCGCCAGCCGCAGCGCGATCGGCACGGCCAGCACGCAGACGAGCCCGAGCGCGTTCCAGTACTGCAGCGGCTCGCGCAACCGCGACGCGAACGCCGTGTGATCGAAGCTCACCCCGAGCACGTCGGCGCCGGGGATGAGCTTGCCGCCGAGCGCGTACAGCGCGCACGCCACGGCGACGACGAGCCAGCCGCCCGCGACCCGCTCGATCGCCCGCGGCGCGCTCGACCCGACCGCGATCGCAAGCACCGCCACGAGCGAGTACGCGACCCCGCGGTTGACCTGCGCCCAGGTGTGATCCGGCGCTACCGACCACAGCAGCGTGATGCCGCACCACACCGCGAAGCCGAACAGGAGGCCGATGCCGATCCACGCCTCCGTCGACGCGCGCAGCGACAGCGTGCGGGAGAACAGCCAGCCGATCGCCGCCCCGATCGACACGACCGCGATCCCGACCTCCAGGCGCGCCTGGATGCGCACCCCCACCCCCCCGTGGGCGAAGACGGCGTACGTGCAAGCGGCCACCAGGGCGACGAGGAGCACGGTGCCCGGTTTCGGTCTGCGGCTGCGGGCTCGCACGCCCACGCGCGCGGCGACCCGTGCGCTGGCGGGGGTCGTAACGGCCATGGGTAAGCGCCGTCGATGCTAGCGTGAGGACCAGTGACGCGCCGCACACTGCCGATCCTGCTCGTCCTCGGGCTCTGCCTCGCCTGGGCGGTGCCCGCGTCGGCGGCTCCGAAGGTCAACGTCTACCAGAAGATGGTCTTGGAGCTGCTCGAGACCCAGCGCCTCGACGCGTGCCATTACACGACCGAGGAGCTCAAGAAGGCGAAGGCCTACGTCCCGGTCGACGCCGAGCAGTACAACGCCGCGCTGATCGCCGCGTTCGACGACGCGCTCGCCGCTCGCGCGCAGGGTGCCTGCAACAAGAAGAACAACCAGACGACGCCCCCGCCCGCGGGCACGACGACCCCGCCGGCCGCCTCCGGGACCACGCCCCCGCCTCCGCCCGCCAGCCAGACCGTCGACCCGCAGGCGCAGGCGCAAGCACAGGCGCAGGTGGGCCAGCCCCAGCCGGCGCAGGCGCCGCCGACCCCGAGTAGCGAGCCGGCCCCCGCCCCCGCCATCGCCGCCGGCAACGAGATCGCGCTCGCCTCGCAGACGAGCGAGATCGTGCCCGAGACCCCCTTCCCGATGCTCGCGCTCGCGATCCTCCTCGGCCTGCTCGCGCTGCTCATGCTGGCCTTCGGCGCCGTGCGCTGGTTCGCATGGGAGCCGCACTGGGCCGTCCGCTTCCGCCATGCCGCCGGCGAGGCCGGCTGGCGCGCCTCGTCCACGTGGTCGGACTTCGCCGACTACGTCCGTCTGGGGCGCTAGTCCCATGCCGCTACTCGAAGGCCGTCGCCTGTTGATCACAGGGGTTCTCACCGAGGGCTCGATCGCGTTCGCCGTCGCCAAGCGCGCGCAGGAGGAGGGCGCGCAGATCGTCCTCACCGGGTTCGGCCGCGGGATGCGGATCACGACGCGCATCGCCAACCGCCTGCCCGACCCGCCCGACGTGCTCGAGCTCGACGTCAACGACCCCGAGCACATCGCCGCTGTCGTGCAAGGACATCGAGACCAGGTGGGGCGCGCTCGATGGCATCCTCCACGCGATCGCCTTCGCGCCCGCCGACGCGCTCGGCGGCGCGTTCATGGACACGCCCCCCGAGAGCGCGCAGACCGCGTTCCTCACGAGCGCCTACAGCCTCAAGGCGCTCGTCGCGCCGTTCGTCGACCTGCTGGAGAAGGGCGAGCACGGCTCGATCGTCGGCCTGGACTTCGACGCGACGGTCGCCTGGCCCGCGTACGACTGGATGGGCGTCGCGAAGGCGGCGCTCGAGTCCGTCAACCGCTACCTCGCCCGCGACCTCGGCGCGCGCGGCCTGCGCTCGAACCTCGTCTCCGCCGGCCCGATTAAGACGATCGCCTCAGGGTCCATCCCCGGCTTCGAGGTCCTCGCCGGCGCATGGGACGCGCAGGCGCCGCTCGCCTGGGACCCGAAGGACGCCGGCCCCGTCGCCGACGCCTGCCTGTTCCTGCTCTCAGGCCTCGCGCGCGGCGTGACCGGCGAGATCCTCCACGTGGACGGCGGCTATCACGCCTTGGGGGCGCCGTTGGCGGCGCCCGCGACCGACGCCGAGCGAGTAGACCGCCCGCCACCACAGCTCCGCGAGCACGCGGATCGCCTCGTTGATGTCGCGCCCGCCGCGCAGCACCTCGACGGTGAGGTGACGCTCGACCATCGCGCACAGCGCCTGCGCGGCGATCCGCGCGGAGATGTCGTCGGGCGCGATGCCGCGCTCCTGGTCGCGCTTGATGCGCTCCTCGGCGCCCTCGACGAAGCGCGAGACGTACGGCTCCCACTCGGCCGGCAGATGCTCGTGCTCGCCGTGCAGCGATGCCGCGAGCATGAGGATCCGCCCGTTGCGGTTGACGACCGCGACGAAGCGCTGGATCGCGAGGCGCAGCTCGAGCCGCGGCTCGCCCGCGCCCTCGAAGTACACGGCGCCCGCCGTGTACATGTCCGTGAACGCCTGCTGGATCAGGCGGTCCATGACCGCGCGCTTGTTGGCGAAGTAGAAGTAGACCGTCGTGCGGCTGACGAACGCGCGCCGCGCGATGCGATCGATCGTCACCTGCTCGTGGGAGCCCTCGCCGAGCAGCTCGCGCGCCGCCGCAAGGATCGCGTCCTCGGTGGCGTTGCGCGGCGCGAGCTGGATCTCGGCGGGGGGCGGTGTCATCTGTGGGCTCCGAAATGCGCGGCGATGCGCTCGCGCGTCTGGGTGGGTTCGACGATCTCGTCGACGAAGCCTGCCGCGGCGGCGATGCCGACCGGCAGGTGCTCGGCCTCGTAGGCCGCGGCCAGCGCGGCGGGGTCGCCGCCGGCCGCGAGCTCGCGACGTGCGGTGATCTCGATCGCCTGCGTCGCGCCCATGACCCCGATCCTGGCGCTGGGCCAAGCGAAGGTGAGGTCGTGTCCGAGGTCGCGGCAGTTCATGACGATGTGCGCACCACCATACGCCTGCCTCAGGGTAACGGTCACGCGCGGGACGTGGGAGACCGCGAACGCGCGCAGCAGGTTCGCCCCGCGGCGCAGCACCGCCTCGCGCTCCTGCTTGACGCCCGGCCGGAACCCCGGCGTGTCGGCGAGCACGACGAGCGGCAGCCCGAACTTGTTCGCGAAGTCGACGAACCACGAGCCCTTGTCGGCGGCGTCGGCGTCCAGCGTCCCGCCGAGGTGCCTGGGCTGGTTGGCGATGACGCCGATCGGCCGTCCGTCGATGCGCGCGAGCCCGACGACCATGTTGCGCGCCCAGCGCGGGGCGAGCTCGAGCAGGAAGCCGCCGTCGACGAGGTGGCGGATGACGTCGCGCACGTCGTAGACCTTGCGCTGGTTGGCCGGCACGTGGCGCGACGGGTCGCCCGCCGGCGGCTCGCGCGGCGGGCGCGAGCGGCAGCGCCCCGCCGGCCTTGCCGGGCAGGTGCGCGAGGACGTTGCGCACGAGGTCGCCCGCGGCGACGTCGTCGACGGCGTCGAGGTGCGAGACGCCGGTCTTCGCGTGGACCTTCGGGCCGCCGAGCTCGATGGCCGTGACGATCTCGCGCGTGACGCGCTCGATGATCTTCGGCCCGGTGAGGAACATGCGCGACTCGGCCCCGGCCATCATCACGAGGTCGCCGAGCGCCGGCGAGTACGCGCCGCCGCCGGCGCACGGGCCGCCGATGACCGAGATCTGCAGCGCGCTCGAGCGCGCCTGCGCGCGGAAGATCGCGGCGTACGCGGCGAGCGCCGCGACGCCCTCCTGCAGGCGCGCGCCGCCGGAGTGCGGGAAGCCGACGACCGGCGCCCACGCGCGCTCGGCCATCTCGATCGTGCGGACGATCGTCTCGCCGCCCATCGAGCCGAGCGAGCCGCCCTTGAACGTGCCGTCCTGCGCCCAGATGTAGACGGCCCTGCCGCCGACCTTGCCCGAGCCCGCGATGACGCCGTCGCCGACCGCCGTGCGATGGGGATGAAACGTGCCCGGGTCGCACAACAGCTCCGCGCGTGCCCGCGCGAGCTTGACCGGCTCGGCGATGACCGCCGCGTGCGTCGGCGGCGGCTGCGACGCGCGGCGAGCGGCGGGCGGCGTCGAGGCCGGCGGCGCGGACGCGCCTTCGGCAGCGGGCACGGCGACGGGCTCGGAGACCGCCGTCTGGCCGGCCACGGCGACCGCCTTCGCGGGCCAGCCGGCCGGACCGTTGGTCTTCACGTCAGCGGGCCGTGGCATGGTCAGATCACGCCTTCCTGATGGCGAGGCACGCGTTCTGGCCGCCGAAGCCGAACGAGTTGCTCAGCGCCAGCTCGAGCCCCGGCGCCTCACGCGGGCCGTCGGGGATGTAGTCCAGGTCGCACTCGGGGTCGGGCTCCTCGAAGTTCAAGGTCGGCGGCAGGATCCCTCGGTCCAGCGCGCAGAGCACCGCGACGGCCTCGACCGCCCCGGCCGCGCCGAGCAGGTGCCCGATCGCCGACTTCGTGCTGGAGACCGGCGGCGAGCCGCCGTTGAAGACGTTGTGGATCGCCTTCGTCTCGATCTTGTCGTTGAACGGGCGTCGACGTCCCGTGGGCGTTGATGTAGCCCGACCTCGGACGGCTCCACGCCGGCGTCCGCGAGCGCCATCCGCATCGCCTTCGTCGCGCCCATCCCGGTCTCGTCGGGCTGGGTCATGTGGAACGCGTCGTTCGACGCGCCGTAGCCGACGACGTAGCCGTAGATCTTCGCGCCGCGCGCACGCGCGAGATCGCCGCGCTCGAGCACGAGGCAGCCCGCGCCCTCGCCCATGACGAACCCGTCGCGCTGCTTGTCGAACGGGCGCGAGACGCCCTTGCGCGACAGCGCGCCCATGCGCTCGAAGGCCGCCATGCACAGCGGCGTCATCGCCCGCCTCCGTGCCGCCGGCGACGACGACGTCCGCCTCGCCGCGCTCGATCATGCGCTTGGCCTCGCCGATCGCGTGGCTGCCGGTCGCGCACGCCGAGGACACGCTGAAGCCCGGGCCGTGCGCGCCGAGCGCGATCGCGATCATGCCCGCCGCGGCGTTGGGCATCATCATCGGGACGAACAGCGGCGACACCGCCCGCACGCCGCCGTCTCGATGAACTTGCCGGCACTCGTCCTCGAGCGTCTTCAGCCCGCCGACGCCGGTGCCCATCAGCACGGCCAGGCGCTCCGGGTCGACGTCGCCGGGCAGGCCGGCCTCGGCCGTCGCCTGCGCCGCCGCGCACACCGCGAGCTGCGTGTAGCGATCCGAGCGCCGCGCGGCCTTCGGCGTCATCGCGACGTGGGGTCGAACTCCGCGCACGGAGCGCCGTGTGGAGGTCGAACCGCTCGTCGAAGGCGATGCCCGTCCGCGCGTCCGATCAAGGCGTCGAAGAACGCGTCCGCCCCCTCGCCGATCGAGGAGACGACACCACGGCCAACGATGGCGATGTCGACGGTCTCGCCGGGATGTGTGGACGCGCGCGGCGTCACGCCGGCGACCCCTCCTTGGAATCGGCCAGGCGCATCGTCAGCTCGATCGCCGCGCCGACGGACTCGATGGCTTGAGGTCGTCGTCGGTGATGTCGATCTCGAAGCGGTCCTCGAGCGCCTTGACGAGCTCGACGAGGTCGAGCGAGTCGACGTCGAGCTCGGCCCAGGTGTCTTCCGGGTTCGCGTCGCTGCGCGCCCGGCACCTTGATCGCCTCGAGCTGGTCGCGGATCTCTTCGAGGACTTCGGTCTCTGTTACAGCCATAGGGGTCTCCTTTTCATGCGGCCATCGCGCCGTCTACCGCGAGCGTGGCCCCGTTTACATATGCCGCACCTTCAGAACACAAGAAGGACACGGCGTGGGCGACCTCTTCGGGCTGCCCGACGCGGCCGGCGGGAACGCCGGCCACAAGCTTGTCGACGACGTCCGTCGTCATGTCGGTCTCGATGACGCCCGGCGTCACCGCGTTGCAGGTGATGCCCTTGCGGGCCATCTCGCGCGCGACCGTGCGCGTCAGCGAGAGCATCCCGGCCTTGGCGGCGCCGTAGTTGCTCTGCCCCGGGTTCGCGTGCAGCGCGACGACCGACGAGACGTTCACGATCCGGCCCCAGCGCGCCTTGAGCATGTCGTCGAGCGCGCGGCGCGTGCAGTGAAAGGCGCCGTTGAGGTTCGTGTTGACGACGGCCTCCCAGTCCTCGGCGCTCATGCGGATCGTCAGGCCGTCGCGGCGCTCGCCGGCGTTGTTGACGAGCACGCAGATCGGGCCGTGGTCCTCGCGGACCTTGTCGAACGCTGCTTGCACGGAGTCGGCGTCGCCGATGTCGGCTTGGACGTCGCCGCTCGTGCGGCCGAGCGTGACGACCTTGTAGCCGTCGGTTTTCAGGCGCTCCGCGATCGCGGCGCCGATGCCGCGCGAGCCGCCGGTGACGAGGGCGACGGCGTTCTCAGGCGGGGGCACGGACGCGCTCCTTCCACGACATGATGCCGGCGCCCCAGGCGAAGCCGGCGCCGAACGTCGCCATCGCGACGACGTCGCCGGGCTTGAGCTTGCCTTCCTGCTCGGCCTGGCAGAGCGCGATCGGGATCGACGCGCTCGACGTGTTGGCGACGAGGTCGACGTTCATGATGACCTTCTCCTCCGGCACGCCGAGCCGGTGCGCGGCCGCCTCGATGATGCGGGCGTTCGCCTGGTGGGCGACGAAGACGTCGACGTCGTCGATGCCGATGCCGGCCCTGATCGAGCGCGGCGTGCGGTCGCCTCGACCATGCGCGCGACGGCGTGGCGGTAGACCTCGCGGCCCTCCATCCGCAGCATCCGCTCGTCGACGTCGACGTACAGCAGGTCGGAGTGGCGGCCGTCGGAGCGCAGCTCGAACGTCGACACGCCGTGCTCGATGTCGCACGCGGCGACGACGGCCGCGCCGGCGCCGTCGGCGAAGAGGATCGCGGTGCCGCGGTCGGCGTGGTCGGTGATCCGGCTCAGCGCCTCGGCGCCGCAGACGACGACGAGGTTCGCGCGGCCGGACTCGACGAGCGCGGCGGCCTGGTCGAGCGCGTAGAGAAAGCCCGCGCAGGCGGCGTTGAGGTCGACGGCGCCGGCGAGATCGCAGCCGATCTCCTGCGCGACCGCGGGCGCGAGGCCCGGCATCATGCGATCGGGCGTGAGGCTGCAGACCATGACGCGGTCGACCTCGGTGGCGTCGCGGCCGGCGTCCTCGAGGGCCATCGTGCAGGCCTCGGCGCCGAGGTTGGCGAGCGTGCGCGAGCCGTTGAGCAGGCGGCGCTCGCGGATGCCGGTGCGGCGCACGATCCACTCGTCGGTCGTGTCGAGGTTCTTCATGAGATCGGCGTTCGTGACGATCTCCTCGGGCAGCGCGGCACCCGATGCCGACGACGCCGGCCTTCACGCGGCCGCCCGCAGCGTGCGCTTGACGAGGCCGGTGAGGACGGTGCCCGGGCCGCACTCGACGAAGTCCGTGGCGCCCATCGCCGTGCAGGACGAGCAGGGTCTCGCGCCAGCGCACCGGCTTGAGGAGGTTCTCGGCGAGCTCTCGCTTGATGTCCGCGAACGGCTTCGTGCTGCCGTTGGACAGCACGGGGAACGCGGGCTCGCGGATCGTCGTCGCGTCGAGGGCTTGCTTGCAGCGCGTCGGCGGCGGGCGCCATGAGCGGCGAGTGGAAGGCGCCGCCGACGTCGAGCTTGCGGCCGCGGCAGCCGATGGCGTCGGCGCGTTGCACCGCTTCGTCGACTTGCTCCATCGCGCCGGAGAGGACGATCTGGCCGGGGGCGTTGTCGTTGGCGAGCGACAGGCCGAGCTCGGCGGCGAGCTCGTAGACGTCCTCGCGCTCGCCCTTGAGCATCGCGACCATGCCGCCGTGCTGGCGCTCGGCGGCGTCGGACATCGCCTCCGCGCGCGCCTTGACGAGGAGGACGGCGTCGTCGAAGTCGATCGCGCCCGCGGCCGTCAGCGCGGCGTACTCGCCGAGCGAGTGGCCGGCGGCGGCGATCGGCATCTCGTAGTCGCCGGAGGCCCACTGGCACATCGAGCAGAGAAAGAGCGCGGGCTGGTGCGAGCGCGTGCCGTCGGCGAGGCGCTCGAAGGGGTCGAAGCCCAGCAGCTCGATCCCGCGCGCGAGCAGCGGGTTGTCGCGATGGGGCTCTTCCATGCCCACGGCGTGGCTTCCCTGGCCCGGAAAGAGCAGGGCGGTGCTGGTCTTGAGGCGAGGTCATCCCCCCTAGTGCTATCCCATCGCGTCCGCCGCGTTACGGATCTGCGGGGATCTTCGACGGACCGGACGTTTGTGTCGAAATGCAACGAGCTCCCTCAATGGGTCGCCGAAGCGTGCTAGGCGAAGGCCCTCAGGGTCGGCCGCGCGGGCTCCCCGAGTAGAATCTCCGGAAGGAATCTCCGCAGTTTCGGCATCCGATCGTGGCCCGGGCACTTTGCCGTCCACCCCGCTCGATAGCTTCATCCGTCCCGCTCGCAAGCCGAGTAAAAGTGCCGCAAACAGCGGGAATCCAGCGGTGACCAGGAGAGGAGCAGGTCGATGGAAGGCAGCTCGCAGACCCCTTTTTTCAATGACGTGACGGTCGGCGAGGCCCTTTCCGTCAAGCGGTTCTTCACGTCCCCCGGCCAGCACGCGTTCGACACCGTCGAGTGGGAGACGCGCGACGCGCGCATCGCCCACGGCGACCGCGTCGCCTTCGAGCAGCCCGATGTCGAGTTCCCGAAGACGTGGTCGCAGAACGCGACGAACATCGTCGCCCAGAAGTACTTCCGCGGCCAGCTCGGCTCGGCGACGCGCGAGAGCTCCGTCAAGCAGATGATCGGCCGGGTCGCGGGCACGATCGCCGACTGGGGCCGCTCGCGCGGGTACTTCGCGTCGGTCGAGGACGGCGACACGTTCGAGACCGAGCTCGCGTACATCCTCGTCCACCAGATGGCGGCGTTCAACTCGCCCGTCTGGTTCAACGTCGGCTTCGAGGAGAGCCCGCAATGCAGGCGTGTCATGCCGTACGGCGCGCTGATCTCGACGCCCGACGGCATGGTCCAGATCGGCGAGCTCGTCAACGGCGATCAGGTCGGCCGCGAGGTCTACGACGCGCACGGCGTGACGCGGATCGTCGCGACGAAGGCCAACGGCATCAAGCCGGTCTTCCGCGTGCGTCTGCGCAACGGCAGCTTCGTCGAGGCGACCGCCGACCACGTCGTCAAGGCCGTGCGCGAGCGGCGCACCGACGCCGCAGTGGCTGCGCGTGGACGAGCTTGAGGTCGGGATGCGGATGCACCTGCACCCGCACCGCGCGAAGGTCGCGTCCGGCGCGCTGCGTCGCTGCCGGCGCCGGGTCGTCGTTCGGCGAGTCTCGGAGGTCGCCGACGAGCCGTAAGGTCTCAGAGGCCGCACTGGCCGGCTGGCTGCAGGCCGATGGCTTCGTCGGCCAGTACGACCACGGCACGAACCGGTCGCTGACGATCGAGTTCCAGGTCGCCAACGACGAGGAGCGCGCCTGGGTCGAGCAGCACCTCGACGTCGTCTTCCCCGACGTGCACCGCAAGGTCCGCGACGCCGACACGCTCGAGGTCCCGGTGCAGCGCATCCGCCTCTACGGCGAGGTGCTCGGCGACTTCGTCGAGCGCTGGAACCTCTGCGTGCGCGGGACGAAGATGACCGTGCCCTACCAGCTGTGGACCGCCTCGCACGAGGAGATCGCCGCCTACCTGCGCAGCGTCTTCCAGGCCGACGGCTACGTCAGCGTGCGCCGCGACAACGGCTGCGAGAACGCGCGGATCGGCTTCGCCGTCATCGGCGAGCAGTGGACCGAGGACATCCAGATCCTGCTCGGCACGCTCGGCATCTACTCGCGCCGCACGCACAAGCCCGAGCGGCGCCCCGACCGCCACGACATGCACGAGGTCGCGATCTCGATCGGCTCCGAGCGCGCGCGCTTCGCCGAGCTCGTCGGCTTCGTCGACTCGCGCAAGCAGGGCAAGCTGCTCGCCTCGCTGGACCTGCGCAACCCCAAGTCGCTGCCCGGACCTGCGCGAGGAGCAGATCGTCGCGATCGAGCCGCTCGGCAAGTTCGACGTCTACGACATCCAGACCGAGTCCGGCGAGTACCTGTGCAACAACGTCGCGGTCCACAACTGCTTCATCCTCTCGGTCGAGGACACGATGGACTCGATCCTCGACTGGAACACCAAGGAGGGCAAGATCTTCCTCGGCGGCTCGGGCTCGGGGATCAACCTCTCGAACATCCGCGGCTCGATGGAGCCCCTGTCGAAGGGCGGAACCGCTTCGGGCCCGGTCTCGTTCATGCGCGGCGCCGACTCGTGGGCCGGCACGATCAAGTCCGGCGGCAAGACGCGGCGCGCGGCCAAGATGGTCGTGCTCGACATCGACCACCCGGACATCCGCGAGTTCATCTGGTGCAAGGCCGACGAGGAGAAGAAGGCCAACGCGCTGCGCGACGCCGGCTTCGACATGTCGATCGACGGCGAGGGCTTCAAGTCGATCCAGTACCAGAACGCCAACAACTCCGTGCGCCTGACCGACGACTTCATGCGCGCTGTCGAGCAGCGACGACGACTGGCACCTCATCGCGCGCGCGACCGGCCAGCCGGTCGGCGACCCGATCCCCGCGCGCGAGCTCATGCGCGAGATCGCCGAGGCCGCGTGGCAGTGCGCCGATCCGGGCGTGCAGTACGACACGACGATCAACCAGTGGCACACCTGCCCGGTGTCGGGTCGTATCAACGCATCCAACCCGTGCTGCTTCGTCGGCGACACGCCGGTGCACACCACCCGCGGGCCGATCGCGATCACCGAGCTGGTCCGACGCGCGTCGGCCGGCGACGATCTGCCGTACGTCGCGAGCGTCACCCCAAGCGGTGAGCCGCTGCACCTCCCCATCGAGCGCGCGTTCTCATCCGGCCTGACCACGCAGCTCTGCCATGTCGAGACGGAGCATGGCGAGCGGTTCTCGTGCACGCCGGAGCACCGTTTCCTCACCACCGACGACGGGTGGGTCGAGGCGCGCGCGCTCTCGGGCCGCACGGTCCGGTCGATTGTCGAGGAGATCGCCGAGACCAGAGGCAGCGCAACGCCCGAGCTCGTGCTGAGAGCCGTGGAGACCCGCGTCGTCGGCGTCGAGCTGCAAGTGGTCACGCCGACTGAGGTCTATGACCTCGAAGTCGCGGGCTACCACAACTTCGCGATCGGATCGATGGTCGGCGGACCCCATCCCATCGTCCACAACAGCGAATACATGCATGTCGACGACTCGGCGTGCAACCTCGCGTCGCTGAACCTCATGAAGTTCCGCCGCGCCGACGGCACGTTCGACGTGGCGTCGCTTCGAGCACGCCGTCGACATCATGTTCCTCGCGCAGGAGATCCTCGTCGGCCCGTCGAGCTACCCGACCGAGCAGATCGGCGTCAACGCGCGGGCGTTTCGCCAGCTCGGCCTCGGCTACGCGAACCTCGGCGCGTTCCTCATGTCAAACGGCATGGCGTACGACTCCGACGCGGGCCGTGGCACGGCGGCGGCGATCACGTCGCTGATGACCGGCCGCGCGTACCTCGAGTCGGCGCGCGTCGCCGCGGCGATCGGGCCGTACGAGCGCTACGAGGAGAACCGCAGCGCGCACAACGCCGTCATGCGGATGCACCGCGACGCGTCGGGCGCGATCCCGGACGTCGCCTGCTCGGACAGCCGCTGCTGACCGCGGCGCGCGTCGGCGTGGGACGAGGCGGTCGAGGCCGGCGAGGTGCACGGCTACCGCAACGCGCAGGCGACGGTGCTCGCGCCGACCGGCTGCCTTGTCGAGGGCTCGCTCGTCTCGACGAGCCGCGGGCTCGTCCGGCTCCGCAGCCTCGGCGACACCGACGGCGCGCAGTGGCAGGACCTCGACATCCAGGTCGCGACCGACGAAGGCCCGCGCGCCGCGACGAAGTTCTACGTCAACGGCGAGGAGCAGGTCGTCTCCGTCGGCGACCGCTCGCGGCTACCGCATCCAGGGCACTCCGACGCACCGCATCAAGGTCATCGACAGCGAGAGCAACTGGGTCTGGAAGCGCATGGCCGAGATCACGGCCGGCGACCGCGTCCCGATGATGCTCAACTCGCTCGTCGGCGAGCCCAACGAGGTCGCGCTGCCGCCACTCGGCGACCTGCACTGGAACGCTGACCGGGCGACGCGCGTGCCGCGCACGATGCGTCCCGAGCTCGCCGAGCTCGTCGGCTACTTCATGGGCGACGGCTCGCTGCACGCCAAGGGCATCCGGCTCTGCGTCACCGACGGCGACGACGATGTCCTCGACCGTCTCGTCGATCTCGGCCGCGAGCTGTTCGGCCTCGAGGCGCACCTCACGCAGTGCGAGGGCTACACGGAGGTCGCGCTGCACTCCGTCCCGCTCACGATCTGGTGGGAGGCCTGCGGGTTCGCGAAGCTTCGCCCGTTCGAGGGTCACACGGGCAAGGGCTGGTCCGCCGCACCTTCCCGACGCCGTGCTCCACTCCAACGACCGCGAGGTCTACGGCGCGTTCCTGCGCGGGCTGTTCGAAGCAGACGGCAATGCCAACCACGGCTACGCCTACTGGTCTACGACCTCGAGGACTTCTCGCGCGACGTGCAGACGCTCATGCTCGCCCTGGGCTTCGTCACCACGCGCGGCATGGACGGCTCGCGCGTCAAGTTGGGCGCGCCGTGCCATCGCATCCGGCTGCTCAACGCCGCGACCGGTATGCGCTTCGCAGCGCAGGTCGGGTTCATGTCCGCGCGCAAGAACCAGGCGCTCATCGAGGCCGAGCACCCGCAGGCGGCGCGCTACGACCATGTCCCGATTGGCTCGCGCGCTTGCTCGACGAGCTGGCGCCCGAGAACGACTCGTTGCGCAAGACGATGCTCATGTCGCTTCACGCAACGGCGCGGTCTCGCGCCGCTGCTGCGACCACGCTGCTCGAGCGCACGTCGAGCGTCGAGCTCGAGCAGCTGCTCGGGTACTTCTACGACGAGGTCGCCACGACCGAGCTCCTTGAAGATCAGCCGACGTTCGATCTCTCGGTGCCCGACAACGTCACCTACGTCGCCAACGGGTTCGTCAGCCACAACACGATCTCGTTCCTCATGGACTGCGACACGACCGGGCGTCGAGCCCGACTTCTCGCTCGTGAAGTTCAAGGAGCTCGTCGGCGGCGGCCAGATGACGATCGTCAACCAGACGATCCCGATGGCGCTGCGGACGCTCGGCTACTACGAGCCGCAGATCGAGCAGATCGAGGCGCACATCGACGAGCACGCGACGATCGTGGGCGCGCCCGGCCTGGCCGGCCGAGCACCTGTCGATCTTCGACGTGGCGGTCGGCGAGCGCGCGATCTCGCACATGGGCCACATCAAGATGATGGGCGCGGTGCAGCCGTTCATCTCGGGCGCGATCTCGCAAGACTGTGAACCTGCCGTACGAGGCGACGGTCGAGGACATCGCCGACGCATACGTGCAGGCGTGGCACTGCGGCGTCAAGGCGCTCGCGATCTACCGCGACGGCTCGAAGACCGCGCAGGCGCTGCGGACCGACGCGCACAGGGCAAGGACGTCGATGCCGGCGCCGACGTCGTCGTGGTCGAGGGCTTCACGCAGGAGCAGGTCGACGAGACTGGTCGCCGAGGCCGTCGCGGCGGCGCGCGAGAAGACGCTCGCCGAGGTCGGCCCGAAGCGCAACCGCATGCCGCGCGAGCGCCAGTCGATCACGCACAAGTTCTCGATCGCCGGCCACGAGGGCTACATCACGGCGGGCATGTACGAGGACGGCACGCTCGGCGAGATCTTCCTGACCGACATCGGCAAGGAGGGCTCGACGCTGCGCGGGCTGCTGAACTCGTTCGCGACGTCGATCTCGATCGCGCTGCAGTACGGCGTGCCGCTCGAGAAGCTCGTCGAGAAGTTCTCCTACATGCGCTTCGAGCCCGAGGGCATCACGCAGAACCCGGAGATCCCGTTCGCCAAGTCGATGCCCGACTACATCATGCGCTGGCTGGCGTCGCGCTTCCTCGACACGGACATCCAGGAGGAGCTCGGGATCATGACCCCCGAGGTCCGCGCGCGGAAGATGGCCGAGGAGTCGGGCACGTCACGTTCCTCCGACACGGCGAGCCCGGCGAACGGCGGCAGCGGCAACGGCGGCAACGGCGCCGCCCATCGCCGGACGGCGAACCCGCCCGCCGGGCCGTCGCCGGCACCCAGCCCGCGACGACCCGAGCAGCCGCTGAGGCGATGACCGACACCCCACCCGTCGTCCCGGTCCGCATGCGCGGCCTGGACCTCGGCCCGGCCTGCAGTCAGTGCGGAGGCATGATGCAGCGCACAGGCTCGTGCTACACGTGCTCGAGCTGCGGCAACAACACCGGCTGCGGCTGACTCGTCGCGAAAGCGCCCACCCGCCCGACGACGCGCTTCGCTCCCGCGCCCGCTCGCGATCGCCACCGCCGCGTCCACCGTCGGCCGTGGCGGAGTCATCCGGCTCCGAGGCTGGCAGCTGCGTCGTACCAGCGGGGGCGGGCAACGGATAATCGATGTGTGCGGATCGGCATCGCGCATCATTTCGGCTGGGCCGTGGCCGTCACGGCTTCGGCCGACCACAAGGTCGTGGATCGCCGGCGGATCGAGCTGATCGAACCCGGAATGCCGGCAGCGCCGATCCACCGCCCGGGCACATGGCTCGACGATGACGCCGCCGCGGACTTGGTGGCGCGGGTGCGAGCGTCGGTGGCTCGTGCCACGTCCGATGCGCTGGACGAGCTCGCGACCGCGGTGGCCGAACCGATCGCCTCGATGTCGCTGCGAGCTTGGTCGCTCGACTTCCCAGTGGACATCGCCGTCCAACGGCGCGTGCCATACGAGGCCCGCGCCGACTCGGTCATGTACCGCCAGGTGCTCGCCGAGCTCGCACGCGCGCGCGGCTGGGCTGTCCACTTCTACGACGCCAAGAACGTCGAGGCCCGAGCGGTCAGCAAGCTGGCTGAGCGGGCCGACGAGGTTCTGCTCGGGCCGCGGGCAGCGCTGGGTCCGCCCTGGACCAAGGATCATCGGATGGCGCTCGCTGCGACGATCGTGGCCGGCGAGGACGGAACGGGGCGCTGAGTCGATCAGCGCAGAATGCCGACGCGCGGTTGCCCGCGTCGAGCGTCCATCGCGAGGTCACTGCTCTAGGCCGCAGGGAGGCCGACGACGTCGCGATGGGGCCCGGCTCGTCTCGCAGATGAGGCAGACCGCCCATCGGCCGGCTGAACCACCCAGGTCCACCGGCGTGATTCAGCGCGAAGCCGACAGTCGCGAACGCGACGAGCGCTCATCGCGCTGCCTCGCCGACCGCGGCGGATCGCCCAACGGCCAGGATCAGTCGGACGTTCGGCGAGCGCGGCGTGAGCGGGTGACGTGCGCAGCAGGAACCCCAAGAAGCCCGAGAGCGCCGAGAGCGATCAGGACCGCCGTGCCGGCGCCGTCGAGCGCACCGTCGGTGAGGACCGCGTGGCCGATCCCCAGCGCGATCACCACCACCGCGAGATAGGCGTGCAGCACGCGCCAGCTGGCCGGGCTGAGTGGTAGCCACGCGCGCAGCGCGCCGAGAGCGACCACGCCGAAGAGCGCGAGGGTGGCGATGAGCGCCATGCGCGCCCGTGTTGGGCCGTCGGGCGACAGCGCGAACCAGGCGTCTTCGGAGGACTCGACGAAGAGCGCGCCGACGTGCACGAGCACGAGCGACAGCACGACGGCGCCGAGGATCTGATGGCGAGCGATTCGCCGCCCGCGTGCGAGCAGCGGCTGGACGGCAAGCGCGGCGACGGCGAGCGAGCCGGCGACGGTCGAGACGACGAGTGCCGCGGAGGCGCCCGCGAGGTGGCGATCGGTCAGCGCCAGCGTCACCGGCACGGCGGCCACGAGGAGCGCGGCGCCCGCGAGCGCGAGCGTCCGGCGCTCAGCCACCGCGAGCGAGTGTCAGGTTGACAACAGCGCGCTCGTCGTCGAGGTCGACGACCCGCCGGATGAACACCTCGCCGTAGTCGCCGTCGTCGTAGCCCACGTGGATGTTGGGCTCGCCGAACTGCGGCACGGTGGGTGCTGTCTCGATCCGGAAGCGCCCATCGGAGCCCGTGCGAACGCTCGCGCGGTTGTCCTGCTCGCCGCCGGTCTCGGTCGCGAGCCAGACCTGGATGCGGACACCCTCGAGCGGCTGGCAGCCGGCGGCGGAACGCACGAGGCCGGTGATGACGAAGCCGCTGCCGAGGGACTCCATCTCGGGCGCGTCCGGGATGTAGTTGTTCGTACCGCCGGGGTTGCTCTGCGTCGCCGTGCAGCGGCGCTCGGTGCGCTCGCGCCCCGCGGGCTGCGGCTCGTCCCGAGCGAGCGGCTCCGGGCCGGATTCTCCTACGTTCTCGGCGCCGGTGCCCGACGGCTCGCTGGCGAGCAGCGCCACCGCGATCCCGACGGTGACGAGCGCCAGCGCAAGCCCAAGCAGCCATGGTCGCCGCATAACCCGGCCGACGATAGGCGACCTCCTCGCCGCACGCGGAGGTTGCCGCGGGGGACCGCACCGGGGCCGGGGAGGACCTCTGTGCCTGCCGGCGTCGAGTCCTCAGGCCTGCGGGCGGTAGTTCAGGTAGACCACGCCGTTCTCGTAGGCGTCGCTGCTGGCGAGCGACAGCTTGCTCGCCGCGGCACCCTCAGGGAACAGGCGCGGACCCTCGCCGAGGGTGAGCGGGTAGACGAACAGGTGCAGCTCGTCGATCAGGCCGTCCGCGAGCATCGCTCGCACCAGCGTGACGCTTCCGCTGACGTACAGGTCGCCGTCGACCTCGTCCTTGAGACTGCGGATCGTGTCGGGGTCATACGGCCCGATCACCTTCGAGTTGCGCCATGTCGGATCCGTGAGTGTCCCGGAGACGACGTACTTCGTCGTGTCGTTGAAGAACGGCGCGCCCGGGTCGTCCTCGGCGGTCCGCGTCGACCACGCCGGCTCGAAGGCCTCGTAGGTGGTGCGCCCCAGCAGGATGCCCGTGCAGCGATCACACACCGCTGCGAGGACCTCGCCCATCTTCGGGTCGAAGCCGTACTCGAACGTCCACATCGGCGCGTCGACGACGCCGTCGAGGGTCATGAACTCGTGTACGTGAATCGCTCCCATGTCAACAACCTCCGCGTCGATGTTTGCCCTACAGACCCCGCCGTCCCCGGGAAGTCATCGGTCGGCCGAGGTGCGGCCCGCGCCTGAAACTGACCCGACGGCAGCACCGACGCCCGGCAGGCTCGCATGACGACCGCATCCGCTCATCGGAGAGCTAAGCGCGCTCGCGCTGCTCGCCGTCGGCTGAGCCCGCGGAGATTCGCGCTGGCGCGACGTCCGAACGGGTACGGCGACATGGCAAGCCGCCCGCAACGGCCGCGGGACAGCCCCGCGGCCGCGGCTTGCAATCAGAGCACCGACGACGTACGTGAGGTCTACATGGGATTCGACCAGTACCACGAGCCGCCCGGCGAGCTGCCCGCCCGGACGCGGACGTTCGCGCGCCTGTGCGCGTCGCTGACCGAGGAGGCCGAGGCGATCGGCTGGTACGAGCAGCGCATCGCCGTCGAGTCCGACCGCGAGGCCCTGGCGATCATGGGCAACGCGCAGACCGAGGAGTTCAAGCACTTCTGCATGGATCTCGAGTTCCTTCTGCGCCGCACGCCCGTCTGGCGCGACATCGCCGCGGGCATCCTGCTTCAAGAGGGCGACATCGTCGAGCACGGCGAAGAGGCCGAGGAAGAGGCGTTCGGCGAGTCGGCGCAGAGCGCGCCGGGGACCAGCAGCACGTCGCTGGGCATCGGGAACCTGAGAGGAGCTGCGTCATGAGCCATCTGCTGCGCGAGCACGCGCCCATCACCGAAGCGAGCTGGAGCCTCGTCGACGACGAGGCTCGCGAGCGTCTGACGCCCGCCCTCGCGGCCCGCAAGCTGGTCGACTTCGCCGGGCCGCACGGCTGGCAGTACTCGGCGACGAACCTCGGCCGCACCACCGCGCTCGCCGACGCGCCGGCCGACGGCCTCGAGGCCGCTCAGCGCCGCGTGCTGGCGGTCGTCGAGCTGCGCGCGCCGTTCTCGCTCGCCCGCAGCGAGCTGCGCGACGGAGACCGCGGTGCCGACGACGTCGAGCTCGCCCCGCTCGACGACGCCGCCCTTCGCATCGCGACGGCGGAGAACCGCGCGGTGTTCCACGGCTGGCCGGCGGCGGGCATCACCGGCATCGCCGAGGCCTCGTCGCACGACTCGATCATGCTCGGCGACGACTGCGAGCGCTACCCGAACCACGTCGCCAAGGCGGTCGAGGCGCTGCTGCACGCCGGCATCGACGGCCCGTACGGTCTCGCGCTCGGACGCGATGCCTACACGCGCGTCCTCGAGACCACCGAGCACGGCGGCTACCCGCTCCTCAACCACCTGCGCCAGATCATCGGCGGACCGCTTGTCTGGGCACCCGGCGTGCAGGGCGCGGTCGTCGTGAGCCAGCGCGGCGGCGACTTCCTCTTCGATGCCGGCGAGGATCTCTCGATCGGCTACGAGCACCACGACGCCGACGCCGTCGACCTCTACATCGTCGAGAGCTTCACCTTCCGCGTCGCGACGCCGGAGGCGGCGGTCGCGCTCACGCCTTGAGCCCGGCGCGATCGATCAGCTCCCTCGGACGCGCCGCGCCTTGCCGGGCCGGTAGATCGACAGGGCGGTCGCCGTGGCGAGGGCGACGACGTTCAGCACCGCGCCGGCGATGAGCACGGTCGAGCCGTCCGCGGCACCGTGCATGAGACGATCGGCGCTCGGCCCGATGAGCAGCGCGCCGGAGAAGATCGTCGCGACGAGCAACCCCAGCTTCGCGGTGACCCACGGGTAGCGGAACAGCCCCCACTTGCCGCCGAGCGCCAGCGCGAGGCCGCTGAACAGCGCGGTGAAGCTCAGCGGGATCCCGAAGACCGCGCCGGACGTCGACGCGAAGCGGTAGGCCGCTTCGGCCAGCTCGGGGTCGTCGGTCGTGGAGCCCGTGATGGCCAGCAGCAGCACCGACGCCGACGCGCCGAGCAGCGCCACCGACGACATGATGTGGATGACGAGCACGAGCCGCCGCGTGCCCGGAGCCAGGCGGCGAGGCTTGTGCGCCGCCGGCCGGCCGGTCTGCCTCGGCTGAGGCTCGGACGTGATCACTTCGCTGAGAGTGTTGCTGGTGAGGTTGCTCATGGCCGAGACCATCCCGGCCGGGGCTCGTCCTGTCGTCGCCCGCGGCGGTGATCCCGGGTCGTCCGCGCGGGCGATGATGGCGGCGCGCCTCCTCCTCCAGGAGGACGTGGCGCTCGTCATCGCGGATGACGGAGCGCGCGCGGGCGCCGCGCCCCCGGTTCACCGCGTCAGCGCCCGCTGATGGGGATGGCGCCCCATAGCCCGGCGCAGAGGCCTGCTGGATGATGTGCGCCATGTCGCTGTTCTGGCGGGCGTACGTCGTCAACACCGGAGTGCTCGTCGCCGCGGCGTTCGTGCTGGCCCTGTCGCCGGCCACGATCAGCGACCGCATCCTCGTCGTCGAGGCGGTCGTGCTCGCCGTCGGCGTGGCGGTCGTCCTGACCGTCAACCTGCTGCTGCTGCGCCGCGTGTTCGGCCCACTGCAGCGCCTCACCGGCCTCATGCGCCGCATCGACCCGCTCGCGCCCGGGCAGCGGCTGGAGGTCGAGCGTCCCGTCGCCGAGGTCGGCGAGCTGTGCCTCGCCTTCAACGACCTGCTCGACCGGCTCGAGCGCGAGCGCCGCGACAGCGCCCGCCGCGCGCTGGACGCCCAGGAGGACGAGCGCCGCCGGCTGGCGCGCGAACTGCACGACCAGGTCGGCCAGACGCTGACCGGCGTCGCGCTGCAGCTCGACACCCTCGCGGGGCTCGTGCCATCCGAGCTGCGCCCGCGCGTGCAGGCGCTCGAAGAGGCCGCGCGCGGCGGCGTCGAGGAGGTGCGCGAGATCGCGCGCGGCCTGCGTCCCGAGGCGCTCGACGACTTCGGGCTGCGCAGCGCGCTCGTCAGCCTGGGCTCGGTGTTCGCCGAGCAGTCGCGCGTCCGGCTCGTGTCGCGGCTGGAGCGCGACCTGCCCGAGATGGACCGCGACGACGAGCTCGTCGTCTACCGCGTGGCGCAGGAGAGCCTGACGAACGTCGCCCGGCACGCCGGCGCGTCGCGCGCGGAGGTGGTGCTCGAGCGCTGCGACGGCGCGGTCGTGCTGTCCGTGCGCGACGACGGGCGCGGCATCGACCCGGCGGACGCACGCGACGGCGTCGGCGTGCGAGGCATGCGCGAGCGAGCGCTGCTGGTCGGCGGGAGCCTGGACATCACCGCGCTCGCGCCGCACGGCACCGAGGTCCGGCTCGCCCTACCGGTCCCCGCGCGCCCGTGACGGTCCCGCTGCGGACGCGCATCCTGCTCGCCGACGACCACGCGATCATGCGTAGCGGCCTGCGGATGATCCTCGACGCGACGGGCGACCTGCACGTCGTCGCGGAGGCCGCCGACGGGATCGAGGCCGTGCAGCGCGGCCTGCGCGACGACATCGACCTCGCGATCCTCGACGTCGGGATGCCCCTGCGGACGGGGCTGCACGCGGCGCGCGAGCTGTCGCGACGGCGCCCGGAGCTGCGCATCCTCATGCTCTCGATGCACGAGATCGAGCAGTACTTCTTCGAGGCGCTGAAGGCGGGCGCCGCGGGCTACGTGCTGAAGTCCGCAGCCGGCGGGGACCTCGTCGCCGCCTGCCGCGCGGTCATGCGCGGCGAGTCGTTCCTCTATCCACCTGCCGTCCGCGGGATCATGCGCGACTACCTCGACCGGGCCGCCGCGGGCGAGGTCGTGCGCGACGAGCCGCTGACGCCGCGCGAGCTCGAGGTCGTCAAGCTCGTCGCCGAGGCGCACTCCACCGACGAGATCGCGGAGCTGCTCGTCATCAGCCCGCGGACCGTCGAGCGCCACCGGGAGAACATCCTCGGAAAGCTCGGGCTGCGCGACCGCGTCGAGCTGACGCGCTACGCGATCCGGCGCGGGCTCGTCGAGCCGTGAGCCGGGTGCGTATGCGCTGGACGACCGCCGTCCCTGCGCTCGCGCTCGTCGTGCTCGCCACGAGCTGGGGTAGCCAGCCGGGGGCGGTCGCGCTCGTGGTCATCGGCGCGTTCCTCGCGGGATCGGTGCTCGCGGCGGTGCATCACGCCGAGGTCGTGGCGCACCGCGTCGGCGAGCCGTTCGGGTCGCTCGTGCTGGCCGTCGCGGTCACGGTCATCGAGGTCGCGCTGATCGTGACGCTCATGCTGTCCGGCGGGCCGGATACCGCCACGCTCGCCCGCGACACGGTCTTCGCGGCGGTGATGATCACGTGCAACGGCATCGTCGGCCTGTCGGTGCTCGTGGGCGCACTGAACCGCCGCGTGGCGACGTTCAACGCCGAGGGCACGGCCACCGCCCTCGCAACCGTGCTGACGCTCGCGACCCTCTGCCTCGTGCTGCCGGCGTTCACGACGAGCAAGACGGGGCCCGAGTTCTCGTCGCCGCAGCTCGCGTTCGCCGCTGTCGCGTCGCTGGCGCTGTACGCCCTGTTCGTGCTCGTGCAGACGATCCGACATCGCGACTTCTTCGTGCAGGACGAGGACGAGGACGACGCCGGCGCCGGGCCGTCCACCGAGCGCCTCGTGGCGAGCTCCGGCCTCGACGCGCTCGGCAGCCTCGGACTGCTGGTCGTCGCGCTTGTGGCCGTCGTCGGGCTGGCCAAGATCGAGTCTCCCGCGATCGAGGACGGCGTCGCGGCGATCGGCGCACCGCACTCGGCCGTCGGCGTCGTGATCGCGCTGCTCGTCCTCGCGCCCGAGACGCTCGCGGCGGTCCGCAACGCGCGTCGCGGGCGCGTGCAGACGAGCTTCAACCTCGCCTACGGCTCGGCGATGGCGAGCATCGGCTTGACGATCCCCGCGATCGCGGTCGCCTCGATCTGGCTCGAAGGCCCGCTCGTGCTCGGCCTCGGCTCGACGCAGATCGTGCTGCTGGCGATCACCGCCGTCGTCGGAGCGCTCACGGTGCTTCCGGGTCGCGCCACGATCCAGGAGGGCGGCGTGCACCTCGTGCTGCTGGCGGCGTTCCTGTTTCTCGCCGTGAATCCCTGAGCAACGTGGCGCCGCGAGGTTGGTCGGCCGTCAGTCGCGACGGTCGCGGGCGGTGGTCGTCCGTGGCGCCGGGCGCAGCCGCGCGATCATCGCGTCGACGCGCTGCTCGAGCTCCCCGGTGGCGAGCTGCAGCGTGACCGCGATCTCGCGGCGGGCCGTCCCCGCCACGAGCATCCCGAGGATCGGCAGGTCGTCGGGATCGAGCTCCGTCCCGGCCGCGTCGAGCAGCGCCGGGCTGAGCGGTGGCAGGCGCCGGGCGCCGCGCGCGACGTCGCGGATCGCCGTCAGCAGCTCGCGTGCGGGGGCGCCCTTGTGCACGATCCCGTCGGCGCCCGCGACGAGCGCGGGCACGACGAGCGCCGGGTCGGCGTAGGCGGAGTACAGGAGCACCGCGCGCGCGAGGCCGGCGGTCTTGATCCGGCGGCACAGCTCCAGGCCGTTGACCCGGGGAAGGTGGTAGTCGAGCACCACGACGTCGGCCCGTGCGCGCAGCGCCTGCAGCTCGTCGGCGCCGGAGGCGACCGCGACGCACGCGAGGCCGGGCTCGGCCTCGATCGCCGACTGCAGGCCGATCCGGATCAGGGCGTGGTCGTCGACGACCACCACGCGGATGTCGTCCGAGCCCGAGTCGCTTGCCTCCATGTGGCCAGGATCGAGCGGCGGGCGCCGGTGCGCCATCGGTGGCAGCACCCATCTGCGCCGCGAGGCGGGCCGGCTGTCAGTCGGACGCCTCCGGATCGGGCAGGCCGGGTGCAGCGGGGCGGGCCGGGCGAATCGCCCGGCCCGGCTTGCCCGTCACGCGGTGACGTCGCGCCGCGCGAAGACGAGCGCGGCGGCGGTCACCGCCGCGACGACATACAGGCCCACGAGCACGAGCGCTCGCGTGAGCGAGACCTCGTCCGTGCCGCCCGCGGCGAGCGACTCGAGCAGCAGGCCGGGGAACCACTGGCTCGAGGTCGTCCACGCGTCCTCGAGCAGGTGCTCGAACGGGCCCGACCAGACGATGCCGATCGCCAGCGCGACCGGGATCGAGCGCACGAAGATCGCGAGCGTCATCCCGAGGCACGCCCATGCCGAGACACCGGCCAGCGCGGTCGCGTAGTCGCCCGCCGCCTGGCCGAGGCCGTCGAGGCTGAACCACGCCGAGGTCGAGACGTCCTGCGATGGAGCGATCGCCGCCGACGCGACGACGGTCAGGACCTCGGCGATCAGCAGGACGATCGCCACGAACGCCAGCAGCGCGGTCATCTTGCCGGCCAGCAGCGCGATCCGCCGCGGCTGGCGCATGAGCAGCGTGCGGAACGTGCCCTGCGAGAACTCGCCCGCGACGTTCGCGATGAACAGCACGAGCACGAGGATCCCGGCGAACGACGCGCCGATGGCGAACGCCTCGGTCGCGCCGCCCGCCTGCGCGAGCTCCTGGACTGTGGCTCCGCGCTGCGCAGCACCGGGGTCGCCGGCGTCCGTCGCCGACAGGAACACGGCGGCCGCCGCGATCACGGCGAACGCGAGCGTCGTGATCCCCACCGCGACGGCGACGCGGCGGCGGCGCAGCTTGAGCAGCTCTGCTTTGAACATGCCGGTCATCGGTCTCCTCCTCGCACCATCGTCAGGTATCGGTCTTCGAGGCTTGTGCGCGCGACGCGCAGCTCGGCGAGGACGATCCCCTCGGCGGCCGCCGCGCGGTTGATCGCGGCACCGAGGCCGCGCGGGTCGCTGTCGTGCACCCCGACGGCGACCGCACCCTCCGCGGACACCACGTGGCCCGCGGCGGCGAGCAGGCCGCGCAGCCGCTCGACGTCGGCAGCGTGCTCGGGCGCGACGACGAGCGTGGTGCCAGTGCGGCCGAGCAGCTCGTCGGCCGGGCCTTGGAAGACGAGCCGCCCGCCGTCGATGACGATCAGCCAGTCGCAGACCTGCTCGAGCTCGGCAAGCACGTGCGAGGACACGAGCACGGTCCGCTCACCGCCCGCCAGGCGACCGATGAGGCCGCGCATCTCGTGCACGCCCGCGGGATCGAGGCCGTTGATCGGCTCGTCGAGGATCAGCAGATCCGGGCTGCCGAGCAGCGCGGAGGCGATCCCCAGGCGCTGCTTCATGCCGAACGAGTAGCGGCGCACGGCGTCGTCCGCGCGAGCGCTCAGCCCGACGAGCTCCAGCAGGCCCTCGATCTGGGCGGGGTCGTGACCGGCGGCCGTCGCGAGCACGGCGAGGTTGCGCGCGCCGCTGAGCGCGGGGTAGAAGGCCGGGCCTTCGATGAGCGCACCGACGCGTCCGAGGTAGGCGCCGGGGTCCGCGAGCGGCTCGCCGAGCACGGTCCCGTCGCCGCCGGTCGGCGCAATAAGGCCGAGCAGCATCGCCATCGTCGTCGTCTTGCCGGCGCCGTTGGGGCCGACGAAGCCGGCCACGACGCCCGCCGGCACGTCGATCGTCAGGTCGTCGACCGCGATCCGGTCGCCGTAGCGCTTGGTCAGGTTGCGCAGGCGCATCGCGGGCGGGCGGGCCGCGGCCGCCGGGGCGGTCACGCGGTCGCCTCCGGGGATCGTCGCTGTGGTCATCGCTGTGGGACTCCTTCTCGGTCGGGTGGGTCGGCGCGCGCCTTGCCTCGCAGCGCTCCAGGACCATCGCCCCCGGCGGCGCACGCGTCGTCCACCGGCCGGGCGGTTGGCCGTGGCCTCGTGGACGATCTCGCCGCGTGGGGCGTCATCCGGAGGGATGACGCCGAGCCTCCGCGCGCCGCGACGTCCTCCCCGCGAACGACGGGTGTCCTCCTCCCGGACGATGCCGCGCGCGCTCGCGGGCGCTACGGTCGATTGCGATGGCACGGCTGCGCGACCCCCGCCTGACCGATGCGCTGATCGCGCTCGCGCTGGCGATCGTGCTGCAGCTGCAGCTCGCGCTCGGCGAGCACGAGGGCAACGCGGTGCTGAACGTCGCCGGCGGGCTGCTGCTCACGCTGCCGCTCGCGCTGCGCCGGAGCAGGCCCGTCGAGGTCGCGGGCGTCTTCAGCGCGACAGCCGCCCTGACCTCGCTCGCCGGCGGCGGTCTCTTCATCGGCGAGCCGCCGCCGTTCGCGTGCCTCGTCTCCGGCGCGGTGGTGTTCTACGCGCTGGGCGCGCACGCCGACGACCGGCGCGGGCAGGTCGGCGCGATCCTCGGGGTGGCCGGCTTGTGGATCAGCGTCATCGGCAGCGACCACTCCGACGTGGCGAGCTTCCTGTTCTCCGGCGGCCTCATCGTCGCGACACCATGGCTCGTCGGGCGCAGCAGCCGGGCGCGCGCGCAGCGTGTCGCGCTGCTCGAGCGGGAGGCGTTGCAGCGTGAGCGCGTCGCGGTCGGCGAGGAGCGCGCGCGGATCGCGCGCGAGCTGCACGACGTCGTGGCGCACAGCGTCGGCGGGATGGTCGCGCAGGCCCAGGGCGCGCGGCGGATGCTCGACCGCGATCCCGAACGCGCCCGCGAGGCGCTGGAGGCGATCGAGCGGACCGGCCGCCACGCGCTCGACGAGATGCGCCGCTCGCTCGGCGTGCTGCGCCGCTCGGACGCAGACGCCCCGCTTGCGCCGCAGCCGGGGATGGACGGCCTGGCCAACCTCCTCGAGGAGGCGCGTGCGACCGGTCTGCAGATCGAGCTGCGCACCGAGGGCGAGCCGGCGCCGCTGCCCGCCGGCGTCGACCTGTCGGCGTACCGGATCGTGCAGGAGGCGCTGACGAACGCCCGCAAGCACGCCGGCCCGGTGCGCGCCCGGGTCGCCGTGCGCTACACGGACGATGCGATCGAGCTCGAGATCGCCGACGCGGGAGCGCCCGGACAGGCATCGAACGGCGCGGGCGGAAAGGGATCGCCGGGAGCCGTCGCGGAAGGTGCGCCGGTGCGCGCATCCAACGGCGTCGCGAGCAACGGCGGGCAAGGCCTCGTCGGCATGCGCGAGCGCGTGGCGCTGTACGGCGGCGAGCTGCACGCGGGCCACCGGCCGGAGGGCGGGTTCCTCGTGCGGGCAACGCTGCCGATCCGGCCGTGAGCGTCGGCGTCCCGATCGCGGGCGAGCGGCTCCGAACCATGCGCGCGGCCGTCCCGGGCGAGTGGCTTCCAGCCGTGGGCGCGGGCTTCGGGGTCGCGCGAGGCGAGGAGATCGATCGGTGAGCATCGGGGTCCTCATCGCCGACGACCAGGCGCTCGTGCGCGCGGGCTTTCGCATGGTGCTCGAGGCCGAGGACGACATCGCGGTCGTCGGCGAGGCCTCCAACGGCGAGCAGGCGGTGCACGGCGCGCAGCGGCTGAAGCCCGACGTCGTGCTCATGGACATCCGCATGCCCGAGCTCGACGGGATCGCCGCGACGCGCCAGATCGCGCCCGGTCCGGCCCGCGTCCTGATCCTCACGACGTTCGACCTCGACGAGTACGTCTACGACGCGCTCGGCGCCGGCGCGAGCGGCTTCCTGCTCAAGGACAGCCCACCGGAGCAGCTCGTCAACGCGATCCGGGTCGTGGCCGGCGGCGAGGCGCTGCTCGCGCCTTCGATCACGAGCCGCCTCATCGAGCAGTTCGCGCGCACGCGCACCGGCGCCCTCACGCCGCCGCCCGGCCTCGACGAGCTCACCGCCCGCGAGCTCGAGGTCTTCAAGCTCGTCGCGCGCGGGCTGTCGAACGCCGAGATCGCGGCGCAGCTCGTCGTCGGTGACACCACGGTGAAGACGCACGTCGCCCGCCTGCTCGCGAAGCTCGGCCTGCGCGACCGCGTCCAGGCGGTCGTGCTCGCCTACGAGTCCGGGCTCGTCAGCCCGGGCGAAGGATGATCGTCTACGGCCAGTCGAGCCGCTCGGCAAGCTCGGCGGGCCCGAGCTCGATCAGCCCGCTTCGCAGCGCCGCCGCGTACGCGCCGTCGCGCAGCGCGAGCCACGTGACCGTGCGCTCGACAGGATCCACAAGGAGCACCTCGTCGACATGGTGCTCGGCGTAGAACGGGAGCTTCTGCCTGCTCTCGTCGTCAGGCGAGAGGATCTCTACAACAAGGGCAGCGGTCGAGTGCCATACACCGGATACGGGCGGCCGGTGCAGGCCTCCATCCGGCACGCGGAAGTCCTCCTCGGACTCGCCGAGGTTGAACTCGTGCATGGTGGGCTTCAGACCGGCGGCGCGCGCAAGCGGACCGAGCAGCTCGCCGAGCTGTTGTGCGACGTCCGCGTGCTCGATGCTCGGCGCTGGGACCATGTGCCGCACGCCCTGCCAGACCTCGTCGAGGCGATCTAACCCGGCTTGGCGGCGGCGCTCGATCAGCGTCCGAAGCTCCGGAGGAGGCGGGCCGAGCACCAGCGTTGCCATCAGCGAAGCCTAACGCTCAGGCGGCGCCGGATGGCAGCAGTAGCTCAGCTGCTCGTCCCAGTCCGGGCGCCCCTCAGGGCGTGAAGTCGAGCAGGTTCCAGAAGGTCTCGAGCGTGCCGACCGCCCGCGGATCCTGGCCCGGCTCGGGCGACTCGTAGCCGAGCTCCGAGCCCCAGAAGTGGCGGATCTCGTCGTCGTCACGATGGAACACGTTGAGGATCGGCAGCGACGAGCCGTCCTCGGACTGCCCGTGGTAGTCGCGGGTGTACGTGTTCTCCGCTGCCGACAGCAGCCGCAGCCGCCGCCAGCCGCGCTCGCGCCCGAAGGTCTGCAGCCGCTCGACCGGCGCACGCGCGACGATCGCCAGGTTGACGTGCTGCCCGGCGTGCTCGGCGGCGCCCTCGAGCTGGTCGATCAGCGCCGTGCACGACGGGCACGGGCCATCCTCGAGCGCCAGCCGCGCGGACTCGCCGTCCACCGGCCCCGGCCGGTCGTCGCCCGGATGGCGCGGGAACATGTAGCTGTAGAGCACGAGCGAGTCCTTGCCCGGCGCGAACAGCTCGGACATCCGCACGGCGCCGCCGGCACCGACGAACACGTAGTCCTCAGGCACAAGACCGCCCATGGGAAGCGCGCGCCGCGCGACCGCGACGTCCTCCATCGCGCGACGCAGCTCGATCTCGCGCGCAAGCAGCGTCTCGCGCGCCGCCCGGTACTCCGCCGACTCGCCTGGAAACGTGACGCTCACGGTGCGACTCCTCTCGAAAGCAGTGGTTGCCTTGATGACCGCGCCGGGCGGCCCGACTCATCGGTCCGGCCGGTCGCCCCTGCCGTAGATCGTCCCGGCACGCCGCGCGGGCCTGGGACGGCGAGCCCTGATGCCTGACACCCCGCAAGGCGTTGCTCACCGCTCGCCTGATCGAGCAAGGCGACGCTCGCGGCAGGCCGGGCCGTGCACGGCGTCCGGCGGCCCAGAGCGGCCGCCACTATGGTTCGTGGTCAGGTGCAGCCACCACCGTCGTCTCCCGCCGAGAAGCTTGTTGACTTCGACGCCCCACCCGTGTCCGAAGTAGCTCTCAGCGTCCAGTTCGAAGAACCCGTCGTTGACATCGCCGCGCTCGCGGCCTTCACGACCGCCGTAGCGGAGATCGCGCCCGCGCTCACGCATCAGCCGGTGCTTCCACGGATTGAGGAGACCTTCGACGCCCCGTTCTTCGTTCCGGCCTTCCAGATCATCGACCAGACCGCGAGTCTGCCTCGCACGTGGTTCGCCGGCCACGACGGCTACCTAGTCCAGCTTCAACCCGATCGGTTGACGCTCAACTGGCGCCGCGAGCGTCCCGATGCTGTCTATCCCGGATACGCAGCGATTCGCGAGCGGTTCGATACCCACCTGCGCGACCTCCAGCGCGCCGTTCTAGGTACGGGTCGCGATCTGCCCGCAGTAGAAATCTGCGACGTCACCTATGTCAACCCGGTCGAAGTCCCCGGGGGCGGGGAGGAGGTCTTCGCCCATCCCGATCTCGCGATGCTGATCAACAGGCTCCGGCCCGCACCGGTCGACGGCTTTCTAGGACCGCCAGAGGACGCGCAGTACCAGGCCCGGTGGCGCATTCCCCATCCCAACGACGCCCGTCGGGCCATAGGCAGGCTCTACCTGGCGGCGGGCCCGCTCCTGGCCGCTGACGCGCAAACGCCGCTCTATCTGGTAAATCTCACAGCCCATGTGCTGCCAGTGCAAGAGGATTCCGGGATCGACGCGTTGAACATCGCGCACGAGTATGTGGTCTTGGGCTTCAAGGATCTGACGACCACGAAGATGCACGACCACTGGCGACTCAAGGAACCGCGGTGAGGATGAGCGCTGTGTACGACGTCCTAACGTCAGCCGCCGTCCTGGGTCCCGCCCGCTCTCCTTACCCGACACTCGCGAGCCGGCCAGAACCACGCAGGATAGAAGTTCAGCAACGTCGAGCATCTTCCTGGGTGGGTCCCGTTGTCGACTCAATGAGCCGCTTGGCCTTGCTGCCCAACAACTGGGACGAGCGGGGCTCCCAGGCGGTCAACTTCGACGACGTGCGTGACGCGCTCGCGTTCCTGGAGCGAGTCATGCGAGACGACACCGCGGCTCCATCGATCGGCCCGTTGAGTAGCGGTGGCATTGAGCTCAGCTGGCACGCGGACGGACTCGAGGTCGAGGCGGTCTTTGACCGCCAACGAGACGAGAGCGTCCTCTTGGTAACCGCTGGTGCCAACGAATCCGAGGAACCCATCCGATCCGCCGAGAAGCTCTTCGCAGACATCGCCAATCGACTCTCTGTTCCGCCCCGCCCTGACAGTTGAGCGCATCGTCTGCTCTGCCCGCGGACGACGACCCGATCGCCGACGACACGCCGATCTACCGTCTCGTTCCGATCGAGCAATGCGAAGTCCGTAACGGCGCGTGGATGTTCCGCAGCGGAGCGTTCGACAACTCATCAGAGGCTGGCTTCGAGAACGAGATGTCGGTCGTCCTCGGTGATACGTTGCAAGCGCTTGGCCGCGTGTCAGAAGAGCTACCTCGCCGCGCCTACCCGGAAAGGCCCGAACGATGGGGCGTAGCGACCTTGCCGGCGGGTTGCATTCGCGAAGTCAACGAACAGACAATCCGTCGGACGCCGACGCCGCACGAGCGCGCCCACGGCGACGTGATCGGAAAGAAGAACACCAAACGCCGACGCAGGCTCAAGGAGTGTGCGACATGGGTCATTCCGCCAGCGGCCCCAGTGTCCTGACTGGGTGCCTGGGCGCCGCCGGCGGCGATCAGCTGAACCGTCCCCTGCCCGAGTCCCCGACGGATGGGTGGCGTAGCGCTGAGCCAGCAGAGGCGGCCCGACTCATCGGTCCGGCCGGTCGCCAACCCAGTAGCGCGGGCCGGGGCCGAGCCGCGCCGCCCGGTCGCCGGGGTTCGACAGCCGGCAGCGCTCGAGCGACAGGCAGCCGCAGCCGATGCACTCGGTCAGCCCGGCCTTCAGCCGCTCGAGCTCGGCGATCCGCTCGTCGATGCGCGACGTCCAGCCGCGCGACAGCCGCGACCAGTCACGCCGCGTCGGCGCGCGGTCGGGCGGCAGCTTCGCCAGCTCCAAACCGATCTCCTCGAGCGTCAGCCCGACGCGCTGGGCGAACACGACGAACGCGATCCGCCGCAGCACCGACCGCGGATAGTGGCGGTGCCCCGAGCCCGCCCGCTCGGAGCGAATCAGGCCGCGCTCCTCGTAGAAGCGCAGCGCCGACGACGCTACGCCGCTGCGCCGCGACACCTCGCCGATCGTCATGAGCTCGCGCACGACCGGACAGGACAGCACAACACACGCTTGACTTCAAGCTCACTTGAGCTTCTAGGGTCCGCAAAACACCCGAGACCACGAGGAGCCTCACGACATGTCGCAGACACCCACACAGACCGCAAGCGAGCAGATCACCGAGGAGGTCACCTCGTGGCCGGGCGTCAAGGCCGGCCTCGGCCGGCGCGGCGAGTACGGCTTCACGATCGGCCGGCGCGAGATCGGCCACCTGCACGGCGACCGCGTCATGCACTGCGGCTTCCCGAAGGCCGTCTGGCACGAGCTCTACGACGCCGGCCGGATCGACTACCACCCGGTCTTTCCCGGCAAGCCCGGCTACGCCGCGCGCCAGATCGCAAGCCAGGACGACGTCCGCGACGTCATCGCGCTGCTGCGCATCAACTACGACCGCGCGATCGCGAACCACGGCCTGCCCGGGACCGCAGACACGACAACGGGCTAGATTCGAACTAACTCGACCCCGCAGCGCCAATAGTTTTGCCAAGCTCTTGACAAAACATTGTCCGATTCGGCACAGTTGCGCCCATGCAAGCTGCCGGGTCGGGATCGCTGGAGTCGCTGCGCGAGCGCAACCGCCGTCAGCTCGTCGACACGCTTCGCCGGCACGGCAGCGCCAGTCGCGCTGAGCTCGCCCGCCTCACCGGGCTGTCGCGCTCGACGGTCTCGACGCTCGTCGCCGACCTGCAGACGAGCGGCCTCGTCGTCGAGCACGCCGACCCTCGCGCCCGGGCCACGCCGCAGCAGGGGCGCCCACCCACGCTGCTGACGCTCGACCGCTCCGCCGGCCTCGTGCTCGGCGTCGACTTCGGCCACGAGCACGTCCACGTCGCCATCGCCGACCTCTCGCGCACGATCCTCGCCGAGCGCGTCCGCGAGCTCGACGTCGACCGCTCGGCCGCCCGCGCGCTCGACGTCGCGGTCGAGCTCGCCGACGAGGTCGTCACGGCCGCGGACATCGACGGCGATCGCATCCTCGGCGCCGGCATCGCGCTCTCGGGGCCGATCGACATCGACGCCGGCACCGTCCACGCCGGCAAGATCCTCCCGAGCTGGGCCGGCGTCAGACCGGTCGACGAGCTGGCCGCGCGCCTCGACCTGCCCGTGCACCTCGACAACGACGCGAACCTCGGCGCGCTCGCCGAGGTCACGCTCGGTGCCGGCATCGGCGCGCGCGACGCGATCTACCTCATGGTCTCCCACGGCGTCGGCGCCGGCCTGATCATGGGCGGCGAGCTGTACCGCGGCAGCGGCGGCACGGCCGGCGAGCTCGGCCACGTGCTCGTCGACGAGTCCGGCCCGATCTGCCGCTGCGGCAACCGCGGCTGCCTGGAGATGATGGCCGGCGGCAACGCGATCATCGGCCTGCTGCGCCCGAGCCACGGCGACGACCTCACGATCGACGAGGTCATGGTGCTCGTCGCCGACGGGGACTCCGGCGCGCGCCGCGCGATCGCCGACGCCGGCCGCGTCCTCGGCCGCTCCGTCGCCGCGATCGTCAACGCCTTCAACCCCGAGCTGGTGATCGTCGGAGGCCGCGTCAGCGCCGCCGGCGACGTCCTGCTCGACCCCATGCGGGAAGCCGTCGACCGCTACGCCATTCCATCGGCGGCGGCGGACGTCCGCATCACCAGCGGCGTGCTGGGCGACCGCGCCGAGGTGCTCGGCGCGCTCGAACTCGCGGCGCGCCAATCCGACGTCGCCGTCCCGGCGGCGTCCGTCAGGTCGTAGGACCACAGGACCACGAGAGAGAGAAAGGCACACACATGAGGGTCACGGGAGGATCGCGCCGGCGGGCTATGCCGCTTGCGCTCACGGCGGGCGTCGCGGCGCTGGCGCTGGTCGCCGCCGGCTGCGGAGACGACAACGACTCGGGCTCGAGCGACAGCAGCTCGTCGGGCGATGCGAAGGCCGGCAAGGTCGCGGTGCTGCTGCCCGACTCGAAGTCGTCGGTGCGCTGGGAGACCCTCGACCGGCCGCTGCTCAAGGCGGCGTTCGACAAGGCCGGCGTCGAGGCCGAGATCCAGAACGCCGAGGGCGACAAGTCCGCCCAGCAGCAGCAGGCCGAGCAGGCGATCACGAACGGCGCGAAGGTGCTGCTGCTCGTCAACCTCGACTCCGGCTCAGGCGCGGCGATCGCGGCCAACGCCAAGTCTCAAGGCGTCAAGGTCATCGACTACGACCGCTTGACGCTCAAGGGCGACTCCGACTACTACGTCTCGTTCGACAACGAGCAGGTCGGCAAGCTCCAGGGCGAGGGGATCGTGAGCTGCCTCGGCAGCGCGTCCAAGCCCGCGGTGGCCGTGCTCAACGGCTCCCCGACCGACAACAACGCGACGCTCTTCAAGAAGGGCTACGACTCCGTCATCGACCCGAAGTTCAAGTCGGGCGCGTGGACGGAGGTCGCCGACCAGTCCGTCCCCGAGTGGGACAACCAGAAGGCGCTGACGATCTTCGAGCAGATGCTGCAGAAGTCGTCGAACAAGATCGACGGCGTGGTCGCCGCCAACGACGGCCTCGGCAACGCCGCGATCTCGGCGCTCAAGGCACGCAAGCTCAAGCAGATCCCGGTCACCGGTCAGGACGCGACGCTTCAGGGCCTGCAGAACATCGTCGCGGGCGACCAGTGCATGACCGTCTACAAGGCGATCAAGAAGGAAGCCGACGCGGCCGCCGCGCTCGCGACGACGCTCGCCAAGGGCGGGACGCCGACCGGCGTCACCGAGAAGGTCAACAACGAGAAGTCAGACGTCCCGGCCGTGCTGCTCGAGCCGGTCGCCGTGACGAAGGACAACATCAAGGAGTACCTCGGCGCGCCCGACTTCCCGAAGCTGGCGGAGATCTGCGCGGGCAAGCTCGCCGCGAAGTGCAAGGCGGTCGGCTTGTCATGACCCCGACCACCGATGCCGGAGGGCCGCGCGAGCGGCCCTCCGGCGCGGTGCCGATCCTGGAGCTCCGCGGAGTCTCCAAGCGCTTCGGCGCCGTTCAAGCACTGCATGAGGTGGACTTCGACCTGCGCGAGGGCGAGGTCACCGCGCTGGTCGGAGACAACGGCGCCGGCAAGTCCGTGACGATCAAGTGCATCGCCGGGATCTATCCGATCGACGGTGGCGAGATCCTCTACGAGGGTCGCCCCGTCACGATCTCCGGCCCGAAGGACTCGTCCGCGCTCGGGATCGAGATCGTCTACCAGGACCTCGCGCTCGCCGACAACCTCGACGTCGTGCAGAACATGTACCTCGGCCGCGAGGAGATCACGGCGCTGCACGCGCTCGACGAGACCCGCATGGAGCAGCGCTGCTCGGAGACGCTGAGCTCGCTCTCGGTGACGACGATCCGCTCGGTGCGCCAGACGGTCGCCGGCCTGTCCGGCGGGCAGCGCCAGTCGATCGCGGTCGCGAAGGCCGTCATGTGGAACTCGCGCGTCGTGATCCTCGACGAGCCGACGGCCGCGCTCGGCGTCGCGCAGACCCGGCAGGTGCTCGACCTCGTCCGGCGCCTCGCCGACAAGGGCCTCGCGGTGATGCTCGTCTCGCACAACCTGCACGACATCTTCGAGGTCGCCGACCGCATCACGGTGCTGCGCCTCGGCCAGGACGTCGCGCGCTTCAACACGGCCGACACGACCCAGCGCGAGGTCGTCGAGGCGATCACCGCGGGCAAGCTCAGCACGGTCCCCGGCCAGGAAGACGAGGTGCACGTATGAGCACGGTCGCCGCACCTCCGCCCGCCCCGGCTGCCGCCGCGCCGACCGCGACGCTCGGCGCCTACGCCAGGCGCTGGCTCGAGAACGTCCGCGGCGGCGAGCTCGGCAGCCTGCCGATCATCATCGGCCTGCTCATCATCGCCGTGGTCTTCCAGCTGCAGAACGACCGCTTCCTGACCGCGGGCAACATGGTCAACCTCATGGTCCAGGGCGCCGCGTACGCCCTCATCGCGATGGGCATCGTGTTCGTCTTGCTGCTCGGCGAGATCGACCTGTCGGTCGGCTTCGTCAGCGGCGTCGCGGGCGTCATCACCGCGCTGCTGCTGCTGCCCGACGGCTCGACCGTCGCGACGCCGATCGCGATCGCCGCGGCGCTCGGCTCGGGGATCGCCATCGGCACGCTGCACGGGCTGCTCATCACGAAGATCGGGATCCCGTCGTTCGTCGTGACGCTTGCCGGCCTGCTCGCGTGGAACGGCGTCGTGCTGCTGCTCATCGGCTCGCGCGGCACCGTCGTACTGCAGGACGACTTCGTCATCGGCTTCGCGAACGACTTCCTCGCCGAGGGCACGGCGTGGCTGCTCATGCTCGCGACCGTCGGCGCGTACGCCGCCGTGCAGATCTGGGGGCTGCGCAAGCGCGCCGTCGCCGGGCTGTCCAACGACCCGCTGATCATCGTGGCGCTGCGGATCGCCGGCCTGTTCGTCGCGCTCGCCGCCGTCGTGTACGTCTCGAACGAGGACCGCGGCCTGCCGTACGTCGCCGTGCTCGTCGGCGTGCTGCTCGTGTTCTGGACCTACGTCCTGCGGCGTACGCGCTTCGGGCGCCACGTCTACGCCGTCGGCGGCAACGCCGAGGCGGCGCGGCGCGCGGGCATCAACGTCGACCGCATCAAGATCATGTGCTTCGCCATCTGCTCGCTGATGGCGGCGGTCGGCGGGATCGTGCTCGCGTCGCGGCTGCGCTCGGTCGACACGAACGCGGGCGGCGGCGCGATCCTCCTGTACTCGATCGCGGCGGCCGTGATCGGCGGCACGTCGCTGTTCGGCGGTCGCGGGCACATCAAGGCGGCGCTGCTCGGCGCGCTCGTCATCGCGAGCATCGACAACGGCCTCGGCCTGCTGGGGCTCAGCTCCGGCACGAAGTTCGTCGTGACCGGCTGCGTGCTGCTGCTCGCCGTCGCCGTCGACTCGATCTCCCGGCGGGGTCGCGCGCAGAGCGGCAGAGCGTGACCGTGGCCATGGAGGGCCTCTCGGGGAGCGACGTTGTGACGACGGCGTTCCGGCCGGTGAGCGAGAGCTCGTGGGGCTAGCGGCCGGCCCCGCGGGCGCGCGGCCCGTGGCGTGGGGCGTCCTGTCGACCGCCCGCATCGGCGCGGCGCTCGTCGCGGGCGCTCGCGCCTCGTCGGCCGCGGAGGTGGTCGCGGTGGCGAGCCGCAGCGAGACGTCGGCGCGGGCGTTCGCGGATGCGCACGGCATCCCGCGCGCGCACGGCTCCTACGAGGCGCTGCTCGCGGACCCCGCGGTCGAGGCGGTCTACGTACCGCTGCCCAACAGCATGCACGTCGACTGGGCGATGCGGTGCCTGGAGGCCGGCAAGCACGTGCTGTGCGAGAAGCCGATGGACCGGCGGGCCGCGCGGGTGGCCGCCGCGTTCGACGTCGCCGAGCGCGCGGGCCTTGTGCTCAGCGAGGGGTTCATGTGGCGCCACAGCCCGCAGACGTCGCTGCTGCGGTCGCTGCTGGACGAGGGCGCGATCGGCGAGGTCCGGCTCGTGCGCGCGAGCTTCTCGTTCCTGCTCGCCGACGGCGGCGACGTGCGGCTGAACGCGGCGCTCGACGGCGGTGCGCTCATGGACGTCGGCTCGTACTGCGTGAGCGGCGCGCGCCTCGTGGCGGGCGAGCCGACGTCGGTCTCGGCGCAGGTCGTGACCGCCGCGAGCGGCGTGGACGCGCGGCTCACGGGCGTGCTGCGCTTCGACGACGACGTGCTCGCGACGATCGACTGCGGCCTGGACGTGGCGGGCCGCCACGACTTGGAGGTCGCCGGCACGGAGGGCCGGCTCGTGATCGCCGACCCGTGGCACTGCCGCGACACGCGGATCGCCGTCGAGCGCGGCGGCGAGCGCGAGGTGATGCCGGTGCAGCCGGCCGACAGCTACCGCCTCGAGCTCGATGACGTCAGCGCGGCGATCCGCGACGGGCGCGAGCCGCTGCTCGGCCGCGCCGACGCGCTCGGCCAGGCGCGCACGATCGAGGCGCTGTATCGCTCGGCCGCCGAGGGTCGCGAGGTGCAGGTCGGATGAGCGAGGCCGCGAGGATGAACGTGGCGATCGCAGGCTACGGGCATGCGGGCGAGGTCTTCCACGCGCCGCTCGTCGCGGCGACCGAGGGGCTGGACCTCGTCGCGCTCGCGACCGCGAACGCTGACCGCGGGCGGCGGGCGCGCCGCGCGTACCCGGGCGTGACCATCGTCGCGGACGCCGACGCGCTGCTGCGCGACGTCCCGGGCATCGACCTGCTCGTCGTCGCGACGCCGAACCGCTCGCACGTCGCGACCGCGCGGGCGGCGCTCGCGCACGAGATCGCCGTCGTCGTGGACAAGCCGATCGCCACGGACGCCGACGCCGCGGCGGCGCTCGTCGACGACTTCGCGGCGGCCGGCGTCCCGCTCACGGTCTTTCAGAACCGCCGCCTGGACGGCGACTTCCTCACCGTCCGCCGCGTCCTCGCGTCCGGCGAGCTCGGGGACGTCACCCGCTTCGAGTCGCGCTACGAGCGCTTCCGCCCGCAGGTCCTGGCGGAGCGGTGGCGCGAGCGAGCCGACCTCGACGAGGGCGGCGGCCTGCTGCTCGACCTCGGCGGCCACCTCCTCGACCAGGCGCTGACGCTGTTCGGCTTCCCGCGCCGCGTGTACGCGGAGCTCGACGCGCGGAGGCCGGGCGCGCAGGTCGAGGACGACGTCTTCGTCGCGCTCGAGCACGCCGGCGGGGTGCGCTCGCACCTGTGGATGAGCGCGGTCGCGGCGGCCGGGGGGCGCTCGCTGCGTGCGAGCGGAACGCGCGCCGCGATCCACACGCCCGCCCTCGACCCGCAGGAGGAGCAGCTGATCGCGGGCGTCCGGCCCGGCGACCCCCGTTGGGGCGAGGGCCGTCCCGCGCGCTTCGCCGACGCCGACGGCGAACGGTCGCTCGAGCTCGAGCGCGGCGCCTACGAGCGGTTCTACGCGCGCGTGCGCGAGGCGCTGAGCGGCGAGGCGGACATGCCCGTCGACCCGCGCGACAGCGTCGCGGTGCTGCGCGTCGTCGGCGCGGCGCGGCGCAGCGCGCGCGACGCCACGGTCATCGACACAACGGAGGACGGGTCATGAAGACGAGCCTGGGGATCTGGGCGATGGGGCCGATGGTCACGCGGTTCAACCCGCACGGCTACAAGCCCGAGCTGGCCGCGCGCAGCACCGCCGACCACGTCCGCGTGGCGGTCGACGGGCTCGAGGGCCTCATCGACGACTACGAGTTCCACTATCCGCAGGAGCTGTCGCGCGAGAACCTCGGCGACGTCCGCGACGCGTTGCAGGGCCACGGCATCTACGCGATCGCGAGCGGCCTGCACCTCGACAACCGCTTCGCGCGCGGCGGCCTGTCCTCCCCCGACGACGGAGTCCGCGACGAGGCGATCAAGCTCACGCTCGACTGCGCGGACTTCGCCGGCGAGCTCGGCGCGCGGATGATCGTCTGGCCGGGGATCGAGGGCTACAACTACCCGTTCCAGACGCCGTACGCCGAGAGCTGGGCGCGGCTCATCGACGGCATCGGCCAGGCGGCTTCGAGGCTCGCCGAGCACGGCCAGATCCTGTTCCTCGAGCACAAGAACTCCGAGCCGGCGATGAAGATCCACATGGGCAACGTCGGGATGACGCTGCATGTCATCCACTCGCTGCGCGCCCGCGGGATCGACAACGTCCAGGTCAACATGGACTGGCAGCACCTCATCATGAACGGCGAGAACCTCGCCGAGTACGCGGCGCTGCTGCACGCCGAGGGGCTGCTCGGCCACCAGCACGCCAACTCTGGCTGGGGCACGTTCGACGACGACAACATGGTCGGCGCGACGGCCTTCATGGAGACGCTGGAACTCGCCGTCGAGCTGCGCCGCGCCGGCTACGGCGACGGCGGCGAGCGGCTCGGCTTCGACCTGTACCCGTACACCGAGGACGCGGTCGACGTCGTCAAGCGCAGCGTGCTGCAGTGGCGGTTCATCGACGGCGCGGCCGGGCGCATCGACGACGCCGCGCTGCGCGAGGCCCAGCAGCGCAAGGACGCGATCCGCGCCTACGAGCTCGTCTACGCGGCGCTCGGCGCGACCGCCTGACGCCGATGGCGCTGCTCGCCGGCCTCGACATCGGGACCTCGGCCGTCAAGGGGCTCTTGATCTCCGAGGACGGCAGCGTCGTCGCGCGGGCCGAGGCGCCGCACGCGCTGTCGACACCGCGTCCCGGCTGGGCCGAGCAGGACCCCGAGGACTGGTGGGCGGGCGCGCAGGCCGTGCTCGAGACGCTCGGCCGCTGCGGCGAGATCGACGGGATCGGGCTGACCGGCCAGATGCACGGGCTCGTCGCGCTCGACGCCCGCGGGCGGGTGCTGCGCCCGGCGATCCTCTGGAACGACGGTCGCACCGGCGCCGAGTGCGCGGAGATCGAGCGGCGCATCGGTCTTGACGAGCTCATCGCGCACACCGGTAACCGCGCGCTCACGGGCTTCACGGCGCCGAAGCTGCTGTGGCTCGCGCGCCACGAGCCCGAGGTGTACGCACGGATCGCGCACGTCCTGCTGCCCAAGGACTACGTCCGCGTGCGGCTGTGCGGCGAGTACGCGACGGACGTCGCCGACGCGTCGGGCACGCTGCTCTTCGACGTCGCGCGGAGGCGCTGGAGCGACGCGGTCGTCGAGGCGCTCGACGTCGACCCGGCGTGGCTGCCGCGCGCGCTGGAGTCCCCGGAGGTGAGCGGCGAGACGCGCGCCGTCGTGGCGCAAGGCGGCGCCGTGCGAGGCGGCGCGGTGCGCGCCGGCGTGCCCGTCGCCGCCGGTGCCGGCGACCAGGCGGCGGGCGCGCTCGGCGTCGGCGTCGACCGCCCTGTGGCGCCCGTCTCCGTCGTCCTCGGCACCTCCGGCGTCGTCTTCGCCGCCTCGGAGTCCTTCGCCGCCGATCCCCTGGCGCGCGTCCATGCGTTCTGCCACGCCGTCCCCGGCGCCTGGCACACCATGGGCGTCATGCTGTCCGCCGCCGGCTCGCTGCGCTGGCTGCGCGACGCAGCAGCGCCCGGCGTGAGCTTCGCCGAGCTCGTCGCCGAGGCGCAACCGTGGGAGCCCGGTGTCGAGGGCCTCACGTTCCTCCCGTATCTCGCCGGCGAGCGCACGCCGCATGCGAACCCCGGCGCGCGCGGCGCGTTCACCGGGCTCTCGCTGCGCCACGACCGCGGCGCGCTCGTGCGGGCCGTGCTCGAAGGCGTCGCGTTCGGCCTGCGCGACGGCCTGGACCTCGTCGCGCAGACCGCGGCGCAGCGTGCCGGCCTCGGCCGCGTCTCGGGCGGCGGCGCGCGCAGCGAGCTGTGGCTGCGGATCCTCGCCTCGGTGCTCGAGCTGCCGCTGCAGCGCATGGCGGTCGACGAGGGCGCGCCGTTCGGAGCGGCCCTGCTCGGCGGAGTCGCGGCGGGCACGTTCGCCGACGTGCACGAGGCGGTCGCCGCGTGCGTGCGTCCCGGCGCGATCGTCGAGCCGGTCGCCGAGTGGGTGGAGCCCTACCGGGCGGCCCGTGAGCGGTTCGTCGCGCTCTATCCGGCCCTGCACCCGCCGCCGGGCGGCGGGTGACGAGCGCTCAGCTGGCGGCGGCCTTCGCGGCGCGCCGCTCGGCGGCCTCGCGCTTGAGGTCGATCTGCGTCTCGATCACGATGCTCTTCTGGCGCGCGCGGCGCTCGTCCGCGGTCTCCTTGTGACCGGGCTGCTGGCTGCGAGCGGTGTGCGGCTTGGGGCGCGCCGGTGTGGCGGGCTTCGAAACGGGTGAATCGGCCATGGCTCTCCGTGCTGCGACAACGTCGCGTCGGGGCCACTGACTTTACCGGGCGTACCTAGGAGCGCGGCTTGACCGTCGTGCTGACGAGCTTCAGCGCGCCGCCGGTCCAGCGCCAGCGGCCGGTCTGCGTCCCGCCTGTGGGGCAGCAGCCCCGGTCGGCCGCGCGGAAGATCGGCTGGGTGACGAAGATCGTCGCGCCCGAGCGGCCGATGCGCATCTTCGTCGCCCGCCGCACGCGGCAGCAGTCGCGCTTGAAGATCACGCGCGCCCAGTCGTCGCCGCGCGCGCGGAAGGCCGCCCAGTAGTGGGCGCCGTTGTTCGCGAACTCCGAGCCGCTGAAGACGATGTCCTTGCGCCCGTCGCCCGTGAAGTCGAAGCACAGCGTCTGCCCGATGCGCTCGTCGAACGGCCCCACAGGCAGGCGCGTCTCCAGCTCGTCACCCGTCGCGACGCTGCACACCGGCGGCGTCGCGGCCGTCCCGGTCGCGCCCGCGAACAGCACGAGCGACAGGACGAAGCCGGCGATGACGGCACACGATCTCGTAAGCACGGGCCCAGACTACGTCGCGGTGCATCGGTTGTCCATTTTCTGGTCTCATGCGGCGACCCGCGACCGGTGTGGCGCGGACCCACGGCAGAGAACGTGCAAAACACGCCAACGTGGGGTAGCTTTGGCCGGCGAAACGCGATCGTTCGTGCGACCAGAGGGAGCCTCAGGATGAGGAAGCTACGAAGTGCGCTCGTCGTCTGTGTCCTGCTGTCCGGGGGCATCGGGGTCTCCGCGTGCGGTTCGGACGACAAGGGCAGCGGCGACGCCGGCGGCAAGACCGGCGGCGAGGCGACCATCGGCAGCGTCCTGCCGGACAACTACGACCCGGTGATGTTCCAGACGGTGCAGGCCAACCAGCCGCTGCAGCTCGTCTACACGGGCCTCGTCACGTACAAGCACGCCGACGGCGCCGCGGGCACCGAGGTCATCCCCGGTCTCGCCGAGGCGATGCCGACGGTCTCCGCCGACAAGAAGACCTACACCTTCAAGCTGCGCCCGGGGCTGAAGTACTCCGACGGCTCCGCCGTGAAGGCCTCCGACTTCGAGAACACGATCAAGCGCCTGAACTACCTCGGCGGCCCGTTCTCCTCCTTCACCTCGACGATCGCGGGCGTGCCCGAGTACCTCGAGTCCAAGAAGAAGGCCGACGGCGACATCTCGGGCATCACGGCCGACGACGCGACGGGTGAGATCGTCGTCAAGCTGTCCGAGGCCGACGGCAAGTTCCTGTACGCGATCGCGCTCGCCAACGCGGCTCCGACGCCCGCGGCGAAGTCGCCGTTCAAGCAGGACCCGAACATCCCGGGCATCGGCCCGTACACGATCACGGTCCAGAACCCGACGCGGCAGTACACGCTGACCAAGACGCCGGGCTTCAACCTGCCGGGCATCGCGAAGGGCAACATCGACAAGTTCACCGTCACGAAGTCGACGGTGCCGAAGATGACCCAGGACGTCATCGACAACAAGCTCGACTTCATGACCGAGGATCCGACGGGCGACCTGCTGCCGCAGGTCAAGGCGAAGTACTCCGATCGCTTCCGGCTGGACCCCAACCCGCCGAACACGTACTGGTTCTTCATGAACGAGACGGTTCCGCCGTTCAACAAGGTCGAGGCGCGCCAGGCCGTGAACTACGCGATCGACAGCCGCGCGCTGCAGCGCATCTTCGGCGGTCGCCTGGAGCCGAGCTGCAACTTCCTGCCGCCGGCGTACGCGCAGACGGGCTACAAGAAGATCGACCCGTGCCCGTACGGCGACCCGGCCGGGCCTCCGGACATCGCGAAGGCCAAGCAGCTCGTCGAGCAGTCCGGCACGAAGGGCCAGACGGTCACCGTGTGGGGCAACAACAAGGACCCGCGTCCGGCCATCACCGAGTACCTGCGCGACGTCATGACGCAGATCGGCTACAAGGCCAAGACGAAGATCCTCGACCAGCAGGTCTACTTCGCGACGATCGGCGACAAGAAGACCAAGGCCCAGGCGGGATTCACCGACTGGTACCAGGACTTCCCGCACCCGGCCGACTTCTTCGAGCCCAACCTCTCCAAGAAGGCCCTGCAGGGCAACCCGACGTTCAACTTCCAGTTCAAGAGCGACCCCGTGCTCGACAAGGGGCTCGCGGAGCTGAACCCGGAGAGCGATCCGACCAAGGTCGCCGACGGCTGGGCGGCGATCGACCGCAACGTCATCGAGCAGGCGCACGCGGCGGTCTACGGCAACGAGCTGTCGACCTCGTTCTTCTCGGAGCGCATGGACTTCGAGAACTGCGCGGGCGTGCACCCGGTGTACAAGAACGACTGGTCGCTGTTCTGCCTGAAGTAGCCGAGTCCGAGGCTTCGCTGGGGGGCGCACGCGCGCCCTCCAGCGCTGCCCGTTGAGGTCCGCGCGATGGCGATCGATCCCGTCGCGGAGCTGGGCACCGGAGCCGTCGACGAGCTCGTCGCGCTCTCGCGCAAGGAGGGCGACGGGCCCGTCTCGGGGGTCGCGCCGTGGCAGCTCGCGCTGCGCCGCCTGCGGCGCAACAAGGTCGCGCTCGTCTTCGGGGCGCTGTTCGTCGTCATCGTGGCGCTGACGATCGCGGCGCCGCTGTACGCGGACAACGTCGCGCACACCGACGCGTACAAGAACCACCTCACCGACCAAGTCGTCATCGACGGCAAGACGACCGACGTCGTGTCGCCGGACGGCGTGCCGATCGGCCCGACGTGGGGCGGGACGTTCTTCCTCGGCGCCGACGAAAGCGGCCGCGACGTCGCGGTCCGCCTGCTCTACGGCGGGCGCAACTCGCTGCTGATCGGCTCGGGCGCGGCGCTGCTGACGATCCTCCTCTCGATCCTCGCGGGGACGCTCGCCGGCTACCTCGGCGGCTGGGTCGACGCGCTGATCTCCCGCGCGCTGGACATCGTGTGGTCGTTCCCCGTCCTGCTGCTCGGCGTCGCGCTCGGCACGGCGCTCGCCCTCGGAGGCTTCAAGTTCGGCCCGATCGAGATCAGCGGCGACTCGCTGCTCATCCCGCTGCTCATCATCGGCTGCGTCTACGTGCCGTACATGGCGCGCCCGCTGCGCGGGCAGGTGCTCGCGCTGCGCGAGAAGGAGTTCATCGAGGCCGCGCGCGCGCAGGGCCTCGGCCCGGTCCGGATCATGTTCTCGGAGATCCTGCCGAACCTCTCCTCGACGATCATCGTCTTCTTCCCGCTCATGTTCGCCAACGCGATCCTGCTCGAAGCGGCGCTGTCGTTCCTCGGTGCCGGCGTGCGACCGCCGACGCCGTCGTGGGGCACGATGATCGGCGCCGGCGTCGAGCGGATCATCTCGGGGCCGCACCAGGCGATCGTGCCGGGCGCGATGCTCGTGGCCACCGTGCTCGCGCTGAACGTCTTCGGCGACGGCGTGCGCGACGCGTTCGACCCGCGGGCGAAGGTCCGCGTGGAGCGCTAGCTCGTGGCCCGGTTCATCGCCAGGCGGATCGTCGCGATGATCGCCGTGCTGTTCGCGATCTCGGTGATCACGTTCCTGATCTTCAACGTGATCCCCAACGGCGACCCCGCCGTGCGGCTCGCGGGCAAGTCGCCGACGCCGGAGACGCTTGCCGCGATCCGCCGGACGTGGGGCTTCGACAAGCCGCTCCCCGTCCAGTACGTCAAGACGATGGAGCAGGTCTTCACGGGCGAGCTCGTCTCCTACACGAACAACGTCAAGGTCGTCGACGAGATCGTGCAGGGCTTCCCCCGGACGCTGTCGCTCGCGGTCGGGGCCGGCCTCATGTGGATGTTCTTCGCGGTCCTGCTCGGCCTGTACACGGCGGTGAAGGCGGGGCGCTTCGCCGACCGCTTCCTCACCGTGCTCGCGCTCGTCGGGATATCCATGCCCGTGTTCCTGGTCGGGGCGCTGATGTCGTACTACCTCGGCTTCAAGTGGGGGCTGTTCCCCAACGGCGGCTACGTCGAGTTCACGACGGACCCGGTTCAGTGGGCCTACCACCTGATCATGCCGTGGACGGCGCTGTCGATCCTGTTCATCGGCGTGTACTCGCGCGTCCTGCGCTCGAACCTGCTGGACACGATGAGCGAGGACTTCGTGCGCACGGCGCGCGCGAAGGGCATCTCCGAGCGCCAGATCCTGCTGCGCCACGTGCTGCGCAACTCGATGATCCCGATCGTCACGCTGTGGGGCCTTGACTTCGGCGCGGTCATCGGCGGCGGCGCGATCCTCACCGAGAAGGTCTTCGACCTGCAGGGCGTCGGCCAGTACGCGGCCGAGTCGATCGGCCAGCTCGACGTCCCGCCGGTCCTCGCGATCACGATGTTCGGGTCGTTCTTCATCGTCCTGCTGAGCACGATCGTCGACGTCATCTACGCCGCGCTGGACCCGCGGATCAGGCTGTCATGACCCCCGCGCCCGCCCGCGCCGCCGCGAAGCCGATCCTCTCCGTGCGCGATCTCGCGGTCTCGTTCGCGACCGACGAGGGCGTCGTGCAGGCGGTCGACGGCGTGTCGTTCGACCTGCGCCCCGGCGAGATCCTCGCGGTCGTCGGCGAGTCGGGCTGCGGCAAGTCGGTCACCGCGATGACGCTGCTCGGCCTGACGCGCTCGCCCAACGCGCGCTTCGAGGGCACCGCGACGTACAAGGACACGGAGCTCATCGGCGCCACCGACGCGGAGCTTCAGCGGGTGCGCGGCGCCGAGATCGCGATGATCTTCCAGGACCCGATGGCGTCGCTGAACCCGGTGCTGCGGATCGGCGATCAGATCGTCGAGCAGATCCTGGCCCACGAGGACATCCCGCGCGACGACGCCAAGGCGCGCGGGGTCGAGCTGCTCGAGCGCGTCGGGATCCCGCGCGCGGCGGAGCGCGTCGAGTCCTATCCGCACGAGTTCTCGGGCGGCATGCGCCAGCGGGTGATGATCGCGCTCGCGCTGTCGTGCGATCCGAGCGTGCTGATCGCCGACGAGCCGACGACGGCGCTCGACGTGACCGTCCAGGCGCAGATCCTGCAGCGCTTCCGCGAGCTGCGCGACGAGACGAACGCGGGGCTCATCCTCGTAACGCACGACCTCGGCGTGGTCGCCGACGTCGCCGACAACGTCGCGGTGATGTACGCGGGGCGGATCGTCGAGCAGGGCTCGCTCGACGACATCTTCTACGACCCGCAGCACCCCTACACGTGGGGCCTGCTGGGCGCGATCACGCGCATCGACCGGCCGCGGCGCGCGCGCCTGCCGACGATCCCCGGCCTGCCGCCGTCGCTCGCGAACCGGCCCGAGGGCTGCCACCTGCGCCCGCGCTGCCCGCACGAGCACGACGCGTGCGTGAAGGTGCCGCCGCTGCAGGCGCGCGTGGCGCCGGGGTCAGCGCACAAGGACCGCTGCTGGCTGCCGGGCGATCGCAAGCGCAAGGTGCGCGAGATCGCGCCGGGCGAGATCGGGCTGCTGCCGAAGGCGCCGCCGCCGGCCACGCCTCGTCAGGACGCGGCGTGAGCTCGTCGGCCGGCGCGTCCAACGGCGCCGGCGCCGCGCTGCTCGAAGTCGAACACGTCAAGCTGCTGTTCCCGATCAAGCAGGGGATCTTCATCGACCGCGTGGTCGGCGCGGTCCACGCGGTCGACGACATCACGTTCGCGCTGCACGAGGGCGAGACGCTGGGGCTCGTGGGCGAGTCGGGCTGCGGCAAGACGACGCTGTCGCGCACGGTCATGCGGCTGCTCGAGCCGACGGGCGGCACCGTGCGCTTCCGCGGCACCGACGTCACGCATGCCTCGCGCAAGGAGCTCATGCCGCTGCGCCGCGACATGCAGATGGTCTTCCAGGATCCCTACGCGTCGCTGAACCCGCGCAAGCGGGTCGGCCAGATCGTCGGCATGGCGCTGGAGCGCGCGGGCGCGAAGGAGTCCGAGGTCGAGCGGCGGGTGCAGGAGCTGCTCGAGCGTGTCGGCCTCGCGCCGGAACACGTCAACCGCTTCCCGCACGAGTTCTCGGGCGGGCAGCGCCAGCGGATCGGCGTCGCACGCGCGCTGGCGGTGAAGCCGCGGCTGATCGTGCTCGACGAGCCCGTGTCGGCGCTGGACGTCTCGATCCAGGCGCAGATCATCAACCTGCTCGAGGATCTGCAGGACGACCTCGGGCTGACGTATCTGTTCGTCGCGCACGACCTGTCGGTGGTGCGCCACGTGAGTGACCGGATCGCCGTGATGTACCTCGGCAAGCTCATGGAGGTCTCGCCCGCCGAGGAGCTGTACTCCAAGCCGATCCATCCCTACACGGCCGCGCTGCTCGAGGCGATCCCGATCCCGGACCCGCGCGAGAACCGCACGCGCAAGCGCAGCGTCGTCGCGGGCGAGCCGCCGAACCCGATCAACCCGCCGCTGGGCTGCCGCTTTCACCCGCGCTGCCCGCACGCGACGGATGTCTGCCGCGAGGTCGAGCCGCCGGTCGTGTCGTACGCCGGCGGGCACCTCGCGGCCTGCCATCACCCGCTCAACGTGTCGGGGGCCGAGATCGCGGCAGCGACGGTGTCGGCGGCGAGCCCGCTCAGCGCGGGTGAGGCCGCGCCCCGGGCGGCGTGAGTCAGTCCGACGGTGGTGCGTGCAACGCGAGCAAGCGCGCCGGGTGGGGGCCGGCGGCCGACAGGCGGTGCGTCACGCCCGCCGGGATCTGCGCCCACGCGCCGCGCACGGCCGGCAGCGTGCGATCGCCGGCGGTGAGCGCCAGCTCGCCGCCGAGCACGTAGAGCCACGTCGTCCTGCCGGCGGTGTGCGGCGGCGGCGAGCTCCCGGGATCGAGCTCGACCCTCGCGACCGTGATCTCCGCGACGTCCGCGAGCAGCACGGCGCGCATGCCCGGCTCGTCGACCTCGGGCCCGTCGGCTGCGAACACCGCGTCGGATGGTTGGCGGCCGCCGTCGGCCGGCGGGTCGTGCTGGTCGTAGGCGAAGCGGCGCCCGTCGCGCATCGCCCGCATGTAGTCCGCGAATCCGCGGCCGGGAGCGTGGAAGTTGAGGTGGCGCGACTCGTGCGCGCTGGCGTTGCGAAAGCCGTGGATCACGTCCGGCGGCACGCGGGCCAGCGTGCCGGCGGGCACGGCGACGCCGTCGCCGTCGGGGCCGAGGCGCACGGTCAGCTCGCCTTCGAGGACGTAGAAGAGGTCCGTGTGGCGGTGGTGCACGTGGAGGTCGGCGCCGTCGCGGCCGGCTGCGAAGCGCGACCACGTCGCGTGCAGCGCGTGGTCGTCGGAGAGGATCTCGACGCGGCGGTCGGGGCTGTCGCCGACGACCTCTCCGTCCCCCGGCGCGATGATCGTCGGCTCGGTCATCTCATCCTCGATGGCTGCGGAGGTAGATCACGCGGTCGTGCGGCTTGAGCGTCGCGGCGCGGGGGTCGTTGAAGCGCAGCGCCTGCTCGTCGCGGATGATGGCGACGACCGGGCCGGGCAGCGCGAGCTGCTCGAGGGGGCCGCACTCGTCGTCGCCGATCGCGCGCTCGGCGATGTCGAGGCCCTCGCCGACCGAGATGAGGTCTTCGAGGACCGCCGCGACGACCGGCTTCTCGACCGCGAAGCCGAGCAGCCGGCCGGCGGCCTCCGACGACGTGATGACCGACGTCGCGCCGCTCTGTCTCAGCAGGTGCACGTTCTCCTCTTCGCGCACCGCGCCGACGATCGTCGCCGTCGGGTTCAGCTCGCGCGCCGTGAGCGTCGCGAGCACCGCGGTGTCGTCGCGGTTGACGGCGATGACGATCGAGCGCGCGTCGCGCACGCCGGCCTCGATCAGGGCTTCGGTCGACGCGGCGTTGCCCGCGATCGCGGTCAGGCCCTCGGCGGTCGCGCGCGCCCGTGCGTCGGGCTCGGATTCGATGACGACGATCTCGCTGGGCTTCACGCCGTCGGCGCGCAGGGTCTTGACCGCGCTGCGCCCCTTGACGCCGTATCCGCAGATGATGATGTGGTTGCTCAAGGTGCGCTTCCAGCGCGCGCGGCGGTAGGCGTCGCGACTGCGCTGCGCAAGGATCTCAACTGTCGTCCCGACGAGCAGGATCAAGAACAGGATCCTCGCCGGCGTGACGAGCAGCGTCGTGAGCAGACGCGCCTCGTCGCTCACGGGCCGGACGTCGCCGTAGCCGGTCGTCGTGATGGTGACGGTCGAGTAGTAGAAGGCGTCCAGCAGGCCGACGGAGTCGTCCTCGGGGTCGGTGTAGCCATGGCGGCCGAGGTACGTCAGCAGCGCGACGAACACCACGAGGCCGATGGCCAGCGCGACGCGCTCGACGATGTGGCGCAGCGGGCCGCGGTCGCCGCCGGGGAACTCGACGGGGATCGCCGGGTCGCTCACGCGGAGGCTTCGAGGAACGCCTTGACGAGGCGCTTGGGCGCGCGGCACAACCATGCCTCGACGATGATCTCCTCGAGCTCGTCGCCTTCGATCTCGTCGAGCAGCACGAGGACCGCCGGGTAGCCGTCGAAGTGCGGGATCGTGAAGAAGACGGCCGGGTCGTCGGCGAGCAGCGCCTCCTTCGCGCCGAGGTGCTCGACGCGCACGCCGAGGATCAGGCCGGTGGGCGCACCGTCGCCGAGCGCCTTGAGGTCGCTGGCGCGCAGCGGGCGCTCCCAGACGAACAGCTTGTCCTTCACGCGCCACGACGCGTGGCCGCCGTGTGAGGGCTTCTCGCTCGTCTCCGGCAGCGCGAGGGCGATCCGGCGCACGTCGTCCCAGCTGGCCATGGCGCGGACCCTAGTGGTTCCTCCGGTAAGTCCTGGTGCGCTTGGGCCGATCCAAGCGTGCGAGGACTTGCTGGAGGGACCACTACTCGCGGACAGATTTCTCGCGAGCGCCGTAAGTCGCCGGCGCGCGGGCGGTTGGAGGAGCAGAAGGTGCCCCGCCGGGGCGCCGGGATCCAGATCAGGAGCACTCACATGTCACCCATCCGCACCGCCCGCACCATCGCGACGCTCGCCGCTGTGACCGCCGCGCTCGGCGTGGCCGCGTCGCCGGCCTCGGCGACGCTGCACTCACCCGCCGACGACTACACGGCGACGCCGTGCAAGGTCGACACGTCGCCGCAGTTCCCGTCCTGCGGGACGGCGCCCTCGGCCGCGACCCTCGCACACGGGACGTCGTTCACCTCCACCCCGTGCAAGCTCGACACCTCCCCGAGCTACCCGTCGTGCGGCTCGGCGCCGTCGGCGGCGAGCCTCGCGCACGGGACGTCGTTCACCGCCACCCCGTGCAAGCTCGACACCTCGCCGAGCTACCCGTCCTGCGGCGCGGGGCCGCGTTGATGGCGACCGGTCCGTCGCCGGCAGTCGCGCTTGCCGCGCCCGTCGCGCGCCGCCCGCTCGCGGCGCGTGCGGGCGCGGCTCGGTGGCGGCGCTCGGGTGACGAATCACACACCGCGCCGGCACCCCTGCGGTCTACGGTCGGCTGCATGGCTGCGATGCGCTTGGCGTCAGCTCCGGACAGCGACCTCGGCCGAGCGGCGATCGCCGGCGACGGGAGCGCGTTCGCCACGCTCTACGACCGCCACGAGCGCCGCGCGTTCAACCTCGCCTACCGCATCACGGGCTCGCGTGAGGACGCGGCCGACGCCACGCAGGAGGCGTTCCTCAAGCTGCTCGCGCGGCTGCCGCGGCTGGGCGACCGCGAGCTTGACTTCGGCTCGTATCTGCTGACCGCCGTCCGCCATGCGAGCTACGACGTCATGTCCCGGGGTCGGCGCGCGAACCCGACATCCGATCTGCCCGAGTCCGCGCGCCCCGTCGGCGCCGCCGCCGCGCCGCCGCCCGAGGAGGACCCCGATCGCCGCGTCCTGCTGGCCGCGTCGCAGGAGGAGATCCGCCTGGCTCATGCCACGCTGGCGCCGCGCCAGCGCGAGGCGCTCGCGCTGCGCGAGCTCGAAGGCCTCTCCTACGACGAGATCGCGGTGCTCATGGCGATGAACCGCAACTCGGTCGCGCAGCTGATCTCGCGCGCGCGGATCGCCCTGCGCGACGCGCTGCGGCGCACCGCGCTGCGCACGATCCCGCCAGCGTCGAAGGCGTGCGAGAAGGCGCTGCCGCTGATCGCGATGCGCGACGACGGCCAGCTCAAGCGGACCGACGACGCCGGCTGGCTCGACGCGCACCTCGCGACCTGCAGGCGCTGCGAGCTCGGCCGCGAGGCGATGGCCGAAGCGGGCGCGTCATACCGCATCTGGGCGCCGATCGCCGCCTTCGAGGCGCTGCGGCGCGAGACTGTGGCCGAGGCGGGGGCGCGCCTCGGCCATGACTGGGGCGAAGCAGCCGCAAGCCCGCGCTCGCTGGATGCGAGCGCGGACAGCGGCGCATCCGCCGGGTCGAACACCGCGGACAGCGGCGCATCCGGCGGGGCGGACACCGCAGACAGCGCCTCTGCCGGGCCGAACACCGCGGACAGCGGCGTATCCGCCGGGCCGGATACCGCGGACAGCGGCTCCGCCGGGCCGGCCACCGCGGACAGCGGCTCCGCCGGGCGGAACACCGCGGACAGCGGCGTATCCGCCGGGCCAAGCACCTCGGAGGCCGGCTCTGCCGGGCGGCAGGGACGGCACGACGTCCCCGGCAGGCGAGCGCCGTGCCGCCGCCTCCGAGATCACGCTCTCGCGGGGTCGGGAGGCGCAGCGACCTCGGCTGCGTCCGCGCGCTCGCGGACGCGCCGCGACGGCCTCGCCGCCTCGTTCCTCGCGGCGCTGATCCTGCTTGCCGTCCTCGCGGTGCGCACCGCCGACGGCGAGCGCGCGCTCCCCGCGGCCGCGGAGCCGCCGGTCGCCGAGGCGGCCGTCGCCATCGCCGCCGAGCCGGCGGTCGTCCCCAGGCCCACCAAGCCCTCCGCCCCGCGCAAGCGCGCGGCGAAGCCTCGACAAGTGTCGGCGATCACGCGTCTGGCGAGCCCCCGCGGCGCAGACCCGCCCGCACGGCTAGCCGCCTCCCCGGCCGTCGCGCCACGTCGCACGAGCCGCCGTCCCACACGCGCGAGCACGGACCGCGCCTCGCGCGGCGGCACCTCGGTTCAACCCCTGCGACCCGGCAAGACGAAGAACCCAAGCGGCAGCACGGGCACGGACACGGGCACGGCCCCGCCGCCGCCGCCGCCCCCACCACCGCCGCCCCCGGCACAGCCGCCCACCGACCAGCCCGGCGTCGTCACCGACCCGCCGCCTCCACCACCGCCTCCGCCGCCCGGCCCGCACACCGGCGGTAGCGGAACCTTCGTCGTGACGCCCCCACCGCCCCCGCCACCGCGCCCCAACCGCATCCGGCGGCCCAGCGGGTCCGGCGGATCAAGCGTCCCGGTGCCCTGAACGGCGCGGCATCGTCGCGGCCCACGCATTTGACCTAGCGCGCAGCGAAGTCTTCGGCACGCTTATGAAGCAACAGGTCGAACTCCGGATCGTCCAACAATGCGCCAGGCAGTGCGCGCACCTTGGCAAAGCGGCTGCGAAACCGGACGTACAGCGCACCAGCCTCGACTCGACCCTCTCGTCTTGCCTCGCCGTGAGCCGCTGCGATCACGCCGTTGAGGCTTCCTCGGATGCGCCCGCGTTCGGGTTCATCCATGGCGTGGCGGTCAAGCAATCCGTCGAGGAGCTCTCGCCAAGTGCGCGGGTCTGCCGCGTGAACGGCGCTGAATCCCTCGCCCCGGAATGTCCACCAGGTGACGCGGCTCGGTCCGTACGTCATCTCCTCCACGCGATGAGCCCATCGGCTCAGGCGCGTCACGTCGAGCTCCTCGCCCGAGTCATGGGGCAGCAGGCCGGTGCCGTGTGTCTGTCCGCGCATCTGCAGCGCACCGCCTTGAGTAATCGCGAACGCGTGGCCAGCAGGCAGCAAGCTCTGCAATCTGAGACAGGCGACATACGCCGACACTCGGGCGTCCTCGATCGCGCACATCAAGGGCGTGATCTCTTCGCCACCAAGCGATGCGACGCACTCCTGAAGCCACTGGGTCGGTACCAACAAGTCGCCGGCGAAGCGGTTCGCTTCGGGCTCGGTCTGCGCGCCGTCGGGTTCGTAGCCGGAATCGAGTGGGCGAACGCGGCCCGTATCGCACAGAAACGCATCACCGATGTGCCATGGGAGCAGGACATGACCGAGCTCGTGTGCGAGCGTGAACCGCCGCCTGACGTCCACCTGGCCGCGTTGCAACAGGATGAGCGGTCGCGAACGCGGACCGTGGAGGTCTAGAACCAGCCCATCGCAGGCCCCGGGTATCGACGCCTCCTCGACGTCCGAGAAGCGAGCTGCAATCGAATCGACATCGATCGGCGGTGCGAGCCCGAAGCGCCGGACGATCTCAGCGGCCAACCGCTGCTCTCGCCTCAAGTCGAGCGAAGCCGACCTGTTCGCTCCAACCACGTTCGTACCGCGTGCGCGTCGGTCGGAGTCAGCCCCCGAGCAAGGACGGCGGGCTCATCGGTGCGCTCCAGCAAGCGATCAAGCGGCTCTCCGAGCTCATGCGACGCGATGATCAGCCGGAGCGTCTGCGGCTTCTCGGTCCACAACGCGTATTCGTCCCAGGTCAGTCCGAGGTAGTCGTGGAGCGGTTGCTCGGAATCGCTGTGGTGCCAGCGATCGACGAACTCGTCCGCGTCGGTCCACGGCGTTCGGCCTTCGAGCACGAGACTCAGGTAGCTGTCAGACATCGATCCGCCGCCCCTTTACCGGTCCCTTGATGAGCACGCCCGTGATCGGATCGGCAACACCACGATGGTTGCCGCGCTTGTCGAAGACCTCGGCTTCCCGGTGGAGAGCATCCCACGTGTAGTAGAGCTCGCCGTCAAGACTTCGCCACCGCAGCTCGCCGCGTCGGCGCACGCGCTGCATCCCGGCGAGGAATGGGCTCTCGACCACGCTGCGGGCTCACGTGCTCGGCATCGAAGCGATCGCCTCATGCGGTCGTGGGCGCCACTCCCACGTTTCGGCGCTCGCAAGGTTGACTTGTGTGGACATCCGCGGACATGTCAGTTGGTCGCAAAGTATGGACGCATCTCCGGACGGTATTCGCGCCGTGAGAGCTTGTTGACTTGGCCCGGGTCGCACGCTCCACGCGTCACATGCCAGTTCGGCGCGGCTTTGGTTTGTCGTCACCTTGGCCGATCTCGTGATCGAGATGCGGCAAGCGTTCTGGCGGAGGGCAGAGCGACGCCAGCGCTCACACTGGACCGGCGGAGAACGCTACGACGCGACAAGCCGACCGCTCGTCGGCTCGCCGATTCGTGACACACACAGATCCTCTCGGGGCGCCAAGCTGCGCGCAGCCGCCCGACGTCAGCCGCCCTCGACGCGCGCCTTCAGCTCGTTGGGCCGGGCGTCGACGAGCAGCGCTCGCAGCTTCTCCTTGCGCTCGGCGTTGAGCAGGAAGCCGATCACGCCGCCGGGGTCGACGTCCAGCGTGTAGGTCGCGCGGGTGCGGCCGTCGCCGAGGTCGTCGAGCTGCCACGAACCCTCGAGCTCGCTGAGGTCGCCGGACGTGCGGGTGAACGTCATCCGCGTCGCCGGCGCGTGCGAGCACTCGAGCGTCATCGAGATCTGGGTGATCTTCGCGTCGATCTTGACTTTGCACTGCGACGCGCGGTCCTCGCTGTCGTGCCCGGTGACTGACACATCGCCGAGCGTGCCCTGCCACTGCGCCCAGTGCTCGACGTCTTCGACGACCGCCCACACCGCGTCCAGCGGCGCGTCGATCTCGCTGCTCGCACTGCCTGAGATGTTCGCCATTAGCGGGACGATAGTCGGCCGCGGCGCGGCGAAGCGACTATCCCGTGACTTCGACGAGGTCCAGCGCGTACGGCCCGGGGTCGGGGGTCCGGGCGCGCAGCACCGCGCTCTCGCGCGCGAACCGCGTCGCGTCCGCGCCGAGCACGACCGGCGGGATCAGCGCCTGCGCGGCCGCGAGCTTCCCGCCGAGCGTGAAGACGAGCAGCGTGCCGCCGTTGTCGTAGTAGCGCCCGTCACGGCCGAAGAGCTCGAAGCCGACCTCGCGGTCGACGTCGCGGTAGCGCGCCCCCTCGCCGAAGACGTACACCGTGTCCCAGTCGAAGGTCGTCAGCGCGTCGACCCGGCGTGTCGCCCCGTGCGGACCCTCCTTGGCGAACGCGCCGATGCGCTTCGCGAACGGCGTGTCGTGGGCGTACGGTCGGCGGTCCTCCGAGCCGCCGCCGCCTCCGCACGCCGGAAGCGCCACGCCGGCCGCGAGCAGCAGCGCCACGACGGCCGTGATCCGCGCGCCCGGCTCCATCAGCTGCCCGTCCCCTCGGAGTAGTCGTCGCTCTCGGCACCCTCCGCGGGCTTGCCGCCGCCGTGCGGCCTGCCGTCCGTCTCGCCGTGCTGGCCGACCGGGACCTGATCGCTGTACGCGAGGTCGCTGTCACGGTCGATGACGACGACGTTGCCGTCGTCGACCGCCTCCTGCACGAGCCGGGCGAGCTCGTCACCATCGGCATCCGGGTGGTCGATCGCGATCTGGCGGCCGACCTCGTTGTTGTAGAGGTCCATCGCCTCGCGCGTGCCGGGGTTGCCGGGGCGCCCCTCGTGCGCCGTCGCGAACTTGCGCGCGAAGTCCGGGCCGAACTCCTTGACGAGCAGCGCGTTCCAGTACGCGTGGCGAAACGCGTCCTCGTGCCCGTCGTTCGTCTCGCGCAGCGTCTTGCCGCCGTAGCGGCCGCTCGACTCGTCGAACGCCTTGTCGCGCACGCCGGAGAAGTCCTTGAGGTTGAGGATCGAGAGCGTCTCGAGCATCTCGATCTCCTTGCTCGTGAGGTTCTCCGCGTCCGTCGCCATGCTGAACGGCCACGGCGGCTCCCAATCGCGCGTCTCGTCGTCGGCGACCTGGTAGTCGTCGAGCACGCTGTCGAGATCCGGCCGCGACGGCTTGCCGAAGCGATCGCTGAGCGCGGGCACGCCGCCGAGCCCGAACAGGTCGAACACGCTCAGCAGCGCCATCCAGCCGCCGCGGTCGGCCTTCTCGGCCCAGGTGGCGCGGCGCTCGAGCGCCGTCGCCTCCTCGCCGATGTAGTCGATCTGCTCGCCGATGTCGCGCACCGCGTCCTCGATCTCCTGCTGCGCGCGGGCGCGCAAGCCGCCCGGCATGTCCGGCAGCGGCGTCCGCAAGCCGGTCCGCAGGCCGCCGAGCGAGGTGCCGACCTCGCGGTAGGTCCGCGCGGCACGCCGCAGCTCGCCGGGCTCGATGAGGATGTGCGGGCTCACTGCGGGCCCGCCAGTTCGCGCTCGAGCCGCCTCAGGCGGCTGTCCCAGGCGTGCTGGCCGCGCTCGACCTCGCCCGCCTCGCGCGCGATCGCGTCGGCGAGCTCGCGCAGCGACTGCGCCCGGTCGGTGGCGCGCATGCGCAGCCGGCCGGCGCGAAAGCGGGTGGCGTCGCCGGCCGGGCCCTCGAACGTCGCCTCGCCGACGGCGCTCGCCGCGCCGTCGCCGCCGGTGGCGAGCTGATCGGCGATCGAGCGCAGCGACGTGGCATACGCGCGCATCGCGGCGGGATCACCATCCGGTCGAAGGCCGAGCAGTCCGAGCAGGCTCACGCGCGACGACGATAGTCGCGGCGCGGGAGGTCGTCCAGCGCCTACGCACTCAGTCCGGCGAGCCGCCGCAGAAAGCCGTCGGCGACGTCGAGCGCGACCGCGACGTCGGCCTCGTCGACCGACTCGTCGGGGTGGTGGCTGAGGCCGCCCGCGCAGCGGACGAACAGCATCGCGATCCCCGTCAGCGGCGCGAGCGCGACGCCGTCGTGGCCGGCGCCGCTCGCCAGCCGGTGCGCGTCGAGCCCGAGGTCGGCGACCGACGCGACGAGCAGGTCGGTGAGCCCGGGATCGACGTCGACGGCGGGGTTGTCGAGGCGCTGCTCCCAGTCGAGGCCGAGATCGCGGCGCTGCGCGATCGCGACCGCCTCCGCGCGCAGGCGCTGCACCGCGCGCAGCCGGACGGCGTCGTCGGAGTGGCGCACGTCGATCGACGCGACCGCGCCTCCCGGCACGACGTTCGGCGCGCCCGGCAGCGCGGCGAGCCGGCCGACCGTCGCGAGCAGGCCGGGCGTGTCGCGTCCGGCCGCCTCGACCGCGAGCACGAGCTCGGCCGCGGCGCACGCGGCGTCGCGGCGGGCGTCCATCGGGATCGTCCCGGCGTGGCCGGCGTGCCCGCTGAACCGCGCCTCGGCGCGCGTCGCTCCGGCGATGGCGCTCACGACGCCGACGGGTGCACCCAGGTTCTCCAGCACCGGACCCTGCTCCATGTGGATCTCGCAGTAGCCGAGCAGCCGCTCGCCGCGCCGCGACGCGGTCGCGATGTTCGCCGGGTCGCCGCCGAACGCCGACAGCGCCGCGCGCAGCGTCACGCCGTCGTCGTCGACGAGGTGAAACAGCGCCTCGTCGAACGTGCCGGCGAGCGCGCAGCTGCCGAGGTAGGCGGTGCCGAAGCGCAGTCCTTCCTCGTCGGCGAAGGCGAGGACGTCGATCGCGAACGGCAGCCTGCGGCCCTCGGCCTGCAGCCGAGCGACCGCCGCGATCGCCGCGATGACGCCCAGCGGTCCGTCGAAGGCGCCCGCGTCGCGGACGGTGTCGAGGTGCGAGCCGAGCAGCAGCGTGCCGGCGTCGGGATCCGTGCCGGGGAGCCGCCCGACGAGGTTGCCCGCAACATCCAATCGCACCGCCAGCCCGGCCTCGCGCATCCACATCCCGACGAGCTCGTTGGCCTGCGCCATGGCGTGCGATCCGTACGGGCGGGTCAGGCTCCCGCGCACCCGGCCGATCTTCGACAACACCCTGCAGCGCGCGACGACCTGCGCGGCGAGCGGGGAGACGGCGGAGATCGTCACGCCGGCTCATTCAAGCAGCCGCGCCGCAGGTCGTCCGGTAGGTTTCGCCTTCGATCGCAGTCGGCGCTCTGGTCAGGTGCCGTCCGCCCGAGGACATCACCCCGACCATGCGCATAACGATCACAGCCCGGGCCCGGCGCGAAGGGAGCGCGGAGCGACCCGGCCGGCGCGAAAACGGCGCGGAGCGACCCGCCCGGCGCGAAGGTGGCGCGGTGCGACCCGCCCGGCGCGAGGCGCGCCGGTGAGCGTCACCGTCATCGAGGGCTGCGCGATCGCGACCGTGGACGCCGAGCGGCGCGAGATCGCCGACGGCCACCTCGTCCTCGACGGCGCGCGGATCGCCGCGGTCGGCCCCGGCAGAGCGCCCGCCGAGTGGCACGCCGATCGGCACATCGACGGGCGCGGACGGCTCGCCACGCCGGGCCTCGTCAACTGCCATCACCACCTCTACCAGTGGGCGACGCGCGGGTATGCCCAGGAGGCGACGCTCTTTCAATGGCTGACCGCGCTGTACCCCGTGTGGCAGCACATCGACGGGGCGATCGTGGACGCGGCGGCGCGTGCCGGCCTCGCCGCGCTCGCGCGATCGGGCTGCAGCACGACGACCGACCACCACTACGTCTTCCCGCGCCGCGGCGACGACCTCCTCGCGGTCGAGATCGAGGCCGCCCGCGCGATCGGGCTGCGCTTTCACCCGTGCCGCGGCGCGATGGACCTCGGCCAGCGCGACGGCGGTCTGCCGCCGGACGCGATCGTCGAGGACCGCGACGAGATCCTCGCCGCGAGCGCCGATGCCATCGACCGCTTCCACGACCCGGCCCCCGGCGCGATGCTGCGGATCGCGCTCGCCCCGACGTCGCCGTTCACCGTGACACGCGAGCTCATGACCGAGACCGCCGCGCTGGCCCGCAAGCGCGGCGTGCGGCTGCACACGCATCTCGCCGAGACCCACGACGAGGAGGCGTTCTGCCGCGAGCGCTTCGGCGTGCGGCCGCTGCAGTTCCTCGACGACCTCGGCTGGCTCGGCGACGACGTCTGGCTCGCGCACTGCGTGCACCTCGACGCCTCCGAGTGCGCGCGGATGGCGCAGACCGGCACGGGGGTCGCGCACTGCCCGACGTCCAACGGGCGCCTCGGCGCGGGCATCGCGCCGGTGCCGGCGCTGCTGCGGGCGGGAGCAACCGTCGGCCTCGGCGTGGACGGCGCCGCGTCCAACGAATGCGGAGAGCTGCTCGACGAGCTGCGCGCCGCGCTGATCCTGGCCCGCGCGAAGGCGGGGCCGGCCGCGCTGACCGTCCGCCAGGCGCTCGAGCTCGCCACCCGCCACGGCGCGCGCTGCCTCGGCCGCGAGGACGAGCTCGGCCACCTCGGCGCGGGCGCCCTGGCCGACGTCGCGCTGTGGGACCTGCGCTCGGCCGGCTACGCGGGGATCGCCGACCCGATCGCGGCGCTGGTGCTCGGTCCGGCGCGCCCGGTCGACACCCTGCTCGTGCACGGCGAGGTCGTCGTCGAGGGCGGGGAGCTGCGAACCGCCGACGCCGAGACGCTCGCGACGGAGCTTGAGCGCGCGAGCGCGCGGATGGCCGAGGCGGCGGCGTGAGGTCCGCGCGAAGCGCCAGCAGGGCGCAGGCAGCGGCGCGACGCGCGCGAAGCGCCGGCAACGCGAAGGCGGCGGCATGACCGCGCACCCGCGCCTGCACGCCGCGATCGCGCATCTCGCGACGTTCAACGCGAACCCCGCCGCGGGTGGGATCACGCGCGAGGTCTACACGCCGCTCTACGAGGAGAGCCTGGAGTACGTCGCAGAGCTCATGCGCGAGGCGGGGCTCACCACGCGCGTCGACGCTGCCGGCAACCTGATCGGCTCGTGGCCGGGCAGCGAGCCCGACGTGCCCGCCGTCCTCACGGGCTCGCACTTCGACACGACGCTGAACGCCGGCGCGTACGACGGCGTCGTCGGCGTGCTCGGCGCGATCGAGGCCGTGCGCACCCTGCGCGAGCGCGGCGCGCAGCCGCGGCGCACGATCGAGGTCATCGGCTTCGCGGGCGAGGAGCCGCGCTTCGTGGCCGGCTGCATCGGCAGCCGCGCGATGGCCGGCGAGCTGCCGCGCGCGATGCTCGACGCGTACGCCGATCGCGACGGGGTCACGATCGCGCAGGCGCTCCGCAGCGTCGGCCTCGACCCCGACAGCGTGAATGAGGCGAAGCTCGACTTCGACGCCGTGCACGCCTTCGTCGAGCTGCACATCGAGCAGGGCGGCGTGCTCGAAGCGGGCGGCGAGACGATCGGCGTCGTCACCTCGATCGCCGCGCCGCACGAGCTGCGCGTGCGCCTGAAAGGCGTGCCCAACCACGCCGGCGCGACGCCGATGACCCTGCGCCACGACGCCCTCGCGGGCGCGGCCGAGCTCATCCTCGCGCTCGAGAAGCTCGCCCGCGACTCGCCGAGCGGCACGACCGTCGGGACGATCGGCGTCATCCGCGCGCTGCCGGGGGCGATCAACGTCGTGCCGGGCGACGTCGTCGTCGAGGTCGACGTACGCGACTCGGACCTCGCCGCCCGCAAGGCCGTCGTCGACACGCTGCTCGTCGTCGCGGACAAGCTCTGCGCCCGCCGCGGCCTGTCGCTCGAGATCGAGACGATCGCCGAGGACCACCCCGCGCATTCGAGCGAGCTCGTCATCGAGGCCACAGAGGCCGCGTGCAGCCAGCTCGGCCTGCCGCATCGCCGGATGATCAGCGGCGCCTACCACGACGCGATGGTCCTCGGCTCGCACGCCCCGATCGGGATGATCTTCGTCCCGAGCGCCGGCGGCATCAGCCACCACCCCGACGAGTACACCTCGCCCGAGGAGATCGACGCCGGCGTCGACGTGCTCACCGGCGTCCTCGCGCGCCTCGCCGAGGCGAGCGGCTGAGCTCGCGCCGAGCCGCGAGCTGAACCCGCGCGGCAGTGCACCCGGCCAGCGCGCGCTGCGAGGATGCGCCGGTGGCCGTGCTCGCGATCATCCTCGGCGTCGTCTACGCCGTCGCCGTGTTCGCAGCGGGCGAGCCCGCGCTGCGCCGGCGCTCGGGCGCGGGCAGCTGGGCGCGCGCCGCAAATCCAACGGAGCGCGGCGCCAACCTGCTCATCTTCGCGGCGTGGCTCTTGGGCCTGGCCGGGCCGGCGCTCGTGCTCGCCGGCAAGCTCGACGCGTTCGGGCCGCTCGACGGCGTCGTGGGGCACGTGTTCGGCGTGCTCACCTGCTGCTGGAGCATCGGGTTCGCGGTTGCCGCGCGGCGGACGATGGGCGAGGCGTGGCGCACCGGGATCGACCCCGCGCGCCCCTCGGAGCTCGTCGAGACCGGCGTGTACCTCGCCGTCCGCAACCCGGTCTACACGACGATGGTGGCGCTCTCGCTCGGGCTCGCGCTGCTCGTCCCGACGGCCCTCACGGCGCTCGGCCTCGTGCTCTGCGTGGCCGGCGTGCAGATCCAGACGCGCAAGGTCGAGGAGCCGCACCTGCTCGCGCTGCACGGCGAGCGCTACGAGGACTACGCCGGGCGCGTCGGACGCTTCCTGCCCGAAATCGGCCTGCTGGGACTGGATCAGAAGCCGTCGCGGAAGACGTCCTTGTAGAGCAGATACTCGGCGGGGACGTCGCCGCCCGCCTCGAAGCCCTGCGGGCAGTAGGGCGCCATGTAGATGAAGTCGCCCGCGCGCACGTGATGCGTCTGGCGATCGAGGAGGTAGGCGCCCTCGCCCGCGGTCATATAGAGGCCGTGCTCCTCGTCGTGGATCTCGATCTTGCCGAGGTTCGTGCCGGGGTCGAAGGCGAGCAGGCTCATGTTGAAATCGAAGCGCGGATCGTCGCGGGCGAGCAGCTCACGGCGGCGGAAGAGCCCGACGTCCTCGAACGGCTCGTCGTCGCGGTGGCCGCTGACGAGCGGCGGCGAGCCGACGCCGGGAAACGGCTCGTAGCGGCGCTTGAGCCAGAGCAGCCGCCCTTCGCCACGCAGCGCGAAGCCCGCGTCGTGCGGCAGGTAGGCGAACGAGCCGGGCCCGAGCGCGACGCCGACGCCGTCCGTCTCGACGAACGCCTCTCCGTCCAGGCCGTAGAGGAAGCTCTCGAAGCCGGGCTCGATCGTCCCTCCGCCGGGCGCCAGCGTCACGAGGTACTCGGCGAAGCGCGCCGGCGCGAGGCGCGGCGTGACGAGCTTGACGACCGACGCGCCGGGCAGGTTCGGCAGCCGGCAGGGGTAGTGGTTGGCCGGCGTGAGCACCGTGTACCTTGCGCCCGGGCACGCGCCGCGGTCGCTCATGCGAGCGGCCCGCGCGGCACGAGGGCTCCTTGGCGGCGGTCGCTCACGCCGCGGACCGCGCAGGCGGAGCGCCGCGGACCGCGCGGATGTCGACCATCCGCCCGAGCGGGCGCGACACCGCCGGCCGGCCGACGCGGCTGATCGTCTGCCCGCGCAGGATCGTGCGGATGACGCGCGCCTTCAACGTCCAGCCGGTGAACGGGCTGTAGGAGTGGCGCTGGCGCAGCTCGCCGTCGGTGAGCTGGCGCGTGTCGTCGAGGTCGACGAGCGCGAGGTCGGCGTCGAAGCCGACCTCGACTTGGCCCTTGCCCGGCAGGGCGAACCTTCGCGCCGCCGCCGCCGCGAACAGCTCGCCGACCTGCTCGAGCGGGATCCGCCCCCCCGCGACGCCCTCGGTCAGCAGCAGCTCCATCGTGGACTGGCCGGCGGCGATCCCGCCCCAGGCGGCGAAGACGTCGTCGCCGCGCTTGGCGCTCGCCGGCACGGGCGAGTGATCGGAGACGACCATCGGCACCTCGCCGCTCACGACCCCCGCCCACATCGCCTCGGTCTGAGCCGACGAGCGCAGCGGCGGCGCGCACTTCGCGATCATGCCGAGCCGCTCGCCGTCCTCCTCGGTGAGGATGAGGTGGTGCGGGCAGACCTCGCACGTCACATCGGCCCCGCGCGAGCGCGCCTCGACGACGAGCGCGACCCCCGCCCCCGTCGACACGTGCACGACGTGCAGCGCGCAGCCCGTCTCCTCCGCGAAGCCGATCGCGCGCCGGATGGCCTCCGTCTCGGCGACGATCGGCCGCGCGGCCGCCCAGTCGCGCATCGCGTGACGGCCGGCGGCCCGCGCCCGCGCGGTCAGCTCGCGCGTGATCGTCTCGTTCTCGGCGTGCACGCCGACGAGCAGGCCGAGCGACGCGGCACGCTGCATGCCCTCGTAGAGCGTGAGGTCGTCGGCGGGCGGGAAGTCCTCGAGGCCGCCGTGGCACATGAACGCCTTGAAGCCGACGACGCCGCGCGCCGCGAGGTCGTCCATGTCGTCGCGGTTGCCGGGGATCAGGCCGCCCCACAGCGCGAAGTCGATCATCGACGCGCGGCTGCCGGCGGCAAGCTTGAGGTCGAAGCTGCGCGCGTCGACGGTCGGCGGGCTCGCGTTCAGCGGCATGTCGATGCACGTGGTCACGCCGCCGGCCGCGAGCGCGGACGTGCCGAGCGCGAAGCCCTCCCAGTGCGTGCGACCGGGGTCGTCGAGGTGCACGTGCGGGTCGACGCCACCGGCGAGCACGTGCAGCCCGCTCGCGTCGATCTCCTGCTCGGCCGGTTCGGCGATCTCCTCCGCGATCTCGACGATCACACCGCCGGAGATCGCGACGTCGCGCAGCGGCGCGCCCGGCTGCGTGGCGAGGCGGCCACCCCGGACGACGAGATCGAGCATGCCGTCAATCGTCCCACAGCGCAGCGCGTTAAATGCGCTGCAGCGAGCGGGAGATCTCCATCATCTGGCGGTTCGTGAGCTTCAGCGATAGCGTGTTCGAGACCCAGTAGACGGCCTTCGGCGTCTCCCACGCCATGAGCCGGATCTTCTTGCCGGTGAAGTAGCGCCGGAACCGGCGGCCGCCGATGATCCGCTCGTCCGTCGGGTTGTCGAGGATCGGCGGGGCCTTCCAGGTCGTGCCCTGGACGCCGTAGTACTGGCCGAGCTCGCCCGCGTACAGCACGAGCCGGTAGGCGCGGTAGCGGTTCTTGTTGCGATCGAAGATCTCGTAGGAGCGCGGGCTGCCGTTCGTCGAGTAGCCCGCGTTGCGGCCGACGACGATGGCCTTCGGGAAGTACACGGGCAGGCCGAGCGGCTCGAGGCGGACCGACATCCCGAGCACGTGGTCCTCGCCGGCCACCTGCGCGTAGCCGAGGCCGGGCGCGAGGCGCGTGCTGCGCTTCAGGCGCTTGGGCTTCTTGGCCTGCGCCGGGTCGGCGGTCGGGTCGCCGCGGACCTCGATGAAGCGGATGATGGTCTGCGTCAGCTCCTCGTCGGAGATCTCCACGCAGGTCTTGTCCTTGCAGTCGGTCGCGGGGAACTCGATCTCGGTGACCGGCGACTTCGACGACTCGTACGCGAGCTTGATCAGGCCCAGGACCTCAGCCGTGTTGCTGTCGGCGATGTCGGTCTCGGTGTAGCGCCCGAAGATCCGCAGCAGCTCCTTGCGATCGTTGAACAGCTTGGCGAGGCCGATCTGCTCCTTGGCCTGGCTGAGAAAGGACTGCTGGCGCGCCGCGCGCACGAAGTCCGAGTCCTGATGGCGGAAGCGCACGTAGTCGAGCGCCTTGGCGCCGCACAGCTTCTGGTAGCCGGGCTTGAGGTCGATCGTCGCGTAGTTCTCCTCCGGGCCGGTGTTGTCGTTGAAGTAGCGCCGGTCGACGTCGATGTAGACGCACTTGAGGCGGTCGATCGCGCGCCGGAAGCCGCCGAAGTTCACGTTGATGACGTGGTTGATGTCGATGTTCAGCAGCTCGCGGACGGTCTGGATCGTGAGCTTCGCGCCGCCGAGGTGGTAGGCCTCGTTGATCTTGCGCATGCCGTGTCCTGGCACGTGGACGTTCAGGTCGCGCGGGATCGACATGATGGCCATCGCGTTCTCGTCGGCGTCCAGCCGGACGACGATGATCGTGTCCGAGCGCGGGCGGACCTTGCCGATGTCGGCGAAGCGGCGGTCGGAGCCGAGCAGGAGGATCGTCTGCGGCTCGCCGGAGGGGACGTCCTCGAGCAGGTCCGCCGTGCCGGGGGGAAGCGGCTTGGCCCCCTTCTTGAGCTGGCCGAGATCGTCCTTGACCTCGACGAGCAGCCCGGTCGCGACCGCCGTCGCCGAGAACATGACGATCAAGACGGCCCCGAGCACGAACTTCTTGACCATGCTGAGGTCAAAGCGCGAGCTGCCCACCCCCGCAGCCTACGGCCGCGGACGGCCGCTCGCCTCACAGCCGCACAAGGTCTCGGGTGCGTCATCGGATCCGCAGGGCGCGCAACCCGCGGCGATGCTCGGCGCCGCGGGCGTCAGGTGCATATATCCGCCGATGGCAAGGGCGCTTGCGCTAGCGTTCGCCGCGTGAACCCGGGAGGGATACCGGTCGCCTCGGAGCATCGATCCGAGACGGAGGACGACGGCCTGCTGCGGCGCCAGGCGCAGCGGGAGTCCGCGGCGCGCTCGTATCCGCGCCGGCTGCCGGTCGCGCTGGCGCGCGGCGTGGGCGTCCACGTCTGGGACACGAGCGGGCGGCGCTACGTCGACTGCCTCGCGGGCGCCGGCTCGCTGGCGCTCGGCCACCACCACCCGGTCGTCGTCGAGGCGCTGCGCCGCGCGCTCGACGACGAGGTGCCGCTCACGACGCTCGACCTCGCGACGCCGCTGCGCGACGACTTCACCGACGCCCTGCTCGCGGCGCTGCCGCCAGAGCTCGCAGGCGGTCGCATCCTCTTCAGCGGGCCCACGGGTGCCGACGCCATCGAAGCCGCCGTGAAGCTCTGCAAGACCGCGACGGGGCGCAGCGGCGTCATCGCGTTCGGCGGCGGCTACCACGGCCAGACGCAGGGCGCGCTCGCGCTGACCGGCGACCGCGCCGGCAAGGAGCGACTGGGCGCGCTGCTGCCCGACGTCCACCACCTGCCGTTCCCGACGCGGGTGCGCTGCCCGTTCGGCATCGGCGGCGACCGCGGTGCCGAGCGCTGCGCGCGCGTGTTCGAATGGGCGCTCACGGACGGCCACTCGGGCATCTGCAGCCCGGCGGCGGCCATCATGGAGCCGGTCCAAGGCGAGGGCGGCGTGCACCCCGCGCCGCCGGCGTTCGCGCGGGCGGTCCGCGACGCCACGCGCCGCGCCGGCGTCGCGCTGATCTTCGACGAGGTGCAGACGGGCCTCGGCCGCACCGGGACGCTGTGGGGACTCGAGGCGCTCGGCGTCGTGCCCGACGTGCTCGTGCTGTCCAAGGCCATCGGCGGCGGGCTGCCACTCGGGGTCGTCGTGGCGCGCCGCGAGCTCGACGCGGCGTGGGAGCCGGGCGGCCACGCCGGCACGTTTCGCGGCAACCAGCTCGCGTTCGCGGCGGGCGCGGCGACGATCCGCCACGTCGTGGCCGAGCGGCTGTCGGAGCACGCCGAGGCGATGGGCGCCCGGCTGCAGGATGGCCTGCGGGCGGTCTGCGCCGGCATCGACGAGGTCGCCGACGTGCGCGGCCGCGGCCTCATGATCGGCGTCGAGCTGGTGGACCTCGACCGCGTCGACGCGCGCGGCGTGCCCGAGCCGGCGACTGCGCGGGCCGCGGCGGTCCTGCGCGCGCTGCTCGCCGAGGGCGTCATCGCGGAGATCGGCGGCCGCGGCGCCGCCACGATCCGCTTCCTCCCGCCGCTCGTCATCGGACCCGAGGACATCGACGTCGTCGCCGAGGCGTTCGGCCGCGCGCTGCGGGCGTGAGCGCGACGGGGCCGGGCGAAGGCGGGTCCGCGGAGCCTCTCGGCTCCGGTCTCCTGGCCGGCGCGACGGGCGGCGAAGGCGAGCTCGCGCGGCTCGCGGCCGCGGCGGCCACGGCCGTGGAGGCGGCGTGGGCTTCGCACGACCGGCCGTGGTCGGGGGCCGATCCCATCGCGCTGCGCGCCGCCATCGAGGCGATCGATCCCTGTCCCCCGGAAGGCTCCGACCCCGCCGACGTCCTGCGCGAGCTCGGCGCGACGGTCCTCGCCCACGGCATCCGCGCCGGTGACCCGCGCGCGGCGGCGCACCTGCACGTCGCGCCGCTGCTCGCGTCTGCCGCGGCCGAGCTCGCCGTCGGCGCGACCAACCAGTCGATGGACTCCTTCGATCAGGCGCCGGCGGCGACGCTCGTCGAGGATCACCTCACGCGCTGGCTCGCGCGCCTCGTCGGGCTGCCGGGGAGTGCGATCGGGGTGTTCTGCACGGGCGGGACGTCCGCGAACCTCCACGGGCTGCTGCTCGCCCGCGACGCGGCGGCCCGGCGCTCGGGCGTCGCCGCGCCGCGCGAGGAGGGCCTGCCGCCGGAGGCTCGGGGGTGGCGGATCCTCGCCTCCGAGGCGGCGCACTTCAGCGTGCGGCGCGCGGCGGGCGTGCTCGGCATCGGCGCGCGGGCTGTGCTGCCGGTCGCGGTCGACGCGAACGACGCGATGGACCCCGCGGCGCTGGCAGACGCCCTTCACGGCCTCGCAAGCCGGGGCGAGCAGGCGATCGCGATCGTCGCTACAGCCGGCACGACCGACGCCGGCGCGATCGACCCGCTCGACGCGATCGCAGACCTCGCGGCGCAGCACGGCGCATGGCTGCACGTCGACGCCGCCGTCGGCGCGGGGCTCGCGCTGTCGGAGGAGCTGGCACCGCGGCTCGCCGGCATCGGCCGCGCCGACTCGGTCACTGCGGACTTGCACAAGCTCTTCTGGCAGCCGATCAGCGCGAGCGTGCTGCTCGTCGCGGACCCGGGCGCGCTGACGGCGGTTCGCGAGCCGAGCGCCTACCTCGATCGCGAGGGCGAGGACGAGCTCAACCTCGTCGCGCGATCGCTCGACACGTCGCGGCGCTTCGACGCGTTCAAGGTTCTCGTCGGCCTGCGCTCGACCGGGCGCGAGCGCATGGCGGCGATGGTCGAGCACGTCGTCGGGCTCGCGACGGGCGCGGCGCGCGCGGTCGAGGCGCATCCCGACCTCGAGCTGCTCGCCGAACCGCGGACGGTGATGGTGCTCTTTCGCTGGTGCCCGGCGACCGGCGACCTCGGCGAGGACGCGCTCGATCTCGCGAACGTCGCGCTGCAGCGCGCGCTGTTCGCGTCGGGCGAGGCGATCGTCGGGAGGACGATCCACCGCGGGCGCGTCGCGCTGAAGCTCACGCTCGTCAACCCGAGCGCGACGCTCGACGACGTGCGCGAGCTGCTCGCGCTCGTCGCAGCGGCGGGCCTGGCGGCGACCGACTCCTAACCGAGCTCGACGGGCATGCCGATCATGCTGCCCCACTCCGTCCAGCTGCCGTCGTAGTTGCGGACGTCCGGGAGGCCGAGCAGCTCGTGCAGGACGAACCACGTGTGCGCGCTGCGCTCGCCGATCCGGCAGTACGTGATGACGGGCCGGCCGGGCGCGACATCGTGGCCGGCGTACAGGTCGCGCAGCGCTCCGAGCGCGAGGAAGGTCCCGTCGGGGTTCGTTGCGAGGTTCCACGGCGCGTGGCGGGCACCCGGGATGTGGCCCGGCCGCTGCGCCGTCTCGCCCGCGTAGCCCGGCTCGGTCAGCAGCTCGCCGGTGTACTCGGCGCGGGTGCGCACGTCGAGCAACACCGTGGCGTCCTGCGCGTCGAGGACGTCGCGCCAGGTCGCGCGCGACGTCGTGTCGAGCCGCGGCTCCGGCGCGCCCGCGGCGCGCGCGCTGGCCGCGACATCGGGCGGGACCTCCGTGGTCGTCGGCCGGCCCTCGCCAAGCCACAGCTGCCGCCCGCCGTCGAGCAGCGCGAGCCGCTGCAGGCCGTACATCCGAAACAGCCAGAACGCGAAGCACGCGTGCCAGTTGTTCTTGTCGCCGTACAGCACGACCGTGCTGCCTTGCACGATGCCGAGCCGCGCCCACAGCGAGCGCATCGCCGCGACGCCGGGGATGTCGCGCGTGCGCTGGTCCTGCAGATCGCGCCGCCACTGCACGTTGCGCGCACCGGGGATGTGGCCGACGCCGTACATGAGCGGCTGCTCGTCCACTTCGACGATCACGAGCCCGGGATCGCCGAGGTGCTCCTCGAGCCAGGCCGTGGAGACGAGCGGATCGCTCATCCGTGCAGCCGCCGCAGGTGAGCTTCGAGCAGGCGAGCGCCCTCGGGCGTCAGGACGACGCGCCCCTCGGCGCGCCGCAGCGCCGCGCGCGCGCCCGTGAAGAATCCATTGAGGCCCCGGCGCTCGTATCCGTGCGCGGCCGCGAGCCTCGTCAGCGCAGCGTCGTCGATGCCATGGACGCCGTGCTCGTACACCCCGACGAGGACCTCGTAGAACCGTGCCGGCCGCGCGCGCTCGGACGAGCGCTGCGGACGCTCGAGCGACCGCAGCTCGCGGTCGATGCGATCGAGGCCCTCGCGCATGCGCGCCACCTGCCCGCGGATCGCGGCGATCGCGCCCGGGTCGGTGTCGTGCGCGGCGCTCATCCGTGCGGCGGGCCGTTGAGCAGCAGTGTGTCGACGAGCAGGAACGCCGCGATGAGCCCGACGACCGCCGCGAACGCCCGCCCGAGCGCGGCCTGCGGGACGCGCTGCGCGAACACCGAGCCGACGAGCGCTCCGACGGCGGTCGAGACCGACAGCGCGATCGTGACGGGCACGTTGATCGAGGCCCCCACCGCGAGGTGGCTGGCCAGCGCGGCCAGCCCGGTCAGGGTGAGGATGACGAGCGACGTCGCGACCGCGCGCCGGAAGCTGAACCCCAGCCACAGGACCAGGACGGGGACGATCATGAAGCCACCGCCGACGCCGAAGAACCCCGTCAGCGCGCCGACGCCGAGCCCGGCGATCGCGATCGGACCCGGCCGCACGTCGGGGCAGACGCCGGTCGCGTCGCTCGTCGTCCGCGCGGCGCGCTGCCACGTCGCCATCGACGCGATGAGCATGACCGGCACGAACGCGAGGATCAGCAGCTTCGCGCTGACCGCGTTGTTGCCGAGCGTCCCGAGCAGCGAGCCCGCGGCGGCCGGCAGCGTGAACGTCAGCGCGATGCGCCAGCAGACGTGCCCGCGCAGCGCCAGCGCGCCGGCGCCGACACCCGCGGCGATCGCGACCACGATGAGCGATGCGGTGGAGGCCGGGCCGACGGGCTGACCCAGCACGTAGACCAGGACGGGCAGCCCGAGCACCCCGCCGCCGCCGCCCACGGCGCCGACGACGAGCCCGATCAGCAGGCCCATGGGGATCGCGAGGACGACGGGATCCACGGGATCAGGCGCTCGGCTCGTGCGCACGCGCGCCCACGAGCGCCACGCCGAGGCGCCCGAGCTTCGGCACCCCGCCGTCGACGACGTGCAGGACCCGGCGCGCGCCCTGCCTGCGCACGAGGCTCGCGCCCGTCGCCGCGCGCTGGCCGGACGCACACACGACGGCGATCGGCTTCGCTGGATCCAGCCCCTCCGGCAGCGACGTGATGTCATGCCATGTCTCGAGGGTCGAGCCCGGCAGGTGGCCCTTGTCCCACTCGGCGCGATCGCGCACGTCGAGCACCTGAATGTCACCGTCGTCGGCCAGGCGACCCGGCAGGTCGCGGGCCTCGACACGCTCCGTGCGGTCGGTCGGCCGGCGCTCCTGGCGCCAGCTCGTCATCCCGCCGCCGAGAAAGCCGGCGAGGCGGCGCAGCCCGATCGCGACGGCGAGCGTGCCGGCGCGGCGGCCGTCCTCGTCGTCGCGGCCGACGAGCACGATGTCCTGCTCGCGGTCGGCGATCCACGCGAGCTTGGAGCCGAACCCCGCGTGGTGCATCGGGATGCAGACCGACCCCGGGATGTGGGCCTCGTCGAACTGCAGGTCGGTGCGGACGTCGACGACGAGCGCGCCGTCGCGGCGGTGCTGCTCGACCTGGCGCGGCGACAGCGGCAGCAGCTCGACGCCGGTCGTCAGCAGCGGCCCGGTATTGAGCGCGACGATCGCGTGGAAGTTCGGCGGCTGCGGGCCGAGCGTGGCGAGCGCGTGTGCGACGAATTCGTCCTCGTCGGCGATCCGCAGGATCGGGTTCGAGTCGCGCTCGTAGCCGATCGTCGAGCTGACCTTCATGTCCATGCCGGGCCCGCCGCACATCGAGCCGCCGAGGTGCCCGGGCCACACCTCGCAGCTGTCGGCCAGCGTCAGCAGCTTGCCGTGCAGCGAGCGGAAGATGCCGCGCGCGCCCTCGGACTTGTCGACCGCGAGGTCGGGCCGCGCGATGTCGCCGACGAACAGCGTGTCGCCGCTCAGCACGGCCCACGGCTCGTGGTTGCGGTTGCAGTCGGTGAGCGTGAAGGCCGTGTGCTCCGGGCGATGGCCGGGCGTGTGCAGCGCGCGGATCCGCACGCTGCCGAGCACGAGCTCCCAGCCGTCGTCGAACGGCTCGTGGTCGTAGTCGGGCGACGCGAGGCGGTGGACGTGGATCGTCGCGCCGGTCGCGGCCGCCAGGCGGCCGTGGCCGGAGACGTGGTCGGCGTGGTTGTGGGTCTCGAGGATGTGCTCGATCCGCACGCCCATGTAGCGCGCGAGCTCGAGGTACTCGTCGATCTCGAAGCGCGGATCGACGACCGCCGCGACGCCGGCATGCTCGTCGCCGACGAGGTAGGAAGCGCAGCCGAGGTCGTCGTGGATGAGCTGGCGGAAGATCATCTCTCGTGCGTTGCTCTGACAGTAGCGAACCGCTTGTGTATAAGCGACGCCCTTGGCCCGAGGAGGCCGTGTCCTACGCTGGATGTCGTGAGCCCTCCACTGTCAGTCCTCGATCTCGCCCCGGTCGCGGCGGGGCAGTCGGCCGCCGGCGCGCTCGCCGGCACCACCGCCGTCGCCCGGCGCGCCGACGAGCTTCACTTCAAGCGCTTCTGGGTCGCCGAGCACCACAACATCCCGTCGGTCGCGTCGACCGCGCCCGAGACCCTCATCGCGCACCTCGCCGCGAGCACCGAGCGCATCCGCGTCGGATCGGGTGGCGTGATGCTGCCCAACCACTCGCCGCTGGCGGTCGCCGAGCGCTTCGGGATGCTCGAGGCCCTGCACCCCGACCGCATCGACCTCGGCCTCGGGCGCGCGCCGGGCACCGACCAGCGCACCGCGATGGTCCTGCGCAGCGGCAACCCGAACGAGTTCCGGGAGCAGTTCGCGCAGCTGCGCGGGTTTCTCGGCGACGGCTACGGCGGCATCCGCGCGGTGACCGGCGAGCACACGGTCCCCGAGCTGTGGATGCTCGGCTCGACGGACGGCGGCGCTCGGATCGCCGGCCCGCTCGGGATCCCGTTCGTCTTCGCGCACCACTTCCACCCGCATTTCACCGAGCCCGCGTTGCAGCTGTATCGCGAGCTGTTCGAGCCGTCCTCGCTCACCGATGTCCCGCGCACGATCGTCGCGGCGGGGATCGTCGTCGGCGAGGACGACGAGGACGCTGCGCGCCTCGCCCTGCCCGGCGGCGTGTCGATGCTGTGGCTGCGCCAGGGCCGGCCGGCGCCGCTGCCGAGCGTCGAGGAGGCCGAGGCGATCGTCGCGAAGCTCACGGGCGCCGAGCGCGCGGTGGTCGACGACGCGATCGCCCGCGCGATCGTCGGCGGCCCGGAGACCGTGCACTCCCAGCTGCTCGACCTCGCCGAGCGGACGCAGACCGACGAGCTGATGGTCACCTCGCACGTCGCCGACGCGACCGTGCGCGCCCGCGGCCTCGAGCACGTCGCGCGCGCGTTCGACCTGCAGGCGCAGCCCGTCGGCTGAAAAGGGCGCTCAGCCCGCCGCAGCCTCAGCCGCGGCTGGCCAGTCGATCGTGATGCGGTCCGGGCGCTGGGGGTGGATCGCGACCGGCAGCCTCGCGCCGGCGACGGCCAGCGCCGCGGCGTACTGCGGGACGAGCTCGCGCGCCAGGGTCGCGGTGCGGGGTGAGCGCGAGTCCTCGATGCGCAGCGTGAGGCGGACGTTCTGCGTCGGCATGCCCATGATCACGACGGGCTCCGCGGCGACGACGAGCGCGTTGACACGCCGGCCCTCGGCCAGCCGCTTGCGGCTGATCCGGTCGTCGTCGATGCCCGGCTCGAGCGTCGTGCTCAGCGTCTTGCCCGCGAGCAGGCCGGTCGGCGGCTCGACGCCCGCCTCGCGAAGGGTCGCCGGCCAGTCGATCGCGACGCGCCCGTCGAGGTGGCGCGCCAGGACGCGGGCGCCGAGCGGCGCGCGCCACGCGTCGGGGACGAGCATCTGCCGGACCGACGCGCGCAGCGGGCCCGCGCTCGTGAGCAGATCCAGGCCGTAGGTCCACACGTCGGCGCTGTCGGACCTGCCGACGACGCGGATCGCGTAGATCGTGGCCGGCACGAGCTCGCCGTGCTCGGCGAGGCGCTCCAGGCCGCGGTCCCGGCGCGCGCCGGTGAACAGGTTGTCGAGGATCCCGTCGAGGAGGCCCATCGACGGGAGACTAGGAGTCTGTCGGGAAAGTCGTCGGAGGTCGGGGTGGTTCAGCCGCGGTTGTGGGCGCCGCGCAATTCCGAAGGCGATGCTGGTTGCATCGGCGAGGAATTGTGTGGCGATCCACAGCCGCGGATGAGCCGCATCCGGCCCCGAGGACTTTTTCGACAGGCTCCTAGGTCTACTTGCCGTTCCCCGGCTCGCCGCCGAGCGCGACGGTCGCGCGCGCCATCGTCAGGTGGTACAGGATCAGGAGCTGGACGAGCGCGAGCGACTCGGAGCGGTGCGTGTCGTTGCCGACCGTGAACTCGCCGAGCGTGTCCGATCGCAGGTGGCTGGCGAAGTGCATGCTGTCCCAGATCGCCTCTTCGATCTCCGCCGCGCGCTCGCGCTCCAGCGCGCCCGGGATGTACAGCACGCGATCGCCGCCGGGCTCCTCGCTCATCGTGAGCACCTCGCCGTCGACGAACGGCGACAGGTCGGGGTGCGGGAGCGAGTCGCGCAGCGTCAGGACGGCGTCGAGGACGAACGGGTCGTCGGGGTTCGGCTGGCGGCAGACGACCATGTCGGCGTGCGCGCGCTGCGGGCGGATGTACGCGGCCGAGTCGGGCTCGCGACGATCGAGGTCGTCGAGCACCTGGTCGGTCGTGTAGCCGCGCTTCGCGCAGTCGCGGTCGACCTTCCACTTGCGGCGCAGCGACTCGGGCGGGTCGAGGTAGACGCGCACGTCGTAGGCCTCGCGCATCTCCTCGGTGTAGTAGCCGAGCAGGCCCTCGACGACCGCGAACGGGTCGGGCTCGACGTACACGAGCGGCCCGAACGTCCCGTCGTGGTGCTGGTAGACGGGCTTGAGGATCGGCGCGCCGTCGTGCAGGTCCTTCAGGTGCGCGGCCATGATGTCGAGGTAGTTGCAGTCCGGATTCAGCGGCGTGATCGCCCGCTCCGCGCGCTGCTTGCGGTCGTACTTGTGGTAGTCGTCGGTGCAGATGTGCGTGACGACGTCGTCGCCGAGCAGGCGGACGAGGCCCTTGCTGAGGGTCGTCTTGCCGGACGCCGAGTCGCCGACGATGCCCAGGATGATCGGCCGCGCCATGGGCTGGCAGATTAGTACCGCTCGCGCTGAAACGCCTAGCCGAATCCACGCCGCGGCACGCGACGCGGACCTCCGGCGATTCACCGGCGACCGGAGGACCGCCGCGTCAGGGGATCCGGACCGCCGGCACGGCCAGCGTGTGGACGAAGCCCGACTCGGCCAGCGTCACGGTCGACTGCTCGCCGGCGACCACGGCCGAGTCGAATGACGTGGGCAGTCGGTGCGCGTTGAGGAGCACCATGTACGCGTGAACCGCCGAGTGCTGGAACAGCAGCTGTCCGAGGAAGCGGTCGTCCGAGATCTTGCCCTTGCATTCGGCCGTCGTGTTCGTCGCCGTCACGTTGCACTTGTCCCAGAGCATCGGCGGCGTGCCGTACGCGGACTCGCCGTTGAGACGCACGAGGTTCGTCGCCGGCTGGACGTACACGTGCCACAGGGGCAGGTGGATCGCCAAGCCCAGCCCGGCATCGGCCTCCAAGGTCCGTTGCGGCCCGGGACCGGGGTACCAATCGTCGTTCCAGACGGTGTCGAGGCTGCTCCAGGCATGCGGCACGACATCCCACGCGTTGACCACGCGCCATGATGAGTTCGCCGCCGGCGTGCCGCTGCCGAACGTCTCGTCGAACAAGCTTGCGAACGACTGGACTCCGGCGGTCGGGGCTGCGTAGGTGTAGACCTGGAAGACGCACTTCGGGAACGTCTGCTGCAGATGCACGGCGAGCATCGTCGCCGCGCATCCGCCGAGGCTGTGCCCCGTCACGTAGATCGTCGGCGTGCCCGTTCCGATGATGAGCTCGAGCGCGTCCACGAGCTTGCCACCGCTGCCCGGGTAGCCGACGACGTCGAGACGGGCGTCGAGCAACGCCTCGAATGCCGTCGCCGCCCCGGTGGAGACCTCGACGCCCGCGAAGTCCGCGAGCGACGAGACTTCGGCGTCCTGCCGGAGATCGACGGCCAGGGCCTCCCAGGTGGGTCCGAAGACGGTGCCGCGCACGACGACCGCGAGCTTGTCGTCGGTCTCGTGGCGGACGATGTAGGCGAGGTTGCCCCCACTCTCCGTGAGACCCATCCAGAGCACCGACCACTCGCCTTGCGTCGCCAGGGAGGTGACCGCGAGCACGCCCTCGAGCCCGGCGAGCATGTGCGCCTCCTGGTCGTGCACGCTGTGATCGCCCTTCAGCGGGGCCACGTACGCGAGCGCCGCCAGCGTCACCATGACCTGGTTGTCCGTAGGTGAGCTCACGCGTGTCCCTTCGGTCGTAGTTTCGCTTAATGCGCGCACGACCGTAGCGCCACCCGGCTGCGAGGGTGGGTTTCGCGAGCGTTCCGCGGCCCGTCAGCGCGGCTTGGCGAGCTTCAGCGTGATCGTCGCCGCTGAGCCCGAGGGCGTCGTCGGGCGGACCGTCAGGCGTAGCTGTCGCGTGGACGACGCGCGCAGGCGCCTGCGCAGGGCTTTGCTGACGCGCACATGCAGCGTCTGGACCGGCTTTGATGAGCTCGTGCCGTAGGTCCGTGTCTTGCCGACGGTCGCGACGCGCGCCGCGCTGCGCGCGGTGCGCCGCGTGCGCAGCTTCACGGCGACCTTGCCGCGGCAGCGCCCGCCGCTCGTCGTGCAGCGCGCGCGCAGCAGCAGGTAGGCGGGCTGCGCCTTGGACCACGTGGCGGTCCACTTCAGCGTGCTGGTCGTCGCGGCGGGCGTGGTCGCGCTCGCCGCCGGCTGGCCGGCGATCCCGCGCTGCATCGCCGCGTAGCTCGGGCGCAGGCTGCCGTCGGGGCGGATGAGGCCGGCGTCGAAGCGGCTCGCCGGGCCGGACTGCCAGTGGTAGACGTACATCCGCGTGATCCGCGGCCGCGCTGCCGCGATCGCGAACGCGCGATCGATGCTCGCCGCCGCGCGCGCCTCGTTGAAGCTCAGCGTGACGCGCCCGGCCGAGTTGCGCAGGACGACGATGCCGCCCGTCTCCTCGATCCAGAGCTGGCCCTCGACGGTGCGCAGGACGGCGTCGGTGCCTTCGGTGGTCGCGTACGTGACGTCGCCGTAGTTGTGCAGGCCCCAGAGCTGCGGGTCGGAGTCGGTGGCCTGCTGGAAGCGCTCGAGCCAGCGGATGTAGCCGCCCGAGTCGAGCACGTCACCGGCGACGACGGCGCACGTCGCGCACGCGCCCTTGAGCTCCTCGTAGTAGGCGGCGACCATCTCCGGCCGGCCGGAGACGGGCTGGCTCTCGTGGTTGGCCTCGTTCCACGTCGTGTAGATGCGCACCTGCGGGAAGCGGGCGATGAAGGCGCGGACGGCGGCGCCGTACTGCGCGCGGCTCGGCACGACGCAGGGCTCGCCCGGGCAGCCGTTCGCCTTGAGGTGCTCGAATGCGACGTGCGGCTGCATGCCCGCCGCGTGGACCGCGGCGAGCCAGGTCGCGACGAGCTGCGGCTGCGAGGTCGCGGCGTCGTAGGGCACGACGAGCCGCGCGGCGGGCAGCTTCAGCGCGCGCAGGCGGCCGTCGGCGTAGGCGGACGCGTTCTGATCGGCGAGCCCGATGACCGCCGCGCCGGCGGTCGCGGCCGGCGCGAGCGCCGCGGCGGCGGCGACGAGGGCGAGCAGGCGGGTGCGTCGCATCAAGCTCCTTCGGTGCGGGAGGTGGAGGCGGCGCGGCGCGCGCGTCGCTGCGCGGCGAGACTCGTGGGTTGGGTGGCGACGGGCTGTGCTGCGGAGGTCCGGGCGGCGGCGGCGGACTGCGCACCCGAGGACCGCCTGGTCGCCGGGGCCTGGTCGCCACCGGCGGCGATCTGCGATCCGCGCGGCGCGAAGGGTCGGTCGGCCGCCGACCCCGCAGAGGCCGCGCTCATGTCGGAGCCGGGGTCGCCGGAGGTCGCGCCTGCGCGACCCCGCGCGGAGGCGGCGTCGCTTGCGGCGGACCTCCGCGCGCCGGACGTCGCGCTCGGCATGGTGGACCTGTCGTCTGCCCGAACGCGACCCGCTGCGGCCGCATCATTCGCCCGCGGGCCGGCAGCGGCGTCGCCCGTTCCCCGATGCGCGGTCGAGCTCTCGCTCGTCGCGCCTGGCGACGACGCCGAGCTGTCGCGGCCCGCGGACGTCTCGTGCAACGCGACGCGCGTCGCGTCGGAGGAATCGCTCGCCGCGGAGGGGTCGTTCGCCGCGGGGGAGTCGCCCGCCGCGGAGGAACCGCCCGCCGCGGAAGGATCGCGTCCCGCGGAGGGGTCGCCCGCCGCCTCGGCGCTCGGCGCGGCTGCGAGGTTTGTCGTGGCGCGCGCCGACGCGAGGCTCGCCGCGGCCGCCGCGCGGCTCGCCTTCGCCGCGGCTACGGCCCGCCGCGCGGCCTGCGCCGTCGCGGCCGCTGCCCCGGCCTCCGCGGCCGCGCTCGCGCTGCGCGTAGGCGGCTTCGCCGAGTGCTCGACGCGCTCGACCACCGGCGCCGCGCCCGCGGCGATCACCGCCAGCGACGCCGCGATCTTCGCGTTCGTGGCCAGGCTCCCCGAGACGCCCGCGGCGACCGTCGTCCCGCCGCCGAAGAGCCCCGCGAGCCAGCCTCCCGCGGACCCCGCGGCCGACGCGGCCGGCAGCAGCGCGGCGAGGTGCACGCGGCGCTGGCGCTGCGCGCTCTCCCACTCACAGCACGCGCGGCACGACTGCAGGTGGCTGCGCACGACGCGCGCGCGGCGGCGGCGGCCGTCGCCCTCGGACAGCGACTGGCGGATCACCGAGCACGCCTCGTCGCGGCCGGCGCGGTCGGCGCTCAGCGCGGTGCGCGCGTCGAAGACGGCCTTGCGCGCGGCGGCGGGCGTGCCGCCGACGACCTCCGCGACCTGGCCATAGCTCAGGCCGGCGAGCTCGCGCAGCAGGAGCGGGTGCTGCAGGTTGCCCGGCAGCGCGCGCACGCCCTCGAGCGTGGCGCGCAGCTCCTCGCGCAAGAGCATCTCGCCCGCGGGGCCGAGGCGACCGTCGTGCATGACGTCGGGCAACTCGGCCGTCGGGCGGCGGCGGCGCAGCAGCGAGATCGCCTCGTTGTGCGCGATCCGAAACAGCCAGCCCTGGACGTTGGACGGGTTGTCGCGGCGCAGCGCGACGAGCGCCTTCGTCATCGCGTTCTGGACGGCGTCGCGCGCGTCCTCGTCGTGGCGGACGATCGAGCGGCAGTACGCCTCAAGGCGCGGCTGGTAGCGGACGTAGAGCTTCTCGAACGCGTCGTCGTCGCCGGCGGACGCACGCCGCGCGAGGTACGCGTCGCTGGCCGACGGCCGGCAGGCAGAGAGAAGGCGATGGCGCATGGTCGGGTCCGTCCGAGTGGCGTTTGTCGTTGCGGGTGCGGCTGGCATGCGGCGAGCATCGGCGCCGCGCGTAGGTGCTGCGTGTGGGTTGGCTGAGATTTCGCTGAGCGATGCCGAGCCGCGGGCGTCACGAGCGCGCCAAGGGGGCAGGCGCACCCGAAGACGGCCGCGGCCGGGCCGCAGCCGTCGCCCGTCACGACGACCGCGGCAGCGGGGCGCGGCGCGAGCGGGCCTACGAGCTCGCGGTCGCGCGGGCGCGAGCGCGAGCGGCGCGGGCCCTGGCGCGAGCGCGGCGCGCGGCACGGGTCGAGCTCGATGTCGTCGCGCTCGTGCCGGTCGTGCTCGTGTCGGCCGGGTAGGAGCCCGACCCGTCGCCGGGGTACGTGCCCGGCCCGCCGCCGTTGCCGTCGCAGGCGTACGCGGCACCCGCTCCGGAGAGCGCGAGGGCGGACGTGACAGCGACCGTGACGAGCTTGCGCGATGCGTGCTTCATGGGAACCTCCTGGGGGCTGTGGGCTTTGAGCCGGGCGTCATGCCCTCGCTCACATCCCCACGACGCGCGCCGCGCGCGGACGTTCCCGGTTAGTTTGAGAAGCTGGAAGCCCGCGAGATCCGCCCGAGGCCGCGACGTGGCCTCGGACCGCGGATGCCGCCCGACGATTGCGATCCATGAGACCCCGGTGACGTCTGACTTTGATCGCAAGCTTCCGTCGAGCTGCGAACGACTGCCGCAAGATCAACTAAGATCGCGGAGAAGTAATTCGCCCGAGCGATAATAATTCGATCGTCGCTGAATTATCTTGGCGCAACCGAATAAACCAGCTCTGATCCTTGCCCGCGCTCTCGGCGGGGAAGGTCGCATCGCGCCCGAGGCGCCTGCCAAAGCCTCTGGCGCCGTGCCCATCGACGTCGTGTTGCGCGGACAACGACGCGTTCAACTGGATGCACTGTGGGCGGGAGAAGGACGGCTGGCCGACGTACGTCGGATTCTGGACCATGTCGAACGTCCTTGGCCGCCCGACCTCGTCGTCACCGCGCGTCGACTGTCGGCCGCATCCGTAGCGCAACTCGACGAACGAGAGGCCAATTGGGCCGACGAGACCGGACGCGCTCACATCGTCAACGCCGAGCTCGTCGTGCTACGAGACGGGTCTCCAAGGCTGGGGGGACCACCACCTCGATTTGCGTGGTCACGCTCCGGGCTGGCAATCGCCGAAGCCATCCTCGCTAGCGAATGGCCGAGAGGGATCGGAACCGGAGCGCTCGCGCGCGCAACAGACTGGTCTCCGTCGCAGGTGAGCGATGTCCTTCAGATGTTCGACACGCAAGGCTGGACTGAGAAGTTTGGCCCTCAGCGAGGGCGCGGCGCACGACGAGAACTGACCGATCCCGGCGCGTTACTCGACGCTTGGGCGCGCGAGACGGCCGAGGAGACCTATCCCACGCGTCTTGGGCATCGGCTTGAAGGCGACCTCGATGCGTTCTTTCGATCTACGCTGTCGGAGGCGCTGGATCGGAGGGTCCGCTGGGCGGCGACCGGCTGGATCGCGTCCAGTCTCGTGGCGCCGTTCGCCACCCATATTCCCATGCTGCAGATCTACGTCGCGGAAGCCGAGTTCTTCGGCCCGCTCTCAAAGGTCATGCAGAACACCGGGCTAACCGAGGTTGCCGAAGGCGGTCGAATCGAGTTTCGCTCCGCTCCGCTCCACGTCTTGGCGCACCGCACCGAGGTCGAGTCCCTCCCGGTGGCAGCCGCTCCAAGGATCTACGCTGACTTGCTAGGGCTTGGAGGGCGTGCCGAAGATGTTGCGCAGCACGTGCGCGACGAGGCCATCGATCCCCTTCACAGACCCTTCAGCGGCGGGCAGCCCACAACCGCTCTGACGAAATGGGAGGCAGCATCGCGCCGGCGAGCGCATGTGAAAAGCGGCAAAGTGCGCCTGGGCCTCCTTTTGTCGGGGACATGGACCGTCGCGTACCGGTTGGCCACGACATCGGCGCCGCCGTCCCCTCGTCGACTTCTGACGCTGCTGCGTGAGAACGTAGGTCACGAGACAGACTGGCCTCTGTGGAACGCGCGGCTTGGGGAGCCGCGAGTCGTCGATGAGACGATCGAGGATTGGCGCGCCGAAACCTCGACGACGGAGGCGGGCAGCGCCGACTTCTGGCGAGCCCGGCCGGATGGCTTCTTTTTCACCCTAAGGGGTTACCAGGAGGACACCGAGATCGCGGGCCTGCCGGCTGCCACCGCTCTCGATCTCACGCTGCCGATCTGGCGCATCGCTGAGAGCCTCCTCCACGCCGCGAGGATGGCGGACGCGTTGGGTGCCCCTCGAATCGAGACTCATGGCGCGATGGGACGGCCTAAGCGGCCGGAGATTAGACTCGGTGCTGAACCGAGAGCGGATCCTTGCGCCCACGCGTGTGACTGATCTGGACACCGTGACCGCCGCCGTCGAGGTCCGTGCCAACGCCGTGAGAGCTCGACTCCCGTACATCGTTCGGGAGCTGGTCGGGCCACTCTACGCGGCGTTTGGACTGTTCGAACCACCGGCCGATCTGTTCGCCCGGGAGATCGCGAAGATGCGAAGGCCCGTCTGAAACCGTGATGGATTTTGAGGACGAACGATCGCTCGAAGCCAGGGGCCGCGCCGAGACGGCATTGGTTCGGCTGCTTCACGAGATCGGCGCCGCCCCAGTGGCACTGACCGTGCTCGGCGGCCTGGTGCCAGCGGTGCTTGCCGAAGGCTTGGAGAGTGCGCCACCACATATCGGGACAGCCGACGTCGACCTCCTGCTCATTACGCGCGCTGACAGGACTGGCGGCCTCACTCTCGTCGAAGACGCGCTGCATCGGCTGGGCTTCGAGGCCGTCGATGACGAAGGCTGGCGCTGGCGCGGCGTCGTTGATCAGCACGCGGTCAAGATCGAGTTCTTGTGCGAACCTTCCGGGCTACCGAGAGGGCGTGGCCATCCAGCCACCGGAATGCGACCGTCTCGCGGCGTGCAACCTGCGGGGCACCGGTTACGTAGATCTCGACTCTCGCCAGCATCACCTCACCGCGTCGCTCGCTGATGGGACGGTCGCTTACGTCTCGGTCCGGTTCGCAGGACTCGGCGGGTACCTGCTCTCCAAGCTCGTCGCGGTCCGAACACGAGCCGCGACGAAGGATTACTACGACTTCGTATACGTGTTAATCCACAACCCATCCGGCGGCCCGGCCGGGGCGGCACGCCTGCTCCTCGACGGCCGCTTCGACCAGGCCCTGCGCGATCTCCGTTCGACACTTGCCGATGTCTGTGAGCGTTTCAGAAAGACGATGGACTTCGGACCGCAGCAGTATGCCGACCAGGCGGAGCAGGCGAACCCCGGCCAAGACAAGGCGTTGCTTCGTGCCGACGCGGTCAGCGCGGCAGATGGGTTCTTCAAGCCGCTGCTTGGCGATTGACCCGACGTCGGGGGACGCCCGCGCCAGCGCTACGAGGAGGAGCCGAACGTGCCCGCCCGGCGCCAGCGCCGGGTCGACGGCGCGGCCATCTGCGCCGCGCCGATGCGCCACTCGCGGTCGCGCCGGCGCTCGCGCGCGTCGTCGCGCTCGCGCGCGGGCGGCTCGCGGTCTGCGGAGGCGAGCGACTTCGGATCGATGGGGTTCGGCTTCATGCGGTAGTACTCCTGAAGTTGTGCGAGAGGCAGCGCGGGACGCGCGCCAAGCGCGGGTACGGCGGACGGGGGCGTCGTCATCCCCGTTCAGGGTCCGATGACCGGCGCCATCCCTCACAACACGCGTCCTGCCGTGCGGTTGCGGGCATGCCGACCTTCTCTAGGCCGGCGTGCAGCACGGCCAACCCTTAGCGGACGGACGGGTTCTGACCCGCGCGGCGCGGGTACCGCAGGAGGCATGAACCTTCTCCTGCTGGCTCCCGACCCCGTCGATGCAAGCGCTGTGCGCGACGTCGTCGGCGACGAGTTCGACGGCGCCCGCGTGCTCGTCGTCTCCCCCGCGCTCAACGAGTCCCCTGTCGCCTTCTGGATGTCGGACTCCGACGAGGCGATCGAGGACGCGCACGACGCCGGTGCCGAGACCGTCTCCGACCTGTGGGACGAGGGCGTGAAGGCCCAAGGCACAGTCGGCGAGAGCGAGCCGCTGCTCGCGCTGCAAGACGCGCTCGCGACGTTCCCCGCCGACCGGATCGTGATCTTCGTCCGTGACGACGCCGACGACCAGCGCTACCGCGAGGACGACGTCGTCGGCGAGGCCCAGCGGCGCTTCGACGTGCCGGTCACGCTCGCCCGGATGTAACGCGCCCGAGCCAGCGGTAGTGTCGGCCGCACGATGCAGTTCGACAACTCGTTCTCGGTGCAGGCGCCGCTCGACGTCGTCTACGCGGCCGTCACCGACGTCGAGCGCGTCGTGCCGTGCGTGCCCGGCGCCAGGGTGCTCGAGCGCCGCGACGACGACGTCTACGACGTCGCGCTGAGGGCGCAGCTCGGGCCGCTCTGGCGGCGCTTCGCCGGCCGGCTCACCGTGCTCGAGCGCGACGGCGACTCACATCGCATCGTCATGACCAACCGCGCGCGCGACGCCCGCGGCAAGCACGTCGGCGAGGCGCGGATCGAGATCGGGCTCGCGCAGCTCGGCTCGCAGACGAACGTCTCGATCTACTCGCGCGTGACGCTCGTCACCGGGCTGTTCGCCGAGAAGACGATCCTCGACGCGTCGGCCAAGCAGATGCGCGAGTTCGCCGCGAACCTGCGGGCGATGGTCGCCCCGCAGGCCCGCTGATGGCCACGGCCCCGCCCGAGCCCGTGGCCCGGCCGGTGCCGACGGCCGAGCCCGAGCGGGTGTCGTGGTGGCAGGCGATCGGCGCGGTCCTCGCGGGCACGATCGTCGTCGGGTTCGGCTGCCTGGCGGTGCTCGTCGGGCTCGAAGCCCTGCACCTCGTGCCCTACAGCGTCAGCGACGCGCCCGGCAACGGCTGGCCGTGGCGGATCGACGGCGCCTGGGCGCTCGTCGCCGACCTCGGGCCGACGCTCGCCATCGCGTTCGCCTTCGCGGGCGTGACGTGCTGGTATCTCACGCAGCGAAACGGCGCGCACCCGCGCCGCTGGCCGCTCGCGCTCGTCGCGGCGGTCGTCGGCTGGCTGCCGTTCGCGGGCGACGAGCGCGGCCTGATCGCCGTCAGCGGCGGCGGGGCGTTCTGCATCGTCGTGATCGCGGCGCGCGCGTGGTCTGCGGCCGAGCGCAAGCCGATGCCCTGGTCGTGGCCGCTGCTCGGAGGGCTCGGAGCCGTGGTCCTCGCGCTCGGCGCCGCCTCGGTCGCCTACGGGACGCTGCACCCGATCGCGATCACGAACGCCAACTACCCGCCGACGGCCAAGCTGCGCGACGGCCGCTCCGACCGGCTGGACTTCTCGATCTCAAACCGCGGGCCCGCCGCGGCGCGGATCCTGGAGCTGCGGCTCGTCGACGCGCCGGGGTTGCGCATCACGGACGTGCAGGTCGGCGGCGAGCGCAACAGGGGGCGCCGCCGCGACACGCGGACCCGTGCGCTCAAGCCGCGGACGATCGAGCGCGGCGAGGATCTCCCGCTCTTCGTCGAGGTCGGCTACCCGCGCTGCCGGCGCCCGAACACGGGCGCGCTGTGGAACCTGCGGACGTTCGACGTGCGCCTGCGCGTCGCGGGCACGGAGCGCATGCAGCGCGTCGTCCTCGACGACGCGCTGCATGTCTCCTGTCGCGGCCCTAACCGAGCGTGAGCAGCTTCACCGCGCGCCATTTGCCGACGTTGCCGGCGCGGTCGATCGCGCGCACGAAGCGCGCGGTCGCCTTGTAGCGGACGCTGAGCTTCGACTTGTAGCGGTAGGACGTGAGCTTCTTCGCGGTCTTCGACGAGGCGAGCTGCACCCGCGCGACGCCGGAGCCCGCGTCGCTCGCGTCGAGCTTCAGGACGTAGCGCGTCTCGCCCTTGCTGATCGTCGCCGACTTCATGAGCGGCGCGGCCGAGTCCAGGACGATGTCGTCGCTGAACGTCTTGTCGGCGTCGATCCCGGGACCGGTGAAGCGGACGTACACCGTCCTGGGCAGCCGGCCGGAGCCGGTCGTGGTCAGCGTCCAGCTGTAGGTGTCGCTGCAGGCGACCGCGCTCGTCGTCGGCGTCGCGAACCCGCCGTCGTTCGAGATCACGACGCCGGTCGCGCCCGCGGGCTCGTGGATCGTGAGGATCACACCCGGCGAGGAGGTGAACGCAGCGGCCGAGTTGATCGACACGCCGGTCGTCCCGCTCGTGCAGCCGGGGGCGGAGACGGTCACCGGATCGGACACGGCGGTCGTCGCGCCCGCGGAGTTCGACGCGGTCACCGAGCACGTCAGGACCTGGCCCGCATCGGCCGGCTGCACCGTGTACGAGCTCGCGCTGCCCACCGTCGTGCTGGCGTTGCGAGTCCAGGCGTACGCGTAGCCGGTCGGGCTGTTCGTCCACGTGCCCTGCGAGCAGGACAGGACGTTGCCGACCGCGGGGGTGCCGCTGATGACCGGACGCGTCTGGTTGACGGGCGCGGACACGCTCGCCACCGGCACGACCGCGGCCGAGCTCGCCTGACCGGAGCCGGCGGCGTTTGACGCCGTCACGACGCACGTGAGGTTCTGCCCGACGTCCGCCGCCTGGATGACGTAGCTCGACGACGTCGCTCCGGCGATCGGCGACCCGTTGCGCTGCCAGACATAGCTGTAGCCCGTCGGGCTGTTCGTCCATGTGCCCTGCGAGCAGGTCACCGTCTGGCCCTGCGTCGGCGTGCCCTGGATCTGCGGCGCGACCGTGTTCACGGGCGGCTGGCCGACCGGGCCACCGGTCGAGTCGTCCGCCGGAGCGGTCCAGAACGTGAAGCCGCCGGAGCTCCAGCGCTGGATGCGGTTGTTGCCGTAATCGGCGATGAAGATGTTGCCGGCGAGGTCCGAGAACTGCTCGAAGACGTCGATCGCGGTCGGGTTGTTGAGGTCGCCGGCGTTCGAGCCCGGGCGCCCGAGCGTGCGGAACTCGTTGCCGTCGGAGCCGTAGAGGTGGATGAGGTTGTTGACGACGTCGGGCGCGAACAGGACGCCGAACGCGTCGACGAAGACGTCCGACGGGCCGGGCGTGCTCTTCGTGCCCTGCTGGGAGAAGTACTGCGGCTGGAAGATCGAGACCTGGTTGAGCGAGGGCTGCGCCGCGTACAGCGCGACCGTGTTGGACGGCGCGGAGCTGTAGAGCTGCGCGGAGATGCCCTTGACCGCTGCCGGCGAGGCCGTGGCCTGGGTCTGCAGGTCGCTCACGCGCAGCCGCAGCAGGGCGTTGTCACATGGGTGCGCGACGTAGACGGAGTCGCTCGAGACGTCCAGGCCGCCGCGCTGCAGCGGGTTCGGCGCGATCGATCCCGCGCAGGCGCCGAGCTGGATGCCGCGCACGTACTGGCCGGCGCGCGTGAACTCCTGCACGCGGCGGTTCGTGTCGAGGATCCAGACGTTGCCGGCGCTGCCGGGCGCGACGTCGATCGCGACGACGCCGCCAAGCTGGCCGGGCGCGCTGCCGGGCGTTCCCCACGGTGCGAGCGGCGAGCCGTCGCTACCCGCGTAGCGAAGGATCTTGCCCCCGCTGGCAAAGCCCGCGTAGACGACGCCGGCGCTGTCTACGCCGATCGCGGTAGGTCCGGCGGCGAGCGCCGGCGGCGCCCCGACACAGCACACGAGCACACCGACGAGCACGGCAAACCGACGCATGTACAACCCCCGTTAGACGATGACGACAGCCCCGACCCCGCCGATGTACCCGAATCCGGCGCATTAATCGACCAAGTTGGCGCGGGGGCGCCAGCCGATCGGGCTTCAGCGCACGACGCGAAACGCCTTGACCGCCGGGCCGACGCGGTTGGCGTTCGCGTCCAGCGCGACGAGCTGCAGGCGGTAGCGGCCAAGCGCGAGCGTGCGGCCAGCGAAGACGGGCGTCAGCGTGAAGCGCCGCAGGCCGGAGTTGAAGGTCAGCGTGCGGCGACCGGGCCTGGCGACGAAGCGCGTGCAGGCGCGGTCGGACGTCTTGCGCTTGCGCGGCGGGGCGACGCACTGCGAGCCGCGGCGCACGCCGGGCTTGGCGATGGCGACGGTCGCCGTGACCCTGGCGGGACGGGAGAGCCGCAGCGAGACGCGGGCGCGGGTCGCGCGGCGCGGCTTGCGGTGCAGCCTGCGGTTCGCCTTGCGCGCCCGGTGCAGCGTGGACGGCGCGATCGTCACGCTGGTGATCCGGACCGCGGGCGGAGGAGGCGGCGGCGGTGGCGGCGGCGGCGCGGGCGCGACGGCCTTCGGGGGCGTCGCGACGAACGACGCCGTCACGGACTGCGGGCCGTTCATCGCGATCGTGCACGCCGGGCCGTTGGATGCGCCCGCGCAGGCGCCGCCCCAGCCCGCGAACGTCGAGCCCGCGACCGCGGTTGCCGTCAGCGTCACGGTGCGGCCGGCGCCGTAGTGCTGGACGCAGTCGGTCGCGCACGCGATCCCGCTCTCGTTGTTCACGCTGCCGCGCGTCACCTGGTCGATCGTCACGGTCAGGCGATTCGTGGGCGGTGGGGCATGGCCGGGCGCGTCGAAGCGCAGGATCCGGTTGTTCGACGTGTCGGCGACGAGCAGCGTGGCGCCGTCGGGGCTCAGCGCGAGGCCGCTCGGCTCGTTGACCTGGCCGGCGCCGGCGCCCTCGGTCGCGATGACGTCCCAGTCGTAGCCGCCACCGTCCACCGTGCCGCGCAGCACGCGCGCGCCGTTCGGCGTGCCGGGCCGCAGCTCGGCGACGTAGAGCGTCCCGCTCGCGCGGTCGACGGCGAGCGCGCTCGGGTGATCCCAGTCGGTCGCGCCGAGCGGCGGCGCGACGGCGGCGAACTGCTTGAAGACCCGCGTGTCGTCGGCGGCGAAGAGCGAGACGCCGTCGAACGCGACGGCCTTGGGGCTCGCGAGCGATCCCTGCGCGGTCGACGTCGAGCCGTCGGCGGCGATCGCGACGATGCGGCCCGCCGGCAGCGCCTCGGCGACGAGCAGCGAGCCGGCCGGGCCCGCGACGATCGAGCGCGGGTTCTGCACGGTCACGTCGCGCGCCACCGACCCGTCCGGACGCAGCACGACGACGCGGTCGTTGCCGAAGTCCGACACGGCGGTGTTGCCGGCAGCGTCGTAGGCGACGCCCGACGGCAGGCTGAACTGGCCGGCGGCCGAGCCCTCGGTCGCGTAGCCGTTGAACGGGCTGATGAGCCCGAGCTGGCCGCCGAAGCTGCCGTCCGGGTCGAAGCGCTCGATGCGATGGTCGAACGTGTCGGCGACGGCGATCGTCGCGCCGTCGTTTCCGAACGTCACACCGCGCGGGCGCGAGACGTAGCCGGGGCTGCGGCCTGCCAGGCCCCACGCCGCGACGAGCGTGCCGTCGGCGGCCAGCGCCTGGATGCGGTTGTTCGCGCTGTCGGCGACGAGGACGCCGCCCCGCGGATCGTCGGCGAGCGCGCCGACCGCGCGGACGATCGAGAACAGGCCGGGCGTGCGGCCGAACGCCCCGAACGCGCCGAGGTAGCCGAGCGTGCTCGCGTCGAAGACGACGACGCGGTTGTTGAGGTTGTCGCCGACGTACAGGCGCGGCGGTTGCTGGGCGTCGACCGCGACGTCGTACGGCGCGTCGAACTGCGCCGGCCCGGAGCCGTGGCTGCCGACCGCGCCGACGACCGCGAGGGACTGCGGATCGAGGACGAGCACGCGGTCGTTCTGGTCGTCGGCGACGTACAGGCGGGTGCCGGCCGGGTCGAGCGTGAGCCCCTGCGGGGCGGCGAGGCCGGGCGCCGCGAACGCCGGCGAGCCGACGGGGCTCAGGGTGCTCGCGTCGAGCGTGAAGCGCGCGATGCGGTTGCGGCCCTGGTCGACGACGAACACGACCGGCGGGCCGCCGGGGCGCTGGTCGACCGCGATGCCGCTCGCGCTGATCCCCGCGCCGATCTCGGGGTCGCTGGCCATGAGGTCGAAGATCGTGCTGTCGCCGAAGCTCGCGCGATACGTGCCGTCGGCTGCGTCGAAGACTTGGACGCGGTCGTTCTCGCTGTCGAGCACGTAGAGGTGGCCGGTGCGGTCGGTCGCGACGCCGCCGACGACGCCGAGCCGGCCCGGCTCGCGCCGCAGTGCGCGCAGGCCGATCGCGAAGCGCAAGCTGCCGTCGCGATTGAAGGCCTGGACGTTGGCGCCGTACATGTCGCCGGTGAAGATCGTGCCGCCGCCGGGCGAGATCGCGACGGCCTGCACGAACCGGAAGACGCCGGCGTTGGGCGGCTCGCCGACGACCGAGGGGGTCAGCGGCGGTGCGGCATGGGCTTGCGGCGCTGAGGCGATCGTCCCGAGGAGCAGGACGGCCAGGAGGGCCCCGCGTCGATGTCGCCGCACGCTCGTGTAACGCGGCGCGTGCGCGCAGGTTGCGCTACGCCTCCACGGGCACACGTGCGGCGCGCGGCTCGGTGCGCGTCGCGAGCAGCCGCTCGGCGGCGGCGCCGAAGCCGAGGCCGATCGCGGCCCAGAGCGTCGCGCTGATCGCCAGCGAGGCGAGGCGGAACTGCCACATGACGTCCGACGGGAAGCCGGCGGGCGTCTCGTTGACCGCGGGCAGCACGAGCTGCGCGACGACGATCAGCGCGACGAAGCTCGCCGCGGCGGCGATCGCGGCGTTCCATCCGCCGAGCCGGGGCAGCAGCTCGCGGCGGATCCGGCTCGCGGCGACGACGGCCACGAGCGAGATCGAGATCATCGCGACGAACAGCGCGGTGCGGCTGCCGATCGTCTCGGGGGCGCCGGTCGCGGGCGGGGTGGCCGGGTATTTGGTGAACGGGACGACGATGACCGTGAGGTAGGCGCCGAGGGCGAGCACGGCGGCGGTGACGCGCGCGCCGTAGGGGCCGATGCGGCCGTACGCCCAGGCGAAGACGAGCGCGAAGAGGCCGCCGAGCGCGACGCCCATGACGACGAGCCCGGTCAGCAGGCCGATCGTGCGCTGCGTGCCGCGGCTGACCTCCTCGGGCTCGGGAGGACCGGCTTGCGGCGCGGCGTGCGCCTCTTCGAAGTCGATGGCGGCCTGGACGGGCGGCTCGCCGAGCGCGTAGGCGACGGGGAACGCGAGCAGGCCGGCGCAGAGGCCGACGAGCATGCCCCTGATCAGCAGGGAGCGGATCACGGTTGCTCGCGCTTCAGTGGCAGGGGAAGCCGAGCAGGTGGCGACCGTCGTGCACGAACTCGTGGACGCTGGTGCCGGAGACGAGCGAGGCGACGCCCTCTTCGGCGCCGACGAAGTAGATCAGGACGAAGAGCACGAACCCCGCGAAGATCGCGTAGGGCAGGAGCTCTCCGGGGGAGGCGATCGGAGCGGGTGCGGTGGTGATTCCCCGCCCGGCGACGACATCGGACATCTTGCTTCTCCTCCTCGGGATCACGCGTCCCGCTATCGGGTCAGAGCGCGTGACGGCGAGGTGTCTGGCTTGCGAACGTGGTGTCCGCATCACAGTGGCGCGACCGCGCCGGTCTCTCACCGGCTTCCCGCACCGTCACACGAGGACTGGACCTTATCCGCGCGGGCCGCGCCCCGCAACGGGGCCGCGGCATCCGTCGACCAGTGATCGTGGCCCCGGGGCAGACCTGGATCCGCCCCTACTCGCGCCGGCCGATGCGTCGTCGAGCATCGGGGCGCCCATCGCGCTGCTCGTCCTCGCATTCGTGCTGCTGGCGTTCAGCGAGGACTTCATCCAGATCGGCGGCGCCGACCGGGCCATCCTGCCGATCGTGGACATCGTCCTGCTGGCGCTCGTCCTCGGTTGCGGGATCCTCGTGCGCAAGACGATCACATGGCCGTCCGGGAAGGATCGAACATAGCTCCGCGGCGTGAGCGGTGCCGCCGTGACACTCGTGCTCGACGTTATCGAGATTCCGGCCGCCCTCAACGTTCGCTGCGCCTCGGCCGTGAGCTTCGTCAGCACGACGGGTCCGCGAGGCCTGGCCGAGCTTTCAGCCGATGGTCCCGCTGCGGATACTCGGGCGGTGATCGTGTTCACCGTCGTGCTCCTCGTCGTCGGCGAGGCGCTCGCGCTCTCTGCGCTCCCCGAGCCGAACGAGGGCTGCGGCGACGTCCTTCACGGCCTGCACGAGTACGCGGCGTTCGTGCTGACGATCGAAGCGGCGTTCATCGGCTTGACGATGCTCGTCTTCGCGCTCACGAGTCGCCGCGACGAGGGGCCGACCTGATCGTGAGCGACGGTGGCCCGTAGCCGGGCCGGGAGCGCCAGGATTCCCTGGGCTATGCTGGCCCGCGTCAGCGCGATGGTGCGAGGAACCCGGTGCGAAGCCGGGACGGTCGCGCCACTGTGACCGGGTGGTTCGTGCGACCCGGAAGTCAGGAACTCGATCCATCGCGAATGCCGCTTACGGGAACGCGTATTCCTGGGAGGTCACGCCCGATGGACGCATGCAGTCCCGCCGTGCAGGACCGCACGGACCGCTGCCCCGGCGTGCTGCGCCTGCATGAAGCTGCCGACGGCTGGCTCGCGCGCGTGCGGCTGCCGGGTGGCCGGATCTCGTCGCGGGGGCTGCTGGCCGTCGCTCGCGTGGCCGACGGCGGGAACGGCTTGGTCGAGCTGACGTCGCGGGCGAGCTTGCAGATTCGTGGTCTGACGTCTGCGGGTGGTTTGTGCGCGGGCGAGCTGCAGGCGGCAGGTGGGGTGCCCCGCGATTCCGGCGCGCGGGCCGCCGAGCTGCTCGCGGCCGGTGGGCTGCTGCCGTCGCTGGAGCACGATCGGGTGCGAAACGTGGTGGCGAGCCCGGTCGCCGGCCGCCATCCGGGTTCTGCGTGCGCGACCGACGAGGTCGTGTCCGCGCTGGACCGCGGGCTGTGCGCGGACGCTCGGCTCGCCTCGCTGCCCGGCCGCTTCCTGTTCGCCGTCGACGACGGCAGCGGGCTGGCCGATCCGCCGCGTGCCGATGTGGCGCTCGTCGCCGACGAGCGCGCGCCTGACGCGGCACGCCGAGCCCGAGGGGGCGGCCAGGTCAACGGCCAGGGGCGAGCTGCGGACGCGCGCGGCGGCGGGGCCTCGGCGGCTCGCGGGGTCGCCCCGGACACGGCCTTCCGGCTCTGGCTCGGCGGCGTGCCTACGACCCTCACGGCCGCCCCGCTCGACGCGCCGTCGCTCGCGCTCCGCGCCGCGCGCGCGTTCCTCGACGCGCGCGCCGCGGACGGGGACGCCGCGTGGAGGCTGGCGGCGGTGGACGGTCGCGCGGAGCGAATCGCGCAGTGCCTCGGCGGAGATCTCGCGGCAGAGCCCGATGCCTCCGCGCCGGTCGGTGGCGAGTCGGTAGCGCCCGGTCCTGCCTCCCGCCCGCGGGCAGCGCCCGCGTCCCGTGCCTTCGCGCTGGCGGAAGGCGAGGCCCACTCCCCCGGACCGGTGGCGCCCGCGCACGATTCCTCCGCGCCCGTCGCCGCCGGGCTCGGCGCCCTTTCGTCGCCCCGGCTGCCGGTCGGGAGCCTCGCCCAAAGCGACGGGCAGATCGCGATCACGGTCCTTCCCCCGCTCGGGCGCCTGGATCGCGACACCGTGCGCGGGCTCGCCGCGCTCGTGGCCGAGGTGCGGCTGTCCGCGGCGCGGACGCTGACGATTGTCGACGTCGCGGTGGACGACGTCGCGGCACTGACCGGCGCACTTGCGGCGCTCGGGCTGGTCACGTCCGCGGGATCGGGGTGGGACGGGCTGTCCGCCTGCGCGGGCCTCGGCGCCTGCGCGAGCGCGCGGGTCGACGTGCGGGCCGCGGCGGCTCGGCGCGCGCGGGTCCGCGGCGCCGGCGCTCCGGCCGAGCACTGGTCGGCGTGCGAGCGCGGCTGCGGCAGGCCCGCCGGCGTGCCGGTCGCGATCACCGCGACCGCCGAGGGCTTACAGGTCGGAGATGACCGCTCCGACGACGTCGCCGGAGCGCTCGCGCTGCTCGGAGCCGGCCGGTGAGCACGTACATCCGCGACGGCGCGGAGATCTACCGGCAGTCGTTCGCGACGATCCGCGCCGAGGCCGACCTCGACGGCCTCGAGCCCGTGCTCGAGCGGACGGTCGTCCGCATGATCCACGCGAGCGGGATGGTCTCCCTCGCCGCAGACGTCGCGGCGTCGGGCGGCTTCGGGCCTGCCACCGCGGCCGCGCTACGGGGCGGAGCGCCGATCCTCTGCGACACATCGATGGTCGCGGCCGGCATCACGCGAGCCCGCCTGCCCGCCGCCAACGAGGTCGTGTGCACGCTGACCGATCCTCGCGTGGCAGAGCTCGCCGCGCACCACGGCACGACCCGCACCGCCGCCGCGATCGAGCTCTGGCGTGACCGGCTCGGCGGCTCCCTCGTCGTCGTCGGCAACGCGCCGACCGCGCTGTTCCGGCTGCTGGAGGTGCTCGAGGAAGAGGGCGTCGAGGGTCCCGCGGCCGTCATCGGCGTGCCGGTCGGGTTCATCGGCGCGGCCGAGTCGAAGGTCGCGCTCGCCGAGCATCCGGCGGTTGCCGAGTTCCTCGTCGTCCACGGCCGGCGCGGCGGCAGCGCGATCGCGGCGGCCGCCGTCAACGCGCTGGCGAGCGAGATCGAATGAGCGATCCGGACGCCGCGCCCACCGGAGCCTTCCGCCCCGCGTCCTCCGGAACCCCCGACCCGGAGCGCACGTCCTCCGGACCCTCGGGCCCCGCTCCCGGACGGCTGTTCGGCGTCGGCGTCGGGCCCGGCGACCCCGAGCTGCTGACGATCAAGGCGCGGCGCGTCATCGAGGCGGCGGACGTGATCGCCTATCCCAACGCCCGCCACGGCCGCAGCGTCGCGCGCCGGATCGCGGCGCCGTACCTGCGCCGCGACGTGCTCGAGGTCGCGCTGACCTACCCCGTCACGACCGAGGTCTCCGACCACCCCGGCGGCTACGAGGCCGCGCTCGTCGAGTTCTACGACACGGCCGCCGCCCAGCTCACCGAGCACCTGGACGCGGGGCGCGACGTCGCCGTCCTCTGCGAGGGCGACCCGTTCTTCTACGGCTCGTACATGTACCTCCACGAGCGGCTCGCCGCCCGCTACGAGACCGAGGTCGCTCCCGGTGTGACGTCGTTCAGCGCGGCCGCCGCCGCGGCCGGAACCCCGCTCGCCAAGCGCGACGACGTCCTGACCGTCCTCCCCGGCACCCTGGCGCCCGACGTCCTCGCGGCGCGGCTGCGAACGACCGACGCGGCCGTCGTCATCAAGCTCGGCCGCACGTTCGAGGGCGTGCGCGGCGCGGCGGAGCGCGCGGGCGTCGCGGGGCGCGCGGTGTATGTCGAGCGCGCGAGCTCGGACGCCGAGCGCGTCGCCGCGCTGCGTGACGTCGAGGGCAAGGTGCCGTACATGTCGCTCCTGCTCGTCCCACCGGCCGTGCTTTGCGCCGACAATGGCCGAGCGGGCAGCGTCGCGGTCGTAGGGCTGGGGCCGGCCGGCCCGGACTGGCTCACGCCGGAGGCGCAGGCCGAGCTCGCCGCCGCCGACGACCTCGTCGGCTACGAGACGTACCTCGCGCGCGTGCCGGTGCGGCGCGGCCAGCGCCGCCACGCGACGGACAACCGCGTCGAGGCGCAGCGCGCGCGCCACGCGCTCGAGCTCGCTGCGGCCGGCTCGCGCGTGGCGGTCGTGTCCTCCGGCGACCCCGGCATCTTCGCGATGGCGTCCGCCGTCTACGAGCAGGTCGAGCTCAACGGGCTGCCCGAGGTCGAGGTGCGCGTCGTGCCGGGCCTGTCGGCGATGCAGGCGGCGGCGGCGCGCGTGGGGGCGCCGCTGGGCCATGACTTCTGCGTGATCTCCCTGTCGGACCAGCTCAAGCCGTGGGAGGTGGTCGAGCGGCGGCTGGAGGCGGCGGGCGCCGCCGACCTCGTGCTCGCGCTCTACAACCCGGCGTCGCGGACGCGCCGCGAGCAGCTGGAGCGAGCGCTCGACGTGCTGCGCGCGCACCGCGACGGCGCGACGCCTGTCGTGGTGGCGCGGGCGGTCGGGTCGTCCGAGGAGTCGGTGACGGTCACAACGCTCGCCGACGTGGACGCGAGCAGCGTCGACATGCGCACGCTGCTCATCGTCGGATCGTCGACGACGCGCGTGACGGCGGGCGGGGCGGTCTACACGCCACGCAGCTACCCGGGGTGACGCGGGTCAGCGGAGGGTCGGTGAGGCGCATCGCGGTGATCGGGATCGGCGCCGGCGACCCGGACGACATCACAGTCGCGGCGATCAAGGCGCTCGATGCCACGGACGTCTTCTTCGTCATCGACAAGCCCGGCGCCCGCGCGGAGCTCGCGCGGGCGCGCGAGGAGGTCATCGCCCGCCACGTCGGCAACCCCGGCGCTCACCGGATCGTCGCCGTCGAGGACCCCGAGCGCGAACGTCGCGCCTCGGAGTACGCCGAGGCGGTCGAGGACTGGCGCCGCCGGCGCGCGGACGTGTGGGAGGCGCTGATCCGCGACGAGCTGCGCGACGGCGAGCGCGGCGCGTTCCTCGTGTGGGGCGACCCGGCGCTGTACGACAGCACGATCGCGGTGCTCGACGACGTCGCGACGCGCGGGAGCGTCGCGTTCGAGCTCGACGTCGTCCCCGGGATCAGCTGCATCGCGGCGCTCACCGCCCGACACCGGATCGCCCTGAACCGCGTCGGCCGGCCCGTGCAGATCACGACCGGCCGCCTGCTCGCTGCCGACGGCTTCCCGGACAGCGCGGACGACGTCGTCGTGATGCTCGACGCGGGGTGCGCGTTCGAATCGGTCGACGATCCGGACGTCGAGATCTACTGGGGCGCGTACATCGGCACGGACGACGAGATCCTCGTCTCGGGCCGCCTGGGGGACGTCGCCGACGAGATCGTGCGCGTCCGGGCGCAGGCGCGCGAGCGCAAGGGCTGGATCATGGACACGTACCTGCTGCGCGCGCCCACGCGAGCGCCTCGGCCACGGTCGTGACGGTCGGGACGTCGAGCCGCGCGGGGCGGCGCACGACGATCACCGGCAGGCCCCGCTCGCGTGCCGCGTCGAGCTTTGCGACGGTGTGCGGGCCGCCGCTGTCCTTCGTCACGACCACGTCGATCGCGTGGGCGTCGAGGAGCGCCAGCTCGCCTTCGAGCGTGTAGGGCCCGCGGTCGAGGAGCACCTCGTGGTGGCGCGGCAGCGGCGGCTCGGGCGGATCGACGCAGCGAACGAGAAACCACGCGTCGTCGCAGGTCGCGAAGGCGGCGAGGCCCTGGCGGCCCGTGGTCAGCAGGACGCGGAGGATGCCGCGCGCGGAGGTCTCGGTCGGGCGACCGGCGGCCGCGGTCGGCGGAACGCCGCGCCGGGCGGCGGCTGGCAGACCGCCGCACGCCGCCGCCGCGGCGAGCGGGCCGCCGCGGCCAGGGACCGCAGCGGGCCTGCGAGCGGCCGGCGACTCGCCGCACGCACGGATCTCGGCGGCGGCCGACTCGAGGTCGTCGACCCACCGCCAGCGATCGCCTTCGCGCTCGCTCCACCCCGGCCGCTCGAGGCGCAGCAGCGGCACGCCCGCCGCCGGGCATGCCCGCGCGGCGGAGGCCGAGATGCGCTCGGCGAACGGATGCGTGGCGTCGACGACCGCGCGCACGCCGTGCTCGGAGATCCAGCGCGCGAGCGCCTCGGGGCCGCCGAAGCCCCCGATCCGCGTCTCCCCCTCGGGCAACCGCGGCCGGCTCACGCGGCCGGCCAGCGACGAGGTCACGGGCACGCCGGCCGCATGCAGCCCCGCCGCGAGCTCGCGGGCTTCGCCCGTGCCGCCGAGAACCAGGATCATCGTGCGCGCCTTACACATGCCGGCGCTCGCTTCTCGCGAGTGGTCTTGTCGCCTATACCGCTATATACGCGCACTATTCGACAAGACCGCGCCCCTAGCGCGTCAGCGCAGGAGCAGCACCACGAGCAGCACGACGACGATGGCCATCAGGAGGCCGGCCCCGATCGCGTACCTCCGCGTCTGCGCGCGCCAGAACGCCGCCCGCTCGGGGTCGCTCTTGTGATGGCCTTCCGGCGGCGTGCCCACCCAGTCGTCGTCGTCCATGTAAGGACTCATACCGAAAATCGGCCGCCGCCGGGTCTCAGCGCCGCGGAAACGGCGCCGCGTGCCTCAGTCGGTCCACCAGCCCCGCTGCATGTCCCCGTCGCCCTCCGCGTGCTGGCCGAACGCGAGCAGCTCGAGCCCGTCGTCGCCGGCCTCCCACTCGCGCATCGCCGCCGGCGGGCAGTAGACGACGTCCCTGGCCGCGACGTCGACGATGTCGTCGTCGATCTTGAAGCGGCCCGAGCCCGCGACGACGACGTACATCTCCTCGCACTCCGAGTGGCTGTGGCCGAAGCCGAGGCGCTTGCCGGGGTTCATCTTGTAGTTGGCCATGCCGATCCCCTCGGCCCCGAGGTCCTTGCGCAGGAAACGGGACTGGCAGGTGTCGCCCATGCCGAACTTCGGCGCGAGGTCTTCCGAGTCCTCGATGTTGACCGTCTTGTGCTGAGTGGTAGTCATGCTCCCGAAGCTACCCGCCGAGCGGCCCCGAGTCTTGGAGAAATGCGACAGCCTACGGACGACACGCGCGGCATCCTGCGACCCGAGGCCGTCGACCGCGTCTTCACGCTCGACCGCTGGCCATCGCCGCCGGACCTCGCCGCGTTCGTGGACTCACACTGGATCGTCGAGTGGGACCTGCGCGGGCATGAGCCCTACCGCTCGCAGGTCATGACGCACCCGGCCGTGCACCTCGTCTTCGAACCCGCCCGCGCCGCGGTCTACGGCGTGCACCGCCGCCGCTACGACCGGGTCCTCGACGGTCGAGGCTGGGCGGTCGGCACGAAGTTCCTCCCCGGCGGCTTCGCGAGCTTCACCGATCAGCCGCTGCATGCGCTCACCGACAGGGTGCGAGCGCTCGACGAGCTCTTCGGAGCGCAGGGCGCGAAGCTGCAGCGCGAGACCGCCGAGCGCACCGACACCGACGACAAGCTCGCGCTCCTCCACGCGTTCCTGCGCGCGCGCCTGCCCGACGCGCCCGACCCGAACGCGACGCTCGTCAACGCCGTCGTCGCCGACATGCGCACCGCCCCGCCGGGCACGAGCGTCGCCGACATCGCCGGGCGCCACCACCTCTCCGCCCGCACGCTGCAGCGCCTGTTCCGGGCCTACGTCGGCGTCGGGCCGAAGTGGGTGCTGCAGCGCTACCGCCTGCACGACGCGATCGAGCAGCTCGCGACGCGCCGCGGCACCGACTGGACGCGCTTCGCCCTGGACCTCGGCTACTTCGACCACGCGCACTTCATCTCGGACTTCCGCGCGGTCGTGGGGTTGAACCCGTCGCAGTACGAAGCCCTGGCGGGGTAGCGCGCAGTGTGCGCGTGTCCACACATCGGACGCGGCGCCTCTGGTTAGGTGGTTGGCACCAGCAGGCCGCAGTACCCCGGACCGTCCAACATCGCCGGGGGCTTGACGTTCGCGGCCGCGTCTTGAGACAGACCCGCAAACGCGGAGGAAGGGGATCTCCCGATGGAGACCGTGCTCGTGCAGGTTCCGTCGCCCGACGGCGGCCCGCCGTCGCAGGTCGTGCACGTCAGGCCCGGCGAGACGCTGCGCTTCGGGCGTGGAACGGCGGGCTGCGACGTCGACATCGCGCTCGACCACGACGGCGTGTCGCGACTCGCGGGCGAGATCAGCGCCGTCGAGGACTACTGGCTGATCACGAACCTCAGCCGCGACAAGACCTACGTCGTCGACAACCCAGAGGGCGGTGGCGAGTACCTGACCGTGGCCCCGCGGCGCATCGCCGCGCCGGTGCCGTTCGAGTTCGCCCGCGTCTCGCTGCCGATGACCGAGGGGCCGGTCGAGTTCCTCGTCTTCGCGCCCCAGCACGCGTACGCCGAGCACGACCGGGCCGAGCCGGAGGACGGGGAGCGCACCGCCGTCGCCTTCCCGCTCGACGAGACCGCGAAGTACTTCCTGATCCTCGTCGCGCTGTGCGAGCCGCGGCTGCGCGACAGCACGACCGTCGCGCTGCCGACAGCCGGCGAGATCGTCGAGCGGCTCGCCGAGCACGAGCTCTGCGGCGACCTCTCGCGGGCGGCCGTCAACCACCACATCGACTACCTGGCGATCGAGAAGCTGCGCGTCAAGGAGCCGCGGCCGGGCATGGACGAGCGCCTTGACTCCAAGCGCGAGGCGCTCGTGTCGATCGCGCTGCGCTTCGGGCTCGTGCGCGACGAGCACCGGCGGCTGCTGCCGCCGCGGGCGCTGGCTGCATGCTCCTGAACGTCCCACCGGGCTACCGGGCGGGCGGCTGGAAGGTCTTCGACCGGATCGGGGCCGGCTCGTGGGCGAGCGTCTACGCGGCGCGGCGCGTGGCCCGGCCGCGCACCCCGGACGAGCCGCCGCGCGACACGCTCGCGGCTTTGAAGTTCCTGCCGAGCGGGACGCTGTCGCCACCGCAGTACGCGGGGCTGCGGGGAGCGATCGCCGAGGAGGTCCGCTTCAGCCGCCAGGCCGACCATCCGCGGCTCATCCGGACGTTCGAGACGTTCGTCGTCGACGACCCCGGCGAGCCCGAGCTGCACGGTGCCGTCGTGCTCGCGATGGAGCGCGCCGAGCGCAGCGTGCAGGACGCGATCGCGGGTGCGAAGCCGGCGGCGGCCGAGCGGATGATCGTCGAGATCTGCGAGGCGCTCGTCCACATGCACGCGGCCGGCTGGGTGCACGGCGACCTCAAGCCGGGCAACGCGCTGCTCATGGCGGACGGATCCGTGCGCCTGGCGGACTTCGGGCTCGCGCGCGAGCTCGACGGCACGCACGCGTATGCCCCGCGGCTGGGCTCGTCGGACTACCTGCCGCCCGAGTGGTGGAGCGAGCGCGTCTCGGAGCAGGGCATCGCGATCCGGCCGACTGCCGACATCTGGGCGCTGGGCGTGACCGCGCACCAGCTGCTGACGGGCGGCTTGTTCCCGTTCTCCGGTACGAGCTCGCGGGCCCGCGGCGCCGCCGCGCAGGCGTATGCGGGGGGCCACGCGGAGCTGCGCCTCGCGGACGAGCTGCCGGCGGCGTGGCGCCCGATCGTCGCGGACTGTCTGGCGCCCGACCACGCCACGCGGCTCGGGCACAGCGCGGAGTCGCTGCTGGCAAGGATCGAGGAGGTGGCGGCGGGAGGCACGGCCGCAGGTGGCGCGGCGGGCGGAGGCGCGGCGCGCGGAGGCCGGGCGGGCGGCGGCGCGGCCGCAGGTGGCGCGACGGGCCGAGGCGCGGCGGGCGGAGGCCGGGCGGGCGGCGGCGCGGCGGCGCGAGGCGGCGCCGAGGGCGCGGCCGCCGGAGGCCGGGAGGGCGGGGCGGGCGGAGGCGCGCGCGGTGCTTGGCGCGCGGGCCTGCGCAGCCGGCGGGCGCGCGCGACGTCGGCGCTGGTCGCCCTCGCGGCCGCGACCGCCGGGGCGGTCGCGGCCGTGACGAGCCGCGACGAGCCTGCCCTGCCCACGGCCGACGTCAGAGTCTTCAACGCCGAGGCGAGCTGCCGGCACACGCTGCGCGCGGACTGCCGGCTCGGGCTCGCCGGCGATCCGCACGCGAAGTACGCGCCGGCCAACGTCGTCGGGCATGCGCGCCACGGCGACCGCCTCAAAGCCGAGTGCTGGATCGGCGACGGCACGCGGGTCATGGCCGAGGACCGGCGTGTGAGCACGCGCTGGTACCGCGTGCGCACGCCATCGCAGACCGCCTGGCTGCCCGCGGTGCGCGCGTGGCCCGACGCCACGCCCGCCGTCGGTCGCTGCGCGGGCTGAGAGCGGCATGTGAGCGGTCTGCGAGCGCGCTGCGAGCGGCGCAGCGCAAGCTGCGCGCCATGCTCTCGACCAAGACCTCAGATACGAACTACGCCATCGAAGCCACGGGGCTTCGCAAGCGCTACGGCGACACGCAGGCGCTCGACGGCGTCGACCTGTTCGCGCGCCGCGGCTCGGTCCTCGGCGTCCTCGGGCCCAACGGCGCCGGCAAGACGACCGCGGTGCGCGTGCTCGCGACGCTCGTCGCGCCGGACGCCGGCAGCGCGCACGTCGCCGGCTACGACGTCGCCCGGCAGGCCGCCAGGGTGCGCGAGCGGATCGGCCTCACGGGGCAGTTCGCATCCGTCGACGAGACGTTGACCGGCACCCAGAACCTCGTGATGATCGGCCGCCTGCTCGACATGCGCCCGCGCGACGCGAAGGCCCGCGCGGGCGAGCTGCTCGCCTGGTTCGACCTCTCCGACGCCGCGGATCGCACCGCCAAGACCTACTCCGGCGGCATGCGCCGGCGCCTGGACCTCGCGGCATCGCTCGTCGGGCGCCCCGAGGTCATCTTCCTCGACGAGCCGACGACCGGCCTGGATCCGAGCAAGCGCGAGGACATGTGGGGCGTGATCCGCCGCCTCGTCGCCGACGGCTCGACCGTGCTGCTCACGACGCAGTACCTCGAGGAGGCCGACGCGCTCGCCGACGAGATCACGGTCTTCGACCACGGGCGCGTGATCGCTCGCGACACACCCGACGGGCTCAAGCGGATCGTCGGCGGCCAGACGCTCGCCGTCCGCCCCGCCGACCCCGCACACCTGCCGGAAGTGAGCGCGCTGCTCGCCGAGATCGCCGGCCTGCGGCCCGAGCCGCCCGTGCAGGGCGCGATCAGCGCGCCCGTCCGCGACGACACCGCGCTCACGGAGCTCGTCGCGCGGCTCGGCGAGCGCTCGATCGCCGTCACCGAGCTGTCGCTGAAGCTGCCGAGCCTCGACGAGGTGTTCTTCACGCTCACGGGCCACGGCGCGCAGGCCCAAGGCCAACCCGAGGCCGACCTGGAGGTGGCGGCATGACCTCGTCCACGACGACCGCGCCCACGCCCGGCGCGACGAACGCCACCGTAGGCCCGCAGGAGCGCCTTGCCGGGCGCGGCGCAACGAGCGCCGCCGTTGGCCCGCACGGCGCGCTGGCGGCGCACGGCGCCGTCGCCTCCGGGCCGGCGGCGCGCCCGCGCTGGCGCTTCGGGCGCCACAGCCTCGTGCTGGCCAAGCGCAGCCTCATCAACACGCTGAAGACACCCGAGGCGCTGATCGACGTCACGATCCAGCCGGCGATCTTCCTGCTGCTGTTCACGTACGTCTTCGGCGGCGCGATCTCCGGTGGATCGCAACACGAGTACCTGCAGTTCCTGCTGCCGGGCATCCTCGGGCAGACGATCGCGATGGCGGGGGTCGCGATCGGCGTGAACCTCAACAACGACGTCACGAAGGGCGTCTTCGACCGCTTCCGCAGCCTGCCGATCTCGCGTGCGGCGCCGCTCGTCGGCACCGTCCTCGCGGACGTCGTGCGCTACCTGATCCTGTTCGTCATCACGATCGGCTTCGGCTACCTCATCGGCTTCCGTGCCGAGACCGGCGTGCTGTCCGTCGCCGCCGCGGGGCTGCTGTCGATCGGCTTCGCGCTGTGCATGTGCTGGGCGTCGGTCTGGGTCGGCATGGTCGCGCGCTCGCCGGGCGCGGTGCAGGGGATCATGGTGCTGATCGTCCTGCCGCTGAGCTTCGGCTCGAACGCGTTCGTGCCCGCCGACACGATGCCCGGCTGGCTGCAGGCGTTCGTCGACGTCAACCCGCTGACGCACCTCGTCGGCTCGGTCCGCGCGCTGCTCACCGGCGGCCCGATGGGCAACCACCTGCTGTGGACGTTCGTGTGGATGGCGATCCTGCTCGTGGTCTTCGTGCCGCTCGCGCTCCGCGCGTACCGCAGGCGCCTGACCTAGGACCTACGCGTCGCCGGGCGCGAGGCGGCCGATCGCCGCCTCGCGCTCGAGCGCGTGACCGCGCTCCCACGCAGCGTCGAAGCCCGCGTCGCCGAGCTGCTCGCGCAACGCCTCCGTGAGGATCGCGATGTGCGGGTCGGTCTCGTCCCTGGCGCCGCGCAGGAAGGCGGCCGCGGCGAGCATCTCGGCGGCATCCGACGGCCGCCCAGCCGCGGCGGTCGCCTCCGCGACGGCGACGCCCACCATCGCGATGATCGGCAGGTCCTTCGCCGCGACGGCGTTCTCGTAGGCGGCGCGCAGCAGCGCGCGTGCGCGGTCGCCGTCGCCGTAGACGCGCTCGACCGTCGCGCCGACCGCGCCGAGGATCGCGCGCGCATGGCGCCGGTCGGGGCGGCGGTCGCTCGGGCTGCCCAGCACCTCCAGCGAGCGGGCGACCAGCGCGACCGCCTCGTCGCCTTCGCCGGCGAAGTACGCGACGTGAGCCTGCGCGCTGTACGCCAGCGCGGCGCGCTCGTCGGTGCCGTCGCTGTCGGCCAGGAGCGCGTCGGCGTGTGCGCGCGCGGCGACGAGGTCGCCCTGGCGGACGCGCACGTCGACCAGGCGCAGGTTCATGTTCGCGCCGTCGCCGATGGCGCCGAGCTCGTTGAGCAGCCCCTGCGCCTCGAGCAGCGCGCCGGCCGCGCCGTCGAGGTCGCCGTCGAGGCTGCGCAGCAGGGCGAGCGAGGACAGCACGATCGCCAGCGCCCAGCGGTCGCCGACCTCGTGAAACGCCTCGTTGGCGTCCGCGAGGTGGACGCGCATGTCGTCGACCTGGCCCTCGTTCTGGGCGACCTCGGCGAGGATCAGCGGCACGCTCGCGCGGACCCACGGATCGGGATGGCGGCGGGCGTCGTCCAGCAGCCCCGTGGCACGCTCGGATTCGAAGAACAGCGCGACGATCGGCATGACGGCGCCGAGCAGCGGCCGCGACGAGAGGTCCATCGTCGCCAGCTGGTCGAGCGCGGCGACGAGGCCCCAGCGGTCCGCGTCGTAGTCGCCGGCCTCCTCGCCCGGCCCGGCGGGCCCCGTCATGAGGTCCGCCACGTGCACGACCCGCTCGGCGATCAGCCGGTCTAGCTCGTTGCCCTCGCCGGGCACGGCGAGCGCGAGGCGCAGCGACCCGAGCCCGTCGGTCGAGCCGCCCGAGAGGATCCAGAACCAGCCGAGCGAGACCGCGAGCCGCAGCGCGCGCGGCGCGTCGCCGTCGTCGCAGAGCCAGCGCAGCGCGGCGAGCACGTTGTCGCGCTCGACGCTGACCTTGCGAAACCACGGGATCTGGTCGGGCCCGCGCACATGCGCGTCGGCGTCGTCGACGAGCTGGGCGAAGTAGTGCGCGTGGGCGGTGCGCATGCGCGCGAGGTCGCCCGCGTGGCCGAGCTTCTCGATGCCGTACTCGCGCAGCGTCTCGAGCATCCGGTAGCGCGGCGCGACCGGGTCGGCGATGACGAGCAGCGAGCGGTCCACGAGCGCGCCGAGCAGGTCGAGCACGTCGTCCTCGGGCACGCCGTCGCCCGAGCAGACCGCGGCCGCGGTCTCCGGCGTGATGCCCGCCGGGAACACCGCGACGCGCTGCGCCAGCAGCCGCTCGGGCTCGGTCAAGAGGTCCCAGCTCCAGTCGACGACGGCGCGCAGCGTGCGCTGGCGCTCGAGCGCCGTGCGGCTGCCGCCGGTCAGCAGGCGGAAGCGGTCGTCCAGGCGCGCCGCGACCTGCGTGACGGGCAGCGATCGCAGACGCGCGGCGGCGAGCTCGATCGCGAGCGGCAGGCCGTCCAGGCGGCGGCAGATCTCGATGACGGCCTCGACGGAGCCCTCGTCGACCGCGAAGCCCGCGGAGGCGGCCGCGGCGCGGTCGGCGAAGAGCTGCACGGACGGGTGCTCCAGCGCCGCGGCCGGAACCATGCCGCCCTCCGGCAGCCCGAGCGGCGGCACGATCGCGAGGTGCTCGCCGTCGATGCCGAGCGGCTCGCGGCTCGTCGCGACGACGCGCAGGCGCGGGCAGTGCGCGAGCAGCCGGTCGACGAGCGCCGCGGCAGCGGCCACGAGGTGCTCGCAGTTGTCCATGACCAGCAGGGTGTCGCGCGCCTCGAGCGCGTCGACCAGCCGCTCGAAGCCGTCCCGCGCGCCGCCCGGCGCGGTCGGTTCGAGCAGCAGGTTCGCCTCGCGCGAGCCGAGCACGGCGAGCAGCGCCGGCACGAGGCTGTCGCCGTCCGACAGCGGCGCGAGCTCGACGAGCCACACCCCGCCGGCGACCGTCCCGACGAGCCCGGCGGCCAGCTCGCACGCCAGGCGCGTCTTGCCCGCGCCGCCGGGGCCGACGAGCGTCACGAGGCGGTGGCGCGCGAGCAGGCGGCCGATCCGCTCGCGCTCCTCGCCGCGGCCGACGAAGCTCGTCAGCGTCGCGCGCAGGTTGCTGCGCCGCGGCCGTGGGGCCGCGGCGGCCCCGTTGCCGCTGACGACGGCCATGTGCGCGTCGAGCAGGTAGCGCGACGGCGTGACGCCGAGCTCGTCGTCCAGCCGCGCGCGGACGCGCTCGTACGCCGCGAGCGCGTCGGACTGGCGCCCGGTCGCGTACAGCGCCGCCACGTGCTGGGCCGCGAGGCGCTCGTGCAGCGGATGGCGCGCGACGAGCGTCTCGAGCTCGGAGACGACGTCGGGCACGCGGCCCAGGGCGAGGTCGGCGTCGATGCGGTCGGCGGTCGCGGTGAGGCGGAGGTCCTCGAGGCGGGCGGCCGCGGTCGCCGCGAAGCGCCGCTCCTCGGCGACGCCGGCGAGCGCGGGCCCGCGCCACAGCGCGAGCGCGTCGCGCAGGATCGCCGCGGCGCGCTCGTGCTCGCCGGCGTGCAGCGCCGCCGAGCCCTCCGCGGCGAGGCGCTCGAAGCGCACCGCGTCGACCGCGTCGGGCTCGACCGCAAGGCGATAGCCGCCGGCGCCCTGCTCGACGAGCGCGCCGTCGCCGAGGCTGCGGCGCAGGCGCGAGACGAGCGACTGCAAGGCGTGCAGCCCGTCGGCGGGCTGCTCGTCGTCCCAGACGGCGTCGGCGAGCGCAGACGCCGACACGACGCGGCCGGCGTCGAGCGTCAAGCGCGCGAGCAGCGCGCGCAGCCGGCCGCCTCCGAGCTCGCCGGCATCGGTCTCGAGCGGTCCCAGGATCGCGACGCGCATGCGACCAACTGTGCCACGCCGCGATCGTGTACAACGCCTCGCACGGCTTTCGGCAGGAGGTGAGCACATGCATTGGGGAGCGGGCAGGACCAGCGTCGACACGATCAAGCGCTACGGCGAGCTCGCCGATCGCGGCGCCGACCCGGCCGACGCTGCGCAGGCATGGACCGACGCCGAGTTCGACGACGAGGAGACGGGGCGCTGGCTCGACGCTCGCTGCTTCGATCCCGAGTCGGCGCGGGAACTGGCCGATCTCGGCGTGACGCCGGGGCAGGCGTCCAAGCGCACGCGCGACGGCGCGGGCGAGAGCTACATCGACACGATCGCCTACAAGGTCTCGATGGGGCATCTCTCCGCGCGCCAGGGCGCGGCGCGGGCGGCGTCGAGCCGATGAGCGCCGGCGAGATCGGGCGGCCGCACCCGAACACGGTTCCGTGCGAGGACTGCGGGCACGTGTGGTTCGAGGGCGAGCGGCGCCACGACTACGTGGACCCCCACGGGGTCGTGACGATCGAGGACGGCGCAGACGTCGTGTGCACGCTGTGTCGCCAGAAGCGCGGGCGCGGGCACCGGCCCGAGGACGACGAGGGGTACGTCACGCACTGGTGACGCCGGCGCGTTCAGGCCGACTGGGCCAGGTGATCCATGGCGGCCGCGTCATGCGCGCCGGGAAGCAGGCCCAGGCGGCGCATGTGGAAGACGGCCTCGCTGCGGCGGTCGACCGCGAGCTTCTCGAGGATGTTGTGCACGTGGTTCTTGACGGTGGGCAGCTTGATGCGCAGGCGCGTCGCGATCTCCTTGTTGGAGAGCCCCTCGTCGACCAGCGCCAGCACGTCGAGCTCGCGAGAGGTGAGCGGCGAGGGCGGGGCGGCCGCGCGCGGCGCGGTTGCCTGGACGCGGCGCAGCAGCGCAGCGGTGATCGTCGGCGGTGCGCCGGCGCGCTCGTCCGCCACGGCTTCGAGGACCGCGACGAGGCGGGCGAGCCCGTCGGCGGGCGTGACGAAGCCGCGGACCCCCGCTTCCGCGCAGGAGATGACCTCGAGCTCGTCGTCGAAGGCGCCGAGCGCGACGATGCCGAGGTCGGGGCGGCGGCGGATGAGCACGGCGGCCGTGGCGAGGCTGCCGGGCACGTCGAGGTCGAGCAGCACGGCGTCCGGCGACGTCCTCAGGACGGCCTCGGTCAGCTCGCCGGCGCTGGCCACGGTGTCCATCAGGCGGATCTGCGGCCGCGCGTCGAGCGCTTCGGCGAGGCTCTCGCGCAGCAGCGTGAACCGCGCGGCGACGACCACGGCCACCGCCCTGTCCCTTCGCGGCGCACTGGTCGCGTCCCGCAGCCCAGCCGCCGTGATGCCGGCACCACCGTGTGCCGCTTCGCCTCGAGCGCTCATGAGTCCTTTCGTCGCACGCCGGTATCCCCAGCGTGGATCCTGCTCGCCGGGCCGCGCGCGCGCATCGGGAGCGCGACCCCGAACTTTCGCGTCCTGCGCCCGGGCGTTACCGGCGGCGGTCGCGCGCGCTTGAGTAGAGGTGGCTCTCGCGGTGTCCCTCGGGCGCGAGCGCCGGGCCGACGAGGATCGTCGCGGTGCGCTTGACGCCGGCTTCGGCGGTCTGGCCGGCGATCGTCGCGAGCGTGCCGGTGAGGACGGTCTCGTCGGGCCAGCTCGCGCGCGCGACGACCGCCGCGGGGCAGTCCGCGCCGTAGTGCGGGGTGAGCGTCGCGACGATCTCCGCGATCGCCTGCGCGCCGAGGTGGACGACGAGCGTCGCCCCGTGTTCGGCGAGGCTGCCCAGGTCCTCGCCGGCGGGCATCTTCGAGGCTTGGCGGCCGTAGCGGGTGAGGATGACCGTCTGCGCGACGCCGGGGATCGTGAGCTCGCGCTTCAGCGCGGCCGCGGCGGCCGCGAACGCGGGGACGCCGGGCGTGACGTCCCACGGGATGTCGAGCTCGTCGAGGCGGCGCATCTGCTCGGCGGCGGCGCTGTAGATCGAGAGGTCGCCGGAGTGCAGGCGGGCGACGTCGTGGCCCGCCTCGTTCGCTGCGCGCAGCTCGGCGACGATCTCGTCGAGCGTCAGGTGCTGCGTGTCTAACGCTCGCGCGTGGCGCGGGGCGTGGGCGAGGATCTCGGGTGGCACGAGCGCGCCGGCGTACAGGCAGACGGGGCAGCGCGCGATGAGGTCGCGGGCGCGCAGCGTGAGCAGATCGGGTGCGCCGGGGCCGGCGCCGATGAAGTGGACGGTCACGTGACGACCGTCCACTGGACGACGGGCATCTGCGCGCGCCAGCCGGTGAAGCTGCCGAGCGGCTGCGCCTGGGCGATCTCGATCCGGGTGAGCTCGCCGCCGTGCTCTTCGCGCGCCGCCATCAGGATCTGCTCGCCCTCAAGCGTGACGGCGTTGGCGACGAGCCGGCCGCCGGGGTTCAGCGCTTGGCGGCAGGTGTCGAGGAGGCCGGGCGCCGTCAGGCCGCCGCCGACGAACACCGCGTCGGGCGGCGGGAGGCGGCTCAGGATCTCCGGCGCCTTGGCCGTGCGGACGTCGAGCTCGGGGACGCCCAGCCGCAGCGCGTTGGCGATCGCCTGCTTGGCCCTGTCGGCGCGCTGCTCGATCGCGATCGCGCGGGCCGAGGGCTCGGCGCGCAGCCACTCGATGGCGATCGAGCCGCTGGCGGCGCCGACGTCCCACAGCAGCTGGCCGGGGGTGGGCTGCAGGGCGGCGAGCGTGATCGCTCGCGTGTGGCGCTTGGTGAGCTGGCCGTCGCCGTGGTAGGCGTCGTCGGGCAGGCCGGGGGTGCGCGGCAGGAGTCCCGTGCCGGGCGCGGCGCGGCACTCGATCGCGATGGCGTGCAGCGGATCGGCCCAGCGGGCGCCCCACGCAGCGGCCGTGCCGTCGACGAGCTTCTCCTTCGGGCCGCCGAGCTGCTCGAGGACGACGAAGCGGCTGGGCCCGTAGCCGCGGGCGCGCAGGACTCGGGCGACGGCGGACGGGCCGTCCTCACCCGTGGCGTAGACGACGAGGCGCCGGCCCGGCGCGAGCACGCGTGCGATGGTCTCGGGCGGCCGCGCGACCGTGCTGACGAGCTCGACGTCGGCCGACGGCCAGCCGAGTCGCGCGCAGGCGATGGCGAAGGCCGAGGGGTGCGGATGGACGTCGAGCCGCGTCTCGCCGATGCGGCGGGCGAGCGTGGCGCCGATGCCGTGGAGCATCGGGTCGCCGCTGGCGAGGACGCATGTGTGGTCGTGGGTTCTCTTCGCCAAGTCGTCGAGGAGGGACTCCATCGGTGACGGCCATGGCGTGCGCGTGCCGGTCGCCGTCGCGGGCAGCAGGGCGAGCTGGCGCTCGGACCCGACGATCTCGTCAGCCGCTCGGATCGCGGCGCGGGCCTGGTCGCCGAGGCCGGCCCAGCCGTCGGCGCCGATTCCGACGACGGCGATCCGCGGCGCGCTCACCACGCCATCCTGACGCGCTCAGGCGCAGCGCGCCACGATCGCTTGCTCGATCGCCTCGACGAGCCGGGCGTTTGCGTGCGGCTCGCGAGCGGTGAGCCGGATGTGGTGGGGGCCGAGGCCGGGGAACGACGCGGCGGGTCGCACCGCGATGCTCTGCGTTCGGAGGGCGGCGACGAGCGCGGGACCGTCCTGCACCTCGATCAGGCAGAAGTTCGCGGCGCTCGGCCAGGTGCGGATTCCGGGGATCTTGTGCAGGCGGTGGACGAGGTCGTCGCGCTGGTGCGCCGCTTGCTCGGCGATCGCGTTTAGCGCGTCGGGTCTGCGGGCGGTCGCGGCGAGGGCTGCGAGGGCGAGCGCGTTGGCCGACCAGGGCGGGCGGACGGCGCGAAGGGCGTTCGCGAGGCGCGCGGATGTCACGGCGTAGCCCGCGCGCAGGCCTGGGATCCCGAGCGCCTTCGTGAGGCTGCGGATGACGATGACGTCGTCGAGGCGCTCGCGCACGAGCGAGCCCGGCTCGCCGGGGACGAGGTCCATGAAGGCCTCGTCGACGGCGATCGTGCGGCCGGGGAGGCGCAGCGCGAGGAGCGCGTGGGCGGGGTCGAGCGTGCCGCTAGGCGAGGCGGGGTTGCCGACGACGACGAGGTCGGCCTCTTCCGGGATCGCGCCGGGATCGAGCGCGAACCCGTTTGCCGGGTCGCGCAGGACGCGCACGACCGGCACGGAGTGGGCGCGCAGCGCGGCCTCGGCCTCGGTGAAGCCGGGGTGCACGCAGGCGGCGAGGCGCGGTCTGAGCGCGGCGGGCAGCAGCCACAGCGCCTCGGCGGCGCCGTTCGTGGCGACGATCTCGTCGTCGCGGCGGCCATGCAGTGCGGCGAGCGCTTGGGTCGCGGCGCGGTCGTCGGGGTAGCGCGTCGCGTCGGCGTCGAGCGCGTGCGCCAGTGCTTCGCGCAGCCAATCCGGCGGTCCACCCGCGACGACGTTGACGGCGTGATCCTGGTCGCCGGGCCGGACGTCGCGGTCGCCGTGGTGGCGGAGGTCGCCCGAGCTCTCGCCTCCCACGCCGCTCCCTGCGATCGTCAGCGCGCGCCCCGCGACGACGAGATCGACCCGCTCGGCGCGCGCGGCGAAGCGCTGTGTCGCATCGCCGAGGAGGTCGAGCCACGTGCGCGACGCGGCGTCGGGCGGCAGCAGCCCCTCGCCCGCCTGCTCTGCCACCACGATCGCCGCGCCCGCGCCAGCCGCCGCCTCGACGGCGCGATCGACCTCGCGTAGCACCGCGTCGCTCACGCGCGCGAGCACGTCCGGCGCCCCCTCGAAGGCCCCGGCACGATGCAGCGCGGTCGCGATCCATGGGCCGAGGCCGTCGAGCAGCACGCAGGTGCCCTCGCCCGCCGCGAAGCCCTCGGCGAGCGTCTCGCCAGCCTGGAACGTCGTCCAGCCCTTCTGGCGACGGGCGACGTGCGCATCGATCCTCGCCGTCATCGAGGGATCTCCGCCGTCCGCCGTCGCGATGTAGCGGACCGGCAAGGCCGTTGCGCGCGCCAGCCGTTCGGCGTGCGCGCTCTTGCCGGAGCGCGTGCCGCCGATGACCACCGTCAGGGTCATGCCGCGGCGAGCCGGGCGGCGCGCGCGGCGTGCGCGAAACGCAGCGCGAGGTGCGGGTGCGCGGCCCACTGGACATGGAGGTAGCTCGCCTGCAGCCCGCCCGCGACGAAGCCCTCAGCCCGCGACGTGCCCCGCGACGACAGCTCCCACGCCGCGCCGCCCTCCACCGCCTGTACCTGCGAGTAGTGAAACTCGTGGCCGCGGACGCGCTCGCCCGCGTCGATCCACGGCGTCGCGGTGGTGGCGACCGCCTCGCGGTAGCCGAGCGTCAGTCGCGACGACATGCTCGCTCGCGCGCCGATCACGCCGCACATCTCATGCCCGTCGAGGTCCCGGCAGAGATAGAGGAGTCCCCCGCACTCGGCGAGCACGGGCTTGCCGGCGACCGCGAAGGCCGTGACCTGCGCGCGCAGCGGCGCGTTCGCGGCGAGCTGCTCGCCGAAGACCTCGGGGAAGCCGCCCGCGAGGATGAGCGCGCCGCAGTCTTGCGGCAGCGCCTCGTCGCTGAGCGGGTCGAACGGGGCGAGCTCGGCGCCCGCGGCTGCGAGCAGCTCGAGGTTCTCCTGGTAGTGAAACGAGAACGCCGGGCCGCGAGCGATCGCGATCCGGGCGCCGTGCGCCGGTTGCGCGGTCGGCTCGGCGCTCCAGGCGGAGCCGGGCGGCGGCGACGCGGCCGCGCGGGCAAGCGCCTCGATGGAGGCGACGTCGACGTAGCGCTCGACCGCGCCGGCGAGCGTGTCGAGCGCGACGCTCGTGCGCTGCTCGCGCTCGCCCGCGGGCACCAAGCCGAGGTGGCGCTCGGGCGCGACGACGCGATCGTCGCGACGCAGCGCTCCCAGGACCGGCACGCCGAGCGGCTCGAGCGCATCGCGCAGGATCTGCTCGTGGTGCTCGGAGCCGACGCGGTTGAAGACAACCCCCGCCACGTGGAGCTCGGGATCGAACGTCGCGAAGCCGTGCACGATCGCGGCCGCCGAGCGGGCCATCGCCGAGCCGTCGACGACCAGCAGCACCGGCGCTCGCAGCAGCTTCGCGACGTGGGCGGTCGAGGCGAGCTCGCCGCGGCCGGAGGCTCCGTCGAAGAGGCCCATGACACCTTCGATGACGGCGATGTCGGCGCCGGTTCCGCCGTGGCGAACGAGCGGTGCGATGAGATCCGGCCCGCTGAGAAACGCGTCGAGGTTCCGGCCGGGGCGCCCGGAGGCGAGGGCGTGGTAGCTGGGGTCGATGTAGTCGGGGCCGACCTTGAAGCCCTGCACGCGCTGGCCGCGGTTGCGCAGGGCGCCGATGAGCCCGCAGGCGACGGTCGTCTTGCCAGCGCCCGAGCTCGTCCCCGCGACGACGACGCGCGGGATCACGCGGCGACTCCCGCGGTCTCCGCGCGGACGCCTCGCTTCCGGCCCGCGCGGCTCGGGAGCACCCACTCGGGAAGGTGCGCGACGGCACGCTCGGTGAGCCGGAGCTGCGGCGCGTCGAACGCCCGCTCGAGCTCGCGGCGCAGGGTCGCGTCGGAGGGAGACCATGCGACGCACGGCACCGCGGCCGCGTCGTGCATGCCGTTCTGCGGGTCGCAGCCGTGGTCCGGGCAGACCGTGAGCGTGCCGCGCGCCCGCCGCACCGCCTCGGCGAGCGGTCCGACGAGCTCGCGGTCGGCGCGCTCGATCGCGGCGACCTTCGCCGTCCTGTCACAGAGGTGAGCCGCCTCGTCCGGTCCGCCGACGTGCACGACGACCCGCACGGCGCCGTTCTGCATCGCGGCGATCGCGGCGCGGGCCTTGGCGGCGAGGTCGCTGGCGGGCTGGCCGGTCGCGCCGGCCGGGACGACCGTGGCGGCCCCCATGAGCCGCGCGGCGCCGACGGCCGCGCCACGCGCGCCGACAAGGACCGTGTCGAGGCCGAGGATGGCCGGCGGCACGACGCCCTCGGGCCAGACGCGCAGCTCGGGCGCGAGCGCGGCAGCAGGCAGCGGACGAGGGCCGACAAGCAGCAGGCGATGTCCGGCGAGGCGGTGCACGACATGCCCCGGGGCGCCGCCGAGCAGCGACACGATCGCGCCCGCCATCGCAACCTCCGCAGCGCGGTTCACGCCCTCCGCGCGGCCTTCAGCCGCAACCTCCGCGCCCCGCGCCACCGCACGCTGCGGCGCATCCTCCGCGCTCCGCGCCACCGCACGCCGCCGCGCATCCTCCGCGCCCCCCACCACCGCACGCTGCGGCGCAACCTCCGCGCCCCGCACCACCGCAGCCTCAGCGCCCCGCGCCACCGCAAGCGGCAGCCCGGGCGCGGCGGCCAGCACGTCGATCCTCCACGCCCGCTCCCCCTCCCGGACCTCGATCCCGTACGCCGCGGCCTCGAGCGCCGCCCGATCGACGGGGGCGGTCGGGGTCCAGCCCAGCAGCGCCGGGATCGCCACTTCGGAGCCGGGCGCGAGGCCCGGGGCGATCGTCCGCAGCCGCGTCAGCTCGCCTTCGCGCGCGAGGCGGTCGAGGGCGGGGGTCCGCGCCAGCTCGAGGCTCGTCGGCTCGTCGCCGCGCAACGGCTCGCTCGCGCCGTCGAGGATGAGCAGGACGTCTACCACTCGATCCCTTGCTGGGCGCGGATCCCCTCGTCCATCGGATGCTTGACCTTCACGACCTCCGACACGAGATCCGCGAGCTCGAGCAGCTCGGGCGCGGCGTCGCGGCCGGTGATGACGACGTGCTGGAAGCCGGGCCGGTCGCGCAGCGTGGCGACGACGTCGTCCACCTCGATCCAGCCCCACTTGATCGGGTACGTGATCTCGTCGAGCAGGAGGAACTCGTAACGCTCGGCGGCGATCGCGCGCTTGACCTCCGCCCACCCTTCGCGGGCGAGATCCGCGGACTCGCCGAGGTCCTTCGACAGCCACGACCAGCCGTCGCCCATCTTCTCCCAGTCGATCCCGCCGAGCGCGGCGGCCGCCTTCGCCTCACCCACCTTCCACTTGCCGGACTTCACGAACTGGAACACGCCGCAGCGGTAGCCGCGCGCCCACGAGCGCAGCAGCATCCCGAACGCCGACGTGCTCTTGCCCTTGCCGTGGCCGGTGATGACCGCGACGAGCGGCTTGTCGCGCGGCTTGCGGCGCTTGGGCTCGGCGCTGCCCTTGTCGCCGGGGCGATGCGGGACGTCGACGCCGGCGCCGTGGCGCGCGAGCGGCGTGGCCTCGGGATCCGTCATGCGGCGCTCCTCTTCGTGGTGTCGGCGAGCCGGTGGACCTGCCCGCCGGCGGCGCGCGCAAGCTGTGTGGCGAGCCCGAGGCGCACCGGCCCGTCCTCGGTGTCGACGACGTGGACCGCGGCAGCGGCGCGCCCGAGCCGCGCGGCGGCGAGCGGTATCTCGCCGTCGGGGTCGGCGACGCGCCCGTCGGTAAGCACGACCGCGATCGCCCGCCGGCCCGGCTCGCGCAACGCCTCGCGGCGGATGAGCTGCTCGGCGGCGTCGAGGCCGGCGGCGAGCGGTGTGCGCCCGCCGGTGGGCAACTCGCGCAGCGCCGCCGCGGCGACGGCCAGCGGCGCTCCGGGCTGCACGAGCACGCGGGCGGCGCTGTCGCGGAAGGCGATGACGGCGACGCGGTCACGGCGCGTGTAGGCGTCGCGCAGCAACGCGATGAGCGCCCCCTTCACGCGCGCGAGGCGCCGGCGCGCGCCCATCGAGCCGCTGGCGTCGACGACGAGGCAGACGAACGTCGCCTCGCGCCCGGCGCGGACGTGCTCGCGCAGGTCTGCGGGGGCGAGGACACGGCGGCCCGCAGCGGCGCCCGGTGGCTCGTGGCGCAGCAGACCCTCGGCGCCCGGCGAGCCATCGCTCGCGTGGCCCTCGGCGCGCGTCGCGTCATCGCGCGGCCGGCCTGCGGCGCCGGGCGAGCCCTTGCGCAGACCTTCGCGCCGGAGCGAGCCCGTGTCGGTGTCGGGGGTCGGCCCTGGCTCGCCGGCAAGCAACCGCTCTCGCAGGCTCGCGACCAAGGCGACGTCGTCGCTGCCCGGGCGGGCGGGGCGGCTGTCGATCGAGCCCGCGCCGGTACCGCGCGTGCGCGCGCGGCGGCCGGCCGGGCCTTCGCCCGTCCCGGTGAGGACGAGCACGCCGGGCGGGATGTGCGCGAGCGCCGGGGCGTCGCGGCGCTCGCCCGCGGGCACGCGAGGGCTCGGCTCGTCGTCGCCGCCACGCGAGCCGCCCTCGCGCGGCTGGAGCGGGCCGTGGCCCGGCTGCGGGGCCTCGTCGCCGGCGCGCGGCCAGGGGGCGGTGGGGCGGTCAGGCTCCGGCGCACGCGCGGGTCCCCGGGGCGCTCCCGCGGACTCGCTTGCGCGAGACGCGCGCGCGGGGCCGCGCGCCTCGCCGTCGCTGCCGTTGTGACCGCCCCCGCCGCCCCGCGGCGGCGGGTCCTCGTCCGGCGGGCCGCCGGCGTCGTCGAGCGCACGGTCGATGTCGTCGGGATCGGGCAGGCGGCCGTCGAGCGGGTCGCGGCGGCGGCGGTGCGCGAGCGCCAGCGTGGCTGCCCGGCGCACGTGCTCCTCGCCGACCTCTTCCGCGCCGTCGAGCGCGGCGAGCGCGCGCGCCGCCTGCGCGGTGACGATGTCGCCGCGCACGCCGTCGACGCCAAGAGCCGCGCACGCGCCAGTGATCCGCAGGAGCTCGCGCTCGGGCAGGCGCACAGCATCCAGCCGCGCGCGCGCCGCCGCGATCCGGGCGGCCAGCTCGCGCTCGGCCTCCTCCCAGGTGCGCGCGAACGTCGCGGGGTCGCGGTCGAAGGCGAGCCGGCGACGCACGATCTCCGCGCGCTGCGCAGGATCCTTGGGCGCGCGCACCTCGACGCCCAGCCCGAAGCGGTCGAGCAGCTGCGGGCGCAGCTCGCCCTCCTCGACGTTCATCGTCCCGACGAGGAGGAAGCGCGCCGCGTGCACGGCTGAGACGGCCTCGCGCTCGACCCGCGCGACGCCCGTCGCGGCGGCGTCGAGGAGAGCGTCGACGAGGTGGTCGGGGAGCAGGTTGACCTCGTCGACGTAGAGGATCCCGCGGTGGGCGCGGGCGAGCAGCCCGGCTTCGAACGCCTGCTCGCCGGCGAGCGCGCGGCCGAGGTCGAGCGAGCCGACGAGGCGGTCCAGGGTCGTGCCGAGCGGCAGCTCGACGAGCGGCGCGGGCCGCGGCGCGGTGGGCGCGTCGAGCGGCACATCGCCGCCGGGCGCCCGCTCGCCGGGACCGAAGGCGAACGTCTCCGCGACCGCGGCCTCGACCGGAGGCAGCAGCGGCGCGAGCGCGCGCACCGCCGTCGACTTCGCCGTGCCGCGCTCACCGCGCACGAGCACGCCACCCACCGAAGGCGCCACCGCGTTGACGAGCAGCGCCTCGACGAGAGCCGCCTGGCCGACGATCGCGCTGAGGGGAAAGGGGGTCACGCGAAGGCCGGTCACGCCTGCGCCTCCTCGAGCTCGCCCTCGAGCGACAGGAAGCGCTCGCGGATGCCGGCCAGCGTCGTGTCCTCCGGGGCCGCCCACATGCCGCGCTCCGCGGCCTCCAGCAGCTTCTCAGCGATGCCCCGCGCCGCCCACGGATTCGACTGCGCCATGAACGCCGCGACGTCCTCGTCGAGCAGGTACTTCGCCGCGACCTGCTCGTACATCCAGTCCTCGGCGACGCCCGCGGTCGCGTCGTAGCCGAACAGGTAGTCGACGGTCGCCGACAGCTCGACCGCGCCCTTGTAGCCGTGGCGGATCATCGACGCGATCCACCTGGGGTTCGCGACCCGCGCGCGGAACACGCGGCGCGTCTCCTCCGCCAGCGTGCGAGCGACGACCCGCGACGGATCGCTGCTGTCGCCGAGGTAGGCGGCCGGATCGCGACCGGTCAGCGCGCGCACCGTCGCGATCATGCCGCCGTGGTACTGGTAGTAGTCGTCGGAGTCGAGGATGTCGTGCTCGCGCGAGTCGACGTTCTTCACCGCGACGTCGATCCGCGCGTAGCAGTCGCGCATCGGCTCGGCCGCAGCCGCCCCGTCGAGCCCGCGGCCGTACGCGTAGCCACCCCACGCCTCGTAGACGGCGGCCAGGTCCGCGTCGTCGCGCCAGTCGCGGGCGTCGAGCAGCTGCAGCAGGCCCGCGCCGTACGTGCCGGGCTTCGAGCCGAAGATGCGCGTCGTCGCGCGCCGCCATGCGGGCTGCGCGCCCAGCTCGAGCGCCAGCCGCTCGGCGTCGGCGCGCGCGTGCGCGGCGACGAAGTTCCGCTCCTCGGGCTCGTCCAGGGAGGCCACGCGCGACACCGCCTCGTCGAGCAGCGCGACGAGGTGCGGGAACGCGTCGCGGAAGAAGCCCGAGATGCGGACGGTGACATCGATGCGCGGGCGACCGAACTCTGCCAGCGGCACGACCTCGATCCCCGTGACCCGGCGCGACTCCGGATGCCACGTCGGCCGGACGCCGAGCAAGGCGAGGATCTCCGCGACGTCGTCGCCCTGGGTGCGCATCGCCGCCGTGCCCCACGCGACGAGGCCGACCATCCGCGGCAGCTCGCCGGTGTCCTTCGAATGGCGTGCGAGCAGCGCGTCGGCGAGCTTGCAGCCGACCTCGTAGGACAGCTCGGACGGCAGCGCGCGCGGGTCGACGGAGTAGAAGTTGCGCCCGGTCGGGAGCACGTCGAGCCGCCCGCGGGTCGGCGCGCCCGATGGCCCGGCGGGCACGTGGCGGCCGTTCAGAGCGTCGACGATATGGCTGAGCTCGTCGGGCGTGCGGCGAATCCGCGGCACGACCTCGGTGGCCGCGAAGCGCAGCACGCGCTCGACGCCCGCGTCGGCGCGGCCGAGGACCTCGAAGCACACCTCGCTCGTCGCGCCCGCGTCCCAGCTGCGCACCGCGAGCGCGTCGAGCAGCGCCATCTGCGCGGCTTCCAGCCGGTCGACCAGATCGCCCGCGCTGGTCGAAGGACCCGGAAAGCGATCGACGAGCGCCACGACGCCCTGCTCAAGGGGAGCGGAGGAAGCGGAGGGGGCGGGCGCGCCCGGCGCCGCCACCAGCGCTTCCTCATCGAGCCCGAACGCCGCGCCGACCGCGCGCCGCAGGCCCGGCACCTCGCCCGACCCCAGCCGCAGCATCGCCGCGGTGAGGCCGCGGAGCTGATCTCCCGAAGGCACCACGCCGAGGACGTGCAGGCCGTCCTTGATCTGGATGTCCTTCACCTCGCAGAGGTAGCCGTCGATGTGCTCGACGAGCGCACCGAGGTCGTCGGGGCGCTCGGAGACACCCAGGTCCGACTGCAGGTTCGCCTTCTCGATCCCGGCCCAGATCCGCGCCGCCAGCGCGGGCAGCTTCGGCGGGTCGAGGACCTCGAGGCGCGCGTACTCGTCGAGCATCGCCTCGAGCTCGGCGATCTCGTCGTACGTGTCCGCGCGCATCATCGGCGGCACGAGGTGGTCGACGATCACCGCGTGCGCGCGGCGCTTGGCCTGCACGCCCTCGCCGGGGTCGTTGACGACGAAGGGGTAGACGAGCGGCATGTCGCCCAGCGCGACGTCCGGCGCGCACGAAGCGCTCAACGCGAGCATCTTGCCCGGCAGCCATTCGAGCGTCCCGTGCTTGCCGAGGTGGACGATCGCGTCGGCGCCCCACGCCGCGTCGATCCAGCGGTAGCACGCGAGGTAGTGGTGGGTCGGCGGCAGCTCGGGGTCGTGGTAGATGCCGACCGGGTCCTCGCCGTAGCCGCGTGGCGGCTGGATCGCGACGAGCACGTTGCCGAGCGAAAGGCCCGCGATGACGAAGTCGTCGCCGTCGAGGTAGCGATCGCCGGGCGGCGGGCCCCAGCGCTCCTCGATCGCATCGCGCATCGAGAGCGGCAGCGTCTCGTACCACGACAGGTACGACGCGACCGGGAGGCGCAGCGCAGACGACGCGAGTTGCTCGTCGGTGAGGAACTCGGGGTCATGCCCGCCGGACGCGATCAGCGCGTGCATGAGCTCGTCGCCGTGCTCGAACGGCCGATCCACGCGCATGCCGTCCGCGTGCAGCGCGTCGAGCAGCCGCAGCGCACTCGCCGGCGTGTCCAGCCCGACGGCCATCCCGACCTTCGCGTGCTTCGTGGGAAAGCTCGTCAGCAGCATCGCGACGCGACGCTGCGACGCCGGCAGGTGGCGCAACCGCGCGCTGCGCACCGCCAGCCGCGCGACCCGCGCGCAGCGCTCGACGTCGGGGACGTAGCGAGCGACGGGGAAGCCGCCGCTGTCGTCGCGCTCCTTGAACGAGATCACGCCGGCGAGGATGCGCCCGTCGAACTCAGGGATCGCGACCTGCGTGGCGGCGTCCAGCGGCTTCAGGCCGGAGTCCGACTCGAGCCACGCGGCGCGCGAGCCGGTCGCGCAGACGGCCTGGAACACCGGCACGTCGAGCGCCGCCAACGCACGCGCATCCCACTCCTGCCACTGCTCGCCGACCCCCTCGCCTGCCGCGGCCGCGTTGTCGGCGACGCCACTGCCACCGGTCGCGAGCATCGTCGTGATGAGCGCGTCGACCACGCCGTCGAGAAGCGTCAACGCCGGGACCCGGCCGTCGGCGTCGCGGCGCAGCGTGTAGCTCCAGACCGCGAGCGCGTTCGCTCCCGCGTCCTGTAGCGCGGCGCACAGCGCGTCGACGAACGCCGTGTTGCCGGTCAGGCGGTGCGAGCGGTAGAAGCAGATCCCGACCGTCGGCCGCGCCGGGTCGTGGCCCTGGAGCGCCTCTCGCAGCTCGACGTCCCCGACGCCCGGCAGGTACACGCCGAGGTCGGCCACCTCGCGCGGCGCCTCGAAGCCGAACCCCTCGAGCAAGAACGTGTCCGCGAGGAAGCGCAGCAACTGCTCGACGTTGCCGACGTCGCCGTGGCGCAGGTACTCGCCGGCCTGCGCGACGGCGCCCGCCGGCGCGAGCGACAGGCCGGTCATCTCGGCGTCGGGCTGGGCCTCCCCGCCTAACGCGAGCAGCGCGATGCCGTCCGAGCGGCAGCGCTCGCGCAGCAGGTCGAAGCCGGGCCAGCCGCGCCGCCCGCCGAGCACGCGGCACAGCACGACGCGCGCGCCGTCGCCGCACAGCCCCTCGACGAGGATGGCGTCGTCGGCCGACGTCCCCGGGTTCGCGCAGCGCACCTCCGGGAAGTCGCCGGGCAGGTTCGAGGCAGCCGCGGCCGCGGCGAGGATCTCGGTGTCGGCGGTCGTCACGAAGCGCAGCACGGGCGCACCTCCGTCTGGATGGTGGGCAGGCCGGCGGGGACGCCGCCCTCGATCAGGGTCGTGAGGCGCTCGGTGTCGACGTGGTCGGCGACGAGGTCGCCGAGGACGTCGAGCCTGCGCTCGCGGGCCGCGGCGAACGAGCCCGTGCCCGGTTCGAAGCGCCGGCCCCGCGCCGCCGCGACCGCGCGCAGCAGCGCGCGGCGAAACGCGTCGTGCTCGAGCGCACCGTGCCACGACGTGCCGAGGACGTTGCCGGCGCGGCAGCCGTCGGGCTCGCCGTCGCCGGCGACGAGGAGCGCGTCGCCGCCGTGCCGTGCGACCCGGCCGTGGCGGATCTCGTAGCCGCTCGCCTCCGTGCCCAGCCAGGCGCAGTTGCCTGCGCGGCGGCGCAGCACCTTCGACGGCTCGAACGTCGTCGTGACCGGCAGGACGGCGAGCCCCGCGACCTCGCCCTGGCCGGACTCGACGTCGTCGGCGATCCGCTCGCCGAGGAGCTGGTAGCCGCCGCAGATGCCGAGGATCGGCGCGCCAGCCGCGGCCCGCGCCACGATCGCGCGATCCAGGCCGGCGGCACGCAGGCGCGCGAGGTCCTCGACCGTCGCCTTCGTGCCGGGCACGACGAGCAGATCCGCGCGCTCGACGTCGGCGACCGAGCGCGTGAAGCGCACGCGCACGCCCGGCTCGGCGGCGAGCGCGTCGAGGTCGGTGAAGTTGCTCATCCAGCGCAAGCGCACGACCACGACGTCGAGCGTGTCGGCGCCCGCGGCGCCTTCCGGGCGCGGCGCCTCCAGCGCCAGCGAGTCCTCGACGTCCATCCACAGGTCCTCGACGTGCGGCAGCACCCCGAGCACGGGCCGGCCAGTCAGACCTTCGATCTGCGTCAACCCCGGAGCGAGGATCGAAGTGTCACCGCGGAACTTGTTGATGACAAAGCCCGCGACGTGCGCCTGGTCCTCGGCGCTCAGCAGCGCGAGCGTGCCGAAGAGCGACGCGAACACGCCGCCGCGGTCGATGTCGCCGACGACGAGCACGGGCAGCCCGGCCTCGCGTGCGAGGCCGAGGTTCGTGAGATCGGCGTGGCGCAGGTTGATCTCGGCAGGGCTGCCCGCGCCCTCGCAGACGACGACGTCGAAGCGCTCGCGCAGGTCGTTCAACGCGCGGGCAACGATCGGCCGCAGCTCGTGCTTCAGCGACTGGTAGGAGCGCGCGTTCGCGTCCGCATAGGGCTTGCCCATGACGATGACCTGACTGTGGCGCTCGCCCGACGGCTTGATGAGGATCGGGTTCATGGCGGCCTCCGGCTCGATGCCCGCGGCAGCCGCCTGCACGGCCTGCGCGCGCCCGATCTCGCTGCCGTCGGGAGCTACGACCGAGTTCAGCGCCATGTTCTGCGCCTTGAACGGCGCGACGCTGACCCCCTGCCGATGCAGCCAGCGGCAGATGCCCGCGGTCACCACGGACTTGCCGGCATCCGAGTGCGTGCCGCAGACGAGGATCGCGCCGTTCATCGAGCGGCCTCGCGCCACGGTGCCGCGCCCGTGGTGCCGCGTCCCCGGCCGTGCGAGCCGGGGCCGGCCGCCGGCGCGCTCCACCGCGCGGCCGCGCCAAGGCCGGCGGACAGCGCCCGCGCGCCCCACCGCGTTCGCGCCGTGCGCAGCGCCGCGCACGCGAGCACCGCCGACAGGCCCACCGCTCGCGACAGGCGCGCGGCACGATGGACGTCGTCCGTGCGCGGCGGCCAGCCGTTGCCGAGCGTGGCCGCAGCTCCGCGACGCCCGCGTACGCCAGCGGCCCGCCCAGCCGCACGCCGAGCGCGCCCGCGAACGCCGCTTCGGCGCGGCCGGCGTTCGGGCTCGGATGCGCGGCGCCGTCGCGGAGCACGGTGCGCCACGTCGCCCGCGCCGAGCCGTCGACCGTCGTGGCGCACAGCGCGGTCAGGACAGCCGTGGCGCGTGCGGCGGGCCAGCTCATGAGGTCGTCGAGGCGCGCCGCGGCCCAGCCGTAGGACTCGTAGCGCTCGCTGCGATGACCCACCATCGCGTCGAGCGTGTTCGCGGCGCGGTACGCGGCGACGCCCGCCGGGCCCGCGATCGCTCCCCACACGAGCGCGCCGACGACCGCGTCGCTCGTGTTCTCGGCGACGGACTCGACGGCGGCGCGGCACAGCTGCGCGTCGTCGAGGCCGGCGGGGTCGCGACCGCACAGCGAGGGCAGCGCGGCGCACGCGCCGTCGAGGTCGCCGAGCTCGATGCACGTGGCCAGCCGTTGCGCCTCGCCCGCGAGCGAGCGCCCGCCCAGCGACGCCCACGTGATCGCGGCCAGCGCCACCCCGCGCCCGGCACCGGCGCGCTTCGCCGCGCGGGCGAGCAGCTCGCCGCCCGCCGCCGCCGCGACGACGAGGCCGGCCGCGTGCAGCGTCCCGCGCAGCCGGGTGGGCTTGTACGTCGCCCGCTCGACCGCGAGCGCGACGTTCCCGAAGCCCGCCACCGGATGCCAGCGCCGCGGATCGCCGAAGAGGACGTCGGCCGCGTAGCCCCCGACGAGCGCGGTCACGATCGCACCCCCGCTTCGGTGCGGCGCTGCCGCGCGACGGAAGGGCGCCAGGTGCTCGGCGCAGCGTTCACACGGGTGACCGTCCAGCGGCCGTCGTGGGCGTGCAACTCGGTGATCGACAGCGGGCTCACGTCGATCCGCCAGAACGCGTCGAGCGGCGCGGCGAGCGCGTGCACGACCGCCGCCTTGACGACGCCGCCGTGCGTGATCGCGACCGCGCGGCCGTCGAGGCGCGCCTGCTCGTCCAGCCAGCTCGCGACGCGCTCCGAGAACGCGCGCAGCGACTCGCCGCCGTGCGGGCACGCCGCGGGGTCGGTCATCCAGGCGCCCGCGGCCAGCGGATCGTCCGCGTGGATCTCGGCGAGCGAGCGCCCCGCCCACGCGCCGAAGTCGCACTCCGCGAGCGATGGCTCGGCGCGCGCGTCGGCAAGGCCCGCGGCGGCGGCGGTCTGCGCGCAGCGCAGCGCGGGGCTGCACAGCAGCTCGAACCGGCACGGCAGGCGCACGGCGAGCGAGGCGGCCTCGGTGCGGCCGCGCTCGTCGAGCGGCTCGTCGGTGGGGAACGTCGCGGCACGCGTGGCGTGCGTGGCCGCGTGGCGGACGAGGAGCAGGCGCCTCACGGGATCGAGCGATCCCGGTGGGGGATCCGTCTTGCGGCGACCTCGGCGACCATGCGGTACCTCCACGGGATCTGGCGTCCCGGACTGGAAGGGCTCGCGGCGGACGAGTTCCTGACTCCCCGGGGCGAACGCCGGGTCACAGTGGCGCGACCGTCCCGGACTCTCACCGGGTTCCTCGCACCGCCACGCTTGAAGGCGGCCATCGTACCGCCCGCCTCTAGGCTTGCCGTCGTGCCCGCCCCCGACCACCTCGTGCGACCGCCGACCCCGCCGGGCTTCGACGCGTCGCGCGCGGCGCAGCGCGCGGCCGACCCGCGCGGCTGGCGCTACGGCGACGAGGCCCGCGCCGCGGTGCACCGCGTGATCGCCGACCGGCGCGACATCCGGCGCTTTCGTCCTGACGAGATCCCGGCGGAGGTGCTGCGCCGCGTGCTCGAGGCCGCGCATCGCGCGCCGTCCGTCGGCCTCATGCAGCCGTGGCGGCTCATCGTGGTGTCGGAGCTGCAGACGCGCATCGCGATCCGCCGGCTCGCCCAGCGCGAGCGCCTGCGCCAAGCCGATCGCTTCGACGCCCGCGCGCGCCAGTTCCTCGACCAGAAGATCGAGGGCGTCGTCGAGGCGCCGCTCGGCGTCTGCGTCTGCTGCGACCACGGCGACCCGGCGGTCGAGGTGCTCGGCCGCGGCACGATCCCCGAGACCGACGTCTACAGCACGGCGTGCGCGGTCGAGAACCTGTGGCTCGCGGCCCGCGCGGAGGGGCTCGGGGTCGGCTGGGTGAGCTACTACCGCCCGGACGACCTGCGCGAGCTGCTCGGCATCCCGGCCCGGGTCGATCCGATCGCGTACCTCTGCGTCGGCTGGCCGGACGAGCGCCCGCAGCGACCGGGCCTCGAGGCGGCGGGCTGGTCGTCGCGGGTCGGGCTCGACGAGGTCGTGATGGAGGGTCGCTGGCGCGAAGCCGCGCCGCGCGGCGCCGCGACCCCCGCCCGCCGCACCAGTGCAGGGACCCCACCGAGCCCGGACCGCGCCGCCGCGATCGCCGCGCGCGATCGCCTCGACGCGCTCGTCAAGCCCGCCGGCAGCCTCGGCGCGCTCGAGGCGCTGATCGAGCGCTGGGCGACCATCACCGGCGCGCCGCCGCCGTCCTCGATCCACGCGGGCGTGCTCGTCTGCGCCGCCGACCACGGGCACGTCGTCCACGGCACGAGCCTGTTCGATGGCGAGGTGTCGGCCCAGGTCACGGCCGCAGCCGCCCGCGGCGAGACGGCCGTCGGGGTGCTCGCGCGGCGCGGCGGACATGAGCTGCTCGTCGCCGACGTCGGCCTGCTCGGCCCGACGCCGCGCGGCGTCCACGACGCGAAGATCGTCCCCGGCAGCGCCGACATGCTCGCCGGGCCCGCGCTCACGCCGGCGCAGCTCGACGCGGCGCTCGCCACCGGCGCGAGCCTCGCGAACCAGCTCGCCGAGCGCGGCGTCGACTGCCTCGTGCTCGGCGAGATCGGGATCGGCAACACGGCCACGACCGCGGCGCTCACCTGCGCGCTGACCGGCGCACCGCCCGAGGCCACCGTCGGCCGCGGCACCGGCCTCGACGCGGCCGGCGTCGAGCGAAAGCGCGCCGTAGTGGCAGTGGCGATCGAGCGCCACGGATCGCCGCTGCCCGCGCGCGAGGCGCTGCTCGCCGTCGGCGGCCTGGAGCTCGCCGCGCTCGCCGGAGCCGTGCTCGAGGCCATCGCCCTGCGGCTGCCGGTCATCCTCGACGGCTACGCGGTCGGCGCGGCGGCGCTCGCGGCCGTCGGACTGCAGCCGGCCGCCGGCGAGCACCTCATCGCCGCGCATCGCTCGAGCGAGCCCGGCCATGCGCTCGTGCTCGCCGAGCTCGGGCTCGAGCCCCTGCTCGACCTCCGGCTGCGCCTCGGCGAGGCCTCCGGCGGCCTGCTCGCGCTGCCGATCGTCGAGGCCGCGGGCGCGCTGCACCGCGAGATGTCGACGTTCGTCGAAGCGGGCGTCGATCGCGCGCGCCCGCCGAGCCCGTGAGCACCGCGCGCGGCGGTGGCGGCCGGGGCGAGGCGCCAAGGCCGACGCCCGTCGGCACCGAACCCGTGAGCACCGCGCGGGGCGGTGGCGGCCCGGTCGAGGCGCCAAACCCGACGGCCGCCCGCGCCAACCCCGCGAGCACCCCGCGGGGCGGTGGCGGCCGGGACGATGCGCCGAACCCGACGGCCTCCCCCGCCAACCCCGCGAGCACCGCGCGCGGCGGTGGCGGCCCGGGCCAAGCGCCGAGCCCGACGCCGCGCGGTCCGGGCGAGCAGGCAGCCGCCGCTGCCGAGGCGGCCGCAAACCCCCGGACCACGACCTCACCGCCCGGCGCCGCGTCCCTCATGCGCCGCACGGTCGGTGGCCTCATCACCGCGGTCGCCTTCCTCACCGTCGTCCCGATCCGGTCGCGCGCCGGCACCGACCTCCGCGCCGCCGCCGCGTGGTTTCCGATCGTGGGAGCGCTCGTCGGCGGGCTCGCGGGCGCGACGCGCTACGCCACCGCGCCGCTCTTCGGCCCGACCGTCGCGTCGGTGCTGGCGCTCGCCGTCCTCGTCCTCGTCACCGGCGGGCTGCACCAGGACGGCCTAGCGGACTGCGCCGACGGCCTCGGCGTGCGCGGCGACCGCGAGCGCCGGCTGGCCGTCATGCGCGACCCGGCGACGGGTGTCTTCGGCACGCTCGCCCTCCTCGGCTGGGGGCTCCTGCTCACCGCCGCACTCGCGCAACTCGGCGACGAGCAAGCGCTCCGAGCGCTCGTCGTCGCGGCGGTGATCGGGCGTGCCGCGGTGCTGCTGCACGCCGCCGCCACGCCGCCCGCCCGACCCGACGGCCTCGGCGCCGCCTTCGACCCGCCCGCCGCCTCCCTCGCCGTCGCGGGCGTCGCGAGCCTCGCGATCGCGATCCTCGTGGCCGGGCCCGTCGAGGGCCTCGCCGCCGTGGCAGCAGGCGCCGTCGTCGCGCTGGTCGCGAGCGCGTGGGCGCGACGCGCGATCGGCGGGCGCACCGGCGACACGCTCGGCGCGACGGTCGCGCTCACCGAGGTGGCGGTCTGCCTCACGCTGCTGGCGTTCGCGACCGCCTGAACGATCCGCCAGGCTCGCGTTGACGCGCCCGCGGGCCGGTCGTAGAGTCCCGTGAACGGTGGCGTTCGAGGCCAGGGAGGGGTGGGGCGAGGTGCAACGCAGCACGACACGTGTCCGGACGGTCATAGGCGTCGTCGGCCTGCTCGCCCTCGCCGCCGCGCCGGCCGCGCCCGCCGCGCAGTCGCCGTCGCAGTCGCAGGGCAAGGCGAACTTCGACGTCCGCCGCGACGACGTCGCCAAGGTCGCGCAACACACGAGGGACGCCCGCGACGCCGCCGCGAAGCGCACCAGCGGCGTGACCGTCGGCGTCGACCGCACCGGCGGCGGCATCCGCTCCCTCAGCCGCACGGACGACCTGCTGAGCGCCCCCGCCACCGGCGACGCGGAGAGCATCGCGATGGACTACGTTCGCGATCGCACCGAGCTCTTCGGGCTCGACAGCGCGGACCTCGCCCAGCTGCGCCTGGCCGCGCGCTACACGTCGCCCAACGGCGTCACCCACCTCACCTGGCGCCAGACAACCCGCGGCCTGGACTCCTACGACAACCTGCTGACCGTCAACGTCGCCAAGGACGGGCGGATCGTCAACGTCACCGGCTCGCTCGTGCACGACCTCGCTCTCGCGACCACGGCGCCCGATCTCACGGCCTCCGAAGCGCTCGCCGCCGCGCAGCGCGACGTCGGCACGGCCACCACCGCGCCGGCCGCGAGCAGCGCGACCACCACCGACCGGGCAACCAAGTTCGCCAACGGCGACACGGCCCGCCTCGTCGCGTTCGCCGACAAGGACGGCGACCGCCTCGCCTGGCGGTTGACCGTCGCCGGCGACGACCCGTACGTCTACGACGAGGCGATCGACGCCGCCACAGGCAAGGTGCTCGCGCGCTCCTCGCTGACCCAGTTCGCGAGCAACGCCAGCGTCTACGACTACCACCCGGGCGCGGCCGGACCGGGCGGCGCCGCCCACACCGTCGACCTCGCGGCCGACCCGCAGTGGATGAACCGCTCGACGCTCACGTCGCCGAGCAAGCTCGACGGCCGCAACGCGCACGCGTACGCCGACGTCGGCGCGCCCAACGGCTTCAATGCCGGCGAGGACATCCCCCCGAGCGCCGGCACCGACTGGATCTACCCGCAGACCTCCGTCGCGTGCGCAGGCCCCGGCGTCGCGTCGGTCTTCACCTCCATCTGCACCTGGAGCGGCACCGCCGCCACGCGCGCCGGCGAGCCGACCAACCGCGCCCAGAACACCACGCAGCTCTTCTACTTCGTCAACACGTTCCACGACTGGCTCGCGGCCGCGCCGATCGGCTTCACGAACGCATCGCACAACTTCGAGTTCGGCGGCACCGGCGGCAACGACCAGGTCAATGCCGAGGCCGACGACGTCAGCGGCTTCAACAACGCGAACATGGCCACGGGCGCCGACGGCACAAGCCCGCGGATGCAGATGTACCTGTTCACGAACCCGGTCGTGAACTCCGGCGAGGACGCGGCGGTCGTCTACCACGAGTACACCCACGGGCTGTCGAACCGGCTGCACAACAACGGCCTCGGCGGCGGGCTCAGCGCGCGTCAGTCGCGGGCCATGGGCGAGGGTTGGAGCGACTTCTACGCGATGGACTACCTGGTCGCCCAGGGTTACGTGACCGACACGGCCGCCGTCGGCGAGATCCCGCTGGGCGAGTACTCGACGAACGACACCGACACCGGCATCCGCCGCAACGCGCTCGACTGCCCCGTCGGCTCGACGAACGCGACGAAGTGCCCGGGCAACCCGACGGTCGGCGCGGGCGGCTGGGACTTCGGCGACATGGGCTACATCGGCGACTACGGCACGGTCCCGGGGCCGCCTCCCGACCGCTACTCGCGCTTCGAGGTCCACGACGAGGGCGACTGTGGGCCGAGACGCTGTGGGATCTGCGCACGGCTCTGGGCGCCGTGGTCACGCGCGGACTCGTCACGGAGGCGATGCGCCTCTCGCCCTCCAACCCCTCCTTCCTCGACGCTCGCGACGCGATCCTGCTCGCCGATCAGGTGGCCGGTGGTACGCGCCACACACAGATCTGGCAAGTGTTCGCCATCCGCGGAATGGGCTACAGCGCGAAGGACCCCAGCGCGGAGACCACGCGCGCCACCGCCGCGTTCGACCTGCCGCCGATCTCGGTCGCGACGGCCTCCGCGCCGACCGTCACCGATCCGGCGCCGCTCGGTGACGGCGACGCGCGCGCGGAGAGCGGCGAGACCGCGCGCCTGAGGATCCCGCTGCGCAACACGACGGCAGCGCAGCTCACCGGCGTGACGGCGACGCTGTCGTCGACGACCGCGGGCGTCACGGTCGGCCAGCCGACCGTCGTGTACCCGAACCTCGCGGTCGAGGCTGTCGACACCGGCGACATCCCGTTCGCGATCACGCTGCCGGCCTCGCTGCCGTGCACGACGATCGTCGCGCTGAGCCTCGCGGTGCACTCCGACCAGGGCGACGCGGTGGCGCCGCTGACGCTCGACCTCGGCACGCGCGGCGGCACGGTCTATCCCGCGACCTCGGCGCTGCCCGCCTCGATCCCGGACGCGGCGGCGAACGGGCAGATCTTCATCGGCCCGACCATCACGGCGAACGTCCCGACGGCCGGGACGGTCGACGAGCTGCGCGTGACGGTCACGACGAACCACACGTGGCCCGGTGACCTGCAGGCCCGCCTCACCTCGCCCGACGGAACGCGGATCGAGCTGTTCGAACGGCCCGGCGGCGGGCAATCCGGCGTGCGAGCGCTGGGCTTCAACGGCGTCGTGTTCGACGACGACGCGCCGTCCGGGATCCAGGACCTCCCGGCCGCGACTTCCACCCCGCTCCCGGCGATCACCGGCGCCTACAGGCCCAACGAGCCGCTCTCGAAGTTCAGCGGCCACCCGCTGCAGGGCAACTGGACCTTGCGCGTCTTCGACGTCGTCAACGGCGACGCGGGCACGATCTCGGCGTTCAGCGTCCAGTCCGTCGACGGCGCCGCGACGTGCTCCACCACGGCCCCGGCCCCTGCCGGGCTCGCGACCGCCCCGGCGACGTCGGTGACGACCGCGTCGGCGACCCTCAACGGCACCGTCGATCCGACGACCGCGAACACGGACTTCGAGTTCCAGTGGGGCGCGACGACCGCCTACGGCCAGGTCGCCGGCGCCGGCACCGCTGCGGCCGGCAGCGGTTCGGCCGCGCACACCGCCGACCTCGCCGGGCTCGCGGTGGGCACGACGTACCACTACCGGCTCGTCGCGCGGCGCGCGGGCACGGTAGTAGCGCTGACGCCCGACGCGACGTTCGCGACGACGTCCACGCCACCGCCGCCACCGCCGTCGCCGCCCGTAACACCGCCGCCACCACCACCACCGCCGCCGCCGCCGCCGATCGCGCCTCTACCGCCCCCACCCCCGCCGCCCATCGGCACGGGCTACTCCGTGAGCGGCCTGTCGAAGACGGCGAGGCTCACCTCGAAGGGCACCCTCGCGCTGTCGTTCAAGGTCAGCCCGAAGACGGGCTCGGGCAAGGTCTCGCTCGCGAGCGTCCCGAAGAAGGGCAAGAAGGCGATCACGCTCGGCACGAAGACCTTCAAGGTGCCGTCCAGCGGCAAGGTCAACCTCGTCTTCAAGCCCGCGCGCAAGGCCCGCACGGCCGCTCGGAAGCTGAAGACGCTCACGGTCCGCGCGAAGATCACGATCGGCGGGAAGACCTTCACGCCGACCTTCAAGCTCCAGGTCTCCAAGCAGAGCTGAGCGACGCCGCGCGGCCGTCCTAGAAGACGAAGAACGCCTTCAGGATCATCACGAGCAGCGAGATGAAGGCGAGCGCGGCGACGGATCCGAGGATCCGGACGACCCACATGTCGTACCGCGTCACCCCGTGCTCGCGCTCGCGCTGCGAGCGGTGCAGGCTCGCGGCGACCGTCCGCGCCCGCGGGATCTTGCGCACGCCGAGCGGCTTCTCCCCGGGCGGGTCGTCGTCGGCTGGAGCTTCGTCGCGCGGTGGCGCCTCGTCGCTGACCGCGAGCGGCGGCGTGCCGTGCGCGGCGGCGGCCCACTCGCTCTTGAGCTGCGCCTGCAGGGTCTGATGGGCGAGCAGCAGCTCGTCGCGCTGCTTGCGCGCCTCGTCGCGCTCGGCGAGCGCGTCGTCGCGGCGGGCCTCGGCCTCCTCGCGCGCGGCGAGGGCGTCCTCGGCCTGGCGCTCCATCCGCTTGCGCGCCCGCACCGCGGCCTCGCGGTCGTTGACCGCCTCGGCGTGCTGCGCCAGCGCGCGATCGCGATCCAGCACGGCCATCGCATGGGCGCGCACGAATTCGTCGTCGGCGGCCTCGGCGTCGTGCGCGGCGCGACGCTCCCGCGCGACGACGTGCTCGAGCTCGCGGCAGCGCGCCTCCCGCTCGGCGGCGTGCGCCCGCGCCTCGCGCAGCTCCGCGTGCATCGCGTCGAGCTGGCGCTCGACCCCGTGGAGCTCGTCGTGCAGCGTCACGTCGCGCACGACGGTGCCCGGCGCGGCGGGCACAAGGCCGACCGACGGCCCGTCCGCAGCCCGCTCGCGGTCCAGCGAAACCTCGGCGCGCGACTCGTGCTCCGGCGGCGACACCGCCAGCTCGCGATCCAGCGGCACCTCCACGCTCGGCGCGACGACAAGCGTGACCCCTTCGACGTCCAGCCCGCGCTTCCACGGGAACGCCGCCGTCCAGCCTCCGTCGGCGCGTATCGCCCACGGCTTGTGCTCGAGCGTCGCGAGCACCCGGCGGCCGTCGACGACGAGACCGGGGCGCACGAAGCGCACGCCGCGCACGCCCGACCAGCAGCCGCGGACGATCAGCCGCCCCTCGTCGAGCTCAAGCCGCTCGAGCTCGAAGCTCGCGCGGGCGTGCGCCGATCCGGGATGCGGTGCAACGCTCATTGCGGCGGCCCCTACCCGCGCGGACGGCTCGTCACACGGCGCCGCTACCCTCGTTCGCGGAGATGAGCGTCGCCACGACCCCCCTAGGCACCGTGGCGACCGAGGCCGCGCGCAGGCGCACGTTCGCGATCATCTCGCACCCGGACGCCGGCAAGACGACGCTCACCGAGAAGCTCCTGCTGTACTCGGACGCGATCGAGGAGGCGGGCGCCGTCCAGGGCCGCCGCAGCCGCCGCTCGACGACCTCGGACTGGATGGACATCGAGCGCCGCCGCGGGATCTCCGTGACGAGCACCGTACTGCGCTTCGCCTACTCCGACACGGTCTTCAACCTCCTCGACACCCCCGGCCACAAGGACTTCTCCGAGGACACGCTGCGCGTGCTCGCCGCCGCCGACTGCGCCGTGATGCTGCTCGACGCGGCGAAGGGCGTCGAGCCGCAGACGCTGCGCCTGTTCGAGGTCGCGCGGGCGCGCCGCATCCCGCTGATCACGTTCGTCAACAAGTACGACCGCCCCGGCCTCGACCCGCTCGAGATGATCGACCACATCGAGTCCGTGCTCGGCCTGACACCGGTCGCGGCGACGTGGCCGGTCGGCATCCCCGGCGACTTTCGCGGGGTCGTCGATCGCAACACCGGCACCTTCCACCGCTTCACCCGCACGGCCGGCGGCGCCAAGCGCGCCCCCGAGGAGCTGATGGACGCCGCGCAGGCGGCGACCCGCGAGGGCGACGCCTGGACCACGGCCGCCGACGAGCTCGAGCTGCTCGACGGCGCGGGCGGCACGCTCGACCCCCAAGAGTTCGCGAGCGGGAGAGCCACGCCTGTCTTCTTCGGCTCGGCGGTCTCGAACTTCGGCGTCGGCCTGCTGCTCGACGCGCTGCAGACGCTCGCGCCCTCCCCGACCCCGCGCGACGACATCGACGGCGCCCCGCGCGCGGTCGACGCCCCGTTCGCCGGGCTCGTCTTCAAGGTCCAGGCGAACATGGACCCGCGCCACCGCGACCGCGTGGCGTTCCTGCGCGTCGCGTCCGGCCGCTTCGAGCGCGGCATGAAGGTGACCAACGCCCGCAGCGGCAAGCCGTTCACGCTCGCCCACGCGCACGAGGTCTTCGGCGACGACCGCGTCGTGCTCGACGAGGCGTTCCCCGGCGACGTCGTCGGCGTCATCAACGCGCAGGACCTGCGCGTCGGCGACACGCTGTACCTCGACGAGCCGGTCGAGTTCCCGCCGATCCCGACGCTCGCGCCCGAGCACTTCGTCACGGTGAGAAACCGCGACGCGACCCGCCACAAGCAGTTTCACCGCGGCCTCGAGCAGCTCGCGGAGGAGGGCGTCGTGCATCTCCTCAGACGCGACCCCGGCGCCGATCCCGCGCCCGTGCTGGCCGCCGTCGGCCCGCTGCAGTTCGAGGTCGCGGTGGCGCGGCTGCAGCACGAGTTCGGCGTCGAGGTCGGGCTGGACGCGACGAACTGGACGCTCGCCCGGCGGACGGACAAGGAGGGCGCCGAGGTTCTGCGCCAGAGCCGCCACGCCGACGTCCTCTATCGCAGCGACGGCACCTTCATGGCGCTCTTCACGAGCGACTTCATGCTCGACCGCTTCGCGGGCCTGCACCCCGACGTGCTGCTCGAGCGGATGCTCACGCGGTAGGAGCGAGAGGGCCGGGCGCGCAGCGCGCCCGGCCCGGCTCGCTACATCACGCCGGCGAACTTCAGGAGGTCGCCGATCGAGACGATCGGGACGTCGTTGGCGAGCTTGACGCCCTCGATGGGCGTCCAGCTCGCGTTGAGGTACGAGTCCTCGTCCGCGCGGATCTGGGCGATGATCGTCTCGCAGACGATCCGGCTGCCGACCTCGCCGAGCGAGTTGCCGTTCTGGCGGACCTCGGCCTCCTTGAGGACGTAGTACCACAGCGGCGTGTTGTCGAGGAACCCGCCCTGCGTCAGCGCGTCGTTGATCGCCTGGCTGTTGTTCTGGGTCAGCTCGGCCGGGGTCAGCGGCGCCGCGCCGATCTTCTGCGCGACCTTCTGGCCCGTCGGGATGCCGAGCTGGTAGCCGCGCAGCAGGTTGCGGATCGCGAGCCCCTTGAGGATCTGCGCGATCGGCGGCGCGATGGGCGGCTTGCCCGGCTCGTCGTTGCCCTCGTTGAGCAGGGTGTGCAGCGGCGGCGCGAGCCGCGTGTCGATCTTGCGGGCGAAGTGGTCGGGCGTCGACGAGCCCTTGTCGACGAAGCGGTCCCACTCGATGACCCAGTTGAAGGGCAGCGTCTGCGTCCCACCGAGGAACGGGGGGTTCGCCTTGCCGGTGAACTGGAACATGTTGTTGAACGTCGCGAACGGCCGGAAGTTCGTGCCGGGCCGGCCGAAGTTGCGGTTGTGGTCATAGAACCCGCGGACCATGCTGTGCCCGAAGCGGAACGCCGCGACGGAGTACTCGAGCGGCATGACCGGGTCGTCGCCGTTGGTCTTGAACAGGTGATCGTCGGAGAACAGGACCTGGTCGCGGGTGCCCGTGCGGGTCACCGTCGCCAAGAAGTCGTTGACCACGAGCCACTGGTAGTGGTGCTGGACGAGCTCGCGAGCCCGCTCGAACGTCCTGCGCTTGCCGGGCTGGGCGCCCTCCTCGGCGATGATCCAGTCGACGACCGCGTTGTGGAAGCGCAGGAACGCGACGTGCAGCTGGGCGATGATGAGGTTCTCGTCGTTGCGCCCGTCGGCGATCTGGGCCACGCCGACCTTCGCCGGCGTCGCGCCCGCTGCAGGGATGTTCTTGCGCGGCACATCGTGCTCGACGTCGCCGCTGGCGACGACCGGCACGCCCGGGATCGCCTTGCCGGGGTCCGGGACGAGCTGGATGTGCCCGACCTTGAACTTGATGCCGTCGTAGAAGTCGGCCGCCTCGGTGGCGGGCTTGCCCGGGAACGTCGGCCCGTCGCCGTACAGCGAGTCGAGGTTCAGCGCCGGGTGGCGCGTGTTGCGCAGCGTCTTGGGGACGTCCTTGGGGTTGCGCAGCTCAAACGGCGTCGCGGTGATGTCGCTCGTCGTCGTCGCGACGTCGGTGTTGCGCGTCGTGTCGTGGTCGATGAACTGGCCCCAGTACGTGTAGATCGGCGGGATCACGGAGTTGTCGGGCTGGGTCAGGTCGGTCGGCGGCGGGCTCTCGATCATCGCCGCACCGAGCGCCTTCAGGGCGGCCACGGTCGAGACCGGATCGGTCGACGGCAGGTGCGCGGCCGGCCAGCTCGCCGCGAGGTCCTTGAACATGTAGCCAAAGCGCGTCGTCCCGTCCGCGCCCGCCGGGCCAGGATGATTCGGCGGCCCGCCGTGCGTGGCGTCCTTCAAGACGCGCCCCACTGCGGGGTGATGCCCGGCGGACTTCGCCGGCTTTACCTGAACGGCCATGTGAACCCCTAGTTCGAATGTCGGCCGCGTGGCGCGGCCATCTCATTTCAGAGAGAGGGATTGCGGAGGCGCGTTGATACGTGGGCGGTCTGTGCGGTGTGACACACAGTGCGCGCGGCCGCGGCGGGCGCGGCTCAGCCGAAGTTCCGGCTGCCGAGCTCGCCGCGCAGGACGGCGATCTCGGTCACGGCCGCGCCGACGTAGGCGTCGCGGCAGCCGCTGATCTCCTGCTCGAGATCGTCCATGTAGCGGCGGTTGTGCGCGAGGCCCTCGCGCTCGGCCACGGCCCGCTCCGCGTACAGCAGCCGCAGCCGCTCCGCGATCTCAGGTGCGTATGTCGTGCTGGACGGGCTCATGGCAGTCACACTGCACGATCTCGGGCGTGCCGAGTGTGATTCCCCGCACGGACCGCCCGGGAAGTCCCAGCGGCCACCCGGGATCCACCCGGGTGCGTGATCGATGGTGCTCTCACCGGCGGGCAAGCGGCCCGCCAAGATCGCAAGGAGAGCAACCCATGTCCCGCATTCGCAAGGTCACCGCCGCCGTCTCAGCCGTCGCCGTCCTCGGTGCCGGAGGCCTCACCGCCGCGCAGGCCGCCACCTCGTCGGCCACGAAGGACTCGACGTCCTCCTCCGCTCGTCCCGGCGCCAAGCGCGGTGGCGGCCCGATGTCCACGGCCCAGCTCGCCGCGATCGCGAAGACGCTCGGCGTGACGAGCGCGCAGCTCAAGGCCGCGCTCGACGCGACGAAGCCCGCGAAGCCGGCCGGCGCCAAGCCCGACCGGGGCGACGGGATGGCCACCGAGCTCGCGACCGCGCTCGGCGTCGACGTCGCGAAGGTCAAGACGATCCTCGACGCGAACCGGCCCGCGAAGCCGGCGGCCGGGACCCGGCCCGCGAAGCCCGCCGCCGGGACCCGGCCCGCCAAGGGCGCGAGGCCCGACCAGTCGAAGCTGATCGCGGCGCTGGCGACCGGCCTCGGCATCGACGAGGCGACCGTGAAGGCCGCGTTCGACAAGATCGACGCCGCGCACCAGGCCGATCACGCCGCCCGCGACGACGCGAAGTTCGCGGCGATCGCAAAGGAGCTCGGCCTGAGCACCGCCGCCGTCAAGGCCGCGTTCGAGGCCAACCGCCCCGCCAAGCCGGCGAAGTAGCCGCGAGCTCAAGACCACCGAGCGAACCGGCCGGCCTCCCCGGGGCCGGCCGTTTCAGTGGCCGAAGAGGTCGTCGAGCGCGACGGCGAAGCCCGGCAGCAGCGGCGACGTCAGCGTCTCCCCGCGCGAGACCGTGAGCTCGACGTCGAACGTCGCCGCGTCCGGGCTACAGCGGCGAGAGACCAAGAAGCGCTCCGCGACGGTGTCGACGAGCCACAGCTCGGGCAGCCCCTGCTGCTCGTACATCGGCTTCTTGACGGTCCTGTCCTTGCGCCACGTCGACCGTGAGCGCACCTCGACGGCGATGTCGGGAGTCGGCGCCGGGCCGTCGTCGTCGCGATCCAGGCCTCGGCCATCTCGGTACCACATGACGTCGGGCTCGTAGACGTTGAGGTCGTCCAGGCGGATGTCGAGCGGCAGCCAGATCTGGCCACGCCGCGGCTCGGCGCGTACCCAGCTCTCGAGCGCGAACAGGAGCTCCCGCAGGACGAACTGATGCGGCTTCGACGGAGCGTTCACGACGACCTCACCGTCGATCAGCTCGCGGGTCCACACGTCGTCGTCCAGCGGCAGGCGCAGGAACTCGTCGGCGGTCATCTTCTGCGCGACGGACATCGGGTTCATCGTACACCGGCCCTCCTCGTGATCTGGAAAACGCACTCCTCACAAGGACATAGCCGCGAGCGCCCGGTTTTCGCCCCCCTCCACCACCCCGCAACGTCCCTGCAACGGGCGTGCGCTAGCGTCACGGGACGTGGACGAGACGCCCCTTGCGTATGACACGTTCGATCCCTCCGAGGAGGGCCTGCGCGAAGCGCTGACCTCCACCGGCAACGGGTACTTCTGCACGCGCGGCACGGCCGAGTGGGAGGACGCTGACGACGTCCACTACCCGGGCACCTACGCCCACGGCCTCTACAACCGCGAGACGACGATCATGGGCGGCCGGCCGGTCCTCAACGAGGATCTCGTCAACCTCCCGAACTGGCTCGTCCTGAAGCTCAAGATCGCTGACGAGGACGCGATCCGCCTCGGCAACGTCGAGCTGCTGCGTTACCGCCACGAGTACGACATCGGGACCGCGATGGTCATCCGCGAGCTGACCTTCCGCGACCGCTCAGGCCGCGAGACCGAGCTTCGCAGCAGGCGCTTCGCCAGCATGGCCCACTCTCACCAGGCCGCGATCGAATGGACGCTGACCCCGCTGAACTGGTCGGGCTCGGTGGAGATCGTCTCCGCGCTGGACGGTCGCGTCACCAACGGCGGCGTCGCGCGCTACCGCCAGCTCGAGGGACGCCACCTCGATCCCGTCTCGCCGCGCACGTTCGGTCCGGAGATCATCGCCCTGCATGTCGAGACGCGCCAGTCGAACATCTACGTCGCCGAGGCGGCGCGTACGCGCGTCTTCCGCGGCGGCGAGCGCCAGGAGGTCAAGCGCACGCTGTATCAGATGGAGGACTACATCCAGCAGGTCGTCGGCTTCGACGTCCACGAGGGCGAGCCCGTGCGGGTCGAGAAGGTCGTCTCGTTCTACACCTCGCGCGACCGCGCGATCAACGAGCCGCTGACGAACGCCGGCAAGTCGTGCGCGCGCTATCCCGACTTCGAGGAGGCGCTGCAGCGCCACACCCGCGCATGGGACGAGCTGTGGCGCTCGAGCGACGTCTTCCTGCCGGGCAACGAGCGCGTGCAGCAGCTCCTGCGGCTGCACATCTCGCACATCCTGCAGGTCTGCTCGACGCACACGACCAACCACGACGCCGGCGTCCCCGCCCGCGGCCTGAACGGCGAGGCATACCGCGGCCACGTCTTCTGGGACGAGCTGTACGTGTTCAGGTACCTCACCTCGCGCCTGCCCGACATCACGCGCGAGCTGCTCATGTACCGCTACCGGCGCCTCGGCGAGGCGCGCTCGGCCGCGCGCGAGGCCGGGTATGCCGGCGCGATGTTCCCGTGGCAGAGCGGCAGCGACGGCTCGGAGGAGACGCAGGTCGTCCACCTCAACCCGCTCTCGGGCCACTGGGATCCGGACCTCAGCCACCGCCAGCGCCACGTCAACGCCGCGATCTTCTACAACGTCTGGCACTACCACCAGGCGACCGACGACCTCGACTTCCTGCGCGACTACGGCGCCGAGATCATGCTGGAGATCGCGCGGTTCTGGGCCTCGATCGCACATCACAACGGTGAGCGCGACCGCTACGAGATCCACGGCGTCATGGGCCCCGACGAGTTTCACGAGAAGTACCCGGGCGCCGCCGAGAGCGGGCTGCGCAACAACGCCTACACGAACGTCATGGTCGCGTGGATCTGCGAGCAGGCTCAGGTCGCGCTCGGGTTGCTCACCGAGCGCCGCCGCGACACGCTGCGCGCGAAGATCGGCCTGTCCGACGACGAGATCCAGAAGTGGCAGGACATGAGCGAGAAGATGTTCGTGCCGTTTCACGGTGACGGCATCATCAGCCAGTTCGAGGGCTACGACGACCTCGAGGAGCTCGACTGGGACGAGTACCGGCGGACGCACGGCAACATCCAGCGCCTCGACCGGATCCTGCGCGCCGAGGGCGACGACCCGGACCGCTACAAGCTCGCCAAGCAGGCCGACACCGTGCAGCTGTTCTTCCTCTTCTCGCCGGAGGAGATCGCCCGGCTGTTCGAGCGCCTCGGCTACGACTGGGACGCCGACAGCATGGCTCGCAACATCGACTACTACGACCGCCGCACGTCGCACGGCTCGACGCTGAGCTTCATCGCGCACGCCGGCGTGCTCGCGCCGATCGACGCCGAGCACTCGTGGGAGCGCTTCCTCGTCGCGCTGGAGTCCGACGTGGGCGACGTCCAGGGCGGCACGACGAAGGAGGGCATCCACCTCGGCGTCATGGCGGGCACGCTCGACCTCATCCAGCGTTTCTACGCGGGCGCCGAGATCCGCGACGGCGTGCTGACGTTCACGCCGACGCTCACCGAGCAGCTCGACGGCCTGTCGTTCCCGATGCAGGTGCGCGGGACGCCGATCCGCGTGACGGTGCGCAAGGACGAGCTCACCGTCGTCATCACCGGCGGCTTCAGCCGCGCGATCAGGGTCGGCATCGGCAGCGACGTCCGCGAGCTCGGCGCCGGCGAGCGCTGCACCTTCAAGCTCGCCGCGCGCGAGACCGTCGGCCAAGGGAGCGAATAGTGGGGTTCGAGGGCGGGATCTTCGACGTCGACGGCGTGCTGGTCGACTCGCCGCACGAGGCGGCGTGGCGCGACACGTTCACGGAGCTCATGGAAGGCGAGTGGTCGGACATCCGCGACCAGACGAGCTGGACGCCCGGCGCGTTCGACGCCCGCGTCTACCAGCGGGTGCTGTCGGGCAAGCCGCGGATGGAGGGCGCGCAGGCGGCGCTCGAGCACTTCGGCGTGCCGGATCCCGACGGCGTGCGCCTGAAGGCGTATGCCGACCTCAAGCAGGAGATGGTCGTCGAGCTCATCGAGGCCGGGAAGTTCTCCGCCTATCCCGATGCGCTGCGCTTCCTGCTCGCGGTCAAGGACGCGGGCGTGAAGGTCGCGGCCGCGTCCTCCTCGAAGAACGCCGGCCTGTTCCTGCGCCAGATCCGCCTGGACGAGTTCGCCGCCGCCGAGGGCCTTCGGTACGACTGGATCGAGGACGGGCTGACGCTGCTCGCCGCCTTCGACGTCGACATCTCCGGTCGCCACTTCGAGCAGGGCAAGCCGCACCCGGCGATCTTCCTCACCGCCGCCGAGGAGCTCGGCGTGGACGCGTCGCGCGCGTTCGTCGTCGAGGACGCAGTGTCGGGCATCCAGGCCGCGAAGGCCGGCGGCTTCGCCGCGCTCGGCGTCGCACGCGCGGACGACGAGGACGCACTCGCGTCGCAGGGCGCGGACATCGTCGTCACGACGATCGACGACGTCGACCTCGCCGCGCTCGCCGAGGGCCGCCTCGCGCGCCGCCCCGGCTGAGGGAGCTTGCGCTCCGCACGCGGGCGCAGCTGCGATCCGCCGGCGCTCACGGTATGCGGCGACCGTCGCAGGCGTCGCAGCGGTCGAGGGACCTGACCGCCGCGACGGCTACGTTCCCGGCGTGATCTCCCTCGTCCGCCGCGAGCCCTCCGCGCTGCTGTTCGCGGCGCAGCTGCTCGGCGTCCTGCTGTACCCGTTCATGGAGTCAAGCGACGTCGGGCGGGCGCTGTTCAGCGTCTTCGGCATCGCGATCCTCGGGCTCGTCGTGCTCGCGGTGCGCAGCACCCCGGGGCTGACGTGGGTCGTCGTCCTGCTCGGCATCCCGGCGACGATCCTGCTGCTCATCCAGGCCGTCACCGGCGACGACCACCTGCTGCCGTACTCGTCGGCGCTCGAGGCGCTGCTGTACCTCTACGCCGCGGGCGCGCTCATCGCGTACATGCTCGCCGACCACGTCATCACGCGCGACGAGCTGTTCGCCGTCGGCGCGACGTTCACGCTCGTCGCATGGGCGTTCGCCTACGCGTACACGGTGTGCCAGGCGATCGAGCCGCACAGCTTCACGGCGGCGACGAACCCGACCGGCGACCGCTCGTGGATCGAGCTGCTGTTCCTGAGCTTCACGACGCTCTCGAGCACCGGCCTGAGCGACGTCATCCCGGTCAAGCCGTTCGCGCGCAGCCTGTCGATGCTCGAGCAGATCGCGGGAGTGGCCTACATCGCGATGGTCGTCTCGCGGCTCATCGGGCTGCTCGTGATGCGGCCCGACGCCGAGCAGATTGCGGAGGAGAAGCGGCGGGAGACCGGTCGCCGGCGACGCCGCCGGCGCGCGTAGCGTCGCAGACGCCGTACCGTTGCGGTTGCACGCCTCTCGGCGAGGCGAGAACCCGAAAGGACTCCCGATGCGGCTGTGGATGCTGGGCCTGGTGACCGCGACAGCGGCCGCCGCCGTGCTCGCCGCGCCCGCCGCCGCGGACTTCCCGCCGGCCGACAGCGGCTATCACTCCTACGCCGAGGTGAGCGACGAGTCCGCGCAGATCGCCGCCCGGTATCCGTCGCTCGTGCAGCGCTTCTCGATCGGCAAGAGCTACGAGGGTCGCGAGATCTGGGCGCTGAAGATCTCCGACAACGTGGCGCTCGACGAGCCCGAGCCGGAGGCCCTCTTCGACGCAAGCCAGCACGCGCGCGAGCACCTGACGGTCGAGACCGCGATGTACCTCGTCAACGAGCTGGCGAGCCAGTACGCGAGCGACGCGCGGATCCGCGCCATCGTCGACTCGCGCGAGATCTGGATCGTGCCGAACACCAACCCGGACGGCGCGGAGTACGACATCGAGAGCGGCACGGGCTACCGGCGGTGGCGCAAGAACCGCCAGCCGACGGCCAACGGGATCGGCACCGACCTGAACCGCAACTGGGGCTTTCAGTGGGGCTGTTGCGACGGCTCGAGCTCGGATCCGACCGACGACGTCTTCCGTGGGGCGTCGGCGTTCTCCGCACCCGAGACCCGGGCCGTGCGCGACCTGGTCCTCTCGCGCCGCGTGGGCGGCGTGCAGCAGATCAAGGTCGCGATCGACTTCCACAGCTACGGCGAGCTCGTCATGTGGCCGTTCGCCTACACGGAGTCTGACACCGCGCCCGGCATGTCGCAGGACCAGCGCGACGCGTTCGCCGCGCTCGGCCAGTCGATGGCGCAGAGCAACGGCTACAAGCCCCAGCAGGCGTCCGACCTCTACATCTCCGACGGCAACATGCGCGACTGGCTGTGGGGCAGCGAGGGGATCTTCGCCTACGGCTTCGAGATCTACCCGTCGGAATCGAGCGTCGGCTTGGGCGGGTTCTATCCGCCGGACGAGATCATCCCGGCGCAGACGGCGCGCAACCGCGAGGCGGTCCTGCGCCTGCTCGAGATCGCCGACTGCCCGTACCGCGCGACCGGCAAGGAGTCTCAGTACTGCGGCACCGACCCCGGCGACGGCGGTTCGCCCGGCGGCACCCCGCCGCCACCTCCTCCGCCGCCTCCGCCGGCCCCGCCACTCGTGCCTCCGCCACCGCAGCCCGTTGCCAGCAGCGACGGCGACGGCGGCGCGAACGGCGGGGCCGGCGACGCCGGCCCGGCCGCGGGCGCCGGCGAGCGCGCGACGGCCACGATCGTGCCCGACCGCGCGGCCCTGGACGCACGCGGCAACGTCCGCCTGCGCGTACGCTGCGGCGCGGTCGCGACGCGCTGCCGCGGCACGCTCAAGCTCGCCGCCCGCCTCCCCGGCGCACGGAGGATCGCGACGATCGCCAAGACGAACTACGTCATGACGCCCGGCACCGAGGCGATCCGCCTGCGCCTCGGCCCAACCTCCCGCGCCAAGCTGCGCCGCCGCACCGCGATCACGGTCACGGCGACGATCACGAGCTACCAGGAGGCGACCGGCGAGACGACGACGGCGACCAGACGCGTCAAGCTCGTCCGCCCGAAGACCGCGCGCAAGTAGCGGCGCCACAGGGCCTCGCGTCGCGCGGAGCCATCCCCTTGAGTCAAGGCCGTGGTCGGCGCGCGTCGGGCAGCGACCCGCGCGAGCCGGTCAGCTTCGTCACGACGAGGGTGTCATGAGGGTGGGGCGGTGGCGATCAACGCACAGATCGCGCTTCGCCTCGGTCGAATGGTCCGTCGCGGATCACCCCGCGCACCTGATCCACCGAGACCGCATCCGCCGGGAAGTCCACGACCCACCACGTCGCTCCGGCCGCGGCGTAGGGCGCCGGATCGCCGCCGGGCGGTAGCGCCGCGACAACGTCGTAGGGCGCAGCGGGGTCCTCGCCCGCCTCCCGACGCAGCACCGTGAGCTCGGCGACGATCTCGGCGAGCTGCTCGGGTCGTTCGAGGTTGACGGGGAAGAAGCCCTGATATCGGGCAGCGCGGCGCAGCGGCTTCGGCCTGCCGTAGAACCCGGCGACCCACACCGGAACGCCCGGCCGCTGGACGGGGCGCGGCAGGAAGCGCATGCCGTTGACCGTGTAGTGCTCGCCGCGGTGGTGCACGGGCTCACCCGACCATGCGGCCGCCAGGATCTCAAGGGACTCGTCGAGCATCCGCGCGCGCCGCCTGTCGTCTGTCTCCTCGCCCGTCATCGAGTACTCGCTTCCGAACCGATCGCTGCCGAGCCCGACGCCGAGCGTCAGTCTGCCGCCGCTGAGCTGGTCGAGCGTCGCGGTCTCCCTTGCGACCTTGACGGGTCGCCGCCGCGCAAGCGGCGTCACCATCGGCCCGAGCCGCACGCCCACGGTCGAGCTGGCGATCGCCGCCAGTGTGATCCACGGGTCGGCGACCTCGACGACCGGTTCCCGCCAGCGCACGTGATCCCACACGAACACCCCGTGCCAGCCGGCGTCCTCCGCCTCGCCGGCAAGACGCGCGACCAGCGCCGGGTCGGCGAGGCGGTCGAACAGCGGCAGGAACAGACCCGAGCGCACGCGGCAAACGCTACGCGAACGATGGCGATCACATCGCGCTCGGGCAAGCGGATCCTTTGGCGGCACACCGCCGGCATACGTCTCCCACGGGGATCGGCGCAGGGGGCCGAGACTCCGACGTCAGCGCCGCACGGTCTCGCAGTTCTCCGACACGACGTCGACCGCGTCCGCGAACACGATGTCCGTGCCGGGGCCGCAGATCACGATGTCGTGGCCGCCGTGCGCGACGTTGATGCGGTCGTCGCCGGGGCCGCCGTCGATGCGGTCGGAGTCGTAGTTGCCGAAGATCGTGTCGTTGCCCGCGCCGCCGAAGATGCGGTCCGAGCCGCGGTCGCCGGTGATGCGGTCGTTGCCCGCGTCGCCGTAGACGACGTCCGCGCCCTTGCGACCCGCCAGGACGTCGTCGCCGGGGCCGCCGTGCAGCTCATCCTCGTCGTCCTCGCCGTCGACGTAGTCGTTGCCGCCGAAGCCGAACAGCTTGTCGTTGCCGCGGCGCCCGAACATCGAGTCGTCGCCGGCGGTGCCGTTGAGCACGTCGTTGCGCGTCGTCCCGCGGATCTGGATCGGCGCGGGCTCGCCGGTGTCGCCCTCGGCCGGCACCGCGACGACGTGCTCGCAGTCGATCAGCACGTCGCGCGCCGGCGCGGCGACGTCCACGTAGACCGTGTCCTCGTCCGGTCCGCAGTTGACCGTGTCGGCGCTGTCATCCGCGACGCGGATCGAGTCGATGCCGAAGCCGGCGTCGACGACGTCAGGGCCCGAGCCGCCGACGATCTCGTCGTTGCCGAGCCCGCCGAGCAGCTCGTCGGCCTCCGCGCCGCCGTCGAGCTTGTCGTTGCCGTCGGCGCCGTAGAGGTGGTCCTTGCCAAGGCCGCCGAGGATCGTGTCGGCGCCCTCGTCGCCCTCCAGCCGATCACCCGCGCGGCCGCCGTCGATGAAGTCGTCGCCGATCCCGCCCAGGATGCGCTCGGAGCCGGTCTCGCCGTAGAGCTGGTCGTTGCCCTCGTTGCCCTCGATCACCGCATCCGAGCCGCGGCCGCCCTTGATGAGATCGTCGCCGGGGCCGCCCTGCATGAGCTTCTCGTTGCCGAAGCCCTTCTCGACGAGCGTGTCGTTGCCGTTGCCGCCGCTGATCGTGTCGTCGCCGTCGCCGCCGTCGAGCGTGTCGTTGCCGTCGTCGCCGGTGAGCTCGTCGTTGCCGGTCCCGCCGTCGGCGCCGTCGTCGCCCGGGCCGCCGAAGAGCCGGTCGTTGCCCGTGCTGCCGCCGAGGAAGTCGTTGCCCTCGCCGCCGGTGAGCTCGTCGCTCAACGCGCCGCCCGACAGGCGGTCGTTGCCGAGGCCGCCGTCGATGCTGTCGCGATCGCGCCCGCCGCTCAGCACGTCGTCGCCGCCGAGGCCCTCGATGCGATCCGCGCCGCGCGTGCCCGTGATGGTGTCGGGGCCGTCGGTGCCGATCAGCGGCGCCACGCCGGGCTGCACGACGAGATCGCTCGGCGCGGCGGTCGGCAGGGCGACCGTGCCCACCCGCCCGCGCGAGAACGGGCTGATCAGCGACAGGCTCGCCGCGCCGCCGTTGGCGATGTAGATCCGGCTCGAGTCGAGGTTCCAGGCCGGCCAGCCGGGGCCGCGGCCGGCCGGCAGCCGCTCGACGCGCTCGCGGCGCAGCTCGACGAGCGCACCCGCCGCCCCGCCGGGCGCCGCCCCGACGATGAGCTTCGAGCGGCCCGCCGACAGCGCGAGCCCGCCGCCGGCACCCGGAGGCAGCTTGAGCCCGCGCTTGCGCGCGCGGCGCTGACCGGGACCGATCGTCCGCAACCGCCCGCGCGCCGTCACGAGCGTGCGCCCGCCCGCGTCGATCGCGACGCCGATCGCGCCGGGCAGCTTCACGTGGCGCAGCAGCTTGTTGCTCGACAGCGACACCATCGCGACGCGCCCGCTGGCGAGCACGACCGCGGCGAGCTGCCCGCCCTCGTCGATCGCCATCCGCGTCCCGTCGCCGTTGAGCGGGATCTCGTAGCGCACGGCCAGCGTCAGCGGGTCGAGCGCGGCGATCCGGCGACCGTGCACGACGTACAGCGTCGTCCCGACCGGCGAGAGCTCGACGTCCGTGATCTCGGGTGGGCCGAGCGGCACCCGCAACCGCTCGGTGCGGGCGTTGACGTCGACTGCGACGAGATCGGAGCCGGCCGCGACGAAGCCGCGCTCGCCGTCGCGCGAGATCGCGACCGCGCGGCCGGGGCCGGGCAGGGCGAGCCGCGCCGCGATCTCGTTCGTGCGCACGTCGACGAACGGCAGCTCGGGCGTCCCCGTCGCGATCAGCACGACGCGCGCCGAGGCCGGCTGCGCGACGGCCACGGCCGCGAGCAGCGCGAGGACGCACCCGGCCACCTTCCCGCGCAGCGTCACTTCGCGGTCGTTCGCAGCGCAGGCCAGGGCCGCCGGGGGCTCGGCTGCTCGCCGAGGAACGCCCGCAGGTCGGCGTTGAAGCGGGCCGGGCGCTCGAGCATGACGAGGTGCGCGGTGTCCTCGTAGACGACCTTGCGGGCGCCGGGGATGAGCCATTCGAACTCGGCGGCGTCGCGGACCGGCACGAGGCGGTCGAGCTCACCCCACACGATCAAGGTCGGGCACGCGATCTCGCCGAGGCGGTCGCGCAGCGGGTAGCCGGTCATCGCGTCGAGCGCGTCCGCGAAGCCGGGCTTGCCCGCGCCGTGCGCCTGCTCGGCGATCAACGCGCTGGGCAGGCGCTCGGGATACGCGGCGAGCAGCAACAGCAGCGCGCGACGCAGCTTCTCGCGCCGCACGACCCGGTCGGACTTCGACGCCGCCCAGAACAAGCCGAAGAAGAGGTAGTTCTCGATCCGCGCGCGCAGCCCGCGGTTGCGCTCGTTGCGCATGTGCTCCATCGACAGGCCGGCCGGCGAGACGAGGCACAGGCGCTCGACCTGCGCGCCGTAGCGAAGCGCGAACTCCGCCGCGACGAAGCCGCCCATCGAGCTGCCGACGAGCGTCGCGGAGTCGATCCCGAGCGTCACGAACAGCTCGTCGAGCAGCCGCGCGTACCCGGGCATCGAGATCGGCTCGGCGGGCATCGGCGACGCGCCGAACCCCGGTAGGTCGAGCGCGACGACGCGATGGTCGCGCGCAAACTCGGGGATGTTCTCAAGCCAGTTCTGCCAGCTGCCGGCGAGCCCGTGCAGGAAGACCACGACCGGCCCGGACCCGATGTCCACGACGTTGACGTCGCGCCCGTCCACGCGGACCCAGCGCATGTGCTCGCGCCAATCCACGTTCATCCACGCCGACCGTCCGGCGGGCCCGTATGCGCCCGGCGTCACGTCGCGAAGGTGCGTGCGTCCGATTCGGCGGGCTTCTTCTCGCCGGGACCCTCGCGCAGGAACGCCAGGACGTCGTCGTTGAAGCGGGCGGGGCGCTCGAGCATCGTGAGATGCCCGGTGTCCTCGTAGATCACCTTGCGCGAGTCGTCGATGAGCTCCTCGAAGACCGACGCGTCCTTGAGCGGGACGAGGCGATCCTTGTCGCCCCAGACGATGAGCGTCGGGCACTCGATCTCGGGCAGGCGCTCGCGGATCGGGTAGTTGCACAGCGCCTCGAGCGCGTCGTTGAAGCCGTCCTTGCCCGAGCCCTTCACAAGCTCGAAGGTCAGCTCGGGCGGGAGCTTGGCGGGGTGCGCGCTCACGAGCAGCAGGATCGCCTCGCGCAACCGCCTGCGGCGGGTGATCGCCGGCGAGCGCGATGCGAACCAGCCGATGTTGAAGAACGCGATGTTCTCGGCGCGGTGGCGCAAACCCTCTTGGCGCTGCGTGCGGATCGTCTCGACGCTGAGGCCGGCGGCGGCGACGAGCACGAGCCGCTCGATCCGCGCGGGGTAGCGGATCGCGAGCTCCGCGCCGATGAAGCCGCCCATCGAGTTGCCGACGAGGAGCACGGGCTGGTCGATCTCCAGCGCGTCGAGCAGCGCGTCGACCGTGTCTGCGTAGCGCGAGATCGAGATCTTCTTCTCGGGCATCTCGGACTCGCCGAAGCCCGGCAGGTCGATCGCGATCACGCGGTGCTCACGCGCGAAGAACGGGATGTTCTCAAGCCAGTTCTGCCAGCAGCCCGAGAGGCCGTGCACCATGAGGACGACCGGACCCTCGCCGATGTCGACGATGTTCATCCAGCGACCCTCGACGCGGACCCACCGCAGATGGGGCTGCCAGTCGACGTCCTGCCACTCCGAACGGCCGACAGGACCGTAGGCGTCGAGCGTGGACTGCTGGGGAGACGTCGTCGCCACGTGCACGAGGGTACCCCGGGGTGGCGTGCGCATGCGCCAAACGTGTCAAGCCATCGATCAGGCGGGCGCGAGCGCCGCGCTCAGAGCGTCGAGATCGTGCTCCTCGGCGGCCGCGCGCAGCGCCGCGACGAACTCCTCCCCGCCGCGGGTCGTGAGCCTGTCGCCGAACGCGCTCATGTCCTTCTTGGGCAGCAGCGCGGCGAGCCGCGCGAGCTCGGGCTCCAGGCGCTCCTCCCAGACGGCGTCGAGCAGCCCGTCGAGGACGTCGTCGTCGATCGCGGCGAGCAGCTTGGCGAGGTCGAGCTGCGTGCGCCGCTCGAGCTCGGTCCCGAATCCGAGCAGCGGCCCCCACAGCCCCTGCTCGTGGGCCGCCCGGACGATCTGCTGGAGCACGTTGCGCCCGAAGCCCGTGCCGAGCGCGGCGACGCGGCGGCGCGCGGCGGCGGGCAGCAGCGGCAGGAGCTGCAGCAGCTCGGGCCAGAGGCCGTGGCGCGAGGCGGCGTCGACGATCGACGCGAGTACGGGCCGCGTGTGGATCGACTTCAGCTCGGCGAAGCGCGCGCGGCTCTCCGGGCTCATGGCGCGCGTGACCGGCAGCACGTCGTCCCACAAGAGCTCCTTCTGCGCGGTCTTGACCATCCCGTCGAGCACCTCGTCGGCCTGGCCGGCGGCGATGTCGCCGAGCTCCCCGCGCTGCTGCTCGTCGACGTAGCGCAGCACGTCGAGCGCCTGGATCCACAGGCCGGCCTCGTTGGCGGTCGCGATGATCGACTCCAGGCGCTTGGCGGGGAGCGTCGCGACGAGCGCGCCCAGGCTGCCCTTGGACTCGACGACGTACGCGGTCTCAAGCAGCGTCTCGTCGGACACGACCGCGATCGCCGCCCGCAGCGCGGCCTCCGAGAGATGGCCGACGAAACCGCCCATCGCGATGTGCTCGTCGCGCTCGGCCAGCAGCCGCGTGATCTCGGCGATCTGCTTCGGCGGGATCTCGGCGATGACGCGGCTCGCGCGGCGCGGGTCGAGCGCGACCGCGAGGTCGGCGAGAAACGGCGTCGGCAGCTTCGCCGCGACGTCGACGGCGCGCGACGGCTCGAGCAGGCCGGTCAGGCGGGCGCACAGCAGCGGCCCGAACGCGCGCTCGCCGACGACCGCGGCGAGCTTGGACGGGATGAGCTTGGCGGCGCCGGCGACGCGCTGGAGCATCTGGCGGTCGGCGTCGAACATGACGACCGTCACCTGCTCGCGCAGGTCGCGGATCTCCTGCGGGTCGACGTGCTGCAGGTAGTCGAGGTCGCTCGCGTCGCACGCCACGACGCGGGCGAGCTTCAGGATCTCGACGTCGGTGTTGAGGGCCGTATTCACCCGAAGAGGATCTTGCGGACCGGGCCGCGCACCATCCGCGGGACGATCTCGAGCGCCTCTTCGACGGCTGATTCGAGTGCGCCGGATTGGCGCTGCTTGGCCTCGCGAAGCATGCCGGTGAACGCGCTCAGCTGGGCGTCGGTGAGCTTCGCGAGGCCGTCGGGAACGTGCCCGCCGAGCTCGGCTTCAAGCGCGCCGATGCCCTTGGCGCTCATCGGCGCCACCTGGCGGGGCTGTGTCGAGTCGGGGAGGCCATCGCAGGCGCAGAGCGTATGCCGGGGTTCCTGCGCGGCGCGCCGCCCGGCGGATCACGGCGCGCCGCCGCTCCGGACGCTTGCCCCAAACTTTGTGTGAACCGCTACAGGCCGCGCGCCGTAGAACGACCGTGCGCAGCGTCGGCAGGGAACCGGCAAGTCGATGAGCCCGTCGCGGCTGTCGGCGCTCGATGCGGCGTTCCTCGCGATCGAGTCCGACGACGCGCCGATGCACGTCGGCTGGGCCGCGCGTTTCCGCGCTCCGCCGGGCGCGCCGGCGCCACCGTTCGAGGCGATCCGCGACCACATCGAAGGCCGCCTGCACCGCGCGCCACGCTACCGCCAGCGCCTTGCCGAGGTCCCGCTTGGCCTCGGCGACCCGGTCTGGGTCGACGACCCGGCGTTCGACATCTCACAGCACGTGCTGCGCGTCGGCCACGGCGACTTCGGGCGGCTCGTCGACGAGGTCATGTCGGCGCCGCTGCATCACGACCGCGCCCTGTGGGAGCTGTGGATCGCGAACCTCGACGACGGCGGGGTCGCGGTCGTCGGCAAGGCGCACCACTGCCTCGTCGACGGGCTCGCCGCGGTCGAGCTCATGGCGCTGCTGCTCGACGCGACGCCCGTGCCCGCGGCCGACGGCGACGACGGCGGCGGCTGGCTTCCGCGCTCGGTCCCGAACGCCGTGACGATGGTCGGCGACGCCGTCTCACACCAGCTCGACAAGGCGCTGTCGCTCGCGCGGCTGCCGCTCGGCGTGCTGCGCGACCCGCGCACGCTGCGCGACGTCCCGGCGCAGGCGTGGCGGGTCGCGCAGGCCGTCGTCCACACCGCGCAGCCGCTCGCGCCGCGGAGCAGCCTGAACGGCGCGATGACCTCGATGCGCCACGTCGCTCGCGTCTCGCGCCCGTTCGAGGACCTGCGGGTCATCAAGCGCCGCTTCGGCACGACCGTCAACGACATCCTGCTGAGCGCGAGCGCCGGCGCGCTGCGCGGCCTGCACGCCGAGCGCGACGAGGCCCCGCACGACGTCAAGGCGATGGTGCCGGTGAGCGTCCAGGCGCCCGACGAGCAGTGGGGCAACCGGATCGCGTTCCTGTTCCTCGAGCTGCCGTGCGGCGAGGCCGACCCGGTCTGGCGGCTGCGCGAGATCCACGTCGCGATGCGCGAGCGCAAGCGCGAGGGCGAGCCCGAGGGGGCCGACGCCGTGCTCAACGCCCTGGCCTACGCGCCGCGCGCGGTGCGCCGCCTCGCCTCGAAGGCGCTGGCGAGCCCGCGCCTGTCGAACCTCACGATCTCGAACATCCCGGGGCCCAACGTGCCGCTCTACCTCATGGGCTGCGAGGTGCAGCGCGCGTATCCGATCGTCCCGCTGACCGCTGGCCACGGCATCTCGATCGGGATGACGACGATCCACGAGCGCGCGTGCTTCGGCATCTACGCCCAGGCCGAGCTCGCCGCGGACGCCGATCGGATCGCGCTCGGCATCGGCCAGGCGATCGACGAGCTGCTCGAGCTGGCGGAGGCGGCGTGAGCGCGCGCGTCGCGATCGCGCCGGGCGTCGCGCGGCGCGAGCGCGGCGGGACCTCCGGCGACGCGATCCTGCTGACCGGCGCGACCGGCTTCGTCGGGATGGAGCTGCTGGCGCGCTACCTGCAGCTCACCGACCGCGACATCGTCGTGCTCGTCCGCGCACGCGACGACGCGCATGCCCGCGAGCGGATCGAGGAGACGCTGCTCTGCGCGTTCGGCACGGCCGAGCCGTACCTGCACCGCGTGCGCGCGCTGGCCGGCGACATCACGCACGACGGGCTCGGCCTGGACCCCGACGTCGCGCTCGAGGTCGCCGGGCAGGTCTCGGAGATCGTGCACGGCGCGGCGTCGGTCTCCTTCGAGCTGCCGCTGGGCGCGTCGCTGACGGTCAACGTGGAGGGCACGCGGCGGGTGCTCGCGTTCGCCGAGCTGTGCGCGCTGGAGGGCGGGCTGCGGCGGTTCACCTACATCTCGACGGCGTACGTCGCCGGCCTGCATCGCGGTCGTTTCGGCGAGGACGACCTCGACGTCGGCCAGCGCTTTCGCAATCCCTACGAGCAGTCGAAGTTCGAGGCGGAGATGGTCGTGCGCGAGACAGCCGACCGGCTGCCCATCACCGTCGTGCGGCCGAGCATCATCGTCGGCGACCGCCACAGCGGCTGGACCGCGTCGTTCAACGTCCTGTACTGGCCGCTGCGCGCGCTGGCGAAGGGCGCCTACCCCGTGCTGCCCGCCCGCCGAAGCGCGCCGGTCGACGTCGTCTCGGTCGACTACGTCGCCGACGCGATCGTCGCGCTCGCGTGCTTGCCCGACGCCGAGGGCCAGACGTTTCACCTCACCGCCTCGGGCGACGCGAGCAGCATCGGCGAGCTGCTGTCGCTGGCGGTGGGGCGGCTTGAGTGCAAGCGCCCGCCGCTCATCTCGCCGCGTCTGTACCGCGCCGTCCTGCAGCCGCTGCTGTGTCGCCTGCAGCCGCGCCGCCGGCGCTTCTTGCGCGCGACCGAGACCTACCTGCCGTACTTCGCGATCGGCGTGACGTACGACAACACCCGCGCACGCGCCGCGCTGGCGCCGGCGATCACCCCGGCGCCGCTCGCGTCGTACTTCGACGCGCTCGTCGGCTACGCGCTACGCGCCCGCTGGGGCGCCCGCCCGCTGACTCGCGCGGCTTGCAACGGCACGCCGCCGGTCGCCGCGAAGGCCCTCACGCCCGCCTGAGCGCGCGAGCGTCGTTCAAAACGCTCGCCTGGTGAGCGTTTTGAACGACGCTCCTTTTGCGAGGGTCAGGGCGCGACGTCGAGCGGCCGGCCGAGGAACGCCTCGATCGCGAGCCATGCGGCTTGGTGCGCGAGCGGGCCGAGGCGCAGCGTCGCGCCGTCGTCGGGACCCGGCTTCACGATCGCGACGAGCCCCGCCTCGTCCAGGCGCGCGAGCTGCTGCTCGGCGCGCTGGACGCCGGTCGCGCCGTGGTAGTGCGCGTCGATCCCGAAGCGCCCGCCCTCGACGGGCCAGACCGACAGCGTGTCCGGCGCGCGCGTCGGGCCGGTCTCGGCGGGCAGCGGCGTGAAGCGGACGAGGTCCTTGCCGGCGGCGTCGCGGGCGTGCATGTTCGTGCGCGCCGACCACGTCCGGTCGGCGACGGGCGGCGGCTTGGGCTCGGTGGTGGTGGGCTTGCGTCGGCGCATCGTCGTCCTGGGCGTCGGCCAGCGCAGGCGTGGGTGACAGGCCTCCCGCCGGGCGGTGGACGATCGATGGTGACACGCCACCTCAGCCCTTGCGCGCGATTCTCAGCACGAGGCCGTCCTCGCCGGGCTCCGGTCCGACCGAGCCGAGCACCGAGCAGCCCTCCTCGTAGCGCGTGCCGCGCGGTGCCACGATCGTCCCGCCGTCCGGCAGCGCGCTGACGACGACGCGGAGCTTCGCGCCGGCCGGCGCGATCGCCCGCCGCACGGCGGACGTCAGCTCGGCGGTCGTGAAGCAGCGCTCGCCCGTGCGCCGAAACAGGCGCAGGGCGGTGGACACGAGCAGCTTGTCCAGCGTGTGCGAGACGTCGCTGCGGACGTGGATGACCTTCGCCTTGCCGTCGAACGCGCCGGCGACCGTGCGGTCGATGCCCCCGCCGCGGCCGGTGACGGTGCCGCACGGCCCGTCGGCGCGGCCGTCGCGCAGCTGCGCCGTCCAGCCGACCCAGCCGGTGCGGTCGAGGAGCCGCTGGAGCCTCGCGGCATACGCCCGCGGGGGCAGGCAGTCGACGCTCGTCTCGAGCGCCAGCACGTCGCGCTGCAGGCGCGCGACCTTCGCCCGGTAGCGCTCGTACTCCGCGCCGAGCGGAGCGAGACCGGCGCGCTTGCAGTCCTCCGCCGACCGGCCGGGGATGACGGCGACCGTGTCGTCGCCGGCGCAGGCGACCAGCGGCGGGACCGGCCGGCCGCCGTATCCGAGCGTCTCGCGGCACACCTCGACCGGGTCGCGCCCGACGGCCGGGTCCTGGTAGACGCTCCGCTCGACGGAGTCGCCCTGGTAGCACTCGATGTCGGCCGTGGCCTGCTCCTCGGAGCTGAAGAGGATGCTCGCCGCGGCGGCGGCGCCACCACCGAGCACGAGCGAGCCGGCGGCCGCATAGAGGGCAAGGCGCCGGCGCGAGCGGCGGCGGCGCGGCGGGGCGCTCGCCGCCGCGGTCTCGATGGCGTCGCCGAGCTGCTTGACGAACGGGATCTCACTCATGCTCGTGCCTCCATGAAGCGGTTCAGGCGATGCAGGCCGCGGTGCACGCGCGTGCGCGCGGCGCCCTCGCTGCAGCGCAGCCGGGCGGCGATCTCGGTGTAGTCCAGCTCGGCCACGACGCGCAGCTCGACGGCGCTGCGCTCCGCGTCGGGCAGCCGCGCGAGCGCGGCGGCCATCGCGGCGCGATCCTCGCAGCCGTCGGCGAGCGCCTCGATCCGCGCGATCGACTCGTCGTCGAGCGCCGGGATCTGCAGTCCCAGCCGCCTGACGGCGCGCAGCTCTACGGCGCGCGAGCGATACCAGCGCGACAGCTCCTTCGCCGCGATCCCGTAGAGCCACGCCGCGCCGGGCGCGCCCCGGTCGCGGAAGCTGTGACGGCGCTCGAAGGCGACCGCGAACGTCTCCGCGAGCAGGTCGGCGGCCACCTCCGCGTCGCGCACCCGGCGGTAGAAGTAGCCCAGCAGATCCTCCGCCAGGCGGTCATACAGCTCGCGGAAGGCCCGCGGGTCGTCGCGCGAGGCGACGATGAGCTCGGCGTCGGTCATGCCTCTATACGCCGCGAGCCACGTCGGGCGTTACATCCATGCGCGAGATGATGCCGCGGGAGGGGGCCGCGGGCCATCGGCACACTGTCCGCATGCACATAGCGCTCATCGCGCCCGGCCTGCGCCTCGTCGAGCACGAGTTCGCGGTCCCGCTCGACCACGACCGGCCCGACGGCGAGCGGATCACCGTCTTCGCGCGCGAGGTCGCCGACCCCGACGGGCTGGACCGGCCGTGGCTCGTCTACCTGCCGGGCGGGCCGGGGCACGAGGCTGCCCGGCCGACGCGCAACCCGTCGGCCCCCGCCTGGCTGGACCGCGCGCTGCGGGACTTCCGCGTGCTCATGCTCGACCAGCGCGGCACCGGCCGCTCCACCCCGATCGGCACGCTCCCCGGCCTGACGCCGAGCGAGCAGGCCGGCTACCTCGCGCACTTCCGCGCCGACGCGATCGTCCGCGACGCCGAGTGGATCCGGCGCGAGCTCGGCGTCGAGCAGTGGAGCGTGCTCGGCCAGAGCTTCGGCGGGTTCTGCGTCGTGAGCTACCTGTCGCTCGCGCCCGAGGGGTTGCGCGAGGCGTTCGTCACCGGGGGCCTGCCGCCGCTCGGCAACCGCATCGACGAGGTGTACGAGGCGACCTACGCCCGCACGATCGAAGCCTCTCGCGCCTACTACGAGCGCTACCCCGCCGATCGCGATCGCGTCCTCGCGCTGCACGCCCGCGACGACCTCGTGCTGCCCTCCGGCGACCGCCTCACGCCACGTCGCCTGCGCCAGCTCGGCGGCCGCCTCGGCATGAGCGCGAGCTTCGAGAAGCTGCACTACCTGCTCGAGCTCGACCCCGGCTCGCCGGCCTTCCTGCACGACGTCGACGGCGCGCTGACGTTCGCTCGCAATCCGCTCTACGCGGTGCTGCACGAGGCGTCCTGGGCCGACGGCGGCACGACGCGCTGGTCGGCGCAGCGCACCCGGCCCGCCGCCTACGACGACGAGCCCGAGCTCTTCACGGCCGAGCACGTCTTCGGCTGGATGTTCGAGGAGTACGGCGCGCTCGCGCCGCTGCGCGAGGCCGCCGAGCTGCTGGCCGCGCGCGACTGGCCGCCCCTGTACGACGAGCAGCAGCTCGCGCGCAACGAGGTGCCGGTCGCGGCGGCGATCTACGCCGGCGATCTGTACGTGCCGCGCGCGTTCTCCGAGCAGACGGCAACGCAGATCCGCGGCCTGCGGCCGTGGCTGACGAGCGAGTACAACCACGACGGGCTGCGCATCGACGGCGAGCGCGTCCTCGGCCGGCTGATGGACTTGGCGCGTGGGCGCACTTGATCGCGGGCGGATAATGTCGTGATGGCCACCGCGCTGACGACGCGCACCGCCGGCGCGGGAGCCCTTCGCCGCGTCGCACTCGGCGCCGCGCTCGTCTTCGCGGCCGCAGCGCCGACGGCAGCGGCGACAGCGCCAGGTGCCGGATCGGCGGCGCGATCGGCGGATGCCTGGAGCGTTGTCGCGGGCAAGCCGGCGGCCACGCGCAACGGCGCGCAGCCCGAGATCCGCCCGCGTCGCTTCCGCGCGCTCACCCTCGATCGCGACGCGCTGGCCGGCGTGCTCGACGATGCGCCATCCGAGCGAGCGCGCGCCGCGCGGCTGACGCTCTCGCTGCCCGCCCCGGGCGGCGGCTTCGAGCGCTTCGCCGTCGCGCGGTCGTCGGTGATGGAGGCGGGCCTGGCCGCCAAGCACCCGGAGATCGCGACGTACGCAGGCACGGGCATCGACACGCCGGGCGCGACCATCCGCCTCGACCTCACGCCCGCCGGCTTTCACGCGTCGGTCCGCGGCCCGGGCGGGAGCTGGTACGTCGACCCCTACTACCACCGCGACCAGAGCCTGTACGCGAGCTACCGCGGCGCGGACCTCGTCGAAAACCCGCACGGCGCGTTCGCCGAGCGCGAGCTCCCGGCCCGGCCCGCCCCGCGAGCGCCGTTCGGCCTCGGAACCTCACGAGCCGACGGGCCGATCGTGGCGCTGCGCACCTACCGCCTGGCGCTCGTGAGCGACCCCGCCTACGCGACCTACCACGGGGCGGCCAACGTGACGGCCCAGAAGGTGACGCTCGTCAACCGCGTCAACCAGATCTACGAGGACGACTTCGCGATCCACTTGGCACTCGTCGCGAACAACGACGTCCTGAACCTCGACACCGCCGCCGCGATGACCGGTGCGAACGGCCCGTGCGGCGCCGCCCCGTGCTACACCGCGTCCCAAGCCACGAGCTGCGTCGACTCGACGCTCGACAGAACGCGGATCGTGATCGGGCAGCTCATCGGCGCGTCGAACTTCGACGTCGGCCACATCGGGCTCGGCGTCAGCGGGGGCGGCGTCGCCTACCTCGGCGTCGTCGGCGCAGACCTCAAGGCAGGCGGATGCACCGGCGTGAGCAGGCCGGTCGGCGACCTCTTCGCGGTCGACTACGTCGCGCATGAGATCGGCCACCAGTTCGGCGCCGACCACACGTTCAACGGCACGCAGGGCTCGTGCGCCGCCAACATCGGCGGGCCTGCGGTCGAGCCCGGCAGCGGCATCACGGTCATGGCGTACGCCGGGATCTGCGGCACCGACAACCTGCAGCCGCACAGCGACCCGTACTTCTCGCAGCGCAGCATCGACGAGGTGTCGGGCTACGTGGGCGTGTCGCAGGGCGCTGAGAGCGAGGTTCAGACGGTCTCGCTGCGGGACTTCGCCGGGTCCGACAGCTTCAGGCTCACCTACGACGGCGCCGAGTCCGCCGCGATCACGAACGGCACGAACTACACGGCCGCGGGCATCGTCGCCGCGATCAAGGGGATCGCGGGGTTCCCGGCCACGGCGACCGTCGCGGCGACCGCGTGGGGCAGCGCGAGCGGCTCGCCGGGCGCGACGGGCTTCACGCTGAGGCTCGGCGGCTCGCTCGCCGGCACGGACGTCGCGCCGCTGACGCTGACCTCGCCCTCCGGCATGTCCGGGTTCGTCGGCGAGACGACGCAGGGCGGCCCCGTTCGCAACGGTGGCACGGCCACGGCCACCGCCAACCGCGCGCCGGTCGTCGACGTGCCCGCGGGGTTCACGATCCCGGCTCGCACGCCGTTCAGCCTCACCGGATCGGCGACCGACGCCGACGGCGACACGCTCACCTACCTCTGGGAGCAGAACGACGCCGGCACCGGCACGAGCCTCGTCTCGAACACGAAGGCCGGCGGCCCGCTGTTTCGCGTCTTCGGGACGGCCGCGGTCGTGACGGACACCGGGACGATCCTGTCGCCGTCGCCGGGCGAGAACGGTGCTGGCACGAGCCCGACGCGCGACTTCCCCGACCTCGCCCAGGTCGCGATCGACAACACGAACGCCGCGACCGGGACATGCCCGGCGGCGGGCGCCGCGCCCGTGGCGGCGGCGATCGTCGACTGCTACTCGGAGTTCCTGCCGACGGCCGGGTACGCCGCGCCGCTGCACTTCCGCCTCACCGCGCGCGACGGGCACGCCGTCGCCGGCGGCGTCGGGCACGACGACACGACGCTCACGCTCGCCCCGGCGGCGGGCCCGTTCCGCGTGACCTCGCAATCCGCCGCGACGTCCATCGACGCGGGGACACCGGTCACCGTCACGTGGTCGGTTGCGGGCACGAGCGCCGCGCCGGTCAGCGCCGCGAACGTGCGCATGACGATGTCGACGGATGGAGGGCTTACGTTTTCGAAGCTCGTGGTGCCGTCGACGCCGAACGACGGGTCGCAGGTCGTCGTCCTGCCGAACGCGAACACGACGCAGGCGCGCCTGCGGATCTCCGGCGTCGGCAACGTGTTCTTCGACGTCAACCGCGCGAGCTTCACGGTGCTGCCGGGAGCTCCGGACGTCTCAAGCGACGCCCCGGCGGGCGGCGTGCAGGCGCAGGTCGGGCAGGCCCCCGCGAGCCCGATCACGATCTCCGCCACGGACGCGAACACGCAGGGCTCGTCGCTGACGGCGACGGCCAGCGGGCTGCCGGCGGGGCTCGCGCTCAGCGCTCCGTCCTCGACGTCGCCCGGCGCCGGGACGCCCGGCAGCCGCACGTGGACGATCGGCGGCACGGTCACCGGCGCGCCGGGGACCTACGCGGTCGAGGTGGCCGTCGCCGACGGCAGCGGCCGCACCGGCCTCACGTTCTTCGACGTGGTCGTCGCGGCGCCGCCACCGCCTCCTCCACCACCGCCGCCGCCGGTTCCGCCACCACCCCCGCCGCCTGCACCGCCTGTCCCACCCGCAGCGCCACCACCCGCGCCCCTGCCGCCGCCACCACCGCCGCAACCCGTCGCAGCGACGCTCGCCCCCGACTTGGCGCGGGTCGCGACGCGACTGCGCATGTCGTCGAGCGGCCGCGTGAGGCTCGTGCTGCGCTGCCGCAAGAACGGCACCGGCACCGTCCCGAGCCGCTGCACCGGCAGCGTCAAGCTGACCGCGATGCTCGGCGGTCGCCAGCGGACGATCGGCAGCGCGACGTTCAGCTTCCCCCGCAGCAACGCCACGAGCCTGCTGATCCGGCTCACGGCGCGCGCCCGCCGCTCGATCAAGGCCTCCAAGCGCGCGACGCTCACGATGACCGTCTCGAACGGCCGGCTGCCCGCCCGCAAGGCCACCAGGACGGTGCGGATCCTGCCGCGGCGGCGCTGAGCGCCACCGGCGAGTGGCGCCGCTACCTTGAGTCGCGACGGTCACTGCGATGGGGAAGAGGTGACGCACATGGCGAGTGAGTTTCAGCGGCGCAAGGTCGCGGGCGTGTTCCACGCGATGGACGCGGACGGCAACGGCTTCCTCGAGGAGGACGACTTCGAGGCGCTGACCGAGCGCTGGGTGAGCATCCGCGGCTGGGAGCCGGGATCGCCCGGCTACGAGCGGATCCGCGCGATCATGATGGGCTGGTGGGAAGCCCTGCGGACGATGTCCGACGCCAACGAGGACGGCAAGGTCAGCCTCGACGAGCTCATGAACGTCGTCGACCAGTTCCCCGCGATGGAGGAGGCGGTCTACGCGACCGCGGACGCGATGTTCGAGGCCATCGACGAGAGCGGCGACGGCCGGATCTCCGTCGAGGAGCACAAGCAGGTCGTGAAGGCCTGGAAGGGCTCCGACGACGGCGTGGAGGAGGTCTTCCCGCGGCTGGACCTCAACGGCGACGGCTACCTCTCGCACGAGGAGTTCCGCGAGCTGTGGTCGGACTTCTGGCGCGGCGACGACCCCGCCCAGCCCGGCCAGTGGGTCTTCGGCCCGTACTGAAACCCGGGGCGCTATCTACCGATATCATCGCCGCCGTGCCCAACGTCCTGATCCGTGACGTCCCCGCCGAGGATCTCGCGCGCATCGACGCGCACGCCGCCCGCTCGGGTCTGTCGCGGACGGAGTACCTGCGCCGCCACCTGCATCAGGATGCCGCCCGTCCCGCGGCACCGGTGACGGCCGACGACCTGCGGGCGTTCACCGCCCGGTTCGGCGACCTCGCCGATCCCGATGTCATGTCGCGGGCGTGGTCGTAGGCGACGTCCCGCCGGGCACGGAGTGGCTGATCGACAAGTCGGCGCTCGTGCGCCTCGGCTCCAGCGCCGACGCCGCGACCTGGGCCGAGCGGATCCAACGGGGCCTGGTGCGCATCGGGACCGTCACCCTGCTCGAGGTCGGATACTCGGCGCGCGACGCGACGGACCTCGAGGCCGGGCTTCGCGGACCCCCGGTGGGTTCGATGCCCGTTCAGTACGCCACGCCGGTCGCCGAGGACCGTGCCGTCGCGGTCCTCGCGCTGCTGGCCGCCCGCGGGCACCATCGCGCTCCGTCGGTGCCCGACCTCATCATCGCGGCAACCGCGGAGAGCGCCGGTCTCACCGTCCTGCACGACGACAAGCGCTTCGAGTGGATCGCCGACATCACGGGCCAGCCGGTCCAGCGGCTCGACTGACACGGTTCACGCCGGCCCGCGACGCGCGACGCGCCGCGGGCCGCAACGGAAACCTTCGCGACGCGCCGCGGGGCCGGCAACGGGAACCCCTCGCGACGCGACGCGGGCCGGCAAACGGAACCCCTCCTAGCCTCCGCGCGAGCGGCGGCCCTGGAACTGGTCGAACGCCACGGCGATGAGGATCAGGGCGCCGATGATGATCTGCAGGTAGAACGAGTTGATGTTCAGCAGGTTGCCGCCGTTGTTCAGCGTGCCGACGATCAGCGCGCCGGCCGCCGCCCCGTAGGCGCCGCCCTTCGCGCCGAACAGCGACGCCCCGCCGATCACGCACGCCGCGATCGCGTTGAGCTCGTAGCCCGTGCCGCCCGTCGGGATGCCCGCGTTCAGCCGCGACATGAACAGCACGCCGCCGACCGCCGCGAGCAGCCCGCCGATCGCATACACCGCGACGAGCACGCGCGTCACCGGCACGCCGGCGAGCCGAGCCGACTCCGGGTTGGAGCCGACCGCGTAGATGTAGCGCCCGAACACGGTGCGACGCAGCACGAACGCCGTGACGACGACCACCAGCGCGAACAGCCACAGGAGGTTCGGCAGCCCGATGAAGTCGCCGTTGGCGATGTTGCCGAACGACTCGGGCAGCGGCTGGACCGTGCTCGCGTCGGTCAGGACGAGCACCGCCCCTCGCGCGATCCCGAGCATGCCGAGCGTCACGATGAACGGCGGCAGCTTGCCGTAGGCGACGAGCACGCCGTTGAAGACGCCGATCGCCGCGCCGGCCGCGAGGCCGCCGAGGATCGCGACCGGCACGCCCGTCCCGTGGACGAGCAGCTCGGCGGTGATGCAGCCCGTCAGGCCGAGGACCGAGCCGACCGACAGGTCGATCCCCGCCGTCAGGATGATCAGCAGCTGGCCGACGGCGATGATCCCGAAGACCGCCACCTGGCGGGCGAGGTTCGCCATGTTGTTGGTGGTCAGGAACTCCGGCACGGCCAGCGTCAGCCCGCCGAAGAGGATCAGCAGGACGATGAGGCCCCCGGCGTCGCGGCCGAAGACGTCCGAGAACGTCAGGACGCGCTCTTCTACGGGTGCGCCGGCCGGACCGCCCGCCCCTGCACCCGCCGCAGCGGGCTTCTTGATCTGCGGGCTCATGCTCCCGTCTCCTCTGGTGTCGTTGGTTCCTGTGTCTGCCTTCGCGCCGCCTCCGCGGCGGTCTCCTGCGCAGCCGCGCCCCCCGGCCCGCCGAGGCTCGCGAGCCGCAGCACGTCCTCCTCGTTCGCCCCCTCGGCGGACAGCTCGCCCGCCACGGAGCCTTCGCGCATGACCAGCACGCGATCGGCCAGCCCCAGCACCTCGGGCAGGTACGAGGACACGACGATGACGCCGAGCCCCTCCACGGCGAGGTCGCCGATCACCTTGTAGATCTCGGCCTTCGCGCCGACGTCGACGCCCTTCGTCGGCTCGTCGAACAGCAGCACCTTCGCCCTCGTCGCCAGCCAGCGCGCGAGCAGCACCTTCTGCTGGTTGCCGCCCGACAGCGACGACACCGGCTGCTCCCACGACGCCGCGCGCAGCCGCAGCCCGCCGAGGTACTTGTTGACGATGCCGCGCTCCTGCTTGCGATCGACGAGCGTGAAGCTCGACAGCTCGTCGAGGTCGGCGATCGAGGCGTTCTCGCGGATCGTCAGCTCGAGCAGCAGGCCGAGCCGCTTGCGATCCTCGGTCAGCAGGCCGAGCCCGGCCTGCACCGCGCGCCGCGGATCGCCGCAGCGAAGCTCCTTGCCGTCGATGTGGATCGTGCCGCCCTCGCAGCCGTCCGCGCCGAAGATCGCCCGCAGGAGCTCGCTGCGACCCGAGCCGAGCAGCCCCGCGATGCCGAGGATCTCGCCGGAGCGCACCTCGAAGGAGATCGGCGTCTTGACGCCCGCCGGCTTCAGTCCCGCGACCTTCAGCCGGACGTCGCCGATCGTGCGGTCGGTCGCCGGATACAGCGACTCGATGTTGCGCCCGACCATCTTCGCGATGAGGCTGTCCTGGTCGAACTCGGCCATCCGCGCCGTCGTGACGAGGCACCCGTCGCGCAGGATCGTCACGCGGTCGCCGATCTCGAACATCTCCTCGAGGTGATGGCTGACGTACATGATCGCGTGACCCTCGTCCCGCAACCCCTTGATCCGAGCGAGCAGCGCCTTGGTCTCGTTCTCCGACAGCGCCGTCGTCGGCTCGTCGAAGATCAGCACGCGCGGCTGCTCGCCGAGGACCTTCGCGATCTCGACGAGCTGCTGCTGCGCGAGCGGCAGCGTCTCGACGAGCACGCCCGGGTCCAGCCAGCCGAGGTCGACGCGCTCGAGCATCGTGCGCGCCGTGTCGCGCAGCTCGCGCGGGCGGGTGATCCCGCGCGCCGACGGCAGCCGGCTCATCATGAGGTTCTCGGCGACGGAGAGGTCCGGCAGGAGGCTGAGCTCCTGGTAGACGACGCCGATGCCGGCCTCGCGCGCCCGCGTCGGGCTCGGCGAGCCGCCGAGGTCCTTGCCCTCGACGTGGTAGTCACCGCTGTCGCGGACGATCGCGCCCGTGAGGATCTTGATGAGCGTGCTCTTGCCGGCACCGTTCTCCCCGGCGAGGCACATGACCTCGCCGGCTCGCAGCTCGAGGTCGACGTCGGTCAGCGCCTTGTTGGGCCCGTAGGCCTTCGTGGCGCCCTGCAGCGCGACCACCACCGGCTTGTCGTGCGGCGGGGTCGGCGGGGGACGGTCCTTCGTGACGGTCGGCATCGCGTTACGAGGCCTTCGCGGTGGGCGGGTTGAGCAGCGGCTTGACCGTCGGATCGGTCGAGTTCTTCTTCGTCGCGACGACCGCGCCCGGGTCGAGCTTCGGCGGCGGCAGCGAGCCGACGGACGCCATGCCCGCCTCGATGACGCCCTGGTAGCCGAAGAAGTACGGGTTCTGGACGACGAGCGCGTCGATCGAGCCGTCGGCCAGCGCCGCGTTCTCCTGCGGGTCGGTGTCGAAGGCGACGACCGGGATCTTGCCCGCGGCGTTGTTGTCCTTGATCGCGCGGGCGGCACCGACGCCCGAGGTGTTGTTGTCGGCGAACACGCCGACGATGTTCGAGTTGGCGGTCAGGACGTCGTTGACCTGGCTGGCCGCGCGGTTGAGGTCGTTGTCGTTGAAGCGCTGGGCGCCGACCTTGACGCCCGGGCAGGCCGCGGCGAGGCCGCGCTTGAAGCCCGTGTCGCGGTCCTTGATCGTCTGCACGCCCGCGACCGAGGACTCGATGAGCACCTGGCCCGAGCTCTTGCCCCCGTCCTTGATGAGCTGGCACATCGTCGCGCCCGCCTGCTCGCCGGCCTTGACGTTGTCGGTCCCGATGAAGCCGTCGGAGTCCGTGGTGACCGCGGTGTCGACGGTGATGACCTTGATGTCGGCGTCGCGGGCGCGCTTGATCGCCGAGTTGAGCGCCTCGCTGGAGTTCGGCGCGAGGACGATCGCGTCCACGCCGCGCGAGATCGAGTTCTCGATGAGCTGGACCTGCTGGTTGACGTCGATCTCGGAGGTCGGCCCGAAGAGCCCGACCTTCACGCCGTAGTCCTTCGCGGCGCGGGCCGAGCCGGCGAGCATCGTCTGCCAGAACGACGAGTCCGACGCCTTGATGATGACGTCGACCTGCTTGCCCGCCGCCGCGCCGCCGGCGCCACCACCGCCGCCGCCGTCGTCCGATCCGCCCGATGCTCGTCCCGCCACGACGCCGACGACGACCGCGATCAGCGCGATCACGGCCACCAGCGACAGCGAGAACTTGACTTGACCCTTGCTCATGTTGCGCTCGACCTCACAGACCCGGTTGGTCTCCCGGGGGCCGGCCGTGCTGGCCGGAGCGTCGAGAGAACGTTTTCTTGCGATGTCGCGAACATACGCGTCGTTTCGTCCGATGTCAAGGAAACGTTTTCTTGACAAGCCCGCTAGAGTTGCCTGACCCAATGGAGACAGGCGATCACAGCGATGACAGCAGCGTGGAAACGATTTCTTCCCGCGTGGCCTCGCCGCGCTCGCGCGACGGCCGCCGCGCGACGATGAAGGAGGTCGCCGCACTGGCCGGCGTGAGCCTGAGCACGGTCTCGCGCGTCGTCAACGACGACCCCGCCGTGCGCGCCGACCTGGCCGAGCGCGTGCGCCGCGCGGTCGGCACGCTCGGCTACCGCCACAACGCGACGGCGAGCGCGCTGCGCCGCAACGACGGGCTGTCGGCGAGCATCGGCCTCATCGTCGAGGACGTCGGCAACCCGTTCTTCTCGGCGATGCAGCGCGGCGTGGAAGAGGTGGCGCGGGAGCGCGGCGTGCTGACGTTCGCGGGAAGCTCCGACGAGCTGCCGGCCCGCGAGCGCGCGCTGGCCGAGGCGTTCGGCGCGCGCGGCGTGGACGGGCTCATCATCGCGCCGGCGGGCGGCGACCACTCGTTCTTGCTGCGCGACCGCGAGGCCGGCATGGCGCTCGTCTTCGTCGACCGGCCCGGCCGGTTCATCGACGCCGACGCCGTGCTGACCGACAACTTCGGCGGGGCGGCCGCCGCGGTCGACCACCTCGTCGCCGCCGGCCATCGGCGCATCGGCTTCCTCGGCGACCGGCCCGACCTCTACACGGCGGCGGAGCGTCTGCGCGGCTTCGAGTCGGCGCTCGCGCGCCACGGCCTCGCGGCCGAGCCGGCACTCGTTCGCCACACGATGACGCGCGCCGCCGACGCGTATGAGACGACGCGCGAGCTGCTGCTCGGAGACGACCCCCCGACGGCCGTGTTCACGAGCCAGAACCTCATCACGATCGACGCGGTACGCGCGTTGCACGACCTCGGCCTCGCGCGCACGATCGCGCTCGTGGGCTTCGACGACGTGGTCTTGGGTGACGTCGTCGAGCCGGGCCTTACGGTGCTCGCGCAGGATCCCGGGGGCCTCGGCCGCGCGGCGGCGAAGCTGCTCTTCTCGCGGCTCGACGGCGCAGAGGGCGCGTCGCAGCAGATCGTCCTGCAGGCGGCGCTCGTCGCGCGCGGCTCCGGAGAGCTGCCCGGGCCGGGGCTCGCGTCGTGAGCTCGCCACCGATCCTCGTCGGCGGCGAGGCCCTGTACGACCTCGTCGCCAACGCCGACGGCAGCGTCCACGGCCACCCCGGCGGCGGCCCGTTCAACACGGCCCGCACGATCGGCCGCCTGCGCCAGCCCGTCGCGTACCTCGGGCGCCTGTCGACCGACCGGCTCGGCAAGACCCATGAGCGCATGCTCCGCGAGGACGGCGTCGACCTCTCGGCGACGCAGCGCACCGACGAGCCCTCGACGCTCGCCCTTGCCAGCCTCGACGAGTCGGGTGCGGCGAGCTACAGCTTCTACGCCGCGGGTACGGCGGCCCCGGGCCTCACCCCCGCCGCGGCCCTGGCGGCGCTGCCGCGTGAGGTCGCGGCGCTGCACGTCGGCACGCTGGGGCTCGTGCTCGAGCCGCTGGCGGCCGCGCTGGAGGCGGTCGTCGCGCGGCTCGCCGGCCAGACGATGGTCGTCGTCGATCCGAACTGCCGCCCGTGGGTCATCCGCGCGCCGGACGTCTACCGCGCGCGCTTGAAGCACATCTTCCAGATGGCCGATCTCGTGAAGGTCAGCGAGGAGGACCTGGCGTGGCTGGATCCTGGCCGGCCGGCCCGCGAGGCGGCGCGCGCCCTGCTCGCCTACGGCCCGAAGGCCGTGCTGCTGACGTGCGGCCCCGACGGCGCGGTGATCGTCACGCCGAGCGCGACGATCCCGGTGGCTGCGGTCGACGTGAACGTCGTCGACACGATCGGCGCCGGCGACGCGTTCAGCGGCGGCTTCCTCGCATGGTGGAGCTCGCACGGCCTCGGCCGCGACGACCTCGCCCGCGACGGCCTCGTCGTCGAAGCCGCCCGGTTCGCGGCGGTCGTCGCGGCGCGCACTGTCGCACAAGCCGGCGCCTCACCGCCGGCGCTGCCGTCCGGCGCACCCGCCCCGCTCGACCTGCGCAGCCTCTGAGGTCTGCCAGACACTCGATCCAGCAACGCGCGGCCACCCTCCCAACCGATCCACGGCGCGCTACTCCCGGGAGAGGCCCTCACGCTCCGCAGCCGGTCTCGCGCGATACTTCTGGCGTGTCTTCCGTCGATGCACAGCCGGACTTCGAGTCCTCCAACCTCGACGAACGCGTTGCGCGAGTCCGTGAAGTGCAGATCCGTAACTACAAGAGCATTGGGCAGGCAACCGTGGCGATGGGCGGCCTTACCATTCTCGTCGGGGCCAATGGTTCCGGGAAGAGCAACTTCTTGGACGCCATGGCCTTCGTCAGCGATTGCCTAACCGAGTCCGTCGAACTCGCGTTCAAGAGCCGGGGAGGCCTCGCCTCGGTCCGACGTCGTTCAGGCGGACACCCCACGCACATCGGCATTCGCATCATCGCGGATCTCGATGCGAACACTGTCGCTGACTACTCATTTGAGATTGCCGCCGAGAAGGGCGAGCAGTTCTCGGTCGCACGCGAGCGCTGCCACGTTGAGGAGTTCATGGGGGAAGCCCACGTGTTCGAGGTCGAGCGCGGGCAGTTCAAGACACCGATCGAAGGGATCCGAGCGAGTGTCGCACCCGACCGCCTGGCCCTATTCGCGGCATCAGCCACGCCAGAGTTCAGGCCGGTGTACGACTTCCTGGCCGGCATGCGGTTCTACTCGATCGTGCCGAGTGAACTTCGAAAGCTTCAACCGCCGGATGCCGGCGATGTGCTCCGCCCGGACGGTAGTAACGCGGCCGCGGTTCTCAAGCGCATCAAGGCGGAAAGCGCGGACCGTTATCGGCGCATCAATTCGCTGCTCGCCAGCGCGGTAGGCGGGATCCAATCCGCCGATCATAAATCCGTTGGTCAGTGGGAGACGATCGAGTTCCGGCAGGACGTCGGACAGAAGCACCCGTGGACGTTTGACGCGCTCAACGTGTCGGACGGCACGCTCCGGCTACTGGGGTTGCTCCTCGCGATCTATCAGCCCGGCAGGGCGACCGTCCTCGGGATCGAGGAACCCGAGGCCACGGTGCACCCAGCGGTTGCCGAGCAGATACTCGATGTGCTCCTCGACGCAGCACGTTTCAGGCAAGTCGTCGTAACGACACATAGCCCGGATCTCCTCGACTTTCGCGACTTGGAAGATGGCCAGCTGCGTGTAGTCACCAACCCTCAGAACACAACCATCATCGCCGACCTGGCAGACACAACTCGGAGAGCGATCCGAGAGCACCTCTTCACAACCGGAGAGCTGCTGCGTGATGGGGAACTGCAAGGAGACGTAGAAGGCGCGGAAACCCTCGCTAACCAGGTGCGGCTCTTTGGTCCCGTCGCTTCCCCGCTGCAGCACGGGACCTGAACAGGTCTCGCGTGATCGTTCCGGTCGTCGAGGGGCAGTCGGAGGAACACGCCATGGGCGTGCTCATGCGACGCGTCTTACACGAACTGGGCGTCTTCGACGTAGCGGTCGCGCGTCCGTTTCGCGTAAAGCGCCAGCGGGTCGTACGCGAGGGCGAGCTTGAGAGGACCATCCTTCAAGCCGAACGGTCGCGTCCCGGAGCATCCGCGATGCTTGTGATCCTCGATGCAGACGACGACTGTCCTGCCGACCTGGCCTCGCGTCTCCTCGAGCGCGCTCGCGCCCAGACCGAGCTCCCGGTGTGTGTAGTGCTTCCCAAGACCGAGATCGAGGCTTGGATCCTCGGAGCCGTCGACTCGCTCAGAGGCGTGCGCGGGATTCGGGTTGACGCGGTTCCACCGCCCGATCCGGAGGCGGTCCGTGACGCCAAGGGCGCGATCACGCAGCGGATGGAGGGAGCGCGCGGCTACGTGGCGACCGACGATCTTCCCGCATTCATGGATGTGGTCGATCTGGAACTCGCCGAAGCCCGATCGCCGTCTTTCGCGAAATTCCGACGAGATCTCGCATGCCTCGGACAGCCGTGAGCGATGCGCCCCAGCACGTTCGTGCCGCACGAGCGCACGTCGCGCTGAATCCCTTGGCCAGGACTCCGTCCTCGAGCCCCTGCCTGGCAAAGCGCGTCTTCTTGTCCTCGGCGCACGTGCCCGAAAACGCCCGCAGCAGGCCGCCACGGCCATGCCCGGGTTCGCCGATCTCGCGATCGCGCGCTATCCGGCTGACTGGCTGCGGCCACGCATGTGGCGCTGCGCCACAACCTCAGCGCCTATGACGCCACCTACGCCGCGTTGACCGAGATGACCTCCGCGACACCGTTGCTCACCACCGACGCGCGCCTCGCGAACGCACCAGGCGTTCGGTGCAGCGTGCAGCTTCTCTGAGCCACGCACGGCGACGTCCACGAGGCGGGGCCGTGTCGAGGTCCTGCCTCGACGGCGCCCGGCCTAGAAGGCGCCGTGGTTCGGGTTGTGGATCGGCGCGGGGTTGTCGCGCGGGGGCTCGGCGGCGCCGCGCTCCTCGGTCTTGGACGGGTCGACGCGCTGGGGCATGCCGGGGAGCTTGAGCTTCAGCTTCCGGCCGTCCTTGAGGGTCAGCTCGTGCGGCTTGGGCGTCAGTGGTTCACCAGGAATCGGGCTCATGCAGCGAGGCTACTCCGCGACCGCGGCGCTGCCTAGGCGCTGCAGCAGCTCGATCTGGCCCTTGACGACCTTGGTCTTCGCGGTCGGGACGTCGAACCAGGCGACGCGGTCGAGCTCGGGAAGGACTGCGTGCGGCCCGACCGCGGCGGCCATTCCATCTCGAACGTGCCCGGCTCGAGCGAAGCCGGGTCGAAGTCGCCCTCGATCGCGAACGCGATGACGCGCTTGCCGGCCCGCTGCACGACCTCGCCGAGCGACAGCACCGCGCCGCCCTCCGGCCCCGGCGGCAGGTGCCCCGTCTCCTCCAGGAACTCGCGCCGCGCACCCGCAAGAGGGTCCTCTCCGGAGCCCAGCTCGCCCTTCACGATCGACCACGCACCCTCGTCCTTGCGCGCCCAGAACGGGCCGCCCATGTGGCCCAGCAGCACCTCGAGCGCGCCTTCGCGCCGGCGGAACAGCAGCAGGCCGGCGGAGGTCGCAGGAGGCGTCAGTAGCCGCCGCGCCAGGTGCCGCTGCCGGCCTTGGGCGGCAGCACGTCCCAGCCGTCGGTCACGTGCACGACGACGCCGTTCTCGGCGAACGCCGTCTGCGCCTTGCCGTTGAACGTGAAGGTGACCTCGGTCTGGCCCGACGGGATGACGTCCACGCCGTAGACGTGGTCGACCTCGACCTCGCTCTCCTTGAGCATGCGATGCGCGCGATCCTTGTCGGATCCGGGCTCGTAGCGACCGGGGAGCTTGACGGGCATGCCACGCGCGACCATACCGCCAGCCGCGCGCGACCGCCAACCGCAACCGGCGACCGCCGGGCCCCGGCTACGTGAGGTCGCGGCGCTCGAGCAGCAGCGACCCCGCCGCGAACATCACCGTGACCCAGCCGAACATCACGATCGCCGCGATCCCCGGATCCGGACCGGAAGTCGCCGGTCCCCGGTGTCGAGGTCCGCGAGCCCGCTCGTCACGCCGTTGATCGGCGAGAACTTGCCGACGTCGGGAACGAGCCCGAACAGCGTGGTCTCGACGACCAGCGGGAACAGGATCAGGCCGATGATCGCCCCGACCTGGTTGCGCAGGATCGCACCGATCGCGACGCCGAACGCCCCGAGGTACGCCGCGACCACGAGGTTGCGCCACATGATGTCGACGAGCGTCGCGAAGTCGAGCGTCGTCTCACCGCGACTCGACAGGATGATCGTGCCGACGACCATCAGGCTCGTCGTCACGACGAACGACACGATCATGCCGGCGATCCCGTAGGAGATCGCCTTCGCCGTGATGAGCTTCATCCGGTCGGGCGCGGCGAGGACCGTGCTCGTGATCGTCCGGTGACGCCACTCCCCCGCCATCCCCATCGCGCCGAGCAGCAGGATGAAGATGGAGGTGAAGTCGCCGGCGAACGCCGTCCGCACGTCCTGCTCGGTGAAGTTGTCCGCAAGCGTCGTGGTGAGCACGAGCACGATGAGCGAGAGCGCAAGCCCCGCCCCGATCAGGGCGAAGAACGTGCGCGTCGTGCGGAGCTTCAGCAGCTCGGCCTGCAGCAGCGCGCTCATGACCTGCGGTCCGCGGTCAGGGCCATGAACGCCTGCTCGAGCGACCGCGCCCGCGGCGCGAGCCCGAGGACGGTGAGCTGCGCCTGCGCGGCGATCGGGCCGACCTGCTTGGGCGTCATCCCGAGCACGAGGAGCTTGTCGCCGTCGCGTTGGACCGTCGCGCCCGCGGCGGCCAGCGCCGCCTCCATCGCCTGCGGGTCCTCGGCGGTGACCTCGGTCGCGGGCCCGTCGTCGCCGCCGAGCACCGCCTCGAGCGTGCCCTGCGCGCGCAGCTCGCCGTTGGCGATGACGATGACGTCGTCGACGGACTGCGCGACCTCCGCGAGGAGGTGGCTGGAGACCAGGACGGCGCGCCCGCGCGCTGCCTGCTGGCGGACCATCCCGCGCATCCACGCGATGCCGGGTGGGTCGAGGCCGTTCGTCGGCTCGTCGAGCAGCAGGACCTCCGGGTCGCCGAGCAGCGCGGCGGCGATCCCGAGGCGCTGCTTCATGCCCATCGAGTAGCCCTTCACGCGACGGTCGGCGGCCTCGCTCAGCCCGACGTCCTGGAGCACCTGATCGACGCGCTCCGGCGGGTGCTGGCCGGTCGTGGCGAGCACGCGCAGGTGGTTGCGCGCGCTGCGGCCGGGATGGAAGGACGCGTCCTCAAGCACCGCGCCGACGCTCGCGCTCGGGTGCTCGAGCTCGTCGTAGCGCTTGCCGCCGAACGTCGCGGTGCCCGCGGTGGGGTGGATGAGCCCGAGCAGTGCGCGCAGGGTCGTGCTCTTGCCCGCGCCGTTGGGGCCCAGAAAGCCGGTGACCCGGCCCGCTTCGACATCGAAGCTCAGGTTCTTGACGGCCGCGACGGAGCCGAATCGCTTGGAGAGGTCTCGCACCTCGACGGTTGCCATGGCGGCGCATGATGGCGCATCGCGACCCGGCGACGGGCCGCAGTGTGCCCGGCTTCACAGAACCACAAAGCAGTGCGACCGCACCTGCTGGGCGGCGAGCGACGTCGCGCTACGTCGTGAGCTCGCGCTCGAGCGGCGTGCGAAACCGCGGGGTGACGCGCACCTCGCCGATCCACTCGCGCACGCGCTGCGCTTCGGCGGCGATCGCTCGCGCGCCGTCGGCGCCGACGTCCTCGAGCAGCGCGAGCACGACCTCGCCGTCCTCCTTGCGCTGCGCCCAGCCGCCGACGATCCGCCCGTCCCACCAGACCGTCGGCCCGATGTTGCCGCTGTAGTCGAACAGCCGCTCGCGGTGCGCGCCGAGGTACCAGTCGCGCGCCTGCCAGCCCATCGGCGCCGGATCGAGCGCGGGCAGCAGCGCGGCGAAGGGCTCTGACGGCCCCGCCACCGGTTCCTCGTCCCCGGGCAAGACGAGCCCGATGGCACCACGCCTCCAGCGCGACCTCGACCGGGTCGACCCGGGCCAGCGCGCGCCGCAGCAGCCCCGCCGGCCAGCCCGTCCACCACTTCAGGTCGGCGTACGTGCCCGGCCCGAACGCCCGCAGCCAGCGCTCCACGAGCGACGCAGCCGCCACCTCCGTGTCGAGATCGTCGAGCCCGCCCGGCAGCCACCGAGACATCGGCGCCCAGCGATAGAGCGTGCTCGTCCACGACCCCGACGGGCGCCCGCGCACGATCGCATCCCTCCGCCGCCAGCAGGAAGAGCACCCGCGGGCCGACGGCCGGCGCCGCACCATAGGACTTGTCCTGCGCGAGCGCGAGCCGCGAGCGCAGCGCCGGCACGTCCTGCGAGAGCTCGGCCGCCTTCGCCTCGCCGCGGGCTTGTAGCGCGCTCAGCGTGGCGCGCATCGTCGCGGTCAGCCAACCCTCGCCGTCGTCCGTCACGCCCGCCTCGAGCAGATGCTTGATCAGCAGCTTGCGCTGCACCGGCACGATCGCGCGCGTCGACGACGCCTGCACGACCGCCGCCAGCTCGACCGGCACGACGAACATCGTGCGACGCATCCCGAGGATCCGCACGAGCGAGCGCTCGCCGTACAGCGCGTGCTCGATCGCCTCCACCGACGGCTCGCGCAGCCGCGCCCGCGCCGACAGGAACACGCTCGCCGGGTCGGTCGCGTGCAGCCCGCAGATCTCGCCCGCGACGGCCGCGACGTCCTCGCCGCGATGTTCCGGCGCGAGACGGTGGCGGACCGCCAGCCGCGCCCGCCGCTCGCCGTCGGAGACCGTCCTCACGCGACGCTCGCCAGCGACTCGAACGGCGCGATGTGGCCGTCCTCGGTGACGAGGTAGACGACCTTGTCGTGCAGGAACGCCTCGCGCGCGGGCGAGCCGAGCGCCATCGCCGCGATCAGCGTCCCGCCGATGCGGTAGACGTCGCGCACGACGCCGAGCTTCAGCAGCGATCGCGTCTCGCTCATCATCTCGCCGCGCCCTGCGCGCAGCAGTGTGCGCAGGTCCTCGCGGCAGCTCAGCGCCGACACGACGATCGCGATGTTCTCGATCTCGTCCGACGTGACGGCCGCGAGCGCCCGGGCACGGCTCGTCGAGAGGCGCTTGAGCAGGTGCATGCTGCCGCCGCGCCCGATGACGACCGGGATCCCGTAGTCCTTCGCGCGGCGGACGTAGTCGGCGTCGTGGTTGACCTCGATGGCGACGACGGGCGTGCCGAGCTCGCGCAGCAGCAAGCACAGCCGCAGGCCGACCTGCCCGAGCCCGACGACGATGACGTGGTCGCGGCGCGGCGCGACCCGCCGGCCGACGAGCGCGATGAGCCGGCGGTCCATGAGGCGGTTGACGATGCCCGCCGTGAACAGCGCGGTGAACGCGAGGCCGGCGAGCATCATCGCCGACGAGAACACGCGAAACCACGCCGGCCCGTCGTCGACGTGCGGGTTCGGCCCGACCGTGACGATCGTCTTCGTCGCCGTGTAGATCGCGTCCGTGAGCGGCTCGTGCAGGAACGCGATCGTCATGAGCGCGTCGAGGACGAGGATCGCGAAGAAGCCGACGACGCCCGTGAGCAGGATCTTCGCGCTGAGCTCGTAGGGCCGCACGACGGCGCTGACGACCGCGCGCAGGCGCGTCGCCGCGCCGCGCCGCGGCATGTCCAGCGGCACGATCTCCGGCCCCTCGGTGCCGCTTCGCACGGCCTTGAGGCCCGCACCCGTGCGGTGCAGCGAGAGCGGGCTGTGATCGAGGCACGCGGCGGCGATCGACGGCACGACGACGTCGGCCATCGAGATCACCGAGACGTTGCGCACCGAGCTCTCCAGGCGGGTCGCGACGTCGCGGTCGAAGACGGTGACGACGAGCGGGACGCCGGGCCGCACGCCCTCGGCGACGAGGGCCGAGCGCAGCGAGACGTGGTCGTCCTTGGAGATCACGACGACCGTCTGGACGTCGTGGCGCAACGCGGTGCGGATCGCGGGGTCCGTCGGGTCGCGGAGGTTCGTGACGGTCGCGCCGGCGTCGCGCAGCGCGCGTTGCGTGACGCCGGTCAGCTCGTCGTTGCCGATCAGGAGGATGTGCGGGCTCGTGGCCGCGGGCTGTGGGGCGGGTCGGTCGTTCACGCGGCTCGGAAGTATCCCGAGCCGCGCGTTTCGACAGTCGGCGCGGCGTGTGAACGCAGCGCACGACCTGAAGGTTCAGGCGATCGTGCGCGCTCGCGCCGCGCCGTCAGCCGAAGCCGATGACGCTGCGGATGCCGTCCTGCGCGTGCATGAGGTCGAAGCCCTTGTTGACCTCGTCGAGCGTGATGCGATGGGAGAGGAAGGCGTCGACGTCGATGTCGCCGTCGAGGTAGCGCTGGACGAGCTGCGGCACCTGGTCGCGGCCCTTGACGCCGCCGAACGACGACCCGGCGACGCGGCGGCCGGTGATGAGGTAGCGCGGGATGACGTCGAGCGTCTCGCCCTTCCCGCGACGCCGCACATCGTCGCGAGGCCCCAGCCCATCCGCGCGGACTCCACGGCCTGGCGCATGACGGCGACGAGGCCCGTCGCCTCGATCGTGTAGTCGGCGCCCATGCCGCCGGTCAGCTCGAGGATCTGCTCGACCGCGTCCGGCCCACCGACGAGCGTGTCGGTCGCGCCCTGGTGCGTCGCCATCGCGAGGCGCTCCTCGGAGAGGTCGACGCAGACGATCCGCTCCGCGCCCTGCAGCCGCGCGCCGGCCACGGCACCGAGTCCGACCATCCCGGCGCCGAACACGACGCACGTCGAACCGGCCTCCACCTTCGCCGTGTACATCGCCGCGCCGAGGCCGGTCGACAGGCCGCAGGCGAACAGGCACGCGCGATCCAGCGGCGCCTCCGGCGAGACCTTCGCGCACGCGATCTCCGGCATGACCGTGTACTCGGCGAACGTCGACGTGCCCATGAAGTGGCGGATCGGCTCACCGTCCGGGCCCGGGCGCGAGAGCCGCGCGGTGCCGTCGGGGAGGTAGCCCTTGCCCTGCTGGTCGCGGATCGCGAGGCAGATGTTCGTCTTCGGGCTCAGGCAGTGCTCGCACTCGCGGCACTGCGGCGAGAACAGCGTGACGACGTGGTCGCCGACCTTCAGGTCCTTGACGCCCTCGCCGAGCGCCTCGACGACGCCCGCGCCCTCGTGGCCGAGGACCGCCGGCGCATAGCCGGACGGGTCGACGCCCGACGCGGTGTACATGTCCGTGTGGCAGACGCCGCAGGCGACGAGGCGCACGAGCACCTCGCCCTGCCGCGGCTCCGCGAGCTCGAGCTCCTGCACCACGAGCGGTTGACCGAACTCCTCCAGCACTGCGGCACGCATCCTCATGCGCGGCAACCTATCCCGTCGGCTCGACGCGGGCGTCACCGAAGAGCCCTTCGGCGTCATCGCCGGGGTGCGCGGCGAGTGCCGTCCGCAGCTTCTCGACGGCCCGCTCGCCGACGCGGATCACGTACAGGAAGTCGCGCGGGTCCGTCGCGACGACGCCGTAGTCCACGTCGACGTCCTCGACGCGCAGGCCGAACCGCGCCCGCACCTCGTCGAGCGTCGGCGCGTCGCCGGGGTGGCGGAACTGGAGCATCACGCGTCGTCGCACACCTCGGCGTGCAGGGCCGCGCCGTCGACGACGCGGTGAGTCACCCCGGCCCGATCGACGAGTAGCCGACGCGCGCGGCGGCGGTGTCGACGCCCGCGACCGTCAGGACGCCGGGATGCGCGCTCGCCCCGTAGATCGTGTTCGACGACACGCCCTGGCAGCGCTGGTCGGGGCACTGCGGGCCGCAGTTGCCGGCCGCGAACAGGATGTCGGCGCCCAGCGCCGCGAGTGCGCCGAGCCCGCTGCGGATTGGGCTGAACGGCCGCAGGACGGCGATGTCGGCGAGCGTGCACGCCGGCGCGGCGATGCAGGCGTCGAACGCGCACATCGTGCCGTGGCCGACGGCGACCGACCCCGGCTCGACGCCGAACGCGAAGCCCCAGGACGCCGGCGCCGAGAACGCCGCGGTCTTGCCGTGCTGCGCGAGGTAGCCGACGTTCACGCCGCCGTCCACGATCGCGACCATCACGCCTTCGCCGTCCATCGCGCAGGCGCGCAGGTCGGCGACGCGCAGCAGCCGCTCGACGTCCGCGGCGCTGCCGACGGGCGGCGAGTCGATGCAGGTCAGGCACGGCTCGATCACGGGATCGCTGAAGACGCCCGTCACCAGGTCCTGCGCGCGCAGCGTCTCGATTTGCGCGTCGTCGGCCTCGGCGCGCAGGAGGTAGGTCGCCTCGCCGGGGTCGGTGGACGCGGGCAGCAGGACCGGCGCGAAGCCCTCGTCGAAGGCGACGTCGGCGGCGAGCACGTGGTTCAGCCCGCCCGCCTCCAGCGCCTTCGCCGAGGACGTGGCTTGGCGGGCGAGCTCGGGGTCGGCCCGGTATTCGACGATGACGTCGCGAGTGGCCATCGGCCTATCGTGGCGAACTCGCCCGGGCACCGTCGCCCGGGCAGTGCCTCAGCGGCGCGCGACCGTGAGGCGCACGACGCTCGTCTTCGCCCGGTTGCCCGCCGCGTCGACCGCGTCGATCCGCAGGGTGTAGCGGCCGACGCGCAGCAGGCGCTTGCCGACCCGCCCCTTGAACGCGATCGCCTGGCGCCCGGCCGCGACGCCGCGCTTGAGCTTGCCCTCGACGACCTTGCGGTTGCCCGCCAGGCGCGTGAACGTCAGCGTCACGGTCGCGCCCTCGGAGGCCGAGAAGCGGATCGTCGTTCCCTTGCCGCCCGGCTTGGCCGTCGCCACGAGGCGGCTCGGAGAGACGCGTGCGGCGCTGATCACCGGCGCCGTGCGGTCGGCGCGCGCGCCCGGCGCCGGCGACGCGGCGGGGGGCGGCGGCGGGGCCGCCGGCGGCTGCGCGAGCGGCGTCGCCGGTGGCGGCGGCGGCACGGGCGCCGGCGGCGGCGACACCGGCGGCGGAGGCGGCGCGGGGGCGGGCGGCGGCGACACCGGAGGCGGCGGCGGCGGCGGGGGCGGCGGGGGCGGGGGCGGGGGCGGCGGGGGCGGGGTCGTGCCATACGGGCCCGTCGCGATCCGGTCGCGCGCGCCCGGCGCGACCGGCGAGTGCGCGACGAAGTAGGCCTCCAGCGCGTCGAGGTCGACCGCGCCGCCGAGCCGGTTCGTTCCCTCCTTCAGGACGGTGAAGCCGTCACCGCCGTCGGCGAGGAAGTTGTTGACGCTCACCCGGTAGGACGCGGCCGGGTCGACGACGGCGCCGTCGAGCTTCACCGACGCCGGGTTGATGCGGTCGCCGATCGGCCGCGTCGGATCGAACGAGTAGGTGAACCCGCGCGAGACCTGCAAGATCCGCGTGAGCGTCGGGCTCTGCCACTGCTGCTCGAGCGTCCGCTCGATCTGCGCGCCGGTCAGCGTGAGCGTCACCATCGTGTTGCCGAACGGCTGCACGGTGAAGACCTCGTTGTACGTGACGGGGCCGGCGTCGAGATCGGCGCGGATCCCGCCGGGGTTCATGAACGCGATCTTCGCCTCGCCGAAGCCCACCGGCGCGGTCGCCTCGAGCTGGGAGTCCGCGATGACGTCGCCGAGCGCCGACTCGCCCGCGGGCGTGGAGTCGCGCGTGATCGCGGCGCTCGTCGAGCCGATGACGCGAGCGGCGATCGGCGCCGACAGCGTCGCGTACTTCTTGACGATCGCGGTCTCGGCGGGGTCCTTCCCGACGTCGCGGGTCACGATGACGTTGTTCGCCGCGACCGACGTCGCCTCGCCGGTCGCGCGGTCGATCTTCAGGTCCACGTCGGTGAGCAGCCGGCCGAACGAGCTCGCGCTCGTCACGACGCGCCCGTCGACGACGCAGTTGTACGCGTTGTGCGTGTGACCGGTGACGAACGCGTCCACCTCGTCGCTTGTCCGCTGCACGATGTCGACGACGGCGCCGGCGATGCCGGTGCAGCCGTTGTACGAGCCGGTCTGCGCACCGCCCTCGTGCAACAGCACGACGATCGTCTCGACGCCCTGGCGCTTGAGCACCGGGACGAGCGCGTTGACGGTGTCGGCCTCGTCGCGGAACTGCAGGCCCGCGACGCCCGTCGGCGTGACGATCTCCGGTGTGCCCTCGAGCGTCATGCCGATGAAACCGACCTTCACGCCGTCGAACTGCTTGATCGCGTAGGGCGGAAACAGCGTCGTGCCGGTGGACGTGCGCACGACGTTCGCCGACAGGTACGTGAAGTCGGCGCCGCGGAAGCCGTCGCCGTCCTGGCAGCCGTCGACCGGGTGACAGCCGCCGTACTGCATCCGCTCGAGCTCGTCGGAGCCCTCGTCGAACTCGTGGTTGCCGACCGAGCTGAGCTCGAGGCCGAGGCTGTTCATCGCCTCGATCGTGGGCTCGTCGTGAAACAGCGCCGAGACCAGCGGGCTCGCGCCGATGAGGTCGCCGGCCGCGGCCACGATCGTGTTGCGCGGGTTCTGCGCGCGCAGCCGCGCGACATGCGTCGCGAGGTACTCGACGCCGCCGGCGTCGACGGTCGCGCCGCCCGGCAGCGTGATGCGGCCGCTCGAGCCCGCGGGCGGCTCGAGGTTGCCGTGGAAGTCGTTCAGGCCGATGACCTGGACGTCGACCGTCGGGCCGCCGGCCGGCGGCGCGCCGTCGCGCAGTCCCGGCACGTCGAGCAGGACCGCCTCGGTGTCGTCCGGCAGCGACGCGTTGCGGCCCGCGCTGAACGGGAAGTTGTTGTCGTTGATGACGAGCAGGCGGTCGCCGTCGCCGACGGGCAGGACGTCCTCGATCGTCTGGAACGGCAGCTTGAACTGCGTGCCGAGGCCGAAGTCACCGGCGCGCGGCGGCAGCGAGATGCCGTTCGGGTCGGCGATGTCGAGCAGGTCGACGATCGGCGTGCGCGGAAGGTCGCCGGTCGCGCTCGGCGCGCACAGGTCGAGGCGGTCCAGGCGCTTGACGGCCGCAGCCGGGCCCTGCGCGTTGTCGCGCTCGATGATGACGAGGCGGCACGCGTCGAGCGCGGTGAGGTCGCCGATCGAGTTCGTCGCGGTCCGGAGCTTCACCGAGCGCGTCGGGCTGACGAAGCGCTTGCGGTCGAGGTCGAACGTGAAGATCAGGCGCCGGCGCTGGTCGGGGTCTGTGGTCAGCGCGCCTTCGAGGCTGACGAGCAGCGCGCCGCCGTCATGCGTGAGCGCCATGCCCTCGATGCCCTTGCTGCTGGCGAGGTTCGGCGTCTCGCCGGCGGCGAGCGTCGGGTTGTCCGGCGACTTCACGCCGGGAACCGGGATCGGCGCTTCGAGCAGCCGGCCGGTCGCGCTCGTGTGCAGGAGATAGGGCCCGAACTCGTCGCCGAACCAGAGGTCGCCGTCGCCGTCGCGGCGCACGGACTCGATGTCGAAGTCGCCACCGGTGAGCAGGCGGCCCGGCAGGTCGCCGCGGACGATCTCGAACGGGATCTTGCCGTCGGGGTCGCGCAGCGAGATGTGCTCGCCGACGGCGATCGTGCCGCTGCCGCCGACGGCCGTCTCGAAGTCGGGGTCGATCCGGTACATCCGCAGCAGGAAGTCGCCGGAGTTGGCCTTCGTCCCGAAGCCGTTGTCGGGCATGGCCCAGTACTCGCCGCCGCCCGCGTCGAGCACGGCCGAGAAGCCCTGGACAGGCTGGCTCGGAAACGGCGGCGTCAGGCCGTTGACCGGCGTGGCCGGCAGCGCCGTGCCGGACGGAGGACCGTCGGCGTACGTCGCGGCCGGCAGCACCGCGCGGCCGATGAGCTGCGGCGGCACGAACTCGTCCTGCGCCCCGGCCACAGGGACCGGAAGCACGACGAGCAGGGCGACGAATGCAAGCGCGAGCCGGGGCATGCTGCGACCTCCGCAGGGGTTCGGGGCGGTGGCGCGGAGCTTACGCCCGGCGCGTGGCGCCGTCATGCAGATGTTGTGACCGCTCCAGTTACCCGAACGAGCCGCCGGGCGCGCGCTCGATCCCGACATGGCGCTGGCCGCCCGGCAGCGGACGTCGCCACGGGCCGTCGCCGGTGAGCTCCTCGCTGCGATCGAGCAGCATGAGCGCGAGGCAGCGGGCCTCCTCGAGCGCCTGCGGGGGCGAGCGATAGCGCCGCGCCGGGCGGTTCGTGAGCGGCCCGCTGACGCGATCGTCTACCGTCACGACGTACAGCGGGCCCAGGGTCAGCTCGAGCTGCTCGCCACCCGGATCGTCGCTGGCCATGCGCGCCACGCTACCGGCCGCACCACAACGCGGTGCGCTTCACGCGATCTTCACCGCCGGTCGTCTGCGCCACGGCAGCGTGCGACGTCATGCGCCTCCTCACGGTTCTCTCGATCACCGCCGGCCTCGCGGCCTCCGCCGCCACGCCGTCGGACGCCGCCCCGCTCGCCGACCCGGTCGAGGCCGGGCGCTACACCTTCGATCGCAGCCTCGTGCTCCCGACGCCCGCGCTCAGCCCGGCGAGCCCGATCGTCGCGGCCGGCGGGCTGCGCGAGGGCGGGCTGTCGTCGCTGCAGGTCGTGCCGGGCACCGGCAACCGCCGCTTCCTGGCGGTGTCGGACCGCGGCCCCAACGGCCAGCCCGCGCCGGCGAGCGGCGGGCGCACGTTCCCGTCGCCGGGCTTCGCGCCGATCATCTACGAGCTCGAGGCCGACGACGACGACCGCCTGTCCGTCGTCTCGCGCACGCAGATCCGCGTCCCCGGCACCGACCCCCTGCGCGTGGCGCAGCCCGCCACGTTCCCCGGCGACGCGTCCACGATCACCGGCTTTCGCAACCTCGCCGCGCTCGCGCTCGACGACAACATGTACCTGCAGACGAGCGACAACACGATCAGCCCCGCGTTCGGGCCGACCGACCCGTACGGCCTCGACACCGAGGGCCTGCAGCGCGACCCGCGCGACGGCAGCTACTGGCTCAGCGACGAGTACCGCCCGTCGATCGTGCACCTCGACCGCCACGGCGTGATGCTGCAGCGGATCGTCCCGATCGGCAACGGCGCGCAGGACACCGACGCGACGGCCGCGTCGGTCCCGCTGTCGGACTTCTACGGCGGCCCCGGGGAGCCGGCGCTGCAGGAACTGCTCCCGCGCGAGTGGCAGGCACGGCGCCAGAACCGCGGCCTCGAGGGGCTCGCGATGTCGGCCGACGGCACGAAGCTCTACGCGATGATGCAGAACCCGCTGGACACCCGCAACAACTCCGACATCGACCCGCTCACGGCCGGCACGCAGGATCTCTACAAGACGTTCGGCTACGGCGACTCCAACGGCGTGACGGGCGGGCGCTGCGACGGCGTCACGACCGGCCCCGAGAACACCGGCGGTGCGGGCAGCACGAACTTCTACCGCAACGTCCGCATCGTGGCGCTCGACATCTCGAACCCGGCGTCGCCGGTCGTGACGGGCGAGTACCTGTACCGCCTCGAGCAGCAGAACGCGGGCGACTCGGCGATCCAGGGACGCCAGCGGATGAGCGACATCGCCTGGGTCGGGCCGGACCGGCTGCTCGTCGACGAGCACGACGACGACGCGCTTGCCGTCACCGGGGTCTCGACGGGGCGCAAGCTCTTCGAGATCGACCTCTCGGCCGCGACGAACATCTTCAGCGACCCGGCGTACGACACGTTCACCGAGCGCGCGACGCGGGTCGCCGGGCTCGGGGGCCACGCGGGCACGCAGCCGATCGGCTGCTACCTCGACAGCGGCACGGCCGCGGAGTCTCGCGGCGCTGCCGGCCCCGGTGGCGCCCGTCCCGAAGACGATGTACCTCGACATCGGAACGGCTGGCGTGGCGTTTGAGTTCAACAAAGCGGAGGGCGTGGCGCTGCTCGACGGCATGGCTGGCGTCGCGATCGTCAACGACAACGACTTCGGCTTCGCGCAGCCCGACGACCTGACGATCTCGCCTGCCGCCGACGCGACCGAGCAGCTTCGCTTCTACACGTCGCGGCCGTCGGGCACGGCTCCGTCGGTGAGCGGGACGGCGCAGGCCGGTCGCACGCTGACGTGCTCGCCGGGGACCTACGGCGGGACGGGCGCGCTGGCGGTGTCCTACCAGTGGCTGCGCGGCGCGACTTTGATCGCCGGCGCCGACACGAGCCGCCTCACGCTGTCGAGCGAGGACGTCGGCGCGGCGATCGCCTGCCGCGTCGCCGCGACGCGGGTAGCCGGCCCCGTGCGGGCGCCCGCGGCTGCGCAGACGAGCGCGGCCACCGCGGCGGTCGCGGGCTTCGAGACGAGCCCGGCCGGCCCGCAGGGAGCGCCCGGGATCAAGGGCGACAGCGGTGCGACGGGAGCGATCGGTCCGACGGCCGCCAGCGGTTCGAGGGGTCCGGCGGGTGCGACCGGCCCGCGCGGCAAGTCCGCCCCGCTGCCGAAGGTCACCTGCACGCTGCGCAAGCGCGGCGGCCGGGTCACAGGCGTGCGCTGCACGGTCAAGGCGGGCGCCACGACGCGCCGGGTCGTCGCGCGGGTGGCCCGGCGCACGGTGGCGTCGGCGGTCGTACGCCGCGGCGTCGCGAGGCTGTCGCTCCGCGCGGCCTACCGCAACGTGACGATCCTGGCGCTCGACCGGCACGGCAAGGTGCTGAGCCGGACGAGCGCTCGCGCTCGCTGAGGAGAACCTCGAACGCCGCGCCCCGTTGCCGGGCGCGGCGGGCCGGCGGATGCCGCCGCGCTAGGCGGCGGCCCGCGCGGGCTCGGGCGGCTTGGCGCCGACGAGCTTCGCCGCCTGGCGCTCCGGCGTGATCCGCACCACGTTGTAGACGAGGCCGAGGCGCTCCATCGTGTTGATGACGGCGGCCGAGATGTCGATCTCCCAGCGCCCGAGGCCCTGCGTGGCCGAGCGCGGGAACGCGTGGTGGTTGTGGTGCCACGACTCGCCGAACGTCGGGATCGCGAGCCAGGCGACGTTCGTCGACTTGTCCTCGACGTCGAAGCGCCGGCGGCCGAAGAAGTGGCACACCGAGTTGATCGACCACGTCGCGTGGTGCAGGAAGAACATCCGCACGAAGCCCGCCCACAGGAGCGTCCAGAGCGCGCCCGTGATCGAGAAGCCGTGCAGGATGAAGCCCAGGACGAACGGGATCAGCAGGCTGAGCCCGACGAAGGCGAGGAAGTTGCGGCTGATCCAGCGCATGCCCTTGTCCTCGCAGAGATCGGGCGCGTACTTGCGAAACTCGGCGGAGCCCTGCGTCTTCGTCAGCCATCCGACGTGCGCGAACCACAGGCCCTTGAGGCCCGAGCCCTGGCCGACGTGCGGGCTGTGCGGATCGCCCTCCTCGTCGGTGTGGGCGTGATGCTTGCGGTGGTCGGCCACCCATGCGATCGCCGGTCCCTGAACGGCCATCGAGCCGAGGACCGCCCAGAAGTACTCGACGGGCTTGCTCGACTGGAAGGCCTTGTGGGTCAGCATCCGGTGGTAGCCCACCGTGATCCCGAGGCCGGTGATGATGTACATGAAAGCCATGACGGACAGCTCGATGGCCCCGACGGCGCGGTTCCAGAGCAGCACGATGGCCAGCAGCAAGGCAAGGAACGGCACAACGACCGCTCCAAGATTGGCGTAGCGCTGGAGAGTTGACATGGCGTTGAGCCTAATGGCTGATGTCTGCCGGTTCTTGTCCGATCTCTGTCGGGTTTGGCACACGAATCTGTAGGTTTGTGAGCAATGGAGGGTGTCTCCCCCGACGTCGCGAGCATTCTGCGCCCCGTTCTCCCCGACCTCTCGGCGGAGATGATCCGCGAGATCGGCGCGCAGGTGCCCGACTACTCGCGCCCGCTGGAGGGCGAGTTCGGCGTCACGCTGCGCTACGGCGTCGAGCGCGCGCTGCGGCGCTTCGTCGACACGATCGAGCACCCCGGCGGCGTCAGCGCACGCGACCGCCGCACGTACATCGAGCTCGGCCGCGGCGAGATGCGCCAGGGCCGCACGCTCAACGCGCTGCTTGCCGCCTACCGCGTCGGCGCGCAGGTGTCGTGGCGGCGCTTCGTCGAGGCCGGCGTCAAGGCGGGCCTCGAGCCCGCGGTGCTCTATCGCGTCGGCGAGGCGATCTTCGCCTACATCGACGAGATCTCCGGCGAGTCCATCGAGGGCTACGCGGACGAGCAGTCGGCGCTCGCCGGCGAGGACCAGCAGCGCCGCGCGCAGCTCGTCCGGCTGCTCGCGACCGACCCGCCCGCCCCGCCGGACACGCTGCGCGCGGCGGCCGAGCGTGCCGGCTGGACGATGCCCGCGCGCGTCGCCGCGCTCGTCGTCGAGGGCGTCGCGGCGGACCGGATCGCGAGCCGGCTCGGTCCGGGCACGGTCGCGGCCGCGCTCGAGCCGGCCGAGGGGCCCGACGGGGCGGCCCGCGCGCGGCAGGTCCTCGCGTTCATCCCGGATGCCGACGCGCCGGGCCGGCGCGCGCTGCTCGCCAAGGCCGTGGGGTCGCGGCGCGCGGCGCTCGGGCCGACCGTCGAGCTCGCCGCCAGCGCGCGCAGCGCGACGCGGGCGCGGCGCGCGCTCGAGCTCGCGGAGTCGGGGGCGATCGCGGGCGGCGGACTGATCGTCACCGACGAGCAGGCAGCGGTGCTGCTGCTGCACGCCGACGCGCAGCTCGCGGCGGAGCTGTCCGCGGCGCGGTTGGCGGAGCTCGACGAGCTGCGCCCGGCGGCGCGCGAGCGGCTCGTCGAGACGCTGCGCGAGTGGCTCGACCACCAGGGCCGCGTCGACGACACCGCCCGCGCGCTCGAGGTCCACCCGCAGACCGTGCGCTACCGCCTCGCCCAGCTGCGCGAGACGCTCGGCCCGGCGCTCGACGAGGCCGACGGCCGCTTCGAGCTGTCGCTCGCGCTGAGGGTGCGCGGCGGCCTGCCGCCGGCCTGACCGCGGAGGTCAGGCCGGCCGCGCCTGCTCAGCGCCGCACGACGCGGACGCGCTCGCAGCCGCGCTCGAGGTCGCGCGGATCCTTGAGCAGGACGTCGCGGCCGCCGCCGCAGTCGATGTTGTCGATCGTGCGATCGGCCGCGCGGATGCGGTCGATGCCCGCGCCGCCGAGGAGCCGGTCGCGTCCGCGCCCGCCGAGCGCCTGCTCGTCGAGCTGGTCGCTTCCGGTGCCGCCGTCGACGCGGTCGCGGCCGTCGCCGCCGCCGAGGCGATCGGCACCGGCGTCGCCGCGCAGGTCGTCGTCGCCGGCACCGCCCAGCATCAGGTCGGCGCCGTCCCCGCCGCGGAGGTCGTCGCCGCCGGCGCCGCCTCGCACGGTGTCGGCGCCGCCGCCGGCGCAGATCGTGTCGTTGCCGCCGCGGCCGTCGATGTTCTCGCGAGCGCCCGTGCCGACGATGACGTCCGCGCCCGCCGTGCCCCGGACGACCGTCTGGCCGGCGCCGGGAACGATCGTGGCGACCTTCCCGAGGCAGCGCGGGCGCGGCGGCGGTGGCGGCGGCGGAACCGTCGGCCCCGGCGTCACGACGACGCTCTCGTTCGGCGCGTTGCACGCGCCGCTGACCGCGTTGTTGTTGGCGTCGCCGCTGTAGAACGCGCGCCAGCGATACGTCCCCGCGAGGGTCGGCGTGAACGGCGGCGACGACGTCGCGGTGCCGGCGGTACCCGCCGCGTTCAACGTCAGCGCGACGACCATCGGCGCCGTCACAGGCGACAGGCAGCTCGTGTCACCCGGCCCGTACAGCCGGAACTCGACCGTGCCGCCCGCCGCGTTGACCAGCCCGCTCACCGTCGCCTGGTCGGTGAGCGACCCGGCGCCCAGCCTGATGCCCGGCGAGGCGACCGTCTCGATCGACGGTTGCACCGCCGCCACGGCCGTGCGCTCGTTCGGCGCGTCGCACGGCCCGCTGACCGCGTTGTTGTTCGCATCGCCGCTGTAGAACGCGCGCCAGCGATACGTGCCGGCCGCGGACGGCGTGAACCCTGGCGCCGACGACGCCGTGCCCGCGGTGCGGGCCTCGTTCAGCGTGAGCGCGACGCTCCGCTGGAAGATCGCCGTGGCACACGACGTGTCACCGGGCCCGTACAGCCGGAACTCGACGGTACCCGCGCCCGGCACGGCGCCGACGAGCCCGCTGACCGTCGCCTGATCGGACAGCGTGCCGCCGCCGAGCGCGATGTCCGCCGACGCCTGCGTGTCGATCGACACCCCGGCAGGGGACACCACCGTGCTCTCGCCCGGAGCGTTGCACGCCCCGCTGACCGCGTTGTTGTTCGCATCGCCGTTGTAGAGCGCACGCCAGCGATACGTGCCGGCGGTCGACGGCGTGAAGGCGGGCGCCGATGTCGCCGTGCCAGCGGTCTGCGCGCCGTTGTAGGTCAGCGCCACGTTGAAGCGGATGAGCAGCGGTGACGTGCATGTGACGTCGCCGGGCGCGTAGAGCCGGAACTCGACCGACCCCGCGCCGGCCCCGCTCGTGACCGGGTTCACGAGCCCGGTGACCGTCGCCACGTCGGTCAGCGCGCCGCTGCCGAGCACGATGTCCGGCGACGCGGTCGTCGCGATCGCCGGCGTCGCCCGCGCGACCACCGTGTTCTCGGCCGCCTCGTTGCAGGTTCCGCTCGCCGGGGCGTTGTTCACGTCACCGCTGTAGAAGGCCCGCCAGCGATGGGTCCCTGCCTTCGTCGGCGTGTACGCAGGCGACGACGTGGCCGTGCCCGACGTACCCGCACCGTTCAGCGTGAGCGGGACGACCGACTGGAAGATCGGCGGCGACGAGCAGTTCGTGTCGCCGGGGTCGTAGAGGCGAAACTCGACCGTCCCCGCACCCGGACCGCTGGGGACGGCGTTCATCAGCCCGGTCACGGTCGCGCTGTCGTTCAGCGTTCCAGCGCCGAGCACGATGTCGGCCGACGCGACCGTCGAGATCACCGGCGACGCGGACACCGACGTGTTCTCCGTCGGGTCGTTGCACGTACCGCTCGCGGGGTTGTTGTTCGCATCGCCGCTGTAGAACGCCCGCCAGCGATACACGCCCGCCTGGGTCGGCGTGAACCCGGGCGCCGACGTCGCGACGCCCACCGTCTGCCCCGCGTTGTAGGCGGGGGCCACGTTCGAGCGCGTGAAGATCGGCGTCGTGCAGGTCGGATCGCCCGGCCCGTAGAGCCGGAACTCGACCGACCCCGCGCCGGCGCCGGTCGTGACCGGGCTCGCGAGCCCGGTGACCGTCGCCGTGTCGGTCAGCGTCCCGGCGCCGAGCGCGATGTTCGGCGACGCGACAGTCGTGATCACCGGCAACGCCGGCGAGACCACCGTGTTCTCGCTCGCCAGGTTGCACGCCCCGTTCGCCGGTGGGTTGTTCGCGTCACCGCTGTAGAACGCCCGCCAGCGGTACGTCCCCGTCCTCGTGGGCGTGAACGCCGGCGTCGACGTCGCCGTGCCCACCGTATGGGCTCCGTTCAGCGTGAGCGGGACGGTCGACTGGAAGACCGACAGCGAGCACGTCGTGTCGCCGGGCTCGTACAAGCGAAACTCGACGGAGCCCGCACCGGGGTTCGTCAGCCCGGTCACCGTCGCCTGGTCGGTCAGCGTGCCGCTGCCGAGCGCGATGTTCGGCGACGCCTGCGTCTCGATCGCGACCGCGGCGGTGACCACCGTGCTCTCGGACGGGTCGTTGCAGGTCCCGCTCACCGCGAGGTTGTTCGCATCGCCGCTGTAGAACGCGCGCCAGCGATACACGCCAGCCTGGGTCGGCGTGAACCCTGGCGCCGACGACGCGCTGCCCGTGGTCTGCCCGGCGTTGTAGGTCAGCGCGACGGTCGAGCGCGTGAGGATCGGCGTCGCGCACGTCGTGTCAGCCGGTCCGTAGAGCCGGAACTCGACGGTGCCCGCACCGGGGCCGCTCGTGACCGGGCTCACGAGCCCGCTGACCGTGGCCTGATCGGTGAGCGTGCCGCTGCCGAGCACGATGTTCGGCGACGCGACCGTCGCGATCGCCGGCTGCGCCGGCGACGCCACGGTGTTCTCGCTGGCGATGTTGCACGCCCCGCTGACCGCGTTGTTGTTCGCGTCGCCGCTGTAGAACGCCCGCCAGCGATACGTGCCGGCCTGCGTCGGCGTGAACGCCGGCGTCGACGTCGCGGTCCCGACCGTGTTCGCCGGGTTGTACGTCAACGGCCGGACGATCGGGTTGGGCAGGAGCGACAGCGTGCACGTCGTGTCTCCAGGCGCGTAGAGCCGGAACTCGACCGCGCCCGCGCCTCCGCCTGTCGTCACCGGATTGACGAGACCGCTGACCGTCGCGGTGTCGGTCAACGTCCCCGCGCCCAGCGTGATCGGGGCCGACGCGACCGTCGCGAGCGCCGGCTGCGCCTGGGTGACGACCGTCTGCTCGTTCGCGTCGTTGCACGATCCGCTCACGGGGGCGTTGTTCGCGTCGCCGCTGTAGAACGCTCGCCAGCGATACACGCCTGCCTGCGTCGGAGTGAACGGGAACGCCGTCGCCGTCCCGACCGTGTTCGCCCCGTTGTAGGTCAGCGGCTGGATCATCGGGCTGGGCAGGATCGACACGGTGCAGGTCGTGTCCCCCGGCCCGTAGAGCCGGAACTCGACGGTGCCTGCGCCCGCGCCGGTCGTGACCGGGTTGACGAGACCGCTCAGCGTCGCGTTGTCGCTCAGCGTCCCCGCGCCCAGCGTGACCGGGGCCGACGCGAACGTCGCGATCGCCGGCTGCGGGCGGTTGACGGTGGTCCGCGAGGTGCCAAGGCCACCACCCGTCAGGTTCTGGTTCACGCCCGGGCTGATGTCGCGAGCGCGCGCGAAGCCCTTCTGGTCGGTCTGCAGCGTTCCCGGCGTGCCGGGGTCGGAATCGAGCGCCGGCAGCCGCATCACGTCGAAGCTGTAGTCGATGATGCAGCGATCGGGACCGTCGGGGCCGGCGTTCGGCCCGAGGGTGACCGGCGCGCTGGGCGTGAACTCGTACTTGCCGTCCGTCGGAGGACCGGTGAGCGCAGCCGTGAACGTCACGTTGGCGCACGCCGTTCCGGCCCGGCCCCTGAACGGCAGCGCCGGCGCCGCCGCGGGAACGAGCACGCCGGTGTCCTGGGAGCCGACGGGGCAGTCGGCACCGAACGCGCTTGAGCCGCAGCTCAGCACGAGCGTGACGATCTCCAGGTTGTAGCTGTCGGTCTCGAAGCCCACCTCGCCGCCAAAGGACTGCGATTGGTTGATGAACGTCAGCACGGCACCCACGTCGCGCTGACCGACCGTCACGTTGGTCGGAACGCTCGAGATGAGGTTGAACGACGTCCCTGCCTGCGCGACCTGCGGCGCGAGCGCCAGCACACAGGCCATCGTGAGCAGGGCGGCCAGCACGCGCCGGATCGAGCCATCGAACAAGCCAGACATCCTTGCCTCCGTTCACCTGCCAAGCGTTGCCCCGTGCGCCCCCGTCGGTCCCTCGCCGGGCTGACGGGGCGCGAGCCTACAGAGGACCAGCCGCAACAGTGTGACTCTATGTCACACATACTCGTGCGGCGGCCGCGCCTCGCCTGCGCCCCCGGCTCAGGCGTTCGCGACGATTAACGGGAACGTCACGCCGGTGAGCTCCTCGGAGACGTCCCACAGCCGTCGCGCGACGTCGGTGTCGGCGGCGGCCGGCGTGCGGCCGGCGGCCGCGGGGTAGCCGCGCATGCCCTGAAAGCCGCCGGGGCCCGTGTAGCTCGCGCCCGGCAGCTCTTGCGTCGCGGCGTAGAGGAGCGGCAGCGCGCCCATCGCGTCGGACTGGGCGATGACCCGGTTGCCGATCGCCATGACGAGCCGGTCGACGACGTGCTTGGACTGGCCTTGGAGGTTCGTCGACGCGTATCCGGGGTGGGCGGCGTGCGCGCTGACGGCCGAGTCCGCCGCCTCCAGGCGGCGCTGCAGCTCGAGCGTGAACAGCAGGTTCGCGAGCTTCGACTGGCCGTACGCGCTCCAGCGCCCGTAGCGACGCTCGGCGTTGAGGTCGTCGAACTTGATCTTCCCGGCGCGGTGCATGTCCGACGCGACGGTGACGACGCGATCGGTGATGTGGGGCAGGAGCAGGTTCGTCAGCGCGAACGGGCCGAGGTGGTTCGTGCCGAACTGCATCTCGAAGCCGTCGGCGGTGCGGCGCTCCGGGATCGCCATGACACCGGCGTTGTTCATCAGGATGTCGAGCGGGCCGGCCCAGCCGGCGGCGAACGCGCGCACCGACCTCAGGTCGGCGAGGTCGAGGGGACGGACCTCCGTGTCGCCGGGCATCGTGGCGGCCGCGGCCTCGCCGCGCTTGGCGTCGCGCACGGCGAGCACCACCCGCGCGCCCGCGCGGGCGAGCTCGCGGGCGGCGATCGCACCGAGCCCGCTGTTGGCGCCGGTGACGACGACGGTTCGGCCGGTCATGTCGGGCAGGTCGGCCGCGGTCCACTTCGAGGAAGGGGTCATGCGGAGCAATGTAGTCGCGGCTTGGAGCGCCTCGCGCGCGAGCTCACGGCCGCACCCGCGCTGCGGCGCGTTTCAGTTCTGGTAGCTCGCGGACTTCTTGCCGCGGTTGCAGCCACCGCCGCCGGAACCCGACGTGCACTTCCAACCGGGGTAGCGCTTGAGCGTGACCCAGCCGCTTGCGCCGGTGCCACCGTTGTGGACCACCTTGCGGCTCCTCGGCGCGAGCCAGTACTCCTTCTGGATCCGGCGCGCCGTCGCGCATTTGATGTGCTTCGCGTACACGTAGATCGTGTAGGCCTCGGCCTTGAACGTCCCGCATTTCTTCATGCCGGGCCAGTCGTAGCCCGGCGTGGCGCCGGCGGGCGAGACAGCGATCGCGGCGAACGCGAGGCCGACCGCGGCGCAGGCGGCGAGCAGGACGCGGCGCGCGTGGCGGGTCGCGGTCATGGACCGCAGCGTAGCGCGGGCGGGGTCGGCTCAACCGCGCTTCCGCGAACGCCCCGAGGCCGCTCAGCCGCGCTTGCGCGAGCGTCCCGAGGCCGCTCGGCCGCGCTTGCGCGAGCGCGCCCAGACCGCTCAGCCGCGCTTGCGCGACCGTCCCGAGGCCGCTCAGCCGCGCTGGCGCAGGCGCCCCGAGGCCGCTCAGCCGCGCTTGACGAGCCGCCCGACGGCGGCCATCAGCTCGTCGGTGCGATCGGCCTGAAGCTGGCCGCCGGCGGGCAGCACGCACTCGCGCGCGTGGCCGTCGAGCAGGCCGAGCGCGACCTTCTCGAGCGCGGCCTGGGCGGCGGAGATCTGGGTGAGGACGTCGATGCAGTAGCGGTCGTCCTCGACCATCCGCTCGATGCCGCGGACCTGCCCCTCGATCCGGCGCAGGCGAGCGAGCAGCTGCTCCTTGCTCGCGGAGTAGCCGCGAGCAGGCGGGGAAGACTTCGGAGACGAGGGCTCGGTGGCGGCCATGCCGTGCATCGTACAGTACCCCTCGGGGGTATACTCGCTCCCAGCGTCCGCAGACCCCCCATCCGTATCGACAAGGAGTCACCTTCACAATGTCCGACGATCGAACCTTTACCGTCACCGGCATGACCTGCGGCCACTGCACGAAGGCTGTCACGAACGAGGTCCTGCAGGTCGACGGCGTCCGCGCCGTCGACGTCGACCTCGACAGCGGCGTGCTCACCGTGCGCGGCGACGCCGCGGACGACGCCATCCGCAAGGCCGTCGACGAGGCGGGCTACGCCGTCGCATGAGGGCAGGGGCGCGCGTCGCGCTGTTCGTCGCGCTCCTAGCAGTGCTGTTCGCCGGCGCGGCACTCGCCGGTGGGGCGATTGATCCCGAGGGAGCCGGCGGCGGCACAGCGGCGACGCGGGCAGGCGCCGGCGAGAGCCCGGACCACGCCGACCGCCACCGCGCCGCGGTCGGCGCGGCGACGGCGACCGCGACGGCTTCGGTCGCGGCCTCGCCGGCCGGCGTGGCCTCCTCGCAGGGCGGCTTCCGGCTCGTCGTCGCCGGCACCCGCTTCGCCGCGGGCCGCGCGGCACCGCTGACCTTCCGCATCGTCGACTCGAGTGGCGACATCGTGCGTGCGTTTCAGACCGAGCAGGCGCGGCGGATGCACGTCATCGTCGTGCGGCGCGACCTGCGCCGCTACCAGCACCTGCACCCGAGCCAGGGCTCCGACGGCGCCTGGACGACGAGCCTGACGCTCCCCGAAGCGGGCGTCTACCGCGCGTTCGCCGACTTCAAGTCCGGCGGCGCGCAGCACACGCTCGGCGCTGATCTCTTCGTCCCCGGCTCGTTCGCCCCGCAGGAGCTCCCCGCCGCTTCGCAGACGGCGAGGGTCGACGGCTACGAGGTCAAGCTGCACGAGCACCCCGGCGAGCTCGGCTTCTTCGTGCGCCGCAGCGGCAAGCTCGTCACCGACCTGCAGCCCTACCTCGGCGCGCGCGGGCACCTCGTCGCGCTCCGCGACGGCGACCTCGCCTACGAGCACATCCACCCCGACGCGACGCCCCCGCCCGAGATCGCGTTCCACACGGGCGCAACCGAGCCCGGCTCCTACCGGCTGTTCCTGCAGTTCCGCCACGAGGGGCGCGTCCACACCGCAGCGTTCACGATCACGCGATGAGCGCCGACGCCCGCGAGCACCTCGACCTGCCGATCGTCGGCATGACGTGCGCGTCGTGCGCGATGCGGATCGAGAAGCGGCTGAACAAGCTGGACGGCGTCGAGGCGTCGGTGAACTACGCGACCGAGCAGGCGTCCGTCTTCTACGCGCCCGCCAAGCTCGGCCCGGCCGAGCTCGTCGCCGCGATCGAGCGCGCCGGCTACACCGCGCCGCTGCCCGCCCGCGAGCCGGGCGCGACCGCCACCGGCCGGGCTCGGCGCCCCGGCACGCGGCTGCGCGTGCGCCTCATGTTCTCGGCGGCGGCCTCCCTGCCGCTGCTGCTCCTCGGCATGATCCCCACGCTGCAGTTCGACAACTGGCAGTGGCTGTCGATGCAGCTCGCGACGCCGGTCCTCGTCTGGGCGGGCTGGCCGTTTCACCGCGCGGCGTGGACGAACCTGCGCCACGGCACCGCGACGATGGACACGCTCATCTCGATCGGGACGATCGCGGCCTGGACGTGGTCGGTCGTCTCGCTGTTCTTCCTCGGCGCCGGCGATCCGGACATGCGCCATGCGCTGAGCTTCGTGCCCGAGCGCGGCGGGCCGGCCGGGGACATCTACTTCGAGGTCGTCGGCGTCGTGATCACGTTCATGCTCGCCGGGCGGACGTTCGAGGCCCGCGCCAAGCGCCGCGCCAGCTCCGCGCTGCGCGCGCTCATCTCGCTCGGCGCGAAGGAGGCGTCCGTCCTCGACGGTGCCGGCGCGGAGCGGCGCGTGCCCGTCGAGCGGCTGCGCACAGGCGACCGCTTCGTCGTGCGGCCGGGCGAGAAGATCGCCACCGACGGCGAGGTGATCGAGGGCGCGTCCGCCGTCGACCGCTCGTTGCTGACGGGCGAGAGCGTCCCCGTCGAGGTCGCGCCCGGCGACGCGGTCACGGGCGCGACCGTCAACGTCGGCGGCCGGATCGTCGTCCGCGCGACGCGGGTCGGAGCCGACACGGCGCTCGCCCAGATCGGGCAGCTCGTCACGCGCGCGCAGTCGGGCAAGGCGCCCGTCCAGCGGCTCGCCGACCGGGTGGCGGGGGTCTTCGTGCCGGTCGTCATCGCGCTCGCGGTGGCGACGCTCGGCTTCTGGGTCGGTGCCGGCGAGACCGGCGTGGCGTTCGCCGCGGCCGTGTCGGTCCTGATCATCGCCTGCCCGTGCGCGCTCGGGCTCGCGACGCCGACCGCGCTGCTCGTCGGGACCGGCCGCGGCGCGCAGCTCGGACTGCTGATCAAGGGGCCTGAGATCCTCGAGTCCACGCGCCTCGTCGACACGATCGTGCTCGACAAGACCGGCACGCTGACGAAGGGGCGGATGTCGCTGCAGCGCGTGGTCGTCGCCGGCGGCGAGGACGCGGATCGGGCGCTCGCGCTCGTGGGCGCGCTCGAGCACGCCTCCGAGCACCCGATCGCGCGCGCGATCGCGACCGCCGCCCGCGAGCGCGGCGGCGTGCTCGCCGCCGTCGGCGAGTTCGCGAGCCATGATGGGCTCGGCGTCGGCGGCGTCGTCGACGGGCACGCCGTGCTCGCCGGCCGGCCGGCCTTCGTCGGGGCCTCGCTGTCGGCCGGGCTCGCCGGGGGCCGGGCGGCGGAGGGCGGTCGTCTCGACCTCGCGAGCGACGCGCGCGGCGACGGCGAGCCCGACTTCGACGAGCTGCCCCTCCCGCCCGAGCTCGAGCGGGCCCGCTCGGAGGCCGAGGCCGAGGGGCTCACGGCGATCGTCGGCGGCTGGGACGGCGTGGCACGCGCGCTGTTCGTCGTCGCGGACGAGGCGAAGCCGTGCGCGCCGGAGGCGGTGCGGCGGCTGCGCGAGCTCGGCCTGCGCCCGATCCTCGTGACCGGCGACAACGCGACGACCGCCCGCGCCGTCGCCGATCGCGTCGGCATCGAGGAGGTCATCGCCGAGGTGCTGCCGGCCGAGAAGGCCGGCGTCGTCCAGCGGCTGCGCGCGGAGGGGCGAGTCGTCGCGATGGTCGGCGACGGCGTCAACGACGCGCCCGCGCTCGCGGAAGCCGACCTCGGCATGGCGATCGGCACCGGCGCGGACGTCGCGATCGAGGCGTCGGACCTCACGATCGTCTCGCCGGACCTGCGCGCGGCGGCCGACGCGCTGCGCCTCTCGCGTCGCACGCTGCGCACGATCAAGGGCAACCTCGCGTGGGCGTTCGGCTACAACGTCGCGGGCATCCCGCTGGCGGCCGCCGGTCTGCTGAACCCGATGCTCGCCGGCGGCGCGATGGCGCTGTCGAGCGTCTTCGTCGTGTCGAACTCGCTGCGGCTGCGCGGCTTTCGCATCCAGCGCGACGGCTGAGCGTCGCGCAGGGCGACGGCACCCGCCGCGGCCCGCCCGGCGGCTTTCGCATCCAGCGCGACGCCTGAGCGTCGCGCAGGGTGGCGGCACCCGCCGCGGCCAGCGCCGCCTTCGTGCCGATCCTCGGCAGCACCTCCGCCGCGCGTCCTCGGGCGGCCGCGGCGCGGCGGTTGCACTACTACGCACCGTGTAGTACCGTGCGGCGCGTGCAACCGACTCGCAAGGGCATGGATCGCAGCCAGCTGCTGCGCGGCACGCTCGACGCGGCGGTCCTCGCGGTCGTCGCCGAGCAGGACGGCTACGGCTACGACGTCGTGCGCCGGCTGCGCGCCGCGGGCCTCGGCGAAATCGGCGACGCGTCGGTCTACGGGACGCTGCGGCGCCTGTATCGCGACGGCGCGCTGACCTCGTACGTCGTGCCGTCCGACGAAGGGCCCAACCGCCGCTACTACGGCATCACCGGCGACGGGCGCCAGCTGCTCGACGACGCCCGCTCGCTCTGGACGGACTTCTCCCGCGCGCTCTCCGCGCTGCTCGCCATCGAACTCGAGGTGCCCGCGTGACCAGCCTCAGGACCCCGCCGCCCGACGTGCTCGAGTACCTGCAGTCCGTGCGCGCGACGCTCGCCGACCTGCCGCCGGAGGAGCGCGACGAGCTCATGGTCGACGTCGAGACCGCGCTGCTCGAGGCGTCGGAGGAGGACGACGGGCCGCTCGCGGCACGGCTCGGCCCGCCCGAGACCTTCGCCGCCGACCTGCGCGCGGCCGCCGGGCTCGAGGCGCCGCCCGTCCCCGCGGCCGCGGCCACCGTGGCGGCGCCGTCCCGCGCGTCCGCGTCCGAACGCCTGCGCGCGACGCTCGCCACCGCGCGCGACGATCCGCGCACCGCCGCGGTACGGCGCGTCGCGGGCGACCTCGCACCGATCTGGTGGGTCGCGCGCGCCCTCGTCGCGTACGCCGCCGTCGCGCTGGCGCTCGGCGCGCGGATGTCCGTGCTGCACCCGTCGATCCCGGCCGTGCGCGACCGCCCCACGACGCTCGCCGTCGTCGGGCTCGTCGTGGCCGCGTCGCTGTGGCTGGGGCTGCGCCACCGCCGCGCCCGCTGGATGCTCGCCGTCAACGTCGTGCTCGCGCTGATCGCGCTGCCGCTTGCAATCCATCTTGCAGGCCGGGACTCTGTGCCGGCGGCCGCGTCCAAGCAGGCCGCACGCGCGGCGAACCGGTCGAGCGCCGGCTCGAGGACGACCTTCACGCGCGGCACGATCAACACGGCGCCTCTGGCTGCTTCCGGCGCAGCGGGGATCCTCACGCCCAACCGGGCCACACCGCTCAGTCGCACCACCCCGGTACCACCGCGTCCGAGCGGTGCGTCCTCGCGGACCACGCCCGCGCCGCCCGCCGCTGCCACCCCCGCCGGTCGCGCGCCGAGGGGGACCACGACGCCGGTCGCTCCGCCGCCCGCCGTCGAGCCGCCCGAGGGCCCGTAGATCCGGGGCGCGCCTCGGCTCCGCGGCGCGCGCGAGCGCCCCGTCCGGCCGGCACTGTGGCACGCGACGCGACGCATCGGCATACTCCGCGGCGTGCGTCGAAGGATCGTCGTGTCGTCAGCGCTGGTGGTTGTGGCCGCGGTAGGGCTCGTGGCGATGCTCGGCTCCTCCGGAGACTCCGGCGGAGCTCCGACCGCGAACGCAAAGGCGGCGTCCCCCCTCCCACCGCGTGCGAGCGCCGACGTCCTGCCGACCCGCAACCGCAAGGCGCAGGTCGTCGAGCCCGTCGCCGGCGAGTCCGCGGCCTCGGCCGCGCTGCCGGTCGAGGAACCCGCCGACGCGACGCCCGTCCCGACCGGTGCCGCATCGACGACCTCCTCCGCGCGCCTCAAGCGCGACACCGGCCCGACGAGCGACGCCGCCGTCAGCCAGGCCGACGTGCTGAAGAACGGCATCGCGCTGCCACCGATCGAGGCGCCCGAGCCGGTGCGCCAGATCATCGAGGCGGGCAACTCGATCGCGCGCGCGCCCTATCTGTGGGGCGGCGGCCACGGCAAGTGGCAGGACACGGGCTATGACTGCTCGGGCTCGGTCTCCTACGCGTTGGCCTCGGCCGGACTGCTCAACGCGCCGCTGGCCTCCGGGCCGCTCATGAAGTGGGGGCAGCCGGGCAAGGGCAAGTGGGTGACGATCTACAGCAACCCCGGGCACGTCTACCTCGTCGTCGCCGGGGTGCGCTTCGACACGTCGGGCACGCGCTCGACCGGGTCGCGCTGGCAGAAGTCGATGCGGGCGGGCGGCGGGTTCGTCGCACGCCACCCGCCCGGCTTGTAAGCACCGCGGCTGACAGGCGGCGCGGACCACTAGAATCGCCGGTCATGTCGATTCCCTCCTTCGGCATCCAGGTCGTCCGCAACGGCGCGTCCACGCGCATCGCCCCGGCGGGCGAGCTCGACATCGCCACGACGCCCGCCCTCGAGCAGGCCATCGCGGACGCGACGGCCGAGCCGGGCACCGTGCTCGTGCTCGACCTGCGCGAGCTGACCTTCATGGACTCGACCGGCCTGCGCACGCTCGCGCAGTGCAACGCGCGCGCCGAGCAGGACGGCTTCACGCTCTCGATCTGGCGGGGCTCGCGCCAGATCGAGCGCGTCCTGGAGATCTCGGGCCTCGGCGCACTGCTGCCGCTCGAGGACCCGCCGGCCGGCTGAGCCCGGCCGATCCGGCCCGCCGCCGCCCCGGCGCGGTCAGCGCGAGAAGCTCGCGAGCTTCGCCTTGAAGACGTTGTAGACCGGGCGCAACGACCCGTCGGGGCGGACGAGGCCGGCGTCGAAGAGGCAGGTCGACCCGCAGCCGCCGCGCTCGATGCCGAAGTAGTTGTAGGAGTACACCCGCTGAACGCCCGAGGCGCGGAAGCCCGTCGCGAACGTGAACATGTTCCTGATCCGCGATGCCTGACGCGCCTCGTCGTAGCGAAACGCGGCGCGGAAGCTCGCCAGCGCGCCGGTCTCGGTGAACCAGAACTTCGTCGAGCGGTTGTACTTGCGCGCGGTCCGGATGATCTTCGCGGTGCCTGTCGTGCGGCTGCGGTTGACGTCGGAGTAGTTGTGGATGCCGACGACCTTCAGCCGCTTGCGCCACGTCGCGCTGAGGCGCTTGTAGAAGCTCGCCATGTAGCGGTCCACGCCGACCTGGTCGAGCACGTCGAGGCCGACGATCCCGCACGTCGGGCAGCGGCCGTGGACGGCGGTCCACATGCTCTTGAAGTACGAGACGGCGTTGCCGACGTGGTTCCACGTCTCCTGCGTCTTGTGGTTGACCTCGTTCCATGCGCCGAAGTCGCGCACGCCGAGCTTGCGGAAGTAGGCGACGAGCTTGCCGACGTTGCGCTTGTAGGCGGTCGTCGAGACGAGCGGGCCGCGCTTCTCGCGCAGGTCGGTCGTGGAGACGTGCAGCAGCACCGAGATGCCGGCGCTGCGCGCGGCGATGACGAAGGCGCGGGCCTTCGCGCGCTCGGCGGAGTCCTGCATGACGTCGGCGGGGACGAAGTAGCGGGTGCGCTTGGTCTTGAGCGCGCGGAACGCGGGCTGGGCGAACATCGCCGGGCTCTGGTCGGCCACGCCGACCTTGATCGTGCTCTTCGCCGATGCCGTGAAGGGCGCCGTGAGCATGGCGCCGACGACGACGAGCGCGAGGAAGACGATGCAGGTTCTGGGCTTCAACGGGGTCACGCGATGTGGTCCTTTCAGGATCGTTCGCTTGAGGTGGAACCCGCCCTGCCGGGCGAAGATGCGCCTCTCACACGATTCTCATCCCGCGGTGACAGGGTCGTCGAGGCGATGGCGCTCGGCCTGCGCGGCCCCGTTGCCGGGATCGATCTGCACGATGTCCGCGGCCAGCGGCTCGAAGCGCGGCGTGACTCTGTAGATCAGCCGGGCGAGGCCGATGTCGCCGCCGCCCTCGGCGAGGTTGCCCGTGCCGCCGCCTCCGAGCGAGCCCGGGTTGAGCGTCGTCAGCGTGCCGTCCTGCTCGAGATCCGCGGTGTGGGTGTGGCCCCAGACGACGAGCAGGGGCTGGGCCGGCGGATCCTCGCGCAGCTCGTCGATGGCGATCTTCGCGAGCCCGGGCTCGTGGACCATGACGACGTCCGCCTTGCCGGCCAGGTCCTCGAGCCAGCTCGCGAACGCTCGCTGCTGCTCCTCGGTCGGCTTCGCGCCCCGGTCTTTGTAGTCGTCGGCGGCGAGGCGCTTGAGCGGGTCGTCGTAGCCGGCGATCCGCAGGCCGGCGACCGTGCTGACCAGCGGGCCGGTGGAGCCGTCGGCCTTGAGGCGACCCGCGCGGGTCAGGACGATCGCGCCGGCGCGGGCGAGCTGGCGCTCGAGCGCGTCGGAGTCGTGGTTGCCCGAGACGAAGACGAGCTGCGTGCCCGCGTCGAGGATGCGCCCGACGAGCGTGCGCTCGAGCGGTGAGCCGCGGTCGGTGAGGTCGCCGGCGAACAGGAGCGGGCCGCCTTGCGCCGCGCGCTCGAGCGCGGGGAGCGCGATGACGTTGTTGTGCAGGTCCGACGCGACGGTCAGGCGCGGGACCTTGGGTCCGAGCTGCGCGCGGTCGGCGGGCGCGTTGACGAGCCGAGCGATGCCGACGAGCTGCTCGTCGATCTCGTCGTCGAGCGTGCTGGCGGCGCCGCCGAGCGACTCGAGCGTGCGCAGGGCGGCCGGTACCTCGGGACCGTTGGCGTAGTACCGCGGGCTGTCGACGTTCGAGCGCGGCGGCAGCAGGACGACGAGCCCGGCGCCGGTGGCGATGGCGGCGGCCACGGCCGTCGCGAGCGTGACGCGCAGGCGCGGTCCGCGGCCTCCGCGTGCCGCGAGCGCGACGAGCAGCCCGAACGCGAGCCCCGCCAGCACGGCGACGGCGATCGCCTGGCGCAGGTAGGAGGCGAGCGCGTCGGTCGCCTGCTCGCGGACCGTCGCGACGTCGAACTTGCCGGCCTCGGCGAGCTTGACGACGGCGTCGCGGTCGATCGAGCGGACGTCGATGCTGATGCGCGCCGGAAGGCGGACGACGGGGAATCGCACGCCCCAGTCGACGAGCGGGACGTAGAGGTCGAGCGCGCCGTCGTGCCCCGGGTCGACGGACAGGCGCACGCTGCCGACGTCGAGGTCGTGGTCGGCGTGGAACGTCGCCAGGGCCGCGCCCGCGCCGGCCACGGTGGCGAGGATCACGAGGACGACGACGAGCACGCGGGTCATGCGGGGTGAGGCTAGAACGGGCGCCGTTTGGGCCGCGGCGCCGCCCGGCTACACGCGGTAGCGCGCGCCGGCGGGTCGCGGGAGCGCGTCGAGCTCGGCCAGATCCTCGGCCGTCAGCTCGAGCCGGGCCGCGGCGGCGTTCTCGTCCAGGCGCTCGGCCCGGCGGGTGCCGGGGATGGGGAACATCCCGTCGTACAGCGCGAGCAGCCACGCGAGCGCGATCTGGCCGGATGTCGCGTCGTGGCGCTCGGCCACCGCGCGGACACGGTCGACGATCGCGAAGTTCTGCTCCATCGCCTCGGGTGCGAAGCGCGGGTTCGTCGAGCGCATGTCGCCCTCGGAGATCGTCTCGCGCGTGACCTGGCCGGTGAGAAAGCCGCGGCCGAGCGGCGAGAACGGGAGGAACGCGGCGCCGTGCTCGATGCACCAGTCGAGCACGCCGTTGTCGATCGGCCCGCGCTCCCACAGCGACAGCTCGGACTGCAGCGAGGCGACCGGGTGGATCGCGTGCGCCGCGTCGAGCTCCTCGACGGTGGCCTCGGACATCCCGATCGCGCGCGCCTTGCCCGCCGCGACGACCTGCGCCATCGCGCCCCACGTCTCCTCGACGGGCACCTCCGGGTCGACGCGATGCAGCTGGTAGAGATCGACGACGTCGGTGCCCAGCCGGCGCAGCGACCCGTCGATCGCCTCCATCACGTGCTCGGGGCGGCCATTGCGCGCGATCTCCATCGGCTGCGCCGACACCACCTCGAGGCCGCACTTCGTCGCGAGGACGACGTCGTCGCGGCGTCCTTCGAGCGCCCGCCCGACGAGCTCCTCGTTCGTGAAGGGGCCGTAGATGTCGGCCGTGTCGATGAGCGTGACGCCGATGTCGATCGCGTGGCGGATGACGCCGATCGAGCGCTCGTCGTCGCGCTGCTCGGGGCTGTAGGCCCACGACATGCCCATGCAGCCGAGGCCGATGGCGCCGGCGGTCGGGCCACCGGGGCCGAGTGTGCGGGTGGGAAGGGGTTGCATGATCGGAGGTTAGGCCGCGACCGCGCCGGACCTGCTCGCACCCGCGGGCGCCGCGGCCTGAGCGAGGTCGGCGCAGCCTGAGCGAGCCCGGCGCGGCCGGACCGCGCGCTAGCAAGCCGAGCGCAGGCGCGCCCGCGATCGCTCCGCCGCCGACATCCCGCAGCCGCTGAGTCGCCGCGCGTAGCCGCGCATGTCGGCGAGCCGGCGCTTGGTCTGCGTTAGCCGGCACTGCAGACGTGCGACGGGCGCGAACGAGCCGCCGCGAAACTGCGCGACGGCGAAGTCGCAGTCCGACGCCCTGAACGAGGCCCACGTGCGCTGGGACCTCGTCAGGAGCTTGCGGTCGGCCGCGGAGAGCCCGGTGCCCGCCCTGGCCTTCGCGTACGCCGCGCGGAGCTGGTTGTCCGCGGCGAGGAGCGCTTCGGAGTAGCACTTCGTCATGGCAAGGGTCGTCTCGGCGTCGTCGCAGGTGCTTGCCTTGGCGGGCGTGGCGGCCCCGCCCGCCGGCGCGCCCGGCGCCACGATCGCGATGCCCGCGACGAGCGCCGCCACGGCGACGGCTGTGTTTCGGATGCGCATGCCGATCCTCCCTCGGTGTGGATGTCTGCGGCCGCTGAGCGGCCTGCCGTCGCGCCTACGGTAGACCGCACCGCGAGACGCCGAGCTCCTACGAGGCGAGCACGTCGAAGTGCTGCGCGACGACGCCCGTCTCGAACGCGTGCGAGCGCGTGAGCTTCAGCGTGATCTTGTCCGGCGAGTCCGCGAACAGGCGCCGGCCGCTGCCGAGCACCACCGGGAACACGAGCAGCCGGATCTCGTCGGCGAGGCCATGCTCGAGGATCGTGTGGACGAGCGTGCAGCTGCCGGGGACCATGATCGGACCGTCGCCGGCGTCCTTGAGCTGCTCGATGACATGCACGACGTCGCCCCCGAGCACGGTCGTGTTCTCCCACTCGGGGGCGCTGAGCGTCGAAGAGACGACGTACTTCGGCATCGCGTTCATCCTGTCGGCGAACTCGCCCTCGCGGTCGGGCCAAGCGCCGGCGAAGCTCTCGTAGGTGACGCGGCCGACGAGCAGCGACTCGGCCTCCATGACCTCATCGAACTTGTACTGCATCTGCTCGGGCCCGGCGAAGCCGAAGACCCAGCCCGTGTGCGGGTGAGACGGCTCGCCGCCGGGCGCCTCCATGATCCCGTCCAGCGTCATGAACTCCGTGACGATCAGCTTGCTCATGGTGGTGCCTCTCTCCCTCGTGGGCTGCTGTCGTCGGTTAGACCGTTGCCTTGCGCGAAGTCATCACAGCGCCGAGCTCGGCGATCGTCGCGTCGGCGCGCTCGAAGACGTCGCCATAGGTGAACGCGAGGTGGCTTGAGCGCCGTCGGCGTGCGATGTCGGCCTCGAACGCGCGTCGCGACGCGTGGAAGCGATAGCTCAGCAGCTCGACGGTGAGGCCGAGCTCGGGCCAGTGGCAGTCGACCTTGTCGCCGCGGTGATCGACGTTCGTGCGCGGCGCGGGCAGGCAGCGGGCGCGCAGCAGCGCGAGGAACCCGTCCTCGAGCATGCTCAGCGTGGCGTCGGCCCCGAGTGCGACTCGCAGCTTCGCGGCGCCCTTCTTGCCGGGGTTGCGCCGGATGCAGTCCTCGACGAACGCGGGGGTGGTGCCGTGGTGGATCCAGGCCTCGTGGCAGGCGCGGGTGAGCTGCTCCGCGTCGAGGGCGGGCGCGAGGTCGAGCAGGGTGCGAGGGACGGTCGTCATCGGGATGTTGTCGACCACGCAGACGTCGTGCGGGTGCAGGAGCTTCACGCGGTGGATGACGATGCCCGGTCGGGCGCGACCCGCGAGGGTCGGCACGGTGACCTCGGGTGGCGGCGGCGCGCCTCTGCGCAGGCGCATGACATGCGCCTCGGCGTGATGGCTGAGCACCGCTCGGTCGCCGCACGCCAGCACGGCGGCCATGTAGTCGCCGAGCAGCGAGGGCGCCTGATGGCCGACGGCGTAGACGCCGTGGTGCACGCGTCGCAGGCGCCCGTCGGCGAGCCACCGCTCGATGCAGCAGCGGTCCACGCCTGCCGCGATCAGCTGGCCCCAGGCGATCCGGCCGTGCTGCCGCGCCGCGATGCGGGCGGTCTCGTCGAATAGTCCGCGCATATAGCGGTATAGGCGACAAGACCCTCATTTTCGCCCCCCTCATTTCGTGCGCAGGATGCGGGGAGGGCCGGGACCGCGCCTTGCGCGAACCGCCGGTTCATTGTGACATCCGGTGCATGGTCCATGATCGCCTCGTGCAACCGCGGCAGATCTACGCGAGCACGCTCACGCGGCGCGATCGCCGGTGGGCGAAGCGCCGTGCCCGCGGCGCGCGGGGGCTCGCGATCATGACCGCCGCGACGCTCCTCGCGACGCTGTCGCTGCTGGCGATCGTGGTTCCGGGCGTCGCCTGAGGCAGAGGCCGCCGGGGCCGTCGCGGGGGCGAAGGGCGCTCGAGCGGGGCGCGGCGGACGCGCGGGCGGACGGGGCGAACGGCGCACGGCGAAGGCGCGCGGGCGACGCGCGCGCAGGGCGGGCGGGCGAAGGGGCGCGGGGGCGAGGGCGGGCTGGCGAAGGGCGCGCAGGGCGAGCGGGCGAAGGGGCGCGGGGACGAGGGCGGGCTGGCGAAGGGCGCGCAGGGCGAGCGGGCGAAGGGGCGCGGGGACGAGGGCGGGCTGGCGAAGGGCGCGCAGGGCGAGCGGGCGAAGGGGCGCGGGGACGAGGGCGGGCTGGCGAAGGGCGCGCAGGGCGAGCGGGCGAAGGGGCGCGGGGACGAGGGCGGGCTGGCGAAGGGCGCGCAGGGCGAGCGGGCGAAGGGGGCGCAGGGCGGGCGGGCGAAGGGGGCGCGGGGGGCACGCGACGGGCGCAGGGCGGGCGAAGGGCGGCTACCGGGCGGGGGCGGCCTCGCGGACCGGGGCGCCGCGGGGGGCGGGCTTGCCGATCGTCGCGACGGTCACGAGGATCGCCACCCACGTCATCGCGGCGAGCACGACGTGGACCCACACGATCTCCGCGGGCAGCTCGAGCTTGTACTGCAGGCCGCCCACGACGCCCTGCACGGCGAGCAGGACGCACACCCACGTCAGCGGCTTGCGCTGCTGCGCCGTCGCGCCGCGGCGGCGCGCGAGCACCCACAGGCCCACCGCCAGCAGGCCAAGCAGCGTCGCCAGGCGCGCGTGCTGCTCGATGACGTAGCGCAGCGTGTCCGCGCCCTTGAACGTCAAACGCTTGATGATGTCGCCCGTCCCCGCGCCGCCGGCGTGCGGGCCGGCCGCACTCGCGGCCGTCCCGGCGAAGATGGTGATCGCCCCGACGGGGATCAGCGCCCAGGCGCCGAACGCGACGAGCCGATCGCTCTCCTGACGGGCCGCGCCCTCGGGTCGGTGCGCGTGCCAGTCGAGCGCAACCGCGGCGACGAGGATCAGCATCGACAGCAGGTAGTGGCTCATGACGAAGCCGGGCGCGAGGTCGTAGCGCACCGTGAAGCCGCCGAGCACGATCTGCGCGACGACGCCGAGCGGCAGCAGCGAGCCGAGCCGGACGAGGTCGCGCCGGCGCTGGCGGCGGCGAAACGCGCCGATGAACGCGGCGAGGCACGCGAACCCGACGACCGACGTCAGCATGCGGTTGCCGAACTCGATGACGCCGTGCGTGTTGAGCTCGGTGTAGAGCGACTGGTCGGTGCACTTCGGCCACGTCGGGCAGCCGAGCCCCGAGCCCGTGACGCGCACCGCGGCGCCGGTCAGCACGATGAGCGTCAGCGTCCACAGCGCCACGCGGGTGACGAGCGCGTACCGCTCGGGGGTCAGCGTGAAGCGCTCGCTCGGCGTGGAAGGCTCGCTCATCGGGGGCGAAAGGTTAGGCGGAGGCGGGCGAGGGAGGCTCCGCTGGGTGGGCGCAGCGGCGGCGCGGGCTGGAGGCAGAGGCGGGCGAGGGGAGGCTCCGCCGGGTGGGCGCAGGGGCGGCGCGGGCTGGAGGCGGAGGCGGGCGCGGGAGGCTCCGCCGGGTGGGCGCAGCGGCGGCGCGGGCTGGAGGCAGAGGCGGGCGCGGGGAGGCTCCGCCGGGTGGGCGCAGGGGCGGCGCGGGGTCGAGGCGGCGGCGGGTGGGAGAGGCTCCGCCGGGCGGCGCGGCGGCGGCGCCGGGCTCAGGCGGAGGCGGGCGAGAGAGGCTCCGCTGGGCCGGCAGCAGCGGCGGTGCCGGGGTCAGGCGGAGGCGGCGAGGGAGGCTCCGCCCGTGGGCGTAGGGGCGGCGCGGGGTCGAGGCGGCGGCGGGTGGGGGAGGCTCCGCCGGGCGGCGCGGCGGCGGCGCCGCGTCAGGCAGAGGCGGGCGCGGGCTGCTCTGCGGCGGCTGGTGCGTCGCGACGCGGGTTCTCGATCCCCACCAGCGCGAGGATCCCGCCGCCGATCATCAAGAGCGCCGACACGATCATGCCGGCGCGAAACGCGTCCACCCCGGCGTCGCGCACCGACGCCCGGACGCCCGCATCGACGCGGCCCTCGGGCACGGTCATCGGGCGCGACCGCGCCTCCCGGACGTAGGCGGTGACCGCCGCGTCTAGCTCCGAGACGGGCAGCCGCTGGTCGACCGCTGCCGAGAACGTCGACGACACCACCGCGCCCACGGCCGCGATCGCGAGCAGCCCCGCGATCCGCGCGATCGCGTTGTTGACGCCCGACGCGACGCCTGCGTGCCGCCGGTCGGCCGCCTGCAGGACGGCCGCCGTCAGCGGCGCGACGGTGACCGCCAGCCCGAGCCCGAACAGCAGCGACGCCGGCAGCACGCCGGTGACGTAGTCCGCGCGCGCATCCAGCCGCGCGAACGCGAGCATCCCCAGGCCGCACACGACCGGGCCGGCCGTCATCGCCAGCCGCGGACCGACCCGCGAAGACAGCGCCCCGAAGCGCCGCGCGAGCGTCACGAGCAGGAGCGTGATCGGCAGCAGCGCGAGTCCCGCTTCGAACGCCGAGTAGCCCGCCACCTGCTGCAGGAACAGCGCGATGAAGAACGTCGCCGCGCTGAGGCCCGCGTACACCACGAACGTCACCGCGTTGCCGACCGCGAAGTTGCGCGAGCGGAAGATCGCAAGCGGCATCATCGGGTCCGGCGCGCGGCGCTCATAGGCGATGAACGCGCCGCACGCCCCGAGCCCGCCGACCAGCGGCGCCCACACCGACGGATCGGACCAGCCGAGCGTCGGCTGCTGGATGAGCGCGTAGACGGGCCCCGCCAATCCCACCGCGCACAGCACCGCGCCGGGCACGTCGATGCGGTGCGAGCGGTCGCCCTCGGACTCCGGCACGAAGCGCGCGATCAGCCACACGCACACGACGACGAGCGGGACGTTCATCGCGAAGATCACGCGCCACGAGAGCACGTCGACGAGCAGCCCGCCGAGCACCGGGCCGACGGCGATCGCCGCGCTCGTGCCGGCCGTCCACGAGCCGATCGCGGCCGCGCGCTCGTCCGGCCCGAAGACCGACGTGATGATCGCCAGCGAGCTCGGCACGAGCAGCGCGCCGAACGCGCCCTGCAGCGCGCGGGCGCCGATCAGCACCTCGACCGTCGGCGCGACCGCGCAGACCAGCGACGCCACGCCGAACCCGGCGGTCCCGATCGCGAAGATCCGCCGCCGTCCGTAGAGGTCGCCGAGCGAGCCGCCGACGAGCACGAGCGACGCGAGCAGCAGCAGGTAGGACTCGACGACCCACTGCTGGTCGGCGAGCGACGCGTCGAGGTCGTCGCGCAGCGCCGGCAGCGCGACGTTGACCACCGTCTGGTCGACGAAGACGATCGCCGAGCCGAGGATGCACGCGATCAGCGTGAGCCGCTTGGTGCGGGCGTCGTCCATCCGCGCAGGCTAGATTGCGCCGGGATGCGCCGCCTCGACACCCGCCTGGACGGCCTCGTCCACCTGCAGCCCGAGGTCCACGGCGACGAGCGCGGCTTCTTCGTCGAGAGCTACCGCGAGAACGTCTGGACCGAGCACGGCGTCGCCGCGACGTTCGTGCAGGACAACCAGTCGCGCTCGCGCCGCGGCGTGCTGCGCGGGATGCACTTCTCGATCGGCGACGGCCAAGCGAAGCTCGTGCGCGTCGCGCGCGGGCGGATCCTCGACGTCGTCGTCGACCTGCGACGCGCGTCGCCGACCTACCGCGAGTGGGAGAGCTTCGAGCTCGACGACGAGCACGGCCGCCAGCTCTTCATCCCGATCGGCTTCGCGCACGGGTTCTGCGTGCTGTCCGACGTCGCCGACGTCACCTACAAGTGCTCGACGTACTACGACGGCGCGATCGAGCGCGGCTTCGCCTACGACGACCCGGACGTCGGGATCGGCTGGCCGCAGGACATGGCGCTGCTCGTCTCCGAGCGCGACACGCACGCGCCCTCGCTGGACGAGATCGCCGGCGAGATCCCGTTCTGACGAGACGGCGCGGCGGCGGCGCGCGCGCTCAGGCGGCGCGCGCGGTCACGGTCCAGCCGAGGCAGTCGTCGCCGCCGTCGCCGCGCAGCGTCGACTGCGCGATCAGGGCGAGCACGCCGACGAGCGGCAGCGCCAGCGCCGCCGCGACGCGCGACGGCCGGATGCCGCCGCCGGGCGGAAACAGCGGCGGCAGCACAAGGCCCATGAGCTTGTAGCACGCGACCGTCAGCTCGTTGCCGCGCGCGTTGACCACGATCTCGTCGAAGGCCGCGGCCTCGAGCAGGTTGCGCAGGCTCGACGGCGTGTAGCGCCAGTAGTCGTGCGGCACGTAGTGCCAGCGCGCGGAGAACGGGACCGTGAGCACGATCGAACCGCCGTCGCGCAGGACGCGGCGCGCCTGCGCGAGGAAGACCTCCGGCGCGGCGACATGCTCGAGCGTCTCGGTCGCGAGCACGACGTCGATGGCCGCGTCCGCGACGGGCCACACGTCGCCCTCGTAGTAGTCGGTGTCGGGCATGGCGTAGCCGAAGCGCTCGCCGGCCGCGGCGATGTCGATCGCGCGGTAGCGCGCCGTCGCGGGCAGCAGCGGCCGGTACGGCTGAGCGCCCGCGCCGACGTCGAGCACGTCGCCGTCCGCGTCGGCGAGCAGCACGCGCAGGTCCTTCCACGCGGAGGCCGCCTGGAGGTCGAGCATCCGCCGGCCAGCCGCGACGATCCGGTCCAGGCGCGTCTTCGGCGTCCGAAACGCGGGCGGCTGCCAGCGCTCGGACGTGCGCAGCGCGAAGTTCTCCCTGCCGGGCAGCGTGGCCATGCGCGAAGCATCGCGCATCGCTACGGGTGGCGCGGTCGGGTCCCCCAGGCGAGCAGGTTGCCGACGCGAAGGCGCACGGGCCGGTCCGCGACGCGGGCTCGGCGCAGGCCCGTGTCGAGCAGCTCGCCGGCGCGTCGCGGCACCGGCAGCAGCCGCGCCCAGTAGCGCAGCGGGTACGTGTTGGCGATCGCGCGGTGGCCGACGCCGGCGAGCCCCGCCGACTGCAGGAGCCGCTGCACGCTCGCGGGCGAGAAGAGCTGCTGATGCTCGACGTCGACGATCGGCGAGCGCAGGCCGAGCGCGCGATTGACCGGCGAGCGCCGGTTGTGGCACACGAGCGCCAGCACGCCCCCGGGCTTGAGCAGGGTCACCGCGTCGCGGACGAGCACCGCCGGATCCGGCACGTGCTCGATCGTCTGAAAGCACGTGACGAGCGCGAGGCTGCCCGCCGGCCGCACGCCGGCGTGAAAGACGTCCTGCGAGATCAGCGGGGTGACGCGCGGATCGGCCGCCGCCACCGGCTCGATCGACGGCTCGATGCCGCCGACGCCCGAGAACCCAGCGTCGAGCAGCTCGCCGAGAAACGCGCCCTCGCCGGTGCCGATGTCCAGCGCGCCGGCGCGATCGGGCAGCGCCGCGAGGACCGGGCCGAGAGCGCGGATGTAGGTCGACGCCGCGAAGCGGGCCTCGACCGCGCTGTCGAACGCGGCCGTCTCGTAAGCGCGCGCGAGCGCCTCCGGAGCGGGGATCGGGGTGGCATAGACGAGGTCGCAGCGCGGACACGCCACGAGGCGCAGGCGCATGTGCTCGGGCCGCTTGCGCGACGCGAACGCGTAGCGGTCGAGCGCCTCGAGGTCGAGCTGCTGGGAGGCGAAGACGTCGCTGTCGTCGTCGGAGCCGCAGATCGGGCAGCTGCGGGCGGTCAGCTCGCCGAGGAATCCGCCCTGCGTCGCCGTCATGCGCAGCAGCGTATGGGCTCGCCCGATCCGAGGACGGCGTCGCGTTCCGGCGCGCGGCGCGTCCACTACATTGCGGCGGGCCATGCGCCGGCACGACACCAGCCTCCGACGGCCGCGTCCCGCTCGGCGAGCCACCGTCGCGACGGGTTGACCGATGGCGTCCGAGCCATCCGCCGTCGTCTGGAGGCCGGCCGAGCACCCCGGGCAGACGCTGGCCGAGGCCGCGGGCGGCGCCGGCCGCGCGGATCTCGTCGTGCTGGAGCCGGGCGTCGAGCCGTTCGGCGACTGGCTCGACCGCCTCGTCGCCGCCGCGCACTCGGACACCGGTATCGCGACGGCGAGCGCGCTGCTGTCGGAGGGCGAGTGGGCGCCCGAGCCGCTCCCCGCGAGCGGCCTCGAGGACGCCGACGCCACGGTCGCCGCGCGCTCCGGCCGGCTGCGCCCGCGGATCAGCCGGCCGCACGCGGGCTGCGTGCTGCTGCGGCGCACGGCGCTCGACGCGGCCGCCGCCGCGGCGCCGCCGGGCTCGACGGCCGCAGGTGTCGCAGCGACCCCCCGCTCGACCGCCGCGGCGCTCGCGGACTTCGGCGAGCGCTGCACGGCGCTCGGCCTCGCCCACGTGCTCGCCGACGACGTCCTCGCGGCTGGGCGACCGGCGCTGCCGAGCGCGGACGAGACCGCGAGCCTCGACGACCGTTACCCCCATCGCCTCGCCGCGGCCGAGCTCGACCGCCGCCCGGAGTCGCCGGCCGAGCATGCCGTCCTCGTCGCCTCGCGCGGCCTCGACAAACTCTCGGTGACGATCGACGGGCGGGCGATCGGCCTGTCGAGCGACGGCACGCAGGTGCACGCCGTCGAGCTCGTCGCCGCGCTCGGGCGCACCGGCCGTGTCGCGCTGCGCGTCCTCACGCAGCTCGAGCTCGACCCGCAGGTGCGCGCGACGCTCGAGGCGATCGACGACCTCACGCTGCTGCCCTACGTCGCGACCGGAGCTCGGCTGCCGCCGCCGACGGACATCGTCCACCGCCCGGCGCAGGTCTTCTCGCCGTCGGACCTCACGCTGCTGCTGCCGCTCGGCCGCCGCATCGTCGTCACCCACCAGGACCTGATCCTCTACCGGATCCCCTCCTACCACGCGTCGCCCGAGGACTGGCAGCGCTACCGGCGGGTGACCGACGCGACGCTCGCGGCGGCCGATCGCGTCGTGTTCTTCTCCGAGCACGCGCGCGACGACGCCGTCGCCGACGAGCTCGTCGACCCGGCAGCGGCGAGCGTCGTGCCGATCGGCGTCGACCACCACGTCCTCGCCGGCGAGCGCCACGACGCGGCCCGGCCGCCGGCGCTGCCCGACGACGGCGCGCCGTTCCTGCTGTGCCTCGGCACAGATCTTCCCCACAAGAACCACGTGTTCGCCGTCAAGCTCGCCGCGGCCCTGCGATCCGGCCACGGCTGGGACGGGCGCGTCGTGCACGCCGGTGCGCCCGCCCGCGCCGGCTCGCAGCGCGACGGCGACGGTGGCGCGATCGTGCGCCTCGGCCCGGTCTCGGAGCCCGAGAAGGCGTGGCTGCTCGAGCGCGCCGCGGCGGTCGCCTACCCGACGCTGTACGAGGGCTTCGGCCTCGTCCCCTTCGAGGCCGCTCGCGCGGGCACCCCGTGCTTGTTTGCGGCGCAGTCGGCGCTCGCCGAGGTGCTGCCGGCGAGCACGGCGACGCTCGTCGCGTGGGACGAGCAGGCGAGCGCGGCGGCGGTCGCACCGCTGCTGCGCGAGGGCCCGGAGCGCAGCGCCCACGTCGACGCGCTGCGCGACGCGGGGCGGCGCTACCGCTGGGACGCGACCGCGCAGGCGCTCGTCGACCTCTACGAGGCGGTGCTCGTCGCCCCCCCGCGAGACCTGCGCCACGCGGCGCGCGAGCGGTTGGCGCTCGAGCAGCGGCTGGCGGAGAACGAGCAGCTTCGCCACGAGGAGTGGCAGCGCCATCTCGCCTTCCGCGACGAGATCGGATCCGACGGCCTCGGGCTCGTCGGGCCGGGCGGGGTGCTCGATCGCGGCGACCAGCGGGCGCTGCTCGCGCTGCTGTCGCGCGGCGCGCTGCGCCGCCCCGCGATGCGCGGGGCGCAGCTCGCCTACCGGCTCGCGCTGCGCCTGCGGCGGGGCTGACCCAGACACCCTGAGCTAGGGTGAGGCGATGGACGTGGCGATCGTCGCGCCCTGCCCGGTGCCCTACGCACGAGGCGGGGCGGAGAACCTCTGGCGCGGACTGCAGGATCACCTCAACGAGCGCACGCCGCACCAGGCGGAGATCCTCAAGCTGCCGTCGCGCGAGTTCTCGTTCTGGGAGCTGCTCGACAGCTACCGCGCGTTCGCCGAGCTCGACCTCACGGGCTTCGACGTCGTCGTCTCGGGCAAGTACCCCGCCTGGATGGTGGACCACCCCGCGCACGTCGTGTACCTGCTGCACCCGCTGCGCGGGCTGTACGACACGTTCCCGTACTTCGGACTGCCGGACACGCCGCCGGACCCTCCGCAGCCCGTCGCCGAACTGCTTGCGTTCCTCGCCGCGAACCCCGGCCGGCGCGAGGCGCTCGAGGAGCTCTGGGAGCGGCTCGCGCACCTGCGCACGCTGACCGAGTCGCTGCCCGGCGAGCTGTTCGCGTTCCCCGGGTCGCTCATCCGCGTCCTCGTGCACTGGCTGGACCGCGTCGGCATGGACCCGTCGCGGATCAAGCGCTACGGCGCGATCTCGGCGACCGTGCGCGACCGGGCGGGCTACTTCCCCGCGGACGCCGACGTCTTCGTCGTCCACCCGCCGGCGCACCGCCGGATCGCGCCCGGCGGCCGGCGCGGCGACTACCTGTTCACCGTCAGCCGCCTCGACGCGCCGAAGCGGCTGGACATCCTCGTCGCGGCGATGGGGCTCGTGCGCAACGGGGCGCGGCTGAAGCTCGCCGGCACGGGACCCGAGGCCGGGCGACTCGCCGAGCTGAGCGCCGGCAGCGAGCGCGTCGAGCTGCTCGGCCGGGTCAGCGACGAAGCGCTCGACGAGCTGTACGGCCGCGCGCGCGGCGTCGCCTTCCTCGCGGCCGACGAGGACTTCGGCCTCGTCGCGCTCGAGGCGATGCAGGCCGGCAGGCCCGTCATCACGTGCCGCGACTCGGGCGGCCCGCGCGAGCTCGTCGAAGACGGCGTGACCGGGCTCGTCGTCGAGCCGACGCCGGCGGCGGTGGCAGCGGCGATCGACGAGCTGTGGAGCTCGGGCTCGGCGTGGCGGCGCATGGGCCGGGCGGGGCAGCTGCGCGCGAGCGGCGTGACCTGGGACCCGCTCGTCGACGAGCTGGTCCGCGCCGCGTGAGCTCGCCGCGGCCGAAGCTCACCGTCGCGACGACGTTCCCGATCCACCCGGCTCGCGGCGGCGGGCAGACGCGCGTCGTCGGGCTCTATGGCGCGCTGGCGCAGCTCGGCGTCGACGTCGACGTCGTCGCGCTGGTCGCCCACGACGAGCGGCCGGTCAAGCACGAGGTGCGGCCCGGCCTGCACGAGATCCGCGTCCCCAAGTCGCCCGAGCACCGGCGCGAGGAGCTGCGGCTGCAGGCCGAGCTCGGCGACATCCCCGTCACCGACATCGCGCTGGCGGTGCACCACGAGCTGACGCCCGGCTACGCCGCCGCGGTGCGCGCCTGCGCCAGCGACGCGACGGCGGTCGTCGCCTGCCATCCCTACGCCACCAAGGTGCTGCTCGAGCAGGCGCCGGGCGTGCCGCTGATCTACGAGGCCCAGGACGTCGAGACCGACATCAAGGCCGCGATCCTCGGCGAGCACCCCGTGCTCGAGGTCGTGCGCGAGCACGAGCGGCTGACCTGCGAGCGCGCGGAGCACGTCTTCACCTGCGCCGAGGCCGACGGTGCCAGGCTGCGCGAGCTGTTCGGGACGCCCGCCGAGCGCTTCGCGATCGTCGCCAACGGCTACGACGCGGGCGCGATCCCGTTCACCGGGCCGCACGAGCGCGCCGAGCGGCGGCGCAGCGTCGGCTTGGACCGCTTCACCGTGCTGTTCATCGGGTCGTGGCACGGGCCGAACCTCGAGGCGGCGCGGGCGGTGATCGCCGCGGGCGAGGCGATGCCCGACACCCGGGTCGTCATCGTCGGCTCCGCCGGCTCGGCGCTGGCGGACGAGCCGGTCCCGCCCAACGTCGACCTGACCGGCCCGGTGCACGCGGCGTTCCTGCAGGCGGTGCTGTCGCTCGCCGACGTCGCCGTCAACCCGATGGTCAGCGGCTCGGGGACGAACCTCAAGATGCTCGAGTACGCCGGGGCCGGGCTGCCGCTCGTCTCGTCGGTCTTCGGCGCCCGCGGGCTCGGCTTCGAGGCCGGCGAGCACTACGCCCGCGGCGAGCCCGGCGAGCTCGCCGGCGCCCTCGCGCGGGTGCGCGCAGAGCCCGACGAGGAGACGCACCGCCGCGTCCGTCTCGCCTACGATCGCGTGTGCAAGAGCTTCGACTGGCCGGTCATCGCCCACCGCTGGCTCGCCGAACGCGCCGTCCGAGAGCTCATCGCGATCTCATGACCCTCACTCACGCTTGCTCCGTCGCGGCGCCGCGCGACGTCCCCGGGATCCGCCTGCTGGCTGTCGCGCTAGCCGAGCACCACCCGGACGTGCGGCTGACCGTCGCGGCCCTGCCGGGCGCACGCCGGCTGCTCGAGGCGATCGACGCCATCGACGTCGTGACGCTGGCGCAGCTCGACGCCGAGCGGCTCGGCCAGCCGCTGCTGCCCACGCCCGTGCTCGCCGCGCTGGCGCGGCCGCTGCTGCTGCGGCGCATGCTCGGCCATGGCGCCGCGGGCGCGCTGCTGCTGGCCGCCGACTGCGACGTTCGCGGCCCGCTGGAGGCGATCGAGGCCGCGCTGCGAGATGCGGAGGTCGTGCTGCTCGCGCGCGTCGACGGAGGCCTGCCCGACGACGGCGAGCGGCCCGACGTCGAGGACCTGCTGCAGGTCGGGGAGATCGACGACGAGGTCGTGGCCGTCCGCGACGGCGCGCACGCCGCGCGCTTTCTGAGCTGGTGGTCAGACCGCGTCGTCGACGTCCCGAGCGACGGCGTGCAGCTCGGCCGCGGGCGCGTCGCCCCAAGCCCGCTGCGCGCGGCCGAGCGCGCGCTGAGCGGCGTGCGGACGCTCGCCGACGCCGGATACGGCGTCAGCGCCTGGAACCTGCACGAGCGGCCGCTGACCGGCGCGGACGAGCTGCGCGCCGCGGGCCGCCCGGTGCGCCTCATGCGCTTCTCCGGCTTTCGCGCCGACCGGCCGTGGTGGCTGTCCGAGCACGCCTCGCGAGCGCGCGTGCTCGACGATCCCGTGCTCGCAGGGCTGTGCCGCGAGCGTGCCGCCGCGCTCCTCGACGCCGGCTGGGAGCCCCCGCTGCGCGGCGACGAGGCCAGCATGAAGCTTGCCGGCGACCTGCAGCTGGACGAGCGGCTGCGCGAGCTCCTGCTCGAGGCAGCCGACGCCGGCGAGGACTTCGGCGACCTCGGCGAGCCGGCTGGCTGCTCGGCGCTCATGGCCTGGCTCGACGAGCCCGCGCCGGCCGGTGCGGCGTCCGGCGTCAACCGCTACAGCTACGACGTCTGGCTGCGGCGCGACGATCTGCAGCGCGCCTATCCGGACCTCGACGGCGCCGACGTGGAGGGCTTCATCGGCTGGCTGTGGGTCCACGGCCGCGTCGACCACAAGCTCGACGCGCGGCTGCTGCCGACCCCGCCGGACTGGGTGCCCGACACCGACCGCTCGGCGCCGTCGGTCGAGGTGCTGGGGTACATGCGCGGCAACCTCGGCCTCGGCCAGGCCGCGCGCGGCTACGCCGCCGCCCTGCGAGCGGGCGGCGTGCCCGTGGGCACGCGGACGGTCCCGCTCGACGGCCCGCTCGACGAGCGCGGCACCGCGAGGCGCCGCGTCGACGAGCTCGCCTACGAGGACACGCTCCTCGCCGGCGACGCCGAGGTCCTGCTCGTGTGCGTGAACGCGCCGCAGCTGCCCGGCCTCGTCGAGCAGGTCGGCCGGGAGACGTTCGACGGGCGCTACGTCATCGGCCAGTGGGGCTGGGAGGTCGACGCGATCCCCTCCTACTGGGACCCGAGCTTCGAGCTCGTCGACGAGATCTGGGTCTACTCGAGCTACGTCGCCGACATCATCGCCGCCGTCTCGCCGAAGCCGGTGGTCGTGGTGCCGCTGCCGATGCAGGCGCCCACCGAGGTCGCGAGCGCGCACGGGCTCGAGCTGCCGCCGGGCGACTTCACGTTCCTCTTCGCGTTCGACTTCCTCTCGACGCTGCAGCGCAAGAACCCGCTCGGCCTGATCGAGGCGTTCAAGCGCGCTTTCACGCCCGGCGAGGGGCCGCGGCTCGTCCTCAAGACGACGAACGCGCGCTTCCGCGGCGAGCTGCACGACCGTCTGCGCCACGCGATCGACGGCCGCCAGGACATCGCGATCGTCGATGCGACGCTCTCGGCGCCGCAGATGGCCGCGCTGTTCGCCGACGCCGACTCGTACGTCTCGCTACACCGCGCGGAGGGCTTCGGCCTCACGCTCGCCGAGTCGATGATCCTGGGCAAGCCCGTGATCGCGACGCGCTTCAGCGGCAACCTGGACTTCATGAGCGCCGCCAACTCGCACCTCGTCGACTACGAGCTGACCGAGGTGGGCCCGGAGGGCGAGCACTACCCGGCCCGCGGCATCTGGGCCGAGCCGTCGCTCGAGCACGCCGCGCACCTCATGCGCGCGGTGTGGCTGGACCGCGACGGTGCCGCGCAGCTCGGCGCCCGCGCGCGCCGCGACGTCGAGACGCAGCTGCATCCCGAGGCCGTCGGCGCGATCGCCCGGCGGCGCCTGCGCCACCTGCCCGGCCGGCGCCGCGACGGACAGGCCCCGGCCGAGGCTCCGTACCCGATCAACCAGCTCGAGCGCCGGCTGCGCTTCGACCTGTCGCGCGGCGCCGACGAGGCGGGCGGCGCCCGCGGCATGATCCGGCGTACGGCGCTGCGCGCGATCCGTCCCTACACGTACCCCGAGCGCGAGCTCGACGAGGCGCTCGTGCGCTCGATCCAGCGGCTTAGCACCGAGATCGACGCGCTGCGCGCCGCGCGCGAGCGCGACCGCGACCGGGTCGCGCGGATCGAGCGGCGGCTGCGCGAGTCGGAATCAAGGTGAGCGCGCTCAGGCCGACGCCTCCTCCGAGCTCAGCAGCGTCTCGAGGACCTGGCGCACGGTCATCTCGCCCGCCTCGAGCTTCGCGCTGAAGAACGCCTTGCCCGCGGGGTCGGGCTCGCGGTCGAGCACGCGCCGGTAGGCGTCGTCGAGAAAGCGCGAGACGTCGCCGACCTGGCGCAGCAGGTCCTCGTAGCCCGACAGCGCGACCGAGACCTCCGGCGCGCCGGTCTTCTGCACCTCGATCTCGAAGAGCCACTGGTCGCGCAGCTCCCAGGTCACGACGGCGAAGCCGGCCTCCGTGAAGTAGTGCGACAGCAGCGGGCGGGTGAACGACGTCAGGTGCACGTCGCCCGTGTAGGCCTGCGTGCCGTACAGGCACTGCATGAGCCACTCCTGCTGCTCGGGCGCTTGGTGAGCGGGGTCGGCGAACAGCCGCGCGAGGTCGAGCAGGCTCGGGATGCGCAGCACGAGGCGCCCACCCGGCGCGAGCAGCCGGTTCCAGCCCACGAGCGTCGGCAGCGTCGCCGTGCGCGGCAGGTGCTCGAGCACGTCCTGCGCGAGGATCTCGCGATAGCGCTCGGCGGGCAGCATCGAGAGCTCCGTCACGTCGGCGACGAGGTCGGGGTTGTGGAACTCGTGCAGATCGATGTTGAGATAGCCCTCGCGCAGGTCCCACCCGCAGCCGAGGTTCAGGCGGTCGGGATGCGCGGCGGGATCGAACGCGCCGCCGGCGGCGGTCATGCCCAGGCCTCGGGATCGGACGCGGCGGCCGTCGTTGCTCCGGCCTCGGAGTCGGACGCGGCGGCCGTCGTTGCTCCGGCCTCGGGGTCGAACGCGCCGCCGGCCGCCGTCATGCGCCGGCCTCGAGCCCGAACAGCGGCCACAGGTCCTCGCGCTCGCGCAGCCAGCTCGCGAGCTCCGCGAAGCCGGTCGCCAGGTCGTCCTCGGCGGCCCAGCCGAGCTGCGCATTCGCGCGCGTGGCGTCGCCGACCCACACCGCGGCATCCCACGAGCGCTGCGGCTCGGTGCCCCACTGCGGCTCGGCGTCGATGGCGAGCTCGCGGCGGGCGACCTCCACCACTTCGCGCAGCGTCGTCTGCCGGCCGCTCGCGATGTTGAACACGGCGCCGCGCTCGACGCCGGTGTGCTCGGCGGCCATGACGAACGCGCGGTCGATGTCGCGCACCGAGACGAAGTCGCGCGGCGTGTCGGGCGACACGAGCGGCGGCAGCTCGCCGCGCAGCCCGCGGGCGACGAGCGTCGGCATCAGCCGCCCCGGCTCCTCCCACGGCCCGTAGGCGGAGTACAGCCGCAGCGTCACGACATGCACGTCGTCGCGCTGGGCAACGAAGCGCCCGTGCATCGTGGCCGCGGCCTTCATGACCGCGTAGTCGGAGTTCGGCTCCGGAGCCTCGGTCTCGAGCGGGGCGTGGTCTTGAAAGCCGTACTCAGACGACGAGCCGGCGTGGACGAACGCCGCGAACCCGGTCTCCTGGCAGGCCTGGAGCAGGCGCACCGTCGAGACGAGGTTCGTCTGCATGATCCGCTCGGCGTCGCGCTGCCACGAGTACGCGCCATGGGCGGCGAGATGGAAGATCCAGTCGGCGCGGGCCTGCTTGACGCCGCCGGCGACGGCGGCCCCGTCGCGCAGCTCGACGCCCGCGATCTCGAGCTCGCCCGCGAGCTCGTCGAGGCGCCACTCGGACCCCTCGGGGCGCACCCATGCGACGACGTCGTGCCCGGCTGCGAGAAGCGAGCGCACGAGGTTGGCGCCGACGAAGCCGCCGGCGCCGGTGACGAGGGCTCTCATCCGGCGGTCGCGACGGCGCGCGACACGTGTGGTCTCAGCATCGCGCTGATCATGCCAGCAAGCTCGCGGGGCTCGACGCCAGCCCCGGTCACTAGCCTTGCGCTGGTGAGCGTCACCACAACGCCTGCGTCGGTGCCCGCTTCGCCGGCGCCACCGCCGCCGCCGAGCCGGGCGCCCCTGCGGGCCTGGCTGCTCGCGGAGCTGCCCTGGCTGGCCGGTACCGGGCTCGTCTCCATGGTCCTCGCGGGGATCAGCCTGCGCCTGTGGGACATGAAGCTGCACGTCCCGATGTTCGCGGGCGGGGACGCCAACTACGGGCAGATGCTGATCAAGACCGTGATGCAGCAAGGCTGGCTCGGGGTCAACCCGCATCTGGGAGCGCCGTTCGGCGGCGCCCTGCACGACCACACCGCCGCGTTCGGAGACGCCTCGCAGCTCGGGCTGGCGAAGCTGCTCGGCTACGTCTCGTCCGATCCGGCGGCGGTGCTGAACGCGCTGTACCTGCTCGGGTTCCCGATCGTCGCGTGCGTCTCCTACCTCGTGCTGCGCAGCCTGCGCTTCGGCCCGCTCGTCTCGCTCACGTGCGCCGTGATCTACACGCTCATGCCCTACCACTTCCTGCGCAACGAGTCGCACCTGACGCTCGGCATGTACTGGTCGGTGCCGGTCGCCGCATGGCTCGTCTTCGGGGTGCGCGGGCACGTGAGCCTGTTCGAGCGGCGCGCGCAGGGTGGCCGCCTCACGAGCTGGCTGTCGCGCCGGACGCTGCTGACCGTGTTCGCGTGCGTCGTCGTCGGGACGTCGGGCGTCTACTACGCCGTCTTCCTGCTCGCGATCCTCGCGCTGGCGGCGTTCGGCATCCTGCTCGTCGAGCGCGACCTCCGCCGGCTCGTGCCCGTCGCGGCGATCGCCGCCGTCGTCGTCGTCGCGGTGCTGTGCGTGCAGGCGCCGCAGCTCGCCTACCACGCCTCGCACGGCGACAACCCCGCGGTCGCGCAGCGCTTCGCGATCGAGAGCGAGATCTACGGTCTCAAGCCGGCCGGCCTGGTCCTGCCGGCCCCCGACCATCACATCGACCTGCTCGCCAGGGTCGGAGCGAAGTACTGGCCGCAGTCGTCGATTCCGGGCGAGGGGCAGAACACGTGGCTCGGGACGTCGATGAGCCTCGGTCTGCTCCTCGTCCTCCTGGCGGCGATCGCCACGATGCTCGGCCGGGCGACGCCGACGCCGCGCTCGCGGCTCGTGCGCGACGCCGGAGCGCTGGCGCTCGCCGCGATCGCGATCGGCTCGATCGGCGGGCTGAGCACGATCTTCGCCTTCCTGATCTCGCCGCAGGTCCGCGGCTGGGATCGCATCTCGGTCTTCGTCGGGTTCTTCGCGCTCATCGGGGTCGCCGCGGCGCTGACCTGGCTCGGCGCGGTCCTGCGGGCGCGCTCGCACGGGGCTGTCCTCGCCGCGGCGCTCGCGGCTGTGCTCCTGGGATTCGCCGCCTACGACCAGATGACGCCGACCGCGGCCCCGAACTACGAGGCCGGCGTCGCGGTGTGGGGCAGCGACGCCCGGTTCGTGCGAGCGGTGGACGCGCAGCTGCCGCAGGACGCGAAGGTCCTGCAGCTGCCCTACGTCCCGTTCCCCGAGAACCCGCCCGTCGTGCTGATGGTCGACTACGACCAGCTCAAGGGGTACCTGCACTCCGACAACCTGCGCTGGAGCTACGGGGCGACCAAGGGGCGCAAGCCCGATGACTGGATGGCGACGCGGTCGTCGGAGCCGATCGACCGCCTGCTGTCCGGCGCGGTGGCCGCGGGCTTTCGAGGTGTCTGGGTGGACACGTACGGCTACACCGACGGCGGCGCGGCGGTCACGAGCCAGATCGCCCGGCTGACCGGCGCCGGGCCGAGCGTGGTGTCCGAGGACAAGCGCCACCAGTTCTACAACCTCGCCTCCGTGTCCGCGCGCGTCGATCGCACCGCGGCCGGGTCGCGCGCCGAGGCGGGCGACGAGCTGCTGCATCCGGTCCTCGTGAACTGGGCGGGCGGCTTCTATCCGGCGGTCGAGAGCGACGCGACCTCGACGTGGCACTGGGCGCGCAGCTCCGGCGTCCTGCATCTCGGCAACCCCAGCGACCGCAGCCGCGCCGTCGTGCTCAGGGCGCGCCTCGCGACGCCCGGGACGGCGCGCCAGACCGTGACGGTGGTGTTCGCGGACGGGACGCGGCGGACGGTCTCCGTGCGCGGCTCGAACGGCGTCGCGTTTCGCGCGCCGATCACGCTCAAGCCGGGCGACAACCCCGTCACGTTCTCGACCGACGCACCCGACGAGACGAGCGACCCGCGGGATCTGCGGCTGCGCGTCATCGACACGGCGGTCACGGACGTGAGCCTCGACCGCGTGATCGCGGCCGCCCGCCGCTGAGGCGTCAGGGGGCCGGCGGCGCCGGCGGGTCCTCGCCCCGGCTCGTCGACGTCTGCGCCGCGAGCAGCTGGTCGTGGCGCTGCTCGCGCTGGGCGAGCGTGCGCGCGTTGTGCGGCAGATCCGTGCCCCGCGGCGCGTTGAGGATCGACTCGACGACGAACGGCGGCCGGCCCTTGACCTCCTCGTACATGTGCGCGAGGTAGGACCCGATGATGCTCAGGCACAGCAGCTGGATGCCGCCGAGGAAGAGGATCAGCGAGATCAGGGTCGTGATGCCCCTGGGGGCGCTCGACGGGTCGGCGATGCGCAGGACCACCTGCAAGATCAGCCCGAGGAACGACGCGCCGACGACGGTCAGCGCGACCGCCGTGATCGCGTCCAGCGGCGCGTAGGAGAACGACACGATCGCGCGCCGCGCCCAGCCGAGGTTCTTGCGGAAGTTGTTCGTGGTCGTCCCGAACATCCGCTCCGGCCGGACGTACGGCACGCCGATCTGCTTGTAGCCGACCCAAGCCCGCAGCCCGCGGATGAAGCGATGCGTCTCGGGGAGCGAGTTGATCGCGTCGACCACGCGCCGGTCGAGGAGGCTGAAGTCGCCGGCGTCGCGCGGGACCTTGACGTAGGCCATCCGCTCGAACACGCGGTAGAAGCCCTTGTAGAACGCGCGCATGTGACGCGGCGCCTCGCGCTGGACGCGCACGCCGTAGACGACGTCGTAGCCGTCCTGCCAGCGCGCCACGAACTCCGGGATGACCTCCGGTGGGTCCTGCAGGTCGCCGTCGAGCAGCACGACCGCGTCGCCGGTCGCGATCCGCATGCCGGAGGTGAAGCCGCTCTGGGACCCGAAGTTGCGCGCGTGGTTGATCACGACGACGTTCGGGTCGCGCGACGCGAGCTCGGCGAGCACCTCCGCGGCGTTGTCCGGCGACGCGTCGTTGACGAAGATGATCTCGTAGTCCGCGCCCACCGAGCGGCACGCGGCGACGAGCCGCTCGTACATGATCGGGACGGCCTCGGCGTCCCGGTAGCACGCGATGACGGCCGAGAGCTTCATCGCGCTCAGCGCGTGACGGCGAGGATCTGCTGGAGCGAGGCGGCCAGGGCAGGGGCGTCGAGGCCGTAGCGCTGCTCGAGGTACGTCTGCGAGCCCACCCTGCCGCTCGGCATCTCGTCGACCGCCGCGCGGACGAGCCGGCAGCCCAGCCCGCGGACGGCGATCGTCTCGGCCACCATCGACCCGAGGCCGCCGTTGCGGTAGTGCGCCTCGACCGTGAGCACCGCCGGCACGCCGGAGAGGAACGCGGCGATGTCGTCGTCCGGGTCCGGGTTGAACGACGAGACGATGCCGACACGCGCCTCGACGCCCGCCTGTGCGAGCAGCTCGGCGGCGGCCACCGCCTCGTGCGCGATCGAGCCGATCGCGAGGATCGCGACGTCGGCGCCGTCGCGCACGGTCGCGAGGCGGCCGAGCTCGAAGCGGCCGTCGAGGCCGGGGAGCGGCGCGCCCTTCTTGGAGACGCGGAAGTAGATCGGGCCTTCGACATCGGCCGTGGCCTGCAGCGCCGCGCGCATCTGCGGCCCGTCCGCCGTGGCGACGGTCACGATCGACGGCTGCGCGCGCATGACCGCGTAGTCCTCCAGCGCGAAGTGCGTCACGCCGTTGTGGCCGTAGTCGAAGCCGCCGCCGACGCCCACGATGCGGACCGGGAGGCCGTGCAGCGCCGGGCCGTTGCGGATGAACTCGTACGGGCGCAGGGCCGAGAACGTGGCGATGGAGTACACGAACGGGACGAAGCCGGCCTCCGCGAGGCCGGTCGCGACGCCCACCATGTTCTGCTCGGCGACGCCGCAGTTGAGGAAGCGGTCGGGGAAGCGGGTCGCGAAGTCCTCGAGCACCATGAAGCCGAGGTCGCCCGTCAGCAGCATGACCCGCTCGTCTGCCTCCGCGAGCGTCGAGAGCTCGTCGACGAAGGCGTTTCTCATCGTGCTGCCGCCTCCTCGAGCTCGGTCAGCGCCTGCTCGAACTGCGCGTCGTCGAGAGGCATGTAGTGCCACTTGATCTGCGACTCCATGAAGCTGACCCCGTTGCCGAACGTCGTGCGCGCGACGATCGCCTGCGGCGCGGTCGCGTCCGATCGGGGCGCCAGCGCGTCGGCGAGCGCCGTGTGGTCGTGCCCGTCGACGCTGGTCGCGTCCCACCCGAAGACGCGGAGCTTCTCGGTGACGTCGCCGAGGTCCAGGACGGCGGGGGTGAAGCCGAGCGCCTGCTGGCCGTTGAGGTCGACGACCAGCGTGAGGTTGTCGAGGCGGTGGTGGGCGGCGAACATCGCCGCCTCCCAGGTGGATCCCTCGTTGAGCTCGGCGTCGCTCATGACGACGACGACCCGCCGGCGCGAGCCCTGGCGCTTGGCCGCCAGCGCGGCGCCGGTGGCGATCGACAGGCCCTGGCCGAGCGAGCCGGTGCAGAAGTCGATGCCCGGCTCCGCGTGCTCGGGGTGCACGCCGAGCGTCGTCCCGTCGCCGCAGAAGGTGTCGAGCTCGGTTTGCGTGATCTCGCCCGTCGCCCGCAGCGCGCTGTACAGGGCGAGCGCGGCGTGTCCCTTGGAGAGCACGAAGCGATCGCGATCCGGGCCGCCGAAGCGAAACGGACCGGCGTAGATCGCGGCGACGAGGTCGGCGATCGAGAGTGAGGAGCCGATGTGCCCGACGCCCGCTCGCCGGGATTGCTCGATGACCATGCGGCGAATGTCGTCCGCCAGGCGCCGGGCGTCCTCGGTGCGATCCATCTGCTCAGACTATCGGCGCGTGAAGACCAGGCGTCGGCTAGCCGCGTAGCTCATGAGCGGCAGGAGCGGCAGCACGATCGCCTGGGCGAGGATCTCGTCGAGTCCCGCACCGTGCACGAGCGCGGACAGCGCGAGGAGGTTGAACACGACCAGGCTGCCCTGCAGCGCAAACCATCCGGCGAGGTTCTCGACGCTCGCGTTGCGCGTCTTGAACGTGAAGCGGTCGTGCAGGACGTAGCCCGATGCGGCGCTCACGAGGAACGCGGCGATCGACGCGAGGACGTACGGCGTCGCGAGCAGAACGAGCCCGGCGTAGATGGCGAAGTACAGCAGCGCGCTGCTCGCGCCGACGAGGCCGAAGCGCGCGAGCTCGGCGACGCGGTGTCTCACGGCGTTTTCGGCGACGACGTTGCCCGCGGCCGGGACCGGGGCGGCGCCACCGCGGGAATCCGGAGCCGGGTCGGAGCCCGATGGCGTGCCGTGTGAGCCACCCGAGCGCGATCATCCCGGGTGTGTCCGGTCGCCGGTCACCCGCGCGCCGATCCTGCGCCGACAGACGGGTGCAGATGGCGGTGCTGGTCGTGGAATCAACCATCTAGGGTCACGAGGGTGTCGGCGGCGACCCTCGTGACCGTGTGCGGCGTCGAGCGCCTCCCGGAGGCGGCAGCGGTCGCGCGGTCGTTTGTGCGCACGCACCCCGGGCACGCCGCGCTGGTCGTCGTGGCCGATGCCGAGGACGTCACCGAGCTCGCCGAGCCCGGCGTGAAGTTTGTCACCGGCAGGGAGCTCGCGGGCGCGCGCTTCGGCCGCTTGCTCGCGGGCCTCGCGGCCGCCGACCTGGCGATCGCACTCGTGCCGGCGGCGCTGCGCCGCGCGACGCCCGCGCTGCTGTCGGTGCCCGGCACCGAGCTGCGCGGGCCGGTGGCCGTCCCGGAGGAGGCGGGCGACCTCGGGTGGGCCGACGACCTGGTCGACGCCTTCGAGGTCGACGAGCTGGCCGCAGAGCTGGCCCGGCGCTTCGCCGCGGCCGATCCGGCGGAGGTCGGCGAGCTCGCGCCCGGCGAGGCCCGCCGCGCGGCTGAGCCCTCCGCCGGAGCCGGGGCCGCCGAGGCGGGCGAGGCCGCCCTGCCTTCCCTCCGCACGGTCCCGGCGCTGCTGGCCGACGGGACGCCGCTCGACGATCGCCTGCGCCGCCTCTTCGTCGGCGGCTGCCGGAGCGGCCAGCTCGGCGGCACGCCGCTGGACCCGGACGGCATGCGGGCCTTCGTCGCGTACCTCGAGGCGCCCGCCGACGACCCGCGCGCGGGCTCCGTCTCGCACTTCGTGTTCGCAGTCTGGCTCGAGCGGCCGGACCTCCAGGTCGCCTATCCGGATCTGCGCGAGGCGCCGCACCGCGAAGGCCTCCTGGACTGGCTCGTCGCGCACGGGCGCGTCGAGCTCGCGATCCCCCGCTGGCTGCTGCCCGCGGATCGCTTCCCCGGCCAGTTCGAGGAGCGCTCCTTCGCGCCCGCGGTCAACCTCGTGTGCTCGCCCGGCCACACGGGAGGCGTCAGCGATGTCGCGGAGGAGGTCATGGCCGCGCTGGACGCAGCGCGGGTCGAGCTGCTGCCGGTGCCCGTCGAGGCTGCCGGGGTCCCGCGACGCGACGGCCTCGACGCCCCCACCGGCACGCCCGTCGCTCCCGACGGCGCCCCTGACGCGCCCGCCGGTACGGCCGTCGCCCCCTTCGCTCCCTTCGCGATCAACCTGCTCTGCGTCGACCCCGGCGCCGCCGGACGGCTCGCCCACGCGGTCGGCTCGCGGTTCTTCGCCGGCCGCAGCACCGCCGCGCTCTGGTGCGACCTCCCCACCGGCCTCGGCGACGACCCCGCGATCTTCGAGCACCTCGACGAGATCTGGGTCGGCTCGTCGTGGCTGCACGACGCCGTCGCGCCCGTCGCTCCGGTCCCCGTGCTCCAGATCCCGGTACCGGTGTCCCCTGTCGCCGGCCCCGCGCTGCCACGCGCCCGGATCGGGCTGCCCGAAGGCCACCTCGTGCTCTCCTGCCTCGACTACGACGCGGGGCTCGAGCGGATCAACCCCTGCGGGCTCGTCGAGGCCTTCGCGCAGGCGTTCCCGACCGGCGACGGCGCGTCGCTGGTCATCCAGACGACCAACGGCCACCGTCACCCGCGCGACCGTCTCCGGCTGCGGCTCGCGGCCGCCAAGCACCCCGCCGTGCACATCGACGAGCGCCCCGTCACCGCGACACGGCGCGCGGCGATGATCGCGTCCTGCGACGTCTACGCGTCGCTGCACCGCGCGGAGGGCTTCGGCCTCGCCCTGGCCGAGGCGACCGCGCTCGGCCGGCCCGCCCTCGCGACCGGCTGGTCGGGGAACCTCGAGTTCATGCGCGCCGAGACATCCTGGCTCGTCCCGTTCGCGCTCGTGCCGGCGGGCGCAGGCGGTGCCGGCGCACCGCGCCGGTGGGCGGAGCCCGACCTCGACGCGGCCGCCGCGCTGCTGCGCGAGATCCGCGCCGACCCCGATGCGGCGCTCCGCAAGGCGGCGGCGAGCGTCGCGCGGGTGCGCCACGACCACGGCCCCGCGCACGTCGGCGCGCTCATGCGAGCCCGCCTCGAGGCGCTCGAGCCGCCCGGCGATCGGCACGCCACCCGCCCGTCGGGCGGCGCAGCGGCCGCCGAGGGCACGACCTCCGCCACAGGCGCGACCTCCGCCACAGGCGCGACCTCCGCCAAGGGCGCGACCTCCGCCAAAGGCGCGGGCGCCGCCAAAGGCGCGGGCGCCGCCAAAGGCGCGACCTCCGCCACAGGCGCGACCTCCGCCACAGGCGCGACCTCCGCCACAGGCGCGGGCGCCGCCGCCGAGGGCATGGGCGCGGCCGGCGGCGACGCGAGCGCGGCCGCGGCGATCGACACCGCGCGCGAGCGAGCCGAGCGAGGCCCGCAGGACAGACCCTCACAAGGCCGCAACCCGGTGCGCCAGGGGCTGCGTGCAGGGCTCCTGAGAGCCGCGCGGCCGCTGTCGGAGCACCAGCAGGCGATCGACGCGGCGCTCCTGGCCGCCACGCGCGAGGTCTCCGCGCAAGCCGCCGGAGTCCAGGCCCGGCTCGACGCGGAGATCGCCGCTCGCGCCGAGCTCGAGGCGGCCAACATGGCCGCCGCGCGACGCATCGAGCGGCTCGAGCTGCAGGTCGAGCTGCTCTCCTCAGGCTACGCCGACCTGGCCCGCCAGCTGCGCCCGCTCGTCCGCGGAGCCGAGGCGATCCCATGGACGCAAGGCATGCCGTTCACCGCGTTCGAGCACCCGCTCGCCGGTCGCGTGCTCGGCTACCGCGACGGCGCGGCGGCCCCCAGCCCATACCGCGGCCTCGAGGACGTCTTACGCGGCAGCCGCGAGCGCGTCACCGGGCTCCTCGGCGCCTACCCCGACCTGCTGCGCGGGCACGAGCCGGTGCTCGACGTCGGCGCGGGCCGCGGCGAGCTGCTCGAGCTGCTGCGCGACGCAGGGATCGCGGCCACCGGCGTCGACCTCGACGCCGGCATGGCGGCGGGCGCCAGCGAGCACGGCCTCGACATCACCGTCGGCGACGGCGTCGAGCACCTCGAGACGCAAGCGCCCGGCTCGCTCGGAGCCGTCACCGCGATCCACGTCGTCGAGCACCTGCCGCACGCGCTGCTCGAGCGGTTCTTGACCGCAGCGCTGCGCGCGCTGCGCAGCGGCGGGCTGCTCGTGTGTGAGACCGTCAACCCGCACGCGGCCTTCGCCCTGAAGACGTTCTGGGTCGACCCGACCCACCAGCACCCGCTGTTCCCGGAGACGGCGCTCGTCCTCGCGGGCGCCGCGGGGTTTCGCGGCGCGTTCTACGCGCACCTGCGCGGCACCGGAGACGTCGACCGCGATCGCTACAACGAGGACTCGTACACGCTGGTCGCCGAGGCGCCCTGACCCACCCGGCGGCGGACGGTCGCGTCCCCGGGAGCGGCGGCCGCAGCGCGACGACGCCGTAGACTTGGCCGCATGCAGAATGCCGCCGAACGCGGGCCAGCGCTGACGGTCGAGCATGTCTCCAAGCGCTTCCGCAAGCCGCTCGAGGCGCGCCACACGCTCAAGGAGCGCGTGCTGCATCCCCTCAGCGGACGCCAGCAGACCGGCTTCGACGCGCTCAAGGACGTGAGCTTCGACGTCCGCGAGGCGAGTTCTTCGGCATCGTCGGGCGCAACGGCAGCGGCAAGAGCACGCTGCTGAAGTGCATCGCCGGGATCTACCGCGTCGACGAAGGCCAGATCTTCGCGCCGCGGCCGGATGTCGACGTTCATCGAGCTCGGCGTGGGCTTCAACCCCGACCTCGCGGCCCGCGACAACGTCGTGCTCAACGGGATCATGCTCGGCCTCGCGACGGCCCAGGCGCGCGAGCGCTACGACCAGATCATCGAGTTCGCCGAGCTGCGAGGACTTCCAGGACCTCAAGCTCAAGAACTACTCGTCGGGGATGCACGTGCGGCTGGCGTTCTCGGTCGCGATCCAGGTCGACGCCGACATCCTGCTCATCGACGAGGTGCTCGCCGTCGGCGACGCCGCCTTCCAGCAGAAGTGCTTCGACATCTTCAACAAGCATGCGCGACGAGGGCCGCACGATCCTCTTCGTCACCCACGACATGAGCGCCGTCGCGCCGCTTCTGCCACCGCGCGATCCTGCTCGACCACGGCAATGGTCGACATGATCGGCGACCCCGACGAGGTCGGCAAGCGCTACCTGGACCTCAACTTCAACGACCAGGCCGGGCCGACCGCCCAGCAGGGCGAGCGCGCCGGCAACGGCCGCGCGCGGATCGTCGACGCGTGGATCGAGGACGAGCACGGGCGCGCGCCAGACCACGTCATGTCGGCGGCACGCGCAACACCTTTCGCGCCGTCGTCGAGTTCTACGGAGACGGTCGAGAACCCGTCGCTCACGCTCGCGATGCGCAACGACCACGCCGACAACGTGTTCATCCGTCTCGACGATCCCCGAGCACGAGCGCACCGGCGTCTTCCACGCCGGCGAGCGCGCGTACTTCTCCGTGCGGCTATCGACAACATCCTCGCGCCCGGCCGCTACAAGCCCGTGGCGAACCGTCGCGCATCGCGGCACCGGCCACGAGCTGATCTGACCGCTGGGAGGGCCAGTTGACGATCCTCGTCGTCCGGCGCGCGGCCCACCGGCGGCGTGGTCGACCTGCCGTACACGTGGCAGGTCGTCCGACGCCCCGACAAGACCGAGCCCATCGCAAGCTCGGCTTGATGGCCACCGTCGAGGAGGCGCCGGACCGCGGCGAGCGGATCAAGGGACCGTCGGCGATCGGCGGCGAGCTGCGTCGCATCGGCCACGCTCACCGTGGTCATCGCGAAGTCGGACTTCAAGCTGCGGTTCTTCGGCTCGGTGCTGGGCTACCTGTGGCAGCTGATGCGCCCGCTGATGCTCTTCGGCGTGCTCTACGTGTTGTTCAACGTCGATGTTCAAGCTCGGCGCCGAGCCGAGTACTTCGGCGTCGCGCTGCTGCTCGGCATCGTCCTGTTCACGTTCTTCGCCGAGGCGACCAGCGGCGCCGTGACGTGCGTCATGGACCGCGAGAACCTCGTGCGCAAGATCCAGTTCCCGCGGCATGGTGATCCCGATGGCGGTCGTCCTGACCGCGTGCTTCAACCTCGCGCTGAACCTGGTCGTCGTCGTCATCTTCGCGACGCTGTCCGGCCTGCGCCCGCACTGGGGCTGGCTCGCGCTGCCGCCGCTGCTCGCCCTGCTCGTCGATCTTCGCGTCGGGCGTCGCGATGCTGCTCTCCGCGCTGTACGTGCGCTACCGCGACATCCAGCCGATCTGGGAGGTCGTGCTGCAGGCGGTGTTCTACGGCTCGCTGATCCTCGTGCCGTACGAGACGGTCGTACGTCGAAGGGGTACGACACGTTCGCGTCGGTGCTGCTCTGCAACCCGCTCGCGATCATCGTCCAGGAGTCGCGCAACCTCGCGATCGACCCCGCCTACGTCAACGCGGCGGACGCCATCGGCAGCCCCGTGCGGCTGCTGATCCCGCTCGGCGATCGTCGTCGGCACGTTCGTGCTCGGGCTTCGCGTCTTCAACCGCGAGGCGCCGCGGATCGCCGAGGACCTGTGACCGCGCCGCGGCGACCTCCGACAGGAACGTCTCCAGCTCGTCGATGCGCCGCTCCCACTCGTAGTCGCGCGCGGTGCGGCGGCCCGCCTCGCCGAGGCGAGCGCGCAGCTGCGGGTCGGCGAGCAGCCGCGCGATCGCGCCGCTGACGGCCGCGTCGGTCGGCTCGGGGCATGAGGCAGTTCTCGCCGTCGACGCAGAAGTCGCGGTTGCCGTGCGCGTCCGTGCAGACGACCGCGCCGCCGGTCGCCATCGCCTCGAGCGGCGGCAGGCAGAAGCCCTCGTGCGTCGAGGTCTGCACGAACACGGCGCCTCGTTGAAGAGCTCGTTGACCGCGGCGTCGCTCGGGGCGCTGACGTAGCGCGCGCCATGCTCGGAGCCGAGCTCCGGCTCGATGCCGAACAGGCACAGCTCGGGCTCGCGGCTCGGCAGCGCCTTCCAGGCGTCGATCGTCAGCGGGAGGTTCTTCAGCGGGTTCGTGCGCCCGAGCGCGAGCAGCATGTCGTCGCGGCGCTGCACGTCGCGCAGCGGGCGGAAGTTCTCGAGGTCGATCCCGGGCGGCACGAGCGTCGACTCGAGGCCGAGCTCGCGCAGCCGGTCCGCGTTCCAGCCGGAGATCGTCATGTAGTGGAACTCCTGGCGGTAGCTCGCCAGCACGGCGTAGCGATTGCGCTCGTCGTCGGGGTAGTAGGACGTCTCGATGTCCTGGACGAAGAAGACCGGGATGCCGCGCACGACGCTCGCTGTCCACACGGGCGTGCCGGTGTTCCACCACGTGGCGACCTTGATCGCGTCCTGGCCGGCGAGCGTCTCGACGAGCTCGTCGTAGTCCTCGAAGGTGTGCACCGGGACCTGCAGGTCGAACCAGCCCGGCTCGTCGCCGAGCGTGAACAGCCGCACGTCGTGGCCGCGGGCGTGCAGCCGGTTGAGGTGCTCGAAGATGTCGCGGTGCCCGCCGCCGACGCCCGTGTCCTCGGTCACGTAGACGACGCGCAGACGTCCGTCGGGGGTTCGCACCGTCGACCCGCGCGCGTCGAAGAAGTCGCCCCAGCGCTCCCAGAACGCCCGCTGCGATTCGAGCTCACGCTCGCCGACCGAGGTGCCGCGGGTGACCGACTCGAGGTGGGTGAGCGTCGCCGCCGGGAAGTACACGACGCGATAGCCGGCACCCCACGCGCGCAAGCACCAGTCGACGTCCTCGTAGGCCATCGGGTAGCGCTCGTCGAGCAGGCCGATCGCGTCGATCACCTCGCGCTTGACGTACATGCACGCCCCGGTCACCGCGAGCGCCGGCGCGATGATGTTCGCCGGGCCGTAGTCGGCGGGCTTGAAGCGGAAGCGATGGTCGAACCACTCCGGTGCGCCGAGGTTGCGATGCACGCCGGCGTGCTGGATGCGACCGTCGGGATACAGGAGCTTGCCGCCGACGATGCCCGTGCCCTCGATCGTGTAGGCGGCGGACTGCAGACACTCGAGCCAGCCCTTGCGCGCGACGATGTCGGCGTTCAGCAGGACGATGTCGAGCGCGGGGTCCGCGGCGCTCAGCCCGCGATTGGCGTTCGCGGCGAAGCCGGCGTTGTGCTCGCCGCGCACGAGCGTGTCGATGCCCTCGATCGCCTGCAGCGCGCGGACGTCCGCCGGGTCGGGGCTCGCGTCGTCGCAGACGACGATCCGCACCATCTCGCTACGGGTGGTGCGGCGGATGCTGCGCACCGCCTCGGCGACGTGGCTCGTGTCGCCGTAGGTCGGGATGACGACGCTGACGGGCCGCCCCTTCTCGCGGTACCACGATGCTGCGCGGCGCTGGTCGATCTCGGCGAGCGAGCCGACCTTGAGCCGGTGGCGCAGCGGCGTGAAGCGCAGCGGGAACGTCAGGATGCGCCATGCCACCTCGCGCGGGCCGAGGTACTCGTAGGTCAGCGCGATGCGGCGGCGCAGGTTCGCGAGCGGGCCACGCGGCATCGCCGCGATCGCGGCGTCGGGGGTCTCCTCCTCGCCGCCTGGTCCGGTCGCGTGTTCGTCGGAGGGGGTCATGACGGCCTGCGCGAGCGGCCTCGGTGCAAGGAGCGTCGCAACTCGCTCCGTAGACTACGCGCGTGCTCTGGCGCTCGCAGCTGACGGCGTTCGTCGCGGGCGCGCGCGAGGGCCTGTGGCAGGCGCCGTCGCGCTACGGCAGAGCCGGACTGCTCGCACGCCGGGCGCTCAAGCGCTCCATGCGCCCGGTCCTCGCTCGCGAGGCCGACGCCCAGCGCCTCGTCGAGCGCGCGTTCGCCGAGCAGCGCCTCGAAGCGCAGCTGTCCGCGCTCGTCGCCGACCCCGCGGCGGCCGCCGGCAGCGTCGCGGCGCAGACCGACGTCGGGCTGCTCCTGCTGCACGCCGGCGACGAGGTCATGACCCCGTTCATCGCCGCGGAGGGCTGCTGGGAGGTCGACGAGGGCGCGTGGCTGCGCAGCGTGCTGCGCGCCGGCGACACGGTCGTCGACTGCGGCGCGAACGTCGGCTACTTCAGCCTGCTCGCGTCGCGCGCCGTCGGCCCGTCGGGCGCGGTCGTGGCCGTCGAGCCCGATCGCGGCAACCTGCGCCTGCTGCGCGCCAACCTGTGGCGCAACGGCGCCGACAACGTGTGGGTGCTCGCCGCCGCCGCGCACGACCACCGCGGCCTGCTCGCGCTGCGGCGCAACGCGACCAACGCGGGCGACCACCAGGTCCACGACGCGGCGCAGTCCGACGACGTGCTCGTGCCCTGCGTCGCCCTCGACGACGTGCTCGCCGGCGTGCCTGTGCACGTCCTGAAGATCGACACGCAGGGCACGGACCATCACGTCGTCGCCGGGCTGCGACGCACGCTGGACGCGAACCCCGGCGCGCGGGCGCTCGTCGAGTTCTGGCTCGAGGGGATGGGCGATCGCGCGATCGATCCACGCGCGGTGCTCGCCGGATACCGCGCGCTCGGCCGGGACCTGCTCGTGCTCGGCGCCGGCGGCGTCACCTCGGCGGCGACCGACGAGGAGATCATGCGCGCGGCGCAGGAGGCGCCCGGCCTGTACATCAACCTCGTGCTCGGTCCGAAGGGGTAGGCGCACCGCGCCGCCGCGCTGGCGCCGCCGCGCTGGCACCGGCGCGCGGGCGGCGCGCCGGTCCGTGGGGGTAGGCGCCGCCTCATCGCGTGCCGCCGTCCCCGCGATCGATCGGCGGGAACGTCGCGCGCGACTCGAGCGAGAGGCGCTGGCGCACGCCCGCGGGCAGGCGATCGTGGCGCGAGCCGAGCGCAGCGCCGGCCGTCCGCGCGGCATGGTGCAGCGTCGCGCGGGCCGCGAGCCTCGCCCGCGCGCCGGCCGTCGCGGCGACCGCGTCGCGGCGCGCGCGAGCCCAGCGCACGTCGGCCTTCGCCGGAGCCAGGATGCGGTCGCGCAGCGTCATGATCCCCAGCGGCTCGACGAAGCCGTAGACCTCGCGCAGCGCGCGCCACTCGTCGAAGCCGCGCCGGACGCGCTGCACGGTCGAGTACTCGTGCGAGTGCTCGACCGCGGCCTCGGGCACGAAGACCTTCGCGTAGCCGGCGCGCAGCATGTCGACGGCGAGCTGCTGGTCCTCGGCGTAGGGGATGTCGCGGAAGGGCACCCGCTCCCACGCCGCGCGGAGGATCGCCCCGTTGGCGTCGGTGAAGAAGCCGCGCACGCCCAGCAGGTGGCGCGGCGGGAGCGCGCGCTCGGCGTGGTCGAGGCGGTCGGTGCGGCCGCCGCCGAACGAGATGAAGAACGACTCGAGCTCGCGAACGGTCATCGGCGTCGCGGCGGGCTGCGGGACGTACGGGCCGAACGCGAGCGCGACGTCCGGCGAGCCCTCGAAAGCGCCGAGCAGCGCGTCGAGCCAGCGCCGGGACGCCGGCACGGCGTCCTGGGTGAGGAAGACGACGTGCGCCCCGGCCGCCTCGCGGACGAGCAGGTTGCGCGTCGTCCCGTGCGAGAACGCCTGTGGCGCGATCGACAGCACGCGGGCGCCGTGCGCCCGCGCGACGTCCGCCGAGCCGTCCGTCGAGCCCGAGTCGCAGACGAGCAGCTCGACGTCGCGCTCCGTGTCCTGGTCACGCACGGCGCGCAGGACCTCCGCCAGGCGCGGACCGCCGTCACGGACCGGCAGCGCGACCGTCACCGCGGCGCTCACGTGTAGAAGCCGCCGAGCGTCAACAGCTGCGACGCGAACGTGAGGACCATGAGGCTCACGACGACGGCCGTCGTGATGCGCGCGCCCCAGCGCTCGCCCCACGCCTGCCAGGCGCCGGCCGCGACGATCGCCAGAGCGCCGATCGCCGGGAACACGTAGCGGCCCATCTCGGCGATGAGCGTGCGCTGGCCGGTCGTCGCGAACGCGCGCTCGACCGCCGCGATGACGATCACCGGCATCGCGACCAGCGTCACGACGACGACCAGGTTGCGCTTGATCCACGCCCAGCGCCGCCGCGCGAAGAACCCCGCGCACGCGAGCGTGGCGACCGTCCCGGCGACGATCACCTGGTAGACGAGCGCCGGGAACTCGATCGTGTACCAGCCGAACGAGGCCCAGCCGCGGACGACGTAGATCGTGTAGCCCGGCCAGTCGTCGAGCGGGTAGTGGTCGTACATCGTCGACAGCGGCGGCAGGAAGACCTGCCAGAGGTACGAGAGCGACACGCCGGCCGTGCTCCACAGGCTGCCGGCCGCGATCGGCGCCCCGCCGCCCGGCGTCGTGAACGTCGTGCGGCCGAAGCCGGCGGCGATCTGGCTCCAGACGACCTGCACGATCACGACCGCCGCGACCGTGACCGCGACGCCGAGCAGGACCTTGCGGCTGCGGCGGTGCGCGAGCAGCCCGAGGAGGGCGAGTGCGGCCACGACGTACAGCGCGTAGCTCGTGCCCTTGATGACGGGCAGCACGCCGAGCGTGGCCCCGAGGCCGAGCGCGATCGGCACGGTCAGCCCGCGCCGCGCCGCGCGCACGACGAGGAGCAGAAACAGCGCCGCCGCGGTGTTGACCCCGACGTCGTTGTTCACCGACGCCCCGATGAACGTGAACATCGGGTTCAGCGCGACGAGCAGCGCCGCGCCGACCGCGAACAGCGGCCGGCCCGGGGCGATCTCGCGCGCGGCGAGCAGCACGAAGAGCACCGTCAGCGCGCTCAGCAGCCCGGAGAAGATCCGCATGAGCTCGAGCTGTGACCAGATCGACGCGCCGCCCGCGACCCGGTACGGGACGGTCATCACGCCGTAGTAGACAGGCCCGTGGGTGGCGGCCGTCGTCGGCCCGCCGCCGTCCTTGCGCGACGCCTTGCCGCCGCCGTCGCGCACGGCCCAGGCGTGCTCGTCGCGCGCAAGCCACGGCGCGCGGCCGTCGGCCTGCTCGTTGGCTGCCAGCGCGCGCGTCTGCTGCAAGGCGATCGTGAGCTGCGTCGACCAGGGGCTCAGCGCGGCCGACTGGCTCGCGGCCTTGCCGTTCTCGGCGAGCTGCTGGACGTAGGCGAAGTGGTCCTGCTCGTCGGGCGCCTGAAACGGCGGCGTCACGAGCGACCAGCTCAGCGTGATCGCGGCGGTCACCGCGAAGACCCCCGCGCCGAGTCGCCGCCACGACAGCGTCTGCGCCCGGATCAGCAGGAAGAGCGCGAGCGCGAACGTCATCGGCAGCAGGACGCCGAGCAGCAGCCAGTACGTCCAGCGGCCGACCCACGGCGGCCGGAACAGCGTCGCGCGCTCGAACATCGCCGGAAGCTGCGCGGCGAGGCTGCGCTCCGCGCCTGCGGGCGGGCGAAACCAGACCGCGATCCGCTCGTCGCCGACCCGCTTTCCGTCGAGCGTCGGAGCGGGCCCGAGGGGGCCGAGCGTGCCGCCGAGCGTCACGACGCGCTCGGGCGTGAAGCAGGCGCTGACCGGCACGGTCGCGGGCTTCGCCGGTCGCCGCGCGATCGCGAACGCGACCTTCGCCCGCTCGGCGTCGCGCGTGTAGGTCTCGCCTGCGCGAAGCGCCCCCTTCAGCCGGCTGCGCTCGAGCAGGTCACCGGAGGGCGTGCGCAGGTCCAGCCGCAGCGCCGGGCGCGGCGAGCCCATCACGAGGTCGAGCTCGACGAGCGCCGTCCGCGCCGGCAGCCGGAGGTCGGGGATGCACAGCGTCTGCTTGCCCTTGACGGCCTGGACGAGCCCGCGCGTGCGGATGCTGTTCGTGCCGGTGTAGTACGGGCGCGGCGAGCACGCCCAGACGACGAGCACGGCGACGAGCGGCACGCCGGCCAGCAGGGCCGTGCGCGCGACGTCCCCGCGACCGCGCAGGAAGCCCGGCCAGCGCTGCGCGCGCTTCACGCCGCGGGGTCGTCGCTGCGCCGGCGCAGGCCGAGGATCGACAGCAGAAACGACGTGAAGAAGATCTGCACGCCGATGACGACGAGGCTCACGGCGGCGATCGCGAGGCGCTCCTCGGACAGCTCGCCGAACCCGCGGTCGATCCAGGTGATGAGGATCCACGCGGCGATGGCGAAGCCGGTGAGCAGCACGCCGCCGCCGAGCAGCAGCCCGTGCTCGAGGCGGTAGCGCGCGCGGGCACGGTCGAACCACGGGTCCTTCTCGCCCATGAAGTACGTGCCGTAGGCGTGCGCGCACAGCCCGAGCGCGACGACCTGCGTGCCGACGATGCACAGCAGCGTGCCGGCGATCATCGAGTGCAGCTGCCACTCGCGACCGAGGAGGTTGATCTGCGCCAGCGAGATCAGCGCGACGATCGCGCCGACCGCCAGCATGAACAGGCCGGGGATGATGAACAGGTGCGTGGGGCTGTGGACGAGGAGGAAGCGCAGGTGGCGCCAGCCGTCGCGCCAGCGCGAGAGCTTCGTCTCGCCGCCGCGCGGCGCGTAGGAGATCGGGAACTCGCGGATGTCGAGCTTCTCCTTCGACGCGCGGATGACCATCTCGGAGGCGAACTCCATGCCGGTCGTGCGCAGGTCGAGCGTCGGGAGGATGTCGCGGCGCAGGCCGCGCATGCCGCAGTGCGCGTCGCGGATGCCGGTGCGGAAGAACACGTTCAGCGTGCCGCTGAGCAGCGGGTTGCCGATGTAGCGGTTGACCCAGTGCATCGCGCCCGGCTGGATGTTGTCCATCCGGTCGCCCATGACGAGCTGGCCGCCGGCGCGCAGCTCCTCGACGAACTGCGGGATCTTGTCGAAGGGGTAGGTCATGTCGGCGTCGAGCATCACGATGTAGTCGCCGCGCGCGGCGGCGAAGCCCGCGAGGTACGCCGAGCCGTAGCCGCGCCGCGGCTCGTGGACGACGCGCGCGCCCGCCGCCGTCGCGAGCTCGGGACTGCCGTCGTCGGATGCGTTGTCGGCGACGACGACCTCGCCGTTCAGGCCCGCGTCGGCGAGCGCCTGGAGCGAGAGGCGGACGCACTCCTCGATGTTCTCGGCCTCGTTGAGGCAGGGGATGACCACCGAGACTTCGACGGCGGCGAGGGGATCCCGGGGCACGCCGGCGCCGGGTGGTGTGCTCTGAATCGAGGCCATGGCTGTGTCGGGCGAGGCGCCCGCTGTAGAGCGTCTAACGCGTGCGCGGCGAAAGGTTGCGCTGGTGCGCGATCGCCAGGCAGTCGTCGGCGCAACGTTACACCGCCTCTGCGGCGCGAGTTCGCACGCGACGTCTGACACCCTGGGCGCCCCCGATGCGGATCCTCATCGTCTACGACTGCCTGTACCCGTACACGATCGGCGGAGGCGAGCGCTGGTACCGCACGCTCGCGGAGCGCCTGGCGGCCGACGGCCATGCGGTGACGTACCTCACCCTGCGCCAGTGGGATCGCTCCGCGCGGGGGGCGGTCGACGGCGTCGACGTGCGCGTCGCAGGGCCGCGGATGAAGCTGTACGTCGACGGCCGGCGGCGGATCCTCCCGCCGCTCGTCTTCGGAGCCGGCGTGCTGTGGCACCTGCTCGCGCACGGCCGCCGCTACGACGTCGTCCACACCGCGTCGTTTCCGTACTTCTCGCTGCTCGCCGCCGCGGTGGCGCGCCCGCTGCGCCGCTTCGAGCTCGTCGTCGACTGGTTCGAGCTGTGGTCGCGCGCGTACTGGCGCGACTACCTCGGTGCCGTCGGCGGGCGCGTCGGGTGGGCGGTGCAGAAGCTCTGCCTGCGCGTCCCGCAGCGGGCGTTCACGCTCGCGCGGATGACCGCCGCGCGGCTGCGCGACGAAGGCGTGCGCGGCGAGGTCGAGGTGCTGACCGCGATCCACGCCCTGCCCGCGGCGTCCGCGCCGTTGCCCGCGGGGAAGGTCGTCGTGTTCGCCGGCCGCCACATCCCCGAGAAGCGCGTCCCGGCGCTGGTCGAGGCGTTCGCCGTCCTGCGCACGCGGGCGCCGGAGCTGCGTCTGGAGATCTACGGCGACGGCCCGGAGCGCTCCGAGGTCCTGTCGCGGATCGCCTCGCTGGACCTCGGCGACGTCGCGAGCGCGCCGGGGTTCGTGGACGCGGCCGTGCTCGAGGAAGCGCTCTCCAGCGCGCTCTGCATGGTGCTCCCCTCGCGTCGCGAGGGCTACGGCATCGTCGTCGTGGAGGCGGCCGCGCGCGGGGTGCCGAGCGTGGTCGTCGCCGACGTCGACAACGCGGCGACCGAGCTCGTCGACGAGGGCGAGAACGGCTTCGTCGCCCCGTCAGCCTCCCCCGAGGACCTCGCGGCCGCGATCCTGCGCGTCCGCGACGCGGGCCCCGAGCTACGCACCTCGACCGCCGCGTGGTTTCAGCGCAACGCGGCCCGCCTCTCGCTCACCACCTCGCTCGACCGCGTCGCGGCGGCCCACGCCGCGCCCGGGCGCCCCCGTCGCCGGTGACGGGGGAGGCGGGTCCTCCCAGATCGCCGGTGACGGCCGCGGGTCCGCGGTGGCGTGTGGACACGCCGGCTCGCCGCGGGCGTCAGTCCGCCATCGCACGGTCGTAGCTCGCGGCGGTCGCGCGCGCGGTCGCGGCCCACGTGAAGCGCGCCGCCTGCTCGCGGCCGGCGGCGCGCAGGCGCTGCGCCCCGGCCGGGTCGCCGAGGAGGCGCTCGATCGCGGCGGTGATCGCGCGCGGGTCTTCCGGATCGAAGAGCAGCGCGGCGTCGCCCGCGACCTCGGGCAGCGAGCTGCGGTCCGAGCACGCGACGGGCACGTTGCGGCGCATCGCCTCGAGCACCGGCAGGCCGAAGCCCTCGTAGAGCGAGGGGAACACGAACGCCGCGGCCAGCGCGTAGAGGCCCTCGAGCTCGGGCCCGCTCACCCAGTCCAGGAAGCGCACGTCGCCGAGCACGCCGAGCGACGCGGCACGCTCGCGCAAGACCGCCTCGTACGGCGTCGGATAGCCGGGGATGACGAGCACCGGGCGGCGGGCGGCGTCGATCGCGGCGAGCGCCTCCAGCAGCCGGGCGAGGTTCTTGTGCGGGCGCTTGGCGGAGACGGAGAGGAGCACCGGCCGTGCGCCGAGGTCGTAGCGCTCGCGGAGGCTGGCCGCAGGCTCTGGCACGCCGGCGAACGTCGTCCCCACGCCGAGCGGCACGACGTCGAGCTTGCGCTCGGGCACGTGCAGGAAGCGGCGGACGTCGTCGTGCGTGGACTGGGAGTCGACGATCACGCGATGCGAGCGGTGCGCGGCGGTCGGGATCAGGGCGCGCATCCCGAGCCCCAGGATGCCGAAGTGCGCGTCGGGGATCACGCGGTAGAGCAGGTCGTGGATCGTCACGACGCGGCGAAAGCGCCCGCGCGCCGGCGCGGTGCTCGCGAGCGAGTGCAGGACGTCGACGCCCGCCCGCCGCGCCAGCCGCGGGAGCAGCTGCTGCTCGCCGCGGACCCACTGCACGCGGCTGCGCGCGAAGACCGGGACCTCGACGACCTCCGCGAACTCGTCCCACTCGCCGCCCGCCGCCCGCGCCTCGCGGTTGACGAACGCGGTCACGCGCAGGTCCGGCCGCACGGCCGGCAGCGCGCGCAGCAGCTCGCGCGCGTAGACCTCCATGCCGCCCTGCTCGCCGGGCACGAGGAAGACGAGGTTCAGGCCGACATGCACGCCCACGAGTCTCCCGCAAGCGCCCTGGCCACAGCTTCGTCGAGCCGCGCGCGACGTCGCCGCCGTCAGCGCGGCGCGAGCATCGGAACGGCACCGGCGCGCTCGACTGCCGCGTCGAGGAAGTCGTCGATGGCCAGCCTCAGCGCCTGATCGCCCGCGGCTTCGTCGAAGGAGCCGCAGCGCGTCCGCTCGCCGTGCGCCGGCGCGGCGGCGAGGTCGCGCGCGGCCGAATGCGCCTCCGCGAACGCGATCGTGATCTTGTCGGTCGGCCCGAGACGCACGTGAAACCGGGCCGCGAGGGAGTCGAGGTTGCGCATGGCGGTCGCACTGTCGACGCCCGGCGCGACAGCGCCGTCCGCCGTCGGCGCCAGCTTGGCGTCCGTGAGGTCGCGCAGGGCGAGCGCGGCTTCGTCGCACAGGCTGCGCAGATCCGCGAGGTCGGTGAGCGCACGCTCGTGATCGAGTCGGGCTGCATGGCGCTGCTGCTCCGCGGCGAACTGCTTCGCGAGGCGCCGGTCAGCTGTGATCGCGGCGATCGCCGCCACGGCCAGCCCGCCGACGAGCGCCGCGATCGGGGCCACGTACGGTCCCGCCGAGGACGCTGCAACAAGGAGGACGAGCAGGAGGTCCCGGGTCATCGGAGGTACTGGCCGCGCACCTTGCTGACATGGAGGTACAGCCCAGCCGCCAGCATGTCGGCGACGGCTTGGCGCGCGTGCTCCTCCGCGCGTTCGCCGTGGCCGAAGTACCGCGCGACCTCGAAGTCCACAAGGCGACGCGTCGCCCACCCGCGCGCGTCGTCCGGGCGCAGCCGCTGGTCGAGCGCGTAGTAGCGCCGCACGCGCTCCCCGTCCGCGTCGGGACGTCGCAGCTCGAGGATCGCGAAGAGCGTCCGGTTGACCAGCTGGAAGCGCGCAGCGTGGCGCTCGAGATCGCACTCGGCGATCTGGTCGATGATCGTCACGGCATCCTGAAGGAAGATCTCGCGGTGCGCGGAGCGGACGCTCGACGGGATGCCCCTGCTCGCGGGGACGGCGACGTCCAGCAGCTCGGTGTACTGCAATCCGAGGTCTTCGAACGGCGCCACCGCGACGAGACGGCTGAGCGCGCCGGCGCTGCCGGCCTGGCTCGTGAGCCATCGATACGTGGCCTTGACCAGCGTCCACGCCCCGACGGGGTCGTAGTCGTGATGCAGCTGCGCGGCCTGGAGCCGCGCGGCGCGCGTGTCGCGGCTGGAGATGACCGCTTGCGAGATGCGAGGCGGGTCTGTGTGCTTGGCCTCTTGCACGCAACGTGTCCACGCGTCGATGAGGTCGCGGGCGGGCACGCGGTGATCGTGGTCCCAGAGGAACTCCGCGGCGCGCTCGATCGTCTCGTAGTCGCGGTCCGGATCGGCGAGACCGCGGGCGACCCGCCTCTGGATGGCGCTGCAGATGACCCACGCGGCGTGGTAGTCGAGCGACTGGCGGCTCGCCCGCTCGAGCGCCTCGCGGTAGCCGGACACCGACGGGCGCGTGGGACGGTGCGCGTGCTTGTTGACCGGAGTCGGGAGCCCCCGCTGGGGACGTCGCTCGGAGGTGCCGTCGGTGTCGCCTACAACCTCGGGTGGTTTGTCCGCTTCATGAGGTTCGCCGTCCTCGGACATCGTCGCTCCTCGACTAATTTGCTGGATCAACTAGTGGGCTAACTTGCCCTAGAGTGTTGCAGCTACGCGTGTCCGTTTCATTTCTACGCAACAATTTGCGTGCGCTGCCAAATAGGCGCAAATAGCGAGCTTTTTCGGTCGGTTGCAGCGCTATAAACCCGATACGAACTGTGTTCTGACCGTTGTTTGTGCGTATGATGATGCGAAATCCGTGGTCAAAACGCATCGAAAGGAGCACGACAAGCTCATGGCAAACCACCTCGCGCCCCGACCCGCACTCGAGGAAGCCAGCCCCGGCTTCCTGCCAACGGCAACCGCCAACGAGCGGGTGGCCGCGATGCTCGCCGCCGGCCTCGCCCCGGGAGACCTCCGCAAGGCCGTCGAGGTCAGCGAGGCGACGATCCGCAGCTGGAGCGACGCCAAGAGCAGGCCTCGCGAGCGTGCAGCCCGCGTCCTCGACGATCTTCGTGCCGTGATGATCGCCCTGGACGCGGCCGGGGTCACCGAGGACCGCGCCATCGCGTGGCTGACGAGCAGGAACTTCAGCAGGTGGCTGAGCGGCGCACGGCCGATCGAGGTCCTGCGCGCGGATCCGCTCTCCGTGCTGGCGACGGTCGAGGAGCTGATCGAGGCTCACGCCGACGACCAGCAGGCGCAGGCCCTGCACCTCCACGTGCGCCGCGGAAAGCGCACCGCAGCCGGCAGCAGAATCTCAGCGCACGACGCGCGCGCGGCCGGCGAGCATGACAAGTTCGAGGCACGCTCCCGTCGCCGCGCGGAGGCGAGCTGCGAGACGTAGCCGGACGGACGGTAGGTCCCGGTCTCGCTCGCCGGCTCCGCAAGAGCGGTGCGCGGGCCGGGCTCTCACGACTCCCAAGGCAACGCCGTGAGCGGCGAGGTCAGCCCCCTGACGCGCCGAACCACCATCGGCTGCGGGCGCGCCATCAGCTGCTCCATCCGCCGGAACACGTTGTGACGCAGCACAGCGAGCCCGGCACCGCGCACACGCGCGTTGGGGTCCGTGTCGGAGTCCATCGCGTTGAGCTGCGGATTCGTCTTGAAGGCGCTGTCTCGCCTCAGGCACTCGCGCACCGCGAGTCTCACCGGTCGCAACGCGAGCGATCCGGTCATCGTGATCGTCGCCGGATTCAGCATCGCGACGGGGCCCATGAGCACGTTCCCGACGAGCTCCCCGACGTCCTCGAGGGCACGCTGGTAGATCGGGTTGTCCGGGTCCTTCTTCATCAGGTCGAGCACCTCGCACTCGTCAACCGCCGGGGCGACCCTCCTGGCGAGGGCCGGCGTGGCGGCGTAGGCCTCGAGATGCGGGGGAACCGGAGTCCCGCCGGGCGTGCACGAGCAGCTGTACGGCCGCAGCCGGCCGAGCCCCTCGGGGCAGCCCTGCCCGCGTACGTCGATGAACGCACCGTCCGGCGCGACGTGGCCGATCTCCCCGGCGAGCATGTCGATGCCGCCGATGACGATGCTCCGGTTGAAGCCGGACGTCATGCCTAGATCGTCGGTGCCTGATTCGCGGGCCTCGACGACGATGGTCGCCGCGCTGATCGCGCCGGCCAGCCGCACGACCATCGCAAGACGCGCGCTGGGCTGCGACTGGTGCGCCTCCGACCGCGTCTCGCGCCACGCGACGGCGAGCGCGGCGGCGTGCACGTCGCTGAGCGCGTGCGAGCGCGCGTGCTCGATGTTCAGATGCTCGGCGACCCGCTGGTTGAGCGGGGCGTTGTGCCACGACTGGCTCAGCGCCGGCCCGACGGGCTTCTTGTTGCGGCCGACGGGCACTCCCCACGCCACGGCGACGCCGAGAAACGGCAGTGCGCCGTCGACGAGCAGGTCGCCGTCTGTGAGCGCGTCGCCGAGCACCTTGCCGACCGCCTCCTTGATGCGATCGAGGAGATCCACCGGCTCAAGCGCGAGCTGACCGCGGCGGGGGACGAGCCGCACGGGGTGATGGACGGCGCCGTTGGCGTCGACCAGCCCGGCCCGCATGCTCGCGGTGCCGATCGCGACGCCGACGACCAAGCCCGCCCCGGGCCCGAACCGGATCTGGTCGCGCTTGGAGTCGAAGAACGCCGCACCCCGGCGGCTCGACACAGCGCCGATGTCGGCGGCCGCGGACCGGAAGGCCGTCTTGTTGACGCCGATCGCTCGGAGAAACGCCGCGAGGCTCATGTCGCCGGCGTCGACCTGCCCACCGAACAGCAGCAAGCCTCGGCCGACCTTGACGCTCGCTGACATAAGCGTCAAGTATGCACTTCGCGCGTAATAGACGCTAATTCTTGTACGTCAAGGCGCCGTATTTCGTAGCGAATCTGCCACCGCGAACCGGGAGGGCTCCACGAGGGTCCGTGCCGAGCGGCGTGTAGCGTGGCGCGTCCATGGACCGCGGCATCGACGTCAACCTGCGCTCCGCGCACCTGGCGCAGCCGTGAGCCCCGTCTTCGGGATCGACGCCCGCGCGGCGGCCGAGGTGCCCGCCGGCCGCGGCCGCGTCGTGCGCGAGCTGCTCCGGGCGCTCGCCACCCTCGACGGCGACGACCGCTACGTTCTCTACGCGCGCGAGCCGTGCGACCTCGACCTCGACCTCGACGAGCGCTTCGAGTGGCGCCTGCTCACGCTGCCGGACATCGCCTGGCACTACCGCGCCGCACGCCTCGCCTCGAAGGAGTGCGACGCCTTCCTGTCGACCAACAGCTACCTGACCTGCTGGTTCACGACGTGCCCGAGCGCGATCGTCGTCTACGACCTCGTCGCGTTCGTCGCGGGGGCCCGGGCGCAGCAGCGCGCGGCGATGATCGAGCGCTGGACGATCGACATCGGCGTCCGGCGTGCCGGCGCGCTCGCCTGCATCTCCGAGGCGACGCGCGTCGACCTGGTCGCGCGCGTGCCCTCGTGCGCGCCGCGCTCGGTCGTCATCCCGCTCGCCGCCGACGAGCGCTTCGCCGATCCGGCCGCCGCGCAGCAGGCAGCCGCGGTCGCGAAGAAGCACGGGATCGAGCGACCGTACGTTCTCGCCGCCGGCACGCTCGAGCCGCGCAAGAACCTCGTCCGGCTGCTCGAGGCGTGGTCGAAGCTGCGCCCGGATCTGCGCGACAGCCACGAGCTCGTCCTCGTCGGACCGGTCGGCTGGGAGTCCGGCGCGATCGTCGCCGCCGCGCGCGCCGCGCGCATCGTGCTCGCCGGCTACGTCCCCGACGGCGAGCTCGCCGCGCTGTACGCCGGCTGCGAGCTGTTCTGCTACCCGTCGCTCTACGAGGGCTTCGGCCTGCCGGTGCTCGAGGCGATGAAGGCCGGCGCCCCCGTCCTGACCTCCGACGTCTCGAGCCTGCCGGAGGTCGCGGGCGACGCCGCCGCGCTGTGCGATCCGCGCTCGGCCGAGCTCATCGCGGCCGCGATCACCCGCCTGCTCGACGACCCGGCCGAGCGCGAGCGGCTCCGCGCCGCCGGGCCGATTCGCGCCGCGCAGTTCAGCTGGAGGCGATTCGCGACGCAGACGCGCGGTGTGCTGCGGGCGCTGGGCGGTGTGGCATAGTGCGCCAGCGTCTCGCCCCCTGACGAAGGACTCCGTTGCCGACCGCAAAGCCCGTACCCCGCACGAGCCTGACGACCCGCACGACCTGCCGCATCTGCGGCAGCAAGCACCTCGCACCGGTGCTGTCGCTGGGCGATCAGCGCATCGCGGGGGCGTTCGCAGATCCGAACGGCGCGCAGCCCGTGCAGCGGGCGATCCCGATGGAGCTCGTGCGCTGCGACATGACGGCCGACCAGGAGGCATGCGGCCTGATCCAGACCAAGCACACGGTGCCCGGGTCGATCCTCTACAGCTCGTACTGGTATCGCAGTGGCGTGAACCGCACGATGACCGAGAACCTGCACGGCATCGCGCGCGGAGTCGAGAGCATCGTCGCGCTGGAGTCCGGCGACCTCGTCGTCGACATCGGCTGCAACGACGGCACGCTGCTCGACGGCTATCAGACGCAGGGCCTGCGCTACCTCGGGTTCGATCCGTCGGACATGGTCCGCTACGCCAAGGCCAAGGGCTACGACGTCGTCAACGACTTCTTCTCGATCGAGCGCCTCAACGAGCGCCGGCCCGACCAGAAGGCGAAGGCCGTCACGAGCATCGCGATGTTCTACGACCTCGAGTACCCGCGCCAGTTCGTCGCCGACGTCGCGGCGGTCCTCGCCGAGAGCGGCGTCTGGGTCATCGAGCTGCACTACCTCCCGATGATGCTCGAGGCCAACGCGTTCGACGCGATCGTCCACGAGCACCTCGAGTACTACTCGCTCGCGGTCATCGAGCGGCTGATCGGCGAGGAGGGCCTGGAGGTGATCTCCGCCGAGCTCAACGACATCAACGGCGGCTCGATCCGGCTGTTCATCGGCCACCAGGGCAAGCACGACCGCACGCCGGAGCAGCAGGCCGCGATCACCGACCTGCGCGTCAAGGAGTTCGAGCTGGCGCTCGACGCGCCCGAGCCCTACGAGACCTTCCGGCTCGGCGCCGAGCGCGTCCGCGACGACCTGCTCAAGATGTGCCAGGAGATCGTGGCCGGCGGCAAGACCATCCACGTCTACGGCGCCTCGACGAAGGGCAACACCATCCTGCAGTACGCCGGGATCGATCACACGCTCATCGAGGCGGCGGCCGACCGCAACCCCGACAAGTGGGGCTCGGAGACGATCGCGACGAAGATCCCGATCATCAGCGAGGAGCAGTCGCGCGGGATGAACCCCGACTACTACCTCGCGCTGCCCTGGCACTTCCTCGCCGAGTTCCTCGAGCGCGAGCAGGAGTTCCTGCAGCGCGGCGGCCAGTTCATCGTGCCGCTGCCCGAGGTGCGCCTCATCGGCGCGTAGCGGCTCAGCTCAGCTCGGCCAGCACCCGCCGCAGCGCCGCGACGAGCTCCGCGTCGTCGTCGACGAGCGTCACGCCGGGGCGGTCCTCGCCCTGCTCGGCCATGCCGCCCACGCGCGACATGATCACCGGCCGGTCGTACAGCAGCCCCCGCTCCATCACGTTCGAGGACCAGCCCAGGCGGTAGGGCAGCACGAGCGCGTCGGACGCCACGATCCAGCGGTCGAAGTCCTCGTCGGAGAGGTAGCCCTCGCGCAGCTCCGCGCCCGGCGTGTCCGCCGAGAGCGCAACCAGCTCGTCGCGGTGGGCGACGAGCGCGGGATCCTCGCGCCACAGCGAGCCGGCGACGTACAGCCGCACCCCGTCGCCGGGCGCGACCTCGGCGAACGCGGCGATCGCGCGATCGAAGCCCTTGTTCGGCTGCAGGAAGCCGATCGCGAGCAGCACGACGAGGTTGTGCGGCACGCCGAGCGCGTCGCGCGCCGCGGCGCGGCCCGCGTCGGTGCGCCGCCGCATGTGCTGGCCCTGGCTGACGACGCGGATGTGGTCGCGCGGGATGCCGAAGGCCTCGTTGAACTCCCGCGCCTCGCGCTCGGTGTGGACGGTCACCTCGTCGGCGAGGGCCCACACGCGGCGCACGAGGCGGCGCAGGATGCGGTGCGCGAAGCCCTCGCCGTAGTTGACTTCGTGCACGCAGAGCTCCGCGCTCGGCGCCGCGCGCAGCCCCGCGGCGAGGCGCAGCAGCGCGCGGCCGCGCGGCAGCACCGTCGAGCCGGGCGCGCCCAGCATCTCCGGCTGGAAGTGGACGACGAGCCGGTCGCAGCTGCGGGCGAGGCGCACGAACGCGGGCCCCGACCCGCGACGCGTGATGTCGAGCACGTGCTCGGCGTCCGAGCGCTCCGGGGAAGCGGCGACGACGTCGTGGCCCTGCTCGCGCAGTCGCGCCGCCTGCTGGCCGGCGTAGGCCGCGATGCCGCCCCGCGACGGCGGGAAGCGGCTCACGATCAGCACGCGCATGGTCAGCCGCGCGCCCGCTCGGAGTGGCGCACGACGATGTTCGGATCGCGTCCCGGCGGCTCCCACGCGCCGCGCAGGCGCTCGAGCCGCTGCCCCGCCCCGATCGCGAACGCGACGTAGCCGGCATCCTCGAACAGCGCCTGGACGTCGGCGACCGACGAGTCCTGGCGGGCGAGGTGCTCGGCCTCGAGCTCGACGATGAAGTCCGGCCGCGGGCCGGCGAGCAGCGCCGGCGCGCCGCCCAGCGCGCGCAGCTCCGCGCCCTCGACGTCGAGCTTGACGAGCGCGACGCGGTCGAGCAGATCCCCGGCGAGGTCGTCGAGCGTCGTGACGTCCACCTCGACCTCCCCGGCGCCGGCCGCGTCGGCGGGCGCGAACGAGCTGTAGCCCGAGCCGGGGTCGAACACGCGCAGCGTCAGGCGGCCGGGCGCGTCGGCGAGCGCGGCCTCGCGCAGCGCGACATGCGCGAGGCCGTTGCGCTCGACGTTCTCGCGCAGGAGCGCCATCGTCGCGGGCGCCGGCTCGCACGCGACGACGCGCCCCTCCGGGCCGACGCACGTCGCCGCGAGCACCGTGAACAGGCCGATGTTCGCGCCGCCGTCGAGGACCACGTCGCCGGGCCGGGCGAGCGCTCGCAACGCGCGCGAGGCCGGCTCGCAGAAGCCGTAGGCGTACAGGCGCCGGCCGTGCGCGGTGTCGAGGTCGACGCGCACCCGCGCCGTGCCGGAGCTGCGCGAGGCGCTGGCGCGCCGCGGGCCGCCGTCGAGCGCGACGAGCGCGTCGCTGCGGCCGCGCACCTGGCGCACCGCGGCGCCGACCCCGCGCGCGGCGCCGCGCACCGGCGAGGTGCCACCGCGCTCGGAAGCGGGCGGCACGAGCTCGGCGAAGCGCGCCCCCAGGTGTGGCAGCACGGCGATCACGCGCTTGTGCAGCGGAACCGACGTCACGAAGCCCCCGCCTCCGGCAGCCGGGCGGTCACGACGCGCCCCGTCGCGGGCGGCCGCCGGGTCACGACGCCCCCGCCGCGAGCGGACGCGGGGTCACGACGCCCCCGCCGCGAGCGGACGCGGGGTCACGACGCCCCCGCCGCGGGCGGCCCGCGGCGCGCCAGCGCCTCGCGCAGCTCCGCCGGCACGGCGCCGAGCGCGACCAGCGCGCCCGCGTAGAGGGCCGCGCCGATCGCGGCCGCCGGCAGCGCCGGCAGGCCGAGGAGCAGCATCGGCGCCAGGGCGATGCCCGCGGCGAGCGCGACCCGCGCGACGAAGTCCGGCTTCAGGCGCAGCTCGGCGCGCCGTCGCGTCAGCGCCACCTCGTAGCACGCGGCCAGCGTCAGCTCGGCGGCGAGGAGCGTCAGCGCGGCGCCGATCGCGCCGTGCGCGTGGATCATCGGGACGCCCGCGACCGCGACGACCCCGAGCGCGATCGCGTTGGAGACGAGGATGGGGCGCATGCTGTCGACCGACAGTAGGGCATAGCCGCGGGCCGCGATCACGAACGTCCCGACGAGCGCGAAGGCGAGGATCCGCAGGACGTCGACCGAGGGCTCGTGGCCCGGACCGGCCACGACGTCGATGCAGAACGAGGCCCCGAGGAACAGCACGATCGCGAGGCCGACGCCGGCGAGCAGCATCGTCTCGGCGAGCCGGCGGCCCGCGTAGGCGAAGCGCTCGGCGTCGTCGCGCGCGGCCCGCGCGAGGATCGGCAGGGCGGTCGAGACGAGCAGCGCGGGGATCGTCGTCAGCGTCTCGAGCACCCGGAACGAGATGCCGAAGTAGCCCGTCTCCTCGCCCGTGGACAGCAGCGACATCATGATCTGCGCGACGCGGAAGTAGAGCACCGACAGCACGACCGCGGCCGAGTACGGCAGGATCTGGCGCAGCAGGCGCCGCCACTCGACGCCGTCGAACGCCGGCATGACGCGGACGCCGGCGCCGCCGATGGCGAGCGTCAGCAGGAGCACGGCGAGCGTGGTCGGGATGTTCATCGCGAGGAACGCGAGCAGCCCCGCGCCGGCGAGCGCGAGCAGCACGGCCATGAGCGCGACGCCCACCTGGCCGAGCAGCAGCAGCCCGGCGACGGCGCCGAAGCGCAACCGCACGTGCAGCGGGATCGCGAGGCTCTGCTGCGCGACGAACAGCGTCATCCCGACGCCGGCGACGAGCACGCCGGCGACCATCGTCGAGCCGTAGCCCGCGAGTGCGGCGAAGGCGAGCACCACAGCGATCCCGCCGGCGACGAACGCCAGCCGCATGCCGAGCAGGTTGCGCAGCAGGCGGTGGCCCTCGTCGGGTGGCCGGACGGCGTACTCGCGCACCCCGACGGCCGACAGCCCGAGGTCGGAGATGCTGCCCGCGACGACGACGAGCGACATCACGGTGACGAAGCGCCCGGTGTCGACGACGCCGAGCTGACGGATGACGACCGCGCTGACGGCGACGCCGGCGAGCGCGCCGAGGACGTGCCCGCCGAGGCGCAGGCCGCTGCCGCGGATGACGCTTCCCCCGGCCTCGGTCGAGTCCAGCAGGTCCGGCGGGGCCGCGCCGGGCGGGCGCGTGGGCTCGTGATCGCTGTCGGTCGGAGGCGTGGAAACGATGCGCGCGACATTATTGATCCGGATGCACGTCGCGCTCATCCACGACCACGTCGGCGGCAAGGCCGGCGGGGGCGGCGGAGTCCGGCTCATGCTCGAGCTGGCCAACGGCCTCGTCGCGCGCGGGCATCGCGTCACGATCGCCTGCCACGACCACCTGCCCGGCAGCGCGTTCGCATCCGGCGAGCTCGACATCCGGTCGGTCCGCGAGGGCGAGGCGCGCAGCCCCGCCAACGGCGCGGAGCTCGCGCGGCGCTTCTGGATCGACCTGCCGAAGGTCGCGCGGCTCGTCCCGAGCGACGCGGACGTCGTCAACGCGCACGAGTGGCCGGCGCTTCGCCCCGGGCGCATCGCGACCGGCAAGCTCGGCATGCCGCTCGTCTGGACGCGCAACGACGAGTCGCTGTGGGAGCGCGCGATCGTCCCGCAGCACACGATGTACGGCGATCTGCGGATGACTCGCCGGATCGCGCGCGCGGCCGTCTGCTGGCCGGACCTGCTCGACGCCCGCCGCGCCGCGCGGATCGTCGTGCTGTCGCGCACACAGGCCGAGATGGTGCGCCGCAGCTACCGCCGCGACGCGACGATCGCCGGCATCGGCCCGGCCGCGCGGTTCTTCGAGCCGCCCGACCGCGCGGCGGCACGCGAGCGCCTGGGGATCGCGGACGGCACGTTCCTCGTCGTCGCGTCGGGCATCTTCGTCGAGCACCGCCGCTTCGAGGACCTCGTCGAGGCGATGGCGCTCGCGCCCGTGCGCGACGACCCGGCCGTCCACGCGCTCATCACGGGATCCGACCACGTCGACGCCGCCTACGCCGATCGCATCGCCGCGCTCGTCGACGAGCGCGGGCTGGGCGACCGGATCACGCTCTCACGGCGGTCGCTGCCGGAGGCCGAGCTGCGCGACACGTACGTCGCCGCCGACGCGTTCGCGATCCTCAGCCAGCGCTACGGGTGGGGCCTCGCGCCGCTCGAGGCGATCGCGGTGGGCACGCCGGTCATCCTCACCCCCGGCGCGGGCGTCGTCGACATCCTCGCCGGCCGGCCGGGCGTGCGGGTCGTGCCGATGCAAGACCCGCCGGCGACCGCGCAGGCGATCCTCGCCTGGCGCGACGGATCCGGGCGCGAGGGGATCGACGCCACCCGCGCGTGGCTGCGCGAGGAGTACTCGATCGACCGCTACGTCGAGCGCATGGTCGCGTTGTACGAGGACGTGACGAGGACCGCAGACAGGCACCGCCGGTAATCTGCCGCGCCCATGGCTCGCTCCGCATTGATCACCGGCATCACCGGACAGGACGGCTCCTACCTCGCCGAGCTCTTGCTCGAGCGGGGCTACGACGTGCACGGCATGGTGCGCCGCGCGTCGACGGAGAAGTTCGACCGCATCGAGCACCTGCGCGACAAGATCACCCTGCATCAGGGCGACCTGCTCGACCAGCGCTCGCTCGTCGACACGCTGCGCGCCTCCAAGCCCGACGAGATCTACAACCTCGCCGCGATGAGCTTCGTCGCGGTGTCGTGGATCCAGCCCACGCTGACCGCCGAGTTCACCGGCGTCGGCGTCACGCGGATGCTCGAGGCCGTCCGCGAGGCCGCGCCCGGCTCGCGCTTCTACCAGGCGTCGAGCTCGGAGATGTTCGGCAAGGTGCTCGAGGTCCCGCAGACCGAGACGACGCCCTTCTACCCGCGTTCGCCGTACGGCGTGGCGAAGGCCTACGGCCACTTCATCACGGTCAACTACCGCGAGTCCTACGACCTGTTCGCGTGCTGCGGGATCCTCTTCAACCACGAGTCGCCGCGCCGCGGCCTGGAGTTCGTCACGCGCAAGATCACGTGGCACGCGGCGGCGATCAAGCTCGGGCTGCGCGAGGAGCTCGCGCTGGGCAACCTCGACGCCGAGCGCGACTGGGGCTACGCGAAGGACTACGTCGAGGCGATGTACCTCATGCTGCAGCAGGACGAGCCGGAGGACTTCGTCATCGCGACGAACCGGACGAACACCGTGCGCGAGTGCGTCGAGGTCGCCTTCGACGAAGCCGGCATCGACGGCTGGGAGCGCTACGTCCGCCTCGACCCGGCGTTCCTGCGCCCCGCCGAGGTCGACCAGCTCATCGGCGACCCCGGCAAGGCGAAGGAGAAGCTCGGCTGGGAGCCCAAGACGACGTTCGAGGAGCTCATCCGGCTCATGACGCGCGCGGACCTCGAGGCGCTCTCGAGGTAGCCGCGCGGCGTCAGCGCTTGCGCAGCGTCGTCGTCAGCGACGACGTGCGAGACGCGCCGCCGGGGTCCGTCACGGCGACGAGCTTGACCGAGAGCCGCCCCTTGCCCTGCTTGAAGAACAGCCGGCGGCCCGTCCTGTTGAGGAAGATCGTCGCGTGCCCGGTCTTCTTGCCGGCGATGTCGAACTTCGACGACCCGAGCGAGATGGCCTTGCCCGTCCGGCGGACGACCCGCACCTTGCCCTTGCAGCGCGAGATCGTGAGCTTGCAGAAGAGCGAGACGCTGAGCTTGCCCTTCTTGCTCACGGTGACCTTCTGCGACTTCGGGAGCGTCGCGAGCTGCACCTGCGGTGGTGGCGGCGGGGGCGCGACCTGCGGCGGGGGCGGCGGCGGCGCCGAGGGGCCGCCGGGATCGGGCGCCGACAGCGGCAGCGGGCCTTCCACGCCGGCCGTGCCGCCGGCGCACAGCGCGGTGCCGTGCGCCCCGGTACCGATCGTCACCTGCATCAGCAGCTCGCGACCAGGGCCGGGCCGCGGCGGGATGATCGCCCCGTTGTTGGTCTGGTTGTCGCCGGTGAACTCGGACACGATGGCGTTGGGCGCGTTGGCGAAGATCTGAAGCGGCGTGCCGTCGGGGTACGGGCCCGTGCGGTTCGGGATGGCGTCCCAGCCGCCGATGGTGTTGAAGACGACGCTGTCGCCCGCGCGCACGCACAGGTTCACGATCTGCCCGGCGTCGGAGCTGTAGTCGGTCACCGTCTGAGGATCGGCCGTCCTCGGCGGCAGGCTCATGAAGCCGGACGTCCCACCGGGGTTTCGGATCTCGAACGTGCCGTTGGGGAGCGGGCGCATGACCTGGATGTGGAAGTCGCGCTCGCCGCCGACCGGAGGCGCGCCGATCGGCGCCGTCCTGTCCGACAGCGCGATGCCCTTGATCCGGACCAGCCTGATCTGCCCGTCCACCGGGGCCACCGGCGAGCGTCCGTCGGCGAACGTCGTCTGCCAGTAGACCGTGTCGGCCTGGCGCGCCTCGGGGCGGTCGGCCGTGGCGGTCAGACTCGAGCCGAACGGATAGACCGTCGCGGATCCGGTCGCCGGCACGAGCGCGAGCCCGCAGGTGGCGGCCGCGGCTGCGATGCCCAAGTTGCGCTTCATCGTCCCGTCCCTCCCGGGCAGAGGCCCGTAGCGTTCTTGCCGGTCCCCACGGTCAGCCGCATGAGCAGCTCGTGGCCGCGCCCGGGTGTGGCTTTGGCGCGGATGATGTTGCCGTTGTTCGTCCCGTTGGCCTTCGTGTACTCCGCGACGGCTGAGCCGGTGGCCTTCGCGAAGATCCGCAGCGGCGTGCCGTCGGGATACGGACCCGTGCGATTCGCGATGCCGTCCCAGCCGCCCACGGTGTTGAAGACGAGCGAGTCGCCCTTCTTGATGCAGAAGTTGATCGGCCGGTAGGTCGTGACCTTCTGCGAGTTGGTCCCCTTGCCCGGCAGGAAGAACGCCTGGCTCGTCACGAGGATCTTGTACGTCCCGTCCGCGCGCTTGCGCAGCGACTGCAGGTGGAACATCGTCTCGCCGCCGGGGACGCCGGCCTTCGGGCTGGACAGCGCGATGCCCTTGATCTTGAAGGACTTGATCTGTCCGGTCGCCGGGGAGCGGGGCGACTTGCCGCCGGCAAGCGCGGTCTGCCAGTAGGCGGTGTCGGCCTGGCGCGCCTTCGTGACGTTGGCCGGCGCCTTCAGGGTCGAGCCGAAGCTGAGCAGGCTCGCGACGCTGGACGCGGGGACCAGGGCCAGGACCGCGGCCGCCGCCACGGTCGTCGTGACCGTGCGGCGCGTGCGAGGATCGATCATGGGCGCACAGTACCGTTGCCCGCAGCGCCCCGACGCCGGTTTGCCCGGCCGTGCACCTGCCTGCTCGCGCGGGCGAATCGGGGTACGTCGTAGGCTGGACGACCCCCGCACACGTTCCTCAAAGGAGGTGCACCCGCCTTGCTGAGCCCGAGAACCGGACGCATCCTCAGTGCCGTCGGAGCCGCGCTGCTCGTCGTCGCGCTGTTCGCGACGTGGTACCACATCGACCGCACCGCAGCCCAAGGCGACCCGGAGACGACCGGCTGGCAGACGTTCGAGCGCCTGCGCGTCCTCATCCTCGCCGGAGCCGCCTTCCTGCTCGCCAGCGCGGTCGTCAGGCAGACTCGCCCGGTGCTGATCGGGCGCACGGTCGTCGGGTTGATCCTGGCCGCGCTCATCGTGCGCCGGATCATCGACCCGCCCCAGCTCGACTACGACGTCACGCCGCAGATCGGCGTGTACCTCGGTGCGCTCGGCGCGCTCGCGGCTGCCGCCGGCGGGCTCATCGACAGCGGGCGCGAGGTCGTCGAGCAGCGGCCGGACCTCGCCTTCTGGCGCGGCCCCGTGGCGGAGCTGCCCAGCGGCTCCGACGGCGCCGGCGCGCGCACCGGCGCCCCGCGGCCCGCGCGCCCGGCGGGCGACATCGTCGACTCCACCGCCAAGGAGATCTAGCGGGCCCGCGAGGGACCGGTAGGCACCCACATGGCGGTCGCGCTGTTTGACACCGGCGCGCCGCTGCGCCCGCTGCGCGCGCAGATCGGCGCGGCGATCGCGCGCGTCGTGGACTCCGGGCGCTTCATCCTCGGTCCGGAGGTCGCCGGCTTCGAGGCGGAGTTCGCGACGTACTGCGGCGTGCGCCACGCGATCGGGGTGGCCAACGGCACGGAGGCGCTGACGATCGCGCTGCGGGCGATGGGCGTCGGGCCCGGCGACGACGTCGTCGTGCCGTCGTTCACGTTCTACGCGAGCGCCGAGGCGATCCCACCGACGGGCGCGCGACCGGTCTTCTGCGACGTCGACCAAGTCACCGGGTGCGTCACGGCGGACACGGTGCGCGCCGCGCTGACGCCCGCGACCAAGGCGGTGATCGCCGTCCACCTGTTCGGCAACGTCGCGCCGGTCGCGGAGATCGCGGCGCTCGGCGTGCCTGTGCTCGAGGACGCCGCGCAGGCCGCCGGCTCGGTCGGCCCGGACGGCTCGCGGCCCGGCGCGCTCGGCAGCGCGGCCACGTTCAGCTTCTTTCCGTCGAAGAACCTCGGCGCGTTCGGCGACGGCGGCGCGATCACGACCGACGACGACGCGATCGCCGAGCGCGTGCGCACGCTGCGCTTCCACGGCTCGCGCGACAAGGTGACCTACGACCTCGTCGGCTACAACTCGCGCTTGGACGAGTTGCAGGCGGCGATCCTGCGCGTGTTGCTGCCGCACGTCGACGGCTGGGCGGACGGCCGCCGCGCGGCCGCGGCCCATTACGCCGCCGCCGGGCTCGGCGAGCTCGTGTCGCTGCCGGTCGCCACGCCGGGCTGCGAGCCCGCGTGGCACCTCTACGTCGTGCGCAGCGAGCGCGCCGACGAGCTCGCGGCGGGCCTCGAGCGCGCGGGCGTCGAGGCGCGGGCGTACTACCGCACCCCCGTGCACCGCCAGCCTGCGATGGCCCCGTTCACGGGCGACTTCGAGCTGCCGGCCACCGACGAGCTCGCCCGCACGCACCTCGCGCTGCCGATGAGCCCGGTGCTGAGCGCCGAGCAGGCAGCGGAGGTCGTCGCCGCGGCCCGCGCCACGCTCGGCTGACGGTCGGGTTACGGAAGCGGGCGCCCGGTGACCGCGTTGCGCAGGTGGTCGGTCAGCGTCGGCCCGTCGCTGCCAAGACCGCGGTACGTGAGCTTGGCCTTACGGTCGGCAGCCTCCTCGGCGTGCGCTGCCCTCGCCGCTTCCTCGGCTCTGCGCTGGTCATAGCGCTCGGCGGCCACGGTGTCCTCCGGGCTCAGCTTGGCACCGAACCGCCTCCGGCTGTTGGCGACGTTCTCGCGGCGATGCGCCTGCTCCGCCGTCCACGCCTCGTTGACCTGCTGCACCGCAGCCGCCCGCCGGTGATCGAGCTCCGCGCTGCTGCCCGGCGGCGGCGAGGGCGCCGCGATGGCGGCCGGGGGCACGCTCGCGAGCATCGCCTCGGAGCCGGTGACGAGCTCCCTCAGCTGGCCGATGTCGCTCTTCGCCTTGTCGATGCCGTCGCGAACGTGCCCGAGCTGCTGCATCGCCGGCACGAGCGGTTCGGCGACCTTCGAGGCACGAGCTGCGACCGCTCGCGCGAGGGTCCGGTCCAGTCGCGAACCATCGCCACCTTCCCGACGGGCGGCGACCGGGACCGGCACAGCCGGCACGGGCGCACCCTGTCGCGCGATAAGAGCAGCCGGCGCACTCCGCGGCGCAGCGACGGCTCGGGCTGTCTGCGCGTGAGCGATGCCTGATTCCTAGCAGCAACCGCTGCATGCCACAACCGGCACCGGTTCAGCCTTCGCGGCGAACCGTGATCACGCCGACGCGGCCGCCCGCATCGACCGACGCGATCGTCGTCGCCGCGCCGTCGCCCTGGAACATGACCCGCCGGTCGCCCGGCTTGCGGCGCTTCATCGGCCGGCTCGGGCCAAGGCGCTCCTCGAGATCGGCGAGCATGAGCCCCGCCGCCAACCGGATCTCCGCGGCGTTTGGCTCGTCCCCGTCCGCGCGTCGCGTCACGGACACGACCTCGACGCCGTCGACGCCGGGATCCGCGCGCGCGCCGAGCGGAGCGCCGTCGTCGACGACCTCGCCCGCGGCGACCGCCGCGGCGACGGTCGCGGCATCCGCGCCGGGCGCACCCACCGCCTGCTCGAGCCGCCGGATCAAGTCCGCGACACCATCGGCGTCCGGGGGCGACATCAGATGTCGAGGAGGCCGGCCGGGACGGGAGCCGGCGGCGCGCCGCGGGTGACGCCGGGGCCGGTCATCGGACCGGTCGCCCACGCGTCGTGCTCCTCGGGCAGGTCGCGGTAGGCGTCGTGCGCGCGGTCGTAGCGGCGCTGGGCGCGGTCGAGCGCCGCCCGGCTCTTCGGGCCCGGTGCCTTGTCGAAGCGCTCGCGCGCCTTGTCGAGTGCCTCGCTCGCGTCGTCGACCTCGGTCAGGATCCGGTTGCGGCGAGCGGCGTCGGGGCCGTCCATGCTGTCGTACCAGCCCTTCACGATGAGCGCCTTCATCGTCCCGGCGACGAGCGGCGAGGCGACCGCCTTCTCCGCGATGACGACCTGGATCTGCAGCTCGGCGGCCACCTCGGCCGCGAGACGCGCGTCCTCGCCCGCCCCGCCGCCGGGCCTGCGCAGCTCCAGCGCGCGGAACTGCGCCTCGCGGAACGTCTGCTCGGCGTGGCGCGCCTCGTGGTAGATCGTGTCGACGATGTCGGCGGCCTCGTCGCGCGTCGGCTGGGCGATCTCGAGGGCGGGACGGCCGATGTCGAGCGCCCACGTCGCGAAGTCGAACTGGCCCGCGTCGTCGCCCTCGTCCATGACGTTGGCCGCGACCGGCGGGACGCCCGCGGCGCCCAGGTAGAGGTTGACGATGCGCACGAGCTCGGTGGCGCGCTCGTCGGCGGTGAGCTCGTGCCAGCGGTCGATGACGCCCGCCTGCGCGTCCTCCCCGAAGCCGACCGCGTGCACCGTGACGTTCAGCCCGCTGCGGAACATCTGCGGGAGCGTCCGCGGCCCCGCCATGCCGTCGGGCTTGAGCACCGGATCGGCGGAGCCCTCGGTGAGCTGCCAGGACGCGACGGCCTGCACCGTCGGCGCGTCGGCGATCCCCGTCTGCGCGACGCCGACCCGCGCCTGGATCTCGACCATGATCGCGGGCGTGTACTGCTTGGGCTGCGCGGTGTAGAAGCGGATCGCCTTCGCGACGGCCGCCGGGCTCAGCAAGCCGGGATGCGGCGCGTCGACGCGCTGCAGCAGGGCGACGCCCGATCTGTCGACGCGCGGCAACAGCGCGACCCCCGGCGCCGCGGTTCCCGCCGCGCGCGCCTGCACGGCGCGGGCGAGGCAGCGCGCGAGCGGGAGGCCGGCCCGCCACGCACCGTCCTCGCGCGACGCCGCGCCCGCCGCGCGGTTCACCCCGGCCGCGGCGTTGGCGCCCGCGCCCGCCACCCCGCCGCCTGGCCGCACGCGTGCCGTGCCTCGCTTCGCCGGCTCGGGGCGGTCCTGCGTCGCTTCGGGCGCCTGCGTCGTTCGCGCGTTCATGTCCTCCCAGCCGACGGTAGACGGCACCGGCCGCCGGGACAAGCCGCTTATCGCGGCGCGGGCGAGGCCGCCAGCGCGGCGAGGTCGGCGTGGACCATCTCCTCGATCATGTCCTGAAAGCGCGTCTCCGGCTCCCAGCCCAGCCGCTCGCGCGCGAGCGACGGGTCGCCGACCGACGGCGTGCGCTCGGAGGGGCGCACGAGCCGGGGATCGACCTGGATGTAGTCGCCCGCGTCGAGCCCGACCACGGCGAAGGCCACGTCGGCCAGCTCACGCACCGTGCGCCCGACGCCGCTCGCGAGGATCACGTCGCCGGGCTCCTCGCACTGGAGCATGAGCTGGTAGCCGCGTACGACGTCGCGGGCGTGGCACCAGTCGCGCACCGCGTTCAGGTCGCCGAGCGCGAGCGTGTCCTGTAAGCCGAGCTTGATCGCGGCCGCGCCGCGCGACACCTTGCGCGGCAGGAAGCGCTCGGGGCGCAGCGGCGACTCGTGGTTGTACGCGAGCGCGCTGGAGGCGTGCAACCGGTGCTTGTGGCGCATGACGTCGACGAGCCCGAACGCGGCGAGCTTCGCCACGCCGTAGGGCGAGCGCGGGCGCATCGCGGTGCGCTCGTTCTGCGGCGACTCCGTCGCGGCCCCGAAGACCTCGCCCGAGTTGGCGACGAGCACCCGCATGTCGCTGCCCGCCTCGCGCGCGGCGCTCAGCAGCGTGCCGGTCGCGCCGGCGACGAGCGCCATCGTCGTGGCCGGGTCCTTCCACGAGGCGGGGACGAACGTCGGCGCGGCGAGGTGGTAGAGCTCGTCGGGCGCCGTCTCGAGCACGGCCGCGCGCAGCGACGGGAGGTCCGCGAGGTCGCCGTGGACGGTGTCGACGCCGGCGATCGCGGCGCCCTCGGATCGGACCATGCCGACGACCTCGTAGCCGCGCTGCAAGAGCTGCTCGGCGAGGTAGGAGCCATCCTGTCCGGTGATGCCGGTGATGAGCGCGCGTGCGATGGCGCCAAGAGTACGGCAGGTCCACGGTGTTCAGGCGCCGTACTTGCTGGGTAGCGCCTTCTACGAACCGCAATTTGCAACATCGCAACCTTTGGGCGATCCGCGCGTTCTCACCCGTAACTTAGCCAGTGCCTACAGCGTCGTATCCCGCCATGACCCTTTCCCGCCCCCTTCCAAGCGGGTTGCACCGGACCTCCCATCCGGCTCAATCGGCCCCCGTCGCCCCATCGTCGGTCGACGTGCTCGGCGTGCCGCTGTCGGTCACCGACTACGACGACACGATGGACTGGATCGACGCGTCGATCGCGCATCGCGAGAAGGGCTATGTCTGCGTCGCCGCGACGCACACGATTATGGTCTGCAACGAGGATCCCGAGCTGCGCGAGGCCGTGCTCGGCGCCTCGATGACCGTCCCCGACGGCCAGCCGCTCGTGTGGGCGATGAACGCCCTCGGCAACGCGCTCCTCGAGGATCGCGTCTACGGGCCGGAGCTGATGGCGCGCTACTGCGAGCGCGCGGCGCAGACGGGCACGCGCATGTACCTCTACGGCGGGCGCAACCAGGGCGCGCTCGTGCAGCTCGCGCTCAACCTGCGCCACCGCTTCGGAGGCGTGAAGATCGTCGGCGGCTACTCGCCGCCCTACCGTGACCTCTCCGACGAGGAAGAGGACGCGATCGTCGCGGAGATGAACAACTCCAAGGCCGACGTCATCTGGATCGGCGTCGGAGCGCCCAAGCAGGAGAAGTGGATGGCCGCGATGCGCGAGCGCCTCGACGCACCGGTGCTCATCGGCGTCGGCGCCGCGTTCGACTTCCACGCCGGCCTCGTCCCGCAGGCGCCCGGCTGGATGCAGTCCGCCGGACTCGAGTGGTCCTTCCGCCTCGCGCACGAGCCACGCCGGCTCTGGCGGCGCTACGCGCGCTACAACCCGCGCTTCGTCGCGGGCTTCACGCGGCAGTACCTGCGCCACCGCATGCTTGCCGCACCCCCCGAGCGGTAGATTCTCCGACTTCATGACCGCTGAGGTTGCCGTCATCGGGCTGGGCCGGATCGGCCTCCCGCTGGCCATATCGTTCGCCGACCGCGGTCTGAGGGTGCTCGGCGTCGACATCGACTCGGCGCGATTGCAGGCCGTGCGCGACGCGCGCATGCCGTTCGAGGAGCCCGAGGCGCAAGCGGCGCTCGAGCGCGTGCACGCCGCCGGCATGCTCGACGTGACCGACCGCGTCGCCGACGCCGCGCTCGCCGAGCACATCGTCATCACGCTCGGCACGCCCTCCCTCTCGCACGTCGAGATCGACATGTCCGACATCCGCTCGGCACTCGACGACCTGCTCGGCCACCTGCGCCCCGGCCACACGATCGTCCTGCGCTCGACGATCGCCCCGGGCACGACGGACTGGGTCGCCGGCTACCTCGCCAAGCACCGCGGGCTCGTCAGCGGCGAGGACATCTTCGTCGCGCACGCACCCGAGCGCATTGCGGCCGGGCGCTTCTTCGAGGAGATCCAGACGCTGCCGTGCATCGTCGGCGGCGTCGGCGAGGACTCCGGTCAGCGCGTCGGCGACCTGTTCGCCATCTTCGGCGCGCCGATCGTGCAGACGACGCCCGTGCAGGCCGAGCTCGCGAAGATCTGGACGAACATCCTGCGCTACGCGAACTTCGCGCTGCCCAACCTCCTGATGATGGACTGCGAGCAGCACGGCGCGAACGTCTTCGACGTCATCGAGCTCATCAACCGCGACTATCCGCGCGGCGGGATCGCGTCGCCGGGCTTCACGGCCGGGACCTGCCTGCGCAAGGACTTCGCCTTCAGCGAAGAGCGCTCCAACGCGCCCGGCATGCTGCTCGCGGTGTCGCGCGTGAACGAGTCCGTGCCGCTGTTTCTCGTCGAGGGGATGAAGCGCCGGATGGGCTCGCTGAACGGCCGCAAGATCGCGGTGCTCGGGCTTGCGTTCAAGGGCAACACCGACGACGAGCGCGACTCGCTCTCCCACAAGCTCATCCGCCTGCTCGAGCGCGAGCTCGCCGACGTCGAGGTCCACGACCCGCGCGTCGCGACGCCGACGGTGCCGTTCGAGGACGCCGTGACGGGCGCCGACGCGATCGTCGTCGCGGCGAACCACGACGAGTTCCGCGGCGCGGAGCCGCTGCACATGATCGCCGCGCTGGCCGGTGGCGATGCCCTCGTCGTCGATCCCTGGAACTGCTTCGGCGCGGCGCAGGTCTTCGCGTACGTGTCCGAGCTCAGCCTGCTGACGAACGGCCGGGTGGCGCTGCCGTGAAGCGCGTGCTCGTGACGGGCGGCGCCGGCACGATCGGCGCCGCGGTCGTCCGGCGCCTGCTGCGCGATCCGTCGTTCGAGGTGCGCGTGTCCGATCAGCGGCCCGCGCCGCAGTGGATGCGCGAGGGCTGCTCGGTCCACACCGGCGACCTGCGCGTCCACGAGCAGGCGCTCGCCGCGACGCGCGGCTGCACGCACGTCATCCACCTCGCCGCGATCGTCGGCGGGATCGCGAACTTCCACAGGCTGCCGCACACGCTGACGTCGGTGAACTCCGCGCTGTACGACGCCGTCATCCAGGCGGCGCTCGATTGCGAGGTCGAGCGGTTCACGTACGTGTCGAGCTCGATGGTCTTCGAGCGCGCGACCGAGTACCCGACGACCGAGGAGCACGTCTGGGAGACCGCGATGCCGCGGTCGGCCTACGGGTTCTCGAAGCTGGCCGGCGAGGTCTGGTGCCGCGCCGCGCACGCCGAGCACGGGCTGCCGTACACGATCTGCCGCCCGTTCAACGCCTACGGGCCGGGCGAGATGCCCGAGGACGAGCCGGGCATCGCGCACGCCGTGCCCGACCTCATCCGCAAGGTGCTGTCCGGGCAGCACCCGCTGCAGATCTTCGGCGACGGGACGCAGACGCGGACACTGACGCACGTCGACGACATCGCCGACGGCGTCGTGGTGGCGACCGACTCGCCGGCCGGCCTGCACGAGGACTTCAACATCTCCGCGTCGGATGAGATGACGGTCGCCGAGATCGCTCGCGTCGTGTGGGAGGTCTGCGGCCGCGACCCGGAGACGTTCGAGCTCGAGCACCTGCCGACGTTCCCCGTCGACGTCGTGCGCCGCTGGCCGAGCGTCGCGAAGGCGAAGACGGTGCTCGGCTGGGAGTCGAGGATCGGCGTGCGCGAGGGCATCGCGCAGACCGCCGATTGGCTGCGCGGCGTGCTGGCGACGCCCGCGCCGGAGGGGTAAGCCGCTCGGCTACATTCGTTTGGCCCCGGCATGGACGGGTAGCCGAACAGACCATGCCTATCACGAGTTTGAGGAGCACCCCAATGAAGCTGCGCAGGCGTCAGAAGCGCAAGCCGGAGCAGGCGCTGGACGCCCTTGCGTCCGTCACGAAGATCTGGTCGGAATGGCAGCTCGGCAAGAAGGCGAGCAAGGGCGTGGCCAAGGCGAAGAGCCTGCGCCCGCCCGGCAAGGTCAAGCGGTTCTTGAGCCTCAAGTGGGTCAAGGTCGGCGGCGCGGTGGCCGTCGCCGGTGGCACCGCCGCGGCGGTTGGGCGCAAGCTCAAGGGCGAAGACCCCGCGAGCTATAGCGGCCCCGCGCCGTCGGTGGCTGCCGACGCGTCCGTGCCCGCGGCCGACACGCCGGCGCCGCTCACGGTCGCCCCCGATCCGGCGACGCAGGAGCGCGAGACCGAGGCCGTCGGCGGCGCGTCGACGCTGCGCGCGAACCGCGACGGTGCGGCGGCGGACTCACCGGAGCCCGCTGCCTCATCCGGCGATGCTCCGAGTCCGACCGACCTGGCCACAGCGGCTGCCGCCGAGGAGCCCATGACCGCTCCGCCGGACGAGGTGACGGGCGATGAGACCGGCGACGAAGAGCCCGCCACGGAGGCCGAGACCAAGTAAGGCGCGCCCGCACGCACGAAGCCCGGCGGGGCCGAGACGCCGCCGGGACCAGGCGAACGAGAGGCGATCGGGCGGGAGTGACCGCAGGCGGCAGGACCGCGGCGGGGACGGCCGCTGCTACTTCACGCGGAGGACCATCGACTGGTCCTTCGGGCCGTGGATCTCGCAGTAGATCCTGTACGTGCCCTTGCGCGTCATGACCCTGCTGTACGTGCCCGACGTCTGCACCTTCGAGTGGAACCTGATCGGGCCGCTGGAGACGCGCACGTCGTGCGCGGAGTCACCCGTCCAGCGCCACGTCACGCGTGTCTTGGCGGCCACGGTGACCGCCGGCACGCCACTCGAGCGCACGAAATAGTTGTCGCCGACCTTGATCGAGCGCGTCGTCGCCGAGGAGGCCGATCCGGCGAGCGCCGCCGCGGCACCACAGGCGGCGACCGCCAGCACGATCCCAAGCGCCCGCCTCATGGGCGCACGTCGATGACCTGGGTCATCGTGATCGGGTGCAGGTAGCAGAACAGCTTGTACTCCCCCGGTGTGTAGAGCGTCTTCTCGAAGCGACCGCCCTTCGTGAGCGTCGTCGAGGCCACGTGGCGCGGCCCGCTGGCAAGCAGGATGTTGTGCATCGACGGATCGACGAAGCTCCAGACGACCTTCGTCCCGCGGGCGACGGACAGGTTCGCCGGCAGGAACTTCTCGCGACCCACCTTGACGAGCGTCGCCGTCGAGCTCACGACGCGCTCCGCCCCCTCGGGGCGGTCGATCTCGACGACCTTCCCGTCTCTGAGGCCGTTGAGCGGCAGGTCGATGACGGGCGGCTTGAAGCGGCCGTCGGTGCGCGTCCAGAAGATGTGGGCGTCCTCGGGGATCGGCGTGCACGCGCGCGGGGCGTCGCCGTCCACCGCGACGTAGATGTGCGTGATCGCCATCACCCGCGGGTGCGGCCGGGCGCCGTCGTAGAGGCCGGTCACCTTCAGCATCTCACCCTTGCGGATCGCGATGCCGGACTCCGAGAGGAACATCCCCGTCGCGATCGGCCCCGGTTCGTGGAGCACCGGCTTGGCGCGGTAGACGATGTCGTCGGCGTAGCCGTAGCGCGGCTTCTGGTCGATCAGCACGCGGTCCTTGCAGCGTGGCTGCGTGACCTTCAGCCCGAACGAGCTGCCGTGCAGGTGGCCGCTCGCAGCGACGATCCGGCCGCTGAGCGGCATCCGCCACAGCGACTGCTTCGTGTGGACCGAGCCGGGCGGCTGGTCGCCCTCGATGTCGTAGCTCGGGTGCTTGGAGCAGCCGTTCGCCCGCAGCCACAGCGGCTTGACGCGCTTGAGCGTCGCCCCGATGACCATGCGCACGGTGTAGACGACACGTACGCGATGGGCCTTGAGGCTGTGGCTCATGAGCATCGTCTGCATGCGCCACGTGTCCCTGGCGGCGATCTTGTAGCCGTAGCCCTCGGGGAGCTTCAGCGGCTGGCGCTCCTCGCCGGTGCCCCAGAACGGCTCGCCGCCGCGGCCGGGGCACGAGCCGTTCTTCTTCGCGCCGCTCGTGATGAAGACGATGTGGTGCAGCATCACGTTGCGGATCGACACGCGCGTGCCGCGCTCGTCGACGAGATGCGCGTCCATCCGCGTGATGTAGCCCGAGCGCTTGGGCGTCGGGACGACGATCTTCGGGAAGATCGTCTGAAAGCCCGCCAGCCGGAACGTCGGCGTCTTGAGCTTGAACGTCTGCGAGCGGGCGTTCGCCGCAGCGGGCGCGATGGCGCCCAGCACGAACATGGCCGCACAGAACCCGGCGAGTACCCCTCGACTCCGCATCGCGAGGCATCCTACGACTCGACTCGGATCGGTGCGCCGCTGTTCCTTACGGCCGCGTTAAGTTCCGGCGGCGTCGTAGACGGCTCGCAGGGCGCGCGCGACGGCTTCCGGTGTGGCGACGGCAAGCACCCGCCGGCGTCCCGCCTCCCCGGCCTCGGCGTCGCCGAAGCGGGCGCGGACCGCGACCGCGAGGGCCGTCGCGTCGCCCGGCTCGACGAGCCCCTCGGGTCCGCAGAGCTCGGGTAGCGCGCCGATCGCGCTGCCCGCGACCGGCAGCCCGGCGGCCATCGCCTCGGCGGCCGCCAGGCCGAACGTCTCGGCGGAGCGCGACGGCACGACGGCGAGCCCGGCGTGCGCGCGCAGCCGTGCGAGCTCGTCGTCGCCGACGCGGCCGGCGAAGGTCGTGTCGGTGCCTCGCGCGTGTGCGCTGAGCAAGTCCAGCTGCGGGCCGTCGCCGGCGATCACGAGCGGGATGCCGGCGGCCGCGCAGGCGGCGATCGCGACCTCGACCCCCTTCTCCGGCGCCAGGCGCGAGACCACCAGCGCGTGCGTGCCGGTCGCCGCGGTGGAGTGCGTCGCGACGTCGCGCACGACGTGGCCGACGACGTGCAGCTTCGCGGGATCGATCGGCGCGCCGAGGTCGCGCAGCCGCTGGCCGGCGAACGCGCTCGGGACGACGACCGCGTCGCTGTGCGCGAGCAGCCGCCGCTGGTGAAGCGCCAGCGAGGCGGCGTAGACGAGCGCCTCGGCGCCGGTGCCGCGGCAGTTCAGGCGCACGCCGGGGCGGGTGTCGCGGCCGTGGCAGCGGGTGCAGTCCGCGCCGCGCGTGAAGCAGGTGCCGACCGCGCAGACGAGGCGGTAGTTGTGCAGGTGCAGGACGGTCCGGGCTCCGGCTTCCTGCGCCGCGGCAAGCGCGCGCCAGCCGAGCGACGGGTTCAGGTTGTGGGCGTGGACGATCCGCGCCCTCGTGGTGCGCACCGCGTCAGCGACCTCCCCGGGCTCGAGGCCCCCGCGCAGCAACCCGGCGGCGGCGCGCGCGCGGCCGAGCCCGGCGCTGTCGCGCGCGAGCAGCTCCGCGTCCTCGCCGAGGTGCTCGCGGGCGAGCCACGCGAGGTCGTCCACGACGCGCTCCTCGCCGCCCGTCGTGCGGTAGCGGTTGTGCAGGAAGAGGATCACAAGTTGGCTGCAAACCTAGACTCTTCGGCGGGATGGACCTGACGGCGAGCATCATCGTCCCCACTCGTGAGCGGGCGGGGTACCTCGACGTGGCGCTCGCCTCGATCGCGCCGCAGGCCGCGGCGGCCGGCGCGGAGGTGCTCGTCATCGACGACGGGCCGGGCTCGGCGACCGAGGAGGTGGCCCGCCGGCATGGCGCGCGCTACGTCGCGCATTCGTCGTCGCGGGGCCTCAACGCCGCCCGCAACACGGGCATCGGAGCGGCGAGCGGGGCGCTGCTCGTGTTCGTGGACGACGACGTCGCGGTCAGGCCCGGCTGGCTGGCGGCGCTGCTCGCCGCCGATGCGAGCGCCGAGCCGGCAGTGGGCGTCCTGACCGGGCCGATCCACGCGCGCTTCGAAGACCACGCGTTGCGCACCTGCGGGCGCGAGGACCCGCCGATCACGACGCAAGAGCTCGGCCTCGCCGACCGCGACGTCCCGCACGCGTGGGGCGCGAACATGACCGTGCGGCGCTCGGCGCTCGAGCTCGCCGGGCGGTTCGACGAGTCGCGCGAGCTCTACGGCGACGAGCAGGAGTGGCAGCGGCGCCTGCTCGCCGCGGGCGGGCGCATCCGCTACGTCGCGGGCGCCGCGCTCGACCACCGCCGCGCGGGTGACGACGCGCGTCTGCGCTCGCTCGCGGCGGCCGCGTACCGGCGCGGTCAGGCGAGCCGGCGGTTCGACGTCTTCAAGGGCGCCGCGCCGTCGCTCGCGCGCGAGCTGCGCGTGCTCGCGGGCTGCGCCGCGCACCCGGTCCGCTACCGCTGCCCGAACGGCCTCGTGCTGATCGCGCACTCGCTCGGGAGGCTGCGGGCGATGCTCGCCGCCGGAGGACGCGCAAGGGGGAGCGCGGGCGGCCCGGCCGACGGCGGCGCGGGCCCGGCGGCCGGCGGGGGCGCCATGGCCGGAGGCGGCGCGGGCGCGGCGGCAGGCGGAACCTCGGCGGGGCCGCAGATCCCGGCCGACGGCGGCGACCCGGACTTCCTCTCCGGCGAGAGCGGGACGGTTCGCGGCGCGCGCCGCGTCGCGCTGCGCGCCGCCGACGCGCTGCTCGACCTCGAGGCCGCGCCGCGCGCGCGGCGGATCGACCGCGCGGCGCGCGCAACGCCCCCGCGCCGGCGCGTCCTCGTGCTCGGCATCGAGCGTCCCGGCCGGCTGATGCGCGCCGCCCGGATCGAGCTGCATCGCACGCGCCACGAGGTCGCGATGCACACGATCGCCATGGGCGACGGCGGCAAGTTCGAGCACCTCAACGCGCTGCTCGCCGCGCACCCGCCCGAGGGCTTCGACTGGCTGCTCGTCGTCGACGACGACGTCGTCCTGCCGACCCGCTTCCTCGACCGCTTCCTGCACTGCGCGCACGACGCAGGGCTCGTGCTCGCGCAGCCCGCCCACCGCCTGCACTCGCACGCCGCGTGGAAGGTCACGCGGCGCCGGCCCGGCGGCGCGGTCCGCGAGTCGCGCTTCGCCGAGATCGGCCCCGTGACGGCGTTCGCCGCGCGGAGCTTCGAGGCCCTGCTGCCGTTCCCCGCGCTGCAGATGGGCTGGGGCCTGGACGCGCACTGGTCCGCGGTCGCTCGCGAGCGCGGATGGCCGATCGGGATCGTCGACGCCACGCCGATCCTCCACACGACCCCCGTCGGCGGCGGCTACGCCCGTGCCGACGCCGTGGCGGAGGGGCGCGCCTTCCTCGCCGAGCGGCCGTACGTCCGGCGCGAGGAGGCCGGGTGGTCGCGCCGCGTGCCACCTTCGATCCGATGAAGGTCGCGATCGTCTCCGAGTTCTACCCGCGCGCCGCCGACCCGGTCCTCGGCGTCTGGGCGCACCGCCAGGCGGTCGCGGCGCGCGACGCCGGCGCGGACGTCCGCGTGCTCGTCCTCTACCGCCCGCTGCCCTCGCGAGCCGCCAGCCGCGAGGGAGCGCGCGCCGCCGCCCGCGCAACCGCGACCGCCCTCAGGCAGCGGCCGCGCGCGACGCTCGACGGCATCGAGATCTCATACGTCCCGTTCATCTCACCGCCGCGCCCCAAGACGTACGGCAGCTGGGGGCAATGGGCGGCGCCGTCGCTCGCGGTCGCGCTGCGCGTCCTGCGCCGCGGCTTCGCCTTCGACCTCGTGCACGCGCACAACGCCGTGCCCGCGGGCGAGGCCGTCCGCCGCGCCGCCATCGGCAAGCCGCTCGTCGTCTCGGTCCACGGCGGCGACGTCTTCCACACCGAGCCCGGCTCGCCGCGCGGCGCGGAGGCCGTGCGTGCCGCGCTCGGCCGCGCGCGGCTCGTGCTCGCCAACAGCACGGGGATCGAGGAGCGCTGCCGCGTCCTCGGGGCGCCCGAGACGCGCACCGTGCGGCTCGGCACCGACATGCCGGGCGCGCGCGCCGAGCCCTACGACGACCCGACGGTCGTCACGACCGGGCACCTCGTCGCGCGCAAGCGCCACGCCGACGTCATGCGCGCCGTCGCGCAGCTGCAGGACCGCCACCCGCGGCTGCGCTACCTCGTCATCGGCGACGGTCCCGAGCGCGGCGCCCTCGAGCACCTCGCGCGAGAGCTCGGCATCGCCGACCGCGTCGAGCTCGCCGGTCAGCTCGAGCACGCGGAGGCCCTCCGGCGCACGCGCCGCGCCTCGCTGCTCGCGATGCCCTCGACGGACGAGGCGTTCGGCGTCGCGTACGTCGAGGCGATGGCCGGCTGGCTGCCGGCGATCGCGGCGAAGGGCGAGCCGGGGCCGGAGGAGATCCGCTCGATGGGCGGTGGCCTGTCGCTCGTCGCGCCCGGCGACGTCGACGCGCTCGCCAAAGAGATCGACATCCTGCTGAGCGACGCGCGGACGCTGCGCATGGCCGGCGACCGGGCGCACGCGACGGTGGTGCGCGCGTTCACGTGGGAGCGCTGCGGCGCGGCGACGGTCGCCGCGTACGAGGAGGCGCTCACGCCCCCGCGGGGTCCGCGCCCCGAGGCCACGCCCACGGCCCGCGCAGGCCGCCGCTCCGGCCCCGCCACGCCGTCGGGGCCGCCGAGCCGTCGCGCCGAGCCGCCCAGCACGAGCGAAACGCCGTGAAGCCGGTCCTTTTCGTCACCAACCACGTCCCGCCCGAGCGCGTCGGCGCGTTCGCCGCGCTGCATGGCCGCCATCCGATCGAGCTCGCGATCTTCGGCGGGCGCTCGACGCATGCGACCGCCGGCGTCGCCGACCCCGGCGTCCCCCACCGCTACGTGAGCCAGCGCGAGATCCACGCGCTCGCCGCGTCGCACGCCTACCAAGCCGTCGTCTGCGGCACGGCCGGGCGCACCGCGCTGCCCGCGTCGTGGCTCGGCGCGCGCAGGGCGAAGATCCCCTTCGTCCTGTGGACCGCGCTGTGGGCGCATCCCCGCACGCCCGCGCACGTCGTCGGCGGCGCCCCGCTGCTCGCGACGCTCTACCGCACCGCCGACGCCGTCGTCGCGTACGGCCCCCACGTCGCCGCGTTCGCCCGCGCGCGCGGCGCGCGCAACGTCCACATCGCGCCGCAGGCCGTCGACAACGCGTTCTGGAGCGAGCCGGTCGCGACCGATCCGCACGCGCGCTTCACCGCGACGTTTCTCGGACGGCCAAGCCGGGGAAAAGGCGCAAAGGTGCTTCTCGACGCCTGGCGCTCGTCAGGCTTGGAAGCAACCGCCGCGCTCGTCCTCGTCGGCGCGGGATCCGGGTCACCCCGGGTCCCCGCCGGCGGCGCGGTTACCTTCGTCGGGCCTCAGCCGCCCGAGCAGGTTCGCAACTTCCTGGCGGCCGCCGACGTCTTGGTCCTACCGTCGCTTCGAACGCGCGACTTCCGCGAGCCCTGGGGGCTCGTGGCCAACGAGGCCATGAACCAGTCCACTCCCATCATCGCCAGCGACGAGGTCGGCGCCGTCGCCGGGGGCCTCGTCCGCCACGAGCGCAACGGCCTCGTCGTCAAGGCGGGAGATCCCGTCGCGCTGGGCGACGCGCTGCGCCGCCTGCACGACGACGCCGAACTGCGAACGCGGCTGGGCGAGAACGCCCGCCGCGACGTCTTCCCGTACACCTTCGACTCGTGGGCCGCCGGCTTCTGTGCCGCGCTGCGCTCGCTACGGTGAACCACTCATGCGCAACTACGCCATCGCCCTGACAACCGCGCTCGCGCTGCTCGCGTGCGGCTCCTCGGCGCTCGCATCGGGACGCGACGTCATCAACGACTGCACCGACGACGAGGTCCTGGCGAAGACCTACACGCAGAAGGAGTACCGCGACGCGCTCGCGAAGCTCCCCGCCGACGCCGACCAGTACGGCAACTGCCGCGACATCATCGCCCGGGCCCAGGAGGGGGCGGCCACGAAGGGCGGATCGAAGAAGACCGACAACGGCTCCTCCTCCACCGGCGCGCCGGCCGGCGGCAACACCCCCGGCGGCGGCAGCGCGAGCCCGGCCGGCACCCCGGCCACCCCCGACCCGTCCTCCAAGCCCGCGGCCGAGCAGCTCGCCGCGGCGACGGCGGACGATCGCGCCGCGGCCGCCGCGGCGGCGAAGGACGCCGCGCTCCCGGAGGTCTCCGCGTCCGACGTCGCGGCCGCGCCGGGCGACAGCTCGAGCGACCTGCCGGCGCCGATCCTGGTCCTGCTCGCCCTGCTGCTCGCCGGCGCGCTCGCGCTCGCCGCCGCCCGCGTCCGAGGCCTTGTCCACACCCGCCGCGCTTGAGCGACGCAGCAGCGCCGGCACGCTGAGCGTTCCGGGCCTGCAGGCCCAGCCGCTCCTGACGACCGGCCTCGCGGCCATCCTCTGCGCGGTCGCGTTCTCGGCCGACGGCGGATTGCAGCTCGGCCGCACGACCCCCGCCGAGATCGGGCTGATCGCGGGCGGCGGCCTCGCGGTCGCGGGATCGCTGCTGCTCGCGCCGCGCCGAGAGCGGCTGTGGGGTGGCTGGTCCGTCGCGCTGCTGCTCGCGCTGGCGGCGCTGACTGCGGCCTCGATCACGTGGGCCGCCAACCCGTCCGACACGTGGCTTGAGGCCAACCGCACGTTCGCCTACCTCGCGGTCTTCGCGGCGGCGGCGGCGCTCGCCCACGCCGTCCCGCACCGCTGGGGAGCGCTGCTCGGGGCGATCACGCTGTCCGCCGTCGTCATCAGCGGCTACGCCGTGCTGACGAAGATCCTGCCCGCCGCATTGAATCCCGACGAGATCTACTCGCGGCTGTCCGAGCCCTTCGGCTACTGGAACGCCGTCGGCCTCATGGCGGCGCTCGGCGTTCCCGGCCTGCTGTGGCTCGGCACGCGGCGGACCGGCCATCAGACGCTCAACGCGCTCGCCTACCCCGCGCTCGGCCTGCTGCTCTTCACGATCCTGCTGTCCTACTCGCGCGGCGCGCTGCTCGCCGCGGTGCTCGGCGGGGGGTTCTGGATCGCCACCGTCAGGCCGCGCCGCCTGCGCGCGGCGGCGCTCGTGCTCGTCGGCGCGACGGGCGCGGGCCTCGGGTCGGCGTGGGTGTTCACGCAGAGCGCGCTGTCGGACGACCGCGTCCCGCTCGACCTGCGCGAGCAGGCCGGCTTGCAGCTCGCGGTGCTCGTCGTCGCGCTGCTCGCGCTGCTGACGCTCGTCGGCCTCGCGATCGGCTTCTACGCCGTCGCGCTGCAGCCGAGTCCGCGGGCGCGCCGGCGCATCGGGACCGTGCTCGTCGTCGGGCTCGCGCTCGTGCCCGTCGGCTTGGGCGTCGCCGGGCAGGGCGGCCAGCAGGGCCTCGCCGACTCCATCTCGAGCCGCTGGAAGTCGCTCACCGATCCCAACGCCGGCTCGCCGAACAACCAGCCGGGCCGGATCACCGCCGCCGGCAGCGTCCGCGCGCGCTACTGGGACGAGGCGCTGCGGATCTTCGGCGACAACGCGTTCAAGGGCGTCGGCGCGGGCGGCTACGCGACGGTGCGAAAGCGCTACCGCAAAGCCGACCCGGCGGTCCGCACCGCGCACGGCTACCTCGTGCAGACCGCGGCGGACCTCGGCGTCGCGGGTCTTGCGATCAGCCTCGCGCTCATGTCCGTGTGGCTGGCGAGCGCCGCGGCGGCCACCGGCCTGCGGCGCCGCCGGCGCGACCGCGTGGCGACCTACTCGCCGGAGCGGATCGGGCTGCTGACGCTCGCCGCCGTCGTGCTCGTCTTCGGGGTGCACTCGCTCATCGACTGGACGTGGTTCGTCCCCGCGAACGCGGCCGTCGCGCTGCTCGCCGCGGGCTGGGTCGCGGGTCGCGGCCCGCTTGGCGCGGCGCCGCCGCGGCGCGCGCACGGCGGCTTCGCCGAGCGCCTGCGCGCCGGCTTGCGCGAGCGCTCGCGCGCCATCGCGGCCGCCGCCGTCGTGCTGATCGCGCTCGTCGGCGCGTGGACCGTGTGGCAGCCGCAGCGCTCCGACGCCCTCGGGCAGGACGCGCTGACGACGCTCGAGTCCGGCGACGTGGACGGCGCGCGCGAGCAGGCGCAGGCGGCCCGCGACCACAATCCGCTGGCCGTCGAGCCCCTGTTCAGGCTGGCGACGATCGAAGAGCAGGCGGGCAACCGCCAGATTCAGGCGCGGGCCGCGTTGCAACAGGCTGTGCGCCTGCAGCCCGCCAACCCCGAGCCGTGGATCAAGCTCGCCGCCTTCGAGCTGCGAGCGGGCCAGCCGAAGGCTGCTGAAGCAGCGAGCCGCCGCGCGGTCTATCTTGATCCCCGCTCTTCCCGGCCGCTCGGCGTGTTCCTTGACGCGCGCAGGCAGATAGCCGCGGCTGGCGCCTCCACCAAGTGAAACGGATCCTTCCCCTCATCCTTGCCGCCCTCGTGCTGGCGGCGCTCCCGTCTGCGGCCTCGGCCTCGGCCACGCAGGAGTCGATGTTCCAGGACGACCCGCTGCTCGTCTACGGGACGCCGGCGCAGCAGGACGACACGCTCGACCAGCTGCAGGCGTTCGGCGTCGACCGCATCCGCGTCTCGATCTTCTGGCAGCTCCTCGCGCCGGCGAACGACTCAAAGACGAAGCCGAACTTCGACGCGTCGGATCCGGCCGGCTACCAGAAGCCGGTGTGGGACAGGTACGACCGCCTGATCCGCGGCGCCCTGTCTCGCGGCATCCTCGTGAACCTCAACATCACGTCGCCGATCCCGCGCTGGGCGGCCGGCGACGCGCCCGTGTCACGCCCTGAGCTGCAGCAGAACTGGGGTCCGAACCCCGACGAGTTCGCCAGGTTCGTTGCGGCGGTCGGCAAGCGCTACAGCGGCGCGTACGAGGGGCTGCCCCGGGTCGACTACTGGTCGATCTGGAACGAGCCCAACCAGGCGGGCTGGCTCACGCCGCAATGGGCGCCGGACCCGCGCAACGCCAAGCGCCAGGTCGAGTCCGCGCCGTCGGTCTACCGCTCGCTCGTCGCCGCCGGTTGGTCGGCGCTCGCCGCCACGGGCCACGGCACCGACACGATCCTCGTCGGCGAGACCGCGCCGCAGGGCTTGCAGGACTCCAAGGGCGTCTCGCGGTCGATCGACGCGCTGCGCTTCGTCCGCCGCCTGTACTGCCTCGACGACAACCTGCAGCTGCTGAAGGGCACGTCGGCCGAGATCCGCGGCTGCCCGCAGAACAACCCGGCGCAGTTCGTCGCCCAGAACCCGGGTCTCTTCCACGCGACCGGCTGGGGCCATCACCCGTACGACATGCTCGCGCCGCCGGCGATCAGGCGCAAGCCGCCGGACTGGGTGACGATGGCCAACCTCGGCGACCTCAGCCGCGAGCTGCGCCGCATCTACGCGCGCTACGGCCAGAAGACGCAGACGACGCGCGGCGTGCCGCTGTACCTCACCGAGTACGGCTTTCAGACCCTGCCGGACCCGACGCACATCTCGTTCAACCAGCAGGCCGCGTTCCTCAACGAGGCGGAGTACATCGCGTCGCGCAACCCCAACGTCCGCGCGCTCAGCCAGTTTTTGCTCGTCGACGACGCGCCCGACCCGATGTTCAGCGTCAAGACGCAGCCGCGGCTGGCCTGGCGCACGTTCCAGAGCGGGCTCACGCTGACGACCGGCAAGCGCAAGCCCGCGTACCGCGCCTACACGACGCCGCTGTTCGTCAAGACGCCGCGCGTGCGCCGCGGGAGGGCCGTGTCGCTGTTCGGCATGCTGCGCGCCGCCGCGCCCACCGCGCGCCCGAGGGTGTCGCTGCAGTGGCGTCCGAAGGGCGGCAAGCGCTGGCGGTCGCGCCGAACGATCACCGTCGGCGGGCCACGCCACTACTTCAACACGACGATGAGCGTGCCCTCGACCGGCTATGTGCGGCTGCGCTGGGTCAACGGCCGCAAGGCGCTCGCGAGCCGCGCCGCGGCCGTCACCGTCACGCGCCGCTGACGTTCAGCGCGTGCCGGCGAGCGGCTGAGCCTCGCTGTCGACGAGCTCGACCGGCAGGCCGCCGGGTCCGCTCTTCACGCGGACGTTGACGAGCAGCTGCTCGTACTCGTCGGTGACGGCGTCCCACGAGTAGCGCTTCGCGCGCTCGCGGGCCCGCGCCCGGTACTGCTCGACGAGCTCGGGCTCGTCGAAGAGGCGCTCGAGCTGCGCGGTCAGCGACGGCACGCCCTCCTTGCCGGAGAACGTCACGCCGGCGTCGCCGACGGTCTCGACGTTCGGCGCGTGGTCGTTGACGAGCACGCAGTTGCCGGCGGCGAGCGCCTCGAGGATGACGGGGTGCGTGCCGCCGACCTCGGTCGGCGCGCAGAAGACGTACGCGTGGTGCTGCAGCTCCCAGTAGCCGCGCCCGAAGATGTAGCCGGGGAAGATGACGCGCGGGTCGCCGGCGCGCTGGACCTGCCTGATGTAGTCGTGCGCGTACGGCGCGCCGCCGACGACGACGAGCTTCATGTCGCGGGCGCGCTCGCCGGAGATGCGGCTGAACGCCTCGACGAGCACGTGCGGGTTGTTCTCGGGCTCCAGGCGCCCGACGAACAGGACGTACTTGCGCGCCTTCAGTCCCAGGCGGTCGAGCGTGTCGGTGCCGGTGTGGCCGGGGTCGTCGACGCCGTAGGGCACGACGCCGATGCGCTGGCCGTAGCGCTGCTCGAAGATCTCCGCGACGGCGTGCGAGTCGGTGAGGGCGGTGTCCGACCACTTCGGCGCGTTGCGCTCTGCGAAGCGCAGGTAGGCCTTGGCGATCGCGGGCCACTTCGAGCGGTCGGAGTCCAGCCCGTCGACGTTGATGACGGTCGGGATCCCGGCGCCGCGCGTGATGAGGCACATCGGGCTGTTGCCGGCGATGAAGAACAGCGCGACGTCGGGTCGCACGCGGCGCGCGCAGTGCATCGCGCTCAGGAACGTGTGGCTGAACGTGTCGAGGTACTTGTTGCGGATCGCCGGCAGGTGCACGAGCTTCGCGCCCTTGTGCTCGGTGAGCCGGCGGTCGACGACGTGCGGGCGGCAGTAGACGATGACCTCGTGCCCGCGCTGCGTCAGCCGGCTGGCGAGCTGCTCGGCGGCCGTCTCGAAGCCGCTGTAGGACGCGGGGATGCCGCGCGTGCCGAGGATCGCAACCTTCATAGGCCGTCGTTCACCAGGCGAGCGTATCGCGGGCGCGCCGTCGCGCGGCGCGCCCGCCTACCGCCGCACGACCTGAAAATGCGCGCGGCGGGCGGTCGACGCGGCGCCGCCGGCTCGCGCGGTCGCCGTCGCGACGTAGCGCCCGGGCACGAGGTGCCGGCGGCCGGCGTACCAGCCGCTGAAGCTCACCGTGACGTTCCCGGCCGGGCTCGTGCGGACGAGGCTCGCCACGCGGCGGTCGCACGGGCGCCGGCGCTTGCCGCGCAGCTTGCGCAGGACGCTGCGGGTCGGCGCCACGCAGCGCCTGCCGAGCCGCACGCCGCCGTGCGTGCGAGCGATCGCGATCGTCACGCGCGCCCGCTGCGACAGGCGGTAGCGCAGCTTCGTCCCGGCGGGGGTGCGCTTGCGCCGGTCCGCCGCCGCGCGCGCCGCCCACGTGCGGTTCGCGGCGCGCGCGGTCGCGGTCCGCTTCCCGAGCCGGAAGCGAGCCGGCGCGACGCGGAACTTGCTCAGCACCGGGCGGCCGGCAGCCTGCGGCGGTCGCGGCGTTGCGGCGGGTGCGGACGACCCGGTGGTCGGATCCGGCGGGTTGGCGATGCAGCCACCGCCACCGGTGAGCATGAGCTCCGCGCGGATGGCGTCGAGGTACGCGCAGCCCTCCTTGGCGTTGGGCTCGATGATCCCGCCCTCGTGCCACTCGTTCCACGCGTAGGCGAGGACGAAGTTGTCGACCACGGGCGGGCGCGTCGACGCGTCGATGTCCTCGCGCGTCGTCCGCGTGACCTGGCGGAAGAGGTCGAGCGTCTGGTCGGGCATCCACCGCGCCTGGCCCGGCTCGGCGAGGGCGATCGGGTAGCGCGGACGCTCGTCGAAGTCCGACATGATGCAGCGCACGAAGTTCGGCGGACCGCCGGCCAGGTACGCGCGCTGCTCGTCGACGTAGCGGCGATAGGACAAGCCGACGGCTTCGGGGCGCGCGCCGCAGTAGCTGCCGTCGGCGCCGGCGGCCGGCAGGTCGAGCCCGAGGTCGCGGTGCGCGAGGATCAGCACGTCCTCGCCGATCGCCGCGCGGGCCTTGGCCCGCACCGCGTCGGTGAACCCGCGCACGTCGGCCGTCGAGCCCGAGCCGAGGCCGCGGGAGTCACAGAGCCACACGATCGGCCGGCCGTCGTTGGCGCGCAGGTAGTTGGGCTGGCGCAGGTAGCCGACGATCGCGTCGGCGGCCTGTCCGTACTGCTCGACCGGGATCTTCAGGATGCCGTCGCTCCAGGCGTGCGCGCAGATCGTGAGCCCGAAGTCGAGCAGGTTGCGATTGGAGGCGCGCCCGAAGGAGTGCAGGCCCTCGGCGATGCGCTCCTGCGCGAGCTTCGGGTCCCAGTACCAGTAGAAAGCGAAGTACCGCAGGCCCGCGGACGATGCCTGGGTGATGTGCTTCTCGAGGGTCGAGGTCTGGGCGTCGTCGTAGAAGCCGATCGCGGGCTTGAGGTGCGAGAAGTCGTCGTTGGGCCACGCCCAGCGCTTCACCGGGACCGCCGGGTCCTGGCCGGAGTAGTCGCGCACGCCGCCCCACCAGTCGCCGTCGCGGCCGTAGACGCGCTTCGTGGCCGCGATGACGTCGGTCGACTTCGCGTCGAAGGAGCCGAAGTACAGCGCTCCGGCACGGATCCAGCGCGGATGGGCCCAGCCCAGCGGCCCGTCGAGGCGATAGCCCTGCTGATCGAGCGCGGCGCCCTCGAGCGCCACCCGCCACTCCTTGCCGTTGGACCAGCGCATGAGGCGCACGAGGCCCGGCGCCTGGCTCGTCGCGATGTGGCCCACGACGCCTTCGTAGACGAACTGCCCGCTCGCGACGAGCTGCTGGCGCTCGCTCTCGGACGCGGTCACGAGCGAGCCCCCGCCGCCACCGTTGCGGCGCAGGCGGTGCAGGGGCTGGGAACCGGGGAAGGCAGCCTGGCGCAGGTAGCCGGTGCGGACCGGCTGGAGCTTGTAGCCGTGTCCGATCGCGGTGTTGGCCTCCGCTTGGGAGAGCGTGTACAGCCGGCCGCTGCCACCGGGGGCCACGAGCTCGAGCAGCGGCACGGGGTCGGTGACCTTCGTCTGCGGGCTCTGCGCGTGCGCCGGCGCGGCGAGCGCCAGCAGGCCGGCGATCGCGATCGACGCGCCGGCGAGGCGCCCCGCCGGCGATCGATCGATCTCGCGTCGCACTCGCGGGCGGGCGGCACCATCTCTGGTCAACTTGAACATCGAAGAACCCCTACCTCCGCGCGGGCGGCGCATTGACTTACGTGTGAAACGCCGCGACCTTCACTAGAAACGCTCCCGGGCAGTGTTGGACGAAAGGGAGACGGCGGGCTGCGGCTGCCATTCAATGAACCAGAGCCCCGGGGCGGGTTGTGTGCGCAGCGGCACAGACCGTGGCGCTTGCCGGGGGGTCAGCCGCGAAGTGCCCGTTCGTATGCCCGCGCGTGCGCCTGGGCAGACATCTGCCAGCTGAAGCCGGCCGCGTGCGCGCGCCCGCGCGCGGCGAGGTCGGCGCGCATGCCGGGCTGCGTGGCGATCGCTTCGAGCGCGGTCGCGAGCGCACCGGCGTCGTACGGGTCGAAGAACCGCGCCGCGTCGCCGCAGGTCTCGGCGAGCCCCGGCGAGCGGGCGGCGATGACCGGGACGCCGGCGAACATCGCCTCGAGCGCGGTGAGGCCGAAGCCCTCGTAGAGCGACGGCAGGACGAGCGCCGCGGCCCCGTTGAGGAGCTTGGCGAGGCTCGGCTCGGGCTCGCAGCGCACGCCGGGCTGGTCGGCGCGCGCCTTGCCGGCCAGCACGAGCGGCAGCGCGCTGCTTGGGCGCGCCGCGGTGGCGCGGTAGCGCGCGTACGCGCCGAGCAGCAGCGCGAGGTTCTTGCGCGGCTCGTCGTCGCCGACGTAGAGGAAGTGCTCGGCGCGGACGGCCGCCACGAGGCGCGGCTCCTGGCCGGGCCCGTGCAGCGCGACGGTGATGCGCTCGGCGGGCAGTCCCCAGCGCGCCATCGCGTCGCGGCGCGTCGTCTCGGAGACGCAGACGACGGCGCTCGCGCCGCACGCGGCGCGGCGGTGCGTGAGCGACGCGTACCGCCGGAAGGCGGGGCTGAAGCACTCCGGCAGGCGCTCGAAGGCGAGGTCGTGGACCGTGACGACCTGCGGGCAGGGCGCCCGGAGCGCGAGGGCGGGCAGCGGGTGGTGGATGACGTCGGCTTGCGCCTCGCGCGCTTTGCGCGGCAGCTCGACCTGGGTCCAGTGCTGGTCGCGGGCGAGGTTGAGGACGCTGCCGATACCGCCGCCGGCGGGCGCCGGGCGCCGCTCGTTCGCGGCCTCCACGACCTCGATGCCCTCCTCGCGCAGCGCCGCCGTCAGGCGGTCGACGTAGACGCCGGTCCCGCTCGGCCCGCGCCGCGCGTACGTCGTGTCCAGCAGCACGCGCATCCGGCGCTCACGATACGCGCTCGCTCGTCCCCGCTACCGCTGCCGCCCGGCGAACCGCGGAGGGGCGGTCGCAACGGCCGCAAGGCCCCGGGCGCTCCGCCGCCGCGCCGCTCGGCGCGAGGAGGGTTTGATCGGCGCGGCGTCAGTGGGTCGCTGAGGCTTGGACGACGTGGCGAGGAGGGCGTCGTGCGCGGTCACCGCTCGGTGGCGCGGCGTCAGGCGCCGCTCAGGCTCGGACGGCGCGGGCGAGGATCGTCGTGCGCAGGCCGGGGACGCCGCCGGCAGCGCGCAGCTCCTCCACGTCGAACCCGAGATCGTCGAGCAGCTCGCGGAGCGTCGCCGGCGAGAAGTACTGGACGTGATCGGAGCGCGGCTCGAAGTGCGCGGCGAACGCACGGCGGCTGAGCGCGAGGCGCAGGAGCGTGGCGGGGCCGTGGTGCGGCGTCGTGAGCAGCAGCGTGCCGCGCGGGCGCAGCACGCGGCGCAGCTCCGACAGCCACGGCGCCACGTCGGCGACGTGCTCGATCACCTCACCCGCCCAAACGAGATCCACACTCGCGTCGTCGGCGGGCAGCGGTTCGCCCTGCTTCCACAGCCGGGCGTCGAGGCCAGGCACCCGCTCGCGCGCGCGGCGCAGCGCTTCGTCCGCCACATCGACGCCGATCGGTCGCGCGCCCGCATCGAGCAGCGCGGCGCTGAACTCGCCCGCGCCACAGCCCACGTCGAGCACGGCGTCGCCGGCCGCGACGTTCGCGAGCAGGAACGCGCGCCGCAGCTCGAGGCGCTCGGGGACCGCGTCGCGCGGCACGCTCTCCCAGATGGCATCGTGAAACGCCGTCGATCTGGCCGAGTGGCTCATCGCGGGATAGACGCTATCAGCGAATCGAGCTATCCTCCTCGGATGCGCAAGACCACGCTCTCGATCGACGACGAGAAGATCGCGCAGGCCCGCGAGATCCTCGGAACCGCCGGCATCACCGACACGATCGACGCGGCGCTGCGTGACACGATCCGCCGCGCCGCGGCCGAGCGCCTGATCGCACGGATGGCCACGCTGGACGGCCTCGACCTCGGCGATCCCGAGGCGATGGCGGACGCGTGGCGGTAGCCGCGCGCTTCCTCTTCGACACGAGCGTATGGGCGCGTCTCGGCGCGGCGCCCGTGGCCGCGCGCTGCGTGCCGCTCATCCGCGCCGGGCTCGTCGCGACGTGCTCGATCGTCGACCTCGAGGTGCTCTACAGCGCCCGCTCGGCGACGAGCTACGCCGAGACTCGTTCCGATCGCGCTCTGGCGCTCGAGCTGCTCGCGGTCGAGCAGCCGGCGCTCGACCGCGCCGTCGAGGTGCAGGCCGCGCTCGCCGAGCGCGGCGAGCACCGCGGCGCGTCGCTGCCGGATCTCATCATCGCGGCGGTGGCCGAGCGCGCGAAGGTCACCGTGCTGCACTACGACGCGGACTACGACCTCATCGCGAGCGCGACCGGACAGCCCGTCGAGTGGGTCGTCTCGCGCGGCTCGGTGTAGCCGTAGCGCGCGCCCCTTGCACCGCCTTCCGGTGCCGACGCACCACCTTCTGGCGTCTGCCCGCCCGCCGCGGCCCGCGCCCTGCGACGATCAGCGATGTGCGGATCCTCGCCGTGTGTGCCGTCGCCCATCCGGGCGGGGCTGAGATCGGGCTGCTGCGTCTGGCGCGCCGCCTCGTCCCGCGCGGACACGAGCTGACGCTCGCCACGCCCGAGCCGGGCCCGCTCGACGACGCCGGCCTGCCCATGCTGCGGATCGCGCTCGGCGGCATGGAGCGGGGCGCGGGCCTGCGGGCGGTCGCGAGCTTCGGCCGGGTGCGCAAGCTCGCGCGCGACTTCGACCTCGTCTATCTCAACGGCACCGTCAGCGGGCGGCTGCTGCCGGCGCTGGCCGGACGCCCGACGGTCTTGCACGTCCATGACATCGTCGACCACGTGCCGCGCTTCTGGTCGCTCGCCGATGCCGTGCTCGCCGACTCGGGCGCGGTCGCCGAGCGGCTGCAGCCGCGGATCGACGCCCACGTCGTGTACTGCCCCGTCGAGCTCGACGTCCCCGAGGTGCCCGCGCCCTGGCCTGCGAGCCGCAACGGCGGCGGGCCGATCGTCGGCTTCGTCGGGCGCATCGAGCCGCGCAAGGGGCCGCTCGACCTTGTGCGGGCCGCCGCCGCTATCCACGCTGGGGCGCCCGGCTCGCGGATCGTGCTCGTCGGCGACGACCCGTACGACTCCGCGCCCGAGTACGCCGCGCAGGTGAACGAATCCGGCGACGTCGAGCACGTGCCGTGGGTCGCCGACGGCGCGGCGGTCATGCGCCACTTCGACGTGCTCGTCGTGCCGTCGCGCCAGGAGCCGTTCGGGACGGTGCTCGCGGAGGCGATGGCGGCGGGGACGCCCGTCGTCGCGACGCGCGTCGGCGGGCTCGCGGAGGTCGTGGCGGACGGGGAGACCGGACGGCTCGTCGAGCCCGGCCGCCCTGACGAGCTCGCCGCGGCCGTCCTCGAGGTGCTCGGGCGGCGCGCGGAGATGGGCGCCGCCGCGCGCGAGCGCGCGCAGCGCTTCGGCGCCGACGTCTACGCCGACCGCGTCGAGCAGATCCTCCTTCAGGCGGCGGGACGATGAGGGTCGCCGCCGCGAAGCCCGCCCGCCGCAGGACCACCTGCGGCTGGAGGCCCGCGGGCGTGGGAACCGCCGCCGCGAAGCCCGCCCGCCCGAGGACCGCTCGATGAAGGTCGCCTTCGACAGCCGCCCGGCGCCGGACCCGCGCGGGATCGGCCGCTACGTGAGCTGCCTGCTCGACGCGCTGCGCGAGACCGCCGCCCCCGGCGACGAGATCGTCGAGACACACCGCCCGCGCCGCGTCGACGTGTTCCACTCGCCGTGGATCGACGGCGCGCTGCTGCGCCCGCCGTGCCCGCAGGTCGTCACGCTGCACGACGTCGTCCCGCTCAAGCGCCGCAGCGAGTACCTGCGCACCGGGATCCGCTTCCGGATGCGCTACCTCGCGGTCGAGCGGTCGAAGTTCGTCGTCGTGCCGAGCGGAGTCGTCGCAGCGGAGGTCACCGAGCACCTCGGCATCAAGGACGACCGGCTCGTCGTCGTGTCCGAGGCGCCCGCGCCCGCGCTGCACGAGCGCGGGCCTGCGGAGATCGCGGCCGTCCGCAAGCGCTACCGGCTGCCCACCGACTACCTCCTGTGGGTCGGCGGGCTGCAGACGCCCGACCCGCGCAAGCGCATCGCCGCGCTCGCGAAGGCGCCGCGCGAGCTGCCGCTCGTGCTCGTCGGCGCGACCAAGCCGTGGGCGCACGAGCTGCCCGACGTGACGCTCACCGGCCACGTCTCGGACGACCACCTCGCCGCGATCTACTCCGGCGCCCGCGCGCTCGTGTTCCCGTCCGACGACGAGGGCTTCGGCCTGCCGACGGTCGAGGCGCTCGCCTGCGGGACCCCCGTCGTGGCATCCGACCTGCCCGTCCTGCGCGAGGTGCTCGGCAACCGCGCGACGTTCGTCGAGTCCGGCGACCTCGAGGCGCTGCTCGCCGCCGGTGTCGCCGCGCGCCGCCCGGCGCCCAAGCCGCCGGCCTGGACGTGGCTCGACGCGGCGCGCGCGACGTGGCAGGTCTACGAGGACGCGCTTTCGTAGCGAGATGCGGCCCCTACGGCACGCGCCGGCTGACGCGGATGCCGACGCTGCGCTCGTGCCAGGCCGCCTGCAGTGTGCCGCCGGCCGCCGGGACGGCGATCGCCGGAATCGGGTCGGGGAGGTTCGGGAGGGTCGACACGAGCTCGGGCACGGCGGGGAACGCGCCGCCCGGCGGGCGCGTCGCCGCGAAGACGCCCGTCGCCTCCTCGGGCCCGCCCGGCTTCTGCCCGGTCCAGATGATCGTCGCCGTGCCGTCGGGCTGGATCGCGACGCCGCCCGCCACGCCGTTGCCGCCGGCCACCACCGACGGCGGCCCGAAGGCCCCGTCGCTGCCAGTCGACGACGCGAGCACGGGCCGGATCGTGCCGACCGCCGGGCCGCCGTTGCCGATGCCGCTGAACGCGAGCAGCCCATCCTCGCGGTTCATGGCGAGGCCGAGACGCCCGCCCGGCCGGACGACGTCGGCGCCCTTGCCGCTGAACAGGCGCCGGGCGGCCTTGAAGCTGTGCGGGCCCGCGGCCTTGGTCGCCGCGTAGACGTTGAACGGGTCGTTGGCTTCGATGCCGCCGTCCTGCGTCCCCCACGCCACGTACCCGCGGCCGCCGGGCGTGACCGCGGTCACGAGATCGGTGATGCCCTGGTGGGGCCCGAGATCCGTGATCGTCCCGAACCCGTGACCGGCGCGGCGAAAGCGCGCTTGCACGCGCCGCTCGCCGGGGTTGCCGGAGCGGTCGATCGACTGGCGCTCGAACGCGACGAGGAGGTCGCCGTCAGCGCCATAGGCGACGCTCACGCCCGACATCTTGCCGCTGCCGACGAGCACCGACGCCTTGCCGAAGCGCCCGCCCGCGGGCCGCAGCGAGAGGTAGAGCCGGTCGGCGTTCGCGCGCCGCCCGGCGAAGCCGTTGTTCTCCGTCCAAGCGATCGCGGCCTGGCCCTCCGCGTTGACCGCGACAGCGACGTCGTCCAGCTTGACCGAGTCGTCGAGGATGCGGCGCGGGCCGAGCGAGCCCGGCAGCGACGCGAGGTTCACCGCCAGCCGCGACGTCGTGCAGTCGCGGTCCAGCCCGCGCCGCTGGACGATGATCGCCCGCAGGTTGGCGTAGGCGACCGGGGGGGCGGCGAGGTCGTAGGGCTGCAGCGTGCGCGGGGTACCGGGCGCGCCGTGCCCGACGCCGGCCACCGCGCCGATCTGCGAGCAGGCCGAAACGGGCGGCACGCCGCTCGTGAAGCCGAGCACGCCGCGGTCGGCGTTGCCGAGTGAGATGTTGGTCGTGAAGGGGTTGGCTTGCGGCGTCCCGGCCACGGTGTCCGGCTCGGACCACGGGGCGGCGGCGCCAGCCGTGCCCGGGACTGCGGCGAACGCGGAGGCGAGCGCGAGAGCTGAGAGGACGGATGTGCGCATGCTGCTGAAACGGCGCGGCGGCGCGGAAGTCGCGCGCCGCTGCAGTTCGTCGCGGGGGGCGAGGTGTCCCATGGCTCCGCGCGCGCAGTCGGCGCCGGGGAGCGCGGGAACGACCGCGCGTCGCGGCTGAGGAGGCGGGCGCGCGCGGGAGCGATCCGTGGCGCAACGGAGGACGCGGCCTCCGTGGCGATCTATGATCGGCGCATGCCCGCGATGGCACCGCACGCGCACGACGACGACGCTCTCGAGTCGCTGCGCGGGCCGTCGCCCGCCGACGCGCGCGACTCGCTCGTCTACTGGCGCGAGCGCCTCGACGGACTGCCTCGCCGCCGCCGCACCGCCCGGCGCGAGGCGCGTGCGATGGTGCTCGCCTGGGAGCAGCGCCTCCGCGCCGCCGAGGTCGAGCGCTGGGGCGGCGGCTGGATCGGCCGCGCATTCGGCAGCTTCGCCGTCCTGCGCACGATGCGCCCGAAGGCCGTCGCGCGGCGCGCCGGCAGGCTCGTGCCGCGCTCGCTCGTCGTGGGCGTGCTGACGGTCGTCCTCGGCTCGGCGGTGCTCGCCGGCGTCGTCATCGGCGCGATCCTCTCCGCCCTCCTGTAGGACCATGCCGATCCTCGACCACGTCGTCATCAACGTCTCGGACCTCGCGACGTCCAAGCGCTTCTACGAGCTGGCCCTGGCGCCGCTCGGCATCTCGGCGCTCATGGAGTTCCCCGGCACCGCCGGGCTGGGAACAGGCGGCAAGCCTGAGCTCTGGCTGCGCCCGGGCAGCGGTGCGGAGCACGTGCACGTCGCGTTCGTGTCGCCCGATCGTGCGACCGTCGACGCGTTCCACGCGGCCGCCCTGGCCGCGGGCGGGACCGACAACGGCGGGCCCGGCGTGCGCGAGATCTACCACCCCGGCTACTACGGCGCCTTCGTGCTCGACCCGGACGGCCACAACGTCGAGGCCGTCTGCCACGACCCGGCCGGCTGACGCGGCCCGGCCCCCGCGGGCCAGCGTTCAGCCCGTCGAGACGAGCGAGCCCGAGATGAACGTCTGCCCGTCCTCGACCGGCACGTTGCTGGCGAGCTCCGTCCAGACGAACAGCTCGACGACGTCGCCCGCCTCGAGCTTCATGAGCCCGGACGCCACCGAGCGGTTGAGCCCGGGGACCGTGGTGTCGGTGCCGCGGATCGTCTGGCCGGGGCGCGCGGTCGTCAGCGAGGTGAACATCCGCCCGCCGGCGCAGCAGATCGAGACCGACGACGAGAACTGGTAGTAGCCCGCGATCGGGGCGGTGTAGCGCGAGGTGGCCGGGTCGTAGTCGTTGTGCGGGTCGTAGTCCTCGCCGCCGAGGACGACCTTGTTGGCCGTGACGGCCACCGAGTCCTGCGCGGCGATCTTGTGCGCGCGGAACATGTAGGGGTTCACCAGTGTGCCCGACGGGCCGGCCGGGCCCTGCGGCCCCCGCGGCCCGCGCGCCGTGGACGGGAGCACGGACTCCGGGAAGCGTGCGTTGGAATCGAGCGGGAGCAGCCGGCCGGCACGCGGCTTCTTGGAGACCTGGACGCCCTGCACCTTGCCCGCGTTCACCGCGAACAGCGCTCGCTGCACGGCGCGCTGGGCATCCGCCGGGCCGACGCCCGTCAGCGCGACGACGAGCGCGAGCGACGACAGGGTCAGCGGCAGCCAGCTACGCACGGCGTTCATCCTCGCACCGTTGCGGCTTGGAGGCGGCCGCTCAGCCACGCTTTGGCAGCTCGCGCTCCCACTCGGCGCGCGCACGGTCGAACGCGTCGGGGTCCAGCAGCTCGGGGCGCAGCGCGTCGTCGCCGTCGGGCCCGGGGTCGGGCTCGGGCCCGGACGGCGGATCGCGACCGTCGTCGCCCGGGTCGTCGCCGCCCCTGCCGCGCATGCGCAGCCAGAGCACGAGCGACGCCACGGTCACGACGAGCAGCACGCCGGCCACCGGCCCGGCGCGCAGTGCCACCGCGACGGCGACGCAGAAGATCGCGCACGCGACGCCCGCGCGCCGGATCGCCGGATCCACGCGCGGCTTGCGCACGGCGAAATACCAGACCATCGACATCACGGCGATCGCGAGCGCGAGGACGAGCATGCCTCTGATGGATAGCACCAACGCCGCCGAATGTCAGCCGGCTGCGTCAAGCAGCGCGCGCGCGGCGTCGCCGCCGAGGCGGACGCTGTAGTTCGTGCCGCGGTCCTCGGGATAGATCTGGGTCGTGTTGGCGAGGACGAGGTTGGGGACGCCGGTCGCGAACGGCGGGATCCGCTTGTGGTAGCCGACCGTGACGATCGGCTGCGCCGCGGGCTCGCGGTGCAGCCACCGCCGCACGATCCAGTCCTCCGAGAACTCCGGCTGCACGGCCTGCAGACCCGGGAGGTAGGCGGCGAGCAGCTCGCCGGGCGTGAGCGCGAGCAGCGGGTCGCCGGGGGCGAGGTAGTTGGCGACGTAGAGGAAGCGGCGGCCCTGGTAGCGCTGCGGGTCGATGAAGTTCGTGTGCTCGATGAGGCCGACGAACGGGATCGTCGTGTCGGCGATGTTCGTCCAGTAGAACGGCGAGAAGCGGCGGTCGAGCTCGAGCAGCAGGCAGAGCGCGGTGTGGTACTCCGTCGTGCGCAGGCGGTCGAGGTATCCGTCGCCGATCTGCGCTGCGAGGTCGTCGTCGAGGAGGCCGAGGAAGACGTCGTTCGGGACGGTCGCGACGACCGCGTCGTAGCGCTCGCCCGCCACGCCCTCGCCAGCGACCGCAGCGCTCTTGCCGCCCGCGCCGGGCTCGCCCGCCGGATCCTCGCCAGCCACCGCGGCGCCCTTGCCGCCCGCGGCGGACTCGCCCTCCGCGCCCTCCGCGCCGAGCCGGGCGAACACGCGCGGGTCGTGCCCACGGCGGAAGGACCCGCCCGCCCCGGCCACCACGACGAAGCCCTCGCCCTCGCGCGACAGCCCCGCCGCCGGGCGGTCGATCAGCACGCGCCCTCCGCCGGCCTCGATCGCGTCGCGCAAGGCGCCGAACAGCAGCTCCCACGAGTGGCGCGGATAGCCGAGCTGCTCCTGGCGTGCCTCGTCGCCCTCGAGCTGGCGGCGCAGCGTCAGCTTGCTCCACAGCCACGCCATCGAGATGTCCTCCGCGCGCTCGCCGAACTTGCCGCGCAAGAGCGGCCCCCAGATCTTGCGCCACGGCGCCCGGCCCATCCGCGACTCGATCCACTCGCGCGCGGTGATCGACTCGAACGGCCCCGCCTCATGTGCGCGCTTCTGCAGCAGCAGCACCGCGAGCCCCATCCGCACGCGCGCCAGCAGCGGCAGCGGCCGGAAGCGCAGCAGGTCCAGCGCGCCGTTGAACGCCCACTGGCGCCCGTCGACGAAGAACGCCATCGACGACTGGCGCCACTCGAGCTCGTCGGGCATCCCGAGCTCGTCGTACAGCGCGACGATGTGCCGGTCGCTCGTGAACAGGTGGTGGTAGTAGCGCTCGAGCAGCTCGCCGCCGCCGACGTCGAGCGTCGCCGCCTGGCCGCCCAGCCCCGGCCAGCGCTCGTAGACGTCGCAGACGTGGCCCGCCGACGTCAGCCGGTACGCGCACACGAGGCCGGCTACGCCGGCGCCCAAGACAGCGACCCTCATGCCCGCACCGCCGCGCGCATCCGCGCGATCCCGCCGAAGCGGCCCGCCAGCGCCGCGAGGCCGATCAGCGTGATCGGCACCGCGATGACGAAGCGCAGCAGCAGCAGGTACGAGAGCACGGACTCCGTGTGGCCGAGCGCGTGCAAGCCGAACACGAGCGCCGCGTCGAACGTCCCGACGTACCCCGGCCCGCTCGGGACGAGGACGAAGACCGTCGCAAGGCCCATGAGATAGCCGACGTCGAGCACGCCGAGGTCCAGGCCGGCGGCCTGCGCCGCGAGCCACCACGAGCCCCACTCGAGCCCCCAGATCAGCGCCGACCACGCGAGCAGCGCGACGCCGTGGCGACCGCGCATGCGCCGCGTCGCATCGCCCATCGGCGCGAGGAAGTCGAGCGCGTGGCGCAGCCGCCCGCGGCGATGCAGGACGAGCGCCACCGCGGCGAGCAGCGCGACGATCCCCAGGACGATGAGCGCCGCGAAGGCGAACCGGCCCGCCGACGGGACGTCGACGCCGCCGAGGACGCCGTACGCGAGGACGACGAACAGCCCGACGAGCAGCACGACGTCGAGCAGCCGCTCGGCGACGATCGTCCCGATGACGCTGCGCGCGTCGGTCCGCGCGCGCGGGGTGAGGAAGAAGACGCGCAGCGCGTCGCCGGCGCGCGCCGGCAGGACGTTGTTGCCGAGGTAGCCGACGGCGACGAGGCTGTACGTGTCGGCACGGCGGGCCCGCACGCCGTTGTGCTCGAGCAGCTCCTGCCAGCGCTCGCCGCGCGCCGCGCAGCCGCCGAGGTACACGAGGATCGCGCCAGCGAGCGCGGCGAGCTGCGTCGGCGAGTCCGGCAGCGACGGCGGCTCCTGGTGCAGGGCCCACAGCAGCACCCCGGCCAGGGCCGCGAGGGAGATCGTCGCGCCGAGCGCCGTCAGCGCCCGCTGCCGCCCAGCTGCCCTAGCTGGCGGGGGTGCGCTCGCGCTCATCCTCGGCGGTGCCGACGTTCGCCCGGTCGCGCACGATGTACAGCGGGCGCCGCTTGACCTCGTCGTAGATGCGCCCGACGTACTCGCCGATCAGCCCGATCGCGATGAGCTGAAAGCCGCCGAGCAGCAGCACGGCGACGACGGTCGTCGTGATCCCCGGCAAGAACTGCCCGAAGATCCGGAACGCGATCGCGACCGGGACGGCGAGGAACGCGATCGCGGCGAAGATGAAGCCCGCGATCGTCGCGAGCTGAAGCGGGACGTTCGAGAACGACGCGATCGCGTCCAGCGCGAAGTGGACCATCTTGCGGATCGGGTACTTCGTCTCGCCGGCGTGGCGCGCCTCGCGGTCGTATGGCAGCGCCGTCTGCGTGAAGCCGACCCACGACGTCATCCCGCGCAGGTAGCGGTTGCGCTCGCGCATCTCGAGCAGGGCGTCGAGCGCGCGCCGGCTCAGCAGCCGGAAGTCGCCGGAGTTCGAGGCGAGCGGCACGGCCGAGACGCGGCCCATGATCCCGTAGAACCAGCGCGCGGTCACGACCTTGAAGCGCGACTCGCCCTGGCGGTTCGTGCGCATCGTGTAGACGACGTCCGAGCCCGCGCGCCAGTGCTCGAGCATCGTCGGGATGAGCTCCGGCGGGTCCTGCAGGTCGGCGTCGATCATGACGACAGCGTCGCCCTTCGCATGATCCAGACCGGCTGTGATCGCCATCTGATGGCCGAAGTTGCGCGACAGCGTGACGACCTTCACGCGCGGATCTGTTGCGGCGATCTCGGCGAGGATCGTCGGCGTCTCGTCGCTCGAGCCGTCGTCGACGATGACGAGCTCCCACGGCAGGCCGTCGCACGCCGTGCGAACGCGCTCGCAGAACACGCGCGCCGTGCCCTCCTCGTTGAGCATCGGCGCGACGACGCTCACCAGGGACAGGTGCCGCTCGACCACCCGCTGATCGTAGAGGGCCCCGCCAATGGCACGTCGGGTTTGCGTCTCGACGCACCCGGCGACGCGCTCGAGTCGTCGACCAGCTCGCGCGGCTCGGCACGCACGAGCTGACGATCATCGGCGGCGAGGCGTACCTGCGACGCGACTGGACCGCATCGTCGAGCGCGCCGCCGCGCATGGCATGCACGACGGGATGCAGACCGGCGCCCGCGTACTGCCACCGTCGCGCGCTGCCGGCGGGCCCGTCCCGTCGGCGCATGGCGGCGCCGCGCGGCGACCTCGTAGGCTGCGACCGGTGACGAGCTGCAGCGCCTGCGGTGCGTCCGGGCTCGTGGCGCACCTCAAGGTGGCGGGGGACGCGGGGCCGGACGGGCTGATCCCCTCCACCGACAAGTTCGGCACGGCGCTGTCGGATCTCGTGCGCTGCACGGCGTGCGGCCACCGCCAGACCGATCCGATGCCCGCCGACGCGGTCCTCGAAAGCGCGTACTCCGACGCCGCGTCCGACGACTACGTCGACGAGGAGGCCGGCCAGCGCGAGACCGCCCGCCGCGCGCTCGCGCGCATCGAGAGTCACCTGCTGCCGCACCAGAGCAACGGCGCCCAGCGCCCCCGGCGGCTGCTGGACCTCGGCTGCTGGGTCGGCTTCCTCATGTCCGAAGCCGGCAAGCGCGGCTGGGAGACCGTCGGCGTCGAGCCGTCGCAGTTCGCATCGGCCTACGCGCGCGACACGCTCGGCCTCGACGTGCGCACCGGCGAGCTCTTCACCGCGCCGCTGCCGCTCGGCGAGTACGACGCGATCGTCATGGGCGACGTCATCGAGCACCTGCCGCGGCCCGGCGAGGCGCTCGACCGCATGGCCGCCCTGCTCATGCCCGGCGGCGTGGCATGGATGGCGCTGCCCGACGCCGGCAGCGTCGTCGCCCGCAGGCTCGGCAAGCGCTGGTGGTCGGTGATCCCGACCCACGTGCAGTTCTTCACGCGCGACTCGATCCGCACGCTGCTTGAGCGCCACGGCTGGGAGGTGCTCGAGATCGACACCGCGCCGAAGGCGTTCAGCGTCCGCTACTACCTCGAGCGAATCGGCGGCTACTCGCCTGCGGTCGCGCGGGCGCTCGTGCGCGGCGCGCAGGTCGCGCGTGTCGCCGATCGCATGTGGGCGCCGGACTTCCGCGACCGCATGGCCGTCATCGCGCGGGCGCCGTCGTCGTGATCGCGCGTCGCTCGATCGCGGCCCTCCGCGGCCGCCTCACCGGCGCTGGCGGCGAGCCGATCGCCGCCGTCCACCGCGCCCCCTCCGCGCCGGGGCGGCAGCGCTGATGGACCTCGGCCTCGACAGCAGGGTCGCGCTCGTGACGGGCGCGTCGCGCGGGATCGGGCGGGCGATCGCCGTGGCGCTCGCGGCGGAGGGCGCTTCGGTGGCGGTCGCCGCACGGTCGGCCGCGGGCGTCGAGGAGGTCGCCGCGGCGATCGGCGGGCGCGGGTACGTCTTCGACAGCGACGACCTCGGCGCGATCGACCCGCTGCTCGACGCTGTCGAGGCGGACCTCGGGCCGATCGACGTCTACGTCGCGAACACCGGCGGGCCGCCGCGCTTCGAGGACCCGCTGGGGCCGAACGCCGAGGAGTGGGAGGCCGCGTACCGGTCCCTCGTCGTGTCGCCGATGCTCATCCTGAAGCGGGTCGTGCCGGCGATGCGCTCGCGCGGCTTCGGCCGCGTCGTGGCGGTGTCGTCGAGCGCGGCGCGCGAGCCGCTGGCCGGCCTGCAGCTCTCGAACGTCAACCGGCCGGGGCTGCTCGCCGGGATGAAGCACCTCGCGCGCGAGTCCGCCGCCGACGGCGTGACGTTCAACGCCGTGCTGCCGGGGCGGATCGCCACCGACCGGATCGCGTCGGGCTACGGCAGCATGGAGGCGGCGCAGGCCGTCGCGGCCGAGCAGGTTCCCGCCGGCCGGCTCGGCACGCCCGAGGAGATCGCCGCCGCCGCGGTCTTCCTGTGCTCGGCGCAGGCGAGCTACGTCACCGGCCAGTCGCTGCTCGTCGACGGCGGCCTGACGCACGCCTGGTAAGGCTCCCTCGGGGTCAGGCCGGGCGGCGCTCGGGGTAGCGCGGCAGGCCGTCGTCGGGGATCGGCTCCCATGGCGCGGCGAACGCGACCCACTGGCGGAAGCTCGGGCGCACGCCCGGATCGCTGTCGAACGCCGACATGCGCACGGCAAGTTGTGCGTGGTCGTCGGGGTTGCGGCTGAACAGATGCCCGCCGCACGATCGGCAGAAGGCCTTCTCGAAGCCGCCGTCCTCATGGCGCCACCAGGTGACGAGCTCCTCGCCGGAGAGCACCTCGAGCGCGTTGCCGTCCGCGCGCGCGGACGCCGAGGCTGCCGTGCCGGTGCGCCGCTGGCAGCGTGTGCAATGGCAGTAGCCCGCGTCGCCCGGCGGCTCGCCGAGCTCGAAGCGCACAGCTCCGCAGAGGCAGCGACCCGTGAGCGGCTCGGACATCGCGGGGCAGTGTCTCACACCCGCCCTTCATGCTGTGGGCGTGGCCGTCCCCGCCAGCGCACTCGAGATCCGCGGGTCCGCGGACGGCCTGCTCGACGAGCCGATCCTGCTGCGCGTACGTGGTGCCGGGCCCGCGGCCGAGCTGACCTGGCGCGCCCGCTATCGCGACGACGACGACCGGATCTGGCGCGCGACGGCCGCGCGCGCCGAGGACCTCATGGCGCGCTGGGTGCCGGCGAAGGACAGCACGGGTGCCGTCGCGGCGCTGCGCTCGCTGCGCCCGCTGAGCATCGAGGTGCGCGCCGAGACGGCGGACGGACGCGCGGCGACGCGCGCGATCACGCGCCGGCTCGTCGCCGACGGCGTCCGCGTCCGGCGCTGGCGCGACGGCCTCGCCGCGACGCTGCACGTCCCGGCGCGGCCGCAGCCGTGCGCGACGGTCATCGTGGACGCGACGAGTGGCCCCGCGCAGGAGCGCGCGGCGGCGCTCGCCGCCCCGCTGCTCGCGTCGCGCGGCGCGCTCGTGCTGGTCGTCGTCGCGTCGCGAAACATCGCCGACCCGCTGGACCTCGCCCGCGAGCGCCTCGCCGCCGTGCCCGCGGCAGCGCCGCCGATCCTCGTGCTGCCCGCCATCGACCCCTTCGGCGAGGAGCACGCGCAAGGGGTCATCCCGGCGCCGAGTATCGGCGCGCGCGCAGGTGACCCGGGCGAGGGGATCGTCCTGCCGCCGGGTGTCGGCGCGCGCGACGGCGGCCCGCACGTCGCCGCAACACGCGCTGCCGCATGGGACGCGCTGCTGCGACGGCTCGGCGCCACGCCTCGCGAGCGGGTGCCGGATCGCGTGTAGATCCGCCGGTCGCCGACGGAGGCCGATGCCATCATGGACGCGTGCCGCACGACGCGAACCGAGCGCGGTGGGTTGAGCGGCGGCGAGGCCGGCGCGGCGCCGGCGCCACTCTCGCCACGCTGGCCGCAGCAGCGGCCGTGATCGCCGGCTGCGGCGGCGACAGCCGGCAAGGAGCCTGTCGAAAAAGTCCTCGGAGCCGGATGCGGCTCATCCGCGGCTGTGGATCGCCACACAAATTCCTCGTCGATGCAACCAGCATCGCCGTCGGAATTGGGCGGCGCCCACAACCGCGGCTGAACCACCCCGACCTCCGACGACTTTCCCGACAGACTCCAAGGCGAAGGCCCTGCGCGCGGCCGGCGACCCCGTCGACCTCTTCCGCCCGCCGTACGGCGCTCGCACCCCGCAGCTCGATCGCGAGATCCGCCGCCAGAAGATGGCCGAGATCCTGTGGGACGTCGACTCGACCGACTCGCGCATCACGCCACCGGCGAGCTTCCACGAGATCTCGGCCCGCGTGCGCAAGCACGCGGGCCCCGGCTCGATCGTGCTCATGCACGAGAACCGCGGCCAGACGATCCGCGCGATGCGCTCGATCCTCCCCGCGCTGAAGGCGCGGCACCTGCGCATGGTCACCGTCCCGGAGCTGCTCGCCGCCGACCCGCCGTCGCAGGCGCAGCTCGACACCGGCATCAAGGGCTGCAAGGCCGGCCCGGCCGCCCGCCGGCGCTAAACAGCTCGAGCGCGAGGCCGTGGCCGTCTACGTCGACCGAGCGATCTGGGAGCGCCACGACCGTTTCTGGTGCCACCTGCTCGCGGACGACGAGGACGAGCTGCACGCCTTCGCCGCGGCGCTCGGCTGCGAGCGCAGGCGCTTTCAGTCGAGGCCCCGCAGGCCCTGGATCGATCACTACGACCTCGACGAGGAGCGGCGCGCCAAAGCGGTGCAAGCCGGAGCGATCGAGCTGACGCGCCGCGAGGTCTGCGACGTCATCGCCCGCAAGCGCGCTCAGCTCACGGGCTCGAGCTCGACGGCGTCGCCGACGGCCACGCGCCCACCCTCGATCACCTCGCCGTAGACGCCGAACGGCAGCGGCTCGGTCGTGTCGAGCCCGCTGCGATAGCCGCGCAAGATGTCAAGCACCGGGAGGTCGACGGCGCCGCTCTCGGGATGGCGCGTTGTGATCGAGCAGCGCCCGATGTGCCCGCCGAAGCACACGAGCGCGCCGCCGATCCGCACCCGCGCGCCGACCCACCCGTCCTCGGCATGCGCATCGACGCCGTCGATCTCGACGAGCATGCGAAACCGGCGCGCATCGACGCTCGGCTCGCCGGCCGCGCGCGCGAGGCCTTCGATCGAGGCGCGCGAGATGAGGCTCACCGCGCCTGCGCCGTCGCGGTCCACCGCCGAGCGGTCGACCCCCTCGACGAGACGCACCGCGCGATCAAACCACGCCGACAGCGCATACGACCACGGGCCGAGCACCGGCCGCGCGGACTGACGGCGCGACAGCAGGCGCGTGTCGAACGGCTCGCCGTGCGCGACCGTGCCGCGCACCTGCGAGCCGTCCGGGAACGTCAGCGACAGCGCGAGCTGCGCGTGGTCGTAGTCCGCGACGACCGTGCCGAGCTCGCCGACGTGCTTGCCGTTGACGAGCCGGCCGCGCTCGTCGACGAGGTAGAAGCGGCGGTCGTCCGGCGCGCCCGCCGCCGTCAGCGTCATCGCGTCACGCGTGACGACGCGCAGCCCCTTGACGGGCGTCGTCGTCAGCGCGGTGACGACGGCCGGGCTCAGGGCTCGGCCGGCCCCTCGAGCTCGAGCACGTCGAAGGACCAGATCTCGCTGCTCGTGCCGACCGGCCCGCCGGTGCGGTGCTGCGCGTGGCCGGCGCGGAAGTCCGGCCCCGAGACCCACGCCTTGAAGTCGTCTTCGGAGCGCCAGCGCGTGAGCACGAGGCAGACCTCGCGCTCGTCGTTGGGGCGCAGCAGCTCGAAGGCCTCGAAGCCCTCGGCGCTGGACACCTTCCCGGCGCGCGAGGCGAACCGCCGCTCGAACTCGTCGAAGCGGTCCCGCGGGACCGTGATGGCGTTGATCTTCACGATGCTCATGCGAGCAATCCTACGGTCGCGCTCAGCAGCCGTCGGACCCGCAAGTCGCGCCGTCGGCGACGACCTGCACCGCGGGCTGCTCCGGCCACGCCTGGCGCAGCAGCTCGAGCAGGACCTCCGGCGGCTGCGCGCCCGACGCCCCGATCTTGCGGTCGACGACGAAGAACGGCACCGCGTGGATGCCGAGCCCGGCGGCGGTGCGCTCGTCGGCGCGCACCTCGTCCGCGTAGCGATCGCCCGCGAGCACGGAGCGCACCTCACCTGCGTCGAGGCCGACCTCGACCGCCAGCCGCTCGAGTACGGCCGCGTCGGAGATGAGCTCGCCCTCCTCGAGGTAGGCGCGCATGATGCGCTCCTTCATCGCGTCCTGCAGGTCGTGGTCGGCCGCGAGGTGCACGACGCGGTGCGCGTCGAACGTGTTGCCGCCGCGCGAGCGGTCGAAGCGGAAGGCGAGCCCCTCGCCGGCCGCGACGTCGGTCAGGCGCTGCTGCGCCGCGAGCGCCTCGTCGCGGCTCATGCCGTACTTGTCGGCGAGGTGCTGCGCGCCGTCGCCGGTGCGCTCGGCGGGCGCGCTCGGGTCCAGCTCGAAGGAGCGCCACGTGACCCGCACACCGTCGCGATGCTCGAAGCCGGCGAGCGCGGTCTCGAAGCGGCGCTTGCCGACGTAGCACCAGGGACAGGCGATGTCCGACCAGATCTCGACGTGCACGGCTCGACGTCCTTTCGTTGTGCGAACAACTACCTGGCGAGCATAGCGCCGCGCGCTCATCCGTCCAGCAGGCTGCGCCAGCGAAGCCCGGGATAGCGCCCGAACCCACGGTCGAACGTGACGAGCTCCGCGCGCTGCTCGAGCGCGAGCGCGGCCAGGTAGGCGTCGGGCACGAGGTTGCCGCGCAGCTGTACGTCGCGGCACAGCGCGGCGAAGCGCGGCCAATGATCGACCCCGGCGAGCAGGATCTGCCCCGGCGACTCGCACAGGACCTCGATGTAGGCGAGCACGTCCGCCACGCGGTCGGGCCGCGCAAACACGCCGGGGTTCGTCGCGAGCCGGATGAGCGCGGACAGCGCGACGTCGCTCAGACCCAGCGTCGCGCTGCCGGCGCGCGCCGTTTCGAGAAACGCCCGCGCCGGCTCGTGATGGACGTGGTCGCCGCGAAATCCGGCGAGCAGGACGTTGACGTCAGGCAGCAGCACCGTCGTCGTCCGCCGCGTCGAGAAGCGATCCGTTGGACGCCGGATCGATCCACGGGTGCATGCCCCCGCCGTTGGGCGAGCGCGGCAGCGGACGTCGCTGCGCAGCCGCCGCCGGCCGGCGCTCGAGGCGCATGCGCAGCCCGTCGGCGAGCAGCGCCGTCAGCGTCGTGCCCTCGTCGGCGGCGCGGCGGCGAGCGTCCTCCAGGAGCGCGTCGGGGAGATCGACCGTGGTCCGCATGCAGATCAGCATACGCGCCGGTGCAGCATGCTGCACGCAATGTCAGGCCTCGAAGCGATACCCCACGTTGCGCACCGTGCGGATCCGCGACCCGTGCTCGGGCCCGAGCTTCGCGCGCAGCCGGCCCACGTGCCCGTCGACCGTGCGCGCGTTGGCGGCGTGGTCGTGGCCCCACATCCGGCTCAGCAGGCGCTCGCGCGAGTAGACGCGCTGCGGATGCGTCGCGAGCAGCTCGAGCAGCCGGTACTCCATGTGCGTGAGCTCGAGCGGCTCGCCGTCGAGGCGCACCTCGTACGCGGCGAGGTCGATGTCCAGCGGGCCGAGCGTGATGACGTCCCGCGTGACGATCCCGTGCTGGCTGCGCGCGCGGGCGATCCGCACGCCGAGCTCCTCGATGCGCAGCGGGTGCACGATGATCTCGTCGGCGTCCAGCGCCGAGACCCACGACCCGGCGCGAGCCGCGTCGATCGCCACGACGAGCGGCACGTCGCAGAGGTCGATGTCGGCCCGCAGGCGGCGCAGCAGCGCGTCCGGCGCGAGCGCGCCGTCGGACTCGCCGACGAGCAGCAGGACGAGCGCCGGGAAGCACGACGCCGAGCCGTTGGGCACCGGCCGCAGCGCGCCCGTCGTGATCCGCCGCGGCCCGAAGCCCAGCTCCGCGAGCAGGTGCGCGGCCTGGGGCGCCAGCGGTCCATCGCCGTAGATCCATGCTTCCCGCATCCGGCGCCTCAGCGTACGGACGCCACGACCACCCGTCATTGGCCGTTTGGTCCCAACTCGATGGACGTCGTGGCGCATCGATGCGGCCGGATTCCGGCTCATCGGGCCGCAGGCGCCGTTCAGTCCGAATGAACACCGTTCGCTGCAGCCTTACGCCAAGAGGGAGACGACAGGCTAGGGACAGCCACCCGGTCTAAGAGAGGGCGCCTCTTCCCCGTGGCGTCCTCTCTTTGTTTTGAGCGCCGGCGCACGCGCCCCAGGCGCACGCCACCCCGGCCCCGCAAGCCCCGCCGCCGCTCAGGCGGCCGCGGCGAACACGCCGACCGGCGAGCCGACGTTCTTGAAGCTCCGCGCGCCGCGATCGGCGATCGTCATCGGCGCGGGCGAGGCGAGCAGCTCCCGCGTCGTCAGGCTGATGAGCACCTCGCCGGCCGCGGCCGCGTCCGTCAGGCGCGCCGCGACGTTGACCGTCGAGCCGTACCAATCGCCGCCGCGCCGGACGGCGGTGCCGGAGTGCACGCCCATGCGCACGGGCGGGCACCAGCGCTCGCCGGCCAGCTCGCGCGCGATGCGCAGCGCGAGCGCGACGACCCGCGCGGCGTCGCGGCCGTGGATCATCACGGCGTCGCCGAGGCTCTTGACGACGTCGCAGTCGTAGGTGGAGGCCAGACGGGCGGTGGCGGACTGAAAGGCGACCGCGGCGTCGGCCGCGGCTTCGTCACCGACGCGCTCGGTGAAGGCCGTGAAGCCGACGAGATCGGCGAAGAGGAACGTGTGCTTCGGCGTGTCGTCCATGGCCACACGGCGTGACGTTCGTATGAACGCCGTACAGCCAGGGTGACCGGCCGTGCTACGGCCGCCCGGTGTCGTCGACGGCCCAGCGCACCGGGCGGCGCGGATCGGGCTCGTAGACGCAGAACGTGCCGGTGCGGATGGCGGCCTCGAGCTCGCGCCCGAGCCGCGCGTCGTAGCCGGCGATGCGCTTCAGCGTGGAGCGGATCGCGCGCGTGACGTTCACCCGCGCGCGCTCGGCGTGCGAGCCGGATTCGCTGCGGTCGCGCCCGCCGATCCCGACCGCGAGGTCGAGCTCGCGGCTGACGAAGTCAAGCTCGTTGCGCGCCCTGCCGGCGCGCGCGCCGTCGCCGAGCTTCTCGGCCTCGGCGACCTCGGCGCGCAGCTCGGCGGTGCGCGCCCGGTACGCCGCCTTGGCCTTGGCATCCAGCCGCGGTCCGGCGCCGCCCTGCACGCCGAAGCGCCCCGTCTCCTGCTCGCCGGACTGGCCGCTGGCGCCGGTCTTCGCGGTGCCGTCGACGATCGCGACGAGGTCGAGGCTGTGGATCTCGCGGCCGGGATACTGCAGCAGCAGGGCGAGCAGCCGCACGCCGCGGCCGTCGTTGAGGTGCAGCTGCGTGCGACCGTCGTCGATCGTCCAGACGTCGCCGACGCGCCGCAGCGTCGGCACACGGTCCGGCGGCGGCGGCGCGGCGGCGCGCGCGGGCCGGGCGCCGGCCTTCGGCGACGCGCGGACCGGCTCGGGCGCGGGCGCCGGGATCGCGCCGCCGGCCATGCGCTCGCGCAGCCGCGCGATCTGGTCGAGCACCGAAGGGCGGCCCATGTCCTCGCACTCGGCGGTGGCCTGCTCGAGGAGCTGCTCGGCGCGAGCTCGCTCGCCGGCTCCGCCGTGGCGAAACAGCGCGGCGGCCTCCTCGGCGGCGATCCGCGCGATGCTCATGCGATCCCCGTTGCGGGTCGCCGCCGCCCGCGCCCGCGCGAAGTGCTCGAGCGCCCGGTCGACCTGGCCGCCGACGCGCGCGAGGATCCCGAGCCACATGTCGACCGGCCCGAGGAACGCCACGGTCGGCGTCACGATGTTGCGCCCCGCGAACGGCGCGAGCTGCGCGTGCAGCGCCAGCGCGCGCTCGCTCAGGTCCAGCGCCGCCACGGTCTCCGTCAGCGCGGCCATCGCCCCGAACCAGACGTTGTCGCGCGGCAGCGCCGAGAAGTCGTCGGCCGCGAGGCGGTCGAACTCGACCTGCGCCTCGGCGCCGCGGCCCGCGTCGGCCAGCGCGGCGGCGAGCACCGCGCGCCAGACCGGCATCGCGGGCACGCCGTCCGCGTAGCCGCGCACCACCTCGCCGATCTCGCGCGGGCCGCCCTGGATCCAGTCCAGGACGACGAGCTGCGAGTCGACCGACAGCGGGATCGTCGTGTCCGGCAGCTGGTCGCTGATCGCGGCGACGCTCGCAAGCAGGCTTCTCGCTTCCTCGAAGCGCCCCTCGATCGTGACCCGCCGCGCGCGCTGCAGCGGGACGAACGCCATCGCCCGGCGGTCGCGCGCCGCCGTGGCGAGCCGCTCGGCCATCTCGATCGCCATGTCCGCGCCAGCCAGGTCGTCGAGCTCGAGCAGGACGTCCACGTGGCGGCTGCGCGCGTCCAGCGTCAGCGTCGACTCGCCCGCGCGCTCGCTCAGCGCGAACAGCGTGCGCAGCCACTCGAGGCCCTGCTCGGTGTTGTCGGGCCCGCACGTCGCGAGCTGCGCCGACGACAGCGCGAACGCCAGCGTGGCGTCGTCGCCGAGGCGGTGCGCCATGTCGAGCGCCTCCTCGACGAGCGCGACCCGGCGCGGCGCGCTGTCGGACCAATAGAGCGCCCGCGCGAGCGAGCTGAGGAGCCGCACCCGCAGCGGGTCGTCCTCGGGGCCGATCCGGTCGAGGGCTTCGACGAGCAGCGCGACGTGGGCCTCGTCGACGATGCCGGGCGCGAGCGCGAACGGGCCGGCGGCGAGCGCGGCGCGCGCGAAGGTCTCGTGCGCGCCGATCGAGCGCGCCGCGGCGATCGCCTGCTCGAACGTGGCGCGCGCGTCGGGGCGCCCGGCGCGCGACTGGGCGGTGCCCTGGCCGAGCAGGAGCGCGGCGCGCCGCGGGACGTCGGCCTCGAGCAGCGACAGCGCCTCGAGCGCGCGCCCGAACAGCTCGGCGGCCTGCTCGTAGGCGAGGCTCTCGAGCGCGCGCTGGCCGGCGCGCTGCGCGTAGTCGACGGCCTTGTAGAGGTCCCCGCGCGGCGCCGCCGACAGGAAGTGGTAGGCGAGCTCCGGCAGGTGCGCGTCGATCGCCCCGCGGTAGACCTGCTCGAGCGCCTCGCCGGCGACCTCGTGCGCGGCCATCCGCTCGGCGGCGGTCATGTCGGCGAGCAGCGTGTCCCCGATGAGCCCGTGGCCGAAGCGGTACTGGCCGACCGTCGCGGGGATCTCCTGGACGATGCCCAGCTCGGCCGCGCTGTCGAGCGCGGCGAGCACGCGGTCGCGATCGAGCTCGGACGCATGCTCGAGCGTGGCGAGCGTGAAGGTGCGGCCGAGGATCGCGGCCAGCCCGAGCGTGTGGACGGCCTGCGCGTCGAGCGGCTCGAGGCGGCGGCGGATCGTGTCGCGCACGCCGTCGGGCAGCGGCAGGTCGGCGGGCGGATCCTCGAGGCGCCCCTCGGCGAGCAGCAGCGCGAGGATCTCGCGGGCGAAGAACGCGTTGCCCTCCGTGCGCGTATGTACGGCGAGCGCCAGCTCGGGAGCCGCGTGGATCCCGCTCGTCAGCTCGATCAGCTCGCCGACCGCCTCGCGCGACAGGCCGCCGAGCACGAGCCGCCGGCCCGCGCGGACGATGTTCGAGAGCGCGGCCTGCGCGTCCGCCGACCGGCCGGGGGCGCGCTCGTGCATCGTGACGACGAGCAGCACCGCGACGTCGCGGAGCATCCGCGAGACGAAGTCCAGCGCGACGAGCGAGCCCTCGTCGACGGCCTGCAGGTCGTCGATGAGCACGACGACTGGCGCGCGGGCGCTGCGCGCGCGCAGCAGCGAGACGAGCGCGTCGAACAGCGTGAAGCGGGCGATCTCCGAAACGTCCCGGCCGGCGTCGAGCGTGCTGGCGGGCGGCTGCGCGTCAGGCAGCCGGTCGGCCAGCTCGGGCGCGAGCCGCAGCAGCTCGTCGGCGCTCGCGCCGAGCTCGCGGCGCAGCGTCGCGCCGTCCACGTCGACGCACAGGCCGCGGACGACCTCGACCCACGGCCAGTACGCGGGCGCCGCCCGACCCCAGCCGCGCGTCCAGACGACCGTCGCGCCGTCGCCGCGAGCGTGCTCGGACAGCGCCGCGGCAAGGCGGGTCTTGCCGACCCCCGGGTCGCCGAGCACGAGATGCACGCCGCCGCGGCCGGCGCGCGCGTCGTTGTAGGCCGCATGCAGCTCGTTCAGCTCGCGGACACGTCCTACCAGCGGGCCTTCGCCCGAGGATGTGGCGATTGCGGTCAGCTTCTCTCGTCGTGGCACGCGGCTCCCGGACCGGACCCTAATCGTTAAGGGTGAACTCCTACAAGCTTTAGGCCTTTTATGGCACTCGCCTGCGACGCAAGCCTGGGATGTCGCGAGCGGTCAGGCGCCGACCTCCCAATCTAGAGGGGTGTCGGGGTCCGGTTGATACGCGCATGTGGCGCCGGTGCGGATGGTGCGCTGCAGCAGGTGGCCGAGCTCCGGCTCATGCGCGGAGATGCGGCGCAACGCGGCGCGCAGGGCGCGCGTGACGTTGACGCGCGCCCGCTCCCCGGCGACGGCGCTCGCGCCGCCGGCGAGCTCCTCGGCCAGCTCCTCCAACCGGGCGCCGGCGCGCGCGGCGCGCTCGGGATCGTTGAACGCGCGCGCCTCGGCGATCTCGTCGCGCAGGTCGCCCGCGCGCACGCGCTGCGCGGGAAGGACGGCGGACGGCTCGCGCGCACCGGGCTGCGTCAGCGCCGCCGCGGAGATCGGCGTCCCCGGGCTCGACAGCAGCTCGGCGAGCTGGTGCAGGCCCTTGGCGTCTTGCAGGTGGACGCTGCGTCCCTCGTAGTCCAGCCGCCACATGTCGCTTGAGCGCACGAGGCGCGCGGTCCGCCGCGGCCTCGCCGCCGGCGCGGCGCGGATCGCGCGCGCCAGGCGCTCGCGCAGGTCGGCGACGCGAGCGACCGCGCCGTCCATCCCGAGCAGCTCGGCCTCCCGCGCGACGCTCTCCACGAGCGCCGTTCCCCGCTCGGCGTCGCCGTGCGACCCGCGGCGGGCGAGCACCTCGGCGGCGTCCAGGGCGCTGAGCACGGCCATCGGGCGCGCGCCGGTGCGCCAGGTCGCCGAGCGGGCGGTCTCGAGATGCCCGAGCGCGCGCTCGTCCTCGCCGATCGTCATCGCGAGCATCCCGAGGTAGCGGGCGACCGGGCCGAGGTACGCCGCGCCGAGCGAGATGACGTTGCGACCCTCGAACGGGGCGAGCAGGTCGTAGACGAGGCGCGCGCGGCGCTCGTCATGCAGCAGCGTGCAGAGCTCGGCAAGCAGCGACATCGCGAACGTCCACGGCGCGTCGCGCGGGAAGTCCTCGAAGTCCTTGGCCGCGAGCTGGTCGAGCTCCTTGCGACCCTCCTCCACGCGGCCGTTCTCCACGAGCAGCAGCGCGAGCATGCAGCGCCAGCGCCGCATGAGCGGCACGGTGTCGGCGTTATGGCGCAAGAAGCGCTCGGAGCCGAGGTGGCGCCCCCGCAGCCGCTGCTGGAGGAAGTGCTGGCCGCTGGCGATGAGCTGGGCCATCGATCCCTGCACCCCGTCCGCGCGCTGGATCGCCTCGGCGGTGAGCCGCTCGGCGACGTCGAACTCGCCGCGCATGTTCGCCATGAGCGCGCGGTGCAGCGGGTCGAAGACCAGCGTGCGCGGCTGACCGAGGCGGCGCGCGGTCTCGCCGTAGGCCTCCATCTCCGCCTCGGCGCGCACGGGGTCGTCGAGCTCGAGCAGCAGGTTGATCCGCCACAGCCGGACCTGCATGGCAAGCTCCGCGTCGTGGGTGCGCTCGCAGAGCTCGAGCGCCTCGGCGGAGATCGGCAGCCCGCGCTCGGCGGTGTCGGGACCCCACACCGCGGGGAATCCCTGGGCGAGCACGAACGCGAGCGTGCGGTCGGCGAGCATGCGCTGCGCCGGCGAGGTCTGCGCGAGCTCCGACGAGAAGGTCCGGCGCGCGAGCGCGAACGCCTCGTCGACGAGCTGCTCGCGGCGCTCGGGCACGGGCGCCCAGAACAGCGAGGCGGCGATCTGCACGCGCACGCGGCAGCGCAGCGCGTCGATGGCGGCACGGCGCGCGCCGTCCTGCGGGTCGGCCGCGTCCAGTCGCCCGAGCGCCTCCTCGAGCGTGGCCGTGACGTCCGCGTCGACCACGCCGCGCGCGAAGCCGGGGAGCGTGCCCGCCAGCGCGGACTGCGCCAGGTGCTCAGGATCGTCCAACCGCCGGGCGTGCTCGCGCGCGGCGTCGAGCGCCGCGCGGGATCGCGCGACGTCACCGGCGCGCATGAGCGCCTCGCCGAGCCCGTGGTGCAGCTCCCACGACCGCAGGTCGTCGGCCGGCAGCCCCGCCGCGACCTCGATCGCGCGCTCGTAGAGCTGCGCGGCCTCGTCGTAGGCGAACTGGCCGATCGCGCGCTCCGCCGCGCGCGCGGCGAACTCGACCGCGCGGGCGCCACCGCCGCCGGTCGCTCCCTGCAGGAAATGGTGGGCGATCTCGGCGAGGTGCGGCTCGACGTCGTCGCCGTAGTGCCGCTCGAGCGCCTCCGCCGTGAGCAGGTGCAGGCGCGCGCGCTCGTTCGCGGCGATCTCGCTCGACAGCGCGTCGCGCACGAGCGCGTGGACGAACGCGAAGCGCCCGGAGTCCGGCCCGCCGGTCACAAGCCCCGCGCGCAGCGGCGCCTCGAGGCGCTCGAGCACCTCGGCCGGCTCGCGCTCGACGACGCGCGCGAGCGTCGCGAGGCGAAACTCCGCGCCGATGACGGCAGCCGCGCGCAGCGTCAGCACGGACGCGTCGTCGAGCGGCGCGACGCGGCGGCGGATCGTGTCGCGCACGCCGCCGGGCAGCGGGAGCGGGTCGCCGGCCGAGCGGTCGTCGTGCAACCGGCCCTGCGAAGCCAGCAGCTGGACGAGCTCGTCGACGAAGAACGGGTTGCCCGCGCTCGCGTGGTGCACGGCCGTCACGAGCCGCGGGGGGATGCGGGGCGCGTCGCCGGACTCGAGGCCGCTCGCGCGTGCGCTCGCGAGGCGGGCGACGTCGTCGCGGCCGAGGCCCTCGAGCGGCAGCCGGGTCGCGGCTCGGGCGAGGCCGCCGAGCGCGGTCGCGAGCTCGGGCCGGGCATGCGCCTCGGTGTGGCGGTAGGCGGCGATCGCGAGGACCGCCAGGTCGGGCAGGGCGCGGCCGAGGAACTCGAGCGCGAGCACGGACGACGCGTCGGCCCAGTGCAGATCGTCGAGCACGATGACGAGCGGCCGGCGCTCGGCGACGGTCGCGAGCAGGCTCGCGAGCGCGTCGAAGAGCCGGAAGCGGGCCTGGTCGGCGTTGAGGTCGGAGGGCAGCGCCGGCGGCCCGAACGTGCCGGCCAGCTCGGGCATGAGGCCGGCGATCCACGGCGCGCCGTCGCCGAGGCCGGCGCGCAGCGTGGCGGCGTCCTCGTGGCGGGCGAGCGCGCGCGCGATCTGCACCCACGGCCAGTACGCGGGCGCGCCGCCGCCGTCCCAGCACGTGCCCCACGCCCACGAGGCGCCGCGCGCGGCGGCATGCTCGACGAACGCCCGCGCGAGGGCCGTCTTGCCGATCCCCGGCTCGCCCGTGACGACGACGAGCCCGCCGCGGCGCGCGATCGCGTCGCTCAGCGCAGCGTCGAGCTGCTCGAGCTCGCGGCCGCGACCGACAAGCCCCTGCGCATAACCCATCCCGTCGCCCATTGGGCACATGTTGACTCAACGGTCTCACCACCCGGAGGTTCCGCCAGCGCGCTTGAATGGACCGATGACGCCGGCCGCGACGAGCTCGATCCGCACGCGACGCATGCGAGGTTCGGGCGCGGGCGACCGGGGGTATCCTGCGACGGATTCCGGCCTCGAAGGTGTCCTACGGCGGTCCTGTGCTACCTGATCAGCCATGTCTCTGATCTCTCGCTCCAGCGTCCGCGCGGCGCGCACGGCCGGTTCGCTCTCCGGGTTCGGCTCGACGACGCAGCCGCTGCGCCGCGAGCTCGCAGCCGCCCTGCCCGAGCGGCCGTTCGAGTTGCGCCTCTGGGACGGGACTTCGCTCCCGTCGACGACCGGCGGCGGTCCGGTGTTCACCGCGCGCTCGCCGCGCGCCGTCGCGCACGCGCTGGCCGCGCCGGGGCAGCTCGGCCTGAGCCGCGCCTACGTCTCGGGCGAGCTCGAGGTCGACGATCTCGACAGCGTGCTGGGCCTGCTCAACGGATGGGACCCGCCCGCGATCGACGGATCCACGCAGCTGCGACTGCTCGTCGCCGCCGCGCGCGCGGCCGGGCTGCAGCGGCCGCCGCGACCGCCCGCGATCGAGCTGCGCCCGCGCGGCGAGCGCCACAGCCGCGAGCGCGACGCGCGCGCCGTGCGCCACCACTACGACGTCTCCAACGACTTCTTCGCGCTCTTCCTCGACGCGTCGATGACGTACAGCTGCGCGATCTTCGACGACTTCGACGAGCCGCTCGAGGTCGCGCAGGAGCGCAAGCTCGAGACGGTCTGCCGCAAGCTCGCGCTGCGCGAGGGCGAGCGGGTGCTCGACGTCGGCTGCGGCTGGGGCAGCTTCCCGGTCCACGCCGCGCTGCACCACGGCGTCCACGCCGTCGGGATCACGCTGTCCGAGCCGCAGGCGATCCGCGCGCGCGAGCGCGCCGCCGAGGCGGGCGTCGGCGACCGCGTCGAGATCCGGGTGATGGACTACCGCGAGCTGCGCGACGAGCGCTTCGACGCGATCGCGAGCATCGGCATGGTCGAGCACGTCGGCAACGCGCGCATCGACGTCTACCTGCAGCAGCTCGCCGGCCTGCTCGAGCCGGGCGGGCGCCTCTTGAACCACGGCATCGCGCGCCTGCGCTACGGCGAGGCCGAGGCCGGCGGCTTCTCCGAGCGCTACGTGTTCCCCGACGCCGCGCCGCTGCACCTCTCGCGCGTGCAGTCCGCGCTCGAGCGCGCGGGCTTCGAGACACGCCACGTCGAGGGCTACCGCGAGCACTACGTCCGCACGCTGACGCACTGGATCGAGCGCCTCGACGCGAACGCCGAGGAGGCCGAGCGGCTCGCGGGAATCGAGCGGCTGCGCGTGTGGCGCCTGTACCTGCGCGCGGCGCGCAGCGGGTTTGAGACCGGCTTCACGTCGATCTACCAGATCCGCTGTCATCGAACCTGATCCGCGCCGTATCCTCCACGGCTTGCCCGAGCCCACCAACAGCTTCGACGCCTGCAGCACGCTGACTGTCGGCGAGCGCAGCGTCGAGATCTACCGGCTCGACGCGCTGCAGGCGAAGTACGACGTGGCACGGCTGCCGTTCTCGCTGAAGATCCTGCTCGAGAACCTGCTGCGCACCGAGGGCAACGGCTCCGTCGACGCGGCCGACATCGAGGCGCTGGCGACGTGGGATCCGGCCGCCGAGCCGTCGAAGGAGATCGCGTTCACGCCCGCGCGCGTCGTCATGCAGGACTTCACGGGCGTGCCCGCCGTCGTCGACCTCGCCGCGATGCGCGACGCGATGGCCGACATGGGCGGCGACCCCGCGAAGATCAACCCGCTCGTCCCGGCCGAGCTCGTCATCGACCACTCCGTCCAGGTCGACGCGTACGGCACGCGCGCCGCGTTCGCCTCCAACGCCGAGCGCGAGTTCGAGCGCAACCAGGAGCGCTACGCGTTCCTGCGCTGGGGCCAGGACGCGTTCGACAACTTCGCCGTCGTGCCGCCGGACACGGGCATCGTCCACCAGGTCAACCTCGAGTACCTCGCGCGCGTGGTCTTCGTCGACGACGCCAGCAACGTCGCGTACCCCGACACGCTCGTCGGGACCGACTCGCACACCACGATGATCAACGGGCTCGGCGTGCTCGGCTGGGGCGTCGGCGGGATCGAGGCGGAGGCCGCGATGCTCGGCCAGCCGATGCCGCTGCTCATCCCGCAGGTGCTCGGCTTCAAGCTGCGCGGTGAGCTGCCCGAGGGCGCGACGGCGACCGACCTCGTCCTGACCGTCACGGAGATGCTGCGCGAGCGCGGCGTCGTCGGCAAGTTCGTCGAGTTCTACGGCCAGGGGCTCGCACACCTGCCGCTCGCCGACCGCGCGACGATCGGCAACATGAGCCCCGAGTTCGGCTCGACCTGCGCGATGTTCCCGATCGACGCCGAGACGCTGCGCTACCTCGAGTTCTCCGGCCGGCCGGCGGAGCTGGTCGCTTTGGTGGAGGCGTACGCGAAGGCGCAAGGCCTGTGGCACGACGAGACCTCCGAGGAGCCCGTCTACAGCGACACGATCGAGCTCGACCTCGGCGCGGTCGTGCCGTCGCTCGCGGGACCCAAGCGCCCGCAGGACCGCGTCGCGCTGAGCCACGCCCAGGCGGAGTTCCGGATCGCCGTGCTCGACTACCTGCCCAAGGACGAGGACGACGACCAGCAGCCGACCGTCGAGTTCGCGGCGCTGTCGTTCCCGGCGTCCGACCCGCCGGCGAGCAACGAGCCCGCGCGCCGGCCGCCGGTGCATCACGACTCCGTCGAGCACGCGGCGGCCATCGCCTCGCACGTCGAGTCGCAGGTCGCCGTGCAGCTCGCCGACGGCTCGCAGACCGAGCTCGACCACGGGCACGTCGTCATCGCCGCGATCACGAGCTGCACGAACACCTCCAACCCGTCGGTCATGCTCGCCGCGGGGCTCTTGGCACGCAACGCCGTCGCGCGCGGGTTGACGTCGAAGCCGTGGGTGAAGACGTCGCTGGCGCCGGGCTCGAAGGTCGTGACGGAGTATCTCGACCAGGCAGGCCTCACGGGCGACCTCGAGGCGCTCGGCTTTCACCTCGTCGGCTACGGCTGCACGACGTGCATCGGGAACTCGGGGCCACTGCCGCGCGAGATCTCCGCGGCCGTGCGCGCGCACGACCTCGCCGCCGTGTCGGTGCTGTCGGGCAACCGCAACTTCGAGGGCCGGATCAACCCCGACGTGAAGATGAACTACCTCGCGTCGCCGCCGCTGGTGGTCGCCTACGCGCTCGCCGGTTCGATGGACGCGGACATCGTCAACGACCCGCTCGGCCAGGACCACGACGGCAACGACGTCTACCTGCGCGACCTGTGGCCGACGACGCGGGAGGTCGGCGAGACGGTTGAGGCCGCGGTGCGCTCGGAGATGTTCCGCTCCTCGTATGCGGGCGTGTACGCCGGCGACGAGCGCTGGAACTCGCTCGAGGTGCCGACCGGCGACCGCTTCGCGTGGTCCGACGAGTCGACCTACGTCCACCTGCCGCCGTACTTCGAGGGCATGCCGGCCGACCCGCCGCCGGTGTCCGACATCTCCAGTGCGAGGGTGCTCGCGCTGCTCGGCGACTCCGTGACGACCGACCACATCTCGCCCGCGGGCTCGATCCAGCGCGACGGCCCGGCGGGCCTGTACCTGCAGTCGCACGGCGTGCATCCGCGCGACTTCAACTCCTACGGCGCGCGGCGCGGCAACCACGAGGTCATGGTGCGCGGGACGTTCGCGAACATCCGCTTGCGCAATCAGCTCGCTGGGCGGGCGGGCTCGATTCCGGAGGGCGGCGTAACCCGCAAGCTGCCCGGCGGGGAGCAGATGTCGATCTACGACGCGTCGCTGCGGTACATCGCGGAGGGCACGCCGCTCGTGGTCCTCGCGGGCAAGGAGTACGGCTCGGGCTCCTCGCGCGACTGGGCCGCGAAGGGCACGCGCCTGCTCGGCGTCCGCGCGGTGCTCGCCGAGAGCTTCGAGCGCATCCACCGCTCGAACCTCATCGGGATGGGCGTCCTGCCGCTGCAGCTGCCCTCAAGTGCCGCCGACCTCGGGCTGACCGGCGAGGAGGTGTTCTCGATCACAGGGCTCGCCGAGCCGATGAACGCAGGCTCGCTGCCGACGCAGGTGCACGTCGTCGCCGACGGCATCGAGTTCGAGGCGCGCGTGCGGATCGACACGCCCAAGGAGGCGGACTACTTCCGCCACGGCGGCATCCTGCAGTACGTGCTGCGCTCCCTGCGCGACGCCGCGTAGCGAGCGCCGATCGCGGCCGGCGGTCGCTCAGCCGGCGGCTTGGGTGCACCTGCGGCAGCGACCGTGCACGATCGCCTCGACGCGCTCGTGTGCAAAGCCCTGCTTGGCGGCCGCCCGTTCGAGCACGGCGGCGTCCAGCGCGGCGTCGAGGTCCTCGACCGATCCGCAGCTCGTGCAGACGAGGTGGTGATGGGGCTCGGTGCGCGGGTCGAAGAGCGTCGTGCCGGAGCGCTGCAGGCGGCGGACCATGCCGAGCTCCTCGAGCAGCTCGAGCGTCGCGTAGATCGTCGGCAGCGAGACGCTGGGCAACCGGTCGGTGACCGCGTCGAGCAGCTCGTCGGCCGTGACGTGGCGGTCGAGCTCGCCGAGCGCACGGTGCACGACGATGCGCTGCGGGGTGACCCGCATACCACGTTCGCGCAGCGCCGATGTCAAGTCTTGGTTCATGAGCTCATGTTAGGGCATCCTTATTACAAGTCAAGTGCTATAATGAGCGACGATGAACGCCCCCGCCACAGCCCTCCGCATGAGATGGCGCGCCGCCGACGAGCGCCAGCGCTTGCTTCAGGTCGTCCAGCCCTCGCTCATCGGGCTCATCGACGGCACGATCTCGACGCTCGCCCCGATCTTCGCAGCCGCCTACATCGCCGGCTCGCGCGCCGCGCTGCTCGTCGGACTCGCGTCGGCGCTCGGCGCGGCAATCAGCATGGGCATGTCCGAAGGGCTGTCCGACGACGGCGAGATCACCGGCCGCGGCGCGGCGCTCTCGCGCGGCATGATCACCGGGCTCGCGACGTTCGCCGGCGGCACGGCCCACGCGCTGCCGTTCCTCATCGACGACATCGGCACGGCCCTGACCGTCGCCTACGTCGTCGTCTCGATCGAGCTCGTCGTCATCGCCTGGGTGCGCAAGCGCTTCCTGCACGTCGCGCTGCGGACCTCGCTCATCCAGGTGACGCTCGGCGGGATCATCGTCGCGACGGTCGGGATCCTGGTCGGGCACGCCTAGCGGTCGCGACGACCACGAGCGAGCCCAGGACGCCGCTCACGAGCGAGCCGGCGAAGATCCCGACCTTCGCGAGGTCGACCGTCGCCGGGTCGTCGAACGCGAGACCGGCGATGAACAGGGAGACGGTGAAGCCGATCCCGCCGACGGCCGCGATGCCCCACACCTGATCGCGTCGCACGTCGGACGGCAGAGTCCCCGCGCCGAGCCGCAACGCGGCGAACGTCGCACCGGTGATACCCAGCAGCTTGCCGGCGACGAGCGCGACGGCGATCGCCCATGCGAGGCGGCTGCTCAGCGCGTCCGACAGGACCCCGCCGCCGAAGCTCACGCCGGCGTTGGCGAGCGCGAACAGCGGCACGACCACGAACGCGCTGAGCGCGTGCAGCCGCTGCTCGAGGAGCGCCAGGACGTTGCGCCCGCCGACCTCGCCCGCCGGCGTCAGCAGCCCGAGCGCGACGCCCGCGATCGTGGCGTGCACGCCCGACTCGTGGACGGCCAGCCAGATCGCGACGCCCAGCGCGGCATAGGGCGCGATCCGAGCGACGCCCAGGCGGCGCAGCGCCACGACGGCGGCGAGCCCGCAGAACGCCGCCGCCAGCCACGCCAGCGACAGGTCGCTCGCGTAGAACAGCGCGATGATGAGGATCGCCGCGACGTCGTCGACGATCGCGATCGTGAGCAGCAGCAGCTTCATGCCGGGCGAGACGCGCGAGCGCAGCAGCGCCAGCACGCCGACCGCGAAGGCGATGTCGGTCGCGGCGGGAATCGCCCAGCCCGCCGTCGCGGGCGTCCCGGCGGTGATCGCGAGGAAGATCAGCGCCGGCAGCGCGACGCCGCCGAGCGCGGCGATGACCGGCAGCGCGGCCGCCCTGCGCTCGCGCAGCTCCCCCAGCGCGAACTCCCGCTTGATCTCCAGGCCGACGACGAAGAAGAAGATCGCCATCAGCGCGTCGTTGATCCAGTGGCGCAGGTCGAGCTCGAGCGCCCCGAGGTCGAGCATGCGCGCCCAGACGGACGCGTAGCCGGCCGCGTCCACGTTCGCCCACGCAAGCGCGCAGGCCGTGGCCAGCAGCAGCGCGGCCCCACCGGCCGCTTCGTCGCGCAGAAACCTCGTCAGCGTGATTGCACGCTATAGCGGAAGTTGCCGCTCGCGTTGGTCTGCGTCGCCTTGATCGTCGCGTTGATCTCGCCGAGGTTGGCGGCGCACTCGAACTTGCCGCCGGCCTTGACGATGATGATGTCGGGGCAGACCACCGTCGCGCGCGGCGCGCGCCGACGCAGATCGGACTGGATGCTCAGCTCGGCCTCGTCCTTGTGCAGGAACGGCGCGGCGACCCTGATCGTCCCCTTGCCGTCGGTCTGCGTGACCGTGGCGGTGCCCGTCGTGCCGTCGCGGCCGGTGACGGCGCAGGTGAACGTGGCCTTCGCCTCGACCTTGACCTCTTCGGGGCACTTGATGGCCTTGACGTCGGAGCCGACTTGGTCCTCCACCGCGCTCTGGATGAGCTTGGCCGATTTCTCGACGTCGATGCGCTGCTCGCCGCAGCCCGCCACGGCGAGCGCAGCGGCGCCCGCCACCGCCGCGATGAGTCTCGATCGCATCGGCGCACCCTAGACACTCGCGCGCGCGCCGTGGAAAAACCCCCCCGATCGTCCAATACCCTTGCGCTCGTGCCCCTTCCAGACGTCCTCGAGAAGCTTCTCACCGCCGCCGGCCCGTCGGGCTACGAGACGGCCCCCGCCGCCGTCTTCACCGAGGCCGCGCGTGCCTTCACCGACGACGTGTCCGTCGACATCATGGGCTCGGCCGTCGCCCGCGTGGCCGGCACGACAGCCGGCGCGCCCTTCCTCGCGGTCGTCGGCCACATCGACGAGATCGGCCTGATCGTCACCCACATCGACGACAACGGCTTCCTGCGCTTCGTCGGCGTCGGCGGCTGGGATCCGCAGATCCTCGTCGGCCAGCGCGTCGAGCTCATCACGCAGAGCGGCGCGATTCCCGGTGTCTGCGGGCGGAAGGCGATCCACCTCCTGCGCGAGGACGACCGCAAGAAGGTCCCCGAGCTGCGCGACCTGCACATCGACATCGGCGCCAAGGACGGCGACGAGGCGCGTGAGCGCGTGCGCATCGGCGACGTCGCCGTCATCGCGGCACGCCCGCAGGAGCTGCTCAACGAGCGCGTCATCTCACGCTCGATGGACAACCGGCTCGGCGCGTTCATCGCGCTGGAGGCCGCGCGGATCGTGGCCGAGGCGGGTGGCGCGCCCGGCGACGTCGCGGCGTGCGGCGTCGTCCAGGAGGAGATCACGTTCGGCGGCGCGCGCACGTCGGCGTACAGCCTGCAGCCGGATGTCGCGATCGTCGTCGACGTCACGCACGAGACGGGCTCGCCGGGCGTCGACGTCAACGAGATCGGCAAGCACGAGTTCGGCAACGGGCCCGTCATCGAGCGCGGATCGGTGCTCAACCCGGTCGTCTTCGAGCTGCTGCACGAGACGGCCAAGCGTGAGGAGATCCCGTTCACGGTCGCCGCCTCGGCCAGGTCGACGGGCACCGACGCCGATGCCATCCACCTCTCGCGCGCGGGCGTCCCGACCGGCGGCGTCTCGATCGCGCTGCGCTACATGCACTCGTCGGTGGAGATGGTCCAGCTCGACGACATCGACGCGTGCGCGCGGCTCATCGCGGCGTTCGCGCAGTCGCTGAGCGCCGAGACGTCGTTCGCTCGCTCCCGGTAGCCGAGGAGCGTCACGCGGCGTGCTGCTGCTCTTCGACATCGACGGGACGCTGCTCGTCGGGGCGAACCGCGCGCACCGCGAGGCGCTCGAGGAGGCGCTGCGGGTCGTGCACGGCGTGACGGAGCCCGATCGCGGCGCGATGGAGGTCGCCGGGCGGACGGATGCCGACATCACGCGCGGGATGCTGCTGGCGTCGGGCGTCGCCGCGCAGGCCATCGACGAGCGCGCCGACGACGTGCGGATCGCGGCCTGCGAGACGTACGCGCGGCTGTGCGAGGACGACCTCTCGGCCTGCGTCGCGCCGGGTATCCGCGAGCTGCTCGAGCGCCTCGCGGCGCGCGAGGACACGATCCTCAGCCTCGTCACCGGCAACTACGAGGCGATCGCGCATCTCAAGCTCGGCGCCGCCGGGATCGGCGGGTACTTCGCCCGCGGGCAGGGCGGCTTCGGCTCCGATCACGAGTCGCGCGCCGAGCTGCCGGCGATCGCGCGCCGGCGCGCCGGCGGGGGCGCGCCGTGGCCGCGGGCGCGCACGCTGCTCATCGGCGACACGCCGCGCGACATCGCCTGCGCGCGGGCCGACGGCGTGCGCGTCCTCGCCGTCGCGACGGGGCCGTACGAGGCCGCCGCGCTGGTCGAGGCCGACGCTGTCGCACGCGACGCGCGCGAGCTCGGCGTCCTGCTCGACGGTCTGCTCGCGCCGGCCGGCTGAGCGCCGCCGCTGTCCGGGCGCGCGCCGGCCGGCTGAGCGCCGGCGCTGTCCGGGCGCGCGCGCCGGCCGGCTGAGCGACGCCGCTGTCCGGGCGCGCGCGCCGACCGGCTGAGCGCCGGCGCTGGCCGGCCGCGCGCCCTCCGGCGCGTGGCTGGTGTGCGGGCCTCGCGGTCGTCGGCGCGCCAGGCTCCCCGGGGCGGCGTGCGGCCTTCGCCGGGAAGCTACGCTTGGCCGCGTGAGCCGCTCTGCGCGCATCATCGCCGTCATCGGGACGCTCGTCGTGCTCGTGGTCGCGTTCGTCGTGCTGCGCCCGGGCGACGACGACGAGCCGTCGACGACCCAGACCGCAGCGGCTCCGGCCCCACCGCCGGCGAGCGGCACCACCACCGCTCCCGCCCCGCCCCCTCCACCGCCCGCGCCGGAGTTCGAGCAGATCGTCGTGCGCGGCGGCAAGCCCGCCGGCGGCGTCAAGCGCATCGAGCTCACGAAGGGCGACCGCGCGCGGATCGAGGTCTCCTCGCCCGACACGTCCGACGAGATCCACCTGCACGGCTACGACCTCAAGCGCGACCTGAAGGCCGGCGGGAAGGTGCGGTTCTCGTTCACTGCCGACGCCGACGGCATCTACGAGATCGAGCTCGAAGGCGCCGGCGTGCAGATCGGTGAGCTCGTCGTCCAGCCCGGCTAGCCCCGCGCCGCTGCGCCTCGCCGCTCGATGATGCTCGCTGGCATCGCCGCGTTCGTCGCGGCCGCCGTGGTGGCCGCGCCCGCGCCCGTCGAGCCGCCGCGCGGGTGGCCGCCGACCGTCCTGCTGGGCGTGCGCGATCCCGAGCACGGGGCGGCGGCGCTGAAGCGTGAGGCGCCGCTCGGACTGCGCTACCACTACCTCTCGGGCGGCGCGAACACCGGCAAGGGCTGGCAGACGTTCGCCGGCGGCAACGGCTCGTTCGTCCCCGGCTTCGTCGCGGACTCGCGCGCGAACGGCCTGCTCACGGCGTTCTCCTACTACATGCTGCTGCAGTCCTCGCCGGGCAACGCTGAGCGCGACGAGCGATTGCAGACGACCCTGAACCTCCGCTCGCGCGCGACGATGGCGGCGTGGTTCGCGGATCTGCGGACGTTCTTCCAGCGCGCCGGGGCGACCGGCGTCGATCCCGTCGTCCTGCATGTCGAGCCCGACGCATGGGGTTACGTGCAGCGCAGCGCGGAGGGCGACGACGCGCGCACGGTGCCCGCGGAGGTGGCGTCGACCGGGCTGCCCGAACTCGCAGGCCTGCCCGACGACGTCAGCGGCGTCGCGCGGGCGATCGTGCGGCTGCGCGACCGCTACGCGCGCAACGTCGAGCTCAGCTATCACGTCAGCGTGTGGGGCACCGGCGAGGACATCTCGTTCAGCGACCCCTCCGACGAGCGCATCGACACGCTCGCGGCCCGCTCGGCCGCGTTCTACCGCAGCCTCGGCGCGAGCTTCGACCTGCTGTTCTTCGAGTTCGCCGACCGCGACGCGGGCTATCGCGAGCACGTCGACGGCGCGGGGCGCTCGGGGTGGTGGGACGTCGGCGACTTCCATCGCAACCAGCGCTTCGTCGGCCGGGTGACGGGCGAGCTGCGGCGGCCGGGGGTCATGTGGCAGATCCCGCTCGGCAACACGCGCATGCGAGCGATGGACAACACCCGCGGCCACTACCAGGACAACCGCGTGCAGACGCTGCTGGATCCGTCGCGCGTGGAGCTGCGTCGCTACCGCGACGCGGGGATCGTCGCGCTGCTCTTCGGCCATGCCGTGCCGGGGGCGACCTGCGCCTGCGACGCGGCGGGCGACGGCGTCACGAACCCGGCGCCGATCGACGGCAACGTCACGCCGTCGGTCAGCGCCGACGACGACGGCGGGCTCTTCAAGGCGCTCGTGCGCCAGTACGTCGCGAAGGGGGCGCTGCCGGCGACGAGCACGCCGCCGCGCCCCGCGTTCACGCTGCGAGCGACCGCGCAGCCGCGGCGCGTGCGGCGCGGGAATCTCGTTCGGGCGCGTGGCGTCGTGACGAGCACGACCGCGCGGCGGGCGGGTGTCGCCGTCGAGATCCGCGGGCCGGGCTTGCGGGGCGGCCTGCGAGCGCGCCGCGCCTGGACGGCGCGCAGCTTCGTCGCGGGTGCGCCGCGAACGTTCGCGCTGTCGTGGCGCGTGCCGAAAGCGGCGCGACCGGGCGCGTACAGCGTCGTCGTGAAGGTCGGAGGAAAGCGCGCAGCCGAGTCGTTCACGGTTCGGCGCTGAAGCGCAGCGCTCCGGCGTAGGCCGCGGCGCGGAGGCGGACGCGGCGGCGACGCGGAGGCCGCAGCGCGGAGACGCGAGGCCGCAGCGCGGAGGCGCGAGGACGCGCGGGGCCCTCTCAACCCGCGACGACGAGCCCCGACAGGCGGCAGAAGTTCTGCGCCGGATCGGGATCGTTGACCTTCCAGCGCGACGCGATGACGAGCCTGACCGGCGGGCCGGACGGGGTCGCCGCCTCGACGAGGCCGTTGTTCGGCAGCGCCACGGCGTACGGCGCCGCGCCGCGCGCGAGCACGGCGCGCTCCGAGGCTTCGGACGTCGTCGTCGTGAGGCCCACCAGCGGTGCGTCGGGCTCTAGGACGAGCTGGCGGATGCCCTCCGGGCGAGCGTCGCAGCGCAGCCGGACGGTCCCAAGCCCCGGGACCGCCGTCGCGAGCGTCGTGTCTGCCGGCACGCCACCCTCCCCGTTCCACGCGAGCGACAGCCCGCGCGCGACGGCGCCGGCGGTCCCCGGTCCCTGGCTCGTGAATGTCGCCGCGATGGCGCAGCGCGCGCCCGCCGGGTCGGCGAAGTCCCAGCTCCACGACAGGCGCACCTCGGTCGGCGGGCGGCCCGCGCCGAACGTGCCGGGCCGCGGGAGCCCGTCGCCGACGAGGCCCGTGAAGCTGCCGTGCGAGCGCTTCTCCGGCGGCGTGAACTTGTTCATGCCCTCGTTGAAGTCGGCTCCCGTGAACGGCGTCATCTGCGCCTCGCGCAGCGCGCCTTCGCTGCCGCCCTCCCAGTCGCGGAAGGTCCACAGCATCATCGCGACGTCGCGCGAGCGGTCGGCGGGCGTGACGCGGATCCACTGCGTGTCGGGCCGGCACACGAGCTGGCCCTCGCCGATGCCCGGGATCGAGAAGGCGGTGCTGTCGGCACCCTGCCAGCGCCCGCCCGACCAGCTCACCACGACCTCCTGGACGACCGCTCCGGCGGGCGGCGGGGCCGGCGCGCCGGGGTCGTACGCCGGTGCCGTCTCGTTGCCGAGGTCGATCGCCTTGGCCACGGCACTGCGCCCGGCGTCGCCGCGCACCGTGGCCGTGACGAGCAGCCAGTACCGGCCCGCCGCGGGCCGAGCCTTCGGCGCGAACTCGATTCGCGCGGGCGCGCCGAGCGGCGCGGGCCGGGTGCGCTCGGCGATCGTGTCGCCGCGCGCGTCGAGCACGCGCGCGCGGACGTCGGAGACCGCCCGCGCGCCGCTGCGCCGCAGCGTCACGGCGAAACGGCCGTCGCGGACGTCGAGGTCCTCGGCGCGCACGGTGACCGGCAGGTCGCGCCGGTCGAGCACGAGCGCTTGACCGGTCCGTCGCTTCGCCGCGCAGCCGGTTCGGCGGCCGGTCACGACGACGCTGACGCGGCCGGGCCGCGCGTGGCGGCGGAAGGTGAGCCGCACCGGCGCGTCGCCCTGGAAGGCGCCCGAGCGCGAGCCCTGCGCGACCCTGCGCCCGTCGCGCTTGAGCATCACGTGCAGGTCGCGCACGCGCGAGCTCGCGACCGCCCGGACGAAGCCGAGCCGCTCGAGCGCGGCTGCGTTGAGCGTCGGCACCGTGACGCGCACCGGCAGCGCCCGCGCGCAGGACCCGGACGCCGCGGTCCCAACGGCGGCAGACGGCGCGCCGAGCGTGCATGCGACGGTGGCGAGCGCGATCGCGGGGCTGCGCGCCGTCACTGGAACGACATCGTCGCCTGCGCGCGCTTGGGCCCGCACGAGCGCGGCTGCTCGCCGATCAGTCCCTCGACGATGACGGTGTACCGGCCGGGGGTCAGCGGCCGCTCGAGGCGGTGGTCGAGCGTCTGCTCGCCGAACAGCGCGAGCAGGCCCGGCGCGCGGCCGAGCAGCGACCCGTCGAAGCCGTAGACCGAGCTGCGCAGGTCGCGGATGACCTGCCCGTTGCTGCGAATGGGCACCGAGAGGAAGCCGCCGTAGTCTCGGGCTCGGCCGCCGGGGAGCTTCGGGAAGGTGACCGGCAGCTTGTCGCGGCACGCGCGCAGGCGCGTCACGCGTATCGCCTGCTTGGGCCCGCAGGAGCGGCTCGCGTTGGGCTCGCCGGTCAGCACGAGCGTGTACGCCCCGATCTGCAGCGGCCGGAAGATGCGGCCCAGGCGAAGCTTCAGCGTCGCGACGAAGCGGACCGCGCGGCGACGCGCGCTGACGGCCATCCGCTCGCCGCTGAACGTGTAGAGCTCGGCGCGCAGGTTGCGGATCCGCACCCCCCGTGGGTTGACACGCACGCGCAGCTGGTTGGTGTAGGCGACCGCGTACGGGCCGTCGGGCATCGAGACCCGCACCGGCAGGCGCGTGATGCAGCGCGCCTGCGCGGCCTGCGGCGCGACCCCAAGGATCGCCAAAGCGGCCACGAGCGCCGTCGTGACGCTGCGGCGGGCCGACCCGGCGCGCGGGCGCGGCGCCCGCGGACGCATGCCGGCCGGACGGAGGCTGCTCGATCGCGTGCCGGCCGGACGGAGGCCGCGCGATCGCATGCCGGCCGTACGGAGGCTGCTCGATCGCACGCCGGCCCGGCGGAGGCTGCTCGATCGCATGCCGCGCGGCTCGCTCAGCTCGCCGGCCGCAGCCGTACCCGCGCGGTGCGCCGGCGCATCGCCGCCATCGGCGCCTCGGCGGCCGGCTTGACCGCGCAGTCTCCGGGGTCGGCGGGCGACGGCGGTTCCACGAGCACGAGCTCGCGCTCCACGCTCGACGCCCAGCGCATGGCCTCGTCGGCCAGCTGGCGCTCGCGCTGGAGCTCGTGCTCGCGTTCGCCCAGCGCGTGCTCGCAGATGCTCAGGCGCGTGCGCAGCTCGAGCCGCTCGGCCGTGGCCCGATCGAGCTGGTCGCGCAGGCGCTCCTCGTGCTCGGCTCGCTCGCGACGCAAGTGCTCGAGCTCGGCCGCGAGCCGTCGCTCGCGGACCGTGGGGCTCTCGCGCACGGCCACCGCCTCGAGCGCGGGCTGCGGGTCGTGCTCGGCCGGCCCGTCGAGCCCGGGCCGAAGGTCGCTTGCGGCTGCCACACCGATCCCGGGCCGCGGGTCGTGCTCGGCCGGCCCGTCGAGCCCGGGCCGGAGGTCGCTTGCGGCTGCCACATCGATCCCGGGCCGACGGTCGTGCTCGGCCGGCGCTTCGAGCGCGCGCTGCGGGCCGTGGGCAACCGGCATGTCGAGCGCGAGCGGGGCCTCCGGCGCGGACGCGTCGAGCGGTCGCTGCGGCGCACGCTGCGCGACGGCAGCGCGCAGCGTCGCGTGCGCGGCGCTCAGCGCCGCCGCGGCACGCTGCTCCGCCAGCCGGATCGCCGCCGCGGCCTGCTCGTGCGCTTGGCGCAGCCGCGCATCCGCCGCCGCGCGCTCCGACGCGAGCCGCTCGCGCAGCAGCGCCACCTCTTCGCCCACCTCGCGCAGGTGCGCATCGGCGGCGGACCGCTCGTCGGCGTGGCGCTCGCTCAGCAGCGGCATCTCGGCGCGAGCCACGCGCAGGCGCTCGTCGGCCTCCGCCCGCTCGGCGGCCAGCCGCTGCACCAGGAGCGCCACCTGCTGGCGCTCGCGGGCAAGCTGTCCCGCGACGAGCTCGTGGACGCGACGCTGCTCGGCCAAGCGCTGCACCGCGTCGTGTGCGACCTGCTCGACCGCCGTCAGCCGGTCCCTCACGCCACCACAGTTCTCGCGTGCCGCGCGCAGCGCCGCGCCGCGCCGCTCGCTCTCCGCGATCGCGTCACCGAGCTCGCGGGCCAGGAACTCGAGGTCGCGCTCGGCGCTGCGCGCCCGCTCCTCGGCCGCCGCGAGCCCCGGCACCGCTTCGGCGCCGGCCGCTCGCGCGCGGCTCGTGATCCGTCTCGGAGCAGGCGCCGCCGGCACGACGGCATCGCCCACGATCGGTCCAGGTGCACTCATGGTGACTCCTCCCGGTTGGCGGACACTCCGCTTGACACGCCGGGCACCCGGTTGGCGGGCGCGGCGCTTGGGGTCCGGTCGCGCGTCGTGCTCGCGGACGACTGCGGTGTTGTGGTGGTGGTGGCAGGCGTCCGCGCGGTCGGCGCGGCCGGCGTCGTCGCGGTGCCCGTCGACGCCTGCTCGCCCGGCAGCGGCGCCTCGCGGGTGGTGATCGCGGTGCCGGTGACGAAGCGGTACTGCTCGGCGCGCAGCCGGTTCGTGATCGGCACGAGGCGGCTGCGCGTGGCGAGCTGCTGGGCGTTGGTGAGCGCGAAGGCGAGGAAGGCGCGGACCTCCGGGCGCTGCAGGCCGCGCGTCGACGTGTAGAGCAGGATCCGGCGCGACAGCGGGTACTCGCCGGTCGTGATCGTCAGCTGCGACGGGAAGATGCAGTTGGGGATCCGGTTGCCGTCCTCGTCGACGGACGGCAGCCGGTTGGGCGGCGTGAGGCCGGTCGCACGCGCGCGCTTGTCGGCGGCCGCGAGCGCCGCGTCGCGTTCGGCACCGGCGTCGAGCTCGAGCGGGCGCAGCTCGTCCTCGTAGGCCTCGTAGAAGCTGAAGCGCACGAAGCCGACGACGCCGTTGCGCCGCGCGCGGCCGAGCAGCTCTTGCGTGCGGCGGACCCGCAGCGCGTCGAAGCGCCGGTCGAAGGACCTGCGCGCGCGGTTGGCGGCCTCGCGCTTGGCGCGGTTGACCCGCCGCAGGTTGCGACGCTCCAGCGCCTTCGGGTTCCTGACCGCCTCCTTGCGCCGCGCCCGCCGCCGGTTCTCGTCGCGGATCGCGCGCAGCACGCGCTCGCGGACCTTCACGACCGCGTTGCCGACGTAGATGCGCCGGCGCTGCGCCAGCGTCCGCTGCTCGCGCCGCACGTCGCCCTCGACGAGGTCGGGCACGCGCCGCGCCATCGTCTCGCCGATGATGTCGCGGCGGATCGCGTCGTCCGAGCCGTGCGCCCGGTAGTCGCCGCGCAGGTCGTTCAGGGTCGCGCCGCTGGGCACGCCGAGCACCTGCGAGGCGAAGTTCGAGAACGCGTTCGCATCCTGGTCGGGGCCCGCGGCCTTCAGCGGCAGGTCGTCGAAGCCCACCTGGTTCCAGTTGTCGATCGTCGAGCCGCGGCGGTACACGTCCGCCACGTCGGCGACCGTCAGGCAGTCGCCGCCGACGTCGGACTCGTTGCGGGTCGCGAGCACAATCGCGTCGGAGGCGATCTGGATCGGCGTGCGGATCTCGAGGCCGTTGGCGTTGCAGACCGCCAGCTCGGCGCGGGAGATCGTGCGCGCCGAGTCGACGACGTCGATCTCGCCACGGCACAGCCGCGCGAAGCCCTCGGTCGCGCCGACCGCGCTGTAGCTCGCGGACACCTCCTGCTGGCGCTTGCGGAAGTCGTCGACGGCGTTGCTGCTCAGCGAGCCCTGCTGCTCGCCGGCGATCGCGAGCTGGCCGGACTCGCGCCGCGGCAGGCTCGCGGCGCGGCGGGCGCGCACCGCCTGCTCGGTGCGCGTGCTCTCGGCGGCGGCCGCAGAGCGGTTGCCGGCCTCGCCGTCGCCGAGCTCGACCCCGCAGCCGCTGAGCAGCGCGCAGATCGCGATGGCCAGCGCTGCGCGCCTCATCCCTGCACCGCCTCGGGCGTCGACTCGAGCGGCGGGAAGCGCAGCAGCGTCCCCGACTGCACGACCTCGAGGTCCGACAGCTTGATGCCCTGCAGCTCGTTGCCGATCAGCAGCGTCCCGTAGTTCGTGCTGCGCCGCGCGTAGAGCGTCGGCGTGATCGAGCGGTCCACGACGATCGCGCCGTAGGTTCGCAGCGCCGTGATGATCGTCTCGGCCGAGCGGGCGTTCGCGCCGCGCGGGAGCTTGCCGGGCTTGAAGGAGGACTTCAGGCGCAGGCGCGCGCCCTCGGGCAGCGACTCGATGACGTTGATGCCGTTCGTCACCGAGGCCGGTTGCACGAAGATCCGCTGGGCGGGGCCGGGCACGGAGATCGCGAGCGCGTGGTCGATGCGACCCTGGCGCAGCTCGCTGGGCTGGATGACGCCCGCGAACAGCGGCAGTCCGGAGCCGCGCGCGCCGACGGCCGCCGCCGCGTCCTGGATCGCCGGCGCGCTGTAGCCGGGGCCGTTGAGCGGCCAGCGCTTGATGAACTGGTAGGAGATGACGTCGCCGACGCGGCGCGCGCGCCACATGTCGTAGCCGACTCCCGCCGACTGGTCGATGACGCTGAACCAGCCGTCGAACTCGGGGAACGGATCGACGCCCCGCGGGACCCGCAGCGTCTTGAGCTCCTTGGCGACCGTGCCGCAGTTGCGCTGGCGGCAGATCACGCGGACCGTCTCGCCGCCGTCCTCGCCGACGATCGTCGGCGTCCACGCGCACGTGTTGACGTACAGGCGCAGGTCCGGCGCGGTGCGCTCGGTCGTGGTGACGCTGCGCCGGTTCTCGGATGCGACGACGGCCACGCGGCGCGAGGCGCGCGCGATCCAGTCCTCCGAGCGCGAATCGGCGGCGCGCCCGTCGACGGGGGTGTTCCACGGGCTCGTGCTCGCGAAGGGCCGCGCGAGCACGGACTGATCCGCCGTGACGGGGGCATCCGCCGTCGTCGCGTCGGGGGACGACGTAGCGTCCGCGGACGATGCCGGCGCGCCGGCCGGCGTGGTCGTCGCGGCCGGCGTCGTCGTCGCCGAATCGGCGGGTGTCGCCGTCCCCGGGTCGGCCGGCGTGGTCGTCGCCGGGTCGGCGGTCGTCGTCGTCGCGGGGTCGGCGGGTGTGGTCGTCGCCGGGTCGGCGGTCGTCGTCGTTGCGGGGTCGGCGGGCGTGGTCGTCGCCGGGTCGGCGGGCGTGGTCGTCGCCGGGTCGGCGGGCGTCGTCGTGGCAGCCGTCGTCGCGGTCGTGCCGTCCACCGCCGCGGTCGCGTCCTGCGGAGTGCGCGCCCCGCTCGCGTTCGAGCACGCGATGTCCTGGGCGTTGGCGCCCGAGAGCGGAACGCCGCTCGTGCCGACGATCCCGGTCGTGACGGCCGTCGCGGGCGTCGCCGCGGCAGCCGCGGTCGTGCTCACGGTCACCGTGCGCGTCGTGGTGGTCGCCGCCACGCGGCTCGACGACGGCTCGTCGTCGGCGCCGCACGCCGCGATGCCGAGACCGGCGAGCAACGCCAGGCAGACCGCGAGGGCGTTGTCAGCTCGCATCGCTCGCCTCCTCGGAATCGCCGTCCGCCGGCGCCGGCTCCTCGGCCGGCGAGAGCCGCTTGCGCGGCCTTCCGGTGGCGCGGGCGAGGCGCTCCTCGAGGCTCACCGGCGCGCCCTCGTCGTGCGCGACCTGACCGTCGGCCCCCTCCGGCGTGGCGTCGGCGCCCGGCACGGGGCTCTCCAGCTCGGGGAGCTGGAGAGTCTCGCGGCTCGCCTCGGTCGCGATCCGCTCCGACGCGGCGCCAAGCGCGAGGCGCAGCTCGTCGAGCTGGCGGGCGAGCTCGTCGCTGCGCGTCAGCGGCTCGAGCAGCGCCTCGGCGTGCCCCGCGAGCTTGTCGCCGATCTCCGCGATCCGCGTCATCCGCTCGCGGGCGAACTCGTCGACGAGCCGGCGCGACGCCGTGACGTACTGCTGCGTCGCCGCGCGCGCATGGGCGACGAGCTGCTCGGCCTCGGCCTCGGCGCCCATCCGCACCGCGTGCGCTCGCCGCGCGGCCGCGGTCTCGATCTGGGCCGCGCGCTCGTTGGCCGCGCGCTCGACCTCGGCCTGAAACTGCGCGGCCGCCTTGCGCGCCGCCGACATGATCCCCTCGACGTGCGACCCCATGCGCGTCTCGATCGCATCGGGATCCACGCCGCGGTCGTCGACGGCGTCTGCGTTCACGGCGCCACCGCCCCGCCGGTCGAGGGCGTGCCGTCGGCGCCCTGGGCGCGGCCGCCGACCTGTCCGCCACCGACTGCGGCGGCTCCACCCGCCGACGACCTTACGGCGCGCGGGCGGCGCGGATCGCGGTTCGGGACCTCGAGCAGCAGGTAGCGCTCGGTCTCGAACGCGACGGTGAAGCCGGCCGCGACGCGGATCGCCGCGGTCGGGTAGCGGCGCCGGACGAGGTCGCCCGTGACCTGCTTGGCCAGCAGCAGGTGGCTGACCTTCCCGTGCGGCCGCAGGACGGCGTCGCGGAACGTGTCGTCGCCCCTGTCGACGCGATCGAAGAACGTCTCGGGTCGCCCGCTGAGCAGGATCACGCCGAAGGTCTGGGCGTTGTCGGCGAGGATCGCCGAACGCCCCTCGACGTTGGCGTTGATGTAGGCCGCCATCTGCTCCTCGGAGCGCGTGCCGACGCGAAAGCCGCCGATCGAGTTCTTGCCGTCCTGGTCGGCGCCCGTCGCGATCGCCCGCGTGAACGCCTGCTCCTGGCTCTGAAACGGGTAGTTCGCCATCGCGATCCACGAGCCGACCCCGGTGACGACCAGCCCGGCCAGTGCCCCGACGAAGACCAGCAGCCGCATCGCCGGCAGGACGCGATACAGCCACGCCACCCCGGCCACGCAGACGACGAGCACCGGCAGGGCGTTGCGCATCGCGAACGCGTCGAGGTCCTGCTCGAGCAGCGCCCCCGCGCCGATCACGACGAGGCCGACGATCGCGAGGATCGCCAGCCACCACGACATCTCGTCGCGCTTGGCGATCGCGGTCATGATGAGCGCGGGCACGACGACGATCCCGAGCGCGAACACGCCCAGCGTCAGCTGGCCGCTGCGCAGCAGCACCTCGGGGAGGCCGACGTCGCCGCTGCCGCCGGCCTGCGGCGCGTTGACCGCGAACGCCCCGGAGCTCGTCAACCAGCCCAGCGGGTCGCCGACGATGAGCCAGTTGAAGAGGATCCAGACGCCGACCGCGTAGACCAGCGGCGCGAGGAACGTGATGAGCGTGCCCTCGGTCTCGTCGCTCTCGGCGCCCTTGCGGCCGAGGCCGATGACGATCAGCACCGCGATGACGAGCGCCCAGATCCCGAACGAGTAGCGCAGCAGGGCCAGCAGCGAGAACGCCAGCGCGGCCGCCACGAGGTAGCGCGGCTGCGTCGTCAGGACCCACGACGCGAAGCAGTACAGCGAGAACGTCAGCAGCGCGAGATACGCCAGCTCGCTCATGCCGTTGCCCGCGTAGAAGACGATCAGCGGGTTGAGCGCGAACACCGCGATGACGAGCCAGCGCTGCAGCCCCGGCATCGAGCAGCGCGCGAACAGGCGGTTCATCGAGACGACAATCGCCCCGCCGAAGATCGACGACATCAGCGGCAGCGCGACGAGCGATGTCGCGACCGGCTTGAACATCGTGAACGGCAGGAACACCATCGTCGTCAGCGGCGGGAAGACGAAGCCGATCGCGGCGAGCTTCGGCGGCTCGTTGTGCCACACCATGTAGGCGCGCGTGAGGCGGTCGAGGGCGTCGAAGACGACGACCGAGTCCTCGACGACCGTGTGGTAGCCCAACCAGAAGTACACGCCCGCCGCGACGAGAAACAGTGCCAGCCCCTCGACCCAGCCCGGCTGGCCGATCTCCTCGGCGACGTGCTCGGCGTGCGCCGGCACGCCCACGGCCTGCACCCGCTTGGGCAGGGCATCATCCACCGGCCGCTCGGGCGGCCGCTGCACGGTGGTGGCCATGAGCTAGCTCCCGCCGGCCGGGTCGGACGCGCCGACGAGCTCGCGCGCGGGCTCGCCGGGTCGCGGGGGCCCGCCACCGGGTGCGGGGCGCGGACGCGGGGGGCCGCCGCCCGCCGGCGGAGCGGGGGCCGTCGCCTCCGCGGTGTGCAGGCCGTGCGTCGTCTTCTCCCAGTAGAACGGGTTCGTGATGAGCTGGAAGAACCCCTTCCACGCCGCGATCGACATGAGGCCCCAGTACAGCGGCGTCAGCAGCGCGTACTTCGCCAGTCCGAACATCCCGCGCTGGATCGAGCCCGCGACGTTGAGATAGAGGAACACGAAGTTGCCGACGAACAGCATGCACGCCGCGAGGTAGAAGACGAACGTCGGAAACAGCGCTTGGATGAACCCGGCCTGCGTGATGAAGAAGATCGTCGTCAGCGCCCAGAAGATCGGGTTCAGCAGGAAGATGAACGTGCCGCCGACGAGCAGCTGGAACGAGATGAAGCCCTTGACGCCGGACTGGCGCAGCAGCTTCACCGGGTTGCGCATGTGCACGAGGTAGGTCTGGATGTAGCCCTTGATCCAGCGCGAGCGCTGGCGGATCCAGTTGCCGACGTCCGAGTTGGCCTCCTCGAGCGTCGTCGAGTCGACCATCGCCGTGCGATAGCCAGCCTTGTGCAGGCGGATGCCGAGGTCGGCGTCCTCGGTGACGTTGTACGGATCCCACGCGCCGAGCTCGCGCAGGCGCGACGTGATGAAGTGATTCGAGGTCCCGCCGAGCGGGATCGGCGCGCCGTCGGCGTCAAGGCCCGGCAAGAGCAGCTCGAACCACATCGAGTACTCGGTCGTGAACCAGCGCGTGAGCAGGTTCTGCTCGGGGTTGTAGTAGTTGAGCTTGGCCTGCACGCACGTCACGTTCGGCTCGGACTTCGAGAACGCGACGATGACCTTCTTCAGCTGGTCGGGATCGGGGCGGTCCTCGGCGTCGAAGATCACCGTGACGTCGCCGCGCGCGAGCATGAGGCCGTAGTTGCAGGCCTTCGGCTTGGTCTTCGGCAGCGCGTGCGGCACGACGACGAGGCGGAAGTGCGGGGGCAGCTCCATCGCCTCGATCGCGAGGATCGACTCCTCGTCGTCCTCCTCGCAGAGCAGCAGGATGTCGAGCTGGGTCTTCGGGTAGTTCAGCCCCTCCAGCGCCGCGGCGAGCGCCGGCAGCACGCCGGCCTCCTTGTAGAGCGGCACGAGGATCGAGTAGACCGGCAGCCGCCGCTCGTCCAGCGCGTCGACCTCGGCGAGCGGCGTCTCGACCTCGTACGGGTGGCCCAGCGCCTTGTACGTCAAGCGGAACTTGTACGCCGACGTCGCGAGGTAGAAGAGGCTCGCGAGCCCGACGAGCGCGATCCCGGTGATCCTCGGAGAGAGCACGAAGCCGATGGCGATGACGATCAGCAAGACGACGATGAAGCCCTTCTGCGGGCCCGTGACGACCTCGAACGCGCAGTCCTCCGGCCGGCGCTCGCGCAGGTCGTCGACCGACAGGTGCAGGTACTCGGCGCTGTAGGTCGCCTCGAGGATCTCGTCGACGAGGCTCGCCGGCGCGAGAAACGCGACGACCTCCTTGTCGGTGTAGCGCTCGAGGCGCTCCATCGCGTCGGCGTCGAGCGCGTCGGCGGCCGCGAGGTACAGCGTGAGCTCGTCCTCTGCGACCGCGGCGACGCGCAGCTCGCGTGCCAGCGGCTCCGGGATCAGCCGCACGACGTCGGCGTCGACGTGCCCGTCCTCGATGTCGAGCACCGGCATCTCGTACTGCTCGGCGAGCGCGGCGACGAGGTCGTCCTCGCGGATCGCGCCGGCGTGCAGCAGGACATCGCCGATGCGCGAGCCGGTGCGGTGCTGCTCGCGCAGCGCGGTCTCGATCTGCTCGTCGGAGACGGCTCCGTTCGCGACGAGCAGATCGCCGATGCGAGGCGAGTCGCTCGGTGGCGGGCCGAGCTCCTCGAAGTTCGGGGCGCGCAGCGGGCCGAAGATCCGCGTGATCGCCTCGTCGACGTCGTCGGGCGACGCGAGGACCGGCTGCACCGTCGAGGACGTCATCGCGGTGACGAGCTCGACCGCGAGCTTGTCGAACGGATCGCAGAGCGCGACCGCGACGACCCCGTCGCGGTAGGCGATCGGGAGCATGTGGAAGTGCCGGCACAGCTCCTCGGTCAGCAGGCGCGACGCCAGCGGGTTGACCTCGGCGAAGTCCGGATCGCCGATCGCGTCCTCGCGCAGGACGACGAACCGCAGGCCGGCGTGGCGTGCCAGGCGGGCGTAGAAGCCCGCGTCGTCGAGCGGCTCTCCGTGAATCGCCATCAGAGCACGGTCCTCAGGACGTCGTGCAGGTCGTCGATGCGCTCGATCGGCGCGAGGACGAGCTCGATCTCAAGGCCGGGAAAGCGTCCCTCGACGAGCTCGAGGTCGGGATCGGGGTACGCGGTCGCCACCTGGAGCAGCTCCTCCGTGATCGACAGGGGCAAGACGGTCTCCCGCTCGCAGACCTCGAGCGGGACGTACAGCAGCAGTCGCGGATCGAGCTCGATGTCGCGCAGCCCGCTGTACTTCAGCCCGTGGCGCAGCGCGAGCTCGAGCGGGTGGTCGAGGGTCTCGGGCTCGGCCTCGACCGCGGGCTCGCGTGTGGCGTCGTCGCGCTTCATGACGACGGCGGCGGCTGCGTGGCGGTGGCGGTCGTCGCGTGCTGCTCGCCCGCGGCGGCGGCCTCGCCCTCGGCGGCTTCGAGCGCCGCGGCCTCGAGCGCGGCGTCGCGCTCGCGATGTGACTCGACCGTGACGCGCGCGCGGCGCGCGGGGGCCGCGACCGGCTCGGCCTCCTGCTCGTCGTCGTCGGGCTCTGCGCCCCACAGCGCGCGCGGCTCGGGCTCGGCCGCGGGCGGCGGTGCGCTTTTCTCCGCGCGCGACTTCGCCGAGTAGGCGACGTAGAAGATCGTCAGCACCGCCAGCGGGGCGACGAGGAACGTCATGAAGAACGCCGCGAACGCCAGCAGGACGAGGACGGCGACGGGGAAGACCTTCATGCGCCGTCCCTGACGATGTCCAGGCGGACGTCGCCGTCACCGGAGGCGACGACGTTCAGCGTGTCCGCCGTGCGAGCCTGCAGCTCGACGATGAGCGCCATCGGCTGGGCCACGTTCAGCTCGAAGTGTGCGCGGTTGCGCTCGAACGTGCGGATGTAGACGTCGTGGACGGCGGGCACCGACGTGAGCGCGTCCTCGAAGGCCGAGAGCTGCGCGACGTCGGCGAACGGGCCGGCCTCGACGACCACGGTGCCTTCGTACGAGCGGCGTGCGGCCTTGACCGTACGCGACCGGTTGCGCCGCCGCGCGGGCGCGGGCTTCGCGGGCTCGGGCGGCTCGGCGAGGGAGTGCTCGAGTAGCGCTCGCGTGCGCGCGCCGATCTCGGCGATGCGCTGGCGCGCGTCGTCGACGATGCGGCGCGCCTCGTCCTCGGCCTCGAGGATCGTCGTGCGGACGACGGCCCCGGGCGCGCCGGTGTCGGCGGGCGGCGGCGGCGGCAGGTCGGCGCGGCGCACGGCGATCGACGGGTGGGAGCGCGGCGCGGGGTCGGCCGGGGGCGCGGGCGCGTTGCGAGCGGCGCCCGCGATGCGGCGGGGGGGCCGGCGCGGCGTGCCGGAGAGCGGCTCGCGGCCGTCGAGCGCCGGAGTGGCCTCGGGCTCGCGTGGCGCGACCCGGCCGGGCCGCGCGATGGCCGCTGCCGCCGGCGCGGGCGCGCTCGACGCGGGGTCCGGAACGCTCGCGTCGGGCTCGGTCGCTGGCCGGGGCGCGCGCCGCTCCGGCGGGCGCCGGGCGATCGGCAGCGCGACAGACTCGAGCTCCTGCTGGAGCACCTGCAGCCGGCTGTCCATCTCGGCGAGCATCGTCGCCAGGTCGGCCTGCGGCTCGAGGTCGTCGGGACGGCTAGGCACCGTGCGCTCCCTCGAGCAGGCGACAGCCGGGGCGCGCCCAGCCCGGGCAGGCGCGAAACCGGCAGCAATCGACCAGCGGCTCACGCCGCTCGCGCAGTTCGTTCACGACCAATCTCCCCTGGCGCCACCGGGCGCTCGGTCTCCGTACATGACGACAACCAGGAGCGCCGTCCTAGCGCTCCGCGGCGAAAGAGTAGCCGCAATACACTTAAATCCGGAGTGCTGCAGCGAGAATGGCGCCCTCGCGCTCGAAATCATCCGTTTCTCGGACTAGCGCGGGGCCTCAGGCACAGCTCGTGGACCTGCTCCGGATACCCGGCGGCGGAAGGACCTACGGGCGACGGCGCCGCGGGTCAGGCGGGAGACCAGAGCCCGTCGAAGCCCAGGTGACGCTCGCTCGCGACGCGGCCGAGACGCTGGCGCGCCTCGTCGTGCGCGATGTCGCAGACGACCGCGACCTCGCGCGTGGCGAGCGGCTCCCCGGCCCATTCGAGCACCTGGAGGACCGATTCCGGGCGCTCGCGCAGCTGCGCGCCCGGGGCGAGGTTCGCGAGCGCGACCTCGTAGGCACCGTACGGCTGGAAGCCGGGCACGTCGATCTGCAGCCCGTCGGCGAGCCGCACGATCTCATACGACGGGCACGTGTAGCGGCGACCGTCGCCGGCCGGCGCGAGCTTGTGGTTCTGCGCGAGCGCGGCGGCCGTGGGGTTGCGGGCGGCGGCGCGGTCCTCGCCGAGCGTGCGCTCGACGTCGGCGGTCGCCATCCACTTCTCGAGCGCGGCCGGGTCGAGGCCGGCGTCGCGCGCGGCGCCGGCGCGGGTCGACTCGTCCTCGAGCGCCTCGCCCGCGAAGTTGCGCACGCGCAGGGCGCGCAGCAGCCCGCCCTCGGCCGCGGGCGCGTGCACGCGCGCCGCCACGACCGCGCGGCACGCCGGCTCGGTCGCCGACATCCGCTCGCGCACGGCCGTGTCGATCGGCATGCCGTGGTCGCGCGCGATGTCCGCGGACGACTTCGCCAGGAACTGCGGCGTGAAGCCCTTGGCCTCGTACTCGTCGGCGCTGTCGGCGAGCACGACCATCCGCCGGCGCCACTCGATCTCGTCGCCGTAGCGCCACTGCAGCCGGCGGCGAAACGGCTCCGCCGACCATGCCCAGGGGCAGGCCGGATCGCTGTACTCGGTGATGCGCACGCTCGCCACGAGCATGAGGTTGTACAGCACGCCGCGATCGGCCTTCACGGCTGCGAACACCGGCTCCGCGCGGACAACGGCCTGCAAGGATGCGGCGATGGCTCGTGTCGCAGCGCTCGCCGTGGTGTCGCTCGTCGTGCTCGCCGTCCTCGCGCCCGAGGCGCTGGCGCAGGCCGGCGGCGGCAGCTCGGGCTTCGGCGGCGGGGGCGGCGGGGGTGGAGGCGGCGGCGGTGGAGGCGGCAGCTACGGCGGAGGAGGTGGCAGCGGCTCGGGCGGCGGCGGTTGGGGCTTTCTCGTGTTCATCCTGCTCTTCGGCGGGTTCGTGGTGTTCGGCGTGATCCAGACGGCGGTCGTCAGGCGCCGGCGAAGGCGCGCCCGCGCCGAGCGCGACGAGCGCGTGAGCACCGCGAGCGCCGAGGCCTCCGAGGAGGATCCGATCTTCGCCGCGGACGCCGTCAAGGTCGCGGCGGACACGCTGTATCGCGAGCTTCAGCACGCGTGGAGCGAGCGCGACGTCGACGCGCTGGAGTCGCGCCTCGGCCCCGACCTGCTCGTCGAGTGGCGCCGCCGGCTGGAGGACTTCAAGCGCAAGGGCTGGGTCAACGCGGTCAAGATCCAGCGCGGCCCGGCGATCGGCTACGTCGGCCTCGTCAACCGCGAGGGCGTCGGCGAGGATCGCGTCACGGTCTCGATCACCGCGACGCTGCACAGCGTCGTCGTCACGGGCGCGGGCGAGACGATGTACCGCGACGAGGACACCGATCGCAACGGCCTCGTCGACATCTGCGAGTACTGGACGCTCGGGCGCTCGGGCGACGGCTGGATCCTCGTCTCGATCGAGCAGGAGGAGGAGGGCGCGCATCACCTCGACGCCGCGATCGTCGCGTCGCCGTGGTCCGACGACGCGCGCTTGTCGGACGAGACGGTCGTCGAGCTTGCGACGGCCGACGCGCCGCCGCCGGACGTCTCTGTAACCGAGCTCGTGAGCGTCGAGTTCGAGGGCACGGCGCGCGAGAAGGCGCTGGACCTCGCGCTCGCCGACCCGCGCTGCGCGCCGGACGTCCTCGAGGTTGCCGCGCGGCGCGCGGTCGAGGCGTGGGCGGAGGCGGTCGACGGCGACGACGCGGCGCTGCTCGCGATCGCGACCCCCGAGGCGGCGCACGCGCTCCTGTATCCCGGCGGCGGCGAGCGGGCGCGCACCGTCGTGCGCGGCCCGCGCCTCGAGCGCCTCGCGATAACGGCGCTGCACACCGACGGCGACGAGCCGCGCATGGAGGTCGAGGCCCGGCTGCGTGGCCGGCGCTACGTCGAGGACCGCGACACGGTCGCCGTCCTGTCCGGCGACAAGGACCGCGAGCGCGAGTTCACCGAGCGCTGGACGTTCGCGCTCGACGGCTCGGCGGAGGTGCCGTGGCGGCTCGTGAGCGGCGGCGCCCACGCGTAGGACGGGCCGCCAACGCGGACTATCATCCGAGCATGACCCCGGAGGAGCAGCGCTTTCTGCGGGACTTCTTCCGGGCGCTCGGCGATCGGCCGCTTGACCCGGACGACCCGGCGTACGTCGGTCTGTATGAGGATCCGGCGCTCGATCTCGAGGACCCGGTTGGGCTCTTGAGCCGCAGCATCGAGTGGGCGCCGTCGAACACGAGCGCCCAGCTCTTGTCGGGCTTTCGCGGAGCCGGGAAGAGCACCGAGCTTCGTCGGCTGAAGCGCGACCTCACGCAGGCGGGTTATCTCGTCCTGCTGTTCGACGTAACGGACTACCTCAGCCCGTCGTCGCCGATCGACATCAGCGACTTCGCGATCGTCGTGGCGGGCGCGTTGAGCGACGCCCTGGACGAGGCCGCTGTGCTCCCGCGCAGCACCAAGCACGAGGGCTATTGGACGCGCCTGCAGAACTTCATGGCGACGCGCGTCGAGTTCAAGGAGATCGTCGGCAAGGTCGGCGCCGTCAGCATCAAGGCCAACCTGCGCACCGACCCGACCTTCCGTCGCCGGCTGCAGGAGCACGCGGCCGGCCACCTCGCCGAGCTCGTGAGCGACATGCGCGAGTACGTGCAGGAGACGGTCAACGCGATCCCACCGGACGCGCTCGGCGAGGGGCTGGTCCTCATCGCCGACTCGATCGAGAACATCAGCGGCACCATCACGAACGCGCAGGACGTCCAGGAGTCGCTCGAGCGCCTCTTCACGAGCCAGGCGGCGAACCTGCACCTTCCTGGCGTCCACGTCGTCTACACGGTCCCGCCGTGGCTGAAGATCCGCGCACCCGGGATCAGCGCCCGGTTCTCGGGCGGCCTACAGATGCTGCACCCACTCACGATCCGCACGCCGGACGACGATCGCGAGCCGCGGCAGCCGTCCCTCGACGCGCTTTGCCGCGTGGTCTCCGCACGCGGCGACTGGCAGCAGCTGCTCGGCGAGCGCTCCGTGCTCGACCGCCTCGCGCTTGAGTCCGGCGGCCACCTGCGGGACCTGCTCCGTGTGCTCAGCGAGATCGTGCGCCGGGCGAAGAGCCTTCCCGTCGACGACGTCACCGTCCAGCGCGCGCTCGCCCAGGTCAAGAGCGAGCTGCTTCCGAATTGCGATCCAGGACGCCCGCTGGTTGCAGCGGATCGCCGAGACGCACGACGCGTCGCTCGAGGAGATCGGTCGGCTGCAGCGATTCGTGACCTTCCTCGACTCGCTGCTCGTGCTCTGCTATCGCAGCGACGAAAAGGATTGGTACGACGTCCATCCGCTCGTCCGCGACGAGGTGCGCGCGCTCGCCGCGACCCCGCACGCGCCAGCGGCTGTCGACGAGGAATCGGAGGCGCCGTCAGCATGAGCAAGCTCTCCGGCGCTGTCGCCGATGCCGGCCTCGGCCCGGCCGGTGAGGAGCAGTGGGCACGCCTGCGTCGCCAGCTCGAGCTGGCCGAGGGCTTCTGGCTGGGCTTCCTCTTCACATCCTCGCCCGCGAGGCTGCACGTGCTGATGGAGCGGACCGAGAACGTCCTGCGAGCCAGGGCGCGCACGCAGGTGGCACTGTCGCCGGCGACGCCGGACGAGCTCGTCACCGAGGCAACGCGCATCGTCGAGCTGCGGGGCACGCCGATGCTCGGCTGCGTCTGGTTTGCGGGGATCGCGGTCGACGAGCCGGGCCGGGTCAACGGGCCGTGGGAGCAGGGATGGGACCTGGCGCTGCTGACGCTCAACCAGGCGCGCCAGCCGTTGCGCAAGCAGCTCGGCGCGGGCTTGATCGTCGCCGCTCCGCCGGGGGTGAAGCCGCGCATCCGCGAGGCGGCGCCGGACATCTGGTCGATCCGCTCGCTCGTCATCGATCTCGACGACGCCATCGACAGCGGCGTCGCCGCAGCGCAGCGCGCTCACCATGCCGAGCGAGCGTCGCCTCTCGTCACCCTGCCTGGTGCCGCCCCCGCGCCGGCAAGCGAGGAAACGGACGACGTGAGGGAGCTCGTGCGCCTGCTGCGCACCGCTGAGCGCAGGCTCGCGGGGGGCGACGCTGCCGATGCGGTCGAGCTGGCGGCGCAAGCCGTCGAGCTCGCCGCGCGGCAAGGAGATCCGCGGCTCGCCGCCCGCGCGACGACTCTGCTCGGCGAGGCAGCATGGGCCGACGGCGACATCGGCGCCGCGACGGACCACGCCGAGCAAGCCGTCGAGCGCTGGCGCGGAATCGACGATGCCATGCTCATCCGAGCGCTCGCGCAAGCCGGAGAGCTGGCCGGCGCGCGCGGTGACCTCGAGCGGGCGGTTGCTGCCGGTCGTGAGCAGGTCGCGGTCAGCCGCCGTCTCTGCGAGGGCGACGGTCATGGTCCGGAAGCCCTCCGCGACCTCAGCGTCAGCCTCGTCAACGTCGGCGACGTGCAATGCGAACGCGGCGACCTCACCGCCGCCAGCGCCGCCTACGACGAATCGCTCACCCTCGCCCGGCGCATGCTCGACAGCTACGGCGACAGCCCCCAAACCCTCCGCGACCTCACCGTCAGCCTCAACAAGGTCGGCGACGTGCAACGCGAACGCGGCGACCTCACCGCCGCCAGCGCCGCCTACGACGAATCGCTGACCCTGCGCCGCCGCATGCTCGACAGCTACGGCGACAGCCCCCAAACCCTCCGCGACCTCACCGTCAGCCTCAACAAGGTCGGCGACGTGCAACGCGAACGCGGCGACCTCACCGCCGCCAGCGCCGCCTACGACGAATCGCTGACCCTGCGCCGCCGCATGCTCGACAGCTACGGCGACAGCCCCCAAACCCTCCGCGACCTCAGCATCAGCCTCAACAACGTCGCGGGGCTGCTCCGCCAGCAGGGGGACGAGGATGGCGCCGCGATGCTGGACACCGAAGGCGACGCCCTCGCCGACCGAGCCGCGGCCGCCCGGCGACCCTGACCGGTCGCCGCGTCGATGCGGCCGGGCCGGCGGGCCCGGCCGCGCCTCAGGTCCGGGTGAGCTTCTTGTAGGTGATGCGGTGCGGGCGGTCGGCCTCGTCGCCGAGCACCGCGCGGCGGTGCTCCTCGTAGGCCTCGAAGTTGCCCTCGAACCAGGTCACGACGGAGTCGCCTTCGAACGCGAGCACGTGCGTCGCGACGCGATCGAGGAACCAGCGATCGTGGGAGATGACCACCGCGCAGCCGCCGAACGCGAGCAGCGCCTCTTCCAACGCGCGCAGCGTGTCGACGTCGAGGTCGTTCGTCGGCTCGTCGAGCAGCAGGACGTTGCCGCCCGCGCGCAAGAGCTTCGCGAGGTGCAGGCGGTTGCGCTCCCCACCGGACAGCTTGCCGACCTTCTTCTGCTGGTCTGACCCCTTGAAGTTCCAAGACGAGCAGTAGGCGCGCGAGTTCATCGTGCGGTCGCCGACCTTGATCGTGTCCATGCCGTCGGAGATCTCCTCCCAGACGTTCTTGTCGTCGTCCAGCGCGTCGCGCGACTGGTCGACGTACGCGAGCTCGACGGTGTCGCCGACGCGCAGGACGCCCGCGTCGGGCTGCTCCTGGCCGGTGATCATCCGGAAGAGCGTCGTCTTGCCGGCGCCGTTTGGGCCGATCACGCCGACGATCCCGCCGCGCGGCAGCTTGAAGGTGAGGTCCTCGATGAGCAGGCGGTCGCCGAAGCCCTTGCGCAGCCCGTCGGCTTCGACCACGACGTCGCCCAAGCGCGGGCCGGCGGGGATGTGGATCTGGATCTGGTCGAGCTTGACGTTGCGGTCCTCGGCGAGCAGCGCCTCGTAGTTGTTCAACCGGGCCTTGGCCTTCTTGCGCCGTCCCTTCGCGTTCTGGCGCACCCACTCGAGCTCCGAGTCGATCGTCTTCTGGCGCGCCTTGTCGGTCTTCTCCTCCATCGACATGCGCTTCTGCTTCTGCTCGAGCCAGGAGGAGTAGTTGCCCTCGTACGGGATGCCGCGCGAGCGGTCGAGCTCGAGGATCCAGCCGGCGACGTTGTCGAGGAAGTAGCGATCGTGGGTGACCGCGACGATCGTGCCCTTGTACTCCGCGAGATGGCGCTCGAGCCAGTCGACGGACTCGGCGTCGAGGTGGTTCGTCGGCTCGTCGAGCAGCAGCAGGTCGGGCGCGGACAGCAGGAGCCGGCACAGCGCGACGCGGCGGCGCTCGCCGCCGGAGAGCCGCGTGACGTCGGCGTCGGCGGGCGGCAGGCGCAGCGCGTCCATCGCGTACTCGAGCTGCGTGTCGAGGCTCCACGCGTCGGCGGCGTCGATCTGCTCCTGCAAGCGCGAGAACTCGTCCGCGGTCTCCTCGGTGTAGTTCGCCGCGAGCTCGTTGAAGCGCGTGAGCAGCGCCTTGGTGGCGGCCACGCCGTCCTCGACGTTGCCCTTGACGTCCTTGGCCTCGTCGAGCTGCGGTTCCTGCTCGAGCATCCCGACGGTCGCGTTGGGCGCGAGCATCGCGTCGCCGCGGAAGTCGGTCTCGACGCCGGCCATGATCCGCAGGACCGTCGACTTGCCGGCGCCGTTGTAGCCGAGCACGCCGATCTTCGCCCCCGGCAGGAAGGCGAGCGTGATGTCCTTGAGCACCGTCTTGTCGGGCGGATAGGACTTCGACAGCTTGTGCATCGTGTAGACGTACTGGGCGGACATCGGGTCTGAGGGTAGCTGCCCACCGCGCGCCGATCCCGGCGCGCCGCGGGACCGTCGCCGCAAGACGCCCTCGCACCTGGCCATCGCTAGATTGCGGCGGCCACAACCCGCGATGGAGTCGACGAGAGGACCTTCGTGTCACCTGAGACCACAGACGTCTTGAGCGCGATCGGCGCCGCCGCCGAGCAGATCGCGGCCGGCGCAGCCGATGTCGATCGTCAGCACGCGTTCCCGACCGCGGCCCTTGAGTCGCTCGCGGAAGCCGGTGGACTGGGGCTCGTCGTGGCGCAGGAGCACGGCGGCGCCGGCGGGGGCTTGAGCGCGCTCGCCGAAGCCTGCGAGACCGTTGGTGAGGCCTGTGCGTCGAGCGGGATGGTCTACCTCATGCACTCGGTCACCGCGGCCACGATCGCGGGCGGCGGCGGCGCGAACGCCGGCACGTACCTCGAGTCGCTCGCGTCGGGCGAGCGCGTGGGCACGCTCGCGTTCAGCGAGCGGGGCACGGGCGCGCACTTCTACGCGCCGGGGCTCGAGGCGCAGCCTCACAACGGGGGCGTGCGCATCTCCGGGCGCAAGAGCTTCGTGACGTCCGGCGGGCATGCCGACATCTACCTCGTGCTCGTCCAGAGCGCGACCGGTGACGGCCTGGACTGCTTCGCCGTCGAGCGCGACGCCGACGGCGTGCGCTTCGACGGCGAGTGGCGCGGCATGGGGATGGCGGGGAACTCGAGCATCGCACTCGAGCTGACCGACGTCTACGCCGACGACGCGGCGCGGATCGGCGACGCCGGGGCGGGCGCCGGCCTCGTCTTCGGGGTCGTGGCCCCGTTCTTCCTCGTCGGGCTGGCCTCCGTCAACGTCGGGATCGCCGCGGCCGCGCTGAAGACCGCCGCCGACCACGCCGCGAACCGCACGTACGAGGACGGCAGCTCGCTCGCCGAGGTCCAGATGATCCAGCACCTCATCGCCGACATGGACATCGCGGTGCGGTCCACGCGGCTGCTGGTTCGCGAGGCCGCCGCGCTCGGCGACGCCGGCGACGAAGGCGCGCTCGTGCCGATCATGGAAGCCAAGGTCGCCGCGACCGAGACGGCGGCCAGCGTCACGCAGCGGGCGCTCGAAGTCTGCGGCGGACAGGGCTACACCCCCTCGCTCCCGATCGAGCGGCACCTGCGCGACGCGCGCGCCGGAGCCGTCATGGCTCCCACGAACGGCGTCCTGCGCAGCTGGATCGGCAAGGCCCTGACCGGCCTGCCGGTACCGTGAGCGCCATGAGCGAGATCACCGTCGGCGCGGTGGCCTACCACCCGCGCATCGTGACGATCTGGGAGGCGTTTCGCGAGTACTTCGCGCGACAGGACCAGCCCACCGACTACGTCCTGTACTCCAACTACGAGCGCCTCGTCGACGCGCTCCTGGACGGCCGGGTCGACATCGGCTGGAACACGAACACCGCGTTCGTCAGCGTCGAGCAGCGCCTCGGCGCGCAGGTGCGCATCCTCGGGATGCGCGACATCGACGCCGCGTTCGCGACCGTGATCGTGACCCGCGCCGGCGAGACGTTCGACGAGGCCGCGCAGCTCTCTGGACGCCGCCTCGCGCTCGGCAGCCGGGACTCGGGACACGCCGCGATCCTGCCGCTGCACTACCTCGCCGAGCAGGGTCTGGACGCCGCGGCGAGCTGCGAGCTCGTGCGCTTCGACACCGACATGGGCAAGCACGGCGACACCGGCGACTCCGAGCTGCGCGTCGTCCAAGCGGTCGCCGAGGGCGACGCCGACGCCGGCGCGATCGGGGACGCGACGTGGGCGGCGTTCCGCGAGCAGGGCCTGCCGGCGACGCACGACCTCGCCGTGTCCTGGCGATCGCCGACGTACTACCACTGCAACTTCACCGCCCTGCCGACCTTCGACGAGGAGCGCGGCGCGGCCTGGAGCCAAGCGCTCCTCGCGATGAGCTATGACGACCCGGAGATGCGCCAGCCGATGACGCTCGAGGGCGTGAAACAGTGGCTGCCCGGCGATCGCGACGGCTACGAGGCGCTTGCGCAGGCGATGGCTCCGGGGTGACCGTCAGCCGCCTCGACGCCGAGCACCTCGAGCTCGGCAGCGGCCTCGAGGTGCTGCTGCAGGCGAGGCTCGTCGGTCTCAGCGCGGGCGACATGCTGGAGGTGCGGGTGCCGTCGCGGTCCGCCGCGCTCGAGCTGCCGGGGTGGGCGCGGATACACGGCCACACGATCGTCGACGAGACCACCACCGCCGGGCCCGGGGGCGGGCACCTCGTGACGATCCGGCGCGGCGCGACGCAGCGGGTCCTCGACGGCGACGCGCCCGCGACGTCGCCGCCGGCACGGCTGCGCGACGGCGCGTTTCACTCCGCCGACATGCGCGGCGACGCGCTCGTGCCGCAGACCGTCGCGCGCGACGGCGGCTTCGCGCCGATCGGCTCGGTGCCGGAGCCGGGCGCGCCGCGCTTCGACTGGCGGCTGCACGACCGCGACGGCGTCTGGGCCCCGGACGTCGCCGAGCTCGCCGAGCAGGCGTCGGGCGCGCAGTGGGACGCGTCGGACGACATCCCGTGGGAGGCCGCGCGCAACGTGCCCGAGGTGCTCGAGCGCGCCGTGGCGCAGGTCATGACGTTCATCGCGCAGAACGAGTACGCCGCGCTCTACGTGCCCGCGCGGTTTCTCCCGCAGCTGCACCCGTCCTACGCCGAGGTCGTCATGTGGCTGGCGAGCCATGTGCACGACGAGGCGCGCCACATCGAGGTCTTCACGAAGCGGGCGCTCATCGGCGGCTACCACGGCTTCGCCCTCGCCTCGACCGAGCTCTCGCTGCACAGCCTGCTGGCCGAGCCCGACTTCACCGCCGCCGCGCTGCTGCTCAACGTGCTCGGCGAGGGCACGTTCCTCGACCTCCTGCGCTTCGTCGAGCGTCACGCGCCCGACGAAGCGACGGCGACGGCCGCGCGGCTCGCGCATCGCGACGAGGTCCGCCACGTGCACTTCGGGATCTCCCATGTGCGCCATGTCGTCGACGGCGACCCGCAGCGGCGCGCGGCGCTGGTGCAGGCCGCCGAGCAGCGCGCGGCCAAGCTCACCGAGCTGACGCTGAGCCCGATGCTCACCGAGGGGCTGACGATCATGGCGGCCGGGTCGATGCGCCCGGCCGCCCTGTCCGACGGCGCCGCCGCGGTCCGGTCGCTCATGCGGACGATGGAGGCAAACCGCATCCGGCGCCTGCGCTCGGCCGGCTTCGATGCGAGCGAGGCACGCTACATCTCCGAGCTGCACACCCCGAACCTCATGTGAGGGTTCGAACCGGCCGCCGCCGCGGTCGGCGATGACTTCTCGCCGCCGCGGCGGTCTTAGGGGCATGACTAGCCTGTCTGCGATGCCCAACCTCGCGATACGCCTGCGTTCCGTCGTCAAGCGATACGGCGACATCGTCGCCGTCGACGGCCTCGACCTCGACGTCCCCGAGGGGACGTGCGTCGGCCTGCTCGGGCCCAACGGCGCGGGCAAGTCGACGACGATGAAGATGCTGACCGCCCAGGCGATCGCCGACTCCGGCGAGCTCGAGGTGCTCGGCTACACGCTCCCCGGCGAGTCCAAGCAGTCGCGCGCCGAGATGGGCGTCACGCCGCAGCTCGACAACCTCGACACGACGCTGACGGTCGAGCAGAACCTGCTCGTCTTCACGTACCTCTACCGGCTGCCGCGCTCCGAGCGCAAGCCCGCGATCGAGCGCGCGCTGCAGATCGCCAACCTCACCGAACGCCGCGACGCGAAGGTCGACGTGCTCTCGGGCGGCATGCGCCGGCGGCTGCTCATCGCGCGTGCCCTCGTGCACCGCCCGCGCCTCTTGCTGCTCGACGAGCCGACCGTCGGCCTCGATCCGCAGGTGCGCCAGGAGCTGTGGGCGCTGATCGACGCGCTGCGCAGCGAAGGGACGTCGATCCTCATGTCGACGCACTACATCGAGGAGGCCGAGCGGCTCGCCGACTCGGTGACGATCATGTCGAACGGCAAGGCCGTGGCGAGCGGCCTGCCGCGCGAGCTCGTCGTCGAGCACGCCGGCCGCGAGGTGCTCGAGGTCTACGGCCCGCCCGCGCGGCTCGCCGAGGTCGAGGGGATCGCGGCCGCCGACGGGCTGCGCACGCGCCGGACCGGCACGAGCGTCGCGCTGCTGGGCGTCGAGCATCGCAACGGCGACCTGCCCGACGGCGAGCGCCGCGCGACGACGCTCGAAGACGTCTTCGTCCTGCTGACCGGAGAGGAAGTCCGATGACCGCGTTGCCACGACGGGGGCGGGTTCCGCGCGTCGGCCGCCTCGACTTCGCCGCCCTTCAGGGCGTGCTCATCCGCGAGATCGTGAACTTCAGCTCGTACTGGCGCGGGACGACGTTCTCGTCGACGATGGAGCCGACCGTCTACCTCATCGCGTTCGGCTTCGGCTTCGGCTCGCTCGTCTCGCAGGTCGCCGGCTACGACTACGTCGACTTCGTGGGAACCGGGACCGTCGCGACGGCGGTGCTGTTCAGCGCCGCGTTCCCGGCGATGTTCGGGACCTTCGTCAAGGCGTCGTTTCAGCACACGTACGACGCGATCCTCGCCGCGCCCGTCGACACCGAGGAGCTCGTCACCGCCGAGGCGCTGTGGATGGCCGCGCGCGCCGGGACGTACGGCTGCATCCCGATGCTCGTCGCGATGTGCTTCGGGCTGGATCCGAACTGGGGCATGCTCACCGTGCCGTTCATCGCGTTCCTCGCGGGCTTCGGCTGGGCCTGCTTCGGGATCATGATCTCGGGGCTCATGAAGAGCTTCGAGAACTTCAACTACGTCGTCAGCGGTGTGCTGACGCCGATGATGCTCACCGCCGGCACGTTCTTCCCGCTGAGCACGCTGCCCGAATGGGCGCAGGTGCTCGGCAACTTCAACCCGCTGCACCACTGCGTCGAGCTCGTGCGCCACGCCGCGTTCGGCTGGGAGGGGATCGACGACGTCCTGCACCTCGGCGCGCTCGTGCTGTTCGGCTTCGTGACGTGGCGCATCGCCGCCTGGGCGATGGAGCGCAAGCTCGTGACTTAACCCTCCTGCTCGGTGGGGCGGATCAGCAGCTCGTTGATCGCGACGCGCCGCGGGCGGGTCACGACGTAGGAGATCGCGTCGGCGATGTCGCCGGCCTGCAGCATCTCGATCTCCGCGAAGCGCTTCATCGCGACCTCGCGGATCTCGTCGCGGATGTGGTCGGCGAGCTCGGTCGCGACGGCGCCGGGCTCGACGACGCAGACGCGCACATGGCGGCCCGTCACCTCCTGGCGCAGCGACTCGCTGAACGCGCCGACGCCCCACTTCGTGAGGTTGTAGACACCCGAGCCGCTGCGCGCCACGCGGCCCGCGACCGAGCTGATGTTCACGATGTCGGCGACGTGGCGCGGGTCCTCGCCGGCGGCGCTCAGCAGGTGCGGCAGCGCCGCGTGCGCGACGTACAACAGGCCCTGGAGGTTGAGCGCGATCATCCGGTCCCACTCCTCCGTGGGGGCGTCGACGATCGGCCCGAGCAGCATGACGCCGGCGTTGTTGACGACGGTGTCGAGGCGCCCGAGCTCGTCGGCCGTCCGGCGCACGAGCGCCTTCGCCTGCTCCTGGTCGGTGACGTCGCACTCGATCGCGAGCGCCGTGCCGCCGCCCTGCTCGATCTCGTGCGCGAGCTCGTCGAGGCGGTCCTTGCGCCGCGCGGCGATCGCGACGGCCGCCCCTCGCGCGGCGAGCTCACGCGCTGTCGCCTCGCCGATGCCGCTGCTCGCGCCGGTCACGAGCGCCACCGTTCCCTGCAGTGCGTCAGCCATGTGCGGTGCTCCGTTCGATGTCGTTTGGGGTCGCTGCGATCGGTAGGCCGTCGGTACCCTGGTGGGTTCATGCCCAACGTGCTCGATCTCGAACAGGCGCTCCTCTTGCTGGAGATCGCGCCGCCCTTCGACAAGCGCGAAGTGCAGATGGCGCGGCGCCGGATGGCGAAGGTCTGGCACCCGGACATCGCCCCGCCGGGCAAGCAATTCGAGCACGAGCGCCACCTCAAGGCGATCAACGAGGCGGCCGACCAGCTCGAGCGGCTGGCCGAGGGATCGCGCGGCGGGAAGGTGTCGCGCAACGCGGTCAAGGTCAACGCCGCGGCGGCTCGCGCGGCTCGCGCCGAAGAGGGTCGCCGGGCGTACGAGGAGGCCGAGCGCCAGCGTGCGCAGGAGACCGACCGCCGCACGAACGACCCGTTCGGCAGCCAGATGCCCGACCACTCGGTCGTGCACCGCTACGCGCGCTGCGTGACGTATCCCGAGTGGGGCGTCGGCAGCGTCACGGGGATCTACTTCACCGGCGGCGGCGACGACATCCAGCAGTGGGCGCGCGTGAAGTTCTCGCCGGGGGTGCGCACGGTGCCGGCCGGCTCGCTGCAGTTCGTCGACTTCTCAAAGCCCGACCCGGGCGCCGACCGCGTGCAGCGCTTCCTCACCGCCGCCCAGCACGCGATCGCCGAAGGCAACCACGCGCTGGCCGCGCAGCGGTTGATCTACGCGCGCGACGCCGAGCCGAACAACAATGCGGTCCTGCGCCTGATGACGCTTGCGTTCTGGCAGGCGGGCAACCTCCCGGCGGCGGGGCGCGCGGTGCGCGACTGGGCGCGCGTGGACGGCGACCGGCCGACGGCCCACCGCTTCGCCGCGCGGATCTACGAGGACATGGGGGCGATCGACCTGGCCGCCGAGGCCGCCGTGCGGGCTGCCGAGCGCGGGCCCGAGGACGCGGACGCCTGGGAGCGCGTCGGCCGCCTGCGGCTGCGGCTCATGGATCGCGACGGCGCGATCGACGCGCTTGAGCGCGCGCGCTCACTCGGCCCGTCGGTCGACGCGCTGCTGGACCTCGCGCTGGCCTACCAGCTCGCGGGCGATCTCGGGGCCGAGGTGACGGCCTGCGAGCAGGCGACGCTGCTCGACGACCGCAGCCCCGCAGCCTGGTCGCGGCTGGCGCACGCGCTGGCGCGGACGGATCGCGTGAGCGACGCCATCGACGCCTGCGACCGGGCCCTGCGCCTCGGCGCGGACCCCGAGGTCGCCGACCTCCTGGGTCGCCTGCGCGAGCAGCTCCCGCGCGTGCTGCCGGCCGCCTGACGGCTGCCGAGTCCTTCGCCGGGGGTGCTATGGTCCAGCCTGTTTCTCAGACGCTAATCACGCTCAAGTGGGGTCGCTCCCCGCCCGCCTCCTAGGCCCGCCACGGCGGGCCTCCGCGGTTCTTGGAGGGGGCGCAACTCCCACGCTGCGGAATGCCGCCACATGTCTGCGCTGAATTGTTGCGATCCGTGACGGACACGCAACAGCTCCGTGCGTAAGGTCGCGCCTGCGGAGCGTGAAGTGGTGAGGTCACCGCGAGCGTTTCAGAAGCGCGAGACCGGAGGTAGCTCCTCGGGTTGGGGTTCGAGTCCCCCGCGCTCCGCCGTCAAGCCGGGGGCGGTGTCGAATCCGGATCGGCCCGCCCGCCGGCTTGCTATCGTCGAATGCGCTTCTGAGACGCTTCACGCTCTACGCGAGGTAGCTCCTCGCCCGCCCTTCGCGACCCGCTCCGGCGGGTCGTTGCGGTTTCAAGCGGCGAACGCCTCGCGAGCCGCCTTGCGGTGGTTCTCGCGCAGTCCGGCGAGCTGCGTCTCCGCGCGCTCGACGAGGTCTTGCAGCTCGTCGGGGTCCAGGCGGCCGTCCGTCTCTGAGACCTCGTAGAGGGCGTCCCACAGCGCGAGCTTGCCCTGCACGCCGGAGCGCAGCATCTCGAGCTCCTGCACGCGGCTGAGCGGCGAGTAGCCCGTGAGATGCTCGTTGGGCTTCAGCCGCCCGAGCTTCTCGCCGATCTTCGCGCCTGCCGTCTTCAGCACGGCCTTGTCCACGCCGAAGCGCTCCATGATCGCCTCGAGCGTCGCGACGTCGTGCTCGATCTCCTGGGCGAGCAGCGTGAGGAAGTCGTCGTACTGCGTGCCGACGTTCTCGTCACGCAGGCGAGCCGCGAGGTCGGAGCCCAGCTCGGCGCCCGCCCGATGGTCCTGCAGGTACGTGCTCAGATAGTCGATCGCTGCCGGCATCGAAAGGGTCTCCTCGGAGAAGGTCGCTGGCGCGCGCTCGCGCCTCCCGCAAACAGGTACCCGCTCGCCGCGCAACGACACCGCAAACGCTCAGGCGCGCGTCCGTCGGCGACCGGAGATAGCCTGCGAGACATGCGCCTGATCGTCGCCCGCTGCGAGGTCCGCTACACGGGCCGGCTGACCGCCGTGCTGCCCGAGGCGCTGCGCCTGCTGATGATGAAGTCCGACGGCTCGTTCATGGTCCACGCCGACACCGGCGGCTTCAAGCCATCGAACTGGATGACCGCGCCGACCGTCATCGAGGAGGAGCCCGACCGCATCGTCGTGCGCAAGCGCGCCGGCGCGACGGAGGACCAGCTCGAGATCCTCATCGCCGAGATCGTCTCGGACGTCACGCACGACATGGGCGAAGCCGCCGCGCTCGAGAAGGACGGCGTCGAGCGCGATTTGCAGGAAGCGCTCGCCGCCGCGCCCGAGAGCTGCGGCGAGGGGTTCCGGCTCGTGCGCCGCGAGTGGCCGACCGACATCGGCCCGGTCGACCTCATGTGCCGCGACTCGGGCGACGAGTGGATCGCCGTCGAGATCAAGCGGATCGCGACGATCGACGCCGTCGAGCAGCTCACGCGCTACCTCGCGCGAATCCGCCTCGACCCGGCGATGGCGAGCTGCCGCGGCGTGCTCGCGGCACAGGCGATCAAGCCGCAGGCGCGCGTGCTCGCGGAGTCGCGCGGGCTCGCTTGCGTGGAGGTCGACCTCGCGGTCCTGCGCGGCGAGCGCGAGCCCGATCTCACGCTGTTCGCCGTCTGAGGCCCCGCGAGATGGACAGCCGGTCCAGGTACGAAGGCGCGTACCTGGCCCTGGCGCGCAAATATCGCCGGTGATCTCGACAAGGTGCCCGCCGAGCCTCATGCTCGCTGCAATGGGCCTGCGTCCTCCACAGATCGTCGCGTTCGGAGGGGGAGGGTTCTCGATGGACGGCAACCCGCTGCTCGACGAATTCGTCCTCGGGCTGACGCAGGCCGAGCGCCCCAAGGTCTGCTTTCTGCCCTCCGCCTCGGGCGACGCCGACCACTACATCGTGCGCTTCTACCGCGCCTTCTCACCGGCCAGGTGCGAGCCCTCGCACGTCTCGCTGTTCCGGCGCGACAAGGGCGCGGGCCTGGGTTGCGACATCGCCACGCACCTGCTCTCCCAAGACCTCATCTACGTCGGCGGCGGCAGCGTCGTGTCGCTGCTCGGGGTGTGGGGCGCGCACGGGATCGACGAGGTGCTGCGCGAGTGCTGGATGCGCGGGATCGTGCTGTGCGGCCTGAGCGCCGGGTCGCTGTGCTGGTTCTCCGATGCGGTCACCGCCTTCCACGGCCCGCCCCAGCGGCTGCCCGGGCTCGGGCTGCTGCCCTACTCCAACTGCGTGCACTACGACGGCGAGCCGGCGCGGCGCGAGAGCTACCACCGCTTCCTCGGCGAGGGCATGGCTCCCGGCTACGCGGCGGGCGACGGCGCTGCGCTGCACTTCCGCGGCGAATCGCTGGCGGGCGTCGTCTCCTCGCGACCGCAGGCGAGCGCCTGCTGGGTCGAGGAGGTCGGCGGGGACATCTCCGAGGTGGCGCTGCCGGTCCGCTGGCTCGGGGAGTCCAGAACGTTGACCGCCGCGTAGGCTGTTTGCCATGAGCCGGACGATCCTCGCGATGGGCGGCGGCGGGTTCACGATGGAGCCCTCCAACCCGGCGCTCGACGACTTCATCATCACGCTCGCGCGCCGCCGCGAGCCGAAGATCCTGTTCCTGCCGACGGCGAGCGGCGATCCGAACGCCCAGATCTCGTCCTTCCGCGCGACGTTCGGCGATCGCGCGTGCCGCCCGCTGCAGCTCTCGCTGTTCCGGCTCGAGCATCAGCCGTTCGACCTGCGCGAGCTCATCCTCTCGCAGGACATCGTCTACGTCGGCGGCGGCTCGATGCGCAACCTCCTGGCGATCTGGCGCGAGCACGGGATCGACCTGCTCATGCGCGAGGCGTGGGAGAGCGGCGTCGTGCTCGCGGGGATCAGCGCCGGCGCGATGTGCTGGTTTCAGAACGGCATCACGCGCTCGGCGGGCAGTCCCGCGCCGGCCGCCGGCCTCGGCTTCCTCCCGGGCTCCATGACCGTCCACTGCGACGGCGACCCCTCCCGCCTGCCGGTCTTCCTCGACGCGATCGCGCGTGGCGTCATCCCCGACGGCTACGCCGCCGACGACGGCGTCGGCCTGCTGTTCGAGGACGAGCAGCTCGTGCGCGTCGTCAGCTCCCGGCCGGCCGCGCGCGCCTACCGGATCCAGCGCGGCGCCCAAGGCGCGATTCGCACGGTCATCGAGCCCGAGCTGCTTGCGTCCGCGCCGCACGGCCTGCGCCGCGACGTGCCCGCGGACATCCGCGAGTTCCGCGCCGAGCGCTACGGCGCGGCCGGCCGGCGCTGACTCGCGCCAGCGTCGTGCAAAACGCTCACCTGGTGAGCGTTCTGCACGACGGTGGGGCTATTCGCCGTTGAGCGTGACGAGCAGCGAGCGCGGGCCGCCGCGGTCGCGGTGCTCGCAGAGGTAGATCCCCTGCCAAGTGCCGAGCGCGAGCCGGCCGCCGGAGATCGGCAGCGTCAGCGACGCGCCCATGAGCGCCGCCTTGATGTGCGCGGGCATGTCGTCGGAGCCCTCGAGCGTGTGGGTCCACGCGAAGTCCTCGGGCACGTACGCGTTCAGCCAGGTCTCGAAGTCGCGCCGCACGTCGGGCGAGGCGTTCTCGTTGAGCGTCAGCGACGCGGATGTGTGGCGGATGAAGATGTGCGCGAGCCCGATGCGCAGGTCGCGCAGCTCCGGCAGCTTGCCCGTGATCTCGCTCGTGACGAGATGCACGCCGCGCGGGCGGGCTTCCAAGGTGATCTCGTGCTGGCTCCAGCTCATCCAGTCAGCATGGTGGCACGTAGACGTGTCTCTAAGCGAATGCCGGGTAAGGTCACGAATATGCCAATTGATGCAGGTACGCACACGATCGGACCCAGCAACGGATCGCTGAAGGTCAAGACCGGCAAGGAAGGCGCCGCCGCAGCGATGGGGCACGATCTCGTCCTCGGCGTCGGCAGCTTCGAGGCGACCGTCGAGGGTGGAGACAGCCCGTCGATCTCGCTGACCGCCGATCCCGGCTCGATCGAGGTGCTCGAGGGCACCGGCGGCGCGAAGGCTCTATCCGACAAGGACAAGGCCAAGATCAAGAAGGACGCCGGCGGCAAGGTGCTCGGCACCTCGCAGATCACCTTCACCTCGAGCTCCGTCGAGGACAACGGCGGCCAGCTCGTCGCGAAGGGCGACCTCTCGATCGCCGGCCAGAGCAACTCGGTGAGCATCCCGCTGCAGGTCGGCGGCGGCAAGCTCTCGGGCAGCGTGACGATCAGCCAGAAGGACTACGGCATCAAGCAGTTCTCGGCGATGATGGGCGGGCTGAAGGTCAAGGACCAGGTCGAGGTCCTCGTCGAGGGTCAGGTCCCGACGAGCTGAGCACGCCGCGCCTGCTCTGGGAGCCGAGCGCGGACTTCGCGCGACGCACCCGGCTGCGCGCGTACATGGACTGGCTGGCGTCCGAGCGCGGTGTCCGCATGGAGACCTACGCCGAGCTGTGGCGCTGGTCGGTCGCTGACATCGAGACGTTCTGGGCGTCGATCGCCGCGTATTTCGACGTGCGCTTCGACGCGCCGCCGCGCGCCGTCCTCGCCAGCCGCGAGATGCCGGGCGCGCGGTGGTTCGACGGCGCGACGCTGTCCTATGCCGAGCACGTCTTCCGCGGGCACGACGACGACGCCGTCGCGATCCGCCACGCCTCCGAGCTGCGGCCGCTGACGCAGACCACTTGGCGAGAGCTACGCGAGCAGACCGCGCGCATCCAGGCCGGCCTGCGGGCGCTCGGCGTCGGCCGCGGCGACCGCGTCGCCGCCTACATGCCGAACATCCCCGAGACGATCGCCGCGTTCCTCGCGGTGGCGGGGCTCGGCGCGATCTGGTCGAGCTGCTCGCCGGACTTCGGCGCGCGCTCGGTCGTCGATCGCTTCGCGCAGATCGAGCCGAAGGTGCTGCTCGCGGTCGACGGCTACCGCTACGGCGGGCGCGACCACGACCGTGGCGCGGTGGTCGGCGACATCCACGCGCAGGTCGGCGGGACGCTCGTGCGCCTCGGCTACCTCGACGGCTGCGGCTGGGAGGACGGGTTTCTCCGACCGCCGGACGCCGAGCTCTCGTTCGCGACGGTGCCGTTCGACCACCCGCTGTGGGTCCTCTACTCCAGCGGCACGACCGGCCTGCCGAAGGCGATCGTCCACGGCCACGGCGGGATCCTGCTAGAGCACCTCAAGAAGCTCAACCTGCACGTCGACGCGCACGCGGGCGACCGCATCTTCTGGTTCACGACGACCGGCTGGATGATGTGGAACTTCCTCGTCGGCGCGCTCCTGACGCCCGCGTCGATCGTGCTCTACGACGGCAGTCCGGGCGCGCCGTCGCTGGACCGCCTGTGGGACCTCGCGGCCGAGGCGCAGATCACGTGCTTCGGCACGAGTGCCGCGTTCATCTCGAGCTGCATGAAGGCCGCCGTGAAGCCCGCCGCGGGCCGCGACCTGAGCGCGCTGCGCGCCGTCGGCTCGACCGGCTCGCCGCTGTCGCCGGAGGGCTTCGCCTGGATCTACGACGAGCTGGGCGACGACACGTGGCTGTTCTCGACGAGCGGCGGGACCGACGTCTGCACGGCGTTCGTCGGCGGCGTGCCGCTCGCACCGGTGTACGAAGGCGAGCTGCAAGGCCGGTCGCTCGGCTGCGACGTGCAAGCGTTCGACGAGGCCGGCAACTCGGTGGTCGGCGAGGTCGGTGAGCTCGTCATCACGCAGCCGCTGCCGTCGATGCCGGTCTGCTTCTGGAACGACCCCGACGGCTCGCGCCTGCACGACGCGTACTTCGCCATGTACCCCGGCGTCTGGCGCCACGGCGACTGGATCGAGATCACGTCGCGCGGCACGGCGATCATCAGCGGGCGCAGCGACTCGACGATCAACCGCGGCGGCGTGCGCATGGGCACAAGCGAGATCTACAGCGCGGTGCTGGCGCTCGACGAGATCGTCGACGCGCTCGTGGTCGACGTGCCGCGGGCCGGCGCCGAGAGCTGGATGGCGCTGTTCGTGGTGCTGCGCTCCGGCGCCTCGCTGGATGACGACCTGCGCCGTGCGATCGCCCGCCGCGTGCGCGAGGACTGCTCGCCGCGCCACGTGCCCGACGACGTCTACGCGGTCGCCGAGGTCCCGCGCACGCTGTCGGGCAAGATCCTCGAGGTGCCGGTGAAGCGGATCCTGAGCGGCTCGCCGCCCGAGCAGGCCGCGAGCCGCGACTCGCTCGCCAACCCGGCCGCGCTCGACTGGTTCGTCCAGTTCGCGCGCGACCGGGCCGGCTGACGGCGGGCGCGAGTCACCCGGCGAGCATCGCCTCGCCGATCTTCTTGCTCAGGGCGGCCGCGCTGTGCCCGCCCTTCCAGCGGTTTGAGAGCACCGCGACGACGATGCCGTTGTCGGGATAGACCCGCAGATAGGACTTCGCGCCGGGCTGGCCACCCGCCTTGCCGACGAGCCGCTCTCCGCCGGGGCCGGTCGACACGTCCCAGCCGTAGGCGTAGCTGCCGATCGGCGACCACAGCGTCGTGCGCTGCGCCGGCGTCAGCAGCGTGCCGTCGAGGATCTTGTTCGCGAAGCCCACGAGGTCGGGCGCCGTCGAGACGAGCCCGCCGCCGAGCGTCTTGTTGGACATGTCGTCGCCGCCGTACTCGGTGTTGTCGGTGTTGTAGAGCTGGACGCGGTCGGGCAGGCCGGCGGCCTGCGTCTCAGGGCGCAGCGTGCCGAGGCCGAAGGGCGTCGTCAGCTCGTCGACGACGACGCGATCGATCGGCTTGCCCTCGAACTTCTCGATGACGGCGCCCAGCACGGAGTAGGCGTGCGTGCTGTAGAGGTAGGAGCCGGGCGTGCAGCCGAGGTCCTCGCCCATGAACGCCTTGACGGCGTCGGCGGCGGTGTCGTAGTGCGTGTGGTTCTGGTCGTCCATCGGCGCCGGGTAGCTCTTGACGCAGCTGCGGTTCATCGTCGCCTGCGCGACGGTGTAGTCGTGCTTGGCGGGCAGCCACGGCAGGTGCGTGCGCACCTTGTCGGCGAGGCTCAGGCCGGGGTGCTTGGCGTCCATCCGCAGCGCGAGCACGCCCGCGACGGCCTTGGAGATCGACGCCGTGCGGTTGACCGAGCCGCCGTGCATCCAGATGTTGTCGGCCTTGTCCTGGTAGCCGAAGCCGCGGCGGTAGACGACCTTGCCGTTGATCGAGGCCGCGACGCTGATGCCCGGCACGTCGAAGTCGTCGAGCTCCTTCTGCACGAACCCGTCGACCTTCCCGCGCAGCGCCCAGTTCGGCCGGTCGGAGTTCTGGCGCCAGACGCCCGCGTAGCGCGCGCCGCCGGCGGTCGCGTACTTCTCGTAGCCGTCGAGGCGGTAGCCCTCGTCCGCGAGGCGGTTCCAGTGGTTGCGAAAGCCGGTCGCGGTCATGTCGCGGTACGCGTACCACCCGCGCTTGGAGCGGTTCTCGATCCAGATGCCGGCGTAGCGCTGGCCGTCGGAGGTGCGCGCCGAGTCGACCACGAGGCTGCGCAGGCCCTGGCCCTCGTAGGTCTTGAAGGCGGCCGCGTACTCATCCGACGTGCGGCTGCGATGCAGCTTCCACGCGAGGCCGTCGGCGTTCTTCACCCACGCGGCGGCGTAGCGCAGCGCGCCCGAGGCCGTGCGGTAGACGTCGATGTCGACAGGCAAGAAGCCGCCGTCGCGGTAGGTCTCGAACTTGTCGTCGAACTCGGCCGCGGTGGCGCCGCGGTAGGACGCCCAGGCGAGGTGCTCGCGGTTCTCGATCCAGACGCCCGCGAAGCGGTCGTGGCCGTCGACGACGTAGACCTCCTGGTCGACGAGCCGGAAGCCGCGGTCGCGGAGCTCGTTCCACTTGGCGCCGAACTGCGCGCTCGTCATGTCGCGGTAGCTGTACCAGCCGCGCCCGTCGGCGTTGGGCCGGAAGACGGCGCCCACGCCGTAGGAGCCGTCGATCTTGTCGACGTCGAGATCGATGACCATCATCGAGCTCTTGAGCTGGTCGAAGCGCTGCGCGAACTGCGCGCTGGACGCGTCGCGCAGCGAGAGCCAGCCGGTCTCGGCGGGGTCGAACGTCGCGCGCGGCAGGACCGGCGTGGCTTGAGCTGCCGATCCGGCGAGCGCGAACATCGTGAGCGCTGCGGCGACGGCGCGCAGGACGCGCGGCGCGCGGCGGCGAGGGGCGGTGGGCAGCATGGTGAGGCCTTTCGATCGGGTTGGCATTGATCTCCCAACCGCGGTGCGGCGCGCGACTTACGGTCGCCGGGCGAATACGTTTGGCGACGTGAGTACGAGCCGCGCGAAGAAGAAGCGCCGCCGGCGCGCACGGGCCGCGGACGAGGTCCGAGCGCAACCTTCGCGCCTCGAGGTGCGCGACGGGGTCGCGGCGCCCAAGCCGATCTGGGCGCCCTTCCCGCTCACCGAGATCGGCATGGCGGTGGGCATCGTCATCTTCGGCGCGGGCTTTCTGGGCAGCAGCGCGCGGACGCTGACGATCGGCGCGCTCGTGCTGGCCGTCGTCACCGCCGAGCTGTGCCTGCGCGAGCACTTCGCGGGCTTTCGCTCGCACACGCTGCTGCTGGCCGCGCTGCCGGTCGCGCTCCTCCACGGCCTCGTCGTGCTCGCCATCACCGACAGCTACCGCGGGCCGCTCACGCTCGCCGCCGACCTCGCCGCCGGCGGCGCGCTCGCGTGGTGGCTGCGCGCGCGCTTTCGCCAAGCGCACGAGCGCAACAGCGCGCGGTAGGACACAGCCGGGTGTGGAGCGCCACCCCTGGGTGCCTGGTCGCGCCCGGCGCGGCGTGAGAGCATGAGCGCCAGTCGACAGCGGAGGGAGGTCGCGATGGACGGAGCCGGAAACGCCGCACTGACGGCAGCCCGCGGCCGTCTCGCGATCCGCCGCCAGCTCGCCACGACGCCCGGCCGCCTGCGCCTTGCCGCGCTTCTGCTGACCGTCGGCGCGATCGCGTTCGGCGCCGTCGCGGTCACCGCCGCCGGGACGCGCAGCGACGCGGTCGACGACGTCCAGAGCACCGAGGACCTGCTCGTGCGGGCCGTCGACGTCTCGGCGTCGCTGTCGGACGCCCACGCGATCGCCGCGTACGGCTTCCTCGTCGGTGGCACGGAGCCGGCCGGCTCGCGACCGGCGTACAAGCGCCAGCTGCGCCGAGCGGCCGCCGGGCTCGCGGAGTTCGCCGGCGAGATCGGCACGGCGAGAGGCAGCCGGCCGGCGGTCCGGCGGATCACGGAGCGGCTCACGGTCTACTCCGGGCTCATCGACAGCGCGCGCGCCAACCGGCTGCAGGGGTTCCCCGTCGGCAGCGCCTACCTGCGCCGCGCGTCGAAGGTGATGCGCCTGGAGATGCTGCCGCAAGCGCGGGCGCTCTACGAGATCGAGGCGAACCACCTCATCGCGAGCTACCGGACAGGCGTCTCGGGATCGACGCTGTTCGCCGTGATCCTCGCGGCCTGCGGCATGCTCGCGCTGCTGCTCGCCACGCAGATCTACCTCGCCCGCGCGACGCGGCGCGTGCTCAACCCCCCGCTCGTGCTCGCGACGGTGATCCTGGTGGGCGTCTCGGCGTGGGTCGTCGTGGCGTTCGTGGTGGAGCAGCACAACCTGTCGAGGGCGCAGAGCACCGGCTCGGATCCCGTCGAGCTCCTCACCGCCACGAGCATCCTGGCGTCGCGGGCGCAGGCCAACGAGAGCGTCGCGCTCTCGGCCCGCGGCGGCGGCGAGGGCGAGGAGCGCCTCGGCGACATCGACCGCGGCTTCCGCGCGCTGGTCAAGCCCATCGGCGACCCCCGCGCCGCCTCCGCCAGCCGCAGCGGCGGCCTGCTCGAAGCGGCGATCAGGCAGACGAGCCACTCGCCGGTGGCGATCGAGGCGATCTACGGTGCCTACCGGCGCTACCGCGTTGCCCACGACGAGGTCGTCGAGCAGGAGGGCGAGGGCGACTTCACCGAAGCCGTCGACATCGCGACCGCCTCCACGAAGACGGCGTCCGAGCAGCTCGACGTCGTCCTCGAGCGCGAGGTCGGCGTCGCGCAGGAGCGCTTCGACGCGGAGATCGCGCGGGCCGAGGCGCGGCTCGACGGCCTCGCCGGCGGCATCCCGGTGCTCACCGCCCTGATCGGCGTGCTCGCGCTGCTCGGCGTGCGCATGCGGCTGGCGGAGTACCGATGAGCATTCGCACCCCCGGCGTGCTCCTGCTGGCCGCGGCGCTCGCCGTCGCGCTCGGCGGCTGCGCGTCGATCTCCGAGACCGCGCAGGACCGCACGCTCGACGCGCTGAAGACGCAGGAGCCCAAGGCTCGCGCCGGGCTGCGGCCGCTGGACGATCCGAAGGGCTGTGACCCCAAGCACCCCGATCGCTTCCGTCGCCTTGCGCCGATCGCCCTGCCGGCGCCGGGGCGCATGCCCGCCGGGTCGTTCATGCGAGAGATCCAGGATCGCGAGGATCCGCGTCTCGTCGTCGGCGTCGACCAGAGCTCGCTCGGGCTCGGGTACTTCGATCCCGCGACCGAGAAGATGGAGGGCTTCGACATCGACGTCGTGCGCCAGGTCGCAAAGGCCCTGTTCGGAGGAGGCGGTGACCCCGACGACCACATCCTGTTCAAGGCGATCTCCACGCCGCAGCGTGTCGCGGCGATCGTCGACGGGGACGTCGACATCGTGGCAAGCGCCTTCTCGATCAGCTGCGATCGCCACCAGCGGGTGCTCTTCAGCTCCGTCTACCACCGCGCGCGCCAGCGTCTGCTCGTGCCGGCCGACTCCGACGTGGACGAGCTCTCCGACCTCGACGACAGGAAGGTCTGCGTGACGTCGACGTCCACGACCTCAAAGCGCCTCGAGGGAACGAAGGTCCTGCGATATCCCGTCGAGCTGCGATCGGACTGCCTCGTCGCGCTCCAGGAGCGCGACGTCCCGGCGATCACCTCCGACGACAATATCCTGCTCGGCCACTGCCGGCAGGATCCGCACACGAAGATCGTCGGACCGACGATCAACATCGAACGCTACGGCCTCGGGATGGATCCACGCCGCCGGGGGTTCGCGCGCTTCGTCAACGCCGTGCTCGCGCGGATCGATCTGAAGGCGCTGCGCGCGCGCTGGTTCAAGGGCCTGTCAGCCACGTCGAACGCCGAGATCCGGGACTGCCGGCCGCTCCCATGACCACGACCGCCATCCCCTGCGAGCAGCGCGACTGCGGCGGCACGCTCGCCGACGGCTACTGCGACCGCTGTGGCCTGGCACCCGCCCGCGCGAGCGTCGCGCCGGCGGCCGCCGACACCCGCTCGTCGACGCGCTCGCGCGGTGAGCTCGCGCGGGCGCCGGCAGCCGCGAGCCTCGCGGCCGCGCCGACGACGCGGCGCTGGGGCGGCTCCGCGCGGACGCGCACGACCTCGCGCCCGCACCTCGGAGCCGGCCTGGTCGAGGTGCCGCCGGTCCCGTCGCGCGATCCGTCCGACGCCGTCATGGACGACCCGAAGGTCGCCGAGGCGCGGCGCTTCTGCGCGCGCTGCGGAAGCGGCGTCGGCCGCGGGCGCGAGGGCCGGCCCGGTCGCACGGAGGGGTTCTGCGGGCACTGCGGCGCCCGCTACTCGTTCACGCCGAAGCTGCGGGCGGGGGACGTCGTCGCCGAGCAGTACGAGGTCGTCGGCTGCCTCGCGCACGGCGGCCTCGGCTGGATCTACCTCGCGAAGGACCGCAACGTCGCGGACCGCTGGGTCGTGCTCAAGGGCCTGCTCAACGCCAGCGACGAGGAGGCGATGGCGGCGGCGCTGGCCGAGCGGCTGTTCCTCGCCGAGGTCGAGCACCCGAACATCGTGAAGATCTTCAACTTCGTCGAGCGCGGCGGCTCGGGCTACATCGTCATGGAGTACGTCGGCGGCCTCAGCCTGAAGGCGATGCTCGCCGCGCGGCGCGCGGCCAACGGCGGCGTCGCGGACCCGCTGCCCGTCGAGCAGGCGATCGCGTACGTGCTCGAGATCCTCCCGGCGCTCGGCTACCTGCACCGGTCGGGTCTGCTGTTCTGCGACCTCAAGCTCGACAACGTCATCCAGACACAGGCCTCGCTGAAGCTCATCGACCTCGGCGGCGTCTACCGGATCGGCGACATGCACAGCCCGGTCTACGGAACCGCCGGCTACCAGGCGCCCGAGATCGATCACGACGGGCCGTCGGTCGCGTCGGACATCTACACCGTCGGGCGCACGCTCGCCGCGCTGTGCGTCGAGCTCGACGGCTTTCAGACCACGCACCGCCACACCCTCCCGCCGCGGCGCGGCACGCCGCTGTTTCAGCGCTACGACTCGCTCTACGAGCTGCTCTCCAAGGCGACCGCGCCGAACCCCGACGATCGCTTCCAGTCGGCCGAGGAGATGGCCGACCAGCTCTTCGGCGTGCTGCGTGAGGTCGTCGCACACGAGACGGGGGTGCCGGTGCTCGCGCGCAGCACGCTCTTCACCGCCGACTTCCGCCCGCTCGGCGACGACCCCGACCGCAGCCTGCTGCCGGCATTGCGCGTCGACACCGACGACCCCGCCGCGGGCTACCTCGCGACCCTCGCCGCCGCTCATCCGGACGAGCTCGTCGCGGTGCTGCGCCGCGCCCCCGAGCGCACGGTCGAGGTGCAGCTGCGCCTCGCCCAGGCGCTGATCGACGCGCAAGGCTGGGAGGAGGCGCTGGAGCTGCTCGCGGAGATCGAGCGCCAGGACCCGTGGGAGTGGCGCGCGCAGTGGTACCGCGGCGTCGCGGCGCTGGCCGAGCGGCTGCCCGACGCGGCGATCGCGAGCTTTCAGACCGTCTACCACGCGGTTCCGGGCGAGCTCGCGCCGAAGCTCGCGCTCGGGGTCAGCGCGGAGCTCGCCGGCGAGCCCGCGGCCGCGGCCGCTTGGTATGAGATCGTCTCGCGGACCGACGCGAGCTACGCGACCGCCGCGTTCGGCCTTGCCCGCTGCCGCCTGGCCTGCGGCGACCGGGCGGGAGCGCTCGCCGCGTACGAGCGCGTCCCGGAGTCCGCGAGCGCGTACGACGCAGCTCAGACGGCGCGCATCCGCTGCCTGCTCGGCGGGCTGCCGCACATCGAGGACCTGCTGGCCGCCGGCGCCGCGATCGACGGCCTGTCGATCGGCGCGGAGCGCAGGGCGCACCTGACCGCGGAGCTGCTGCGCGCGGCCGTCGAGCTCGTCGCGCGCGACCCGGCCGTCCAGGCTCGAGCCGCGACCGTCGCCGGGCACTGGCTGGCCGACACCGAGCTGCGGCTCGGGCTCGAGCGGACGTACCGCTCGCTCGCAGCCGTGGCGCCGACGCCGAGCGAGCGCATACGGCTCGTGGACGAGGCCAACCGCGTGCGGCCGAGGACGTGGACGTGAGCGCGTTCGCCGTCGCCGCCTTTCACGAGCCGGCGCTGCCCGCCGGAGCCGCCGAGCTCGAGGCCCTGGTGTGGATCCGGGCGGCCGGGCTCGGCTCGCCGGGGGTCGACGTCTGGCTGCGGCTCTGGACGCCGGCCGGTGCCCGGGTCACGGCCCTGCGGGAGGTCGAGCCGGGCAGCGGGGACCTGCTTCCCTCCGCCGAGCGCCTCGACGACCGCACGCTGCGGGTCGCGACCGGGCGCTGGACGGACGGCGTGCGCGAGTACGAGCTCGCGGTCGGGCTGCCCGTGCGCAGCCCGGGCGATCAGATGCTCGCCGCGCGCGTGGGGGTCGTCGCGGGCGACGAGCTCGCCGGCACGGCGCTCATCGCCGTGACGTGGTCGGAGGCTGCGCCCGCCGCGTCGGGAGGGTCGGGCGTCGCGCCCGGGGAGCTGCCGACCGGCGCGTCGCCCGAGCCGCGTCACACGCCTGCCGGCGAGGGCGAGGCGGGCGGGCCGTGCCCGGACTGCGGCGAGGTCCCCCACGACGGCGACCGCTTCTGCGAGGCGTGCGGCCGCGAGCTGGCGGCCGGCTGATCAGAAGTCGCGCGGCGAGACGGAGCCGGCGGCGAACGCGGCCTGCGCGAGGCGCACGCGCTTCTCGTTCTGCGCGAGCTCGCCGAGCCCGAAGCGCTCGAACAGCAGGCGCAGCTGCGCCTTGACGGCGTCGACGCTCAGGAAGACCTCGTCGGCGATCTGCTTGTTGGTCGCGGGCAGCGCGGAGGTCGCGTCGTTGAGCGGCCGGCACAGCGCGACGAGGACCTTGTGCTGGGTCGGCGTCAGCGGCATCGCGGTCGAGCGGGCGTCGCGGCGCGTGGCCTCGGATTCGGGCGGGCCGGGGTCGCGGAACAAGAGCTGCGTCGTGCCGAAGCAGAGCCGGTCGCCCTGGCGCAGGCGCTGGCGCCCGACGACCCGCTGGCCGTTGACGTAGGACCCGTTGCTCGACAGCCCGTCGTCGACGAGCGTCCACTGGTCGCCGACCTGCTCGAGCAGCGCGTGCGCGCGCGACACCTCGACGTCCCAGCCGATCGCGATGTCCGACTCCGGCTTGCGGCCGACGGTCAGCCGCCACTGGTCGCGCGGCAGCAGGAAGATGACCTGGCCGCCGTCCTCGCCGCGGCCGGTGAGAAACGGCTGCCCCCCGCGCTCGGCCGCGATCAGCGCCTGCACGTCGGCCGTGCTGCGCGCGACGGGCTTCGCGGCCGGGGCCGGCCGGTCGTCGCTCATCGCGCGCGCCTCATGTGAGCAAGGTAGCGCCTGTCCGCGGCACGATCTCGCGGACGGTGGGTCGCTCACCCCTTCACGAGGGCGCGCGCGAACGCGACGCCGCGCTGCACCCAGCGCTCGAGCTCGCCGCCGGTCGCGAGCGCGCCCGGGCCGACGAGCACCCAGTCGTACATCGGACGGCCCGACATGTCGCACTCGCGGGCGTGCGGCTGCGACAGCGCGTCGTGGCGCGCCTGCACGCCGACGCGCACCATGAGGTCGTCACCCGCGACGCCGACCGCGAGGTTGCCGGCGACCATGAACATCCGGCGGCCGAACATCGCCTTCTCGGCCACCTGACGCTCGCCTGTGAGCGCGGCGCGGACGCGCGCGGCGAGCTGCTCGTCGTAGGCCACCGCTCGTCAGACCCGCTGGACCGAGAGGCGCGGATGGGCTCGAGCCATAGCCACGAAGTCGTCGTCCTGCGTGACCACGGGGAGCCCATGCTCGATCGCCGTGGACGCCATCAGCGCGTCGAGGATCTTCGGCCGCGCGCCGGCCTGTCGGCAGTCGTGGGTCAGCCGCGCGCAGGCGCCTATGACGGCCTCGGTGATCGCGATCGGGTCCGCGGCTCGGGCGAGCGCGAGCGAGTCGGCGCGGCGCGCGCGCTGGTCGGCGTCCACGGCCGCCAGGACGCCGAGCTCGAGCTCCCCGATCGTGACGACGGAGACCGCGAGCTCGTCGGGCAGCGGCCCGAGCGGGCGCTGCTGCTCGCGAGCGATGGAGACCGACGTGTCGAGCAGCGCGCGGCTCACAGCTCGTCGATCGTCTGCCCGGCGAGCTGGTCGAGGTCGGCGGTCAGCGCGGCGTCCGTCTGGCGCTCGCCGAGCCGCTCCGCGAGCCACTCGCCGGGAAGCCAGCGCGCGCGGCGGCCGTGGGGAACGATGTCCGCGACGGGCTCGCCGTTGCTCGTCAGGGTGACGGCCTCGCCCGCCTGCACCGCAGCGACCACCGCGGCGGTCCGGTTGCGCAGCTCACGCACGCTCACCTGCATGTGCGACACCGTAGCGCGCAACGTTCGAGCACCTTTGCATGTGCCCGCGATGCTACCATCGCCCAGCGATGGCCAAGTTGCTGCAGGTTCGAGAGGTCCCGGACGACGTGCACCGCACGCTGAAGGTCCGCGCGGCGCAAGCCGGGACGTCGCTGTCGGAGTACGTGCGCGCCGAGCTCGAGTTGATCGCCTCGCGCCCCACCCCCGAGGAGCTCCGCGCGCGCCTCGCGACTCGCACGCCCGTCGAGGTGCGCGAGACCGCGGCCGATCTCATCCGCCGGCACCGCGACGCTTGATCGTCATCGACGCATCGGCGGTGTGGGAGCTGCTGCGCCGGGGCCCGGGCGATCAGCGGCTAGTGGAGCTCGTGCTCGGGCCGGGCGCGAGCGTGCACGCTCCCGATCTCGTCAACGCGGAGCTGCTCCACGTCGTGCGCAAGCACGCGCGCAGCGGGGAGGTCACGCCGGAGCGCTCGGATGAGATGCGCGAGGACTTCGCCGATCTACCCATCCAACGCTATCCCACGTGGCCCTTGATCGAGCGTGCCTGGGCGCTGCGAGACAACCTCACCGCGTATGACGCCATGTATGTCGCCCTGGCAGAAGCGCTCGACGCGACGCTCGTGACCGCCGACTACGCCCTCGCCCGCGCCGCGGCCCAGACGAGCGCGGTGGCGGTCGAGACCGTCAGCTGACCTCGGCGACGTCGGCCTACCGCTCGCCGGGCGTCTTCAGGGGGTACAGCGACACGGGGATCGAGAGGTCGAGCGCGGTGCGGATGATGCGCGACTGCTCGGCGACGTGAGCAGCGGGGTAGCCCTCGCCGGTCGAAGCGCGCTCGGGACGGCCGATGTAGCCGAAGCGCAGCCGCTCGGGGAGGATCTGCATCAACCGCGGGAACATGTGCGCGCGGGCGCCCATGTTGCGCGGCTCCTCCTGCACCCAGACGACCTCGCGCAGGTTCGGATAGCTCTCGATGAGCTCGAGCACCTGGCCCTCGGGGAAGGGGTACAGCAGCTCGACACGGCCGATCGCGACCCCGTCGTTGTCCTTGCGGTTCGGATGGCCGACGAGGTCGTAGTAGATCTTGCCGGTGCACAGCGCGAGCCGCTTGACCTTCTCGTCCGGCACCCGCGGCTCGGCGAGCACGGGGAAGAAGCGCCCATCCGACAGGTGCGGCAGGCGGTTGGTGGCCTGCGGCAGACGCAGCAGCGACTTCGGCGTCATGAGGATCAGCGGGCGCTGCTTGGCGACGCGCGCCTGGCGGCGGATGAGGTGGAAGTACTGCGCCGGCGTCGTCACGTTCGCGACGCGCATGTTGCCCTCCGACGCCATCTGCAGGAAGCGCTCGAGGCGGCCACTCGAATGCTCTGGGCCCGAGCCCTCGTAGCCGTGCGGCAGCAGCAGCACGAGGCGCGACGTCTGGCCCCATTTCGCCAGCCCGCTCGAGATGAACTGGTCGATGATCACCTGCGCCGAGTTGACGAAGTCGCCGAACTGCGCCTCCCACAGCACGAGCGTCTCGGGCGCCTCGGCGCTGTAGCCGTACTCGAACCCCAGGCACGCGACCTCGCTGAGCGGCGAGTTGTGCAGCTCGAACGGCGCCAGCGCGCCCGGCAGCGACTGGATCGGGCAGATCGTGCGCCCGGTCTGCGCGTCGTGCAGCACCATGTGGCGCTGCGAGAACGTGCCGCGCTCGACGTCCTGGCCCGTCAGCCGGATCGGCGTCCCCTCCGTCAGCAGCGACGCGAACGCCAGCGACTCGGCATGCGCCCAATCGATCCCGCCGTCGTCGCCGACCGCGACGCGCCGGCGCTCGAGCTGCTTGACCAGCTTCGGATGCACGGTGAAGCCGTCGGGCATTCGCAGCAGCTCACCGTTGAGGATCAGCAGCCGCTCGGCCGAGACCGCGGTCTTGACCTCGGGCGACGGCGTGCGGTCGAGCTGGTACTCGCCGGTCGGCTGGTCGACGGTGCCCGCGTCCGCGGCGGACTTGATCTGCTCGCGCAAACGCTGGTGCAAGGTCGTCAGCTCGTCCCACACGCCCGAGATCTGCGCCTCGACGTCGCGGCGCGTCACGACGCCGTGCGCGACGAGCTGGTCCGCCCAGATCTCCGCGACGCGCTTGTGGTGCTTGATGCGCTCGTACATCTCGGGCTGCGTGTACGCCGGCTCGTCGGCCTCGTTGTGGCCGAAGCGGCGGTAGCCGATGAGGTCGATCATCACGTCGTGGCCGAACTCCTTGCGGAACGCCCACGCGAGGCGGACGGCCGCGATGCAGGCGCTGACGTCGTCGGCGTTGACGTGGATGATCGGCACGTCGAAGCCCTTCGCGATGTCCGAGGCCCAGCGCGTGGAGCGCGCGTCGTCGGGGTCGGTCGTGAAGCCGACCTGGTTGTTCTGGACGAGGTGCAGCGTGCCGCCGACGTTGTAGCCGTCCAGCGCCTGGAGGTTGAGCGTCTCCGGCACGACCCCCTGGGCAGGCAGCGCGGCGTCGCCGTGCAGGACGATCGGCACGGCCGAGTCCGTGTCGCGGTGGGCGTGCGGGCCCTGGCGCGTGGTCTGCGCGGCGCGCGAGGCGCCGACGACGACCGGCCCGACGTACTCGAGATGCGACGGGTTGGACTCGAGGTTGACGAGGATCGACGAGCCGTCGGGCAGCTGGTAGGAGCCCTGCGCGCCGTGGTGGTACTTCACGTCGCCGGTGCCGCCTTGCGGGATGGTCGTGACGGCCTCGAGCGTCGACGCGCCCTCGAACTCCGCGAAGATCGTGTCGTACGGGCGGCCGAGGTTGTGCGCGAGGACGTTCAGCCGGCCGCGGTGCGCCATGCCGAGCACGACCTCGCGGCCGCCGTGCATCGCCGCGAGCTGGATCGCCTCGTCGAGCATCGGGACCGTCATGTCGAGGCCCTCGATCGAGAACTGCTTCTGGCCGAGATACGCCTTGTGCATAAAGCGCTCGAGCGCGTCGACCTCGACGAGGCGCTTGAGCAGCGCCTTCTGCTCATCCGGGCTGAGCGGGACGCGGAACGCGCCGGACTCGATCTTCTCGCGCAGCCAGGTGCGCTGGCGGTGCGAGGCGATGTGCTCGATCTCGTAGGCGATCGTGCCGCAGTAGGTGTCGCGCAGGTTCGGCAGCGCGTCGGCGAGCGTCTCCCCCGGGACGTGCATGCGCAGGATCTTCGCGGGGATCTTGGCCATGATCTCCGGCGTCAGGCCCAGCGGATCGGGTTCGAGCGCCGGGTCGCCCTCGGGCTCGGTGCCCAGCGGATCCAACCGCGCGGCGAGATGGCCGAACGTGCGGTGCGCCTTGACGAGCGAGGAGGCGGCCTGCACGGCCTGCAGCAGCTCTTCGATGGCGACGCCGTCGGGCTGCGCCGGCGCCTCTGCGGCGAGCGCGGCCGTCGCGGCGGCGGGCGCCGGCGCCGGGGCCGGTGGCGCCGGCTGCGGGCCGAGCTGCACGCCGAGCTCGCCGAAGATCTGCTCGTAGAAGCCGTGCTCGCCCTGCAGGTGCTCCTCGACGACCTTGAGGAAGCGGCCTGACTCCGCGCCCTGGATGACGCGGTGGTCGTAGGTCGAGGTCATCGACATGACCTTCTCGGCGCCGATCGACGGGCCGATCGCGCCGAGGCCGACCGGGTAGGCGATCGAGCCGGTGGCGACGATCGTGCCCTGGCCGGCCATGAGCCGCGGCACGGAGGCGACGGTGCCGATCCCGCCCGGGTTCGTCAGCGAGATGTTGGCGCCGCTGAGCTGGTCGGCGGTGAGCGTGTTGTCGCGCGCGCCTGCGATGAGGTCGGCGAACGCGTCGACGAACTGCGTGAAGGACAGCCGGCCGGCGTCGCGGATGACGGGCACCATGAGCGTGCGCGAGCCGTCGCGCTTCTCGACGTCGACCGCGATGCCGAGGTTGACCGCGCCGTCGTCGACGCGATGCGGCTTGCCGCCGATCTCGGCGAAGTGGTGCGCCATGACGGGCATCTCGTCGGTCGCGGCGCGGGCGATCGCGTAGGCGATGAGGTGCGTGAACGAGAGCTTGTGGCCGGCGGCCTTGAGCTCGCGGCGGCGGCCGTCCATGACCGTGACGGTCATCGTGCGAAAGGAGGTCGCGGTCGGGACCTGACGCGACTCCTCCATGTAGCGCGCGAGGACGGCGGCACCGCCGCGCAGGGGCGTCGTCGTGGGGGCGGGCGTGGGCTGCGCGCTGCCGACGACCCGTGCGGGCGCGGCCTTCGCCGACATGACGTCGGCCTTCGTGATCCGCCCGGCCGGGCCGCTGCCGTGGACGGCGGCGAGGTCGATGCCCTCGGCCTCGGCGATGCGCCGGGCGACGGGCGAGATCGACGCGTGGGTCGGCGCGCCGTTGCCGCCGACGCCGGGCTCGGTCGCAGGAGACGTGGCGGGCCGCGGGCGGGTGTCGGCCGAGCTGCCGGCGGCGGGCCCCGGCGGCGGGCCGTCTGCTGCGCGGTCGGGCGGCGTGGACGAGCCGCCGGGTGCGGCGCCCGGCGCCGCGGGCGGGTCGCCGGCCGCGTGGTCGTCGGGCGGGGCGGGCGAGCCGGCGGCTGCACCGTCGGGCGGGGCGGGCGAGCCGGCGGGGTTGCCCGACGCGCCGGCGAGCATCCGCGCGATGACCTGCCCGACGTTCACGGTGTCGCCGGGGGCGGCGAGGATCTCGGTGATCACGCCCGCGGCGGGTGCGGGCAGCTCCATGTCGACCTTGTCGGTCGACAGCTCGACGATCGTCTGGCCGTCGGTGACCTCGTCGCCGACGTGCACGGCCCACTCGAGGATCGTGCCCTCGGTGACCGACTCGCCGCCGCCGGGCGTGACGATATCGAGGATCTCAGGCGCAACGTGGGAGGGCAGCTCGCCGATCCCCTCGTCCGGCGCCGTCGAGCGCGCGGCGCCCTCCTCGTCGGCGGTGCTGGCGGCGCCGTTGCCGGGCTCGGACGGCGCGGTCGCGCGCGCGGCGTCGCCGTCGTGCTCCGCACCGGCTCCGGGCGGCGCCGCCGCGGCGCGCGCGGCGCCCTCGCGCTCCGCACCGGCGGCTGCCTTCGCGCCGTTGCCCGACGGCGGCGCGCCGTTGGCGATCTCGCCGAGCACGCCGCCGACCGCGACCGTCTCGCCGGCGGCCGCGACGATCCGCGTGAGCGTGCCCGACGCGGGCGCGGGCACCTCCGCGTCGACCTTGTCCGTCGACACCTCGACGATCGTCTCGCCTTCGGCCACCTCGTCGCCCTCCTGCTTGTGCCATTCGAGGACGGTCCCCTCGCGGACCGACTCGCCCATCGCGGGAAGCGTCATGAGGGTGGTCGTGTTCACTGCCATAACCGGAGTTCCACTCTAGATGGTTGATTCCGCGGCCAGGGCCGCCAGATGTGCCCGTATCGCGGATGCAGGGCGCCGCGGGCCGAAGGAGGACAGTGCCGGCGGCACGGACTCCTTCGGTCCGTGGCGATCCTGCGCCGCGAGACGGGTGCAGATGGCGGTGCTGGTCGTGGAATCAACCATCTAGAGCCCCCGCCGCGCCGCAGTTGCGGGTTGCATACCGCTTCGCACGATCTACGATCGGCTCCGTGGACGCAGCGGCTCGCCCGGCATCGATCGACATCGTGCTCGACCAGCATGCCGGCACGTCTCGCACGGGCCCGGGCGCGGCCGAGGCCAACGGGTCCGCCTTCGACCTGCTGCCGGCCACGGAGGAGCTGCTGCGCGAGGCGTCACGGTTGCAGATCCCGGTCAGGATCGTCGTCGCCGAGGGCCTCGGCGCCGATCCGATCCACGAGCTCGAGGCGCTCGTGTCGGAGGCCGAGATCGTCGCCGGCCTCGACGGCCTGGCGCCGCAGGATCGGCCCGGGATCCTCGTCGCGGCGGACCGGGTCGTGCGCGCGCGGGCGTCGGGCCTTGGCTGGACGGCGGTGCCACATCCTGCCCTGGCGGCAGCCGCCGCGCGCGGCGAGCCGCTCGTCTTCGCCCGGCTCAGCGGCGATCACGGCGCGATCGCCGGCGTCGCGGGGCTCGTGCCGTACTGGCTGGAGGAGCGCGCGCACGGCCCGTCGTGGGCGCTCGCCGCGCTGCCCCGGTCAGCGGTCGCGCACGCGATCGACGCCGGGATCGAGGTGCAGCGCATGCCGCTGGACCTCGGCCTCCAGGATCCGCTGTTCGTCCAGCTCGACGAGGGGGCGAAGATCGGCGACGCGCTCGCCGGCTACGAGATCTTGTGGTCCGACGCGACGCGCGTGCTTCTCGCCCTCGGCGCCGAGACGAGCAACGACCAGGTCCCCGCGCACGGCGCGCACGGGCACTTCCGCTTCCTCACGCCGAGCCCCGAGCTGCTCGCGCCCGCGCGTGTCGTCGCGCTCGGCGCCGCCGCGACCGGCACGGCCAGCCTGCAGGCCGCCGCGGCGCCGGCGCCGGTGACAGCCGCCTCGTTTCTCGCCGACGTGGCGCGCTACGCGGGGCTCGCGCCGCTCGACGACCGCGGCGCGCTGCGCTCGCGCCACAGCTCGCACCCGGACAACGCGCGCACCGTGAACGCGCTGCTCGCCGAGCTGACCGCGCTCGGCTACGCCCCGTTCACCCACGAGTTCAGCTTCGGCGGGCGGATCCTGCGCAACGTCCTCGCCGACCTGCCCGGCAGCGGCGAGCTCGGCGAAGGCGCCGGCCTCGTGATCGTCGGCTGCCACCTCGACTCGACCGCCGCGCGCGATCCCGGCTACGTGCCGGCGTCGGGCGCCGCGCGAGGGGCCGACGACGACGGCTCCGGGATGGCGGCGCTGCTCGCGATCGCCCGCCACCTGAAGACGATCGACCAGCCGCACAACACCGTGCGCTTCGGCTTCTTCAACGCCGAGGAGTCGGGCCTCGTCGGAAGCCGCGCGTACGCGGCGTCGCTGAAGGCCGCGGGCGCGCCGGTGATCGCCGCCGTGTGCGCCGACATGATCGGCTACAACAGCGACGAGCGGCGCTCGTGGGAGCTGCACGCGGGCTTCACCAACGCCCGCGTGCGCGACCTGAGCGTGCCGCTCGCGCAGCTCGTCGCGGATGCGGCGGCGCGGCTCGGCGAGCTGCCGCCCGCGCAGCTCTACACCGGCACCACCCCGACCGGCGGCTCGGACCCGACCCGCTTCGACGGCGCGATCAACCGCTCCGACCACGCGTCGTTTCAGGAGCAGGGCTATCCGGCGGTGCTCGTCAGCGAGGACTTCTTCCCCAACCGCCCGAGCGAGCCGGCCGAGGACCCGAACCCCAACTACCACTCCAACGCCGACATCGAGATCGACGGCGCGTACGCCGCCCAGATCACCCGCGCGATCAGCGTCGCGGTCGCGGAGCTCGCCGCCCGGCCCGGAGCGCTGCTGACATAGTCCACTCATTCGCTAATCTCTTAGCGAATGCTTCTGCCGTTCGAGGAAGAGGTAGTGGAGTCCACCGCGCGCTGGCTTGACGACTGGGCGCGCCAGCTCGACCTGCGCGTCCTGCCGCGCCGCTGGTCGGGCCGTCTCCGGCGCGCTCTCGAGGCCGAAGCAGTCGCAGCCTCGACAAGCATGGAAGGCGTGCCGGTCACCGTGGACGACACGCTGAAGATCCTCGCCGGCGAGAGTCCCGAGCATGTGTCGGGCGCCGATCAGGCGGTGGTGCGGGGTTATCGCGAGGCGATGACCTATGTCCAGCGACGCGCCGATGACGGCCGCCTGCAATGGAATCGCGAGCTCGTCGTGGCGGTCCAAGATCGTGTGCTGGCCGGCAGCTTCGGGGCGGGCGCCGGTGGCCTGCGCCAAGCGGGCGGCACGTGGGTGACCAACTCGCAGACCGGCGCCGTCGTGTTCGCACCGCCCGATCACGAGGCGGTCCCCGACCTGGTGGACGAGATGTGCGCGCTCATGGGAGGCGACTACTGGCACCCTGCCGTCGCGGCGGCGTGGATGCACGTGACGCTGGCCGCCATCCACCCCTTCGCGGACGGCAACGGCCGAACGGCCCGCGTGCTCTCCTCGCTCACGATGTATCGCGGGGGCTTCAAGCATCCGGCGTTCACCAACCTCGAGGAGTGGTGGGGAAAGCACCCAGCCGTCTACTACGCCGCGTTCGAGTGCCTCGGTGCGCGATTCGACCGCCAGGCCGATGCGACGCCGTTCATCCAGGCCCACCTCTCCGCGCAGGTCTCGCAGGTCATCTCGCTCGCACTCCGCCAACGCACGGAAGGGCTGCTGTGGACGGCACTAGAGAACGTCCTCGAAGAGCGAGGGCTTCCACCACGCCTCGCCAACGCCCTGTACGACAGCTTCTTCGGGCGCAGCGTGACGACCGGCTACTACCGCGATCTCATCGCCGCCAGTCCCGCGACCGCTCGCAACGACCTGCAGGCCGCGTCGGCGGCCGGCCTGATCGTGGCCGTCGGCGCGACGCGAGGCCGCCGCTACGAGCCCGGCCGCAACCTCATGCGCGCCATCGCCGCGTCGATCGGCGGCGACCTGCGCCCCGAGCGCCCCGCGATCTTCGAGTCTCTCGTCGTCCGCGCGGGGGAGGCGACCGACCTCTTGCCTGATCCGTCCACCCCCGGTCCTCGGCAGGAGACACTGCCAGGGCTCGATTAGGTCGGCTCCTTGCGGCGCACGACCAGCCAGTTGACGACCCACAGCGCGACGCCGACCGCGACGAGGATCGCCGCGCGGCCGTAGATCTCGGCCTCGACCTGCGTCAGCAGCGCCAGCGAGATCGCGACGCCCACGACCGGCACGGCCGACGGCACGACGAAGTGCTCGTGGTCGACCGGGTCGCGGCGCAGGACGAGCACGCAGACGTTGACGATCGCGAACACGACGACGAGCAGCGCGACGGTCGTGTCGGCCAGCTCGTCGAGGTCGCCTGTCGCCACGAGCACAGCCGCGATCGCCGACGTGAACGCGATCGCGAACCACGGCGTGCGGCGCCCCGACAGCACGAGCGCGAACGGGCGCGGCACGATGCCCTCCTCCGCCATCCCGTACAGCAGCCGCGAAGCCATGATCATGTTGATCAGCGCTCCGTTGGAGAGCGCAAGCAGGCCGATCGCGGAGAACAGCTTCTCCGGAATCCCGAGCGGGCCCTGCTTGATGACCTCGAGCAGCGCCCCGTCCGAGGCGGCGAGGTCGGCGGTCGGGACGACCATCGACGCGCCGATCGTCACGAGCAGGTACAGCGCGCCCGCGATCGCAAGGGCTCCGAACAGCGCCTTCGGATAGGTCCGCGCCGGATCTTGGGTCTCCTCCGCGACGTTCACCGAGTCCTCGAAGCCGATCAGCGCGTAGAAGGCGAGCGCCGCGCCGGCGAGCGCCGCGCCCAGCATCGAGCCGCCCTCCTTGAACTCGAACGCGCGCGCGGGCTGCGCGTCGCCGCCCGCGATCGCGGCGAACGCCACGACGACGATCAGCACGAGGCCGCCCATCTCGACGAGCGTGAAGCCGACGTTGAGCTTCACCGACTCCTCGATCCCGCGCAGGTTGACGGCGGCGATGAGGACGACGAGCCCCAGCGCCGTGAGGATGACGGGCACGTCGACGAACTCGCTGAGGTAGTCGCCGCCGAAGGCCCGCGCCAGCGCGCTGGCCGACGCGATGCCCGACGCGACGACGGCGAACGCGACGACGAAGCTCACGAACGAGTTGCCGAACGCGCGATGGACGTACAGCCCGGCGCCACCCGCGCGCGGGTACTTGCCGACGAGCTCGGCGTAGGAGCCCGCCGTGAACGCGGCCATGACGAGCGCGAGCAGGAACGCGACCCAGATCGCCCCTCCGGTCTCGCCCGCGACCTGCCCGACGCGGGCGTAGATGCCGCCGCCGAGGACGTCGCCGACGATGAAGAACAGCAGCAGCCCCGGCGTGATCGCGCGCCTCAGCCCACCGCTCTCGGGCCCCTCGGGGAGCGCCGCACCAGCGCCGACGGGGACATCGGGGCTGTGGCCTCCGCGGGACATCGCCCGCTACTACCCGCTCGGGGCGATCCGGGCTCCGCCGCGTGCAGGCGCGGGCCGCGAGCGAGGCGGCCGCGCGCGCGGGCGGGGGCACCGGTGGACGCGGGCGCGGGCCGCGCACAGGCGGGGCGGGAGGGCGCAGGCGCGGGCGGGAGGGCGCAGGCACGGGCGCGAGGGCGCAGGTAGGCGGAGCGAGGGCGCCGCTGCGGCGAGCTCGCTCAGGCGCTGGACGGCGCGGCGACGCCGGCGCGGGCGTCGTCGCGACCGCGGCTCTGGCGCACGAACTCGTACGAGCCGATGAACGGACCGATTCCGCCGAGCACGGCCACGGCGACGGCCAAGCGCAGGTTGATCACCCGCAACCGCACCGCCGCGATGCAGGCCAGCGACATCGCGATCCAGCCCAGGCCGTGCGCCATCCCGAAGATCGCCTCGAGCGGGTGCAGCCCCGGCACGAGCCAGACGATCAGCAGCACCGTGTAGATCGCCGAGTGCGTGAACGACGCGAGCTTCAGGCGACGGAAGGTCAGCAGGCGCGTCATGGGCTGCCGGCGGCGAGCATCGTCGCCATGACCCGCAGCGGCTCGTCGGCCTCGTCGGGCCAGTCGGCGACGTCCGCCGGCCACCAGGCGTGCGCGTCGTGCTCGTCGTCCATCGCGATCTCGGCACCCTCCGGCAGCCAGGCCAGCCCTATGACCATGACGAGCTGCTGCGGCAGCCGCACGAGCGCCTCGACCGTCAGGCTCGCGGGCTCGACCGACCACTCCTCGCGCAGCTCGCGCGAGAGCGTGTCGGCGGGGCTCTCGCCCATGTCGACGGCGCCGCCGGCGCCGAGCGCCCAGCGCCCCGGCCACGAGGCAAGCCACGCCGCGCGGCGACCCGCCAGCCAGCGCCCGTCCGCGGCCCGCGTTACCGTCAGCGCCGCCATCGACTCCGACGCGTCGCCGTGGACGAGGCGCAGCGCCCAGCGCACGGGCTGCAGCTCGAGCACGAGGTCGTCACCCTCCTCGGCATGCGCGACGAGCCGGCCGGCAAGCCCGTCGTGGCTCGGCGAGCCGCGCTCGCGCAGCGCCTCGATCGCCGCGTCGGCGGCCTCGGCGTTGTGCGCGGGCGGCTCGTAGTGCTCCTCGTGCCAGCGCGCGCGCACGCGCTCGGCCGGCCAGTGGCCGCGTGCGAGGATCGCGGGCGAGGGCATGCGCCCAACGATAGTTCGCCGGGCCTCGGTCGCGGGCCGGGCGTCCCGCGCGTACGCCAATCCGACATACGCCCTTCGACCTACGGGACTAGGCTCCCCGGTGCATCGCTCCGACGAACCGTCCGCCGCAATCCATTCAGGAGAGCCGATACATGCCGAGCCGCACCGCGCATCCGACAGGCGCAGTCCGTTGAAGATCCTCGTCACCGGCGGCGCGGGCTTCATCGGCTCGCACGTCGTAGACAGACTGCTCGACGACGGTCACGAGGCGCGCGTCTTCGACGTGCTCGACTCGGCCGACCGGCGCGAGCGCTGCGAGACGGTCGTCGGCGACCTGCTCGACGCCCCGGCGGTCCGCCAGGCCGCGGAGGGCTGCGACGCGATCATCCATCTCGCGGCAGCCGCCGACGTGGGGCTCGTGATGAAGGACCCCTCGGGCTCCGAGGCGCTCAACGCGCGCGGCACGCTGAACGTCCTCGAGGCGGCGCGCGCGACGGGCGCGCGCGTCGTCTACGCGTCGACGATCTGGGTCTACTCGGACGTCGTCGCGGACGAGGTCGACGAGGACACGCCGCTCGCGCTGCCCTCGCACCTCTACACGGCGACGAAGCTCGCCGGCGAGATGTACTGCCGCGCCTACGAGAAGCTCTACGACGTCACGTCGACGATCCTGCGCTTCGGGATCCCGTACGGCCCGCGCGCGCGACCGGCCGCGGTCCTGCCGATCTTCGTCAACAAGGCGCTCGCGGGCGAGGCGCTGACGATCGCCGGCGACGGCAAGCAGACGCGCCGCTTCGTCTACGTCGAGGATCTCGCCGACGGCGTCGTCCGCGCGCTGGCGCCGGACGCGGCCGGGCGCATCTACAACCTCGTCGGCGCGGAGGACACGTCGGTCAGCGCGATCGCCGAGGCCGTGCGCGCGGCGGTCGGCGACGTCGAGATCACGTACACCGAAGGGCGCGCGGGCGACTTCGCGGGCGCGCGCGTGTGCGGGGAGCGCGCGGCGAAGGAGCTCGGCTGGCGTGCGGAGACGCCGTACGCGGAGGGCGTGCGGCGCTACGTCGCGTGGCATCGTGAGAACGCCGCGCGCGTGGCTGCGCAGCCCGCTGCGGTGACCGTCGCCGCGGCGCCGGCGGTCACCGCGGCGCCGCCGCTGGTGGCCGCGAGCTCGGCGGTCGCCTCGGAGGCACCCGCCACGGCTCCCGCCGCGCCCCGGACTTCGGTGCGCGAGCGCCTCGCGACACGCGCGCACACGCTACGCCGTATGCCGCACGGCAGCGTCCAGCGCGCGACAGCCGTCGTGTCGGGCCTGCTGGCGCTCGTGCTCTACGTCGTCGTCCTGCACGCGGCCGGGCTGTCGAACGACAGCTGGCACACCGTGCTCGTGGTCGCCGCGCTGGGCCTCACGGCCAGCGTCTCGACGCGCTCGACGGCGGCGCGCGTCGCCGTGTGGATCGCGGCGCTCGTCGGCGCCGCGCTCCTGATCCCGGCCGGGACGAGCCAGGCGATGGACTTCGCCCGGCTCAACCTGCCGTTGCTGACGCTCGGACTCGCGGGAGCGGGGATCGGGCTGCTCGGCGTCGTCGGCGGCAAGCGCACCGTGCTCGAGCCGTCGTTCGACCACGCGGACCGATGAGCTCGGTTCCCGCCCCGGCGTACGATCGCTTCGCGATCGGCTTCGACGAGCGCGACCGCGCCCGCCTGCACGAGCTGTGGGACGGCGTCATCGACAGCCAGCGCTGGAGCGAAGGCGAGCTGACCGCCGGCTTCGAGGCGGCGTGGGAGGCGCACAACGCGCTGCCCGCGGTCGCGCTGTCGAGCTGGACGGGTGGCGCGCTGGCCGCGCTGGAGTGGGCGCGGGTGCGCGGCCGCAAGGTCGTCGTGCCGTCGAACACGTTCATGGCGACGGCGCTCGCCGTCCTCGGGGCCGGCGCGACCCCGGTCTTCGGCGACTGCCGCCGCGACGACCTCTGCCTGTCGCTGGCGGAGGCCGAGCGGCTGATCGACGCGCACGATCCGGCCGCGGTCTTCCTCGTGCACATCGGCGGGCACCTCGCGTTTGACTGCGAGGCGATCGCGGAGCTGTGCCGCTCGCGCGGCGTGACGCTGCTCGAGGACTGCGCGCACGCGCACGGCGCGACGTGGAACGACCGCCGGCCCGGCTCGTTCGGCGACGCCGGGATCTACTCGCTGTACGCGACGAAGACGATCTCGACGGGCGAAGGCGGCGTGCTCGTGTCGCGCCATCCCGAGCTGATCGAGTTCACGCGCGCGTTTCGCAACTACGCAAAGCCCGACCACGCGCAGCCGGGGTTGAACTTCCGGATGAGCGAGTTCACGGCCGCGCTCGGACTCGTGCAGGTCGAGCGGCTGCCGGAGATCGTGGCGTGGAAGAACGCGATCGCCCGCGAGCACCTCGACCCGGTGCACCCGTCGCGCCTGGAGCTGCCGGACGGGATGGTCTCCGGCCTCTACAAGTACATCGTGTTCGACTGGCTCGAGCGGTCGACGGGGCGCGTCTACGACCAGCCGTGCCATCGCATCATGGGCACCGGCGACGAGCTGCCGAACTCCGACTGGGTCGCCGCCAACCACTCGTGCGTGCCGCTGTACTACCGCCCTTGAGGGCTCACACCGCGACGGCGCGGAGGTCGCGGGCGGCGAGCGCGTCGAGGATCCGGGGGAGCGCCCGGGCCGTGCGCTGCCAGGATCCCGCCGCGGAGTAGTGGTCGGCGTCGTGGAGCAGCACGACGTCGCCGGCTCGCAGGTTGCGCGTGGCGTCGCGCGCGATCGACCCGGGCGTCGCGCGGGCACGCCAGTCGCGGCCCCAGGCGGACCACAACAGCGGCGTCCAGCCGCGCCGGCGGGCTTCGGCGAGCGCGAGCGGTGAGAAGATCCCGAACGGCGGGCGGTAGCGGGTCCCGGTGGTCCCGCTGAGCTCCTCGACGAGGGCCGCGCAGCGATCGAGGTCGGCGCGCAGCGCGCCTGGCGTGCGCAGGCTCGTGCAGCGGTGGCGGTCGCCGTGGACGGCGACGCCGTGGCCCGCGGCGACGATCTCGCGCGCGAGCGAGGGGTTCGCGCGCAGCTGCTCGCCGACGACGAAGAACGTCGCGCGCGCGCCGGCCGCGGCGAGCGCGTCGAGGATCGCCGGCGTGCCGCGCAGGTGCGGCCCGTCGTCGAAGGTCAGCCCGACGGCGCCGGGGCCGAGGTCCAGGCGACGGGCGATGCCGAGCAGGTCGCACAGCGGTGGGAGGTGCGCGGCGGGCGCGGGCGCCGCCCAGACGGCGAGGCCGAGCGCCCCAGCGGCGCCGAGCGCCGCCTTCACGGCGACCTCAGGCGACGACGCGCGGGCCGGCCGAGCCGTGCGCGTCGCGCGGGCCCCGCCACCCCTCCGCGGCGCACCGCCCCGCGGCACACCATGCTGACCGGGATCCTCCTCACGCTCGTGGCCGCGGCGTGCTTCGAGTGCTCGTACGTCCTGCAGGCGCTCGAGGTTCGGGCCGTGCCCGCGATGACGCGCGCGAGCGTCGGCGGGCTGCGGCGGCTCGCCGCTCGGCCGGTCTGGGTCGCGTCGATCGCGCTGAGCGTCGCGGGCTTCGGCCTCCAGGTGCTCGCCCTGCGCCACGCGCCCCTCTCGCTCGTCCAGCCGCTGCTCGCGATCGGGCTGCTCGGGCTGCTCGCCTTCAGCGCGACGGTCCTCGGCGAGCCGGTCGGGCGGCGCGAGGTCGGTGGCGTCCTGGCGATCGTCGGGGGCGTGACGCTCGTCGCGCTCGCCGACCCGCAGCGCAGCGACCAAACGGCTGCCGGCCTCGCGTTCCTGCTCGTCGCCGGGGCGCTCGCCCTCGTCGCAACATCCGCGTTCGCGCGCCGGACGCCCGGCGCCAGCGGACTGCTGAGCGCCGCGATCGCCGCCGACGTCCTCGCCACGCTGGCCGCCGCGCAGGCCGCGCGCGCGCTTCCCGCAGCGCTGCCGACGGCCGGCTGGTGCGCGCTCGCCGCCGCGAGCGGAATCGCCGCGGTCGCCGCGGAGAGCGCGATCCTGCAGCGGCGCGGCGCGGCGCGCGTCGCGCCGATCGTGCTCGCTGGCCAGGTCGCGCTCCCGGTCGCGCTCGCGCCGCTCGTCATCGGCGAGCGCTGGGGCAGCGGCGGGCTGCTCGTCTGCGGCCTCGCGCTCGTCATCGCGGGCAGCGCGCTGCTGGCGTCGTCAGCCGGCGTGGGCCGGCTCGCCCTCGGAGAGCGCGAGCACGAGGTCGGCGGCAGCCGGTAGGTCGGGGACCGCGTCGTCCAGCGGCGGGGCGTTCATCGCCGCGACGAGCTCATGGGCGAGCTGCGAGCGGTTGCGGGCGACCGCGACGATGCCGAGCTCCTCGTAGGCCTTGTTGTTGATCCGCACGTGCCCGCGCGACCAGCCGTAGGAGATGACGCGGCAGTCGCACATGAGCGCCTCGAGGACGGTCAGCCCCGCGGTCGAGTGGATCAGCACGTCGGCAGCGGCCAGCAGCGTGACCATCTTGTCGGTGAAGCCCCAGATCTGGACGCGCTCCTCGTCGCCGAACCTCGCCTCCAAACGCGCGCGGGCCTTCTCGTTGTTGCCGGTCAGCACGACGATCGTGTCCGCCGTGTAGTGCAGCGCCGTCTCGATCGCGCCCGGCAGGTCGCCGACGCCCCAGCCGCCGCCGGACACGACGACGAGCGAGCCGCGCGCGGGCAGCTCGAGCTCGGCGCGCGCGGCGCCGCGCTCGGGCGGGTCGGTGAAGCGCGGGTCGGTCAGGCCGTGGACCGCGGCGATCTGCGTCCGCGGACCCGCGATCGAGCGCACCTCGGCGTTTGACTCGGGGTGCGTGATCAGGTGCAGGTCGACCCCGGGATGTGCCCAGTAGTGCAGCGCGGCGAGGTCGGTGATCGCGCTGACGACGGGCGTCGCAAGCGCGCCGGACTGGCGCATGCGCCCGAGCAGCTCCGTCGTGAGCGGATAGGTCGACACGATGACGTCGGCCGGGTGGGCCTTCAGGTAGCGCTCGAAGCGCCCGCCCATGATCTGCTCGATGAGCTTCGAACCGGCGCGCCGCATCGGCGCGAGGCGCGTGCCGAGGACGTAGCCGGCTTCGAACGCGAGGTTGCCGGGGAGCGTCTCGAGCGACGACGCGCCGCCGACGATCGCCCGCGCGACCGGCCCGCCGACCCGCAGCCCGTCGACGACCTCGGCGGTCGCGCCGCGCTCGCGCAAGGCCGTTGCGAGCACCTCGGCGGGCAGGTCGTGGCCGGCTCCGATGGAGGCGGTGAAGATGAGCGCGCGTGTAGACACGCGTCTATCGTCGCGCATATGCGGCGTCGCAAGCACTGGGGGTGGGGCTACGAGGACGACGCGTGGTCCGTCGCGCAGTTGCGGGCGGCGGCTCCCGGCCTCGAGGAGCACCTGCGGATCGCCGGCGACGGGACGTTCGCGGAGCCCGTGGCGTTGCAGGACGTCATGCTGCGCGAGCCGCGCGTGGCGGCCCCGCCCGGCCTGAAGCGCATCTGCGCGTCCGATGTCCACGCGCGTGCGTCGCACGCGTGGGGCAAGTCGTACGCGGACGTCGTGCGCGGCTTCGCCGGGCGCTTCGACTTCCCGCCCGACGTGGTGGCGCGCCCGCGCGGCGAGCGCGACGTCGAGGCCGTGCTCGAATGGGCGGCAAGCGCGAACGTGGCCGTCGTGCCCTACGGCGGCGGGACGAGCGTGACCGGCGGCGTGCAGTGCGAGGTCCCGGCGCGCTTCGACGGGGTCGTCTCGCTCGACCTCACCGCGATGAACCGCGTCCTGCAGATCGACGACGTCTCGCAAGCGGCGAGCATCCAGGCCGGCGCGAGCGGTCCCGGGCTCGAGCGCCAGCTCAAGGCGCTCGACCTGACGCTGCGCTTCTACCCGCAGTCCTTCGAGCTCTCGACGCTCGGCGGCTGGATCGCGACGCGCGCGGGCGGGCACTTCGCCACGGTCGAGACGCGCATCGACGACCTCGTCGAGTCGGTCCGCGCGATCACGCCGAGCGGCGCGTGGGAGTCGCGGCGCGTGCCCGGCTCGGGCGCCGGGCCGTCGCCCGACGCGCTGCTGCTGGGCTCCGAGGGGATCCTCGGCGTCATCACCGAGGCGTGGGTGCGGGTGCGGCCGCGGCCGAAGGCGCACTCGCTGGCGGCCGTGCGCTTCGCAACGCTGGGGCGCGGGATCGCCGCGCTCCGCGCGATCGCGCAGTCCGGGCTGCGACCCTCGAACTGCCGCCTCATCGACGCCGAGGAGGCGCGGATGACGGGCGCGACCGACGGCGCGTCGGCGCTGCTCGTGCTCGGCTTCGAAGCGGCGGACGAGACGCTGCTGCCGGTCGGCGAGCTGCTCGACCGCGCGCTCGTGCTGTGCGCCGGCGAGGGCGGCGAGTGGGACGAGGGCGCGGTTCGGCGCCCGCGGGCGGGCGGGGCGGGCAGCGACGCAGGCGGCGACGCGGTCGGCGCGTGGCGCACCGCGTTCCTGCGCGCGCCGTACCTGCGCGACGCGTTCGTGTCGATGGGGATCCTCTCGGAGACCTTCGAGACCGCGATCACGTGGGAGCGCTTCGACGCGTTGCACGCGGCGATCATGGCCGCCGCGGGCGAGGCCGTCGGCCCGGCGGGCCGGGTGACGTGCCGGATCTCGCACGTCTATCCCGACGGGCCCGCGCCGTACTTCACCGTGCTCGCGCCCGCGAGGCGCGGCGAGGAGGTCGAGCAGTGGGCCGCGGTGAAGGCCGCGACGTCGCGCGCGGTGCTGGCCGCGGGCGCCACGATCACGCACCATCACGCGATCGGGCGCGACCACCGACCCTGGTATGACCGCCAGCGCCCGGACCCGTTCGCCGCCGCGCTGCGCGCCGCCAAGCACGCCGTCGACCCCCGCGGGATGCTCAATCCGGGGGTCTTGATCGACGCGTAGCGATCTCGCTACCCTGGGTTTTCGCATGCCTGCCGACGCATCGAAGATCGCCGACAACCTGCGCCGCTTCGCGATCGCGATCAACTCCCACGACCGCGAGAACCCGACGCACACGGCATTCGGCATCGGCCTGAACCCGTTCGACATGGAGCGGCTCGGCTTCGAGGAGGGCGAGCAGGTCGTGCCGGGGATCACGATCCAGGCCGACAACGGCGTGACCGGCAACTTCCGCGTGCTCTGCGACGGCGACCATCTCGAGGAGCTCGAGGGCGCCGAGGAAGAGGTCGTCGAGGCCGTCTCGACGGAGCAAGTGAGCGTCCCGGTCGGCGTCCCGCGCGACGGCGAGCGCTAGTACACGCGCCCGCCATAGCACGGCCGCCGCGGGCGCGCCAACGAGGAACTGTGCCGACTTCGGCCGAGCGCGATACATTGCGCGCCGAGCGGATGCATCGGCCCGCTTCAACGACTCAAGGGGAGCTAGGCAACATATGGTCAAGCCTGCGTACTTGTTCTTCGCGTTTCTGACGTTTCTTGTCTTCGTCGCGATCCTCATCGCCTTCACGACGCAAGTCGACAACGGCAGCCCGTTCGACCGGGGCGACACCCCGTCGCTCGTGACGTCCGGCTCGCCGGGCGTGGAGAAGCCCAACAACCCGCCGGACTGAGCCTCCTCGGCAAAGCCCGCTTCTCGACGCGACCCTTCGCTTGAACGGCCTCGCCGCGCTGCCGGCGAGCGCCGTGCTGCCTAGTAGGGTCGCTCGCCGATGAGCGAGTACGGCAAGCTGGGCATCGACTACGAGGTTCTCGACGCGTCCAAGCGTGACGCGATCGGGTTCGCGCAGTCGACGTCGCATCTGCTCGAGCACCACGGCGGGAGGGCCGTGGATGCGTCGCGCGGCGCGTCGGCGTTCGTCCTCGAGCTCGGCGGCCAGCACCTGGCGTTCGTCGTGGAGGGGCTCGGAACGAAGTCGATCATCTCGCGCCAGTGGATGGAGGCCTCGGGGGAGGACCGTTTCGCCGACGTGGGGATCGACGCCGTCGGCGCGATCGTCAACGACGTCTGCAGCGTGGGGGCGCTGCCGTTCGTCATCAACGCGTACTTCGCGACGGGGCGCTCGGACTGGCACGCGGACTCGACCGCGCTGCAGTCCCTGCTCGAGGGCTGGCATCGCGCGTGCGAGCTGTCGGAGGCCGCGTGGGGCGGCGGCGAGTCGCCCGCGCTGCCCGGCCTCGTCTCGGCCGACGACATCGAGCTCGCCGGCTCGGCCATCGGGCTGATCCCGGCCGAGTGGGGGCCGATCCTCGGCGACGAGCTGCGCGACGGCGACGCGATCGTGCTCGTCGAGAGCTCGGGCCTGCACGCCAACGGCGCGTCGCTGGCGCGCTCGGTCGCGGCAGGGCTGCCGCAGGGGCTGCTGACCGCGATGCCGTCGGGCCGGCGCTTCGGCGACGCGCTGCTTGACCCGAGCGTCATCTACGTCCCGCTGGTCGCCGAGCTGCGCAAGCGCTCCATCCGCCCGAGCTACCTCTCGCACATCACCGGGCATGGCATGCGCAAGCTCATGCGCGCGCCGGGCGATTGGACCTACGTGATCGAGACGGTCCCGGAGGTGCCCGAGGCGCTGTCGTTCCTCGTGGAGCACGCGGGCATCGACGCGCGCGAGGCGTACGGCACGTTCAACATGGGCGCGGGGTTCGCGGTGTACGTCGAGCAGGACAACGCCGAGGCGGTCGTCGAGGCCGCGGCGGCGCGCGGGATGCGCGCGGCGGTCGCGGGGCGCGTCGAGGCGGGCGCGCGCAGCGTCGAGCTGCCGAGCCTCGGCTTCGGCTACCGCGGTGACGAGCTCGACCTCGGCTGAGGCGGCCGAGCCGCGGGCGCGGGCGCGAGCCGCGGCCCCGCGGACGCGAGCCGCGGCCCCGCGAGCGCGAGGTGCGCCGAAGGCTCCTACTCCAGCTCGACCGTGATGCCGTCGGCCGCGAAGCAGACGTGGCCGGCGATCTTCATCGCGGCCGCCACCGGCAGCTCGTAGCTCCACGCGGCGTCGGGGAACCTCTCGCCGCCGGCGTGGACGTGCCAGTACGTCGCGTCGCCCTTATAGGCGCACGTCGTCTGCGTCGGGCTCGGGGCGAGGTGGCCCGCCACAATGTCGCGGCGCGGGATGTACGCCCGGACCGGCATGCTCGTCTCGAACACGAGCACCGGGTGCGAGCTCTCGGCGATGAGGTCGTCGCCCGCCGACACGCGCACCTTGCGCGAGCTCTGGTGGACATCGACGCGGTGGTACGGATCGCGCAGGTGGCCGGCGACCGGCTCGTCTTCGACCATCCAGCGGTCGACCCGATCGCGGTACAGCGCGGCGAACCCCTTCAGCCACGGCGCCGTCGCGACCGGCTCCTCGTACGTCCAGACCGCGTCCTCGCGGACGTCGTCGCCGACACGCAGCGAGTAGTACGACGCGTCGCCCTTGAACGGGCAGTGCGTCGTCGTCTCCGTGCGCTCGAGCAGCGACGCGTCGATGTCGGCGAGCGGGACGTAGGCGACCGGCAGGATCCCGGTCTCGTGCAGCAGGTGCGCGCCGGTCGTGTCGAGCACGACGGTGTCGCCGACGAACGCGCGCAGGCGGCGCCCGTCGGCCTCGAAGAGGATCTTGTGCGCCGGCGACTCGAACGTGTAGTTCGCGTCCGCCGAGCTGCCGCCGAGCGGCCCGCTGCCGAGGGTCAGGCTCATGCCGATTCCACCTTCAGTTGCTTGTCGAATGCGCGGTCGAAGAGCTCGACCTCGCGCTGCGCCGCCCAGCGCTCGACGGCCGCCGCGCCGTCGGACTCGAGCGCGAGCAGGACGGTGCCGTTGTCGGTGACCACGTGCGCCTCGCGCACGCTCTGGTCGCGGCTTCGCTCGAGGTCCTCGGCGAGCCGCAGGAGGATCGCCATGCGGTCCAGGCGCGCCTCGTCGCCCTCGCCGGTCAGCGGCTTCAGCTCCTGGAAGTCGGGCATGCCCTTGCGGTGATAGCGCGCGGCCTGCGCGATCAGCGCCACCTCGCGCGGCGCGAAGCCGGGCAGGCCCGCGTTGAGGATGAGATAGCGCGAGTGCTTGTGGTGGTCGTCGTAGTCGACGGACATGCCGATGTCGTGCAGCACGCACGCGCACCACAGAAGCTCGCGCTCCCAGCGATCGCCGGGATGCAGATCCGCGGCGGCGAGCTCGTCGAAGAGCGCCAGCGCGAGGCGGGCGACGTGCTCGGTGTGCGCGGGGTCGACGTGGTAGCGCGCGGCGAGGTTGAGGATCGTCGAGCGGCGCACGTCGTCGAACAGCGGCGGCTCGCCGTCGAGCAGCGTGCCGAAGAAGACGCCCTCGCGCAGGCCGGCCTCGGTGACCTCGATGGCGTCGAAGCCGCCGGCCTCAAGCACCGACTGCACGACGATCGCCCCGGCGAGGATGAGGTCGGCGCGCGCGTACTTGATGCCCTTGATCGAGGCGCGCTCGGATGCGGGCAGCTCCGCGAGCCGCTCGATGAGCGCGTCGAGCTGCTCGCGCTCGATCCGGAAGCCCTGCACGCCGAGCGACGGCAGGCCCGCCTCGGCCTGCGCGGCGGCGGCGAGGTTGCGCATCGTGCCGCCGATGCCGACGACCCTGCTGCCGGCGCGCGGCAGCCACGTCGCGTCGCGCTCGAGCGTGTCGAGGACGTGCTTCTGCAGCGCCTTGCGCTGCTTCTTGGTCGCCTCGTCGCCGTCGGGCAGGAAGTGCTCGGTCATGCGCACGGCCCCCAGCGGCCACGAGCCGAGGTGCTTGGGATGGCGGCTTGCGACCTCGACGAGCTGCAGCGAGCCGCCGCCGAGGTCGAGCACGACGCCGTCGGCCAGCGTCGTCGAGTTCACCGCCGCGAGGTAGCCGTAGTAGGCCTCCTCGTCGGTGGCGAGGACGCGCACCTCGAGGCCGGTCTCGCCCTTGACTCGCCTCAGGAACGCCGCCTGGTTGCCGGCGTCGCGGATCGCGCTCGTCGCGACCGGCTGGATGTCCTCGGAGCCGATGCCGGTCGCCGCGCAGAAGTGCGCGAAGACCTCGGCCGCCTGGAGCGCGCGCTGCATCGGCTGCTCGCCGAGCTCGCCGGTGGCGTCGAGCCCCTCGCCGACGCGCACGGCGAGGTAGATCTCGTCGGTGCGCTTCCACCAGCCGTCCGCCGCCGTGAAGACGACGAGGCGAAACGAGTTCGACCCGAGGTCGATGACGGCCGTCCGATGCTCAGCCACGATCGCGGCGCTCGGCTGCGGCCTCGGTGGTCACCGACCGGAGCTTAGTTGGCAGCCCCGATCGCGCCGCCCGGCGCGGGGTGGTGTCACAGCTCGACGGTATCGACGTGCTCGTCAGCGGCCATCGCGACCAGCATCGCGTCCAGCGTGGCGATCGAATCACCCGGCTCGGCGCACGCGAGCAGCGCGCAATCCGCGAGCGAGACAGGTCGCCGCGTGCGGTGGTAGTGCCGCGCTCGCAGCTCGCCGACGCGCCAGGCGCGGTCCGCGTCGAGCGCGATGAGGCGAGCGACCGGGCCTTCCAGCAGCGGTGCGAGCGCGTCGGCGGCACGTTCGCGGCCGACCCTCCGCGAGAGCACGTCGACCGTCTCCGCGAGGTTGACGGTCGCCATCCCGAGTCCGCCGCGGGCAAGCAACTCTGTCACGCCTCGTCCGCGCGGTTGGCCGGTCAGATGCGCGAGCAGGGCCGACGCGTCCAGGAGGATCACGATCGTGCGGGCCGATCGCCCGCCGCCACGTCCTGCTCGCGCAGTTCGCGGATGAGCTCCTCGGCGGGTGGCGCGTCGGCGAACTCCTCGGCGAAGATCCCGAACGTCGACTCCACCGGATCGTCCGCGACCGGGCGAACGACGAGGTGGTCGCCGCGGTCGTCGATGACGACGGTGCTGGTCTGCCAGCGTGCGCGGACCGCTGCCGGCACCGAGACCTGCCCGCCCTTGGAGATCTTCATGCGTCGTACCATGGCCATGGGACTGTACCATGGTCTTCCCGTGAGGCCGACCGGGGACGGCGGTCCGCGGAGGTATCGTTGTGCCGTGATGAGCGCGGATCGCCTCATGACTGCGCAGGAGCTGTTCTTTTACAGCCACGAGCCGTTCAGGACGGAGCTCATCGCTGGCAGGCTGATCGAGATGGAGCCTGCTGGGGCACTTCACGGAGCGGTTGCGGCGACGATCTGCGCGCTGCTCGACGAGCATGTGCGGTCGCGCGCACTCGGGACCGTCTTCGGAGCCGAGACCGGCTACGTGCTCGCCAAGGACCCCGACACCGTGCGCGCGCCCGACGCAAGCTTCGTGTCCCGCGAGCGCATCGCGGCCATCGGCGGCATCCCGAGCGAGTACTTCCCCGGCCCGCCCGACCTCGCATTCGAAGTCACGGCACCGCGCGAACGCCGTGGCGAGTCGCGGAGCAAGACGCGGTCCTGGCTCGACGCCGGCACGCTCGCGGTCGTCGTCGTCGACCCGCGCAAGCGCATCGCGACGATCCACCGTCCGCCGGGCGCGTCGCAGAGCTACGCGGGCGCCGAGGTGATCCACCTCGGCGACGTCCTGCCCGGCTTCACGCCGACGGTTAACGAGCTGCTCGCCTGACCGCGCCGGCGAGGTCGTGTCGCCCGGCCTCAGGTCGACGGCGCCGAAATGGTCGCGCCCGCCGCGATCGGCACGGCGAGGCGCGTGGCGCGACACGCCAGCTCCCCGCCCGCGGTCGTCGTCCGATCCGCACTCCTCTGCCAAACGGCCACGGTACGCGCAGCCGCGAATCCGGTCAAGCGTGGCGGGCCGGCTCCGCGCGACCCGCGACGAACATCGGGTCCGCGGGACCGCTACTTGTGCTTCTCGATGATCTCGATCCGGTAGCCGTCGGGGTCGCGGACGAAGCACAGCAGCGAGCCGCCCTCGCGCACGGAGTACGGGGGCTTCTCGGGCTCGATGCCCTGCTCCTTGAGGCCGGCCAGCGCGTCGTCCATGTCGGGCACCGTGATCGCGATGTGGTTGTAGCCGCTGCCGTGGGTGTACTCGGACACGCCGTGGTTGTAGGTCAGCTCGAGCCGGTCGCCGTCTCCGGGAAGCCCCATGAAGACGTTGATCGCCTCGTCGCGGATGGGCTTGCGGCCGCGCTCCTCGAAGCCGAGGGCCTCGTAGAACGCGACGGAGCGGTCGATGTCGCCGATGCGATAGCAGGTGTGGATGAGCTCAGGCATGCGCTGAGCCTAGCTCGCCCCGCCGCGGGCGGACCTGACAAACGAACGCCAGAGTACGCTGGGCGCATGCTCATCGAACGATCCATGTCGAGTGGTTTTCTGACCAACACCTACTTGGCGGCGTCGACGACGGGGGGTCCCGGGTTCCTCGTCGACGCGGGTGGGCCCATGGCCCCGCTCTTCGACTTCGCGGTGCGCGAGTCGATCGACGTCACGCACCTGCTGCTGACGCACCACCACCACGACCACGTCTGCGACATGGAGGCGGTCAAGGCGCGCTACCCGAGGATCATCGTCCTCGCGCATCCCGACGAGCCGATCGAAGGCGCGAAGCCGTTCACGCCGACCAGGATCGGCGACGTGCTCGTCGATGCGATCCACACGCCCGGCCACACCGCGGGGATGCTGAACTTCACGGTCGACGGCCACGTCTTCACCGGCGACACGCTCTTCAAGCACTCGATCGGCGGCGTGCGCGCGCCCGGCTCGACGTCCTACGAGGACATCAAGAACTCGATCATGGAAGAGCTCATGACGCTCGACCCCGACACCGAGGTCTGGCCCGGCCACACCGATCCCACGACGATCGGCCACGAGTGGGAGCACAACGCGTTCATCCGCGTCTGGCGCGGCCTGGACCCCGAAGGCGACGAGCAGGTCACCGTCATGGGCGACCCCGCGACGCTCGTCGTCTGGGGCGACGACTACGACGGCGGCCACAAGGCCTGGGTGCGCTGGGCCGACGGGCGCGACGACATCGTCCCCGGCTCCAAGGTCGAGCGGTCGGCGTAGCCGCTGGCACACCGCGCGCGCGGCGGTATGCTCGCGGCTGATGACGAGCGGGCCCGTACCCCGTCGCGTTCCTCGCAGCGACGCGCAAGCCTCGCGGCGCGTCGTGTCGCCGGCGCAGCCCGATCGCCCGCCGGCGGCGCCACGCCTGCGCCCCACCGGCCTGTCCTCCGGGCGTGGCGGATTGACGCACCGCGACATGCTGGCGCTTCAGCGTGTCAGCGGCAACCGGGCCGTGGCTGAGCTCGCGCAGCGCCACCGAGGGGCGGCGGGCTCGCGCGCGACACTGCAACGAGCGGTCGGGTACGAGTTCGAGACAGGCTGGCTCGTGCGTCGCAGCGGCACCGGGGCCCCGCTGAAGAAGAAGGACCGGATCGGGCCTCGGCGTGGCGGCTTCAAGCTCGAAGCCGACGAGGCGCTCGGCGGCGAGTCCGAGGTCGAGTTCATCGTCGACCCGCCCGTCGCGGAGACCGAGGCGGGGTACGAGGAACTGGTCAAGACCATGACGCAGGTGACGCTGCTCGGCCTGCACATGCAGGACGCCGGGCGTGCGGGGAAGTTCCGCCTGAGCGCGGCGACTCAGCAAGCGGTGGACACCCTGTTCGATATCTATCCCACCAGCGACCGCGAGCTCGCGGCCGGCCCGCAGGTCACGAGCGGGCTTGACCTCGCGAAGATCGGTGACCTCGCGTACAAGCCGTCCAAGCAGATGCAAGCGCTGACCGGCTCCACGCACGCACGGGTCCCGAAGGAGCTCGAACGCAGCGTTGGCACGCTCGCGGGGCATGCGAACGACATTAAGCCCATGAGCGACGCCTTGCCCGAGCTGAGTCCAAGCCTGAGGGGCCTGCTGGCGGTGGTCGTGACCTACCTGGACGTGGGCACCCTGAAGCTCCCTGAGGAGCACCGCGATGCGTACAACCTGTGGGGCGTCGCGCTGGCCTATCCGAAGCAGATCGGCGATCGGCTGCTGGCACGAACGGACTTCGGGACGCTTTTCGAGCTGCTGCCCAAGGAGGAGCAGGCGCTGCTCAGGCAGCAACCTGAGCTGTGGGTGGACCTGGTCCTCGGCAACCTTCCCGATCCGAAGTGGCCGCTCGAGGTCGGTGACAGCGTCATCGGGACCGGCGTCAAGGTCAGCGAGACGGATCCTTCACTGGGAGTCGTCGTGCCCGACCTGCGGATCGGCGAGTGGCTGCCGGCGATTCTCGAGGGTGTCGACCGCATCCCGACCCGGATCCCCGGCGCGGAGAGCATGGGCGAGTTCGGCAGCCGCACCGAGCCCGTCGGCGCCTCGGCGCCGGAGCCGTCCGGTCGGCGAGCCGGGATCTTCGAGTTTCGCGGCGCCCAGACCACGAAGATCCCACTCGAGCGATGGGCTCCGTTCGCGTTCGAGTTCCACAGGTACGTGCGCCAGCTTCACGCGAGGTGAATGCGCGCTTGGCGCGCACGAGCACACAGTACCCTCCGGCGCATGAGCCTCGCCACGGCCACCGTCATTCGTTGCCGTCTCCCGGCCAAAGAGGCCTATGGCTGAGAAAGGCGCGATTCCCACCTCGCGTCTGAGTCGCTCGACGAAGGTCGGCCGGCTCGCGGCCACCACGGCGGCCAAGCAGATGGGCACGCGCGCGACGAACGTCGCGCGCTCCGACGAAGGCGCGCAGCGCGCGCTCGCCAAGCGCCAGCTCGAGACCGCCGAGCAGATCGTCGCCGCCCTCGGCACGATGAAGGGCGCGGCGATGAAGCTCGGGCAGGTCATGTCGTTCCTCGACGTCGGCCTCGTCCCCGAGGAGTACCGCGAGGAGTTCCAGGCCAAGCTCGCCGAGCTGCGCGACGCCGCGCCGAAGGTGTCCTTCAAGGACATGCGCAAGGTCATCGAGTCCGAGTACGACGGCGAGCGCGTCGAGGACGTCTTCCAGACCTTCGACCCGGTGCCGATCGCCGCCGCGTCGATCGGGCAGGTCTACAAGGCGCGGCTGCACGACGGCCGTGACGTCGCGGTGAAGGTGCAATACCCCGGCGTCGCGCAGGCCGTGCGCTCGGACATGAAGAACCTCGGCATCATCCTGCGGCTCATGAAGCGCGTCGCGCCGGGCCTGGATCCGAAGGCGATGGGCGACGAGATCCGCTCGCGCATCGACGAGGAGCTCGACTACGAGCTCGAGGCGCAGAATCAGCGCACGCTCGCGCGGATCTACCGCGGGCACCCGTTCATCGTCGTGCCGGAGGTCGTGACCTCGCTGTCGCACGAGCGCGTGATCGTGTCCGAGTACGTGGCCGGTCGCGGGTTCGAGGAGATCAAGCAGCTGCCGCAGGCCGAGCGCGACCGCCTCGGCGAGATCGTCTACCGCTTCTACTTCGGCTGCATGTACCGCCACCACCAGTTCTCCGGCGACCCGCACCCGGGCAACTCGCTGCTGCTCGACGACGGGCGCATGTGCTTCCTGGACTTCGGCCTGTTCAAGCGCATCCCGGCGGCGGTCGCCGAGTTCGAGCTCGAGATCGCGCGGCTGGGCATCGCCGGCGACGGCGTCGCCTTGATCGACCACCTGCACGAGGGCGGCTTCATCAAGGAGCCCGAGCTCTACACGCCCGAGGGCATCCTGGAGCAGGTCCACGACATGACCTGGTGGTACGGCGTCGACGACGAGGTCGCGCTGACGCCGGAGATCGCGACGGAGATCATGATCGAGATGTCCGACCCGCGGTCGTCGCACTTCTCGAAGATGCGCCACGAGACGCTGCCGCCCGACCACCTCTTCGGGCGGCGCCTGGAGATGCTGACGCTCGCCGTCATGAGCCAGCTGCGCGCGAGCGGCAACTGGCACCGGATCGCGCGCGAGTGGATCTACGACGATGAGCCCGTCACCGAGCTCGGCCGCCAGGAGGCCGAGTTCTACGCCGAGCACCCGCCCGCGGCGGCGCTGCGCGGTGCCGCCTGACGCAGCGCTCGCGCGCCTGGCCGCGTTCGGCGTCGTGCTGGCGGGCGTGTTCGTCGCCGTGCTCGTGCTCGTCGCGCGCTCGCCGGACGAGGTCCGCGCGGCCGCCGACGGCGCGGGTGCCTGGGCGCCGGTCGCCTTCGTCGCCCTGTGCGCCGGGCTGACGCTCGCGTTCTTCCCGTTTCCGCTCGTCGCGGCTGCGGGCGGGGTGCTGTTCGGGACGCTCGAAGGGACGCTGCTGTCGGTCCTCGGCGGCAGCGTCGGCGCCGTGCTGGCGTTCCTCGTCGCGCGCTACGCCGCGAGCGCGTCGCTGCGGGCGCTGACCGGCGCGCGCGTCGAGCGCATCCAGCGCGCGGTCGAGCGGCGCGGCTTCGTCGCGGTCCTCTACGCGCGGATCGTGCCGGGCGTCCCGCGCGACGTCGCGAACTACGCGTTCGGGCTTACGCGTGTCGGGCTCGGCGCGTTCACGGCCGCGACGGTCGTCGGGATCGCGCCGCGCGCGTTCGCCTACTCGGCGCTCGGCGGCTCCCTGGGCGACCTCGACTCGACGGAGTCCGTCGTCGCGATCGCGACGCTCGTGGCGATGGGGCTGCTCGGGCTGGCGCTGCTTCGTCGCGACGCGGGCCGGCGGCGGGGCGCCTGACTGCCTAGACCGCCGCGGGCGCGCGTCCGTCAGGCGGGCGTCGACTGTGGCGCTGCTCACACGCGGTATCACCCGCGCGCCTCACCCGCTCATTCGCTGACAACTCGCACTGTCATCGAAAGGACGCTCATCGCCATGTCGGCGTATCCGATACCGCACTTCCTCATCCGCTACGCAACCGCCGCGGCACGACCGATCCAGTCCCGCCTTCCCGCCACGCGGCTCGGCGAGCTCGGCACGACGCTCACCGCGATCGAGGCGACCTGCCACCGCTGGCTCGTCGCTCACAGCATCGCGATCCTGCGCGTCTGCGTCGGCGCCGTGTTCCTCGGCTTCGGCCTGCTGAAGTTCTTCCCCGGCGTCAGCCCGGCGCAGAACCTCGTCGAAGCGACCACGCACATCCTCACCTTCGGGCTCGTCCCCGGCGCGATCGCCCTCGTCGGCGTCGCGACGCTCGAGACCATCATCGGACTCTGCCTGCTCACCGGGCGCGGCATGCGCGGCGCCGTGTACCTGCTCGTCGTGCAGCTCGCCGGCATCCTCTCGCCGATCGTCCTGCTGCCGGGACGTCTGTTCAGCGGCGCGGGGATCGCGCCGACGCTCGAGGGCCAGTACGTCCTCAAGGACATCATCATCGTCGGCGCGGCGCTCGTCCTCGCCTCGACCGTCCTCGGCGGACGGCTCACGAGCCCGGCTCACGAGCGTGAGCAGGCCTGAGCCGGCCGCCTGCCGCGCTGGCCGGCGGCGACACGGCGCGCCACGCCTCGCGCAGCCGAGGCGCGGCGGCTGCGCCGCGCGCTAGCGCCGGCGCACGACCTCGCAGTTGCGCACCCGGTCGCGGCTGTCGCGGATGACGGTGTCGCGGCCGGGGCCGCAGTCGACGACGTCGCTGCCGCCGCCGCGCGCGATCAGGACGTCGCCGCCGGGGCCGCCGAACATCCGGTCGGGATCGAAGCCGCCCGTGAGCTCGTCGTTGCCGTTGCCGCCGCGCATGACGTCGCGACCGCGACCGCCTTGCATGACGTCGTCGCCGTCGCCGCCGGCCATGAAGTCGTCGCCGAAGCGGCCGAAGATGCGGTCGTCGCCGGCGTCGCCGTAGAGCCTGTCGTCGCCGGCCGCGCCCTCGACGTCGTCCGCGCCGCCGCGACCGTGGCACGTGTCGGCGCGCGCCGTGCCGAGCAGGAGCTCGCCCTTGCTCGTCCCGCCCTGCGGGCACTTGCGCCGGCGGATGTCGGGGTCGGGCCGCGTGACCTCGCAGTTGGATGTCTTGTCGCCGGTCGTGTTCGTGTAGACGATGTCCCGGCCCGGCCCGCAGTCGATCGTGTCGCCCGCGGGCCCGCCGCGGATGACGTCGTTGCCGTTGCCGCCGAAGATCGTGTCCTTGCCGCGGTGGCCGTCGATGCGGTCGTCGCCGTCGCCGCCGGCGATCCGGTCGTCGCCGAACCCGGCCTCCACGATGAGGTCGTTGCCGGGGCCGCCGTCCATCCGGTCGTCGCCGTCGTTGCCGTCCATGCTGTCGTTCCCCGCACCGCCGATCAGGCGGTCGTTGCCGGTGCCGCCGAGCATGACGTCGTCGCCGCCGAGGCCCTGCAGCGTGTCGCCGCCGGACGCGCCGGAGATGCGGTCGGCCTCCTCGGTTCCGACGAGCGTCTCGGCACCGAAGCCGCCGGTGATCGTCCGCGCGAGCGCCGGCGCGGCGACCGCGAGCGCGACGAGAAGGCAGGCGAGCGACGCGGTCCGCAGCACGGTGTGCGCAGGCTACAGCGCGCGCGGGTCGCCTTCGAGCAGTCCCTTGAGGCGCAGCAGCGCCTGGCCGTACTGGCGCTCGAAGTGCGCGCGCGGCAGTGCCCAGGTCGCCTGGTCGACGATCGACCCTTTCAGCAGCTCGAGCGTGAACGTCACCTGCGTCGTGGCCTCGTCGACCTCGGCGAGCGTGTAGACGAGGCGCATCCGCCGCCCCTGGCGCCGGCCGCCGCGCGTCTCGATGACGATCGCCTCCGGCGTGACCTCCGCGATCTCGATCTCGATCGCGTCGTCGCCGCCACCGCCCTTCGCCCGCACGCGCGCCGTCGCGCCGGGGCCGCGCGAGCCGCCTTCGCTCGTGATCGTCCAATCGACGATGAAGTGGTCGAGGTACTCCTCGTGGCGCGAGAGGTCGGCGATCAGCGCGTGGACCGCGGCGCGGGGGCGCTTGATCCTCACCGAGGCCGTCGCGGGCTGCATGGCAGCGACGTTACCTCGGCGCGGTCACAGCTGCTGGATCTGCAGCAGCGACGTGCTGCCGGGCCGCCCGCTCGGCAACCCCGCGGTGATGCCGACGCGCTGGCCCGCCCGCAGCCAGCCGAGCTCGACGACGCGCCGGGCGCAGTCGTTGATGAGCGCCTCCGTGACCTCGTGGCGGCGCATCGACGCGGCCCGCACGCCCCACATGAGCCCGCAGCGGCGCACCGTCTCCTTGCCGGGCGAGAGCGCGAAGATGGGCACCGTCGGCCGGTGCGCGCTCACGAGGCGCGCCGAGCGGCCCGACAGCGTCGGGATGACGAGCGCGTCGAGCTCGAGCTCGCGCGCGGCGAGGCACGCGGCGTAGGCCATCGTGTAGGACGGGTCGCGCTTGTCGCGATGCACGCGGTACTCGTTCCAGCGCAGGTAGGGCGCCGCGGGCTCGGTCGTCTCGGCGATCGAAGCCATCATCGCGACCGCCTCGACGGGGTACATGCCGATCGCGGTCTCCTGCGAGAGCATGACCGCGTCGGTGCCGTCGAGGATCGCGTTTGCGACGTCGGCGACCTCCGCGCGCGTCGGGCGCGTCGAGGCGACCATCGAGTCGAGCATCTGCGTCGCGGTGATCGAGGGGCGCGCGAGCTTGCCCGCCGTGTTCAAGAGGTTCTTCTGGACGATCGGGACGAGCTCGATCGGCAGCTCGACGCCGAGGTCGCCGCGCGCGACCATGACGCAGTCGGCGGCGCGGATGATGTCCTCCGCGCAGTCGACGGCCTGAGGCTTCTCGATCTTCGCGATGAGCGGCAGGCGCGTGTGGTCGCGCACGAGGTGGATGTCCTGCGGGCTGCGGACGAACGACAGCGCGACGAGGTCGACGCCGATCTTCTCGCCCGCGGCGAGGTGCTTGAGGTCCTCGTCGGGGACCGAGGCGATCTGCTCGAGCGGGCCGGGCACGTTGAGCCCCTGGCGCGACGCGACCGAGCCGCCGACCTCGATCTCGGCGTCGATCTCCTGGGGGCCCTCGCGGATCGCCTTCACGCGCAGCCGGACGGCGCCGTCGGCGAGGTACATGACGTCGCCGGGGGACATCGCGGCGCACAGCTCGGGGCGCGCGACATACAGCCGCGCGGCCGTGCCGAGGCCCTCGCCGCCGCAGACGAACGTCACGTGGTCGCCGGGCTTGAACTCCGCGATGTCGCCGTCGAGCGGGCCGATGCGCATCTTCGGCCCGGGCAGGTCCTGCAGGATTGCGACGGCGCGTCCCGCCCGGTTCGCGGCGTCGCGCACCCGCTTGGCCGTCTCGGCGTGCTGCTCGGCGGTGCCGTGCGAGAAGTTCAGCCGGGCGACGTCCATGCCGGCGTCGACCATTCGCACGAGGGTCTCGGGATCCCGAGAGGCAGGGCCGATGGTGGCCACGATCTTCGTGCGACGAGTCAAGGCGCACCACGGTACTCGCAGGGTGGCGGGGCGCTCTGTTTCAGGCCCGTGAAATCTGCGCTCGCTAGCGTCCGGCGCGATGGCTACCGGCGACGACGCGATCTTCGAGCGGATCCGCTCGATCCCGCCGGGCCGGGTGACGACCTACGGCGACGTCTGCCCGGGCGCCCCGCGGCGCGCGGGCGCGGCGCTGTCGGCGTGCGATGACCCGTCGGTGCCGTGGCAGCGCGTCGTGCGCGCCGACGGCTCGCTCGCGAAGGGCGAGCGCCAGCGGCGGCTGCTCGAGGCCGAGGGCGTGCCGTTTCGCGGCGCGCGCGTGGACATGCGCGCGGCGTGGATGGAGCCGGGCGGCGGGTGAGCGAGCCGGGTCCGGCGCCTACGTCCCGGCCGGAGCGCGGTCTTACGAGCCGGCGAGCTCGAGCAGGCTGTCGAAGTCCTCGGCGCAGGCCGGGCAGCCGCGCAGGTGGGCGCGCATGCCGGGCACCGCCTCGTCGGGATCCGGGCGGCCGGCGAGCGTCACGTCGACGTAGCGGTCGAGCTGCTCGAAGCACTGCTCGCACGAGACCTCCGGGCCGTCGGGGCCGAGCAGCGCGTCGATGAGCCGGTCGTGCTCGCCGCTCATCGCCGGCGCCCCCGCTCGGTCGGATCGAGGCCCTGCGCGGCGAGGCGCTCGCGGAGCTTGCGCCGCGCGTCGTGCAGCGTCTTGTAGAGCGCGCCGCGGGTCGTGTTGAGGCGCTCGGCGAGCACGTCGATCGGGACGCCGTTCAGCGTGATCGCGACGAGCACCTCGCGCTGGTGGTCCGACAGCGCGTCGTTGATCGCGTCGCGCAGGGCGCCGAGCAGCTCGCTCTCGGCGAGGTGCTCGTGGGGCGACAGCGCGCGCGAGGCGATCTCGGGCCAGCTGTCGGGCTCGAGCGGCAGCTCGCGGTCCTGCCACGCCCGGCGGCGCAGCCTCGCCGCCGTCTCGTAGAGGGCGAACTTGTAGGCCCACGTCGTGAAGCGGCTCTCGCCGCGGAAGCTGTCGAGCTTGCGCAGCACGAGGACGAGCGCGTCGTCGGCGGCCTGGCAGGCGAGGTCGTCGTGGTCGCCGCCGCGCAGGTAGGGCAGCGTCATCCGCCTGCGCGCGACCTCGAAGCGGGCGCCGCGCAGCAGCAGCGCGTGCAGCCGCGCGACCGCGGCATCGTGGCCGGGGCCCTGCGCCGCGAGGTCCTCGAGCCAGCGCCGCGAGTCGGCGTCCAGCGCGTCGGCCGCGGACGCGGGCGGCGGGACGTGCTCTGGCGAAGCCACGCCGGCGACCGTATCAACGGGCAGCCGCGTCACGTTCGCGCGTGCACCTTCGCGTCGAGCGGCGCGGCGATCCGCGCGGCGAGCTCGGGTGGGCAGCCCCGGTCGAGGAGCACGAGCAGCTCGTGCAGGTCGACCGCCTCGTCACCGGCGAGCCGGGTCGCGAGCGAGTTGTCGAAGCCGGCCGCCATCAGCCGCCTGCGTCGCCATGCCCAGACCGCGGGGCTCGTCGCGTGTAGCCGTGGCGCGCTCATCTCGAAGGGTGAGCGTCGGCGGAGGCCCGGGTCTTACCCGTGGGTGTGCCCGCCGCTGAGCGAGAGCAGGCTGTAGATGAACAGCGGCCCTGCAAGCGTCGCGGCGAGCCGCACGTGCGTCTGCGTGAGGCGCATGCGGGCCGCGTTGAGCACGATCGCGATGAGGAGGACCGCGCCGAGCTCGTCGAGCGTCGAGATCGCGTCCACCTCGGCGATGTCCTCCGCTCGCCCGGCCTGCGGTCCGAACGGCATGCCGACCGTCCTCGAGATCGCCCACACGATCACGAGCGCGGCGTTGCCCACCGCGCCGGCGACGAGGATGCGCGGGTTCAGCGGCTCGCGGTAGACGAGCCCCGTCCAGGCCGCCTGCGCGCACGCGGCGACGGCGAAGAACGCCCCGAAGCGCCAGTCGTACTCGAAGTGATCGGCGATCGCGACGGCGTGGATGAAGCTCGACCCGAAGACGAGCAGCGCCGCGACAAGGGCGAGCTGCTCGGCCACGGTTCGCGTGCCGGCGCGGTGCTGCAGCGCGACGGCCACGCGCGGCAGCGACAGCGGCTGGCGCGGTGACGTCCGCCGCGCTCGCGCGCCCGCGCGAAACCTCGGGACGACGGCGGCGAGGTACGCGATCGCCCCGTACTGGCCGAGGCCGTGAAACCCCATGACGAGCGACAGGCTCACCCAGAACCTCCGCTCGCGGCCGGCGGCCTCCCAGATGGGCAGGGGCCGGCGCATCTGGTCCGCCACCAGCCCGATGGCGATGATGTACGAGGCGATGATCCAGTACTGGATGACGACGAGCATCAGGCCTTCACAAGTGAGAGGAACTCCTGTCGCGTGCGTAGATCGTCGCGCAGAAGGCCGAGAAGCGCGGAGGTCGTCGTGCGGGCGCCGGCCTTCTGCACCCCGCGCAGCGACATGCAGAGGTGCTCGGCCTCGATGACGACGCCGACGCCCTTGGGCTGCAGGTGCTCCCGCAGGAAGTTCGCGACCTGCATCGTCAGGCGCTCCTGAAGCTGCAGGTCGCGGGCGAACAGCTCGACGACGCGCGCGAGCTTCGACAGGCCGACGATCCGCTCGCCCGGCAGGTAGGCGACGTGCGCGACGCCGTGAAACGGCAGCAGGTGGTGCATGCAGAGCGAGTGAAAGGGGATGTCGCGGACGACGACGAGCTCGTCGTAGCCCTCCTCGTTCGGGAACGTCGTCAGGGTGAACGGCTCGGGCGTGAGCAGTTGCGCGTAGGCGGCGGCGACGCGCCGCGGCGTCTCGCGCAGACCGTCGTCGCCGAGGTCGCGGCCGAGAGCGACGAGCAGGTCGCGCACGGCGTCCTGCGCGCCGCGCAGATCGATGGTGTCCGGTGGCCGTACGGCCTCGGGGTGCAGTGCCGTCACGGTGTTCGCGTGTCCCATGGCGACGTGAGCGTCGGCTCGGCGACGCTTCTTACCCACCTCGACGCGACACGTCTTCGGCATCGCCCGTGGCGCGCTAGCGCCAATACGGGAAGCGCGCGGCTTCGACGCGTGGGTCCAGGATCTCGTGCCGCCGAGTTGCGCTCAAGAGCGTCAACTCCACGATGCGCTGCCCGTCCGCGGCATCGAGATCGCTCAGGACGTATGGCATGGCGACCACGACCGAGGAGATGACCCGCGCCATGCCGCGAATTCCCTGGGCAGAGCGACCCTGCTGGATTCCGATGTGATGCAGGCCCGAGCGCTTCAGTGCCCTGCACTCCTCGAGTGATTCGAGCTGCGACAGGTCCAGCGTGAGCACGGCGTGGTAGCCGCGGTTCGCCGCATCGGCGAAGAGCTGGACGTCGGGCTTGCCCTTCCAGCCGAGATCGTCGACGTGATCGAAGCGGTGTTGCCTGTTGAGCCGAAGGGACGGGATGACCTGCACCGGCATCCCCTCGTCGACAAGGACGTGCATCACGCGACGGCGGCAACCTGCTCCGCGAAGCTCACAGCGTCCCCGATCGCGTCGCGGTCGACGGATGGGTACACCTCCGCGATCTCATGCGGCTCCAGCTTGTCGTTGGCCAGCGCGGCAACGACGTCGAAGGGCACCCGTGTGCCGGCGATGGTCGGGAAGCCGCCGAGAACCGCGGGGTTCACCGCGATCCTTGCGCGGGGGCTCCGGAGTGCCGGCACCTGCCGTCCGTCCTGCGTCTCAAACGGACCGAGCACGTCCTGCATGAGGATCTCCTCCAGGACTGTCCCCGGATGGCGGTCAAGGTCAAGCAGCTGACCCGATGGCGTCCTGACGAGGATCGACGACGGCGTGCTGATCAGGTGATACGCAGCCAGGTGAACCCACTCGTCCGCCTCGAGGCCACGCAACGTGGCCACGGCCCGGCGGATGCGGGGCAAGGACTTCTCTTGGCGAAGGTAGACGATCGCCCGCAGTGCCACGACGTCCGCCCACGAGTACAGGTACCGGCCGCTGCGCTTGCCCTCAGGCACGAGAAGCGGCTCAGCCGACGAGGTGTGCTTGCGCCAGTAGGCCAGCTGCCGCACGGTCGCACCGGTCAGGACGCTGGCGATGGGGACAGGAAAGGCCACGGCGGGACTCTACCCCTGCCGGCAACCCGGAGTTACGCCTGTTGCAGGCATTTTGCTCGCTGCTGCATGAGTGGATCAGCCTGTGCTCACAGCGCGAAGCGGCCGTCCTGCACGATGACCTCGCCGTCGGCGGTGAGCTTGCCGCCGGGGCGCAGGTCGCAGATGAGGTCCCAGTGCAGCGCGGAGACGTTCTTGCCGCCGGTCTCGGGGTACGAGCGACCGAGCGCGAGGTGGACCGTGCCGCCGATCTTCTCGTCGAACAGCGTCGCGCCGATCGCGCGGTCGATGCCGAAGTTCGTGCCGATGCCGATCTCGCCCAGGCGGCGCGCGCCCTCGTCGGTCTGCAGCGCGCGCTGGAGGTAGGCCTCGCCGCGCTCGGCGCTCGCCCCCACGACGAGGCCCTCGCCGAACTGCAGCTCCACCCCCGCGACCTCGACGCCGGCGGGCGCGGAGGGCACGTCGAAGCGCACGATGCCGCTCGCGCTCGCCTCGTGCGGCCCGGTGAAGACCTCGCCGCTCGGCATGTTGCGCTTGCCGTCGGAGTTCACCCAGGTGCGCCCCTTGACGGCGAGCGTCACGTCCGTCCCGTCCGACTGCAGGCGCAGCTCGCGCGCGCCCTTCAGGCGCTCGATGAGCGATGCCTGGAACTCGCGCAGCTCGCCCCACGAGCGCTCGGGGTCGGGCTGGTCGAGAAATAGCGCGCGCTCGACGAACGCCTCGAAGTCCGCGAGGCTCATGCCCGCCTGCTGGGCGCCCGCCTGCGTGGGCCAGAGGGTCGAGCACCAGCGCTTCTTCATCGTCAGCTCGCGCAGTGGCTGGCGGGCGCGCGCGGCACGGGCGAGGTTGTCCGGATCGATGCCGACGAGCGCGCGCGTGTTCTCGGGCGCCTGGATGCCGAGCTGGGCGTGCGCCCTCTTCGCCTCGGCGTAGGCGACCTCGGAGAACCCGTCGAGGTGGCGGTCCCGCGCGTGGCGGTAGTGCGCGGCGGTCGCGCCCGGCACCTCGACGCGCAGCAGCGGCCATCCGTCGCGCTCGAGGATCGCGCGCTGGCACTCGAGCAGCAGCGGCGCGGCGAGCGTCGTCGAGCGGACGAGCACCTCCTGGCCCGGCTGGACGTCGAGGCAGTAGCCGGCGAGGAGGTCGGCGAAGCGGGCCGCGTCGACGCTCACGGCGCGGGCGCCGCGAGGCGAGCGACCGCGGGGCGGGCCCGTCGTCGTGCCACGAGCGGTCGGCGCACGACTACGCGCGCCAGCCCTCGTCGAGCGCGGCGAGCGGCTCGGCCGAGTCGGCTCCGAGCAGCTCGCAGAGCGCCGTGACGAGCTGCTCTTGCGGCTCACGCCGCGCGCCGGCGCCCATGACGCCGATCCGCCACAGCTTGCCGACGAGCGGGCCCAGGCCGCCGGAGATCTCGATGCCGTGGTCGAGCAGCAGCGCCCTGCGCACGGCCGCCTCGTCGATCCCCTCCGGTGGCGAGACCGCGAGCAGCGGGTGCAGCTGCTCGCCGTCGGGCGCGAGGCGCTCGCAGCCGAGCACGCTCAAAGCGTCCTTCAGCGCGTGGTGCGCCTTGCGGTGGCGCTCCCACGACGTCGGCAGCCACTCGTCGACGACCGCGATCCGCAGCGCCTCGCGCAGCGCGTAGATCATGTTGATCGGCGCGGTGTGGTGGTAGGCGCGCGCGGTGGCGCCCGCCTGCTCGGGGTTCCAGTAGCCGAGCACGAGCGACAGGTCGAAGTACCACGAGCGGCCCGGCTGCTCGCGCGCCTGGAGCTTGGCGATCGCGCGCTCGCCGGCCGTGAACGGCGCGAGGCCGGGCGGGCAGTTCAAGCACTTCTGCGTGCCGGAGAAGGCGGCGTCGACGCCGGCCTCGTCGAGTCTGAGCGGGTGCCCGCCGAGCGACGTGACGCAGTCGATGAGCAGCAGCGCGTCCTTGTCGCGGCAGGCGTCGGCGAGCCCGTCGAGCGGCTGCGCGACACCCGTCGAGGTCTCGCCGTGGACGACGACCATCGCGTCGAGGCCGTCCGCCGCCGCCGCGATGAGCTCGTCGTTGTCGATCGCGCGGCCCCACTCGGCCTCGACCTTGACGACGTCGGCGCCCGCCCGCGCGAGCTCGTCGGCCATCCGCACGCCGAACAGCCCGTGGACGCCGCAGACGACGCGGTCGCCCGGGTTCACGAAGTTCGCGACCAGCGCCTCCATGCCCGCGCTGCCCGTGCCGGAGACCGGCAGCGTCGCGGTGTTCTCGGTCTGGAACGCCTCGCGCAGCAGCTCGATCGTCTCGCCCATGATCGCCGCGAACGCGGGATCCATGTGGCCGATCGTCGGCTGCGCGAGCGCCTCGAGCACGCGCGAGGGGACGGGGCTCGGGCCGGAGCCGAGGAGGAGTCGGGTGGGGATGTCGGTGATCGTGCTCACGGTGCCTCGATGTCGGGGAAGTTGGCGGCCAGGTGCTCGCGGAGGACGTCGCGGATCCAGCGCTTCTCCTCCGGCGTGGCGATGCGGTAGCGCATGAGCAACTCCTTCTGGCCTTCGGTCGGCACGTCGTAGATCGTCCAGCGCTCGACGAGCCGCTCGAACAGGAACTCGACCGCGCGGTGCCACGAGTCGTCGGTGCTCACGCGCTGGTCGTGCAGGGTCGCCTTGTACTTGTGGCGCGTGAGCGGCGACATCGCCCCGCGCAGCGTCAGGACGTTGCCGTCCGCGTCGCGGTAGTCGGTCGTCGGGGCCGAGATCCGGCCAACTCCGCGGTTGCGCTTGCCCATGGTCCGGCAAATCTAGCGGGCGCGCCGCGAACTTCCCGCACGCGGTCTTATCGTGGCGCTCGTGCCCGAATCCACCCGCCGTCGCGAGCTCGGCCGGGGCGAGCGCGTGCTGCCCGGCGTTTGGCGGCTGCGCCTGCCGCTGCCGTGGCCCGGCGTGCCGCATTGCAACGCGTGGGCGCTGGCTGCCGGCGACGGCGTCGTGCTCGTCGACTGCGGCTTGCACGAGGAGGGCTCGCTCGACCAGCTCGAGCTCGCGATGTCGCAGGTCGGCCTGCGCTTGGAGGACGTGCGCCTGCTCGTCTGCACGCACGCGCACTCCGACCACTACGGCCAGGCGGCCGACATCATCGACGCGAGCGGCTGCGAGCTGTGGATGCATCCCGACCACGCGCACATGACGGCCGCCGCGGAGGACCCCGACGAGGCGCTCGCGCGGCGCTTGGAGGTCGCGCGGATGAGCGGGGTGCCGGTGGCGCCGCTGGCGGAGTGGGCGGAGGTCGCGCGCAAGCGTGGCTACGGGATCAAGCGTCTGGTGGCGCCCGACCGCGACCTGCTGCCCGGCGTCGTCGTCGAGACGGCGGTCGGGCCGTGGACCGTGGTCGAGACGCCCGGCCACGCGCCGTCGCACGTCTGCCTGCACCAGGCCGAGCGCCGGATCCTCATCTCGGGCGACCACCTGCTCGGGCGCGTGTCGCTGTACTTCGACTACGGCTGGACGCCGGACCCGGTCGGCGAGTTCCTGCACTCGCTCGACAAGGTCCGGCGCCTCGACGCGCGCCTGTGCCTCGCCGGCCACGCGCGCACGTTCACGGACGTCGTCGCGCACATCGACGCCAACCGGCTGCTCGTGCACAGCCGCCTCGCGCGGGTGCTGGAGATCGTCGCCGAGCGGGGGCCGATCACCGCCTATGACGTCGTGCCGCTGCTCTACGGCGAGCCGATCACGCCGCTGAACGCGGGCTGGTGGCTGCCGGAGACGCTCTGCTACCTGCGCCACCTCGAGGTGACCGGCGAGCTCGCGCGCGACGGCGGCGAGCCCGAGCGCTGGGACCTCGCGACGTAAGCTCGCCCCCGCGGGGGCTCGGCTGTGCGGTCAGCGCTCGAGGTCGATCCGGCGCACGCGCTCGCCGGGGAGGATGACCGCGCGCTGCGTGAGCTCGGCGAGCAGCAGGCCGGCGCCGAGCTCGACGGCGAGCAGCGCGAGCAGGACGACGAGCTGCGTCGCGGCCGCCTCCTCGGGCGACGCGCCGCCCAGGATCAGGCCGACGAACGTGCCGGGCAGCGTCACGAGCCCGACGCTGCGGGTCTGATCGACGACCGGCACGAGGCCGGTGTGGACGGCGCGCCGGATCGCGGGGGCGAGCGCGGCGCGGGCGCTGTCGCCGAGCGCGAGGCGCGTCTCGACCTCGAGCGCGTCGTCGCGCAGGGACTCGAGCAGCCTGCGGCCCGTGAGCGTCGTCGCGGCCATGGCGCCGCCGATGAGGATGCCGGCCGTCGGGACCGCGGCGCGCGCGGTCAGCTCGAACGCCCCGATCGCGAGCAGCGCGCCCGTGGCGAGCAGGGCCGGGATCGCGATCGCGGCGAGCGCCCGCACGCGGGCGCCGGGCAGGCCACGCAGGCGGCTGCCCGCGGTCAGGCCCGCGGTGGCGACCATGATCGCGACGAACGCCACGGCGAGTGCCGGGAACTCGAACACGAGCGCGATCGCCGCGCCGACGACGGCGAGCTGCACGAGCGCGCGCACGGCGGCGAGCGCGATCTCGCGCGCGTGGCCGAGGCGGTAGCGCAGCGACAGCCCGACGGCGATCGCCGCGAAGCCCGCGCCGGCAAGGACCTTGAGCACGGTCGCGCTCACGTGCGCGCCCCGCGCACGTGGCGCCGGTCGGCGGCGAAGGCGCGGCGGAGCGCCGGCCAATCGGCGGCGAAGGCGCGCCAGAGCGCCGCGGCGGAGGCGGGGCCGAGCGCCGCGGCGGAGGCGGGGCCGAGCGCCGCGGCGGAGGCGGGGCCGAGCGCCGCGGCGGAGGCGGGGCCGAGCGCCGCGGCGGAGGCGGGGCCGAGCGCTGCGGCGGAGGCGGGGCGGGTCGCGGTCATCCGAGACGGACCCGGCGGTCGATCCAGCGGTCGGCGAACGCGAGGTCGTGGGTCGTGAGGCAGATGCCGAGGCCGCCCTCGGCGAGCCGGCGCAGCGTCGCGCCGATGTGCTCGGCGGCGTCGTGGTCGAGCGCCGACGTGGGCTCGTCGAGCAGCAGCAGGCGCGGCTCTCGCGTCAGCGCCCGCGCCAGCGCGACCCGCGCGCGCTCGCCGCCCGACAGGTCCCCGGCGACCCGCTCCGCGAAGTCCGCCGCCAGCCCGGCGTCGCCGAGCGCCGCGACGAGCGCCGCGTCCGGCAGGTCCTCGACGCCGTAGCGCAGGTTGTCGGCGACCGTGCCCGGCAGCATCACCGGCGTCTGCGCGACGAGGCCGACCCGCCGGCGCAGCACGCGCGCGTCGAGCGTCTCGACGTCCTCGCCGTCGAGCGTGATCGTCCCGCGATCGACGTCGACAAGCCGCACGCATGCGCGCAGCAGCGTGCTCTTCCCCGATCCCGAGGGGCCGAGCAGCCCCGTCACGTGCCCCGGCTGCACCGAGGCGTCGACCGCATCCAGCACCACCCGGCCGCCGAGCGACACCGTGACCCCTCGCGCGTCGAGGCCGCGTCCCGTCATCACGTCGCGGCGATCCGCCAGCCGCGGGCGCGCGTGCGCTCGCGCCAGAAGTCCGCGTAGATGCCGCCATCGGCGAGCAGCTGCGCATGCGTGCCCCGCTGCGCGATCCGTCCGCCGTCCAGCACCGCGATCTGGTCGGCCGCGACGACCGTCGCCAGCCGGTGCGCGATCACGACCAGCGTCTTGTCCGCGACGAGCGCCGCCAGCGCGCGCTCGATCGCCGCCTCGTTCTCCGGGTCGAGCGCCGCCGTCGCCTCGTCGAGCAGCACGATCGGCGCGTCCTTGAGGATCGCGCGCGCGATCGAGATGCGCTGGCGCTCGCCCCCCGACAGCGAGGTGCCGCCCTCGCCGACCGGCGTGTCCCAGCCGCCGGGCAGCCGCGCGACGATCTCGTCCACGGCGGCCAGGCTCGCGGCCTCGCGCACCTCGGCGCCGGTCGCGTCCGGCCGGCCGGCGCGGATGTTCTCGGCGATCGTCGCGTCGAACAGGTAGACGTCCTGGAACACCATCGACACGTTCGCCATGAGCGTCTCGGTGCTCATCGCGCGCACGTCGACGCCACCGATCTCGACGGCGCCGCCCTCGACGTCCCAGAACCTCGCGACGAGCCGCGCGACGGTCGTCTTGCCCGCGCCGCTGCGCCCGACGAGCGCGAGCATGGTGCGCGGCGGGACGTCGAGGTCGATCCCGTCGAGGACGGCGTGCTCGCCGTAGGAGAAGCGCACGTCGCGCAGGCGCAGCCCGCTGCCGTCCGGCACGGCGCCGCGCTCCGGCTCGGGCAGCGGGGCCACGTCGAGCACGCGCCGCAGCCCGGACAGGCTCCCCTGCGCGATCCGCAGCGCGCCGACGATGTCCGCCGCCTCGACCAGCGGCTGGCCGAAACGCGCGACGAGCACGAGCAGCGCGACGAGCTCGGGCACGTCGATCGAGCCGTCGAGCGCGAGGTCCACGCCGAGCACCATGACGACGAGGAACGCGAGCTGGACCGCGATCGACGACGCGACGAGGCCCATGCTCATCTGCCACAGCTGGCGCCGGCGGGCGGTGTGCTGCGCGACGAGCGCATCGTCGAGCAGCGCGTGACGCTCGCCGGCGCGGCCGTAGGCGCGCAGCACCGGCTGGATCTGCGCGAACTCGACGATCCGCCCGGACGCGTCGGCGGCCGCGCTGCGGACGCCAGCCGCCGCGCGGCGCGCGAGCCGGCTCGCCCACTTGTGGGCGCCGTAGATGAGCGGCGCGGTGAGCGCGGTGGCGATCGCGAAGCGCAGGTCGACGAAGAACATCGCGAGCGCGACGGTCGCCGGCGTGACGATCGCCGCGACCATCGGGCGCAGCAGATGGCCGGCCGCGCCCATGACGTCGGTCACGCCCTGGCTGGACAGGCGCACGAGCTCGCCGACGCGTTCGGGGCCGAACCATCCGAGCGGCAGCGACGAGACGTGGTCGCCGAGGCGGCGGTGCACCGTGCGCGAGACGATGCCGCCGAGGCGGTGGGCGAGCATCGCCTGGGCGTAGAACGCGACCGCCGCAAGCGCCGTGACAGCCGCGAGCACGGCGAGCCAGCTCGTGGCGCGGCCGGTGTCGTCTTCGAGCAGCGCGCTGAGGATCGGGACGAGCAGCACGAACGCGACGCCCTGCAGGACGGAGTAGACGACGATCAGCGCGACCTGCGCGCGCAGCACCTTGCGGCCCGCCGGATCGAGCAGGTTGTGCAGCGCGCGGATCATGCGGCGGCTCCGGTCGCGCGTTCGTGGGCGGTCCACATGCGCGCGTAGATGCCGCCGCGCGCGACGAGCTCTTCGTGCCGGCCGCGTTCGCGGATCTCGCCTTCGGAGAGGACGAGGATGTTGTCGGCCGTCGTGATCGTCGACAGCCGGTGCGCGATGACGACGATCGTCCGCCCGCGCGCGAGCTCCGAGAGGGCGTCCTGGATCGCGGCCTCGGACTCGGGGTCGGCGAACGCGGTGGCTTCGTCGAGCACGAGGATCGGGCGGTCGGCCATGAGCGCGCGGGCGATCGCGACGCGCTGCGCCTCGCCGCCCGAGAGTCGCGCGTCGACGCCGACCACGGCGTCGTAGCCGCGCTCGAGCGCGACGACGCGGTCGTGGATCTGCGCCGCGCGGGCGGCAGCCTCGACGTCGTCCTGCGACGCGTCGGGGCGGCCGAGGCGGATGTTGTCGCGCACCGACGCGCGCAGCAGGCCGGGCTCTTGGAAGACGAAGGCGACCTGCGCATAGAGATCGCCGGCGGGGACGTCGCGGACGTCGGCGCCGCCGACGCGGACCGCGCCGGCGGTGACGTCCCAGAAGCGCGGGATGAGCGTGGCGAGCGTCGACTTGCCGGCGCCCGAGGGCCCGACGAGCGCGGTGACGGTGCCGGGGGCGAGCTCCGCGCTGATGGCCCGGAGGACCTCGGTCGCGCCGTCGTAGGAGAAGGCGACGTCGTCGAGCTCGATGGCGGCGGCGTGGGGAGAAGGGGTCGCGGGGGCGGCGCCGGGCGGAGGGGCTCCTTGGGCGGCGCCTGGAGGGGTCGTGGGGGCGGCGGCCGGCTGCGGCAGCTCCGGGATCGCCAGCAGCGCGGCCACGCGCGACCCGGCTTCGGCGGCGAGGCGGAACCCCTGGGCGCTGTAGCCGAGCGTCAGCAGCGGCGCGGTCAGGCCGAGGCCCAGCAACGCGAACGGCACGACGTCGACCGGGGCCAGGCCGCCCCAGCGCACGAGCGCGATCCCGCCGCTCAGGATCACGAGCAGCATCACCGGGGGCGAGCACGCGAGCTCCCCGAGCGCGCTGCGCCGCGCGATCGGCGCGACCCACGCGTCGTGGAAGTCGGCGAACTCGCTTGCGCTGCGCTCGAAGCGCTCGTGCGCGCGATGCGAGCGGCCGAACGCCTTCACGACCGCGATCCCCTGGACGAACTCCACGACCGCCGCGTTGATCCGTCCGAGCGCGGCGGCGTGGCCCGCCATCTGCGCGGAGTAGCCGCGCACGATCGACGCGTAGAAGATGCCGAACACGACGAGCGGCGCGAGCGTCACCAGCGTCAGCCGCCAGTCGATCCAGACGAGGTAGCCCAGCGCGAGCACCGGGGCGACGACCCCCGCCACGAGGTCCGGCAGCGAGTGCGCGACGAGGTAGTGCATCGCCGCCACGTCGTCCTGCACCGCGCGCTTGACCTCGCCCGAGTGCCGCGCGCCGAACCACCCGAGCGGCAGCCTCCCGAGGCGCGACGCGACGCGCCGGCGCACCTCGAGCTGGAACGTGTTGTCGGCGAGATGCGTGACCTGGCTCGCGATTCCCTGCGCGACGAGCCGGAAGCTGAACGCGGCCACCGCGACGACCACGAGCGTGCGGATCGCGTCCTCGTCGGGCGCGCCGGCGGCGAGCAGCTCGCGCGCGATCTCGACGACGCAGACGAGCGGCACGATCGACGCCGCCGATGCGAGCCCCTGCAGCGCCGAAGCGCCGACGAGCTGCCAGCGCACGGGCGCCAGCAGCGCGATCAGGTCGCGCCAGCGCGGCGCGCTCTCGGTGTTGTCAGGCATGCTTGTCCAGTACCTGCAGGGGTCCCCGAACCTACCGGCCGCGCCGACGCCCGGCGTGTCGCCAGGCGAGGCGTGTCGATCTACTGCCCCCACACGGGACCAGATCGACGCGCGTCGCCTGCCGACCGGTTAATCCGGCAGCAGCAGGCCGACGACCCCGAGCGCGCCGCCGGCCTTGATCGCCAGCCGCAGGCCGATCGCGGGGATCTTCGCGACCTCGCCCTCGTCCTCGGCGCGGTCGATGCCCTTGACGAGCGCGGCGGAGAGCTGGTCGTCGGACACGCCGTTCGGGCGATCGCCGTCGAGCAGCGCGAGCAGCAGCTCCTCGCGCCCGCGCCCGAGCGCGCAGGCGGTGCCGTCGATCGTCGCGAGCGCGAGGCGCTGGGCCTTCTCCACCGCCGGTCGCTCGCGCTCGGCGCACGGGTTCACGACGGCCGTCGGCCCGTAGTCCGCGCCGCCGAGCGCGACGTACGCCGCGACCAGCAGCGTCGCGAGGACGCACGCGGCCGGCAGCGCGACGTTCAGCGACGTAGCGGGCGCGAGGCGGTTGCCGTTCGAGCCAACCGGCGCGCCGGGCGGCCGTCGCGTGCGCAGGATCGCCACCGCGGCGGCGCCCGCGGCGAGCAGGGCGATCAGCGCCGCTGCGAGGAACGAGCGGCTGAACGCGGACGTCGCGGCGCGGTCGAGCTCGTCGTCGAGGTCGGCGCGCAGCGCGGCGGTCGCGGCGCGGTCGCCGGCGGGGACGTCGACCGCGGCGAACCCCGCGTCGAGGTCCGGCAGCTCCTGGTCGCTTGAGTCATCGACCTCCGCCGCGAGCGATCGCGCGAGCGCGATCTTCGGCTTCAGGGCGATCGGCGCGTCGAGGACGTGCGCGATGCCGGCGCGCTCGGCCGGCTCGCGGGCGCCGCCGAGATCCGCGGTGAAGATCGGCGTCAGGACGAGCAGGCCGGCGACGATGCCCGCGTGCCGCGCCGCGATCGTCCACGCGGCGGGTCGCCCGACGGCGCCCGCGTCGACCGTCACGCCGATCAGCGCGCCCAGCGCGAGGCCCAGGCCGGCCCCGATCGCGACCTGCGGCGCGAGCGTCCAGACCGCGCCCGTCCCCGGCAGCAGCCCGAGCGCCGCGAGGCCGCCCGCGAGCAGCACGGTGCCGGGCAGCGCCGGGGCGAGCCGGTGGCGATCGCGCGCCCAGCGCCCGGCGACGAGCGCCGCGAGCGGCATCGCGGTCACGACGAGCGCGGCCTCGCCCGGCGACAGCCGCCAGCCCTCGATGAGCATGACGACGAGCAGGAACAGCGCCGCGGACAGCGCCGCCGAGACGAGCGCGAGCGCGACGAGCGGCGCGACCGCCGGGCGCTCGCCGCCAGCGGCCTCGAGCGCCCGAGCCTCGGCGCCGCGCGCCGGTCCGGCGCCGGGCAGGCGCGAGGTCGGCGTGGACGCCGCAGACGGCGCGGAGGCCGCAGGCGGCGCCGCGGACGGAGCGCGCCACGCCCCGAGCAGCGCCACGAGCGCGACCGGCGCCTGCAGCGCGAACATCGCCTCCCACGAGAACGCCTCGGTGAGAAAGCCGCCGACGGCCGGGCCGACGGCGCCCCCGAGCACGCCCGCCGCCGCCCACACGCCGATCGCGCGGCGCCGGGGCATGCCGAGCACGAGCAGCTCGAGCGCCGCGGCCACGACGACCGCGCCGAGCAGGCCCTGCGCGACCCGCCCTGCGATCAGCACGCCCAGCGACGGCGCCGCCGCGCACACCAGCGACGCGCAAGCGAAGCCCGCCGAGGACACCACGAACGCCGCCCACGGTCGCGCGCGCACGACGAGCCAGCCCGGCACGGCAGCCACCGCCAGCGCGAGGTTGAACGCGATCAGCACCCACGCGACCGCCGACACGCTCGTGTCGAGCTCGCGCAGGATCGCGGGCAGCGCGAGCGTGACGACCGACGAGTCCGACAGGACGAGCCCGACGGACAGCGCCAGCAGCAGCGTGGCGCCTCGCGACGCAGACGACGGCATGGCGGGCGGCGTACCCTCCGCGCGCCCGCCGGTCACGAGCCTGGCGCCCCCGGGCTCACGGCTGCGCCAACGGCTCGATGTCGAGCCCCTCGACGAGCGCCGGCCTGCCGTTGCGCTCGAAGCTCACGTCGACGGAGTCGTTCTGGCGGTAGGTCCCGACCCCCCACGCGCCGAGAAACCAGCGCCAGAAGCCGAGCTTGCCCTCCTTCTTGAGGTCCTTCTCGAAGACCAGCCTGCGGTCGGCGACGACGTAGTCCGAGCCCTCCTCCTGTCGCACGCCGTTGACGTACACGGCGAACGGCGGGCGAACGTCTGGCGGGAGTGGAACGATCGAGCTCACGGTCGGTGCGCATTATCGTCGCAGCGCCGAACGCACCTGCGCCCGTCCGCCGCCAAGCCCATGCCCGACGACCTCCCCTACCGCGTCCGCCGCTCCGATCGCGCCCGCCGCGTGCGCGTCCTCGTGGACCCCCACACAGGCGTCGAGGTCGTGCTGCCGCGGCGCAGCCCCGCCAGCGCGGCGCCCGCCGCCGTCGCCGAGCTGCGGCCCTGGATCGAGCAGCGCCTGGCGGCGGGGCAGTCCGTGCGCGACGCCATCCAAGCCCGCGGCGCGACCGTCCCGTACCTCGGCCGCGACCTCGTCCTGACCGCGCAGCCGGCCCGCACCCGCGTGCACCGCCGCGGCGACGAGCTGCTCGTCCCCGCCGACCCCGCGGCGGCGCCGCAGGCGGTCGAGCGCTGGTTTCGCCGCGCGGCCCGCGACGAGATCGCCCCGCGCCTCGACGACGCGGTCGCCGCGCTGAACACGAGCTACACGAAGCTCACGATCCGAAACCAGCGCACGCGCTGGGGCTCGTGCTCGTCGAGCGGGGCCATGAGCTTCAACTGGCGGCTGCTGCTGGCGCCCGAGCCGGTGCTCGACTACGTCGTGTGGCACGAGGCCTGCCACCTGCGCGTCATGGACCACTCGCCGCGCTACTGGGAGCTCGTCCGCCGCCACTGTCCCGACTATCCGGTGCACCGGCGCTGGCTGAGGCGCGAGGGGAATACATTGGTGCTCTAGTGCCGCCTGAGGCAAGAGGGAGGATCCTGGGAGGGGTCGTGGTGGTCGCGGTCGTCGTGATCGCGCTCGTCGCCGCCCTGTCGGGAGGCAGCGGCTACACCGTCCACGCGCGCTTCGTCTCCGCGAGCCAGATCGTCAAGGGCAACGAGGTCAAGGTCGCCGGCGAGACGGTCGGCAAGGTCGACGACGTCGCGCTCTCCGACGACGGGCAGGCCGACATCACGCTCTCGATCTCCGAGGAGGGCTACCACCCGCTGCGCCGCGGCACCCGCGCGATCATCCGCCAGGCGTCGCTGTCGGGCGTCGCCAACCGCTACGTCGACCTGCAGCTCGGCGGCGCCGACCAACCCGACATCGCCGACGGCGCCACGCTCGCCACCGACAGCACCGAGGCCGCCGTCGACCTCGACCAGATCTTCAACACGTTCGACCCGAAGACGCGGGCCGCCACGTCGAACTCGGTCGAGTTCCTGCGCGACTTCCAGGCCGGCCAGGAGGACGAGGCGAACGCCGCGTTGCGCTACCTCAACCCCGCGCTGTCGTCGTCCAGCCGGCTGCTGCGGGAGGTCAACCGCGACACGCCGGATCTGCGGCGCTTCGTCGACGAGACGGCGAAGCTCGTCACCGACGTCTCCGCGCGCGACGGCGCGCTCGCCGGCCTCGTGCGCAACCTCGCCACCACGACCGAGGCGCTGACCTCCAACGGCGAGGCGCTCGGCGAGTCGGTCGGCCTGCTGCCCGGCGTCCTGCGCAAGTCCAACTCGACGTTCGTCGACCTGCGCGGCTCGCTCGACGACCTCACGCCGCTCGTCGACGATGCCAAGCCCGTCGTCAAGGACAAGCTCATCCCGCTGCTCGACGAGCTGCGCCCGTTCGCGCGCGACGCCCGCCCGGCGGTCCGCGACGTCTCGACGGTCGTGCGCAAGCCCGGCGCCGACAACGACCTCGTCGAGCTGCTGCGCCGCCAGCCGGCGATCGACGAGATCGCGAGCAAGACCGCGAAGCGAAACGGCGAGGATCGCGAGGGCGCGCTGCCCGCGACGACCAAGGCGCTCACGGGCGCGACGCCGCAGATCGGCTTCCTGCGTCCCTACGCGCCCGAGCTCGTCGGCTGGTTCGACGACTTCTCGACGAGCGGCGCCTACGACGCGCTCGGCAACTTCTCGCGCGCCGGCCTCGGGATCACCGGCTTCACGCTCGACCCGCTGAACGGGCTGCTGCCGGTCCCCGTCGAGCTGCGCAAGGCCCTGCTGGCCGCCGGGACGAAGACGGGGCGCAACAACCGCTGCCCGGGAGCGCTCGAGCGTCCCGCGCCCGACGGCTCGAACCCGTACAAGCCGGCGCCCGACTTCAACTGCGACCTCAGCCAGGTCCCGATCGGCCCATGACGCGGCGGTTGCTCATCGCTGCGCTCGCCCTGGCGATCGTCACCGGCGCGGCGGTCGCCTCGCAGACCGCCGGTGCCGGCGACCAGCAGCGCTACACCGTGGTGCTCGACAACGCCTTCGGCCTCACCGAGGGCTCGGACCTGCGCTCGTCGGGCGTGCCGGTGGGGCGCGTCGAGAAGCTCGACATCCAGCGCTCGACGGCCCGCGCGCTCGCGACGATCAAGATCAGCCGGCCGGACTTCGCCGGCTTTCGCGCGGACGTCTTCTGCGAGGTCAAGCCGCAGTCGCTGATCGGCGAGTACTACCTGGACTGCGACCCGGGCAAGGCGGCCGGGCCCGCGCCGAGGACGATCCCCGTGAAGCAGACGGCCGCGACGATCCCGCCCGACCTCGTGCTCGACATCCTGCGCCGCCCGGCACGCGAGCGGCTCGGGCTGATCCTGTCGGAGCTCGGGATGGGGCTCGCCGCGCGCGGCGGCGACCTGCAGGACACGATCCGCCGCGGCGTCCCCGCGCTGCGCGAGACCGACCGCGTGCTGGAGATCCTCGCCGACAACCGCCGCACCCTGCAGCGCCTGACGAGCGATGCCGACCGCGTGCTCGCGGGCCTGGCCGGCAACCGCCGCGACGTCGCCCGGTTCGTCTCGGAGGCCGGCGACACAACCGCGGCGTCGGCGGCGCGCAAGACCGAGCTGCGGGCGACCGTCAAGCGCCTGCCCGCGTTCCTGCGCGAGCTGCGCCCGACGCTGCGCGACCTCGGCACGGCCGCCGCCCGCCAGACCCCGGCGCTCGCCGACCTGCGCGCCGCCGCGCCGCAGCTCACGACGCTGCTGCGCCGCCTCGGGCCGTTCGCGGACGCCGCCCGGCCGGCCGTCCGCGGCCTCGGCGACGCGTCGCAGACCGGCAGCGTCGCGGTCCGCGAGGCGCGCTCGACCGTCAGCAGCCTGCGCGACCTCGGCACGGTCTCGACCGAGCCCATGCGCAACCTGCGCTTCGTCCTCGAGGATCTCGACGACCGCGGCCGCGCCGCCGAGCCGAACCGCCTGAGCCCCGGCGGCAAGGGCTTCACGGGCCTGGAGGCGCTGCTGCAGTACTTCTTCACGCAGTCGCAGGCGATCAACATCTACGACTCCAAGAGCTACATCCTCAAGCTCGGGCTGCTCGTCAACGAGTGCACGCAGTACACGAACGCGACGACCGCGCGCGAGCACCCCGAGCGCACGAAGCACTGCAACAACTGGCTCGGGCCCAACCAGCCCGGCGTGACGAGCGGTGCGGTCGCGCGCGGCGAGCGCGAGAGCACGACCTCCGACCCGTCCTCGGCACGCCCCGAGAGCGAGGCGCCGCCGCTCGCGCCCGGCACGACGACCACGCCGGCCCCCGCGGCCGAACCGCCCGCGGCGACACCGCCGCCACCGCCACCGCCGCCACCGCCTTCGCCGCTTCCCGACGTCGGCGGCGTGCTGAAGGACCTGCTCCCCGGTCTCACCGGCAGCCTGCCCGGCGCCAAGCGCGACGCCCGCCGCTCGGCCGCCTCCGAGCGCAGCCTCCTCGACTACCTCCTCGGCCCATGAGAGGCCGCCGCCCGCGCTCGATCGCCTCGGACCCGGTCTTCATCGGGGCCGTCACCGTGCTCATCGTCGTCGCGGCGGTGCTGCTCGCGTTCGGCGCCAACCGCGGGCTGCCGTTCGTGCCGGTCACCCAGGTCGAGGCCGACGTGCCGAACGCCGCCCGCCTCGTCGTCGGCAACGAGGTCCGCGAGGGCGGCTTCCGGATCGGGCAGGTCACGCGCATCAAGCCGGTGCCCGGCAGCGGCGACGGCGCGCAGCTCACGCTGTCGCTCGACAGCTCGGCGACGCCGATCCCCGCCGACTCGACGATCAAGATCCGGCCGCGCTCGGCGCTCGGGCTGAAGTACGTCGAGCTCGTCCGCGGCCGGTCGTCGCGCGAGCTCGCCGACGGCGCGACGATCACGGCGAGCGCGAGCGCCGTCGGCCCCGAGCTCGACGACCTGTTCTCGACGTTCGACGAGCCGACGCGCAAGAACGTCGAGCGCAACCTCGACTATCTCGGCACCGCGCTCGCCGGCCGCGGCAACGCGCTCAACCGCTCGCTCGGGGCGCTGCCGGAGCTGTTCGACGACCTGCCGCCGGTCATGCGCGTCCTGTCGGACCCCGACTCGCAGCTCGCGCGGCTCGTGCGCGAGGCTGGCGACACCGTCCGCGTCGTCGCGCCGCTGTCGGACGAGCTCGCGACCAGCTTCAGCGGGATGGCGGACACGTTCGAGGGCGCGTCGCGCGATCCGCGGGCGCTGAAGGACGCGATCGCGCGCTCTCCCGCGACGCTCGACGAGGGCATCCGCTCGCTGCCCGTCACGCGGCCGCTGCTCGCGCGCCTGGCGGGCCTCTCCGACGAGGTGCGCGGCACGGCGCGCGAGCTGCGCGCGAGCCTGCCGCAGGTCAACAGCGCGCTCGCCGCCGGCACCCGCGTGCTGGAGCGCACGCCCGAGTTCACCGACGACCTCGAGGGCACGCTGCGCGCGCTGCGCGACCTCGCGCGCTCGCCGACGACCGACCAGACGATCGCCGGCCTGACCGACACGATGAAGACGCTCAACCCGACGCTGCGCTATGTCGGGCCGCACATCACGGTCTGCAACTACTTCACGACGACCTGGACGTTCGTGTCCGACCACTTCGGCGAGGCGGACGTGACCGGCACCACGGAGCGCATCCAGGCCAAGCTCTCGCCGCTCGCGCAGCAGAACTCGCTCGGCGCCTACGGCGCGGTCCGGCCCGCGTCCGGAGCGCCGGTCGATCCCGTCCAGCAGGCGCTCACCGGCGACGTCGTCAACCTGCACCAGTCCGACTACGCCCGCGCGGTGGACGAGCAGGGCAACGCCGACTGCGAGAGCGGCCAGCGCGGGTACGTCGACGAGGACAAGGTCGTGCAGACGCACCGCACGCCGGGCCTCCAGGGCCCCACGTACACGGGACGCCCGCGCGTCCCCGAAGGCCAGTCCTTCTCCGCCGAGCCGACCGGGATCGCTCCCTCGGTGCTGCCGTGAGACGCGAGCGCGGACCGACCCCCTTCGCCGTCGGCGCGTCGCTGCTCGTCGTCGCGCTGCTCGTGACGTTCCTGTCGTTCGCGAAGGACATCCCGTTCGTCAACGAGCCCTACGAGGTCAAGGCCGCGTTCCGCGACACGGCCGGGATCAAGCCGCGCTCGCCCGTGCGGATCGCGGGCGTCGAGGTCGGCGAGGTCACGCGCGTCGAGCACTCGAGCCCGGGCTCGCAGTCGGCGACCGTGACGATGGCGATCCGTGACCGCGGCCGCCCCGTCCGCGCCGACGCGGCGGCGAAGATCCGCCCGCGGATCTTCCTCGAGGGCAACTTCTTCGTCGACCTGCAGCCGGGGTCCGCGGCGGCGCGCGAGCTCGACGACGGCGACACGATCCCCGTCGCGCGCACGTCGACCCCGGTGCAGTTCGACCAGGTGCTCGGCGCCCTGAAGTCCGACACGCGCAACGACCTGGCGACGGTCTTCGACGAGGTCTCCGAAGCGCGCGACGCCGGTGGGGACAAGGCCTTCAACGACTCGCTCAAGTACCAGCCGGCCGCGTACAAGTTCTCGGCGATCGTCTCCGAGGCGCTGCTCGGCAAGACGCCCGGCGACCTCGGCGACTGGGTCCGCGACCAGGGCGTCGTCGCCGGCGCGCTGGATGCCAACCCGCAGAAGCTGCGCAGCCTCGTCGCGGACTTCAACACGACCGCGGGCGCGCTGGCCGACCGCGAGAGCGCGCTGACCGCCGCCGTCGGCGAGCTGCCGCGGACGCTGCGCGCCGCGTCGCCGGCGCTCGACGAGCTGCGGGCCGCCTTCCCCGACGTGCGCACGTTCGCCACCGGCGCGCGCCCAGGGGTCCGCTCGCTCGGCCCGACGGTCGACGCGACGCTGCCGCTCGTCAAGCAGCTGCGCGGCCTCGTGCAGCCCGGCGAGCTGCGCGGCCTCGCCCGCGACCTGCACGCCGCGACGCCGGCGCTCGGGCGCCTGTCGACCTCGGCGCCGGGGGTGCTGTCGCAGCTGCGCTCGCTCTCGAGCTGCGCGAACGAGGTGCTCGTCCCGTTCGGCAACGACAAGCTCGTCGACAAGGCGTTCCCCGCGACGGGCCCGGTCTACGAGGAGCTGCCGAAGTTCCTGCCGGGCCTGACCGGCGAGAGTCGCTCGTTCGACGCCAACGGGCCGTGGTTCAAGACCCAGGCGAGCGGTGGCGCGGAGACGCTCAACCTCGGCAACGGCCTCTTCGGTTCGACGCTCGAGCCGATCGTCGGCAACAACCCGCCGCCGGTGCGCGATCGCCCGCCGCTGCGCCCGGACGTCCCGTGCGAGACGCAGGAGCAGCCCGACCTGCGCTCCAACCCGCGCGGCGCGCCGCTGGCGATCGCGAACGCGAGCGGCACGCGGGCGCGCGCGGCGAAGGCGCAGGAGTCGGCCGTCGCGGTGCTGCGCAGCCAGCTCAAGCGACAGGGCGCAGGCACGAAGGTCGCCACGCGCGACGCGACGCTCGCCGACATCCGCGCGCTCGCGCGCCGCAACGGCCTCAGCGCGCAGCTCGAGCGGACGCTGCGCGGGAGCTCTGAGCCATGACCCGCGTGATCCGCAAGAACCTCGTCCCGTTCGCCGCGATCCTGCTGCTCGTCGCGCTCGCGGCGGTCGTCGGGACGTACCTGCTGAACGAGCAGCGGCTGCGCTTCCCGCTCGCCGAGCCGAAGCCGTTTCGCATCAACGTCGAGCTCGACAACGCGCAGGCCGTCACGCCCGGCCAGGGCCAGACGGCGCAGGTCGCGGGCGTGCGGATCGGCGACATCGCCGAGGTGAAGCTGCGCGGCGGGCGGGCGATCGTCGGCCTCGACATCGAGCCGCGCTTCCGCGACCTCATCCACCGCGACGCGCGCGCCCAGCTGCGCCCGCGGACGGGGCTGAAGGACATGTACGTGCAGATCTACCCCGGCAAGGACGGCGCGCCGGTCGACGAGAACTTCACGATCCCGATCTCCGCGTCGCTGTCGGACGTCGACCTCGACGAGATCCTGTCCGAGCTCGACGCGCGCACCCGCGACTACGTGACGCTGCTGGCCAACGGCGCGGGCGAGGGCCTCGACGGCCGCGGCGACAACCTCGCGGAGGTCCTCAAGCGCTTCGAACCGACGATCCGCGACCTCTCGCGCGTCAACCACGCCGTGTCCGAGGAGCGCGTCGCGCTGCGGCGGCTCGTCAGCTCGCTCGCGCAGGTCAACCGCACGCTCGCGCGCAAGCCGCGCGACCTGACGCGCCTCGTGAGCACCGGCTCGACGACGCTGCGCGCGTTCGCGGCCGAGGACGTCAGCCTGCGCTCGGCGGTCGGCGAGCTGGCGCCGACGCTGCGCGAGGCGACGACCGCGCTGCGGGCCGTCGAGCCGTTCGCCTCGGAGCTCGGGCCGACGACGCGCGCGCTGCTTCCGGCCGTCCGCGAGCTCGAGACGGTCAACGCCGCGGTCAGCCCGTTCGCGCGCGAGGCGACGCCGATCGTGCGCAAGGAGATCCGCCCGTTCGTCCGCCGCGCGCGGCCCGTCGCGCGCGACCTCGCGCCCGCCTCGCGCGGCCTCGCGCGGACCGTCCCCGAGCTGGAGCGCAACGCGACGGTCCTCAACAACTTCGTCAACATGCTGAGCCACAACCCGAGCGGGCGCGAGGATCCCGGCAAGGACGGGCGTGAGGAGGGCTACCTCTTCTGGCTCGCGTGGGCCACGCACCAGGGGGCCAACCTCCAGAGCATCGACGACGCGAACGGCCCGCTGCGACCGGTCTTCGTGACGGGCACCTGCAAGACGCTCACGAGCCTCGTCAACGACCAGCCGCAGCTCGAGTTCGCGCTCGGGCTGTCGGGCCTGTTGACGACCGTGTGCAAGAACCCGGCGACGACCTCGCTCGACGTCACGAAGACGCTGTCGAAGCTCGGCCTTGGGAAGCGGGGCGAGGCGAAGTGAGCACCTCGTCGCCGACGCCCGGCCGGATCTTCGTCATCGCGGCGTTCTCGCTGTCGTGCTTCGGGCTGCTGCTGTTCTTCTGGCTGGCGTTCGGCGGGCCGATCCCGCTCAAGCCGGCGGGGTATCGCGTGCAGATCGCGTTCACCGACGCCGCGACGCTCGCCGACCAGGCGGACGTGCGGATCGCCGGCGTGTCGGTCGGCAAGGTCGTCAAGAAGGAGCTCGAGCCGGGCGGCAACGGCACGCTCACGACGATCGAGCTCAAGAGCCGCTACGCCCCGCTGCGCTCGGACGCGCGCGCGATCCTGCGCCAGAAGACGCTGCTCGGCGAGACGTACGTCGAGCTCACGACGGGCAGCCGCGGCGCGCCGGCGCTGCGGGAGGGCGCGCGCCTGTCCGACGGGAAGGTGGCGCAGGCAGTCGAGTTCGACGAGCTCTTGCGGGTCTTCGACAAGCCGACGCGCAAGGCGTTTCAGGAGTGGCAGGCGAGCCTCGCGCAGGCCGGCGCCGGCCGCGGGCGCGACCTGTCGGACGCGCTCGGCAACCTGCCCGCGTTCACCGAGAACGCACAGACCGTCGTCGACGTGCTCGACAAGCGGCGCGCGGTGCTGCGCGACCTCGTCCACAACGCCGGCAAGACGTTCGAGGAGGTCACGCGCGACGAGGAGGCGCTGTCGACGCTCGTGCAGCGCAACGCGGAGCTCTTCGGCGAACTCGGCGAGCGCCGCGACGCCCTCGCGGAGTCGATCCGCATCCTGCCGACGTTCCTCGACGAGACCAAGGCGACGCTCGCCCGCGTGGGCACGTTCTCGGTGGACACCGAGCCGCTGCTGCGCGATCTCGATCCGGTGCTCGACGACTTGCAGCCGACGCTCGCGTCGCTGCACGACCTCGCGCCGGACCTCGAGAACCTCTTCGACAACCTCGATCCGCTCATCGACGCCGGTGACGACGGGCTGCCCGCGCTGTCGCGGACGCTGCGGGGCGTGGATCCGACGCTCGCCGCGACCGGCCCGTTCCTGCGCCAGCTCAACCCGCTGCTGCGCTTCCTCGAGCTCAACCAGTCCAAGCTCGCGGACTTCATCTCGGTGCCCGGCGCGACGACCGCCGGGATCCGCTCGACCGTCGAGGGCAGCACGAGCGTGGGGCACGCCGTGCCGCAGATCATCATGGCCGGCGCGCCCACGCTGCCCGCGCTCAGCCGCACGGCCGACAACCGCGGCAACGCCTACCACCCGCCGAACTCGCGGCCGGATCCGAACGCGAAGATCCTGCCGAGCTTCGACTGCAACCGCACGGGCGAGAAGCCGCCGACGAGCACGCCGGGCTGCAAGGTGGCGGGCCCGATCCCGTTCGGCAACCTCTCGCAGTACTACCCGCAGGTCCGCGAGGCGGGGCCGGGCGGCGTCCTGCCGTGACGGTGCGGGTCGGCGTCGTCGGCCACGTCGAGTGGGTGGAGTTCGCGCGCGTGCCGCGCGTCCCGCTCGCGGGCGAGATCGTCCATGCGTCGGAGGTCTTCAGCGTGCCGGGCGGCGGCGGCGCGGTGGCCGCCGTGCAGCTGCGCCGGCTGGCGGGCGCGGTGGACTTCCTCACCGCGCTGGGGACGGGGCCCGATGCCGAGCGCGCGGGCGCGGAGCTGCGCGCGCTCGGCGTGACGGTCCACGCGGGCGCGCGGCCGGGGCCGCAGCGGCGGACGTTCACGTTCCTCGACGACGATGCCGAGCGCACGATCACCGTGCTGGGCGAGCGAATCGTGCCGCTGCGCTCGGACGCGCTGCCGTGGGAGTCGCTGGGCTCGTTCGACGCGATCTACCTGACCGGCGGCGACGCGGACGCGGTGCGCGCGGCCCGCGCCACGCGGGTGCTGGTCGCGACGCCGCGGGCGCTGACCGCGCTGGCGGAGTCCCGGGTGACGCTCGACGTCCTCGTGGGAAGTGCGCACGACCCGGGCGAGGTCTGCGAGCCGGGGACGCTGTCGCCCGAGCCGCGGGTGGTCGTGCGGACGAGCGGCGGTGAGGGCGGTTGGTGGAAGGCACGGCCGGCGTCGCCCGGCGAGGCGCCGCTGCCGTGGCTGGCGCCGGGCGAGTCGCGCGGCAGCTGGCAGGCAACCGTGCTGCCGGGCCCTGAGGTCGACGCCTACGGCTGCGGCGACTCGTTCGCGGCGGCGCTCGCCTACGGTCTCGGCGCGGGCATGATGCTCGACGAGGCGATCGGCCTCGCCGCCCGCTGCGGCGCGGCGGTGCTGACCGGCCGCGGCCCGTACGGCGCGATGCTCGGGCGTTGAAGGCTCGCGGTGGCTCTGCGTTACCGACGGATCGTGCGGCACGCGTAGTCGCGCTGTGAGCCGGTCAGGCGGCCGTCGCGCAGCAGGCCCACCTGCACGCTCCCGCGGCATGAGATGGGCCACCAGTTGGCCCGGCGATGGGCCGCGTCGGGAACCAGGCGCGCGACGAAGCGGCAGCTCACGGCCACGGCCGACTCGCGGTCGCAGCCTGCGGAGGGCTCGACCCAGAGCTTCTGCGTGCGAAAGAACCGCCCTCGCTCGTCGCGCAGCATGACGCGCGGCGCGCCCTTCGGCATGGCCTTGAGCAGATAGGCGCGAGCCGCGCGCTTGCCGACGAAGGCGGCGTCGGCGGAGGGAGCCGAGACACCGACCAGGACGGCGCTGATCGCGATGGCTATGACGCGCGTTCGCAGCACTTCTCGGTCCCCGCTACCCGACCGGAGCGCGGCTAATCAAGTGCCTGGATCTCGCGCGATCCGGGTCCCCGCACCGCGTGCAGACGGGCGCACGCGTTCCCTAGAGTGGTGCGCGATGCGCAAGCTGATCTACTCGATGGGGGGTTTCGCTGGACGGCTTCACCGCTGGGCCCGGCGACGACATCGGCTGGTCGGTGCCCGACGAGGAGCTGCACCGGTTTCACAACGAGCAGACGCGAGCGACGGGCGTGCACCTCTGCGGCCGCCGCCTGTACGAGACGATGCGCTACTGGGAGACCGCGCACGAGGACCCGGCGGCGCCCGACTACGAGCTCGAGTTCGCCCGCATCTGGCAGGCGCTGCCGAAGATCGTGTTCTCGACGACGCTCGAGACCGTGGAAGGCAACGCCAGCCTGCGCAAAGACGGCCTCGCGGAGGTCGTCGCCGAGCTCAAGCGCCAGCCGGGCAAGGATCTGGCCGTCGGCGGCGCCGGCCTGGCCGCCTCGTGCATCGAGCTCGGCCTCGTCGACGAGTTCCGGCTCTTCGTCTACCCGGTCGTCCTCGGCGCCGGCACGCCGTTCTTCCCGGCCCTCGACACGAGGATCGACTTGGAGCTCGTCGAGACGCGAACCTTCGGCTCGCGCGTCGTCTACATGCGCTACCAGCGCGCAGGCACGACGATCGACGACGCGACCGTGTTGGCGCTGATCGACGCGGGTCGCCGCTGACCGCGCGCGCGAGTGTGGCGGTGGGTATTCGAGGTCAGCGGCCGCGCAGCGTGACGACCGCGGCCTCGCCGGGAGCGAGCGGGATGCGCAGGGGTCCGCGTGCGATCTTGCCGGACGCCGGGGCGAAGCCGGGCCAGCGGCCGTCGGCACCGACGGAGCGGCCGTCGATGCGCACCTGCGGCGCGTCGAGCGTGCGGCCGGCACCGGTCGGGTCGTACGGCGTCATGCGGTCGATCTCGTAGCGCGTGCCCGGTGCCGCCGCGACCGCGGTCGTGAGCGGGGCGGCGGACAGGTTCAGGAGAAACAGGCGCTTGCCCTGCGGCCCGGCGTCGACCTGCCACGCCTTGATCCGCGCCGCGGGGTTCGAGCCCGGTGCAAACCCGACCGGTCGCAGGCCGCGCGTGTCCTGCGCGAAGCGCGAGAACAGCAGCAGCGCGTAGTACGGCGGTGCCGCGGCCGGCGCACCCGCCGCCGGCGACGGGTCGTAGTTGATCGCGTTGTAGAAGGCGTTGCCTTCCTCCGGCGCCCAGAACGCGTTGACCTCCGCGTTGTGGAGGTTGATGCCGACGGCCCCCGTGGCACAGCCCGCGTTGGCCCCCGGCGCGTTCGGCGGCTGCGGGCACGCCGCTTCGAACATCGCCGCGAGCGCCCACGTCGCGGCAGCGGCGACGTTCGACACGCCGTCCACGCCGCGGCCTGCCGCGGTGCCGGTCTCCTGGAGGCGGTAGGCCAGGCCGCGCTGCCCGGCCATGCCCGCGTGCGTGAAGACCTCGTACGCGAGGTTCGCGAAGCGCTCGTCGGACAGCAGCCGCTCGATCGTCGCGCAGCGGTACTCGTCCGTCGCGCAGCCGCGCGCGAGCGGATAGAAGTGGTCGGTCGCGAGCGTGCCATGGACGGAGCGCACGGCCTTCATCGCGGGCGCGATCGTGTCGAGGATCGCCGGCCAGTCCCAGAAGAAGCGCGTCTGCACGGCGCGCGCCTCGATCGACTGCCAGGGCGCGATCGTCTCGCTCGTGCTCGGCGCGACGACCGCGTACGGGCGCGTCACGCCCGCGTCGCGGTAGCGCGCGAGGTCGGCGAGGTAGGCCGCGAGGTCGTAGCCGTAGGAGATGTCCGGCTCGTTGCCGATCCCGATGCCCGCGACGTAGCGCTCGGCACCGCCCGCGAAGGCCGGCACGACGCCCTGGCGGGTGAACGCGCTGGCGTGCTCGGGCCCGACCCACGGGCGCTCGGGCTCGACGGGGGCCAGCGCCGTGCCGAGGATCGTCCCCCAGCTTGGGACCTGCCGCCCGCCGTCGCCGGCGTTGACGGCGTCGAGCGTCGAGCGAACCGCGCGGATGTCTTCAGGCGTGATGTTCCGGATCGTGTTGGGCGCCGCCGGCTCGAACGGCATGAGGTCCTGCGAGCTTCCGCCGATCCGCAGCTCGCCGGTGCCGAGGTTGCGCAGCAGGTTCGCGAACGCCGGGCGCGCGGCGGGGCCCATGTAGCGCTCGATGAGCGACCACTCGACGCTGAGGCCGACGAAGTGCGACGGGATCGCCCCGCTGCGCTGCTGCGCCGTGACGTCCTCGACCTGCAGCGAGACGTCCGGCGGAGGCCCCGCAAGCACCGGCGCGGGCGGCGCCGCGGCAAGGCTCGCGGCCGGAAGGAGCAAGGCGGCCGCGACCGCGGCCCGGAGCGCCGCGCGGACGCGCGCCCCCGCGGCCGGGCGCAGGCCGGCGCGCGTCAAGGCCGGCGCCGGTGTCGGGGGCTCGACGGCGGGCGCCGGGAGCGGGGGCTCGCGGCGTGCTCGGGCTCGGCCTCGGTCGTGGGGGGAACGTCGCTCGTCACACCGTCGGGTGCCGGGGCGCTCGCGCGATCGCGATCCTCGCCACGGCCGACGACGTAGAACACCACCGAGATCAAGACCACAGCGACGATCCCACCGACACCCATGCCGACGGCGTTACCCGCCGAGGAGGCGAGGGTCACGATCGGTCGTGCGGGGATAGCGCGCGGTGCATGGGCTCCCCCTGCCCGCAATGGACCGTCGCCACGCAGCGAGAGGTGCGAAGAGGCCCCTACGCCACCGCGACGGCCCTCAGCGCCCGGCGGCTCGCTTCCGCGCCGGGGGGACGAACCGCAGCGTCTCGACGTTCTTGACCCGGAAGCGCCCGCTGCGCGCCGGCACGAACGTGACACCGCCCTTGCGTCGCACGCCCTTCGGCCGCGCGAAGCCGAACACCGCGACATCCTGCCCCGAGCCGCCGTTGACCTGCTCGATCCCACCGCCGACATCGCGCGACTTCAACACGAACACGTCGTTGCCCTTGCCGCCGTAGAGCTCGTCGCGACCGGCTCCGCCGAAGATCATGTCGTCGCCGGCGCCGCACATGACGCGGTCGCGACCGGCGAGCGCCAGCACGAGCGTCGGGGCCGCGGTGCAGTTCAAGCGGTTGGCCTTCGAGGTACCGCGCAGCGTCACGCCCTCGATCGCGAGGCCGACGGTGTAGAGCCCCGCGCCGGCGGCCGGACTCGAGACCGTGAGCTCGAGCGTCGACGTCTCCCGCGGGCGCAGGACGAGCGTCACGCCTCCGCCGGCCGGCGTCTTGGTTCCGACGACGCTCGCACCGGTCGGCAGGTCGAGCGCGCTCGCGCTCAGCGACTGGCCTTCGAGCGGCGTGACCGTGACGGCGAGCCGCCGTCCGCGCTCGCCGAGGAAGGTGAAGCGGTCGACGTCCTGCGAGTTCGCGATCCGCGCCGTGCGCGTGAGCCCGGCCGCGAGCGCCCCGTCGTCGTCGGAGCCGAACGGGTCGTTGAGGTTCGTCGCGCCGTTCGCGTTGACGAGCTGCACGAACGCCCGCTGGGCCTCGGCGGAGTTGATCGTCGAGTAGACGCCGCCCGTGGCGTCGATCGCGCGAACCAGCTCGACCGGAGGCCCGCTCGAAACCTGGCGCGTCGTCGCGCGCCGAACGGACGCGGCCGCGACCGGCGGCGGCACGGGGTTCGGCGGCGGCGAGAGGAACCCGAACGAGACGCGGATTCCGAGCGACTGCGCGCTCGCGAGCGCCGACTCGAGGCCGCCCGGCGAGTTGTCCATGCCGTCGGTGAGCACGACGATCCCGGCACGGTCGCGGACCTCGTTGGCGTCGGCCGTCAGCACGCCGAGGGCCGCCGCGACGCCGCTGCCGATGTTCGTCCCGCCCGACGCGTCGATGCCGGCGAACGATGCGGCGCTCGGATCGGCGAGCGGCGAGATCACGCTGGCCGACGTGTCGAAGTCGACCACCGCGCTGCGATCCGGGCGGGCGTCGGGACCCGCGGCCGCGGCCGTCGTGAGGCTCGCGTTGAACTGCTGCCCCGCGATGACCCGCAAGAAGCCGGGGTCCGTGTCGGTGTTCGAGCCCGACGAGTCGATGACGATCGCGAGGTCGCGGCCCTGGCAGTCCTTGATCGGATCGTCGTGCGTGACCGCGCAGACCATGAGGCCGCCGCGACGCGGTCCGTAGGCGCTCAGGATCTGGCTGCGCAGGTCGGCCCACTGGCGGCGCGTGTCCGCGATCGCGCCGGCGACCGCCTTGGCGAAGTTCGAGCCGACGCGCCCGCGTGCGGTGGTCGGGGCGCTCGTCGCGCCGGTCACGGGGTCGATCTGGCCCTTGTCCTTGTTGAGGACGAGATGGCGCACGCGCCGGCGGCACGAGAACACGCTGCCTCCGGTGAGCTCCTCGAGCGCGAAGCAGCCGGTGCTGAGGTCGGCCGGGACGCTCAGCGACAGGCTGATGTGACGCAGGTCGAGGAACGGCGGCAGCGCGGAGCGGTTGAGGCCCGGTGGGTTGTTGCGATCGCGGGCGCCCGGCGCGGCCTCGTCGGCCCAGTTGGAGTGCGCGTAGAAGTCCTGCACGCCGTGCAGCGCGCGGCCGAGGAAGTAGATGACGTCGCACTTGGCGCGCTGGCCGCCGTTGCCGCGGAACACGCAGTCGGGCGTCAGCGCGACCTGCGGCTTGTCGATGACGTCGCGGCCGTCGAAGAGGATGCGCCGCGCGCGGATCCAGCTCTCGCTGAACTGCGCCTGCAGGTGGCTGACGCACTCGTCGAGCGTCGCCGTGGCGGCGGCACGCGAGATCGGATAGCTGCCGGTGTCGAGGTAGTCGGCGTCGTCGCAATGCGACTCCGCGCCCTCGGGCGGCGGGACGTCCGGCTGGCCGACCGCGCCGAACGTGCCCGTGCGCCCGGCGAGCTGGCCGATCGACGCCGGCTCGAAGCACGAGTCGTCGGACCTCATCCCGGCCGGGCACGCGAGCGCGGCGCGCGTCATGCGCTCGTGCTCGGCGGACTGGCCGGTGCCCGGCAGGTTGACCGTGCCGAACGCCGCGGCCGAGCCCGGCAGCGCCAGCGCGGCCAGCAGACATGCGGCCAGGGCGATCGCGCCCCGGCGCCCGGTGTCGTCCTGCGCGGCCGCGCGCGTCACCGCGCCGGCGAGCCCTGCTCGCGAGGTCCCCATGGCGACGGACCCTAGGACGCCGCGGCCCGCCCCGACGTGAGCGACGTCACAGTTCAGCCGGCGAGCACGCGCCGCAGCGCGTCGAACGGCGACTCGCCGCGCCGCTGCTCGACGACCTCGCGGCTCATCTTGCCGCGGTAGGCCTCGATCGAGCCGTCGCCGCGGACGTCCGCGCCCGCGCGCACGCTCGGCCGCAGCCGGCCGGGCCCGCTTAGCTCGCCGCGCGCGGAGACCTGCGCCGCGGGCGCGATCTCGCGTGCGAACGCCCGCGCCGGCCCGCGCCGGGCCGCGGGGCCGAGCGCGCGCAGCTCGAGCTCGAGCAGGTCGATGGCGTCCTCGAGCGTCGGGACGCGCTTGCGGGTGACCTTCGGCCCGACGCGCACTGTCACCGAGTAAGCCACGGCGCCGATCGTAGTGCCGCGCGTCCGCCCCGACCGTCCGCCGCGCGCCGCCCGCCGCAGCAGGAGGCTCGTCGTGTGTCGTTTTGCATGTTCGCAGTGCGTCGGAATGCGCTGTGACCGCATCGTGCTGCGCCTACGTTTGCTGCTGACCGCACTGCTCGATCAACGAAAGAGAGGCAGCACATGACATCGCTGGTCCTGTTCGAGAACACGAACTTCGACGGTTCCGATCAAGCCGTGTCGGGGGCGACCCCGCAGCTCACCGCGAACATCTCGTCGCTCATCGTCCTGAGCGGCACCTGGAACCTGTACTCGCAGAGCGAATACCAGGGCCAGGCGTGGACGGTAAGCGCGAACGGCGGACCGACGCAGAACGGCATGTATCCGCAGTTTGAGACCTACTTCGCGAACGACAGCATCGCATCGGCTCAGCAGGCCGCGCCGTCGCCGTCTGACGGCGAGATCATCCTCTTCACCGACACGCAGTACGGGGGCATCGGCGAGCCGTACACTGGCTCCGCGACGAATCTCGGCCAACTGGACAACGTCACGTCGTCGGTGATCGTTGGCGGCGGCCAGTGGCAGCTCTGGACGCAGCCGAGCTACCAGGGCAGCTCCTACATCGTCGGAGCCGAGTCGGGACCCTCCGGCAACGGCATGTATCCGACGTACGAGGGCTACTTCCCCAACGACGCGATCCAGTCGATCAAGCTGCTCGGCTGACCGTCCTACACCTCGGATCGCGACGGCATCGCCGTCGCGATCCAGCAGCCTCAGCGCTGGTCGATCGGCACGTAGTCGCGCTGGCGATCGCCGGTGTAGATCTGGCGCGGGCGCGAGATCTTCTGCTCGGGGTCCTCGACCATCTCGCGCCACTGCGCGATCCAGCCGCTCGTGCGCCCGATCGCGAACATGACCGGGAACATCGCGGACGGCAGGCGCATCGCCTGGTAGATGAGGCCGGAGTAGAAGTCGACGTTCGGATAGAGCTTGCGCGAGATGAAGTAGTCGTCCTCGAGCGCGATCTGCTCAAGCTCGAGCGCGATGTCGAGCAGCGGGTTGCGCCCGACGACCTCGAAGACGTCCTCGGCGGCGGCCTTGATGATCCGTGCCCGCGGGTCGTAGTTCTTGTAGACGCGGTGCCCGAAGCCCATCAGGCGCTCGTCGCCCGCCTTCACGCCCTTCACGAAGTCCGGGATGTTCTCGCGCGTCTTGATCCGCTCGAGCATCCGCAGCACGGCCTCGTTGGCGCCGCCGTGCAGCGGCCCGTAGAGCGCGCCGATCCCGCCGGCGACCGCGGAGTACGGGTCGGGCTTGGCCGAGCCGATCGAGCGCACCGCGCTCGTCGAGCAGTTCTGCTCGTGGTCGGCGTGCAGGATGAAGAGGATGTCGAGCGCCCGCTCGAGCCGCGGATCGGGCTCGTACTTCAGCTCGGTCATCTTGTACATCATGTTCAGGAAGTTGCCCGAGTACGCGAGGTCGTTGTCCGGATAGACGTACGGCTGGCCCTGCGCGTGGCGGTACGCGAACGCCGCCAGCGTCGGCATCTTCGAGATCATGCGGATCGTCTGGATGTCGCGGTTCTCGGCGTCGTCGATGTTGTTGGCGTCCGGATAGAACGTCGACAGCGCGGCCGTCGCGCCGAGCAGCATCCCCATCGGGTGCGCGTCGTGGCGAAAGCCCCCGAGGAACTCCTTGATGTTCTCGTGGACGAACGTGTGCGTCGTGATCTCGTGCTGCCAGTCCTCGAGCTGCTTGGCGGTCGGCAGCTCGCCGTAGATCAGCAGGTACGCGACCTCGAGATACGACGAGTGCTCCGCGAGCTGCTCGATCGGATAGCCGCGGTACTCGAGGATCCCGTTCGTGCCGTCGAGATAGGTGATCGAGGACCGGCACGACGCCGTGTTCATGAACGCGGGGTCGTACGTCATCAGGCCGAAGTCGTCCTCGGCGACGCGGATCGCGCGGAAGTCCAGCGCGCGCACGGTGCCGTCGGTGATCGGGATCTCGTAGGTGCGTCCGGTGCGGTTGTCCGTGACGCTGAGCGTCTCAGGCCCGCTCGGCCCGATCGCTCCATTGGTGTCCTGAGCGGACGCGCCGCTGCCCTGCTCGGTGTCTTTCGGCGTACTCACGTCCACCGATTATGCCCCGCCGGAGCCCGAATCCGATCATCGGGCTCATGAATTTTTGTTGCGAGCGCTCTCAGTCGCGCTTCCAGCCACATCCGAGCAGGCGGCTCAGGCGCCCGCCGCGGGTGTTCGCGCGGAACGTCGGGGCGCCCTTGGAGTCGCGCTCGGGCAGGGCCGCGGCGCCCTCCGCGTCGAGCGTCAAGGTGACGCGACGCTCGGCGATGCGGGCGACTTCGGGCGCGTCGACGAAGCGCTCGCCGCCCGGCGTGTCGATCACGAGGCCGTCGAAGATGTGCTCGGCGACGTTCTCGAGCACCTCGCGCACGGTGCCGACGTCGGTGCCGTCGGATGCGACGACCGGGGTGCCCCGCTCGAGCACCTTGTAGGAGATCGCGTAGCCGTCGTCGTCAGAGCGCGACATAGATCGCGCTGCCGACCGCCCCGAGCATCAGGACGGCGCCGAGCGACATGACGCCGCGCGCGGCTGCCGCGTTCGTGGGGAAGTCGGGGCGCTTGAAGCCGTAGACGCTGATCATCACCGCGAACGCCGCGAACAGGCCCCCGAGCACGAAGAACGGCGTCTCGGACTTGTGCTCCTCCGCGTGCTCGGCAGCGGAGGCGGCGTGCTCGGCGGCGGCGAGGATGACGGCGAGGTCCATGGCGGGCGCGACCTTATCGCACCTCAGCCCGGGGTCGGCGCGCCGGGTCCCCCCTCGTAGCGCGACTCGGTCGCCTCGACCTGGCCGTGGTAGTGGCTGCCGAGCTCGGGATGTCCGTACGGGCGCAGCGCGGGCGCGTCGAGCGTCATGAACGACAGCTGCGCGATCGGCTTGCCGGCCCACAGCTTGATCGGCACCCGGGTGAGGTTCGTGATCTCCAGCGTGAGGGTGCCCTTCCAGCCCGGGTCGACGAAGCCCGCGGTCGCGTGGACGATCAGCCCGAGCCGTCCCAAACTCGACTTGCCTTCGATTCGCGCCACGACGTCGTCGGGCAGCTCGACCCACTCGAGCGTGCGCCCCAGGACGAACTCGCCGGGATGGATGATGAACGGCTCCGCGTCCGTGATCGCGATCTGCTCGGTGAGGTTCGTCGGCGGCTTGGCGAGGTCGATCGCCGCGGTCCGGTGGTTGTGGAACACGCGGAAGGTGTTGCCGAGGCGCAGGTCGATGCTCGCCGGCTGGACCATGGCCGGATCCCACGGGTCGACCTTGATCCGGCCCTCCTGCACGAGGCGCAGGATCGTGCCGTCGGACAGGACGGATGCGGGCGACGTCATGCGCCCGCAGTCTAGATCGAGCCGCCGGCTAGCGCTCGACGCGACGCCCGCGGGCGATGACCGTCCGCACGCGCGGTGGCGGCGGCAGCGCGGGCGCGCCGTGCGGCCCGCGGCGCGGGTTGCGCGGCAGCGGCGCGCGCGGATGCGGCGGGACGCGGGGATGCGGCGCCAGGGGCTTCTTCGTGCCGCCGCCCTCGTCGCCGACCGGCTCGGGCTCGGGCGTCGAGCGGATCGCCCACCAGACGATGTACAGGAGGGCGAAGATCGGGAGCTTCAGGACGACCATCAGGAAGATGAAGGTCGCGCTCATTCGCCTGACCATACCCCGCGGAGAGCCCGCGCGCACGTCCGCGACCGACCGCCGACGCGCCAGCTCGTGATCCATGGCCTGCCGGACGTCGCTATGGGGGGCATGCACAGACGCCCGTCGACCTTCCTCACCGTTACCGCGGTCTCGCTGGCAGCACTCGGCGGCCAGATCGCGGCATCGGGTGCGGCAGGTAGCCGGACCGTGACGCTCAAGGACATCGCGTTCTCCCCCAAGAGCCTCTCGATCTCAAAGGGCACTACTGTTGCATTCGCCTTCCGCGACGGCTCGACCGTTCACAACGTCGTCAGCAGTGGGAGCAAGCGGTTCAAAGCCATCTCGAATCGCTCGTCGGGCTCCCAGCAGCGGAAGTTCACAAGCGCCGGTACCTACCGGTACGAGTGCACCCTTCACCCCGGCATGACCGGGCGCATCACCGTTCGCTGAGAACCCCACCCAGGAGAGAGATCCCTTGTCTGATTTGCTGAAGCTCGACGTGCTCGACGCCGACGGCGCAATTCGTGAATCCGCCGAAGCCGCAGGGCTTGACCGTGGCGACTTCCTCAAGAAGAGCGTCCTCGCAGGCGGCGGTCTGCTCGCCGGTGGACTGGTCTTCAACCAGTACCTCGGCACCGCCGAGGCCGCCATCTCCAAGACCAAGAAGTCCAAGGCCAACGACGCCAAGATCCTGAACTACGCGCTGACGCTCGAGTTCCTCGAGGCCGCGTTCTACAAGGAGGCCGTCGCGAACCAGGCGTTCGGCACCGACGCGAACCTCAAGAAGTTCGCCGAGATCGTCGCCAAGCACGAGGCCAGCCACGTCAAGTTCCTCAAGTCGGCCCTCGGGTCGGCGGCGATCAAGTCGCCGACGTTCGACTTCGGAAAGGCCGTCACCGACACGGCGACGTTCGCCGCGACGGCGCAGGTCCTCGAGGACACGGGCGTCAGCGCCTACCTCGGCCAGGTCGCCAACGTCTTCCAGGCCGGCGTGCTCGGCGCTGCCGGCACGATCGCAACGGTCGAGGCTCGCCACGCGGCCTGGATCCGCTTCATCAACGGCGACACGCCGGCCCCCTCGGGCTTCGACGTGCGCAAGTCCGAGGCCACGATCCTCAAGGCCGTCACCGCGACGGGCTTCATCAAGTAAGCACCGCCCGAACAGGGCGCTGCGATGAAAGGCGGGGCCCTCCGGGGCCCCGCCGTCGTTAAGCGCCGCCCGCCCGCCGCCGGCGGCTTGCGGCGCGAGTCTCAGCGAGGCCCGGAGAACGTGATCGGCGTGAGCGTGCCGGAGCCCTCGTTGGCGACCCAGACGCCACCCTCCCCCAAGGCGATGGCCGACGGGCGCTTGCCGGTGCGCAGCGGGCGTCCTGCGATCGCGCCCGATGCGGGATCGACGCGCGTCACGCCGCCCTGCTCGGCGGCTGCCGACCCGATCGTCGCGCCGCTGTCGGTCACCCAGACGCCGTTGCCGGTGACGAGGTCGAGCGGCACGGCACCCGGCACCGCGATCGGCTTGCCGACGACCTTGCCGCCCACGGGGTCGATCCGCACGAGCTGCGTGCGATCGGCGTTGAAGCCGCCGCCGCGGGCAACCCACACGCGTCCCTCGCCGATCGTCAGCCCGAGCACCTGGCTCCCACCGACGGCGATCGGCGCGCCGGCGCGGCCGCTGCGCGGGTCGATGCGGCTGACCGACCCCCCGCTCGCGTTCGCAACCCAGACCGACCCAAGGCCGACGGCGATGTCGGCAGGTCCGCTGCCGACGCGAATCGGCGCCCCGGCGCGGCGCGTGCGCGCGTCGACGCGCGTGACGGTGCCCGCGCGCCGGCTCGACACCCACACGCCACCGTCGCCGACGGCCAGCCCGTTGGCACCGGGCACCCTCGCCACCGCGCCGACCGGCACGACGTCGCGCGTGCCGTATGCCCGCACGGCACCGTCGCCCGAGGCGACCCACACGGCCCCCTCGCCGACGGCGACCGCGAACGGGCCGCCGGCGACCCGCCGCGGCTTGCCCACGATCGCCCGCGTGCGCGGATCGACCTTGATCAGCAGCTCTCGCGACGCGTCGACGACCCAGATCGCGCCCGCGCCGACCGCCACGGCGACCGGGTCGCCGCCGACGTCGATCGGCGCTCCGACGCGGGCCGGCGTGAGTCCCGACCGGGCCGGCTTGGGGTCGGAGGGGCCGCTGGAGAGGATCAGGACGACAACGACGGCGGCTGCCGCGAGGACGGCGAGCCCGTAAGTGAGAACGACGCGAATAGACATATGCAGCGACGTGCGGCGTGGTCGCGCCAAGCAGATCACTTTCTGTATACGCGCCAGCTTCGATCGCCCAGGCATCCGCGGGGACCTGCGGCGCGCAGTCCAAGCATGAACCTCGCCAACCGTTGCGCGGCCGGTCCTGCGCCGGGCACCCGCATGTCATCACTGGAATCCCGATGAGGAAGCTCTCCCTCGCCGGTGCGCTCGGCGCCACGTTGATCGCCGGGCTGACGGCCGTGGCGCTGAGCCCGGGCTCAAGCCATCGCGAGGCGCCGAACATCATGCTCGACCCCTCGGCGGACAACACCGACACCTACGCGTTCACCGCAAACGACGCTCCCGCGTCACTGACCGTCGTCGCCAACTGGGTTCCCGGCGGCAACCCCGCGAACGGGCCGAACTTCTTTCGCTTCGACGACCGTGCGCGCTACTACATCAACATCGACAACACCGGCGACGGCAAGCCCGAGATCCGCTACCGCTTCGTGTTCAAGACGAAGGTGAGCGAGAGCTCCTACCGCCAGTCGCTCGTCGGTGTCCGGTCGTTCGACGACACCCGCCTCCTGCAGTCTCAGCGCTACTCGATCGTGCGCGAGAACTACCGCAACGGCAAGCCGACCCGGCAGCAGACGATCGCCAGCGACCTGCCCGTCGCGCCCAGCAACAGCGGCCCGAAGTCCTTCCCGAACTACAATAAGGTCGCCGCCGAGGCGATCCGGACGATCGGCAACGCGAAGTACTTCGCCGGCCAGCGCGACGACGCCTTCTTCATCGACCTCGGTGCGGCGTTCGACAACATCAACCTCCGCCTGCTGACCGGCAGCACGGGCCTTGGCACCGACACGCAGGCCGACACCTCGATCCAGACGATCACGATGCAGGTGCCCGAAGCCGACGTCACGCGCGATCAGAAGCCCGTGTCCGGGCCGGACGCCGACAACGCCACGGTGGGCGTATGGGCATCGACGGAGCGGCGCAAGCTGCAGGTCACCAACGCCCGCTTCGACTCGAGCAAGGGAGCGCGTGGCGGCTGGGTGCAGGTCTCGCGCCTGGGAACGCCGCTCATCAACGAGCTGTTCGTCCCGACCGGCCAGAAGGACGCCTTCAACAAGTCTCAGCCGAGCACGGACGACGCCCGCATCAAGAAGTACCTGCTGACGCCCGAGTTCGCGCGCCAGATCAACGCGCTGCCGGCCGAGCTGCTGCGCAACGAGACGGGCGTGCCGATCGAGCTGCCGGTCAAGCTCAACGTGCCCGTCACCGATCGCACCGACCTCGTGGACGTGTTCCTGACGGGGATCGGCGGGCTCAACCAGATCGACAAGACCAACCCGGTCGCGACCGACACGCTGAAGATCAACATGGGCATCCCTCCGGCGCGCACCCCCAACCGCTTCGGCTTGCTCGGGGGGGACCGCGCGGGGTTCCCCAACGGCCGCCGCCTCGAGGATGACGCGACGGACATCTTCGTCCAGCTGCTGGGCGGCTACTTCAAGGACAACAAGCTGTCGGCCGGCGACGGCGTCGATCAGAACGACAAGCCGTTCCTGGACACGTTCCCCTACCAGGCCGCGCCGACATCCGGCTTCGAGCAGCGGGTCGGGCGCCGCATCGAGCCGCCGCACTTGCCGACGCCGCCCGGCAACGACCCGTCGATCCCCATCGTGCCTCAGCTGCCGCCGTTGCGGCTGCCGATCGGGCCGCAGCTGCCGCTCGGGCCGACGGTGCCCTGAGCCCGAGTGATCCGGCCCGTGGCACGGGCGCTCGCGGTGTCCGCGGTGGCCTTCGTCGTGGCGTTGGGCGCCTTCCAGGCGCTCAACGGCACGGCAAAGCCCGCCGGCGCCAAGCCCGCCGACAACGGCACGTTGACCCGGCGCGGCGACGACGAGCTCCAGCGCGCACGAGAGACAGCCGACCCGGCGCGCTACGCGCGGGCCGAGGCCGCGTTCGGCGCGGCGCTGCGGCGTGACTCGCGCTCGGTCGACGCCACGATCGGCATGGCCACACTGGCGCTCGCGCGCCACGACTTCCGAGAAGGATTGCGCCACGCCGAGCGGGCTCGGCGCCTGGGACCGCAGCTGGCGCGACCGTTCTCGGTGCTGGTCGACGCGCAGCTCGAGCTTGGACGATACGAGCAGGCCGGGCGCTCGTTGCAGCAGATGATCGACCTTCAGCCCAACCTCGCGTCGTACGCCCGCGTGTCGTACTTCCGCGAACTGCACGGCGACCTGGCCGGGGCCGCGTCAGCGATGCGGCTCGCCGCCTCGGCCGGGGCCGGGGCTCCCGAGAACGTCGCCTATGTGCAGACGCTGCTCGGCGATCTCGAAGCCCTCCGCGGACGGCCCGCGGCTGCGCGCCGCGCGTACGCCGCCGCGCTCGCGGGCGTGGCCGAGTACGTGCCCGCGCTCGCGAGCAGGGCGCAACTCGACGCCGCCAGCGGACGCATCGCGCCTGCGATCCGCGGCCTCGAAGAGATCGTGCGACGCCGGCCGCTGCCCCAGTACGTGATCGCGCTGGGTGAGCTGCAGCAGGTCGCCGGTCGCGCCGCCGACGCCCGCGAGACGTTCGCGCTCGTCGACGCCGAGCGGCGGCTGCTCGCGGCGAGCGGCGTCAACACCGACGTCGAGATCGCGCTGTTCGAGGCCGATCACGGCGACCACGCGCGCGCCGTCGATCTCGCCCGCCGCGCATGGCGAGCGGCGCCGAGTGTGCGCTCCGCCGACGCCGTGAGCTGGGCGCACACGCGATCCGGGCGCGCACGCACCGGCCTGGCCTGGGCGCGCCGGGCGCTGCGACTCGGCTCGCGCGATCCGCTCGTGCTGACGCGAGCGGGCCTGAGCGCGAAGGCCGCCGGGCGCAAGGCGGAGGCACGGCGCTACCTGCGCCGGGCGCTGCGGGCCACCCCGCGCTTCTCGGCCGTGTGGGCCCCCCGTGCGCGACGGGCGCTGCGAGACCTCACATGAGGCGGCTCGTCCTGCTGCTGGCCCTCGCCACCGTGGCGCCCGCCCTCGCGGCGCCCGGCGCGAGCGCTCATCCGCTGGGCAACTTCACGATCAACCACCTCACGCAGGTCAGCGTCACCCGCGACGCGGTCCGGGTGCGCTACATCCTCGACGTCGCCGAGATCCCGACGTTCCAAGCGCGCCGCCAAGCGCGGGCCGAGACGCTGCGCCTCGCGCGGGCCGAGGTCGCGCGCGGCCTCGGCGTGACGGTCGACGGCCGGCGCGCCGTGCTGCGAGACGCCGGGCCCGCGTCGCTGTCCCTTCGCCCCGGGCAGGGCGGCCTGAGCACCACGCGCATCGAGATCCCCCTCGAGGTCGCCGCGACCGGCGCGCGCCGGGTGGCGCTGCGCGATCAGACGTATCCCGATCGCCTCGGCTACACCGCGCTCGTCGCGCAGCCCGGCAAGGGCACGGCGGTGCGCTCCAGCGTGTCCTCCGAGGACCCGACGGGCGGGCTGCGGTCCTATCCGCCGGCGGAGGTCCAGCGCCCGCTCGATCAGCGCGCGGTGACGCTCGACGTGCGCGAGGGCGACGGAACGCTTGTCGCGCCGCGCTTTGCGGGCGGCGACACCGTCACGACGCGCAACGCCGCCGGCGACGGGTTCGCCGGCGTCTTCGAAGACGCGGCCGCGGGCAAGGCCGCCCTGGTGCTCCTGCTGCTCGCCGCGCTGGGCTGGGGCGCGCTGCACGCACTTTCGCCGGGGCACGGCAAGACCATGGTCGCCGCGTACCTCGTCGGGACGAAGGGCACGAGCCGGCACGCCGTGGTCCTGGGCGCGGTCGTCACGGTCACGCACACGATCGGCGTCTTCGCGCTCGGGCTGGTCACGCTGCTGCTCGCGCAGTACATCCTGCCGGAGGACCTGTATCCGTGGCTGACGCTGGCCTCGGGGCTGCTGGTCGTGGGCATCGGGGTCGCGGTGCTGCGCTCGCGCGTGCGCGACCACCGCGCGCGCCGCTCGCACAACCACGCTCACGCCCACGAACACCACCACGACCACGACCACCACCACGGCCACGGCCACGGGCACGGGCACGCGCACGGCCACCATCACCACGAGACGGACACGATCACCTGGAAGGGGCTGATCGCGATGGGAGCGTCGGCCGGCCTGATCCCGTGCCCGTCTGCGCTGGTCGTGCTGCTTGGCGCCGTCGCGCAGCACCAGGTCGCGCTCGGGCTCGCGCTGATCGTGGCGTTCAGCGTCGGCCTGGCCGCGACCCTGACGGTCCTCGGGCTGCTCGTCGTGCACGCCCGCCGGCTGACGACACGGCTGCGCGTTCCCGCGCGCCTCGTGACCGCGCTGCCGGCCGCCTCGGCGGTGGTGATCGTCGGTCTGGGCTGCATGCTCACACTGCAGGCCGCGCCCAAGCTGCTGTAGGCGACGGCGGCGCGGGCGCTACCTCGCTCAGGGCTCGAGCGCGCGCGCCACGGCGCGCACGACCGGCGCCGCGAACGGCTCGCCACGGCGCACGAGCTCCGCGATCGCCAGCCCGACGACGACGTCCGCGACGTAGTGCTCGCCGAGGTAGACGATCGCGAACGAGGCCGCCGCGACGTACGTCCAGCCCAGCGCGCCGTAGACCGGCCCGAGCTCGCCGAGCCCCATCGCCGTGATCGCCGCCGAGGAGATGTGGTCGGACGGCATCGAGCCCCACGGGTTGCCGGGCACCGAGCCCTCGCCCGGCGGCGGGCGGTGGAAGATGTGGCAGACGACCTGGCGCGCGACGCGATCGATCTCGCCGTTCATGCGGCCTTCGTGCTCGGACGCGTACCACGGCGGGGCCTCGGGCCACAACCAGTAGAACGGCGTCGTGAGGTGGTAGGCGGCCGACAGCCGCCCGCCCGCGCGCGGCACGTACTGCTCGTGGCGCACGAGCAGATAGCCGAGCAGCAGGTGCGGCACGAACCACGAGCCGTAGATCGCCGTAACGGCCATGTCGAACAGCGACACCGATCCGTCCTCCTTGCGCAGCGCGCGCTGCAGCCGCACGCCCGGCGGCACGCCGAAGCCGACGAGCGTGTCGAAGCGGATCGGCTCGTCGACGAGCAGCCGCTTGCGCAGCCACTCGGGGTCGTCGTAGGGCAGCTCCCAGCTCAGCTTGAAGAGGTACATGTAGCCCGCGGCGATCGCCGCGTAGCGCGGGCGGCCGGGCGGCATGGCGATGGCGGCGGCGAGCGGGGTGCCGCAGCCGATGATGAGCGTCGCGGCCGGGTGCAGCTTGGCGCGCTTGCGCAGCATCGTGACGGCGACGATCACCGGGATCGCCGCGGCGGCGACCGCGCGGACAGGCTTCGGGTGCGAGGTCAGCCGCCGCCGGACGGAGCCGCTGGCGTGCTCGAGGACCCGCGCCACAAGCGTCTTGCGCTCGGGACCTCGTCGCCGGTAGAAAGCCGAACGTCTACGCATAGCGCTGAGCCTTCCCGGATGCGCCGCGGATTAGCGCAGCGCGACGGCGGTGGTCTTGAAGGCCGTGATGCGCTGTAGCTCGTCGACGCGGGCGGAGATCTCCTCGCCGGTCAGCCGCGCGACGCGCTCGGTGCCGAACTCCTCGACGTTGAACGACGCGATCGCCGTGCCGTACGCCATCGCCAGGCGCAGGACATCGCTCGACAGCTCGCCGCCGTGCGCGGCGATGCAGCCGACGAAGCCGCCCGCGAACGAGTCGCCGGCGCCCGTGGGGTCTGTGACGAAGTCGACCGGAAACGCTGGGATCCAGAAGGACTCGTCGGGCGTGACGAGCGCCGCGCCGTACTTGCCGAGCTTGACGACCATCACGCTCGGGCCGAGCTCCATGATCTTGCGCGCGCCGGTCACGACCTCGCGCTCGCCGGTGAACTGCGTGACCTCGGAGTCGTTGAGGATGACGCAGTCGACCTCGGAGATCGCCGCGACGAGCGCGTCGTGCGCGATGTTCATCCACAGGTCCATCGAGTCGAGCGCGACGAACTTGGCGCCGCCGCACTGCTTGCGGACGTTGAGCTGCAGCTCGGGCTGGATGTTCGCGAGGAACAGGACCTCGGACTCCTTGGAGGCCTCCGACAGCTTGGGATCGAAGCGCTCGAAGACGTTGAGGTCGGTCTCGAGGGTCTGGCGCGAGTTCATGTTGTCGCCGTACACGCCGCTCCAGAAGAACGTCTTGCCGCCCGCGACGTGCTCGATGTCGTCCGTGACGACATCGCGGCCGCGCAGGACGGCGTACTCGTCCTCGCCGAAGTCGTCGCCGACGGGACCGACGACGCGCACCTCGTCGAAGAACGACGCGGCCAGCGCGAAGTGGACGGCAGCGCCGCCCAGCATGCGCTCGCGCCCGCCGTGCGGGGTCCGCACGGCGTCATAGGCGATGGATCCGACGACAGTGACGCTCATATGCGCCGGGACCCTAATCCGTGGGCGCGTTCGGCGCGTGCCGCCTGCGCCGCGGCGATCACTCCGGGAAGCCGGGTGGTGGCGGCGGAGGTGGTGGCGGCGGTGGCGTGAAGACGGGCGGCGGCGGCGGTGGCGGGACGACCGGCGGCGGCGCGATCGGGACGGCGGGCGGGGTGGTGACCGCCGGTGGCGTGGTGGTGTCGTCAGGCGGGGCGGCGGCGTTGTCCGCCGGGTCCTCGTTCTCACCGAGCAGGCAGTCGTCGTCCTCGATGTCGACCTTGCCGTCGCCGTCGTTGTCGATCTTGTCCTCGCAGTCGGGGCCCTCCGGCACGACGGGCTCCTCCGGCACCGGCTTCTCCTTCTTCGAGAACAGCGCGGTGGCCGTGCGCGAGCGGTCGGTCAGCACCGTGCAGAAGCGTCCTCCGCCGCAGGATCCCGTCCACGTGACGAACGTCGAGCCGGGCGATGCGCGAGCGATGATCGTCACCGAGATGTCGCGGTCGAGGCTGAAGCGGCACTCGCTGGTGCAGACGCGCGGCTCGCCCGCGACGCGCACCGTGCCGCTCCCCGCGCCGGCGGTGTCGAGCGTGAGCGTGACCTTCGGCAGCTCGTCGACCGGCGTCGGATCGGCGAGCGAGTCGGTCGACGTCTTCGAGGCGGCCGGCGCGCCGTCGGCGCCGTCGCTCAGACCGATCGCGACGACGACGCCCAGAAACGCGAGCGCCAGGACGAACGCGGTCAGCAGCGGAATCGTGCTGTCGCTCGGAAAGCCGGGATTCGGGCGGCCGGTCACGCGAGGCGAGGGTCGCAGATCGCCGGCGCGCATGACAAATCCAGCTCGCCGGCGATCGCGCGCCGGGGCGGGTCGCGAGCGCGCTGCGGGTGCCGCGCAGCCACTATCCTCGCGCCCGGATGCGTGCGATCCAGATGTCCGAGTACGGCGGTCCGGAGGTCTTGGAGCTTGTCGACCTGCCCGTCCCCGAGCCGGGCGACGGCGAGGTGCTCGTGCGCGTCACGCGCGCCGGGCTGAACTTCGCCGACACGCACCGGCGCACGAACACCTACCTCGCCAAGGACGTCCTGCCGCTCGTCCCCGGGACCGAGGTCGCCGGCGTGCGCGAGGACACCGGCGAACGGGTCGTCGCGCTGTGCGGCGACGGCGGCTATGCGGAGTACGCGACCGCGCCGGCCAGCCTGACGTTCGCGATCCCCGACGGCGTCGAGGACGCCACCGCGCTCGCGTTGCTGCTCCAGGGACTCACGGCCTGGCACCTGTACCGCACGTGCGGGCGGGTCGGCGAGGGCGAGAGCGTCGTCGTGCACTCGGCGGCCGGCGGCGTCGGGTCGCTGGCCGTGCAGCTCGGCCACGCGATGGGCGCGGGCCGCATCATCGCGACCGGATCGACCGAGGACAAGCGCGCGCTGGCGCTGGCGCTGGGCGCCGACGTGGCGATCGACGGCACGCCCGACGGCCTCACCGAGCGGCTCGTCGAGGCGAACCTGGGCGCGCGGGTCGACGTCGTGTTCGAGATGTCGGGCGGCGAGGTGTTCGAGCGGTCGCTGGCGGCGCTCGCCCCGTTCGGGCGGCTCGTGACCTACGGCATCGCGTCGGGCGAGAGCAACACCGTGCGAAGCGGCGACCTCATGCGCACGTCGCGCTCGGTCGTCGGGTTCTGGCTCGTGCACTCCCTGGGACGTCCGGCGATGGTCGACGAGGCGCTCGCCGACCTGTTCGCGCGGGTCGCGCGCGGGGAGCTGCGGGCCGTCACCGGGCCGGCCTACCCGCTCGCCGAGGCGGCGCAGGCGCAGCGCGACCTGGCCGAACGGCGCACGACCGGCAAGATCACGCTCGATCCCGCGATCTGAGCGAACCTACCCATCGCAGGCCGGAATCTGCTCACCGGGTGCCGCGAGGCGGCCAAATCCAGCCGAGCGTTTGGGGTCTTGACCCCATAGACGCGATACAGATGGCATGTCCTCGCTGTTCAGCCGCTCGCGCGCCACACGCCCGGCGTCCGACCCCGCGCGACGCTGGATCGAGGCCGGCGACGCGCTGGCGCTGTGGCGCGAGTACGACCGCAGCGGCGACGAGCGCCTGCGCGACCGCCTCGTCCTGACCTACGCGCCGCTCGTGAAGTTCATCGTCTACCGCAAGCTCGGCGAGCTGCCGGCGAGCTGCGACGTCGACGACCTCGTCTCGGCGGGCCTCGAGGCCCTGATCCGGGCGATCGACCGCTACGACCCGGTGAAGGGCGCGACGCTCGAGCAGTTCGCGTGGACGCGGATCCACGGCGCGGTCATCGACGAGCTGCGCCGGTCGGACTGGGCGCCGCGCTCGCTGCGCCGCTGGGAGCGCGACGTGCGCCGCGCGCAGGGCGAGTTCCACGCGCTGCACGGCCGCGCCCCTGACGAGCTCGAGCTCGCCGACTGCCTGCACATGACGACGCTCGAGCTGCGCCGCCGCCAGCGCGACCTCGTCGCGTCCGACATGACGTCGTTGAACTCGCTCGTGCTCGCGCACGACGGCGCGAAGGTCGAGCGCCTCGACGTGCTCGCGTCGGACGACGAGGAGTACAACCCGTTCCGCGCGTCGGCCAAGCAGGAGACCAAGGAGCACTTCCGCCAGGCGTTCGCGGCGCTGGGGCGGCGCGAACGCGAGGTCGCGGTGCTGCTCTACGTCAAGAACCTCACGCTGCGCGAGGTCGGCGAGGTGCTCGGGGTCTCAGAGAGCCGCGTCTGCCAGATCCACGGCGAGCTCAAGCGCAGGCTGCGCACGGCGCTGGCCGAGGAGGCCGAGTTCGTCGTCGCGCGCGTCGCCTGAGGACGGGTGCGCCGCTCAGTGCTTCGCGGCGATGCGCGACCGCGCGAAGTCGCGCAGCTGCTGCGAGCCGCCCTTGCGTCGCAGACCCTCGGTGCTCGGCAGCGCTTTCAGCGCGGAGCGCAGTGCAACGTCGCGAGCGACGAGCTCCTCGCCCAGCGCGCTGCGGGGGTTGGCCAGGACCGAGCCCACTGCGTCCAGCCAGGCGGCTTCGAGCTTCAGGGCGCGTTGCAGGCGATCGGCGCGCGCGCCGCCCTTGCTGTCGAGCTCGATCGCGAGCGAACGCGCGGTGAGCTGCGACTCGCGCGTGCGAGCGATCGCGGCGGACGTGTGCAGCGGGCGCAGGCGGACGAGCTGCTTGCGCACGCGCTGGTCGGCGGTGATGAGCTGCTCGCTCAGGAAGGCCGCGTCGGCCTGCGGCAGATCGGAGACGGGCCCCTTGGTGACGGCGAGCGCGTAGACCGCGCCGGGGAGCATGAGGAGCGCGACGAGCGCTGCGAGCCTGCGGGCGTACTTGCCGATGCGCTTGTACTTCGCCGCGGGTGCCTCGCGGGCCTCCGCGGCGGCCGCGATCGACGCGGCGGTCGCGACGAGCTGCGCGCGCCGTCCCGCGGGGGTCGCGCGCCTGGCGGCCTCGGCACGCTTCGCCGCGCGCCGGCGCAGCTTTGGCTCCGCCTCGGCAGCCCTCGCCTTCCTCGCCGCGCGCCGCCCGACCCTGGGCTCGGCCTCGGCGGCCCTCGCCTTCCTCGCCGCGCGTCGGCCGAGCTTGGTCTCGGCCTCGGCGGCCCTGGCCCTCCTCGCCGCGCGCCGACCGACCTTGGGCTCCGCCTCGGCGGCCCTCGCCCGCTTCGCCGCGCGCCGGCGGGAGCCACGGCCGCCGCCGGCCGGATCCTCCTCGGCGACGGCCGCGGGATCCTCGTCGTCGAAGAGATCCTCCGCGAGCCCGACCTCGTCGAGCTCCTCGATGTCCTCCGCGATCTCGACCTCGGCAACCTCCTCGATCTCCTGCGTCACCTCGGCAGGCTCGACCGCGGGCAGCTCGAGCGTGCGCTCGTCGGCCACGACCGACCCGTTCGACGCGGGACCTTTGGCATGGCCGTTCGCCGCCACGGCGGCCAGCGCCTTCTGCTTCTTGCGCTTCTTCGCGGAGTGGCCGTTCTTGGCAGCCCGAGGGCGGTCGTTGTCGTCGACGACCTCGCCGTTGCCGGCGTTCGGCTTATCCGTTGTCAGATCGCTTGCGCCCATCGCCCCATCCCTGGCTGCCCCAGTGTGCACCGGCGCCGCATTCTCGTCTACTTGCACGCTCTTGGCCACTCGTGTGCCCACTGTCACATGACCGCATCATCGCTGCTAACGACCTCAGAGCGCGCCGCCCGCCCCTCACGAGCCGGCAGCGCTGGCCTCCAGGGCGCGGCGTACCCGCTTCGCGGAGATCTGACCACGCACGCCCAAGCCCTGCGCGAAGTTCGAGACGCGCAGCTCCTGCAGCATCCAGCCGACCTCGCGCAGCGCGTCGTGCGACGCCCCGCCCGACCCCTCGCGGCGGCGGCGCAGCTCGGCCTCGAGCTCGTGCACGACACGCATCCGGTCACGGTCGGCGGCGGGCGCGTCGGGCAGCCGGTCCAGCCGCCGCACCGCGCCCTGCAGGTAGCGCGCGACGTCGGGCAGCCGCGCCGCGCCCGTCGCCGCCACGAAGCCCGGGTACACGAGCCCGCCGACCTGCGCGGCGACGTCAAGGCGCGCCGCCCGCAGCGCCTCGTCCGGTGGGAGCGCGTCGAGCGCGAGGCGCACCTCGCGCGCACCGTCGAGGATCTCGACGGCGAGCGCGACAAGCCGCCCCGCCGTCTCCGCCAGCGTCCCCGCGACCCGCGCGCGCAGCGCCGTCCACCCCGCCTTGTCCCACGCCGGGCCGCCGGCCTCGGCGATCGACGCGTCGAACGCCGCCACGACCGCGTCGTCGAGCAGCGCGGCCGCCCCGCCGTGTGGCGCGCCGGCGAGCGTCAGCGCGGCGGCGCGGCCGAGATCGCGCTGGACCGCCCGCAGCGGCGACGGCACGGTCAGCGCCAGCAGCCGCCGCGTGCCCGCGTGCATCGCCACGCGCTGCGCCTCGGCGGTCTCGAAGACGCGGACGCCGGCCGTCTCGCCCTCGTCGACGAGCGCCGGGTACGCGGTCGTGCCCGGAAGCTCGATCGCCCGCGGCAGCTCGCCGATCGTCCAGTCGGTCAACCGCGAGCGCTCGACGTGAGCCGTCGCGGCGGTCAGCTGCGCCCGCAGCCGCGGCGCGACCACGGCGCGCAGCGCGTCGAGATCCTCGCCACGCGCGAGCACGGCGCCGTCCTCGTCCTCGACGGCAAACGACATCCGCAGATGCGCCGGTAGGCGGGTGAGGTCGAAGCCGCCGCCCGCCACGCGCACGCCGCGCGCTCGCTCGAGCTCGCGCGCGACCGCGTCGACGAGCCGCCCGCGGCGCGGCCACAGCCCCGCGACGACCTCGGACGCCAGCTCGGGGATCGGCACAAGTGGCCGGCGCAGCTCCTTGGGCAGCGAGCGGATGAGCGCGACGACAAGCTCGTGGCGCAGGCCCGGTACGAGCCAGTCGAAGCCCGCGTCGAGCAGATGCGACAGCGCGTGCAGCGGGACGTGCACCGTGACGCCGTCCTCGTCGGTGCCGGGCTCGAAGCGATAGCTGAGTGCGAGGTCGAGCTCGCCCTGGCGCCAGGAGTCCGGGCGCGCGCGCCGATCGAGCAGGTCCGTGGCGTCGTCCGCGTCGACCAGCAGGTCGCGCGGGAAGGTCAGGAGCCCCGGCTCGGCGCGGCGAGCGGCCCTCCACCAGCGGTCGAAGTGCGCGACCGACACGACGTCCTCGGGGATCCGCGCGTCGTAGAAGGCGAAGATCGCCTCGTCGCCGGCGAGGATGTCGCGGCGGCGGGCGCGGTGCTCCAGCTCCTCGAGCTCTTCGAGGACGCGCGCGTTCTCGGCGACGAACTCGTGGCGTGTCTGCCAGTCGCCCTCGACAAGCGCGCAGCGGATGAAGAGGTCGCGCGCCAGCTCGGGGTCGATCGCGCCGTAGGCGACCTTGCGCCCCGCGACGACCGGCAGGCCGAAGAGCGTGGCGCGCTCCGTCGCGACGACCGAGCCGCGCTTGCGCTCCCAGTGCGGCGCCTCGTACGTGTACTTCAGGAGGTGCTTGGCGAGCGGCTCGATCCACGACGGCTGGATCTGCGCGGCGGTGCGACCCCACAGCCGGCTGGTCTCCATCAGCTCGGCGACCATCACCCAGGACGGCTGCTTGCGCGCGAGCACGGACCCGTTCTGGATCGCGAAGCGCGCGCCGCGGGCGCCCTGGTAGTCGCGGCGGCTGACGTCGCGCAGGCCGACGTGTGACAAGAGGCCCGCCAGCAACGCGACGTGGACGTGCTGCGGGTCCGCCGGCTCCTGATTGATCGTCACGCCCACCGAGCGCGCCGACGAACGCAGCTGGCCCGCGAGGTCCTGCCACTCGCGGACGCGCAGGTAGTGCAGGTACTCCGCCTTGCAGCGCTTGCGGAACTGGTTGCCGGAGAGGTCGCGTTGCTGCTCGCGCAGGTAGTTCCACAAGTTGAGGAAGCCGGTGAAGTCCGACTGCTCGTCCTTGAAGCGCGCGTGCTGCTGGTCGGCTTGGGCGCGCTCTTCGAGCGGTCGCACGCGCGGGTCTTGGATCGAGAGCGCGGCCGCGATCACGACGAGCTCGTCCGCGCAGCCGAGGCGGTCGGCTTCGAGCACCATCCGCCCGAGGCGCGGGTCGACGGGCAGCTGCGCGAGGCGCCGGCCGAGCGGCGTGAGGCGCTTGGAGCGGTCCTCGGCCGCAGGGTCGAGCGCGCCGAGCTCGTGCAGCAGTGCGATGCCGTCGCGGATCTGGCGGCGGTCGGGCGGGTCCAGGAACGGGAAGTCCTCGACCTCGCCGAGGCCGAGCGACTCCATCTGCAAGATCACCGAGGCGAGGCTCGTGCGCAGGATCTCGGGATCGGTGTAGGCGGGCCTCTGGTCGAAGTCCTCCTCGGCGTAGAGGCGGATGCAGATGCCGTCCGATTGCCGGCCGCAGCGGCCCTTGCGCTGGTTGGCGGAGGCTTGCGAGACGGGCTCGATCGGCAGCCGCTGGACCTTCAGCCGCGCGCTGTAGCGGCTGATGCGGGCCGTGCCGGGATCGACGACCGAGCCGATGCCGGGCACGGTGAGCGACGTCTCGGCGACGTTCGTCGCGAGCACGACGCGGCGCGCGTCGTGCGGCTTGAACACGCGCTGCTGCTCTTGCGGGGCGAGGCGGGCGTAGAGCGGGAGGACCTCGATCTTCGAGTCGAGGCGGCCGGTCAGCGCTTCGGCGGCGTCGCGGATCTCCCGCTCTCCGGAGAGGAACACGAGCACGTCGCCGGGGCCGTCGCGCAGCAGCTCCTCGACGGCGTCGCCGATGGCGTCGACCGGGTCGCGGTCGAGGAGCGCGTCCTCGTCGTCCTCCGTCGGCGCCTCGACGGAGAGCGGCCGGTAGCGCACCTCGACGGGGTACGTGCGGCCGGACACCTCGACGACCGGCGCGTCGCCGAAGTGCGTGCTGAAGCGGCCGGGGTCGATCGTCGCGCTCGTGATGACGAGCTTGAGGTCGGGGCGCTCGGGCAGCAGGCGATGCAGATAGCCGAGCAGGAAGTCGATGTTGAGGCTGCGCTCGTGCGCCTCGTCGACGATGACCGTGTCGTAGCGGCGCAGCAGGCGGTCGTGCTGGATCTCGGCGAGCAGCAGGCCGTCGGTGACGAGCCTGACGAGCGTGTCTTTTTGCGAGACGTTGGAGAACCGAACGGCGTATCCGACCGCCTCGCCGAGCGAGACGCCGAGCTCCTCGGCGATCCGTTCGGCGACCGTACGCGCGGCGAGCCGGCGCGGCTGCGTGTGAGCGATCGCGCCCCTGACCCCGCGCCCCAGCTCGAGGCAGATCTTGGGTAGCTGCGTCGTCTTGCCCGAGCCGGTCTCGCCGGCGACGATCACGACCTGGTTGTCGCCGATCGCGGCGAGCAGGTCGTCGCGGCGGGCGCTCACGGGAAGCTGCGGCGGGTAGCTGACGGCGGGCACGGCGGCGCGCCGCCGGGCGACCGTCGCCTCGCCCCGCGCGATCTCGGCGAGCAGCGCGTCCAGCTCGTCGTGGCCGCGGCGCACGCGGTCGACGCGCCGGCGCAGGCGGTGCTCGTCGCGCAGCGTCAGCTGCGCGAGCCGCTCGTGCACCTCGTCAAGCTGCGTGGCCCGCTCGGAGGAGGAGGTCGCCACCTTCGATGAGGACCCGGCCATGCGATCGAGGATAGGCCGCGTCGCCGGCCGCGCGGCTACCTCACGCCGACGCCCCCGCGAACGGTGCCTCCGCCGCCGAACGGCGCGCGGGATGTCACGCGGCGTGTGCGCCGGCGCGCAGAGCCTGGGCGGCGGCAACGCCGATGTCGGTGCCCTGAGCGGCTGCGCGCTGCTCGAGTTCGTGCAGCGTGGCGGGATCAACCGCGACGTAGAGGCGCACCTCGGTGCCGTCCGCGGCGCGGTCGACGTGCAACGTCTGGGCCGTGTCGAGGAGGTCGTCCAGTTCGTCGGAGGTGATCTCGTCGTCTTGCATGGCTACATGATGCCCCTCTAGCGATCACGGCGGTAGCGATTGGCCTGCGCGGCGCTCGACATCCACGCCGTGCGGACATGCCACGCACCGGCGTCCAGCGGCTCCGGGTTCAGCACGACGGTCAGGAGCCGGCCGCCGTGGGTCGGGCCGATCATGAGGACAGAGCCGACAAGCCTCGGGCGAGCGATCAGCACGACCGCACCGTATCCGTCGCGCGTGCTCGCCTGGCCCCCTCAGCGGGCGTCAAAGAGGGGGCTGACTGGTGCTGTCGGCGTCAGCGATTGCTCGGCGCACATGCGCCCGTCCGGAGGCGCTGGCTATCTGTACCAGGTGTCCCCACCCACGTCGACGAGCTTTACTTCGATCCTCGAGCACCCGCACAGCCACCCTGCCGACGAGATGCTCGTCGGGAAGCACCTGAGCCACACACTCGAAGCGGTCACCTCTCAAGTGTCGCGAATGGTGACCGCAAAACCGGGCCACTGCATTGCGACAGCTTGCGTGGCCGCTGAACCTGACGCGCGATCGTGGCGCGGTCCGAGCGACCACGCGTGCCGGCGATGAACCGCACTTGCCCTCCGGGCGCGGCGTCGACGCCAGCGACACCGTCGCAGCAGATGGACCGACGACGACTCCCGGTCACGGCTTCCCGGTATGGCCTCCGCTCATCATGGGCAGCGCCTGAGGCATTGGTCGCGGAGCGTCGGACGTCTGGATCGCTGTACGCTCGACCGACTCACGCACGGGCATGCACGTGATCTGCTCGACGGTGCCCACAGCCATACGTTTGCTTATCCCACGCCGCCGCTGTTCAACGGCGTCGCGGGCGCGACATTTGGAGGCAGGCTGTCTCCAGCAGAGCCCGCGGCCGGACGAGTTTTTCCCTCGCCAGACGTTCGTGGCGCGTCATTCGTGCGTCCAACGTCACCTGCGTCTCCGCTCGCTGGGGGGCGTGAATCCTCAGTACCCGATGCGCCACGTTCGGGCTTCTGAGCCTGGGGCGTGTCCTGGTCGGCTCGTGGCACAGCGAGCGACTGCGGCTTTGAGTCCTTCTTCCGAGGCCGTGGCAGCGCAACCGGGTGCTGGTCAGGCGGCGGCTCGAGCTCGCAGCGAGCGCCCCCGAGATGCAGCAGGTCGAGTGCGGGCATCGTCAAGTCGGCGCTTGTAGGCGCTCAACAGATGCACGTTGCCCTTCCAAGCTTCCTCGGTGCTAGCAGTCGGTGATGAAGCTCGAGCGCGGTGAGGCGGCGATCAGCGGGGCGATGTCGCCGCGGTCACTTGTCACTATGCGGTCGCCGGTGCGACTGATGGCCACGACGCTCGCGTCGACCGCGTCGCTCGTGCCGGCTCGACCGAGGAGGACCCCTGCGTCTCGTCCGAGTTGCTCGTCGACAGCCTTCACGTCGACCGACTCGAGCAGGCGGGCGAGGTTCGCCTGACGCCCTGTGGGATCTCTCCAGACCTGGCTGATCACCGCGCCGGTGCTGCGCAGCTCGATCCCGCCCCGCTGGGCCATGCGCAGCCGAGCGAGCATGGCACGATCGCCCCGGTCCACCGCCAAGAAGGCCCCGGCGTCGAGCACCAGTGCGGTCATGCCGCGGGTCTGACGACGGAAGACTCCGGAAGCCCGAGCTCCTCGGCGGCTCTCGCGAGCTCCTCGGAGGTGAGCTCTCCGTGCTCGGCCTCCCACGCATCGAGGAAGTCGGCCAGCGCCTCGGCACGTAGCCGCGCAGCCGCCGCGTCGGCGAGCCAACGGGATAGGCCGCCACCGCTTCGCTTCGCCGCCGCACGGACGGCGTCGCCGAGCTCCGCGTCAAACGAGACGCTTAGCTTGTCCACCTTCATGGGTTGACCATACCGCGGTGCGGCCTACCGCGGTAGGAACGCCCCCGACCTGCTTCAGTTCCGGCCGCGACGCGTTGCCTCGAAGCGCCGGCGGTCGCGCTTGGTTGGGCGGCCGGGGAGGTCCGCGCCCGGCGGCGGACCCGCGAGCCGCCGCTGCGCCGCGGCAACCTCCCGCGCGGCGACGCTCTCGGCCGACTCCTCGTAGAGCAGTTGCGCCTCGCTCGCCGGCCCGCGCCGCGGCGACACGCCCAGCACGACGAGCGCGCGGCGCGTCTGCCCGATCGAGATCTCCAGGCGATCGCCCGCGCCGACCTCCTTGCTCGGCTTCGCACGCTGCCCGTTGACCTGCACCCGCCCGCCCTTCACCGCCTCGGCGGCAAGCGAGCGCGTCTTCGTCAGGCGCGCCGCCCACAGCCACTTGTCCACTCGCAGGCGCTCGTCCATCGCGCCGTCCATCGTGCCAGCTCAGGCCGAGGCTCAGGCGCTGCGCACGCGAAACAGCGTCGTGAACAGCAAGCCGAGCCCGAAGATCACCGCGAGCAGCGCCACCAGCGCGCCCAGGAACGGGACGAGCGTCAGCAGGCAGAGGATGAGCATGCCGAGCAGGAACGCCGGGATCCGCGAGTCCTTGAGGATCGAGCGCCCGATCGCAAGACCGGTCGTGACGTACGCGATCGCGAACAGCGGCCCGAGCAGCAGCAGGAGGATGATCCCCAGCGGCGTCCCGACGAGCGTCACGCTGAGCAGCGCCGCGAGAACCGGGAGCAGGATGAAGACCCCGACGCCGACGCCGATCGACACGCCGAGCATCGTCTTCGCGGTCTTTCCGATCGCGTCGGCGGCGCGCGGCGCGAGTAGCAGCAGCAGCAGGCCGAGCAGCAGGAGCGAGACCGAGAACGCGACCCAGATCCCGATCGCGAGCTTGGCGAGCGTGTCGGAGAGCGACCCGCCGTCGAACTTCTTCGTCTCCCCCGACACCGTCGCGCCCTTCACCGTCCGCGGCTTCTTGTCGACGTAGAGGAGGTCGCCCGAGATGCGCGCGGCGCGGCCGAGCCGCGCGCGACCGCCGACCGTCACGACGTCCCCGCCGACCCTGCCGCGGATCGTCACGTCGCCATCGAGCACGACGACGTCGCCGCGGACGCGGCCGCGGATCAGCACATCGCCCTGGCCGACCACGACGTCGCCGCGCACCGTCTCGCCGCGATCGACGAGCACGGAGCCGCTGATGACGATCCTGTCGTCGGGGTCGCCGGCCGCGAGCGCGGGTCCGGCCGGGACGAATGTGCACAGCGCGACCAGCCCGACAAGAAGGCGTCTCATGGCGGCGAGACTACTCGCGCCAACCTGGCGCACGGGGATTCTTTGCGTGACCGCCCGCGTCAGCCGCGGCGAACGCCCGGGACCGGCCCGCCGGTCGCGATCTCCAGCGCGCCCGCGGGCGTCAGGTGCGACATGACCGCGCCGTCGAGGTCGCACAGGAGTACCGTCACGCGGCCGCGCGCCGGGACGAGCGCGAAGCGCACCTCGCGACCGCACTCGTACAGCTCGCGTGCGACGGCGGCGGCGATGGCCGCGCCGCTCAGCGCCTCGGGCGCCGGCGCGCCCGCGCTGTCGATCAGCCCGATCCCGGGCGCGTCGGTCGCGTCACCGTCGGCCGGCGACGACAAGGAGAGATCGTCGAAGAGCATTGCCAGGAGGTCCTTCCGGGATCGCCGGCGCGGTCGGCCGGCCGTGCGTGTCTGCTCTCCGTGGTCGGCCGGGATCGCAAGACCTTGAGCTGTCAGCCCGCATCGGCGAGCTGTCGCTGATCGACTGCGGCGAACAGCCGCCGCACGGCGAGGATCTCCTCGCGCGGACACGACCGCCGGGCGAGCGCCCGTGCGGCCGCCTCGCAGAAGCGCTCGATCGCGAGATGGCGCTCGAGCAGGGACGCTCCGCCACGCTCGGCGGCCCGCATGAGCGCACTCGTGGCCGCGTGCAGCATCTCGTAGTTCGCGGTCGCGGCCGCCGACGACAGCGCGCCGAGCCAGCCCTCGGCCGCGGCGACGCCCTCCGGGTCGACGAAGAACCCCGACCGCAGCTCGCCGTACAGTCCGCGCCAGCTGAGGTCCGCGAGCGCCGCGCCATGGCTCTCGACGAGGGCCGCGAGCCCGGGCAGCGCGCGGCGCGGGGCGTCGGCCGCGGCGACCTGCGGGCGCCCGCGCTCGGCGAGCAGCCGGCGCACCTCCGACGCGGCGAAGCGGCGGTGCCCGCCGGCCGTGCGCGTCGTGCCGAGCCGGCCCTCGTCGGCCCAGCGGCGGGCGGTCGATGTCGAGATCCGCAGCGCCCGCGCGGCCTGGCCGAGGCTGAGCGTCGCCTCGGGCGCCACTGCCGGCGGGCGGGCGCCTCCGCCGCCGGCAGCACCGACGGCGTGCGCCGGATCGGGGCGCGTCGCCTCCAGGAGACCCGACCACACGTGCCCCGAGCGCACGAGCTCGAGCGCGGCGTCGGCCGAGAGCGGCGGCGCGAAGAGCTCGCCCTGCGCGCGATCGAGCCCGAGCGATCGCAGCAGGCGCAACTGCTCCTCGGTCTCGACCTTCGCCGCGGTCATCGGCAGGCCGAGCGAGTGCCCGATCTGGATCATGGCCTCGACCAGGCGCGCGTCACGGGTGCCGTAGCCGAGCTCCGTGAGAAACGACGAGTCGACCTTCAGCGCGTCGAACGGGAGCTGGCGGATCGCCGCCAGCGACGAGTAGCCGGTGCCGAAGCGGTCAAGCGCGATCCGGACGCCGACGCTGCGCAGGTCGTCGAGCTGCGCCATCGCGGCCTGCCCCTCGCCCGTGAACATCGTCTCGGCGATCTCGAGCACGAGCCGATCCGGCCGCAGGCCGCTGCGCCGCAGCGCGCGCGACACCGTGCCCGCGAGGCCGGGCGCCGCGAAATGGCGCGAGGAGACGTTGACGTGCACCGCGGGCGCCGCGACGTCCGAGCCCAGCTCGCGCTCCCAGCGCGCGAGCTCGACGCAGGCGAGCGACAGGATCTCGGCGCCGAGCGGGACAGCGAGCCCGGTCGCCTCGGCCGCGGCGAGGAACTGGGCGGGCGCGAGCAGGCCGTGGTCGGGGTGCTGCCAGCGCACGAACGCCTCGACGGCAGTGATCGTGCCGCTGGAGAGGTCGAGGATCGGCTGGTAGTGCAGGCGCAGCTCGCCGTCGCTCAGCGCGCGGCGCAGGCCCTGCTCGATCTCGGCGGCGTGCAGCAGCCGCCGGCGCATGCCCTGCGTGGCGAGCTCGGCGCGGTCGCCGCCGCGCTCGCGCGCCCGGATCGCGGCGACGGTCGCCGTGCGGAGCACCTCGGTGACCGAGGCCGTGCCGCGCTCGGTCAGCACGACGCCGATGCTCGCGGTCATCGTCAGCTCGCGCCCGCCGGCGAGCATCGGCTCCGACAGCGCCGAGCCGATGCGCTTGGCGAGGTCGAGCGCTTCGCCTTCGGACGCCACGCCGGGCAGCAGCACCGCGAAGTCGTCGCCCGCCAGGCGCCCGGCGGTGGCGTCGGCGGGCAGGACCGACTGCAGGCGCGCGCCGACGCCGGCGAGAACCTCGTCGCCGGTGCGGTAGCCGAAGCCGTCGTTGAGCCGGCCGAAGCCGTCGAGGTCGACGAACAGCACCGCGGCGTCGCGCTGCTCGCGGCGCGCCTGGTCGAGTGCTTGCTCGAGGCGGTTCTCGAACAGCGCACGGCTGGCCAGGCCGGTCAGCGGATCCTGCAAGCCGAGGCGGGTCGCCTCCTCGTCGGCGCGCCAGCGCGCGATCGCCGTGCCGACGACGTTCGCGATCGCCTGAACAAAGCCCTCGTCGCCGGCGCGGATGCCGTCCGGGTCGACGGCGCCGACGGCGAGCATCCCGATCGTCGCTCCGCGGTCGCCCTGCAGCGTGACTGCGAGGACGGAGCTGAGGCCCTGCGCGGCGGGCATCGCGCCCGTGGCTCGCACCAGCGACTCGCCGGTGAGCCGCAGCGTGCCGCCGGCGTCGATCGTGCGCTGCAGCAGGGCCGCCTGCGCCTCGCCCGCCGGCTCGCCGTGCCCCGCGAGCGGGCCGAGCCCGACCGCCGCCTCACGACGCAGGCCGCCGCCCGGCTCGAGCGTCAGCACGACGCCGCGACCGACGCCGAGCCCCTCGACGAGCGTCGAGATGCCCGACGCGCAGAGGTCGGCGGGGTCCAGGCCGGCGAGCGCGCTCTGCCCGAGCGCGACGACGAGCGCCTGGCGCGCGATCCGCTCGGCGCGCTCCTGCTCGACGAGCTTGTGGTCGGTGATGTCGCGGATGAAGCCCGTGTACGTCGCGTCCGAGCCGCTCATCCGGGTGATCGCGATCTCGACGGGGAAGGTCGAGCCGTTCGCGCGGCAGGCCTCGAGCTCGACGCGCTTGTCGAGGATGCGCGGCTCGCCGCCGCCGGTCAGGCGGCGCAGGCCGCGGCGGTGGGCCTCGCGCATGGCCGGCGCGACGATGAGCTCGGCCATGTCCGCTCCGAGCGCCTCCTCGCGCGTGTAGCCGAACATCCGCTCGGCGGCGGGGTTGAACTCGAGCACGATGCCGGCGGCGTCGATCGAGACGATCGCATCCAGCGACGCGCGCAGCACGGTGGCATCGACCTGCGCCGAGGGGATGATCGCGAGATCCATTGCCACCGGGATGCATCGGCGCCGGGGCCGGCCGGCTTGAGCGAGTGGCGGCGCCGGGTGGACGGGCTCGCAACGTGGCACGATCGCTCGGTGCCCGCCAACCCCCCCACGCTCGCCGATGCCGCCGACCCACTCGGCATGCTGCAGCGCGGGCTCGGCTCCGGCTACCTCTGGGCGATGGACGCCGACCGCGCGGTGTCCCACGCGCTGCTCGTGCACTGCGTCTTCAACGACCCGCGCTGGGATCGCCAGCTCGACGCTCGCGACGACTACCACGCGACGCTCGCGCTCGACGTCGGCCTCGACCTCGCGCCGCTCGAGGGGTGGCTTCGCGACAGCCCGGACGAGGACTCCGAGACCGCGCAGGACATCCTCGCGATGCTCGGCCGGATGGCGGTGCGCGGCCACGACGGCGCGCGCCGCGTCCTGCGCGAGTACGTCGCCTACGGCGCCGCGTGGGCCCGCGCGCTCGAGGGCCTCGTCGGTGGCGACGCCGGCTCTGCGTCGCACGGGCCTCCGTGGCCGGAGGTCGTCGCGGGCCTCGACGCGATCCTGCTCGCGCGCTTCGACACGCCCGACGCGCTGCGCGAGGCGCTGTCCGGGATCGACCCGCGCGAGCGGCCGTGGACGCTGTGGTCCGTCGAGAACCCGGCGATCGCGCGGGCGCTCGAGCTCGAGCAGCGCGCCGACGCCGCGCCCGTCAGCCGCGCGTGGCGCCCCCGCGAGCGGCAGGTCAAGCCCCACGAGATGTACACGGTCGAGCTGCTCGCGATCACGGAGTCCTCGCGCTGGGCGCAGATCGCCGAGGAGCTCGCCAAGCGCACGACGCCGTACGACGTCGAGCTGCTCGTCGCCGCGGCCAACGCGCCTGACCTGCCGATGCGCCGGGCCGCGATCCTCGCGTTGGGTCAGCAGGGGCGCCGCGAGGTGCTCGCGATCGCCGAGGAGAACACGTCGCAGGCCGAGCGCGGCAAGCTGCAGGGCGCGATCGCGCTGGCGCTGGAGGCGATGCCGCTGTCGCAGACGCGCGCGCTGGCGCACGACTGGCTGGGCTCCGACGACTGGGCGCGGCGGCGCAAGGCAGCAGGCATGCTCGCGGCGTGGGCGGAGAACGAGGACGTCTCGCCCGCCCGAGCGGCGCTGACGCGCGAGCTCGACCGCGGCCTCGACGGCGACGTCTACGTCGTCTGCTCGCTCGCCGAAGCGCTGGCGCGCTGCCCGTTTCACGGCCCGTTCGAGGAGCTCACGCGCGCCTACGAGGAGATCCCGTACTCCTACGGGCGGCGCTACGTCGTCACCGCGCTGGCGGGCACGGACCCGACGTTCGGCGGCGACGTCGCGGTCGAGTGCCTGTGGGACTGCGAGCGCGAGACCCGCGCCGTCGCGGCGGCGCACGTCGACCGGCGCATCCGCCTCGCCGCCCAGCGGCTGGACGAGCTGGCCGCCGACCACGCGCAAGCGGCGTCCGTGCGCGCCGCGGCGAGCCCGTAGCGAAGCTCAGTCGAGCGCCAACGCCAAGCGGAGTGCATGGTCGAAGGAACGCGACTCGGACGGACCCAGCGATCCGCGTCGTGTCGCGAGCGCAGACTTGGGGACGGTGAGCACGCTGTCGCAGTTCGCCACGGAGCCTTCGACAAGGCCCTGCGCCTCGCCGAGCTCGACCTCGGTCGGGAGTCCGCGAACGCGGGTCGTGACGAGCACCACTGCGACGTTCGTCAGGTACGGGATGGCCGTCGGTCGCGTCGCGATCACGGCTGGTCGCATGCCGAGGCCCGGCCACTGCACGTCGTAGACGTCACCCCGGTTCACGACCCGCCGGCGCCGTCCTCGGCCGCCAGCAGCGCGGCCCCGAGCTGCAGACCGGCCTCGCCGATCGACGGGTCGTCGGCGTCGGTCGCGTATGCGCGCCGGTACGCGGTGGCGATCTGCGCCTCTCGCTCTTCGCGGAGGACTGCCACCAGGCCCGCGCGCACCGCCGCCGCCCGGCTGGCGAAGGCGCCGCGCGCGATCGCCGCGTCGAGACGCGCAAGCTCGTCCTCGGCAAGGCGTACTGCGATCTGCACGCTCATGGCGCTCAGCATACCGCCGTGGTATGCACAGGCGGCTCGAAGTCCTACATCCGGTAACCGCACGGCGCCCCCGACCTCCTAAGCTGCTAGGCACATGACAGCTTTCGCCGATCTCGGCCTCTCAGACAGCACCCTGCAGGCCCTGCAGGATGTTGGATACGAATCACCCAGCCCGATCCAAGAACAGGCGATCCCGCCCATGCTCCAGGGGCAGGACGTCATCGGACAGGCTCAGACGGGCTCCGGCAAGACGGCCGCCTTCGGGCTGCCGATCATCGAGTACGTCGACCCGACCGAGCCCGAGGTGCAGGCGCTCGTGCTCACGCCCACGCGCGAGCTCTGCATCCAGGTCACCCAGGCCATCCGCGCGTACGCCCAGCGCAGGGGCGCCGACGTCGTCGCCGTCTTCGGCGGCGCGCCGATCCGCACCCAGCAGGCGCAGCTGAAGGCCGGCGGGCACATCGTCGTCGGCACCGTCGGGCGCGTGCTCGACCTCATCAACCGCCGCTCGCTCGTGCTCGACTCCTGCCGCTTCGTCGTGCTCGACGAGGCCGACGAGATGCTCGACCTCGGCTTCCTCGAGGACGTCGAGAAGATCCTGCGCCTGACGCCCAACAGCCGCCAGACGGCGCTGTTCTCCGCGACGATGCCGCCGCCGATCCGCGCGCTCGCCGACAACTACCTCTACGACCCGGTGCTCGTGAAGGTCCAGTCCGCGACGCTCACCGTCGACTCGGTCGAGCAGTTCCAGGTCTCGGTCAAGACCGCCGACAAGGCCGACAAGCTCGTCGAGGTGCTCGAGTCCGAGCGGCCCGACCAGGCGATCGTCTTCGCGCGCACGAAGATCGGCACCGACAAGCTCTACAAGAAGATGAAGGATCGCGGCTTCAACGTGAAGGCGCTGCACGGCGACATGTCGCAGGGCTCGCGCGACGGCGTCATGCTCGGCTTCAAGGGCGGCCGCGTGCCGATCCTCGTCGCGACCGACGTCGCCGCCCGCGGCCTCGACATCTCGACCGTGACGCACGTCGTGAACTTCGACGTCCCGCGGTCGCCCGACGTCTACGTGCACCGCATCGGGCGCACCGGCCGGGTGGGTCGCAGCGGCCGCGCGATCACGTTCGTCGAGCCCAAGCAGGAGAAGGAGCTCGAGGCGATCGAGAAGCACACCGGCGTCAAGGTCACGCCCTGGGAGGCCGGCGCCACCGTCGCGCCCGCCGCGGTCGTCGAGAAGCCCAAGCGCCACACGAAGCCGCAGCTCAAGCACAACGGCGACGAGCCCTTCGCGAAGCTCATCATCAGCGGCGGGCGGTCGGCCGGCATCGAGGTCGCCGACCTCGTGCACGCCGTGACGAAGGCCGCGGCGGTCGACGGCGAGGCCGTGCGCAACGTCAAGGTGCTCGAGCACTTCGCGTTCCTGTCGGTCCCCGCCGGCGACGCCGAGCGCATCGCCGAGGCGATCGACGGCGAGCGCGTCCGTGGCCGGCGCATCCGCGCCGAGCCGGCGAAGGTCTGACCGCGACCCAGCTTTCCAACAGGCCGGCCACGCCGTCGCGATCGGGTAGCCGAGCCGTCCAGTAGCGCAACTCGAAACGACGGCGCGCGTTACCCTCTGAACCGTGGCGCTGCTGTTGAGAGACCGTGACGCGACCGCCGAGGTCGCGCCTCAGCCACCGGGCGGCGACGCACCGGTGGTCGTTCCCGACTTCGCCTGCGAGACGTGCGGCGCGGCGATGAAGGCCGGCCAGGACTGGTGTTTGGAGTGCGGCACGGCCGCCCCCGGGCGCCTTGGCGCGCGCCCCGGCTGGCGCGCCGCGTTCACCGTCGTCGCCGTGACGCTGCTGCTCGTCTGCGCCGCGGTCGTCGCGAGCTACGCGGCGCTGACGACCGACGCCGAGCGCCAGGCGGCCGCCCCGTCTCAGGGCGATGGCGCGCCGATCGCAGGGGCGGCACCGGCGGTGACACCACCGGCCGCCGTCGTCACGCCGGGAGCCACCGGGCCCGGCACGACGCCACCGGCGGTCACCCCGCCCCCGGCCGGCAGCAACCCGCTCATCCCGAACGGCACGACCCCGCCGCCCGTCACGCCGCCCCCGGTGACCCCGCCCGCGGTCACGCCGCCCGCCGTGACGCCCCCGGCCGCGACCCCGCCACCCCCGCCCGCCGCCAACACGCCGCCGCCCCCGCCCGCCACGCCGAAGGCCGAGCTCGTCGCGTTCAAGAAGGACGCCGCCTCGACGTACGACCCCGCCAAGCGCGCGGGCGCCGAGTTCGGCCCGGCCGCGAACGCGATCGACAAGAGCGCGAGCACGGTGTGGGACGTCAGCGTCCCCGCCGACGGCAAGCCGATCGGCGCCGGCCTGCTGCTGGACCTCGGCAAGCCGTACGACCTGCGCGCGATCAAGATCGCGACCAAGACCAAGGGCTTCAACGTCGAGCTCTACGGCGCTGTGAACGCCAAGGCGATCCCGGAGGACATCCTCGACAAGCGCTGGGAGCACCTCACGGACATCAAGAAGGTGACCGACGGCAAGCTCGTCTCACTGCTCAAGAAGTCCGACGACAAGCTCCAGCTCCTGCTGATCTACGTCACGCAGGCCGGTGAGCCGTCGGACCCCCGCGTTGCGGTCGGCAACGTGACGGTCGCCGGCATTCCGTAAGCTGCCCGCCATGTCTCATGCCGCCATGCGCACCACCGAGGGCGTGATGATCTTCGAGCTGTTCGACGAGGACGCGCCGACGACCGTCGCCAACTTCAAGAAGCTCGCCACCGACGGCTTCTACGACGGGCTGACCTTCCACCGGATCATCAAGGACTTCATGGTCCAGGGCGGCTGCCCGCAGGGCACCGGCACAGGTGGGCCCGGCTACCAGTTCGAGGACGAGTTCAACGACCACAAGGTCGTGTACGGAGCGCTCGCCATGGCCAACTCGGGGCCGAACACAAACGGGTCGCAGTTCTTCGTCGTCACGGCCGACGCCGCGGGGTGGTTGGACGGCGTACACACCGTCTTCGGCCGGCTCACCGAGGGCGAGGACACCCTTGACCGCCTCAACAACGTGGCGACCGCCGGCGCCGACCGGCCAGCCACCACGGTCAGCATCTCCTCGATCGAGCTCGGCGACTAGCGCCGCACGCGGACCGTCCGTCCGCGTTCTCGTCAGTGGATCTCCTCCAGGCCATCGTCCTGGGCATCGTGCAAGGCCTGACCGAGTTCCTCCCGATCTCGAGCTCGGGCCACCTGCGCATCGTCCCGGCGTTCCTCGGCTGGGACGACCCGGGTGCCGCATTCACCGCCGTCATCCAGCTCGGGACGATGGCTGCCGTCGTCCTGTACTTCCGCGCTGACCTGTGGCGCATCGCGCGCGCCTGGCTCGCCTCGCTGCGCGACCCGGCCCTGCGCAAGGAGCTCGACGCGCGCGTCGGCTGGTACCTCATTCTCGCCACGATCCCGATCTCGGTCTTCGGCCTCGCGTTCAAAGACCAGATCGAGAACGGCGCGCGCGACCTCTACATCATCGGCACGACGCTCATCGCGCTCGGCCTGCTGCTGCTCGTCGCCGAGAAGGTCGCAACGCGGGAGCGCTCGATCGAGACGATCACGCGCCGCGACGCGATCGTCGTCGGCTTCGCGCAGGCGCTCGCGCTCATCCCCGGCGTGTCGCGCTCCGGCGCGACGATCACCGCCGGCCTGTTCCTCGGCTTCGACCGCGTCGCGGCGGCGCGCTTCTCGTTCTTGCTGTCGGTCCCGGCGGTCGTCTTGAGCGGGCTCTTCGAGCTGCGCGGCGTGATCGACGGCAGCGCGGAGGGCGCCGTCGGCGTCGGGCCGACGGCCGTCGCGACGCTGCTCGCGTTCGTCACCGGCTACGCCTCGATCGCGTTCCTCCTGAAGTTCCTCACGACGCACACGACGGGCGTCTTCGTCGCCTATCGCGTCGTGCTCGGCGTCGCGGTGCTCGCGCTCGCGGGCACGCACACGATCGCGTAACAGGCCTCAGCGGTTCCAGCGCTGCGTCGCGTGCGGGGTCATGACCTCGTCCATGCTCTTGATCGCGCTCGCCGCTGGCTTGACGAGGTCGTGCTCGGTCTGGCCGGCGACCCACTGCGTGAAGCTCTTCGCCTTGACTCCCGGCAACCGCAGGTCCTTCACGCCCTGCACGTACGTGTCGTACGCGGCGCCCAGCACCGGGTCCGCCTGCAGGCGCCCGTAGAACACGCCGGGCTGCGACTTCGCGAGCTTCTTCGCGCGCGCCGCCTCCCGCTCGCCGAGGTTCGTGAACGCCGCGGACACCGGCACGGCGCTCGCGACCGAGATCAGGCCCGTCTTCGTGACGCGCGCGAGCTTCTGCTCGAGCGTCGTGTTGCCCCAGTCCGCCGACGCGTACATGTCGGTCAGCTCCTTGGCCATCGCGTAGCCGAGCGCGGCCTTCGGCGGCGGGCCGTTGAGGATGATCTTCTTGAGGTTCTCGCGGAAGCGCTCCGCCGTCGGCGTGAAGACGTTCGGCGCAGTCAGGAGCTTCGTGCTCAGCCCCTTGAGCCCGGCCGCAGCGAACGCGTGCCCGGCGCGGGCCAGCAGCTGGTCGGCGGTCGGGAAGCTCGAGCCCTCGACCATGTTCTGCGCGGCCTTCTCGAAGAGCTTCGCGCCCGATCCCTTGAGGTACTCCTGCGCGAACTTCGCCTGCGCCGCTCAGGCCCTGCGCGCCGAAGATCCGGCCCGCCGCCGCGCCCGTCGGCACGAGCTCCTTGATGACGTTCTCGATGAGCAGCTCGTCGAAGCCGAACGTCGCCGCCTCGGCGATGAGCGTCGAGAGGTTCTGCACGCTCTCGAGTTGGTACTCGACGCCGAGCAGGCCCTCGCGGACGAGCATGCCGGCCGTGTAGGAGCCGAGCGCGGCCAGCAGGCCGGGCAGGCCCGCCGGGCCGAGCACCGCGACGAGCAGCGAGCGCCCCGCGAAGTCCACGAACATCCCGACGCCCTCGGCCACCGACGCCTTCACGGAGCGGACCTCGTCGAGGCGCACGGAGAAGCGCTCGTAGCCGAGGTTCGCCAGCGCGCTGACCTCGGTGACGCCCTCGGCCTCCATGACCGCCTTGAGCTCGTCCGGCGCGGCGTTCGCGGCGCGCACCCAGCGGCGCAGCCGCGACAGCGCGTCGTCGGCGACCTCCTGCGTGTCCTCGCCGGTCAGCGCGTCGTAGGTGGACACGAGGCCGGTCGAGTAGACGTCGAGCAGGCCGGTGTGCGTGGCGCGGTCGCGCCGGTTGGCGAGCGCGAGCGCGTCCGACAGCGCGGTGGCGGGGGCGAGCAGGTGCAGCAGGTCGATCATCGTCGGCGACTGCTCGAAGCCGGTCGCGTCGGTCTGCAGGGCGCGGCAGAAGCGCGCAACCGCGTCGCCGGGCGCGGCCGCGCTGTCGACGAGGACGGCGTTGCCGTGGCGCCGGGCCGCGTCGTCGAGGTAGCGCGCGACGTACGCCTCGATGACCGCCGTGCGCTGGCCCTTGTCCTTGATGGCCTTCAGGAACTTGTAGGCGGCGTCGAGGTTGGCGGCCTTCGTCGTCCTCCCGCCGCCCTGGAGCGCGAGCTGCAGGCGCACGGCGCCGCGCTCGGCATGGGTGAGCTTGGCGTTCGTGAGCGCGACGTAGGCGTCGGAGGCGTCCTGGTTCAGCGGGATCGCGAGCTCGTCGACGGCAAGCGCCGGGCGCGGGTCGCCGGCGGGCGGATGGCGCAGCTGCCGGTCGAGGTCGCTCTCGGTGCCCGCCTGCCACGATTCGGTCGCGGTGTCGAGCGCCTTGGCGTACTCGCGCCGCATGCTCGCGAGGTATATCCGGTCGACGGGCGTCGGGTCGCGCACGAGCTGGATGCGCGCCTCGACCATGTCGGCGCCGCGCAGCCCGCCGTGGTCGGCGAAGAGCTGCGAGAGCTGCGCGCGCCGCGCCTTCCACTCGCTCGCCGCCCGCGGGTCGTGCTTGGCGCGCTTGGCCCACGCCTTGCGCAGGTCGCCCGCAGCCGCCGCGACGAGATTGCCCGCCGACGTGAACACCCCCGAGCGCAGCGCGGACGCGATCGTCCACTCCTGCACGCGGATGTCGGCCCACTCGACGGTGTCGCCGCCGTCCTGCGCGTTGGCGCGCACGGCGTCGTACTGGGCGAGGATCGCCTGCGCGGCCTCCAGGTGCACGCCGCCGAGCTCGTCCTCGATCGCCTCCCGCAGCGCGAGCTTCGTGAAGCCGGGACCCTGCACGAAGCGCTGCCAGTCGGCGTGGAGCTTGGCGAAGGCGGCCGGCCCCTCGCGCCACACGTGCTGCAGGATCTCGAGCGCCGTCTCGTCGTGGGCGCCGCGGATGGCGATCGTGACGAGGGCGAGGTGGTCGGCGGGGGTCAGCTCGTGGTCGAGGAGGGCGAGTGCCTTCTGGCGCTCCCAGCCGCTCATGTCGCTGACGAGATGCTCCTCCAGCGTGTCACCGCTCGTCTTGCCGATGCCCCGGAACGCGTTGTCGTAGTCGGCCTTCAGCTGCCGGCGCTGGGGCAGCTTGCGCTCCTCGAGCAGCCGCATGAGGTCGATGTCGCGCGTGCCGAGCGGGATCAGGGCGAGGCCCATCTGCGCCCACGGCTCGTACTCGCCGTCGGGGCCGCCGTGCAGCACGGCCAGCGCGCGCACGAGCTCCTTGTCGCGGTACTCGCCTTGCATGTTGGCGGCGAGGAGCGCCTGGCGCAGCGTCCTGCCCTTGCGCTCCTTGAAGCGCTCCATGATCTGGTCGAGGCGGAAGGCCTCGATCTTCAGCGTGTAGTGGACCTTCGCGTTGTCGCGCGCCGCGATCGCGACCGAGAGCTCCTCGACGAGGTCGGTGAGACCGCCGACCTCGCCCGCCGCGGCGTCGGCGCGCTCGGCTACGGCGCGGGCGAGCAGGCGCGCGAGCGGGTCGGCAGCGCGGGCCGACGGGGAGGGCGCGGCCTCGCCCGCGGTCGCCGTCGCGAAGCCGGTGGGCGCCGGGGGCGCCGCCTGCGCACGGCTCTCCGGCGCCGCCGCGGGCGTGCGAGTCTCAGCTGTTCGTTCTCCCCGTGCCAGCACGCGAGTCCATTCGTCGGCTGCGACGAGCCTACCGCCCGGATCGCGCGCGCGGTGCCGCAGGCTTAGCCCCAATCCACCGATCATCGTGGATGAATCCCTGCTGCCGGCGCGGCCAGGGGTCGATCGGCGGCGCACCCGAAGGGTGGACCCCTTCGAAAGCCGCCGATCGGCGCCTGGCCGTGATCGGCGGCGGGGATTCGCCGCGAGGATCGGTGGATTGGGGCTAAGGTGTCCGGCGACGTCGAATCGAGGAGTAGTGATATGGCCAGCGTCGATACGACGGCCGCGCACAGCACGAACGGCCGCGGTGCCGGGGCCGAGATCCCCGTCGAGAACCCCGCCACCGGCGAGGTGATCGCGCACGTCGCGGACCTGACCGCCGACCGCGTCGCCGAGCTCGCCCGCCTCGGCCGCGCCGCGCAGCCCGGCTGGCAGGCGCTCGGCTTCGACGGCCGCGCGCGCGTGCTGCTGACCATGCGCAAGTGGCTCATGGACAACTCCGAGCGCGTCTGCGACACGCTCGTCTCGGAGACCGGGAAGACCTACGAGGACGCCAACCTCATCGAGCTGCTCTACACCGGCGGCGCCGTGAGCTACTGGGCCAAGCACGCCAAGCGCTTCCTCTCCGACGAGCGCGTGGGCGTGCGCACGCTGGCCGTCACCGGCAAGAAGATGGTCATCCGCTACGAGCCGCTCGGGCTCGTCGGCATCATCGGCCCGTGGAACTACCCGATGGTCAACTCGTTCGGCGACGCGGTCCCCGCGCTGCTCGCCGGCAACAGCGTGATCCTCAAGCCGTCGGAGTTCACGCCGCTGACGTCGCTGCTGCTCGCCGACGGGCTCGCCGAGTGCGGCCTTCCGGCGCACGTCTTCCAGGTCGCCACCGGCCGCGGCGCGACGGGCGCGGCACTCGTCGACGAGGCCGACATGGTCATGTTCACGGGCTCCACCGCGACCGGCAGGAAGGTGCTCGCGCAGGCCGCGCAGACGCTGACGCCGGTCTCGCTCGAGCTCGGCGGCAAGGACCCGATGATCGTGCTCGCCGACGCCGATCTCGAGCGCGCGGCCAACGCGGCCGTCTACTACTCGATGCTCAACGGCGGCCAGACCTGCATCTCCGTCGAGCGCGTGTACGTGGAGGAGCCGGTGTACGACGACTTCGTCGGTCGGGTCGTCGACAAGGTGTCGGCGCTGCGCCAGGGCGCGTCGACCGGGCCGGCCACGAGCGAGGTCGGAGCGATGACGACCCCGGCGCAGCTCGACATCGTCGAGCGCCACGTCGCCGACGCGGTCGCGAAGGGCGCGCGGGCGCTGACGGGCGGCCATCGCGCTTCGGGAGCCGGCCTGTTCTACGAGCCGACCGTGCTCGTCGAGGTCGACCACACGATGCAGGCGATGACCGACGAGACGTTCGGGCCGACGCTGCCGATCATGCGCGTCGCCGACGCCGAGGAGGCGCTGCGCCTCGCCAACGACTCGCCGTACGGGCTAGCGGCGTCGGTCTACGGCGGCCGCGAGCGCGCGGAGGCGCTGGCACGGCGCGTCGAGGCGGGGGCGGTGTGCGTCAACGACGCGCTGCTGAACTACCTCGCCGTCGAGCTGCCGATGGGCGGCTGGAAGGCGTCGGGCATGGGCTCGCGCCACGGCGCGGGCGGCATCCGCAAGTACACCAAGCAGCAGTCGCTGTTCATCAGCCGCGTGCACCTCAAGCGCGAGCCGTTCATGTTCCCGTACAAGGCGAAGTCCTCGAAGGCGCTATTTCGGGGCGTGCGGATGCTCTACGGCCGCGGCAAGCGCGGCTGACGACCGGACCGCGTTCGGGCCGCCCGGCACCGAACGCGCCGCGCCGGTAGAAGTCCACGATGCTGGCGATCGCCCTCGCGCTGGGCTCATCCATGGTCTGGGGCCTCGCCGACTTCCTCGGGGGGATGAAGAGCCGCACCTTCCCGGTGGCGGTCGTGCTGGCGATCATGTACTGCGCGTCGCTGATCACGATGGCGATCTTCGTCGGCGTGCGCGGCGAGGGCCCGCCCGGCGCCGAGGCCATCGCCGCCGGGCTGGGCGCGGGCATGTTCGGGATCGTCGCGCTGATGGCCTTCTACCGCGCGCTCGCGATCGGGACGATGAGCATCGTCGCGCCGGTGGCGTCGACGGGCGTCGCGCTGCCCGTGCTCGTCGGGCTGGCGACCGGTGACCAGCCGGGGCTGCTGCGGTCGCTCGGGCTCGCCGCGGCGGTCGTCGGGGTCGTGCTCGCGTCGCGCGAGTCGGACGTCGGTGGCGGCGCCGCCGACCTGCGCCTGCAGCGCCAGAGCGTCCTGCTGGCGATCGTGGCCGGGCTGGGCTTCGGGATGTACTTCGTGCTCACGGAGATCTCGTCGCGGGGCGACATCGGCTGGGCGCTGCTGTTCTCGCGCGTCGCGTCGACGCCGTTCATCGTCGTCATCGCGCTGCTCGCGCTGCGCGCCGGCGGCCGGCGCCCGCGCGGTCGCGAGCTCGCGGTGCTCTTCGGCATCGGCCTGCTCGACCTCGGTGCGAACGCCCTCTACAACACGGCGTCGACGCTCGGCGAGCTGTCGACGGTCGCGGTCGCGAGCTCGCTGTACCCGGTGACGACGGTGCTGCTGGCCGCCGCGCTGCTCGGCGAGCGGGTGCGCGGCGTGCAGCGCACGGGGGTCATCGTCGCGCTGTGCGGCGTCGTGCTGATCGCGGCGGGGACGTAGGCTCAGTCGCGATCGAGGCGAACGCTTGCGAATCCGAGCGCGGACGCGAGCGTGTCGAAGTGCGCGTCGAGATGCAGCACGCCGAACCCGCGCTCGGCCGCGGCCGCCGCGATCAGGTAGTCGGATGCGGGGAGGCGCCGGCTGCCGCGCAGTTCGCGGGCCGCGCCAAGCGCCGCGGCGCAGACGGATGCCGTGACCGGGGCTTGCGGAAGCGTGGAGAGAGCGCGGTCGAGCGCGTCGAACCCGCGCTCGTCACGAGCCGTGGCCAACATCTCCAGAGCCGCGACCGGACAGACAGCGAGGAGCTCCGCATCCAGCGTCGCATTCCAGCGACCGGAGAACGCGGCATCACGCTGCCGAACCCATGCCGACGTGTCGACGACGAGCGGGATCCCGGGGCCATACGGCTTCATGTGAGGTGCTCGCCGCGACGCTCGTAGAGCTCCACGGCTGCGTCGAAGTCGTAGTCCAGCGTGCCATCGGCGATCTCGCGCAGGACGGTCAGCGCCTCGTCCATCCTGGCGCGTTCCTCTTCGAGTGCCTGCGCGCCGCGCAGCGCCAAGTCGCGGACCAGCGCCGCCTTGCTCGCGGGCGCGGGATCGATGCGAGCCATCGCGCTTGCGAGCTCGTCGTCGATCGTCACCTGGATGCGGGGCTTCGAGGGTGCCGTGCGGCGAGCGTACCACCGCGGTGGTACACCGCCGGAGCGCTGCGCGCTCATGTCCGTCGCCGCCGCGGGCGGGGCGTGCCGGGTCGTCGCTGGCGGCTCGGCGCCATGGCTTCGGGCGGGACGAAGTAGAGGTCGCGGCACATGATCGTGTCGGCGTCGCGCAGGACGCTCGTCACGCTTTCGATCGCGGCCGGCGGGTGGTTGGCGAGCAGCGCCGGCAGCACGTCGCACAGCAGGCGGCCGAGCACGTCGATGACCGGCGGTGCGTCCTGCGCCGAGTGGCCGGAGGCCTCGAAGCGCATCATCTCGTCGACCATGACGGTCAACGTGGCGGTGGTCTGAAGCATCTGGGCGACGAGGCCCGCGATCGCGCGGTCGCCCGATTCACACGGGGGCATGGTGTCCATGCTCTGTATAGGCGCCGGGGCGAAGATCTCGCCCCCCTGCGCCGGGCGGAAGCCGGCGCGCGACCTGTCAGCCTTCGCGTCGCGCATGCTCCCGCTCGCCGCCGCCGTGCAGATCGCCCCGCTGCAGATCGCGCCCGCGATCGCGTTCGGCGTCATGTACTACCTCCGGGCTCGCACGCTCGCCGCCCGCGGGAGCGCGGTCCCGGCGTGGCGTCAGTGGTGCTGGTGCGGCGGTCTCGCGATCATCGTCGTCGCGCTGTGCTCGCCGCTCGGGTCGCTGTCGGAGGAGCTGTTTCTCGCGCACATGGCCGAGCACCTGCTGATCTCGGACATCGGCGCGCTGCTGCTCGTCCTCGGCCTCACGGGACCGCTGCTGGCGCCGCTGCTGCGCGCACCCGTGCTCGGCTGGATGCGCGGGCTCGCGCACCCCGTGCCTGCCTTCTCGCTGTGGGCGATCGACCTGCTGTTCTGGCATCTCGCCGGGCCGCACGAGGCGGCCGTGCGCAACGACGTCGTGCACGCCGTGCAGCACATGCTCTTCGTCGGTCTCGGCATCAACATGTGGATGGCGCTGCTCGGCCCGCTGCCCAAGCCGGCGTGGTTCGGCAACGCGGCGAAGCTCGGCTACATCGTCGCCGTGCGCCTGACGACGACGGTGCTGGCGAACGTCTTCGTGTGGACCGGCGGGGCGTTCTTCGACGTCTACGCGCCGGGCGAGCGCGCCCACGACATCACGCCGCAGTCCGACCAGGTCGTCGCGGGCTCGATCATGATGGTCGAGGGCTCGATCCTCACGCTGTGCTTGTTCTGCTGGCTGTTCATGCGCAGCGCACGCGAGGGCGAGGAGCGCCAGGAGCTGCTCGAGCTGGCCGCCGCGGGCGGCGTGGCGCTCGACGAGCGGCGCGCGGCGCGGGCGGTCGCCGCCGGCCGCGGCCCGGAGCTACGGGCTCGCATCGAGCAGGATCGGGCGGGTGGGTAGTGTCAGGGGCATGTCCACCTTTCAGAAGAAGCTGACCGAGCTCGTCAACTCGCCCCAAGCGAAGAAGCTCACCGACAAGGCGCAGGCCTTCGCGAACGATCCGAAGACCAAGGAGCAGGTCGAGAAGGCCAAGGCCAAGCTCGCCGAGATCCGCAACGGCGGCAGCACCGGCGGGACCGGTGGCGCCGGAGGGACGGGCGGCGGGCCGAAGGCCGCGTAGCGGCACGGCCCGGCGGGCCGAAGGCCGCCTAGCCGCACGGCCCGGCGGGCCTCACATGTGACCGAGCGTCAGAGCTCGAGCTCGCGCGCGGCGAAGCGCAGCGTGACGTTGTCCTCGGTATCCACGATCCCGTAGCCCATCAGACCCTGGTCGTCGTCATCCAGCTCGGCGACCCGGACGATCGCATCGACCTCCCACGTCCCGGTGTCGAAGAGCTGCGTCACGCCGGTCGCGGTGACGATCTTCGTCGTCTCGTCCCACAGCTCGAGCTCGAGCGTCAGCCGGTCGAAGGTCCGCTCGTAGCGGCGCAGCGTCGCGTCGCCGGTGACGAGGAGCACCTCGCGCTCGGTCATTGCGGGAACCGCTCGCCCGGCAGGAAGCCGGTGCCGGAACCCGGCGTGTAGCCGGGCGGGTGATCCTTCGTGACCGCGGGGTTGTTCCAGCCGGTCGTGTCGGTCGGGCGATGCTCGACGTGGTAGTGCGTGTCGTGGTGGCGCGGGTTGAAGCCCGGATCGCCGGGGCTGAGCCCGCCGGGGTGGCTCTCCATCCGGATGCGCGTCAGCGGGTCTGGCTCCCAGGTCACGCGCGGGGTGGCGTCGGGCGTGGTGCCCACCTTGACCGGGTCCACGCCGAGCCGCGCCGTCATCTCGTCCGCCGTCGCCGGGAAGATCGTCCGCGAGCCGAGATGGCCGCCCACCGCGCCGGGCGCGCCGCCGGTCAAGAGGTCCACTCCCATGGAGCGCGGATCGAACGGGTTGTCGCCCATGAGACCGCGGTTGGCGGCCCCGCCGACGACGTTCTCCGTGCCGCCCACGACCGCGCCGCGCAGCCACGGGCTCGCGGTCGCGAGCCGGCCCGTGCCACCGACGAACATGCCGGCCCCGGCGCCGAGACCGCCCGCCGCGCCGCCGACGACGCCGGCGACGACGACCTGCCCCCAGTTCACCTCGCCGGTCGTGAACTGCTGCATGCCCGCGCTGGCGCCCGCGCTCAGCAGCGCGCCGCCGATCATCGCGGCGCCGATCGGCCCGCCGACGCCGGTGGCCATCACCGCGATCCCGCCGACGATCAGGGCCCCCGCGACGATGTACTCGGCGTTGTCCTCGACGAAGTCCACGCCGCGCTCGAAGAGGTTGCGATCCATGCGATCGCGGTAGTCGCCGAGCTCCTCGTCGGTGATCGGGCGCAGGCCGAGCGGGTCGGACAGGCCGACCGGGTTGCTCGCGGCATAGTGGTACGGGTTCGCGGCGGAGGCCGTCCCGGGCACCGGCGGCGCCGCGTCCGGCGAGAGGAACGACCGCGTCGCGGGCTCGTAGACGCGGTTGCGCAGCCACGACTGGCCGTCGAACTCGACCTCGCCGCGGTAGCCCGGGCCCGCCCGGCCGCCCGGCCCGGTCCCCGAGCCGTCGAGCGGGGCGCCCCACGGGTCGCGGGCCACGTCGCCGACGGTGCCCTGCCAGTCCGGGGCCAGCCACTGCGCGGCGCCGTCCCCGGCCAGCGCCCACGGCGTGCCGTGGCCGACGACCGCCTGCCCGCCGATCCACGACAGCGGCGCGAACGCGTCCGCCGTATCCCACATGAGCGGTGTGTCGCCGATCGCGGCGAGCTCGCCGAGCACGTCGACCTCGACGCGCGTCGAGGACACCTCGCCGCCCGCCGCCGTCTGCACCTCGGCGAGCCGCCCGAGCGCGTCCCAGCGCCACGCCCGGCTGAGCTGCGCGCCGGTCTCGAGCGTCCGGCGCCCGGCGCCGTCGTACTCGAACTGCGTCGTCGCGCCGCCGCGACGCACGGTGAGCAGCTGCCCGGCCGCGTCGTGCTCGTAGTCGAGCGTCCCCGCCGCAGACTCCTCGCGCTGCAGCCGCCCCGCAACGTCGTAGTCGTACGAGCGCGTGCCATCGGACAGCAGCTGGCCCGCCCGGTCGTAGGCGAAGGCGCGCGCGTCGCCGTCGACGATCGCCTCGACGACCCGCCCGACCCCGTCGCGGGTGAGCTGCGCCGTGCGCGTCCTGCCGCCCGCCTCGCAGCGGTACTCGGCGAGGTCGCCGCGCTCGTAGCGCCAGCGCGCGCGCATGCCGGTCGCCATGGCGCCGACGAGCCGCCCGGCCGCGTCGCGCTCGAGGTCGATCGTGCCAAGCGCCGGATGCGTCTTGGCGACGAGGAATCCGCCCGCGTCGCGCGCGAAGGCCGTCTCGGTGCCGTCGGGGTAGCCGATCGCGGCGCGCTCGCCGTCCTCGGTGTAGCGCCAGCGCATCGCGAGCTCGTCGCGGCGCCGCTCGACGAGGCGGCCCGCGCCGTCCCAGCGCAGCTCGTTGATCGACGAGCCGGGCTCGGCGATCCAGATCTCGCGCCCGAGGGCGTCGCGCTCGATCGCGACCGGCTCGCCGACCGCCGCGCCATAGGAGGCGACGCGGCCCGAGGCGTCGTATGACAGGCGCGTCGTGCGACCCGATCCGTCGACGCGCTCCACAAGCCGCCCGGCCGCGTCGTAGGCGCGCGCCTCCGTGCGCCCGAGCGGGTCGGTCTCGGCGACGAGCTGGCCCTTCGCGTCGTACCTGCGAGTCCGCGTCGCGCCGAGCGGGTCGGTGATCTCGGTCAGCCTGCCGCGCGCGTCGTGGGCGTAGCGGGTCGTCGCGCCGTTGGCGTCGGTTGCCGCGGTGAGCCGGCCGGCCGCGTCGTAGGCGAAGCGGCGCAGGCCGTACGCGCGATCCTCGATCGCCGAGGTCCGGCCAGCCGCGTCGTACTCGTAGCGCGTGACCCCGCGACCCGGCAGCGACGACTCCGCGAGACGGCCGCTGGCATCGTAGGCGTAGCGCGTGATCTCGCCCGCGGGATCGACGCGCTCGACGACCGCGCCGTCGGCGTCGTAGCGGTTCTCCCAGCGCCGTCCCGCGCCGTCGACGCGCGCGGCGAGACGTCCGCAGGCGTCGTACGCGTAGGCGTCGACACGGCCGGATGGCGAGATCTCCCGCAGGACCTTCCCTCCGGGGCTGTACTGCATCCGCGTGACCCCGCCGACGGGGTCGTGGACCGCCACGCGGCGGCCGCAGACGTCGAACTCGCAGCGCGCCTGCGTGCCGTCGGGGCGCGCGTGGACGATCGCCCGGCCGAAGTCGTCGAACTCAAACGAGCTCGAGGTCAGCCCGTCGCTCAGCTCCGTCACGCGGCCGGCGGGGTCCACCTCGGCGCGGCGGCGGGTCCCGGCGGGATCGACGCTCGCGACGAGGTTGCCGTCGGCGTCGTAGTCGCGCTCCCAGCGGCCGCCCGCCGGGTCCTCGATCGTGCGCAGCCGCATGAGCGCGTCGTAGCCGTACGCCCAGCTCGCGCCGTCGGCCGCCGTGACGCCGGCGATGTTGCCGAACACGTCGCGGCGCTCGGCGGTGACGTGGCCGAGCGGGTCCACGATGGCCGCCCGCTCGCCGTGCTCGCCGTAGCGGGTCTCCTCGCGCGCGCCGGTCGGGTCGGTGACGCTCGTCAGCCGGCCCGCGGCGGTGTGCTCGTAGCGCCAGATCGCCCCGTCCGGGTCGTGACGCTCGACGGGCAGGCCGCGCTCGTCGTAGTAGAAGCTCGTGCGGCGGCGCAGCGGCGTGATCGCGGCCGTGATGCGGCCCGCCGCGTCGCGCTCCAGGCGCGCGACGTTGCCGTCGGCGTCGACCGTCGCGACGAGGTCGCCGTTGCCGTCGAACTCGAAGCGCAACGTGACGCCATCCGGATCGACGACCTCGCGCACGAGGCCACCGGCGACGGTCATCCGCGAGACGCCGCCTTCGGGATCGACGATCTCCGCGGGGGTTCGCTCGTCGCCGTCGTAGCGCAGGACGGTCGTCGCGCCGTTGGACGCCGTGACCTCGACGAGCCGGTCGGCTTCGTCGTAGACGTAGGAGAGCTCGCCGCCCGTGGGCAGCGTCCGGCGCACGAGCCGTGCCCGCTCGTCCCACTCGCTCGTCGTCACCGCGCCGCCGCGCTCGGTGAGGCGCACGACGTTGCCCGCCGCGTCGTAGGCGAACGCGATCGCCTGACCCTCGCCGTCGACGATCTCGGTGACGCGGCCGGTGGCGTCGTGGACGTAGGTGTTGGCCGGCCCGCCGTCGTCGTCGCTCGTGACCGTCACGCAGCCGGGCAGGTAGGCGAAGAACGTGCGACGCCCGAACGGCGAGGACTGCGCGACGACGCGACCCTCCTCGTCGTAGACGTTCGCGACCTCGACGACCCCGTCGGCGTCCGCGACGCTCAGGATCCGCCCGGCCTTGTCGACCTCGTAGCGGCGCACCGCACCCGAGCGATCGGCGGCGACGAGGTCGCCGGCGCCGTCGTACTCGTAGCCGACGCGGCGCCCGTCCGAGCCGACCGCGGCGACGACGCGCTGGCCGTCCCACTGCAGCGCGACGCTCCTGCCGCCCTCGTGGGCGAGCTCGACGAGCCGCTCGCCGTCGTCGTGGCGCAGGCGCACCTCGGTCCCGGGTCCGCGCGACGTGCGCACCGGGAGGCCCGCCGCGTCGAACTCCTGGCGCGCGCCGCCGAACCACGCGAGCGCGAGACCGTCGCCGACCCGCTCGATCACGGCGTTCACGCCGGCGACGCGGCCGAAGTCCTCCCCGTGGCGCGGGAAGCGCGCGCGCTGGCCATCCGGACCGGCGTACTCCGCCCACTCGGGCGTCAGCCGCAGCCGCGCCGTCGCCCACGACGACCAGCCGCGGCCGAACGGCCCGGGCTCGGCCGAGCGGCTGTTGTACGTGCGCTCGAGGCTGAGCCCGGCGAGCACGCCGGCGAAGCGCAGGTCGCGCTCGTACTCGACGAAGTTGCCCGTCGCCGTGTTGACGGGGTCGTTCGCGTAGCCCGAGGTCGGGGGGAAGCCGTACGCGACGGGATCGTCGAAGGTCACCGAGACGCGGACGTCCGAGAGGCCCGCCTGGCGCAGGATCGCCGCGATCGCCTCGTCGGGGAGGCTGGGGACGCCGGCGCCGCGGTCGGCGGCGCGAAACGCGCCGGCGATCGTCTCGACCCAGCGCGCGTCCTGCTCGTTGAAGCCGGTGAACTGCGGGTCGACGGCGTTCACGAGCGACACCGCGTCGAGCACGCCCCACTGGCAGCGGCTCGCGAACGACGAGTAGGCCGAGCGCAGGGCCGCGGCGCTCTCGCTCAGCACGCGATCGGCGCTGCGGCTCCCCTGCGAGAAGTGGTCGAGATCGTCGGGTCGGGCGGCGGTGCGTCCCATTACGCGCGCGCCGCCGGTTCGGGCGAGGCGAGGGGGATCGTCGGCGGCGGGTGTGGCGTGAGGTTCGGGGGCTTGGGCTCGTCGTCGCCGGCGACCGCGTCCCAGGCGTTCTCGAACATGCCGTCGTTGGACTGCTCGCGCTCCCACGCGTCGTGCTCGACCTTCCACGCGCGGGCGGCCGTGCGGCGGTCCTGCTCCTCGCAGGCCATCCGCGCGAGCTCGTCGACCTGGCGTGCCGCGTCGTCGAGCGCGGTCGCGAGCCGGCCGGCGTCGGTGCGGCAGACGGACATCCGGGCGTCGAACTTGCCCGCGTAGACGCCCTCCCACTCGCGCCGGGCGCCTTCGGCGAGGCCGTCGCGCTGACCGACCTGCGAGCGCAGCAGGTCCGCGGTCGCCCTGAAGCGCGCGGCCAGCGCCCTGGCGGCTTCGAAGTCGAACGTGATCGGCTCGGCGTCTCTGAGCGGGGGTGCCATCGCTTCCCATGCCTCCCGGTGGCGGTTGCTGCTCTGCGCGGTCGAACGTAGCAGCGACACGCGCGCGCAGGCGCCGGGAGGCGACCCGCTCAAGCTCCGCGCGTCAGGTCGCGGGCGCGCTCGGCGAGCGTGACGACGCCCTCGCCGAAGCCCCGCAGCCACGGGTCGTCTGTCGTGCCGGCGAGCGCGCGCCGGTAGTTGCCCTCCATGAAGATCGTCGCCTTCCACAGCGCGAGCGCGCGGTACCAGCGGATGTCGGTCATCGCGCGGCCGCTGCGCGTCTCGTAGCGCGCGACGAGCTCGTCGCGGGTGAGAAAGCCCTCCGAGCGCGTCACGGAGGAGAGCTCGAACGCGCCGAGCGGCGGATCGTCGCGCTCGCTCCACAGCGCGCAGAGGTAGCCCACGTCGGCCAGCGGGTCGCCGATCGTCGCGAGCTCCCAGTCGAAGATCGCGAGCAGCCGCGCGGGCGCCGTCGCCGAGAGCATCGCGTTGCCCAGCCGGTAGTCGCCGTGGACGATCGTCGCGGGCCCCGACCCCGGCGTGTTCGCGGCCAGCCACGCGGCGACCTCGTCGACCGCCGGCACGTCGCGCGTGCGATGGCGCTCCCACAGCCCGCCGAAGCGCCGCAGCTGGCGCGCCAGGTAGCGGTCGGGCTCGCTCGAGAAGCCGTCCAGCCCGCACGCTCGCCAGTCGACCGCGTGGATCTCGGCCAGCGCGTCGACGAGCTCCTCGCCGCAGCGCCGGCGCTGCGCCGGGGTGTCCAGCGCGGGCGGCAGCGCGCTCGTCAGGACCTCGCCGCGCACGCGCTCCATGACGTAGAACGGCGCCCCGATGACGGCCGCGTCGTCGCACACCGCGAGCACCCGCGGCACGCGCGCCGCCGTGGTCTCGAGCGCGCGCAGCAGCCGCGCCTCGCGCAGCACGTCGTGGGTGCTCGGAGCGAGCGGCCCGCGCGGCGGCCGGCGCAGCACGACCTCTGCCGTATCGCGCGTCACGAGGTACGTCACGTTCGAGTGCCCCTCGCCGATCGGCGCGGCGTGCAGCTCCCCGGTTCCGAGGCCGTGCGCGTCGAGAAACGCCCGCAGCGCGTCGATGACGAGCAGCGGCTCGCGCGCGCCGCCGGTCGCCGCCGCCCGGCTCGCGACGATGTCGTCCGGCGCCGCCCCGTTCATGAGGGCGAGGTTAGACCCGCCGCAACCTTGCCCCGATAGGTTGGTTGAAATGCCCGTGCGCCGACTCCTCCCGCTGACGTTCCTGCTGTTCCTGCTGCTCACCGCGCCCGCGAGCGCCGCTCGCACGCAGGGCCTGACGTTCGAGGCGCCGCGCGACCTCATGAACCCCGTGACGCGTCCCGCCGCGCTGGCGGAGCTGCAGTCGCTCGGCGTGCGCGCGCTGCGCGTGATCCTCACGTGGCGCGACGTCGCGCCGGGCGCAGCCCAGGCCACGATGCCCGCGAACTTCGAGCCGACCGATCCGAGGGGCTACAACTGGGGCGAGTACGACAACGTGCTCGCCGCCGCCAAGGACCGCGGCTGGTCGGTGCTCATGACGATCTCCGGCCCGGTGCCGATCTGGGCGACCGCCTCGAAGCTCGACAGCGTCACGCGCCCCAGCCCGACGGCGTTCGCCGCGTTTACGACCGCGGTCGGGCGCAAGTACGGCGCGCAGGTCAATGCGTGGGCGATCTGGAACGAGCCCAACCAGCCGCAGTTCCTGCGCCCGCAGTTCGCCGGCGGCGGCAAGGCGGCCTCGCCGCGGATCTACCGCGAGCTCTACCTGGCCGGGGTGCGCGGGCTGCAGAAGGCCGGCCAAGCCAACGACACGATCCTCCTCGGCGAGACCTCGCCGCGCGGCACCACGCGCGTCGTCGCCCCGCTGACGTTCCTGCGCGGCGTGCTGTGCCTGAACAACAGCTACAAGAAGGTCGGCACGTGCGGCGCGCTGAGCGCCAGCGGCTACGCGCATCACGCCTACACGACCCGCCAGGGCCCGACCTTCAAGCCGCCGCCCAACGACGTGACGATCGGCGTGCTCTCGCGCCTCACCAAGGCGCTGGACCGCGCCCGCGCGGCCGGTGCGCTCACGACGCGCCTGCCGGTCAACCTCACCGAGTTCGGCATCCAGTCGACGCCGGACACGACGAGCGGCGTGTCGCTCGCCAAGCAGGTCGAGTACCGCGCGATCTCCGAGCGCATCGCCTACGACAACCCGCGCGTCGCCTCGTTCTCGCAGTACCTGCTGCGCGACTCCGACCGCGACGCGAGCGGCGAGTACAGCGGCTTCGAGTCCGGCCTGCGCTTCGCCGACGGCAAGCCGAAGCCCTCGCTGCCCGCGTTTCGCCTCCCGCTCGCCGTGCGCCACGTCGGCTCGAAGGCGTCGGTCTGGGGGCTCGTGCGGCCCGCGACCGGCGTGACGACCGCGACGGTCACCTACGCCAACAGGGGCTCGTCGCGCTTCTTGCCGCTGCGCAACGTGCAGACGAACGCGCTCGGCTACTTCACGTTCACGACGTCCTGGCGCGCGGGCCGGCGCTGGAACGTGACGTGGCAGGGCCAGACCGGCTCGCCCGTCGGCTCGTACACCCGCTGACGCTACTTGCGCGCGATCAGCATGAACGTGTGCCCGGCCCAGCGCAGGCCGGGCGCCGAGCCGAAGCGGTCGAGCGCGCCGACCGCGCGCTGCGCGCGTCGCGGCAGCCTGCGCCACGAGTAGCTGACCGCGTGCAGCTGCGGCTTCAGGCCAGCCGCCCGCGCGGCGTTGACGAGGCGCCGCGGCGACAGCGGGATGTCGTCGGGCGTCCCGTGGACCTTGACGCCGAGCCCGGCGCGGTTGGCGAGCGCCAGCCCCGCGCCGACGGGGTGGTAGACGCTGGGCTCGATCGCGACGAGCGCGCCACCGGGGCGCAGCAGGCGGTGCGCCTCGCGCAGGCACGGCTCGAGCGGGCCGTTGTAGGCGACGTGATGCAGGACGAGCCGGTGCAGCACGACGTCGAACGTCGCGTCGGGCAGGCCGTCGAGCGCTCCCGCGGCCCCGGCGAAGCCCTCGTCGGCGCCGCCCTGCTCGACGGCGATCCGCGTGCGGTCGCCGTCGATGTCCGATGCGGTCAGGCGCCACTGCGGCGCGGGCAGCAGGTGGCGGCCGGGATGCCAGCCGCAGCCGATCGAGATCGCGTCGCCTCCGGTGAGGCCGAGGTGGCGGTCGAGCAGCGCGCGCTCGCGGCGCTTGCCGCGCTCGTACTGCTCGGCGAGCGTCGCCGGATCGCTGAGGCGGTCGAGCAGGTTCTCGGGGGTGTAGGCCTCGCTCATCGGCCGCGCCAAGGCTACTTGCGGGGGGCTACTGTGGCCGCGTGTCCCGCTGGGCTCCCGAGAACGTCTACGGCACCGCGAAGCCGGGGCTGCGCGCGCGCGTCGCGTCGGTCGCGTCGGGCCGCGCGCGCGAGCGCCGCCACGCGCGGCTCTTCGCGCTGACCGGAGCGGGGCCGCACAGCCGCATCGTCGACGTCGGCTGCGGGCGTCTCGGCCTGCGCCGCCACGAGCCGGACCTCGACATCACCGGCGTGGACGTCACGGAGCGCCCGGACTACCCGGGGCCGTTCGTCGTCGCGAACGTGCTCGACGGCCTGCCGTTCGCCGACGGCGAGTTCGACCTCGCGTACTGCTCGAGCGTCATCGAGCACGTCGCCCCCGGCGACCGCGCGACGTTCGCGCGCGAGCTGCGGCGCGTCGCGCGCGGCTGGTACGTCCAGACGCCGGCGTTCTCGTTTCCCGTCGAGCCGCACGCGCTGCTGCCGATCGCGCATTGGCTGCCGCCGCGGCTGCGGCGCCCGTACTGGCGGCTCGGCGTCGCGGGCGACTGGGAGGACATCGCGCTGCTGCGGCGCCACGAGATGGCCGAGCTGTTCGGCGAGCCCGTGGCCGAGCGCGCCGGGCCGCTCGTCAAGAGCTGGGTCAGCTTGCGGGCGGTGGACCCGCGGCGATGAACTGCAGCGCGGAGATGCTCGGCAGGTAGCAGTACGCGCCGCCGCGGGTCGTGACGAACGGCCCGAAGCCGGTGAGCTTCTGGTTGGAGAACCCCGTCGAGCCGCTGGGCCCGGTCGACAGCGTGAACGAGCTCGTGCTCGGGTCGTTGACGCCGATGAGCACGTCCTGGCCACTGATGTTGTTGACGGGATTGGGATAGGGCGGAGGGGGAGGTGGCCGCTTGTCGGGGGACGCGACGAACGTCGACGCGTTCACCCACTGGCCCATCAGGAACTCGAACTGGTTGGAGATGTCGGCGTTGATGAACCAGCCGACGAGCCCGCGCGCGGCCTCGAGCGGCTGATCGGGGTCATATGGCGGGCCGTAGGGCATCGCCCGGCGGATGATGCGATGCAGGCTGCCCTCGCCCTCGCCGCCGACGACCTTCTCGTTGCGCGGGTTGATGCGGCGCATGTGCGAGCCGACGGGGCACGCGTAGCCGTACGTGTCGCCGGGGACGTACGTGTAGTCGTTGATCTGCTCGGGCTTGATCGGCGGGTCCGGCGTCGGGGTGTCCGGCGAGAGCACGAGCGGCACGCCGTTGCGCCAGCGCCCGCAGACCTTCGCCGCGAGCGTCTCGGCGTCGATGCCGACCCCCGGCGCAGCGTCCGCGAGCCACGCGTCGAAGCCGGCGACGTCCTGCTCGAGCAGCCGGAAGACGCCGAAGCTCGAGTTCGTCGACAGCTCGGTAGGCGTCACGCTGTACGTGGACTCGTTCTGGTTGGGATAGCCGAGCAGGAACTCGCCGGTCGGGGCCACGGGCTGGTCGTCGGCTCGCGGGTGCTTGGGGGGCGGTGCGCCATCCACCGTCGGCTGGGAGATGTTGTCGGTGTAGCCGAAGTGGACCTTGTTGTCGGGCAGCGCGGTCGCGTCCTGCGCGGCGAGCTCGGTCAGCGAGCCCGCGAACGCGCTGCGCAACGTCGCGGACACCTGCTCGAGCACGCCGAGGTCGAGATGCACCCACAGGCTGAGGATGAGATGCACGTTCGCGCCGTCCGACAGGCCGTCGACCCAGTTCGACGGCGCGCTGTCGCCGACGTCGCCAACGAGCTTTGCGGTCTGCGGGCTCGTCGCGCCCAGCGTGAACGAGCTCGGAAAGCCGGCGGTCGGCTGGCCGAGCGCCGCGAGCCCGGCGGCCGTGATGCCGACGTTCAGGAACGACGTCGGCTTCACCGTCCAGCGCGCCGCCGTCGTGATCTGCGGCATGCCGGAGGCCGGGTCGACGAGCGAGCCGAGGAAGGCCTGCGCGCCTGCGCCGTCGACGACCTGCAGGACGAAGTGCCGCGCGTGGCCGACGCGGTAGCCCTGCAGGATCGTGCCCTGGATGTCGTCGTAGTCGAGCGTCACGTCGGAGGAGGGTTCGCCAGGATCTGCTGCACCGTGTACGGGTAGGCGCTGTAGAGGCCCATCTTGCTGTTCGGCGACTGCTGGGAGGCGTCGTTCTGGGTGATGTACGCCTCGAACGCCGCGACGTTGTCCTTGACGGGAATGAGCTGCGAGCCGTCCGCCGAGAACGACAAGAGCGTGTCGAAGATCGGGCCGAGCCACTTCACGAACGCCACGATGTAGGGGTCGAAGTCGCCGTCGTAGTCGGTGATGACCGACAGGGCGAACGGGCCCGAGCCGAGGGGCCCCGAGGAGGGCGGCAGGAGGTTCGGCGACGACGCGTCGAACAGCACGAAGCGGGCGAAGTGGACCGTCCCGACCTCCTTCAGCGCCAGGTCGACCTGCGCCTGGCTCTTCGCGACGTCGGCAAGCAGCGTCTCGACGTCGGCGTCGGCGGCGATCGGCATGATGAAGGTGAGCGGATTGGCCATGGTGAACCGCCTTCTCGGTGTGTGGGGTGGCGGCCGCGAGCATAGTGCGTCACCGGGCGGGTTGTTGAGGTTTATGTGTCATCGCGATGCACCGGAGTGAAGAGTGAATCTGGCGCACGACCGCTCGACGGCCCGCGACGAGCTAAGGTCCGCGCTATGGCCGAGCAGCTGTGGTTCCTGCGCCACGGGGAAGCCGAGCCGCACGACGCCCGGCCCGACCCCGAGCGGCGCCTCACGCCACGTGGCGAGGAGCAGGCGCGAGCCGCTGGCCGAGCGCTGGTCGCGCTCGAGCTGACGTTCCAGCTCGCCGTCACGAGCCCGCGCGTGCGCGCGCTGGACACGCTGCGGCTGGCGTGCGAGTCGCTGGGCTGCGAGACCGTCGTGCACAAGCCGCTGAGCAAGGGCTTCGACGCCGACGACGCGATCGAGCTCGCGCGCGCGGCCGGGCGCGACAAGCGCGTGCTGCTCGTCGGCCACAACCCGGACTTCGAGCAGGTGCTGCACGACCTCACCGGTGCGCGCGTGCACCTCAAGAAGGGCGGCATCGCGGCGGTGCGGCTCGAGGGGCGCCGCGGGACGCTGCTCGTGCTCATGCGCCCGCGCGAGATCGCGCGGATCGGCACGCAACCGCGCTGAGCCCGAGCCGACCCGGACCTCACCGCCGCCCGGCGCGGCCTTCCCTGCCCTGCGCGGCCTTCCCTGCCCTGCGCGGCCTTCCCTGCCCTGCGCGGCCTTCCCTGCCCTGCGCGGCCTTCGCCGCCCGGTGCGGCCTTCCGCGCCGCGGGAACCGCCCGCGGGCCTTACACCTTCTTCGCCGTCTCGCGCGCGGCGATGAGCAGCGGGTCGTAGACGCCGCTGAACGGCGGCGCGTAGGAGAGGTCGAGCAACGCGAGCTCGTCGACGGCGAGGCGGGTCCAGATCGCGGTCGCGAGCACGTCGATGCGCTTGGCCGCGCCCTCGACGCCGACGATCTGCCCGCCGAGCAGCCGCCCCGTGCCGGGCTCGGCGACGAGCTTCACCCAGATCGGGCCGGCGCCCGGGTAGTAGCCCGCGCGCGTGCGATCCTCGATCGTCGCGCTCACGACAGTCAGCCCCGCGTCGGCCGCCTCGCGCTCGGAGATGCCCGTGCGCGCGACCTCGTAACGGCAGATCTTCGAGACGGCCGTGCCGATGACGCCGGGGAAGGCGAGGTCGGCGCCGGTCGCGTTCGCACCCGCGATCCGGCCCTGCTTGTTGGCGTGCGTCCCGAGCTGGATGTTGACCTGGCGGTCGAGGACGCGATGGTGGCTCTCGGCGCAGTCGCCGGCCGCGTAGACGCCGTCGTGGCCGGGGCAGCGCTGGTGGTCGTCGACGCGCAGCGCGCCGCTGTCGCCGACCTCGAGGCCGGCCTCCTGCGCGACCTGCACCGCCGGCCGCGCGCCCGTGCCGATCACGACGTGGTCGGCGACATAGGTGTCGGTCTCGGTACGCACCTCGACGGGCGTGCCGTCACCGCCGGTGACGATCTCCTCGATCGACGCGTCGAGCACGACGCGGATGCCCATCCCCTCCGCGGCCTCCTGCACGCGACATGCCATGTCCGGATCGAGCGTGAGCATGACCTGCGAGGCGCGGTCGATCATCGTGACGTCGAGCCCCTGCTCGACGAAGGCCTCGGCCATCTCGAGGCCGATGTAGCCCGCGCCGATCACGACCGCGCAACGCCCGCCGCGGTCGAGCTTCGCACGCAGCCGCTCGCCGGCGTCGACCGTGCGCGCCGGCTCGATGGCGTCGGCGCCCGGGATCGGCGGCGGCGCGGCCTCGGCGCCGGTCGCGACGACGAGCTGGTCGAACGGCTCGGTCGACTCGCGGTCCCCGTCGGCCGAGCGGACCGTCAGCTCGCGCGCCGCCAAGTCGATCGCGACGACCTCGCAGCCCGTGCGCACGTCGATCCCGCGCTTGCGGTGCTCCGCGGGGTCGCGGCTGATGAGCCGGTGGGAGTCCTCGACGACCCCGCCGACGTAATACGGGATCCCGCATGCCGAGTACGAGGTGTACGCGCCTCGCTCGAAGGCGACGATGTCGAGGTCCTCGTCGCGGCGGCGGGCGATGCTCGCGGCGCTCATCCCTGCGGCGTCGCCGCCGATGATCGCAAGTCGCTGGGTCATGGTGCGCGCGGCGGCGAACCCTCCGCGCGGGCGGACGATAACGGCGCGGCGACCCGCCCGCAAAGGCGGATCGCCGAGCCAGCGTTGCGTGCGGCGATCAGACGCCGGTGCGGCAGCTGATGATCGTCAGCCCGTGCATGCAGGCGTAGCGGCCCGCGTAGCAGCGGTTGGTGAACGTCAGCGTGCTGCCGTCGCTCATGTCGCACGTGACCGGCTGGTAGACCGCCGGGCAGTTGTACGAGCAGCTCACCTTCGTGACCTCACGAGCCGTGCTCGCGGTCGCTCCCGTCAGCGCGACGGCGCCTGTCGCCAGCACGCTCGCGACGAGCACTCCGATCCTCTTGGACATCAGGATCTTCCCCTTTCGTCGAGTACCTCTTGGCCTCATGGGCGCTACCCGGAAGCTGGGTGGGCCCAGTGTGCGATCTGTCACTTCGCGGGCGCGTAGCCTGTGCGCCTCATGCCCGAGACTGCCCGAGGTGGAGATCACGGCCCGGCGACTCAGCGCGGCGCTCGAGGGCGCGACGATCGAGTCGGCGATGGCGCCGGGCATCAACGCGCTGAAGACGTTCGATCCGCCGCTGGAAGCGCTTGCGGGGCGCACGATCACGGGCGTGCGGCGCATCGGCAAGCACCTCGCGGTCGACATCAGCGGCGACCTCGTGCTGCTTGCCCACCTCATGAGCGCCGGCCGGATGCAGCTCTACGACAAGCGCGCGGGCCCGCGCGACCGCACGTCGCGGCTGCTGGTCCGCATCGACGGCGGCCGCGAGCTGCGCCTGCGGGAGTTCGGCACGAAGCAGGCGGCGTGGGTGAAGCTGCTGGCCGCCGACGCCGTCGGCGACGAGGATGTCATCGCCAAGCTCGGCCCCGAGGCCTGGCCCGCTCCCCCGGCGGACCTGCGCCCGCTGCTGAAGGCCGCGCGCCCGCTGCACACGCTGCTGCGCGACCAGCGCGTCATCGCCGGAATCGGCCGCTCGTGGGTCGACGAGATCCTGTGGACGGCGCGGCTGTCGCCGTTCAAGCGCGGCAACGACCTCGACGCCGACGAGGCCGCAGCGCTGCGCGAGTCGATCGTGACGACGCTCGACGGCGCGCTCGAGCACTACGAGCAGGTCGTCAAGCTGCCGATCCCCGACAAGCTGCCGCTGCCGCTGCAGGTCCATCGCAAGTCCGGCGAGCCGTGCCCGCGCTGCGCCACGACGATCGAGGCCGTGCACTACGAGGACTACGTCATGTGCTATTGCCCGCAGGAGCAGACAGGCGGCAAGGTCCTCAAGGACCGGCGCTTGTCACGCTTGCTGAAGTAGCGGGGCGCGCGTGCCGACCACCCCGGCGCGGCGGTCCATCAGCCGCCCGCATAGCCGCGGAGCGGCAGGCGCTGCCGGGCGCCGGCTCCGATGCGCATCGCGCGCGGCAGCAGCGGCGTCGTCATCGCCGTCGTCAGGACGGCGACGAGGATGAGAATCGTGAAGAGGCGGTCGTCGAGGACACCCGCGCGATGGCCGACGTCGAGGACGATGAGCTCGGTCAGGCCGCGCGTGTTCATGAGCAGGCCGAGGACGATCGACGGGCCGCGTTCCATCCCGGAGTGCGCCGACGCGAAGGCGACGCCGAGGATCTTCGCCGCGCTGACCACGACCAGCAGGCCGCCGACCTCGAGCACGCCGGCCAGCCCGAGGCTCGTGACGTCGACGCTCAGGCCGGTGACGATGAAGTACAGCGGCACGAGCACGATCCCCGCGGCCGACAGCGTGTGCGCGCCGACCGCCGCCCGCTCGCCCGGGATGGCAAGCGGCGCGTCGCGGCCGCTGCGCGCGTCGGCGATCGGCCGCGGGCAGGCGACGCCGAGCGCGAACGCGCCGAAGGCCGGATGCAGGCCGAGCGCCGTCGTCCCCGCCGCGCTCAGCGCGAGCGCGACGAGCAGCAGCAGGCTGGCGCCGCCCGTCCCGTGGCGCGCGCACCAGGGGGCCGCGAGACATGCGCGCAGCAGCGGGCGGACGCCGAGCATGAGCACCGCGAAGAACCCGACGAGGGCCACGAGCAGGATGCCGATCGGCAGCCCGTCGTCGGCGGCGCCGAGCATCGCCGTCAGCCCGGCGAGCGCGATCCAGGCCACGAGATCGGTCATCGCGGCGATCACGAGGGCCAGCGCGCCGAGCGGCGTCTTCGACAGCTCCGCCTCGGCGAGGATCCGGGCGAGCACGGGGAACGCCGTCACGCTGAACGCGATCGCAAGGAACGCGCCGAACTCGATCGCGCTGACGCCCTCCACGACCGGCGGATGCGCGGCCCACAGCGCGGGCGTGATGGCGACGGCCGCAAGCGCCGGCAGCAGCACCGACGCCGCGGCGACGCGGGCGGCCTGGCGGCCCGAGCGGCGCACGAGATCGAGGTCGATCTCGTACCCGACGCCGAACATGAACAGCGTGAGCGCGACGCTCGCGAGCACCAGCAGGTAGCCGCGGACGTGGTCGGGAAACAGGAACCCGTCGATGTTGCCGGGCAGCAGCCCGAGCAGGCTCGGGCCGAGCATGAGCCCCGCGGCGATCTCGCCGACGACGACCGCCTGGCCCATACGTCGCGCCAGCGCACCGAGGGCGAGCGCGCAGGCGGCGACGATCGCGAGGTCGAGCAGCAGGATGGCCAGCAGGTCGTCCTGCGCGCTTGTCGCGAGGATCGTCACCGTGCCGTCCCGGCCACGGCGACGGTGGCGGGCTCCGGCAGGAAGCCATCGGCGAGCAGCCGGTCGAGGTAGGTGTCGAGCAGGTCCCGGTCCAGCGGCGGGCAGGCGATGCCAGACCCGTCGAGCGCCGCCCGCGCGCGGGCATCGTCGTAGACGATCGCGCGCTCGCCGCCGACGACGAGCTCGTGGACGGTGTCCATGACGGTGTGCAGCGCGTTCGCCTCGCCTGCGGCGAGCGAGTCCTCGAGGCGAGCGAACCACTCCTGCGGCGCCAGCGTCTCAAGCGGCCAGCCGCGCGCGCGCAGGTGCTCGACGAGCGCCGCGAACGCCATGTGGCGGCCGTTGACGAGATGGAACGTCGCGCCGTCGGCCGGCTGCGTCGCGGCGAGCCGGACGAGCGCGGCGGAGACGTAGTCGACCGGCGTCATCTCGACGTCGAGATCGAGCGCCGGGGCGGCGCCGAGCTGCAGGCAGCCCTTGACCACGCCGAGCGTGAAGTGCGACGTCAGCGCGGCGCCGGTCGTCGCGTCGCCGAGCACGCGCCCGAGGCGGTAGCAGTTCACCGCGACGCCGCGGTCCGCGGCATCGCGGACGAGCCGCTCGGCCGCCCACTTGCTCTGCACGTAGCCGGTGACGAGCCGTCCCGCGGTGGCGATGTCGTCGTCCTCGCGGACGACGTCGCGGCCGTCGGCGGGCATGCCCCAGATGCCGTACGTCGAGACGTGATGCAGCGGCACGCCGGCGCGCGCGCAGGCGCGCAGCAGCTCCTCGGTGCCGGCGACGTTCGCGTCGCGAACGCGCTCGTAGGGGTGGACGAAGTTCACGTGCGCGCCGGCGTGCAGCACGGCGTCGGCGCCTGCGACGAGCGCGCCGGCGGACTCGAGGCCGAGCTGCGGCCGCGCGAGGTCCCCGCACACGGGCTCCACGCGATCGGCGGCGTCGGGCGGCAGCTCGAGGTACGTGGCGGCGTTCGCGGCGATGCGCTCCCAGCCCGAGCGGGCGCTGTCCGCGCGCACGAGGCAGCGCACGCGTTGCGCGCCGGACGCCAGCAGGTCGCGCAGGACGAACGCGCCGACGAACCCGGTCGCGCCCGTGAGCACGACGTCCGTGAGCGTGCCGCCGGGAGCGCGGACGGGCGGGCCGGGGACGACGTCCGCGGCGAGCGCCGCATCGGTCGCGAGCTCGGACGGCTGCTCCCAGCGCGACGCGCGCTCGGTCGCGACCTCACCGCCGACCCGCTCGGCGAGCAGCTGCGCCCACGCGCGGGCCGACGAGCGCTCGAAGAGCTCGCTCGGCCGCAGCTCGACGGCGAGCGCGCCGCGCAGCCGCCCGACGACCTCCATGACCATCAGCGAGTCGATGCCGAGGGCGAAGACGTCGCCGTCGGGATCGACGCGCTCGGGGTCGAGCTCGAGGACGGACCCGACGGCGCGCTTGACCGTCGCCAGGAGCAGCTCGGCCCGATCGCCGGCCGACGCGGCGGCGAGCGAGCGCAGCAGCTCCTCGTCGCCCGCGCCGGCGTCCTCCGTCGCAACCTGGATCCGCGACAGGCGCGGGCGCGGGCGGCGGGCCTCCATGACGGGCCGGTACGTCGCCCAGTCCGCGGCGCAGACCATCGCGCCGGTCGCGCCGGAGGCCTGCAGGCGCAGGAGCAGCTCAAGGCACTGGTCGGCCGCGAGCTGGCGCAGCCCGATCGACTCCATGAACTCGAGCACGTCGGCGCCGAAGAGCGCGGAGTCCAGCGCCCAGGTGCCCCATGCGATCGTCAGCGCCGGCAGCCCCTCGGCCCGGCGCTGGTGGGCGAGCGCGTCGAGGAACGCGTTGGACGCGGAGTAGCTCGCGAGATGCTGCGAGCCCCAGCTCGCCGCGACCGACGAGAAGCAGACGAAGAGGTCGAGGTCGGCGTCGCGGGTCGCCTCGTGCAGGGCCCACGCGCCCTCGACCTTCGGTGCCCAGACGTCGGCGTACGCGTCGGGCTCGACGTCGCGAGCGAACTGCGGCCGCGACACGCCTGCGGCGTGGACGACGCCGCGCAGGGGCAGCGCCTCGTCGGCGCGCAGATCGTCGACCAGCGCGCGAACGGCTTGCGCGTCGGTGACGTCGACGGCCGCGACCTCGACCTGCGCGCCGAGGGCGCGAATCGCCCGCACGGTGTCGATCCGCGCGCGGCGGGGGTCGTCGGCGGCGAGCTCTCCGACGGAGGACTCGTCGGGGAGCGGCGAGCGCGCGAGCAGGACGAGCCGCTCGGTGCCCGCCCGCGCGAGGCGGCGGCAGAGCTGCGCGCCGATCGCGCCGAGGCCGCCCGTGACGAGCACCGTGCCGGGCCGGTGCAGGCGCGCCGGGACGGCGGGCAGCGGGCGGTCGCCGCGCGCGACGACGCGCGCCGCGTGACGGCGCGCGCCGCGAACGGCCTGCTCGTCCTCGCGCTCGAGCGCGGCGAGCGCGGCGACGATCGTCGCCGCGTCGTCCTCGCCGGACGGATCGAGGTCGACGATCCCGCCCCAGGCGTTCGGATGCTCGAGGGCCAGCACGCGGCCGAGGCCGTGCAGCGTCGCGCCGAGCGGAGCGTGGACGGTCTGGCCGGGCGTCGCGGCGGCGCCGCGGGTGAGCACGGCGACGCGCGCTCCGTCGGCGCGCTCGTCGAGGGCTGCGACGAGCCGGCACAGCGCGAGCTCGCGGTCAAGCCCCCGGCGCAGGTCGCCGTACGCCAGGTCGGCGCCGCTGGGCGCGGTCGACGGCGCGAGCAGGACGACGAGCTGGCCGGCCTGCACGTCGTGCGGCTCGGGTGGCTCGGGCGAGCGCACCGTCACGACGTCGCGCTCGCCAAGCGCCGCCTCGATGGCCGCGGCGAGGCGGTCGTCGCCGCCGCAGAGCTGGACGGACGAGGGCAGGTCGCCTTCGCCGGCCGCGTCGTCCCAGTCGAGCTCGAGCAGGATGTCGGGCACGGGGTACCAGGGCGTCTGCGGCGTGCGCTGCGTCGCGCGAACGGGTCCCTCGAGCTCGCCGATCGTCGTCCCCGCGCTGTCGATCAACGCGATCGCGCGCGAACCGTCCTCGCAGCCCGTCACGGCGGCGGGATCGGCGCACGCGGCAGACTCGAACGCCCGCACGTCGGCGCCCGCGGCGGCGACGAGCCGGCCCCAGGCGGCGGGGTCGCCGCCGCTGCCGGTGCCGTGCAACCGCACGGACCCGTGGGGTGTCCACGGTGCGCCGGCATCGCGCTGCGCCGGTGTCGCGCCCGACAGCGTGACGACCGCCCCGCCGTCCTCCGCGCGCACGGCCGTCTGCACGATCCACGGCCCGGCAGCGCCCGCGCCCACGGGGGCGGCCGCGTGCGACGGCCCGAGCTGCGCCCAGGCGATCCCGGCGGCGCGGGCGCAGCGCAGCGCCCGCTCGACGACCGCGGCGAGCGTCGCGTCCGGCGGCGACGCGAGCTCCTCCTCGAAGACGTCGGCCGCGCCGGGCACGCGGCGGCCGAGCCCGTCGATCGCCGGGCTGTCGGGCCGCCGGCTCGTCCGCTCGCGAAACCAGTAGCGCTCGCGCTCCCATGGGTAGGTCGGCAGCTCGACGCGCCGCACCGCCCGGCCGGCGTGCAGGACGCGCCAGTCGAGCCGGTCGCCGTCGAGGTCGAGCCGGCCGAGCGCCTCCTGCAGCGCGGCGAGGTCGTCGCTGCCGCGCCGCAGCGTCGCGATCCACGCGACGTCGTCGTCCTCGACGACCCGGCGGGCCATCGGCAGGAGCACCGGGTGCGCGCCGAGCTCGACGAACGTCCGCAGGCCCTCGTCGGCCAGCAGCGCGATGCCGTCGCCGAAGCGCACAGCAGACGCGGCATGTGCCGTCCAGTACTCCGCGGTGAGCGCGCGCTCGTCCCACCACGTGCCCGTGACGTTAGAGACGATCGGGATCGAGGGCGCGCGCAGCGTGATGTCTTCGATCACCGCCGCGAGATCATCGAGCGCGGGCTCGATGAGCGGCGAGTGAAACGCGTGCGAGACGCGCAGTGGCTGGGCGCGGACGCCGTCCGCTTCGAGGCGTGCGACGACGCGCTCGACGTCGGCCACCGCGCCGGACGCCACGACGTCGCGCGGGCCGTTCACGGCGGCGACGGCGACGGTGTCGATATCGCCCGCCTCGATGGCGGCGCGCAAGGTCTCCTCGGTGCATCCGAGGGCGACCATCGCGCCGCCACCCGGCAGCGCGGACATGAGCCGGCCGCGCGCGGAGACAAGCCGCGCGGCGTCCGGCAGGTCGAGCGCGCCGCCGAGACACGCGGCGGCGAGCTCGCCGACGCTGTGGCCGAGCAGCGCGGCGGGCCGGCGCGCGCCCAGCTCGAGCAGCATGGAGCCGAGCGCGTAGGAGACGGCGAACAGCGCCGGCTGGGCGACGCCGGTGTCGTTGACGGCCGCGGGGTCGTCACCGCCCCAGACGATGTCCTCGAGCGGCCGCCCGCCGATGTCGTCGAGGTGCTCGAGCGCCTCGCGCAGCGGTCGCTCGAACGCGGGGATCGCCCGCAGGCCCGAGGCCATCTCGAGCGTCTGCGCGCCCTGCCCCGGCAGCAGCCAGGCCGCACGCTGGTGGCGCGAGGCGCGGCGCCGGATCCGCCCGGGAGCGGCGGGTGAACCGGCTTGCCAGCGCGTCGAGGTGCTCGATCGCCTCGTCGCGATCGCCGGCCACGACGACCGCGCCCTCGCCGAGCCGCGCGCGGCCGACCTGCGTCGTGAAGGCGACGTCCGCGAGCTCCGCGCCCGTGCGGAGGTGGCCGGCGTAGCGACCGGCGAGCGTGGCGAGCGCGGCCGGGGTCCGCGCGCTCACGAGGATCGCCTCGGCGCGGCCGCCGTCGCGCGCCGGCGCCGGCGGCGCGGGCGGCGCCGCCTCCAGCACCGCGTGGGCGTTCGTGCCGCTCGCGCCGAACGAGCTCACGGCCGCTCGCCGCGGGCCCCCGTGCTCGGGCCAGGGGCGGCCGCTCGCCGGCACCTCGACGTGCATCGACGACCACGGGACCCGGGTGCTCGCCTGCTCGAGGTGCAGGTGCGGCGGGATCGTCTCGTGCTCGAGCGCGAGCAGCGCCTTCGCGACGCCCGCGATCCCGGCCGCCGGCTCGAGGTGGCCGACGTTCGTCTTCACCGAGCCGACGAGCAGCAGGTCGTCCGCGCGGCCGGCACGCGCCGTAGACCGCCTCGAGCGCGCGCAGCTCGATCGGATCGCCGAGCGACGTGCCCGTGCCGTGGGCCTCGACGTAGTCGACGCTCGCGGGATCGACGCCGCCGTCCGCGAGCGCGGCGCGCAGCACCCGCTCCTGCGACGCGCCGTTCGGGACGGTCATGCCCGAGCTCGCGCCGTCGTGGTTGACCGCCGAGCCGAGCACGACGCCGCGGATGTCGTCCCCTGCCGTCAGGGCGTCCTCGAGGCGCTTGAGCGCGACGAGCCCCGCGCCCTCGCCGCGGACGTAGCCGTCGGCGGCCTCGTCGAACGTCTTGCAGCGGCCGTCCGGCGCGAGCGCGCGGAACTTGCTCATGAGCAGGAAGCCGTAGGGCGAGAGCATGAGGTTCACGCCGCCGGCGAGCGCGAGATCGCAGCGGCGGTCGCGCAGCGCGCGGGCTGCGGCGTCGAGCGCGACCAGCGACGAGGAGCACGTCGTGTCGACGACCTGGCTCGGGCCCTGGAGGCCGAGCACGTGCGAGATGCGCCCGGCGACGAAGCTCGGCTCGCCGAGGAGCTGGTAGTGGTCGACGTCGTCGGGATCGCCCAGCTCCTGGCGCATGCGGACGTAGTCCGTCGTCGAGACGCCGACGAAGACGCCGGTCGCCGAGTCGACGAGGCTGTCCGGCGGGTAGCCGGCGCGCTCGAGCGCCTCCCATGCGAGCTCGAGGGCGATCCGCTGCTGCGGATCCATCCCGACGGCCTCGCGCGGGGAGATGCCGAAGACCGCGGGATCGAAGCCGTCGACCTCGTCGAGGAACGCTCCGCGGATGACGTACGCCGTCCCGGGATGATCCGGGTCGGGGTGGTGCATCGCGGCGGCGTCCCCGCGCTCCGCCGGGAACGGGCCGACGGCGTCGACGCCGTCCTCGAGCATGCGCCAGAACGCCTCGGGCGTCTCGGCGCCGCCGGGCATCCGCAGCGCCATCCCGACGACCGCGAGCGGCTCGGCGCGGCGGCGGCGCGTGCGGTCGAGCTCGTCACGCAGCCGCTCGATCGTGTGCGCGGCCTGTCGCAGGCGGCCGGCGACGGCTGGGCTGTCGACTGAGATCGTCATGGGCGCTCCCTCTGTGCCAGGAGGTCGTCCGCCGATCGCAGTGCCGCGTCGAGCGCGGCGAGCGGGTCGACCTCGGATGGTGGCTCGGCTTCGACTGTGTCTCTCGCCGGTGCTCGCCGGCGCACGGGCTCGGGGTCAGGCCCCGTCGCGGGCTCCGGCTCCGCGGCGGGCGCGAGCATCGGCGCGGGCTCGCGCACCGGCTCGGGCCCGAGCATCGGCGCGGGCTCGCGCTCCGGTACGGGCCTGGGCGCCCGCTCCTGCGCGGGCTCGCGCACCGGCGCGGGCCCGGGCGCCCGCTCCTGCGCGGGCTCCGGCGCATCCATCGGCGCGGCCTCCAGCGCGGGCGCGACCTCTGGCTCCGCGGCGGGCGCGACGAGCGTTGCGAGGCGGGACGCGATCGCGGCCGGCGTCGGCAGCTCGACGGTCAGCGTCGCCGGCAGCTCGAGCGGCGCGAGATCGCGTTCGAGGCGCGTCGTCAGGGTCAGCGCCATGATCGAGTCCAGGCCCAGGTCGAAGAGGCCCGACCGCGGCCCGACCTCCGCCTCGTCGAGGCCGAGCACGTCGGCGACGCAGCCGCCGACATGGTCGGCGAGCCGGTGCTCGCGCTCCGCGGCGTCCAGCGATTCGAGCTCGCGGCGCAGCGCGGTCGCCCGGTCGGCGCCGGGGTCGTCCTCGGTCGCGGTCGCCGCGACCTCGGCGAGCAGCGCTCGCGGAGCGAGCTGCTGGCTGAGCGCCGTGTAGCGCCGCAGGTCCACGACGCCGCTCGTTCGCTCGAGCTCCTCACCGGCGACGAGGCGGTCCAGGGCGGCGTGAAGCGCCTCTTCCGACAGCTCCGTGACACCCGACTCCGCGAGCAGGCCGGCCTGGCGCTCGTCGATCTCGGCGACGCCGGCGCGCACGAGCGCTCCGAGCAGCCGGGCCGGGGCGTGCGGCGCGCGCGCCCGGATGACGGCTGCCGCCGGGCCGGTGGCGAGCGCGGCGCCGGCGGCCCCAAGGGCACCCCAGGTGCTCGCGCCCTGGGCGATCGTGAGCAGGAGCGGCGGCTTCGCCGTGCGGGTGGCGCTGTCGATCGCGTCGAGCAGCGCCGTGCCGCGCGCCGCGCGGGGATCGGCGCTGTCGGTTGCCGACAGCGGAGCCGACGGGATCGGATCGGGGCAGTGGACGACCGTCGCCAGGTCGCCGCGCGCGGCGAGCTCCTCCAGGTGGGCGGGCAGGGCCTGCTCGGCGACGCGCTCGCACTCCTGCAAGCGGGCGGGCAGCGCCTCCTCGGCGACGCGCTCGAACTCCTCTGAACGGGCGGGCAGGGCGTTCCCGGCGACGCGCTCGAACTCCTCTGAACGGGCGGGCAGGGTGTTCCCGGCGACGCGCTCGAACTCCTGCACGCGGGCAGGCGGCGCGTCTCCGGCGACGCGGTCGAACTCCTCCGAACGGGCGGGCAAGGCGTCCTCGGCGACGTGCTCGAGCTCCTTGCCCGGGGCCGTGTCGGCGTCCGCGCCGGCGCGGATGCCGAGCACGAGGCGCCGCGCCCCGCGCGCGCGCAGCCAGCCGATCGCGGCGCGCCCGGCGGGCGCGTCGGCGCCGGTGACCGCGTGCCACAGCCGCGGGTCGAGCGCGACCGGTTCCTGCTCCGAGGTCGCCAGCGGGCGCAGGCGGGCGGCTTGCCAGGCGCCGTCGACGATCCTCAGCTGGTCGTCCGGGCCGGCCGTGAGGGCCGCCGCCGCGAGCGCCGCGTCCGACGCCGGCGCATCGACGGCGGCCCGCCACGCGTCGCCGGTCTCGACGGCGAGCACCCGGCCGATCTCCCAGGCGCAGGCCTGGTCGCAATCGCCGTCGTGCGCGCCGTCCGTCAGGAGGGCAAGGGACGTGCGTGCGCCCGTGAGCCCCAGCGCCGCGCGTCCGGCGGCGAGCAGCTGCGCGCCGGACGTGCCGGCGGCGTCGGGAGCGACGAGCGCCAAGACGTCGACGCGCGCGCGGACCGCGGCGTCGAGCACCGCGCGCCAGCCCGGCGCGGCGGCGCCGTCCGGAAGCGCCCACACGCGAGCGTCGAAGCCGTCGGCGCGCAGCGCAGCGGCGATCTCGCCGGCGAGGCCGTCGTCGCGGCCGACGAGCCCGATCGCTCGATCCGGCGCGTGATCGGGAGCCTCGACGTCGACCCACGCGATGACGGCGTCGAGCGCGCGGGGCCCGGTGTCGGGCTCGGCCGTGACGGCCGGCTCCTGCGGCGCCGCTGGGGCGCCCCACCAGCAGCGGCGCCGCTGCCACGGATAGCGCGGAAGGGTGACGACCTCGCCGCGCTCGGGGCTCAGCTCGCCCCAGTCGACGCTGTCCCCGGCGACCCACGCGGCGGCCGGCGACCCGGCCGACCCGTTGTCGGCATCGAGCGCCGGGTCCGATTCCCCCCCGGCGACCCGGGCGGCGGCCGGCGACCCGGCCGACCCGTTGCCGGCACCGGGCCGGACGAGCGCCGGGTCCGATTCGCCCGCGGCGAGCGCGCGCAGCGCCTCGATCGCCACCTCGGGCTCGGAGGCGACGACGGCCGCTCGATCGGCGAGCGCGATCCGCCTGCGGGCGAGCGTGAAGACCACGTCGGCGAGCGGCGGGCCGCCGCCAGAGCTCAGCTCGTCGGCGAGCTGCGCTGCGAGGCAGCGCAGCGCCTCCTCGCCCGCACCGCTCAGCGGCAGGACGAACGGCCGCGGCAGCGTCTGCGTGAGCGGCGAGCGCTCGGGCGCGGCGCTCACGACCACGTGGGCGTTCGAGCCCGTGAAGCCGAACGCGCTGACGCCGGCGACGCGTCGCGTGCCCGTCCAGGCTTCGCCGGGCCCGGCGAGCCGCAGGGGCAGAGCGTCCCAGTCGACCCGCGCCGTCGGGCTGCCGTGCAAGCGGTGGGCGGGCAGCTCGCCCGCGCCGAGCGCCGCGACGACCTTCACGAGCCCTGCTGCGCCGGCCGCGGCCTCGAGGTGGCCGAGGTTCGCCTTGAGCGAGCCGACCGCCGGACCGCCCGACCGGCCGGCGAAGACCTCGCCGAGCGCCCGCAGCTCGATCGGGTCGCCGAGCGGCGTGCCGGTTCCGTGCGCTTCGACGAGATCGACGTCACCGGGCTCGCGGCCCGCCTGACGCAGCGCGCGGCGGATGACGTCGACCTGGGCGTCGGCGGCGGGGATCGTGAGGCCGCCGCTCGCGCCGTCCTGGTTGACGGCCGAGCCCAGCAGCACGGCATGGATGCGGTCCCCGGCCGCCTCGGCATCGGCGAGCGGGCGCAGGATGAGCGCGGCGGCGCCCTCGGCGCGACCGTAGCCGTCGGCCTCCTCGGCGAACGTCTTGCAGCGGCCGTCGGGGGCGAGCGCGCCGGCACGGGCCATTGCGACCGAGATGGCCGGGCTCGCGATGACGTTCGCGCCGCCCGCGACGGCGATCGAGCACTCGCGAGCGCGTAGGGCCTGAGATGCCAGGTGGACGGCGGTGAGGGAGGCCGAGCACGCGGTGTCGACGACGAGGCTCGGCCCGCGCAGGCCGAGCAGGTGCGACAGCCGCCCGGCGGTCGCCGCGAACGACGTGCCCGTCCCGAAGTGCGCGGGCGCGGCGGCGGGGTCGGCGGCGACGCGCTGGCCGTAGTCGGCGGAGTTCAGCCCGACGTAGATCCCGACGTCTCCGTCGCGGGCATCGGCGTCGGTGGTCCCCGCGTCGGACAGGGCCTCCCATGCCACCTCGCAGAAGAGCCGCTGCTGGGGGTCGATGCCCTCCGCCTCGCGTGGCGACACGCCGAGGAACGCGCAGTCGACGCCGTCGACGTCCTCGAGGAAGCCCGCGTGGCCGGGCGCGTCCGCGCTGTCCCAGCCGTCGCGCACGCGCCGCTCGGGCGACAGCGCGGTCACGCTGCAGCGCCCGTCGGCGACGAGCGACCAAAGCTCGGCGGGGGACGTCGCGCCGGGCAGGCGGCAGGCCATCCCGACGACGGCGATCGGCTCGGCCACGGGCAAGGCGGATCCGCGCGCCGGCGCGAAGGCCTCCCCGGGACGCGGCCCCCCATCCACCACTGGCTCGGTGCCGCCGGAGGCACCTCCAGCCGCCTCCGGCGCGGAGCTCTCGGTAGGCCGCGGCGGGGCGGCCGGCGCTTGCGCCACCATGGGCTCGAGCGCCGCGGCGAGGCGTTCCGGCGTCGGACGCTCGAACGCCAGCGTCGCCGCCACGTCTCGGCCGATCGCGCGCGATAGCTGCTTGGCAAGCTCGACGGCCGTGATCGAGTCGAGGCCGGAATCGAAGAGGCTGCGTCTCGCCGGCACCGGACGGTCCGGCGGGAGGTCCAGCACGGAACGCACGGCGTCCTCGACGATCGCGGCGGCCTCCCTGGCGGTCGCCGTGCCGGGCGCGGCGCGATCTCGCCCGGGCGCAGGAGCATCCCGGGCGGTCGCCGGGCCGGGCACGGCGCCGTCCCGCCCGGGCGCCGGGCCGGGCGCGACCGCAGCCTGCCCGCCGACCTCCGGCGAACGCCCGCCGCCGCCCGCGTCGTCCACGCGGTCGAAGCTGAGCCGGCCCACCGCCCGCCCCTGCTCATCGACGAGCGTCAGCGGGCCCGACGCGATCACGCCACCCGCCGCCGGCCCCTGCTCACCCGGGCGCACGCCCTCAAGCCAGGCCCGCTCGTCGCGCCAGTCCTGCGGCGGCAGCGTCACGTTCGCCGGCCGCCCGCCGGTCCACGCGCGCCAGTCGACGTCGGCGCCCGCGGCGTACAGCGCGCCGACGACCTGCGCGACCGCGCGCGGGCCGTCGCACCCGCGCCGCAGCGTCGGGAGCACAGGACGTCGCGCGGCCGGGGCCAGCCCGCCGCGCAGCACGGGATGCGCCCCGATCTCGACGATCAGCGGGTCTCCGCTCTCGAGCAGCGGTCGCAGTGCCGGCCACAAGCGCACCGGCCGCGCCGCGTTGGCCTCCCAGTACGCGCCGTCGCACGGCTCCATCGCGCCGCCCGTCACCGTCGACAGCAGCGTCAGCGAGGGCTCGAGCGGCTGCAAGCCGTCGACCTCGGCGCGCAGGGCCGCGGCCGCGCCGTCGACGATCCGGCAGTGAAACGGGTAGCGCCCCGGCAGCCTGGTGGCGCGCACGCCGCGCGCGTCGAGCGCGCTCGAAAGAGCGTCCAGACCAGCGTCGCTCCCGCTCGCCACGCAGGCGCGCGGGCCGTTGTCGGCCGCCAGCGACGCGTCGATGCCAAGCTCTTCGACCAGGCCCTCGAGGTCGCCCGCCGGCAGCGCCGCGGCCACCATGCCGCCCTCGTCGCGGACCGCCTCGAGCAGCCTGCCGCGGCGCACGACAAGGTCGACGGCCGTGTCGAGTGCGAGCGCGCCCGCCGCGTGCGCCGCCGCGACCTCGCCCAGGCTGTGCCCGACCACGGCTGCGGGCGCGACGCCAAGTGACGCGAGCAGCCGGTGCAGCCCGACCTGCACCGCGAAGAGCAGCGGCTGCGCGATCTCCGTGCGCTCGAGCCGTCCCGGCTTGGCGCGCAGCTCGTCGACGATCGACCACCCGCACAGCGGCGCGGCCAAAGCGTCGCAGGCCTCGATCGCCTCACGGAACGCCGGCTCGGACGCGAGCAGGTCGGCGCCCATGCCGGGCCACTGCGCGCCCTGTCCCGAGAAGAGGAGCACGACCTCGTCGTGGCCGCTCGTGCGCTCGGGGTCTGCGATGGAGCGCAGCCCCTCGGCAAGCTCGGCGCCGTTCGCGCCCGTGACCGCCGCGCGCAGGTCGTGGTGCTCGCGGCGCGCCGCCGCCGCACCGGCGACGAGCGCTGCGTCCCCGGGGTTCGCGTCGAGGTGCGCGGCGAGCCGCGATGCCCGCGCGGCGAGGCCATCGGAGGTCCGCGCGCTCACCGGCAGGACGAGGACCGGGCGAGCGAGCGGCTCGGCCGGCTCCGGCGCGGGCGGCGCCTCGACGATCGCCTGCGCGTTCGTGCCGCTGAGGCCGAACGCGCTCACGGCGGCGCGCAGCGGCCGCTCGGGCGTGCCGTCGCGCAGCCGCCCGCCGGCGGCGAGGATCTCGAGCGTCCCGTCCTGCGCCACGCGCTCGGTCGGCGTCGCGAAGCCCGGTTGCGGCGGGACCCGGCCCGAGCGCAGGACGAGCATCGCCTTCAGGAGCCCGACGATGCCGGCGGCCGCGTCGAGGTGGCCGAGGTTCGCCTTGTGCGAGCCGACCGGCAGCGGCGTCCGCCGGCCGCCGTGCAGCTCGGCGAGGGCCGCGAGCTCGATGGGATCGCCGAGCGGCGTGCCGGTCGCGTGGGCTTCGACGACGTCCACGTCGCAGGCGGCGATCCCCGCCGCTCGCAGCGCGGCCTCGCCGAGCCGCACCTGGGCCGCCGTGCTCGGGACCGTCAGGCCCGCGCTGTGGCCGTCGTGCCCGAGCGCCGAGCCGCGGATGACCGCGTGGACGTGATCGCGAGCGTCGATGGCGTCGCCGAGGCGCTTCAGGACGACGAGCGCGCAGCCCTCGCCGCGCAGCACGCCGTCCGCGGCGGCGTCGAACGGGCGGCAGCGGCCGCTCGGCGAGAGCGCGCCGACCCGGTCCATGAACAGGCTCAGCTCGGGGGCGAGCAGCAGGTTCACGCCGCCCGCGAGCGCGGCATCGACCTCGCCGGTGCGCAGCGCCGCACACGCGAGGTGGACGGCGGCGAGCGACGACGAGCAGGCGCTCGCCAGCGTCAGCGCCGGCCCGTGCAGGTCGAAGCAGTGCGCCAGCCGGCCGCCGCCGAACGACAGCTCCTTGCCGGTCGCGTAGTACGGGTCGATCGCGTCGAGGCCGCGCGTGCGCCCGTGCAGCAACCAGTAGTCGGCAGCGAGCATTCCGGTGAAGACGCCGGTCGCGGTGCCCGCCCACTCGCCCACGGGCGCGCCCGCGTCGTCGAGCGCCTCCGCGCCGACCTCGAGCAGCAGCCGCTGCTGCGGGTCAAGCTCGCGGGCCTCGCGCGGAGAGATGCCGAACGCCTGCGCGTCGAAGCGGTCCACATCGTCGAGAAACGAGCCCACCGGCGCCCGCGGGCCTGTCCCGTCCGCATCCCAGCGTGAGGAGGGGACCGGACCGAAGGTCGTGTCACCGGCGGAGAGCAGCGCGTCCAGCGCCGGCAGGTCGCGGATGCCGCCGGGCAGGCGCAGGCCGGCTCCGACGACGGCGATCGGCTCGCAGGACGGGTTCGAGCTGACGTGCACAGGTGCGGACATGGACGTTCCCCACGGAGGCGGTGAGCAGGATCGCGGCGGAATTCTACATGCAGTGACTTTTTTACCACCTAAAATTCTCTCCATGATGATTTTGTGTCTTCCTCATGCTGGCGGCACAGCCGCCGCGTTCCGCGGCTGGGCCGAGCAGCTCAGCGGCGTGGCGCAGGTCGTCGCGCTCGATCCGCCCGGCGCCGGAGCGCGCCGCGGCGAGCCGCCGGCGACGTCGATGGCCGAGCTCGTCGCGGCGCAGCGCGAGCGAGCGATCGCCGCCGCTCGCGGCGCGCCTCGCTACGCGATCCTCGGCCACAGCCTCGGCGCGCTCGTCGCACGCGAGCTCGCCGACGAGCTCGTCGCCGCCGGCCTGCCACCGGCGCTGCTCGTCGCCTGCGCGCGCAACGGGCCCTGCCTCCCGCATGCGACCGAGGCGATCGCGAACCTGCCCGAGCGCGAGTTCCTCGACGCGGTCGCCGGCTTCGGCGGCGTGCCACCTGCCGTGCGCGCCGAGCCCGACCTCATGGCGCACTTCGCCGCCGCGCTGCGCCGCGACATCGCGATCGCGGAGACGTGGCGCAGGCCGCCGGGCGGGCCGCGCCTAGGCTGCCCGATCCACGTGCTGATCGGGTCCGACGACCCGCTCGCGACGCCGGCAGGCGCCGCGGCGTGGGCCGCCGAGACGTCCGCTCGCGCCACGACGTCGACACACGCCGGCGATCACTTCTTCCTCCACGAGCCCGGCTTCGCCGCGTCGATCCTGCGGCCGCTGCTCGCGCCCGCGGCGACGCCCCGCGTGCGTCAGGTCGCGGCCTCGGCGCGCACGACCCAGTCCTCGCCCGGCTCGGCGCCCGCGGCCACGCCGGGGTCGCGCAGGTAGCGATCGATCGTCGGGCCGATCATCGCCTCGATCTGCTCGACCGAGGCGCTGGCGAGGGGCTCCGTGCCCAGCGCGTAGCGCAGCAACGCGAGCCCGATGAGCTGCGAGCTCACGAGCGCCGCGCGCAGCTCCGCGTCCTCGGGATCGACGCTCTCGGCGATGTGGCGCAGCAGGCTGCCCGCCATGAACCGTCCGAGCAGCTCGGCCGAGCGCGGATGCGAGACCGCCGAGCGCAGGATCGCGAGCAGCGCGCCGCGCGACTGCTCGTCCTCCCAGATCACGAGGAACCTGTGCACGAGCCGCTCGCCGACGTCATGCGGATCGCCGGCGAGCACCTCCGCGAAGATCTCGTCGGGCTTGACGACGTCCTCGAGCGCGGCGTTGAAGACCTCCTCCTTGCTGCCGAAGAAGTGGTGGACGAGGGCGGGGTCGACCCCGGCCTCGCGCGAGATCGCGCGAATGCTCGTGGCGTCGAAGCCCTTGTCGGCGAAGAGGCGTCGAGCCGCCGCGACGATGTCCTCGCGCGAGCGCGACTTGCCCGGCCGGCGGCCTGTGCGGCGCGGCGAGGCGGCAGATTCCAGCGGTTTATCCATCACCCGATGATATTCCGCTGGCGGACGGAGCGCCAGCCGCCCCCCGCGGCGCGATCTCACGGCAGCGCCGACGCCCGTGCGCTCAGCAGGGCACCGGCGGCCGCCTCCCGGTCGGCGGCGGCGACGTAGACGCAGTACGCCCGCGCACGGTCGTCGTTGCCGGCGGTCAGCCATCGGCGGCATGCGTCGCGCGCGTCCTCGCGCGCCAGCTGCCACGCCTCCCACAGCATCTCGACCCTGCCGGGCCGGCACCGGACGCGCCGGCGGCCCGTGAGCTCTGCGTGATGTTCCACCATGGCACCCGTCGGCCCTTTCACATTCGCGTACTGGTCGCGCCCGTCGCGCCGACGGGCCAGCGTCGGTTAATAGCACCGGCCACCCGAGCCGTTTGTTAACAGCAAGTGTCAGGGCCGCCCGGCGGGCCCGCAACTCGGGAGAAACCGCGCGCTCGTCGAAGTCAGCACTTGACGAGTTCATCACGAGATGACATCCTGGTCCAAGTCGTTGCCTGGATGGATCGCCGCAACGACGTCGCAGCGTCCGCATCGAGACGCCATGTCTCCGGTGCAAGTCACACCACAAATCAGCACATATCTGCGCTGAACCTGGCCGCCGGACGGCAGTAGTTCACTCCTGCCCGACGCCCGCTCATGTTCACGTCATGTTCACGTACTCCGGTATTTGAGAGGGAGAGAGCGCCCTGAACTTCGAACCGACTACCCGCCAGCACGAGCTCCTAGCGCACTACGCGCAGCGTGTCTCAAGCTCGCTTGAGCCGGAGCTCTGCCGGACGCCGGGGCGCGAGCGCTGGCTCGCGGCCGGCGAAGCGGGCCTGCTCGGCCTGTGCCTCCCGCCCGAGCACGGCGGCAGCGGGCTCGGCCGGCTCGACACGGCGCTCGTCCTCGAGACCTTCGGACGCCACTGCGAGGACACCGGCTTCGCGTTCGCGGTCGCCGCGCATCTCCTCGCGTGCGCCGTGCCGATCGCCGACCACGGGTCGCCGCAGCTGCGCGACGACCTGCTCGGCGGGCTCGCCACGGGCGACCTCGTCGCGGCGAACGCGATCACCGAGGACGGCGCCGGATCCGACGTGGCGCGCATCGCCACGACGGCGCGCCCCGTGGACGGCGGCTACGTCCTCGACGGCGAGAAGTCGTGGGCCAGCAACGCGCCCGAGGCCGACATCGTCGTGACGTACGCGATCACCGACGCGGCCGCCGGCTTCCTCGGCCATACGGCGTTCGCCGTACCGGTGGGCCTCCCCGGCCTGGGCTGCTCGGCCCCGCTCGAGAAGATGGGCCTCGACTCCTGCCTCGCGGGCCGCATCAGCTTCGATGGCTGCCGGGTGGCCGAGCGCCACCGGCTCGGCGCGGAGGGCGCTGGACAGGCGGTCTTCCAGCACTCGATGGGCTGGGAGCGCGCCTGCCTGTTCGCGATCTACCTCGGTCAGATGGACCGCCAGCTCAAGACGTGCGTCGAGCACGTCACGAGCCGCGTGCAGTTCGGCACGCGCCTGTCACGCCACCAGGCCGTCTCGCACCGCATCGCCGACATGATCGGGCGACTCGAGGCCGCGCGCATGCTGCTCTACCGCGCCTGCTGGCTGGCCGACGCCGGGCGCCCCGACCCCGCGGCCACGGCGCTGTCGAAGATCGCGGTCTCCGAGGCCGCGGTCGCCAACGGGTCCGACGCGATCCAGCTGCTCGGCGCCGCGGGCTACGCCCGCACCGGCGGCGTCGAACGCCAGCTGCGCGACGCCCTCGGCGCGCGGATCTTCTCCGGCACCTCCGAGATCCAACGCGAGCTCATCGCGAGAGGAGCAGGGCTATGACGCTCGACCGACTCGTGCGCGCCGCGGCGCGCCGCACCCCCGATGCCGTCGCCGTCCGCTGCGCCGGGCGGCACCTCACCTACGGCGAGCTCGACGCGCTCGCCGGCGCCTACGCGCGGCGATTGCACGACCTCGGCGTCCGCCGCGACGACCGCGTCGTCGTGCACGCCGACAAGTCGCCGGAGACGATCGCCGCGTTTCAGGCCGTGCTGCGCCTCGGCGCGGCGTACGTGCCGGTCGACGCGACCGTCCCCGCGCAGCGCGTCGCGTTCGTCGCCCGCGACTGCGGCGCCGCGGCGGCCGTCGCCGACGACCGCGAGCGCGCCGCGGCCCTCGCGCCGTGCGGCGCGCCGACGCTGCGGCTCGACGAGCCGGGCGACGGCGGCGCGCCACCGGCCGAAGACGACTCCGGGCCCGCGGACGCCGACGCGCTCGCGTTCATCCTCTATACGTCCGGCTCGACCGGCCAGCCGAAGGGCGTCCGGATCTCGCACGCGAACGCACTCGCGTTCGTGGACTGGGCGGTCGCGGAGCTGCGCGCCGGCGCCGACGACGTCTTCGCCAACAACGCGTCGTTCGGCTTCGACCTCTCCGTCCTGGACCTCTACGGCGCGTTCGCCGCCGGCGGCGCCGTGGAGATCGTGCCGGCCGGCATGGGCCGCGCCCCGCGAGCGCTCGCCGAGCTGCTGCGCGACGGCGCCATCACGATCTGGTACTCGGTCCCGTCGACGCTGATGCTCATGCTGCGCGAGGGCGGCCTCGCCGACAAGCCCGCGCCGGAGCGCCTGCGCGCGGTGATCTTCGCGGGCGAGCCCTTCCCGATCGAGCACGTCCGCCGGCTGCGCCGCTGGACCTCGGCGCGGCTGCTGAACCTCTACGGCCCGACCGAGACGAACGTGTGCACGTACCACGAGGTCACCGGCGAGGACCTCGAGCGCGACGCGCCCGTGCCGATCGGCCGCGCCGCGTCGGGCGACGAGCTCGTGATCGCCGGCGGCGGCGACGTCGGCGAGCTGCGCGTGAGCGGGCCGAGCGTCATGCTCGGCTACGAGGGCCACCCGCCGCAGCGCGGCCCGTACGCGACCGGCGACATCGTCCGCCGCCGCCCCGACGGCGCGCTTGACTTCGTCGGACGCCGCGACCAACAGGTCAAGGTCCGCGGCCACCGGATCGAGCTCGGCGACGTCGAGAGCGCGATCGGCGCCCTGCCGGCCGTCGCGGAGGTCGCCGTCACGGTCGCCGGCGTCGCGGTCGACGCCCGGCTGGTGGCCTTCGTGGCGGGCGACCCGCCGCCCGGCTCGATCGCCGTGCGGCGCGCCTGCGCCGAGCGCCTGCCGGCGTGGATGGTCGTCGACGAGGTCGTGCCCGTCGACGCGCTCCCGCGCACCCCCAACGGCAAGGTCGACCGCGCCGCGCTCGCGGAGCTGCCCGCCGCGTCCACGGAAGCCGCGGCATGAGCGCTCAGGACGTCTTCCGCACGACGGTCGCGATGGCGGCGGCGAGCGATCCGGCCGTCGACGCCGACGCGTTCCGCGAGACGATGGGCTCGTTCCCGGCCGCGGTGTCCGTGCTGACTACCCGCGACGAGACCGGGACGCCGCGCGGCCTGACGTGCTCGGCGTTCTGCAGCCTGTGCGCCGAGCCGCCGCTCCTGCTCGCCTGCGTGAACCTGCGCAACGGCAGCCTGCGCGCGATCCGCGACAGCCGCGGGTTCGTCGTGAACCTCCTGCGCGCGGGCGACGACGAGCTCTCGGCGCGCTTCGCCTCGGCTCGCTCCGACAAGCACGTCGGCATCGACTGGATGAAGAGCGAGCCCTCCGGTCTGCCGTACCTCGGCGACGACGCGCTCGCCCACGTCGACTGCCGCCTCGTCGCCGACATCGCCGTCGGCAGCCACGCGATCCTCATCGGCGCGATCCGCAAGTGCCGCGCCCCCGGCGCCGACGACGAGCACTCGCCGCTTCTGTACTGGCGGCGCAGCTACGGCTGCTGGGCGCAGGCGCCGCCCCCCTCCACTGTCCAGCACCTCCCATCGAACGGAGCTACGAACGAGATGACCACCCAGCCGACGATCCCCACCCCGGACCAGCTCACCGCCGAGCTCACCGGCTACATCCGCGACCGCTTCTTGCAGGGCGACACCGACGCCGCCCTCACGGACGAGAGCCCGCTGCTCGAGTGGGGCGTCCTGACGTCGCTGAACACCGTGATCCTGCTGACCCACATCCGCGAGGCCTACGGCGTCGACGTGCCGCCGATGGCGATCACCGCGAAGCACCTGCGCGATACGCGCGCCATCGCCGCCCTCGTAGCCGACCTCGCCGACGGCGACCGCTGACCGCGAGACCCAAGGGAGATTGCGCCCATGTCCATGCCCATGAACGACGTCGACGTCTGCGTCATCGGCGGAGGCCCCGCCGGCTCGACCGCAGCGTCCTACCTCACCCGCGGCGGGCTCTCGGTTCGCGTCTTCGAGGCCGCCGCGTTCCCCCGCGAGCACGTCGGCGAGTCGCTCGTGCCGGCGACCACGCCGGTGCTGCTCGACATCGACGCGATGAGCAAGGTCGAGGCGGCCGGCTTCCCGAGGAAGTACGGCGCGGCCTGGACGTCGGCCGTCGAAGCCGACATCCCCAACCAGGGCTTCGGCGGTCGCACGCATGACTTCCGCGCCGCCGACGTGCTGTTCAACGAGCGCGACCAGGCCGGCGTCGACCGCGATCACACGTTCCACGTCGACCGCGGCAAGTTCGACGAGCTGCTGCTCGACCACGCGCGCGAGCAGGGCGCGGACGTGCGCGAGCAGACGAGCGTGACGGAGATCGACTTCTCCGACCCGCGCTGCGTCCGCGTCGAGGCGCGCAACGGCACCGGCAGCTACACGACGACGTGCAAGGTCGTCGTCGACGCCTCCGGGCGCAAGACGCTGCTCGGGAACAAGCTCGGCTTCAAGGAGCCCGACCCGGTCTTCGACCAGTACGCGCTGCACACGTGGTTCGAGGGCCTGGACCGGCTCGCCGTGGCCCCGCAGCAAGATCAGGCGGACTACATCTTCATCCACTTCCTGCCGCTCGAGAACACCTGGGTCTGGCAGATCCCGATCAGCGACACGGTCACGAGCGTCGGCGTCGTCACGCAGCGCGACCGCTTCCGCGCGGCGAAGCAGGATCGCGAGGGGTTCTTCTGGTCGGCGGTCGGCTCGCGGCCCGAGCTCGAGCGGGCGCTGCGCGCATCGGAGCGCGTGCGCCCGTTCAAGTCCGAGGGCGACTACTCCTACGCGATGCGCGAGATCTGCGGCGATCGCTTCGTCATGATCGGCGACGCCGCGCGGTTCGTCGACCCGATCTTCTCGTCGGGCGTGAGCGTGGCGCTGAACTCCGCGCGGATCGCCTGCGAGGACATCCTCGTCGAGCATGCCGGCGGCGGCGGCTACGCCAAGGACGCCTTCACGCGCTACGCCGGCAAGCTGCGCCGCGGCGTGCGCAACTGGTACGAGTTCATCTCGATCTACTACCGCCTGAACATCCTGTTCACGGCGTTCGTGCAGGACCCGCGCTACCGCATCGACGTCCTGAAGATGCTGCAGGGCGACGTCTACGACGAGGAGGAGCCCAAGGCACTGGCCGCGATGCGCGAGATCGTCGCGGCGGTCGAGAGCGATCCCGACCACCTCTGGCACGAGCACCTCGGCACGCTGCGCGCGCCATCCGCGGCGCCCGCCTTCTAACCCGGAGGTCCAGATGTCCTCTCACGACACCCATCGCAGCATCCTCGTCGCGCTCGACCCGGGCGAGGCGGACGCGTCCGCGCTCGAGCACGCGACACGGCTCGCGCTACGCGACGGCGCCGTGCTGACCGTGCTCGTCGCCGGCCGTCCGCCGCGGCTCATCTGGCTCGCGCCGGCTCTGCCCGAGGACCCGGTCGCGAGCCTGCGCCGCGCCGGCGAGCGCCGGCTGAGCGACGTCGCACGCTCGTGCCCGCCCGAGCTCGCGCTCACGACGAAGGTCCGCGTCGGCGCGCCGCTCGAAGCGCTGCTCGACGAGCTGCGCGACGGCTGCCACGACCTCGTCGTCGTCGGCGGGGCGCATCGCTGCCGCTGGAAGCGCGCGCTCGTGCGCCGCAGCCCGGCGCCGGTCCTCGTCGTCGCCCCGCACGCCGGGGCGACGGCGCCGGCGGCCGGCGCGCCGCGCCGGGCGCACGACCTGGTGGCGGCGCCATGACGGACTACGACTGCGCCCCGCGTGACTCGCTGCGCAACCCCTCGACGCGACCGCGCGGCCGGCCGAGCCCGCGCCCGGCAGGTGGTGCCGGCGCAGGCAGCGTCGCGGCCGTGTCGCGATGACAGCCGACGCGCGCCGGACAGGGCGCCGCCCGGGCGTGACGCGCACGCGCGAGGACATCCTCGCCGCGGCCCGGCACCTGTTCTCGCGGCGCGGCTACTCCGGCACGTCGATCCGCTCGATCGCGCGCGAGGCGGGCGTGGACCCCGCGCTCGTCCATCACTACTACCGCTCGAAGGCGGACGTCTTCGCGGCCGCCGTCGACGACGCGCTGCGCCCGTCGGAGCTCGTCGCAGAGGACGAGCTCGACGTGGACGAGCTCGGCGAGGCGCTCGTGCGCCGCTTCCTCGAGCGGGTCGAGTCCGTCGCGGCCGGCGACTCGCTGCTGGCCGTGCTGCGCTCCGCCGTGACGCACGACGAGGTCGCCGAGCGGCTGCGCACGTTCCTCGCGCGCGAGGTCTACGCGCGCGTCGAGCAGGCGATCCCGCGCCCGGACCCCGCGCTGCGAGCCGCGCTCGCCGGCTCGGCGCTGGTCGGGCTCGCCCTCAGCCGCCTCGTCCTGCGAGTGGAGGCGCTGGCGCGTGCCGATCGCGAGGCGATCGTGCGCGCCGTCGGGCCGACCGTCCAGCGCTACCTCACCGGTGACATCGACGCGCAGGCGGCCTGAGCGATCCCACCACACGTCACCCGCCCGGCGGTCGCCGCCGGGGCAACCCACACCGATCGGAGACAGCGCATGGCACATGTGAACACGCCCTCAACCAGCCCCGAGCACGACGTCCTGATCCTCGGCTCGGGCATCGCCGGGTCCACGCTCGCCGCCGTGCTCGCCCGCGGCGGCGCGCGCGTGCTGATGATCGACGCCGCAAGCCACCCCCGCTTCGCGGTGGGCGAGTCGACGACCCCGCACACCTCGATGCTCCTGCGGCTCATCGCGGAGCGCTACGACGTCCCGGAGATCAAGCACCTCGCGACGTTCGAGGGGGTGCAGTCGAAGATCTCGACGTCGTCGGGCGTGAAGCGCAACTTCGGCTTCCTCTACCAGCGCGAGCGCCAGCGCCAGCGCTACGACGAGTCGCATCAGTTCCCGATTCCAAAGATCCTGCACACCGAGAGCCACCTCTTCCGGCAGGACACCGACACCTGGATGATGCACGTGGCCGTCGCCCGGGGCGCGCGGATCAAGCAGAACACGCGCATCGCGGAGATCGACCTCGCCGACGACGGCGTGACGCTCACCGACGAGCGCGGCGCGACGTACCGCGGGCGCTTCCTCGTCGACGCGAGCGGCCATCGCTCGCCGCTGGCGCAGAAGCTCGACCTGCGCGAGCCGCCGGAGGCGCTGCGCCATCAGGCGCGCTCGCTGTTCACGCACATGGTCGATGTCACCCCCTACGAGGCGACGCTGCCGCCGACCGCCCACGGCAACCCGACGAAGTGGAGCGAGGGCACGCTGCACCACGTCTTCGAAGGCGGGTGGCTGTGGGTCATCCCGTTCAACAACCACGTCCGCGGGACGAACCCGCTCGTCAGCGTCGGGCTGTGCCTCGACCCGCGCGTGCACCCGCCGGTCGACGTTCCGCCGGAGCAGGAGTTCCGCTCGTTCATCGACCGCTTCCCGGACATCCGGCGCCAATTCGCCGGGGCGAAGACCGTGCGCCCGTGGGTGGTCGCGCCGCATCTGCCCTACTCGTCGCACACGACGATGGGCCCGCGCTGGTGTCTCACCTCGCACGCCGCCGGCTTCATCGACCCGCTGTTCTCACGCGGGCTGAGCAACTCGTTCGAGATCGTCAACGCGCTCGCGCCGCGCCTGCTGGACGCGCTGCGCGACGACGACTTCGCCGTCGAGCGCTTCGAGTACGTCCAGCGACTCGAGCTCGGGCTGCTGCGCCACAACGACGACATCGTCGCCAACGCGTACACGTCGTTCGCCGACTACGACCTGTGGGACGCATGGTTCCGGGTCTGGGGCCTCGCGCAGATCTTCGCGACGTTCGAGATCAACCGCACCTACGCGCGCTATCTCGACACGCACGACGCGGCCGAGCTCGCGCACCTCGAGCGCGTGGCGCCGGACGGCTCGCTGCCCGACCACGAGCCCGCGCGGGAGCTGTTTCGCGCGGTTTCGGACGACGTCCGGGCCGTCGCGGACGGCCGCGCACAGCCGGCGGCCGCCGCGCGGTCCGTGCGCAGCCGGCTGCAGGCAGCGGACTTCATCCCGCCCGCGTTCGGCCTCGCCGATCCGGACAACCACTGGCTGCACGCCACGCCGATGAAGGTCGTCAACGCGATCCGCTGGGCGCGCAACGGCGCTCCGCCCGAGATCGGCTCGCTCGTCGACGAGGGGCTGAGCCTCTTCATCCGCAAGCGCCTCTCGCGCGACGAGTTCCTGCTCGGCGAGGAGCTCAAGCACACCGTCGCGCGCTGGCCCCTCGTCGGCAAGCGCCTGCGCGTCGACGTCGCGGCCTGACGCGCTCTTCTCACCCTCGACTGGAGGAACCACATGAGCTACGCATTCGACACGAACGGCAACGGCGCGGCGCCCTCGAAGGAGCGCTACGACGTCGCGATCATCGGCTCCGGCATGGGCGGGTCCATGCTCGGCGCGGCGCTGGCACGCAACGGCGTCAAGGTCCTGCTGCTCGACGGCGCGACGCACCCCCGGTTCGCCGTCGGCGAGGCGACGATCCCCTACACGAGCGTCATCCAGCGCGTGATCGCGGCCCGCTACGACGTGCCCGAGCTCAAGGCGCTCACGGCGCTCTGCCACAGCGCGAAGTCGATCGGGCCGTCGTTCGGGATCAAGACGCACTTCGGCTTCATGCGCCACGAGCCGGGCAAGCCCCAGGACCCGCAGGAGACCAACCAGTTCCACACCCCCGGGCTCCTGCACGAGGCCCATCACCTCTACCGCCAGGACTCCGATGCCTGGCTCTTCCATCTCGCCGTGCGCTGCGGCTGCACGCCGCAGCAGGGCTTTCGCGTCGCCGACATCGACTTCGACGACAGCGGCGTGACGCTGCACGGCGCCCGCGGCGAGGAGTTCCGCACGCGCTATGTCGTCGACGCGAGCGGCTTTCGCTCCCCGCTCGCCGACAAGTTCGGCTTGCGCGAGGACCCGCCGCGCTTCAAGCACCACTCGCGGTCGATGTGGACGCACATGCTCAACGTGCCGCACACCGACGACCTCTTCGCCGACCGCGCTGCGCGCGACAAGCCGCCGCATCCGTGGTACGGCGGCACGATCCACCACATGTTCGAGCGCGGCTGGTTCTGGGTCATCGGCTTCGACAACACGCCGCTGTCGACGAACCCGGTCTGCTCCGTCGGCCTGACGCTCGACCCGCGCCTCTACCCGCGCGACCCGGCGAAGTCGCCCGAGCAGGAGTTCTTCGAGCGGGCGTCCGAGTATCCCGACATCGAGCGCCAGTACGCGGGCTGCACCCCGGTCCGCGAGTGGATCGCGACGCCACGGCTGCAGTACAGCTCGCGCCAGACCGTCGGCGACCGCTGGTGTCTGCTGTCGCACGCCGGCGCGTTCGTCGACCCGCTGTTCTCCTACGGGATGGCGAACACGGGCGACGTCATCAACTCGCTCACGTGGCGGCTCATCCGCGCCGTCCGCGACGACGACTTCTCGGCGGATCGCTTCGAGTACATCGAGCGCTATCAGCAGCGGCTGTTCGACTACAACGACGAGGTCGTCAACGCCGGCTTCACCGGCTTCTCGCACTTCGGGCTGTGGAAGGCGATCTTCCGGATCTGGGTGTGGGGCAGCAACGCCGGGACGCTGCGCATGCAGGAGGCGCTGACGAAGCACAACAAGGACGCCAACGACCGCCACTTCACCGATCTGGAGGAGGTCCCCTACCTCGGCTTCGACTGGCCGGTCCACGAGGGCTACAAGCACATGTTCGACCAGATGGTGCGGCTGTGCGATGGCTACGAGGCCGGCGAGATCACCGGCGACGACGCCGCCGACGAGCTCTGGGAGGAGATCTACAACTGCAACTTCATGGGCAAGCCGGTCGGCTTCTGCAACCGCGACGTGCGCTTCATGAGCCCGACCCCGCTGACGATCGCCCGCGGCGTGCGCTGGGCGCGTCGCGAGGCGGATCCCGTGACGCGGCGGATGCTCGTGGGCGCCGTGCGCGAGGGGCTGAAGTACAAGCTCCGCGGCGACCGGATCTTCTGAGGAGGCCGCGATGAGCATCGAAGCCGTCACCACGCCGGGCGGGCGCGACGCGTCCGCCCCGGCGACGCGGACGTTCGACGTCGCCATCCTCGGCTCGCACGTCACGACGAACCTGCTTGCCGCGATCCTCGCCCGCCACGGGCTGCGCGTCGCGCTGGCGACGATGCCCGGCGACGAGGATGCCCCCGCCGGCGAGACGACCGTGCCGTACACGGCCGAGCTGTTCCTCCTGCTCGGCGAGCGCTTCGACGTGCCGGAGATCTCCGCGCTGGCATCGTTCGACAAGCTGCCGGCGGAACTGCGGCGCACGTGCGGCGTCAAGCGCTCGCTCTCGTTCCTGCACCACGGGCTCGGGCGCAGCCACGACCCGCGCGAGACCGTGCAGTTCCACGTGCCCGAAGAGCACGCCGAGTGGCACCTGTACCGGCCGGCGGTCGACGCGTACACGCGGCAGCTCGCGCTTGCCCGCGGCGCGGTCGCGATCCGCGCGCCGGAGTCGATCGCCGAGCGCGACGGCGCCGTGCGGGCAAAGCTCGGCGGCGGCGAGCGGATCGAGGCGGCCTGCGTGATCGACGGCGCGGCGCGGCCCCTCGTCGCGGCCGCGACGGCGCCGAGCGAGCGCCACGTCACGCGGCTCATGACGACGCGGATGCGCGGTGTCGGTGCGCTCGAGGATCGCGTGCAGCTCTCGCGCTACGAGCACGCGCTTGCGTTCTCGGGCGGCACGACGACGCACGTGTTCGACGGCGGCTGGATCCAGCTCGCGCCGTTTGACAACCATCCGGAGGCGACGACGGATGAGTGCTCGGTAGTGGTCAGCCTCGACCCGCAGCGCCATCCCGCGCGCGGTCGCGGGCCCGACGAGCATCTCGCCGCGGTGCTCGCCGAGCTGCCGGACGTGCGCGCTCAGCTTGCGAACGCCGCGCGCACCCGCGACTGGTTCGTCGACGACGGATGGCCGGGCACGCGCGACGCCGGCCCGTCGCGCTGCGTGCTGCTCGATCGCGCCGCGCTGCGCCACGATCTCCTGCTCTCGCGCGAGCTCACCGCCGGCCTCGAGCTCACGCACGCGGCCGCGGCCGCGCTGCTGGGCGCCGCCGGGCGCGGGGAGCCGCTCGGATCGGATGCGCTCGCGCCGCTGCGCGAGCTGCAGCGCGGGCTCTTCGAGGCGCACGACCGCATGGTCGCGGCGGCGCGCGTGGCGAGCGCGGACTTCGGCCTGTTCAACGCGTTCCTGCGCGTCTGGTTGCTGTGGAGCATCCTGTCGGCGCTCGCGCTCAAGCGCGCGCGGCTCGATGCGGCGACGGCGGGCGACTGGTCGGCGCTCGAGCGCTTCGACCGCGGCGCGTTCTGGTTCGACGTGCCGCCGGCGCTGCCGGGCCTGCTCGACCGCTGCTTCGCCGACATCGAGTCGACGCGGGGCCGCGGGGCGGTGCCCAAGAGCGTCGCGGCGAGGCGCATCTTCGCCCGTCTGCGGCGCGCGCCGATCGTCCCGCCGCTGTATCGCTTCGGCGATCCCGAGGCCCGCGTGTACCGCTTCACGCTCGCACGCCGCCTGCTCATGCTCGCCTGGGTGAAGACCCGCGCCCCGGCGGAGTTCCGGCGCCTGCTGACGCCGGAGAACGTCACCGGCGCCGGCGGGCCCGCCCGCGGCTGACGCGCCGCGGGCGGGCGCGCGCGGTCAGGGCGTGCGCCGGCGCAGGGTCGTCGCGCCGAGGACGAGCGCGAGGACGCAGCATCCGCACACGACGCCGACGTCGAGCCAGAAGCGCCCGCCGGTGTCGCCGGCCGCGACCTTCACGAGCGCGTCGTACGCGTAGGTGAAGGGGAGCAGGTCGGAGAGGGTCTGCAGGACCTGCGGCATCTGGCCGCGCGGGAGGAACAGGCCGGCGAGGACGATCTGCGGCAGCACGAACGCGGGCAGGAACTGCACGGCTTGGAACTCGCTGGTGGCGAACGCGCTCAGAAAGAGCCCGAGCGCCATGCCGAGCACCGCGTTCGCCACCGCGAGCGCGACGACCGTCCACGCCGATCCGGCGACGTCGACGCCGAGCAGCCCGAACGCGACGGCGCATGTGACGCCGGCCTGCACCGTCGCGACGAGCGCGAACGCGACGCCGTAGCCGAAGAGCAGATCGGTCTTGGCGATCGGCAGCGACATGAGCCGCTCGAGCGTGCCGCCCGTCCGCTCGCGGAGCATCGCGATCGACGTGATGAGGAACATGAGGATGAGCGGGAACAGCCCGACGAGCGGCGGGCCGATGCGGTTGAACGTCTCCGGCTGCTCGTCGAAGACGTACTTGAAGAGGGCGAGCAGCACCGACGGGACGACGAAGACGAGCGCGACCGTGCGCCGGTCGCGGCGCAGTTGCTCGCTGACGCGGCGAGCTGTGGCAAGGGTGACTGTGGCGCTCATGACGGCACCTCCGAGAGCTTGATGAAGGCTTCCTCGATCGTCTCGCAGCCGGTCTGCGCGAGGATCTGGGCGGGCGGCGCTTGGGCGACGATGCGCCCGTCGCGCATCAGCATGAGGTCGTCGCAGCGCTCGGCCTCGTCCATGACGTGCGTCGAGACGATGATCGTCACGCCGCCTCGGGCGAGCGCGTGGAACGTGTTCCAGAGGTCGCGCCGCAGGACGGGGTCCAGGCCGACCGTCGGCTCGTCGAGGACGAGGACGTCCGGGTTGCCGAGCAGCGCCGCCGCCAGCGACGTGCGCGAGCGCTCTCCACCGGAGAGCGTGCCGACCTGCTGGTCGCGCTTGCGCTCGAGGTCGACCGTGGCGAGCACCTCGCCGATGCGCTCGCGCGGGGCGCCGACGATCGTCGCGAAGTACACGAGGTTCTCGTGGACGGTGAGATCGGTGTACACCGACGGCGATTGCGTCGTGTAGCCGACGCGCCGTCGCAGATCCGGCGACCCCGCCGGCTGGCCGAGCACCTCGACGTCGCCGGCGGCGACGACCTGGACGCCCACGATCGCCCGCAGCAGGGTCGACTTCCCCGAGCCGCTGGGCCCGAGGAGCCCGGTCGTCAGCCCGCGGCGGACGTCGAACGAGATGCCCGGAAGGACGACCTTGCCCCGGCGACGGACTTCGAGGCCGCGCCCGTGGATCACGACCTCGCGAGCAGTCTGCACGGGATCGTCTTGCATGTCGATCATGGCTACGCCTCCTCGCTGCGGCGGCTGTGGAGCCGCCCGCGCAAAGATTTCATCAGGGAGTGACATAGTAGCACTCGCTTGCTAATCTCAGCGCATGATGAATTTCTCGCCCGTTCTCAACGACTTGGCGGCCGCGCGATGAGCGCGACCGTGATCCGGCTCGACGCGATCGAGCCCCGCAGCCGGCGTGTGGCCATCGGCAAGTTCGACGGCATGCACCTCGGTCATCGCGCCGTCGCCTGCGGCTGCGACACGGTGTGCACGTTCCATCCGCACCCCGAAGCTGTGCTCAACCCCGACGGCGCACCGCCGCTGCTGACCGACCTCGACCGCCGGGCGCAGCTGGCCGGCGCGCTCGGCGTCGAGGAGCTCGTCGTCCTGCCGTTCGACGACGAGCTGCGCGCCCTCTCGCCGGAGCGGTTCATCGCCGACGTCCTGCTCGAGCGCCTTGGAGCCGTGGGCGTGCGGGTCGGCGCGAGCTTTCGCTTCGGCCACCGCGCCCGCGGGACTCCGGCGATGCTCGCGGCGGAGCCGCGGCTGCGCGTCCGCGTCGTCGATCCGGTCATGGCCGCGGGGGCGGCGATCTCGTCGACGCGGATCCGTGCGCTCGTCGCCGCGGGCGCGGTCGCCGAGGCCGGCGAGCTGCTCGGCGCGCCGTACGCGCTGGACTGCGAGCTCGTGGCGGCCGGCGGCGAGCGGCTCGAGCTCGAGGCCGCGCCCGGCCTGGCGACGCCGGCCGACGGCGACTACGCGGGCTGGTCGAGCACCACCGGCCCGGAGGCCGGGCTGACGCGCACGCCTTGCACGCTGACGATCCGCGGTGACGCGGTCTCGGCCCGATTGGCCTATCCGCTCCCGCCGACGCGTTCGCCGCACGTCCGGTTCGAGCTGCTCGAGCGCCTCGCGCCGCAGCGCCGCCGCCCGCGTGCCGCCACGCACGTCGCCGCCGGGGCGGCGCGCTGACGGCGGTCGGTGGAGCGATACGTCTAGTGATCTGAGCCGTTAGTTCGCAGGCATGATTGTCGTGGCGGCGAACCTCGTCGTCATCGACGACGATGGGGGCGGGTTATGCCGCAGCGTGTGGAGGTCGTACTCAGCGACGAGGAGCGGGAGGTGCTCGAGCGGTGGGCTCGGCGCCCGACGAGCGCGCAGGCGCTCGCGCTGCGCTGCCGGATCGGTGCTGGCGGCCGCCGACGGCGAGTCGAGCAAGGACATCGCTGCGCGGCTGGGTTGCAGTACGCAGACGGTCGGTCGCTGGCGCGGCCGGTTCGCCCGACGTGGTTTGGATGGGTTGCATGACGAGCCGCGTCCCGGCAAGCCGCGCCAGATCGGTGACGAGGATGTCGAGCGCGTGATCGTCAAGACACTCGAAGACAAGCCGCCCAACGCGACGCACTGGTCGACGCGATCGATGGCGGCCGCGACCGGGATGAGCCAGACCGCGGTCAGCCGGATCTGGCGCGCGTTCGGCCTCAAGCCCCCAGATCCAGGCGCTCGACCGCACCGCGCCGATCCTGCCGATGCTGCCCGGCACACCTGCGCGCGCGACGCATGACTACAAGCGCAACGGCACCACCAACCTCTACGCCGCGCTGGACCTGGCCTCCGGCCACGTGATCGCCGACATGACCGCGCGTCATCGCGCCGAGGAGTTCCGCCGCTTCCTGAACCTGATCGACGCGTCGGTGCCCGCACACCTCGCGGTTCACGTCGTGCTGGACAACTCCTCGACGCACAAGACCCCGACGATCCAGCGCTGGCTCATCCGCTACCCCAGGTTCACGCTGCACTTCACGCCGACCTACAGCTCGTGGCTGAACCTCGTCGAACGCTGGTTCGCCGAACCGACGACCAATCGATCAAACGCAGCGCGCACCGCTCGGTCCGCGACCTCGTCGCATCACTACGCACCTGGATCACCAACTGGAACGAGGACCCCAAGCCCTACGTCTGGCACAAGACCGCAGACGACATCCTCGACAGCCTCGCCAACTACTGCCAACGAATCAACGACTCAGGTCACTAGCGCGTGCGGATCCAGACGGCGCCCGCACCGCGCCCCTCGGTCCGAACCAGCCCCTGCTGTCTGAGCTCGTTGAGAACGATACGCACCGTTGCGTCGCTGATACCGGGCAAGGCGAGCTTGAGCTCTCGAAGCTTGAAGCGGACCGGTCCCGATTGAAGAATCTGCTCGCGCACTCGCTCCTGCTTGCTCTTGCCCGCACCCGCCGCGGCGACACGCGCCTCGAAGTCGTCGTAGGCCTCGCTGAGCACCTCCAGCAGGTATTCGGTCCACGGCCAGATCGAGTGCTCGCCCCCGTGCCACTTGACCTGTGACTCGAAGAGGGCGCCGTAGTACGCGTTCTTGGTCTCGTAGATGCGCTGCTCGATGCTCACGTAGCGCGCGACGCCATAGTCGATGCGCATGAGCTCGTGGGCCGTCAGCAGTCGCGCGACACGGCCATTTCCATCGAGCACCGGGTGGATCGCGAGGAAGTCGAGGACGAAGGCCGAAACCAGCACGAGCGGATGAGCCGCACGGGTCTCACACGCCTGCTCGTAGCGAGCCATCAGCTCCTGGAGGTAGAACGCCGTCTCCCTGTGCGAGACGGGGCGAAACACCGTACGCCGCCGGCCTTCCTCGTCGCGATCGGCGATCTCGTTGTCCTCTTCCTTGAGATAGCCGCCGCGACCCCCACTGTGGCGGTACAGCTGGCGATGCAGGTGCAGGGCCAGGCCGACCGTGGGGTATTGCGGTTCCTCGAGCCTGACGACGTAGTCGATCGCGTCGCGATAGCCGGCGAACTCCTTCTCGCTGCGGTTCCTGAACCGCGGTCCCGGTGAGGCGGCGAGCTGAGCTGCGCGTTCGGCGGGCACGTGGATCCCCTCGATCGCGCTGGACGCGCGGATCGATTCGATCCGCGCGTTCTCAGTCAGCGCCTTGAGAAGCTGCGGCGCCTGGTCGCGATAGAGCTCCTCGCGGCCTCGACCAACGTCGATCCGTTGCAGCAGGACACCGATCCGCGCGGGTTGGGCATCGTAGACGCGGCTGAGGTCAGTGAAGCTCCGCATGATCGCAACGGCGCACAGAATAGTGCTAACCGACTGCTAAGTTAGCGCCATATCGGCGCGATTGCGCTATTCATGATCCTGAGCGTCGTGGCCGCAGCATGAGCGGCGACATTGCGTGCGAACCTCCGCACGAGTCGTGACAGGCGATCGGGGTCGCGCCGCCGGCCGTCGACGCGTTCGATGTCTACTCGCTGGATCTCCGCCAGGTAGTCGCGCACGGCTGAGAGACAGCAACGTCGTCGTCTCCGAGATGAACTTCCGCCGCAACGGCGGCGGCTGGAACAAGGCCAGCACCAGCACGCTCCCCCGCGACGGAGCACTCCCCGACGGATATATCTACGGCGGACCCGCCGGAAACGGTTCTGGAGGAGCGGGCCCCGGCTCAGGCGGCGGAAGCACGGGACCCGGTGGTTCAGATCCACCCCCGGCCACGGGCCGCCACCGTGGCGTCACGGCAGCGACGAACGCCGATGGTCGGCTCGAAGTGTTCGCGATCGCCGGCAATGGCCAGCTCTACCACGTCTACCAATCCACACCAGGAGCCGGCTGGACAGGGTGCAGCTCGCTCGGCGCAGGACTCTGAACACTGGGCCTGATCCCCCGCTCTATTTCGCTCAAGGGCGTGGCACCGGTTCCTGTTGCCGCAGACGACGTGGCAAACCAGCACGATCCTCGCCGTAGCGATAGTTCGAAGCCCATCGTGTCCATCAGGATGGCTCGTCGCAACCGGCCGCGGCGTGCGTTGACGAGTCATCGCGGCTGTCGGATCTGTATCCGCCGTGCCACACTTCGTCCTGATGCGTGAGCGTGCGACACTCAAGCTTGACTCTGGCGATGAGGTTCGCGTCGTGGTTGCCCGAGACGACCTCGTCCACGACGAGATCGTGGTGCGACGGGCCGACAACGGCTCGTCTGCCGCGCCTTCCGGGCTGCTCGGGATCGTCGATGAGCACCCTTGCGAGTGCCACGCGTCATCCCGCCGGTACGACCGATCGGCTGCTGTCCGCCGATCGGCTTCGTCCGTACTGATCGCCGGGTGCTTCTCCGTTGCTCGCTTTCGCGTTGCGTCGCGCGTATCCGGCCACCGCGCCAAGCAGCGTGCCAAAGCCACCGGCCGGCACTGCCGTTCGTGACGCGCCCCGCGTCGATCGCGAGCACCAGTCCGCCGGCCGACCCGACGCGCGCCACCAAGCTCGTCCTGCACGCTCAGGCTGCACGAGGCGATCGAAGGACGCGGCGACAACGTCCGCCTCCCCGGCCACGAAGGCAGCCGCGTCGTGCTCATGGCACAGGTCGGGGTACCGAAGCTCCCGCGTCATGCTCAGGGCGACCGCCAAGGGGTCAGAGCAGGCCCGACGACCGACATCACGACGCCCACACGCCTACGACGTCCAGACCCCGCGTCCTTCTTTTCATTGCTCGCGGGTGGGCGAAGCCTATGAGGTGCTCAGGGGCCGAGTGCGCCGATCGGGACGACGGCGATGCCGTCGCCCCGCCGGTATGCGTAGCCGGCGGCGGTGATCACACCGAGCGCGGCTGGAGGGCCAGCCAAGGCGGTGTCGACCTTCGAGGCGAATCGGAGGAGGGTCGCGGCCGCGGCGTCGATCTGGCCTTGACCGAGTTTGACCTCGAAGGCCATCCACGTGCCGGAGCGGGCTTCGACGATCGCGTCGACCTCAAGGCCTCCCGCGTCGCGGAACTGGAGTACTCGGGCATCGTTGGCCTGGCCGTAGATGCGCAGGTCACGGACCGCCAGCGATTCGAACAGGAAGCCGAGCGTCTCCAGATCGCGAAGCAGCCGGTCCGGGTTCGAGTCGAGAGCGGCCACGGCCAGCGAGGGGTCCACGAAATGCCGCTTGACGGCTGACCGCAGCGCGGTACGCGAGCGCATGCGCGGTGACCAAGCCGGCTGGTCCTCGACGATCATCAGGCGCTCGAGTGCCGCGAGGCATTCCCGCACGGTGTCGTCCTTGAGCGGTCCGTCGGGGCCTCCGGTATCGGCAGCGAGCGTCGTGGCCGCAGCATGAGTCGCGACATTGCGTGCGAGGCTGCGCACGAGTCGCGACACGCGATCGGAGTCGCGACGCCGACCGTCGACGCGTTCGATGTCTACACGCTGGATCTCCGCCAGGTAATCACGCACGGCCGAGAGACCCTGTGTCGCGGTGAGGCCACGAAATCCGGGCCAGCCCCCGAGCGCGATCTCCTCGGCGATGTCGGGCACCGTTAGTCCGGGATCGGGGGCACTGACGGCTTCGCCCAGCAGAACTGCCCCGGTGCGGCGCGATCGTCAACTGCGCGGCGAACGTGATCCCAGATCTGCGGCTCGAGCTGCCACTCGTCGATGAGGCGCGGCGTAGCTCCGGCGAGCACCAAGCCGGGGTCCACACCAGCCGCAAGCCGCGCCTGCGGATCGATGTCCATAAGTACCTCGCTGGCAGCCACCTGGCGTGCCGTCGCGGTCTTGCCACATGCCTTGGGTCCCTCGATGACTACTGCGCCAACTGCTGCCAAACGCTCGGCGAGCTCGCTGTCGACGATCCGTGGCTGATAGGTAGGGGGCCGAATGACAGGATTCCAACGGGGCGATTATCAGACCTACAGCGGGGAGAATATCGACTCATGGGTCGCTCGGGGCCTTCGCGAGGACCGAAGCCATACTCATCAGAGCCTCCCATCCAGCAAGCGAACGGAACACCGATGATCGAAACCGGCGCCCCTGCCCCAGACTTCGAGCTGCCCGACCAAGACGGCGACATCGTCAAGCTCTCCGCCCTGCGCGGCAAGACCGTCGTCGTCTACTTCTATCCGAAGGCCGACACGCCAGGCTGCACGACGCAGGCGTGCTCGATCCGCGACCGCGGCGCGGAGTACGCCGCCGCGGGCGCGACCGTTCTGGGGATCTCGCCCGACCCGGTCAAGAAGGTCAAGAAGTTCCACGACAAGCGCGAGCTGAACTTCACGCTGCTCGCCGACGAGGACCACGCCGTCTGCGACACGTACGGCGTGTGGGCCGAGAAGTCGATGTACGGCAAGACGTACTGGGGCGCGCTGCGCTCGACGTTCATCATCGACGCGAGCGGCACGGTCGTCCACGTGATCCCGAAGGCCTCGCCGAAGACGCACGACGACGAAGTCCTCGCCGCGCTCGCGGAGCTCGACTGACCGTAGCCACCGCGCGTCGCTCGACGGCCAGCTCGTGACGTTCGATCGCAAGGTCGCGAAGGGCGCCAGCCAAGAGGGCATCCGCTGAGGTTCTCCCGGCCGCGGAGGAGCTCATGGGTGCGGGTGAAACCGCACGTCGTACCCGCTCGCGTCGGGTGACAGGAAGGCGAGCAGGCCTTCGGCTTCGGCGGCGATCGCGTCGAGGAGGTCGGCGGGGTCGCCCGGCTGGCGGGTGAGGCGGTCGATCGTGATCGTCGCGCGCCCGGCCCGCTCGGTGATGTGCCAGAACGCGCGGAAGAAGCCGTCGGCGAGGACGGAGCCGAACGCGCGGCCGCCTTTCGGGAGCGGGAGGCCGGGCCCGGTGCCGGCGAGCACGCGCGAGCGGTCGGCGTGCGACAGGAACAGGTTGTCGTACTCGGGGAGCAGGCGGGGCGGCGCCCGTGTGTCGCGGTCGGGGAGCAGTCCACCCTCGACGTCGAGCAGCTCGCGGCCCTGCTCGTCGCGAAACGTGCGCAGCTGCGGGCGCAGCCGCTCGACGACCGCGCGCAGGCCGGTGAGGCCCGACCACGTCCGGATGTCGGCGACCGTCGCCGGGCCGAAGGCCGCCAGGTAGCGCAGGACGAGGGCGTCGACCGGCGCCGCGGCCGCCGGCGCCGCACCCGAGGGGCCGGGCGGGGCGGCGGCGCCAGGCGAGGAGGACGCGCCGGGCGGAGCGGACGACGAGGCCGGGCCGAGCCAGGTCTCGGCCGGTGCCCAGGTCGCCTGGCCGCGACCTCCCCACAGCCCGCGCGGTGGCACCTGCACGAGCGCGCTGTTGAACGTCACCGCGTGCGCGAGCGCCGCAGGGTCCGCCTCCGGCCACCGCGGCGCCAGCAGCTCGGCCAGCTCCGTGCGCGTCCGCGGCGCCGCCTCGAGCAGCTCGACCCCCGCCGCCACGACCTCCGCCAGCGGCGCACCAGCGAGCTTCTTCGCCCACGGGCTCTTGAAGGTCCGGACGAGGACGGGCAGCGTGACCGGGCCGATCGCGCGCATGTCGCGCGCCGTGACGAGGTGGATCGTCGAGCGCATGAGCTGCGCGCGCACGGCCTCGCGACGCTCGATCAGCGAGCTGAGCGACCGCGGGTCGAACGATCGCAGCCGCGACCACAGCGCGACGTACGGGTTCTCCGGCACCTGCGCCTGCAGCCCGACGAGCCGCTCGACCAGCTCCGCTACAGGCATCGACGAGCGCTCAAGCAGGCCCTGCCGTGCGAGCAGGGCGCGGTTCAAGGCGCGCGGCTCGAGCACCTCGCCGCCCCCGGTCACGCGCGTGCGAGGTCCTGGACGTCCATGCCGGCGCGATCCGCGCGAGCGGGACGAGGGCTCAGCGCGCCGCGGCCTCGGCGACCGCCGCCGGCGCCCGCAGCCGCCGCCGCAGCGAGATCGTGCTGCCCAGCTCGCCTCCGTCGACCTCGACTACATCCATCAGCTCGCGCATGAGGTCGAGGCCGCGACCGCGGTCCGGCGAGGTCGTCGACTTCCACCCGCCGTGGTCGCGGACCGTCACGCAGACGTCCGCACCCGAGCGCTCGAGGACCACGTCGAACAGGTCGGCGCCCAGCTCGTAGCCATGCTCGATCGCGTTCTGGCACGCCTCGTTGCAGGCCATCGTGATGTCGTGCGTCTCGACCGCGTCGGCGCCGGCCTCGCTCAGCCAGCGGCGCACGGTGTCGCGCGCCGACGTCAGCGCCCCGGGGTCGCCCGCGACCTTCAGCACGACCCGATCGTCGAGCGCGACGAGCGCATGCAGCGCGATCATCGTCACGTCGTCGTCCTGCGCGGCGAGCGGGTCCACGAGCGCGCCGACGACGCGCTCGCACAGGTCGTCGACGTCGGCGCCCGCCACGGCCGCCGAGCGCAGACGCTCAAGGCCGATGTCGAGCACCTCGGTCGAGCGCTCGATCAGCCCGTCGGTGTAGAGCAGCAGCGTCGAGCCCGGCTCGACGTTCAGCGTGTGCTCGCCGTAGCGCGGCGTCTCCATGACGCCCATCGGCGGCGCGGGCACGCTCTCGAGGAACCGCGCCTCGCCATCCGCCGAGACGAGCAGCGGCGGCGGATGGCCGGCGTTCGTGTAGCGCAACCGCCCGGTCGCCGGCTCGAACACCGCCAGCACGACGGTCGTCAGGACGCAATCGCCGAGGCCCAGCGCGAAGCGGTTCAACCGCTCGGCCATCGCGCCGCTGTGGTCGGCCTGCATGAGGATCGCGCGCAGCGCGCTGCGCATCTGGCCCATCGTGGCGGCGGCTTCGATGCCACGGCCGACGACGTCGCCGATCGCCACGGCGACACGACCGCCGGGCAGCGCGATCGCGTCATACCAGTCGCCGCCGACCGTCGCGCCGTTGTCGCCGGGCTCGTAGCGCGCGGCAAGCGCGACCCCCGGCACCACCGGCAGCGAGCTCGGCAGCAGCGAGCGCTGCAGCTCCTCGGCGATCCGCCGCTCGCGCTCGTACAACCGGGTGCGCGCGATCGCGAGGCTCGCGCGACCCGCGGCCAGGCCGAGCAGGTCGACCGTCTCGTCGTCGAACTCGCGCCGCGTCAGCGTGCCGATGTGCAGGCTGCCGATGATCTGCGCGCCGGCGACGAGCGGCACCGCCAGCAGCGACGTGATCGCCGGCCCGAGCGAGCTCGCGTCGAGGCCGTCCTCGGGCACGTCGGCCACGGTCACGGCTCCGCGCGCGGACGCGACCCGGGCGACGACGTCGTCATAGCGCGCGGCGTTGTCGCGCGCCACGGTCGTCTCCACCCCGCCCGCCGCCCGCGCGACGACGCGCGCGCCGTCGTCGGTCAGCACGACCGCGGCGCGATCGGCGTCGAGCGCCTCGAGCAGCCGGTCCAGCAGCTCGCGCAGCAGCCCCTCGAGATCCTCGGCGCCGAGGGCGGCGACGGCGATCGACTGCATCAGCGCCATGCGCTCTGACGCGGACTCCGCCTGCGCGCGGGCGGACTGCGCGCGGATGAGCTGCTCGCGGTCGCGCTCGGCGCGGCGGCGCTCGCGCAGGTCCTCGACGTGCAGGATGAGATCGACGGCGCCCTCCTGCAGCGTCGTCTGCGAGACGCTCACGAGCACCGGGATCGACGTCCCCGCGGGGCCCGTCAGCCGGCGCTCGACCTGGTAGCGCGGGATGAGCCCGGCCGCCAGATCCCGACGTTGAATGTCGTCGACGCCGGCGTCCGCCTTGGGGCCAAGCTCGTCGAGCGTGCGCCCGAGCAGATCCTCCGCGGCCCGGCCGACGGTCTCGCACAGCGCGCGGTTGACGTGGCGCAGGCGGCCCGCGTCGTCGGCGCGGGCCATCCCGATCGGCGCGTCCTCGAACGTCGCGCGCAGGAGCTCCTCGCGCTCGGCCAGCGCGCGCCCGCGCTCGTAGCTCTCCACGAAGACCTCGACCTTCGAGCGCAGCACGACCGGGTCAAGCGGCTTGAAGAGGTAGTCGACGGCGCCGGTCTCGTAGCCGCGGAAGACGTGGTGCTGCTCCTTGCTGATCGCGGTCACGAAGATGATCGGCACGGCGCGCGAGCGCTCGCGCGCGCGGATGAGCTCGGCCGTCTCGAAGCCGTCGAGGCCCGGCATCTGGACGTCGAGCAGGATCACGGCGAAGTCGTCCTTGAGCAGCGCCCGCAGCGCGTCGTCGCCCGAGCGCGCGCTCACGAGGCGACAACCCGTCGGCTCGAGCACCGCCTCCAGCGCCAGCAGGTTCTCCTCGCGATCGTCGACGAGCAGGACCGCGGTGTCCCTCATCGCTGCGCCTCCGCGCGCGTCCCGCCGAGCTCGCACAGCGCGCCCGCGATCTCGTCGAGCGCCATGACGCGCGCGTCCGGCGTCGCCGCGAGCGCGGCGTCCGGCATCTCGCGCCGCATCGCCGTGTCGGGGTCCTGGACGATCGCCGGGCCGCCGCGCCGCGCGATGCGCGCGAGTCCCTCGGCGCCGTCGGCGTTGGCGCCGGTGAGCACGACGCCGGCCGCGCGCTCGCCGTAGGCGTCGGCGGCCGAGCCCAGCAGGACGTCGATCGACGGGCGGCTGAAGTGCTCGGGCGCGTCGACGGACAGCTCGACCCAGCCGCGCGCGACGAGCAGGTGGTAGTCGGCGGGGGCGAGGAGCACGATGCCGGGATCGAGCGTCTGCTTGTCCTCGGCCTCGCGGACCTCGAGCGCGCAGCGCGCGCCGAGCAGCTGCGCGAGACGGTCGTCGTCGGAGTCCGCGCGGCGGTGCTGCGCGATGACGACGGCCGCGCCGAAGTCGTCGGGGAGCCCGCCGAGCACGCGCTCGACGGCGTTCAGACCACCCCACGACGCGCCGATCGCGACGAGCTCGACCGTCATCACCGAAGCCGCCGGAAGATCTTCTCGGTCTCGTCGATCGGCTCGTACTCCGGCGCGTGACGCGAACGGCGAATCGACTCCTTGCGCCCGAGCGCGAGGATGCCGTGGCGGATCATGCTGTCGCCGAAGAGCTGCAAGACGTCCTCCTGCAATGCCGAACCGAAGTAGATCATCACGTTACGGCAGACGATGAGGTGGAACTCGTTGAAGGAGCCGTCCGTGACGAGGTTGTGCTGCGCGACGACGATCTGCTCGCCGAGCGAGGGGTCGAAGCGGGCGCTGTCGCCGTCGGCGGCGTAGTACGAGGAGAACGCCTCGGTTCCGCCCGCACGCAGGTAGTTCTCGGTGTAGCGCTGCATGCGCTCGAGCGGGAACGTGCCGGCGCTGGCGCGCTCCAGGGCCGAGTCGTCGATGTCGGTGGCGTAGATGCGCGTGCGCTCGAGCAGACCCTCCTCGCGCAGGGCGATCGCGATCGAGTAGATCTCCTCGCCCGTCGAGCAGCCCGCGTTCCAGACGCGGATGAACGGGTGGGTGCGCAGCAGCGGGAACACGCGCTCGCGCAGCGCGCGGTAGAAGCTCGGGTCGCGGAACATCTCGGTGACGTTGATCGACAGGTCGCGCAGCAGGCGGTCCATGCAGCCGGGCTCGTGCAGGACGCGCTCCTGCAGCCCCGACAGCGTCTGCAGCCCCTCGCCGTAGACGCGATGCCACAGCCGCCGGCGCAGCGACGCGACCGCGTAGCCGCGGAAGTCGTAGCCGTAGCGGCGCTGGATCGCCTCCAGCAGCAGGTCGATCTCCAGCCGCTCGCGCGCGTCGTCGTCCTCGACGGGGTTCACCTGGTCATCCTTACCCGGAATGCCATCCGACCCGCTGACCGGCGGTTAGACTGACCCGATGCGGACGCTGGTCTTGGATCCTGCAACGCCCGGGCTCGACGAGATCCTCGAGCGGCGGCGCCAGTCCGGAATGGACAGGTTCGACGAGGTCTGGGAGGGGGTCCTGCACTTGGCGCCCGCGCCGCGCGGCGAGCATGCCGACATCTCACAGCAGCTGGCCGAGATACTTGGCGCGTCGGCACGCGAAGCTGGGCTCGTGGCGACGATCGCCGAGTTCAACCTCGGCGAGTCGGAGCACGACTTCCGCATCCCCGATGGCGGGATCCACCGCGAGCGTCCCAGCGGCGTGTGGATCGCGACCGCGGCGATCGTCGTCGAGATGATCTCGCCGGCAGGCGACGAGTCGTGGGAGAAGCTGCCGTTCTACGCGCGCCAGCTCGTCGACGAGGTGCTGATCGTCGACCCGCCGGAGCATGCCGTCCACTGGCTCGCCCTGACGGCCGGCACGTACGAGCCCATCGATCACAGCCGCCTCATCGACATGAGCGCCGCGGATCTCGCCGAGCGCATCGACTGGCCGCCTGCGGCGTAGTCACCGGTACAGCCACACTCGCATGAGCGAGATGAGCTGCTCCATGTCGACGGGCTTCGTGATGTAGTCCGACGCGCCCGCGGCGATCGACTTCTCGCGGTCGCCCTTCATCGCCTTGGCCGTCAGCGCGATGACCGGCAGGTCGGTGAAGCGCGGGTCCTTGCGCAGGGCGACCGTCGTCTCGTGGCCGTCCATCTCGGGCATCATCACGTCCATCAGGACGAGGTCGACGCCCGGATCGGCGTCCAGCGACTCGATCGCCTCGCGGCCGTTCTCGGCGAAGCGGACGTTCATCCCGCGCGCCTCAAGGGCGCTCGTCAGCGCGAAGACGTTGCGCACGTCGTCGTCGACGACCAGCACCCGCTTGCCCTGCAGCACCGCGTCGGCGGAGTGCAGCTTCTCGAGGATCTTGCGGCTGCCGGCCGGCAGCGCGCTCGGCGGGCGATGCAAGAACAGCGACGTCTCGGCGAGCAGCCGCTCGGGCGACCCCGCGTCCTTGACGATGATCGAGTCCGTGTAGCGGCGCAACTTCGTCTCGTCGCGCCGTGTGAGCTGCTTGCCGGTGTGGATGATGACCGGGATGTCGCGGTGGCGCTCGTCCTCCTTGAGGTGGTCGAGCAGCGCGAAGCCCGTCATCTTCGGCAGCTTGAGGTCGAGCACGATGCAGTCGAACGCCCGCTCCTCGATCGCGGCGAGCGCCTCCTCGCTGGAGCCGACGGCCGTGACCTCGACGTCGTCGCCCGCGCCGACGAGCTCCGACACGCTCAGCCGCGCCGCCTCGTCGTCCTCGACGATGAGGAGTTGGCGCACCGGGCGCTCGAGGAACGACCCGACGGCGTCGAACATCCCCGCGAGCTCCTCCGCGTAGGCCGGCTTCGCCAGGAAGCCCGCGGCGCCCGCGGTCAGCGACGCGTGGCGCTCGCCCTGGTCGGCGATGACGTGGACGGGCACGTGGCGCGTGCGCGGGTGGTGCTTGAGCTGGTCGAGCACGCCGGCGCCGCCGCGGATCGGCACGGACAGGACGATGACGTCCGGCGAGAGGTCGTGCGCGAGCGCCAGGCCGACGTTCCCGCGCGGCGCGACGACGCCGCGAAAGCCGTGCTCGCGCGCCTGCACGAGCGCGCGGGTCGCCGCCTCGGGGTCGTCGTCGATGATGAGCACGACGCGGTCCGCGTCGCTGAGCAGCGCCCGGTCGTCCGCCGGCGACGCAAGCTCTCCGGCCTCGTCGGAGACGGGCGCGGCCACCAGCTCGGCGGGCTCGGGCACGGCCTCGCCGACCGCGGGCTGCGGCGGCTCGGCGACCGGCTCGGGCGACTCGACGTATGCGGGCAGGAGGAACTCGAAGGCGCTGCCCTCGCCGGGCGTGCTGCGGACACGGATCAGGCCGCCCAGCATGCGCACGATCTCGCGGCTGATCGACAGGCCCAGGCCCGTCCCGCCGTAGCGCCGGCTCGTCGTGCCGTCGGCCTGCTGGAACGCCTCGAAGATCAGCCGCAGCTTGTCCTCGGCGATGCCGATGCCGCTGTCGCGCACGGTGATCGAGATGACGAACGGCGTGCCGTCCTCGGCGCGCTCCTCGGTCCCGGCGACCTCGAGTGAGACCATGCCCGACTCGGTGAACTTGAACGCGTTCGAGAGCAGGTTGCGCAGCACCTGCTGCAGCCGCTGCTCGTCGGTGAAGATCGTCTGCGGCGCGTCGCCGGCCGTCGAGACCGTCAGCTCGAGCCCCTTCTGCTCGGCGACCGATCCGAACGCGCGCTCGACGTAGTCGGAGATCGCCGGGATCTCGACCGCGCCGGGGTTGACCTCCATCTTGCCCGCCTCGACCTTCGTGAGGTCGAGGATGTCGGAGATCATCGACAGCAGGTCCGCGCCCGCAGTGTGGATCGTCGACGCGAACTCGACCTGCTTGCCGGTGAGGTTCTCGTCGGGGTTCTCGGCGAGCAGCTTGGAGAGGATCAGCAGCGAGTTCAGCGGCGTGCGCAGCTCGTGGCTCATGTTCGCGAGGAACTCCGACTTGTACTTCGAGCTCACCGCGAGCTGCGCGGCCTTCTCCTCGAGATCGAGGCGCGCCCGCTCGATCTCCTCGTTCTGGACCTCGATGTCGCGGTTCTGCTGGCTGAGCAGCTCGGCCTTCTCCTGCAGCTCCTCGTTGGTCTGCTGCAGCTCCTCCTGCTGGGTCTGCAAGAGCTCCTCGGACGCGCGCAGCGACGACGTCTGCTGCTCGAGCTCGGAGTTCGAGCGCTTGAGCTCCTCCTGCTGGGACTGAAGCTCCTCGGATTGGGACTGCAGCTCCTCGGCGAGCGACTGCGACTGCTCGAGCAGCTCCTCCGTGCGGCGGTTGGCGATGATCGCGTTCAAGACGACGCCGAGCGTCTCGCCGAGCTGCTCGAGGAACGCCTGGTTGACGTCGGAGAACTCCCGCAGCGACGCCAGCTCGACGACCGCCAGCACCTGGTCCTCGAAGAGGATCGGCATGACGATGATGTTCACCGGCAGCGCCTCGCCCAGGCCCGACGTGACCTTCACGTAGTCCGGCGGCGCGCTCGTGATGAGGATGCTCTTGCCCTCGAGCGCGGCCTGCCCGACGAGCGCCTCGCCGAACTTGAACTGGTTCGAGACGGTCTTGCGCTTCTTGTAGCCGTAGCTCGCGATGAGCCGCAGCTCGGGCTCGGAGCCGTTGTCGGACTCGGCGAGGAAGAACGCGCCGTGCTGCGCGGTGACGAGCGGCGAGATCTCGGACATGATCAGCCGCGAGACCGTCGCGAGGTCGCGCTGGCCCTGCATGAGGCCCGAGATCCGGGCGAGGTTCGTGTTGAGCCAGTCCTGCTCGGCGTTCTTCCGGGTCGTGTCGCGCAGGTTGGCGATCATCTGGTTGATCGTGTCCGACAGCTCCGCGACCTCGCCCTCGGCCTCGACGGAGATCCGGCGCGTGAGGTCGCCCTGGGTCACCGCCGTGGAGACCTCGGCGATCGCGCGCACCTGCGTCGTGAGGTTGCCGGCGAGCTGGTTGACGTTCTCGGTGAGGTCGCGCCACGTCCCGCTGACGCCCTCGACCTCGGCCTGACCGCCGAGCTGGCCCTGCGTGCCGACCTCGCGCGCGACCCGCGTGACCTCGGCCGCGAAGGACTGCAGCTGGTCGACCATCGTGTTCAGCGTCTTCTTCAGCTCGAGGATCTCGCCGCGGGCGTCGACCGTGATCTTCTGACTCAGGTCGCCGTTGGCCACCGCGGTTGCGACCTGCGCGATGTTGCGCACCTGGTCGGTGAGGTTGCCTGCCATGAAGTTCACGTTCTCGGTGAGGTCGCGCCACGTGCCGGACACCCCCTGCACCTCGGCCTGACCGCCGAGCTGGCCCTCCGTGCCGACCTCGCGCGCGACGCGCGTGACCTCGGCCGCGAACGAGTTCAGCTGGTCGACCATCGTGTTGATCGTGTCCGACAGCTCGGCGATCTCGCCCTTGGCCTCGATGTCGATCTTCTTCGACAGATCGCCGTTCGCGACGGCGGTCGTGACGCGCGCGATGGCTCGCACCTGCGAGGTGAGGTTGCCGGCCATGAGGTTCACGTTGTCGGTCAGCCCGCGCCACGTGCCGGACACGCCCTCGACCGTTGCCTGCCCGCCGAGCTTGCCCTCGGTGCCGACCTCGCGCGCGACGCGGGTGACCTCCGCCGCGAACGCGTTGAGCTGGTCGACCATCGTGTTGATCGTGTCCTTCAGCTCGGCGATCTCGCCCTGCGCGTCGACCGTGATCTTCTTGGACAGGTCGCCGGTCGCGACCGCGGTCGTGACCTGGGCGATGTTGCGGACCTGGTCGGTGAGGTTGTCGGCGAGCTGGTTGACGGACTCCGTGAGGTCGCGCCACGTGCCCGACACGCCCGCCACCTCGGCCTGCCCGCCGAGCATGCCCTCCGTGCCGACCTCGCGCGCGACGCGCGTCACCTCCGCCGCGAACGACGACAGCTGGTCGACCATCGTGTTGATCGTGTCCTTCAGCTCGGCGATCTCGCCCTGCGCGTCGACGTCGATCTTCTGGCTCAGGTCGCCCGTCGCGACCGCGGTCGTCACCTGGGCGATGTTGCGCACCTGATCGGTCAGGTTCGACGCGAGGAAGTTCACGGACTCCGTGAGGTCGCGCCACGTGCCCGACACGCCCTTGACCTCGGCCTGGCCGCCGAGGCGCCCCTCGGTGCCGACCTCGCGCGCGACGCGCGTCACCTCGTCGGCGAACGACGACAGCTGATCGACCATCGTGTTGATCGTCTGCTTGAGCTCGAGGATCTCGCCGCGCGCGTCGACCGTGATCTTCTGGGAGAGGTCGCCGTTGGCCACCGCCGTCGTGACCTGCGCGATGTTGCGCACCTGGCCGGTGAGGTTGTTGGCCATGAGGTTGACGTTGTCGGTGAGGTCGCGCCACGTGCCGGTCACGCCCTCGACCTCGGCCTGGCCGCCGAGCACGCCCTCCGTGCCGACCTCGCGCGCGACGCCCGTCACCTGCTCGGCGAACACCCGCAGCCGGTCGGTCATCGAGTTGATCGTCTCGGCGAGCGTCGCGACCTCGCCCTTCGCCTCGACCGTCACCTTCTGGCCGAGGTCGCCGTTGGCGACGGCCGTCGTGACGACCGCGATCTGGCGCACCTGGTCGGTGAGGTTCGACGCCATCGTGTTGACAGAGTCCGTCAGGTCCTTCCACGTGCCCGCGACGCCGGAGACCTCGGCCTGGCCGCCGAGCACGCCGTCGGTGCCGACCTCGCGCGCGACGCCCGTGACCTGCTCGGCGAAGACGCGCAGCGTGTCGGTCATCGCGTTGATCGTCTCGGCCAGCGTCGCGACCTCGCCCTTCGCCTCGACGGTGACCTTCTGCGTGAGGTCGCCCTGGGCGACGGCGGTCGTGACGACAGCGATCTGGCGCACCTGGTCGGTGAGGTTCGAGGCCATGAAGTTCACGTTCTCGGTGAGGTCGCGCCACGTGCCGGACACGCCCTTGACCTCCGCCTGACCGCCGAGCTGGCCCTCCGTGCCGACCTCGCGCGCGACCCGCGTGACCTCGTCGGCGAACGACGACAGCTGGTCGACCATCGTGTTGATCGTGTCCTTGAGCTCGAGGATCTCGCCGCGCGCGTCGACCGTGATCTTCTGGCTGAGGTCGCCGGTCGCGACGGCGGTCGTGACGGCGGCGATCTGGCGCACCTGGTCGGTGAGGTTGGACGCCATCGAGTTGACGTTCTCGGTGAGGTCGTACCAGGTGCCGCTCACGCCCTTGACCTGCGCCTGACCGCCGAGCTTGCCGTCCGTGCCGACCTCGCGGGCGACGCGCGTCACCTCGTCGGCGAATGCGCTGAGCTGGTCGACCATCGCGTTGACGGTGTTGCCGATCGCCGAGAACTCGCCCTTGACCGGCTGGCCCTCGATCGTGAGCGCCATCTTCTGGCTGAGGTCGCCGCGCGCGACGGACTGGATGACGCGCGAGATCTCGATCGTCGGGCGGACGAGGTCGTCGATCATGCCGTTGACGGACTCGACGGTGTCGGCCCACGTGCCGTCGACCGTGCCGAGCGACACCCGCTCGGTCATGCGCCCCTCGCGGCCGATGACCCGCGACACGCGAGCCAGCTCCTTCGCCTGGCGGGCGTTGAGCGCGATCAGCTCGTTGCAGCGCTGCTGGACGTCGCCGATGACGTCGCGCCGGCGGGCGCGCAGGCGCACCGACAAGTCGCCGTCGCGCGCGGCCGTCAGGACACGCAGGACCTCCTCCAGCGCCTGCGCGTCGCGCGCGCTGAAGCCGTCCCCGTCGGCCGGGGGCGGTGGGCTGCTCGCATCCGGTGAGCGCCTCCGGCCCGAAGGCTTCGTACCGCCAGCCGCCATCTGTCCTCCCTCACTCGCTGCACGACCAGGCCGGAAAAGCTACAACCGCCCGCCCGCCCGCGATGCAACGTAGGCGTCAGGGTGCGACGAAGCCCAGCTCGTTCGCGACACCGCAGATCTCGAAGACGCGCTGCACTGCGGGCGGCCCGGGGACGATCTGCAGCGACCAGCCCTCGCGGCGAGCAGCGGCGTGGGCTTTGAGAATCAGCCGCAGGCCGGACGAGTCCATGAACGTCAGCTCGCGAAGGTCGAGCAGTCGCTGCTCGACGCCGTCGCCGCGCAGCAGGGGCTCGACTTCGGCTGTCGTCGCCAGGTCGAGCTCCCCGGCGAGCGTGATGCGCTCGAGCTCACCCTCGCGCGCGAGCTCGCAGCGAAATTGCTCGGGCTCGGATTCCATGCGGTACGTGGCCATCGCCTGTCCTCAGCCTCCTCATCTCAGGGTGCGAACGAGCGAACGGCGAGCCGCCATACCTCTCACGAAGCAGGGCTCCCGCCATCGATCTGGCGAGCACCGAGGTTGCCTGTCCGACAGCCTCGGCGTGCGCGCAGATTACACCCGCGCGGGGCAGCGGCAAAGCGCGGGCGTGCGTCAGATCGCGCCGGTCGCGGCGTGGCCTGCGTCGGCCACTGCGGCGCCTGCGGCATCCGACGGAGCTCCGTGCTCGTGGCCGTGGTCGTGGCCGCAGCCGCCGGCCCGCGAGCCGACCGCGAGGCCGGCAGCCAGGCCGGCTGCCGCCGACGCGACGAGGGTGGCGCGTGAGCGGGGCGAGCGCCTGACGCTGCGGCGACCCTGGGCGTGCTTCGCGGCGCCGTACGTCGTCAGCCCGAGGTGCGCGACGCGCAAGGCGGTTCGATTGCGTTTGCTGAGCAGCATGGCGAGCGTCCTTTCGAGGCGGATCCTTGCCGACCAGCGTACGCGCGCCGGTCAGCCCAGCCGAGCGGGCAAGCCGAAGCGCTCGTAGTCCGCGACACGCCAGTCGTCGAGCGGCTCGTCGGGGTAGAGGTCGAAGCTGCCCGACCGGGGCGTGTCGGCCGAGCGCGTGATGAACGACGTGACCTCCTCGATGAGGCCGTCGCGGATGCTGAGCACGTCGATCGCGAACGGGCGGTAGCACTGCCCGTCCTCCTGCCAGGTGTACGAGCCGATCGCCGGCTGGCCGTTCGCGCTGCAGGCCACGTGCGTCCACCGGAACCGCCCCGACAGCGGGCCCATGGTCAGGAACGCGCGCAGCGCCTCGTGACCGCGGTACCACGTGCCGAGCGGGGGCATCGACCACGCCGCGTCCTCGGCGAGCATCGCGACGACCGCCTCGACGTCGCCACGCGCCATCGCGTCCATGTAGCCCTCGACGATCGCGCGCAGGCCGTCGTCGCCGAGCGCCTGCAGCGTCCGCTGCTGGCTCTCGTCGGGCATGCGCTCGTCGATCGTCTTGCGCGCGCGCTGCAGCGCGCTGTTGACGGAGGGCACGCTCGTCTCGAGCAGGTCCGCGGCCTCGCTCGCCGAGAACCCCAGCACCTCGCGCAGGATCAGCACGGCCCGCTGCGTCGCCGGCAGGTGCTGCAGCGCGGCGATGAACGCGAGCTCCACGCTCTCGCGCTGCTCGTAACGGGCATCGGGCGGGGCTTGCGGCTCGAGCATGACGTCGGGGAGCGGCTCGATCCACGCCGTTTCGGTGAGCGGCCGGCCTGGCGCCTCGCCGAGCTCGGCCGCGGGCGCGAAGTCCATCGGCAGCCCGCGCTTCTGGCGGCGGCCGATCGTGTCCAGGCAGGTGTTCGTCGCGATCTTGTAGAGCCACGAGCGCAGCGTGCTACCTGTGCCTGCGGAGCCGGTGCGGCCGTCGAAGCGCGGCAGCCCGCGCCACGCGCGCAGGAGCGCGTCCTGCAGGGCGTCCTCGGCGTCGTGGACGGAGCCGAGCATCCGGTAGGCGTGCGCCTGCAGCTCGCGGCGGTGGGGCTCGACGAGGCGCCCGAAGGCGTCCTCGTCGCCGCCCCGCGCCGCGTCGAGCAGTCCTGTGTGAGCGTGGCCCACGCCGCTCAGCGCGCGTCGCCGTAGGCGGGCTCCGCGGTGCGGCGCACCGCCTGCGTGGCGGCCTTCGTCGGCCGGTCCGACGCCAGCACGACGGCGGCGACGACGATCGCGACGCCCATCAGCACCGCGGCGACGGCGAACGCGAGGTGGTAGCCGCCGACGAGCGCGCTCGGGAGCGTCTCGCCGGCCGCGCTGAGGTCGCCGGTGCGCGTGGAAGCGAGCGTCGCGAGGACGGCCAGGCCCAGCGCCCCGCCGACCTGCGCGGTCGTGTTGACGAGCCCCGATGCGAGGCCGGCTTCGTGCTCCTGCACGCCGGACATCGCGAGGATCATGAGCGCGGGGAACGCGAGGCCGGCGCCGACGCCGAGTAGGACCGTCACGGGCAGCACGTGCGTGACGTAGCCGCCGTCGACCGGCGCGAGCGTGAAGAGCATCAGCGCGCCGGCGATGAGCCCGAGCGCCGGCGTCAGCGTCGCCTTGGCGCCGAAGCGCATGACGAGCTTGTGCGAGTAGCCGAGCGACAGCGCGCCCATGATGAGGGTGGCGGGCAGGAACGCGAGGCCGGTCTGCAGCGCGTCGTAGCCGAGCACGTTCTGCAGGTACAGGGCGCCCATGAAGAACATCCCGAACATGCCGGCGACGGACACGACCTGGATGATGTTCGCGCCCGTGACGTTGCGCGAGCGGAAGATCCCCAGCGGGACGAGCGGGTTGCGCGCGGTCGCCTCGCGAGCGACGAACAGCGCGAGCAGGACGAGCGCCGCGCCGCCGAGCGCGAGCGTGCGGCCCGCGCCCCAGCCGAGCTCCGCGGCCGGGTCGACGATCGTGTAGACGAGCAGCATCAGCGACGAGGTGACGAGGACCGCGCCGAGCACGTCGGCGCCGCCGGCAAAGCCGGGACCTGAGTCCTTCGCGAGCAGCCGCGTCGCCAGCACGGCGGTGACGGCCGCGATCGGCACGTTGACGAAGAAGATCCAATGCCAGTTGATGGCCTGGGTGAGCACGCCGCCGAGCAGCAGGCCGACGGCTCCACCCGCGGACGCGACGAAGCCGTAGACCCCAATTGCTTTGGCCTGCTCCGCGGGCTCGGGGAACATCGTGACGATCATGCCGAGGATGACGGCGGAGGTCATGGCGCCGCCGACGCCCTGCACGAAGCGCGCGGCGACGAGCATCTCCTGGCTCTGCGCCAGCCCGCAGGCGAGCGAGGCGAGCGTGAAGACGCCGAGGCCGGCGAGGAAGACGCCGCGCCGCGAGACGAGGTCGCCGAGGCGCCCGGCGAGCAGCAGCAGGCCGCCGAAGGCGATGAGGTACGCGTTGACGACCCAGGCGAGGCTGGATTGATCGAAGCCGAGGTCGCTCTGGATCGATGGAAGCGCGACGTTCACGACGGTGACGTCGAGGACGATCATGAGCATGCCGGCGCACAGCACGATCAGCGCGATCCAGCGTGCGCGCTCGTCGGCCGCAGGCGGCTGGTCGGGCGGGGCAGTGGCAACGGTCATGATGGGCTCCTCGTCGTCGGGTCTACAGTGCAGACCGCGACGCGGTGCGAAACTCATCGGTCCGGTTGCGACTCAGATCGGCCGCCTATGCAGCGTTCGCCGTCGCCTCAGCACGGCCCGCCGATCGCCGGGCGTTACGTGCCCGGCGGCTCGACGCTCGCCGCGGCAAGGATCCCGCGGGCTCGGCGCAGGTAGCTGTTCTTGTGATCGAGCAGCCGCCGGAAGTACGCGGCGTCGCGTGCGATAGCAGCCCGCTGAAGCTTCGCTTCCATGTTCGCCAGCGTTTGCACGAAATGTGCTCGATCCTTGCAACGCACGTCGGCAGTCGCCACCGCCCGCTCGCGGGGGGATGGCGCAGGAGTTCCCCACGCGCGATCGCGCACTGCCGCGTCTGGTGATTGATAGTTAAAACCTCGACCGCGCATGCAGCGCGCCCACGCGCGCGTGGCTTGGCGGACCGCAGCCGTGCGCTTGGCGCGGGCAAGCGTCGACGCACCCAGCCCTCCGGCCCGCGAGGTGTCATACGATATTCCGCGCGTGAGCTCGGACTGTGCCTGTTTCTCGCAGCCGCTGGCGCCACGCTCCGCCGCCACCCACGCCTTGTCGCTGAGGTTGTTCTCGCGACGGACCTTCTCGTTGTACACCTCCACGGGTGCCAGCAAGCCCCGTACCGGGTGATATCCGTAGCGCTTTGCTACCGCGAGCTCGATGACCCCGTACCGGCGCCTGTTGCGCCAGTCGCCGAATTTCGGGCGCGCGACATGTTGCCAGTCGAACCCGCGAGCGCGCATGCATGCCCGCGTCAGCCGATCCCTCGCGCCCTCGGTGTAGTAGATCTCGTCGACGGACAGCTGGTACTCGTCGACCGGCAGCTGGAGGCGCAAGACAGTCTGCGAAGGCGCCAGCGCCGAGGCTGCCGGAGCAGGTCGGACGCGTCCGGTAGGCGGGTTCTCGGCGGCACTCGCGCCGCAGCCCGCCACCGTCAGCGCGAGCAGGAATGCGGCCGCGAGGCGGCGTTGCTTGAAGTGATGTAGCACCTTGTCTAAAGCGACGGGCGGGAGCGCTGCCAGGTTCGGCAGCGCTCCCTGCTCCCGTCAGAGGAACAGCACGCAGCTTGCCTTGTTGTCGAAGTTGTTGTTCGAGAACGTGAGGTCATGGCTGTTCGGCGCGGCCGTGTAGCTGATCCCGGTGCACGAGCCGCCGATGTCCCACATCCCGACGTACGAGCCGGTGTTGTTGTTCATCGAGCTCCCGCCGTTCTGGGCGAGCGTGGTCTGCCCGTCCCAGTACCTGTTGTTCAGCTCGGCATCACTGCTGTTGAAGGTCGCGTGATACCCGTTCAGGTTCGTGCTCTGGTACAGCACGAAGCTGGCCATCGCGGAAGGCGCGAACACCAGAGCACACGAAGCCAGGATAGCAGCCAGGCCGCCCGCTACGCCAAGGGACTTGCGCATAGATAACTCCCTCTCTCATTTTATCCTGCGTTGAGAAAAATGCTTCACCGCATTTCGCGGCGGTGCGGGACCGTACACACTTACACCATGGCGCGCAAGCACTAACCACAATCTGGTTTCTGGTGGCTCGGCATTTCCAGGCGAAACGGCACCGATCGGCGCAGTGAGGCTCAGCCGGTCGCGCCGAGCCCCGAGCTCGGGCACATCCGCGCCAGCGCGCAGGCCTCGCACGCCGGTCGCCGCGCATGGCACGTCCGCCGACCGTGGCGTAGGAGGTTCATATGCAGCTCGAGCTCAGCGCCCGGCGGCGTCAACGCCAGCATCGCGTCGTGCAGCTCGTGAAACGGCGCCGTCGCGCGCAGCACGCCGAGGCGCGTCCCGACGCGCGCGACGTGCGTGTCGACGGGCACGTCGCGCAGGCCGAAGGAGAACAGCAGCACGCAGGCGGCGGTCTTGCGCCCGACGCCCGGCAGCGCGCAGAGGTAGGTCTGCGACCGCGCGACGGGAGCGTCGCGCATCCACGACAGATCCAGCGGGTCGCCGATCGCACGCAGGATCGCCTGGATGCGCGCAGACTTGACCTTCGAGATCCCACCGGGCCGGATCGCCGCCTCGACGTCCTGAAGCGGGGCGTCGCGGACGGCCTCCCACGTCCCGTAGCGCTCGCGCAGCCGCAGGTACGCGACGTCGCGATTGCGGTCGTTGGTCGACTGCGACAGGACCGTCAGCACGAGCTCCGCCATCGCATCGCCGTGCGGCGGCCGCACGGGCACGCCGTAGACCTCCGCGAGGCGAGCGCGCAGGCGCGCGACCCGCGCCCGCGACGGCGGCCTCCAGGCAACGGGGCGGGCACCGCGCACCGCGCCGCCGCCACCGTCGTCGCCGCCGCCGCCGCCGCCACCGTCGTCGCCGCCGGCGCCAGCGCCGGCGCTCACCCCAGCGCGCCCCAGCGCTCGCAGGCGCGGGCGGCCTCCTCGGCGGCGTCGGGCAGCGCGGCGGCGATCGCCGGCGCGTAGAAGTCGGTCTGGCCGAGGGCCGCGAGCACGACCCCGGTGAAGACGTCGCCGGCGCCGGTCGTGCCGCGCACCTCCATGGGGCGCCCCGCGACCTCGCGCCGCAGGCCCGTGCCGCGCAGGATCGCGCCCTGCGCGCCGAGCGTCACGATCACGTGCTGCGCGCCCGCCGCCAGCAGCGACGCCGCGGCCCGCTCCGCATGCGACTCGCCGGTGATCAGCCGCGCCTCGAGCGCGCTGCACTTCACGAGGAAGGCGCCGGGTACGCAGGCGCCCGCAGCGGCGCCGGCGCGGCCGCGATTGCCGTCCCAGCGGTCGAGCCGGATGCCGGCGTCGAACACGATCGGCCGATCGAGCTTCAGCGCGCGCTCGCGCGCCGCCATCGCCAGCTCCGCAACCGCCTTGCCGACGAGCACGTCGGAGCCGAAGCACAGCGCGTCGGTGTCCGCGACGGCGTCGAGCACGCGCTTCCTCAGCGCGCTGGACGGCCCCGGGATGCCCGCGTCGCGCAGCAGGCAGGTCGGCTCGCCGGCAGCGTCGCTCATGACGAACTCGAGGCCGGTCCGCTGCCCGCCCACGAGGCGAAACCACTGCAGGCCGACCCGCTCCGCCTCGAGGCGATCGTGCAGCCACGCGCCCCAGGGATCGTCGCCGGCCGCACCGACGAGCTCGACGGCCACGCCGGCGCGCGCCGCCGCGATCGCGACGTTGCAGCTGGCGCCGCCGACGTAGGGGACGAACGCGTCAGCCTCGGCGAGCGAGGAGACGGAGCGCTGGCAGATGAGATCGACGAGGGCCTCGCCGAAGCACAGGGTCCGCACGGGGAGGAGGCTATCTTCTCGGGCCGTGCCGCCTGTGACCGACGAGACGATCGAGCTCGGAGGTCAACCGGTCTTCATGCGGCGCGCGGACGCGGGCAGCGACGTCCCGATCCTCTACCTGCACGGCCTGCCGACGAGCTCGTACGACTGGCTCGGACCGCTGGCGCTCGGCGGCGGCATCGCCGTCGACCTGCCGGGGTTCGGGCGCAGCGGCAAGCGCGGCGACCTCGACTACACGCTCGCCGGCCACGTCGCGTTCGTGCAGCGCCTGCTCGACGAGCTCGGCATCGGTCGCGTGCGGCTGTGCATGCACGACTGGGGCGCCGCCGTCGGGCTGACGTGGGCGACGGCGCAGCCGGAGCGCGTCGAGCGCCTCGTCGTCGTCAACGGCACGCCGCTGCTGCAGGGCTTTCGCTGGCGCGGATGGGCACGGGCGGTGCGCTCGATCGCCGGCCCGGTCGCGGTCGGCTCCGCGGTCAAGCCCGTGGTGCGCGGGCTCTCGCGCCGCGCGTCGGCGGCGCGCAAGCCGCTGCCGCCGGACTTCGTCGACGACGTCGTGGAGCGCTTCGACGTCGGAACGCAACGCGCCCTGCTGCGCCTGCTGCGCAGCGCCGACCCCGCCGTGCTGGCCGCCGCGGGCGCCGGCCTCGGCCGGATCGGCGTGCCCGCGCTCGTGCTGTGGGGCGCGCGGGACCCCTGGATCGACGCGCGCTTCGGCGCCGGCTACGCCGCGACGCTCGGCGACGCGACGCTCGAGACGATCGCGGACGCGGGGCACTGGCCGTGGCTCGAGCAGCCCGCGCTGGGCGCGCGGATGATCCGCTACCTCACCGGCGAGCCGCCGGCGTGACGCCGCTGCGGTGGGCGCTGCTCGTCGCGACGCTCGGTGCCGGCGCCTGGCTGCTGGTGGACCCGCAGACCGCCGACCTCGCGGCACAGCAGTACCGCTCCGGGCTCGTGCGCGACCACGGCCTCGGCCTGTGGAACAACGGCTGGTTCGGCGGCCATCACACGCCGGGCTACAGCGTCGTGTTCCCGCCGCTCGGCGCTGTCATCGGCGTGCGAGCCACGGGCGCGCTGGCGGCGATCGTCGCGAGCGCGCTGTTCGCGCTGATCGCGCAGCACCATTGGAGCGCGCGCGCCAGCGCCGTCTCCTCCGCGTGGTTCGCGCTCGGTTGCACGGCGACGATCTTCTGCGGCCGGCTGACGTTCATGCTCGGCGTCGCCGTGGCCCTGGCGGCGGCGTTCGCGCTGCAGCGCGGGCGCCCGGCCGTCGCGGCCGGGCTGGCGGTCCTCGCGACGCTCGCGAGCCCCGTCGCCGGGCTGTTCCTCGCGCTCGCCGCCGTCGCGTGGGGTCTTGCGGCGCGCTCGCGGCGCGGGTGGGGCGCCGCGATCGCCGCCGCGGCGCTCGCCCCGAGCCTCGCGCTCGCCGTGCTGTTTCCCGAGGGCGGAACCCAGCCGTTCCCGGTTCGCGAGCTGTGGTTCGCGGTCGTCACGACGGCGATCCTCACCATCTTGCTGCCGGCGCGCGAGCGCGCACTGCGCATCGGCGCGGCGCTCTACCTGCTCGGCTGCGTCGCGGCGTTCGCCCTGGCGACCCCGGTGGGCAACAACCTCCTGCGCCTCGGCGCGCTGGTGGGTGGCCCGATCCTGGCCGGGGCGCTGCTCGACGCAAGCCGGGGTCCGCATCGCAGCCGGCGCGTCGCCCCGCTGGTGGGCGCCCTCGCCCTCGCGCTCGCATACCTGCAGGCGTACCCGCCGGTCCGCGACGTCCGGCGCGCCAGCGGCGACGCGTCGACCGCGGCCTCCTACCACGCCCCGCTCGTGCGCTGGCTCGAACAGCGCCCCGGCAGCTTTCGCCTCGAGATCCCGTACACGGCGAACCACTGGGAGAACGCCCACGTCGCTCCGCACATCCCGCTCGCGCGCGGTTGGGAGCGCCAGCTCGACCGCCGCTACGACGCGCTCTTCTACGACGGCTCGCTCAACGCGGCGAGCTACCGCGCGTGGCTCGATGCCGGTGCGGTCGCGTACGTCGCGCTGCCCGACGTCATCCTCGACGGCGCGGGGCGCGAGGAGGCGAAGCTCGTCCGCGGCGGGCTGCCCTACCTGCGAGCGGTGTGGCACGACGCGCACTGGCAGGTCTTCGCGGTGCGGCGTCCCGCGCCCATGGTCACCGGGTCGGCGCGGGCGATCTCGCTCGAACCGGACGGCTTCACGATCCGCGGCGCCCGGCGCGGCAGCGCCCTCGCGCGCGTGCGTCACACGCGCTGGTGGAAGGTGACCGCGGGCCGCGCGTGCGTCGAGCAAGCGCCGGGCGGCATGACCCGCGTGCGCGTGCTGCGCCCCGGCACCGTGCGCGTGCAGGCCCGGCTCACGGGCTCGGCCTGCCGGCGCTGACGCGGCGGCCGCCCGCCGTCGCGCGTTGACCCTGCGGCAACATCGCCGCGGCCCACCGGCTCTACGGTCGCCGCGATGGCCGCCCCGCGCATCGCTCCCTGGCACGTCGCGCTCGTGCTCGCCCTCGCGTGGCTCGCCTTCGGCCCGGCGACGCCCGACCTCGCCGCGCAGGTGTATCGCGCCGGCATGTTCGAGCGCGAGGGCTGGACGATCTTCGACCTGTACTGGTACGGCGGCCACCACATGCCCGGCTACTCGATCCTCTTCCCGCCGCTCGGCGCGCTGCTCGGCGTGCGCGTCGTCGGTGCGCTGGCGGCGGTCGTCTCGGCGGTGCTGTTCGCGCGGATCGCCCGGCGGCACTTCGGCGCCGCGAAGGCCCACCGCGGCGCGATGTGGTTCGCCGCCGGCACGGCCGCGGACCTCGCCATCGGCCGGCTGACGTTCGCGCTCGGCGTCGCGTTCGCGCTCGGTGGCATCCTCGCGCTCCAGGCCGGGCACCGGCGCGCGGGGCTCGCGCTCGGCGTCCTCTGCTCGCTCGCGAGCCCGGTGGCCGGGCTGTTCCTCGCGCTCGGCGGCGCCGCGCACTGGCTCGCCGGCCCGCGGGAGACCGCGCGTGCCGGCATCCTGCTCGCCGCCGCCGCATTCGCGCCCGCGGCCCTGCTCGCCGTCCTCTTCCCCGAAGGCGGCAGCCAGCCATTCGGGCTCGCGGCGTTCGCCGCGATCGTGCTGAGCTGCCTGCTGCTCCTCGCGCTGCTGCCGGCGCGCGAGCGGCTCCTGCGCGCGGGCGTCCTCCTCTACCTCGGTGCGGCCGCGCTCGCGTTCGCCGTCGCGTCCCCGATGGGCGGCAACGCGAGCCGGCTCGGTGTCGCGTTCGCCGCTCCGCTGCTGCTCTGCACCGCCCTGCCGGCGGCTGCGACGGCGCGCAGGCGCCAGCTCGTCGTCGCCGCCGTGCTGCCGCTGCTCGTCTGGCAGTGGTGGGCGCCGGTGCGCGAGACGGTCAAGGGCGCGGTCGACCCGTCCGCGCGCCACGCGTACTTCCGCCCGCTGCTCGCGTTCCTCGCCGAGCGCGCCGACGCCGCGCCCGTGCGCGTCGAGGTCCCGTTCACCCGCCTGCACTGGGAGGCCGTTCACGTCGCGCGCACGACGTCGCTCGCGCGGGGCTGGGAGACGCAGCTCGACGTCAAGTACAACGCGCTGTTTCGCGCCGGCGCGCAGCCGACGCTCACCGCGAGCAGCTACAAGGCGTGGCTCGCGCGCGAAGGCGTGCACTACGTCGCGCTGCCCGACGTCGCGCTCGACCCGAGCGGCCGCGCCGAGGCGAAGCTCATCCGCGGCGGCCTGCCGTTCCTGCGGCCGGTCTTCCGCGACCGCCACTGGCGGGTCTTCGAGGTCCTGCACACGCCCGGCCTGACGAACGGCGTGGCGCGCCTGACGCGCATCGGGCCGCAGTCCTTCACGCTGCGCGCGCGGCGGCCGGGCTTCACGTTCGTGCGCGTCCGATACACGCCCTACTGGCGCATCGCGCGCGGCCGGGGCTGCGTATCCCGCGCGATCGGTGGCTGGACGCTCGTGCGGTCGGCACGGCCCGGCACGATCGGCGTCGAGGCGGCGTTCGATCCGCGGCGACTGCTCGAGCGCGAGGCGCGCTGCTCGGCGCCACGGGGCAAGTTGTGATCTTTCGTCACTTCGATGCCCTCGGTAGGATGGCTTGCGCCCTATGCTCGCTCGCCTCAGCACGCTCCAGGCGCGCCTTCTGCCACACGGCCCGCTCGACGCCGTGCGCCAGGTGGTCCTGTTCGTGGCCGCCTATCAGCTCTACCGGCTCACCCGCGGGCTCGTCGACCATCCCGAGGCCGCCACGACCGCGTTTCAGAACGCGCGCGACCTCATCGGGATCGAGCGGTCGCTCAACCTCTTCGTCGAGCCGTCCGTGCAGGCGTTCACCTCCGGCCAGCAGTGGCTGCTCGACACGGCGTCGTGGCTGTACATCAACGCCCAGACGTCGGTCACGATCGGCGCCCTCGCGTGGCTGTACCTCTTCCGCAACGAGAGCTTCTACTTCGTGCGCAACATGTTCCTCGTGGCGTTCGGGATCGCGCTGATCGGCTACAGCCTCTTCCCCACGGCACCGCCGCGGTTCTTCCCGGAGTACGGGTTCTTCGACGCCGTGTCGGACTTCACGGGCGTCCCGCAGGACAGCGTCGCGATCAACAGCCTCTTCAACCCGTACGCGGCCGTGCCGTCGATGCACGTCGCGTTCGCGCTGATGATCGGCGTCCCGCTCTCGCGCCTCGTCAAGCGGCGGCCGCTGAAGCTCTTCTGGGCGATGTACCCGCTGCTCGTCGTGTTCGTCATCGTCGCGACGGCGAACCACTTCATCGCCGACGCCGTGCTCGGCGCCTGCGCCGCCGGGATCGGCGCGCTCGCCGCCCGCGCCCTCGCCCGCACGAGGCCGCGCGTGTGGACCTTCCGGCCGTCGGCGGTCGTGCCGGCGAACGCCACCGCCACGCCCTGATGGCCGGCCCTCCCCGGCAGCCGGCCACCGAGCCCGGATCGCCCCGCTCTCGCTCCGCCGAGCGCGTGGCGGCCGGTTCGGAGCGCCGCGAGGTCTATCGCAACAAGCTCATCCAGTCGCGCCTGACGCCGAACGCGATCTCGCTGACCGGCTTCGCGCTGAACGTGGTCGCGGCGCTGCTCATCTGGCAGACCGAGTTCTTCTGGGGCGGCGTCGCGTTCATCGTCGGATCGATCATGGACACGCTCGACGGCGCGTACTCGCGGATGTCCGACAAGGGGACGGCGTTCGGCGCCTTCCTCGACTCGACGCTCGATCGCATCGAGGAGGGCATCGTCCTGACGGGTGTCGCCGTGTGGTTCGCCACCGAGCAGAACGAGGCGGCCGTCGCGGCGGTGGTCATCGCCGTGCTCGCGTCGCTCGTCGTCTCCTACACGCGCGCCCGCGCCGAGGCGCTGGGGGTCGAGTGCAAGGTCGGCCTCGCGACCCGCGCGATCCGCGTCGTGATCCTCTCTGCCGGCCTCGTGTTCGCCTCGCTCGGCGCGCTCGAGCCGGCCGTCTACCTGCTTGCCGCATTGTCGAGCTTCACCGTCCTGCAGCGCATCTTCCATGTCCGCCGGCAGCTCATCCGCGCGGCGGCCGTGTAACGAGGCACACCTGACGGGGTGTTAGCCCCGCGAACGTTCATCGAAGGGAAACCAGCAACATGAGCCCCACCCACGGCAACGGCGCCGCACAGTCCAACGGTGCAGCGCGCTACCAGTCCGACAAGGTACGCGTCGCGATCGTCGGCGTCGGAAACTGCGCGAACGCCTTCGTGCAGGGCTGTCACTACTACCGCGAGGCCGACCCGTCCGTCGACGTCCCCGGGCTCATGCACGTCGACCTCGGCGGCTACCACATCCGCGACATCGAGTTCACGGCCGCCTTCGACATCGACGTCGAGAAGGTCGGCAAGGACCTCGGCACCGCGATCTGGTCCGGCCAGAACGACACGATCAAGTTCGCCAAGGTCCCGAAGAAGCTCGACGTCCCCGTCCACCGTGGCATGACGCACGACGGCCTCGGCAAGTACCTGAAGCAGAAGATCGAGAAGGCGCCGGGCGAGACGGCCGACATCGTGCAGATCCTCAAGGACACGCACACCGACGTCGTCGTGTCGTACCTGCCGGTCGGCTCGGAGCTCGCGACGAAGTGGTACGTCGAGCAGGTGCTCGAGGCCGGCTGCGGCTTCGTCAACTGCATCCCGGTCTTCATCGCCCGCGAGGAGTACTGGGACAAGCGCTTCAAGAAGGCCGGGCTGCCGATCGTCGGCGACGACATCAAGTCGCAGGTCGGCGCGACGATCGTGCATCGCAACCTCGCCCGCCTGTTCCATGACCGCGGCGTGAAGCTCATGCGCACGTCGCAGCTGAACGTCGGCGGCAACATGGACTTCTTCAACATGCTCGAGCGCGAGCGCCTCGAGTCCAAGAAGATCTCCAAGACGAACGCGGTCACGTCGATCATGGGCCACGAGCTGCCGGCCGGCGACGTCCACGTCGGCCCGTCGGACTACGTGCCGTGGCTGACCGATCGCAAGTGGGCGCACATCCGGCTCGAGGGCCAGGCCTTCGGCGACGTGCCGCTGACCGCCGAGCTCAAGCTCGAGGTGTGGGACTCGCCGAACAGCGCCGGCATCGTCATCGACGCGGTGCGCTGCTGCAAGCTCGCGCTGAACCACGGCCTGTCGGGCCAGCTCGACGGCCCGTCGTCGTACCTCATGAAGTCGCCGATGAACCAGTGTCCCGACGAGGAGGCGCACCAGGCGACGACCGACTTCATCGCGAAGTACGCGCGCAAGCCGGGCACCGAGCCGGCGGCTGCCAAGCCGCCGGCGAAGAAGGCGTCCGCCAAGTCCTAGCCGGGGCCCGGCGATGGGCTTGCGTTCGAAGCGGGCCGCCGTGGTGGCGGCCCTCGTGCTCGCGGTCGCTGCGTGCTTCGGCTTCGGCTTCGGCGCGCGCGTCGTCGCGCCGGCGGACACCGCCGACGCTGCCTCGCCGGCCATCGACCTGCGCATCCGCATCGCGGCGAGCACCCGCGCGGGCGCGCCGGCCCGGCTGTGGCGCCTGCGCTGCAAGCCCAACGGGGGCGACTGGCCGAGCGTCGCCCCGGCGTGCCGGCGCTTGACGCCCGCGTTGCTCGCGCCGTTCGAGATCGAGACCCGCGACTACCGGCGGATCACGAGCCAGCCGGTGCGCATCACCGGCCGCGGGTTCGGCAGGACCGTCTCGCTGCGCTTCCCCGCGATGGGCTCCGGGACGCGCGCCGCGCGGCTGAAGGCGCTGCGTACGGCGCTCGGACCGCGCGGCTTCAGCGAGGCGGAGCGCCGCTCGCGCTGAGCCGCCCGGGCGGATGACCCGGCGAGTCGCCGGGCAAGCGGCCCTATGCTGCCTGGACCCCGCCGTCGCACACGAGGATCTTCGATTTGAGCCCCACGAGCGAGACCACGCCCGACGCCGCCAAGCCGGCGAAGAAGCCGAGCACGCCGAGCGCCAAGACGATGTCCGCGCTCGTGCTCGACGCCGCCGCGAAGCACACGGGCACGGCGCTGAAGTACCCACTCGGCAGCGGCTGGGGCGAGATCTCCTATCCGAAGCTCGGCGTCGGCGTGCGGGAGATCGCGAAGGGGCTGATCGCGCTCGGCGTGCAGCCCGGCGACCGTGTCGCGCTGCTGTCCAACACCCGCGCGGAGTGGACGCTCGCCGACTTCGGCGCGATCTGCGCCGGGGCCGTCGTCGTGCCCGTCTACCAGACGAACTCGCCCGAGGAGTGCCTCTACGTGCTCGAGCACTCGGGGGCGAGCGCCATCTTCTGCGAGGACGGCGAGCAGGTCGCGAAGCTCGAGGAGATCCGCTCGCAGCTGCCCGCGCTGCGGCACGTCATCCGGTTCGAGGGCGAGAGCGAGGGCGCCTTGACGCTCTCGCAGCTCAAGGAGCGCGGTGCCGACGTCACCGACGAGCAGTTCGAGGAGCGCGCGCGGAGCGCCACGGAGGACGACGTCGCGACGATCGTCTACACGTCCGGCACGACCGGCCCGCCGAAGGGCTGCATGCTGACGCACGCGAACCTGCGCGCCGACATCGACGGGTGCGTCGAGCGGGTCGTGTTCGAGCGGCGCGACGAGGTCATCTACATCTTCCTGCCGCTGGCGCATGTGCTGACGCGCCTCGTGCAGCTCATCGGCATCGACCAGGGTGCGACGCTCGCGTTCTGGCATCGCGATCCGAAGAAGATCGTCTCGGACGTCGGCGAGATCGCCCCGACGCACCTGCCATCCGTGCCGCGGGTGTTCGAGAAGATCTACACGGCGGCGACGAGCAAGGTCGAGGCTGCCGGTGGGCTCAAGACCAAGCTGTTCTGGTGGGCGGTCGCCGTCGGGCGCGAGGTGCGCGAGCGCCAGCGCAAGGGCGGCCACAACGGCATGCTGCTGAACGCGAAGCACGCGCTCGCGGACAAGCTCGTCCTGCATAAGGTCCGCGCGCTCTTCGGCGGCCGGATCAAGCTCGCGCTGACGGGTGCGGCGCCGATCGACGTCGACATCCTGTCGTTCTTCCATGCGACCGGCGTGTGGGTGCTCGAGGGCTACGGGATGACCGAGACCTCCTCCGTCGCGACGCTGAACACGATCCCCGAGCACCGGCTGGGCACGGTCGGCAGGGCGATCCCCGGCTGCGAGATCCGCATCGCCGAGGATGGTGAGGTCTTGATGCGCGGGGGGAACATCTTCAAGGGCTACTACCGCGACGAGGCCGCCACGCAGGCGACGCTGCATGACGGCTGGCTGCATTCGGGCGATCTCGGCGAGCTCGACGGCGACGGCTACCTCACGATCACGGGTCGCAAGAAGGACCTGATCATCACGTCGAGTGGCAAGAACGTGTCGCCGTCGAACATCGAGAACGCTCTGAAGCTCAGCCGCTGGGTGTCGCAGGCGGTCGTGTATGGCGATCGCAAGCCGTACCTGACGGCGCTCGTGACGCTCGACCCCGACGAGTGTGACGCGTTGGCTGCGAAGGTCGGCTGCGACGATGCGGCCCCGGCCGCTCTGGCCGCGCACCCGGATGTCGTTGCGGAGATTCAGGTCGCGGTCGACGAGAGCAACCGCCGGTTCGCGCGGATTGAGCAGGTCAAGCGCTTCGCGATCCTCGAGCGCGACCTGTCACAGGCCGAGCAGGAGCTGACGCCGTCGCTGAAGGTCAAGCGCAACGTGGTCTACGAGCGCTACGCCGATCGTTTCGCGGAGCTGTACGCGCGTAAGAGCTGACCGGTCGGGCGGGCGGCGGCGGGCCGGGGGCGGCGGGCGGCGGGCGGCGGGCGGGCCGCGATCGGCCCGTTTCCTCCCCAATAGTTCAGTTCTTGACCGTGTGCGACCCCGGGCCCGCCGCTAGCTGGCACATTGGCTGGACCGGGAGGACACCCGCGGCTGAGGAGCGGGGTTCGCGGGACTTGAACCTCGCCACCCAGCTCTACGTCACCGGGCGACCCGACCGGGCGCTCGGAAGAAGAAGGGGACACGATGATTGGACGGATTCGGGGCAAGCTGTCCTTCGCGAACGTGATGTCGATGACAGCGGTCATGATCGCGCTCGGCGGCACCGGCTACGCCGCTGGACTGGCTAAGAACAGCGTCGGCAGCACGCAGATCAAGGCCAAAGCAGTCAAGAACTCCGACCTCGGCGACAGCGCGGTGACATCGGGCAAGGTCAAGAACGGCTCCCTCCAGGCGCAGGACTTCGCGCTCGGCCAGATCCCAGCGGGCCCCGCTGGCCAGGCGGGCGCAAAGGGCGCGACAGGTGAGAAGGGAGCGACCGGGGACAAGGGCGCCACCGGAGCCCAGGGCCCGATCGGCCTGCCTGGCGCGGACGGCGCGGACGGCCTGCTCAATGGCGTCGTCGTTCGACGCGTCGATGTTGCGCTCCCAGCCGGCGACAACGCGACCGACCCAGGCGCCCCGACGAGCGGGTTCGCCACCTGCGCGGCGGGGGAGACGATCATCGGAGGAAGCGCCAACATCGGCAACGTTCCCGACCCGCCCGATTCCGAGGTCGTCGTCTCCAGGCCTTCCGTCAACGATGTCGGCAACGGCACGATACCGAACGACGGTCAATCCTTCGCATTCTGGAAGGGCACAGGGCGCACACTGAAGAACGTAGTCGGCTCGATGCGCGTCTTCGCATTCTGCGCCACTCCCTAGCGCGGAAGCCCGACGGACAGCCCTGCACGGTGTCGGCTGCCAGCCGACACCGTGCAGCCCAGCTGGCGGATGACGGTCAAGGGAGGTCCGGAGCAGGCCTATCCTGCAGGCGTGTCCCCCGGCTGCCTCGCGATCGCCCACGTCACGCCCTTCCCATGGGGTGGCGGGACCGAGGACATCACGTGGTGCGTCGAGCGAGTAACAGCAGAGCTGGCACGGCGTGGGCATCGGGTCCTGATCGTGGCGCCGTCACGGTCCCACGACACCGTTAGGGAGACGCGGCAAGCCCTGCGGACAGCGGTATACGACCCCGCGCAGCTTCTGCCGCAGCCAGGCGATCCACCCACGGTGCTCGCCGTCGGCGATGCGCTGCCGGACCTGCCGGGGTCCAGCAGGCGGATGCCGGCTCTGCCCGTCGACGTCTCGCGCACGATTGAGGATCTGCTGACGATCCTGCCGCTCGACATTTGCCATGTGCATGAGCCGTTTGCGCCGTCGACCTCGAGCGCCGCGCTCAGGCATTCCAGAGCCCTCAACGTCGGGACGTTCCACACGCCCACCGAGCGGTTGTTGTCGACGCAGGTGGCGCGAAAGGTCGTGCAGCTCGTGCTCGGCCGGCTGGACGCCCGCACCGCGAGCTATGAGGCGACACGGGAGCTCATGCAGCGATTCTTCCCCGCCGAGTATCGGGTGCTGCTGCCCGGCGCGGATGCGCCGGCGCCGCGCGTGCCCATGGCAAAGGACGCGCCTACACGGATCCTGTTCGTCGACGACGAGGAGCGTGCCGCGCTGCGGCTCTTCCTGCGCGCGCTGCGAAAGCTCGATCCTGCCACCGCATGGGAGGCCACGATCGTCTCGGCTCGCGGGCCGTCGAGCAGCACGCCGCTCAGCACCGGCCTCGCCAAGCGCGTCACGTACGTGACCCCCGACGAGCTTGGCGAGGGGCAAGCGCTCGCTCAGGCGGACGTCCTCGTCGCCGCGTCGGACGGCGCCGCCCCGGCGCCCGGACTGCTGCTGCGCGCGCTCAACGCGCAAGTGGTCGTGCTCGCCTCAAGGCTCCCCGTGTACGAGGAGGTGCTCGACCTCGGCGCATACGGCCTGCTCTTCGAGCCCCGCGACATCGACACGCTCGCCGCGCAGCTTCACAGGCTTCTCAACGACCGGCCCCTGCGCGCGCGCCTCACCGAACAGGCCGCTCCGCTTCGCGAACGGCTCTCCTGGGCGCGCGTCACCGACGAGCTCGAGGAGGTCTATGGAGAGCTAACCGCGCGCCGCCATTCGCGTGTCGGCAACCCGGAGCTCGCCACGCGGCTGAAGAGCCGGCCGCGCATCGACGTCGACCTGCACATGCACACCGACCACTCCCACGACTGCGCGACGCCAGTCGAGGTGCTGCTCGCCGCCGCCCGCGACCAAGGGCTCGGCGCGATCGCCGTCACCGACCACAACGTGATCACCGGTGCGCTCGAGGCGCGCGAGAAGGCCAAGGAGTTCGGCGTGAAGGTGATCGTCGCCGAGGAGGTCAAGACCGCCGACCAGGGCGAGGTCATCGGGCTTTTCATCGAGGAGCACATCGACCGCGGGATGACGCTCGCCGAGACCGTCGCGGAGATCAAGCGCCAGGGCGGCCTCGTCTACGTCCCGCACCCGTTCGACCGCATGCACGCCGTGCCCGACTACGAGCACCTGCTCGGCATCGTCGGCGACATCGACGCGATCGAGGTCTACAACCCGCGTGTCGCGATCGGCTCGTTCAACGAGGAGGCCGAGCGGTTCGCGGCGAAGTATCGAATCCTCGCCGGCGCGGGGTCGGATTCGCATGTGGCGCCGGGCCTCGGATCGGTTCGGGTCCGAATGGCCGACTTCGACGGCCCCGAGGAGTTCCTCGAGGCACTGCGCGAAGCCGAGATCACGACGAAGCCGTCGTCGCTGCTCTACGTGCAGGCGCTGAAGTTCCTCGAGACGAAGGCGACACCCGCCGGCGCGCGCGCGGCGCGGCGCGAGCGGAGGGTCCGGCGGGCGACGCGCAAGTCGTGATGCACGCGCAGGGTGCCGAGTCCGGACCGTCGAAACCACGGGCGAGCATGCCCGCAACCGACGACGAGATCCGCGAGAAATACCTCGAGCGGGCGATCCGCGAGCTGAACACCCTGACGCGCGAGCTGCACGCCTGCCCGCACTGCCCGCGCGGGAACCTGCAGCCCGTCCTGGGGTCGGGACACCCCCAGGCGGACATCATGCTGCTGAAGCTCGCGCCGATGCCACCCGAGATCGAGGAAGGCGTCGCCTTCTATGGCCGCGCCGGCACCGCGCTGATGAAGGCCTTCAAGCGCCTGGCGATCGACCCGCTCGCCGTCTACGGGACGCTCTGCGTCAAGTGCCCGGTGCCGGACACGTCGCTCGCGGACCCCGGCTGCGTCGCGCGCGTCGCCGAGGAGATCGCGATCGTGCAGCCGAAGATCGTGGTCGTCATGGGTGAGGAGACGCTCGAGATCGTCAACGACTTCGGCCTGCCGTTGTCGGACACGGTGCTCGCGCAGCCCGGCGAGGTCCAGCGCCTGACTCCCTCGATCGAGGCGCTGTACGTGCCGAACATCGACGAGGCGCTCGACGAGGAGTCCGCCAAGCGCGCGTTCTGGTCGGCCTTCAGGGTGCTCGGCGAGTGGTACGCCGACCTCCCCCCGTACTGAGCCGCCCGCCGCGGCGTCGGCGCCGCCGTCCCGGCCCGGCGCTGCTCACGCTGAGCGTCCCATTCGTCGCGCTCGCGTACTTCCTCGCCGCGCCCGCGCTGCCGGCGCTGCCCGACGGCGACACGACCGTGCTCGCGGCCGGTGGGATCGGGTTGCTGATGGTGGCCGCGACCGCGCTGTCGTTGCTGCCGGCGCGTGGCACGGTGTTCGGCCCCCTGCTCATCGTGCTCGGGACCGGCCTGCTCGCGGGGGTGCTGAACGCCGCCGGCGTCGGTGCGGGGGCGAACGTGGTCGAGGCGATGCTTGCGGCCGCGGTGGGGCTGCTGTTCGCGCACTGGCTGAGCGCGCCGGGCGTCGCCATCGCCGTGCCGCTGTTCGTCGCGGCGATCGACATCTGGTCGGTCGCGAGCGGCCCGACCTCCCGCCTGCTGGAGAACGGTCCCGACCACGCCGACGCGCTGAGCTTCGACATCCCCGCTTGGGGCGACCATGGGACCGCCGGGCAGCTCGGTCTCAGCGACGCGGTCTTTGTCTCGATGTTCGCCGCCTGGGCGATGCAGTTCGGCTTCCGCCGCGCCCCGACGATCGTCGGGCTCGCGCTGGCCCTGATCGGCTCGCTCGTCCTGAGCATCGTGCTCGACCGCGCCATCCCCGCGCTCCCGCTCATCGCTGTCGGCTACCTGCTGCCCAATGTCGATCGGATTGGGCAACTCCTCCGCCGCCAGCCACGCGGGCGCTCTCGCACGGATGCCGAGAGGTGAGCCGCTGTTTGTGCGACCGATGCGGCGGAGGGCGGCCCCACGTCCATGCCGGTTAGCGGACTCGCAACACGATCGGGCGACTCGTATACGTCAGATACGGATAGCCCCGCTCAATCGGCACTCGCGCACGAATCTGCAGCCTGACTCCCGGTCTGCGCACCGGCAGTCGGTAGCTGCCGGAGAATTGGCCGAGGCGATTGGTCCGCACGGTCGCGAACGTGGCCCATGCATACCCTGGAGCTTTGCCCTGGAGCACCACCCGCTTGCCCGCCGCCGGCAGCGGGCGCGAGAGGACGCGCCCGTGGAAGCGCACGGTCCTGCCACGTAGCGACGCTGTAAGCGTCGACGCAGCCCGCACTCTGACGCGCAGCAGACGCGCGACCGTTGCGCCATATGCGAGGCGGACTGTTCGCGTTGGCCGCCTGCTCGCCAACGTGTACGAGAACGTGCCGTCGCGCCGCGTTAGGGCGTTGCCCAGCGCAATCTCCCGTGCACCGGCTTTCGCCCCACGCTCGAATATTTCGATCCGCGCGCCGCCAAGGCCGGATTGCGCCTCCCCCGTAAGGCGCCCGCGCAGAGTCACGCTCCGACCAAAGGGCACAGTCAGCGACGACCTCGTCGAAGCCGCGAACCTTGCGGTCAGTTGCACGGGCGCGGCGGGCGAGATCGCTGGTGGCGGGGTCTGGCCGTTCGCTACATCGATGGTCTGGATCTGCTCGTCGTGCCGATTGCCCGCGGCATCAGTTGTGCGAAGCCTGAGCGCGTACCGCCCGTTGGGAACGCCTCGTGTGTCGACAAAGAGCGTGTCGCGGTCCGTCGTGGGGCACGCCGACCAGTCCGCAAACGAGCATCTGCCAGCCAGGTCTCTCGTGGCAACGACGGCGTCGCCGATGAGAGCCTCGACCCGAGCGATTCCTGACTCTCCGTCCGACGCCAGATAGTCGAGGCTGCGGACCTCGGACGCGGGCTTGTCGCCGAGCAGTGACCCGCCAATGGCCGAGCCGGCCGGCGCGACATCTTCTCGGAGCGTGATCTCGATTCCGCGCACCTCCAGCGGTACGTCTGCAGCGGCGTAGCAGTCCGGCTCGCTAGCGGCTCCTCTCGTCGGGCGCTCAGACGCGCCGCCGCAATACAGCATCAGATTCAGAGCCAGCACCTTCGGCGGTAGGTCGGCGTCGACGGACGGCTGCTGCGCGGGCGACCCGACCGACCCCAGACCACCCAGTCCAAAGGCACCGCCGATCGTGACGCCGTCGCCGGTCACTGACATCGGCTGGCCGGAGCTGGTCAGCTGCGCCTCGCTCCAGACGCGTATCCGATCAAACGCAATCGCGTGTCCTGCCTCACCCTTTGGCAGGTCCAGGTCCAGTAAGGCATAGGTGAACGCGCCCATCGTCCGCCCCCATGGCAACGAGAAGTCGAAGCCCTCGCCTCGGGAGCAGTTGTCAACCAGCACGGTCGTAGGTGCCGGTACCGCGCGCCATGGACCCATCGCCGCTGGCGGCTGCCCTGGAACGTTGCAGTTGCGCATCACGTACTTGCCTGCGAGCGAGGGCTCGGCGGCGACCGCGATTGAGGCGAGCACGACCGACATCGCGCACGCGCACAGCGTCAGCCGTCTGCGTCGTCGGCTTACCCTCACAACGCCTCGTGCCCGCATCCGCACCTCAAGCGAATCGCTCATGCCCAACCATCCCTAGTCACGGGCCAAATGGGCCCTTTTCAAGACTTAGGAACGGTATGCCGAGACTCGCCCCCGTCGCCACGAAGAACTCCTCGCAAAATGCGAGGAGTTCTCTACAGGGGACGAGGCAAGTTAGGGCACGAGGATGATCTTGCCGAGCTTGCCGCCGCCGGAGAACCGCTCGTACGCGACGGCGACGTCGTCCAACGCGAATGTCTCGGCGACCGGCACGCGGACCGCGCCGCGCTGAAACAGCGGCAGCACCTCGCGCTCGATCGCGCGGGCCGTCAGCGCCTTCTCCTCGAGTGGGCGCGCGCGCAGCGTCGAGGCCATGATGCGCGCGCGCTTGCCCATCAGGGCGAGCAGGTTCAGCTCGGCCTTCGCGCCCGCGGCGACGCCGATCACCACGATCCGGCCGTTCGTCGCGAGCGCCTTCAGATTCCCCTTGAGGTTCGGCGCGCCAACGAGCTCGAGCACGACGTCGAACGGGCCGTGCTCCTCGAAGCCCTCCGGCTCGAGCACGACGTCGGCCCCCAGCGCGGCGACCGCGGAGCGCGCGTCGGGGTTGCGCACGGTCGCGGTGACGTGCGCCCCCGCCGCGTGCGCGAGCTGCACCGCCGCCGTGCCGACGCCACCCGCGGCGCCGTGCACGAGCAGCCGCTCGCCCGGCCGCAGCCTCGCCTGCGTGAAGACCGCGTCGTGGGCGGTCGTGAAGACCTCCGGCAAGCCGCCCGCGTCGGGGAACGAGACCGACGACGGGACGGGCATGAGCTGGCGCTCGTGCACCGTCGCGAGCTCCGCCTGGCCGCCACCGCCGACGATCCCCATCACGCGATCGCCGACCTCGAACCGCGTAGCGCCCTCGCCCAACCCCGCGACGACGCCCGAGAGCTCGAGCCCCGGGATGTCCGCCGGCGAGCCCGGAGGCGCCGGGTAGCGCCCGGCGAGCTGCATCTGGTCGGCGCCGTTCAGGCCGGCGCCGTGGACGCTGACGAGCACCTGACCGGCGCCCGCGACGGGGTCGCGGTGCTCTTCGACGAAGACCTTGCCGTCGCGGATGGTGGCTGCTCGCATAGTCGGGCGCAGTCTAGGACCGGGCTGCAAAGGTTGCGCGAGGGTCTAGGCTGGTCGACGTGGCCCTACCCGCCGAGGCGTATCGGCTGACGGACATCTCGTCGAAGGCGTACGAGCACCCGGCCGACCGCGCCGCGACCGCCGCGCTCGCCTCGATCCCGATGCTCGACCTCGTCGTGCGCAAGCTCATCGAGATGGGCTACGAGCGCGCGCTGCGCCAGACCTACCTCGGCTCGTCCGTGCGCCTCGGCCCCGACCAGCTGCCGCGCATCTGGGAGGCCTACAAGCGAGCGCTCACCGCGCTCGACATGCCCGAGGAGTACGACCTCTACCTCGCGCAGCAGCCGTACGCCAACGCCGTGACGATCGGCGCCGGCAAGCCGATCATCATCCTGAACTCGGCGACCGTGACGCTGCTCGACGAGCGCGGCATCGAGGCGGTCCTCGGCCACGAGCTCGGCCACATCCTCTCCGACCACGTCGTCTACCGCACGGCGCTGATGATCCTCATCCGCCTGAGCACGTCGGTGCGGCTGCCGATCCCCGGCGGCAACCTGCCGCTCCTCGCCGTGCGCTACGCGCTGCTCGAATGGGCGCGCGCGGCCGAGCTGTCGTGCGACCGCGCCGCCGCGCTCACGGTCCGCGACCCGCGCGTCGTCTGCTCGATGCTCATGGCGATGACCGCCGGCGCAGCGGCCGACGAGCTGAACCTCGAGGCGTTCACCAAGCAGGCGATGGACTACACCGAGGGCGGCGCCGGCCTGGATCGCCTGCAGCGGATGCTCTCGGACCTGAACCTCGACCACGGGATGCCCGTCAAGCGCGTGCACGAGCTCATGGCGTGGGTGCGCAGCGGCGAGTACGACCGCATCGTCGGCGGCGAGTACCCGCGCCGCGGCGACCCGCCACGCCCGCCCGCTCAAGAGGCCGCCGACGCGGCCGCGCACTACTCCGACGTCTTCAAGGGCGCGTTCAAGGAGGCGGGCGAGCACGTCTCGAGCGCCGGCCATCAGCTGAGCGACTGGCTGCGCAACCTGCAGGACTCACAGAGCGCGTCGAAGACGGGCAAGCCGGACAACGGCGACCCGCCAAGCGAGTCCCAACCGAAGTAGCCTCCCGGCCGTGGACCTCACGGCCACAGAGATCCGTGTGCTGGGCTGCCTGATCGAGAAGCAGCGCACGACGCCGGACACCTATCCGCTGACGCTCAACGCGCTGCGCATGGCGTGCAACCAGTCGACCGCCCGCGACCCGGTCGTCCGCTACGACGACGCCACGGTCCGCGACGCGATGACGCGCCTGAGCCGGCGGCGCTACGCGCGGCTCGCCGGCGGCGGGCGCGCGCCGAAGTTCCGCCACCTGCTCGACGAGGCGCTCACGCGCGCGCCCGACGAGCTGGCCGTGCTCTGCGTGCTCATGCTGCGCGGCCCGCAGACGCCCGGCGAGCTCAAGCAGCGCACCGACCGCCTGCACGCGTTCGCCGATCTCGCGGCGATCCACGAGACGCTGCGCCGGCTCGTCGACCGCGAGCTCGTGCTGCAGCTCGAGCGCCGGCCGGGGCAGAAGGAGGAGCGCTACGCGCAGCGCCTCGGCGAGGACGACGACACGCAGCCCGCCCCGGCGTACGTCGCGGCGCCGGCGCCCGCACCGGTGCAGGCAGCCACGCCGCGCCCAGCTTCACCGCTGGCCGCGACCGGCGATCGCACGCTCGAGCAGCGCGTCACGACGCTCGAGACCGAGATGGCCCAGCTGCGCGCCGCGCTGCGCCGCCTGACAAACCCGACCTGATCGCTGGTCTGAACCGCGCGGTGCCGGTACGCTGCGCCCTCGTCGCCGTCTCTCTTCGCAAAGGATTTCGAATGCCACGGCTCATGCTCCTCATGCTCGGCACGGTCGCCGCGCTCCTGTCAGCGACGCCCGCCGGCGCCGCCATCTCGCCGAAGACGCTGCCCGCGATCGCCAAGACGCTCAAGGCGCAGCAGCGCGGAGCGTGCACGTCGACGACCTACCGAGCGCCGCAGGCCGGCTTCCTCGACGCGCGCCTGCGCGGCACCGGCGACTGGGATCTCGTGCTGCGCGACGTCGCCGGCAAGGCGCTCGGCGGGTCGCGCGCCTTCGGCGGCCGTGAGGTCGTGCAGACGTGGGTGCGCGCCGGCCAGGTCGTCACGGCGCAGGGCTGCCGGCGCAGCGGCGCGGGCCAGAGCGCCCGCACGACGTTCCGCCTGACGAGCGTCACGTTGCCCAAGCTGACCGGAGCGCTGCAGCTCCTGCGCGTCCAGGGCAGCGAGAAGCAGCTCAACGCGCTCGAGTCCGCCGGCCTCGACGTCACCGAGACGCGCGGCGTGCGCTGGGCCAACGTCGTCGTCGCCGGCGTGAAGGACCTCGCGACGATCATCACGTCCGGCTTGCGCTACTCGGTCAAAGTCGCCGACCTCGGCAAGTCCTTCAAGGCCGCCCGCGCCGCCGACCGCGCCTACGCCGCGCGCGTCGGCGCCGCCGGCTCGCCGCTGCCGACGGGCCGCACGAGCTACCGCACCTACGACGAGATCCAGGCCGAGCTCAAGGGCCTTGTCGACGACAACCCCGGGCTCGTGCGCAAGGTCGTCTTCGGGACGTCGTTCCAGGGCCGCGAGATGTCCGGCGTCGAGATCTCGAAGAACGTCGACGAGCACGACGGCCGGCCCGTGTTCTTCTTCATGGCGCTGCACCACGCGCGCGAGTGGCCGACGGTCGAAGGGGCGATGGAGTTCGCGCACCTGCTCGTCCAGGAGCAGGGCTCGGCGCGGATCTCCGACCTGCTGACGCGCGAGCGCGTCGTGATCCTGCCGCTCGTCAACCCCGACGGCTACATCTCGTCGCGCAACGCGTTCGACCTCGCCGACCAGCTCGGCCAGCAGCCGGACCTCACGCTCGTCGAGGGCGCGCTGCTGCCCTTCGGCGGCCAGTTCGCGTACCGGCGCAAGAACTGCGACGGCGAGATCTTCCCGCCCTCGCTGCCGTGCGAGCTCGCCTGGGGCATCGACCCCAACCGCAACTACGGCTACAACTGGGGTGGCTCGGGCAGCTCGGGCGACGTCACGTCGCAGAGCTACCACGGCCCCGGCCCGCGCTCGGAGCCCGAGGTCAAGGCTGTCTGGAACTACGTCCGCACGCACGAGGTGACGACGCTGCTCACGCTGCACAACGTCGCCGCGCTCGTCCTGCGCCCGCCTGGCACGAGCGGCGCCGGCCTCGCGCCCGACGAGGCGAAGCTCAAGACGATCGGCGACGCGATGGGCACCGCCGCGGGCTACACGTCGCAGTACGGCTTCGAGCTCTACGACACGAGCGGCACGACCGAGGACGACTCCTACGCCGCGACCGGCGGCTTCGGCTACACGATCGAGATGGGCCCGCCGGACGGCGAGTTCCACATGCCCTACCAGACGGGCGTCGTGGACGAGTGGACCGGCGCGAACGGCCACTCGCAGAACCGCGGCGGCCTGAAGGAGGCGCTGCTCATCGCCGCGACCGCGGCCGCCGACCCGGCGGATCACGCGATCCTCAAGGGCTCCGCGCCCGCCGGGCGGGTCCTGCGGCTGCACAAGACGTTCCAGACGAAGACGAGCTCGTACTGCGCGAAGAGCATCGAGCCCGTGCTGAACATCGGGCTCGGGGCGATCTGCCTGACGGGCCAGAAGCCGCCGATCACGATCGACGACGCGCTCGACGCGACGACGACCGTGCCCACCGGTGGCGTGTACGAGTGGCACATCGGCCAGTCGACGCGCCCGTTCGTCGGCGCGATCCCGGGCCAGAAGGAGGCCTACGAGCTGACCTGCGAGCAGCCCGGCGGGGCGGTGCTCGAGCGGATGTCGCTCGTCATCGACCGCGGCCAGACGGCGGTGATGAACCTCGGCTGCGGGTCCGGCGCGTCGACGTTCGCCAACGGCGCCCGGGTCGGCGGCGACACGTCGGCCGCGCCGTCCTCGGCGGCGACTCCGTCGGTCAACGGCGTGACCGTGCCCGTCGCGGCTGCGGCCAAGCCGAAGGCCAAGGCGAAGGCGAAGGCGAAGGCGACGACGCGCGCGCAGAAGCTCGCGAGCTGCAACAAGGCCGCGAAGAAGCAGAAGACCGCGAAGAGCCGCGCGGCCGCGAAGCGCTCGTGCATCAAGCGCTTCGGCAAGCCGAAGGCCGCGGCGAGGAAGTAGGCGCCGCCCGCGGCGCGGCGGCGGTCGCGGAGTCGCATCGCGCCCGCGGCACGGCGGCGGTCGCGGAGCCGCATCGGCCTCCAATCCGCCCGCCGTAGGGTTCGGGGCGCATGGGTGACCGCAAGCCACGATGGACCGCGAAGGCCGCGATGCTCGCGGCCTTCGCGACGTTCGGGGCGGCGCTGGTCGTCGTCCTCGCGAGCGACGCCGTGCCGGGGATCGACGCTCGTACGGCGTCCTTCGTCGGCGCGCACCGCGAGCGGTGGCTGACCGACGCGTTCCAGGTCATCACGCACGCGGGCGCCTACGCGATCCTCGTCCCGCTGCTCGCGGCGGTGGGCTTGTGGCTGTGGCGCTCGCGCGGCAGCCCGGCCGCGCTGGTCGTCCTGGCGGCGAGCCTCGCGGGCGCGTCGCTGCTGAGCAACGCGACGAAGCTCGTCGTCGGTCGCGAGCGGCCCCCGGACGCGCTCGAGCACGTCGGGACGTACGCGTTCCCCTCAGGTCACTCGACCGCGGCGGCGGCCGCCTGGCTCGCTCTCGCGATCGTCCTCGGCGCCGGCACGGCGAGCCGGGCGCGCGGCTTGGGCTCGCGATCGTCGCCGGCGTCGTGATCGCGGCCGTCGGGGTCTCGCGCGTGTACCTCGGCGTGCACTGGGTGACCGACATCGTCGGCGGGTGGGCGCTCGGCTGCCTGTGGGCGATGATCGTGGTCACCGCAGACGTCCGCAGACACAACGGCCGCTAGCTTGGACCCACCGTCGTCATTCCCATCGCCTCGGCGGCGGCCACCATGCGACGGTCATAGGTCACGAGGCATTCCAGATCCTCGCCCAGCTGCCGTGCCGCGACGACGTGGATCGCATCGAGGCTCCTCAGCTGCATTCGAAGGTCTCCCGCATCGTCGAGCAGGCCGTCGCTGAGCGGCACGAGGTACATGCCGTCCAGCACCTTGCGGGCAAAGGTCGCCGCTTCCGGTCCACCTTCGACAACCGCCAGCGGAACCTCGACACGTGCCAGCCCGCACGACACGAGTTTCTCCTGCCGGGTGAAGCGTCGCAGCGCGGCCGATTCGCGCTCCTCGACGACCAGCTTCACGATCGCCGAGGAGTCGAGGTACAGAAAACCGCTCAGCGCTCGTGTTCCCGCATGTCAGCGAGCACCTTTGACGGTAGCCGCTGGCCAGGGATCGGCTTGAGCGGTTCACCAAGCTCGAGAAGGTCGTGTCGTGGCCGAGTCATCCGGCCTTCAGCGATCAGGCGCTCGGCAGTCCCCATCTGCGGATCGGGACCAGCAGCGCGACGGGACGTCCGCGGTCGGTCACCTCGATCGTCTCCCCGCGCTCGACGTCACGCAGGTGCTTGCTCGCCTGCTGACGCAGCTCACGGATCCCGATCGAGCGCATGAGCTACTTGTAGCACATGGGAGATCAGGCCCGGTCGAGCACCGCCACGCACTCGATGTGCGGGGTCTGGGGGAACATGTCGACGGGCACGACGCGCCGCAGGGCGTAGCCCGCCTCGACGAGCTGCGCGGCGTTCGGGGCGAGCGTCGTCGGGTTGCAGGAGATGTAGACGATCCGCCGCGGCGCGGCCTCGATGACGCGCCGCACGACCTTCTGCGACAGGCCCGCGCGCGGCGGGTCGATCATGCAGACGTCCGGCCGGCTCGCCTCGTCGACGAGCTCGCGCAGCGCGAGGCGCACGTCGCCCGCGAAGAACTTCGCGTTGGCGATCTCGTTGCGCTTGGCGTTGGCGATCGCGTCGGCGACCGCCGGCTCGACGATCTCAAGGCCCCAGACCTCGCCCGCGCGCGCCGCGACGCTCAGGCCGACCGTGCCGATCCCGCAATACAGGTCGAAGACGCGCTCCCAGCCCTTGAGGTCGGCGAGGTCCGCGGCGATCGCGTACAGCCGCTCGGCCATCTCGGTGTTCGTCTGAAAGAACGCCAGCGGCGAGATCGCGAGGCGCAGGCCGCCGATCTCCTCCTCGAGCGCGGGCGCCCCGGCGATGAGCGACGTGTCGCCGCCGGCCGTGCTCTCGGCGAGCGCGTCGGTGCGCGTCCACATGAGGCCCTCACACTCGACCGCGCCGGCGAGCGACGCGGTGTCGAGCTCGCCCGGGCCCGTCACGATCCGCACCTGCAGCGCGCCGGTGCGCCGCCCCTCGCGCACGACGAGGTTGCGCAGCAGCCCCGTGTGGGTGCGGCGATCCATCGCTTGCAGGCCTTGCTCACGACACCACGCGAGCACCTGGTCGCGCGCACGGTTGGACGCCTCGGACGCGAGCAGGCAGTCGGAGACGGGAACGATCTCGTGCCACGAGCCGGGGGCGTGGAAGCCGCACACGAGGGTGCCGTCGGCGGCGGTGCCAAACGAGTACTCGAGCTTGTTGCGATAGCGCCACTGCTCGACGGCGGGGACGATGTCGTCGAGCTGGAAGCCGTCGAGCTTGCCGATCCGCGTGAGCGCGTCGCGCACCTGCTCGTGCTTGACGGCGAGCTGGCGCTCGTAGGGCAGCACCTGCCACGGCGCACCGGGGTGGTCGGCGAGCGGCGCGATGCGCTCGGGGCTCGGCTCGAGCACCTCGAGCGTGCGCGCCTCGGCGTAGCCGCGCTTGCGCTTCGTGACGACCGCGCGGACGCGATCACCGGGGATCGCGCCGGAGACGAAGACGACGTAGCCGCCGCGGCCGTCGTCCGGCGCTTCGCAGGCGGGCGATGCCGTTGCCGCCGTAGGCGAGGGCGTCGACGTCGAGGTCAAGCTCGGCACCGCGCTCGGGGCGCGTGAACGTAGGGGTGGATTCCATCAGTGGGCTCAGGATAGGGTCAGCCCGGCAACGGTCTCGTCCCCGGGCTCCGCCGCGGCGGGCTCAGCGGCGCCCATCGCCCGCCGCGCGACCGGCGAGCCTGCGCGCCGCCGTGAGCGCGTCGCGTGCCTGGCGCGCCGCGACGTGCGCGAACACCACGCCGAGGTCCGCCGCGTCCTCGAGCGTCATCCGCCCGAGCGAGGCGACCTTGCGCAGCAACCCTCCCGTTCTCACCGCAGCAGCAGCTCCAGCAGCGCCTTCTGCGCGTGGCGGCGGTTCTCGGCCTGATCCCAGATGCGCTCGCGCTCGCCGTAGAGCACCTCGGCCGAGATCTCCTCGCCCGGGTGCGCGGGCAGGCAGTGCAGGGCGATCGCGCCGGGCGCCGCGAGGTCGAGCAGGTCGTCGTCGAGCATGTACGGGCCAAGCGCGGCGCGACGCGCCTCCGCCGTCTCCTCGTCGCCCATGCTGACCCAGACGTCGGTGTAGATCGCGTTCGCGCCCGCGACCGCCTCGGCGGGATCCGTGGTCAGACGCGCGCTCGGGACGCCCGTCAGCGCGTAGCCCGCGGGCGACGCGACGGCCACCTCGACGCCCGCGATCGCGCCGAGCAGCGCGAGCGAGCGAGCGACGTTGTTGCCGTCGCCGACGTAGGCGACCTTCAGGCCCTCCAGACGGCCGAACGTCTCGCGCAGCGTCATGAGGTCGGCGAGCGCCTGGCACGGGTGATGGCCCGCGGTGAGCATGTTGAAGACCGGCACGGTCGCGACCGAGGCGAGCTCCTCGAGCAGCGCGTCGGGGCCGGTGCGCACCCCGATCGCCGCCACCTGGCGCGAGAGGATGCGCGCGGTGTCGCCGACCGACTCCCCGCGCGCGAGGTGCAGCTCGTCGCGGCGCAGCACGATCGGCTGGCCGCCCAGTTCGAAGACGCCCGACTCGAACGACAGCCGCGTGCGCGTCGAGTGCTTCTCGAAGATCAGCGCGACGCTGCGGCCCTCGAGTGCCCGCGACGCGAGCGGCGTCGCCTTCAGCGCGTCGGCGCGGTCGAGCAGCGCGGTGAGCTCGTCGCGATCGAGCTCGGTGCCGGTGAGCAGGTGGCGCGTCAAGTCGGGCAGTCTACGACGCGATGCTCGTGCTGACCTGGAACCTCTTCCACGGCCGCGCGGTACCGGGCGCTGGGCACGACCTGCTCGCGCGGTTCGAGTCCGCGCTCGCCGGCTGGGCGTGGGACGTCGCGCTGCTGCAGGAGGTCCCGCCGTGGTGGCCGCCGGCCCTCGCGCGGGCCTGCGACGCGCGGGCAAGCACCGCGCTCACGTCGCGCAACTTCGCGCTGCCGGCGCGTCGGGCGATCGCCCGGCGCTGGCCCGACGTCATCAAGTCCAACGGCGGCGGGGCCAACGCGATCCTCGTGCGCGGCGCGATCGCGGCCGAGTGGCGCGTGCTGCTGCGCCGCTGGCCGGAGCGCCGGGTCTGCCAGGCGGTCCGGCTCGCCGACGGGACGTGGTGCGCGAACCTCCACGCGCAGGTCCACTCGCCCGCGCGCGCCCAAGCGGACATCGAGCGCGCCGCCAAGGCGACGCTGGCCCGCGCCGGCGACGCGCCGGCGCTGCTCGGTGGCGACTTAAACGTCCGCGCGCCCCAAGGGGCGGGCTTCGAAGCGCTCGGCGGCGACGGCGTCGATTACATCCTGGGCCGCGGGCTCATGGCCGCCGGACCGGTGACGATCCCCGACCGCGGCCGCCTCTCCGATCACGCGCCCGTGATCGTCGAGGTGGTGCGGCGCGCGCCGTCCCCGGCGGGATAGTGTCGCGTGCACGCCGAACCCCTTCTCCGGAGGACCCACATGTCTCGCCTGCCCGCCACCCTCCTCGCCTGCCTCGCGCTCGCAGCCGGCGCCATCGCCGGATGCGGCGACGACGACAGCGACACCTCGAGCACGCCCGCGGCCGCGCCACCGCCGGCTGCCGCCGCCTCCTCCGGCGTCGTCAAGGTCACGATGAAGGACATCAAGTTCGTCCCTGCGGACATCACGGCGAAGGTCGGCCAGAAGATCGAGTGGGAGAACACCGACGGCAAGATCCCGCACACCGTCACGGCTACCGGCGGCGCGGACTTCGACTCCGGCAACATGGAAGGCGGCGCGAAGTTCGACTACACGCCGACGAAGGCCGGCAAGATCGACTACGTCTGCACGATCCACTCCGGCCAGACGGGCACGATCACCGTCACGAAGTAGCGCGGGTCAGCCGCGCAGCCCGAACCCGCGCAGCATCATGAGCGCGCGAGCGCTCGCGGAGCCCGGCTTGGGCAGCACGCCGAGCTGGATCGCGGCGTCGTACAGGTCGAAGAACGCCCGCACGCGCCACAGCCGCGTCCGGGTCTCGTCGAGCTCGCAGTACAGGACGGTCTGCACGACGATCGCCTTGCCCGACGGCGGGAACTCGCCGAGCTGGCCCGTGTGGGTCGCGAGCACGCGCGCGGGCGCGGCGACGAAGCGCCCGTCGGTGAGCCGCTCGCCCGTCGGCTCGAGGCGCGCGTCGGGCGCGCCGGTGCGCAGCTTCGCGACGTGACCCGCGAGCGCCGCCGGGCCGACGAGCGGCTCGAACGTGAGCGGGTCCTCGTAGTGCAGGTCGGGCGCGCAGACCGCGGCCAGCTCCTGCGCGAAGTCGCGCGCCGACCACGCCGCCTCGAAGCGGCCGACGAGCTCGTCGGGGGCGGTCATTCGGCGAACTCCGCCAGGCCTTCGAGCGGCGAGCTGGCGCGCGCGTGCGTGCGCCGCGCGATCCGACCGGCGGAGCGCGCGAGCACTCCCGCCTCTACCGCGAGCCGGATCGCGTGCGCCATCGCGACGGGGTCCGCGGCGCGCGAGATCGCGCTCGCGCAGAGCACCGCGTCGCAGCCGAGCTCCATCGCGAGCGCCGCGTCCGACGCGGTGCCGACGCCCGCGTCGAGGATCACCGGCACGCCGGCCTGCTCGACGATGAGCGTGAGGTTCGCGGGGTTCGCGATGCCCATGCCGCTGCCGATCGGCGACCCGAGCGGCATGACCGCGGCGCAGCCGGCGTCCTCGAGGCGGCGGGCGAGCACCGGGTCGTCGTTCGTGTAGGGCAGCACGACGAAGCCGTCGTCGACGAGCTGCTCGGCCGCCTCCAGCAGCTCGACGGCGTCGGGCAGCAGCGTGCGCTCGTCGCCGATGACCTCGAGCTTGACCCAGTCGGTGTGCAGCGCCTCGCGCGCGAGCTGCGCGGTGAGGATGGCGTCGCGGGCCGTGAAGCAGCCCGCGGTGTTCGGCAGGACATCGACGCCGTGCGCCGCGATGACGTCGAGCAGCGAGCCCTGCTGGCCGGGATCGACGCGCCGCATCGCGACCGTGACGAGCTCGCACTCGCACGCGTCGATCGCGTCGCCGAGCGACTGCATGCGGGCGAAGCCGCCGGTGCCGAGCAGCAGGCGCGAGCGCAGCTCGCGGCCGGCGATGACGAGTTGGCCGGTCATCCGCCCTGCGTGGCCGTGACGATCTCGACGCGCGCGCCGTCGGGCACGGTGCGCGTCGGCCAGACGCCGCGCCGCGCGACCTCCGCGTCGACCGCGACGGCGATCCCGGTCGTCTCCGGGTCGATGTCGGCGGCGAGCAGGACGTCGCGGATCGTCGGGCGCTCCGACGCGGGAGCGGTGGGCCTGCCGTTGACGTAGATCACGCGACCACCCGCTCGAAGCGGCGCGGGGCGAAGGCGGGCGGTATCGCTTCGGCACCGTCGGGGTCGAGTCCGGCGGCCACGATCTGCGCGGTCACGGGGGCGAGCAGGATGCCGTTGCGGTGATGGCCGGTGGCCCAGTGCAGGCCGTCGATCTCGGGGTCAGCGCCCAACAGCGGCGCGTTGTCGGGCGTCGCCGGGCGCAGCCCCGCGGCCGACTCCTCGACGACGAGCTCGTGGATGCCGGGCACGAGCTCCCCGGCGTCGCGCAGCAGCTCGTAGAGGCCGCCCGCGGTGACGGTGGCGTCGAAGCCGCGCTCCTCCATCGTCGCGCCGAGCACGTAGCGCCCGTCGCCGCGCGGGACGAGGTAGCCGCCTTCGAAGCGCACGATCCGGTCGACCAGGCCGGGGCCGTGCGGGTCGCGCAACCGCAGGATCTGGCCCTTGACGGGCCTGAGCGGGACCTCCGGCAGGCCGCCGATCTGGCCGCTCCACGCGCCGCCCGCGATCACGACCCGCTCGGCCTTGACGAGTGCGCCGGACGCGAGCCGGACGCCGGTGATCTTGGCGCCCTTGCACTGGATCCGATCGACGGCTTCGCCCGTACACAGATCAACCCCTACGCGGCGGCCCGCCTCAGCGAGGGCGGACACCGTCGCGCGGGGGTCTGTCGCGTGGTCGCCCGCGACGGACAGCGCGAGACGGATCGTGGGCGCGAGCGCTGGCTCGATCCTGCGGGCCGCGCTGGGCAGAAGTCGCTCCACGTCGAGGCCGAGCTCACGTCGCAGCTCGAGCTCGCGCTCGAGCGCCTCGGCCTCGTCGCGGTCGCGCGCGACGACGAGCGCGCCGCACTGGCGCAGCCCGGGGTCGGCGCCCGACGCGGCGGCCAGCTCGGCGGCGAAGGCGGGCCAGCCGGCGGCACTGCGCAGCCCGAGCTCGAGCAGCGCGAGCTCCCCCGGATCGGCCTCGGTGACCGGCGCGAGCATCCCCGCCGCGACGTGCGACGCGCCGCCGCCGAGCTCCCCGCGCTCGATGACACGCACAGCCAAGCCGCGCTGAGCCGCCCGCCACGCGACGGCGAGCCCGATGACACCGCCGCCGATGACGACGACGTCAGGAGTTGGGGTTGGGTCCTGCGGCATTGCACCTCGCTTCGCCGGCATGATCCGGATCAGCTGCTGACGGTCGGCGTGACGCCCTCTCAGCCCGCGCTCGCGGGCTCCCGTAGGGGTTCATGGTAGATGGTCGAACCATCCGTTCCTGCGCGCCGTTGCGACAATGCACCGGTGACCGCTTCCAGCGATCGGCGAGAGCGCCTGCAGCGCGCCGTCCTGTACCTCGTCTGCTCGATCCGTCCCGGCGGGCGGGCGCTCGACGACGTGCTCGCGCCGGCCCTTACGGGGGGCGTCGACATCGTGCAGCTGCGCGACAAGGAGGCCTCCAAGGACGAGCTGCTGGCGGCCGCCGCCGTCGCGCGGCGCCTGTGCGACGGCGCGGGTGCGCTGCTGATCCTCAACGACCGGCCGGACCTGGTGCAGGCGGCCGCCGCCGACGGCTGCCACGTCGGCCAGGACGACATGGACGTGCCCGAGGCGCGCGCGCTGGCCGGCGACGACGCGATCGTCGGGCAGTCGACGCACTTCCCCGCGGAGATCGACGCCGGCGCCGAAGCCGACTACATCGGCGTCGGCCCCGTCTACTCGACGCCGACGAAGCCCGGCCGCCCCGCGGTCGGGCTCGAGCTCGTCCGCTTCGCCGCCGCGTTCGCTCCCGTGCCGTTCTTCGCGATCGGCGGGATCGACGCGTCGAACGTCGCTGCCGTCGGCGCGGCCGGAGCACGCCGGGTCGCCGTCGTGCGCGCGATCGCGGAGGCAGACGACCCGCGCGCCGCCGCGGCGCAGCTGCGCGCCGCGATCGGCCGGGAGGCCGTCGATGGCGTCGCGTAGCCGCAAGCGCGGGCGCGGCTCGTCGCCCGCGCGCGGCGAAGGCCCCGCGCCGGCCCCCACCGACGGCGAGCAGGTGGCGCCGCTCGCGGCCCCGGCCGCCGCCGCGGCGCTCTCGACCGATGACGCGGAGCGGCCGTCGCCGGGCGAGGCCCCGGCTCCCCCCGCCGACCCGATGCGCGACCGCTACGCCCGCGGCCGCGCCCGCGACGAGGCGATCCGCATGCGCCTCGAGCCGCTTGAGCCGGGCGAGCGGCCGCGCGCGGTCACGATCGCCGCGATCGTCGCGTTCGCGTTCGCCATCGCGAACGTCGTCGCGACGCTGACCGTCGACGACCTCTCCTCCGACAACGGCAACCCGACGACGGTCGCAGTCGTCACGACCGGCGTGCTCGTCCTCGCCGGCGCCGGCATGCTCGCCCGCAAGTACTGGGCCGTGCTCGGCTTCCAGTGCATCCTCGGCCTGCAGATCGTCTTCTTCACGCTTGCGCTCTCGCGCGTGCAGAAGTGGTGGGTCGGGCTCGGGCTGGTCGTCTTCATCGGCCTGCTCGGGTGGCTGTTCTGGAAGCTCATCCGCGCGATGGCGCGGTTGCAGATGCCCGAGCGGCCCGGCCGGGCCGAATCCACCCGATAGCCTCCAGCCCGCTATGCCAGCGTCCTCTTACGACTGCATCGTCATCGGCTCGGGGCCCGGCGGCTACGTCGCGGCGATCCGCGCGGCGCAGCTCGGGATGAAGACCGCCGTCGTCGAGTCCGACCAGGTCGGCGGGCGCTGCCTGAACTACGCGTGCATCCCCGCGAAGGCCGTCCTGCGGGTCGCCGACGTCCTCGGCGAGATCCGCGACGCGAGCGACTACGGCATCACCGTCGCCAAGCCCACGGTCGACTTCGACGGCGTCACGGCCCGCCGCAAGAAGGTCGTCAAGACGCTCACCGGGGGAGTCAGCGGCCTGTTCAAGAAGAACGCCATCGACGTCATCGACGGCCACGGCGTCGTCACCGACGACGGCAACGTCAAGGTCGGCGGCAACTTCGACGGCACCGAATACGCGGCGAAGTTCGTCATCCTCGCGACCGGCTCGGTCAAGAAGCCGCTCCCCGGCACGCGCTTCGGCGGCCGCGTCATCGGCACCGAGGAGGCGTGGGCGCTGACGGAGGTGCCGGCCACGCTCGCCGTCGTCGGCGCGGGCGCGTCGGGCACGGAGATCGCATCCGCGTACGCGCGCCTGGGCTCGGACGTCACGCTCTACGAAGGACTTGACCGCGTCCTGCCGACCGAGGACGCAGACATCTCGAAGATCGCCGAGCGCGGCTTCAAGAAGCAGGGCATCAAGGTTCGCACCGGCGTCTTCGTCGAGGACGTCGAGACCGGCGACGACGCGGTGAGCTTCACCGTCGCGGGCGAGGCGAGCAGCGCCGACTGGCTCGTCATCGCGGCCGGCCGCGCGCCTGACGCCGAGGGCCTCGGCCTGGAGGAGGCGGGCATCGCGCTCACCGACGACGGCCACGTCGCGGTGGACGGCGCCATGCGCACGTCGCTCGCGGGCGTGTACGCGATCGGCGACCTCGTCCCAGGTCCGGCGCTCGCCCACAAGGCCTCCGACGAGGGCATCATCGCCGCCGAGGACGCCGCCGGCCTGCAGACACACCCGATCGAGTACATCGACGTCCCGCGCGCGACGTTCTGCTACCCGAACGTCGGCAGCTTCGGCCTGACCGAGCAGGAGGCTCGCGACGCCGGCCACGACGTCGTCGTGGGCAAGTGCAGCTTCGGGGCCGTCGGCGCGGGCACGGTCTACGGCGACCGCACGGGGCTCGTGAAGATCGTCGGCGACAAGACCTACGGCGAGCTGCTCGGCGGCCACATCGTCGGCACGCGCGCGACCGAGCTCATCCAGGAGCTCGTCAACGTCCGTGCGCTCGAGGGCGGCTTCGGCGAGGTCGCGCGCATGGTGCACGGCCACCCGACGCTGTCGGAGGCCGTCATGGAGGCCGCGCGTGACGCCGACGGCTGGCTCATCCACGGCTGACCGGCCGGCGTTCTACTTCGACCTGCGCAGCCCGGAGGCGTACCTCGCGGCCGAGCGCGTCATCCAGACGCTGCCGGTCGCCACGGAGTGGATTCCCGTGCTGTCGGAGGACCTCCCCGCCGCCGACAGCCTCGAAGGCTTCCGCTGTGAGACCGACCGCGAGGCGTTCTTCGATCGCATCGCCCGCACCGCCGAGCGGCGCGGGCTGCAGCCGCTGCGCTGGCCGCAGCCGTTTCCGTTCGACAGCACGTTCGCGATGCGCGCCGCGACCTACGCCAGGCAGATCGGACGGACCGTCCCGTTCGCGCTCGCGGCCTTCCGCCAGGCGTTCGCCGGCGGCCGCGACCTCAGCGTCCCCGACAACGTCCTGATCGCCGCCGCGGCGTGCGAGATGCACCCCGCGGCGGTGCTCAAGGGTGCCGCGCTGAACTCGATCGCTGCGCGCCTGGACGAGGCCACGGCGCTCGCCGCGCAGCGCGGCGTCCGCGACGTCCCGGCCGTCTGGCTGCCCGGCGGCGAGGTGCTGCACGGCGACGACGTGCTCGAAGGCGCGGCGGCTCGCCTGCGATAACGCGCCCGGGTGCAGCCGCGGGCGACGCGGCGAGCTACCTTGCGGTGCATGAAGGCCAACCGCGGCTACCGCCTGCTGCACACGCGCGCCGGCCGGCGGCCCGCGGCGCTCGATCCGACGCGCATCGACCACATCGAGGTCGTCGAGGTGGCGACCGGCGAGGTCGTGCTGTTCTGGGACCTGCCGGCGCCCGTCGCGGCCCGCAGGGCGCGCCGCGTGCGCGAGGATCTCAACGTGCTCGAGGTCGACGAGTTCGTCGACCGGTGGTGTGCGATGGACCTCGACGCGGTCGACGCGATCCACGACGAGTAGCCGCCGGCCTCAGCCTCAATCCTTGCGGCCGCTCACGGCGAGGCCCGCGCCGAGGCCGATCATGACGATCCCGCCGGTGCCGCCGATCGCTTCCAACCGCCGCGGCGAGCGCACGAGCCACGCGCGCGCCGCGCCCGCGGCGAGCGCCCAGACGCCGTCGCAGACAAGGGCGATCGTGCAGAAGACCGCGCCCAGCGTCAGCAGCTGCAGCGCCACCGACCCGGCGGACGGGTCGACGAACTGCGGCAGCACGGCGACGAAGAAGACGATCACCTTCGGGTTCGCGAGCCCGACGGCGAACGCGTCGACGAGGATGCGACGTAGCTCGCGCGGCTCGACCGCCCTCCCGAGTGCCGCCGCCAGCTCACGCCGGTGGCGGAAGCTCTGCACGCCGAGGTAGACGAGGTACAGCGCGCCGGCGAGCTTGATGACGGTGAACACCGCGATCGACTCCTGCACGATCGCCCCGACGCCAAGCGCGACGGCGACGACCTGCACGTACACGCCGGCGGCGTTGCCGACGACGGTTGCGAGGCCGGCGCGGCGGCCGAGCGTGAGCGAGCGGGTGACGACGAACAGGACGCTCGGACCGGGCACGGCGATGAGCACCGTCGCGATGACCAGGAACGCCAGCAGGTGCTCAGTCGGCAGCATGGCCGGAGGAGCATAGTCGAGGCGCACCTCCAGCGCGTTGGCCTCCAATCGTGTTGCCAAACGCGTCCTAACGTGTCACGCTTGCACGCATGGCGAAGCTACGCCGCTCCGCGTTCGTCTCATACGCTCATGCCGACGCGCCCCTCGTCGATCCGTTCCTCGAGCTCCTGCGCCTCCGCTGCACGAACCTGCGCGACGTCGAAATCGACAACTGGTCCGACGCACGGATCCTCGTCGGCGAGCGCTGGGAGGAGGCGATCAACGCCGCGATCGAGGCCAGCGACTTCGGCCTGCTGTGCGTGACGCAGGCCTTTCTCGCCAGTGAGTTCGTCACGGCAGAGGAGCTCCCGGCCCTGCTCGCGCGTGACGTCGTGATCCCCGTCCTGCTCGAACCGCTCGACCTCGCCCTGACGGATCTCAAGGGCCTCGACGAGCTGCAGCTCTTCCGCCACCGGCGCCCCGGCACCCGTGAGCCCAAGGCATTCGCGGAATTCGCCGGCCAGAACCGTGGCCGCTTCTGCGACGCGCTCGTCGCGCAGATGGTCGCGCGCCTCACGACGTCGCCTCGAAGTTGATGGCGCCCGGGATCACGCTCACCGCCGCGGGGCGCTCGCTGCGACGCATCGCCGAGCAGACGCCGGGTGGCGCTGCGCGCACGCGCATCGAGCAATTAGCGAGCATCGCCGAGGCGGCACCGGCCGGCGAGCGTGAGCTGCGCGTCGCAGCCGTCACGGACGCGCTGTTCGCCGACGCCGCGGATCCGGTCGAGCGCTTTCGCGCGTTCCGCGCGACGCTGCGCAAGCTCGCGCGCGAGCAAGGTGTCGAGCTCGACTGCGAGGTCGACGGGCACAAGCACGCCCCGGCCGCCGCCCGCCGCTGCTGGTTCGCCGGCGACGACGACGGCGCGCGGCGATTCGAACGGCTGTCCGGCGCGGCGACCGCCGAGCTTCCCGGCTCGCCGGAGGTCGATGCGCGGGCGCGGCGAGCGGTGCGCGTCTGCGTCGACGGCCCGGATACCGATCTCGCCGACGATCTGTCGAGCCGGCTGCGCGAGCTGCTTCATGTCGACCGCGAGCTTCAGGTCGAGGTGTCGCGCACGCAGCCCTTCGCCGGCGAGTCCGCCGCGCAGGTGCTCGCGTCGCAGGTGCGACAGGCGGATGTCGTCGTGTGCCTGCTGACGACAGCCCACCTCGGCATGCGCACGCGCGACGACTTCGCCCACGCGCTCGTCGTGCCCGTCGAACTTGAGCACCTCGCGCCGGCGACCGACCTTCGCGGCTTCGAGGCGCCGTTCGCACTCCGCGGCTGCGCCTATGCGGACAGCCGCCGCAAGCCGCAGTTCGTCGCGGGCCTGCGTGAGCACATCGCCGCGCGCATCGAACGCGCGAGCGCGCCCGTCGCCTGGCACCGCCTGCTCCCCGACGACGACGGGCCGATCGTCGAGGCCCGGGCGCAGCGGACGTCGCTGGAGCGCCGCCCCACGGAGGCGGGAGCTCGCCTCGACGCGACGGTCGACGTCCAGGAGTACCTTCGCGACTGGGCGGACAGCGCGGGCGATCGGCCATACCTCGTGATCTTCGGCGAGTACGGCATGGGCAAGACCACCGCGTGTCAGGTCCTTACACGGCGCCTGCTCGAACGCCGCGCACGCGGCGACGGCGACGCCCGCCTGCCGATCTACCTCGACCTCCGGCGCCTCGGCGACGTCAAGCGTCGCGAGCCGACGCTCGAGGCGATCCTCGACGACCTGCTGCGGCGTGTCTGGCAGGCCGGGGCGGTCGATCCGGCGGCGACCGCCGCCGAGGTGATCGAGCAGGTCCAGCGGCGCGGCGCGATCGTGATCTTCGACGGCCTCGACGAGGTGCTCGTCCACCTCTCCGAGACGCAGGGCCAGGCGCTGCTGCGCGAGCTGTGGAAGATCCTGCCACCGAGCGTCCTCGCCGACTCGGACGGGAGAGCACGCCCGGGCCGCGTCGTCATGACCTGTCGCACGCACTTCTTCCGCACGCTGCGCGAGCAGCACACGTTCTTTCGCGGCGAGGAGCGCGAGATCGTCGGCGAAGGCTCGTACGCGGCGCTGCACCTGCTGCCGTTCGAGCCCGCGCAGGTTCGCGCGTACCTCGAGCGCCGCGAGGGCGATGGTGCCGCCGTAGACCGCGCGCTGGAGCTCATCCGCAGCATCCACAACCTGACAGAGCTCGTCCAGCGCCCGTTCACCCTGCGGCTGGTAGCCGACCAGATCGGCGCGCTCGAGCGGCGGATCGCGACGGGCGCGCGGGTGGACACAGCGTCGCTGTACGAGGAGCTCGTCGCGACGTGGCTGGATCGCGACCAGGGCAAGCACCAGCTCGAGCCGCGCCACAAGCTGCGCTTGATGGGCGAGCTCGCCGCCGAGCTGTGGCGCGAGGGCCGGCGCTCGCTGCCGGTCGATCGCTTGGAAGCGTGGCTGCACCGCCGGCTCGACACCGACGAGGAGCTCGGCCGGTGGTTTCGGCTGAAGGGCATCGATGTCGATCTGCTCGCGGAGGATCTGCGCACAGCGACGTTCGTCGTGCGCCCGGGCGCCGCGGACTTCGAGTTCGCACACACGTCGTTGCTGGAGTACTTCCTCGCGCTGCATCTTGCGGACGCGCTGCTCGGAGAGGACCCGGCGAAGGCTTGGGCGCTCCCGACCCCGAGCGCCGAGACGCTCGACTTTCTCGGCGAGATCATCGCCGGCAGCGCGACGGAGGCGCGCCTTGAGGGACTCCGTCGCCTGCGCACGCCGTACAGCGAGCGCTCGTCGGAGCTCGCGTTTCGCTACTGCGTGCAGGCGCTGGAGCGCCGGGGGCCGGGCCTGCCGCTCGCGGGCTTCGCGCTCGATGGCGCGGGCTTGCGCGGGCTCGCGATCACGGGACCGGCGAACGGGCCGCTGCTGCGAATGGCCGACTGCTCGCTGGCGGGTGCCGACCTGCGCGACGCACGCCTGACCCGTGTCCGGCTCGAGCGCGTTGATCTGCGCGGCGCCCGGCTGAGCGGGGCCGAGCTGCATGACGGCGCCGTCGAGCGCGTCGGGCTTGCCGACGCCGACCTGACTGGAACGATCGTCCGCGGGTGCCGCCTGGGATGGCTCGATCTGCGGGACGCGCATGCCTACCGCACGCAGTGGCTCGGCTGCGCGGAGGAGGCCGTGGCGTGGCCGGCGGACGACGATGCGCACCTGTTCGGCGGCGTTTCGCTGCACGTCGAGCCCGTGGCGAGGCCGCTGCGCGCCGGCGCCGGGGCGAGAACGTTCACCGGGCACAGCGGCGGGGTGAACGGCGTCGCGTGGTCACCCGACGCCACCCGCCTCGCCAGCGCCAGCGACGACGGCGGCGTGCGCGTCTGGGACCCCGCCAGCGGCGAGCAGCTGCAGCACCTCACCGGCCACACCGACTGGGTGAACGGCGTCGCGTGGTCACCCGACGCCACCCGCCTCGCCAGCGCCGGCCACGACGGCGTGCGCGTCTGGGACCCCGCCAGCGGCGAGCAGCTGCAGCACCTCACCGGCCACAGCGGCGGGGCGACCGGCGTCGCGTGGTCACCCGACGCCACCCGCCTCGCCAGCGCCAGCCGCAACGGCGGCGTGCGCGTCTGGGACCCCGCCAGCGGCGAGCAGCTGCAGCACCTCACCGGCCACACCGACTGGGTGAACGGCGTCGCGTGGTCACCCGACGCCACCCGCCTCGCCAGCGCCAGCGACGACGGCGGCGTGCGCGTCTGGGACCCCGCCAGCGGCGAGCAGCTGCAGCACCTCACCGGCCACACCGACTGGGTGAACGGCGTCGCGTGGTCACCCGACGCCAGCCGCCTCGCCAGCGCCGGCCACGACGGCGTGCGCGTCTGGGACCCCGCCAGCGGCGAGCAGCTGCAGCACCTCACCGGCCACAGCAGCGGGGCGACCGGCGTCGCGTGGTCACCCGACGCCACCCGCCTCGCCAGCGCCAGCCGCAACGGCGGCGTGCGCGTCTGGGACCCCGCCAGCGGCGAGCAGCTGCAGCACCTCACCGGCCACACCGACTGGGTGAACGGCGTCGCGTGGTCACCCGACGCCACCCGCCTCGCCAGCGCCGGCCGCGACGGCGGCGTGCGCGTCTGGGACCCCGCCAGCGGCGAGCAGCTGCAGCACCTCACCGGCCACACCGACTGGGTGAACGGCGTCGCGTGGTCACCCGACGCCACCCGCCTCGCCAGCGCCAGCGACGACGGCGGCGTGCGCGTCTGGGACCCCGCCAGCGGCGAGCAGCTCCAGCACCTCACCGGCCACACCGACTGGGTGAACGGCGTCGCGTGGTCACCCGACGCCAGCCGCCTCGCCAGCGCCAGCCGCAACGGCGGCGTGCGCGTCTGGGACCCCGCCAGCGGCGAGCAGCTGCAGCACCTCACCGGCCACACCGACTGGGTGAACGGCGTCGCGTGGTCACCCGACGCCACCCGCCTCGCCAGCGCCAGCCGCGACGGCGGCGTGCGCGTCTGGGACCCCGCCAGCGGCGAGCAGTCTGCAGCACCTCACCGGCCACACCGACTGGGTGAACGGCGTCGCGTGGTCACCCGACGCCACCCGCCTCGCCAGCGCCAGCGACGACGGCGGCGTGCGCGTCTGGGACCCCGCCAGCGGCGAGCAGCTGCAGCACCTCACCGGCCACACCGACTGGGTGAACGGCGTCGCGTGGTCACCCGACGCCAGCCGCCTCGCCAGCGCCGGCCACGACGGCGTGCGCGTCTGGGACCCCGCCAGCGGCGAGCAGCTGCAGCACCTCACCGGCCACAGCAGCGGGGCGACCGGCGTCGCGTGGTCACCCGACGCCACCCGCCTCGCCAGCGCCAGCCGCAACGGCGGCGTGCGCGTCTGGGACCCCGCCAGCGGCGAGCAGCTGCAGCACCTCACCGGCCACACCGACTGGGTGACCGGCGTCGCGTGGGCACCCGACGCCACCCGCCTCGCCAGCGCCGGCCACGACGGCGGCGTGCGCGTCTGGGACCCCGCCAGCGGCGAGCAACTCCTCGCGATCACGACCTTCGACGACGGTGAACACGCCGCGCTGCTCGGCGGCGACTTCGTCGCGTGCTCGCCCGGCGCTTGGCGCTGGCTCGGCTGGCTCGCGCCGTCCCCGGTCACGGGGCGCCTCACCCGTTATCCGGCCGAGGTCTTCGGGCCGCTGCCGACTCAAGCCGCTGCCGGGAGTCGTGCGGTGGGCTAGAGCCCCTACAGCAGCTCCAGCACCTCGCGCGCCGCGCGCTGACCCGCGCTCACCGCGCCGTCCATGTACCCGTTCCAGTACGTCGCGGTCTCGGTGCCCGCCCAGTGGATGCGGCCGACGGGCTCGCGCAGCGCGGGCCCGTAGGTCGTCAGCACGCCGGGCGGCGCGACCGCGACCGGGCAGCCGCGCGAGTAGGGCTCCTCGGACCAGCTCATCTCGACGTAGTCGATCGGCGACAGCGCCCGCGGGCCGAACGCGCGGGCGAAGCTCTGCAAGCAGGTCTCGCGCCGCTCGGCGGCGCTCAGTCGCCCGAGCCGGCGCCCCTCGTCGCCGCCCGCGAAGCCCAGCAGCGCGCCCGGCGAGCCGGACGCCGGCGTGCTGTCAAACGTGATGTTCAGCGGGCCGACATCGGACACGGACGCGCCGTTGAGCCCGTCGTCGCGCCAGAACGCTCGCGAGTAGATCGCCTGCACCTTGATCATGTGGCCTTGCGGCAGGCGCTGCGTGAGCCCGTCGCGCAGCGCGGGCATCGCGGGCTCGTACTGGATGCGCCCGGCGAGCGTGGGCGGCAGCGCCACGATCACCTGCCGCGCGCGGTTGACGTAGCGGTCGGAGATCACGTCGACGTAGCCGCGCCCGGCGACGATCCGCCGGACCGGCGAGCGCGTCACGACGCGCCGCCGCAGCTGCCGGGCGACCGCCAGCGCGATCTCTTGCGTGCCGCCGACGATGCGGTCCTGCTGGGCCCCGTTGCGCGTGCTGAAGTTGCGTTCGAACGTGCCAGCGTTGTGCTCGTCGCCCGACGCGGCGATGAAGAACAGGGCGAACAGCAGGGAGATCTCGCGTGGCTCGGCGGCGAAGATCGCCCTGATGGCGGCGGTCGCGGCGTCGAGGAAGCGCTTGCCACCGGTCGTGTTGCGGCGCAGCCACAGCTCGAGCGACTGGCTGTCCCACTCGCCCGCCCGCGCGGCCGTCCACGGCGCGCCGATCGGCACCTGCTTGGACATCGAGTCGAGCGCGGGGACGGCGAGCAGGAGGTCGGGGAGCACGACGAGGTCGGGCGGGACCTGGCCCGTCGGGCCGGTGTCGGAGTAGGTCGTCCGCTGGCCTCCGGCGACATAGACGTTGCGACCCTGCGCGTACGAGGGGAACGTCGCGATCCCGAGCTCGTCGACGAGCGCGCGGATGTGGTTCTGCGTCGGGCCGACGAACTCGGCACCGAGGTCGAACGCCTCGCTCGCGATCACCCGACTCAGCATCCGCCCGCCGACGCGCTCGCGCGCCTCGAGCACCGCGACGGAGCGCCCGGCGCGCGCGATCTCGCGCGCCGCAATCAGGCCCGACAGCCCCGCGCCGACGACCACGACGTCCTCGCGCCTGCGCGTTCGGCGCCGACCCGGCCGGCGCGCACCGTCCGCAGTCGCCGCACCGCCCAAGACCGAGGATCCGGCCACGCCCGCCGCCGCTGCCGCGGCGAGCAGCCGGCGCCGCGTGATGCCGTCAGGCGGCATCGCACCCGTCAGCGCTCATGCGGCGCGATCTTAGCCTGAATCCACCGAGGATCGTGGATGAATCCCTGCTGCCGGCGCGGTCCAGGGTCGATCGGCGGCACACCCGTAGGGTGGACCCCTTCGGACGCCGCCGATCGGCGCTGGGCCGTGATCGGCGGCGGGGATTCGCCGCGAGGATCGGTGGATTCAGGCTGAGCCACCGCCCTCCCGCCACACGGCGGTTACACGTACAGGGCGGTCGGCGCCCGAACCCGCGTCTCCCGGTTCGTGACGGTGTCCGTGACCTCTCGCCAGAGGCGGCGGCGCTCCTCGGCGCGCGGCGCGTCGCGGGGCATCAGGCGAAAGCTCGTCAGCCGGATTCCCGGCGGCAGGATCGGATCGAGCAGGCCCGGTGCTCCCTGCCCGAACCGGCGCGCGCCGGGCGTGCCCTCGTACACGTGGTACTCGCACACCGCCGACACGTGGCCCTCGAACAGCTCCGGCTCCGCCGCGATGACGCGCATCGTCTGACGGACGTCGTCCACCGTCTCGCATGGATGGCAGCCGATGAGGTTGAAGCCGTAAGAGAAGTCCGGGTGCGTGCGCGCGAACGCGGCGAGCAGCCGGAGCCGGTCCAGGGCCAGCTCCGCGCCGTAGCCCTTCTTGAGCTCCGCGAGGATGGGGTCCACCAGCGCCTCCACGCCGATGAACACCTCGCGGCAGCCCGCTCGGTAGATGCCCTCCAACGCTCTGTCGGTGAGCCGGTCGAGCCGCAGCCACGCAAACCACCTGATGTCCTCGGCGCCTTCGGCGATCAGCGTCGTGAGCTGGCGCACGCGTCGCAGCGACCCGTTGAACTCGTCGTCGGTGAAGAAGAAGCTGCGCACGCCGAGCTGCGCGATCTGGTGCTCGAGCTCCGCGAGGACGCGGTCCGGGGACTGCACGAGGTACTCCGGATAGTCGATGACGTTGTGGCAGAACTCGCATTTCGAGTACGAGCACCCCCGCGAGGTCTGCAGCGGCACGACGCGGAAGTCGGTCTGGCCCGTCCCGGCCCAGGCGTGCGCGACGCCGAAGGCGCGGTCATAGCGATCGAGGTCGATCCCGGACCAGTCGGCGAAGGGCAGCGACTGCATGCTCGAGCCCCGCGGACGCGGATCGCCGACCAGATCGCCCGCGGCACCGCGCCGGACGGCGCCGCGCACCGCGTGATCGGGCGCCGTCGTCAGCACCTCGACGAGCGGGGCGTAGGCGGATGCCGGGATCGCACCGTCGGCGGGGTACACGTCGAGCAGCTCGACCGCGTTGCGCTCGTTCACATGCGGGCCGCCGAGCAGGATCGTCAGCTCCGGATTCTCGCGGCGCAGCACCCGCGCGACGAACAGCGCGGCACCGAGGTTTGACACGGTGAGGGAGAGCCCGACCCAACCCACGCCCGACGTGGCGATGTGGCGCGCCTCGGCCTCGAGCCACTGACGCAACGCATCCCCCACGGAGGCGAGCAGCGTGTCGGTGGTCAGCCGCTCGAGCCCGACGGTGTCCAGCCAGTGCGCCCGGATCTCCGCCGAGGGGTGAGCGCGGACCCGCCGGCAGAGCGCCTCGGCCCCACCGGGATCAAGCCAAGACCACGCCGCCGCCTCGCCCAGGTACGAGCGCTGGGACTGCAGGAAGAGCTCGTCCGCGTACTCGGCCACCACGCCGGCGCCCACGTCGCGCAGCTGCCAGCGCGCCTCGATGTTCAGGTCGCGCACGCCGGCTTCGATGCCGGCGCGATCGAGGTGCGCGACGAGATATGCGAGCCCCACCGGCGGGTTGGAGGTCGAGTGAAACGGCGCGACGACGAAGACACCACCGAGGTCGACCGCCGCACTGGCGAGGCCGCGCGCCATCAGCGCAGAGGTGGGCCGGCGAGCCAGCCGACGAGCACCCGGCGCGTGCCGCGGGTGACCGGCGTGACGCGATGGTGCACGTACGACGGGAGCACGATGATCGTCCCGCGCTCCCGCGGCAGCGGCTCGGACGTTCCGAAGACCTCGAAGTCGCCGCCGTCGTAGTCCGACGCATCGCTGAGCTGCAGGATCACCGTCAGCTTGCGCCGCGAGATCGGCTGCTCCAGGCCATAGTCGTTGTGCCAGTGGAAATGGCCCAGGCCGTCGTGGTACTCGACGTACTCCGGCGCCTTGACGACCCCCGTCAGATCGAGCTTGAAATGGCGGGCGTTCGCGATCGTCCCGGCCTCCCAGACAAGCTCGTACACCCGCTCCGTCCGGTCGCTGCGCTCGACGCGATGCACCCTGCCGACGCGATGGGAGTCCAGCTGGTCCTGGCCCACGACGCGCGGGTCCGTGGACTCAAGCGATCTGCACAGCGCGACGATCTCGTCGCACGTGCCGCCGTCCAGCGCGCCACCCACGGCTACCCAGCGCCCGGGCTCCAACGCGTGACTGCCCTGCGCGTCACCTGGATGACTCTGTACAAGCAGATCCAACACCCACTCTTGACAGTGCGAACGCCAGGAAATACGGGTTGCTTCAGGCCGAGTCCATGATCTAGGATGACGGCACCTCAGTCAAGGGGAGCTTGCCGTGTCCTCCACAAAGGCCGCACTTCCGAGTCCGTTGACGGTACTACCGAGCTGCAGCAGCGGGTGCTCGTCTGGCGGTGGAGGTTGCCAGTCTTCAAGCTGCTCGACGGCCGCCCCGGTCTCGGTGGCGCTCCGTCAGCAAATGCTCGAGCGTGAGATCCGCGGGATGATCGTCCGCGCGGCCGTCGAGGGGGTGCCCGCCTTCGAGCCGCCCGAGGACGCGGCCGAGCTGCAGCTCTCGCTCGACGAGCCGCTTCCACTCGTCGCGCAGCTGCACCACGAGGTCGTCGACACGACGCACGTCTGGGTGGCCGTGCAGGAAGCCGCCCTCGCTGTGGTGACCGAGGAGGAGAACCGGGTCGTCGAGGCCCTCGCCGGCGGTGCGTCACCGGGCAGCGTGGCGCGGTCGGAAGGATGGGACATGACCTCCGCGGTCGTGGCTCGGATCGCCGCCGCCGGCCTCGTTCGGGGACTCACCGGATACCGCGAGCGGACCCCGCTGAAGGTCGGGCGATTCTCTCGCTTGCACCTGACCAAGTCGTGCCAGCTCGAGTGCGCGCACTGCTACGCGGACTCGTCGCCGCACGTCGACCGCACGGGTGAGCTTCCGACGTCGCGCTGGCTCGCGTTCGTCGACGACTTCGCCGCCCAGGGTGGCGAGCGGGTGCTGTTCACCGGCGGCGAGGCGCTGCTGCACGACGGCTGCCTGGAGATCATGGCCGCAGCGCGCGCTGCGGGACTTCACGTGACCCTGTTCAGCAACGGGATCCTCGTGCCCAAGCGCGCGGCCGAGATCCACGCGGTGGCCGATCAGGTCCAGATCAGCCTCGACGGGCCCGACGCCGAGTCAAACGACGCGATCCGCGGGCGAAACGCGTTCAAGCACATCACTCGCGCGCTGGACGCGCTCGCGCGGCTCGGGACCCCGACCCGCATCGGGATGACGGCCGTCCCGCTGCGCTGGCAGACGTGGGTGGAGCACTTCCATCTGATCCGCGATCGCTACGCGGACTATCCGAACATCTCGTTCAAGCTCAACTACGGCGTCATGGCCTATGGCCGGGGCACGGCCCTTGAGAAGACGGAGGTGGCGACCAAGCGCGAGGTCGACGGCTTCCTCGCCGAGGTGAACGGAGACATGTCGCCTCAGATCACCCGTCACTCTCCTGGCTGCGGATACGCCGAGCAGGTCGTCGTCGGGCCTGACGGCACGGTGTACCCGTGTCACCTGCTCGACGCCCCTGTATGCAACATCGACGACGCTCCGCTCCCCGAGATCGTCGATCTCCTCGCGGGCCTTGCCCGGCAGGCCGACGTCGACCACGTCGAGGGCTGCCGTGACTGTGAGATTCGATACCTCTGCGGCGGGACATGCCGCGTGCTGGCAAGCCACGCGACAGGCTCGCGGCTGGTGACGACCTGCACGCCGAAGGAGAAGGCGGACAAGTACCGCAATCTGGTCTCGTCGTTCGGGGGATCGCGAACCAACCGCCGCTGATCAGCCTCTGACGTTCCAGCGAAAGGAGTGCAGCAAGATGGCCGACAAACCGAAGCCCGGTGGCAAGGCGAAGAAGGACGCGCGGACCGCGTTCGTGCCGAAAGCTCAGATCGAGCTCGGCGACGAGGGCGGCTTCAGGATCGTGCTCGACAAGACGCGACTGGCGGACCTCTTCGACCAGGGGGCCGACATGATGAAGCCGGGGCAGGGCTGCATCAGCGCGCCGGGCGGCCCGAGCTGCTGAGGCTCGAGCAGTCGTCGCAGCGCGACGAGTCACGCCCGGAGCCCCCGGTATCGCTCGAAGACCTGGTCGCACCCGATGGCACGGCAGGGTTCTTCGAGCGGTACTGGGAGCGTGCCCCGCTGCTCGGCGGCCCGGTGCCGGGAGCCGCGGAGCTGATCACCCTCGAGGCGATCGAGTCGCTGATCGCCTCGCTCCCGGAGCCGGACCCGAACTACCTCAACGTCGTGCGCGCCGGCCGCAGCCTGGCGTCGCACGCGCTTCGCACGCGCGACGGGGCACCCTCGCTGCCCGCCGTCCAGACCGCGCTCCGCTCGGGCTACACGCTGCAGCTCGCGAAGCTCCAGCGCCGCCACGGGCCGACCGCGCGGCTGTGCCGGCGCGTCGAGGCGGCCTTCCTCGACGCAGGCGTCCCCCTCGTCCGCCACGCCGGGTCGCACGTCTACCTCACCCCGCCCGGGTCGACCGGGCTGCAACCGCACTACGACGACCACGACGTGTTCGCGATCCAGATCTCGGGTCACAAGATCTGGCGCGTGTACGAGCCGTCCGGCCCCGTGGCGGTCGGTCGCCAAGCCGCGTCGCTGTCCCCCGACGAGCTGGGCGAGCCGGCGATGGTCGTCGACGTCGGCCCGGGCGAGGTGCTCTACATCCCGCGCGGGTGGGTCCACAGCGCCGCGGCCGCTGGCGAGACGTCGATCCACGTGACCATCGACCTGTATCCGCTGACGTGGCTTGAGCTCGCGACGCGGTGCCTGCAGGGAAGCGACGCGCTGCGCGGCGTCGCTGCGGCGGGGCAGCTCGGCCCCGAGCACGTGGACCGGCTGCGTGCGAGCACGGCGGCCGCGATCGACGCGGAGGCCGTCGCGGCGGCGCTCGCCGATGCGCGCGAGGACTTCCTGGCGATGGTGGCTCCGCTGCCGGGCAGCGGCTTGCGCGACGTCGGAGCACTCGACGACGTCGCCCTCGGGACCGCTCTGCGCGTGCGCGGCGAGGCGCTCGTGTCGCTGATCGACCGACCCGGCGCGCCCGTGCTCGCGTTCGCCGGATCGGACCTGCGGGGATCGAGCGAGAGCGCGCATCTGCTCGCGTTCGTGGCCGGTACGGATGTCTTCACTGCGGAGGACCTGCCCGGCAACCTCACCGCGGAGAGCCGGCTCGAGTTCGTGCGCGAGCTGATCGTCGAGGGCGCGGCCGAGATCGTCCGCGGCGCGTAGCCGGCGCGGGCCTCAGCGCGTGCCGGCCTCACCGCGCGCCATCTGCCGCAGGAGGGCCCGGTAGGCGTCGTCGATCGCCGAGGCGGGACGGCCCTGCCATGCGCCGGTGCGCTCGGTGATCGCGATGTGGATCGTCTCGTCCGCGACGGTCGCCTCGACGTCGAGGTCCACGCCGGCTGGCAGCTGGCGCGCACCGATCGACATGAGCTCGACGGTCCCCTCGCGCAGCGGCGGCGCCGTGCGCTGCTCGAAGGAGACGGCGGACCGCTGAAGGTGCTCCAGCCCGGCGGCACCGAGAGCGTTGGCGCGCGCGGCTGCCACCTGCCGGCGCATCTCCCCGACGAGCCTTGTCAGGCTGCGCACGGCGGTCGCGCGCGGGCGGATCGGGAGCAGCCGGTCGAATGGGCCCACCACGCCGTCGAGCGCGCGCAGCCCGCGCCGTCCGCCGTCGGGCAGTCCGAGGACGCCGCCGGGCAGCTCGTCCTCGCGCTGCAACGTCGCGTACAGGCCCGCTCGCAGGATCGCGGCAAGGCTGAGCCGTGACCGCCCGGCCAGCGCTCGGAGCGCGAGCGCGACCGCGGGATCGAGCGGTCCTCCGATGGTCGTGGGCGATGGTTTCGGGGCGGCCGATCGAGCGCGCGGCGCGGCGGCGGTAGTGCCGTTCACCACGCGCCAATGCGCCCGCTGCGCGTCGAGGACGCCGGAGCCGGTCACGTCGTCCAGCCAGCGGCTGTACTCGGCGTACCCCGTGGCGAGCGGCGTCGGCAGCGCGCATCCGTCGGTCAGGTGAAACAGGTAGCGGCTGAGGTCGCGCAGCACGATCTCCACCGACGACCGGTCGGCCACGGCCCGGTGGATGACGATGAGCAGGGCACGACCCGTGCTCGCGGTTCGCACCAGCGCGAACCGCGCGAGCGGCGGCTCCGCCAGGTCGAATGGACGCGCGGCGAGGTCGCGGAGCGTCGGCTCGAGGGCCCCTTCGGAGGGGACGTCATGGACCTCCGGCTCAGCCCCGACGCCACCTGCGACGACCTGCTGCCAGCCGTCCGGCGTATCGAGCAGCGCCGTGCGCAGCGAGCCGTGGCGCTCGACGACGAGCTGCACGGCCGTGCGCAGCGCGGCCTCGTCCACGTCGCCCGGGAGGCGCACCGCGAGCCGCACGTGGTGGTCCGGATCGGCCGGCCCCAGACCGCCACCGAGGATCGCGCGCTGGGCCGCCGACGCCGGCCGCGGCCGATGCGTGGCCTGCACACCCGGCAGCGGCCGCAGGCGCAGGTCGGCGACGACGTCCTCGACGTCCTCCAGGCGATCGGCGAGCAGCGCCGGCGAAGGCGCCTCGAACACGTCGCGGATCTCGACCGCGCGCCCGAGCAGCTCTTCCAGGCGCACGACCAGCGCGACGGCCTGCAGCGAGTCGCCGCCGAGGTCGAAGAAGCTGTCCCCGACGCCGGCTGCGTCTCGGCCCAGCACCTCGCCGAAGGCCCGCGCGATCGCCGCCTCGCTGCCGGTCAGCGGCGCGCGGGAGGGCGCGTTCGGCGCAAGCTCGACGGCTTGCAGACGCGCGATCGCGTGCCGCTCCAGCTTGCCCGACGCCAGCCGCGGCAGCTCGTCCACGGCGTAGAAGCGCGCGGGCACCATGGCCTCCGGCAACCGCTCGCGCAGGTACGCCCGCAATCCGCCGGCGTCGCGCAGCGGCTCCGACGCCACCACGTAGCCGTGCAGCTCGACGCGCGGCGTGCGCGCCGCGACGACGGCGCATTGCCGGACGACGGGATGCGACGCGAGCACCGCCTCGATCTCCGTCGGCTCGACGCGCTGGCCGCGGACCTGCACCTGCCGATCGACCCGGCCGACGAACTCGAGCCAGCCGTCCGGGTGCACGCGACCGAGGTCGCCGCTTCGATACAGCCGGGAGCCGGGCGCGCCGGCGAGGTGGTCGGGCACGAAGCGGGAGCCATCGCCCGACCCCCGCGTGTAGCCGCGCGCCACCTGAATCCCACCGATGTAGATCTCGCCGACCGCGCCGACGGGCACCGGTTCGAGGTCGGGCCCCAGGACATGCGCTCGCGTGTTGGCCACCGGCCGGCCGATCGGCGTCGTGCCCGCGGCGGCCGTATCGGAGATGCGATGAAAGGCGGCGTTGATCGTCGTCTCGGCCGGGCCGTACAGGTTGTAGAGGGTGGCGCCGGTCGCCGCACGACAGCGGTCGACGGTCGCGCGCGTCAGCTCCTCGCCGCCGGACAGGACCATCCTCAGGGTGCGCAGCCCGGCGGCGCCGGGGTGCCTGAGCAGCGCCTCCAGGTAGGTCGGCGTCACGTTGAGCGCCGTCACCTCGTGGCGCGCGCACAGGTCGAGCAGGTAGCCCGCGTCGCGCTCGCCGCCCGGGCCGGCGACGACTACCGTCGCGCCGCTGCTCAGCGTTCCCAGGAGCTCGGAGAACGCGGCGTCGAAGCCGAGCGAGAACTTGTATGGCACGCGGTCACAGGGACCGAGGCCGAGCTCGTCGCGCAGCCACGTCAGCTGGTTCGCCAGCGACCGGTGCTCGATCAGCACGCCCTTCGGGTGTCCCGTCGAGCCGGAGGTGTAGACCACGTACGCGAGCTGGCGCGGGTCGATCCGGTCCGGCAGCGGCGCGCGGTCGGAGACGGCGCCGTCCGCGGGCAGCCGGAGGACCCTCACGTCACCCGCGACGGCGACCACGTGCTCGGCGCCCGCTCCGGCCAGGAGGAGGCGCGCGCCGGAGTCGCGCAGCATGTAGCCGAGCCGCTCGGGTGGATAGCCCGGATCGAGCGCGAGCACCGCGCCGCCCGCCCGCAGGATCGCGAGCATGCCGACCACGAGGCCGATGGATCTCGGACCGGTGAGAGCCACGACGGAGTCACGCTCGACGCCCAGCCCGCGCAGCCGCCCGGCGAGGTCGTCCGCCTCGGCGACGAGCTCGCCGTATGTCCGCCGGCCTACCCCGTCCTCGACGATCGCCTCCGCGTCGCGGTGGTGATCGGCGGCTCGCCACAGGACTGCCACGGCGTCCGTGTCGCCGCCGCGGACACTCGGACCACGCGCCTGCTGCACGCGCATGGCGCGGTGCCGGGCCGAGATCGCCGGCATGGCGCGGACCGGGCGGTTGGGCGCGTCGACGAGCGCGCCCGCGAACGCCGCCACCCCTTCGAGCAGCTGGACCGCGGCCTCGCGCGACGAGGTGGCCTGGTGGTACTCGAGCGCGAGCGCGAGACCCTCCGGCCGGCGATGCGCGAGCAGCCTGAGTCGCGGGATGGCGCGGGCGCGCCGGACGACCGCGGCCTCCGATCCGAGGCCCGCGAGACGGGCCAGGTGGGTGCAGCTGCACACGTCCTCCTCGACCCAGGCATCCGGTACCAGCCGCCGCGCGGCGCGCGCTCCGCCAGGATGCAAAGCAGGCAGGTCGGGCCGCTGCGCGTGTGCGACGCGCTCGACCGCGTCGCGCACGACCGCGGTCGCGCAGCCGCGACCGTCGCGCGCGGGCGGCACGTCGATGTCAAGCGCGATGAGCGCCGAGCACGGTCCGATCACCGCGGGGCCGTCCGCGGTCCGGGTGTCGACCACGAGCCCGACGGTCATCCCACCCGTCCCGTCGTACCTGCATCGCACCGCGGCCAGGCAGGCCGCCAGGACGGCTGCGAGCGACCCGCGGCCGTCCCTCGCGAGCGCCTCGAGCCCCAACCCGACCGGCGCCTCGAGCTGCAGCGCGACCGCCTCGGTCAGGGTGCTGCGCGCGCCCGGGAGGCCGGCGCCGCTGTGTGGCCGAGCGCGCTCGCGATCCGCCGGCAAGCCCGGCGCGGGCGCGACGGCGGGCGCGACGTACGACGCGTACGACGCGGAGGGCGCGAGGCTCGGCTCCCCGCCAGTCAGCTCAGCGCGATAGCAGCGGTCGAGCTCGCCGAGCAGGACGGCCAGCGAGCGCTCGTCGGCGACCAGCGGGTGCGCCGTCGCCACGAGGATGCTCGTGTCGCGGGCATGGACGAGCTCCATCCGGATCGGCGCGGTGCAGGTGAGATCGAGCGGAGACAGCGCGGCGCGCTGCTCCTCGAGCAGGACGGCCAGGTCCCGCTCGGCGCGATCGTCTGCGCGGAAGCGCAGTAGGTCGGGGCAGACCTCTTCCGACACGACCTGCACGGGGCGACCGTCGCGGATCTCGATCAGCGTGCGAAGCGCCGCGTGCCGAGCCGCAACCCGCCGCAGCGCCCGCTCCAGCGCCGGCAGGTCGACGTCTCGCCCGAGCGGCGCGGCGCGCGTGATCAGCGGCATCTCGTCACCGAGCCGCTGGTCGAGCAGCCAGAGATCCAGCTGACCGGGAGTCAGCGGCACCGTGTGCATCACGCTCGGTCCTTCGATCCGTCTGCAACCTGCGAGGCCGATGTCTCGATCCTACGCTTCGAACGAGCGAGCCGAGCAAGGTTCGGCCGGCGGCGCCGGATGGTGTGCTGGGCCGGAAATTGGCCGCGCGTCGAAACGGCACGGCAACCCTCGCCCGCTACGCTGACTCGCAGATGGCAGAGCCCGTTGCGGACACCACGGAAACCGACCTCCCAGAGCCGGAGGTCGCGAAGGACTGGCTCGCCTCGATGATGTTGATCCGGCGTTTCGAGGAGCGCGCCGGCGAGATGTACGCGAAGGCGAAGGTCGGCGGGTTCCTGCACCTCGCGATCGGCGAGGAGGCGACGATCGTCGGCTCGACGCGCGCGCTGCGCGACCAGGACTACCTCATCTCGACGTACCGCTCGCACGGCCACACGCTCGCGCGCGGGAGCGATCCCAACGCCGTCATGGCCGAGCTGTTCGGCCGGGTCGACGGCCTGTGCCGCGGCCGCGGCGGCTCGATGCACATGTTCGACCTCGACAAGCGCTTCATGGGCGGCTACGGGATCGTCGGCGGCAACCTGCCGATCGCAGCGGGCTTCGCGCTCGCGTCGGACTACAACGACCTCGACGAGGTGACGCTCTGCCAGTTCGGCGACGGCGCGTCCAACCAGGGCACGTTCGGCGAGACGATGAACCTCGCCGCGCTGTGGCACCTGCCCGTCGTCTTCATGATCACGAACAACCAGTTCGGCATGGGCACGTCGCTCGAGCGCCACTCCGCCGTGACCGACCTGCTGCGCAAGGGCGAGGGCTTCGGCGTCCCCGGCATGCGCTGCGACGGCATGGACGTCATGGACACCTACAACGTGACGACCGAGGCGCTGCGGATCGCGCGCGAGGAGCGCCGGCCGGTGCTCGTCGAGGCCGTCACGTACCGCTTCCGCGGCCACTCGATGGCCGACCCCGAGGAGTACCGCACGAAGGAGCAGGTCGACGAGTGGCGTAAGCGCGACCCGCTCTCCGTGTTCGGCGACAAGCTCGTCGAGGCCGGCGTCATGACCGCCGACGAGCGCACGCAGCTCGACGAGGACACGGTCAAGCGCGTCGACGAGGCCGTGGCGTTCGCCGACGCGTCGCCGCACCCGTCGCCCAACGAGCTCTACGACGACATCTACGTGCTCGGCGACCAGGTCCGCGGCTGGTACTCCGTCGACGAGCGCACCTCGACCCCGCACCGCGGCGAGGACGAGCGCGGGATGGACGAGAACCTCCCCGGCCAGAAGGAGTACGAGCGCGCGATGGGCGCGCCCGAGGACCACAGGCCCACCGACGACGCGCAGAAGGACCAGGACTGAGCCGTGGCCGTCATGCGCTACCGCGAGGCGCTGAACGCCGCGCTACGTGAGGAGATGGCCCGCGACGAGTCGGTGCTGCTCATGGGCGAGGACATCGGCGTCTTCAACGGCGCGTTCAAGGTCACCGCGGGGCTGCTCGAGGAGTTCGGCGAGAAGCGCGTGCGCGACACGCCGATCTCCGAGAACACGATCGTCGGCATGGGGGTCGGCGCGGCGATGACCGGCCTGCGCCCCGTCGTCGAGCTCATGACGATCAACTTCTCGCTGCTGGCGATGGACCAGATCGTCAACCACGCCGCGTCGATCCGCTACATGTTCGGCGGCCAGGTGAAGGTCCCGCTGGTCGTGCGCATGCCGCAGGGCGCGGGCCACCAGCTCGGCCCGACGCACTCGCACTCGTGGGAGGCGCTGTACCTCCACGTGCCGGGGCTGCTCGTCGCCGTGCCGACGACCGCCGCCGACGCGAAGGGCCTCTTGAAGTCCGCGATCCGCGACGACAACCCGGTCATCTTCATCGAGCACGAGTACCTCTACGGCCAGCGCGGCGAGGTGCCCGACGACGAGGACTTCACCGTCGACTTCGGCCATGCCGCGATCCGCCGGGAGGGGTCGGACGTCACGATCGTCGGCATCTCGCGGATGGCGCTGACGGCCGCGCGCGCGGCGAAGACGCTGAGCGAGAAGCACGGTGTCGAGGCGGAGGTCATCGACCCGCGCACGCTGCGCCCGCTCGATCTCGACACGATCCTCGCGTCGGTCCGCAGGACGAACCGCTGCGTGATCGTCGAGGAGGGCTGGCCGCACGGCGGCGTCGGCGCGAACCTCGCGGCGCTCGTCGCGGAGCAGGCCTTCGACGACCTCGACGCGCCGATCCAGCGCGTGACCGGCGCGGACGTGCCGATGCCGTACTCGAAGCCGCTGGAGCAGCTCGCGTTCCCGCACGAGCCGCAGGTGATCGAAGCCGTGCTGGCGACGACGAAGAGGAGCCGCTAGCGCGATGTCCGAGATCGTCATGCCGAGGCTCTCGGACTCGATGGAGGAAGGCACGATCCTCAAGTGGCTGAAGGCCGACGGCGACTCCGTGAGCCGCGGTGAGCCGCTCGCCGAGATCGAGACCGACAAGGCCACGCTGACCTTCGAGTCCGACGCGGCGGGGACGCTGACGATCGTGGTGCAGGCGGGCGAGACGCTGCCGATCGGCGAGGTCATCGCGCGCCTGGACGACGGGTCCGAGGCGCCGGCGGAGGCCGCATCCGAAGGGGAAGCCTCCGCGCCACGGGAGGAACCCGCCGCCCCCGCAGAGCCCGCCACGCCCCAAGTGGAATCCTCCGCGCCGGCCGAGGCCCCCGCCCCCGCAGGCGAATCCTCCGCGCCCACCGAGGCCGCCCCGCCCGCAGGCGAATCCTCCGCACCCGCCCCCGAACATCCTGCCCCGGCGCGCAAGACCGGCCGCGTCAAGGCCTCCCCCCTCGCCCGCCGCATAGCGCGCGAGCAGGGCATCGACCTGCACCTCGTCGATGGCACCGGGCCCGGCGGACGGGTCGTCAAAGCCGACGTCGAGGACGCGGCCAAGGCGGGGACGGCGAAAGTCTCCACGCAAGAGACCCTTCCCCCCGAGCCCGGCGAGCCGAAGCCGTCGCCCGCCGTGGCACCCGCCGCGGAGGTGCGGTCGCCGACGCTCCCCCTGCCGCCGCCCAAGGAGACCGGCACGGCCAAGGGCGACATCACGATCCAGGAGCTCACGCGCGTGCAGCAGGTCATCGCGCGCCGGATGGCCGAGTCGAAGGCGACCGTGCCCGAGTTCACGCTGCGCTCGGAGATCGACATGGAGGGCTGCGTCACGCTCCGCAAGGAGCTCAAGGCGCTCGGCGGCGAGGTGCCGTCCTACAACGACATGGTCGTCAAGGCGTGCGCGCTCGCGCTGCGCGAGTTCCCGCGCGCGAACGGCAGCTACAAGGACGGCAAGTTCGAGCTGCACAGCCGCGTCAACGTGGGCGTCGCGGTCGCGGCGCCCGACGCGCTCGTCGTCCCCACGATCTTCGACGCCGACCGCAAGTCACTGAGAGAGATCGCGCGCGAATCGAAAGCGCTCGCCGAGAAGGTCCGCGCCGGCACGGTGACGCCACCCGACCTCGGCGGCGGCACGTTCACGGTCTCGAACCTCGGCATGTTCGGCGTCACGGACTTCACCGCGGTCATCAACCCACCGCAGGCCGCGATCCTCGCGGTCGGCGCGCTCGCGCCGCGCGCCGTCGTCCGCGACGGCGAGCTCGTCGCACGCAACACGATGGGCGTCACGCTCGCATGCGACCACCGCATCCTCTACGGCGCCGACGCCGCGCAGTTCCTCGCTCGCATCCGCGAGCTGCTCGAGCAGCCGCTCGCGCTCGCGTTCTAGTGGCCCCTCTCGCAACAGGCCACCCGTTACGAGACGAACCACTAACGAACCGGAACGGCCGCGTCGAGGACGCCGGCGAGGGCGCCGGTCGCGCCCTGGAGCACCGACGTGAGGAGGTCGAGCACGTCCTGCACCGCCTTGCTGACAGGCGGCCCGAGCAGTGGCGTCGCCGCCAGGCCGGTGCCGTGGACGGTCGCGCTGACCGCGTCGCCGACCTCGCGGACGCCGTCGCCGACCTGGGGCTCGCGCTCGGCCTGGGGCTGTGCCGGGGGCGGAGGCGGCGTTGCCGGGTCGAAGGTGCGCACACCGGGGTTGAAGGAGGGGTCCGTCGAGGCGGGTTCGGGCGCTCCCGATCGCACCGGGCGCGATGCGGAGACCTTGGCGGCGGGGCCGCGCGTCGCGGCCGGCGCGGGCTTGATGACGACGGGGGCACTCGCGCGCGGTGCCGCGTCGGGCCGGGACGCCGCGCTCGAGGACTTCGAGCCGAGGTCCAGCGAGGCAACCGAGGGCGGGACGTCCACGCCACCGACGAAGCCGGGGTAGGCGAACACGAAGCTCACGACGAGCAGCGACAGCGCAGCACCGGCGACGAGCGAGATGCTCGCGCCCAACGAAGCGATGAGAGCCCGGGCGCCACCCATGCCCCGTTTATCGGCATCTCGGCGCCCTACCTGAAGCCGCCGCGCGGGTTGAAGCGCGCGTTCGGCTCGCGATTGGGGTCGAGCTTGACGGCCGGTGGCGACGGCCTCGTGTCGACGATCAGGCACAGCGAGCGCTTGGGGTCGCGGCCCGGCACGCAGGTGCGAAAGAGCTGCTCGTCGACGACGACCGTGTCGGCGAGCGAGATGTGGTCGTTCGCGTACTCGTCGCCGTGCTGCGTGACCCAGAGGTGGACGGCCAGCAGCTGCTCGTCGAACGATGCCCGCCGGTCGACGATCGCGGGATGGTGCACGAGCCCGGCGACGACGAGCGCCGCCGCGACGATCCCCAGCGCCGCCGTCCCCGCGTAGTCGTCGGCGACGACCTTCGGCAGGTCGCGCCGGCGGCGGCGCAGCAGCACGCCGCCGGGACCGCCGAGCACGACGATCGCCGCGAGGTTCAGGCAGCCCGCGGCGAGCAGCGCGGAGATCCAGCGCGTCGAGTCGCCCTGCACGGGCAGCCAGTGCAGCAGGGTCATCTCGACGAGCGTCGCCACGAGGAACGTCGGCCACAGCCACGCGCCGCGCAGGCGCCAGCGCATGCGCCGCAACCCGTCGCGGGACTCCGAGCTGTCGCCACCATCCACGTCAACCAGCCTACGTTCCCGGTACCCTCGGCTAGGACGTAGCGGATCTCGCGCGGTGATCCCGACGGGATGCCGAAAGGGTGAGTCGGAGATCCCGACCCACGCGCACACGGAAAGGCGAACATGGCGACCAGCAGCACGGAACTCCCCAGCGGTCCCACGACGCACGCCCAGAGCGAGCACCTGACGCCCGACGACAGCGCCGGTCTCCTGCGCGCGATGCTGATGATGCGCGCCGTCGAGTCGCGCGCGATGAACCTGTACCGCCAGGGCAAGGTCCCCGGGTCCTTCTACGACGGCTTCGGCCAGGAGGCCGTGTCGGTGGGCGCGGCATGGGCGATGGCGGCGCAAGACCGCCTCTGCGTCCTGCATCGCGACCTCGGCGCGCACCTCGTCCGCGGCGTGCAGCCGTCGACGATCCTCAGCCAGTACATGGGCCGCGCCGCCGGCATCACGAACGGGCGCGACGGCAACGTGCACTTCGGCGACTACAAGACGGGCTGCGTCGGGATGGTGTCGATGCTGCCGGACATGATGGTCGTCGCGACCGGCATGGCGATGGCGTTCAAGCTGCGCCGCGAGGCGCGCTGTGCGCTGACGTGGTTCGGCGACGGCTCGACGTCGCGCGGCGACTTCCACGAGGCGATGAACTGGGCCGGCGTGCAGCACCTGCCGGTCATCTTCATCCTCGAGAACAACCAGTACGCGTACTCGACGCCGATCGACCTGCAGTTCGCGATCAACCCCGTGCAGCGCGCGGAGGGCTACGGCTTCCCCGGCGTAAGCGTCGACGGCAACGACGTCGAGGCCGTCTTCGAAGCGACCCGCATCGCGCGCGAGCGCGCCATCGCCGGCGGCGGGCCGACGCTCATCGAGGCCGTCACGATGCGCATGCACGGCCACGGCGCGCACGACGACATGAAGTACGTGCCCAAGGCGTTGGTGGAGGAGTGGAAGAAGAAGGACCCGATCGATCGCCAGAGCGCCCGCGTCGCGGCGCTGGGGTACGACATCGACGAGCTGCGCGAGAGCGTGAAGTCCGAGGTCGACGTTGCCGCCGAGGAGGCGCTCGCCGGGCCGATGCCCGACCCGTCGACGGCGACCGATCGCGTCTTCCACCCGCGCGACGCGCCCGAGGTCTTGCTCGAGGACGGCGCCGCGCCGTGGAGCGGTCACCGCGTATGAGCGAGATGACGTATCTGCGGGCGATCTCCGACGGCCTGCGCACGGAGATGCGGGCCGACGAGCGCGTGCTCATGATGGGCGAGGACATCGGCGTCTTCGGCGGCGCGTTCAAGGTCACCGACGGGCTCTTCGAGGAGTTCGGCGCCGACCGCGTCATGGACACGCCGCTGGCCGAGTCGGGGATCATCGGCTGCGCGATCGGCGCGGCGGTCGTGGGGATGCGGCCGGTCTGCGAGATGCAGTTCTCGGACTTCATCGCGTGCGGCTTCGACCAGCTCGTGAACGTCGCTGCGAAGATGTACTACCGCCAGAGCCTGCCGGTGAACATCACCGTGCGGCTGCCCAGCGGCGGCGGCTTCTCCGGCGGACCGTTTCACTCTCAGAACCCCGAGGCGTGGTTCATGCACTCGCCGGGGATCAAGGTCGTCGCGCCGAGCACGGCCGAGGACGCGAAGGGCCTCATCATCGCGAGCATGCGCGACCCCAACCCGGTCGTGTTCATGGAGCACAAGAACCTCTACCGCCACGTCAAGGGCGAGGTGCCCGAGGGGTCCTACGAGACGCCGTTCGCGGCGCGCGTCGCGCGCGAGGGCGACGACCTCGTCGTCATCGCCTACGGCGCGATGGTGCACACGGCGCTGGAGGCGACCGCCGACATCGCGGGATCGTCGATCATGGTGCTTGACCTGCGCTCGCTCGTCCCGCTCGACGTCGACGCGATCCTCCCCGCCGTCCGCCACACCTCGAAGGTCGTGATCGTCGACGAGGCGAACGAGACGTGCGCCGCGGGGGCCCAGGTCGCGGCGCTGATCGCCGAGCACGCGTTCGACGACCTCGACGGTCCGGTCATCCGCGTCGCGTCGCCGGACTGCCCGATCCCCTTCTCGCCGCCGCTCGAGGCGGCGGTGCTGCCGTCCGTCGATCGCGTGAGGGAGGCCTGCCGTCAGCTCCTCGAGTACTGAGCCCGCCACGATCGTCGACGTGACGATGCCCCAGATGGGGGTGTCCGTCGCCGAGGGGACCCTCGTCGAGTGGCACAAGCAGCCCGGCGACTGGGTCGACGCGGACGAGACGATCTGCGAGGTCTCGACCGACAAGATCGACACGGAGATCCCGTCGCCGGCCGCCGGCCGGCTGGTCGAGATCTGCGTGCAGATCGGCGTGACCGTGGACGTCGGCGTGACGCTCGCACGGATCGCGACGGACGTGCCCGCTTCCCCAGCCAACGGCGCACCGGCGTCCGGCCCGCCGGCTCCGGGCCCGCGAGTGCCCGGCCCCCCGCCGCCGCACGCCCGCCCGCCGTCGAGCCCCCCGGCCGCCAGACCCTCGCCTCCCTCCACCGCGCGATCCGGCGCGGCGGCCCGCCGCTACTCCCCCGTCGTCCAGCGCATCGCCGCCGAGCACGACGTCGACCTCGACCTGATCGAGGGCACCGGCCGTGAGGGACGCGTGCGCAAGCAGGACGTCATGGCGGTCGTCGAGGCCCGCGGCGCCGCGTTCCCACCGCCGCCGTCGTCGTCCGAGCCCGTCCTGCACTCCGAGAGCCCGTACCGGCCGGGCGCCGGCGGCTCGCTCTCGCACGGCCCGTACGTCCCGCCGCCGGGCCGGCCGCTGTCGCGCATGCGAGCGACGATCGGCGAGCACATGCACCGCTCGCTGCAGACCGCCGCGACCTGCACGACCTGGATCGAGGTCGACATGTCGCGCATCGAGCTCTCGCGCAAGGAGCTCGGCCTGACAGCGCTGCCGCTGGTGTCGCGCTGCGTCATCCACGCGCTCGTCGACTTCCCGCTCGTGAACGCCTGGCTCGAGGACGGCACGCACACCGTGCACGAGCAGGTCAACCTCGGCATCGCCGTGGATCTCGGCGACGAGGGCCTCATCGTCCCGGTCGTCCGCGGCGCCCAGGACCTGAGCGTCGAAGGGCTCTCGCGTCGGATCCGCGACCTCGCGCGCCGCGCGCGCGCCCGCCAGCTGACCCCCGACGACGTCCGCGGCGGGACGTTCACGATCACGAACCCCGGCCAGTTCGGCTCGATGATGGCGACGCCCGTCATCAGCCTCCCGCAGGTCGCGATCCTCGACATCGAGGCGATCGTCAAGCGCCCGGTCATCGTGACCGACCAGTTCGGCGAGGACGCGATCGCGATCCGGCCGATGGTCATCCTCGGCCTGTCCTGGGATCACCGCGCGATCGACGGCGCGCTCGCCGCGCGCTTCCTGGCAGCCGTCAAGAAGCGCATCGAGAGCTACGAGGCTTAGACCCCTTCGATCTCGACGCGGTTCGCGCCGGGCACGCAGAACTGCGCGGCGCGCTTGGCCTCCGCGCGGATCTCGGTCCGCGCGGAGCGGCGGATCTCGCGGTGCGGCCGCAGGACCACCTTCACCGCCTTCGCCGAGCGCTCGAGCTTCCAGCTCGCGGCGACACGGCCGTCGACGGTCACCGTCTGGTCCCCGCTCAGCGTGAGCTTCAGCGGCTGAAGCTCGAGCGGGATGATCCGCTCGCGGTCCGCGTAGGCGAGCAGCGCCTGGTCCCAGCGCGCGAGGAAGCGCACCGGCAGCGGCGTGGACGCGGGCGGCAGCCGCTGGCCGGGCAGGTCGAGCAGCTCGACACCGTGCTCGTCCTCGAAGGCGACTGTCTTCAGGCGCTCGAACGCCTCGGCGAAGTCGCGCTGCGCGACGCCGGCCCACGCGGCGACGTCGCGGCGGCTGGCCGGGCCGAAGGCCGCGAGATAGCGCGAGAGCACGAGCGTCGCGGCGTCGGCGGGGTCCGGTCGCGGCGCGGGATCGGCGACGAACCTCGCCCGTGTTCGGTCGCCCCAATGCCCCGCGGGCGGCAGCTGCACGAGCGGCAGCACGATCCGGGCGAAGATGATCGACGACCACTCGTCGTCGGGCACCCCCTCGTAACGGCCCACCCGCTCGCGGATCTCCTCGTTGGTGCGCGGCTCGGCGAGCCACTCGCCAAGCTCGGCCGTGACGGCCTCCTCGTCGAGGTGCGCGTAGGTCTTGCGCCACGCCCGCATCCGCGCCTGGCGCGCGAGCTGCGCGTAGGCGGGGTAGTCGTCCGCCGCGGCGATGTGCAGCGTGAGCCGGTTGATCGTCGTCTTCACGACGTCGCGCCGGTCGAACGCGTCCTGCAGCGCGGCACGCGAGAAGCCTTCCAGCCGCGCCGCGAGGGCGACGTACGGCGCCGGCGAGTCCTGCCCTTGCAGCGGCGTGAGCCTGCGGATCGCATCGACTGGCGAGAGCCGCTGGCGCTCGAGCAGCATCTGTCGCGCCGCAAGCGTCGCGGTCAGCTCTTCTCGGATGAGCGTCCGCATGACCGGCTCAGCCTACGCCCGCGCAGGCGGATCGAAGACCGAGACGCAGCGCCCGCCCGGCGCGAGCCACGGCTCCACCAGGCCGCGGGCGCGGCCGGGCTCGCGATGAAACAGCCCGACGCGAACCGCGAACACGACGTCGAACCGCCGCTCGCCGAGATCCAGCGCCTCCAGCCGCCGCACGAGGAACTCGGCCGTTCCCTCGTCGACGTGCGCGGCGTTGCGTGCGGCCGCCGCCGCGGTCATCCTCGCCTCGACGGAAGGTGCGGCACCCCACACTTGTGGTGCTACACTCGGCCGATGCCAACGACGCGTCCGCGCTACACCGTGACCGATACGGCGGAGGTCAGTGAGATGCTCGATCTCGCGCAGCGCGCGTGGCCCGAGGTCTCCGATCGCAAGCAGCTCCTCCTCCTGCTCGCCGCGGCAGGCCGTGATGCGCTTCAGCAACGTCTCGACGAGCGCCACCACACGGAGCGACGAGCCCAGCAGATCGACGCCATGCGCCGCGCCACGACGCTGCTCGATGTCGATCTTCTGCTCGCCGACGCGGCCTGGCAGTGACCCGGCTGCTGCTCATCGACAAGTCGGCGTATGTGCGCGGTGGCCCCGACGCCGATCTCGACGGCGAGCTCTGCCTCTGCGCGGTCAGCCGTCTCGAACTGCTGTTCAGCGCGAGGTCGCCGGCAGACTACGCGCGGCTCGAAGACGATCTTGAGCATTTCCGCGAGTTGCGCATGGACGCCGAGACCTTCGCAACGGCGAACACGGCGCAGCGCGATCTCGCGCGCAACGGCCGCCATCGCATTCCCGTACCGGACCTGCTGATCGCCGCCTGCGCACAGCAGCACGCCGCCGACATCGTCCACGTGGACCGCCATTTCGACGTACTGGCCTCGGTGCTCAACTTCAACTCGCTCCGGCTATGACCGAGGAGCTCTGGGTCTGCCAGCTTGGCGTCGTCGAGTACCGCGAGGCGCTGGCGCTGCAGGAGCGCGTCCGGGCGGCGCGACAGGCCGACGCGGTCCCCGACACGCTGCTGCTGCTCGAGCACCCGCCGGTTTACACGCGCGGGCGCCGGTCGCTCGCGGGCGAATTGCCGCTCGGCGAAGACTGGTACCGGGCGCGCGGGATCGACATTGTCGACGTCGACCGCGGCGGCAAGCTCACCTACCACGGCCCCGGGCAGCTCGTCGGCTATCCGATCATGCGGATCACCGATGTGATCACGTACCTGCGCACGATCGAGGCCGCGATCGTCGCCGCCCTCGACGATGCGGCAGGCATCGAGGCACGTGCTCGACCGGACGACGGCCCCGACTACACGGGCGTCTGGACGCAGGAGCGCAAGATCGCGTCGATCGGCGTCCACGTCGCACGCGGTGTAACGACGCACGGGTTCGCGATCAACGTCGACAACGACCTCCAGCCCTTCGAGTGGGTGGTCGCGTGCGGGCTTGACGGCGTCAGCATGACGTCCGTCCGCAACGAGATCGGTGCCGGCAAAGACCCCTCGGCCGCGAGGCCCGCCCCCGGCGAAGGCCCGCCTGCCACGAGCGGCGACGACGACGACGCCATCGCTCTGCCGGCGATCAGCGCCGCGGTCACGGACCGGTTCGCCGCCGCCTTCGGCCGCACCCCGCGCGCCGTCACGCTCGACGCCCTGGACGCGGCGCTGGTCGCGGCGTGAGCCGCATCGCCGACGCCGTCCGCGTGCGAGCCACGACCGCGCGCCACCGCGGCGACGCCGTCACCTGCCCGGTCTGCGAGCACAGCTTCGACGCGTTCAAGAGCGACTGGAACCGCGCCGGCGCGCTGTGCTGGCGCTGCGGATCGCACGAGCGCCACCGCGCGCAGTGGCTTCTGCTGCAGCGCCGCCCCGAGCTGCTGCGCGACGCGCGCTCGCTCCTGCACTTCTCGCCGGAGTGGTGCATCTCCCGGCGCCTCAAGGCGACCCCCGGCCTGCGCTACGTCACGGCCGACCTCGACCCCACCGGCGTCGACCTCAAGCTCGACGTCACGCAGCTCGACCTCCCCGACGACGCGTTTGACGCGATCCTCTGCTCGCACGTCCTCGAGCACGTCCCCGACGACGCGAAGGCCATGCGCGAGCTGCGCCGCATCACGACCCCGCAAGGGTTCTGCCTCGTCATGGTCCCGCTCGCCCTTGATCGATCAACCACGTACGAAGACCCCTCGATCACGGCACCCGAAGACCGCGAGCGCGCGTTCCTGCAGCACGACCACGTCCGCCTCTACGCGCCCGACATCGCGACCCGCCTGCAGGACGCCGGGTTCAACGTCGAGACGATCGACATGCACGCGGAGGTCGGCGAGCAGGCCGCGCGCTACGGCCTGCTCCCATCCGACCTCGCGTTCCTCTGCCGCCCGTAGGCCCGCCCGACCACGCGACAAGGCCGACCACCGGACCACCGCGCGAACCTACGACGCCCGCGCGTGCGGCTTGAGCAGCTGCTCCACGGCCTCGACCTTCTGCTGGTACTCCGCCGGACAGCGCCGCTGGCGCTCCTCGCTGAGGATGCCTAGCTTCGCGACGTCGTTGTACGCCGCCTCGCTCGACCCCGCGATCCAGCAGACGATGCTGTACGCACGCTGCTTGTCGAGCGAGTGCTCGTCGAAGAAGTCCGCCGGCGCGAGCTCGCGCTGGCGCCCGGACAGCGCGTTGAAGAACCGCGCCGCGTCGAACGCGTACTCGTTGCCATTCGTCACGGCGCGGGTGAGGAACACCGTCGCGACGGCATCCGCCGCGTCCTCCTCCCTGCCGAGCACGGGCAGGTCGAAGGCGTCCACGAACGCGTGGCCGAACTCGTGCACGAGGATGAACCCGTCCACCGCGGCGAGCTGGCGCCCGAACTCGTTGTCGTTCGTGCGCAGCTCGGGGAAGTTCTTCTTCAGCACGCCGGCCGTGAAGTTCACGAACCCGTAGGACAGCGTGATCGTCTTCGTGTCCGGGTCGTAGCTCGGGCCGACGAGCCCGTTGACCGCGTGGATCGTGATGTCGAACGGCAGCTTGAAGGACTTCGTGAAGCCCGCAGCGACGCCGTCCGTGCCGCCGAGGCGCAGGATCTCCTTGGCCTGCGCGCCCACGTCGTCGTTCGGCGGCTCGTAGACGACCGAGATCTTGCCGTCGGGCCCGGCCGGCGCCGTCGCGGTCGTCGCCGTCTTCGAACCGCTGGACTGGTCGTCGCCCGAGCCACAGCCCGCGGCGGCAACGAGCGCCGCCGCGGCCACCAACGCAAGCGCCGCTACGCGGTACCGGCGCACTCGGCCGAGCCGATCTTCTTCGCGGCGGCGGCGAAGGCCTGGCTGTTGGACGTCGTGAACTTCTGCAGGTCCTGCTGGCCGGTCGCGTCCTTCGCCTTGGCCTTCGCGAGGATCTGCTCGAGCAGCGCTTGGTTGTCGTTCTGCGCCTTCATGAACGCGTCCCAGTCAGCCTTCGCGTCGTCGTCTGGCTCAAGCGCCGCGAGGCTGTCGGTCTGCTTCTGATGCAGCGGCACGACCTCCTCGAAGTACGCGGCCGCGTCGTTCGCGTCGTCGAGGTTCGCCGGCGCTGTCACCGTCTCCGCATCCGTCTCGCCGGTCTTGCAGATCGCGTCCGCCTTGGTCGCCAGCTCGCTGCGCGACAGCTTGCTGTCGTCGGAGGACGCGTCGTCGGATCCGCCGCACGCCGCCATCCCCAGGCATGCCGTCACCGCGATGAGTCCCATCATCGCCTTGCGCTTCATGGTCTCGCTCCTTGCCGACGTTGACGTTCCCCGGTCTTGTGCGAGCGACCCTACGACGCGCAACCGCCGGGCGCTAGCCTAGAAACGGCTATGTCTTCCGGCGAACGCAGGCTCTCCACCCGCTCGCGCTCCAACCCGGGCGGGATGGACGTGCTGAGCGTCCTCGGGTCCGACGTGCGCCCGATGCGCGAGCGCAAGCCGCCGTGGTTCAAGGTCCCCGCGCCGGGCGGGACGAAGTACCGCGAGCTCACGCAGCTCATCAAGGACGAGAACCTGCACACGGTCTGCCAGGAGGCCGCCTGCCCGAACGTCGGCGAGTGCTGGGAGCGCGGCACCGCGACGTTCATGATCCTCGGCGACACATGCACGCGGCGCTGCGGCTTCTGCAACGTGCGCACCGGCAAGCCGACGTGGAACGACCCGCTCGAGCCCGCCCGCGTCGCGCGCTCGATCGCGAAGATGGGCCTGCGCCACGCGGTCATCACGTCGGTCGACCGCGACGACCTGCCCGACCTCGGCGCGAGCGCGTTCGTCGGCGTCATCCGCCAGTGCCGCATCCAGGCGCCGCGCTGCAAGGTCGAGGTCCTCACCCCGGACTTCCGCGGTCAGGAGATGCCGCTCGCGAAGGTCATCGCCGAGCGCCCCGACGTCTTCAACCACAACGTCGAGGTCGTGCCGCGCCTGTATCCCGTCGCGCGCCGCGGCTCGACGTTCGAGCGCTCCTGCCGCGTGCTGCGCAACGCGAAGGACATGGGCGGCGACGAGGTCACGACGAAGTCCGGCCTCATGGTCGGCCTCGGCGAGACGCACGACGAGATGGTCGACACGTTCGCCCGGCTGCGCGAGCACGGCGTCCAGGTGCTCACCGTCGGCCAGTACCTGCGCCCGACCGAGCGCCACCTGCCGGTCGTCCGCTACTGGCACCCCGACGAGTTCAAGGCGCTCGAAGCCGCCGCGTACGCGCTCGGCTTCGACCACATCGCGGCCGGCCCGCTCGTGCGCTCGAGCTACCACGCCGACCAGCACGTGCCGCAAGAGGAGCCGGGCTCCGGCCCGCTCGCCATCCCCGCTTGACTTCGGATACCGCCGGTATCAACATACCGGCGGTATCTGTTGGCCACGGGGAGGATCGCGGTGCCGGCGAAGGTGAAGTTCTACGGCTTTCAGGGCTCGAACTCGGTCTACACCGGCCGGCTCATGCTCGAGCACAAGGGGATCGACTACAAGCCGGTCATGCTCATGCCCGGCCCGCACGCGTTCATCATGCTCGGCCTCGGCTTCCCGACGATGGGCGTCCCGGCGATCAAGGTCGACGGACGGCGCATCCAAGGCACGCGCGCGATCTCACGCGCGCTCGACGACCTCGTGCCCGAGCGCCCGCTCTTCCCCGCCGATCCGAAGCAGCGCAAGGCCGTCCAGGACGCCGAGCGCTGGGGCGAGGAGCTGCAGAACGCCGTGCGGCGCCTGTTCTACTGCTCGGGCCGTCGTGACCACGACGTCTTTCGCAGCGTCATGAGCCCCGCACGCTCGCTGCCGATGCGCGGCGCGCTCTACATGTCGACGCCGCTCATCATCCGCCTTGCCACCGGAGCGCACCGCGCGACGGACGAAGCCAGCCGCGACGACCTCGAGCTGCTGCCCGAGCGACTCGACCAGATAGACGCGTGGATCGCCGAGGGGACCCTCCACGGCGAGCAGCTCAACGCCGCCGACTTCCAGATCGGCGTCAACGTCTCCGCGATGCTGCTGTTCGACCAGCTGCGGCCGTTCATCGAGCACCGCCCCGCGGCGGCGCTCGGACGCCGGGTCGCCCCCGACTACGTCGGGCATGTGCCCGGCAACACCTTGCCGCACGAATGGCTGGCGCCGCTGCATGACGCCGCCTCGAAGGCTGCCGGAGGGGCCACGGCGGCGGCCCCCCCTCGGACCGCCGCCGTGCCGGTGGCCTGACCGGACCGTGTCTACCGCCGCCCGGCTGACGCGCGCCGAGCGCGCCGCGCTGACGCGGCGCGAGCTCCTCGATGCCGCGGAGCGGCGCTTCTTCGGCGACGGCTACCACGGCACGACGCTCGACGACATCGCCGACGAGGCCGGCTACACGAAGGGCGCGGTCTACTCGACGTTCAAGAGCAAGGCCGGGCTGTTCCTCGCGCTGTTCGACGAGATCGTCGATCGCCGCGTCGAGGAGCTGCGCCAGGTGCTGGCGGCGCACGACGCCGACGACGCGAAGCTCGCGGCCCTCGCCGAGCAGCCGGTCGACGCAGGCCGCTCGCAGTTCTTGCTGCTGTCGATCGAGTTCTGGGTGCACGCCGCGCGCGATCCCGCGCTGCTCGAGGAGTTCTCGCAGCACTACCGGCGCCTGCGCGCGAAGCTCGCGGAGCTCGCGCCCGAGGGCGCGCCGTTCGACGAGCAGCGCTGGGCGATCGTCACGCTCGCGGTCTCGAACGGCCTCGCGCTCGAACGCCTGATCGATCCCGACGGCGTTCCGGACGACCTCATGGCCTCCGTGCAGCAGCGCTTGCTCGCGCCTGCTCCCCCGGCCTCCGGGTAGCCTCCACGCGCGAGAGATCGCGCGCGCGTGTTTCCGCTCAAGGACAACATCCCGACCGACCGGCTCGCGATCGTCACGATCGCGTTCATCGCGATCAACGTCGTCGTGTACTTCCTCCTGCAGAAGGGCGGGATCTTCGCGGGACCCGACGACGGGATCGTCGTCGAGTGGGGCGCCATCCCCTTCGAGTTCTCGCACCCTGGCAGCGAGTGCGTCGTCGCCGGACAGCAGATCGCGTGCGGCACGCCGTCCGAGATCACGAGCGCCGGGCTGGCCGATCCGAGTCAGCCGCCGTTCTGGGTGACCGCGTTCTCGTCGATGTTCATGCACGGCGGCATCCTGCACCTCGGCGGCAACATGCTGTTCCTCTGGATCTTCGGCAACAACGTCGAGGACGCGATGGGCCCCGTGAAGTTCGTCGCCTTCTACCTGCTCGGCGGGCTGGCGGCCATCGGGGCGCAGATCGCGATCGAGCCGAACGCCGCGGTCCCGACGATCGGCGCCTCCGGAGCGGTCGCGGCGGTGCTCGGCGGCTACATCCTGCTGTATCCGCGGGCCAGGGTCATCACGATCATCTTCATCATCTTCTTCTTCACGATCGTCGAGCTGCCGGCGATGCTCATCCTCGGGTTCTGGTTCTTGCAGCAGGTCGCGTTCGGCGCGTACGGCCTCGCGAACCCGACGGGCGGCGGGGGCGGTGTCGCGTATTTCGCCCACATCGGCGGCTTCGTCTTCGGCCTGGCGGCGATCAAGCTGTTCGCCAGCCGGACGAAGGACTACAGCCCGCCGCCGAAGTACCCCGTCTACTAAGTTGCGCGCCGCGGTCCTCGGATCGGCGCTCGCCTTCATCGCGATCCTGGCCACGCTGACCGTCGCCGCGGTGATCTCCGGGGGCGTCAACGTGCTGACGCTCGTGACCCTGCTCGTCCTCGCGCTGCTGGGCTTCGGGATCGTCGGCGCGCTACTCACCCCGCCTCCCGACGAGTGAGCGCGCGTCGCCGCCACTAGATGCTTCCTACATCTAGACCGCAACGGGGCCTCCTGGTATCAACCGCCGCCGTTGTATAAAGCGGATAAGGAGGGACCCACACGATGAGTAAGCTAAAGGCGATCTTTGGCGGCGGCGGGAAGGACGACGGAGCGACGGCAGCGGAAGGCGCCGACGACTCGTCCGGTACCGACGCGCAGCAGGTCGCTGCCCAGCCCGTGGCACAGCCGGCGCCCACCCCGACAACCCCGCCGCCGGCCCCGGAGACCTTCTCGTCGCTCGACGAGTACGCCTCCACGCTGCCCGAGCCCGACTTCGTCGACCCCGCCTCGGTCAAGGCCGAGTCCGAGGCCGCGTAGTCGCATCACCTCGGTTGCGGCCCGTCGCGGTCGCAGCCATCTGCTGAACCTCGCCGGCGCGACCGGCTCGCGGTGCTGTGCGGCCGCGAGCCGGATCGGCGAGGCGACGGCCTGGTCGCCCGAACGCCGGCGCGCCAAGCGCCACGGCTTGCGCGATGCGCGCGCGATGAACGGGCTGGCGCCGCCGGGCAATGATGCCTACGCTAGACCCATGCCGGTGCGCTACTGGTTTCGCTGCGACATCTGCGGGAGCCTGCCCGACGACGAGACGCGGCGCAGCATCGGAGCCTCCACGCGCGAGGATCTCTTCGGCGAGCTCATCGACGCGATGCCCGGCAAATGGCTCGTCTGGCACGCCGGTGGCTTGCTCGGCCCGCGCCGCTACGCCTGCCCCGAGCATCGCAAGGCGCTGCTGAAGTCGATCCGCTTCCACTACGCCTACGCCGGCGAGCAGTGGGTGTGGAAGCAGCCGCCGTACCCGCAGCGCTGGCCGCCGGACGGCATCGGCACCGAGCCCGACGGCACGCTCACGATCCCGGAGTGGTTCACCCCGGGGCCCGACGAGCTACCGGCCGACGGCCCCGGCCCGCCCGCCACCTCCTAGCCGGACCCGAGATCGCCTCGGGCGCTCGCGGCGCGCGACCGCGCGCACCTTCGCCCGCGTGCTCAGACGCCGGGCTTGGGCGGCTGCTCGTCGCCGCCGAGCCGACCGGGATCGCGATCCTTCGCGCCGACGCGCTTGCGCACGTCATTGACGGTATCGGGCGGCAGCTGCGGCAGCTTGAACGTCGTGATCCCCGCGACGAGCGAGATCTCGACCTGCGCCGCGCCGTAGGCGGCCTTCGCGCGCGTCCAGTCGGTCCCGTGGCCGTAGATCTGCAGCCAGCGGCCGTTGAAGACAAGCCGCACGGCGGCCTCGGAGTCCACGATGTGCGAGACGCTGATGTCCAGCGACATCGGCTCCTCGCTGCCAGCGAGTAGGTCCTCGAGGCCCGCGAGGCTGTCGAGCTCGGAGTCCGCGTCGTCCCACTCGATCGTGACCACGCACAGTGGTGGATCCAGCGGACCGGCGTCGATCGCGGCCTGCGCCGCCCGCACCATGACCCCCAGATCCGACCACCCGTTCCAGCGTTCGCTGAGCGCGAAGCTGTCCATGCGGCAGAGCATAGACGCCGCGGGCCGCGGTCAGGAAAGCGTGCGCGCGGCCGCGATCGCGACCTGGCCGAACGCGATCTGGCCGTCGTTCGGCGGCAGCCGCTCGGGCACGAGGACGCGCAGCCCGGCCGCCTCGAGCCCCGCCGACGTCAGCTCGAGCAGCAGGCGATTCTGGAACACGCCGCCCGAGAGGACGGCGAGGTCGAGCTCGGCGCGCTGCGCCGCCAGCACGCAGGCTTCGACCGTCACGCGGGCAAGGCCCGCGTGGAAGCGGGCCGAGATCGTCGAGACGGGCACGCCCGCTGCCAGGTCGGCGAGCACCGCGAGGATCGCGGGCTGCGGGTTCATGACCACCGGCGGGATCGGCTGCAGCACGAACGGATACGGCTCGGCGGCGCCGGGGTCGGCGAGCGCCTCGAGCTCGACGGCGGCCTGGCCTTCGTAGCTCACCTCGAGCCGGACCCCGCACATCGCCGCGACGGCGTCGAACAGGCGGCCGGCGCTCGACGTGAACGGCGAGCTCATGCCGGTCGTCACCATGCGCGCGACCATGTTCCAGCGCGGCTGCGCGATCGGCTCGAACGCGGCGGGCAGCGGCGCGCGCATCTGCGTCAGCCACGAGCACGCCATCCGCCACGGCTCGCGGATCGCGCCCTCGCCGCCGGGCATGCGCACGCCGGCAAGCCGGCCGCCGCGCTCGAACCCGGACAGGCCGCCGACGAGGATCTCCCCGCCCCAGATCGTCCCGTCCGGGCCGAGGCCCGTGCCGTCGTAGATCGCGCCGACCGCGGGGCCGGCCTCGCCGTGCTCGGCGAGCGTCGCGGCCATGTGCGCGTGGTGGTGCTGGACAGCGACGTGCTCGACGTCCTCGCGCTCCAGCGCGTAGCGCGTCGACAGGTAGTCGGGATGCAGGTCGTGCGCGACGACCTCGGGCGTGACCTCGAAGAGCGCCTCGAAGTGCGCGACGCCGTCGCGCAGCGACGTCAGCGTCTCGAAGTTCTTGATGTCGCCGATGTGGTGGCTCGGCCACGCGCGGTCGCCCTTCGCGACGCAGAACGCGTTCTTCTGCTCGGCGCCCGTGCCGAGGATGTGGCGCGCCGAGGCGATCGGCAGGTCCAGCGCGGCAGGCACGTAGCCGCGCGAGCGGCGCATGAGCAGCGGCCGCTCGCGCACGACGCGCACGACGGAGTCGTCGGTGCGCGTCGCGATCGGGCGGTCGTGGACGAGCAGCCGGTCGGCGATCCGCGCGAGCCGCTCGAGTGCGTCGGCGTCGTCGAAGGCGATCGGCTCGTCGGAGACGTTGCCGCTCGTCATGACCAGCGGTACGCCGCAGTCCGTCGCGAGCAGCTGGTGCAGCGGCGTGTACGGCAGCATGAGCCCGAGGTCGGGCGCGCGCGGCGCGACCGACGGCGCGACCCGCGGGTCCTCGCCGGCCGTCGCACCCTCCGCGCCGGGGGCGTCGCGACGCCGGCGAGCCAGCACGATCGGCCGCTCGCGCGACACCAGCAGCTCCTCCGCGCGCGCGCCGAGCTCGACGAGCCGGCGAGCCGCCTCGATGTCCGCGACGAGCAGCGCGAACGGCCGGTCCTCGCGGTGCTTGCGCGAGCGCAGCAGCGCGACGGCGGTCTCGTCGTCGGCGCGGCAGGCGAGGTGGTAGCCGCCGAGGCCCTTGATCGCGAGGATCCTGCCGTCGAGCAGGTCCTGCACGGCGGTGCGGACGGCGTCGTCGCAGTCGACCGCGGTCCCGTCGCGCTCGAGCAGGCGCACCCGCGGGCCGCAGGCCGGGCACGCGTTGGGCTGCGCGTGGAAGCGGCGGTCCAGCGGATCCTCGTACTCGGCCTGGCATGCCTCGCACATGGTGAAGTCCGCCATCGTCGTCAGCGGCCGGTCGTAGGGGATCCCGCGGACGATCGTGAAGCGCGGCCCGCAGTTCGTGCAGTTCAGAAACGGATAGCGGTAGCGGCGATCGGCCGGGTCGGCGAGCTCGGCCAGGCAGTCCGCGCAGGTGGCCGAGTCGGGCGTGACGGGCGCGGTCGCCGCGCCGCCGTGCGAGCTCGCGACGATCTGAAAGCCGGCCTCGCCGACGACGTCGACGTCCTGCACCTCGACGCCCCGCACGTCGGCCAGCGGCGGCGCCTCGCTGCGCAGCCGCGCGACGAACGCCTCCACCACGTCCGGCGGGCCCTCGGCCTCGACGAGCACACCGCGCTCGTCGTTGAGCACCCAGCCGGCGATCGCCAGCTCCGCCGCGACGCGGTACACGAAGGGGCGGTAGCCGACGCCCTGCACCGTGCCGTCGACGCGCGCGCGCACGCGGCGCAGCGAGCCGGCGGCCGCGACCTCCGCCCCCGGCACGACCTCCGCCACGTGCGCCGCCTCCGCCCCGCGTGCGGCCTTCGGCGGGCCGCCGCTCACGGCGCGGGCGTGGGCGCGACCAGCTCGACGAGCTCGCGCAGCACGTGGTAGCCGCTCGCGTGCGCCTCCTGGATGCGCGGGATGTTCTCCGAGCGGCTGATGAAGACGTGGTCGGCGAGCCCGTTCTTCGCGACGTTGCCACCGTCGTAGCCGACGAACGCCATCGTGACCATCTTGCGCTTGCGGCCCTCGCGCAGCGCCTCGAGGATGCTCAGCGAGTTGCCGCTCGTGGATAGGGCGAGCAGCACGTCGCCCTCGCGGCCGTAGGCGATGACCTGGCGCAGGAAGATGGCGTCGGTGCCGATGTCGTTGGCGACCGCGGTGATGATCCCTGTGTCCTCCGTGAGGTCGAGCGCGCGGCGCGGCGGCCCGCCGAACATCGGCGTGCGGAAGTCCGCGACGACGTCCATCGCGTCGGTCGCCGAGCCGCCGTTGCCCAAGGCGATGAGCCGGCCGCCCGCATCGAGCCGCGCGCGCAGCACGCCCGCCGCGTGCAGCAGCTCGACACCGAACTCCGACAGCGTCTGCGCGCGCAGCGCGGTGATCTCGTCGGCCTTCAGCAGGATCGACTGCTTGACGTCGGCGAGGATCGCGTCGACGTCGGTCTCCTGCTGGCCGAGGAAGGGATAGAGGAAGCTCGATGCGCCGGAGTCGTGGACCGGCCGGGCGGCGCGCCCCTCGAGCAAGCCGCGGTTGTCGAGGAAGATGTGGACGTGCTCCCACAGCGTGTGGTAGAGCGTCTCCGCGATCTCCTGCCGGATCAAAGGATCCGCGATCACCCCGAGGTCGAACTCCCACTCCGCTCCGGACGAGCGCGTGAACGCGATCGTCAAGCACCCGCGCTCGCGGGCCGCGGCGAGCGCCGCGAGAATGTCCGGCTCGCCGCCGAACGCCATCGCGATGTCCTCGGCCTCGGCCTCCAGAGCGACCTGCGGAGCGATCTGCCCGCCCTCGCCGGCGAGCCCGAGCGCCGGCAGCGCGCGCTTGCCCACGATCACGGGATGGACGAACTCCACCGCCACATGACGCGCGTCGGAGCGATCCGCCGGGGACGCGCCGAAGGCCACCAAGCGCCCCTCCCGGGCGAACCGCTCGGCCATCTTGTGGCAGAGCTTCGCCAGACGCTCCGCCTCAGCGGTGAAGAAGAGCGCGTTGGCCTCGCTGCGGTCTCGCAGCAAGGCCTCGACGCGCTCCGCGCCGACCGCTGTCG
>CAVUOK010000013.1:0-523073 GCA_963743055.1 uncultured Actinomycetes bacterium | reverse complement strand
CATCCGCGGGCCTGCACCACCTGATCTACGAGGTCATGGACAACTCGGTCGACGAGGCGCTCGCCGGCGAGGCCGACCACGTGTCGATCACCATCCACCCGGACAACTCCGTCACGTCACCGACAACGGCCGCGGCATCCCCGTGGGCATCATGGAGAAGGAGAACAAGCCGGCCGCCGAGGTCGTGCTCACCGTCCTGCACGCCGGCGGCAAGTTCGGCGACGGCGGCGGCTACAAGGTCTCCGGCGGCCTGCACGGCGTCGGCATCTCCGTGGTCAACGCGCTCACCGAGCAGCTCGAGCTGACGATCTGGACCGAGGGCTACGAGTGGACCCAGAGCTACGAGCGCGGGATCCCGCAGGGCGAGCTGACCAAGGGCGAGAAGACCGACCGCACGCGGCACGAGCATCACCTTCCTGCCCGACCCCGAGATCTTCGAGACGATCGACTACGAGCGCGAGACGCTCGAGCAGCGCTTCCGCGAGATGGCCTTCCTGACCCGCGGGCTGAAGATCGACTTCTCCGACGAGCGCGGGGACGCCTTCAAGACCTCGCTTCCAGTACGACGGCGGCATCGTCGACTTCGTCAAGCACCTGCACAGCCAGGGCACGCGCGAGCCGCTGCACAAGAAGATCGTCTTCGTCAACGAGGAGACCGAGATCGGCGAGGTCGAGGTCGCGCTGCAGTGGAACACCTCCTACCAGGAGAACCTGCTCTCGTTCGCCAACAACATCAACACGATCGAGGGCGGCACGCACCTGTCCGGCTTCCGCTCGGCGCTCACGCGCACCATCAACGCCTACGCGCGGTCGAAGGGCGAGCTCAAGGAGAAGGACAACAACCTCAGCGGCGAGGACGTCCGCGAGGGCCTGACCGCCATCGTGTCGGTCAAGGTCCAGGACCCGCAGTTCGAGGGCCAGACCAAGACCAAGCTCGGCAACCCGCCCGTCGAGGGCTTCGTCCAGGCCGCGGTCAACAAGGGGCTGGCCGAGTTCCTGGAGGAGAACCCCACGGACGGCCGCGACATCATCCGCAAGTCGGTGCAGGCGTCGCGGGCGCGCGAGGCCGCGCGCAAGGCGCGTGACCTGACCCGGCGCAAGTCGGCGCTGGAGAACACCACGCTGCCCGGCAAGCTGGCCGACTGCTCGGTGCGCGACCCCGCGCTGGCCGAGATCTTCATCGTCGAGGGTGACTCCGCCGGCGGCTCGGCCAAGCAGGGCCGCGACCGCAACACGCAGGCGGTGCTGCCCCTGCGCGGCAAGATCATCAACGTCGAGAAGAACCGGATCGACAAGGTCCTCTCCAACAACGAGATCCAGGCCATGATCACCGCCATCGGCACGGGCATCCGGGACGAGTTCGACATCGAGCGGGCCCGCTACCACAAGGTCATCGTCATGTGCGACGCCGACGTGGACGGCGCGCACATCCGGACGCTGGTGCTCACGTTCCTGTTCCGCGAGATGCCGGACCTGATCGAGGCCGGCTACGTGTACCTGGGCAAGGCCCCGCTGTACAAGCTCAAGTACGGCACCACCGACCTCTACATCGAGAAGGAGTCCGAGCTCGAGGAGGTGCTGCTGCGCGACAAGCTCGAGAAGATCGAGATCAGCGGCCGCGACGGAGGAGTTCAAGCCTGACCCACTCGCGCTGGCAGAAGTACGGCCGGCTGCTCAAGCAGTACGAGGGCTGGGCGGCGGCGCTGCGGTCGGAGTTCGGCTTCGACACGGTCACCTTCCTGGAGGAGTCGCAGATCCTGGACTCCAAGGCCACCGACGCCGACGGCGTGCTCGAGGTCATCCGCGCGGAGGCGCCCGAGGGCGAGCCGTTCGAGACCGAGCTGCTGGAGCGACGACGCGGAGGAGATGACCGTGCGCGTGATCGAGCGCAAGACCGGCGCCGCCTCCACCTACATCCTGCAGCAAGGCCATGTTCAGCCGGCCCGAGTACGCGAGCTTCGTGCGCGTGCACGGCGAGCTCGAGCAGCTGGCCGGCACGCCGCCCTTCGACGTGCGCCTGGGGCGCAAGGAGGAGACCGCGCTGTCGTTCGAGGAGCTGCGCAAGAAGGTGCATGGAGGTGGCCGGCGACGGCGTGAACATCCAGCGCTTCAAGGGCCTCGGGGAGATGAACCCCGACCAGCTCTACGACACCACGATGGACGCCGAGCGGCGCACGCTGCAGCAGGTCACGGTGGACGACGCGTCCGCGGCCGACGAGATCTTCTCGAAGCTGATGGGCGACGCGGTGGAGCCACGACGGGTCTTCATCGAGGACAACGCCAGAAACGTGACCAACCTCGATGTCTGAGGAGCGCAGCTAGATGGCAGGCGTAGAGACACTCTCCGGCGGCAACATCGAGCCCCGCGGGCTCGTCGAGGAGATGCGCAGCTCGTACCTCGACTACGCGATGAGCGTGATCGTGGGCCGCGCGCTGCCGGATGTCCGTGACGGCCTGAAGCCGGTGCACCGGCGCGTCCTGTACTCGATGCACGAGTCGGGGCTGCAGCCCAACCGCCCGTACCGCAAGTGCGCGAACGTCGTCGGCGGCGTGATGGGCAACTTCCATCCGCACGGCGACTCCTCGATCTACGACACGCTCGTGCGCCTGGCCCAGGACTTCGCCATGCGCGAGCCGCTGGTGGACGGGCAGGGCAACTTCGGCTCGATCGACAACGACCCGGCGGCCGCCATGCGGTACACCGAGGCGCGGCTGGCGCGGCTGGCCACCGAGATGCTCCGCGACATCGACGCGGACACCGTCGACTTCACCGCCAACTACGACGACACGCGGCTGGAGCCGACGATCCTGCCGTCGCGCTTCCCGAACCTGCTGGTCAACGGCTCCGCCGGCATCGCGGTGGGCATGGCCACGAACATCCCGCCGCACAACCTGGCCGAGACGATCGACGCGACGGTCGCCTACATCGACAACCCGCAGATCGACGTCGCCGGCCTGATGCAGCACATCAAGGGCCCGGACTTCCCGACCGGCGGCACGATCCTCGGCTGGCAGGGCATCAAGGACGCCTACGAGACCGGCCGCGGCCGCGTGGTCGATGCAGGGCAAGGCGCACATCGAGCCGATCCGCCAGGGCAAGGAGGCGATCATCGTCACCGAGATGCCCTACCAGGTGTCCAAGGGCGACGGGCGCAACGACGGCTCGGGGCTGATCAAGAAGATCGCCGAGGTCGTGAACAACGGCCGCGTGAAGGGCGTCTCCGACCTGCGCGACGAGTCGGACAAGTCGGGCGTCCGGCTGGTGATCGAGCTCAAGCGCGACGCGATCCCCAAGGTCGTGCTGAACAACCTGTACAAGTTCACGCCGCTGCAGAGCACGTTCGGCGTGAACACCGTCGCGCTGGTGGACGGCGTGCCGCGCACGCTCTCGCTGCGCGAGGTCATCGGCGAGTACGTGCAGCACCAGCGCGAGGTGGTGGTGCGCCGCACCAAGCACGAGCTGCGCCAGCGCGAGGCGCGGCTGCACATCCTCGAGGGCCTGCTGATCGCGATCGCGGACATCGACGCGGTGATCGAGCTGATCCGCGCGCTCGCGCGACCCCGACACCGCCCGCGACGGCCTGATGGAGAAGTTCGGCCTGTCGCGGATCCAGGCCCAGGCCATCCTGGACCTGCGGCTGCAGCGCCTGACCGCGATGGAGGCCGACAAGATCCAGGCCGAGCACGACGACGTGCTCGAGCGGATCAAGGAGCTGCGCGAGATCCTGGGCGACGAGCAGCGGGTGCGCGACCTGATCAAGGAGGAGCTGCTCGAGATCAAGGACGCGTACGGCAACCCGCGCCGCACCGAGATCACCCACTCCGAGCCGACGACATCGACATCGAGGACCTGATCGCCGACCAGCAGATGGTCATCGCGATCACCAGCACGGGCTACATCAAGCGCCTGCCGCTGGACACCTACCGCAAGCAGAAGCGCGGCGGCGTGGGCGTCACCGGGATGGAGATGAAGGAGGACGACTACATCGAGCACCTCTTCGTGTGCTCGACCCACGACTACCTCCTGTTCTTCACCAACCGGGGCAAGGTCTACCGCCAGAAGGTCTACGAGCTGCCCGAGGCCGGCCGCACGGCGCGCGGGCGCGCGCTGGTCAACGTGCTGCCGCTGCGCGACGGCGAGTTCGTGCGCGCGGTGCTCTCCACGCGCGACTTCACCGAGGGCAAGTACCTGGTCTTCGCCACCCGCAAGGGCCAGATCAAGAAGACCGAGTTCCTGGCCTACAACACGCCGATCAAGGCCGACGGCATCATCGCGATCAAGATCCGCGACGACGACGAGCTGGTGGCCGTGCGCCGCACCGACGGCGACGACGACATCATCATGATCGCCCGCTCGGGCCAGGCCGCCCGCTTCTCCGAGGCCGAGGCGCGGCCGATGGGCCGCGACACCGCCGGCGTGCGGGGCATGAACGTCTCGCGCGGCGACAACGAGCGTGCTGGCCATGGACATCGCGCGCGACGACACCGACCTGCTGGTGATCACCGAGAACGGCTACGGCAAGCGCACGCCGATCGCGGACTACCCGGTCAAGGGCCGCGGCGCGATGGGCGTCAAGACCATCAGCATGACCGAGAAGAAGGGCGGCGTGGCCGGCGCGCTGATCGTGCGCGAGCACCAGGACCTGGTGTTCATCTCGCGCGAGGGCATGGTGCAGCGCACGGGCGTCCGGGGCATCTCCCAGCAGGGCCGCGCCGCGCAGGGCGTGACGCTGATGAACCTGCGCGAGGACGACGAGGTCAGCGCCGTGGCGCTGGTCATGGAGGACGAGGCCGACACCTCGGCCGTGGTCGACGGCAGGCCGAGGAGCTCAAGCCGATCGACGAGATCGCCGGCGCGACGTGCCGGTGGACGCTCGACCCCGGCGTGGCCGAGGATCCGGAGCCCGAGCCGGACGCGCCGACGAGGACGAGCGAGTAGCGCCTGACGGAGCAGTCGGACGGACCTGCTTATAGGTTGGATCACCAGGGAAAGGAGGTGGTCCTAACTTGATTCACATACATTACGGGACTCTGGAGGTGTCCGGCCGCTAGGTACGGATGCTGGGCCCCGCTTAGCGGAGTCCAACCGGACATCCGCCGGGAGCGCAGGCCGGGACTTGTCCCTCCGGCCCAGGCCAATTGCCTGCGAACGCGCTCCGGTGCTGGTCCAGATCAGTCTTGCGAGAGGCGTCCCTTCGGGGGCGCCTCTCGTCGTTCGCGGTCGCCGTCTAGGGGAACAGGTCGCGCAGGCTGGGCAGCGGTCGACGGGCCGCCGCCGCCGCCGTCGTCCGGGGGCGTGTCGCCCCGGGTCGCTCTCCAGCTGACCCGCTTCTCCAGTGCGGTGACCTTCGCCGCGACCGAGGCGGCCCGTCTGGGCCGGCCGACCTGGTTGCGCAGTTGCTGCACCTGGGCCGAGTGGGCGCTGGAGCCAGGCGCCGCTCCAGCCGGGCCAGCCGCGACTCGACCCGCTCCTCGCAGGGCGCGATCCGCTTGCCGGTCTCGTTGGCGCGGCGCTCCGCGGCGCGGCCGGAGTCGTCCAGCAGGGCCATCAGCGCGACGGCCGTGGCCGCGACCGCCCAGACGCCGGCCACCACGACCCAGCGGCGCAGCGTGCGCAGCTCGTGCGGGTGACCGGCTCGCGTCCGGGCGTGGGGCTCGGCCTCCACCGCGGGCATGCCAGGCTAGGCCGCGGTCGCCAGGTACTGCTCCCACGCCTTGGGGATCACCGGCGCGGCCACGTGGATGAACACGGTGGAGCTCGGGGCGCGGGGGTCTTGGTGGCGGGACCATGTTGGCCTGGCGCGGGCAGCCGGTCGCCCTTGCGCCGGTTGCAGGGCGCGCAGCAGGCCACGATGTTCTCCCAGCCCGAGCCGCCGCCCTTGGAGCGGGGGATCACGTGGTCGACGGTGAGGTTGCCGCGCTCCTGGCCGCAGTACTGGCAGGTCCACCGGTCGCGGGCGAACACCGCGCGGCGGGTGATCTTGCGCCGGTGTGCGTCGCGCGGTATGCGCACGTAGGCCTTGAGGCGGATGACCGCCGGGCCGGGCATGGTGAGCGCCTCGGCGTGGAGCGCCCACTCGGAGCGCTCGAGGATCTCCGCGCGGTCCTTCAGCACGAGCACGGCGGCGCGGCGGACGGTGCAGACGTTGATCGGCTCATACGACGCGTTGAGCACGAGGACGCGACCGGAGGAGGGGGCGCGCTGGCCGGTCCGGTCCGCGGACAGCGCGCTGACAGGGGCTGGGCCGGACCCGCCCCGGTGCACTGGCCAACCGCCTCGTAGCGGGCCTTCACGGTGCGGCCAGTCTAGCGAGGGTCCCGGTCCGCCCCGCGGGGTAGGAGCCGAGCATCCGCAGCGTCTCCACGCGGGCGCCCAGCGCCTCCAGCGCCTCGGGCACGGGCGCGGTGGCGGCGTGGCCCTCCAGGTCGGCGAAGAAGCGGTAGTGGCCCAAACGGACGCGGCCGGGGCGGGACTCGATCCGGGTCAGGTTGATCCCGCGGTCCGAGAGCTCCCGCAGCACGGCCACCAGGGCGCCCGGGGAGACGTCGTTGAAGCCCCAGAACACGATCGAGGTCTTCGACCCCGGCGCCGGCCGGGCGGCTCGGCCTCGCCCTCGCGCGCCAGCCACACGAAGCGGGTGAGATTGTCGTCGCGGTCCTCCACGTCAGCGGCCAGGACGCGCGCCCCGTAGAGCTCGGCGGCCAGCGAGGAACCCAGCGCGGCCTGGGGCTGGTCGGATTCGGTGACCAGCCGTACGGCCTCCGCCGTGGAGCTCGCCGGCAGCCACTCGGCGCCGGCAGGTGCTCGCGCAGGTAGCGCTCGCACTGCCCCGTGGCGTGGGGGAAGGAGACGATCTTGTGCGCGTGGACACGTACGCCGCCTCGCGACCGAGGTACCAGGACTCGTACGCCTCCGGCGGGATCGCTTGGTCCAGCCACGGCATGATCGTCCGCGGGTCGGCCGGCCACAATCCGTCGTCGAGGAACGCGGACGGCGGCGTCCCGTCCGGAACGGTGGCCTGGCGGTCGATCTCGATCGTCTCGATCTGCCCGCCGGCGTAGCTCATCCGCTCGACGCGGTGAAAGAAGCGGATCTCGACGCCGCGCGCGACGAGCAGCTCGTAGAGCGGAGCGAACACGGTGTCGCCCATCCCGGCGTTCATCTTCCACATGAGCGCGCCCGTGCAGTCGAAGAAGAGGCGCAGCAGCGTGCGCAGCGCCGTGCCGGCGGCGAAGGCCGGCCGCTCGGCGTCGCCGCCCTCGTAGGCGAACGGCAGGTCGTACAGCAGCGCTCGCACGAGGACGCAGTCGGCCGTCTCGCGCGCCGCTCCATGCTCGACGAGCCAGTCGCGGAAGTCGTGGTCGTCGATGCGCGTGAGATCGTCGTGGTGGATCAGATCGTCCGTGATCGCGCCGCGCGTGATGGCGAGCAGCAGGTCGATCACATACCAGACGCGCCGCACGGCATCGCTCTCGCTCGACAGGTCGGGGTACTCGTACATCAGCGTGTTGCCCACCTTCTCGACGGCGCCGAGCGCGAGCTCGACGGCGGCCAGCACCAGGTGGCCGAGGGCGTCGTCGTCGAGGGCTTCCTCGGGAAGCTCGTCGAGCGCGTCGCCCGCGGCGCGCAGCAGCCGCGAGGCCGCGGCTGCCGCCGGCGCGTCGGCGGTGGCCGTCGCGACACGCGGCGGTTCGAGGAACGGGTCGTCCGCGGCGATGCGGGCCCGGCTCCGCGGCTCCAGCAGCGACCAGGCGACGTCGGCCGCCAGCCACAGGCTGGCGACGACGTAGGACAGCACGGTCGGATCCGCGTAGCCCTCGGCGTCGTCCCACGGGAGGCGATCGTCGGCGTTGAAGAAGTCCGCCTCCCAGAGCTTCCAGCAGCACCCGTCGTGGTCGGTCGCCGTGAGGTCGCGCCACGGCCGGAAGCTCTCGTACATCGTCTTGAAGGCCAGCGGCCAGCGCGGCACGCCCGCGTCCTGCGCCGCGTTGAGCTCGTCCTGGCAGCGGCCCAGCATGCGGAAGGCGTTGTGGTAGCAGCCGAACCAGATGTGCAGGCCGTGCTCCTCGATGCGCCGGTGCGTACCGCGCCCGCTCGCGCCCTTGCCACCGAGCCGCCAGCCCTGCTGATAGATCGTGATCGATGCAAACACGCGCTCCCACCCGGGCTGCGAGAGGTGCACGGCGGTGCTCAGCGCGCCGGTCCCACCGCCGAGGATCACGACGCGAGGCAGATCGGCCATCAACGACCTCGCGAACGCGTCATGTCGGCGCTCGCCAGACCTCGACGCCGAGCCCGATCGCGAGGCTCATCTTGGCCCAGAACACGCCGGCGGGCTCAAGCGCGGTGTCCGGCACGAGCCCGAGATCCGAGGCGATCGGCTGGCTCGCCCAGTCGTGCACGGTGACCCGGTAGTTCTCCTCGGGCAGCCGCCCGAAGCCTCGCGGGGCGACGCCGAACTGCGTCTCGGTCACGGCTTGGTAGCAGGCCTTGCCCCTGCAGGCGATGTCGCGGAACTGCTTGAGGAACACAAGCGTCGGGTCGTTGACCATCGCCAGGATCAGCGCCTCCTGCTCCGCGATCGCGCCGATCCCCTGGATGGCATCGAGGATGCGTCGCGTCCACGGCCGGTGCGGCGGGCTCCTGCGCGGCGGTCCCGGATCGCCCGGGTGCGCGATCGTCGCCGACTGCTCGGGCGGGGGACCGTACGCGGTTCCCGGAGTGAGGGCCAGCCGCCCGTCGAACATGTCGATGAAGTCGCCGATCCCGCCGACGGGCGGGTCGCCGTCAAGCGCGCGGGCGTCGATGGAGAGCATCGGGGACGACTGCATCTTCTCGCCGGGTCCGTAGACCTTCAGCGCGTCGGACCTCACGGTGGTGCGCCCGCCTTCGAGGATGCGCCTCGGATAGTCGCGCTGGAACGTCCCCATCTTCTTCGGATAGCCGTAGATCTCCCGGCCGCCGGCGACCGTCTCGCCCGCATCGGAGAAGATGTACGGGACGTACCACACGAGCCTGTAGTCGTAGGTGTCCAGGGCGAGGCACCAGATGCCGGTCTCGTGGTAGTCCAGGTATCCGTGCTCGGAGTCCGGAGGCTCGGCGGAGGTCATGCCGTGGAAGTCGCCGACGAGCACGATGACCGACGCGAGCACCGACCGGTAGTTGACGGCTCCGAAGGACGGGTCGTTGAGGTCGCGATCCAGGAGCCGATCCAGGGCTACGGGATCGGCGGGGAGGACGAAGCCGTAGACGTCGACGTCGGGGTCCTTCGACGGTGGCCGCCAGACGACGTCGCTCGCCCGCTCGACGTACTCCGGCAGGTCACGCAGGCTCAAGGGGCTCCGTCCGCGCGATATTTAGATGGCGTGCTTGGAAGCGCCCTGCTCGCGCTGCCCCGCGCTCGACGCGGTGGCGGATCTCGTGCAGCTCGTCGTCCCAGAAGTGCTCGCCGTTGCTCGCCGTGTCGGCGAGCAGCCGGTCGATCTGCTCGAGCGCGCCGTCCGTCTGGCCGGCCGCGAGCCGAGCCTCGATCAGGCGGCCGGCGAAGTACGGCGTCATCAGCACGGGATGCACCTGCGTGCCGTGTTCGTCGCAGCCCGCGGCGCGCCACGCGTCGACGGTTGCGCTGAGCATCGGCAGCGCCGTCTCGGCCTCGCCCATGCTGCAGCGCGCGATCGCGATGTGGCCCATCGACGCTCCGATCCACGTCGCGTAGCCGTGGCGAAGCGCGCTCTCCGACGCTGCGGTCGCCAGTTCGATCGCGGATCTCGGGTCACCGTCGAGCTGCGCGCGCCACGCCAGCCAGCATCCCACCCAGCAGCGCGTGTACGCCGCCGTCGGGTCTCCCGGATCGAGCGCGCTCGCGCGCTCCAGCGTCTGCGCCCCGACCTCGCGGCTCTCGGCGAGATCGCCGAGGAACCAGAGCGCGACCGAGAGCGCGCAGCCGCCGATGAACGAGAAGTCGTGCGGGAACTCGGCGACCGGCTCGACGCCGATGTGGCGGCTGCCGACGAGGAGCTGGTCGCGGGCGCCGGCGATGTCGCCGAGGAACAGGCGCTGGTAGCCGACGATCGTGGCCGCGGTCCACTCGTAGCGCGGGTCGACGCCGGGCTGGCGGCCGATGGCGAGCAGGCGGCTCGCGAGCGGCGTCGAGACGCTGTGCTCGCCGCGAACGAACCAGTACGTCCACATACCCCACAGCGGGCCGAAGATCGTGGTCGAGTCGTCGAGGCTCTCGCCCAGCGCGACGGCCCGCTGGAAGGCATCGAGCGCCTCGTGCGAGGTGAACCCCTGCGCGGTCGACAGCGCGTTGCCGAGACGGAACTGCACGTCGAGCTCGATCGCGGCGCGCTGCGGATCGTCGGGCAGGTGTGCGAGCTCGGACAGGCTGTGGCGAAACTGGCCGATCGCCTCGACGAGCGCGCCATTGTCGGCTGACGCGGATGCCGCCTGCAACCAGCGCCGGGCCGCTTCGCCATGGTTGGCGCCGAGGCCGTGGTGGCGTGCGATGTCCTCGGGTGCTGGCGCCGGGGAGACGGCAGCGAGGATCGTCGCGACGCGCTCGTGCAGCGACTCGCGCCGTGACGCGAGCAGGCTCTGGTACGCGGCGTCGCAGAGCAGCGCATGGCGAAATCGCACGGACTCGCCCGACGGTCCGCTCAGGCGCAGGAGCACCCGCCGCGCGCAGAGGTCGGCGACGAGCTCGTCGAGGTGGTCGGACGCGATGCCGCTGAGCCGGCGCACGACGTCGAGGCGGACCTCCTCGCCCGCGACCGCGATCTCGCCGACGAGCTCGCGCCCTCGCGCACCGAGCTCGTCGAGCCGCGCGGCGAGGAACATCGACAGCTCGCCGGACTCGGCGCTGGACCCGCCCGGCAGCTCGTGCACGGCGCGCGCCTGCTCCTCGAGGACGAACGGAACGCCACCCGAGCGGGCCACGAGGCGCGCCGCCGTGCCGGCGTCGATCCGCGGCGCGACCGACCGGACGAGCTGCTGCGCCTCGGACGCGGGCAGGCCGCTCAGCTCGATCGCCGCGTCCGGGCTTCCGAGCGCGGGCAGCGGGCCGCGCCCGGTCAGCAGGACGAGCATCGGAGCGGGCGGGCGCCCGAGCAGGACCTCCAACAGCTCGACGGTCGAGGGGTCGGCGGCGTCGACGTCGTCGGCGCACAGCAACAGCGACGCGCCGCTCGCGATCGCCTCGAGCAGGCCGACGAGCGTGTCGAAGGTCTCCCGTCGCAGCACCTCGGGCTGAAGCTCGGGCGCCGGGCCGACGCCGAGCAGGTGGCTGAGGAGCGCGACGGTCCGCTCGATCGGCAGGCCGAGGTCGGGCAGCTGCGCCAGCCGCTGCCCGATCGCCTGCTGCCACAGCTCGTCGCTCACGTCCTTGGCGGGCGAGATCTGAAAGAACCGCGCGAGGGCGGATACGACGGGCCACAGCGGGCTCGAGCCATGCAGGCGCGAGCACGCGAGCACGAGGTGAAACGCTCCGGTCGCCGTGGCCGTGCCCACGAGCTGCTCGGTGATCCGCGACTTGCCGATCCCCGCCTCGCCCGTGATCGTCACGACCTGGCGCTCGCCGCCGCCGACGCGCACCCAGGCCGCGGTGAGCCGATCGACCTCCGCATCGCGGCCGATCAGCGGCGGTCCCGGGCTCCTTCTGGCCTCCGACCGCGTCTGCGCGTCGGTCGGGCCGATGACGTGGTGCAGCGCGACGGGCTCGGGGAAGTTGCGCAGCTCGACGGTGCCGACCGGCTCGGTCTGAAACCAGCCCTCGATCAAGCGATGCGTCGCCCCCGTCACGCGCACGGTCAGCGGCGTGGCCGACGCCTGCACGCGCGTCGCGACGTTGGGCGGGTCGCCGGCGAGCTCCTCGGCCGCCCACGGGTGCGACGCGACCGGTCCGACGGCGACCGCGCCGCTGTCGATGCCGACCCGCACGAGCAGCGCCTCGCCGTAGCGCGACCGCCACTCGGCCGCTCGCGCGGCGATCGTGTCGACGACGTTCAGCGCGGCGAGAACGGCGCGGCGAGCGTCGTCGTCGTGCGCGACGGGGTAGCCGAACTGGGCCATGACGCCGTCGCCCGTGTACTTGAGCACACGCCCCTCGTAGCTGCTGACGGCCCCGATGCAGATCTCGTAGAGGTCGAGCATGAGCTGGCGCATCGGCTCGGGGCCGAGCCGCGCGGCGATCGTCGTGGAACCGGCGAGATCGACGACCACCACGGTGATCTGCCGCAGCCCCTCGTTGGTGCTCGCCTGCGCCGTGAGCTGGCGGCGCGCCGTCCCGACGATGCCCGCGGCCTCGGTCTGGGTCGGGTCCGCGGCCAGGGCTTGCGCCGCCAAATCGAGCGCGTCCAGCCAGCGCGCGTTCTCGGCCGCGGCGCGCGCTTGTGACAGCAGAGTCGTCGCGACCCGGTCCACGCCGCAGATCCTAGTCTGGATTCACACGACGCTGAGCGAAAATGTGGTTTTTCTGACTCGTGCTAGATCGGGATGCCCCAGAGCGGGAACCAGCGCTCGAGCTCGGGTTCGATCTTCAGCTCGCCGTCGATGATCGCGCGGACTTGCAGCTCGCGCTCGGAGTCGCGCTGATTCTTTCCAGCCGGCACGAACGGATACCAGTAACCGCGCTTGTAGTTGTAGATGAAATAGACGGGGCGGCCCTTGGAGTCCTTGAACGCGAAGACCGCGGCGAGGACGCGGTCGCCGTAGCCGTTGATGTCGAGCGCGTCCTTGACGGCGTTGACGCCGACGACGAGGTCGTCGACGTCGTCGTCGTGCAGGATCATCCAGACGTAGCCGTGCTCGTCGGTGCTCGTCGTGATCGTCGTGCCGGTGTCCGCGCCGGTGCTGGCGAGCAGCTCGCGCATCTCGGATGTCGTCGCCTCGAAGTCGGCGGTCGCCAGCGGCTGGAACACGATCGCGGCTGCGCCTCGCGTCGTGATCTGGTGGCCGGTGTCGAGCGTGACGTACGCGGTCGACATCGCGAAGAGGCGGTCGGCCGCCGGCCCCTTGAGCTTCTTCTTGCCGCCGAGGATCGCGTCGAGGAAGCCCACGACGGGGAGACTACGCCGCGGCGAGCGTGCCGGTCTGCAGCTGGCGCTCGTACTCCATGAGCCGCGCGATGCGCTGCTCCATCGGCGGGTGCGTCGAGAACAGGCCGGCGACGACCTTCTTCGGCGACGCGATGTAGAACGCGCTCATCTCGTTGGCGACGCGCAGGTCCTGCTGCGGGATGCGCTCCATGCCGGAGGAGATCTTCTGCAGCGCCGCGGCCAGCGCGCTCGGCCGGCCCGTCACGAGCGCGGCGCCGCGGTCGGCGACGAACTCGCGGTAGCGCGACAGGGCCATCATCAAGAAGAACGAGACGACGTAGACGATCAGCGAGATGATGATCACGGCGAAGATGCCGGGGCTGTCGTCGTCGTCGGAGTGCCCGCCGCCGCCGAAGAGGAAGCCGAACTGCAGGATCGTCGCGGCGATCGAGGCGAAGAACGACGCGATGGTCATGATCATCACGTCGCGGTTCTTGACGTGGGCGAGCTCGTGCGCCATGACGCCCTCGAGCTCGGCGGGCGACAGCAGGTTCATGATCCCCGTCGTCGCGCAGACCGTCGCGGACTTCTGCGAGCGCCCGAGCGCGAATGCGTTGGGCATGTTCGTCTGGGCCACCGCGATCTTCGGCTTGGGCAGGTCGGCCTGGATGCAGAGGCGCTCGATCATCGCGTGCAGCTCGGGCGCCTCCTGCGGGGAGACCTCGCGTGCGCCCATCGCGTGCAGCGCGAGCTTGTCGGACGTGAAGAGCTGGAACACCGCGAGGCCGCCGCAGATGAGCAAGACCATCGGGCCGCTCGCGCCCGTGAAGCCGATGAGCGCCACGGCGAAGAACACGTACAGCGCTCCGAGCAGCAGCAGGGTGAGCAGCATGCGGGACTGAAGGCCCGGATCGGACTTGAATGCGGTCTTGGTGGCGGCCATGGGTCCATTCTGGCAAACCCCCCGCTCCGGCCCGCCGGGTCCCTCTCCGAACGCGGCGCGCCGCGCCGGTGACGGCTTGCGCGCGCCGCGCAAGGGCCCTCGCAAGGCTCCATAACCCACCGTCGCGGTTTGGGTCCTGGCGCGCGCCGACCCTAGACTCCCCACTCGCATGCGCGTCCGCGTTCTTCTCGCAGCCGTGGCGCTGCCGCTCGCCCTCTGGGCGTTCTTGCCGCTCGCCTCGTCCGGCCAGTCCTCCAAGCAGCAGGAGCTCTCCGAGCTGCAGCAGAAGATCGCCAAGGCGCGCGCGAAGATCGGCCGCAAGAAGGGCGCCGAGCGGACGCTGACGACCCAGATCTCCGGCTACCAGCGGCGCATCCGCCAGCTGCAAGGCAGGATCGGCACGCTCCAGGGACGCCAGCAGGTCATCGAGGTCGACCTCGACGCCAAGCGCACCGAGCTCGAGCGCCTGCAGACCGACCTGCGCGCCGAGCGCGCGCGGCTCGTGCGCCTGCGCGCTCGCCTCAAGGTGACGCGCGCCGCGCTGCGCGCGCGCCTCGTCGAGATCTACAAGGCCGGCAAGCCCGACCTCATCACGGTGATCATGAACTCCGACGGCTTCGCCGACCTGCTCGAGCGCAGCGAGTTCATCGCGCGGATCTCCGACCAGGACCGCAAGATCGTGAACGCCGTCTCGGCGGCCAAGAAGGACGCGGTCGGCGCCGAGAAGCGCCTCGCCAAGCTCGAAGACCGCCAGCAGCGCGTCACCGAGATCGTCCAGAAGCGCCGCGACGAGGTCGCCGCGGTGAAGATGGAGCTCATCGGCACGCGCGTCGGCTACTCGAAGACGAAGGCCGGCAAGGCCGCTGCGCTGAGCAAGGTGCGCGCCGACCGCGCCGACCTGCAGGAGCACGTCGACGACCTCGAGGCGGCGTCGAACAAGATCGCCAAGCAGCTGAACATCGCCCAGCAGGGCAACGCCGGCGACCTGCCGATCAGGCAGGGCAACGGGTCGATGATCTGGCCCGTCAACGGGCCGATCACGGGATCGTTCGGCGAGCAGCGGCCCGGCCACATCCACGCGGGCATCGACATCGCCGCGCCAGGCGGCACGCCGATCCACGCCGCGCAGACCGGCAAGGTCGTGCTCATGCAGGGCGTCGGCGCGTCCGGCGGCTACGGCAACTACACCTGCGTGCAGCACACCGCGACGATGTCCACGTGCTACGCGCACCAGTCGCGCTTCGGCACGAGCATGGGTGCGCGGGTCAGCCAGGGGCAGGTGATCGGCTTCGTCGGCAACACCGGCCACTCGTTCGGCAACCACCTGCACTTCGAGGTCCGCATCAACGGCACGCCGGTCTCGCCGCTGGGCTACCTCTAGCACGCGCTAGCGTTCTCGCTCGATGAAGCCCGAGATCGTGGTCTTCGGCCTGTCCTTGAAGACGTTCGGCCTGTGCTTCGGCCTGGCGTTCGTCGTGTCGGGCGCGATGACCGCGCGCCGGCTGAAGGAGCTCGGCCGCCCGCCCGACTGGGCGTACGAGATGGTCTTCGCCGCGCTGATCGGCGGGCTCGTCGGCGCGCGCGGCTACTGGCTGCTCACGCACACCGACCAGGTGTCCGGCGACGTCCTCGGCAGCGTCTTCGGCGGCTCGGGGCTCGTCTGGTACGGCGGCCTGGCCGGCGGCGCCGCGGGCGTCCTCTTGTGGGCATGGCGCAAGGGGATGCTCAACTTCGAGCTGCTCGACATGAACGCCGCGTCGCTTGCGATGGGCTACGCGGTCGGGCGCATCGGCTGCCAGATCTCGGGCGACGGCGACTACGGCAAGGCGACGGACCTGCCGTGGGGGATGGCCTATCCGGACGGCATCGTGCCGACGACCGAGGTCGTGCATCCGACGCCGATCTACGAGACGCTGGCGATGGGCCTCGGCGCGTGGGCGCTGTGGCGGGCGCGCGACGCGCTGCGGCCGGGCGTGCCGTTCGCCCTGTACCTCACGCTCGTCGGCGCCGAGCGCTTCCTCGTCGAGTTCCTGCGCCGCAACGAGCCGGTCCTGCTCGGGCTCACCGAGGCTCAGCTCGCGAGCGTCGCCGTCCTCAGCGCGGGAACCGTGTGGCTGGCGCGCGCGGCGCGAGCGGGTGGCCTGCGGGCCGATCCGGCGACGCCGGCGCGACCCGCGACGACGTAGCCGCCGCCAGCAGCGCGTCGCGGAGGGGGGTCCGCGACGCGCTGCGCGGCGTCATGTCGAGCTCGCAGCCCGGACACGCCGTGCTGGTCGAGTGGGCGACCGCGGCGTAGAACCGCAGCTCGCAGCCGGTGCACCTCACGTACGGCATCGCGCCGGCCGCGCCGCCCAGCGCCCTCGAGTCGAGCTCATGACCCATAAGTGCGTCATGCTCGAATTCTGTGACAGCGGTTCTCGCTGTCACAGAACCGGCGCTGCTTGACACTTCCAGATGTGTTTCGCCGATCTTCCGGTGGCGAGCAGACGGCCCTGGCCGTCTCCGTTCGCGACCCCTCGGCGTTTGCGACCTTCTACGAACGCGAGAGCCACGGGCTGCTGATGTTCTTCACGCGCCGCACGATGGACCCGCACGCCGCGCTCGACCTGTGCGCCGAGACGTTCGCGCAGACGTTCGCCGGTCGCAGCCGGTTTCGCGGCACGTCCGACGAGGAGGCGCGGGGCTACCTCTACGCGATCGGCCATCGCCAGCTCGCGCGCTACCTGCACAAGGGCGGCACCGAGCGCACCGCCGTCGAGCGCCTGGGCATGGCCATCCCGACGATGGGCGAGGACGACTACGCGGAGATCGAGGACCGGGCCGGCCTCGCCGAGCTGCGCGTGGCCGTCGCCTCCGAGCTCGATCGCTTGAGCCCCGAGCAGCGGCTGACCGTCGAGCTGCGCATCGTCGAGGAGCTCTCCTACGACGAGATCGCCGCGCGGCTGGACATCTCCGAGCCGGCGGCGCGAGCGCGCGTGTCGCGCGGCCTGCGCGCGCTTGCGCCGCGGCTGCGGCCGTTCGCCGTCCACGGGGGACCCGATGAGTAGCGCCGAGACCCCGCTGCGGGTCCTCGAGGAGCTCGGCCGCGAGCTCGACGGCGTCATCGCGCGCGAGAGCGTCGTGCGCGCGCCGCAGCGGCTCGCGCACACGCTCGTGCTCGCGCTGCTGGGTGTGCTGCTCGCCACCGGCGTGGCGGCCGCGGCGTCGTACGTGTTGACGGGCTCGCCGATCCCGGGATCGCACGGTGCCGACGTGCCGCCCGAGGCGACGCCGCGGCCGGGCAGCGCCCGCCTGGCCGGTCTCGACGCGGCGGACCCCGGGGGCGGCCCGGCGTGGGACCTGCGCGTGTCGCGCAGCGAGACCGGCCAGCTCTGCAGCGCGGTCGGGCAGGTCGTCGAGGGCAAGTTCGGGCTCGTGGGCCTCGACAGCCGCTTCCGGCGATTGCCGCTCGCCGGCGTCGACGCGTGCGGCGATCGCGCGCTCGCCGCGGTCCTGATCGGCGCGCGCGTCTTCGACGCCGCGAGCCGCGAGCGTGTACGGACCGTCGTCAACGGCGTGGGCGGCAACGGGCTGCGCGAGGTGCAGGTGACGACGGCCGAGGGTGCGTCGCGCGCGCTGCGGCCGGGCAGCGGTGGGACGTTCCTCGCCGTCTACTCCGGCTACGTCGAGGAGCTGCGCCCGCAGGTGCGGCTGACGTACGCCGACGGCTCGCAGCGATCGTTCGCCTTCGGCGTGTCCGCCGGCGGGCAGGACCGCGATCCGGACGGCGGCCCTCGGTGGGTAGCGCGCGCGTCGCGGTGGACAAGCGGCTCGCGGGCGGGGCAGACCTGCGTCCAGGCTCGCCGCGCGCATGGCCGCACGCAGCGCTTGTCGCCGCTCATGGCCCCGCTCTGTGGCGACCTCGACCGCGACGCGCTGTTCTTCGACGTCGCGGCGTTTCCGCGCGGCGGTGCGGCGGGCGCGCAGCGCGGGCGGTTTCCGTGGGGCTCGCACGCGCCGCGCACGCTCGTCTGGGGCGCGGCGTCCGACACGGTGCGGGCGATCGAGGTCGAGCACGGAGGCTCGCGCCGGCTCGTCGACCTGTCCGGCGACGGGACGGGCTTCATCGCCGTGCTGCCCGGCGGCACCGACCCGTTTGGCGTGCGGGTGCATGTGACGCTCGCCGACGGGACGTCGCGCTCGTACACCGGCGGTCAGAACCTCCGCGCCGAGGGCGGCGCCCCGCAGCGCAGCGAGCTGCGCCATCCGGTCGCGGTCGACCCCGGCCCCGTGACAGGGCCGGCGCGCAGCAGCCTCGTGGCGATCGACGGCACGACGCGAATCGAGCTGCGGGTTCGCGCGCGTGACGGCGGGGGCGACTGGGCGCTGCGCAGCTGGCGTGCGCGCGGCCGCGGCAGCGGTCGGTTGCTCGATTGCGTCGCGCTGGGGCGGCTCGTCGCGGGCGTCTTCAGGCTGCCCGGCGCGACCTCGGCCGAGCCGCCGAGCGACGTGGGTGCGGTCTGCGCGGCCTCGCGCGAGCGGCGCGCCGCGATCACGAGCCGCGACGAGACGCTGCTCGACGACGGGCTCGCCTATGCGCCGCGGCCGGTGGCGACGGTCGTCTGGGGTCTCGCTCCCGCCGGCGCTCGCGACGTCACCGTCGGGGGCCTCGGCCCGTCCGCGGTCGTGCGCAGCTCACGCCGCGGAGCGTTCCTGGCCGTCGCGCCGCCGGCGCGGCTGGAGCGCGGCGCCGTCATCCGCGCGCGTGTCGGCGGGCGGCGCGTCTCGTCCTCGCGGCCCGGCTTCCGGCCGGCTGCGGTCGTCGCGGGGTCGGCGCGCATCGAGACCCGCGCGCCCGACCCCGAGGGCGCCCAGCCGTGGGGGGAGCTCGTCTGGCGGTTGGCCGGTGGCAGGGTCTGCACCTCCGAGGGCCGGATCGTGGGCGATCAGGTCGGCTCGGTCGACCAGCGCCGTGGCGCGTTTCATCCCGTCCCGCTGTTCGAGGCAGGCAGGTGTGACCGCGCGCCGACCGAGCCGGTCGTCTTCGGCATCACCTCGGGCATGGACGGCGACGCGTCCGCGCTGTCGCCGGGGCGCGCGCGCGTGCAGCGGCGGACGCTGCCCGGCCGCACGGTCGTCAGCGGCTTCGCTCGCGGCGACGTGCGCGCGGTCACCGTGCGCACGCCGCGCGACGTGCGCACCCTGCGGCCGTCCGGGCGCAGCGGCGCGTTCCTCGTCGTCTACGACGGCGAGTTCTTCGGCGGCGGGGAGGTCGCGGTCGACGCCCTGCTCGCGAGCGGGCGGACGGTGCGGAGCACGCTCGAGCTGCCGTTGTAGGGGCGGGCGCGCCGCTGGCCGGCGCGGCCAGGTCGCGACGGCGGGGCGCGCGGTCGGAGGGCGGCCAGGACGCGATGGCGGGGGCGGCCGTTGGAGGGCGGCCAGGTCGCGGTGGCGGGGCCGCGCCGGCGCGACCTGCCGAGGGGCCGCCGGCGGGAGCGTCGCCTTGCCACGTCTGCCGCCGAGCCGAGCGGCGGCGCCGTGCTAGGCCTGTTGCGAGCCGAGCGCCTCGACCGGCGAGCGTCGCGCGCGGCCGGCGCGCGGCCCGGCGGGACGGGCGAGCGCCGCCGCGACGTAGAGCGCGACCGCCGCGAGCGCGACCGATCCGCCGGCCGCGACGTCGAGCTGCGCGCTCGCGGCGAGCCCGAGCGCGCCGGCCGCCGAGCCCAGCGCCGCCGCGAGCAGCACCTGCGCGCGGACGCTGCGCCCGAGCCGCATCGCCCCCGCCGCGGGCGCGACGAGCAGCGCGAACACGAGCAGGTTGCCGAGGCTCAGCACCGCGGCGACCACAGCGATCGCAAGCAGCGCGAGCAGCGCCAGCTCGACCCGCGCGGGTCGCACGCCGAGCGACGGGGCCGAGACGGGGTCGAACACGGCGACGGTGAGCCGCCGGTGGCCCGCGACGAGCGCGAGAGCGACGAGCGCCGCGAGCGCGCCCGCGGCGACGAGATCGCTCGTGCCGGCGCCGAGCAGGTCGCCGAACAGGAGCTTGTCCAGGCCGACGGGGACGTCGGGCGCGAGCGCGAGCACCGCGCCGAGGCCGAACGCCGTCGTGACCGTGACGCCGACGGCGACCTCCGAGCCGACGCGGGTGTCGCGGGCGGCGAGCGCGATGAGCGTCGCGGTCACGAGGATCCCGGCGCCCGCGCCCAGCAGCAGCGGCACGCCGGCCAGCGATGCCAGCACGAGCCCGGGCAGCATCGCGTGCGCGAGCGATTCGGCGGCATAGGCCTGGCGCAGGTGCAGCAGCCAGACGCCGAGCGCGCCGCACGCCGCGCCGAGCACGACGATCTCCACGAGCGCGCGCTGCAGCAGGCCGGAGTGGAGGATCTCGGTCACCTCGCCGCTCCTGTGGACCGCGCGGCCGGTGCACGTGAAGTGGCGCGAGCGGGCATCAGTGCGCGTGGTGCTGCACGGCGACGGCGCGGTGGCCGCAGTCGAGCATCACGATCTCCGCGCCGTAGGTCGCCTGGAGGACGGCGTTCGTCAGCGTGCCGGCCGGCGGGCCGTACGCGATCTGCTCGCGCCGCAGGCACAGGACGCGGTCCCAGCGGCGGGCCTGCTCGACGTCGTGCGTGGCGATGAGCAGCACGCGGCCCTCGGCTCGCAGGTCGTCGAGGATGCCCATGATCGCCTCCTCGCTCGTCTGGTCGACGCCGGCGAAGGGCTCGTCGAGCAGGAGCACGCCCGCGTCCTGCACGAGCGCGCGGGCGATGAGCACGCGCTGGCGCTGCCCGCCCGACATGGCGCCGAACCGCTTGCGCGCGTGCTCGGCGAGGCCGACGCGCTCGAGCGCGGCGCGGGCAAGCGCGCGGTCGGCGGCCGGGATCCGGCGGTACCACGACGTCCGCGCGTAGGCGCCCATGAGCGCGACGTCGAGCGCGCTGACCGGGAAGTCCAGCCGCGAGCGCTCGGTCTGCGGGACGTAGGCCGTCGCGCCGCCGATCGCCACGCTGCCGGTGACCGTCCCCAGCTCGCCGAGCAGCGCCCTGAAGAGCGTGGTCTTGCCGCCGCCGTTGGGTCCGAGGACCGCGACGGCCTGGCCGGCGCCGGCAGCGAAGGTCACGCCGCACAGCGCGGGCGGGCCGCCGTTGTAGGACGCCGCGAGGTCCGTGACCTCCATCCGCGCCGGCGCGCTCATGCGACCGCTCCGGCGCGCCGCCACGGCGCGGCGGACGCAACCGCCACGAGCGCGAACACGCTGCCGCCGACGATCGCGATGGCAGGACCGGGGGGGAGGTCGAGGTGATAGGCGAGCAGCAGCCCGGTCACGCCCTCGGCAGCCGCGAGCGCCACGCCGGTCGCGAGCAGGGCGCCGAGCGAGCCGGTGAGCAGCCGCGCGGTCGCCGCCGGGACGACGAGCAGCGTGCTGACGAGTAGCGCACCGACGGCCGGCAGCACGGCGACGACGCATGCGGCGAGCAGGGCGAGCAGCAGCCAGTCGCCGCGCGCGGCCGGCACGCCGAGCGCGCGCGCCGCGCCGGGATCGAAGCCCGTCGCGAGCCAGGTGCGCGCGAACGCGGCCGTAGCGACGAGCGCTGCGACGGCGGCGGCGGCCGCGAGCCACAGGTCGGCGTCGCTCAGGCCGAGGAGCGTGCCGAAGAGCAATCGGTCTACGCCGACGCCGGAGCGGTAGACGTCGCTCGCCAGGACGCTGCCAAGTGCGAGCGCGCCCGCGAGCAGCAGGCCGGTCGCCGCGTCCGAGCTCGTGGCGCCGCCGCGGGTGACGCGGGAGAGCAGGCCCGCGAAGCCGAGCCCCGCGGCCAGTGCGGCGAGCGGCGGGGCGATCCCCCAGGGGCCGGCCACGACGAGGCCGGGGAACGTCGCGCTGCCGACGGCGTGGGCGAAGAACGCGAGCCGCCGCAGGACGATCCACGCGCCGAGCAGGCCGCCCGCGACCGACAGCAGCAGCACCGCGAGCAGCGCCCGCTGCATGAACGGAGCCGACAGCGGATCGGTGAGCCAGCGCATCGGAGGCAGATTATCGAAAACCGTTCTCACTTAGCGAAGAGCGCCAACGCGCCAACCCAGGGACCCCGGGATCAAGTCCGCGGCACCCCGGGCCGATGAGTCAGGACGGGCCTCGTCCGCTCGTTCGAGCCATGTTCCGCCGCCCCTCGCGCACCCTCATGCAGGGCATCGGCGTTGCGAGCGCCGTGCTGGCGGGCGTCGTCGTCGCCTTCTCCTTCGCCGCCGGGCTGCTCGGCTTCAGCTTCCTCTCCGGCGAGCAGCACAGCGGATCGGCGCAGGCGGTGCGGATTCAGGATCGCGGCGCGCCCGCGGCGCCGGCCCGGCCGCGAGCACGGCGCCAGCGTCCCGCGCCGGCGGTCGTTGTGCGCGGCGAGCGCGCACCGAAGGCCACGCCCGCGCGACGGCGACCGGCCAAGGCATCGGCGTTCGTCGACGAACCCGCGGCGCCCGCCACGCCCCCGCCCCCGCCGCCTCCGCCACCCCCCGCCCGGCCGCAGGCGCCACCGCCTCCGGCCGCCGCGGCGCCCCCGCCGCGCGCCCCGCTCGAGCCCGTCGGAGCGGGCGTCAACAACGCGACCGACGGCCTCGCCGGAGCGGTGCGCACGCTGACCGAGGATCTTGGCGAGGGCGTCAAGCCCCTCAGCCCTGAGCTGGGCGAGGTGCTGTCCAACGTCGGCGACGTCCTCGCGGACATCGTCGAGGGCGCGGGCAACGTGCTCGGCCGCGCGCTGGGCCACCGGCAGCGCTGATGGCGCCCGCAGCGGCGCGCGGGTCCTCCGCGCGCCGCAGCGCCGCTGTCACGCCGCCACGACCGAGACGTCGTCGACGTAGAAGCTGGCGCCTCCGGGCGATGTCGCGAACACGATGAACGCGTTGGCAGGCGTCGCGCCGTTGTCTGCCTCGAGGTGCGTCCACTGACCGTGGACACTGGTCTCGTCGTCATGGTCTGACGTGCCGCCACCGTTGCCGGTTCCGATGCCGACGCTTCCACGCAGGACGAACACCCAAGCTCCGGACTTCGTCTTCGCCGGCCCGGTGCCGAGCGCGCCGAAGATCTGATCGATGCCATCGTCCTGGCCCAGCGTCGTCACGTGCAACATCTGCTTGGAGCCGCCGGGCCGGGTGCTCGGGAGGATCTCGGTCGTCGTCTTCGGGCCGGTGTTGTTCCACGTGCGCCATTCCGGAGCCGCCGAGATCCCGGGCTGCTTCTTGCCGGTGAGGACGCTCGGTGCGAGCGCCGCCTGTTCGAAGCCCGGGTTCTTGAGCAGGTTGACGGCCGCGGGCCGGCTCCAGATCGCCGCGTAGAGCGTCACCCCGGCGACGACGTACCCGCTGACCCAATCCAGACTGGTAGCCCTGCTTGACGAGCTTGTCGAACTGCGTCTGGTAGCCGCTCGCGGTCATCCCGTGAAACGAGACCCAGGCGGGACCGGTCATCTCCTCGAAGATCGCGGCGTATCGCGCCTGGTTGGCGACCGCGTAGCCGCTGACCAGACGCAGCCGGTAGCCCTCGCCCACGCGAGCGTCGAACTCCCTCTGGTACTCGTCGGAGGTCATGCCGTGTCGCGCGATCCATGCGGGACCTGTGCCCTTGTCGAAGATCGCGGCGAAGCGCGCCTCGTTGCCAACGGCGTAGCCGTCGACGTTGCGCAGGCGGTACCCCTCGCTCACGAGCTTGTTGAACCAGGCTTGGTACTCGAGGGAGGTCATGCCGAAGCGCGCGACCCGGGCGGGACCCGTGCTCTTGTCGAAGATCGCGGCGTAAAGCGTCTCCCCGTTGACGCTGTAGCCGCTGATCTCGACGAGGCGGTAGCCGTCCTTGGTGCGCGTGTCGAACTCGTGCTGAAACGCCGACGCGCTCAGCCCGTGGCGTGCGATCCACGCCGGTCCGCCGCCCTTGGCGAAGATCGCCGCGTAGTGGGCTTGGCCGTTCTCGCCATAGCCGTCGATCTCGACGAGGCGGTAGCCGTCACCAACCAGCTTGGTGAACGTCGCCTGGTATTCGGTGGACGTCATGCCGTGGTGTGCGATCCACGTGGTCATGTCAACCTCTCTCTCATGCACGGTGAGCGCATGGTTGGATGGCTCGCCGCGCGTGATGCATCCGCTGCGAGCTGTGTGATGGTCGGCGCTGTGCCGCGTTTGCCCAGCATGGGGAGCGAGCGTGCCGCCGGCATCAGGGGTTTTCCCGGAACGTGTGCGCGATGGCGCACATCCGCGTCGCTTCGGCCGAGCGGTCATTCGAGCAGCTGTTTGTGTGCGAGGTCCGCGGTCACATCAGCGAGCCGCGGGTCGCGACGCGTTTGCCAGGCGTCGCAGGCGGGGTCACACTCAGGGGGTCAACTCGGAGGTGCGCATGCCGGCGCCAGCTTCACCGCAGCTAGTCGGTCGCGGCGACGAACGCGCTGTGCTTGAGGGGGCGGTGCGATCTCTCACCCGCGGCGGCCCGGCGCGTGTCGTGGAGATCGTCGGCGAGGCCGGCATCGGCAAGACGACGCTCCTTGGGACGATCGACGGCGGCGATCACGAGCGGGTCGTCCTGACAGGCCGGGCGGCTGAGTTCGAACGCGAGCTGCCGTTCGGGGTGTTCATCGACGCGCTGGACGAGCACGTCGCCGCGGCGTACGCCGGCGGCGAGCTGCGAGGGATCGACCGCATGGCGGAGCTGGCGGCGGTCTTCCCGTCGCTGGAGGGCATTGTCGGCGCACCCGCCGAGCTGCTCGCCACCGAGCGCTTCCGCCTTCACCGCGCGGTGCGGGCGTTGTTGGAGCGTCTGGCGCTCGCGCGCCCGATCGTGCTCGTGCTCGACGATCTGCACTGGGCCGACCCTGCGTCCTGCGAGCTGATCGCCGCGCTGCTACTGCGTCCGCCGCGGGCAGCGCTGCTGCTCGCGATGGCCTACCGAGCCGGCCGCGCGCCGGCGACGCTCGCGCTCGCGCTCGTGCGCCCGGAGGCTCCGATCGTGCGCGTCGAGCTCGGGCCGCTGAGCTACCCCGATGCGATGGCGCTGCTCGGCGACGTCAGGGCTCGCGGTGCCCGCGACCTTCTGTACCACCAGAGCGGTGGCAACCCCTTCTATCTTGAGCAGCTCGCGCGCGCACCGGAGATCCCCGCCGGGCATGGCCGGGACGCGGGCACCCCGATCGGCGACGTGCCCCGAGTCGTCGCGAGCGTGCTGGCCGAAGAGGTCGCGGCGTTGTCGCCCACCGCTCAGGCGCTCGTCCGTGCTGCCGCGGTCGCGGGTGAGCCGTTCGAGCCGCACGTGGTCGCGCTGATCGCCGGCGTCCAGCTCCCGCGAGCCCTGTCGGCGCTCGACGAGCTGCTCGAGAGCGACCTCATCCGGGAGATGCGGGTGGCGCGGCGGTTTCGCTTTCGCCATCCGCTCGTCCGTCACGCCGTGTACGGGTCGATCACGGGCGGCAGGCGGCTGATCGCTCATGCGCGCGCGGCTGCGGTGCTCGCAGAGCGCGGCGCCGGCCCGATGGCCTGCGCCGCACACGTCGAGCAGTCCGCGGCGGTCGGCGACGAGGCGGCGATCGACCTGCTCGCACAGGCCGGGGCCGCCGCCGCGGGGCGAGCGCCCGAAAGCTCGGCACGCTGGTGGGAGGCGGCGCTGCGACTCGTGCCCGAGCATGGGGCGCTGAGCGAGCTTCGCCGGGGACTGCTCCCCGAGGTCGCGGAGGCCTTGACCGCCGCCGGCCGGCTCGACGACAGCCGCGCGACATGGCTGTCCGCGTTGGACCTGCGTGCCGGTGGCGAGCGCGGAGCCGACGTCGGCGCGATCGTAGGGTGCGCGGGCGTCGAGCGACTGCTGGGGCTTCACGATCAGGCACTGCGGCGGCTGCTGGCAGCGCGCGACGGGTGCCTCGCCGGGACGCGCGAGACGGCGCTCGTCGAGCTCGAGCTGTCGGCCTGCAGCGCGGGCGCCGCGCCGCCGCAGCTCATGTGCGACAGCGCGCAACGCGCCCTCGACATCGGCCGGACGCTGGGGGACCCCGGGCTGCAGGTCGGGGGCATGGCGCTGCTGAGCCTGGGGCGGTTCGTCGCGGGCGATGTCGCGCCCGCCAGCGTCGCCTACGACGACGCGGCGCTGATGCTGGCGACCCTTGACGACGGCCAGCTCGCCGGCCTCCCCGACACGGTCTACTACCTTGCGATCGCCGGCTGGATGATGGGCCGCTTTGAGCAGAGCGAGCAGCAGTTCGCACGGGCGACCGCCCTCTCGCGGCGAGGCGGACGCAATCACCTCCTGATCGGGCTCATGGCCGGGAGATCTCTCGTCCTAAGCGTGCTCGGGCGACTCGGGGACGCGCTGGAGCTCGCGGACGAGTGCCTCGAAGCCGCTGGCGACGCCGGCCCGATGGCCCTCGTCTGGGCCCAGACGGCGCGCTGCGCCGCACTCACGGACGCGGGTCGGATCGACCTCGCGGTAGCTGCCGGACGGCAGGCTATGGGTGCTACTCGGACGCTGAACATGTCCCCGCTCATGGGGACGGCCGCGTGGCGATGCGCGAGCGCGCTCGTCGAGGCAGGCGAGCACCAGCACGCGATCGAGCTTGTGCTCGAGACCCTCGGTGGTCCCGGCCTTCCGCTGTGGTTCGCCGCGGGTCGTCCGCTCGCGTGGGACGTGCTCGCCCGGGCCGAGCTCGCGCTCGGACACGACGAGGCGGCCGCCGGCTGGGCGCGTCGCAGCGCAGCGGTCGCCGACGCGCTCGGCGTCCCCATCTCGCAGGCCTTCGCCGACCGCACGAGCGCGGAGGTCCTGCTCGCTCGCGGGGAGGCCAGGGCTGCGGCGGTGCTCGCGGAGGCCGCGGGCGAACACGCCGGCGGCTGCGGCGCGCGCATCGAGGCTGCGCGCGCGCACCTGCTCGCCGGCCGGGCGCATGCAGCCGGTGGCGCTCGCACGCGCGCCGGGGAGCTGCTGCGCGTGGCCGAGGCCGAGTTCGCGGCGTGTGGCGCGCAGCGCTGGCGCGAGCAGTCGGTGCGCGAGCTGCGCCGCATCGGGCGCCGCGTGAGCCGCAGCGGGCAGCGAGCGCCTTCCGGCAGCGTGGGCGTCGCGGCCCTCAGCGGCCGCGAGCGCGAGGTCGCGCTGCTGGTCCGCGAGCACCGCACCAATCGTGAGATCGCCGCTCACCTGTTTCTTTCCGAGAAGACGATCGAGTCACACCTGCGTAGCATCTTCGTCAAGCTCGGCGTCACCTCGCGCGCGCAGGTGGCACGATCCTTCGAGCCGCCACCGGATGGCGCGGCGCCGCGTTGATGTGAGCGACGGCGCCGCTCGGGATGCAGGCGGCGCACTCTCTTCGTCCCGGCCGTTCCGGGGATCTCATTGATGCGCGCCCGGCCAGGCGGTTCGATACTCGCCACACCCTGATCGCTGACCTTCGGAGAACGAGGTGACACATGACAAGCGCGCGGTCCGTCGATCCACCGTCTGGCCTGTCGCACGAGGAGATCGTGCGGCGCGAGTTCGTTCGTCAGGCGCCCTCGTTCGCGGCGAGCGGGTCCTTCTTCGCCAACGAGTCGATCGCGAGCTGGATCGCCGACGCGCTCGCGCTCCAAACCTCGGATCGCGTGCTCGACGTGTGCGGCGGAGCCGGCCATCTGTCGCGCGCGCTGGCCGACCAGGCGGCAGCGTTCACCGTGCTCGACCTGACGCCGGAGCTGCTGGAGGCCGGTCGGCGGGTCGCGCCGGACAACGTGCGGTTCGTCGAGGCCGACGCGTCGGCTATGCCGTTCGCCGACGACGAGTTCGACGTCGTCGTCAGCCGGTTCGCCTTCCATCACCTCCCCGATCAGCGCGCCGTACTGCATGAGATGGCGAGGGTCGCGCGCCCCGGTGGACTGGTCGCGATGATCGACATGGCCAACGGGGGAGCGCGCCACGACGAGCTCGAGATCCTGCGCGACCCCTCGCACACGCATGCCTTCACCGACGCGGAGGCGTCCTCGATGATGTCCGCCTTGGGCGAGGGACGGCTCACCGTCGAGGTGCGCCGCCAGGCGATGGCGGTCGAGCGATGGCTGACGTCGGCAGCGCCGCCGGCGGCCGCGCGCGACGCGGTGCTCGACGCCCTCACGGTCGAGGCGGCGGGCGGCGACGTCACCGGGCTGCACGCGCATCGCGACGCCGACGGGATCCTGCACATCGCGCAGCGCTGGCTGATGCTGCTCTGGCGCTCGTGAATCTGGGCGTTGGACCGTAGCCAGCGCAGGGCCAACGCGGGGCACTGTGCCGCCGTAGGCGCTACGCCGCTCGCTCGAGCATGAAGCGCACCGTCTCGTCCTGCAGCGCCGGGTCGTGCTGGACCGAGCGGTGGTCGCCGCCGGGGACGCGGATGAAGCGGCTGCCGGCGGCCTGCGCGTGCAGCGCCGCGGAGTGCTCGACCGGCACGCTCTCGTCCGCCTCGGCGTGCAGGAGCAGCAGGTGGGGCCCGAGCGCGCGCGCCGCTGCCGCGAGGTCGACGCTGGCGAGCATCGCCTCGAGCGCGGGGACGTCGGCGCGGAAGCCGAGCTGGCGCGAGCGCACGCCGGCCGCGAGCTGGGCGCCGCCGGCCGCGCAGATCGCGACGACGCCCCGCGCGCCGACCCGCTGCGCCGCCGCGAGCGCGACGAAGCCGCCCATCGACGAGCCGCGCAGGAACACCGGCCGGGCGGGCAGCAGCGCCGCGATCGTCGCGACGTCGTCAAGCGCTCCCGCGCCGAGGACGCCTTCGCTCGCGCCATGGCCGCGCTGGTCGAACGCGATCGCCGCGAGGCCTGCGGCCGCGCAGCGCCGCGCGAAGTCGAGGTGGTTCTCCTTGCACGATCCCGCGCCGTGCAGGATGACCACCCCGCCGCGCGCGGTCGCGGGGGCGACCAGCGCGTACGCGAGGCCGTCGGCTGTTCCGATCGCCACGGCGCCAGGCTCGGTTGGCATCTGAGCGCATACTCTCCGATCCGCACATGCTGCCGACGCGCACCCAGCTCTCGCAGGCCTATCCGATCGCGAGCCGCCTCGACGAGGACGGCCGCCTGCAGCTCGGCGGCTGCGACGCGGTCGAGCTCGCGCGGGAGTTCGGCACGCCGGCCTACATCGTCGTCGAGGACGACCTGCGCGCCCGCGCGCAGACGTTCGTCGAGGCGTTCCGCGCGCGCACCGACAACTTCGACGTCCTGTTCGCGTCCAAGGCGTTCCCCTGCACTGCGGTGTACCGCGTGCTCGCGGAGGAGGGCATCGCGTGCGACGTCGCGTCGGGCGGCGAGCTCGCGCTCGCGCTGCGCGGAGGCTTCGACCCCGCGCGCATCTACATGCACGGCAACGCCAAGTCGGTCGACGAGCTGCGCCAGGCGCGCGCGGCCGGCGTCGGGCACATCGTCATCGACAACGGCGACGAGATCGAGCGCCTCGAGGCGGTCGTCGGCGACGGGCCGCCGCAGCCGGTGCTGCTGCGCGTCGCACCCGACGTGCGCGGCAAGACGCACGACAAGATCTCCACCGGCCAGGCCGACACGAAGTTCGGCTTCTCGATGGCCGACGCGCCGGCCGCGATCGCGCGCGCCGCCGACTCCGCGGCGCTGGACCTCGCCGGCCTGCACATCCACATCGGCTCGCAGATCCTCGAGCTCGACCCGTTCCGGCGGGCGATCGAGGCGATCGCGACGCTCGGCGACTTCGGGACCTACAACCTCGGCGGCGGGCTCGGCGTGGCGTACACGTCCGAGCAGGAGCCCCCGCGGATCGGCGACTACGTGGCCGCGAAGGTCGACGCGGCTGAGCGAGCCTTCGGGCCCGGCAAACGGCTGCTGGAGGAGCCCGGCCGCGCGCTCGTCGCGAACTCGACGGTGACGCTGTACACGGTGCAGAGCGTCAAGCGCAACGTGTCGACGTGGGTCGCGGTCGACGGCGGGATGTCCGACAACCTGCGCCCGATGCTCTACGGCGCCGTCTACGAGGCGCAGATCGCCGATCGCTTCGGCGGCGGCACGCCGTCGCGGCTGACCGGCAAGCACTGCGAGTCGGGCGACGTCATCGTGCGCGACGTCGAGCTCGCCGATCCGCGCGTCGGCGACGTCGTCGTCACGCCCGCGACCGGCGCCTACGGCCACGCGATGGCCAACAACTACAACGGCGTGCCGCGCCCGCCGGTCGTGTTCGTGTCGGGCGGCGACGCCCGGCTCGTCGTCCGGCGCGAGACGTACGAGGACCTCGCCGCTCGCGATGTCTGAGCCATTCAAGATCGGGCTGCTCGGTCACGGGACCGTCGGCGGCGCGTTCGAGACGCTGCTCGGCGATCGCGCCGACCACGTCGCGGCGATCACCGGCCTGCGCCCGCAGGTCAGCGGGATCCTCACGCGCTCGCGCGGCGACTTCGAGGAGATCCTCGCGGGCTGCGACCTCGTCGTCGAGCTCATGGGCGGCCTGGACCCGGCGCACGAGTACGTCCTGCGGGCGATGCGCGCGGGCAAGCACGTCGTGACGGCGAACAAGCAGCTGCTGTCGCATCACGGGGAGGAGCTGTGGGCGGTGGCCCGCGAGCATGGCGTGCAGCTGCGCTTCGAGGCCGCGGTGGCGGGCGTCGTGCCGGTCATCCGCGTCCTGCAGGAGTCGCTCGCGGGCGCGCACGTCGACCGCATACACGGGATCGTCAACGGGACGACGAACTACATCCTGTCCGAGATGGCCAGCCGGCACTGCTCCTACGCGGATGCGCTGGCCGACGCGCAGCGCCTCGGCTACGCCGAGTCCGACCCGTCCGACGACGTCAACGGCAAGGACGCGGCGGCGAAGATGGCGATCCTCGCGCGGCTGGCGTTCGACACGCCCGTGCACATCGACCAGGTGACGTACGAGGGCATCGAGCTGATCACCTCCGACGACATGGAGTACGCCGAGGAGCTGGGGCTGGGGCTGAAGCTCATCGGCACGGCCGAGCGCATCGACGGCAAGCTCGCCGTGCGCGTGCATCCGGCGTTTCTGTACGAGGGCCATCCGCTGGCGAGCGTGCACGGTCCGTTCAACGCGATCACGGTGGAGTCCGAGGCGATCACGGAGATCACGATGTCGGGACCGGGGGCTGGCGGCCCGCAGACGGCGAGCGCCGTGCTCGGCGACGTCATCAGCGCGATGATCCCGCCCGCGTCGACGCCCGAGACGACGCAGGCGCTCGAGATCGTCGACGACGTCGAGTCGGCGTTCTACCTGCACATGGAGGTCGAGGACCAGCCGGGCGTGCTCGCCTCGGTCGCGCAGATCCTCGGCGAGCACGGCGCCTCGATCAAGTCCGTGGTGCAGAAGGGGCTCGGCGAGCGCGCCCGGCTCGTCATGGTCGTCCACCCGCTGCTCGAGTCGCGCTTCTTCGCCGCCGTCGCCGAGATCGCCGAGCTCGCCTTCCTGCGCTCCCCGCCGCGCGCGATCCGCGTGATCGACGAGCAGTTCGTCTAGCCCGCCTAGCGACGCCCGAACCTGAACCTCACCTGCCTGGTCCCGGCGATGCAGGTCACGTTCCCGGACTGCGCGAAGCACCGGTACGAGCCGAGCTGCCGCGGCGCGCGCCGCCGGTTTGCCCACCGTCGCGCGAGGGTCTTCGCGCTCGCACAGGTGACGTTTCGCGCCCGCACGTTGCGGATGTTCCTGCGGCCGCCCACGTACCCGCAGCTCTTGAACAGTGCAGCGGGATCAGGCTCCCCGTGCCGGACACGCTCTTGTAGTCGGCGACCTCGACCGTGCTCGCGCTGATGCCGCGCAGGGCCTGGCTGCTGATCGAGCAGCTCGAGGCGCGAACCACCAGCACCGTCAGGTACCGAGGCACCTCCGCCTGGTAGTTGACGCCGACGGCGAAGGGCACCCCTCGCTGCGCGGTCGGCGGTGCCGCCGCGGCGATCTGCAGGGTGGCTGGCCTGACGGTCACGGTCGCGCTCGCGGGAGGACCGGATCCATCGAAGTCCTCGATCCACGCGCAGATGAGGTAGGTGCCGGGCGCCGGCGCCGCGTAGCTGCCGGTGATGCTGAAGACATCCTCCACAGACGTGTAGTACGCACCCCCGACGCGGGCTTCCCGGGTCGCCGCCGCGCGTCGGCGCGCACGGCGTCCCACCGGCCGGGCGGATGGTTGCGAACAGGTCGCCGTCACCACCGCTCAGGCTGGTCACGTTTCCCCGCGATCGTCGGATGCGGACCAACCTGACATCCGCCGCTCGATCGCGCAAGAGCGGCGCGGCTGACAGGCCGCGCGCCATGCCCTCCGGGTCGCGGCACCTCAGGCGAGCGTGCCGGCAGGGGCGACCCATTGGCTCTCGAAGCCGAGCACCGCGGCGAGCCGATCGAAACAATGGTCGTAATGCAGGACGCCGAAGCCCCGCTCCGACGCGGCGGCCGCCACGAGCGCGTCCGGGACGCGGACGCGATGGGCGCCGGCGGAGCCCTGCGCCGCGAGCTCACGGACCGCAGCGATCGCGGCGTCGGTCACGCTTCGCGTCACGGGCGCCTGCTTGAGCGCGGCGAGAGCCGCTGCCAGTCGTTCCACGTCCGCCGCGTCGCGTGCGCTGAACAGGAGCTCCAGCGTGACGACTGGACACGCGACGAGATCGCCCGCCCGCGCCGCCTCCGCCCATCGCGCAGCGACATCCGGCGCCGACGCGCGAGCCCAGGCCGACGTGTCCGCGACCCACGGGCCGCCCGTCCAGGTCAGCGCCACGCGCGTTCGCGCACGGTGCGAAGGCCGTCGAGATCGAGCCCGGAGGTGCCGTGTGCGACGCCGACCAGGAGCTCCTCCGCAGCCGCCTCTGCCTCCGCGTCGGACTCGATCGCCGCCGCGCCGCGCAGCGCGAGCTCGCGCAGAACCTGCGACGCAGGCGCACCCGGGCCGACGACGCGCCGGCCCCGCTCGATCGCCCGGGCGACCTCGGGATCGACAGGCACCTGAACGCGGGGATGTCGGCTGGCCACGCCGCGAGTGTACCCGCCAACGGCCCCACCTTCGATCATGGGTACTACCGGCGCGCGTAGCGGAACCGCACCTGCGCGGAGCCGGCGGTGCACGTCACGCTCCCGGAGCGCGCGAAGCAGCGGTAGGCGCCGACCCGGCGCGGCGCGCGGCGCGGCGCTCCCCACCGGCGCGCGACCGACCGCGCGGCGACGCACGACACGTCGCGCGCCCGTACGCCGTGGATCTGCCGGCGGCCGCCCACGCTCGCGCAGGCGCGAAACAGCGGCTCGACGACGACGGTCGCCGCCTTGACGACCAGATCCGCCCGCTCGCTGCCGAGGACCTGCTCGTCGAGGTACCCGCACACCGCGTACGTCCCGGCCCGCGGGAGACGGACGGTGCGGGTCGCCGAGCCCGGGCCGACGACCTCGGCGTTGTCGGCCACGATCGCGGGCTGGCCGAAGATCGCCCCGAGAATCCGACTGGCGAGCGGGCAGCGCGTCCCGCGGAGGATCAGGACGGTGAGGAAGCGCGACACCTCCGCCTCGTAGTCGACCGTGACCGTGAACGGCTCCCCGATCTTCGCGCCGGCCGGCGCGGTCGCCGCGAGCCGCAGCACCGGCGGGCGCACGGTCATCGTCGTCGCCACGGGCGGCCCCGACTCGTTGAGCCCGTCGACGATCCACGCGCAGATCAGGTACTCGCCAGGCTCGTCCGGCTCGTAGCTACCGACAACGCTGAACGCGCCATGGACATGATTGGCGCCGGGCGGGCCGACGAGGACGTGGGCGCCGGGGTCTTGGAGCTCAGTCGCGGCACAGGGCGTTTGCACGCCGGCGCGAATGCGGGCCTCGACGTAGCCCTCGCCGTAGGGAAGCGACGACACGTCACCCGCGAACTCGATGGGAAACGCGCTGTCCTCGACGACCGGCACGGCCGGCGGGGTGATTGTCGCCGTCACCCCGTGCGCGCTCGCGGGCGCCGCCGGCGCGATCGTGGCCACGACGAGGATCACGATGAGGCGTATGCGCATGGGTTCGTCCTCCGTTCGCAGGGCCTCGTGCGCGGGCCCTTTCCATGCAGAGGAGCGGGCGGCGGAAGTTCGCCCCCGTCCGCGCACGCGCGTCCCGCAAATTGCGTAGCTTTTGCGCGCGACTCGCGCGGCGGGCGGCACACGAGCGAAGATCGACCCATGGCCGCACGGCAGTAGGCTGGCCCTCGTGCAAGGCCTCATCGAGCGCTACCGCGACCGCCTGCCCTTCGCGCTGGACGACCCCGTCGTCTCGCTCGGCGAGGGCGCGACGCCGCTCGTCCACGCGCCGCACATCTCCGAGCTCGTCGAGTCCGAGGTCTGGCTGAAGCTCGAGGGCCTCAACCCGACCGGCTCGTTCAAGGACCGCGGCATGACCTGCGCGCTGAGCGCCGCCGTGCGCGAGGGCGCGAAGGCCGTCATCTGCGCGTCGACCGGCAACACCGCCGCGAGCGCCGCGGCGTACGCCGCCCGCGCGGGCCTCACCTGCGCCGTCATCGTGCCGGAGGGCAAGATCGCCCAGGGCAAGCTCGCCCAGGCGCTCATGCACGGCGCGCGCGTCATCGCCCTGCGCGGCAACTTCGACGAGGCGCTGACGCTCGTGCGGGCGCTCGCCGACGACCACCCGATCGCGCTCGTCAACTCCGTCAACCAGTACCGCCTCGAGGGCCAGAAGACCGGCGCCTTCGAGATCCTCGAGGAGGTCGACGAGCTCGACGCGCTCGCCATCCCGGTCGGCAACGCCGGCAACATCACGGCGTGGTGGAAGGGCTTCGGCGAGCTCGGGATCGCGCCGCGGCTGTTCGGATTTCAGGCCGAGGGGGCCGCGCCGCTCGTGCTCGGCAAGAAGGTCGAGCACCCCGAGACGATCGCCAGCGCGATCCGGATCGGCAACCCCGCCCGCTGGGAGGAGGCGATGGAGGCGATGACCGCCTCGCGCGGCGAGATCCGCGCGGTCTCCGACGCCGAGATCCTGCGCGCGTACAACGTGCTCGCCAAGCGCGAAGGCGTGTTCTGCGAGCCCGCGAGCGCGGCCTCCGTGGCGGGCCTGCTCAAGTACGGCGCCGGCGGCGCGCGCCGCGTCGCGTGCGTGCTCACCGGCCACGGCCTCAAGGACCCGGGCACCGCGCTCGACCAGGCCGGCGGCGTCATCCCCTGCGAGCCGCACCTGGCGGCGGTCGAGGAGGCCGTGCTGGGCGGAGCGCGGTGATGCGCCGGCGCCGCGTGGTGCGCGTCCCGGCCTCGTCGGCGAACCTCGGCCCCGGCTTCGACACGTTCTGCGCCGCGCTCGCGCTGCACGTCGAGCTCGAGGTGGCCGAGACGGGCCGCTTCGCCGTCGAGACGAACCTCGACATCGCGCGCGACCGGCGCAACCTCTGCGTGCGCGGCTTCGCGAGGCTGCTCGCGCCCGACCGCTTCACGTTTCGCATCCGCTCGACGGTCCCGCTCTCGGGCGGCCTCGGCTCGAGCGCGGCGGCGTACGTCGCCGGGCTGAGCGCCGCGGCGCACCTGGTCGAGGACGACCGCGACCTGCTCGCCGACGCGACGGAGCTCGAAGGCCACCCCGACAACGCGGCCGCCGCGCTGCTGGGCGGCTTCGTCATCGTCGCGGGCGGGGAGGCCACGCGCTTCGATCCGCCGCCCGGCCTCGAGGCCGTGCTCGTCGTGCCGCACGACCCGGTGCGCACGTCGGTCGCGCGCCGCGCGCTGCCAACCACGGTGCCGCTCGCCGACGCCGTCGCGAACGTCGCACACGGCGCGCTGCTGGCGCTCGGCCTCGCGCGCGGCGACCTCGGCCTGATCGCGCGCGGCCTGGAGGATCGCCTGCACCAGCCCTACCGCGCGCACCTCTTCCCGCGGTCGATGGCGCTGCTCGAGCGTGCGCGCGAGCTCGGCGCGATCGGCGCGACGGTCTCCGGCGCGGGGCCGACGGTGCTGTTCTGGACGCACGCCGACACGACCGGCGCGGTCGCCGCGAAGCTGCAGAGCGAGGCGGCCGGCTGGGCGGAAGTCTTGCGCGCCCCGTTCGAGCCGCACGGCGCGGACGTGCGCGCGCTATAGGGGCGACCCGGCTCACCAGATCGGGTGGATGTCCGTCCGGCTCGGCGCGACGACGCGATCGCGGATGCGTCCGACCGGCATTCGGTCGAGCCCGTATCCATACGAGATCGGCTGCAGGTCGGGACTTACCGCGCGTACGACCCGAAACGGACCTGTCGCCACGTCGGGGGACGTGACGTCGACGATCGCCACGCGCACGCCGGCCGGCTCCAGCGCCCTGGCGCATGATTCGAGCGAGCTCTCCTCACGGCAGGGCAGCGGGCCCAGCGAAACCGCCTCGCCGCTCGCGCGTATCCGAGCGAACGCGGACGCGCGGTCCACCGGGAAGTAGTAGGCGGCGTGATCGAGCATCTCGTGGACCGCGGTTGCGTCCCCAGGCGTCGCCTGCGTGCCGGAGCGCATCAGGTGGCTGAGATGGGGTCGAGTCTGCGCCAGCTCGAGGATCGCCTGACGGACCGCCGCATGCGCGTGGAGATCGGCGCCCAGCCCGATCGTCACGCCCGGCGAGCGCTCCCCGTCACCCAGTGCGATGCACAGCGCGACCGTGCCGCAGGCAGGGCGGGGCAGGAGAAGCAGATCCACCTCGCAGCCATCCATGGCGACGCCGTCGAGGACGTCTCGCAGCGCGGGATCGAGCGCGTCGTCGATCGCGACGCGGGTGCCGGGTGCTCCGGTCATCCACGCCGCCATGAACGCATCTCGCTCGACGAGCTCGAGCACGGCCCGGCGCGCGGCGTCGTCGTGACCGGTGGATGCGGCCAGCCCGTTGGACGTGCCCTGGCAGATCAGGTTCTCCCTGGCGAGCGTCAACGACAGGTAGACGAGCAGGGCGGGAACCCAGACGCCGGTGGCGGTCCCGAGCCACCGCCCCCGAACCCATGGATGAAGCACGGCTGGATCGAACACGACGTACGGAAACCCGTCCGACTCGTACTGCTCGTCGGTGTAGAGGCGAAACGACTGCGGATGCAGCACGTCACCGTCCAGGTCATCTGGCTTGGCCCAGACGATGCGTCCGGGCGCGGGGAGCGAGGCCGAGTAGCGCTCGATCGCTTCGCCGACCGCCGAGCGGATGGCATCGGCCGCCGTGAGACCCTTGCCCCAGCCGCTCGGCATCCGTCGCATGGAGCCATCCGCGTCGATCACATGTGGTGGAACCGCTGTGACGACAACGGGTGACGACAGCGGATCGCAGGCGGGTGGATCGACGATCAGCGCCGGGATCACGCCCGTCAGCGCGTCCACCCATCCCGCCAGCGGGCTGTCGTCCTCGTCGGGCAAGCCGAGCGGGTCGGGAGGCCCGTCAAGGGTGGCCGCGCCGCCACAGACCGCACAGACGGGCAGTGGGATGACGCGGTGGCGCGTCACCTCAACCCCGTCGACATGGAGCACGTGATCGACGATGCGCGAGCCGGCGCGGCCTGCGGCGAGCGCGGCGGCCGCCTCGACCGTCGTGACCTCGCCGACGATCTCGGCGAGATCGCGCGAGGTGACGCCGGCGGATGCGGGCGGATCTACGCGCATCGCCGCGGCGGCCTCGATCCGCAGCCGCGCGCAATGCGCGCACCCGACGCGTTCCGCGAGCGTGAGCGGGCCGATCAGCGCTCGCTCGGCGCCGAGGCCGACGCCGATGATAGGCACGCCCGCCGATCGTGCCCAGACGGCGAGCTCCGTCGCCCGCGCGACCTCGTCGAGCGCGTGGATGCCGATGGCCAGCGCCGCAGACTCGCCGGTCACGCCGGGCATCCGACGCAGACGCGTCGCCTGCTCGGGTAGGGCGATCACCGGATCGCGCGTCCCCGACCGCAGGTCGATCACCAGCAGCGACGCCGAACTCAGCTGCTCTCGCTCATCGGCGGCCTGCGCGCGAAACCGCGGAGCCGCTGCTCATCAGCGCTTCGCGGCCATTTTCTCGAGCGCTGCGAGGTTCTCCTTCGCGACATCGAACTGGGTGGTCGTGGCTGCCAGGATGCTGTTGACGAGCAGGGCTTCGCGTGGCGTCGTGATGCCCTTGACGATCTCGAAATAGCGCTGACGGTCGGCTTCGTCGCCGCCGAGGAGCCTCAACACCCCTGCGACGCTCAGCTCGAGCGCGTCGATCGGCTTGTCGAAATCACCCATGGTGATCCTTCCATTCGCGGTCACCGGAAAACGGCCGAGCGGCCCGTCGCGTTGGTGTAACAGCGCGAGCGAACGAGGTCTCGACCGATCGTCGTTCGACTGTACAGATCCCGGCCCCCACGCGGGACATTTAACACAGAACGGTCACCGGACGTGATTTATGTGCGGGTGAGCCTCGGCTACGCCCGGATCCTGACCTGCGCGCCGAGCGTGAGCCTGCGCAGCAGCCAGCGCATGTCGGCGCGGCGCGCGTGCAGGCAGCCGTTGGAGCTCGAGCCGCCGACCGCGCTCTCGTCCGGCGTGCCGTGGATCGCGAGGCGGTCGCTCGTGGTCCAGCCCTGCGGGAGGTTCGGCTGGCGGCCGGTGAGCGCCACGGCGCAGCAGCCGTACTCCGGATTGGTCTTGCTGATCCGCAACGTGTCGGTGACGGCGAAGCGCCCGACCGGCGTCGCGGTGGACGGCTTGCCGATCGTGACGCGGATGCGGCGCACGACGCGTCCGTCGCGGCGGACGACGACGCGCCGGGCCGAGAGGTCGACGTCGAGGCGGTAGGGCTCGTGCAGCAGCTCGGCGCTGTCGGCCGGGATCCACGCGGCGCGCGAGTTGGGCATGTGGTCCGAGAGCACGCCGAGCCAGCGACCACGCCGCGCGACGACGGCGAGCACGCGCTCGGAGCCGTAGCCGGTCGTGGTGCCGACCGTCCGCACGACCTTGCCGCCCGGGCTGCGGCGCAGTTGCGTGCGGCGCACGATGCGCGCACCGAGCGGACCTGCAGGCGCGACGGCCCGCGGCTGCGGCGCGGCCGGCGCGGGCGCCTCGGTCACGGGTGGCACCGGCGGCGCCTCTGGCGCGGGTCGCAGCGCGGGACGGGGCGGGGTGCCCTCGTCGTCGCCGCCGAGCACGAGCACGACGGCCGCGCCGGCGAGCAGCGCCGCGCAGGCGAGCAGGGCGGACAGCGCGCGGGCGCGGCGCGTCATCGCCCGGCTCCTGCCGCGGTGCGGGCGGCGCGTTCGCGTCCGGCTCCGACCGCGGCGGCTCCGGCCACGCGCTCGTGCCCGCCGCGGTGAGACCTTGTCGCGCGCGCCGGCCGCACGGCGCTACTTCGAGGTCGCCAGCGCCTGCACGCGCTCGCGGGCGTCGGGCATCTTCAGCCGCGCGAGCACCTCGTCGGCCAGCGCGAGGTAGTCGGCGCCGAGGTCGGGCCGGTGGTCGAGGATCGACACGGCCAGCTCGGAGGACTCGGCGTAGGCGATCGAGGCGCGCACGGTCGACGCGAAGAGCTTCTCGCCGATGTGCTCGCGCAGCGTCGCGAACGCCTCGCGACTGTGGCGTGTGCGCATGTCGGCGATGTTGAACACGACGCCCAGCCAGCCGAGCTCCGGGTTCAGCCCGTCACGCGCGAGCTCGATGACCTCGAGCGCCTGCTCGACGCCCTGCATCGCGAAGTACTGCGCCTCGGTCGTCAGCAGCGCGTAGTCGGCGGCGACGAGCGCGTTGACGGTCAGCAGGCCGAGCGACGGCGGGCAGTCCAGCAGGACGAGGTCGTACTCCTTGCGCAGCGGCTTCAACGCGCGCTTGAGCGTCAGCTCGCGACCCATCTTGCCCGCGAGCATGAGCTCGGCCTCGGCGAGCGAGAGGTTCGCGGGCAGGACGCCGTCGTGCACGGCCTCCGCCGCCTTAGCGCGGCCAGCCAGCACATCGCCGATCGTCGGCGAGACCTCGGGGTCGACGTCGAAGTAGTCCGACAGGTTGCCCTGCGGGTCGAGGTCGACGGCCAGCACCGACAGCCCGGCGCGCCGGAAGATGTCGGTCAGGGTCCGGACCGTCGTCGTCTTGCCGGTGCCGCCCTTCTGCGAGAGGACTGCGATCGTGGCGCCCAAGGGCGCTGATGCTACTCGGCCTGCAGGGCGCCGGCCGCAGGCGACACGGCGACCGGCGAGCGATCGAAGAAGCTCAGCCGGTAGCGGCCGATGACGACCTCGTCGCCGTCGGCGAGGACCTGCGACACGACGCGCTCGCCGTTGACGAACACGCCGTTGAGGCTGCGGTCGTCGAGCACGCGGACGCCCTCGTCCTCGACGAGCAGGACGGCGTGGCGGCGCGAGACGGTCGGGTCCTCGAAGCGCAGCTCGGCCGACAGGCTGCGGCCGATGCGCATCGAGTTGCCCGGCACGGTGACCGTGCGGACGGAGCCGGCGTCATGGAAGACGAGGTAGCGGCCGGGCTCGTCGAGCGCGTCGCGCGCCGCGTCGATCGCGGCGTCGCCGCCGGCGGTCCGGGCGGTCGGCTCGACGCGCTTGAAGCGGCCGGTCGAGCTGAAGAGCGATGCACGCGTGAAGCTCGCGCCCTCGCAGCCGGGGCACTGCGGGAGGACATCGGCGGCGGTCATCGTGATGACATGGCCACAGATCTCGCAGCGGAACGAGCCTGTACCGGCGAGCGTGCCCGACGTCAGCGATTCCATCCCGACTCCCTTCACCAGCGTTACCAGGATCCGCCGGCCTCTCCTCGGCTTGTGCGGAATGTACCAAGCTCGTCAAGCGATGCGAGCCCGAGATCCGCGGCTCGAGAGCGGCGTCTACCCATGGTGCGGCCCGAGATAAACCCTTGCTTAACCGACCTTAAGGAACGACGACGAACCGTGCAGGAAGCACCCGCGGTGCGGCGAAGGACGCGCCATGCCCCGCACGGCGTCCACGATCGACGAGCAGGATCTCGAGCACGCGCTGCTGCGCAAGAGCGTCGGCGCGCTCGCGCAGGAGGCGCCGCGCTGCGTGGACTGCGGTCGCACGCCGCTCATCGGCGAGACGCTCTACCGCTACGCGAGCGCCGCGCCGGTCTGCGAGCTGTGCCGCCCGCTGCGCCGCGGCGAGCCCGAGGGCCACGAGCGCGTGCGCAACAGCGAGTACGGCCACGCCGTGCGCGTCCACCGGCTCACGTAGCCCGCTCGCCCGCCGCGCCACGCGCCCCGCGGTTGGGCCGGGTAGATTGCCGGGCGCATGGACCCGGTCACGCTGAGCACCACGATCGCCCGACCTCGCGAGGAGGTCTTCGAGTACCTCGCGGACGTCGCCAACCACGCGGAGTTCACCGATCACTGCCTCGTCGACTGGCATCTGACGCGCGAGGACTCCTACGGCCGCGGCGCGGGCGGGCGCTTTCGCACGAAGTCGCGCTTCGACCGCTTCTCCTACGGCGACCTGACGCTCGCCGAGGTGACGCCGCCGCAGCGCATCGTCGGGACCGGCCGGGCGGGCCGTTTCAACCGCATCCTCACGCGCTCGGAATGGCAGCTCGAGGAGGACGGCGAGGGCCGCACGCGGGTCGCGTTCACGACCGAGTCGACGCCCGCGACGTTCGCCGATCGCCAGATGGAGAAGCTGCTCGGCGTGCGCCGCTCGACCGCTCGCTGCCACCGCAAGGCGCTCGACCGGCTGCGCACGATCCTCGAGGCCGGCGACCAGCGTGGCGCCCGGACGTCGGTGTCCGGCGGGGCGCGCAAGCCTGCCACCGGCTTCAGGCTGTAGATTTCGCGCCGCCTGTGACCCGCTCCCGCCGCCTCGTCGTCGCGCTCGCTGCCCTGCTGTTGTCCGGGGGCTTGAGCGCGTGCGGCAAGCACGTCGCCGAGGACGCGCCGGTCAAGACGGCCGAGACCGAGGGCATCTACCTCGACGTCTCGGACCTCAAGTACCAGGTCCAGGTCTCGCGCCAGCTCAACCCCGACGACATCCAGGACAAGGCCTACCTCACGGGGATCCCCGCCGACCAGGTCAAGCTCAAGCCCGACGAGGTCTGGTTCGGCGTCTTGCTGCGCGTCCAGAACGAGACGGGCGAGGCGCTGCAGCCGTCCGCGGACATCGAGATCGAGGACACGCAGGACGAGGTCTTCAAGCCGCTCGGCCTCGAGCCGGCGAACCTCTACGCCTACCGCTCCGAGGAGTCGATCCCGGCCCGCGAGACCTATCCGGTGCTCGACTCGCCCGGCTACGACACGCCGTCGCGCGGGGCGCTGCTGCTCTTCAAGCTCACGCTGACGGCGCTCAACAACCGCCCGCTCGAGCTGAAGATCGAAGGTCGCAAGGTGCCCCAGCAGACGGGCATCGTCGACCTCGACGTCTAGGACGCCGTGCCGCCGGCGGCACGCGCGATCGCCTGCGCCACCACGGTCGTCGCGCTGGCGCTGGCCGCCGCCGCGCCCGCGGCGAGCGCCCGTTCGTCGACGCGCGCCGAGCGCGTCGCCGCGGCCAACGCGTTCGCGCTGCGGACGCTGAGCTTCGACAGCCAGCGGCGCGCCGCGCGGCCGCGCGCGCTGCGATCGCTGGCGGCGCGGCGCGCGGCCGCCCAGCACTGCCTCGCGGTGTGGCAGTCCGCTCCGCTGCAGCGCCGCGGCGACCTCGGCCTCATCTACTTCGAGCACCTCAGCGGCGCGCTGTGGTCGGTGGACGCGCCGCTGTTCGCCAGCTGGATCTACGACGTGCGCCGCTCCGCGCGGATCGACCGCGCGCCCGTGTTCGCCCGCGCCGCGGAGGCGCTGCGGCGCGACTACGTCGTCGCGAACAGGGTCTACACCGCGGTTCCGGACGTCTGCGCCACGGTCACGACGTGGCGCGACGCGGGCTGGAGCGACGGTGCACGCCCGGCCGTCCTCGGCCTGCTCGACAGGCTCCTGGCCGGCGCGAGCACGCTGAACGCCACCGAGATCGCCAAGGGCGCCCGGCAGCTCGCCGTCTACGCGCCTCGCCGCGGCAAGAACGCCGCGCCGATCCTCAAGACGGGCGTCGACGAGCCCGACGCGCTCGTCGCGACGCACACGGGCTGCGACGCCGTCGGCGCGCTCGTCCTGCCCGACGACTACGACTGCTAGCCGCCGCGCTGCAGCCCCGCGACGAGGACCGCGCGGGCGACCGGCGCGGCCGTGTCGCCCCCGGCGCCGTTCTGGATCAGCAGCACGCCGACCGCGATCCGCGGGTCCTTGGCCGGCGCGAAGGCCGCGAACCAGGCGTCGGTGTCCGTCGGGTCGTCGGGCTCGACGGGCGGGCAGGGCGCCTCCGGCGTCGGGTTGCAGTCGGGCTTGGACGTGTCCTTGAGCTCCGCGGTGCCCGTCTTGCCGGCGACACGCACGCCGGAGATCGCCGCGGCGGCGCCGGTGCCGACGTTCACGACGGCCTCCATGTACTCGCGGACCGTGCGCGCCGTCCCCGGTCGCATGACGCGCGTGCGCTGCGGCGCGGGCTCCCCGGCGCGCAGCGTCAGGCGCGTGCGCAGGCCGTCGTCGCCGATCGTCGCCGCGACCCACGCCATCTGCAGCGCGGTCGCCTGCACGCGGCCCTGGCCGATCGCCGACGAGCCGACCGCCAGCGGATCGCCGATCTCCGAGGCCTTCGGGATCAGGCTCGTCGCGGCGCCGGGGATCCCGACGTCCTTGTTGAAGCCGAACTTCTCCGCGATCTGCACGAGCCGCTCCCCGCCGAGGCGCGCGCCGAGCGGCGCGAAGACCGAGTTGCACGAGTGCGCGAACGACAGCCGCAGCGACCCGCCGCACGACTCGCCGTTGGCGTTCTCGATCTCGACGCCCTCGAGCTCCGTCCCGGTCTGGACGGGATAGCTCGAGTTCGGCCCGGCGAGGCGCGCCTCGAGCGCGCCCGTCAGCGTGATCATCTTGAACGTCGAGCCGGGCGGCTGCAGGCCCGAGAACGCGACGCCGGCGAGCCCCAGGATCTCGCCGGTCTTCGGCCGCACGACGGCGACGCCGCCGAACTGCCCGCCGAGCGCCTCAACCGCGGCGCGCTGCACCGCCGGGTCGATCGACGTGCGCACGGCCTTGCCCGGCTTCGGGATGCCCGTGGCCAGCACGCGCGTGCCGGCGCGCAGGGCGCCGCCGGGCTTGCCCGCGAGGTCGGCGTCGAACACGCGCTCGAGGCCGGTCGTGCCGATCGTGGCGTCGTCGGGCACGCCGCGCGCGCGGGCCTCGTCGACGCGCGCCGCCGGCACGACGGCGAGCTGGCCGGCGATCGCCGACGCGACGGGGCCGAGGGGAGAGGTGCGCTCCTCGCCCTGCGCCAGCGGCGTCCCGTCGCGAAACAGGATGTCCGCGCGGCGCGGCAGCTGGGTCGAGCGATCGAGCTTCTGGCCGCGCTCGACGCCGGGGAATGTGAGGTTCTGCGCCCAGGCCACGCGCGCCTTGTCGTCCTCGCCCGTGAACGGGAGGCGCAGTGTCGCGCGGACCGTGCCGAACACCCGCGTGGTCACCGTCATCGGGACGCTGACGACCCCGTCCTCAAGCTTGCCGACCTTGCCGGGCCGGAACGCCGTGGCCGTCGCCGTGGCGGCCGCCCGGCGGTAGTCGTCGGTGAAAGCTCCGACCGACCGCGCCTTGCGCGCGTCGTCGGCGAGCTCGGCGTGCATCGCGGGGTAGTCGCCGCGCGCCCACGCGGCGACGAAGCGCTCCGCGCGCACCTCCGCCTCGGGCCGTCCGCCGGTCACGACGAGTCCGACGACGACGATGCCGACGATCGCCACGACCACGCCGACGAAGCTCAGCCTTCGCCGAGCAAGGGACCGGCGCCGTTGTGCCGAAGCGACCACCATGCCCGATAACTATGGCTACCCGCCGGACGCAACCGGTGCATCATCACGGCGATGACCGCCGTCGACTACATCATCGTCGGCTTCGCGGTGGTCTTCGGGCTCGTCGGCTTCGCGCGCGGGTTCGTCGTGGGGGCGCTCTCGCTGGCGGGGTTCGTGGCCGGGGCGTACATCGGCACGCGCTTCGGCCCGCAGCTGCTCTCGGACGGCAACGAGTCGCCCTACGCGCCGCTGTTCGGCCTGCTCGGCGCGGTCGTCGCGGGGACGATCATCTCGGCCGGCGCCGAGAGCATGGCCGGCTCGCTGCGCGCCGGCGTGCGGGCATCGCCGTTCGGCGCGCTCGACGGTCTGCTCGGCGCGGCGCTCGCGGTCGCGCTCGCGCTCGGCTTCGCCTGGGTGATCGGCGTCATCGTGCTGCAGACGCCGGGCATCGGCGACCTGCGGCGCACGGTCCAGCGGTCGGCCATCCTCGACGAGCTCAACGACGTCCTGCCGTCCGACACGCTGCTCAAGGCGCTGGCGCGCTTCGACCCGTTCCCGCGTGTCGACGGACCGGAGGTCGACGTCGGACCGCCGACGACCGGCGTGGGGGCGGACCCCGACGTGCGGCGCGCCGGGGAGTCCGTCGTGAAGGTGCTCGGCAGCGCGTGCGGGCTGGGCGTCTCGGGCTCGGGCTGGGTCGCCGCCGACGGGACGGTCGTCACGAACGCGCACGTGGTCGCCGGGCAGGAGGACACGGTCGTGCAGCCGCGCGACGGCCGCGGGCGCCTCGAGGCGATCGCCGTCGCCTTCGACTCCAAGAACGACATCGCGGTGCTGCGCGTGCGCGGCCTCGGCCTGACGCCGCTTGCGTTCGCGCGCGAGGTGAAGGTCTCCGAGCCCGGGGCGATCGAGGGCTATCCGCTGGCCGGGCCGTTTCAGATCCGCTCGGCGCGGGTGGGCCAGACGCGGGTCGTGCTGTCGCAGGACGCCTACGGCCGCGGTCCCGTGCGCCGCAGGATCACCGCCTTCCGCGGGAAGGTGCAGCCGGGCAACTCGGGCGGCCCGATCGTAGACGTCGCCGGGCGCGTCTCGGGCACGGTCTTCGCGGAGTCCGTCGGCCGCGGTCCGCAGGGCGGCTACGCGGTGCCCAACGAGGTCGTGCGGCGCGTGCTCGCGAAGGCCGGCGGGCCGGTCGGCACCGGGCCGTGCGCGCGCTGAGGCCGGGCTGAGCGACGGGGCGCCGTCCGGCATGGCGCTACCCTGCCGTGCCCGATGCCCAAGACACTCGTCATCGCAGAGAAGCCGTCCGTCGGGCGCGACCTCGCGCGCGTCCTGCCCGGCCCGTTCGCGAAGCAGGAGGGCTTCCTCGAAGGTCCCGACCACGTCCTGACGTGGGCGGTCGGGCATCTCGTCCAGCTCGCCGAGCCGGACGAGTACGACGTGAGGTTCAAGAAGTGGCGGATGGCGGACCTGCCGATCGTGCCGGCGAAGTTCAAGCTCGTCGTGCGCGACGAGCGCTCGAAGAAGCAGATGTCCGTCGTCACCCAACAACTCGGCCGGGACGACGTCAGCGACGTCGTCAACGCCTGCGACGCCGGCCGCGAGGGCGAGCTGATCTTCGCCTACCTCTTCGAGAAGGCCCGCTCGAAGAAGCCCGTCCAGCGGCTGTGGCTGTCGTCGATGACGAAGTCCGCGATGGAGCGCGCGTTCTCCGAGCTGCGCCCGGCGAAGGAGTTCGCGTCACTCGAGGCGGCGGCGCGCTCGCGCTCGGAGTCCGACTGGATCGTCGGCATGAACGCGACGCGCGCGGCGACGATCCGGCTGCGCTCGTCGTTCGACGGCGCCGTGTCGCTGGGGCGGGTGCAGACGCCGACGCTCGCGATCATCACGCGCCGCGAGGAGGAGATCCGCGCGTTCAAGCCGGAGCCGTACTGGCTCGTCGACGCCGTCTTCGCCGCCGACGGGGAGCGCGTCTACGAGGGGCGCTACCACGACGGCTCGAAGCCTCGCATGGCGTCCGCGGAGGCTGCCGACGCGGTCGTCGCCGCCGTGCGCGGCCAGGTCGGTGAGATCACCCAGCTCGAGACGAAGGAGCGCAGGGAGCGCGCGCCGCTCTTGTATGACCTCACGTCGCTGCAGCGCGAGGCCAACAGCCGCTACGGCTTCACCGCGCGCCGCACACTGGCCGCCGCGCAGCGCTGCTACGAGGAGCACAAGGTCCTCACGTATCCGCGGACGAGCTCGCGCTACCTGACGAGCGACATGACCCCGGAGCTGAAGGCGATCGCGGGGCACGTGGGTGTCGCCGGTCGCGAGTACGTCGCCGCCGCCGCGTACGTCCAGGGCCTCGACATGCTGCCTTTGGCGCGCGTCGTCGCCGACGACAAGGTCGGCGACCACCACGCGATCATCCCGACGAACTCGACGCACGTCCTCGACAAGCTCTCCGACGACGACCGTCGCATCTACGACATGGTCGCCCGGCGCTTCCTCGCGGTCTTTCACCCGGAGGCCGTGTTTGAGAACACGAAGGTCGAGACGACGGTCGCTTCGCACGTCTTCCGCACGCGGGGCAAGGTCCTGCTCGTGCCCGGCTGGCGCGGCGTCTACGGCGAGCTCGCCGAGGGCTCGGACGCGGTCGACGACGACGAGGGCCGCGACCAGCAGCTGCCCAAGCTCGTCCTGGCCGAGGCCGTGGACACGCGCGAGGTGAAGGCCGAGGAGAAGGAGACCAAGCCGCCGCGGCGCTACTCCGACGCGTCGCTGCTCGGCGCGATGGAGACCGCCGGCCGCCTCGTCGACGACGACGAGATGCGCGAGGCGATGAAGGAGTCGGGGATCGGCACGCCGGCGACCCGCGCGTCGATCATCGAGCGGCTGATCGACGTCGGCTACGTCGAGCGCGACGCGCGTTCGCTGGTCGCGACCGAGAAGGGCCTGAACGTCATCCGCCTGCTCGGCGAGCACCCGCTGACGTCGCCGTCGCTGACCGGCGACTGGGAGAAGCGGCTCGGGATGATCGAGCGCGGCGAGGAGCCGCGCGCGCGCTTCATGGCGGACATCAAGGGCTTCGCGGAGTCGACGGTGGCCGACCTCGACGCCAAGCTCAAGGACGTCCGCATCCCGCGCGCGAACCTCGGGCCGTGCCCCGTCTGCGGCCACGACATCGTCGAGAACCGCAAGGGCTTCTCGTGCTGGGCGCGCGAGGATCCGGGCTGCGGCTTCGTCATCTGGAAGGCGAAGGCGGGCAAGACGCTGCCGATGGCGGTCGCCAAGGAGCTCATCGCGACCGGCCGGACCGCTAAACCTGTGACCGGATTCAAGGGTCGCAGCGGGCGCTCGTTCCGGGCTAGGCTCGCGCTCGAGCAGAGCGAGGAGGGCAAGTGGCGGGTGGAGTTCGATGAGCCGTGGGCGAAGGAAGGCGCGAAGGTCGATCCCGCCGCCAGCGAGGCGGGGGACGTCGCCGAGCGCGTTCCGGCCGGCAAGTCGGCGGCCGAAGCGGCCGCGTAGCTCGCGGCCGGTGGCCGTGCCGTCGTCGCCCCCGAGCGCGTGGCGCCGCCGCTGCCGCGCGGTGCGGTGCTGACCCGCGCCTCCCGACGGCGCGCGCGCGGCTGGCGCCAGGCGCGCGGGCACGCGTCGATGCTGACGGCGGGCCGCCGGCGCCGGCGCGGGGGCGGCGGCCTCGGGACGGTCGCGCTCGTCCTCGTGCTCGCCGCGGCCGGCGTCTTCGCGGCGTTCTCGCTGCGCAACCGCGACGACGTGCCCGAGCGCGCGGCGGCACGGGCCGGCGTCGAGCACCTCACGACCCCGGTCATCGAGCGCCCGCCGGCGCAGCAGGCCGTCGGCCCGCTCCCCGACCCGCCGGGCGCGGCGCGCGTGGACCTGTCGCACGACGCACTGCTGCCCTACCTGCACCTCTCGCCGGCGCCGGCGGCGGGCCTCGCGTTCGACCTCGCCGACGGGCGTGTCCTGTGGCGCGACGGCGCGACCCGCGTGCGCCCGATCGCGAGCCTCACGAAGCTCATGACCGGCCTGCTCGCCGTCGAGCGCTTCGGCGCGCGCAACCGCGTGCGGATCCCGAAGGCGGCCGAGCAGGTGTCGGTGACGCACATGGGCGGGCTGAAGAAGGGCGTCCTCGTGCGCGCCGACGTGCTGCTGCAGGGCCTCATGATCTCCTCGGGCAACGACGCGGCGGTCGCGCTGGCGGTGGGCGGCGCGGGATCCGAGCGCGCCTGGGTGCAGCGGATGAACCGCCGCGCGAAGCTGCTCAGCCTGTCGTGCACGCACTTCGCGGACGCAAGCGGCCTGGACCCGCGCAACCGCTCGTGTCCCGCGGACCTCGCCGCGCTCGCCGTGCGGGCGATGGCCGAGCCGCGGTTGCGGCGGATCGCGCGCAAGCGCACGGCGCGCGTCTGGCCGGGCCGCGGCAACAAGGTCAAGCTGTTCACGACGAACCACCTGCTGCGCGAGCGCTACCCGGGCGCGGTCGGGCTGAAGACCGGCTACACGCTGGCCGCGGGCCACTGCCTCGTCGCGATCATCGAGCGCGGCTCGCGGCGGATCGGGATCGTGCTGCTCGGCTCGAAGAAGGACGCGTTCAAGGACGCCCGCCGGATCGCCCGCGAGATCGCGCGCGCGGGCGCCATCCCGCCGGCGACCTGACGCCGACCGTCCCGCCGGCGCCCCGCGCCGCCTCGCGGCGCGGACCACCGCGCTCGTCGTCCGGCGCGTGCCGCCGGATGAGCGAGCCTCGGCCCGGGCGCGCTCGTGCGCGCCGTCCGGCAGCCTGGATACGAACCGCCGCATGCTGCGCGAGATCTCAAACGGCGCCCTCGTCCGTCAGCGGCTCACGTTGCTGGGCTGGCGCTGGTGCTTCGCGCGCGGCGAGACTGTGCTCGGCCCGGCGTGGTCGACGCGGCGCGTCCGCGCGATCGAGGTGGCGCAGCGCGAGCGGCCGGTCGCGCTCGTGCGCGAGGGGCGGCGCTGCACCTGGCTGTTCGAGGAGCGCTTCTACGTCGAGGACGGCGGTCTGGACGAGCGCGACGTGCTGGCGCTCGTCCGCGAGCGCGAGCGCCGGGCGCGACGCACGCTGGAGCGCGCGCACGCGACGCTCGCCCGCGAAGGAGCGCCGGCGGTAGAGGCTCCCCGCGAGCGCATCCCGGCCGACGTGCGCCGCGCGGTCTTCGAGCGCGACGGCGGGCGCTGCGCGGAGTGCGGCTCGGACTTCGACCTGCAGTACGACCACGTCATCCCGCACAGCCTCGGCGGCGCGAGCACGGCCGCGAACCTGCAGGTGCTGTGCGCCGGCTGCAACCGGCGCAAGGGCGCCTCGATCGGGTAGCGAAAACGGCCGCATGCGCGCATCGTCGCCGGGCCGCGGCCGTTGACGCGGACACACGGCCGCGTGACGGATCCGCGCGTGCGCGTAGTGTCCGCAATGAGTCTCGACACGGAGGGCACGATGACCGCGACGGTGCGCAGGACCGACATGGCCGCAGGCAACGGGGCGCGGCTGCCCCTGGGCGTGCTCGCGGGCTGCCTCGCCGCCGCGCTCGCCATGCCCGCGGCGGCCCCTGCCGCCGCCAAGCGCGTGAGCAAGTCGCGGCTGACGGCCTTCTCCTCGTGCGCGTCGCTCGTGAGCTACGCGCAGCGCAACGCGCGCCGCACCGGCGGCCGCACGGGCGTGCCGACGCGCGCGGGCGGGATCGTCCCGCAGGTGCTCAGCACGCCGGGGCCCGTCGCGCTCGACTCGGCCGGCATCGGCGGACCCGTGCCACCGCCGGCCGCCGCGACGAGCCCGTCGACCACGGCCGGCGCCAAGGAGGCGGCGCCGTCGTTCTCGTCGACGAACGTGCAGGAGGCCGGGATCGACGAGCCGGACATCGTCAAGACCGACGGCAAGCGCGTCTTCGCGATCGCCGACGGCAAGCTCTACGCGCTCGATGCCGGCGACGGCGCGCCGAAGCTCGCCGGCTCGCTCGAGCTCACGGGCTCCGGCGGCCACCAGATGCTCATCCGCGGCGATCGCGTGCTCGTCATGACGACGTCCTACAGCGGGGTGCCCGGGGTGGCCGTCGACAGCACGAAGATCGCCTACAACAGCACGACCGTCCTGCTCACCGAGGTCGACGTGAGCAACCCCGCTGCGATGGCCGTCCGGCGCACGATGCAGCTCGACGGCCAGCTCGTCGACGCCCGCCTGCACGGCGGCACGGCGCGCGTCGTCGTCGCGTCGTCGCCGCAGCCGGTGGCGCCGCAGTCGATCGCGAACACGGGCGTGCGGCGCTTCGTCCCGCGCACGGTGCTGCGCAGCCGCATCTCCGGCCGCACGTTCAGGCGCTCGGTCGTGTCCTGCGGCGACGTGCGCCACCCGCGCGCGTTCTCCGGCCTGGATCTGCTCACGGTGCTCACGATCGACCTCGACCAGGGCCTGTTCAACGTCGACCGTGACGCGATCATGGCGGGCGCGCAGACGGTCTACGGCTCGGAGACCGGCCTCTACGTCGCCAGCCAGAAGTACGTGGCGGCGGTCGAGAGCGGCCGCGCGCTGCCCGAGGCGATGCGCACGCAGATCCACCGCTTCGACGTGTCCAAGGCCGGCGAGACGACGTACGCCGGCTCCGGCGAGGTCACCGGCTTCGTGCTCAACCAGTACTCGCTGTCCGAGCACGAGGGAGCGCTGCGCGTCGCCTCGACCGACGAGCCGCAGTGGTTCGAAGGCAACCTCGCGCGCGACAGCGAGAGCTTCGTGACGGTCCTCTCGACTACCGGCAGCACGCTCGCGCCGCTCGGCCGGGTCGGCGGCCTGGGCAAGGGCGAGCGGATCTACGCCGTGCGCTTCGTCGGCGACAAGGGCTACGTCGTGACGTTCCGCCAGGTCGATCCGCTCTACACGCTCGACCTGTCCGACAAGAGCGCCCCGAAGGTCCTGGGCGAGCTGAAGATCCTCGGCTACTCGGCGTACCTGCACCCGGTGTCCGACGACTTGCTGCTCGGCGTCGGCCAGGACGCGTCCGAGCAGGGCCGCCGGCTCGGGACCCAGCTCTCGCTGTTCGACGTGTCGGACCTGCGCACCCCCAAGCGCCTCGCGCAGGCGTCGCTGGGCGCCAACAGCTCGACGACCGCCGAGTTCGACCCGCACGCCTTCCTGTTCTGGAAGCCCGCGAGCCTCGCGGTGATCCCGCTGTCGGTCTACCGCCAGATCGAGGGCGGGCCGGCGTTCGACGGGGCGATCGGCTTCAGGGTCGGCCCGGCGAGCCTCGCCGAAGCGGGACGCGTCGCGCATCCCGTCGCGCAGGGCTCCAGCGACGCGCCGCCGATCGCGCGCTCGCTCGTCATCGGCGACAAGCTCTACACGCTCTCCTACGCGGGGCTTCAGGCAAACCGGCTCGACACGCTCGCGCCGCTGGCCTTCGCGCCGTTCCCGGCATCGCCGCAGGTGCAGCCGCCGCCGGTCCCGGACCGGCCGGCCGTGACGGGCGCTTCGCCGGGCTGAGCGACGTGCGGCGGCGAGCCGCCGTCACGCTTGGTGTGCCGCGCAAATCGCGGTGAAGTAAGTCGTCGGTCACAAAATCGCGCGCGGGCTCTCTTAGCCCGCGATGGCACAAAAGAGACGACTGACTCCCGCGCTGCTGCTGATGACGCTGCTGTGCGCGTTCAGCTTCGGGGCGATCGTGCGCCTCGCCTTCGCCGACGACTACCACACGACATGCGTCCCTCACGGGTTCGTCCACGGGTCCAGCCAGACGGACGGCTCGTTCTTCGCCCGCGTCGAGAACGGCTGCGGGTCGGGCACGCGCAGCTGTGACATGTACGTGTCCGGAGGCTACATCGGCGGCCTGTCGGTGGGCGGGATGTGCAACGCCTGGTCAAACGACTACGGCAGTTACACCGAGTGCCACGCCACCGCGCATACCACGTTCGTCCCGTACTTCAACGAGCACGTCCACAAAGCCTCGAATTGGTGTGGATGAGCGGGATGCGGCGCCCGATCGCCATCACGCTGGCGACGCTGCTGGCGATCGTCGCCGGCATCGTGAGCGCCAGCCTCGTGAGCTCGGGCACGGCCTCCGAGCCGCTACCCGGCGGGCGCGACGAGCTGCCCGCGGGCTCGGTGCAGACCGGTGCGCCGGTCCCCGATCCGCACGGGGGCCCTCCGTGGGCGGTGCGCGTGTTCGACGCTGACACGCCTTTACGGTGTATTGTGACGGGCCGCATGGATGGTGACGCGTTCGGCCCTGTCGACACGGCGGGGCATGTCATTGACACACCCCCCGTCGCACGGGGCGGCTGCGCCGACCCGGACGCCGAGCCGCTGCAGGTCGCGCTTGCGAGATACGCGGACACCGGTGCAACCGGGCCGCGCTCGGTGCTGTTCGGCGTCGCTGGTGACGATGTCACGAGCGTCGAGGTCGACGCTCCCGGCGCGAGCGGACCGGTCGCGCTGGACGCGCAGCGTACCTTCGCCGTGGTGAGTGACGGACTCACACCGTCGGGATCCGCGCAGGTCGAGGTCACGCTGAGCGACGGCTCGTCACGTTCATATCGCCCCTGAACGTGGCGTCAAGAGGTTCTGCGGACAAATGCGGTGGTCAGTTCTGGCATGCTGCTCGGTGTGCCATGGAGTCCACGAAGACGCTCGATCGGCGAGCCTCTTCTATGTCGCAGTGTCCACGATCCTGCGGCCTTCCGCGACTTCTATCTCGCATATGCCGATCGGGTTGTCGTGTACTTCGCCCGCCGCACCGTCGATCCGGAAGCCGCCCTGGACCTCGCCGGCGAGACCTTCGCTCTCGCGCTCGAGAAGCGCGCGCAGTTTCGGGGGAGCACGCTGCAGGAGGAGCAGGGCTGGCTGTTTGCGATCGCACGCCACCAGTCTGGGCTTGTTCTGGAAGCGCGGGCAGGTCGAGCAAGCGGCGCTGCGGCGCCTCGGGCTCGAGCCGCCGGATGCCGGCGTGGCGGAGCTCGAGTGGGTCGAGCGCGCCGCGGACCTCCCGTCCCTGCGGGCGACCGTTCGCACCGCGCTTCGAGCGCTGCCGACCGACCAGGCCTATGCCGTGACGGCGCGGGTCGTCGATGCGCGCGAGTACGCCGACCTCGCCGGCGAGCTGAATGTCAGCGAGCAGGTCGTCCGCGCGCGCGTCTCGCGCGGGCTGCGCGCGATGGCCGAGACGCTTGGCGACCCCGGGATCAAGGACACGACATGAGCGATCTGCCACCCGGTCTCGAGGACTTCGGCGAGCGTCTGCGAGAAGCCGCCGAGCGCGACGTCGCCGAGCGCCGGCGCGAGCGCCGCGGGCGCCGGTTGCTGCGCGCCGCGGCGCTGCCCGTCGCTGCGGCGCTGGGCGCCGCAGCCGTGACCGCGGGAGCCGTTCGCATCGCCGACCGCGAGGGCGACCCGATCCCGGCGGAGCCCGCTCTGACCGCTCAGGCCCCGGAGGACCGGACGGTCGTCGAGACAACCGCGACGGCCGACCCCGGCGGGGGACCGCCGTGGATCGTGCGCGCGTTCGCGAGCGGCGAGAGCGAGTGCATCCAGGTCGGGCGGCTGCGCGACGGCGTCTTCGGCCAGGTGCAGAACGGGCGGTTTCGCGAGCTGCCCGCCTCGGCGCCGGCGCGATGCCAGGAAGCGAACGCGCCGCGACCGCTGATCGTCGTCGACCGGCGACCGCAGGTGGGCCTGACGCTGGTGTACGGGCTCGCGAAGGACTCGAGCCCGGTGACGATCGAGTCCGGCGGCCGCGTGCAACGCAAGCAGCCCGCGGTCTTCGGCGCGTTCGTCGCCGTGGTCGACGGCGCGGATCCGCGCGAGGCGATCGTCGTGCGGTCGCAGGTCGACGGACGCTCGGACGTCCGTCGCTCTCCGGCCGAGTGAGCGCTAACGCGCCAACTTCGACGATCGGCGTCACATCGCGGCCGCCGGCGTCTCATAGGTCAGGACGACCGCGTCGAGAAGGTCGGCTGCACTGAGGTACCCCGGCATCCCCGCACAGCCTGCCGCACGACGCGGCAGGCGCGGAGCTGTCGAGGACTTTGTGGCAGCAGGGCGGTTGACGACCCGTCCGGCTCTCGCAGGCCGGCCTTCACCTGAGCCGCCTCTGCGGCGGGGCTTCTCCCCGTTGCCCCGCTGCAGAGACGGTCCAGGGCGCGTGCGTCGCCCCGTCGCCGAGTCGTCGGGTGCAGGCGCCACCATGTCGGTGTGCCCCTCAAGCTCGTCACCGGTCCGGCCAACGCCGCGAAGGCGCGCGTGCTGCTCGACGGCTACCGCGCCGCGCTGAAGCGCGGCGAGGCGCCGATCCTCGTCGTGCCGACGTTCGCCGACGTCGAGCGCTACCGCGCGGAGCTCGCCACGGACGGCGTCGTGTTCGGCGCGCAGATCGTCCGCTTCGGCTGGCTCGTCGACGAGATCGCCCGCCGCGGCGGGGTGCGCGGGCGACCGCTGAAGGCGCTTGCCCGCGAGCGCGTCGCGGCCGCGGCGGTCGCGGCGACGCCGCTGAGCGCGCTGGCCGGGTCGGCGCGGACGGGCGGCTTCGCCCGCGCGCTGCTGCGGCTCGTCGACGAGCTCGAGGAGCAGCGCGTCACGCCGCAGCGCTTCACGCAGGCGCTGCGCGCGTGGGCGGCGGAGGACGCCGGGCGCCGCGCGTACGCCGACGAGGTCGCCGGCCTCTACAGCGCCTACCGGCGCAAGCTCGAGCGCCTCGGCCGTCGCGACGAGCCGCTGCACGCGGCGGCCGCTTTGGACGCGGTGCGCGAGGACCCGGCCGCGTGGGGCGACACGCCCGTCTACGTCTACGGCTTCGACGACCTCACCTCGATGCAGCGCGACGCGGTCGAGACGCTCGCGGCGACGGGCGCGCAGGTCACGCTGTCGCTCGCCTACGAGCCCGGCAGGATGGCCTTCGCCGGGCGGGCGACGACGTTCGTCGAGCTGCGCCACGACGAGCACGTCGCGCTCAAGCCGCGTGCCGAGCACTACGCGCCGAGCGCGCGCGCAGCGCTGCACCACCTCGAGCGCGAGCTGTTCGAGCTGCCCGCGGACGGCCGTCTGTTCGAACCCGACCCGGTCGACGCGCAGGATGCGATCGCGCTGCTGCAGGGCGGCGGCGAGCGCGCCGAGCTCGAGCTCGTGGCGGCCGAGATCGCGCGCCTGATCGCCGAGGAGGGCTACGTCGCCGAGGAGATCGCGGTCGTGCTGCGCGACCCGGCGCCGGTCGCGGCGCTGCTGAGCGAGGTCTTCGGCGCGCTCGGCGTGCCGGTCGCGATCGACCGCCGCACGGCCTTCGGCCACACCGCGCTCGGGCGCGGGCTCGTCGGCCTGCTGCGCTGCGCGCTGCTCGAGGGCAGCGCCGCGGACCTGCTCGCGTGGCTGCGCACCCCCGGCCTGCTGCGCCGGCCCGAGCTCGCCGACGCGCTCGAGGTCGCCGCGCGCCAGGCGGGCGCCCGCACGGCCGAGGCGGCGCGCGCGCTCTGGGAGGCCGAGCACTGGAACCTGAGCGCGATCGACCGCGTCCGCGCCGCCGAGCGCCGCGGCCCGGAGCAGCTGCTCGCGTGCTGCGGCGAGGAGCTCGCGGCGCTGTTCGCCGCGCCGCGGCGGCGTGCGGCCGAGGTGCTCGTGGGCCCCGCCGAGCAGGACGCCGACGTCTTGGTCGCCGGGCGGCGCGCGCTCGACGAGCTGCAGTCGCTCGCCGGCGCCGACCGGTCGCTGGCGCCGACGGGCGCGCAGCTCGTGGCGCTGCTCGCGGAGCTCGAGGTGCGTGGTGGGACGCGCGGGGCGCCCGGCTGCGTGACGGTCACCGAGCCGCTCGCGCTCCGCGCCCGCCGGGTGCGCGCGCTGTTCGCCTGCCGCTTGCAGGAGGGCGTCTTCCCCGCGGTGCCCGGCGCCGAGCCGTTCTTCGGGGACGCCGAGCGCGAGCGGATCGCGGCCGCGTCGGGCCTGCGCCTACGCCGCCGCGACGACCTCGGCGCCGAGCGCTACCTCTTCTACGCGACGGTCTCGCGCCCCGAGGAGCGGCTGTACCTGTCCTGGCACGAGGCCTCCGACGACGGCGACCAGGCCGTGCCGTCGTTCTTTCTCTCCGACGTCTGCGACCTGTTCGCGCCGTCGCTGTCCGAGCGGCGGCGGATGCGCACGCTCGGCGAGGTCGGCTGGGGCGAGGCGGCGCCGCCGACCGCGGGTGAGCGGCTGCGTGCCGCGGCCGTCGCGGGGCCGCGCCATCGCGAGGCGCCGATCGCTGCCCTCGGTGACGAGGATCTGGTGGGCGCGCTGCGCGACCGGCGGACCTGGTCGGCGTCGGCGATCGAGCTGTGGGCGGGCTGCCCGGTGAAGTGGTTCGTCGAGCGGCGCCTTCAGCCCGAGGGCCTGACGCCCGATCCCGAGCTCATGCTGCGCGGCCAGCTCGCGCACCTCGTGCTGGAGGCGACGCTGATCGGCCTGCGCGAGCAGACCGGCAGCGCGCGCCTGGACGCGGGCAGCCTCGCGCTCGCCCGGACGCTCGCGTTCGGCGCGCTGGAGCGCCTGGAGCGCTCGCCGAGGCTCGAGATGTCGCGCGACCCCAGCCGCCAGCGCGCGCTCGCGCGGCGGCTGCGGGCGGATCTCGAGCGCTACCTCGAGCACGCGGCGAACGACGGCTCGGAGCTCGAGCCGGCGTCGCTCGAGGTCGTCTTCGGCGCCGGCGACGAGGGGCTGCCCGCGCTGGATCTCGGCGACGGCGTGCGGATCGGCGGGCGCATCGACCGCATCGACCGCGGTCCCGGGGGCGAGGCGATCGTCTACGACTACAAGGGCCGCAACGCGCCCGACGCGGCGACGTGGCGGCGCGAGCGCAAGTACCAGGTCGCGATGTACATCCTCGCCGCGCGCGACGTGCTCGGCCTCGAGCCCGTCGGCGGGCTGTACCAGCCGCTCGGGGCGAAGGACCAGCGCCCGCGCGGGCTCGTGCTCGCCGGCGCGGACCCCGGCCTGGACACCGTCGCCACGGATCGCCGCGAGCGCTCGGAGTTCGACGCGGTCGTCGAGGGCGTCGTCGAGGACGTGCGCCGGGCGGTCGGCGAGCTGCGCGCCGGCGCGCTCGAGCCGCGGCCGCAGACGTGCGGCTGGAACGGCACGGGCTGCGTGTACCCGACGATCTGCCGGTGCTCGGCATCATGAGCTTGCTGATCGGGCCGGGCGGCCGGCCGTTCACCGACGAGCAGTCCGCGGCGATCCGCGCGCGCTCCGGCTCGCTGCTGCTCGAGGCCAACGCCGGCAGCGGCAAGACGTCCGTGCTCGTCGAGCGCTTCGTGCGCTCGGTCATCGAGGACGGCGTGCGGCCGCCGCGGATCCTCGCGATCACGTTCACCGACCGCGCCGCGGGCGAGCTGCGGGCGCGGGTGCGCGAGCGCTTCGTCGAGCTCGGCCGCCGCGACGAGGCGCGCGAGACCGAGACGGCGTGGGTCTCGACGATCCACGGCTTCTGTGCGCGGGTGCTGCGCGCCCACGCGATCGCGGCCGGCCTGGACCCCGCGTTCTCGGTGCTCGACGAGTCCTCGGCGCGCACGCTGCGCGACAACGCGTGGGACCGGGCGCTTGCTGACTGGCTCGACGGCGAGCACGGCGACGCGGCGCTGGACATCGTCGCGGCGTACGACACCGATCGCCTGCGCAAGATGATCGCCACGGTGCACGACGCGTTGCGCTCGGACGGCCTGACGCAGCCGGTCCTGCCCTTGCCGCCAGCGGTCGCGGCCGAGCCGGCTGCGCTGCGCGAGGCGCTCGCAGCGGCCGCCGCAAGCGCCGCCGGCGAGCTCGCTTTGGCCGGCGCCGGCAAGCGCGTGTGCGAGGCGCGCGACAAGGTCGCGCGCTGCGTCGAGCTGCTGCGCGCGGCGGGGGCGCCGGGGGCGGCCGTCCTCGCGGGTCTTCGCTTCGGCGCCGCGGCGAACGCGCTGAAGACCGAGGCCTGCACGCGCTACCTCGCGGCCCTGGCGGCCTACTCCGGCGCGTGCCGCGATCACGCCGCCGGCGCCGCGGTCGCGCGGCTCGACGCGCTCCTGCGCGGCTACGCGGCCGCGTATGCCGAGGCCAAGCGCGACCGTGCCGCGCTGGACTTCGACGACCTCGAGCTGGTCGCCCGCGACCTGCTCGAAGCCGAGCCGGCGCTGCGGCGCTCGTACGCCGAGCGCTTCGACCGCGTGATGGTCGACGAGTTCCAGGACTCGAACGGCCGCCAGATCACGCTCTTCGACGCGCTCGACCGCGACGACCTGTTCGTCGTCGGCGACGAGCAGCAGTCGATCTACGGCTTTCGCAACGCGGACGTCGAGGTCTTCCGCAGGCGCCGGGCGGCGCTGGCAGCCGACGGTCGGGTCGCGACCCTGGCGACGAACTTCCGCAGCCGCAGCCAGATCCTCGAGACGATCAACGCCGCCTTCGCGCCGCGCCTGGGGGCGGACTTCGTCGCGCTGCGCGCAGGCCGCGAGGATGGGCAGGACGGGGCCGCGCTGCCCGAGGGCCGCGCGGGCGCGCAGGACTCCGCCGCGCTGCGCGAGGGGCGAGAGCGGGCGCAGAACGGCGCCGCGCGGGAGCCGCTCGTCGAGCTGCTGCTGACCGACCACGCCGGCTGGGATGCGGACGGCGCGCCGGACCTCGGCGAGCTGCCGCGCTCGCAACCGTGGCGCCACGCCGAGGCGCGGCTGCTGGCGCAGCGCATCCGCGACCTCGTCGACGGCGGCGACGCGCGGCCCGAGGAGATCGTCGTGCTGCTGCGCGGGCTCGGCGACCTGCCGGTCTACGAGCGCGCGCTCGAGGACCAGGGCCTGCTGACGCTGTCGGTCGGCGGGCGGGGCTACTGGGGGCGCCAGGTCGTCCGCGACCTCTGCGCCTGGCTCGCGGCCCTCGCGAACCCGCGCGACGAGGCCGCGCTCTACGGGGTCCTCGCCTCGCCGCTCGTCGGCCTCTCCTCCGACTCGCTCGCGCACATCGCGCGCGCGGGCCGCGGCAACGCCTGGGGCACGATCGCCGAGGCGTGCGAAGACCTCGCCGTGGAGGGAGCCTCGGCGCGGAGCGATCTCTTCCGCCGTCTGCGCCCGGCGGACCTCGACCGCCTCGCCGTCTTCGCCGAGCGCTTCTCCGCCGAGCGCGCGCTGGCGCCGCGGCTTGGCCTCGACGAGCTGCTGCGCCGCGTCGTGGACGCGACGGGCTACGACCTGCACGTGCTCTCGCTCTCGGGCGGCGCGCGCCGGCTCGCGAACGTCCACAAGCTCATGCGCCTCGCCGCGGCGTTCGAGCGCGAGCACGGCCGCGACGTGCGCGGGCTCGCCGACCTCGCCACCGCCGAGCTCGAAGCCGAGGCGCGCGAGACCGACGCGCCCGTCGAGCTCGGCGACGTCAAGGCCGTGCGGCTCATGTCGATCCACGCCGCGAAGGGCCTCGAGTTCCACACGGTCTGCGTCGCCGACCTCGGTCGCCGCCCGCCCGCCGACGAGGACGACCTCATCGTGGACGGCTCGGAGATCGGGCTGCGGCTCGTCGGGCTCGACGGCTCGAGCGAGCGGGCGCTCGCCTACGAGCGCCTGCGCGACCGTGTCCGCGAGCGCTCCGCCAGCGAGGAGGACCGCGTGCTGTACGTCGCGCTCACCCGCGCCCAAGAGCGGCTGATCCTCAGCGGCGGCGTCGCGATCGAACCGTGGCCGAAGGACAGCGTGGGGGCCGCGCCGCTGTCGTGGCTGGGGCCGGCGCTGCTCGGCGGCGACCTGTCGCGGCTGCCGACCGCCGCCGAGCCCGTCAAGGACGTGCGGTCGAACGACGGCGCCCACACCGCCGTCGCGCCCTTGGCGCTCAACGGCGCCGGCACGGTCGGCCAGGACGTGCGGTCGACCGGCGGCCACACCGCCGTCGTGCGCTGCGCGCTCAACAGTCCCGGCACGGTCGGCCAAGTCCTGCGCGAGAGCTCGCTGGCGCCCGCCGGCGCGAGCCTGCCGATCGCGCCCGCCCAGCCGCCCCGCCCGCCGCAGCCGGAGCCCGCCGCGCAACCGCCCCGCGTCCGCACGCTCTCGTACTCGCGCCTCGCTGCCTGGAAGACCTGCGGCTACCGCTACTACCTGCAGCGCGTCCTGCGCTTGCCCGAGGAGCCGGTCATCCGCGTCGCGGCGGCGGTCGGCGCGGACGGCGCGCAGCCCACGCTTGACCCGCGCGTGCGCGGCACGCTTGTCCACGCGCTGCTCGAAGCTCCCGGCCCCGCGGCGCCGCGCGTGGCGGATGTCGCCGCCGAGCACGACCTGTCGCTGACGGAGGCCGAGGCCGCCGACGTCGCGCGCCTCGCCGACGCGTTCTCGGAGTCGCCGCTCGCGGCGCGGATCGCCCGCTCGCGCAGCGTCCAGCGCGAGCACGCATTCGCCGTCCCGCTCGGCGACACGCTGCTGACCGGCGTCGTCGACGTCCTTGCCCGCGAGCGCGGCGGAGCGCAGCTCGTCGTCGACTACAAGTCCGACGCGCTGGACGCGGATACCGATCTCGCCGCATACGTCGACGAGCGCTACGGCGTGCAGCGTCGCGTCTACGCGCTTGCCGCGCTGCGCGCCGGCGCCGCGCGCGCCGAGGTCGCCTACGCCTTCCTCGAGCGGCCGGCCGAACCGGTCGCGACGCGCTACCAGTCCGTCGACGCCGATCGGCTCGAGGCGGAGCTGCTCGCGCTCGCCGCCGGGATGCTCGCGGGCGAGTACCCGGTCACCGCGACGCCCCATCGTGAGCTATGCGAGAGCTGCCCGGGGCGGCGCGCGCTGTGCTCGTACCCCGAGGAGATCACGCTCGCGGAGCGTCCGCGCCCGCCCGCGAAGGTGGGCGGGTGACGTCGCCGCGGAGGGCCGGCGAGGATCTACGGGTGACCTGGCCGTGGAGGGCCGGCGAGGATCCACGGGTGGCCTGGCCGTGGAGGGCCGGCGAGGATCCACGGGTGGCCTGGCCGTGGAGGGCCGGCGAGGATCCACGCGCGACCTCGCCGCGGAGGGCCGGCGAAGATCCACGGGTGACGTCGCCGCGGAGAGCCGGTGAAGATCCACGGGTGATCTCGCCGCGATGGCCGGCGAGGATCTACGGGGAGCTCGCCGCGGAGGGCCGACGAAGAGATCCACGGGTGACCTCGCCGCGGAGGGCCGGCGAGGATTCACGGGTGACCTCGCCGTGGAGGGCCGGCGAGGATTCACGGGTGACGTCGCCGCGGAGGGCCGGCGAGGATCCACGGGCGACCTCGCCGCGGAGGGTCGGCGAAGATCCACGGGTGACCTTGCCGGGCGGACGGCCGCGCGGCGGGCCCGATGCACTCGAATCCTGCCCGAGCCGCCGGTAGGGTGCTCGCGATGAACCGCGTGGCCATCCCGCTCGCTCCGTCGATCGGCCTCAGCGCAGCCACGACCGGTACCGCCGCGCTCGGCGCGGCGGGGATCGTCAGCGCATCGGTCGCCGGCCCCGTGAGCTGCGTGTTCGCCGCCGCGACCGGCATGCCGTGCCCGTTCTGCGGGCTGACGCACGGCGTCGCCGAACTCGGCGCCGGTCACGTGCAGACGGCCGTCGCGCTGCATCCGCTCGCGCCGCTCGCCGCGCTGCTCGCGCTGGCGGTTCCCGTCGCGCTGCTGCGCCGCCGCGCGCTGACCGTGCCCCCCGCGGTGCTCGCCGCGCTCGCGGCGATCGTGCTGCTCACCTGGATCGGGAGGATCGCGATATGAAGGACGACAACCCCTTCGGCACCGAGTCGTCGGGCACCGACCCGTTCGGCCGCCCGACCTCCGACAGCGCCGATGCGTTCGGCACGCCGCCGGAGGCCTCGACCCCGCCGACCGCGAGCGACGCGTGGCGCACGAGCCCGGAGGCCCCGCCGACCGCCGACGACGGCTGGCGCACGAGCCCGGCGCCCCCGCCCAGCGGCCAGTACACCGCACCATCCACTCCCGGCCGCAAAGCCGACGGCGCCACAGCGTCGCTCGTGCTGGGCATCATCGGCGTCCTGTTGTGCTTCATCTGCGCGCCGTTCGCCTGGAGCCTCGGCCGCAAGGCCGAGCGGGCCGTCGACGCCTCGGGCGGCGCGCTCGGCGGCCGCGGCGAGGCGACCGCCGGCAAGATCCTCGGCATGATCGGCACCGGCCTCATGGTCATCGGGATCATCGTCTTCATCGCGCTCATCGCCATCGGCGCCTCGACCGTCGACAGCGGCGGCGGCACGACGACGACCTTCGAGTTCTAGAAGCCTCGGTCAGCGCGCCGCCGGCGAAGCTCGCGCCGGGTCAGGGCGCGGCGCGGCTCCAGCGCGCCGACTCCGGCGTGGGGGTCCGGCGCGCAGGCTCCAGCGGGCGGGGATCGGCGCGTGGGGTCCGGGCGCGGGGTTCGGCGCGCAGGCTCCAGCGGGCCGGGATCCGGCGCGTGGGGGTTCGGGCGCGCAGGTCCGGTGCGCGCGGCGCCGGCGCAAGTCCGGGGTCAGGGCGCGAGCGCGTCGCGCCCGTACTTGTCCTCGACCTCGGCGGAGCGCCCGTTCGCGCTGCCCGCCGGCGTCGCAGGCCATTGCGGCGGGGGCGGCGGGGTGGGGCGCGGCGACTGGCCCGCGGCCGCACGAGTCTCGCGCTCGGCGTTCAGCTCCGCGCCGAACAGGAACGCGAGGCTCGACAGGTACAGCCACAGTAGCAGGATGATCGCGCCCGCGAACGCGCCGTACGTCGCGCCGTACTTGCCGAAGTTCGAGACGTAGAAGAAGAACCCGGCCGACGCGAGCAGCCAGATGAGCACGCCCGTGCCGGCGCCCGGCGTGATCCAGCGCAGGCGCCGCGGCGTGATGTCCGGCGCGAACGAGTATGTGATCGCGTAGATCACGAGCATCGCCCCGAGCGCGACGAACCAGCGCGCGAACCGCCAGATGTCCACCGCGGTCGAGCCGAGGCCGATCGTCCCGAAGAGATCCTGCGCGAGCCCGGCGCCGAGGAAGAGCGAGAACAGCGACACGAGCGCGAGGACGATGACGACGAGCGTCCAGCCGATGTCCGCGAGCTTGTGCTTGACGAACCCGCGCGAGTCCTCGACGCCGTAGACGGCGTTGAGCGCACGACCCGCCGCGCCGAAGGCCCCGGACGCGCCGTAGATCGCGACCGCGACGCCGAGCACGAGCGCGAAGCTCACCGCGCCGCCGGCCTCGACCGTCGATGACAGCGACGCACCCAGCGCGTTGGTGACCTCGGGGGGCGCACCGTGGTCGCGGGCGTAGCCCACCGCGTCGGTCACGAGCGACTTGTCCCCAAGCAGACCGAGCAGCGAGATCCCGACCAGCAGCGCCGGGAACAACGACATCATCACGTAGTACGTCAGCGCCGCCGCGTAGTCCGTCATGGCGTCTTCCTGGAACTTCTCGAACGTGCGCTTCAGGAGGCCGGGCATGAGACGCAAGTTGCCCGCGGGACGCGGCTTCGTAACCGCTATTGCGCGTCCTGCGCGCCAGGCAGCAGCGCGTGGCCGTCGATCACCGCGTGCGCGAGGTCGACGACGCGCCGGTTGGACTTGCGTGACTGCTGGCGCAGGAGCTCGAACGCCTTGCGGTCGTCGACGGTGTGACGCTCCATGAGGATGCCCTTGGCGCGCTCGATCGTCCCGCGCCGCTCGAGCGCGCTCTCGAGCTGCTCGACCTGCTCGGTCAACCGCGTCGTCTCGGCGTGCCGGCGCAGCGCCAGCTCGATCGCGCCCTCGACCTCGTCGAGGAACCGCAGCCGCGCGAACGCGTAGATCCCGCGCTCCGCCGCGCTGGACACGAAGCCCGGCTCGTGCCCTCCGACAAGCGCGATGATCGGCCCGCGGGCGTAGGAGCTCATCTCCTCGATGAGGTCGAGCGCGTGCTCGTCGTCGCTGTCGACGACCACGATCGAGAGGTCCGGGTCCTCGCGCGCGATGAGGTCGCCGACGGTGGACACGTTCGTCACGTGGCCGGTGACGGTATGGCCGAGGCTCTCGAGGATCTCGTCCGTCGCCCGCAACGTCGACTCCTGCTCGTCGGCGGTCAGGATGCGAAGACCCTTGGCTGACTGCTCCATCGCGCGCCATCCTCCGGGTTGGGGCTACCGAGCTTGGGTATCATGCCGTACGCGCGGCCGAGGACCCCGCCACGCACCGCTAGCGCCCCAGACCCTCCGGCGCATCACAGATCTTCTGTTGCCGGAGGTATGCCATGGACGCTTACCGAACTTCGCTCTCGCCCGACCGCAGCGCTCCAGGGAGGCTGGCGGGCGTGTCGTGCCGATGACCCTCGCCAAGGACGAGCCCGGCAGCGGCGCCGAGCGCTCTCGCGAGGATCGCGAGCTGTTCACCCGCTATCACGATGCGGGCGACACGCTCGCCCGCGAGCAGCTGGTCGAGCGCTTCCTGCCGCTCGCTCGCCAGCTCGCCCGCCGTTACCAGCGCGCCGGCGAGCCGCTGGACGACCTCATGCAGGTCGCGTCGATGGGGCTCATCAAGGCGATCGACCGCTTCGATCCGGTGCGCGAGATCGCGTTCTCGTCGTACGCCGTGCCGACGATCCTCGGTGAGATCAAGCGCCACTTCCGCGATCGCACGTGGGCCGTTCGCGTGCCGCGCGACCTGCAGGAGCTGACGCTGCGCGTCGACAAGGCCGTCGGCAGGCTGTCGGAGGACCTGCGCCGCCAGCCGTCGGTCCCGGAGATCGCCGAGGCGGTCGGCGCCGACGAGGAGCAGGTGCTCGAGGCGCTGCAGGCGGGCGGCGCGTATCGCGCGGTCTCCTTCGACGCGCCGCGCGGCAACGGCGGCGACGACGAGATCGCGACGCTCGCGGACTCCGTCGGCGTCGACGAGCACGGCTTCGACCGCGCCGAGGAGCGCGCGACGCTCGCCAACCTGCTGACGACCGTGACGCCGCGCGAGCGCGACGTCCTGCGGATGCGCTTCGAGGAGGACATGACCCAGGCCGAGATCGGCGCGGTCATCGGCGTCAGCCAGATGCAGGTCTCGCGCGTCATCCGCCAGGCGCTGTCGCGTCTGCGGGCAGCCGCGGGCGCGGATCCCGACGAGGCGGCCACGCACTGACCCGGCTCCGCCGAGCCTCGCAAGCTCGCGAGGTTCCGAAAACGGCCCGCCGGGGAATCCACGAGACCCGATGGCCGCCAAGCACCACAAGTCCGGCGAGACCGAGGACGAGCGCCTCAACCGTGAGCTCGACCAGCTCCTGCAGGAGCTGCGCGTCGCGATGCCGGGGGTGCAGGTGCTGTTCGCGTTCCTGCTGGCCGTCCCGTTTCAGCAGCGCTTCGCGCAGGTGACCGAGTTCCAGAAGGACGTCTACTTCGGCACGCTGCTCGCGTCGGCCGTCGCGTCGGCGCTCTTCATCGCGCCGACCGCCTACCACCGCATGATGTTCCGCGGTCGCGACAAGCCGCACCTGGTGAAGATCTCCAGCCAGTTCGCGCTCGCCGGGCTCGCCGCCCTCGCGGTCGCGATGAACGGCGCGATCCTGCTCGTGACCGACTTCATCTTCGAGGGCTCGATCGTCCCGATCACGATCGTGCTGACCGTCGCCATGTTCACCGGGCTGTGGTTCGTGCTCGGCCTCGTGCGGCGGATGTCCGACGAGCGAAGCCGCGACACATGACGCCTCCGGCGGCGCTGCTGGACATCGACGGGACGCTCGTCGACTCCAACTACCAGCACGCGCTGGCGTGGTACCGGGCGTTCCGGCTGCACGGCGTCACGATCCCGGTGTGGCGCTGCCATCGCGCGATCGGCATGGGCGGCGACCAGCTCGTGCGCTATCTCGCCGGCGACGGCTTCGAGGAGGAGCAGGGCGACACCGTCCGCACCGAGGAGAAGGCGCTGTTCGCGCAGATGCTCGCCGAGGTGCAGCCGTTCGAAGGCGCGCGCGGGCTCATCGAGGACCTCAAGAGCCGCGGCTGCAAGGTCGTCGTCGCGTCGTCGGCCAAGCCCGAGGACACGCAGCACTTCCTCGACCTGCTCGACGCCCGCGCGCTCGTCGACGGGTGGACGGACTCCGGCGACGTCCAGGCGACGAAGCCCGAGCCCGACCTCATCCAGGCGGCGCTCGAGCAGGCGGGCGGGGGCAAGGCCGTGCTGATCGGCGACTCGATCTGGGACTGCAAGGCCGCGAAGGCAGCGAAGGTCACGACGATCGCGGTGCGCACCGGCGGCTTCGGCGTCGACGAGCTGCGCGACGCCGGCGCGATCGCGGTCTACGAGTCGATCGGCGAGCTGCGCGAGCGGATCGGCGACACGCCGTTCGCCGGCGCGTAGGTCCGGGTAGCCGGATCAGGTCCCCGACGTAAGGAACCTTCATGGCCGTCGCGCAGCAGCAGGTCCCGGTATCGCTCACCGAGCTGAAGGTCCCCGTGCCCGGCGAGCCCGTCGGGCCGATCGTGCCGGAGCATCCGACCGTGCCCGCCGATCCGGTGCCGTCGCCCGACCCGACGCCGCCCGGCGACCCGGTCCCGCCGAGCGTGCCCGAGCCGGACCCCGATCGCGACGTGCCGATCGATCCGCCCGACGAGCCGCAGACGGTGTAGGCGCCGGCGTGCGCGAATCGCTGCAACCCGCCGTGCGGTGGCAGGTAACGGCCCGCTCGGGGAATACTCTGTAGCCATGCCCAGGTCGATCTGGACCGGCGCCATCTCCTTCGGGTTGGTGACCGTCCCCGTCAAGCTCTACTCCGCGGTCTCCAAGAAGACCGTGCGCTTTCACCAGCTCAACGGCAAGACGGGCGTGCGCATCCAGCAGAAGCGTGTCGACCCGACGACCGGCGACGAGGTCCCGTACGAGGACATCGTCAAGGGCTACGAGCTGACGCCCGACCGCTACGTGCTCATCGAGCCGGGCGAGCTCGAGACGCTAGATCCCAAGAAGACGAAGTCGATCGAGATCGAGGACTTCGTCGCGCTCGACGACATCGACCCGATCTACTACGACCACCCGTACTACCTCGCGCCCGGGCCCGGCGGCGCCAAGCCCTACAAGCTCCTGCTCGAAGCCATGCAGCAGACCGGCCGCGTCGCGATCGCGACCGTCGTCATCCGCTCCAAGCAGCAGCTCGTCGCGGTCCGCCCGATCGGCGACCACACGCTCGGCATGGCGACGATGGTCTTCCCCGACGAGGTCATCGACGCCGACACGATCGACGAGATCACGGCCGTCGAGGAGATCGAGATCAACGACCGCGAGCTCGCGATCGCCAACCAGCTCGTCGAGTCGCTCGCGGCGGACTTCGATCCCGACAAGTACCACGACACCTACCGCGAGGACGTGCTCGCGCTCGTCGAGCGCAAGGCCGCCGGCGAGCACATCGCCGTGCAGCCGGACGCCGAGGAGGAGGACGCCGAGGTGCCCGATCTCATGTCCGCGCTCAAGGCGAGCCTCGACGCCGTCAAGGCGCGCGACGGCAACGGCGGCTCCTCGTCGAAGGACTCGTCGGCTTCGAAGAAGAAGGAGACGACGGCGTCCAAGCGCAAGGCGCCGGCGAAGAAGAAGGAGACGGCCAAGGGGTAGTCGCCGGCGGGCGGCGGGTACAGAGGGGGACCCTCGTATGGCCGTCGCCGAGCTGACCCCACCTACGCGCCAGCAGCGCCTGCGCCGCTCGGATCCGAGCGCGCCCGGCCTCACGCGCCGCCGCTGCGGCAAGGGCTTCATGTATCTCGACGAGGAGGGCGAGCGGATCACCGACGCCGAGATCGTCGCTCGCATCACGGGGCTCGTCATCCCGCCCGCGTGGCGCGACGTGTGGATCTCGCCCGACCCGTTCGGCCACATCCAGGCGACCGGCCACGACGAGGCCGGGCGCAAGCAGTACCTGTATCACCCGCGCTGGCGCGAGCGCCGCGACCAGGCGAAGTTCGACGACATGGTGCAGTTCGCGCGCGCGCTGCCGGCGCTGCGCGAGGTCGTCGAGCACGACCTCGCCCTCGGTGACCTGTCGCGCGAGCAGGTGCTCGCGTGCGCCGCCCGGCTGCTGGATCGCGGCTTCTTCCGGATCGGCTCGGAGGTCTACGCGGTGACGAACGAGACCTACGGGCTCGCGACGATGCTCAAGCGCCACGCGACCGTCGACGGCGACACGATCCGCTTCGACTACGTCGCCAAGGAGTCAAAGCGCCGCGTGCAGGCGGTGATCGATCCCGAGGTCGCCGAGCTCGTCGGGACGCTGAAGCGCCGCCGCGGCGGGGGCGACGAGCTGCTGGCCTACAAGCGCCGGCGTCGCTGGTGCGACGTCCGCTCGCCCGACATCAACGCCTACCTCAAGGCGGCGACCGGCCTCGACATCTCGGCCAAGGACTTCCGCACGTGGGGCGCGACGGTGCTCGCCGAGGTCGGCCTCGCCGTGACCGAGCCCGCGCAGCTCGGCAAGACCGCGCGCAAGCGAGCGATGGTCCGCGCCGTCAAGGAGGTCGCGTTCTACCTCGGCAACACGCCGGCCGTCGCGCGCAACTCCTACATCGACCCGCGCGTCTTCGACCGCTACAGCCAGGGGGAGACGATCAACGGCAAGCTCGACCTCGTCGCCGCCGAGCCGGGCGCGACCGCGATCCAGGGGCCGATCGAAGAGGCTGTGCTCGCGCTGCTCGAGGGCTGACGGCCTGGATCACCAGCCGACGGTGTCGACGTACAGCGACCCGGCCCAGCCGTGGTCGGCGATCTGGATCCCGATCGCCTGCAGCGGCGCGCTCGTGGCGAGCGGGACCTTGTAGGTGACGGTGTTCCAGCCGGCGGCGAGGCTCGTCTCGGGGCCGTAGCTGTTGGACCAGCCGTTGTTCGAGACGTAGGGGATGACGCCGACGCCGACCGGTGCGACCGCCGGACGGTAGACGTGCAGCGTGATCGTGGTGCCCGCGGCGGCCGCGGTCGTCGTGCGCATCCGCGCCGCGGGCCAGCCGCCGGCTGAGAACGACAGCTTCAACGAGCGCGTGCCGGTGAAGTGCTGGTCGGTGGCGGTCGCGAGCGACAGCGACCCCCACGACAGCTCCCACGACTGCAGCGTCCCGTCCTCGAAGTCGGCACGGACCGGGGGCGGAGGCGGGGGCGGCGGAGGTGGTGGCGGAGGCAGGGGCGGAGGTGGCGGCGGCGGTAGTGGCGGGGGCGGAGGTGGCGGTGGGGGTGGAAGTGGCGGTGGAGGTGGCGGGGGCGGAGGTGGTGGTGGCGGTGGAGGCGGTGGCGCGCTGCCGCCGGCCAGCTGCGTCGCCTTGGCGAGGGTGACCGCGTTGACCGGGTCGCTCGCTCCGACGCCGTAGCGGCCGTGGTCGAGGTTGTACGACGAGCTCGACGCGTCCCGGATCTTCTCCCACAGCAGATAGCCGTCGACGCCCTTGTCGAAGGCGGCGTCGAGCTTCGCCGCGAAGAACGTCGCGCGACGCTTGAGTGTCGTCGTGGTTATCGACCCGCTCGAGCCGCCGTACTGGTCGGCATCGGCCACGACGCCCGACTCGCCGATCAGCATCGGCTTGCCCAGCGCATTGCACTGGGCGATGCGAACCGCGAGGCCGTTGTACTGGTCGCCCGGCATCGGCTGCGCGGCATGGTCGTAGTCGTGGTACTCGCACATGTCGGTGCCGGCGGACTGGTGCACGTACTCATACTCCGCACCCGCCGCGCCGCACTGCCCTCCGCCGATCGTGCCCAGCGAGACGAGGTGATTGGGGTCGGCGGCGTGGACCGCGCCGCCGACGTCGTCGACGAAGCGCCGCAGGACGTTCGCCGAGCGCTGGTGGCCGTTTGACTCGATCGACGTGCTGCACCCGCCGCTCCACGACGTCTCCGCCTCGTTGACGAGCTGCCAGAAGGCGATCGTGTCGTTGTCGCGGTAGCGGCGCGCGACCGCGATCGCGTAGTCGCGATAGGACTGCGGGTAGCCCCAGCTCGCCTGCTTGTAGGCGTAGTCGTAGAAGCCCTCGTCCTTGCGGTAGCCACCCGTCGGCTCGCAGTCCGGGTAGTGGTTGACGAGGACCGGGACGACCCGCAGACCCTTGGCTGACGCCTTCGCGAGGACGCGATCGAACGGCGCGTACGTGTTGCCCGCGCCCCGGTAGTAGCTCTGGAAGAACCACGTCCGGATGACCGTCGCGCCCGCGTCCCTGGCGTCTTGCAGGACACGATCGAGCGTCGCGTCGTCGAGTGCGCGGCCGCACACGAAGCTCCCCGCGACGGAGGTCAGCTCGTAGTTGTTGTGGCCGACGAAGCGAAACGCGCTGCCGCTCAGGGTGAGGTTCGCACCCGACCGCTTGACGAAGGCGGCCGAGGCCGTCGACGCGGTCGCGAGCACGACGAGGCAGCTGACCGCCACGGCAGAGATCCGTCTCATCTGAGTCCTCCGACTGACGCGAGCGTGGTGTCGCTACACCGCGCGAGCCCACCGGATGGCCGCGCACACGAAAGCTTGGCCCGCGGACGCTCGCCGACGGACAGGTGTACGAGCGCGGCGAGGCCCGTCCGGCGGCCCGGCCAAAGGCGTCAGCGACGGGCGCTGTGAGCGACGGCGATCAGCCGGCGCTGTCGTGCGCGGGCGCGACGGCCTCGATGGCCGCGTCGCGCGTGGCCAGGATCGTGAAGATCTGATCCAGGCCCGTGATCTCGAACGTCTTGGCGGTGTTCTCGTCGACGTTGACGATCGCCAGCGCGCCGCGTCGCGTGCGCAGGCGCTTGACGGCTCCGATCAGGACGCCGAGGGCGGTCGAGTCGAGGAACGTCGTCTCCGTCAGGTCGACGATGATGCGGATGCGGCCGGCCTCGATCGACTCGGCGAGCACCTGCTTGAGCTCGGGTGCCGTGAAGAGGTCGATCTCGCCACGCACGGCGAGCACATGGCGCTCGGCGTCGATCGGCTGCTCGGTGATGGCGAACTCAGGGGGCATCTGCTTCCTCGCGGGCTGTCGTCGGTGTCGACTGCGCGCCGAAGCCCAGCCGGATGCGCAGGTACTCGTCGGTGCCATTGTGGCCGGGCTGGGGCTCGAGCTCATCCGCTACCCGTTCGAGCACGTTCCCGATCCCGGGCAGCGACGCGGAGGCGATGAGCGCGCTCGCGCCATCCTCGCGCAGCGGGCCCACGTGCAGCTCGACCGAGCCCTGCTCGGCCACGACGCGGACGTTCACCCGCCCGTCCTCGGCGAAGCTCGCCGCCTTGGCCGCGATCGCGTCGGCGATCAGCAGCGCGTCGTCGAGGCGATCGATCGGGCAGTCGGCGCGTGCCGCGAGGATCCCGACGACGCGTCCGAGCACGGGCGCGGCGAGCGGCCCCTGCGCGAGCCCGACGGTGGCCTCGTTGAGACCCGTGTCGAGGGTCATGCGGCCTCGAACTCCTCGTCGATGCGAAACGTCATGCGAACCTCGGTGTGGTCGCCGTCGTCAGTCCCGAGCTCGAGCGACTCGGTGAGCGTCGCGATCAGCGGCAGGCCGAGGCCGAGCCCCGGGGAGTCGGGCCGCGGGACGATGCCGCGGCCGCTGTCGCGGATGACGACGGTCAGCCGCTCGTCGTCGAAGCTGGCCTCGACCTCGAGCGACCCCGGCGCGTCGTCGTCGTACGCGTGGATGACGACGTTCGTGCATGCTTCGGTGACCGCGAGCTTGATGTCGGCGAGCGTCTGCTCGTCGACCGCCAGCACTTCCGCAAACCCGCCGAAGGCGTGCCTGACGACCGCGACGTTCTCAGCGCGAGCAGGCAACTTGAGCTCCAAGTCGGGCGTTGCGGTCACCTCCTCGGATGCGGTCCAGACGACCCGGTGTGAGTCGTCGTCTCGGGAGGGTGCCCAGCGCGATCCTGTTTCACTCCCAGAGCTTGACCGTGCCCGGGGCCCTCGATCTCCGGCAAGCATAGAGCGCACACGAACGCGACGGTTCATTCACGCCCGGCCGTCGAGCGCGGCGGCCAGCGAAGCCTCCGAGGCGCCCCCGCCGAGGCCCGCCAGCAGGACCATCCGGGCCGCGCGCGGCGACAGCGAGCCGGCCGCGAACGCGCCGCTCGAGCGCAGGTCGCCCTCGGCGCCCTCGAAGCCGTAGGTCTCGCGCAGCAGCAGCCCGCGCTCGGGCCACAGCGTGAGCGCGACCGGCAGCGCGCGCGCCGCGTCGCGCAGCGCGCGCAGCACCGCGGGCGCGACGTGGCCCGCCCCGAACGCGACGAAGACGATCGCGTCGGCGCCGTCGCGCACGGCCGCGTCCAGGCCGGCGCCGTCGTCGCCGAGATACGTCGGGACGATCGGCACGCGTGCGCCGAGCGTCGCGGGCATCGGCAGCGGCCGCGCGGGGCGCGCCGGCCGCGCGACGAGCCGCACACGGCCCTCGGCGACGCTGCCGACAGGACCGCTCGGCGGCGAGTCGAACGCCGCCGGCGACGTCGAGGACACCTTGCGCACGGCCCGCGCCGCGTGCAGCTCGCCCGCGAAGCAGACGAGCACGCCGAGGCCCGCCGCCTGCGACGAGCCGGCCGCCGCGACCGCGTCGAGCAGGTTCGCGGGCCCGTCCGCGCCCGCCGCCCCCGACGGCCGGATCGCGCCCGTCAGGACGATCGGCTCCGCGCCCGCGTGCAGCACGTCGCACAGGACCGCCGTCTCCTCGATCGTGTCCGTGCCGTGCGTGACGACCACGCCGCGCCCGGCCGCGGTCTCCGCGAACGCGGCCCGCGCGACAGCCAGGACGTCGGCGCACGAGAGGTGCGCGCCGGGCAGCTCGACGACCGAGCGCGTCCGCAGGTCCTCGACGTCCGCGAGCCCCGGGACCGCGGCGACGAGCGCCTCGACGTCCAGCGCGGGCCGCGCGCGAGCCCCGGCCATCGCGATCGTGCCGCCGGTAGACAGGACGGTCACAGGTCTGCGAAAAGCCGCCATGCGCGAGGGATTCGGCGCCTTTCCACTGCTAACCTTTTTCGCTCCGCCTCGCAGTGCCACGCGCCACCTCGGAGGCACTCCTATGAGCATGCAGACCCTGCCGCCAAAGGCCGACGGCCTCTACGACCCCCGCTACGAGCACGACGCGTGCGGTGTCGCGCTCGTCGCCCGATTGGACAACGTGCCCGTGCACGAGGTCGTCGAGAAAGGCCTTCAGGCCGTCGAGAACCTCGAGCACCGCGGCGCGACGGGCGCCGACTCGCGCACCGGCGACGGCGCCGGGATGCTCCTGCAGATGCCGCACGAGTTCTTCCGCGCGAGCGTCGACTTCGAGCTGCCCGACGCCGGCCGCTACGGCGTCGCCGTGTGCTTTTTGCCGCAGGACGCCAAGCGGCGCGCGAAGCTCGAGGCGCTGCTCGAGCTCAACGCCCGCATCGAGGGCCAGGTCTTCCTCGGCTGGCGCGACATCCCCGTCGACGTCAACCACGTCGGCGAGACGGCGAACGCGACCCGCCCGGTCATGCGCCAGGCGTTCGTCGAGGCGGGCCCCGGCTTCGCCTCCGACCAGGACGCCTTCGAGCGCAAGCTCTACGTCATCCGCCGGATCTGCGAGCTCGCGGCCGGGCCGGACCTCTACATCGCGTCGTTCTCCTCGCGCACGATCGTCTACAAGGGCATGCTCGTCCCCGACCAGGTCCGCGGCTTCTTCGGCGACCTGACCGACGAGCGGATGAAGAGCGCGCTGGCGCTCGTGCACTCGCGCTTCTCGACGAACACGTTCCCGAGCTGGCCGCTCGCGCACCCGTACCGCGTCATCGCCCACAACGGCGAGATCAACACGCTGATGGGCAACGTCAACTGGATGCGCGCGCGCGAGTCGCAGCTCGCGTCCAAGCTCTTCGGGCTGGACCTGCAGAAGGTCATGCCGATCGTCGCGCCCGGCAACTCCGACACCGCGACGTTCGACAACGTGCTCGAGCTGCTCATGCTCGCCGGCCGCTCGCTGCCGCACGCGGTGATGATGATGATCCCCGAGGCCTACGCCGATCGCGAGGATCTCCCCGACCACCTCAAGGGCTTCTACGCGTTTCACTCCTGTCTCATGGAGCCGTGGGACGGCCCGGCCGCGGTCGCCTTCACGAACGGCTCCGTCGTCGGCGCGACGCTCGACCGCAACGGCCTGCGACCCGGCCGCTGGGTCGAGACGCACGACGGCCTCGTCGTGCTCGGCTCCGAGGCGGGCCTGCTGCCGATCAAGACCGCGGAGGTCAAGCGGCTCGGCCGCCTGCAGCCCGGCAAGCTCTTCCTCGTCGACCTCGAGCGCCACCGCATCGTCGAGGACGAGGAGGTCAAGCGCGACGTCGCCACGCGCCAGCCCTACGGCGAGTGGTACGTGCAGAACACCGTCCACTTCGACGACCTCGCCGAGGCGCACACGACGATGACCGGCTTGCAGCCCACCCGGCTGCGCCAGCTCGCGTTCGGCTACACGCAGGAGGACGAGCGCGTGCTCGTCGCGCCGATGGCCGCGACCGGCGCCGAGCCGATCGGCTCGATGGGCAACGACAACGCGCTGGCCGTGCTGTCCGACAAGCGCCCGCCGCTGTTCTCTTACTTCAAGCAGCTCTTCGCGCAGGTCACGAACCCGCCGATCGACCCGATCCGCGAGTCGATCGTCATGTCGCTGGGGACCGGCATCGGCGGCGAGCGCAACCTCCTCGCAGAGACGCCGGAGCACGCGCACAAGCTCATCCTCGACCAGCCGATCCTGCGCAACCACGAGCTCGAGACGCTGCGCATCGTCCACGACGAGATCTTCCGCGCGCACACGCTCGACATCACGTGGCCCATCGCCGACGGCCCTGAGGGGATGCGCGCCGCGCTCGCCAAGCTCTGCGACGACGCGCACGACGCGGTCGCCGACGGCGTCAGCGTCCTGATCCTGTCCGACCGCCAGACGGGCCCGAAGCGCGCCGCGATCCCATCGCTGCTGGCCGTCGCCGCCGTCCACGAGCATCTCGTGCGCGAGGGCACGCGCCTGCGCACCGGCCTCGTTCTCGAGTCCGGCGAGCCGCGCGAGGTCCACCACATGGCGACGCTCATCGGCTACGGCTGCGGCGCGATCAACCCGTATCTCTTGCTCGACACCGTCGGCGACCTCGTCTCGGCGGGCCGCGTCCCCGGCGTCGACAACGTGGACGTCGCCGAGCGCAACATCGTCAAGGCGATCGGCAAGGGCCTGCTGAAGACGATCTCCAAGATGGGGATCTCGACGATCCAGTCCTACTGCGGCGCGCAGATCTTCGAGGCCGTCGGCCTTGAGAAGGCGCTCATCGACCGCCACTTCACCGGCACCGCGTCGCGGATCGGCGGGATCGGCATCGAGGTCCTCGCGCGTGAGACATTGGACCGCCACGCGACCGCTTGGCCGTCGGATCACCAGCAGCTGCTGCCGGTCGGCGGCATCTACGCGTGGCGCCGCGAGGGCGAGCATCACCAGTGGAACCCGGAGACGATCGCGCTGCTGCAGCACTCGGTGCGGTTGAACGGCAACGGCGCCGAGAAGTACAAGGAGTACGCCGAGCTCGTCAACAGCGACGCGACGCGCCGCGCGACGCTGCGCGGGCTCATGAAGCTCAAGACCGGTGGCGTCACGCCGATCGACCTCGACGAGGTCGAGCCCGCGAAGGAGATCGTCAAGCGGTTCGCCACCGGCGCGATGTCGCTGGGCTCGATCTCGCGCGAGTCCCACGAGACGCTCGCGATCGCCATGAACCGCCTCGGCGGCAAGTCGAACACGGGCGAGGGCGGGGAGGACCCGTCGCGCTTCACGCCCGACCCCAACGGCGATTCGCGCCGCTCGGCGATCAAGCAGGTCGCGTCGGGGCGCTTCGGCGTGACGATCCACTACCTCGTCAACTCCGACCAGCTGCAGATCAAGATGGCGCAGGGCGCGAAGCCCGGCGAGGGCGGCCAGCTGCCCGGCCACAAGGTCGACGCGTACATCGGCGGCGTGCGCCACACGACGCCCGGCGTGGGCCTCATCTCGCCGCCGCCGCACCACGACATCTACTCGATCGAGGACCTCAAGCAGCTCATCTACGACCTGCGCTGCGCGAACCCCAAGGGCCAGGTGTCGGTGAAGCTCGTCTCGGAGGTCGGCGTCGGGACGGTCGCCGCGGGCGTCGCGAAGGCCAACGCCGACCACGTGCTGATCGCCGGCCACGACGGCGGCACGGGCGCCTCGCCGCTGAGCTCGATCCAGGCGGCCGGCGTGCCGTGGGAGATCGGCCTCGCCGAGACCCAGCAGACGCTGCTGAAGAACGACCTGCGCTCGCGCATCATCGTCCAGACCGACGGCCAGCTGAAGACCGGCCGCGACGTCGTCATCGCGTCGATGCTCGGCGCCGACGAGATGGGCTTCTCGACCGCGCCGCTGATCGCGGCGGGCTGCATCATGATGCGCGCCTGCCACCTCAACACGTGCCCGGTCGGCATCGCGACGCAGGACCCCGAGCTGCGCAAGCGCTTCAAGGGCACGCCCGAGCACGTCGTCAACTACTTCTTCTTCGTCGCCGAGGAGGTCCGCGAGATCATGGCCTCGCTGGGCATCCGCACGATGGACGAGCTCACGGGCCGCTCGGATCTCATCGAGGCCGACGAGGCGATCGAGCACTGGAAGGCGCGCGGGGTGGACCTGTCGAACATCCTGCACCAGCTCGACCTCCCGGAGGGCACGCCGCTGCGCTGCGTCCGCGCGCAGGAGCCGGTCCTCGACGACGCGCTGGACTGGGACCTCGTCGACGCGTCGCGCGGGGCGATCGAGGACGGCGAGCAGGTGCGTCTCGAGCGCCGCGTGCGCAACGTCAACCGCTGCGTCGGCGGGATCCTCTCGAGCACGATCGCCGAGCGCTACGGCGAGAAGGGCCTGCCGTCCGGCTCGATCGACGTCGACTTCAAGGGCTCCGCCGGGCAGTCGTTCGGCGGCTGGCTTGCCGAGGGCGTGACGTTCACCCTGCACGGCGACGCCAACGACTACACCGGCAAGGGCCTCTCCGGCGGGACGCTCGCCGTCATGCCGCCCGACGGCGTGTCGTACGTCGCCGAGGAGAACGTGCTGATCGGCAACACGGTCCTCTACGGCGCGACGAGCGGCAAGGCGTTCTTCCGCGGGCTGGCCGGCGAGCGCTTCGCCGTGCGCAACTCGGGCGCGAGCGCGGTCATCGAGGGCGTCGGCGACCATGGCTGCGAGTACATGACGGGCGGGCGCGTCGTCGTGCTCGGCCCGACGGGCCGCAACTTCGCCGCCGGCATGAGCGGCGGCTTGGCGTTCATCCTCGACGAGGAGGGCACGTTCGCCGGGCGCGTGAACCCCGAGATGGCCAACCAGATCGAGCCGCTGGACGAGGGCGACGCGATCGAGGTCCGCGCCCTGGTCGCCGAGCACGTCGAGCGCACGGGCTCGCCGGTCGGCCAGCGCGTGCTCGACGAGTGGGACTCGCTCGAGCCGAGCTTCCGCAAGATCTTCCCGACGGACTACAAGCGGGTGCTCGCCGAGCGCGCCGCCGAGGAGGCCGCGGCCTCCAATGGCGGCACGAGCTCCAACGGCGCGTCGCCCCCGCCGCACGCCGACGAGTTCGAGGAGGAGGCCGTCGACGTCGTCGGCGCCCCGCACGTGCGCGACTCCAAGGACGGGGAGTAGCGCCGTGGGCGAGCTTGGAGCCTTCCTGAAGATCGAGCGCGTCGGCGTCCCGTACCGCGACGCGAAGGAGCGCGCGCAGGACTTCGAGGAGTTCACGATCACCCGCCCCGATGCGGAGCTGTCCGCGCAGGGCGCGCGCTGCATGGAGTGCGGCGTGCCGTTCTGCCACTCGGGCTGCCCGCTCGGCAACCTCATCCCCGACTGGAACGACCTCGTCTACCGCGAGCGCTGGGCGGACGCGATCGTCCAGCTGCACGCGACGAACAACTTCCCCGAGTTCACGGGGCGCCTGTGCCCCGCGCCGTGCGAGGCCGCGTGCGTGCTCGAGATCCGCGAGGGCGACGCCGTCTCGATCAAGCAGATCGAGAACTCGATCATCGACCGCGCGTGGGAGCAGGGCTGGGTCAAGCCGCAGCCTCCGCGTCGCGAGACCGGCCGCCGCGTCGCGGTCGTCGGCTCGGGCCCGGCCGGCATGGCTGCCGCGCAGCAGCTGCGCCGCGCCGGCCACTCCGTCGTGCTGTTCGAGCGCGACGAGTCCGCCGGCGGCCTGTGTCGCTTCGGCGTGCCGGACTTCAAGATCGAGAAGCGCGTCGTGCAGCGGCGCGTCGACCAGCTCGCCGCCGAGGGCGTGCTCGTGCGCTGCGGCGTCGACGTCGGCGTGGACATCTCCGCCGACGACCTGCGCGAGGACTTCGACGCGGTCGTCGTCGCGACCGGCTCGCGCACGCCGCGCGACCTGCCGGTGCCCGGCCGTGACCTCGAGGGCGTCCACTTCGCGATGGAGTACCTGTCGGATCGCAACCGCTGGGTTGCGACGCAGACCGGGACGCCGACGGGGAGCGAGCCGCCGCCGCTGCTCGGCCTGACCGCGGCGGGCAAGCACGTCGTCGTGATCGGCGGCGGCGACACCGGCGCGGACTGCGTCGGCAACTCGCTGCGCCAGGGGGCGGCGTCGATCACGCAGCTCGAGCTGCTGCCCGAGCCGCCTGCGACCCGCCCCGACGACCGCACGCCGTGGCCGCTGTGGCCGCAGAAGTTCCGCCTCTCCTACGCGATGGAGGAGGCGACGGCGGAGGGCGTCGGCGAGCAGGACTTCTCGATCGTCACGACGCACTTCTCCGGCGACGACGACGGCCACGTGCGCACCCTGCACTTCGCGCAGGCCGACGCCAAGCCGCCGTTCAAGCCCCTGCCCGGCACCGAGGGGGAGCTGAAGGCCGATCTCGTGCTGCTCGCGATGGGGTTCCTGCATCCCGAGCAGGGTCTGCTCGACGCGCTCGGCGTCGCGAAGGACGGGCGCGGCAACGCGAAGGCCGTCAAGCCGTACACGACCTCGGTCGACGGCGTGTTCGCCGCCGGCGACGCGCGCCGCGGCCAGTCGCTCATCGTGTGGGCGATCAACGAGGGCCGCCAGTGCGCGCGCGTGGTCGAGCGCTACCTCGCGGGGCTGCCGCCGGTTCCGGGGGCCGCGCCCGAGGCCGACGCCGACGAAGGCGTCGCCGCGGCGCCGCAGCACGTCGGTCCCGGCGTCCCCGCCTGACGCGCCGCGCGCGCGGGTAGGGTTCGGCCTGGGTCATGGATGTCGTCGTCTACCTCGTGCTGCTGTTCCTCTGGGGGCTCGTCGTCGGAGCGTTCGCGCGCTTCGCGCTGCCCGGGCGCGACCCGATGTCGCTCTGGCAGACGGCGCTCGTCGGCATCGGCGGGTCGGTGCTCGCCGCGATCGTCTCGCTGTGGCTGTTCGGCCAGCTCGCCGGCTTCCTGCTGTGCCTCGTCTTCTCCGCCGCGATCGTCTACCTCATCCGCCGCTCGCGCGGCGGCGGGCTGACGGATCCCGGCGTCCCGCCGCGCGGGCGCTGAGCGACATGGGCGACGACATGAACATCGGGCTCGCGCTCAAGCGCTTCGAGTTCGTGCCGGGCGACACCGTGGACGTGCGGATCGAGGTCGGCACCGGCGGCGACAGCCGGCTGCAGGCGGTGCGGCTCGAGCTCGGCTACGAGAACACGTACTACCACCGCACGCGCGACGCGGACGGCGACTACCGCGACTCGCGCACCTCCGACGACGTCACGGTCGTCAAGAAGGAGCTGCCGGCCGACCATCCCGCGCTGTCGGGTGGGCAGGCCACCCTGGAGACCACGCTCGAGATCCCGCAGGACGTGCCCGCGAGCGTGCCGGACTGGGTGCAGTGGCACGTCAAGGCGATCCTCGATCGCAAGCTGCGGCGCGACCGCCGCCAGGAGCTGCCGATCACGATCTACGCGCCGTGCCGCGACGACGCGTCGGGCGGGGCGACGTCATCCGCCGGCGAGAGGTGCGACATGTGGCTGGAGGTCGCGTCGCGCACCGCGCGCCCGGGCGAGACGCTGTCGGGCGTCCTGCACGTCGAGCCGCGGGAGCCGTTCGACGTCCGCAGCGTGCGCGTCGACCTCGAATGCCGCATGCACCACGAGGACAACATCGTGCGCGAGCTCGGCGACGACGTCGAGCTGACGCTCGGCGACCGGGTGTCGTTCGCGGCGGGCATCGCGCAGGAGTTCGCGTTCTCGATCACCGTGCCCGCCGCCGCGGCGCCGACCCTGGTCGCCCGCCACAGCGCGGTCCGGTGGGAGCTCAAGGGCGTCTGCGATCGCGCGCTGCGCGGCGACCACACCGTAGCCGCGGAGCTTGTGGTCTACAACGCGCGATAGGCCGCATCGCGGGCCGGCTGCCGGGCGAGCCCGGGCCCGGCGGGCGATAAGGTGACGCCTCCGTCACGTTGACCCGTCCGGGAGGCCGCCGCCCTTCATGCCCCAGCTGCCGACTGTCGCTGTCATCGGCGCGGGCTCGTCCGGCATCGCGGCGTGCAAGGCGCTGCACGAGCGCGGCATCCCCTTCGACTGCTTCGAGGCGTCGGACCGCGTCGGCGGCAACTGGGTCTTCGACAACAAGAACGGCATGTCCGCCGCCTACCGCGACCTGCACATCAACACGTCGCGCGACCGCATGCAGTACTCGGACTTCCCGATGCCGGCGACGTGCCCGGACTTCCCGCACCACACCGACATCGCCGCGTACTTCGAGTCCTACGTCGACGCGTTCGGCTTCCGCGACAGGATCCTGTTCGAGACCCCGGTCGCGCGCGCCGAGCTGCTCGACGGCGGCGGCTGGGAGCTGACCGACTCGGCCGGCGTGCGCCGCACCTACGACGCGCTGCTCGTCGCCAACGGCCATCACTGGGACCCGCGCCCGCCCGAGCCGCCGTTCGAGGGCAGCTCCGAGTTCTCCGGCGTGCAGCTGCACGCACACGGATACCGCGACAACGGCTTTCTCGCGGGCAAGGACGTCGTCGTGCTCGGGATGGGCAACAGCGCGATGGACATCGCGGTCGAGTCGAGCTACGTGGCGAGCTCGACGCACCTCGCCGCGCGCCGCGGCGCGTGGATCGTGCCGAAGTACCTCTTCGGGCGGCCCGTCGACCAGTTCGCGACGAGCCACTGGGTGCCCGTGCCGCTGGCCGCGAAGGTCTTTCAGCTCATGCTGCGGGTGCATGGCGGGCCACTCGAGCGCTACGGCCTGCCCAAGCCCGACCACCCGATCAGCGGCGCGCACCCGACGGTCTCGGGGCGGATCCTCGACCGCATCGCCCATGGCGCCATCACGCCGCGGCCGAACATCGCGCGGCTCGGCGAGGACTGGGTGCAGTTCACCGACGGCTCGCGCGTGCACGCGGACGTCGTCATCTACTGCACGGGCTACCGGATCAGCTTCCCGTTCCTCGATCCGGGCCTCGTGTCCGCGCCCGACAACCGGATCGAGCTGTTCCGGCGCGTGTTCTCGCCGCGCCATCCGACGCTCGCGTTCGTCGGCCTGCTGCAGCCGATCGGCGCGATCATGCCGCTCGCCGAGGCGCAGGGCCGGCTGCTCGCCGACTACCTGCGCGGCGCGTACCGGCTGCCGCCGCGCGGGCGGATGCTCGCGGACATCCGGCGCGAGGACGCGGCGATGCGCAAGCGCTACGTCGCGTCCAAGCGCCACACGATCCAGGTCGACTTCGACCGCTACCTGCACGACCTCGAGCGCGAGCGCCGGCGCGGCGAGGCGCGCGCACGCGCCGCGGACTTCGCGCTGCCGGTGGTGGCGCGCGCCCGGGCCGCCGCGACGGGCGACCGGTCGGTGGCCGTATGACGATCGCGCCGGAGGCCGGCCAGGGCAGGCGGGAGGCGACGAAGGTCGCCAACCGCGCGGCGATCATCGCGGCGGCGCGCTCGGTGTTCGCCGACCTCGGCTACGGGGGCGCGTCGGTGCGCGACGTCATCCGCAAGACGGATCTCGCCAGCGGGACCTTCTACAACTACTTCCACGACAAGGAGGCGCTGTTTCGGGCGGTCGTCGAGGAGAGCGCCGTCGAGGTTCGCTCGCGCGCCCGGGTGGCGCGGCAGCAGGCCCGCTCGCTCGAGGAGTTCGTCGCGGCCGGCTACCGCGAGTACTTCGGCTTCCTCGCGTCGGACCCCGAGGCCTTCTCGTTGATGCGCCGCAACAGCGGCACGATCCGCGCGATGTTCGACGAGCCGATCTTCGGCGCCGGCATCGACGAGCTCGCCGCGGACCTGCGCGCGGCGATCGACGCCGGCATCGTGCCGTCGCTGGACGTCGAGTACATGGCGTCGGCGATGGTCGGCGCCGCGCTGGAGGTCGGCGTCGCGATGGTCAAGCGCGAGCCACCGGACGTCGAGGGCGCGACGCGCTTTGCGACGAGCGTCCTGCTCGGCGGGATCGAGCGGCTCGGCAAGACGTCGTAGCCGCTTGACGGTGCGTGCCGCGTCCGGGTGGTCGCACGGCGAAACCCGAGAAGACTCCTAGACTCACGGGCCGTGCCCACCTTCTGTCGCCACAACCGCTTCGTCGAGAACTGCCCGATCTGCCGGCGCCCGGATCCGCCGCCCGCCGCCCGCCGCCCGTCCGGCTCGTCGCCTGGCCGGGCGTCGTCGTCGCGGTCGTCCGCGCCGTCGAGCTCGCGCGGCTCGCGCAGCGCCATGCGCGTGCGCAAGATGACCCAGGCCGCCGACGACGGCTACCGCAACGAGCTCGTCGCGGGCGTCAAGGCCTCCGAGGACGCCGAACGCCTCGCGGCCGAGCTCGCGTTCGCGACGGCAAGGCTCGGCGAGCTGGCCGCCGACCCGCCCGACCTCTACGCGCAGATCGGCGCCGAGCCCGATCCCGAGGAGGCGCTGTGGCTCGCGTTCCTCGCGGCGTACCTCTCGCCGACCGAAGGCGACGACCCGTTCGCCGCGATCCGCGCGGCGCACGTGCCGTGGGCGTCCGGCGAGCTGCCCGATCTCGACGTCGCGCTCGGGCTGCGCACCTCGCACGACCGGTCGGCGGGGGCGCGAGCCGTGCTGGCCTATCGCGCGTGGGCGCAGCGCGCCGGCAGCCAGCAGGCGGCGTTCGCGGGCGAGGGATCGTGGACGCCGGAGCGCCGCTTCGACCGCCTCTTCGAGCGCCTGGCCCTCGGCGGCTTCGGCCGGCCGGGCCGCTACGAGCTGCTCGTCTCGCTGGGGCGCCTCGGCGTCGCCGACGTGCGCGCGTCGACCCTGCAGCTCACCGACGATGCGACGACGGTCGCCGCCAAACGCGTCTTCGGCATCGGCGACAAGATGCTGCTCGAGCGTCGCGCGCGGGACCTCGCCGAGGCGGTCGCGCTGCCGATCGAGGCGCTGGATCTCGCGCTGTTCAACTGGGCGGCGCCGCAGCGCGGACGCGCGACGATGGGCTCGGCCGTGCAGCCGCCGGAGGACGAGCAGTCGGCGATCGCCGCCGTCCTCGGCGTCTGAGGACACCTGTTCGATCTCCCCCGGCGGCGCTTGGGTTGCGCGCGCGGCGGGCCGATGCACGATGGCGATGACGGCCCGCGCAGCCCTCCTCAAGCAGCTCGTCGACGACGGCTGCTACCCGATCGACGAGGCTGCGATCGCCGAGGCGATCGTCGTGCGATCGCTGGCGCGGCGGGTCGTGCCGGACATTGCGTTCCGGCTGTCTGAGCCGAAGCCGCTCGTGCGCTCGTTTCGCCATCACCGCGGCGCGCGCTCGTTTCGCCTGGCTCGCGCGGAGCGCCGTCCGTCGGACGGCCGGATGAGCGCGGCGCTGCACGCCGGGGCGTAAGCGCGACGCGGGGGCGCTCGCGCCGAAGAAACGGACGCAAAATGCGGGAAACGCGGGTTGGCCGGGGGGCGAGATTGCGCCTACGGTTCCTAACCGGTGAAAGGGGCCATTCGGGGGTCTCTGGAGTGGGGGACGGGCCATGGACGATTCGCAGGGCGGTGCAAAGCGCAAGAGGGCTGCCGAGGAGCTGATCCTGCGCATGATCGCTGCGCATGCGGACTCCTTGCTGCGCACAGCCCGGCGCCACTCGATCTGCATCGACGACGCGCAGGACGCCTACCAGCGGACGATCGAGCTCTTCATGAGCCATGCGCCGCGCCTGGATGCGGCGCGCGCGCCGGGCTGGCTACACGTCGTCGTCAAGCGCGAGGCGCAGGCGATCCAGCGGGCCCGAAGCAAGATCCTCACGTCGGCGGAGGTCGATCTCGACGGGCACGAGGCGGTCCGCCTGCCGACGCCGGAGGAGCAGCTGCTGACCTTCGACATGCTCAGCCGCTCGGCGGAGGCGCTGAAGCGCCTGAAGCCACACGAGCTGCGCGCGCTGTGGCTGCGCGCGCAGGGCCACAGCTACAGCGACATCAGCGCGATCACGGGGTGGTCGTATACGAAGGTCAACCGTTGCCTGAGCGAGGGCCGGCGCAACTTCCTCGAGCAGTACGAGGGCATCGAGTCCGGCGAGGAGTGCCAGCGGTGGCTGCCGGTGCTGTCGGCGCTCGTGGACGGCGAGGCGAGCCCGGAGCAGATCGTCGAGCTGCGCCCGCATTTGCGCAACTGCCCCGGCTGCCGCGCGACGCTCCGGGCGTTGCAGGACAGCAGCACCCCGCTCGCGGCGCTGCTCCCCGTCCCGCTGATCGTCGCCGACGCCGGGTTCGGCGACCAGGTCGCGCACCTCGCGATGCGCTTGTACGAGGGCGTCGCCGGCGGCCTGCACGAGCGCGCGATCAACTCGTTCACGAAGGCCCAAGCCGTGGTCGAGGCGTCGGCGGCCGGGAAAGTGGCCGCCGTGGCCGCGTCGGCAGCGGCGGTGGCCGGCGGCGGCTATGTGTCGGTGGACCAGATCGTCGAGAAACCCGCCGCCACGCGCCCGGTCGCGAAGGTCGAGCGCATGGAGCCCGCCGGCAAGCCGGCCGCGTTCCGCCCGACGTCGCCGGCACGGGTAGCGGCAGCGAAGGCACCGTCGGCGACGCCCGCGTCCCAGCGCACCTCGTCGACGCCCAAGGCCACCAACGAGTTCAGCGCCAAGCAGACCCTGGGACGCCAGAGCTTCGCGCCGGAGTTCCGCCCGACGGGTGGCCTGACCGCCACCCGCGCGAAGTCCGCCTTCGCCGGGACGACAACCCCCCGGTTGCGCCCGAAGACGGTCCCGCCGGCAAAGTCGGCCCCGGAGTTCGCCTCCCCCGGCACCGGCGCCGCGCCCGAGTTCGGCCCGTGAGCTACGACCTGCACGCCCGCGAAAGGACACTCATGTCGATCCCGACCTGCCTGACACGCGCTTTCGCGGTCACTCTGGCCGCGCTTGCTGTCGGCCTGGCGAGCGCTGAGACCGCACCGGCAGGAACGTACGTGGTGCGCGGCTGCAACGTCCCCGGCTATCCCAGCGCGCCGCTGAGCCCCTGGCAGCCAGCGATGTCTCCCGAAGCTGCGGTGCTCGACACCTGCATGGCCGGTGGTAGCGCCGGCCTCACGTTTGCGGGGATTCCTCACATGCCGTTCGTTGGGCAGGCGTCGCTCGACCTCGTCCGCCCGACCGAGGGACCACTGAGCCGGATCGCCTTTGCGGGGATTCGGTTCTGGCTTCAGGTTCGACTGGGCGGATCGGGCGGTCCTCTCCAGGTGCTGATGCATGCCCCAGGGATAGACGGGGCAAGCACCTCCCACTTCATCGCCACGTCGCCGGCCAACGCGGCGGTCGCTACCCCCGAGATACCTCTGGACCCAGCGACAACGGCCGGCGTGCAGTTGGCGTTGACCTGCAACATCCCTCCTGGTCGTCCCGCGCCGGTTGCTCGAGTCGGCGCGGAGGACTGCTACCCCGCGGACAGCGAACCGCTGGAGGTCAACGGCATCGAGGTCCGTCTGGAGGAGAACGTAGCTCCGACGGCAAAGATCGAGGGCGGTACGGCGCTCGCCTCGGGCCCGCAGGCAGGCGAGCGGACGATGCAGTTCTCCGCGAAGGACCTCGAATCGGGGGTCGCGAAGGCCGAGGTCGTCATCGGTGACACCGTCGTAGCAACGCGTGATATCGGCGCGCAATGCCCGCATGTTGGTTTCGCAGCGTGCCCGGAATCCGATGCAGGCGCCCTCACGTTCGATACGCGCCGCGTAGCGAACGGGACGCATTCCTTGACGCTGCGGGTGACGGACGCGGCCGGCAACGCGCAGATCGTCCCGGCCGCCGCGCCGATCGAGATCGCCAATCCCGCCGAACCCGCTGCCCCGGCGCCGGCGAGCGCGGCGGCGCCGCCTGCTCAGGGTCAAGCACGGCTTACCGCGCGGTTCGCGAGATCGTCGCGCTCGGCGCTGGTCGTGCCGTACGGACGGGCGGTCGCTCTTAGCGGGCGCCTGTCCTTCGCGTCCGCGCGACCCGCCGCGCGAACGAGGATCTCCGTCGCCCGGCGGACGGCTGCTTCGGGCGCGCGCGAGGTCGCCGACGGCAGCGTTCTCACGCGAGCCGACGGGACGTTCTCGTATCGACTCGTCGCCCGCGGGCCGTCTCGAAGCATCCGCTTCGTGTACCCGGCCGCTGCCGGCTCTGCCGTCGCGTCGAACCCGCTGAGCATCAAGGTCCGCGCTGCCACGCGATTCAAGGTGTCCCTGCGCGGTACGACCATCCGCTTCAGCGGCCGCGTGATCAGCGGCCCCATCCCTCGGCGTGGCAAGCGGCTCGAGCTCTGGGGACGCGCGCCCGGCTTTGCGTGGACCCGGTTTCACACGCTCGTCACCGATCGGCGCGGGCGCTTCGCCGGGCGCTATCGCCTGCGTGCCCGCCGGCCGGGCGTGCGCCTTCAGGTCCAGGTCAGGATCCCGCAAGCCAAGGGGTATCCGTACCTGAGCTACCGCAGCAGCCCGCGCATGCTGAGGGTGTCGTAGGCCGGCTGCTCAGAAGATGGCCGTCGCAGCTACGCGGTTTGGGCTGTGACGGGCTCCAGGATCACCTTGTGGCCGAGACGCTCGAGTTGGCGGATCGCGCGACGGGTGAGTTGTTCGGCTTGGCGCTTGTCGAAGAAGTCGGCTCCGAGGTCGGTATAGAGCTCGCCGGTGCTGAGCAGCTGATGGATGATTTCGAGCATCGCGTGCGCGACGGCGATCACGGCTCGCTGATGTCCGCGCCGGCTGCGAACGCGCCAGTACTTCGAGCGCAGGTAGCCGGTCGGGCGTGTCGCTCCGAGCGCCGCCTCGACGAGCGCGGTTCTCAGCCACGGGCTGCCTTTGGTCGTGCGCCCGTGCTTGCGTTTGCCCGCGCTCTCGTTGTTTCCAGGGCACAGTCCCGCCCATGACGCCAGATCGCGGCTGGACGGGAAGCGGCTCATGTCGGTGCCGATCTCGGCGATGACGACCTCGGCCGTGCGGCGCTGGATGCCGGGAATGCTGACGAGCACATCGATCGCCGCCCGAAACGGCGCCAAGGCTTCGTCGAGGCGCTTGCTGACGATGTCGATCGCCTCCTCGAGGTAGTCGACGTGCGCCAGCGCCTGGCTGACCAGGAACGCGTGATGCTCGCGAAAGCGCGCATCCAGGGCCTTACGCAGCTGCGGCAGCTTGGTCCGCATCCTGCTCTTGGCCAGATCGGCGAGCACCGCGGGATCGGTCGTGCCCGCAACCAGCGCGGCGAGCATCTGGCGTCCGGAAACGCCCATCACGTCCGACGCGACCGTCGCGAGCTTGACGCCGGCGTCTTCGAGGACCTTGTGCAGGCGGTTGACCTCCGACGCGCGCTCGCGAATCAGCGCCTTGCGATAGCGCGTCACGTCGCGCAGCTCGCGAATCTCGCGCGGCGGCACGAAGCTCTTGCGCAACAAGCCGCACTCAAGCAGCCGACACAACCACGCCGCGTCGCTGGTATCGGTCTTTCGCCCCGGCACGTTCTTGACGTGCTGAGCGTTGACCAGCCACAGCTCGAACTGCTCCTCCAAGATGTAGTAGACGCACTTCCAGTACACGCCCGTGCCTTCCATCGCGACCTGCGTCACGCCACGCGACGCCAACCAATCCGCCAGCTCCAGCAAGTCCGGCGTGGTCGTTCCAAACGTCGCGAACTCCTCGACACGCCTCCGCTTGCCATCGGCGGCCGGGACGCGCACGCACACCCGAAGCTGCGCCTGGTGCACATCGATCCCCGCGCAACGCTCGACGATCAACTCCATCGACATCTGCGGCTCCCTTCCTCGACAACACGAGCGCCGCGGCGGGGAGCTTGGAATTCAAAGAGTCTGCTCGGCGTGCTCATGGCACAGGTCGGGGTACCGAAGCTCCCACGTCATGCTCAGGGCGACCGCCAAGGGTCAGAGCAGGCCCGACGACCGACACCACGACGCACGCACACCTACGCCGCGCCGGCCCCGCGCCCTTCTTTTCATTACTCGCGGGTGGGCGAAGCCCATGAGGTGCTCAGGCTTCGAACGGGCTGAGGATCAGCAGCCCGGCGACGCCCGCGACGAGACGCTCGAGGTCCACGTCGGACTCGTCAAGCAGGAACCACTGGGCGCTCTGGTCGTCGCCGTTCTCGAGCACAGGTCCGAGGATCTCGCCCGCGATGGAGATGAAGAGGGGGAGGGGGTAGCGCTCGGAGGTGCCGCCCGGCCAGTGGTGCGTGTACTCCGTCTTGCGTGCCTGCTCGACCTTCCAGCCCCATGCGTACTCGGGCTTGTGCAGCCACGTCGACTCGGTCACCGCGACGCTCTCCTTCGGCTCCTTGCCGGACATGCGGCGCAAGAACTCGGCGGCGACCTCGTTGGCCGTCAGCGTCACGGGAAGCTGGCCGTCGAAGCTGCGCTCCTGCTCGCTGCGCGTCTGGTCGGTGGCGAGCGCGACCGCGCGATCAAGCCAGTGGTTGGGCAACGGCGCGCGCGGCTCGCTGATCGCCTCGGAGATCGCGCGGCGGCCGCGCTCGGCGCGGCAGTTCACGCACGCGTCGCCACCCATGAGGCGAACAGCGCCGGCGAACTTGATCTGCGCGTTCTCCGACAGGCCGTCAGGCACCTGCGGGATCTCCGTGGCGTGGGCTTCGCACAGGAGCGCGCCACACCCCTGGCATCTGGCGATGGCGATGTAACCGCAGCTGCAGACTCCCAGGCTCCCGTGATTCATCGCCGGGAGTCTAACCAAGCGCACGGACCAGTTACGGCCTCGGCGCCGCACCGCTCGCATCCTGCCGTTCTGCGCGAAACCCCGTCGAGCACCGCACCATCCCGCCTCCGGCGACGACCTCGTCCAGGCCACGGACTTCGAGCTCAACTCGACCGACGTCCTCGACCCGGATCACCACGCCGCGCCCGGCGACAACGTCATCGACTGCCTGGCCGGCCGACGAGGCCACGCTGACCTCGTGCGCCGACTACGCGGCGCGCTACATGACCGACCCGGCGGACGACCTGCGCCCGCACGATCGGCGCCGACGTCCTCTTCGGGCGCTCGGGCGGCGACACGCTGTGGGCGAGGACGGCGCCGACTACCTCGAAGGCGGGCGTGGCGCGAACCGGCCGTCCGGCGGCGCCGGCACGACCGCCTCTACGGCGGCCTGGACATCGACCGGCTGAATGGGGGCGCCGGGGAACGACGAACTCGTCGCGTACGACGGCTCCGCGGACATCGTCGACTGCGGGGCCGGCGAGGACACGGCGCTGGTCGATCGGCGCGACCAAGGTCGTCGGCTGGTAGCACGTTCATCGCGCAAGGCTCGGCGAAGCGCGCGAGGTGGCGGTCCCCCTTTCCTAGACTGAACGGTCGTGTACGCCGACGACCTGCTGGCACCCTGGTACGAGCAGATCCTGGCGCTGACCGGGCCGCTGCCGACGTTCGATGCCCACACGCACATCGGCGTCAACGACCCCGACACGTTCAAGTGCACGGCCGACGACCTGCTGGCCGCGCTGGCGACGATCGATGGCCGCGCCGTGACGTTCCCGATGCACGAGCCCGACGGCTACCCGCCCGCGAACGATCACGTGATCGCGGCCGCGGCCGCGTCGAAGGGCCGGCTCGTCGCCTTCGCGCGCGTGGACCCGCGCAAGGACCCCGTCGCCGAGATCCGCCGCTGCGTCGCCGCGGGCGCGCGCGGGGTGAAGCTGCATCCGCGCGCGGAGCTGTTCGACCTCGACGAGCCGGGCGTGCGCGAGATCGTCGCCGCGGCGCACGAGGCGCGGCTGCCGATCCTCGTCCACGCCGGCCGGGGGATCCCGGCGCTCGGCGCGCATGTGCTCGAGTTGGCGGCTGAGTTCCCGCGCGCCCGGTTCATCCTCGCGCACGCCGGCGTCTGCGACCTGGCGTGGCTGTGGCGCGAGGTCGACCGCTATCCGAACGTCTTCTTCGACACGGCGTGGTTCAGCGTGCCGGACCTGCTGACGCTGTTCACGCACGTCGCGCCCGGCCGGATCCTCTACGCGACGGACATCCCCTTCGGCTCGCCCCGCCACGGCGTCATCCTCGTGTTTCGGTGCGCGCTGCAGGCCGGCCTGAACGCCGAGCAGCTCGCGAGCGTCGCGGGCGGGCAGCTCGATCGGCTCGTGGCCGGCGAGGATGCGGTCGACGTCGGGCCGCCGGTCGGACCCGGCAACCTGCGCAGCGACCCGTTGCTGGCGCGCGTCAACCACTTCCTGACGAGTGCGTTCGCGACGGGTTTGGCGGGCGGCGACACTCACGAGTTCGCGGACCTCGCGCGCCTCGCGTGCCTGGTCGGCGACGACGCTCCGCAGGCGCCGATCTGCCGCTCGATCCTCGCGCTGCTCGAGCTGCACAACGGCCTCCCGGTGGGGGAGACCCTGCCCGAGCGGTTCAGCCGCATCCACGTGCTCGTGGCCGCGATGGCGCTCGCGGCGACGCCTGACGTCCCTGTCTCGTGACGCCGCGCTACGATCCATGGCCCGGCTCGACCGGTTCCGTGGAGCACTTCGACTTGTCCCCAGCCCTCGCTCGCGTTCGCCGCGACCTCGACGCAGCCTTGCTGCAGCCGCTCTGCCCAGTGGTCGAGGACGTTTCGCGCCGGCGGCTCGCGGCTTCAACTCGGCTGTCCGAACGGCTCTCTTCGCACATCCCTCGACGACCGTGACGTGGCTATGCCTCAACCCTCGATAACCTGCACGCAGTGACTGGCGATTCGTCAGCCGAGACGACGGCCGAGCATCACGGCCAGACGGCGACTCAGACTCCTGAGGAGGGCACCACCGCGCCAGCGGAGGCAGCCTCGTTCCCGAGCGACGCGCGTCCCTCGGCAGCAGGAGACGCGCCCGCACACGCGGAGTCCAACGGGCAGTCCGCGACGGCCGTCGAGCCCGCACCGGCGCCCGAGCCGACCACGGCGCAGGTACCCGCGATCGAGCAGGAGAAGCCGGTGGCGCCCGACGCGCCGGCAGCCGAGGGCACGTCCGCCGAGGCTCCGGCTGCGGAGGCTGCGTCGAGCGGGGCTCGAGCCGGGGCGGCCACGCCCGCCGAGGCTCCGGCCGCGGAGGTTGTGCCCACCGAGGCTCCGGCCCCAGCAGAGGCTGCGCCGAGTGAGGCTCCGGTTGCGGAGGCTGCGCCCGCCGAGGCTCCGGCCCCAGAGGCTGCGCCTGCCGAGGCTCCGGTTGCGAAGGCTGCGCCTACTGAGGTTCCGGCTGCGGCGGCTGCGCCCGCTGAGGCCCCGGCCGCGGAGGCTGCGCCTGCCGAGGCTCCGGCTCCGGCCGCGGAGGCGTCTTCAACCGATGCTTCGGCTCCCACCTCCGAGACCCCGACCGCAGAGGCACCGCCCGCGGAGGCTGCGCTCGCCGGTGCCCCGACCGCGGAGGCTGCGCCTGCCGAGGCTCCAGCTCCGGCCGCGGAGGCGTCTTCAACCGATGCTCCGGCTCCCACCTCCGAGACTCCGACCGCAGAGGCACCGCCCGCGGAGGCTGCGCCCGCCGACGCCCCGACCGCGGAGGCTGCGTCTGCTGACGCTCGGGCTTCCGATCCGCCCCGGCCCACGATCGCGCCGGACACCGAGAAGCCTGCGGTTGGCCCCAAGATCCTGGGCATCGCCGAGCCGGTTAAGCCCCTTCCCACCGTCAAGGCCGCGGTTCCCGTGCGCAAGCGCCGCCGCCGCCCGTCGGCCGCCGAGCGCCATCGCCGTGCCTTCTTCTCCGCCCTGACCGACCTGCGTCGCGGCGGAGCTTCCCCCGCGGATACGCCCGCCGGAGACGGCGACGCGGCCGCGCCTGCAGCCGAGGCCGGCGTGACCGAGGAGACGGCGGCCGCCGAGGCTCCCGCAGTCGCGGAGGCTCCGGCCGCCGAGGCCGCCGCCGAGGCCGCAGCCGTCGCCGAGGCCCCCGCCGCCGCGACCGGTGAGGCTGCCACGACCGAGGCCCAGCCGGAGCCCGCCGCCGCTCCCGTCGACCGCTCGCCCTCCTCGCCCGCCCGCGTGACCGCCGCCATCGAGCGCGTCGGCGGCGCCGAGGTCATCAAGGAAGCGCTCAAGCCCAAGCAGGACGAGAAGGGCCAGCCGCTGAAGTGGGCCGCCGTGTGCGCCCAGGCCGCCGAGGGCCTCAAGCCCGGCGATCCGGTCTTCAACGCGTGGGTGCGGCTCGCGGCCACGCCCGTCCGCGAGGTCAAGGGCCTGCTGCCCCGCCCGCCCGAGCAGGAGCGCGGCGGACGCCCCGGCGAGTCCGGCGGCCGGCGTCCCGGCGGTCCCGGCCGACCGGGCGGCGAACGTGGCGGACGCCCGCGGCGCGACGACCGTCCCAGTCGCCAGGAGTTCGCCTCACACGCCCAGGACGGCTCGCTGCGCAAGAGCATCCGCATCGTCACCGGGCACGACGAGGACCAGGAGCGCCGCGAGCGCGAGCGCATCCGCAAGGAGCAGCGCGAAGCCAAGCGCCGCGCCGAGCGCGAGCGCCTCGCCCGCCTCGGCTACTAGCGTCGCGAAGCGGTGGATGGCGCTGTTCGGGGAGCGCATCAAGGCCGGCGGCACGACGCGCCCGGCGAGCGCCGCCGGCTTCACGTTCACCGAGCTCAAGCCGAACGCCGCGCAGACCTATCGCGCGCGCGGTCGTGAGGGGACGACGTCGATCCGCTTCGACTATCGCGTCCCGAACGGCTGACACGCAGCCCGGCGGATCCGGCGGACGTGAGGGGTAGCCTGACCGGGTGCCGGGAAGGCAGCGCAACCTGGAGATCAAGGCGGTCGATCCCGACCCGCAGGCCACCCTGCGCGCCGCGCTCGAGCTCGGCGCCGACGACGAGGGCTGGCTGCACCAGCGCGACACGTACTTCCACGCCGTCCAGGGTCGCCTGAAGCTGCGCGAAGCACCCCCCGAGCCCGCCGAGCTCATCGCCTACGCCCGCGCCGAGCTCGCCGGGCCGAAGGTCAGCCTGTATCGCGTCGTGCAGGTCGCCGACCACGCCGCGCTCGTCGAAGCGCTCAGCGAGTCGCTCGGCGTCAAGGTCGTCGTCGAGAAGGCGCGCCGCCTGCTGCGCTGGCGCAACGTGCGCATCCACCTCGACCGCGTCGAGGGCCTCGGCGACTTCGTCGAGCTCGAAGCGGTCGCGGCGTCGCCGGGCGGGCTGGAGGTCGAACGCGACCGCGTGGAGGAACTGCGCGCGCAGCTCGGCATCGCCGACGAGCAGCTCGTGGCGCACGGCTACGCCGACCTCCTCGCACGCCGCGGCGTGCCGCGCCTGGTCTGAGGGGCGCCCGGTCGTGCCGCGCCCGGGGTCTGGAGGGCGCCGGTCGTGCCGCGCCCGGGTCTGAAGGGGCTCCCAGGCAGCCGTGCCGCGCCGGGTCTAAAGGGGCGCCGTCGTTGGCGTGCCGCACCTGGTCTGAAGGGGCGCCTGGGCGTGCCGCGCTTGGTCTGAACGGCGCGTTCAGACCAGCGCAATCGTCTCGAGGTACTCGTACTCGGCGGCCATCGTGCCGTCGTCGCGCTCGTTGATCTCCTCGAACAGCGCGAGCAGCCGCTCGCGCGCGGGCGGCCAGCCCTCGTCGCCGAGGAACGCCTTCGCGGTGACCACGGGGCCCATCGTCGCCTCCCAGTGCGACAGATGCGCCTCCGGGGAGTCGAAGGCGATGGTCAGCGTCCTGCGGCGCATGTCGAGCGTGGCGCCCAGCGGCTCGAGCAGCTCGCGCACGTGCGGCTCGGACCCCCACAGCAGCGGCGGGCGAAAACCCTCGGGCGGCGGCGGCAGGAGCGTGACGACCGTCGCGATGAAGCGGCCGAACTTGCCCTGCGGCGTCCAGCACGCGAGCGCGATCGTGCCGCCCGGCCGGCAGACGCGCACGAGCTCGCGGGCGGCCGCGGGCTGATCGGGCGCGAACATGTGCCCGAAGGTCGACGTGACGATGTCGAAGGACGCGTCCTCGAACGGCAGGTCCGACGCGTCCCCGACGATCCACTCGACCTCGGCGCCCGCCGCCTCCGCGCGCCGCCGCGCCCCTCCAAACGCGGCATCGGTGATGTCCGAGCCCACGACCGAGGCGCCGCGCAGCGCCGCGGGGATCGCAATCGATCCGCCGCTGCCCGTGCCGACGTCGAGCAGCCGCACGCCGGACCCGACCGTGCCGATGCGGTCCAGCAGCCGCGGGCCGGCCGCGGCCATGCAGTCGGCGACCTCGTCCCAGTCGCCGGACTCCCACATGGCGCGGTTTCGCTGCGTGGCTTCGTTGGACATCGTGACTCCCTGTCGTGTTGCCGGCGGTCCGGTGGAGGATGATGGCTGACCGCCAGTCGAGAGGACAACGTCAATGGCCAGGCCCCTTGCCGCGCTCGTCGCATCCGTGATCGCATGCACCCTCGCCTCCTGTGGCGGCGATGACGCACCCGAACGGGCGGCCAAGGACGCCACCGCCGCCCAGCCGGCGGCGGTGAAGCTCGCACACACGGCCGCAGGCCCCAATCCGAAGGCCGCCTCGGGCGTCATCGCCGCCCAGATCGAGTTCTCGCTGAAGGGCGCCCGCGGGTTCACCGAGCCGTTCACGACGATGGTCAGCGGTCCGTTCGAGTACCGCAAGGGCGCGGCGCTGCCGGACTACGAGCTCGAGCTGGGCGCGCGCGACTACGGCGTCACGCTGACGTCCGCCGGCGGCAAGTCCTACGTCACGCTCGGCACGACGGCCTACGAGCTTCCCGCGCAGATCCGCGCGCGGCTCGTGCGCACGTCGGCGCGCGGGAAGAACGGGCTGACGCGCACGCTCGAGCAGTTCGGCATCGCGCCGGCGCGCTGGGAGACCGAGCAGCGGATCGCCGGGACCGAGACGGTGGGCGGCGTCGCGACCACCCACATCGTCACGAGCTTCAACGCCGGGCGCATCCTCAAGGACGCGAACACGCTGCTCGCGCTCATGCGCTCGATCGGCATCGCCCGCGTGGTCGGCTTCCCACCCACGATCACCGCGGCGCAGCGCCGGCGGTTCGTGCAAGGCGTCACGACGAAGCAGGGCGCGTCGTGGATCGGCAAAGCCGACACGGTCCTGCGCCAGGCCGGCTTCACGATGCGCTTCGCGATCCCGCAGGCCGACCGCCGCAAGCTCGGCAACATCTCCGGCGGCAGCGTCGTCGCGAAGCTCGTCGTGTCGGAGGTCGGCGAGCCGCAGGACATCGCCAAGCCCGCGCAGGTCGGCTCGTTCGCCGATCTCGAGCTCGCCCTCGACGCCCTCGGCGACGCGCAGGAGGCCAGGTAAGGCGGGGGCGATATCAAGGCCGCGAGTGCCTCCGCGCCCAGTCGGCGTAAGGAACTCACCTTTCGTAAGTCAACATCGCTATGGTTGTGCGTGCAACGAAAGGAACCCACGCATGCCCAAGCTCTTGCTCGTCCCCCTGGACGACACCGTCATCTTCCCAACGATGGACCTGAACCTCCCGCTCGACGTGAGCGGCGAGGACCGCGTGCTGCTCGTTCCTCGACACAATGGGGAGTACGCCAAGGTCGGGACGATCGCCCGAGTCGGCGAGTCGATCCGCCTGCCAGGCGGGGCCCGCGGGGCCTCGCTCGAAAGCTTGCACCGTGGCGCCATCGTCGGCTCCGCGGAGGCCAGCGTCGCCGGCCTGCGAGCCGAGGTCGAGGAGCATCCCGACCCCAAGCCCGTCGACAAGCGCACACGCGAGCTCGAGCGCGAGTACCGCGCGGTCGTCGAGGAGATCCTCGCCGAGCGCGGTGCGGACGATCGCATCTCCGCGTTCCTGCGCTCGGTCGTCGACCCGGGTCCGCTGGCCGACACGGCCGGCTACAGCCCGGACCTCAACATCGAGCAGAAGATCAAGCTGCTCGAGACGCTCGACGTCACCGAGCGGTTGGAGCTCGCCCTGTCCTACCAGCGCGAGCGGTTGACCGAGCTGCAGGTGCGCCGTCGTATCCGCGACGACGTGGAGTCCGGTGCCCAGAAGCAGCAGCGCGAGTACTTCCTGCGCCAGCAGATGGAGTCCATCCGCCGCGAGCTGGGCGAGGACAACGGCTCGGTCACCGACGACTACCGCACGAAGATCGAAGAGGCCGGCATGCCGGACGCGGTCAAGGAGCAGGCCGAGCGCGAGCTCGACCGCCTCGAGCGCACCGGCGAGCAGAGCGGCGAGTCCTCGATGATCCGGACCTACCTGGACTGGCTCGTGTCGGTGCCGTGGAGCGAACGCTCCGACGAGCGGCTGGACCCGGTCGCGGCGCGGGAGGTGCTGGACGCCGACCACGCGGGCCTGGAGGACGTCAAGGACCGCATCACGGAGTACATCGCGGTCAGGAAGCTGCGCCAAGAGCGCGGCGTCGAGATGGACCGCAAGGCCGGGGCGATCCTCACGCTGATCGGCCCGCCCGGCACCGGCAAGACGTCGATCGGCGAGTCGATCGCCCGCGCGACCGGACGCGAGTTTGTGCGCATGTCGCTCGGCGGCGTCCGCGACGAGGCCGAGATCCGCGGCCACCGTCGCACGTACATCGGCGCCCTGCCGGGACGGCTCGTCCGTGCCCTGCGCGACGCCGGGACGATGAACCCGGTGATCATGCTCGACGAGGTCGACAAGGTCGGCGCCGACTGGCGCGGGGACCCCTCCGCGGCGCTGCTCGAGGTCCTGGACCCCGCGCAGAACCACGCCTTCCGCGACCACTACCTCGACATCGAGATCGACCTCAGCCAGGTCCTGTTCATCGCCACGGCGAACGTCGCCGAGACGATCCCGGGGCCGCTGCTGGACCGCATGGAGGTCATCCGCTTCGACGGCTACACCGTGGCCGAGAAGACGGCGATCGCCCGCGACTACCTGTGGCCGCGCCAGCGCGAGCGCAACGGCTTGCGCGAGGACGAGGTCGACGTGGCCGACGACACGCTGAAGCTCGTCGTCAGCGAGTACACCCGCGAGGCGGGCGTGCGCCAGCTCGAGCGCGAGCTCGGGACGCTGCTGCGCAAGGTCGCGACGAAGGTCGCATCGGAGTCGGTGACCCCGCCGGTGACGGTGGACCTCGACGTCGTGCGCGACGCGCTCGGGCGCCAGAAGGTCTACCAGGAGGCGGCGGCGCGCACGGCGGTGCCGGGCGTTGCCACGGGCCTCGCGGTGACCGGCGTCGGCGGCGACGTGCTGTTCGTCGAGGCGAACAGCATGCGCGGCAAGGGCGCGCTCACGCTCACCGGCCAGCTCGGCGACGTCATGAAGGAGTCCGCGCGGATCGCGCTCACCTACGTGCGTGCCCACGCGGCCGAGCTCGGCATCGACGAGGACTCGTTCGACAAGCGCGAGTTCCACGTCCACGTCCCCGCGGGAGCGATCCCGAAGGACGGGCCGAGCGCCGGCGTCACGATGACGACGGCCCTGACGTCGCTGCTCACGGGCCGGCCGGTACGCCACACCGTGGGCATGACGGGCGAGGTGACGCTGCAGGGCCGCGTGCTGCCGATCGGCGGGCTGAAGCAGAAGGTGCTCGCCGCCCATGCGGCCGGGCTCACGGACGTGATCCTGCCCGAGCGCAACCGCGCCGACCTCGACGACGTGCCCGAGGACGTGCGCGAGGCCATGACGTTCCATCCGGTCATGACGATCGGTGAGGCCCTCGAGGTCGCACTCGAGCCCTCCCGTGTGGAGGCGCTGGCCTAGCGACACGACAACTCCCACCCCACGACGCCGCGCTCGCCGATTCCCCCGTCGGCGAGCGCCCAGCGTCAGCTCGCAGGACCCGCGGGCGGAGGCTTCTCCCCTCCCGAGCCTCCGCCCCGCGACGCTTCAATCGCGCCCGCCAGACCACGATCTGGCGGGCGCGGCGTCGTTAACGAGACCGGGGAACCGACGGAGGCATCGTCGGGGCCGGGCCGCACGGCGAGTCCGGGAGAGTGGCGCCCGCACGGGCAGTGGCGTCAGGCGCGGCTAGGCCCCGTCAGGGCGCTGACGCGCGGGGTGCGGGGCGGCGGCATCGGTCCGCCGCCCCACGACCCACGCGGTCTACGGACGCGTCGACTATCGGGAGCGCGATCCGGGGTTCCCTGCACAGCGCTATTGGCGCTGGCGGGTCGGTTGAATGGGGGAGGGGTACCCAACCGACTTGGGGGGAACCTGCGACGCATTGTCGACCCGTCAGATCAACCCCGGGTAAGTCGAGCATGAATGTTGCGTCAAGGTTCGGAGAGCGCCGGGGCTGCCGGCCGCGTGGCGCGCCACGCCCACCACACGAGCAGAGCCTGCAGCGGCAGCCGCGCCCACAGGAGCACGGGCGCGAACGCCTGGAAGCGCTCGGAGTGCACGGCCATGTTCACGTTCGCCGGGAAGACGAGCACCAGCAGCGCGACCAGCCACAGCCCGGCCGCCGGGCGCGTGCGCGCGAACGCCACGCCGACGCCCCCGGCGATCTCCGCGGCGCCGCTCGCGAGGACGATCCCGTGCTGCGCCGGGAGGTAGTCCGGGACGATCTGCTCGTAGATCCCGGGACGCACGAAGTGCAGGGTTCCGGCCGTGATGAACGAGGCGCTCAGCAGCCGCTGCGGCCACGTCACCGGGCGCGCAGCCCGTCCAGCGCGATCTCGAGGTAGCGCCGCCAGTCCAGCGGCGCGCCCGCGTGCTGCGCCGCAGCGACATGGCCGAAGCCGCACATGATCGTCCGCACGTCGCTCACGGTCGCATCTTCGCGGATCGCGCCTTGCGTTCGTGCGCCATCGATGAGCAGCGCCGTCGCGGCCTGCAACCGCTCCTGCCCGGCCGCGGCCGCGGCCATCGTCCCCGGGTGCCCGGCGATGATCTCGCAGAGGGCGACGTTGTCCGCGACGGCCCGGGCGCACTGCCAGATCGCGTCCTCGAAGGCGCGCCAGGGATCGGCGCCCGGATCGATCGCCTCGACGATGTCGGCGAGGCGCTCGAAGTGCTCGCGCGCGAGCGCATCGAACAGCGCCTCCTTCGTCGGGAAGTGCCGGTACAGCGTGCCGACCCCCACGCCCGCGCGGCGCGCGATGTCCTCGACCTGCGCGTCGAGGCCGGTCTCGGCGAACGCGTCCGCCGCGGCCGAGAGGATCTTCTCGCGGTTGCGGCGGGCGTCGGCGCGCTGAGGTCGGGACGAGATGGTTGACAACCGGAATGGCCCTTACATACGCTGGCCCTGGCAAACGGAATCGCCCTTCATCTTAGACCGCGCACCCGGGGAGCACCACCCATGACCGACGACCAGCTCGTGCAGCGCCGCAAGTGGATCGCGCTCGCGCTGCTAGCCACCACCCAGTTCGTGATCGTGCTCGACGCGGCGATCGTCAACGTCGCGATCCCGTCGATCGGCCGGGACCTCGACTTCTCGACCGAGAACCTCGCGTGGATCCCGAACGCGTACGCGCTGACGTTCGGCGGCTTCCTGCTGCTCGGCGGGCGGATGGCCGACCTGCTCGGCCGGCGCCGGCTGTTCATGACCGGGCTGGGGGTCTTCGGCGTGGCCTCGCTGCTCGGTGGCCTGTCGCAGTCCGAGGAGCAGCTCATCGCATGGCGCGCGCTGCAGGGACTCGGGGCCGCGCTGCTCGCGCCGTCGGCGCTGTCGATGGTCACGAACATGTTCTCCGAGGGCGCGGAGCGCAACAAGGCGCTCGGCGTCTGGGGCGCCGTGTCGGGCTCCGGCGGCGCCGCCGGCGTGCTGCTCGGCGGCGTGCTGACGGAGTACGCGGGCTGGGAGTGGGTGCTGTGGGTCAACGTCCCGATCGTCATCGTCGCGGCGTTCCTGGCGCCGCGCCTGCTCGCCGAGAGCAAGGTCGAGACCGACACGCGGCACTTCGACGCGCTGGGGGCGTTCGTCGTCACGGTCGGCCTGTCGGTCCTCGTCTTCGCGCTCGTCGACACGGTGAACGCCGGCTGGGGGTCGACGCAGACGATCGGGCTGCTCGCGCTGTCGCTGGCGCTCATCGTCGTGTTCGTCGCGATCGAGCGGCGCTCGGTCGCGCCACTCGTGCCGTTTCGGATCTTCCGCCTGCGGACGCTGAGCGGGGCCAACGTCCTCGGCCTGCTCGTGGGCGCCGCGCTGTTCTCGATGTTCTTCTTCCTGTCGCGCTACATGCAGGAGGTCCTGCGCTACGACGCGCTGAAGACCGGCCTGTCGTACCTGCCGCTGGCGCTCGTCATCATCGTGTCGGCCGGCGTGGCGTCGCAGCTCGTGACGAAGCTCGGCTTCAAGCCGGTGCTCATCGCCGGCCTGGTGATGATCACGGTCGGCCTGCTGTGGTTCACGCAGCTGCCATCCGAGAGCGACGGCGTCTACCTCAAGCACATCGTCGCGCCGATGGTGCTCGCGGCGTTCGGGCTCGGCTTCGCGTTCGTGCCGATGACGATCGCCGCGGTCAGCGGCGTCTCGCCGGACGACTCCGGCCTGGCGTCCGGGCTCATCAACACCTCGCAGCAGATCGGCGGGGCGCTCGGGCTCGCCGTGCTCGCGACGATCGCCAACACGCGCACGCAGGATCTCGTCGAGGCGGCGCAGGGCAATCCGGCCGCGCTGCCGGGCGCGCTGACCGACGGCTTCAACGTCGCGTTCCTCGCGGGCGCCGGGTTCGCGGTGCTCGGCATCATCGCCGCGCTCGTGATGATCCGCACGGCGGACTCGAAGGCGCTCGTCGGCGCCGACCCGGAGAAGGTGCCGATCGCCGGCTGACCCGCATCGCCCGCCGGCGCGGAGCCCTGCCCGCCGGCGGGGTCCGCAGGCGGCGGTGCCGTAGGCTGCGTCGCCGCATGCGCGCCCTCGTCACCGGCGGAGCCGGGTTCATCGGATCGCACCTCGTCGACGCGCTGCTCGCGCGCGGCGACGACGTGATCGTCGTCGACGACCTGTCGAGCGGTCATGAGGCGAACCTGACGGGCGCGCTGGACGCGGGCGCCGAGCTCGTGCGCGGCGACGTCCGCGACGGCTCCGCGCTCACCGCGCTGCTGAGCATCGCCCGGCCCGACACGATCTTCCACCTGGCCGCGCAGGTCGACGTGCGGATCTCGCTCAGCGACCCCGCGTTCGACGCGCGGACGAACGTCGAGGGCACGATCAACGTGCTCGAGGCCGCTCGCGCGGTCGGCGCGCAGCGCGTCGTGTTCTCCTCGACGGGCGGCGCGATCTACGGCGAGACCGACGTGCTGCCCACGCCCGAGACCGTCGAGCCGCTGCCGATGGCGGCGTACGGCCAGAGCAAGTTCTGCGCCGAGCGCTATCTCGGCCTGTACGAACGGCTGTACGGCCTGTCGACGATGGCGCTGCGCTTCGGCAACGTCTACGGACCGCGGCAGGACCCGCACGGGGAGGCCGGCGTCATTGCCATCTTCTGCGGGCGGCTGCTGGCCGGCGAGCGGCCGCGAATCTACGGCGACGGCACGCAGACGCGGGACTACATCTACGTCGTGGACCTCGTCGAGGCGCTGGTGGCCGCGGGGACGTCGCGCGAGGTCGGCGTCGTCAACGTCGGCACCGAGGCTGAGACGTCGGTGCTCGAGATCCTCGACGTGCTGCGCGACCTGCACGGGCCGGGCGCGCCCGAGGCGGAGTTCGCGGCCGCGCGCACCGGCGAGATCGACCGCTCCTGCCTGGCGGCGGGGCGGGCGCGCGAGGTGCTGGGCTGGCAGGCGAGCACGCCGATCGCCGAGGGCCTGCGGCAGACGTACGCGGCTGTGGCTCGCGCTCGCTGAGTCACTCGCCGCGCTGCGCGCGGGCGTAGACCTCGTCGAGGATCGGGCTCGGATCTTCGACGCCGAGCTCGTCGCGCAGGTGGCGCTCGGCCTGGTCGCGCGGCGTCTCGTTCACGGCGAGGTTGAGCGCGACGAGGCGCGCGCGCTCGATGCCGGGAGCCGCCGGCTCGTCTGCGGCCGCGTCCTCTCGATCCTCAAGCTCCCGCACGGCTTCGTCGAGGTCACCGTCGGTAAGGCCGGTGCCGGGGCCGCGAGCCGCGTCGCTCTCGCCGGCCGAGGTGCTTTCGGGGGCTGAGGGGCTCTCGGGGGCTGAGGTGCTTTCGGGGGTCGAGGTGCTATCGGGGGCTGAGGCGCCCTCGCGGGCCGAGGTGCTCTCGAGGGCTGAGGTGCTCACGGGGGCCGCGGCGGTCTCGGGGGCCGCGGCGCTCTCGTCGATCCCGAGGCCGATGGCGTCGATGCGCTCGAGCAGGCTCCTGGCGGCGGCGCGCGCGGCCGCGAGCTCATCGCCGGCCTCGCGGATCGCCTTGCGGCGGATCGCGTCGGCGTCCTGCCGGGCCGCCTCGCGCAGCTCGTCCGCCTCGCGCTGGACGGTCTCGCGCAGCGCCCGGGCGCTCTGCTCCGCGCCCTCGACGATGCTGCGCAGCTGCTCGGCCGCCTCCCGACCGACCGGCGCGGCAGCCTGCTCGACCGCGTCGGCGATGGCCTCGAGATGGCCGTCGACGGCAGCGCGATCGTATCCGTCGGCCGCCGCGGGGAACGGGTGTCCGGTGATCGTCGCGCGAGTGAGGTCCACGGGTTCAGCCTCCAGTTGGTTCCCCGCCAGGTCGAGGTCGACCGGTGCAAGCGGCGCTTACCCGCGCCCGCGGGCGACGACACGCACCGCTCAGCAGTCCAGCTCGAGCTCCTGCTCGCCGGCGAGCACGACGACCGGCTCGCCGCGACGGCCCGCGAGGCCGAGCGGCGCGCCGGGGTCGCTCGTCTCGAACTCGGCGGCGACGACGCTCGCTCCGGGCAGCAGCGCCGCGACCCCGCGCACCGCGCGGCCGAGCATCTCGAGGCCGCCGAGCACGCCCGCGACGGCTCCGGACATCGCGTCGACCTCAAACGGCGGCACTTGGTGCATGAACGGCAGCGCGGGCAACGCGACGTCGCTCGCAGCGTCATGCGCCAGCTCGCGCGTGCCGCCGTCCTCGTGCACGACGATCGGGCCGAAGCGCGCGCACTCGACGATCGCGGGCGGCTGCGCGTCCAGCGCGATGCTCACCCGCAGCGCGCCGCAGCCGTGCAAGAGCTCGCGGGCGAGGGCGATCGCGAGGTCGCGCGCCTCGGCACCGCCGGCGGGCACAGGCTCGGCCCCGCCGTCCGGCACGTCGCGGCTACGCGCCTTCGAGGGTCGCGGTCTCGAAGCGCTGCTCGGCCACGTCGACCCACGGCGCGTCGCCGAAGCGCGCGCGCAGCGAGACCCCCACCCGGACGTGGTCGTAGCCGACGCGGCGATGCTCGATCGTCCCGTCGTCGTGCATGAGCGCGTACGCGGCGCGGTGGTCGCCGTCGAACGGCATCCCGACGCTGCCGGGGTTGACGAGCTCGATCCCGCCGTGGCCAGCCGACTTGCGCTTGAACGGGACGTGGGTGTGGCCGAAGACGAGCCGCAGCTCGACGACGTTCTTCAGCAGCTCGTCCTCGTCGTCCGCGGGCTCGGGCGCGAACGAGCGCACGTCGGAGACGGGAGACGCATGCCAGGCGCGCGTGCGGTCGTCGAGCAGCGCGCTCTCCGGCAGCGCCAGGAGCGACGTGACGAGCCCTTCCCCGAGCTCTTCGCGCGCGGCGGCGACGGCGCCGAGGACGTTCTCGGGCGCCTTGCCGGGCTGGGCGGTCCAGCGCTCCCCGTTGCCGCGGATCCAGGTCGCGGGCTTCAGCTCGAAGAGCCGCATGACGGTCTCGCGAGGAGCCGGGCCGAAGAGCGCGACGTCACCGCCGATGAACCACTTGTCGGCCGCGCGTTCCTGCGCGTCGGCGATGACCGCCTCGAGCGCGGAGAGGTTGCCGTGGATGTCATAGAGGATGGCGAGCATGGTCGTAGTGTTCCGGTCGTGAGCGAACGGCGCGTCCAGCCACCCGCGGCCGCCGCCGAGCTCGCGCTCACCGGCCCGGCGCTGCGCGTCCGGATCCCCCGCCCGAGCGACGCGGCGGGCCTCTTCGCGGCGGCCTCGGACCCGGAGGTCACGCGCTGGTTCTCGTGGGGTCCGTACGTGTCCGAGGACGAGGCGCGCGCCTACCTCGCGCGCCTCCCGGACGAGCGCGAGCGCGGCGTGCAGCTCGATCTCGTCGTCGAGCACATCGAGACCGCGACGCCGATCGGCATCACCGGCTTCTCGGAGATCGCGCGCCGCGACCGCCGCGCCACGATCGGCTCGTGGCTGGGCCGCGAGTGGTGGGGCACCGGTGCCAACGACGAGGCCAAGGCGCTCATGTGCCACCTCGGCTTCGAGCTGCTGCGGCTCGACCGGATCGGCTCGTACGCCAACATCGAGCACGCCCGCTCGCAGCGCGCGCTCGAGAAGCTCGGCTTCGAGCGCGAGGGCGTCCTGCGGGCGTTTCACCGCCACGGCGACGAGACACTCGACGTCGCGGTCTTCGGCCTGCTGCGCCGCGCCTGGGAGCAGAGCCCGCTGCGCGCCGTCCCCGTGGAAGTGACCGGCGAGCCGCCGGCGTTGTTCGTCTCGCCGGGGTGAGCCGGCGATGAGCGGGGCGGGCGACGGCCGCGGGCCGCTCGTCGAGCGCGCGGACGAGCTCGCCGCGCTCGACGATGCGCTCGAGGCGGCGCGCGCCGGACGGGGCGCGACGGCGCTCGTCGAAGGGCCGCCCGGCATCGGCAAGACCGCGCTGCTCGGCGCGGCGACCGCTCGCGCGCGCGAGCGTGGCATGCGGGTGCTCGCGGCGCGCGCTGGAGCGCTCGAGCAGACGCACGCCTACGCCGTGGTGCGCCAGCTCTTCGAACCCGTGCTGGACGCTGCCGGCGAGCAGGCTCGCGAGCGGCTGCTGGCCGGCGCGGCGGGCCAGGCGAGGCATGTCGTCGACCGGCGCGCCGGGCCGGCGCGCTACCCGGTCGAGCCCGCCGCCGTCCTGCACGGCCTGTACTGGCTGACCGCCGACCTCGCGCTCGAGCGGCCGCTCGCGCTCGTCGTCGACGACGCGCACTGGAGCGACGAGAGCTCCATGAGCTGGCTCGCCTACCTCGCCCGGCGGATCGACGGCCTGTCCGTCGCGCTGATCGCCGGCGCGCGGCCCGCCGAGCCGGGCGCCGGCGAGACGCGCCTGCACGCGCTGCGCGCCGTCGACGGACTGCTCCGCATCGAACCCGCGCCGCTGAGCCTCGCCGGCGTCGACGTCGTCGCCCGCGCGGTTCTCGGCGAGCAGGTCGAGGAGCCGTTCAGCGCCGCGTGCCGCCTGGCGACCGGCGGCAACCCGTTCTACCTCGTCGAGCTGCTGCGCGCCCTGGACCTCGACGGCGCGACGGGCACAGCGGCGAGCGCGGAGGCGATCGACCGCCTCACCCCGCGTGCCGTGGTCGACGCGACGCTCGCCCGCCTGCGCCGGATGCCGGGCGAGGCGCTGCGCGTCGCCGAGGCCGCCGCGCTGCTGGAGCCGGCCGCCGAGCTGCGCTGGATCGCCGAGCTGACGGGCCTGCGCCTGGACGAGGTCGCCGCCACCGCGGACGCGATGCTCGCCGCAGGCATGCTGCGATCCGCGCTGCCGTGTCGCTTCGAGCACCCGATCCTGCGCGCGGCCGTCGAGTCGGAGATCGCGCCCGCGCGCCGCGGCCTCATGCACCTCAAGGCCGCCGGTGCGTTCGCGAAAGCCGGGATGCCGAGCGACGCTGTCGCCGGCCACCTCATGCTGGCGCCGCCGTGCGGCGCGCCGTGGGTCGTCGACGCGCTGCGCCAGGCCGCGCGCGAGGCCGGCGCGCGCGGTGCCCCGGCCGGGGCGGTCGCGTACCTCGAGCGCGCCCTCGCGGAGCGCCCGCCGCGTTCGGAGCGGCGCAAGCTGCTGCTCGAGCTCGGCCGCGCGGCGACCCGCGACCGCCGGCGCGGCGCCGCGGATCACCTGCGCGAGGCGCTGGCGCTCGCCGAGACCCCGGACGAGGAGGCCGGCGCGGCACTCGCGCTCGGCAACGCCCTGCTGGACGCCGGCGCGGTCGACGAGTGCTACGCGGTCGTCGGCGCGACGGTGGCGAAGCTCGCCGGCCGCGAGAGCCGCGCCGTGGTCGAGCTGCAGGCGAACCTGCTGCGCCTCGCGGGGCCCGCGGGACGGATGGCCGAGACCGCGACGCTCGCCGCCGCGATGGAGGCGCGCACCCCGCCCGGCTCGCCGCTGGCGGGCTCGGTGCAGGCGAGCCTCGCGCTGCGCGACCTCGTGAGCGGGAGGCCTCGCGCACGCGTGCGCGAGCGCGCCGAGCTGGGCCTCGGCGAGGTGCTTCGCGGCCTGGAGTCGGGCTCCGGCGGGCTCGGACGCGAGGTGCCCGGCATGGCGTTTCTCTGGATCGACGACCTCGACCGCGCCGAGCAGCTCTTCGCCGACGCCATCGCGGCGGCGTCGCGGCTGGGCCGCAAGGCCATGTTCGAGAACTTCTCGGCACTGCGCGGCTACACGCGCCGCCAGCGCGGCCAGCTCGCGGACGCAGCGGCCGACATCGATCCGGTCCTCGCCGCGGCGGGGCAGGGCGAGCGGCCCGGGATGGGAACTTTGCTGGCGCTGATCACGCAGGTGCTGCTGCTCGTCGACCACGGCCAGCCGGCCATGGCGGAGGTGCTCGCGGGCCTCGCGCCGATCCCCGCTGCGTTCGAGCGCTCGCCGTTCGTCGCGATGCTGCGCCACGCGCAGGGCACGGCGCAGCTCGCCCAGCACAAGGTTGCCGAGGCCGCCGTGACGCTGACGCGCGTCGGCGAGGTCTGCGACGCGAGCGGCGTCCTCTCGCCGGCGATGGTCCCATGGCGCTCGCAGCTCGCGCTGGCGCTCGCCGGCACCGACCGCGACGGCGAGGCGCTCGGCCTCGCGCTCGCCGAGCTGCACCTCGCCGAGCGCTGCGATGTCGATCGCGCGCGCGGCGTCGCGCTGCGAGCGCTCGGGCTCGTCGAAGGCGGCGCCGCCGGGCTGCGCCGCCACGAGGCGGCGATCGACGCGCTCGAGCGCTCCCCCGCGCGCCTCGAGCTCGGCTGGGCGTGCTACGAGCTCGGGGCCGCGCTGCGACGCGCCAACCGCCGCCGCGAGGCGCGCGCGCCGCTGGACCGGGCGCTCGACCTCGCGCTCGTGTGCGGCGGCGAGGCGCTCGCCGGCCGCGCGCGCGAGGACCTCAGGGCGCTCGGCGCGCGCTCGCGGCGGATCCCGCTGAGCGGCGCAGCGGCGCTGACGCCGTCCGAGCGGCGGGTGTGCCGGCTGGGCGCCGAGGGGCTCATGAACCGGGAGATCGCGCGCGCCCTGTTCCTCTCGATCAAGACCGTCGAGATGCACCTCGGCAACGCGTACCGCAAGCTCGGCATCTCGACGCGCGCCGAGCTCGAGCAGGCGCTCGCACCCGGCGAGCTCAGCCCCGGCGCGCCTCCCAGCTGAAGCCGCGCACCGCGAGGACGGTGCCGAGCGCGGCCCAGATGAGGACGACCGCGAGGTCGGACAGGTGGTCGGCGAACGGGGCGCCGCTCACCATCGCCGCGGAGAGGCCGTCGATGAGGTGCGTCAGCGGCAGCACCTCGGCGACGTCGCGCATGAAGTCGGGCGCGTTGTCGGCGTCGTAGAACACGCCGGAGATGACGATGACCGGCAGGAAGATCGCGTTGACGTACGCCGGGGCGGAGTCGAAGTTCGGGATCGCGTGCGAGAGCGCCACGCCCAGCGACCCGAGGCACACGACGCCGGCCGCGACGAACGCGGCGAGCATGAGCCAGTTCTCCGGCAGGCCGACGCCGAAGATGAGCGCCCCCGCCGCGATGACGAACGACAGCTGGATCGCGGTGTTCGTGATCGCGTGCGCGGCCAGCCCGCCGAGGTAGGCCCCGCTGGGCAGCGGCGTCCCGCGCAGCCGCTTGAGCACGCCCTGCTCGCGTAGGAAGACCATGTTCATCGCGAGCGCGACGAACGTCGTCGACATGATGCTCATGCCGGCGATGCCGGGGACGATGACGTCGAGGTCGTCCTGGCTGCCTGCGAAGACCGCGCCGAACAAGAACAAGAACAGCAGCGGCAGGACGAAGTTGAAGAACGCGGCGCTCGGGTTGCGCCAGAACATCTTGCGCTCGAGCCGGTACTGGCGCCAGGTCAGCGCGAGGTCGCTCATCGGCGCCGGCCCCGGCCCCGGCCGCCCCCGGCGGGCACGGCGTCGCCGCCGCCCGTGTCGACCTCGGCCGTGAGCTCGAGGTAGACGTCCTCGAGCGACGGCCGGCCGACCGACAGCTCCGACAGGCCTACGCCGCGGGCCAGGGCCGCGCTCGTGAGCTGATGCAGCAGCGCCGTCGGGTCGTCGGTCTCGCGCGACTGCGTCTCGCCGGCCTCGTCGCGCCAGCTCACGCGGTAGCGCGACGCCGCGCCGACGCCGAGCTCCGCGGGCGCCCCGACCGCGAGGATCCGCCCGTCCTTGACGATCGCGACGCGGTCGCACAGCGCCTGCGCCTCGTCGAGGTAGTGCGTCGTGAGCAGCACGGTCTTGCCGAGGTCCGCGAGCGCGCGGATCGTGTCCCACGCCGCGCGCCGGGCGGCCGGGTCGAAGCCGGTCGTCGGCTCGTCGAGGAAGATCAGCTCGGGGTCTCCGACCAGGGCGAGGGCGAAGTCCAGCCGCCGCGCCTGCCCGCCGGAGAGCTTGCGCGCGCGCACGTGCTCGGACTCGCGCAGCCCGGCGAGGTCGATGACCTCCTCGACGTCGCGCGGGCGCGGGTAGAAGCCCGCCCAGTGCGTGACGATCTCGCGCACCGTGACGTGGCGGTACGTGCCGCTTGACTGCAGGACGACGCCGACGCGCTCGCGCAGCGCCCGCGGCCGCGTGGCAGGGTCGTGGCCGAGCACCGACACGATCCCGCTCGTGCGCTCGCGATAGCCCTCGAGCACCTCGACCGTCGTCGTCTTGCCGGCGCCGTTGGGCCCGAGCAGGCCGAAGACCTCGCCGCGCGCGACCTCGAAGTCGATGCCGCGGACGGCCTCCACGGCCCCGTAGGACTTGTGCAGGTCGCGGACGAGGATCGCGGGCGCGGCGGAATCCACGGGCTGAATCATGACAAGATCGCTCGCAGAGTCCGTGGCCCGCTGCGCCTGCATCGACATCGGTTCGAACACCACGCGGCTGCTCGTCGTCGAGGACGGCGGACCGCGCCCGCGCGAGCTGCGCTCCGAGCGAGCGTTCACGCGCCTGGCGTCCTCGTGCGAGACGCACGGCGAGATCGGCCCGCAGCAGGTCGCCGAGGTGGCCGAGGTCGTCGCGCGGCAGGTCGCCGTCGCGCGCGAGCTCGGCGCGGGCGACCCGCGGATCGTCGCGACGTCCGCCGTCCGCGGGGCGGTCAACGGCGCCGTGCTGACCGACGCGGTGTGCGCGGCCTGCGGCGTCGCGCCCGAGATCCTCAGCGCCGACGACGAGGCGCGGCTCGCGTTCGCCGGCGCGATCGGGATGGCGCCGAGCGTCCCGGCCGGCATGCTCGGCGTCGTGGACGTCGGCGGGGGGTCGACGGAGGTCGTCGTCGGCACGGCCGCCGAGGGCGTGACGTGGTCGGTGTCGCTGCCGCTCGGCTCGAGCGTCGTCACGAGCCGCGACCTGCCGTCGGACCCGCCCACGCCCGCGGAGCTCGCGCGCGTGCGCGAGAAGCTCGCCGGCGCGTTCGCGGGCGTGCGAACGCCGGCGCTCGTGGCGGCCTACGCCGTCGGCGGCAGCGCCAGCTCGCTGCAGCGCCTGCTCGGCGTGCAGCTCACGCGCGAGGCGCTGGCGCGCGGCCTGGAGGTGCTCGTCGCGCGCCCGTCGAGCGAGGTCGCGCTCACGCTCGGCCTGCACGCCGAGCGCGCGCGGCTGCTGCCCGCGGGCCTGCTGCTGCTGGACGCCGCCGCGCGCGCGCTGGACGCGCCGCTGCAGCTCGCGGGCGGCGGGCTGCGCGAGGGGGTCGTGCTGGAGCAGCTCGCACGGCTCGGTCCGCCGGCCCGTCGAATCTTCACAGGAACGTGACCGGCCGCAGCCGGGCGCGTAGTCTGCTCTGCGATGCGCTGCTTCGCTCGATGACGACACCCGACACCGACACCCCCGTGCAGGAATCGATCCGCGCGGTCGAGCCGCTGCCCGTCGCGCCGGAGCCGGAGGACCTCGACCTCCACGACACGTCGCTGTACATCGGGCGCGAGCTGTCGTGGCTGGAGTTCAACGACCGCGTCCTGCAGCTCGCGGAGGACCCCGAGCAGCCGCTGCTCGAGCGCGTGAAGATGGCCGCGATCTGGAGCTCGAACCTCGACGAGTTCTTCCAGATTCGCGTGGCGGGAGTGCACGAGCAGATCGACGCCGGCCTCGTCGAGTCCGGCCCCGACGGCCTGACGCCGCTGCAGACCGTCGACGCGATCCGCGAGGCGGTCGTGGAGCAGCAGCAGCGCCTCGAGGACCTCGTCACCGGCGAGCTGTTCGAGCGGCTCACCGACCACGGCATCCGCGTCGTCGGGATGGACGACCTCACCGATCAGGATCGCGCGGGGCTCGCCGAGCGCTTTCGCCGCCAGATCTTCCCGGCGCTGACGCCGCTCGCCGTCGGCCCCGGCAGGCCCTTCCCGTACATCTCGAGCCTGTCGCTGTCGCTGGCCGTCCTCGTGCGCGACCCCGTCTCCGACGCGCGGACGTTCGCCCGCGTCAAGGTGCCGACGGAGATGCTGCCGCGCTTCGTCGCGCTCGACGACGACCCGCACGCGTTCGTCGCGCTCGAAGAGGTCATCGCGGCCAACCTCGACGCGCTGTTCCCCGGCATGGTCATCGACGGCCACGCGATCTTCCGCGTCACCCGCGACGCCGACTTCGAGGTCTCCGACGAGGCCGACGACCTCTTGCAGGCCGTCGAGGCCGAGCTGCGCCGGCGGCGCTTCGGCGAGGCGGTGCGCCTGGAGATCGGGGTCGGGACCGACGACGCGATCCGCCGGCAGCTCACCGCCGCGCTGGACCTCGAAGAGCGCCAGATCTACGAGGTCGACGGGCTGCTCGACACGAGCGCGCTGTGGCAGATCTACGGGCTGCGCGGGTTCGGCGAGCTGCGCGACCAGCCGTGGACGCCGGTGACGCAGCCGCGCCTGCAGGGCAAGGAGTCCGAGCACGTGAACGTCATGGCCGAGATGCGCCGCGGCGACATCCTCGTCCACCACCCGTACGACTCGTTCGCGACGTCCGTCGAGCGCTTCGTCGAGCAGGCGGTCGCCGACCCCGACGTGCTCGCGATCAAGCAGACGGTGTACCGCACGTCCGACGACTCGCCGCTCGTCCCGGCCCTCATCCGCGCGACCGAGCGCGGCAAGCAGGCGGTCTGCATGGTCGAGCTGAAGGCGCGCTTCGACGAGCGCGCGAACATCACGTGGGCGCGGGCGCTGGAGGAGGCCGGGGTGCACGTCGTCTACGGCCACCCGGGCCTCAAGACGCACGCGAAGTGCATCCTCGTCGTGCGCCGCGAGGGCGACGGCGTGCGCCACTACGTGCACATCGGCACCGGCAACTACCACCCGAAGACCGCGCGCCTGTACACCGACTTCGGCCTCTTCACGACCGACGAGGAGATCGGCGCGGACGTCGCCGACATGTTCAACTTCCTCACCGGCATGGCACGCCCGCTGGGCTATCGCAAGCTGCTCATCGCGCCCAACGGCATGCGCGAGGCGCTGCTGGAGGAGATCGAGAAGACGGTCGAGGCGCACGAGAACGGCGAGCACGCGCGGATCGCGCTGAAGATGAACTCGCTCGTCGACCGGCGCATCATCCGCGCGCTGTACCGCGCGTCGCGCGCCGGCGTGCCGGTCGATCTCAACGTGCGCGGGATCTGCTGCCTGCGGCCCGGCGTCGAGGGGGTCTCGGACCACATCACGGTCGTCAGCGTGCTCGGGCGCTTCCTCGAGCACTCGCGCGTCTACACGTTCGAGCGCGCGGAGGAGACGCGCGTGCTCATCGGCTCGGCCGACCTCATGCCGCGCAACCTCGACACGCGCGTCGAGCTCATCACCCCGGTCGACGACGGTGCGCTGCGCGACGACCTGCTCGACACGCTCGAGCGCTCGCTGGCGACCGACGCGAGCGCGTGGGAGCTCGGCGTCGACGGCGAGTGGTCGCGGCGGACGCCCGGCGACCCGCCCCGCTCGGTTCAGCGCGAGCTCATGATGCTGCACGCGGCGCGCTCGAGCGAGGCGCAGCAGAGCGACGCGTGAGCACGCCGGGCCGCGGCGGTGGCGGTCGCGAGGGCGCCGCCTCAGATCGCGCACGGCCGCATGACGCGCGCGTCCACGCGCCGGCGCGCGGCAACCGGCGCCTGCAGAAGCTGCTCGACGCCGTCGACGCGGACCTGCAGGTCAAGGCCTGGTGGCACGCCGCCGGGGTAAACGCCGAGCGGCTGCACATGTCCGACCACTCGTGGGTGCACATCCAGATCGTGCTGAACATGGCGCTGCGTCTGTCGCGGTTGCTGTTCGGCCACGGCGTCGAGCCGAGCATCGTCGCCGACCATGGCCTCCAGGCGCGCGACGCGGAGGTCGTCATCGCGGGCGCGGCGCTGCTGCACTGCGTCGGGATGTCGATCCACCGGATCGACCACGAGTCCTACTCGCTCTTCATGGCGTCGCGCAAGCTCGAGGATCTGCTCGAGCCGGTCTACGCGGAGCCCGAGCGCTCGATCGTCGTCGCCGAGACGATGCACGCGATCATCTCGCACCGCTCCAAGGGCGCGCCGTTCACGATCGAGGGCGCGATCCTGCGCGTCGCCGACGCGCTCGACATGACGCGCGGGCGCTCGCGCGTGCCGTTCGAGGCGGGGCACACGAACATCCACTCGCTGTCGGCGTACGCGATCGAGGAGGTCAAGATCGCGGCGGGCGACGGCGGCAAGGCGGTCCGCATCGAGATCGAGATGTCCAACTCGGCCGGGATCTTCCAGGTCGACGAGGGGCTCGGCACGAAGCTGCGCGGGACGCCGCTCGAGCAGCACATCGAGGTCGTCGCGCGGATCTCCGCCGAGCACGAGCAGCGGCTCGTGCCGATCTTCCGCCTGTAGCAACGGAGCGCGACCGAAGCAAGGGCGAGGCGAGCGGCTGCGCGCCACGGCGTGATCTGACATCCAGGTGAGCACGCAAGGGACAGCAGCATGTACTCACCCCACGAATCCGGAAGGGCACAACACGTGACCGACTCGGCACTGCGTGAGCTCGCGGACGATCCATCCTCGCGCAAACGCTTCTTCAAGATGATCGGCGGAGCCGGAGCGGTCAGCGCGTTCGGTGTCTTCCTGGCCGCTTGCGGCGATGACGACGACGACAAGGCCGCCTCGACTTCGACGGCGAAGTCGAGTGACGGTGGCATGAAAGAGGACCTCGCGGTTCTTAACTATGCACTGACACTCGAGTTCCTCGAGGCCCGCTTCTACAAGCAGGTCATCGCGAGCGGCATCGTCAAGGACCCGAAGGTCGGCTCGATCGCCAAGAAGTTCGGCGAGACCGAGCAGGAGCACGTCGACGCGCTCAAGGCGACGATCACGAAGCTCGGCGGCACACCCGTCAAGGCTCCGAAGACGAAGTTCGAGGAGACGCTCGAGAAGGGTCTCGACGCGGTCCTCAACGCTGCGGCCGACGTCGAGAACCTCGGCGCAGCCGCCTACCTCGGCGCGGCCGGCCGCATCACGAACAAGGAAGTGCTCGCCGCAGCGCTGGCGATCCACTCGGTCGAGGCCCGGCACGCCGCGGCGCTCGACCAAGCTGCTCGGGCGCGGCTTCGGCGGCAAGGGCGGCCTCAAGGGCACGCTCCCCGACGGCGCGTTCGCCAAGGGCATGGACGAGGCCTCCGTTCTGGCCGCGGTCAAGCCGTTCCTGGCCTAGCAACCACCACGACGACGAAAGCGAGATTCAGCATGGCTTCATCGCACCTGGTGGCTCCTGAGCTGGCCACCATCAAAGTCCAGGGCGTGACCCGTGAGGCATTCCTCATCCGGGCGACCCTCGCCGCAGGCGCCACGTACGGCGCGCTGTCGGCAACGCCGTACATCACGCGGGCGCTCGCGGAGGACAGCGGCGGCGACGTCGACATCCTCAACTACGCGCTGACGCTCGAGTACCTCGAGTCCGAGTTCTACACGCTCGCGGTCAAGCAGGTGAAGGGCCTCTCCTCCGACGAGATGAAGCTCGCCAAGGAGCTCCGCGACAACGAGAACGAGCACGTCGACGCCCTCGCAGCGACCGTCAAGAAGCTCGGCGGCACGCCCGCCAAGAAGCCGACGTTCGACTTCGGCGGCGCGTTCGGCAGCCGCGCGGTGTTCCTCAAGACGGCGAACACGCTCGAGGACGCGGGCGTCAGCGCCTACAACGGCGGTGGCCCGCTGATCTCGTCGAAGGACGTGCTCGCGGCGGCCGGCAGCATCGTGCAGGTCGAGGCGCGCCACGCGGCGCTCATCCGCCTCGTGCGCGACAAGCCGCCGGCGCCGCTGGCGTTCGACAAGCCGGCCACGATGGACGCGATCCTCAAGAAGGTCGGGCCGTTCATCACGAGTTAGCGCGAGTTTCCACAGCGAGGGGCCCGGCGTCTGCCGGGCCCCTCGTTGTCATACTGGGGCCGTGGAACGCACTGCCATTCGCTGCGCGGTCGCCGCGCTGCTCGCCGGTGGCGTGGTCGCGCCGGGCGTTCTTCGCGAGCCCCGCGTCGGACTTCGCCGCGATCGTCAAGGACTACACGAGCGGCCAGAACATCACGCCGTGCCTGTTCTCGCTCGCCCAGCTCGAGCGCGCCCGCGCCCAGCTCGGGCCGGACTCAAACGCGTACTCGCCGGGTCTCAGCGCCGCCATCGGCCGCGAGGTCAAGCGCTGGAAGGACGGCGGCTGCACGGCCAAGAAGGTCGCCGCGGCGAAGGGCGCCGACGTGCGGATCACGAAGGTCAAGGCGAAGGGCGCGGCCAAGACCGAGTCCGTCACGCTGCGCAACTACTCCTCGAAGACCGTGAACCTGCGCGGCTACGTGCTGCGCGACGCGGGCGATCACCTGATCAAGTTCAAGAAGACGACGCTCAAGCCCAAGCGCAGCGTCGTCGTCATCACCGGGTGTCGCAAGGGCTCGAAGAAGGCCCTGCGCAAGGGCACGCGCTACTACGCCTGCCGTTCCAAGGAGATCTGGGACGACGCGGGCGACATCGTCGAGCTTGTGAACGCCAAGGGCGGGCTGCTCTCGACGAAGAAGTACGGCACGACGCCGGCCTGACAGAGAAGTTTCCCCCGTTTAACCTGTAATGCGGCTAGCGTCGCGATGTGACATCGCACGCGGCAAGGATCGCCGCCTTGATCTGCTTGACGTTCGTCATCTGCGCGGCGCCGGCGCGGGCCGCCGATCCGTTCTTCGGCGTGTTCACGACGAACCTGAACGCGGCGCCGGCGCAAGCCGAGGGCGGGATGACGGCGCAAGCCGCGACGGGCGTTGGCCTGCTGCGCGAGCACGTCTACTGGGATCGGATCGAGCCGGCGCCCGGCGCGTTTGACTTCACGGCGCTCGACGCGCTCGTGGCGCGGGCGTCGGCCCGAGGGCTGACGGTGCTGCCGATCCTCATCAACACGCCGCAGTTCTACTCGACGCGCCCCGCGGGTCAGCTGACCGACGGCTGGCCGCCGCGCGACCCGGCCAGCATCTACCGCTTCGCCTACGAGCTCGCGCACCGCTACGGCACCCTGGGGACGTACTGGGGCTGCCTGGTGCCCGGGCTGCTCTGCAAGCGGCCGTATCGCCCGCTACTGGCATGGCAGGTGTGGAACGAGCCCGACTACCCGGCATGGTGGCGCACCGGCACGGACCCGGCCGCGTACATGCGGCTGCTGCAGTACGCCTACCTCGGGCTGAAGCTCGGCGATCCGCTCAGCGAGGTCGTGCTCGGCGGGCTGTCGCTGGGCTCGTTGACGCCCGGCGGCTACCTCGACCAGCTGTACGACACCGGCGCCGCGCTGTTCTTCGACACGCTCGCGATCCACACCTACGGCTTCGGTCTCGGCGCGATCCTCTACTACATCCAGCGCGCGCGCGAGATCGCTCGAGCGCACAACGACGCGGGCGTGCCGCTGCGCGTGACCGAGTACGGCTGGGCGACCGGGGGGCGCGCCGACTGGACCGTGAGCACGCTCTGCCAGGCCGCGCTCATCGCGGCGACGACGCGCGAGCTGTCGGCACGCCGTGTCGAGCTCGGCCTGCGGTCGATCATCCAGCTGCAGTGGCAGGACCGCTCGGAGAACCCGCTGGCGATCTGGCCCCACCACGCCGGGCTGCTGTTCGCCGACGGTACGGCGAAGCCGGCGCTCGCCGCGTTCAGCGGTGCCGTGCGCGGGCTCGCGCCGGTGCCGGGCACCGGCGTCGCGGACGTCTGCCCGCCGCAGAACCGGGGGTGACGCTTGGCCTCTACGATCCTCGCGTGAGCTACCCGGGCAATCCTCCGCACGCTGCGGCCGGCTGGTACCCGGACCCGCAAGGCGGCGGGAGCTATCGCTACTGGGACGGCACGCGCTGGACCGATGCGCTGTCGTCGGCGATCCCGCCCGCCGCGACGGCGGCGAGCGACACAACGACGTGGGCGATGGCGGCACACCTCACCGCGCTCGCCGCGCTCGTCGTCGGCCTGCCGTTCATCGGGCCGCTGATCATCTACCTCGCCAAGAAGGAGAACCCGTTCGTGCGCCGCCACGCGGCCGAGGCGCTGAACTTCAACCTCTCGATCATGCTCTACACGGCTGTGCTGGGGGTGATCACGCTCGTCTTGCTGTTCGTGCTCGTCGGCATCCTGCTGATCCCGCTGTTCGTGGTGCTGTTCGTCGGCTGGATCGTGTTCGTCATCGTCGCGGCCGTCGCCGCGAGCCGCGGTGAGGAGTACCGCTACCCGCTGACGATCCGCTTCGTGAGCTGACACGCGAAAATATCGGCCGCTGCACCGGCGACCGGTGTACGTTGCCGTCTGCCGTGGCACGGATGCGCATGGGGGTGCTGGTCGTACAGGCGTCGCTGGTCGCGATGCTGTGCTTCGCTGCGACCGCGTCCGCGCGCGACGTCGTCGTGCGGTCCTTCGACGGCACGAGCATCCTCGCGCACTTCTTCCCCGCCGCGAGCCTCGCCGCCGACGCCCGCGTGCCGACGGTGCTCGTCGGGCCGGGGTGGGCGGCGCGCGGCGACACGGCCCCCGACGCAAACGGCGGCGGCAGGATCGGCATCGCGAACCTCCGCAACGACGGCTACAACGTCCTGACGTGGGACCCGCGCGGGTTCGGGGCGTCCGGCGGCACCGCGATGTTCGACTCCGTCGCGTTCGAGGCGCGCGACGTGCAGGCGCTCATCGACTACGTCGCCGCGCAGCCCGAGGCCCTGCTCGACTCACCCGGCGATCCCCGCGTCGGCATGACGGGCTCGAGCTACGGCGCGGCGATCCAATTCGTGACCGCCGCGATCGAGCCGCGACTGGACGCCATCGTCCCGGACGTCGCCTGGCACTCGCTCGTCGACGGGTTCACGCGCGCCGGCAAGTTCAAGGCCGGCTGGCTGCTGAACATCTGCGTCCTGGGGGACATCTACGGGCTCGTCGACGGCGTGTCGGCCGGGTTCAAGAGCCCAATCGGCGTCCAGCTCGGCAGCGTGGACCCGCGCTTTCGGACGATGTGCCTCGAGGGCAACCTGCTCGGCTTCTTGTCGGCGGCGTCGGTGCGCTGGCTCGGCGACCTTGGCCCGGGCGCGCTGCTGGACCGCGTTCGGATCCCGACCTTCATTACACACGGCTCGGTCGACACGCTGTTTCCACCCGGCCAGGCGGTCGCGAACTACGACGTCCTGCGGCGCAACGGCGTGCCCGTGAAGATGCTGTGGTACTGCGGCGGCCATGGCACGTGCCAGACGCCTCCCGGCGATCTCGCGCTGCTGCCGCAGACCGGGCTGACGTGGCTGCGGCGCTGGCTCAAGCGCGACGTCTCGGTCGACACCGGGCCTCGCTTCTCGTGGGTGGACCAGACCGGCGTCGTGCGATCGGGCGAGGACTACCCGCTCGCGCCCGCGGGCGCGCTCGCCGCGTCGGGGGCGGGTGCGATGACGCTGGGGCCGGTGGTCAACCTCGCGTTGTCGTCGCTCCTGCTCGGCACGCCCGCGTTGCCGGGGATGGTCGAAGCTCGCTACACGCGGCCCGCTGCCGAGACGGACGTCGTCGGCGAGCCCGCGCTGACGCTGAGCTACGACGGGTTCGCGCTGCCGGGGTCGACGCTCGTCTACGCCCGCGTGCTCGACGCCTCGACCGGCATCGTCGCCGGCGGGCAGTCCACGCCGGTGCCGGTCGTGCTCGACGGCCGAGCGCACACGGTGACGCTGAAGCTCGAGGCGCTGGCGCTGCGCGTGCGCCCGTCCTCGGAGCTCCGCATCCAGATCGTGCCGAGCGCGCCGGTCTACGGGCCGCAGCTGGCGATCGGCACGCTGCGCGTGCGCTCGCTGACGAGCACGCTGCCGCTCGTGGACGCGGCCCGCTCCGCGCGACCTGCCGCACGCTGACGCGGCGCCCTCGTCGCCGTGGCCCCGCTCCGCGCGACCTGCCGCATGCTGACGCGGCGCCCTCGTCGCCGGGGCACCGCTCTGCGCGACGTGCCGCATGCTGACGCGGCGCCCTCGTCGCCGGGGCACCGCTCCGCGCGACGTGCCGCACGCCGACGCGGCGCCATCGCCGCCGAGGCCCCGCTCCGCGCGACCCGCCGCACGCCGACGCGGCGCGCCGCCGGCGTGGCCGGCGATGGGCCCGCGTTAGCCTGGGGTGCATGAGCATCGCTGCCCGCCCGCTGTTCGCGTTCGAGAGCTCCTACGTCCGTGAGCTGGAAGGCCTCTACGTGCCGTGGACGGCGGTGCCGTCGCCGGCGCCGCGGCTGCTGGCGCTCAACGAGGCGCTCGCGCGCGAGACTCGGCGCGGACGCCGAGGCGCTTCGCGGCGCCGACGGGGTCGACGTGCTCGTCGGCAACACGACGCTCGCCGGCGCGACGCCGGTCGCGCAGGCTTACGCCGGCCATCAGTTCGGCGGCTACTCGCCGCGCCTCGGCGACGGGCGGGCGCTGCTGCTCGGCGAGGTGCTCGACGTCCACGGGCGCCGCCGCGACCTGCACCTGAAGGGCTCGGGGCGCACGCCGTTCGCCCGCGGCGGCGACGGGCTGGCGGCCGTCGGCCCGATGCTGCGCGAGTACGTCGTCGGCGAGGCGATGCATGCGCTGGGCATCCCGACCACACGCGCGCTCGCCGTGGTGGCGACCGGCGACGAGGTGGTGCGCGACACGATGCTGCCCGGCGCCGTGCTGGTCCGCGTCGCGGCGAGCCACATCCGCGTCGGCACGTTCCAGTATGCAGCGCGCGTCGGCGAGCCGGAGCTCGTGCGGCGCCTCGCCGACTACGCGATCGCGCGTCATCACCCCGGCGCCCTCGACGCGGACAACCCGTACCTCGCGGTCTTCGAAGCGGTCGTCGACGCGCAGGCGTCGCTGATCGCGCGCTGGATGCTCGTCGGGTTCATCCACGGCGTGATGAACACCGACAACATGACGATCTCCGGCGAGACGATCGACTACGGCCCGTGCGCGTTCATGGACGCGTACGACCCGGCCACCGTGTTCAGCTCGATCGACGTCGCGGGCCGCTACGCGTACGGCAACCAGCCGCAGATCGCGCAGTGGAACCTCGCGCGGCTGGCGGAGACGCTGCTGGCGCTGCTTGACGCCGATCCGGATGCGGCGGTCGAGGCGGCGGGAGCCGTGCTGGAGTCGTTCCCCGACCGCTACCACGACTACTGGTATCGGGGCATGCGCGCGAAGCTCGGCTTGGCCGACGGCCACCGGGCGAACCGCGCGCTGATCGACGACCTGCTCGCGTTGCTGCGTGCGCAGAGCGTCGACTTCACGTCGTGCTTCCGCGCGCTCTCGTCGTCCGTTCGCGGCGACGCGGAACCCGTGCGATCGCTGTTTCCCCGCGAGCCGTTCGCCTTCGACGAGTGGTCCGAGCGCTGGCGGGAGCGGCTGTCCTCGCAAGGCGGCGACCCCTCGGAGATCGCGGACGCGATGGACCGCGTGAACCCGGTCTACATCCCGCGCAACCACCTCGTGGAGGAGGCGCTGGCCGCGGCGACGGCGGGCGACCTCGCGCCGTTCCACGCGCTCGTCGCCGTGCTCGCCCAGCCGTTCGAGGAGCGTCCCGGTCTGGAGCCGTACGCGTCGCCGGCGCCGCCGAGCTTCGGCGAGTACCAGACGTTCTGCGGCACGTAGCCGCGGGGACGGCGTGCTGTGCCGTTCGACGCCTCGGCCGCGCGCCGGACTACCGGTCGGCGGCCCGGCGCGCCACGACGTGCAGGCGCGCGGGCTCCCGCGCGCCGGACAGCGGTTGTGACAGGTCGGCGATGTCAGCCGACCACGCGCTCTCCCAGCCGGTGTCGAGCAGCGCGTCGATGACCTCGCCGGTCTCGAAGGCATAGCCGACCAGGTTCTCCTCGAAGCGCAGCCACGGCCCGCCGCCGTCGCGGACGAAGCCGGCGTAGTGCGCCTGCGCGTGGCGGTCGCCGTCGTAGAGGCCCTGCACGAAGAGGAAGTCGTCCTCGCTCTCCTCCACCAGGCACCCGGTCCAGTCCTCGCGAAAGCCCCTGCGGGTGTTGACGTCGAAGACGAAGTAGCCCCCCGGCACGACCGCGCGCGCCACGGACGCAAAGCAGGCACGCAGCTCGGCGAGCCCGGGTAGGAGGTTCAGCGCGTCGTAGGTCGACACGGCAAGCCCGGCCGGGCGGGCCACGCTGAAGTCGGTGGCATCCGCGACCACGAAGGCCGCTTGGCCGGCGGCGATGGCGTCGGCGTAGACCCGTCGCGCGATCTGGATCATCGGCTCCGAGAGATCGACGCCGACGACGTCGTAGCCGTCGTCGAGGAAGCCGGCTGCGAGGTGGCCCGTGCCGCAGCAGACGTCGAGCAGGGAGCGCTCCGTGGCCGCGAGCGCCTGCGCGTCGTAGAACGCGCGGATCGCCGGGGCCACGTCGTCGGCGTACTTGCCCCAGCGCCGGTGGTAGAACATCGCCCACGCGTCGGTCGCGTAGGCGTTGCGCTCCGTGCTCGCGGTCAAGCCCGCGTCGTCCGAGGCGGTCATCGAGCAGGCGATGCTAGCGACCGTGCCGCGGGCTCGCCGATCATCCTGCGGTGTGGGCTCTGCGGGTACTCGTCCGCGTCCGGCTCACGCACGGGCTAGCTCGACCCGACCGCTTCGAGCGACCGCGGCAGCTCTCCGCCGGCGAGCAGCGCCGCGAGCTGGCGAGCCGACGCCATCGTCATGCCGCCCACGATCCGCGAGCCTTCGTTCGGGTCGATGCCTTCCGGGGTGATGCGGAAGTCCATGAAGGGCACCGCGAGGATGCGGTCGTCGAGCACGATCGCGAAGTGCTGGAAGCCGAGCTCGACGGGATCGGCGGGACGAGCGTTGCGGCGTCCGCGCTCGACGATGTCGTCGACCAGGCGCGTCCAGAGCCGGCGTCCCTCGGGCGTGAACTCGAAGCTCACGGCGGGCTCGCCGCTGCCCGATGCCGGGGGTCGATCCAGCTGCGCTCGCGGGCGCACGATCGCGTCGCCGCGCAGCGCGACGTCGTCGCGGAGCACGTACCACGCGTCCTCGCCGGCGGCCTGCAGCTTGTCGTCGGCACGCACGACGACCGTGTCCGCCTTGACCTCGTAGACCTTCGCCGCCGCGCGCCGAGCCGGTGCGAGCGCCTCCAGCGCCTGCGCCCTGCCGGCGGCGGGCACCGCGCTCAGGACCCGCTTGGCCTTCGCGTCGACCGCGTAGAAGCGGCTGCCGGCGACCGCGTTGTCGGCCTCGACGACGGCCGGGCGCCGCGACGCGCGCAGCACGGCGTCGTAGAGCGAGAGCGAGCCGGCCCGGCCGGGTCCGGGACCGCCGGTGACCTTCCGGTCGCGGGGAGCGGGCTTGCCGTCCGGCCCGACCACGTTGGCCTCCCAGTCATAGAACGCGAGCTTCCCGTCGCCGAAGACGCTCGACGACGCCCGGGAGGTGAACGGCGACGACGGCGCGCGAGCGAGCGCTGACGACGCAGGCAGCTCCACGACGACGCGGTCGCTCGCCTCGCGGCGGACCTTGTGCGGGGTGTCGGACGCCGCGAGCCGCGCGCAGAGGATGCGCACCGTCGCGTCGAGCTCGGACCGGCTCGCCCCGGCGGCGCGGAACGTCAGCGCGGTCTCCGGCTGCTGGAACGCGGCCGCGAGCTGGTCGCAGCTCGGATCGGTCGCGGCCTTGTCGCGCGTGCTGCCGCCGCACGCGGTGAGCGCCACCGCGCCGGCCACGAAGCACGCGGCAAGCGCTCGGCGAAGCATGGAGCTGGGGTGGGTTCCTGCGGCCATCGTGACCTCCGGGCCAACGGCTTGACTGCCAGACCACGATCGTCCGCGAAGCCGGTCACGCCCACCAGGCTCCCCGGGTGTTGCGGTTCACACCTTCCCGGCGGCCGAGCCACACCGATGAGGGGTACCGCCCGCAGAGCTGCCCGTAGCTCCGCGCGCCCGCCGGGGTCCTGCAAGTCGGGCACGACGGAGCCTTAACGCGCAGTTCACGGACCTGTCATAGCGCTGCAACGCCGACTCGCCTGACTGTGGGTTCGTTCGGCCCGTCCGGCCGACGTCAAACCCCCGACTCGTCCCGCGGAGGACTCTGCCGATGACGCTCACAGCCGAAGCCGACAGCACCGGCAAGGAACTGAAGATCGTCCGTGGCGCGTGTCCGCACGACTGTCCGGACACCTGCGCGATGCTCTACCACGTCGAGGACGGCCGGCTCGTCGACGTCAAGGGCGACCCGAACCACCCGATGACCAGGGGTGGGCTGTGCGTGAAGCTCAAGAACTTCCCCGAGCACCACTACCAGACCGATCGGCTGATGCACCCGATGCGCCGCGTCGGCCCGAAGGGCGCGGGGCAGTTCGAGCCGATCACCTGGGACGAAGCTCTCGCCGAGATCAAGCAGCGCTGGACGGCCATCATCGAGGAGCACGGCAGCCAGGCCATCATGCCGCATGCCTACCTGGGCCATCAAGGCGTGCTGAACGGCCTGACCTCGGGCGATGCGTTCTTCAACCGGCTCGGGTCGACCGTGGCGGAGAAGACCTACTGCGAGTCCGGTTCCTCGACGGCGTGGCACATGACCGTCGGTGGCTCGGGCGGGCTTGACATCGAGTCGATGGCCCACTCGAAGTACATCATCGTCTGGGGCATGAACATGACCAGCACGAACCTGCACGGCTGGCCATTCCTGCTGCAGGCGCGCAAGCAGAACGGCGCCAAGATCGTGGTGATCGACCCGGTTCGCACCCGCACCGCGCGCCAAGCCGACTGGCACATCCCGATCCGACCCGGCACCGACGGCGCGCTGGCGATGGGCCTGATCCACGAGATCATCGCGCAGGACCTTGCCGACAGCGACTACGTCGAGCAGTACACCGTCGGCTACGACGAGCTCGCGGAGCGCGCCGCGAGCTACCCGCCGGAGCGCGTCGAGGAGCTCACCGGCATCCCGGCAGCGGATGTCCGCACGCTGGCCCGCGAGTACGCCACCAGCCAGCCGGCGGCGATCCGGCAAGGCGTCGCGCTCGAGCGCAGCCGCGGCGGCGGCCAGGCCATCCGGGCGATCACCTGCCTGCCCGCGCTCGTCGGGGCGTGGCGGCACGTCGGCGGCGGGACGATGGAGATGCCGATCTGGGAGTTCCCCACGGCATTCGACAAGATCTGCATGCCGCAGTGGATCCCCGAGGGCACGCGCGTGGTCAACGAGCTCGACCTCGGCTCCGCGCTGACCGGGGAGATGGAGCTGGACCCACCGCTGCAGTCGCTGTTCGTCTACAACTCCAACCCGGTCTCCCAGGCCCCGGCGCAGGCGAAGCTGATGCAGGGCCTGCTGCGGGAGGACCTCTTCACGGTGGTCAGCGACCACTTCATCACCGACACGGCGAGGTTCGCCGACCTCGTGCTGCCCGCGACGATGCAGGCCGAGCAGCTCGACATCATGGTCACCTGGGGACACCTCTACATCTCGCTGAACCAGCCGGCCATCGAGGCGCCCGGCGACTGCATCCCCAACGTCGAGCTGTTTCGTCGTCTTGCCAGGACCATGGGCTTCGACGACGACTACTGGGACCGCACCGACGAGGAGATGCTGATCGACTTCCACGACTGGGATGCGCCCGCGCTGAACGGCATCACCTTCGAGAAGCTGAAGGAGGTGGGTTGGATGCGCCTCGACGTCGGCACCCCGGACGTCCGCGCCCCGCACGCCGAGGGCAACTTCCCCACCCCGTCGGGCAAGTGCGAGTTCAAGTCGAGCCTCGCCGCCGGCGGCAACTTCGTCATCCCGGTGTGGCGGTCGATGTACGAGGCGATGCAGCCCGGCGGCTACGTCGACCCGCTGCCGGACTACGTGCCCCCGTTCGAGTCACCGGACTCCGACCCGGAGCTGGCGCGCCGCTACCCGCTCAGCATCGTCTCGCCCAAGCCGCACGCGTTCCTCAACAGCCAGTACGGCAACGCGGCGGACAAGCAGCTCGCCCAGGGCGAGCAGCGGGTGTTCATCCACCCCGCCGACGCCGCCGAACGCGGCATCTTCGAGGGCGAGATCGTCCGGGTGTTCAACGACCGTGGCACGTTCAGGGGCCCGGCCGTGCTCGAGGAGACCCTGATGCCCGGCCTGGTCATGGCCAACGTCGGGCACTGGCAGAACAAGAGCTCCGGCAGCACGGTCAACTCGATCACCTCAGACCGGCACTGCACGCTCGGCAACGCCGGGGTGTACTCCGACAACCTCGTCGACGTCGCGAAGATCGCGGAGATAGCGGCCGCCTGACCCTCCGTCCCACCCGGCCGGGCCTCTGCCCCGAGGTCCGGCCCCGGCGCGCTTACCAGTGCACGCCCTTCATGATGTTCGCCATCGCGATCTGCTCCATGTTCGCCTTCTCCTCGGCCTCGGGTGACTTCTCACCCTTCGACGCGGCCGAGTCCGGGAAGATCTTGTAGGCCATGTGCAGGATCTGGTCGACCGCCTTCGGGGCGACGGCGTAGAGCACCTCGCCGGCCGTCCCGAGCTTCGTGTTGATCGACTTCGGTCGCGCGCGCAGGCCCTCGCAGATGAGGTCGGCGGCCTGCTCCGGGCTGATCGTCGGGAAGTGGTCGTACATCTTGGTCGGCGCGATCATCGGCGTGCGCACCAGCGGCATGTGGATGGTGGTGAACGAGACGCCGTCGCCGATGACCTCGCTCGACACGACGCGCGTCCACGCGTCCAGCGCGGACTTCGACGCGACGTACGCGCTGAAGCGCGGCGGCGCGGTCTGCACGCCGATCGAGCTGACGTTCACGATGTGGCCGAACCTGCGCTCGCGCATGTGCGGCAGCAGCGCCATGATCATCTTGATCGCGCCGAAGTAGTTGAGCTGGATCGTGCGCTCGAAGTCGTGGAAGCGATCCTCGGAGAGCTTGATGCCGCGGCGGATCGAGCGGCCCGCGTTGTTGACGAGGAAGTCGATCGCGGGGTGGTCGGCGAGCATCCGCGCGACGACGTCGTCGATCGCGTCCATGTCCGACAGGTCGGCGCTGTAGACGTGGGCGGTGCCGCCGGCCTCCTCGATCTCGTCTCGCAACGCCTCGAGCTTCTCCATCCCGCGCGCGACGAGCAACGGGACCCCGCCGGCGGCCGCGACCTTCAGCGCCGTCGCCCGCCCGATCCCGCTCGACGCGCCCGTGATGACGACCGTGCGGCCGTTGATCATGTGCTCGAACGAGCGGTCCTTGTGGAGGTCGGGATCCAGCGTGCGCTCCCAGAAGTCCCACAGCAGCGGCGCGTACGTGTGCAGGTCGGGGACCTCGATCCCGCTGCCCTCGAGCGCGCGCTCGGTGTCGCGCGTGTCGAACTGCGGCTTGAGCGCCATGTGCTCGACGACCTCCTCGGGGATCCCGAAGTCGTGCAGCACCGTGCGCCGGATGTCGCGCAGCTGCGGCAGCTTCATGAGCATCGAGAGCGTGCCCTTCGGCAGCGCGTCGGTCAGGCGCTTGTCGATGCGCAGCGCGAGCTGCGGCGCGTGCGCGGCCTTCGCGAACGCGTTCAGCGACTCCCCGACGCGCATCGGCGTCGGGTTCGTGAGATGAAACGCCTGGAAGTTCAGGCCGGGAACGTGGGCGATGTGGTCCATCGCGGCGGCCACGTAGTCGACCGGCACGAGGTTCGTGAAGCCGAGCTCCGGACCGACGAGGGGCACCCACTCGGGCAGCGCATGGCGCACCTTCTGGATCGCCTTGAAGAAGTAGTACGGGCCGTCGATCTTGTCCATCTCGCCGGTCTTCGAGTGGCCGACGACGATCGCCGGGCGGTACACGCGCCACGGCACGGTCGCCTCGGTTCGCACGAGCTTCTCGGATTCGAACTTCGTGCGGTGGTAGGCGGACGGCAGCCGCTGGCCCTCGTCGAAGTGGTCCTCGCGAAACAGGCCCTTGCGCTCGCCCGCCACCGCGACGGAGGACACGTGGTGCAACACGCCGCCGACCTCGTTCGCGAGCTGCACGGCATGGCGCGTGCCGTCGACGTTGAGCGTCTCGTTGAGCGCGTCGTCGGCGGTCATGTCGTACATCGCGGCGAGGTGGAAGAAGTGCTCGACGTTGCCCGTCAGCGCGGCGACGTCGTCGTAGGAGAGGCCGAGCCTCCGCTCGGTCAGGTCGCCGACGACGGGCGTGATGCGGCCGGCCGCGGCGGGACCCCAGCGTTCGACGAGCCGGTCGAGGCGCTCCAGCGACCCCGCGCGGACGAGCACGTGGATGTCGCCGTCGCGCTCGAGCAGCCGCTCGACGAGATGGCGGCCGATGAAGCCGGTCGCGCCCGTCACGAAGTACGTCATCGCTCTCCTCGTCGGTGGTGCGGAAATGCCGCGAGGGAGCCTATCGGCCGCGACAGGGGCCGAACCGCGGGTGGGGCTACCAGCCGCCCTCGGCCTCGGCGGACGCCTTCGCTGCCGCCTTGCGCCGGTACTTGCGCTTCTCGAGCTGCCACTGGATGACCGACATCACGAAGATGAACAGCGGGAAGAAGATGATGAGGATGAAGCCCGCGTTCGTGACGACCCGGTCGTTCGTCTCGCCGTACAGGCCCTCGCCGCCGTCGTGCGCGAGCACCGGGGCCGCGCTGACGAGCAGCGTGGTGAGCGCGAGCACGAGCGTTGCCGGGACGGTGCGAAGCACGGTCGGCAGTCTAATGCCAAGCGGCACTGGATCGCTGTGCGATCGGGTAGCCCGCCCTGCAACCCGGACGACTGGAGCACCGAATGGAGAGCTTCGACGAAGCGGACTTCGCGACGCGTGAGGAATGGCTGGCCGCGAAGGAGGCCGGCGCGATCGGCGGGCGCCGCCCCGACGTCGGCGGCGTGGACACCTCGGAGGATGTCGACGACGCGCTGAAGCCGGTGTACGAGGCCGGCGGCGGCGAGGAGGACGGCTGGGAGCTCGCCGAGCGCGACCTCATACGCAACGCGTCCCATGACGACGGCGAGGCCTTTCCGGAGTTCGATGCCATCACGCCCGAGCTCGAGGCCGACGAGACGTCGGTCGACTACGGCGAGGCGGACACGGAGGAGAAGCCCGACCTGTAGCCGGCCGCCGGCTTCGGCCGGCTGCCGGTGCGGCCAGGGCCACGGGCTGGATCCTGGTCGCGGGGAGAAGGCGGGGCCGCGGGTTTTCGGATTGCATAGCGCCCCATGGGAGTGCTCGAGCACGTTGCCAGCGAGGACGGGATCGCGATCCTGCGCCTCGACCGACCGGAGCGCCGCAACGCGCTCAACACCGAACTGCTGTCCGAGATGGTGGACGCGCTCGAGCGCCTGGCGATCGACGACACGCTGCGCGTGCTCGTGTTCTCCACGACCTCGGAGCGCGCGCTGTGCTCCGGCGTCGACATCACCGAGGAGCTCGACCATGCCGGCGGCGTGCTGCGGATGAAGTTCTTCTCGCGCTTCCTCGCCGCGCTCGAGGCGTTCCCGGTGCCGACGATCGCCGTCTGCGTCGGCAACTGCGTCGGCGGCGGCGCCGAGATCGTGGCCGGCTGCGATCTGCGCATCGCCGGTGACAACCTCAAGCTCGCGTGGGCTGGCGCCCGGCTCGGCGTTCCGGTCGGCCCCGCGCGTCTGACGCCGCTGGTGAGCGTCGCGCGGGCGAAGGAGCTCATCTTCACGGGGCGCACGATCGGCGCGGAAGAGGCCGCGGCGATCGGCCTCGTACACGACACGGTGCCCGCTGCCGAGGCGGAGGCGGCCGCGCTGCGGCTCGCGGCGCACGTCGCGGCGCACTCGCCCGAGGGCGTCCACATCCTCAAGGAGGCCTTCCGCGAGCTCGACGGCGCGCAGGGGCGCGTCGCGCACGAGAACGAGCTGCTCGAGGTCTTCCAGCGCAAGGGCGCCGGGCTGCCGCAGGGCAAGCGCCCCGGCGAGCCGGGCCCGGCGTAGCGCGCCCGCATCGGCGAAGATCCGCACGATGCGCGGTCAGCTGCATGCCGTGCCGTCGGGTGGGACGGCGGTCACGCAGCTGATCGGGTGCATGCTCGCGGGACGCGCGGCTTGACAACACATGCCCGGCGGATAGCCTCGGATTGGCTGATGCTTTCGGCATTCGAGCAACACACGGCTCGCCTTCGCGGCATCGAGCGTGGGGAACTGAAGTATGGCGAGGGGAGCGCCAGAGATCAGGCTCTTCGCTTCTACATCGACAAGATGCTCGACGAAGCGGTGGCCCACGCGCTGACCCGGAGCGATCGGCAACCTGCCGGGCCCGTCGGGCTGCTTATCAGCCTCGCCGGGTTCTCCCCGATCACGACGATCCTTGCCTACCGCCTGCTGCGCCCGCAGCGGATGCTCGTGATCTTCTCGGAGGGCACTGCGTCCAGCATCGACGTCATCGCCGGCCATCTCGTCGGCCCGGACGGCATGCGTCATAGCGACCTTATGTACCGGCCGTGCACGCCGACCGATCCGCATGGCATCTATCGCGCGGTCAAGGAAGAGCTCGAGCGCCACGGTCAGCTCGGCTCCGAGCCGTACGCGATCATCGACATCACGGGTGGGCGCAAGGTCATGAGCGCCGCGGCCGCGCTCGCGGCGTGGCAGCTCAAGCTGGATCTCTGCTACGTCGAGAGCGACTACGACCCTGAGCGTCGCCAGCCGGTGCCGGGCACGGACAGGCTGCTCATCCTCGGTAACCCGACGACCCTGTTCGGCCAGCAGGAGATGGACGCGGCACGCCAGCTCTTTGCCGGCGGAGCGTTCGGCGCTGCGCATCAGCGCTATGACGAGCTCTGCGAGAGCATCGCCGAGCCAGGCCGAGCCCGCTTCATGCGAGCTTTGAGCGACCTCTACGATGCGTGGTGCGCCGTCGATCTCGCGGGTCTCCCGGCGAGGATCGAAGCGACGGAGCTGGCCATGGCTGGTGAGCGTCACGAGCTCACACAGGCCACCACGCGCCGTGTCGAAGGTCAGCTCGCCTTCCTGCGCACGCTGGTCGCGGGCGATCGCAACAGCCTGCTCGTGTGCTTCCACGTCCTCGGCCAGCACTACCAGCGCGTCGGTCGCCATGACTTCGCGGCGCTGTTTCACTACCGCACGCTGGAGGGGTGCCTTGCGCGGCGCCTGGAAAGCAGGGCGAGCGGGTTCTTGTGTAGCAAGCCGGACTACTCGCTTCTGACGGACGATGTTGACGAGCTCACCGCGGTCCATGCGGAGGTTATGGCTGCCTTGGGAAGGCCCTCGCGGATGAACTTGCCCTACGACATTGGGCTCATAAGTGCGGCGGCGCTGTTAACGGCGCTGGATGATCCGTTGATTCCGGCGGCCGGCCTCACAGGCGCCCGGGCGCTGGCGCATCTTCAGCTCGTCGCTCGTACGCGCAACAGATCGGTGCTCGCCCACGGCTACGAGCCCGTCGCCGAGGACGACTGTCGCCTGCTTGAGGGCAAGGCGCGCAGCGTCCTGCTGGCCTACTGGAAGCTTGAGTCCGGGGACGAGGACTTCGATGAGTTTTGCGACCGGCTCCGATTCGTGCAATCCGATCACTGAGAGCGTCCACGACCCGTGCCGCTGACGCCACCGCAGAGCTGGCGAGACGAGCTGGCGCGGGCGCTTGAGCCCGAGGCGTTCGCGGCGGGATCGCCTGGGCCGGTCACGTTGCAGCTCAGCTTCTTCGACGCCCTCCGCGACGGGCTCGCCGCGCAGGGCATCACGTTCCCCGACGTGGCCGCCGACATCGCCTCCGGCTTCGCGGGAGGCTGGCGGCAAGGGGCCGGCGGCCGGTACTACCGGCTGTCCTCAGGTCGCTTCGATGTCTACCTGAGCCAGCGCGAGGAGCGCGACAGCCGCACGCCGATCGCTATCGTGACGTCGGTCAAGCCGTCGGCGCGTCTCGCCCGTCGCGATGGCCTGGTCCGCGGATACGTGACCTTCCATCCACCATGGGACGCGGCGTACTGCGACATCGACAGCGTCGAGCGAGCTCTGAACCTGCAGCGCGATGCCGCCCATCGCCGCATCCAGGCGGCGAAGCGGGCGGGGCGCGCGCTGGCAGGTGGCGGCAACAGGCAGCAGGGCCATGGAGAGATCCACGCCAGCGTGCGCCGCCACTACTCGGCGCTGCAGCTCATGCTCGGGCTGCTGCGGCGCCGCGGCGAGGTCGAGGGCGGGGCCTCGGCGTCGGCGAGCGTCGTCGATCCGCGTGACGCCGGCGACGCGGCGGGGGACGGCCTGCTGTGTGCGCGCGTGTCGGCTCGAACGGGGGACTTCGAGGAGGGGTCGATCGTCGAGCTCGTCCCGGCGGGCAAGGCCCGCGGGTGGAGGCTCCCGCTCATCCGAGCCGACGACGAGTTGTTCTGGCTCGACCCGCCGGCGGGGTCCGACGTGCCTCCGGGCACCGCGGTTTCGCTCTCGTTCGTGCCTCGGTTCGGCCTGCAGCGCCACGACCGCGCCTTGAAGCAGTTCCTCGACGAGCGCGTCGAAGGCGACTGGGGCGCGCTCGCGACGCTGCTGAGCGATCCGGGTGCGCTGCCGCCGCTGGGCCGGGCGCCCACGGTCTCGCCATACGACCCGGCTCTCAACAGCGAGCAGCGCCGCGCGGTCGACGGCGCTGTGGCAGCGCCACACGCCTTCTTCGTCCAGGGGCCGCCCGGAACCGGGAAGACGACCGTCATCACGGAGACGATCCGGCAGCTCGTCGCTCGCGGCGAGCGGGTGCTGCTGCTTGCGCCCATGCACGTGGCTGTCGACGAGGTCCTGCGCCGGATCGGTGACAAGGAGGGCGTTCTCGCCCTGCGTATCTCCTGGGACGACTCGCGGGTTCGCGAGGATCTACGGCGCTTCTTGCCGGAGAACGTCGCCGCGGAGTTCGTGAGGGCCCGTCGTCCGGAGACGTCGAAGGCCGCCAAATGGCGCGCGCAGCTCGGCAGGCTCGCCTTTGCGCGCGACGCGGTCGCCGGATGCATCATGGGCTACGACGAACTGGCCGCAGCGCGGGCGAGCCTGAAGCGTGCGGCCAGCTCGATGGAGCTCTGGCAGTCCGACCACCGCGTGCAGCTGCGGGCCGCAGAAGCCCGCGTCGCCGTGGCACGCGAGGACCTGCGCGCGGCCGAAGACCAACACGACGCCGAACGGCGCGCCGAGCGCGCGGCCGCCGAGGAGCTGGCCGCGGCGGAGCGCCATCGCAGCCTCCGGGACCGCATCGCGGGCATCTTCGGCGGCGGCTACGTGGTCCGCCTGCGTCGCGCTCAATGGGACGCTCTCGCGCGCGCGACATCCGCCGAGAACGCGTACGCGGCGAGCGCAGCGCGCCTACGCGACGTATCCGCAGCGCGCGTCGCGTTCGCCCGCGACAGCGCCGAGCGCGAGCACGAGCTCGCCGATGCCCACGCGCGCGCAGCGGCTCGGGTGGATGACGGCTCGCGAGCGCTTGCGCTCGCGCTCGAGAACCTGGCGCCGGTGCTCGACCGGGGGGACGCGGCTCTGCTGAGCCGCGGCGATCTGACACGAATCGCCGAGGAGCAGCGGATGCGCGAGCATCGGCTCGAGCAGCACATCAGGCTCGAGCAGCGCTGGTTCGAGCTCATGGGGATGACCGGCGCGACGTCTGACGAGGAGCGACGCAGGCTCATCGGCGAACTTGGCCGGGAGCTCCTTCAGGCCGCGAACCTCGTGTGCTGCACCACGACCGGCTTCGGCGGCGACGCCCTCGTGCGCGACAGCGACTACGACACGGTCATCGTCGACGAGGCGAGTCGCGTCGTGGACAGCGAGTTCCTCATCGGCGCGAACCGGGCACGTCGCTGGATTCTCGTCGGCGACGAGCATCAGCTCCCGCCGTTCGTCGACCAGGTCGACGAGCACCACCTGCACGCCCTCGCCGCGCTGCACATGGTCGATCGCGGAGCCGCGGCTGGGATAGATGCCGCCGTCGCTCGCCTCGGAGAGCTGTGGGAAGAGGACGCCGAGCTGCATCGCTTCCGCGCGGAGTCTGTCGCGCGCAACGTACAGCGACTGCGATCCACGCGCCTGTGGCAGGACGTCTTCCGCGCGGACTTCGATGAGGCGCACCGGCGTCTGCGCCAGCTCGGCGACGATGCCGAGCGCAGCCTGCTGGCGGCGATGCGCGAGCATCTCGTACGCAGCCTATTCGAGCGCTGCGTCGAGAGCTGCCCGCCGAGCTTGCGCGTGCGACTCATCGAGCAGCGCCGCATGATCGATCCGATCGCCAGGCTCGTGCGCCAGCCGATCTACGGCGGCCGGTACGACAGCCCGACCGCGGACGTGCTCGCGCGCAGCGGCGTGACGCCGCTTGTCGGCGACACGCTCTCCCAGCCGGTGATGTTCCTCGACACGTCCCTGCAGCGCCGCTCGAACGACGAGCTGCGAGGCACCGGCTTCGTCAATACGCTAGAGGTCGCATGGGTCGTGAAGCTGTGCCGGCTGCTGGACCGCGAGCTCGGCCGGCGCGACGAGGAGCGGTCGGTGACCGTCAGCGTGCTCACCTTCTACCGCGCTCAGGCGAGGGAGCTGCGCAAGGCGCTCGGGCACCCCGGCTACCGGCAGTTTCACACACTGCGCTTCCAGGTCATCGACTCGATCGACCGCATCCAGGGACAGGAGAGCGACGTCGTCGTGATCAGCTTCTGTCGCACGCACCGCAGCCGCCCGAGGCCGGGCTTCGGGTTGTGGCTGCAGGACCCGCGCCGGCTGAACGTCGCGTGCACGCGTGCGCGCCGCGCGATCGTGCTCGTCGGCCACCGGCCCACGCTCGCGCGGCTCAGCGGGGTCCCGGAGGCGCAGGCGTTCTACCGCAACATGTTCGAGGTCATCGACAGCGGCGAGGACACACTAATGCTGACGGACCTGCGGTGAGCTCGCCGCTCGAACTACGCCGCGTGCCGGCTCCGGCGGTCCGCTCGGACACGGTGCTCGTGGTCTCCGACGCGCTGCTGGCACTTATGACGTGGCGCGACGTCTCCGTTGTTCGTGAAGTCCGTCAGGAGCTGACGCGGCTCGAGCGCTTTCTGCTGGAGACGGCGCTGGCCCTCGGGAAGATCGACGCAGCGACATTCGATGAGATCGTCTCGCTTCCCCGTGGCGTGCTCGCTGGCGGGATGTCACGGCTCGTCGGGGGCGGTGCCGCGCGATTGGCCGGGGACGAGTTCTACGTCGATGCGGAGGTCGCTGCGCGATTTCTCGCAAACGAGGTCGTCATCCGAGAGGTCCCCTCCTGCGCCGACTTCGCATTGCTCCCGCGCTCGGGGGACCTGTTCGCCGTGGAGTCGTCCGGGAGCACGAGCTGGCTGCGCGAGCTTGAGCTCGCGCGCTTGGCGCCGGTGGCCAATGCACCTGTCCCGCGCGAGCTCTGGGGCCAGAGGCGGCATGCGTATCTGGCTCGCCGGATGCGGGATGGGAGCGTCGGGGGCCTCCCGACGGACGTGCTGCGCGCCAGCGCGCCGGAGATCGACCCGCCCCTGACGGCGGTCCGCGGCGACCAGACCGTGTGCCCCGCTTTCCGGTGCACCGCGGAGGTCCGTCGCGGTGGCGATGGCGAGCTTCTCGTCGACGCCACGCTCCACGGAGAGAGCATGCGGCGCCGCGGTCGCTCGCCGGAGGCCGACGACGCGGACGGCGCGGCTACGGTGGCACTCGACCTCAGCGACGCGACGCAACTCGTCGAGTCCTGGCTGAGGCTTCCCGCCGTCGCGTTCGAGGATCCCGCGACGCTGCGAGACGCGTGGCGCTGCATCGGCCCGGCGGTCATCCGGCGAGAGCGGCCTGTCGACGTGCGCCGCGGCGGCGGTCCTGGGCTGTGGGAATTCCCGCTCCGGGGCGACACGGCGCGCGCGATCGCCGGCGAAGGGCGCGCGCTCACGCAACCGGTCGGCCTCACGGTCGGCGGAGAGGAGGCCGTCGTCACGCTTGCGTGCACGTTCACGCCAGCCGACGACGAGGCACGCGCGCTCTTCGCACGCGACATCGCAGCGGCGAGCCTGCTCGGCAGCGACGAACCGGCGGCCGACCTGGAGAACGCGTGTCGTGCCGCGCGTGCCGGCTTGCCGGCCGTTGCGCCGGCGCTGTCGGCGTCCGCGTTGCGCGAGCGGATCTGGGAGCTCAAGTGGTACCGGCTGGCGTACGCGCTGCGCGAGACCGAAGACTTCGTCCATGACTGACACGCTGGACATCGGCGCGCTACGCTCCGCGGAGGGGTTCTTCCTCGTCCGCGAGCCACGGCCGCCGCGTGTGCCATTCGTCATGCGAAACGACGAGCGGGACGGAGCGTACCGGCACGTCTTCACGTACGCGAACTCGCGTCCTGTCATCAAGGAGTCCGTGCTCGAGCTGCTCGCCTCGGCGCGCCACCGAGTGTTCGTCGCGAGCTTTCGCATCGGCGAGCCCGATCTACTCGAGGCGCTCTACGCGGCAGCCGCGCGGATGCGCGGAGGTGTGTACGTCATCTCGGCCATCGAGGAGCGCTCGCTGCGCCAAGGCCTCGGGGTCGAGGACGCGGACGCTCCCGGCGCGGACGACATCCGCGCGCAGAACAAGCGCTTCGAGGACCTGACCGGACGCGGGATCGCGGTGCGCGGACACGAGTTCTGCCACGCCAAGCTGCTCGTCGTCGACGATCGCGCTGCGCTCGTCTCGAGCGCGAACCTCGAGACGCCGGCTCTCGTCGACAGCCAAGCGCGCGGGGCCACCGGCGAGAACGGCGTTGTTGTAAACGACCGGGTCGAGGTCGATCGCCTGGCGCGATTCTTCACCCGGCTGTGGTACGAGTGCTCGTGGGAGATGCCGCCCGGCGAGGCGCACACGGTGCAGCATCGCGCGCCGTCGCCCAGCCCGTGCCGGGTGGCACCGGCAGCCGTCGGAGAGGCGCCCGCCGTGATCTGGACGCACGACGACGAGCGGGGGATCCTCGACACGATCCACGATGTCATCGCCGGCGCGCGCGAGCAACTGCTGCTATCGACCTTCTCGCTGAACGGAATGGCACAGCACCGCGACCTGCTGCTCGAGCCGCTCGAGCGAGCGATGGGCGAGCGTTCGCTCGACGTGTCGCTGCTCGCTCGCGCGCGCAACCTCGAGACTCACCGCCAGGACGCCCAGGCCCTGTCCGCGCTCGGCGTGACCGTATACGGGGACTCCCTTAATCACGCCAAGGCGGTCATTGCCGACGGCTGCCGGGGAGCGCTCTTCTCGGCGAACTTCGACGCCAAGCACGGGCTGCTGTCGGGCGTCGAGGCCGGCGTGCGGCTGGACGGCGAGCCGGCCCTGAGCGCCGCTGCCCGGTACTTCGACCACGCGATTGAGCATGCTGAGCTCGTCTTCACGCCCCGCCCGTCTCAGCGCGAGCTCGCCCAGCGGCTCGGCGCGGGATGGCGCAAGCGGTGGCCGTTCGAGCTCGACCTTCGGGTCGCTGCTTCCGACGGCGTGTGGGAGCGCTTCCGCGACGCGGCCGAGACCGCGCCGGTGCTCTTCACCTGCGAGGGGAGCGCGAAGCTCCGCTTGTACGCGGGCGCGGATCAGTGGACGGTCGGAGACCGGCTGCCGGGGGGCGCCCGCCGTCTCGGCCGGGCCGTCACGGCGGATCCCCGGGACGCGGCGCACGTGCTGCGATCCTGGCTGTCACCGCGAGGCGGGCGAGACGAGGGGACCGCGGGGGTGAGCCGCGGGTTCTGCCCCGCGTCGGTGCGGCGCGTCCGCCCGGACCGATGATCCTGTCGCGGCTACTCGACGCTCGCAGGCTCCTACCATTGGCGCGATGGCCGTCCTCATCGCCTCCGACCTCAGCAAGGACATGGTTGGCAACCCGCTGCTGCGCGGGGTGTCGTTCAAGCTCGAGCGCAAGGACCGCCTGACGATCGCCGGGCGCAACGGCGCCGGCAAGACGACGTTGCTGCGGATGCTCGCGGGGGAGACGTCGGTCGACGGCGGTGAGCTCTCCTTCGAGAAGGGCTGCAAGGTCTCGCTGCACGACCAGCGTCCGCCGCGCGACCGCTCGCTGACCCTGCGCGACTACGTGCTCTCCGGCTGCGCGGAGCTCGTCGCGCTCGAGGCCGACCTCACGCGCCTCGCCCAGAAGATGGCCGACGGCGACGAGAAGGCGTTCGAGCAGTACTCGCGCGCCGAGGCGCGCCTCGAGCACGCCGGTGGCTGGATGTGGCGCGACCGCGCGACGAACATGGTGCGCGGCCTGGGCTTCGAGGACGAGGCCGACCTCGACCGTCAGCTCTCGACGTTCTCCGGCGGTGAGCTCACGCGCGCGTCGCTCGCGCGCGCGCTCGCGGGCGACCCCGACCTGCTCCTGCTTGACGAGCCGACGAACCACCTCGACATCGAGTCGCTGGAGTGGCTGGAGAAGACACTGGTCTCCTTGGACACGGCGGTCGTGCTCGTCGCGCACGACCGCTGGTTCCTCGAGGCCGTCGGCACCGGCGTGCTCGAGCTCGAGGCCGGGCGCTCGCGCTACTTCCCCGGCACCTGGACGCAGTGGCGCAAGGAGCAGGCCGCCCGCGAGATCGCGATGGGCCGGGCGATCGACAAGCAGCAGGCCGAGATCGCGCGGCTGGAGGCGTTCGTCGAGCGCTTCCGGGCGAAGGCGACGAAGGCCAAGCAGGCGCAGTCGCGCGTCAAGCGCCTCGACAAGATCGAGCGCATCGAGCGCGACCCGCGCGACCGCGACGGCCTGAAGTTCGACTTCAAGGCGCCCGAGCGCTCGGGGCGCGTCGTGTTCGAGCTGTCCGGCGGGCGGGTGGAGGTCGGCGCGGACCCGCCGCGCGTGCTGCTCGAGGACGCCGAGCTGTGGCTCGAGCGCGGCGAGCACGTGACGCTCGTCGGGCCCAACGGCGCCGGCAAGACCACGCTCATCGACACGCTCGCGGGCGTGCGGCCACTGGCCGCCGGCAAGCTCTCGACGGGCCACAACGTGAAGATCGGCCACCTCTCACAGCACGCCGAGGATCTCGGCAAGGGGCCGGGCGGCCGGGCGAACAAGGTCGTCGAGGCGTGCGCGGTGCACACGGGCCTGACGCCGAACAAGGCGCGCGCGCTGCTCGGGCGCTTTCTGTTCAGCGGCGAGGAGGCGGAGAAGCCGCTGGACGGGCTGTCGGGGGGCGAGCGGCGGCGGCTGTCGCTGGCGATCCTCGTCGCGTCCGGCGCGAACGTCCTGATCCTCGACGAGCCGACGAACCACCTCGACATCGAGAGCCGCGAGGCGCTGGAGGACGCGCTGCTGGCCTTCGAGGGCACGCTGCTGCTCGTGTCGCACGATCGGGCGCTGCTCGAGGCCGTCGGCACGCGGACGGTCGCCGTCGACGACGCCAAGCTGCGCTCCTACGAAGGCGGCTGGCAGGAGTACGTGCGCGTGCGCGAGGAGCGGCGGCTTGCCGCCCGCGCCGAGAAGGGCAAGGCGAAGGCCGCGTCGCCGGTGGCCGAGCCTCGTCGCCCGCAGCCCAAGCCCGCGAAGCCTGCGGCGAAGGTGAAGCCGCAGAGGGCGACGGCGCCCGAGTGCGCGAGCGAGAAGCTCGCGGCGGCGACGGCCAAGGCGATCACGGGCAACGGCAACGGCAACGGCGTCCCGGCCGGGCAGCTCTCGAAGAACGCGCGGCGCCACATCCGCCAGCTCGAGCGCGAGATCGAGCGCGCCGAGGAGGCGCTGGCCGCGCTCGAGGCCGAGCTCGCCGATCCCGACGCGTGGGCGACGCCCGAGCGCTCGAAGGACTCGACCACCCGCCACGCGGCGGCCAAGCGCGAGGTCGAGGAGGCCTTCGCGCGCTGGGAGGCCGCCTCGCCGTAGCTCGCCTCGGGCGCCGGAGGGCTCGAGGAGGAGGGACTGCCCGCGGCGTCGCCTGCGTCGGGTTCAGCCCGCGGTGACGGGGCTGTCAGTGCGCAGAGGCGAGCGCCGAGCGGATGCGCGCGAGCGTCTGCCGGGGCTCGTATCGCGTCTGGTCGCCGGTGACGCGCAGGACCCGGTAGCCGTTGGCTTCGAGGATCGCCTGCTTGTCGGCGTCGTTCTCGCGGACGAGCTTGTGGTCGTGCCAGGTGGCGCTGTCGGCTTCGACCGCGAGGCGCCGCGCGCGCCAGAGGTAGTCCGGGATGATCGTCCTGCCGTCCAGCCGCAGCGTCGCGTTGATCTCGGGTCGCTCGATGCCGGCACGGTCGAGCAGGTCGAGCAGGTCGTCCTCGAGCGTGCTCACCGTCGGCGCAGGCCCGCCCGCAACGACGGCCCGCAACCTCGCCGCGCCGCGGTGGCCCTTGCAGCGCTGGGCGATCTCGAGCAGCTCGCGCACGGTGACGAGCCGCAGCGCCTGCGCCTGGCGCGCCGCGCGTCGCAGCGCCTCCTCCGGCAAGACGGCGGCCAGGTCGAGCAGGGTCCGTGCGGGGGAGGTGACACGGATCCCGCCGCGCGTCAGCACGTCGCGCCGGCCCAGCGAGCGAGAGCGATGAACTCTCACACCGTCGATGCGACGCGTTCCGCTCCCCGGGATCGTGACTTCGACCGGGCGCTTCTTCCAAGGGATGAACGTCCACAGCGCAGCCGCTGCGAAGTTGCTGAGTGCTGTGCCGTCGGGACCGGCGAGGACGGCGGCGCGGAAGCGACCGCGCAGCGTGACCCCTCGGTGCCCCACCGCGTAGACGCCCCGATGCAGCCGGTGAAGGCGACCGCCTCGAACCCGCCATGCGACCTTGTCGTCGTCGAGTCCGCACGTTCGAAGCTGAGCGATCGAGATCACGCCATCGCGCCGCGCCGCGAAGCGCGCGACTCGCGCGTCGGGTGGTTCGCCTTGATCGGCGATAGACCGGGTAGGGCGAACCACGTTCGTCGACATGACCTCATCGTGCCGCGGATCGTGTGACGAATCAGCATGCGATTGCGACGATTCTGCGCAGGCGCTCAGGCGGGGAGGTGCGCCTCCAGGACGCGGTCGGCGTAGACGTCGTCCGGGGGCCAGCCGAGGCCGTCGCGGGCGGTTCGCAGCACCGCGAAGCCGTGCAGGGCCGACCAGACGTCGAGCGCCTTCAGGCGCCCGGCCTCCTCGTCGAGCCCCGGATCGCACGCGCGCAGGAGCGCGCCGAGGCCGTCGAGGCTCGCGGCGCGGTCGACGTCGCGCGGAGCGGACGGGTCGAGCGGGCGCCGCGCCGAGAACAGGACCGCGTAGAGGGCGGGCTGCGCAGCGGTGAACCGCAGGTACGCGCGGCCCATCGCCGCGAGCGCGGCGCGCGGGTCGTCGTGCGCGCGGGCGGCGGTCAGCAGCGCCTCGTTGAACGCCGCGAAGCCCGCGTCGACGGTGGCGGCGACGAGCGCGTCGCGGTCGGGGAAGTGCAGGTACAGCGCGGTCGGGGAGACGCCGGCGCGCTGCGCGATCGCGCGGACGGAGACCCGATCCGCGTCGCCGACCTCGTCGAGGACCTCCGCCGTCGCGGCGATGAGCTGCTCGCGTAGCCGGGAGCCCTCCCCGCGAGGGTTGCGCCGGCGGCCGGCGGACGACGCCATGCGCCCGATCGTAACGATTGACTTGACAGATGTACATGTACTGGTGTTCACTACGCGTGAGTGAGCGACCACTCACTTCATGCACACGACGACGACGCGACAATCAGGGAGTCCCGCCATGTTCACCGCCCTCGCCACCCGCATCACCGCGCGCCCCAAGCGGACGCTGCTGCTGTCGCTGCTCTTCGTCCTGGTCGCCGCCGCGCTCGGTGGTCCGGTCGTCGGATCGCTCGAGGACTCGGGCGGATTCGCGGCATCCGACGCGGGCTCCGTACAGGCGCTCGCGCGCATCGAGTCGGCGACCGGCAGGCAGGCCACGCCCGGCGTCGTCGCCCTCGTGCGGACCCCCGGCGGTGCCGACTCGAGCGCGTCGAAGCGGCGGATCGCCGCCGTCCAGCACGCGCTCGCGGCCGATCCCGCGGTCGCGTCCGTCACGTCGGTGGCGTCGACGCGCGACGAGCGGTTCGTCAGCCGGGACGGGACGTCGACCTACCTCGCGGCGACGCTCAAGTCCGGCGTGGACGAGGACCTCGCCGTCGAGCGGCTCGAGGGGACCTTCGACAACCACCGCGACGTCACGCTCGGCGGCTCGCTGTTCGCCCAGTCGCAGATCGGTGAGAGCGTCGTGGCCGACCTCGGCCGCGCCGAGACGCTCGCCTTCCCGCTTCTGTTCCTGCTCGCGCTGCTGTTCTTCCGCGGCCGCGCTGCGGTGCTGCCGCTCGTCGTCGGGGTCACGACGATCTTCGGGACGTTCCTCGTGCTCGCGGGCGTCAACCAGTTCTACGGCCTGTCGATCTTCGCGCTGAACCTCGTCATCGGGCTGGGGCTCGGCTTGGCGATCGACTACACGCTGTTCCTCGTCACGCGCTACCGCGAGGAACTGCGCCATCAGGGGCCGGGTGCCGGGGCGATCCGCACGACGATGGAGACCGCCGGGCGGACCGTCGCCTACAGCGCGGTGACGGTCGCGCTGGCGCTGATCACGCTCACGGTCTTCCCGCTCGGCTTCCTGCAGTCGATGGGCATCGCGGGGGCGTCCGTCGCGATCGTCGCCGGGATCGCCTCGCTCGTCATCGCGCCGGCGCTGTTCGCCGTGTGGGGTGCGAAGCTCGCCATCCGGCGGCGCGGCCCGGAGCGCCCGGCGGAGTCGGGCGCGTGGTACCGGCTTTCGCACGCCGTGATGCGCCGACCCGGGATCGTGGCGGTCGTGACGGGCGTCGTGATGGTCGGCGTCGCGCTGCCGTCGCTGGGCGCGAACTGGACGCCCGTCGACTCGTCGGTCATCCCGAAGGGGCAGAGCTCGCGCACGGTGGCGGACACGCTCGCCCGTGACTACGGTGGACAGGACACGAGCCCGGTGACGATCGCCGTCTCCGCGCCGGCGTCCGATCGCGCCGGGGTGCATGCCTACGCGGCGACGCTGCGCAGGCTCGACGGCGTGCGCTCGGTGCCGGCGCCCCGCTCGCTGGACGGCGACACGTGGCAGGTCGACGTCGCGGTCGCGGGCGCGCCGGACGGTGACGTCGCGCAGGCGCTCGTCGCCGACGTCCGCGACGGCGACGCGCCGTACCCCATCCTCGTCGGCGGCCTGGCGGCGGACTTCGTCGACCAGCAGGACTCGATCGGCTCGAACCTGCCGCTCGCGGTCGCCCTGCTCGTCGGGCTGACGTTCCTTGTCCTGTGGCTCATGACCGGGTCGCTGATCCTGCCGCTGAAGGCGATCGTGATGAACGCGCTGACGGTCGGCTCGTCGCTGGGCGTCCTGACGCTGATCTTCCAGGAGGGGCGCTTCGAGTCGCTGCTCGGCTACACGGCGAACGGCGGGATCGAGCCGACGGACTTCCTCGTGGCGTCCGCGCTCGTGTTCGCGCTGTCGACGGACTACGGGGTCTTCCTGCTCGGACGCATCAAGGAGGCGCGCGAAGGCGGGCTGCCCGACCGCGAGGCGGTGGCGATCGGCGTCGAGCGCACCGGGGCCGTCGTCACGGCCGCGGCGATCCTGCTCGCGGTGGCGATCGGCTCGTTCGTGACGTCGTCGATCTCGTTCATCCAGCAGATCGGCGTGGCGACGGCGACGGGGGTGCTGATCGACGCGTTCATCGTGCGCGCGCTGCTCGTGCCGGCGTTGATGGCGCTGCTCGGCAAGTGGAACTGGTGGTCGCCGCGGTCGATGGCGCGGTTGCACCGGCGCATCGGTCTCAGCGAGGGAGCGGCCGGGTAGCCCGCTTGGCGATGCAAACAGGCGGCGCGGGGCGGCTTGACGCAAGAAAATGCTGCACACGCGTCGAGAACGTCGCGATGTTGCTGTCGGCGGCAAGATCGCGGCCTTGTCGCTCCGACCCGCCGGTGACACCTTGTAGGGATGAGCTCAGAGCTTTCGTGGGGCCGGCGCTACCTCATGTGCCCGCCGGCGCACTTCGACGTCACGTACGCGATCAACCCGTGGATGGACGTCGCGATCGGCGTCGACCGGGCGCGCGCGCAGCGCCAGTGGGACGCGCTCGTCGCGACCTACCGCGCGGCCGGTGCCGAGATCGAGGTGCTCGAGCCGCAGCCGGGCCTGCCGGACCTCGTCTTCACCGCGAACCTCGGGATCGTCGACGGCGACACGTTCGTCCCGGCGCGGATGCGCGACACGGAGCGCCGCCCGGAGACACCGCACGCCGTGCGCTGGTTCGAGGAGCACGGCTTCGCGATTCGCACGCTGACCGAGGCGGTCACGCAGGAAGGCGCCGGCGACGCGCTGCCGTTCGGCGACACGCTCGTCGCCGGGCACCGCTCGCGCTCCTCGGCCGCGGCGTACGTCGACCTCGGCAGGCTCGTCGACAGCGCGATCCTGCCGCTCGAGCTCGCCGATCCGCGCTACTACCACGTCGACATCACGTTCTGCCCGCTGGACTCGGACACGGCGCTCTACGCGCCGTCGGCGCTTGGCGAGGAGGGCGCGCGGCTCGTCGCAGAGCTCGTGCCCGACCCGATCGCGCTGACCGACGAGGAGGCCGCGGCGTTCGGCGCGAACTCGGTCGTCATCGGCCGGACGGTCGTCATGCCGGCGTGCACGCCGCGCCTGGAGCGCGAGCTGCGCGCGCGGGGCTTCGAGCCGGTCGTCGTCGACGTGTCGGAGTTCCTCAAGGCGGGCGGCGGGCCGCGCTGCTTGACGCTCGCGCTCGACGTGCGGCTCGGCGCGCAAGGGGCGGAGGAGGTCGTGCCGGTTGGCGCGGAGGCCGCGCGGGCTGGCGCCGAGGATGGCGTGCGGGTTGGCGCGGAGGATGGCGTGCGCCTCGGCGCGGAGGCCGTGTGGGTTGGCGCCGAGGACGCCGCGGCGGTCGCCGACCGCTACACGGCGCACAACTACCACCCGCTGCCCGTCACGGTGACGAGCGCCGAGGGGTGCTGGGTGCGCGACGACCGCGGCCGGCGCTACCTCGACGCGCTCTCCGCGTACTCCGCGCTGAACTTCGGCCACCGCCACCCGAAGCTCGTCGCCGCCGCGCGCGAGCAGCTCGATCGCGTGACGCTCACGAGCCGCGCCTTCGGCAACGACCAGCTCGGGCCGTTCGCGCGCGAGCTGGCGGCGCTCACCGGCAAGGACCGCGTGCTGCCGATGAACACGGGCGCCGAGGCCGTCGAGACCGCGATCAAGGCCGCGCGCAAGTGGGGCTACGAGGTCAAGGGCGTCGCGCCGGGCCGGGCGACGATCGTCGTCTGCGACGGCAACTTCCACGGCCGCACGACGACGATCGTCTCGTTCTCCGACGACCCGCTCGCCCGCGAGGGCTTCGGCCCGTTCGCGCCGGGCTTCGTCAGCGTCCCGTTCGGCGACACCGCGGCGCTCGAGGAAGCGCTCCACGCGAACCCCGACGTCGTCGGCTTCCTCGTCGAGCCCGTGCAGGGCGAGGCGGGCGTCATCGTCCCGCCCTACGGCTACCTCACCGACGCGCGGCGGCTGTGCAGCGAGCACGGCGTGCTGCTCATCGCCGACGAGATCCAGTCGGGCCTCGGGCGGACCGGGCGCACGTTCGCGTGCGAGCACGAGGGCGTCGTGCCGGACATCTACGTGCTCGGCAAGGCGCTCGGCGGCGGCATCCTCGCGCTGTCGGCGATCGCGGCCGACGACGAGGTCCTCGGCGTGTTCACGCCGGGCTCGCACGGCTCCACCTTCGGGGGCAACCCGCTCGCATGCGCCGTCGGCCGCGCGGTGCTCGACCTCCTGCGCACGGGCGAGCCGCAGGCGAACGCGCGCGCGGTCGGAGCCCGGCTGCGTGCGCAGCTCGACGTCGCTGCGCCACCGGCGCTGCAGGCGGTTCGCTCGAGCGGGCTGTGGTTCGGCCTCGACCTGGCGCCGGGCGAAGCGAGCGCGCGCGCCGCCTGCGAGCGCCTGCTCACACACGGGGTGCTCGCAAAGGACACGCACGAGCGCACGATCCGCCTCGCGCCCCCGCTGACGATCGCCACCGCCGAGGCCGACTGGCTGCTCGAGGGCCTGCTCGCGGCGCTGGGCGAAGGCGAAACGCTGTCGCACGCGGCGTAAGCGACGCGATCCGGCCGCCCCGGGCTGTACGGTTCTCCATTCGCAATCGACCATGACGGAGCGGCTCGCGCCCGCGGCGCGGCCCGGCCTTAGGGGAGGCACCATGAGCAGCAGAGAGGACTTCGACGCCATCGACACCGACGGCGACGGCTTCATCACCGCCAGCGAGTTGCTGACGTCCCTCGCCAGCAACCCGGACGTTACGCCGGATGAGATCGCCACGATCGTCACGATGGCCGACGCCGACGGCGACAACAAGATCGACTACGACGAGTACGCGAAGTTCGCGCGGTAGCTCGCCCGCCGAGAGGCGTCGCCCCGCCGGTCCGAGCGGGGCGTGATGCATACGACAAACCGGAAAGTGGGGACCCAACGTGGCGCAGTTCGCATTCACGCAGCAGTCGAGCCCGGGCCAGGAGTTCATCATCGAGCTGAAGGACGAGGCCAAGGTGAAGCACGCCCGCAACATCCTGTCGGGCGAGGAGACGCAGGAAATCCATGTGCATGGCCGCATCATCAAGCGCACGGCCGACTACAACCCGAAGTTCAGCTTCCACCTCGAGCCGAGCACGATCAACTTCTTCACGATGGCGATCGAAGTCTGCGACGCGAACATGATGTACGTCGAAGACCATCTCGACGAGGCGTGCGGCGCGTTTCTGCCGGGGTGCCACTGGTGCCCGTGGGACTCGCGGCTCACCCGCGAGGTCAAGTAGCGCCCACGCCCGCCTCGCGGGCCCGTAGGGTTGGCGGCGCCGCAACGAACCGGTTGCGGCGCACCGGCGTTCGTCTCCACGGGAGGGCTGCACAGTGAAGTTGTCTCCGGCCGATCAGGACAAGGTGATGCTGGCCGTGGTCGGCATGCTCGCGCGCGAGCGTCGCGAGCGTGGCGTGAAGCTCAACCACCCGGAGGCGGTCGCGCTGCTGTCGTGCTGGGTGATCGAGGGCGCCCGCGACGGACGTTCGGTGAAGGAGCTCATGGACGAGGGGCGCCACGTCCTGCGCCGCGACGAGGTGATGGAGGGCGTGCCGGAGATGGTGCAAGAGGTGCAGGTCGAGGCGACGTTCCCCGACGGCCGCAAGCTCGTCACCCTGCACGACCCGATCACGCTGGAGACGATGCCCGAGGTGGCGCCGTGATCCCCGGGGAGCTCGACTGCGGCGACGGCGAGCTCGAGCTCAACGCCGGCCTCAAGAAGAAGACGCTCAAGGTCGTCAACAAGGGCGATCGGCCGATCCAGGTCGGCTCGCACTTCCACTTCGCCGACGTCAACGACAAGCTGTCCTTCAGGCGTGCCGACGCGAAGGGCTATCGCCTCGACATCGAGGCGGGCAAGTCCAAGCGCTTCGAGCCGCAGGCGTCGGCCACGGTGCAGCTGGTGGCGCTCGCCGGCAAGCGGAAGGTCCCCGGCCTGCGGCCGCGCAAGGAGAAGGGATCGTGAAGATCTCGCGCGCGGACTACGCCGCGCTGTACGGGCCCACAACGGGCGATCGGGTGCGCCTCGCGGACACCGACCTGTGGCTCGAGGTCGAGGAGGATCGCTGCTTCGGCGGCGACGAGGCGATGTTCGGCGGCGGCAAGACGATCCGCGAGTCGATGGCGCAGGGCAGCACGACCCGGGCGCAGGGCGCGCCGGACCTCGTCATCACGAACGTGATCGTGCTCGACCACTGCGCAATCGTGCGCTGCGACGTCGGTATCCGCGACGGCCGGATCGTCGCGCTCGGCAAGGCCGGCAACCCGGACATCTCCGACGGGATCGACCCGGCGCTGCGGATCGGCGCGACGACCGATGTCATCGCCGGCGAGGGGCGCATCCTGACCGCCGGCGGCATCGACGGCCACGCCCACTTCATCTGCCCGCGGGTCGTCGACCAGGCTGTCGCGGCCGGCGTCACGACGCTGATCGGCGGCGGCAACGGCCCGACGGAGGGCACGCGCGCGACGACCTGCACGCCGAGCCCGCGGGCGATGCACGAGATGCTCGTCGCGCTCGACACGATGCCCGTCAACGTCCTGCTGCTCGGCAAGGGCAACACGATGTCGCGCGAGGGGATGCTCGAGCAGCTGCGCGCGGGCGCGGGCGGCATGAAGCTGCACGAGGACTGGGGCGCGACGCCGGCGGCGATCGACGCGTGCCTGCGCGTGGCGGAGGAGACCGGGGTGCAGGTCGCGCTGCACAGCGACACGCTCAACGAGGCGGGCTACCTGCAGTCCACGGTCGCGGCGATCGCCGGGCGCTCGATCCACGCCTACCACACGGAGGGCGCCGGCGGCGGCCATGCGCCCGACATCATCGAGCTCGCCTCCTACGAGAACGTGCTGCCGTCGTCGACGAACCCGACGCGGCCGTACACCGTCAACACGATCGACGAGCACCTCGACATGCTCATGGTCTGCCATCACCTCAACCCGGCGATCCCCGAGGACTACGCGTTCGCGATGAGCCGGATCCGTCCCTCGACGATCGCCGCCGAGGACATCCTGCAGGATCTCGGCGCGATCTCGATGGTGTCGTCGGACGCGCAGGCGATGGGTCGCGTCGGCGAGACGATCATCCGGACCTGGCAGACCGCGCACGTCATGAAGGGCCGCCGGCAGCCGCGGGAAGGCTCGCGCGCCGACAACGACCGCTTGCGCCGCTACGTCGCGAAGTACACGATCTGCCCGGCGGTCGCGCACGGGATCGACGACGAGGTCGGCTCGGTCGAGGTCGGCAAGCTCGCCGACCTCGTGCTGTGGGACCCGGCGTTCTTCGCCATCCGCCCGCGCCTCGTCATCAAGGGCGGGGCGATCGCCTGGGCGCCGATCGGCGATGCGAACGCCTCGATCCCGACCCCGCAGCCGATCCTCGCGTCGGCGATGTTCGCGGGGACCGGGCGCTTGGCGGCGCGCTGCTCGATGGCGTTCGTGTCACCGCTCGCGGCGGCCGAAGGCGACCTCGGCGAGCTCGGGCTGGAGGCGCAGATCGTGCCCGTCAAGGACACGCGCAACGTGGGCAAGCGCGACATGCCGTGCAACGACGCCTGTCCGAAGATCCGCGTCGAGCCGAAGGGCGAGTTTCGCGTCTGGATCGACGGCGAGGAGGTCCGCCCCGACCCCGCCACGGTGCTGCCGCTGGCCCAGCGCTACGAGCTGTTCTGACGATGGTCCTGGGCATGCTGCTGGCCGACGGGCGCTTCCCCGCCGGCACCTACGCGCACTCGCTCGGGCTCGAGCAGGCCGTGTCCGACGGCCTGGACGTTGGCGGGGTGCCCGCGTTCATCGGCGCGCGGCTGCGGCTCGTGGCCGAGCCCGAGGCGCGGCTCGCGGTGGCCGCCAGCCGCGCGGCGAGCGCGGGTGGCGCGCCGGCCGCGGTCGCCGTGGAGGACGAGTGGGCGGCGCGCTGCCCGAACCCCGTGCTGCGCGAGAGCGCGCGCCGGCTCGGCGCGGGGCTGCTGCGCTCCGCCGCGATCGCGCTGCCGTCGCCGTTGATCGACGGATACCGCGCCGCCTCGCCGGCGACCCCGCGGACCGTCGCGCTCGGCGTCGTCGCCGCGGCGTGGGGAATCGACGACGAAGCGCTGGCCCGGATCGCGCTGTACGACGACGCGGCGACGGTCGCGTCGGCGGCGCTGAAGCTGCTCGCGCTCGATCCCGCCGAGGCCAGCGGATGGGTCGCCGGGCTCGCCGGATGGATCGCTGGCGCAGCGTGCGCCGTCGCCGCCGACGCACGTCCCATCGCCGAGCAGCCGGGCCCCGCCGCGGTCGGGCTCGAGCTCGCAGCCTCCATCCACGCCGACCACCGGGAGCGACTCTTTGTCACCTGAACACCCCCAGCGCGCGCTGCGCGTAGGCATCGGCGGGCCCGTCGGCTCGGGCAAGAGCAGCCTGATCGCGGCGCTCTGCCGCGAGCTCGCCGGCGAGATCCGGATCGGCGTCGTGACGAACGACATCTACACGACCGAGGACGCCGAGTTCCTGCGCTCGACGGGCGTGCTCGAGAGCGATCGGATCGTCGCGGTGCAGACGGGCTGCTGCCCGCACACCGCGATCCGTGACGACATCGCGATGAACCTCGAGGCCGTCGAGGAGCTCGAGCGCGAGCAGGGCCCGCTGGAGCTCGTCCTCGTCGAGAGCGGCGGCGACAACCTCACCGCGGTCTTCAGCCCCGCCCTCGCCGACGTGCAGATCTTCGTCATCGACGTCGCGGGCGGCGACGACATCCCGCGCAAGGGCGGGCCGGGGATCGCGCGCGCAGACCTGCTGGTCATCAACAAGACCGACCTCGCGCCGTACGTCGGCTCCGACGTCGAGCTGATGCTCTCCGACGCGCGGGCGCGGCGCGAGCACCTGCCGGTGCAACCGCTCTCGCTCGTCTCGCCCGAGGGCGCGCGACCCGTCGCGGACTGGGTGCGCGAGCAGCGCGGGCGCTTCGCCGCCGGCGATGCGCCGCGCACGAGCGTCGCCGACGTCGCCGATCACCATCACCACAGCCACGCTCACTGAGCCGTCCTCGGCGCGGCTCTGCGTCGAGCGGACGCCCGGCGGCCACGCGGTCACCGAGCTGCGCCGGGGGACGCGGCTCGCGCCGCGCGTCCTGTCGAAGGACAGCCGCGCCGTCCGCGTCTGCCTGGTCGCGACGCAGGCGGGTCCGCTCGCCGGCGATCACGACCGCGTGGCGCTCGGCGTCGGCGCGGGCGCCTCGCTCGTCGTCGTGTCGGTCGGCGCCGCCTACGCGCTGCCGGGCCGCGCGCCGACCCTGCTCGAGCTCGACATCGAGCTCGGCGCCGGCAGCCGGCTCGTCTTCGAGGACGCGCCGCTGATCCTCGCCCCGCGGGCCGACGTCACGCGCTCGACCACCGTCAGGCTGGGCGAGGGCGCCGTCGCCGCGCTGCGCGACGTCGTCGTCCTCGGCGAGGAGGGAGGCGGCGCCGGCGGCGTGCGGCTCGTCAGCACGCTGCGGGTCACCGACGGGGAGGGGGCGCTGCTGCACGACGAGCTTCGCATCGACCCGGCGCTCGCCCACCACGGCGCGCACGTCGCGCTCGCGCCCGGTCATCGCGTCGTGGGCACGCTGTGCCTGTTCGGCGAGGAGCCGTCCGGCGACGATCCGGCGGCGCTGCGGCTCGCGCGCGGGGGCACGCTGCGGCGCGCGACGGGGCCGGGCCTGGCGGACGTCCACGCCGAGCTGGCGCCCACGTGGTCGCGGTGGAGCAGCCAAGGTCGCTGGTGACGCGCGCGGCCGCCCCGGGCTGCGCCGCCGCCGCGCGCCGCGCCGCCGCCGCCGTTGCCGCTGCGCGGTTGCCGCCGTGCGCCGCCGTTGCTGCTGCATCTCCGTTGGTGCTGCGCCGCCGCCCCTCGCCCGGCATCCTGTGCGGCATCGACAAGATCGACCGCCACATCGTCGCGGAGCTGTTGAAGGACGGCCGGCTCAGCCTGGCCGAGCTCGGTGAGCGCGTCAGCCTCTCCTCGCCCGCGGTCAAGCGACGCGTCGACCGGCTGCGCTCGACCGGCGTCATCACCGGCTTCACCGCGATCGTCGATCCGGGGGCGCTGGGGCAGAACACCGAGGCGTTCGTCGAGGTCCACTGCGCGGCGAACATGAGCCCGAGCGCGCTGCGCGCGACGCTCGCGGGCGAGCCGGAGGTCATCGCCGCGTTCACGGTCAGCGGCGACGCGGACGCGCTCGTGCACGTCCGCGCGACCGACGTCGCCCACCTCGAGGCGACCGTCGAGCGGATCCGGGCGCGGCCCGAGATCGCGCGGACCAAGACGACGATCGTGCTGAGCCGGCTCATCGCGCGGGAGTAGCTCGCGCTCGGGTCCGAGCCGCCGGCCCCGCCCGTCGTGCCCCGCCCGTCGGCCCCGCCCGTCGGCCCCGCCCGCCGGCCCCCGCGGCGGGGCCGTGCGGCGGCCCCGCGCGGCGGCCCCGCGCGGCGGCCCCGCGCGGCGGGGGCCGCGCGGCCGGGCAGGCCGCGCTCGTCGGTCGCCGCGCCGCGAGCGGCTGCGCGCGCCAGAAAGCGCACGGGCCGCCGCCCGAGGCGGTACGTTGCGCGCCATGACCCGACGCCGCCGGCTGCTGGCGAGGCTGTCCGCGATCGCGGGCTGCGTCGCCCTGCTGCCGGCAGGCGACGTCGCGGCGCACCCGGGCGAGGCGCACGTCCTCGGACTGGGCGGCGCGCAGCAGCAGGGCAAGGGGATGTTCGGCTCGCTCGCAAACGCGAAGCTCGCCAACGCCGCAGCCGCGCTGAGCAGCTACGCGACGCCCCGCCAGGCGCCTACCCCCGCGGGACCGTGCACGGAGGAGGCGGCCAAGTCGATGCCCGTCGGCGAGGGCCACCGCCACGACGACATCAGCCAGCACGCGTTCGCCTGCCGCATGGAGCAGGTCGCGTTCACGTCGCTGACCGACCAGCTCAAGGACCGCCCCAACGTGATCCTCGGCGAGATGGACGTCAAGGCCGACATCGCCGCCGTCGCGATCACCTACCCGCAGGGCGGCGTCCTGTTCTTCGACGTCTCGGACCCGGCCAAGCCGCAGTTCCTCTCGCGCTACAACGCGACCGAGTGCGACCAGCTGCTCGAGGACGTCAACTGCGGCGCGTTCGTCGACCTCTCAGCCGACGGCAAGACGGCGTACCTGTCGATCCAGAAGCTCACGCTGCTGCCGACGCTGCCGATCAACCTCAACGCGATCAACCAGTCGATCGCCGGCGTCGACGTCATCGACCTCGCCAATCCCCGCAAGCCGGCCAAGGTCCAGTTCTATCCCATCCTCGGGATCGGGGGCGTGCACACGGTTCGCTCGCACACGATCCCCGGCGGGCCGTCGACGGCCGCACAGCCGCGCGCGCCCGGCGAGTACGTCATCTCAAACCAGAACGGCGTCGGGATCGACATCGCGAAGGTCACGAAGGTCGCGGGCAAGCGTCTGCTGAGCACCGTCCGCCAGCTCGGCAAGATCGACCTCGCGGCGACGATCCAGAACAACGAGGTCCACGACACGTTCATCCAGAACGACCCGCTCGACGGCCGCACGTACCTCTACAACGCGGCCGGCTTCTCGACGGGCTTCAACGTCTACGACATCACCGACCCGTCGAAGACCAAGCAGGTCGCCGAGTGGGACCTCACGCCCGAGTGCGAGAACGACTGGTACGCGCACACGATCGACGTCGCGCATCGCAACGGGCATCGCTACGTGACGATGCCGTCGGAGATGCTGCTGCAGATCGACAACGGGTCGGGGAGCGGGCTCGCGGAGATGTCCGACGCGGACAAGGTCGCGGGCTGCGGCTACTTCGTCGGCAACGGCGACAAGCCCGGCCCGCTGTGGATCGTCGACGCGACGGACTTCTCCAAGCTCGGCCCGGCGAACGACAAGAAGTCCGTCGAGGAGGCGCACGCGACGGATCCGGCGCTGAAGAAGGCCTCGCAGGACGCGCTCGTCGCGACGTGGACGAACCCCGCCGGGCGCGCCGGCGGCTCGCTGACGTTCTCGCCGCACAACCAGCAGATCGTCGGCGACAAGATCTACCTCTCGCACTACCACGGCGGCGTCTACGTCCTGGACGCCTCGGCCGCGTTCTCCGGCAAGCGCGAGCGACCCAGGGAGCTCGGGTTCATCGTCCCGCACGACAAGCAGACGCGGCCGCTGCTGGGCCAGACGCCGCTGACGGGCCTGCTCGGGCGCTTCTTCACGGACTTCCCGCTCGGCCGCCCGGAGGTCTGGGACATGGTCGCCTACAAGGGCTACATGCTCGCCGCGGACATGACCGGCGGCTTCTACTCGCTGCGCTACGACGACAGCCCGCTGCCGCAGTGCGCCGACACGCGCAAGCCGAAGTCGGTCTTCAGCACGAAGCGCTCGAGCCTGCGCGCGAAGCGCATCTTCCTGCGCGGCAATGCGTCGGACCACGGTTGCAGCGCCGCCGCGACGACGACCAAGCGGCCGGGAGCGCTGCGCAAGGTCAGCGTCGCGATCGCGCGCAGGGCGGCCGGCAAGTGCCGCTTCGTCTCGAAGCAGGGCACGCTCGGGCGCGCGCGCGGCTGCACGCCGCCGGCGTACCTCACGGCGAAGGGCACGCGCCGCTGGAGCCTCGAGCTGCGCGGCACGTTCCCCAAGGGCAGCTACCAGGTCAGCCTGCGGGCGCTCGACGCGACGGGCAACCGCGAGCCGGTCCAGACGCTGCGCCTGCGCCTGCGCTGATCGCTGGATCAGCCGGACCGCAAATGTCCGCCTCGCGCAGGGGTAATCTCCCGCCGTGTGCGATGCGAGGATCCGCTACCCGTGACCGCCGCCTCGCTGATTCGCGCGCTGCCCGCCATCCCGTCGAGCGTCACGGCGCTGCGTCATGAGGTGACGGACTTCGTCGCCGCCGCGGGCGTCGGGGAGCCGGTCCTGACGGGCGTCAAGCTCGCGGTCTCCGAGGCCGTGACGAACGCCGTCGTGCACGCGTACGTCGGTGCCGACCGCCCCGGCGAGGTGCGCGTGCGCGCGTGCGTGCAAGGTGCCGAGCTGCGCATCGTCGTCGCGGACGACGGCTGCGGGATGGTGCCGCGGCTCGACAGCCCGGGGCTCGGCGTGGGCCTGCCGTTCATCGCCCAGGCGGCCGACACGCTGGACATCGAGCACAACGACGGCGGGGGCACCGTGCTGCGGATGTCCTTCCGGCTCGCGGTCGCGGACCACTCGTAGCACCCCCGTCGCGTACGTAGACGCCGCGCCGCGCAGGCTTGTACACGTTTCGCACGGGTTCCACGTAGCAAGCTCCGCGCTTCGCTTAGCCCCCTTGGGAAGCCGCCGGCGAGGCGTACCTTCGACTCCACCGAAGGATCTATGGAAGGTCGAGAATGCAACGAACGCGCAATGGGGTAGTGGGGACCGCCCGGAAGGTCGCGATGTCGGCGTTCGCGGCGACGGGGTTGCTGCTGGCGACCGCCGGCGCCACGCCCGCGACGGCTGCGGTCACGGCCGCGCCCGCCGGCTGCGCCGGCGCGACGGTCGTCCCGACCGACGCGACGATGCGCCAGGCGGCGGCCGACGCCGTGCTGTGCCTCATCAACGTCGAGCGCGCGCAGCGCGCCCTGGCCCCCGTGCTCGCGTCCTCGCTGCTGACGAAGGCCGCTGCGAGCCACTCGACCGACATGGTGCGCCGCAAGTACTTCGGGCACGTGACGCCCAGTGGCCTCGACCTGCGCAAGCGCGTCGCTCGCACCGGCTACCTGCGTGGCGCCCGCCGGCCGGCGCTGGGCGAGACGATCGCCTGGGGCTCGGACTACTACGCCTCGCCGGTAGAGCTCGTCAAGGACCTCATGGGGAGCGCGGCGCACCGGTCGATCATCACGGACCGCCGCTTCCGCGACATCGGCGTCGGCCTCGCGATCGGCGCTCCGCTGGACGGCATGGGCTCTGGCTCGACGCTGTCGCTGAACTTCGGCCGACGCTGAGCCGTCGCGACACGCGCTGCTGTAGCCGCTGCCCCGCGGCTACAGCAGCTTGTCGACCGCGCGCATGAGGTACGGCCCGAGCGTCGTCGCGAAGACGTCGGTCATGTGCTGGTCGTCCTTGTAGACGAGCGCGCCGCCGATGACCGGGAAGCAGCGCTTCTTGCTGCACAGGTAGCGCGACATGTCGACGACCGTCACGCGCTTGGAGCCCAGGCGGCGCGCGGCCACGACCGCCGGGTCCTCGCGCAACGCCTCGCTGCGCTTGACGGCGCAGACGCTGCCGGCGTTGCGCCGCTTCGCCTTCGCCTTGCGCACGCACTCGTTGGCCTGAAAGCCGACGATCGGCGTGTCGCGGATGACGACGATGTGCTTGACGGTCGCCGGCAGCGACTCCCAGGCCGCCTTGAAGCCGGCGACCTTCGTCTCGAGCTCGCTGGCGCCGTCGGAGACGACGACGTCGCCCGCGAAATGCGCGACGACGAACGCCGTGTGGACCGTCGGGTGCTTCTGAAACCACCTCGGCACCTCGTCGTTCCACTCCAGGCACTCCGCGCGCTGCGCCGGCTGGAGCTTCGTCGTCGCGCGCATGAGCGGGCAGCCCGATCGCGTGATCGACACGCCGCGCCAGCGCTTTCGCTGCGCGACGTACTCCAGCGCCGCGCGCCAGTGCGACGCGTGGCTGTCGCCCACGAGCGCGACCGTCGACTTCGCGCTCGGCGCCGGCACGCCGAACTCGCAGGGGCCGAGCACGCCGTCGAACGACAGCGGCGTGCACGGCGAGTTCTGGGAGAAGATCGCGTCCTCGGGCGGCGGGACGATCGCGGTGCGCAGCTTGCGGTTGACGCAGCGGCGCTGCGGGTCGCGCGACGCGGCGCCGAAGCAGCGCAGCCGCGCCGCGGGCTCGGTCGACACGGCGATGTCCAGTGACACCTCGCTTGCGTCGGGCAGGCGGTCCTCGACGGAGCCGACGAGGCTGCGCACCTGCCAGTGGTAGCGCCCCGGCGCGAGGCGCAGCAGCGCCGGTGAGAAGGACGCTGAGATCATCGTCGCGCGCGGCCGCCGGACGGTCGTCGTCAGGTTCCGGATCCCGAGGCGGTTGCCGTCCTCGTCGAGCGCCGTGTAGCGCAGGACGACGCCGGACTCCGCGCGCGCGTCGGGGGCCGCGCAGAGGCGGCCTTGCGGTGAGGGCGTCGCGTCGCTGCGCAGCCACAGGCACAGCAGGCGCGTCGGCGACGGCTGGACGTCCTGCGGCTTGAATGGCTGGTGCGTGCGGATGACGAGCGTCAGGTCGGCGTCGTTGGTCTGCCCGAAGCGGGCGCCGTAGAGGTCGAGGCTGGTGCCGGGGTCGACGCGGTCGAAGTGCGCGGCGGGCAGCGCGCTGGCCCTCGCGGCCGGCTCCGGCGCCGAGCCCGCGCTCGCGCTGACGAGCAGCAGGGCGATCGCCGATGCCGCCACGAAGATGGCGACCGTGCGCGAGCGAGTCGACATAACCGCACAGTCTGCCGGACTCATCGGGCTGGTCCCGGGGACGCGCCGGCGGCGTGCGCGGATGCCGGCCGTGCCGCGCGCGGCTGCGCGCGGGCTGCGGCTCGGGCTTGGGCCGGAGCCGGGCGCGCGACCCGGCCGTACGCCGCGGCGACGGCCGCGACCGCCGGCTTGGCCGAGCCGTCGTAGCGGAAGAGGCCCTTCTCGTTCAGCGGCCCGGCGAGCTTGAGGCCCGGCACCTGCGCGCGCAGCGTCCCGCCGCGGAAGTTCGGCGTCACGGCGTACTCGCGCAGCACCCAGATGAGCGCGCCCGCGACGTCGGCCTGGCGGGCGTAGTAGCCGATCCGGCGCGTGAGCAGCCGCGACTGGTAGCGAAAGCCGCCGGGCCGGTCGGTCGGGTTGCGGGCGTTCGCGTTCGCGCCGAACTCCGTGATGACGAGCGGCTTGCCGGGCAGGAAGGTGCGGGCGCGCCGCAGGAGCTTCGCCACGCGCGCCTCGAGCTCGGCGGCGGGAGCGCCGGCCGCTTCGAAGATCCCGATGTACTCGGTCAGGCCGACCGCGTCGAGGTCGCGGAACAGGCGCCCGCCGGCGCGCCGCGGCGGGTGGCGGCCCCAGACGTCGGCCACCACGAAGATGCCCGGCGTGCGGCGGTGCAGCGTCCGCGAGAGCGTGTCGATGTAGCGCGCCTGGCCCTTGGGGTGACCGCGCCCGGCGACCTCGTTGGCGAGGTTGAACGCGAGCACCGAGGGGTGGCCGGCGGTCCGCTCGGCGGCCGCGACCGCGCGGGCCATGGCCGTCGCGCGGCGCTGCGGCGTCTGCGCCCAGAAGCGCCCGGCCTTGTCGAACGGCCCGATGTGCTGCCACACGAGGATGCCGGCCGCGTCGAGGCGCTCGAGCAGCTCGTCGGACAGCGGGTGCTGGGAGCGCGTCGCGTTCGCGCCGATCGCCCGCAGCTCGGCGACGATGCGGTCCATGTCGGCGGCGGTCAGCGCGTCGCCGTGGCCCTCTGCGTCCATCGGCAGGCCCGCACCGGCGATCCGCAGCGCGCGCCCGTTGAGCAGCAGCCGCCGGCCGCTGCGGCGCAGCTCGCGCAGGCCGATCTTGCGCTGCAGCACGGACGTGCCGGCGACGAGCGCGAGGTCGTAGCGCGCCGGGCTGGCCGGGCTCCACAGGACCGGGCGCGGGACGCTGACCGTGGTCGTGATCCGCCGTCGCTCGCCGGGGGCGAGGGTCACGGCGTCGAACGCCATCGGCAGGTTGGTCGTCGCGCGGGAGATCCGTCCGGACACCGCGGTCGCGGCAGGCTCGCCAATCGTGCGGGTGTCGCGCAGCTCGGCGGTGAGCGTGACGTCGGCCGTCGCGCGCCCGAGCTTCGTCTGGACGTTGACGAGCCGCAGCTCGGCATCGTGGACCGGCGCCACCGTGACCGGCCACGCGATCCCGCCCCAGTTGAACCACGCGCGGTCATAGCCCTGGCGCTGCTGGCGCTCGGGCAGGCGCCAGTTCGCGCGCAGCACGACGGCGTGGGCGCCGGGGCCGAGCGTCGCCGGGCACTCGAACGGCTCGTAGGCGCCGTCGTGCTCGCACGCGATCCGGCCGTCGATCCAGACCGTGGCGCGATGGTGGACCGAGCCGTAGCGCACGACGTAGCGCCCGGTCGCGCTGGTGGCGAGCGTGGCGCGCCACCAGCCGATGGAGCCCCGGTACGAGCGCTCGCCGGCGGCACCGCCCACCGGTGCCGGGTTCGCGACGTTCGGCAGGGTGACGGGCGTCATCGCGGGCGGCCGGGCGACCCAGCCCTCGCGCAGGCCGACGTCGTCGGGGTCGGCGACGTACGTCCACGGGCCGAGCAGCGCGGCGGGGCCTTCGGCCGAGGCCGGCGGGCCGGTCAGCGCCAGCGCGCAGGCGAGCGCTGCCGCGGCGACGAACGCGAATGCCGTCGCGCGGAGGGCCCGCGGTCCGGCGAGGCGCGCGCGGCTCGCCACGTCGGCGTGCCGGAGCCGCCGAGCCGCTTGGCGGACCCGCCTCACCACGCCGGCGGGGCGAGGGCGCAGAGGCGCTTGGTGCCGGGCTGCAGTGCGGGCGAGCTGTCGAACGAGCCCATCGGTGCTGGTGGGCTGACCGTCATGAACGTGCCCGCCTTCAGGTCGGCCACCACGACGCGCAGCCCGCCCGGCCCGCCGCCCGCCGCCACGCCCGCGTCGGTCGTGTACGCGATCCGCGTGCCGTCGCTCGACATGTGCGGCTGCCCCGACCAGCTCGCCGGGCCCGCCGCCTGGCTCGCCACAGATTCGGTGCCCCTGCTGAGATCACGCACGAGCAGCCGCTGCGCCGGCCGCCCGGACGGGCTCTGGCCGCGCGTCAGCTCCGAGTACACGACGCGCCGGCCGTTCGCGGAGATCGAGGGTTCGTGGGCGAAGCCGCGGCGCGCGCCGCTGACCGTGCGCGACGTCGCCTCGCCGAGGGCGCGCAGGTAGACGCGGGCGCGGCCGCCGGCCACGCGCGTCGCGGTGAACGCGATCCGCCGGCCGTCGTGCGACAGCGACGGCTCCCACGCCTCCGCGGCCCGTGCCGCGCCGCGCCCGAGCCGGCTGACGAGCGTGACCGCGCGCGTCCGGCGGTCGTAGGCGAACACCTGCAACCGCCCGCGCGAGTACGCCGTGAACGCGACGACCCGGCCGTCGCCGGAGACCGTCGCGTCGGAGGCACCGGCGCGCGGGATCGTGGTCACGGCGCCGCTGCGCAGGTCGCGCACGCGCACGCGGGTCGCCCAGCTCGCGCTCGGCGACATCGGGTCGGCGATGACGCTCTCGTAGGCGACGACGTCGCCGTCGTCCGACAGCGCGGGGTCGTACGCGGTCTCGACGCGCGCGCCGTCGTACCCACCCGCCACGACCCGCACCCCGCCGCGCGCCGTGTCGGCGACCGCCACGACGACGTTGCCGTAGCGCTTGGCGTACGTCCGGTTGCCGGCGGAGATCTCGTACGCGATCTTCGTGCCGTCCGCCGACAGGCTCGGGCCGTAGCTCGAGCACGGGCGGTCGAGCAGCGCGCCGACCGACGCGTCGCGCGGGTCGAGCTGCGCGCCGGTCGACAGGTCGCGCCCCTCGAGCACGACCTCGCCGTAGCGCACGGCCAGCGGCGGCGCGGGCTGCTGGGCGTCGAACAGCACGACGCGGCCGTCGCCCGACAGGACGGGGCTCGCGAACGACGGCCGGAACGCGTAGCGCAGCTTGCCGCCGACGGTCTGCGGCGGGCCGTTGTAGTGGTCCTCGCCCAGCCAGCGCGGCACCTGGCGAAGCTGGCGCTGCAGCACGATCTGCGCCTGGCGCGCCGACGTGTCACCGTGGCGCACGCCCTCGCGCGCGGCCATCCGCAGCTCGCGCTCGAGCCCGGACTGCATCTGGCGGCGCGTGCGGCCGTGGGTGCGCCCGATCCGCAGCGGGCTGAGATCGAGGCGGCGCAAACGCTGGAAGGCCGCGGTGTCCTTCACGCCGAACAGCGCCGGTGCGGCCTCGGGCCCGGCCTCCTGGTGCAGCGAGTGGAAGATGAGGTGCTGGGAGAGATGGCCCTGGACGAGCACCCGCAGCGTCCGGGCGCGCAGCTCGCGCAGCATCGCAGGCGAGACGTCCTTCGCGCGCGGCGCGACGAGCGCGGCGGCGAGCCTGCGCGGCGAGTCGTAGCCGCGCTTGGCGCCAAGCTCGGCGAGCGTCTGGACGTCGTGGCGCAGCCACTGCCACAGCGCGCGGCGGCTCGCGCGCAGCAGCGACTGCAGCCGCGCCTCGTCGAACGGGACCCAGTGCATGTGCACCCACATGTCGTGCGGCAGCCAGTGCGGCGCCGATCCGGGCGGCGCGTCGGAGTCCGGCGGCCGGCCGGCGACCGGAACCGGGATCCCGCGATCCTCGAGCACCGCGGGCGTTTGCGCCGAGCCGATCGCGGCGAACCCGAAGGCGGCGAGGCAGCACAGGACGGCGAGCGACGCGAGGAGCCGAGGCACGGCCGCGAGTGTACGCACGGCGGGCCATGCCGGCGCCACGTCGCAGGCCGCCGGGAATTAGCACAGCGGCAACAATCCCCGGACTACGGCTCCGTATTCTCGATGTGTGAGCAGCATGCGAGCGAGGCTGGCTCTGGCCATCGCGCCAGCCCGGCGCGGCCGCTTGCTGCCCGCGCTCGCCGTCTTCGCATGCGCCTGCGCGTTCGTCGTGCAGTCGCCCGGCTGGGCGCAGACGTCGTACATGGCGCTGAGCAAGGCGCTCACCCAGGGCACCGCCCAGATCGACGCCTGGCACTGGGAGACGCACGACATCGCCTGGCACGACGGGCACTACTACTCCGTCAAGCCGCCCGGCCTCGTGATCGCCACGCTGCCCGTGTACGCGGGGCTGCGCGCCGTCGGCGGCGAGAAGCTCGCGCACGACGCCCGCGTGCGCGCGGAGTCCGGCGGCGGCGTCCCGTGGGCCGCGAAGACGATGCCGACCGCGAACTACGGCTTCAGCCGCGCCCGCGCGACGCAAGCGCGCGACGCGATCACCGACAGCGCGCCGATGACGTGGGCGCTCGGCCTGTTCGGCGTGCTGCTGCCGTCGCTCGCGCTGCTCGCGCTCGTCGCCCGGATGACCAACCGCGTCGCTCCGGGGACCGGGACGGCCGCCGCGCTGACGCTCGGCGCCGCGACGATGATCCTGCCGTTCTCGACGCTGTACTTCTCGCACGTGCTCAGCGCGCTGCTCGGATTCGGCGCGTTCGCGCTCTGCTGGCGCGAGCGCGAGGGGCCGTCGCGGCCGCTGCTGCTCGCGATCGCCGGCCTGCTCGCCGGCCTGGCGATCGTCTGCGAGTACCCGCTCGCGATCGTCGCGATCGTCGTCGGGGCGTACGCGATCATGCGCGGCGGCGGCGCCGTCGGCTGGCTGCGTCGCGGCGCGGCGTACGGCGCGGGGCTCGCGGCCGGCGTCGCGCCGCTGCTCGCCTACCAGTGGTGGGCGTTCGGGTCGCCGCTGCACACGTCCTACGTCGGCGCAGTCGCGAAGACGGGCTACAGCGGCCACGACGTCCTCGGCCTCAACGACGACGGCGTCTTCGGCATCACGATGCCGCGCTTCGGCGACGCGCTCTCGCTGCTGTTCAGCGGGCGCGGCCTGCTGACGCTCGCGCCGGTGCTCGTCATGGCGATCGCGGGCGTCGTCGTCATGCACTGCATGGGTCGCCGGGCGGAGGCGCGCACGATCGGCGCCGTCGCGGTCGCCTACCTCGTCTACAACGCGGGCTACTGGCTGCCGATGGGCGGCGGCTCGCCGGGGCCGCGGTTCCTCATCCCGATCCTGCCGTTCCTCGCGATCGGGCTCGGCCCGGCGTGGCGGCGCTGGCCGGCGGTGACGCTCGCGCTGACCGCGATCTCCGCGACGACGATGGTCGCCGCGACGATGAGCTATCCGATGATCGGCACGCAGGACCCGGGCGAGTGGGTGCGCCGGCTGATCGACTACGGCTACTACCAGCACAGCGTGCTCGACCTCGCTGGGATCGCGCACGGGCTCGTCGCGATCGCGCCGTTCGCGGTGCTCGTCGGCGTCGCGCTGGCCGTCGGCGTGAGCTCGCTTGGCCGGGCGCATCTGGCGCTGGGCGCGCGCCGCGCGCCGGTGGCGATCGCGGGCTGGGCGCTGTGCGCGATCGTGCTCCCGCGCCTCGGCGAGGTGCCGTCGGAGGGCGCGTTGATCCTCATCGCGGCGGCGTCGCTCATCGGCCTCGTGGCGGTCGCGTCCACGAGGATGACCGCGAAGCGCGACCCGTCAGCGAAGCAGGAAGAGCACCGTCAGACCGCGCCGCTGTCGCTCGAGGTGCAGCCCGCGCAGCGATCCGGTTAGCGCCCTGCGTGCGAGCGCCCGGTCGGCGTGGCGCAGGTGGACGGTGACGCTTGCGACGCCGAGCTTGCGCAGCGCGCGCACGGATCGCTGGTCGGGGAACGTCCGCGTGACCCGCATGACATCCGCGAACTGGCGCGGGACCAGGCTGCCACGGCCGTTGACGATCTTCGGGAACCCGTCGGTGGACCACAGGACGTAGCGGCGGTTGTCGAAGGCGCCGGTGGGGAGATGCAGCGCCGGCTGGGGCGCTTGCGCGAAGCCCGCGGGCGCCGGCTCGACGGTCGGGTGGTCGGCGAAGCCCCAGCCCTCGGCCAGGATCGCGACGGTCGCGAGCGCCGCGGTCGCGGTCGCGGCGAGCGCGCCTCGCCTCGCCCGTGCGCTGCTCACGAGCGCGTGGGCGCCGCCGGCGGCGAGCAGCGCGAGGCAGAGGCTCGTGAGCGTGTTGAGCCGGCCCGGGACGCGGATGCCCTGCCAGCCGGGGAGGACCTCGTAGAGCCAGCGGTAGGGATACAGCCACGAGATCGCGTTGAGCTGGACGCCGAGCGAGAGGACGGCGAAGGTGAGCGCGCCCCAGCCGAGCCGTCGCCTGACGTGGCGCGGCAGCGTGGTCGCGCGGAGCCCCAGGATCGCGAGGACAAGCGTCGCGAGACCCGGGAAGAGCGTCTTCTCGGGGACCGAGGTGAGGTTGTCGCGTAGCGGGCGTGTCGCGGCGCCCCAGAGGCGGCTGTCCTCGGAGGCGACGAGGAACTCGTACGGGGGCCCCGAGTAGTTGGCGACGGTGACGATCGAGCGGTGTCCTTCGGGATGGTCGTGCAGGACGCGCAGGTATGGCCGCGCGAGGAGCCCGGCGACGAGCGCGAAGCAGAGCATCCCGGCGGCGGTGGCGACGATGACGTCGCGCGGCGGTCGGGGCCTTCCGTCGCGCCACCACCTCATCGCGACGGCGGCGGTGATCGCCGCGAGCAGGTAGGCGAGCGGTAGGCCGAGCGAGAAGCCGATCGAGAACTGCCACGTCGCGACGAGCCAGCCGGCCACGATCGTCTTCGCGCTCCGGCGGCGGTAGCCGCGCAGCAGGAGGAACAGCGCGAGCGGGATCGCGCCGCTGGAGATGATGTGCAGGTGGCCCTCCTGCTCCAGGCGCCACGGGGCGTAGGCGAACACGACGCCCGCGACGGTGGCGCCGGCCCTGCCGACGCCCAGCTCTCTGGCGAGCAGGTACGCGCCGGCGAAGCACATGGCGTAGGCGAACAGGAAGATCAGGTCGTAGCGGGCGACGGCGGCGTGCACGCCCTCGCCGAACAGCCCCGCGGGGGCGTAGCCGACGAGCGCGTCGGAGAACGCGAGGCTGTCGGGCAGCGGCCAGAACATGTTCGCCTGAAAGAGGCTTGCCGGCTGGGACGCGAGCGCGTGCCCGTCCCACGCGATCTGCCAGGCCTGGACGAGCGGGTCGCCGAGGTCCTGCGCGATGTCGCGCCCGAGGTGCAGGGGCAGCGGCCAGTGCATCGCGAGCGCGAGGATCACCGCGAGCGCGATCACCCCGAGCAGCTCGCGCGCGGTGACGTGCGTGTCGCAGTCGCTCATCCCAGCATCATTCCCTGTCCGGCGCGGTCAACCGTGATCGCGGTGGTGCTCGGTTGGCTAAGGAGGGGGGTGTCTCGTTCTGGGGTCGTATAGCGACACCTAAACGCGACACCCCTCCGGCTCAGCGCTCGGCGAAGGTCACGTCGCGGTCACGGTCGACCGACCAGCGGCCGCGGCGCCAGGTGACCTTCGTGCCGTCGGCGAGGCGGGCCGTTGCGCTGCCCGCGCGGGGCTCGCCCCAGAGCGTGGCTTCGAGGGGGCGCTCGGACTCGGGCGCGTCGCCGAGGCCGGCGGCCACGTGCGCGGCCGGGTACGTCACGACGATCGAGCCGGAGCGCACCCAGACGGGGATCGTGTCGCGGGGCGCGGGCGCGACGACCTCGCCGCCGCCGCGGACGTGCCTGCCCGACCACGCCTCGATCCAGTCGCCGCGCGGCAGCGCGACCTCGCGCGAGCACGCGCCCTCGTCGAGCACCGGCGCGACCCAGAGCGACGGGCCGTAGCCGTACGCGTCGGCGATCGACCAGCCGCGGTCGTCGGCGGGGTCGGTGAGATGCAGCGGGCGGATGATCGGCAGGCCGCAGCGCGCCGCGGTCGCGGCCGCCGCTCGCACATACGGGACGAGCTGCTCGTGCAGCAGCACGTAGGAGCGGTAGATCCGCAGCGTGCGCTCGTCGTAGGTCCACGGCTCCTGCACGAGCCGGCCGTGCGCCTGCATGAGCGGCGTGAAGCAGCCGAGCTGCACCCACCTCACGAGCAGCTCCGCCGGGCAGCGCTCGACGAGCCGGTGCCCGAGATACCCGCCGACGTCGTGCGACCAGTTCGAGAAGCCGCTCGCGGCCGCCGACAGCGAGGAGGCGACTAGCACCCGCAGCGACCAGAAGTCCGACACCTGGTCGCCGCCCCACAGCATCCCCGTGGCCTGCTGGCCGGTCCAGCCGCAGCGGCCGAAGAGCACGCCGCGGCCGGGATGCACCTCGTCGAGCGCGCGCTGCATCGACCGGCGGTACGCGCCGCCGTGCGCCCACGCGGCCGACGCGCCGGTCGAGCCGTCGGCGAAGCGCACGTCGTCGGGGAAGTAGTAGCCCTCGCCGTCGTCGGCCTTGATGCCCTCGACGCCGAGACGCAGGGCCGTCTTGGCCTGCTCGCGCCACCACTCCTCGGCGGCGGGCGACGTGAAGTCGATCGGCGAGCCGGTGCCCATCCACCAGCGCGCGACGAACGGCTCGCCGTCCGCCCCGCGCACGTAGTGACCCCCCTCGGCGCCCGCGGCGTAGTTCGACGCCGGCGCCTCGTGCAGCGCGCGCGACTCGGGGTCGGGCGGCATCTGGCCGTCGCTGGATTCGAGGTTCACCCACGGCGTGATCCATAGGACCGTTCGCACGCCGGCGGCGCGGAAGTCGCGCACCATCGCGGTGAAATCGGTGAACTGGTGAGGATTCGGCTCCCAGGTGTTGTACTGCGTCTCCCACGGTGAGTCGAGCACGACCGCGTCCAGCGGGATGTTGCTGCGCTGGCAGCCGTGCACGTCGTCCTCGACGTCGTCCTGGTGCGGGTACACGTCGCGCGACTTCCAGAAGCCGTAGCCCCATTCGGGCAGGACCGGCGGCAGACCGGTGGCGTGCTGGTAGCGGCGCAGGCGGGCGGCGGGGGAGGGGTCGGTGAACAGCCACACCCGCAGCGGGCCGGCGGCGCGTCGTGTGGACACGACGGTCCGGTCGTCGCCGAGCTCGAAGCGCATGCCGTTGCCGTGGCCGTCGGCCCAGACGGCGTAGCCGCGAGAGGACTGAAGCCACGGCGCCGGCGCGTAGTCGCCTTGCGGGACGCCGCCGTCGGCGAGCAGGTCCGCCGGGCAGTCCGGCCCCGTGTAGGCGCGGTCGGCGCCGAGCTGGATCTTGCGGCCCGCGTGGTCGACGCGCAGCGCGTGCCGCGCGCCGAGCCCGGCGAAGTGCTCCTCGGCGCGAGCGTCCCAGTCGGCCGCGATGCGCAGCGGCGAGCCGTCGACATCGAGCTCGATGAGCACCGAGTGGTCGGCCGGCACGGTCACCCGCAGGCGTCCGGCGCGCCCGCCTTCGAGGCGGATCGCGATCTCGACGCCGTCGGCGAGCTGCTCGGAGACGCTCGCGGAGACGACGCGCTCGGGCAGCCCGAGGTCCTCGCGAGCGATCACGCCCTCGGTGAACTGGATGAACTGGTCCTGCACCTCGCCCTCGGCCGCCCACACGCCGAGTCCGCGGACGAGCCGTCGGCCGTCGCGCCGGACGTGGATGGCGAACGGGTGCTGGCCGATCTCTACGCGCAGCGCCCCGCGCTCGAGCACGAGAGCGTCGCCGACCGTCGCAGTGCTCATCGGCATCGGTCGACAGGTTCGCCGCCCGGGCGTGGCTTCGCCAGTCCTTCACGTGATCGTCACACGGTCGCGCTGGTGGCCCTCGCCGCGTCCCACCGGCGCCATCAGGGCGGTGCTGGCAGGCTCAGCGCGTCAGCGTCAGGGTGCGACGCTGCGTCTCGCGGGTGCCGCCGGCGCCCGTGGCGGTGACGGTCGTCGCGACCGTGGCGCGCCCGCCCCGGGCGAGTGCGCGCCGGGCAGGTGGCGGGAGCGGCACCGCGATCGTGGTCGCTCGACCCGCGGTGAGCGTGACCGTCCGGCGCCCCGTCCCGAGGGCTCTGCCGCCACGGCGCAGCGTCGCCGAGACCGTGACGCGGCACGACGCCGAGCAGCGCGCGCTGATCCGCACCCCGCGGCGCCGGACCGTGGCCCGCGTCTGGCCGCGCGGCAGCGCGAGGGTCAGCGAGAACGGTCGCGTCGACGCAGCCGGAGGCGGTGCCGGTGGGAACCCGAGCACCTGTGGTGGCGGGGGAGGGGTCAGCGGTGGCGGGAGGGGCGGTGGTGGCGGTGGCGGCAGGGGCAGGGCCGGAGGAGGCGGCGGTGGCGGCAGGGGAGGCGGTGGCGGAGGTGGCGGCAGGGGCGGAGGAGGAGGTGGTGGCGGCGGCGGCGGTGGTGGTGGTGGCAGGGGCGGAGGTGGCGGCGGCGGGGGCAGGGGTGGCGGAGGTGGCAGGGGCGGTGGCGGAGGTGGCGGTAGAGGCGGTGGTGGTGGCGGTAGAGGCGGTGGGGGTGGAGGTGGCGGGGGTGGCAGGGGCGGAGGTGGCGGTGGTGGTGGCGGCAGGGGCGGAGGTGGTGGCGGTGGCGGCGGTGGGTCCTCGGTCGCGGTTCCGAGCAACCCGGTCACCGCCGCCGCCGTCGGCCGCGGGCGCAGCGGGGCCAGCGCGGAGGAGCCGCCGACCGTGATCCCGCCGTCCGGCCGCACGACGACCCCGCCGCCGAACGCCAGGATCAGCCCCGGCGGCAGCGAGGCGCGGCCGTCCTGGCCGAAGCTCGTGTCCGCGCTGCCGTCGGGCAGCAGGCGGACGACCGCTCCCACCGGAAACGCCGACGGCGGGGTGCGCAGCGTCGGCATGACGATCCGGCCCTCGCCGTCGCGCACGATCGACAGCGGGGCGTCGTCGCCCACGCCCGGCGCCACGACGCCGCCCGAGCCGAACGTCGCGTCGGGCTCGCCGCCCGCCGTCAGCCGCACGAGCCGCACGCCCGCCGGGATCGCGTCCGAGTGCGCGGCGACGAGCACCCGCCCATCCGCGCCGACCTCGAGGCCACCCGTCGTCGACGGCTCCGGACCGAGGGGGAGGAAGCGGTAGCCGTCGTCGCCGAACGCCGCGTCGACGGCGCCGTCGGAGGCGATGCGCGCCACGAACGCCCCGCGGCTCGACGACAGGCCCTGGGCATCGCCCGCGACGACGACCCCGCCGCCCGGCACCGCCGCGACCGCCGTGGGGTAGTCGTGCTCGAACTCCGTCAAGGGAGGGTCGAGCACGACGAGCCCGTCGCCGGAGAACGACGTGTCGAGCTCACCGCTCGGGAGCATCCGTGCGACGAAGCTCCGCAGCCTGCCGGCCTCGCTCGCGTGGCCGGCCACGACCATCCGGCCCGCCCCGTCGACCGTGATCGCGCGCAGGGACGGGAGCAGCAGCCCGGGCACCACGAGCTCGCGCATGCCGCCCGGCCCGAAGCTCGCGTCCGCCGCGCCCGCGGCCGTGAACCGGGCGACGACCGCCCCCGCCGGATACTCGGCCGACGCGGCGATCACGGGGCGATCGCCGTCCATCGCGACCGCGACGGCCGCCAGCCAGCGCGCGCCGCTGTCGAGCAGGGCACGGCCGTCGCTGCCGAACCCGGGGTCGGGCGTGCCGTCGGCGAGCACGCGGGCGACGAGCAGTCGCTGGCGCTCGTCCTCGTCCGCCCAGCCGGCGAGCACGGCGCTGCCGCCGGCGGCAGGCGCGATCGCGACACCCGCGCCGAGCGTCGTCCGGCCCATCGCGACGAGCGTGCCGGTCGTGCCCGTCGACGGGGCACGGGTTCCGTCGTCGAGCAGCCGCGACACGATCCCCGGCTCGCCGCGCAGCGGGCGCGACGCGATCGACGCGGCGCTGCCGGCGGCGAGCACGCCCGTCGCCTCGTCGACGAGGGTCATGGTCCCCGGATAGACCTCCGGCAGAGACGGCTCGCCGAAGCCGCCGTCCGCGGTGCCGTCCGCGCCGTAGCGCGAGACTTCGGTCGTCGTCGAGTCGCCGTCGGCGTCGCGGGCGACGTAGAGGTGGCCCGTCGCGTCGACCGCGATGTCCTCAACCACCCGCGAGCCGAGGTCCAAGACCCCGTCGTCCGAGAACGCGGGATCGGGCGCGCCGGTCGCTGTCAGCCGGTGCACGCGCGCGCCGTCGGCCAGGAGCACGGCCCCACCCGGCCGCACGACGAGCTCGTGGTCGAGCTCGCTCTGCTGCGGCGCGACCGTCGCGACGCCACCCTCTCCGAAGAGCGCGTCCGGCGTGCCGAGGGCCGTCAGGTGCGCGACCGCGCTGCCGCGCTGAAGGAACCCGGCCTGCGTTCGCAGCGTGGCAGACACGACGACGTCGCCGGAGGCGCCGGCCGCGACGGCTCGCACCGAGCTGTCGGGCGGCAGGTCGAGCGACGCGAGGCCGCCGCTGCCGAACCCGGGATCGGGCGCGCCGTCCGTGGTCAGCCGCAGCACGCCGGGCGGGTCGCCGGCCAGCAGGATCCGCCCGAGCTCATCGACCGCGAGCGCCTCCGGCAGCGGGATCGGCATGTCCTCCAGCGAGAGCACGCCGCCGGGGGCGAAGCTCTCGTCGGGCTCACCGGCGGCGGTCAACGCGACGAGCGACGACGGGTTGGCCCCATCGCCAGCGAGGACGATCGTCCGCCCCGACGGCTGGCGCCCGATCCCGAGGGCGCGCGCCGTCAGCGCGATCCGCGATTCACCGTCGCCGCCGAACGCCGTCACGGGTGCGCCGCCCGCGTCGCGCTGCACGACCGAGACGGCGAGCCCGTCGCCGTCGAAGGCGAGGCCGGCCGCGACGATCCCGCCGAGCCCGTCCGGCGCGGCCACTGAGATCCCGCAGCAGCTGACCGACCCCGCGGGCAGCGCCCGCACGCCGAACTGCGGATCGACCGCTCCGGCCGGCAGCGCCGACGCCGGAGCCGCGGCGAGCGAGGCGGCCGCGAACCCGAGCGCGACGCACAACACGACTCGTCTGCGCCGCGCGCTCATCGCCACAGCATGAAGGTTCACGTCGCGGCGCGAGCGGGGCGGGGCCACGCTCGCGATCGACTTCAGAGCAGTGCTGGTCTGGCCGTGCTTCGACGCGCAGCCGACCGTCGGCGCGGTCGCGGCGCGAGCCGGCTGGTGGGCCTCGTCATCGCACTCCCGGAGGCGGCTCGAACGAGCGCAGCCGCTCGAACACCCACGATGGAGTCCGAGGTTGGCGGCCGCAAACACCCGACGGCGGGGCGAGCCACGGGGGCCGCAGGGCGGGCGGGCGGAACGCCACGCCGAGGTCGTCGAGAAGCCCGCTGAGAATCGTGCCTTCGTGCTCGCGAAAGAACACGTAGCCGCCGTCAACGACCTCATATGCCGGAACTCGATCTTCCGGGACGCGGAGCAGGCGGACGGCACTGCTTGTCCCGTCCCGGCGACGCTGACAGACGCCGAGCAGCAGTTGTCCGTCGGCGCGACCAAGCAAGGCCGCGTCGGCCGTCAGCCCCGGCCCAACCGGGAAGGACGCGAGTGCGAAGCGCTGCGGCTGATGCGCTTGGAACAGAAGGGCGCACGCTGCGATCAGGATCGAGACCACGAACGCGCGTGCGGCGAGACCGGATGGCAACCGGCTCGGCTTGCGGTCGATGGCTGGGTCCAATGGAGCCTGGTCGTCGAGGACCACCATGAGGAAGATGCCGGCGAGAAACAGGCCCACCCACGTGGGAAGCAGATACGACGCCAGCACGGCGAACACGAGAAGCTGCGCGCTTTCGTCGACGGGCGCGGCCCGCGTGAGCTCCTTCACCGTTCGCTCGATCGCCGCCGCGATCTGCAGCATCAACACGACGTACGGCCCGCAGATGAGCACGACTGCGGCCACGCCCGCGACCACGACGCCGGCATCGACCTCACGGCTCAGGGTGTACGCGAGCGCCCCGGACCCGGCCACGATGACGATCCCCCAGGCCAACAGCATCTTCGGACGCAGGTCGATGCTTCGGGAGATCCCGTCCACCTCCGGCGCGTCACCTGCACGCTGGCGCCGCCAGCGCGGGCCGGCGACCGCGATCAGCGAGGGAAGCAGCGCGAGTGTGGCGACGCAGGCGCCGTGTACGAGTGATAGCTCGAGGGTGCTCGGGACGCCGCGGATCGTCGGCAGGCCGGCGAGCACCGCGACGACCGTCAGGCCGACGAGCACACCCGTGGAGCCGACGAGAGCGCGGAGCCCGAACGTACCGGCGAGATCGAGCAGACGCGCAAGCCCGCCTCCAGCCGGCGTGCGGCGCTCGCGCTGCGAGAACTGAACTGCGACGAGGACCGCGAAGAACGCCACCGGGAGGACCACCAGTGTCTGGGCGCCGCTTGCCAGCAGCGCGGGGGTCTCGTAGCCCGACAGCACCGAGTCGGCTGGTAGCCCGGCGGCTTCGAGCTTGACCCATTGCCGCAGGCCGCCGAGCACTGCGAGGTAGACGCCGAATCCGGCAGCCGCCGCCCCGAGCTCCACAACGACCCCGAAGCGGGCCCCAAGGCCGAAGGAGCGTGCAGCATAGGGGCGCTGGCCCTGGCGGCTGCTCGGTTCGCGGTCCGGCATCTCGGTCGGGCAGGCTACTCGCGGCTTGCTTCACACGAAGGTAACAGCACGAACCCACGCCGTTCACGAACTGCGTGCCTTTGCAGCGGAAAGTGAAGCGCAGACAGCCACGCGAAGCCTTCTGCGAACGGGAGCGACGATGACCCCAGAACACTGTGCCCCTCAGACGGCTGAGCTCGCGGAGCCTGCGACGCGGGCGAAGCCGGCGGACGGGGGATCGACCAGCCGGGTCGACCTGCACTGCCACTCGACCGCATCGGCGGTCTCCAAGCTCGGTGTCCAGCGGGCGCTCGGCCTGCCCGAGTGCGCCACGCCGCCCGAGGAGGTCTACGAGCTGGCCAAGCGCCGCGGGATGGACTTCGTGACGATCACCGATCACGACACGATCGACGGCGCCCTCGAGCTGCAGGCCAAGTACGACGACGCGTTCGTCTCCGAGGAGCTGACCGCCTGGTTTCGCGGCGAGCAGCAGGCGGTCCACATCCTCTGCTGGGGCATCACGCCCGACGACCACGAGCGCCTGCAAGACCTCGCCGGCGACGTCGAGGCCGTCGCGAGCGAGTTGCGCCAGCGCTCGATCGCCTGCGCGCTCGCGCACCCCTTCTACGCGGTCGAGGCGCCGCTGCTCCCACGCCACCGCCGCCGCCTCGCGCAGCTCTTCGGAATCTGGGAGACCCGCAACGGCTCCCGCGCACGGGAGCTGAACGCGCCGGCCGTCGTCTACATCGAGACCCACGGCGGCACCGGCGTCGGCGGCTCGGACGACCACGCCGGCGTCGACATCGGCCGCACGTTCACCGAGACGCCGGCGGCCGCGAGCTGGCGCCAGTTCCTCGACCACATCGTGCTCGGCAACGCCCGCGCCCGCGGCGAGCAGGGCAGCGCCGCGAAGTGGACGCACGCCGCCATGGGCCTCGCGACCCGCGCGCTCGGCCTCGGCGGCGGCAGCGACACCACAACCGACGGCGCGACGGCGGCCAAGCCGAACCCCGAGGCCGTCTTCGAGATGGTCCAGCGGCTCATGCGCGAAGGCGACGCGCGCACCGGCGCGACCGGCACCGGCCTCGGCCCGGAGGACGCCCGCGCGCTGCTGCGCGCCTGGATGTCCTCGGTCGACCTGCACCTCACCGAGCCCGAGCTGCTCGCCCTCCTGCAGGGCGAGGACTTCAGCCACGCCGACCTCTTCCGTCGCGCCCGGCGCTGCCACGAGCGCAAGCTCGCCAAGGCGGTCGAGCAGATCGCAGCGGCAGCACCCGGCGGCGCGGACGTCGCAGCCGCAGCGACGACGCTCTTCGACGCCTGCCTCGCCGCGATCCCGTACGCGCCGGCCGCCGCGTTCCTCGGCCGCGAGAAGGGCAAGCTCGCCCACCGCGACGGCGAGCCGCTGCGCGTCGCCCTCGTCGCCGACGCCGTCGGCGGCATGCACGGCGTCACGCACACGCTCGACGAGCTGCGCGAGCGCGGCGTGCCCGGCTTCGAGGTCGAGGTCGTCGGCACCGACGCGAACGTCGATCGCAGGCTGAGCGCGGTCGCCGAGATCGACATCCCGTTCTACGCCGGCCTGAAGGTGGGCGTGCCGAGCCTGCCGGCGATCGTCGAGGTCCTCGCCGACGGGCGCTACGACCTCGTGCACCTCTGCTCGCCCGGCCCGTCCGGCGCGGCCGCGGGCGTCATCGCCCGGATGATGGGCGTGCCGGTGCTCGGCAGCTACCACACCGAGCTCGCCGCCTACGCGGGCCTGCGCTCGCAGGACCCCGGCCTCGAGATCGCCGCGCGGATCGCGATCGGCGCGTTCTACGGGCAGTGCCGGCGCGTGCTGTCGCCGAGCCCCGCCTCCGACGAGGTGCTGCGCGCGATGGGCGTGCAAGACGAGCGCATCGGCCGCTGGGACCGTGGCGTCGACCTCTCCCGCTTCTCGCCCGAGCGCCGCGACGCGCAGCTGCTGCCCGGCGAGATCACGGTCCTGTACGCGGGTCGCCTCACCCGCGAGAAGGGCGCCGACCTGCTCGCCGACGCGTTCCTGCAAGCACGCGAGCGCGACCCCCGCCTGCACCTCGCGCTCGCCGGCGGCGGGCCCGAGGAGGACGCGCTGCGGGAGCGCCTCGGCGAGCACGCGACGTTCCTCGGATGGCTCGAGGGCGACGCGCTCGCAGCCGCCTACGCGAGCGCCGACGTCTTCCTCTTCGCCAGCCGCACGGACACGTTCGGCCAGGTCCTGCTCGAGGCGCAAGCGAGCGGGCTGGCCGTCGTCGCCGTCGGCGAAGGCGGGCCGACGAGCATCGTCACGGACGGCATGACAGGTCGCCTGTGCCCGGCAGACGCGGGCGACCTGGCTGCCGCCGTGTGCGAGCTCGCCGCCCAGCCCCTGCAGCGCGAGCGCCTCGCTCGCAACGCGCTGGACGCCGTCCGCGAGCGCACCTGGGAGCGCTCGCTGCAGCGCCTCGCCGACGGCTACCGGCGGGCCGTGGACACGGGCGCCGAGGGCCACGCGGACGGCCGTCGTGTCGCTTGAGCCGGCGGCGGTGCTCGAAGCGCGCCAGCGCTCCGAGCGGCGGCGCGCGCCGGCGTTGCGCGCGGTCGCCGCGCCGCGGCTTCGGGTCGCCGACGTGGCGCTGTTCTACGGCGAGCGCTCGGGCGGGATCCGCACGTACGTGGATGCCAAGGCGGCCTGGGCACGAGCCACGGGGGCCATCGAGCACCACGTGATCGTCCCCGGCACCGGCGGCGGCGACGCGACCCGCCACGAGCTGCCGTCGCTGCGCCTCGCGGCCACGAACGGCTACCGCGTGCCGATCGGCGTCGGCGCGCTGCGGGCGACGCTGCGCGCGCTGCGACCGGACGTCGTCGTGCTGCACGACCCGTTCTGGGGACCGCTGCGCGTCGCGCACGCGGCGCACGAGATCGGCGCGCAGGTCGTCGCCGTCCATCACGGCTCGATCGCGCTCGACGCCGCCGGACTGCCGGGGCCCGACCGGCTGTGGCATCCGGTCCTGCGCGCGTGGATGCACCACGCCTACCGCGAGGCCGACGCGATCGTCTCGGCCGTCGACCCGCGCGCGGACTGCGGGCGCCCGGCGACGATCCCGTTGCGCTTCGGCCTGCACCCCGCGTTCGCGCCGCAGCCCGGCGTCACGCGCGAGGACCACGTCCTGTACGTCGGCCGGCTCGGGCGCGAGAAGGGCGTCGTCGAGCTGCTGCACGCGGCGGCGCGCTCGCGCGAGCCGTGGTCGCTGCGGCTGCACGGGCGCGGCCCGATCGAGCGGCGCTTGCGGCGCCTGGCGGAGAGCCTCGGCCTCGGCGCGCGCGTGCAGTGGCGGCCCTACATCGCCGATCGCGCGGAGCTCGCCCGCGCGTACGCGGCCGCGCGCGCGGTCGTCATGCCGGGCGCGCACGAGACGTTCGGCCTCGTCGGCCTCGAGTCCGCCGCGAGCGGCGCGTGCGTCGTGACGTGCGCGACGGCCCCGTCGGCCAAGCACATCGGCCTGCTCGCGCGCACCTTCGAGCCCGGCGACGTCGGCGGGCTGCTCGCCGCGATCGAGGCGGCGCGCGCCGCCGAGCCCGACCGCGTCGCCGCGGCCAGGCTCGCCGCCCGCTCGACGTGGGCGGCCGCGTTCGAAGCCGAGACCGCGCAGCTCGCGCGCCTGCAGCGGGGCGGCGAGTCCTGCAGCGCCTGCCCGCGCTGCGCGCGGGCGCCGAGCGCGTCCTGCGCGCGAACTGGCGCGAAGGGATCCGCGGCGACGGCGTGCCGTACGCGTTCACCTGCCCGGCGCCGCCGCGCTACCGGCACATGTGGCACTGGGACTCGTGCTTTCACGCGATCGCCTGGCGCGACGTCGATCCGGCGCGCGCCCGCGAGGAGCTGCGCACGGTCCTGCGGTCCGGGCGCCCGGACGGCTTTCTCCCGCACACGGTCTTCTGGGACACGCCCGCCGGCTGGCGCCGCGCGCCGCTGTACGCGACGCGGCGGCCGTTCGGCGACCGCTGCACGGAGACGATCGGGCCGCCGCTGCTGGCGTTCGCCTGGGAGCTCGTGGCGGACGCGTCGCCGGACGCGCGCGGCTTTCGCACCGAGGCGCTCGCGCAGCTCGCCGCGCACCTGCACTGGCTCGAGCACCACCGCGACCCCGACCGCGACGGCCTGCTGACGATCGTCGTGCCCGACGAGTCCGGCCTGGACGACTCGCCGAAGTACGAGCAGGTCTTCGGCCGCCTCACGCACGATCGCGCGGGCTACGTGGTGCTGCTCGAGCGCGGGCGCCGCGCGCGGTGGGACTCGCAGACGCTGATCGCGCGCTACGACCACCACGTCGAGGACGTCTGGGTGAACGTCGCGTTCGCGCTGTCGCTGCACGCGATGGGGCGTCTCAGCGGCGACGCGGCGTGGACGCGCAAGGCCGAGCGCGTCGAGCGGGCGCTGCTCGAGCGCTGCCTGGACGAGCGCACGGGGTTGTTCTTCGACCTCGCCGGCCCCGGCGAGCAGCCGGTGCGCGTCTCGACGTGGTCGGCGCTGTCACCGCTCGCATTGCGTGGTATCCCCGAGGACGTGCGGCGGCGGATCGTCGAGGAGCACCTGCTCGATCCGCGCCGCTATCGCGCGCCGGTCGGGATCCCGTCGGTGAGCATGGAGGAGCCGTCGTACAACCCGCGCTGGGATCGCTTTCGCACCTGGCGCGGGCCGTCATGGGTCAACACGGCGTGGCTGCTCGTGCCGGCGATGCGCGAGCTCGGCTACGACGCGGCGGCGGACGCGATCGTGCGCTCGCTCGCCGACGCGGCGCTCGCCAGCGGCTTTCGCGAGTACTACCACCCGACGTCGGGGCAGGGGCTCGGCGCGCGCGAGTTCGGCTGGTCGACGCTGCTGGCCGACCTGCTGCCGGCCGCGTCGGTGGCGGAGGCGAGCGTCCCGAGGATCTCGCGCAGCCTGCGGCCGTAGAAGAAGTGGCCCTCGCCGGGATGCAGCGCGATCCGGACGCGCGGCAGCGCGGCGGCCAGCCCGATCGCCTCGTCGACCGGCACGAGCGCGTCGAGCGCGCCGTGCCAGAGCTGCACCGGCGGCACGACGGCGGCGGGGTCAAAGCCCCACGGGGCGGCGCACAGGCGGTAGTCGTCGACCATGCCGCCGACGCCACCGCGCGCCGCGGCGAGGAAGCGCCGCGTCGCCTCGGCGCGGACGCCGGGCTCGTCGATGAGCCGGCGGTCGTCGCGCGCCGCGCCCGCGTAGATCACGCGGGCGACGAGCTGCGGATTGCGGCGCGCGAGCGCCAGCAGGGCGTCGCCCGTCCGCGAGCACGCGCGCGGGTGCGCGCCCAGCAGGCGCAGCCCGGCGCGCGCGGCCACCGGCAGACCGGCGGCGGTGGTGCCGGGCGCGGCGGGGGCAGCCGCGCTCGCCGCGGCCTTTGCACCGCGGCCGGTCGCGGTGGTGGCAGCCGCCCTCGCCGCGGCCCCTGCACCGCGACCGCCAGTCGCCCCGAGCGGCGCCGGCGAAGCGCCGCGACCCGGGGCCATGCAGCTCACGACGCTCGCGACCTGCACGCGCTCGGGCAGCGCGTACGCGCAGGCGAGCGCGTACGGGCCGCCGGCCGACACGCCGACGACCGCGAAGCGCGGACGCCCGAGCGCGTCGGCGAACTGCGCGACGTCGCCGGCGAAGCTCGTCAGCGTGCGGCCGCGCAGCGGGTCGGAGTCGCCGAAGCCGGGGCGGCTGACGAGGACGTAGCGCAGCCCCAGCGCCTCGACGATCGACTCGAGCTGCGGACAGGCGGACTGCGGTGCGCCGATCGCCCCGTGGAGGTAGAGCACGAGCGCGCCGCCGCGCGGGCCGACCGCGCGGTAGGCGAGCCGGCGTCCGTCGCGCAGGCGCAGCGCCTCGCAGCCGGTCACGCGATCGCCACCAGGATCCGCTCGAGCGCCGCGGCGAACACCGCCGGTCGCTCGACCATCGAGATGTGACCCGCGCCGTCGATGACCTCGCAGGCCGCGCCGGGACGCAGCGCGAGCACGGTGTGCGCCTCGCCCGGCGGGATGACGCGATCGCCGGCGCCCCAGAGCGCGCCGACGGGCACGTCGAGGCCGGCGAGCGCCGGGCGCAGGTCGGCGTGGACGACGGCGGCCAGCGCCGCGCCGGTGCGCCGCGCGCCGCGCGAGTTGCCAATCAGCGCGCGCACGACATGCGGCGAGAGCGCCGCGCCGTCGACGACCCCGCCGGTCATCAGCAGCCGCCGCCCCCAGCCCCACGTCGCGAGCGCCGACGCGTGGCGGCGGGCCGGAATGAACAGCTCCGCCGCGACGCCGGCCGCCGCGCCGACGGGAAACGGCAGCGGGCGCAACCCCGCCGGCGACACGAGGACGAGGCTGCGCACGGCGCCGTCATGGCGCACCGCGAGCGTCAGCGCGATCGCGGCGCCCAGCGAGTGGCCCGCGAGATCGAACGGCTCGGCGACGCCGGCGGCGCGCAGGTCGCCGATGACGGCGTCGGCGACCTGCCCCAGGTCGAACCCGCGGCCCACCGGAGCGGCGGCGCCGAAGCCGGGGACGTCGAGCGTCACGACCCGCCGGCCGCGGGCGAGCAGCGGCGCCACGTGGACCCAGATCGCGCGTGTCGTGGCGAGACCGTGCAGGAGGACGAGCGGGTCGCCGGTGCCGCGCGTGTCGACGGCCGCGCCGGTCACGGGCCCGCCGGAAGCGCAGTGGCGGAGGCGACCGGGCCGAGACGTTGGCGCACACCCGGGTTTTTCCCTGCTCAGGCCCTGGTTCGAGTGAAGAACCTGTGGTGCGAGGCTACGCCGGCGGCCCGTCGATGACGATCAGCAGGTGGCTGCCGTCGTCGACGGTGAACGCGGCCGACGCCAAGCGCTCGATGACCGGGCCGACCATCGGCAGCGCGGCGTCGGCGAGCAAACGCGCCGCCTCGGTGCCCGAAGCGGGCCCATGAGCAGCGCGAAGCTCCCCGGCCGGGCGGTCAGGACGAGGTGGACCTCCTCGGAGCACGCCGTGCCGGCGTCCGCGAGCAACGCCTCGAGGATGAGGATCGCGTCGTCGATGCGGTCGACGGGCAGGCCCGCCTTCGACGACGTGCCCGCGACCGCGCGCCGCAGCACCGGCAGGCGCGCCCGGCTACGACCGGCGCTGACCTGCACGGTCAGCTCGGTCGCGCAGCTCACGGAGGCGGGCCGAGATCGCCGAGCGCGCCCCGGTCGTGCGCGGACTCGAGGTCGAAGGTCATGATCGCGTCGGTGCCGGCCGCGCTGCCGATGATCTCGAGCGACGCCGCTACGTGGTCCATGAGCGCGAGCCCGTGCCCGGGCCGCGGAGTGTCGTCCGGCGGCACGATGCCGCAGCCGTGATCGCGGACGAGGACGTGCAGGCGACCGTCGTCCATGCGCGCGACGACGGTCATCGTGCCCATGCGCCCGCCGTACGCGTGGACGACCGCGTTCGTCGCCGCCTCGCTGACGGCCAGCACGATGTCGTCCATCGTGGCGGCGCCGATCTCGTAGGCGTCGCGAAAGCCGCGCACGACGTGGCGCAGCAGCGCGAGGCTGTCGCGGTGGGCGGGCAGCGTGACGCGCAGCGCCGGGGGAGAGACGAGGTCGCTCATCGTGCGCTCGGTGTCCGATCCATTGCTCCGGTTCTTACCGATAAGGGCCCAATCGATGCATGCCGTTCGTCCAGGTCGGGTGGAGAAACGTCCCGATCGCGGAGATCCGCTCGAGGCGGTCACCGCGCGGCGGCGAGCATCTCGCGGTGCTCGGCGATGTGATGCAGGTGCGCGATCGTCTGCCGGATGATCCGCGACACCTGCATCTGGCTGACCCCGAGCCGCTCGCCGATCTCGGCCTGCGTGAGGTCCTCCTCGAAGCGCATCCTCAGGACATCGCGCGCGCGAGGCGACAGCCCGCCGCACAGCCCGTCGAGCATCGCGCGCGACTCGGCGCGCTCGAAGCCGTCGTCGTCGATGCCGACGCTGTCCTCGAGCGAGGCCGCGTCCGCCTCGCGCGACTGCGGCGCGTGGATCGACAGCGCGCCGCGGCCGCTGCGCGCCTGCAGCGCCTCGAGCACGTGCTCCTCGTCGGCGCCCGCGGCCTGCGCGAGCTCGGCGACGGTCGGCGCGCGGTCGAGGTCCTGCGACAGCTTCGTCGAGGTGCGGTCGATGCGCATGATCAGCTCCTGCAGCTCGCGCGGCGGGCGCACCGCCCACGTGCGGTCGCGGAAGTGGCGCTTCAGCTCGCCGACGATCGTCGGCACGGCGAAGCTCGTGAACGCGTGCCCGCGCGACGCGTCGAAGCGGTCGATGGCCTTGACGAGCGCCATCGAGGCGACCTGCACGAGGTCGTCCATCGGCTCGCCGGAGCTCTCGTAGCGCCGGGCAAGCGATCGGGCGAGCGGCATGAAGCGCTCGACGAGCTCGGCGCGAGCGCGCGGGTCGCCGTCGGCCATGCGGGCGAAGAGCGCCCGGTCGCGTCGTCCGCGGGCGTCGGGACCGCTGCTCGCGAGTTGCGGTCCGTTGCCCGGATCAGTGATTCGCGCGTTGCCACCACGCATGAGGTCGGCCTCCTTGGAGTCAACAACATGAGCCATGGGTCCGCTGGCGGCGCTTGGAGCGGCTGCCGGTCGTCCCGTCTGGTCTGCTGGAAAGCTCGCGGCTCCCGTCCGTCGCCGCAACCTCTCGACGGACCCTTACCCGGGTCAAAAGCAAGCCACACATGGCTTGGCGCGAGATCGTTGAGAGACTACGCGCGTGCCAGCCGAAGGCCTGCAGCTGCTGCTCCCGGACGACCTGTCCGCGTCCGCCGTGGCGGACCGGCTCGCCGGCGAGGTCCCTGTCGTCACGAGCAAGGCGCACACCGTCGAGCGCACGTTCTGGGACACGTTCGACGGCCGCGTGCGCGGCGACGGGCTGGCGCTCGTCGAGGCGGGCCGGCGGCTCGCGCTGATCGACGCGACGACGTACGCCGAGCACGCCACCGACGGCCTCACGCGCGGCGCGACGCGGCTGCTGGCCGGCGATCTCGGCGCCGGTCCGCTGCGCGAGCGGATCGCGCCGCTCATCGAGATGCGCGCGCTCGTCCCGGTCGTGCGGGTGCGCAGCCGCCAGCTCCCGATCAACGTGCTCGACGAGCTCGGCAAGATCGTCGTGCGGCTGCGCGTCGAGGAGCCGGTCGCGCTGGCGGGCGACGCGCCGGGCGTGCGGATCGCGCCGCGACTGCACGTCGTCGGGGTGCTCGGCTACGACCGCGAGCTGCGCGAGGTGTCGGCGCTGCTGGGCGACGCGCTGGGCCTTGCCGCTGCGTCCCGGCCGGTGCAGGACGACGCCGTCGAGGCGGTCGGCGGTCGCGTCGGCGGGGTGTCGTCGAAGCTGCGCGTGGACCTCGATCCGTCGTCGCGCGCCGACGCGGCGGCCGTCGTGATCCTGCGCCGGCTGATCGAGGTCGTCGAGGTCAACACGCCGGGGACCCTCGCCGACACGGACTCCGAGTTCCTCCACGACCTGCGCGTCGCGGTGCGGCGCACGCGCGCGCTGCAGCGCGAGTTGCGCGGCGTGTTCGCGCCCGAGCCGCTGCGGGCGTTTCGCGACGGCTTCAAGGAGCTGCAGGCGATCACGGGTCCGACGCGCGACCTCGACGTGCAGCTGCTCGAGTTCGGCGAGCTCGCCGAGGGGCTGCCGGCCGAGGTCGCCGGCGACGTCGCGCCGCTGCGCACGCTGCTCGAGGACCACCTCGTCGCCGAGCGCCGCGCGATGGTCCGCGCGCTCGAGTCGCCGCGCACGCATGCGCTGCTCGAGAACTGGGGCGAGTACGTCGATCGCCTCGTCGAGTCCGCGGAGGACGACCGCCCGGACGCGGCGCGCCCGGTGGCCGACGTGGCCGGCGAGCGGATCTCGAAGGTGTATCGCCAGATGGTGAAGATGGGCTCGGCGATCGACGACGGATCGCCGCACGAGGCGCTGCACGACCTGCGCAAGAAGGGCAAGGAGCTGCGCTACCTGCTCGAGTTCTTCGCGTCGCTGTATCCGAGCGCGGTCGTCAAGCCGATGGTCTCGACGCTGAAGGGCTTGCAGGACGTGCTCGGCCGCTTCCAGGATCGCGAGGTCCAGGCCGAGCTGCTGCGGTCGCTCGGCGACGAGGTCGCCGCGCTCGAAGGCGGCGCCGCCGCGTTGATGGCGATGGGCGTGCTCGTCCAGCGCCTGGCCGCGGAGCAGGCGCTCGCCCGCGAGCAGTTCGCGGAGAGCTTCGCCGGGTTCGCCGCCAAGTCCCAGCGCAAGCTGGTCGACCAGACGTTCGGATGACGACGGTCGTCGCGCTCTACAACATCAAGGGCGGCGTCGGCAAGACGTCGGCCTCGGTGAACCTGGCGTGGCTCGCGGCGTCCGGCGGCGTGCGCACGCTGCTGTGGGACCTCGACCCGCAGGGCGCCGCGACGTTCCTGCTGCGCATCAAGCCGAAGGTCAAGGGCGGGGCGCGCAAGCTCGTCGGCGGCAAGACCTCCGCGGCGTCGCAGCTCAAGGGCACCGACCACGAGCTGCTGGACCTGCTGCCGGCCGACTTCTCCTATCGCAACATGGACCTCGAGCTCGGCGACGTGAAGCGCCCGACGAAGGGGTTGGCGCGCGTGCTCGCGGGCGTGGCCGGCGACTACCGCTACGTCTTCCTCGACTGCCCGCCGGCGATCTCGCTTGCGTCCGAGAGCGTCTTCGGCGCGGCCGACATCCTGCTCGTCCCGTTGATCCCGTCGCCGCTGTCGCTGCGGACGTTCGACCAGCTGCACCGCTTCGTGACGGCGGAGGTGAGCAAGCCCCCGCGGATCCTCGCGTTCTTCTCGATGGCCGACGGGCGCAAGCGGTTGCACCGCGAGACGATCGCGGAGCTGTCGGCGGCGCATGCCGGCGTGCTGTCGTCGGTCATCCCGGCCGCGACGGACGTCGAGCGGATGGCGCAGCATCGCCGCGTGCTCGCGCAGACCGCGCCGCGCGGCCGCGCGGCGCTCGCGTACGAGGCGCTGTGGTCCGAGCTGCGCTTTCGCTTGTAGCCCTCGGGTCGCGATCCGGCGCCGCGAGACGGTGCAGATGGCGGTGCCGGCCTGGATCGACCATCTAGACTCGCGTCGATGTCCGAATCCGACGACGCGCTGTTCGGCGCCGAGCACGTCCGCGTCTACCGCGAGACCGGCGGCGAGCGCGGCTATCACTGGCGCGGCACGACGATCCTGCTGCTGACCACGACAGGCCGGAGGTCCGGCGAGCCGCGGACAACGCCGCTCATCCACGTCGTCGACGGCGACCGCTGGGTCGTGATCGCATCGAAGGGGGGAGCGCCCGATCACCCCGCGTGGTTTCAGAACCTGCAGGCCGATCCCGAGGCGACGATCCAGGTGCAGGCGGACGAGGTGCCTGTCGTGATGTCCGAGGCCGAGGGCGACGAGCGGGCCCGCCTGTGGTCGGCGATGACCGAGGTCTGGCCCGCGTACGACGACTATCAGGCCAAGACCGATCGGGAGATCCCGGTCGTCGTGCTGACCCGCAGGTAGCGCGCCTGGCATGACCAGGTACTGGGCCGTCGCCGGTGGGCTGGCGGCGCTGTTCCTGACGGCGTTCGTCGTCGTGTCCGCGTTCGGCTCGAACGTGCTGACCTCGCCGGAGGGCTCGCTCGACGGCCCGTTCGCCGGCGTGCTGGGCGTCGCGCTGCTCGTCGCCGACAGCGTGCTGCCGGTCGCGTCGAGCGTCGTGATGGTGAGCCTCGGCGCGCTGTACGGGCCGTTGGGTGGCATCGCCCTGGCGCTGGTCGGCCGGCTCGGCTGCTTTCTCGTGGGGTTCGGGGTCGGGCGGCGGACCGGCGGGCGGCTGCTGCGCGCGGTGCCGGCCGGGCAGCGGCGGCGCGCCGAGGAACTGCTCGAGCGCCGCGGTGCGTTCGCGGTCGTCGTGACGCGCCCGCTGCCGATCCTCGGCGACACCGTCGCGATCCTCGCCGGGGCGTCGCGGATGTCGTGGCGCACCGGCGCGGTCGCGGGCACGGTCGGGTCGCTGCCCGAGGCGGTGGCGTACGCGATGGCCGGGGCGCTCGCGGCCTCGTCGGCGGATGCCGCGGTCGTGTGGGGCGCGTTCATCGTGGTCGCGGGCGCGTTCTGGCTGGCCGCGGGGCGCGCTGCCGAGCAGCGGGCGCCCGCACCCTGATCGTGGCCGCCCCCCTCGGTGCCGACGGTGTCGCGGCCCGCTGCGGCTCGCCCTGTTCCGCGGGCGGCGCGTGGCGCGGGGTTGATCCCGTTGCGCGGCGGCTTTGCGGCGCGGGGTTGATCCTGTCCGCGGGGAGCGCGAGCATGGGCGGTATGCGGCTGACGGCGATCAAGCCCGGCGACATCGTGCGCTGCAACAAGAAGGGCCGCCTCTTTCACGCGAAGGTCGTCGGCGCCGCGGCCACCCCCGGCACGCTTCGGGTGCAGCCGATCGAGCGCAACGTCAGCTACCGCCACGTCACCGCGTCGGAGATCGCCGATCACTGGTCGCACACGGTGGCGACGCGACGCGCCGACCGGCGGCCGCCGACGCAGACCCGCCTCGACCTCGACGACGCGCGATGAGCGGCGGCGGCGGCGAGGAGTGGACGAGGGCCGAGCACGCCAACCGCTACCTGGCGCTGGCGGACGAGGTCCCGCATCGCGCGGAGGGCGAGGGCGTCCTGGCCGAGCAGGTGCCGCGCGACGCGCGCAGGATCCTCGACCTCGGGACGGGCGACGGTCGCCTGCTCGCGCTGCTCCTGGTCGACCGGCCCGGCGTGCGTGGCGTCGGCCTCGACTTCTCCGAGCTCATGCTCGATGCGGCGGGCAAGCGCTTCGCCGGCGACGACCGCGTCGAGCTCGTCAGCCATGACCTGACGTCGCCGCTGCCCGCGCTCGGGCGCTTCGACGTCGTGGTGTCGTCGATGGCGATCCATCATCTCGAGCATGAGCGCAAGCGCGCGCTGTACGGCGAGGTGCTCGGCCTGCTCGACCCCGGCGGGGTGTTCGCGAACTTCGAGCACGTCGCGTCGGCGTCCCATCGCCTGCACCTGAAGTTCTTCGCGGCGATCGACGAGCCGCTCGAGCACGAGGATCCCTCCGACCGGCTGCTCGACGTCGAGACGCAGCTGCGCTGGCTGCGCGAGCATGGCTTCGACGACGCCGACTGCTACTGGAAGTGGCTGGAGATGGCGTTGCTCGTGGGCGTCAAGCCCGCGTCGTCGCCGTAGTCGAGCGGGCCGCCGGCTACAGGTCCCGGGGCGGGGATCGTCGTGGTGGCGCGTCCGCGCCGGACCCGCTCTGGGCGCCGCTACCCGAGCCGCGACCGGGCCGCCTCTGCCGCCTTCCGGGCAGTCCTCCTTGTCCGGGCGGCGGAGCCCACGGGCGGGGGCAGCCGCCGCCTATCGCGGGCGGCGCCCGACGCCTGTGGCCGCGAGGAGCGCGAGCAGCAGCAGCGCGGCCGCCACGGCGCACGCGATGACCGGCGGTCGGCGGCCGTCGCGGACCTCGACCTGCACCGCGACGTCGAGCGAGTGCATCGCGGCGACCGCGTCCTGGAAGCGCTGCTCGTGGATCCGGGCGAGCGGTCCATCCGGCGGCTCGCTGCGGCCCCGGATCGCCCGTTGGAAGGCGGCGTCGCGCAGCGCCGTCACCGCGGCACACAGCCGCGCCGGCGCGGCGCGGTCCAGCGCGTCGACGTCGTGGACGCCGATGCGGCCGCCGTCACGCAGCGCGCGGCAGATCTGCTCGGTCATCCGCAGCGGGTTGATGACGTCGTTCTCCAGTCGCAGGCGGCGATCGCCTGCGAGCAGCTCCTCGAGTCGCAGATGGGAGTTGTCGACGCCGCGCTGCGCGTCCTGGACGAGGCCGATCCAGACCGCGTCGCGGTCGCCGTGACGCCCGGCGAGCGCCGCCGCGACCGCGACAGCAGCCAGGGCAGCGACGATCAATGCCGACACCATCCAGCGCATGGGCGAAAGCGTAGGCCACGTGTGCTGCCCGGTCTTCCGTGAGACGGCGCAGGCGCGCGCTACTCGCCGAGCAGGTCCCTTGCGCCTCGCAGTGCGATACGAGCCTCGTCGGCAAGCCGGCGCGCGACGACCGCCGCGGGCTCGTCGCTGCCGAGCTCGTGCGCCTGCCCGGCCCAGAGGTTCACGGCGTCGGGGTCACCGCTGGCGCGGGCGGCCTGTCGCAGGGGGGCTGTGACGTAGTGCAGCTCGGGATAGGCGGAGGGCGCCGCAACGCCGTGCTCGCGCATGAAGCGGTTGACGATGGCGCGTGCGGGCTTGCCGGTGAACGCCCGCGTGAGCGCGGTCGGTGCGGCGGACGCGAGCGCCGCTCGGTGCACGGCGGAGGTGCCGGCTTCGGGACAGCGCAGAAACGCCGTGCCGATCTGCGCGGCGCTCGCGCCGGCGGCAAGCGTCGCGGCGACACCACGCCCGGTGGCGATGCCACCCGTCGCGATCAGCGGGACGCTCGCGCGCGCTCCGACGAGCTGCAGAAGCGCGAGCAGTCCGTAGGCCGCCTCGTCGCCGTCCGAGAACGACGCGCGGTGCCCGCCCGCCTCATAGCCCTGCACGACGAGCGCGCCGGCACCCGCGTCCTCGGCTTGGCGAGCCTCCGCGGGACTCGTGACCGTCACCCACACCGAGGTGCCGCCGGCGCGAAGCGCGGCGATGGCAGCGGGCGCCGGGCAGCCGAAGACGAACGACACGACGGGCACGGCGAGCTCGGACAGCGCGGCGAGCTTCGCGCTCCAGTCGTCGTCGTCGGCACGGGGCTCGCCGAGCGGCACCCCGGCCCGGCGGGCCTCGCCCCGCAAGCGCTCGACGTAGCTCGCATAGACCCCGGGCTCGGTCGTCGCCGGCGGCGCGAAGACGTTGACGCCGAACGGCCGCTCGCTGCGAGCGCGAAAGGCGCGCACCTGCTCGCGCACGTCGGCGGCGGTGCGGTAGCCCGCAGCCAGAAAGCCCAGCCCTCCGGCGTCGCTCACCGCGACGGCCAGATCGACCGTCGCCGGGCCGCCGGCCAGCGGCGCGAGGACGATCGGGATCTCCAGGGTGTCGAGGATCATCGGCAAGCGCCATTCCATCAAGAACCTTCGCGCGGCCGTAGCATCGGCACCCACGCGCACACCCGCCGATATTCACGCAAAGCGACCGGTTTCACCTATCCTTGCACCATCCTGCGACGGTCGCCGCGGTGGCCGCCGCCAGCCCGGGGGAGGTGGGTTTCACATGATGAAGCCGGACTACGAGGTCAAGCTGCTGCTGGAGCCTTCAGCCGTCCTCGACAGCGACCACAAGCTCACGAGCGTCGTGCGCGCGGCCTTCGGCATCCCCTCGAGCGTGCTGAAGATGAACATCCAGTTCCTCGACACCGACAGCAAGGAGCTCTTCCGCAACGGCTGGTCGCCGCGTGTGCGCAAGACCGAGGGCGAGCCGGATCTCGAGCTGACCTACAAGAAGCGCTACCCGGTCACGGGCGGCGACATCGACGGCGCGCTGGCGACGGCCGCGGCCGAGGGCTTCGACGACGATGCGACCAACTACGAGGCGCAGATCGAGTGGGGCTACGAGAAGCAGACCCTGTCGATCGGCCGGGCGAAGCAGGCCTCGTGCTCGGGCTGCAAGGGCATGGAGCTGCCCGACGAGGCTGAGTCGCGATCGATCCTGAGCCATGACGCACCGGGTAAGTTCGACCACTGGGTCGCCAAGCACTGGGGCGCCGATGCGCTGGCGATCTCGCGCATCTACGGCCCCGTCCGCGCCAAGCGCTGGATCGGCACGTGGAGCGCGCTGAAGCTCTACGTCGAGGTCTGGCCGATCCGTGACGCCGCGGGCACGGCGATGGAGGACATCGTCGAGGCCTCCTTCAAGACCACGAGCCGCACGACCGCGTCCAGCAAGCACGACGATCTCATGGCCGACCTGCAGAGCAAGGGCTGGTTGCTGCCTGAGGACGGCCTGAAGACGCGGCTCATCATGGATCGCTACTGACCGCCGTGTCCCCTCTGCGAGCGCTGGCCCTGACGGTGAGCTGCTGCGCCGGCATGCTGGCTGCTCCGAGCGCCCAAGCAGCGCTCCCGACGGTCGACCTGGTCTGCGTCGGCTCCGCGCAGTTCAACTTCAACCCGCCGCTGAACTTCAACACGAGCAAGGCGACGGGACTCGGCTTGGCGTCAAGCTGCACGTCGCCCAGCGGCCGCTACACGCGGCTTCGATCCGCGGTCATCTTCGGGACCACGCCGCTGGTGGCCACGGGCTGCTCACCCGCTCCGATGACGATCGTCGGGGATGGAAGCTCGGCCTTGTGGAGCGACGGGTCGACGGGGAAGATCGACCTCTCGGTCAGCACCGATCCGACGAGCGGGGCGCTGGGCATCAACGCGAAGATCGTGGAGGGCCCGCTCACGGGCTCGAAGATCTCGTTCGTGCCGGCGATCGTCGCTCAGAACGGCTTGTGCTTGCTGGGAGGCGTTCGGAGCCTCTCGCTCGGCTTGGGCGTGATCACGATCACCACGCCGACCGCCGATCGGCGGGCCGGGACGAAGGTCGAGCGAAGGAGAGCTCGCGGTCGCTGACTCGGGCGCAGCGGCGAGCCGCGGGTTTCAGTTGGCCGCGTGCGATCTGCGCCGAAGCTCGCCTGACATCTCGGCGAGCTCGTCCGCGCGTGCGCCCGGCTGAAGTCGCTCGAAGGCGCGCGCGAGGCTTGTGTAGTACCAGCACGCGTCGGCGTGATCGACCGCCGCCGGCCCGTCGGCGGAGTCGTCGAGGATCGCCCGGACGTTGTCGACCTTGTCGGCGAGCGACACGCGAAAGCGCACTCGCCGAGCATCTCGGCCGGCTCGTCCCTGTGGCATGCTCCCGGCCACGTCCGCTGAGATCGATTGCCTGGCGCCGCGAGTCTATCCCGCAACGTGCGGACGTTTCCCAGCCCACGGGAGCCCCCCGGTGCAGCCGTGGCTCGATTGACTTCGGCCTTGGACGCGATCTAGGCTCGCCGTCACCGCTCCCCACCCCTCTCGAAGGAGGCATCATGACCAGACCGGGCACGGTCGTTCTCGTCCACGGTGGTTTCGTCGACGGCTCGGGCTGGCAGAAGGTCTACGGCCTGCTGAAGGAGGACGGCTACAGCGTCAGCATCGTCCAGAACCCGACGCTGTCGCTCGAAGGCGACGCCGCCGCGACCACCCGCATCGTCGACGCGCAGGACGAGCCGGTCGTCCTCGTCGGTCACTCCTATGGCGGCGCGGTGATCACCGAGGCCGGCAACAACCCCAACGTGGCGGCGCTCGTCTACATCGCGGCCTTCGCGCCGGACAAGGGCGAATCGGTGAACACGCTGATCGCCGGATTTCCCAAGGACGGACCCGGACCGCCGATCTTGCCGCCACAGGATGGATTCCTGTTCCTCGATCGGGAGAAGTTCCACCATGCGTTTGCGGCCGACCTCGATGCCGAGCTGGCGGCGTTCATGGCCGACTCACAGGTGCCGTGGGGCGTCGACGCCTTGGGCGGGACGATCAGCGAGGCGGCGTGGCGCAGCAAGCCGAGCTGGTACCTCGTCGCCACCGACGACCGCATGATCCCGCCGTCGGCCCAGCGCGAGATGTCCGGGCGAGCGGGCTCAACCGTCGAGGAGGCTGCCGGCAGCCATGCGATCTACGTGTCGCAGCCGGCAGCGGTGGCTGAGCTCGTCAAGAAGGCTGCTTCCGAAGTGACGTCGGCAGCGGCCTGAGCCCTGCCCGCCCACTCGCCCGTGGTCGCGGCGCGCGGCTTGACTTGGACGCTGCTCATCACGAGGCTACGCGAGCCACGAGTGAACGCCCGGTTGTCGACGGGTGACGTCCAGTGCGCTCGTCGCGCCGTGTCTCGTTCTTCCAGAGGGGGGAAGTCCTGTGTCTGAGCGTTCCTGCCGGCCGATGCGTCCGCGTCACTCGCGATGGGCGGTGCGATCACCCGGGCTCGCCGTCCTCGTTGTCGTGCTCGGCATGGGGCAGCCCGCCGTCGCGCCTGCCGCCGGCGACGGCCGCATCGCCAACGTCCCGCTCGACGGACACCGCTTGACGCGCGACGACGTCGTCGCCGTCGCGCGCGGCGGCGCGTCCGTCAGCGTGCGCGAGACGGTGATGGCGCGCGTGCAGCGGTCCTTCGACCTGCTGTTTCAGGCAGCACGCGAGAACAAGCCGATCTACGGCCTGACGCGCGGCGTGGGGGAGAACAAGGACAAGACGATCTTCAAGGGCGGGGAGATCGACAGCGAGGCCCGCAAGCTCTCCGAGCAGTTCAACGCCAACCTGCTGCGGGTCCAAGCGACGGCGTTCGGCGAGCCCGCGACCAAGGAGGTCGTGCGAGGGGCGATGGCGATTCGCCTCAACGCGATGCTGATCGGTCACACGGGCGTGCAGCCGCAGGTCGCACGCGCGCTGCGGGACTTCCTCAACCATCACATCACGCCTGTCGTGCCGAGCCAGGGCACCGTGGGAGAGGCCGACATCGACATCCTCGCGCACGTCGGGCTTGCGCTGATGGGTGAAGGCCAGGTGACGTATCGCGGCCGGAGAACCTCGGCCGCAGCCGCCCTGCGTGCGGCCGGGCTCAAGCCGATCGTCCCGTTCGCGAAGGACGCGCTGTCGATCTTCAGCTCCAACGCGTACTCGACCGCCATCGCCGTCCTCGCGGTCAGCGACGCCAGCCATCTGCTCGAGCGCGGGCGGCGGGTGTTCAGCCTGAGCTTGGAGGGCCTTGACGGCAACGTCGCGCCGTTCCTCGCCGTGGTGCAGAACGTGCGCGCGTTCCCCGGGCAGGCACGCGCCGCCGCGGCGATACGTCGCGATCTCAGCGGCAGCTACCTGTGGTCGGACTCGCCGACCCGAGCGCTGCAGGACCCGCTGAGCTACCGCACGTTCAGCCACGTCCTGGGCACGGCCGACGCCGTCCTCGCACGCGTGGACGGGCAGTTGCGACTGCAGATGAACAGCTCCGACGACAACCCGACCGTGCTGCTCGACGTGCGGCCGCCCGCCGGCGCGACGAAGCAGGAGCGCTCGTACTACGTCGACGGCAACGGCATCCACGGCGCCGTGATCCCGACCTCAAGCTTCGAGCCGCTGTCGTGGGTCGTGCAGGTCGAGTCGCTGCTGGACGCGCTCGCGCACGTCTCGGGTACGGCGGTTCAACGGACCTTGCGCCTCGCCGATCCGGAATTCACGCATCTCAGTCGCTTTCTCACGTCGGATGCGACCTCGATCGGCTTCGCGGCCATCCAGAAGATTCCCGCCGACCTGGATGCCCGCAACCGCCGCCTCGCCGACCCCGTCTCGCTTGACGTGACGCCCGTGGCAGGCGACATCGAGGACACCGCGACGAACGCCGCGGCCGCCGCCACGAACGCCGGCACGTTGGTGGACAACCTCTACGGCATCCTCGGCGTCGAGCTCATGCATGCCGCCCAGGCCGTCAACTTGCGCCAGCGCGAGCATCCCGGGCTGCCGTTGGGCCGCTACACCGGGCCGTTCCTCGACGCGTACCGGCGGGTCGTCCCGTTTCTCGCGCACGATAGGTTCCTCAGCCCGGACGTTGCGCGATCGGCGGCGTTCTTGCGCGGCTCAAACGGCTGAGAGGCGTCCCGCGGTCGCGGGCGGCGCGCTCGCGCTCGGCGTCAGGGCGCGAAGCCCTTCGACGTCCCGGGTGCGCGGAACTCCTCGCCGTGCGCGGCCGTCGCCCACGCGCGCCCTTCGCCGAATGCCACGCCGGCGCCGTGCAGATCGACGCGCAGCGGCTTGCCGACCAGGCTCCGGGTGCGCAGGCTCATGCGTCGCAGCATGCCGTCCTGGCCGCCATGACCCACAAGTAGCCGCCGCCGATCGCGAGCGTGCGCGGCTCGGGGCCGACGGCGATCCGCACGTCCACCTTGCGCGTGCGCGAGTCGACGTGCCGATGTCCGTCGAAACGACAGCCTGGCGAGCGTGGCTACCTCCTCCGCCGGACAGCGGCACGATCCCGACGGCTACGGCAGCGACGACCGCGAGCAGGGTGACGGCGCGCCACCCGCCGGGTGGGATTCGCCGCGCCCCGGCAAGGTCCGGCGCCCGCCGGCGGGGGTCGCGGCGCGGGTCCGCGCCGCTCCAGTCTCCTCGCGCGACGACCTCGCCGGCGCCCGCAGCCGCGCCCATCTTCGTCGACCCCTTTACGGTGCGATGGAGCGCGGCAGCCCGCCCGGAATTGAGTGGATCGGGCGGCTGACAACGAGCTGGTGATCGTCTCGTGTCGGCGTCTTGCGCGTTTGCGACACGGGCGCTAGGTTGACGACCCGGGCGCCCGGCGGCTTGAGGTGACTGTGACGCCGGGTGACGTGGACGGTGTCCCATAGGGGAAAGGGAGACGATGGCCGAAGAGACGTTCGATCTCACAGACGAGCAGGCGCAAGCCCTCGGCGCAAAGCTCACACACGCATTCGATGCGCATCCGGTCATCGGCGTCCCGGCCTATCCGGACCCCGACGAGACGTGGGAGTTCGACGGCGGCAGGGGCTGGGTGTACCGCGTTCCGGACAACCCGACGGTGACCAAGCCCGTGATCATCGCCGACGGGTTCGGTGCGGGGGCAAGCGCGCTGAACGAGTGGGCCGGTCTGTGGGCGATGGGGAGCAGCGGCGCGCACCCGTGGGGCAAGCAGCTGCACGAGAGCGGCCGCGACGTGATCATCCTCGGCTACGACTCGCGCAACGTGCCGATCCGCACCAACGCGGCGGTCGCGAGGCAGTGCGTCCTCAAGGCCATCGCGGAGAAGCCCGACAACGGCGAGTCGCTGGTCGTCGGAGGACTGAGCATGGGTGGCCTGGTCACGCGCTACGCGCTTGCGGCGATGGAGCACGACGACATCGACCACTGCACCGCGACGTACTTCTCCTACGACAGCCCGCACCAAGGCGCCTGGATCCCGATCAGCCTGCAGGTCTTCGCGCACTTCCTCGCGGCACTGGCCGATGCGCTGCCGATCGCACCGGACAAGAAGGAGCAGATGAAGGGGATGTCGGCGCTCATCAACAGCCCGGCCGCGCGCGAGCTCTTGTGGAAGCACACGAGCAAGCACGCCGAGCCCGGCACCCCGCCCGAGCCGGTCGGCCCGGCGTTTGAGCCCGACCAGGCGCGCGCGGACTTCCTCGCCGCCTTGGAGGCCGTCGGCAACTGGCCCCAGCGGCCGCGCAAGGTCGCGGTCGCCAACGGCCGCGGCGACGGGCAGGGCCTTGACATCGCGGCAGGGCCGAACCTCGTGTGGGCACCGAAGCTCCTGCAGCCGAGCGCGACGCTCTACGCGCAGGCCGTCGAGAAGGACAAGGACGCCTTGACGCTCGTCGCCACGCTGACCCGCGCGCTCGGCCTCGGCGACATCACCATCCAACCGCGGACATCCCGCCGCTGGACGGCGCGCCCGGCGGAACGCTCGACAGCTTCGCCATCGCCGCCGAGGCGCTGAAGGACGCCGGGTTCGAGGCGACCGCGGCATTCCCGGACGTCTGCTTCGTGCCGGTCGCAAGCGCCGTGGACGTCGCCGACCCAAGCGACCCCTACGAGCCGGTCCCGGACCCGGCGGACGCGGGCGGCAGCGCGCTGGACTCCTACAAGGTCGCCTCCCAGAACGAGGGCCACACGCTCATGACCGCCGAGCTGCGGCTGGCTCGTCGAGGAATTCGACAAGCCAGCCTAGAGGGGCGGCAACCGACGGGCTCCTAGTTCTTGGCCGTGTACTTCACCTTGCCCGAGTCACAGGTGTCCTTCACCGTCGTCCCGGTCGGGTCGGCCGGGTCGTAGGTGACGATCTTCAGCGACCACGTGCCCGTGATCGTCGTCCGCGACTGGTTGCGCCGGCCGGAGATCGAGCCCGTGACGTCGAACGCGCCGCTGCCCGCCGCGGGGTGGGTGACGCTGCTGCGGCTCGCGCTCGCCTGAGCGGCCGTGACCGGGACTGCGATCGCGCACGCCGCCAGGGCGGCGATGGCGAGGATTCTCGGCTGCATGATGATGTGACTCCTTTGCGGATGAGTTGTGAGTTACTTGCCGTTATTCCCGTGAGCCGATGATCGCGGATGGTGGAGGTCAGTCACATGTCTGGAATCTCACTACGGCGGGCGGTCGTCGCGTCGTCGCTCGTGCTCGCGCTGGTCCCGACGTTCGCGAGCGCGAACGTCAACGCTCCCCAGCAGCTCGACGAGCAGGCGACGATCGCCTACGTCCCCGGCGGCGCCGCGAGCGGCACGTTCAGCGCGGCCGTCCTGCCGGTGTCGCCCGTCGACGGTCAGGACACCCAGAACGCGGCGCAACTGCGCTGCATGCGGGCCGGCGGCACGTACCACTTCTGTGTCCGGTTGGGGGGCTGGAAGGACTTCCTCTAGCCGGCTGCGGGGGGAGACCCTCCGGCCGCGATGTCGGAGGGTCTCCCGGGGCGGGGCGCCAGACGCGAACGTTCATCTGACCGGCGCGCTCGCGCCGGTCAGTGGCTAGTCTGCGCGGCCGACACGATGTCACAGGGGAGGGAGTCGTCATGACGTACACGGGAGCCCGGGCCGCGCGTGGGCGCCGAGCAGCGCCGCTGGTCGGGATCCTTGCCGCGCTGGCCACCGTGCCGGCACCGGCGCTCGCTACCCAGGGCGACGTCGTCCTCACGAACTACCGCTACCTGACCCGCGTCGATGCGACCGGGGCGCGCACGATCGTCTCCGGCTTCAGCAACCCCGGCCAGAACGGCGCCTTCAACCTCGGCGACACGCTCGGCGTCGCCATGGCTCCCAACGGCGACCTGTTCGTCGCCGACGGCGGCTGGTTCGACAACCCGACGCCGAGCCAGCTTCCCGTCTCGCGGTTCGGCGACAGGGGCGGCATCTGGCGCATCGACGCGCAGACCGGCTTCAGGACACCGGTCTCGAGCAACGCCGCGCCCGTGACGCCGGCCGCGCAGAACTTCGACACGCCCGTCGGCGTCGCGATCGAGGCCGACGGCAACCTCGTCGTCACGGACTACGGGAGCACCGACAAGGTGCTCCGGGTGAACCCCGACACCGGCGAGCGCACGGTGCTCGCCACCAACGCGAGTCCCTCGACCGACGGCGAGAACTTCGCCTCGCTGGACGGCGTCGCGATCGCGCCCGGCGGCACGATCTACGTCGCCGACTCGAACGCCCACGACGGCGGCGGCGGGATCTTCCGCGTCGACCCCGTCAGCGGCGAGCGCACGATGATCTCCAACAACGACAGCCCGGCTACCGGCACCGTCCCGGACTTCGAGAACCCGAGCGCGCTCGCGTTCGACCGCAACGGGGACCTGCTCGTCGCCGACCGCATGGCCCAGAACGACGTCTTCGGCTCGGTCATCCACGTCGACCCGGTCACCGGCGAGCGCACGCTCGTCTCCGCCAACGACGCGCCCGACCAGGGCGACGACGTCGATCTCGTCAGCCCGGCGGGCATCGCGGTCGCGCCGGACGACAGCATCCTCGTCAGCCGCGACCCCTTCCAGGCCGACTACGTCAACGGCATCGAACGGGTGGATCCCGCGACCGGCGAGCGCAGCCTGGTCTCGTCGTCGTTCGAGCAGGGCGGTCAGGACACGTACGGGCCGTGGGGCCTTGCGATCGACTCGACCCCGAAGGTGCAGACGTCGTTCGTCTCCACGGACGCGCCCGCGGCAGGCACGGCGCGGCTGCGGCTGAAGGTCTCCGGCCTGCGCTACGCGCTGACCGGGCGCGAGTGGTCGGCAGGCAACGTCCTGCCGCCAGGACTGGCTATCGCGCCGACCCCCGACGTGGGCCTCGCATGCGAGGACTTCGACGGCACGGCGACCACGCCTTCGAGCATCAACGTCACCGCCGCCGCAGGCGCTGCCGCGGTGGACGTCGTCGGCCAGCTCAAGCGCGGCGACGCGTTCTGCACGGTCGACGTCGACGTCGTGGCGCCCGGCGGTCCGGACACGTACGTCACGGGGCCGGCGAACGTCACCGCGCCGGTCGGCCTCGATCCGCCGCCCAGCGCGATCTCGGCCGTGCGCTTCCACGCGCCGCCCGTCGTGACGATCGAGAGCCCGGCCAACGGCCAGACCGTCGATCAGGGCGGCCCGCTCGTCGCGTCGTTCGGGTGTCTCGCGCCGGCGGGCGTTCGGACGTGCGACGGCACGAGCGCCAACGGCGCGTCGCTCGACACCTCGGTCGCCGGCACGTACGCCTACACGGCGACCGTCGTCGACGCGGTCGGCCAGGTGGCGACGAAGACCGCGCGCTACACCGTCAAGGCACCGCCGGCGACGGCCACGCCGCCGCCCGTGGCGCCCGTGGTGCCGCCCGCGCGCGACCCGCTGCCCGGGGCGCAGCTCGCGCTCGCCTGCTCGGGCGCGAAGATCGCGCTGCTCGAGGTCATCCAGGTCGGCAACCGCGTGCGGTTCAGGGGCGTGACGTCGCGCGCGAACGCGGGTGCCCGGGTGCCGATCCGCCTGCTGAGCGGCGCACGCGTCGTGCTCGCTCGGGTGCAGCCGAACGGCCTCTTCGAGATCACCGGTCCACTGCCGAAGAGGAGCATTCGCGAGACCGAGAAGGCGCGCTACGTCGCCGAACTGGGCGGCGCGCGATCGGCGAGCGTGAAGCTCACGCGGCGGATGACGATGGACGCGCTGAACGTGTCGCGGACGTCGGTCACGATCTACGGGCAGATCTCCAAGCCGCTGCCGCGGGTCAAGCGCGACATCGTCATCACCGAGCGCACGAGGTGCGGCGGGCCGGTCAGGGTCGTCGCGACCGTCAGGCCGAACAAGCTCGGCACCTACCGCGCGACGTTCCGCCGCCCGCGCGACGTCGACTCGGCGATCTACCGGCTGCGCTCGCGCGTGCGCGTGGAGAGCAGGGGAAGCAAGGAGACGTTCCGCACGTACACGCTCGTGCGGGCCGTCGACCTGTTCTGAGTCCTACACGGCAGGCGCGGGTTGCCCGCGGCGCGCGCGCGGGCGGATGATCAGCCGGGGAAGCGCGCGGGCGAGGAGCGGGCCGACGCTCGTCGCGAACAGCGCGGTGCCGAGGATGGCGGCGACGAGGAGCAGACCCGCGAGCGCGTGCGGCGCGGGGATGAGCCAGACGCCGAGGTCGAGGGCGGGGCCGACGGCGAGCGCGTTGGCGATCGTGCCGAGGCCGGGTCGCTGGCGAGAGCGGGATCCAGGGCAGCAGCAGCGTGAGCGCCGTGAGGATCGTCACCGTCGTGGCGTCGGCCACGGCCTCGGATGCCACGTCCGCGCCGCATCCGGGCTCGCCAGACGGCGGCCGACGTCAGTCCAGCGCGCCCGCGGGCAGCACGAAGCGCGACGGCGCCCGCGCCGCCGGCTTGTCGCCCGACCCGGTCCGCCAGCCGTGCACGCCGCGTGGCGCTGCCGTCTCGACCACGGCTTCGGGCTCGCCGCCGTGGGCGAGGACCCACGTCATGACGTCCTTCGATCCGGTGCCCTCGGCCATGATCGCGGCGCGCTCGATGACGGTGCCGCCGGAGGGATGCTTGCGTGCCAGCCGTGTGACCAGCACCTTTATCGTGTCGTCGTCCATGCGACTCACAGTACTCCCGCGCCGCGCACTTGCGAAGGCCCGCCACCTGCAAGCTCGCGCGAACGCGATCCAGCACGCGCGCCGCTCGCTGTCGATGACGAACGTCGAGGCCGCGCTTTCGGTCCAGGACGAGGACGTGCGCAAGCACATCGCGGACGGCACGCTCGTCATGGGGCGTGAGAGCTACTACGCGCCGCACGTGCGGAAGTTCACCGGCGACACGGGCCGCGTGTTCATCGGCAACTTCGCGTCGGTCGCGCACGACGCGATCTTCTACTCGGGCGGGCTGCACCGCACCGAATGGGTCTCGCAGTACAACCTGCGGGCGATGCTCGACCTGCCGGGCGCCTACGAGGACGGCTTCCCGTACGGCAACGGCGACATCCACATCGGCCACGACACGTGGATCACGCGCGGCGTGGTGATCATGTCCGGCGTGACGGTCGGCACGGGCGCGGTCGTGGCCGTCGGGTCGGTCGTCACGAAGGACGTCGCGCCCTACGCGATCGTCGGCGGCGTCCCGGCGAAGCAGATCGGCCAGCGCTTCAGCGACGAGCAGATCGCGGCGCTCCTGCGGATCGCCTGGTGGGACTGGCCGCTCGAGACGATCAAGCAGCGTGTGGACCTCATCGCGAGCCCGGACATCGACGCGTTCATCGCGCGCTTCGATCCGGCGCGCGAGGGAGGGGCTTCGCCCGCGGGCGACTAGGCGTCGCTCTTCGTGCTGCCGCACTCCTTGAAGCCGTACGCCGCCGCGGCCTTGCGGGCGCTCGCCAGGACGTCCTTCTGCTCCTCCGACCGCGCCTTGAACGCGTCGACGTTCCCGGCCTTGGCCGCCGCCGCAAGCTTGCGGACGAGCTCGGCCTGCTGGTCGTAGAGCTTGCGGATCTTCTCGATCTCGGCGGCGTCCTCGGGCGGCGGGTTGACGGCCTGGAACGCGGCCGCGTTGTCGCGCACCTGCCCGTAGCCGCGCGCGAGGATCGGCGCGAGCCCGCGCAGCAGCTGCGTATCGCTGCCCGCGGCGTCGGCGACACGGCTCGCCTCCGCGTTGAGCGTCTTCGTGCGGACGTTGGACACCTTGCACTGCGCGTCGGTCTTCGCGATGAACTCGGCGCGCGTCGGCGCGTCGGGCTCGTCCGTGCCGGCGTCGCCACACGCCGCGAGGGCGAGCGCGGCGGCGGCGAGCAGGGCGGTGGAGATCGTGCGCATGCGCGACATCATGGCGCGTGTCGCGCCGTCCGGCGCGCTACTCGCCGCGATGCGCCGTCGACGCGCGCGGCACCGGCATTGCGATCGCGTACTTCGACGGGCGCTTGGCGACCGTCGGGTTGTCGATCCGGCCGAGGCGGTCGATGAGCTTGATCCACTGCGACGGCTTGAGGACCGAGGCGAGCTCCTTCGCCGCCGGCGTGCCCGCGGCGTACACGGGGTGGAAGCCGACGTGGATGTGGTCGGCGTGGTCGGACAGCGCGAGCGTGTTGTCGGCGCCCTTGTAGGTCATGAGGCTGATGATCTGATGGGGCTTCATCGTGCCCTGCAGGCTCAGCAGGCGGCGGATCGTGATGTCGGTGATCGAGCCCTCGCCCTGATGCCCGAGGATCGGGATCCCGTTGATCATCGCGATGTCGACGGCGCTGCCGGCCGAGTGCTCGGAGACGTTGCCGCTCGCCGTGTAGTAGCCGTGGCCGCAGTGCAGCGACGTGACTGTCGGCTTCAGGCCGCTCGCGGCGAGGAACTCGAGCGTTGCCAGGACGCGGCGGTCGATGCCGCCGGCCTCGATGTCGCGCCGGCCGCAGGAGTAGATCTCGATGCGCGGGTTGGAGAGGACGCGCGCCTGCAGTGCCTCCTTGCTCATGAGCATGATCTGGCCGATCGAGGCGCTCGTCGCGCCGGCGCCCGCGGCGGCGAGCGGGTTGCGGCCCTTCGCGCGGTAGATCGCGGTCGCCTCGAGCAGCTTCCAGCCGTCGAGGATCGGCTTGGGGTCGATGCGCGGCGCGCCGCGCCCGGAGGGCCGGATCTCGAAGTGCATGTGCGGGGCGGTGCGCGTCGACAACGTCCCGATGCGACCGAGGATGGCTCCCGCGATGACCTTGCGCCCGCGGACGAGCGGCTTGAGCACGACGTCCTTCTCGTCGAGGCCGAAGTCACCGGTGAAGTAGGACTTGAGGGTCTCGCCCTTCGCAAGGCTCGACTCGAACTCGAGGATCTGACGGGCGCCGCCGTGGGGGAGGGCACCGGGGCGGGCGGGGTGCGCGAACAGGCGCTCCTTCTTTGGCGTCGCTGCGGCCTTGGCGGCGCGCTTGCGTGGGGCGGCGCGCAGCGAGGGGCGCTTGTGGGTCGGCCGGCCGGCCGTGGCCGCGCGCGTCGGCTTCGGATCGGCCTTCGGCAGCGCGAGCTCCCTGGCGATCGACGCCTTGCTCTGCGTCTTGGGCTTGGGCACCGCCACTCGGCGGGCGACCTTCTTGAGGTGCGCGTACGTGTACGTGTTGCCGTAGACGTCGCGCAAGCGGACGAAGCGCCCGAGCCGCTTGCTCTCGCCGACGGCCACGATCCGGCCGTCCTGCACCGCGATGACGGGCGAGCCGGCCGCCGCGAAGATGTCGATGCCGCGGCGTGTGCCGTCGGACTCGACCGGCATCGCGGCGTTCGTGCCGGCCTTGATGCGGCGCGTCGCGCGCTGCTCGGACAGGTCGTCGGCGTAGCGGGCCTTGGCGTAGACGGGGAAGTGGCCCTGGGTCAGGCCGCTGAGCGAGCCGACGAGGTCCGACGGCAGGCCGCCGATGAGGCGTGCGCGCATGAGGACGGACTCGACGTACCAGTCGGCGTGGTTGTAGGCGAAGATCGCCTTGCGCAGGTCGTCCCCGGCGCCGGCGGCCTTGAGATAGCGGGCGGCGGCGAAGATCGCGTCGACCGGGTTGAAGGGGTCCTTGCGGCCGTCGCGGTTGGCGTCGACGCCGTAGCTCTTCCAGGTGGCAGGCATGAACTGCATCCAGCCGAGCGCTCCGGCGGAGCTCACGTTGAGGTTGCGGCCGTAGTCCGTCTCGATCTCGTTGATCGCCGCGAGGACCTCCCAGCGCACGCCGTACTGCATCCCTGCCGCTTGGTAGATCGGCAGCAGGAAGACCGGGATGCGGAACTTGTCGATGAAGAAGTTCGGCACGCCGATCGCGGCCGGGCCGGGGATGGCGAGCGACGTCGAAGGGTTGGCGAGGGTCGGCACGCCGCGGTCGTCGCGCAGGACCTTGCGGTCGGCGTCGTCGCGCTTGGTCTTCGTCTTCGCGGCGGCTCCGCCGGTCTTGGACGGCTTGGTGCTCGGGCGGGACTTGCTCGGCGCCGCCCGGGATCTGCGGAGCGCCGGCGATCCCACCGAGGGGGAGCGGGTCGGTGGGCGGCTGCTGCGCGGTGGCGGGCTGCTGCGCGGTGGCGGGGTGCTGCGCGGTGGCGGGCGGGGTCGTGGCCGCGGCGGGCGCGCCGGAGGCGGGCGCGGGGGAGGTGGTGGAGGGCGCGGAGGCGGCGGCGTTTGGCGCGCCGGCGGCGGGCGCGGAGGAGGTGGCGCCTGGCGCGCCTGCGGCGGGCGCGGCCTGGGAAGCTTGGGCTGCCTGCGCGGCGGGCGCCGGCGTGGTCGTCGTGGTGGTCGGCGTGGCCGGCTCGGTGACGGTGGCGCTCGAGGCGGTGCCTGCGGTGTCGGAGGCCGGCTGCCCTTGAGCCCTGGGCGTGGTCGCGGTCGTGGCGGTGGCCGGCGGCGGCGCTTCGGTCGTCGTGGCCGGCGCGATCTGCGTGGGTGCGGCGGCGACCGGCTCGCCAGGGACCGCTGGCTGGTTGTCGGCGCTCGCGCCGATGAGGTTGCTGCTCAGCGTGCCCGCGACGAGACCCGCGACGGATAGCGCCACCGCGATCCGCGTGCGGCTCGCGCGCTGCGTCGTGCCTGGGGCCTTCACCTTCATGTCGCTTGGGACCTCGCTCGTCGGGATGTTCGCCCGGACGGGCGATCGGCCCCGCTATCGGCCGGGTTTCCGGCGACCTTGACCGGCGCCCGTACGGACCGAATGTCCGTCCGCCGAGGGCTTGTCAGCCGCTACCGCGAGCGTGTGCGCCGGGCCGCGCCGCAGTCGGTCGGAACGGAGCCGGCGCACGAGCGTGTGCGCTCGGAGGGATGCGGACCGAGATTCATCCTCGAGTCGAGGGTGAGGGATGCGTCAGGGACCGGCGGGCGCGGCGGGTGTCGCGGGCGCGGCGGGCAACGCCGCGGCAGATGGCGCCGCGGCGACGCGCGGGTTGTCGATCGCGGCCAGCCGATCGATCAGCCGTCGCCATGCCTTGGGCTGCAGCACGCCGTCGAAGAGGCGCGCGTTGAGCGACGCCGCCGCGTCGAGGGGTGCGAAGCCGACGTGGATGTGGTCGGCGTGGTCGGCCAGCGCCAGCGTGTTCGCTGCGCCGTCGAACGTCATGAGGCTGATGATCTGGTGCGGCCGCATCGTCCCCTGCAGCGTCAGCAGTTGGCGGATCGTCGTCTCCGTGATCGTGCCCGCGCCCTGGTGGCCGGCGATCGGCGTGCCGTTGACGGCGGAGATGTCGACTGCGTTGCCGCTCCAGTGCTCGGACACGTTGCCCGACGCCGTCATGCGGCTGTGGCCGCACTGCAGCGAGCTCACGGTCGGGCTCAGGCCGGACATCGCGAGGACCTGCAGCGTGGCGAGCACGCGGCGATCGACCCGGCCGGCGCGGATGTCCTCGCGCCCGCAGGGATAGAGGGCGATCTTGGGGTTGGCGAGCACGAGCCGCTGCAGCGCCGGCTTGCCGAGCAGGAGGACCTGGCCGATCGACGTCTGCGCGCCGGTCGTGTCGAGCGCGGGCGTGCCCGGGGACGAAGCCTGCAGGAGCTTCCAGCCCGCGACGATCGGCCGCGGGTCGATCCGCGGCGCGAGTCGCCCCGTCGGCCGGATCTCGAAGCGCACGCGAGCGGCGCGAGTGGTCGCGCCGGCGGCATGCCCGAGGATCGTCCCCGCGACCACGCGTGAGCCCTCGCGCAGCGGCCGGTACGCGACGCGCTCGGGCGCCACCCCGCCGAGCAGGCGGCGGTCGTAGCCCGTCGTCGTCGTCGTAGTGCGTGGTCGCTGCACGCGCGGCGGTGGGGCCTGCGGGGCGAGCGACCGCGCCCGCTCGTCCCAGTCGATGGCCGCCAGCGGCCCGCCGAACGGAGCGCTCGCGGCGGCGGCCGTGACGGCCCCCGTGGAGGCCCCGGGTGCGGCCTGCGGCGCCGCGGCGCTGCCGGACGCGGATGCGGCCTGCGAGGTTGCGGCGCTCGCGGAACTGCCGGCCGCGCCCGCGGCCTTCGGATTCGCGGCCCCGCCGGACTTGCCGATCGCCGTGAGCAGCTTGATCGCTGCCTCGAGCTCGCGACCCGCGAGCTTGCGGCCGGGGGCGCTCGGGCGCTGTGCCGCGCGCTGCTGCGCCGCCGCGCGAGCGGCCGCCGCCTGCGGCGAGCGGAGCACCGGATAGCGGCGCGCGAAGCTCGCCAGCCCGCCGTACGTGTAGGTGTTGCCGTAGACGTCGCGAAGCTGGACGAACCGGCCGAGCCGCGCGCTGCGCCCGATCCGCACCACGGTGCCGTCGGTGACTGCGACCGCCGCAGCGCGATCCTTGACCCTCAAGTTGAGGCTGCGGGTCTGCCCGGCGGCTGTGCCCGCGCCGGACGCCACCGTCCGGGCCTTGCCGAGCACCGGAGCGCGTCCCTGCGCCAGGCCGGTGAGCGCGCCGACGAGGTCGCTCGGCAGCGCGGCCAGCCGCTGCGCCCGCTGCAGCACGGACGTCACGTACCAGTCGGCGTGGTTGTAGGCGAACAGCGCCTTCGACAGGTCGGTCTGGGCGCCGGCCGCTTGCAGGTAGCGCGCCGCGGCGAAGATGGCGTCGACCGGGTTGTACGGGTCGGCGCGCCCGTCGAGGTTCGCGTCGACGCCGTAGCCCTGCCACGTCGCGGGCATGAACTGCATCCAGCCCTGCGCCCCGGCCGAGCTGACGTTCAGGTTGCGGCCGTAGTCGGTCTCGATCTCGTTGATCGCCGCCAGGATCTCCCAGCGCACGCCGTACTGGATCCCCGCCGCCTGGTAGATCGGCAGCAGGAAGACCGGGACGCGGAACGAGTCGATGAAGTAGCCGGGGACGTCGGCGGGCGCCTCCGCGGGCATCGCCTGGAGCGCCGCGGCGCTCGGCCCCGGCGCGGGCGCGGCCGTCGCGGCACCCTCATCCCGGGCTTCAGCCTTCGCAGGCGCCGCCGTCGCAGGCTTGGGCTTGCTGGGTCGCGCGGGGGTCGTCGTCCGCGGCTGCTCGACGTCCTCCGTCGCGTGCGGCTGCGGGGGCTCCCCGAGATCGAGCGGCGCGGCCGGGTCGACCGGGGCGGCGGGGGAGGGCGCGGTCTTCTGCGCGCTGTCCGGGAGCACCGCGGAGGGCGGTGTCGAAGGGCGCTTCGCGGTCGCGTCCGGCGCGGGCACGGTGGCCCCGTGCGCCGCGGGCGCCGGCGCGAGACCGAGCAGGCTCGCGGAGAGCAAGCCGGTGGCGAGGCGTTGCGCGGGCGTCCTCACGCGACCCCCGCCGGAGCGTTCGGGATGCGACGAGGGTGCCGCGTTCGGGCGCCGGGGCGTACCGCCGCGCCGTGGCGAGCGGGGTGCTCGGAGCCCGTGAGCTGCAGCCGGGCCGCGACGCGCACCAAGACGTCGACGCGGTTGTGATCGCGGATCGCCATCTCGAAGTCCAGCTCGCGGGGGATCAACGGAAATCCGGCGAGCTGCAGCGCCAGCCTATCGAGCCTGCCCCGCCGGCGATCCACGCACCGTCATCGCACGCCGACCGGGCCTGCCGTCGCGACGACGCGCGCGAGTCACCCGCCGCTTTCACAGCTTGTTCTCAGGCCGCTAACCGCACGACAACATCAGCCGCCTCGCTCGCGCGCAGGGTCCATGTCTCGATCCCAGAGACTTGGCTTGAGGAGAACGAACGCATGAGAGCTCGTCGCACCGTCGTGGTCGCACTGCTGGGCGCCGGAGCATTGACAGGGGCGGGCGCGATCGCGATCGCCGCCGGAGGGGACGTCGACGGATCGGCGACGCTGGCGTCGAGGATCGATCCGGCGAAGCCCAAGAACGTGATCCTGCTCGTCGGCGACGGCATGGGGGATGCGGAGGTGACGCTCGGGCGCTACTACGGCAAGGGCGCCGCCGGCCGGCTGAACATGGACCGCCTGCCGTTCCGCGGCAGCTCGCTGCACTACGTGCTCAGCCCCGGCCCCGGCCCGAGCTACGCGCCCAACTACGCCGGCGACTCCGCGCCGACCGCGACCGCGTGGTCGACCGGCAAGCGCACGATCGACGGCCGCCTGTCGCAGGGCCCGTCGTCCGCCACGAACGTCCCCGGCTCGAACGCCGGCTACCGCACGTACATGGAGATCGCCCGCGACAAGGGCAAGGCGACCGGCAACGTCTCGACGGCCGAGATCACCGACGCGACGCCCGCCGGGCCGAGCTCGCACATCTCCCAGCGCGGCTGCCAGGGGCCGGCCGACGCACGCGTCGCCACCGCGGCGGGGTGCGTCTCCGAGACCAAGGCATCGGGCGGCCGGGGCTCGATCGCCGAGCAGCAGGTCGACGAGGACTTCGACGTCTACCTCGGTGGCGGACGCGCCCGCTATCAGCAGACGCTGACGGCGGCCGGGCCGACCACGGTCGTCGACTACGCCCAGACCAACGGCTACACCGTCGTCAACGACAAGGCCGGGATGGACGCCTTCACGTCGCTCGCCGGTGGCGCCAAGCTGCTCGGGCTCTTCAACGCGAGCAACATGACGACGGAGTTCGCCCCGCTCATCGCCTCGACGACGGGAGCCGGGTCGCCGACGACACGCTGCGTCGAGACCAACCGCCCGGCCACCGAGCCGTCGCTGTCGGCGATGACGGACAAGGCGATCGACCTGCTCGACGACGACCCCGACGGGTTCACGCTGCAGGTCGAGGGCGCGTCGATCGACAAGCGCGACCACGCTGCCGATGCCTGCGGGCAGATCGGGGAGATGCTCGAGTTCGACAACGCGATCGGCGTCGCGCTCGACTTCCAGGCCGACAACCCGGACACGCTGATCATCGTCACCGCGGACCACGCGCACACGTCGCAGATCATCAACTCCGGTCAGGTACCCGCCACGGGCGCGAGCTACGTGACGCTGCAGACGATCGACGGGGCGCCGATCCGGGTCACGTACGGCACGGCGAACCCGGGCGGCTCGCAGGCGCACACGGGCGCGGAGGTCCCGGTCTGGGCGTCCGGCCCGCAGGCGGCGAACATCCAGGGCACGATCGACCAGACGGACATCTTCGGCGTCCTCAACGGGTTGATCCCGAGCACGATCGGCTCGGCGGGCTCGCCCGGCCCGGCAGGTCCCGCCGGTCCCGCGGGGTCGCCCGGAGCTCCCGGCATGCCCGGCAGCAACGGGACGACCGGCGGCAACGGCGCACCGGGCGCCGGCGGGACGAACGGCGCGCCCGGCAGCAACGGCGCGCCGGGCAACAACGGCGCACCCGGGGCGACGGGCGCTCCGGGCCCCGCGGGCCCGGCGGGCGCCACCGGCAAGGCCGGCCGCGACGGCCGCGTCACCTGCACGATCGCCAAGACCGCGCGCAAGGTGACGTGCGCGGTGAGGTACTCGAGCTCCGCCACCGCGACGTCGGCTCGCCTCGTCCGCAGCGGGCGCACGATCGCCCGTGGGCGCATGGTCCGCGGCAAGGTGACGTTCGCGCTCGCGCGCAAGCTCGCCAAGGGGACGTACACGATCGTCGCGGCGGGGCGCAGCACGCGCATCGTCATCCGCTGACGCTGACCTGTCGAAACCACCCCTGGCAGGCGGGCGGCCCGATCCGGGCCGCCCCGCCGCTGCCACCGCCCGCGCCGCACGAACCCCGCGACTTCCTGGTGGACCCACGCGAGCCAGCCCGCGCCACGCGGCAGGTGAGACGGCCGCGGCGGAACCTGTGAACGTCTGGTAGCCGCCTCTTCCGAACGCGGTGGTTCAGGGCATACGGTGCGCCGTATGTCCGAAGCAGACATCATCCTCGCGCTGCTGATCGTCACCGCGGTCGCCTTCGATTTCACGAACGGCTTCCACGACACGGCCAACGCGATGGCCACGACGATCGCGACCGGTGCGCTGAAGCCCAAGACGGCCGTGACGATCGCCGCGATCCTCAACTTCGTCGGCGCGTTCATCTCGCTCGAGGTCGCCGCGACGGTGGCCGGTGGGATCGTCGACGCCGACGTCATCACCCCGGCCGTCATCTTCGGCGGGCTCATCGGCGCGATCGCCTGGAACCTCGCGACCTGGTGGTTCGGGCTGCCGTCGTCCTCGTCGCACGCGCTCATCGGCGGCATCGTCGGATCGACCTTCGTCGCCGCGGGCAGCAGCGCGGTGCTGTCGGACGGGATCATCTCGAAGGTGCTCGTCCCGGCGCTCACGTCGCCGATCGTCGCCGGCCTCATCGCCGCGCTCGGCGTCTATCTCGTCTACAGGCTCATCCGCCGCTACAAGCCCGAGCGCTCCGAGCGCGAGTTCCGCTGGGCGCAGGTCGCCTCGTCGTCGATGGTCGCGCTCGCGCACGGCACGAACGACGCGCAGAAGACGATGGGCGTCATCTCGCTCGCCCTCATCGCCAGCGGCCATCTCTCAAGCGGCGACGACTTCGCGGTGCCGTTCTGGGTCGTGTTCATCTGCGCGGCCGCGATCGCGCTCGGCACCTACAGCGGCGGCTGGCGGATCATCCAGACGCTCGGCACGAAGGTCGTCGAGGTGCGCCCGCCGCAAGGCTTCGGCTCGGAGGCCGTCGCCGCGACGGTGATCCTCGCCTCGTCGCACGCGGGCTACCCGCTCTCGACGACACAGGTCGTCTCGGGCGCCGTTACCGGCTCCGGCGTCGGCCGCCCGGGGGCGCAGGTGAACTGGGTGGTCGCCCGGCGGATCGTCTACGGCTGGCTGTTCACGCTGCCCGCCGCGGCCGCGGTCGGCGCGCTCGTCTTCGGTGTGATCGACGTCCTCGGAGGGGGTGTCGTGGGCGTGGCCGCCGTCTCGGCGATCGCCCTCATCGCGGCGTACTCGCTGTGGAAGGCCAACAAGGCGCAGGCCGTCGAGCCGCACGAGACGATCTCGGAGAACCCCGCGTTCGGCCCCGGCGCGCCTGTCGAGGTGCCGGCATGATCGCGTCGAGCCTCGTCGACTGGGACCTGCTCGGCGAGGCTGTGCTCACGTCCGTCGTCTTCGGCCTGGGCGTGCTCGTCGTGGCCGGGGTCGCGGTCGCGGCGTCGCTGCGCGCGCAGGACGCGCGTGGAGACGGCAACGAGGGCGCGTTCATCGGCTTCAGCGCCGTGACGATCCTCGGGGTCGTGGGCATCGTGGCCGCGATCGCCGGCGGCATCTGGGTGATGGCGCAATGAGCGCGCCTCGCCCGCGCCCGGTCACCACCGTGCTCGACGTGCTCCGCGCGGAGCTCGACCAGGAGTCCTTCGACGGCGCGCTGTTCTCGATCGAGACCGTCGCTGCCGACCTCGGCTACGGCGACATCCGTGCGCTGCCGGGGTCGATCGCCTGGATCGAGCAGCTGCGCGAGCTCGGCAAGCGCGTCGGCCTGTTCGCCAGCCGCGAGCGCGTGAAGTCGGCGCTCGAGCTCGCCGGGATCGAGGAGCTCTTCGACGAGGTCACGATCGGCGCGAGCACCGCGCAGACGCTGCGGTCCGCGATCGAGGCGACCGGCGTCGCGCCGGAGCGCACGGTCGTCGTCGCGGCGACCGCGGCCGCCGTCGCCGCGGCGCGCGAGGCCGGCGCGCACTACGTCGTCGGCGTCGCGCGCGGGATCTCCTCCCCGGAGGAGCTGCGCCAGGCCTGCGCCGACACGGTCGTCGCCGACCTGCTCGAGCTGCTGCGCGCGGTCACCTGACGACCGCGCGGGGACGCGCCGTGCGTGCGCGCCCCGTGGCGGGTCGATCAGTAGCGGTCCATGATGAGCTGCGTCTTCAGCGAGTCCTGCGCGACGAACCAGCCCTTGCTCTGCAGGTAGGCGACGAGGCTGTCGTGCTTGCTCGACGCCGTCGTGCGGCTCGTCGTCTTGAACGAGGCCTCGACGATGTCCTCGGTGCCTGTGCCGGCGGCGTTGAGGATCGGCCAGACCTCGATGCCGCTGTAGCCCGCGTCCGACGCGGTCTTCGGCCTGCTGATCGAGAGCGTCAGCTGCTGATAGCCCCACTCGACCTGCGCTTCGTAGCCGGTGTCGCCGGCGTCGAAGCCCTCGGCGTTGGCTGTCGTGAGCGCCCCGTCGATGTTGCCGCCGGTGATCGCGTAGCGCTTCTTGTAGGTGAGCTCGAAGTCCGACTCGCCCTCGGTCTTGCGGATCCGCGGGCTCCAGCCGTTCGCGTAGATCGTCTTGCTGTTCGTGTCGAGGAACTGCACGTTCATCTTCGTGACGGTCGACGGCATGCCGAACGCCGAGCGCACGGTGCTGGTGAGCTTGTGGTCGGAGCCGAGCACGACTGCGGGGTTCAGCAGCAGCTTCACCTCGTAGTCGGGGGTCATCTTCGGGTCGGCCTGCGCGGGTGCGGCAGCACCGGCGGTAACCGAGATCGCGACGAGCGTCGCGGCGATGATGGGCCGTTTGAGTGTGAGCACGGCGCGACGGTACGGCGCGCCGAGGCCGCCCCGGTGAAGCGCTCGTGATGCTGGTCAGCAGGCGTTGAGCATGCCCTGCAGCGAGGACTTCTCGGCGGACTGCAGCCGCAAGCTCCACGTGTACTTCGCGCGGATCCACATCCGCGAGTACGTGCACTGGTAGGACGCGCGCGGCTTCCACGTCGTCGGGTCCTGGTCGCCCTTGGAGCGGTTCGACGACGCGCTCACCGCGATGAGCTGCGGGTGCGAGAGGTCGTTGGCGAAGCTCTGGCGCGTGCTCGTGGCCCACGTGTTCGCGCCCGACCGCCACGCCTCGGCGAGCGGCACGACGTGGTCGATGTCGAGCTCGACGAGCTCGTGAGCGTGACGCCGTCGTACTGGCTGAACCAGCTGCCCGACGTCGGGTTGCAGTCGCCGCCGACCGCGACGCCGCTGCCGTCGCGCTTGAGCACGGTCTCGCGCGTGTTGCACGTGCCCGCGATCGTGATCCAGTGCGGGAAGAGGTCGCGCGAGTAGCCGGTCATCGCGGCCTCGGTCGATACCGTCAGCGCGTTGAGCTCGTTCTGCGCGGTGGCCGCGCTGGGGATGCCGGGCGGCACCGCCTTCGCGACGGCTTGACCGATGACGAACGTGAGGGCGGTCGCGGCGAGCACGATGGCCCACAGCACGCGAGGTGATGCGACGGTTGCGGCTCGGCGATGCTGCCGGGGGTGGGCCATGCGCTGGATCGTCCAGCCGGGCGCGCGCCGCCTTGTGACCATTTCGAGTCTTCACGTCAGGGCCACACGAGCGGTGCGGTCGGGCGGGTTCACCGCGCGTTCGCCCACGACCGATCCGGAGGTGCCTCGATGCGCCGTCGATCCTCGTACGCCTTCGCAGCGCTTGCCCTGCTCACCGCGCTCGGCACCGGCTCGCCGGCCCGCGCACGCGAGGGCGGCGCCGTGCGCGTTGACGAGCTGCAGGCCATCGGCACGCACAACAGCTATCACCGTGAGACGACCGCGCGCGAGCGCGACGCGTACGACGCGCTCATCGCCACGCCCGGCGACTACGACGCGTTCCTGCGCTACAGCCATGCCACGCTCACACGCCAGCTCTGGCGGCAAGGTGCGCGCGGCCTCGAGCTCGACCTGCTCGGCGATCCCGCGGGCGGGCTGTACGCCGAGCGGCTCGCGCGACGGCGCCCGGGGTCCGATGACGCCGCGTTCGTCAAGCGGCAACGAGCCGCGCGGGCTCGCCAACGCGGAGATCGCGACGCTCGTGCGCCGCGGCTACTACGTGCGCACGCGGTCCGATGTCCCGCTGGAGACGGTCGTCGCCGGGGACGGCTCGATGCTGGATGCCGCGCTGGCGAACGGCGCGCAGCTCGTCTCGACGGACTTCCCGGAGATCGGCATGAGCGCGCTACGACAGCGACTTCGTGGCGGCGCTGCCGGGCGACCGCGGGCTTCCGGCGCGCTGCAACCCGGTTGGCGCGCCGCGCTCGTGTCGCGACGCGCTCCTCGAGCCCCGCCGCTGAGCGCGCGCGGTCGGTCGGTCGGCGCGCCTCGCCGCTGAGCGGGGCGCTTGGTCAGCCGTCGGCGTCGGCGGTGGCGGCCGGCTCGCCGGGCACGCGCTCGGGCGAGTAGCGATAGCCGATCCCGAAATGCGTGTGCACGTACGCCCAGCCGGGCGAGACGGCGGCGAGCTTGCTGCGCACCTTGCGCACGAAGACGTCGACGGAGCGGTCGCGGTGCACCCACGGCGCGCCCCACACCTGCTCGTGGATGTCCGACCGGCGCACGACCCGATCCGGCCGCGCGGCGAGCACGCTGAAGATCTGAAACTCGCGGACGGTGAACCCGACGCGCCTGCCGTCGACGAGCACCTGCAGCTCGGCCGGGCGGATCTCCACGTGCGCCGATCCCGCCGGCGCGCTGCCGGGAGCGTCACGAAGCGGCGCGGGGTCGAGGACGTCTCGTGCCACGCGCGTGACGGTGCCAGCACGCGGCCGGGCGGGGGTGACCGCGGGGTGTTCGCGCTGTGAACATCCGGTGTCCGGCGCGCCGCGGCCTTGGCGGCGGCCGATCGGGCCGCGCCTTCGGCGAAGCCTCAGCGCCGGCCGCTCTTCAGCGAGATGCCCTCGATGACATGCGCGACGGTCTGGCACGCGTCGACCGCCGACTCGAGCGACTCGAAGATGTCCTTCCAGCGGATGACGACCATCGGATCGATGCCGTTGGCGAACAGGCAGGCGAGGCCCTCGCGCAGGACGCGGTCGCCCTCGCTCTCGAGGCGGTGGATCTCGCTCAGCGCGGGCCGCAGCTCGGCCGTGTCGCCGGCACCGAGCGCCGCGAGCGCGCGCGCGACCTGCTCCGACGCCGCCACGAGCACCTCCGCGAGCGCCACCGACTGCTCCATCGGCGCCTCGACGCCGTAGACGCCGAGCGCGTCGGCGGTCTGCTCCGCGAAGTCGACGATGTCGTCGAGCGCGGTCGCGAGCGCGTGGCCGTCGGTGACGCTCAGCGAGGTGTGCCGGCCGGTCGCGCCTGCCGCGAGCCGCCGTGCGCCGCCGAGCGGCCCACCTCCGTTGCCGTTGCCGTTCCCGCTGAGGCGATGGATGATGTCGCGGGCGATGCGGTCGCCGCGGTGCTCGCGATCTTGCACGTCTTCGATCAGCTCGGCGTGCTCCGGGTAGTCGACGAGCAGGTCGCGCAGCAGCCGCGAGACGGCTTGGATGTTCTCGCCTGACTGCTCGAGCAGCGTCAGCAGCCCGGAATCGAAGGCGGCACGGCGACGCAATGAGGTCATCGCGGCCAGCGTAAACGCCGATCGCTGCCTCGGCCGCGCCCCGGCACGATCTTCACACGAGGTTCACGACTTGATAACGGCCGCCGTCCCGCGGCCGGTCAAGGTGCGCGCCGATGGACGCTGCGATCGACGACGAGCTGATCTCGGTCGGGGCCCTGCAGATCAGGGCATCCGACGGCTTGGTGACGGCTGCGGGGCGTCCGTTGACCCTCTCGATCCGCGAGTACGAGCTGTTGCTCGCGCTCGCACGGCGCAGCGGCCGGATCATCGGTCGGGAGGAGGTCTACCGCGAGGCATGGGGCTCGGACATGCGCAAGGGCGACCGCTCCGTCGACGTCTACGTCCACAAGCTGCGCGACAAGCTCGAGGCCGCGCTGCCGGACTGGCGCTACATCCACACGCACCTCGGCTTCGGGTACCGGCTGGCGGCGGAGCCGGCTCCCCCGGTGTCCGCATCCGACGGCGCAAACGTCCGTTCACCAGATTTTCACAGCAAGGCAACCGGGCGCTAACAGGCTGTCGTCCGTGCCCCTGGAACTCTCGCGCCGTTCGCATTCATCGATGAAGGAGCACACGTGAAGCCCATCCGCATACTTGCGGTCACCGCCCTGTCCGGCGTTCTCGCGCTCGGGGTCGCCGCCTGCGGCGACAGCGACTCGTCCGACAGCGACAGCGGGTCGAGCGACAGCAGCCTGTCGGGCAACATCAAGATCGACGGCTCGTCGACGGTGTTCCCCTTCGCGCAGGCCGCGGCCGAGCAGTTCAAGGGCGCGAACTCCGGCGTCGAGATCTCCGTCGGCGAGTCCGGCACGGGCGGCGGCTTCGAGAAGTTCTGCGCCGGCGAGACCGACATCTCGAACGCGTCTCGTCCGATCAAGGAGGACGAGGAGGCGCCCATCTGCAAGAAGGCCGGCGTCGGCTACTCCGAGGTCCAGATCGCCAACGACGGCATCGCCGTCGTGACGAACAAGGACCTGAAGATCGACTGCATGACGGTCGACCAGCTCAAGAAGCTGTGGAACAAGGACTCGAAGGTCTCCAACTTCAAGGAGCTCGACCCCTCGTTCCCGGATCAGAAGGTCGCGCTGTTCGGGCCTGGCACGGACTCGGGCACGTTCGACTTCTTCACCGGCGAGATCAACGGCGAGGAGGGCGACACCCGCAAGGACTACTCGCCCAGCGAGGACGACAACGTCACCGTCCAAGGCGTGTCGGGCGACAAGGGCGGGCTCGGCTACTTCGGCTTCTCGTACTACGAGGACAACGCCGACAACCTGAACCTCGTGAAGATCGACGGCGGCGACGGATGCGTCGAGCCGACGGCCGCATCGATTCAGGACGGCACGTACAAGCCGCTCGCACGGCCGCTGTTCATGTACCCGTCCTCGAAGGCGATCGCTCGCCCCGAGGTCAAGGGCTTCATGGACTACGTCCTCGCCAACCAGCAGGCGATCGCCGACGCGTCGAAGATCGTGGCGCTCACGGCGGAGCAGGCCACGAAGGCGAAGGCCGACCTGACCAAGGCAGAGAGCTGAGCTCGACAGCGTGAGCACGGCCAATCCAGCCGTCGCACCCGCGACGCCCGGGACTCCGGTCCTGGGCGTCGCGCGGCGTCGCAGGGGTGAGGACGCGATCCGCGTCCTGCTCTTCTGCGCCGCCCTCCTGTCGATCCTGACGACCCTCGGGATCCTCTTCTCGCTGCTGCGCGAGACCATCACGTTCTTCGGCGACGTCGGCATCGTGGACTTCCTCACGGGCACCGAGTGGGCGCCACTGTTCAGCGATCCGACCTTCGGCGTGCTGCCGCTGATCACCGGCACGCTGCTGGTGACCGCTCTGGCCCTCCTCGTCGCGATCCCGCTCGGGCTCTGCACAGCGATCTACCTCTCCGAGTACGCCAAGCCCGGGACCCGCAGGGTCATCAAGCCGTTCATCGAGCTGCTCGCCGGCGTGCCGACGATCGTCTTCGGATACTTCGCGTTGACGTTCTTCACGCCGGTCGTCCTGAACGACTTCCTCGGCGCGGGGGTCGGGACCTTCAACGCGCTGTCCGCCGGGATCATCATGGGCTTCATGGTGCTGCCGACCGTGGCCTCGATCTCCGAGGACGCGATGTCGGCGGTGCCAAGCGCGCTGCGCGAAGGCGCCTTCGGTCTCGGCGCCAACAAGCTGCAGGTGTCGCTGCGCGTCGTGTTCCCCGCCGCGCTGTCTGGCATCGTCGCCGCGATCGTGCTCGGCGTCTCGCGTGCGATCGGCGAGACGATGATCGTGCTCGTCGTGGCCGGCCAGCAGCCGAACCTCACCGCCGACCCGCGCGAGTCCGTCGAGACGATCACGACCTTCATCGCGGCGACCGCCAAGGGCGACATCGCGACGGGCTCGATCGCGTACAAGACGATCTTCGCCGTCGGCATGGTCCTGTTCCTCATGACCCTGCTGATGAACGCGATCGCGATCCGCTTCGTCCGCAAGTACCGGCAGGTGTACGAATGAGCGCCGCCCCCGTCTCGCTGCGCCCGAAGTCGGGCGCGGCCCGCGTCAAGGACATCGGCTTCCGGATCCTGATGCTGCTGTGCCTCGCGCTCAGCGCGACGGTCCTCGTCACGCTCATCGTCGACGTGCTGATCGATGCGTTGCCGGTGCTGTCGGAGCGGGTGTTCTCGAACTTCCCGTCGTCGGATTCGAGCAAGGCCGGCTTGCAGCCGGCGATCTTCGGGACGATCTGGATCATCGGCGTGTGCGCGGTGTTCATCGTCCCGGTCGGCGTCGCGACCGCGGTCTACCTCGAGGAGTACGCCGACGGCTCGAAATGGTGGAACCGGCTGATCGAGGTCAACATCCAGAACCTCGCAGCGGTCCCGTCGATCGTCTACGGCATCCTCGGGCTGGCCTTTCTCGTCCGCGGCCCGCTGAGCCTCGGCCGCGTTGTGCTGGCGGGCGGGCTGACGCTGGGACTGCTCGTGCTGCCGGTCGTGATCATCTCCGGGCGCGAGGCCATCCGGGCGGTGCCCCCCTCGATCCGCGAGGGCTCGATGGCGCTTGGCGCCACGCAGTGGCAGACGATCTGGAAGCAGGTCCTGCCGGCCTCGATCCCCGGCATCGCGACCGGCGTGATCCTTGCGCTGTCGCGCGCGATCGGCGAGACAGCGCCGCTGATCGTCGTCGGCGCGGTGACGTTCATCACGTTCAACCCGAGTGGTCTCGTGGGCGACGGCGCCGGCTTCGCCGCGCTGCCCATTCAGATCTTCAACTGGATCTCGCAGCCGCAGGAGGAGTTCCATCAGCTTGCTGCCGCGGGCATCGTGCTGCTGCTCGTCCTGCTGATGTGCATGAACGGCATCGCGATCTACCTCCGCAACAGGTACGAGAACAAGTGGTAACCCCCCAAGGCGAACCCATGGAGCCTGACCCGATGAGTGAAACGACGAATCCGGACTCGACACCTGCCGAGGCCGACCTGACAGCCGACATCGGCAGCGAGCCGGTGGGCGTCCGCCTCGCGCCGGACGTCTCGAGTGGTCGTGACGTCGCGCCATCAACGGAGGCCGTCTTCGCGCTTGAGGGGCTCGGGGTCCTGTACGGGGGCAAGCAGGCCGTCCAGGACGTCACCGCCGACCTCTACCGCAACGAGATCACCGCGTTCATCGGGCCGTCGGGCTGCGGCAAGTCGACCATCCTGCGCTGCCTCAACCGGATGAACGACCTCGTGCCGAGCGCGCGCGTCGAGGGCACGATCCGCTACCACGGGCAGGATCTCTACGCGCCGAAGGTCGACGCCGTCGAGGTGCGCAAGCGCATCGGCATGGTCTTCCAGAAGCCCAACCCGTTCCCGAAGTCGATCTTCGACAACATCGCCTTCGGGCCGAAGGTTCTGGGTATGAAGGGCGATATGAGTGAGATCGTTGAGCGTGCCCTGCGCCGTGCCGCCCTGTGGGACGAGGTCAAGGACCGCCTCAAGACCAACGCCTTCGGCATGTCGGGCGGCCAGCAGCAGCGGCTGTGCATCGCGCGCTGCCTGGCGGTCGACCCCGACGTGATCCTCATGGACGAGCCCTGCTCGGCCCTGGACCCGATCTCGACCGGCAAGATCGAGGATTTGATGATCGAGCTCAAGCAGCAGTACTCGATCATCATCGTCACTCACAACATGCAGCAGGCGGCACGCATCTCCGATCGGACCGCGTTCTTCATCGTCGACCTCTCGGCGGGCGAGGGCAACCGCATCGGACGACTCGTCGAGTACGACGCGACCGAGAAGATCTTCACGAACCCGTCGGACTCTCGCACCGAGGACTACGTCACAGGCAAGGTCGGATGACCTCGCGTGGGTGACGGTCGAGTTCATTTTCAACAGGAGCTGCTCGCCCTCGAGGAGCAGGCGCTCGGCGGGCTGGACATGGTCGTCGGGATCCTCGACTCGGCACTCGAAGCGCTCGCGCACGGGGACGCCGAGCTGGCGGCGATCGTCGTCGCCGACGACGACCGTGTCGACGGCCGGTACCTCGAGGTCCATCAAGGCGTGCTGTCGCTCCTCGCCCGCCAGGCTCCGGTCGCCGGCGACCTGCGCGTCGTGGCGGCGCTGCTGCATCTCGTCAAGCACCTCGAACGCATCGGCGATCAGTGCACGAACATCGCCAAGATGGTCCCGCTGCTCGGCCACGAGCCGCCGACGGACGCGGAGATGGTCGAGTGGATCCGCGCGATGGGCGCGCAGGCGCGGTCGCAGGTGCGCCAGGCCCGGCAGTCCTTCGCGCTGCGCGATCCCGAGCTCGCGATCGACCTCACGCGCCAGGACGACATGCTGGACCGCCTCAACCGCGACATCTTCCGCCGCGCGATCGAGGTCGGCGGGACGGATGCCGACGTGCGCGAGTGGGCGATGTCGATGATCCTCGTCGCTCGCGCGCTTGAGCGCATCGGTGACAACGCGGTCGACATCGGCGAGCAGACGGTGTTCGTGGTGACCGGCTTGTTCCGCGAGTTCGGCGACGCGAGCGTCAGCTGAGGCAGCGCTGGAGCAGGTAGCCGTCGCGGTTCGCCGCCTCTCGGAGGTTCGCGGTCGCCTGCACGCTGTCACCGGTGAGAGCCACGCGGCGCGATATGCGGAGTCCTCACCTTGGTCGTTAACGACAATTCGTGTACGACCTGCATGTGTGGTCTTGATATGTGTGAAATGCCCCGGGCCGGCGGTGCGGGCCGCCGCGATGCGCGCGCCCTGGGCCGGGCGCGCCGGGGCCGGCGGTCCGAGCCGGCACGTGGTGCTGACGTGCGCTCCGATCGTCTCCTCGCGGGCGCCGGCGGTCGGGCGCACGCTTGAGATTCCGCCCAACCGGCCCATCGGATCCGCTGCGAGGCGCGACCGCCACCCCGCCCATACCGACTGCTCGTCGCGCATAGGCGACACCCGCCCGCGACGGCGACGCGCGACGCCTGCACTGAACCTCGTTGTTTGCGGCGAAGGCTTGTAAAAATCCTGTGATCGAGCCCGCCACGAGAGGTGCTCGCGTCCCCGGAGGCCCGTACACTCAGCCCCGTCATGACCGAAACGAACACAGCCGCACCAACCATCTCGTTGAGGGTCGCCGTCATCGACGGGGACACCGGCTTCGTGCAGGTGCTGACCAAGCGCCTGGACCGGCTCGGGTGGGAGCACAGGGTGCTCACCGGCCCCCTTCCGGCGGACCGGCTTGTCGCCATGCGCCTGGGGGCCCTCGTCATCGATCTGGCGATGCTGGGCCAGCACGCGTGGGAGTACCTGGAGCGGGTGGCGACCGAGTCCCCCGGCCCTCCCGATCGTCGTGTGCACGGGGCAGTCGACGGTCGCGCAGCGTGTGCGCGGGCTGCGCCTGGGAGCCGACGACTGGGTGACGAAGCCGTTTCACCCCGAGGAGCTGATCGCGCGCGTCGAAGCGGTCGCGCGCCGGCGCCGCCAGGCCGAGGGCCCGGAGGCGGTCGAGCCCGTCGTGGCGGGCGAGATCGAGGTTCGCCCCGACCAGTTCCAGGCGTTCGCGCACGGCCGCTCGATCGACCTCACACGGCGCGAGTTCGAGCTGATCGCGCTGCTGTCCGCCGCGGGCGGGCGCGTCCTCGAGCGCGAGGAGATCTACCAGCGCGTGTGGGGCTACACGATGGCCCACGGCGACCGCTCGGTCGACGTGTTCGTGCGCAAGCTGCGCTCCAAGCTGCAGCAGGCCTCGCCCGAATGGAACTACATCCACACGCACTTCGGCGTCGGCTACCGCTTCGCGGCCGAGCCGGCCACCGAGGCCGCTCCCGACGACACGTCGGCCGCGACGATCTCGCCCGAGACTTCCACTTCGCCCGCCCGGTCGCAGGCCGCTGTCGCGAGCGCGCGGGACGCGGCCTCGGCGCGTGCCGCCGGGACCTCCATGACCGCCGAGGCGAAGGGCGCCGCCAACCCCACGGCCCGGGTCGGCGCGCTCGCGTAGGAGCGTGGCTCGGCCGGGCGCAGCCGCCGGTCCATTAGCCTGTCCGGTATGCCGCTGACGGTCGTACGCAACGTCGCGATCATCGCGATCATCGCGCTCGCCGTCGCGTTCGCGCCGGGCGGCGGTGAGGGGGCGGATCTCGTCCGCCGGACGCTCAACGCGGCGTTCATCATCGTGACGGCGCTGATCGTCGGGATGCTCTACCGCCAGTACCGGGGCGAGATCTTCGGGCTCGGCGACCAATGGCGCTTCGCGCTCTACGCCGCGGTCGGACTCGCGATCGTCACCGTCTCGATCACCGGGCGCATGTGGGCGACCGGCGCGGGCGCGCTCCTGTGGGTCGCGATCATCGGCACGTGCTCGTACGTGCTGTACGTGATCTGGCAGCGGTACCGCTCGTACGCCTGAGGTCGTCGTCATGCCGCCATGGTGCGGCCCGAATCGGCGAACATGGCGAGATCCAGCACTTTTGTAACACGTTCACGCGTGATTTGTAACGATCGCGTGTAGTTCCGTTACACGTCCTGCGGGATCGTGGCGTCATGGCCCCGACCGCACACCCAACCCGTCCCGGCGAGCATGGCCAGGCGACCGTGGAGCTTGTCGCGCTGCTGCCGCTGGTGGCCGTCTTGGGAGCGCTGCTGTGGCAGGCGGTCGTGGCAGGACAGGCGGTCTGGTTCGCGGGGTCGGCGGCGCGCGCCGCGGCGCGCGCGAGCGCGATGGGCGCGGACGAGCGCGCGGCCGCGCGGCGCGTGCTGCCCGAGCGTCTCGAGCGCGGCCTCGCGATACGCCGCGAGAACGGCGACACCGGGGTCCGCGTCGCGATCCGGATCCCCGCTGTCATCGGCGCGGCGAGGCTGGGCACCGTATCCGCGCGCGCACGACTGCAGGACCAGACGCGATGACTGGGCTGCGGCGCGACGGCGAGTCGGGACAGGCATCGATCGAGCTCGTGATGCTCGCGCCGCTGCTCGTGCTGCTCGTCCTCGGCGCGGCGCAGCTGCTTGCCGCCGGGGCAGCCGGAGAGCTCGCCGACCACGCGGCCGAGGCGGCGGCGGTCGCGGTGCTGCAGGGGACCGACCCCAAGGCTGCCGCACGCGACGCGGTTCCCGGCTGGTCGCGCGAGCGGATGACCGTCGGCGTCGTGGGTCGCAAGGTGCGCGTCCGGCTGCAGCCGCCGTCACCGATCCCCGCGCTGGCCGAGCTCCTCGAGGCCAGCCGTGAGGCCGACGCGGGACCGGCGCCGCGATGAGCCTGCTTCGCGGCGTTCTCGAGCACTTCGTGCAGCCGTCGGGCGACCCCGGTCGGGCGGCGCGCGAGGACTTCGTCTCCGACGACGAAGGACCGGACCGGGCGTGCGCGGAACCCGCGCCGCGCACGCCCCCCGGTATCGCCGTGCTGTCACCTGCCGCAGACGCGCACTCGCTGGGTGCCGCGCTGGGTCTCGCGCTCGCGAGCTGCCGGCGAGCGCCGGTCGTCGTGGTCTGCGTGTGGACGGCCGGCCCTGCGGCTCGGCCGGCGTGGCGTGCACCCGCGCGGCCGGCGGCGCGCCGGCTCGCGGCGACGCTCGGTGGCCGCGGTCACGACGCCCGCCCCGCCGGCCGGCTGGCGATCGTGCGTCTGCCCGGCGAGCCGCAGGAGGCTGCCGCGCAGGCGCGCCGGGCCTCGGCGGCAGCGGGCGCCGCGCCGACCGTGCTGGCGCTTGGAGGCCCGCGCGCCGCGGCATTCGACGAACTGCTCGCCGACCAGGATCTCGTCGTCGTGGCGACGCCGAGCGGCACCGACCCCGCACTCGCTCGGCTCGCGCTCGCCGGGCTGGCGGCTGGCGCGGCGCGGACGTGCACCTGCGAGATCCCGCCGCCGCATCCGGCGCGGACGGTGGCCGCAGCGGGCCTGACGTTGCTGCCGTCCGCACGGCGCGCGCTTGCCGTGCCGGTGGAGGCGTTGTCATGAGCGGGCGGAAGCGGGCCGGACGGAGCGTCCTGGCGCCATGTCGACCGAGCGTCGTCGCCGCGTTGCGCGACGAGACCGGGCAGGCGACGATCCTCCTGCTCGCGGTTGGGATGGCGCTGCTCATCGGAGCGCTGATCCTCGGTGCGATCGCGCGTGGCGTGGGGGTGCAGAGCGACGAGCAGCGGGCGGCCGATCTCGCGGCACTCGCCGGCGCGCGCGCGATGCACGATGCCTACGCACGGCTGTTCGAGCCGCCCGTGCTGGGGCGCCGCGCGAACCCGGCGCACCTCGAGCGGGCGGCGTACCTCGAGCGAGGCCGTGACGCCGCCATCGCGACCGCGCGACGCAACGGGGCGCGCGACGTCGCGGTCAGCTTCCCCGACGCCGCCACGTTCGCGCCGGTTCGCATCCGCGTCGACGTGCGCGACGCGATCGAGGTCGCGGGCTCGGACGAGCGCGTGGCGGCCGGGGCGCGCGCCGAGGCCGAACTGGCGCCGCCGGGGGACATGAGCTTTGCGACCGGGGTCGGCGAGTACCGCGGCCCGTTGACGATGCGCCAAGGCAAGCCGATGCGCCCCGACGTCGCGGCGGCGTTCGATCGCATGGCGGCGGCGGCTCGCGCCGACGGGATCTCCCTCGTCGTCGTCAGCGGCTTTCGGTCAAACGCCGAGCAGGCAGTGCTCTTCGCACGCCATCCCGATCCGAAGTGGGTTGCGCCGCCGGGCAAGTCGCTGCACCGGCTCGGGACGGAGCTTGACCTCGGGCCGGCTGGCGCGTACGGCTGGCTGGCGGCGAACGCGAAGCGCTTTCACTTCACGCAGCGGTACCCGTGGGAACCGTGGCACTACGGCTTCACGCTCAACGCAGGGACCGCCTCGGTCGGGTTCGGCGACGAGGGGGACGGCGAGCGCACGCGCGCGATGCCGTCGTTCATCCCGTCGCAGTTCGCGGCGCCTCTGGCACGGGCGGCCCAGCGCTGGAACGTCTCCGCGGCTCTGCTCGGCGCGCAGTTGTACGCCGAGTCGAACTTCAACCCGTTCGCGCGGTCCGGCGCCGGTGCGCTCGGCATCGCCCAGTTCATGCCGGGGACGGCCGCGGCGATGGGTCTGCGCGACCCGTTCGACGCTCCCGCCGCGATCGATGCCCAGGCGCACCTGATGCGCGACCTGCTGCGCCAGTTCGGCGCGGTCCCGCTCGCGCTCGCTGCCTACAACGCCGGCCCCGGTCCCGTCGCCGCGTGCGGCTGCGTCCCGCCCTTCCCGGAAACGCGCGGCTACGTCGCGCGCATCCTCGGCCTGCTGGGCGGCGCGGGGGAGGCCGTCACGGGAGGAGGACTCGAGGTGAGGCTCGTGCGATGACGCACATGCTGGCATACGACGTGAAGCGCACGACCGTGAAGATCCCGGACGAGCTCGACGCGCGCCTGCGACGGGAGGTCGAGCGGACTGGCCCGACGATCTCGGAGGTGACGCGCTGCCCTCAGCGCGTACCTGGGCGCGCCGGCCGACGGGGAACGCCGCGATCTGCTCGCGGCAGCCACGGGGCGAAGCGGTCGGGGCGGACCTGGCTCAGAGCATCGAGGAGATGCTCGCCGGCGAGCTGACCTGATGACCCTTCTTGTCGACGCCGGCCGGCTCGTTGCGTACGTCGACGCGGACGAGGAGCTTCACACCGCCTCGCTGGACCTGCTGCAGACGTATCCGGGGCCGCTCATCATGACCTGCCCGCCAGGTGCATCTCGGATGCCCTCCCGGCCAAATGCTTCTCGGCGAAGTCGAAGACGATCTGCTCGTCGCCCTCGTAGGGCTCCTCCGGTCGGGGCCAGTGCACCACGAGGTCGGTGACGCCGGCCTCCCCGAGCTCGCCGGTTGCGTCCTCGTACGCGGACACCGAGGTCGTGATCCCGCCCACCGAGGCGCCCGTCAGGACCAGCCGTCGGAGGGTCGCGGGATCGCGGCCCGCCCGCTCACACGCGTCGTCGACGCGGCGCAGCTGGTCGCGCAGCACCGGCAGGACCTCGCGAAGCGGTCGCGCGTCGAAATTGCCGGGGAGCCCGCTGGTCACCCAGTACTGCCCGTAGCGCGCGGCGAGCGCCATGCCCCGGGGTCCGGTCGCCGCGATCGCGAACGGCAGCCGTGCCCCGCCCGCCGCGCGCGGGTGAAACGTCACATCGCACGCCGTGTACCAGCCGTCGGCACGATCGACGTCGCCCGCGACGAGCAGCGCGTCGAGCGTCTCGACGAACGCGCCAAACCGGTCGCCGCGGGCCCTCGGACTGAGCTCGGGCTGGCCCAGGATGCTCGCGTCATAGCCCGGTGCCCCGGACCCCAGCCCGCAGATCAGGCGACCCCCTGCCACGTCGTCGACGGTCGCGAGCTCCTTCGCGAAGGGAACCGGATGGCGGAAGTTCGGCGTCGCCACCAGCGTCCCGAGGCCGATCGAGCGGGTGATCGCAGCGGCAGCGGTCAGCGTCGGCAGCGAGGCGTGCCACCGGCGGCCCGCGAGCCACCGCCACATGAGGTGATCGTACGTCCACGCATGGTCGTAGCCGAGCGCCTCGGCGGCACGCCACCGCGGCGCCGCGTGCGTCCACTCGTGCTCGGGCAGCAACACGATGCCGTGTCTCATCGGGCGACTTCCTCGAGCGGACGTCCGCTGTGCTCCACGAGCTGGCCGGCCCGGCGCAGGATCCGCACGCCCCCGGTCGCCAGCGCTGCCATTCCGTTGCGCGACTGGGCGATCACGAGATCCTCCTTCTGCCACAAGACCGCGCCCGGGCAGCCGGCCGACTGCTGGAGCAGCGACCGACCGCCGGGCACGAGATGGTCGGCGAGGTGGTCGTGTGTCTGGCGGTTGAGCGTGATCGCCGCCGCCGGAGCGGCGCACGACCGGCTGCCCTGCCACGAGCGCCTGCTCCGCAGGAGCCGCCGCATGGGTCGGTGGTCGGGCGCCCACGCGCCGCTGAAGGACGGGCGTTGCAGAGCCATTCGACCACGGATGTGGGCGGCACACCCGCTGGCAGGCACGACGTCTGAGCACGCGTCATGACCGTCGCCGGCGTGCGGCAGGAACAGCAGCCGCGGCTGCAAGAGGGGAGGCGCTGCTGTCGCCACCGGCTGCACCCTTCCGCGAGCTCGTCCGGCCGTTCGACGCTCGTCCCGCGATGCTGAACCTGGAAGTCGAGTGGACGAGGGCCATCCTGAGCGTGCTCTGCCCGGTCGAAGACGTGCAACCGCAGGTCGCGTTTCGTCAGCTCGACGAGTCGCTCGATCCCGGGGCCGCGAGCATGAGTGAGTGGCGAGAAGGTGTCCAGTAACCATTCCACCGTCGCGCCGATGAACTGCTCGTACCGCCGGATCGTCGAGTCCACATCGTCGGTTTGGATGGCGGTGTGGTTGAACGCAGGCGTGATCTCAAGCCGGTTGACCATGCTCCCCTCTGCGCGAATCGTCGAGACGCTCTTGTGGAGTGAGGATCGGTGCGGTTAATCACCGCCGTCCTCCCGCGGCGCTGTGACCATCCCGCGCGCCGAGATCGCCTGTCAAGCCCCGGAGTTGCGCAATTGGTGGGCACCCCGGTTCAAGCGGGGCGGCCACCGCTGCGGCGCGCCGCGGCTGGATCTGTTGAACGTCGGGCAGACGACGAAGCTAGGCGGGGTCGCCGAGGCGCTCGCGGCCGTGCGGAGCGTCGAGGTCGAGGATCGGGCCTGCCGGGACGATGCCAGTCGGGTTGATCCCGCCGTGGGTCTCGTAGTAGTGGCGCTTGATCTGGTCGAGGTCGACCGTGGCCGCGACCCCGGGCGTCTGGTAGAGGTCGCGCAGGTAGCCCGACAGGCTCGGGTAGTCGGCGATCCGGCGCAGGTTGCACTTGAAATGCCCGACGTACACCGGGTCGAAGCGCACCAGCGTGGTGAACAGGCGCCAGTCGGCGAGCGTCGGCTGCTCGCCGACGAGGTAGCGGCGCGTCGCGAGCCGGGCGTCGAGCTCGTCGAGCGTCGCGAAGAGCGGGAACACCGCCTCCTCGTACGCCTCCTGCGTCGACGCGAAACCAGACCGGTAGACGCCGTTGTTGACGTTCTCGTAGACCGTCGCGTTGATCGCGTCGATCTCGGAGCGCAGATCGGTGGGGTACAGGTCCAGGCCGGGGTTGGCGGCGAACGCGTCGAACGCCGAGTTCAGCATCACGATGACGTCGGCCGACTCGTTGTTGACGATCCGCTGCGTCTGCGTGTCCCACAGCACCGGCACGGTGACGCGAGCGTCGAACGCCGGGTCGCTCGCGAGGTAGCCCTCGGACAGGTACGTCCAGCCGTTGATCGGGTCGCTCGTCGTGCCGGGCGCGCCGGTGAACCTCCACCCCTGCTCGTCGCGGATCGGGTCGACGATCGACATCCCGATCGCGTCCTGCAGTCCCTTGAGCTCGCGCAGGATCACCGTGCGGTGCGCCCACGGACAGGCCAGCGACACGTACAGGTGGTAGCGCCCCGCCTCGCCCGGATAGGCGGTGCTGCCGTCCGCGGTCACCCAATCGCGGAAGCTGCTCGTCTGGCGGGCGAACCGACCGCCGTCGCCGCGCTCGCCCTTGCCGAAGGTCTGCGTCGCGAGGAGATCGCTCATGACCGCGCCCCCGCGCTGACCGCCGACCCCGCGGCGGGGGCCGGCGCCGCCGTCCAGCCTGCGCGCGGGTCGGGCAGCGGCGTCAGCCGCGCCGCGATCTCCTCGCGCCGCGGCTCGAGGAACGGCGGCAGGATGAGCCTCGTCCCAAGCTCCTCGACCGGGCCGTCGACCGTGAACCCCGGCTCGGCGGTCGCCAGCTCGTACAGCACGCCGCCCGGCTCGCGGAAGTACAGCGAGTGGAAGTAGTGGCGGTCGACGTAGCCGCTGTTCGGCACGCCCGCTCCGTCCACGCGCGCGATCCACGCGGGCATGTCCTCGTCGGTCGTCCCGAACGCGACGTGGTGCACGACCCCGGCGCTCTGGCGCCCGCGCGCCGGCGGCGCCGGATCGAACGCGATCCAGCCGCCGCGCCGCGGCCCGCGCAGCTCCCAGCGGTCCTCGTCGCCCACACGCGCAGCGCCCATGAGCTGCTCGAGCATCGCCGCGCTGCCGGCCGGGTCGAAGCTGTACGCCCGCACGCCGTCGAACCCCTGCAGCGCATGCTCGCTCGGAACCTCCGGATGCCAGGCGACGAGCGCCGGGTCCGGCGACGACGACACGACGAGCTCGTGCGAGAGCCCCTCGGGATCGGCGAAGCGCAGCGACGCGCCGTCGTCGCCCGTCGCGACAGCGGCCCCCTCGGCCTCCAGCCGCGCCGCCCAAAAGGCGATCGCGTCCAAAGACCCGACGCGCGACACGATGCGGTGCACCATCCCGGCACCCGGCCGGCCGGGCACCGCGCCCGGATACTCGAAGAAGGTCAGGTCGGCGCCCGGCCGGGCGTTCTCGTCGCCGTAGAAGAGGTGGTAGACGCCGGGATCGTCCTGGTTGACGGTCTTCGCGGTCATGCGCAGCCCGAGCACGCGCGTGTAGAAGTCGACGTTGCGCGGGGCGTCGCCGGTGATGGCGCTGATGTGGTGGATGCCGTCGAGTCGCATGTGCTCTCCCTTGTACCCGTGTCGGTAGGACGACCAGCGACACCGACTATAGCCAAGTAGTTGCACATACAACTACCACCCGAGACGATCTATCCTCGATCGGCGATGGCCTCGACGACCACGACCACCCGCGACAGCCGCCTCGCCGACCGGCGCCGCAACCTCCCCGACGGTCCCGGCGTCTACCTCTTCCACGACGACAAGGGCACCGTCATCTACGTCGGCAAGGCGAAGTCGATCCGCAAGCGCGTGGCCGGGCACTTCTCCAACGTGAAGGGGGCCACGGCAACCAGGGGCGCCGTCGAGATGGTCAGCCGCATCCACCAGATCGAGTTCCTGCTCGTCGCCTCCGAAGCCGAGGCGCTGCTCACCGAGAACCGCTTCATCAAGGAGTACAAGCCGCGCTTCAACGTCCGCCTGCGCGACGACAAGTCCTATCCGTTCCTCGCCATCTCGCTCGACGAGGACTACCCGCGCGTGTACTTCACGCGCGAGCGCCATCGCAAGGACCGCGCGTACTTCGGCCCGTACTCCAACGCCAAGAAGGTGCGCGGCACGCTCGACCTGCTGCAGAAGGTCTTCGCGTTCCGCTCGTGCCCGGCGCCCGAACCGGGACGCCGCAGCGGATCGCCCTGCCTCGACTACTACATCAAGCGCTGCGGCGCGCCGTGCGTCGGCTATCAGTCGCAAACCGAGTACCGCGAGGCGATCGACGGCGTCATCGACTTCCTCTCCGGCCGCTACCGCCAGATCGAGCGAGACCTCGAGCGCCGTATGAAGCAAGCCGCCGCCGAAGAGGAGTTCGAGCAGGCAGCCCTCGAGCGCAACCGCCTGCGAGCGGTCAAGAGCCTGCTCGAGCGCCAGCGCGTCGCCAACGAGGCGGTCGGCACGCTCGACGCGATCGCCATCGCGGTCGACGGGACCGACGCCAACGCGCAGGTCTTCCAGATCCGCGACGGCGTCCTGTCCGACCGCCAGTCGTTCTACCTCTCCAACGAGACTGGGCGCGAGCTCGGCGACGTCGCCGTCGAGTTCATCCTGCAGTACTACGACGCGACGATGGCGATCCCGGCGCAGGTCATCGTCCAGCGCGACGTGGGCGAGGAAGCCGGCCCGCTCGGCGAGGCGCTCGCCACACGCCGCGGGGCCAGGGTCGAGGTCCGCGCGGCCGAGCGCGGCGACAAGCGCAGGATCCTGGAGCTGGCGGAGCGCAACGCGCAGCTCGCGCTCGACCAGGAGCGCCTGAAGGACGAGCGCCGCCGCCAGCAGCGCGTCGAGGCGCTCGACGGGCTGCAGCAGGTGCTGCACCTCGACGCCCTGCCGCTGCGGATCGAGTGCTTCGACATCTCGAACCTCATGGGCACGAACACGGTCGCGTCGATGGTCGTCTTCGAAGCCGGGGCGCCGAAGAAGTCCGACTACCGCCGCTTCAACATCCGCAGCACGCAGGAGGGCACACCCGACGACTTCATGGCGATGGAGGAGGTGCTCACGCGCAGGCTGCAGCGCTGGGAGTCCGAGCAGGACCTCAGCCCGAACGACCCGAAGCGCAACGAGTCCTTCGCGACGCTGCCCAGCCTGATCGTCATCGACGGCGGCCCGGGCCAGCTCTCCGCGGGCGTGAAGGCGCTGCAGGGCTTCATCGACAAGGGCGTCACGGTCATCAGCCTCGCCAAGCGCATCGAGGAGGTCTTCATCCCGGGCCGCCACGAGCCGCTCGTGCTCGCCCACGACACCCCGGAGCTGCAGCTCCTGCAGCGCGTGCGCGACGAGGCGCATCGCTTCGCGATCACGCACCACCGCCAGCGCCGCGACCGCCAGATGACCGAGTCCGTCCTCGACGGCCTCCCGAACGTCGGCCCGAAGCGCAAGCGCGCCCTCCTGAAGCACTTCGGATCGCCCGACGCGGTGCTCAACGCGTCGCGCGAGGCGCTCGAGGCCGTGCCCGGCATGCCTTCGAAAACCGCGCGCGACGTCTACGCGTATCTGAATCGCACATCCGGTTGACCACGGCGGCGCGAGCGGCTAGACATCGTCGCGTACGGCGGCAACCGGCAAGCGAGGGGAGCGGGCATGTATCCGAAGGAGCTGCGATACACGAGCGACCACGAGTGGGCGCGCAAGGAGTCCGACGGCACGCTGACGGTCGGCCTCACGCAGTTCGCCGTGAAGCAACTCGGCGAGGTCGTGTTCGTGGAGGTGTACTTGGTCGGCCGCGGCGAGTTCAGCGAAGGTGAGGCGTTCGGCAGCGTGGAGTCCGTCAAGGCCGTCTCGGAGATCTTCCTGCCGGTCGGCGGCGAGATCACCACCGCCAACCCCACGCTCAGCGATTCACCCGAGACGCTCAACGACGACTGCTACGGCGAGGGGTGGGTCGTGAAGATGAAGCCGAGCGACCCGAAGGCCGTCGACGGGCTCATGACAGCCGCGAAGTACGAGGAGTTCCTCAAGGCGGGCGAAGACGACTGACGCCGCGGGACCCGGCAGAATCATCCGGGTGAGCATCACCGAGGCATCCGCGCCCGAGTCGGGCTCCAGCCTCGAGGACCTCGTCGTCATCACCGGCTTCTCCGGCGCGGGCAAGTCGACGGCCATGAACGTCTTCGAGGACACCGGCTACTTCTGCGTCGACAACCTCCCCCCGGAGATGATCCGCGCGCTCGTCGAGCTCTTCGTCCACGAGGGGTCGAAGGTCGAGCGGGCGGCGATCGTCTCCGACGTCCGCGGGGGCGACCTCTTCGACGCGCTGTCCGACGTGCTCGACGACCTGCGCGAGCACGGCGTCCAGCACCATGTCCTGTTCCTCGACGCCGACGAGGAGACGCTGCTGGGTCGCTACAAGGAGACGCGCCGCCGCCACCCGCTCAGCCCGACGGGGTCGGTCGCGCAAGGGATCGCGGCGGAGCGCGAGGCGCTCGCGCCGTTCAAGGCGCGCGCCGACCTCGTGCTCGACACGAGCGGGATCTCCGCGGCCACGCTGCGCAGGCGGGTCATCGACGAGTTCCTCCCGCGCCAGTCGCGCGCGAAGCTCGCGCTGACGTTCACCTCCTTCGGCCACAAGCACGGGCTGCCGCGCGACGCCGACACCGTCATCGACGTGCGCTTCCTGCCCAACCCGCACTGGGAGCCGGCGCTGCGCCCGCTCACCGGCTTCGATCCGCAGGTCGTCGAGTACATCGACAGAGGGGGCAAGTTGCAGGCGTTCTACGACCATCTCGATCCGCTGCTCGACTTCCTCATCCCCGAGTACGTCGCCGAGGGCAAGGCGCACCTCGGCGTCGCGATCGGCTGCACCGGCGGGCGGCATCGCTCCGTGGCGATCGCCGAGGCGCTGGCGTCGCGCTACCGCGATCGCGACGACGTCGAGGTCGAGGTCGCTCACCGGGACGTCGGGCGGCTCGCGCGATGATCGGCCACGTCGCCTACGAGGTCTCAGACCTCGCCCGCTCGGCGCGCTTCTACGACGCGGTCTTCTACGCGCTGGGCGCGCGGCGGATGTTCGAGAACGACGGGGCGATCGCGTACGGCCGCGACCGCGAGCAGTTCTGGATCGTCGACCGCGGGCTCGCGCCGGCGCCCGGCTACGGCCACGTCGCGCTGTCCGCGGCGGGGCGCGCGGCCGTCAACGGCGCCTTCGCGGCCGGCCTGGAGCACGGCGGCAGCGACGACGGCGCACCCGGCCCGCGACCGCAGTACGGCATGTCCTACTACGCCGCCTACCTGCGCGATCCCGACGGACTGCGCGTCGAGCTCGTCGCCGGGGCCCGCTGATGGCGCCGGACGCGCCGGAAGGTCGCGAGCTCGCGGCGCACGAGGAGGTGCCGACGCGCCTCGTCGTGATCGCCTACGTCCTGGCGCTCGTCTGCGCGCTGCTGCCGCTGGCCATCCTCGGCGCCGGCTTCGCTGGCGCGGTGCTGATGCAGCGCGGGCGCCGCGGCGCGGGCGCGGGCGTCATCGCGCTGGCAGTGCTCTCCACGGCGGTCGGCTTCCTGCTGCGGTAGACGCGCAGGACGACGACCCGCCTGTCGATTCGTCTACGACATTCGTCCAGGGGTCTCCCGAACCGTGGCCAAAGAGTCGACAACGTGCTTGCAAGCTGTCGGCATGCCTCGTCGCACCCTATGGTTTGCGTGCCAGCTCTCACCTATGCACGCCCGTCTAGTGGGCCAGCCCCCCTCAGGAGAAGGACATGTTCCCGAAGCGCTCCGCACCGCCGCCCCGCAGACGTACGGCCCGGCGCGCGATCGTAGTAGCGGGCTGCCTGGCCGGCGTGCTGATTCCCGCGACCGCGCAGGCTGCGCCCGACATGTCCGTGACGCCCACGCTCGCAGGGGCGACCCAGGTCGCGGCCGGTGACGTCGCTCAGGGGCAGCTGATCATCTCCAACCACTCGACGGACCCCGAAGACGGGGGCTACCTCACCTTGACCGAGCTCACGCTCGTCCCGTCCTGCGGCGCCGAGGCCGCGGACCGCAACTGCGTGCTGCTCCCCGGCCCCGACACCGGCCTCATCACGATCGGCGCCACGGCCAGGGGCTCGGGCGCCTGCACCGGCCACACGTTCGACGTCGCGATCGCCGATGTCGTCTCCGGCAAGGTGAGCTTCACCTCGACGTCGGTCAACCCGGTCCAGATCGGCACGGGACCCGCGTCGTCGACGTGCATCGTCAACTTCACCTACACCGTAAACCGCGTCGCGAAGAAGGACTCGAACACCGCGTCCGGGATGCAGACCGACCTCGTCGCGTTCGCGAAGGCGACGGCGTCGTGGAACGGCCTGCAGGCGATCGACCCCGGCTACGCCACGGTCACGGTCGTGCGCGACACGCCGGACCTGACCGTCCAGGCTTCGCCCGCGATCAACGTCGGCGGGCAGCTCTCGGCCGCCGGGACGATCTCCGGCACGCATCCCGACGGCAACATGCGGTTCGAGCTCTTCGGCCCCAGCGACCCCGGCTGCACCGGCGACCCGATGTCCTCGACCCCGGTCGGCATCAGCGGCAACGGGACCTACCACTCACCGGCCGTCGTCGCGACGCAGCCGGGGACGTACCGCTGGACCGCGTCATACGCCGGCGACGACGACAACGACGGCGTGAGCTCGGCGTGCAGCGCCGCGTCCGCCGCGACCGTCGTGAGCGTGGTCACGCCGCCTCCGCCGCCACCGCCTCCGCCTCCGCCGCCACCCCCGCCCCCGCCGCCCCCGCCACCGGCGCCCACCCCCGACGGCGGCACGACGCCCGGCGGCAGCGGATCGGGCTCCGGCGGCGGCACGGTCACCCCCGGCACCGGCGGGACCGGCGCAGGCGGCAAGACCACCGCGCAGCGCGTGAAGCTCGACGCCTTCGCCTTGAGCCGCAAGACCTTCGCCCGCGCGGCGACCGCCACCAAGCTCTCGGCGACGGCCGCCAAGGCCTCGAAGACGAAGGTCAAGAAGACGGCCAAGGGCACGACGATCAAGTACAAGCTCTCGGTCGCGGCGACCGTCACGATCGTCGTCGAGCGGGTCACCACGGGGCGGCGCTCGGGCAAGAAGTGCGTCAAGGCGACGAAGAAGCTCAAGAGCAAGAAGGCCTGCACGCGCTACACCAAGACCACGACGCTGAAGCGCACGCACAAGACCGGCGGCGCGAAGAAGGTCGCGTTCAGCGGCCGCGCCGGGAGCAAGGCGCTCGCCGCCGGCAGCTACCGGATGCGCGCCTCTGCGACGGCCGGCGCCGGCACGACGAGCGTCACCCGCGCGGCGAAGTTCAAGATCGTCAAGAAGTAGTCAAGACACGCTCGAGAGGGCCGCGGCGACCGCGAAGCCGAGCGTCGTCGCGAGCCCGGCGACGCGGCCCGCGCCGCGTCGCGCCTCGGGGATCATCGAGTCGATCAGCATGACGAGCAGCGCGCCCGCGGCGAAGCCGTCGATGACCGCGCGCGCCTCGCCCGTCGCGCCCTCGGCGGCGAGGTAGCCGGCCACCGTCGCGGCGCTGCAGATCAGCGCGACGACGGCCCACAGCAGCAGGATCCGGCCGCGCGGCGTGCCCGCACCGTGCATGTCGCGCGCGCCGCCGATCGCCTCCGGGAGGTTCGACACGAAGATCGCGACGAGCAGGCTCGCGCCGACGCCGCCGCCCGACGCGAGCCCGATCCCGAGCACGATCTGCTCGGGCACGCCGTCGAGGAACGCGCCGAGCGCGAGCGCCGTGCCGGCGTTCGATCCCGCCGTGCGCCCCCCGCGCCCGCGCCCGCTCGCCGATCGGCGGGCGATGACGCCGTCGAGCGCGTAGTAGGTGAACGCGCCGGCGGCGAGGCCGGCCGCGGTCCAGCCGAGCCCGCCCGCCGTGATGCCCTCCTCGGCCAGCTCGAAGCTGACGGCGCTGATCAGCGCGCCGGCGCCGAACGCCAGCACGAGCCCGACCTGCAGATCCGACCACGGCCGGGCGAACGCGAGCAGCGCGCCGAGCAAGAGCGATCCGGCCGCGAGCGAGCCCCACGCCAGCGCGCCGAGCACCGTCAGCGCCTCATCCGCGGCCGGGGCATGAACTGCGGTTGTACCGCACGCGCGAAACATCGAGCGATGCGACCTCCCGCTGGCCATAGTCTTCGCGGCCTCATGGCCGCCGACCCGAGATCCCGCGATGGCCAGACGTAGAGCCGGGCTGCGCGGCGGCGTCGATCTCGGCGGGACGAAGATCCAGACCGTCGTCGTGGACGGCCGCCACACGGTGCTCGGCGAGGCGCGCCGCGCGACGCCGACGAGCGGCGGCCCCGCCGACGTCGCGGAGGCGATCGCCGGAGCGCTGCGCGAGGCCGCGAGCGCCGCCGGACTGAAGTGCAGCGACCTCACGCACGTCGGCGTCGGCTCGCCCGGCTCGATCAACGCCGAGGCCGGCACCGTGACGAGCGCGAGCAACCTGCCCGGCTGGGCGGGCTCCTACCCGCTGGCCGCCGTGCTCGCCGACGAGCTGGGGACGGCGATCGCGCTCGGCAACGACGTGCAGGTCGCGACCGACGCCGAGGCCCGGCTCGGTGCCGCGCGCGCGTACAGCTCGATGCTCGGCGTCTTCTGGGGGACCGGGGTCGGCGGGGGCATCATCCTCGACGGCAAGCCGTGGACCGGCCTGGGCGCCGCAGGCGAGATCGGCCATGTCTGCATCCAGATGCAGGGCGGACTGCGCTGCCCGTGCGGGCGCCGCGGCTGCATGGAGGCGTACGCGGGTCGCGGCGCGATGGAGCGGCGCGCGCGCGAGCTGCACGACAAGGGCCACCCGACCGACCTCTTCAAGATCGCCCGCAAGCGCGGCCGCGACCGGCTGACGAGCGGCATCTGGGCGCGGGCGCTCGAGCACGACGACCCGCTCGCTCGCAAGCTCCTCGGTGACGCCGTCGAGGCGCTGGGGGCCGGCGTCGCGTCGGTCGTCAACGTGCTCGACGTCGAGGTCGTGATCCTCGGCGGCGGGCTCGGCATCCGGCTCGGCGGCGCCTACGCGGACAAGATCGCGGCGGCGATGCTGCCGCACCTCTTCAACGACCACCGCCCGCCGCCGGTGCTCGTCGCCGAGCTCGGCGACCTCGGCGGCGCGCTCGGCGCGAGTCTGCTCACGCCTGAGCGGCCTTGAGCTCGTCGTCGGGGACGAGCGCGAAGCCCAGCCCGTGCAGCGTCACGGGGTCCGTCTGGATGCCGCGGCCGGCGAGCTCGCTCGCGATCCGCTCCCACGCCTGCAGGCGCGCGCCGGTCGGCGCCTGACGCAGCCGCAGCGACATCTGCACCGACAGCTCGAGCCCGGCGAGCTTCGATCGCTCGATCGAGAGGCTCGTCGAGGGCGGCTGCGGATCGAGCACGCGCTCGCCGTCCTGAAGCGAGGCGAACAGGCACAGGTCGACCTTGGCGAAGTCGGCCTCCGCGGGCACGCCGGGGTTCAGCGACGCGACCGCGCCGACGTTGCGCACGCGTGTCGCGGCCGGGGCCGTGGGTTCGTCGCTTGCCGTCATCCTGGCCGCAACGCTAGCCGAGGAGCTACAACCTCGCCGTCACGGGCAGCGCCCCCGGCGCCGAGCGCCCTCCGGCGAGACCGACTAGATTTCGCGCTCCCGGAGCGAGGTGGGGTGGACCTCGCCCGCACGTAGCGAGTTCGAGAACCCCGAGGAAGGACGTATCGAGTATGCCCGTACGCGTTGGAATCAACGGCTTCGGCCGCATCGGCCGTAACGTGTTCCGCGCCGCCCAAGCGGCAGATGCTGACATCGAGTGGGTCGCGGTCAACGACCTCACGGACAACGCGACGCTCGCGCACCTGCTGCGCTACGACTCGATCCTCGGACCGTACCCGGGCACCGTCGAGCTCGACGACGACGGCCTCGTCGTCGACGGCAAGCCGATCAAGGTCATGGAGGAGCGCGATCCCGCGAACCTCGGCTGGGGCGACCTGGGCGTGGACGTCGTGCTCGAGTCCACCGGCTTCTTCACGAAGCGCAACGACGCCGCCAAGCACCTCTCCGCCGGCGCGAGGAAGGTCATCATCTCGGCCCCCGCGTCCGACGAGGACATCACGGTCGTCCTCGGCGTGAACTTCGACCTGTACGACAAGAACTCGCACGACGTCATCTCCAACGCGTCCTGCACGACGAACTGCCTGGCGCCGTTCGCGAAGGTCATCCACGAGGCCGTCGGCATCGAGCACGGCCTCATGACGACGATCCACGCGTACACCGCCGACCAGAACCTCCAGGACGGCCCGCACAAGGATCTGCGCCGCGCCCGCGCCGCCGCGATCAACCTCGTGCCGACGTCGACCGGCGCCGCGAAGGCCGTCGGCCTCGTCCTGCCGGAGCTCAACGGCCGCCTGCACGGCTTCGCGGTCCGCGCGCCCGTCCCGACCGGCTCGATGGTCGACCTGACGTTCGTCGCGTCCAAGGACACGAGCGTCGAGGAGGTCAACGCGGCGTTCGCCGAGGCCGCCGCGAGCGGCCCGCTCCAGGGGATCCTGCAGTACACGACCGACCCGATCGTCTCCAGCGACATCGCCGGCAACCCGCACTCGTCGATCGTCGACGGCCTGCTGACGAGCGTCATGCAGGGCAACCTCGTGAAGGTCGTCTCGTGGTACGACAACGAGTGGGGCTACTCGAACCGCTGCGTGGACGTCCTGCAGCAGGTGCTCTAACCGGTGCGGACGCTCGACGACCTCGGTGACGTCGACGGCCTGCGCGGCCTCGTGCGCGTGGACTTCAACGTCCCGCTCGACGGGGACGTCGTCACCGACGACGCGCGCATCCGCGGCGCGCTGCCGACGATCGAGGAGCTGCGCGAGCGCGGGGCGAACCTCCTGCTCGTCTCGCACCTGGGGCGCCCGAAGGATCGCGAGCCGGAGTTCTCGCTGGCGCCGGTCGCCGACCATCTGTCGGGCTTGCTGGGGATCGACGTCGAGCTCGCGCCCGATCTCGACCACGTGCCCGAAGGCGCGGTCGTCATGCTCGAGAACATCCGCTACGAGCAGGGCGAGACGAAGAACGACCCGGGGCTGTCCAAGCGCCTCGGCGACCTCGCAGACTTCTACGTCAACGACGCGTTCGGCGCCGCGCACCGCGCGCACGCGTCGACGGTGGGCGTCGTGGAGCACGTCGAGCGCTCGGCCGCCGGCCGGCTGCTGCAGCGCGAGGTCGAGACGCTCACAGGAATCCTCGCGAACCCCGGCCGCCCGCTCGTCGCGATCGTCGGCGGCGCGAAGGTGACCGACAAGATCGGCGTCATCGACGCGTTCCTGAAGGTCGCCGACACGATCCTCATCGGCGGCGCGATGAGCTACCCGTTCTTCAAGTCGCAGGGCCACGCGGTCGGCGCGTCGCTGTGCGAGGCCGAGGGCGTCGAGCCCGCCGCCCGCGCACTGGAGGAGTCCGGCCCGCCGGACGGCAAGATCCATCTGCCGGTCGACCACGTGCTCGGCGCGAAGTTCTCGGCCGACACCGAGCCGATCGTGCACGACGAGATCGACGTCCCCGACGGCCTCATGGGCCTGGACATCGGCCCGAAGACAGCCGAGCTCTACGCGGAGGAGATCGCGTCGGCCGGCACGGTCTTCTGGAACGGGCCGATGGGCGCGTTCGAGCTGCCGCCGTTCGCGGCCGGCACGCGCGCGGTCGCCGAGGCCGTGGCGGCGACCGACGCGGTGACCGTCGTCGGCGGCGGCGACAGCGCCGCCGCGCTCGCGCAGTTCGGCCTCGACCAGCACGTCACACACCTGTCGACGGGCGGGGGCGCGTCCTTGCAGCTGCTCGAGGGCAAGAAGCTGCCCGGGCTCGAGGTGCTTTCGTAGATGTCGCGCACGCCCTTCATCGCCGGCAACTGGAAGCTGAACAAGACGGTCGCCGAGGCCGAGGAGTACATCCAGGCGCTGCTGCCGCGCGTGTCCTCGATCGACGGCGTCGACGTCGCGATCTGCGTCCCGTTCACCGACCTGCAGGCGATGGTCGACTCCGCGCGCGGCTCGCGCGTCGAGGTCTTCGCGCAGAACGTGCACGAGGCGGAGAACGGCGCGTTCACCGGCGAGGTGTCCGCGGCGATGCTGTCCGAGATCGGCGTCCACGGCGTCGTGATCGGGCACTCCGAGCGCCGCCAGTACAACAACGAGACCGACAAGGCGCTGGCGCTCAAGCTGCCCGCCGCGCTCGCGGCCGGGCTCAAGCCGATCCTGTGCGTGGGCGAGACCGAGGACGAGCGCGAGCGCGGCGACACCGAGCGCAAGCTGCGCCACCAGGTGCAGGAGGGGCTCGAGAAGCTCACGCCCGAGCAGATCGCGCAGGTCACGATCGCCTACGAGCCGATCTGGGCGATCGGCACCGGCAAGGTCGCGACGCCCGAGCAGGCGCAGGACGCGTGCGGCTTCGTCCGCGCGCTCGTCGCCGACAAGGCGAAGGCCGCGGCCGAGCACGTGCGGGTGCTCTACGGCGGCTCGGTCAACGCCGACAACGCCGGCGAGCTGCTCGCGCTGCCCGACATCGACGGCGCGCTGGTCGGTGGCGCGTCGCTCGACGCCGAGACGTTCGCCTCGATCGTCGCCGCGGCGGTCGCGTCTTAGTGAGCGCGCTGCCCTCGGTCTGCCTCGTCATCCTCGACGGCTGGGGCTTGGCCGAGGCGGGTCCGGGCAACGCGGTGTCGCTCGCCGCGACACCGGTCTTCGACGCGCTCTGGGAGCGCTACCCGCACACGACGCTGACCGCGTGCGGCGAGGCCGTCGGCCTGCCCGCCGGCCAGATGGGCAACTCCGAGGTCGGGCACCTCAACCTCGGCGCGGGCGCGATCGTCAAGCAGGACCTGACGCTGATCGACGAGGCGGCGCGCCAGCCGGCCTTCGGCGGCAACGAGGTGCTGCTCGCGGCGATGCGCGGGGCGCGGCGACTCCACCTCGTCGGCCTCGTCTCCGACGGCGGGGTGCACTCGAGCATCGAGCACCTCGGCTCGCTCATCTCGATGGCTGCCAGCACCGGCGTGCCGGACTTGGTCATCCACGCGATCACCGACGGGCGCGACACGCTGCCGCACGGCGGCGCGGGCTACCTGGCCGACGTCGAGTCGCGGTGCGCCGCCGCCGGGGTGGGTCGCGTGGCAAGCGTCGTCGGCCGCTTCTACGCGATGGATCGCGACAACCGCTGGGAGCGGGTGCAGGTGGCATACGACCTGTTCGTCCACGGCACCGCCGAGCACGGGGCGGCGACCGCGGTCGCCGCGGCGCAGGCCGCCTACGCGCGCGGTGAGACCGACGAGTTCGTCGCGGCGACGACCGTCGGTGCCGAGGGCACGATCCGTCCAGGGGACTCGGTCATCGCGTTCAACTTCCGCCCCGATCGGATGCGCGAGCTGAGCGCCGCGCTCGCGGCCCCCGAGTGCCCCGGCATCGATCGCCGCGGCACGCCCCCGATCGACCGCTACACGACGCTCACCGATTATGGCGGTGCGGCCTCGGAGCACCCGATCGCGTTCGTCTCGCAGCGCCCGAGCGTCACGCTGCCGAGCGTCATCGCCGCTCTGGGAGGCCACCAGCTGCACGTCGCGGAGACCGAGAAGTACCCGCATGTGACGTACTTCTTCGGCGGCGGCAAGGAGTCGCCGGAGGAGGGCGAGCGGCGCGAGCTCGTGCCGTCGCCGCGCGACGTCCCGACCTACGACCTCAAGCCGCAGATGAGCGCGCTGGAAGCCACGGACGCGTTCGCCGGCGCCTGGGCGCAGGAGGAGTTCCGCTTCGCGGTCATCAACTTCGCCAACCCCGACATGGTCGGCCACACCGGCGTCATCCCCGCTGCCGTGACCGCCATCGAGACCGTCGACGCGTGTTTGGCGCGGGTCGTCGAGGCCGTCCAGGGGACGGGCGGGGCGTGCATCGTGACCGCCGACCACGGCAACGCCGACCACATGCTCGAGCCCGACGGCTCGCCGAACACGGCCCACTCGCTGAACCCGGTGCCGTTCGTCGTCACCGTCGAGGGCGGCGTGCTCGACCACGAGGGCGGCATCCTCGCCGACGTCGCGCCGACGGTGCTCGAGCTGCTCGGCATCGCGCAGCCGCCGGAGATGACCGGCCGCTCGCTGCTGGTGCACGAGCCGCCCGCGGGGTGAGGTCGCCGGCCGCCGCAGCGCGGCCCAGTCGCGCGGTTGCTGCGGCCCGCGCGAGGCTCGCGTGACGGTCGCCGCAGCCGCGCTGGCGCTGTTCGCCGGCGCTTCGCTGCAGTCCGCGACGGGCTTCGGGTTCGCCCTCGTCTCGGCCCCGATCCTCTTCGCGCTGCTCGGCCCGCACGAGGCGGTCACGGCGGGCTTCATCGTCGGGCTTCTGCTCAACGGCCTCACGCTCGCGACGGAGCGGCGCCGGCCGCAGGTGCTCGTGCGCGACGCGGTCGCACTCGTGGCGTGGTCGCTGCCGGGCATCGTCCTCGGCGTGCTCGCGCTGCGCGAGGTCCCCGAGCAGCCGCTGTCGGTGCTGGTCGTGCTCGCGGTCCTGGCGGGCCTGGCGCTGCGCGTGCGCGGCCGGCGCGCCGCGACAGCCCCGCGGTCGCGGCCGTGGCACGTGCCGGTCGCGGGCTTCACCACGGGCGCGCTCGGCACGTCCACGTCGCTCAACGGCCCACCGCTCATCTTCTGCCTCCTGGCACGCCGCGCTGCGCCCGCGCAGATGCGCGACACGCTTGCCGCGATCTTCGTCGCCGAGTCCGTGCTCGGTTTGCCGGTGCTCGTGCTGAGCGGCACGTTCACCGCGCCGCCTGCGCTCGGCGTGCTCCTGCTCGCGGGGCTCGCCGGCCAGCTGGTCGGGCGCCGCGCGTTCGGCTGGCTGGAGGGCGAGCGCTACGAGTGGGCCGTGCTCGCGGCGCTCGCGGCCACGGCGCTCGTCGCGCTCGCGTCGAGCGTCCTCTGAGAACCGGCATGCGGCCGTCGCGTGCCCGGTACGCTCGCAAGCCATGAGGATCAAGGCCACGTTCCTGTCGGCGGCGTCGCTCGTGCTGGTCGTCGCCGCCACGCTCGCCGCGGGCTACGCGAGCGCCGCCTGCACGAACTGCTCCGATCACCAGTTCTGGCCCAAGATCAACGGCCTCTTCAAGAAGCAGAACGGCAATGCCGACGTGACGTACACCGGGTCGAGCAAGTCCGACGAGCTGCTCGGCCATCATGGCTCGGACACGATCGACGGCGGCGCCGCGTCGGACGTCCTCTGGGGCGACTGGGATCCCAAGGGCCAGCCGTCGACGCAGAAGGACAAGATCACCGGCGGCGACGGCACCGACTTCATCTACGGCTCGCACGGCACCAACACGATCGACGCCGGCCCCGGCAACGACGTGATCTCCATCCACTATGGGCGCGGGAAGCTCGACTGCGGCCCCGGCCGCGACATCTACCACGTCGCGCGCACGCGCAAGAAGGGCTACAAGATCACGAACTGCGAGAAGGTCGACTACCGGCCCGAGAGCCAGCGCGGCGCGCTCAAGCCGCTCCCCTGAGCGAGTGCCGGCCGCCGACGCACAGACCGGATACGCGCCGGTCGGCGATCTCAGGATGTACTACGAGATCCACGGCAGCGGCCGGCCGCTGGTCCTCCTGCACGGCGCGTACATGACGATCGAGATGATGGGGCCCGTCCTGTCCGGGCTGGCGCAGACCCACCGCGTGATCGCCTTCGAGCAGCAGGGACACGGGCGCACCGCCGACATCGACCGCTCGCTGACGTACGAGCAGATGGCCGACGACACGGCGGCGCTCGTGGGTCACCTCGAGGTCGGCGAGGCCGACGTGGTCGGCTACAGCATGGGCGGCGGCGTGGCGCTGCAGCTCGCGATCCGCCACCCCGAGGTCGTGCGCAAGCTCGTCGTCGCGTCGGCGTCGTTCCGAAGCGACGGCATGCACGCCGTGGCCCTCGAGATGTTCCCGTCGGTCACGCCGGAGATGTTCGCCGGCTCGCCGATCGAGGAGGCCTACCAGCGGCTGGCGCCGAACCCCGGCGACTTCCCCGCACTCGTCGAGAAGCTCACGAAGCTCGACACCACGGACTACGCCTGGGCCGAGGACGACATCCGCGCCATCGCCGCGCCCACCATGATCGTCCTCGGCGACTCCGACGGCATCCGCCTCGAGCACGCCGTCGAGCTCTTCGGGCTGCTGGGCGGCGGCGTGATGGGCGACCTCGAGGGCATGCCGAAGCCTCAGCTCGCCGTGCTCCCCGGAACGTCGCACTTCGTGCCGCCGGGCAGCGGCCTCCTCGACCGCGCCGGCTGGCTGCTCGCGATGATCGAGCCGTTCCTCGACTGATCAGCGCTTGCGGCGCATGCGCCCGAGCATCATCTTCAGCGCCGACCCGCCGTCGCTCGGGGCGGACTCCGGCGTGCGCGCGCCCCAGCCGTCGAACTCGGCCGGGCCGTGGTCGCGGCCGTGCGCGATCATCTCGGCGACCCACTCGTTCAGGCGGTCGAGCGACCACGTCGCGGGCGACGTCGAGCCGAGGATGAGCCAGCGCAGCGAGCCGTCCTCCTGGTTGCGGGCGCCGCCCTGCACGAGGTAGTCCGTCGAAGCTCGCAGGTGGCGCAGCAGCAAGCGCGTCTCGTCCTCGCCGGGGGCCGTGTACTCGAAGTCCAGCTGCAGCGAGGTCTTCTCGTCGACGCCGCGGAGCTGCATCGCTGCCCACGACCGCGGGTTGACGTTCACGTGGCTCTGCAGCAGGCGCTCGTAGCGGTCGGGTTCAGCCATCTCGGCGACGCAGGTTAGAAGCTCGCGACCACCGCCCCGGCCCAGGCCGCCATGAGCGGCACCGTGCGCGGGTCGATGTGGTGCCCGCCGCCGTGCTCGTGGTACTCGACGGCCAGGCCGGCGTCCTCCAAGCGCGGGTGGGCGTCGCGCGCGAACTCGACCGAGATGACGGGATCGCGCGCGCCGTGCGTGATGAAGACGGGCAATCCCGCGCGGGTCTCGAGCTCGGGCTCCCAGCCCTCGACCGTCGGGATGAAGCCGCTCATCGCGAGGACGCCGGCGGGGGAGGGGCGGGCCGGCCCAAGGCTCGTCGCGTACGACATGACGCAGCCCATCGAGAAGCCGCCGAGGATCGTGCGCGCCCACGGGATCCCGCGCTCTTCGAGCCAGCCGTCGAGGAAGCTCGTGAGCTGGGCGTAGGTGGCGTGGAACGTCGCCGGGTCGGGGAAGCCGACGCGGGGCACCTGGTACCACCAGCGCCCGCCGCCGGGGCCGGGCAGCGGAGCGCCCGGGGTGAGGCCGACGAGCCGGCGGTCGGGGTCGAGCACGTCGAGCACGGGCTGCAGGTCGTGCTCGTCCGCGCCGCGCCCGTGCAGCAGGACGAGCGCGCTGGCCGGCTCGCCCGCGCTCTCGCGGACGACGTGGACGAGCGGCTCGGTACCGCTCACGCGTCCTGCCGGGACTCGAAGAACGTCAGCACCGAGCCGGGCGTCCACTGCTCGTCGCCGTAGTCGAGGTGGTAGACGTCGGGCTGGTCGAAGTTGACGGTCTTCTTGACCAGCCGCAGGCCGAGGACGCGCGCGTAGAAGTCGACGTTGCGCGGTGCGTCCGCGGTGATCGCGGTCACGTGGTGGAGTCCCTCGAGCGACATCGTCGGCGAGAACGGTAGGCGGCTCGGGCCACGAGCGCCACCCGGAGCGCCCCTGGCGCAGGGCGCTGGGCTGTGGGAGGGTGCACGCCATGCCGACCTCCCGCCGTCGAGCCACGCGCTCGCGAGCGCTCGCCGCGTCGCTCGCGTGCGCGACGCTGTCCGCCATCCTGGCGCCGCCGAGCCACGCGCTCGCCCTGCGCGCCACGCCCGGCTACCGCTTCGTGCGGATCGACCATCCGCGCGCCGCGAGCGTCACCGGCCTCACGACGATCGCCGAGAACGGCGACAGCGCCGGCTTCTACACCGACGCCGCCGGCCGCTCGCACGGGTTCACGCTCAGGCCCTCCGGCGTCTTCGCCGACGTCGACGTGCCGGGCGCACGCGACACGTACGTGCTCGGCCTCAACGCGCACGGCGCGGTCTCGGGGACGTTCGTCGACGCGGCCGGCGCGCAGCACGGCTTCGTGCGCGACGCCCGGGGTTTTCGCACGATCGACGTCCCGGGCGCGGTGAGCACGTCGCCGGCGACGTCGGAGTTCGGACCGGGCCTCGGCACGGCGGTCGGGACGATCCGCGACGACGGCACGGTGACGGGCGCGTGGGGGACGGCTGCCGGCGCGTCGCACGGGTTCGTCCTGCGGCCCGGTCATCCGCGCGTCGACCTCGACGCGCCGGGCGCGTCGACGGCGATGGATCCGATCTTCATGTCCGAAGGCGGCACCGGCGCGATCCGCTCCAACGCGCGCGGCGACGTCGTCGGCTACTTCGCCCCGAGGACGCGCTCGTCGCTGTCGACCGTCGACATCCGCGCGTACCGGCTACGCGCGGGGACGTGGAAGACGCTCGTGCCACCGGGCTCGCTCACGTCGCAGGCGTTCGCGCTGACCGAGACGGGCGTCGTCGGCGGCGTCGCGTTCGGCGTCGACGGCATCAACGGCAACGGCTGGACCTGGCAGGACGGCGCGTTCAAGCGCATCGATCCGGCGCCGCTGCTGCTGATCTCGACCGTCGGGGACATCTCGGAGAAGGGCGTGCTCGTCGGAGAGACGATCACGCTCGACTTCAAGACGCACGGCTACATCGGGTTTCCCACGCGCTGAGCCGGCGCAGGCGCCACGCTCGGCGGCCCGTCCGGGGGAACGGGCCGCCGGCGTTACCCTTTCGCGGCGCGAAAGGCACGATTGGCATCGGCACGCTCGCATGGGCGCTTGAACGCATGGACGGATAGCGGATGGCCACGCCGGCCGCCGCGCCGCGTTTTCGTTGTTCGTGCAACCAGAATGTTCTATCGTGGTGCGCATGGCGATCTCCCCGAGCCTTCCGCAGGCGCGCCTGCTGAGCGGCCCCGAGCTCCGAGCCTGGCGGGGCATGCTCCGCGCCCACGCCGCGATGGCCAAGGCGCTCGACGCGCAGCTCGAGGCGGCGCACAGCCTGCAGCTCAGCTCCTACGAGGTGCTCATGTACCTCGCCGACGCCGAAGACGAGCGCATGCGCATGTGCGACCTCGCGTCGTCCATCCTGCTGAGCCGCAGCGGCCTCACGCGGCTCGTCGACCGCCTCGCCCGCGAGGGCCTCATCGAGCGCGTCGCCTGCCACGACGACGCCCGCGGCCAGTTCGCGAAGCTCACCCCCGCGGGCCGCGAGAAGCTCGCCGCCGCGCGCGTGACCCACCTCGCCGGCGTGCGCGCGCTCTTCCTCGACCGCTTCACGCCCCAGGAGCTCGATTTGCTCGGCAACGCCTGGGATCGCGTCATCGAAGGCGCCGGCTGGAGCTGCTGCAAGACCTGAGCCTTATCCCAAGACTTGACAGAGATCGACTTAGGTTTTATATCCTCCGTAGCACTTGATGTTCGGACGTTCGGAGGTATTGACATGGCACTCGTACGCTGGGACTCGTCGCGCGAGCTCGACACGCTGCAGGGCGAGATGAACCGTCTCTTCTCGAGCTTCTTCGACACCCCCACGGCCCGCGGGGGCAACGGCAACGGCACGCGCCGGCGCTGGCTGCCCGCGATGGATCTCGTCGAGACGAAGGACGCCTTCGTGCTGAAGGCCGACCTGCCCGGGATGAGCGAGCACGACGTCTCCGTCGAGTTCGAGAACAACGTCCTGACGATCGCCGGTGAGCGCAAGACCGAGCACGAGGAGCGCCACGAGGGGTACTACCGCCTCGAGCGCGCGACCGGTGCGTTCTCGCGCTCGCTCAGCCTGCCAGAGGGCATCGACCCCGAGGCGGTCGAGGCGGCGTTCGACAACGGCGTGCTGACGGTGCGCATCCCGAAGCCGGCGCAGGCCAAGCCGCGCAAGGTCAAGATCGGCGTCGGCGGCGGCCAGCCGCAGACGATCGAGGCGGTCGCGCCCGCGTCGAGCGACGGCCAGTAGCTGGTCTTTGAACGCCGGGCCGAGCGGCCGCGTGCGCTCCTACCGAGGCCCCGGCGCGCAGGCGTGCGCCGGGGTCTCGCACGTCCAGGCCGCTCCGGCCGCCAGGCCCCACAGCAGCGCGGCCCCGGAACTCGCTCCCCAGCCGGCCAGCCCGGCCGCGCGACGCGACGCGGCGGCGCGGTCGCCGGCCACGATCGCCTCGAGCACGGCCGTCGCCGGCCCCGGCAGCTCGCCGCGCTCGGCGCAGCGCAGGTACTCGCGGCCGAGCGGCGCGCAGCGCTGTGCCGGCAGGCTGACCGCGGCGCCGCGCATCCACCGCCATGCCGCGTAGCCCGCAAGCGCGTCGTCGCCGGTAGGGGTCAGGCCGTCGCCGCGCCCGGCGAGCGCCGCGACGCCCGCCGCGAGGTCGTCCGCGGCCAGCGCGTCGAGGCCCGCCGTCAGCTCGGCCGGCGCCGGCGCGACGACGTCTAGCGCCGCCGCGAGCGCGGCGCGCCAGCCGGGCGCGAGCGGCCCGGCGCGCTGGACCGGCGCTGGAGCCGCGCGCGCGTGTGAGAGATCGATGCGCAGCGGCCCGGCGGAGAGCGTGTCGCCCGAGACCGCGGCCGCGTCCCCGGGGACGAGGTCGCCACGGCTCAGGCCGGCGACGAGGACCGACAGCGGGCCCAGCGGCGAGCGGGCCGGCGCGAGCAGCACCCACCCGTCGTCGAGGCGTATGTAGCCACCAGGCCCGAAGGCCAGCTCGACGGTCCCGCGCACGCCCTCGCGCAGCGCCCGCCGCGCGCCCGGCCCGACGACGATGGCGCGCATCCAGCGGGCCGCCCTCACGACCCCTTGTCGAGCTCGACCGCGAGCGCGATCGTCGCAGCCTGAAACGGCTCGATCGGCTGATGGGCGACGCCCGCGCCGATCTGCCCGACGCCGTCGCAGACGTGCAGCACGCCCGTCGTGATCTGCGGCGCGATCCCGAGCTCGCAGACGAGCCGCGCGTCGATGCCGACGGGCGTCGGCGCGGAGTCCATCGACGGGATCGTGAAGCGCGTCGAGCGCCCCGTGCAGATCTCGCGCATGCGCTTGGTCCGGGCGATCGCGTCGGCCGCGTCGCCGCCGAAGAACGCCGCGACGGCCGGCGCCGCGCCGACCGCCATGCCGCCGAGGCCGACGCATTCGATGACGGCCGAGTCGCCGATGTCCTTCGCCTTGTCGGACTCGTCGTAGCCCTCGCGCAGCAGAGCGTCGGAGACCGGCGGCGAGTCGGCGACGAACCAGCGGCCCGGCATCGACGACAACTGCACGCCGACATCCGTGCCGTTGCGCGAGATCAGCGACACGACGCTCGCACCCGGAACGCCGGACCCCGCCAGCAGCGTGCACTTCGACGCGCCCATCGTGAGGCTGAGGAAGAAGTGCCAGTTCGTCGAGAGGAAGCGCGCGGCCTTCTCGCCGCCCAGCGCCGCGAAGCCCGGCAGCAGGTCGCGGATCAGGAGGTTGCCGGTCGCCTGGCTGCGCATGTGCAGCTCGTCGCCCTGATGCAGGCCCTGCGCCGCCAGCTTGAAGATCTCGATCGGGCCCAACCGGTCGATCAACCGGCCCATCAAAGGCCCGAGGTCGTCCCGGAAGAACCTCAACCGCTCGATCGCTTCGTCCTCGTCCGTGCCGAACCACAGCGTCTTGCCGGCGCCCTCGTTGAACGTCGAGAAGGCGCGCGCGCCGGAGCCCTCGTCCTCGACCACCCACACCGGCATCGACGGCGAGCAGACGCCGGTCATGGCGCCGACGTGGTTGTTCTCGTTGCCGGAGGCGAGCCCGATCACGCCCTCCTCGATCATCGCGCGCGCGCGATCGCGATCGTCCGCCCAGCCCTCGAACAGACACGCGGCGACGAGCGCCCGGCGTTGCGGGTCGGCGAGCCGGGCAGGCTCGATCGGCGGGCCAGAGTGGATCAGCGTGCGCCCCTCGGCGAGTACCGGCAGCACGTCGCGCGCGGTCGCGACGCCGACGGCGCGCGGCGTGCATGCCTCCATCCGCGACACGACCTCCTCGTTCGCCGCGGCGACCGTCGCTCCGTGGGCGCCCCAGAGACGCTCCAAAGCGGCGACCGCGTCGGGATCGCCGGACGCGGGCGGGCGCCAGTCGACGTCGATGACCGGCGTGTCCTGGTCGCGGATCGCGTCGCCGAACGCCGCGAGCCCGATGTTGACGACCTCCACCTTGTGCAGCACATCAAGCGTCACGTCCAGCCTCCGATTCCGAGTTCACTAGGGTCGCGCCGGTGTCCGACGTCCACAAGCTCGCGGCCGCGATTCGCGACCTGCCGGCCCTGCACGCCAAGCGCGACCTGCAGCTGGTCAAGGTGCTCGGCCCGGTCGGCGACGGCGACGACGGCGCGCTCGTCGCGCACAACGACGAGTGGATCGTGCTCTGCGGCGAGGCGATCCTGTCGTCGTACGTGGCCGCGCAGCCGCGCGCGGCCGGCGCGTCGGCCGTCGTCACGAACGTCTCCGACGTGCGCGCGATGGGCGGGCGGCCGCTCGCGATCCTCGACATGCTCGTCAGCCCCGACGAAGCCCATGCCGAGTTCGTGATCGAGGGCCTGAGATGGGCGGCGGAGCTGCTCGGCGTCGAGGTCGTCGGCGGGCACCTGACGATCGGCGGCCCGGCGTCGTTGTCGGCGACCTGCACCGGCATCGCTCGAAAACCGCTGCGCGCCGCGGCGGCCACGCCTGGCGACGTCCTGCTCGCCGCGTTCTGCCTCGAGGGGCGGTACATGAGCGACAACGACTTCTTCAGCTCGCTGCGCGACCGCGCGCCCGAGCGGCTCAGGACCGACGGCGACGCGCTGACAGACGTCGCCGAGCAAGGGCTCTGCCACGCGGCGCGCGACGTCTCGATGCCCGGTGCCGCCGGCTCGCTGCTGCAGCTGCTGGAAGCCGCGGGCTGCGGCGCGGTGCTCGACGTCGACCGCCTGCCACGTCCTGAAGGCGTCGAGATCGAGCGCTGGCTGCGCACGTTCCCCAGCTTCGGCTTCCTGCTCGCAACCACCGCCGAGCACGCTGACGCCGCGCAACAAGCCTTCACGCAGCGCGGGCTCGCCTGCGAGATCTGCGGCGAGTTCGAGGGCTCGCGCAGGCTCGACCTGCGCTCCGGCGCCGAGCGGGCGACGGTCTGGGACTTCGACATCGCGCCGCTCACCGGCCTGGGCGGCGGCCGAGCCCGAGGTCGATCGTCATCGGCTGGTGGGTGACGCCGAACATCGGGGCGGCGTCACCGTCGAAGCTCCACCCGAGCCGCTCGAAGAAGCGGACGTTCGGCACCTGGATCTGCGCGACCATGCGCCGGCCGCCAAGCTCGCCGGCGGTCCGGACGGCGAAGCGCACGAGCATCGCGCCGAGCTGCGACGCACGCTGGGCGGGCAGGACGGCGAGCCGGTCGCCCTTCCACAACCCGTCGTCGTCGAGCGGGTAGAAGCGCACCGCGCCGACCACCTCGTCGCCGGCGAGGGCGACCGCGTGCTGCGTCGAAACATCGTCGTCGCGGGCGTCGCGGTCGTCGTGCTCGAAGATCTGCTGGGCCTCGACGAACACCCGCCGCCGGATCGCGAAGTGGCCCTCGAGCTCGGCCCGCTGCAGCGCGAGCGCGCAGCCGACCGCGGGCCGCGAGCGGTGCTCAGGAGGCGCTGACCGTGCCAAGGGGGAGATGGCCACCGTTGGCCTCCTTCTCGAAGACGCGCTCCCACGCCGACAGGCCCGAGCACGCCTGGCAGCGCGCGCAGCCGGCGGCCGCGTCGGAGTGGTCGAGGCCGGACTCGGCGAGCATCGCCGACACGCTGCGGTAGATCGCCGCGACGTAGTCCGGATCGGGGGTGGGGGTGTGCTCGAGCAGGGTGCCCGGCACCGGCCGGATCGGCACGACGAAGGGATAGACGCCCATCTCGATCGCCCGCCGGCAGCCCTCTTCGATGAGCTCGCGGCGCTCGCCCATGCCGAGGATCACGTACGTCGTCACGCGCCCGCGGCCGAAGACCTCGACCGCGCGTTCCCACGCCCGGAAGTAGCCCTCCACGCCGCACTGCGCCTTGCCGGCCGCCACGCGCGCCAAGACCTCCGGGTCGAACGTCTCGATGTGGATCCCGCAAGCGTCGACGCCCGCACGGTGCACCTCGTCGAGCACCGCGAGGTCGTCGGGCGGCTCGAACTGGACCTGCACCGGCATGCCGCACGCGTCCTTGATCGCCGCGGCGCAACGCGAGATGTACAGCGCGCCGCGATCACGGCGGTTGATCGAGCCCGTCGTCAGCGTGGCGTCGACCGCCCCGTCGAGCTCGTGGGCCGCGCTGCACACCTCCGCGAGCTGCGCCGGGGTCTTGACCGGGATCGTCTGCTCGCCGCGCGTCAGCTCGATGCCGCAGAAGCCGCACTGCTCCGGCGTGTCCCAGTAGATGCACTTCTGCACGACGGTCGATGCGATCGAGTCGAGATGCAGCAGCGCGATCTTCCAGTACGGGATCCCGTCCGCCGTCTGCATGTCGTAGATCTTCGGCCGCCGCGGCAGGCCGACGACGCCGACGAGCTCGTCGTCGCGATACAGCGTCGGCTTGGCGCCTTCGAGGCTCAGCGTGTAGGGCGAGCCGCCGACGTAATCGGCGTGCTGAGGCACCGTCAGCGGCAGCCCTCGCACGTACATGAACAGCGCGTCGGAAGGACCCGCGCCGCCGCGCCGCCCGCGCGTGCCGCCGTCGTCCTCGCCACCGACGACCCGCACGCCGAACGACTGCAGCTCGACGAGCAGCCGACGGTCGTCGAGCGACAGCGGCGGCGCGGTGACGGCGGACTCAGCCACGGTTGTCGTACAGGTTCTCGAAGTTGCGCCAGAAGACGTTGTCCTTGAGCTCTTGGGAGATGTTGCGGATGCCGTTGAGCTTCCAGTACTCGGAGTCGAAGTCCGACCACGGCTCGTCGGACCCGAAGAACACGCGATCGCCGCCGACGCCGGTGCGCTCGATCTCCGTCAGCAGCCAGCGGGCGCCGAAGCCGACGGCCCACGAGGTGTCGGTGTAGACCTTGTAGCCCTCCTCGACCCACTTGAGGAACTTCGGCACGAGCTTGATGTGGCCCGAGACGCCGCCGCCCATGTGGACGAGGTAGATCTTGCAGCGCTTGCCGTACTTCTCGACGAGCGGGACGAAGTTGCCGAAGTCCGAGTTGCCGCCGGGGCTCGTGTGGAAGTGGAAGACGAGGTCGTGCTTCTCGCAGATGTCGAAGCACTCGTCGGCGATCGCGGTCGTCTCCTCGTCCCACGTGCCGGGGTCGGGGTTGCCCCCGAGCAGGAACGTCGTCTTCAGCGCGACGACGCTCGACTCCGCCGCGTGCTTGAGCGCCTTGCGCGTCATCTCGGCGTTGCGCGGCAGGAACGACACCCAGATCGCGCCGAGGATGCGGTCGTTGGAGGTCGAGGCCTCGAGCACGACCTCGTTGAGGTCGAACGACAGCTCGTGGACCGGCACCCCGTAGTTCGACATGACGAGGGCGCGCTCGACCTTGAACTCCTGCATGTGGTTCTTCAGGAACGACTTCGTGTCCTTGTAGTCGTAGACCGTCGGCTTCACGGGATGCTCGAGGTCGTAGAACTTCCACGGCGGGATCTCCCCGATATGGCAGTGCGCGTCGATGATCTTCTTCGGGTGCGTCGTCACGGCTTGTCACCTCCGAAGGAGGAACGGGCCTGCTGGATGCGCGCCTCCCATTCGTCTTGGCGGTCGAATTTCTGCGTCTTCAGCAGCGGCGGCTTGTCCAGCAGCCAGACCCCGTCGTGGGGATCGAGCTGCACGACCTCGAGCTCCCACGACGGATGCGTGCCGTCCAGCGGCAGGTCCGTGCTGGTGTGCAGCGCCCGCCCTGTGCGGACGTGCATCTCCAGGCGCTGGGCGCCGAGCGGGGTCACGTCGTCGAACAACGTGACCCACTCGGCACCGGTGCGCTTGGCCTCTTCGAGCCGCTGCGCCGCGAGCTCCTTGCCCTGCTCGCGCGTGATCTCGCGATGGCGGTGGCAGAACGCCGCATCGCGGACCGCGTCGCGGTCCATGAGCTGGGCCATCGACGGAGCGAGGCGATCGATCACCATCCGGGCGAGGTCGCGGCGCTCGTGCCACGCGACGACGAGGTCGTCCTCGCCGCGGACGTCGCCGAGCTCCTCGGCGATCCCCTGCACGACCGCCACGTACTCCTGGTACAGCGCGGCGTTCATCATCACCGAGGGGTAGATCCGGCCCTCGGCACGGCGCCACGCGGCTACCGCTCCGTCCCGGTCCAACACGAGCACGGTCCTAGAGGGTCCAGGTGTTGAGCTGGAACGACTTCTGGCGCCACGCCGTCAGAGCCGCGTCGAGCACGTCCAGCGGATGGAACGGCTTGACGCCGGGCATGAAGTTCGCCTCGGGGAAGCCGTAGAGCGCGCCGGCCGCGAAGCGACAGGCGTAGACCTTGCCGCCCTCCTCCATGAACTTCGCGATCTGGTTGTTGATCGCCATGTGGCCGGGGAAGGCCTCGTCGCCGACCTTCGGGAAGCCACGAGTACCCGAAGCCATGAGGATGCCGGGGCCGTAGAGGATCAGGCTGGTGTCGAAGCCCTTGCGCAGGACACGGGTCGTCGTGAGCAGGTTGACGAGGCCGACGGAACCCTCGTAGGGCACCGTGTGCATGAACGTGAACGCCGACTCGCCCGGCTCGGCCTTGATGTCGTCGAAGAGCTTCTCTGAGGTGTTGAAGAGCTCGGTTCCCGGTTCTGTCAGGTCGGCCATGCCGTCTCCCTCTGTCGAGCCGGCTTCGCAGCCAGCCGGGCCCCGGAGTGTCCGGAGCCCTTATCGGATTGTGGACGCATTCCTAGCGCGACGGGTGCCGCGCGTCAAGTCGGAAGCGCCTCAACCATTACAAACCCCCAATGTTTCGGGCGCGTTACGACCTGCTTGCGTGGCGCGGCTAGACGTGTACTATCCGACACGTCGTGACTTCGCGCCCCGATCACATCCTGGAAGGAACGCCCGAGCGCACCATCGCTCCGCTCTCGCTTCCGGACATCGAGCGGACCGTCTCCGCGCTCGGCGCGAAGCTCGCCGCCGCCCGCGCGGAGCGCGGCTGGTCGCTCGCCGAGCTCGCCCGCCGCGCCGGCGTCTCGACGGCCTCGGTGCACAAGATCGAGAAGAGCGGCATGACGCCGACGATCGCGACGCTCATGAAGGTCGCCGCCGCGCTCGGCACGAGCGTGAGCTCGTTCATCGACGAGGACGTCGAGGTGCCGGCGGCGATCGTCGTGCGCGGCGACGAGCGCGCGCGGCTGTACACGTCGAAGACCGGGATCGCGCTGGACAACGTCTCCGGGCGCTACGGCCGCTATCGCCTGGCCGGCGCGGAGGCGGTCGTCGAGCCGCTGGCCAACAGCGGGCAGGACCCGATGCGCCACCCGGGGGAGGAGCTCATCTACCTGCTCGAGGGGACGATGAGCTTCACGGTCGACGGCAAGCCGTTCCACCTCGTCGAGGGCGACTCGATCCACTTTCGAACCGATCGGCCACACACGTGGGAAAACCCGTCAGAGCACCCGGCGCGCGCGCTGTGGTTCATGGTCAGAGGAGTTGATTAGGAACGATGCGCATCGTGATCGCCGTGGGCGGCAACGCCCTGCTCAAGGAGAACCAGCGCGGCACGTGGGCCGACCAGCTCGACAGCGCGCGGCCGGTGACGGAGGCCGTCGTGGCGCTTCGCCGTGAGGGTCATCAGGTCGTGCTGACGCACGGCAACGGGCCGCAGGTCGGCACGCTCATGCTGCAGCACGCGATGGGCGAGCCGCAGGTTCCCGGACTGCCGCTGCACGCGCTCGGCGCGATGACCCAGGGCGAGCTCGGCTACCTGCTGCAGACGAGCATCGCGGAGATCGATCCCTCCGCCCAGACGGCGACGATCCTGACCCGCGTTCGCGTCGACGACGACGATCCCGCGTTCGACAACCCGACCAAGCCCGTCGGCCCGTTCTACAGCGAGGAGGACGCGCAGCGGCTCTCGCGCGAGCGCGGCTGGGTCGTCGGCGAGGACTCCGGGCGCGGCTGGCGCTGCATGGTCGCCAGCCCGAAGCCCGTCGAGATCCTGGAGCTCGAGGCGATCAAGGTGCTCGCCGAGAGCGGCGAGATCGTCATCGCGGGCGGCGGCGGGGGCATTCCTGTCTCGACGCGCGGCGGGGCGCTGTCGGGCATGGCGGCGGTCATCGACAAGGACCGCTGCTCGGCCGAGCTCGGCATCGCGCTGGGCTTCGACCTGCTCGTGCTGCTGACCGCCGTGCCCTGCGTCGTCGAGGACTTCGGCACGCGCTGGGCACGCCCGATCTACAACATGAGCGCGTCCGAGACGCGTCGCCGCCTCGAAGCGGGCGAGTTCCCGCCCGGCAGCATGGGCCCGAAGGTCGAGTCCGCCGAGCGCTTCGCGACCGGCGGCGGGCGCGCCGCGATCATCACCGACGCCGAGTCGCTGCTCGAGGCGATCCGCGGCGAGAACGGCACCTGGATCCAGGCCGAGCACGAGGCTGCGCTGCTGTGAGCTGGCATGTGAAGGTCGTCGCCAACCGCTACGCGGACAGCGTCAAGCTGATGGGCATCGCCCGCGGCCTGCGCGGCCGCGACGGCGTCGGCGGCTGCGAGATGGGCATGGGCACCGCCGCCAACCTCGAAGCGCTCGCGGCGCGCGGCGTCGAGGTGTCAAGCGCCGGCCCGTCGGACCTGATCGTGGCCGTCAGCGCCGACAGCGAGGAGGTCGCGACGGAGACGCTCCAGGCAGCCGAAGACGAGCTGTCCAGCGGCGGGGCGCCGGCCGGCGCCGGCGGCGGCGCGACCGCCGAGCGCGAGCCGCCGCGGTCGCTCGTCTCCGCGCGCCGCCAGCTCGGCGACGCGAACGTCGCGATCATCTCCGTGGCGGGGGAGTACGCCACGCTCGAGGCGCACCGCGCGCTGAGCGCCGGCATGCACGTCTTCCTGTTCTCCGACCACGTCTCGCTCGAGGACGAGCTCGAGCTCAAGCAGCGCGGCGAGCAGCTCGGCCTGCTCGTGATGGGGCCCGGCTGCGGGACCGCGATGCTCGGCAACGTCGGGCTCGGCTTCGCCAACGTCGTGACGTCCGGCCCGGTGGGCATCGTCGCGGCGGCCGGCACGGGCGCGCAGGAGTCCGCCTGCCTGCTCGACGCCGCCGGCATCGGCGTCTCGCAGATCGTCGGCGTCGGCGGGCGCGACCTGTCCGCGGACATCGGCGGGATCATGTTCCGCCAGGCGATGCACATGCTCGCCGCCGACGACGCGACCGAGACGCTGCTGCTCGTGTCCAAGCCGCCGGCCCCGGAGGTCGTCGCGTCGCTGGCCGGCGACCTGCCCGAGGGCAAGCGCGTCGTCGCCGCGTTCGTCGGCTGGCAGGGCGGCGACGCGCCGTTCGAGATCCACGACACGCTCGAGGCCGCGGCACGCGCCGCCGCCGGCACCGAGCCCGAGGACCTCTCCGAGCTCGAGGCCGCCGTCGACTCCGCGCGTGAGCGGTCCGCCGGCCGCAACCTGCTCGGCCTGTTCTCCGGGGGCTCGCTCGCCCACGAGGCCGTGACGCTGCTCGAGCCCGAGCTCGGCCCGCTGGAGGGCAACGTCGGCCATGGCCCGGACGAGCGCGACGGCGGTCACGCCGTGCTCGACCTCGGCGAGGAGGAGTACACGCAGGGGCGTCCGCATCCGATGGTCGACCTCGACGTGCGGCTCGGCTTCCTGAAGGAGGCGGCCGAGGACGCCGACGTCGGCTGCGTGCTGCTCGACGTCGTCCTCGGCCACGGCGGGCACAGCGATCCGGCGACCGGCCTGTCGGAGGCGGTCGCCGCCGCGGCGAAGAGCGCCGTCGTGCTCGCGCGCGTCTGCGGGACCGACGGCGATCCCCAGGACGCGGCCCGCCAGACGCAGATCCTGCGCGACGCCGGGGCGATCGTCGCGCCGTCCAACGCCGCCGCCACGCGGCTGGCCCTGCGGGCGATCGCGCCCGCCGAGGTCGCGGCGTGAGGATCGCGCTGCTCACCTACTCGGTCAAGCCGCGCGGCGGGGTCGAGCACGCGCTCGCGATCGCCGAGGCGCTCGCCGGTCGCGAGCACGAGGTGTGCGTCACGGCGCTGGCTGCGCCGGGGGAGACGTTCTTCCGCCCGACGTCCGTCGCGACGCGGCTCGTGGCGCACGTCCCCACCGAGCCGGCCTTCGACGAGCGCATCCTCGCGATGGTCGCCGCGTACCGCGAGGGCCTGCGCAGGATGCTCGCCGACGGCGGCTTCGACATCGTCCACGCGCAGGACTGCATCTCGGCGAACGCGGCGCTCGACCTGCGCGACGAGGGGCTCGTCGAGCACGTGGTGCGCACCGTCCACCACGTCGACGAATTCATCTCCCCGTCACTGATCGCGTGCCAGGATCGCTCGATCCTCTCGCCCGACCTCGTCCTCTGCGTCTCCCAGCCCTGGATCGAGCGGCTGGCCGGCGAGTTCGGCGTGCAGGCCCGGCTCGTGCGAAACGGCGTGGACTGCGAGCGCTTCCGCGCCCCGCACGACGGGGCCGAGCGGGCGGCCGACCGCCGGGCGCTCGGCCTCGGCGACCGCCTCGCCGTGCTGACCGTCGGCGGCATCGAGCCGCGCAAGGGCTCGCTCACGCTGCTCGAGGGCTTCGCCCGGCTGCGCAAGCAGGCGCCGCAGCTCGACCCGCTGCTGCTCGTCGTCGGCGGCGCGACGCTGTTTGACTACCGCGACGAGATCGACCGCTTCGCGGCCCGCGCGCTCGAGCTCGGCGTCACAGAGCACGTGCGCAACGCCGGCACGGTGAGCCCCGCCGAGCTCGAGCGCCACTACCGCGCGGCCGACGTCTTCGCGTTCCCCTCCACGAAGGAGGGCTTCGGGCTCGTCGCGCTGGAGGCGCTCGCCGCCGGGCTGCCGGTCGTCGCGTCGGAGCTCGACGTCTTTCGCACCTTCCTGACTCACGGCGAGAGCGCGCTGCTGTGCCCGGCGGGCGACGGCGAGGCGCTCGGCGACTGCCTGACCCGCGTCGCCATCGACTCCGAGCTGCGCGAGCGCTTGGTCGCCGGTGGGCGCTCGGTCGTCGACGCATACGGCTGGGACACGGCGGCCGCGGCCCACGAGATCGCCTACCGCTCCTTCGCGAGCGAGCGGATCGGGGCGCTCTGATGAGCGACGCGCTGCACGTCCAGGCGGTCCGCAGCGGCGCCCTCTCGGCCACCGTGACGGCGCGCGAGCACGAGCTCGTCGCCGACGAGCCCGCGAGCGCCGGCGGCGCGGACGGCGGCATGATGCCGACCGAGATCTTCTTCGCCGGGCTGTCGAGCTGCTTCTGCCTCGCCGTGGCCCATGTGGCCTCCAAGCGCGACATCGAGCTGCCCGGCCTGCGCGTGAGCGTCGACGCCGAGCGCGTCGGCCGCGAGCTGCGCTACGGGCGCGTGCGCGTGACGGTCGAGGCGGTCGCGGACGAGCGCGACCTCGCGGCCCTCGTCGAGCGCGCCAAGCCGTTCTGCTGGGTCTCGAACATGCTGGATCCCGACCTCGAGGTGACCTACGTGCCCGTCGTTCTCGACTCCCCCTCCGCCCATGCTTGACAACCGCGACGAGCTGCTCGGCGTGCTCGAAGACGATCCGCGCCGGATCGGGAAGGTCTTCGCGCGCCACGCCTACGGCATGCGCCGCTGGGTCGACCTGTTCTCCGTGCGGGTGCCGCTGACCGACGACCCGCTCGCCAAGCAGCTGCTCGCCGAGATCGTCGCCGCCAACGCCCGCCACATGAACCTCTTCCGCGCGCGTGCGCTCGCGCACTGCGTCGATCCTGACGGATACGTGGCGCCCGCGGAGGGCGAGGCGATCTACGAGCGCATCGAGATCATCGACGACTTCGACGAGCTCGTCGCGTACGCGGCGGGGTCGCTGGATCACTTCAGCCAGCTGCTGGACACCTACGCCGCCGGCGCGGAGGGCGACGATGCGGAGACGATCGCCACCGTCTCCGCCGACAACGCCGTCGCCCGGCAGCGGCTCGCCGCGCTGATGGACGGGCCGCACTTCGCCGCGAGCGATGCGCACGAGCTCTACCGGCGGCGCGAGCTTGTCGAGACGGGAATGTATGTCGGCTGAGCCCGAGCTCGCCCGCCGCCGCTTCGAGGCGCTGTGCGCCGAGCTGCCGCGCAGCTCCCCGCGCGCGTGGCGCTTCGCGGCGCTGAAGCTCGCGTCGCGCGCGGCCGGCTGCGTGTCGGAGGGGGCGCGGATCGGCCATCGCCACGGCTTCGACTCGGGTCCCTTCATGGCGCACGTCTACGCGAACCGCGCGGTCGGCCGGACGCGAATCGGGCGGCGGCTGGACCGCCGCCTGCTGGACCGCGCGACCTGCCAGGCGTTCCGCGACATCCGCGGGCTCGCCGAGACGGCGGTCCTCGAGGCGATCGACGGCGCGGGCGGCGACGCCGTCGTCGCGGACCTCGCCGCAGGCCCGAGCCCGTACCTGCTGCGCGCGCTGAAGCAGCGCCCCGGCGCCACGGCCGTGCTGTGGGACATCGACGGGGGCGCGCTCGAGCAGGCCACCGCGTCGGCCCGCGAGCTCTCCGTGGCCGGCCGCGTCACCGTGCGCGAGGCGAGCGCCTTCGATCGCGCCGCGCTCGCAGCGCTGCGCCCGCGCCCGGACGTCGTCTGCGAGCTGGGCCTGTACGGCATCTACCACGACGACGCGCTGATCGAGCGCCACTTCGCCGACCTCGCCGAGACCGTGGCACCCGCGCAGATCGTCTGCAACGTGCAGGTGGAGAACCCCGAGATCGAGTACATCGCGCGCGTCTGGCGCAACGCCGCGGGCGCGCGCTGCGTCTGGCGCCTGCGCCCCTGCGAGCAGATCGAGGCCTACGCCCGGGCCGCGGGGTACGAGCCCGCGTCGGTGACGGCAGACCGCCACAGCATCTACCGCGTCATGCGCTTCGCCCGTTCGCATGCCGCCTCGCAGGAGGAGGAGGCCGCATGACCTCGTCGGTCTTGACCTGGGGCGCCGATCCCGGCAGCACCCCGCACCTCGCCTCCGAGCGTTTGCGCCGGCTCGAGAGCTCGCACCACGCGATGTGGAACTACCTGACCTACCGTGACGCGATCGGGATCCTGGGCCTCGATCCGGCGGACCTGTACCCGGGCGGAACGACGCGGCTGGATCCCGCGACCTGGGCGGACCTCGGCTGGCTGACCTGCTTCGCCGGCCCGCCGGCGAGCGCGGTGGACGCGATGCGCGCGGCCGTCTCCGCCGAGCACCTCAACCAGTACAGCCCGGATCTGATCGAGCCGCTGCGCGACGCCGCGGCCTCCGTGCTCGGCCGCGCTCGCGACGAGCGCTTCGAGGTCGTCGGCACCGAAGGCGCGCAGGCCGGGATCGCGCTGTCGCTGATGGCGGTCGCGGGGCCGGGCGACGAGGTCATCCTGTCGGACCCCGGCTACTTCCACGTGCCGTCGGCCGTCATCGCGGCGGGAGCGACGCCCGTGACGGTGCCGATCGACGCGAGCAACGGCTACCGCCTGGACCCCGACGTCGTCGCCGCGGCGATCACACCGCGCACGCGTGCGATCGTGCTCGTCGATCCGCTCAACCCGTTCGGGACCGTGCAGACCGCGGGCGAGCTCGCCGCGCTCGCGCGCCTCGCCGACGAGCACGGCCTGCTGCTGATCCACGACGTCACGCACGGCTCGATCGTCATCGACCCCGACGTGCCGTTCGCGACGCTCCCCGCGCTCGAGCTCACCGAGAACGCCGTCGCCACGTTCTCGGTCTCGCACTGCTTCGGGATGGCGGGCGCGCGGATCGGCTTCCTCGCGGGGCCGTCGCGGCTCATGCGCAGCTGCCTGCGGCTGAAGGCCGCGCTCACGCGCCTGAACACGAGCCTGATCGCCCAGCACGGCGCGCTCGCGGCGCTGAACGACGAGCACTACCTGGCGCACGCGCAGTCCGTCGTGCGCGGCAACCTCGTCCACCTGCGCGCCACGCTCGCGGGCATCGACGGGCTGACGCTGACGACGTCCCCCGTGCGCGGCCTGGCCTGCGCGCTGGACACGGCGGGCGCCGGCGTGACGTCGCAGGAGCTGATGGTCGCGCTGTTCGCCCGCAACGTCGCGACCTACCCCGGCGACGGGATGGGCACGGTCGGCGCGGCGACGACGCTGCGGCTGAACCTGTCGCGCCCGGACCCGTGGGCGATGGAGCACCTGCGCGCGAGCTTGCCCGAGGCGATCGCCGAGGCGGCGTCCGGGCGCTGGCGCGAGCCCGTCGCGACGCTGCTCGAGAGCAAGGGCACCCCGCGGGCGATCGATCTCGCGGTGACCGTGCGGTGCGGGTTGTGAGCATCGCCGCCCTGCTCGCCGAGCATGGCTCGCCGTTGTGGCTCGCCGACGTCGACCGCGCGCGCGAGCGGCTGGCGGGCTTCCGGGCGGCATGGTCGGCGGTGTGGGCGGACACCGAGATCGCGTACTCCTACAAGACCAACCGCACGACGGCCTTCATGCGCGCGTTCGCCGACGACGGCGCCGGGGCCGAGGTCGTGTGCGCCGCCGAGTACGCCCTCGCGCGCGACGTCGTCGGCGTCGAGGGCCCGCACGTCACCGTCAACGGGCCGCACAAGCCGGACGCGCTGCTCGAGCGCTGCGCCGCCGACGGCGCGCTCGTGATCGCCGACAGCGCGGCCGAGTTCGAGCGCCTCGCTGCGGCGGGGGTCGGGCGGGTCGGGTTGCGCGTCGGCCTGCCCGGGCCCGAAGAGCACCCGAGCCGCTTCGGGATCGCGCCCGAGCACGTCGTCGCCGGGGCGCGCCGCGCGACCGAGCTCGGGCTGGAGCTCGAGGTGCTCTCCGTGCACCTCGTCTCGACCGACTTCACGTCGGCGCCGAGCGCTGAGCGCCCGCTTGCGGGCAGTGTCCGGGTCGCCTGGCGCAAGCCGCCGAACATCCACGCCCGTGCCGCCGCGTTGCTGGCGCGGCTCGCGGCGCGCGCCGGCGTCGACACGATCGACCTCGGCGGCGGCTTCGCGGCCGCGCCCGCCGTCGCCGCAGACGCCGCCGAGGTGGCCGGCGCCCTGCGCGCCGCCGGCTTCGACGGGCGCCTGATGCTCGAGCCCGGCCGCGCGCTCGTGGCGGACGCGGTCGACCTCGCGTGCACGGTCGTCGCGGTCAAGACGCTCGCCGACGGCACCGCGTGCGCCACCGTCGACGCCGGCACCAACCTGCTGGCGGGCGCGCTCTGGGCGTGGCCGCGGCTGGAGGCGCTCGAGCCGCGCGGCGGCGACACGCCGACGCTGATCGCGGGCCCGCTGTGCCTGAACATCGACGTCGTCTCCCCGGCCGTACGGCTCGGCGACCTGCACCCGGGCGACGTGCTCGTCGCGCGGAGCGTCGGCGCCTACCAGCAGGTCCAGTCGACGCACTTCGGCGACCTGCGCCCGGCCGTCGTCGCGCGCGACGGCGGCAGCTGGCGGTTGCATCGCAGGCGCGAAGAGCTTTCAGATCTGATCATGTTCGACCGAGAGGAACCATCATGGAGCGCGTAGTCGTCATCGGCGGAGGCGGCGCGGGGACGGCGGCCGCCACCATCACCAAGCGTCTGAACCCGGAGCTCAAGGTGAGCGTCTTCACCGAGTTCTCGGACATCGCCTACTCGCCGTGCGGCATCCCGTTCGTCCACGGCCGCGAGATCCCGAGCTTCGACGACCTCTTCCTCTCCACCGTCGAGCGCTACCGCGAGGACGGCCTCGACATGCGCATGGAGACGGTCGTCACGGACATCGACCTCGACCGGCGCACGATCACGACGAAGAACCAGCCCGAGGGCTTCGACCAGCTCATCCTCTGCACGGGCTTCTTCTGGGAGCAGCCGGACGTGCCCGGCGTGAACCTCGACGGCATCCACTACGTCAAGGACATCCGCAAGTCGATGGAGTTCGACGCAAAGCTCGACGACATGAAGCGCGTCGTCGTCGTCGGCGCCGGGCCGGTCGGCGTCGAGATGGCCGGCGCGCTGGCGCATCGTGGGCTGCAGGTCGACCTCGTCGACGAAGGCCCGTGGGTGCTGCACGAGATCCTCGACCCCGACGTCGCCAAGCCGGTGCACGACTCGCTGGAGGCGCGCGGCGTGACGCTGCATCTCGGCACGAAGGTCGAGTCCTTCGAGGGCAACGAGGACGGCCATGTCCGCGCGGTCGTGACGTCCGACGGCACGCTGGAGTGCGACGCGGTCGTGACCGGCTTGCACAAGGTGCCCAACACGGCTTTGGCGGAGGCCGCGGGGCTGAAGCTCGGCACGACCGGCGCGGTCTCGGTCGACGATCACATGCGCACCTCCGCGCCCGGCGTGTGGGCAGCGGGCGACGTCGTCGAGATCCCGCACGGGCTGAACATGATCCCGGTCGTCGGGCTCACCGGCGCGCACGCGTACGCGCAGGGCCGCGTCGCCGCGGTCAACATCACCGGCGGCGACCTCGCCTACGACCCGGTCTGGGTGCCGTGGGGCATGGTCGCCGGCGACTACACGATCGGCGGCTTCTCGATGGGCGAGAACCTCGCCAAGTCGATCGGCATCCCGTACGTGCTCGCCAAGGGCGTCGGCATCACGAAGGCGCGCTACTACCCGGGCGCGCAGAAGACGTTCGTCAAGCTGCTCGCCGAGCCCGACACGCTGCGGCTCATCGGCGGGGTCATCCACGGCGGCGACGGCGTGAAGGAGCGCTGCGACTTCCTCGCGTTCGCCGCCAAGCGCGGCGCCACGCTCTACGACCTCGCGTACATGGAGAACATCTACTCGCCGCCGATCGGCGCGCTGTTCGAGCCGATCCAGATCGCGGCGCAGAACGCGCTGGCGGCGCAGCGCGAGAACAAGCTGGCGGTCGTGTGATGGCGCTGTCCGACACCAAGCGCGCGCTGCGCGAGCGCTCCGAGAAGCACCTGCGCCACGCGGTGCTCTCAGAGATCGGGCGCGACCAGCCCTCGACGGTGCAGCCGTACAAGGAGCAGGGCGGCCGGCTGTGGAGCGCGCTGTTCGTGCCCGTATACCGGCGCGTGCCGTGGGCCGCGAAGGAGAAGGCGATGGGCGCGCTCGGCATGACCGCGCAGGGCTGGAAGGCGCCCGAGCGCAAGCCGGGCGAGCCGTGGCGCCCGCCGGCGGACATGGCCGACCGGGTGCGCAAGGCCGCGCCGCCCACCGCCGACTCGTAGTCTGCGGCGCGCATGAGCGCGCTGCAGATCCTCCACCGCGATCCCGGCTCGAGCGCGCGCGCCGGGATCCTGCGCACCGCACACGGCGAGGTCCGCACGCCGGCGTTCGTGCCGCTGGCGACGAAGGGCGTCGTCAAGGGCCTTGAAGCGCACGAGGTCGCGGCGCTCGGCTACGACATGGTCCTGGGGAACACGTTTCACCTGTTCCTCGATCCGGGCCCGGAACTCGTCGCGGAGTTCGGCGGACTGCACGAGTTCATGGCGTGGCGGCGGCCGATCATCACGGACTCCGGCGGCTTTCAGGTCTTCTCGATGGGCCACGGCACCGTCGCCGACGAGATCAAGGGCCGCGCGCCGTCGGGCAACAACCGCCTCGGGCGGGTGCTCTCGATCGAGGAGGAGGGCGTGCGCTTCCGGTCCTACGTCGACGGCTCCGAGCGCTTCCTCGGCCCGGAGACGTCGATGGAGGTCCAGGCCGCGCTTGGCTCCGACCTCGCGCTCGTCTTCGACGAGTGCACGCCGTTCAACATCGACCGCGACTACACGGCTCGCTCGACCGAGCGCACGCACCGCTGGCTGGACCGCTGCCTGAGCTGGCACGACGAGCACGGACCGGATGGGCAACTCGTCTACGGGATCGTCCAGGGCGGCGTGCACCAAGACCTGCGCATCGCGTCGGCGCAGGAGGTCGCCGCGCGCCCGGTCGGCGGCATCGCGATCGGCGGGTCGCTGGGGGCCGACAAGCCGCAGATGTACGAGGTCGTGGGCTGGGGCATCGATGGCGTCGGCCGGGACGACCCGCGCCCGCGCCACCTGCTCGGCATCGGCGACGTCGACGACCTCATCCGCGGCGCCGAGCTCGGCGTCGACACGTTCGACTGCGCGATGCCCACGCGGCTGGGGCGCCACGGCGTCGCGCTCGTCCCCGATCCGGACAAGCGCTGGCGCGTCGACCTGACTGCGGCCCGCTGGAAGGCGTCGCACGAGCCGATCATGGAGGGCTGCCCGTGCCCGTCCTGCGAGGCGGGCTACACGCGCGGGTACCTGCGCTACCTCTTCAAGCAGCGAGAGCTCACGGCGGTCCGGCTGCTGACCGTCCACAATCTCGCGTACATCGCGCGGCTCATGGCGGACCTGCGCGCCGCGATCGCCGCCGGCACGCTCGCCGAGCGCGCGGCGGCGCTGCGCGGTGGCGCCGCGCCCGAGCCGAGCGCCGCCGCCGTCTCGCCGCCGGGCGTCGTCACGTGACATGCGTCACACGACATGGAAAGTTGGCTTGACACATGGCAAGAGTCAAGTTAGCTTGACTTGACATGAAGAACGACGTCCGGCGCCTGCGCGCCGACCGCGGCCTCACCCAGCAGCAGCTGGGAGCCGCGATGGGCGTCTCGCGCCAGACGATCAACGCGATCGAGACCGAGCGCTACACGCCGTCTCTGCCGCTGGCGATCGCGCTGGCGCGGTACTTCGCCAGACCCGTAGAGGAGATGTTCGATGACACCCCCCGATAGCCCCACTCACCCGACCGCCGACTGGTGGCGCAGCCGCTGGAGCGTGCCCGCCGTCACCGCCGGCCTCGGCGCGACCTACGCGATCGCACTGCTCGTCCTGCGCCGCCGCTCGTAGCGCGCAGCGTCGTCAGTGACGAGTGAGCACGTGCGACAGCAGGCCACGGCCGTAGGACTCGCCGGGCGTCAGCGCGTGTTGTCCTCGATCAGCCGGGTGGCCTGCTCGACGATCTCGCTGACGCTGTCGCCATCGACCGGTGAGAGCTGCACCTGACCCGAGCCGTCCTGCGAGCCGAGCCCGAACGCGATCGCACCCCCGACGACCCCGACGGCGAGCACGATGGCGACGACGCGGCCCAAGCCGCCTCGCCGCGGCGGCGGGTCGTTCCGCCGCGAACGCAGCGGCGCGTCGAGGTTCGGCTCGTCGTACAGCGGTGGCGGCGGAGTGCGCGGCGCCTGCGGCTGCAGCCGCCGTGAGCTCGGCATCGCGCGCGTCGCGGAGGTCGGGTCCTGCGCCTGCAGCAGCGACGTCGCGGCCGTCGCCTCGCCGCCTCCCGCGGGAGCGACCCCGCGCGCGCCCTCGTGCAGTGCGCGCCGCATGTCCTCGGCGGTCGCGTAGCGCTGCCCCGGCTCGAGCTCGAGCGCCTGCTCCACGGCGATCGCGAGCGCGGCCGGCACCTCCCGCGCGATCTCGTCGAGGCGGATCGGGTACTGGCGCTGCTGCATCATCGCGAGCTCGGTCAGCGAGGCCGCGTCGTATGGCAGCCGCCCGGCCAGCAGCTGGTAGGTCACGACGCCGAGGCCGTACAGGTCCGCGGGCGGGCCGACCTCCGCGCCCGACGCCTGCTCCGGCGCGAGGTAGGCCGCGGTGCCCAGCACCGAGCCGGCCTGCGTGATCTGCGACGTCCCGCCCGCCATCGCCTTCGCGATCCCGAAGTCGGCGAGCTTCACGGCCCCGTCGTCGGATCGCAGGATGTTGCCCGGCTTGACGTCGCGGTGGATGACCCCCATGCGGTGCGCGTGGGCGAGGCCGCGGCACGCGCCGTCGACGAGCTCGAGCGTGTCCGCGACGCCAAGCCGCGTCTCCTCGCGCAGGATCTCGGCGCCGGAGCGCCCGCGGATGTACTCCATGACGATGTAGTGGTGCCCCGATCCCTCGTCGAAGCCGAAGTCGAAGACCTGCACGATGTTGGGGTGCACGAGCTTCGCGGCCGACAGCGCCTCGCGCTTGAAGCGCGAGATGAACTGGCTGTCGTCGGACAGGTGCTCGGCCAGCAGCTTGACCGCGACCTGCCGCTCGAGCACGCGATCCAGCGCGACCTGGACGGTCGACATGCCGCCGTAGCCCAGGCGCTCGCCCAGCTCGTAGCGACCGGCGATCAGCGTGGCGCTCACGGTTGCACCTCGGGCACCGCGCCGCCGCCGGGCGTCTCGGGGGGCGGCGACGGCGGCGGCTCGGCCGGCGGGACGACCGGCGGCGGCACGGGCGGCACGACCGGCGGCGGGACCGGCGGCGGCACCGCGGTCGGCGGCGTCGTGGTCGTCTGCGGCGGGGCCGTCGTCGTCTCCGGCGGCGCGGTCTGCGTCTCGGTCGGCGGGGTGGTCGTCGTCTCGGGGTCCGTCTCCGTCGTCGTCGTCTCGGTCGTCTGCGTCTCGCGCTCCTCGCACTCCGTCACGGCGATCCGGTGCAGCCCGTCGCTCGCGTCGCGCAACCGCTGCTGCAGCCGCTCGTCGACCGTGCCGGGGAGCTCGTCGATGCCGTCGTCGACCTGGCGCAGCTGGCCGGTGATGTCGTCGCAGCGGCCGTCTTCGACGGCTTGCTGGACGTCCTCGATCTGGCTCTTGAGGTCGCCGGCGCTCGCCGCGGGGATGCCGCCCGTCGTGCCGCCGCCGCAGGCGACGAGCAGCGCCGCGCCGACGCCGAGCAGAAGCGCGACGAGGTAGGGGAGGGGCCGCGGCATGGTCATTGACCGTAGCCGAGGCGCTCGGCGAGGGAGTCGGGCAGGCGGGCCGCGCGGATCGCCGCGGCCGCGCCCGCGATGTCGTACTCGACGCGCCGCCAGCTGGCGTGCCAGCGGTCGAGGTCGAGCAGCAGCCAGGCCGCGCGGGGGTCGCCATCGCGCGGCTGGCCGACCGAGCCGGGGTTCAGCAGCCACTCGCCGCGGCCGATCTCGAGCTCGTCGCCGTGGCGGCGCGGCTCGCCGGTCGCGATGTCGCCGGCCGGGCGCACGAAGGACAGCGCGACGTGCGAGTGGCCGATCAGCGCGACGCGCTGGCGCTGGACGTCGAAGCACAGCTCGGCGAGCAGCGCGCTCAGCACGTACTCCCAGACGGGATCGCGCGGGCTCGCGTGGTAGAGGCCGACGTCCGCCTCCTCGCCGGACGGCAGCAGGCCCTTGAGGAACTCGAGGTTCGCCGGGGAGATCGTCTCCTGCGTCCAGCGCGCGGCGAGCGCGGCGCCCGTCGAGAACTCGTCGAGGCCGATCTCACCGGTGACGCCGAGGTCGTGGTTGCCGGCCAGGCAGATCGCGGCGTGGCGGCGCGCGAGCTCGACGCACGCGTCCGGCTCGGCGCCGTAGCCGACGAGGTCGCCGAGGCACCACATCTCCTCGGCGCCGGAGTCTTGGGCATCGGCGAGCACCGCCTCGAAGGCGTGGCGGTTGCCGTGTATGTCGGAGAGGATCGCGACCTGCATCTCGTACAGTTCGACCGTGGACCGGGCACGCCTTCGCTGGTCAGTGGCGATCGCTGCCGCCGTGGTGGTTGCGGAGGTGGCGGTGGTGCTCCTGCGACCGCGGGAAGGCCTCATCGAGCCCGCTCCTGTTCGTGCGGAATCGTACTTCAGCGCCTCGGAGATCGAGCGCGCACGCGACTACCAGCGCCCGCAGCTCGCCTTGTACGGCGGCGCGCTCGTCGTGCAGATCGGGGTGCTCGCGCTGCTGGTGGTGCGCCCGCCGCGCCGTTTGCGCGGCCCGTTTCGCCGGCCCCTGCTGGTTGCCGCGGGCACGGGCGCGGCGCTGTCGGTGACGCTCGCGATCGCCGTGCTGCCGCTGAAGGTGATCGGCCGCGAGCGCGCGCGCGACGTCGGCCTCATCACGCAGTCGTGGAGCGGCTCCGCGCGCGACACGGCGGTCTCGTGGGGCATCGGCGGGGTCATCGCGGGCGCGGGCGCCGCGGCGGGGTTGGCGCTGATCCGTAGGTTCCCGCGGCGCTGGTGGGTCCCCGGCTCGGCGGTCGTCGTCGCGTTCGGCGTCATCACGATCTACGCGGGGCCCGTGGTGCTCGACCCCCTCTTCAACACGTTCAAGCCGCTACCCGCCGGCGAGGTGCGCTCCGACGTGCTCGAGCTCGCGCGCAAGGCGGGCGTCGACGTGGGCCAGGTCTACGAGATCGACGCGTCGCGGCGCTCGACCGCGGCGAACGCCTACGTCACCGGGCTCGGCCACACGAAGCGCGTCGTGCTCTACGACACGCTGATCGAGAACTTCACGCGCGACGAGCTGCGCCTCGTCGTCGCGCACGAGCTCGGGCACGTGCACTACGACGACGTCCCGTGGGGGCTCTTGTACCTCGCGATCGTGGCCCCGTTCGGCATGCTCGCCGTCGCGCGGCTGACCACGCGGCTCGCGCCGGATGGCACCGCGGGCGGACCGGCGATGCTGCCGGCGCTCGCGCTGAGCATCACGGTGCTCGCGACGTCGATCACGACGATCTCAAACCAGTACAGCCGGGCGATCGAGGCGCGCGCGGACGCCTTCGCGCTGCAGTCGACGGGTGAGCCGAAGCCGTTCATCTCCTTCGAGAAGCGCATCGCGCTGCGCAACCTCTCCGATCCCGACCCGCCGGACTGGATCACGTTCCTCACCGCGACGCACCCGCCGACGGTCGAGCGGATCGGGCTCGGCGTGGCGTACGAGCGCGCTCAGGACGCGCCGTGATCGCCGATCCGAAGGCCTGGCGCGCGCTCTCCTCGGCGCTGCTCGTCGTGTTCATCGCCGCGCTGCTCGTGGGTCCGGGCATCCCGCGGTGGGGCTGGATCGCGGCGCTCGGCAGCGGCGTCGCGTTCGCGGTCGAGCTCGCGCTCATGCGGTACGGCGGTCGCGGCGAGGATCGCCCGACGCGCGGCGCGTAGCCGGAGCTACGTGGGGTCCGGCGGCGGCTCGGCGTTGCTCTCGCCGCCGAACTCGGGCAGGTTCTTGATGCCCTCGCGCGTCGCCCACTTCGACCACGAGTCCTCCAGCGCGTCCGCCAGCTCACGCATGAACTTCGGCGACAGGTTCACGCGCGACACGACGACGCCCGGGATCTCCTCGGCGTCGATCTCGTGGTCGACGCGGGCGAACGTGATCGTGAACTCGTAGTCGGAGAACGAGACGTTCGCGAAGTTCGCGTAGTGCCCCGCCATGATCTCCGGCGAGAAGTGGATGTTGATGTGCCGCTCGGGCTCGTCTTCGTCAGCCATGTGGGCGATTAGTATCGCAGCGTGCGCCTGATCGTCCTCGCCGTCGGGCGATTGCGCCCGCCCTACGTCGACGACGTCGCGCACTACGCGAAGCTCCTGTCCCGCCAGGCGCGCGTCGAGCTGATCGAGGTCCGCGAGGAGGAGCAGGTGGCCGAGCGGATCCCCGATCGCGCGTACGTCTCGCTGCTGCACCGCGAGGGGGAGCAGTTCGACTCGCTGAGCTTCAGCCGCTTCCTCGAGGCGCGCCGCCAGGCGGGCCGCGACGTCTGCTTCGTCATCGGCGGCGCGCTCGGCCTCGAGCTCGACGACGTCGACCACCGCTTCTCGCTCGGCCCGCTGACCCTGCCCCACCAGCTCGCGCGCGTCGTGCTCCTCGAACAGCTCTACCGCGGCCACAAGATCCTCGCGGGGGAGCCGTACCACTACTGAGATGGGCGCCGACGGCCGCGGTGGCGCAGCGGGCCTCGTTTACGCTGGAGGCGTGGACACTCCTCTCACACAACTGCGCGCCGCCGTGCAGGCCGCGTCGAGCGCGATCGCCGGCGCCAACGGCAGCGCGCGCACCGCGCCGACGCTCGAGCGCCCCAAGAAGGCCGGCTTCGGCGACTACGCGACGAACGCCGCGATGCTGCTCGCACCGAAGGCGGGCGCACCGCCGCGCGACGTCGCCGTGCGGCTCGCCGACGAGCTCGGCGAGCTGCTTGGCCCGGCCCTGGACCGTGTCGACGTCGCCGGTCCCGGCTTTTTGAACCTCTTCTTGTCGGATGCCTGGTGCGTGTCGGCGCTGGACTACGTGCTCGGGGCTGGCAGCGGCTTCGGCGGCGGTGGCGCGGACCCGGTTGAGCGCATCAACATCGAGTTCGTCTCCGCGAACCCGACCGGCCCGATGACCGCGGCGAGCGGCCGGCACGGCGCCTACGGCGACGCGCTCGCGCGGCTGCTCGAGTTCAGCGGCCACGACGTCGGGCGCGAGTACTACTTCAACGACGCCGGCACCCAGATCGACAAGCTCGGCGCGTCGATCCGCGCCCGCGCGCGCGGGCAGGAGGTCCCGGAGGGCGGCTACGAGGGCGACTACGTCCGCGAGCTCGCCGACGCGATCCCGGGCGCCGCCGAGCTGGACGCGTCGGAGCTGTCGCGGATCGGCGTCGAGCGGATGTTCGAGCAGATCAAGACGGTGCTCGCGTCCTACCGCGTGGAGTTCGACGTCTACTTCAGCGAGGCGCAGCTGCATGCCGGCGACCCGTCGCAGGTCGAGACCGCGCTTGAGCAGCTCGACGCGGCGGGCCATCTGTACCGCGCCGACGGCGCGCTGTGGCTGCGCACGACGTCGTTCGGCGACGACAAGGACCGCGTCCTCGTCCGCTCGACCGGCCAGCGGACGTACTTCGCCGCCGACGTGGCGTACCTCGCCGACAAGCTCGGTCGCGGCTTCGAGCGGTTGATCCTGCCGCTCGGCGCCGACCATCACGGCTACCTGCCGCGGATGCGCGCCGCGCTGGCCGCGCTCGGCGAGGACCCGGAGCGCCTCGAGATGCCGATCCTGCAGTTCGTCCACATCATCGAGCGCGGCGAGCGCGCGTCGATGTCCAAGCGCCGCGGCGACTTCGTGACGCTCGAGGAGCTCGTCGCGTCGATCGGCGTCGATGCGACGCGCTTCTTCATGCTGCAGCGCTCGCACGACACGACGTTCGACCTCGACCTCGACCTCGCGCGCGCGCAGTCGTCGGACAACCCCGTCTACTACGTCCAGTACGCGCACGCGCGGATCGCGTCGATCCTCGGGCGGGCGGGGGAGGAGCGGGTCGCGGTCGCGCTGCGCGAGGCGCCGGCGTTCGGCGGGCCGCTGGATCCCGCGGAGCGGACGCTCATCAAGAAGCTGCTCGCATTCGGCGAGGAGGTGCAGGAGGCGACGGCCAAGCGCGCCCCGCACCGCATCGCGGCGTACGTGCTCGAGCTCGCGCAGACGTTCACGGCGTTCTACCGCGACTGCCAGGTGCTCGGCGCCGAGGGCGAGGGCGTGGAGTCCTTCCGGCTGGCGCTCGGCGTCGCGGCGCAGCGGACGATCGCCCGCTCGCTCGACCTGCTCGGGGTGAGCGCGCCCGAGAAGATGTGAGGGCCGCGGGCGGGCGGGCCGGGCGTCGCGGCTGGCCCGCCCGCGGGGATTGGCGGGCGCGGGGCGGGCGGGGCGTCGCGGCTGGCCCGCGCCCGCGGGGATTGGCGGGCGCGGGCGGGCGGGCCCGCGGGCACGGGCCGCGTGCCGTCACGCCGGGTGCCTTCGCGGAGACGGGCCCGTCTACGCGTAGCGCCCGAGGTCGTCGTCGAGGCGGCGCGCGTCGTCGTCTGAGAGCTTCGCCGCGGCGCTGTCGCCGATGCCCTGCGGCGAGCGGCGCCGCCAGCTCGGCAGCAGCAGCGCGAGGCCGCCCGCGAGCGCGATGACGAGGGCGAACGGGATCGCGTAGGCGGTCCAGCCGACGCCACCGGAGTCGGGCAGCGCGAGGACGTCCTCGCCATACTCGGCGACGAGCGCGGCCTTGACCTGCTCCTTGTCGAAGCCCCTGGCGATGAGCCCGCGGATGAACGCGCGCTCGCGGTCGGCCTGCGGGCTCTCGGCGACGTTCAGCGCGACGTTGCACGTCGTGCACATGACCTCGTCCTCGACGTCGACGAGCGAGGCGGGCGCGGCTTGCGCGGCCGTGGGCGCGATCAGCACGAGCAGCGCGAGCGCCAGCGCGAGGCGGCCGGCCCGTTTCATCCCAGGGCCTTCGCGACCGCCCGGTCCAGGCGCGCCTGGTCGATCTGGCCGCGGTAGAAGTCGGCGATCCGGCCCTGGCGGTCGATGACGAACGTCTCGGGCAGGCTTGTCGTGCCGTACTCGTGCGCGAGCTTCGTGCCGACGTCGCGCAGGTTCGGGTACGTGACGTCGTGCTTCTTGACGAAGTCCAGCGAGTCGGGCGTCGAGTCGTCGAAGGTGATGCCGAGGACGGTGCCGCTGCCGTCGCGCTGCAGGCGCTGCTGCGCGGCGGCGAGCACGGGCGCCTCGGCCTCGCACGGCCCGCACCACGACGCCCAGAAGTTCAAGACGACGACCTTGCCGCGCAGGTCGGCGAGCGACTGCGTCCCGCTCGCGCCGAGCCGCGGCAGCTCGCGGCTCGCGGCGACGGGGCGCTCGCCGCGCGCGACGGCCTGGTCGATCGAGTCGTCCTCCGCACGCGAGAGCAGCCCGTAGGCGAGCAGGCCCACGAGCGCCAGCGCGGCGACCGTCGCGAGCCCGGGGACGAGGAAGCGCTTCATCGCCAGCCAGAGTAGAGAGGAGGGCTCGCCGGCCGCGCCGAGCGCCTAGAATCGGCCGGCGCGCGGACGTAGCTCAGTTGGCAGAGCGTCGGCTTCCCAAGCCGAAGGTCGCGGGTTCGACCCCCGTCGTCCGCTTCGGTCTTGTCGAATAGTCCGCGGTATAAGCGGTATAGGCGACAAGACCGCGTCGCGATCGCGTGTACCCACGAGCTGAACGTCGCCTACCGCTGATAGCGCGAGGCGACGTACTCGTCGACCGCGGGTGGCCGCGACGCGCAAGGCGTTCCCGGACAGCGTCTCGGTGGCCAGCGCGGGCAGCGGGACAAGCCGCGCCGGGCCGGCCACCGCCGGGACATCGCCGGCGGTAGCCGAGGCGGACGAGCATCAGGTTCAGCAGCAGCCGGCCGGCTCGGCCGTTGCCGTCGAGATGGGGATGGATCTGCTCGAACCGCGCGTGCAAGCCTTGCCGACGGCGCGCCCCTCGGCGAGCAGCAGCTCGACCTGCTTGAGCACGAGCGTGTTGCCCTCGATCGCCCTCAAGTGGTGCGCTTCCTCGAGCCAGATCCCGCGTGTACCGAACAACCTTCGAACGTGTGTGGCTAGTCGCGTTGTCAATGAACCGAACACGTTCGCTCGCACCGGCGATCCGTCCACGCCGGTCGACAGGCCTCAACGCCCCGGCCACCCGGCCCGATGAGCGGTGCATGCTCTCGCGTCCCGTCGTCGCGCTCTGCGCGCTCGCGTGCCTTGCCGCGCTGCCGGTCGCCGGCGCGTCCGCCGCGACGAAGAAGTCCAAGCTCCCGAAGATCTCGTCGGTCGCGCCGATGAAGCTCGGCGTCGGCGACATGCTCACGATCCGCGGGACGAACTTCCGTCCCGGCACGCGACGCAACTCGGTCGTCTTCAAGCGTGCCGGCAGCCGCGCGGTCTTCGTCAAGGCCGGCCAAGCGACCCGCACGCGCATCAAGGTCCGCGTCCCGGCAAGCCTGACGCAGTACCTGCCGCAGCTCGCCGGCAAGCCCTCAGCCGCGCGCTTTCGCCTGCGAGTGCTCGCCGCCCGCTTCTCGCGCGGCTACACCCCCGCCGGCAAGTCGCCGACGATCGGCCCGGCGAACGCGAGCACGCCGGGAGCGGGCCCCGGCATCAACCCCGTGACCCCGCCGCCCAGCCTCGACCCGCCCGACTGCGACGGCGACGGCACCCCCGACGCCACCGACGGCGACGACGACAACGACCTGCTCTCCGACACGCTCGAGGTCTCGATCGGCCTCGCGCCATGCAACGCCGACAGCGACGGCGACGGGATGTCCGACGGCTTCGAGTACCAGTCGGCGATCGACCTCAACAACGGGGTCGGCGCGCTGCCCTATCCCGGCAAGCGGCCGTATCCCAACCCGCTGTTCCCCGACACGCTGACCGACTATGACGGCGACGGCCTGACCGCCGAGCAGGAGCACGCGCTCTGGCGCTACTCCGGCCCGCGCTCGCTGCCGCTCTCCTACAGCGCCGGCCTCAAGCGCACCGCCGGCCCCGTCGACGACGACCTCCGCGACGCGGACGCGGACGCCCTCGGCAACTGGGTCGAGTTCAACGGGCCGATGGTCCCGGAGTGGTGGGGCAAGATGTACAAGAGCGAGAAGCCCTACAGCCAGCCGTACTCGGGCCCGAGCGCCGTCGATCCCGACAGCGACGGCGACGGCGTCCGCGACGGCGCCGACGACCAGGACTTCGACGGCTGGTCCAACGCGGACGAGATCGAGCGCGGCCCGTACAGGGTCCAGCCCTTCAACCCCTGCCTGCCGGACTACAACTCGCGGACCTGCTCGTCGTACATCCCGTTCGAGAACGCCTACCCGCCGTTCGACGTGACGACCCCGCTGCCGCCCGCGCCGATCGCCTGGCCGTAGCCTGCGCGGCGCGGCGCGTGCCGGCGCGGCGCGGAGTGTCCCGCCGAACCGCCGCCGCGCGAGTTATGCTCGCGCCGAGATGGCGTCGTACAGCTTCCTCAGCACATGGTGCGTGGCAGCGCCGCTGCAGCGCGTGTGGGACCTGCTCTCGGTTCCGGACCGCTACCCGGAGTGGTGGAAGGGCGTCCGCGGCGCGACCGTCGTCGAGCCCGGAGAGGACGGCGGCGCCGGCGTCGGCACGCTCTATCGCATGCGCTGGCGCAGCAAGCTGCCGTACACGCTCGAGTTCGACTCGCGCGTCACGCGCATGGAGGCGCCGCACCTGCTCGCGGGCCAGGCGAGCGGCGAGCTCGAGGGCACCGGCGTGTGGCGGCTCTTCGAGAGCCCGCTCGGAACGGTCGCGCTGTACGACTGGAACGTCGCCACCACGCAGGCCTGGATGAACTGGTTCGCGCCGCTCGCGCGGCCGGTCTTCGCGTGGAACCACGACTACGTCATGCGTCAGGGGGCACAGGGATTGGCCGACGAGCTCGGCGCGGAGCTCATAACGCACAACTAAAAGCCTTAGGGATCGACGCAAATTGCTGGACAAGGGGGCGCCGCTGGATCACCATGCGACGTTCCGCGCCGATCCGTGACCGTGAAGGTGGGCCATATGGCTGTACAAACTCAGGGACCCAACCTGTTCGAGTTCGTCTACGAGGACACCAAGATCACGTACTCCCCTGGCGCGATCGGTGGCGAGCCGCGCCTGAACTACGCCGGTCCCATGGGTCGCCACAGCTTCGAGGGCGAGGAGATCCAGGCGGTCAAGAGCGCGCGAGGCCTCGAAGTGTCGGTCACGCTGGACCGCGTCTCGCACCTGCGCACGATCACGCTGACGGTCTTCGTGCCCGACGTCGAGCTCGACGGCGCGACGGAGCAGAGCTTCCACACCGTCGGCATCCACGCGACGCAGCGCCGCCAGCTGCGCGGTGGCGCCGGCGCGACGCTCACCTCCGAGCCGATGGAGTTCGACGGCACCGCGCGGATGATCGAGTTTCGCGCCGCCGAGGCGCCGCGGCTGCTCTGATCCGAGCGGGCTACCAGGCCTGCACGGTCGCGCAGTGCGGGCAGTGCACCGAGGTCGACACGGGAGCCTCGAAGAGGAAGCCGCAGCCACACGAGTAGGTGGCGCGATCGTCGGGTCCGCCGGCGTCGCGCATGCGCCGCTCGGCCGGGTGCATGGGCTCGGGTCGTGGCGCCGGCTGGGGCACGATGTGCAGCCGCCGGCCCATCGGCGTGCGGCGCGGAGCTGTGGCTTGCTTGACGGTCATCGCGGTCATGGGTCTATCGACAAGGACTCCTCAGCACCCCAAAGGTTTCTGTCTGCAACGGACATTTCCCCACGGCGTGGCGCGGCGCCACCCCCGCGACCGGCGGTCCGCGGCGGCCCGGCTGCGATACTTGACGGGCTGTGCAGCCCGCCCGCAAACGCAAGATCCGGCTCGTCGCCGCGCTCAGCGCGGCCGTCCTGCTCGCCGTCGCGCTCGTTTACACGAGCGTCAACGCGTCGAGCGAGACGGTCTCCCCGAGCGACCTCGCGAGCGCGCAGGCCGGCACCTCCTACCAGCTGACCGGCAAGGTGCAGGACGGCTCGGTGCGCACGACGTCGGACGGCGTCGACTTCCGCGTCCGCGACCGCGACGGCTCCACGTCGGTGCCGGTGACCTACACCGGCGTCGTGTCCGACGCGTTCAAGGAGGATCGCGAGGTCATCGTGACCGTCCGCAAGGAGGGCGCGCTGTTCGTCGGCGAGCGCGACTCGCTCATCACGAAGTGCCCGTCGAAGTTCACCGAGGACGCCACGAAGTCCAACAACACGAAGAGCTAGCGCCGTGGCGACCGTCGGCCGCGCGCTGCTGATCCTCGCCCTCGCCGTCGCCGCCTACGGGATCTTCGCGTCCCTCTACGGGGTGCGGCGCGGCAAGCCGGAGTGGGTGCTGTCCGGCCGCCGGGCCGTCTACGCCGTCGCCGCGCTGACCAGCGGCGCGTTCTTCATCCTGGAGCTCGCGTTCCTGCGCAACGACTTCACGTTCGCGACCGTCGCGAGCCACTCGTCGACGACGACGCCGCTGTTCTACAAGGCCGCCGCGGCATGGTCCTCGCAGGAGGGGTCGCTGCTGCTGTGGCTGTGGCTGCTGTCGATGTGGTCGAGCCTCGTGCTGTTCCTCACGCGCCGCTCGCTGCGACGGATCGCCCCGTACGCGACCTCCGTGCTGCTCGGCTTCGCGATGTTCTTCGCCGCGCTGCTCGTCTTCCTCGAGACGCCGTTCGGCCGGTCGGTCGTCGTCCCCACGGAGGGCAACGGGCTGAACCCGCTGCTGCGCCACCCGAGCATGATGATCCACCCGCCGATGCTCTACTCGGGCTACACGCTGTTCGCGATCCCGTTCGCGTTCGCGGTCGGCGCGCTCGTCTCGCGCCAAGTCGGCGCCGCGGACTGGATCCGCTCGACGCGCCGCTTCGCGCTCGCCGCCTGGTTCTTCCTCGGGATCGGGATCCTGCTCGGCGCGCGCTGGTCCTACGCCGAGCTCGGCTGGGGCGGCTACTGGGCCTGGGATCCGGTCGAGAACGCGTCGCTCTTGCCGTGGCTGACCGGCACCGCGTTCCTGCACTCGATCATGATCCAGGAGAAGCGCGGGATGCTGAAGATCTGGAACATCTCGCTCGTCCTGGCGACCGGGATCCTGTCGATCCTCGGCACGTTCCTCGTGCGCAGCGGGATCCTCGACTCGATCCACGCGTTCGGCGCGTCGACGCTCGGCGTCCCGTTCGTGACGCTCATCGCGATCATGATCGCCGGCTCGATCGGCCTCGTCGTCTGGCGCCGCGAGGCGCTGCGCTCGGAGAACCGGCTCGACTCGCTGCTCAGCCGCGAGGCGGTGTTCCTCGCCAACAACCTCGTGCTCGTCGCGATGGCGTTCGTCGTCTTCTGGGGGACGTTCTGGCCGCTGATCGCCGAGGCGCTGACCGGCACGCGCCGCGCGCTCGGACCGCCGTGGTTCGATCGCTACACCGTGCCGCTCGCCCTCGTGCTCGTGCTGCTGAGCGGGATCGGCCCGGTCATCGCGTGGCGCAAGGCGACCGCGGCGAACGCGCGGCGCAACTTCGCGCTGCCCGCCGCGGTCGCGCTCGGACTCGGGGTCGTGCTCGTCGCGCTCGGCGTCGGCGAGCGCCCGCTCGCGCTGGCGATGTTCGTCTTCGGGACGTTCGTCTTCGCGAGCGTCGGGCAGGAGTTCTGGCGCGGGGTGGGGGTCCGCCGCGCGATGACCGGCGAGAACCCGCTCGCCGCGCTGCGCTCGCTCGTCTCGCGCAACCGCCGGCGCTACGGCGGCTACCTCGTGCACGTGGGGATGGCGGTGCTGTTCATCGGCGTCGCCGCGTCGACGGCGTTCAACGACGCGCGCGACGTCCGCCTGCGTCCCGGCCAGACGGCGACCGTCGGCGACTACGCGTTCACGTACGTCAAGCCCACCTCGCGGATCTCGGCGACGGGCGACGGGCGCCTGGAGAAGATCTCCTTCGGCTCGGTCGTCGAGGTGCGCCGCGACGGCAAGCTCGTGACGACGCTGCGCCCAGAGCGCGGCTACTACCCGTCGCGCGACGCGTCGCTCGGGCCGATCGGGCGCTACTTCGAGGGCGAGGCGACCAGCGAGATCGGCCTGAAGGCGGGCCTGCGCGGGGACGTCTGGGCGGCGATGACGCCCGACAAGGACGTGCTCGCGCCGGCCATCGCGCAGGGCGACAAGGTCTTCTCCGACGCGGGCGGCAAGCTCCCGCCGCAGGTCGAGGCGCAGCTGCTCGGCACGGCGCTGCGCGGCCTCGGCAAGAGCTACGTGACGCAGTCGCCGACCGCGACGTTCCGCCTCATCACGTCGCCGCTCGTGACCTGGATCTGGCTCGGCGCGATCATCGTCTTCCTCGGCGGGCTCATCGCGATGTGGCCGGGCGAGCGCGACGCGCTGCGCCGCCGGGTCAAGGCGGGCTACGCCGCGCGCGTGGCGCAGGACCTCGGCTGCGCCGGGCCGCGCGGCGCGCAGACGGTCGCGGCGGCGGGCCCTCCCGACGCGCCGGCGTAGCGCCGCGCTCGTGGACCCCGTGGCGCTGCTGGTCGTCATCGCCGTCCTGTGCGCGGTCGTCGCGATCGTGTCGTCGCCGCTGCGCCGCCGCGGCGCCGCCGACAGCGACGCCGAGCGCGCCGACCGGCTTGCCGAGCTCGAGGCGCGCAAGGAGGCCAAGTACCGCGAGATCCGCGACGCCGAGATGGACTACAAGACCGGCAAGCTGTCCGAGGAGGACCACCGGGCGCTTGGCCGTCAGCTGCGCGCGGAGGCGATGGAGGTCCTGCGCGCAATCGACGACGAGGCGTGAGGATCGCCGCGACGGGCCGCGCGGTACCCTGACGCCATGGAGAACATCCTGTCCATCGTCCAGGTGGTCCTGGCCGTCGTCGTCATCTTCCTGGTCCTCATGCACTCCGGCAAGGACGCGGGCCTCTCGGGCGCGTTCGGCGTCGGAACCGGCGCGGGCCCGTTCGGCGGCGGCTCGCTCGTCGAGCGCAACCTGAACCGCTGGACCGTCGGCTTCGCGATCGCGTTCGTCGTGAACACGATCATCCTGCTCAAGCTCTGAGCGGGCTCTTCGCCGCGCGCGCTCGGGCTCGCGCGCCGTCGGAGGGTCAGCTTGTCGTCGCGCCCGTGACGCGGAAGCCGTCCGCGCGCAGCGCCGGGCAGACGACGCCGCTCGCGAAGCGCCGGCCGTAGAACTCGCCCTCGGTCACGAGCCGCTGCTGCGCCGTCAGCGCGTCGGTGGCTTCGAGCAGGCGCAGGATCGAGTCGGTGAAGCGCACGTCGCGCAGCGGCCGCGTGATGCGCCCGTCCTCGATGAGGAACGTGCCGTCGCGCGTCATGCCGGTCAGCAGCGTCTCCTTCTCGCGGACGGTGTTGACATACCACAGCCGTGTCACGTAGATGCCGCGCTCGATCGGGGCCGCGAGCTCCGCGACGTCCGCCGCTGCGCCGCCGGCCAGCACGAGGTTCGTCGCCGACGGGCCCCACGGCGAGCCGCCTGGCTGGGTCGCGTGTCCGGTCGAGCGGGCGCCGCCGCCGGCGACCGCGGCCGAGGCGAGGTCGTGGACGACGGCCTTCGCGACGCCGCCGGCGATGAGCTCGATCGGCGCCTTCGGCACGCCCTCCATGTCGAAGGCGCGTGGCAGCGTGAGCGGGTCGTCCGGCGTGTCGGAGAGGCTGATCGCCGGTGACGCGACGCGCGTCCCGATCCGCCCCGCGAGCGCGCCGCGGCCCTCGGCGTGGTCCAGGCCGTTGAACGCGAGCGCCGCGAGGAACTCGAGCAGCAGGCCGACGGCCTCGGGCTCGAGCACGACGGGATAGGAGCCCGGTCCGATCTCGGCGAGCGGCTCGCCGCTCACCTTCCCTGCCGCGCGCCGCGCGAGCGCCGCCGCGTCGAGCCCCCCGGCGGCCGGCGCTCCGTCGACGGCGTAGCCGCTGCGCCCGTCGCGGTCGCGGCACACGACCTTCATGAACGCGTCGCTCGCGCGGTCGGCCAGGCGCACGCCGGTCGTGGTGGCGATCGCGGTCTCGACGTCGCCCGCGGTCCACACGCCGAACGCCTCCAGCACGTGATCGCCCGCCACTGCGAATGCGTCGCGCAGGGCGGCGGCCGCGTGCTGGGGGTCCAGCCGCGCCGTCTCGGGGTCGAAGCCGCCGTGCTCGCGGGGCGCCGCGGCCGCGGCCAGGCCGGGGTAGGTGCCGGGGCCCGAGCGCGCCGCGGCCAGCGCGGCGGCCTCGGCCCGGGCCGCCGTCGCGCGTAGGGCGTCGTCGTCGAGCCGGTTGGTCGACGCGATCGCGGTGTGCCCGTCGCGCAGGCAGAGGATCTCGACGCTCGTGTCGTCGACCGCGGTCGCCTGCGTGGGCGCGGAGCGCGCGAACCGCGACATGAGCGATCGCTCGCGGACGACGGTGACCTGCGCGTCGCCGCCGGCCAGCGCCAGGGCGTGCTCGGCGATCTCGAGCGGGCTCCGCGATCCGCTCACGCTCACGCCACGCCGACCTCGACGTCGCGAAAGCGCGCCGGAGCCGCGCCGTGCGAGACGCGCATCATCTGGCCCGGCTCGCCCTTGCCGCAGTTGCCCAGGCCGCGCAGCCGCCATTCGGATGCCGAGCAGACCGCGTCGAGGCTGCCCCAGAAGCGCGGCGTGATGCCGGCGTACGAGGGGTTTCGCAGGAGCCGCCCGAGCTCGCCGCCGCGGATCTCGCGCGCGACCTCGGTGGCGAACTGGAAGTTCAGCCGGCGGTCGTCGATCGACCACGAGCGGTTCGTCTCGAGGTACAGGCCGTCGCCGGTGTCGGCGACGAGATCGGCGAGCGTGCCGGCGGTGCCCGGCTCGATCGAGACGTTCGTCATCCGCACGATCGGCTGGCGGGCGAAGCCGTCGGCGCGCGCGCAGCCGCCGGAGCGCTCGAGGCCGACCGCCGCGGCGGACTGGCGGTCCGACAGCGCGGCGCGCAGCAGCCCGGACTCGATCAGCGGCGTACGCGTCGCGGCGACGCCCTCGTCGTCCCAGCCGAACGAGCCGAGGCCGCCGGGGAGCGTCGCGTCGGCGGTGATCCGCAGGTGCTCGGAGCCGTAGCGCAGCGCGCCGAGGTCGTGCGGCTTGACCCAGCTCGTGCCCGCGTACGCGGCCTCGCCGAGCAGCATGCGATCGAGCTCGAGTGCGTGCCCGATCGACTCGTGGATCTGCAGCGCGAGCTGGTCGCCGTCGAGCACGACGGTCGCGCGGCCCGCCGGGCACAGCGGCGCGGTCAGCAGCTCGATCGCCTCGGCGGCGACGCGCGGCGCGTGCGTGACGAGGTCGAAGCCGATGACGTGCTCCCAGCCCCTGCACGCGGCCGAGCCGCCGTGCGCGCTCGGGTAGGAGCGGACCTGCAGCTCGTCGCCGTCGAGCGCGATCGCGGCGATCCCCGCGCCGCACTCGACCCGCACCTGCGTGCAGGCGGCGCCTTCGGTCGACGCGAACGCGGTGCGCACGCGGCGGCTCGCGCACTCGGCCTCGCTGCGGACGATGCGCGGGTCGCCGCGCATGGCGGCCTCGGCGGCGAACAGCAGCTCGAGCTTGTCCTCGAGCGAGACGTCGAACGGGTCGCGCTCGTACGCGCAGGACCAGTGGCCGCGAGCCGGCTCGACGGCCGTGAGTGGTCCGGCCGGCGCGGTCGGCTGCGACTCGGCGATCGCGAGCGCGCGGGCGAGCGCGTCGCGGACGCCGGCCGCGGTCTCCTCGCGCGTCGCGGCGAAGCCCCAGCCGCCGCCGACGCGCACGCGCACGCCGATCCCCGCGGCGCTCTCGTTGTCGACCTGCGCGACACGCCCGTTGCGCACGAGCACGTCCTCGCCGTCGGTGGTGACGTGGCGCGCCTCGGCGTAGGAGGCGCGCGACGGCGCCGCGGCCAGCGCGTCGGCCAGGAGGTCGAGGATGGAGGAGTCGGGCATGGGCGCAGGAGTATCCCGCGCCCGTGCCGGCCGTTGACGCGGCGCGGCCGCGTTTGCCCCGGGCTCAGCGCCCGGCGACGTGGCCCGGCTTGACGATGCACGTGTCCGGGTCGGCCAGGGCGATGCCGGGCGTGGCCGCGACGATCAGCACGGCGAGGGCGGCGATGGTGCGGGTGGTGCGCTTCATGACGGAGTCCTTTCGAATGCGGATGTTGCTGTCGGCGCGGCTCCGTGTGACCGCTGCGCCGAGTCTCGCCCCGCGCGTGCGGCGGCGCATCGGCCATCCGGCCTATTCGCCGTCGGCGGTCGGCCGCCAGGCTCCGCGGTCAGTACGCAGCGGCGTACAGCGCGCGCAGCTCGTCGCGATCGGCGCGCGGCGGCGTCAGGTCGAGCTCGGCTCGCTCGGCCGCCGCGTCCGCGCAGCGGTCCAGCGTCGCCTCGTCGATGCCGAGATCGCGCAGGCGCACGGCCTCCGCGCGCCGCGCGAGGTCGCTCGCCAGGCCGGCCAGCTCGGCGGCATCGCGGGAGCCGCGTCGCGCGAGCGCGGGCAGCGTGTGCGGCAGCATCGCCGCGTTGGACGGGCCGTGACCGGCGCCGCCGAAGCGCGCGAGCGTCTGCGACAGGACGTGATGCAGCCCGTAGCCGCAGGCGTCGATCGCATAGCCCGACAGCAGCGCGCCGAGCGCGAGCGCGTCGCGATCGGGCTCGCCGCCGCTGGCATAGGCCTCGCCGATGAGCCGGGCGGCCTCGCGCCCGGCGAGCGCCGGCACGGGCGACGCGCGCGTCGTCACCGGCCCCTCCGCGGCATGGCCGAGCGCGTTCGCCGCGCTTGCTGCGAGCGCGACCGCGGGCTGTGACGCGCTCAGCGCGGGGTCGTTGACGACGATCGTCGGCCGAACGCCCGGCAGCGAGCCGTCGGCGCCCGCCGCGCGGCGGTGCACGGCGGTCATCTCCGCTGCGCTGAGCGTCGTCGGCACGGCGGCCACCCGCGGCCGGTCGCCCGGTTCGCGCGCGGCCGCGAGCGCCTTGGCGGTGTCGATCACGCGGCCGCCGCCGAGCGCGACGAGCAGCTCGCCCTCGACCTCGCCGAGCAGGTCGCCGGCGAGCTCGTCGACGCGGCCCGGCGCGATCGAGTAGACGACCGCAGCGCGGCCGGCCAGCGACGGCGCCATCGCCAGCGCGCGCGAGGTCGTCAGCAGGACGTAGCCGTCGCCGAGCTGCGGCAGGGCCCGCTCGAGCGCGCCGTGCCCGAAGTGGATCGTGCGCTCACCGTCTCGCCACTGAAAGCCGTCGATCGCGATGCCCGCATCTCAGCACGAACGCCAGACGGGGGCGACAGCCGCCGAGGGAGGGAGTGCGTCCCTGCCGTGCCAGGCCTCGGCGGCTATGTGTCGCGCATGCCGTTGGCCACCCCTGGCCCATGCGGTGAGACGACGACCTCCGTATCTGCACGCGATCGTTCACGATGGCGCCCCGATTGCCTATCGCCCGACCGGACAACGGCAGGTGGAGGGCGCTATCCGCCGATCGGCCTATCGCAGCAGCCCGCGGCGCATCGCCTCGGCGACGGCCGCCGCCCGCTCGGAGACGCCGAGCTTCTCGTAGAGGTTGCGCAGATGGGTCTTGACCGTGGCCGTCGAGATCTGCAGCTCGCGGGCGATCTCCGGGGCGCTCGCACCGCCGGCGGTGCGCTCGAGGATCTCGTGCTCGCGAGGCGACAGGCCGGGGCGGTCGTCGCGCTCGCGCATGCGCACCTGGTCCGCGAGCCCGGCTTGGATCTCGGCGGCGAGGATCGTCCGGCCGCGCGCGACCGCCGCGACGGTGTCGCAGATCACGGCCCGGTCGGAGTCCTTGGTGAGGTACGCGCGTACGCCGCTGGCGACGGCGCGGAACACGACCGCGCCGTCGAGCGACGCCGACAGCATCACGACGCGGGTCGCGAGCGCGTCGCGCGTGATCGCCGCGAGCACCTCGCTGCCGAGCATGCCCGGCATGTTCTCGTCGAGGATCGCGACGTCCGGCTTCAGCGTGCGGATCTCGTCGAGCGCTTCGCGGCCGTCCTGCGCCGACCCCACGACCTCGAAGTCGGGGCGCTGCCCGAGGGCGCGGACGAGGCCGTCGAGATAGATCGGGTGGTCCTCGGCGACATACACGGAGACCCTCGGCGCCATGTCCCTACGCTACGCCACCTTCCGATGAGACGACGGGCCGCATCATCCGATCGGATGACCCGGCTGGTCGGAACGTCTAGGCTGCGAGACGGGGCATGGGACGGCTCAGTGCGATCGTCAGGGCGCCGTCGGCGGCCGAGGCCTTCGCCGCCTTGCGGATCGGCGGCGCGATCGTCGTCGGGCTCGCCGTCATGCTGGGCCCCGCGGAGCACGGCACCCCGTTCTACATCGCGCTCGCGGGCGCGTTCGCGTACGCCGTCGCGATCGGGGTCACCGCCTGGATGGGCATGCGCAGGCAGCCGAGCGTCGCGATCGCGATGACCGACGTGGCCATCATCCTCGTGCTCGTCGCGCTCAGCGGCGGCGCGCAGTCCGAGGCGCGCCTGGCGCTGCTCGTCTTCCCGATGGCGCTTGGCCTCGCCCACGCCTGGCGGACGATCGCCCTCGCCTCGGCATTCGCGGCGGCCGGCTTCGTCGCCGTGTCGGTCACGACGCTCGACAGCCGCGCGGCGGACACCGCGTTCATCGAGACGCTGGCGGCGCTCATCATCGTCGGCGCGATCGGCGTCGCGATGGCCGGCGTCTTCAAGCGCCGCACGAGGGAGGTCGAGCAGCTCGGGGCGCAGCGTGCCGCGCTCCTGCACGACGCCCTCGACGCCGAGGAGCGCGAGCGGGCGCGGATCGGCGAGCGCCTGCACGACGACGCGCTCCAGTCGCTGCTCGCGGCGCGCCAGGACGTCCGCGAGGCGCGGGCCGGCGACCTGCGCTCGCTCGAGTTCGCCGACGAGGCGCTCGGCGACGCCGTGCGCGCGCTGCGCGAGACGGTCCGCGGCCTGCATCCGGCGTCGCTCGCCGACCGCGGCCTCGAGCTCGCGCTGCGTGTCGAGCTCGACCGCATCGTGCGCCGGCTCGACCTCGACGTGAGACTGCGCGTCGACCCGGCGGCGGTCGGCCCGCACGACGCGCTGCTCTACGCCGCCGCGCGCGAGCTCGTCGGCAACGTCGTCAAGCACGCGTCGGCGACCAGCCTGCGGTTGAGCCTCGATCGCGCGGCCGGGGCGGTGGTGCTGACGGTCGCCGACGACGGGAGCGGGATGGCGCCCGAGCGCGCCGGCGCGGCCCTCGCGGACGGCCACGTGGGGCTCGCGTCGACGCGTCAGCGCGTGGAGGCGGCCGGCGGCACGGTGCAGGTGCGCTCCGCGCCCGGCGAGGGGACGACGATCGTCGTCACGGTGCCGGTCGTCGAGCCGGGTAGCGACGATCACCCGCGCGTGCCGGCCGCGCCCGGGCCCGCCGCGGCGTCGGCCTGATGGCCGGCGACGCGGGGTCCGCGGGGCTTCGGTCGCGGCCCGGCTCGCGGCCGTTCAGCAGCGCGCGGCCTGCGGGCGGCGCACCATCGACTTCACGCGCGACGTCCAGGTCTCGCGCGTGCCCTCCGCGGCGGCGATGTTGCGGGCGCGCAGGCGCAGCAGGTCGACGAGCTCGGTCGTCCGCGCGAACGGGTCGGCGGCGACGGAGCCGTCGCGCAGGTCCAGCGCGGCGCGGGCGACGCCGTCGACCTCGGCGAGCAGCGCCGGGCCCGTGAGCTCGGGGCGGCTGTCGAGCGCGGCGAGGCCGGCGAGCGTGCGGACGTCCTCGGCGACGGAATGGCGGATGACGATGTTGTGGCTGGGATACATAGCGGCGCTCCTCTGTCTCGGTCTTCGCAGGAGCAACTCTCACACCATCAGCCCATGAGCACAAATGACATTCCGATGTGTCTGCGATAAGGTGCGCTAATGCTCGACGTCAAGCGGTTGCGAGTCCTGCGGGAGGTCGGCGCGAGGGGGTCCTTCTCCGCCGCCGCCGAGGCGCTCGCCTACACGCAGTCAGCCGTCTCGCAGCAGATCGCCGCGCTGGAGCGCGAGGCGGGCACCGTCCTGGTCGACCGCAACGCGCGCGGCGTGCGGCTCACGGAGGCGGGGCGCGCGCTCGTCCGCCACGCCGACGTCATCCTCACCCGGCTCGCCGACGCGGAGGCCGAGCTCGACGCCATCGCCGGCGTGCGCGGCGGGCGCCTGCGGCTCGTCTCGTTCCCGAGCGCCGGGGCCACGATCGCCCCGCGTGCGATCGGCCGCTTCCGCGAGCGGTTCCCCGGCGTCGAGGTCACGCTGGCGCCGCGCGAACCCGACGAGGGCCTGGACTGCCTGAAGGCGGGCGAGTGCGACATCGCGCTGACCGTCGAGGCGGGCTTCGACCGGATCTCCGACAAGGCGATCGAGCGCCACCCGCTGCTCGACGACCCGATGTACGTCTGCGTGTCCGCCTGCCATCCGCTGGCGCGCAAGGCGCGGCTTCGCGTCAAGGATCTCGCCGACGAGGCCTGGATCATGGGCACGACCGGCACCTGCCCGGACGGCGCGATCTTGCAGCGCGCGTGCCAGACCGCCGGCTTCGAGCCGAGGGTCGCGTTTCAGTCCGACGACTACGCGGCGATCCAGGGCTTCGTCGCGGCCGGGGTCGGCGTCTGCCTCATGCCCGACCTCGCGCTCGTCGCCGTCCGCGACGACGTCGTCATCCGCGAGCTCGAGGGCCGGGCGCCCGTGCGTCACATCCTGGCCGCCACGCTCGCAGGCGGCTTCGTCTCGCCCGCGGCCAGCGCGATGCTCGAGATCCTCGTCGAGGTCGGTGCGGAGTTCCAGGCGTCGAACCGGACGCTCGCGCTCGCGAGCTGACGCCCCGTTCTGGCGCGCGCCCGCGCGGCGCCGTGATCCAAACGCCGGTGTATTGCGATCTGACCTCTAACGGCAGGCGATCTTCCCCCGAACGCCCCCGTCAGCAGGCGCCGCGCGGTCGTCCGTCCCCTACTCGGCGGCCGCGCCGCGCCTGCCCTTTCCTCTCTTTCGCGAGGCCGCGGCGTAGGCTGCGCCGATGTGCGCTGGCGATCCTTTCCGCGGCGATGTGGCTTCCCGCGCGCGGGACTGGCGCAACGGTGCGCACGCTGCCTTCTGCGACGTGATCGAGCCGTGGGCGCACGGGACGGTCGTCCGTGCGACCCGCCATCCGAGCTACTTCGACTTCAACGTCGTGCGCGTCGAGCAGCCGCTCGAGCTGGGCGTCGACGCACTGGCCGCGTTCGCGGACGAGGCGCTCGCCGGGCTCGTCCACCGGCGACTCGACTTCGATCTGATCGGCGATGCCGACGCGCTCCGGCCTGACTTCGAGCGGCGCGGCTGGGACGCGATGCGGCTTGTGTGGATGCGCCACGAGGGCGCCACGCCACCGGCCTCTGAGATCGCCGTTGAGGAGGTCCCGTACGACGCGGTCCACGAGCTACGCGTGGCGTGGATGGCGGAGGGCGGCGCGGTCGAGCCGGACGCGACCGGCTACCACGTGCAGGCGCGCGAGGTGGCGCTCGCGCGCGGTGCGCGAATCCTCGCGGTACGCGAGGGCGGCGCGCCCGTCGCGTTCTTGCAGCTCGAGCGCGACGGCGCGACGGCCGAGATCAAGCAGGTCTTCGTGCTCCCTGAGCGGCGGGGCACCGGCTGCGGCACGGCGCTGACGTGCGCCGCGATCGAGGCGGCGGGCGACGTGCGCGACCTGTGGGTCTGCGCGGACGACGAGGAGCGTGCGAAGGAGCTCTACGCGCGTCTGGGGTTCCGGCCGGCGTGGAACTGCATGGAGTTCAGGCTCCTGCCCTGAGCATCGAGGCAGCGTCTCCCCGGTTCGTGCTCGACGCCGTCGACAAGATCGACAAAGGTCACGTGTGAGATCAGCGCCCGTGTGTCGCCGCCCGCCTGATGGCTGCGTCCTTCGGTCATCGCGCGCCGCCGCCGCCTGGTGCGGCGAATCCTGCGCGGCGACTAACGCACACGCGCAAAAACCTCCATCTCTGACCTAGATCGGTGAGTAGCGCTCGGGTGTGACTGCGACGAGTCGATTCTGGGTGCGTAGCGGTTCTCGGGTCGTGTGACGGCTGGTTTGGGGTGGGTGCGCGGCGATTTGGGGATCGCGTTGGGCTGTCGGGCTGTGTGCGGGGTCGCCGGGACCGGCTGTCTTGGCAGGGTCGTCGTCGTGTGTGTCGGCCCGGGCGGCGGTCAGGTATCGGGCAGGCTCAGCGCGGCGTGGTAGGTGTCGCTGAGGAGGTCGGCGTGGCGGTAGCCGGCGGGCAAGTGCAGGATCATTTGGCGTGCGCTGCTGCTGACGCGTGCGGGAACCCCGAACAGCAGCCGCCGCAGCGTCTTGGCGGTCCGTCGTAGCGGCGCGTCGGCGGGTGCCTTGCCCGACGCGCCGGCGGCGGGGCAGAGGTCGCAGACGAGCGCGGTGAGGTTCAGCGCGAGCAGGCATGCGGCCATCCAGGTGCGATTGGCGTTCTGATCGGCAGACGGCATGCGTCGGAGGGCTTGGCCGAGCTTTGCGTCTTTGAGGCGTTCCTCGATCTGGGCGCGGTGGCGATGAAAATGCTCAACCCAGACGGTCGCTTGGTCGTGGATGTCGGTGAGGATGAAGCTGTAGCCGTAGACCATGCCGGCCTGCCCGTCGAGCAACAGGGCGAGCTGGTCGGGATGGATCGTCTTGCGCCTGCGTGCGCGGGGGTTCGCGGAGATCTGGGCCGCGCTGTAGCGGGTGCGCCTGACGATCATCCGCAGCGACTCGTGCTTCCAGCCGGCCGGGGTGTAGGCGATCTCGGCGACCTGCGCGCCCGCCAGATCGCGGGCGTCCGCCCAGGCATCCTCGTCGATCTGGCCGACGAGCTTCCACATCGCGACGGTCCTGGGGACCGACACGGTGAACCGCGCGCCGGCCTTGCGCAGCGCGATCAACAGCCCGACGGCGTAGTACGCGGAGTCGACACGGAACGTGACGTTGCCGGTGTGCCCGGCCGACCTGAGCATCCGCAGCGCCCGGCGCGCGAGCGTCGCCGACGCCGCAGCAGACAGTTTCTCGTGGTTACCGCCAACCAGCTCGGCGGTCAGCGCGCGGCCGCGCTGCGCCCACAACGCGATGTGCGGCGCATAGGCCAAGCACCCGTGGCGCGAACGGGCGGCCCCGCCCTGGCGGCCGTGGACCTCAAGTTGCGTGGCGTCCAGATCGATCGTCGCGTCCTCACCCGGGTCGCGGCCAAGCGCGCGGTCCAGACGCCCGCCGACCCTGGCGATCGCGCGCTCGACAGCCTGGATGTGACAGCGCCGAAAGCGCCTGGCGAGCTGGCGTGCCGTCGACGCGGCCGGCACCCGCCGCGCACCGCGAAGGCCGACCCCCGCGCCGTCGGCACGCAGCTGCTCGATGTCATCGAAGCACTCGCCGCCGATCAGCTGAGACTCCGCGAGCGCGAGCACCAGCTCGCCGCCCGACACGCCGCGCGCACGCACCTTGACCGGCGCTGCGCGGCGCTCACGGGCAAGCTCACCATCAAGCAATCCGACAAGCCCCAGCGCTCGCGTGAGCGCCCCGATCACCGCGAGCCCGGCGAACGGCGTGAGGCGCTCGTCATCAGCCCTGAACACGATCCGTCCGACCCGTTTGGCACGGTGAGCGGCGTTCATCTTCAAGGTGAGCTCCAATCAGCAATCGTGGACAGGCCTCGCAACCCCCACGATCCCGGCCACGCCGGACGGAAAGCCCCGCATCCAGCGGGGTTTTCTGATCCAAGCCCTCCTCAGCCCCGCTCGCGCCGCGTCGCGCGACCGCGCACTACTCACCGATGTGGGGCTGAGGGGCGGGCACACGACCGCAGCCGCTGTCGAGGGCACGGTCGCGGCCCCGGCACGCAGCCTCATGCAGCGCTCGACGGCAGGTACTCGCTGCCGTCTGTCGGCGCCGGGTGAAACTAGGCCACCTGCGAGGCTGTCGCGCAAAGTCCCCGCATAGAGGCTGTCGCGCAAAGTCCCGGCATAACGCTATTGCTCGGTTGCATTCCAAGAGGTTCTCGCGAACCCCCTCTTGGGCAGCAGATACATGGTGTTGCTCAGGTCATGGCGTGTGGTGGACAGTCGTTCGCCCAACGTTTGGGGCATGCAGAAGCGACGAACCTTTCGCGTGGTACCCCTTGAGTACTTGACAGCGAGTAGGGCGTCGTTACCGAAGCCATTACCACCGTTATACCCACGATCAAGCATGACGAGGCGAGCGCGGCAGACCGTCCTCCCGCCGGGTAGCGCGAGCCGAAGAGTCCCGGCGGGGCCGTTGACCTTAGAGCCGGCAGTGAGCCGCACTGTGACCTGCGAGAAGCCAAGCAAACTGCCATTACTGTTTGATGATGCCTGCCAAGTTCCGGGTACATTCGTCTCGTACTCGTCGTGCTCGAAGGCATCCTCTGCCAGTGCCGAAGCGATCGGCAGGCCGAGCACAGTCGCAGCTACGACAAGCGAACAGAATCCGCAGGCTCTCATGAGTGGCTCCTTTGTGGTTGAACAAGCCTAGAGCAAGGCAGCCGCTGACGACGGCGAGGATGCGGTCTTCGCGTCGGTTGGTGGTAATCGGGCGCAGCGCGCGACGCGTGAGCAGGGCTTTCGCGGCGCAGGATCCGTTCGGCGGTTGCGCAGAGCGCAGATGACGCGCCGCCGTGCTCGGCAGCAGGCTACTGGCTGCTCGGCTTGTGCGAAGGAGGACGACCTGCGCGTCACCACGGAATTCAACCGTCTGCTCCATCTACCCGGCGCATCGGTCACGGTTATCGGCTTCGGAGCGAGGGGGGTGATCGTCACGGCCGGGCTGCGGCGCCGGCGCGGGTTCGACCTGCGGCCAGGTGGGCGTTGCAGAATCACAGTCGGCGCATCAAGCGCTGGCGGCACCTTGATCTCGGCGCCAACCGCTGCGTTATCGAGTGCGATTGCGCCGGCTGCTGCCCCGACTGCGGCGTGCGCCTACGAAGCTGTCCCGTGGGCTCGAGCGGGCGGCGCCTACACGCGTGCTTCGAAGACGTGGAGTTCCCCGGTTTCGTGAACACCGTGATCTGCCCTGGCGTTCTTGGAGTCGGGGTTCTTGAGTCAGGCGGCTTCGTGGGGTGGGGCGTGTAGGTTCTCATATTCGGTCGGGGTCAGCATCCCGAGGGAGCTGTGGGGCGTCGGGTGTTGTGAACAGCTCGATGTAGTCGTGGATTGCGCTCGCGAGTTCGATGTGCGTCTTCCAGCCGTGGCGGTGGAGTAGTTCGACCTGCAGGCGGCCCCCAGAAGGACTGGACCATCGCGTTATCGTAGGGGCTGCCGACGGCGCCCATAGGTGGTGCGAGGCCGGTGTCGGACGTTCTGGATGAACGCCCAGGAGGTGAGGCGGATTCAACTGGTCGTCGCAACACCTCGATCGAGGAGGTTGTGATGGGAGGCCAGCGGGATGGATGAAGGAGTTGACGGGCCGGTCGCCGATGAAGCCGCCGGGCAAGCCGTCGCTGCGACGTGACGTCGAGCGAGCGTTCTGGCGGCAGATCGCGGAGGGCCTCAGCCACGACGACGCGGCAGTGGCAGTGGGGGCGTCGCAGGCGGCTGGCAGCCGATGGTTCCGCGAGCGTGGCGGCATCCCGACGTTCATGCTCGACTCGATCTCGCGGGTACTTGTGCTTTGAGGAAGGCGAGGAGATCGCGCTGCGGTCACGTCCCGTAGCGTGGTGTACCGGCATGAGAATGGGCCCGGAGTCGCTGGGAACGTCCGGCCTGGGTCGTAGGTTCGCGCGTTCTGGGACAGGGCCTCTGGGAGAAGAGCGGTGGGCAGGCCGAGCCGTTCTTATGGGCTGCGAGCCCGTTGGTGTAACTGGCCGCCTCTGCGACTTGCCCTGGTGCGCTGCGAGCGCGAATCCGTAGGTGTTGTTTCGTCCACCGCTCTCCACTGGTGTTGTCCTCGAGACGGGAGGTGTGTGGTGGGCAGATCGATCGGGCTGGACGTGCGTCGCGACTTCTGTCAGGTCGCGATCGCTGACGGCGGGAGGGCGCGCTTGGCGGGCAGGATCGCGACGACGCCCGAGCACCTGCAGTTGTTCGCGCAGAGCTTGGCGCCGACAGACCGGGTCGTGATGGAGGCGACCGGCCACGCGCTGGCGATCGCGCGGATCCTGCAATCGCATGTCGGCGAGATGGTGCTTGCGCACGCCAAGGCAGGTCCGCGCGATCAGTCACGCGCGGGTGAAGACCGACAGGATCGACGCCAAGGTGCTCGCCGGCCTGCTCGCAGCGGATCTGATCTCGCAGGTGTGGGTCGGTGACGAGTGCACGCGGATGCTGCGTCGGCTCGTGTCGCGTCGCCGCGGGCTGGTCAAGCGCCGCACGCAGATCAAGAAACGAGATCAGCGCGGTGCTGCATTGCAACCTCAAGGGCCGCAGCCCAGCCGCCGATCCGTTCGGGGCGAAGGGGCGCGTGTGGATCGCTGAGCAGGTTCTGCCGATCGATGAGCGCTTGACCGTTGACGGGTGCCTGCGCCAGCTGGACTTCCTCGGCGACGAGCTCGCGCAGATCGACGCGGTCATCGCGCAGCAGGTCCTTGGCGACGACGACGTTCGCCGATTGATGACGATTCCCGGCATCGACGTTGTGACCGCCACGATGCTCGTGGCCGTGGTCGGTGACGTGGGGCGGGTTCCCGACATCGCGTCAGCTCGTGGGCTACCTCGGACTGCACCCAACGATCCGCGAGTCGGGCAACGGTCCCGCTCGCCATGGTCGCGTCTCCATGGAGGGCTTCGCCGCAGCCAGGCACTTCCTCGTCGAGGCCGCTTGGTCGTCGGCCAAGAGCCCGGGGACCGTTGCGGGCGTTTGCGCAGACACCACCGCCACACGCGGCCGGCACGTCGCGACGGTCGCCGTCGCGCGCAAGCTCGCAGTGCTCGCCTGGACGCTACTGACCCGTGGCGAGGACTACGCGTTCGCTCGCCCAAGCCTTGTTCGCCGCAAGATCCGCCGCCTCGAGCTCACAGCCGGCGCACCGCGCCGCAAGCCCGGCCCGAACGCCGACCCGGTCTGGAACACCAGCACCGACGAAGCCGAGAAACGCTTCGCCCGCCAAGCCGAAATCGCGTACCGGCGGCTCGTCGCCGACTGGCAGGCCAACGCCCCGAAGGCGGGTGCGGGCGCGACACCGGAGCGCGCATCTCAAAGGCCCTCGAAGGGAAGGCCGCGCGGCAGGCCACAAGCTCCTGACGCCTGCACTTCGCGACGTCGGTCACCCGCACCCGCAACGCAGCGTGCCACAAGGACCGCGAACGCGCCCGAGACTTGACTTTCATCCGTAAGACGGGATCGGACGGCCTTCGTAGGTCCGGCCACCGCGGCGCTCATCATCGTCGGACTTCTTCAGGGTTCGACGAAAGGAGGCCGGCGATGGCCGGTCGAGACAGGATGACGATCGAGGAGGTCGTCCGGCACGTGTTGCGTGATGAGCATGCGGATGTGATCCGCGAGTCGGTGCGCGTGGTGGCCCAAGAGCTGATGGAGGCCGAGATCAGTGAGCTGATCGGGGCGCAGCACAGCGAGCGGCGGCCGGCGGATCGCGCGACGCATCGCAACGGCTACCGCCCACGCCGGTGGGATACGCGTGCGGGCGAGATCGAGCTGCAGATCCCGAAGATGCGTCAGGGCAGCTACTTCCCCGAGCTTTCTGCAGCCGCGCAAGCGCTCCGAGCAGGCGCTCGTGTCCGTGGTGCAGCAGGCCTACGTCTGCGGCGTTTCGACCAGGCGTGTCGATCAGCCCGTCGAGTCGCTCGGGCTGCGCATCTCAAAGTCCGAGGTCAGCCGGATCGCCGGGCTGCTCGACGAGCAAGTCGAGGCGTTTCGGATGAATGTGTGACATGGCGGCTCCGGGAGAAGCCGACAGGGCCGTAACGAAACGACCCTGATACGCAAAAACCCCCGCAAATACGAGGGTTTAGCGTATGCGCCGAAGAGGACTCGAACCTCCACGGGGGAATCCCCCCACAAGGCCCTCAACCTTGCGCGTCTACCAATTCCGCCACCGGCGCAGGGGCCCGCGCAGTATAGGCGCTTGATTCCATCCGCTGGCCCCGCTAGCTTCTACGAACAGATGTTCGTATCCCCAATCCGCTCGACTCGCGTCAAGGAGCTTGCCCGATGGACCTGACCAAGCGCCAGCAGGAGATCTTCGACTTCATCAAGCGCTACTCGGCCGGGCACGGGTATCCGCCGACCGTGCGCGACATCGGCAAGGCCGTGGGATTGGCCTCGTCGTCGACAGTGCATGCGCATCTCGCGAACCTCGAGAAACTCGGGCTGCTGCGGCGCGATCCGACGAAGCCGCGTGCGATCGAGCTGCTCGACCGCGCGATGGAGCAGGTCAAGTCGATCGTGCGTCCCGACGGGCTGCCGCTCGTCGGGCAGGTCGCGGCGGGCTCCCCGGTCCTTGCCGAGGAGAACATCGAGGAGTACGTGGCGGTGCCGCAGCTCGCGGGCGGCGAGGAGGGCGAGTACGTGCTGCGCGTGCGCGGCGAGTCGATGAAGGACGCCGGCATCCTGCCCGGCGACTACGTCGTCGTGCGTCCGCAGGAGACGGCGATCGACGGTGAGATCGTCGTCGCGCTCGTCGGCGAGGAAGCGACCGTCAAGCGCTTCTTCCGCGAATCGGACCACATCCGGCTGCAGCCCGAGAACGCGTCGATGGAGCCGATTCGCTCCCGCGACGTGAAGGTGCTCGGACGCGTGGTCGGCCTCTTCAGGAGCGTGCCGTGATGGCCACGATCGATCTCGAACGTCCAATTGTCTGTGCTTCCCCGCGCGAGGGTCCGACGCTGGAGGACGTGCTCTCCGGCGCCTGGGAGGAGCTCTCCGCGCACCGCACCGCGACGTGCCTGGTCTGTGACGGGGTGATGGAGCCTCGCTACGGATCCGGGCCGTCCGCGGTCGGGGGGCGCTGCCGCAGTTGCCGGACCGAGCTCGGCTGAGCCGGACCCGGCCTCGCTCCGCGCCCGCCGGATCCTTACCGCATGATCTGCGACAACACGTCCTCGTCGGACGGCGGCGGGGGAGGGGAAGGCGGCTCGTCGATCGGGGCGTCGGCGGCGACGACGCGGGTCTTGGCGGCGAGGTCGCCGATGCGCTGGCGCTTGGAGCCGGTCGCGAGGACCGAGATGAAGCCGACCAGGTAGAAGGCCGGGAACGCGTCGACGGCCCGCAGGAGCGTGCGCACGAAGATCGCGCCGGTGCCGGCCTTCGAGCCGTCGACCCGCACGACGCGGATGCCCAGGGCGCGCTTGCCCAGCGTCTGCGCCCAGACGGTCTCGGTGCCCCAGTAGTAGGCGAACGTGAGGGCGAGGATCACGACCCGATCCAGGGCGCCGAAGCGTGCCGAGTCCGGTGCGTCGGCGGCCGTGTCGTTGCCGATGATGCCTCCGACGAGCAGCACGAGCACGATGACGATGCCGATGTCGATGACCGCGGCGCCGACGCGCCGCCCGAGGACGTCGGGTTGCTCCATGGCCGGACCCTATCGGGCTCGCGGCCGTATGCCTCGGCGACCTGTCGAGTCGTCATCACGCCCCGGCCGGGAGCGTGGTCGAGCAGTTGCCGGCGAACGGACGTCAGGCGCTACGCTCAGCCGTGCAGGCCAAGCAGCCGCGGAGGTATCGCCTTCGAGGAAAGTCCGGACATCACAGGGCAGGGTGGTCGGGAACCCGACCCGGGGAAACCCGCGGGAAAGTGCCACAGAAACACACCGCCGATGGCGCGTCAGCACGTGCGACGCGCACAGGCAAGGGTGAAAAGGTGCGGTAAGAGCGCACCGGCGCCGTGGCGACACGGCGGCCAGGCAAACCCCACCCGATGCAAGGCCAAGCAGGACCGCTTGAAGGCTGCCCGCCGAGGTCCAGGTCGGCCGCTCAGATGGATGGTTGCTCAAGACAGAATCCGGCTTACCGGCCTGCTACGGAAAAGCCCCGCAAACGCGGGGCTTTTCTATGCGCCGCCAGGTTTCAGACGGCGACCGCGGCCTTGCGCGGACCGGGGATCGATGCGAACATGTGTTCGACCATGATCGTATGCGTCCTGCTGGACAGATTCGAGCTCACGGTCGCCGCCGGAGGGCGCGCGGGGCTGCTCGGCGAGCCGGCGGCGCTCGCTCCGGAACCGGGGCGTGAGCTCTATGTGGGCGAGGTATCGCAAGCCGCGGAGGCGTTCGGGATCCATCCCCGGATGCGGATGGGCGAGGCGCTGGCGCGCTGCCCGCGTCTCGCGCTCGTGCCCCCCGACCCGATGGGCGTCGCCGAGGCGTGGGAGAGCGCGCTCGCTCGGATGGAGACCCTCGGCGCGGAGGTCGAGTCGCTGCGTCCCGGAGAGGCGTGCTTCGACGCCCGCGGGCTGCAGCGCCTGCATTCCGGGCGGGTCGTGCGCATGCTGTGCGACGGCTATCTCGCGGGTCGCGGCTCCGAGCGCCTGCGCAAGGTACTGTCGGGCGCGCGCGTCGGGCAGGGGCCGACGCGCTTCTGCGCGATGGTCGCCGCCAGCGGTGCCCGCGTGCGCCGGCCCGTGCGGATCGCCGGAGCCGCGGATCTCGCCTCGCGGCCGGTTTCGCTGCTGCGCCGCCGCCCCGAGACCGCCGCGCTCGTCGAGCCGTTCGAGCGGCTGGGGATCACGACGCTCGGGGAGCTCGCGGCGCTGTCGCGCGCGGCGGTCGCCGATCGCTTCGGGCGCCCCGGCCTGCTGGCGCACGACCTCGCGCACGGGCGCGACACGCCGCTTGCACCGCGCCGTCCCGGCGAGCTCCTGCACGAGTCGCTGGAGCTCCCCGAGGCGGGCTCGGGCGAGCAGCTCGGCCGGGCGCTGGGACTGCTGATCGACCGGCTGCTGGCCCGGCGCGAGCGGCGTGGGCGCACGCTGCGCGCGGTCGTGCTGTCCGCGCGGCTCGTCGAGGGCGGCACGTGGCGCGAGCGCGTCGTCTTCCGCGAGGCGCTCGCCGATCCGCAGCGGATGCGCCTCGCGCTCGGCGGGCGGCTCGCGCTGCTGCCCGCCCCGGCCGAGACCCTGCACTTGACCGTCGAGCGCTTCGGGCCGCCGCATCCCGAGGCGCGGGCGCTGTTCGACGACGGCGCCGTGCGGCGCGACGAGCGCCTGAGCGAGGCTGTGCGCCAGGCGCGCGCCGTCGCCGGCCCCGACGCCGCGCTGCGGGTCCTCGAGATCGACCCCGGCTCGCGCGTGCCGGAGCGCCGCGTGGTCCTGACGCCGTTCGAGCCGTGATGACAGAGCGCGCGAAGGATCCGCGGGGGGGGCTGGCCCGAGGGCAGATGAGCCCGTGTGCGCGCAGGCCGCGCGGACGGTATGAGCGCGAGCCCCGAGGGGGCGGATGAGCCCGCGCCCGCGCAGGATCCGCGAGCCGCGGCCGGCGCGGGTGAGCGCGGACGACACCGGCAAGCCGCTCGCGGTCGACGGCGAGGCCATCGACGCCGTCCGCGAGTCGTGGCTCGTAGAGGACCGCTGGTGGACCGACCGGCCGCTGCGCCGGCGCTACTGGGAGGTCGTCACCGACGGCGGGCGCAACGTCGTCGTCTTCCGCGACCTCGTCGCGCAGGGGTGGTATCGGCAGCGCTGAGCTCGCAGCCCGCGTCATCCGCACGGGCCATCCGCGCGCACTCACTAGCGTGCCGCCCATGCCACCGACCTATCGCGAGCGACTGCGCCTCGAGGGCCTCGTGCTCGCCGCCGCGGGAGCGCTCGCCAGCGTGCTGCTGCTCGCGGGCGTCGCCGCCGCATCCGACCGCGCCGCGTCCACGATCGGGCAGCTCGCGTTCGTCACGCTGCTGCTCGCCGTCGGCGCGCCGCTCCTGACGCGGCGTGCGCTCGGAGGCGCTCGACTGGTCGAGCCGGGCGAGCAAGGCGAGCAGCTCACGGGTCAACCGACCGCGCTGTGGAAGCCGCCGCTCGTGCTGCTCGTGCTCGCGACGCCCTTCGTCGTCGCCGGCGAGCTCGGCGTCGGCGGCGCCGGCTGGGACGCCGGACTGCGCGTCACGGGCGGCTGCCTGCTCGTGGGCCTCGCCCAGGCGGTGCTCGTCGAACGGCTCGTCGCCGCCGACGAGCGGCGCACCGGGCGCACGTACGTGCGCCTCGCGGGCTCGAGCGCGACTCGCGGCACGACATTGGGGTTCTTTCGTAACGAACGCGTGTAGTTCCGGCACACGATCTCCGGCAGCCTGCCGGGCATGCGAAGCGAGCGCGGCCAGGGGACGATCGAGTACGTCGCGCTGGTCGCCGTGCTCGCGATCCTGCTTGCTGCGGGTGTGGCGGTCGCGGGCGGCGGCGCGCCCGGGATCGCGAACGCCGTCGTGGGCCAGGTGCGCCACGCGCTGTGCATCGTCGCCGGCGGCGCGTGCCCGGCCGAGCGCCTGCGGCCATGCGTCGTCGCCAGCGAGCGCGACGGCCGGCACGTCGCCCTCACGGTCCTCCTCGTCCGCCTCGACGGCGATCGCTACGTCCTGCGCGAGAAGATGTCCGACGGCACGGTGCGCCTGACGCTCGCCCACCGCGGCGGCGGGGGCGTCGAGGTCGGCATCGGCGCGCGCGTGAAGGCCGCGCTGAAGGGCCGGTTCTTCGGCATCGACGACGAGGCGCGCGCCGCCGTCGAGGGCGTGCTCGGCTACGGCGAGGTCTTCGTCGCTCGCGACGATCGCGAGGCCGACGAGATCCTGCGCACGCTGCGCCATCGCGTGCCGCTCGTCGGCGGCGACGGGCCCGATCCGCGTGAGCGGCTCGTCGAGGGCGGAGTGCGCGGCCTCGGCCGGATCGGGATCGGAAGCTCGATCGCCGGAGCCGCGGTCGAGGGGATCGCGGAGGCGATCGTCGGCGCCCGGCGCGACGAGCGCACGAAGGAGGTCACGATCACGCTGAACGCCGGGAGTGCCGGTTGGGCGCTGCTCGGCGTCCTCATGACCGGGCCGTCGGGCTCGTCCGATCGCCAGGTGACGCTCTCGGTCACGCTCGATCGCGACCATCGCCCCGTCGAGCTGGCGCTCAACGCATCCGGCGAGGTCGCTGCCGGAGCGGCCCTGCCGACCGGGCTGGCGGGACCGCTCGGCGTGCGCGGCGGCGGCGCCGCGCAGCTCGCCCTGAAGGGGCGCCGCTGGGAGGTCGGCGCTCGCGTCGACCTGCGCGACCCCGCTGTCGCGGCCGCCTGGGCGGCGTTTCGCCACGATCCGACGAGCGCCGACGCGATCGGCGCGCTCGGCGCCCAGCTGCGCCGCGCGCACCTCGACGTGCGCACCTACGCCGTCAGCAGCGAGTCCGACGGCGCCGGGGCGGGCATCGCGGCCGGCCTGCGGCTCGCCGGCGAGATCGACCACACGACGGACCGCGCCCGCCTGCTGGCGGCGGCTACGCGGCCGCCGGGCGGCCTGTGGGAGCGCCGCACCGACTGCGTGGCCGCATGAGTCCGGGCGAGATCAGCAGGGGATCGTGCGGTCGACGGTGCCGCCGAACTTCGTCGTCCAGTACCAGCCGAGCATCGAGCTCGCGTTGTACGCGCGCCCGATGCCGATCACCTTGTAGCTCGGGCTGAGCATGTTCTTGCGATGTGCGGCGGAGGCCTTCCACTGGCTGAACATCGCTGCTGCGGAGCCGTTCGTGCCGCCGGCGATGTTCTCGGCGCGCGTCCCGCCGGCGTAGCCGAACGCCGAGATGCGCTTGGAGAAGCTGCGGCCGAGGCTGTCGGTGTGGTCGAAGTAGTTCTTCTTGGCCATGTCGGCGCTCATCCACTTGGCGGCCTTCGTCAGGGACACCGAGAGCTTCAGCGCGGGCAGGCGGTTCTGGGCGCGGTAGGTGTTGATCTGCTTGCAGAACGCGCGCTCCTCGGAGTCGGGAGCGGGGTCACCCGCGGCGGCCCTGGCGGCGACGGGGAAGGCGAGGACACAGATGATGGCGATGGCGAGGGAGCGAATGGACATGCTCCTCCATCGCCCGACGAGGCCCTTGTCCGGCGGTTGTCCAGCCGCGTTTGGACGTTCGGGGGATGGCCTAAGGTCAGGGCCCTAGTACGGACGTCCACCCCGTTCGGGCACTCGTTCGGAGGGGTATCAAGGGGGGTCGAGCAGCAGGTCGGCACGTGACAACCGCCGACCGGCATGCGAACATCTGTTCGTATGCCGTACATCGAGCTGCACTGCCATTCCGCCTACTCCTTCCTGGACGGCGCGTCCCAGCCCGAGGAGCTCGTGGCCGCTGCGCTGGCTCGTGGCCACGGCACGCTCGCCCTCACCGATCACGACTCGCTGTCGGGCTCGATGGAGTTCGCGCGGGCGGCACTGGCGCTCGGCGTACGGGCCATCCACGGGGCGGAGGTGACGATCGCCGAGCGGTCCGGCCCCGCCGGGCCGCGCGGTGTGGGCCGCGACCCCACCGCGCGGGATCGCCACATCACGCTGCTCGTGCGCGACGAGACAGGCTGGCGCAACCTCTGCCGGCTGCTGACGAAGGCGCACGCGCACACGCGCGACGGCCCGCAACGCGACCGCAGCGAGCCCTTCGTCTCGCTCGACGACGTCGAGCAGCACGCGGACGGCCTCGTCTGCCTCAGCGGATGCGCGACGCACGGCATCCGCGACGAGCCGACGATGCGCCGTCTGCTTGCGATCTTCGGTCGCGAGCACCTCCGCGTCGAGCTGCAGCGCCCGCTCGCCCGCCACGACCGCGCGCTGAACCGCGGGCTGTCGGGGCTCGCTGAGCGGCTTGGCCTCGCGACGGTCGCCACGGGCAACGTCCACGCGCACACGCCCGAGCGCGCGCTGCTGCAGGACGCCTTCGTCGCGATTCGCGAGCACACGACGCTCGACGCCTCCGAGCCCCTGCGCCGCGGCAACCACGCGCACGTGCTGAGCACCCCGCAGGCGATGGCCGCGCGCTTCTCCGACCACCCCGAGGCCGTCGCCGAGACCGAGCGCGTCGCCGAGATGCTGCGCTTCGACCTCACGCGCGACCTCGGCTACCGCTATCCCGGCGCCGAGGACGCCGGTGCCAACCGCACGCTCGCCGAGATCTGCCACGCGCGCTTCGAAGAGCGCTATCCGCTTGGGAGCGGTCATCGCGTCGAGGCCGCGGTCCGCCTCGAGGACGAGCTGCGCGTCATCGAATCGCTCGGCCTCGCGGGGTTCTTCGTGCTGCATCGCGACATCCTCGAGCTCGCGCGAGAGGTCGCCGTCGAGGTGCGCGGGCGCGGGGGCTGGCAGCCGGGGACCAACCCGCGCGAGCTGCTGCCGCCCGGCCGCGGCCGCGGGTCGAGCGTCTCGTCGATCGTCTGCCACCTCACGGGCCTCAGCCACGTCGACCCGATCGCCAACAAGCTCCTGCTCGGGCGCTTCCTCAACGAGGAGCTCACGGCGCTACCCGACATCGACCTCGACTTCCCGCGCGACATCCGCGAGGTGCTGATCCCGCGCGTCCACGAGATCTACGGCTCCGAGCGCTCGGCGCTCGTCGCGGCCTTCCCGACCTACCGCGCCCGCGGCGCGATCCGCGAGCTGGGCAAGGCGCTCGGGCTGGCGCCGGGCGAGATCGAGCGCGTCGCGCGCGGCAGCGAGGGCTGGTCGACGCGCGACGTCGACCGCGACATCGACACGGCACTGGGCGAAGGACGGCGGACGGGCCGCTGGGCATGGCTCGCGCGGCTGGCCGCCGAGGCGCAGGGCCTGCCGCGCCATCTCTCCCAGCACTCCGGCGGGATGATCGTCGCGACGCGCCCGCTCGTCGACTGCGTCCCGCTCGTCCCCGCCGCGATGGTGGGTCGCCAGCTCTGCCAGTGGGACAAGGACTCCTGCGCGGACGCGGGCTTTCTCAAGATCGACCTGCTCGGCCTCGGGATGCTGAGCGCCGTCGAGCGCTGCGTCGAGCACATCGCCGTGCGGCGCGGCGAGCGCATCGACCTGTCGCGAATCCCGTTCGACGATCCGGCGACCTACGAGTGCATCCAGAACGCCGACACGACCGGTGTCTTTCAGATCGAGTCGCGCGCGCAGATGGGGTCGCTGAAGCGCACGCGCCCGAAGAACCTCGACGAGATCACGATCCAGGTCGCGATCGTGCGGCCGGGGCCGATCGTCGGCGGCGCGGTCAACCCGTACATCGAGCGCCGCCAGCGGCTGCGCGCCGACCCGTCGTTTCAGGTGCCCTACCTGCACCCGTCGCTCGAGGAGCCGCTGCGCGACACGCTCGGCACGATCATCTTCCAAGACCAGGTGCTCGAGGTCGCGCAGGCGTTCGCCGGCTTCAGCGTGGGGCAGGCCGAGGGGCTGCGCCGCGCGATGAGCCGCAAGCGCTCCGCGGAGGCGATCGAGGCCCACCACCGCGGCTTCGTCGAGGGGGCGATGGCCAAGCACCCCGACGTGGGTGAGGAGCTCGCCGAGAAGGTGTTCGAGATGGTCTCGGGCTTCTCGGGCTTCGGCTTCCCGAAGGCCCACGGCGCGGCCTTCGGCCTGCTCGCCTACCAGTCGACGTGGCTGCGCGTGCACTACGGGCCGGAGTTCCTCTGCTCGCTGCTCGACGAGCAGCCGATGGGCTTCTATCCGCCCGACGCGCTCGTCCACGAGGCGCAGCGGCGCGGGATCGAGGTCTTCGCGCCGGACGTCAACGCGAGCGCGGCCGGCTGCACCGTGACGGCGGAAGGCGCGGTACGGATCGGCCTCGGCTACGTCCTCGGGGTGCGCGCCGACGAGATCGCCGCGCTCGTCGACGCCCGCGAGGCGGGCGGGCCGTTCCGGTCGCTGGAGGATCTCGCCTCGCGCGCGGGTGCCGGGCGGCCCGCGCTGGAGCGCCTCGCGTGGTCGGGCGCCTGCGACGCGCTCGCCGGCGGCGATCGGCGCGTCGCGCTGTGGCAGCTCGGGGTCGCAGCCCCGGGAGTGGGGGTCCGCGGGCGCGAGGGGGTGCAGCTCGCGCTCGCGCTCGACCTGCCCGCGCCGCCGGCGCTGAAGGCCCTGCCCGCGTGGGAGGCGATGGTCGCCGACTACGCCACGACCGGGCTGACGGCGTCCACGCACCCGATCGGGCTGCTGCGCTCGCGCTTGGACGGGGCGCGCGCCGTGAGCATCGGCGAGCTCGAGCGCCTTCCGCACGGCGCGTTCGTGCGCGTGGGCGGGCTCGTCGTCGCGCGCCAGAAGCCGGGCACCGCGAAGGGCATCCTGTTCTTGCTCATCGAGGACGAGGACGGCACGGTCAACGTCGTCGTCTCACCCGACCTCTACGAGCGCCATCGCCTGGAGGTGCGCACCGAGCCGCTGCTGCTCGTCGAGGGCCGGCTCGAGCGCCACGCGTCGGCGGGCGGGGCGATCAACCTGCTCGCGCGGCGTGTCGCGCGGCTCGAGGTCCCCGATCGCGTGGCGGTGGAGATCAAGGACATCTCGCCGCTGGATCTCGCCGAGCTCGCCCGCCAGGCCGAGCTGCAGAGCGCCGCGACGGGCACCGACGACTTCCGCGCGGTCGCTCCGGCGGTGCAGAGCTTCGCCTCGGGACGGCGGCGGTGAGCCGCGCCGTCCTGGCGAAGGCGCCGCATCGCCGCCCGCTCGCCGCCGCCTCCCGCACCGTGCACCGACGGCACCGCGCCGCGCCACCCCGGCGCGATGGCTGTCGCGATGCGCGATCAGCGCACACCGTCCGACGCCGTGAAGTAGATTGCGCGCCGCATGGCTGCTGCGATCTTCCTCCTGTTCTTCCTCATCCTCGGGCTGGGCGTCGTCCTCGTCGCGATGCGCGGCGGCCCGCGCGGGGTGCGCGACACGCTCGAGGTCGGCCGCAAGCGCCCGCTGCACGCGGCGGAGTTCGCAGTCGCCGGGGCGATCGCGCTGTTCGGCCTCGCCGTTCCGGCGGTCGTGCTGCTCGGCGACCAGGCATCCGCCGGCCCCGGCGGCTCGACGCTCTCGGCGGACGAGAAGGAAGGCCGCCAGCTGTTCGCCGAGAAGTGCGCGACCTGCCACACGCTCAAGGACGCAGGCGCCGTCGGGAAGGTCGGCCCGGATCTCGATCAGCTCGCGCCCGCCGAGGCGCTGACGCTCAACGCCATCCAGGAGGGCCGCGCCGCGGGCAAGGGCCAGATGCCCGCTCAGCTGCTCGAACAGGACGAGGCCAAGAAGGTCGCGAAGTACATCGCCGAAGTCGCCGGGCGCTAGCGGCCCTCCCGCTACCCCGCGATCCAGTCGCCACAGCAGCTGCGCTGCCCGGGTTCTCGCGGACTCGGCACACCGCCGAACCCGCAAACTGCGGGCTTTCCGTCCGCGGTCTCCATAACACTGCGCATATGCAGGGATTTCGATCGCTGGTACGATGGCGCCGTCACAACACGCCGAGTTCCGGTGCCGGGGGCACCGGAAGCGGGGGACCCAGAGATGCAGGGGCGAATCGTCCGGACGGTCGGACGTAGCGCAGCTCTTTCAGCGCGAGCCCGTCAGCTAACCCCGTAGGCCTCACCGAAAGAGGACAACATACGCATGGCACATTCGGAGGCTCGCGCCTGGTGGGCCGATGTCCAGCATTTGAAGGACGGCTACGAGCGCACCGACGAGGCGCGCCGCCGGGCAGACGAGGCCGACCTCGCCGCTCGGCGAGCGATCCGCGAGCGCCGCGGCGTCGAGGCCGAGGTCAGCTCCCTGTCGTCCGCGCCGCGCCGCACCTCCGGAGGGCCGGCGATCACCCCGCGCCGCGCACCCGAGCCCGCGCTTGCACCTCGTCGCGGCGAGCATGCCGACGCGGATCTCGCGCCGAGCGCCGAGCCGGTCACCCCTTCCCGGCGCGCCCGGGTCAAAGGCAGCGGCGCGCCCGGCCGCCGGACGATCGAGATCCGCGGGCAGGCGGTGCCCGCGCCCTTCGTCCCGCGTCCGCTCGAGACCGATCGCCGCAGGCCGCCGCGGCGCGCCATCGAACGCGTGGGCGGTCGCCCGGACCGCGTCGCGATGTGGGCGCTGCTCATGGGTCTCATGCTGATCCTCGTGGCGATCGGCACGGCCGACAGCCCGGCGGTCGTCGCGCTCACGCTGTACTGACGGTCGCCGCAGGAACCCGCGGGTGGCCTCGGCGCGCCCGCATTCGCACCGCGCGCGCCCCTCCGAGCGCCCTGCGCGCCAAGCGCCGGAATGATACGAGGCCGCTGTGGGAAGCCTTTGCAAATCCGTGACATGTCGATGAGCCCGCGTTAAGCGCGGCGCGTAGAAGTGGTCGGGCGCCCTTGTGTGGGCACAGGGAGCGGCCTACACTTACCTCAAGTAAGGAACCAGCCCGAGCAGGCGGCACGGACAGCCGAACCCCACCTCACCTCAGAAGGCCATCATGAAGACACCGATGAGCAGATTCCAGATCCACGACGACCTCACAGCCCCCGAGGGCTCGGTCCCGGTCCTGCGTGGAGCCCTCGCGACCGGCGGCCAGCTGCCGAACTTCCTCGGTGCCCTCGCCGGTTCGCCCGCCGCCCTGCGCGGCTATGCGCGCTTTCGCTCCGAGTTGCGCCGCGGCGCGCTCGACGTCGCCACGCTCGAGCGCATCTCGCTCGCGATCGCCGAGCACCACGGCTCGCGCCCCGGCATCGCGATGCACAACCGCACCGCGCGCCAGGCCGGTCTGCCGCTCGACGAGGTCGCCGCCGCCCGCACGTTCGACTCCCACGACGACAAGCAGGCCGCGTTGTTGCGCTACCTCAAGGCCGTCGTCGACAAGCCCGGCGCGCCGCCGATGCATCTCCACGAGGAGGCCCGCGAGGAAGGCTGGTCGGACGAGCAGATCCTCGAGGCGATCGCCTACGTCGCGCTCGAGCGCTTCACGGCGATGGTGAACGTCGCCGGTGACGTCCCGGTCGACGGGTCCGTCGAGGACACCCGGACGCTGCGCGCCGCGTAGCCACCGTGGGGGTGGCCGAGAACGGCCGGCGGCCTCCGGCTGCTGCGGCGGACCGCGCCGACGCGCAGCCTCGCGCGGCGGCAACCGACGCGGAGCTTCGGGCGGCGGCAATCGACGCGGAGCTTCGGGCGGCGGCAATCGACGCGGAGCTTCGGGCGGCGGCAACCGACGCGGAGCTTCGCGCCGCGGCAACCGAGGCGGAGCTTCGGGCGGCGGCCACCGATGCAGAGCTGCGTGCGGCCGCCGCTGCGGCGCCACGTGCCGACCCATGCGCGCCGGGCAACGGCCACCCGCCGTGCTGCCCCCTCTACCACGAGGCGATCGAGCTCATCGGCCGGCGTTGGACCGGCGCGATCGTCAGCGTGCTCATCCACCGCACGACCCTGCGCTTCGGTGAGATCGCCGACTCGGTGCCCGAGCTGTCGGACCGCTTGCTGTCCGAGCGCATGAAGGAGCTCGAGGCGCGTGGGGTCGTCGTCCGCACGGTCCGCCCCGGCCGGCCGGTGCGCGTCGAGTACGCGCTGACCGACATGGGACGCGAGCTCGAGCCGGCTGTGCGCGAGCTCGAAGCCTGGGCGCGGCGCTGGCTCGCGCAGCGCTGAGCCGCGCGCCCGCGCCCGCGCATCGCACGCGCTCCGTCACGCCCCGACGAACGGCGCCGAGCCGGACGTGATGTCACAGCCGTGCGCCTCGTTCGTCATTCGTGGTGATGGCCGGAATTCGCAGCGATCGTGAGCTCCTGGACGCGACGCGTGGAGGCGAAGCGGCCGCGTACGGGACCTTCTTCGAGCGCTACCAGGCGCTCGTCCTCGCCTACCTGACGCGCCGCACGCGCCACCGCGAGGCCGCCGCCGATCTCGCGGGTGAGGTCTTCGCGCGTGCGCTCCTCGCGGTCGGCCGCGGGCACGGGCCCGACGGGCCGTCCGCCGCCGGGTGGCTGCTGACGATCGCCCGCAACGCGCTCGTCGACAGCGTCCGCCGCGGTCGCGTCGAAGAGCGCGCTCGGCGAGAGCTCGGCGTGCAGCCGATCGTCCTGACCGACCACGACCTCGAGCGCATCGACGCGCAGACCGACGACCTCGACCGGGTCATCGCCCTCGTCGAGGAGCTCCCGGTGAGCCAGCGCGCGGCGCTGAAGGCCCGCATCGTCGACGAGCGCGAGTACGCGGACATCGCGGCCGACCTCGGCTGCTCGGACCTCGTCGTGCGCCAGCGCGTCAGCCGCGCGCTCAAGTCGCTTCGCTCCAAGCTGGAGGCACCATCGTGACCGACTACCTCGCAGCGCTTCGAGACGAGCTCGTGGACGCAGCCGATCGCCTCGCTCAACCGGCCGCGACAGCCCCGCGACGAAACCGGCGCTGGCGACGCTCACCACGCGCGCTGGCCGTGGCCGCAGCCGCGCTCACGCTGTCCGCCACGGCCCTCGCCGCGACGACCCCATGGCGCCCGTACTTCGGCGACCCCGAGCATCCGTCGCCGCAGCCGCGCGTGACCGGCTCCGCGCCCCCAGCCGAGCAGCTCGCGCTCCTCGGCGTCCTGCGCCGCGACCAGACCCCCGAGGACCGCGGCGCCACCACGCAGCAAGCGCTGCGCTACTTCGGCACGACGACCCAGGACGTCCACTCCGACTACATCCGGCGGCTGCCGATCGGGCCGGGCTACCTCCCCGCCGTCCTCGTCCCCGCGCGCTCATGGGAGGTCGCAGGCCTCCTCCACAAGGAGGACGTGCTCTGCGTGTTCGTCGCGGAGCGCAACGGAGACGGCGGAGCGAAGGGCTGTTACACCACCGAGGAGCTCCGGCGCGGCCGCGCCGGCGGCGGCCTCGGCAGCGTCACCTACGGGCTGGTCCCCGACGGTGTCGCGGAGATCCGCGTGCGCTACCCGGGCGGGACGCAACGCGTCCCCGTGCGCGACAACTTCTTCGAGCACCGCGCGCTGGGCGAGGACGCTTCGAGCACCGCCACCTCGCTGGCGCGGTCGCTTGGCCGGACCTGGGTCGACGGAGACGGCCACCCCACGTCGATTCAGCCCGGCTGATCGGCGAGGCCGCGCACAAGACCGCGAGCACGGCGCGAAAAGCTGCCGAAACCCGGGTGAACTAGGCTCCCCGCCATGTCCGCCGACCGCCCGCAAACGCCCGATGACGTCAAGGCCATCGTCGCCGATCGCGACATCCGCTTCATCCGGCTCTGGTTCACCGACATCCTAGGTCAGCTGAAGTCCTTCTCGATCAACCGCACCGAGCTCGACGCCGCCTTCACCGACGGCATGGGCTTCGACGGCTCGTCGATCACGGGCTTCAACGCGATCGAGGAGTCCGACATGATCGCGCTGCCCGATCCGTCGACGTTCGCGATCCTCCCGTGGCGCCCGGAGGAGCAGGGCGTCGCACGGCTGTTCTGCGACGTGCTGACGCCGGAGCGCACGCCGTACGAGGGCGACCCGCGACACGTGCTGCGGCGAGCGCTCAAGCGCGCCGAGCACATGGGCTTCGACACGTTCAACGTCGGGCCCGAGCTCGAGTACTTCCTCTTCCGCGACTCGAACAGCCCGCCCGAGGTGCTCGACAACGGCGGCTACTTCGACCTCACGACGCTCGACGCCGGGTCCGACGTGCGCCGCGAGACCGTGCTCGCGCTCGAGCAGCTCGGCATCCACGTCGAGTACACGCACCACGAGGTCGGGCCGAGCCAGCACGAGATCGACATGCGCTACGCCGACGCGATGAAGATGGCCGACGACTGCATGACGTACCGCATCACGGTCAAGGAGTACGCGATGAAGTACGGCTGGCACGCGACGTTCATGCCCAAGCCGCTGTTCGGCGAGAACGGCTCGGGCATGCACACGCACATGAGCCTCTTCAAGGACGGCCGCAACGCGTTCTTCGACGAGAACGACCCGTACTTCCTGTCGGACGTCGGCAAGGCGTTCATCGCCGGCCAGCTCAAGCACGCCCGCGAGCTGTCATCGATCTTCGCTCAGTGGGTGAACTCCTACAAGCGGCTCGTGCCGGGCTTCGAGGCGCCGGTGTACGTCGCGTGGAGCCGGCGCAACCGCTCCGCGCTCGTACGCGTGCCCCTGTATCACCCGGGCAAGGAGAAGGCGACGCGCATGGAGCTGCGCTGCCCGGACCCGGCGTGCAACCCCTACCTGACGTTCGCCGCCCTCCTGCAGGCGGGGCTCGAGGGCATCGAGAAGGGCTACGAGCTGCCCGAGCCGATGGAGAAGAACCTCTACCACCTGTCGCCCGACGACCGCCGTCGCCTCGGCATCGAGCAGCTCCCCGAGACGCTCGGCGAGGCCATCGAGCTGACGGCGGAGTCAGAGCTCGTCCTGCGCGCCCTCGGCGAGCACATGTTCAACCGCTACGTGGAGATCAAGCGCCGCGAGTGGGAGGATTACCGCGTGCAGGTCTCGCAGTGGGAGCTCGACCGCTACCTGCCCGTTCTCTAGAGGAGTCGCGCATGCCCGACGACGTCACGGTGCTCATGATCGAGAACGGCCCCCTGAAGGTGATCGGCGATGTCGCGTTCATCGACGGCGCCAGCGGTGAGCCGGTCCCGGGCGGCGACGCCGGGACGATCTTCCTGTGCCGCTGCGGTGGCTCTCAGAACAAGCCCTACTGCGACGGCACGCACAAGCGAAACGGCTTCGTCGGCGCGTGATGGACCGCCTACGCGGCAGGCTCTCCTACGCGAACGTCATGTCGACCATCGGGGTCGCGCTGGCGCTCGGAGGGACGAGCTACGCGGCCGTCAAGCTGCCCGGAAACAGCGTCGGCAGCGCTCAGATCAGGGCCGACTCGGTCAAGGCGTCCGAGCTCGCGCCGAACGCCGTCAGCTCGTCGAACGTCAAGAACCGCTCGCTGCTGGCCACGGACTTCGCGCTCGGGCAGCTCCCGACCGGCGCCACGGGCGCGACGGGGGCGACCGGCGTGGACGGGCCGCCGGGTGCGCAGGGGCCGGCCGGCGTCGTCGGAGCCGTCACCGTGCAGCGCGAGGACTTCGACGTCCCCGACGACGGCTCGCCGACCGGGCTGCAGGTTCCCTGCCCGGCTGGGACGAGGATCCTCGGCGGCGGGTCGTCGCTCGAGCAGGCCGGCTCGGATGCCTACCCGACGGCGTCACGGCCGCTTCGGACCGCGCCGGGCGCCGATGGCGACAAGCCAGTCGACGGCGAGAGCTTCGACGCGTGGCGCGTGACCTACGTCAACCCCGCCGGCGGAGGCGTCGTGAACGCGCACGCCTGGGCGGTCTGCGCGCAGACATGAGCACGTTCACGATCGGCGGCGATCTGGAGGTCCACCGCCTCGGCTTCGGGGCGATGCGGATCACGGGCACCCGCGTCTGGGGCCCGCCCCCCGACCACGACACCGCGATCGCTGTGCTCAAGCGCGCGCTGGAGCTCGGCATCGACCTCGTCGACACCGCCGACAGCTACGGCCCGCACGTCTCCGAGCGGCTCTCGCCGAGGCGCTGCACCCGTATCCCGCCGAGCTCGTCATCGCCACGAAGGGCGGCCTCGAGCGCAGCGGACCCGGCAAGTGGTCGCGCAACGGGCGTCCCGAGCACCTCAAGGAGGCGTGCGAAGGCTCGCTGCGCGACCTGCGCGTCGACCGGATCGACCTCTACCAGCTGCACGCGCCCGACGAGAACGTGCCGTACGCCGAGTCGGTCGGGGCGCTGAAGGAGCTGCAGGACGCGGGCAAGATCCGCCACATCGGCGTCTCGAACGTCAGCGTCGAGCAGCTTGCCGAGGCGCGCTCGCTCGTCGAGGTCGTGACGGTCCAGAATCGCTTCAACCTCACCGACCGCACCGACCAGGACGTGCTCGACGTCTGCGATCGCGACGGCCTCGGGTTCTTCCCGTGGTTTCCGCTGGAGGCGGGCGACCTCGCCAAGCCCGGCGGGGTCGTCGGCGAGATCGCCGCGGCGCACGATGCGACGCCCGGCCAGGTCGCGCTCGCCTGGCTGCTGGCCCGCTCGCCGGTCGTCCTGCCGATCCCGGGCACGGGGTCGGTGCGGCACCTGGAGGAGAACGTCGCGGCGGCCGGCCTGCAGCTCGACGCGGGCGAGCTCGAGCGCCTCGAAGCCGCGGCGTAGCGAGCGAACGCACCGCGCCCCGTCGGGCGAACCTACGTCAGCGGGAGCCCTTCGCGAGGCTCGACGGCAGCCACACCTTCGGGCCGACGTCGAGGACCAGCGCCGGCACGAGGATCGATCGCACGATGAACGTGTCGAGCAGGACGCCGAACGCGACGACGAAGCCGATCTCGGTCAGGAAGATGAGCGGCAGGACACCGAGCACGAGGAACGTCCCCGCGAGCACGATGCCGGCCGACGTGATGACGCCGCCCGTGACGGCCAGGCCGCGCAGCATGCCCGCACGGGTGCCGTGGTGGCGCGTCTCCTCGCGCACGCGTGCCATGAGGAAGATGTTGTAGTCGATCCCCAAGGCGACGAGGAAGACGAACGCGAACAACGGCAGCGACGGGTCCGAGCCGGGGAACCCGAACAGGACGTCGAAGACGATCGCGCCGACGCCGAGCGAGGCGGCGAACGACAGGATCACCGTCCCGATGAGCAGCAGCGGGGCGACGACAGCACGCAGCAGGACCATGAGGATGAGGAACACGACGATCAGCGCGATCGGCACGATGAGCTTCGTGTCGCGCGTGGCGGCGTCGCGCAGGTCGGATTCGACCGCCGTCGCGCCGCCGACGAGCGTGTCCTCGCCGCCCGCGCGCTTCGCCGCGTCGCGGATCTTCGGAATCAAGGCGTAGGCCTCCGTCGAGTACGGCTCGGGGTCGAGCACCGCCTTGAGCAGCACGACGTTCGACGACGTGCCCGCCGGCTGCACCGACACCACCCCCGGCACCGCCGTGACAGCCTGGCGCACGGCGTCGGTCTTCAGCAGGTCGCGCACGACGATGTCCGTAGGGGCGTTCGCGCCACTCGGGAACGACTCGCTCAAGAGCTCCTGCCCCTCGACGGACTCGACCTCGCCGCGGAACGAGTTGCCGGTCGTCAGGCCGGTGCTGAAGTTCAAGAGGCCGAGCGAGAGCACGAGCAGCAGCGTCACCACGCCCACCCAGATCTTCCGCGGGCGTGCCGCGATCCGCTCGCCCAGCCGCCGCCAGACGCCCTCGGGCTCGCTCGTCAGCGCCGGGTCGTGGCGCGGGATGAACGGGAAGAACACCCACCGGCCGCAGATGACGAGCAGCGCCGGCAGCAGCGTCAGCATCGCGACCATCGCGACGGCGATGCCGAGCGCGCCGATCGGCCCGAGCCCCGACGTCCCGTTGACCTCGGCGAGCGTCAGGCACAGCAGCGCCGCGATGACCGTCAGGCCCGAGGCGAAGATCGCCGGGCCGGCGGTGCGCAGCGCGAGCGCCATCGCCTCGTGGCGGTCGGCGTGGCGGCGCAGCTCCTCCCGGTAGCGGGCGACGAGCAGCAGCGCGTAGTAGGTCCCGGCGCCCAGCACGAGGATCGACAGGATCGACGACGACTGCCCGTTGACGGTTACGCCTAGCGTCGTCAGCCAGTAGCCGATCCCGCGGGTGGCGAACTCGGCGAAGACGACCGAGACGATCGGGATGACCCAGAAGATCGGGCTGCGGTAGATGAGGATGAGCAGCAGCAGGACGAGCGAGAACGCGGCGAGTAGGAGCGTGCCGTTGATCCCCTCGAAGACCTTGATCGCGTCGGCGGAGAAGCCCGCACCGCTGGTGACCTTCGTCTCGAGGCCGCCACCGTGGATCGCCAGCCGGTCGCGGACGGCCTCGACCGGGTCGATGATCGTGTCGTCCTCGCCGTCGCTCGTGATCTGCGCGACGACGAGCGCCGCCTCGCCGTCCTCGGAGTACGTCGGGCGGCCGAACGGCGACGTGGCGCGCAGCTGCTTGCGGTTGAGGATCGTGCGGTCGCGCCGGATGACGCGCTTGTCGGCCGCGGTCAGGCCACTGTCGCGGTGGTAGACGATGACGAGCGGGGCGAGCTCGCCGTCTTCGAGGTCCTTGACCACCTCGAGGGCCTTTGTCGACTCGGCGTCGCCCGGCAGGAACGACGTCGACTCGTTCTTCTCCGCGTCGGCGAACTTGCCGGCCAGGTTCCCGGCGCCGACGCCGATGATGGCGAGCAGCCAGACGAGCGCGACGACCCACTTGGCGCGGCGACCCGCGACGGCTGCGAAGAGAGAACCCATGCGACCGGGGGTTCTAGCGCATCAGGTGGACACCGCGAGCAGCGCCTCCAGATCGCGCGGCTCGCAGACCGGCTGCTTGCAGGTGAAGCCCTCGCACACGTAGGCCGCCGCGTGACCGTCCAGCGGCGTGCGTCCTTCGAGCAGCGGGATGCCGTGCGCGCCGGCTCCGTCGCCGCCCGCGAGCACGAGATGCGGGCGAAACGCGCCGCGCACGACACGCGCGAGCTCCGCGGTGTCCTCGCCGACGAGCGCGACCTCCCGCACGGTCGCGAGCTGGAAGTCGAGCGCCTGCAGGAGGTGCCCGAACCCCTGCGGGAAGCGTCGCGCGAGGTCGCCGGCGAGCGCCAGCACGCCGGCCGCACGCTCCTCGTAGCGCGACTCGCCCGTCAGCGCGGCCAGCCGCAGCAGCCCGAACGCGGCGCTCGACGCGCCCGAGGGGATCGGGTTGTCCTCGAGCTCCTTGCGCCGCGCGACGAGCTGCTCGTGGTCGCTCGAGGTCTGAAAGAAGCCGCTGCGGACGGGATCGGCGAAGCGGTCGATGATCGCGGCGGCGGTGTCGCGGGCGGCGTGAAACCAGCGCGGTTCGAACGTCGCCTCGTACAGCGCGACGAGCGCTTCGAGCAGGAACGCGTGGTCCTCGAGGTATCCGTTGAGCTTCGCCTCGCCGGCGTTGTAGGTGCGCAGGAGGCGGCCGTCGTCGTCGCGCATCGTGTCGAGCAGGAAGGCGGCCGCGCGGCGGGCGGCGTCGAGGTAGTCGTCGCGCTCGAGCGCGGCGCCGGCCTCGGCGAGCGCGCTGATCGCAAGCGCGTTCCAGGCGGTGAGGCGCTTGTCGTCGAGGCCGGGGCGCACGCGCGGCTCGCGCGCCGCCCGCAGCGCCGCGCGGATGCGGAGCCGCACCTCGGGCGGCGGCTCCAGGCCGCGTGACTCGAGGATGTTCGCGCCCTCGAAGTTGCCGCGTTCGCTGACGCCGAGCCACTCCACAGCGACATCCGCGTCCTCGCCGAGGACGTCGCGCAGCTCGCCGAGCGACCACACGTAGAACTTGCCCTCGACGCCCTCGGAGTCCGCGTCGAGCGCGGAGTAGAAGCCGCCCTCGGGGCCCGTCATCTCGCGCAGCACCCAGTCGAGCGTCTCCTCGCACGTGCGGCGCAGGATCGGGTCGCCGGAGACCTGCCAGCCGTGCAGGTACGCGCGAGCCAGCAGCGCGTTGTCGTAGAGCATCTTCTCGAAGTGCGGGACCGTCCAGTTCTCGTCGACCGAGTAGCGCGCGAAGCCGCCGCCGATCTGGTCGTGGATGCCGCCGGAGGCCATCGAGCGCAGCGTCTGCAGCGCCATCGGCAGCTCGCCGCGGCGCAGCAGCAGCTCGATCGCCGACGTGGACGGGAACTTCGGGGCGCCGCCCCAGCCGCCGTGGACGGAGTCATACGTCGCGCGCAGGCGCTCGACGGCGGCCTCGAGCACGTCCTCGCCGGGCGGCTGCGCGGCGGCCTTGAGCTGCGCGCCGCCGGACAGCCGCGCGATCATCGCCTCGCTCTGCGCGCGGATGTCGTCGCGCTGGCGCTGCCAGGCGTTGTGCACGCCCGCGAGCACCTGCGGCCACGACGGCATACCCTGCCGCGGGGCGGGCGGGAAGTACGTCCCGGCGTAGAACGGGACCTGCTCGGGCGTGATGAAGACGTTCAGCGGCCAGCCGCCCTGGCCGGTCATCGCCTGGACGGCGTCCATGTAGATCGCGTCGACGTCCGGGCGCTCCTCGCGATCGACCTTCACGCACACGAAGCGGTCGTTCATGAGCGCCGCGATCGCGGGATCCTCGAAGCACTCGCGCTCCATGACGTGGCACCAGTGGCAGGCGGAGTAGCCGATCGAGACGAGCAGCGGGCGATCGAGCTCCTTGGCGCGGCTCAGCGCCTCGGGACCCCACGGCTGCCAGTCGACGGGGTTGTGCTGGTGCTGCAGCAGATACGGCGACGTCTCGCCGGCAAGGGCGTTGGGCATGCGCCGAACGCTAGCGTGCGTTGCGCAGCTTGAAGCGGCGCAGGAGCTGCTGGTAGTCCGCGTCGAGCTTCGCCGTGCCGGTCGACGCAGCGCTCGCGACGAGGCTGATCTTGCGACCGCCGAGGCGGCCGGTGATCGTCGTCGGGGTCACGGTGAGCTTCCCCTTGGCCGCCTTCGAGCCGCTGAGCGTCAGCCGCTGCTTGGCGCCGCTGTTCAGCGGCACGGTGCCGGAGACCTTGACGCCGGGGACGTAGGTCACGCTGAACAGCGTCAGGATCTCGTTGCGGACGACGATGCGACCGCCGCGCAGCCCGCCCGCGCGCGCCGGCAGGCGCCCGGCCTCGAGCGCGTCGCCGATGACCTGGCGGCGCATGTCCTGCGCCGTGGCCAGCGCGGCCGTGATCGTGCGGCCCACCTTGCCGCCGCGGCCGGTCGCCTTGAGGCGGCTGAACTTCGTCGGCGCGACGGGCGTCGGGGAGAACGGGTTGGAGCTCGGCGCGCACGGCGTGACGGTCTCGCCGATGAAGAACTGGCGCACGGCGCGGGGCGCGCACTGCTCCTCGGACAGGTCGCTTGCCAGCGCCGAGTGGCCGGTGTACGGGACCGCGAGCACCTGCGCGCCGGGGATGAGCGACCTGACGGCGACGGCGTCCTCGAGCGGGGTGCGGATGTCGGTGGCGCCGTCGATGACGAGCGTCGGCACGTTGGGCAGCGGCCCCGCGGGGACGTAGCCACCGGTCGTCGACGGCCAGCCGATGCAGAGCGAGACCATCTCGGTCGTCAGCGCGGTCGCGCTGTCGAACGGGCTGAACGCGCCCTCTCCGGCAGCCTTCGCCGCCGCGTTGATCTGCTGCGCGCGTCCGGTCAAATTCAGCGCCCGGTTCCACGGGAAGTTGCCCTCCTCGCAGAGGGTCGCGGCGAAGACGGCGTCGGAGAAGTCGTTGCCCGACCCCTGGAAGCTGATGATCCCGGCGGAACGCGCGACGAGCCGGATGAGCGGGGCGGAGTCGCCCTTGCGCGCCGAGGTCAGGGCGCCGGGGAGCTCCGCGCGGAGCGTCGGGTTGAGGTCGCCGGTGAGCATGACGTCGAAGAGGTCCGAGCGGACGATCTCCACGCGCTGGTGCGCACCGCGCGCGCTCGTCAGCAGGCCGCGCAGCGGCTTGCGGGCGAGGCTGCGCACGCGGCCGGCGAGGTCGCCCGCGGCGTTGCCGGAGATGCCGCTGCACGCACCGCCCGCGCACAGCTCGGTGAGGACGCGGCGCATCGCCGCGAACGTCGAGCGCTGCAGCGGGTCGGGCCCGGGCGGCAGGACGACGGAGTCGAGGATCAGCCCGGCGACGCGGCTGGGGTAGCGCGCGGCGTAGTCCAGCGCGACCTTGGTCCCGTAGGAGACGCCGTACAGGACGAACTTGTCGTAGCCGCTGTTGACGCGCAGGGCCTCGATGTCCTCGACGCTCGCGGCGGTCGTGAACAGCGAGCGGCGCGCGCCGAGCTCGCCGGCGCAGCGCTGTCCGGCGACGGTCAGCGAGCCGGCGTTCAGCGAGCACTTCAGCGGACTTGAGTTGCCGGTGCCGCGCTGGTCGAACATGAGCAGGTCGCGCGTGGCGAGCCCCGGGGCCATGAGCGCCGCGAAGTCCGCGATGAGCGGGAGCGACGCCTGGCCGGGTCCGCCGGCAAGCCCGAGCACCGCGGTGTTCGTCGGGTTCGACGGCGCGACGCGGCGAGCGGCGGCGAGGCGGACCGTGCCGGGAACCGCGCCGCTGCGATCCAGCGGGACGTCGAGCGAGCCGCACTGCAGCGCCGATCCGGCCGAGCATGGCGCGTACGCGATGGCGGCGTTCGCGGACGGCGAAGCGAGGAGGAAGAGGCCTGCGGCAACGAGCAGAGCCAGCGGTGCCGGTAGGCGCATCGAGTTGCAACCGTAGCAGCGGTATACCTTCCCGCACCCCGATTCCGAGCGAAGAGAGCCACCCGACCGTGTCCCAGCATCGCGAGTCCGTGACCGCCATCGGCGCCCCCGCGGCCATCGGCCCGTACAGCCATGCCGTGCAGGCGGCGGGCCTGCTGTTCTGCTCCGGCCAGATCGCGCTTGACCCCGAGACGGGCGACCTCGTGGGGGAGAGCCCGGCCGAGCAGGCGGGCCAGTGTCTGCGCAACCTCGCGGCCGTGTGCGCGGCGGCCGGCGCGTCGCTTGCCGACGCCGTGCGGATGACGGTCTACCTCACGGACATGGCCGCGTTCGCCGCCGTCAACGAGGCGTACGGCGAGTTCTTCCAAGCCGACCCGCCGGCGCGCGTGGCGATCGGCGTGGCGGCGCTGCCGAAGAACGCGCTGGTCGAGATCGACGCGATCGTGGCGCTGCCGAGCTAAGCCACAAGCCACCGATCCTCGCGGCGAATCCCCGCCGCCGATCACGGCCAGGCGCCGATCGGCGGCTTTCGAAGGAGTCCACCCTTCGGGTGCGCCGCCGATCGACCCCTGGCCGCGGCGGCAGCAGGGATTCATCCACGATGATCGGTGGATTGGGGCTAAGCGGTATCGCCGGTGGTATCATCGCCTGTCATGGCGATGACCTTGCGGCTGACAGATGACGAGACAGAGGCGCTGCGCACGACCGCGCAGCGCGAGGGGCGCTCGATGCAGGAGGTCGCTCGCGGAGCGGTGCGCGAGTACATCGACCGGACCAGCCGCCGCCAGCTCCTCGACCAGGTGCTCGACGAGGAGCTTCCGCGTTACGCGGAGGCGCTCGAGCGCCTCGGCGAGTGATCTTCCTCGATCTCGACGCGCTGCTCTACGTCGCGGAGCGGGCGCTCGGGATCGCCCCCGTCGTGAGAGACCACGGGCTGCTCGAGTCGGCACTGGGCCGTCCGCAGGCGAGCGCGTTCGGCGAGGACGCATACCCCGGAATCCACGAGAAAGCAGCCGCCCTGATGCACTCGCTGGCCCGCAACCATGCCCTCGTCGACGGCAACAAGCGGCTGGCGCTCGCGGCGACGATCGCCTTCTACGGCATGAACGGCGTCCGGCTCACGCTGTCGAACGACGAGGCGTATGCGCTCGTGATGAGCGTTGCCACGGGGCAGCTCGACGACGTTCCTGCCATCGCCGCGGAGCTTGAACGGGGCACGGCTCCGCGGGGGTGACCTCGGTCAGCCGCGCAGGAGCGCGCGGCGGACCTTGCCGCTCGCGGTCTTCGGCAGCTCGTCCGCGAAGTCGACGATGCGGGGGTACTTGTAGGGCGCGGTCTGCGACTTGACGTGGTCTTGCAGGGCGCGCGCGAGGTCGCCCGAGGGCGCGAAGCCGTCGCGCAGGACGACGACGGCGCGCACGACCGAGCCGCGCTCGTCGTCGGGCGCGGCGACGACCGCGGCCTCGGCGACCGCCTCGTGCGCCACGAGCGCCGACTCGACCTCGAACGGGCCGATCCGGTAGCCGGCCGAGATGATGACGTCGTCGCTGCGGCCCTCGAAGAAGAGGTAGCCGTCGTCGTCTCGGGTGACGCGATCGCCGGTGCGCCAGAGACCGCCCGGCGCCGGGAACCCCTCGTAGTGCAGGAAGAACGTCGGGACCGTGAGCGGGTCCACGACGAGCTCGCCACCGTCGACCGACAGGCCGACCCCCGGCAGCGCGCGGCCCATCGAGCCCGGCCGCACCTCGTCGCCGGGCGGCATGCCGGTGAGCTGGCCGGTCTCCGTCTGGCCGTAGCCGTCGCGGATCTGCAGGCCGGTGGCCTCCTGCCACGCGCGCAGGACCTCCGGGTTCAGCGCCTCGCCGGCCGCGACGAGGCCGCGCAGCGCGGGCGCGGGGCGCAGCGTCGCGCGCTTGGCGATGACGCGGTACTCCGTGGGCGCCATGCAGAGGACGTTCACCCGCTCGCGCGCGAGCAGCTCGAGGCGCTCGGCCGGGTCGAAGCGCGCGTCGTGCAGCAACGCTGCCGCGCCGCGGAGCCACGGCGCGACGAAGACGTTGCGCGCGGACTTGCTCCAGCCGCTCGCGGCGGTGCACCAGACGAGGTCACCCGCCCGCGGCGCCAGCCAGTGCTCGGCCTGCAGCGCCTGCCCGGCGAGGTAGCGCTGGCCGTGGACGACGGCCTTCGGCTCGCCCGCCGTCCCGCTCGTGAAGGTGATCAGGCACGGGTCGAGCGGCGCGAGGTCGGCGGGCGGCGGGGGAGCGGACTCGAGGCGGTGGCCGCCTCCGCGCGGCGGCCCCGACCGGCCGTCGCGCGCGCCTGCGCCGTACCGCGCCCGTCCGGATCCGCCATCGCGCTCGCCGCCGACGAGGATCGTCTCGCCACTCCAGCCCGCCTCGGTCAGCACGGCAGCGTTGCGCTCGTGGCAGACGACGAGCGCGGGCGGGCACACGGCGAGGCGCAGCGCGAGGTCCTTCGCTCGCAGCTGCTCGTTGCACGGCAGCACGACGTAGCCCTGGCGAAAGCAGGCGACCATCGCCACCACCCAGTCCGGCGTGTTGCCGACGAGCGTGAGCACCGTGTCGCCGCGCCGCACGCCGCGCTCGTGCAGGCGCGCGGCGAGCGCTCGCGCCGCGCCGGCGACCTCGCCGAACGTCCACTCCCGCCGTGCTCCGTCGCGCGCAAGCTCCACGAGCGCCAGCCGCCCCGGCGGCGCCGCCTCGACGACGTTGACGGCGTAATTCCGCATCAGCGGCGGGCAGTCTCGCATGCTCCCCGCGCGCCCGAGCGCGCAGGTAGGCTGGCCTCATGGCCATTGCTCCCACCTACAGCGAATACACGGACGAGCAGAAGGACATCATCGCGATGATCCGCCAGTTCGCCGACGAGCAGATCCTCCCGAACGCCGAGCACTTCGATCACGAGGACGAGTTTCCACAGGACATCGTCGACCAGATGAAGGAGCTCGGGCTCTTCGGGGTCACGATCCCCGAGGAGTACGGCGGCATGGGGCTCGACCTCACGACCTACGTGATGATCGTCGAGGAGCTCTCGCGCGGCTGGATCTCGATCTCCGGGATCGTCAACACGCACTTCATCGGCTCGTATCTGCTCATGAAGTACGGGACCGAGGAGCAGCGCCAGAAGTGGCTGCCGCAGATGGCGACGGGCGAGCTGCGCGCCGCGTTCAGCCTGTCCGAGCCGGAGATGGGGTCCGACGTCCAGGCGCTGAAGGCGAGCGCTCGCAAGCAAGACGACGGGACGTACGAGATCAACGGCCAGAAGATGTGGGTGACGAACGGGCTGCGCTCGGGACTCGTCTTCGTGCTCGTCAAGACCGACCCCGACGCCGACCCGCGCTACAAGGGCATGACGTGCTTCGTCGCCGAGAAGGAGCCGGGCGTCAGCGAGAACACCGGCGAGTGGGCCGGCTTCAACGTCCCGCCGCCGCTGAAGAAGATGGGCTACAAGGGCGTCGAGTCGACCGAGCTCGTCTTCGACGGCTACCGCTGCCCGGCCGAGAACATCCTCGGCGGCGAGGACGCGGGCCTCAACAAGGGCTTCGTCCAGATGATGGACGCTTTGGAAGTCGGCCGCGCGAACGTCGCCGCGCGCGGTGTCGGCATCGCCCAGCGAGCGCTCGAGCTCGCGCTGCGCTACTCGCAGGAGCGCAAGGCCTTCGGCAAGCCGATCGCCCAGCATCAGGCGATCCAGTTCAAGCTCGCCGACATGGCGACGCAGATCGAGGCCGCCCGCCTGCTCACGCGCAAGGCGGCGCGCCTCAAGGACGCGGGGGAGTCGTCGGAGCTCGAGGCCGGCATGGCGAAGCTCTTCGCCTCGGAGACCGGTCGCTTCTGCGTCGAGGAGTCCTTCCGCATCCACGGCGGCTACGGCTACTCCAAGGAGTACGAGATCGAGCGCCTGTACCGCGACGCGCCGCTGCTGCTCATCGGCGAGGGCACGTCGGAGATCCAGAAGATGGTCATCGGCAAGAAGCTGTTGCAGCGCAACAAGATCTGATCGCGCCGCGCGGCCGGACCGCGCGTTCGATCAAATAAGGTTGCGCACCGTGACCACGAACGAAGACGCGAAGACGCTCATCGAGATCGCGGTCGAGCGGTTCCTCGAAGACGTTCCCGCGCTCGCGCCGCTGAAGCTCATCTTCGCCGTGGAGCTCAAGGGCCGCGGCGACGTCCAGCTCTATCGCGTCGAGCTGGCCGGGCCGGGCAAGATCACCGTCACGAAGGGCATCGCCGAGGACGCTCGCGTTCGCGTCCAGATGCCGCGCTCGTTCTTCAACGTCATGGCCAAGGAGGCCCACATCGCCGACTGGCGCGAGGCCTTCACGTACGGCCAGGCGAAGGCGAGCGGGGTGCAGGAGATCCTCAAGCTGATCGTCCACGTCGTGGAGAAGCAGGAAGAGCGGCTGCGCCTGCGCCGCGCGCGCAGCTGAGCGGCGCTTCGGCCCGGCCGTCCCCGGCGACCGGACCGAAGGGTGTTGACGGACTAGCGGCGGCCGTACGGATCGACGAAGACGTCGTCGATCGACCAGTCGCCGTTGAGCAGCGGGGTGAAGCGGAACGCGACGGGGGTGCGCTCGCCGGGCAGCAGCGGCAGCAGGTTCGCGATGACCGTCATCGGCAAGGTCGGCTGCCAGGTGTTGGACGGCAGGACGACGCCGATCGGCAGGCTGCTGACCAGCCCCAGGTTGTTCTCGAACAGCACGTCGACGCGCATCGTCGAGAGGCCGAGCAGGCCGCCGCTGTTGCGCTTGGCGAAGAAGCGCATCGTCGGGTGCTCGAGGCCGACGCAGATCGTCGGGCTCGTCGCCGAGCCGCCGCCGGGGATCGACAGCGACGCGACGTCGCCCGGTCCGGCGACCTGGAAGCTCTCGCTGCCGGCCGTGACCGACGCGCCGCCGCTGAGCGCCCAGCCCGCCGTCGAGGACTCGAAGTCCGCTCCGCGCAGCGGCGTGTAGCTCGCGTAGTCCATCCACGGCGTGAACGGCGTCGAGAGCGTCTGCGTGGGACACGTCGTCGCGGAGCCGACGAGCATGCCCGCGTTCGCGGAAGCGGCGCCGAGGGTGAGCGCCGCGAAGGCGATCGAGGCGGTCGAGCCGATGCGCAGTTTCATACGACGTGAGAGCACTGGATGGATCCTTTCGCGGGATTTGGCGCCTGTCCGCTACGCATCTCATGTCGGCGCCAAACCTCCATCGGCGTGAGCGAGTGGCGGGTTGGTAGGACATCCGTCCAGCGGCTCGGGCTACCATCAAGCCGCGCCGATACTGCTCGGGGGTGACTGTGTGAGAGACCACAAGCCTGCAGCGCTCTCTCGCCTACGCGGGGATATGAAGCCGCACTTGACCGGCGCTGCGGAGCGATTGATGGCCGACCGTCGCGAGCGTCAGCGCGCGCCCGCGGCGCGGCGCGAGACGGTCGTCGAGATCAGCTGCGCCGTGACGCTGCTCCTCGTGGCCGTGGTCATGCCGGTGATCTCCGGGGCGGACGCGCCGGGGGCCGGCGTCGCCGCGGCGCTGGTCGTGTCGCTCGCGCTGGTGTCGCGCGTCGAGTTCGACGTCGGTGCCGGGATCACGTACCCGCTGCAGCTCGTCTTCGTCCCGGCGCTGTTCGTCGTCGACCCCGCGTGGGCGCCGGGCATCGTCGCCCTCGGCCTCATCCTCGGCCGCCTGCGCGACGTGCTGCGCGACCGCAACCCCGGCCGCCAGCTGCTCGTCGCGGCGAACAACGCCTGGTTCGCCGTCGGGCCCGCGCTCGTGTTCGCCCTCGGCGACGTGCACGGCCTGAACTGGGGCGACTGGCCGCTGTACCTGCTCGCGATCGCAAGCCAGTTCGTCGGCGACACCGTCGTCGGCGCGGGCCGCGAGTGGCTCGTGCTCGGCGTGCAGCCGCGCATGCAGCTGCGCATGACCGGGCTCGTCTTCCTCGTCGACGTCCTGCTGACCCCGGTCGGCTTCATGGCCGCCGTCGTGGCGCAGGACGGGCCGCTGGCGTTCCTGCTCGTGCTGCCGCTGGCGGGCCTGCTGCGCGTCTTCGCGCGCGAGCGCGCCGCCCGGATCGACCAGGCGATCGAGCTGTCGGCCGCCTACCGCGGCACCGCGTTCCTGCTCGGCGAGGTCATCGTCGCCGACGACGAGTACACCGGCGAGCACAGCTACGGCGTGATCGCGCTGTCGCTCGAGATCGCCGACGAGCTGGGCCTGTCGGAGGACGATCGCCGGCTCGTCGAGTTCGGCGCGCTGCTGCACGACGTCGGCAAGATCGCCGTGCCGAAGTCGATCGTCAACAAGCCGGGCCCGCTCGACGACGACGAGTGGGCGGTCATGCGCCAGCACACGATCGCCGGCCAGCGCATGCTCGACAAGGTCGGCGGCAGCATGACCGACGTCGGCGCGATCGTCCGCGCCTCGCACGAGCGCTGGGACGGCAACGGCTATCCCGACGGGGTCGCCGGCGAGGACGTGCCGCTGCCCGCTCGCATCGTGTCCGTCGCCGACACGTTCCACGCGATCACGACGACCCGCCCGTACCGCCGGGCGCAGTCTCCCGAGGCCGCGATCAAGGAGCTGCGCGACTGCGCCGGCACGCAGTTCGACCCGGAGGTCGTCGACGCGCTCGTGCGCGTGCTCGCGCGGCCCGGCGCCGCGACGCCGTCGGAGTTCTTCGCCCGCACGGCCGCGCCCGAGCCGCCGAGCCTGCGGATCGTGCGCGACGACGTCGAGGACGACGCCGGAGACGACGAGGCGCTGGACAAGGCGCTCGAGCAGCAGCTCAAGCACCTCCTCTGAGGATCGCCGGAGGCGTGCGCCCGCTCCAGTCGTGGCGGGGGACCGCCGCGCCCTGTACAAACAACAACGCAATGATGCGCGGGGAGAGGGGAGGCCGGGGCCGATGGCGCTTGCGAGCGTGAGAGCCCTCGCCGCGCTCGACGACCTCCCGGTCGGTGCGGTGCTGCTGCGCCCCGTCCGCGACGACGCGGACTTCGTCGTGGACTTCGTGTTCGACTACGTCAACCGATGGGGAGCACAAGCGGCCGGGATGCCCGCGGCGGGGCTGCTCGGCAGGCGCGTCCTCGACGGCTTCGAGGCGCTGCCCGCGGGGCTCTTCGACCGTCTGGTCGCGGTGCTGAGCACCGGGGACCCGATGCAGACCGTGCTCGACCACGGCGAGACGTTGCGCGGCAGCGCCGAGCTGTCGGGCAGCTTCCAGATCACCGCGTCGCAGCTCGGCGACAGCCTGCTCGTCATCTTCGACGACGTCGCCACGCGCACGCGGGTGCGCAGCGCCGAGGAGCACTACGGCGCGGTCCTCGAGGCGACGTCCGACTGGGTGTCGATCGCCGACCGCGACCAGCGCCTCCTGTACATCAACGCCGGCGGCCGGCGGATGGTCGGCATCGACCCGGACGAGGACATCCGCGGGCGACGCGTCGGGGAGTTCTCGCCGGCGTGGGCGCGCGAGCTCGTCCTCACGAAGGCGATGCCGATCGCGCGCCGCGACGGCGTCTGGCGAGGCGAAGGCGGCCGGCTTCACCGCGACGGGCGGCAGATCCCCGTCTCCCAGGTGATCGTGGCGCACGCCGGATCCGACGGGGAGATCGACTTCTACGCGACGATCGCGCGCGACATGACGAGCGAGCGCGCCGCCGAGGCAGCGCTGCGCGCGAGCGAGGAGCGCTTCCGGATCGCGTTCCAGCAGGCGCCGGTCGGCATGGCGCTCACCGACCTCACCGGCCACTACGTGCAGGTCAACGACGCGTACTGCCGGACGATGCAGCGCACGCGCGAGGAGCTGATCGGCGCGAGTCCGGTGGACATCACCCACCCGGAGGACGCCGGCGACTCGGAGCACGCGATGCTCCGGCTGCTCGCGGGAGACTCGGAGGAGTACAGCTTCGAGAAGCGCTACATCAGCCCCGACGGTGAGACGATCTGGGCGGAGCTGACCGTCGGCGTCTTCCGCGACGACACCGGAGCGCCGCAGTACCTCATCGGCATGGTGCAGGGCATCGGGGAGCGCCGTCTCGCGCAGACGCTGCAACGCAGCATGATCACGAGCCAGCTGCCCGAGGTCGAGGGCATCGAGCTCGCCGTGCGCTACCTGCCGGGCAGCCGCGAGACCGAGGTGGGTGGCGACTGGTATGACGTCATCCCGCTCACGTGCGGTCGCGTCGGTGTCGTCATCGGCGACGTCGTCGGTCGCGGCATCGAGGCGGCCGTGACGATGAGCCAGCTGCGTACCGCGCTGCGCGCCTACGCGATCGACGGGCTCGAGCCGGTGGAGGTCGTGCGCAAGCTGCATCACATGACCGACCACCTCGCCGAGGGGCTGAGCACGACGCTCGTCTACCTCGACCTGGACGTGGCCACCGGCGAGCTGCGCTACGTCAGCGCGGGCCATCTGCCGGTCCTGCACGTCGGCTGCGACGGCGAGTCGTCGTACCTCGAGCAGGCGCGCTCCACGCCGCTCGGCACGCTGCCCGCGGGCGCCGCGATCCCGCAGGGGCGCCTTGAGCTGCAGGCCGGCGAGCGGCTGTTCCTCTACACCGACGGCCTCGTCGAGCGCCGCGACGACGGGATCATCAACCGGCTCGAGCTGCTGCGCCGGACGGTGGACGGCGCTCCGCCCGGCATCGAGGCGTGCCTCGACCACGTGACGGCGACCATGGCCGGGGACGCCGTGCGCCTCGACGACATCGCGATGCTCGAGCTGCGCTACGCGCCGGCGGCGTGATCGGCCGGTAGGGTCTCACCCGATGGAGTCCTACTGGTTCTTCGATCAGCTGATGGACGTGCTGGTCGGTGGCGAGCACACCGGCGGCACGTACTCGCTGTGCGAGTTCTGGGCGCCACCGGGCTCCGGGACGCCGTTGCACGTCCACCGCGACCTCGACGAGGGCTGGTACGTCATCGAGGGAGAGCAGACGGTCTGGGTCGGCGACGACGTCCACGTCCTCGGACCGGGCGACTGCGCGCACGGACCGCGCGGGTTGCCACACACGTTCCAGGCCACCGGCACGACCGAGCTGCACGGTCTCGTGACGATGCTGCCCGCCGGGTTCGAGGACTTCGTGAGGAGCTTCGGCACACCCGCCCTGGAGCACCGCCTGCCGGTGCTCGACGGGCCGCCCGACATCGCGCGTGCGTCCGAGCTGGCGCTCGAGCACGGGATCGAGCTGCTCGGCCCGCCCGGCATGACGCCGGCGGCGCTCAAGTCGCCGTAGCGGACCTACGCCTTCAGCAGCGCGCCGTCGTCGTAGAGCTTGATGACGCTGACGGCGCCGCCGGACTTCGCGAGGCACAGGCCGCAGAGCACGCACTCGTCGACGTTCTCGTCGACGATCTCGAGGCCGCCGCCCTCGGCCTCGCGGTAGATGTCCACCGGGCAGACCTGGGTGAGGTGCGCCGGCAGCTCGGGGTGCTTGGCGAGCGCGCCGTCATCGACCTCGACGGCGATGAAGATCGCGTCGGACCTCATGCCGCGCTCCTCAAGGCCGCGAGCTTGTCCTTCATGATCTCGGGGATCTCGGAGATCTCCTCGGCGACCGTGATGCCGGCCTCCGCGAGGCGCGCGATCTTCTCGGTCGCGGTGTCCTCCTTGCCCTCGACGATCGTGCCGGCGTGGCCGAAGCTCATGCCCGGCATCTCGTCCATGAAGCGCCCGGCCATGAAGGCGACGATCGGCATCGCGCAGCCGGTCTCCGAGACCCACTTCGCGAGCTCGGCTTCCATGCGGCCGCCGGGCTCGGTGTAGATGACGATGCCGTGCGTATCCGGGTCGGCTTCGAAGAGCGGCATGAGCTCGGCGTACGTCGAGCCGATGATCGCGTCGCCGCCGATCGAGACGGCGGTCGACTGGCCGAGGCCGGCCGCGGAGAGCGTGCTCGACATCTCGGTCGTCATGCCGCCGGAGCGGCTGATGACGCCGATCGGGCCGGGCGTGTAGGCCTGCTTTGCGTTGCGCGCCGGGCCGCCGATGCCGCCCATCTTGATGACGTCGGGGACGATCATGCCGAGGCAGTTCGGGCCGATGATGCGCGCGCCTCTGAGGGTCGCGAGCTCGACCATCTGCGCGACGTCGCGGCGCGGGATGCGTTCGGTCACGATCACGATGAGCTTGATGTCGTTCTCGATCGCCTCGAAGACCGCGTCCTTCGTGAAGGCGGGGGGGACGGTGACGACCGAGCCGTCGATTGGCCCGCCATGCGCCTCGACGACCTGGGCGACCGTGTCGTAGACCTTGACGCCGTGGACGTCGCGGCCGAGGCGGCCGGGCGTGACGCCGCCGACGATCTTCGCTCCGCTGCCGTAGTCCAGGCACTCGCGCGTGAGGTTGACGGCCTCGCGGCCGGTGATGCCCTGGACGATGAAGGTCGTGTTCGCGTCGACGAGGATGCTCACTTGGCGGTCACCGCCTCGGGACCTGCGATCTTGGCGACCGCGCGGCGCGCGGCCTCGTGCATCGACACGGAGCGGTCCGCGTACTCGATGCCGTACTTCTCGAGGATCTTGAAGCCCTCCTCCTCCCACGCGCCCGGGATGCGGAAGATCGCGATCTTCTCCGCCGGGTCCATGCCGAGGTCGAGGCAGGCCTTGATCACGCCGCGCGCGACGATGTCCACGCGCGTGTTGGAGACGATCGACATCATGACCGCGATCTTGTCGACGCCGGGCTTCGTGAGCACGAGCTTGGCGAGGCCGCAGGTCTTCTGCACGTCGGGGTTGCCGCCGATCTCGCAGTAGTTGGCCGGCTTGCCACCGTGGGCCCTCACGGCGTCGAAGAGGGTGAGGCTGCCGCCGCCGGCGCCGATGACGAGGCCGATGTTGCCGTCGAACTCCGTGACGTTGCCCGCGACGCCGCGGTGGCTCGAGCTGTCGACGGCCTCGCCGGCGAGCTCGAACTGCGTCGGCTCGCGGGCTTCGCGGGTCTCGTCGTCGCCGACGCCGAGGTCCTTCAGGAGCTGCTTGTGGCGCCCGCGGGCCTCGTTCTCGATGTCCATGTGCGCGTCGAGCGCCACGAACGAGCCGTCGTGCATCTCGGCGAGCGGGTTGATCTCGGCGAGCGTCATGTCGTTGTCGACGAAGAGCTGCGCGAGCTTGCGGACGATCGGCGTGAGGCGCTGCAGCGCCTTGCCGGTCACGCCCGTCTGCGCGATGCACTCCTTCGCGTGGAAGTCGCTCAGGGGCAGGATGTTCGAGAGGTGCACGCGGCCGACGTGGCCGGGGTGCTCGCGCGCGACCTCCTCGATGTCGATCCCGCCCATGTCGCTGAAGAGGATCACGGGCTTCTTCGCGGTGCCGTCCCAGACGACGCCCGCGTAGTACTCCTGCTTGACGTCGGCCTTCGGGTCGACGAGCACGCCGCGCGGATGCTGGCCGTTGATCTCGAGCTCGAGGATGTCGGCCGCGTAGGCCTCGGCCTCCTCGGGTGTGTCGGCGAACTTGACGCCGCCGGCCTTCATGCGCCCGCCGCTCAGCACCTGCGACTTGATGACCGTCGGGCCGCCGATGCGCTCCGCGATCGTCTTGACCTCGGCCGCGTCGGTCGTGAAGCCGAAGTCCGTGACAGGGATGCCCGCGCGCTTGACGATCTCGCGGGCCTCGTATTCGAAGAAACGCATAGGGCGGCACCCTACCCGCCGCGACTACGCGGGTGGTGCTCCGAGCGATCGAGGACCGGGCCGCCTCACTCGTTCGTGCTGGACGGATCCTGCTGCGACGTCGGTGCTCCTCGACCTTCACAACGACGAAGATGTCCTCGCCGCCGCGCACCAGCATGCTGCGACACGACGTCGGCGGCGCGTGGCAGCTGAGGCCCTGAGCGCCGCCGCATTCGAAGATGCGCTGGCGCGGGACCCGATGAGACGGCTGGCGCCCCGTGCCCGCCAGCCACGAGACTCGGGTCAGCTCAGCGGTATGCTGCGCCAGCGCAGATAGGTGTTCAGATCGAGCTTGATCTGAGCCGCAACTTTCGCGTGCGTCGAGTCAGGGTACCGTCCGAGATAGAAATCGGCCGCGGCCATGTTGCCTGCGATGACCGCCCGCGGCGCGCACGCCTTTCCAGGTTTGAAGCACGGTCTGAAGGCTCCTTTCCAGGCGTGACCGACGGAGAACGTCTCCTCCCAGCGCGCCAATGGCAGGATGGCGGCCTGGTCGCCGATGATCTTCAGCTGATGGACATCGAGGTCCATCTTCACCAGTAACGCGGCGGAGTCCTTGGCCCGCAGGCCGTCGCCATCGATCTCATCTCGAGGATCCAGCCGGCGAACGTAGTCGTCGGAAAGCTGACTCGCCCCGGCGGATGCGGCAGCGCCGAACGCGACGACGCTCAGCGCTCCCTCCGGCGGTCGGAACAACGCTGCGCCGAGCTGCTCGACCAGTTCCACCTGCCGCCTGTACTCACGCTCCTCGTCGGCCAGCGACCAGGCACGCGGCTGCTCCGGCTCCTCGTCGCTCACGCGAAGATCATCAGTCTTCTCGCGGGAGCCCTCCCGCTCCGCCAACTCGAGCTTGGAGTCCTCGACCCAGCCCTCCCGGTCGACGCCCAGTCGACGCGGCGGCCGCGACCAGGAGTGCTCGTTCGTCAGCAGGATGCCGGCCCTGAACCGCGACTCGCGGTTTCCCTTGTCGAGAACCTTCACGGGTTCACCCGGCTGGAGCGTGATCATCGTCGTCAGATCGCGCTCGACGGAAGGATGCCTCGCTCACGACCTTGTAGCAGCCGGGCGCGCGCTGACGCTGAAGCGCTGTGGACACGAGCCGGGCGACCGCCGCGTTGCCCACCGATTCCTGCAGGCGGGGCAGGTCGGTCGGGAACCCGGGGTTCGCGGCTGCGGACCGCATGGAGAGCCTGCGTGCAGCCTTGCGATCGCGGCGGCGCCTGGCCACGCTCGGGGTCGCCGGCGTTCGGATGCCGTGGGGCTCGTCTGATGGACGTGTACATCGGCAGTGACGAGAGCGCGACGCTGGCGCTAGGCCGGCGTGGGCTCCATCTCGTAGGCGGTCGCGAGCTCGGGATCCTTGCGGGCGAGCATCTCGGCGAGGTCGACCATGACGCGGCACTGCTTCCAGGTCGCGTCGTCCTGCATCTTGCCGTCGATCATGTGCACGCCGCGGCCGTCCGGGATCGCCTCGATGACCTTCTTGGCGAACAGCACCTCGTCGGGGTTCGGGCTGAAGACGCGCTTGGCGATGTCGATCTGGACCGGGTGCAGCGACCACGTGCCGACGCAGCCCATGATGAACGCGGCGCGGAACTGCGCCTCGCAGCCCTCGACGTCCTTGATGTCGCCGAACGGCCCGTAGAACGGCAGCAGGCCGGCGGCGGTGCAGGCGTCGACCATGCGGCCGAGGCTGAAGTGCCAGAGGTCCTGCTGGGCGGACTCCCTCGGCGTGCCCTCGGGGGCCGACGGGTCGGGGTCGGAGATGACGCGGTAGCCGGGGTGGCCGCCGCCGACGCGCGTGGTCTTCATGCGGCGGGACGCGGCGAGGTCCGCGGGGCCGAGGCTCATGCCCTGCATGCGCGGGCTGGACGTCGCGATGTCGTCGATGTTGTTGACGCCGAGGGCGGTCTCGAGCAGTGCGTGGACCATGATCGGCTTCTCGATTTGAGCCTTCGCCTCGAGCTGGGCGAGCAGGCGGTCCATGTAGTGGATGTCCCACGGGCCCTCGACCTTCGGGACCATGATCACCGACAGCTTGTGGCCGATCTCTGCGACGAGCTGGGTGATGTCGTCGAGCACCCACGGCGACTCGAGCGAGTTGATGCGCACCCATAGGGCGGTGTCGCCGAGGTCGATGTCGCGGCCGACCGTGATGAGGCCCTCGCGCGCGGCCTGCTTGCGCTCGACCGGGACAGCGTCCTCGAGGTTGCCGAGCAGGATGTCCACCTTGGCGGCGATATCGGGCGCCTTGGCGACCATCTTCGCGTTGGAGAAGTCGAGGAAGTGGATCATCCGCGACGGGGTCACGGGGATCTCGCCCAGGGGATCGGGGGCGCCCATCGCGAGCGGCTTCAGAAAGGCACGGGGGTCACGCAAGGGGGATGGCCTCCAGAGGGGTCGAGGTCGTTGCTCTGAACCTACCGCGCTTCGGTTCGGCGTTACAGGTTGGCGGTGCTAACCTGACGTGTACGTAAGATGCTGAATGACCGCTCGACACCTCGGACCCGGCGCCTCGGCGTCGGCAGCGATCACCGTCACTACAAGTGGTGGGCGCTGTCGTGCACGAGCCTCGGGATGCTGCTCGCGACGATCAACTCCGGCACGCTGATCATCGCCCTGCCGGACCTCGAGCGCTCGCTGCACGCGGGCGTGCTCGAGCTCGTCTGGGTGATCCTCGCGTACATGATCGCCTCGACGGTGCTGGTGCTGACGGCGGGGCGGCTATCGGATCTCTTCGGCCGCAAGCGCGCGTACGTGGGCGGGTTCGTCGTCTTCGCCGTGGCGTCGCTGGGCGCGGGCTTCGCGGACGACACGACCCAGCTCATCCTCTGGCGCGTGCTGCAGGGCGTGGGCGGCGCGTTCTTGTTCGCCAACGCTGCGGCGCTTGTGACGGACGCGTTCCCGCGCTCGCAGTTGGGGGTCGCGATGGGGACGAACACGATGGTCGCGGCGGTCGGCCTCGTCTTGGGGCCGGTGCTCGGCGGTGCGCTGGTGTCGATCTCGTGGCCGTGGGTGTTCTGGTTCAACGTCCCGTTCGGGCTGCTCGGCGCGTTGTGGGGCGGGCTGGTCTTGCGCGAGCTCGCGCGCCCCGACAGCGTGCGCGGGCTGGACCTGCCTGGCACTGTGGCGTTCGTGCTTGGGCTCACGGGCCTCGTGCTCGGGATCTCGCGCGGTGGGATCACGTCGTGGAACGACCCTGTGGTGATCGGGTCGTTGGTGGTCGCGGTGGTGCTGCTGCCGGCGTTCGTGCTGATCGAGGCGCGCTCGCCGGCGCCGATGCTCGACCTCGCGATCTTCCGCAACCGGCTGTTCGGGGCGGCGGCGGGCGCCGCGTTCATCAACGGCCTGTCGCGCTTCGCGCTGATGTTCGTCTTCGTCTTCTACTACCAGGGCGCGCAGGGCGACGACCCGATCACGGCGGGCATCAAGCTCGCGCCTCTGGCGCTGGGGATGCTCGTGGCGTCGCCTCTGGCGGGCATGTGGGCCGACCGCCACGGGTCGCGCGCGCTGTCGGCGGGCGGGATGCTCGTCAGCGCCGTGGGGCTTGCGCTGATGACGACGCTGGACGTCCACACGCCGTACTGGCAGGGGTGCGCCTGGCTGACGATCGTCGGGATCGGGTCGGGCATGTTCAACTCGCCGAACACGGCGGCGATGATGGGCGTCGTGCCGGCGCATCGCCGCGGGATCGCCGCAGGCGCGCGGATGATGCTGCAGAACACGGGCGCGGTGCTGTCGATCGCGTTCGTCTTGGCGGTCATCACGAATGCCGTCCCGCGCGACACGCTCTTGCAGATCTTCTCCGGTCTGGCGTCGGGGTTGTCGGACGAGCGGCTGGCGCCGTTCATCCACAACATGCACACGGCGCTGTGGGTGCTGGCGCTGACGTCCGTCGTAGGCGCCATCGTGTGTCTCATGCGTCCCGCGCATGTTGCGTCCTCAGCGTCGTTGGAGCCCGCCGCATCCTCCGCGCCGGCCGCGTCCTCCTCCGCGCCTGGCCCGGGCGCGCCTTCGGGCCGGCAGGCCCCGACGCATCCTCCGGCCGTAGCGGACCGCAGCGCGGCATGAGCGCGGCGCCGGCCACGCTGCGCGGCCTGCGCATCGGCGAGCTCGCCAAGCGCGCCGGCACGACGCCGCGCACGATCCGCTACTACGAAGAGCTCGGGCTGCTGCCGGAGGCGCCGTCGCGCGACGCGGGTCAGCACCGCCTCTACGGCGAGGCCGACGTCGAGCGCGTGCTGCAGCTGCTGCGCTTGAAGGAGCTGCTCGGCCTGACGCTCGACGAGCTGCGCGACGTCATCGAGGCCGAGGAGGCGCGCGGCGCGCTGCGGGCCGAGTGGCACGAGGGCTCGCCGTCGCGCGAGCGCCGGGTCGAGATCGTCGACGAGGCGCTCGGCCATATAGACGGCCAGCTGGCGCTGCTGCGCCGCCGTCGCGAGAAGCTCGACGAGCTCGAGCGCGAGCTCGAGGAGAAGCGCTCGACGCTGCGCGAGCTGCGAGCTCGACGCCGGCTGACGGCACTTCGTCCGGCGGGGTCGGTCCGTCATGATGCCCGGCGTCCTGACACGGCAAGGGAGACCCAGCGGATGAGCGACGACTTCACGACCGACCAGGCCGAGCGCGAGGCGTCCGGCGCGCACCCCTACGGACGTTTTCTCGAGGAGTTCGAGGTGGGGGCGGTCTACAAGCACTGGCCGGCGAAGACGATCACCGAGACCGAGGATCACCTCTTCTGCCTGCTGACGATGAACCACCATCCGCTGCACGTGAACGACGTGTACGCGGCGGCGTCGCAGCAGGGCCGTAACGTCGTGGTGGGCCCGATGGTCTACTCGCTCGCGCTGGGCATGAGCGTGTCCGACGTCAGCGGCAAGGCGATCGCGAACCTGATGACCGAGGAGCTCAAGCACCCGGCGCCGGTGTTCCACGGCGACACGCTGTACTGCGAGACCGAGGTCCTCGAGAAGCGCGAGTCCAAGACGAAGCTCGACCGTGGCACGGTGCGCGTGCACACGCGGGTCCTGAACCAAGACGGCGTCTTGGTCGCCGAGTTCAAGCGCCTGGTGCTGGTCCCGCGCAAGGAGCACGGCACACCGGCCGAGTAGCTCGGCTCGCGCAAACTCCTCGCTATTTGCGGATCTCTGGGATGGACACGGGGGCGAACTTCCGCCTAGGTTTCCTAACCCTGGAGGGTCAGGCCACGATGTCATGGTGGGCCTGAGGTCCGTTCGTTCGCTCGTACTATGAGCGTGCCGACATTCGTCGCAAGGCGATCGCGAACCCCATGATCGAGGAGCTGAAGCACCGACGCCGGTCTTCCACGGCGACACGTTGTACTGCGCGATCGAGATCCCCGAATAGCGCGAGTCCGAGACGAAGCTCGACCGCGGCGCGGTGCGCGCGTCCTGGACGCACGGGCGTCCGTGGCAGGACTTCAAAACCTCTGGTCCGGGTCGCGTAAGGCACTCGGCACGCCGCCGGACTAGAAGTCCGCGAAGAAACGTCCGCTATTTGCGAGGTTGGGCGATGGCCGGGGGGCGAAGTTAGTCCTACGGTTTCTAACCCTTGAAAAGGGCTATCGGGGCCCGCGGACTGGGGATGGTTGCGATGAGCGATTCGCAAGCTGGCGAGATTCGCGCGCGAGCGGACGGCGGGCACGGATTTCGGGCGCTGAGAACGCTCCGACGGTGGTGCACCTTCGGCGCGGCCTGTGCGTCTCTCGCCGCAGGACTGGTCGCCGCGGAGTCTGCGCGCGCTGGTACGTACGTGATGCGAGCATGCCAGGTACCTGGACACCCGCCGGCACCAATCGTCCCATGGCGCTCGGTACCTGCCCCCAACATGACGATGCTCGACGGGTGTGCGGAGGGGAAAGGGTTTCGCTTCTTGCTCCCCGCTTCGCGCACCATGACCTATCTTGCCCGCGCCACACTTGATCTGTCAGCTCCGGATGATCCGGCCCGAGAAGCGATCGCGATCGAACGGGTGCGTACGTGGATCAGCACTCGGTTCCAGAGCCTGGGCCCCGTCTTCGATGTGCAGTTCTATGCCCGAACAGATTCGAGCGTCGTGCGGGTCCCGAAGACGTACGGTGATGGTGATCTAGAGCCGCCGATCGACATCGCGCCGCCGAAACGGACGCGCGGTGTGGAGCTGACCTTGACCTGCAGAGCAAGCGACCGACCCACCCGCACGGAGCGCGACGCGTCTCCCGGCTGCTACCAAGACGAGGCCGTGCCGCTCGAGGTGCGGGGCATTGAGGTCACGCTCCGCGAGGACGTCCCTCCGGCAGGGTCGGCTGTTGGCGGCACGATGTTTACCAACGCGCCGGTATCGGGAGTCCGGGGCATCGACTATGCGGCGTCAGACCAAGAGTCCGGGCTTGCGCGGATCGAGGCGGTCATCGGCGAGTCGGTGATCGCGGCTAAGGATCTGGTAGATCGATGCGCGTACGCCGACTTCACCGCATGCCCAAGCACCGATCGTGACACACTCGCGATCGACACACGGAACATTGCCAACGGGCGCCATGCGTTGACACTTCGGACCGTTGACGCCGCAGGCAATCGACACGACGAGCCTGCCGCGGTCATCGACATCTCGAACGGCGGCATCCCGTTGCCGGTTAGTGAGATCGGGCTCGGAGGTGCCGTGGCTCAACTGACTGCCGGGTTTGCCGGGTCGTCGCGCTCCACGCTTGTCGTGCCATTCGGCCGGCGGGTGATTATCCGTGGTCGCTTGACCGGCGCATCGAAGCTCGGTATCCCCAAGGCGCGCGTCGATGTCCTCGAACGGGTTGCGCGGTCTGGTGCCGGCGAGATCGCGATGGGCAAGGCGCAGACCCGCGCTGATGGCACGTTCTCATACGTGCTTGGGCGGACTCGGCCGTCACGCACCGTTCGCCTGGCGCACGGGCCAGCGGCATCACGGGCGCTGACCGTGAGAGTGCGGGCGTCATCGTCGTTGAAGGTCTCGCTGCGTGGCACGACCGTGCGCTTCAGCGGGCGCGTGCTGTCGCTCCCGTTGCCGACGAGAGGCAAGCGGGTGACGTTGCAGGGGAGGGCGCCGGGCTTTGCTTGGGCGGAGTTTGCGAAGGTGCGTACCGACCGGCGTGGGCGCTTCTCCGGCACCTACCGGCTGCCTATCCGGCGGCCTGGCGTGAAGCTGCAGATCCGCGTCAGGGTGCCGATGGAGCGGGACTATCCGTACCTCGGCTACACCGGTCGCCCGGTCACGCTTCGGGTTCGCTGACGCGCGGGGGCGCCCGCAGGCGTACCCCCGCGTGAGCTTGCTCACCTAGCAGTTCAGCGAGAGATCGAACTGGCGCTCCTTCGGGGCTCCGGTCGAGTCCGCCGTCTTCACCGTGACGATGGTGTTGCCCGAGACGAGCTTGGGGTCCGCGACGATCTCGCCGAAAGTGGCGCCGGTGAGCGTGGCCGATACCGCGCACTTGGTGAGATCGCCCGCGAAGGTGACCAAGTAGTCGGTATCGGTGCCCGCCGTGTGGACCACTGGGTTGCTCGTGACGAGACCGCGCGACTCGACGACGTCTCCCGACTGAGAGATCAGCGCGAAGCGCGGGCGGAGGTCGCTGGAGTCCAGGCCGTCGACGGTGTCGGCGTCCAGGCCCGTCTTGACGCGCGCGGTCGCGACGATGCCGGCCGCGTCGAGGTTGTCGACGCGGTCGGCGTTCAGGCCCGTCGCGACGCCCGTGGCGTTCGTCGTGAACGGCCTCTTCGCGTCGCCGCCGCTACCCGCCGTGATCGAGCCCGCGACGTCGCCGATCGTCGTGTTGAACTCGAAGGCCAGGCCGCGCGAGAGGTTGTTCGAGCGGACGCAGGGGTTCTGGGGGGTTGGGGTCGCCCGTGAGCCGCCGGCCTGCGAGCGGCAGCCGTAGACGGCGCCGCCGCCGCTGGAGGACAGGTTGGACTGGCGCGTGGAGTAGCCGCCTGTCAGCGCGGTCGTCGAGCCGATGTTGCTGATGATCTGCGTCTCGCGCGTGGTCGTGCCGTTGCGGCGACCCTCGCGCAGCGAATCACCCGTCGCGGCGATGCCGAACGGGGCGATCGCGACGGCCAGGAAACCGCTGGCGAGCAGGACCGACCGAGTGCGCGGAGCGCGACCCAGCACCAGCCGGCGCAGTCGGTTGGGAGTTGGCGCGTCGGGACCGGCGCTGTCGTTGGATGCATGCATGATGCGGACCTCCTCTTCGTGGACGTGCGGCATCCCCGCGGGCGATCGCCCGGCGGAGGTGCGCCGAAGGGACGTGAGCGTCCCGGCGCGGGCAAGGCTGCGCTGCACGCCGACCCTGCGGTGCGAACGCGCCTCTTGTAAGGTCGGACCCGCTGCCGCGCCGGAAGTTGCGCCCTGGTCGAAGGCTTGCGCGGGCACGCGCTTCGCCCCGGGCGCCGGATCACGCCGCGTTCATCGGGCGAGACGAGGTCACTTCGAGACATGCGCGACAATGTGCAGCAGGGTCCGAATGTGAGAACCGGAGGAGCAACGCGTGAGCCAGACGACCGTGCCGACGACGAATGAGAAGCTGCTTGCCTGGGTGGACGAGGTCGCAGCCCTCACAAAGCCCAACGACATCCACTGGTGCGACGGCTCGGCCGAGGAGTACGACGACCTGGCTCAGCTGCTCGTCGACGCCGGCACGTTCCACAAGCTCGCCGACGCCAAGCGCCCGAACTCCTACCTCGTGCGCTCTGACCCCGGCGACGTCGCGCGTGTCGAGGACCGCACGTTCATCTGCTCGCAGGACGAGCACGACGCCGGCCCGACCAACAACTGGACCGACCCCACCGAGATGCGCGACAAGCTCGCCGGCCTCTTCGACGGCTGCATGGAAGGCCGCACGATGTACGTCGTGCCGTTCTCCATGGGCCCGCTCGGCTCGCCGATCGCGCACATCGGCGTCGAGCTGACCGACAGCGCCTGCGTCGTCGCGAACATGCGGATCATGACCCGCATGGGCAAGGGCGCGCTCGACGTGCTCGGCGCGGACGGCGAGTTCGTCCCGTGCGTGCACTCCGTCGGCATGCCGCTCACCGAGGGCGTCGAGGACGTCCCGTGGCCGTGCAACGCCGAGAACAAGTACATCGTCCACTTCCCCGAGACGCGTGAGATCTGGTCGTACGGCTCCGGGTACGGCGGCAACGCGCTGCTCGGCAAGAAGTGCTTCGCGCTGCGCATCGCGTCGGTCATGGCCCGCGACGAGGGCTGGATGGCCGAGCACATGCTCATCCTCAAGCTCACGAACCCCGACGGCGAGGTGAAGGTCGTCACCGGCGCCTTCCCGAGCGCCTGCGGCAAGACGAACCTCGCGATGCTCATCCCGACGCTCGAGGGCTGGACCGTCGAGACGGTCGGCGACGACATCGCCTGGATGAAGTTCGGCGACGACGGCAAGCTCTACGCGATCAACCCGGAGGCGGGCTTCTTCGGCGTCGCGCCGGGGACGGGCGACGACACGAACCCGAACGCGATGAAGACGGTCGCCGAGAACACGCTGTTCGCCAACTGCGCGCTCACCGACGACGGCGACGTGTGGTGGGAGGGCATGACGAAGGACAAGCCCGCGCACGCGATCGACTGGAAGGGCAACGACTGGACGCCCGAGTCCGAGACGCCCGCCGCCCATCCGAACGGCCGCTTCACGACGCCCGCCGCGCAGGACCCGGCGATCGCGCCCGAGTGGGAGGACCCCAAGGGCGTCGCCGTCGACGCGATGCTGTTCGGCGGTCGCCGGGCGACGGTCGTGCCACTGGTCACCGAGGCGCGCGACTGGGAGCACGGCGTGTTCCTCGGGGCGACGATGAGCTCGGAGATGACGGCCGCAGCGGCCGGAGGCCTCGGCCAGCTGCGCTTCGACCCGTTCGCGATGCTGCCGTTCTGCGGCTACAACATGGCCGACTACTTCGCGCACTGGCTCGACGTCGGCAAGCACGAGGGCGCCGACCTGCCGAAGATCTTCTACGTCAACTGGTTCCGCAAGGACCCGGACACCGGGAAGTTCCTGTGGCCCGGCTTCGGCGAGAACTCGCGCGTGCTGAAGTGGGTCTTCGAGCGCTGTGCCGGCACGGCCGACGCCGTCGACGGGCCGCTCGGCCTCGTCCCGACGGAGGGCGCGATCGACACGACCGGCCTCGACATGTCCGACGAGGACCTCGCCACCGTGCTCGACGTCGACCTCGACGCGCTGCGCCAGCAGCTCCCGCAGATGAAGGAGTTCCTGGCGAAGTTCGGCGACGACGTCCCCGACGAGATCGCCGCCCAGCTCGAGGCGCTCGAAGGGCGGCTGGCAGCAGCCTGATCAGTCGCGGCGCACCGCCTCGCCGAGTGCGGCGAGGCGGGTGTCCCACTGGGCGCCGACGTCGGTCATCCAGCCGATCGCGTCGGCCAGTGGGGCAGGGGTCGCTTCGAAGCGGGTCTCGCGGCCCGCGCGGTGGCCGTCGACGAGCTGCGCGCGCTCGAGCTGCGCGAGGTGCTTGGCGACCGCCTGGCGGCTGATCGGCAGGCGCGCGGCGATCTCCGTGGCGGTGTCGGCCTCCCCCGTGGCGACGGCGCGCAGCACGGCGCGGCGCGTGGGGTCGGCCAGGGCCGAGAAGACGGCTTGCCCCGGATCGGGCTGCGCGGCCGCGGACGGCTCGGCAGGTTGCACGCCTACGCCGCGACCAGGTCGAGCGCGTCGCGCAGGCGCGTGAGCGGCGGCTCCCAGTCCAGGCCGCTGACGATCCACGCGCTGCCCAGCGGGTAGCTCGGCGACGCCGTGCCGGCGGCCGCGCTGCGAGCGCGCGGGCCGTTCCACGCGCCGCCGGCCCACGGCGAGCCGCACACCGGCTGGCTCGCGTAACCGCGCTCGACCACGACGACGCGCGTCGCCCGGCCCGCGTCGGCGTCCACGAGCGAGACCTCGACGAGCGTCGCCAGCGCATCCGGGGCGTGCCACCAGAACGACAACAGCTCGCCGTCGCGCACGTCCTCCACGCACGCCCAGCGCGTCTCGCCGCCGGGCAGCGTCAGCTCGCCCTCGGCACCGGGCGACAGGTCGAGCGAACCGCCGGCGGTGAGCCAGCGATCGAGGTCGGTCACCGCCTCCCAGGCGGTGTCTCTGTCGACGGGCAACACGATCTCGCGGCTGACGTCCATGACAAGGCTCCTTCGAAGCAGGTACATGCAACTGAACGGTTGCGCCACATGCTAGCGTGCCGCCCATGCAACACGCAACCAATCAGTTGCACGAAAGGACAACGCCATGCCTCTCGTCCCGATGGTCGTCCAGCAGGATGGGCGCGGCGAGCGCTCGTTCGACATCTACAGCCGCCTGCTCAACGAGCGGATCGTCTTCCTCGGCCAGGCGATCGACGACGAGATCGCGAACCTCGTCGTCGCGCAGCTGCTGCACCTCGAAGCCGCCGACCCCGACCGCGACATCTCGCTCTACGTCAACTGCCCCGGCGGCGTCGTGTACGCCGGCCTGGCGATCTACGACACGATCCAGCACATCGCCCCCGACGTGCAGACGATCTGCTGCGGGATCGCGATGTCGATGGGCGCGCTGATCCTCGCCGCGGGCGCGCCCGGCAAGCGCCAGACGCTGCCCAACGGGCGCATGCTCATCCACCAGCCCACGGGTGGCTACCAGGGCCAGTCCTCGGACATCGAGATCCACGCCCGCGAGACGATCGCCCTGCGCGCGCGCCTCGACGAGCTGTACGCCAAGCACACCGGCAAGTCGCCGCAGGAGATCCACGACGACTCCGACCGCGACCGCTACATGACTCCCGAGGAGGCCGTCGAGTACGGGCTCGTCGACAAGATCGTCAACGGCCGGCGATGAACGGCGCCTTGCGGGCGTCGCGCGCCGGGCGCCGAGCGGTACGGTCCCGCGCACGATGGCGATCCATCTCGAGGACGCAGACGACGTCGCGACCGGCCGCGAGTGGGACTCCGAGCTGTACCGGATCGCGTCCGACCAGTTCGCGCGCGCCTCCGAGCTGCTCGACCTCGACCCCGAGTTCGTCGCCCGGCTCGGCGATCCGCGACGCTCGCTCGTCGTGAACTTCCCCGTCCGGATGGACTCCGGCGAGGTCCGCTCGCACACCGGCTATCGCGTCCAGCACACGCTGACGATGGGCCCGACCAAGGGCGGCTTCAGATACGGGCCCGACGTGTCGCTGGGCGAGTGCGCCGCGCTCGCGATGTGGATGACGTGGAAGTGCGCGCTGCTCGGCCTGCCCTACGGGGGAGCGAAGGGCGGCGTGCGCTGCACCCCGACCGAGTACAGCGTCGGCGAGCTCGAGCGCCTCACGCGCCGCTACGCCGCCGAGCTGATCCCGATCATCGGCCCCGAGAAGGACATCCCCGCGCCCGACATGGGCACCGGGGAGCGCGAGATGGCGTGGTTCATGGACACGTACTCCCAGCAGGTCGGCCACTCGGTCCCCGGCATCGTGACCGGCAAGCCCGTCGTCGTCGGCGGCACGGTCGGCCGGCGCGAGGCGACCGGCCTCGGCGTCGTCTACGTGCTCGAGGCCGTCTGCGACCGCATCGACCTGCCGCTGCGCGAGTCGCGCGTCGCGATCCAGGGCTTCGGCAACGTCGGCGGGGTCGCCGCGCGCGAGCTGCATGCGATCGGAGCGACGGTGGTGGCGGTCTCCGATCGGCTGGGCGGGCTCGTCGCGGCCGGCGGCCTCGACGTCATGCGCGTCAGCGACTGGCTGGCGGACCACGGGACGTTCGCCGGCTACCCCGACGCCGAGCACGTCGGGCCCGCGGACGTGCTCGAGGTGCCGTGCGAGATCCTCGTGCCGGCGGCGCTCGAGCGCCAGATCACGGACGACAACGCGGCCCGCCTGCAGTGCCGGCTCGTCATCGAGGCCGCCAACGGGCCGACGACGCCCGAGGCCGAGACGATCCTCCGCGACCGCGGGATCCTCGTCGTCCCCGACGTGCTCGCGAACTCCGGCGGCGTCACCGTCTCCTACTTCGAGTGGGTGCAGGACCAGCAGCGCTACTCGTGGGACGAGATCGACGTCCAGGAGCGCCTGCGCCGCCAGCTGCGCGCCGCGTTCAGCCGGGTCGTCGACGCGGCCGACCGCCACAGCTGCGATTGGCGCATGGCGGCGCTGTCCGTCGCGATCGAGCGCGTGTCCGAAGCCGCGCGGCTGCGCGGCATCTACCCGTAGCCGCGCGTTTCTCGGCGTGTAAGACGGCGCGCGGACAATGCGCGGGATGAGACTTCTCCTCGTGACCGCGGTCGTCGCCCTGATGGCCGCGACAGCCGCCTCGGCGGCGACGAACGTCGAGCTGCTGCACGGCACGGTCCGCTCCCAGGCGCACTCTGCGAGTGGCCGCGCGGCGGTGGTCTTCACGGGCGGCAAGCGCGTCCTGACCCTGCGCAGCTTCCGCATCGCGCCGGGCCCGAAGGTGCGCGTCTACCTCGTGCCGCGCTCCGTCAAGGGCGATGGCGACGTGCGCAAGGACTTCAAGGACCTCGGCACGCTCAAGGGCAGCAAGGGCAACCAGCAGTACGAGATCTCGAAGAGCGTCGACCTGCGCCGCTACCGCAGCGTGATCTTCTGGTGCGTGCCGTTCACGTCGACGCTCGCGCGGGCGAACCTGACGCCGTCATGACGCTCGCGCCGAAGCTGCTCGCACCCGCGGCCCTCGTCGCGACACTGGCGGCCGGGACGTGGTTCCTCGGCGCCGTCGTCGCGACGACGACCGTGGCGGCGATCGGCCTTGGCGCCGCCTGGTTCGGCGTCTGCTGCGTCCTCGCCTGGCGTGCGGGAAGCGCGCGCCCGGCGCTGCGGCGCTGGCTGAACGGGACGCTGGCCGTCTGCGCGCTGGCGGGAGCGTTCGCGTTCTGGTGGACGACGATCCGCGAGACGGAGTTCAACGAGCCGATCGTCACAGGCGTGCCGGCGAGCAAGGTCCCGCAGGGCGAGCTCGGGCCGATCGACCCGCTCGCTCCGCAGGAGTAGCGCCCGGGCGCGAGGGTCAGTGACGGTCGTCGCCGGTGGCCGCCGGCGGGCGCGACTCCTCGGCGAGCGACGTGATCGCGAGCTGGCCGCGGGCGGCCTCCTCGAGCACCTGCGTCGCCTCCTCGGGCGAGCGTGCGTAGAGCTCGACGAGCAGGTGCACGACGATCGACTCGCCGTCGTGCTTGTGGAAGCGCACGTGGGTGAAGAACTCGCGCGTGCCGTGGTCGCCGAACGCGGCGTAGGAGAGCGCGTCGCCGGCCTCGGGGCCCGAGCACGTCTCGACGTCCTCGGCATCGACGGTCACCGTGCACGAGGCGACCCACGGCGTGCCGGCGATCATCCGCTCCCAGCGATCCTCGATCGGCTCGACGCGGCCGTTGTGGAAGCCGAGATGGGGCTGGTCGTGCATGCACTCCAAACACTGCACGACCGCTTCCTGCAGCTCGTCCACGGGCTCGGCACGCTCGCCGGTCTCGGGATCGATCTTGTGGATGCCCTCGTAATGGACCTGAACCTCCAGGTCGGTCGACCAGCAGCGATAGCAGCGCAGCCACGAGCGGGCTTCTGAGGATTCCATGTCGCCATCTTAGGATGCCCCCGCCGGCGTCTTCGGAGACGGCCATCCAGCCGATCGGGCAGCCGCGCCACGAGGACGAGCTCCTACAGGCCCCGCAGCCGGGCGTCGGCGACCGCGCGGACGGCCTGCGTCGAGCGCACGTGGCCGGTGACGGCGCGCAGGAAGTCCTCACGCCCCAGCGCGTAGAGGAGCCCGTCGGTGACCGCGACCACGGTCGCGGTTCGCGGCACGTCGCGCAGCAGCGCGATCTCGCCGAAGTACTCGCCGGGCCCCTCGTGGCGGATCGCCTCGCCGGCCTGCACCTCGACGCTGCCGTCCGCGATGACGTAGAAGCGATCGCCGACGTCGCCGAGGCGCAGGATCCGCTCGTCCGCGCACATGACGCGCGGCTCGGCCCGCAGCGCGAGCGTCTCGACGGTCGCGAGCGGCAGCGGCGCGAAGACGTCGAGCGAGCGCAGCGCCCGCAGCTCGCGCTCGGGCACCGTGGCCCGGGCGTCGAGGCGCCGCAGCGCGCGCCGCCGGGCCACGACGACCGCGGGCATCGCGAGCGCGGCCGCGAGCAGCGCGCCGCGGACGCCGAACAGCGAGATGAGCAGCGGCGCGAGCACCGAGCCGAGCGCGACCGCCAGCGCGTTGCCGGTCTCGGCGACCGCGAACGCGCGCGCGAGCGTCTCGTCGGACGCCAGGCGCTGCACCAAGGTCTGGCCGGCCGTGTCGGCGGTCGCGTAGCCGATCCCGAGGCACGCGAAGGCCGCGATCGCGACGGCGGGCTCCGCGGCTGCCGCGAGGAGCGCCAGCGGCAGGCCGATCAGCGCCGCGCCGGCCTTCATCGCGGTCGAGAACCGCCCGCGCCCGAGCAGCGCGAGCGCCGCGAAGCCCCCGGCGATGCCGCCCGCGCCCCATGCCGAGTTGAGGATCCCGACGCCGCCCGTCCCGAGCCCGACGAGCTTGACCGCGACGACGACCATCAGCACGTCGAGCACGCCGTACACGAGCCCGAGCGTGGCGAGCACGCCGACCGAGTCGCGCAGCTCGGGCGTCGTGCGGACCTCCCGCAGGCCGAGCAGCAGCTCGCCGACCATGCCCGTGTCGGCGCGCCCCTCGCGGTGCGGCGGGACGGGATCGGTCGCCATCAGGGCGAGCGCGAGCAGCGCGACGCACGAGCCGGCCAGCGCGACCGCGAAGCCGGCCGCGACCGACAGCCCCGCGGCAGCCGCACCGCCCGCGAGCGCTCCGGCGCAGTACGCGCCGTTGCCGAGCCCCTGGCGCAGGCCGTTCGCGCGCGCGAGCTGGCGCGCGTTCTGCGCGATCCCCGGCAGCAGCGCGATGAGCGCCGGCTGCTGGCCGCTCGTGAGGATCGAGAAGATCGCGGCGAGCACGAGGACGAGCGCGAACGGGCCGTCGATGGCCGTGACGAGGACGAGCGCCACGAGGATCGCGGTCGCGGCGCCCGTGAGCACGAGCAGCGTCGCGCGGCGCGAGCGGCGGTCGGCGAGCAGCGCGGTGAACGGGCCCGCGAGCGCGCCGGGCAGCACGCGCGCGACGACCGCGAGCGTGACCGCCGTCGTGCCGCCCGCGTGGTATGCCGCGATCGCCAGCACGACCGTGAAGGCCCACAGGGCCAGCGACATCGCGGCCGCGGCGAGGACGAACAGCCGCAGCTCGCGCGTCGCCAAGCCTTCTCGAGACGGCGATCCGCCGAGCACCCCCGCGACCGTACAGCGCTCGGCCCGCTCAGCCGAACGTGAAGGCGAAGCCGCTGACGCCGGAGTCCAGGCGCAGGTTCAGCACGTGCTCGCCGACCTTCGGGAGCTTCACGAGCGAGTACAGCCGCTGGCGGCGCACGGTCACGACCCCGCCGTGGACGTCGGCGCCCGCGAGCGCGGCGGAGATCGGCTTGCCGTCGAGCTCCACGCGGACGCGGCGCGGCTTGCCGCCGTCGGAGGACAGCACGAGGTAGACGGCCGTCCCGACGACGCGCGCGGTGATCGTCGCGCCGCGCACCGCGCGAGCCGACTCGTCGTCGACGCGCCAGCGCCCGCCGAGGCTGAAGACGCTCTGGGGGAGGTCGCCGGGGGTGGCCGCCGTGTAGTCGCGCGTGCCGTTGGTCGGCCCGACCGGGGAGAAGCCTTGGGCCCGCGCGCTGCCGAGATAGGTCTCGGCGGTGGCCTGCGCGCCGACCGTCTCGATCTTGCCCTCCGGCCGCGCGGCGGAGCCGAGCTTGCGCTTGCCCGCCTCGGCGAGAAGCGTGCGGATCGCGGCCTCGGTCTCCTTGTAGTCGCCCTCGCCGAGGTGGGCGTAGCGCACCTTGCCCGTCGCGTCGATGAGGAACTTCGACGGCCAGCCCTGGTTCGTGAACGCGTTCCACGTCCCGAAGTCGTTGTCCTGGACGACCGGGTAGCGCACGCCGTCGTCCTTGATCGCGCGCTGGACGTTCGACGCCAGCTTCTCGAACGCGAACTCCGGCGTGTGGACGCCGACGATCGTCAGCCCGTCGGCGCGGTAGCGCGCGTCCCACGCCTTGACGAACGGCAGCGTGCGCAGGCAGTTGATGCAGGTGTAGGTCCAGAAGTCGACGAGCACGACGCGCCCGCGCAGGCTGCGCATCGTCATCGGCGACGAGTTGAACCAGCGGCCGGTGTCCTGGAACTCGGGGGCGTCGCCGAGGACCGGCAGGTCGGGCGTGTGCACGCCCGGCAGCGCGGCGTCGGACGCGACGCTCGCCGACCGCGTGGGCGCCTTCGCCTGCGCCGTCGGCGCCTTGAACTTCGACGCGCCGCGCAGGTCGGCGAGGCGGTCCTCGACGGCGCGCGAGCGCTCGATGCCGCCCGTCGGGTTCGTCAGAAAGCCTGGGAACTCGCTCGCGAGCGCGCTCTGAAAGCGGATGTCGAGGTTCGCGAACATGAGCACGGCGGTCAGCACCATGACCGCGCCGAAGACCCGCTGCACGACCGGCCCGCGGGACCCCCGGCGTACGCGCTGCAGCACGCGGCGCCCGCCGATGGCGATCGCGAGCAGCACGACCGCGGAGCCCGCGGCATAGGCGACGGCGACGGCGACGAGCTCGCCCGTCGTCCCGCGCGACGCGCTGACCGAGATCACCGCGGCGAGGATCGGTCCCGCGCACGGGGCGTAGACGAACCCCAGCGCGCCGCCGACCGGCAGCCCCGACCAGAAGCCGTCGCCGCGGCTGCGCGGCCCGAACCGCGACAGCGCGGACATCCGGTCCTCGATCCAGTGGCTCGCCGCCGGCACGAGCAGCGTCAGCCCGAAGACGAGCAGCACGAAGATCGCGATCGTGCGCAGCGTGCCGTCGGCGAAGCCGACGCCGTCGACGACCGAGGCGATCCCGACGATCGTGATCGTGTGCGTCAGCGCGAGCCCGCAGACGACGCCGAGCGGCCGCCGCCGGCCGCCGCTGCCGCTCGCCGACAGCAGCGCGGGCAGCACCGGCAGCACGCAGGGGGTGATCGCGGTGGCCGCGCCGGCGAGGACGGCGAACGCGAGGAGGACGATCATCGCCGGTGGGCTGTCGCGGGACGGGCCATGTGATCAGTGTTCTTTCATCCGCGGCTTACGGATGCATGACGGCTCGGCGCGCTGACGGTCTCTACTAGTCTGCGCGCCCATGAAGCGGCCCTCTCTGAAGCGCTCGAAGAAGCAGCCGACGCCCCGGGACCAGGCGACTCCGCCCGCGGCGCCCGCGCCCGAGACGCCGGCGACGCACCCGGAGCTGCCGCCGGACGTGTTCGCTCCGATCCCGAAGAAGCCGAGCCGCGTCCGCGGCGGGCTCGGTCGCGTCGGTGGCGGGCTCGGCCGGGTCGGTGGCCGGGTCGGCGGCGGCGTCGGCCGCGTGGTCACCGCCCCGCTGCGCAAGCTCGGCCGGCTGCAGGGCAGGACTCGTCTCGTCGTCTGGGGCGTGCTCGCTGTCATCGTCGTGATCGCGCTGCTGCAGCTGCGCGGCGGGCGCGACGACGAGCAGCTCGTCCGCGACGCGCTGGCGCGCTACGAGCAGGCATCTGCGCACAAGGACTACCAGACCCTCTGCGACGAGGTGTTCGCTTCCTCCTACGTCCGCCAGACCGCGAGCAGCGGCCTGCCGTGCGAGGTGGCGCTGCGCACCGCCCTCGAGGACGTCAAGAACCCGACGCTCGAGGTCGTGAGCGTCGAGGTCAACGGCGATCGCGCGGCCGCGCGCGTGCGGGGCAGCGCGGCCGGGCAGGTCCCCGCCGAGGACGTCTACACGCTCGTGCGCGAGGACGACCAGTGGCGCATCCTGCCGCCGCGGCCGGACACCGCGTCGCCGTAGCCGCCGCTCAGCGCTTCAGCACCACGTAGACCACGGCGAGCCCGAAGCCGATCTGGCCGAAGCTCAGCGCCGTGCCGAAGTTCGCCGCTCCCGCGATCGCCGCGATCGCGCTGGCGAGCACGAACGCGCCGAGGATGATCGCGAGGTCGAGCAGCGCGCCGCGGCTCATCCGGTCACCGCCGCCCCGCCCGCGGTCGTCGCGCGGCGCGCCGCGGGTCGCAGCGTGCTCATCAGCGCGCCGCCGCGTCTTCGAGCGTGCGCGTCAGCGCCGGGACGTCGAGCGCGGCGCCGGCGCTCGCGAGCAGCTTCGTCGCGGCGCGCCGGCCGCCGAGCGCGCGCAGGCCGCGCTCGCCGTGCTCGACCGTGAAGTCCGCCAGCGCGCTCGCGCGCCGCGCGGCGAGCCGCCGCGCCGCGACGTCGAGGCGCGCGCGGTGGCCGTCGAGCGCATCGACGAGCTCGTCGAAGCCCGTCGCGGGCGCCAGCGACGAGACCGCGAGGACCGGCGTGTCCCCGGCTCCGAGCGAGCGCAGCGCCGCGTGCAGGTCGCGTCGCGAGCGCAGCGCGACCGCGCCGAGGTCGGCCTTCGTCACGACGAGCACGTCGGGGATCTCCATGATCCCCGACTTGAGGAACTGCAGGACGTCGCCGGCCGCGGGCTGCACCACGACCGCCACGCTATCCGCCGCCTCGGCTACATCGGTCTCCGACTGCCCGACGCCGACCGTCTCGACGACGACGACGTCGAACGCGGCGGCCAGCGCGTGGGCCGCCGCACGCGTCGCGGGGGCGAGCCCGCCGAGCCGCCCGCCCGCGGCCATCGAGCGCACGAACGCGCCGCCGTCGGCGGCATCGACGGCGATCCGCGCCCGGTCGCCGAGCAGCGACCCGCCCGAGCGCCGCGACGACGGGTCGACCGCGAGCACCGCGACGCTGCGCTCGCGCGCGCGCCACGCGCGGACGAGGTGAGCCAGCAGCGACGACTTGCCCGCGCCCGGCGGGCCCGTCACGCCGACGACGTGCGCGGGCGCCTCGCCGCCGAGCGTCGCGGGGGACACGCCCGCCAGCAGGGCCGCGATCTCGTCGCGGTGCTCGGGCGACCGGTTCTCGACGAGGTTGAGCACCTCCGGCGCCGCGGTCAGGTCGCCCTCGCGCAGGCGCGCGGCGAGGTCTGAGCCGCTCGCGCTCGACACGCCGCCTACGCCGCCGGGGCGGCCACGCCGTGGCGCTCGGCGACGAGCGCGACGACGTCGCCCATGATCTGCGTCAGGTCGAAGTCCTTGGGCGTGTAGACGGCCGCGACGCCCGCGGCCTTCAGCGGCGCGACGTCGGCCTCGGGGATGATCCCGCCGACGACGACCGGCGCGTCGACGCCCGCCTCGGCGAGCGCGCGCACGATGTCGGGGATCAGCTCGCGGTGCGAGCCCGAGAGGATCGACAGGCCGATGACGTGGACGCCCTCCTGCAGCGCGCTGGTGACGATCTGCGACGGCGTCAGGCGGATCCCCTCGTAGACGACGTCGAGGCCGACGTCGCGCGCGCGCACGGCGATCTGCTCCGCGCCGTTGGAGTGCCCGTCCAGGCCGGGCTTGCCGACGAGCATCTTGACCCGCCGGCCCATCGCCTCGGAGACGCGCGCGACCTCGTCGCGCAGGTCCTCGAGATCCTCCTCCGAGGCGGCGGCGGCCGGCGCGCTCGCCTCGCCCACGCCTGTGGGAGCGCGGTAGTCGCCGTAGACGTCGCGCAGCGCCTGCGCCCACTCGCCGGTCGTGACGCCCGCGCGAGCCGCCGCGATCGTCGCGGGCATGATGTTCTCCGCGTCGTCCTGCGCGACCCGCCGCAGCTCGCTCAGCGCGAGCTCGACCTGCGCCGCGTCGCGCCCGGCCCGCCACTCCTGCAGCGCCGCGACCTGCTCGGCCTCGACGCCCGGATCCACGGTGAGGATCCCCCCGTCGACGCCCTCGGCCAGGGGCGAGGGCTCGGAGTCCGCGTAGCGGTTCTGGCCGACGACGACGAGGTCGCCGCCCTCGATCCGCCGGATCCGCGCGCGATGGGAGTCGACGAGCGCGGCCTTCATGTACGGGACGGCCGCGACCGCGCCGCCGTGCTCCTCGATCACCGCCATCTCGGCGCGCGCCCCCTCGAGCATCTCCTCGACGAGCCCCTCCATGACGTGCGAGCCCGCGAAGATGTCGGGGTACTCGAGCAGGTCGGTCTCGTAGGCGAGGATCTGCTGGATGCGCAGCGACCACTGCTGATCCCACGGGCGGGGGAGGCCCAGCGCCTCGTTCCACGCGGGCAGCTGGACGGCGCGCGCGCGGGCGTCGCGGCCGAGCGTGACGGCCAGCGCCTCGAGCACGATCCGCTGGACGTTGTTCTCGGGCTGAGATTCGGTGAGGCCGAGCGAGTTGACCTGCACGCCGTATCTGAAGCGCAGGTGCTTGGGATCCTCCAAGCCGAAGCGGTCGCGGCCGATCTGCTCCCACAGCACGGACATCGCGCGCAGCTTCGCGTGCTCCTCGACGAAGCGGACGCCGGCGTTGACGAAGAACGAGATGCGGCTGAAGACCTTGCCCATGAGCGCTTCGTCCACGCGCTCCGCGACCGCGTCGAGGACCGCGATCGCGTTGGACATCGCGAAGGCGATCTCCTGCACGGGCGTCGCGCCGGCCTCCTGCAGATGATACGAGCAGATGTTGATCGGGTTCCACTTCGGGACCTCGGTCACCGTGTAGGCGATCAGGTCCGCCGTCAGCCGCATCGACGGGCCGGGCGGGAACGCGTACGTGCCGCGGGCGAGGAACTCCTTGACGATGTCGTTCTGGGTCGTGCCCTGGAGGACCTTCGGGTCGACCCCGTTGTCCTCCGCGGTCGCGATGTAGAGCGCGAGCAGCCACGCCGCCGTCGCGTTGATCGTCATCGACGTGTTCATCGCGTCGAGCGGGATGCCGTCCATGAGCTGGCCCATCGCGGCCTTGTGGGCGATCGGGACCCCGACCTTGCCGACCTCGCCGCGCGCGAGCTCGTGATCGGAGTCATAGCCCGTCTGGGTCGGCAGGTCGAAGGCGATCGACAGCCCGGTCTGGCCCTTGGCGAGGTTCGCGCGATACAGCTCGTTGGACTTCGCCGCGGTCGAATGGCCCGCGTACGTGCGCATCATCCAGGGGCGATCGGGCTGCGCCAGGCGGTGAGCGGGGGGCTCGGCCATCGGGTGATCGTACGTCAGTAGCGTGGTGTCGATGCGACCCATCGACGTCCATCACCTCGGCCGCGAGCACGTGATCTGCTGCTGGCAGGTCGACGACGTGCTCGTCGATCCCGGCCCGGAGTCGAGCATCGACACGCTGCTCGACGCGCTCTCGGGCGAGCAGCCGCGCGCGCTGCTGCTCACGCACATCCACTTCGACCACGCGGGCGCCGCCGGCGCGCTCGTGCGCGAGTGGCCCGACCTCGAGGTCTGGGTCCACGAGCGCGGCGCGAAGCACCTCGTCGACCCGGCGCGGCTCGTGGCCTCGGCCAAGCGGCTATACGGCGAGGCCTTCGACCGCCTGTGGGGCGAGGTCGTGCCGGTCCCCGAGCGCTCGCTGCGCGTGCTGCGCGGCGGCGAGTCGATCGACGGCTGGGACGTCGCGTACACGCCCGGGCACGCGTCGCACCACGTCTCCTACCGCCATCGCGACTCGGGCTGGGTCTTTCCCGGCGACACGTGCGGCGTCCGCCTGCCCGACGGCGACCTCCTGCTCGCGCCCACCCCGCCGCCGGACATCGACCTCGACGCGTGGCGCACCTCGCTGGACACGATCGAGGCGTGGGAGCCCGCGACGCTCGCCGTCACGCATTTCGGCGACTACCGCGACGTCGCGTCGCACATAGACCGTCTACGCGCCGTGCTCGACGAGTGGGGCGAGCGCGCGCGCAACACCGACCAAGCGGGCTACGCCGACGCCCTGCGCGCCGCGTACGGCGCCGCCCTGGGCCCCGCCGGCGCCGCCGCCTTCGGCCAGGCGATGCCGCCCGACGACCAGTGGCTGGGCCTCGACCGCTACTGGACCAAGCGCCGCGAGGCTGGCCAAACCCCGTGAGCGTCCGTATCCTCTGCGGGCGGATGAGCAGTCAGACGATCGAGAAGCCGCGGACCGGGCCCCCGGGGGGCGGGCTGGGCGGGCACTGGCGCGTCATCGTCCGCAACGACGACCACAACACCTTCGACGGTGTCGCGCACACCCTCGCGCGATTCATCCCCGGCATCAGCGTCGACCGCGGCTACGAGATCGCCGACCGGATCCACCGCAGCGGCCTCGCGATGGTCTGGTCCGGTCATCAGGAGGCCGCCGAGCTGTACTGGGAGCAGCTTCACGGCGCCGGGCTGACGATGGCCCCCCTCGAGCAGGGATAGCCTCGCCGCCACATGCTGCCAGCGGGCGATCCCGAGGTCGCCGTGGTCCACGGCGACCGGTTAGGCTCGATCACGGTGATGGATAACCCGATCGTCAGCGCCGGGGACCGCGCGGATCGCGAGCGCGAGCTGCTGCGCCGCTACCACGAGGACGGCGACACCCGTGCCCGCGACACCCTCGCCGAGGAGATGGTGCCGCTCGCCCGTGCGCTCGCGGGGCGCTACAGCGGCCGCGGCGAGCCGCTCGACGACCTCGTGCAGGTCGCGTGCGTCGGGATCATGAAGGCGATCAAGGGCTTCGACCTCTCGCGCGACGTGCGCTTCTCGTCCTACGCGACGCCGACCGTGCTCGGCGAGATCAAGCGCCACTTCCGCGACAAGACGTGGGCGATGCGCGTGCCGCGCGGGATGCAGGAGCTGCAGATCGAGCTCGCGAAGGCGCGCGACGAGCTGACGACGACGCTCGGCCGGTCGCCGACCGTGCAGGAGCTCGCCGACAAGGTCGAGCAGCCCTTCGAGGAGGTGCTGATCACGATCCAGTCCCAGGAGGCGCGCCGTACGCGCTCGCTGGACGAGCCGACGGGCGAGGACGTGACGCTCGCCGACTCGATCGGCTCGCGCGACCCCGAGATCGGCCGCGCGGAGCTGCGCGTGCTGCTCGACGACGCGTTCGGGGTCCTGTCCGAGCGCGACCGCGAGGTCCTGCGCCTGCGCTTCACCGAGGACCTCACCCAGACCGAGATCTCGGCCATGGTCGGGGTCTCGCAGATGCAGGTCTCGCGGATCATCCGCCAGGCGCTGCGGGCCCTGCGCGACGACATCGAGCGCACGGGCCGCCAGACCGACGCCGCGTAGCGCCGCTCGCGCCGGGGTGGGCGAGGTCGCCACCAAGGGTGGGCCGATCCGCGCGCGGCCGGCCGCATCATGCAGTGACCGGCTGTTCGTCAAGGAGACTTCGTCATGCACCTGTTTCGCTTGCGCCGCGCTGTCGCGTGCGCCGTTGCCAGCTCGTTCGCTTTAGGCGGGACGGCGTTTGCCGCCGCCCCGTCGTCCACGACCATCAGCGTGGCGCCGCGCGTCGAGATCGCGGCGCCCGACAAGAGCCCCACGAGCTTCCCCGGCGTGACCGGCGTCCGCGAGGGCCAGCGCTTGCCGCGCGGGTGGGTCGTCGTCGGGCGGTTCGTCAGGATCACGCGCGGCGACGAGCCGGCGTTCGCGGCGCTGCGGCTGACCTGCCCGAAGGGCAAGACGTGGCGCAGCGGCGCGTCCACCGGCGACGTCGGCGTGAACGTGCTCGACCGCAACGCGCGCGGCCAGCACTCGGTGCTGGTCATGGCGACGTTCTCGACGAGCGAGGTGCGCGTCGGCGGGTCGGCGGCCGGCACGGTCTTCGCGCTCTGCCGTTAGGCGGCGAGCGGTCGCCGCGTGCGAGCTCAGGCGCCGGCCGCGAGCGCCCACAGCGCCAGCGAGTAGCGGCGGCCGTCGAGCACCGGCGCGACCCGGTGGATCGTCGACGAGCCGAACGCGACGAGCAGGCCCGGCTCGCTGCGGACGCTCACGAGCGGGGCGCCGCGCGACGCGACCTCGGGCACCGAGCCCTCGTAGAACTCGAGCTCCCCGCCGGAGAACTCGCTCGCGCCGTCGTTCAAGGCGATGACGAGCGAGACCCGGCGCCTGCGGACCTCCGGCGGCGCGTCGTCGTCGCCGCCGCCGTCGGAGTGCGCCGCGAAGTGGTCACCGGGACCGTAGATGAGCGCCGTCACGCCGCTGACGTGCGTGACCTCGCAGCCGAAGCGCTCCTCGAGCTGCGGGATGACCTCCCACAGGCGGTCCTGCACGAGCACCTCGGTCGCGCCCGAGAGCGCGGCGATCGCGCCGCGGCGGCTGTCGGGATGCACGCCGAAGCCGCCGTCGCCCCAGATCTCGGCTTGCGCCTGATGCGCGACGTCGATCTCGCCGATGACGTCACGGCAGTCGTCCGCGGACAGGAAGCCCGCGATGAGGGCGGGCTCGATCAGGCGCTGTCGTCGTCGCCGACGAGGGCCTCTTCACGGCGCAGCTGGCCGGACGCGACGTTGTCGTTCCAGACGTACAGCAGCGGCACCGTGTACCAGCTCGAGCACGCCGCGCGCCAGTCGCTGAACTCCTCGCCGTACCAGAACGCGTCCCACTGCGACTTCGCCTCGAACTCGGCCGCGAGCAGGAACCTGTAGCGGTCGTCGCGCGAGCGGTAGACGTCGTAGCGCGTCGCCCCGTAGCTCAACGCGATCGGCGCGAGCTGCTGCAGCGCGGCCTCGACGTCGTCGCCGCGAAAGCCCGTCGCGTACACCGGGAGATGCACCACGCCGTATGCCATCAGCCTACCTCCGCCATGATCGCGCCGGGTCCCTCGGCCGTCTTGCCCTGACCGACGTCGGTCGCGCCCACGAGGATCGCGATCTTCCCGGCGTGCTTGTTCTCGTGCATGAGCTGATGCGCGTTCGCGACGTCCTGAAAGCCCATGGTCTTCCACAGGACGGGACGGATCTTCGACTCGCGCACGAGCTGGTTCGCCTTGTGGCACTGCCACGCGTTGGCGAAGTGCGAGCCGATGATCTGCTTCTGGCGCATCCACAGATAGCGTACGTCGAAATCGAGGTCGAAGCCCGACGTGGCGCCGCAGATGACGACCTTGCCGAACGGCTTCACGCAGAACACGCTCGTCGGGAACGTCGCCTTGCCGACGTGCTCGAAGACGATGTCGGGCGCGTCGCCGAGGATCTGCTTGACCCGCTTGGCGAAGTCACGCGAGACGTTGAAGCGCGCCTTCTCCTCCTCGGGCGTCTCGCCGCCGCGGCGCATCATCCCCGCGAACTCGCTGCGGTTGATGAACCCGACGGCGCCGAGCTGCTCGACCAGGGCGCCCTTCTCGTCGCTCGACACGACGCCGACGCAGTCCGCGCCCGCCAGCGCGCAGAGCTGGGTCGCGAACACGCCGAGGCCGCCGGCGGCGCCCCAGATCAGGACCTTGTGGCCGGCCTGCAGCCCGCACTGGTCCATGAGCATCCGGTAGGCGGTGAAGTACGTCAGGCCGTAGGACGCGGCCTCCTCCCAGGCGAGGTGCTCGGGCTTGGGCAGCAGCTGCTGCGCCTGGACCTTGCAGAACTGCGCGAACGAGCCCCAGCTCGTCTCGTAGCCCCAGATCTGCTGGCTCGGCGCCGCCAGGGGATCGAGCCCGTGGACCTCGACGTCCTCGTAGGAGGCCTGGTTGCAGTGGATGACGACCTCGTCGCCGGGCTGCCAGCGGGTGACGCCCGGGCCGACCTTCCAGACGACCCCCGAGGCGTCCGAGCCGCCGATGTGGTGCTCCTCCTCGGGGTGGTAGCGAAAGACGGACACCGGCTTGCCCAGCGCGGCCCAGACGTTGTTGAAGTTCACGCCCGCGGCCATGACCCGCACGACGACCTCGAACGCCGCCGGCTCGGGGACCTCGATCTCCTCGAGCTGGAAGGCGTCCGTCGGCTCGCCCTCGCGCTCCTGGCGGATCACCCACGCCGCCATCGTCGCGGGCAGCTCGCCCGGCTCGGTCGCGATGGTGGAGAGCTGCGAGAGGTCTACGGCCACGCGGGCATCCTACGCGCCGGAGCCGTCGGCCTGCGATGGCGGCGCTGCGGCCGGCATGCGCGGGTCAGCCGCCGCAGCCGAGCAGGCGCTCGAGCTTCGTGCACTCGTGCTGCTGCGCTGGCGCCTGCGCCGGCGGCTCGGCGGGCGGTGTGGTCACGGTCGGGGGCGGTTGCGTCGTGGTCTGCGGCTCCGGAGCCTGCGGCGTCGTCTTGACCGGCGGCAGCTCGGGCGCCGGGCGCGCGTCCTCGCGATCCACCGCGCGGCGAGCCTCGTCGCGCTCCTTCGCCCGCTTGCGCCGCGCCTTGGCCTCGCGGCGCTTGCGGCGCTCCTCCTTCTTGCGCTCCTCGGCGGAGAGCAGCAGGCGGCGGGCCTCGTCGCCGTAGGCGTTGTCGAACGCGTCGACGAGCACCTCGTCGACCGGGCAGTTGAGGCAGAAGCCGTTGAACTCCCAGCCCTGCGCGCGCCCCAGGACCTGGTTGGCGTACTCGATGCCGAACAGGTCGTGGCCGTAGTAGGCGTAGGCGGCCGACCACGAGCCGCCGTCGAGCCCCTCGCCGGCGCCGCCGTCGCGCAGGAGGGCGCCCGCCGCCATCATCGCGTCGAAGTCGTCGTAGACCGACGGGTGCGAGCGCGTGCGGTGCTGGTAGCGGCGCGGGCGGTTGCCCTGGCGGAAGGACTGGTGGTACAGCTCCCAGGTGCTCACCGGGCCGTTCGTGACGTTGAACTGCATCGGTCCCGCGCAGCAGCCGAATGCGTTGAGGCCGTGGTAGGTGCTCGGCTCGGTCGAGAACGCGGTCTCCTGGCGATGGATCGAGGCGATGAGCCGCCATGACACGCCGAACGTGCGGGCGGCCTCGCGGTACAGCCCCATGAAGCTCGCTTCGGCGGAGGCCGCGACGTGGCGCGAGGACGTCCTGCGGTAGTAGTCGCGCCCGCCGCGATGGCGCGTCGCGCGCGCGGCGACGTCTCGCTGCGCCGCCAGGCGCGTCGGCGCAGCCGTGACCGACGCGAACGCCGCGCTCAGGTCGGGCCGGGACCGCTCCCCGTCGCGGTCGGCCGGCAGCAGCGCGAGCGCCGCGCCCTCCCCGCCGCCCACGACGAAGACGACCGCCACGAGAAGGGCGCGCCGCAGGCCTGCTCTGCTGTGCTTGACGAGTCCGGTCGGCAGTCGCATCTAAAGCGCGCCGAAGTGTGCCAAAGCGGACCGTCAGGCGGCGAAGTCGGGCCTCCCGGCGCGCGCTTGCGCCGCGCGGCCCTTCGGCTCCTCCCAGTCCTCCTGGCGCCCGAGGGCCGTGAGGTCGAGGAAGTAGTACGAGCCGCCGGTCATCTCCGCGCCGCGCGCGTAGGACGAGTACGTGTGGAACACGGTGTCGCCGTCGCGCAGGAAGAAGCTCGCGCCCGGCATCTCGAACGGCTGCTGCGCGGGGTCGGTGAAGAACTCGTAGCCGTTGGCCGCGTGCTCGGCTGCGCCGCGGTAGTTGTACTCCGCGGGTGCGACCGACTCGTCGATCGTGACGTGGAAGTCGTAGTTGAAGTCGCTGCCGTGCGAGGAGTACCAGGGGAACGTCCAGCCCTTGCGGGCCTTGTAGTCCTCGATCTTCGCCAGCGGCGCGCGCGAGACGTAGGCGAGCGTGGTGTCGCGTACGTGCAGGTGCTCGAGCAGGCCGCCGGAGACCTCGTCGGCGCCGGCCGAGCAGCTCGGGCAGCCGTCGTCGTGTGCGGGCTCGAACATGAAGTGGCCGACGATGAGCTGGCGACGGCCCTCGAAGAGGTCGAGCAGGCTCGCCGTGCCGTCGGGTCCCTCGAAGACGTAGTCCTTGTCGATCTGCACCATCGGCAGCCGGCGGCGCTTGGCGTTGAGCTCGTCGCGGGCGCGGGTCAGCGCCTTCTCCTCGGCGAGCAGCTCGATGCGGGCGGCGCGCCAAGCCGCGGGTGATGCGATCTCGGGGAGGCTCATGCGTCTCCTTGCGGTCGGTTCAGAGGTTGAGACCGGGCGCCGGCCCCGAATTCATCGCGGGGTGGGGTTTTCCGTACCCGCAAACACGAGTTGGCCTCCATGGCGGGGGGTGCGCGGCGCGGCGAGAGTGCCGTCAACGCCGCAGCCATTCGACCGCAAGCGAAGAGGACACGCTCACATGACCAGCATCGGGATCGTCGGGACGGGAATCTCCGGACTTCAACTGGCACTCAGCCTGCAGCAGTCAGGCGTCGACACGACGCTCTACGCCGAGCACACGCCCGACGAGATGCGCCAGACGCGGCTGCCGAACACGGTCACGCGCTTCGGTCCGACGATGGCGCGCGAGCGCGCGCTCGGCGTCGGCCATTGGGCCGACGACCCGAGCAACTACCAGTCGATGCACGCCTCGGTCCTCGACACCCCCGTCTACTTCAACGGCAACCTGCAGGCGCTGGCCGGCAACCTCGACTTCCGCGTCTACCTGCCGCGCCTGCTCGAGGACTACGCCGCTCGCGGCGGGCACGTCGTCGCCGGCCGCCGCAGCGTCGAGCAGATCGTCGCCGGCACCGCCGACCACGACCTCACCGTCGTCGCCGCCGGCCGCGAGAGCGTCCGCGAGTTCTTCCCGCGCGACGCCGCGCGCTCGCCGTTCGACAAGCCGCAGCGGATCATCACGGCGGCGATCGTGCACGGGATCACGCCCATCCAGCCGCTCGGCGCGGAGATGTCGATCGTCCCCGGCGTCGGCGAGGTCTTCGTCCTCCCGTATCACTCACGCCACGGGATCCAGTCGGCGCTGGCGGTCGAGGGCGTGCCCGGCGGCCCGCTCGCGGACCTCGCGAACGTCAAGTACGACGCGGACCCGAACGCCTTCGAGACCCGCCTCCTCGAGCTCCTGCGCCGCTACGCGCCGCGCACGTACGAGCGCGTCGACCCCACCGCGTTCGCCGTGACCCACCCGCTCGACGTGCTGCAGGGCGCGATCGTCCCGACGGTTCGCAAGCCGTATTGCGAGGTCGCGCCGGGCAAGTTCGTCGTCGCCGTCGGCGACGCCTACGTCGCCAACGACCCGGTGGGCGGCCAGGGCGCGAACCTCGGCTCGGCGAGCGCCGCCGTGCTCGCGCAGGCGATCTGCCGCGACGTCGCCTTCGACGAGTGGTTCTGCCGCGGCCTGGCGCGCGACCTGTGGGCCGCCGCCGAGCCCGTCGTGCGCTTCAACAACATGTTCCTCGCCCCGCCGCCGCCGCATGTCCAGGAGCTCCTGGGCGCCGCGACCGCCAGCCAGGCCGTCGCCGACGCGTTCGGCAACCTCTGGTCCGCGCCGGCCGACATGTGGCGCACGATCGCGACGCCCGAGCGCGCCGCGGCGTTCCTCGCCCGCGTCGGCGCGCCGGCGCCCGCGCCCGCGCCCGCCGCCGCGCTCGCCGCGTAGCCCCTCGGGTTCAGGACATCGGTGGGGGCGAGGTCTGCCGCTCGCCCCCACCGGCCCTGCCGATGTCCTTGTCCGAATAGCGCAGCTTGCCCTTGTCGAGCGCCCTGACGAGGTCGCACAGCTTCTGCTGCACGTCGCGCAGCCGCGTGTGCGCCTCCGGGTCGTGCAGGTCGTCGCGGAAGCGATCGCAGAGCATCGCGAAGCACGCGTCATAGTCGTCGCAGAAGCGCGCGTAGCCCATGCACCCGATCTTGCCGTGCTCCTCGACGATCATCCGCTCGCCGATCGCGCGCTGCTCGTCGGTCCAGATCATCAGCGGCTCGTCGTGCTTGGACGTCGCCAGGCGGCCCGCGATCTCGCTTTGCAGCCGCGTCACGTCGCGCGTGTCGTCGGCTTCCGGGAAGCTCAGGAACTGGACGTCGCGGCGCAAGATCTCCGTCCAGCCGAAGTACTGCGCGAAGCGAAACAGCGTCGTCGTCTGAGCGACGGGAAAGCGATCGGCGCCCTCGCCGAACTTGGCGAAGAAGCCGAGGTCGAGGATGTTGTAGCAGCGGCTCTGCAGGTCGAACGCGGCGGCCGCGAGCGGCTCGCTGTAGCGGGTGAGGACCTCCTCGGCGTTGAGCTTGCGGTCCAGCCGGGCCTCGCGCTCCTTGCGCTCCGTGGCGAGGTCCGAGTCAAGGCGCGCCAAGCGCTCGGAGTCATGTCGCTGGCGCAGTCCGACGAAGAGGCTCGCCGCCGTTCCGATGATGCCGCCGGCGAAGCCGACCCAGACTGCCGGATCCATCGCGCCGGGAGCCGCTCAGCCGGGCGGCGCGGGTGTCGTCGTCGTGGGCGTGCCGGTCGGCCCGGGGACCTCCGTCGAGCTGCGCTGCTTGAGCGTCTTGGCGCTGTCGCTCCACGCGTACACGCGCTCGACGACCTTCGCGGGGCAGCACAGGTCGTCGCCGTCGGCGAAGCGGGGCGTGCGCAGGACGAGCGTCGCGTCGGAGATCTCGGCGCTCGCGCGGTAGAGCTGCTGGGAGCGGTAGACGGCACGCAGCGGGCTGTCGGCGGCCTTGCCGTGCGTGCTGAAGACGTACAGCGCGACCGCCCCGGCGGCGCCGCCCGTGTCGACGAGCACGACGGCGTCCGAGCGCCCGTCGCCGGTGAGGTCGGCGAACTCGATCTCGGGCGCGACGATGCCGCCGCGCTCGCTCAGCAGCGCCTTGATGCCCGAGGTCGTCTTGGCGTCCTCGAGCAGCGTCGTGCGGAAGAGCTGCTGGGATGCCGACGGCTTGGCCTGCGACCCGCCCACGGCGACGAAGACGCCCGTCGTGGTGAGCGCCAGCGCCGCGAACGCGGCGCCGACGGTCCGATTGCGGCGCATGGCGGCGCATTGTCGCAGCCGGCAGGGCCGCGCGCTATGGCTGCAAGAGGCGATCCGAGCCGCTCGGACGCGCGGGTCCGACGACGATCGTCGCGGCGCGTACCGCGGAGCCGCGGGCGGACACGACGTACGTGCCCTGGCCGAGGTCGGCCTTCAGCGAGGCCGTCCCGCCGGGGTTGATCGGCCCCGTGGCCTGGGAGAGTCGCGGGCCGCCGCCGGCCAGGCGCACGCTGCGCAGCCGCACGCGCTGCGAGGTCGCCGTCTGGTTGCTCGCGAGCAGCTCGACCGCGCCGGCGCCGAAGCGCGCGGGGGACACGGTCACCCCCTTGACCGTCACCACGGCGCTCACCGTGATGGCGGTCGGCGAGCGCGGGTCGTTGGCGAAGTCGTCGTCGTCGCCGCAGCCGGCGACCGCCGCCATGAGGGCGAGCGCGACCACGGCTCGCCGTCGCTTCGCGCCGGCTGCTCTCAGCATCTACGTGACCCGGGCATACGAAGGCGTAACCCGCAACCTACCGCGAGGTCGCGCCGCCGGACCTACGCCGACGTGCAGGTCAGCGCGGCGCGGGCAGCTCTTCGCGCAGGGCGCCGAGCTCGCCGAGCGTCGCCTGCAGGCGATCCCAGGCCGGCGTCTCGGCGTCGGCATACGCCTGGCCGGAGAGTCCGCGCAGCTCGTCGCTGTACGTCGTCCAGGCGGCGCACGTGAGCGCCTCGAGCTCTTGGGCGTCGGGCACGGCGGCGAAGGTCGTCATCTCGCTCCTCGTCTCGGCTCGGATACGGCGCCCGCAAGGCTAACCGGGCGATCGGTCGTCGCCGCTGCAATCCGCCGTGCAGCCGTCTGGCGGACGCGAGAACATATGTTCGTGGACCTGCTCGCACAGCCGCTCGCGACCGCCGAGTTCCTCGTCGTCGACACGGAGACCAACGGCAAGGCCGGGGACGCCTGCGAGCTGACGGAGGTCGGGGCCGTGCTCGTCGGCGGCGGCGAGCTGCACGACCGCTGGGAGACGCTCGTCAACGGCAGCGCGCCACTGTCGCGCGCGATCCAGCGCTTCACGCAGATCTCCCAGCAGATGGTCGACGCGGCGCCGCCGGCCGACGCCGTCTTGCCCGACTTCGCCGAGCAGCTCGCAGGCCGCGTGCTCGTCGCGCACAACGCCTCGTTCGATCGGCGCGTGCTGCAGCAGGCGTTCGCGCGCGCCGACCTGCCGTGGCCCGAGCCGCCTGTGCTGTGCACGGTCGCCCTGGCGCGGCGGTTCGCGCCGCTCGTGCGCCAGCGCCGGCTGGCCGCGCTCGCCGACGCGCTCGGCGTCGAGGTCGAGGTGACCCACCGCGCGCTCGCCGACGCGGAGACCTGCGCGCGCGTCTTCTGCGCGCTGTTCGGCCGCCTGTGCGCGCACGCGGGCACGGTCGGCGACGCGCTCGCGGCGCTCTCGCCCCCGCGCCGCGCGGCGCGCCCGCGTGCCGGGCGGACGCTGGCGGGTGCGACGATCAAGCGCCACAAGCCCGACACGTCCGCGCTGCCGGACTCGCCGGGCGTCTACATCTTCCGAAACGCCGCCGGCCAGGTGCTGTACGTCGGCAAGTCCGTGGCGCTGCGGACCCGCGCGCGCTCGCACTTCGCCACCTCGGCACCGCCCGAGGTGTGGACCGATCACGCCGCCATCGTCGACCACTACTCGACGGGCTCGGAGCTCGGCGCGCTCGTGCTCGAGCACCGGCTCATCCGCAGGCTGCGCCCGCCGGGCAACAAGGTGCACAAGCACGACGACCCGTACGTCTACCTGCGCTGCCGCCTGGACATCGCCTATCCGGTGCTCGAGGTCGCGCGCGAGCCGGCGGCGGGGCGCGCCGTGACGATCGGCCCGCTGCGCAGCCGGGCGGGCGCCGTCGAGCTCAAGGAGCAGCTGGACTCGCTGTTCGGACTGCGCCACTGCGGGCGCAAGCTGCGGCTGCGGCCGTGGCCGTCGGCGTACGGCCAGATGGGCCGCTGCCTGTCACCGTGCCTCAACGACCTCGATCCGAACCTCTACCGCCGCCGCCTCGACGAGGCGCTCGGCCTCTTCACCCGCGGCGGCGACGGCGGCGCCGCGCTGCTCGCGCACCTCGACGCGCAGATGCGAGCGGCCGCCGCGGAGGAGCGCTACGAGCGCGCCGGGTGGCTGCGCCGCCGCCGCGAGCGGATCGCGGTGCTCGTGCGCTCGCTCGGCGGTGGGGTGGGAGAAGGCGGCGGCGCGCTCGCCGCCACGCACGCGCGCCCGCTGCTCGTCCTGGCGCAGCACCCGCGCGCGACGGGCCACGACGCGTTCTGGATCGTCGGCGGCCGGCTCGCCGACTGGTCGCCCCTGCAGCACGCCGGGGACCTGCACGCCCGCACGCTGGCAGCGCTCGCCGGCCGCCACGACGCGGTCGCCCAGCTGCCGGCGGAGGCCGTCGCGGAGGCGAGGATCGTGCAGACCTGGCTGGCCGGCCACGGAGCAGACTCGCTCGAGCTGCGGCCGATCCCCGATCGCGCGGCACTCGAGGCGTTCCTCGCGCGGTCGGGCGCGCAGGCGCCGTCAGGCGAACGGCAGCTCGACGACCTCGGCGGTCGCGCCGCCGGGGAGGTCGACGGTCTCGCCCGGGGCGGCTTCGCGGCGCACGAGCGCGAGCGCGATCGGGCCGTGCGCGGGGGAGACGACGGAGCTCGACAGCCGGCCGACGGTGCGCTCCCCGAGCTGCAGCTCGGTGCCGACCTCGGCGGGCTCTGACAGGCGCAGGCCGCGCAGGTGGCGATTGGGCTTGCCGCGGTAGAACAGCCGCGCGACGGTCTCCTGGCCGACATAGCAGCCCTTCGTGAAGCTCACCGCCCGCGCGTTGAGGCCCGCTTCCTGCGGGATCGTCGTGTCGTCGAGATCGAAGCCGTAGCGCGGGCGCCCGCGCTCGACGCGGAGGATCTCGGTCGCCGCCTCCGACACGGGCCTCGCGCCCGCGTCCTCGAGCGCGGCACGGACAGCGTCGGTGTCGGCGGCGTCGCAGAGCACGTCGATGCCGCCGCCGTCGGTCGCGATCAGCCGCACCGCGTGCCCCGCGATCGCACCGGCGCGGTGCGCGTGCTCGTCTGAGGGCAGATCCTCGGCGCCCGCGATCGCGCGCGACCCCGGCCCGGCGAGCGACAGCAGCCCGCGCTGCACGGTGCGCTTGTGCAGCTCGACGTCGAAGCCGATCTTGAAGCGCCGCACCATGTCGAAGAGCGCCTGCAGCGTCGAGCGCTCGGTGTCCAGCAGCAGCTCGTCGTCTGTGGCGAGGATCCGCAGGTCGCCGAGCATCTTGCCCTTGTGCGTGAGAAACGCGGCGTAGCAGCCCGCGCCCGCGACGAGGCCGACCGTGTCGTTCGTGACCTGCCCCGCGAGGAACGCCCGCGCCTCGGTGCCTGTCAGCGCGAGCTTGCCGCGCTCGGAGCGGTCGACGAGGCCGCATCCATCGGTCAGCACGCGGTGCTCGGCCACGAGCTCGTCTGTGATCGTGGGCATGTAGGCGAGGATAGCCCGCGGCGGACGCCCCGGCGGGCGGTCCCCGGCGTGCCAAGCGGTCACGATCGGCCGATCACGTCAGGCCACGGCTTCGCCGAGCGGCCGCAGCTCCTCGGCGTAGGAGATCGAGTGACGCTGCAGCTCGCCGCTGGGCAGCGTCTCGTACGCGCCCATCCGCCACAGCGGCGGCGAGTAGGCGTTGATCGTGACGGCCGGACCGCCGCCGCCGTGCGCGACGCGGTGGATGTCCGCCGCGCCGAAGTCCAGCGCCTCGCCGGCGTCCAGCCGCTGGCGCACCGGCGAGCCGCCGAGCGCCAGGCGCTCCTCGATGACCGTGCCGCTTGCGACCGCGAGCGCGCCGCACGACACGTCGTGGTCGTGAAAGCCCGTGTCGTGGTCGTCCATCCAGCAGATGAGCCAGACCGCGACGTGCTCGTCGCGCAGCAGCTGCTCGTACGTGCGGGCGTGCGGGTCGTGGTTGACGAGGTGCCGCCACTCGCCGGGCCGCGCCGCGAGGTCGGCGACGAGCGCGCGCAGCTCGTCGCGCGTGAGGTCGCGGCCGCTGGCGAGGTCGATCATGCCGCCACCGGGAGCGACCGAGGGCCGAGCAGGCGGCCCACGTTCGCGCCGACCATCGCCTCGTGCGCCGCCGGCCCGAGCGGCGCCGCGGGCTGCGCGTCGACGACCGGCCGGTCCGAGCCGTACACGAGCTGGTCGACGCCGACGCAGCGCACGACCGCGTCGATCGTCCGCGGGCCGTAGGAGGACGTGTCGTAGAAGACCCGCTCGTCGGCGAGCGCCGCCCCGGCCGGTCCGCCGCGCGCGGTGAGGCGCTCGGCGTGAAGGGGCGCGCCGCCGGCGAGCATCGCGAAGACGACGCGCAGCTGCGGGTGGCGGGCGCGCCCGAACGCGGCGAACGCGTGCCAGGCGGCGTTCATGTCGGCGACGTAGCGCGTCATCGCGGGCCACCAGCCGGGGACGCCCTTGTCGCCGTAGGCCTGCGGGCGCCACGTGCGCCACGGGTCGGGCCCCGGGTGGACGAGCAGCGGGGCGTCGCGCGCCTCGAGCCGCTCGAGCAGCCCGGCGCAGCGCTCGACGCCGTCCGGCCCCGCCAGGGCGCCCGCGGGCAGCGAGATGCCGACCGCGCCGGCGCCGAGCAGCGTGTCGACGTCGGCCGGGTCGGCCGGGCGCAGCGCGACCGCGCCCCACACGCCGAACGCGCCGCCGAGCTCGAGCAGGCCCCCGTTGTGCGCCGCGAGCAGCGGCTCGGCGTCGGCGCGCGACAGGCCCTCGATCCCGAGCGGGCTCGAGATCGCGAGCAGCGCGCGCTGCACGCCGTCGCGCTTGAGCAGCGCCAGGCGGCGCTCGGGGTCGTGCTGGCGCGGGTCGAACGGGTAGTCCGGCTCGTCGCGCAACCGCAGGACCCAGCCGACGCCGTCGCGGCGCAGCAGCGGCGGCTCGCGGCGCCACGTGAGGGCGTTGACGAGCGCGTCGGGCCAGAGGTGCTGATGAACGTCAATGTGGACCATCTTGGGGGACAACATACCTATAAACCGGATCCGGTTTCTGTAGATTGCTCCGCAGACACCCGAACGAGGAGGTTTCGCATGGCATCGTGGAAGCCGGATCCGACGTTCTACCCGTCGCCACGCAGCGCGGCGGAGGCCGCGCCGGAGGAGCTCGCCTACGTCGTCACGCTCAACACCGGCTCCAACGGGGACGCGAAGCCCGACGCGCTGACGGTCGTCGACCTCAAGCCGGGCTCGTCGACCTACGGCACCACGGTCGGCCGGCTCGACATGCCGAACGTCGGCGACGAGCTGCACCACTTCGGCTGGAACGCGTGCTCGTCGGCCCTGTGCCCGTGGGCGCCGCACCCGCACGTCGAGCGCCGCTACTTCCTCGTGCCCGGCCTGCGCTCGTCGCGCATCCACGTCGTCGACGTCAAGGACGACCCGGTCAACCCGAAGATCGTCAAGGTCGTCGAGGCGGAGGACATCGCCAAGCGCACCGGCTACAGCCGCCCGCACACGATCCACTGCGGCCCCGACGGGCTCTACGTCTCGGCGCTCGGCGCGCCCGACGGCGACGGCCCCGGCGGCGTCTTCCTGCTCGACCACGACAGCTTCGACCCGCTCGGGCAGTGGGAGATCGACCGCGGCCCGCAGGAGCTCGCCTACGACGTGTGGTGGAACATCGGCTACGACCAGCTCGTGACGAGCGAGTGGGGCACGCCGAACATGGTCGAGGGCGGCGTCGTGCCGGACCTGCTGCTGGGCGGCAAGTACGGCCACTCGCTGCACGTCTGGGACCTCGGCAAGCGCCGCCACAAGCAGGCGATCGACCTCGGCGCCGAGCACCAGATGGTGCTCGAGCTGCGCCCCGCGCACGATCCCACGAAGCCGTACGGGTTCGTCGGCGTCGTCGTGTCGACCGCCGACCTGTCGGCGTCGGTGTGGCTGTGGCATCCGGATGGCAACGGCGGCGTGGCGGCGAAGAAGGTCATCACGATCCCCGCCGAGCCCGCCGAGACCGAGCAGCTGCCGCCCGCGCTGCAGCCGTTCGGCGCCGTGCCGCCGCTCGTCACGGACATCGCGCTGTCGGTCGACGACAGCACGCTCTACGTCTCGTGCTGGGGCACGGGCGAGCTCAAGCGCTACGACGTGCGCGACCCGCACAACCCCGTCGAGACCGGCTCGGTGCACATCGGCGGGATCGTGCGCAAGGCGTCGCATCCGTCCGCGGGCGCCGTCAACGGCGGGCCGCAGATGGTCGAGGTCAGCCGCGACGGCAAGCGCGTCTACCTCACGAACTCGCTGTACGCGTCGTGGGACGCGCAGTTCTACCCCGACGGCATCGACGGCTGGCTCGTCAAGCTCGACGCCGACGGCGACCTCGCGCTCGACCTCGACTTCTTCGTCGAGTACGACGGGGAGCGCCCGCACCAGGTTCGCCTGCAGGGCGGCGACGCGTCGTCGGACTCCTACTGCTTCCCGTGACGTGAGCCACGAGGGGCTCTGGATCACGCTCGTCGCGCTCGGGGCCTATCACGGCCTGAACCCCGCGATGGGCTGGCTGTTCGCGGTCTCCCAGGGCATGCAGCACCGCAGCCGCAAGGCGGTGTGGCGTGCCCTGGGGCCGATCGCGCTCGGCCACGAGCTGTCGATCGCGCTCGTGGTCCTGCTCGCGCTGGGCGCGGCGGCGGTCGTCGACCCGTCGGCGCTGCGCATCGGCGCGGCCGCGCTGCTGCTCGCCTTCGGCATCTTCCGCTTCGTCAAGCCGCGCGCGCACCCGCGCTGGACGACGATGCGCGTCAACCGCCGCGAGCTGACGCTGTGGTCCTTCCTCATGTCCTCGGCGCACGGCGCGGGCCTGATGGTCGCGCCGCTGCTGATCGGGCTCGGCGGGTCGGAGGCCGCGTCGGCGCACGAGCACGCCGAGCTGGGGATGATCTCGGACGCGTCGCTCGGCGTTGCCGGCGCGGCGATCGCGCTGCACGTCGCGGCGATGGCGCTCGTCATGGGCGTCATCGCGGTCGTGGTGTACGAGAAGCTCGGCCTCGAGGTGCTGCGGCGCGCGTGGCTGAACACCGACCAGCTGTGGGCCGCGACGTTCGTGCTCGCCGCCGGGCTGACGCTCGTGACCTGACCGCAGGGCCAAGCGCAGACGGCCGATTTGCGCCATCGCGGCCTTGCCAGGGCGTCCCGGTCGCACGACACTCGGCGCCATGGCGAAATCAGACAAGGCGGCGAAGGTGCCGCCCGAGAAGGTCAAGAAGCTGGACCGCAAGGTCTTCGACAAGGAGCTCGCGAGGCTGCAGCGCGAGCTCGTGCTCATGCAGGAGTACATGAAGAAGGAGGGGCTGAAGGTCGTCGTCGTCTTCGAGGGTCGCGACGCGGCCGGCAAGGGCGGCGTGATCAAGCGCATCGCGGAGCGCACGAGCCCGCGCGTCTGGCGCATCGCCGCGCTCGCGGCCCCGACCGAGCGCGAGCGCACGCAGTGGTACTTCCAGCGCTACGCGTCGCATCTGCCCGCGGCCGGCGAGCTCGTCATGTTCGACCGCTCCTGGTACAACCGCGCCGGCGTCGAGCGGGTCATGGGCTTCTGCACGCAGGAGGAGTACCAGGAGTTCATGCGCTCCTGCCCGGAGTTCGAGCGCATGCTCGTGCGCTCGGGCATCATCCTCATCAAGTACTGGTTCTCGGTCTCCGACGCCGAGCAGGAGAAGCGCTTCCAGGCGCGCGTCAACGACCCGATGCGCCGCTGGAAGCTCAGCCCGATGGACCTCAAGTCCCGCGAGCTGTGGGTCGAGTACTCCAAGGCGAAGGACGACATGTTCGCCGCGACCGACATCAAGCAGGCGCCGTGGTACGTCGTCAACGCGGACGACAAGCGGCGCGCGCGGCTGAACTGCATCTCGCACCTGCTGTCGATGGTCGACTACGAGGACGTCATCCCGCCGCCGCTCGAGCTCCCCCCGCGCCAGGACGACGGGCACTACGTGCGCCCGCCGATGACCGACCAGACCTTCGTCCCCGAGGTCTACTGAGGTCTACCGGGCGGCGGGTGAGCGATCTCCCCCCGCTGGGGGAATGTGAGGCAGCGCACCTGACGTGACGATCGGTGAGCGTTGTCACAAAGACGACGCGCAACTCGCCGGATAGTGGTGCACAGCCGCTATCGGGCAGCCAATCGTCAACCGCAGGGGGATATCGAAGATGATCCGACCGACCGTCAGGGCGCTTGCCGTCGCAGGCATCGCCGTCGCAAGCGTGGGGACCGCCACCGCCAGTGCCGCCGACACCGGCGCCAACGCCGTCGAGGCAGGCATCGCCGCCTACAAGGCCGCCTACCCGAAGCTCTCCGACGCGCAGGCTCGTTCCGCCGCCGTCGGCGCCGACGCGCGCCGCGCCGTCTACGACGCCGCTGCAGCCGACGCCGCGACGTTCGGCGGCGCCTGGTTCGATCCGGCGACCGGCCAGGTCAACATCGCCGCCACGACGGACGCTGCCGCCAAGCGCATCGGCGCCGCCGCGCGCCGCTACGCCGTCGCCGTCAACACGGTCCAGGTCAAGCGCTCGGCCGCCGAGCTCGAGGCCGACGCCGCGGCGCTTCGCGCCGGCAAGGACGAGCTTGGCCGCGCCGCCAACGGCAACGTCGGCGTCGACGTCAAGACCAACGAGGTCGTCGTCGCGGTCGCGGCCGACCGCAAGGCCTCGCTCGCGAGCAACGCCGCAGCTCGCGGCGCGAAGCTCGTCACCGCGTCGACCGCGGCGCCCGAGCTGGACGCCGGCTGCACCTCGCGCTCGGCGTGCGACTGGACGCTGCGCGCCGGCTCGATCATCTGGCGCGGCTCGATCGCGGCACCGACGCCATGGTGCTCGATCGGCTTCACGGCCCGCAACGCGAGCAACACCCGCTTCGTGCTGACGGCCGGCCACTGCACGACGGGCGTCGGCATCAACTGGGGCACGGGCGCGCAGAACATCGGCCCGATGGGCGCGTCGGTCGACTCCGGCGTCGTCGACACCTCGGCGATCCAGGTCACGAACTCGTGGTTCACGGGTGACACCGGCGGCGAGATCTACGTCCAGCCGAGCACGAGCGGCTGGTCGCCGGTCAAGGGCGTCGCGCCGAGCGTCGGCTACATGGTCGCCGGCGAGACGGTCTGCCTGTCGGCGAACTACACGCAGCCGACCGTGTCGGGCAACTCCTGCGGCGTGCTCGGCACGAACAGCGACGCCGGCGTGCGCGGCATGGCTCGCGTCGACGGCCTCGACGCCTGCGGCGGCGACTCGGGCGGCGGCTGGTACTGGCTGTCCTCGTCGGGCAACCGCTACGCCTACGGCATCCACAGCCGCTCGGACGGCGGCTGCCATGGCGACGCCGGTGGCACGCGCTCCTGGTACACGCCGGTCGCGAGCGCCAAGGCGAACGGGAACTTCTCGTCGATGAACATCGAGGTCCGTCCCTAGCGGCTCGTCCGCCTGGCCAGCCACCGCACCTGTCGTGCGGCAGCGGCTGACCCAGCGCCTCGATCAAGAGCGCCGGCCTTCGGGCCGGCGCTCTTCGTTTTGGCGCATCGCGCCCGGGCGAGCGCCGCGCTCGGGTGGGCGTTAGCCTTGCGCGCCATGGCCCTCGCCGACACGTTCACGCAGATCGTCGACTCGCTGCCCGACGACTGGACCGACCTCGAGCTCGACCTGCGGATCGCCGACGAGAAGCGCTACGTCGACGCGGCGACGTACCTCGTCACGTGCAACGCGCAGCCGTACTCCAAGCACGACTGGCACTGGAAGCTGCTAGTCGCGCACCGCTTCGGGCACGCCGCCGCCGCTCCGGCCTGCCACGGCGCGCTGAAGCTGCTCGACGACGCGGGCATCGAGGGCGAGCTCGCGCTGCGCGAGATGCGCTCGGGCCGCGTCGAGACGACCCAGATGTGGGGTCGCCCGCAGTCCTTTCGCAACGAGTTCAAGCGCATCCGCGCGCAGTAGCCGTGGCGCGCGAGGGCTCAAAGCTCGTCGACGGCCTCGTCGCGTAGGCACGTAGCCACTCGGGTAGCGTTCGGCCGTGAACTCACACCGGCTGGTCCCTGCTCCACTCGCCGTCGTGCTGGCGCTGACCATCGTCGCGAGCGCCGCCGCCGCGACGATCCGCGGTGACGCGAAGAACAACACGATCAACGGCACGTCGGGCGCCGACCGCATCCTCGGCCTTGGCGGCAGCGACACCCTGCGCGGCTTCGCCGGGCGCGACGTGCTGTCCGGCGGAAGCGGCAGCGACTCGCTCAACGGCGGTGCCGGGATCGATCGTCTCGACGGTGGCCTCGGGGACGACCGCCTGCTCGGCTACGGCGGCGACGACCGGCTCCTCGGCGAAACGTCGAACGACGTCCTGACGGGCGGCGAGGGCGACGATCGCCTCGACGGCGGGGGCGGCGACGACGCCTTGCGCGGCGGCACCGGCAAGGACACGCTGACGGCCGGTGCCGGACGCGACACGGCCTTCGGCGACGAGGGCGACGACACCATCGAGGGCGGCTCGCAGAACGATCGGCTGGACGGCGGCGCCGGCATCGACACGATGAACGGCGACGCGGCCGACGACCGCGTCCTCGGCGGCCCCGGCAACGACATCCTCGACGGCGGCGCCAACGAGGACCGCGTCGACGGCGGCGAGGGCGACGACCGCATCGACGGCGGCCCCGGCGTCGACCTGCTGCTCGGCGGACCCGGCGACGACTTCATCGCCGAGCGCGCGTCGGCGGCCGAGGAGCGCGTCGACGGCGGCCCGGGCGACGACTACATCTTCACCGGCGGCGGCACCGATCGCGAGATCCGCGGCGGCGACGGCAACGACGTCGTCCGCGGCGGCTATCAGCGGCCGGCGCGCGAGGCGGCCGACCAGCTCGGCGACGGCTTCTCCGACGGCGGCAACGGCAGCGACATCGTGATCGGCGGCGCGGCCAACGACCGCATCCAGGGCGGCGACGGCGACGACTTCCTGTTCGGCGGGCCGCGCCTGGATCTCTACGAGTGCGGCCCGGGCAACGACGTCGCGTTCGTCGAGAACGCGCTCGAGGGGCAGGTGGCGGCCCAGAACGGCTGCGAGACGGTCTTCACGGGCGACCCGTCGGTCACCGACCGGCTCTTCGACGGCCTGCTCGGCAAGCCCCACCCGGGCAAGACGACCGGCGGCGCCGAGGGCCAGAAGATCATCGCCGCGATCGAGGCCGGCGGAAGCTAGCCGACCTGAAACTGGCGCGGCGAGCCCGCAGCGCCGAGAATGGGGTCATGACCTCTCGCCTCGGCGCCACGGCGCTCACTGTCGTGCTCGCGCTGACGCTCGCGTCCGCTGCCGCCGCCGTCACCAAGCGCGGCAACAGCAGGCCCAACACGATCACCGGCACGTCGAAGGCCGACCGGCTGTTCGGCGGCGGCGGCAAGGACCTCCTGCGCGGCTTCGGCGGCCGCGACCTGCTTGACGGCGGCGTCAACGCCGACCGCCTGTTCGGCGGCGCGGGCAACGACCGGCTGCTCGGTGGCAAGGGCAACGACGTGCTCAACGGGGCGGGTGGCGACGACATCGCCGACGGCGCCGGCGGCTCGGAGCGCATCGACGGCGGCGCCGGCAACGACCTGCTGTTCGGCGGCACGAACGCCGACTCGATCCTCGGCCGCGCGGGCGACGACGGCCTCGACGGCGGGACGGGCGACGACACCCTCGACGGCGGCGACGGCAACGACCGCATGCTCGGCGGCGGTGGCCTCGATCGCGTGTTCGGCGGCCCCGGCGACGACGTCGTCCAGGGTGGCTTCGGCGGCGACGTCATCGACGGCGGCGAGGGCCGCGACGCGCTCGCCGGCGACTCGGCGAACGACACGATCACGGGCTTCAACGGCGACGACACCCTCAACGGCGGGACCGGCAACGACACCGTCAACGGCGGCGACGGCGACGATCGCGTGGACGGCGGCGACGGCGACGACACGCTGCTCGGCGGCCCGGGCAACGACTTCGTCGTCGAGGCGCGGTTCGGCAACGAGGCGCTCGTCGACGGCGGGCCGGGCGACGACTACATCCACACCAACCGCGGCCGCGACAAGGTCGTGCTCGGCGGCGAGGGCAACGACGTCATCCTCACCGGGTCGGCACCCGACGGGACCCTGAACTCCGACGGCTCGCCGGCGGCCGACGCGATCGTCGACGGCGGGCCGGGCAACGACATCCTCCTCGGCGGCGGCTCGCAGGACCGCCTTTCAGGTGGGGAGGGCAACGACGTCCTCTATGGCGGCGAGAGCTCCGGCACGTTCGACATCTACGACTGCGGCGCCGGCTTCGACACCGTCTTCATCGACCCGAACGAGATCCTCGCGCTGCGGCTGCCGAACATCGCGGCGCTGCTGCGGCTGCTGACCGCGGCAGGCTGCGAGCGCACGATGCTGTCGGATCCGTCGATCGGCGACCCGCGCTTCGACGGCCTCTACGGCGCGCGCCACCCCGGCAAGGAGACCGGCGGCGCCGACGGCGCGCGGACCCTCGAGGCGATCGCCGTCCAGTCGGAGAACCCGAGCATCAACGGCACGCCCGGCAACGACGACTTCACCGGCAGCGTGCTGGCCGATTCGATCAACGGCCAGGACGGCAACGACACGCTGCGCGGCGGGGACGGCAACGACGACATCCGCGGCGACGACGGCGAGGACACGATCTTCGGCGACGGTGGCTCGGACCTGCTGTTCGGCGAGGCGGGAGCCGACAGGGTCGAGGGCGGCGACGGCGACGACGAGGTGCAGGGCGGGGCCGGCGGCGACCTGCTGCGCGGCGACGCCGGCGACGACATCGTCACCGGCGGCTTCGATCCCGACCAGCTCTTCGGCGGCACCGGCAACGACGAGCTCAACGCGACCGGCGGCGGGGCGGACAGCGTCGACTGCGGCCCGGGCTACGACCGGGTCTTCAAGGACCGCACCGACACCGTGCGCAACTGCGAGTCGGTCGGGTAAGCGGTCCTCGCCCGCCCGGGTCGTCGCTCGCCGATGCTCGTCCGCTTCGCCACGCCGGAGGACGCCGACGCGTTCGCCGCGGTCGTCGCGGCGGTCGCCGAGGAGGACCGCTGGATCGCGACCGAGCCGCCCGTCGACCGCGACCGGTTCGCGGCGCGGATCCGGGCGATGCTGGCCGAGGGCAGCACGTTCCTCGTCCTCGACGACGGCCGCCGGGTCGTCGGCACGCTCGGCTTGAATCCGACGCACGCCGACGGGGTCCTCGCGCTCGGGATGTCGATCGTCGCCGAGCTGCGCGGGCACGGCTGGGGGCGCGCGCTGCTGCAGGCCGCGATCGACCACGCGCGCGGCACGCAGTGCCACAAGATCGAGCTCGAGGTGTGGCCCGACAACGAGCGCGCGATCGCGCTCTACGAGCGCTTCGGCTTCGAGACGGAGGGCGTGCGCCGCGACCACTACCGCCGCCGCGACGGCACGCTGCGCTCGGCGCAGCTCATGGCGCTGCTGCTGAGGTGACGGGCTCAGTCGCGGTCGCCGGAGCGCGGGACGAAGCGCCCGTCGAACGCGCGGGCGACGTCGGGCACGCGCTTGACGATCCCGAAGCGCTGCTCCCAGCGCGCCCATGCGCGCAGGCGTGCCGGGTCGAGCTCGCCGAACGTGTGCGCGCCGGCCGTGAAGGCGGGGGAGACGGCGTCGAGTTCGCGCTGCACGCCCGCGCGGTCCAGGCCGCTCGCGGCGCCGACGAGCGTGCTGATCGCGCTCTCGGGATCGCTCAGGACCTCGCTGTAGCCGCGCGCGATCGAGGCCACCGCGCCGCGCACGAGGCCAGGCTCGTCGCGCAGCGTCGCGCGGGTCGTCGTCAGGACGAGCTCCGGGTACGCGGGCGCACCGTAGTCGTTGACGCGAAACTCGCGCATCCTCGGGCGGCGCGCGCGCAGCGCCACGCCCTCGACGTTCCAGAAGCCCGTCGCGGCGGAGACGCGCCCGGTCAGCAGGCTGGCGACGGCGGTGAAGCCGATCGTCGTGGGCCGCAGCTTGCTCGCGTCCCCGCCCGCGCCCGAGACGATCGAGCGCAGCACGGCGTCGTCGCTGGGCAGGCCGGTGACGCCGACGCGGCGGCCTTCGAGGTCGCGCGGCGTCGTGATCGCCGGCTGGGCGAGGACGGCCGCGAGCGGCTCCTGGACGAGCGCCAGAACGCCGACGAGGTCGCGGCCGCGCTCGCGCGCGATCGCGAGGTCGTGGATGTCGAGCACGGCGAAGTCCGTGCGGCCGGACACGAGCAGCTTCACGGCGTCCGTCGAGTCCGACGGCACGCGGATGCGCAGGTTGACGCCGAGCGCGTCGTCGTAGCCGCGGTCGACGGCGGTGTAGATCCCGGTGTGAACGGCGTTGGGCTGGAAGTCCAGCAGCAGCGTCGCGGACGCGTTGGGGGCGGTCTCGTCGCCGGCGCCGCACCCCGCGACGGCGAGCGCGGCGAGCAGCAGGAGCGCTGAGAGGCGGGGGCGGCGCATGACCGCGACGAGCATACGGCCGCGCCGGGCGCTCACCGACCTGCGCGCCTGAGCGCTACCTGCGCAGGCAGTCGCGGTCCAGGCGCCGGTTGTAGGCGCGCACGCGCTTGTTGCCGAGCCGAAGCAGGGCTCTGCCCTTGCGCAGGAGGTAGTTGTAGCGCTGCGCGACCCGCGGCGGCGCGACTCCGCCGGGATAGCGCTTCTTGAGCCGGCGCAGCTCGCTGCGGATGCGCTTGAGGCTCGTGCGCCCGCGCTCGATCCGGCGGCTCGTCGTGCGCAGGTCGCTGAGCAGGCTCGGTCCGATGCAGCGGTACCTCTTGCCGTTGGAGGCCGTGATGACGGGCGGCGGCGGTGGCGCCGGGATCGTCGCGGTGGTGGCGGGCGTGGTGGTCACCGGCGTCGTCGTCGCCGAGTCGTCGATCGCGGTCGTGGGGATCGTCGCGGTGGCCGCCGTCGTGGTGTCGTCGTCCGAGGATCCACAGCCGGTCACGGCGAGCGCGGCGCCGGCGAGCGCGACCGTGAGCAGCGCCCTGGACCGTGGCGGCATTCCGTGCCTCATCCGAGCTGAACCTACCCGCGGCACTTCGCAGCGTCAATCGACGTGGCCCGGAGCGATGGGGCCGGGACATGCCGGCGCCTAGACTTCGAGCGGTGCGCCGGCGGATCACGTTCAGCCGCAACCTGACGCTGTCGCTGTCGCGCACGTGCCGCTGCTACTGCAAGTACTGCGCGTTCGCGACGCATCGCACGCACCTGCACGCGCCGGAGGAAGTCCTCGCGCTGCTCGACGGCGCCGCCAAGCGGAACGTCAAGGAGCTGCTCGTGCTGACGGGCGAGCGCCCGGAGGTCGACGCCGGCGTGCGCGAGCGCTTGCGCGAGTACGGCCACGCGGACTTCGTCGCGTATGTCGTGTGGGCATGCGAGCGGGCGCTGGAGCGAGGCCTGCTGCCGCACACGAACCTCGGCGTGCTGGCCCGCGAGGACCTCGCCCGGCTGCGCGAGGTGACCGCGTCGCAGGGGCTCATGCTCGAGTCGGTCAACCCCGACCTCGTGGCCCACCAGGGCTCGCCGACCAAGCATCCTGGCCGCCGCCTCGAGACGATCGCCGCGGCCGGGGAGCTCAAGATCCCGTTCACGAGCGGGGTCCTCGTCGGGATCGGCGAGCACGAGGACGAGCGCGTCGCGGCGCTCGAGGCGCTCGCGAAGGTGCACGCCGAGCACGGCCACCTGCAGGAGGTCATCCTGCAGAACTTCGTCCCGCACGAGAGCTACTACGGCCGCGAGCCCGCGCAGGTCGCCGACGAGACCGCGCGCGAACTGTGGCGCACGGGCATCGGCCACGGTCCGCGCCTGGACCTTCCCAAGTGGGCGACGCCGGTGACGATCGACGACATGCGCCGGCTCGTCGGCGAGGCGCGGCGCCTGCTGCCGGGCGTCGGGATCCAGGTGCCGCCGAACCTCGCCGACTGGTGGCCCGAGCTCGTCCGCGCCGGAGCGACCGACCTCGGCGGGCTGAGCGCCAACGGCGACCACATCTCGCCCGAGCATGCGTTCCCGTCGCCGCACCAGGTCCGCAAGCGGCTGCAACCGGAGGGGTTCGCGCTGACCGAGCGGCTGTGCGTCTACCCGCAGTACATCGACCCCGAGTGGATGGCGCAGGGCGTCCTCGACGTCATCAAGGCGCGCTTCTGGAGCTTCATCCCGCGCCGCGGCAGCGGTCGCACGGAGCCCCCGCGGCCGCTGCGCCGCGACCTCGTCGCCGGGGCGATCACGCGCGGGCGCAACGGCGCCGCGCTCACGCCCGACGAGCTGACCGCGCTGTTCGCCGAGACACGGCCCGAGGCGATCGAGGACATGCGCCAGGCCGCCGACGAGCTGCGCGCCGAGCTTGCCGGCGACACGGTGACGTTCGTCGTCAACCGCAACGTCAACGTCTCGAACGTCTGCATCGTGGGCTGCGCGTTCTGCGGCTTCGGCCAGGGCAAGCGCTCGCCGGACGCCTACGAGCACGGTCGCGAGGAGTTCGTCGAGCGCGTCCACGACGCGGTCGCGTTCGGCGCGACCGAGCTGTGCATGCAGTCGGGGATCCACCCCGACTGGGGCCTCGCGGACTACGAGAGCTGGCTGCGGCTCGCCAAGCGGACGGCGCCGCAGCTGCACCTGCACGCGTACTCGCCGATGGAGATCTCGCACATGTGCGACGTCAGCGGGCTCACGCCGGCGCAGGTGTTCGAGCGGCTGCGCACCGCGGGCCTGGACTCGACGCCCGGTACGGCCGCGGAGGTGCTGCACGACGGCGTGCGCCAGCGCATCAGCCCGAACAAGCTGCCGGTGGCGCGCTGGGTGCAGATCATCGAGGCGTCGCACCGCGCCGGCCTGCGCTCGACGGTCACGGTCATGTTCGGGCACATCGAGGAGCCGTGGGAGCTCGCCGAGCACATGCGCGTCGTGCGGACGTTGCAGGAACGTACAGGCGGCTTCACCGAGTTCGTGCCGCTGAGCTTCATCCCGTTTCACACGCTGCTCGGGCGCACGCACGGCGTGCAGGAGATCTCCGTCGAGGAGAACCTCAAGCACACCGCGGCGTTCCGGCTCGCGCTCGGGCGCGCCGTCGTCAACCTCCAGGCGAGCTGGGTGAAGATGGGCCTCGATGCCGCCACGGAGGCCCTGCGCTGGGGCGTCAACGACCTCGGCGGGACGCTCATGGAGGAGAACATCAGCCGCCTCGCGGGCAGCTATCACGGCGTGCGCCTGGAGCCGCACGACCTCGTCGCCGCGGCGCATCGCGCGGGCCGGCCCGCGGCCGAGCGCACGACGCTCTACGAGCTGCGCCGGCGCTTCGAGCTGCCCGCCGCCGCATAGCGCGGTGCGAGGTTATCCCGGCGTGAACGCTAGGCTGCCCCGATGCTGGAACCCGAGCAGATCACTCCCGAAGGCCTCGCGGCGCTTCGCGCGGAAATCGCCCACCTCGAATCCGATGGGCGTGCCGAGATGGCGGTGCGCATCAAGGCGGCGCGTGAGCTGGGCGATCTGAAGGAGAACGCCGAGTACCACATCGCCAAGGACGACCAGGCGCACCTCGAGACGAAGATCAAGCGGCTGACCGAGCGGCTGCGCGCCGCGCGCGTCGTCGAAGGCACGACCGATCCGGACGTCGTCGGCTTCGGCTCGACGGCGGTGGTCGTCGACCAGGCGTCGGGCAAGCAGCACGAGTTCACGCTCGTCGGCCCGACGGAGGCCGACCTCAAGACGGGTCGGCTGTCGTCCGAGTCCCCGGTCGCGCGCGCGCTCGTCGGAGCCCGGGCGGGCGACGTCGTGTCGGTCGAGACACCGGGCGGCGAGCGCCGCTACCGCGTCGAGCGCGTCGGCTGAGCGGCGGACGCTACTCATCACGTTGGGTGGCCGGCGCCGGATGACCGTGCCGAACATTGGGTACCTCTGCGACTCGCCCGCGATGCGACAGCACGGTGTCACGCATTTGCTCGGACGCCGTGGCGAGGTTGCCCACCCGAATCAGACGTGCTATTGGACGAGGAGCGAGGTACTGCTTCCCGTGCGGCGATCTACGGGCCGCGGGTACTCGTTCCAGTGGCGCCCGTCGAACTCGCGGCCATTGGACTTCGGCCGGTAGCCGCCCCACTGCTTGAAGAAGAACGCAACACCGTCGCGGACGCATGAGTCGCGCAGGTCGCGGATCCAGGCGTGGTCGACGCGACGATGGCGCGCACCGGACTCGCCACCCGCGATCAACCAATCGATTCCCTCGAGATTCAGTCCTTCGAGCGGGCCCAGCAGAGGCTCTGCACTGATGAACCGCACTGCGGCAGGAACACGTCGTAGGTGATCGGCGCGATGGACGAACTTGCGATTCTCGATCGTCACGCCCATCCAGACATTGGCTGGCCACTCGAAATGGTCTGCGAGCTGGGCTAAGCGGTCGTGCCGCTTTGTGAGGATCTGGAACGTATGCCAGTGCGCCCTGCGCATCGTGTCGAAGACCTGCTCTACGAACTCGAGCGGGATGTCCTCGTGGAAGAGATCCGACATCGAATTCACGAAGATTGTCTTCGGCTTGCGCCATCGGAGCGGCACGTCAAGTCGATCCGGCCAAAGCCGCAGGTCGAAGCCCTGTTCGTAGGGATGGCCCGGTACCCCGCGCCAGCGCTCAGCGAAGACCTTCGCGTAGCAGTGCGCGCAGCCCGGACTCACCTGCGAGCAGCCGGTCACGGGATTCCACGTGGCTTCCGTCCATTCAATGGTGCTGGCCTGCGCCATGGACGCTCATTCTCCTCTTGAAGGACCATTCCTCTACCGATACGAACAAACGTTCGCATGGGCACCGGACGGATCAGGAGAACCGCATCTTGGTCGCCCTGCCCTCCTTGAATCGCCGACCGCCGGCGGAGCGGTCGACGATCAGCACGCCTTCCTTCTCCGCTGGAGCAAGCGTGCGGTCCTTGAGGTGGCTATCGAGGAAGCGCGACCGCCGGGTGAGGGCGATGGCCTCGTCGACCGTGAACCAGTTGTCGCCGAAGCTCGTGCGGAGATGGGCCAGCAGAGGCGCGGTGTTGGGGCCGGCCTGCGGAAGCTCTCCAAAGAGAGCGCCCTGACCCGCTCCGGACGGCTGCGAAGCGGCGAAGCGGCTTCCATCGATCGGGTCGACGGTCCAGTAACCCTCCTTGATGCTGGCGAAGCCGCTGAGATGACCGGACGCACCCACGATCCAGTACTCATTTCGGCGATCGGGCGGCTTGAGGCAGAACGGCAGCGTGTAGGTCAGACCCGCGGCTTGCAGCTGCTGCTGAAAGAGCGTGAGCAACGCCTGTGGCCGACCCGGTCCATTCGGGACCTCGCGCCAAGCCGGGGTGCCGAAGAACCGATCCAACGCCTCGTCTTGCCCTTCCCGGTCGGCGAAGCGGTGGACAAAGCTCAAGGGTAGGAAGATGAGCGTGTCGCTCTTGGGCTGCTGGACGAGCTGGGTCGTGAGCGTCATCGGCGCATGGCTGTATCCGAAGGGATCAAGGAACAGGAAGAGCGCAGAATTGCGGTCGGCAACGGGCTTGGGAACGTGCTCTTCGTAGCGGCCGTGGGTCACAGACCAGCGGATTTGCTCTGTCCAAGAGCCCGCAGTCCTCCGAGCACGCTCGAGCTCGCGGAGGATGCCGCCGAGCCGCTGCGCGCGTCGCACGTCACTTTCTACGAAGCTGAACTCGTAGCGAACCGCGCTCCATCGGTCGACGAGGTTCGGATTGTCCAGCAACTCATCCAGCAGGATGCACGGGGAGCCTGGTTCGCCCCCGTCGTACACCCCGGGGCCCGCGAACCCATCGTAGATTCGGACCAAGCCACCGCCTGCCTGCGCGAAGTACCCCGAATGAATGCTGACCCATTTCACGAAGAACGCGCGCAGCAGGTCGTGCTTCGCCTTCGTGTGGTCCTCTCGCGGCCACGTCACGGGTTGGCTCGGCATGTACCAAGCATGCCGATCGATGTGGACAGTGAGCCGACAACGACGCGCGTCTCACAGGAACAGATCCTCGTCGCGCGCGCGGATGAGCGCCGCTGCGCCCGGGCCGTCGCCCTCGGTGACGTAGCGCTCCAGGCCGCGCACGAGCACGGCGGGCTCGGCGCCGTCCTTGGATCGCGCGAGGTCGGCCGCCGCCGCGGCCTCGTCCGCGACCGCCACGACCGTCGCCTCGAGCGCGCGCCCGCCGGCGTCCGCGCGCCCGCGCCAGTCGTCGACCGGCTCGAGGCCCGCGATCCCGATCGCGAGGTCGCACTGGCCGACCCGCCATGCGCGGCCGAAGGAGTCCGTGACGACGATCCCCGGCGCGACGCCGGTGAGCTCGCGCAACCGCGACCGCAGCGCACGCGCCGAGCCGTCGGGGTCGCGCGGCAGCAGCACGATCCCGTCGCCGGCGTTCGACTGGTCGACCCCGGCGTTCGCGCACACGTAGCCGTGGTGCGTGCGGCAGATCAGCACGCCCGGCCGCGAGCGCACGATCTGCGCCGTCTCGCCGAGGATGACCTCGACGAGGCGCGGGTCCTTGCCGTGCTCGGCGCCCAGCGCCAGCGCCCGCTCGCCCGGCCGCACCCCGGCGAGATCGACGACGCGTCCCTCGGCCTTCGAGACGACCTTGTGCGCGACGACGAGCACATCGCCGTCGGCGAGGTGTCCCGCGGCCGCGGCGAGCAGCAGCGCGAGGTCGTCGCCGGCCGTCACCTCGGGGATGCCGGGCAGCGCCGCGGCGACGATCACTCGCCCGGCGGCTCGACGGGAGGCGGAGGCGCCGGCGCGACGGCCTTGCGGGTCGAAGCGAGGCGGCTGAGCATCCCGCGCGTGTGCGCCGCGCCGCCGCGGCGGTTGGCCAGCGCGGTGCGCAGCGCGGCGAGATCGTCGGACGTGTCGACGTCGAGCGCGAGCGTCGACACCTCCTCGACCGTGCACGGCACGCCGGCGTCCGCGGCGGCCTTCTCATGCGCCGCCCGGCTGTCGGGTCCGAAGGCCGGCTCGATGACGTCCGGCGGCGTCAGCAGCAGCGCGTTCGTGCCGCTGCCGTGGCGGTCGGCGACGATGACGACCGAGCGCCCGGTGGCCGGGCGGTCGAGCAGCGCGTCGAGCTCCGCGGGGTCGAGCGCGGGCGTGTCGCCCGGCACGAGCAGCACGCGCGGCGCGCCATCCTCGATCGCCTGCGCGATGCCGATGAGCGTCGCGGCGCTCTGGCCGTCCTCGCGGTCGTCGACGAGCACGGTCGCGCCGTAGCCGCGGCCGATCGCCTCGGCCGCGGGCTCGGACGTCACGAGCAGGACCTCCGAGACGGCCTTCGTCCGTCGCAGCGCCATGAGCACGTCGGTCACCATCGCCTCGGCGAGCGCCCGCCGGGTGCCGCCCGACAGCTCGTCGCCGAGCCGGACCTTCGCGATGCCGAAGCGCTTGACGGGCAGGATCGCCACCGTCGCCGGGGCGGGGCCCTGCGGCTCCGGGGGCACGATCCGCGGCGTCACGCGAGTCCCTCGGCGAAGCGCAGCGTCTCGGCTGCGACGCGGCGCCGGCTGTGTGCGTCGGTCATGAGCGTGTCAGTCTGGAGCACCGGCACGCCGTCGGCGCGCTCGTCGGCGACGAGGCCGTCGATCAGCCCCGCGTAGCAGGCCGCGATGCCCGCGGTGCTCGCCGGCAGGCCGGTCGAAGCCATGAACGCGTCGGTCGGCCCCTTGACGACCGTGCCGCCGACGATCGGCGACACGGCGACGACGCGCGCGGGGCTGTCGATCAGCGCTTCCCTCATCTCGGGTACTGCGAGGATCGGCCCGATCGAGATGACAGGATTGGACGGCCCGACGACGATCGCGTCCGCCGAGGCGATCGCCCCGAGCACCTCGGGCGTCGGCAGCGCGACGTCCAGCCCGCGCAGCTGCGTGCCGGCGATCGGGCCCTCGGCGCCGTCGCGGATCATGAACTCCTGGAACGGCACCCACCGCTCGCCGACGCGAACGCGGGTGCGGACCGGCTCGTCGCACATCGGCAGCACGCGCGCCGGGATGCCGAGCGCGGCGCCGAGCTCCGCGAGCGTGTCCGTGAGCCGGGCGCCCTCGCCGAGGCGCCGCGCGCGCTGGATGCAGATCGCGAGGTCGCGATCGCCGAGGCGAAACCAGACGTCGACGCCGATGTCGCGCAGGCCGTCCATGACCGCGAAGCTGTCGTCGCGAAGGCCCCAGCCGCGTTCGTGGATGAGGTCGGCGAGCCAGAACGTGCAGAGGTCGGCGTCGGGGCTGACGTAGGCGCCGTAGATCTCGATGTCGTCCGCCGTGTTGGCGATGACCGTGAGATCCTCGCCCACGACGTCGAGCATCCCGCGGGCGAGCTTCGCGCCACCGGTCCCGCCCGCCAGCACCACGACGGAGGCCATCAGCTCGCCACCGGCCACAGCTCGCCGGGCAGCCCGGTGACCCGCACGCCGGCGTGCGTCTTGTAGCGCACGTTGACGGAGATCATGAGCGCCGTCAGCTGCTCCGTCACGCGTGCCATCTCCAGGCGCCCGCAGTCCACGCAGCGCAGTCCGTCGATGCTGTCGATCACGGCCGCCACACGGGTCTTGTCGGCACGACGGTCGCCCGTCAGCAGGACGTCCTCGTCGAGCACGGCGTCGAGGTCGCGCAGCGAGGCGGCGCCGACGGTGTGCAGGCCGCTGACGACCGTGACGCCGTCGGGGACCATCTCCTGCGCCTGCTCGGCCGCCGAGCCCTGCCACACGCCGAGCGTGCGCGTCGCCTTGCCGCCGACGGCCGCCGCGAGCGGGACCGTCGTGTCGACGACGAGCTGGCCGGGTCGCAAGACGTCGCGCAGGTTGTGCAGCGTCTCGGACTGGTTGCGAAACGGCACGGCGAGGATCACGAGCTCGTTCGCCGCGGCCGCCTCGGCGTTGACGGCGCCGCTGAACGTCGCGCCGGGGACGGCCGCGCGGGCGCGTGCGACGGTCTCCCGGGCGCGCTGGTGGTCGCGCGACCCGAGGGTGACCTCGCCGCCGGCGCGTGCGAGCCGCACCGCGAGACCGAAGCCGAGGGCGCCGGAGGCGCCGATGATGGAGACCGGCTCGGGCAAGCGCTGACGAGCATATCCGGCGGCCCCGACGCGGCCGGGCCCCGGTGCGTCAGCGGCCGTGGAACTCCGGACGGCGGCGCTCGGCGAACGCCTGGACGCCCTCGCGGAAGTCCTCGCTGGACGCGCACAGCTCCTGCGCGGTGACCTCCTGCTCGAGCGTCTCTGCGAGCGCTGGCAGGGCGGACGCGTCGATGATGCCCTTCGCGAGACCCACCGGGAGCGGCGCGCACGTGAGCAGCTCGCCGACGAGCAGGCCGGTCGCGGCGTCGAGCTCGGCCGCCGGCGCGACCCGGTTGGCGAGGCCGATCCGCTCCGCCTCGGTCCCGCCGACGAACTTCGAGCACATGATGAGCTCCTTCGCGCGCCCGAGCCCGACGATCGCCGGCAGCCGCGAGCAGCCGCCGAGGTCCGGCAGCAGGCCGACCCGCGTCTCGACGAGCCCGATCATCGCGTCGTCGGCGACGACCCGCAGGTCGCACGCCAGCGCGAGCTCCGCGGCGCCGCCGAGGCAGGCGCCGTGGATCTGGGCGATCGTCGGCTTCGCCATCTGATCGCAGAGGTTCCAGATCGAGAGGATCTCCTCGCGCCACTGGCGCAGCGTGTCGGGGTCCTCGGCGATCCGCGTGAGGTCGCCGGCGTCCATCCCGCTGGAGAACATCGTGCCGGCGCCGCGCACGACGACGCAGCGCACCGATACGTCCGCGGCCGCCGCGCGCAGGGCCTCGCCGAGCCCCAGGACGAGCTCGGTGTTCAGCGCGTTGCGCTTCTCCGGGCGGTTGAGGACGACGTGACGGACGGCCCCGTGGTCTTCCTGCAGGACGATGCTCACGTTCTGCAGGATAGGTCGATTCGCCGATCAGTCCTCGAACGGAGGCCAGACGTCGGTCAGCAGGAACGCGTAGGCGTAGCCGCGCGCCAGGTAGGCGAGCGGGTAGCGCGAGGCGTCGGCGAGCGACATCGAGGTGTTGCCGGTGAACACGGCGACGAACCAGATCCCGATCGCGACGACCTCGGCCCACAGGATGAAGACGTACTGGATGATCGCGACGGGGATGAGGAAGATGAAGCGAAAGAACGTCGTCAGGCGGCTGTAGCTCTCCTGCGGCGGCGCGATCCTCACCTCGACCGGGTACTCGGGGTGCTCGCCGCCGTCGAACGGCGGGAACACGTCGGTCACGAGCAGCATGTAGCCGAGCAGTCGCGTGGAGAAGCGCAGGTAGCCGGCGACGAACTCGTAGACCCCCGCGGGATAGCGCCCCGTGAAGACGATCGCGAACCATGCCACGATGAGCGCGAGCTCCGCGGCGATCCCGTAGAAGACGCTCACGATCAGGTGCGGGATGACCATGAAGATGCGGAAGAAGACCGTCAGGCGGCTGCGCTCGACGGCCGGGGTCTGCTGGTAGACGGCCTGGTAGGTGCTCATGGCTCCGACCGTCTCACGCGCGAGGCTGGCGCGTCAACACAACCTCCGTATAGACACGGTGCGTTCGCGCGAGGGGCTCTAGTCTGTGGCGCCTCATGCCTTCGACCGCCACATCCGAGCGCCGTGATCTCGCCTTCGCCGGTGTCGCGCGCCAGGCCGCGCTCGTGCGCGCGGGCGAGGTGTCGCCGCGCGAGCTCGTCGAGGTCGCGCTCGAGCGCATCGGGCGGCTTGACCGCGAGCTGAACGCGTTTCGGATCGTCTTCGACGAGCGGGCCCTGACCGAGGCCGACCAGGCCGGCGGGCGCGCGCGCGGCGGCGACGACCGGCCGCTGCTCGGCGTTCCGATCGCCGTCAAGGACGACATGGCCGTCGCCGGCACGCCGCGCGTGCGCGGCTCAAACGCCCACGGCGACGCCCAGACCGAGGACTGCGAGCTCGTGCGGCGGTTGCGCGCCGCCGGCGCGATCGTCGTCGGCGTCACGCGGACGCCCGAGCTGACGCTGTGGCCCTTCACGGAGACCGCGCACGGCGGCTCGACGCGCAACCCGTGGAACGTCGCGCACACTCCAGGCGGGTCGAGCGGCGGCTCGGGGGCGGCGGTGTCCGCGGCGCTCGTGCCCGCCGCGACCGCGTCCGACGGTGCCGGCTCGATCCGCATCCCGGCCGCGTGCTGCGGCCTGTTCGGGTTGAAGGTCCAGCGCGGGCGGGTGCCGCTCGCGCCGCTGGAGGAGGTCTGGACGGGCCTCGGCGTCTACGGCTTCCTCGCGCGATCGGTCGCGGACACGGCTCTGCTCTACGAGGTCGTGACCGGCGAGCCGTGGGTCGCCGCGGCCGCGCGCGAGCCCGGCAAGCTGCGGGTCGCGCTGTCGACGAAGATCCCGCCGGGCGTCGCTGCGCGCTGCAAGCCCGAGCATCGCCGCGCCGCGCAGGACACGGCCGAGCTGCTGCGCTCGCTCGGGCACGAGGTCGTCGAGCGCACGCCGAGCTACGGGCTCATCGGCCGCAACGTCATCACGCGCTACTTCGCGGGCGCCTACGTCGAGGCGCAGTCGATGGCCGATCGCTCGAAGCTCGAGCGGCGCAGCCGCAACATGGCCCGCACCGGCGCCGCGGCGCACAAGCTGCTGCGTCGCGCTCGCGCCGCGCAAGCGGGCGACGCGCGGCGCATCAACGCGATCTTCGACGACGTCGACGTCGTGCTGACCCCGACGCTGAGCGCGCCGCCGCTGACGGTCGGGCGCTTCGAGGGCTGCGGCGCCGCGCGGACGTTCAACGGCGCGGCCCGGTTCGTCGCCTACAACCCGCTGTGGAACCACATCGGCAACCCGGCCGCTGCCGTGCCGGCGGGCCTGGACGCCGGCGGGCTGCCGCTGTCGGTGCAGATCGCCGGCCCGCCGGACTCCGAGCCGCTGCTGCTGTCGCTCGCCGCGCAGCTCGAAGCGGCGCGCCCGTGGGCCGACGCGCGCCCGCCGGTCTCTTGAGCGCCGCCGCCGCGAGCCCGACCGCGCTGCGCGTCATCGCAGCCGAGTGCGCGCGCGCCGCGGGCGAGCTGCTGCTCGAGCGCTTCGTCGCGGGCGGCGAGCGGGCGGTGCGATCCAAGAGCTCGCCGACCGACGTCGTGTCCGAGGCCGACTACGCGGCCGAGCGCGCGATCCGCGAGCTGCTGGCGGCGCGCCGCCCGGGCGACGCGATCCTCGGCGAGGAGGGCGGCGAGACGCAGGAGGGGGAGGGGCTGCGCTGGATCGTCGACCCGCTCGACGGCACGGTGAACTTCCTCTTCGGCGTGCCGCAGTGGTGCGTGAGCGTCGCCGTCCACGACGACGACGGCGGCCTCGCGGGCGTCGTCTTCGACCCGCTGCGCGACGAGATCTTCTGCGCTGAGCGTGGCGGCGTCGCGACGCTCGACGGCTCGCCGATCGCCGGCTCGGAGAGCGCGGATCTCGCGTCGTCGCTGGTCGCCACCGGCTTCGCGTACGAGGCGGCCGTGCGCGAGGGGCAGGCGGCGGTGGTGGCGCGCGTGATCCCGGTCGTGCGCGACGTGCGCCGGATGGGGTCGGCCGCGCTGGACCTCGCATGGACGGCGGCCGGGCGCTACGACGCGTTCTACGAGCGCGGCGTGAAGCTGTGGGACATCGCCGCCGGGTCGCTGATCTGCGAGCGCGCCGGGCTCGTCGTGCGCCCGCTGCCCGCTGTAGGCGCCGCGCCGGCGGGCGTCGTCGTCGCGCCCGCCGCGCTCCTCGACGAGCTGCACGCGCTGGTTGCGTAACGGACGATCTGGGGGCGCGAGCGCTTGACGGGTCACGGTCGCCTGCTAACAAGGCGTCGCGGCCCGCTCTCGGGGACCTAGGTGTCCTACTGCTGTAGTATCGTTCAGGCGATGCCGCGCGGCAATCCCTCGCCGAAGCTCGCGATCACTGTCGATCCCGATGTGCATGCAGGTGTCATCGCTGCGGCGACCGAGGACGGCACGAGTGTCTCGGCGTGGATGACCGAGGCCGCGCGGCGGGCCCTCGTCGTTCGCGATGGCCTGCGCGCCGTCGCCGAGTGGGAGGCCGAGCACGGCGCCTTCACGGAGAGCGAGCTGGTCGACGCTCGGCGTCGAGTCGCGGCCGCGCTCGACTCGGCCGCGCCGGCACCGCCGTGACCGTGGTGTACGACGCGGGCGCGCTGATCGCCGCCGAGCGCAGCGACCGCGGCTTCTGGGCCGAGCACCGCGTGCGGCTCGAGCTCGGGATCGTCCCTGTGACGACCGCCCCGGTCGTGGCTCAGGTCAGCCGGACGGGCCGGCAAGCGCAACTGCGCCGGCTGCTGCGAGGCTGCGATGTCGCCGTGTTCTCCGCGGTGCACGCGCACGAGGTCGGAGCACTGCTCGGTGTGACCGGGTCGACGGATGTGGTGGACGCGCACGTCATCGTCGTCGCGGCGCGATCCGGCGCCACCGTGCTGACGTCCGACGCCGGGCATCTCGGTCCGCTGGCGGCGGCATCGCGGTCGCCGGTCCGGGTCGTTGCGGTCTGACGCCGGCCGCGGCACACGCCGGCCGCAGTACCCGGGGTGGGATTCGAACCCACAATCCCTCACGGGCAATCGGTTTTGAGCCGATCCTGTATACCGTTCCAGCACCCGGGCGCCGGCGTCCGATTGTAGGCGCGAAAGGTCAGGCCGCGCGCTCGACCTCGATGCTCCAGCGCTGCGCGAAGCCCCTGGCCGCGAAGACGATCAGCAGGATCTGCACCGGCACGAGGACGAGCGTCAGGACGCCGAGCAGCCCGGAGTCGAGCGCCGGATCGGAGAAGCCCGGGCCGTTGCGCGCGAACCACGCCGGTCCGCTGATCGCGGCGAACAGCCCGAGCGTGATCGCGAACGACGCGGCGACCGGCAGCAGGCCGCTTCGCCAGCGCGCGATGTAGTACGCGAGCACGACGTACAGCAGGACGTATGCGAGGTGCAGGGGCTTGGCGCCCTGGATCCGCGTCCAACCGCCGGCCGTGACGATCGCGAGCAGCAGCGCGCTCGCGAGCATCAGCGCGACGACGGCCACCCTCGTCGTCTTCGACTCGGCCTTGTCGCGATTGGGATGCTCGATGACCGAAGCGCCCGGAGCCATGCCGGCCAACATACAATCCCGCCCGGCGAGGGGAGAGGGTTCGGGAGCCGCTCGCGGGCGTGGTGGAATTGGTAGACACGCCGGCTTTAGGTGCCGGTGGCGCAAGCCTTGGGGGTTCGAGTCCCTCCGCCCGCATTGCCGCCGACGGCTGCATGCCGAGCAGTGGGATCTCGACCTGATCCCTGACAAGATCGCGCGCACTGTCATGCCGCCGAAGACTGACTACACCTGGGACGTTTTCGTCAGTTTTCGTCACCTGGAGGGATGGACGCGCTGGGTCGAGGAGCATTTCATGAAGCGGCTGTGCCACTGGCTCGGCGAGGAGCTCGGCCGCGAGCCGGAGATCTACGTCGACCTGGAGGTGCGCAGCGCGGGCGACTGGCCGACCGCGCTCGGCTGTGACCTCGCACGCTCGCGCGTGCTCGTGCCGCTGCTGAGCCGGCTGTACTTCGACAGCCCGTGGTGCCGGGCGGAGTACGAGCTCATGCGCCGGCGCGGGGATCGGTGCGGGCGGGACCTCATCGTGCCGGCGATCATCCACGACGGCAATCACCTCCCTGATCACGCGCGCCGCTGGCATGCCGCCGAGCTCATGTGGCACGCAAACCCGTGGATGGCGTACGGCGGTCCGACGGGCGAGCAGCTCGCGGCCATCATCAAGGGGTGGGCTCCGGTGGTGGCCGCCGCGATCCGCAACGCGCCACCGTACGACCCGTCCTGGGAGCGCGAGCACGTCGACGTGATGGACAGCACGTTCGTGACGTCGCGTCAGCGTTCGGTGCCGCGCTGGGGCCGATGAGCTCGATCGTCACCTTCTACTCGTTCAAGGGTGGCGTCGGGCGGACGATGGCACTTGCGAATATCGCGGTCCAGCTCGCGCAGCGGGGCCGGAAGGTGCTCGCCGTCGACTGGGATCTCGAGGCGCCTGGCCTGCACCGCTACTTCGCGGGCCGCGTCGAAGCTCCGCGGGCGGGCGGGCTGCTCAGCCTGCTGCACGCGGCGCAATCGAGCGCAGCGCCTCCGCCCTGGCGCGACTACACCGCGACGGTCGACTTGCCGTTCGGCGGCACGCTCGACCTGCTGCCGGCCGTCGATCGCTTCGGTCCGCGCTCGGATGACGATCGCTATCCGCAACGGCTGGAGCAGCTCGACTGGAGCGCGTTCTTCGGGCGCCACGACGGCGGCGCGTTCATCGAGCACCTGCGCGGCGAGTGGCGCGAGCGCTACGACGTCACGCTGATCGACAGCCGCACCGGCTATACCGACTCGGGGGGCGTCTGCACGATCCTGCTGCCCGACGTCGTCGTGGCGGTCTTCACCGCCAACGAGCAGAGCCTGGACGGTGTCGAGGAGGCGATCCGCAAGGCCCAAGCCGCGCGTCAGCAGCTCGACGTCGACCGCCCGCCGCTGCTTGTCGTGCCATTGCCGTCGCGCTTCGACGGCCGCGTGGAGGTCAGGGAGTCGGAGCGGTGGATGGCGTCGTTCACGACGCGGCTGGCGCCCTACTACGACGACTGGCTGCCGCGCGGCACGAGCTATCGGCGCGTCATCGAGCGCACGCGCGTGCCGCACGTGCCGTTCTACTCCTTCGGAGAGAAGCTGCCCGCACTGGAACAGAGCGAGACCGATCCGGAGGGGATGGCCTACGCCTACGCAGCGATCACGCGGCTCATCGACGCGGGGTTCGAGGCGGCCGACGAGATCCTGCTCGGCGAGCGCGCCGATCCGGCGATGAAGCTGGCTTCGGAGTCCGTGGTCGAGCTGGCGGCGGAGGTGGAGCTCGACCTGGAGCGAGCGATCCGGCGCCGGCGCCGCGATCGGCTCGTCTTCGGGGCCGCCGCCGCCGCTGGCGCGCTGGCGCTGGCCGCGCTCGTGGTCGCCGGAGCCGGGCTTGGCCTGCAGATCGCCGTGCTGATCGCGATGGTGGCAGGGGGCTTGCTGGTCGCGCGGTCCGGCTGGCCGCTCGTGCTCGGCGAGCTCACCGAGGTGCACGACCGCTTGCGCTTCGCCCGGATTCAGGGCCTGGAGCAGCCCGCCCGCCTGCTCGAGGAGCTTCAGGAGGCACGGGAGCACTTGCGCCTCGCCCCGGGTGAGCCCGGGGCACGATCGTCGCTGCGGCTTGCATCGGCAGCCCTCGTCGGTGCGACGCTCGTCATCGCGGGACTCCTCACGCTGATGCCGGGTGCGCCGACATCCGGTGACACCGTCGACCCGGCCTGGCTGCAGGACGAGCCCAGCGGTGTCGTGCGCTACTGCGCAGGGACAGACGTGACCGGCACGCGCGAGCGATCGGTATCTGACTACAACCGCCGCAGGATCGGCAACTCGAGGGTCACGCTGGTCGAGACCTCGTCCACGGCCGACATCCAGCGCAACCACTATCTCGATCGCGACACCAACGACTGCGACATCATCCAGCTCGACGTGGCGTACCTCGCGGAGTTCGCCGCGAAGAACCTGCTCTTCGACATGACGCCGTACCTGGACGCAGACGATCGCGCTGCCAGGTTCGATCGCCAGGCGCTCGCTACGACCCGGTACGCGGGCAAGCGGTGGGGCGTTCCGAAGGAACTCGACGCCGGCGTGCTCTACTACCGCGCCGACCGCGCTCGAGCACCGAGCAGCTGGCAGGAGCTCTACGCCCGGGCCAGGCCCCGGCGTGCCAGCGAGCTTCCGGGTCTGCGCGTGCAGGCCAACCGCGGCGAGGGCGTGACGGTCTTCCTGCTCGAGCTCGCCTATTCCGCTGGAGCCGATTCGATCGTGTCGCCCGACGGCAGGACCGCCCGCATCGATCAGCCGCAGGTGCTCGAGGTGCTGCGATTCCTCCACGACGCGATTCGCGACAGGGTCGTGCCGGCGATCGGCTCGTCCGGCGAAGCAGAGACACTGGACGAATACGAGCGCGGTCGCGCGACGTTCCTGCGCGGCTGGCCGTACGTGAGGCAGCGTCTTCGCCGCGACGTCGTCATCGGCCAGACTGGACTGGCACGGCGGGCCCGCCGTCGGACAGCCGAGCGAACGAGGATCGTCCCGCTGCCTCGATGGCAGGCACGCGGGCCTCGATTCGGGGTGCTCGGCGGCTCGGACCTCGTCATCCCGCGCTCGGCGCACAATCCGACTGCCGCGCTGCACGTCGTCGACTACCTGACCAGCGACGAGCAAGTACGCAAGGACCAGCGCGAGGCCTCGCTGCTTCCGGTCCTGAGGAGCGTGGCGGCCGATCGCGACCTGCCCGACCGAGCTGTGCTCAACGCCGTCGAGGCGACGCAGACTGATCGCGCGCCCTCCGATTCCGCAGTACGCGCAGGTGTCCAGCATCATCTCGAGCGCCGTCCGGCGGATTCTCGTCTCCCGCCCGGGCAGCGACGCGTCGCTGCGCGCTGCGCTCCAGCGGGTGCAGGAGGACGTGCAGAGCGTCCTGGACGCAGGCTGACCGGGCTCAGGCTCGGTCTGTTTCAGATCAGCACGCTCTCATACGCTGTGGCGGCAGCCCCCTCTCGGGAGCGTTGAGGGGTGCGAGTTAATGACGCGGCATCCTCCGGCTTGACGCGACTTCAGGGGGTGCGTCAGTGTGTGTTCACGCTGACGTGCGGCGCGCACCCACGCGCAGCTTTACGATCCCCGCGCCGCTGGTGCCCTCGTCACAGCTACGCTGCAAGCATCACCAGGCAGATCCGCCGCGACCGAAAATCGACGTCCAGCGCCCCCCGTTGTTGTCCGCGCCCGTGTAGGTGCGCGTGTACGGATCCAGCCGCTCGGTCTCGTGGTACTGGCGCTCGAGCGCATGCTGTCGTCTGGCGCGGCGCTGCTCGCGCCAGCGCGTGAACCAGCGTTGAGGAGTGCCTCGCTGTTCGGTCATGTCCGGCCTCCTCGGTGGGCGGTTTGTTTGTGGCGCCGACACGTCATGCGGAGCATCCTCCAAGGGTGATCGATGCGATACCGCCCCTTGGTGTCCTCAGCCACACCTGACCGATCTACGTCAAACCGGAAACGCGCACAGGCGCAGCGCCCGAGAACGCGCCCGGTTGCCTGTGATATCTCGTGGTTTCGTTGATTTGCGGTACTGTGGCCGGCAAGCGGGTGGGGAGCGAAGGATCTCGCTGACAGGGCCATGGATGGCGTGCTGAACTGCTTGGGGAGGCGGAAAGGTCGCCGTTGTGACACTGCCGCGCATGCGTGCTACGCGCGCCGGCGTGCCGAATCCGCGGCGATCTCCCAGGGAGAACCTCATGAATCATGTTCATCGCCGCTCGCTCCGTCGGAGCGTGGTTGCCGCCGTGGTCACCTGCGCCGGTCTTGCGGCCCTGACCCCGGCAGCATCAGCGGGCGAGAAGGTCACCATCTGCCACGCGACGGGGTCTGCGTCCAACCCGTACGTCACGATCACGGTCAGCGTGAACGCCGTCCCGGCGCACCGCGCACACCATCAGGGCAGGGACATCATCCCGGCCACGGTCGGCTGCGTGCCGCCGCCCGTACCGGTCGACGTGTGCCCGAACATCCCGGGCGATCAGCCGACCGTGCCCGTGGGCTTCGTGAAGGATCCTCTCGGCAACTGCGTTCCCGTCGTCGTCGAGCCTCCCTTCATCCCGTGCGTGGTCAGCGTCGGCGTGACGCAGACCGTCTCGACCGTGACCGGGACTCCCGCTGATGACACGATCGACTGCAGCGCCGCGAGCCCCGGGAAGTCGATCGACGGCCTCGCCGGCAACGACACCATCACGGCGACGCAATTCGCCGACTCGGTCATCGGTGGCGAGGGCAACGACACCATCACCGGCCTCGGCGGCGATGACACCCTGAGCGGCGGCACCGGCAACGACACGATCAGCGGCGGTGACGGCAACGACACCATCACGGGCCTCGAGGGCAACGACACCCTCAGCGGCGAGGGTGGCGACGACTTCGTCGACGGCGGCGAGGACGACGACGTCCTCAGCGGCGGCACCGGCGTCAACGTGCTGATCGGCGGCAACGGCATCGACACCTGCGACGGGGGACCCTGCGCGGTGTAGGAGGAGCGACCCACACCCTGCGCGGCGGACCGCCCGTCTGCTCGCGGCGCTACGTTTTGGTCGGCGCATCTCGTACGACCAGGAAGGGATCGATGACCGTCTCGCCGGACCGCCAGCCCGTTGTTGTCGCCGACCTCTCCGAGGCGATCGACGTCGTCCGTCAGCGCGGGCTGCGAATGACGTCCGCGCGCAGGCTCGTGCTCGAGGCGCTGCTCAAGGCGCGCTCGCCGATCTCCGCCGAGGACATCGCGGATGGCCTGGGCGGCCGGATGACGGAGTCGGACCTCGCCTCGGTGTATCGCAACCTCGAGACCCTTGGGAGCGTGGGCCTCGTGCGGCACTTCCATGCGGGCCACGGCCCCGGTCGCTACGTGCTCGAGGGGTTCGGCGATCGCGAGTACCTGGCCTGCGAGTCGTGCGGGACGCTCGAGTCCGTGGATCCTTCGGCGCTTGACCCCGTGCGCGACGCCGTCCGCAAGATCTCCGGCTTCGAGGCGGGCTTCTCGCATTTCCCGATCGTGGGCCTGTGCGCCAAGTGCGCGCGTGAGCGGCAGGAGGCGTCCAAGGCACGTTGACATGCCCGGGTGTGCATGTAAGCATGGAAGCAGATGGGATTCGCACACGGCGTCAGCTCCAGCACTCCGGTCAGCGCAGAGGACGCGCGCCACGTAGCTCGGGTCATGAGCGCGCTCGCGACGCCGAGTCGCGTCCGCATCCTCGCGCGCCTGCGCGAGGCGCCGTGCACCGTCGGCGACCTCGCGGTCTCCGTGGAGATGGAGCAGCCGGCCGTGTCTCACCAGTTGCGCATCCTGCGCGACCTCGGCCTGGTGCTCGGCACCCGCAACGGACGCCACGTGATCTACGGGCTGTACGACTCGCATGTCGCGACGCTGCTCGACGAGGCCCTGCGCCACATCGAGCACCTGCGCCACGGCGCGGCGAACCCCATCCTCGATGACACCCCAACGACCATCGAAGGAGCCCGATGACCGACGAGCACACACACGACGCACCGCACGCGCACGAGCACGAGCATGACGGCGAGACTCACACGCACGCCCACTCGGGCCATGACCACGAGCACGTCGAGCACGAGCACGACCACGAGCACGACGGCGACGCCCACGCTCATCCGCACGTGCACGAGGCCGGGCTCGAAGAGGTTCACGAGCACAGCCACTAGCAGCAGCGCCGCACGCAAGCGGGGCGGGACGCAAGCACGTGTCCCACCCCGTCCGCGGTGCACGGCGAAGCGCGCACCCACCCACACTCGACGTTCCCGATCGCTAATGCGGTCGACCCCTTGCCACGAACGAGTCGCGATTAGGGTACGCTCGCGATCGTGTACGACGTTCGGGACACCGCGACGCTGCCTCGCGCCCGAGGGCTCGCAGCCCTCTGTGCCATCGCCGTCGTGGCCCCGGGCGCGACCGGCTGCGGCAGCGACGACGCGTCCAGCGGCGCGACCACCCCCGCCGGCAAGCACCAGCTGAGGGTCGGCACGACCGTCGCGCCGATCACGAGCATCGCGTCGAACATCGGCGGGGACCGCGTGCAGATCACCGGGATCGTCCCCGAGGGCACGAACTCGCACACGTTCGAGCCCAAGCCGTCCGTCGCCGAGTTGCTGTCGACGATCGATGTGCTGTTCATCAACGGCCTGAAGCTCGAAGACCCCACGCGCGAGCTCGCCGAGGCCAACCTCAAGCGCGGCGCCGAGATCGTGGAGCTCGGCACGAAGTCGATCCCCGCGAGCGAGTACGCCTACGACTTCTCGTTCCCGAAGTCCGGCGGCAAGCCCAACCCGCACCTCTGGACCGATCCGAAGTACGCGCTGAAGTACGCCTCCATCGTCCGCGACGAGCTCGTCAAACGCGACGCCGACGACGCGGACTACTTCAACGCCAACTACGACAAGCTCAAGGTCAAGGTCGACGCCTTCGACAAGGCCATGCGCACTTCGTTCGCGACGATCCCGCGGGCCAAGCGCAAGCTGCTGACCTACCACGACGCCTACGCCTACTTCGGCCGCGACTACGGCTGGGACATCATCGGCGCGATCCAGGTCTCGGACTTCGAGGACCCGACGCCGAAGGAGGTCGCTGGCCTGATCGACCAGGTGAAGGCGACGAAGGTCCCGGCGATCTTCGGCTCGGAGGTGTTCCCGAGCCCCGTGCTCAAGCAGATCGGCAAGGAGGCGAACGTCAAGTACGTCGACGTCTTGCGCGACGACGACCTGCCCGGCGCGCCCGGCGATCCCGAGCACTCCTGGATGGGCCTCATGCACTTCGACTACGTGACGATGACCGAGGCGATGGGCGGCGACGCGAGCGCGTTGAAGGCCTTCGAGCCCGGCGACGTCGCGCCGGACAAGGCGCGGTACCCGCAATGAGCGGCACAGTCCGCGCGCCGCTGATCGAGCTCGCGGGCGTCAGCTGCCGCTACGCGGCCGAGGAGGTGGTCGTAGACGTCGACCTCGTGGTGCGCGAGCGCGAGTTCGTCGGCGTCGTCGGGCCGTCGGGGTCGGGCAAGACGACGCTCCTGCGCGCGATCGCCGGCAGCCTGGGCGCGTCCCGCGGGACGATCACGCGCCGCAAGGGGCTGCGGATCGCCTACGTCCCGCAGGTCGAGACGATCGACTGGAGCTTCCCCGTGACGGTCGAGCAGTGCGTGCTGATGGCGCGCGTCTGCGGCCGGCGCCTGCCATGGCCGAGCGCATCCGAGCGCGCCAAGGTGGGGGAGATGCTCGCCAGGCTGGACATCGAGCATCTCCGCGGCCGGCACATCAGAGAGCTGTCGGGTGGGCAGCAGCAGCGCGTGTTCATCGCTCGCGCGATGCTCGGCGAGCCCGAGCTGTTGCTCATGGACGAGCCGACGTCCGGCGTCGACGTGCGCCTGCGCCATGAGATCCTGCATCTGCTCGACGACCTCAACGCCCGCGGGCTGGCGATCCTGCTGACGACGCACGACCTCAACGGCATCGCCGCCCACCTGCCGCAGGTCGTCTGCATGAACCGCACCGTGATCGGCGCCGGGCGCCCCGCCGACGTGCTGACGCCGGACATCCTCGAGCGCACGTACGGCGCGAGCATGCAGGTCCTCGAGCATGGCGGCATGCCGGTCGTCGTCGACACCTTCGAGCATCGCGACCATCACGCTCACGAGCACCATCACCGGATCGTCGTCTGATGGACGAGCTGCTGCGCCCCTTCGAGTTCGAGTTCTTCCGCAACGGGCTGATGGTCGCGACGATGGCCGGTGCCCTGTGCGGGCTCGTGGGGGTCTACGTCGTGCTCAAGGGCATGAGCTACATTGGCCACGGGCTGTCGCATGCGATCTTCGGCGGCTTCGCCGCGAGCACGCTGCTCGGCATCAACTTCCTGCTCGGCGCGGGCGCCTGGGGGGTGGCGTCGGCGCTCATGATCAACGGCGTCACGCGGCGGCGGGTGATCGCCTCGGATGCGGCCATCGGCGTGATCACGACGGCGTCGTTCGCGCTGGGGCTCGCGCTGTTCGCGTTCTTCGACGGCGAGGGCGGGAGCTTCGATGCCGCCCTGTTCGGCAGCATCCTCGGCGTCGAGACGCAGGACGTGATCGCGATCGCCGTCGTCTGCATGCTGGCGTTCACGCTCATCTTCTTCCGTTACCGCGCGCTGCTGTTCACGACGTTCGATCCCGAGGTCGCCGAGGTCTCCGGCGTCAACACGGCCCGCATGGACGCGCTGCTCATGCTGGTGCTCGCGGGCTCGATCCTCGCCACGATGAAGATCCTCGGCGTGACGCTGATCGCCGCGGCGCTCGTGATTCCCGCCGCGACGGTGCGCATGCTCACGAACTCGTTCAGCCGCATGCTGTGGATGTCGTCGGTCATCGGGGCGGTCTGCGGGTTCGTGGGGATGAACCTCAGCTATCACCTCGACGTCCAGTCGGGCCCGACGATCGTGCTGGTCGCCGCGACGCTCTTCGGCGCCGTCTTCATGGCGACCGGGCCGCTCGGCCGGCGGCGGACCGCAGGCCTGCGGCGAGCGGTCGCCGGCCCGCTGCGCGTCGACTGAGGCGGCCTTCTCACGCCCCGGCCCGCCGCGACGACGTCGAGCACGGCGAAGTCGAAGGCCGCGAGTGTTGACGCGCCATAATGGTTCACGACGCGCCGCCCTCCGGCCGACAGGACGCCCCATGTACATCTCGGTCTCACGACTTCGCGTCGACGCAGCCCGGACGGACGAGCTCGTCGAGGCCTTCCGCCGGCGCAGCCGCCTCGTCGACGGCGTGGCCGAATGAAGCGGGTGAGCCCTCCGAGCGGCGCGCCGCCGCCGCAGCAGGTGCGGCTGGCCGGCGGGGCCGTCGTCGCGCTCGCCCCGCTCGTCGAGCTGATCGCCGACCGCTACTACGTCGCCTATCCCGACGAGGACGAGCGCTACGGCCCGGTCGGCCGCGAGTGGTGCGTGCACGACAACCTGCACCTGCTGGCGTGGGCCTACGGGGCGCATCACGGGGACCTGAGCTTCGAGGACCAGGTGCTCTGGCTCGCGCGCGTGCTGCACAGCCGCGACTTCCCGCTCGATCGCCTCGCGCACGACCTGCGGATCGCCGCCGGCGTCGTCCTCGACGAGCGGGTCGCCGAGGCCGACGCCGTGGCGGCCGTGCTGCTCGAGGGCGCCGTCGCGGTGCAGCGCCACGCCGCGTCGCTCGCCGACGGCTGAGCGCCCGCGCTACGGCGCGGCCGTCGTGACCTGATCCTCCAGCCCGCTCACCGGCTTGACGGTCGTGCCTGTCCGCGCGCGCTCGCGGATCTCCAGGCGCCGCGACAGGCGCGACAGCAGGAGGTTGACGACGATGAACAGGATCCCCACGAAGATCAGCACCTGCAGCACCGGTGCCTGCACGCCGCCGAAGAAGTTGTTGCCGGTGAGGATCCGCGCATGGCGCATGACCTCCTGGATGCCGATGATGCTGACGAGCGTCGTGTCCTTGTTCAGCGTGATGAGCTGCGAGATCGTCGCCGGCACCATCCGCCGCAGGCCCTGGGGCAGGATCACGAGCCGCATCCGCTGGGCGTAGCTCATCCCGAGCGCGGCCGCGGCCTCGCCCTGCCCGCGGTCCAGCGACTGGATGCCCGCGCGCATGATCTCCGCGAGGACGGCCGAGTTGTAGAGCACGAGCGCCAGCAGCGCCGCGAACACGCGGCCCGTCTGCAGCACCTCGGGGAGGAAGCCGGGCGCGTTGTCCTCGTAGGAGTCGCGCCACGACTTGGGCATCGCGAGCGCGAGATACAAGATCAGGAGGATCAGCGGCAGGCTGCGCCAGAGGTCGATCCACAACCCCGTGGCGGTGCTGACCGCCCGCACGCGCGACAGCCGCAGCAGCGCCAGCCCCAGGCCGACCAGCAGCGAGAAGACCATCGCGATGAGCGCGATCTGGACGTTGACGAGGAACCCCTCGAGGACGAAGCGGGCGTTGCGGGAGGTGATGACCCACTCCCAGTTGTCCGGATCGAAGAGGTAGCCCATGCCCGCCGCCTACCGGCTGATCGCGAAGCGTCGCTCGAGCAGGCGGAACGCGATCGTCGCGGCGCCGGTCAGCAGGACGTAGCCGACCGCGCACCAGAAGAACGACTCGTGCACCTTGAACGTCTCGGAGTTGACGATCCGCGTCTCCTTGAGGAGGTCGTTCAGGGCGATGATCGAGACGCCGACGATCGCGGAGTTCTTGATCATCGCGATCGTGATCGACCCCAGCGGCGCGATCACGGTGCGAAACGCCTGCGGCAGGACGATCCGCCGCAGCGTCTCGCCGTAGGAGAAGCCCAGCGACAGCGAGGCCTCGATCTGGCCCTTGCTGACGGCGAAGACGCCGGAGCGCAGCACCTCGGCGACGTACGCCGACGTGTACAGGCCCAGCGACGCGATCCCGGCCGTCCACTGGTCGATCTCGACGTTCGCGCGCCGCAGTCCCGCGTAGGACAGCGTCAGCAGGACGAGCAGCGGGACGTTGCGAAACGTCTCGACGTAGATCCCGCCGAGCCGCCGCAGCCACGTCGACGGCGCGATCCGCAGCGCCGCGACGAACGTGCCGACGACGAGCGCGATCGCGAACGACGCAGCGACGAGCCGGAAGGTGACCCAGAGGCCACCTCCGAACTCGTCGATGTGCTCCGTCAGGACGTCGAGCAGGCCGCTCACTTGCTGAGGTCGAGCGCCTCCTGCAGCGTCATCGTGGGCGGATCCTGCTTCTCGCCCGTGTACTGGCCGACCCACTTCTGGTAGCTCGTCGCCCAGCTGCCGTCTTCCTTGTACGTGGCGATGACCGAGTCCACGAACGCCTTGAACGCGGAGTCGCCCTCCTTGATCCCCGCGCCGTAGGGCTCGGTCGTCAGCTCCTTGTCGTCGACGAGCTTCAGCGAGTCGTCCTGGATGATCATGCCCGTGAGGATCACGTCATCGGTGGAGACCGCGTCGACCGCGCCGTTCTGGATGAGCTCCAGGCACTCCGAGTAGGAGTCGACGAGCCGCAGCTTCGCCTTGGGCGCCTGTTTCTTCAGGGTTTCCTCATATGTCGAGCCCAGCGCTGTACAGACGTTCTTGCCCGCGAGGTCGTCGACGCCCTTGATCGACGTGTCGGACTTCTTGACGAGGATCCGCCCCTTGGCGATGAAGTACGGCTCGGAGAAGTCGATCTCCTCGTCGCGCTCGGCGGTGATCGTCATCGTCGACAGGATCAGGTCGGCTGTGCCGTCCTTGAGGAACGCGATCCGGTTGTCCGACAGCGCCTCGATGTACTTCGGCTTGACGCCGAGCTCGTCGGCGATCGCCTTGGCGAGGTCGATGTCGAAGCCCTGCACCTCGCCGCTCGTCGGGTCCTTCGCGCCGAACGGCGGGACGTCGAACTTCACGCCGATCGTGATCTCGCCTGCATCCTGCAGCTTCTTCATCGTCGTGCCGGCCGCGAACGTCTTCGCCGCGGTGGTCGTCGTCGACGCCGAGCCGGGCTCGTCTTCGTCGTCGCCGCACGCGGTCATCGTCATCGCGCCGGTCGCCAGCATGAGCGCCGTCAGACAGCGCCATCTCTTGGTCTGCATGGTCCCCCAGTTCCTCCTAGTGGTGGATGATCTTGTCCACGAACTCCCGCGCGCGCGGGCTCTTCGCGTTGGCGAAGAACTCCGCGGGCGGGCCTTCCTCGACGATCTTGCCGCCGTCGATGAAGACGATCCGGTCGCAGACCTCGCGCGCGAAGCCCATCTCGTGCGTGACGACGACCATCGTCATCCCGCCGCGCGCGAGCTCTCGCATGACGTCGAGCACCTCGCGGATCATCTCCGGGTCAAGCGCCGACGTCGGCTCGTCGAAGAGCATGAGCTTCGGGTCCATGGCGAGCGCGCGCGCGATCGCCACGCGCTGCTGCTGGCCGCCCGACAGGTCGGCCGGCGAGGCGTCCGCCTTCTCGGGGATCCCGACGGTCTGCAGCAGCTCGCGCGCGCGGGTCTCGGCGGCTTTCGGATCGACGCCTTTGACCTTGATCGGCGCGAGCATGACGTTCTCGAGCACCGACTTGTGCGGGAAGAGGTTGAACTGCTGGAAGACCATGCCGATGTCGGCGCGGATCTTCTGGATCGCCTTGCTCTGCGGGTCGATCCGCTTGCCGTCGACGGTGACCGCGCCCGAGTCGATCGACTCGAGGCCGTTGATGCAGCGCAGCATCGTCGACTTGCCCGATCCCGACGGGCCCGCGACGACGATCGCCTCGCCGGGGGCGATCGACAGGTCGATCGAGTCGAGCACGAGGTTGTCCCCGAAGCTCTTGCGCACGTCGGTGAGCTGGACGAGTGGCGCGGCGCCACTGCTCTGCGACATGGCGCCTACCCTACGCGGGCGGGCGGCGTGTCGCTACGGCAGGCTCAGCGGCCCGGCGCGGTGGCGAACGCGACGGCGGTCTGCCACGGGTCGCGCGTCATGAACCCGCCGGTGTATGGCTGGGTGGACAGGCCGGCCGCCTCGACGCGCTGCTTGACCTCGCCGACCTCGTCGGCGCTCTGGAGGTAGACGGTCCAGTGGCGCAGGCCGGCGGCGTCGTCGGGCTTGGGCGTGACGTCCGAGCCCAGCCAGACGTTGAAGCCGAGGTGGTGGTGGTAGCCGCCGGCGGAGACGAACGCGGCGCTTCCCAGGTTCACCATGACCTCGAAGCCGAGCAGGTCGCGGTAGAAGGCGAGGCCGCGCTGCACGTCGGCGACGTGCAGGTGCAGGTGGCCGGTGCGCAGGCCGGGACTCGCGAGGGCCCGGCTCTCCTCGCCCTGGACGGTCTTCAGGAGCGCCGGGACGTCGAGCGCGATCGTGTACATCTCGACGCGCTCGCCGGGCTGGCGCGGCGGCGGCCAGTCCTCCCGCGGGCGGTCGACGTAGAGCTCGATGCCGTTGTCGTCGGGGTCGCGCAGGTAGATGGCCTCGGAGACGCCGTGGTCCGAGGCGCCCTCGATCCGGGTGCGCGACTCGGCGAGCCGCACGACGGCGCGGGCGAGCTCCTCCCGTGACTCGAAGAGCAGGGCGTAGTGGTAGAGGCCGGCGTGGCGCCCGCCGAGCGAGGCGTCGCGATGCTCGACGAGGACGAGCAGGTCCTCTCCGCCGGCGCCCATGCGGGCGGTGTCGCCGTCGCGGTGGTGGACCTGCAAGCCGAGCGAGCGCTCGTAGAACGCGATGGCGCCGTCGAGGTTTGAGATCGTGAGGTGCGTGGGGCCGAGGCGCAGCGTGGCGGGCAGGGTGGGCGCGGTTTCAGTTTCGATCGTGGGCATGTCGACAGTGTCAGGCGTCGGGGCGGGTCGGTCCATAGCTCAAGATCGCGGATGCATGGACATCCGTCAGCCCGTGTGCGCGTGGCCGCGGGCGCGGTCGCGGTACGCCGTCGGCGGGTCGCCGGTGTGCCGCTTGAACGCGCGCGAGAAGTACAGCGGGTCCGCGAATCCGATGTGGAAGGCGACCTCGCCGACGGTGCGATCGGTGAACCGCAGCAGGCGCGTGGCCTCGATCATGACGCGGTCGAGGACGAGCTCCTTCGTCGACTTCCCCGCGACCCGCGAGAGCGCGTGGCTCAGCGCGGCCGGGGGCATCGCGAGCGCGTCGGCGTAGTGCGCGGCGTCGTGGTGGGCGGCGAAGTCGCGCTCGAGGAGCTGGGAGAAGCGCCGGAACAGCTCGAGGCCCGCATCGTCGCCGTCGCGGCGCTCGGTGCGCTCGCCGTCGTACCAGCGCTCGATCCACAGCAGAAGGACGGACAGCAGGTGGCGCTGCAGGTCGGCGCTGCGGGCGTCGGGCGGGGCGGCTGATTCGGCCTGGAGCGTCGCGATGACCGACTCGAGCGGCGCGTGGTAGCTCTGGGGCACCGTGACGTTCCAGCCGCCGCAGCCGGCGAACAGCCACGCGGGGTCGGCGCGCGCGATGGGGCCCTCGTGGAGCAGCTCGTCACCGAAGCGGACGGCGGCGCCGATGAGGTCGCGGGCCTGCTCGAAGACATGCACCTGGCCGCGGCCGATGACGGTGATCGTGCCGGGGACGACGGGCACCGTGCGGTGGTCGAGCATGTGCCGACCCTCGCCGCTGCGCGTCCAGATGAGCTCGTGGTAGTCGTGGCGGTGCGGTTCCCGGATCGCCTCGCCGGGGCAGCCGACGTGGAACCTGTCGAACAGCACGACCTCGACGGGGTCGTGGGGTGTGGTGAGCCGGTCGACGGTGAGCCGGCCGTCGGCGGGCTCGGCGCGCAGGACGCTCATGCTGTGGGGTTCCGGGGGAGGACCACCGAGCTTGGGATTGTGACGGCCTGCGCGCCGGGGCGGGGGAGCTGCCTAGGAGGCCTTGACGGCCTCGATGTCGAAGTCGAGCTTCACCTTGTCGCTGACGACCGCGTTGCCGGTGCCGAGCGCCATGTTGAACTTCATGCCGAAGTCGCCGCGGCTGATCTCGCCCTTGACCTCGAGGCCGACGCGCTCGCCGCCGAACGGGTCGGGGCCCGTGCCGCCGTGCTCGGCCGTGAGGGTGATCGGCTTCGTGACGCCGTGCAGGGTGAGGTCGCCGGTGATCTCGTAGGTGTCCTCGTCGATCGCCTCGAAGCCCGTCGACTGGAACGTGATCTCGGGATAGTTCTCGACGTCGAAGAAGTCCGACGACTTGAGGTGGCCGTCGCGGTTCTCGTCCTTCGTGCTGATCGAGTCGACCTTGACGTTGCCGGATGCGGTCAGCGTGCCGTCCTCGCCGATGACGAGCTGGCCCTCGTAGGAGCCGAACTCGCCGCGGACCTTGGAGATGCCGATGTGGCGGACGCTGAACGTGACGTGCGAGTGCGTCGGGTCGACGTTCCAGGTTCCAGTGGGCAGGGAGGTGGTCGTCGTGCTCATGGTGCTCTCCTCTAGATCGGCGTTGGCGCTGGCCAAGTGGTTGTGCGTGCAATGATCTACGGGCAGGGTAGCGGGCGCCATGGGAGGAGCTACCCGATGCATGGACTTTCGCTCCCGGGGTGGGTTTGCGGAGCGGGGCGGGCGGGTCCGGCGTCCCCGCCGGGTCCGGTCGCGGGAGCCTGCGGTACCCTGGCGGGGCACGGGTCACTGGCTCAATTGGCAGAGCACCGGTCTCCAAAACCGGGGGTTGCAGGTTCGAGTCCTGCGTGACCCGCTTCGCGTCGGCGCGTCCTGTTGGCGGTGCGCCCGCAGCGCCCTGGCCGGCGGCGTCCGCGCGGCGCTTGGCCGTGCCGGGTGCCACGGCGCGGTATCCTCCCGCCGGGTGTGCGGGCGAAGTGTTGTGGCTGCACAAAAGCCTTCCAAGCTTTTAGGGCGGGTTCGATTCCCGTCGCCCGCTTGAGCACGGCCACGGGGAGTGGCGCAGTCTGGTAGCGCACCCGGCTGGGGGCCGGGCGGTCGCAGGTTCAAATCCTGTCTCCCCGACTCGCTGGAACGTGCTCGTTTGCAGGTAGTTGCCCCAAAGTCGAGCGGTCGATGCAGTCGCGACGGGGTCCATTGGGGTCCAATTGTCTACTTCCGGTACTTCTGACGAGCAACCGCGGTCGATCAGGCCGATCGGCGTCGGCCGGTGTCGTGCTTACTCGTGTTGGGCTTGGCGTCGGGCCTCGGATCGGCCTCAGCCGCGCGCCTGGGCGCTACCTGAAGATGTCTTGCAACCCGAATGTCAGTCGCAGAGCTTCGGGCCAGCCAGCTCGTACGAAGATGCCGAGAACGTCGATCAGCGCTTGGCGGCACTCGTCGTCCTGCTGAAGCAGCGTTCGATGCTCGGCCAAGTAGCGCTCGACCAGCTTGACGACGAGCCCGGCTCCTAGCGAGTCGCTCTGGTAGCCGCCGACTTGCCCGGCTTTGACCGTACGCGCGATGCGAAGAAAGGTCCCGCGCGGATCAAGCGGGATGAAGGCTCCGTGCGTCTCGATCACGTGGTGGGTGCTGGAGGCGAATGCCACGTCGCAGAGGCGGTCCAACAATCCGGCGGACTCGAAGTAGAGCCGCTCGCGCTGACCAACGCTGATGGCGCTCCCCCTGTTCTGCTGCTCGTCGAAGATGCCGGTCGCGAAGTAGACCTCGCTGGCGACGCCGTCGATGACGTGCGCAGTCGTGCGCGCGGCTTTGATCTGCGGATCCTCGCGGTCAAGGTCTTGGCCAGACAGTTCGTTGTTCCAGGTCGAGAAGGTCGCTGTGGCCCGTTCGAGCAACTTCTTCGGCCAGATCGCTTGCGCGTCGCCGGATCTCGGCCTCCTCAGTTGATGATGGGTCAACCTCGCCGTGGATCAGGGCGTCGCGCAAGAGGTGAACGATGCTGAGCGCATGCTCGGGACGCGCCTTCATACCGCCGAGGACTACGTCGTCGACGAACCTCTCAGCGTCGGCTGCGCCGCGCATGAGATGCAAGCTGGTCATTGTCTGGACACAGCTCTCACGAACGTCGGTTGCCCCAGTTCGATCACTGGCTACGCGCGCAAACGCGGCCCGGATCGACCGTTGCAGCCGATCGAGGTCTCCAGTGGGGAGGGTCATCTGCGGCAGCGCGTGGACTAACGCGTTGAGTACCGCCGTCGAGGAGTCGTCGGCGAGCATGCGATCCGCGATCGTCCACATCGCGTCCGGCGCAGTCTTCAGCAGCAACGCGAGGCGTCGAGCTATCTGGTAACGCACCGCTGGAACGTTGTCCGTGCTCAGCTGGTTGAGCGCATCGAGGACTTCCGTCGTCGCCAGGTCTTCATGCCAGGCGAGACAGAGCAGCCCTTCGGCGGCCTCGATGCGCGGTGCCAGGTTGCCCCAGGAGGGAGATTCGTCGAACTGACTCAGGTCTGTGCTCGGCCTGGGTAGCGGGTGGGTCGCCGATGCCAGCAAGATCTCGCGAGCGAGGACGACAACTGCTGAGTCGACAGCGAGGTCTCGTCCGCGGGCGATGGCTTCGGCGGCAGCACTCGCATGTCCCCAGCTCCTGTCGATCTGGAGCTGATCAGCGCCGTCATCTGGCGCGGACTGGAGTGCGCCCCAGAGGCTCCTGAGCTGTAGCTCGATCGAGCGCAGCGTGTCTGCTGCAGGTGCGCCGTTGAGGTGGGTCGTCGCGAACGCTTCGACAGGTGTTTGAAGGTCTTGCAGCCGACGATTGGGAGCGGCGTCGACGTCGACCCCTTGTTCAGCGAGCACATCTCGGTCGGTGTAGGCTCGTCCTGTCCATCCGGCTTCGATCTGGCGGTTGCCGAACTCTGGCACGGCGTCTGCGGCGGTCAGGGCCGCCAATACTTGCTGTGCCTCAGCCGTCACGAGCAGAGATTCGTCAAGACAACCCAGCAGCCGGTTGCGAGACCGCTCGGCATGGTGGCGGGCACGATCAGGGTCGTCGATGCGTGGATTTGAGACCGTGTCGGGGATAGACATGATCGCACTCTCGATCCGGCGGCGCGGGTCCCGAGAGAAGCTCACGAAACCAGCGCGCAAGAACCTGCCGGCGGCGTCCTCCAGCTCGGGCGACGCCAGGACGGCGGGTGTCGTCATCAGCGACTCGAGCATTGGGACGAATGGCCCAGGGCTCCCGGCGGCCACTCCAATCACTCGTCGCCAGATAGCCGTCGGCCGCGCTTCCGTACACAAGACCGCCAGAGCGTCGCCGAGCGGTTGGGCGCCGGCGGTGGCAGTCTCCGACAGCCACCTCTCGAACGCCTTCAGCATCTTGACTTCATCGTCGTGGCTGTCATCGCGCTCGCGCCAGTAGCTGCCATCCGGCTGGATCTCGACATCCGCGCCGTTCCATCTCACCGTGATGGGTGGCGGCTCAGGTGGCCCGCCGGAGCGTCGATGGCGAACAAAGCTCAGCCACACCCGGCCGAGCGCATCGAGCGCCTCGGCAGGGGCAGCCCGCAGAAAGTCGGGGTAGGCCTTGGCAAGCACGTAGTGCGCGTGTTGGTAGTCCTGACTCCTGCGGGAGTTCAGCGCCAGCACTCCCTCCCGCATGGATGTCGGTTCGTCAGATGTCTCCTGATACTCGAACGCAGTGGCATAGATGTCCCGGACCAGATCAGGCGCGTGGTCAATCAGGTGCGAAACCTCGTCGGATAGCGCTGGCATCTCGATGTAGCCGAAGGCGCTGAGCCGCTCTGATACGAGAAGTGAACGGAGCGCCGCTTCGGCGGCGACGGGGTCACTCGCGAACGTCCGAGCGACTGCTGAAATCCCGGTCCGAACCAGGTACCGATCATGCTGTCGGGCGTCCAATGACCAGTTCAGTAACGCACGAGCCGCAGTTCCAGCGAACGCACGTTGCGCATCGTTGAAGTGCTCTGGTTTCTCGCAGAGTTCCATCAAGAGGTTTCGCACACTGAACGCGATCCGGATGCAGAGCCGCGTAGCAAGAGCAGCAGCGATCTCGGCCCAAACCTGGCGAAGGTCGATTGGGATGCTTGCTCCGAACGCGCCCGCAGCCAACCGGGCTCCGACCAGATGCTGGAGCACGTCATGTGCGGCGGTCTGCCGGGCAGCATCGGTGGCCTGGAGTGCCGTCAGCAATGACCCGACATCATCAACCGAAGCAATCAGTTGGGCGGCGACTCCCGTCGCGATGACAACCCCAATTGCCGGGAGGTCGGCTTGTCCAGCCATATCGATCGCCAGCCCCCAAAACGGCTGCCTGTCGCTGCTGCACTCCCACGCGTAGCGGAAGTGCAGGTCGTAACTGGGTCGGATGACCAGCAGAAGCTCCGGATTAGCTCGGGTTCGCCGCACCACGGTTTCCGGTGTCCCACGAAGAAGCAGGCGTGCTGCGGCGTAGTCGAATAGGACGTGATGAGCGAAGGTGATGACCTCGCGCTGGGCCACTCCGCTGGACCCATCCTCGGCGAGCACGTGTGCGCTCAGCAGCTCAGCCAGGGGAGTCGCGAAAGCGACTTGCGTCTGCAAGGCCGAACGATTGAGGCGCAATGCACGAGCTTCGGTGATCGCTTCGCAAGCTGCACGGAGTACCGCCTCACGAGCATCGCCGCCGTTCGGCTGCGAGACGCGATGCTGCCAGTACAGCTCCAAGAGTTGCAACTGGGTGGTGACCGGAGCCAGTTCGGCACGGGCGACGCCGAGCGTGGTCAGCTTCCGCGAGTAGTCGCAGGTTGAACGGCACCCGCAGCAGCGACCGGAGTTCGGTGCTGGCGCCTCCGACGATTGCGTGCAATGACGGCGCGAGCGTCTGCAATTGGCTGAGCTCTTCGTCGGAGAGCAGCGGCACATTGAAGTGGCTGAGGTTGGGAAACTCAGCGGATCGGAACGCTTCCTCTGACGTCTCGTGGCGAGATCCGAACAGCGCCTGCAAGTCTTGGTTGTAGCGAAGGTCGAACCGCCTAATCGACGCCCCTATCCGCCAGCGCTTGGCGTGCGCACCGACGCGCCCAATCAGGTCAAGCAAGGTCTGCTGCGTGTGCTCGCCGCGCGCCGCGTCGAGCGCGTCGACGACCAGGAAAGCGGGGTTGACGCCAGGCCAGTTGATCAGCACATCGACGACCTCGTGCTCCAAGCCAAGCTCCTGGCGAAGCTCGCCGAGCGAGGCTGCGGCCAGCTGGTCCGAAGCCAAGACGACGACATTGCGGCCATCGGTCATCGCTGCGCGTGCGAACTCAAACAGCGTCGCCGACTTGCCGGCGCCGGGATCACCGGTGACGACGACCGATCGCTGGCGGATAGCTCGCCGCAGCGCTGCGGGTGCAGTTCGCTCGATCGTCACGGCCGTGCCGCCTTCACCGGCAATCGACCCGAACCGTTCCAAGTGCTGGACCGTGCGCTGAGAGTGAGCGACAAGCTTCCCGACATCGCTGCGATAGCTCGGCACGGCGCGCAGCTCGATGCCGAGCCGAGCGAGCGCGGCTTGCGCGCCGATCCGATCCGTGCCGGTCTGAGCTGCGCTGAATCCCACCGTCGTCGAGACCAGCGCGTCGAAGACGACGCCGGCTTGTGCTGAATGCTTCAACACCGATTGCCGCAGCAAGGTCTTGGCCTCGCGGATGTCGGACCCGTCGTCATAAAGGTCGTGAACCGAGACCCGCATTTGTTGCAGGAACGCGCGTAGCTCGACGTCCGATGCCGCGGATCCCGCCTCGTTGTTCCACTCTCGCTCTACATGGGCAAGCAGGGTGCGGAGCACGTCATGCTCGACGTTGTTCTTCGCTATGGCTGAGATCGGCTGCGAGGCGGGCAGCGCCCGTACTCGGGTAAGAATCCTCGGCAGGTGCTCGCGCACCGGGGCGCTGCTCGTCGGTCCGACTGCGAGCACCAGCCGATCGTTCGACCCGGCCTGCGGTTGCAGGCGACGAAACTGCCGAACGAGTTGGCCGATGGCGCTCCCGAGCTGCGAAGTTGCGGACTCGCTGAGTAGCAACCGGAACTTGGCTTGCACATATGCACGCGCGCCACCGGAGGTCGTCACCAGCAAGTCGTCCGCTGGCTCGTCAGTCTCCGCGAACACTGCCTCAACGGTGTCTGCCTCGGGCCAGTCCCACATCGGCGACGCATCCGTGTCGGCAAGCATCGCGCACGCGACGTAGGCTGCGAGGCGGGCTTGAAAGTCGACACCGGTAGCCGTCGCCGCTCCTCCCGCTCTTCCCTTCCGTCGAGGAGTGGGCATCGCTAGGACCGGCATCCCGGCGAAGCCGTGCGGTCGGGCTGTTTTCGCGGCATACGTCCAGTATCTGCCGGAAGGCAGACGGAGCCAGATCTATCTAAGACCATGGGCGACGGCCGGAGGGGGATGCGTGGTGATGGTCCTCGGGACGGGAGACTGCAGCAAGCGCGGCACTCTTGGCCCGCGTCGTGGCGCTACTGGCATCGGTCGCGGTCAACGGCCTCCGCGAAGGCCTCCGTGATGGCCTCCGCGACGCGGAGGCCTTTTGCCCCGGATCCCCCTGCAAATGCACGCCCTTGTCCCCGGCGTGCTACCTGGCCACCCCCTCTCCACGTTGTGATTCGATGCGGTGGTCAGGTAGCCCTTGGGGTGGCTGAGCATCAGCAGGGGGATCCCGGGGCTGGCAGTCAGTCTTGAGGGAGTGGGTGGAGAAGAGGGAACGAAGAAGAAAGAGCAACGGCCGAGAAAAGGCGACGACACGGCCTTCGTCTCGGAGGGTGCGCGTCGACGCGCAACAGATCGATCAACCTCAGAGCTGCGTGAACTGACGAAATCGTTCCGCATGGGGGCCAGTTCGGCCGTCCGGCGCTCCTCAGCGGTAGAGCGCATGACCGACGACCACGACCAACTCCTCACGGCGGACGACGTCGCCGACCTCATGCGCGTCACGCGCTCTTGGGTCTACGCTGAGACGCGCCGCAACGCCCTCCCGCACCTGCGACTCGGCCGCTACGTCCGCTATCGCCGCTCGGCGATCGACGCATGGATGATCACCGTCGAGCGCGGACCGGGCTCGTCCGCAGCGCGCCCTGATCGCAGATGACCTGCGGACGCCGCTCCACCGCCCTGATCGACGTATGGCACGACGTGGACACGGGACGGGCCAGCTCTACATCAAGCACGACGCGTACTACGGGCGCTGGCGCACGCTCGACGGGCGCAAGCTCAACCGCAAGATCGGCGCCGTCCGTGCCGACGCCGGGACCGGCGGCCTGACCCGCTCGGAGGCTGAGCGGCAGTTCCGCGAGATTCAGGAGGCCGAGGAACGTCGTCCGATCCGGAGCGGCACCGAGCGGCACACGCTCGACGAAGCCACCGACTCGCTGCGGCGGCGGCTCGCCGTCGAGGGCGCGCGCAAGTCCTACCTACAGAACTGCGAGTCGATGCAACGCGTCCACATCTCCCCGCGACTGGGTGCGAAGCCTCTCGACCGGGTGACGATCGCGGACGTCGAAACCGTTGCCGCCACGATGCTGGAAGCCGGACGCGCGCCCAAGACCGTTCGCAATGTGCTGACGTTTCTGCACTCCGTCTTCGAGCACTCGATCGACCGCGGGTGGACCACGCAGAATCCCGTTCGCCGCGCGAGCCGGCCGAAACGTCGCCGCGCCGGCGACGCCAACCCTGATCTGCAATTCCTCACGGTCGCCGAGCTCGAGGCTGTGCTGCGTGCGATCCCCGACGACGTCGTCATGCGAGCACCTGCACCGACAGGTCGCGGTCGTCCCGGAAGCGCTCCGCCGCCTCCGCCCGACGTCCTCGGTCCCGTGATTCGCGTTGTCGTCCTCGCCGCCGCGATGACCGGGCTGCGGCAATCCGAGCTGCTCGGCCTGCGCTGGCGACGATGTCGACTGGGCCGCTCAGCGCATCCGGGTGCGCAACGCCTGGGTCCGCGGCGAGCACTCCGGGGAGGGCAAGTCGGACCTGTCGACACGCCGCTCCGTTCCCATGGCCGACCGGCTCGCGCGAGAGCTCGACCGCTGGTCAAGACGGACGGCCTACGGCACCGACGACGATCTCGTGTTCGCGCACCCGCAATCGGGACGACCGCTCGATCGCACCAAGCTCAGCCGCCGCTTCAAGCAGGCCTGCACGGATGCCGGCGTGCGCGTGGTCCGTTTTCATGACCTGCGCCACACTTTCGCGACCCGCCTTGCTGCATCCGGGCAGCCGCTACGCGCGATTCAAGAGTTCCTCGGGCACGCCGACTCCAAGACGACGCAGAGCTATGCGCACTACGCGCCGAGCGAGCACGAGGTCGAGATGGTCAACGCGGCGTTCGCGGACGAGTCACATGCGGTGGACGCCGAGCCGGATGCTGCGACGGACCCGACCAGGCCGTAGGCCTGGGATGCCCGTGGCCAAGCGCTCCATTGCGTCAGTCGGACACCGTCCGACTACAGGTGGGTCACGGCCAGCCCGGGATGCAGCTCCCGGAGCGCCTCGACGATCACGTCTCGATGGCATTCGGTGTGATCGCGCTCGAAGCACAGCAAGCAGGCAGCATCGTCGTCGAGGCTGTCGGAGAGGGCAACGAGCGCCGACCTCGATCCGTTGTTCAGATGCTTGCGGTAGACCGTCGCGCCACCCTCAACATCGCCAGCTCGATACCGCTCGCGGTTCGGCTTAGGGTTGCCGAGTGCCCGCACGTGGGTATACGCGATGCCGGCTTCGTGCAACGCGCTTCCGAGCGCTGTTTTTGAGAAGCCGCGCCGCCGCGAGAGCGGCAGTTCGCGAACGTCGACGAGCCGCTCGACGCCCGCGTCGGCGAGCTCCGCGATCATGTCGTCGAGCGACCGACCCTGGTACCCGACGGTGAAGACCTTTGGTGTCACGGCCCGGACCCTATTCGGCATCAGAACAGCGACGCCTCCTGTGGGCGGGGCGCGCGCTTGGGATGCACGAGGCCGAGGATGAGGAACGAGCCCGGGTGCCTGAGCATGCTGCCCGTGATGAACCGCGTGTCGTAGCGGTCGCTGCCGTACTGATCGAAGAACTTCTCGCGGATCTTCGCGTGAATCGTGGGTTCGTCGTTGCCCGTCTCGATCAGGCTGCGGTGCAGCGCTCCGAGCTCCCAGTCGATCAATGACTGGCTATGGCCTGGACAGGCGCGGTCCGAGCAGCGGTAGGCGAACTTGGCCTTCACGGGGAGCGGCTCGAGCGCCGCGCGCGTGTCGTCGCCAGCACGATCTCCGAACAGCGACGCCTGGTTGAGCAGAGCGCACTGCGCGTCGGCGAAGCCCTTCTCCGCGGCGGTGACCTTCAGGTCCGTGACCTCCAACGGGCGAAACAGTCCGAGCGACTTGCGCTCGCTCTTCTGTCGGCGCTGGATCTCGCACATGGACTCGTCCTCCACATCGTCCAAGAACCGTTTCCGTCGCCGCCACGTCCCGTTGTCGGTGTCGATGAACTCGCCGATCGCGATCGAATCGAGGACCGGGGTGAAGCTCTCGGGCCGGGAGTCCTTGGTGCTCTTGCGAGCCTCGAGCTCGATCGCCTCGTACTTCTTGAAGCGTTGTGCGTGGAGGAGTCCGCGATAGTCCAACGGGAAGAGCCGGATCCAGCGGTGCGGTGGGACCATCGAGATCCCGGCGACACAGACGGCCTCCGTCTGAGAGACGGGATCGATCACCGGATACGCCTTGACGACGGGGAGGAGGCTGAGGCCCATGCCTCGATGATCGTGCCAGCCACCTCGGACACGAACGTATGCTCGCTTCGACGTCCCAGGTCGCGGCGGAGCCGGTCGCACCGATCGACGGGTGGAGGCGTGGAAGCGCAATCTCGGTGCCGCGTTCGAATAGCGTGCCCGCCGTGGAGGGCCACGGTCGTCACGTCTCGTTCATCTGGTCGGTCGCCGACCTGTTGCGCGGCGACTACAAGCAGTCCGAATACGGTCGCGTGATCTTGCCGCTTACCGTGTTGCGGCGCCTTGACTGCGTACTCGAGGCGACCAAGCCCGCCGTGCTCAAGGCGTTCGAGCGCCACGGGCACCGTCCGAATCCTGAGCCGATCCTCCGCCGCGCGGCTGGGGACGTGGGCTTCTACAACACCTCGCCGCTGACGTTCCGTCGCCTGCTCGACGACCCCCAGCAGCTCAAGGGCTCGCTCCAGTCCTACATCGCGGGGTTCTCACCGGGCGCTTTCGAGACGTTCCAGCGCTTCAACTTCGACGAGCAGATCACGCGGCTCGACGAGGCCGACCTGCTCTACCTCGTCGTCGGCAAGTTCGCCGACATCGACCTACACCCGGAGGTCGTCAGCAGCCTGCAGATGGGCTACGTCTTCGAGGAGCTGATCCGGCGCTTCAGCGAGCAGTCCAACGAGACCGCAGGCGAGCACTTCACGCCGCGCGAGGTCATCCGCCTGATGGTCGACCTGTTGTTCGCAGGCGAGAGCACCGAGCTGCGGACGAAGGGCATCGTCCGGACGCTGTACGACCCTGCGTGCGGCACCGGCGGAATGCTCAGCGTCGCCGAGGAATATCTGCGCGAGCTGAACCCTGACGGCCACCTTGAGGTCTTCGGCCAGGAGCTCAACGCCGAGTCCTACGCGATCTGTCGCTCGGACATGATGCTCAAGGACCAGGATGCGGGGCACATCGCCTTCGGCAACACGCTGTCGAACGATCAGCACCCACGGCGCTTCGACTACATGCTCTCGAACCCGCCATTCGGGGTGGAGTGGAAGAAGATCGCGGCCCAGGTCAGGGACGAGTGCGACACGCTCGGACACGGCGGCCGCTTCGGAGCTGGCCTGCCGCGGATCAACGACGGCAGCTTCCTGTTCCTGCAGCACATGATCAGCAAGATGCAGCCGGTCGCGGACGGCGGCTCGCGGATCGGCATCGTGTTCAACGGCTCGCCGCTGTTCACCGGCGCGGCGGGCTCGGGCGAGTCTGAGATTCGCCGCTGGATCATCGAGAACGACTGGCTCGACGCGGTCGTCGCGCTGCCTGACCAGCTCTTCTACAACACTGGTATCAGCACGTACATCTGGCTCGTGACGAACGCCAAGGCTCCGAACCGGCGAGGACGGGTACAGCTCATCGACGCGCGCGAGCAGTGGGAGAAGATGCCCAAGTCGCTGGGGGACAAGCGCAAGCGGATCCCCGACTCCGGGATCGGCGAGATCACCCGCTGGTACGCCGACTTCGCCGAGACCGAGACGAGCAAGATCTTCGACAACGAGGCGTTCGGGTTCCGGCGCGTCACGGTTGAGCGACCGCTGCGAGTGCGCGTCGATGTTGCGGGCGCGGGCGAGCGGCTCGACGTGCTGGCCCCCCAGCTCGGCGAGGACGTCGTGGCGGCCGTGAAGGCGGCGATCACCGGCCTTGAGGTCGCTGCGGGAGCGTCTGTGGCAGATGCGACGTCCCAGATCGCTACGGCGCTCCCGAAGCTTCCTGCGGCGAAGAAGAAGCGCGTCGTCTCGGCATTCCTGCCCCGTGATCCTGAAGGCGAGGTCGTGCTCGACCACAAAGGGCAGCCCGAGCCTGATCCCGAGTTGCGCGACCAGGAAAGCATCCCGCTCTCCGAGCGCGTGGAGGAGTACATCGAACGTGAGGTGCTTGCACACGCGCCCGACGCATGGGTTGACGAGAGCAAGACCGTCGTTGGCTACGAGATCCCGCTGACACGGCACTTCTACGAGTATTTCGAGCCGCGGCTCTGGAGGAGATCGACGCTGAGATCGACGAGGTCGAGCGAGAGATCCTGCGGTTGCTCGCGGAGGCCCGTGCGTAGTGCGTCTTCGTGATGTGGCCGCAGTGGACCCGCCGAGCCACGGGTTCGCTCGTGTGGATGCCGGGACGTTGATCTCGTTCTTACCGCTGGAGCGCATCTGGCACGACTCCCGGTTCGATGCGTCGCAGACGATCGAGTTTGATGGTGAGACGCGGTCATACAACCGAGTACTTGAAGGCGTCCTATTGGTTCCCAAGGTGGCACCGACCTTCGGACGGGGCCGCGTCGCCATCGCACAGGGCTTGACCAACCGCCGGGCGCTTGCGACCAGCGAGGTGTTCGTGGTACGGACGCCCGACTCGGCCGCAGTGCGCTTTCTCCAGTACCGCTTGCAGGCTGCGGACTTCCTTGGAACGGGTATGGCCAGCTGGACAGGAGTCGCGGGACTAAAGCGGATTTCATCAGACTTCTTGCGAAACGCACGCATTCTGCGTAGCGCCTGGCAACGCCGAAAGGAGATCGCCGACTTCCTCGATACAGCAACCGCCGAAATCGACTCGATGACGCATTTGCGACGCCGACAGGTGCGGCTCCTTGCGGAGCGACTTGCGGCAACGGAGGACCTCGAACTCAACCTTGGAGAGGACCGGAGTTGGACTACATGGCGACTGTCGCAGCTATGTGACGCGAGCCGTCCGATTCAGTACGGCATCGTGCTTCCGGGACCTGATCTGAAGGACGGCGTGCTGCTCGTGAAAGGTGGTGACGTTAAGCCCGGACGACTTCACCCGGAACGGCTTGCCCGCACGGCGCCCGACATTGAGTCGAGCTACGTACGGTCTCGGCTTGCTGCGCGCGACCTCGTCTTCGCAATCCGCGGCGCTGTCGGCGACGTTGAGCTTGTGCCCGACTCGCTGGTAGGCGCGAATATCACCCAGGATGTGGCTCGCATCGCCCCACGGCCTGATGTCGACGAGCTATGGCTGCTCCACGCACTGCGGAGCTCACAAGTTCAGGCCCAGGCGGCCTCTATGGTCACTGGGGCGACCATCAAAGGCATCAACATCGGTGACCTTCGCAAGGTCATGCTTCAAGTGCCCCCAGTGGCCACGCAACGCAAGCTGGGACGCAAGCTTGCATCTCGGTCCGCTGCGTACTCGGAGCTGTTCGCAGCGATCAACCGCCAGATCGTCCTCCTTGCTGAGCGCCGTCAGTCTCTGATCACCGCCGCTGTCAACGGCAAGTTGCAGGTTCCGGACGCGGGTATGGCGAACGCTGTGGCATGAGTCCGGCGAGCGCGCATTTCGAGGAGGCGCTTGAGGCGGAGATCGAGGCGTACCTGCTCGCGAACGGGTGGCTGCAGGGCGCGAACACGTCGTACGACCGCGACCTTGCGCTCGACACCGTTGAGCTGTTCACATTCATCGGGGCCACGCAGCTCGACGCTTGGGAGACGCTGATCGGCCGTCACGGCGGCGATCAGACGACGGCGCAACGCAAGTTCAAGGCGCGGATCGCCGACGAGTTGAACCGGCGCGGCGTGATCGATGTGCTGCGGCGTGGTGTGACCGACCTCGGCGTCAAGTTCGACCTCGCGTACTTCCGGCCGGCGCACGGGCTCACGCCTGAACTGGAGACGCGCTACCGGGCGAACCGATGCAGCGTGACCCGCCAGCTGCGCTATGCCATCGCGCACGACGCCGAGCTGGACCTCGCGTTGTTCGTCAACGGCCTGCCGGTGGCGACCGCCGAGCTAAAGAACCACCTCACCGGCCAAACCGTCGAGCACGCGAAAAAGCAGTACCGCGAGGACCGCTCACCAAAGGACCTCATGCTGTCGGGCAAACGCGCCGTCGCACACTTCGCCGTCGACCCGGCGCTTGTGTTCATGACGACGCGGCTTCAGTCCACGCAGACGCGTTTCCTCCCGTTTAACATCGGCACGGCCGACGGCGGCGCAGGCAACCCGCCAAACCCAGATGGTCATCGCACGGCATACCTCTGGCAGGAGGTCTGGCAGCGCGACAACTGGCTCGACCTCCTGCACCGCTTCATCCACGTCGAGCCCGGAACCGGCAAGGGGCCGAGCGGCGCGGTCATCTTCCCGCGCTACCACCAGTGGGACGCGGTCCGTCGCCTGGTCGGCGACGCCCGCGCCAACGGAGCCGGCCGCTCATACCTCGTGCAGCATTCGGCAGGGTCAGGCAAGTCGAACACGATCGCGTGGGTCGCGCACCAGCTCTCCAACGCCCACGACGCGCGGGACCGCAGGGTGTTCGACAAGGTCGTCGTGATCACGGATCGCGTCGTCCTCGATCGCCAGCTGCAGGACACGATCTTCCAGTTCGACCACAAGCCCGGCGTCGTCGCGAAGATCGACAAGAACTCCGCACAGCTCGCCGGGGCGCTGGCCGGGGGTAGCGCCCAGGTGATCATCACGACGCTGCAGAAGTTCCCCGTCGTGCTGAAGCAAGGCGCTGAACTCAAGACCGGCCGCTTCGCGGTGATCGTCGACGAGGCGCACTCCAGCCAGACCGGCGAGGCCGCCAAGGACCTCAAGCAGGTCCTCGGAGCGACCGCTGAGCAGCAGCTCGAGGGCGCAGCCGCGCACGACGCTGCCGCAGAGGTGCGCGACGACGCCCAAGAGGAGCTCGCGACCGCGGTGGGCGCGCGCGGCCGTCAGACCAACTTGTCGTTCTTCGCGTTCACGGCAACTCCGAAGGCGAAGACGCTCGAGCTGTTCGGGACTCCGGACGTCGACGGCAATTACGGCCCGTTCCACCTGTATTCGATGAAGCAGGCCATCGAAGAGGAGTTCATCCTCGACGTGCTCAAGGGCTACGCGACCTACGGCTCGTACTGGAAGATCGCCTCGGCGGCTGCTCAGGATCCCGATGTCGACAAGGCCAAGGCCGCTACGCAGCTCGCGCGCTTCGTCTCGCTGCACCCGACGAACCTCGCGCAGAAGGCGGAGGTGATCGTCGAGCACTTCCGCACGCACACCCGTCGGAAGATCGGCGGCCACGCGAAGGCGATGGTCGTCACCCGCAGCCGCCTGCACGCCGTGCGCTACAAGCTCGCGATCGACGTGTACATCGCCGAGAAGGGCTACGACGACGTGCGCACGCTCGTCGCCTTCAGCGGCGCGGTCGAAGACGACGGCGGCCCCTACACCGAGCCACAGATGAACGGCGGTCTCGCCGAGAGCGCGTTGCCCGCCGAGTTCGCAGGCGACGGCTACCAGCTGTTGATCGTCGCCGAGAAGTACCAGACGGGCTTCGACCAGCCCCTGCTGCACACGATGTACGTGGACAAGAAGCTCGAGGGCGTCAAGGCCGTGCAGACGCTCAGTCGCCTGAACCGCATCTACCCCGGCAAGACCGACACGTTCGTCCTGGACTTCGCCAACGACACCGAGCAGATCCAGGATGGCTTCGCGCCGTTCTTCGAGGCGACCATCGCGGAGCCGACCGACCCGAACCTGCTCTACAACGCGGCAGCGCGAGTGGACGAGTTCGCTGTCATCGACCGGGAAGAGTCCGCTGCGTTCACGGCGGCGTTCCTGGGGTCGAGCGGGGCGGCCAACGCTGCGTTGTACGCAAAGCTCGACCCGGCGATCGAGCGCTACGCGGCGCTCGAAGACGACGACCGGCGCGAGGCGTTTCCGCGCCGCGCTCACCGCGTTCGTGCGCGTGTACGCGTTCCTCGCCCAGATCGTCCCATTCGCCGACGCCGACCTCGAGCAGCTCTACACCTACAGTCGCTTTCTCGCGCTGCGTCTGCCGCGCGAGCAGTCCGGCGCGCTGGACCTCTCCGACGACGTGGTGCTCACGCATCTGCGCACCGAGCTCATCGGTGAGCACGATCTCTCGCTTGTCGAAGGCGGCGGCGTCATCGCCGGCTTCACGGGCGAGGGGACGGGTGGCCAGGACCCACTGTTCGCAAAGCTCTCGGAGATCATCGACACGCTCAACGAGCGCTTCGGCACGGAGTTCACGGAGGCGGACAAGGTGTTCGTGGATCAGATCGAGCAGTCGTGCGTCGAGAACGAGGCGCTCGCCACGCAGGCGCGCGTCAACACGCCGGAGAACTTCAAGCTCGCGCTCGACAAGGTTCTCGAAGGACTCGTCATCGATCGGCTCGACGCCAACCAGGAGTTCTTCGGGCGGATGATCGACGACCCCGCCTTCGGAGCGATCGTGCGCGCATACCTCGCGCAGAAGGTCTACGGCCGGCTCAACGAACCCGAGCAGCGGCTGCCGGGGCTGTGACCCGCGCCCACCGACCGAGCTGATTTCCGCGGTCGCTGGCGAGGTCGGACCAGCGCGCTGGATGCGCGCAGCGCAGACCGCAAGCCCTGATACTGTCACCGCAATGTTCGAAGATATCAAACAACAAGGTGACACTTATGCCGAAGCGCTCTACTCGCTGGCCGAGACGCATTCGGGCTATCTCACGGCTCGCGAAGCCACCGCGGCCGGAATATCCCGTGGAACGATCTCGCATCACGCGCGACCTGGCGGTCGTCTGCTGCGGGCGAGCCGAGGCGTCTATCGGCTGCGCGACTTCCCAAGCAGCCCTCACGAGCACATCGTCGCCGCGTGGCTGAGCACGCCGCCCTCAGCTGACGCCGTGATCTCGCACGAGAGCGCACTCGAGCTCGACGACCTGGCCGACGTGATCGCCGACGCTGTCCACGTGACGGTCCCGCGCACCCATCGCCGCAAAGCGATCGACGGCGTCGTCGTCCATGCCACGGCGTTCCCGGTCACGTCGGCGCAGCGCCGGCTCGTACTGGGCGTTCCGGTTACCACCGTCGAGAGGACCGTCATCGACATGCTGCGCGCGGGGGGTCTGACCGAGCAGGTCGAGGCGGCGGCTGACCAGGCACTGCGGCGAGGGCTGACGACCAAACGCCGCCTAGGGGCCAGCGCCGAGGACTTCCCCGCGACGGTCCAGCGGCAGATCGCCCGTCTCGTCCGATGAGGTACGCGACCGCACAGGCATTCCGAACGGCGCTCGAGGCACGGCTCAAGCAGGCTCAGAGCGAAGCCGTCGGACTGTCACGCCTGCGCAAGCGGATCGTCTTCGAGCGGCTGCTCGCCCGCCTCGTGGCGCGGGCTCCAGGCGAATGGGTCCTCAAGGGAGGGTTCGCACTTGAGCTGCGGCTCGGGAATGCCGCGCGGAGCACCAAGGACGCGGACTTCGACTGGCGCCACGGAGAAGATGATGCGGTCGAGATGCTCTTGGATGCCGCCGCACGGGACCTCGGGGATCTCTTCACATTCGCTCTCGAACGCGCTGATGCCGACGCTGAGCTGCCAGGCGGCGGTCAACGATGGAGGGTGACCGCGTCGCTCGCCGGGCGCCTGTTCGAGCGAGTCGTGATCGACCTCGGATTCGCAGCCGAACCCGTGCTCGTGCCTGACGCGATCATGACGTCGAACCTGCTGGGCTTCGCCGGCATCGAGAGCGTGCCGGTGCCGGCGCTCGCCATCGAGCAGCACCTCGCCGAGAAGCTCCACGCCTACACCCGTGTGTACGCAGGTGGGCGAACGAGCACCAGAGTGAAGGATCTCGTCGACGTCGTCGTGATCGCCAACACGTCCGCGATCGGAGCGGCGAGGCTCGCAGAGGCGATCGCCGCGATCTTCGGCCGCCGGGAGGCGCACGCGGTGCCAGCTTCGCTGCCGGCGCCACCCTCGGACTGGGCAGTCGGCTGGCGCCGGCTCGCGCGTGACGTCCCGGCCGAGCCTGAACTGCATGACGGCTACCGCATCGCCGCTGAGGTCTTCGATCCCGTGCTCGCCGGCGAGAACACGAGGCGAGTCTGGGAACCAACTGCCGGATGGCGCGACTCAGCCCACTGACCGATGAGACCGGGGGACCTCTGACCTCCACTTCGTTGCATACGCAACCCCGGGGTCCAAAACGGGGTCCAATCTTAGGACAACTCAGAAGAACTGAGAACTAGTAAATCCCTCTAAATAGCCGAATAACCAACTTGGAGGAAAGTGGATGATCGGGCTGGGGGCCGGGCGGTCGCAGGGTCAAATCCTGTCTCCCCGATTGCAGGCCCGGCAGCAATCAGGGATCGTCACCAGGCCTCAGATGGCCGCGCGATCTCGCCGCTCTGCAGGCGATCCGGCGTGCCGGGCTCAGCGATGACGGGCCATCTGCATCGGCCTGAGTCGCCGAGGGACCGCCCACGTTTCGCCCACGCGACGCGATTGGCGACCGCCCACCGCACCGCGACGGCTACGCGGCCGACCATCTCTTCCCAGAACAACGACGACGACGACCGGGTTGCAGCTCGGTCGACGGGGACAACTCAGCACCTCTCAGCTGGCAGGCGGGAGGTGAGCGAAGGCTAGCCGCGTTTGTGCGGTCTCTCGGCGGGGCCACAGTCGCCCTTGGCGGCTCGCTGATGGGCGCGGACCCCCGGTGCGGGTGGGATCGGCTCGCCGGCGGCGGAGCGCTGACCGCGGGTGTCGGCGCGCTTGCGTCCGTCGCGGTCCCGGCGAAGCAGAACCTCGACGCGGCGCAGCAGGCCGAGAAGGGCTATACCGAAGCGGTCGCCGACTTCCGAAGGCGATCCCGCGAGGCGATCCGAGCGAAGCAGGAGCTCGATCAGGCGATGGCAGTCGCACCGTGGGCACGGCCGGGTTCCTTGCCCAGCGTCGGGCGATCGGTCGCGAGTGGCAGCACGCCACGCGTCCGTGCAGGCGATCTCCTTGGCCTCGGCACGGCGCGATGCGCCGCGTGTGCGCCGCAGCGCACTTCCCGCCTGGTCGCCAACGCATCAACGTCGCAGACGGCAGTGGCGGACCCACGATCAACGTCTCCTCCGCGCCGATCAGCGTCCGCGCCTCCGGTGTTGGCGAGGCGCGTGTCAGGACTCCGCACGAGCGTCACATGATGCGCTTCGTCGATGACCTCGTGGCAGAGCTCGCGTCGGCGTCGAGACCGCTGAGACGATGTAGGCCGAGCCTCGCGCCCACGTATGCGCCGCTAACGGACGTCCAGAGGGTCTATCGCCGCGATCTAGGCTGCGGCGCATGACGATCTACAATGCGTTGCAGATCCTCGGCATGACGGACGCGCCGATGACGCTCCAGCAGATCGACGCGAAGGCGATCGATCAGGTGGATGCCGAAGCGCTGGCGGCAGAGCTCGAGGCGGCTCGCGGCGAAGGGCTCGTCACGGTGACCGGCAACAGGTGGGCTCTGACCGAGAAGGGCCGCGACCTGTACTCCTCGTAGCCGCCGCCGCGTTCGCGACCATGGGTGCGGAGCTAGCTCCGGTGTGAGCGCCGCAGTCGGGTTGCACCGGCGTTCTCGCTCTAGAAGACTCCTGAAATAGTCGGGTTGCCGTCCGGTGGGTTTAAGACCATTGCGGGATGCTCGCGACACGGTCTGCTCAGGTTGGGATGTTCGATGCGGCGCTGTTGGCGCGGCCGTTGCCGGAGGGCTCGTTTTACGCGTTGTTGGCCGAGCACGGTGACCGGATCGTGCGTGATGAGGACTTCGCTGCGTGCTACTCGGCTGGGATGGGACGCCCGTCGATCGCGCCGTCGCTGCTGGCGAAGGTGCTGCTGTTGCAGCACCGGACCGGCTTGTCGGATGAGGCGGCGATGCAGGCGGTCGCGTGGGATCTGCGGTGGAAGATCGCGCTTGGGCTCGCGGTCGATCACGAGGGCTGGCATCCGACGTCGTTGACGAAGTACCGCGCGAGGTTGTTGTTGCATGGCAAGGAGGGAGTGGCGCTGGAGGCGACGCTCAGGTTGGCCGAGGAGATCGGGCTGCTTGAGGGCACGGTCGAGCAGATCATCGACTCGACGCCGATGCTCGGCGCGGCGGCCACGCAGGACACCGTCCGGTTGGTTCGCCACGGCGTCAAGAAGTTGCTCGACTCGATCGCGGCCGTCGATGAGGGTGCGGGGCAACGCCTCGATGACGGCCTGGATTTCGACTACGCCCAACCCAACGACAAGCCCGATTGTCGCTGGCGTGAGAAGGCCGAGCGCGAGCGGATGCTGACGCGTGTCGCGCAGGACGCCGAGCGCGCGCTGCGTGCCGTCGAGCGGGCTGACGGGCTGCTTGACGACGAGCGCGTCGCCGACGCGCACAGGCTGCTGCGCGATCTGGTCGGCCAGGACTTCGACATCGATGACGACGGTGTCCCGAGGTTGCATCGCGGCACGGCGTCAGACCGGATCATCTCGACCGTCGACACGGAGATGCGTCATGGCCGCAAGAGCCGGCATCAGCGTTTTGACGGCTACAAGCTGTCGGCGTCGGTGACGAACACCACCGAGCCGCTGATCACCGCCGTCGCGGTCGCGCCGGCGTCTCGAGCAAGACGGCCCGCAGGCCGCGCCGCTGATCGACAGCCAGACCGAGCAGCTGCGCCCGCAGCGCGTGCTCGGCGACACCGCCTACGGCACCGGGCCGGTCCGCGCAGAACTGGCCGAGCGAGACATCGAGGTGCTCGCACCGGTGCCGCCGGGCGCGGCGATGGAGGGTCGCGTGGCCAAGCGCGACTTCGACATCGATCTGGACGCGGGTACGGTCACGTGCCCGGCCGGTCAGGTCGCCGCGATCCGCAGCGAGCCATCCGGACAGCGCCGCGCGCACTTCTCCAAGCATATCTGCGACGGTTGCCCGTTGCGCGAGCGCTGCACCACCAAGCGCGGTGACCGCGTGGTTACGCTCGCAGCCGACGAAGAACTGCTGATCGCTGCCCGCCATGCGCTCGAGGACTGACGTGTGTCTGACTCAAAGCCACAGATCGCGGAGTTGATTAGCCCGCATCAGCGGCTCTCCGGCGGTTGGCGTTGATGGTGCTGCAGGCGATGGTACGCGATGCGTTGGCGGCGGGCGCGCATGAGCCCGACGCGACGTGCTCGTCGGATCTGTGGGCCGCGGCCTTCGTGCTCGTCGTCGGGCGTGACGTACCCGATGCCGGCATGCAGGCGGACGGTGTTGTACTCGACGCGGACGATGGCGAGCTCGGCGCGCAGGACGGCGGCGTCGGTGACCTTGTCGAGGTGTGGCCAGTCGGCCTTGATGTGGCTGAAGAGGCTCTCGATCCAGGCCTGGTCGGTCGGGGTGCCGGGCCGCCCGAAGTGCTGCGCGATCGCGCACATCGCCATGAACTCCCTGGTCGATCCGGAGGTCATCTGCGGCCCGTTGTCTGAGACCGCCAGCAGGATCGGCCGGCGAACAGCATCATCGAGGAGAGGATCGGCGAGGCTGTCCTGGTGGGCGGCGACGAGCTCGTCCAGGCCCTCGAGCTCCAGCGCGTCGCAGAACGCGGCCTGGATCTGGGTGCTGGTCTCCTCGCCCGAGACGACCTCGCAGATCCATTTGCGGGTGACGAGGTCCATGATCGTGATCACCGCGACCCGCGGGCAACCGGCGAAGTGCGTGACGTCGTAGATCCAGATCGAGTGCTTGGTGTAGGTCGCCCACTCCGGAAACGGTCGGCGCTCGGACCGGCCCGCGCGCCTGGGCCTTCGCAGAACAAGACCGTTTGCAGCAAGAACACGCCGGACGGTCGCCGGTGAGACCCACACCAGCTGCTCGTAGGAACCGCGGTGCGCGAGCTTGCGATGCGAGCGATCGGTCTCGCCCCACTGATCGAACAGCGCGATGATCGCGGCGCGCTCGTCGGCGAGCAGGCCATGCACGGGCCGCCCGCCCGCCGGCCGGTCTTCGAGGCGGCCGGCTTCGCGGCGCTCCCACCAGCGCCACGCGCGGCCCTCGGCCAGCTCGAGGTAGCGACAGGCGCGGCGGTGCTCCCAGCCGGCCGCGGTCGCCTGGTCGATGAGCTTCAGGAGCCCGGCCTTGGTGGCCGCGTCGACGCGCCGCGGGACCGGGCCACTCAGTCCCAACGCCCTTTTCCCTCGGCCAGCATCAGCCTGACGCCCATCTCCTTCAGCGCTTCGGACAGCCTGGCGATCTCCGCCCTTGCCTCGGCGAGCTGCGGATCGACGCCGCCGGCCTTGACGCCGGGGCGTGACGCCGCGAGCGCCTCCAACGCGCCCTGCTTGGCGACCGTGCGCAGCTTCATCACCGTCGAGCGATCGACACCGGCGCGGTCGGCGGCCTCGCTGATCGTGCTCTCGCCGCGCAGCAGCCCGATCCAGATCTCATACTTCTGTGAGGGCGACAGAAACCGCTTACGACGACGCCCGCTCGATGGTCCTTGCTCGGTCATTCCCGGCTCCTCCTCGACGAGCCCGAGAGCCTACGGATGCGGTCTGATCAAACCCCGGATCTGTGGCGTTGAGTCAGACGCAAACCAGGACCCGGCCACGGCCGAGCATCTGCGGCGCACCCGGCCGCGGATCGAGCGGCTGCTCGGTCTGCTCGCGCATCGTTACGGAGCCCGCAAGAGCCGCTACATCGGCCGCGCCAAGGCACGACTACAAGCCGCCTGGGCAGCCGCGCTCGTCAATCTCAACCCGATCGCTCGTCATCTGGGCGCCCAGACCGCCTGAGCGCGCCCCGACGCGCCACCGCCGAGCAGCGAGCACCCACGCCCGCCATTCTCACCCACACCCGCGTCCGGCAGGCCCGCGGCCGAACAGCACTTCTTCAGGAGCCTCCTAGCCAGGCTCGCGTCGATGCCGACCCGCCGAGCCGGCGGGCGGCGGCCAGCCGGAGCGCTACACGCCAGCGAGATACGGCGACGCCGTTGCGGAGCTGTTCTCGGCGAAATACTGGCCGTGCGTTCGCTTGATCGTCTCGATGGAGTCGGCGCCAACAAGCACGATTTCGATCGCCCCCTGACCGGCATACTTGCGCTCGAGCTCCGCGTATCTGTTCCCTGCGGCAACGGCGTCGGTGAACTCCTCGGTGTCGACGAGGCGACCGAGATCGATGTTGTAGATGAGGAGGTAGTGGATCAGGGGCATGTAGGTCACTCCCTCGTGAAGTACGGGAGCGCGGCATCGCGCGCTTTGTCGAAGTCTCGCATGAAGCCTAACCCGGCCGCCACGCCTTCGTCGTCCATCGCCAGACCATCGGCAGCGAGACGGAAGTAGTCGAGCAGAACGCCTGGCCCGCGGCCGGATTTCAGGTCCAGCCCTAGCCGCTTGTCGGTCCGTTCGATCGCCTCCGCCCAGGCGTGTTCGCGCGGGGTTCGTAGCTGAATCTCAATCAGCCTTTCGTCTCGCTCGACCACGATGTGGAGCGCTCGGTATCCGCTCCGTGCCGGCTCCGCCAATGTGTAGTGCTTCCGGTGCTTGATCCTCCAGTTGCGCTCGATGCGCGACGCGACCCGGCGGATCTCGTCGTGTCCTCCTTGCAAGATTGCGCGGCAACCGCCGATGTCCTGCATCCGCGAGAGCTTCATGGTCGGATGGCGGCTGAGCTTCTCGACGATCTGCGGCGCTCGCTTCAACCTCTGCCCGACCGTAACGGGAACATCGGCACCGCATACGCTCAGCACGAACTGGCGAAGCCCGACCGTGACCTTCACCCACTCGCCGTCCTCGTTCGCGAGCTGGGCGCCACCGTCCCAGAGCGCGTCGATGTCGATGCGATCCGCGACCCCTGCCCAGGCACGCACCTGCTCGGAGAACGACTCAAACCGGCTAGGTGCGGTCATGAGGGTCGAGGCTAACGGCGACGTCGGGCGCCGTCTCGGCGTCCAGGGCTCGTCAGCGGTGCGGGTTTGGCACGTTCATGGCCGGGCGATCCCTCTGCTGACTTCAGCGGATCGTGCGGGGCGGCACTAGATGAGTCGTTCCACGGCCGGGGTCGGGCGGTGGACGTGAGGGGGACATAACGCAGACAGGTCGAAGACGGCGCTGCTCAATACCCAGCGCCGACCCAAGGGGGGCCTCGATGGACGCCGACCTCGACCTGCTGCTGATCGCTGTTTACTGCACCGCGCACGATCTCCTGCCCATTCGCGCTTGGTTTGCGTCTGACTCAACGCCACAGATCCGGGGTTTGATCAGACCGCATCCGTAGGCTCTCGGGCTCGTCGAGGAGGAGCCGGGAATGACCGAGCAAGGACCATCGAGCGGGCGTCGTCGTAAGCGGTTTCTGTCGCCCTCACAGAAGTATGAGATCTGGATCGGGCTGCTGCGCGGCGAGAGCACGATCAGCGAGGCCGCCGACCGCGCCGGTGTCGATCGCTCGACGGTGATGAAGCTGCGCACGGTCGCCAAGCAGGGCGCGTTGGAGGCGCTCGCGGCGTCACGCCCCGGCGTCAAGGCCGGCGGCGTCGATCCGCAGCTCGCCGAGGCAAGGGCGGAGATCGCCAGGCTGTCCGAAGCGCTGAAGGAGATGGGCGTCAGGCTGATGCTGGCCGAGGGAAAAGGGCGTTGGGACTGAGTGGCCCGGTCCCGCGGCGCGTCGACGCGGCCACCAAGGCCGGGCTCCTGAAGCTCATCGACCAGGCGACCGCGGCCGGCTGGGAGCACCGCCGCGCCTGTCGCTACCTCGAGCTGGCCGAGGGCCGCGCGTGGCGCTGGTGGGAGCGCCGCGAAGCCGGCCGCCTCGAAGACCGGCCGGCGGGCGGGCGGCCCGTGCATGGCCTGCTCGCCGACGAGCGCGCCGCGATCATCGCGCTGTTCGATCAGTGGGGCGAGACCGATCGCTCGCATCGCAAGCTCGCGCACCGCGGTTCCTACGAGCAGCTGGTGTGGGTCTCACCGGCGACCGTCCGGCGTGTTCTTGCTGCAAACGGTCTTGTTCTGCGAAGGCCCAGGCGCGCGGGCCGGTCCGAGCGCCGACCGTTTCCGGAGTGGGCGACCTACACCAAGCACTCGATCTGGATCTACGACGTCACGCACTTCGCCGGTTGCCCGCGGGTCGCGGTGATCACGATCATGGACCTCGTCACCCGCAAATGGATCTGCGAGGTCGTCTCGGGCGAGGAGACCAGCACCCAGATCCAGGCCGCGTTCTGCGACGCGCTGGAGCTCGAGGGCCTGGACGAGCTCGTCGCCGCCCACCAGGACAGCCTCGCCGATCCTCTCCTCGATGATGCTGTTCGCCGGCCGATCCTGCTGGCGGTCTCAGACAACGGGCCGCAGATGACCTCCGGATCGACCAGGGAGTTCATGGCGATGTGCGCGATCGCGCAGCACTTCGGGCGGCCCGGCACCCCGACCGACCAGGCCTGGATCGAGAGCCTCTTCAGCCACATCAAGGCCGACTGGCCACACCTCGACAAGGTCACCGACGCCGCCGTCCTGCGCGCCGAGCTCGCCATCGTCCGCGTCGAGTACAACACCGTCCGCCTGCATGCCGGCATCGGGTACGACACGCCCGACGACGAGCACGAAGGCCGCGGCCCACAGATCCGACGAGCACGTCGCGTCGGGCTCATGCGCGCCCGCCGCCAACGCATCGCGTACCATCGCCTGCAGCACCATCAACGCCAACCGCCGGAGAGCCGCTGATGCGGGCTAATCAACTCCGCGATCTGTGGCTTTGAGTCAGACACACGTCAAGCTGCGAATGCCCGACGCGTGTTGATCGACGCGGAGGTCGTGACGCTCTGTGTCGCCCAGCAGCTGCTGGGCATCAGCTCTGACGAGAAGTTCTGGGCGGGCGCCCCCGGGCGCCTGGGACACCTCTTCCCGCGACTCATCAAGCGCCCCGGGTTCGTCAAGCGCCGACTGCTGCTCAGCGACACGATCGAGGCGCTGATCATGGAGTTCGCGCGCCATAGCCCCGGCTTCGAAGACGATCTGCTCGTCGTCGACAGCACCCCGGTCGAGTGCGGGCGCTCCGTCGAGACGATGCGCCGCAGCGCGCTCGCAGACGCCGCCGACTACGGATGGTGCGCCCAGCCACTCCCGGTACTTCTGGGGCTTCAGGCTGCACGGCCTGTTCGCGATCGACGGCACCCCCAGAGCACTCGCGCTGACGAGCCCCAAGACCGGTGAGCGCGAGGTCTGTCTGGGCATGCTCGCCCGCGTGCACCGCCTCGGCAAGTTGACCGTCGTCGGCGATAAGGGCTACGCCGGCCGCGACTTCCAAGCCCGAGCCGCCGAACTCGATGTCCTGATCGTCCGCCCGCGCCGCAAAGACGAGCCCGGCCAAGGACCGCATCTCGCGCCGATCCGCCAATGCGTCGAGAGCATCTTTCAGACGATGAAGCACATGCTCGGCCTCGAAACCCACGGTGCCCGCCAGCTGCACACCCTGCGCGCCCGCCTTGCCTCGAAGTTCCTCGCCTTGAGCGCAGCGATCGCGCTGAACCACCGTCTTGGGCGCCCGCCGCGCAACCTCACGGCCTATTACGCCTGACCGATCCGTGGAACGACTCATCTAGTGGCCGGTCGGGCGCGGCCGGCGCCTTGCACGGCGTGCCGGTCTTCGTCAGTCCGACGTAGCGAGGGTGCTCCACGTAGTCGAGGGACTCGGGGCTCGAGGTCCGGCAGCGGCGGTCGCGGCTGCGGCGGAAACGGCGGCGCCCGCAATTGGAGGCGGATGCGAGTCGGTGTGGTGTCGTGTCGCTTGGAGCTGCAGAAGGTAGCTCCAGGGGATCCATTCGTCGATCGAGGAGAACACGGTCGACTGCTACAACGAGGCCGAGCAGCTTTTCGGCACTTGACAATGCGTTCTACGACGACCTTCCCGCACCGCGGTGTCGTCGTCGGTAAGGAGGTCGATGTCGTCTCGGTGGACATCGCCGACGGGCGGCGCGAGCTGATTGCCGCCTGCGAGCGCGGAGGGCGCCGCCACCATGTAGCCCTGCTCGACATTGATGCCGACGAGGACACCGCACGCCCGCTTGCCGCATACCGGCAGTGGATTCGCGGGTTCGGTTGAACGCTCCGCGTCCGCTCACCGTCGGATCAGGAAGTACGCCGCGTGGTTGTCTTGACCGAGTTCGAGCGGCAGCATGGTCAGGCGCCGTCTCAACTCGTTCTTGATCGTCGACTTCGAACCCGGCGTGTCGAGATCGTCAACCACGGCGACGTGGATCGCCACCGGGCGCATCGGTCCGTCGGCAGCAGCGAGCACCTGCCGGATCGCCGGCCAGACCCAGCCTTGGCGCCGAGGCAGCTTCCGGCCCGCGGGCTCAGCCGGTGTCCGGCCCGGACTCTCGGCCAGTCGGCGGACCAATCGCTCCCAGCGCGCCGGCCCCCGTGGTTCGGAGAGTGCTCCGGCTAGTCGATCGGCGAAACTGCCTGCAAAGCGCAAGTTGCTATGCGCCTGCAGTCGTCGTCCTCGGACGCTCGGCATCGCCCGACCGCGGCTCGGCTCTCGATGGAATCAGCGCTCGATAGCCGTCTCGTGTGACGAGCGCACCTTGCGCCCCGTAGGCCCGGCCATCGCGGCAACGCCAATGACCAGCAGCACGCCGGCGGCGAGCAGCCAGGCTGCAGACGCGGGCTCATGCTGAGGTGCGCAGTCAGCGGGGTTGGTCGGGCCTGGCGTGCGGGATCGATCGGGGTACGCGTTGCAGACGTCGATCACGTCCGCTCCGCGCAGCCCGTTGGTGCGCTGCAGCACCACGATGCTCGAGGTGGCCGCGACAACGCCGGCAACAAACAAGCTGAGACGAAGCGCACGGCCAGGTGAAGCCGAGCGCAGGCGCCACACGCCAACCAGCACCGCCAGGACGAGGCATGCCACCGCTGCCAGCGGGAACGCGAACAGGACGCCCGTCGCGTCGGGGTCCATGCCGCAGTTGCCCTCGCACAGCGCGCGGGCGCCGGGACGCTCGACATGCTCATAGATCCAGGATTGCCCGGCGACCAGGCACGCCACAGCCCCGATCCCGGCGCCAATCGCAAATGCCTGGCGAAGCGGTGGTCGAGCTGTCGCGTCGACGGCTCGCATCATCCGGAGATCGTCACGTTGAGGAGGTCTTCGGCGATCCGGGCTCCGGTGTAGTACGCGCCGGAGCATGTCCCGAAGATGCCAGTGCGATGGCCCGACAGGATCCCGAACGCGCGGCCGCCCTTGAAGAACGGTGCGCCGCTGTCGCCAGGGTTGCTGCAGACCGCGACGCGGACCAGGTTCTTGTGGCGGTTGAAGGTCGTGTTGACCCGCTTGATCTCGCCGCAGCGTGCGCCGCTTCTCTTGCCGTTGAAGCACACGTAGGCGCCCTCGCGGTTGCGTGAGGAGCCGGCGATGCGGTAGTGCGGGTTGCGCGTGGTCTGGACCGGCCCGGCGGTCTTGGACTTCGTGACGAAGACCCAAGGGCGAACGTCATCCTGGATGCGGTCGGCGATGGCGATCAAGCCGACGTCGCCCTCGTAGCGCGGACCGATGACCGAGTGGTTGATGCCGATGCCGATCCGCAGCCCGGACGTGTCCGTGATCACCCAGCCGGTGTTGCCGTCGGTCATGCAGTGCGCGGCGGTCATCAGGTACATCTTGGCGTCGGTGCGCGACCGCGCGAGGAACCCGGCGGTGCACTCCCTGCCCTGTAGTCCGACGATCCGTACGCCTCCCCGCAGCGGCAGGTCACAGTCGGGGAAGCGGCACCGTAGCTCCTCGTCACCAAGCGTCGGACCGGCCACCTCTGTGACAAGGACGCGGACGGGCGCAGCCGTCGCGGCGGCGTCCACGCGGGCGCGTTGGGCCGCCGTCGCGCCGGATGCGACTTCGATCTCGATCGCGTTGCGGGAGCTCACGCGGGCCAGCCCGACGAGCCCGGCGTCGGCGAGGTCGGCCAGGTCGTCCTCCAACGGCGGTTGTGCGAGCTCGAGTTCGCGCTGCGTGTAGTCGGTGGTTCGGTAGTCGGTGACGCCCGCGAGTCCGCGCGCGGCGATGACGTCTTCGACGGCCGCACGCGACGCGCCCGCGGTCATGTCCACGACCATGCGCCGGCGCGCGTTGTCAAACCAGATGCCGCCATAGTGCGCCGGCGACGCTTCGAAGACGGCGTCGCCGAGATCGCCGTCGTCGACGTCGTTGGCGAGATCCTGCGTCAGCATCCATTGCCGCGCCGTTTCCAGGTCCCCGCCGTAGTCCTCGACGTAGGCTTCGGCGGCGATCTCCGTGACGGCCGGATCCTCGTCGCGCTCGACGACCTCGAGTGCAACGGTCGCGACCTCGGACACGTTGCCGACCGCGTCGACGGACCGCGCCTGCAGACCCACGACATCGCCTTGCCGCAGCCCGGCGATCTCGATGCTGTCCTCCTCGGAGGCGGCCCATGCCCTGTAGTCCGTTTCATTGACGCGGTAGCGCACCTCGGTGCGAACGACCCCCGATCCCGCCACACCGCCGGGAAGATCGGGATCGTCGGGCGCGTCCCACCCGAACGTCGCGACCGGCACGCCACCACCAGCGAAGCGCTCCAAGCGGAGATTCTCGGGGGCGGGCGGCGCCGTCCGGTCGATCGTGACGCTCCACGGCGCGCGCGTCGCGCGATGCTGCTCGTCGTCGTGCGCGGCCGCACGGACAACGTGCCGGCCCTCGGCGAGCGTGGCGAGATCGACCGACATGTCCGCGGCGATTGCCGTGGGACAGACGAGGTCGAACGCGGTGACGGTGCACGGGACCTCGACGTTGGCGACCTGACGGTCGTCGACATCGACGCCCAGGCGCGTCAACCCGGCGCCGTCGGGCTCGTCTGCCGACACGCGCGCGGCGACGATCCGGTCACCCCGGACATAGCGGCCGGCGAGATCCTACAGCTCCCCTGCAGCGTGCACCGAGGGCGACACGTCGGGGTTGTACTGCCGGGTGACCCGCCACTCATCGTCATAGGCATACGTGCGCCGGACCCCAGTGGGCCCGACGACGTCGGTCTTGTACCGGCGACGCTCGTAGTCAAAGCGCGTGCGCTGCAGGTCGGACTCGCCGTTGACGGCGAAGCTGCGAACGCGGCCGTCGTCGGTGTGCACGACGTAGACCTGCTCGCCGGATCGCAGGCGGATCGACGACAGCAGACCGTGATCGTCATAGCCGTATGTCGCGACCGTGCCATGCGCGTCGGCGACGCGCTTGAGGTGACGATCCGGCCAGCCGCGATGGTCCTGCGGGTGCGGGGCGTGTGCGCAGCGTTGCGATCCGTGAGCCGTCGTGCTGTCACCGTGTCGGCTTTCGTCTTCATGGATCACGCGCGCGTCCTGGTCGCGGGGAGCCGCGCTGGATCGGCCTGCCGCATAGCTGTACCGGTGGCGACCGCCCGCCGGATCGTCGAAGCCTCGCACCAGCCCGTCGCCGCGGTAGCAGAAGCGAGCGCGACGACCCGAAGCGCTCCCGTAACTCGACAGCAGCGCCCGCCCGCCGCCCGTCACGTTCGCGACGGTGAAGCTGCGCCCGTAAGCGTCCCGCGTCGCCTCCAGACGACCCGCCGACGAGAAGAAGAAGGCGTCTCCCGCCGAGGGGCGCTCGATCGTCCAGTCCGTCGATCTGCGCACAAGCACGCCGTCGAAGCCGATCGGCGCGACGTACATGCCGTCGAGACGGCGCGTCAATGAGACGCGATAGCCGCTCGGTCCCGTGACGACCGCGCGTTCACCGGTGTCGGAGATCGTCGTAGACGGCGCGACGTCCAGTCCCCAGCGCGGCCCGAGGATCGACGGTCGGGGATCGGCGCGGCTGTTGTAGAAGCGGTCGACGACGACGTGATTCGTATGCGTGGAGTCCGCGAGATCACGCGCTCGGACAACGAGATTGCCATTGGCCACGTTCACCGTGGCCCCGGCGTGCGGCTCGGGCCTGAAGGTGAAGAACCCGGGATCTCCCGTGCCCGGATTGCTTGCGGCGACCGCCGGCGAAGCTCCGCCGACAAGACCTACCAGAACAGCGATCACGCCAATCGCGCTGCTCCGCACCCTTCCCCCTCACGCCGCCTGGCTGCGAATCGACTGTTCCCACTGTCGACTACAGCCAAACCCACCGGCGCCGGAGAAACATCGGCGAGATGGTCCCGGTGCCGCGTTGGCGTGGTCGGCGCGGGTTCGGTGGACGACTCACTATATGCTCACGGTTCGATCAGGAAGTACGCCGCATCGATGTCCTGACCGAGTTCGAGCGGCAGCATGGTCACGCGCCGTCTCAGCTCGTTCTTGATCGTCGACTTCGAGACCACCGCATCGAGATCCTCGACCACGGCGGCGTAGATCCCCACTGGGCGCATCGGTCCGTCGGCAGCAGCGAGCACCCGCCGGATCGCCGGCCAGACCCAGCCTTGGCGCCGAGGCAGCGTCCGGTTCGGCGCAGCCGGTGTCTGCCCCGGACTCTCGGCAAGCCGCCGGATCAGACGCTCCCACCGCGCCTGCCCCCTTGGTTCGGAAAGTGCTCCGGCCAGTTCGACTCGTGTCGAGGCCGACGGCACTGGACTCGTGCCGGTCAGCCGGACTGCGCGTCGGGCGGAGATTTCGTCCGACCGGACGACCACCATGTCCGCGTGCCTCGAGTCAGCGAGTTCTACGGGATCATCATCTCGATGTACTACCGCGAGCACGGCGTCCCGCACTTCCATGCGACCTACGGCGGGGACACGGTGGTGATGTCGATCGACAGCGGCGAGGCTATCGCCGGGAACGTGCCGCCGCGGGCCATGCGGCTCATCGACGAGTGGTTCGCGCTGCATCGCGACGAGCTCCGGCTGAACTGGGCTCGCGCCCGGGAAGGCACTCCACTGGCCGGAATCGACCCCCTTCCGTAGGATCTCAGACGTGGACATCGCAGCTCATCTGAGCAGGATCACGAGCGTGGAGGTCGTTGGCGACCATCGGCTTCATCTTGTCTTCGAAGACGGCGTGAGCGGCGAGATCGACGCGACGGGCTGGGAGTGGCGCGGTGTCTTCGAGCCCTTGCAGGACCCGAGCTACTTCGCGCGAGTGCAGCTAGACGAGGACCTCGGCGCGATCGGCTGGCCCAACGGCGCTGACGTCGCCCCCGAAACGTTGCACTGGTGGGTCACATCGGCGACCGATCGTCATTCCGCGTAGCCCTCGTGGCTTGATCGCGCGGCGCGCGGGCGTGCTTCCGGGATCTCGTTCTCGCCGCCGATGCCGAGGATTGGGGCTCAGACATCGCGGAGTCGTGCCGCGTCGCTGAGCACCGCCATCCCGGTGAGAACCCGAGAGGATCCGACCGTTGCACTGAGGCCGAGCCAGCGGCGCAACCTATGTTCGTCGCATAGGTCAATACCTCGCTCGGCAGCGCCGGTGGTTGGTTTCGGGGGCCTGACGGAACTCCCTCAACCATGACGGCCATGTCCTCACCAAGACGAACGAGGCGCGGGCGCTTTGCCTTCGGACGCTGCCCACGCTCACCGTATGCCCACGCGTCCAGCGCGTCGGCGTGGCTGGCGAGTTGCATGAGGCGATCCACGATTGCGTCGTCCTCCCACCACAGACCGTGGGAGAGGTAGCGCATCCAGAAGTCATCTCGTCCATGGACCAGGCCCGTTGTCGGCACGTTCGTAGCCGGCGCAGGATGCAGCGCGCCGCCCCGAAGGGCATGCTGTGCGCTACGACGACGACGGCCACATCGTCGGGATCGCGCTTGTCAGCGAAGCTCTTGCTCGATCGCGGAGACATCCACGTGACGGTTTCCGCAGGTAGTCGACGTGCAGCGCGACCAGCTCAGGCTGGCGCTGGCCTGAACGGCCGCCCACGCGGAGGACGAGCTCGGCTCCGATCCGTCCACCGCGCCGTCTAGCTTTGGCGGTCATGAACAACCGGCACCAATGAAGGGAGCCGCCGTGGCCTCGCGCGAGCCCGTTCTGCAACTGAAGGTCAGCCTCGTGGGCGCCTCGGACCCGCCCATCTGGCGTCGGCTCCTGGTGCCGGCGAGTACGCGACTGGACCGGCTGCACAACGTGATTCAAGCCGCGATGGGCTGGGAGGACTACCACCTGCACGCCTTCACAGCGAACGATGTCGACTACGGCCCGCCGGACCCGGAGCTCGGCCATCGCAACGAGCGCAGGATGGCGCTCGGCGAGGTGATCAGCGAGCGCGGCGACCGCATGGACTACGTCTACGACTTCGGTGACCACTGGCGGCACGATGTCGTCGTCGAGAAGGTGCTAACGGCCGAGCCCGGCTCGCGCTACCCGATCTGTCTCACCGGCAAGGGACGCTGCCCGCCCGAGGACTGCGGCGGAGTGTGGGGGTACGCGGAGCTCCGCGAGACGCTCGCCGATCCAAGCCACGAGGACCACGCCGACATGCTCGAGTGGCTCGGGATCGAGACCGCGGCGGAGTTCGATCCGCATGCGTTCGACGCCGACGACGTCAACTCTGTCCTGCGCGGGCGCGTCGGCGTGGCCTGACGTGCACGTGCGATGACGCTACCTCGCCCTCAGCCGTTGCGCGGCGTCGGAGTAGATGACAGCAGGATGCGCTCGCTTCCGGCGCTGCGCAGACGAGCCCGCTTCGGGGAGCCAGCGGAGGAGCTCATCGCCCGAGGCGTAGAACTGGAGCTCGAAACTTGGCAGCTGGGAAGCACCGTACGTTGCGCGTAGGACGGGAATCGACCCGCTCCGGTGCACGACGAGAGCACGAAATACGAGCGGCGACGCCTGCAGGCGATTGCCCCGCTGCTGATCCGGGTCGCCATGACTTATGAGTCCTCGCGTCGCGCCCGGCTTGGCGCGACCCGTGGCGGCTCGTCGGGCTGCTTCGGATAGACCGGCGGCCACGGTGCGTCGAGCAGGCCGTTCGCGCGGTCGCGCTCGTGGAGTGCGAGCAGCGGCTCGAGCGACTGCGGTGCGTCGTTGATCGCGGCCCATGGGTCGCCGTCGCGCTTCAGCCGGGCCGGGACGCATGCCAGCGTCAAGTCGTCGGGGTGGATGTCGTCTAGCTCCTCCCAGGCGATCGGGGTGGAGACCTGCGCGCCCTTGCGCGCGCGGACGGACCACGCACCGAAGACCGTCTTGTGCGGCGCGTTCTGGTTGTAGTCGACGAGGATCCGCTTGCCGCGCTCCTCCTTCCACCACGCGGCGGTGAGGATGTCGGGGCGGCGGCGCTCGAGCTCGCGCGCGGCGGCCACAGCCGCGAACCGGACGGCGTAGGAGTCCCAGCGCGGCTGCAAGCGAACGTAGACGTGCAGGCCGCGGTTGCCGGTCGTCTTGATATAGCCGACGATGCCGAGCTCGTCCAGCAGCGCCTTGAGCTCCTTGGCGGCTGCTCGCGCCTCGGCGAAGCCGGTGCCCGGCTGCGGGTCGAGGTCGAGGCGCAGTTCGTCGGCGTGCTCGGGGTCGTCGGCGCGGTAAGGCCAGACGTGAAAGCCGAGGCACGCGAGGTTGACCGCCCACGCGACGTGCGCGACGTCCGCCGCCACGAGCGCGCGCGACGGCGTCCCGTTGACGGTCTGCACGGTCGTCGTCTGCAGCCACTCCGGCGCGTTGTCCGGTACGCGCTTCTGAAAGAACGACGGCCCGCCCGCGCCTTTCGGGAAGCGCTGCATGAGCACCGGCCGGCCGCCCATCGTCCGCATGAGCGGCTCGGCGACCGCGGCGTAGTAGCGCACGAGGTCGAGCTTCGACTCGCCACGCTCGGCGAAGAGCACCTTGTCCGGAGACGTGATTCGCACCTCCCGCCCGGCGAGCTCGAGCACCTGTGCGTCGCTGCCGGCCACGTCCCCACCGTATCGACCGGCCCGACTTCCGGGCGCTCGTGAGCGGGCGATGTCACTCGGCCGCGACCTCTATCGCGGCTGGCGTGCCGGAGGACCGCGGGTCCGGTGGCGTGAGTCGATCGCGGCGTCGCGGCAGCTCTCGAGTCGCCAGCGCGTGCGTCAGCTCGCTGACTCCGTGGCAGCGGTCGTGCGCGCTGGGATGTGGCGGCGCTCGCGGCGGCTGGACCGGGAGCGCTCGATCCACGGGCGCTCGATCCAGCGCCAGCTTGCTGCGGCTGCGACCACCGTGACCGCGAGGACGACGAGCCCGCGAGGGGCGAGGGCATCGGGGAGGAGGCCCGCCTCGCGCAGGGCGATCAGCAGCGGGACGTGCCAGAGGTAGATGCCGTAGGAGATCGCACCGAGAGCGGCGAGCGGGCGCCAGGCGAGCCAGCCCACGGCCGGGCCCGATCCGCACGCCGCGGCGGCGATCAGCAGAGCGAAGCCCGCCGCCATGCCGAGGTGGCCGAGCGCTTCGAGCTGCACGCTCGGGCGCAGGTAGCTCTCGCTGAAGATGCCGTTCGTGAGCCACCAGGCTTGCTCGTGCCAGGTCGCGTCGCCGATGACGACGACCGCCGCGGCGGCCATCAACGCCGCGGTCGCGCGGGGCCCGACCAGGCCGCCCGCACGACCCCCCGACCGCCGCCACTGGGCCCACAGCGCCACGAGCATGCCCATCCCGAACGACCCGAGGTACGCCGGCAGCGACTGCTCGAGCACCCGGTTCCAGCCGCTCGCGAGGCCGAGCAGGTCCCATGCGGGCGAGACCGCGATCAGCGCGACGACGAGCAGGACCTGCGCGCGGATTCGGCCCGGCCCGATCCGCGCAGCGATCCAGCCGACGAGCGGCAGCAGCGCGTAGAACGCGATCTCCACGCCGAGCGTCCACATCACGGGGTTCAGCCGACCCATCGTCGACAGCGAGTAGTTCTGCAGGAACAGCGCGTACACGGGAAGCTCGCCGGCCGACGGCGTGATCGCGTGGTAGCCGACCGCCCCGTACAGCGCGAGGCAGCCCGCGCCGCAGACCCAGTAGGCCGGCACGATCCGCGCCGCGCGCCGGCGCAGGTACGGGCCCGGGGCGACGCCCTCGCCGCCGGTCAGCGCGGCCCGCGCGAACGCGCCGTACAGCAGGTAGCCCGACAGCACGAAGAAGCAGATGAGCCCGTTGCTCGCCTGAAAGAGCGCCTGGTCGAGCAGGTCGCTGCGCGCACCCATCGGCCGCTCGGTGCGGTACAGCCAGACGTGGAAGCACAGGACCGCGAGCGCAGCCAGCGCCCGGACGCCGTCGAGCCGGGCCACCCGGCGGGGATGTCGAGGGACAGGCTTCAAACGGACCCCTACAGATACAAGGTCCCCCGCCGGCCCTGCGATCATCGCGACGATGACGGTGCTGGTGACAGGGAGCGCGGGGCACCTCGGCGAGGCGCTTATGCGGCGCTTGCCGCAGGAGGGCTACGAAACACGCGGGCTGGACATCAAGGCGAGCCCGTTCGTCCACGTCGAGGGGTCCGTGGCCGACCGAGAGCTCGTCCGCTCGGCGCTCGCGGACGTCGACGTCGTGCTCCACACGGCGACGCTCCACAAGCCCCACGTCGCGACCCACTCGCGCCAGGATTTCGTCGAGACGAACGTCAGCGGCACGCTGACGCTGCTCGAGGAAGCCGTCGCCGCAGGCGTGAAGGCGTTCGTCTTCACGAGCACGACGAGCGCGTTCGGCCGCGCACTTGTGCCGGCCGCCGGCGAGCCCGCCGCGTGGGTCACCGAGGACGTCGTACCGCGCCCACGCAACATCTACGGCGCGACGAAGGTCGCCGCCGAGGACCTCTGCGAGCTGATCCACCGCGACCACGGGCTGGCGTGCCTGATCCTGCGCACGTCGCGGTTCTTTCCCGAGGGCGACGACGTCGACGAGCGCCGCAGCGCCTACGACGACCTCAACCTCAAGGTCAACGAGCTGCTCTATCGCCGCGTCGACATCGCCGACGCGGTCACCGCGCACCTGCGCGCGATCGAGCGCGCGCCCGAGCTCGGCTTCGGCCGCTACATCGTCAGCGCGACGACGCCGTTCACGCGCGACGACCTCCCGGCGCTGCGGACCGACGCCGCGGCGGTCGTCGCGCGGCGCGAGCCGGCGTACGAGCGGGTCTTCGCCGGCCGCGGCTGGACCATCCTCCCGCGGATCGAGCGCGTCTACGTCAACGACCGCGCCCGCCACGACCTCGGCTGGCAGCCCCGCTACGACTTCAAGGCGGCCGTCGAAGCCCTCGCCGCCGGACGCGACCCGCGCAGCGCGCTCGCGCGGGAGGTGGGCGCGAAGGGCTACCACGAGGTCGGCTCCTCCGCGCCGCGGTGAAGGTGCCCTTCGCCCGCGAGGTGGGCGGGGAGGGCTGCCGCGAGGCCGGCTCCTCCGCGCCGCGGTGAAGGTGCCCTTCGCGACGGTTCGCTGTGGAGCGATGTCACCTGCCGGCTCGGGCATCCGTGCGACAGTTGGCTGGATGAGCGCGTTCCCCGCCGCTGACACGACCGTGCTCGCCGGGCATCCCAAGCGGATCGCCGCCGCGCTGCTGGACGGGGTGTTCTACGCCGTCGTCGTCGCGGCGTCGGGCGTGCTCGGCCTGCTCGCCGGGCTCGCCGCCGCCGGCGCCTCGAATCGACCGACGACGGCTGGGAGGACCTCGGCTGGATCCTGCTCGGCTCGCTGCTCGGCCTCGTCGTCGGGTTCGTCGCCTGGGTCGTGCTGACGGTGTGGCTTGTGCGCCGCCCCGGCCATCGCAACGGGCAGACGCTCGGCAAGCAGATCGTCGGGATCCGCGTGGTCCGTCAGGACCGCACGGAGGTCGGCGTCGGGGTGGGCCTGCTGCGCGAGATCGTGTGCAAGTGGCTGCTGATCTGGGTCGTGTCCGGCCTGGTCTCGGGACTGCTCGGCTTCTTCGACGGCGGCTCGATCGGCTTTCTCGTCGCGTTTGCGATCTGGTACGTGCCGGCGTTCGTCGACGACCAGCGCCGCGCGCTGCACGACCGCATGTGCTCCACGCGCGTCGTCGCGGCAGGTCCGCGGCCGGAGTCTGCCGTGGTGCCCGACCTCTGGCCCGCGACCACGCCGTAACGCCCGCCGGCACAGGGTTGGCCAGCCGTACACCTTGGGTGGGCGATCCACCGCGCCGTACACCGGTTAATCGACACATGCTCAAGCGACTTCTCACCACCTCCATCCTGCTCGCGATCCTCGCCGCGCCCGGCGCCGCGAGCGCCGCCGACACCGTCGTCGTCGCCGGCGCCACAGCCCGCGAGCTCACAGCCCTCGACGGCACCATCGTCTGGCTCAGCGGCGCGTTCCCCAACCAGACGCTCATGCAGCGCAGCCCCGACGGCACCGTCGCGCCCGTCGGCGGCGCGCCGCAGGCGGTCTACCGCTCGATCGACCTCGGCCACAACGGCAGCGGCAAGCTCGTGCTCACGTACCTGCGCTGCAACGGCACGAAGAGCTGCGTCGCGATCTCCGACGACCTCGCCGGGCATCGCACCTCCTACAAGCGCCTCGTACCCAAGCGCTGCGAGCTGACGTCGGCACCGTCGCGCTGGCTCGGCCGCGTCGCCTACGGCCTGTCCTGCGACAAGCTGCGCGGCAAGCCGAACGTCCACGACCGGGCGCGCTCGGGCCTCTTCGTCCGCGAGGGCAGCGCCGCCCCCAAGCGCCTGCGCCTGCCGAAGGACGCGATCAAGTTCGGCGTCGACAACGTGACCCGGGTCGACCTGCGCGGGACGATCGTCGGCGCCGCCGCCACGGACATCTACTCCTACGCGTTCGCGCAGACCGTCAACGGCTCGAACCTGCGCTCCTCGTTCGCGGCGGCCTCCGAAGGCGACAGCGACGAGCGCGTCGCCGGCCAGTCGCTCGGCAGCGGCGGCGCGCTGTGGACGCTCGTCGACGCCGAGCACGCCGGCGACCCCAACCAGGCGCGGATCTCGCGCCTGACCAGCGGCGATTGCGCGGACTTCGAGCGGCTCGCCAGCCCGGAGGAGCAGGAGGGCTTCCGCGCCGAGGCCCTCGCCGCCGACGGCGCGACGCTCTACCTCTACGTCCCCGGCGCCGGCATCGTGACCCACACGTTCAGCCCGACGTTCACCTGCTCCCGGGCGAGCCGCGCCGGGTAGGTTGCCCGGCGTGGACGTGCAGGCGCTCGAGCTCCGTCCCGCCACCCCCGGCGACGCGCCGCGCATCGCCGAGCTCGTCGTCGAGGGATTCGCGACCTACCGGGCGTTCACGCCGCCGGGCTGGTCCGAGCCGACGCTCGACGACGAGACCGAGCACGTCGCGCAGGTGCTGGCCATGCCGAGCGCCTGGTGCCTGCTCGCCGAGGACGGGCTACGGCTGGCCGGCCACGTCTGCTGGCATGACGCAACGGACGGGCGCCGGGCCGTCGACGAGCCCGGCCTCGCCCACCTCTGGCAGCTGTTCGCCCGCGAGGAGTGGTGGGGCAGCGGCCTGGCCACCAAGCTGCAAGCCGCCGGCCTCGCGGCGGCAGCGGAGCACGGCTACGAGGCGATCCGCCTGCAGACCCCCGCCGAGCATGGGCGCGGGCGGCGCTTCTACGAGCGCGAGGGCTGGACGCTCTCGATGCGGCCGTTCTTCGACGAGATGTTCGGGATGACGCTCGTCGAGTACCGCCGCAGGCTCTGATCGACGTGCATCCCGCGCGGCGCGGGCGTAAGCTCGTCACCGTGCAGGAGGGCGAGCATCGGGAGCTCATGATCGCGGCCATCGCGACGGAGGGCGACGCGCACACGGCCTTGCTCGCCGGCGATCACGACACGGCGCGTGCGGCCTACGCGCACGCCGTCGAGCAGTACCGCGCGTCGTGGGCGCTGGCGCCGCCGAAGAGCTACGGCCGGCTTGTCGGCCTGCTGAAGGCCGCCGTGCTCGCGGGCCAGGCGCAGGCGGCCGCGTCCGAGGTCCGCGCAGAGCTCGACGGCGACGAGGACGCCGAGGGCTCGCCCGTCGCGTCGTACGTGCTGGCGGTCGCCGCCGTCATCCTCGGCGACGACGGCGAGGTCGCCGTCCGCGCCGCGCGCATGGACCCGCGAGGCGAGGCGTTCGAGCGCACCGCGACGGCGCTGCGCGCGCTCGCCGCCCGCGACGGAGAGGCCTATGCGGCGGCGCTCGCGGCGATCGAAGCCGACTTCGCCGCCCGCACGGACCACCTCACCGGCGTCGCGATCGCCGACACCGCCGTGATGCTCGAGCTGATCGCGGGCGAGCGGGGCATGGCCGTCAAGCCATCCAGCCCTCTCGTTCCGGCGCTCTGACCTCGCCGCTCTGCGGGGCGCTCGCCGCCTGCACGTCGGCGACGGTCAGCTCCATGAGCGACCGCCGGTCGGGCTTGGGGCCGCTCGCCAGCAGCCGCTGCGCCTGGTGCGCGACGACGTCGTCGAAGAGGTTGCGCGCCGTGCGGGCGTTGCCGAAGTAGCGGTCGCGCGCGCCGTGCAGGCGCTCCATGACACGGCCCAGCTCGTCGCGCGCGTCGGGCGCCAGCGCGTAGTCCGCCTCGACGGCGAACTTCTCGAAGATCTGCACGAGCTCGGCCGGGCCGTAGTCCTCGAAGTGGATCGTCTCGCCGAAGCGGCTGCGAAAGCCGGAGTTCGAGGCGAGGAACTCGGTCATCTCGTGCGGGTAGCCCGCGGCGATGACCGCGAGCCGGCCGCGGTCGTCCTCCATGCGCTTGAGCAGCTCGACGACCGCCTCGGGCCCGAAGTCGCCTTCGCTGCCGGGTCGCACGAGGCCGTATGCCTCGTCGATGAACAGCACGCCGTCCAGCGCGCTGTCGACGGCGGCCGCGGTCTTTGTCGCGGTCTGGCCGACGTAGCCGGACACGAGGTCCTCGCGGCTGACCTCCACGACGCGATCGGTCGCGAGCAGGCCGAGGCTCTTGTAGAGGCGGCCGAAGAGGCGCGCGACGGTCGTCTTGCCCGTGCCGGCGCCGCCCTGGAAGACGAGGTGCAGCGACACCTGGACGGTCTTGAGGCCCTCCGCGCGGCGCATCGTCGCGATGCGCAGCAGCTCGGCGAGCCGCCGCACCTCGGCCTTGACGGCGGCCAGGCCGATGAGCGAGTCGAGCTCGGCGAGGACGGCGTCGAAGGCCTTCTCGTCGGGGCGAAGGTCCGGTTTGACGGCGGGCGGCGCCGCGCCGTGCGGCGCGCCGGGGGTGCGTGGGCCGCCCGGTATGCCCGGCGGCGGGGCGCTCGGGACGTACGGGCCGTGCGGGACGCCCGGCGCGCGCGGACCGCCGGGCATGCCCGGGCCGCCGGGCATGCCCGGGCCGCCCGCCGGGCCCGCCGGGCGCGGGCGCAAGGCGTCGAGCGCGCGGCGCGCCGCGAGCGCGATCCGGTCGCGGCTCTCGCGCGGCGCGTGCTCGGCGGCCGCGATCGCCGCTCGCAGGCTCTCCTCGGCATCGGCGCGGCGACCCAGCCGGCGCAGCGACTCCGCGCGCCCAATGTGGACGTACGCGGCGGGCGAGAACGCGCCGCTGATGATCGCCGCCACCGTGATGGCCTCGTCGAACGCTTCGAGCGCCCGCTCTTCGTGGCCCTGGTGCGAGCGCGCGATCCCGAGCTTGCGCAGCAGCTCGAACTCGTCGCGGCGGTTGGGTCCGGACTCGCGCAGCGCGGCAAGCGCGTCCGTGAACGCGGTCTCGGCGTGCGGGTAGTCGGCCTGGCGCATTGCGCGGTCGCCGCGCAGCGCGTGCAGCTTCGCCGCGAGGTCGGGGGGCGAGCCGAGGCGCTCCAGCGTCTCGCGGGCGAGGCGCTCGAAGCCCTCTGCGCGCGCCAGGTCCCCGCCGCGCAGCAGCTCGGCGGCGCTGCCCAGGTAGGAGTCGAAGCGGTCGGGCATCGTCAGGAATCGCGGCGTCGGCGCATCGCTACGCCACGCGCTCGGCGCCGCTGTAGACGTTCACGCTGTCGCCGCGGGCGAAGCCGGCGAGCGTCATGTTGCGGTCGGCGGCCAGCGCGATCGCAAGCGAGGTCGGCGCGCCGACGCCGACGAGCACCGGCGCGCCCGCGACCGCCGCCTTCTGCACGAGCTCGAACGACAGCCGGCCGCTGACGCAGATGATGCTCGCGTGCAGCGGCAGCAGGCCGTCGCGCAGCGCCCGCCCGACGACCTTGTCCATCGCGTTGTGGCGCCCGACGTCCTCGCGCGCGAGCACGAGCTCGCCTCTGGTCGTGAAGAGGCCGGTCGCATGCATGCCGCCCGTACGCGCGAACGCCGGCTGGCGCAGCTTGTCGGGCAGGGAGGCAAGCAGCGCCCGCGCGACCACCGGGCCCGGTGGCAGGGGCGGCGCGTAGACCGCGACCTCCTCGAGCGAGCCCTTGCCGCACACCCCGCACGACGACGTCGTGTAGAAGCGCCGCGCGCCGGGGTCGCGCAGCAGCGGGCCCCGCACGTCGATCGTGTTCGCCGCGAGGTCGTCCGTGAGCCCCGCCTCGTGGACGCCGTCGATCAGCCCCTCGCCGTAGAGGAAGCCGAGCGCGAGCTCCTCGTCGTCGCCCGGCGTGCGCATCGTGACGCTCAACGCGATGCCGTCGACGCGGATCTCCAGCGGCTCCTCGACGGCGACCTCGTCGCGCTCGCCGTCGCGCCGCACGACGGCGGTCATCCGGCCGGAGACCGGCACGCTCACCGCGCGCTCGCCGCCGGACGGTGGTCGGCATCGCCACGGCGTTGCGGCGTCGCGCTGCGAACCGCACACGCGCGCCCCCCGCTGCGGCGAGCCTCGGGCGCCACGGCGCCGGCCCGGCGCACCGGCTACCTCGCCGCCGCGATCGCCGGGGTCTGGCGCGGCTCCTCGGCGACCGGCCGCACGTCCACGGCGACGACCTTGTACTCCGGGCACGACGTGTTGACGTCGGCTGACGGGCCGATGAGCAGGTTCGTGCGCACCTCGGGGAAGTGAAACGCCGTGAACACGTGGCCGGGCTCGATCCGCGTCGTGACGCGCGCCTGCAGCTCGATCCGCCCGTGCGGGCTGCGGACCGAGACGAGCGAGCCGTCGGTCACCCACAGGCGAGCCGCGTCCTCGGGGTGGATCTCGAGCCAGTCGGCCGGCAGGAGGTCGAGGTTGGCCGTGCGGCGGGTCATCGTGCCGGCGTTGTAGTGCTCGAGCCTGCGGCCGGTCACGAGGATCACCGGGAACTCGTCGGACACCTCGCTGCCGGGCGGCTTGTAGGGCAGCGCGGCGAGCTGCGCGCGCCCACCGGGCAGCTCGAATGCGTCGGCGTAGAGGATCGGGGAGTCGGTCCCGTCGGCGGCGACGGGCCACTGGAGGCCGCCGCGCGCCACGCGCTCGTGCGAGACGCCCGCCCAGTCGGGCGTCAGCGACGCGACCTCGTCCATGACGTCGGACGGCGTGGCGAACCCCATCTCGTGACCCAGCGCCGCGGAGATCGTCGTGAGGATGTCGAAGTCGGTGCGCGCGTCGCCGGGCGGGTCGATCGCCGCGGCCACGAGCTGCACGCGCCGCTCGGCGTTCGTGAACGTGCCGCTCTTCTCCAGGAACGAGGACGCGGGGAGGACGACGTCGGCGTAGCGCGTCGTCTCGTTCTCGAAGATCTCCTGCACGACGAGGAACTCGAGCGACTCCAGCGCGCGGATGACGTGCGTCGTGTTCGGATCGGTCTGCGCGACGTCCTCGCCGAAGATGTACATCGCCTTGAGGTCGCCCGCGACCGCCGCGTCGAACATCTCGGGGATCTTCAGCCCGCGCTCGCGCTTCATCGTGACGCCCCACGCGGCCTCGAATCTCGCGGCCACATCGTCGTCGGCGACCGACTGGTAGCCCGTGAACGTGTCCGGCAGCGCGCCCATGTCCGACGAGCCCTGGACGTTGTTCTGGCCGCGCAGCGGCAGCAGCGCGCTGCCCGGCCGCCCGACCTTGCCGCACATCAGCGCGAGGTTGCAGATGAGCCGCACGACCTCCGAGCCGTAGCGGTGCTCGGTGACGCCGAGCCCCCACAGCAGCGACGCGTCGCGGGCCTCCGCGTAGATGTGCGCGGCGCGCTCGAGGTCGGCGGCAGGCACGCCGCTGATGCGCTGCACGTCGGCGGGCGTGTAGTCCTCGAGCAGCTCGGCGACGGCGTCCCAGCCCTCGGTGCGGTCGGCGAGGAAGCGCTCGTCGGCGAGCCCGTCGCGCGCGACGACGTGCGCGAGCCCGAGCATGACCGCGGCGTTCGAGCCCGGTCGCGGGGCGAGGTGCAGCACGCCGTAGTCGGCCAGCTCGATCCGGCGCGGGTCGATCGTGACGAGCTTGAGCCCGCGCAGCGTCGCCTGCTTGATGCGGGCACCGGCGACCGGGTGGCCCTCGGTCGGGTTCGCCCCGATGATGATCGCGGCGTCGGCGGCCTCGATGTCGTCGAACGAGCCGGTCGCGCCGGAGAGCCCGAACGACTTGCGCAGCGCCCACGACGTGGGGGAGTGGCAGACGCGCGAGCAGTTGTCGATGTTGTGCGTGCCGATCGCCGCGCGCATCATGCGCTGCATGACGTAGCAGTCCTCGTTGGTCGCGCGCGAGGATGCGAGGCCGGCGATCGCGTCGGGCCCGTTCGAAGCCTTGATGCGCGTCAGCTCGGAGACGATGCGCGCGATCGCCTCGTCCCACGTCGCGGGCTGAAGCGCGCCCGTCTGCGCGGAGCGGATCAGCGGCGTGCTCAGCCGCTCGCGGTTGCGCGAGAACTGGTGCGCGAAGCGGCCCTTGAGGCACGTGTGGCCCTTGTTCGCGGGGCCGTCGAGCGCGGGGGAGATGTTCGCGACGCGCCCGTCGCGCGCGTGCGCTTCGAGCCGGCAGCCGACGCCGCAGTAGCCACAGGTGGTGGTGACGTCACGGTCCATCACGTCAGTCTAAGCAGGGAGATCTCCGTGATGGCGTCGGTTGGGCAGGTGTCGGCGCACGCGCCGCATGCCACGCACGTCGACTCGCGGAAGCCCTGGTCCATCCCCGCCGCGATGTTCGCCTCGAAACCCCGCCCGGTGGCCGTCAGCGCGAACGCGCCCTGGATCTCGTCGCACGCGCGCACGCAGCGTCCGCAGGAGATGCACAGCTCGTGGCGTAGCGCGAGGTAGGGGTGGCGCAGATCCTGCTCGCGCTCGTGGACCTCGCCGGGCCAGCGCAGCTCGTGCGCGTCGACGCCGAGCCGCCGGGCGACGTCCGCCAGCTCGCTGCCGGCCGGCGGCGGCTCGGGCAGCTCGGACAGCACGAGCTCGACGGTCGCGGCGGCGATCCGGCGGGCGGTCGCGTCGCGCGTGTCGACGACCATGCCGTCACGACACGGCGTCGTGCACGACGCGACGGGCGCGGCCGCTCCCTCGACGCCGACCATGCACACGCGGCACGCCCCGAACGGTGCCTGGCGCTCGTCGTAGCAGAGGGTCGGCACGCGGATGCCGAGCGCGTGCGCGGCTTCGAGCACGGTCGTGCCGGGTTCGACGTCAAGCGGCCGACCGTCGATCTCGACCTTCATGCGAGCCCGAGCTCGTCGGGGAAGTGCGCGAGCAAGCTGCGGATCGGCGCGGGCATGCCGCCGCCGTGCGCGCACAGCGAGCCGAGCTCGAGCGTCTCGAGCAGCGCCTCGAGCTTGTCGCGATCGACCGGTGCGCCGTTCGAGAACAGCTCGTGCGCGCGGCGCAGGCCGATGCGACACGGAAAGCACTTGCCGCAGCTTTCCGCGGCGCCGAAGTGCAGGAGGTGCTTGGCCAGCGCGCGCATGTCGGTCGTCTCGTCGAAGCCGACGATCCCGCCGTGGCCGAGCATGCAGCCGACCGCCGCGAGGTCGTCGAAGTCGAAGCGCGTGTCCAGCAGCGAGGCGGGCAGGATCCCGCCGAGCGGGCCGCCGATCTGCAGCGCCTTGATCTCATGGCCGCCGCGCAGGCCGCCGGCGAGGTCGACGCACAGCTCGCGCATCGTCATGCCGAACGGCACCTCGTAGACGCCCGGCGCGACGAAGCGCTCGTTGAAGCAGACGAGCTTCGTGCCGGAGGTCGGGCCCGGGCTGAGCCGCTCGTACGCCACCGCGCCGACCCGCGCGACGAACGGGATGTTGCACAGCGTCTCGACGTTGTTGACGACCGTCGGCATGCCGTGCAGCCCGCGCTGGGCGGGGAACGGCGGCCGCGCCGAGACCGTGCCGCGCATCCCCTGCAGGCAGGCCAGCAGCGCCGTCTCCTCGCCGACGACGTACGAGCCGGCGCCCTCGACGATCGTGACGTCGAACGCGAAGTCGGAGCCCAGGACCGACGTGCCGAGCACGCCCGCGCTGCGCGCCGCCGCGGCGACGGCGTCGAGCGTCGGCTTGGAGCGCGGGTACTCCGACCGCGTCAGGACGAAGCCGTGGTCGGCGCCGACGGCGTAGCCCGCGAGCGCCATGCCCTCGAGCAGCAGCTCCGGGTGCTGCTCCATGAGGACCTTGTCGATGTAGGAGCCGGGGTCGCCCTCGTCGCCGTTGGCGACGATGAACTTGCGCTCGCCCGGGGCGTTGCGCGCGAACTCCCACTTCGATCCGGCCGGAAAGCCGGCACCGCCGCGGCCGCGGACGTTCGCGGCCTTGACCTCCTCGAGCAGCTCCTGTGGCGCGAGCGTCGCGACCGCCCGCGAGAGGCCCGCGAAGTCGTGGCCGTAGGCGAGCAGCACGGCCTTGTCCACCGCGACGCGCGGCGGCGGCTCGCGCCCGGCTCGTGCCTCGTCGGCGAGCACGCGCTCGACGACACCCGGCCCGGCGTCGATGACGTCGCCGTCGCGCACCGCCGGCGAGCTGTGGCAGTAGCCGAGGCAGACGGTCTCGGCGAGCGAGACCGCGCCGCCGGCGGAACGCTCGCCGAGGTCGCAGCCGAAGGCCTCGCGCAGCGCGTCGACGTGGGCGTCGGCGGTCGTCGCGAAGCACGCCGTGCCGGTGCAGACGCGGATGTGGCGCGCGCCGCGCGGCTGCAGGAGGTCGTCGTAGAACGTCGAGACGCCGTGGACGGCGGCCTCCGGCAGGCCGGAGAGCTCCGCGGCGGCGCGGCGGTCGTCGTCGGTGATCTCGCCGTGGTCGTCGACCGCGTGCTTGAGCACCTCGAGCGCCGTCGGCGCGCCGATCGCATGGTGGCGGCGGATGAGCTCGACGAGGTTGTGCGACACGCGCCCCACCGTACCCCCGTCGTCAGGCCACGCGCACCGTTTCTCCGTCGACGGTCACGAGGTCACCGCGGCGCAGCTGGCGCCCCCGGCGGGTCTCGACCTCGCCGTTGACCTGCGCGGCGCCAGCTTGCACGAGCTCGCGGGCGTGGCCGCCCGAGTCCGCGAAGCCGGCGAGCTTGAGCAGCTGGCCGAGGCGGATGACGTCCTCGCGGATCTCGACGTCGCGCTGCTGCGCCATGCGCTAAGCGCCTTGCGCCGCGGCGGCCCGCAGCCGCGCGAGGCCCTCGAGGATCTCCGCCGGAGGGTGCGTCGTGAACGAGAGGCGCAGCGTGCGCGGATCGGGGTCGGTCGCGTAGAACGGCGCACCGGGCACGAACGCGACGTCGTGCGCGAGCGCTGTGGAGAGGAGCTTCGCCGCGTTCCAGCCTTCGGGCAGCCGCGCCCAGACGAACATGCCGCCGTCGGGGTGGTTGTGGGTCGAGCCTTCGGGCAGCACGTCCGCCAGGCCCCCGAGCAGCGCGTCGCGGCGACGGCGGTACTCGGCGCAGATGAGGTCGATGTGGTCGTCGAGGTCGCCGGTCTGCAGGCAGATCCGCGCGGCGTGCTGGTCGACCGTCGAGGTGTGCAGGTCGGCGGCCTGCTTGGCGACCGTGAGGGGACCGAGGAGCTGGTGGGGCGCGCGCAGGAAGCCGATCCGCAGGCCGGGCGCGAGCACCTTCGACAGCGACGAGACCGTGACCGTGCGGTCGCGCGCGCCGTCGTAGGACGCGACCGGCGCGAGCGGGTCGCCGTCGTAGCGCAGCTCGCCGTACGGGTCGTCCTCGACGATCCACAGGCCGCGCTCGGCGGCGATCCGCGCGAGCCGCGCGCGGCGCTCGCCGGGGAGCGTGCGACCCGTCGGGTTCTGGAACGTCGGCACGAGGTAGAGGAACTTGGGCCGGTGCTCCTCGATGAGCGTTGGCAGCTGATCGGGGTCCAGGCCGTGCTCGTCGCACGGCGCGGCCACCATGCGCGCGCCCGCGAAGCCGAAGGACTGCAGCGCCGCGAGGTAGGACGGGTTCTCGACGAGGACGACGTCGCCGGGGTCCAGGAGCACGCTCGCGACGAGGCCGAGCGCCTGCTGCGAGCCGGTCGTGACGAGGATCTCTTGCGCAGCGGCTTGCAGGCCCCGCCCGGCGAGCCGCTGCGCGAGCAGCGCGCGCAGCTCGGGGTCGCCCTCGGTCGTCGAGTACTGCAGCGCCCTGGCGACGACGGTGGGCTTCAACGCGGTCGCGAACGCCTGCGCGACCATCTCCGCGGGGAACAGCTCGGGCGCCGGCAGGCCGCCCGCGAACGAGATCACCTCGGCGCGCTGCGTGAGCTTCAGGATGTCGCGGACGGGCGAGGACTGGACGTCCGCGAGCCGGGATGAGAGGGCGGGCAGCGGCTCGGGCACTTCGGCCATGATCCCGGTTTGCGGGATCTTTGCCGAACGGGGGTGCTACCGTCTCTGGCACGGGCGGCGCCGCTGCCCTTGAGGTTCTTGTCTTCGAGTGCGCTAACGCGGTTCGGGTCAGTCGAATCTCCCGAACTGCATTGATGGCCGATCTCCGCGACTTCTCGCGCGGCCACTGTTAGGAGCCACTCTTCATGTCTTCGAAGTCCTTCGCCGATCTCGGCGTATCCGCCGTGGTGGTCGATGCGCTCAGGGCGCGCGACATCACGGATCCGTTCGCGATCCAGCACCTCGTCATCCCGGACGTCCTGGCGGGCCACGACGTGCTCGCCAAGTCGCCGACCGGCTCGGGCAAGACGCTCGCCTTCGCCGTGCCGATGGTCGAGCGGCTGAACGCGACCGACCGCCGCCCCGGCGGCCTCATCCTGGCGCCGACGCGCGAGCTCGCGCTGCAGATCGTCGACGACCTGCTCGCCCTGGCCCACGCCCGCGCGCTGTCCGTGGCCGCCGTCTACGGCGGTGCCGGCATCCAGCGCCAGATCCAGCAGGCGCGCCGCGCGCACATCGTCGTCGCGACCCCCGGTCGCCTCGAGGACCTGCTGCAGCGCCGCGCCGTCTCGCTCGAGCACGTCAAGATGCTCGTCCTCGACGAGGCCGACCGGATGCTCGACATGGGCTTTCGCCCGGCCGTCGACCGGATCGTGGCCCGCACGCCGCGCAGCCGCCAGACGCTGTTCTTCTCGGCGACGCTCGAGGGCGACGCCGGCACGATCGCCAAGGCCTACACGACCGACGCGCGCCGTCACGAGTACATCCCGCCCGTCGACCACGGCGCGCCTGAGACCGAGCACCGCTTCCTGAAGGTCCAGCACGAGGCCAAGGTCGCGCACCTCGTCCACGAGTTGGGCGACGCCGATCGCGGCTTGACGATCGTCTTCGTGCGCACGAAGCGCGGCGCCGACCGCCTCGTCAAGCGCTTGCGCGACCACAACGTGACCGCGCTGGCGATGCACGGCGACAAGACGCAGTCCCAGCGCGAGAAGGCCCTGGCGCGCTTTGAGCGCGGCGAGGTCGACACGCTGGTCGCGACCGACGTCGCCGCTCGCGGCATCGACGTCCGCGACGTGACGCACGTCATCAACTACGACATGCCCGAGGACCGCGACGGCTACGTCCACCGCACCGGCCGCACGGGCCGCGCGGGGCGCTCCGGCATCAGCGTGACGTTCGTCCTGGGCGACCAGGCGCGCGACATGTCGAAGATCGCGTCGGACCTCGGTCTGCACAAGCAGTTCTCGCTTTCGGGCCTGCCCACCGCGACCAGCGGTGGCGGAGGTGGCGGCGGCCAGCGTCGCCGGCCGTCGCAGCGTCCCGGCCAGCGGCCGGGTCGCCGCGAGCGCGCGGCGCAGGCCGGGTCGGGTCGCAGCAGCCGGTAGCTCGGTTCGTTGCCGGCGGGGTCGTGCGGGTGGCGGGCGTTGTCAGCCAGCCTGCGCGGCGGCCGGCAGCGGTTCGTCCGCGGTCGGACGTCTCACGCTCGCGGCGTCGAGCTTGACGCGCGGACGCGACGGATAGCGTGCAGTCGCATGAGGCCTTCGCTGTTTGCGCCCGACGGCTCGGGGTTTGTTGCCGCGCCGATCGCGCGCGGGCCGTGGGACGAGCAGATGATGCACGGCGGCGCGCCGTCCGCCCTGCTCGCACGCGCTGTCGAGTCGTGCGAGCCGGGCGCCGATCTCGTCGTGACGCGGCTGACGATCGACCTCCTGTCCGGTGTCCCGCTCGGTCGGGTGGACGTCACGGCGTCGGTCGTGCGGCCGGGCCGGCGCTTTCAGGTCGTCGAGGCGACGCTCGACGCCGGCGATCGGCGCGCGTGCCTGGCGCGGGCCGTGCGCGTGCGTCGCGCGGACCTGCCGGCGGCCGCCGTCTCTCCCCGCGACTCCCCTCCGCCGCTGCCGCTGCCCGAGCACGGCACGCCGCTGCCGATGTTCGTCGAGAGCGACCTGGAGCTCTTCTATCCCGACGCTACGGAGATCCGCCAGGTCGCGGGCACGTTGGGCTCCGGCGCGGTCGCGGCGTGGATCCGCCTGCGCGGCGAGGTCGTCGCGGGGGAGCCGCCGTCGCAGCTCGCGCGCGTCGCGGCCGCCGCGGACTTCGCGAACGGCCTGAGCTGGATCCTGCCGTGGCGCGACTGGCTGTTCGTCAACACCGAGCTGACGATCCACCTCTCGCGCGAGGCGCGCGGCGAGTGGATCGGCGTCGATGCGCGGACGTCGTCGTCGGCGGCCGGGTTCGGTCTGTCGACGGCGACGCTGCACGACCTCGACGGCCCGATCGGCGCCTGCGCGCAGTCGCTGTTCGTCGAGCCGCGCTGACCCGTCACACCCGCCGTGGTCGGGAGGAGCCTCCCGACCGCGGACACGCGTGAATGCTGGGCTTCTGCTCCGAAAACCGCTGCTCGCGTGCACATGAATTGCGCAACTCTGGAATCCCCCGACGCCACGACGAGGCGCTAGCGTGGTGCTCGATGAGCATGCTTGTGACGACCCATCAACAGGCGGTGCTGCTGCACGGCTACACGGTGGTCGACGGACCCGTCGACGCGCGTGAGGCCGTGGAGATCCTGAGCTGCTTCGGGACGCTGGTCGCGCAGCCAGACGGGACGCTGGCCAACGAGGTCAAGGCCAGCCCGGGCTTCGCGAAGCTGCGCCACACCAAGAGCCCGAACGCCATCCAGGTGCACAGCGAGGCGCCCGGATGGGCCGTGCCGCCGCGTTACCTGGCGCTGCATTGCCACGTCCAGGCCGCGTGTGGCGGCGGGCATACCGAGATCGCCGACGTCCGCGAGTTCGTCGCCGATCTCGACGACGCGGCCCGGAGCCTGATGTACGAGCGGGAGATCGATTGGCCGTCGTACCGGTCCGATGATCCCGCGGACGTCGGGGTTCGGCGCCCGATCGTCGAGCGCGCACCCCGGGGCGAGGTCGTTCGCATGAGCTACAACCTGCTCCGTGCCGGCGCCTACGCCCCGGTTGTCGACGAGCCCCCGAGCCCCGACATGCTCCCACTCGGTGCCCGAGGGGCCGAGCTCGCCGACCGCGTAAGCGAGTTCTTTCGCCTGCGCAAGACGTCCGTGTTGATTCCCGAAGGCGCCATCCTCGTGTGGGACAACCAACGCATGCTGCACGCGCGCTCGGCCTACAGCGATCTGCGCCGGCACCTGACGCGCTACTGGCTCGCCGAGCACCGCTAGCGACGGCGGGCGATCCGGCCATGGCGCGCGTGATGGTCCGCACCTCGGCGGGGGTCGAGCTCGTCATCCGGCCCGTGCGCACGGAGGACCACCGCGATCTGCACCGTGCATTCGCGGCGGTCGTGCTCGCCGGCGAGGGCTATCCGCACGAACCGGGTCCGCTGGCCTACGAGGACTTCGCCGCGTACTGGCTGGAGGGCAAGAGCCTCGTCGTAGCTGCCCGGGTCGGGCAGCAGCTCGCGGGTTCCTACCACCTCAACCCGAATTTCCTCGGGAGGGCTGCGCACATCGGCAACGGCGGCTACTTCGTCGTGGCGCGCCTGCGCGGGATGGGCGTCGGCGAGGAGCTCGTCAAGCATTCCCTGGTCGCCGCGCGTGAGCTCGGATTCGATGCGCTCCAGTTCAACCTCGTGCTCGAGGACAACCCCGCGAGGCGCCTCTACGAGCGTCTTGGCTTCGAGGCCGTCGGACGGGTCCCCGCGGCCGTCGACGGCCAAGCGGGGATCGTGTACTGGCGCAGTCTCAGGTGAGGCCGGGCTCGGACGCCGCGAGCGCCCGGGTCGCGAACCATCGCTCGGTGTCCGATCGAGCCAGCCCACCGTCGATCATGACGTTCTGCCCGCACATGTACGTGTTCTCGCGGCTCACGAGCCACGCCACGAGCGCGGCCACCTCCTCGACCGTTCCCAGGCGACCGGCGGGGATCGCACGGGCGATGGCCTCGCGTTCTGCGGGATCGAAGGCCCGCTCGGTCGCGTTCGTCGAGATGAAGCCCGGCGCGACGGCGTTGACGAGCACGTCGAATGGCGCGCCTTCGGCTCCCAGCGCCGCGGTGAGGCCGTCGAGGCCGAACTTCGTTGCGCAGAACGGCGCGTCGCCGGCCTTGCCGACACGCGAGCGCAGAGAGGTGATGTTGACGATCCGACCCCACGATCGCCGCTTCATCGAGGGCATCGCGGCCTGACACAACGCGAACGGCGTGCGGAGGTTGACCGCGTAGAGGCGGTCGAAGTCCTCGACCGCGAACGCGTCGGTCGGACAGGGGATGTTGATCGCGGCGTTGTTGACGAGGATGTCCGGGCCACGGCGTACGAGGTACTCCGCGAACGCGGCGGCGGCGCCGGCGTCCCCGAAGTCCACGGCGTAGAACTCCGCTCCGCCGACGCGTGCCGACCGCTCGGCGCGGCCGGTGGTGAGGCAGTCGTGCCCGTCGGCGACAAGCCGTTCGGCGATGGCGCGACCGATGCCGCGCGAGGCTCCCGTGACGACGGCGAGCGTCACGTCTGCGATGTGACGAGCTGAAGCGAGTCCTCCCCGTGCGCGGTGACGGCCGCCGCGCGCCCGCCGACCTCGTCGGCCACGGCGCACATGGCCTCGCCGATGGCGCGGACGTCCGCCTGGGTGAGGTACCCGGGCAGGCGCAGGTCACACGCGGTGCGCAGGATCCGCTCGGTGTGGGGGAGTGCCAACTCATCGATCCCGTCGATGTACTGCCAGCTCTTGAAGAACCGCGGATTGTCGGGCGTCCCGAAGATCTTCACCGGCATCCCCCGCTCCGCGAGCAGAGCGACGAACCGTCGCACGCCGTCCGGATCCGGCGCTCGGGCGACCGTCGGCAGCGGCGCCGGCAACCGGATGTACGGCGAGGCGGACAGGATGGCGGTCAGCGTCTCGTAGCGAGCCCGATATGCGTCGACACGATCACCCAGGTCGGCGAGCTGCGCCCGGATCAGCGAAGCGGCGAGGTTGCTCATGCGCGCGCTGAGGTTCGGAATCGAGTTCTGGTAGCGGGTGAAGTGCGGGCTCCGCGCGAAGTGCCGCTTCCAGAACGCCTCCTGAGAGCCGGAGTAGAGGATCGCCTTCGCGACGAGCTCCTCGTCGTCGGTGACCAGTAGGCCGCCCTCGCCGGCGTTGAGCAACTTGTGCGACTGCGCGCTGAAGCAGCCGAACGCGCCGAAGCGCCCCGTCTGCCTGCCGGCGTACGTCGCGGCGAGGCTGTGGGCGCAGTCCTCGATCAAGGCGATGCGGTGCTCGCGGCACAACTCCGTGATCCGGTCGAGGTCGGAGACGTGCCCGCGCATGTGCGACAGGAGCAGCACGCGGTCGGCAGGCGTGATCTTGCGCTCGAGGTCGTCGACGTCGAGGCAGAACTGTTCATCGCACTCCACGAGCACGGGAACCGCGCCCAGGCTCACGATCGCGCTGGGCACGGCCGTATAGGTGAACGCGGATGAGAGAACCCTGTCGCCGGCCCGAACGCCGACGCTGAGCATTGCGATCTGCATGGCGCTCCCACAGGAGTTCGTCGCCACGGCGAAGCGCGAGCCGACGTGCTCGGCGAACTCCCGCTCGAGCAGTGCGACATCCGAATACTCGGGATCCGCGGAGCAGTAGCGGTACAGCTCCCCGGTGCGCATGAGCTCCACCGCACGCGCGATGCCGTCATCCGGTATCGGCTCGTGCTTGGTGAGATCCGGCACGACGCTGCCATTCACGCTGCGATCTGACATGTGACCGACCTCTCGCATGGACACCCTCGGCGGCCAACGTAACAAGCGCGTCGGGACCCAAGTTCCGCATTTTGTAGGCACGCGAAGGCGCGGCCAGCCGGTCGTAAGAGCCCGTGATTGCTGGGCGGATGCCCCAGGACGGCCTCGTGTGCCCACGAACTGCACAACTCCCTCGGGGGCCGACGGAGTGTCAGTGACAGATGTGAGAAGCGGCACTGCCCGCCGCGTCGCGTTCGCCGAATCGGGCGCAGTGGCGCATGAGCCATGCGTACGCCGGCTCGCACGCCTCGACGACCCAGCGCAGGCGGTCTGGCACGTCAGGCTGCGCGGGTGCCGGCTCGAACCGCGTCGAGCGGGCGACGGTCCCGTGCCATGGATGCTCGACGGGCGCGCCCCGATGCGAGTCTAGGATCTGCGAGTCGGCGAAGGCCGCCGGCCAGCGCAGCATCCGCTCGTCGAAGGCCACGCCGATGTGGGCGCAGACGCGCGCGAGGACGGGTGTCGGCGTCGCAGCGAGGTCGGCCGCGTGAAGGACGAGCGGGGCTGCGGCCGTGATCTGGCTGACCTCGACGAGCAGGCGCTGCAGCTACGCCATCCCGCCGTCGGAGGGCGAGAGTGCTTCGTCGCCGATGACGCGCCGCAGCGAGAGGACGATCGCGCCGGGCTCACGCAGCACGAACACGTTGCGGTCGGGAAACCACGAGGTACCGAACCCGGGGAGGATCGTCGGCGCGATGTGCTTGTGCAGCGCGAACCGCGCGCCGGGCGCCAGCGGACGGCGAAGCCGCGCCGCGATGCTCTCGGGATCGCGATCCTGCGTCCTGAGCGGGGCTTCTCGATTGGGATGGCTGCGCCCCTTCCCGCGTGAGGTACGCCTGGTAGAAGGGTCCGCTGACGACCACGCAAATCGTCGCGCTGCCCGATGCTGCGCGCGAGGGCGTCGAGCGGCTTCGAGGGCAGCGCCAGAGCCCAACCGCATGCTCGATCATCGCGCTTTGGCGATTTGCGCAGGCGGTCGTGCGGACGATGGCGCCACCACATGCGTCGTGGGGTCCGGTGGCCATGGTCGACCTCAGCCTTGATGGATCTGTGGGATCTCCGATCCCAGGCCCGGTGGGGTTGCAGTGGTTGCTGTCGCGGTGCGGAGACTCGAAGGGCTTGCGCAGCTCTCTGCGCGCGCTTGCAGTTCTTGCGCGCCCGGTCACGCGCCCGCAGCGGGCGCGTCCTCGAAGGCCGCCGGCGACACGGCGATCCCCGGCACGCAGACCGCGGTCTCGTCAGTGCGCTTAACCGGGGCACTTTCGAACCATGACGGTGGCGTCGCCTTGCGACAACTGCTCGATCGAAAGCGCCAGAAGGCGTCCGGCAGCGATCACGGCGCAACTCGCCGCGGGTCGATGCGACCAGCGCAGGGCGCGATTCAATCCGCCGTGCTTCGGGTTCTGGGGGCTGCGCAGGCGGCTCTCGGAGTCGCTGAGATTCATCGGCTCGTCGAGGAGGAACTCGGCCGGGCGGTGTCCAGGGACACGGTGGCGAGCTTCCTGTCGGTGGCTTGTCGCGCTGATTCCCCGGTGATCGCCCGACTCGCGCGCGGGAAGTACACGTTCACGGCGTGACGCCTCCAGGGCGCCGATCCGCCGACAGCGAGCGCGAAGCGAGCGCAGACTGCTCAGTTCGTCGAATAGGGGCACTCCTGTGCGCTTGAGGCATTGTGGGTGCATCTCAGCCTCAGCCGCCGGGCCGGTGCATCGGAACCGGGCCGATCCGAGACGATTTGGACGCGAGGTCTGTGCCTGAAGGTCGTGGCCACGGAAGGGACGACAAAGGTCGGACAGATTCCCCCGCGGCTCACGGAGTTCGGATAGGTTCGGCGCGACACGGCCGCTAGGAAGGTTGACGATGAGCGTCGAGCTGGATTCAAATGGAGCCAGGAAGTGAGGAACCCTTTCAAGCACTCCAAGGAGCAGTTGACGCGCAAGGTCGCCCAGGGTCTCACAAGCGCATTCCACCCCGAGCACGCAGGCACCTTCGAGGACGACCTCGACCTCCGCGAGGCTAAGGTCGTCATCTTCTCGGATCATCACCGAGGAACTCGCGATGGGGCTGATGACTTCCGCCGCTGTGAGCCTGCGTACTGCGCTGCGCTGGCATGGTACTTGGAGCACGAATTTCGAGCTCGTGGCACTCGGCGATGTAGAGGAGTTGTGGGAGAACGCCCCCGGCCCGGTTCTGAACGCATATCCAGAGGTTGTCGGTCTAGAGGCGGAGTTTCACCAGCGCGGAAAGTACCGTCGCTTTTGGGGCAACCACGATCTCGACTGGGAGTCCACCAGCACGGTGAAGGATCACCTCGCGACACCCGATCGCTTTCCCGGGCTGCGCGTCCGCGAGGCTCTGCGGTGGCGTGTTGTCGATGGAACGGGACCTCTCGGTCTTCTATTCCTTGTCCACGGGCATCAGGGCACGCTGAGCAGCGACCGGTTCGCCGCTGTCTCGCGGCCGTTCGTCCGTCATGTTTGGCGGCGCTTCCAGCGCGCGATGAACCTGCCGTCCACAGCGCCGTCTCGTGATTGGGCGCTACGCCATGACCATGAGGCCGCGATGCTCGCCTGGGCCGCGCAGCGAAGTTCCGATCGCGTAGTCCTCATCGCAGGACATACTCATCGCCCCGTTTTTTGGCGTGGCGCGCCACCAGCCCCGGATGACCCGGACGACCTCGAGCGACGCCTCGCGGAACTGCGGGCGTCGGGCACGGCGACGCCCGATGAACTCGGCGGGCTACGCCTGCGCGTCGAGGCTCTCCTCGCCGAGTCCCGCCGACACGAAACGCTTGCCAGGCCGGTTCACCCTCCGTGCTACTTCAATACCGGCTGCTGCTCGTTCGGCGACGGGGACATCACAGGCCTGGAGATCGCCGACGAAGAGATCCGGCTCGTCCGCTGGGCTGCCTCCGACGACGAGGGGGAGACAGACAGCAAGACTCGGTGGCGTCCGCCTCGTCGAATCGTGCTCGAGCACGCACCGCTTCGCCGTGTGTTCGATGAGGTCGAGCGTTGAGCCGACTAACGCGCTCCCAGCGCTCGGGCGCGCCGATTGAACCCGATAAGCCAGTCACGGTGAAGTATGTCTTCGAGAGCGGAGAGCGCCGCGAGGTCAGGATCACTGCCGCCGAGGCGGATGACCTCCTGACGCAAGGTGATGACAGGACGTCTCGATGGAGTCGCGCTTGGCGGGCCGCGTGGCTATGGGTCAAGCCACCGGGGAAGTGGCTCCTCGCCGTCGTGCTCGGCGGGCTGTTGGGCGCCTGGATCAGCGACTCCTACGCCGATCGCCAACGCGAACTCGAGCTCGAGTCCTCTCTGATCACGCAGATCAGCGGAGGGGCCATCAAGCTCTTTCAGGACGCCCAGGAGGCGTCCCGAGCTACCACGGATCCCATGCAGCGCGTGCAACGCGATCGAGCAGCCGACGCATGGGTGCTCTTGTCGGGGAGCATCACGCCCGTCTTCCGCGCCTACTTCGAGGACAAAGACGTCGCCGACCACTGGGATGACTATCAGGCAGCGATGTACGACTGGGCTGTGCTCGGATGCTGCGCAGACGACCGCCCCGCGCTCATCGCGAGAATCCGGAACTACGTCGACGACCGGAAGATTGTCCCGCCACAGTGGGAATTCTCCGGGGACCCATGGCTGGTCCTAGAAGGCGCCGACCCTACACCGGCGGCCTACCAGTGGCTAGGGCGGACTCTACTGCGGGGCCGAGGCAAGATCCTGCTCGACCTCAAGGCGGCAAACCCCGACCTGGACTAGCGGCACTGCTGCACGGGCGCTCCGTCCAATGGCACGAGTTGGGCCCGAACAACGGCGTCACGACGGCGAGGGTGTTCCCATCGCATGCTTGCCGGCCGCGAAGAGCGCTGCTTCTCGCGCATTGCGACGCTCTGTGAGTAGCCTCCGGACGCGCTCCAGCCAAGGCCGGACTATCCACGATCGAGCCGTTCGAGAATGGCCGAGATGTCTGTAGCGTCCGCGCTCAGCAAGATGCTATTGGCAAACCGCGAGGCAAGCTCCGCGTTATCCACCACGATGGGCACGTCGGCCAGCTCAAGGATCGGAATGTCCGCGAGGGAGTCGCCCACGGACACCAAGACCCAGTCCGCGTGCCCCAGAACGTGCTCGAGCACCTCCATCTTTCCGCGCGCGGACGCTCGGTTGGCCGCGACCGATCCCGAATAGCGGCCCTGCGTGACGGCCAGGGTCGTGCCGTATGCCGCGCGCAGGTTGGGGTGATAGCCCACCATCGCATCGAGGATCTCCTGGGGAGCCCCAGAGACGAGGGTTGAACTGACGGACCGATCGCTGAGTTCCGCTAGGAGCGGACGAACCCACGGCCGAAGTGCGGCATCTCGCGCGACGAAGCTTGCTGCATGCTGTTGGACCTCGTCCGCGGCCCGGCCCGACAAGCCCTCCGCCAATGCCCGCAGCATCGCTTCCGCGGCCGTGTCGTATTCGAGCTCGTGGGCCAGGTATTGGTCGAGCGCGACCCGCACCGTTCTAGCGGCACCCGGGGGGAGCAACGACTGCAGGCTAAGCGCCTCAGCCCAATCGACGATCACCCAGCCCGTACGCAGGGAGTTGTCCAAGTCGAGAAGCGCAATCGGCTTTGGCCGAGTCGGGAGATCACGAGTCATGGACATCCAACGCGAACGGACGGCCGACTGTGAGGTCGCCGAATTGATCGATCGACCCGCGCGCGTCGGCCTAGTCTTGCATCGGAGCCACGCACACATGCCATCCTGTCGCCAGGATCGGTTGAATGAGCACCTCGTCCCCCACCGGCGACCCGCATCGCACCCAGATCCTCTATGAGGAAAACGCCAAAGTGGCGGCCACGTTCTGGGAGTGGCGCAACAAGCTCCTGGCGTTCTGCTTCACCGCTGCCGGCGCGCTCTTCGTCATCGCCGCCTGGGTGCACAAGAATATTGATCACGAGTTAGCAGCGGTTCCCCTGCTCGTGGGGGCCACAATCTCGATCGGTTGCATTAGGCTTGAGAACCGCAACAACTACATCCTCCGCCAGTGCTATCACATCGGGGCGGCCATCGAACGTGGATGGATCTCGCCCATTGATGATCCGGAGCCGAGCGCTGCGGTAGCTGCGATGAACCGGGAGGTCGCACGCGCGACCGCAAACCCGCCCGGTCGCGAAGAGGATGCCGTCGACGGAACCTCCGCAACGGACGCCTCGACCCAAGGCCAGATGCGCAATCTAGTTGCACGTTCGCGGCGACGACTTGCGCCGCCATGGCAATGGTGGTCGGCTGCCGATCCTGACACCTGGTACAACGAGGCCGGCGTCTACACGATGCTCGCCGTATCCCCGCCAAAGTACTTTCGCACGATGCGATGGATGTTCCTCGCAGTCGCGCTCCTGGATCTCGGCGGAGCGGTGTTCACGGTTACCGATTGAACGCACATTGACTCGGACTGCTTTGGCGTCTGCGCGGAGGCTCGCTGTTCGCGCGATGACAGGCGGGTCTGTACCAGGAGCGCCGTCGACGCTGGGTCGCGAGCAGGGCGCCCCTTCTCGCGCAGATGAGCGCTCTCGGCAGGCGTTCCCGCGGTCGAGATGGCGCGCTGTCCGACGGAGCGTGGCAGGTTGGGACGGCCACGGCCGCGCAGGCGATGACCGCGCCGGTCCTACCATTCCGACATGGCCAAGATCGCAGCCGTGGCGTTCACCCTTGGCCTGGCCATGCTCGGTATCGGGCTTCCAGACCTCTTGCCTGACGACGCGAAGCTGTGGGTGGTTATCGCGGCGCTCGTGTTCCTCGTTGCGGGCGTCGGCTTGTGGACCGCCAGCCGGTGGACCGTCGTTCGGCGCGATCAGGTGCGCGTGCCGCCACCGGCCGCCAAGCTGCCCACCCCCTTGCAAGACCAAGCGCAGTTGCCCACGCGCGTGCCGCTGATCCAGGCGCTCGAGCAACACGCGAACCGGCTGGGCGACATGCTCGATGCCCGATTCGCTGAGAGCCCCGGCCCGAAGGTGGGGCTCTCGGAACTGATGACGACCCAACGCCGAGCGTTCGATGCATCGGCCCCGGCCCGCCAGGAACATGATCGCCGCACCCTCGCCATCTACTTTGAGAAGTTCCGCACGCCGGGCCTTCCGCTGTTCGATGAAGCGGTTGACGTGTGGTGGGCGGGCAACCCGAAGGCGCGTCCGCTGATCGAGAAGCCCCAAAGCGTGGACGACCTGCGCAACGTGGAGAAGGTCTTCCGCCGCCTGGCCCACAACCTCCGCGAGAAGGAGACAGACAAAGCCATGGAAGCGCGCGGGTTCGTCAAGCAATACGTACCGATTGATCCCAAGGACTAGCGCGACGGGCCCTCCAGCAGGAGCTGACGGGTCGCGTGCCCGCAGACGCTCCGGCTGGGCGTCTTGTGGATCCGGTCGCGGCCGGCTCGGGACCAGCGTCGCGGAGTGCTCCTCCTCGCGCGAAGCAGCGCTCCGGCGTGCTTAAGGTTGGCCTGGCGCGCTCCGCGTCGACTGGGCGGGACACCGGCGCTGCCATGGCGCCGCGCGGCCTCAGCGACGGTTCGAACGTCGTCGGGGAGGTCCCGAGAAATGCGGATGAGAGGACTCGAACCTCCACGGGGTTGCCCCCACAGCGACCTGAACGCTGCGTGTATACCAATTTCACCACATCCGCTGGCGGCCCCGAACCTTAGCATCGGTCCTCGTCGTCGGATCGCGACCGGGCGGCCGGCGCGGCCGGTCGGCGCGGTCGCGAACCGGCCGCCGAGCAGGCCTTTGCTACCGTCATCCGCGTCCCGCCGCGCCGCTATCGTCTAGGGGACTAGGACGCCGCCCTCTCACGGCGGAAACCGGGGTTCGAATCCCCGTAGCGGTATTGCGAGGACCCTCGCGCGGCACGTTCGAACCGCGGCGAGGTTGGTTGACCCTCGGCATTCGACGGCGTTTCCGCCGTCGTACACCGGCGAGCCTGACTGGACCATCGGACCGCGTTGGTCGAGTTGAGCGAGCGCTACCGTGACGCACGCGCGGCTCTCGTCCCCGGTCGTTAGCGGTCGGCTCGGACGTCCGCCACAACAGCAACAATGCTTGGCCTGAAACCACGGTGCGTACCGGCGGGCGCACGGGCACGCGGTAGCCGACTCTGCAGGTGGCATCAGCTCGAACGTCGAACAGGGTCGGGTGAACGTCGTGATTTCTTCAACGCGCTTCCGGGGGTACGTGCGCGAGCTCAAGGCCCTGAACGCGGATGTCTTGCGGTCAGGCGGGATGCCCTTGACGGCCATCGACCTCGCTCATGCTCATCTGGACGGGCGAGCCAGCCGAGAGCTGCGCGCCGCGGTCGACATCACCGCCCTCCGCGAGATCGGGGCCTTCTTTACTGGCGAGGCCTTGGCTGACGCCGTCGTCCAGAGAGCGATGACCTCGTGCAACGATGCGCGTTTCCTCGATCCGTCGTGCGGATGCGGCGATCTGCTGCTAGCCGCTGCTCGCCGGATGGAAGTCGAACGCGGCCTCGACGACACCCTGACGGCGTGGGGTGCGCGCCTGTCCGGGACAGACCTCGTGCCGGAGTTCGTCGAGACAACTCGTGAACGTCTCTTGCTGCTGGCCCTTCTACGAGGTGCGAAGCCGGGGAAGTCGCGGCCGGATCTCAACCGCCTGTTGCCGGACATCAGCATCGGCGATGGACGCGGCGTCCTTCCAGCTCCGTCCGGGGTCGTGCTCCTCAATCCACCGTACGGTCAGGTGCCAGCACCCGCGGGGACGGCTTGGGCTTCGGGTTTGGTGACCGAGGCCGCTCTATGGATCGCTGATCTCGCAGATGCTATGACCGCCGGCATGCGTATCGTGGCCGTGTTGCCCGATGTCCTGCGCTCCGGAGCGCGCTACGCGCGCTGGCGCATGGCGGTCGGAGAACAGCTCACCGTCGGCGCTGTCGAGACGGTCGGCCAGTTCGACGCGCTGACCGACGTGGACGTCTTCGTACTCGAGGGCCAGAAGGGCGTCACGGGCGGCGAATGGTGCACTGCCGCTGCGCATTGCGGGCAGGTACTCGACGACGTCGCTCGTGTGTCGGTCGGCCCGGTTGTCGACCGCCGGGACGGTCAGGTAGGCGACCTGGTGCCGTACGTGACGACCAGGGACCTCCCACAAGCCGGCGGGTTTGCCCCGACTGACCTGCGGAGGTTCGGCAAGCGGTTGTTCCAGCCGCCCTTCGTCGTGCTGCGCCGCACGTCGCGTCCTACCGTCGGCGAGCCGCGGCTACGCCCGGTCATCATCAGGGGACGGGATCCCGTCGCGGTCGAGAACCACTTGATCGTCGTGGAGCCGGCCGGCGGGGCGTCGTGGGCCGCGTGCGAGCGCCTGGTGGAGGTGCTCGCGGCGGAGTCAACAACCGAATGGCTGAACGCGAGGATCCGACTTCGCCACCTGACCGTCACGGCAGTGCGCGAGATCCCAACCGGTGCCGACGCTGCTTCTGACGCGCCGTAGACTTGGCATATGGCAAGTAGCCTCACCAGAGGGAGATCCGCTGGTATGGCTCGCGGGGTCCCGGACACTGAGCCGGCGCAGCTACGGTTCGCGCCGCAGATCCTGGCCCGGCTCGGTGAGGAGCTCAACCCCAATCCGGATCAAGGCGTGCTCGAGCTCGTCCGCAATGCATACGATGCGGACGCTGATCGATGCCGCGTGACGCTTGCGGACATCGGCGAGCCCGGCGGCACTATTGAGATTCGTGATTGGGGTAGCGGCATCTCGAAGGACGCGATCGGCGACGGGTGGCTTGTGCTGGGCCGGTCCTCGAAGCAGACCACCTCACGCACCGAAGGTGGCCGCCTTCAGGTGGGCTCCAAGGGGCTCGGACGACTCGCGGCGCTGCGTCAAGGGCAAGTAGCCGAGATGCGCACCTGGCCCCGCCCGCGGCGAGGGGCACGCACCACCCGGACCGAGCACGAAGTCACCCTTGAGTGGGCGGATTTCGAGGACGCGGAGACGGTCGACGCGGTGGTGGTCAACCTAAACACGACGCGGCTCGACCAGCCGATGGAATGTGGCACCGAGATTGTCGTGCGCGAGCTGCGCACACGCTGGACCCGACCCGAGGTCAAGCGGCTGGCACGAGCCTTAGTATTGCTCGGCGACCCCTTCGGATCTGCTGCCAACACGTTCGAGGTCGAGTTGGTCTGCCCCGAGCACCCGGATCTCGAGAGCCTGGTGGCCGGCTCGTACTTCGACTACAGCCACTATTCGATCCATGCTCGCCTCGACAGTCGTGGGAAGGCCAGCCTGCGGCTGCAAGACGACCGCCTGGGTATCGACGATTCAGTGGGCCATGACGAGATAGCTGGCTCGCTGTCGAAAGAATCGGGCTCGTACGCCGCGTTGCCGGCTGAGTTCGCGCTTTACGGCTTCCTCCGCTCGAGCGAAGCGCTGCACGGCATGGGCAGCGCAGCAACGCTCGAAGGACTCCGGGCGTGGCTCGATGCCTACGGCGGGGTCCACGTCTTCCACCGTGGCCTTCGTGTTGCCCCGTACGGCGACGCCGGCTTCGACTGGCTTGACATGAACCTGCTGCGCGCCCGGAACCCCGAACACCGCCCATCAACGAACAACTCGATCGGACGCATGGTCGTAGAGGATGCCCACGGCGTCCTCGTTCAGAAGACCGACCGATCGGGATTTATCGAAGACGAGCCTTACCTTGAGCTGCGACGCTTTGCGCAGGATGTCCTTGAGTGGACCGGTCGCCGGCGGACGAAGATCGCCGACGAACAGCGAGAGCGAGCCAAGCGCCAGGGCCCACGGCACACCCAGAAAGCAAGAGACAGTCTTGACAACGAGATAGAGAAGCTGCCCAAACCCCAGCAGAAAGCCGTGCGATCTGCAGTTCGTAGATTCGAGAAGGCGTCGGAGAAAGACAACGATGAGTTGCGGAAGGACCTGCTGCTCTACCGCACGCTCGCAACGATCGGGACCACATCGGCGCAGATCGCCCATGAGACCTACAACCCTGCCCTCGCGATCGTGGATCTCGCGGAGGAACTCGAAGAGATCGCGCGGGAAGACCTAGAAGACGGTGCCTGGGAAGCCATTGAGCCGCCGGTCCAGCAGATCGAGGTTCTCGCGAAGCGGCTTCGCGACTACGCGCGCCTGCCCCGCGTCCTCCTCTCCGCCCCAAAGCGGCGCATGCGTGTGTTCGCGGCCGACGCTGCGATCTCCGACACGGTCGCCGTCTTCGAGCCTCTCATGAACCGGCATCAGGTCACCGTGACCACGTCGCCGGGCGCGCCGGGCTTGCGACTCCGCGGGCCCAGCGCGCTGCTCGACGCAATCCTGTCGAACCTGCTCATCAACGCGATGCACGCGTTGGACGGCACGACCGACGGGCAGAGAATCATCGAAGTGAGCACGAATCGCGAGGACGATTGGCTGGTACTAGAGGTCACCGACAGCGGCCACGGCATCGAAGCTCTCGATACCGACGAGATCTGGGTTCCCGGTGCAACTACCACGCCGGATGGCACGGGGCTCGGGCTGACGATCGTGCGTGACTCCGCCAATCAGTTGGGCGGCACGGTCGCGGCCCTGGCCAACGGGCCTCTCGGCGGCGCTCATTTCACGATCCGACTGCCGGTCGCGTCGTGACCGTGCTCGACGGGATCCCGACTCGCCTGAGCGTCATCGACGACGAAGACGAGGTCGTCGAAGGAGTTCAGCGGCGCCTCGGCAAGAAGGGGTACGAGGTCGAGCGGATCGTGCCGGCGAACGCGGCGACGATCGAAGACGTTGTCGAGCAGATCATGCAGGTCAGCGACGCCGCGTTATGCGACCACCATCTACGCGGTGGCCACCCGGTTGACTTCTCGGGCGCGCAGATCGTTGCTGAGCTCACCGCCCGCAGCTTTCCCGCTGTCCTCTTCACCGGCTTCTTGCCGGAGGAGAAGTACGCGATCCGGCGGAATATGCCGTCCATCCCGGCATTCCTGCATCGGAGCCACGGCCTCGGCCCCGCCCAGTTACTGCCGGCACTTGCTGAGAGCGTCGCAGAGATCAACTCCGGCGTCCGACCGCGCCGACGGAGAGCCCGCCGAACCCCTGTCACCATCGTGAGCAGTCGGTTGACAGGTGGAGTGCATCTCGTGGAGGCGCTCGTTTCGGGCTGGCATGGACTTGAACCGATCGAGATTCCGGCAGATCTCCTAGCGGCCCCGTGGAATACGACGCCCACCGACGCTGTCGGGCACACATTCTTCGCTGGTGTCAACATCGGCGAGATCGATTCTGATCTTCTCTTCTTCGAGAATTTCGAGAGTGAGCCGCTAAACACCGACTTCTACGAGGGCGTCGGCTGAAGAATGGCCGCACCGGCAGGGAAGGACGCGGCGGCCCCTGGGCCGCACGCAGTCGTCTTGGACGTGGGGCACGGCAACGCGACGATCGTCTTTGACGATCAGCGCGCGATCGTCGTGGACGCCGGCCATGGCGACCTGGTAGTCGACACGCTCGAACGTCACGGGATCTCGCTGATCGAATCCCTTGTCGTCTCGCATCGGCATCACGACCACACGTCGGAGATCCCTGCCCTGCTCTCGAATCGAGACCTGTGTGTCCGCAAGCTGTTCGTCAACGCCGACCCCAGCCGAAATCCGTCGTCGGACTTTGAGCGCAAGCTCCGAGGAGCGTTCAACGACTCCAAAAAGCGGAACAGAACCGAGCTGCATCAGGCGAACGAGACGCTCGGTCACTACATCCAGACGCCGGGGCTGAGAGTCGAGGTTCTCTCGCCAGACTCCGACATGTCCTTGACCGGTGTCGGCGCGCCGACCGACGCGGGCGGCGAGGTCCACCCGCATGCGCTTGCGGTCGTTCTTAGGGTCGGCGTGGACGGCGGGCGATCGATGCTGCTCGGGGCCGACCTGGACCGCGCGGGCTTCCTGCGACTCCTGAATGATCCGGACGTCGACCTCGGTGCTGATCTGCTGGTCTATCCGCATCACGGTGGGCACACCGCGCCTGGAGACGAGCAAGCGTTTGCCGCCGCTCTGACCGCTGCGGTCGACCCGGAGATCGCGCTGTTCTCGAATGGTCGCGGCGGGTACAAGACGCCGCGCGCGGACGTCGTCCGCGGAGTGAGATCGACTTCGGGTTCGCGCAAGGTGCGGGTGGTATGCACGCAACTCCATGAGACTTGCTCGGCGGTGACGCATCCTGCGGCTGGGAGGCTTGACGAGACGCTCAGCTCTCGAGGGTCAACCGAAGGTAGTTCGTGTTCGGGTTCGATTCGCGTCACCCTCTCGTCAGACGGCCACCTCTTGCCACTCGGCTCGAGGCACATCAACTTCGTTGTCGACACCGTGGGTGCGAGCGCGATGTGCGTGACTCCTCTCGGTGCCTGACGTCCGGACGAGCCATGTCGCGGCGTTAGCGCTCCCGCGCGTGACACCAACGCATGGCCCCCAATCAGGACGCCGCTCATCGCCAGCTGTCAGCTCACGGGTCGTGAGCGGAGCCGATACCGACCGTATCCCACGCGTTGGATCGCAGCGTCCGTCTCCAACGACGCGATGCGCAGCGCATTGCTGACCGACGACCGTGAGATTCGTCGCCCGTAGAAGAGCTCGGCGAGGCGGTGAATGTCGTGCGGGCTGAGCGCGCAGTCAGCGTCGGTGACCACTCGCACGATGACGTCGTGGACCCAGCCCGGACGTGGCGGCGACGGCCTGCGTCGATCCGTCGCAGGCTCCCGACATGCATCGTCGCCCTTGATCGCTGCCGCGGCCTGGGTCATTCGCCGAAGCTCAACCTCAACTTCGGAGTTCGAACATGCTCCCGCCAGCTGTATCCCAGACGGACCCGTATCGTCGTACGCATGCCGACGTCGCCGCTCGCCCGGCCGCGAGAGATCTACCGGCCGTTCGGTCGCGCGGACACACGTACGCTTCGCGCATTCGTCACGAACGTTCGCGAGCTGGCCGACATGAGGTTCTTCGACCAGGTGCCGAGCCAGTTCACGGCGTTCGGCGGTGCCGACGGCGCGACAGCAACGATGGTCGAGCCGGACCGTCAAGACGCGCGCGCAGCAGTGGCGTTGTTCCGCCAGATCTATACGCCGAGCGAGCCAACCAGTGCTGCGGTGGTCCTGAACGTGCTCAAGCGAAGCGCTGCCGCTCGCGATGGACCGCTGCGAGACCCTGCGATAGCCGAGCTGAAGAGCTTGCGGACCTGGACCACGGACCTGTTGGCGGCGGGCACCGGCATTGGGGTCAGCGTCTACTCCGGGGACGTTGAGAAATCGATAAGCCCTGCGCAGATCCTCGACGCGTACTTTCACGGGGACTACCTGCACTCCGGCAACGCGCGCCGCGAGATGGTGGAGCGGCTCGACGACGTGGGGGTGCCGAGGTTCGAGTTCTACAACGTGCTGCGCGAGTTGACCAAGGTGTACTACGTAGTCGCGAACGTGGTCGACCGCGTTCTCGCCGTGCCCGAACTGCTTGACGTCGATGCTTGAACGGTCATGTGACCGCGGTTACGGCGGTGCGGGTCGTTTCCGCGAACTGCACCGAGCCGATGGCGGCACGGCGCCGCCCAGAACGAGAGGATCTCGACCGGAGACGCGCTCTTCGCTGGGACGAAGCTGCCGTCTCACGGCTGAAACCGGGGTTGAATCCCGTAGCTCCCTCGGCGAGTTCAGGCACGACGACGCGGACGTCCACCGCGCCGTAGCACCGACCATCTGGATTTCGTAGAGCAGATCGACCAAAGCTCGGCGCCGTTCCTCAACGGTTGGTCGCGGCCGTGTCACGGGACGAGTCTCTAGCCGAGTCGGCGGCTGCGACCTCGCGTCTGTTCGGGTCGAGTCACAGCCCGCTCGCGGCTTACCCGCGTGCGCGCGTCCCCGAGGCAGGACGCGGACCACCAGGATGACCAACTCGTTATCGAGGGCGTCGAAAGATCACTCGCCAGTCGCCCACCCGTAGGCGGTAGTCGGCGTTCGTGCCGCGAGCCGGATGACGCCGATCGCACCGCCCGCGGCGAGGCGATCAGTGGCGGCGACAATGCGCCGCCGAACTGGTGGGTCGAGGCGACGAAGATCCTTCTCGGCTTGGTGGGTGTACCGGACCTGCCAGGGTCGTGTCACTCGATTCCGAGCGACTGCTTCAGCTCGTCGGCCGAGATCGTCGAGGAGCTGGCCCCGTGCTCGGCGTCGAACCGCGCCAGCGCATCCACCTCGTCGTCCAAGGGAGCTTCCGATGGCGCATGGTCGAGCAACCAGGCAACGGGATCGCCCGATGCATCAGCCAGCGCTTGAAGCGCGGCCGTCGCCTCCGGCTCCGTCATGGCGTCAACGGCGGCGTGCAGGTGCTCCTTGACGGACATGTCGCGATGGTACCCGCCGCCCCGCGTCGCGCCAAGACGCGGCGTGCTGGGTAGGGGTTCCTCGGTCCGGCTCAGCTCGCGGGTTGGGAGCGCAGTCGGTAGTTGCCGTATGCCACGCGCTCGATGGCCGCGTCCGTCTCTGACGATGCGATGCGCAGGGCATTGCGGATCGACGACCGAGCAATCCGTTGCCCGTGGACCAGTTCGGCTCGGCGGTGAACGTCGTGCGGGCTGAGCGCGCGGTCCGCGCCGGCGAGCACCCGGATGACGAGGTCGGTCACCCAGCCTGGCCGCGGTGACGGCGGTGCGTATCGATCCGAAGCGGGCTCAAATCGGGGCTTCTCGCGCTCGATCTCCGCGGCGACCTTCGTCATGCGCCGAAGCTCAACCCCGGCTTCAGGGTTCGAACATGCTCCCGCCAGCTGTATTCCGGGATCCTCGCGCATCACGCTTGAACCGGGCGCGGGATTGCCCGCCGGTGCTGGTTAGGCGGTCGACACGGCGTCGTACTGGGCGCTGACGAGCGCCTCGCAGAGGTTGACGGCCAGATCGAGTTCGCTCAGCGGGATGTTGTCGGCGTGGATCGTAGATGCGAGTGCCTCGCCGACGTGTTGCAGGCCGAGATCTGCCAACTGCTGCGGCAGTTCGTCGCGCGCCCCTGGGAATACGCCAGCACCTAGGAGCTTCGCACGCGCCGCGAGTGAGAGTGCGGTGCGCACCTGCTCCTGCGCGGCATCTTGGTCACCCGATGCGACCATGCGGCGCGCGAGGTCGATGGAATTCGCCGCGTGTTGGCGCTTTCGATCGGCGTCCGGCCACGGCTTCGAGGTCGCGATGAGGGTCATCGCACGCCGCAGGTGGCCGTCGTCGAAGACGATCAGCCCGAATCGCAGCGACCACTGCACGAAGTCGTCACCGGCGAGGATATGAGCGTCGAGTTCCGCGGGCGTCAGAGCGTGCAGGTCGAGTTGGCCGGAGAGGTCGCGGGTGAAGATCTGCGGTCCAATGAGGTGGTAGTCGATGTCGCTGATCTGAGTGCGCCGAGATCTGGCGGTTGAGCCGGACAGGATCAGACCATGGGCTGCGGCATCGCGTGCTCGATCGACGACGGCGTCGTGCAGATCCACCAACTCGCGCGGCAGGCGGCGAGCGATCACGCCGGCATCGCGTTCCAGGCGTTGCGCCCACGTCTCGGGCGTAGCGCGATCGTCGAGCCCGACGAGGATGTCCTGCGTCCTCATTCGGCCACCGATCGTTCGGCTTGATCGACGGCCGGTTCGACCGTTGAGGCGATGTCCTCAAGCGTTTGGCCCTTGAGGTCTGGGTCCTCGCCATCGTAGAACACCGCCTTACTGGCTTCGTTGAGGACCTTCAGCGTGTCGGCGTAGTCGATCGGAAGGACGCCGGTTGCGTGGAGCTCGGCGGCCACCTCGGCCTTCCTCCAATGCGAAGCCATGCCGTCGATCGTAGCCTCGGGTTCGGTGTCTCCCAGCCTTCGACGCGGTCTGCGATGAGCTGAATGGCCGGGCGCCAGCGGCGGTTACCGCGGTGCGCGCTGGCCTCGACGAGCGGCACCCGGAACCTCGCCATCCCCGAGCTGCGACCTTGATCGCATTTGACCCTTAAGTGCGGTCGTGGGAGCTACAGCGGCGACGGGAAGCGGATGCCATTCGGTTGTGCGGCGGCCAGCCGATCACAGCGGCGAAGGCGCGTTTCGATCCCCCGCGAGGGGGGTGCCAGCCCGACGGGTCTCATCCGACATGCCCCGCTGCCGCCGGCACCTACTTTTCCGCGACTGGACGCCGTGGGGCGCCGCTCGTAGGTTGCCGGAGCATGGATGCCCACCGCCCGGGCCGCTGGGCCGCGCTCGTCCTTCTCGCCGCGCTGCTCAGCCTCCCCGCGCCCGCGCTCGGCGCCTTCGGCGCCAGCGACACATCCTTCTCCGGTGACGGCTGGCTGACGCTTCGCGGCGGGCAGACGTCCAACGCCCAGGCCACCGCGGTCGCGCTGCAGCCCGATCGCAAGATCGTCGCCGCCGGTGTCGCGATGGTCGACGGCCATCAGCGGTTCGCGGTTGCGCGCAGCCTGCCCGACAGCGGCCTGGATTCGGCGTTCGGCGGCGGGACGGGCAAGGTCACCACGCCGGTCGGCAACAGTGACAACGCGCAGGGGTCGGCGGTGCTGGTCCAGCCCGATGGCAAGATCGTGGTGGTCGGCACGGCCAGGCAGGACAACGAGCCGCGCGCCGCGCTCGTGCGCTACGACGCCGCAGGCGGCCTCGACGGCGGTTTCGGCGCCGGTGGCATCGCGCTGCAGCCCAAGCTCGGCGACGGCGTCGTCACGATCGGTCGCGCGGTGCTCGCGAGCGACGGCGACATCGTGTTCACGGGCACCGTGCGCGACGGCGCGACGGTCAAGGTCTTCGCCGCGCGGATCGGCGGCGACGGCACGCCCGACGCTGGCTTCGGCACCGCCGGCGTGCAGCGCTACCTCGTCGGCGACGGGTCGTGCGCGACCGCGACCGGGCTCTCCGCGCGGCCGGACGGCACGTTCGTCGCGTTCGGCACCGCCTGCGCCCCGAAGGCGCGCGGCTTCATCCTGAAACTTGGCGCCAACGGCGCGCGGGTGAGCGGCTTCGGCACCAACGGCGATGTCCTCGAGAACATCGCCGCGGCCGCGCTGGTGACCGGGATCGTCGACCACGACGGCAAGTTCGTGATGGCCGGTGGCACGATCGACCCGAGCACAGGCGCGAGCACGCTTCGCATCTCGATCGCCCGGTTCGCCGCGGATGGCTCGCTCGACACGAGCTTCGGCACGGGCAGCGACGGCTGGACCGAGATCGTCGACCAGGACGTGTACAACGCGATCGACGTCGACGAGCTGGCCGACGGGCGCCTGTGGATCACGGCCGTCGCCGAGGTCGGGTCCAACCCGATCCAGGGCGCGTGGGGCAGCGCACTCACCAGCGCGACGGGCGTCCCCGACACGAGCTACGGCTTCCAGGGCAGCGGCGCGCTCGCCGACCAACTCGGCTACCCGCAGTCGGTGAGCGGCGAGCGGGCCGCGGAGTCCGTCGTCGACGGCACCACGCTCGTCACCGCCGGGCGTGCCTCCAACACGATCTACGGGGGCTTCATCGAGGAGAACAAGACGTTCGGCGTTCGCCGCTACACGGCCGCGGGCACGCGCGACACGCACTGGAGCTCGTACGGCGTCGCGTCGACGCCGTTCGGCGTGACCACGGCGACGACGCTGCGCCGGATCGTCCCGCAGCCCGACGGCTCGCTGCTCGTCGCCGGCGACGTCGTGAGCGACAGCGTCACCAGCGGCAACCGGCACATCTCGACGATCTGGCGCATCACGCCCGCCGGCGTGCCCGACAGCGGCTGGTCGGGCGACGGCGCGGCGACCGATGCGATCGGCCAGCTCGCGTCGTTCACGACCGACGCGCAAGCCGCGGCGGGCAACGTCTACGCCACCGGCCAGGCCAACGACTCGCGCGGCGACGACGTCATGGAGATCTCGAAGTACACGGGCAGCGGAAGCTTCGCCACGTTCGGCACCGGCGGCACCGTGTTCGTGAAGACGAGCTCGACCGGCGTCGGCGCGGCACCGGTGTGCAGCGCGGGCCCGCCCGCGCTGTGCTTCGACAACGACGGCGCGCCCGGCTTCGGCGGCGCCGGCAAGTTCGTGCTCCCGCTGAGCGACGGCGTGCTCGCCGTCGGCACGGCGGGTCCCGTCGACTTCGTGCGGGGCGGCTCCGGAGCGGCGCGGATCCTGCTCGTGCGCCTGAACGCCGACGGTACGCCGAAGGCCGGATTTGGCCTCGCCGGCCAAGTGCAGTTCTTCCGCAGCGGGGCCGATCGCCAGGTCCCGCTCGCTGCAACGCTCGCGAGCGGCGGGGCGAAGCTGCGCGTGGCGACCGTGCTCGGCGACTCAAGCGGGCACGGCGACGTCCAGATCCTGCAGTTCAACGTCGCCGACGGGACGCTCGACACGACCTTCGACGGCGACGGCCTGGCCGATGCGACGTCGACGCCGAGCACGCTGTTCATCCACAGCGCGACGACGTTCACCGCCGGCGGCGACTTCGCGTTCGCCGGGTACAGCAGCTTCCCGTTCCCGCCGACCGTGGGACGCCTGACCGGCCTCGGCGCCCCGTTTGCCGGCTTCGGCACGAACGGCTGGCAGACCACCACCGTCGTCGGCGTCAACGGGTTCTCGGCCGGCGGGATCGCCCAGCAGGGCTCCACCACGATCGTCGGCGTGACGGCCACGTCGAGCAGCCCGCGCCCGCCGGCGGCCGTCGCGTACCTGCCGACCGGCGCCCTGGACGGATCGTTCGGGTCGGGCGGGCTGCTGGCGACCGCTCGCTCGTGCGGCAACTTCAGCTCGCGCGACACGCAGGTCGACGCGCAGTCGCGGCTGCTGCTCGGTGCCGTCGGGACCGATCCGGCGCTGGGCGGCGTCGCGACGATCTCGCGGTTCGTCGCAGGCGACCCGTCAGCCGACAGCCCGTGCCCGCCGACGACGGGTGCCGCGTCGGCGACGGGCGGCACCGCGGCGACGCCCACCGTGACGTGCACGCCGGCGAACTTCGACGGGGCGCAGCCGCTGACCTACGACTTCGAGTGGCTGCGCGAGACCACGGCGATCGCCGGCGCGACGGCCAGCGCATACGCGCCGCCGGATGGTGACGCCGGCCATCTGATCGCCTGCCGCGTGACCGGTCACAACGCGTACGGCGCCATCAAGGCGGTCTCGAACGCGGTGCGCCTGCCGGGCACGGTCGTGATCGAGCCCGATCCGACCACCGGGCAGCCGGATCCTGGTGCGACCCCTCCGCCGCCGCCGGGTCCGACCGCCCCGGCGGTGCCGCCGGCGCCCGGCCCGCCCCTGCCGCCCCCGCCGCCTGCGCCGATCGCGCCGCCTGCACCCAAGCCGGCGAGCGCGATCAAGCCGTCGAGCGTCTTCACGCTTCCGAGCGCCAAGAAGTGCGCGAGCCGGCGCTCGTTCAAGATCCGGATCCGCGAGCCCAAGGGCGTCAAGCTGATCTCGGCGTCGGTGACGGTCAACAACAAGCGCGTCAAGACGCTGAAGGGCAAGCGGATCACCGCCGGCGTCGACCTACGCGGTCTGCCGAAGGGAAGGTTCACGGTGACCGTGTCGGCCAAGACCGCGGATGGCCGGACGGTCAAGGAGACGCGCAAGTACCGCACCTGCGCAGCGTCGTCCAAGAAGAAGAAGTAGTCCGCCGCTTCGCGGTCACCGGGCGGTGACCCTTCGAGCGCCGATCCTGGCGATCATGCGTCGTCTACGGCGTGACGATCCGGAGCGTTGGGTCGAGCCCCGCCAAGTCGTCGGGATCGCTGCTGATCACGGTGTGACCTCGCTCGCGCGCGCAGGTCTTCAATGCCGCGCCCGCGCCGCCGCCAAGCACGCCGCCCGACCTCCGCGAGAGACCGGGAGGGCGGGCGCGCGGCAAGCTTGGCGTGGGCGCGGTCTGGCGCGCATCCGCAGCGCGGTTATCGTGCGGCGGGTGCTGAACACGATCGTCCTGATGGGGCTTGTGCTCGCCGTCGTCGGCAAGATCGTCGGCGTCGCCTGGATGATGCGCTCCGAGGACGCGACGAGCCTGCCGTTCGCCGTGCTCGTCGGCTGCGGCTACGCGATGGTCATCGGCGGCGGGCTCGCCGGCGGCTCCGTATCGCTGTGACGCGCCGGCCGACCTGACCGCGCCGGCCGCGGGGCCCGATCAGCGGATCGAGGTCTTGCCGGGCTCGATCCTGGCGTCGACCTTCTCGCCTGTCTGCGTCTGCGTGAAGACGACCCGCACTCCGCCGGCCGTGCCACCGCCGTTGGACTTGACGTCGGCCGTCCAGCCCGGCGTGAGCGCGAGCGCGTACAGCCGGATCCCGCTGGTCGAGCTGATCACCGTGATGCAGCCCGCGTCGCCGGCCTGGTTGGAGAAGGCGTACCCGCCGGGCACCTCGCCGTCGAGGCTGTAGTCGCACAGGACGGTTGACGCCGCGGGCGGCGGGGGAGCGTTCGAGCCGCCCTTCGCGAGCGCGGCGCCGGGCAGGACGAGAGCTGCCGCGGCGAGCGCGGCGACAACCGATGTGGGGTGGATGATGTTCATGCGCGGAGCCTCGGCTGCGGGAGGTCCGAGCCGCAATGGGACCTTCGTCGCAGGACGGCCGCCGAAGGGGATGCGCCGGGCGGCGGCGTCAGCGCCCGAGCATGCGCACGACCGCTCGTGCCTTCTGCGACAGCGGTGCGATGAGCTCGCGCACCTCGCCGAGCCCGGTGCGAAGCTCGCGATCGCCGACTTCGACGGGGAGCATCGAGTCCTGCAGCGTCGAGAGGACGACGTCCGCGGCCCCGACCGCTTTCACGGCGTTCTCGACGAACCCCTTGGGGCCGGTGGAGGGAGCGCCCGGTATCGCCGCCACGAACTCGCGCGCCGGCAGGCCCGTGCGCTCGGCAAACGCCGCGTGCGTGCGCTTCGCTCGGCCGTACGCCACCTGCACGGGCCGGAACAGCTGCTCCTCGAGGTCGTCGGCGTGCTGCTCGTCGAGCTGCTCGTAGGCCTCGCCGAGCGCGGCGAGCGCGACGGCCAGCTCGTCGGTCGCCTCGGCGACGATGTCGAGGAGGTCTTGGCGCGCTTCAGCGTTCGTGTAGGACATGGCGCTCAGCCTACGGCGCGACCGCTCGGGGCGAGGGGCGCCGCGGCGCGCGCGCTCGAGGCGAGAAGCGGCCGCTCGCCGCACCGCAGCGCGCACGCGCCGCGCCGCGCGGTGCGCAGCGTCGGCGCGTGCGGCGGCGTCAGTCCAGGCCGAGCGCGTCGAGCGGCACACCGTAGAACGGCGGCGTGCCGTGGCGATTGCCGTCGAGGTCCATGACGAGCAGGTCGAAGGTCGTCTCGACTTGATGCGCGTCGCCCGCGCCGAACCAGTCGGCAGCGATCTCGAGCACCGTCGCGACCTCGACCGACGCGTTGTCGACGTCCGGCGGGGGAGGCGTGCTGCCGGCCGCCGCCCACGCGGCGCGCAGCACCTCCACCATGTCGACGCGCAACGGCTCGCCGTAGTCCCAGATCGTGCTGCTCGGCGGCATCGTCAGCGGCGGCGCGCTGCCGCCGCGCGGCCCGAGGTAGGCGGTCTCGTCGCGGTACTCGTAGAGGAAGCGCGCGCCCGGCCCCTCGCTGGCGACGATCGCCTCGGCCTGGTCGCGGGTGAGCGCATAGCCGTGGTCCTCGACGAGGACGGCCTTCCAGATCGAGACCCCGCCGGGGCCGTCGTCGTGGACGAGCATCATGATCATGAAGAGCGGTTCGCCGTCCACGCCCGCTCGATGCTCCCACACAGCGCCCCGTTCATCTGCCACGTACAGCGTTCATCTGAGCGTCACGCCGTAAGAGGCAGACCGGCGCGCGCCGGCCATCCGACCGTCCGGAAGGGAGCTCACATGCCGCAGCGCAGGGTCACGCGCGACTCCGCGACGCTTGGCATCGTCAACGAGGACGGCGGCATCGGCTACCTCTCGCCGCCGCAGATCGACGACGACGAGCACGGCAGCGAGCCGGAGCAGCGCACCCGCTTCGCTCGCGATCGCGTGGCACTGCCGCACTGCGCGGTCCGCTCGAGCTGCGGCTGGTTCGCGCAGGCCCGGGCCGACGCGTGCCGGGCCTGCCCGCTCGCCGCAGCGGGCGCGACGACCGGCTGAGGCTGCCCCGTCAGTCGCCGAGCAGCGACGTCGGCACGACGTAGTAGCGCTTGCCGACCGGCTTGGGGATCGAGGTGACGCCGCGGCGCGTCGCGACGACCGGCAGGGTGCGGTCGATCTCGCCGCCGTTGGCCTCGACCCACGCACCGACGGCGTCGCTGTCGCCACCGGCCTCGACGACGTGGTTGTCCATCAGCACGACCGTCCCCGGCCGCGACCAGATGAACGGCGCGGGCGTGATCGTGGCGAGGAGCGTGCGAATCGAGTCGTCGGTCATGCGGGGCGACAATACCGTCCGCGGATCGCGCGCCTTGGCACGCATCTTCTACTCTCAAGGGGTAGCTGCCGCCGCCGGATGCTCGCACTCCCTGCATCCATGCGCGGCCCGGGGTCCATCAACGGGAGCGAATGGGGTAGCAGCGATGAGCGCCGACGACGCATCAGGACCGGTCAAGGCAGCGCACAAGGCGAAGATCCTCGAGGTGCAGCAGCGCAACGAGGCCGCCCACAAGGCCGCCAAGGAGAAGCGCAAGGCCAAGGACATCGAGGACGAGATCCGCCGCCGTGCGGAGGCTCGCAAGTAGCGCACGCCTGGCGACGGCGCGCGGCCCCCGGGCTCGCGTCCTCAGAACTGCGTGAGCGACAGCGTGTTGCCGTCGGGGTCCTTGAACCAGGCGACGGACGCGCCGCCGGGCGCGTTCCAGACGCCGAGCTCGTCCTGCTCCACGCCGTCGAAGCGCTCGAAGTCGATGCCGCGGCCGGCGAGGTCGCGCACGGTCGCCGCGATGTCGGCGACCGTCCAGCCGAGCACCGTGTACGGCGCGACCACCGGCTGCTCGACGAGCTGGACGCGCAGCGTCGTGCCGCCGCAGTCGAAGGTGATCGCGATCGGGCTCTGGCCGGTGAGCGGGAGCCCGAGGCCGCGCTCGTAGAACGCTCGCGCGGCGGCGAGGTCGGAGGTCGCGGCGAACGCCATGAGGTCGGCGCCGGTCAGGCCGCCCGCGGGTGCCGCGGCCGCGCCACCGGGCGCGCGGCCCGCGCCAGGCACCGCGCCCGCGCCCGGCCCCGCGCCGAAGCCGCCGGCGGGCCGCCCGCCGCCGCGGCTCACCGGCGTGAGCGACGGCGGCCCGGGGCTCGTCTGCAGATGGCCCTTCGGGACGATGAAGAACAGCGGCGGGCGGTCCGGGTCCAGGTGCGCGGGGGCACGATGCGTCCAGCCGCCCCGCGCCTTGACCCACGCTTCGACGGCGTCGACGTCGGCCCCGGCCTCAAGCACCGGCCCCGCGGGGATGGCCGCCATGAACGGCGGCTTCGGGATCTCTCCCTCCGACGGCTCGATCCCCGACAGCAGCGCGACGATCGCGACGTCGTCCATCAGCGGTAGCGGCCCGGCTCCCAGAGCGGCTCGTCGCCGTCGTTGGCGCCGCGGCTGAGGATGAACAGGAGGTCCGAGAGGCGGTTGAGGTAGCGCACGACCTCGGGGCTTCCGTCCTCCACGAGCAGCGCGCGCCGCTCGGCGCGCCGGCAGACCGTGCGGCAGACGTGCAGCTGCGCGGCCGCGGCCGTCCCGCCCGGAAGGACGAACGACTTCAAGGGAGTGAGCTCGGCATTGACCGCGTCGCAGGCCTCCTCGAGCCACGTCACCTGCTCGGGCTTCAGGCGCAGTCGCTCGCGCTCGCCGCCCTCGGGTACCGAGAGGTCCGCGCCGCAGTCGAAGAGGTCGTTCTGGATGCGCCGCAACCAGTCGGCATAGCCGTCGGGCAGGCCGGCGACCGTGAGCGTCACGCCGATCTGCGCGTTGAGCTCGTCGATCTCGCCGTAGGCCTCGATCCGCGGGTGCGTCTTGGGCACGCGGCTCATGTCGCCGAGGTGCGTCTCGCCCCCGTCGCCGAGGCGCGTGTAGATGCGTGTGAGGTTGACCGTCATCGCACGGCCAACGCTACACTGGCGCGGTCCATTGGTCGGTGGTCGAGGGAAGTCCGGTGCGAATCCGGCGTGGTCCCGCCACTGTCACCGGGGTGAAGCCGTCCGCACGCGTTCGAGCCTCGAGCGCAAGCCACTGTCGCCTCGCACAAGGGGCACGGGAAGGCGCGGGAGAGGCGGCCCGGAAGCCAGGAGACCTGCCTCCGGCCATCACGCTCGAACGCCCTCGCGGAAGGGGTGCATCGCATGTCACGTCGTCTCGCGCCGGTGCTCCTCGGAGCCCTGTGCGCGCTGCTGGGCCACGCGCCGCTCGCGGCAGCCGCGCCTGTCACCGTCGACCTGCGGATCGAGGGCAAGATCAGGACGCTCTACGAGGGCAAGGTGACGACCGACCTGCGGACGGTCGATCTCATGGACGGCACCGGCCCGCATGCCTGCGACGGGACCGCGAACCCCGCCACGCCGGTGCCCGGGCCGACCCGCGGCGCGGCGTTCATGACGGCGAAGGAGGGTCCCGGGGGCTTCACGCTCATGGGGACGTTCACGTTCGACATGGGCTTCATCGTCATCGCGGGCGACAGCGTCGCGTTCGACGCCGCCACGGGGGAGTTCCTCGCCGAGTACAAGAACGGCCAGCTCGCGAGCTTCGGCTCCTGCGGTGACCAGATCGCCACCGGCGACAAGGTCCTCTACGCGTACGCGACGGGCAGCGAGCAGCTCCTGGAGCTCAGCGGCCCGGCGACCGTCGCGCCCGGCGTGCCCGCCACGTTCAAGGTCACCGACGCCGTCACGGCGGCCGCCGTCGCGGGCGCGACCGTCGCCGGCCAGACGACCGGCGCCGACGGATCCGCCCGCGTCACGCTCGCCGCCGCCGGTCCCGCGACGCTCAAGGCATCGAGGAGCGGCGCGATCCGCTCGAACGGCGTCGCCGTCTGCGCGACGACCGGGTCCGACGGGGCGTGCGGCACGGTCGTGCCGGTGGTCGCGCCTCCCGCCGCCCCGCCGCCGTGCGCGACCAACGGCCGCGACGGCCGCTGCGGGACACGCGACCTCACCGCGCCGTCCGCACGGGTCCGCGGGATCGCCGAGGGCCAGCGCTTCGCGCGCGGCAAGGGCCCGCGCGAGCTGACGGTCATCGCCGCGGGCGAGCCCTCCGGCCTGCACGCGGTGAAGCTGCGCCTGACGCGCAACGACCGTGGGCGCTGCTCGACGTTCAGCGGCAAGACCGAGCGCTTTCGCCACGTGAAGTGCGGAGCGCAGAACGGGTTCTGGTTCGGGATCGGCGATCGCGCCGAGACGAGCTACCTGCTGCCCTCACGCCTGCCGCCGGGCCGCTACGTGCTCGACGTCAACGCGATCGACAGGAGCTTCAACCGCGACGACACGCGCCGGCGCGGCGCGAACCGCATCGTCTTCCATGTCGGCTAGGAAGGTCGGCGTCGCGGCGGTCCTGTGCGCGGTCGCCGTCGCTCTCGGCGGCTGCGGCTTGGGCGCCGGATCGACGCCCGACGCGCCGATCTCCCTCACCGTGACGCGGGACTTCGGGGCCTCCGCGCTGCTCGAGCTGCCCGGCGCGAAGGTCTCCGGCAGCGACACGGTCATGCGCCTGCTGCAGCGCAACGCGAAGGGCGTGAAGACCCGCTTCGGCGGCCAGTTCGTGCAGGCGATCGACGGTGTCTCGGGCGGCCGGCGCGACGGTCGCCCCGTCGACTGGTTCATCTACGTCAACGGGATCCTCACCGACCAGGGCGCGGGCGCGATCGACGTCCACGGCGGCGACCGCGTGTGGTGGGATCACCACGACTGGGGCGTCACGCCGGACGCGCGCGCCGTCGTCGGCTCGTACCCCGAGCCGTTCGTGCACGGGACCGGCGGCAAGCGGCTGCCCGTGCGCGTGGAGTGCGTCGACCCGGACGCCGAACCGTGCGGCGCCGTCGCCGACAAGCTGCTCGCGCTGAAGGTCCCGATCGGGCGCAGCAACATCAGCCGCAGCGCGGCCGACGAGTCGCTGCGGATCCTCGTCGGCCCGTGGAGCAAGCTGCGCGGGCGCGACGCGGAGTCCGACGCGATCGACCGCGGCCCGAAGTCAAGCGGCGTCTTCGCGCGCTTCGACGCGTCGGGCGACGAGCTCGTCGTGCTCGACGCGCGCGGCCGCGCCGCGCGGACGCTCGGCGCGGGCAGCGGGCTCATCGCCGCGACGCGTGCCAACGAGCGCCAGCCGGTGTGGTTCGTCACAGGCACCGACGACGCCGGGGTCGCGAGCGCCGCGCGCGCGCTCGACGAAGGCGCACTCTCGAACCGCTTCGCGCTCGCGATCTCCGACGACCTGCCGGTGGCGGTTCCGGCTCCGTGATGCAGCACGTGCGCCGTGCGAGCCCGCTGCACGCCGCGCGCGCGCCGGTCGCGGCGGCGTACGCGGGGGCGCTCGTCATCGCGGTGCTGGCATTCGAGAACCCGATCGTGCTGGCGGCGCTCGCCGTCGCGATCGCCGGCGCGGCCGTGCTCGCCGGCGCGGGCCGGATGCTTGCGCGGGCCGCGATGTTCGCCATCCCGTTCGCGTTGCTCATCGCGCTCGTCAACCCGCTCGTCGCCGACGAGGGGCTCACGGTGGTTGCGCGATTCGGCGAGCTCGGACCGCTCGGCAAGCTCGACGTGACGCTCGAGGGGCTTGCGTTCGGGGCGATCCTCGGGCTGCGCGCGCTGCTCGTCGTGCTCGCGAGCGCCGCGCTGCTGACCGCGACCGTCGACTCCGACGAGCTGCTGCGGAGCTTCCGGCGCATCTCGGTGCGCTCGGCGCTGACTGCGGCGCTCGCGGTGCGCCTCGTGCCGGTGCTCGGCCGCGACGCGCGGCGGCTGGCCGACGCGCGCCGCTGCCGGCCGGGTGCTTCGGCGCGGCCCGGCGCGGGGGAGCGGCTGCAGATCGTGCGCGCGGTGGCGACGGGTGCGCTGGATCGCGCGCTGGACGTCGCCGCGACGCTCGAGGTTCGCGGCTACGCGACGCCCGGCGCGTCAGCGCCGCGGCGCTTGCACGAGCCGTGGTCGCGCCACGACTTCGCGTTCGCGGCGGCCGCCGTCGCGATCGTCGGGCTCGCGGCGGGCGCGCGGCTGCTCGGCATCGCGGCGTACGACGCGTATCCGTTCACGGTCGTGGCCGCGGGGACGCGCGAGGTGCTGCTCGCGGCGGCGTTCGTCGCGGTCGCGCTGCTGCCGTTCGCCGATCGCCGGGGCGTGCTGCGATGAGCGCGCCGCGCTGCGATCCCTTCGCGGTCGCGCCGTCCGCTCGCGCCGGGAGGATCGCGCGGTGAGCGTCCTGCGCTGCGATTCCTTCGCGGTCGCACGGTCCGCTCGCGCTCGGAGGATCGCGCGGTGAGCGTCCTGCGCTTCGAGGGCGTGACGTACCACTACCCGCACGCGACCGTGCCGGCGTTGCGCGACGTCTCGGTCGAGATCGCGGCCGGCGAGTTCGTCGTCGCGGCCGGGCTGTCGGCGTCGGGCAAGTCGACGTTCCTGCGCGCCGCCTGCGGGCTCGTCCCGCACTTCCACGGTGGCTCGTTCGGCGGAAGGGTCGTGACCGGTGGCCTGGACACGCGCGAGCACGGGCCCGCGGCGCTGTCGGCCGTGGCGGGCACGCTGTTTCAAGATCCCGAGACGCAGGTCGTGCTGTCGACGGTGCGCGCCGAGCTCGCGCTGCCGCTCGAGAACCGCGGCGCAAGCGCGGGTGCGGTGGCGCGCGGCGTCGAGGAGACCGCGCTCGCGCTGGGGATCGGCGACCTGCTCGATCGTGCGACGCACGAGCTGTCGGGCGGCGAGCTTCAGCGGGTCGCGCTGGGTGCGGCGCTGGCCGGGCGGCCGCGGCTCGTGCTCCTCGACGAGCCGACTTCGCAGCTGGACCCGGTCGCCGGCGACGAGCTCGTCTGGCTGCTGCGGCGCCTGAACGAGGAGTGGGGGACGACGATCGTGCTCGTCGAGCATCGGCTGGAGCGCTGCCTCGGCGCCGCCGACCGGGTGCTGGCGTTCGAGGCGGGCGCGCTCGCGTGCGACGCGCCGCCGCGCGGCTTCCTCGAGTGGGCGGCGGAGCGCGCGCCCGCGCTGGCGACGCCGGGCGCGCGACTGTTCGCGCGAGCCGGCCTGCGCCCACCGCCGAGCGGCGTGAAGGAGGCGCGCGCGACGCTGCGCGCGCACGGGCTGCTGGCGGACGAAGGTGCGGCGCCGGCCGGCGGCTCCGCGCCGCGCGCGGGCCGCGGGGCGGCAAGGCAGCCTCGCCGCGGCCTCCTGCGACGCGCACCCGCAGGCCCTCCACCCGCGCTCGCCTTTCGCGGCGTCTGGTTCGAGCGCTCGGGCGGGCGGGCCGTGCTGCGCGGGATCGACCTCGCGCTCGCGCCCGGCGAGCGGGTCGCGCTCATGGGGCGAAACGGCGCCGGCAAGTCGACGCTCCTGCGCCACGCCAACGGCCTGCTCGAGGCGACGCGCGGCCGCGTCGAGCGGGCGGGGCACGTCGCGCTGCTGCTGCAGAACCCCAACGACTACTTCCTCGCCGACCGCGTGGCCGACGAGGTCGGGGCGCAGGCGCTCCAAGACGCCGGGCTGACCGCGCTCGCCGGCCGCCATCCGCGCGACCTCTCGGGCGGCGAGCGCCAGCGCCTCGCGCTCGCGATCGTCTGCGCCGGCACCACGCCGCCGGCGGCGCTGTGCCTCGACGAGCCCACGCGCGGCATGGACCGCGCGGCCAAGGGCGACCTCGCCGCCGACCTGCGCGCCGCCGCGGCGCAGGGCAGCGCCGTGCTCGTCGCGACGCACGACCCCGAGTTCGCCGCGCTCGTAGCCGACCGCACCGTCCTGCTCGCCGACGGGCGACCGATCGCCGACGGCCCGACCGCCGAGCTGCTCAGCGGCGGGTGGTACTTCGCGACCGAGACCGCGCGCATCGTCGACGGGGCGCTGCTGCCCGAGGACGGTGCTGACATCCTGCGCGCCCGGATGACCATGGCGGTCCGCCCATGAGCTCGCAGCCTCGCGCCGCCGCGGTGGCTGCGCGCCGTTCGGATGAGGCGCGCCCATGAGCTGGCAGCTCGCATCGTTCGCCGTCCTCGCGATCGCCATCGCGGCCGGCTTCGCGTGGTACGAGCGGGCGCGCCCCTCGGCGAAGCTGCTCGCGCTCGTCGCGACCCTCGCGGCGCTCGCCGCCCTCGGGCGCGTCGCCTTCGCGCCGATCCCCGGCGTCAAGCCGACGACGGACATCATCCTGCTCGCCGGCTACGTCCTCGGCGGTGCGCCGGGCTTCGTCGTCGGCGCGGTCGGCGCGCTCGCGTCGAACGTCTTCTTCGGCCAGGGGCCGTTCACGCCGTGGCAGATGGCGGGCTGGGGCGCGGTCGGCGTCTTCGGCGCCCTGCTCGCTCGCCTCTTCGGCCGTGAGCTCGGCCGCTGGCCGCTGGCCGCGGCGTGCGCGCTGGCCGGCCTCGCGTACGGCTCGTTCCTCGACCTGCACCTGTGGGTCATCTACTCGTCGCACACCGCGGGCGAGTACTGGCTCGTCGCCGGGCGCGGCGTCCCGTTCAACGTCGCGCACGCGGCGGGCAACGTCGTCTTCTGCTTCGCGTTCGGCCTGCTGCTCGTCCGGGCGCTCGAGCGCTACCGCGACCGTCTCGAGGTCGTCTGGCTGCCCTTGCCCGCCGGCCGAGGCGCGCCGGCGGGCCTCGGCGCGATCCTGGCCGCGCTGACCGTCGCGCTCGGCGTGGCGGGGCCGGGCGCCGGCGAGGCCCGCGCCGCGGATGCCGCGCAGAGCAAGGCCATCGGCTACCTCGCCAAGGCCCAGAACGCGGACGGCGGCTTCGGCTCCGACCGCGGCCGCGGCTCGGATCAGCTCTACACGAGCTGGGCGGTCATGGGGCTCGCGGCGGCCGGGCGCGACCCGCGCGCGGTCAAGCGCGGCGGGCGCTCGGGCGTCGACTACATCGTGCGCAACATCGGCCGCGTCGAGGCGATCGGGGACATCGAGCGCGCGATCCTCGCCCTGCACGCCGGCCGTCGCTCGCCACGCGCCGTCGCTGGGCGCAACCTCGTCGCCGAGCTGGCGAGCAAGCGGAGGCGCAACGGCTCGTTCGCCGGGCTCGTCAACCAGACGGCGTTCGCGATCCTCGCCCTGCGCGCCGGCGGCCGGCCGCGCACCGATCGCGCGATCCGCGCCGCGGCGGGCTGGCTCGCCGGCCAGCACAACGCCGACGGCGGCTTCAACTTCGCCGGGCGCGGACGCCGGAGCGGCATCGACGACACCGCCGCCGCGCTGCAGGGGCTGGTCGCGGCGGGCAAGCGGCGGACGAGGACGGTCGCGCGCGCGGCGGCGTTCCTCGCCGCCCGCCAGAGCGCCGACGGCGGCTTCCCGCTGACGCCCGGTGGCGCCTCCAACGCGCAGTCGAGCGCGTGGGCGATCCAGGCGCTCGTCGCGGCGGGCCGCAACGCGGACCGCCAGCGCCGCCGCGGAGCGCGCTCGCCGATCGCCTACCTGCGCTCGCTGCAGGGTTCGTCGGGCGCCGTGCGCTACTCGCGCACGAGCACTCAGACGCCGGTCTGGGTGACCGGCCAGGCGCTCACCGGCCTGGCGCGCAAGCCCTTTCCGATCGGCTGAGCAAAGGCCGTAATCCGGATCGGATAGCTTCCAGCGTCGCATGAGGATCGGAATCCCCCAGGAGACGGCTGCCGGCGAGCACCGCGTCGCGCTCGTGCCCGAGGTCATCAAGAAGATGGCCGCCAAGGGCTTCGAGTTCGTCGTCGAGCCCGGCGCCGGATCCGATGCGATGCTCGCGGACTCGAAGTACGAGGACGCCGGCGCGACGGTCGGCGACGACGTCTGGGACGCCGACGTCGTCGCGAAGGTCGCCGCGCCCTCCGACGAGGAGATCGCGAAGCTCGGCGACGGCACCGTCCTCGTCGGCTTCCTCGGGCCGCTCACCAACACGCACGGCATCGCGGCTCTCGCCGAGGCCGGCGTGACCGCCTTCGCGATGGAGGCGATCCCGCGCATCTCGCGCGCGCAGTCGATGGACGCGCTCTCGTCGCAGTCGAACGTCGCCGGCTACAAGTCCGTTTTGCTCGCCACGCAGCACCTCGGCCGCTTCCTGCCGATGATGATGACCGCGGCCGGCACGGTCCCGCCCGCGCGCGTGCTCGTCCTGGGCGCGGGCGTCGCCGGGCTGCAGGCGATCGCCACCGCGCGCCGGCTCGGCGCGCAGGTCACCGGCTACGACGTGCGGGCCGCCGTCGCCGAGCAGGTGCAGTCGCTGGGCGCTGCGTTCCTCGAGCTCGAGGCCGGCAAGGGCGCCGAGGGCGAGGGCGGCTACGCCCGCGAGCTCACCGACGAGGAGAAGGCCGCCCAGCAGGCCGAGCTCGCCGACAAGATCGCGACGTTCGACGTCGTCATCACGACGGCGCTCGTGCCCGGCCGCCGCGCCCCGATCCTCGTCACGAAGCACTCCGTCGAGAACATGAAGGCCGGCAGCGTCATCGTCGACCTGGCGGGCGAGTCCGGCGGCAACTGCGAGCTGACCGAGCCGGGGGAGGTCGTCGTCAAGCACGACGTCACGATCGTCTCGCCGCTGAACCTGCCGGCGTCGATGCCCGAGCATGCCTCGGCGCTCTATGCGCGCAACGTGCAGTCGCTGCTCGAGCTGCTCGTCGACGACGAGGGCGAGCTTCGCCTGAACTTCGACGACGAGATCATCGCCGGCGCGTGCATCACGCGCGACGGCGAGATCGTCCACGCCGGCGCCAAGAAGGCCGTCGATGCGGCGGGCGGCGACGCCGAGCCGCCCGCGCCGGCGGAGCTCGCGCCGGTGCCAGAGGGCGAGGACGAGGTCGTCGCCCCTCCGAGGGGCGAGGCGCCCGAATGAACCTCCTGATCCTCGCTGCCGAGTCCTCCGGCGGCAGCCGGCTGCTGACCGAGATCGCGATCCTGCTGCTGGCCGCGTTCGTCGGCTTTCAGGTCATCTCGAAGGTGCCGAACACGCTGCACACGCCGCTGATGTCGGGCACGAACGCGATCCACGGCATCGTCCTGCTCGGCGGCCTCATCGCGATCGCCTACGCCGACGGCTTCCTCAGCCGCGCGCTGATCCTCGTCGCGATCGTCTTCGGCACGATCAACGTCGTCGGCGGGTTCCTCGTCACCGACCGCATGCTGAGCATGTTCAAGCGCAAGCCGGAACCCAAGGAAGACTGATGGCCACGATCTTCCTGCAGGACCCGAACTTCATCATCGCGTGCTACATCGTCGCGTTCAGCCTGTTCATCACCGGGCTGTCGCGGCTGACGAGCCCGACGACGGCGGTCCAGGGCAACAAGGTCGCCGCCGTCGGCATGGCGATTGCGGTCGTCGCGACGCTGCTGAACCCCGACCTCGACGGCGGGGACTTCCTGCTCATCGCCGCCGGCCTGGCGATCGGCACCGCGATCGGCGTGCCGAGCGCGCGCAACGTGAAGATGACCGCGATGCCGCAGATGGTGGCGCTCTTCAACGGCGTCGGCGGCGGCGCGGTCGCGCTGATCGCGTGGGCGGAGTTCCGCCAGTCCGGCGGCGACCTCAGCGCCGACCTCGCGGTCGGCATCCCGCTCTTGTTCGGCGCGATCATCGGCTCGATCTCCTTCTGGGGCTCGAACATCGCCTTCGGCAAGCTGCAGGGCCTGATCTCCGGCTCGCCCGTGAAGATCCCGGCGGGGCTGTTCGTGAACATCGGCCTGCTGGTCGTCGCGATCGGCGCCGCGGTCCTGATCCTCACGGGCTCGGAGTCCGAGGGCCTGTTCCTGATCATCCTCGTCGCGGCCGGCATCCTCGGCAACCTCGCCGTGCTGCCGATCGGCGGGGCGGACATGCCCGTCGTGATCTCGACGCTGAACGCGTTCACGGGGCTGAGCGCGGCCGCCGCGGGCATCGCGCTGCACAACACGGCGCTGATCGTCGCGGGCATGATCGTGGGGGCGTCGGGCACGATCCTCACCGACCAGATGGCGAAGGCGATGAACCGGTCGATCGGGTCGGTGCTGCTCGGCGGGTTCGGCGGCGAGGCACCGGCGGTGGAGGGCGGGGGAGGGGAGACCGGCGGCACGGTGCGCTCGACGAGCGCGGCCGACGTCGCGATCCTCATGAACTACGCGCGCCAGGTCGTCGTCGTGCCCGGCTACGGCATGGCGGTCGCGCAGGCCCAGCACGCGGTGCGCGAGATGGCGAAGGCGCTCGAGAAGCGCAACATCGACGTGCTGTACGCGATCCACCCGGTCGCCGGGCGGATGCCGGGGCACATGAACGTCCTGCTCGCCGAGGCCGACGTGCCGTACGAGCAGCTCAAGGAGATGGACGACATCAACCCGGAGTTCGGCCGCACGGACGTCGCGATCGTCATCGGCGCCAACGACGTCACGAACCCCGACGCGCGGTTGAAGGCCGACTCGCCGATCTACGGCATGCCGATTCTCAACGTCGACGAGGCCAAGCAGGTCATCGTCCTGAAGCGCTCGATGGCGTCGGGATTCGCGGGCATCGAGAACCCGCTCTTCTACAACGAGAAGACCCAGATGCTCTTCGGCGACGCGAAGGCCAGCGTCTCGGAGATCACGTCGGAGATCGGCCAGCTGTAGCTCGCGCGGGAGCGGTGTTCGGGGCCGTTGAACGCCGTGCCGTCAGAAGTCACGGCTGCATGCTGTGAACACACATCGCCGCGCCGGTCTCATCGCCTCGTGCGCCATCGCGCTGCTCGCCTCGCTGCCCGCGGCCGCCGCCGCCGCCCCGCCGGCCAACGACGCCTTCGCGAACGCGACGGTGTTGAGCGGCCTGCCGGTGTCGGCGGCCGGATCGAACATCGATGCCACGCTCGAGCCGGGCGAGACGCAGCACGCGGGCGTCCCCGGCGGCGCGTCGGTCTGGTTTCGCTGGACCGCCGCGACGACCGGCTCGGTCACGATCGACACGTGCGCAACCGGGTTTGACACCGTGCTCGAGGTCTACGCCGGAGCGGCGCTCGCGACGCTGACGTCGCAGGCCAGCAGCGACGACGTCTGCAGCGACGCCGGCTTCAGCCTGCAAGGCAGCCGCGTGAGCTTCCCCGCCACGGCGGGCGTGACGTACTCGATCGCGGTCGCCGGCTTCCAAGGGCAGACGGGCGCGTTCACGCTCGCCATCGGCGCGCCGGCGGCGCCTGCGAACGACGACTTCGCCAACGCCACCGCGGTCACGCTCGCGAGCTCGCCGTTCTCGGGCTCGAACATCGGCGCGGGAGCGCAGCCCGGCGAGCCGCTGCACCTCGGGTTGAGCGGTGGCGCGTCGGTCTGGTGGCGCTGGACGGCGCCGGCGTCCGGCGAGGCGTCCTTCGCGAGCTGCTTCGGCGATCTCTCGCCGCTGATCGGCGTGTACACGGGCACGAGCGTCGCCACGCTGACGGACGTCGTGACGAGCACCGATCAGTGCGGCTCGGTGCAGCCGGGGACGATCGCGAGGTTCGACGCCGAGGCCGGCCAGACCTACCACTTCGCGGTCGACGGCTTCGAGCGCGAGAGCGGTGCCGTGAGGACGCTTCAGGTCGTGCTGACGGCGTCGCCCCCACCTCCACCGCCACCACCGCCCCCTCCACTTCCCCCGCCGCCGCCGGTCCCGCCGCCGGCGACCGTGCCGCCGGTGGCGCCGCCGCCGCCGCCGCCGCCGCCGCCGTCCGGATGTCCCGGCGCGGGCAAGGTGATCCTCGGCACGCCCGGCGCCGACGTGCGCGACGGCACCGCCGGCCGCGACGTCATCTTCGGCCGCGCGGGCGCGGACACGCTGCGCGGGCTCGCGGGCGGCGACTGCCTCTACGGCGAGCAGGGCTCCGACAGCCTGAGCGGCGGCTCCGGCGGCGACCGCCTGTTCGGCGGGGCCGGCAACGACAGGCTCGACGGCGGCGCCGGCAGCGACCGCCTGTCCGGCCAGGCGGGCAACGACCGGCTCACCGGTGGTCCCGGCGACGACCGCCTCGACGGCGCGGCCGGCAGCGACACCCTGAGCGGGGGAGCGGGGATCGACACGTACTCCGGCGGATCCGGCGCCGACCGGATCAGCGCGCGAGACGGGCGGCGCGAGACGATCGCCTGCGGCACCGGCCGCGACCGCGTCGTGGCTGACCGCACCGATCGCGTCCGCAGCGACTGCGAGCGCGTGTCGCGCTCGTGAGCTGACGGTCCGGGCCCCGGCTCGCGCGATGCCTGTTCGGCGGGGGCGCCTGCTCGGGGACCGGATCGTCGTCGCTGGATGAGGCCGGAAACCCGAACCGACCCCGTGTATGCAGACTGGATCGGCAGGATCGCGCGCCTGCTTGAGTCGGTGGGGTCGAGCGGTGCTTGGAGGCGACCGTGCCGAGCGCTAGGGTCCCGGCGATGAGCGATCGCTCTGCACTCGATCAGCACCTCCGCGCGCGTCGTCTGCGTGGCCCGGCTTGTGCGCTCGCTGTCCTCTGCGCGCTCCTGATGGCACCGTCGATCGCCGCTGCCGCGCCACCTGTCAACGACAACTTGGCGAACGCGATCTCGCTGGGCAACGCGCTGCCGGCCGCGGCGACCGGGACGAACGTCGAGGCCACCCTCGAGGCCGGCGAGACCGACCACACCTTCCTGCCGGGTGGTGCTTCGGTGTGGTGGTCGTGGACGGCGCCGTCGTCGGGGACGGTCACGGTCGACCTGTGCGACAGCGCCTACGACACGCAGCTCGCCGTCTACACGGGGACGTCGGTCACGGCGCTGACGTCGTTCGCGTTCAGCGAGGACGCCTGCGGGCTGCAGAGCCGCGCGAGCTTCCTGGCGACTGCCGGCACCGAGTACAAGATCGCGGTCGACGGCTTCGAAGGTGACACGGGCGCCATCGACCTCGCCATCACGACGCCCACGCCTCCGGCCAACGACAACTTCGCCGACGCGATCGAGATCACCGGATCGCCGACGACCGGGTCGAACGTCGGCGCCAGCGCGGAGCCCGCCGAGCCGCTGCACGAGGGCCTGCAGGGCGGGGCGTCGGTGTGGTGGAAATGGACCCCGTCGGCGTCGGGCGATGCCAGCCTCTCGACGTGCGAGTCGAGCATCTTCGCGCTCGCGGCGGTCTACACCGGCGCGAACCCGGCCGCGCTGACCGACGTCGTCGACCACGACGCCGAGGAGCTCTGCACCACGTCGTTCGGCAGCACGATCTTCTTCCCGGTGACTGCCGGTCAGACCTACCACGTCGCTGTCGACGGCTTCGGCGGCGAGGGCGGCGACATCTCGTTCGACACCCTCATCGCACCGCCTCCGCCACCTCCTCCTCCGCCTCCTCCTCCGCCACCACCGCCTCCACCGCCTCCACCACCGCCACCACCACCACCGCCGCCGGTGAGCCCGCCGCCGCCGAGCCCGCCACCGCCACTACCACCGCCGCCTGCACCGGTCACGCCGCCACCCGCGGTGGCGCCACCGCCCGCTCCCGTCTCCGTGCCTCCGCAACCGTCGCTTCGCCTGCCGACCGACAGCATCTCGGTGCCCAAGGTGCCAGCCAAGCGCGACGCGCTCGTCATCTTCGGCGTCCGCATGCGGGTGACGTGCAGCACCGCGTGCGCCGCGACCGGCTCGCTGGCCCTCAACGGCGTGTCGATCGGCCGCAAGTCCGTGCGTTTCACGAACGCCGGGACGCGGACCTTCGTCGTCAAGCTCTCGACCGCCGGGCGCAAGCGCCTGCGCGGCCGCGCAAGCGCGCGCCTGAAGATCATCGGCACCGTGACGCCGTCGGGCGGCAAGGCGAAGAGCACGTTGCGCAGATTCACCGTCCGTCGCTGAGCCCCGCGACGCGCCCGGCCGACCGGCGAACGGCCCCGGTCGCCTTCCTCGCCCGTCGGCGGACAACCGGCGCGACGCGCCCGGCCGTCCGGCGAACGGCTCCGGTCGCCGTCGCGGCCCGCCGGAGGACAACAGGCGTCGCGCGGCCGGCAGGCGCGGTCCGGGCGATGAGTCCCTGCCAGACTGGCGCCGATGATCGCCCGCGCCGACGCGCTCGAAGCCCTGGCGTCCGAGACGTTCGACCTCGTCGTCGTGGGCGGCGGCATCACAGGCGCCGGGGTCGCGTTCGACGCAGCGACGCGCGGCTACAGCGTCGCGCTCGTCGAGCGCGCCGACTACGCGGCGGGCACGTCGAGCCGCTCGTCGAAGCTCGTCCACGGCGGCCTGCGCTACCTGCAGAACTTCGACCTCGGGCTCGTGCGTGAGGCGCTGCTCGAGCGCCAGCTCCTCGTCGCGCTCGCGCCGCACCTCGTCACGCCGCTTCCGCTCGTCGTCGCCGCGTTCGACGGTGAGCGGCCCGACCGCCGCACCGGCGTCGGCCTCAACCTCTACGACGTCATGTCCGTCGAGCGCCTGCGCCGGCCTGCGCGCCCGCGGCTGCGCGGGCGCGGCGGCGCGCCCGCGCCGGGGCAGACAGCCGGCGACGACCCCGCGTCCTGGAGTCCCGACCGCCACCGCGTGATCTCCGGCGAAGAGGTCGTCGAGCTCGTCCCCGCCCTCGCACAGCGCGCCCCGACCTCCGGCTACCTCTTCTACGACTGCCAGACCGACGATGCGCGCCTCGTGCTGACCGTGCTCGCCGAGGCCGAGCGCTTCGGCGCGGTGTGCGCGAACGGCGTCGAGGTCACCGAGCTCGTGCGCGACGACGCCGGCCGCGCCGCGGGCGTGCGCGTGCGCTCGACGGAGGGCGACGAGCTCGTCGTGCGCGCCGCGAACGTCGTCAACGCGACGGGCGTGTGGGCCGACCGGCTGCGTCCCGGCGAGCTGCACGACGAGGCGGAGGTCCCGCGCATCCGCCCCAGCCGCGGCACGCACATCACGCTGCGCCACGAGGACCTCCCGCTAGCGGCGGGCGGCGCGATCGTCCCGGCGGGCGGCGGGCGCACGATCTTCGCGCTGCCCTGGCTCGGGCGCACGCTGCTCGGCACGACCGACAACGACTTCGAAGGGCGCCTCGAGACCCACCACGTGCCGCCCGCGAGCGAGGACATCGCTTACCTGCTCGACGCCGCGAACGGCTACTTCGGCACGTCGTTGCAACCCGGCGACCTCACGGGCGCGTACGCCGGCGTGCGCCCGCTCATCTCGACGGGCGACCCGAAGAAGTCCGTCGACATCTCGCGCAAGGCCGAGCTCTACGAGACGTCGAGCGGGATGGTGACGATCACCGGCGGCAAGCTCACGACGTGGCGGCGGATGGCGAAGATGACCGTCGACCGGCTCGTCGACCGCGAGGCGCGCGACGCGCCGTGCCGCACGCACGAGATCCCGCTCGGCGCGACCGTCGCCCCCGCCGACCTGCCGCGCGTCGACGGCGTCCCCGCCGCGGCCTATGCCGCCCTCGCGGGGCGCTACGGCCACGCCGCCCACGACGTCCTGGCCGTCGCGCGCGAGCGGCCCGGGCTCCCGCAGCCGATCGTCGCCGGCCTGCCGGACCTGCTCGCGGAGGTCGTCTACGCGGCGCGCCGCGAACAGGCGCGCTCGCTCGGCGACGTGCTCCTGCGGCGCACGCGGCTCGGCCTGCTCGCCGGCCGCGACGTCGCCGCGGACGGCGACGCCGCGCGGCGCGTCGCCGGCGCGCTGGCGCCGGAGCTTCACTGGGACGATGCGGCGATCGAGACCCAGATCGGGGCCTGGGCCGCCGAGGCGACTGCCGAAGGCGTCGTCGGCAGCGCGTAACCTTGCGCGCCGTCGCGGGTTGAAGCGACCGTCCGCGCCCGTTCGACCAAGGAGCCCGCCCCTCTCGATGCGCCGCCTGCCGACCCTCGCCCTCGCCGCGTCCATCGCGTGCGCGCTCACAGCACCAGCGCAAGCGGCCTTCTTCCCCGGCGACGCCCTGGATGGCCCGAGCCCGGACGTCCGCTCGGTCGGCGACCTCGACCTCGCCCGCGACGGCACCGGCGCGCTCGCCTGGGTCAGGGCGGTCGACGGCGTCGACCACGTCTTCGTCGCGCGCTTCGAGCGCGGCATGTTCCAGCCCGCCGAGCGCCTCGACGTTTCGCTGCCCGGTGCGAGCTCGCAGCCGGTCGTCGGCGCGTCGGACAACGGCCGGCTCGTGATCGTCTTCGTCAACGGTGGGACCGTCTACGGCATCGTGCGGCCGGCGACGGGCCTGCCCTACTCGGTGCCAGTCCCGCTCGCGCCGGGCTCTGACCCGTCCGTCGACCTCTCGATCAACGGCACCGCGTTCGCGTCGTTCACCGTCGCCGGCGACGTGCGGATCGCGCGCCTGGATCGCCGCACGAACCTGTGGACGGGCCTCGCGCAGGCCGCCGACGTCGACCCGGCCCGCGTGGCGGGCGTCGGCACGGGCCGCTCGAAGGTCGCGATCTCGGCGGACGGCATCGGCGTCGTGACGTGGGGCGAGGGCGGGCACGTGTTCGCTCGCAAGATGTTCCAGGCGGGCATCTCGAGCGCGCCGCAGGACCTCACCCCGCCGGACTTCGGCGGCCGCGTCGCGACCACGTCCGACCTGCCGAGCGTCGACGCCGAGGACGACTCGAGCTACGCGTGGGTCGTGTTTCGCCAGGCGTTCGCGGACGGCGGCTCGCGGACGCTCGCGCGGCGCCAGCGCGGGACGGCGTTCGACCCGGCCGTCGCCGTCGACACCGGCGACGAGCCCGTGCGCGATCCGCGGATCGACCTCAGCGGCCGCGGCCAGGGGCTCGCGACGTCGGCGGGCGCGAACACGGGCCAGCCGCTGACCGCGCTCATCGACAAGCGCGACGCCTTCGGCTTGGGCGGTCGGGTCCTGAGCCCGAGCACGGTGGCGAGCGCCGTCGCGCCCGCGATCTCCGAGAACAACCTCTCGATCGTGGCGGCCGTGCTCGCCGGGGCGGGCGCGCCGCCGTCGATCGCGGTGCACCCGTACAACGACGGCAAGCCCGAGAAGGACGTCGGGCTGTCGAAGCCCGAGCTCGGGCCCGTCGATCCGGAGGGGGGCTTCGACGCGGCCGTCGACCGCTCCGGCGGCTTCGTGGTCGCGTGGGTGCAGGGCGCGCCCGGCGAGCGGCGGATCGTCGCGGGCTACGGCGACCGCCCGCCGTCGCGCTTTCTCGGCTACACCGGCCAGGGCTGCTGCCGCGGTGTCAGCCCGGTCCTGAAGTGGCAGGAGTCGTTCAACATCTGGGGCCCGACGCGCTACGACGTGCTCGTCGACGGCGTGCTGGTCGGGCAGACGGCGACCCCCGAGTACGCGATGCCCGCGCCGCTGAAGGCCGGGACGCACTCGTGGCAGGTGCGCGCCACGGACATCCGCGGGCAGGCCACGCGCTCGAAGACGCGCGTCCTGCGCATCGACGGGCGCAAGCCGCGCCTGAGCGTGGGCTACAAGCGCAAGAAGCGGGTCGTCACGCTCGGGGTGCGCGCTCGCGACGACGCGAGCAACGGGCGCCTCGCCGCGGGCATGGAGGGCTTGAGCGTCTCGTGGGGCGACGGCACGCCGCCGGCGCGCGGGCGCTTCGACATCCGCGCCACGCACCGCTATCCCCGCGGGCGGTTCACCTTGAAGATCACGGCACGCGACAAGGCCGGCAACGAGGTCGTCGACGAGCGCAAGCTGCGGATCGGCGTGTGATGCATCCGTTCACGGTCGCTGCCGCGGGCCGCACGCTCGCGCTCGGCGAGCGGCCGTGGCTCATGGGGATCGTCAACGCGTCGCCGGACTCGTTCTCGGACGCGGGCGAGTATGTCGATCTCGACGCGCGTGTGCAGCGCGCCCGCGAGCTCATCGCTCAGGGGGCGGACCTCGTCGACGTCGGCGGCGAGTCGGCGATCACGCGGCGCCTGCCGGTCGAGGTCGACGTCGAGATCGCGCGCGTCGTGCCGCTCGTGCGGCGGCTCGTGACGGAGCTCGGGGCGGTCGTGTCGGTCGACACGTACAAGCCGGCCGTGGCCGCGGCGGCGATCGCGGCCGGGGCCTGCGTCGTCAACGACGTCAGCGGCCTGCGCGATCCCGAGCTCGCGGACGTCTGCGCCACGACGGGCGCCGCGCTGGTGCTCATGCACACGCGCGCCGCCCCGAAGCAGCGCCTGCAGGACCTGACGCTCTACGGCGACGACGTGTTCGCCGACGTGCGCGCGTTCCTCGCCGAGCGGATGGAGGTCGCTCGGTCGCGCGGGGTGCGCGACGAGCAGATCCTGCTCGACCCGGGGCCGGACTTCGCCAAGACGCCCGCCCAGACGATCGCCGTCCTCCGTCGGCTCGAGGAGCTGCACGAGCTCGGCCGGCCGCTGCTGCTGGCCGTCTCGCGCAAGGACTTCGTCGGGGCGCTGACGGGCCGCGGGCCGCGCGAGCGCCTCCCCGGGACGCTCGCCGCGATCGGCTACGGGGTGGACGCGGGAGCGCACGTCCTGCGCGTCCACGACGTCCTGCAGGCGGCAGAGTTCCTGCGCGTTCAGGGCGCGCTGCGCGGCGAGGTCGAGGTCGACGACGGCCTCATGCTCGACGAGTCCCTCCGCCACGCGCGCTAACGTTCACGTCTACGAGTCGCTGACCGCTGTCCAACGCGGTCGGACGCCTACCGACGAAACACAGGAGGACCACATGTCTGTCATCTCTCGCTCCGCATTGGAGTCAAGCTCGCTCGCCGACCTGCACGAGATCGCCTCGGAGCTCGGCCTCGACGGCTACCGCCGGCAGCGCAAGGCCGACCTCATCGGCACGATCGTCGAGCGCCAGGGCGGCGACGCCGACGTCGACGACGCGCCCGGCGCCACGCTCGACGAGGCCGAGGTCGTCGCGGACGGCGCCGGCGACGGCGACGGCGAGGCCAAGGACGACGCCGACGAGCGCCCCGCGCGGCGGTCGCGCCGCGGTGGCCGCGGCCGCTCGCGCACCCGCGACCGCGACCCGGGCGACACCGACGACGAGGAGTCCGCCGATGCGGCCCCCGCCACATCGGCGCGCTCCGCCCGCCCGCCGCGCTCGGCGCGCGAGAACGGCGGCACGCGCGAGCGCGGCGACCGCGACCGCGGCGCCGACCGGGAGCGCAGCGCGGACCGCGACCGGGATCGCGACCGCGACCGTGACAAGGACCGCGACCGGGATCGCGATCGCGACAAGGACCGCTCCGCCCCGACCGCCGAGGACCGCGACGCGAGCGGCACCGTCGAGCTGCTCCCCAACGGCTCGGGCTTCTTGCGCGTCTCGCCCCCCGAGTCCTCCGACGACGACGTCTACATCTCGGCCGCGCAGGTGCGCCGCTGCGAGCTCGTCTCGGGCGACGAGGTCGCCGGCCCCGTGCGCGCGCCGCGCCGCTCGGAGCGCTACCCGTCGCTCATCCGCGTCGACACGATCAACGGCCGCTCGGCCGACGAGGTCTCCGAGGGCACGAAGTACGACGACCTGCCGTGCACGTACGCGACCGACCGCATCGCGCTCGACGCCGACGACCTGACGCTCAAGGCGATCGAGTGGCTCACGCCGATCGGCCGCGGCTCGCGCGTGGTCATCGTCGGCGGCCCGCGCGCCGGCAAGACCGAGGCACTGCGCCGCCTCGCCGGCGCGCTCGCCGGCCAGTCGGAGCTCGAGTGCTCCGTCGTGCTCGCCGGGGTGCGCCCCGAGGAGCTGCAGGACTACAAGGCCGGCCCGCTGCAGCCCGTGTCCGAGCTGACGCTCTCAAGCGCGGCTGACGCCCAGGGCCAGGCGATCGAGCGCGCGATCGAGACCGGCCGCCGCGTCGCCGCGCGCGGCGGGCACGCCGTCGTGCTCGTCGACACGCTCGAGTACGTCCCGGTGCCCCTCGCCCGGCGCGCGCTCGCGGCGGCGCGCAACATCGTCGACAGCGGCTCGCTGACCGTCATCGCGACCGCACGCGAGCCGCTCGGCGGCGAGACGACCGTCATCGCGCTCGACGCGGCGCTCGCCGGCAGCGGCCGGATCCCGGCGCTCGACCTCGCCGCCAGCGGCACGGTCCGCCCGGAGCTGCTCGTGGGGGAGAAGGGCGCCGCGGCGATCGCCGACGCGCGCGCAGCGGCCATCGCCGGCTGATCGCGCCCGGGCAGCCCTCCGCGCGGGTCCGCCCTCCGCGCGGGTCCGCCCTCCGCGCGGGTCCGCCCTCCGCGCGGGTCCGCCCTCCGCGGCCGGGCCTTCCGCGCCGGGGCCTCCACGGTCGGCCGTCCGCGGCCGGGCCTTCCGCGCCGGGGCCTCCACGGTCGGCCGTCCGCGGCCGGGCCTTCCGCGCCGGGGCCTCCACGGTCGGCCGTCCGCGGTCGTCCCTCCGCGCCGGGCGATCCACGACGGCCGCAGTCGTCCCTCCGCGCCGTAGCCGCCCCCGCTCCGGCCTCAGGGAGGAGCGTCAGCGCGGGACGTAGGCCACGCGACCCCACGACGGCTCGGGCGAGAGCTCGATGGCCTCGCCGTCGCGGTCGGGCTGCACGTAGCCGAAGGTGTGCGTCTCGACGTCGAAGGCGATGTCGAGCTCGCCCTCTTTCACGCGCTGGTCCAGCCACGCCGAGCGGAACACGAGGCGCCGCAGCCAGTGCACGAGCGAGCGGTCCGACGGGCCGCAGAGCTCGGGCCAGCAGTCGTTGACGTGCTCGCCCAGCGACGACGCCGGATCCTGGATCTCGCCGTTGACGGCGAGGTTGACGAGGTCGTCGAGCTCGTGCTCGCTCAGGCGCCCGTTGACGAAGCCGAGCTTGAGCGCGGCCTGCTCGCAGCGCTCACTGAAATCGCGCTCGTTGAACGTGAAGCGCAGCTCCCCGTACTCAAGGACGAAGTCCTCCCCCGAGTCGTAGTTGCCGCGTCGTTGAGTCTCGTCCATGGGCGCCGTCGGCATCCTAGGTGGGAGTCCTGCCCCCGGCAGCGGCTGAACGTGAAGTTGCACGTGGTGACGTCGCCGGCGCCGTTCGATCGGCTCCGCACGGGCGGTCGTGGCGGCCGGCGGAGCCGGATCGAACCCCGCCGAGGGGGGCGAATCTCGCGCGCTGCGGCCTATACAAGGCATGAGCCCTGACGGTACCGCCACCATCCTGATCGTCGAGGACGACGTCGCCACGCGCACGTTCCTCGCCGACAACCTCTCCGCCGACGGCTACGAGCTGCTCGTAGCCGACTGCGTCTCCGACGGCCTGCGGCTGCTGGAGCGCAAGTTCCCCGACATCGCCCTGGTCGACCTCGGCCTGCCCGACGCCAGCGGCTACGAGCTGCTGCGCCGCGTGCGCTGCGCCGACGGCGTCTCCAGCCGGCTGGATCCGCTGACGCCGCTCATGGTGCTGAGCGGCCGAGCGTCGGAGCTCGATCGCGTCCGCGGCTTCGACCGCGGCGCCGACGACTACGTCTGCAAGCCGTTCTCCTACCCCGAGCTGCGCGGCCGGGTGGCGGCCCTGCTGCGCCGCTCCAGCCAGCGCGAGACGCGCGGCTGCGTGCGAGCGGGCGAGCTCGAGGTCGACCCCGCGTCGCGCGAGGTCCGCCTTCGCGGCGCCCGCGTGAACCTCTCGCAGAAGGAGTTCGCGCTGCTGCGCGCGCTCGTCGCCGACCCGACGCGCGTGTTCACGAAGGAGGAGCTGCTGCGCTCGATCTGGGGCTACCGCGCGGTGGGCTCGACGCGCACGCTGGACTCGCACGCGTGCCGCCTGCGCCAGAAGCTCGGGATGCACGGCGACCGCTTCGTCGTGAACGTGTGGGGCGTCGGCTACCGGCTCGTCGACGGGCCGGTGGCGCAGCAGCAACTCGACATGCCCGTGGCGCTCTCGGCGTGACCGGGGCGCTCGCGTGAGATTTCTTTTCGCCGAGGGGGGCGAACTTCGCGGCCTGCGCCCTTATATGAGTGCGGCCCCCGCATCGGGCGGGGCGCTGCTTCATCTCACTCTCTCGGGGGGACGCGGGTCATGACCAAGTGCACGAGCAGCGGCGGGCGGTCTCGATGGTGATGACGCTCGCCTGGGCACTGGCGGCGGTCGGGCTGGCGTTCACGCTCGCGTGCTCGATCGAGCTGCGCCGGCGCCGCGAGATGGTGGCGCGGGCGTGCCACGAGCTGCGCGGGCCGCTGACCGCGGTGAGGCTCAGCCTCGCCACGATGGAGCGCCGGCTCGAGGCACCGCCCGAGCGCCTCGCCGCGCTCGACCTCGAACTGCGCCGCGCCGGCCTGGCGCTCGACGACTTCGCCGCGGCGCGCAGCGGGCGGCGGGTGGTCGACCGCACCGAGCCGGTGGAGATCGCCGAGTTGCTCGAGGAGCAGTACGAGAGCTGGCACGTCGTCGCGGGGGCGTTCGACAGCCAGGTCCGGCTCGGGGCGCTGCTGCCCGGCGCGATGGTCAACGCCGATCGCCTGCGCCTCGCCCAGGCGGTCTCGAACCTCGTCGCGAACGCGCTCGAGCACGGGCCCGGCCGCGTCGAGCTGACGGCGCGGGTCATCGGCGGCCGCCACGTGCGGATCGAGGTCATCGACGAGGGTCCGGGCCTGCCGGCGTCCGTCGCGGAGCTGACGCGCGGCGCGCGCGGTGGTCGCGGCCAGCGCGGCCGTGGGCTCGCGATCGCGGCGGAGATCGCCGAGCGCCACGGCGGGCGGCTCGTCGCGGCGCCGACGTCGCACGGCGCACGGATCGGGCTCGAGCTGCCGTTCCTGAGGCGGGCGTCGTGAGCCGGCGGCGCCGCCCGGCTGCTCGGCGGCTACGCGCTCGTGCTGGCCCGTCTGAGGCGGCCGTCGTGAGCCGGCTCCGGCACGGCTTCCCGCGGTGCGGCGAGCCGCGGTCTTGCTCCGGGCGGGCCGCGTGAGCCGGCGGCGCCGCGCCCTGCTGCTCGGCGGCCTCGCGCTCGTGCTGGGCGGGCTCGCCGCGTCGAACGTGGCCGGCCGCGAGGCTGCGCTGACGCGGCGCGTCGGCGCGCTCGTCGACGTGGTCGTGGCCCGCGATCCGATCGCCGCAGGATCGACCATCCGCGCGCAGGCGCTTGCCATCCGCCGCGTGCCGGAGCGCTTCGCGCCCGAGGGCACGTTGCGCTCGCCGAAGGAGGTGATCGGGCAGAAGGCGGCGCTCGACGTCGCCGCGGACACCGACCTGAGCCCCGCGATGCTCGGCGACGGCCGAGCGGACCCGCTCGGCCCGGCGATCGGCAAGGGCGAGCGCGTGGCGGAGGTCGTGGCGCTCGGCTCGGCGGAGCTCATCACGCGCGGCAGCCGCGTCGACGTGCTCGTGACCCCGGAGCCGCAGCCGACCGAGCGCGGCGAGACGGTGCTCGCGCTCGAGGACGTCGAGGTGCTCCGAGCCGCGCCCGCAGGCGAGGGAGCCGCCCCCAGCCGGGATACCGCGCCCGGCGAGCGCGTGGCCGCGTCGTTGCTCGTGACGCTGCGCCAGGCGGTGTACCTCGCCGCGGCGCAGGACTTCGCTCGCGAGCTGCGTCTGCTGCCGCGCGCCGACGGCGATCGCCGGCGCGGGCAGGCGGGCCTCACGATGGGCGCGCTGCCTCCGTGATCGCCGAAGTCAGTCGTTGACGGCGACCTGCGCGAGCGACTGCGCGGTGACCACCGGATCGGCTTCGGCGAGCTCGGCTCCGACCCGCTTGGCGAGCTCCGCGTTCGCGCCGCCGCCGGCCAGGAGCGTGCGGTGGCGGGCTCCGAGCTCCCTGATCGCATCCGCGCTGCTGGCGAGATGGCGAGCGTCGAGGGCGCAGAGGACGACGACGTCCGGTTCGAGTGAGGCGCCGCAGTCGATGACCTGCTGCACCGGCGTGTCGGCGCCGAGGTAGGAGATGCGCCACCCCTGGTCGGCCAGCAGCAGCCCGAAGCACACGAGGCCGAGCGTGTGCCGCTCGCCCGACGGGCACGCGAGCAGGGCGAGCGGGCCGCGCCCGGCTTCCCAGCCCTTGGCCAGCCCCAGCAGCCGGCGCTCGATCAGGTGGCTGGCGAAGTGCTCGTGGCCGACGCTGATCTCGGCCGTCTCCCAGCGGACGCCGACCTCCGCGAGCGCGGGAAGCACGACGTCGCGGATGGCCATGAGCTGCCCGAACGCGAACGCTGCGTCGAGGAGCACGTCGAAGCGGGTGGCGTCGAACGTCTCCGCGGCTTCGAGGAGGGCGTCGACGACGGCGGCCGGCCGCGCCGGCGGGACGATCTCGGCAGCGGACTCAGACAGCGCGAGCGACGCCGCCTCGGCGGCCGCGATGCCGCGCGCCATGTGCGCCTGCATCGAGCGGATCCGCCGCTCGTCGGCGTGCGTGTAGAGGCGGAAGCCGCCCGAGGTGCGCTCGGGCGAAAGCAGGTCGTAACGGCGCTCCCAAGCGCGCAGCGTCGCCTCGGGGACCCCGACGATCCCGGCGAACTCCTTGATCCGCCAGCGGGATTGCTCTGCGCTCATCGCGGGAAAGTATTCCACTTGCACCAACCTTTGACAAACACTGGACAGACCCCATACAGTTTGCGCATGCCCTCCGCCGCCACAGACCATCCGATCCCGCTCGACGACCGGGCCAAGGTGTCGGATTCCGTGCTCGTCGGCCGGGTGGCTCAGCACGATGCCGAGGCGTTCGAGGAGCTCTACCGTCGCCACAGCGGGCACGCGCTCATGCTCGCCCGCAAGCTCTGCGCCAGCAGCGAGCTGGCCGAGGAGGTCGTGCAGGAGTCGTTCATCTCGCTGTGGCGCAGCGCGGGTCGTTACCGGCCGGGGATCGGCAGCGTCGGCGTGTGGCTCTCGAGCATCGTGCGCAACCGCGCGATCGACGCCTGGCGGCGCGCCGCGGTGCGGCCGGTCGAGATCCCCGTCGTCGAGGACGGCCCGGGCCAGCTGCACACCGCGATCGGCACCGACACGCCCCCGCCGGAGCGCGCCGCGGTGCTGTCGCTCATCGCCGAGCTGCCCGCGCCGCAGAAGGAAGCCGTCTTCCTCGCGTACTTCGGCGGCATGACGCACGACGAGATCGCCACCTGGTCCGGCGCGCCGCTCGGCACGATCAAGGGCCGCATCCGGATGGGCCTGCAGAAGATCCGCAAAGGGCTCGACGAGCCGGGGTCATCCTCCGAGGCTGCGCCGGCGCGAGGGGCCGCGGTCGCGGAGCTCGACGCCGCGCGGTCGCGTCGCGCGGCGCTCACGCCCTCGCGCGACGTGGCGCTGGCCCCCTCGCGCGACGTGGCGCTGGGGCCTTCGCGCGACGTGGCGCTGGCCCCCTCGCGCGACGAGCAGGTCGCGGCGGGCTGCGGCGGTCGCGCGACCGCGCAGCTGCGCCCCAAGCCGGCTGCCTGACCCGCCCGAGTCGCGCTGCGCGGCATCCCCGCGCTTTGGCGCGACACGCCGGGCAGGGGGGCGAACTTCGGCCGCCACGGCCTATACGAGGTATGGACTTCGCAGATCGCGACGCGGCGCTTGACGAGCTCGCCGGCTCGCTGCGCGACCGGCTGCTGGGCGAGGCCGCGCGGCACGCCGACGGCGACCTCCACGAGCGCATCCGCGAGCTCGTCGATCGCGAGGCGGGGTTGCTCGACGACGACGCCCGCGCGCGGCTCGCCACCCGCATCGCGGAGCGCTCGTTCGGGCTCGGCCCGCTGGAGCCTCTCCTCGGCGACCCCACGGTGGACGAGGTCATGGTCAACGGCCCCGAGCGCGTGTGGGTCGAGCGTGACGGTCGCATCGAGCCGACGTCCGCGTGCTTCGCCGGGGAGTCGGATCTGCGCCACGCGATCGAGCGCATCCTCGCCCCGCTCGGGCGCCGCGTGGACGAGGCCGAGCCGCTGTGCGATGCGCGCCTGCCGGACGGGTCGCGGGTCAACGTCGTCGTGCCGCCACTCGCGCTCGACGGCTCGGTGCTGACGATTCGCAGGTTCCGGCCGCGCGGCTTCGGCCCCGACGACCTCGTCGCCAACGGCACGTGGGCGCTGCCACTGCGCGAACTGCTCGAGCGTGCCGTGCTCGCGCGCTGCAACGTGCTCATCAGCGGTGGGACCGGGTCGGGGAAGACGACGACGCTCAACGCCCTCACCGAATTCATCGGCGCGAGCGAGCGGATCGTCACCGTGGAGGACGCCGCCGAGCTGCGACTGCGTCACCCGCATGTAGTGAGGCTCGAGGCACGGCCGGCGTCACTCGAAGGCCGCGGTGAAGTTACTGTAAGGCAGCTTGTGCGTAACGCGCTACGGATGCGGCCCGACCGCATCGTCGTCGGCGAGGTACGCGGCGCGGAGGCGCTGGACATGCTCAGCGCGATGTCCAGCGGGCACGACGGCTCGCTGTCGACCGTCCACGCGGGATCGGCCGAGGAGGCGCTGCGCCGCGTCGAGACGCTCGCGCTGATGGCCGGGCTCGGCCTGCCGCACGAGGCGATCCGCGATCAGGTCGCGGGTGCGCTGGACCTCGTCGTGCACCAGGCGCGGATGGCGGACGGCACGCGGCGCGTCGTCGCGGTCAGCGAGGTCGTCCGGGTGGCCGGCGGGGCCGCGACGCGCGAGCTGTACGCGCTGCGCGACGGCCGTCCGGCATGGCGCGCGCCGCTCGGCGACGACCTCGCCGAGCGGCTGGCGAGGGTGGCGTGACCGTGTCGGCCCCTTCGGCCGGCTGGCGGGCCGCAAGGCCAAGCGTCTGGCGAGGGCGACGTGACCTGTCGACGCCTTCGGCCGCGTCGCGGGCCGCGAGGGCGAGCGTGCGGGCGAGGCTGGCGTGACCTGTCGGCGCCTTCGGCCGCGTCGCGGGCCGCGGAGGGCGAGCGTGTGGGCGAGGCTGGCGTGACCGTATCAGCGCCTTGGGCCGCCTCGTGCGCCGCGGTGGCGAGGGTCACGTGAGCTCTGCCGCCCTTCTCGCGGGCCTCGCGGGCGTGTGCGCGGTCCTCGCCGCCTGGGAAGCGATCGCAGCCGCCGAGGAGGAGCGTTTGGTCCGCGCGGCCGCTCGCTGGCTGGCACCGGCCCTCGACGTCCTGCGGTCCGGTCGCGAGCCGACGAGTCCCGAGCGCAGGCGGCTCGTCCTCGTCGGCGCCCTGTCGCTCGCGGCGGCGGGCTGGCTGGTGGCGGGTCCGATCGTGGGCACGGCGCTCGGCATGGCGGCACCGTGGCTTGCGCGCATGGTCCTGCGGGCGCGTAGGTCGCGGCGTCGCGACGCCATCGCGGCCCAGGCGCCCGCGATCGCGCGTGCCCTCGCGGACGCACTCGCCGGCGGTCACTCCGTGCGCGGTGCCCTGGCCGCGGCCGCGCGGGGAGGAGGCGTGCCGGGTGCCGCCGGCGAGGAGCTGCGCGCGGTCGACGTCGCGCTCGAGCTCGGCGAGCGCACCGACGACGCGCTGCGCGAGCTCGCGCGGCGAGCCGGTCCGGGACCATGCGACACGCTTGTCGCGGCGGTCCTGCTGCAGCGCGACGCCGGCGGCGATCTCGCGGGCCTCCTGCGCTCGCTCGCGACCGCGCTCGAGACCCGCGGCCGCGTCGTCGCCGAGGCACGCTCGGCGACCGCCCAGGCGCGCTTCACCGCGACGCTCGTGACCGGCCTGCCGCTCGCCGGCCTCGCGCTCGGAGAGCTGGCGCAACCAGGCTTCGTGCTCGCCCTCCTCGGCGAGCCCGCGACAGCGGCGCTGATCGTGGCCGCCGTCGCCCTGCAGGTCGTGGCGCTCGTCTGCGTGCGCAGGATCGCGCGCGTAGGGGAGGCGCGATGACCCCCTCCGCGCGCCGCGCGCAGGCCTTCCGGGAGGAGCCGGCAGCGCGTCGCCGGCGGCGGAGGTCGTGCGGGAAGGGGCCGGCAGCGGGTGGTGGGCGGTGGAGGTCGTGCCGGGAGGAGCCGGCAGCGGGCGGTGGGGGGCGGTGGAGGTCGTGCCGGGAGGAGCCGGCAGCGGGTGGCCGGCGGTGGAGGTCGTGCCGCAAGGAACCGGCAGCGGGTGGTGGGCGGTGGAGGGCGTGCCGGGAGTGGGTGGCGTGACGGTCGCGGTCGTCCTCGCCGGCCTCTCCGGGATGCTGGGCGCCGCGGCAATCGTCGAGCTGGCCGGCGCGCCCAAGCCGGCGCGCCGCCGCGCCAAGCGGGCCGACCTCCCCGGCGGCGGGCATCTCGGCGGGATGACCATCCTGCTGGCGCGCATCGCGCGGCGCGTCGGAGCCCGTCGCATAGAGCGGGCGACCGCGCGAGGCCGGCGCGGCCCCGCCACCCTCGAAGCGCGCATCGCCGCGGCGGGCGCGCCGCTCGGCCTGACCGCACCGGACGTGATCGCTCTCAAAGCGGCCGGCGCGCTCATCGGCCTGCTCGCCGCCGTCCCGCTCGTCACCGCGCTTCCGGGCCGCCTTGGGATCGTCGCGCTGCTGTCCGCGCCCGCCGCGGGCTTCCTCGCCCCCGACCTCATGCTCGCCCGCCGCGCCCGCGCACGCGGCGCGCGCATGAGCCACGAGCTCGCGGACGTGATCGACCTGCTGCGCGTCGCCGTGCAGGCGGGCCTGCCCGTCGGCCGGGCGCTCGCGGAAGTCGGCCGGCGCTGCAACGGCCCGCTGGCCGACGAGTTGAACGCCGCGGCGACCCGCCTGCGCCTCGGCGCCACCCGCACCGAGGCGCTCGGCGAGCTCGTGGCCCGCTGCCCGATCGACGCGATCGCCACGCTCGCAGCAGCCGTGACGCGAGCCGATCGTCACGGCGCGCCGCTGGCCCCGGCGCTGGAGTCGATCGCCATCGAAGCCCGCGCCGAGCAGGCCCGCCGCCTGCGCGACGACGCGGCCCGCGCGGCGCCGAAGATCCAGCTCGTCGTCGCGCTCGTCCTCGTGCCCGCGGTCATGCTGCTCGTCGCCGCGGTGCTCGTGCAAGCGCTCACCTGACGAGTCGAACCTACGTTCGACCCGGGCGCGTGGGGCGACCTCCCACCGCCTCCCACCGCGAATGCACATCGACCGGCGGAATCCTGCATTTGCTGCAAGAACGCGCCCGCAGACGCCGGTCTGCAACGCGCGCTGCAGGTTTCGGCTGGATCGCCTGTTCGCGCAAAGCCGCCAGAAAGCCCTGCTCACGGCGTCAATTCACGAGCCGAAGGGAGCAAAGGAGCAAAGAAGTGGGAAATCGCGTGCAGGATGGGTTGAGAAGTGGGAAGGAGTGGGGTACCTTCGCCGCAGCGAGCCGGGCTGGAGGGGCTCCTCCCACCCCTCCAGCCCGGCTCCCTTACTCCTCACCGCTCGCTCGCGCACCACATGGTCTTCCGCGGAACCTTCGACTACTCCCTCGACGTGAAGAACCGGCTCACGGTGCCGGCCCGCTTCCGCGCCGCGCTCGCCGAGGGAGTCGTCCTCGCGAAGGGCCTCGAGCGCTGCGTCGCCGTCTGGACGCCGAGCGCCTACGACGCGTACACGCAGGCTTCGCTCGCGAGCTTGCATCCCCTCTCGCCCGAGGCCCAGAAGCTCAAGCGCTTCTTCTCCGCGGGGGCACTCGACACCGAGCTCGACGCCGCCGGCCGCGTGATGGTCCCGGCTTTCCTGATCGAGCATGCAGGGCTCGACAAGGAGGTCGTCGTCGCGGGCTCGGGCGATGCGCTCGAGATCTGGGACCGCGCCACGTGGGCGGAGTACAACGCCGCGCTCGCATCCGACGTCACCGACATCACCGCACACCTTGGCCACACTGCTTGACATGACCATTCCGCACGTGCCGGTGCTCGCCGGCGAGGCGATCGAGATGCTCGATCCGCAGCCCGGGCAGGTCGTCGTCGACTGCACGTTCGGCGCGGGCGGTCACGCGCGCCTGCTCGCCGACCGCATCGGCGCGAGCGGCACGCTCATCGCGATCGACCGCGACCCGGCGGCGCAGGAGCGGTTCGCGGAGCTCGCCGCGGACGTGAGCGCCCACACGCGCTTCATCCGCGCGTCGTTCGTCGAGGGCCTCGCCCAGCTGCGCGACGAGGGCGTCGAGGCCGACATCGTCCTGCTCGACCTCGGCATGTCGTCGATGCAGATCGACACGCGGGCACGCGGCTTTTCGTACTCCTACGACGCACCGCTGGACATGCGCATGGACCCGGGCCTCGAGCGCAGCGCCCACGAGCTCGTCAACGAGGCAGAATCGCGCCACCTCGAGACGATCTTCCGCGAGCTCGGCGAGGAGCGCTACGCACGCCCGATCGCCCGTGCGATCGTCCGCGAGCGCTCGCGCAAGCCGATCGCCTCGACGGTCGAGCTCGTCGACATCATCACGCAGGCGATCCCCACGCCCGCGCGCTTCGCCGGCGGCCATCCCGCCAAGCGCGTCTTCCAGGCGCTGCGCATCGCGGTCAACGACGAGCTCGGCCAGCTCGATGCCGCGCTGCCGCTCGCGTGGTCGGTGCTGCGCCCGCACGGCCGGCTCGCCGCGATCGCCTTTCACTCGCTCGAGGACCGGCGCGTCAAGCGCTTCCTCACCGCGCGGGCGCAGGGCTGCATCTGCCCGCCGGACCTGCCGGTCTGCGGCTGCGGGCGCGAGCCCGAGGCGGAGCTCGTCAGCCGCCGTTCGATCGCGCCGACCCCCGGCGAGATCGCGGCGAACCCGCGTGCGCGGTCCGCGCGCCTGCGGGTCGCAAGCAAGCTGGCGCGACGACAGGAGGATCAGGGATGAGCCGCCACGCAGCAGCAACCACGGCCGGCCGCGCACGGACGCTCCAGCGCTCGCCGGCGCCCGCCGCGCCGCGCCGGGTGTCAGGACCCGCGACGCCGAACCGACGTGATGCCGAGGGACCGCGCGAAGGTACGTCGCGCGGCGGAACCCGCGCGCCGCGTTCCGCAGGAGGCGAGACTGCGCGCACGGCCCGCGCCGCGACCGTCTCCCGCGCGCCGCGCCCGGGGATCGCCGTGACCGCGCTCGCGTACGCCGACGCCGCCCTCGCGCCGCGCGTCCGCGCGAGCCAAGCGCCCCGCACCTTCGCCGCCCCGCGGCCGCAGCGCCTCGCCTACGGTGGCGTGGCGATCGCGCAGCGCATGGCCGGCGTCGCAGTCGACGTCTCGGCGAGCCGCGCGATGGACCGCCTCGTGCGCAGCCGCGTGTGGATCGGCATCGTCGCGTTCGGCCTCATCGGGCTCGTCGCGATGCAGGTGTCGCTGCTGAAGCTCAACTCGGGCATCGGCCGCGCCGTCGAGACGGCGAGCACGCTCGAGCGCAGCAACCAGACGCTGCGCGCGGAGATCTCGACCCTGAGCTCGGGCGAGCGGATCCAGAAGCTCGCCGCCGACCAGAACATGATCATGCCCGCTCCGTCGGACGTCACCTACCTGCGCGCCGGCAACGCGCACGGCGACGCGGTCCGCGCGGCGCAGCACATGCGCGCGCCCGATCCGGCGCTCCCCGCGGGGCTCGCGGGCGCGGCCGTGCAATCGATCGCGCCGGCGACCGTGACCCCAGCCGCGGCGACCTCCACCACGCCCGTGACGCCCGCCACGGACGCGACGACCCAGGCGCCCCCCACGACGGGCACGACCGCGAACGCCGCCCCGCCCGCCGCCGCGAGCACCGCGACGGGCACGACCGCGAACGCCGCCCCGCCCGCCGCCGCGACCACCGCGACAGGCACCACCGCGACCGCCACCCCGCCCGCCGAGCAGCCCGCCGCGGCCGGCGCGACGGCGGCTCCGACGACGGGCGCCGCGTCAGGCGGGGCCTCGCCAGCCACGACCGCCACGCCGTAGTGGGCCTCACCGAGCGGCGCATCGGGCTGCTGTTCGCGATCTTCCTCGCCCTCCTGGTCGCGGCGGGCGGCCGCACCCTGTGGCTCGGCGGCGTCCAGGCGAAGTCGCTGCAGCGCGCAGCCGTGACCCAGCAGGTCGACGAGATCGTCGTCCCCGCGCGCCGCGGCGCGATCTCCGATCGCAACGGCGTCGAGCTCGCCGTCTCGCAGCCCGCGGCCGACGTCGCCGCGACGCCCTACCTCGTCAAGCAGCCGCTGAAGGTCGCCGCCCGGATCGCGCCGCTGCTCGACCAGACCCAGGCGCAGGTGCTCAAGAAGCTCAGCACCAAGGGCGGCTTCGTCTACCTCGCGCGCAACCTGCCCGGCGCGCGCGCCGAGCAGATCAAGAAGCTCGACATCGAGGGGCTGCAGTTCGTCCCGACCGCCCGCCGCGACTACCCGCGCAAGTGGCTCGCCTCGCAGGCCATCGGCGGCGTGGGCATCGACGGCGACGGGCTGAGCGGCCTCGAGTACGCGTTCGACAAGATCCTGCACGGCACGAGCGGCACGCGCCGGATCGTCAAGGACGCCCTCGGCGCGCCGATCGTCCTGCAGGAGACCGAGCGCGCCGTCCCCGGCACCGACATCAAGCTCACGCTCGACGCGCAGCTTCAGGGCAAGGTCGAGGACGTCCTCGCGGAGGTCGGCGCGAAATGGCGGCCCAAGGGCGCGACGGCGATCGTGATGAACCCCACCACGGGCGCGATCCTGTCGCTCGCCAACTGGCCGCGCGTCGACTCGAACGACCTCGGCGGCGCGCCCGAGTACGCGAGCCGCAACCGCGCCGTGAGCTCGATCTACGAGCCGGGCTCGACGTTCAAGGCGTTCACCGTCGCGGGCGCGCTCGAGGACAAGGTCGTCACCCCCGACGAGTACTGGAACCTGCCGCCGTCGATCCAGGTCGCGGATCGCACGATCGAGGAGTCGCACCCGCGCGGGACGATCGACCTCACGACCTCGCAGATCCTCGCGCAGTCGAGCAACGTCGGCACCGTCCGGATCGCCCAGCGTCTCGGCGCCGACCGCTTCGACTACTGGACCCGGCGCTTCGGCTTCGGCCGGCGCACGAAGGTCGAGCTGCCCGGCGAGGAGCCGGGCCTCGTGCTGGCGCGCGACAAGTACACCGGCCCGTCGATCGGCAACCTGCCGATCGGCCAGGGCAACTCGGTCACCCCGATGCAGCTCGCCACGGCGTACGCCGCGATCGCCAACGGCGGCATCCTGCGGCGGCCGCGGATCGTCGCCCGCGTCGGCGACAAGCCGACGACGACCCCCGCGGGCAAGCGCATCATCTCCGCGGCGACGACGGAGAAGCTGCGCACGATGCTCGAGGGCGTCATCGCGACGGGCGGCACCGCGGCGAAGATCGCGATCGACGGCTACACGCTCGCCGGCAAGACCGGCACGGCGAACAAGATCGACGCGGCCACCGGCGAGTACTCCCGGGAGCGCTACGTCGCGTCGTTCGTCGGCTTCGCCCCGGCGCACGACCCGAAGCTGCTCGTGACGGTCATGGTCGACGAGCCGCACGGCGACATCTACGGCGCCGAGGTCGCGGCGCCCGCCTTTCGGGAGATCATGAGCTTCGCCCTGCCGTACCTGCGCATCGGCCCGGGCTGAGCCGGGGCGCAACTATCCTGGCCGCATGAGACGCCCGAGCTTTCCCGCCGTCATCTCGCTGATGGCGCTCTTCATAGCACTCGGGGGCACGTCGTACGCCGTGATCAAGCTGCCCGCGAAGTCCGTCGGCAACCGCGAGCTGAAGAGCAACGCCGTGACCGCGAGCAAGATCCGAGACGGCTCGATCGGGCCGCAGGAGCTCTCGTCGACCGCCGCGCGCGGCCCGCGCGGGCCGCAGGGTCCCGCCGGGGCGTCGGGCGCCGGCGCTGCGGCGATCCCGCCGCCCGCCGCGTGGCAGGCGCTGCTGTTCGGCGGCGTCTGGACGAACTACGGCTCCGGCTACGACACCGCCGCGTTCCGCACCGACCAGCTCGGCAAGGTCCACCTGCGCGGGCTCGTCACGAAGAACGGCGCGGTGCCGGTCAAGGACGACGTCATCGGGACGCTGCCGGCGGGCTACCGGCCGAAGACGCGCAAGATCTTCGCGGTCGGCTCGGGCTCGCCCGGTCGCGTCGACGTCGCGCCCAACGGCAACGTGATCTGGATCTATGGCGGCACCGCGGAGAGGGACTACACGAGCCTCGAGACGATCAGCTTCTGGACCGACTGATCGCCAAGCGGTGCGTCACGGCGCGGGCCGGCCGTGGCGCCGCGAGCACATCTATCCTGCGTGCATGCGGCGCGTGAGCTTCGCCAACGCCGTCTCGCTGCTCGCGCTGTTCATCGCGCTCGGCGGGACGTCGTACGCGGTCATCAAGCTGCCGGCCTCGTCGGTCGGCAACCGCGAGCTCAAGCGCGACGCCGTGACGGGCTCGAAGATCCGCGACGGGTCGGTCGCGGCGCGCGACCTCGCGAAGGACGCCGTCGCGCGTGGACCGCGCGGACCGGAAGGCCCCAGCGGGCCCGCGGGCACGTCGGGTGCGGGCGGCGGCGCTCCCGGCCCCTGGACGCCGCTGGCCTTCGAGGGAGCCTGGACGAACTACTCCTCCGGCTTCGCCACGGGCGCCTACCGCAAGGACCAGAACGGGGTCGTCTGGCTGCGCGGGCTCGTCTCGAAGAACGGGACCGTTCCCCCCGACAGCGGTGAGGTCATCGCGCGGCTGCCCGCCGGCTATCGCCCGTCGGAGATCCTGCTGTTCTCGGTCGCGATGGGCGCGCCGAACGACTACGGCCGCGTCGACGTCAACCCGCTCGGCGAGGTGCAATGGAAGTTCGGTCCCACGACGGATACCGACTTCACCAGCCTCGACACCGTCCGCTTCTGGCCGGACTGATGACCCTGCGCGAGCTCTTCGGCGAGGACCTGCCGGACGTCGAGGTCGCGGCGCTGGCCCTCGACAACCGCCGCGTCGAGCCCGGCACCGTGTTCTTCTGCGTGCGCGGGTTCACGCGCGACGGCCACGACTTCGCGGCCGACGCGGTCGCGCGCGGGGCGGTCGCGCTCGTCGTCGACCACCCGCTCTCGCTCGGCGTGCCCGAGGTCGTCGTCGCGGACGTGCGCGCCGCGATGGCGCCCGCGGCCGCGCGGCTGCACGGCGATCCCACGGCGACGCTGCGCACCGTCGGCGTCACCGGAACGAACGGCAAGACGACGAGCGCCTACCTCGTGCGCGCGCTGCTCGAGGCGGCGGGCGAGCAGACCGGCCTGCTCGGGACGGTGAAGTCCGTCGTCGGGGGCGTCGAGCACGAGGTCGCGCGCACCACCCCCGAGGCGATCGACCTGCAGGCCGCGTTCGCGGCGATGCGCGACGCCGGCGACACGCACTGCGTCATGGAGGTCTCAAGCCACGCGCTCGCGCTGGGCCGCGCCGACGCGATCCACTGGGCGGCCGCGATCTTCACGAACCTCACGCAGGACCACCTCGACTTCCATCCCACCATGGACGCGTACTACGCGGCGAAGCGGCGGCTGTTCGATGCGGCCCCGGCGGTCGCGATCGTCAACGTCGACGATCGCTACGGCGAGCGCCTCGCGTCGGAGCTGCGCGCGGCCGGCGCCACGCCGCTCGTCACGATCGCCATCGACGCGCCCGGTGCCGACCTGCGCGCGACCGACATCGCAAGCGACTTCTCCGGCTCGACGTTCACCGCCGCCGGCCTCGAGCTGCGCTCGCCGCTCCCCGGCCGCTTCAACGTCTACAACGTCCTCGGCGCGGTCGCCGCCGCGCGCGCGCTCGGCGTGGGCGACGAGACGATCGTCGCCGCGCTGCCGGGCGTCGAGCCCGTCCCGGGCCGTTTCGAGCCGGTCGACGAGGGGCAGGGGTTCGCGCTCATCGTCGACTACGCGCACACGCCCGACTCGCTGGAGAACGTCCTGAGCGCGGCCCGCCCGCTGACCCGCGGCCGGCTGACGTGCGTCTTCGGCTGCGGCGGCGACCGCGACCGCGGCAAGCGCCCGCTGATGGGGGAGATCTCCGCCCGGCTCGCCGACCACACGATCGTGACGTCCGACAACCCGCGCTCCGAGGACCCCGACGCGATCGTCGCCGAGATCATGGCCGGCATCGACGACCGCGCGGCGACCGAGGCCATCGTCGACCGCCACGCCGCGATCGAGCGCGCCGTCGAGCTGGCGGCCGTGGGCGACGTCGTGGTCGTCGCAGGCAAGGGCCACGAGCAGGGCCAGGAGTTCGAAGGCGGTCGCAAGCTGCCGTTCGACGACGTCGGTGTCGCCCGCGAGGCGTTGCGTGCGCGACTGGTCGCCTGAGCGCATCGCCGCGGCCGCCGGCGCCGCGCTCGCCGCCGCCCCGCTGCGCCACGAGCGCACCGGCGCGCCCGGCCCGTCGCGCGTGACGATCGACTCGCGCGACGTGCTGCCGGGCGACCTGTTCGTCGGCCTCCCCGGCACGCGCGTCGACGGTGGGCGGTTCGCCGGCAGCGCGCTGCACGCCGGTGCGTGGGGCGTCGTCGTCGCGCCCGAGCACGTCAGCGACGCGCGCTGCGCGCCGGTCGGCGTCGTGATCGCCGCCGACGACCCGCTCGCCGCGCTGCAGGGGCTCGCCCGGGCGTGGCGGCGCGAGCTGGGCGCCAAGGTCGTCGCGATCACCGGCTCGACCGGCAAGACGTCCACGAAGGACCTGCTCGCGGCCATGCTGCGCCAGGACCGGTGCGTCGTCGCCAGCGAGCAGAACCTCAACACCGAGATCGGGCTCCCGCTCACGATCCTCGGCGCCCCGCGCTCCACCGAGGCGCTCGTGCTCGAGATGGCGATGCGCGGCAGCGGCCAGATCGCCGAGCTCGCCGAGATCGCCGAGCCGGACGTGGGCGTCATCGTGAACATCGGGCCGGTGCACCTCGAGCTGCTTGGCACGCTTGCGGCGGTCGCCGCCGCGAAGGCCGAGCTGCTCGACGGGATGCGGCCGGGCGCGACCGCCGTGCTGCCCGCCGACGAGCCGCTGCTGGACACCCACCGCCGCGACGACCTGCGCACCGTGACGTTCGGAGCCGGCGGCGACGTCGCCGAGCTCGGCGCGCTCGAGCTGCCCTTCAACTCGGCGCACATGCGCTCAAACGCGCTCGCGGCGCTCGCCGCGGCGCGCGCGCTCGGCTGCGATCCGCGCGGGATGCTCGACGTCACGCTCAGCGCGCTGCGCGGGCAGCGCGTCGAGCTGCCGGGCCCGGTCGTCGTCATCGACGACTGCTACAACGCCAACCCGATGTCGATGCGCGCCGCCCTCGATGACCTCTGCGCGACCGCGACCGGGCGCCGCGTCGCCGTGCTCGGCGACATGCTCGAGCTGGGGCCCGACGAGCTGCGCTTCCACGCGGAGATCGGCGCGCACGCGACGGCCTCCGGGGTCGAGGTGCTGATCGCCGTCGGCCCGCTCGCGGCGCACATGGGCGCGCGCTACGGCGGGGAGATGCACGCCGTCGGCGACGCGTCGGAGGCCGCGGCGCTCGCGGGCGAGCTCATGCGGCCGGGCGACACGGTGCTCGTCAAGGCGTCGCGCGGGGTCGGCCTCGAGGCCGTCGCCGCGAGCATGCGAGCGGCGGCGGGAGCGTGATGGGCGAGGTCCTGATCGCCGGCACGGCGGCGCTTTTGATCTGCATCTTCCTGTCGCCGAAGTTCATCGCGTTCCTGCGTCACCGCGAGTTCGGCCAGTTCATCCGCGAGGAGGGGCCGGAGGGCCACCACTCCAAGGCCGGCACGCCCACGATGGGCGGGATCATCATCTTCACGGCGATCTCGATCCCGTTCCTCATGCTGTCGGACTACGACTGGCGATCGGTCGGGGTCTACGGCGCGGCGATGCTCTGCGCGCTGCTGGGCTTCGCCGACGACTACATCAAGATCGTGCGGCGCCGCTCGCTGGGGATCAGCGCGCGGATGAAGCTCGGCGTGACGATCCTCATCTCGATCCTGCTGTGGTGGGTCGCGACCGAGAAGGCCGGCCTGCCGCAGACGCTGCGCCTGCGGGTCATCGACTACCAGGTCGACCTCAGCTTCCTCGCGGGGATCCCGTACCTCATCGTCATCTACATCGTCGTCGCGGGCACGACGAGCGCCGTCAACCTCACCGACGGCCTCGACGGGCTGGCGGCGGGGTGCGCGGCGATCGTGCTGCTGACGTACATCGGCATCACGTTCATCACGACCGGCCAGCACGACCTCGCGCTGCTGTCGGGCTGCCTGGTCGGGGCCTGCGTGGGGTTCCTCTGGTACAACGCGTTCCCGGCGACGATCTTCATGGGCGACACCGGATCGCTGGGGCTGGGCGGCGCGATCGCGGGGCTGGCGATCATGACGAAGACCGAGATGCTGCTGATCCTGATCGGCGGGATCTTCGTCGTCGAGGCGCTGTCGGTGCTGATCCAGGTGTTCTCGTTTCAGACGTTTCGCAAGCGCGTCTTCCTCATGGCGCCGATCCACCACCACTTCGAGCTGATGGCCTGGTCGGAGACGAAGATCATCCTGCGCTTCTGGATCGTCGCCGCGATCTGCAGCGCGATCGGCTTCACGCTGTACCAGTACTCCGTTGCGTGACCGCCCGCCGCTTCCGGCCGGGCCCTGGCTCGTCGTGGGCCTGGCTCGATCCGGCGTCGCGGCCGCGCGGGCGCTGGTCGCGCGCGGCGAGCAGGTCGTAGCCGTCGACTCGGGGTCCCCGTCGGGGCTGGATCTCCCGGATGGGGTGGAGGTCCACCTGCACTCCGACGGCCTGGCGCCGCTCGACGGCGCGCGCGCGGTCGTGAAGTCGCCGGGCGTGCCGCGCGAGGCGGCCGTCGTGGCGGCGGCACGGGCGCGCGGCGTGCCCGTGCTCGGGGAGCTCGAGCTCGGCTGGCGGCTGCTGGGCGGCCACGAGTTCGTGGCCGTGACCGGGACCAACGGCAAGACGACGACCGTGCAGCTACTGGGTCACATCTTCCGCGAGGCGGGTCTCGCGGTGGAGGTCGCGGGGAACGTGGGGTCGGCGCTGTCGGGGTTCGCGGGCCCCGGCGGCCTCGCGCCGGCAGCCGTGGTCGTGTGCGAGGCGAGCTCGTTTCAGCTCGAGGACGCGGTCGACTTCGCGCCGGAGGGTGCGGTGCTGCTCAACCTGGAGCCCGATCACCTCGACCGCCACGGGACGTTCGAGGACTACGCCGCGGCCAAGCTGCGCGTGTTCGCGCGCCAAGGCAACGACGACGTGGCGGTCGCGCCGGCGGGGCTGGAGGTCGAGGACCTCGGCGGCTGCGCGCGCCGGGTGCCGTTCGGGCCCGGCGGCGAGCTGGACGATCGCGCCGGCTATCTGTGGTGGGACGAGGCGCCGCTGATCGCGCACGCCGAGATCCGGTTGCGCGGCGCGCACAACCGTCTCAACGCGGCGGCCGCGGCGGCGATCGCGCTGGCGCGCGGGATCGACGCGGACGCCGTGCGTGCGGGGCTGCGGACGTTCGGCGGCGTCGAGCACCGCCTCGAGGAGGTCGCGACGGCCGGCGGGGTGCTGTTCGTCAACGACTCGAAGGCGACGAACGTCGCGTCGACGCTGGTCGCGCTGGCGAGCTTCGAAGCACCGGTGCACCTCATCCTCGGCGGCGTCGGCAAGGACCAGGACTTCAGCGCGCTGCGCGGCCTGGCGCATCGGGTGTACCTCATCGGCGAGTCCGCGCCGCAGCTCGCCGTCGAGGTCGGGGGCGAGCTGTGCGGCTCGCTCGAGACCGCCGTCGGGCGAGCGCGCGCGGCGGCGCTGCCCGGTGACGTCGTGCTGCTGTCGCCGGCGTGCGCGAGCTTCGACCAGTTCGCCGACTACGAGGAGCGCGGCCGGGCGTTCAAGGCGCTCGTGCGGTAAGGAGGCGTCAAGGAACAAGTGCGAGGGTTGGGGTGCCGGATCGTGGATGCCAGGCGCCGCCCGCGAGCGCAGGCGGGCGCCAGCCCGTCGAGCATCGCGGGTGGGGTCTGGCGCCGCGAGGCGGTGCCCCAACCCCGCAGTTGTTCCTTGACGCCTCCTAAGGGTCTGTTGCGGGTCGTCGGTGCCGGGGCTGCAGCGCGAGGGATCTCCCGCGCGGCGTCGAACGGCGAAGGCGATGGCTGTCGCTGCTCAGGCTCGCCCCGAGACCCCGCCGAGGTCCAGGCGAAAGCCGAAGCCGGTCGAGTACAACCTGCTGCTGACCGCGACGCTGTGCCTGCTGGCGGCCGGCGCGGTGATGGTCTACAGCGCGTCGTCGGCCCGGACGCTGCTCGAGGGCCAGGGCGACGGGACGGTGTACCTCGTCAAGTACGTCGCGTTCGCGGTCGTCGGGCTCCTCGTGCTGCGGCTGCTCGCGCAGGGCGGGCTCGAACTGCTGCCGCGCCTGACGCCCGGCCTGCTCGGGCTCTCCTTCGTGCTGCTCGTCGCGGTGAAGATCCCCGGCGTCGGCGTCGACATCAACGGTGCGCGGCGCTGGATCGGGGCCGGCCCGCTGCAGTTCCAGCCGTCGGAGCTCATGAAGCTCGCGCTCGTCCTGCATGCCGCCGGCGTGCTCGCGACGAGCCCGTCCCGCCTGCGCTCGATGCGCGCCGTGATCCGCCCGCTGCTGATCGTCGCGGGGGCCGCGATCGTGCTGATCGCGTCGCAGCCGGACCTCGGCACGGCGCTCGTCATCGCGTTCACGCTCGGCGCGCTGCTGCTCGTCGCCGGGACGCCGCTCGGCCTGCTCGGCAAGCTCGGCTCCGCGTCCGCGGTGCTCGTCCTGCTGTTCGCGCTGATCGACCCCGAGCGCGTCTCGCGGCTGACGGCGTTCGTCAACCCGTGGGCCGACGCGAGCGACACCGGCCTGCAGGCCGTGCAGGCGCAGATCGCGCTCGGCTCGGGCGGGTTGTTCGGCGTCGGGCTCGGCGAGTCGGTGCAGAAGGTCTTCTACCTGCCCGAGGCGCACACGGACTTCATCCTCGCGGTCATCGGCGAGGAGCTCGGCGTCGCCGGCATCTGCGGGCTGCTGCTGCTGTACGGGATGATCGGCTACGCGGGGCTGCGCACCGCGCGGACCGCCGCGACGCGCTACCAGCAGCTGCTCGCGGCAGGCCTCACCGGGATGATCCTCTGCCAGGCGCTGTTGAACGTTTGCGCCGTCCTGGGGATCGCGCCGGTGACCGGCGTGCCGCTGCCGTTCATCTCCTCCGGCGGGACGAGCCTCATCGTGCTGCTCGCGACGATGGGCCTGCTGCTGAACATCGCGGCACGGAGCACGAGCCACCTGACGCTCGCGCCCCGGCCGCCCGGCGAGCGGGCCGATGCGCGAGGATCACGCGGTGACGTCGAGCGTGCTGATCGCGGCGGGCGGGACCGCGGGACACGTGGTGCCCGCGCTGGCGGTGGCCGATCGGCTCAAGGCCGCGGGCGCTGACGTCGTCTTCGTCGGCGGCGAGCGCGCCGAGGCGACGCTCGTCCCGGCCGCGGGCTACGAGCTGCGGACGATCCGCGTGACAGGCCTCAGCAGGACGAACCCCTTGAAGGCGGCGCGCGCGTGCGGGCAGGCGGCGGCGGCGGTGGTGCAGGCGCGCCGGATCCTGGCCTCGGTGGCCCCGTCGGCCGTGCTCGGCGGGGGCGGGTACGTCGCCGGCCCCGTGGGGCTTGCGGCGATCGCCCGCCGGGTCCCGCTCGTGCTGACCGAGGCCGACAGCCATCTGGGCATCACGAACCGCCTGCTCGCCGGCCGTGCCCGGCGCGTCTGCCTGTCCTTCCCGATCGACGGCCGTACCGGGGATCGCTACCTGGTGACCGGCCGCCCGGTGTCGCCTCCCTCGCTGGATCGCGCGGCCGCTCGCGCGCGCTTCGGGTTGGGCGAGGGCGAGACGTGCGTGTTGGTCTTCGGCGGGTCCCTGGGCTCGCGCTCGATCAACGAGGCGGCGGTCGAGGCGTTCGCCGCCGCACCGTTTCGCGTGCTGCACGCGGCGGGCACGCGCGACTACGACTCACTGGTCGAGCGGGTGGGTGGGAACGGCTACGACCTGCGGCCCTACATCGACGGATTCGGCGACGCGCTGGCGGCGTGCGACCTGTGCGTGGCGCGCGCGGGCGGCTCGATCTTCGAGATCGCGGCGGCCGGCAAGCCCGCGGTCCTCGTCCCGTATCCGCACGCGAGCGCCGACCACCAGACCGCGAACGCGCGCTGGATGGCAGACGGCGGTGCCGCGGTCGTGGTGCCCGACTCGGAGCTGACCGCGTCGCGGCTGAGCCGCGAGGTGGCCGCGCTGCTCGCCGACCGCGGTCGACTCGCCGCGATGGCAGCGGCGTCGGCGGCGCTGGCTCGGCCGGACGCGGCGCAGGCTGTCGCCGACGAAGTGCTCGCGGCGGCGGCCGCCGCGGGGACAGCGGGCCGATGATCGCTGCCTTCGCCAGTCGCTCGTCCGGTGGCGGCGTGGCCGCGCGCGCGTGGCGCTCTGGCGCCGCCCGCCCTCGCGGCCTACGCGGCGGCGGGCCGCCCGCGCGCGGGCCCGGCGCGGATGCCGCGGGGCCTTGGGGCGGCGGAGCGCCCCTCGCGCGCGGGCCCGCCGTCGGGCCCCGTGGCCTACGCGGCGGGTCCGCGCGCGCCCGGCGCTTGTGTCGCGGGTCGCGGCGACCTCGAACCTCCACGCGCCCGTGACCGCTGCGGCACTCGAGTGGACCGGGCGGCGGCTGCATTTCGTCGGCCTTGGCGGCGCGGGGATGAGCGGCCTCGCGCTGATCGCGGCGCGGCTCGGCGCGACCGTGACCGGCTCGGATCGCTCGGACTCGTTGTATCTCGCGCGGGTGCGCGCGGCGGGCATCGATGCCCGGATCGGCCACGACGCGGCGAATGTCCCCGGAGGCGACGACGTCGAGCTCGTCGTCTCGACCGCGATCGGCGAGGCGAACCCGGAGCGCGCCGCGGCGCGCGCTCGCGGCCTGCGCGAGATCCACCGCGGTGCGCTGCTGGGCGAGCTGAGCCGGCTGCGCCGGACGATCGCGATCGCCGGCACGCACGGCAAGACGACGACAGCGTCGATGGCGGCCCACGCGCTGATGCGCGCGGGCTGGGATCCCTCGTACGTCATCGGCGGCGAGCTGCGGACGACCGGCACGAACGCCGGCTGGGGGACGGGCGACTGGCTCGTCGTCGAGGCCGACGAGTCCGACCGCTCGTTCCTGCAGCTCGCGCCCGAGATCGCGCTCGTGACGAACGTCGAGCTCGACCACCACACGACCTACGCCTCGCACGTCGAGCTCGAGCAGGCGTTCGCGGAGTTCCTGCGGGGCAGCCTGCGCGTCGTCGTGGCCGACGAGCCCGAGGCTGAGGACTTCCTCGACCGCGTCGCGATCGTCGACGCGGCGTTCTTTGGCGCGACCGAGATCGAGCTGCATCCCGGCGGCTCGCGCTTTCGCTGGGCCGGGGTGGACGTCGAGCTGTCGGTCCCGGGCGCCCACAACGTGTCCAACGCGGCGGCCGCGCTGACGGCGTGCGTCGTCGCCGGCGCGGAGCCGGCCGACCTGGCCGGGACGCTCGTCGACTTCGCCGGCGCCGGACGGCGCTTCGAGACGCTCGGCGAGACCCCCGCCGGAGCCTTGGTGATCGACGACTACGCGCACCACCCGACGGAGGTCCGAGCGGCGATCCACGCTGCCCGCACGCTTGGACGCCGGCGCGTCGTCGCGGTGTTCCAGCCGCACCTGTACTCACGCACGCAGCTCCTGGCACGCGAGTTCGGTGCGGCCCTCGCCCTAGCAGACGCGGCGGTCGTGCTCGAGATCTACCCCTCGCGCGAGCGCGCGGAGGACTTCCCCGGCGTGAGCGGCCTGCTCATCGCGGAGGCGGCGGCGGACGCCGCGCACGGCGGGCCCGTGGGCTGGGCGACGGGGTTCGACGAGGCGGAGAAGCTGCTCGCCGCGACGCTGCGCTCCGGCGACCTCTGCCTCGTGCTCGGCGCGGGCGACGTCGACGCGCTGGGCCGCCGGCTCGTGTGCTAGTCCCAGCTGTGCCCGACGAACACGGGCTCGGGTACGAGCTTGACGCCGAACGCGTCGTCCACCGTCGCGGCGATCTCGCGCGCCAGCCTGACCAGCTCGGTGGTCGTGCCAGCGCCGCGGTTCGTGAGCGCGAGCGTGTGCTTCGTCGAGATCGCGATGCCGTCCGGGTCGCCCTGGCCGCGCTTCAGGCCGGCGCGCTCGATGAGCCAGGCTGCCGACGTCTTGACGTAACGGTCGCGCGCCGGCCATGACGGCGGCACGTCGTCGGCGCCAAGGCGCTCGGCAGCCCGCTCGACCAGCTCGTCGAACGCGTGGGCGCGCAGGATCGGGTTCGTGAAGAACGAGCCGACGCTGAACGTGTCGGGGTCGTGCGGGTCGAGCACCATGCCCTTGGAGCGGCGCAGCGCGAGCACGGCCTCGCGCACGTCGCCCAGCGGCGCGCGCTCGCCCTCCGCTACGCCCAGCGCGCCCGCGAGCTCGGCGTAGCGGATCGGCTCGGAGTCCTTGCTCGGCTCGAAGGCGAAGCTCACGCGAAGCACGACCCAGCGGTCCGGGTCACGCTTGAAGACGCTCGTGCGGTAGTCGAACAGCGACTCCTCGATGTCGAGCTCGTGGATCTGGCCGGTCGAGCGGTCGAGCGCGCGCACGCCGACGATGACGTCCGCGACCTCCTGGCCGTACGCGCCGACGTTCTGGATCGGCGTCGCGCCGACCGAGCCCGGGATTCCCGACAGCGCCTCGATGCCTGCCATCTGGTGCTCGACGCAGAGCGCCACGAGCGCGTCCCACTCCTCGCCGGCGGCGACGTCAAGCCACACGCGGCCGTCACTGCGCGGCGGCTGCTCGATGCCGCGGGTCATGACCCGCACGACGGTTCCCGCGAAACCCTCGTCCGCGACGACGACGTTGCTGCCGCCCGCGAGGACGAGCACGTCCTCGCCAGCCTCGTCGGCCTCGCGGACGAGCGCGACGAGCTCGCGGTCGGTCGTGGCATCGACGACCCGGCGCGGCGGGCCGCCGAGGCGCAGGGTCGTCAGCTCGCTGAGGGGCGGAGGTTCGGGCACGGTCGCGCAGGCTATTGCGCCGCCGGGCGGGCCTGCGGCTCGGCGCGGCGCGAACGCCAAGGCGGGCGGCCCGGGAGCTCGACGATCGGCCAGCGTCGGCAGGGTCGGCGGTGCAGGCGGCGAAGACCCGAACGATGCGCCTCCTCGCCAGCCGACGTTCGCGCGCCGTCTTCGGGACCGCCGCCTTGCTGGTGATCGTCGGCTCGTTCGGCTTCTGGCTGCGGACGAGCTCGCTCGTGCGCGTGAAGCAGGTGACGGTCACCGGGATCGAGGGCCGCCAGGCAGGCGCGATTCGCGACTCGCTCACGATCGCCGCCCGCGACATGACGACCCTCGCCGTCGACGACAACGCGCTGCGCGACGCGGTCTCGGCGTACCCGGTCGTGCGCAGCCTGCGGGCGAGCGCCGACTTCCCGCACCGGCTGCGCATCGACGTCAACGCCTACGAGCCGGTGGCGGCGGTGCAGTCCGGCGGAGGCTCGCCGACCGCGGTCGCGAGCGACGGCACGCTGCTGCGCGGGACGACGACGAAAAGCCTTCCGGTCGTCGGGATCAAGCACATGCCGGGCGGTGGCCGCGTGAAGGACGAGAAGGTGCTGCGCGCGATCCGCCTCGTCGCCGCCGCGCCCGCGCCGCTGCGGCGGCGCGTGGAGCGCGTGTACGAAGGTCCGCGCGGTCTCGCCGCCACCGTCGACGGCGGGCCCAAGCTCTACTTCGGACGCGCCGAGCGCCCGCGGGCGATGTGGTCGGCGGCCGCGCGCGTCCTGGCGACCGACAACGCGCAAGGCGCGACGTACGTCGACGTGCGCATTCCCGAGAGTCCGGTTGCGGGCGGCTTCCAGCCTCGCCCGA
>CAVUOK010000012.1:0-583925 GCA_963743055.1 uncultured Actinomycetes bacterium | reverse complement strand
CGGGCTCCAGGATCACCTTGTGGCCGAAGGCGCTCGAGTTGGCGGATCGCGCGGCGGGCGAGTTGTTCGGCTTGGCGTTTGTCGAAAAAGTCCGTCCGAGATCGGTGTAGAGCTACCTGCGCTGAGCAGCTGGTGGATGATTTCGAGCATCGAGTGTGCGACGGCGATCACGGCCCGCTGGTGTCCGCGTCGGCTGCGAACGCGCCAGTACGTCGAGCGCAGGTAGCCGGTCGGGCGTGTCGCTCCGAGCGCCGCCTCGACCAGTGCGGGACGTAGCCAGGGGCTGCCTTTGGTCGTGCGTCCGTGTTTGCGTTTGCCCGCGCTCTCGTTGTTGCCCGGGCACAGGCCCGCCCATGACGCCAGATGGCGGCTGGACGGGAAGCGACTCATGTCCATGCCGATCTCGGCGATGACGACCTCGGCCGTGCGGCGCTGGATGCCGGGAATGCTGACGAGCACGTCGATCGCCGGCCGAAACGGCGCCAATGCCTCATCGAGTCGCGTGCTGACGACGCCGATCGCCTCCTCGAGGTAGTCGACGTGCGCCAGCGCCTGGCTGACCAGGAACGCGTGATGCTCGCGAAAGCGCGCATCCAGGGCCTTACGCAGCTGCGGCAGCTTGGTCCGCATCCTGCTCTTGGCCAGATCGGCGAGCACCGCGGGATCGGTCGTGCCCGCAACCAGCGCGGCGAGCATCTGGCGTCCGGAAACGCCCATCACGTCCGACGCGACCGTCGCGAGCTTGACGCCGGCGTCTTCGAGAACCTTGTGCAGGCGGTTGACCTCCGAGGCGCGCTCGCGGATCAGCGCCTTGCGATAGCGCGTCACGTCGCGCAGCTCGCGGATCTCGCGCGGCGGCACGAAGCTCTTGCGCAACAAGCCGCACTCAAGCAGCCGACACACCCACGCCGCGTCGCTGGTATCGGTCTTTCGTCCCGGCACGTTCTTGACATGCCGTGCGTTGCAGAGCGTCAGCTCGAAGTCTTCCTCGAGGATGTGCCAGTAGGGTCGGGCCGGGGCGCGCTGTCGCCCTTTCGGGTCGGTGCGTTTCCCCGGCCCGCCCTCCGAACCCGGCGTGCGCGTTCCCGCGCACCGGGCTCTCCACAGGCATACCGGTGCTCATCGGGCGATCAGGTTCTCCAGACGTTCGGGCCCGACGACCGGATCGCGTCTAGCGATCCAGCCGTCTTGCCACGGCGTGGCGATCTTCGCTCCTCGGTAGCGGTAGCGCGTGATGCTCACGCACGCCGGCCGAAACAGCGTCACCTCACCGTCGGTCGGCCGCCACCCCGGGAGGTGACGACGCATCAGCCAGCGCCAGTTGCGCTTGGGGTACTTGGTTCGCAGCCAGCGCACGACTCGGCGCCACGTGAAGGCGTCGAGGTAAGCGAAGGTCTGCGAGGAGACCCCGCAGCGAAAGTAGGCGCACCAGCCCCGCAGCACCGCGTTGACGCGGTGCAGCAGCACGGCGAGCGTCTGGTTGTGGCCGGACCGCGTGATCTGCCTGACCTTCGCCTTGACGCTCGCGAGCGAGCGCTTGGACGGGTAGGTGTAGACAAACCGGCGGCCGTCGCTTCCTCGCCGTTGGCGTTTGATGCGCCAGCCGAGGAAGTCGATGCCCTCGTCGATGTGAACTACACGGGTCTTCTCCGGCGACAACCGCAGGCCGAGCGGCGCGATCACCTGCTCGGTCTGCGCGATCAACTGCTCGGCGTGGTGTCGCTCGCCGGCGACGCAGATGACGAAGTCATCGGCGTACCTGACGAGTCGGTAGCTCGCCCCGCCGCGACGGCGGCTCGCGTCGCGCTGATACCACTTCTGGCCCATCGCCTCCCACGCCCTGGCGTAATGCTCGTCCAGTGCAGAGAGCGCGACGTTGGCCATCAGCGGCGAGAGGATCCCGCCCTGAGGGGTGCCGCTGAGCGTCTGTTCGAGGTTGCCGTGCTCGGTCAAGATCCCGGCCTTCAGAAACGCCTTGATGAGCCCGAGGACCCGCTTGTCCTCGACGCGCCGTCGCACCCGGGCGAGTATGGCCGAGTGCTCAAGCTCGTCGAAGCACGCCTTGATGTCGGCTTCAACGATCCACTCATACGAGCGGGAGCTGAAGTAGTGCACCTCGGCGATCGCGTCCCACGCTCGGCGTCCGGGCCGAACCCGTACGAGCAGGGCTCGAAGTCGACCTCGAAGATCGGCTCGAGCACGAGCTTCAGCGCGGCCTGCGCAACCCGGTCGCGCACCGTCGGGATCCCCAGGTAGCGCAGCTTGCCGCCACGCTTGGGGATCGCGCGCTGCTTGACCGCGGCTGGCCGAAAGCGTCCGGACCGCAGCTCCTCACGGAGCCCGGCCAGGAACTGCTGCACGCCCAGCACCTGCTCGACGTAGTAGGCGCTCTCGCCGTCTACGCCTGCTGAGCGTGACCCGCGGCTGGCCCTCACCCGCTGCCACGCCACAAGCAGCGTGGCCGGGTCACAGACGAGGTTGTGGAGGTCTGAGAACCTCCGATCCTGATCGTCCTGCGCCCACTTGTGCAGCTTGCGCTGGATCCCGAGTACCCGCTCCTGCGCCACCTTCGGCGCGGGCAGCGGCGCGCCGCTATTCAACGACGACCTCCCCGCCTTCCAGACGGATGCCGCAAACCTGCTGCCTCCCTTCGCCATGCACCGGGCTTTCCCCGGCTCGGACTACTACGAAGGCTCCGCCCCACCACGGTGCCGTCAGCCGACGACGGGCCTGCCCGCCCGCCCGAGGGCGGCAAGGGCGACACCGGATGGTTCCCACGTTCACCGTCGATCGGTCGGCAGGATCGGCGACCAGCTTTCCCCTGACAGCCTCGCCACGAGTACGCCGCAGACCTTCCTCGTGGCCTCCCGGCCGACCCCGTTAGCCGGCCGTCGGAGTCGCTTGCCCGCACCTCGGGCTCGCGTGCGCTGCCTGCTCGGCCCACATCCGCCAGGTTGGAGCCGAGAACTGGACTTGAGGGGGTTCCACCACTGGTTCACTACGCGTTTCGCCTCTCTGCCTCGCTTGCCGAGCCCAGGCCGTCTGGCAGTACCGGCCCGCCTCGTCGTTGTCGGGGCTGCTCCCGCCCTCACCCGCGTCCCCGAGCTCAGGCTGCCCCCAGCTTCACGCGACCCGCTGCGACGGGCCGCCCGGTGGGCTCTCTCATCCCACCCGATCAAACAGCGCCTCGTGGCGCACGACGACTTCCAGTACACGCCGGTGCCTTCCATCGCGACCTGCGTCACGCCGCGCGACGCCAACCAGTCGGCCAACTCCAGCAAGTCCGGCGTGGTCGTTCCGAACGTCGCGAGCTCCTCGACACGCCTGCGCTTGCCATCGGCGGCCGGGACGCGCACGCACACCCGAAGCTGTGCTTGATGCACATCGATCCCCGCGCAACGCTCGACGATCAACTCCATCGCCATCTGCGGCTCCCTTCCTCGACAACACGAGCGCCGCGGTGCGGAGCTTGGAATTCAAGAGTCTGCTCGTCGTGCTCATGGCACAGGTCGGGGTAACGAAGCTCCCGCGTCATGCTCAGGGCGACCGCCAAGGGATCAGAGCAGACCCGACGACCGACACCACGACGCCCACACGCCTACGACGTCCAGACCCCGCGTCCTTCTTTTCATTGCTCGCGGGTGGGCGAAGCCCATGAGGTGCTCAGGAGGTCATTCTGCTCTCACCGCCGGACAGCACCACCGTCCCGCGCCGGTGAATTAGGGCTTAGACGACACAGGCTGGTCAGTGCTGGAGAGCGCACCTGCGGCCCGGACCCGTGCGACGTGTTCGCGCCGTGGGTCGCTGCAAAGCGACGCGACCTTCTGATCCTGAGCCTAGAGCTCGCTTGGTGTGACGACGATGCCCAGGCGGTCAGCGCCGCGCCGCAAACGCATGTCGATGGTGACCACTCGGCATCCCAGGGATCTGAGCCAGCGCGACGTACTCGGCGTCGTAGGTGCGTCCCCAACCGAACTCGGTAGCGGCGATTGTAAAGCGGCGAGCAAGGATGCTCGGTCTGCGACACCGGCTTTGCGACGGATCTGACGATGCCTTCGAGTCGCCCGAGCGGGCGACTGTCGCAGAAGCCCGCATCGTAGATGCCCCTTCGTACCGCAGGAACTGGCCACCCCAGCGTCGTCCGGTAGTCCTGCGGACCCTGGGCTGGTCTGCGCAGAGCGATCCTGGGAGGATCGGGGTGGTCGAGGTGGAGCAGTGGGCGGAAATCCGGCCGCTGCACTTCGTGCGCGGCTTGTCTGAGCGCCAGATCAGCCCGCGCATTGGGCTGGCCCGCGACGCGGTCGATCGAGCTGAGCGCAGCAATGAGCCGCCGCGCATCGGCGAGCGCCGGCAGGGTCAAGCTCGATCCGATCCAGGACGAGGTCCACCGACTGCTGAAGGCTGACCCGAGGCCTCCCGGTCACGATGGGCGACGTCCGGGCCCGCGCTGTCGCCGCGAAGGCCGGCGTCATCATCGTGGTCGAGGCTACGTCGACGCGCTCGCCATGCACCAGGCGGGGGTGCGTCAACCACCGTGGCGCTGATGGGGACCTCGATCACACAGCAGGTCGCCAGGCTCAAACGGCTCGCGCCGACGCTCACGGCGCGACGCGCCAGCCGGGTCCAGAGGCGGACCGCTACCACCACGACGCATGACGCTCGGGCGCTCGCGCGACAGCTACGTCGGGCCCACGCCCCACGCCGTGAAGATTGCGGGCGCTGCGCCTCTGACAGCAATGGCCGCCACCAGCCGTGGACGACCGCAGCGCGATGTGCTCGTGCTGGGTTCTTCACGGGCGACGTGTAAGGGCGTCGATTCCACGCAAGCGCTTGCGGATGCCCAGTCGTGGATGCGCCTTGCGACCAACGCCGAGATCAGCACGGCGGCCCACGCGCCGACCCCGTGCCCGCGCATTGAGCGAAGCGCCTTCCTCCCGGCTCGTGCGCTGGCAGTTACTCGAGCCATTGGACCGGCTGCGGTCAGCTACTGGCGGCACGGAAGCCGGTCGCCGTGGCGGCGGTCAGGCGCCGGCGAGCGGGATGCTGCGCGGGAAGCGCATGAGGTTCTCGGGATCGACGGCCGACCTGATCTCGCGCAGGCGCGGGAGGTTGCGTCCGTAGTAGGCGTGCGCCCAGCCGTCGAGGTCGGGATCGATGTAGTTCTGGTACGCGGCGCCCGACACGTGGGGGCGCAGGACGTGGGTGACATGGCGCTTCCAGGCGACCCCGTCGGCGAGACCCTGCGGGCCGAAGTACGTGAGGATCTGCACGCTGAACAGCGTTTCGCGATGCACGAACGCCGTGTGGTCGGCCGCCACGCGGTTGATCGCCCCGGCCGTAGGCGTCGAGGATGAGAACTCCCGCGCCCGCATGCGGTCGGCCCGCGGCGGCGAGCATCGCCCGTCGCCCTGCGCTGGTCAGCGGGCGATCGACGTAGGCGGATCCTGCGGCGAAGCGCGCCCGCCCGAGCCGGCCGCCGGCCGCCGTCCGCCGTCCCGGCCGTGTGGCAGGCGACCCGCTCGATGTGCGCGCACCCCGCCCACCGCGTGACGAGCTGAAATGGCCGCGCCGACCCTGAGCTCAGCGTGGCGCCGGCGACGCTCGTTAGCGGTCGGACGAGGGATCGCATCTGCGCTCGCGACCGAAGTACTGGTCGATCGCGTGGATTTGCGGCCGTCGGCCGCCGGCTGTCAGGACCAGCGCCGATGTCAAGGCGCTCGCCGCATGCGGCGCCGTCCGTTGCCAGGCCGCGAGTGCCGCGTCGGCTTGCTGCCACGGCCAGGAGATCCGAAACCACGCCGCGCGGCGTGCCGCATGCCGCTCGAAGCGAAAGCTCGTGACGATGCCGAAGTTGCCACCTCCCCCACCGCGGCAGGCCCAGAAGAGGCCTCTTCGGCCCGGGCGTCGCAGCGGCGAAGCAGACCGTCCGGCGTGACGATCGTCAGCGCCACGAGGTTGTCGCACGTGAGCCCGAGCGCGCGGCCCGAAAGCCCCATGCCGCCACCCTGGGTGAGTCCACCAACGCCGACAGAAGGGCAGGAGCCGGTAGGGAGCATAGCGCCGCGCCGCGCGAGGTGCGCGTGGACGTCGATGAGCCGCGCACCGCCCCCGACACGGACGTCGCGGCCGCTGACGCTGACGGCGCGCAGGCGGCGGAGATCCAGCACGATGGCCGGCCGTCGAGTACCCCGCGTAGCTGTGCCCGCCGGATCGCGCGGTCAGCGCGATGCTGTGACGCTGCGCGCAGCGCATGACCGCTTGGACGTCGCGTGCGTCGCGCGGCTGCACGACCGCGCGCGGTCGGCGGTCGGTGAACCGCTCGTTGTAGACGAGGTTCGCCGACGAGTGCGGTTGCAGCACAGGACCACCGGACCTCGCGAGCGAGCTCACGCAGCGGGCTGAGGATCGCGCGGCGCTGGCGCGGGGCGGGCGGCTCGGCGAGCGTGGGCTGCCGCCGCCCGCCGCATCCGCCGCTCGCCACGACGGCTGCGCCGGCGAGCCCGAGCTCGACGACCCGCCGCCGCGTGACGCGAAGGGATCCCGGATCGCCGCGGTTGTCCGCGGTCACGGCGCGCCGTCCGGCGCTGGTGGCGGCATGCGGCGGCCGGGTCTAGTCTGGCCACGACGCCAACCAGCGGAGGACCACATGAGCGGCTACAAGGAAGTCGACGCGGCGAAGGACACCAAGACTCCGAAGCGTGAGGTCGAGGCGACGTGGCACCACGCGCGCGACCAATCCGGCGTCCGCGAAGGTGGGACGGGGGACCGGCCCACGCCCGAGAACCGCAAGGACGGGCAAGAGCTGACGCGGAAGGTCATCGAGCGCGGGCGCGAGCGCGAACGCTCCGAGGACAGCCGCGAGCGCTGACGCGGCGTCGCTCGCGGGCTCATCACGCGCGCTGCATGTCGACGAGCAGCGGCTTCGTGGTCACGCCCAGCTCCTGTGCCTTGATGTGAACCACGGCGGCCCGCCCGCCGAACGGGGGCTGCATGATCTCGCGCTCGCGTAGGACGGGGACGGACTCCGTGCCGAGCGTCTGCGTCGGCGGCGGCATGCCGAACCCTGTCCTCGGGCCGCCGACGTTCAGGCCGACCGTGTGCTCGTAGCGCTGCCCGAGGCGCTTGCCGAACTCCTCGACGCTCTTGGGGCTTGCGCCCGGCAGGATCGCGAACGCCGCGGCGTTCGAGAGGATCGACGAGCGATCGTTCTCGTCCTTGATCTGGGCGACGTCCTGCATCGCGACGACGACGCCCACGCCGGCCGAGCGCGACACCTCCATGAGCTTCGCGATGTCCACGCGGTCGACGATCTGCGGAGCCTCGTCGATGACGAGCAGCACGGGCCGGCGTGACGAGCCGAACCGCTCGTAGAGACGCTGGGAGAGCTGGTTGATGAGCAGGCTCGACAGCGTCTCCGACACCTGGCCGCCCTTGAGCGCAGCGCCGACGATCAGCAGTTGATGGTCGTCGAGTGCCGCCTCGAGGTTGATCGAAGGCCGCTTCGGCGGTTGCCCGCGTGACGGCATTGACGCTGGACGAGTCGAGCGCGCTCAGCGCCGTGACGACACCCCCGATGATCTTCGGGTAGTCGGCCTGCGGGTGGCGCAGCACGGCCTGCAGGTCGGACGCGCCCGGCGCGCGCGCATGCTGCTTGACGAGCGCGTCGAGCTTGATGTCGTCCTCGAGAAGCCGGATGAGGTCCGTCGCCGTCCGCACCGTTGGCACGACGGCACGTGCGAAGAGCAGCAGGCCGCGCAGCGTGCGGTAGTCGCGCTGGTAGAAGTACGGGTCCTGCGTCGACTGCTCCGGGTCGCCGGCCGAGCAGCGCCGTGATCGCCGCGTCGACCCGCGCGTCGTCGTGCAGCTCGGCCGAGCCATTGCCACGGCGACGAGTGCAGCGGGTCCGTGAAGTCCCACTTCGTCAGCCGGGCGCCGAGCGCCCCGGCGCCCTGGGCGTCCTTGAAGTCCAGGAAGTCCTCGCGCAGATCGCCCTTGACGTCCACAGCGACGACCGACCAGTTCGATATGAGCGCCGCGTACATCCACGGGATCAGCAGGCTGTACGTCTTGCCCGAGCCGGCGGGTCCGACGACGACGGCGTGGCGGTTGATCACCTGCCCCGGCAGGCCGATCGGCCCGCGGACCTTGCCCTTGGCGATGTCGCTGAACGCGCCGAGCGGGAACTGGCCGTCGTCGAGGTTCTGCGCCTCCTGCCACGACGCGACGCCGCGGTAGTCGAGGTAGTCCGCTCCGGCCGTCGGCGGCGGCGTCGGATCGCCCGGCGCGAGGTAGCCGCGACGCGCCCCCCGGCCGGCGCTGTGGAGCGCCATCTTCGAGCTCAGGCTGTCGCCCAGGCTCGCCCCGGCCTTGGCGCCGACCTTCGCGCTCGTGCCGATGGCCTTGCCCGCTGCCTTGTAGCCCCACCAGACCATCAGCGGCTTCGGTCTTCCCGCGGCGGCTCGACCGTATCTCGCATCGCTAGGCGCCCGAGCTCACGGCTTCGGTCCGGCGGGGTCCGGCTCGCCGCCTTCACGGCCTCACGCCCGACGAGCGGGATACGCGGGTCGTTCGGGTCCACCCGCTTGGCATCGGGTGGCGGCTGCTCCAGTCGCGGGTTCGACGGGTCGGTTTCGAATCGTGAGGGTCCACCTTCATGGCCTGGCACGGCTACCTCCTGAGTTCATGTCTCGATCTGGCTCCTGCCCAGGATCGCTTCGAGGTCTCGCGTCATTCGCAGGGGAAAGTCATGGACTCGGCAACGCCCTCGAACGTCGGCAGGTGCTCCTCGAACTCGTCCAGCGGCGCGGCTCCAAGCAGCGCTACGCCGTTCGAGCACGCGCGAAAGAACCAGTCGACCTTCTCGACATCGCGGTCTTCGAGCCTGAAGCGCCAGCGCCACGCGCTGTGGCCGTTGATCTCGGTTGCCGCCCAATCGACTTCCCGATAGTCGCTGACACGCCCGGGATAGAGCTTGCGCACCGAGCGGGCTCCCTCTGCGGGGGATCCTTCGAACCCGGGCGTGTAGTCGACCTTGAAGGACACCTCGGGCTGCCCCTCGAGATGCCAGCGGCTTTCGATGTACGCGCCGAACGACTTCTCGTCGTGGTCCTTGATCCAGCCGTCGGGGACCGTCAGCGAGAAGGCCGCCGCCTCGTAGTCCGTGCCATCCGCGGCCCTTGGCGCCGGCGGGCTCGGCGGTGACGGCGGGACCGGCGGCGACGACGCCGGTGGCGAAGACACGGGCGTCGATGGCGGTGCAGGCGGCGGTGAGGGCCCGACGGTCTCGTCGCCGGTGTCGGCGTACGTCGTATCCGCTCCATTGCCCGCAAGTCGCGATACGGGCGACATGATCAGCGCGAGCGCGACGACGGCCACGAGGCCCAGCGCGAAGTTCCCCTGCAGCGGCCACGGCGTGACCGCGTCGATGGCCCCGGTCAACAGCGGCCGTCGCGGAGCGGTGTCCAGCGGCTTCGCGGCCTTGAGTCGCTCGGTCGTGGTCTGCTGCGCGTCGCCCGCGGCCGCAGGCTGCACTCCGGCCGTGGCGAGCAGCCACAGCAGCGGCTCGAGCGTGCCCGCGGGCGCGAACGGCCCGCTGCCGGTGCCCGGGGTGCGGCCGAGGGCGCTCGTGCTGAAACAGCGGATCTCCTTGAAGGTGCCCTCGGCGGCGCGCAGGAGGTTGCCGGCGCCCTGCGTCTGCAGCCAGGCGCGCACACGGGCATCGTCGTCGGCGCCCTCCGTCGCCGCGATCGTGGTGCCGATGTCGAGCGCGTCGCACTTCGTGATGCAGATCGCGGCAGGAAGGCGCTTGAGGTCGATGCCCTTCTCGTCCAGCACGCCGACGAGCCGCTCGAGCACGCGCTGGGGAGCCTCGCGGCTGACACCGAGTTGTGGCGTCGCGGCGATCTCGTCGCCGAGCTCGTTGCGCACGCGGTCGAGCGCGAACGGGTCGACGAGGAGGACGACGCCTTCCGCGAGCCCGTAGCCGGGGTCGCTGCGCAGCTCGTGCTCGTCGCCGTAGGCCTCGCCCGCGACGTCGTAGGCGTACAGCAGCGCCGATTTGGCCTTGCCGCGGACCTCGGCGACGAGCGCGGGCGGCTGCAGGTCAACCGTCTTGGTCGGAAGAACGCCGCGCCGGAAGCCCTCCAGCAAGCGGTCGTAGCCGTCGCGGCTGGAGGATTGAACGCTCGTCGTCAGCGTGCCGCCCGCGGCTGCATCCTCGAGATTGACCATCGCGGCCGCGAGGAACGTCGACTTCCCGGTGGCGGGCCCGCCCGCGACGGGGACGTGGAACGTACGTACGGTCCCCACTCCCTCGCCGAGGGGGTGGCCGTGGGCCGGGCACTCGGACGCCAGTCGCTCGCGTCCGAGCCACTGCACCGCCGGCAACCGCGACGCGCAGGTGCAGCGGTGGCGCAACACGCCGAACGGGCCGGGGGCGAGCTCGTGGTGCTTGGCGCTGCACGACGGGCAGACGTAGACCGGCAGGCCGAAGCGGTCGTGGCACTCGGGGCAGTCGAAGTGCGTGCCCTGGCGCTTGCGGCGCAGGCGCTCGAGCCCGCGCAGCGGCGCGCCGACCGCCCACGCCGCGGCGGCGAACAACGCGATGAGCGACGCCGGGACGAGCCCGACGAGCGCGAACAGCGCCCCGCCCACGACCAGCCCGATGTAGCCGTAGGCGAGCAGGACCAAGCGAAACACGACCCAGTACCAGTCGTCGCCGGTCTGCGACACGAGCGCCTGGATGCGGCCCGTCTCGGCGACCGCACGCTGCCACGCGACCGCCGCCGCGATCCGCAGATCGCGCCACACCTGCTTGCGGTAGTAGGCGCGAAACGCCGGCTCGCCGGGGCCCTGCAAGGCGCCGTCGCCGCCGCGATGCACGATCCCGCGCCACATCGTGACGAAGAACGCGTGCGTCGCCGCTCCGAAGACGCAGATCGCTGCCACGGTGCCCGCCAGCGCCGTCAGCGCGACGGCCACCATCACGACGATCGTGACGAGCATCACGATGAAGAACAGGGAGAAGAGGTCCTCCATCAGGCACCCCCTCCGGCGTTGGCTTCAGGCATGGACGATCGAGCTCCTCGAGGCGAGATGTGGATGAGACGGGTTGTCAGACGCGGTCGCGGGCAGCGCCGCTGCGCTGACACACGCCCGTCCGCCGCCATGTGACATCGCGCGATGGGGGCGGGTTCGATCATGTGCCCTCGGGCTCGAGCGCGCACGTCGTGCGGAAATCGCGAACGAGGCTTGACGCGTGATGCGGATTGATCGACAAGACTGAGCGCGCCTCACGCAGGATTTCCAGCGGCGGAGGCTCGCCGTGGAGCGCGTTGTCAAAGGCCGCACGCGACAAGGCGTCGTGAAAGAACGCGAGCACCGTGGCTGCGAAATAGCAGTGCGCGGCGAGCCTGTCGGTGAGATCGTCGATACTTGGCTCGGACGAAACCTCCCGTGCGTGCGATTGCGCCGACTCGTCGCTGCGGGGCAGACTCGCGCGTCGCGCATGGAGCGCGAGCAATGCCTCGGCCGACCCGCATCGCGTTCGAACATCGCGGACCCAGTCCAAGACGTCGCTCATGTCGGGGCGGCAATCACCCAACGCCCGGTCGTGCACATCAGCGGCGTGGCTTCGGAGCTGTGGCATCACGAGGGCGCGGGCCATGTCCGACATCCGACCGACGCAATCCAGGGGCTTGTGGTCCACCAACGCGGTCGCGTGGTCGACGAGGTCCTTAAGCACGCCACCGGAGAGGACGTGACACAGCGCGGCAAACGGCATCGAGAGGCCGATGCCGTCATGACCCAGAAGCCCGTGTGAATCAGGAAAGCCCAGCGGTTGCAGTGAGATCACGCGATTGCAGCGCTCGTGCACGACGGGGACCTGCGACCCTTGGCCGAGCACGCAGACCAGGACGAAGCAGCCGTTGCGATCCAGCGACAGCACAGACCCGATGTCCTCGAGGAAAGGCTGCGACCGAGCCGGTCGCATTCCCTGGAGGTCGATGCCGATCCAGATGCCGAGATCCTTGGCGTCTTTGCGAACGAAGTCCTCGAGCATGCGGACGGCTTTGCGCACCGTCCACGCGATGGGGGCCTGCTTCTCGGAGATCTTGGAGCTGTTGCCGAGCCTCAACGAGAGGCGCTTGCCAACGCGGCCGTCGGACTTGCGAGACTCGCTGAACACGACGGTCTTGGTGCCCTCGAGCTGATCGAGCACCACGCGCGCCGTTTCGACGAGCCCCGGCGGAATGGCCGGAGGCGGCTGCGGAGGGCGCCTGCGTGAGAACAGATGCCGAAGGATCGCGGGTGGACCCCGCATAGCGGATGCGATCGCAAGCAGCATCGCGCCCACGACGACCAGCGGGTCGACGTTCGTCCCGAACTGCGACGCCGCGATCAGCCCGACGCCGACTCCGATGAGCGGCAGCTGCTCGCCGCTCTGGCGTAGCAGCCGGGCAAGTCCCACGCGCCACGCTGCGTCGCTCGCGCCGACACTTGAGCGCGTTCGCGAGATCGCCGCGGCCAGCACGAGACACGTCATCCCGACGATGAGCAGAAGGTCGGTGCGAACGTCGAACGCGCCGATGACGATGAGCGACGCGCCGCCCCACGCGAGGATCGCGCCGAGTCTGCTCCATCTGGTCGCGGCACGGTTCGCGTGACGCTGCGGCACGCGCGACGCGCGGCGCAGTGTCATGTCGTCGGCTGCCACTCGGTCCAGCACCTCCTGACAGAGCCGTGCCAGCAGTTCCATGACGAAGTCAAGGGCGTCGTCGCCGGGTGCAGCCCTGATGACGGTCGAGATCGTGCGCCGGTCGTCGTGAGCCTTGGCACCGCAGAAGTGCTCGACGAGCCGGCTCTTGTCGATCCCGTTCGGGCCGACGATTGCGACGCTGCCGCCGTCCATGCTGATGCAAGCCTTGCGTAGCCGCGCGGTGACCTCCGTGCGCAGCGCGTGGGCCCGGTTCGTGAGTCCAGTGGTGGAATCCACTGTCAGATTCAGCGAGTACGCGTGCTCCGTTCGACGTTCGATCGCCAGAGTCAGCTGCGCGCGGACGTAACGTGTGAGCGCCGCGTTTGCCTCCGCCACCAGGATGCGTCGCTCGTCGCCCATCGGCCCGTCGGTGGCGCCGAGCGTCGCCAGCTCGCGGTGCATCGCCGCCGCAGCGCCCTCGTAGGTCGGGGATGACCGCAGTTCCGCCACTCCCAGGTGGACCGCACGGGCGGCGGCGAGGATCTCCTCGTCGCAGAGTTCGGCGTCGAGGACCGCCTCCCAATGCAGATCGTGCTGGAGCACGTCGGCGGCTGAGCGAGGATCGTGCGACGCGCGCGCTCGACGGAGGATCCGACGGCGCCATGCCCGAGGGTCGGTCATGACCATCGACGATGGGCGAGCACTGGATTCAGCCGCCGCTCTGCGCAGACCGGTTGGTCCGCGCCAGCAGCAGCCGCGGTAGCGCGATCGCGAGGATCGCGATGACGATGCTCGCCACGAGCGCCGCCTTCGCCTCGGGGCTGCCGAGATCGCGCAGGCTGCCACCGAGCGCCGCGTAGGCGAATGAGCGCGGCAGGAACCCGAGCGCCGTGCCGGCCGCGATCGTCGACAGCGGGATGCGGGTGAACCCGAGCACAAGGCTCGTCGTGTTGAACGGCATGCCCGGCACGACGCGCGCGACCACGACCGTCCGGGCCGGGCGGCCTTCGAGCCATGTGACCGTCCGCTGCACGCGCGGTCCGAACGCATCGCGGGCGGCGGGCGTGCCGACGCGGCGCGCGAGCGCGGCCGAGAGCACCGCACCTGCGGTCGTGGCGATGACCGCGACGATCGTGCCCCCCACGGTCCCGAGCGCATAGCCGCAGGCTCCGGCGACGAGGCCCGCCGGCACCATGAGCGCGACGAGGAGCGCACCGCCGATGGCGAGCGCCGGCGCCTTCAGCGCGCCCACCTCGGCGGCTGCGTCGGCCAGGGAGTCGGCCTTCACGACACCTAGCACGACGATCGCCGCGCCGATGAACGACAGCACGACCACGAGGCCGATGACACGCGCGCGGACGGGCCCCAACGTGGCATCGACCATCGGCGGGCTCGCGGTGGCTTCGGTCAACGGCTTCGACCGAGTCCTCCGCGCCCGCCGCTCGCCAGCTGCTGCGCGATGCCGCGGAAGCTCGACACGAGCTCGCCGGCTCCGAGCAGCTCGCCGCTGCTGGTGGCGAGCTGGGCGAGGAAGCCCTGATCGGCCCCCTGCACGCCGCGGGCGAAGATCTCACCGTCCTGACGCACGATCGACGCGCGCTCGGACAGCGCGGCGTCACGGCTGTCCGGCGCACCGTCCGTGAGCACGACGAGCACGCGCCGGCCCGAAGCCTCGCCGAGGCCGCGCCACGCCATGCCAAGCCCGCTGGCGAGGTTCGTCGAGCCCTCGATGTCCAGCCCGCGCGCGGCCCGCCGAACCTCGGACGGCGCCGTTCCGAGCGGTGCCATGGTGCGGGCGCCCGAGCCGAACGCCACGAGCGAGACGCGATCGCCGACTCCCGCCTCCTCGAGCACGTCGACGAAGCCGCAGCACGCGTCCTTCGCCTCGTCGAGCTTGGCGCCCGACATGCTGTAGCTGACGTCGATCACAAGCGCGACGGCGATGTCGGGCGCGGCGTTGTGCGTCGCAGGATCCTCGTCGGTCCAGCGCAGGTCGCGGTCGTCGCGGTCGATCGCCGGTGGATCGAGCTCGCTTGCCGCCGACGGCTGCCGAGACGTGCACGACGCCGTGCTCGTCGTAGGCATAGGAGACGTCGATGTCGACATGGCCGCTGCGATGACCCGGGACGCGCTCGAACGTCCAGCGCCCGAGCGGGTTCGTGTCCAGCGGTCGCAGCGCCTCGCCTTGCAGCATGTAGACGTCGAGCAGGCCGGAGCCTCCGCGCGGCACTGCGAGGCGCTGGCGCTTCGTCTCGGCGGCCGGGATCGGCGCGTTGCGCTGGATCATGACCTCGTTGACATAGCGCGAGCCTTCGCTCGACACGACGACGAAGCCGAGCGCGTGCGCGGTGACGTCGCGGACCTTGCGCGCGATCGCGAGCCCACCGACGCCCGACCGCGCGGGTGTCACGGCCTCGCTCGCCGCGATCGCGGCGCCGTGCGCGACCGCGGCGTCCGGGTCGACGCCGGTGCGCGGCGTGAGGCCGGTCGTGCGCTCGAGCGCGGTGCGACAGCGCGGCATCCTGCTCGAGCCGCCGACGAGCAGCACCTCGTCGAGGACGGCACGCCCGCCGACGTCGACCAGCACGCGCTCGACGAGCTCCTCGGTGCGAGCGAACAGTCCGCCCGCGAGACCCTCGAACTCGTCCCGCGTCACTTCGACGCGGTGGGCGCGACCGGCGGCATGCACCGTCACCGCGGTGCGCGGCATCCGCGACAGCGCGTGCTTCGCCTCCCGCGCGCGCTCCTGGAGCTCGGCGAGCACCGAGAGGTCGTCGCGAGCGTCGGCGCCGAGCGTCTCGTAGACGCGATCGGCGACGAGGTCGACGAGGACGTCGTCCCAGTCCTTGCCGCCAAGGCGGTCGTCGCCGGCGGTGGCGAGGACTTCGTCGCAACCGGCACCGAAGCGCACGACGGACACGTCGAACGTGCCGCCACCGAGGTCGTAGACGAGGACGGTCGACGTGCCGTCGCCGCGCGAGCGGTGGGCGAGGCACGCGGCGGTGGGCTCGTGGAGCAAGGCGAGGACCTCGAGATCCGCGAGCGCTGCGGCCTCCTGCGTCGCGCGTCGCGCGTCGTCGCCGAAGTAGGCGGGGATCGTGACGACCGCCCGTCGCGGGCGCTCGCCGACCGCGAGCGCGGCATCGTCCGCGAGCGCCCTGAGGACCTCGGCCGAGAGCTGCGGCGCCGTCCACGTGCGATCCCCGGCGGTGACCTTCCAGGTCGTGCCCATCGAGCGCTTGAAGAACGAGAACGAGCTGTCGGGGTCCAGCGGCGCGAGTCGCTGCGCCTCCTCGCCGACCTTGATCTCGCCGCCCTCGTCGATCGTGACGACCGAGCGCAGCCGCGGCGAGCCGTCGCGCAGCGGGAACAGCGTCACGTGGCCGCCGTCGTCGGCTTGGCCGATCGACGAGATCGTGGTGCCGAGATCGATGCCGACGGCGATCATTCGCCGGGCTCCTCGTCCTTCGCCTTCGCGCCCGCGGCGGCCGAAGGCCCGCGCGACGGGCGAGCGCGGACGACGCTCCATCCACGCGTTCCACTCCTCGTGCAGCCATTGCGGCAAGAACGACGTCACGTCGTCGAGATCGCGCCGCTTGAGTCGACTCGGTCGCGCGGGTCAGGATCTCGTTGACGAGATCGGGGCCGTCGCGCTCGAGGCGCCGCCAGATCTCGAAGAGCTCGGCGATGAGCCGGGCGCGATCGTCGTCGTCGCGCAGCAGGTCGGCGAGCGTCACCGCGACCCAGTCGTCGACGTGCTCCCGCGCGTGGAATCTCAGGACGGCGATGCCGCGCTCGTAGTCGGTCGCGCGCCGCTGCGCGAGGACCTCCCTCGCGACGTAGCGGGCCAGCTCCTGAAAGCGCTCGTCCGGCAGGTACGTCTCGTCCGCGGCGAGCGCGATGCCGGCGTTCGCCGCCCAGTCCGAGAACCGGCAAGGGGTGCCCGGCTTCGCCGTCGCGACCCACCACGCGCGGTAGGACACACGCTGGGTCACGCGGGTCGGCGCAGCGGCCGAGGGTCGCGCCGAGGGGGTCCGTGACCCGGGCGGCCGTCAGCGAGCTGGCGCATGAGCTCGGCGAGTGCCCGGTCGGCGTCGGCGCGCGGCGGCTCGGTCCCCGCCTGGAGGTAGGCGGCGAGCAGCTCGACGTGCTCCGCCTCGGCACGCGGACCGCCCTCCCCCCAGAGCTCGCGGATCTCGGCGAACTCGCGCTCGGACGCCGCGAGCCCCGCGAGCTCGGTCGCTGCGGACTTGCGCCGCTTCGGGTCCTCTGCCACCTCGGCCTGCAGCCACGCGGATGTCAGCACGAACGTTCGCTGCTCCGCGGCGAGGCGCTGCAGCGTCGCGCGCGCAGCCGGGTGCGGAGCGATCTTGCGCAGGTGCTCGCGCGCGGCGCCGTCACCTTCGGCGGCCCGCTCGGCCAGTGCCTCGGTGACGGCGACGATGATGTGCTCGAGGTCGGCTCCCGAGCGATCGCGCGCAACGCGTCCTGGACGGGAGGATGCGCGAGACCGGCGCTCAGCGCACGGGCGAGGCGACGGTCGACCGCGGCGTTCACGCCGACGAGCCCCAGCGTCATCCCGTCGACGGATCAGGGCACCGCAGGCGGTTGTACCGGCGGCGCCCTCCACGGCGCTGAGCCAGGGCGCGAGGTTGCCGACGCCCGGCTGCGTCGGTGTGTCGTGGGCGACGGGCGTGAGCGTCTCGGGCAGTTCGCCCGCGAACGGGACGATCCGGGCGAGCGCGCTCGACGCGAGGCTGCGCGAGTCGTCGTCTGCGGGCAGCTGCCGCGCGACGCGATGCAGCGACGCCCACTGCGACATGACCTCGCGATCGACCGCCGTGTTCGCGGGCAGCTCCGTCGCCGTCTCGGCCGCCAGCGCCACCCGACCGCCGGCGGCGAGCTCGCGCAGCAGGTCGACGACCGACGCCAGCTCGTCGCCCTCGACGAGCTCGGTCAGCGCTCCCGTGATCGCGAGCCACGCCCCGCGACGCGGACCGGCGGCGTCGGCCGGAACGCCACGCACGGCGGTGGCGAGGGGATCGCTGCCCTGCTCGGCGAGCGCCAGCGCGACGCGCGTGTAGAGCGACGGGCGCTCGACCGGCGCCACGCCGCCCGTGTCGATGAGCCGCACGGAATGCCCGAGCTCGTGCTGCGCGAACGCGATGTCGCAGGCAGGCGTCGTGATGCAGAGGTGGACGTCGTCGGCGTAGCGCGGCCGGCCGTCGAACGTCGTGAACGTCAAGCGCTGGGCTTGCGCGGCCGGGAGCGCGTAGGCGACCCACCCGATCCACGCCGCGCCGCGGGCGTTGTCGGCGTCGACGAGGACCACCCGTGGCCCGCCGTCGAGCGCCGTGATCGCCGCGTCGAGCACCGCTCCCAAGAGGCCGGGGGGGACCGCGGCGAGCACGTCCGCGACGCGCTCGGCGTCGAGCGGCCCGGGCTGGAGGGGACCGAGGTCCGCGAGGACGGGCTCGGGGCTCTCGCTGCCGGTCCAGTGCGGCGCGTCCCACAGCTCGATCCCCAGGAGTCCGTCGAACGGCTCGCGGTCGCCGCGGCCGACGACGATGTGGCTGAAGTAGTTGCCGAAGCGCCCCTCGTCGGGCCTGCCGTTCTGGCCCCGGAACTCGCGCCCGACGTAGATCGTCCGCGAGACGACCGTGCCGGCGCCGTCGACCGGGGCGACCTTGAGCGCGATCGGGAACCGGACCAGGTCATCGGCGGTCGGCTCGAGCGGCATGTCGCGGGGGACGTGGTAGCCGGCATGCTTGGACGCCAGCCGCGACAGGAGCGTCCGGTCGAGCGACGGGCTCGCCGCGTTGAACTGAAAGCCCGGGTTCGTCGCGAGCCCGCTGCGGCACGACGTGTGGAAGGCCTGCGGATGGCTCATTTCGGCAGCGCCCCCCAGCGGTCGAGCATCCAGAGGATCGGGTCCTCGACGCGATGTGGCGAGACGCCGTTCCGCAGGCGCCCGCCGATCGGGTTCTCGCCCAGCGCCGAGACGCCGAAGTACGCGACGTGAGCGAACTCGTGCTTGACGAACGTGTCCACGCGCTGGCCGAGCCAAGCGACGGTTTCCGCGCGCAGCGCCTCGCTGATCGTGCGGGCGACGCCCGCGTCGAAGCGGCCGTCGTGCGCCGGCTGCGTGAAGACGGGATGCGTGTCGGACAGCAGCCCACGCAGCGCGTCGACCTTCGAGATCGCGATCGCCAGCGGCACCTCGATCGGCTTGCTCGCCGGGATCCCGCGCGACTCGCGCATGAGCGCCGCGAGCCGGCCGACCATCTTGTAGACGTCCGCCGTCACCGGCGGCAGCTCGATGCTGCCTTCGAGGTCGTCGCGCACGGCGGGGATCTGCAGTGGATCGACGAGCAGCACGAGGCCGTCGGACTGCGTGATGTAACGACCCTCGCGCTCAAGGATCTCGAGCGACTCGAGATCCTCGCCGGCGGCATCGAAGAACACGAGGTTCGAGTGCGCGCCGCGCCCGAGCGTCAGCCGCGAGACGAGCGGCTCGCGGACGGCGCTGCTCGTGAGCACCGAGCTCGTCGCCGGAAGGACGACGCCCGCGTCGTACAGGCGCGGCTTGAGGTCGTTGTCGACGCGCGAGCGCGTCGCGTCGTCGAGCAGCATGAGCGATCCGCCGAAGCTCGGGCCGATGCGGTGCTCGAGCTCGTGCAGCACGACCGCGATGAAGTGGCTCTTGCCGGAGGCCTTCGTCCCGATGAGCGCCATCGAGCGGCTCGGCGCGTCGCCGAAGCGCTGCGGGAGATCCGAGTGGCACGTCGGGCAGACCGGTCGCGTCGGCGCTCCGCAGTCGCAGCGCACGGCCTTGCCGGGCTTGACCGTGAACGCCTGGCCGAAGCGCCCGCTGCGCACGACGACCTTCGGCTCGACCGGCGCGTCGCCGCCGCGCAGGCGACCGAGCGCCTCGTCGGGGACGCGCTTGCAGCGCTTCTCGTCGCGGCTCGTGCAGCGAAACGCCGCGGCGGTCGTCGACCAGCGGGTGAAGCAGTACGGGCAGAGGACGTCGTGTGGTCGTGGCATGTTCAGGTGATGAGCAGGTCGTCGGCGGTCGGGTCGAACAGCTGGTAGCCGCCCGCAGCACCTGTCGAGCCGAGGAACAGCCGGACGGCGAGCGGCTTGGGGCGGTTGGCGAGGTCGATCGTCGAGGTCAGCGGATCGCCGCCGCCGAGGCGCGCGACGACCTCGCCGTCCGACGCGTGGCGCGGCAGGAGGTCGCCGTTGCGCGCGACGAGGACGAGCCCGGGCGTCTCGGTGCCGATCGGCGCGTGGACCCGCACCTCGAGGCGCTTCTTGCGCATGCCGGTGCGGCGCACGTCGTAATGCAGGTCGACCTTCGTCGTGGGCCGGACGAGCGCGCGCGCCGAACGCGGGATCGTCGTACCGGCGAGCAGCTCGCCGTCGACGCGGATCCCCGGCACGACCGCGATGAACACCGGCTTCGTGCCGCGCGCCTCGATGGCGAAGCCGCCATGGTCGCGGTACTCCCCGAGCCGGACCCATGCGCTCTCCGCGCCCGGGTCGTCGGGGCCGGTCGGCTGGCGATCGCGGCGCCAGACGACCTTCGCGATCCGCACGCCGTCGGGCCATTCCCACGTGATCCGCACCTCGTTCGGGCGCTCGACCGCCTTGACGTTCGCGATGTCCGTCAGCGCGAGGTGCCGGTGGGCCTTGCCGACGATCGCCGCGCCGCCGGCGATCGTGATCGGGAGGTACCAGCAGATGCCGTGCGGTGCGCTGTCGCGCGCGCCGCGGCCGTCGGTCGGCAGGACGTGCCCGAGCTCGGCCAGCCGCGAGGGGTCGGCGGCGGAGCCGGGATCGACCTCCGGCTCGGCGTCGCAGCGCAGCACCGTGACGCTGCCGACCGGGGGCGGAGCGAACTCGATCGTGACGCCGTCGGGGAGCTGACGCACCGTCAGCTCCTCGACGCCCTGTGGTGGCGGCGCGGGCTGTCCGAACACCGTCAGCCCCGCGGTGCGCTTGGGTGCCCCGACGTCGCCGGCGTACTCGACGCAGATGCGGTAGCCGTAGCGCTCGCCGTTGCTCACCGTCCGGTCGACGAGCCCGCTGCGGTCGGCCACGATCTCCTCCTCGTCGGCCCCGCCGGCATCGCGGCGGAAGACGAGGACGCGCGCCGAGGCGGGCACCGGCTGCCAGGTGATGCGCACCTCGCCATCCCCGTCGGCCAGCGACAGCCGCTCGACCTCGCGCGCGACCAAGAGCGGCGGCGACGATGCCGGGGCGGAGCGGCCTTGCCCGCGAGCGGTCGTGACGTCGTAGCGCACGAACGCGCCGCTCGGGGCGTCGCGGTCGTCGAACCGCGTCTCGCGTCGTGTCGCCGAGCTCGGTGCTCGTGCCGGCGCGCACATCGGTGCGCCGGAGCGCGTAGCGCGCCGCGATCGTCGGCGAGGGCGACCAGGTCAGCACGGGGCCCGAGGTGCGCCATCGCGACCTGGACGTCGCCTGCAGGCTCGGGCGCGATCGCGTCGAGGGCCGCCGTCGCCTCCTCGCAATCCGCCGCCAGCCCGATGCGCCTGCACGAGCGCTCGCTCGCGGGCGGCGCCGCTCGCGGCGCGGGCCCGCGCGAGGACGTCGTCGAGCTCGGACAGGCGTCGCTCGACCTCCTTCGCCCGGATCGCCGGCACGTCGCCCGAAGGCCCGATGACGTCGCGGGCGGTCTTCTGCAGCCCGCGCAGCCCCGTGCGCGCGGCGAACAGCCGCCGCGCCCCGATCGCGGTTTCGATCGCGTCCCACTGCGCCCGCGCACGGCTCTCGGCTTCCTCGATCCGGCGGCGCAGATCCCCCGGCACGGCGCTGTCGCCGAGCACGCGCGTGATCTCCGCGAGCTCGCCCGCGGCGGCGGCGACACGACCGTCCGACAGCGCCGCGGGCAGCGTCGCGAGGCGTCGCGTCGCTTCGGTGTAGCGGTGCAGGTCGGCGCCGCACTTCGAGCACCGCGCGGCGGTCGCGTCGTTGCGCGTCCCGCAGCCGTCCGCCGGGCAGCCGCACGAAGAGCGCCGGTCCCGCACCGCTGACAGGTCGCTTGGCGCCGCGGTGCGCGGGTGCGGCGTGTTGCAGGACGGGCAGGCGACGTAGTCGACGGTCGCGCCGGTCTTGATCGGAGACGTTGTTGTCCTTCGCGATCTCGGTGAGCACGCGGCGCGCCGAGCTCCGGCGTGAGCCCGAGCCCGACGGCTTGGCGGATGAGGCTGCTCGGACTCGGTCTCGTCGATCACGTTGCCCGATGCGGCGGCGGTCGCGCCCGCCACGAACATCTCGTCCTTGACGTCGAGCACGAGGCCCTCGATGTAGGCCCGCGGGTCGGCGTCGATGAGCAGGAGCTTGGCCTCGGCCAGGACGGTCTTGTAGAGCGTTGCGGTCGTCGCCGATCGCGCGCTGCGCGTTTTCGCGCAGCGCCTCCTCGTAGCGTTGCTGGACGCCGCCGCCGCCCTCGGTCAGCTCCAGCCCGAGCGCGTGGTAGAGGCTCAGCGCGAGGCGCGGCTCGCCGACGGCCTGGGCGAGCTCCGACAGCGCCTTTCGCACCCGCTGCCGCCGTGCCGGGTCGAGGACGTCGGGCATCTTCGCGATCGGTGCCGCGTCGAGCTCGCGCCGGACCACGGCGGGATCGAGGCCCTGCTTGACGGCCATGAGCTCGAGCTGTCCGCGATGCGCCGGATCCAGGCCGCCCCTGCGCGGCGACGTAGTCGGCGAGCAGCTTGCGCCAGCTCGACAGCTCGCCGGCGGCCTTCTGGGCGCGCTCGCGGTCGCGTTCGGCGGCCTTCTTCGCCAGCCTCCGGCGTTCGGTCGGATCGCAGAGCGTGAGCTCCGCCTCGAGGTGCGCGTCGGACAGCGTCCGGACGAGCTGGCCGTACTTCGGGTGCTCGCGACGCTTGTCCCAGAGCGCCTTGACGTCGCTGAGCCGCGCGCCGATGGCGGCGTCGTCGCTGTCGCCCGGGTCGAGCAGGTAGCGCTCGAACTAGTCCGGGAGGTCGCTGCCGGACGCGCCGACGTACGGCCCGAGGACCTCGACGGTGTACGTCTTGGGGTCGAACGGCCGCAAGCGGACCGCCTTACGCTCGCTGCATCGCGAGCACCTTGCTCGTGCTCTCGGCGAGCTGCTCGTCGGACATCACGGCGCCGACGGTCGTCGCGGTGAACTGCATCTCGCGGCCGTCGGAGTCCATCGCCTTGATGCTCAGCGTGCCGTTGCTCTCCATCCCGATGGCGATGTGGATCGGCGCGCCGCGCGGGTAGGCGCGCGTCATCTGAAACAGGCCCTCCTCGATCTGGTGGTTGCCGGCGATGTCGCCGGTGAGCTCGCGGCTCTTCTGCTCCATGACGCAGATCTGCACCTCCTGCTGGTTGTCGCGCACCGTGCCGAAGGTCTTCATGCGATCTGGATCGGCGCCGTCGATCGGCAGCGGCGTGTTCGGCTCGATGATGTGGACGACCTGGAAGTTGGAGTCCTCGTCGGAGTCCGGGTCGCCGTCGTCTCGCAGCACCTTGATGCCGAACCCGCGCGAGCAGACGTTCGTCACCTCGGTTTCGAGCACCGCCTGTGCGGCGGTCCGCGAGATGCCGGCCGCCAAGGCGACCTCCTTGATCTGCTCGTCGGTCGGCTCGACGTCCGGGTCGCCGTCGCCGATCGAGGCCGCGATCATGGCGCGCAGCGCCGCCTGCAGCCCGGCGAGGGCCGCGCCCTTCGCGACCGCCTGGTTGGGATCCTGCAGCTCAGGGACCCAGTCGGGGAACACCTCGACTGAGGCGCCGGCTGACCGCCGGCATGAAGCTCGATCCGCCGACGAGCAGGACGCGGTCGATCGTGGGCGCGCCCGCGTCCGCGGCCTTGCCGACGGTCGTGCGGGTGAAGTCCATCGTCTGCTCGAGCAGGTCGTTCGTCGCCTCCTCGAACTCGTCGCGGGTCACCTTCACGCTCGCGCGATCGACGCCGGCCATGACGACCTGGCTGACGGAGTCGCGCTTTGTCAGCGCGCGCTTGACGTCCTCCGCCGCGCAGCCGCAGATCGGCGCTGGCGATCTCGTCGTCGAGCGGGTCGGCCGCCTCCGGCATCTGCTCCTGGAACTTGCTCGCCAGGAGCGTCGACCATGCGGGCATCCCAGAGCGCTCCGCCGAGCCGGTCGTCGCCGCCGGTCGCGACGACGCTGATGCGGCTACCGCCGTCGCCGGTCGGCTCGAGCCGGATGACCGTGACGTCGAACGTGCCGCCGCCGAGGTCGTAGACGAGCACCGTCTCGTCGACGTCGCTGGCCTGCGCGAAGCCGTAGCTGAACGCCGCCGCCGTCGGCTCGTTGATGACGTCCTCGACGATCGAGCCCCGCCATCTTGCCGGCGGCGATCGTTGCCTCGCGCTCGGCGACGCCGAAGTACGCCGGCACGGTGATGACGACGCGCTCGACAGCAATGCCCGCTCTGCATCGCGGCGTCTTCGGCCAGCGCCTTGAGGATGAACGACGAGATCTCGGGCGCCGTCCACTCCTTGTCGTGCGCGCGGAAGCACCAGCCCTGGTCGCCCATGTTCTGCTTGACGAGCTCGCAGACGAGGTCGGGCTCGAGCTGCATCTGCCCCTTCGCGCTGCTTGCCGACCTCGACCGTGTCGGCGTCCATGAGCATCACGACCGACGGCGTGATCTGGATCGCCGTCGCGGTTGTTGACGACGACCGGATGCCCGGTCTCGTCGATCCGCGCGATGCAGGAGTACGTCGTGCCGAGGTCGATACCCCAGACGGTTGTCGTGCTGTCCATGGCGTGTCTCCGGTTCGTTCGTCTAGGGCTGGGCTTCGGCGGCGGCGGCCTGAGCAGCGGGCGCCGGGTCGGCGTCCGAGCCGGGCTCTCCCGGCGGCTCGGGCTCGGGCTGCGAAACCGGTGCGTGTTTGTACACGCGCACGTCCGCTGCGCGGATCGTCGTGGCCTCGTCCCATGTGAACCCGACCTTCAAGACCTCGGCGACAGTGCGGTCGGCCGCCGGGTCGTCGACCGCGACGACGCCCACGATCCGCTGCAGGCGCGCGTCGAACGCGTCGCCCGATGCGATCTGCGCCGCCTCGATGCCATTGCGGGCAAGCGCGTCCAGGATCGAGTCGCGCGCGAGCTCCAGGTCGGAGGCGGCCGTCGACTCCACGGCGGCGTCGAGCATCTGCCCGAGCAGGTCCTGCACCCGGATCATGTCGCGCACGAGTGGCAGCTGGGCGCGCAGCAGCTCTCCGGCCTTCAGGCGCTGGTTCTCGGCGTGCAGCGCCGTGGCGATCTCGGACTGGCGCGCGAGCAGCCGCTGGCTCTCCTCGAGGCGGTCGTCGAGGCGCTCAAGCGCCTCGGCGAGGCGATCGGAGTCCGCAGGCTCGGCCTCGGGCCCGGGCTCGCCGGTGGCTGGCGACTCGACGGCGGTGGCGACTGCCGCGTCGGCCGCGGCTGCGGTCTCTTCCACTTCGGCGGACGGGGCCGGGGTCTCGGATTCGGTCATGCGGAGTCCTCAGGTGTTCGAGTTGACGCACGGGGATGCCTCATGGCGAGCCCCCCGCGGAGATCCAGTGCTTGAGCGCCGCGATCCGGCGTACCTGGCGCTCGACGAGCTGGCGGCGAACGCGCCCCGCCCCGACGTCCGACAGCAGCGCGCGGTACTCGGCCTCGCCGTCGCCGTTGGCGAACAGCACGACGTCGACGCCGGCCCGCGTCGCGGCGGACGCGCGTTGCGGCCCGAACCGCGCAAGCCCGGGCACGCGCAGCTCGTCGCTGATGACGACGCCGCGGAAGCCGTCCCGTCGTAGCCGGCCGATGATCTTGCGGCTCGTCACCGCGGGCCGGTCGGGGTCGTAGGCGGCGTATGTGGCGTTGGACATCATGATGAGGCGCGTTCCGGCCCTCACTTGGCGCAGGAAGGCTGCGCGCTCGCGCTGCAGCGTGGCGCGTGGCGTGGCGAGCGTGACGGCCGCCATGTCGGTGTTGCGCGCGCCCGACGAGCCGAGCCCGGGGTAGTGCTTGGCGGTCGCCGCGACCCCGGCGCGCTGCAAGCCGCGAGCGAAGGCGAGGGCCGTCCCGACCCGTGGCTGAGCCGAGGACCCGAACGCGCGCGTGCCGAGGAAGCTCTTCGCGTCGGTCGGGACGTCGGCGACCGGCGCGAGGTCGACCCCGATGCCCATCGCGCGCAGCGAGCGGCCCGTCGCGGCGCCGACCGCGCGCACGGAGGCGAGCGGGGCGCTGCCGAGCTCACGCGGTGAGCGATCGGGCGGACCAGGCATGCGCTTGACGTCGCCGCCTTCCTGGTCGGTCGCGATGAGCAGGCGCGGGTTGCCGCCCGCTCGCGCGGCCTCCTGCAACTGCGCGACGACGCGCCGGACGCCTGACGCGCCCGTCGGCGGGACGTTGTCGGTGAAGAGGATGACGCCGCCGACCTCGCCGCGCCGGATCCGTTGCAGCAGCCGGGGCGGCGGCACGGTCGACTCGCGGTAGGCGACCATGAGCTTCTGCCCCACGAGCCGTCTGAGCGACGGTCGCGGCGATGCCTTCGGCGGTGGCTTCGCGGGGACGGTCGTGACGACCGTCGAGGCGGCGGTGGTGGTGCGCGCGTCGCCGATGACGTTGGGCACCCCGCGGTCGTCGTCTCCGCCGCCGAGCCCGGCGCACGCGCTCAGCGCTACGGCGGTCGCCGTCACAATGAGCCCCCCGAGGATCCGTGCGCGTGTCCGGTCGCTCGCCGTCGCTGCGCCCACGTCAGGGATTGCATTTCTTGAGATTCGGGTCGAGCTCTTTCACCGTGAACTGACCCTTGGCCGGGTCGTAGCGCCAGCGGCCGCCCTCTTTCCTCATCCGGGCGTTGCCCTCGAACTTGCGGCAGATCCTGTTGCTGATCGCGGTCTTGTAGCGGTCATGACCGTAGAACTTGATGTGCACGTATGCGTACTCCGAGCCGACGTTGCTCGGTCCGAGCTCCACGACGTTGATGTACGGCTGCGCCTGGCGTGGCTGGTTCGTCCAAGCGGGGTTCGCCGAGCGGAAGCCGCCGCTCATGAGCGCGAACGCCTTTTCATACTCACCGGCTGAGAGCCGCTGGAAGTGCCTGCGCAGGACACGGCTCGGTGAGTTGAAGTTCACTCCTCCCGACGGGCCTGCGCTTGGCGATGGCGGCGGCGGCGGTGGTGGCGGCGGAGGAGGCGCCGGCGGCGGCGGCGATGGCGACGAGGACCCGCTGGTCGGAGCCGATGCGTTCGCGACGGTCTCATTCGCACCGCCCCCGGACAGCCGAGACGCCGGGGACGCGATGACCACGAGCGCCAGGAACGCGGCGAGTCCGAGTGCGAAGTTGCCGGTAAGCGGCCATGGCGTAACGGCGTTGATGGCACCCGCGAAGAGCGGCCGGGGCGGCGCGGTGTCGAGAGGCTTGGCGGTCTTGAGGCGCTCGGTTTGCGTCTGCTGTGTGCTGCCCGCCGGGGCGGGCTGGACGCCGGCTGTGGCAAGCAGCCAGAGGACGGGGTCCAGGGTGCCGGCCGGGGTGAACGGGCCGGTGCCGCTCCCCGGCGTCCGCCCGAGGGCGGTGGTGCTGAAGCAGCGGGTCGTCTTGAACGTCTCCTCGGCGGCACGCAGGAGGTTGCCGGCGCCTTGGCGCTCCAACCAGGCCCTGACGCGGGCGTCGTCGTCGTCGCCGGGAGCCTTGTGGATCGTGCCGGCGATGTTCAGCGCGTCGCACTTCGTGATGCAGATCGCGGCGGGCAGGCGGCCGAGGTCGATGCCCTTCTCGTCGAGCACGCCGATCAAACGCTCCAGGACACGCTGGGGTGCTTCGGTGCTGATGCCGAGCTCGGGCGTGGCGGCGAGCTCGTCTTGCAGCTCGTTGCGCACGCGTGCGAGCGCGAAGGGGTCGATCAGCAAGACGACGCCTTCGGCGAGGCCGTAGCCGGGGTCGCGGCGCAGCTCGTGCTCGTCGCCGTAGGCCTCGCCGGCGACGTCGTAGGCGTACAGCAGCGCGGACTTCGTGTGGCCGCGGACCTCGGCGACGATCGCGGGGGCCTGCATCTCGATCGTCTTGGTGGGCAGGACCCCCCGGCGAAAGCCGTCCAGCAAGCGGTCGTAGCCGTCGCGGCTTGACGATTGGACGCTCGTCGCGAGGGTGCCGTCCGCGGCGGCTCCTTCGAGGCCGACCATCACGGCGGCCAGGAACGTCGACTTGCCGGTCGAAGGTCCGCCGGCGACGGGGACGTGGAACGTGCGGACGGTGCCGACGCCTTCGCCGAGCGCATGGCCGTGGGCGGGGCACTCGGATGCAAGACGCTCGCGGCCGAGCCACTGGACGGCGGGCAGGCGCGCGTTGCCGCAGGTGCAGCGGTGGCGCAGCACGCCGAACGCGCCCGGAGCGAGCTCGTGGTGCTTGGCGCTGCAGGACGGGCACACGTAGACGGGCAGCGCGAAGCGATCGTGGCACTCGGGGCAGTCGAAGTGGGTGCCCTTGCGCGCGCGGCGCAGGCGCTCCAAGCCGCGTAGCGGCGCGCCGATTGCCCAGGCGCCGGCCGCGAACAGCGCGATGAGCGCGGCGGGGATGACACCGACCAGCGCGAACAAGGCGGCGCCGAAGATGAGGCCGATGTAGCCGTAGGCGAGGAGGATGAAGCGGAAGACGACCCAGTACCAATCGTCGCCGCGGGTGCCGACGAGCGCTTGGATGCGGTTGGTCTCATCGATCGCGCGTTGCCACCCCGTCACAGCGGCGGTCTTCAGGTCGCGCCACAGCTGAGCGCGGTAGTACGCGCGAAACGCGGGTTCGCCGGTGCCCTGCTGCGCGCCGTCTCCGCCGCGATGGAGGATCCCGCGTCCGATCGTCACGAAGAACGCATGAGTAGCGGCACCGAACACGCAGATCGCCGCGATCGTGGCGGCCAGCGCCGTCAGCGCGAGTGCTGCCATCACGACGATCGTCACGAGCATGACGATGAAGAACAGGGAGAAGAGATCCTCCATCAGACACACCCTCCGTGGTTGCTCGCGAACATACGTGTACGGCGTGCCCGGTGCCTCGTCGTGCTGGCGGCGAGCGATGACCTTCGGCGCGCTGCACGGCGAGCGCGTCCGTTAATCATCAACACGCCCTTTCTGGCGATGGCCCCTGGACTCGTAGATACGCGGTTCCACCACGCACCCGTTGGGAGGATCCAACAGGAGTGGGAAGTGGGCGTCAAGCACAACGATCGGGACTCGTCACGAGATCGAACGACAAGTGGCCATGACACGGACCGGGGAACTGGCGTTTCATGCACCTGCCTGCACGCGCGAGCGAGCGAATCTGTGACATCACGGCAGTCTGGTCGAGCACGTCGCGCATGCCGACTGCGAGCGCCCGCTGCGCGAGATCGGCGACGTGGACGGATTCGACGACGTCGGCGCGTCGCCGACCTACAACGACCTGCGGCTGCCGGCGAGGGGCCGATCGTGTCGTTGTCCGCGACCCAGCAGAGCGAGTCCGCGGTCATCGTCACCACCCGCCGCGGAGCCGACGGACGTCGAGCTCCCCGCGATGCGCCGCGGCGATGTCGGCGGCCGCGGCGCCGCGCTGCTGCAGGCGGAGCGCTCGCTCGATACGGGGACGAGTTCGCGCTGCACGACGCGTGCCATGCCGCAACGCTTGTGCCTGGTGCGTATCGTCTTCGGCCGCCACCAGCTCAACCCTCCGCGACGGGCAAACTCCTGTCGCCAGCCGCTGCGCGAGCTGCGAAGGCGTCCAGATTCGCGCGATGACGATCCGGCGCTGCGCCGATCCCCGATACGGGCTCGCCTCCGCGACGCACACCGCGACCCACAAGCGAGTGCATCTTCAACCGGCGCAGCAAGTGGCCTACTTTTCGACCGGCGCTACCGGCCTAGATTTCGACCGGCCTTGACACCCGCGGCCCCAGGCTCGCTGATCCTGCGTCAGCTCGACCTTTCACGAGCAGCGCGGACGTTGTCTGCAAATGCCTGGCGCTGGTGGCTCGCGGATGGACGCGATCCGATGCGGAGCGGTGGACGTGGTTGGCAACGTTCCCGGCCCAAGAGTAACGTCCGCTTCGTGATCTCCCGTCATCACGACCGAATGGCGGCTTGGGCCCAGGAAAAGGCCTAAGCCCAATCGAGGCTTCCGCTCTCGGTCGTCGTGGTGAGGGTATTCGAGGCTGTTTTGCAGGCCTTCTTCGGATGGGCGCGGCGGGTTTCGAACCTGCGACCTCTCGCGTGTGAAGCGAGCGCTCTCCCACTGAGCTACGCGCCCTTCAGGGGTCGCGGATTGTACGAGACCGTGGCTGGCGCGTCGCGGCGAGGCGTGGCACCCTGTCTCGGAGCGCATGCCGAGCACCGTCAGAGAGCCGCGCCGCGTCGACGGGCCGTCGCACGACGGTGAGGAGATCTGCCACATCGTGACCGAGGAGGACCCCGACACCGCCCTCTGCGGCAAGGACGTCACAGGCTGGCCGTGGAACCCGCCGTGGCCATACTGCGTCGTCTGCCTCGACCTCCTGCGCGGCAGCGGCGGCGTCGTCTGAATCCGCCCGGGCGGACCGGAAACGGAGGACAAGGTTGAACGCCGCCACCGCCCGAGCCAGCGACACGCGCCCGACGGGTCGCTAGCCGAGGTCACCCTTCCAGCGCCGGGCCTCGCTCGCCGTCCGCGCGTGCTTCTTGCCGAACTGCTTGCGCTCCCGCGCCGCCTGGCGGCGGTCCTCGACCCACTTCTGCTCGCGCTCGAGCTTGCGCCACGCCTCGACGCGTTCCGGATCGGCCTCCGACCGCACCGCGCAGCCCGGCTCGTTCGTGTGCCCGCAATCCGTGAAGCGACACCGGGCCGCCAAAGCCTCGATGTCGGCGAACGCGCCGCCGGTGCCGTCCCACAGGCCGGCCTCGCGAATCCCCGGCGTGTCGATCAGCAACGCACCGCTCGGCAGCATCATGAGCTCGCGCGTCACCGTCGTATGGCGCCCGCGGCCGTCGTGCGACCGCACGGCTCCCACGGCCTGGCGCTCTTGGTTCAGCAGCGCGTTCACCAGCGTCGACTTGCCCGCGCCCGACGGCCCCAGCAGCACCGTCGTCGTGTCCGGCACGAGCAGCGACGACACCATCGCCACCGAGTCCTCGTCGTGCACGCTCACGGCGAGCGCGTCCGCGACCCCCAACCGCCCGCCGATCGATCGCGCGACCGCAGCCGCCGACGGGTCGAGGTCGGCCTTCGTCAGCGCCAGCGCAGCCGGCACGCCACCCGCCAGGGCAAGCGCCACGAGCCGCTCCGAGCGGCGCACCTCGGGATCGGGCAGCGGCTCGACGACGAGCACGAGATCGACATTCGCCGCCAGCACCTGCGAGGCGAACGCGGCACCCGCGGCGCGCCGCACGACCGTCCCGCGACGCTCGAGCACGAACGCGATCGCGCCGTCTGCGTCGATCGCCACCCAGTCGCCGGTCGTCGGCGCCTCGGCAGAGCGCAGCCGGCCACGCGCCGGCACGAGCCGCGGCGGGCCGGCGTCCAGGCCGGCGACGAGCCAGCGCGCGCGATGCTGCGCGAGCACGCGGCCGGCGACGAGCGTGTCCTCGCCGAGCCGCTCGAGCTCGGCTTCGAGATCGGGTCGCCGGCCGAGGCCGGCGGGTGTGACTTGCATCAGAGGGTCCTCCACGTAGTCGTCAGGGGCACGGTTGCGGGAAGGCGTGCGGGCGAGAGGCCCGACGCCCGCCTAGGCAGTCGTGGCGCTGCTGACGGACGGGTGAAGGAAACGTGTCATACGCCGTTCACTGTAGGCCCTCAAGCGGCGGCGCGCAACGCGTTCAGTTGATGCGACGCACGATCTTGCCGTGCGCGTTGGCCTGAAACGCCTTGCCGGACTTCGAGTACACGAGCCACACGACCCTGTTCAGGATGCCGGTCAGCACGACGTAGTCGATCTGGCTGACGGGCTTGCGCAACCGCCCCGCGGCGCTGCGCGCGAGCCGGCCGGGGGCCGCCGTGTCGATCTTCGCGAACGGGATCGTGTCGAGCTGCGAGAAGCCGGGGCTGCCGGCACCGAAGTCGTCGAGCTCGCGGTTGTCGAAGCGGATCTGCACGGAGCGCAGGCTCCCGCCCTTCGTCAGAAGCTGCGCGTCGACGCGCTCCGGGCGGATCGACAGCGTCCGCATGCGCCCCAGCCCGGCCTTGCTCAGGCGGCTCATCGCGGGACCGAAGTTCCGCTTCACGAGCATCGAGTTCGAGCTCAGCCCGGTCGGCGCGGGGGCCTCGCGGTCGGTGCCGCTCTGCCGCTCGCCCTCGGCCTCGCCGACGACGCCCGGCGTGGTCACGGACGGCAGGTCGATGTCGCCGACCGCGTCGCGGACGTCCTTGCCCGCGTCGATCAGCGGCTTCGCGACGCTCGCCACGACCCCGATGACGACGAGGAACACGACGAGCTTGACCACCCGGCCCACGGTGCGCACGGACTGAGCGACCTTCACGCCGCTCATCGCCTCCGCCTGGCGGATCGCCTCGGCGATCGACTGGTCGAGCGCGGGGTTGCCGGTGCGCGGCTGGGAGGACGCCCGCGGCGGAGGCGCAGGCCTCGGCTGCTCCGACGAGGCGGGCTTCGCCCGCGCGCCCGGCTCGCCGCCCGACCAGTCCTCCTCCGCCGCCACGACGACGGGCTCGGCCGACTGGCTCGTGGTCCCGTCGCTCAGCGCGCCGAGCCCGGCGAGCGGGTTCTCGTCCGGAAGGCGCCCGAAGGGATCGCGCTCGGCCATGGCGCCATACCACCACCCGCGGGCCATGCGTGTCAACGCAGACTCCCCGGGCGTCCAGGTTCGGCGAGCGACCGCTCGCGATACTGCCGCGATGGCCGCCTCGCCACCGCTCTCGCTCGACGACATCCGCCGCGCCGCGCGGCGGTTGCAAGGGGTCGCGCACCGCACGCCGGTCGTCACGTCCGCGACGCTCGACGCGCTCGTTGGCGCGACCGTGCACCTCAAGGCCGAGGGCCTGCAGCGCGGCGGCGCGTTCAAGTTCCGCGGCGCGTACAACGCCGTCGCGTCGCTCGACTCCCGCGCGCTCGCGGGCGGCGTCCTCGCCGGGTCGTCGGGCAACCACGCGCAGGCGGTCGCGCTCGCCGCCGGCCTGTGCGCCACCACGGCGACGATCCTCATGCCGCACGACGCGCCCGCGAGCAAGCGCGCAGCCACAGAGGGATACGGCGCGCGCGTCATCGGCTACGACCGCTACGAGGACGACCGCGAGCAGCTCCTGGCCGAGCTCTCCGAGCGGCGCGGGCTGCCCGTCGTGCATCCCTACGACGACCCGCTCGTCATGGCCGGCGCCGGCACGACCGCGCTCGAGCTGCTCGAGGACGCCGGCGAGCTCGACCTCCTGCTCGTGCCCGTGGGCGGCGGCGGGCTGATCTCCGGGTGCGCGACCGCCGTCAAGGCGCTGTCGCCCGCCACGCGCGTCGTGGGCGTCGAGCCCGAGGGATCCGACGACGTGACGCGGTCGAAGGCGTCGGGGCGGCGCGAGCGCGTCGTCGTGGGCAAGACGATCGCCGACGGTCAGCAGCTCCCGACACCCGGCGCCCTCACGTGGCCCGTCATCGACGCGCTCGTCGACGACGTCGTGACCGTCACCGACGAGCAGATCGTCGCGGCGATGCGGCTGCTGTTCGAGCGGCTGAAGGTCGTCGCCGAGCCGAGCGGCGCGAGCGCGCTGGCCGCGCTGCTCGCGGGCGGGCTGCACGAGGTCGGCGGCCGCGTCGGCGTCGTGCTGTCGGGCGCGAACGTCGACGCGGCGCGCTTCGCCTCGCTCGTTGGCTGAGGAGCGGCGAGAGCTACGCGGCGACCGGCTCCGGGACCGACTCGCCACGAGTGGCGACGGCAGCGGAGGAGGCGGCCAGCCGCGGCTTGCCCGGCACGAACAACGCGATCGCAGCGCCGACGGCCAGCGCGACGGCCGCCACCGGCAGCGCCGACACGACGCCGTCGCTGAAGGCCTGCGGCGACGCGTACGAGCCGTTCGCGCTGAACACCGACGCGAGCACCGCCACGCCCATGACCCCGCCGAGCTCGCGGATCGCGTTCGTCGCGCCCGACGCCTGCCCGGTCTCCCTCGGGCGGACGCTCGAGAGCACGGCGTTCGCCGTCGGCGCGATGGCGAGGGCCATGCCGGTTCCGGCGACGATGAACGGACCGACGAGGCTCGAATACGCGACGTCCGGCGACGAGACCACGGCCAGCCACCCCATCGCGATCGCCTGCAACGCCAAGCCCGCGGCCATGAGCGGCCGCGAGCCGATGCGGTCGCTCAGCAGGCCGGCGATCGGGGCGACGAGCATCGGCATGCCCGTCCACGGCAGGGTCCGCAGGCCGGCTTCGAACGGGCCGTAGCCCTGCGCCGTCTGGAAGAACTGCGACAGCAGGAAGATCGCGCCGAAGACGCCGAAGAACATCGCGAACGACGCGCCGTTGGAGGCCGCGAACCCGCGCGAGCGAAAGAAGCGCATCGGCAGCATCGGGGCGGGGGCGCGCAGCTCCCAGGCGATGAACGCGAGCACCAGGACGCCGCCGCCGATCAGCGCGACGAGCACGGTCGCGGACGTCCAGCCCAGCGCCGTGGCGCGCACGATGCCGAACGTCAGGCCGAAGAGGCCGGCGCCGGCGAGGGCGAGGCCGCGCATGTCGAGCTTGTCCGCCGGGCCGTACGACTCGCTGAGGTTGCGCCACGCGAGCGGCAGGAGGACGAGGCCAACCGGCACGTTGAGCCAGAAGATCCAGTGCCACGCGATGCCCTCGACGACCGCGCCGCCGACGAACGGGCCAAGCGCGACGCCGAGCCCGCTCACGCCCGCCCAGATGCCGAGCGCCATGCCGCGCCTCTCGGGCGCGACCGCTTCGGAGAGCAGCGTGAGCGTCAGCGGCAGGACGATCGCCGCGCCGAGACCCTGCACGGCGCGCGCGGCGATGAGCGTCTCGATGCTCGGCGCGAGCGCGGCCAAGGCGCTCGCGCCCGTGAAGATGCTCAGCCCGACGACGAACATCCGCTTGCGCCCGAAGCGATCGCCGAGCGCTGCGCCGGTGATGAGCAGGACCGCGAAGGCGAGCGTGTAGGCGTTGACCGTCCACTCGAGCGACTCGAGCGATCCACCGAGGTCGACGCGGATCGACGGCAGCGCGACGCCGACGACGAGGTTGTCCAGGGCGGTCATGAAGAGCGCGATCGAGACGATCGCGAGGGTCCAGCCGGTGCGTGGCGTGGTCGACGAGCGCGACATGGTGCGGTCCTTTCGCATTGGGTGTGATTGGTCACTCACTAGACGGCGAAAAAAGAGAGTGTCAGCTGCAGTCGATGGTCTTCGGGCCGAGCAGGACCGTCGCCCAGTGCGCGTCGGTGTCCTGCGCGCCGATCGCCGCGAGGACGTTCAGCAGCATCCCGTGGGCGAAGAAGACGCGGACCTGCTCGGCGTCGGCGCCCGACTCGCGCTCGACGAGCTCGACGAGGCGCGCGAAGGATCCGCGCATCTGGTCGCGCAGGCCGGGGTCGTCGCAGGCGGCGAACGAGTGCAGCTGGTTGAGCAGCAGGTTGCGGTCGGCGAGCAGGCCGATGTAGGCGCGCCCCATCGCCGGCAGGACGTCCTCGCCGGCGAGCTTCGCCTCTTTGGCCGCCTCGACGAACGTCTCGTAGATGCGGGCGTTGCAGCGCTCGTTCAGCGCCGCGAAGAGCTCGGACTTCGTCGGGAACAGGCGGAAGAGGTAGGCCTGCGAGATGCCCGCGGCCTTCGCGATCTCGAGCGTCGGCGTGCCGTGCAGGCCGCGCGCCGCGAAGACGCGCTCGGCGGCTTCGAGGATCGTCTCGCGCCGCTCTTCGGCGGTGGAGAGGGTGCGGGTGGGGGTGGAGGACGCCATGGACAGAGGTGAGTATGCACTCACTCACTGCCCGCTGTCAAGGGCCTATTTCGAGCGGCGGCGATTGATCACGACGATCGCGCCGATGATGACCACGAGCACCGCGGCTTGGATCGCGAGCGAGACGCCTTTGGGACTGTCCTCGGCGAGCGAGGCGATCGCGCGGAACAGGATGGAGCAGCCGAAGAAGAGCGCGAGGCTCCAGAGGATGATCTTGCGGTCCACGAGCCCGCCACCCTATGTCACCGGCGACGCTCTAGACTCGACGGCGGACCGTGCTAGGCGGGGAGTCAGCGGTGCCCTGTCGCTCGTAATCCGCTATAGCGAGGCCGAATCCCCTCTCGAGGGGCGCGGCCTTCGGGGTCAGCCCGCCTGCGGTGGTGCTGATGGCCCGGGTCCCGCGCGGTGTCGGCCTGTGAATCAGGTCAGGTCCGGAAGGAAGCAGCCTTAAGCGGTCACCGACATGCGCAGCGGGAGCACCCGAGCCGGAGCCATCGCAGACGCAAGCGCCCGGGGGCAGTGTCTCGATTGAGGGTGCACGGTCCACTACCTCTTCGCCCGCCGCGGCATGTGGGGGCGGCGCGGCGCGGCGTCGTGCGTTCAGCGGCGGATCGACTGCGTCGGGCTGAGCTCCTGGCGCCGCGCGCCGGCGGTCACGACGACGCGCACCGTCAGCGTGCCACTGCGCACCTTGCGCAGGCGGGTGGCCGTCCGCTTGGTGAGCTTGATCGTCACGTTGCCCGTCTTGGCCTTCGTGAAGCGAGCGCTGCCGCTGCCGATCGTCACGCTGCCGCCCTTGCCGAGCCCGGCGGCGCGGGCGGCCGCGCCGCTCAAACGCAGCTTCACAGCGATGTTGCAGGCTGCCGTGCATGCGACGCGGACCTTCGCGCGGCGGTCGAACAGGCTGGAGATCTTGACGCTGCGCGGCAGGCCGACCAGCCGCGCCAGTGCGGGCAGCGCGGGCGGCGGCGGCGGGGTGACGACAGCGGGCGGGGGCGGGGGCGGTGGTGTCACGACGGCGGGCGGTGGCGGTGGCGGCGGAGTGACAGGTGGGGGCGGCGGGGGCGGAGGTGGGGGCAGCGGCGTTGTCGTCGTCACGCAGGGCTCCGGCGTCGCGGGCGATGCCGGGCTGCCGACGGTCACCCGCTCGCTCGCGACGGCGCGATCGCCGTCCGGATAGCTCTCCTCGACGCGAACGACGTACGAGCCCTGCGCCGCGGACGGGAGGCTCGCCGTCGCGCCGGCGGCGTCGTCGAACGCGCAGTCGTGGTCGAGATCCCAGTTGTACGTCGCGCTCCCCGCCTGGCTCGCGGGCTTGGTCGCGGTCGCGGTGAGCTGCACGGTGTCGCCCGGTTGCGCGGGCGCGGGCGAGACGGCGATCGCGGCCGTCGGGATGCGCTCGCGGATCCACTGGTTCAGCGTGGGAGCACCGATGCGCGTGTAGATGCCGGGGTAGATCGGGTCCGCGCAGCCCTCGCCCCAGGACGTGATCCCCGCGAGCACGACGGCGTCCTGACGCGGCACCAAGAGCGGTCCGCCAGAGTCCCCCTGGCAGGTGTCCTTCGTGCCGTTGCCCGCGCACAGCATCGTCGCCGGCTTGAAGTCCGTGCCGTAGGAGGCGCCGGCCGTGCACGTCGCGTCGGTGCGGATGGGCACCGTCGTCTCGCGCAGCTGCGAGGTCGTGGAGCAGCCAGAGCACGTGCTTCCCCAGCCGATCACGGTGGCGGTGACGGCGGGGGCCCAGAGGGCGGTCTCGCTCGCGGTCACGATGCCGAGCGGGTCCAGCGACGGCATGACCGCCGTGGAGATCCGCAGCAGCGCGACGTCGAACTCGGTCGTCGCATCGTTGTACTGGGCGTGGCGGATGACCGTGTCCACGGAATGGCGCTCGCCCGTCGGGTCGACGGTGAGGTTCGACCTGCCGAGCGTGATCTTGAACGCGCTCGGCGCGAGCACCGCCCCGTTGTCGTTCGTCGCGCAGTGCGCGGCGGTGAGAAACCAGCGCCCGCTCACGAGCGAGCCGCCGCAGGAGTAGGTCCCGCCGGAGGTGGTCAGCCGCAGGTAGCCCTGCGCGGGCCAGATGCGCGTCGCGAGCGTGCCGCCGACGATGCGGTCACCGCCGGAGGCCTCCGTCGTCTTGGCCGCGTCCGCCTTCGCCTCGGCGACGCCGGCCGTGGCGAGCGACCCGAGCAGGGTGGCGGCGAGCAGGAGTGTCAGGCGAAGGCGCGTGGTGGGTGTCGGTCGTCGGCGTGGGCGGCTTGAGGGCGCTCTACAACCGAGACGCCACGAACCACGATTCGTTCGTCCCTTCACGGTACGAAATCCGTCAGACGCCGGCGCCGCCCGACGGCCTGGGTCGACGCTTGTCGCGCTGACGGCGAGGCGCATCTCCGCTGCGAACGCTGTGCCCTCAACAGCGCGCCGCCGCGATCCAAGAGTCGTTGGCCTCGACGACGCGGAACTCCGCAGGCGGGGGCGCGACCCGCCGGTTCAGGTCGCGCTTGTCGAGGATGTAGTCGCTTGCCACCTTCGGCGTGCGCGGCACGAGGTAGGTCCCCCGTGCGGGGGGCTGCTCCTGGGCGTCGGCGATCGCCCCTGGATCGACCTTCAGCCACAGCGCGAGCAGCGGGATCGGGCGGCGGTTGGGGACCGTCAGCGGTCGGCAGGGCACGCCGTCGCGCACGACCCGCGCGAGATCGCCCTGGATCGACTCCTGGCGGCGCAGCGCGTCGCCGAGGCGGTCGATCCGAGTGGCCTGGCTCGGGATGTAGAGCAGCAGCACGACGAGCGCGAGCGCGGCGAAGCGCGCCCACCACATGCGCTGTGCTCCGTCCGGGAGATCGCGCCAGCCGAAGACGCCGGCGCCGGCGAAGATCGCGAGCAGCGTCGCGGGCAGCAGGAGGTAGCGCGTGATGATCGGCAGCCCCGCGGCCGCGAGGACGCAGAACGCGAGCGTCGCGAGCGCGCCCGCGACGAAGGCCAGGCGCGTATGCCGGTCGCGATGCCACAGCCACGCCAGTGCGACGCCGCCCGCGGCCGCCAGCAGCACCGGCTCGCGCAGGATCTCCCCGAGGCGCCGCGGCAGCGTGATCGGGACGTCGTCGAGGCCGGTGACGCGCCCGAGCACCGCGGCGTTGTCGCGCGTGCCGGTGAGCGAGTGCAGCGGATCGCCGGTGAGCAGCAGGTCGTGCAGGCACCAGAGCAGCGGCGCGCTCGCGGCGAGCACGAGCAGCGGCGCCGCGTCGCGCCAGGCCGCCGCGCGCACGAGTCGGCCTATGTTCGCAGCGGCGGGCAAGGTCGCCTCCCCGCCGCGTCCCGCTGCGAGTTGCGCACCGTCGCGCCGGTCCGCGCCGCCCCGTCGCGCCGCGCTGCCGCGCCCCTCCGCGCCGCCGCTCCGCGCCGCGCGCACCCCCGGCCACAGCAGCCATGCGAGGTAGGCGAGGCTGAACAGCCATGCCTCCGGGCGCAGCAGGCCCGCCAGCGCGAGCAGCGCCAGCACCGGCGACCCGGCGCGCGGCCTGCGCGTCTCGACGAGCAGCGCCCCGAGGACGAGCAGCAGGTACGGGATGTCCACGTACGCGCGCGCGCCGAAGTCGAGCACCGGCACGCGCGTGAGGACGATCGCGGCCGCGAGCAGGCCCGCGGCTCCGTTGAACCACTCGCGACCGAGCGCGAACACGACCCAGCCCAGCAGCGACAGCGACACGAACGCCACCCCGACGGCGGCCGTCGCCGCGAGCTCGCCGTGGAGCCCGTCGACCCGCAGCGAGCTCAGCGGCGACACAAGCACCGCGCCGAGCGTCGCGAGCGGGTGGGGCGTGGGCGCGATTGTGACGTCGAGGTCGGGCAGCGTGCCGTGCGCGAGCTGACGGCCCCACACGAGCGTGTACAGCGTGTCGTAGTTGACGAGTCCCCGCTGCGTGATCGTCCTGAGCAGGAGAGCGCCCGCGAGCACCGCGGCCGCGAAGCGGATCCGAGCCATTCGAGCCGGGACGGTAGTCGTTCGCAGGTCCCTCGGCGGGGCTGACGCCGGTCCCGGCCCCGGGGGCTCGCGAAGCTATCCTCGACGCGTGCCCCAGGCCCCCTCGCTCTACCGCCGCCATCGGCCGCGATCGTTCGCGGACGTCGTCGGCCAGGAGCACGTCGTGCGGACGCTGCGCAACGCGGTCACGCACGGCAAGGTCCACCACGCGTACCTGTTCGTCGGCTCGCGCGGCACCGGCAAGACGTCGATGGCGAAGATCCTCGCGGCGTGCCTGAACTGCGAGCGCGGCGGGCCGACGATCGATCCCTGCGGCGTCTGCGACTCGTGCGTGTCGATCGCCTCCGCAACGTCGCTCGACGTCATCGAGATGGACGCGGCGTCCAACAACTCCGTCGACGACATCCGCGACCTGCGCGAGAGCGTCGTCTACGCGCCGGTGTCGGGGCGTCACAAGGTCTACATCCTCGACGAGGCGCACATGCTCTCGACGCAGGCGTGGAACGCGTTTCTCAAGACGCTCGAGGAGCCGCCGCCGAACACGGTCTTCGTGCTCGCGACGACGGAGGCGGCGAAGGTCCTGCCGACGGTCGTCGACCGCTGCCATCGCTTCGACTTCGCGCGGCCGACGGTCGAGCAGCTCGCCGCGGTCGTGCGGCGCGTGGCGGCGATCGAGTCGATCACGATGGCGCCCGACGCGATCGCGCTGCTCGCTCGCCATGCGACGGGGTCGTTCCGGGATGCCCTGGGCACGCTGGAGCAGCTCGTCACGTACGCGGGCAGCGAGATCGCGACCGAGGACGTGCTGGCGGTGCTCGGCGTCGCGGATGCCGACCTGCTGTTCGCGTCGCTGGATGCGATCGCCGCCGCGGACCCGCGCGGCGCGCTGCGCGCGGCGGCGCGCCTGACCGAGACGGGCCGCGACGCCTTGGGCTTCGTCCGCGACCTCGAGGCGCACACGCGTGACCTCATGGTCGTCCAGACGCTCGGCGAGGTGCCGGCGGAGCTCGCGATCACGCCCGAGCGCGACGCGCGCCTGGCGGAGCAGGCCGGCCGCGTCGGTGCGGCCGCCGTCGCGCGCCTGCTCGACCTGCTCGCCGCCGCGATGGAGGCGACGAAGAACGGCTCGGACGCGCGCACCCAGCTCGAGCTCGCGCTCGTGAAGGCGGCGTCGCCGGCGGTCGATCCGTCGTCGCAGGCGCTGGGGCAGCGCATCGAGCGCCTTGAGGCGGCGCTGGCCGCGGCGACGTCGCCCGAGCGCCTTCCGCCGACCGCCGCACCCCCCACCGCCACGCCTCCCGCTGGCTCCGCCGCCGGGCCGCCCGCGGCCGCCGCCCCTCCGCCGCCCGCAGCCGCGACCTCGCCGCCGCCTCCTCGGCGCGAAGCCCCGCCTCCGCGCCCTGACGGCGTCGCGCCGTATGCCGAGTCCCCCGTGCCGCCGAGCGAGCCGGCGCCCGGACCCGAGTCCCCCGCTCCGCCGACCGGCCCCGCGCCGGACGCCCCGCGCCCGCCAAGCGAGCCGCCGCCGCCGCGGCCGAGCCCGCCGCCGAACGGGCGCGGCGACGCGGCACCCGCCAACGGCGCGCCACACAACGTCGCTGTCACGACCCCGCCCGGCGCGGGTCCGGCCCTCGAGCTCGACGGCCTGCGCGCGGTGTGGCCCGCGGTCATCGACGCGGTCCGCTCCGAGAACGCCCTCTGCGCCGCGCTGCTCGCCGAGGCGACGCCGATCGCTGTCGACGGCACGCAGGTCACGGTCGCCTTCCCGCCCGGCGCCGACTTCCACCGCCGCAAGGCCAACGACGACGGCTACCGCCAGTGCGTCGCGCTCGCGGTGCGCACGGTCACCGGCGCCAAGGCGCAGATCGCGTACGTGCTCGCCGATCCGCCGCTCGGCGGGGACGCGGAGCCCGCAGCCGCCGCGCCGCCGACCGACGACGAGTGGGTCCGGCGCTTGGTGTCGGAGTTCGACGCCGAGGAGATCCTTCCGGACCCCGATCCCGACCCCCCGGCACCACCGAGCGAGAGCGAGGCCACCTAGATGCCCCAGCCCAACATGAACCAGATGATGAAGCAGGTTCAGAAGATGCAGAAGGACATGGTGGCCGCCCAGGAGCAGCTCGCCAAGGAGACCGTGACCTCCTCCGCGGGCGGCGGCATGGTGACCGTGACCGTCACCGGCGATCTCGTCGTCAAGGACATCACGATCGACCCCGACGCGATCGATCCCGAGGATCCGGAGCTGCTGCAGGACATGGTCATGGCGGCCGTCAACGAAGCGCTGCGCCAGGCGCAGGAGATGGCCGCGACCAAGATGGGCGGCCTCACCGGCGGCCTTGACCTCGGCGGCATGGGGCTGCCCCCCGGCCTGGGGTTCTAGCCCCACTTGTACGCCCCGCCGATCCAGCGTCTCATCACCGAGCTCGGCAAGCTGCCCGGGATCGGCGCGCGCACGGCGCAGCGGCTCGCGTTTCACATCCTGCGCGCGTCCCCGGAGGACGCCGCGTCGCTGGCCGAGTCGATCCGCGAGGTGAAGGACAAGATCGGCCTGTGCGAGGTCTGCTTCAACCTCGCCGACGCGCCGCGCTGCCGCATCTGCGAGGACACCCGCCGCGACGCGAGCCTCATCTGCGTCGTCGAGGAGGCCGGCGACGTCATCCCGGTCGAGCGCACGCACGAGTACCGCGGGCGCTACCACGTGCTCGGCGGGGCGCTCTCGCCGATCGACGGCGTCGATCCCGACGACCTCAAGATCGCCGAGCTCTACCGCCGCGTCACGGACCCCGATCAGCCGATCACCGAGGTCGTGCTCGCCACGAACCCGACGACGACCGGCGAGGCGACCGCGCTGCACATCGCCGACGTCCTGCGCGAGCGGGCGCCGGAGGTCGTCGTGACGCGCCTCGCGAGCGGCCTGCCGGTCGGCGGCGACCTCGAGTACGCCGACGAGGTCACGCTCGGCAAGGCCTTCTCCGGCCGCCGCCGCCTCTGACCGCGGCGACGCGGGCCCTGGCGAAGCCGCGCGCGGACGGGCCCCGAGTCACCGGGATCCGGAGCATCCCGCGGACGCGCGGGGTTCGCGCGGACACACGCATGTCCACCGTTTTCACGCCAACGACCCGGGTACGCAAACGGGTGGAGTTTCGTCGCGGGCAGTCGCCCGATCGGCTGCCCCAAACGAAAGGGGAAGACGATGAACACGCAGATTCCACAGCCTCGCGGCCGGTCCGGCGCACTGCTGGCGGCCGCTACGATCGTCATCTGCGGCACTCACTGCCGCCGCCGCGCCCGCCGCGGATACCGGCAGCGCAGTGATCTCGAAGACGACCAGTGCGATCGATCGCAGCTGGCAGTCCGGAGCGGTGCGCCGTCCAGCGCACGCGACCGGTGTGCGGTTGCTGTCGGTCATGTGCTCCGCGAGCGCGCCGACCACCTTCCGCTATCCGCTCACGCTGCCGGCCGGCGCCACGTTGCGCAGCGGCGCGGTGCTCATCAACGACGGGTCCGGTAATCCGATCGGCGTCGTGCGAGCGCCATGGGCGCGCGATGCCCGGGGCAAGCGCGTGGCGACGCGCTTCGAGGTGCGGGGCACCACGTTGATCCAGCACGTCAGCCACCGCGGCGCGACGTATCCCGTCGTCGCGGATCCGACGCAGGGGCGCTCCTCGGCGGCCTGCTGTGCGCCGAGACAGGCCCCGGTGCGGTGCTGTGCGCGGCGGGCGGCGCGGTCATCGGCACGCTGGTCTTCGAGGCCATCAAGGAGTACGCGGTCAAGGAGAACTGCGTCGTGAAGGTGACGATCGGCTATTTCCCGCCAGGCGTCACAGATGCGCACACGGAGTGCTCGTAGAGAGGAGACGACGATGACGATGACTCCCGAGATATCACTGCCGCGCGGCACCGCGGCACCGCGGCGGCGCTGCGGCCGGTCCGGGTCGCGGGACCCCATCCGGCCGAAGACGAAGGCGCGAGGTCCCCGCACCTCGCGGCGCGACGTGCGATCGGCGGCGCCCTGACCGCAGCCGGTGCCGGCACGATCGCGACGAGCGCTGCGGAAGCAGCGGCGCGGGTGGACGCGCTGTCGTTCGCGCAGCTGCTGCTCGCGGTGCTCGCGACGGCGACCGTCGCGCACTGCACGGCGGAGGCCGGCCGATGAGCTCGACCAGCACTCGGTTCGTCGCCTTCTGGGTCGGCTTCGCGGTGCTGTTCGTCGTGCTGCAGCTCGTCATCGCGCGTGAGCGCCCGGACGGGTTCGGCATCGCGGTGCTGGCGCTCGTAGCGCTGCCGGCCGCCGCGGTGCTTACGCGCTCGACGGGGCGGCGAGATCGGTAGGCACGACGGGCGTCGCCGGGCGGCGAGTTGCGAGCGCATCACGTCGCTCGCGACTCGCCGCCGCCCGGTGCCCGAGGCGTCAGTCGAGCAGCCTCGGTGCCCGGTCCGCGATGACCTGGCGCCCCTCCTCGGGCAGCAAGGCGGCGAGCGGCAGCAGGTCCTGCAGGACGTCGGCGTCGACGGCGGCGTCGAAGATCGCGACGAGCACCTCCGGCGCGTGCAGCGCGGGTAGCTGCGCGAAGCGCTCGCGACCCTCCTCGCTCATGTTCCGCACGACCGGCAGCACGACGTCCCAGAGGCCGTCGCGCTGGGCCGCGAAGACCATCCCGCCGAGCACGTCGTCGTCTTCGTCGGCGGCGAGGTCGGCCAGCCAGCCGGCCCGCGCCGGCGTGAGGCGCGTGAGCAGGTCCAGCGCCTGAGGCCACAGGTCCTCGGCCGAGGCGTCGCGGATCGCGCCGCGCACGCGCTCGACCTCGAGCAGGCCGACGACATGGTCGAGCTGCTCCTTGTCCTCGACGAAGTACGAGATGCGCAGGAGCGTCGCGTCGTCGATCACCGCGAAGCACGCCCGCAGCGCGTCGTCGGTCATGTTCCCGACGAAGCGGCCCATCGCGATGTGCTCGTCGCGGCGGTTGAGCTCGTCCGCGACCTCGCCGATCAGCGCGGGCGGCAGCGCGAAGATGATCTCGCGCGCGCGGCGCGGGTCGAGGTGCATCGCGAGCTGCGCGAGGAACTCCGGCGGCATGCGCTTGGCGAGGTCGACGGCGCGGCGCGTCTCGAGCAGGCCGGCGACGCGCGCGCACAGCAGCGGTCCGAAGAGATGCTGGGCGATCCAGGCCGTCATCCGCGCCGGCGGGATCTTGCTCGCGAGCGCGACCCGGCCGAGCCGCCGGTCGTCCTCGTGGAACACGTCGTTCGCCCGCTCGCGCAGCGCGCGCGTGTCGGCCGGGTCCAGACGCCCGAGATAGGCGAGCCGCTCGGGCGTCGTGCTCAGCAGCCGGGCGAGCTTCATGACCTCGGCATGGCTCTCGAGGTTCATCCTATGAGCACCTTCTTCACGACGCCCGACAGCGGCCACGGCAGGTAGCGCAGGGTGTGGTCGATCGCGCCGTCCAGCGCCCGCGCCTGCTCGCGATGCCCGTCCGCCAGCGCGGCGGCGAGGTCGGCGAGCTCCTCGTCGGTCAGCTCCTGCAGCCCCTCCGGCAGCGGCCCGCCGATCTGCGCCTGGACGGGCTTGAGGCGATCGCGAGCGCGCGGCGACACGACGCCCTACTCGCCCGGACGAATCGGGTCGCGGGAGTCCTTCGTCAGCGCGCGCAGGTCCGCGATGTGGCCGAGCGCGTCGGCGACCCGGTCGGGGTCCAGCGTGCGGCTGCGCACCGCGGCGACCACCGCGCGGTAGGCCTCGTCCTGCTGTGCCCGGCCGCCGGGCACGACGAGCAGGTCGACGCCGGCCTGCAGCGCGTCGATCGCAGCCTCGCCGACGCTGCCGCCGGTCGTCGCGGTCGTCGCGACGAGGTCCGCCGACACGATCGCGCCCTCGAAGTCCAGGCGGTCGCGCAGCTCGTCGACGGCGTCGGGCAGAAGCGTCGCGGGCGTCACGCCGTCGAACGCCGCGTAGATCGCGTTGGACATCTGGATGGCGGGCACGGCGCGCTCGCCGGTCGCGATCGCCTCGAACGGCTTCATGTCCGAGGAGCGCAGCTCGTCGAGGCCCAGGCCGACCGGCGCGGGACCCTCCGACGGGTCCTGGGACGCGGCCCCGTCGCCGGGAAACGGACCCGGCGCCGCGACGACCTTCGACTGCCGGTACGCCGACACCGACGCCTTGACGGCGCTCGTGACCCGCGCCTGCTGGTCGGAGAACGCCCGGCCCTGGCCCGGCCCGCCGGCCACGCCGATGTCGGCGTTGGGCGCGAGCGTCATCCCGACGCCGAGCGCGCGCAGCTGGCGGCCCGCGGCGAGCGCCACGTCGCGCGTTCCCTTGCGGGCGTTGCCCACGTCGACCTGCGCGGGCGGCGCGAGGTTGCCGAAGGCGCTGAACTCGCCGCCCTCCTGCCCGGCGGCGACGAGCGGCGCCGGGTGCCCCGCCTCGCGCGCGGCGCGCTGCAGCGCTTGCGTCAGCGCTGAGAGCTGCTGTGGCTCGCGGTAGTTCGAGCTCGTCAGCAGCACGCCGCCGTACGGGCGCGCCTTCAACCGCTGGAAGAACGATGCCTCGGAGTTCGTCCCCTTGAAGCCGACGACGAACAGGCCGGCGACGGCGTCCTGCGGCGCGCGGCCGACCTCGTCGGCGGTCGGCGCGGCGGGGTCCGATCCGCCGCGCGCCGAGCGCACGCGGGTCGCGAGCACGGGCGCGAGCGTGTCCATAAGCGTCCCGCCCGAGCCGCTGCCGCTGTCCTGTCCGAAGCGCGAGCCCGCCTCGACGGTCGGGGCGTCGTCGCCGCCGCGCAAGAACAGCAACCAGATCCCCACGCCGAGCAGCACGACGACGACCACGCCCAGGATGGCGAGCCGCCGCTCCTGCACGCTCATCTGCACGCGGTACCCTCCGCAGCCGTTATGCCAGGGACCGTGGTCATGAAGTTCGGCGGGACGTCCGTCGCCGACGCCGAGCGCCTCAAGCGCGCGGCGCACCGGATCGTGGCCAAGCGCGAGGCCGGCAACCGCGTCGTGGCGGTCCTGAGCGCGCGCGGCAAGACGACGGACGCGCTCATCGCCGAGGCGTTCGAGATCTCGCCGCAGCCCGACCCGCGCGAGATGGACATGCTGCTGTCGACGGGCGAGCGCCAGTCATGCGCGCTGTGCGCGATGGCGATCAACGATCTCGGACACCGAGCGATCTCCCTGACCGGGTCACAGGCGGGGATCGTGACAGACACGTCGCACACGAAGGCGCGCATCCTAGACGTGCGAGCGCAAAGGATCAGCGACGCCCTCGACGACGACGCGATCGTGCTCGTCGCGGGCTTCCAGGGCGTGTCGACCGCGAAGGACGTCACGACGCTCGGGCGCGGCGGCTCGGACACGACCGCGGTCGCGCTCGCGGCGGCGATCGGCGCCGATGTGTGCGAGATCTACACGGACGTCGCGGGGGTCTTCAGCGCCGATCCGCGGGTCGTGCCGGACGCGCGCAAGCTGCCCGTCGTGTCGTTCGAGGAGATGCTCGAGATGTCGGCGTCCGGCGCGGGCGTGCTGCAGCTGCGCTCGGTCGAGTACGCGCGCAACCACGGGGTGCAGATCCACTGCCGCTCAAGCTTCAGCGACGCCGACGGGACGATCGTCGTCGACGACGCCTCGGGCCCGCGCCCCCCGATCACCGCCGTCACGCACTCGACCGACGAGGCGCGCGTGACGCTCGAGCACGTCCCCAACGCGCCGGGCATGGCAGGCCGGATCGCGACGGCCCTGGCGGACGCGAACGTCAACATCGACATGATCATCCAGAACGAGCCCGCCGTCGCCGGCGCCGGCGCGGACATGTCGTTCACCGTCCCGCGGGCCGACCTGCGCGACGCGCTGGCGTCCCTGGCCTCGCTCGCCGAGGAGCTCGGCATCGAGATCACGACCGACGAGTCCGTCGGCAAGGTGTCGGTCATCGGCGAGGGGATGAAGACGCAGTCGGGCGTCGCGGCGCAGGTCTTCTCGACGCTCGGCTCCGAGCGGATCAACATCCAGATGATCGCGACGTCGCCGATCAAGATCTCTTGCGTCATCGAGCTCGACAGCGTGCAGCAGGCCGTGCGCGCGCTGCACGCCGCGTTCCTGCGGTAACGGCGTGGCCTTCGCCGGCTGGTCCTTCTCGGGGCAGTGGCGCGGCTATCAATCGCAGTGCCTCGAGGCGTTCGAAGCCGACCGCGCCGCCGGGCGCCACCAGACGCTGCTCGTCGCGCCGCCGGGCTCGGGCAAGACGGTGGTCGGGCTGGAGGTCGTGCGGCGGCTCGGCCTGCCCGCGCTCGTGCTGTGCCCGTCGCGCACGATCCAGCGCCAGTGGGGCGAGAAGCAGGCGCTGTTCGGGCCGGTCACCGCGGACCTCCACGTGCTGACCTACCAGTCGCTGTGCCAGACCTCCGACCCGGAGGGGATGCTGCGCGAGGCGGCGGAGGGCGCGTGGGCGCGCGAGCGCGCGGGCGTGACGGGACAGTCGGTCGCGGAGGTGGTAGCGGAGGCGGCGGGCTGGGAGGGAGCCGCGGCTGCGCGGCGCTCGCGCGACGTCGCGCGGCTGGTGGCGGGCGTGAAGCGGCAGGTCGCCGCGGGCAAGCTGCCCGAGCTGCCCGCCGACGAGCTGCTGTCGGCGAACGCCCGCGCCCGCGTGGCAGCGTTGCGCGACGCGGGCGTGCGCGTCGTCGTGCTCGACGAGTGCCATCACCTGCTGTCGCTGTGGGGCGCGCTGCTGAAGGCCGTGCTCGAGCTGCTCGAGCCGGCGCATGTGCTTGGGCTGACGGCCACGAACCCGCGCGACGTCACGGCCGAGCAGGCCGCGCTCTACGCGCAGCTGCTCGACAGCGAGGACTTCTCGGTGCCGACGCCGGCGGTCGTGCGGGAGGGGTTCCTCGCGCCCTATCAGGAGCTCGTGCAGCTGTGTGAGCCGTTGCAGTCCGAGCACGAGTGGCTCGCCGACCGCCACGCTCGCTTCGAGCTCGCGCTGTCGGAGCTGGCCCTGGCGCCGGGCTCGGAGGAGGAGCATCTCGGCCTCGACGTCTGGCTCACGTCGCGGCTGTGCGAGCGGCTGTCGGCGGGTGGCGGGGCGCTGTCGTGGGCCGAGCTCGCGCGCCGCCAGCCGCGGCTCGCGGACGCCGGGCTGCGCTGGATGCACGCGCGCGGCGTGACGCCGCCTTCCGACGCGCCGCGCGGTGAGCAGCACCGCGCGGCGCTGACGATCGACGACTGGGTCGTGCTGCTCGACGACTACGCGCTGCGCTGCCTGCGCGCCGACGCGAGCGCGGAGGCGGCACGGCGGCTCGACGCGCTGCAGGTCGCGCTGCGGGACCTCGGCTTCACCGTGACGCGCCAGGGCATCCGCCGCAGCGGCGGCGAGGTCGACCGCGTGCTGCTGAGCTCGGCCGCCAAGCCGCTGGCGATGTGCGACGTGCTCGCCTGCGAGTACGACGCGCGCGGGGCGGCGCTGCGGGCCGTCGTCATGTGCGATTCCGAGCGCCCGCCGCGCCAGCCCGCGGACTCGCCGCTCGCGCTCACGGGCGGCGGTCGCGGCCTGTTGGCGTCGCTCGGAGCGGACGAGCGGCTCATCGGCGCGCGCCCCGCGTTGGTGACCGGCGAGACGTTCGCGGTGCTGCCGGTCGACGCGGACTGGTGGGTTGAGCGGCTGGCGGCCCTCGCGTCGGGCGACTGGCCCTTCGCCGCCGGGGGAACCGTTCGCGCCGAGCCACCGGCCGCCCGCAAGCGACCGGCGACCGGCGAGGGACCGGCCGTCGAGGGAGACCTCGCGACCGGGACCGCCTTCGCCGCCGGCTTGCGGGCCGAGCCCGAGGGCGGGCTGATCGTGCTGCGCCACGCCGACGCGGCGTTCGACTCGCAGGTCTGGACCGCTTGGGCGACTGAGCTGCTCGCGGCGGGCGAGACGCTCGTGCTCGTCGGGACGCGCGGCCTGCTCGGCGAGGGCTGGGACTGCCCGCCGGTCAACGTCCTCGTCGACATGACCGCGGTCGCCGCCGACGTCTCCGTGCGCCAGATGCGCGGGCGCTCGCTGCGCCTGGACCCGGCCGACCAGTCGAAGCTCGCCAACAACTGGGACGTCGTGTGCGTCGCGCCGTCGCTGGGACGAGGCCACGCCGACTACGGGCGCTTCGTGCGCCGCCACGCGCACCTGCACGCTCCCTGCGAGGACGGCACGATCGAGACGGGTCCTTCACACGTGCACCCCGAGCTGTCGCCGTACGGCGCGCCCGCAGCCGACCGCTTCGTCGCGATCAACATCGAGCAGCAGGAGCGCGCGGCCGACCGCGACGCGGCCCGCGTCCGCTGGGGCATCGGCGTGCCCTACCGCGGCGTCGACCTCGACGTGCTCGTCGTGCGCAACCCCCGCCGGGCCTCGGCCGCCGCGCAGCCGCCGTCGACCCTCGCCGCGGTGAGCCCGCCGCGCCGGCGCTGGCTCGCGGGCCGGCGCGCCTACCCGGAGCAGCTGCCGCTCGAATGGGCGGCGGCCGCCGTGTGCGACGCGTACGTCGCGCTGGGCGAGCTGCCGGCGAGCGTGGCCGCGTCGACGCAGTTCACGGTCCGCCCCGAGGGCTGGGTACGCGTCAGCCTCCCGGATGCCGAGGTCGAGGTGAGCGAGAACGTGAGCGCGGCGCTCGACGAGCTGTTCGGCGGGGGCGGCCTCGCGCGCTACGTGGTCTCGCGCAAGGTGGCTGCCGGGTTCGTCGGCCGGCGGACCGCCTGGCACGCGGTCCCCGCCGACCTCGCGCGCCGCAAGGAGCGCGCGGAGGCGTTTCACATCGCGTGGCGCCGGTGGATGGGCAAGGGCGAGCTCGTCTACTGCCACGGCACGGACCCGCGCGGCCGCGCCCTCGCCGTGCAGGCGTCGAGCGTCCCGCCGCTCGAGACGCAGCGCCGCCGGATCTGGCGGTAGTGGTGCGGTCTACTCGCATATAGACCGAGTAGAACGCACCACCCACCTCGCGAAGCTCGCCGGTACCGTTCCGCCCGCCGATGAAGATCATCTACACCCACACCGACGAAGCGCCCGCGCTCGCCACGCAATCGCTGCTGCCGATCGTCAAGGCGTTCGCGGCCGCGGCGGACGTCGACGTCGAGCTGCGCGACATCTCGCTCGCCGGCAGGATCCTCGCCCGGTTCCCCGAGCTGCTCACGCCCGAGCAGCGGGTGCCAGACGCGCTGGCGGAGCTCGGCGAGCTCGCCACGACGCCCGCGGCGAACATCATCAAGCTGCCGAACATCAGCGCGTCGCTGCCGCAGCTCAAGGCGGCGATCGCAGAGCTGCAGGCGCAGGGCTACGCGATCCCGGACTATCCGCAGGACCCGGCCGACCCCGCCCGCGCGAAGTACGACGCCGTCAAGGGGTCGGCGGTCAACCCGGTCCTGCGCGAGGGCAACTCCGACCGCCGCGCGCCCGCGTCGGTCAAGGCCTTCGCGCGCAAGCACCCGCACCGCATGGGCGCGTGGTCGCCAGACTACGCGTCGCACGTCGCGACGATGTCCGGCGGCGACTTTCGCTTCACCGAGCGGTCGGTGACCGTCGAGGCCGGCACCGTCGTGCGCATCGAGCACACGGCGGCCGACGGCACCGCCACGGTGCTGAAGGCGAAGACGCCGGTGCTCGCCGGCGAGGTGCTCGACGCGGCCGTCATGCGTCGCGCGGCGCTCGACGCGTTCCTCGCCGAGCAGGTGGCCGAAGCCAAGCAGCAGGGCGTGCTCTTCTCGGTTCACCTCAAGGCGACGATGATGAAGGTCTCCGACCCGATCATCTTCGGCCACGCGGTCCGCGCCGTCGTCGGCGACGTCTACGAGGGCCTCGACGACGCCAACCCCAACGACGGCCTTGGCAGCCTCTTGAGCGCGCACCCGGAGGTCCGCGAGCCCGTGGCACAAGCGCTCGCCGCCGGCCCGTCGATCGCGATGGTCGACTCCGACAAGGGCATCACGAACCTGCACGCCCCGTCCGACGTCATCGTCGACGCGTCGATGCCCGCCGCGATCCGCTCGAGCGGGCAGATGTGGAACGCGGCCGGCGAGCTGCAGGACACGAAGTTCGTCATCCCCGACTCCTCGTACGCGGCGCTGTACGCCGAGACCGTCGACCACTGCCGCGAGCACGGCGCCTTCGACCCGGCGACGATGGGCACGACGCCGAACGTCGGCCTCATGGCGCAGAAGGCCGAGGAGTACGGCTCGCACGACAAGACGTTCGAGATCGCGTCGGCGGGCACGGTCCGGGTCGTGGACGAGACGGGCGCCACCCTGCTCGAGCACGAGGTCGACGCCGGCGACATCTGGCGCATGTGCCAGACCAAGGACGCGGCGATCGAGGATTGGGTGAAGCTGGCCGTGCGACGGGCCCGCGCCACCGGCGCGCCCGCGGTCTTCTGGCTCGACGAGACCCGCCCGCACGACGCGCAGCTCCTCAAGAAGGTCCGCCCGGCGCTCGAGCGGCTCGGCACCGACGGTCTGACCATCGAGATCCTCCCCGTGGCCGAGGCGACGCGCTTCACGCTCGAGCGCGCCCGGGCCGGCCACGACACGATCTCGGTGACCGGCAACGTCCTGCGCGACTACCTCACGGACCTCTTCCCGATCCTCGAGCTCGGCACGAGCGCGAAGATGCTCTCGATCGTCCCGCTCATGAACGGCGGCGGCCTGTTCGAGACGGGCGCCGGCGGCTCGGCGCCCAAGCACGTCCAGCAGTTGCTGAAAGAGAACCACCTGCGCTGGGACTCGCTCGGGGAGTTCCTCGCGCTCGCGGTGTCGCTGGAGATGCTCGCCGAGAAGACCGGCAACGCGCGCGCCAGGCTGCTCGGCGAGGCGCTCGACCGGGCGACCGGCCAGGTCCTCGAGAACGGCCGCTCGCCGTCGCGCAAGGCCGGCGAGCTCGACAACCGCGGCAGCCACTTCTACCTCGCCCTGTACTGGGCGCAGGAGCTCGCGACCCAGACCGAGGACGCGACGCTCGCCGAGCGCTTCGCAGCCGTCGCGGACCGGCTGTCCGCAAACCAGGACCAGATCGCCGACGAGCTGCTCCTCGTGCAGGGCACGCCGGTCGACCTCGGCGGCTACTACCGGCCCGACCCGGCCCGCGTCGAGGCCGCGATGCGCCCAAGCCCGACGCTCGCGGCCGCGCTCGCCCTCCTGCGATCCTAGAAGCCGACGAGCAGCTCGCGCGTGCGGTCGGGACCGATCGAGAGCATGAGCGTCGGCAGGCGCGGGCCGGTGTCCGAACCGCACAGCAGCCGGTAGAGCGCCTTGAAGAACGTCCGCTGCGCGACCTTGAGCTGCGGGTTCGGCGCGGCGTCGCGCGGCAGGCCGAGCATGACCTTCGGGATCGCGTAGACGAGCGCGGTGAGACCTTCGAGCGTCCACGCGTCGCCCAGCTCGCGGGCGAGCGTCGCGACGCCGTCACGGGTAGCGGCGTCCAGGGCATCCCACGTCTCGCCGGAGAACGACGCGCGGACGGTCGTGCGCTGCTCGGGGTCCAGCAGCTCGACGTACGCGATCGCGCAGCTCAACCGCGGCTCGAGCTCGGCGAGCAGCTCGTCGATCGAGGAGACCGGCTCGTCGAGGTGCTGCGCGACGATCCGGCCGATCTGCGCGCGGTTGCCTTGCGTGAGGTCGGCCGCGGCGGCAAGCAGCCGGAACGGTACCCGGCGCCCCGCGCTCGCGACCGCGCCCGCCGACGTCTGCACGGCGAGCCGGTACATCGCCGCGTCGGCGGCGCTCGCGTCGGCCCCACCCGCACCGGCGACGAAGCGATCCCACTCGTCGTAGAGCTTCTGCACCCCCTTCGGCGAGAGGTCGATCGCGAACGACTGCGACGGCAGCCGGCGGATGTACAGCCAGCGCACGATCGCCGGCTCGAGCACCTGCAGCGCGGTCTCGGGGATCGGGGCACCGCCCGCGGAGCCCGACAGCTTGCCGCCCATCCCCGCGAGCGACACGAACGAGTACACCGCCGAGCTCGGCGCCTCGCCGCCGAAGACCTCGCGCACGAGCGTGCTGCCGACCGTGAAGCTGCCGGTGGGTGCGTGGTGGTCCTCGCCGGCGGGCTCGAACGCGACGCCCTCGTACGCCCAGCGCATCGGCCAGTCGACCTTCCACACGAGCTTGCCGCTGATCGTCTCGCCGTCGGCGAGCGACATCGCGCCGTCGTGCCCGTGGCGGCAGCGCCACGTCAGGGTCTCGGCCGCTCCGTCGTACGCCGTGACCTGCGTGTCGTCGCGCCCGCAGACCGTGCAGAACGGCTTGAACGGGAAGTACTCGCGCCGGCGCTCCTCCAGGGGCTTCTCATGGCGGCCGGACGTCTGCTGCGCGGCGAGCGTGTCGAAGATCAGCTCGCGCGCGTCCATCGCCTGGCGGACCCGGGCGTTGTAGGCACCGGCCGGGTAGCGCGCGGACTGGCGCACCTCGTGCAGCTCGATGCCCAGCTCGCGCAGCGCGCTCGTGAACTCGTCCATCCAGTGCTCGGCGTAGGAGCCCGCGTCGGCGTCCCACGGATCCGGCACGCGCGCGAGCGGCATCCCGACGTACCGCTCGAAGGACGGGCTCACGCCGGCAGGCACCTTGCGCAGCCGGTCGTAGTCGTCCCAGGAGTGCAGGTGCACGACGTCGTGGCCGCGGTCGCGGAGCGCCTCGGCGACGAGATGCGTCGTGAAGACCTCGCGCAGGTTGCCCATGTGGATCGGCCCCGACGGCGAGATGCCCGACGCGCACACGATCGGGCCGGCGGCACCGCTGGCCGCGACCCGCGCCTCGACCTCCTCGGCCAGCCGCTCGCTCCAGACCGCGGCCTGCCGTGCGGGTGTGGTGGCCTGTCTCGCGGGAGGGTTCACAGCGCGACCAAGCGTAGCTTCGGGCTGCGGGCGAGCGGCATCGCGCCCAGCTCGTCCCCTGCGCCGCGACCGCTCCACACCTCGGCGCGCGTCAGCGCGGCGACCAGCGCGGGCGGCGCGCGGCGGGATCGCGGCTCGCCCACGCGAGCACCGCCAGCGCGACCACCAGCAGCGCGATCCAGCGCAGCTGCGACGCTGCCCACGCGCCGTCACCGGGCGTCGCGAGCAACGTCCAGCGCTCCGGCAGCCAGTAGGCCACGGCGAGCAGCAGGAACGGCGCGACGACGCCCGCCCAGCCGGCGCGCCCCTCGGGCACGATGCGAAGGGCGAGCCCCGAGCCCGCGAGCGTGACCGCGAGCATCGCGGCGAACTGCACGCTGAGCCCGCCGCGCGCATCCGGGCCGAACAGCGTGGCGTCGGCGGGGGTGGCGAACCACAAGGACGCCGCCCACGCGCCGCACAGCAGCGGCAACGCGAGTGCGATGCGCAGCAGCCGCCGCCGGGCGAGCGAGGTCGGCGTCGCGGCGGCCGCCGCACCGGCATCGTCGTCGAGCACGAACGCTGCGCCGGCACTCAGCGCCGTGGCGCCGAAGCCGGGCCAGTGGCCCGCGGGCGACCCGTCGAGCGACGCGAGCAGGACGACCGCTCCGCACGCCACCGCGCCGCCGAGCAGCGCCGGCCAGAAGATCGTCCTCGCGACCCGCGCGAGCCGCACCACGCGAGCCGGCTCAGTGAGCCGGGTCGAGCCGGACATCGTCCACGACCGCTCGCACCGGGCTGTCGGCGTCGACCGTCGCGAACCGCAGGCGCACCGTCCGACCCTCCCATGGCGACAGGTCGAAGCGCATCGGCCGCGGACCCAGCTCGGGCTTGTCGCCGGGCATCGTCCGGTAGACCGTGGCCAGGACGTCCGCGGCGGCCACCGAGAGGATCGGCGCGGACGTGTCCATGATGTCGACGCGAAGCAGCAGCGTGCTGCTCTGGTCCAGGCTCCCCGACGCGCCGAACTGCGAGCTGTAGCGCTGGTAGTGCAGCTTGAACCGCAGCGTGCTGCGGCCGTCGAGGGCGAGATCGCGGTAGAGGATCCTGGTCCCCGGACCGCACGGATCGGTCAGCGCCGCGAAGCGCCCTTGGGGCGGGACGGGCAGGCGGGGATCGCCGGCCGGCTGACCCGGCGGCGCATAGCCGGCGTCGTACGCGCGCCAGCCGCTACCGCCGACGGTGTGCGTGTGCCAGCCGCTGAGATCGCCGCGCTCGAAGTCGAGGTTGCCGGCGTCCGCCCGTGCGTTCAGGCCGCTCGCGGCGCCATCCGATCCGTCGTCTGCCGCGGCACATGCCGCGCCGAAGCCGTTGGACGGCGCCGCGATCGCGAACGCCACCACGGCCGCGAGCCCCGCACCCGCCACGACCCCCACGCCCAACCCTCGGCTGCTGCGCGCGAAGGCCACCGCGCCGGCCAGCACGGCAAGGCCGGCCATGCCCAGCAGCCGCCACCCGACCCCCGGCAGGTGCGACATGAAGGCGCCGTAGAAGCCGCGCGAGAAGTCGTCGTCCAGCAGGAGCCACGGCACGAGCGCGACGGGCGGGAGAAACAGGGCGACCGCGGCGAATACGCCCGGGTAGACGTGCCGCGTCCAGGTGCCGGCCAGCACGCCCAGCACACCCGCAAAGACGACGTACAGCGGGCCTTGGAGGAGGTCGAGCGGGAGCGTGGTGTACCGCCGGCCGCCCACCGACACCGCTCCGTCGACGCCGAGGAACACGAGCGTCGACACGGCGACCAGCGCCAAGGCCGCGAGGCCGGCGTAGCCCACCGACAGCAACGCCGCCGCCGTCCGCACGGGCTGGCTCACAGGCTGGCCCGCGTAGAAGTCCTCCGCCGCGTCGCGGCGCTCGCGGCTTGCGGCGAGGAACGTCGCGAGGAACGTCCAGAACGCGCCGCCGACCATGACGAACGCGTCGCCGGCGAGGAAGCTGACGAGCTCCGTCCTGTCCAGGGCGCCCATCGGCACGCCTCGACGCGAGAGCTCGCCGCTCGCGAGCAGGACGGTCGCGCTGCTCACGACCGCGCCGACCAGGAAGACCGGGTGGCGCAGCAGGCGGCGGCCTTCGACGCGAGCCAGCGGCCACAGCGCCGAGCGCGGGCGGGCGGTCCGCGCACGCGCGGCGGGGGCCGGCGTGACCGACGTCGCGGTCATGACGCCAACCGTTCGTCCGCGGCGACGGCGTCCGCCCCGGCCAGCAGCAGGTAGCCGTCCTCGATGCTCGGCGCCACGAGCCGCGCGCCCGGCGGCGGGTCGCCGACATGGCGGTACTCGCCCTCGGCCGTGCGCCACCACAGCTGCGCGGAGTCGTCGCGCTCGGCGGCCATCCACACGCGCCCCTGCGCGATCGCGCTGAGCTGAGCCGGCCTGCCGTCGAACGTCGCGCTGCCCTCGCGCAGGACGATCACCCGCTCGCAGAGCGCGGCGACGTCCTCGGTCTGATGCGTGGACACGAGCACGATCCGGCTGCCGTCGTCGAGCTCGGAGACGAGCTCGCGGAAGCGCATCCGCTGCTCGGGATCCAGCGCGGAGCTCGGCTCGTCGAGGACGAGCATCCGAGGATCGCCGAGCAGCGCCTGCGCCAGCGCGACGCGCTTGCGCATGCCGCCCGAGAGCTTGCGGATGCGGCGACCCGCGACGTCGCCGAGGCCGACTCGCTCCAGCACGCGCCGCACCTCGCGATGGCGCGCGCCGGTGTCGGTCATCTCCTTGAGGATCGCGACGTAGTCGACGAACTCGAAGGCCGTGAAGCCGCGGTGAAAGCCCGGCTCCTGGGGCATGTAGCCGAGCCGGCGGCGCAGGTCCGTGCGCTGCTCGGGGTCCGCGGGATCGCGGCCCAGCAGGCGCAGGTCGCCGGCCGTCGGCGCGAGCACCGTCGCGAGCATCCGCATGAGCGTCGTCTTGCCGGCGGCGTTTGGCCCGAGCAGCCCCGTGATGCCGGGGCGGATGCAGAGGCTCAGGTCCGCGACGACGTCCTTCGCGCCGTAGCGCTTGCACAGCCGTGACATCGCGATCGTGGTGTCGCTCATGAGATCGATCCTCGGCGTTCGAAGCCGTCGGCGTCGCGGGCGAGCACGAGCACGGCGACGGCGGCCAGCAGCGCGAACGTCAGCTGCCCGCCGGTGCCGAAGAGGGCCACGGGATCGCGCGCCCAGTGCCAGCCCGCGCCGGCGGCGCCCATCCACAGCGCCGCGAGCGATCCGCACGCGGCGGCGGGCGAGACGCGGGTCGATAGCGCGAGGCTCGCAAGCGTCAGCCCGAGCGAGGGCAAAAGCCAGGCGGCGGAGACCCACTGCGGGCCGTCGAGCGCGACCGCGGCGACCGCCGCCATCGCGCTCGTCGTCACGAGCACCGCGAGCGCGCGGACCAGCAGCAGGCCGAAGCTGCGCATCGGCGCGGCGAGCCCGATCTCGTAGGTGGGATCGACGTCCGGCCCGTAGGCGACCGCGATGCCCGCGAGCGGGAGCAGCGGCGCCAGGACGAGAAACCAGTAGTCCCCGTGCACGTCCTCGCCTGCCGCCCAGACGGCGAAGATCAGCACCACGGCGCACGCCAGCAGCCACGACAGCCGCAGCGCGGGCGTCGCGACGAGCAGCCGTGCGACGTGCTCGGGCACGCCCGCGCGCACGAGCCCGGCCTCGGCCGGTCCACGCCGGGGCGCGTCGAGGCGCAGCTCGATGCTCTCCCAGGAGCGCGCGAGGAGATCGCCGTCGACGAGCCCCGCGACCTCCCGGCGGCAGTCCCCGCACGCCGGCAGATGCGCCTCGACGGAGAACGCCTGCGCCTGATCGGCGTCGCCGCCGGCGTAGCGCGCCAGCAGCTCGGGTGACACGTGCCAGGTCATGCGAGCTCCTCTCTGAGTTGCGCGCGGGCGCGCATCATCCGCGTCTTCACCGTGCCCGACGGGATGCCGAGCAGCCGGCCCGCCTCACGGCTTGTCAGGCCGTCGAGCACCGTCGCCTGCACGACGGCACGCAGCTGCGGCGACAACCGCTGCAGCGCGCCGCCGAAGTCGCCGTACTCGACGCCGAGCAGGACCTCCTCCTCGGCGCAGCGGCGGTCGTCGACCTCGGCCACGAGCACCTCCGACCGCGGCAGCCGGCGCAGCGCGTCGATCAACCGGCGGATCGCGATGCCCCAGATCCAGGCGCCCACGTCGCCCTCGCCCTTGTAGCGCCCGGCGCTGCGCCAGACCGCCACGAACGTGTCCTGCAGCGTCTCGTCGACGATGCCCGGGTCCGCGCAGCGCCGCGCCAGGCGCAGCGAGAGCCACGGGGCATGGCGGTCGTAGAGCACGCGCAGCGCCTGGCGCTCCCCGGCCGCGACCGCGGCCAGCACGTCGGAGTCGCTGCGCTCGATGCTCATCAGGACTGACCTCATGACCTGCTTGTCGGAAGCCGAGCCTAAACCGGTTCACGGCTGTGTGCCGGAGTTCACACATGAGATTTGAACCGTTAATCCGATGTGCTGCGACAGGCGGGTGTGCACGCCAGCACGCCCACCCCGCTCGAAAGGCCGCCCATGCTCGTCTCACGGCTCCTGCTCACCTCTGCTCTCGCGCTGCTCTGCGCGGTGGAGGTCGGCGCTGCATCCGCCTCCGCGGCGAGCCTCGCCAACGGCTCCATGGACCGCAGGGCTGGCTCGGCTCGCCCCGCCGTCGCCCCAGCCGCACGGGCGGCGCGCCGCGACCTGCGCGCGCAGCTCGGGCGCCGCGCCCTGCTGTCGATCGACCGCGCCACGGGGCGCCCGCGCGTCGTGGGGCGCCTGGACGGGACGCTGACCGGACCGAGCACGGACACCGCCGCCGAGGTGGCCCTGCGCTTCCTGCGCGATCACGCCGCGGTCTATGGCCTCGGCGCCGCCGACGTCGCGCGGCTCGCGGCCGGGGCTCAGCGCCGCTCCGCCGGCGGGCTCGTGAGCGTCCAGCTGACGCAGTCGCACGGTGGCGTGACGTCGATCGACTCGGGCGTGCGCGCCGTGCTCGACGCCCGCGGGCGCCTGATCGAGCTCGTGGGGTCGCCGGATCCGGACCTGTCCGTCGCCGGCACGCGCGCCGCGGTGTCGCGCGGCGAGGCCGCGAAGGCCGCCGCGCGCGCATCAGGCGCACCCGCGGCAGCCGCCGGCACGGCGCGCGTCTCGGCCGTCATCTTCCACGTCGGCCCGACGGCGCGCCTTGGCTGGCGCGCGCTCGTCGCCGCAGGCTCCGGGCGCCTCGACGACGTGCTCGTCGACGCGACGAGCGGCGCGGTCGTGCGCCGGGCCAACCGCGTGCTGTCGGCGAACGCGGCGAGCGTCTACTCGGCGTGGCCGGGCGCGCCCGCGGGCGGATCGGCGACGACGGTGGACCTCGCGCCGTACCTCGACACGCCGGCTGCTCCGACGAAGCTCAAGGGTTCCAACGCCTACGCTTTCACCGACGCACCCGACGTCGTCCCGTTCGGCCCGGCCGGCATCAACCTGACGCCCGCCCCCGGCAGCGACGTCGGCCCGTCCTCGGGCACGGAATTCGTCTATCCGTTTCAGGGGTTCGCGCTCGAGCCCGGGCGCTGCCCGCAGGACGGCGCGACGTGCGCCTGGGACCCGTCCAAGCGCTTCTCGTGGCAGGCCAACCGCGAGCAGGACGCGGTGCAGCTCTTCTGGCAGGTGAACCGCTTTCACGACCACCTCGCCGCACCTCCGATCGGCTTCACCGCCTCGGAGGGCGCGTTCGAGGACGACGACCCGGTCTACGCGCAGTCGATGGACGGCGCCGACACCTTCGGCGGCCTGCCGGATGAGTTGCACTCCGACAACGCGTCGTTCGGGACGCTGCCCGACGGCACGCCCGGCCTGATGTCGATGTTCCTCACCGGCGCCGCTCCGGGCCCGTTCGGACCGAGCCCGCTGTTCTCCCTCTCGGGCTCCGACGACGCCGAGACCGTCTACCACGAGTACACGCACGGCTTCACGACCCGCCTGATCACGGACAGCGAAGGCTTCGGGGCGCTGAACCTGGCGCACTCCGCGGCGATGGGCGAGGCCTGGAGCGACTGGTACGCCTTCGACAAGCTCGACCGCGAGGGCAACCTGCCGGACGCGCCCGGCGTCGCCGACGTCCGCCTGGCCGAGTACCAGACGGGCGGGCGCGACGTCCTGCGCTCCGAGCCGATCGACTGCCCCGTCGGCGCCGGCGACCCGGCATGTCCGGGGACCCCGACCGCCGGCGAAGGCGGCTACACGTTCGGTGACTTCGGCAAGGTCTTCGGCGGCGCGGAGCCCCACGCCGACGGCGAGATCTGGGCGCAGACGCTGTGGCAGCTGCGCGCGGCGCTGATCGCCGAGCACGGGACGGCCGCGGGAATCGAGCGCGCCGAGCAGCTCGTGTCAGACGCGCTGCGCCTCTCGCCGCCCGAGCCGTCCTTCCTCGATCAGCGCAACGCGATCCTGCAGGCCGACGCGGTCACCGCGCCCGCCGGCCGGGACGCAGGCACGATCTGGGAGGTCTTCGCGGCGCGCGGCATGGGCTGGTTCGCCGCGGCCGACTCGGCATCCGACGTGCGGGTGAGCGAGGACTTCTCGCTGCCGCCCGGCCCGGCCGCCGGCAGCGCGACGATCGAAGGCGTGGTGCGCGACGACGCCGGCAAGGGGCTGCAGGACGTCCCGGTCGGCGTGAGCGGGCACGACGCGGGGCTCGGGCTCGACCTCTCGGCGACGACCGGACCCACCGGTGCGTTCGAGATCGCCGACGTGCCCGCCGGGATCTACCCGCGGCTGCGGGCGAGCGCGCCTCCCGGCAGCCTCGACGGCGTCAGCGGCGTGACCGTTCCCGCGTCGGGCAGCGTGACCCGCGACCTCCTCGTGCGTCGCAACTGGGCGTCCGCCGGCGGCGGCGCGATCGTCCGCAGCTTCACCGGCCCCGACACGTCGGTGTTCGGATGCGGACCCGCGCACGCGATCGACGGCGATCCGGGGACCGTCTGGAGCACGGACGCTCCCGCCGTGCCCGCGCCGGGCGTCGGCGGGCCCAAGCAGATCGTCGTCGCGCTGCCCGACGACGTGACGATCACCCGCATCGCGATCGATCCGAGCCCCGGCTGCGGCGACGACGCGAGCGCGCAGCTCGCCGGCTACCGCGTCAAGGTCGCCCGCGACGACGACGGCGACCCCGGCCCGTTCACGACCGCGGCCACGGGCAGCTTCGGCCCGGCCGATGCGGGGGCGGCGCAGGACGTCTCGCTCGCGCACGAGATCCCCGGCGCCCGCTACGTCCAGCTGCAGGCGCTGAGCAACCACGGCCATCCGTTCTACATGGACGTCGCCGAGCTGCAGATCCTGGGCCACAAGACCACGCCGGAAGAGGGCGGGGGCGGCACCGCCGCGCCGGAGATCGCGACGCTCGCGGCGGACGGTGCCGCGACGACCTCGAGCACGGCGACGTTCCGCGCGACGGTCACGCCGCACGGCTCGCCGACCGTCGTCCGGATCGCCTACGGGCTCGCGAGCGGCCAGCTCGCCTGGCAGACGGCCGACGTCCCGGTGTCCGGCGACGCGGCGCAGACGGTGAGCATCGCCGCCGGCGGCCTGCTCCCGAACACGACCTACCACTACCGCGCGATCGCGACGAACGCGCGCGGCACCGTGACGGGCGCCGAGCTGACCGTCACCACGGCGGCGGCGACGGCACCGGCGCAGGGGCCGAAGGGCGATGCTGGCCCTCCCGGCCCGGCGGGCACGCCCGGACTCGCCGGCGCGCCCGGCGCCAAGGGTCCGGCGGGCACCAAGGGACCGAAGGGATCGCGCGGCCCGCGCGGTCGCAGCGGCCGGACGGTCGTCTGCACGCGGCGCGGCACGCTCGTCACGTGCAAGTTCGCTCCGCGCGCGGGGCGCACCGCCGGCGCGAAGGCGCGGCTGAGCCGCAACGGGCGCACCGTCGCCGCCGGCACCGTGCGCGGGCGTGACCTGCGGATGCGGGCAGCTCGCCCGCTCGCCGCCGGGCGCTACATGCTCACGACGACCCGCGGCCACGGCCGCTCCGCGGTGGTCAGGCGCGTCGCGATCACGCTGTGACGCGATCCGGGCTGCGGTCGCCTCGGCGGCCGCAGCCCGATTCGCTACCGTAGATCGGCCCATGGAGCAGCCGCTGATCACCGCCGTCACGCATTCCACCGAGGAGGCGCGCGTGACCCTCAAGGACGTCCCGCACAGCCCCGGGATCGCGGGCCGCATCGCGACCGTGCTCGCCGACGGCGCGGTCAACGTCGACATGATCATCCAGAACGAGCCGGTCTCCGCGGGCAAGCTCGCGGACATCTCGTTCACGATCCCGCGCTCGAACCTCGAGGCCGCGCGCGTCGCGCTCGCGCCGCTCGAGTCCGAGCTTGGAATCGAGGCGAACAGCGACGAGCTCATGGGCAAGGTCTCGATCATCGGCGCCGGGATGAAGTCGCATCCGTCCGTCGCGGCGAAGGTCTTCACGGTCCTCGGCGACGAGGGCGTCAACATCGAGATGATCGCGACCTCGCCGATCAAGATCTCGTGCGTCATCGCCGGCGACCAGGTGCCCGCCGCCGTCCGCGCCCTGCACACGGCCTTCGAGCTCTCCGGCCCGGACACGATCCGGCCCGAGCGCCCGTTCGGGGAGTTCGCATGACGCGGGGCCTGCGCGTCGCGGTCGTCGGCGCCACGGGCGCGGTCGGCACGGTCATGCTGCGGCTGCTTCGCGAGCGCGACTTTCCGGCATCCGAGGTGGTTCCGTTCGCGTCGTCGCGCTCGGTCGGCCGCGTGCTCGACGGCGGCCTGACCGTCGCCCCGCTCGACGACGAGCACATCCAGGGCTTCGACATCGCGCTGTTCTCCGCCGGCGCCACGCGCTCGCGCGAGTGGGCGCAGCGCTTCGTCGACGCCGGCGCGGTCGTCGTCGACAACTCGAGCGCCTTCCGCAAGGACCCGGCGATCCCGCTCGTCGTCTCCGAGGTCAACCCGGACGCGCTCGACGGCCACCACGGCATCGTCGCGAACCCGAACTGCACGACGATGGTCGCGATGCTGCCGCTCAAGGCGCTGCACGACGCGTTCGACCTGCGCGCGATGGTGGCGACGAGCTACCAGGCCGCCGGCGGCGCGGGGCAGAAGGGCATCGACGAGCTGGCCGCGCAGGTCGCGCCGCTCGCGCAAGACGTGCAGCAGCTCTGCGACGACGGCGCCGCCGCCGCCGCGAAGGTGGAGCACGCGGTGCACGCCGCGACGCTCGCCTTCAACGTCGTGCCGCAGCTCGGCACGGTCGGCGAGGAGGGCTACACCGACGAGGAGCTCAAGCTGCGCGACGAGTCGCGCAAGATCCTGTCGATCCCCGACCTCGCCGTCTCACCGACGTGCGTGCGCGTGCCGGTCATGGTCGGCCATGGCGTCGCGGTGCGCGCGACGTTCGCGCGCGAGGTCGACCTCGACGCGGCGCTCGACGCGCTGCGCGCGTTCCCGAACCTCGTCATCGAGGACGTCCCGACGCCGCTTGCCTACGCCGGCCGCGACGAGGTCGCCGTCGGCCGCATCCGCCGCGACCTTGCCGACCCGCGCTCGCTGAACTTCTTCGTCGTCGGCGACAACCTGCTCAAGGGCGCGGCGCTCAACACCGTGCAGCTCGCCGAGGCCCTGCACGAGCGCGGCCTCGTGGGCGCGCACGTCTAGCCCGGGCCCCCGACCGCCGCTCGAGTGCGCTACGGGACAGGTCGCCGCGGCCGCCACGCGACCCTCGCCCGCGCGCCGGCGGGCAGCGCGCCGCCCGTCGACAGCCACGAGCCCAGGACGATCAGCGCCGATCCGGCGACCACGCCCGCCCCGGCCGGCTCGTGGAGCACGAGGACCCCCAGCAGGACGGCCACGGCCGGTGCGACGTAGGAGGTGACCGACGCACGGCGGGCGCCCGCGCGCTGCACCAGGATGAAGAAGAGGACGTAGTTCAGCGCGGCGTGCACGATCCCGAGGACGCCGACCTCCAGCACCGTCGAGCCGGACGGCCACTCGTGGGGCAGGGCGAGCGCCGCCGGCAGCGCGAGCACCACGCAGCCGCCGGTCATGGCCCCGGCCACGACGCCCAGCGCCGACGTGCCCGCGAACTGCCGCCTCATGTACAGCGCGCCGAGGGCGAAGGAGCAACTCGCGGCGATCACCAGCCCCGCGCCCGCGATCTCGATCGCTCGCCCGCTGAACGCGATGCCGAGCAGGCACACCACGCCGAGCAGGCCCACCAGCAGGCCCAGCAGCTCGCCGCGCGACACATGCTCGCTGGCGTCCAGCCGGAGCGCGAACAGCGCCACGAACAGCGGTCCGGCGGCCATCAACACCCCCGCAAGCGACGACGCGATCCACTGTGAGCCGACGCCGAGCAGCAGGAACGGCAGGGCGAACTCCAAGCACCCGAGGACCGCCAGCTGGCGCTTGCGGCTCGACAGCGTGGCGAGGGCTCCCCAGCGATACGCCAGCGGCCACAGGACGGCGGCGCCGAGTGCCGCTCTGGCGAAGGCGACGACCTCCGGCGCCAAGTCGTCGACGGCGAGCTTGATGAGCAGGTAGGCGCTGCCCGACAGCATCGACACCGCGCAGAACAGCGTCGCGACGACATACGCGCCACCGGCCGTCGACCGCGTGGCGGCGGCCGGCTTCACGGAACGACGCCAGCCAGACAGGCTGCGACCACGCCGCGCTGTGCTCGCTCGGGCGGCCAGCCGTGCGCCAAGCGCAGATGCCGGTAGGTCAAGCCGACCATGTTGAAGAGGATCGTCGCGGTCTCCGCGGCGTCGGTGGAGCGGAGCGACCCGTCGAGCGCGCCGTCGCGCAGGAGCCGCTGGATCGGCTGCGTGTAAGCGTCCCGTGACAGCCCGGTGCCGTCCTGCTCGTGGTACACGAAGCCGTGCGCCTGTGCGTCGAGCGCCGCGAGCAGAGCCAGGTTGCGCTCGGCCAGCTCGCACTCCAAGCCGAGCGCGAGCTCGAGCCGCGCCCGCGCGTCGCCGTCGGCGGTGAGCGCGGGCCACAGCGCCAGGCGATGCTCCTCCTCAAGACCCCGCGACAGCTCCTCCATGATGCGCTGCTTGCTGACGCGGGCGCGATGCAGCGTCATTCGCGAGACCCCCGCAGCGCGCGCGATGCGCTCGAGCGTGGCGTTCGCCCAGCCGAGCTCCTCCGTCACACGGCGGGCGGCCTCCAGGATCGCGCGATCGACTTGAGCTGATTGGGTCACGGTGTGTGTTACACGTCTGCAACAACGTGGTACGTCAATGTACCAGCCCCGAGCCTCCGTCCCGCGGATCGGGAGCCGGTAGCGTCAGACTCGGGCTCTCACCATGACTGCCGTCACCGCCAAGGGCTCCGCGTGGCCCGTGCTCGTCACGACGCTGGCGCTGCTCGCCGCGCTCGCGCTCGCGTTCTGGTTCGTCGATCCGCTGCGGGGCGTCGCGACGGCCGCGTTCGAGGGCGACGGCGCGCTCGTGCGCTCGCGGACGCATGCGCTCGGGGCCGCCGGCGCGCTCGTGCTGCTCGCGCTCGTGCTCGCACACGCGGCGATCCCGTACCCGGCGGAGCTCACGACCGCCGCCGCCGGCTACGTCTACGGCTTCGGGCTCGGCTTCGCGCTCATGATGGTGAGCTGGTTTCTCACCGCGCTGCTCGCCTACGAGCTGGCCCGTGAGGTCGGGCGGCCGGTCGCGCGCAAGCTCATCGGCCAGCGGCGCCTGGACAAAGCGGAGGGATTCGTCGACCGCGGCGGGCCGACCGGCCTGATCGCGTCGCGCTTCGTGCCGCTGATCCCGTTCAACGCGGTCTGCTACGCGGCCGGGATCACGGGCGTCGAGCGGACCCGCTACGCGTGGACGACCGCGATCGGCATCGCGCCGTTCTGCCTCGTCGTGACGTACCTCGGCAGCCGCCTGCAGACGGTGAGCCTCACGGACTACAGGCTGTGGCTCGTCGTCGTCGCGCTGCTGGCGGTCCTCTTCGCGTGCCACCGCCTGCTGAAGCCGGCCTCAGAGGCCGCCGCCGGCGACGGCGCGTCGCCGTAGCTCGCGGGAGCCGCGCGCTGGCCGCGCGCGGGGTCCTTCCGCGCAAGCCACGCCGCGTACCCGACGCGTTCTCCTTGGCGGTCATCAGGTCCCCTGGTCGTACCCGCGTCCACATCGCCGGCGATCCCCGCCCGCCCTCGCTGGTTCGGCACGCTACGCGACGACGATCCGTGAGAGCGCCTCGGCGGCCCGCCTTACGAGCCGTACGTCCCGGTCCCCTGACGGGCGACACGCACGGCGGGCCCATCACGAGCGCCCGCCCGCGTCGCGCCGGTCAGGCCGCCCGTGACAGGTCACTCCCTTCGCAAGGGTCATCGGAGCCAGTGGACGAAGCCGGGGTACGGTGGTTCGGCTGTGAGGAAGGTGTCCAGCGACGTCACGAGCGCGCCGATCGTCTGGCTGCCTTGAACGAACCGTCGAGGGTGCAGAATGATGATCGCGACCCGCGTGGCGATAGCGGTCGTCGAGGGTGAGGAAGTCGTCGCGGTTGTACGTGACGATTGCCCGTGCTTCGCGCTGGACGTGTTCCAAGAGCTTGTCGTCGGCGAGGCCGCGAAGCTCGGGAAGCTCGTCTACCGCGAGGACGTCATGGGCACGGTTGCGGAGCTGCTGCGCGATGACGGCAGGCAGCATCTCGTCGAGCAGGAGCCTCACGCCAGGGCGTTGCGCTCACGACGCCAGAGCTCCTCAGCCACGTCGGCCTCCTCGACGTGGCGGCGGATCCGCTCGTCGATCTCATCGCGGTACTCGCCGTAGTACCGAGCGGCCGCGCGGACCTGCAGCGTCGTCAGGCCGCCCCACTCGGCGGCCGCCAGGAGCGCCGCATCTCCCTCCAGCCCACTCGCGTGGATGGCGGCGATGACCTCCCACACGTCGGGACCGCCGGCCAGCCCGGCGCGCCGGCCGCTCGGGCCGTCGCGGAACGCCACCCCCGGGTGGTCCTCCATGCGCATTCCCTCATCGAGATAGCGTTCGGCGAGTCGCGACTTGTTGAGTCCCGTGCGCGCGCCGCGGCGTTCCAGCCGATCCAGCACCGCGGCGTCCAGTCGCGCGGAGAACTGGCGTGCGCGTGCCATGTCGGACACTGTAACGCGCTGCGTTGCCACAGTGCGATGGACAACGCGTCAAGCGAGGAACTTTTGCCGGCGGGCAGCGTTCAAACCTGCCAGTGCTGCTGCGGATCGTCATCGTCACGGTGGTCCTCGCGGGCGTGAGCGTGACGCCCGCGCCGGCCGCGACGGTGACGCTCGAGGACGTCAACTACTGCACGGACGTCTGGAGTAGCTGCCGGTACATGCAGTACTCCCCAGGGGTCGTGCTGCGCTACGCGGGCGAGCCGGGCGAGCGCAACGCCGTGACGCTCGGACGGGCCGGCGACTACATCGACGTCGCGGACGGCGGTGCCGCTCTGCGTCCAGGCGGTGGCTGCGTGGCGTCGAACCCGAACGCCGCGCGCTGCGCGACGCGCGGGCGGCCGCTCGTGGGCTACCGCGTGGACGGCGGCGACGAGAACGACTCGCTCGTCGTCGCCGGCACGCTGGCCTCGACGTACGCCGTCGCCGAGTCGCACCTGCTCCTCGGCGGCGCCGGCGACGACGTGCTCGCCGGCGGGGCGGACGACGACGTGCTCGTGGGCGGCGCCGGCTCGGATCGGCTTGGCGGCGGCGCGGGCGACGACGTGTTCTTCACCGCTCCGCCGGTGTACCCCGCGCCCGCGGAGGCAGACGGCCCCGAGCCCGACCTCGCCGACGGAGGTCCGGGGTTCGACACGGCCGACTACATCCAGCGCCGCAGGCCGTTGCGCGTCGAGCTGGGCGGCGCGACGTCGGGTGGCGGTGAGCCCGGCGAGCAGGACCGGCTGAGGGACGTCGAGGGCGTCGCCGGCGGAGCCGGCAGCGACGTGCTGATCGGCGGGCCCGCCGCCGATCGCCTGGATGGGGGCAGCGGCGCCGACCGCCTGGAGGGCCGCCGCGGCGACGACGAGCTCGTCGGCGGTCCCGGCAACGACACGCTCTCCGGCGGCGACGGCAACGACCGGCTCGGCACAGGGCTCAGTGTCGAGGCGCCCGTCCCCGGCGACGTCGACCGCGCCGTGTGCGGCCGTGGCCTCGACGTCGTCGGCCACGCCGCCGACGAGGAGGGCAAAGGCGCCATGTGGCACCGCCTCGACCCCGGCGACATCGTCGCGCGCGACTGCGAGCGCGTCCCGTTCGCGCTGCCCGAGGACGTCGTCGCGCCCGTCGTGGACCCGCGGCTGCGGCGGCGCAGTGGCCGTGCCTGGGAGCTGCGCAACCCGTGCCTCGTCGTGGGCGATCCGCCGCGGACCTACCCGTGCGCCGGGAGGATCGAGCTGGCGCTCCCGGGTGGCGTCGTCCTCGCGCGCGGCTCGTTCGCTCGCGGCCGGGCCGTGAAGCTCGCGCTGGGCTCGAGTGCCGCGCGCAGGCTCGCGCGCGCCAGCCGCGTCGCCGTCCGCGTTCGCGCGCGATACCGCTCCCGGTACGGGCCGATGGAAGAGACCGCGTTCGTGATCGCGCTGCGCTAGCGCCGCCCGGCGCCCGCCGCGCCCGCCCCGCGCCCGCGCTCGCCCCGCGCCCGCGCTCGCCCCGCGCCCGCGCTCGCCCCGCGCCCGCGCTCGCCCCGCGCCCGCGCTCGCCCCCCGCGCCCGCGCCCGCCCCGCGCCGCGCCCGCCTGCGCCTCGCCCTGCGCGCCGCCTCGCCGCGGCCGAGCGCTCGCCCCCCGCCGTGGCCTCAGCGCGCGTGGCTTGACAGCTCGCGCCGGCTGCGCACGCCGAGCTTGCGAAAGACGCTGCGCGCGTGCGTGCGAACCGTCTCGACCGAGACGTGCAGCGCCGCCGCGATCTCGCCGTTGGAGCGCCCGAGCTGCAGGAGCCCGAGGACGTCGGCCTCGCGCGGCGTGAGCATCTCGTGGCCGGCGCCGTCGCCGTGCGGCAGCACCTGCAACCCGCGCGATGCGAGGTGGATCGTGTTCAGGACGTCGCGGCTCTCGACGTCGCGGCCCAGGCAGGCGGTCGCGCCGAGTGCGAGCAGGTGGCTGGACTCGGCGGGCGTCGGGTTGCTCGCGAGGACGATGAGCCGCGTCAGCAGGTGGGCGGCGTGCAGGCGGCGGATGTCCGCCGGCGTGGTGAGCGCGGCGAGGTTGAGGATGACGACGCGCGGCTCGTGCTCGGAGATGACGGCGTCCAGGCGGTCGGGCGCGACGTCGGCCGCGACGATCCGCAGGTTCGGATCGGCGCCGATGAGGCTCCGCAGGCCCGCGGCGATGAGGTCCTCGAACCGGGCGAGCACGATCGTGACGGGTCCATCCATGCCGGTCTTATCGGCAGCGAGGGGGCGAAGGGTGAGCCGGCCCCTCCCCCGAAGATCACCCGTACGGGGGGACGAAACCCGAGCCCCGAGCGGTCACCATGACAAGCGTCAAGTCGAACGGGCCAGCGGAACGGACAACAGGCTCGAGGACATCGCGGTGAACGGGAATTCTTCGCGATGCAGAACCACCGCGGTGAACGGGAATTCCTCGCGGTGCAGGACCATCGCGGTGAACGGGAATTTGTCGCGGTGCAGAGATCTTCTCGCGGGGGTCGGCATCAGGGGTACGGCGGGAGAGGGGCCTACGGGCCCCTTTTTCGTGCCCGGAGCCGGGTCAGGCGTGCGGCGCGGGCGGCGGGTCGTCCGCCACGAGCTCGTCGTCGGCGGGCGGGGCGATCGTCGCGCGCAGCCGGTCGCGTGCGGCGTCCAGACGGGCAGCGGCCTCCTCGGCGGCGGCTTGGCGGCGCGCCGCCTCGCCCTCCGATCCGGCGCCAACGGGCGCGCCGTCAGCGGCGGGCTCGCCCTCGCGAGTGCCCTCAAGAGCGGGCTGCGCGAAGACGTCAGGACCCGTCAGGATGCGCGCGCCGCGCGCCAGCGCGGCACCGCCCAGACCGAAGAGCGCGTCCGCGAACCGGCGGGCGCCCGGTCGCTTACCCGCCAGAGGGCGCACCGGCTTTGCCCCGATCCACCGATCCTCGCGGCGAATCCCAGCCGCCGATCACGGCCCAGCGCCGATCGGCGGCTTCCGAAGGAGCCCGTCCAGCTGTGCGCCGCCGATCGACCCTGGACCGCGCCGGCAGCCGGGATTCATCCGCGATCATCGGTGGATCGAGGCTTCAGCGACGACCGAAGTCGTCCAGTCGATCACCGCCGACGGCTTCACGACGTGGCGCTGCATGCCGAGCTCGCTCGGCGCGAGGCCCAGCGCGAGGCCGACGAGCTGGGGGAGGTGCAGGACGGGCATGTTGAGGTCGCGCCCGACGACCTTCTCGGCCAGCGGCTGCTGGAGGTCGAGGTTCAGGTGACACAGCGGGCACGGCGTGACGAGGCAGTCCGCCGCCGCGTCGACCGCGTCTCCGAGGTGGCGTCCCGCCTGCTTCAAGGACGCCTCCTTGTTCATCGTGATGATCGGAAAGCCGCAGCACTTGTGCGAGCCCGCGTAGTCGATGACGGTCCCGCCCCCTTCATGACCCAGCGCCTCGATGACCAAGCCGAGGTACGAGTCGCGCGGCTGGTCCTCGTCGATGCCGAGGCGCGTCACGGGCCGAACGATGTAGCAGCCGTAGAACGGCCCGACGCGCAAATCGGTCAGCGGCCGCACCACGCGTGAGCGCAGCTCCGCCAGCCCGATCTCCTCGACGAGCAGCCATAACAGGTTCTTGTTCGACAGCCCCTTCGAGTACGTCAACCCCTCGCCGGCGAGCGTCTCATTCACATGCGCGCGGTACTCGGCGTTCGCGTCCAGACGCTCCTGGCACTCGGACTGCGCGCCCTGGCACGTCGAGCAGATGTTCATCATCAGCGCCGTGCCCTCGGCCTGCTGCGCCAACGCGAACGTGCGCGCGTTCAGCGTGTCCGCGAGCTCCTGCGAATGCTCGGCGATGACGCCCGCGCCGCAGCACGATCCGCGGTCGAGCTCGACGAGCTCGATGTCCAGCAGGGGCGCGATCTTCGCCATCGAGCCGTGCAGCTCGGGCGTGAAGCCGCGCGAGACGCAGCCGGGCCAGTACGCGACTTTCATGGCTGCAGGTCCTCGTCGTCGCCCGTGATGTAGAGGTTGAGCTCGTAGCGCTCGTCGCGCCCCTCGACCTCCTTGTAGATCCGCTTGATCGCGGCAAGATCGGCCTTCGGCAGCTTGTGCGGCGCGAGCGCCGTCTTCGGCGTGACCTTGCGCCGCAGCAGCGCCTTCGCGATGACGGGCAGCGAGCTCGACAGCTCCTTCGCGGCCGCCGGCGTGAACTTCGCGAGCGGTGAGTCGCCGCCGTAGGAGCGCGGCAGCAGCTCGGCCTCGTTGAGCAGCCCGTACTGGCGCACGAGCGAGACGAACGCGCGCTCGTGACGCTCGCCGTTGTTGGGGTCTTCGATGTGGAAGTCGTTGCCCGCGCGGCGGCGCAGGCGCATGATCTGGCTCATCGGCGCGACCCCCTTCGGACACGCGTCGATGCACTTGAAGCAGTGGGTGCAGTCGTAGATCCCGTGCGGGTCGTCGGCGAGATCCTGCAGGCGCTTCTCGGTCTCGGAATCGCGCGGGTCGCCGACGAAGCGGTACGCCTTCGCGAGGGCCGCCGGGCCGACGAACAGCGGGTCGACCTCCATCGACAGGCAGTCCGAGACGCAGGCGCCGCACTGGATGCAGGCCATCGACTGCGTGACGTCGACCATGTTCTCGTGCGGCACGATGTTCTCGCGCTCGGGCACGGGCTGGACGGGCTCGAGCCACGGCTTGACGCGCTGGATCTTCGTCCAGTGCACGGCATCCATGTCGACGATGAGGTCCTTGATGATCGGCATGTTCCCCATCGGCTCGACGCAGATGACGCCGTCGCTGGCGCCGCGCTTGGCCTTGTCGAGGTGCGTGTGGCAGGCGAGCCCGGGCTGGCCGTTGACGCGCACCCCGCACGACCCGCAGATCGCCGCGCGGCACGAGCAGCGGATGCCGATCGAACCGTCGGTCAGCGCCTTGGCCTGGAGGATCGCCTCGAGCACCGAGCGATGCGGCTCGAGGTCGACGGTGTGCTCCTCCCAGTAGGGCGGGTCGCCGGACTCGGGGTCGTAGCGGCGGAGCTTCAGCGTGTATTCGGGCACGTCAGTACTTCCTCACTTCGGGCTGCCATTGCGTGATCGTCACCGGTGAGTACGAGATCTCCGGTGCGCCGTCCTCGCCGCGGGTCAGGTCGATGTGCTTGAGCCACTCGTCGTCGTCGCGCTCGGGGTAGTCGAGGCGGTACTGCGCGCCGCGCGACTCCTTGCGCTCGATCGCCGCGACGACCGTCGCCTCCGCGCACGTCAGCAGGTAGCCGAGCTCGATCGCGCCGAGCACGTCCTGGTTGAAGACCGTGCCGCGGTCGTCGATCGCGGCGACCTCGGCCTCCTCCTTCAGGCGGCCGATGATCTCGTGCGCCTCGGTGAGGCCCTCCTCGTCGCGGAACACGGCGACCTTCTCGTTCATCATCATGCCGAGCTCGTCCTTGATCGCCGAGATCCGGCGGCCGCCGCGCTCGCGGGCGATGATGGCGTCGATCTGCTCGACGTCCTGCTGCAGCCGGGACTCGGGCGCGGACGGCATCGCCATCTCGCGGCCCCGCTCCGCCGCGTGCTCGCCCGAGCGGCGCCCGAAGATGAGCGTGTCGAGCAGCGAGTTCGCGCCCAAGCGGTTGCCGCCGTGGACCGACACGCACGCGACCTCGCCGGCGGCGTACAGCCCCGTGACAGGCGTGCAGCCGTCGACGTCGGTCTTGACGCCGCCCATGATGTAGTGCTGGCCCGGCCGGATCATGATCGGCTCGCGCGTGATGTCGGTGCCGGCGAAGTCGCGGCCGATGTTCACGATCTCGCGCAGTGCCTCGAGCACGCGCTTGCGGGGCACGACCGTGATGTCGAGGTAGATCCCCTGCCCGTCGGGGCCGACGCCGCGCCCCTCGTTGATCTCCGTCTGCTCGGCGCGCGAGACGACGTCGCGCGAGGCGAGCTCCATCTTGTTCGGCGCGTAGTCCTCCATGAACCGCCGGCCCTCGGCGTTCAGGAGATGCGCGCCCTCGCCGCGCGCGCCCTCGGTGATGAGAAAGCCGTTCTCGGCGAGCGTCGTCGGGTGGTACTGGACCATCTCCATGTCCATGAGCGGCGCGCCGATCTCGTACGCCTGCGCGATCCCGTCGGCCGTGCAGATCAGCGCGTTCGTCGTCGGCTTGTAGCACTGGCCCGCGCCGCCGGACGCGAGGATCACGGACTTCGCGTTGAAGATCTGCATCGCGCCCGTGCGGATGTCGCGCGCGACCGCGCCCGTGCACTCGCCCTCGTCGTCGAGGACGAGCGACGTCACGAACCACTCCTCGAAGCGGTCGACCGTGAGGTGGTGGCGCATGAGCTGCTCGTAGAGGACGTGCAGGATCGCCTGGCCGGTGATGTCCGCGACGTAGGCCGTGCGCTTCTTCGAGGCGCCGCCGAACGCGCGCAGGTCGAGGTGGCCGGTCGCGTTGCGGTAGAAGGTCACGCCGATGTGCTCGAGGTGCATGACCTCGTGCGGGGCCTCCGAGCACATGATCTCGATGGCGTCCTGGTCGCCGAGGAAGTCCGAGCCCTTGACGGTGTCGTACGCGTGCTCGGTCCAGTCGTCGTCGACCGCGATGGCGGCGTTCATCCCGCCTGCCGCGGCGACCGAATGCGACCGCACGGGGTGGACCTTGCTCATGATCGCGACCGTCGCGCCCGCGCCGGCGGCGGCGAGCGCCGCACGCTGCCCGGCCAGGCCGGCACCGATGATGAGGACGTCGTGTGAGGGCACGTCCAGCACTCTATAGGCCGCGCTTGGCGCGACCGGGGCCTCCGCGCGGGGCTACGCCAGGCGCTGCGGGAGCGCCGCGCTGAGGGCGCGCCGGACCTGCTCGATCGTCACGACGCCGCGCAGCACGCCGTCGGCGTCGACGGCCATCAGCGCGCCCTTGGCCCGCAGGTGCTCGTCGGCGAGCAGCGACTCGAGCGGGCGGTCCGAGCGCACCCGCCAGCGCTCGGCGTCGGCGAGCTCGACGAGGCCGCCGACCTCGAGCGCCGGCCGCCCGGCCGTGATCTCCTCGTCGATGCGCTGCTCGGACACGACGCCGAGGAAGCGCCCCCCGTCGTCCACGACCGGAAACCAGTCCCAGCGGTAGCGCAGGAAGTACTCGTCCTGGGCTCGGAGGGCAGTCACGTTCGAGGGCATCGTGACGGGCTCGTGATCCATGATGTCCGCGACCGTGATGCCGTCGATGCGCTCGGTGAACGCCGTCGAGACGATCGCGGCGCGCGCGCCCTGGGCGAGGAACAGCCCGACGATGGCGAGGTAGATGCCGTTGAACGGTTCGCCGCTGGCGGCCAGGAAGATGCCGAGCCCGACGAGCGCGTAGGCGAAGTACTCGCCGATGCGGCCGGCGAGGCGCGTCGCGCGGTTGCGGTTGCCGGTGATGCCCCACACGGCGGCCCTGAGCAGCCGGCCGCCGTCCAGCGGGAACGCCGGGACGAGGTTGAAGACGAGCAGCGCGCCGTTCCACAGGGCGAGGAACCCGAGCAGCGCGATCGCGGGCGTGGCGGTCACGTCGTCGTTGAGCAGCATGACGTCGAGCGCGGCCCCGTTGGCGAGCGCCGCCGCGAGGCCGATGCAGATCGCGCAGATGACCGCGGTGACCGCCGGCCCGGCCGCCGCGATCTTGAACTCCGCGCCGGGCGAGTCGGTGTCGCGGCCCAGCTTCGCGATGCCGCCGAAGAACCACAGGTCGATCGAGTGCGTCGCGATCCCCTCGCGCTTGGCGGCGAGCGCGTGGCCGAGCTCGTGCAGGACGATCGAGACGAAGAACAGCAGGACTGCGGCCACCGCGACGAGGTATCCCTCGGTCGCCGTGCCCCCGATACGGTCGGTGAAATAGCCCGACAGCAGGTAGATCAGCACGAAGAGGACGACGAACCAGCTCGGGCTCGCACCGATCCGGATGCCGAACACGCGTGCGATCTGGATCGAGCCTCCCCCTGTGAACATCGCTACATCGTCGCAGGGTGCAAGACGAAGCCGTGCATCGACGCGGCGCGACGCAGATCGACGTCGAAGCAGGCGAACGCGTCGATGTGCGGGTCGGCGCCGCGGGCCGCGATCGCCGTCGCGAGCTGGACGCCGTCGTACGCGCGCAATCCGGTGCTGGCGACGAGCTGGGCAGCGCTGTCGAGCACCGCCGGCGTGGCCGGGACGATGGCGAAGCGAGCGGGCCGCGAGCCGCCGCCGGCGTAGTCGTGCGCGAAGCGCGCCGCGAGCGTTACCGCCACCTCCGCGGTCAGCTCGCCCATCCGCTGCTTGCGCCACAGCGCGGCCGGGACCTCGACGCGGGCGAGCGCCGAGATCGTCAGCCCGGTCAAGCCGTCGACGTCGAGGTGACCCGGCTCCGGCGCGTACAGCTTGACGAGCGCCGACGAGTCGGCGAACGTGCTCAGCGCGGGCCCCGTCCGTCGCTCACGTAGTCCGAGAGCGGGCGCCCGCGGGTTGCCTCGTCGCGCGCGCGGGCGAACTCCTCGTCGCTCGCGACCGGTCCTTCGTAGGGGGCGGGCTCGTCGAGCAGCCCGGCCCGCCGCAGGCGCTCGCGGGTGCGCTCCAGCGCGTCGTCCTGCGTGTCGGGGTCGACGAGCGCCCGCAGGGCATGCGTTGCCAGCGCATTGACGCTCTCTCCACGGCGGGCCGCTTCGCGCTTGAGGTCGCCGGCGAGCTCGGTCGAGATGCGCAGCGTCAGCTGGGCCATGCAGGCATAGTAGCTGTCATGCCTGCACGCGCCGCGGTGCTGGGCGCGTGCCCGATCCGCCGCAGCGGCCGGGGCGCGGCGCGCCCGCCTCGTTCGCGATCAGGGACAGCCTCCCGCGCCCGCGAGGGCCGGCCGCGCTACAGATCCGCCGGGGTGTGGCGCTCGAGGATCGCGGCGAAGTCGACGCTCGCCGGCAGCGTGCCGTAGGCGAGGCCGCCGTCGCTCGCCAGGCGCGATGCGCAGAACGCGTCCGCGACGTACGGCGGCGCGTGCTGGACGAGCAGCGCGCCTTGCAGCGCGAGCGCCATCGACTCCACCACGCGGCGCGCGCGGGGCTCGATCGGCGCCGAGTCGGTGAGCTGCGCGCGCAGGCTCGCGCAGAACGCGTCGAGGCGCGCGTCGCCGCCGGCGGCAAGCGCGAGCTCGTCGAAGAGCACGTCGAGCACGGCGGGGGACCGCTTCAAAGCGCGCAGGACGTCCAGCGCCATGACGTTGCCCGACCCCTCCCAGATCGACGACAGCGGCATCTCGCGGTACAGCCGCGGCATCCCCGACTCCTCGACGTAGCCGTTGCCGCCGAGGCACTCCAGCGCCTCGAACGCGTGCCCCGGCCCGCGCTTGCAGACGTGGTACTTCGCGATCGCCGTCGCCAACCGCTTGAAGGACGAAGCACCCTCCACGCCCGCGCCCGCCTCGTCATACGCGCGCGCGAGTCGCATCGCCAGCGCGGTCGCTGCCTCGGACTCGACGCACAGGTCCGCGAGGACGTTCTGCATCAGCGGCTGCTCGGACAGCACCCGCCCGAACGCCGACCGGTGCGCCGCGTGCCACGTCGCCTGGGCGACGCCCCAGCGCATGCCCGCGGCCGTCCCGATGACGCAGTCAAGCCGCGTGTGGCCCACCATCTCGATGATCGTCTGCACGCCGCGCCCCGGCTCGCCGACCATCCGCGCCAGCGCCCCGTCAAGTTCGATCTCAGAAGACGCGTTCGAGCGGTTGCCGAGCTTGTCCTTGAGTCGCTGCAGGTGCATCGCGTTGCGCGTCCCGCCGGGCAGGATCCGCGGCAGCGCGAAGCACGACAGCCCCTCGGGCGCCTGCGCGAGCACGAGGAAGAGGTCGCACATCGGCGCCGAGCAGAACCACTTGTGGCCCGTGAGCGCGTACGCCGCGCCGGCCCCACCGCCGCCGTCGCCCACCGGGCGAGCGACCGTCGTGTTCGCCCGCACATCCGAGCCGCCCTGCTTCTCGGTCATCGCCATCCCGCACAGCGCGCTGGCCTTCCCGCCCGCGACCGCGAGCGCCGGCTCGTAGGAAGACGCCGTCAGCCGCGGCTCCCACTCAGCCGCGAGCGACGGCTGGGCGCGCAGCGCCGGCACCGCCGCGAACGTCATCGTGATCGGGCAGGCGAACCCGCCCTCCGGCTGGGCGGCCGTGAGGTACATCGCCGTGCGCGCGACGTGGGCTCCGGCCAACGAGGACGTCCACGGCAGGCTGTGCAGCTCATGCGAGACGGCCAGCGCCATGAGGTCGTGCCACGCGCGATGGAACTCGACCTCGTCGATGCGGTTGCCGTAGCGGTCGAACGACCGCAGAACAGGAGGGTGCTCGTTGGCCTCGAAGCCCCAGCGCACCGGCGCGCCGCCCCACGCCTCGCCGACCGCGCGCGCCCGCTCCAGCGCCCACCCGCCGCCCTCGCGCGACAGCGCCTCCACCAAAGGCAGGTTGTCGTCGAAGAGGTTTCGCCCCTGAAGCGGCGGAGGCTGGTTCAGCACCTCATGCGTGCGCGGCACACCGTCAATGCTGACGCAACCGCTCGCGCAACTGCGCGACCACACGGGGGGCAGGCTCCAAGCCCGCCCCCCGCAATGCTGCAGTGGTGTCCGCAAGCAGCGCAACGCGATAGGCCGCGTCGGTCTCCGCCAGCGACACGAGACGTTCGATCTCGCGTCGCGCCCTCGGGAGCTCCTGAGCCGCCCTCACCCACGCCCCTGGGGCAGGCGGCAACTCGGCCAGCAATTCCGCGATGCGCTCCTCGTTCATCTCCCACCAGACGCGGTGGGGGCGGCGGATCTTCCCTCGTGCTCGAGCTGCTCGCGCAGCTTGCCCAGGCAGCGCGAGATGCGGCTCGCGATCGTCCCCTGCGGGATCTCGAGCGCGGCGCCGATCGTGGCGTAGCTCTCGTCGCGCGCGAAGAAGCGGTCGAGGATCTCCAGGCAGTGCTCCGGCAGCTCGGCGAGCGCGGCGCGCACGCTGATCGCCTGCTCGAGGCGATCCAGCGTGTCCTCGGCGGCCGCGTCGACGCGCTCGATCTCGGCGGCGTCGGCCGGCCGCTCGCGCGCCCCGGCACGCAGGGCGTCGATCGCGATGCGACGCGTGAGCTGTGCGAGCCACGGCCGGATCGCCGCGTCGTCGCGCAGGCGGGCGAGCTGCTCGTAGGCGCGGGCGAAGACCTCCTGGAAGGCGTCCTCGGCCGTGTGCTCGGGCAGGCTGAACCCGCGCGTCAGGATCGCGCTCACGTAGCGGGCGAAGCGCTCGACGAGCAGCTCCCAGGCGGCGTCGTCGCCGGTGCGGCAGCGGGCAACGAGCTCGGCGTCGGTTGGCGCGATCGACATCCCCGACGGACGATACGCGTCCGCCGCTTGACAGTGTGAGCGATTGCCGCGCAGACTCACGCCCCCTATGGACGAAGACGACCAGAGCGCGGCCCTCGAGGGCGGCGGCGCGCTGTCCGCGCAGACGCTCGCGCTTGCCGCCGCGGTGGTCGCCGACGCGGCGCGCCGCGCGGCGCCCGGCTGGGACGGCGCGGCGGGCGCCCGAGCGCAGGGCAACGCGCTCGCGCGGCGCGCCCTCGCGCTCGGCGTCGCGAACGAGAAGGCCTACCGCGGCGCTCGCGCGGCGCTCGCCGGCGACCTCCCGAGCGCCCCCGCCGAGACGCGCGACCACCTGCTGGGCGACATCCTCGGGCGCGCCGCGCAGGCTCCGCTCGCGCTGGCGCACGCGGCAGCCGACACGGCCACCCTCGGCGCGCTCGTCGCCGACCACGCGCCCGGGCACGCCGCCGCCGACGCGATCGCGGCCGCTGCCATCGCCGTCGGGGTCGCGCGCGCGGCCACGCATCTCGTCGCGGTCAACCTCGCGACGCGCTCGGACGACGCGCGCCTGACCGAGGCGCGCCGCGAGGTGCGCCGCGCGTCGGCGGCGCTACCCGAAGGGTTGTGAGGAATTCCGCGCGCCCGCCGGAAGCCCCGGGTCCGCCGATAGCATCGCCCGCTCCCGGCCTGGACGCGGACACCCCGAGAGGCAGCCATGGCGCACGACGTGACGTTCATCCCCGGCGACGGCACCGGCCCGGAGCTGACCGAGGCGACCCGCCGCGTGCTCGAGGCCACGGGCGTCGACTTCAACTGGGACCGCCACGAGGCCGGCATCGACGAGTACGCCAAGCACGGCAACCCGTTCCCCGAGGCCACGCTGCACTCGCTGAAGACCAACGGGGTGGGCATCAAGGGCCCGACGACGACCCCGGTCGGCTCGGGCTTTCGCTCGATCAACGTGCTGTTGCGCAAGGAGCTCGACCTCTACGCCTGCATCCGCCCGTGCAAGGCGCTCGAGGGCGTCCGCACCCGCTTTCCGGAGACCGACCTCGTCATCGTCCGCGAGAACACCGAGGACCTCTACGCGGGCATCGAGTTCGAGCGCGGCAGCGCCGGCAACGCCGCGCTGCGCGAGAAGCTCGCGGAGCTCGGCGCGCACGTCCGCGACGACGCGGGCATCTCGATCAAGCCGATCAGCGTCTTCGGCTCCGAGCGCATCGTGCGACACGCCTTCGACTACGCCGTCACGCACGGTTACAAGAAGGTCGTCGCCGCCCACAAGGCGAACATCATGAAGTTCTCCGACGGCCTGTTTCTCGAGGTCGCGCGATCGGTCGCCAAGGACTATCCCGCCATCGAGTTCCAAGACTGCATCATCGACAACCTCTGCAACCAGCTGATCACGTATCCCGAGGACTACGAGGTCATCGTGCTGCCGAACCTCTACGGCGACATCGTCTCGGACCTGTGCGCTGCGATGATCGGCGGGCTTGGAGTGGCGGGAGGTGCGAACATCGGCACCGAGGCAGCCGTGTTCGAGGCGACGCACGGATCGTCGCCGTCCTACGCGGGGAAGAACCGCATGAACCCGACGGCCATCATGCTGTCGGGCGTCTACATGCTCGACCACCTGAAGGAGACCGCTGCTGCGCGTGCGATGGAGCGCGCGATCGCGGAGGTCATCCGCAAGGGCGACAAGGTCACCTACGACCTCAAGCCAAGCCGCACAGACCCCACCGCCGTCGGCACGCGCGAGTTCGCCGACGCGGTGATCGAGGAGATGAATGCATGAGTGAAGGTTCCGCTGTGAAGGTCGCCGTTACCGGAGCAGCAGGTCAGATCGGGTACGCCCTGCTGTTCCGGATCGCATCCGGGCAGATGCTCGGACCCGATACGAAGGTCGCGCTGAAGCTGCTCGAGATCCCGCAGGCCGTGAAGGCGGCCGAGGGCACGACGCTCGAGCTGACCGACTGCGCGTTCCCGCAGCTTGCGTCGGTGGACATCTACGACGATCCCAAGCAGGCGTTCGACGGGGTGGAGGTCGCACTGCTCGTCGGCGCGCGACCGCGCACGAAGGGCATGGAGCGCGCCGACCTGCTCGAAGCCAACGGGCAGATCTTCAAGCCGCAGGGTGAAGCGCTCAACGAGGTCGCATCCGACGATGTGAAGGTGCTCGTGGTCGGCAACCCCGCCAACACGAACGCGCTCATCCTCGCCACCAACGCGCCGGACATCCCGGCTACGCAGATCACCGCGATGACGCGCCTGGATCAGAACCGCGCCGTCGCGCTGCTCGCGCAGAAGCTCGGCGTCGGCGTCGACGAGGTCTCAGACCTCGTCGTGTGGGGCAACCACTCGCCCTCGATGTTCCCCGACCTGTTCAACGCGACCGTCGGCGGCACGCCGGCCATCGACCTCGTGGACATGGACTGGTATGAGAGCGAGTACATCCCGCGCGTCGGCAAGCGCGGCGCGGAGGTCATCGCGGCGCGCGGCGCGTCGTCGGCGGCGTCGGCGGCGAACGCCGCGATCGACCACGTGCGCGACTGGGTGAGCGGCGCCGAGGGGCTGCGCTCGATGGCCGTCGCGTCCGACGGCTCCTACGGCGTCACCGAGGGGATCGTGTCGAGCTTCCCCGTGCGCCTGAGCGGCGGCGCGTATGAGATCGAGCAGGGGCTGGGCGTCGGTGAGTTCGCGCAGGCCAAGATCGACGCGACGGTGAAGGAGCTGACCGACGAGCGCGCCGCGGTCGTCAAGCTCGGTTTGGTGTAAGCGGCCCAGCCGTTCATACGACACACGAAATCGTGGGGTCAGGCTCAACGGGACCTGACCCCAGAGTTCGCTTGCGACCTAGGCGGCTTCCTTGGGATGCCAGCCACGCCCGTCCTTGGCGACGAGACCATCGTCGGCCAGTCCGGGCAATACCCGATACAGGTAGTTCTGCTTGATGCCCATCTTCTCGGCGAGCTCGGGGATCGTGATCCCGGGGCTCTCCTTGACGAGCGCGAGCGCTTCGGCGCCGCGCGTGCCGCTTCCCTTCGGACGGCCGCGACGGCCGCCTCCACCGGAGGAACGGCGCTTGGCGGACGACCTCGCCGGGCGCGCGGAGCTCGTGTTCGGCGCCTTGGTCGGCACGCCGTCAAGCGCGGCGGCCGCGGCTTCCAAGCGCTGGTACTCCTCGACGAGCGGCTTGAGCTCCTTCAGCCGCGCGCCGATCTCGCTTCGCTTCTCATCCAGGAAATCAGCCATATACGTCTCCCCGTTAGGCGTTGCACTTAACTTCGACGAACCAGAAGCCTAGCCAATCGCCCGGCGTTCTGATGCACGCACGCGTTCGGCGGGCTCGGAGGCGGAGCTAACGACCGGTTTCGAGTATCTGCTTGAGCTTCGCCAAGGATGCCCGCGCTTCCTTTTCCGGAATCCCTCCGACGATGACTTTCGACGCCGCGGCGCCCAGCGGACCGAACGGGGTGCGAAACTCGTTGCGGTAGTCAAAATGCGTAAGGCCGCGTTGCGAGGAGAGGCGGTACTCCGTGACCGCGCGCGAGCGCGCGGGGCCGATGCCCTCCCAGCGAGCGTGGCGCGGCGCCGTCACAGTGTCGAGCGTCCAGTGCACGCGGAAGCGCACGCCGCGCAGATGCAACGTCTGATCCATCTTCGAGCCGCGCCGCAGCGGACCCCGGCCGACGTTGGAGACAGCGTCGACGATCGTCACCCAGTCGCGGTAGTGCGCCGGATCCATGACGTAGTCCCACACCTCTTGCATGGGAGCGTCGATGTCGATGCGGGCGATGACCACGGACACGGCGCGCACCCTACTTCGCGCGACTCAGCGCGCGCCCAGCGGTTCGCCTGCCTCCCACTCGCGCAGCGCCGCCTCGACCGCGCGGTCGAAGCTGTGGCGCCGCACGCCGAGCAGCGCGGCGGCGCGGTCGTCGCGGGCGAGCAGGTCACTCGACAGGCTCTCCATGAGCGGCCCGATGAACGCCGGATCCTCACCTGCGATCCGCGCGGCCACCGGCGCCGCGATCGGCGTCAGGTCACGGCCGAAGCGCAGCGCCGGGCGTCGCACGAGCATGAGGTCCGCGATCCGCTCGACGATCGCCTCGTAGGTCAACGTCTGCGGGCCGGCGATGTCGAGCGACAGGCCGCCGGCGCCGTGCACCGTCGTCGCCGCGGCGGCGAGGAAGGCGCGGACGTCGCGCACGTCGATCGGCTGCGTGCGGTGCTCGCGCCACGCGGGCAGCGCGACGACGCGCATGCGCTCGACGAGCCGCACGAGGAAGCGAAACGAGCGCGAGCTCGCGCCGATCACGATCGACGCGCGCAGCGCCACCGCCTCCTCGAAGCCCGCGCAGAGGATCCGCTCGACCTCCAGGCGGCTGGACAGATGGCGCGACAGCGTCCGGCGCGCGGGGACGATGCCGCCGAGATAGACGACGCGGCGCACGCAGGCGCGCTGCGCGGCGGCGACGAAGTTGCGCGCCGCGGTGCGCTCGCGCTCCTCGAATCCCGCGTCGCGCTCCATCGAGTGGATGAGGAAGTACGCGACGTCGATCCCCTCGAGCGCCGCGTCGAGGCCCGTGCCCGCGACCGCGTCGCCGCGGGCCACCGGCAGCGTCACGCGCACGCGCGCCGGGTCGCGCGCGAGCCCGCGCAGCTCGTGCCCGTCGCGGGCCAGGGCCGGCACGAGCGCCGCGCCGATCGAGCCGCTTACGCCGGTCACCAGGATGCGCATGGACCTACCATCGTGGCCTATGCACCTGCTCGGCGAACTCGAGGCGCGTGCGCGCGAGCTGCTCCCCGAGGCGCACTACGACTACTACGCGGGGGGTGCGGGCGACGAGCAGACGATCGCCGAGAACGTCGCGGCCTGGCGCAAGGTGTGGATCCGCCCGCGCGTGATGGTGGACGTCAGCGCGATCGACACGTCGTGCACGCTGCTCGGGCGGCGCCTCGCGTCGCCGGTGCTGCTCGCGCCGATGGCGGCCCAGCGCCTGCTGCATCCCGACGGCGAGCCGGGCGCCGCGCGCGCGGCCGGCGCGGCGGGCACGGTCTACTGCCTGTCGACCCGCGCGACCGCGGATCTCGCCGAGGTCGCGGCCGCCGCGAGCGGGCCGCTGTGGTTTCAGCTCTACGTCGATCGCGATCGCGAGCACACCGAGCGCGTGCTCGCGCGCGCGGCCGAGCACGGCTTCGACGCCGTGCTGCTGACCGTCGACCTGCCGGTGGCCGGGCGCCGCGAGCGCGAGCGCCGCCACGGCGACTTCCCGCTGCCCGAGGGCGTCGCGCTCGTCTCGCATCTCGGCGGTGAGCTCGGGCGCACCCACACGGCGGTCGGCGGCTGGGAGACGTCGCTGACGTGGAAGGACCTCGCGTGGATCCGCGACGCGAGCGGGCTGCCGGTCGTCGTCAAGGGCGTGCTGTGCGCCGAGGACGCCGACGCGGCGCTCGACGCCGGCGCCGACGCGATCGTCGTCTCGAACCACGGCGGGCGCCAGGTCGACGGCTGCGTGCCGACGGCGGTCGCGCTGCCCGCCGTCGCGGCCGCGGTCGGCGACCGGATCCCCGTGCTCGTCGACGGCGGCATCCGCGACGGCGCCGACGTCGTGCGCGCGCTCGCGCTGGGCGCCGCCGCCGTCCTCGTCGGGCGCCCGTACGCCTGGGGCCTGGCCACCGGCGGCGAGGCCGGCGTGCGGACCGTGCTCGAGGCCTTCGGCGAGGACCTCGTGCGCGCGCTCGCGCTCGCGGGCTGCCCGTCGCTCGCCGACGTCGACAACCGGCGCGTTCAGCTATCCGGCTGGTGAGCGCGATCTTCTGCGCGCAAATAGCGGCATCGGCGGCGACGCGAGGGGGCGAAGTTTGCATGCCCGCAACCTCATCAGGGCAAGGCCGCGGAAACGTCCGTGATTTGCGGCCTGCCCGTTTGGAAAAACGGTCAAGGAGCGGAAAGCGGGTCGCGCGACCTCTTGAGAGGCGAGCCCTCGCGTGCTCTGATTGCCCCTGTCAAGCACGACTCATCTCGGGGGTTCTCAGAACACATGGCGAAGAGCAGTTCCACGAAGAAAGCAGCCTGCGAGGACTGCTTCTTTCGCTGCAACATGCTGTGCGCGCTCGAGCTCGACGAGCCGTGCACGACCTTTCGCCCGAACAGCCCCGAAGGGCTGCGGCCCCCGCAGCAGCTGCGCTTCAGCTTCCGTCAGGAGCGGCGCACGCAGGCCGCGTGGGCGTTCCCCACGGCGCAGGAGCAGGCCGCGCTGCACGCTTCCTAAGCGGAGCGTCATCACACAAGCGACCGCCTGACGGCCCTTAGAGTCCGCACGTGGAGATCACGGTGCTGGGGAAGTCCCCCTCGTGGCAAGACGCGGGCGGCGCGTGCAGTGGCTACCTCGTCGAGGAGGGCGGCACCTGCATCCTCGTCGACTGCGGCAGCGGCGTGTTCGCCGAGCTGCGCCGCGTCCGCCCGTACGTCGACGTCGACGCGATCGTCGTGTCGCACATGCACGCCGATCACTTCCTCGACCTCGTCCCGTTCGCCTGCGCGCTGTCGTACTCGCCGCGCCAGCTGCCGTTCCCCGTCGCCGGCTGGCCGGGCACCGACAAGCCCGCCCGCCCGCAGCTCTGGCTGCCGCCGGGCGCGAGCGAGCTGCTGCACGCCGTCGCCGTGGCCGGCAGCCAGCCGGGGCTGTTCGACGACGCGTTCACCACGCGCGAGTACGACATCGACGAGCCGCTCGAGCTCGGCAGTCTGCGCGCGCGCTTTCAGCCCGTGCCGCACTACGTTCCGTGCAACGCGATCGAGCTCGTGCCGGTGGCGGGCGGCAGGCGCTTCACGTTCGGCGCCGACCACGGCCCGACCGACGTGCTGCGCGAGTTCGCGTTTCGGACGGACCTGCTCATGCTCGAGGCGTCGCTGCCGTTCCCGATCCCCGACGACGACTCGCGCGGCCATCTCACCGCGACCGAGGCGGGCGAGCACGCGGCGGCCTGCGAGGCCGCGCGGCTCGTGCTGACGCACATCACCGACGAGCTCGACCACGACGCCGCGCTTGCCGACGCGGCGCGCGCCTACCACGGGCCGATCGAGATCGCCCGGACCGGCGCCGTCTACAGCGTCTGACCCCGCGTCCGGGCGCCCGCGAACGGGGTAGCCTGAGGCGATGCCGAGAGAGCGCGATCTGTTCGCCAACTTCGAGCGCATGCGCAGGGAGATGGACGAGCTCTTCGGCGATGTGTTCGGCAGCGTGGGGCTCACCTCGCGGCGCACCGGCTTCTCGCCCGCGGTCGACGTCTTCTACGCCGACGAACCGCCGCGCGCGATCGTCCACGCCGAGCTCGCCGGCATCGACGCCGGCGACCTCGGCCTCGAGATCCAGGGTCGCGAGCTGACCCTCACGGGCAACCGCCGCGAGGCCGACGTCGAGGGCCGCGTCTACCAGCAGCTCGAGATCGAGCACGGGCCGTTCCGGCGGACGATCTCGCTCGGCGCCGACGTCGTCGCCGAGCAGGCGCGGGCGACCTACCAGGACGGGATCCTGCGCGTCGAGCTGCCGCTGGCCGACGTCGAGGCGCGCACGCGCAGCGTCCCGATCGAGCGCGGCCACCCGACGGTCATGCCGCGCGAGCTCGAAGAGTCCGAGTCGTGACGTCGTGATCGACATCGTCAGCGACGGCGGCTCGGTGCACGAGATCGAGGTCGGCGTCACGCGCGAGCTGCCCGCGACGCTGCCCGTCCTGCCGCTGCGCGAGACGGTCCCGTTCCCAGACACGCTGACGCCGCTGGCCATCGGCCAGGACCGCTCGGTGCAGCTCGTCAACGACGTGCTCGCCGGCAACCGGATGCTCGTCATGGTCGCAAGCCGCAAGCCCGAGCTCGAGGAGCCCGGCCCCGCGGAGCTCTACGAGGTCGGCGTCGTCGGCGTCGTCGCGCGGATGCTCAAGGTCCCGGACGGGACCTTGCGGTTGCTCGTCCAGGGCGCCCAGCGCGTGAAGATCGACAGCTGGTCCAGCGAGGTGCCCTACCTCGTCGCGGAGATCTCCGAGGCGCCCGACGTCGTCGAGGAGTCGCTCGAGCTGACCGCGCTCATGCGCTCGGTGCAGCAGACGTTCTCGCAGATCGTCGAGGCCGTGCCGTACCTGCCCGAGGAGCTGCAGATCGCGGTCGCCAACGTCGAGGACGCGAGCTCGCTGAGCCACCTCATCTCCGGCTCGCTGCGGCTGCCGACCGACGAGAAGCAGAAGCTGCTCGAGGAGACCAACGTCGCGAAGCGGCTGCGCCGGCTGACCGAGGTGCTCGCGCGCGAGCTCGAGGTCATCTCGATCGGCTCGGAGATCCAGCACCAGGTGCAGTCCGAGATGGACCGCACGCAGCGCGAGTTCGTCCTGCGCCAGCAGCTCAAGGCGATCCAGGACGAGCTCGGCGAGTTCGACGAGTCGGCCGCCGAGGCCAACGAGCTGCGCGAGCAGCTCGCGGCGCTGAACCTGCCCGAGGACGTGCGCAAGCAGGTCGACCGCGAGCTCGGCCGCCTCGAGAACCTCCCGACGCAGGCCGCCGAGCACGGCGTCATCCGCGCGTACCTCGAGTGGATCGCGTCGCTGCCGTGGGACGTCTCGACCGAGGACAACCTCGATCTCGACAACGCGATCAAGGTGCTCGACGAGGACCACTACGGCCTCGAGCAGGTCAAGGACCGGATCCTCGAGTTCCTCGCGGTGCGCAAGCTCAAGCCGGACGCGCGCGGCACGATCCTGTCGTTCGTCGGGCCGCCCGGCGTGGGGAAGACGTCGTTGGGCCGGTCGATCGCTCGCGCCCTGGGCCGCGAGTTCGAGCGCATCAGCGCCGGCGGCGTGCGCGACGAGGCGGAGATCCGCGGCCACCGCCGCACGTACATCGGCGCGATGCCCGGCACGATCATCCGCGCGCTGCGCGACGCCGGCTCGAACAACCCGCTGTTCATGATCGACGAGATCGACAAGATGGGCTCGGACTTCCGCGGCGATCCGGCGAGCGCGATGCTCGAGGTCCTGGATCCCGAGCAGAACCAGCACTTCCGCGACCACTACCTCGACCTGCCGTTCGACCTGTCGAAGGTCATGTTCATCACGACCGCGAACACGCTCGACACGATCCCCGGGCCGCTGCGCGACCGCATGGAGATGATCGACATCGCCGGCTACACCGCCGACGAGAAGCTGCAGATCGCCAAGCGCTACCTCGTGCCGCGCCAGGCCGATCGCAACGGCCTGCGCAAGTCGCAGCTGCGCGTCACCGACGCCGCGCTGCGGGCGGTCATCTCCGACTACACGCGCGAGGCCGGCGTGCGCGAGCTCGAGCGCCAGATCGGCGCGATCGCGCGCAAGGTCGCGCGGGGGGTGGCCGAGGACAAGCCCGCGAAGGGCTCGATCGGCGAGGCGAAGGCGCGCGAGCTGCTCGGCCGCCAGCGCTATCACTCCGAGGCCAAGCGGCGGACGCGGCTGCCCGGCGTCGCGACGGGCCTCGCGTGGACGCCGGTCGGCGGCGACGTCCTGTTCGTCGAGGCGACGGCGATGGACGGCGACGGCCAGCTGCAGATCACCGGCCAGCTCGGCGAGGTCATGAAGGAGTCCGCGCAGGCGGCGATGTCCTACGTGCGCGGCCACCTGTCGTCCGTCGCGCCGGAGCTTCCGACCGACTGGTTCAAGCACCACGACGTGCACATCCACGTCCCGGCGGGCGCGATCCCGAAGGACGGGCCTTCGGCCGGGATCACGATGGCGACCGCGCTCGTCTCGCTGCTGAGCGGCCGCCAGATCCGCGACGACGTCGCGATGACCGGCGAGATGACGCTGACGGGCCAGGTGCTCCCGATCGGCGGGCTGAAGGACAAGGCGCTTGCCGCCCAGCGCAACGGGATCACCTGCATCATCGCGCCGGAGCTCAACGAGCCCGACACCGAGGAGATCCCCGAGCACCTGCGCTCGAAGCTCGACTTCGAGTTCGTCGGCCAGATCGACGACGTGCTCGAGCTCGCGCTGGAGCCCGTCGCCGAGCCGGCGGCCGGATTCGGCGGGGCCCGGAAGCCGGCTGGGCGCAACGGAGACCGGGTATATGCTCGCAGTAAGCGATCCGCAAGCGACCAGAGGTGACATCGATGGCAGCGAAGGACAAGGCCGAGGCGGCCGCGTCGGCAGCCCGCAACGCCGGCCACAACCCGTACGTCCAGCGCATCCTGCAGGACGAGGAGCTGCGCGACAACATGGTCGTCGCCGTCGAGGCGGCGCGCAACGCCTACGCCCGGCTGAACAAGGGCAAGGCGCCGGCGAAGAACCTGCTCGACGACAAGAAGCTGCACAAGGAGCTCAAGCGCTCGTCCGACGCGCTGCGCGACGCGACGACCGCGCTGCGCGCGGCGCCGAAGTCGGCGAAGCCGGCGAAGAAGCGCAAGGGCGGGATCGGCAAGCTGCTGCTCGTCGCGATCATCGGTGGCGCCGTCGCGCTCGCCGCCAGCGAGGGCCTGCGCAACAAGGTGCTCGACGCGCTGTTCGGCGCTGAGGAGGAGTTCGACTACAGCTCGAACACCTCGCCCGCCTCGGCACCGGAGGCCGCGCCCGCGACCTGACGTTCGGCTCGTCGGGTCGGTTGGATGAGGGCGCCCTGCGGGGCGCCTTCGTCGTTGTGGGGCGGCTCGCTCCGGGCCGCGCTGGCTGGCTGGCCAGTAGCATTTCCGCTGGTGAAAGCGGCAATCGACTCAAAGCGCGAGCTGCCCGGCGACAAGGCGGCGCGGATCGTCGACGCGATGCGCACGTCGGTCGGCGAGCGCGGGACGGCGGGCGCGACGTTCGATCAGGTCGCGCGCGCGGCCGGCGTCTCGCGCGGCCTCCTGCATTACTACTTCGGCACGAAGGAGAAGCTGCTCGTCGAGGTGGTACGGCGCGACTGCGACGTGCGGCTGTCACTGCTGGACGAGCAGCTCGCGGGGGCGCGCACGGCGGATGACTTCGTCGCCGGGCTCGTCGCGTCGCTCGACGACGTCGTCCGCAACGAGCCGCGGTTCTACACGCTGATCTTCGAGCTGTTCACGCTGGCGCGGCGCAACGAGGAGATCGCGGTGGAGTTCGCGGAGCTCCTGCGCCGCCAGCGCGAGCGGCTGTCGGAGCTGCTGCGCGCGAAGGAGTCCGACGGCGTGCTGCACCTGCGCGCGTCGCCCGAGGCGGTGGTCGACGTGATCTTCTCGCTCGGCGACGGCGTCGCGATGCGCATGCTCGCCGAGCCGGAGCGCGACTTCGCCGACACGGTGCGCGCGGGCATCTTATCCGTGCGTGCGCTGCTCGACGATCCAGCCTGAGCCGGCTGGGCCGCGAAGCGCACCCCTTCCGTAGGACGGCTTGTGTCGAGTAGTGGGCCATATGCGGCTGTTACTCGACATAGAGCAGCAAGGAGAGCTCTCCGCGGTCGATGTTCGTCCGTGGCAGCGGCAGGCCATGCTCTCGGAGCAGTGCGAGGAAGCCGTCCTCGAGGACGCTCGGCGTCACGTCGGATCCGAGTGCTTGTCTCAGGCGCCGCGCGCCATGCTTGCGCGGATTGCGCTCGATGCAGGCGAGGATGTGTGCCGGAGTCGTCCCGTGGCGTACCCACGCCTCGTGGCAGGCGCGGGCGAGGTCGGCGAGCGACAGCGCGGGCGCGAGATCCAGCAGGGTGCGCGGCACGGTCGTTATCGGGATCCCGTCGAAGTCCGCGGTGTCGAGCACGTGCAGCTCAGGCACCCGGTGGACGATGATGCCGGGTTGCGCACGACCCGCGGTCGTGGGCACGGTCAGCTCTGGCCGCGCGCCCGTCCCCGGCCTGATCCGCGTCAGCTGGCCGCAGGCATGGTGGCTCAACACCGCACCCTCGCCGCATGCGAGCAGGGCTCCCATGTAGTCCCCGCGCACAGAGGGAGCCGGCCGGCCGATCGCGTAGACGCCGCGATGCACGCGATAAAGCCGCCCGTCGCGGACCCAGCGCCTGATCCGATCGTCGTCCACTCCAGCCGCACGCAGACTGCGCGCGCGTGATCCGCGAATGCGCGACGCCGCGATCGCACCGACTCTGTCGAACAATGGGCGCATATAGCCCATTAGTTGGCCTTGGCCTTCGGCCACCCGCGGGCGGATGAAATCGGCGAGGATTCGGTGGTCGCCTGCTGACGCCGGTTCCGCTTGGTGCTCGTGAGCCCGTGATTAGTTTGGCGTGGGAGTTCTGCCGGCACCCCGGACTGTTGCTTTGAGCACGCCCATCAGACTCGTCAGGTTCCAGGGCTCCCCGGGCGATCGTGATGCTGTCGATCGGGAAGGGGGCTGGTGGTGGAGACGGTGATCGAGCGGCCGGGGGCGCTGGACGTGCACAAGGAGCAGGTGACCGCGTGCGTGCGCACGCCGGTCGGCCGCCGGCGCGAGCAGCACATCGCGGAGTTCAAGACCACGGTCCAAGGACTGCTGGCGTTGCGCGACTGGCTGCATGCGCACGGTGTGACGCATGTCGTGATGGAAGCCAGCGGCGTGTACTGGAAGCCGCCGTGGGCGATCCTGGAGGACGAGTTTGAGTGCCTGCTGGTCAACGCGCGGCATGTCAAGCAGGTTCCGGGCCGCAAGACCGACGTGTCCGATGCGGCGTGGTTGTGTCAGCTGCTGGAGGCCGGCCTGTTGAACGCGAGCTTCGTGCCGCCCAAGCCGATCCGCACGCTGCGAAACCTCACGCGCTATCGCAAGGCGCAGATCGGCGAGCGTCAACGCGAGGCCAACCGGCTGCACAAGATCCTGGAGGACACCGGCATCAAGCTTGACTGCGTCGCTTCGGACATCCTCGGCAAATCCGGTCGTGCGATGCTCGACGCTTTGGTCGCCGGCACGACGGACCCGGCCGTGCTCGCCGACTTGGCCAAGGGCAAGCTGCGCGCGAAGATCGTGGCGCTGCGTGAGGCGCTGGAGGGCCGCTTTGACGACGAGCACGCACTGGTCGTCGGCGCGATCCTCGCCCACATCGACTTCCTCGACGAGCAGATCAGCCTGCTGTCAGACGCGATCGGGAAGAAGATCGTCCCTTTCGAGAAGGCGGTTGAGCTGCTGTGCACGATCCCCGGCGTACAGCGGCGCACCGCCGAAGTGATGATCGCCGAGATCGGCGCGGACATGTCGGTGTTCCCCACCGCCGGGCACCTCGCATCATGGGCCGGGCTGTGTCCGGGTAACGACAAGTCCGCCGGCAAGCGGCGTTCGGGCCGCACGCGCAAGGGCTCGAAGTGGCTGGACATCGCGCTGACCGAAGCGGCGCAGGCCAACACCCGCAGCCGCGATACCTACCTCTCCGCGCAGTACCGGCGCCTGAAGACCCGCCGTGGCCATCGCCGCGCGATCGGCGCCGTCAAGCACTCCATCATCGTCGCGGCCTGGCACATGCTCTCGACCGGCGAGGTCTACCGCGAAGCCGGCGGCGACTACTACACCCGCATCGACCCCGACAAGCAGACCCGACGCCTCGTCGCTCATCTCGAGCGCCTCGGACACACCGTCACGCTACAAGAACGAGCCGCCGCTTGAACACAACGGGATTTCCCATCAGTCGGCAGAGCCGAAAGTTCGCCCCCTCTACGCGAAGAGCCGCTCGAGCTTGAGCAGGATCCGGGGGTTGCCGCGCAGCCGCATGCGGCCGCGGGCGACGAGCGCGTAGGGCTGGGCGCGCCGCGAGACGAGCTCCGCGAAGTCGTCGAAGCGCAGCCGCATGCGCACGGTCGGCTTCGCGACACGACCCTGGATCGCGCGCTTGTGGACGCCGTCGAGCTGCAGGTACCACGGGTCGGCGTCGCGGAAGTCCCACTGGATCGTCGTGCCTCGCGGCACCTCCTCGCCGCGGGCGTTGCGCGCGAGCAGGCCGAAGAAGACGCGCAACGTCTCCGGGTCGCGCGGGATCGCCCCGTTGCGCTCGCCGAGGAAGCCCGCGCGCAGCAGCGTGAGCGCCTGCGCACCGCGCTCGCGCGGCCCGACGTCCATCGGAAACGGGAAGTGCGCGATCGTGTCGAGCGGCAGGCCGATCGCGCGCAGCCGCGCCTCGTTGGAGCGCGCGCCCTCCTCGTAGAGATCCTCCATCGAGAAGCCGAAGCACTCCGTGTAGGACGTGTCCCAGCCCGGCGGGATCGGCACGCTGAGCGTCCACGGCAGGACCTCGCGGATGACGTCGACGATCGCGTCCTGCGTGGTCGTCGGATCGGCCTGGAAGAGGTCGGCCAGCAGACGAACACCGAACGCGATGTGGCGCTGCTCGTCCAGCGCGACGTTGCGGATCCCCTCGCGGAAGCCGGGCATGAGGTCGAGTGTCTCGAGCGACGTCTCGATCATGTGCTGGCCGGGCTGGGCGAGCGTCCCCTCGACGACGACGTGGTAGAGCGTCACCGCCTCGGCGAGCATGCGCGGCGAGTGGTCGCTGCGCAGCCGCGCGGCCACGCCGTCGAGGTGGCGAAAGACCTTGCGATGGCCCCAGGTGAGCTGCGGCCGCGTCGCCCGCAGGGCACCCGACAGGCTGCCGTTGCCGACGCCGGCGACCTCGTGCATGAAGCGGTGAAAGAACACGGCGTGGCGTGCCTCGTCGACCTGCTGGGTCGCGAGGAAGTACTTCTGCTCCTCGAGCGGCGCCGCGTCGATGTACGGCGAGAGGTTGTCGGCGACCGAGTCCTCACCGTGGAAGAACAGCGAGTACAGCCACAGCGCGGCGTTGCGCTGCTGCGCGGTGAACTCGTGCTCCCAGTGCCGGCGGTCCTCGGAGAAGTCGATCTCCGTCGCGCACCAGTTGCCGCGCTCCCAGCGGGCGTAGAGATCGGCGTAGTCGATCTGCTCCGTCGCGGCTGGGATCGTCACGGCCACCAGCCGGGACGCTAGCGCAGCCGGCTCACGCGCCAGCCGGCAGGACGGCCAGCAGCCCGACGACCCACGCGAGGAGCAGGAGGATGACGATCACGGTCTTCATGGCGCAATGCTCGATCGGGGGGCCATGCAGTCGCATCGGCCATCTGGCCCATCGGCTTCATCGTCGCGCCGAAGCTGGCGCGTAAGCGCTCGCTCAGACGACGGATTCGAGCTTCGGCGACTGCCACGGCGTTTCGAGGCGCGCGGCCAGCAGCTCCGGCAGCTCGTCGATCGCGACGCGCTCCTGCGTCAGGGAGTCGCGGTCGCGCAGGGTGACCGTGCGGTCCTCGAGCGTCTGGTGGTCGACCGTGACGCAGTACGGCGTGCCGATCTCGTCCTGGCGGCGGTAGCGCTTGCCGATCGAGCCGCCCTCGTCGTACTCGGTCTGCATGCGCCCGCGCAGCGCCGCGACGATCTCGCGCGCGATATCCGGCTGGCCGTCCTTGCGGACCAGCGGCAGCACGGCGACCTTGACGGGCGCCAAGCGGGGATGGAGCTTGAGCACCGTGCGCAGCTCGCCGCCCAGCTCGTCCTCGTCGTAGGCGTCGACGAGGAAGGCGAGCGTCGCGCGGTCCGCGCCCGCCGCCGGCTCGATGACGTGCGGGACGTAGCGCTCCTTGGTCTGCGGGTCGAAGTACTCGAGCTTCTCGCCGGAGAACTTCGCGTGCTGCGTGAGGTCGAAGTCACCGCGGTTGGCGATGCCTTCGAGCTCACTCCAACCGATCGGGAAGAGGTACTCCACGTCGGCCGTGCCGGACGAGTAGTGCGACAGCTCGTCGGGGTCGTGCTCGCGCAGCTGCAGGTGGTCGGCCCGGATCCCGAGCTGCACGTACCAGTCGAAGCGCACCTGCTTCCACGTCGCGTACCAGTCGGCCGCCGTCTCCGGGGGCACGAAGAACTCCATCTCCATCTGCTCGAACTCGCGCGTGCGGAAGATGAAGTTGCCGGGCGTGATCTCGTTGCGAAACGACTTGCCGACCTGCGCGATGCCGAACGGCGGCTTCTTGCGCGAGAACTGCAGGACGTTCTTGAAGTTCACGAAAATGCCCTGCGCGGTCTCGGGGCGCAGGTAGACGGTGGCGGCGGAGTCCTTCACCGGGCCCATCGTCGTCTCGAACATCAGGTTGAAGTCGCGCGCCTCGGTGAGGTCGCAGTTCGGGCCGTCGCCCGGGTGCTTGGACGGCTTCTCCGGACACGCCAGGTCGCCGAGGTGGTCGGCACGGAAGCGCTGGCCGCATTTGCGGCAGTCGACCATCGGGTCGGTGAAGCCGGCGAGATGGCCGGACGCCTCCCACGTCTTCGGGTGCTGCAGGATCGCGCTGTCGAGGGCGACGATGTCGTCGCGCTCCTGCAGCATCGCGCGCCACCACTCGTTCTTGACGTTCGTCTTCAGCAGGACGCCGTAGTGGCCGTAGTCGTACGTCGAGCCGAGGCCCCCGTAGATCTCCGACGAGGCGAAGACGAAGCCCCGCCGCTTGCAGAGGGCGACGATCTTGTCCATCGTGGCGAGGTCGGGCATCCGGGCCATGCTAGATACCATCACCCGCCGGTGCCCTTCTACGAGTACAGACGTCCCGACGGCACGATCCTCGAGGTCATGCAGAAGATGACGGACCCGCCGCTCACCGAGGACCCCGAGACGGGCGTCCCGCTCGAGCGGATCTTCCACCCGATCGCGGTGCACTTCAAAGGCAAGGGCTTCTACAACACCGACTACGGGACGAAGAAGCGCCAGCGCGAGCAGGCGAAGTCCGAGGAGGGCAAGAAGGCCTCCGACGCGAAGACCTCCTCCTCCGACGCGAAGTCTGGCGACGGCGCGATGTCGGGGAGCGACTCGTCGTCGTCGTCCTCCTCGTCGTCGGAGTCCGTCTCGAAGGCCGAGCCCGCCGCATCGAAGTCCTCCTCGTCGGACAGCGGCTCGTCGTCTTCGTCGAAGTCGTCGGACTAGCCCGCCAAGAAGCGCCGCACCTTCGCTCGCCGGACGCTGTCGGGCACCTGCCCTGAGACCGTGCCGAGCACCTCGGTCTGCGGCGAGCCCGAGAACGTCAGCGCGCCGAACAGGCCGAGCAGCGTCGGCCCGCTCATGTCCGAGCGCAGCGACTTCGGCGCCGCCCACGCGATCAGCGGCAGCCGCACGAACGCGAACGGCGACAGCAGGCGGCGCTTCATCGCGCTGATGACCTTCTGCTGGCGCCGGGCGCGCGTGAGGTCGTCCTCCTTCTTGTTGCACGCGTTCTTGCGGGTGCGCGCCAGCGCGAGCGCCTGCTTGCCGTCGATGTGCGACGTGCCGGCGGGCAGCCGCAGCGTGTAGCCGCCGTTGCGGTAGCCGCCGTTGATGTACGACACGACGCAGCCGCCGCGGTACGTGATGCCGCCCATCGCGTCGATGAGGTCGGGGAAATCCGAGAAGCTCACGACGACGACGTGGTTGACGTCCACGCCCGTGTACGTCTCGACCGTCTGGATCGCGAGCGCCGTGCCGCCGTACGCGAACGCGGCGTTGATCTTGTCGCGGCCGTGGCCGGGGATGTCGACGACCGTGTCGCGCGCGATCGACAGCCGGCTGTTCGCGCCGCCGCCGACGCGCATGAGCATGATCGAGTCCGCGCGGCCGTTCGCGGTCTGCGCACCCGGCTCGCCGGTGCCCTCGGGGCGCTGGTCGGAGCCGAGCACGAGCACGTTGTTCGCCGACCACAGCGGGTAGCCGGCGCCGCCGAGCAGCGTGTTCGCCTCGTCGCCGATCTTGCCCTGCTGGATCTGCGCGCTGAGCAGGAACAGGACGATCGACACGGCGATCCAGGCAGCGATCGCGGCGAGCAGCCAGCGCGCGACGCGCCCGCCCGAGATGGCCTTGCGCGGACCCTTCGGGCCGTTGGGCGCGCGCGCTCCGCGCAGCCGCTGCAGGTCGTCGCCGTCACCGCCGCCGCGGCGCGAGAGCAACGGCTTGCGCGAGCGGTAGACGCGGTACTCCGGCGCACCGTCGGGCTCTGAGGGTGGCGGCATGCAGCCCTGTATGGTGGCCGATCGTGTCGACCGGCTGCGTGATCGGGGTCGACCTCGGTGGCACGAAGCTCTTGGCCGGCGCGGTCGACCCGGCACTGAACGTCCATCATCGGGCGACCCGCTCGTCGCGCGGAACCGACCAGGCCGGGGTGCTCGCCGCGGTCGTCGCGGTTGTCGGCGAGGTGCGCGACGCGATCGAAGGGGCGTCGGGCGCGGTCCAGGCAGTCGGGATCGGGATTCCCTCGCTCATCGATCAGGGGCGCGGCATGGCGGTCACCTCCGTCAACCTGCCGCTGCGCGACGTGCCGTTTCGCGATCTCATGGCCGAGCGGCTCGGGCTGCCGGTCTTCGTCGACAACGACGCGAACGGCGCGATGCTCGCCGAGTGGCGCTTCGGCGCGGCGGTCGGCGCGAGCGACGCGGCGCTGCTCACGCTCGGCACCGGCATCGGCGGCGGCCTCGTCGTCGGCGGCGCGCTGCAGCGCGGCAGCCAGGGCGCGGGGGCCGAGCTGGGGCACATGGTCGTGCAGGCGGACGGGCCGCGCTGCCAGGGCAACTGCCCGAACCGCGGCTGCCTCGAGGCGATGTGCTCGGGGACCGCGCTGGCGCGCGAGGCGGCGCGGATCGCCGGCGAGCGGCCCGACTCGGCGCTCGGGCGGGCGCTCGCCGAGGGTCGCGAGATCCTCGGGCCGCTCGTCACCGAGCTCGCCTACGACGGCGACGTCGCGGCCATCGACGCGCTCGCGCGGTGCGGGACCTGGTTGGGTGTAGGCATCTCGAACCTCGTGAACATGCTCAACCCGGACGTCGTCGTGGTCGGCGGCGGCGTGATCGCCGCCGGCGAGCTGCTGCTCGGGCCGGCGCGCGAGGAAGTCGCCGCGCGCGCGCTGTCGCCATCCAAGGAGCACGTGCGGATCGTGCCGGCGCGCTTCGGCGCTGAGTCGGGCATGCTCGGCGCCGCCGCGCTCGCGCTCGACGGGATCGGGGTGACGCCATGAGTGGGCGGCTCGTCGTCTGCCCGACGCCGATCGGCAACCTCGAGGACGTCACGCTGCGCGTGCTGAGCGCGCTGCGCGACGCGACGGTCATCGCCTGCGCGGACACGCGCCGCACGCGCGTGCTGCTCGAGCGCTACGGGGTGTCGGCGAAGCTCGTCTCCTACGACGCCGACAACGAGCGCGCGCGGGCCGCGGAGCTCGTCGAGCGCATGACCGCGGGAGACGTCGTCGCGCTGGTGTCCGATGCCGGGACGCCGCTCGTCAGCGATCCGGGGTTCGTCCTGGTGCGGGCGTGCGTCGCCGCGGGGCTGGCCGTCGAGGTGCTGCCGGGGCCGAGCGCGGCGCTGAGCGCGCTCGTGGCGAGCGCGCTGCCGTCGGACACGTGGCGCTTCGTCGGCTACCTGCCGCGCAAGAAGGGTGAGCTCGCGGCGCTGTTCGCGGTCGCGGAGACGATCGTCGCATTCGAGTCGCCGAGCCGGGTGGCGGCGTCGCTGGCCGCGCTGGCGTCGGTGGACGGGTCGCGGCCGGTGGTCGTGTGTCGCGAGCTGACGAAGCTGCACGAGGAGATCGTGCGGGGGACGGCGTCGGAGCTGGCCGTTCGCTACGAGGCCGCGGCGCCGCGCGGGGAGGTCGTGCTCGTGGTCGGGGGCGCGCCGGCGGTCGAGCCCGAGCTGGGCCCGGCCTTGGACGCGCTGCGCCGGCTCGTCGCGGCGGGGGCGAAGCCGCGGCCGGCGAGCTCGGTCGTGGCGTCGCTGACGGGCGTGAAGGCGAACGCGCTGTACCGCGCGCTGACCGCCTCCGACGATGCGGGCTCGCTACCGTCGGGGTCCTGATGATCCTGTACCGGGTGAACTTCTCCACGAACGTCGAGCGCGTCGCGCTGGTGGCCGCGTACAAGGGCATCGAGGTCGAGTCGCGCTACGTCCCCGACGACGATCGCAGCGAGGTCGTCGAGGTCTCGGGGCAGCCGCTCGTCCCGGTCATCGTCGACCACCGCGAGCGCGTCGACAACATCGTCATGGACTCGATGCAGATCGTCGCGTACCTCGAGAGCCATGTGCCGTCGCCGCCGCTGTATCCGACGGACGAGGCGCGCTTCGCGGAGATGCTCGTCTTCATCGATTGGTTCAACCGCGTGTGGAAGGTCGCGCCCAACCTCATTCAGGCCGAGCTCGCCTTGGAGGAGCCCGACCACATGCTCGTGACGCGGCTCGCGCGCGAGATGGCGCAGGCGCTCGACGGCTTCGAGTCGCTGCTCACGGGGCGCAAGTACCTCATGGGCTCCGAGCTGTCCGCCGCCGACATCTGCGCGTTCCCGTTTCTGAAGTACGCGCTGAAGCGCGAGCCGGCCGACGCCGAGCCGTTCCACATCGTGCTCGACGAGTACCAGGAGCTCACAGACGACCACTACAAGCTGCGCTCGTGGATCAAGCGCGTGGACGAGTTGCCGCGGGCGTAGCAGGCCTGGGGCGCGGGGAGGGTGCCTCGGCCGCGGGCGGGTGCGTCGGCAGGGGCGAGTGCTTCGGCGGCGGGCGGGTGCGTCGGCGGCGGGCGAGTGCGTCGGCGGCGGGCGGGTAGGCGGGCGCTGGCGTCGTGTGGCTGGCCGGGCGGCGCGGGCGCGCGTAACCTGCGGTGGATGGACGCCTATCTGGCAGTGGTGAGCAAGCGCGAGGTCCGCTCGTACGCCGACCGCGCGATCGATGCGGACGCGGCGCGGCGGATCCTCGAGGCGGGTCGGGTCGCGGGGAGCTCGAAGAACCGCCAGTCGCGGCGGTTCGTCGTGCTGCGCCATCCGGACGCGGTGGAGCGTGCGGCAGGCTGCGTGTGCGCGCCGGACAACGTGCGCGGCGCGGCGCTGGTCGTGGCGATCGTGGCCGGCGCCAAGGGGCCGACGGCGTTCGACGCGGGTCGCGCGGCGCAGAACATGATGCTCGCGGCCTCGGATGCGGGGATCGGGTCGTGCCCGAACGGCATCGCCGACGCGGCGGCGCTGCGGGAGGTCGTGGGGCATGACGACGCCGAGCAGGTCGCGACGGTGCTGACGTTCGGCTATCCGGTGAAGCCGAGGTCCGCCGAGCGCCTGTCACCCGAGGAGTGGATCGCGCGAGCCGATCGCAAGCCGTACGAGGAGATCGTCGAAGAGCGCTGACAGGCGCTCGCTTCGTGCCAATTCACGCGCGCCTTCGCAACGAAACACGCGCAACAGGGCTGATCGGGCTGTCGCGGCCGTACGGTCGGACTCGTGCTCAGATGCGCCCTCACCTTGCTCCTCGTTCTCGCGCTCGCGCCGCCCGCGCAGGCGGGTTCCTGGCAGCGCCCGGTGGACGGGCCGATCCTGCGCGCGTTCGCCGTCGGCGGCAATCCCTATGCCCGAGGACAGCACCGCGGCGTCGATCTCGCTGCGCCGCGCGGATCGCCGGTCCGCAGCGCGTGCGCGGGTCGCGTGGGCTTCGCCGGGCGCGTGCCACGCGGCGGGCTGACCGTCAGCGTCCGCTGCGGCGCGATCGTCGCGACCTACCAGCAGCTCGGCTCGATCGCGGTCCGCGCGCGCGCTGGCGTCGCACGCGGCTCGCGGCTCGGCGCGGTCGGCCCGTCGAGCGACCCGCGACAGCCTCGCCCCCACCTCCACCTCGGCGCGCGCGAAGCCGCCACGGGCCGCTACCTCGACCCGCTGGCGCTGCTGCGCGGCGCCCGCCCGGCGGTACCGCTGCTCGTGCCAGCCGACCGCGGTCGCCCGCGCGGAGCCCCGCTCGGCCCGGCGCCCGTCCCGCCACGGGTCGTGCCGGCTTCGCCGCGCGGCGCGCCCGCCTGGCGCCCCGCGCCCGTTCGGCCGCGGGCGGTGCCGGCTTCGCCGCGCGGCGTGCCCGCTTGGCGCCCCGCGCCGGTTCGGCCGCGGGCCGTGCCGGCTTCGCCGCGCGGCACGCCGCTCGGCCAGGCGCCAGCTCCGGCGTTCCCGCGCTCCGCTCCGGCGCTACTCGGCCCCCCGCCATCGGTGCGACCGGCGCCACTGCGCCCGGCCGCGCCGTCACGGGCGCGGCCACCATATGCACCGGTCCGCGGTGCTCCGGAAGGCGAGCCCGGCGGCCCGGCGCCCTGGTTCGTCTGGGCGGGTGTTCTCGGGTTCGGGCTCGCGTTGCCGATCGGCGGGCTCGTGACGTTCGCCTGGCGGCGCCGCGCGACCCGCCTCCGTGCATCCCCGAGCGCGTCGCGCACGGCATGAGAGTGACCCCCACACGAGCGCGTGACGCCCTTATCATCGACCGCATGCCCGCTCCGCAGGTCGAGCTCGAAGAGCTCTACCGGATGTCGATCGACGACTACCACCGGCTCATCGAGGCCGGCGCCTTCGAGGACTTCCCCAACTGCGAGCTCATCGACGGCGTGCTCGTCCGCAAGGACATGAAGTCGCGCGAGCACGAGAACGCGATCGAGTGGCTGATCGGCTGGCTGACGTCCAATCTCGATCGCGAGCGCTTCTCGCTGCGCGTCGCCAGCTCGCTCACGCTCGACGGCTCGGAGCCCGAGCCCGACCTCGCCGTCATCCCGCGCACGGCGCCGCGGCCGTATCACCCCGCGACCGCCGCGCTCGCGATCGAGGTCTCGTGGTCGTCGCTGCGGCGCGACCTGCGGCGCAAGGCCGAGCTCTACGCCGAGGCCGGCGTGGACGAGTACTGGGTCTTCGACGTCCACGCGCGGCGCGTCGTCGTGCATCGCATGCCGCGCGACGGCAGCTACGCCGACGTCCGCCAGGTGCGCGCCGGCGAGCGCATCGCGGGCGTGCAGGCGGACCTGCCCGAGCTCAGCGTCGACGAGCTGCTCGCCGCCGCCTATGCCTGAGCGCGGGTTCAGGCTGAGCGCCGCGCCTTAGGAGGCGTCAAGGAACAACTGCGGGGTTGGGGCACCGCCTCGCGGCGCCAGACCCCACCCGCGATGCTCGACGGGCTGGCGCCCGCCTGCGCTCGCGGGCGGCGCCTGGCATCCACGATCCGGCACCCCAACCCTCGCACTTGTTCCTTGACGCCTCCTTAGCCCGAGCCGGTTCGAGCCGGACCCCTGATCGCACGCGGCCGTCACTACCCTGCTGCGTCGGATGAGCTTCTACGTCACGACGCCGATCTACTACGTCAACGCGGCACCGCATCTCGGCCACGCGTACTCGAACATCGCCGCGGACGTGCTGGCGCGCCACATGCGCCAGCGCGGCGAGGACGTGTTCTTCCTGACAGGCACCGACGAGCACGGCGAGCCGGTCGCGCTGGCGGCCGAGCGCGAAGGCCTGACCCCGCAGGAGCTCGTCGATCGCAACGCCCCGCGCTTCGAGGCCCTGGCGCCCCGGCTCAACGTCTCCAACGACTTCTTCATCCGCACCTCTGACGCCGAGCACAAGGCCAAGGTGCAGGAGGTCCTGAGCACGATCCGCGACAACGGCCACGTCTACGAGGGCGTCTACGAGGGCTGGTACTGCCCCCGCTGCGCGGACTTCAAGACCGACGCCGAGGCCGGCGACGACAACCTCTGCCCGATCCACCGCACGCCGCTGGTCCGCGAGAAGGAGGACAACTACTTCTTCCGCCTGTCCGCCTTCCAGGACGACCTCGTCAAGCTCTTCGACGAGCAACCGGACTTCGTCATGCCCCAGCACCGCTACAACGAGGCGCGCTCGTTCATCGAGTCGGGGTTGCAGGACGTCTCGCTCAGCCGCTCGACGTTCACCTGGGGCGTGCCGGTGCCGTGGGACCTCGACCACGTCTTCTACGTGTGGTTCGACGCGCTGCTGAACTACTACACGGCGCTCTCGTATGCCCAGCCTGGCGAGGACCTCACCGATCGCTTCTGGCCCGCGCAGTACCACATCATCGGCAAGGACATCCTGAAGTTCCACACGGTCTTCTGGCCGGCGATGCTGCTCGCCGCTGGCCTGCCGCTGCCGCGCCACGTCTTCGTCCACGGGTTCCTGCTGATGGCCGCGCCGAAGGGCGACGGCGAGGCGGCGTCCGAGCTCGTCAAGATGAGCAAGTCGATGGGCAACGTGCTCGACCCGTTCGAGATCGTCGACGAGTTCGGAGCCGACGCCCTGCGCTACTACTGCATGCGCGACGTGCGCTTCGGCCAGGACGGCGAGGTCTCGACCGAGCGCTTCGCCGTGCTCTACTCCTCCGAGCTGGCCAACGACTTCGGCAACCTCGCAAGCCGCACCGTGGCGATGATCCACCGCTACCGCGGCGGCACGGTCCCGGCCGCCGAGCCCGACGCCGAGCTCGTGGCGGAGATCGACCCCGTCGTCGCCGAGATCTCCGGCCTGCTCGACCGCGCGGACCTCACCGGCGCGCTCGACGCGATCTGGCTGCGCGTGCGCCGCCTCAACCGCTACGTCGAGGAGCAGGCGCCGTGGGTGCTCGCCCGCGACGACGCGCGGGCCGGCGAGCTCGATCGCGTGCTCGCGTCGCTGGCGGAGGGGCTGCGCGTGATCGCGGTCGTGCTGCACCCGTGGATTCCCGAGGCCGCCGAGAAGCTGCTCGGCACGCTCGGCGCGCCCGAGCTCGATCTCGGCGGCGCGCACATGCAGGCCGGCCGCCTCGGCGCGATCGACAAGCTCGAGCCGCTGTTTCCCAAGCCGAAGCTCGAGCCGGTCGCCGCGGCCCCCGGATGATCGACAGCCACACGCACCTGCATGTCTGCAAGCCCGACGACGCGGACCTCGTCGCCGCCGCTGCCGAGGCGGGCGTGACGCGAATGCTCACCGTCGGCACGACCACCGCGACATGCCGCGAGGCGCTCGACGCCGCCGAGCGTTTCCCCGAGGTCTACGCCGCGATCGGCCGCCATCCCAACGAGGCGACCGGCTTCGACGACGACGGGCTCGCCGAGCTGCAGGCGCTCGCCCGGCACCCGCGCTGCGTCGCCATCGGCGAGACCGGCCTGGACTACTTCCGCGACTACGCGCCGGCCGAGGACCAGCTCCGCGCGTTCCTCGCGCAGATCGAGCTTGCGCGAGCCACCTCCAAGCCGCTCGTCATCCATACGCGGGCCGCGGAGGACGACACGATCGCGACGCTGCTCGAGCGCGCCGGCGACGTCGAGGTGATCCTGCACTGCTTCACGATGGCCGCGCGGTTGGACGAGTGCGTCGAGCGGGGCTGGTGGATCTCCTTCGCCGGCAACGTGACGTACCCGAACGCGCAGGACATCGCCGACGCGGCCGAGCGCGTCCCCGACGACCGGCTGCTCGTCGAGACCGACGCGCCCTACCTCAGCCCACAGCCCGTGCGCAAGCAGCGAAACCAGCCCGCGTTCGTCGCGCACACCGCGCGCTTCGTCGCCGAGCGCCGCGGGATCGCGTACGAGCAGCTCGAGACGCTCGTCGAACGCAACGCCGCGGCGCTGTTCGGATGGTGAGCACCACCGCTCCGGCGCTCCTGCACCCCATGGCGCGCGACGGCGCGACGCCAGGCGAGCCGCAGCCCAGTCAGCCGAGCCTGCGCCGCATGCGGGAGTTCGGCGTGCGGCCCAAGCGCGAGCTCGGCCAGAACTTCCTCATCGACTCGAACATCCTGGGCGTCATCGAGCGCGCCGCCGAGCTCTCCTCCGACGACGTCGTGCTCGAGATCGGCGGCGGGCTCGGCGTGCTGTCCGAGCACCTCGCGCCGCTCGTCGCGCACGTCCACGTCGTCGAGCTCGATCGCGGCTTGGAGCCCGCCCTGCGCGACGCGATCGACCCGTTCGAGAACGTCACGCTGCACGTCGCCGACGCGATGCGCCTCGACCTACGGGCGCTTCACCCGGCACCGACGAAGGTCGTCGCGAACCTGCCCTACGGCATCGCCGCGGGAGCGATCCTACGCACGATCGAGGAGCTCGAGCACGCCGAGCGCTGGGTCGGCATGGTCCAGAAGGAGGTCGGCGAGCGGTTCGCGGCGCCGGCGGGCAGCGGCGCGTACGGCGTGCCCTCGGTCCTCGCGCAGCTCGCGTGCGAGGTGCAGGTGCTGCGCGCGGTGTCGCGCAGCGTGTTCGCGCCGGTGCCGAACGTCGACTCGGTCCTCGTCGGGCTGCGGCGCAGGGGCCCGGCCGCCCCGCCCGCGCTGCGCGAGCTCGTCGGCGCGGCGTTCGCGCACCGCCGCAAGGCGCTCGCCGGGTCGCTCGCCCTGGCGGCGGGGGCGGACAAAGGTGTCCGTGACCGCGTCCGCGCCGCGCTCGGCGAGCTCGGTCATCCGTCCGACGTGCGTGCCGAGCGGTTGTCGCCGGAGGACTTTCGCGCCCTGCACGCGAAGCTGACCGGATGAACGTCGCATCCCACGTCAGACTGCGCGCGTGAGAACGCTCGCCACCGAGGCACGCGCGAAGATCAACCTCTGCCTCTTCGTCGGCCCCACGCGCCCCGACGGACGTCACGAGGTCGTGACGCTCATGGACTCGCTCTCGCTGTGTGACGACGTGCGGCTCGTCATCGACCCGCCCGGCCTGGCGGCCGACGAGGTCGTCTGCCCCGGCGTCGAGGGGCCGAACCTCGCGGCCGCCGCGCTCGCCGCGTTCCGCGAGCAGACGGCGTGGGACGGCCCGCCGGTGCGCCTCGAGATCGACAAGCGCATCCCGCTCGCCGGCGGCATGGCGGGCGGCTCGGCCGACGCCGCGGCGGCCCTGCGCCTCGCGGCCGAGGCGGCCGGCCTCGACGACCACCGCTGGCTTGAGGACATCGCCGCCCCGCTCGGCGCGGACGTGCCGAGCCAGGTCCGCGGCGGCCTCATGCTCGCGACCGGCATCGGCGCTCGCCTGCGCCCGCTCGGCGACCGCCTGGAGTACTCCGTCATCGTCCTGCCGATCGACGCGCAGCTGCGCGCCGGCGACGTCTACGCTGAGGCCGACCGCCTCGGCCTGGCCCGCGACGCGCTCGGGCTCGCGCGCGCACTGACGCGGGTGCAAGCCGCGCTGTCGGCCGAGACCGTGCTCGATCGCGTGCAGAACGACCTGCAGGATGCCGCGCGCTCGCTGTGCCCCGCGATCGACGACACGCTCGAGGCGGCGCTCGCCGCCGGTGCCGACCACGCGCTCGTGTCGGGGTCCGGTCCGACCGTGCTCGCGCTGTTCAGCGAGGACGGTCACCGCGAACGTGCCGCCGCCGCCATGGCGACATTCGGCGAGGACGGTCGTTCGCCGCAGCCCATCCTCACCGGGCCGGCGGGCTCCGTCGTATAGCCGTCGCGCTGTCAGTCGTCCTCGATCTACGGCACAATCCACGCCATGACGAGCACGCAGATCACCTACGTCGTGGCGGCGATCTGCGCCATCGGCGCGCTGTCGGCGTTCGTGGCGCTGATCGCGTTTCCGGCGTGGTCGGCGTACAGCAAGGGGTGGGAGCGGATCGCGGCGAGCTTCCTGTCGCTGTTCGTCCTCGTGGCGCTCATCCTGGTCGGAGCGGCGGGAGGCGCTGCGATCGCGTACTACTGGGACACCATCGCCGCGTAGCCTATGACGATGGCCAGCCCCGCCGAACGGACCCTGGGGCTCGATTTCGCTGCGCTGGACGCCATCACGGAGGCGGTCGAATCGGGCGCTGGACTGCCGGATGTCGTCCGCGCAGCCGCGCGGGTGCTCGAAGCAAGCCTCGTCCTGCTCGATCGCACCGGCTCCGTGCTGGCCGTCGCGGCGCGCTCGCCGGCTGACGAGCGCTCGCTGCTCGACGGCGCCGCGGGCGTCGACACGATCGAGCTGCGGGTGGCCGACGAGCCGGTCGGCCAGCTGCGGATGCGTGCTCGCGCGCAGCCCGGCCCGGCGCTCGTCCGGTTGGTGACGACGCTCGTCGCGTCGGAGGTCGAGCGCGTCCGCGCGCCCGCGCGGGCCTCGCAGGAGGCGTCGAGCGCGTTCCTGCACGCGGTGCTGGGGCGCCATATGGCAAGCGCGGAGGAGCTCGTCGCGCGCGCCGGCGAGCTCGGCGTCGACCTGCACGCCGGCGGCAGCATCCTCGTCGCCCGAGCGCATGCGCACGTGCCGACCGAGGAGGGCTGGCGCGCACGGGTGCTCGCGACGGCCGAGCGCGGTGCTCGGGCGGTCGTGGCGAGCACGATCGCGGCTCCGGCCGAGCGCGAGTCGACTGCCGCGGAGGTCGTGCTGCTCGTCCCGGGTGGCGACGACGCGGTCGCCAGGCGCGCGGCCGAGGGCGTGCTGCGCGAGCTGCAGGCCAGCCTGCCGGGCCACACCTTCGCGCTCGGGCGCAGCCGCGTCGCCGACGATCCGATGGACCTGCACCGGGCGGGCAACGAGGCGCTGCTGGCGGTCAACGTCGCGGAGGGAGACGAGGAGCATCCGCTGCTGGCGTTCGAGCAGACGGGCGCGTACCGGCTGCTGTTGTCGGCGATGAGCGAGGACCCGGCGGAGCTGCAACGCTTCTACGCGGAGACGGTCGAGCCGCTCGTCGCCTACGACGACCAGTACGAGACCGATCTCGTCCGGACCGTCGAGGCCTTCCTCGACAACGACGGCAACGTCGCGGGGACGGCGCAGAAGCTCTTCACGCACCGCCACACGATCCGCTACCGCCTGGAGCGCGTGCGCGAGCTCTCGGGCCTTGACGTCGGGTCGACGGACGGCCGCGAGAAGCTCTCGCTCGGGTTGAAGGCGATGCGCGTGCTCGGTGTCACCGCGCCCAGTGGCCCCGCGACGGAGCCGGGCACGGGTGCCGGCCGCGTGCCGCGCCGCCAGTCCAGCGGCACGTAGCTCCCGCCAGCGAGCCAACGCGCGGAACCGGGCGGCCCGAGCCCAGCGGCCGCCGGCTCCCTGCCGGTCGAGAGGGAGGGCGGCCAGCCACCGGCCTCCTCCGGCGGCGGCGCGAGCCGCGTGGCCGCCGGGTCCCGGCCGGTCGAGAGGGAGGGCGGCCAGCCACCGGCCTCGTCCTCTGCCGGCTGGCCGGCGAGAACACGGCGGGTCGCCGGGCATCGCGGGAGCCTTAGCCGCCTCGCTCAACGGCGGGTCGTCTAGGATGCCGCGCGAATGCGGATCGGCATCCTCACCGGGTCGGGAACCTACGCGCTGGCCGGCATCGAGGCCGAGGGCGAGCCGGAGCTCGTCGAGACGCGCTACGGCTCGGCACCCGTCACGACGGGCCGCTTTGCGGGCGCCGAGGTGCTGCACATCTCGCGCCACCGTCCGGGGCACGAGCTGCTCTCCAGTCAGGTCACCCACCAGGCGAACATCGCCGCGCTGAAGGAGCTCGGGGCCGACGCGATCCTGTCCGTGACGGTGTGCGGCGCCCTTGACCAAGACCTCTCGCTCGGAAGCCTCGTCGTGTTCGACGACCTGCACTTTCTCACCAATCGCCTGCCAGACGGGTCGATCTGCACGCTGTTCACCGAGCCCGGCGAGAAGGGTCGCGGCCACTGGATCTTCGAGCAGCCGTTCTCGCAGCCACTGCGTCAAGCGCTGCTCGACGGTGCGCATGAGGCCGGCCATCACGTCCGTGACGGTGGCTGCTATGGCCAGGTGGACGGCCCGCGCTTCAACACGAAGACGGAGATCCGCATGCTGCGCAACTGCGGCGTGACGGTCGTCAGCCAGACCGCTGGACCCGAGACGGTGCTCGCCGGCGAAGCCGAGATCCCGTACGCGCTGCTGGGCTACGCGACGGACTACGCCAACGGCGTCAAGGCCGAGGCCACGCCGGTCGAAGAGCTCGTGCGCCTCATCAGCGCCAGCGGCGAGACGTTCGCCTCGACGCTTGCCGCCGCCGTCCCGAAGATCGACGCCGACGCGCTCGATCCGGTCGGCAGCTTCTTCCGCTTCGACTGACCCGCAGCACGAAGCGACCTACGGCGGCATCGCCCGCGGTTCACCGGACGCATCCCGCGCGGCGGCCGCCTCCCGCTCGTACTGGCGCACCCACTTGCGCACCGCGTTGTCCGAGACGCCGTATCTGCGCCCGACCGCGAGATAGCTCGTGTCCGCGATCTCGCGCACGAGCTGCTCGTACGGAGGCCGCTCGACACGGCGAAGCTCGGGCTTCGGAACGCCGCGACTCGGTCTCGGCGACCGCGTCCCGCACGCGCGGGAGCAGTACCGCTGGCGCTGATAGCGAGGCGCGAATGACGCGCCGCACAGCAAGCACTCCCGGTCGGCCCAGTCGAGCAGGTTCTTGCGACCGCAATGCGTATCCAGTGTCGCGGCGCAGTTGGGGCAGACGATGCGGAGGTTCTCGAGGCGGTGATCGTCGCGCACGCCGTTGATGTGATCGAGGATCAAGCCCATCGGGCGACCGCGCCAGATCTCACCCTGCCCGCAGATCTCGCACCGAGGCTCCTTCAGGCCCTCGCGGTACAGCCGACCCTTGAGATGGTTGCGGCTGTACGTCGAGCCTTCGACGAGGATCTCGGAGAGCGGTCGTGGGCGGCGGCGCAGACCCTCGCGCTGGGCGGCCCGCGGGTCGAAGTGGTCGGTTGTGATCTCCCATCGGTCCACCCAGATGCGCAGCGTGCGCCAGTTGCCGCCGGTTGCACACAGCCCGAGCGCGCGAAGCGTCTCCGCGTAGCTCAGCGACGCTGCGACCGCGCTGCGAGCTTCTGCTTCCGAGTATCGTGGCACGAACACATGTTCGCATCCAGAGCGGACGGACAAACCCACTGGGGAGCCAGGATTCGAACCTGGACGAGCACTTCCAAAGAGTGCCGTGCTGCCATTACACCACTCCCCAGTAAATCGAGCGCAAGGCTCGGTCACAGACTAACCATAGGATCCGGGGATGCCAGATCTCACCGTCGTCATCCTCGCCGCGGGTCGCGGGACGCGCATGCGCTCCTCGCTTCCCAAGATGCTGCACCCGCTCTGCGGGCGCCCGCTCGTCGGCTGGCCGATCGCCGCCGCGCGCGAGGCCAACGCGCAACGGATCGTGGTCGTCGTGTCACCCGGCGGCGAGCTCGACGGCCACCTGCCCGACGACATCCAGACCGTCGAGCAGCCCGTGGCCAACGGCACCGGCGGGGCGGTTCAGGCGGCGGCCGGCCAGATGCACGACGGCGACATCGTCGTCGTCCTGCCGGGCGACGCGCCGCTCATCACCGCGCAGGCGATCGGCGCGCTGCTCGCCGCGCACACGGCCAGCCACGCCGCAGCGACCATGGCGACGATGCACCTCGACGACCCGACCGGCTACGGCCGCGTCGTGCGCAACGCCGACGCCGACGGCGCCGTCGAGCGCGTCGTCGAGACCAAGGCCGACGGTGACGCGACCCCCGAGGAACTCGAGATCGCCGAGGTCAACAGCTCGATCTTCGCGTTCGACGCCCGCGCCCTGAAAGCGGCGCTCGCCAACCTGAAGCCCGAGAACGCGCAGCACGAGCTGTACCTCCCGGACGTGCTGCCGGCGCTCAGAGCAGCCGGCCACACGATCGCCGCGCACGACCTCGGCGACCCGGACCTCGCCCGCGGCATCAACGACCGCGTCCAGCTCGCGCAAGCAAGAGCCATCGCCCAGCAGCGCATCCACGACGCCCACGGCCGCGCCGGCGTGACGATTGTCGACCCCGCGTCCACGCTCATCGACGTCACGGTCACCATCCAAGAGGACACGACGATCGAGCCGAGCTCCTACCTCCGGGGCGCCACGACCATCGGCAAGGGCTGCACGATCGGCCCGCTCACGACGCTCATCGACGCGACCGTGCACGACGACGTCACGATCCCGCACTCCTACGTCGTGCAAGCCGAGATCGAGGACAAGGCCACGGTCGGGCCGTTCGCCTACCTGCGCCCGGGCACGCGGCTGCGCCCCCGCTCGAAGGCCGGCACCTTCGTCGAGATCAAGAACTCCGACGTGGGCGCAGGCAGCAAGGTCCCGCACCTCTCCTACATCGGCGACGCGGACATCGGCGAGAACACGAACCTCGGCGCCGCCACGATCACCGCCAACTACGACGGCACGAACAAGCACCGCACGACGATCGGCGACCGCGTCCACACCGGCGTCGACACGACGCTCGTCGCGCCCGTCACCCTCGGCGACGACGCATGGACGGGCGCGAACTCGGCCATCACGAAGGACGTCCCCGCCAAGGCGCTGGGCATCGCGCGCGAGCGCCAGACCAACTACGAGGGCTACGCCGACCGCAAGCGCCGCCGGACCGCGGACTAGACTGCAGACCAGCGATGAGCACAGTCGAGACGCAGCCCTCGCCGGCGACACGACTGAACCTCGGCTACGACAAGAACCTCATGTTGTTCGCCGGTCGCGCGAACCCGGAGCTCGCCTCGAGGATCGCCGGGAAGCTCGGCATCGACCCCGGCCCGGTCACGCTGAAGACGTTCACGAACGGCGAGGTGTACTGCAAGTACGGCGAGTCGGTCCGCGGCGCGGATGTCTTCATCGTCCAGCCGACGTGCGCGAATCCCGTCACGGGGCTCTCGCCGAACGACGCGCTCATGGAGCTCATGATCATGATCGACGCGGCCGTCGGCGCCAGCGCGCACCGGGTCATCGCCGTCATGCCGTGGTTCGGCTACTCGAGACAGGACAAGAAGTCCGCACCGCGCGAGCCGATCTCCGCCCGCCTCGTGGCGCGCATGCTCGAGCGCGCCGGCGCCGACCGCGTCCTCACGATGGACCTCCACGCGGGCCAGATCCAGGGCTTCTTCTCCAAGCCGGTCGACCACATGACCGCGCTCTTCATCCTCACGCAGCACTTCCGCGACCTCGGTCTCGAGGATCTCGTCGTCGTCGCGCCGGACGCCGGCCGCGTGAAGCTCAACAAGAAGTTCGCCTCAAAGCTCGGTGCCGACCTCGCGATCCTCGACAAGGAGCGCCCCGCCCAGCAGGTCGCCGAGATCGGCCACATCATCGGCGACGTCAAGGGCAAGACCGCGATCATCGTCGACGACATCATCGACACGGCCACGACGCTGCGGGTCGCCGGCCAGGCGGTGCTCGACGCCGGCGCGAAGACCGTCTACGCCGCCGCGACGCATCCCGTGATGAGCGGCCCGGCGTTCGCGAACCTGGCGGCCTCGCGCTTCGAGCAGATCGTCGTCACCGACACGATCCCGCTGCCACCGGGCGCGCCCTCCAACATCAGGCAGCTCTCGTGCGCCGACCTGCTCACCGACTCGATCCGCAGCATCTTCAGCGACCGATCGGTGAGCGACGTCTTCGGCGGCGAGAACCAGCTTTTCTAGCCTCGCCACCGTCTCGACTAGCGCGCACGTAGCCTCGACGAACGCATGCCGACACCCGCCGTCGACCTCATGCAGCGCCTCGGCCTCACCGACGACGAGCTCTGCGCCGTCCTCGCGGTCGATCCGATCGCGGTCATCACCGGTGAGCTCGACCACCGCCCCGAGCTCGCCATCCTGCTCGACCTCACGGCCGAGGCGGCTGTCCAAGTCGGCGACGCCACGCTCAGACGGTGGGTCCGGCGCAAGGGACCGGGTGGCATCCCGATCGAGCACTTGACCGAGCGCGACTTCGCCGCGTTCGAGGACGCGCTGGACACGCTCGCCAAGCGCGGCTTCGTGCTCGGCGGCGGCTGACCAGGGCCGGCCTCGACCATCCGTCCAGGCGCTCGCCGGCGTGGGCGATCCTGTCGTATGGCCGCCGGCGCCCCGCGGTCAACGGCGCGGGGTGCCCGGCGGTCTACTTGCAACCGTGCGCGCCCGCGACGGGACGCGCCACAACTACTCGATCTCGGGCCGCTTCTCGCCCGGCCAGAAACCGGTGAGGTGCTGAAAGCCCTTGGCGCCGCTGCGGTTCACGGCCGCCTTCGTGACCGCGAACGTCGCGCCCTGCACCGCCGCCGCTCCGAGCACCTTGCCCCACGACGACTCCAGAGTGGTCGCCTTTGGCGGCTCGCGATCATCGATGTGGCCCCAGACCTGGTTGAAGACCTGACGCGCGAGGATTCCGGCCACGATGCCGATGATGATTCCGAAGGGTTTGTAAAGAAGCTTCATGTGTGGCGCAGGGTACCCCTCCTCCGTCACAATGACGCGGAACTACTCGGGAGGCTGACATGGACCAGGCCGACGATCTTCTCCAGCGTGCGCTGCTCGACGCTGAGGCGTGTGCGTCCGTCGCCCTCAAGGTGGGCGATCTCCCGCTCTCGGAGGCCCTGACCGTCATCTTCCACGGCCGCCGCGACCTCGGCACGCTGCAGACCTACGTCACCCACGGCGGGCGCGCGGCGGGCTCCGCCGTCGGCGCCTCCGAGCTCTTGCGCGTCCCCTGCGACCTCGACCTCGCCGACGCCGCCACCCGCGACGAGGCCGAGGAGCTCTACGCCGAGCAGGCGCGCTCGCTCAGGGACGCGATCGTCGCCGCCGACACCGTCCTCGCCGTCTGGGCCGGCCCGCTCGCCGCGGCCACCGGCGGCGACATCGAGATCGAGCGCTCGATCGAGCTCGGCGTCCGCCTGCCCGCGTACCGCCTCATGCCGGTCGCCCTCACGGCGCCCGAGCGACGCATGCTCGTCGCCGCCGTCTGCGGCGCGCGCACGCTCGCCGAGGGCCGCCCGCCGATGGGGATCGTCTGCGCCCAGCAGGACGTCGCCCGGGTCTACCAGCTCTCCGACGACCCCGAGCGCTGCCTCGAGGACTTCGAGCAGCACGCCTTCGACCACGCGCAGCGCACCGCCGAGCGGCTCTACCACCAGGAAGCGTCCGTCCAGCGCTTCCTCGAGCTCAACGGCGACGACTTCCACGCCACCTCGTAACTCACCGGCGACGGCTTCGACGCCGCGCCTTCAAGATGGGGCGCGTGAAGCGCCCCCTGCTCATCGCCACGGCGGTCATCGCGGTCCTCGCGATCAGCGCCGTCGTCGCGCGCTGGATCAACAACGACACCGTCGAGCGCGGCAAGGTCGTCGACCTCCTCCGAGCCCAGGCCAGGGGCGACGTCGCGAAGATGCGCAGCCTCGTCGACTGCCCCGACGAGGCCTGCGAGCGCCTCCTCGCGGCCAACGCCGGCAAGCTGCGCGGGCGCGGTGAGCTGAAGGTCGCGCTCTACCAGTCGCAGACCGCCCACGCGCTGAGGTCCCGCACGAAGCCGACGCGCGTCGTGTGGTTCACGCCCGGCCGCCTGACGACGGTGCAGTGCGTGCTCGTGCGGCGCAGCGGCAACGTGTTCGCCGGGACCTCGGTTACCCTCCTGCGCCTCAGCGCTCCGATTCGACGCGAGTCGAGCTGCCCGTAGACCGCGGCACAACTCTGCCGCGGCGGTGGTGTTGAGCCGGTCGACAGATGCGCCTTCAATTCACACCTGCCGTCCTGCTGGTCACGCTCGTCGTGCTCGCGGGGTCGACGCCCGCGCAGGCCGCCGACGGCATCACGCGCGGCACGACCTACAGCGACGCTCCGGACAGCCGCTACCTGCTCGGCGGCGACTGGCTCTTCCGGCTCGACACGGCCGGCGTCGGCCTGGACCAGAAGTTCCAGCGCCAGACCACGACCGACGGCTGGGTCAAGACCGCGATCCCGCGCGCATGGAACGCGGGCGACAACTCCGTGACCTCATTCCAGGGGACGGTCGGCTGGTATCGCAAGGACTTCAAGCTCCCCGACAAGCGCGCGCGGATGAACTGGCTCGTGCGCTTCGAGTCGGTGAACTACCGCACGAGCGTGTGGCTCAACGGCAAGCCGATCGGCCGCAACACGGGCGCGTACCTGCCGTTCGAGATGCGCCTGCCGCGCAAGGGCCTCAAGCGCACGGGCACGAACCACCTCGTCGTGCGCGTCGACAACCGCCGCCTGCCGACGGACTTCCCGCCGTCCGGGCTGACCGGCGCCGGCGATCCCGCGGGCGGCTGGTGGAACTACGGCGGGATCCTGCGCGAGGTCTACCTGCAGCGCATCGACCGGGTCGACGTCACGAGCGTCGTCGTGAGACCGGACCTGCCGTGCGCGACGTGCGCCGCGACGGTCGGGCTGCGCGTCATCACCCGCAACTACGCCGACCGCGCCCTGCGGGTCAGCGTGAGCGGCACGTACGGCAACAGGCGCGTGCGGCTTCAGACCAAGAGCGTCCCCGCGCACGGGTTCGCGAGCTTCACGGGTCGCGTGCGCGTGGCCAAGCCGAAGCTGTGGTCGCCCGCGGCGCCCAACCTCTACGGGGTGCGCTTCCGCGTCGCGACGGGCGGGCGCAAGCTCGTGGGCTACCGGGTGCAGAGCGGCATCCGCTCGATCAAGGTCGCCGACGGGCACATCCTGCTCAACGGCAAGCCGGTCACGCTGCGCGGCGTCGGCCTGCACGAGGACGATCCCGTCACCGGCTTCGCGATCACTGCGGCGCGGCGCGGTCAGATCGTCGCGCAGGCCAAGGAGGTCGGCGCGACCGTCATCCGCGCGCACTACCCGCTGCATCCCGACATCCAGGACCTCGCCGACCGCGCCGGCCTCTTGATCTGGTCGGAGATCCCGGTGTACGCGGTCAAGACGCAGTACCTCAAGCGCACGGAGGTGCGCAAGCTCGCCGCGAAGGAGCTGCAGCAGAACATCATCGCCAACCAGAACCACCCGTCGATCATGCTGTGGTCGATCGGCAACGAGCTGTCGGCGCGGCCGGGCCCGGTGCAGGCGCTGTACATCGCGGCGGCGGTCCGCGGCGCGAAGGAGCTCGACCCGACGCGCCCGGTCGGCCTCGCGATCAACGGCTATCCGTCGGCGGGCTGCCGGCCGCAGTACGCCGGCCTTGACGTCATCGGCGTCAACGAGTACTTCGGCTGGTACCCCGGTCCCAACGGCCAGATCGCCGACCGCGACACGGTGTCCGAGTACCTGGACTCCGTCCGCGCGTGCTATCCGAAGAAGGCGATCTTCATCTCGGAGTTCGGCGCGGAGGCCAACCGCGACGGGCCGATCGAGGAGAAGGGCACCTACGCCTACCAGCAGGACTTCGTGAACTACCACCTCGGGATCTACGCGACCAAGCCGTGGCTCAGCGGAGCGATCTACTGGGCGCTGCAGGAGTTCCGCGTGCGGCCCAACTGGGACGGCGGCAACCCGCATCCCGACTCGCCGATCCACGCGAAGGGGCTGCTGCGCTTCGACGGATCGAAGAAGCCCGCGTGGTTCGACGTGCAGCGCCAGTTCGCCGCCACCCCGCAGCTCGGCGCGCCCTAACCGCGAGCGGGCCGGCACCCTGGCCGAGGCTCCCCGCGCCCGAGCCGCGACCGGGCCGGCGCCCTCGCCGCGCGCCCGAGCCGCGACCCGCCCGCCCCGAGCACGAGCCGTCGTGCGCGCGCGGTCGCTACCCTTCCCCGTCGCCATGGCTTCCCAGAGCACCAAGCTTCCGATCACACCGCGCACGCCCGAGGGCTCGCGCGCCACCCGCCGCCTGCGCCGCAGCGGCCGCGTCCCCGGCGTCCTGTACGGCGGCGACGGCGAGCCCGTCGCCTTCAGCGCCGACGCCCGCGAGCTGCGCAACGCGCTCGCCGCCCGCGGCGCCGTGCTCGAGGTCGTCGACGAGGGCACGGCCACCCCGGCCGTCCTCAAGAACGCCCAGTACCACCCGGTGCGCGGCGAGACGATGCACGTCGACCTCCTGCGCGTGAACCTCGACGTCGCGATCCACGCGGTCGTCCCGCTGGAGCTCGTCGGCGGCGACGAGTCGCCCGGCGTCAAGGACGGCGGCGTGCTCGAGCACATCACCCGCGAGCTGAACATCGAGGCGCTGCCGACCGAGATCCCCGAGTCGCTGACCTACGACGCGTCGGCGATGCAGATCAACGACACGATCACGCTCGCCGACGTCCCGGTTCCGGCCAACATCACCCTGCTCGACGACCTCGACGAGACCGTCGTCGCGACGCTCTCACCGCCGCGCGTCGACACCGACGAGGACGAGATCGAGTCCGAGACGGCGGTCGTCGGCGAAGGCGTCGCCGCAGCATCCGCAGACGCCTCGAGCGACTCCGGCTCCGACTGAGCTGAGGCACGCCATGCGGCTCCCCGGCCGCGGCATGACCGCGCCGGTCGACTGGCTCGTCGTCGGGCTCGGCAACCCCGGCTCGCGCTATGCCGGCACGCGCCACAACATCGGCTTCGAGGTCGCGAACAAGCTCGCCGCGCGCTGGGACCTGCCGCGCGCGAAGACGAAGTTCAACGGCCTGCTGACCGAGGGACGCACCGGCCCCGGCGGCCCGCGCGTCGCCGTCCTGCTGCCGCAGACGTACATGAACGACGCGGGGCGCTCGGCGGGCCCGGCGCGCGGCGCCTACAAGGTGGCGCTGGAGCGGCTGCTCGTCCTACACGACGAGATCGACGTGCCCTTCGGCGAGGTGCGCACGCGAATCGGCGGCGGGCTGGCGGGCCACAACGGTCTGAAGTCGCTCAAGGCCGAGCTCGGCGGCGCTGACTTCGGGCGGGTGCGGATCGGCGTGGGGCGCCCCGACTCGACGGATCCGGAGATCGTCTCGGCGCACGTGCTCGGCGCGTTTCGCGAGCCGAGGGCCGACGTCGCCGACCTGATCGAACGCGCGACGGACGTCGCCGAGGCGATCGTCCTCGGCGAGCGCGAGCCGTGACGAAGGCGGCCGCGGGCCGACCCGCGCGTCGGTCGCCGGCCGGCGACCGACCCACTCGCACACACTCCTAGACTGGATAGCCGACCCGGCCGCGCCCTGTGCGCGGTCGCTTCGCCTGCACGATGGCCCTCCGCTCCCTCCTTCATCACTTCACCGACGACCCCGGCGCGGCGACGCTCGTGCGCGACGGCGGGCGCGCGTTCGCGTCGGCGTCGCTGCGGCCGTACATCCTCGCGGCACTCGCTGACGAGGACCCGGCCCGCGCCACGCTCGTCGTCGCCGGCGACGACCGCCAGGCGCGCGACCTCGCGGGCGACCTGCGCGCCTGGCTGCACCCGCGGCCCGTGCGCTTCTACCCGAGCCGCGGCGTCGCGTACGAGTCGCACCTCGCGCCGCCGCCGCACCTCGTCGGCCTGCGCGTCGCCGCGCTCGACGCGCTGCTCGCGCAGGACGCTCGCGTCCCGGCCGGCGGCGCCGCCTCGCCTGCCCGCTCGGCCGCGCGCGAGGCGCCTGTCGTCGTCGTGTCCGCGGTCGCGCTCTCCGAGAAGGTCCCCGACCCCAGCCTGCGCCCGCACTCGTTCACGCTGCGCGTCGGCGACCTGATCGACCTCGACGAGTGCATGCGCGACCTCGTCGCCGCCGGCTACGAGCGCGTCGACCAGGTCGAGGACCGCGGCCAGTTCGCCGCCCGCGGCGGCCTGCTCGACATCTACCCGGCGACCGAGGACCGCGCCGTGCGCGTCGACCTCTTCGACATCGAGATCGAGTCGCTGCGCTGGTTCTCGACGTTCACCCAGCGCTCGCTCGGCGAGGCGACGGAGGTCGAGATCGCGCCGGCTGCAGAGCTCGCGATGGAGCACCGCGAGCTCGCGGAGATGGCTGCGATGGAGTACCGCGAAGCGGGCTCCGGCACGAACGGCGACGCGCCCAACCGCCCGGACGTCGCCGAGCTGCTGCCCGTCGAGCGCTTCGGCGCGTTCCTCGACCTCGCGCCGGACGCCGCCGTGCTGCTCGCCGCCGAGGAGGAGATCGCGCCCGCGCTCGCCGACCACTGGCAGGACGTCTGCGCCGCCTTCCACGCCGGCGACGCGCACCAGCTCTACGTCTCGCCCGACGAGATCACGAAGGCACTCGACGATCGCGCGCAGGTTCGTCTCAGCTCGCACGACACCGACCAGCCGATCGAGTTCCGCGCCCAGGCGCCCGACCTCGCCGCGCGCTCGCTCAAGGAAGCGGAACCGGAGCTGGAGAAGCTCGTCAGGTCGGGCTACCGGACCGTTGTCGCGTGGCCGCAGCGCTCCGAGGGCGAGCGCGCGGCATACAACCTCGGCCGCCTGAAGGCGTCGTGGCTGGGGGAGGGGGATCCGGCGGGCATCGAGAACCCGCTGCGGTTCGCCCACGTGAGACTCCGAGACGGCTTCATCGCCGCCGGCCTCAAGCTCGCGGTCCTGCCCGAGCACCGCCTCTTCCGGCGCAGAAGGCAAGAGCGCACCGGCGGACGCGACCATGCCGCCCGCCGCAGAGGCGCCCTCCGGTCATTCGCCGACCTCAGAACCGGCGACATCGTCGTCCACGAGGACCACGGCATCGCGCGCTTCGCCGGGTTCGAGACGAAGACCGTCGCGGGCGTCACGCGCGACTACCTCTACCTCGAGTACCAGGGCGACGACCGCGTGTTCGTCCCGAGCGATCAGCTCGCGAAGATCAGCCGCTACGTCGGCGCCGGCGGCGCGCACCCGCCGCTCTCCAAGCTCGGGGGCAAATCGTGGGAGCTCATGAAGACGCGCGCGCGCCGCGCCGCGCAGGAGCTCGCGGGAGAGCTGCTCAACCTCTACGCCGAGCGTCGCCGGCGCACCGGCCTTGCGTACCCGCCGGACTCCGACTGGCTGCGCGAGTTCGAGGCGAACTTCCCGTACGCCGAGACCGCCGACCAGAAGGAGGCGATCGAGCTCGTCAAGGCCGACATGGAGTCCGAGCGCCCGATGGACCGCCTCATCTGCGGCGACGTCGGCTACGGCAAGACCGAGGTCGCGCTGCGCGCCGCGTTCAAGGCCGCCGACGCCGGCAAGCAGGTGCTCATGCTCGTCCCGACGACGATCCTCGCCCAGCAGCACTACGGCACGTTCGCCGAGCGGTTGAAGGACTACCCGTTCACGATCGGCCAGGTCAGCCGGTTCAGCTCGCCCGCCAAGCAGAAGGCGGCGATCGCGGGCTTCACGAGCGGTGCTGTCGACATCCTCATCGGCACGCACCGGATCCTCAGCCGCGATGTCCGTGCGAAGGACCTCGGCCTCATCATCGTCGACGAGGAGCAGCGCTTCGGGGTCAAGCAGAAGGAGCTGCTGCGCCAGCTCAAGCTGCGCGTCGACGTCATCTCGATGAGCGCGACCCCGATCCCGCGCACACTGCAGATGTCGCTCGCGGGCCTGCGGGACATCTCCGTCATCGAGACGCCGCCCGAGGGCCGGCGGCCCGTGAAGACGTACGTCGGCGAGTACGACGAGGAGCTCGTCAAGCAGGCGCTGGTCCGCGAGCACGCGCGCGGCGGGCAGGCGTTCTTCCTGCACAACCGGGTCGAGTCGATCGACGAGACCGCCGAGCGGTTGCGCGGCCTGTGCCCGGGGATGCGCTTCATCGTCGCCCACGGGCAGATGGAGGACAAGGTGCTCGAGGAGCGGATGCTCGCCTTCCTGCGCGGCGAGGCCGACGTGCTGGTCAGCACGAGCATCATCGAATCCGGCATCGACATCCCGCAGGCGAACACGCTCGTCGTCGACCGCTCGGACATGTTCGGCCTGTCGCAGCTCTACCAGATCCGTGGCCGCGTGGGTCGCAGCCGCGAGCGCGCGTACGCGTATCTGCTCTATCCGAGCGCGGCGGCGCTGACGCAGGAGGCGGCACAGCGCCTCGCCGCTTTGAGCGACTACACCGAGCTCGGCGCCGGCTTCAAGATCGCGATGCGCGACCTCGAGCTGCGCGGCGCCGGCAACCTGCTCGGCGACGAGCAGTCCGGCCACGTCGCGGCGCTCGGCTTCGAGCTCTACATGCAGATGCTCGACGAGGCGGTCGCGGCCGCCGAGCAAGCCGCGGGGGAAGGCGCCGAGGAGATGGCGGAGCCCGTGCGGATGGACGTCAACGTCGACGCGTACGTGCCCGCCGACTACATCCCCTACGAGCAGGCGAAGATCGATGTCCACCGGCGGATCGCGGGCGCGGTCGACGTCGCCGACCTCGAGCTCCTGCGCGAGGAGCTCGACGACCGCTTCGGCGAGCTGCCGCAGCCGCTTCAGAACCTCATCGACCTGCAGCGCGCGCGCATCAAGCTCGGCCAGGCGGGCGCGACGAACGTCAGCTTCCGCGGCGGCCGGCTTGCCGTCACGCCGATCGAGCTTGACTCCGTGCGCGCGAAGAAGCTGCGCGCGCAGATCCCCGGCGTGCTCTACGAGTCGGGCAAGAGCCAGCTCTCGATGCGCGTCCCCGACGACCCGCTGCAGCGCTTCCCCGCCGTCGTGCGCGCCGCGGACATCCTGCTCGCGGTGACACGAGAAGCCGCGTAGCGGACAAGTGAAGAATCTCCTATGAAGGTCGTGTTATGGGCGATACATCAGCGCGGCGAACGCGGCGCCTTCGCTACGATCACCGCATCGTGAACCGATTCCTCCGCTTGCTTCCGGCGCTTGGCGCCTTTTTTGTGGCCGCGATCGCGCTTGCCGCGTGCGGCGACTCCGTCCCCGGCAACGCCGTTGCCCGCATCGACGACTCGTCGATCACCCGCACCGCCTTCGATCGCTGGTTCGGCATCGCCGCATCCAGCAACCCGAGCACCGCTGGCGGCAAGGCGAGCTACGACCCGCCGACGTACGCCAAGTGCGTCGCGAACAAGGTGAAGACGGCGCCGAAGCCCGCGAAGGGCCAGCCGGCGACGACCAACGCCCAGTTCAAGACGCAGTGCAAGCAGGAGTACGAGGGCCTGCGCGACCAGGTGCTGCAGTTCTTGATCCTCGAGAAGTGGGTCGCGGGCGAGGCCGCCGACCAGGGCATCAAGGTCAGCGCCAAGGAGGACGCCGCCGCGTACGCGAAGGCGAAGAAGGACACCTTTCCCAAGGAAGCCGACTTCCAGAAGTTCCTCAAGCAGTCCGGCATGACCGAGACCGACGCGAAGTTCCAGGTCGGCTTCAACACGATCTACATCAAGCTTCGCGAGAAGGCGATCAAGAGCGCGGACAAGGTCACCGACAAGGCCGTCGCAACGTTCTACAACAAGAACAAGAAGCGCTTCGCACAGCCCGAGACCCGTGACCTGCGCGTCGTGCTGACGAAGACCAAGGAGAAGGCCGACGCTGCCAAGAAGGCGCTCGACGGTGGCGACTCATGGAGCACGGTCGCCAAGAAGTACTCGATCGACCAGGCCTCCAAGGGCAACGGCGGCTCGCTGCTCGGCGTCGCCAAGGGCTCGCAGGAGAAGGCCTTCGACGACGCGCTCTTCGCCGCCGCCAAGGGCAAGCTCACGGGTCCCGTCAAGGTCCAGTTCGGCTACTACGTCTTCCAGGTGCAGAAGGTCACCGCGGCGAAGCAGCAGACGCTGAAGGAGGCGACGCCGGCGATCAAGCAGGAGCTGACGGCGCAGAACCAGAAGAAGGCCGACGACAAGTTCAACAAGGATCTCCGCGACAAGTGGAAGGACAAGACGAACTGCCGCGACGGCTACGTCATGGATCAGTGCAAGAACGCGCCGAAGCCCAAGACGGCGACGACTGCGCCCGGCGCCGCCGTCCAGCAGGCGCCGACGCAGCAGGCTCCGCCGGCTGCGCCACCTGCACAGCCGTAGCCGCGAGAATCACCCCGCGCCGCCGCGGCGCGGGGGCGCGTGGCCACTAGGCTTCGCGCCTCGATGACGACCTCCGCCGAGATCACCGAGGCGCTCGGACGCCTCGACGAGCTCACGCGCCGCCTGCGCGTCGAGTGCCCGTGGGATCGCGAGCAGGACGAGCGCTCGATCGTGCCGCATACCGTCGAGGAGGCCTTCGAGCTCGCCGACGCTGCCAACGCCGGCGACGACGCGAAGCTCCTCGACGAGCTCGGCGACGTGCTGTTCCAGGTCGTGTTCCTGTCGCTGCTGCTGGAGGAGCGCGGCGCGGGCGACCTCGGCGCGGTCGCCGAGCACTGCCGCCAGAAGCTCATCCGCCGCCACCCGCACGTCTTCGGCGACGTCGAGGTCGCGGATGCCGGCGAGGTGCTCGCCAACTGGGATCAGATCAAGTCGGGCGAGGCCGGGCGCGAGCCGGGGATCTTCGGTGAGGTCCCCGAGAACCTTCCCGCGCTGCTCTACGCGCGCAAGGTCCAGCGGCGTGCGGCGTCCGCCGGCCTGATCGACCCCGCGCCCGCCGCGCCGCCTCCCGGCGAGCGTGAGGCGCACTTCCACGCCGTCGGCGAGCGGCTGTTCGAAGCCGTCGACGAGGCGCGCCGCCTGCGCGTCGACCCCGAGCTTGCCTTGCGCGCGGCCGCCCAGCGCTTCCGCGATCGCCTCGATAACACCCAAGGAGAACCATGAGCCAGATCGAACGCGTCCATGCTCGCCAGATCCTCGACAGCCGCGGAAACCCGACGGTCGAGGTCGAGCTGGAACTGCGCTGCGGCGCGACAGGTCGCGCCGCGGTGCCGTCGGGCGCGTCGACCGGCGAGTTCGAGGCGACGGAGCTGCGCGACGGCGGCGCAGCGTGGGGCGGCAAGGGCGTCACGCAGGCGGTCGGGAACGTCAACGGCGAGATCGCCGAGGCGATCGGCGGCTTCGACGCACTCGACCAGGCCGCGCTGGACGGCGCGCTGATCGACCTCGATGGCACGCCGAACAAGTCGCGTCTCGGCGCGAACGCGATCCTCGGCGTCTCGCTGGCCACGGCGCACGCGGCCGCTGCGCACTCGGGCGTGCCGCTGTGGCGCTACCTCGGCGGCGAGGACGCCTCGATCCTGCCCGTGCCGATGATGAACGTCCTCAACGGGGGGGCGCACGCCGACAACAAGGTCGACTTCCAGGAGTTCATGGTCATGCCGGCCGGCGCTCCGTCGTTCGCCGAGTGCCTGCGGATGGGGACCGAGGTCTTCCACGCGCTGAAGAAGACGCTGCACGACGCGGGGCTCGGGACCGCCGGCGGCGACGAGGGCGGCTTCGCGCCCGACCTCGGCTCCAACGAGGAGGCGTTGCAGATGCTCGTCAAGGGCATCGAGTCGGCTGGCTACGTCCCCGGGGAGGACGTCTTCATCGCGCTGGACCCGGCGACGAGCGAGATCTTCGACGACACCGCGTACGTGCTCGAGCACGAGAACCGCTCGCTGTCGCCGGCCGAGATGTCCGCGTACTGGGCCGACCTCTGCTCGCGCTACCCGATCGTGTCGATCGAGGACGGGATGGACGAGGAGGACTGGGACGGCTGGAAGGTCCTGACCGGCGCGGTCGGCGACACGGTGCAGCTCGTCGGCGACGACCTCTTCGTGACGAACACGGAGCGCCTGAAGCGCGGCATCGAGCTCGGCGTGGCGAACTCGATCCTCGTCAAGGTCAACCAGATCGGGACGCTGACCGAGACGCTCGACGCGATCGCTACCGCGCGCGCGGCAGGCTACACCGCGGTCATGTCGCACCGCTCCGGCGAGACCGAGGACACGACGATCGCCGACCTCGCCGTCGCGACCGGCTGCGGGCAGATCAAGACCGGGGCGCCGTCGCGCTCGGATCGCGTCGCGAAGTACAACCAGCTGCTGCGCATCGAGGAGGCGCTGGGCGACCGCGCGCAGTTCCTCGGGCGCAAGGTGCTGCGCTCGTAAGGCGATGCCCGCGCTGGGCGCGGCGGCGCGCGCGCCGGTTGATCGCCTGCACGGGGAGGAGCCCGCGGGCGCGACGCGAACGACGCTGGGATGGCCAGGACCGCTCCACGCGTGCGCTGGGACAGGCTCGGACGTATGGCCCTGCTGTTCGTCGGCGTGCTGCTCGTGCTCTTGTACGTCAACCCCGTGCGCACCTACGTCGCGACGCGCCAGGAGGCGAGCACGAAGCGCGCGGAGGTCGCGAAGCTCCAGCGCGAGCACAAGGCGCTCGTGCGCCGCCAGGCGCAGCTGCGCCGGCCGGGCAGCATCGAGGCGGAAGCCCGCCGGATGGGCATGGTGAAGCCGACCGAGCGCGCCTTCGCCGTCAAGGGCCTGCCGCGCGACGAGTAGCCAGCGGCCCGCCGGGTACCCTGGCGAGCCGTGGCGACGAGCTTCGAGACAGCGCTGCTGCAGTGGCGCGAGGGCGAGCGGCGCATGGCCGGGGCGCCGCCGGAGCACCGCGCCGCGCTCGAAGCGGTGGTGACCGCGATCGAGGCCGAGCTGCGCCGGCGCCTCGGCGGGACCTTCACGACCGACGAGCTCGCCGAGCTCTACGACCGCGGCACGGACTGGTGCACGGACCTCGCCGCCGACGTCGCGCCCGGCGCGCCGTGGGCGTGGGACGCCCGCACGGTCGCCGACACGGCGTTCCTGCGCTACCTGCGCGATGCGAGCGACTTCGCGGGCGGCCGCCGCACGACGCTGTAGCTCACGGAAGGGGGTGCTCGGGCATGGCCCCGGCTCGCCGCGGCTCTTCGGCCACGGGCTGGGTGCCGGCGCCGGTCCTCGCGGCGGCGGGTCAGTCCTCGTCTGCGCCGGCGCGGCGGATCACGATCTGGTCTTCCTCGATCGTGACCTCGACGGGCCGGTGGCCCGCCCAGTGCTCGGCGTAGACGGGGTTGTCGGCGACGGCGGGATCGAGCCACAGCCCGTAGCCCTCCTCGCCGTGGTCGAACGTGCCTTCGAGCGCGGCCGTCGCGGACCCCCGTGCGCCGGTGCGGCCGCGACCGCCGCGGCGCCCGCGGCGGCGGGGAGCGGGCTTCGCACCGTCCTCGTCGTCGTCGCTCTCGCTCTCACCGGCCTCGGCGCGGCGCGCGTCCTCCTCGGCCTTCAGGCGCTCCTCCTCGATCCGGCGCGCCTCGGCGGCCTCGAGCTCCGCGGCGACGAGCGCGTCGTCTTCCGCGCGCAGGTCGATCTCGTCGTCGAAGTCGATCTTCGGGGCCTCGCCGTTCGTGGACTCGGCGGGCGCGAGATCGTTGTCCTTCTTGAAGGTCTCGATCTGCTGGACGGTCGCCTCGAGCTGATGGGCGATCCAGGCGTCGGTCCGGCCTTGGCGGACCCAGCCGCGGATCTGATTGAGATGTGGGCGCAGAGAGCGACGTGCCATGCGCGCGAGACCTTACAAGAACCGGCTTGCAGACCACTTGGCACGCGAAGACCGTGCATCATGGTCCGTCCGTTCCGGTTGCCTTTGCACAGGGAACATGATTGAGTGGCCCCGGCGACAAGGAAGGTGGCCGTACATGCTGGTACTGACACGCAAGTCCAACCAAAGCATCATGATCGGCGACGAGATCGAGATCTCGGTCCTGTCGATCATGGGTGAGAAGGTCCGCATCGGGATCCAGGCTCCGCGAGACATCCCGGTTTTCCGCAAGGAGGTCTACCTGGAGATCCAGGCAGAGCGCGGCCAGGTCACGGCGACACCGCAGGTCGAAGCGGCCCTGCGCAAGCTCAGCAGCACGTAGATCGCTGCTCGCGAGCGAGCCCCGGCGCGTGCTCGCGCGCCGGCCGTCAGCCCATGACGATGTAGAGCGTCTGGAACATCGCGACGGTCACGATGACCGCGGTCGCGATCAGCACGAGGACGAGGACGACGAAGCGCGCCGTCCCGCGCTTGTGCGTGTGCTCCAGCCGGCGCTGCTGCGCGCGCATGACCGCCTGGCGACGAAGCGACTCCCGGCGGATCCGGTCGTCGTGGGTCTCCTCGTGAAACGCGCGTTCGAACTCCGCGAGGGACTGTCGCATTCGGGTTGCCATGCGTTACGGAGCGTAGCCCACTTGGGAGACGATGTGGCGCTGCGCGAGCAAACGATGCGCCGGAACGAGGACGATCGTCCTCATCCGCACGTTTCGCGTCCCCACAGCCCTCGCCCGCCGGCGCGGGCCTCGGCGGCTCGCCTGCGCAGCAGCGTCGCATAGCGGACGTTCGGGGCGATCGTCAGCGTGCGCGCGTACCCGCCGGCGACGAGCAGCTCGTTGACGAAGCGGCCGTCGCCGAGCCAGAGGTAGACGAGCGCGCGGCCGTAGCGGTCACGCCGCTCGGCGCCCGGACGCCAGCGTACGCGGCGCCCGGCGAGCAGGCGCTTGGCGAACGCGGACGCCTCGCGCCCGTAGCACTCGACCCGCCCGTAGACCTCGGGCGTATCGACGCCGATCAGCCGGCTCTTGCCGACGCCCGACAGGACGACGGTGTCGCCGTCGACCACGCGCGCGACGGTCGCCGAGCCACCCGACGCGGATCCCGGTTCTCCGCGGTCCAACACGCCGCTTGCGCCCGCTGCGGCGGCGAGGACGAGCAGGACGATGACGAGGCGCGCAGCGATCCCGCGGACGCTACGGCGCCCAGGCGCAGCAAGCCCTGACGAGGGCAGAGAAGTCGCGAAGCCGCGCGCGTCCTTGCGCGAAGCGAGCGCCTTGCTCCGCGAATCGCGCACGGCATCCGCGACGCGCGGGTCGCGACGCGCGGGTCGCGACGCGCGGGTCGCGACGGGCGGGGTCGCGACGCGCGGGTCGCGACGCGTTGTGCGCCGGCTACGCGATCGTGACGTCGTCGGACAGGTAGACGTCCTGGATCGCGTGGAGCAGCTCGATGCCCTCCGCCATCGGGCGCTGGAACGCCTTGCGCCCGGAGATCAGGCCCAGGCCGCCGGCGCGCTTGTTGATGACCGCCGTCCGCACCGCCTCGGCGAGATCGCTGTCGCCCGCCGACGCGCCGCCCGAGTTGATGAGCGGCGAGCGCCCCATGTAGCAGTTGGCGAGCTGGTAGCGGGTGAGGTCGATCGGATGGTCGGTCGTGAGCTTCGAGTAGACGAGGTCGTGCGTCTTGCCGTACGAGCCGCCGAGCTTGCGCGCGACCTCCGCGAAGCCACCGTTCGTCTCCGGCAGCTTCTGCTTGATGATGTCCGCCTCGATCGTCACGCCGAGGTGGTTCGCTTGCCCGGTCAGGTCCGCCGCGGTGTGGTAGTCGACGCCGTCGACGACGAACTCCGAGCTGCGCAGGTAGCACCACAGCACGGTGAACATGCCGCGCCGGTGAGCGTCCTCGAACGCCTGCGCGACCTCGACGATCTGGCGGTCGGACTCCGGCGAGCCGAAGTAGATCGTCGCGCCGACGCCCGCGGCGCCGCGCTCGTGCGCGCGCTGCACCGACGAGAACATGATCTGGTCGAACGTGTTCGGCGCGGCGAGCAGCTCGTTGTGGTTGAGCTTGACGATGAACGGAAAGCGGTGCGCCCACTTGCGGCTCACGGATCCGAGCACGCCGAGCGTCGAGGCGAAGGCGTTGCAACCGCCCTCGACCGCCAGCCGGACGAGGTTGCCCGGATCGAAGTACATGGGGTTCGGCGCGAAGCTCGCGGCCGCGGAGTGCTCGATGCCCTGGTCCACCGGCAGGATGCTCACGTGGCCCGTCCCCGCCAGCCGGCCCGACTGCAGCAGCCACTGCAGGTTGCGCAGCACGTTCGTCGGGCGGTCGGAGTCGAGCAGCACGCGGTCGACGAAGTCGGGCCCGGGAAGGTGCAGGTCGGCCGCCGGGATCGTCTCGCAGCGGTGCGTCAGGAGGTCGCCGGCGTCGTCGCCGAGCAGGTCCTCCAGATGGTTGGTCGTCATCTCGGCGGTGGCCATCGCAGCGTCCCTTCCTGGCGTCTACAGCGTTTGTCGCAGCGTACCCCCGAGGTAGGCACGGCAGGTCCGCTTGCCCAGCGCCACGATTGCAACCGCCGTGCCGTCTGAGCGGTGGTTCTACGGGTACGCTCCGCCGCGATGCGCGAGAACTTCAAGTCCTCCTGCACGGTCGGCGTTGAAGAGGAGCTCATGATCGTCGACGCGAAGTCCTACGGGCTCGTCAACGCGATCGAGGCCCTGCTGGAGGACACGAGCGCCAGCACCGACGGCGACAACGGCGACATCAAGCCCGAGCTCATGGAGTCGGTGCTCGAGATCGCGACGAAGCCGTGCAAGACGACGGGCGAGGCGGGCGAGCAGCTGCGCCTCCTGCGCGCGCAGGTGCGCCAGACGGCCTCGCACCGCGACCTGACGATCGGCTCCGCCGGGACGCACCCGTTCGCGATGTGGGAGGACCAGCGGATCGTCGCGCGCCCGCGCTACCGCGACCTCATCTCCGCGCTGCGCTTCGTCGCGCGCCAGGAGCTCATCTTCGGCATGCACGTGCACGTCGGCTTGGACGACGCCGACAAGGCGATCCACGTCGCCAACGGGATGCGCGTCCACGTGCCCGTGCTGCTCGCGCTGAGCGCGAACTCGCCGTTCTGGCGCGGCGACCAGACCGGCCTGCAGTCGACCCGCACGCCGATCTTCCGCCAGTTCCCGCGCGTCGGCATGCCGCCGGCCTACCGCGACTGGGAGGACTGGGAGCGCCAGGTCGAGTTCATGGTCGCCAGCGGCGTCATGGAGGACTACACCTATCTCTGGTACGACGTGCGCCCGCACCCCAACTTCGGCACCGTCGAGATCCGCTGCTGCGACTCGCAGACGCGCGTCGAGCACACCGTGGCGCTGACGGCGCTCATCCAGGCGATGGTCAGGGAGCTGGCGGTGCACTACGAGGAGCGCCAGCCGCTGTCGGAGTACCCGTGGCAGATGCTCGACGAGAACAAGTGGCTCGCGGCCCGGCACGGCATGGAGGGCGAGATCGTCGACCTGCCCTCCCACGAGAAGGTCGCGACGAAGACGCTCACCCGGCGGCTGCTCGACCGGCTGACTCCGCACGCCCGGGATCTCGGCTCAGAGGACGCGCTCGACGGCATCCGCGACCTGCTCGAGCGCGGCAACGGCGCGTCGCGCCAGATCGTCGTCTACGAGGCAAACCACGACCTCAACGAGGTCATGGCCGAGATCATCGCCGCCACCGGCGCATAAAGCGCACGCAGTTCGCTCAAGCCGGACCGGCCGCTCCGTAGAATCGACGGCATGTCCCAACCCGACCTCTTCGTCGTGTGCAAGAACTGCCAGGCGGAGGTCAGCCCGTACGTCACCGAATGCCCGTACTGCGGCACGCGGCTGCGCAAGCGCGCGCCCAAGATCGAGCGCCCCGACGCCCCGGCCGCCAAGCCGTCGCGGCGCACGGCGCTGCGCGGCGGCTCGGGCACCCGCGCGCGGGGCGGGCCGAAGGCGAAGACCCGCAAGGCGAAGTCCAAGCCGTCGAGCCCGCGGCTCGGACGGCTGAAGGCCGGCGAGATCCCCGGCATCCGCGGCGACGAGCTGGGCAAGCCGTGGGCGACGATCGTGCTCGTGGCGCTGTCGTTCGGCGTCTGGTTCTTCGCCGCCGTCTACACGGTCCCGGACCTCGCGCTGAACGCGCTCGACGGCGACCCGTGGCGCTTTCTCACCGCGTCGCTGCTGAACGACGGCACCGCGGCGCAGTTCGCGGTCGTCGTCGGGCTCGGGCTCTACGGCTGGCTGCTCGAACGCCGCCTCGGGCCGATCGCGGTCGTCCTGTTGTTCGTGCTCTGCGGCCCGGGCGCGCTGGCGATCGCGGTCGCGATCGACCCCAGCACCCTCGTCTTCGGCAGCCATGGCGCGGCGCTCGGCCTGCTGTGCGCGTGGGTCGTGCCGGTCCTCATCGCCCGCAGCCGCAGCGACGAGGACGACGACGCCGACCTGCTCGGCACGCTCGTCATCGCCGTCGTGCTGCTGCTCGTGCCCGCGCTCTCGCAGGGCAGCGTCCTCGCGGGCTTCGTCGGCGCCGGGCTCGGCGCGCTCGCGGGGGTCGCCTACGCCGGCGTGAGGCCCGCGCGTTGATGGCGGCCGACACGTACACCGCCGAGGAGGTCGACGCGGCCGTGGAGGCGCTGTCGGACCCCGATCGCTTCGGGCACGCGCAGGAGATCGTCACGCACGCCGCGCCCGGCCTGCAGCGCGTGCTCGGGTCGGCGCTCGAAGCAGGGGGCTGGTTCGGCGAGGCCCACGAGGCGCAGCTCTCCCAGGTCTCCGGGACCGAGGATCCGTCCGAGCGCGCCCGGGCGATCCACGCGCTTGTCGCCGAGGAGACGCGCCTGGCGATGCTCGTCGGCGTGTCGGTCGGCTTCGAGCTTGCGCGCGAGCTTGCCGCGCGGCGCCATGACAACGACGAAGGGACCAACCGATGACCCATGCGATCGTGCTCGTCGAAGCGGAGCGAGACGTGATGTCGACCCTCGGAGGGGCGCTGGCCGAGGTCGACGGCGTGCGCGAGGCCTACTCCGTCACCGGGGAGTGGGACTTCGTCTGCATCGTGGTCGTCCCGCGCCACGAGGAGCTGGCGAGCGTCGTCACCGGCAACATCTCGACGATGCACGGCGTCGCGCGGACGCACACGATGGTCGCCTTCGAGACCTTCTCTCGCCACGACCTCGAGGCGATGTTCTCGATCGGGGAGTAGGCGAGGATCAGTCCTCGGCTTGCCAGCCGCGGCTGAACCAGACCGAGCGATCCTTCCAGTCGTGCGCCATGAGCGCGACGCCGACGGCTCCCGCGAACGTCAGGATCGCGCCCGTCGCGCCGTGATGGCAGCGCTGGCCGAAGATCCACAGGCGACGGCGAACGCTGTCGTAATGAATCGGCTTGTGCAGTTGAGTATGAATCGTCGAGGCCATGTGATCATCTCTGCTGTCTAGATCGGAAAACGCGCTCAGAAATACAGAGTTGCGTTCGTAGACCGTTCTTCCGTCCAGGGTCGCCGCCTGCTCGCACGGGAGGGCGGGTCGTCAGAATGCCCCGCGTGTCCGTCGTCAAGCCGCAATACGGTCCCACGCTGCCGCAGCTCGTGCGGACCCTGCCCCTCGTGGGGCGGGTCGCGGTCGTCGCGCTCGTCGCGCTGCTGATCGTCCTCGCGATCGTGCTCGCGCTGCGCTCGCGGCCGGTCGAGACGCACGTCGTCGTCCACGGGCCGGCGACGTTCAACCTCGCGTACGGCCCGCAGCTGAAGACCGAGCGCGAGCCCGGCGCGCTGCTCGCGCTGCGCCGCGAGCGCGGCGGCCTGTTCCTGGACTCCTACGTCGTGCGCCCGCTCACGCTGCCGGCCTACCGCGGCGCGGCCAGCGGGATCATGCCGGTGTACTCCGTCGGGTACGTCGAGAAGCTGCGCAAGCGCTACGGCGCGTTCGACCTCGTGCTCGAGGGCCGCACGCGGATCAACAACGGCATCGGGTACCAGCTCGTGCTGCGCGGCAAGCTCGGCACGCGGACGCTGTACGTCCGCCATCTGCTGCTCGTGCCCGACGAGCCCGAGGGCGCGCGCCGCGGCGTGGTCATCGAGCTCGAGTCCACGCCCGCCGCGGGCACGCCGAACGCCGTCGGGATCGGCAACGCCGGGCCGCTCAAGCAGGCCATGCGGTCGTTTCGCTTCGGGACGTCGCGCGAGGGCGGGACGCAGTGATCGAGTACGCGGACTTCGAGAAGGTCGACATGCGCGTCGGCCGGATCGTGTCGGTCGAGGACTTCCCCGAGGCGCGCCGCCCGGCGTGGAAGCTGCGGATCGACTTCGGCGTGGAGATCGGCGAGAAGCGCTCGTCGGCGCAGATCACGAACTACGCGCGCGAGGAGCTCGAGGGCCGGCTCGTCGTCGCCGTCGTGAACTTCCCGCCGCGCCAGATCGGGCCGGTGCGCTCGGAGGTGCTCGTGCTCGGCGCGGTCGCCGACGGGCATCCGGTGCTGCTGCTCGAACCCGACACGGGCTCGGAGCCCGGCGACCGGATCGCGTAGCCGGCGCGATCCCGCTCAGCGCGTCAGCTTGGCGCGGCCGGCGACGCGGTTCTGCACGGTGTCCTTGACGGTGGAGGACGTCGTGCGGTCGCGGCGCAGGCGGCGTCCCTTCGGGCGGGAGATCGAGGCTGGCGCTCCACCGGTCCCGCCGGCCGGCCTGGTCGCGGCGGGCGCTGACGCGGGCGGCGCGGTCGTCGCCGGAGGCGGAGGCGGGGTGGCGGGCACCGTCGTGGCGGGCGGAGGCGTCGTTGCGGCGGGCGTCGTCGTGGTTGGCGGAGGCGTCGTTCCGGCGGGCTCGGGGGGCGCGACCACGCCGCCGGTCTGCGACGGCGGGCCCGGGGTGCCGTTCATCGTGGTGGTGTCGCTCTCCTCCTGGACGGGAGCGAGGCCGGTGCCGGGCGCGGGCGGCTGAGTCGTCGCGACCGGCCCCGTCGTCGCGGGCGGCTCGGTCACCGTGGGCGGCTCCGCGGTCGGCTCCGTCGCCGTCGTGGTCGCGGCGACCGGCTCGGCCGGATCCTGCTTGCTCGGCTCCGGCTGCGTCGCCGACGTCGTGGCCGCGGGCAGGGGCGCGACGGCCTTCGGCGCGCTGATCGGCTGCTGCGCGGACGCGACCACCTCGGGCTCCGACGCGGCTGCCGGCGCGGCGGGATGCGGCGCGGCGGATGCGACCGCGCGGCTGGGCAGCTTCGTCTGCACGTGCTTGACCTCGACAGCGCCGGCGGTCACGATCGCCGCCGCGGCCAGGCCGGCGGCGGTCTTCGTGGCGATCGTCGAGATGCCGGCGCTCATGACGCTCGTGCCGCCGGTTGCGGCGACGCTCGCCGCCGCGGCGCCTGCGGCGCTTCCCGCGCCGGCCGACGCGGTCATCCCGAACTGCGCCAGCAGGAACTTCTTGAAGAGCAGGAGCGGCGCCACCGGATAGACCGCGGCGAGCGCCTTGTTCGTGCTGCGCAGCTGCGCCTTGAAGCCCTGGCAGCGCTCGCACGTGCGGATGTGGCGCCGCGCCGGCGCGGTCGAGCGCTTCAGGCCCTCGGCCACCTCGCCGAGCTCCTCGCGGACGTCCTCGCAGGTCAGCGTGCGCGCCTCGGCGGCCTCGGCGAGCGACACGCGCGCCCGCACGAGCAGCGACTTGACCGAGGGGATCGTCGTGTCCATGACCTCGGCGATCTGCTCGTAGGAGAGCGCGTCGATCTCGCGCAACAGCAGCGCGGTCTTCTGCGTCTCGGGCAGCTCCTGCACGTCGACGACGAGCAGGCGGAACTCCTCGCGCTTGTGCACCTTGTCGGCCGTCGTGGCGCCGCCCTCGGAGAGGTGGACGTCCATCGAGTCGACGCCGATCGCCTGCACGCGGCGCAGGTGGTTCAGCGAGCGGTTGCGCGCGATCCGGTACAGCCACGGGCGCACGTTGATCGCGCGGTCGTCGGCGAGGATCGCGTTGAACGACGCGGCGAAGACCTCCTGCAGGACGTCCTCGGCGTCCTCGCGCGAGCCGAGCATGTGCCGGCAGAAGGCCAGCAGGCGCGACTGGTAGCGGCTGACGAGCGCTTCGAACGCGCTGTGGTTGCCGCGCCGGATGAGGACGATCAGCCGCTCGTCGGATTGCAGGCGAAGCAGCGGGGTGGGACCCCGCATGCCGATTCCTGCGGAATGCTTAAGAGCTGAGGCTTCCATGGTTGCCGGACGACGGTCGTGTGCTGCGATCGTTCAAACCCGCAAACGGTCGCGAAGTTACGAGGTTGCGTTGTCGAATTTCGAGGCTAGCGAGTGGCGGCCGTCGATCACAGGCCTGCGCGCAGAACCTCAGGATTGCCTCATGATCGAGGTCCGGCGCGCCACATGCCCGGGGCGGGATTCGAACCCGCAAGCTCTTGCGAGCCAGCGACTTTTAAGGCCGCCTGCCTGTGCCGTTGGGCCACCCGGGCGCGCTCGACGCGCCCATCGTAGGCGGTCGAGCGCGGGGAGGCGGGTCCTACTTCTTGAAGCTCGCCAGGTTCCTCTTGAACACGGTGAACGCCGGGCGCGGCGTGCCGTTGGCGTTGACCAGGCCGGCGTCGAAGCGCGTGTTGGACGCGCACGGGTCGGCGGTCGGCGTCCAGTTGTAGCTGTAGAGGCGATCGATGGCGCTGTCGAAGCGCTTGGCCAGCGTGAACATGTACTGCGTGGCGCTGGCCGCGCGGGCGTCGTTGCAGGGGAACCCGGCTGCGAGCCTCGTCTGGCCGCCCGTCTCCGTGTACCAGAACTTCGCCGCCCTGTTGCCCTTGCGGACGGCCGCGATGATGCGCTTCGTGCCGGGGTACTTCTTGACGCTCTCCGTGCGCTTGCGCTTCTCCGTGAGCTTGCGGTTGACCTCGGAGTAGTTGTGGATGCCGACGATCCGGGCGCGCGTGGCATTCTTGCCAAGCGCCTTGAAGAAGCGCGCGATGTACGCCTCCACGCCGGTCTGGTCGAGCACGTCGAGTGCGACGATCGTGCAGCCCTTGCAGATCCTGCGCATCTCGTTGAAGTACTGCGCCGCGTAGCCGGGGCCGCGCACCTTGTTGGACGTCGGCTGTGTGACGTGGTTCGCCTCGTTCCACGCGCCCCAGTCGGTGACGCCCTGCGGCTTGTAGCGCTTGATGAGGAAGTCGACGCTCTTGCGGTACTGCCCGACGCTCGGGCGCTTCGGCGTGCCGACGTTGATGTTGGACGTCGAGATGTGCATGAGCACCTTCACGCCCCGCTGCCTGGCCTTGGCCACGAACGCGTCGGCCGCGCGCAGCTCGGCGGGCTGCGAGCTCGCGTTCCACTCGACGAAGTAGCGCGAGAGCTTGAGGTTCAGCGACTGATAGAGCGGGTTGTCGAACATCGTCGCGCTTTGGTCACCGATCCCGACACGGACGTTGACCGCCGACGCCGACGCGGGGACGGCGAGCAGTGCAAGGACGATCAGCAACGGCGACAGGCGTCGGAACACGGAGAGCTTCCTTTCAGCGGGGTCAGTCCGGACGGGATCCCATCGGCATCCCGCGGCGAGGACTGAAGCCTAGTGCGCCAGCACGGAGGCGATGCCGGTATCGACCGCGCCCGGGCAAGCCTGAATCCACCGATCGGTGGATTCAGGCCTACGCCACTTGGATGCTGCGCTCGGCGTAGGCGCCGACGCCCGCCAGCAGCACGGAGGCGAGCCGCTGGTCGCCTTCGACGCGCAGGCCGCTGCGGTCCGCGTCGGGTCCGAGGGCCTCGATCCAGTCCTCCTGGGAGCCCGACACGCGCGCGTCCGCGCCGGCGTCCTCGCGCTCGGCGATCGCGACGCTGCCACGGTGAACGGTCAGCGCGTAGTGCCTGGTCGTGCCGGCATCGACGCGAACGGTGAACTGCGCCACCCCGCTCAGCGACGCGGGCGCCTCGACGAGCCCCGGCGCGATCCGCAGGATCGCCCCGATGTCGATCGCCTCGGACTCGCGCGGAGCCGTCCACGCCCAGTCATAGCCCCAGCGCGCAAGCGCGCCGAGGACCGGCAGCAGCTCCTTCGAGCGCGCCGTCAGCTCGTAGTCCACGCGCGGCGGGACCTCGCGATAGCGCTGGCGCGTGAGCAGGCCGTCGGCGACCATGCGGTTCAGGCGCGAGCGCAGCTGCTCGGTCGAGATGCCGGGCAGCACGCGCTGCAGCTCGACGAACCTGCGCGGACCCGACGACAGGTCGCGGACGATCAGCAACGTCCACTTGTCGCCGACCAGGTCGAGTGCGCGCGCATCGGGCGCCCACTGGTGATAGGGGTGTCGTTTCGGGGTGGGGGTGGGAGGCATGCGTTGGCTCCGATCGCCGGCGCGTGGGGGACGCGGCTTCAGGGACGTGATCCCGGGCCCACCAAGATAAGCGAGAATCGCGAAGTCTGCACCCTTTGGTCCAGATGTTGGACCTTTATGGGTGTGAATTCAGTGCGAAGGTTCCCGCCAGTTTCCATCCTCCCGCGCGTTGGGTACTGGCATGGAACCCGTCACGTCGCTCGATCAGTACCGCCAGAGGGCCGCGCGCCGGCGCCCGGGTACCCGCCGCCCGGCCTTCTTCTTCGACCTCGCGTCGCCGTACACGTACCTCGCGGCTGAGCGAGCGGACCGCATGTTCTCCCGCCTCGAGTGGATCCCGGCCGCGTCCGAAGCCCTGCACTGCGGCACGTTCGCAGGCGACGACGAGCGTGCCGCGATCGGCCGGCGCGCCGACATGCTCGGCCTGCCGATCGTCTGGCCCGTCGGGCCGGCCGCGCCGGTGGTCGGCGCGATGCGGGTCGCGTCGCTGGCGGCGCAGCGCGGCGTGGGGGCCGCGTTCGTGCTCGCAGCGAGCCGGCTCGTGTTCTGCGGCGGATTCGAGCTCGACGACCCCGAGATCCTCGCCGAAGCGGCGGCCGCCGCCGGCATCGACCTCGGCGAGATGCTCCACGCGGCGGGCGACGCGAGCCGCGACGGCGCGATCGAGGACGCCGGGCGCAAGCTGCTCGCGGCCGGCGCCGATCGCCTCCCGGCGCTGCGCGTCGGGCGCATGCTGTTCTGCGGCGAGGACCGCCTGGCGGAGGCCTTCGCAGCGCGCGCATCGGCCTGATCTTGGGGCGCCGTGTGCCGGGCGCGGGGTTCCGGGGTACGAGAACCGCTGTGTTAATTGCAACGGGCGGTAGGGTCGGCGCGCGATGCTGAGCGATGCGTCCGAGCACGCCGAGGTCTCGGCGCCCGATTCTCCGGATGTCGTCGGAGGTCATCTTGTCGCGCGCCGGCTGAAGGCACACGGCGTCACCAAGCTGTTCACGCTGTCGGGCGGCCACCTGTTCTCGATCTACGACGGCTGCCGCGCCGAGGGCATCGACATCGTCGACGTGCGCCACGAGCAGTCGGCGGCGTTCGCCGCGGAGGGGTGGGCGAAAGTCACCCGCGAGCCGGGCGTCGTCGCGCTGACCGCGGGTCCCGGGGTGACGAACGGCATGAGCGCCATCGCCTCCGCGCAGCAGAACCACTCGCCGATGCTCGTGCTGGCCGGGCGGGCGCCGCAGATCCGCTGGGGTCAGGGCTCGTTGCAGGAGCTCGACCACGTCCCGTTCGTAGCGCCGCTGACGAAGTTCGCCGCGACGTCCGCGAGCACGGGCGAGATCCCGGCGCTCGTCGACGAGGCGCTGTCGGCGGCGGTCGCGCCGCACGGCGGGCCGACGTTCGTGGACCTCCCGCTCGACCACGTCTTCGGCGAGGGGCCCGAGGCACCGGCGCCGACCGCGCTGCCCGACGCGTCGTGCGGGCCCGTCGCCGACGACGAGGCGCTCTCGCGCGCGATCACGCTGCTGCGCGGGGCGAAGCGCCCGGTCGTCATGGCGGGCACGGACCTGTACTGGGGGCATGCCGAGGACGCGCTGCGCGAGCTGTGCGAGGAGCTGCGGATCCCGGTGTTCCTCAACGGCCTCGCGCGCGGGTGCGTGCCGGCCGACCACGAGCTGTTCTTCTCGCGCGCTCGGCGGGAGGGGCTGCGCGAGGCTGACGTCGCGCTCGTCGTGGGGTCGCCGATGGACTTCCGGCTGGGCTTCGGCGGGGTGTTCGGCGACGAGACGTCGCTCGTCGTCGTCGATCGCGTGCGGCCCGCGCGCTCGCACCCGCGCGACGTCTGCGCCGAGCTGTACGGCGGGATCGGCGCGACGCTGCGCGCGCTCGGCGGCGCGGGCGGCGGACCGGATCGCTCGGCGTGGATCGCGCGGCTGGGCGAGGTCGAGCGTGCCGCGCGCGAGGCGGAGGCCTGCGAGCGCTCCGACGACCGCGCTCCGCTGCATCCGATGCGCGTCTACGCCGAGCTTGGCGAGCTGCTTGACCGCGACGCGATCGTCATCGGCGACGGCGGCGACTTCGTCTCCTACGCGGGGCGCGTGATCGACTCGTTTCAGCCCGGCTGCTGGCTGGATCCGGGGCCGTTCGGCTGCCTGGGGTCGGGGCCGGGCTACGCGCTGGCCGCGAAGCTCGCGCATCCGTCGCGGCAGGTCGTGCTGCTGCTCGGCGACGGGGCGTTCGGCTTCTCCGGGATGGAGTTCGACACGCTCGCGCGCCATGACGTGCAGGTCGTGGGGATCGTCGGCAACAACGGGATCTGGGGGCTCGAGAAGCACCCGATGGAGGCGATCTACGGCTACTCCGTCGCGGCGGACCTGACGCCGGAGACGCGCTATGACCGTGTCGTCGAGGCGCTCGGTGGCCACGGCGAGCTCGTGCGCGCGCCACCCGAGCTGCGGCCTGCGCTGGAACGCGCGTTCTGCGCGGGCAAGCCGGCGCTCGTGAACGTGCTGACGGATCCCGCGATCGCGTATCCGCGTCGCTCGAACCTCGCCTGACGCTTAAAAGCGGAAGCCGCCCCCAGGGGAAAGGGCGGCTTCCTGATGTTGGCCCCGACAGGACGGGCAGGGGTACGTACTACCTGGGCCTTATGTGATGGCCCGAGCGGGGAGGCGCCGATCTAACGGCTGGCTCGGACCTATGGCCGGCATGTGGTTCCCCTCGAAAACTCTGGGTCCCCTTAGCCGGCACTCGCTTTATCGGACGGCTCGTCTCCGGGCTTGATCGGACGTTCGTCCAGCACGTGCTTGTCAGGCCGCCCCGGCCTCGGATCGGGCGGCCAGCGCGAGTGCCGCGCCGCGCAGGATGTCGTGCTCGGAGACCTCGATGCGCTCGAGGTCGAAGGCCCGCATCGCCTCGATGAGCATCGCGACGCCGGCCACGATCGTGGGCGCGCGGTCGGGGTGCAGGCCGACGACCTCGCGCCGCTGGTCGTTGTCCATCTGTGCGAGGCGGGCGAGCAGCAGCTCGCATGTCGCGAGCTCGAGCACGTGGCCGTGGACCCTTGATGGTTCGTAGGGGTCCAGCGCGAGCTCCATCGCGACGCACTGGGTGGCGGTGCCGGCGACGGCGATCCCGGCTTGGACGTTCGCGCGCACGTCCTGCGGGACCGCGCCGGCGATGATCGTGTCGACCTCCGCCGCGAGTGCTTGCAGCTGTTCGGGCTGGGGCGGGTCGTCGGGCAGGTGGCGCTCGGTCTGGCGCACGACGCCGGCCTGCGTCGACACGTGGAACGTGACGTCGCCGTCGCGCCCGGCCACGAACTCGGTCGAGCCGCCGCCGATGTCGATCACGACGGTGAGCGCGCCATCGTGCGGACGCTCGCTCGTCGCGCCGGCGAACGTCAGGGCGGCCTCCTCGTCGCCGCCGATCGTGCGGGCGTCGAGGCCGTAGCGCTCGCGGACGGCGGTCGTGAAGTCGGCGCCGTTGGCGGCGTCGCGCACGGCGCTCGTGAGCACGGCGACCGTGTGCCGCGTCGCGCCGTGCTCCTCCATGGCGGCGCGGTAGCGGGCGAGGACGCCGAAGACGCGCTGCATCGGCGCGTCGCCGAGGCGGCCGGTCGCGTCGACGCCCTCGCCGAGCCGGGTGACGATCGACTCGCGGTGCAGCTCGGTCAGCGTGCGGTCGCCGGCGACCTCCGCGATCAGCAGCCGCGTGGAGTTCGTCCCGATGTCGACGACGGTGACGCGCATCGCCCGCGAGAGTAGTTCAGCGGACGACCGTTGACCGGCTCCGAACGACGTTGCTAAGCTGTGACGTCCACGCCGCGGGGTGGAGCAGTCTGGTAGCTCGTCGGGCTCATAACCCGAAGGTCGCGGGTTCGAATCCCGCCCCCGCTATACGGAAACCCCCTCTCGCCAGGGGGTTTTCGTGCTTAAGAGCCAGGCTTCAGCGGCCTGCCTCAGTAGCGGCTCACACCCGACTCGAAGGCCGGCGAATCGAACGCGGGCGGCACGAACACGGATGGCCCGGGCGCCGTCTCGCCGTCGAAGTCCATGCCGGGCACGTACCAGGCGTAGTCGCCCGCGAAGCGCAGGGCGGCGGGGAGCAGGACGAGGCGCACGAGCGTCGCGTCGATGACGATCGCGATCGCCAGGCCGACGCCGAACTGGCGCAGGCTCGCGACGTCGGCCAGGGCGAAGGCGAGGAAGACGCCGAGCATGCTCAGGGCAGCGCCGGTCACGACGCGCGCGGTCCGGGTCATGCCGATCTCGAGCGCCTGCTCCTCGTCGCCGGTCCGCAGCCACTCCTCGCGGACGCGGCTGAGGATGAACACCTGGTAGTCCATCGAGAGCGCGAACACGACGCCGAAGATCGCCGTCACCGCGACCGCGTCGATCTCGCCGGGGCCGCCGAGCAGCGGGTTGTCGCCCTGGAAGAGCAGGGCGAGGATGCCGAGGGTCGCGCCGACCGCGAGCAGGTTCGCGACGACGCCGATGATCGGCACGACGATCGAGCGCAACACGATCCCCAGCAGCAGCGCGGTGATGACCGTCAGCAGGATCACGATGAGCGGCAGGTTCTTGGACGCGACCGCGTCGTAGTCGGCGATCGTCGCAGCCGGGCCGCCGACGGCGGTCTCGGCGTCGAGCGACGCGCCGAGCTTCGTCGACGTCTCGCGCAGCCGCTGGTACAGCGCCTGCGTGCGCGGATCGGACGCCGGATGGCGCGGCACGACGACGATCCGCGCGCCCTGCCCGCCGTGGTCGACGTTGACGCCGATCGGCGTCCCACCCTCGCCGCTCTCAAGCGCGGCGAGCAGGAAGTAACCCGAATCGAAGAAGCTCGAGCTGGCCTTCGGCGACGCGCCGCCGCCTCCTCCGCCGGCCGAGCCGCTCAGGCCCTTGACCGCGCTGCGGGCGCCGTCGAGGCCGCTGGCGAGCCGGCTGCTGCGCTCCGAGCCGTCCTTCACGCCGCTGGCGAGCCCGCTCGCGCCGTCGCGCACGCTGCCGGCCGCGTCGCTGACCTGCGCGGCGCCGCTGTCGAGCGCGTCGAGCGCCTTGGCGAGCGACGAGCTGCCCTGCGACAGGGCGCCGACCGAGCCGCCGAGCGAACGCACGTTGCGCGCGATGCTCTCGGCGCTGTCCGCGAGCTGGCCGACCGCGGTCGCGAGCTTCTTGGCGTCGTGCGCCGGCGTGGCCGCGGCGATCCGGCCCGCGTACGTCGCGTCGGTGCCGAGCTGGCGGATGGAGTCGTCGAGCGTGGCGCCCGCGTCGGCGGCGAGCGCCTTGCGGGCCTTGGCGAGCGCCGTCCGAGCGCGCATCGCCGACGAGCTCGTGGGGAGGATCGAGCGCTCCGCGGCGGCGAGCGCGTCGTCTGCCTGGCGGCGCTGCTCGCGGATCAGCGACTGCGCGCTCGCGAGGTTCGAGCCGCGGGAGCCCAAGCGGCCCTGCAGCGTGCGAGCGCCCGCCGCGAGCGTGCCGAGCGCGGTGCTCAACGCTTGCGCGCCGTCGCGCAGGCTGCGCGCGCCGTTGCGGGTCGCCGCCGACTGCGAGGCGAGGCCGTCCGCGCCGCGACCGGCGTCGGCGATCTTCGAGGCGAGCGTGCGCGCCCCGCTGCCGGCGCCGTTGAGGCCCGTCTTCAGCTTGCCGACGCCCCCTTCGAGGCTCTGCGATCCGGCGGCGATGCGGGTCGCGGCGGTGGTCGCGCTCGACAGCGAGTTGCGCAGCGAGCCGAAGCCGTCGGCCGCGGAGTCTGACGCCGGCGTCGATCTCGCGCAGCCGGCCGCCGTCGCGCCTCGGGACCCCGCGGCTGGCGGCGAGCGCCTTGCGGCCGGAGCTGCGCAGCTTCGCGGCGGACGAGGCGATCGTGCCCGGGCCGAGCACGGCGCGGACGTCGGGGTCCTTCGCGAGCGTGCGCTGGACGCGGGCGAGCGCGTTGAGCCGCGAGGCGGTCGTGACGGCGCCCTTGCGCGTCACGGCGACGATCTCGAACGGCTCGGTCCAGCCGGCGCCCATCGACTTGGTGACGGTGTCGTACTGCGCGCGCGCGTCGCTGCCGGACGGCAGGGACTTGGCGGTCGGGGCGCCGGTGTTGAGGCCGAGCACGGGGATGCAGGCGAGGAGCAGGACGAGCGCGGCGGCGAGCCCCAGCTCGGGGCGGTGCGCGGCCATGCGAGCGAGGCTGGCGCTGACTCCGCCGCCGCCCGCGGTGCTCGCCGGCGTGGCCTCGCCCAGATACGGCGCGGCGACGACGAGCATCGCGGGCACGACGAGGATCGCGGTCGTGGCCGCCAGCAGCGCGACGACGCTCACGCCGAGCGCGGTCGCGACGAGGCCGGTGCCCGGCGAGACGGCGGCGGCCACGCCCATCGCCACGACGATCGCGGCCGCGGCGACGGCGACGGTGCGGATCGTCGGCGTGGCGGCTCGCCCGACGGCTGCGGCGACGTCGCCGTCGCGCTGGTCGGCGAGCTCCTCGCGCGTTCGCGAGACCATGAGCAGCGAGTAGTCGACGGCGAGCGCGAGGCCGACCATGCACGAGATCGCGAGGGCGAACGCGTCGAGGTCGATGGCTCGGGCGAGCAGCGCCAGCGCGCCTGTGGACGATGCGATCATCGCGGCGCCGAACGCGGCCGGGATGCCCGCCGCGACGAACGACTGGAAGACGAGCAGCAGCGCGATGAACAGCAGCGGGAGGGCGATGAGCTCCGCGCGGTGGATCGCCGTCAGCGACCGGCGCGTGCCCTCGCTGGAGAGCAGCGGCATCCCGGTGATCGTCGCTCGCACCGGGGTGGAGGTCGTCTTGTCGACGAGGCGTTGGGCGGCCTCGCTGCGGCGCTCGATGTCCTCGCGGCTTCCGGAGACGGTGAGCAGCAGCAGCGCGCGGCCGCCCGACGGGCGCAGCGCCGACTGCCCGGTGGAGGACGACCACGGGCTGAGCACCCGCACGCCGGGGCGCTTGGCGAGCGCGGTAACGAGCTTCTTGCCCTGGCGCTTGACGTCGGCGCGCGGGCCGCGCAGCAGCACCGGCACGGTGGCCGAGTCGCCGAAGTTGCCGCCGATCAGCGCACGAGCGTGCGAGGACTCGGAGTTCGCGACCTGCAGGCCGCCGGCCGACAAGCGGCTCTCGATGCCGAGGCCGGCGACGCCGAGCAGCACGACGACGACGAGCCAGACGGACAGCACCGCCCATGGGTGCGTCGAAGCGAAGCGCGTGGGTGCGGGCACGGGCCGGCCGTGCCCGCCGAGCGGCGGCTGCATAGTGAACCCCTGGTAACAGGAGGCGGGTCCTCTCCGCCTCGTGCTCCACACATCGGCCGAACGTCCGCGAAACTTGACACCCCGGCGCTCATCTGCGTCGCCGGGCGAGTCGTTTAGACGATTAATCGTCTAAAGTAGGCGTGTGCTGTACGCCACGCCACCCATGTCTCGGTCTCTTCGCACACGGCTCGACAGCCTCGACGCGATGCGCGAGCGCCTCGGCGACAGGGTCGGGGTGGCTGGCCCGTGGCTCGGGTCGCTGCGACGCCAGCTACGGGCCTCGGCCGCTGCGAGCTCGATCGAGATCGAGGGTTACCACGTGCCAGTGGAGGAGAGGGTCGCACTGGCCACGGGCGGCCAGCGGGCGGATCCCGGGGATGCCGACCGCATGGCCTTGTCCTGCTACGGGCGAGCCATGGATCACGTCGCGGTCATGGCTCGCGACCCCGCGTTCCGCTGGCTCGACCGGGTGATTCTCGACCTGCATTTCGACGCCTGCCACTTCCAGTTCGACAAGGAGCCGGGCCTGTACCGAACGCAGGGCATCGAGGTGACCAGCCTTACTGGTGGTCCACCGGCCTTCGTCGGTCCGCCGCACGAGGACGTGCCGAGCCTGATGGCTGAGGTCATCGGCTGGCTTGAGCAGGAGGACGGCGACACGCATCCCGTGGTGCGCGCCGCGATGGCCCACCTCCACGTCGTGTCGGTGCACCCGTTCCGCGACGGCAACGGCCGTATCGCTCGGATCGTCCAGTCGCTGGTTCTCGCGCGCGAAGGTCTGCTCGCACCCGAGCTCGGCTCGATCGAGGAGTACCTCGGTCGCAACACCGATGCCTACTACGCGACCCTGCAGAAGGTGCAGGGGGGCAGCTACCAACCCGAACGCGATGCGAAGCCGTGGGTCGGCTTCTGTGTTCAAGCGCACCTCGAACAAGCGCAGCTGAGGCTCGACCAGATCGCCGCGGCCGGCGAGCGCTGGGCGGTGCTCGAGGATCTCGTCGAGCGCCGCGGCTGGCCCGACCGGGTTGCGATCGCACTCGAGCAGAGTCTCTTCCGCGGCACCGACCGCGCGTCATACGCGAAGGAGGCCGAGATCTCACTGGCAACGGCGAGTGCCGACCTCCGGCGGCTCCATGACGCCGAGCTGATCGTGCAGCGCGGCAAGGGCCGCTCGACGCGGTATGTCGCAAGCCGCGTGCTGCTCACCAAGGTTGGAGCGGGGATCCGCTGATGTCGTGTCGCCGTGCGTCGACTCCGTCCAAACCTGGCTCATCGGCCGCGCGGGGCGGTCGCATCGGTGGCCGCGCCGGATCGGGTGCGCGCGGGTAGACCTGGCGCGTGATGCGCCGCCTGTTGCAGCCCACGCGACCCGACGCGCTCGCCGCGGTGCTGTTGGTGCTCGCCGCGCTGGGCGTGGTCGTCGCGGGCTTTCAGCACGCGCGACTGTTTCATCGCGGCTACGCGGAGGTCGAGGTGGTCGGCCTCTTGTTCTTCATGAACGCGATCGGATCGACGTGCGTCGTGCTCACGTTGATCGCGGAGCGGGTGTGGCTGTTCGTGCTCGGAGCCGTCTCGGTCTGCGTGCCGTCGCTCGTATCGATCGCGATCTCGCACTCGTCGATCGGCTTCCTGGGGTTCCGCGAGGGCGGCTACGACGCGGAGGCGCTTGTCATCGTCGCCGCGGAGGTGTGGGCGGTCGTCTTCGCGCTGCTCGGCGCGGCGGTGGCTGTGCGCTCGGGCTCCTGGAGCGACGCGAGATGACTGTGGTGCGCGGAGCGCTCGGGTTCGTCGTCGTGGTGGTCATGGGCTGCGCGATCGCCGGCATCGGGATGGGGGATGCGACCGCCGAGCGCGAGCAAGCGCCCAGCGCCGCGCAGGTCGCGGCAGCGAAGCAGCGCCTCGCGGCCGGCGGGGCGGACGTGCAGCGCGGACGGAGGCTGTTCACCGACGAGGGCTGCGATCGCTGTCACTCGATCGCGGCGATCGGCGCCGACGGCAAGCTCGGCCCGCGGCTGGACACGCTCGACGAGGACGTCGACGACAACCTCGAGAGCATCGCCGAACCGCGTGAGGACACCACCGACGGCTATCCGGAGAAGCTCATGCCGGCGATCTTCGACGACCGCCTCGACGACGCCGACCTCCAAGCGCTCGCGGAGTTCGTCACTGCCGCCTCGGGCGGCGAGGACGCCCAAGAGGACGAGAACGACGACGACCGAGGCGAAAGCTCGGGCAAGGGGCGCGGGCGAGGGCGCGGCAGGTCCGGCAGCGGCTGATTTGGCGCAGGCCATTGGACGGCCGGGCCACATCGACGCACCTGTTCTTTGGCACGCGGTCCATAGCGGGAACCCGGGGCGCCACCCACCATGGCTGGACCGGGTTCGCGTCGGCCGCAAGACGCGCCCCGCGCTGTCCAAGCACCATCGACACAAGAGGAGCCGTCCATGGCGGTAGAGCCGAACCCACGTGACGCAGACACCGCGAGCCCGCCGCGCCACCGCGCGATCGCCGGCACGGCCCGGACGGTCTAGGTGGACCTCGGCCTGCGCTCCGAGCTCGCCGTCCTCGGCCTTCGCGTCGCGCCGCCCCTGCGGCGGCTGTCCGGCGCGGGCCCGAGCGACGACGGCCACTGGGTGCTCGACGGCGCCCCCACCACCCTCCCGCTGCAGCCCGACTCCCCGTGGGCGATCGGCAGCGACGGCGCGCTCATGCGCGAGGGCGTCGTCATCGACGCGGCGCTCCAAGCCGTCCGCCGCCCGCGCTTCTACAACCTGAAGACCGCCGACAACATCCCCTACGAGCAGATCGCCCGCCTGCACGGCCGGTACGTGCTCGCCACGACCGTCGTGCAGACGTGCGTCCGCTACAAGAAGGACAGCCGCTGCCGGTTCTGCACGATCGAGGAGTCGCTCAGATCCAAGGAGACGACCCAGGTCAAGCTCCCCGAGCAGATCGCCGAGGTCGCCCTCGCGGCGACGCGCCTCGACGGCATCCGCCAGCTCGTCATGACGACCGGCACCTCCAACGGCGCCGACCGCGGCGCGCGCCACCTGGGCCGCTGCGTGAAAGCCGTCAAGGACGTCCTGCCGAACCTCCCGATCCAGGTCCAGATCGAGCCGCCGGACAACCTCATTTGGATCAAGCGCCTGCACGCCGCGGGCGCCACCGCGATCGGCATCCACGTCGAATCGCTCGACCAAGAGGTCCGCGAGCGCTGGACGCCGGGCAAGGCGCAGGTCTCGCTCGAGCGCTACGAGGAGACCTGGGACGAGGCCGTCGCCGTCTTCGGTCGAAACCGCGTCTCCACCTACCTCCTCATCGGGCTCGGCGAGAACCCCGACGAGCTCGTCAAGGGCGCCGAGCGCCTGATCGACCGCGGCGTCTACCCGTTCGTCGTGCCCTACCGCCCGCTCGCGGGCTCGCTCGCCCACGACGACGACCGCGTCCCCGCGCCGAGCCATGAGCTCGTCGCCGACATCACCGATCGCGTCGGCCGCGCGCTGCGCAAGGCGAAGATGCGCGGCGCCGACCAGGGCGCCGGCTGCGCCGCGTGCGGCGCCTGCTCGGCGCTGAGCGCCGTCGGCGGCTGAGCCCTACAGCGGCGTGGCGAGCTCGACGAGCGTCCCGAACGGGTCGCGCACGTAGGCGACGCGCTGACCCTGCGGCTTGTTCTTCGGCGGCGCGAGCGCCGTGCAGCCGGCGTCGAGCGCGTGTGCAAACGCGCCGTCGACGTCCTCGTGGACGAGCGCGATCTCGACGTTCACCGGCTGCTCCGACGGCGAGACGTGCCGCACGCCGCCGTCGAAGTTCAGCTCGCCCAGCGAGTACGCGGCGAAGCCGATCTTCGTCGTGCCGGCGTCGAGCTGGGCGTACGTCCCGACGGAGAACTCGACGGGCAGCCCGAAGACGCGCTCGTACCAAGCGGCGGCCTCGCCGGGATCGTCGACGTAGGCGATCACCCAGCCGAGCTTCATGACGAACTCAGCCATGTTCGCGCGCCTTGCGCTCGCGGCTGAACTCCCACCACGGCCGGGCGGGCCCGCCGTCGGCGTAGTCGACCGCAGCGACGAACGTGTCGAGCAGGCAGGGGTCGTGGCGCTGGCCGTCCAGCGCGCACAGGCGCTCGAAGAGCTCGTGCGGGTCGCGGCCGCGCAGGTCGTCGGCGCTGTGGACGTCGAGGCGCTCGAGCTTGCGCGCCACCGCCGGGCCGATGTTGGGAATCGCGATGAGGTCGCTCGTCATGCGAAGCATCATGGCTGGTCGGCAGCGGCCTGTCTTGTAGAAAACGGCCGCTCGCAGCTAAGCGAGCAGCGCCGACGGAGCGACGCCGGCGAGGCTGCGGCAGTCGTTCGCGAAGTGCGCCTGGTCGGCGTAGCCGGCGTCGAAGGCGACCCGGCCGAGCTCCTCGCCCGCCTGCGCGGCCGCGAGCGCGCGCGACAGGCGCAGCACGCGGCCCAGCCGCTTGGGCCCGTAGCCGACCGCCGACTCGAAGCGCCGGCGCAGCTGGCGCTCGCTGACGCACAGCTCGGACGCCAGCCCGCGCACCGCGACGCGCGGTCCGTCGAGGCGAGCGACCGCCGCCCGCACGAGCGGGTCGGGCACCGAAGCCGCCGGTGCGCGCGCGGCGAGCGCCTCGAGCAGGACGCGGCCGCGATCGGGCCGCGCGTCGAGCTGCTCGGCGAGCCGCAGGCCCGCGTCGCCCCAGACGTCGTCGATCGCGATGCGCGCATCGAGCAGCGCGAGCGCGTCGACCCCGAGCAGCGACGGCGCCGCGCCGGGATGCAGCCGCACGCCGGCGACGCGCGTGCCGGCGTCCAGCGGGACGAGGAACGCCCGCGTGTTGGGCCCGACGACCAGCGTGCCGGACCCCTCGGTCCAAACGATGTCGATGCAGCCGTCCGGCACGACGCGCACGGGCGCGCCGCCGTCACCGCTGCGCCGCCACGTGCACTGGACCCATGGCGTGAGCGTGCGCGGTGGCGCCTGCTCGCAATACGTCATGCGCCGAGGGTACCTCGAACTTGCACTGTGATCGCCGCGCCGCGGGTGAGGCGGCGCGACGATCACAGCCGGTCAGCGTGGCCTATCCCGCAGAGCCGCCCGCAGGAGGATCGGGCGTGCTCGGGCGCGACAGCACCCGCACTGGCCGCTTGGGTGGACGAGCGCGACCGCGCCGGGCGCTGTCACGGGTACGCGGGCGTGGGCGCTGAGGCCTCATCGGCCGGGCCTGCGCTCGAAGCGGCGCACCGTGACGCACTCGAACCCGCGGGCCGGACGTGACCGGTGCCGGCGAGGAAGGCGCCGGTCGCGCGAGGCGCGGCAGGAGAGCTCGAGTCGGTGTGGCATGCGTTGTTCCATGGCGCCATGATCGCCACGCAAACGCGCTCGATCCTTCGACTACGGGACCAAATGTGCGACAGTCCGTTGGACCGGATGTCGGGGCGGGGGCGCGTCAGACGGTCACGTGGCCTTGCGCTACAAATTCTGCAAACCGTGCCGATACCTGACTCATGGGCCTGCTCTCCATCGCTGCCACCGGTCTCGCGGGCCTGCTGAGCCCGATCATCGGGTCGAACCCGCCCGCCCCGGTCAAGACGCCGGAGGCGCCGCTCGTCGCCGCGCCCGCGGCCTCGGCGCACGGCACGATGGTCATGATCCACGGCGGCGGCTGGACGGGTCCCGCGCCGAAGGCCCAGTCGGCGCTCATGTCGATGCCCGGCCAGACGCTCAGCGCGCGCGGCTGGAAGATCATCTCCGTCGACTACCACGAGGGCTCGGCCGGCCTGCAGGACGTGCTCGACGCCGCCGGCACGGAGCTCGCGAAGCCGGCGGGCGGCCCGCTCTGCGTCTACGGCGAGTCCGCGGGCGCGCAGCTCGCGCTCGTCGCGGCGTCGCGGCTGAGCGGCATCGACTGCGTCGTTGCGATGGGCCCGCCCGCCGACTTCGAGGCCTACCAGGCCGAGGTGCGCGCGAGCAACGACTCGGGTCGCCAGATCATCGCCGCGCAGATGGCCGCGGTCTGGGGCCAGACGCCCGAGGAGCGAGCGCCGAACGACCCGGTCAAGGTCGCCAAGTCGATCCGCGGCGACGCGCTCATCATGCGCGAGGCCGACGACGCGCTCATCCCGATCGAGCAGGTCGAGAACTTCATCGCCGCGCGGCCGACGACCGAGCGCGCCGAGCTGCAGAGCGCGCCCGGCTCGGACCTCTCGCAGTTCTACCTGCACGGCACGCTGTCGGACGCCGGCCGCGCCCAGTTCCGTGCGACGCTCGGGGCGTTCGCCGACCGCGCGACCGCCGCGCACGCAGCCGAGGTCGCGGCGGCGCGCACGGGCTGCAAGGGCGTGACGAAGTCGGTGACGCAGGGGGGTGTCAGCCGCGTCCAGTCCGCGCTGCGCTGCCTTGCCCGCAAGGACCAGCTGGCGCGCAAGGCGGGGACGAAGGGCGCGAGGACCTTCAGCCGCCGGGTGCGCGGCGAGGTCAACGCCGCGCGCACCTGGAACCTGCTGCGCGCGAGCACGACGGGGCGGCGCACGCTCGCGGCGCTCGCCGCCGGGAGGGTGCAGACGACGGTCCGTGCCGGCAGTCCGAACCGCGTGACGCTGCGCGTGCGTCGCTGAGCGCCCGCGCGGTTAGCGCGTCGCGCGGGCGCGCAGCTTCGCGTCGCTGCGCACCGTCGCGCCGATCGCGCGCTTCGTGCGCGCGAGCTTGCTGCGCTGCGGCACGCGTCGCGACGTGCTCAGGATGCGCGTGACCGAGCGCGCCATGCTCTGCATGCCCAGCTCGTTCGGATGCAGCGGGAACGCCGGCGCGGTCGGGACGAGGCCCTCGAACCACCTCGTGCCCGGCAGCGTGCACACGTCGTGGCCGGCGCTGTCGCTGTAGGTGTCGGCGAACTCGACGCCGTTCTGCGCCGCCTGCGTCGCGAGCATCCGGTTCGTCTTGACGATGAGCCCGTCGAAGTAGCGCACGTCGTCGGGGCTCAGCGGCACGAGCGGCCAGCAGCCGTTGCCCGTCTGCGGCAGGACGTCCGGGTAGCCGACGAGTACGATCCGCGCCAGCGGCGAGCGCTCCTGGATGCCCCGCAGCACCGCCGCGATCTTCGGTGCCGCCGCGTCGATGTTCGCGGACATCTCGTCGCTGCCGCCGCTGGTGAAGTGGCTTCGGCACGCGGTCCCCGTCGGCGACGTCAGGCCGAGCGACGCGCACGTGACCGCGGCGCCGACGAGCCCGATGTCGTTGCCGCCGATGCCGACCGTCACGAGCCGCGTGCCGGTGCGCAGGGCGCCGAACTGCGGCGCGTTCATGCCGAGCGGGACGGACTGCGGCGCGGTCATGTCGCCGGTCACCGCCGCCGAGCAGCTCACGTCGCTGAACGTCGCGACGCCGAGCGCCTTCGCGACGAGCGACGGGTAGTTGCGATCCGAGCGCAAGCAGCCGGTCGGCGTCCCGACCGTGGTCGGCACGAGCGGCGCCGCGGTGTAGGAGTCGCCGAGCGCCACGTAGGGGCCGGGGTCCGCGACGGCCGGGCCCGCGGCCGTGAGGGCGAACGTGGCGACCAGCGCGGCGACGAGGCTTCGCGTCACCCGGCGAGTATTCCCCAAGACACAGCGGGAATGCGCCGGGTCGGGTCAGATGACGCCGACGAGCGCCGCGCAGTCCCAGTTGCTCGCGCCCTTGCCGCCGTCCCACAGCCTCGCCGCGAGGCGGTCCTGCTCGGCCTTGGACGCCTGGTAGGCGTGCGGCGTCGAGCCGCCGAGGCCCTTCCACGTCGAGGTGATGAACTGGTAGTAGCCCGACGCGGTCGCCCAGTTCGGCGGCAGGTTCTGGCCGCCCGACTCGCACTGCACGATGACCCACGGGATCGCCCACGGCCCGCCCGGCCCGACCTGGCCGATCGCGCGGTTGCGCTCGGCGAGCAGCTTGGTGAGCTGGCGCTCCGCGCGCCGCCGGCTGCTGCGGCTGCCGCGCAGCGCGGCGACGCGCGCCGCTCGCGCCTGCCCGAGCGCGGCCCGGCGCTGGCGCAGCCCCGCGGCGATCGCCGTGAGCGCGTCGTGGCGGCGGCGCACCGCCTCGGCCGCGTCGCGGCGCTTGATCGTGAGCTTCGTCAGCACCCGCCGCTGCGCGATCGCCTCGCGCCGGCCGGTGCGCACGGCGGCGAGGACCTTCTCGTCCGAGCGCTGGATGCGCTTGAGGAAGTCGACGGTCTCGAGCAGGCTCGCGAAGCCGTCGGCCTCGAGCACGACGGTCAGCACGTCCGGGCGCCCGCCCGCGTAGCGCTCGCGCAGGAGCTTGGCCAGCTGCGCGCGCGAGTGGGCCAGCCGCGAGCGCAGGCGCAGCGCGCGTGCCCGTGCGCGGTCGCGACGCACGACGGTGGCGTCGAGGATCGCCTGCGCCGCGTCAAGGTCGCGCTGGACCGCGGCGACGCGCCGCTCGAGGATCGCGACCTCACGCGCCGTCGCGCGCTCCAGACGTCCCAGCCGCGCCACGGCGCTTGACAGCTTCGCCTCGCGGTCGCGCTTGCCCTGGATGCTGTTGCGCAGGCTGTCGGCGCGGCGGTCCTGGCCTCCGGCGGGCACCGGGCCGATCGCCCACGCGGCGACGACCGCTGCGAGCAGCGCGAGCGGGACGGCGCGGTGTGAGGTCGTCAGGCGGGGACGGTGCATGCAAAGCCGCGAACCGAGCGGCTGCCTCTCAACGTAGCGCGAGGACCTGCCGACCGCGAAGGTCTGCAGGCCCTCGTGCGGACGTTCCCCTTACCCCTGTCCGAGCTTGGCGGCGCTGTCGGCGGCGGGGCCGCGGCGGCCGGCGGCGGGCTCCGAGGAGACCTGGCCGATGGCCCAGCGCATCGTGTCGTTGAGTCCGGTGGTGACGCCCCGCAGATCGCGGATCGTCTTGAACATGCGCGTCAGCAGCAGCGCGGCGATGGTCCCGAGCGCCAGCATCGCGGCGATCGTGACCAGTGCGAGTGCGGCGTCCATCGCGACGCTACTTGCCCTGCGCCTTGCGGACGACGAGGGCCGCCTTGGCGGCAATCCCCGGCAGCACGCCGGCGATGACCTGCAGCGGCGCGTTGACCTCCGCGACGAGCTTGTCGAGCGGCCGCAGGTGGTTGACCTCGACCATGGCGAGCGCGCCGCCGAGCGTGCCGAGGCCCTCGGAGATCGTGATCAGGCGCTTGCGGACCTGGTTGAGGCCGATGCTGAGGATGATCACCAGCAGCGCCGCCTCGAGGAAGCTAAACAGGACCATCAGCTCTCTGCTCATAGCGATTCACCAGCTCCCGTGTAACCGTCCGTCAACGCGTTCATGTAGCCGTCCTGGATGATCGCCTCCTCGATGATGAGGTTCAGCACCGCGGGCGTGGCACCCAGCTTCGGGATGTTCACGGTGTGCGATGCGACGATCCCGGCGGTCCCGAGCAGTCGCTCGACGCTCATCTCGATGTCGACGACGAGGCTGAGCAGCAGCATGAGCAGGATGACGACGACGATCAGGACGACCGCGCCCATCCCGAGGCTCATCTGCCACAGCGCGTGTGTGTCGTACGCGGCGATCATTTGCCCACAGCCACCTTTCGTAGCGCCCGGGCCATGTGGAGGATCCGGACTGCGCAGTCATTGACGAGGTCGACGCCGTCGGCGAGGCTCGTCGTCTGGGCGCGGACGACGTCCACACCCTGGTCGGCCGAGATCGCCTGGTCGGCGATGCGCGCCGCCAGCGTCAGGATGATCGAGACGATGATCACCACGACCACGATCACGATGAACGAGATCGAGAGGCCGATGTACCAGTCTGTGTAGGTCGCCGCCAGCATGCTGTCAGGCGCCCTTCCAGCCGACGACCTGGACGCGTGCGCCCTCGACGAAGCCCAGGATGATCTTGATCAGCGAGCGCTCGATGTCAGCCGCCTCGAGGGTCAGGAGCAAGTGGTGGGCGACGGTGTCGAACGCCTCGTCGGTGATGTTGAGGTTCGCGTGCGCGCCGGTGAGCGGGGCCCCCTGGTACACGTGCGGGCCGCCCAGCACGTACGTGAGGAACATCCGCTGGTGCTTCTTCAGCTGGGGTCCGTCGATCCCCTCGAAGTACTTGTCGAGGCTCGGATCGGCCCAAAGTCGTGCGTAGAAGTCGTCGACGATCGCGGTAAGGCCGGGTTCGCCTCCGACCTGCTGGTACATCGCATCAGAAGATGCAGTTGCTGACATGCCGTGGTCCCCCTCCGTTGCAGGGCGCTTGCAGAACGGCGAGCGTACGTTCGCGCTGTTTCTGGTCTTCGCTGGGCCGATGAACGGCGGGTTAACGTGCGTTTCGGCTAGGTTGCGGCACGGCGCAGAGAGGACGTGTCATGGCGCGCAAGCCCTATCCCCGGGGATGCCGGACGCAGGACCAGGTCAACATCGGCTACTACCCGCGGCGCGTCACGCGCGATGCGAACCTGCGCTTCGGACCGGGGGCGGGCTTCCCGTTGCGCCAGCGGCTGCTCACTGGCCAGCGCATCGGCCGCCAGTCCGCGCCGAACCCGCGTGCGGGCGCGGCGCCCGGGGCGCGACCGTCGCGCGGCGGCTACGTCTGGGTCTACGTGCTCAAGGGCGGGCGCTCGGGGTGGGTCGACGCCGACGTCGTCGCGGCCGATCCGGGGGGCTGGGCCGACGGTCCCGAGAGCGTCGACTTCGAGATCGGCAGCGCGCCCGGCGTGCGGCACGCGCCGACGCCCAAGCGCAAGCCGCGCGTGCGGCTCGGCTGGCGGACCTCGGGGCGCCGCGCGATCGCCTCCGAGCAGGTCTACCTGCGCTACGCGGCGCACTCGACGCCGTTTGAGTACCTCATGCGCGGGGACGTCGTCGAGCGCCGCTGGCGCCACCCGCGCGGCTACGTGTGCGTGAGGGTCATCTCGTCGAAGACCGCGCCGGAGGGGGCGGTCGGCTGGGTCGTGGGCAGCGCGTTCAAGCGCTGAGCCGAGCGCGCGGCAGCGTCAGCGCCGGGTGACGCGCTCGCAGTCGCGGTTGACGACATCGCCCGCGTCGACGAGCGCGACGTCGAAGCGGCCCGTGCCGCAGCTCACGCTGTCGGACGCCCGCCGCCCGAATGGGCTGGCGTCGCGCGCGTCGATCCGGTCGGTGCCGGGACCGCCGGAGAAGCGGTCACGCCCGCTCGAATCGGTCAGGCGGTCGTTGCCGGCCTCGCCGACGACGATGTCGCGCCCCGCGCTGCCGCTGATCGTGTCGTTGCCGAGCCCGCCGCGCAGTTCGTCGTTGCCGGCGTCGCCGGTCAGGCGGTCGTTGCCGGCGCCGCCGGCCAGCAGGTCGTCGCCGGCGCCGCCGCGCAGGCGGTCGTTGCCGCCCTGGCCGGTGAGGCAGTCGGGGCCGCCGGCCCCGCTCAGCACGTCCGCGCCGCCGAGCCCGAAGATGAGGTCTGTCTTCGGGGTGCCGATGCGCACGTCGCTGCGGCTCGTCCCGAGGATGACCTTGCCCTCCTCGTAGAGGCAATGCGGGATCAGCGGTGGCTCGCTGCCCAGGCTGATCGTGAAGTTGCGGCTCGCGGGCGTCGGGTCGGCGTTGCCGGCCGCGTCGATCGCCGTGACCGCGAAGGTGTGCGGGCCCGCGGCCGCGCCGCTTGCGAACGTCAGCTCGCACGACGCGAGCGGGAGCCCGTCGACGACGCACGTGAACGACGAGCCCGCCTCGGACGAGATCCACGTGAACGCCGGCGCGTCGGTGTCGATCGTCTCACCCTCCTGCGGGCCCGAGTTGATCGTCGTCTCGGGCGGGGTGGTGTCGACGACGAACGTGCGGGTCGCGTCGGGGCCGACCTCGGGGACGGAGTTCGTCGCGCGGACGCGGAACGTGTGCCCGCCGTCGGGGAGCGGTCCGGTCGTGAACGGCGATGCGCACGCGGAGGTCACGTTCGGGTCCAGGGCGTCGATCGAGCAGCCGAAGCTCACGCTCGTCTGGTCGGCGGTGAACGCGAACGTCGGCGTGTTGTCGTTGATCAGGGCACCCTCCGCCGGGCCCGCCGTGATCGTCGCGCGGGCCGGGATCGCGGCGGCGCTCTGCGCACCTGCCAGGCAGCAGATCGCCGCGAACGCGCCAGCGACTGCGAGTCGCATCCGAGCTCCTCTCGCCCTTGACCTCATATGCGCATCTCCGTGCCGGGTGAGACCGGGCTCCGTGGCCCGATCGAGTGTCGCGACGCTACCAGCATCGCGCCGCCCGGTGGGCCGGGGATCGCGCGGGCTGCAACGGGCGCGCCGCGCGGAGGTTCCCGCGACCGGGCGCCGAAGGACGGCAGCGAGGACCCGAGTCGACGAGGAGCAGCGATGGCAGACGACAAGCCGGAGGTCGCGAAGGGCAAGCAGCCGGCCGCCGCGCGGCGATCGACCGGTGGCGAGATCGCGCTGGCGATCGACCTCGGCTGGCGCGTCGCGGCGCTGCACGCCCTGCGCCCGACGTCGCTGCACGCGCCGTCGCCGGTCAGCGACGACATGCTGCTCAACCGCCGCAGCCTGCCGGCGGGCGACCGGCTCGAGCTCGAGGTCAAGGCGATCGCGGGCGTCGCGAAGCGCCTGGGGATCGCGCTGGACGGCGCCGAGCTCGCACAGCTCGTCGAGCTGGCTCGCAAGGCCGCATCGTCCGAGGCCGACGAGAAGGCGTTTCGCGACGAGCTCGCGCACCGTCACGTCGTGTTCGACAAGCAGCTGTGGACGGCGAACGAGCAGCGCGGCAAGGCCTACGAGCTCGGCAACTTCATCTCGGACACCTGGAACCGCGTCGCGCACCCGCGCGTCAAGCCCGACCCCGCGAGCGAGCTGGTCGAGGTCTTCAGCCCCATGCGCGTGGAGCGGATGAAGCTCCTGCTCGACGACCTGCAGACGCGCGTGGATCCCGTCGCGGTGCACACCGTCACCAGCCACCTGGGCGAGTGGGGCAAGCGTCTGCACGCGCCGGCGGTGCGTGTGCCGGGCACGGGTCTTGAGCCCGAGCAGGCCGTGCACGCGCTCGAGCCGGTCGAGCGCCAGACGATCATCTGGCGCCAGATGCTGACCGGCGACAAGGAGCCCGAGGCGTACATCGGCCACTCCCGGCGCGCCGAGGTGCGCGACGAGCTGACCAAGCAGCTGTGGCGGCGCTACCGGCCGTGGGCATGGCTGCTGCCGGTCATCGCCGTGATCGGCGTCGCGGTCGGGCTGGCATACGCGCGCGACCCGGACGTCGGCAAGAGCCTGATCGGCGGCTTCTTCGCGGTGACGGGCGCGCTCGGCCTCACGCGCGCGTCGATGATCGGCACCGTGAAGCGCGGGGTGCAGAGCTGGGGCGACCTCATGTGGGATCGCGCGCTGGCGACGGTCATCTGCCGCGAGACGTCGCTGCTGCACGAGCTCTTCCCCGAGGACGAGCTGCGGCGGGGCGTCGCGCGGATGCGGCGCCGCTGAGGCCCGGCTTCAGCGCACGAACTCGACGTCGACCGTCTCGCCCGCCGCGAGCGACGCGCGGTCCTCGGGCACGAACGCGAAGCCGTCGATGTCCAGCAGCGACGTCAGGACGTGCGAGTCCTGGTGCGACTGTGACGGCGCGACGTACCAGCCGTCGTCGCGCAACTCGGCGCGGATGCGCACGGCGGTCGTGCGGCCGATCTTGCCGGGCAGGTCGGTGGCGGCGGTGGCCGTCGTCCTGCGGGTCGTGCGGCTGCCGCCGAGCAGCGCGTCGATCGCGGCGACCACGAACAGCCGAAACGAGACGGTGGCGCTGACCGGGTTGCCGGGCAGCGCGAAGCACAGCGTGCCGTCCTCGGCGACGTAGAAGCAGATCTGGCCGCCGGGCCGCAGGCTGACGCGGCCGAAGATCTCGGTCGCGCCGAGCGATTCGAGGGCAGGGCGGACGTGGTCGTGCGGGCCGACCGACACGCCGCCGACCGTGCAGAGGATGTCGGCGCCGTGCATCGCCTTGCGCACCGCGTCGATCGTCTGCTGGCGGTCGTCGCCGACCTTCACGCGCGAGACGACCTCGGCGCCGGCGAGCCGCGCGGCCGCGCTCAGCGCGTACGCGTTGGCATCGCGGATCTGGCCGGGTTTGAGCGCCGGGCCGGGGTCGGTCAGCTCGTCGCCGGTGCTGACGAACGCCACCCGTGGCTTGCGCACGACCGACGGCCGCGCGATGTTCACCGCGGCGAGGACGCCGATCTCGGGCCCGCTGAGGAGCGTCCCGGCCTTCAGCACGCTTGAGCCGACGGGGATGTCGCCGCCCGCGACGCGTACGTCGCTGCCGGGGTCGACCGACTTCTCGATCGTCACGCTGCCGTTGTCGACGCTCGTGTGCTCCTGCGGGATGACCGCGTCGGCGCCGCCGGGAATCGGGGCGCCCGTCGAGATGCGGATCGCCATGCCGGCACCGACCTGCGCGCCCGCGCCGGTTCCGGCACGCGCCTCGTCGACGATGCTCAGCGCGACGGGCGCGGCCGAGGTGTCCGCGGATCGCAGCGCGAAGCCGTCCATCGTCGAGCAGTCGAACGGCGGCACGGGATTGGGTGCGACGGCGTCCTGCGCGAGCACCCGCCCCAGCGCGTCGTCGAGGTCGACCTGCTCGGCGTCGAGCCGGCTCGTGTGCTCGAGCAGCTGGCGGCGCGCGTCTTCGATCGAGATCCTCCTCATCGCGGCGCCACGCTAGCACCGGCGGTACCCGTGTGGCCTGGCCCGCGCGACGCGTGCGGGCTACGCGGAGGCGACGGGCCGGGTCCCGCGCGTGCGCGAGGTGCCGGTGCTGCGCACGGCGACCGGGCGCGAGCGGGTCGCGACGGGCCGCGGGCGCGCCTTGACCTCGGAGAGGCGGCGCTTGGCGTATGACGCGAGCGTGCCGGAGAAGCCCCAGAGCGCGACGAGGATGGCGAAGGTGATGGAGATCGTGAGCATGGTCTGCAGGCGAGGCCGGGTCCGTGGGTGCTATCGGCAGATTGGCGGACCGGCGTAAGCCCTTGTGTGAGGTTGTCCCCACTCTCGTGATTATGGAACATGACCGAACGGATGTTCGCATATCGATCGGACATGACTCGCGGGCGCGCGGGGTAAGGTCGAGGACATGGCTGGAACGCGTCCTGATCGGCTCGCTTCGGCGCTTGTCGCCGCGCTCGCCGGCCTCGCGATCGTCCTCTCCGCATGCGGCGGCGACGACGGCGATTCGAAGTCCGGCGCAGACAGCGGCATCACCCGCCCCGAGTACATCGAGCAGGTCGACGCGATCTGCAAGAAGACCTCACAGCAGTCCAAGCCGAGCTTCGACAAGCTCCAAGCGCTCATCGACGCGAGCGGCACGTACAAGAGCCGGCTCGTCAAGGGCGCTCCCACGCTGCGGACCGTCTACGACCTCCAGGCCTCGAAGTTCCGCCGCTTCACGGCCATCGATCCCCCCGCGGCGGACCGCGCGCAGATCGCCGAGATCACGAAGTCTGCCCGCGCGACGCTGGCGGAGTTCCAGAAGTTCCTTCCCGCCGCCGACGCCGGCGATCTCGAGAAGTTCATCGACATCGCGACCGATGCCACGGGGTCGCGGGCGCGCGTCGATCGGCTGGGCACGACGTACGGCTTCCGCAAGGACTGCTTCAGCCTGCCGATCGACCTCGGCTCGATCCAGTAGCGGGGCGCCCGGCGCAGGGCCGTGCCGCGCCCGGCGCGCGCGAGGTATCGTCGCTCGCGGACGTCCGCCGGGCGCCGACCCGCCCCGCATCGCGAGAGAGAGAACCGATGGCCTACACCGTGCCGGACCTGCCTTACGCGTACGACGCGCTGGAGCCGCACATCTCCGCCGAGACGATGCGCGTTCACCACGACAAGCACCACGCGGCGTACGTCGACAAGGCCAACGCCGCGCTCGCCGACACGCGCTGGGCCGCCGAGATGGCGCCCGGGGAGCTGCTGACGAAGCTCGACGAGGTGCCGGAGGCCATCCGCGCGGCCGTCACGAACAACGTCGGCGGCCACTACAACCACAGCCTGTTCTGGACGAGCATGTCGCCCGACGGCGGCGGCGAGCCCGACGGCAAGCTCATGCGCGCGCTCAAGGAGACCTTCCGCACGTTCGCGATCTTCGCCGAGACGATCGAGGCCGCCGCGATGAGCACGTTCGGCTCCGGCTGGGCGTGGCTCGTGCACGACGGCACGCGCGTGCTCATCGTGACGACGACCAACCAGGACTGCCCGATCTCCGACGGCCTGACGCCGCTGCTCGGCGTCGACGTCTGGGAGCACGCGTACTACCTCGACTACGAGAACCGCCGCGCGGAGTACGTCCGCGCGTGGCTCGAGGTCGTCGACTGGGGCGTCGTCGCCGAGCGCTACGCCGCCGCGCCGGTGCCGGACGTCAGCGACATCCTCGTCCGGACGGTGAGCATCAGCGGCAAGATGATCGAGTTCGGCAAGATCGACCTCGATGCCGCGCGCACGCAGGCCTCAGAGCTCGGCGCACTGACGGGCTGGGGCCCGATGGCGAAGGTCGGCTCGATCGCGCGCGCGTGGACCGAGCTCGCGAAGAACCTCGAGGGCCGCGGCGCCGCGACGGTCGCCGACCTCGAGCCCGGCATGATCAAGAAGACCGCCGAGGACCTCTGGGTCATCGCGCCCGAGCGCGGGATGATCTGAGCGCGTCGCGTCGCCCGCGCGTCAGCGGTAGCCGGTCGCGTCCGGCGGTAGGCCGGGGTCCTGCACCTCGACCATGTAGCGCCAGCAGTCGGGCTGCGAGCCGTCGAGGTCGGTGAACCCGTACTCGCGCGCGAGGCCGCCGGACGAGAACGAGCCGCCGTTGCGGGCGTGCAGGTCCGGGTCGGCGGCGAGCGCGGCGACCGCGCGGCCGACGAAGCGCGGCGATTCGGAGATCGCGTTGAAGTGCGGGCTGCCGACGGTCGCGTCGCGCCAGGTCTCCTCGGTGACCTGGTAGATGTCGAGCATCATCTCCGAGCGCATCCAGCCGGGCGTCAGCGCGACGGCGGTGCAGCCGTGCGGCTCGAGCTCCTTGCTCTGCGCGAACGCAAGCCGGATGGCCGCCGTCTTGGCGAGGTCGTAGAACGCCGACAGCCGGTAGTTGACGGCGTTGTACTCCCGGGTGCCGTCGGTCATCTCGACGACCAAGCCGCCGGGCTGGCGGATGAGCAGCTTGAGCGCGAAGTGGCTCGTGATGAGGTGCGTGTCGATCGCCAGGCGCAGCATCCGCAGGCCGTTGTCGAGGTCGTGCTCCCACAGCGGCGCGTCCCATTCGAAGAGCTGCTCGCCGCCCCAGATGTCGTTGACGAGCACGTCGAGCCGCCCCCGCTCGGCGTCGATGCGCTCGACGAGCGCCTTGACCCGCGGCGGCTCGAGGTGGTCGACCCTCACCGCGATCCCCTCGCCGCCGGCCGCGGCGACGAGCTCGGCGGTCTCCTCGATCGTCTCGGGCCGGTCGTACTCGGAGCGGTGCTCGCGGGTGCTGCGACCGGTGCAGTAGACCGTCGCGCCGGCCTCGCCGAGCGCGACCGCGGTGCCGCGGCCGGCGCCGCGGGTCGCGCCCGCGACGAGCGCCACCTTCCCGGTCAGCGGACCCGCCACCTCCGGGATGCTAGAGCGGGCGCGCGCTACGCGCCGACGCGCACCGCGAAGCCGTGGTCCTTCGTGCCGAACGTGATGATCTTCGCGCGCCGCAGCCGCGCGCGCCCGCCCGGGTGAAAGCGGTTCAGCACGATCCGCCGCCGGGCGCCGGGGGCCAGGCGCACGGGCAGCGGCGGGGTGAAGGCCACGGCGGTGGCGCCGCCCGTCGCGACGGTGGTCGCGCAGCGCCGGCCGCGGCGCGCGCACAGCACCACCACCTCGACGCGCGGACCCGCCCGCCTGACGAGCGTCGACGAGTCGACCACGAGCCCGCCGCCGACGGCGATGCGCTCGCACGACCTCGCGCGGTCGTAGATGTCCGGCTCGCTGACGCGGTCGCGGCCGCTGCCGCAGCGCAGCTCGTCGACGTCGAGCGTCCGCTCGCCCGCCTGCTCGGAGCTGTCCAAGAGATCGTCGCCCGCGCCGCCCTCGATGACGTCGGCGCCACCGAGCCCGGCGACGTGGTCGTCGCCGTCGCCGCCGCGCAGGACGTCGTCCTCGTCGCTGCCGGTCAGCGTGTCGTCGCCCGCGCCACCGTCGAGCCTTCCGGCACCGTCGAGCTCGTCGTCGCCACCGGCGCCCAAGAGCCGATCCTCGCCGCCTCCGCCGCGCAGGACGTTCGGGCCCTCGTCGCCGCGCAGGAGGTCTCCGTCCGCGCCGGACCCGGTGACGTTCTCGATCGCGACGAGCGTGTCGCGCTCGCCGGCGGCACCGTCGGGGGCGGGGTCGCCGAGGTCGACCGTGACGGCGAGCGCCGGACCTTCGCCCGAGTAGGCGACCGTGTCGGCGCCGGGGCCGCCGTCGATCGTGTCGTCGCCGGCGCCGCCGTTCAGGGTGTCGTCGCCGGCGGTGCCGACGAGGCTGTCGCTGCCCGCCCCGCCGTCGAGGTCTGATCCCGCGAGCACGTCGTTGCCGTCGCCGCCGTGCGCGGTCCCCGCGCTGACGAGGTCGTCGCCGGCGTCGCCGTTGGCGATGAGCGGGATGCCTGTGGCAAGCGTGAGCCGGTCGCTGCCGTCGCCGAGCGAGACCGTGCCGACGATGTTCGCGCAGCGCGCCGACATCGCGTCGACCTGCGTGCAGCCGCTGCCCGCGGTCAGCGGCGCGCCGGCGTCGTGCAGCACGACGTTGCCGCCGGCGGGCGGATCCGCGGTGACGTCGTTGGTCTCACCGGGCAGCGCCTGGAACGTCAGCACGCCACCGCACGACTCGGGGCCCTTGCCCGTGGGGCTCGAGCACGTCACGTCGACGCGGACCGTCGCGGCGCTCGCCGCTGCGGGCGCGACGGCAAGAAGGGCGAGGACGACCAGCGGGAGGAGGCGCATGCGCCCAACCGTACGCGAGCGGAGCGCGCCGCTGCGTGAGCTATGCCACGGGGCGCAGGTGGCGCAGCGGGCGGCCCTCGCGCAGCTCGCGCACGACGCCCTCGACGAGGCCGTCGGTGTCGGCGCGCTGGCCGTCGGTGACCGCGGCGACGATGCCGCGCTTGCGCTGGATCAGCGTCGCCATCGTCTCGTCGATCGTGTCGGCGGCCAGCAGGTACCAGGCCGTGACGGCGTCGTGCTGGCCGATGCGATGGCAGCGGTCCTCGGCCTGGTCGTGCATCGCCGGGGTCCACTCGAGCTCGAGGAACGCGACGTTCGACGCGCGCGTGAGCGTGATCCCCTGCGCCGCGACCCGCGTCGCGGCGATCAACAGCTGCGGGCCGTCGTCGGCCTGGAACGCGCTGACCGTCTCGTCGCGGCGCAGCCCCGAGTCGCGGCCGAGCAGGTGCGCGGCGTCGGGGAAGCGGGCGAGCACCGCCTCCTGGACCTCGACGTGGCGGGCGAACACCACGAGCGGCTCGCCGGATTGCAGGAAGTCGTCGATCCACGCGAGCGCCGCGCGCAGCTTGCCGCGCGCCGCGAGGCGCTGCAGCGTGCCGAGCTGCGCCAACCGCTCGGCGCGCAGCGTCGCGGCGATCTTCGCGTTGAGCTCGCGCAGGTCCAGCGGCTGCGTGCGCAACCAGGCGATGACGTCGTCCTCGGCGAGGCGGTACTCGCGGTCGTTGGTGAGCGCGACGGGCACGACGACCTGGCGCTTGGCGGGCAGCTGCGGCAGCACCTCGGACTTCAGCCGGCGCACGAAGCAGCGCCGCCGCAGGTGCCAGTGCAGCCGCTCCTCCGAGTGCTCGCCGCGGAACTGGCGCGCGAACTGCGCGCCCGAGCCGAACTCGCTCAGCCGCCCGATGACGCGCAGCTGCGAGACGAGCTCCTCGGCGTGGTTCAAGACGGGCGTCCCGCTCAAGGCGAGCCGCAGCCCGCCGGAGGTGACGCAGTCGGCGAGCTTGCGCACCGCGCGCGTGCGCTTGGCCTGCGGGTTCTTGACGTAGTGCGACTCGTCGACGACGAGCGCGCGCGGCTTCAGCCGGCCTAGCGCCTCGCGATGCGCCGCGACGATCTCGTAGTTGAGGATCGTGATCTCGCCGGTCTGCGCGACCGCGACCCGCCCGTCGATGACCTTGACCTCGCGATGCGGCAGCCATTTCGTAGCCTCGCGCTCCCAGTTGAGCTTCAGCGACGCGGGGCACACGACCACCGCGGGATACGCGCCGTCGGCTTCCAACGCCGCCAGCGCCTCGACGGTCTTGCCGAGGCCCTGCTCGTCGGCGATGAACGTCCGCCGCGCGTGCAACGCGTAACGGACGCCGGCCCACTGAAACGGCGCGAGCTCGCCGCCGAGCACGGCCGCGACCTCGGCGATCGGCTCGCCGGACGTCCCGCGCGAGGCGCGGATCGCGGCCTGCGCCTCGGCGTGCTCCGCCCGCAGGCGCTCGAGCGTGAACAGGCCGGGGCCGTCGATCGCGACGTCGTGGCGCGCGATGAACGCGTCAAGCGCTTCGACGACCCACGGGTCGACCGGCAGCGTGCGCCCGCGATCCTCCGCGCCGGGCAGCTTGCCGAACGCCTTGCCGATCTCGGGGTCCCACAAGACGTCGAGACGCAGCCGCTCGCCGTCGAACGTGCGCGCCGCGGTGAGGCGCGCGGGCGGCGGGTCCTCGCCGCTCAGCAGCGCCTCGACGCAGCGGTTGGCGCCCGCGTCCAGGCGCGCGTTGTCCTCGTCGGCGAGCGCGGCCGCGCCCGCCGCGGTCAGCGGCGCGAGCAGCATGCCGTCGCGCTCGACGAACCCCGTCATGAGCTCGTCGGGCGGCGTGCCCGCGCGCGTCGCGAGGACCCACCAGCCGCGGCCGTCGTGGCGCACCGTCGACACATGGCCGACCCAGCGCCGCTGGATCTGGGCGAGCCACGCGTCGACCTCCTCGCTCGCGCTGAGGTCGGGGAAGCGCTCCAGCACGTCGGCGACGTGGACGCCGACCCAGTCGTCGACGGGCGCCCACCACTCGCGCGCGTCCCAGTCGAAGCGGCGGCCCGGGATGTTGCGCACGACGGCGACGATGTACGCGTCGTACGGGAAGCCGAGGACGACGATCTGCTCGCCCTCGCTGCCGCGGCGCAGCTCGACGTTGGGGCGGTCGGGTGCGAGCTCCATGCGCGGTCTCACGATAGTGCTCGCACCCGAGGGCATAACCTCGGTCAACCGTGCCGGACACCGACCACGACCGCACCGACGAGCTGCGCGAGCTCGCGACCTACGCGCGCCAGCGCCGCGACCTCTACCGCGCACGCACCTACGGCCCGCGCGCGACGAGCGCGACGCGGTTGCGCGAGCTCGAACGGGAGTCCGACCAGGCGCAGGCCCGCCTCGTCGCGTACGTCGCGGAGCGAGCGCGCACGGCCGCCGCCGCCGTGCCACCGGCGGGTTCCTAGGCGGGCGGCCGGGCGAGCTCGAACCAGATCGTCGTGCCGCCGGTGCCCTCGACGCCCCACGCGTCGGCCATCCGCTCGACGATCTGCAGGCCGAACCCGCCGATACTCGGGTCTCGCGGGTGTGCGGCAGCGGGTCGGGCGAGACGTCCGGCTCGCTGGCCAGCCGGGGGCTCACGCTGCGAGACCTAGCCCATCGATCGCCGGAGGTTCCGCGGATCGGGTCGCGAATCGGGCGCATGCTGCCGATAGGCCGGGCATGGCGATCAACGTCCCGGCTGACAACGCGCCCACGCGCGAGCGCCCGGGCCGGCTGCTCGGCGACGTGCTCGTCGACCTCGGCCTGTGCGACCGCGCGACGGTCGAAGCCGTCGTGCGCGAGGCGCGGGCGATGAACATGCCGATGCACCAGCTCATGCTCGACCGCGGCCTGCTCAACGGCGACCAGGTCGCGCTCGCGGTCGCCGAGCGGTTCGGCCTCGAATACGCGAGCCTCGAGAAGCTGCAACCCGACATCGCGGCGATGCAGCTCGTGCCCGAGGCGGCGCTGCGGCGGTTGCAGGCCGTGCCGGTCGGCTTCCGCGGGCACGACGCGCTCGTCGTCGCGATGGTCAACCCGACCAACGTGCTCGCGCTCGATGACCTGACGATGCTGACCGACATGCGCGTCGAGCCGATCGTCGTCTCGCGCGAGGACCTCGACGTCCTGCTCATGCGGCTGACTCGCCTCGATCGCGAGTTCGTCGACGCCGACGAGCCGTTCGCCGAGGAGCTGCCCGCGCCGGACCTCACGACGCTCGACGTGTCCGCCGACGACGGCCCGACGGTCAAGCTCGTGCGCTCGCTCATCTCGCAGGCGGTGGAGCTCGGCGCGTCGGATGTCCACTTCGACCCGGACGAGGGCGATCTGCAGGTGCGCTACCGGATCGACGGCATCATGGCGCCCGCGGCGCGGGTGCCTCGCCGCCAGGCCGCCCGCGTCATCTCGCGCATCAAGATCCTGAGCGACCTCGATATCGCCGAGCGGCGCTTGCCCCAGGATGGGCGCACGACGCTGACGCTCGACGGCCGCCGGGTCGACGTGCGCGTGACGATCGTGCCGCTCGTGGATGGCGAGTCGGCCGTCATGCGGATCCTCGATCCGGGCGACGGGCCGCTCTCGCTGGGCGAGCTCGGGATGGGCGACGCGGACCGCGCGCGCGTCGAGGCGGCGCTGCGCCGCTCCCACGGGGCGATCGTCTCGACCGGGCCGACGGGGTCGGGCAAGTCGACGTCGCTGTACGCGTCGGTCGCGGTCGTCAGCTCGCCGGAGAAGACGATCATGACGATCGAGGATCCGGTCGAGTACCGGCTGGCGGGCGTCAAGCAGATGCAGGTCTTCGAACGCGCCGGCCTGACGTTCTCGACCGGCTTGCGCGCGATCGTCCGCGCCGACCCGGACGTCATCATGGTCGGCGAGATGCGCGATCGTGAGAGCGCGCGAATCGCGATCGAGGCGGCGCTGACGGGCCATCTCGTGCTGTCGACGTTGCACACGAACAGTGCGCCGGCGACGCCCGCGCGGCTCATCGACATGGGCGTCGAGCCGTACCTCGTGGCGAGCGCGGTGGACTGCGTGCTCGCGCAGCGCCTCGCGCGCCGGCTGTGCCCGAGCTGCCGCCGGCCGGTGCGGGTGGCGGGCTCGCTCGTCGGCCTCGCCGGCCAGGGCGAGATCGAGGTCTTCGAGCCGGTCGGCTGCCACCGCTGCCGCGAGACGGGCTACCGCGGCCGGGTCGGGCTCTTCGAGGTCATGACGGTGACCGACGAGATCCGCGAGCTGATCGTCGCGCGCGCCCCCGCGGGCGAGATCGCCAAGGTGGCGATCTCCCAGGGCATGCGAACCCTGCTGGACGACGGCCTGGACAAGGTCCGAGCCGGCCACACGTCGCTAGCCGAGATCGGCCGCGTCACGAGCTGAAAACCGCCTCACGCTCCGGCGCCGTTGGAGGTGTGCTTCTGACCTGCGGGTTTCCCATGCAGGCATCGCGGTATGACCCGGCCATGGTGGATGCGACACGAGTGGTCGGGCCCGCGCTCAAGGGCGTGCCTGGCGCAGTCGCCCGCATCCGAGCGCCGCAGCCCGCGCTGCTCCTTGCGGAGCAGCCGACCGACCTGAGCGCCGTGCGGGTGCAATTCGTGCACACGTATCCGGCCCCCCTGCTGCTGGCAGCGGCGCGGACGTCGCACGGCGTGGTCCACAACCCGGCGGTGGCGGGAGATCAGCACGTCCCACCCGGAATCGCGGTGGATCTTCTGTTCGACATTGGGGTTGCGAAGTCGGCGCAGCTCGTCGTCCTGCTGCATAAGCCCGGCGCACCGGGACCGTTGCGACGCTACCGGCGGCTCTATGCGCTGGCTTACAATTTGGTCCCGACGACGGACTCGCTCGGCACGCCCACGGGCACGTGGGCGCTACGCGACCGGATCCTCTGGCGCGCCGATCTGAAGGACTGGGTGGGAACGGCCCCGATGCCCTGGTCGACGGCGGGGTGACCCGCCCGAACAGGCCGCGGCGCTACTTCGGCGGCATCCGCGTGACCTCGCCGACGGCGAGCGTGAGGTCGGTTCCGCCGGGGAAGCGCACGACGACCTGGTAGTCGTCGACCATGCCGACCACGGTCGCCTCGATGATCTGGATGTCGCCGGTGATCGGCGCCATGCGCATCAGCGCGACGCGGTCGCCTTCCTCGAAGCTCTGGAGTTCGTCGCTCATGTCGCGCTCGCTGCCGATCCTCCCGGGCCGGGACATCGCGCGATGCCGAGGATGTGCGGGATCGCGGGGACGGGCCGGCCGGGTGAGAAGTCGAACCGGCGCATCTGCTCGACGGCGAAGCCCGCGGCCTCGATCGCGCGCAGGGTGTCGCGGGCGGGGTGGCAGCCGCCGGCGAGACGCGGCCAGAGCGTGCTGCGGTCGGCGAAGGACAGCATCGCCCGCAGCGGCTGGCGCTCGGCGTGCACGTGCTCGAAGAAGCGCAGCTCGCCGCCCGGGCGAACCACCCGGCGCAGCTCTCGCAGCGCGTCGCGCTGGTCGGGCACGCTGCAGAGCATGAGGCACGCGACCGCCGCGTCGAAGCTCGCGTCTTCGAGCGGCAGCGCCTCCGCGACGCCCTCCACGACCCGCACCGCGACCATCGCGCGCTGCGCGGCCTCGACGGCCAGCCCGCGCATGTAAGGCTCGGGCTCCACCGCGACCACCTCGCTCACCTCCGCCGGATAGAAGCCGAAGTTGCGCCCGTTGCCCGCCCCGATCTCGACGATCCGGCCGCTCAGCCCCGCGAGCGTCTCCCGGCGGTGGCCAACCTCCTCGGCGCCCTCACGCTCGCTCATGCGCGCGTAGAGGCGGGCGAACAGCGGGTTGCGGACCTGCGCTGGATCACGTGGCGACATACCCGACAGGATGACGCGGCCTGGCGTAGCGCCCGAAACCCGCGGCGCGACGGAGGCGGTACCTTCGATCCATGGACACCTGGGGCGTCGGCTACTACGAGGAGACGGCCGCGATGCTCGCGCCGGCCTCGGACGCCGCGATCGCCGCGCTCGCCCTGTCCGGCGGCGAGCGCGTGCTCGACGTCGCCTGCGGCACCGGCAACGCCGCGCTCGTGGCGCAGCGCGCCGGCGCGAACGTCACGGGCCTGGACACCTCGCCACGGCTGCTCGAGGTCGCGCGCGAGCGCATGCCGTCCGGCGAGTTCGTCCACGGCGACGCCGCGCAGCTGCCCTTCGGGGACGCAACGTTCGACGCAGCCGTCTCCGTCTTCGGCGTGATCTTCGCGCGTCCCGCCGAGCGCGTCGTCGCCGAGCTGGCGCGCGTGGTTCGCCCGGGCGGACGGGTCGTGATCACGACCTGGCCGCCGCGCGGGCCGATGTTCGCTGCCGTGTCGCTCATGCGCACGGCGCTCGCCCGCTCGCAGCCGTCGGACGGCCCTTCGCCTACGGTCGACTGGGGCGACCCGGCCGGGCTTCGTGCGCTGCTCGAGCCGCACGGCGACGTCGAGGTCACGGAGCACGAGCTCGAGCACGACGACGCGAGCCCCGAGGAGTTCTGGGAGCGCTGGGAGCGCATGCACCCGATCTGGATCGGCGCGCGCAAGCAGCTCGACGACGCGAGCGAGTGGGCGCGGCTCCGCGACGCCGTGATCGAGGCGCTGCGCGACGGCGGCGTCGGGGCGGGCGCGACGAGCCCGTACCTGCTCGCCGTGCTCGCGCGACGGTAGGCGGCGGAGCCGAGCCGCAGCAGAGCGAGCGCAGCTGCGCCGAAGCGCCGAGGCCCAGGGCCGAGCCGAGCGACCGGTCGAAAGGCGGCCCGAAGCCGGTCCGAGCGCGGGGAGAGGCCCGGACCGGCACGGGACCGGGGTCAGATCGTCGCGCTGGCCGTGCAGACCTCACCCGACGGGCTCGTCGCTCGCGCGCTGATCGTGTCCGGGCCGGGGCCGTTGCCCAGCCGGCGCTCGACGCTGAACGAGCCGCTCGGCGCGTGCGTCGTGCGGGTCGTGTCGACGGCGACGGTGCCGTTGCGGCGCAGCTGGACGGCCCACGCCACGCCGTTGACGTTCTGATCGACCTCGAACTCGGTCTTCAGCCGGCCGCGGTCGCGCTTGACCTTCAGCTTGGCGCGCGAGCTGCCCGTGCACGAGCCGGTGACGCGCAGCTCCTTCTTGGCGCGCGCGGCCTTGTCGTCGGACTTGCCGCTGCTCGAGCCGCTCGCGCCGTTGTCGTCGGCAGAGCCGTTGTCGTTGACGGTCTGCCCGCGGCGGTCGTCTCCGGCGGGATCGTCGGCGCCGTGCTTGGCGAGCGCCGTGGCGGGCGCGACGGCGGTGACTGCGAGCACTAGGCTCAGGATCATCGTGCGGTGGGACTTCATCGGTGACCTCCTGTTGGCGTTGATCACACTGTCGAAGTCAGCCGGTCTGGATCTCAATGGGACTTAGGTCGCAGCATCGAGACCGCGCCGCCGGAGCGCCGCCCAGCGCCAGCTCGGCGGTCGCGCGGTTCATGCTCGGTAGCATCCTGGCGATCGCCGTGATCGTCGTCGGCGGGTTCTTCGCGCTGCGCAACATCGCGATCGACGAGGCGCAGGTCGACACGCGCGAGCGCGTGGAGACGGCGGGGCGCAGCGTCGAGCTCTCGGGCCTGACCGACGCGATCGTGCGCCGCGACAAGCAGGCGATCGCGAAGGTCGACGACGTCGTCACGACCCAGGTCCTCCTCGACGACTCGATCTACCGCGTCAAGCTGTGGTCGCGCGACGGCACCATCCTCTACTCCGACTTCCCCGCGCTGATCGGCAGGCACTTCCAGCTCGGCGAGGAGGAGCTCGAGCTGTTCGAGACCGGAGGCACGGACTCCGAGCTGAGCGACCTCAGCGCCGACGAGAACCAATATGAGCGCCAGGAGGGCAAGCTGCTCGAGGCGCACACCGTCATCCGCACGCCGAACGGCACGCGCCTGCTGTTCGAGATCTACCAGCCGTTCAGCTCGACGAGCGCGAGCGCGTCGAGCCTGCTCGGTGCGATCGCTCCGCCGCTGATCGCTGGCGTGATCGTGCTCGTGCTGCTGCAGGTGCCCCTCGCCTGGACGATGGCTCGCCGGTTGCAGCGCGGGCATCGCGAGCGCGAAACGCTGCTCTCGAACGCCGTCGAGGCCTCGACCCGCGAGCGCCGGCGGATCGCCGCCGACCTGCACGACGGCGTGGTGCAGGACCTCGCGGGCGTCGCGTTCGGCCTCGCGCCGCTCACCGCCGACGCCGAGCGCCGGGGCGACGCCGACGACGCGAAAGTCCTGCGCGACGCCACCGGCACGCTGCGCCAGGGCGTGCGCGACCTGCGCACGCTGCTCGTCGAGATCCACCCGCCGAACCTCGAGTCGGCCGGCCTGCGCGTCGCGCTGTCGGACCTGCTGAGCCCGCTGCAGGCCGGCGGCATCGCGACGTCGCTCGAGGTCGACGAGTCCGCGAGCGGCGACCGCGACGCGCTCGTCTACCGCGCGGCGCGCGAGGCGATCCGCAACGCTCGCGAGCACGCGCGGCCGACCTCCGTGCGGGTCGCGGTCACGCGCGAGCCGACCCGCACCAAGCTCGTCGTCGCCGACGACGGCAAGGGGTTCGCCGCGCGCGAGCGCAAGCGGCGCGGCGAGGAGGGCCATCTCGGGCTGACGCTGCTCGAGGAGGTCGTCGCGCAGGCCGGAGGCACCCTCGCCGTGCGTTCGGTGCCCGGGAAGGGAACGACAGTGGAGATGGAGCTCCCCGCACGATGATCCGCGTCCTGCTCGCCGACGACCACGGCGTCATCCGCGACGGCCTCGGCCGCCTGATCTCGGCGCTCGAGGACGTCGAGCTCGCGGGCGTCGCGGCCGACGGCGCCGACGCCGTGGAGCAGTGCGCGCTGCTCGCCCCCGACGTCCTCCTCATGGACCTCGACATGCCCGTGCTCGACGGAATCGAGGCCACGAAGCGCATCGCGGCGGAGCACCCCGACGTCGCGGTGCTCGTGCTGACGTCCTTCTCCGATCGCCCGCGGATCATGGGCGCGCTCGAGGCGGGCGCGTGCGGCTACCTGCTCAAGGACGTCGACGCCGACGAGGTGGCGGAGGGGATCCGCGCGGCGGCCCGTGGCGAGTCTCCGCTGGACCCGCGCGCGGCCCGCGCGATGCTCGACGCGCGCTCGGCGCCCGACCCGCTCGCGGGGCTCTCCGAGCGCGAGCGCGAGGTGCTCGCGCTGCTCGTCGAGGGGCTGCCGAACAAGCTCATGGCGCGCCGGCTGCAGATCTCCGAGAAGACCGTCAAGTCGCACTTGACGCGGATCTTCCGCGAGCTCGACGTCACCGATCGCACACAGGCGGCGCTCTGGGCCGAGCGCCAGGGTGTCGGATCCTGAGCCTTGATCGCGACGAATGTCCCATTGCGGCGCGGGTCGCGGGGGACGATGGTGAGGTGATGAACCGTCGCATCCTCAGCTGCCTGATGTGCGCGCTTGCGCTGCTCCTGGCTGCGTCGCCGGCGCCTGCCGCGCCCGGCAGCGGCAGCGGCGGTGACGACGAGGCGCGGGTCAGCGGGCGCTGCAGCAAGGGCACGTCGTCGCAGCTGCGGCTGCGGGCCAAGGACGGCGCGATCCGCGTCGAGTTCGAGGTCAAGAAGCGGCGCGCGCGCGAGTCGTGGCGCGTCGTGTTCGTGCACGAGCGGCGGATCGCGTGGCGCGGCACGGTCCACACGACCAGCGGCGGCTCGTTTCGCGTGCGGCGCTCCTACGACGACTACGACGGCGCCGACAACGTGACCGCGCGCGCGACCGGCCCGCGCGGGATCACCTGCCGCGCGTCGGCGACGCTGCGCGGATAGCGCTGCCGCCGGAGGCCGTCCGAAGCCGCCCCGGGCGCGCCGCGAGCGCGCCGACCCGTTAATGCACCAAGTTGATTTCCCCTGTGTCAAAACTGGTCAAAGTCGGTCGAGTTTATGAGGATATCGGGTCCGCCTTGCGTGGCCGCCGGGGCGGCGGGGATGATGCGCGCCCGTGGAGCGGTTCGACGTCTTCGTGTCGTACTCGCGCAAGGACGGTGCGCTCGTACGCCAGATCGTCGCGGCGCTCGAGGCGCGCGGGAAGTCGGTGTGGGTCGACTTCGACGACATCCCGCCGTCGGTCGACTGGTTCGAGCAGATCGCCGCCGGGATCGACGGCGCCGACAACGTCGTCTGCGTGATCTCCCCGGACTGGGTCGGCTCGGAGGTCTGCGGCCGCGAGCTCGACCATGCCGCCAAGCGCAACAAGCGCATCCTGCCGGTGCTCGGGCGCCCGGTGCAGGCCGATCGCGTGCCGCCCGCCGCCGCGAAGATCAACTGGATCGCCTTCGACACGCCCGGCGCGCTCGACGGCGCGATCGGCACGCTCGTCGAGCAGATGGAGACCGACCTGCCGCACGTGCAAGGGCACACGCGCTGGGGCCAGGAGGCGCAGGACTGGGAGCGCCACGATCGCGACCCGGCCTACCTGCTGCGCGGCGCCGAGCTCGTCAGCGCCGAGCAGTGGCTCACCGCCGCCGCCGGCAAGGATCCCGAGCCCACGCACGTGCAGGGCGACTTCCTCATCTCCAGCCGGCGCGCGGCGACGCGCCGCCAGGGCCAGCTCTTCGTGGGCGTGAGCGCCGCGCTCGCGGTGTCCGTCCTGCTGACGATCTTCGCGCTGATCCAGCGCTCGAGCGCGATCGACCAGAAGAACACGGCGCTGTCGCGCGAGCTGGGCGCGCAGGCGGAGCGCAGCTCCGCCCGCGACCCCGAGCTGTCGGTGCTGCTGGCGAGCGAGGGGGTGAAGGCGAAGGCCGGCGCCGAGTCCGAGGACACGCTGCGCACGGCGCTCGTGCGCTCGCGCCTGCGGGCGCGTCACGCGCTGGGCTCGGGGATCGAGTCCGCCGACATCTCGCCGGACAGCAAGCTCTACGCGGTCACGACCGCCGACCGCCGCGGCTATGTCTATGACCTCGCCACGAGCAGGCGGCTCTCGGCGTTCGTGACGTACACGCTCGGCGCCGACGTCATGTGGGATCCGTCGAGCCGCCGCGTCGCTGTCGGCGGCAACGACGGCACCGCGCGGATCTACGAGGCGCGGACCGGGCGGTCGCTCGCCGCGCTTGAGACCGGCCACGACGTCGTGCCCGCAGTGGCGTGGAGCCCCGGCGGGCGGCGGCTCGCGGTCGCCGCCTTGGACGTCGCGGGCACGGGCGCGGGGACCCGCCCGACGGGTGGTGTCGCCCAGGTGTGGGACACGACGGCGCGGCGCAAGGTCGCGACGCTCCGCGGGCATCCGCGCGGCGTGTCCGCCCTCGCCTGGACCGCCGACGCCAAGACGCTGCTTACCGGAGGCCATGACCCCGGCGTGCGCGTCTGGTCGGCGGGGACGTGGAGACTGTTGCGCACGCTGCGCCACGCCGCCGACGACGTCATCGCGAAGATCCACACGCCGTCGCTTGCGTCCCGCATCGTCGTCACCGAGGCGACCATCGGCGGCGAGCTTGACTTCGAGCGCACCGGGCGCGAGCAGGCCGAGCGGGTGGGGACGCGAGTCTGGGACCTGCGCACGGGCAAGCTCATCCGCGCGTTCAGCCGTTCGATCGGCCCGGCGGCGATCGACCCGAGCGGCACGGAGATGGCGTTCGGGCCGCCGGGCAACGTCGTCCAGGTCTTCGACATCGCCAAGCGCGAGCCGCGCCTCGCGCTGTTCGGCCACGAGGGCCCGATCAACGCGCTGCGCTACGACGCCACCGGGATCGACCTCGTCAGCTCCTCCGGCGATGGCACGGTGCGGGTGTGGAACCCGAAGCTCAGCCGGCTCGTCGCGACGTTCGCGGGGCACGCGGGCGAGGTGCGCGTCGCGGAGATCGACGCCAGCCTGCGGCGCGTCGTGTCGGGCGGGCGCGACGGGACGGTGCGCGTGTGGAGCGTGGCGCCGGAGTCGGCAGCCGTCTCGCACTACGGGGCGGGAACACCCGGGGGCGCGGGCCGGTCGTTCGTCCCGGCGCTGTCACCGGACGGGCGGCTCGCCGTCTCGCGTGGCGACGCGGACGTCGCCGAGGTGTGGGACGCCAGGTCCGGCCAGACGGTGCGCAGCCTGGCGCCGGCGGCCGGGCGCGTCGCCGGGGCGGTGTTCTCGCGCGACGGCGACCGGCTCGTCACGACGCACGCCGGCGCGGGCCCTTCCGCGAAGGGTGCCGTCGTGATCTGGGACACCGCGACGTGGAAGGAGGTCGCCCGACTGCAGCCCGCGTCGGGCATCGTCAGCGTCTCGCTCTCGCCGTTGGGCCGGCTTGCCACCGCTGGCGGCGACGGCACGGCGAGCGTGTGGACGCTCGCGGGCAAGCGCGTCGCGCAGGTGGACGCCGGTCGCGCGGCGCTCAACGACGCCGTGCTGTCCGACGCCGGCGACGTGCTGGCCACGGTGGCCGAGGACCGGACGGCGACGCTGTGGTCGGCGTCCGGCGAGCGGCTGCATGACCTGCGCGGGCACGGCGGGCCGGTCGACCCCGGCGAGGCCGAGCCGGGGAGCATCACGCTGCGCGACCGCCGCCTCGGCGTCGTGGCCGGCGACTTCTCCGCGGACGGCCGGCGCGTGGCCACCGCGGGCGCCGACGGCACGGCGCGCGTCTGGGACGTGTCGTCCGGCAAGCTCGAGCGGGTGATGCGCGGCCACACCGAGGCGCTCGCGTCCGTCGAGTTCTCACCCGACGGCGCGCGGCTGCTGACGGGCAGCGCCGACGGCACGGCGCGCGTCTGGCGCGTCGACACGGGCGCGCAGATCCGCGCCGTCGACCACCTGCCACCCGAGGCGCGCTTTCTCGCCGAGGCACGCGCGGCGTGGACGTCGGACGGCGAGTACTTCGTGACCGAAGGCGTCGGTTCGCCGGGGGTCTCGATGTGGCATGCCGGCTCGGGGCTGCGGCTCGTGCAGGCGCTGGGCGAACGCGCGAGCGTGCGGCCCGGCGGGCACGCGCTCGTGACGAGCTTCTCGACGCTCAGCGAGGTCTACCGCTGCGAGACGTGCGCGGGCGTCGACGGCCTGGAGCGCCTCGTCGCGCGGCGCACGACGCGCGCGCTGACCAGGGAGGAGCGCGTGCGCTACCTGCACGAGACGCCGTAGCGGCATGCTCGCCGCGATGTCAACTCACCGTTTTCGTGACCGTGAGTGACCGTGACGATGATCACACACAGGGCGTCCCGGTTCACCAGTATCGGTTGGGTAATAGTGTGAACGCGAGCGTGGGCACCGGGACGAGCGCCACGCAACAAGGAGGTAGGCGCCATGGAGGCGACGATGTTGAAGGACCTGCACTTCCAGGTCACGAACGGCGGCGTGACGGTCGCGCTCGATCTCGACGGGGAGGGCAACGCGACCTTCCTCAGCCACGCGATCGGCAAGCGCGCGCCGCAGGAGTTCCACGGCGACGAGATCACGACGACCCCGTCGGACGAGGGCACCCGCGCGACGGTCGTGCTCGACGACGGCGAGGCCGACCGCCCGATCGTGCGCTTCACGGTCATCGTGCCGGAGGTCATCCCGGGCGACGAGAGCTCCTACGAGGTCAGCGCCGCGGGGCTGCAGTCGACCGAGCACGTGGGCTTCGCCGGCCAGCAGCCCGGCCCGCAGCACACGTACGAGACGTTCGAGCTCAAGGGCGAGGTCACGATCGCCGGCGGCGAGCAGGGCACGTGCCGCGACTGGGTGGCGATCCACGACCTCATGCCCGGCCACCCGGCGAAGCTGACGGTCACGGGCACCTGCACGTTCCCGACCGAGGGATTCAAGGTCGAGTTGCGGCCGAGCGTCCCGCAGGGCATCAACCCGCTGGACCTGCTGCTCGACAAGATCGTCACCCCGCCCTCGGGTGTGGTCGCCCAGGTCGTCACCGACGTCGAGGCGCGCTACGAGGAGATCACGGACGTCAGGTACGAGACCGTGACGATCCAGCCGGGCGGCCCCACGGTCAAGGTCGAGAACGCCCTGTAGACAAGACGGTCCCCATCCGCTCCCGGCGTCCTCGCCGGGAGCGGCGGACCGGTGCCGGCTCAGCGCGCGGCGGTGCTGAGCGGCGGCGCCACGTCGCCGCCGGCCACGAGCTGCGCGTAGCGCCCGCCCGCGGCGAGCAGCTCGCCGTGCGTGCCGCGCTCGGCGATCGTGCCGTGGTCGAGCACGACGATCTCGTCGGCGTCGCGGACGGTCGAGAGGCGGTGGGCGATGGCGATCGTCGTGCGTCCCTCGGCGAGTTGGTCGAGCGCCTCCTGCACGGCGCGCTCTGTCTCCGAGTCCAGCGCCGACGTGGCCTCGTCGAGCACGAGCACCGGCGGGTTGCGCAGGATCGTGCGGGCGATCGCGATGCGCTGCTTCTCGCCGCCGCTGAAGCGGTAGCCGCGCTCGCCGACGACCGTGTCGTAGCCGTCGGGCAGCGACGCGATGAGCTCGTGGATGCGCGCCGCACGGGCGGCCGCGACGAGCTCTGCGTCCGTGGCGTCCGGCCGGGCGAAGCGCAGGTTGTCGGCGATCGTCGCGTGGAAAAGGTAGGTCTCCTGCGAGACGAGCCCGACCGTCCGGGCGAGCGACGCGAACGACAGGTCGCGCACGTCGACGCCGTCGATGGCGACCGTTCCTCCCGTGACGTCGTACAGGCGCGACACGAGGTAGCCGAGCGTCGTCTTGCCCGAGCCCGTCTCGCCCACGATCGCGGTCGTCGTGCCGGGCGCGACGACGAGGTCGACGGAGTCGAGCGTTCGCGCGCCGTCCTCCTCGTAGTGAAAGGAGACGTTGTCGAAGCGCACCTCACCGCGCACGCGCGCGGGCTCGAGCGAGACCGGGTTCTCGCGCTCGGTGATGTCGACGCGCAGGTCGAGGTACTCGAAGATGCGCTCGAACAGCGCGCGCGAGGTCTGGATGTCGATGCCGACGTTCAGCAGCGACCCGATCGGGAACAGCAGGCGCGTCTGCAGCGTCGTGAACGCGACGACCGTGCCGATCGTGATCGTCGACGACCCGCTCGCGATCGTCAGGCCCGCGAAGAGGTAGACGAGCGCCGGCATGATCGCGAAGCTCATCTGCACGGTCGACATGCGCCAGCGGCCGGCCATCCGCGACTGCACCTCGAGGTCGGCGAGGTTCGCGGACTCGGCGGTGAAGCGCTCGGCGAGCTCGTCCGAGCGGCCCATCGTCTTGCCGAGCAGGATGCCCGAGACCGACAGCGACTCGGCGACGAGCGAGCTCATGTCGGCGAGGCTGCCCTGCTTCTTCGACGTGATCCGCCGGCGCTCGTTGCCGACGCGGCGGGTGAGCCACACGAAGAACGGCAGCAGCGCGAGGCTGAAGATCGCCAGGCGCCAGTCGAGCAGCAGCATCCCGACGATCGTCGCCACGACCGTCGTGACGTTCGAGACGATCGACGTCGCGGTCGACGTGACGACGTTCTGCACGCCGCCGATGTCGTTGGCGATCCGCGACTGCACCTCGCCCGTGCGCGTGCGCGTGAAGAACGCGAGCGACAGGCGCTGGAGGTGGCGGTAGACGGCGGCGCGCAGGTCGTGCATGACGCGCTGGCCGACGAGGTTCGACAGCCACGTCTGGCCGACGCCCAGGACACCGGTCGCGATCGCGATGAAGACCATCCCGCCGACGAGCCAGGCGAGGAGCGTCGTGTCGCGGTTGGGGATCGCGTCGTCGAGCACCTCGCGCAGCAGGAACGGCGAGACGATCCCGAGCACGGCCGACAGCCCGATAAGGCCGAGCACAGCTCCGAGCCGCACCTTGTACGGGCGAAACAGGGCTGCGATGCGGCGGGTTTGCGGGCTCATGCGTTCCCGCAGTCTAGATGGTTGCGTATGCAACTACGACCGCCGGTGGTAAAGCCCGGCGCCCGCCGTGCCGACACGAGTGACATGCGCCTCTCTCTCGTCACGTCGCATTGCGCCGGCGCAGCGCTCGCGGTACTCGCCGGCCTGTGCGTTGCCGGCGCCGCCCCGGCCGCCGCGACGAGCACCCTCGCCCAGAAGGCGGGAGCCGCCGGGTGCCTCGGCCCCGACGTGCCGTGCGGGCTTGGCATCGGGCTCGGCAACGCGCGCTCCGTGCAGGTCAGCCCGGATGGCCGCAACGCGTACGTCGCCGCCGCGCTCAGCGGCACGCTGACCACCTTCGATCGCACCGCCGACGGAACGCTTCGCCAGAAGAGCGGGCCGGCGGGCTGTCTCTCCTCCTCGACGTCCCCGATGGACGCGGCGCAATGCCCGCGCGCGACCGCGCTCGACACGCCGTGGTCCGTGGCGGTCAGCCCCGACGGCCGCAACGTCTACGTCGCATCCCTGGCGAGCGACGCGGTCGCCGTCTTCGACCGTGCCGCCGACGGCAGGCTGACCCAGAAGGCCGGCCTCGCCGGCTGCGTCGCCGACGCCGGGGCCGGTCCGTGCACCGCCGCGGAAGGCCTGCTCGGCGCGCGCGCCGTGACGGTCAGCCCGGACGGCAGGAGCGTGTACGCCGCCAGCGCGGACGCCAACGCGGTCGCCGTGCTCGATCGGGCCGCCGACGGCGGCCTGACGCCGAAGGCCGGGCTCGCCGGCTGCGTCTCGTCGCCCGAGAGCGGCGACTGCACGCCGGCCCGCGGGCTGCTCGGCGCCACGGCGGTCGCGACGAGCCCCGATGGTGCCAACGTGTACGTGGTCTCCGGCGAGGGCGTGGCCGTGTTCGATCGCGCGGGCGACGGGACGCTGACGCAGAAGCCCGACCGCACCGGTTGCATCACGGAGACGGGCACCGCTGGCGTCTGCCTCTCCGCCAAGGCCCTCAACACCCCCACCTCGGTGACCGTGAGCCCCGACGGCGCCTCGGTCTACGTGGCCTCCGCCGGCAGCGCCGCCGTGGCGGTGTTCGATCGCGTCGCCGGCGGTGCGCTGGCGCCCAAGCCCGGCGCGGCCGCCTGCATCTCGGGCGCCGACACGGGCGGTGCGTGCGAGCGCGGCCGCGGGCTCGCGGAAGCGCAGTCCGTGACGGTCAGCCCCGACGGCATCAGCGTCTACGTCACGTCGCGCACGGACAGGGTCGTGGGCGATGTGCTCTTCGACGGGGACGGCTACGTCGCGGTCTTCGACCGCTCGGCGACAGGCGAGCTCACCCAGCCTGTGGGCGCGGCGGGGTGCGTGACCGAGGACGGCTCGGACGGTTTGTGCATCGACGCGGAGGGCGTTCGCGGCCCGACCGCGCTGGCGGTCAGCCCGGACGGGCGCCACGCCTACGTCGCCGCGTTCGGCGAGGGCGCGATCGCGGCGTTCGACCGCGTCCCTGTGAGCAAGGCACCCGCGACGCCCGCCGCGGACGTCACCCGACCGGTGCTGAGCGGGCTCGCGCTGCGTCCCGCGCGCTTCCGGGCCGCCGCGCGCGGTGGCTCCGTCGTCAAGCGCGGCGGTGGCAGGATCTCCTTCCGGCTCTCGGAGCCGGCGTCGGTGCGCTTCACGGCCGAGCGCGTCGTTCCGGGCCGGCGGTCCGGTGCGCGCTGCGTCGCGGTGCGGCCGGCCAACCGCTCGGCGAAGCCGTGCCTTCGCTACGTGAAGGTGCTTGGCGGCTTCACGAAGGCCGGCGCGAAGGGCGCGGGCTCGCTGCGGTTCAGCGGCCGGCTGCGCAGTCGCAAGCTCGCGGCGGGGCGCTACCGGCTGCGCGCCGTGGCGACCGACGCGGCTCGCAACGCGTCGCGCGCGCAGGTCGCGGGCTTCACGATCCTTCGTCGCTGAGCTCCGCGCGGGCAACTCCACCTCGCCGAGCGTCGCGGCCTGGCGCGTCAGGCGTGGAAGGCCGCGAGGCGGTCGGCCTCCTCGCGCAGCGCGCGGTGCGTGGCCGCGTCGAGCGGGTCGAACGGGTCGAGCTCGACGCGGCCGTCGCGGTGACGCCAGGTGCCGGCGACGGCGCCGTCGACGAGGAACGTCGGCAGCGAGTGCGGGTTCTTCACATGGAAGATCTTCGCGCGGTGGCGCTCGGGGAGCAGGCCGGTGCGGCGGGCGTGGACGAGCAGCGTCGCGTCCCACGTCGGCAGGTAGCGCACCGGCGCGGGGGTCTCGGGATCGGGCAGGGGCGCGCGCGGCACGTCGAGCAGCTCGTCACCGGACGTGCTGCGGAAGCGGCGCAGGCGCAGGCGCAGCAGCGCGGCGGCGACCTCGGGGCGTGCGAGGCCGGTGTACGAGACGACGTCGGCAAGGGACGCCGGGCCGAAGCCCGCCAGGTAGCGGCGCACGAGATGGTCGACGGCGTCGAGCTCGCGGTCGGGCGGCGGACCGATCCAGGCCTCGGCGAGGCCGAAGAGGTCCGCGCGGCGGCGCTCCCAGGTGCCTGACGGCGGCACGCGCACGAGGTCGACCCACAGGCCAACGCCGTGGGCGCGCTGCTTGCCGACGAGCTGACCGAGCTCCTTGCCGTGCAACGTCGCGCCGTCGTGCGCGAGCTGCGCGCGGACGATCTCGCCGGCCTCGGCCATCTCGTCCGCGCTGACCGCGTGGCGCATCGCGCGCAGCCACCACATGCGCCGGGCGGCGCGCGTCGCGAGCGCGAACGGCCAGTAGTCGCGGCGCGCGACGAGGTGGATCGTCACGCGCATGAGCGTCGCCTGGACGGCGCTGCGCCGCTGCAGCGCGCGGGTGACGTCGTCGCGCGCCAGATCCGCCATCCGGCTCCACAGCCCGACGTACATCGACGGCGCGTACTGCGCCTGCAGCCCGCCGACGCGCTCGAGCGTGCGTGGCACGCCGTCCGTGAAGCGGTCGAGCAGCCCCTGGCGGGCGAGCAGCGCGCGGTTGAGCTCGCGCTCGCTCAGCGTGCGCTCGGCCGCGGCCACCTCAGAACACGACCGTCCGCTCGCCGTCGATCACGATGCGGTCCTCGCAATGCCACTGGACGGCGCGCGCGAGCACGGTGCGCTCGACGTCGGCGCCGCGACGCTCGAGCTCATCCGCGCTGTCGCGGTGTGAGACGCGCACGACGTCCTGCTCGATGATCGGCCCCTCGTCGAGGTGCTCGGTGGCGTAGTGCGCCGTCGCGCCGATGAGCTTGACGCCGCGGTCGCGAGCGCGTGCGTGCGGCCCCGCGCCCGCGAACGCCGGCAGGAACGAGTGGTGGATGTTGATGACCGGCACGGCCACCGTCTCGAGGAACTGCGCCGACAGGATCTGCATGTAGCGCGCCATGACGACGAGGTCGAAGTTGCCGGTCAGCAGCTCGAGCTGGCGGCGCTCGGCTTCGGGCTTCGTGTCGCGCGTCACCGGGATGTGGACGAACGGCACGCCGAACTGGCGGACGTCCCCCGCGAGGTCGGGGTGGTTGGAGATGACGAGCCCGATGTCGAGGTCGAGCTCGTCGCGGCGCGCGCGCCACAGCAGGTCGAGCAGGCAGTGGTCGTAGCGGCTGACCATGACCGCCCCGCGCTTGGCGACGCCCGCGTCGGCGAACGTCCACGTCATGCCGAACCGCTGGCCGATCTCGGCGGCGAAGTGGCGCTCGAGCTCGTCGCGGATCGCCGACAGGCCGGCGCGATGAAAGACCGTGCGCAAGAAGAACGACCCGCCCTCGGGGTCCGTCGAGTACTGGTCGGACTCGGTGATGTTGGCGCCGTGCTCGAAGAGGAACTGCGAGACCGCGGCGACGATGCCCGGCTGGTCGGGGCACGACACGAGCAGCCGTCCCATGTCCGGCGTGCGGCTGCGTCGACTCACAGCACCGAATCTACCTGGCAAGATCGCGGCATGAGCACGGAGGCGGCAAGCGGGCGGACACGGCGGCTGTCGACGGCCATGCGCGAGGGGGAGACGGTGACGCCGCTCGAGCTCTTCTTCGACCTCGTGTTCGTGCTCGCCCTGACGCAGTGCACGGCGCTCATGGCCGACGAGCCGACGTGGGAGGGCCTGGCGAAGGGGCTGCTCGTGCTCGGCGTCCTGTGGTGGTCGTGGGTCGGCTACGCGTGGCTGACGAGCGTCGTCGACCCGGAGGAGGACGCCGTCCGGCTCGTGATGTTCGTCGCGATGGCCGCGCTGCTCGTCGCCGGGCTCTGCGTGCCGGGGGCCTTCGACGACTCGGCGCTGATCTTCGCGCTCGCCTACGCGGTCGTCCGCATCGCGCACATCTTCCTGTTCATGCTCGCAAGCCGCGACGACCCGCTCTTCAGGAAGTCCGTCGTGGGGCTCGCGTGCAGCACGGCGATCGGCACCGGCCTGCTCGTCGGCGCGTCGTTCGCCGACGGCGGGCTGCAGGGCGGGCTGTGGGCCGTCGCGCTCGCGCTGGACGCCGGCGGCCCGTACTTCTTCGGCGCCGAGGGCTGGAAGCTCGTCCCGCACCACTTCGCCGAGCGCCACGCGCTCATCCTCATCATCGCGCTCGGCGAGTCGATCGTGGCGATCGGCGTCGGCGCCGACGAGAAGGTCGACGCCGGGATCGTGCTCGCCGCGGCGATCGGGACCGGCGTCGCGGCCACCCAGTGGTGGCTGTACTTCGACGTCGTCTACCACGTCGCCGCGCGGCGGCTCGGCGAGTCGGAGATCGGGCGCGAGCGCAACGAGATGGCGCGCGACTCCTACTCCTACCTGCACTTCCCGATGATCGCGGGGATCGTGCTCGTCGCGCTCGGCATGAAGAAGACGCTCGGCCACGTCGAGGACCCGCTGAAGCTCGTGCCCGCCGCCGCCCTGCTCGGCGGGTCGGCGATCTACCTGCTCGCGCACGTCGCCTTCCGCTACCGCCACGTCCACACGCTCAACACCCGCCGCCTCGGCCTCGCGGTCCTGCTCGTGGCGTTCGTCCCGGTCGCCGTCGAGATCCCCGCGCTGGCGACGATCGCGATCCTGCTCGTCGCGCTCGTCGTCCTGATCGCGGAGGAGACGCGCAGATACGGCGAGGCACGCCAGCGCGCGCGCCGCGGCGACGGCCACGGCGCAGGCGAGGCGCCGGCGTGAGCGCGTCGCGGCCGTCGCGAACCCCATGGCCACGGCCCCGGATACGGAGCAGGCCTCGACCGCCCGACAGCCGGGCGGGCTCGCGCTTATCAGGTTGAGAACCGGTTTGGCGTGCGAGCCAGTACTGTTGCGGTGGAACGGCCGGACCAGCAGGGTCCGGCGAATGCAGTGCCAGCGCCCCGTGTCGTTGCCCCAAAGCATCCTCGGAGTGAGCAGCACACCATCCGAGGAGGGCCAGCATGGCCACCGGAACCGTGAAATGGTTCAGCGACGACAAGGGGTTTGGCTTCATCAGCCCCGACGATGGGCAGAAGGATCTCTTCGTCCATCACACGGGCATTCTCGGTGAGGGCTACCGCAGCCTCGCAGAGGGAGCCAAGGTCAGCTACGACGCCGAAGCCGGCGACAAGGGCCCCAAGGCGGTCAACGTCCAGGCCATCTGATCGCCGGCCCGGGCTCTCGTAGCCCGGACCACGATCTTCGTCGTACCCGAGGGCGATCGCGAAAGCGGTCGCCCTCGTTCGTTGGCGCAGCCGCCCCTACGCGAGGTAGAGGTAGCGCTTGCCGGCCCGCAGCCGGATGGTCCTGTGCAGGCGGAAGTCGCGGACGTCGACGGTGCCCTGGCGCACGCGCGTGTACGTGCCGTCGCAGCGGTCCTCGACGAGCCACCACGTGCCGCGCACGGTCCCTGACGAGCGCCGGCCCTCGGTGCGGAAGTCGCCCTTGCCCTTGCCCCACAGCTTGCGCACGGAGCGCTTGCTGCGCCGCTGCTTGGCGGCGAACTGGAAGGGAACCGGCCCGCCGCCCACGCCGAGCGCCGAGCGGGCGACCGCCGTCGTGCGCGAGCAGCCGGCGAACGAGCCGCCGGCGAGCTTGGCCTCGAGGATCGGGTTCGGCCCTCTCGTCTGCGTGACGACGAAGATGCCGTCGTAGAAGGCGGCCGACTGGGTGGCGCCGGTCCTGGCGTCGACCTCGGCGGTGACCGTGACCTCGCCCTTGCGGGCGTCGATGTGCGAGCCGAGCGGGATCTGGGCGAGGCCGCCGAGCCCGACCGACCGCGCGCTTCCCGGCACCCTGACGAGCACCGTGCCCTTCGACGCCACGACGGCGACCGACTTGCCCTGCTCGGGCTGCGGTGACGGCGGCGGGGGCGGTGGCGGCGCGCCCGGCGGGCCGGGTGGCGGCGGGGGCGCAGGCGTCGCCGCCAGCGCGATGGCGAGCGCGTGGTCCTCCACCTCGCCGCTCGCCGCAAGGCCCGTGGGGCCGGCGATGTCCGCTCCGCTCGCGGCGATGCGCACGCGCTCGAACGACCTGGCCTGCGCGCGAGCGCCTGCCGGGACGGTCCACGCGAGGGCGGCGGAGCTTCCCGTGCACGCGGCGGTGTGCGAGCGCTCGGCGCCGTCGAACGAGCCGCTCGCGTCGAAGTCGATCCAGCCGGCGACGAACCCCGGCCCGGTGCACGCGACCGAGCGCGTGTAGGCCGCGCCCGGCGTGACCGCGATCGACGCGGGGGCGCCCTCGGTCTCGTCGTCGTCGGCGCCGAAGCTGCCGCCGCTGCCCGTGGTGTCGTCGCCGTCGGCACCGGCGGACGGTGCGCCGCCGGGATCGACGGACGCGCCCAGCCGCGTCGGCGGCGGCGTCGGGCTCGCGAGCGCGAAGTCCGTGTCGTTGACGAGCGTCGGGCCGGGGGCGGACGGGGCGCCGCCGCTCAGCCCCAGCGCGACCGCGTGCCCGGCCTCGCCGTAGCTCACGGGCGCGTCGCCGCGGTCGATCGGGACGAGTACGCCGAGCGCGACGGCCGATCTCCCGAACAGCGGCGAGTGGACGAGGATGCTGCCGCTCGTGGCTCCGTCTGTGTACGCGACGGCCGCGGGACCCGCCGCGCAGATGCTCTGGCCGGTCAGGACCAGCGTGTCCAGACGCCCGTCGTCGGACCGGCCCGCCGCGGTCGAAGCGCTGCAGCCCGGCGAGCGCACGCGGTCGATGATCCGCCACGTCGCGCTCGAGGCGATCGTGGCCTGCACGCGCTCCGGGCTGACGGACTGCTCGGCGTCGGCGAACACGATGCCGCCGAGCGCGAACGGCTGGCCGCCCAGCGTGGCCGAGCAGGCGAAGTCGAACGTTGCCGTGGGGTTCTCGTTGTCGCCCGGCGTCGCGACGCCGTTGACGAGCGCGTTGGCCGTCCCGGCACCGCCGATGTTGTAGAGCTCGTCCAGGCCGTCGCCCATCCACACGCCCGAGCGGTACGCGAGCGCGACGCCCGTGAACTTCGACAGCGAGCAGCTGACGACGAGCTGCACGCCGCCCGCCGCCATCGTGCTCGTACGCGTCTGCGTGGAGCCGGAGATCGTCTGAAACGCCGTGCCCCACTCCAGCCAGTCGATCGTGTCGACGAACCGCCCGCTGCCGCCGGTCGCCGTGCGGGCATCCGCGTCGGGAGCCCGCGCGAAGAAGGCGCCGGCCGCCGCGAGCAGCAGCGCCGCCACCCCGGACGCGAGACGCGCGCGGGCGGTCACGGCGCCTTCGCCAGGTACTGGAAGCGCTTGCCCGCCTGCAGCTTGATCGTCTTGCGCAGTCGCAGGTCGCGCACGTCGACGCGCCCCTGCGTGACGCGCGTCAGCGTGCCGTCGCAGCGGTCCTCGACGAGCCAGCGCGTGCCGCGGACGGTCGCGGTCGAGCGCCGGCCGGCGGTGCGGAAGTCGCCCTTGCCCTCGCCCCACAAGCGCCGGACCTTGCGCTTGCTGCGCTTGGGCTTGGGCTTGGCGACGAAGCGGAAAGGGATCGGGCCCGTGGCTGCTGCGAACGTCGTCCGGGTGGCGGCCTTGCGCGGCGCGCAGCCGGCGAACGTGCCGCCTGCGAGCGTCGCGACGAGGATCGGCTTCGCGCCCTTCGTCTGGCTGATGACGAAGATGCCGTCGTAGAACCAGGTGGACTGGGTCCGGCCCGTCGTCGCGTCGACCTCCGCGGTGAGCGTCACGCGGCCCTTGCGGGTGTCGACGCGCGAGCCGAGCGGGACCTCGGTGAGCTGCGTCAGGTCGACGTACCGCGCGCTGCCCGGGACCTTCACGAGCACGATGCCGCGCGACCGCGCGAGCGTGACCGACTTGCGCAGCTCGGCGTCCGGCGCGGCGGGCGGTGGCGGCAGGGGTGGTTGCGGCGCGGCCTGGAACGTCACGGTGGCGGGCGCGGCGGGCGGATCGAGGCCGGCGCGCGACGTGATGTTCGCGGCGCCGTTGGAATAGTCGCCCGGCGCGCCGGCCGCGACGTCGACCGACACCGTGCACGCGACCGTGCCGCCCGGCAGGGCACCCGACGCGCTGATCGCGGGTGCGCCGGGCGTGGCGCCGACGGCGGCGCTCGCGCAGGTCGACGCGATGTTCGGCAGCGCGGCGACCGTCAGGCCGGCGGGAAGCGTGTCCGTGAAGCTCCAGCCCGCCTTCTCCGCGAGGTCGGTGGTGTTCGTGATCGTCAGGGTCAGGCGCGACGTCGCGCCCGAGGGCACGGGCGAGGTGAACGTGGCGTCGAGCTTCGGCGTCGCGTCGAGGATCGCGATGTCGTCGATGCCGTGGTCGTTGCCCGTCCCGGTGGCGGTGCCGTTGAGGATCCGCAACCCGACCGACGATCCGCCGAACAGCACGGCGCGCGCGGGGGAGTAGGTCGTCGTGGCGGCGGTCCCGGTCGGCGGGCACGGGTTGTAGGGCGTCGTGAACTCGGCGATCGCGGTGGCGCCGTCGAGCAGGTACGGCTTGAGGCTGGGCGCGGCGAGGTCGCACGACGACGCCGCCACGTCGAACGAGGCCGCGACGAACCGGCCGGCCGCGGCGAGCGCGATCGGCGTGGCGGTCGCGAGCTCGACGAGGTCCGCCGCCGACGCGTTCGTGGTCGTCGAGACCCACGCGTGGTTGCCCGTGGGCGACGTGCCGTTGTACGTGCCGAGCGCCGCCGCGAGCGCCTCGAGCGCCGCGCTGGACGCGCACTGGGTCAGGTCGGCGCTTGCCTGCGAGGTGACGATGCCGTTGCAGCCGGTGGCCGTGATCCACGCCGCGTCGGCCGTGTAGGTCTGGCTCGCGGGCGCGGGTCCCGTGTACGCGCTGACGAGGATCGCCGTGGTCGGCGGCGTGACGTTCTCGAAGGTCTCGCTGAACAGCGTCACGGGCGGCTGCGGGACGCCGGGCGCGGCCGAAGCGGCGGCGGGTGCCGCCACGAGCGCGCATGCCGCTGCGACGAGCAGCAAGGCACATCGCTTGGTGCGCGCCACGGTCATGCCCCAATCCACGTGTTGTCGGTGACCGGGGCGACGCGTTGCGTCGTGCCACGCCGCTCGCCCGGCCCTGGGACGCAAGGTACCCCGGCCCGGGAGCGCGATCAAGCCGTCGGGCCCGGCCGATCGCCTCGGGTCGCGCTCACGGAGCCTTCGCGAGATACAGCGAGCGCCCGCCCGCACGCAGCTTGACGGTCTTCTTCAAGCGGACGTCGCGGACGTCTACCCGGCCCTCTCTCACCCGGGTCAGCGTGCCGTCGCAGCGGTCCTCGACGAGCCACCACGTGCCGCGGACGGTGGCCGACGAGCGCTTGCCGGCGGTGCGGAAGTCACCCTTGCCCTTGCCCCACAGGCGGCGCACGACGCGCTTGCTGCGCTTGCGCTTGGCGACGAGCTCGAACGGCACGGCGAGCGGGCCGCCGAAGGCGCCACGGGTCACCGTGCGCGTGGTCGTGCGCGGCTGGCAGCCGGCGAACGTCCCGCCGACGAGCTTCGCCTCGACGATCGGCTTGGACCCCTTCGTCTGCGCGACCTGGAAGATCCCCGCGTAGAAGACGGAGGACTGCGTCGCGTGCGTCTTCGCGTCGACCTCCGCGGTGAGCTGGACCCGGCCCCGGCGCGCGTCGATCTGCGAGCCGAGCGGGATCTGCACGAGCGTGCCGACGTCGACGTAGCGCTTGGAGCCGGGGACCTTCACGAGGATCTTCCCCGAGACCCGCTTGATCGTGACCGACTTGCCCTTCTCTGGGACCGGTGCGCCGGGCGGTGGGGGCGGCGGAGGCGGAGGTGGAGGTGGAGGCGGCGTGTGCGCCGCCGCGGCCACGATCTGCACGACGATCCGCGACTGCGCGGACGGGCCGCCGTTGCGCAGCATGCGCGCGCCCGTCCACAGCTGCGAGGTCGACGTGCCGTCGGCGTCGGTCACGCTCAGCGTGACGGCCGGGAAGCCGGGGCTCGTGTAGACGTGGCTTGGCGTCGGACCGCCGTCCGGAAGGCCCGTGCCGTCGCCGAAGTCCCAGTCGTAGCGCGCCACGGTGCCGTCGGGATCCGACGAGGTGCGGGCGTCGAACGTCGTCGGCTGACCCACCACGCCGGGCACGATGTGAAACGACGCCACCGGCGCCTGCGACGGCGCGAGGACGAGCCCGGCGTTCGTCAGGCCGCCGACCGGGCTGAGGTGGTTCGCGCGCGGGGTCAGCGCGCCGGTGCTCGCGATCGGCCATTCGCCGACGTTGCCGTTCTGACCGGTGTACAGCGACGCCCCGTCGGGGCTCGCCACGGCGTCGAGCGTGGGGCGGTCCGCCGTGGCGGCGTACGCGACGGAGGGCGGGAGCAGCGCGGCCAGCAGGCCGGTCGCCGGGTCGCGCGAGAACTGCGAGATCTGGCCGGGCGGCCCGCCGGTCCCGGTGATGCTCGTCGGCGCCCAGGCGGAGAGGCTGCCGGGCGCGATCGGCAGGACGCTCGTCGCGCTGCGGTCGGTCGGAACGGCGACGAGGGTCCCGCCGGTGAGCGCGCCCGACGCGCCGATCGCATAGCGGGCGATGCCCGAGGCGATGACGCCGCTCGCCGCGTACAGGTAGCCGCCGTCCGGCGACACGGTCATCCGCGCGAGCTCGCCCGGCGCGGCGGCGTCGGGCCAGGCGACGGTCGGCGTCGCCTTCGGCGTGATCGCGCCGCTGGCCGGGTCGGCGTCGTACTGGCGCAGGAACGTCGGGGCGAGCCCCTGCCCGGCGATCCCGACGTAGAGGCTCGTGCCGCTCGGGGTCATCGCGAGGAAGCGCGGGGAGGCGCCGGTCGTGCCGGGTACGACCGTCTCGGCGCCGAGCGTGCCGTCGGGGGCGATGTGACGCCAGCTCAGCGACTGCGTCACCGCGTTCGCGTAGATCAGGCGCGTGCCCTGCGGGTTGACGACGCCGCCGCGCGGATCCTGGCCGCCGTCGGCGGAGCCGTTCGGCGCCATCGCCCCGCCGGCGCCGCGCGCGAACTGCGAGATGAAGCCGGCGTCCGTGCCGAAGGAGCGCGTGACGTAGGCGAAGCGGCCGTCCGGCGTGATCGCGGTGTCCTGCGCGCCCGAGCCCAGCGTCGCCGGTGCCAGCGCGGTCAGCGACCCGTCGGCGGCGACCGCGTACTGCGACAGCTCTGGGTTGGTGAAGGAGCTCTGCGCGACGTAGAGGTTCGTCACGCCCGCAGCCGGCGCCGCCAGCACGCTCGCCAGCAGCGCGCACGCGATGCCCGACGCGCTCGCGGCGCATGCCGCGAGCCATCTTCCACGCATCGCTGTCGTCCGTCGCATCATGCTCCAGTCCAAGACGTCCCCGCCCGCGATCCTACGGACGGCTCGGTTGTCGCGACACCGGTTGTTCGCTCGCATGAACCCGCGACTCTCGCGGACGATGCGCACGCGCGAGGGTGACGTGCGGCACACTGCGCGCCATGCCCCGACGCAAGCGGCTCGCGCTGACGCTGTACGCGTCGCTCGCGCTCGCCACGACCGGGGTCGTGCTCGGCTTGTGGGCGTTCGACGTCTTCCGCGGCTCGGACCTCGAGACGGTCGACGCGCGCTACGCGGTGCGCGGCGATCACCAGGCGCCCGACGTCGTGCTGGTCGCGATCGACACGGACTCGATCACCGAGGACGGGACCTTCCCGTTCAACCGCAAGCGCCACGCCGCCGTCATCCGGCGGCTGACGAAGGCCGGCGCGGGCGTGATCGTCTACGACGTCCAGTTCACCGAGCAGAGCGATGACGTCGATGCCGACAACGCGCTCGTCGAAGCGGTCGACGCGGCGCCGCGGATCGTGCTGGGCACGAGCGAGATCGACTCGCAGGGCAAGACGAACATCTTCGGCGGGCACGGCGTGCTGGAGAGCGTCGGCGGCCGGGCGGGCAGCGTGAACCTGCTCAACGACCCCGGCGGCGTGGTCCGGCGCGTTCCGTACGACGAGTCTCGCCTGCCGTCGCTGTCGGTCGTGGCGGCGGAGCTGCTGCGCGGAAAGCCCGTCGTCACGCGCGAGGACTTCCAGTCCGACGGCTCGGCGTGGATCGACTTCCCCGGTCCGCCGCACAGCGTGCAGGCCGTCTCGTTCTCAGACGTCGAGCACGGGCGCGTGGACGCGCGCGTGTTCCGCGGCAAGGCGGTGGTCGTCGGTGCGACGGCGCCGTCGCTGAAGGACGTCTTCCCGGTCGCGACGTCGCCGGACGAGCTCATGCCCGGCCCCGAGATCCAGGCCGCGGCGATCCAGACGATGCTCGACGGCCTGCCGTTGCGCAGCGCCCCCGGCTGGCTCGACGGCCTGCTGATCGTGCTGCTCGGCCTGCTCGGCGCCGTCACGACGCTGCGCCTGGGCCCGCAGCGCGCGGCGCTCGTCGGCGTCGCGTCGGCGGCCGTGTTCGCCGGGCTCGCGCAGCTCGCGTTCAACAGCGGGCTCATCGTCTCGATGCTCTATCCGTTGACCGCGCTCGGCCTCGGGTTCGTCGGCGCGCTCGGCGTGGCGACGACCGTCGGCGCGTTCGAGCGCGAGCGCGTGCGCGACCTGTTCGCGCGCTTCGTGCCCGAGGCCGTCGTCGACGACGTCCTCGCGCGCGCGGAGGACGGCCTGCGCCTCGGCGGCGAGCGCAAGATCGTGACGGTCATGTTCTCCGACATCCGCGGCTTCACGACGTACTCTGAGAAGCACACGCCCGAGGAGGTCATCGAGGTCCTCAACCAGTACCTGACGATCATGAGCGACGTCATCGCCAACCACGGCGGCACGCTCGTCGCCTACATGGGCGACGGGATCATGGCGGTCTTCGGCGCGCCGACCGACCAGATCGACCACGCCGATCGCGCGCTCGGCGCCGCCGAGGAGATGGCCGGACCCGCGCTCGCGCAGGTCAACGAGATCCTGTCCGAGCGCGGCGACGAGCCGTTTCGGATCGGCATCGGACTGAACTCCGGCCCGGTCATGGCCGGCAACGTCGGCAGCCAGCGGCGGATGGAGTACTCGACGATCGGCGACACGACGAACACCGCGGCGCGCCTGGAGTCGATGACGAAGGGCTCCGGGCACGCGATCTTCCTGTCGGACACCGTGCGCGGCATGCTCACGATCTCGCGCGACGATCTCGTGCACGTCGACCGCATGGTGGTCCGCGGCAAGGACGACGCCGTGACCGTGTGGTCGCTGGCCTGACGGCCGGCCGCCCTGTTGTAGGTTGGCCCGCAGCATGAGCGCCCCTGCCCGCCCGCCGGTCACGTTCGTCTAGCAGTGACCGAGTCGGGCCGCTGGCCACGCTGGGAGGCGCTGGCGCTCGTCGCGCTGACGGTCGCCGCGGTGGTCGGGTTCTTCGTCTACCCGACGTACTCCAACTACGACTCGCTGTACTCGCTGCTGTGGGGGCGCGAGCTGCTCGGCGGCTCGCTGCCCTCCTTCGACGCCTACCGCGCTCCCACGCAGCACCCGCTGTGGGTCGCGATCTGCGTGCCGCTCGCCGCGCTCGGCGAGCCCGGCGACCGCGTGCTCCTGGGGATCTGCGTCCTGTCGTTCGTCGCGATGGTGGCCGGGATGTACCAGCTCGGCAAGGCGTCGTTCGGCTGGGTCGTCGGCCTCGTCGCGGCGCTGCTCGTGCTGAGCCGGCTCGACTTCCCGTTTCTCGCGGCGCGCGGCTACATCGACATCCCGTACCTCGCGCTGATCCTGTGGGCTGCGGCGCTCGAGGCGCGCGCGCCCAAGCGCGGCGGCGTCGTGTGGGTGCTGCTGACGCTCGCGGGCCTGCTGCGCCCCGAGGCGTGGCTGCTCGCGGGCTTCTACGGGTTGTGGATCGCGTGGGGCAAGCCGCTGCGCGAGTGGGTCCGCGTCGGGGCGATCGTCGCGTTCGCACCGGTCGTGTGGGCGCTCAGCGACCTCGTCGTCACCGGCGACCCGATGTACTCGCTGAACTACACGACGGAGTCCGCGCGCACGCTCGGCCGGCGCCAGTCGCTGACCGAGCTGCCCGGCGTCACGCTGAACTACCTCGCCGAGCTGACGAAGCCGCCGGTGCTCATCGTCGCGGTGGCCGGGATCGTCCTCGCCTGGCGGATGGCGCGCGATCGCGTCTTCATCCCGGCGACCCTCCTGCTGTGGGGCGTCGGCACGTTCTTCCTGGTCTCGCTGCGCGGCTTCTCGGTCATCAGCCGCTACGTCCTCGTCGCGGCGCTCGCACTCATGCTGTTCGCCGCGTTCGCGATGGCGGGCTTCACGCGCCTGCCGCGCGGGCACCGTGCGATCCGCCCGTGGGCGCTCGGCTCGGCGGCGGTCATCCTCGGCGGGATCGTCTTCACCGCCGCGACGTTCAACCCCGCCTACGTCAACCGCGAGCTCAAGCTGCGCGACGCCGTCCGCAAGGACCTCACGGCGGTGCTCGACTCACCGCGGGTGAAGGCCGCGAGCGCGTGCGGCCCGATCTCGGTCCCGAACCACAAGCTGCTCGCCGACGTGCGCTGGATCGCCGACAAGGATCGGGACGGGGTCGTCGCGCGGACCGATCCGACGCAGACCAAGCGCCAGCGCGCGGGCGGCGTCGGCCTGTACCTCATCAGCGGCACGCGCTTTCTCAAGCATCCCGCGTACGGCCCGTTCGACCAGACCGAGGACTCGCCGCTCATCCAGGTGCCGCCGGCGGGCTTCGAGCGCGTGAAGGTCGGGCGCTACTTCAGCGCGTACGTGCGCTGCCAGTAGGCCTTGCGATCTAGCGCGCCGCGGGGGCGAGCTTCGCGAGCTGGCGCTCCTCGCTGATCCTGACGACGTCCCAGACGAGGCCGAGGCGCTCGAGCGCGGCGATCGTGAGTGCGCTGGGGTCGAGCGCGCGCTGATGCCAGCGCAGGCCGTGGGCGGCGGAGGTGGGGAACGCGTGGTGGTTGTTGTGCCACGCCTCGCCGAAGGTGAGTGGAGCGAGCCACGCGAGGTTGCGCGACTCGTCACCGGTGTCGAAGGGGCGGCGCCCGAAGAAGTGACAGAGCGAGTTGATCGAGTACGTCACGTGGTGAAGGAGCAGGATCCGCATCGCGCCGCCCCACAGCAGGCCCGTGAGCGCCGTCTGGATCGTGCCGCCGATCGCGTAGCCGAGGCCGAACGGCAGCGCGAGGCCGAGGGCGATCCACCACAGCGTCGTGCGGTCGATGAAGCTGATCGTGTCGTCGGCGATGAGGTCGGGCGCGTAGCGGCGCTTGTTCGCGCGCTGCGTGTGCAGGAACAGCCAGCCGACGTGGGCGTGGGCGAGGCCGCGCAGCGCGCCGGCGAGGCCGTGGCCGTGGTCGACGTGCGGGCTGTGCGGATCGCCCTCGAGGTCGGAGAAGGCGTGGTGCTTGCGGTGGTCGGCGACCCATGCCGTGATCGGGCCCTCGATCGCCATCGTGCCCATGACCGCGAGCGTCGCGCGTAGCGGCTTGCTCGTGGCGAACGCGCGGTGGGTGAAGTGGCGATGGAAGCCGACGGTGATGCCGAGGCCGGTCACGACGTACATCAGCGCGAAGACGAGGAAGTCGTGCCAGTGCAAGAGCTCCGCCCAGGCCTGCCAGACGACGACCCCCAGCGCGAGGATGGGCACGACGGTCACGATGCCGGTCGCGATGCGGTCTGCGCGCTCGTTGGCGCACGGCTGGATGTCGTCGGCGAGCGGCGCGGCGCACGGCCCGCTCGCGTCCTGGCCGCGGACGGCGTCTGCCGACGGCCCGGCGTCCTGCGCGCTCGGGGCGCTCTGCATGCTCTGCCTTTCGTCAGGTTCGAGTCACCGGGCCGGTCCGACCGCGGCGCCCGTGCTGCAACCGTAGCGCTCACGGGGCCCGGGCGCCGCGATGTTGGGCGCCTGCGGGCTAAGCTGCCGCATCGTGACGCCGCGGGCCCGCATCGTGTCTGTGGCAGTAGTGCTCGTCGCGGCGCTGTCGGCGGGGGTGGCGGTCGCGTCGCAGCCGGCGTCGCAGCTCCGCGTCACGGCGCCGGAGAACCCGACTCCGATCCCGCCCGAGCCGGTGCCGATCCCGCCGCCGTCGGGGCCGTGCGGGGACGTGCGGCTGCGCTGCCCGGATCTCGTGATGCTGGCGCCGAGTGACCTGCGCGTCCTGCGTTCCCGGTCCGGGCGCGTGCGGCTGGGCTCGCGCAACCGGCTCATCAACCGCGGGGCGGGGCCGCTGTTTCTGCTCGGCGCGCGCGAGGGGCAGCGCACGATGAGGGTCGCGCAGCGGATCTACTCCGAGGGGGACGCGCACACCGACTATCCGTTGCCGGACACGCGCTTCGACTTCTGGGCGATCCCCGGCCAGGGCAGCTACTGGAAGCTGCGCGATGCGCTGCGCTTCGAGCTGTGGACGGCCGGCGGGCCGCTCGAGCAGTTCGTGAAGCTCGGCCGCAAGACGCGCTTCTGCATGCGCGACCTCATCGACGTGCCCGGCCTGCGCGGGCCGCGCTTTCGCAAGTTCCCCGGTTGCAACCAGTCCGCGCGCAAGCGCTCGGTGCGGATGGGCATCTCGTCGGGGTGGGAGGAGAGCTACCCGGCGGGCTACTACGAGCAGTACATCGACGTCACGGGCCTGAGCGGCTGCTTCTCGGTGCGCCACGTCGCCGACCCGCTGGGCCACGTCTTCGAGTCCGACGAGTCGAACAACATGGCGCAGACGCGCGTGCGTCTCCCCCCGCGCCGCGGGCGCGTGAGCGGCTGCTGAGATGGCGGCCGGTCCGCCGCGTTGCCGGTCGGCACGAGCGATTCGCTTTCATGTGAGTTTGCGAGCCGTCCCATGTCGCTCAACCCGCACGCAGAACGCGCGTCGCCGTTCGGGGCGGTGGCTGTCCTTCGGTACGCAGAGCGAGCCGCGTAGCGCCGAAGCGACCCGCGACATGCGCCGCGACGCCGATCCGCCCCGATCTGCCAATCGTCGAAACCATCCGCGATAACTCCAGCCCGCACGTGCGCGAGGGCTCCCAGGGCGTGTGACCTTCAGGGGTAACTGGCGCAATGCTGTGAGCGCTATTTGGCCACATGAGCGTGGGTCCCGCAGATCCGTTCGACACGCAAGACGGAAATCCCATCGTGCCGCCGGTTCGCATTAGGGTCGCTCCATCACCTGCTGCGGGAGGAGCGTCCGATGAACGTCGAGCTAGCGTCGAGCGGAGCGAAGTACGTCCTGGTTGCGATCGTCATTCTTGGTGGGATGCTCGGGGGCATCGCTGCGGAATTGATGAAGACGCGCAAGGTCGAAGGCAGTGACGAAGAGGGCGGCTGGGAACGGCCGACGAAGCTGTCAGCCCGATATGCGGATTTGGGCGGTTGGGCGAGCGTTGTCCTAGGCGTTGTTGCAGCCGGGGTAGCCATGGGTCTGTTCGATCAGGTTCAGGATGTCGCCAAAGTGGCGCCGGGCACCGGCAGCGGAACGACCGCGACGCCTGCCACCACGACCACGGTCGAGGAGTACGACGTGTGGCGTGTCGTCGCGACGACGCTCATCGCCGGGTTCAGCGCGCCGAAGTTCCTCGCGCTCGCGCAGGAGCGCCTCTTGGCGCTCACCACCCAGAAGCAGCTTGAGGGCACCTTGCTAACCACGAGCGCGGTCGCCAACACCCACGCGGCGCAAGCAGATAGCGCGGCGACTCCGGAGCTGGCTGTGCAACAGGCTGCGGTGATCAAGGCGATCACGGACAGCACTATTCCAGCGCCGGCGCCGCCCGCGCAGCAAACCTGATCGGTCCAAACCGGCCGGATCGGGCGGATAAACCAGCGCAGCCGACGGTGCGACATGCCAGGATTCAGCGGGTCGCTGTTTGTCCTTGCAGCAATCTCATATACGACCGATTCTGAGACGGGCCACGCTGACCGCGCCGCAGGCGTGCCGATGCGTTCAGAACCCATGTCGACAATCAAAGTCTCAGTTGCGCGCCCGCTGAGGGTTGTGAGACGGTACGCGGCATCGGCGCGCTTCTGGGCTATGCGAGGGTTTCGACGGGCGAGCAGGAGCTCGACCTTCAGCACGACGCGCTGAGCGCCGCAGTTGCTTGCGGATCTTTAGCGACACCGCCAGCGGCGCGCTGGACGACCGGCCCGAGCTGGCGCGGCTGCTCGATCACCTGCGCGAAGGCGACACGCTCGTCGTCTGGCGCCTGGATCGCCTCGGTCGATCGCTGCGCCACCTCATCGACACGGTCGCGATGCTCGCCGAGCGCGGCGTCGGGTTTGTGTCGCTGCAGGAGAGCATCGACACCACGACGCCCGGTGGCAGGCTGGTCTTTCACGTCTTCGCGGCGCTGGCCGAGTTCGAGCGCGACTTGATCCGAGAGCGCACCAACGCCGGGCTGGCGGCGGCTCGGGCGCGCGGGCGCAAGGGCGGCCGGCCGTCGGTGATGACGCCCGACAAGCTGGAGGTCGCGCGCGAGATGTACGCGTCGGGCGAGCACACCGTCGCGGCGATCGCGGCGGTCCTCGGCGTCAGCCGCGCCAGCGTCTATCGTCACCTCGCTCCGCCCGACCGTCCGGCGGCCGGCGGCGACGCCGCGGCCGCCTGAACGCAGGCGCCGTGGTCGCGCTGAGCGAGCTCTCCGAGCAACAGCGCGAGCAAGCTCAGCGGCGCTTTGAGGTGCTTCGTCCGCACCTTGAGGACGGCGTCGCGTTGGCCCATGCGGCAGCAGCGGCGGGAATCCCGGCGCGCACGGCCCGGCACTGGTTGGCGCGCTTTCGGGCCGCCGGCCTGCCGGGGCTGGCACGCGCGCCGCGTCGTGATCGCAACATCCGCCGCCAGCCGCCGGAGCTCGTGGAATTCGTCGAGGGCCTGGCGTTACGGCGTCCGCGCAGCTCGACGGCGCACATCCACCGCCAAGCGGTTCGCGTGGCCTCTGAGCGCGGTTGGTCGGTACCCAGCTACGGCACCGTGCGGTCCATCGTCGTCGCACTCGATCCGGGGCTGGTCGCGCTCGCGCACGACGGACCGGCGGGCTACCGCGACCGCTTCGAGCTGGTCTATCGCCGCGAGGCCGCAGCCGCCAACGCGATCTGGCAGGCCGATCACACCCAGCTCGACGTGATGATCCTCGACCACGCGGGCCGACCGGCACGGCCTTGGCTGACGGCAATCCTTGATGACTTCAGCCGCGCGGTCGCCGGCTACGCCGTGAACCTCGGCGCGCCTTCGGCGCTGCAGACCGCGCTGGCGCTGCGGCACGCGATCTGGCGCAAGCCCGATCCGGCGTGGACGGTCTGTGGGCTGCCCGAGGTGCTCTACAGCGATCACGGCTCGGACTTCAAGAGCCGACACCTCGAGCAGGTCGGTGCGGACCTGCGAATCCAGCTGATCAACTCCACCGCCGGCGTCCCACAGGGCCGCGGCAAGATCGAACGGCTCTTCGGAACAATCACCACCGAGCTGCTGCCCCAACTCGCCGGCTGGCTGCCGCCAGCCGGTGCGGGGCCGAGCAGCCCGCCGCAGCTCTCGCTCGCCGAACTCGACGCCGAGGTCGGTCGCTGGATCAGTGTCGACTATCACGTGCGCGCGCACTCGCAAACCAAGATCGCGCCGCTTGAGCGCTGGGCCGCGGGCGGCTGGCTCCCGCGACTCCCGGACTCACTTGAGCAGCTCGACCTGCTGCTGCTCGCCGTCGCCAAGCCACGCATCGTCCATCGCGACGGCATCCGGTTCGCCGGCCTGCGCTACCTGGATCTCACGCTTGCCGCCTATGTCGGCGAGCCCGTGACGGTCCGCTACGACCCGCGCGACATGGCCGAGATCCGCGTCTTTCACAACAGCACCTTCCTCTGCCGAGCCGTCAGCCCCGAGCTCGCCGACCAGACGATCAGCTTCCGCGACCTGCAGGCGACAAGAACAACACGCCGGCGCCAGCTGCGCGCCGAGCTCGTCCGGCGCCGCAGCCTCGTCGACGACCTCACCCCGCCGGCCGAGCCCGCGGCGGCCCCGCAACCACCGACCGCTGAGCCTGCCGCGCGCGGACCGCGGCTACGCCGCTACCGCGAGGACTAACCCGACATGACCCATCCGCTGGATGACCTCATGGACACCGCGCCCGGACGCCCGGACCTGGAGTTCGTGATCACCAAGCAGCACCGCCGCTTCGCCGAGTTCGCCGACGCCTGCCGCCGCGAGCGCTACATCGGCGTCTGCTACGGGCCCCCAGGCGTCGGCAAGACCCTCTCCGCCCGCCACTACACCCACTGGGACCAAGTCGGCGACTGGCTCACACGCTCCTGGCATGACCGCGACGCAGCCGGACCCGAGGCGCTCGCCACCGCCACCAGCGTCCTATGGACGCCCACCGTCACGGTCACCCCTCGCCAGCTCGACCAACAGGTTCCACTACTGTGCCGACGCTTCAGCGTTCTCGTCGAGCACCACCGCGCCCCCGACGCGGGCCGGCCGTCGTTCTTCGAGAGCGACATGTGGAACGTCGAGCTGCTGATCGTCGACGAAGCCGACCGCCTCAAGCCCGGCGGCCTTGAGCAGCTCCGCGACTACTTCGACCGCCACCCGATCGGCCTGATCCTGATCGGCATGCCCGGCCTCGAGAAGCGCCTCGCGCGCTACCCACAGCTCTACAGCCGCGTCGGGTTCGCCCACCGCTACGAACCGCTCAGCGCCGACGAGCTGCGCTTCGTCCTCACCCACCACTGGCCACGCCTCGGGCTGACCCTCAGCGCCGACGACTTCACCGACAGCGAAGCCGTCGCCGCCGTCGCGCGCATCACAAGCGGCAACTTCCGCCTCGTGCACCGCCTGTTCGCGCAGATCACGCGGATCCTCGACATCAACCAGCTCACGACCGTCACGAGCGAAGTCGTTCAGGCCGCCCGCGACGCTCTCGTGATCGGGCAACCCTGACGCGACCGCAGTCGCCGTCATCGTCGCCGAACCGCATCCAGCGATGCCTCGACCGCGATGTCGGAATCGCGCCATGCACGACGAAGGCGGCAGGACAATTGGGGAATGGAGCCACTACTCGTTGTTGCAATCCTTGCGCTCATCGGCGTAATCCATCGACTTCTCGACGACCGCCGGCCGCCGTCAGGCGGTGATCGCCCATGATTGGCACGGCGCGTCTGTCCTCTGAGGCCGTCTGCGAGGTGATCGATCTCTTGGTGAGGCAGCGTCAGCCTGCTCGGCTCACCAGCGTCGCGGCCGAGCTCGGAGTGTCACCTCGCACCGTTCAGCGTGCGATGGCAGCTGACGGCGACACGTTCTCCCGAGCGGTCAACGAGAGCAGGTTGTACGAAGCTGCATACGGACTCATCGCTAAGAGCGCCTCAGTACGTCAGGCGGGCGAGATGGCCGGTTTCGCGACCACTAGCGATTTCTGCGCGGTCTTCAAGGCTTGGTCGGGCGTGAGCCCCGGTGCATTCCGTCTGGCCGTTCTCCGCGGGGCGCTGTCGAGCCACGAGATCTCCGCAGGCGTGACGCGCGAAGCAGTTGAGCTATTCGAGGAGCTGATGAGCGAGCATGGACCAAGCGCGTCCTCTCGCTAGTTGCGAGCGCGGCGGCCAGATACCGCTGACGAAGCCGTGCCAACTGTAGAACGACGGTCGAATGACAATCGCACTCAGGCGCCGGTGCCGCGAGCGTTGGACCCGATGCCCTTGGGGTGGGCTACATGCGCGTTTGCTTGGTGGTTCTCGCGTTCAACGACGGGTCGATCCAGCGGCGCTTGACCGCGAGGCGCCGTGCGAGGAAGCTGCCGTCATGCCTGGCCAAGCTATGACCGGCGCTGAGTACCATCGCGGAAGAGTTGAGCTCGGCGCAGATTCCGAGCTGTTGCTTGCCGAGGAGTTGGCCGTCCTGGTGCATGGTGCTGAGGACATGCCTTGGATGGGCGCGGCGTTCGGCACGTGCCTGATCGGGGCTCTGATCGCGGAGCTCGCACAGCGGGGACGGCTGGTGGTGCATTGCGACGCCCATCTCGGGGAGCCCGTGATCAGACTCATCGACGGATCAGCCACCGGCGACGATCTCCTCGACGAGGTACTCGGGGCTCTCAGTGCGTCCAGGCCCGCACGCGCCCGTGCACCGGTCTGGGTTTTCGGATCGCTGGACAGATGGCGCATCCGCCAGCGCGGAAGGGTGCAGCGCGATGACCTCAATTCGTGGTGGAACGGGTACTGGTCGATCTCGAACGTGCCGCAGGTCGCTACCACGCTGCTGAGTCAGCTGCTCGTCGTTCATGAGAGCTTGAACACGATCATGAAGCGCGTGAACAACCGCCTGCAGGACCGCGGGTTGCTCGTTCCCGATGCTTGGGGCCTGCGCTGGGCCGAGCGCGGAGATCGCTGGCGCCAAGGCTTCGTCGACGAGGGCGTCCGCGACGGCATCTTCGAGCGCTGGCGCTCGAACGTTCCGTCGCTGCATCGAGCCTCGAGTTCAGGCGCCGGGTACATCGCCGCGCTGTCAGTAAGCGAGCTCGTTTGGCTCAATAACGAACTTGGGGACCGGCGCGTAGGCGTGGGGGCTGCCCTTGATCGACACCAAGAGCTCGGCGCAGGCGTCAGCGAGATCGTCTCGGGATGGCACCGCCCCCAATGCTGACGTCGGGGTGTCAGCCCAACGTCATCTGCGAAGCGCTCGCTGGCGCATAGCCCGGTCACCGCACGCGATTGCGCCGGAGTTGCTCGACGGTGGCCTCGGTGGCCGTGGCGGCACGCGCATCGCGCGTCCCGACTTCCCGAGACGCGAAGGGGGCGTCGACGGCGAGACAAAGCCCTGACGTCCTGTCGGGCGGCCAAATAGCGCTCAACAAATCGGGCTACCTACCGCTGAAGATCACACAGGGCGGTGACCGTATGGCAGAGCGGTACCCGTGATAAAGGCGATTATCAAGGCAACTTTCCGTCCGATCGCGACGGCATCATGCGGGCATGAACTGCACGTCGACGACGTTCCGGCCGCGCCTCGTGCTCGTCGACGCCACGGTCGAGCCGTGGTACGCGAGCGCGCCGACGTCGGCGCTCGAGCGCAGGAGAGAACTCGAGGACGAACGCTCGCGACTGCTCGCGCTCGCCGTCGGCGACCATCTGCCGATCGAGCTCGCGCAGCGCGCCGCCGACCTCACCGCGCAGCTCGAGCAGGGCGCATGACCACGGTCGTCGCGATCCGCGAGCCCGAACCCGGGGGAGGGGTGCTCCTCGACGACTTCGACGAGCGCGCCCTCGCGATCGCCGGCATGGCCGCATCTCCGAACACGCGGCGCGCGTATTCGACCGCCTATCGCTCCTTCGCCGCCTTCCTGCGCGCGCGCCACGGCGAGGCGTCGAAGGAAACCGTCACGATCGCCTCGGTCGCGGCGTGGCGTGACGAGCTCACCGCCCGCGGCCTCGCGCCGAGCTCGGTCACGCAGCGCGTCAGCGCCGTGCGCCGGCTCGCCGCAACGCTCGGCGCCGACCCGCTCGTCCAGCAGGTCCGCTGCACGCACGTCCAACACGAGGAACCGCGCGCGCTGTCAGACGCAGAGCTCGACCGGCTGCTACGCCAGCCCGACCGACGCACCACGATCGGCGTGCGGGACCGCGCGATCCTCGAGCTCCTCGCGCGCGCGGGACTGCGCCGCGCCGAGCTGGCGCGGCTCTCCGTCGCTGACATCCAGGAGCGCGGCCGCCAGCCCGACGCGCGCCGGCGCAGCGCGATCGCGCCTGGGCGCGCCGAGCAGACGCGGCTTGAGGTCGTGGTGCGTGCCTCCAAGCGCGGCCGGACGCGGACCGTGCCGCTGCACGCCGAAGCGCACGACGCGCTCGCACGTTGGTACAGCAGCCGGCCGACGTCGACGAGCGACGCGCTGTTCGTCAGCCTGCGCCAGCGCCGCTCCGCCCAGCCGGAAGCGATCTCCGCGAGCGCAGTCGGCGATGTCGTCACCAAGCACGCCGCTGGCGCGGACGTGCGCGAAGATCGACGTACCGCGCACGCGCTGCGGCACACGTTCTGCACGATGCTCGCGGAGCGTGACGTGGCGCTGGAGGTCATCCGCGAGCTCGCCGGCCACGTCGATGTACGAACGACGCAGATCTACGTCGACGTCAGCGACCAACGCAAGAACGACGGCATCGCCGCACTCGAACGCACCTCGCACCCGCTTACGCGCTAGCTGCGCCGTCGCGGCAAGCCCTTCTCTTTCCGAGTCGTTTATTAGTCGAGGCACCGACGGCCGCATGCAAGGCTTCTGGACGAACGACCCGATAACTGTGTAGACGACAAAGGCAACCTCGGTTGAAAGGCCGAGGGCGCAAAGCCACGGAACCCCAATGCGGGTTGGCCGGGCCGCCGTGTATCCCAATCGATGCGGAGGCCAACGGTGCGCAGTCAAGACGTCGATCCGATCGGGCTCGCCTTCGGCAGACTGCTGCACGCCGCGTCCGAGGGCCGCGCCACGTAGTCCGATGACTTCGCTCCAGGAGGAACGGGCGGTCAGACGTGCTCGCTGGCGCGATCGCCCACGACCTGCGTGCGAGCTCCATAGTTCGGACCAGTTTGAGCTCGAGCTTCGGAGAGAGGAGCTCCGTGATCGCCGCTGGAAGCGGCGAAGGGAGCAGGTCGTCGTGTTCAGCCGGGCTGTAGGTGCAACCGGCGCCGTGGGTGTGCTGACGGCGGTCGCTCACGCGTGGCTCGGCTAAGCCCGCAGTGTCCTTTGTCCGACCGCGGGGAACCACCTTTCCCCCGGGTGACGCGCGCCCCCAGGATGACCGATCGCCAGCGTCGACCGCGGGTGTCGCGGGAAATGAACGGCCGAAAACCAGGGCCACCAGAACTCGAACGCGACTCCAAGGCCGACGCATGACCCTGTGGCGACATCGCGTGCGCTGCGCAAGCGGTTCTGTTACGTACGCGAGGCGGCGGCCCTTGCGGGGCCGCCGCCTGCCTACCTTGGGAGCCGTGAGATCAGTTCCCTGATGATTCCCAGCGCAAGAACCAGTGCCAGTGCGACCAGCCAAGCCTCGCTCATGGGGATCCCCCTTTCGTTGGGGTCGCCCGCAGTCTAAGGGCGAAAAGCGCCCCAACCCCCAAAGGTTGCGATGTTGCAAATCGCGTGGGCGACCGGCATCTTGCGGCCCGCAGCGGGCCGCGGGACTAGTATGGGCTCCGCGACCAGCCAAGCGTCGCCCGTGAGGGCCCGCTAGCTGCGGAAAGGCCCGCTCTGGCGGGCCTTTCCTGCTTCAGGCCGCCGACCGCGCGCTGCCAACCCACCCGACTAAACCTTCGCGACTCCCCAACGCCCCCCGACCCCTTTGGTTTGCGTCTGACTCAACGCCACAGATCCGGGGTTTGATCAGACCGCATCCGTAGGCTCTCGGGCTCGTCGAGGAGGAGCCGGGAATGACCGAGCAAGGACCATCGAGCGGGCGTCGTCGTAAGCGGTTTCTGTCGCCCTCACAGAAGTATGAGATCTGGATCGGGCTGCTGCGCGGCGAGAGCACGATCAGCGAGGCCGCCGACCGCGCCGGTGTCGATCGCTCGACGGTGATGAAGCTGCGCACGGTCGCCAAGCAGGGCGCGTTGGAGGCGCTCGCGGCGTCACGCCCCGGCGTCAAGGCCGGCGGCGTCGATCCGCAGCTCGCCGAGGCAAGGGCGGAGATCGCCAGGCTGTCCGAAGCGCTGAAGGAGATGGGCGTCAGGCTGATGCTGGCCGAGGGAAAAGGGCGTTGGGACTGAGTGGCCCGGTCCCGCGGCGCGTCGACGCGGCCACCAAGGCCGGGCTCCTGAAGCTCATCGACCAGGCGACCGCGGCCGGCTGGGAGCACCGCCGCGCCTGTCGCTACCTCGAGCTGGCCGAGGGCCGCGCGTGGCGCTGGTGGGAGCGCCGCGAAGCCGGCCGCCTCGAAGACCGGCCGGCGGGCGGGCGGCCCGTGCATGGCCTGCTCGCCGACGAGCGCGCCGCGATCATCGCGCTGTTCGATCAGTGGGGCGAGACCGATCGCTCGCATCGCAAGCTCGCGCACCGCGGTTCCTACGAGCAGCTGGTGTGGGTCTCACCGGCGACCGTCCGGCGTGTTCTTGCTGCAAACGGTCTTGTTCTGCGAAGGCCCAGGCGCGCGGGCCGGTCCGAGCGCCGACCGTTTCCGGAGTGGGCGACCTACACCAAGCACTCGATCTGGATCTACGACGTCACGCACTTCGCCGGTTGCCCGCGGGTCGCGGTGATCACGATCATGGACCTCGTCACCCGCAAATGGATCTGCGAGGTCGTCTCGGGCGAGGAGACCAGCACCCAGATCCAGGCCGCGTTCTGCGACGCGCTGGAGCTCGAGGGCCTGGACGAGCTCGTCGCCGCCCACCAGGACAGCCTCGCCGATCCTCTCCTCGATGATGCTGTTCGCCGGCCGATCCTGCTGGCGGTCTCAGACAACGGGCCGCAGATGACCTCCGGATCGACCAGGGAGTTCATGGCGATGTGCGCGATCGCGCAGCACTTCGGGCGGCCCGGCACCCCGACCGACCAGGCCTGGATCGAGAGCCTCTTCAGCCACATCAAGGCCGACTGGCCACACCTCGACAAGGTCACCGACGCCGCCGTCCTGCGCGCCGAGTTCGCCATCGTCCGCGTCGAGTACAACACCGTCCGCCTGCATGCCGGCATCGGGTACGTCACGCCCGACGACGAGCACGAAGGCCGCGGCCCACAGATCCGACGAGCACGTCGCGTCGGGCTCATGCGCGCCCGCCGCCAACGCATCGCGTACCATCGCCTGCAGCACCATCAACGCCAACCGCCGGAGAGCCGCTGATGCGGGCTAATCAACTCCGCGATCTGTGGCTTTGAGTCAGACACACGTCAATGGCGCCTGGGGCGATGCCTACGGTCGCCAGGCTTCGGTCGTCGTACGGACGATCCAGATTTCTGCGCGCCCACAGTGCCCCCATCTTGGGAAAGCCCACGCCATTCTCGCCGACGAGCCACCAGTCGCGGCCATAGCTGTGGGGCTCGATGGCCTCGTTCAGCGCGAAGTACATGGCATCAAGGAGATCCTGCACCTGCGTTTCCTCGGACACCGGGAAGCGGACACGGTGCGCCCCGGCGATGAGCTGCCCGCGCACGAGCGTGACGCTGCCCCCGTTGACCGCTCGATCCACGGCTTCGGAGACCGAAGCTCGCACTGACGCTGGATCTGCCGTGGGATGATCACCGTCCTCTGCAAAGGCGGTCGAGACGGCGACCGCAATCGCTTGCTCAAGCACGGCCTGCGCCGCTAGACCATCGCGCCGCAATGCGCCAACGTACGCTTCGACCGACGTAATCTCCGTGTACTGCTCTGGCGAGTACAAATGTGCAGGGTGGCTCAACAGCATCCACACGAACACGCCGAACACGACCGCCGGGAATATGACGGCGAATGCGGATAAGAGCAGTTGGCTTGCTCCGTCTGTTCCGACGGCCGCCGCGCCGACAGTTGCTTCGCTCAGCCCGATAAATAGCGCGATCACGGCAAGCGGCGAGGACACGGTCGCGCCGGCACCTCCACTGTTTGTGGGTCTCGCCACGGCCGCGATCGTATCCGCCATGCGCCAGGTTGGGCTGCGGCCGCGCGCGAGCGCGGGGTCCGTTGGGCGCGCCAGATCCGCGCCGCAGCGCGCGTTGCGGCAAGCGAGGGCGGCGGCCGCGAGCGCGGAGGACCTCGGTTAAATGCGCGATAAGATCCGTTCTGTCAACTGGGGAGCTCACCGTCGGCGCCACCAGCGTCGCGGCCGCGGCGTCCGGCGAGCGTGCTCGGCCTCGCTGATGCTTCGCACGCGGTCGGCGAGCTCGCCGAGCAGCGCGGCCCGGCTGCGGGCGGGCGCACGTGCTGCGTAGGGCACACCAGCAGCGTCGACCAGCCCAGTGCAATGTGACCAAGCCGCGCAGTAGCAGGTGGTTGGAGTTCCCCCGGTTTCGTCGACACCTTGATCTACCCCGGCGTTCTTGGAGTCGCGATTCTTGGAATCAGGCGGCTTCGTGGGTTGGGTTGTAAAGCCCGAGTTCCGCAGTTGGTGGTCACACGGATCGGCCGAAATCGCCCGTGGTTGCTGGCGTTTTGGGACTTTGTGCAGCTTGTGCGTGTGTGCCCACGCCCCGGGTGGCCCGGGACGGGGCGCGTGGCGGCTGCGAGAGGGGTGCTTTCAGGCGGGCTGTAGCGCGGTGATCCGCGGCGGCGCAGTGATGCCGGCGGCGGTCAGGATCTCGCGCTGCGTGTCGGTGAGACGGGTGGTCTGCTGCAGCGTGCCGGTCGGGCCGGTGAGCGTCACGAGATGCAGCCGCTGTAGCTCAAGCGCGATGCGTTGCCAGGTCTGGGCGGTCTGGCGTTCAGCGACGCGGATCAGCAGCAGCGCCAGCCAGGAGAGCAGGATGTGCGCGCGGATGCGGTGCTCGAGGCGATGGAACACCGGCCGCAGTTCGATGGTGCTCTTGAGGTCGCGGAAGCCGCGTTCGGCTTCGAGCAGGTTCTTGTAGCCCAGCGCGACGTCCTCGGTGCTGAGGTCCGGGTCGCTGGTGGAGAGCAGGTACTTGCCGTCCAGGCGCTGCTCGGCCTTGATCTTCGCGCGGTCGATGAGTAGCCGGCCGGTCTTGGTCTGCCGGACGTAGCGCCCGAGCGTCGGGTGGTCGCGCAGCGCGCATTCGGCGCGGTGATGAGCGGCCGACGCTTTGGTGTTGGTGGCCTTCGTGTGTGCTTTGGCGATCCGCGCGAGCTCGTCCTGTAGCCGCGCGATCGTGTCGTCGCGGGCGTGCTTGTCGTGGTCGGCTTCGGCGGGGTTGTGACAGACGATGAACCGCTTCGCGCCGTCGCCCTCGCCGACGCGGACCTCCTTGACTCTGAGGTTGTCGCGAACCGATTGGTAGCGGCCTTGGCGCGAGAGCGCGGCTTGGGCGTCCGGTGAGCCGTCGCGCATCCGTTCGCCGGCGATCCAGTGCCCGCCCGCGCGGGTCAGGTAGCGCAGGTTCTCATCGCTTGAGAAGCCGCGGTCGACGACCGTCACGACCCGGCCCAGCCGCCAGCCGCGCAGGTCGTCCTTGACTTCCTGCAGGACCGACATGTCGTTGGTGTTGCCTGGCCACACCCACACTCGGACCGGGATGCCCTCGCGGGTGACGGCGAGGCCGATGACGACTTGCGGCAGGTCGGGGCGATGATCCTTGCTGTGGCCGTAGGCGCGGAACGCCGGCTCGCCGTGCTCCCCGGCCGCGTCGGGTTCGTCGCGTTCGAAGTACGTGCTGGTGGTGTCGAAGAACAGCAGGTCGACTTCGAGGTTCAGCAGGTCCGCGCAGGCGAAGAACACCGCTTCTTGCAGCTTGCCTTCGGTGTCGGCCTCGACGAGCAGATCCATCGCGCGGTAGCACTGGTCCTCGTCCATCGCCTCCAGGCCGGGGATGTGGACGTCCTTGGTCGCCCACTCGGCCGCGGCGAGCTTGGAGCGCGGTTTGAGCGCGCGGTTGGCGACCATCGCGAACAGCACCCGCTCGACATCCGTCGAGAAGCGTCGCTTGCCAAGCACGCCGGCGAGCGCGCGATCGACACCGAGTGTGCGCCATAGCCCGTCAAGCAGCCACGCCCCGCCCAGCGGCCGTGACGCGAGGACCTCGAACTCGCCCGGCGCGCCGAGCTGCTCATCGGTGCCGTCGCCGTCGCAGTAGCGCGCGATCGACGCTGCCAGGCGCCGCAAGCCGTCCAGATCGAGTTCTTCCTCGCGGCCGAGGTTGACGAGCACCTCGGCCTGCGTGACGCCGTTGACGCGGCGGTTGTGCGCCAGCTGCACGTAGCGCGCCGCGGAGCCGTCCTTGCGTCGCCGCTGCGTCGTACGCAAGTACATGCCCACATCCCTACCACACACCCAGCAGCATTACTAGCCAACACCGCGTAAGCGTGTGCCCACGTTAGCGGGTCGCTCACGGGCCGCACCGACCCGAAGAGCCCGGAAACACTGGGGTTCTCAGTCCCGAATCACGCTCGTGTGCCTGCCAACTGCGGAACGCGGGTAAAGGGTCTCGTACTCGGTCGGGGTAAGCATCCCGAGTGAGCTGTGGCGCCGTCGCGGGCTGCGATCCACGAGCCGCCGAGGATCAGTCCCAGCCCAAGGATCATGCCGGCGCCAAGCGGCTCGCCGAGCAGCGCGACCCCGAAGATGACGGCGCAACCCGGCGCGATGTAGGCGACGAGCGAGGCGCGGCCGGGCCCGATCTGCGCAATCAGGGTGTAGTTGATCGCGAACGCGATCCCCGTGCCCCCAACGCCAAGGAGGAGCAGCGAGCCGACGGCCTGCAGGCTCAGCGGGTGCGCGGGCAGCGCGAAGAGCTGCGCCGGGACGAGCAGGAGCGCTCCCGTCAGCAGCGCAGCCGCGGCAACCCCGACGGCGCGCGCGTCCTTGAGCTGGCGCTTGAGATACAGCGAGCCGATCGCGTACGCGGCCGAGGCAACGAGCACCATGAGCCCTCCGACAATCGCCTGGCGGCCTCCGCCGACATCGATGCCGAGGAGGACCACGACGCCGACCAGCCCCGTGACGACGCCGAGCACCGCTATCGTCGCCGGGCGCTCGTCGTGGTCATGGCGCTGGGCGAGCAGCACGGCCCACATCGGAGTCGCGGCAAAGAGGATTCCCGCCTGCGAGGACGCGATGAACCGCTCGCCGTAGGCAATGAGCAGGAATGGAAAGACGATCTGGACCACGGCGATCACCAGGACCGGCCGCAGGGCGCTGCGCAGAGGGGCGAGCGCGCCCACTCGCCCCGCGATCGGCACGAGGACCAGCGCTCCGAGCGCGATCCGCGCGAAGACGATGGACACCGGCGCCACGCCCTCCTGCAGCGCGACCTTGATGAAGAGATACGACGATCCCCAGAGCGCGGCGAGCAGGACCATGAGCAGCCACATCCGTCGCGTCATGGTCCTGCTCGCATACGTCGAGGGCCGCGTCTCGTGAGCGGGCTGTCTCGCTTCACTCGACGAGGACGCCGTCGGCGCTGAAGTGCGGCAGGCCATTTCTTGCGAACACCTGGTCGATGGAGTACGTCTCACCCTTGTCGTAGTCCAGCAGCAGGACGTCTTCCGGTCGTGTCGGCACCATCTGCTTCAAACGGTCGGGGAGATATTCCGGCTTTGCGGCTTGGTGCCACTTGAGGATGATCTTCGTCGGCTTCTCAGGCGTGGGGTGGAACCCGACGATCTCCATCTTGCCGAAGTCGTGAGCCGCCAGCAGCGTTCCCTTCTTCTCCAGGCCGTTGAGCGCGCGCTTCGCGGCGGCCACGTTGCGAAATGCCTCGTCGAGGGGCAGCGCATACTGCTCGACGCCACGCACGGGCATGAACACCGTCAAGTAATACGACAGGATCTGATTGTCCAGAAACCGTTGTTGCAGGTCGATCAACGTCGCCACCGAGTCGTTGACTCCTCGGACGATGGCTGGCTGGCCACGCACCTGGACGCCTACCTCTGCCAGGCGCCGAAACGCTTCGACGGCGATCCCGCTGATCTCCGCAGGATGATTCATCTGCGCGATGATGCTGACCTGCTTGTTCGGGTTTCGGTTGGTATCCCGAAAGAACTCCAGCAGCTCACCGTCAAGAAAGCGCTCGGGATCGTAGGCCAGCCCCTTGGTCGCGAAGCGGACGACGCGGATGCCCGGGGACTCGATCAGGCGCCCGATCAGCAGCACCAACTCCTTGGTCTTCCGGAACGCGGCGGGGTCCCCGCCCGTGAAGAGGACGTTGTTGATCTCCGGATGCTCCGCCAGATAGGCCAATGCCATGTCGACCTTGGCGTCGACCGTGACGCCCTTGACGCGCTCGTGGCGAATCTCGTTGACCTTGTAGCAGAACTGGCAGTTCGACACGCAGAAGTTGTCGATATGCAGCAGAAGTGTTTGCGAATACTTGTGCTGCAGGAACGCTCGGTCGTCTTGTCGGTAGGTCTTGTTGCCGTAAGGGTCGAACCGTCCCGTGAACGGCTTTTTTGGGCCCGTCGGCGGCAGCACGATGTTGAGCAACTGGCTTCTGTAGGGCTCGGGTTGAGAGGCGATGAGCGACGTGTAGTAATCAGTCACCTTGAATGGCATGAACGACTCCGCGAGCGTACGGCTGCGCTCCGCGCGCTCGTCCTCTGCGAGGCCTACACGCTCGGCGAAGGTGTCGAAACCGCTGGCGCCGCTGAAGATGCGCAGCTTGGACTGTCTTGTGGCTGTTGAGATCATCCACCCACTCCTATGCCTGCCGCACGGATGACGCGGCGTGGCTTGTATCGTCGTTGGCGTCTGCGCGCCCGCGATCACCAGGTACGGGGAGGCCGACGGCCATCCGGCCGGCATGGCGCCACGCGTTGCGTTCTCACGGGATTCGTGCACCCAAATCAACGGTGCGTGTGACGAACATACGCGCCTTCAGATCACGCTGCGAGAGACCCTGGGGTGAGCAACCCACACCTTACGCGTCGCCCGACCCATCAACTACTTCGGCGCACTCGAGACGCTGCAGTTCCTCGCGGGGCACGAGGCGGTCCCCGACACAGTGATCCCCGCCCAGCTCGACGTCGACAGGCTCCTGGATGTCACCGTCGCGACGAGCCGGCAAACCTATCGCGGCTCCCCGCCCATTCAACAACACCCTCCTGGCGCATCCCGTAACAGGATCCGCTTACGACAGCCGCCCCCCACGCCCGGAGGATGAGCGCTTCCCACGCGCGAGAACGCCGGTTCTGTAAATCGAGAACCGTGAGGGGATTTGTCGGGGAGCGAACTGCTCCGAAACCTCACGCGGTTCTACTTCTGATCGTCGGCATCTCGTTTGGCCTCCGGGAACCCCGGCCACGCGGGATCGATGCCCTCGCTGCGCAGCAGCTCGGCCTCGACGGCCATGATCTGTTGCACGGCGGCCTTGTCTTTGAGGACATAGCCCTTTGGTGGTTCTACTCGCTCCATCCGCTCACTCTCCTGACGAGCTCGTAGATCTCGTCGTCAAGCCATGCGGGCTGCCCGGTCTGCCCGCGGCGGCGGCGCGACATGAGCAGAGCGTAGACCTCGGCGACGAGCTCATGGGTGTACTCGCTCCGACGATAACCAGCCTGTCGGATGAAACCTCGGATGCCCTGGGGCGCTAACTCGAGGAGGCGCTCGCCCGCGGCGACATCGTCCCAGCCAGCGCGAGCGACAGCCAGCGCATGAGCCCACTCGTGCCACGCCACGCGTGCAAGCATCGCCTCGGACGTGCGCTCGTCGAGATCCTCCAGGGCTGGATGCGCGCAGTTGATGAGCACGACGCGAAGCTGCGCGATCCATACGCCGGCAGCACGGTCGAGGTCCGCACTCGCGTGCGCTTGCAATGTTGGCATGCCTGCGGAGACCAGGAGATCGCTTGCGCGGCTTCCGAGGGTTTGAGTGGTCACTTCCCATTGGGACGCACCGATGCTCTCCAACAGCCGCCGATCGGGTGCCGGCAACGCCGTCCACGCCAGCGACACGATCTGCTCGGCCCGTGACCGGCGTCGTGACTGCTTGCTCAGGTCGTCGTCGCCCACCCTCCGCGCGAAACCTACTCGTCGGTCCAACCAGGCCGTGCCCGAGCACGGCTCGCCGACCAGCTCGGCTACACCTGTGCCGAGCGTCGCCGCCCGGTCCCGGAGAGCCCACTGGCATGGTGTCGTTGATTTGCCGGATCCGCGCTGAGATCGTTAGCGAGAACGGCGAGGGGCCTACCGTGTGGGAACGTCGAGGCGGCCCGATCCGTGAACTCGCGTTCCTAGTCGTCGCCTGCATGTTGGCGTACCAACCGGTGGTCAACCCACATCGGGGTCGACCTGACGACGGTGCGGCGGTGTCGCCCCGTCTGTCTGCTGTCACGCGAAGCTCGACGCCAGCCGGATCGGCGCGCCGCCGGCGACGCAGACGGTGCGCCAGCGCCAGTGCCGGGCTCAGGGGTCGCGCACGTCGATCACCGGGGTGTCGACCAGAGCGACCTGGAGCCGCTCGCGCAGGTCGCGAACGACGACGGGACGCGGCCACTGCGCCACCGGGTTGACGGTGACCGCCAGCAGGCTGACGGGTCGCAGCGCCTGGACGTCGATGCCCTGCGCCCGGTACCAACTGCACCCGCGACCCTCGAGGAACACCTTCGTCGCATCGCCGACGACGATCGTGAGCGGGCTCGCAGGTCGCGCGGCGAGCAGGTGGTCGAGGAAGGACGCGCAGAGCGCGCCGCGCACGATCAAGGCACGCGTGCTCCGGGCACCGCCCAAGAGCGTGGTGACATTCGCACGTGAGGCGCGCAGCGCGAAGAGCGGTGCCAGGGCGACCGCGCCATACGCCTCGTCGACCGCGAGGTCGGCGTGAGTCCCTGACGCCAGCCGCGCAAGGCGCTCATCCTCGACGGCGGGCAGGCGCATGAGCTCCACCGTCCTCTGCGTGAGCCTCACGACCTCGTCGACCTGCTCATGCACCACAGCGCCTGTCGACAGCACGACGCCATCGGCGATGTCCGGTGACGCCGCCGACCGCCGATCGATGGCACCGTCGATGAAGACCTGCTCGGCGCCGCGCGCCAGCAACATCCCGACGACGGCGCGCGTCTGCGCGGCGGTGCCGGGACCGGCCACCTGCACGGCACCGCGCTCGAGCAGCTCGGCGAGCACGACGTTGCCGAGCGGTGTGCGAAACGAGGTCCTCTCGAGCTGGCGGTGACGCGCGCCGGACGCGCGAAGGAACGCTGCTGTCGTGGCGACAAGGCTTCCGGCGGGAAGCTCGATCCGAGGCTTCGGGATGCGCCGGTCGAGCACGTCGCGATCCTCGCCGTCGCGGCCGATGGACGTCACGGCGATCCGATGGCCAGCGGTGCCGAGCCCGCGGATCGTCGCGGCCCAGCGCCTCGGTCTTGCCGGCGTTCTTCGCCATGCCGACGAAGCTCACCCGTTGCGCCGAGGCCGTCAGCTCCGAGAGTGCGACCACGGCTACGTATCGGCGACGGCGTCTGCTTCGCCTGATGCGCGGCTGACCCGGCTGACCATCTCGCGCACCAAGAACGTCGCGAGGTGATTGGGGTAGGTGCCTTTGGAGAAGCCCGCGTCATACCCGAGCTCCTTCGCGACCTCCATCGAGACTCGCGGACCGCCGCAGACGAGCATCACCTGCCCCGGCGGCCCTCGGCCTCCATGAGCTCCACGAGCTCGGTGAGGTTGTGCAGATGCAGGTTCTGCTGGCTGACGGTCTGCGAGACCAAGATGGCGTCGGCGCGGACCTCGCTGGCGTACGCGACGAGATCGCGGTTGGCGACCTGGCTGCCGAGGTTGTGTGCCTCGAAGGCGCGGTAGCCCTCCAGGCCGCGACGACCGTCGAAGCCCTTCAGATTCAGCATCGCGTCGATCCCGACGCTGTGTGTGTCGGAGCCCGTGCTTGCGCCTACGACGATGATCGGGCGGCCGACGGCGCGCTCGGCCAGCTCCTCGATGTCGTCCTCGGCAAGGAACTCGATGTCAAGCCCGTCGTCGCGAATCGCTTCGAAGTCGACGGCGCGCAGCCACCGGCCGTGCACGACGAAGACGTGTAGCCCTCCGAGAGCCGCTGGTCGTGAACGACCTCTGCGCTGACAAGACCCATGTCCTCGACCAAGGTCAGCGCCGGCCGGCGTGCCGAGTGGCCATGCGGAACCGGGAGTGTGAACGTCAGCGCCATCAGCCCGTCGTCGAGGTGATCGCCGTACGGACGTACCGCCGAGAGGTCGACCTGCTTACGCATGCTGGCCGGCGCCCATCAGCTCGAGGCAGGGATTGAAGTAGTCGGTCTGCATCCCGACGATGCCGTCGGCTCCACGTCCGCCCGTTGCCGCGCGCGAGACGTCGCCGAAGGTGCCGCCGGCGATCGCCGCAAGCAGGCCTGTCTCGGCGATCGCCTCCAGCAGCTCGAGCGCGCCATGCAGGACGTCGGTGGCGCGCCGCTGCACGATCCCGCCCGGCCGGAACTGGATGTCGTCACCGAGATCTTGTGCGAATCGCGCGACGTATCCCGCGTTCTCCAATCCAAGGGCGCGGTCGTGGATGTGCGGCGTGTGAATGCCCTCCGTCGGAACCCCGATCGTCTGCATGCCCTGCCGCGTCGTGGTCACCACGAGGTTGAAGAGCGTGTCGCAGGCATGTGTCCGAAACAGGTTGCCGTCCATGTGCTTGGTCGGAGGCATGTACTTCACAGGGCCATCTGGAAACAGCTCGCGCGTGAGCTGTGCCTGCGCCCATTCGAAGAGCAGCCCGTTCGTGACGGTCGGTGAGATCTCGAAGGCGTCGCCCACCGCGATCTGATGCTCGGGCAGCCCGCACGCCCTAGCGAGGTAGAACCCCGGCTCTCCTCTGGGCAGGCGAGGCCGCCGATGTCCAGCTCCATGGCGCCGACGGCCGTCGCGATCTCGGTGGCCGAGCAGCCCGTGTTGTCGATCGCGACACCGAGCCAGTGGGCGATTCCGCGCCCCAGCAGACCGCGTTGATGAACATGATCGACCAGCACGTTGGCCAACGGCACGCCGAAGCGATCCGCCCCGTCGACGCCCAGGAACCGAGCAACCGTGCGCTCGATGGACGTGGTCGTCTTGCCGCCGACGACCTCGCCGGTGTGCCGGGCGATTCGCTGCGCCGCGTCACGACAATCCCTGACGACCCCGGGGTCGATGTCGAGCTTCGAGGTCACGCCGCGCCGACCAGTGCCACGACGAGCAATGGTGTCCGAGCGGCCGACCGGCCGCACAGGCCTTCAGCCGGCACCGTGTCGAGCATCACCGTCCCCCCACACTCCCTCTCTGATCGACGCCGCGAACCAGGAAGCCACAGGGGCCACTATGCGCAGGACTACAACGGCCGAGAGGCCGCCGACGGACCCACCGCAGCCCGGTCGGGCGGCCGGCTAGAAGCTCGCGCCGGTCTTGGACTTCAGCTCGGCGAGCTCCATTGCCAGCGCGTCGACGACTTCGTTGAGGTCCGCGATCGCGCTGTAGTCGCCGTCCTTCAGCATCTGGGTGGCCGCGCGGGCCTCCTGCATGCCCTCGTCCATTCGGTCCAGCACGGATTCGATGCTCGAGACGTCCATGCGCGCAGGCTACCGCGCCCGGCCGCCAGCGACCGCGCCGGCTGCGGCTACTTCACGACGCGCACGGACAGGCTCGCCTCGGCGTGGCCCGTGCCGCTGTTCGCGCGCACGTGGACGCGGTAGTCGCCCGCCGGCACGCCCGTCGAGAACGTCTGCCCGTCGCGGACGCACTGCATCCCGTCCGGCAGGCTCCCGTGGAACAGCTCGGTCCCGGAGGCCTGACGGCGCGAGGCCATGTACGCGACGCACGTCGCTCCGTTCGGATGGCGCTCGATGGTGAGCGCGTAGTCGCCGCTGGGCAAGCCGGTCGCCTTGTACGTGACCTGCTGCAGGACGTGCAGCTGGGTCGGGCCGCTCAGCGTGGCGGCGAGCGCCGGGGCGGCGGCAACACCGCCGGCGGCGAGGGTGAGGGCTGCGGTGCAGCCGATTAGTGATCGTCTCATGTCACTCCAACGAGATCGAAGACGGAGAGGTTGCGCGCGCCGGCGCTACGCCGCCGCGACCGCCGCCTGCAGGTTCGAACGCGCACGGATGATCAACGACTTCGTCGCTGGCACCGTCGTGTGCAGCGCGCGGGCGGTCTCGGCATGCGTGCGCCCGTCGAACTCGCGCATCACCAACGCCATCCGCTGGCGCTCGGGCAGCCGTGCGATCTCGGCCACGATCTCGCGCATCTCCTGACTCGAGGCGAAGCAATGGGCGGGGTCGCTCTCGGTCACGGCGCGCATGCGGATCTCGTCGTCGTAGGCGTCCGCGCGCTGCGGCGTGCGCAGCTCGTCGAGCGCCCGGTTGCGCACGATCATGTACAGCCACGGCCGCAGCGCCATCGGGCGGTCCGTCACGCGCAGCCCGCGGTATGCGCGGATGAAGGCGTCCTGCACGACGTCCTCGGGATCGTGCCCGGAGCCGTGCAGCATCCGCCGCGCGAATGAAGTCAGCGCGCTGCGAAAGCGGCGATGGATCTCGGAGAACGCGGCGTCGTCGCCGTTGCGGAAGCGAAGGACAAGCTGGTCGTCGGAAAGGCTCGTGAGGGGCTGGGCGATCATCGTGGCTCCTTGGGCGGGTGGACCTACGACCGCACAATCCCGCCAGGGCGCCGCGTTGCCCTCGACCCGGGGGTTACACCTGTCCCACCTTGGGTGTGACGTTCCTCCACCCAGGGTGTGTTGACCAGCCGATGTGGCAAGCTAAAACGGCGTATGCAGAAGGCCGATCCCTCTCCGCTGTCCCCCCACGCCGCCACGCCCGCGGAGCTGCGCGAGCGGATCGAGGCCGAGCGCGAGGGTACGCCGTTTCTCGTCCTGCGCGACGGGGACGGCGCGCAGCGGCTGTTCGTCCTCGAGCCGCGGCTGCGGCGCGTGGCGATCGGGCGCAGCGCCGGCAACGACGTCGCGCTCGTATGGGACACCGAGGTCTCGCGCCTGCACGTCGAGCTCGAGCGCCTCGGCGACGAGTGGACGGCGGAGGACGACGGCCTGTCGCGCAACGGCTCGTTCGTCAACGGCCAGCGGATCTCCGGGCGCTACCGCCTGCGCGACGGCGACGTCCTGCGCATCGGCCGCACGCAGATCGCGTTCCGGGTGCCGGAGCCGATGGAGTCCAATCCGACCGTCGCGGCAGGCAGCCGTGCCGAGCTGCCGTCGCTGAGCACGACGCAGCGCTCGGTGCTCGTCGCGCTATGCCGGCCCTACAAGGACACCGAGCTCGCGACCCCCTCGACCAACCAGCAGATCGCCGACGAGCTGTACCTGTCGGTCGACGCGGTCAAGGCGCATCTCCGTACGCTGTTCGGCTACTTCGGCGTCGAGCACCTGCCGCAGAACCAGAAGCGCTCGTACCTCGCGATGCGCGCGCTGCAAGACGGCGTCGTCGCTCGCCGCGACCTGTAACCCACCCCGGGCCTCAGGGGTAGAAGCGCACGCGCTGCACGGCGCTCGCGTTCAGCAGCGTCAACCAGACCGAGTGGCCCTTGGTCACGTCGAGCACGAACGGGCGGCTGCCGGTCTTGATGCGCTCGCGCACCTGCCGCTTGTCGGGATCGATGCGGATCAGCCGGTTCGCCGCGCGCGCCGTGACCCACACCGAGCCACCGCCGACGGCGATGAACGTCGGGCTGTCTTGAAGGCGGATGAGCTTGCGCTCGTAGCTGCGCGGGTTGATGCGGGTGACGCTGTCGCCTGCCGCATCGGCCACCCACACGGCGCCCTCGCCGACGGCGACGCCCTTGGGTCCCTTCCCGACGGGGATCTCCTTGAGGTCCGTGAGGTCGTCCGCGTCGATCCGCACGACGCTGTCGCGCGTGTAGTTCGTGACCCACACGGCGCCCTCGCCGACCGCGATGCTCTCGACGCCGCCGGGCACGGCGACGGCCTGCTGGGACAGCGAGCCCGGATCGACGCGCACGACGGTCTCGCCGGTCCCGTCGCGCCGGCTGCCCTTGCGGACACCGACCCACACGGCGCCCTCGCCCGTCGCGAGGCCGACCGGCTGTCCCGGCGTGGCGACCGTGGTCCGGTCGACGCGGCGGCCGGTCTTCTCGCTGAGGCGCAGCAGCGCGCGGGTGTTGCGCTTGACGGCCCAGACCGAGCGAAACCCGCCGACCACGGCGCTGCCGCCCTCGCCGATCGAGATGCGATCGATGCCCTTGCCCGTGCTCGCGTCCAGGATCACGATGTCCCCGGATCGGGTGCTCAGCGCCCAGACCTTCCCGGCGGCGATCGTGATGCCGTTCGGCCGCGTCGCGATCGGGATCGACGGGTCGGCCTTCGCGCGAGTGGGCTTGGGCGGGGTGGTGCTCGTCGTCGCGGTCGTCTTCGGGTCGTCGTCGCCGCCGGGCACGAGCACCGCTCCCAGCACGGCGATGGCCAGCACGGCTGCGCCCGCGACGAGCCCGCGCCGCCAGTGCCACCCGGGGAATCGCCGCGAGTGCGCCGTCGCGCCGGTGACACCGCCGTCGTCCGGCGAGATGTGCGTCTCGCCCTCGTGGGCCGGCACGCTCACGCGCGCGGTGGCGGCGGTCTGCGGCGTGCCCTCGGGCGCGGCGGCCCCGCGGGCGACGTTGCGCTCGGGCCCCGGTGCGGTGCTGCGCCCGGCCGCGGCGAGCGCCGCGCGGCCGAGGTCGCCGGCCGACGGGAACCGCGCCGCCGGGTCCTTCGCCAGCGCCCGCTCGACGATCCGCGCGAACTCCTTCGGCACGAGATCGAGCGGGGGAGGAGAGTTGAGGTGCGCCCAGAGCGTCGCCTCGTCGGAGTCGCGGATGTACGGCGCGCCGCCCGTGAGCGCGTGCACGAGCACGCAGCCCAGGGCGTAGACGTCGGTGCGCGCGTCCACGCGCTCGCCGCGGATCTGCTCTGGCGCGACGAAGCCGAGCGTCCCGACCCAGCCGCCGGGGCGGCTCAGGCCGGCGCCGGTCGAGGCCTCGCGCTTGGTGAGCCCGAAGTCCGTGAGGTACGCGTGGTCCTCGGCGCCGAGCAGGACGTTCGCGGGCTTGACGTCGCGATGCACGAGCCCGTGCGCGTGCGCGGCGTCGAGCGCGCCGCCCACCTGCGCGACGATGCTCGCCGCCCGCTCGGGGTCCAGCCGCCCCTCGGCGCGGACGAGCGCGCGCAGGTCGGGACCGTCGACGTAGCGCATGACGATGAACAGCACGCCCTCGCGCTCGCCCGCGTAGTACACGGGGATCACGTGCGGGTGCTCGATCGACGCCGCTGCCTTGGACTCGGCGACGAAGCGGGCGCGGAAGTCGGGGTCGTCGGCGAGCGCCGGAGTGATGACCTTCAGCGCGACAACCCGGTCGAGATCGAGGTCGAGCGCGCGGTAGACCACTCCCATCCCGCCACGGCCGGCGAGGCCCTTGATGCGGTGGTTGACGAAGACGTCACCTGGGGCGAACTCCGGCATGCCGGTCAGACGCTACCCGCCCGGGCGCAACCTTTGGCTCCCACGGCACGTTGACGAGGGCATGCGCACCCCGATCCTCACCCTCGCCGCCGCGCTCGCGACGACCGCCGCGGCGCTCCCCGCGACGCCGGCGGCCGCCGCTTGGACCCCGACCCAGACCTTCGTCGTCGGCAAGGAGTACGAGCCCGTGCCGCGGGCCGCGATCGCGAGCGACGGCACGAGCGTGCTCGCCTTCCGCTCGAAGTCCGGCAAGCTCATGCTCTCGACCGGCACCGCCGCGGGGCGCTTCACCGCGCCGCGCCCGATCGATCCCGCGGGCGTGCGCGACTGGTCGGTCGCCGCGCGCGAGAACGGCGGCTACATCGTCGCGTGGGAGGACACCGACGGGATCCACACCGCGACCAGGACCCGCCAGGGCCAGCCGCTCATGCTGCGCCGTGCGGTGCGGAGCAACGGCGAGGAGATCAACGGCGTGCAGGTCGCGACCGACCCGCTCGGCGGCTGGGTGCTCGCCGAGCGCCAGTTCCGCAGGACGAAGGACCGCTTCTACTACGTCCGCGTCATGACGCTGACCGGGCAGGGCCGCCTCGCCGGGCCGGTGCAGGAGCTCGGCCCGGGCCAGTTCGGGCTCGACGCGCGGCCGACGATGTCGCTGGCGGTCGACGACACCGGTCGCGCGGTGCTCGCGTACGTGCCGCAGGCCCCGTTCTCGGTGACGACCCAGCCGACGGCCGTCGTGACCACGCGCCCGCACGGCGGGATCTTCGGCGCGTCGGTCGCGCTCGGCGGCGACACGGCTGACGACCCCCGCGTCGCCGTCGGCGCCGGCGGCCGCGCGATCATCGCGGCGACGCAGGTCCGCAGCCGCGGCGACGCCGGCTCGTTCGGAAACCCTGTCGTCGCGGGCCTCTCGCCAGCCGGAGCGCTCGGCGCGCCGTTCGGCCCGGCCGTCGACGCGCCGCGGCGCGCCTTCGCGCCGAGCGCCGCGTTCACGGGCGCAGGCCGCAGCGTCCTCGTCTTCCAGCTGAAGCCGTCGGCGCAGCCGTTCGAGACGCGCGCGCCCGTGAAGGCCGTGGCGATCTCGGGCACGGGCGTGCTCGGCGAGCTGCAGACGCTGACATCGAGCCGCGCGAAGGAGCCGGTCGTCTTCTCCCTCGCCGGCGGCCGCGCCCTGACGATGTGGTCGGGCGAGCGCGGGCTCGGCGCGTCGCTGGCGAGCGGGGACGGCACGTTCAAGAAGACGGCCACGCCGAACGGCCCGCCGCCACCGCCGTTTCACACGAACTCCACGAACCGCGATCTGCGCACCGCCGGCCGCTACGCGATCTTCGCGTGGTCGCGCGACGCCGACGGTCGCGTGCGGGTCAGCGTCCGCAAGTTCTGAGCGGGACGGTCGCCTCAGGCGGCGGCGGCGCGGGGGACCGGGCTGTGGTGGCGGCACGTAGCGGCTCACGCCGCCCAGCAGCGCCGAGCGGGCGGTGCCGCGGCCGCGTGAGCCCAGCACGACGAGGTCGTGGCGACCCTCGTCGATCCGTCGACCGCGACCAGGACGTTGTGGAACATGACCGCCTCCTTCGATCCGGCGTGTCTTGACAATATATCGCTCAGCAATATAGTTGCCAAATATGAACGCCGGCGTGCTCAAGACGACGGACCGCAGCGACCGGATCGACTACGTGTCGCACCACCTGCTGCCGCGCGCGGCGCTGCTGTGCCGGGAGCTGGTCGGCCGGATCGGCGGCGAGCTGTCGCGCACCGAGGTCGGCCTGCTGAACACCCTCAGCGACGGTCCGCGGCGGGTCACCGAGCTGGCCGAGCTCGAGCGGCTCGCGCAGCCGACGATGACGCTGCTCGTCAAGCGCCTCGAGCAGCAGGGCCTCGTCACCCGCGAGCGCCAGGCCGACGACGCGCGGGTCGTCCTGGTCACGCCGACCGCGGCCGGAACGGCCGCGCTCGAGGACTACCGCGCGCAGGCGAGCGCGGCGCTCGGCGAGCACCTGGCCGCGATGTCCGACGAGGAGGTCGAGGCGCTCGCCGCCGCGACGCGGACGCTCGACGACCTCGTCACCCACCTCCAACAGGAGTCGACGACATGAGCACCACCCTCACAACGCATGACTCACTCGGCGCGTTCGTCGGTGCCGACCCTCGCCGCGAGCTGCGCAGCGAGCACTTCGCCGACGAGGAGACGCTCGGCGAGCGCCTCGCCGGGTGGGAGGACGTCGCCGGCACGAGCGGCTCGGTCCACTGGCTGCTGCGGCGCCTCGGGCTCGACGACAGCCACCTCCCCGCCACCGCGGGCGGCGGGGAGGCCTGACGCGCCCCTCGGGCCGCGCCCGCTACAGGGCGATGACGACCGACTTCGTCTCCTGGTAGGCGTTGAGGACCTCTTCGCCCATCTCGCGTCCCCAGCCGCTCTGCTTGTAGCCGCCGAACGGCAGCGCGGCGTCGTAGATGTGCCACGTGTTGACGTGCACCGTGCCGGCCTTCAGCCGCGCGGCGAGCTTGTGCGCGCTCGAGACGTCACGCGTCCAGACGCCCGCTGCCAGCCCGTAGACCGAGTCGTTGGCCTTCGCCGCGATCTCGTCGAGGTCGGCGAACGGCATCGCCGCGACGACGGGTCCGAAGATCTCCTCCTGGATGATCCGCTGGTCGGCCGTGGCGTCGACGAGCACGGTCGGCTGGACGAAGAAGCCCGGCCCCTCGATCGCGTTGCCGCCGGTCATCGTGCGGGCGCCCTCGTCGGCCCCGATCTTCAGGTAGCCGGTCACGCGATCGAACTGCTCGGAGCTCACGAGTGGCCCCATCTCGGTGTCGGGCTGCATCCCGTGGCCGACCTTGATCGCCTCCGCCGCGCGGCTGACGCCGTCGACGACCTCGTCGAAGAGCGTCTCGTGGATGTACAGCCGGCTCGCCGCCGTGCAGACCTCGCCCTGGTTGAAGAAGATCCCCTGCGCCGAGCCGGCGACCGCCGCCGCGACGTCGGCGTCGTCGAGCACGATGTTCGGGCTCTTGCCGCCGAGCTCGAGCGACACGCGCTTGAGGTTCGTGCGGCCCGCCGCCTGCGCGATGAGCTTGCCGACCTCCGTGCTGCCGGTGAACGCGACCTTGTCGACGTCGTCGTGCTCGGCCAGCGCGGCACCCGCGTCGCCGTAGCCCGTGACGACGTTCAGCACGCCCGGCGGGATGCCGGCTTCGAGTGCGAGCTCGCCCAGCCGCAGGGCGCTCAGCGGCGTCTGCTCGGCGGGCTTCAGGACGATCGTGCAGCCGGTCGCGAGCGCCGGGCCGACCTTCCATGCCGCCATGAGCAGCGGGAAGTTCCACGGGATGATCTGGCCGACCACGCCGACGGGCTCCTTGACGGTGTAGGCGTGGAACTCGGCGCCGGGGAGGTACGGCAGCGACGGTGTCACCGTCGAGCCGCGCAGCTTGGTCGCCCAGCCGGCCATGTACCAGAACAGGTCGGCCGCGAGCGGGACGTCGGCGGCGGCCGCGACGGCCTTCGCCTTGCCGTTGTCGAGCGAGTCGAGCTCCGCGAGCTCGTCGAGGTTCTCGGCGACGAGGTCGCCGAGGCGGTGGATCGCGCGCCCGCGCTCGGACGGCGTCAGCCTCGACCACGGCCCTGTGAGCGCCTTGCGCGCGGCACGGACGGCGCGGTCGACGTCCTCGGCCTTGCCGTGGGCGACGGTCGTCAGCACCTCGCCGGTGCCCGGATCGATCGTCTCGAACGTCGCACCGTCGGCGGCGTCGACCCAGGCGCCGTCGATGAGGAGCTGGCGGGGCTGCGAGGTGAAGCGGCGTGTGGCATCGGCGATGGGGACTGCGATGGCCATGCGGGTCCTCCCTACGTAGTTGACGCCCGGAGCCTAGGTACGAGGGGGCTGCATTCACGTTGCATGGAAGCGACGTTGCATCGACGTTGCACATAGGCAGTACATATGCCGGGCGCGTGTAGCATCGGGCCATGGCTTCTGCGGTCGTCCAGGGGAGAGGAAGCAACCCGTGGCTCGCGGTCCGCCCGCTCGGCGACCGCCTCGCGCAGGCCCGCGGGCTGCAGCGCATCCACGAGGCGTTTCACACCGGCAAGGACGTGTCGAGCAGCCTGCGCGCCGTCGTCGCGCAATCGTGGGCGCGGTCGGGCGATGCCGGCGTGGATCCGGTCCGCCATCTCGCGCCGATCGTCGTGGACGACGGCGAGATCGAGGAGCGCTGGTCGCGCCATCCGCTGTATCCGGTGCTGCCGATGCTGCGCGACCTGCTGCGCGACGCGACGAGCGACTCCGCGCACATGCTCGTCATCTCCGACGCCGACGGCGTGCTCATGTGGATCGAGGGCCACCACCGCGTCATCGAGGCGACGCACGACATGCACTTCGTCTGCGGCGCGGACTGGAGCGAGACCGGCGCCGGCACCAATGCGCTGGGGACCGCGATCGCGGTCGACCATCCCGTGCAGATCTTCAGCGCCGAGCACTTCAACCGCATCGTCCACCCGTGGCAGTGCTCCGGCGCGCCGATCCACGATCCGGCGACCGGCGAGATCCTCGGCGTCGTCGATCTCACCGGGCACCTGCGCACGGCGCACCCGCACACGCTGTCGCTCGTGACCGCTGCGGCGGGGATGGCCGAGGCGTACCTGCGCCACGACCGCGAGCGGCGTGACGCGCTCATGCGCGAGGCCTATCTCGAGCGCATCGCGGGGGCGCCGCAGCCGACGGCGCTCGTGCGCCCGTCGGGCCATGTCGTCGCGGCGGCGCCGCATGGCTGGCTGCCGGCGATCGTCGGGGCGGTGCGGCCCGGTGCCGAGCTGGCGCTGCCCGATGGTGGCGTGGCCGACGTCGAACCGCTGCCCGGCCTCGACGGCCTCGTGCTGTGGCGACGGCGCGACGGCGCGGCGCGCCCGGAGCGAGCGGCCGGCGTGCGGCTCGAGCTGCTCGGCCGCCGCCCGCGGATCGTGCTGCCCGGCGGAGCGCACGAGCTCTCGGGCCGCCACGCAGACATCCTGGCGGTGCTCCTGCTGGCCGGCCGCGGACTCACCGCCGAGGAGCTCACGCTCGAGGTCTACGGCGAGGCCGGCAAGCCTGTGACGCTGCGCGCCGAGATGAGCCGCCTGCGGCGCACGCTGGGCGGTGTGCTGCGAGCGAAGCCGTACGCGTTCGCCGTTCCGGTGTCGAGCGATCTGCACGAGGCGCAGCAGCTGCTCGACGACGGCCGCTTGGCCGACGCGCTCGAGTTCGTGACCGTCGACCGCGTCCTGCCCGCGTCCGCCGCGCCGCGCGTCATCGAGGCGCGCGAGCGTCTGGAGGAGGGCCTGCGCGCGGCTGTCCTGCGCTCCGGCGACCCCGATCTGCTCGCGGCGTGGTGCCGCGGCGCCGCGGGCGAGGACGACGAGGCGGCGACGCGGGCCCTGCTAGCGCTGCTCGCGCCCGGCGACGCCCGCGTGCCCGGCGCCCGCGCACACCTCTCGCGCCTCGATCGCGCGTTTCCGCGGTAGCGGCCAACCTCGCGCGAAGGAGCGATGCCGCTCGCGGATCGGTGCACCGGCGGTCGCTGCGCGATCCTTCGCCTTGGTCACACGACGCCGTCGACTGCGGCGAGTGAGTACGCGCAGGCGATACGTCGGCGACGGGTCGTACGATGCCGGACATGACCGCTGGGCTTGTCGTCTGGACCGTCGGACATTCGAACCACGACTTCGATGTGTTCGCTGGGCTCCTCGCCAGGGAGCAGATCGAGTTCCTGGTCGACGTCCGGTCCCATCCCTACTCCCGCTTCGCTCCGCAGTTCAATCGGGATGCTCTCCAGCATGCGATTGGCCAAGCGGGGATCCGCTACCTCTACTTGGGCGAGGACTCGGCGGCCGGCCCACGCGCGACGATCACTACGACGCGGATGGACATGCTCTGTACGGGCCGATGTCGGAGGACCCGCGCTTCCGGGCTGCGATCGGGCGAGTCCTCGACGGCGCGCGTGAGCACCGACTTGCGTTGGTTTGCAGTGAGGGTGAACCGCGCGACTGCCATCGCCGGCTGCTCGTGGGGCGGGTCCTGACGGATCACGGGGTCGAGCTTCGGCACATCCTCCCCGATGGCGCAGTGGCCGTTGAGCGCTCGGTTGAGCCAGGGGATGCGTGCCAGTGCTCGCTGTTCGGAGAGGAAGAACTGTGGAGATCTACACAATCGGTTTCACACAGACGACGGCTGAGCACTTCTTCAACCGGTTGAGCGATGCCGGCGTCGAGCGCCTGCTCGACGTCCGCTTGAACAACTCCTCCCAGCTCGCAGGATTCGCCAAGGCCAGAGACCTCCCGTACTTCCTGCACCAGCTCGTCGGTGCGACCTATGAGCACGAGCCCGTGCTGGCACCCACGCAGGAGATGCTGGACGCCTACAAGAAGCGAAAGGGCGACTGGTCCTCGTATGAAGCCACGTTCTTCGACCTGCTTCGATATCGACGGGTCGAGTCGGTGCTCTCGCCAGCCGACTTCGAGCGACGGACGGCGCTCCTATGCAGCGAGGCGACGGCCGAGCGGTGCCACCGGCGGCTTGTCTGCGAGTACTTGGCCGCGCACTGGCCGTCGGTTCAGGCTGTTCATCTCTGATCAGATGCGCATCGTCGTAAACCACCTCACGCGGATGACGGCGCCGCGACTATGCGTGGCCGGGATCGACCCGTCCAATCTCGAGCACGTGCGGCCCACTACGTCGCCCGACGATCTACTCACGCGGGACTTGCTGCGTGCCGAGGGCGGGCCGTTGAGCGTTGGAGGCGTGATTGACCTCGGCGAGGGCCGACGCGAGCCAGACCCTCCGGAAACTGAGGACTACCGGATCCGGACGAGCCAGCTCCGTCGCGTCGGCGAGCTGTCGGAGCCGGAGTACCTCGGACTGCTCGACGCCGTCGCTCGCCCGGGTTTGGAGGACGTGTTCGGCGCGGACCTACAGCGCGTTGGCAAGTGGAAGTTCGCCGTCGACGCTGGCAATGGCGACCGCTCCCTCGGGGTCATCCGCCCTCGCGGACGACCGCAGCTTCAGGCCGATGACAGGTTCGGCAAGCCGAGGCTGCAGCTTCAGCTCAGGTCTCCGGATCCGCCTTCGTACGTGCGTGTGACCGACGTCCGGTTCTATGAGGCCGACCAGTCGATCCGCCTGGATGTCGTCGCGGACGTGGCGCAGCGGATGCGTGCCGGTGTAGAGGTGTTCCTCATGCTTGGGCTCAGTCGCGCGGTCGTGATGCCCACCGACGATCGTGAACGCCACTGGCTGCAGCTCAACGGGATCTGTCTGGCCGATCGCCCCGTGGGGGACCAGCCTTGAGGTAAGCGGTTAGCACCCGCGCCCAACCTGGCGCGCCACCGGGCTCGTGCCCATCCCGACCGCGCTGGTAGGATTAGCGACCGCATGTTCTTCACGACGAAAGCCGAGTACGGCGTTCGCTTGCTCATCGAGCTCGGACGCCAGCCAGGCCACCAACCGGTGTCGCTGAAGTCGATCGCAGACACCGAGAACCTCCCGCTCGCCTACCTCGAGCGGATCGTCGCGCTGCTCAAGCGCGCGAACCTGGTCGAGAGCACCCGCGGCGCGCACGGCGGCTACCAGCTCGCCCGCGCCGCCGAGGACATCGCGATGAACGAGGTGGTGCTTGCGCTCGAGGGCACCGTCGCCCCGATGAACTGCTTCGTCGAGGAGGAGGGGACGGCCGCGTGCTGTGCTCCCACCACGACGACTCAGGCCGCGGCTGCGCCACCAAGCTGCTCTGGACGCGCGTCCAGGCGAACGTCCTCAAGACGCTCGCCGACACGACGCTCGCCGAGCTCGTCGAGTTTCAGACCCGGCAGGCCGCGCCCGCGCGTGAGCCCGAGCCGGCGATCACCACCGTCTAAGACCCTAGGAGACCATGCCCGAGCTCGAGATCCGCAACCTCCACGTCCAAGCCGAGGACAAGCAGATCCTCAAGGGCGTCAACCTGACCGTCGCCCCCGGCGAGATCCACGCCCTGATGGGCCCCAACGGCTCCGGCAAGTCGACGCTCGCCAACGCGGTCATGGGTCACCCGAACCTGACCGTGACCGACGGGCAGATCATCTTCGACGGCGAGGACATCACCGACGCCGACACCGACGAACGCGCCCGGATGGGCCTCTTCATGGCGTTCCAGTACCCGGTCGCGATCCCCGGCGTCACGATCACGAAGTACCTGCGGATGGTCATGAACGCCCATCGCGAGGCCCGCGGCGAGGCCGACATCTCGCTCAAGGAGTTCCGCAAGACCGTCGAGGCAGCGATGGAGCTCGTCAGCGTGCCGCACGAGTTCAGCTCGCGCTACCTCAACGAGGGCTTCTCCGGCGGCGAGAAGAAGCGCCTGGAGATCCTCCAGATGGCGCTGCAGAAGCCGAAGCTCGCGATCCTCGACGAGACCGACTCGGGCCTCGACATCGACGCGCTGAACGTCGTCGCGCACGGCGTCAACACGGTCGCCGACGGCCAGATGGGCGTGCTGATCATCACGCACTACCAGCGCATCCTGCACATGGTCACGCCGACGCGCGTCTCGATCATGTTCGACGGCCGGATCGCCACCGAGGGCGGCCCCGAGCTCGTCGACCGTCTCGAGGCAGAGGGGTACGCCGGCATCCGCGAAGAGTTCGCCACACCGGCGTGACATGAGCACGATCGCCGACACGCCGCTCGCCACGGGCTTCCCGTCGCTCGAGCGGGAGGGCACCGTCTACCTCGACACCGCCGCGACGTCGCAGACGCCGCGCCCCGTGCTCGACGCGATGAACGACTACTACGAGCACCATCGTGGCACCGTCCATCGCAGCGTCTATCCGCTGGCCGCCGAGGCGACCGAGCTGTTCGAAGGCGCGCGCGACCGCATCGCGGCGTGGCTGAACTGGCCCGCCCGCGCGACGATCTTCACGAAGAACGCGACCGAGGCCGTCAACCTCGTCGCGTACTCGTGGGGTCGCGCGAACGTCGGCCCCGGCGACACGGTCGTCGTGTCGGAGATGGAGCATCACTCGAACTTCGTGCCGTGGCACATGCTCTGCAAGGAGGTCGGCGCGAACTTCGAGATCATCGGCGTCGACGACGAGTGCGTCCTGAAGCTCGACGATCTCGATCGCCATCTCGCGACCGGCACGGTCAAGCTCGTCGCCGTCGGGCACGTCTCGAACGCGGCCGGCACGATCAACCCCGTCGCGGACATCGTCCAGCGCGCCCATGCCGCCGGTGCGGTCGTCTGCGTCGACGGCTCGCAGGCCGTGCCGCAGATCCCGGTCGACGTCGGCGCGATCGACGCCGACTTCTACATCTGGACGGGCCACAAGATCTACGGGCCGACCGGCATCGGCGTGCTGCACGGCCGCGGCGAGATCCTCGACGCGATGCCGCCGTTCCTCGGTGGCGGGCACATGATCGCGTCGGTCTCGATCGAGGAGATCCGCTTCGGGACGCTGCCGGCGAAGTTCGAGGCCGGGACGCTGCAGGTCGCCGAGGGCATCGGCCTGGGCGCCGCGGTGGACTTCCTCGACGACCTGGGCATGGACAACGTCCGCGCCCACGAGCACGAGATCTGCGCGTACGCCTTGCAGCGGCTTGGCGAGGTGCCAGGCCTGAACATCATGGGTCCGCTGGACGCCGAGCGCCGCGGCGCGCTGGTCGCGTTCACGATCGACGGCATCCACCCGCACGACGTCGCCGAGATCCTGGGTAGCCAGGGGGTATGCGTGCGCGCGGGCCATCACTGCGCGCAGCCGCTGATGAAGCGCTTCGACGTCGCCGCGACGACGCGGGCCTCGTTCGCGGTCCACACGACGCGCGCGGACATCGACGCGCTCGTCGATGCCATCCAAGAGGTCCGGAGGATCTTCGCATGAGCAACGGCATGGAGAGCATCTACCGCGAGGAGATCCTCGAGCACTACAAGCGCCCGCACAACTGGGGCCACCTCGACGAGCACGACCTCGAGTTCGAGGACACGAACCCGCTGTGCGGCGACGAGCTGAAGGTCGAGATCAAGGTCGACGCGGACAACAAGATCGAGGACATCCGCTTCTCCGGCCACGGCTGTGCGATCTCGCAGGCGTCGGCGTCGATGACGTCGGATGAGATCAAGGGCATGTCGATCGACGAGCTGCTCAAGCTCGACCGCCAGTACGTCCTCGACCTGCTCGGCATCACGATCTCCGCGACGCGGATGAAGTGCGCGCTGCTGACGCTGAAGGTGCTGAAGGGCGCCGCTTTGGGCCAGGCCGTCGACTGGGAGCCCGCGACGCCGAAGAGCGAGGCCGAAGCCGGCCGCTGACGTTCAGCCGGTGCGGTTGACGAGCAGCCGGCCGGTTTCGCTGGCGGCGTCGCTGAGCGCCGAGTCCCATGTCGCAAGCAGGACCTCGTCGGCATCGACGGCGAGCGCGCACGCGAGATGGACGGCGTCGTAACCGCGGAGCGCGTGACGTTCCGCGAGTTCACCGGCGTGACGAGCAAGCGGTTCGTCGATACCGACGATTCGTAGCTCGGCGTACAGGGCGTCGAGTTCAGCGATGGCCAAGCGTCGGACCTTGTGGTCGACCCGGCCCGCCCGGCCGGCTGCCGCCACCGCCGCTCGTGCCTCGGGATAGACGAGCTGGCCGGACATCGCGATGCCGGCGCGATCCCAGAGCTCGGCTGCGTCCGCTGAGCCGCGCTCGTCGAAGATGAGCTTGATCAGCGCGGACGTGTCGAAGTAGACGATCAGCGTCGCTGATCCTCGATGAGGTCGGACACCGGCTCGGCCGTGGCAAGGCGAGCTCGGCCGGCGCGCTGCCGGCGCTCGGCGATCGGCTCGCGGACGAGCCCTCGCGCACGTAACTCGGCCAGCGGATCGCGACCGTCGACGGGCACGAGACGCGCCACGCGACGCCCACGCATCGTCACCACGATCTCCGCGCCGTTCTGGACGTGCTGGACATAGCGGCTGAGGTGGTCATGGAGCTCGCGGACACCGACTTCTGCCTTGAGCCGATCCGTAGGTAGCGTCATGGCTCGAGAGTCTACGCGCTACATCGGCGTGCGCCGACGAGCGACGCGGCGCTCAGGGCGCGGCGTTGACGACGCTCGCGTCCAGGGCGTCGAGCACGGGCTCGATCGGGACGAAGCACATGCTCTGCAGTAGTCCGAAGACGATGTTCGCGACGCCCACGGCCTTCACGATGCCGTCCGCGGAAGGCTCGGTGTAGACGGGCGAGCCGCTGTCGCCGGACCGCGCGGTGATCGTCGTGCACGGCAGGCCGCCGGTTCCCGGAAACGAGCGCACGATCTCCCCGCAGTTGTCCGGTCCGCTCGTGATGCCCGAGTAGCAGACGCGGCGCCCGATCCGCGGGCTGGCGGTGCCGCGCACGAACCACGGCGGGCGCCAGATGAAGCGGTCGATGACGGGCGCGGCCGGCCGGTTCGCGCCGGACGGCACGGGCAGGACCATCGCGTCGAGCGGGCGGGCGCGGCGGGCGAGGTTGCGCCGCACGCGGCCGAGGACGATCCCGCGGCTGCGGCGCACGGCGCAGCGCCGAGTTGCGCCGCCGCGTCGTGTTGGACTTCTTCGACGTGCCCGCGCAGTGCGCGGCCGTCAATCCGGCGCGGTGCGTGCCGATCTTGAGCAAGAACGACGAGGTGCAGAGCGTCGAGTCGCGCGGCGGCTTCGCGCCCCCGACGAGCGGTTGGCGCGAGAAGAGCAGCTCGCGGCCCGCCATCCAGCCGTCGAGGTCCGGCGCGACGCCGCGCCGGCGGATTCGCAGCGCCGCGAGCCCGCGGATCGCGACGAGGTCGTAGGACTCCTGGAAGTCGTTGGCGGCGATGCGCAGCGCGGACCAGCCCGTCGCCTGTACCGCGCCCTCGATGGCGCTCGGCGGCGCGGCGGTGATCGCGACCGCGACGGCGTCCGCCTCCTCGCAGGTCGCGCGGCTGACCTCGACGAACATCGCGTCGCCGGCGGCAGGGCACTTCGCGTACTCGTTCTCCTGGGCGCTCGCCGCAGCGGCGCCCGCGAGCAGCGCGAGCACGGCGAGGACGGTGGCTCGGACGGCGCGATTCACGGGCGGCGATGGTGGCAGACGGCGTCGACCGGCGCGCCGGATGCCAGACTTGCGCCAGATGGCGACCTACGTCCTGATCCCGGGTGCCGGCGGGAGCGCGTGGTACTGGCACCGGGTGGCGCCGCTGCTGCGCGACCGCGGGCACGACGTAGTCGCGGTCGAGCTGCCCGCGGGCGACGACGCGGCCGGGCTGGCCGAGTACGCAGACGCCGTCGTCGAGGCGATCGGCGACCGGCGCGACCTGATCGTCGTGGCGCAGTCGATGGGTGGCTTCACGGGACCGATCGTCTGCGAGCGCGTCCGGGTCGAGCTGCTGGTGCTGCTCAACGCGATGATCGGCAAGCCGGGCGAGTCGCCGGGGGAGTGGGGGGCGGCAACCGGCGCCGCCGCGGCGCGCGAGGAGCAGGCGGCGCGCGACGGGCGGTCGCTCGACGACGATCCGGAGATGCTCGACACGTTCTTCCATGACGTCTCGCCCGAGGTGACCGCGGAGGCGATGGCGCAAGACGAACCGGCGCAGTCGGACACGCCGTTCGCGCAGCCGTGGGCGCTCGCGCGTTGGCCCGACGTGCTCACGCGCGTCCTTCAAGGGCGCGACGACCGGCTGTTTCCGGTCGAGTTCCAACGCGCGATCGCCGAAGAGCGCCTCGGCATCACGCAGGACGAGATGCCCGGCGGTCACCTGCTCGCCCTGAGCCAGCCGGACGAGCTCGTGGAGCGCCTCGAGGCCTACCGGGCCGAGGCGGGCGTCGCCTGACCGGCCGGCGCGAGATTTCTTTCGCCCGCGATGTCGATCTGGCCCCTCTGCGTCCGTCGGTTGTACGACAGCTTCGTTTCAGCCCTGAGGAGGCAGCACCATGTCTGATGTCGCGATCAAGCGGATCGAGGAGTTCGACTCACCCAACGGCGGCGGCTTCTGTCGCGCCCGCGCGAGCTTGGGCATCACGTCGTTCGGGATGCAGGTCGAGAACTTCCCGCCGCACTTCGAGCACTTCCCCGAGCACGACCACGCTCACGACGGCCAGGAGGAGGTCTACACGGCACTGTCGGGCTCGGCCACGCTGCACGCCGACGGCCGGGACTACCGCCTGGAGCCGGGCGTGTTCGCGCGCGTCGGCCCCGGCGTCACGCGCAAGATCACGACCGGCGACGAGCCGATCCAGCTGCTCGCGCTCGGCGCGACGCCTGGCGCGGCCTACTCGCCGCCGCCGTTCACCGAGGAGGGAGCGCCGCTCCCCGGCTGATCGCGCGAACGTCCCGGCGGCACGCGCGTCCGCCGGGACGGACGGCGTCACACCCGAGGGCTGCCGCTAACGTCGGTCGGATGGATCAACGAACGCTTGCGCGCACCGGCGTGCACGTCAGCCCGCTGTGTCTCGGCGCGATGATGTTCGGCGCGTGGGGCGAGCCCGATCACGACGAGTGCGTGCGCATCGTCCATCGCGCGCTCGACGCGGGTATCAACTTCATCGACACGGCGGACGTCTACGCGCGCGGAGAGTCCGAGGAGATCGTCGGCAAGGCGCTCGCGGGCGGGCGCCGCGACGGCGTCGTGCTCGCGACGAAGTTCCACGGCACGATGGGCGACGACCTCAACGAGGCGGGCAACTCGCGGCGCTGGATCTTCCGCGAGGTAGAGGCGTCGCTCAAGCGCCTGCAGACGGACTGGATCGACCTCTACCAGGTGCACCGCTGGGATCCGTGGACCGACCACGAGGAGACGCTCGGCGCGCTGAGCGATCTGGTGGCGCAGGGCAAGGTGCGCTACGTCGGCTCGTCGACCTACCCGGCGGCGCAGATCGTCAAGGCGCAGTGGGTGGCTCGCGAGCGTGGGCTGCAGCGCTTCGTCTGCGAGCAGCCGCCGTACTCGATCGTGGCTCGCGGGATCGAGGCCGACGTGCTCCCGACGTGCCTGGAGCACGGGATGGGCGTCATCGCGTGGAGCCCGCTGGCGGGCGGCTGGCTGTCGGGTCGCTGGCGTAAGGGCGCCGACGGCCTGACCTCGAAGCGCAGCGCGCTGGTCCCCGACCGCTACGACCTCTCGATCCCGGCGAATCAGACCAAGCTCGAGGCCGCCGACGCGCTCGGCAAGCTGGCCGAGGAGGCCGGCATCTCGCTCATCGACATGGCGCTCGCGTTCGTCATCGGCCACCCGGCCGTCACGGCGGCGATCATCGGCCCGCGGACGATGGAGCAGCTCGAGTCGCAGCTCGGGGCGCCGGACGTGAAGCTCGACGACGCGCTGCTCGACCGCATCGACGAGATCGTCGCGCCGGGCACGAACGTCAACCCGACCGACGCCGGTTGGACGAACCCGGCGCTCGCCCCTTCGGCGCGCCGACGCTGACCGCTTCGATTCTCAGTCCCGCGGAGCTCGAGCGCGACTACGCCGCCGCCTGGGAGGAGTGGGAGTCCTCCGGCGCGCGGGAGGCCTGGGAGGGCACGACCGGCGACGGCCTCACGGAAGCAGACGTGGAGCGGAGCTCGTCCGAGACCGCAACTCGAGGCGGGCCGCCGCGTCGTTGAGTGCTGTGACAGTCCTCCGATCCGCGACGCTCGTCCTAGCCTGCGTCGCCGGCATCGTGGCCGCGGCGCCGGCGCACGCCGGAGCGCAGGTGACGCGCCAGCCGCTTGCGCTTGGCATCCAGGACGACGCCGTCTTCATGCCGGCGTACTTCGGCTATCCGGGGCGTTCGCCGCTCGCTCCGCGGCTGAACGCCGATCGCGCGCTCGACGCGGCTGCCGCACTCGGTGGCTCGCTCGTCAAGCTCAAGGCGCAGTGGTCGAGCCTGCAGCCGCGGCGCGGGCGCATCCACACGGGCATCCTCGCCGCGGCCGTCGATCGCGTGCGCATGCGCGGCATGACCGTCATGGTGCTGCTCACGGGGCCCGCTCCCGGCTGGGCGAACCCCACGCACCGCACGTCGGCGGTCCGTCCGAGCGCGCCCGCCTTCGGGCGGTTCGCGTCAGCCGTGGCGACCGCGCTCGCGGGGAAGGTCGAGAGCTACGCCGTCTGGAACGAGCCCAACTGGCCGACCTCGCTGCGCCCGCGCGCCGAGGCCGCGCAGCGCTACCGCTGGCTGTACCGCCGCGCGTTTCACGCTGTCCGCGCCGCTGACCCGCGGGCAAGGATCGTGTTCGGCAACCTCGCGCCGCTCGGCGATCCCGAGCCGGCGATCCCGCCGCTGCACTTCCTGCGCAAGATCCTGTGCCTCGACGGCCACGACCGGCGCCGCCCGAAGCTGCACTGCGGTGGCCTTCAAGCCGACGGCGTGGGCCTGCACCCCTACACGCTGCGCTGGACGCCGAGCTACCCCGGCCGGCGCGACGACGCGACGACCGGCTCGCTGCGCAGGTTCGTCGCGCACGTCGACCGCTTCGCCGCCGCCGGCGCGTTGCGCAGCCCGACGGGCGCGCCGCTGCCGGTCGACCTCATCGAATGGGGTGTCGCCGCGCGGTCGCGCTTCGTCCCCGCGCGGCTGCGCGCGGGCAGCGCGCTCGCCGGGCTCGCGCTCGTCTGCGCCCAGCCGCGCGTGCGCTCGCTCGTCTGGTACCAGCTCGTCGCGCCGCCGCCGGGGCCGCGCGCCTGGGACACCGGCCTGCTGACGTACACGGGCGCGCGCCGACCCGCCTTCACCGAGCTGCAGGCGACCGCTCCCACCGTCTGCCCGTTGCGACAACCTGGAGGTCCGACATGAAACAGCGTTCCTGCACCGTGCTCGCCGCCGTCGTCGCCGCGCTCCTTGCTGCCGCAAGTCCCGCCGGGGCCGCCGCTCCGACCTGGACGAGCCCGCAGGACCTCGGCGCGACCCAAGGCGACGCGATCTCCAACACCGCGCTGGCGAGCAACGACCGCGGCGACGCGGTCGCGGTCGTGTCGAAGCCCGACGGCGTGTACGTCGCGCGGGCCAGTGCGCGCCGGGCGTTCTCCGCCCCGCGGCGCATCGCGTCGAGCGGCTTTCGCCCGCGCGTCGCGATCGACTCGCGCGGCGTCGCGCTCGTGGCGTTCTCCTACCTCGATGGCTCGCATGTCGCGACGGACCTGCGCGACGACGACTGCTGCACCGGCGTGAGGGTGAGCGTCTGGCAGCCGGGTCGCGCCCCGACACGATCGCGGGCCGTGCGCCCGCGCGGGAGCTCGACGCAGCTCGGCGCGATCGCCGCGACGCGCGGGCATCGCGGCGTCCTGATCGCCGGCGAGGAGTTCTCCGACAACGCCGAGGATCCCCCGCGGCTCGTGCCGGTGCGCATCGACGGGCGTCTCGGCACCGCGCGGAAGGTCGCGCCGACCGGCTGGTCGCCGCTCACGCTGCAGTGGAGGCAAGCTCGCGCGATCGCGGGGCTTGTGCGGATCAGCAAGAAGCGCGGCACCGAGCTCGCCGTCGCACGGCAGCGACGCAACCTCGCCTTCAACGCACCACGCGATTTTGTCCGCCTCACGGGACAGCTCTCGCTCAGCTACTTCGACACGGGCCTGAGCGAGCTCACGATGTCGCCCGACGGGCACGGCGGGCAGATCGCGGCCTATCAGCGCGGCAAGCGCCCGAACCTGCGACTCGCGATCACGCGCAAGTCACTCGACGGCCGTGCGCGGACGTCGTTCGTGCAGCGTGGACCCGACAGGGCGTTGAAGGCGACAGCTCCGGCGCGCGCACGCGACGGCTCGATCGCCGTCGCGTGGGCACGCCGCGGCGGCGCCCCGGCCTATGGAGAGCACGCCTACGTCACGGTGCGCGCGCCGAGCGGGCGGGTCACGACCACGGCGCTGCCGTCGCCCGCGAGCTTCTTCGACGCGCTCGCGGTGGGCGTGGCGCCGGGCGGCGCAGGCGCGGTAGGCGTCGGCGGATCTGTCCCGCGAATGGGCCTGCAGGTGAGCCTTGCCGCGCTCGCCGGCGGCCGGCCGCTCCCGGCGCCCGCCCTCGGCTTCGGACCGGGCCGCTTCACCACGACGTCGATCTCGATCAGCTCGAACGCGCGCGATCCCGCACGCGCGGTCTTCGAGTTCGGCGGCCGCGCATTCGCGGCCAGGCTGCAGCCGGCCGGCTGAGCGCTGTTCGACGAGCTCGAAACGCTCGGCGCTTGGCCGATCGCGTTCTAGCACGGCGCGCCGAAGCGGCGCTACACTGCACAGACGCAAATCCGAGCGCCCCAGACGGGATTGGGCGCAGGTGCGTTTCCCACGTGACCGAGACCCTCGACATCTGCCCCCTCTCCGAGCTGCCCCCCGGCACCGCTCGCGTCGTCGAGTGGGAGGATCTCGAGATCGGGATCTTCAACTGCGACGGCACGCTCTACGCCATCGAGGATCGCTGCTCGCACGACAACGGCACGCTCGCCGACGGCGACTTCGACCAGGCGGCATGCACCGTCGAATGTCCCCGTCACGGCTCCATCTTCGACCTACGCACCGGTAAGCCCAAGACCCTGCCCGCCTACGTCCCCGTCGAGACGTTCGACGTCAGGGTCGAGGACGACATGATCAAGCTGGAGGTTGAGTAACCGACATGGCAACTCCCGAGACCATCGCCGAGCAAGAGGGCCTTCAGGGCATCAACTCCGACTACACGGAGAAGTACGGCTTCCACGATGCCGAGAACTACCTGTACAAGGCGCCGAAGGGGCTCTCCAAGGAGCTCGTCGCGAAGATCTCGGAGTTCAAGTCAGAGCCGCAGTGGATGCGCGAGTTCCGCCTCAAGGCGCTCGAGTACTTCTACGCGCGCTCGATGCCGACCTGGGGCTCGCCGCACCTCGCCGAGGTCAACTTCGACGACATCCACTACTTCGTGCGTGCGTCCGAGAAGGCCGAGCGCTCGTGGGACGACGTCCCGGACGACGTCAAGAAGACCTTCGACCGCCTCGGCATCCCGGAGGCCGAGCGCAAGTTCCTCGCCGGCGTCGGCGCGCAGTACGAGTCCGAGGTGGTCTACCACCAGATCAACGAGAAGCTCGAGGCCCAGGGCGTCATCTTCACGGACATGGACACGGGCCTGCGCGAGCACGAGGACCTGATCAAGGAGTACTTCGCGACGATCATCCCGCCGAACGACAACAAGCTCGCGGCTCTCAACAGCGCGGTCTGGTCGGGCGGCTCGTTCGTCTACGTCCCGCCGGGCGTCCACATCGAGATGCCCCTGCAGGCCTACTTCCGCATCAACACGGAGAACATGGGCCAGTTCGAGCGGACGCTGATCATCGCCGACGAAGGCTCGTTCGTGCACTACGTCGAGGGCTGTACGGCCCCGACGTACTCAAGCGACTCGCTGCACTCCGCGGTCGTCGAGCTGATCGCCAAGCCGGGTGCCCGGATCCGCTACACGACGGTGCAGAACTGGTCGACGAACGTGTTCAACCTCGTCACCAAGCGCGCGATCGCCGAGCGCGACGCGACCGTCGAGTGGGTCGACTGCAACCTCGGCTCGAAGCTCACGATGAAGTACCCGTCGGTCTACCTGACCGGCGAGCGCGCGCACGGCGAGATCCTGTCGATCGCCTTCGCGGGCGCCGGCCAGCACCAGGACGCCGGCGGCAAGATCATCCACGCCGCGCCGAACACGACGTCGAACATCTTCGCGAAGTCGATCTCCAAGGACGGCGGGCGCGGCTCGTACCGGGGGCTTTTGGAAGTCGCCAAGGGCGCGCACGGCTCGAAGTCGAAGGTCGTCTGCGACGCGCTGCTGCTCGACGATCTCTCGCGCTCGGACACCTACCCGACGATCCGCATCGGCGAGGACGACGTCGACGTCGGCCACGAGGCGACGGTCTCGAAGGTCGGCGAGGAGCAGCTCTTCTACCTCATGACGCACGGTTTGAACGAGGAAGAGGCGTCCAAGCTGATCGTCAACGGGTTCATCGAGCCGATCGTCAAGGAGCTCCCGATGGAGTACGCCGTCGAGATGAACCGGCTCATCGAATTGCAGATGGAGGGCTCAATTGGCTAGCCGGACCCTGATCGAGCCTGCTTGGCTGACGGCGCGCCGCGAGCGCGCCGTTGGTTTGCGGGACAGCCTCCCGCTGCCGTCGTTTCGCGGCAACCCGGGCTGGGAGTTCACGTCGCTGAAGAAGCTCGACCTCGACGCGTTCGAGAAGCCCGAGCGCATCGGCGCGCATCTCGACGTCGGATCGCTGACGGTCGTGGACGCGCCGGAGGGCGCGACGCGGTTGGAGCAGGTCGACCATGCGTTCGACGGTGCGTCTTCCGAGACCGGCGCCGATGGGGTCATCGTCCTGCCCCTGAGCCTTGCCGTGCAGCAGCATCCCGAGCTCGTGGAGCGGTACTTCGGCACGGTCGTCGACGCGGACGATCCGTTCGTCGCTCGCAACGAGGCTGGCTGGGAGGGCGGCGCGTTCGTCTACGTCCCGCGCGGCGTCGCGGTGGACGCTCCGATCGTCGTGACGGTCGTGCAGGCGCAGGGCCAGACCGCGCTGCAGTGGCGCACGCTCGTCGTCCTCGAGGAGGGCGCGTCGGCCGAGGTCTGGGAGCAGTACGTCTCCGCCTACGACGACACGGACGGCCTGCTGAACACGGTCGTCGAGCTGTCGGTCGGCCAGAACGCGCGGTTGCGCTACGTCTGCGCGCAGGGTCTCAGCGAGAAGGCGTGGATCTTCGGCACGCAGCGCGCGACTGTCGACCGCGACGGTGCGCTCGACTGGATCGCCCTCGGCTTCGGCGCGGGCAACGGCCGCGTCGCGATGGACACGAAGCTCATCGGGCCGGGCGCCGACGCGAAGGTGACCGGCGCGTACGCGACGCACAAGCGCCAGCACCTGGACTACGCGACGACGCAGGTCCACGACGCGCCGAACACGACGTCGGATCTCGCGTTTCGCGGGATCCTCGACGGCCGCTCGAACACCGTGTGGTCGGGCATGATCAAGGTCGAGCCGGGCGCGCAGCAGATCGACGCCTTCCAGGAGTCGCGCAACCTGCTGCTGACGAAGACCGCGCACGCGGACTCCGTCCCGGGCCTTGAGATCCTCGCCAACGACGTGCGCTGCACGCACGCGGCGGCGATCGCCCAGATCGACCTCGAGCAGCTGTTCTACCTGCGCTCGCGCGGGCTGTCGCTCGAGAAGGCCAAGCGGCTGGTCATCGAGGGCTTCCTCGAGGCGACCGTCGAGCGCTTCGAGCAGGGCTTCGTGCGCGAGGCCATCGCGGGCGCGCTCGAGCGCCGGCTCGAGCTCGTCCTGGGGTAGCCGCGGGCGTCAGGCGACGCCCGACACCGTGAGGCCGAGGGCTCGGGCCAGGCCGGCCTGGGCGCGGTCGAGCGTGTGCAGCGTGCGGCCGGTCGCGGATGCGGTCGCGATGATGAGGAGATCGGTCGCCTTGACGATGCGGCCGGCTGCGCGGGCGTGAGCGAGAGCGTCGCCGTAGTGCTCGGCGACGCTCTCGTCGACGAGCAGCGGTGCGAACGCCGCGCGGACCGCGGTGAGATGAGCTTGGCGGGCGGCGCGCACGACGTCGTCCTTGGCGCGGATGACCCCCGCCCGCAGTTCGCCGAGGGTGATGACAGAGATGGCCGCGGACTCGGGCAGCGAGGCGCGGGCGTCCTCTGCGGAGGAGATGAGGACGGACGTGTCGAGCAGCGCGCCCGTCATGCGGGGTGCCAGGGATCGGCGAGCGGTGCCTCGGCGGCGTCGAGGTCGGCGGCCAGCGCGTCGCCGTCGATCGCAAGCGCAAGGATGTCGAGGATCGTCGTGCGGTCGACATCCGTCCGCGGCCCGGTGGGCATGGCCGGCGGACCGAGTTGCGCGACTGCTCGACCATGGACCGTCACCGTGAAGACCGTCCCGGCCTCGGCTTCGCGCAGGATGGCTGCGATGTTGTTGCGCAGGTCGCGCTGGGGGATCGTGCGACGTGGCATGACTGCTACGCAGCGTAGCAGTAGCGTCAGGCGTCAGGCGCTGACGACCCCTCCCAGAGGTTGATGCCCGAGTCGACGGCGTGCTTGTCGATCTCCGCGAGCTCGGCGTCGGTGAACTCGAGCGCGTCGAGCGCCGCGATGTTCTCCTCGAGCTGCGCGACGCTTGACGCCCCGACGAGCGACGACGTGACGCGCGGGTCGCGCAACGTCCACGCGATCGCCATCTGCGCGAGCGTCTGGCCGCGCCCGCTCGCGAACTCGTTCAGCGCGCGCACCCGCGCGAGGTTCTCCTCGGTCAGGAAGTCGCGCTTGAGCGAGTCGTTCTGCGCCGCGCGCGAGTCGTCCGGGATGGCGGCGAGGTACTTGTCGGTCAGCATCCCCTGCCCGAGCGGCGAGAACACGATCGTGCCGATCCCCTGCTCGCCCAGCACGTCGAGCAGGTCCGGCTCGATCCAGCGGTTCAGCAGCGAGTAGGACGGCTGGTGGATCAGCAGCGGGGCGCCGAGGTCGCGCAGGATCGCCGCGGCCTCGAGCGTGCGCTGCGCCGAGTAGGAGGAGATGCCCGCGTACAGCGCCTTGCCCCCGGACACCGCGCTTGCCAGCGCGCCCATCGTCTCCTCGAGCGGCGTGTCGGGGTCGTAGCGGTGCGAGTAGAAGATGTCGACGTAGTCGAGCCCCATCCTGCGGAGGCTCTGGTCGAGCGAGGCGAGCACGTACTTGCGCGAGCCCCACTCGCCGTAGGGACCGGGCCACATGTCGTAGCCGGCCTTGCTGGAGATGATCAGCTCGTCGCGGTAGGGCCGCAGGTCCGTGGCCAGGATGCGACCGAAGTTCTCCTCAGCCGAGCCGAACGGCGGCCCGTAGTTGTTGGCGAGATCGAAGTGCGTGACCCCCAGATCGAAGGCGCGCAGCAGGATCGCGCGCTGGACGTCGAGGGGCCGGTCGTGCCCGAAGTTCTGCCAGAGGCCGAGCGAGAGCGCTGGGAGCCGCAGGCCTGAGCGACCGCAGCGGCGGTACGGCATCCGGTCGTAGCGAGTGTCGGCGGCGAGGTAGGCGATGCGCACAACGCTAGCCGGGCGAGCGTCGAGAAGGGGCGCCCCCTCGCGTCGCGGCGTTTGGCGCTCGTCGGCTGCGCGGTTAGGCTCGCCGGAGGATGACCGCCGCGCGAGGACGACCGCAGCAGGACGGCGCGTCGGCCGGGTCGGGTCCCGTGGTGTTCGTGAGCTACAGCCGCGAGGACGCCGCATGGGTGGAGCGCTTCGTGAAGATGCTCGAGCCCGAGCGGCGAGGGCTCGGGATTGAGGTGTGGGTCGACAGGGCGATTGAGACGGGGCGCGAGTGGCGGCCCGAGCTCGAGGCGGCGATCGCGCGTGCGGACGTCGCGCTGCTGCTCGTCAGCCCGGACTTCCTGGCTTCGCCGTTCATCGCCGAGGAGGAGCTGCCGGCGCTCGTCGCGCGCGAGGTGCCGCTGGCCTGCGCGCTGCTGCGTCAGTGCCGCTACGCGGCTGTGGACGCGCTTGAGCGCGTGCAGTGGACGCATGACCCTGGCCGCGACGGCCCGATCGCGATGGCCGGCGATATCGACGGCGCGATCGCCGACGTCGTCGCGGTGCTCGTCGGCATGCTCGACGACGCTCGGCCCGCCGGCAGCGGCCCGACCGGTCAGCCCGGACGCGCGGCGCGCGTGCGGTTCAACGTCCCTCCGGTCGCGCCGTCCTTCACCGGCCGCGAGGACGAGCTCGCCGACCTCGACGCGAAGCTCGGCCAGGACGATCGGGCGCTCATCACGCAGGCGATCACGGGCCTCGGCGGCGTCGGCAAGAGCCAGCTCGCGGCCCGCTACGTCCACACGAGAAGCGGCGCGTATGACGTCGTGGCGTGGGTCGGCGCCGAGGACGGCGGGATCGCCGATCTCTCGCGCCTCGCCGTCGCGCTCGGCCTGCGCGTCGACGAGCTCGCGCCGGCCGATCGCGCGCGTGCGGCGCTGGAGTGGCTCGCCGGCTGCGATCGGCGCTGGTTGCTCGTGCTCGACAACGTCGAGTCCGCCGAGCAGCTGGCGGATCTGCTGCCGCGCGGTGAGCACGGCCGGGTGCTCGTGACCTCGCGTGACCGGACGTTGCGCCAGTTCGGCCCGGTGCTCGCGGTGGACGTCTTCGACGAGGACACCGCGACGCGCTATCTGACCGAGCGCGCCGAGCGCATCGACGACGAGCCGGGAGCGCGCGAGCTGGCCCGGGCGCTGGGCTGCCTGCCGCTCGCGCTTGGGCACGCCGCCGCGTACTGCGTCGAGGGCACGAGCTTCAGCGACTACCGGCTGCTGCTCGACGGGCTCCCGGCCGCCGAGCTGTTCGACAGCCGGCCGGATCTCTCGTACGCGCAGACCGTGGCGTCGACGTGGAAGCCGTCGATCGCGGCGGCCACGAAGCTGGCGCCGCTGGCGGGCGCGATCCTCGACATGGCCGCCTACGTCGCGCCGGACGCGATCGCCAAGTCGCTGTTCGGGGTGCTCGACGACGACACGCCCTTGGGTCGCAAACGCCTGACGGACGCGTTCAACGCGCTTGCCCGGTACAGCCTCGCGACCGTCGATGACACCACCGTCGGCGTCCACCGCCTGCTGCAGAAGGTCGTCCGCGATGACGCCGAGTCCGGCGAGTACCCAGCCGGTGCGCTCAGCGCGATCGAAGCGGTCGACGCGCGGTTCCCGCGGGATGTCGAGCTGCCGGCGAGCTGGGCGCTGTGCGAGCAGTTGCTGCCCCACGCGCTCGCGCTTGCCGACACGCCGGGTGACCCCGGCGACGCTGGCGCCAGGCTCATCGACCTGCTCAACCGCGCGACGTGTTACCTGCATCACGCCCACCCCCCGGGTGGGCGCAGTCTCGCGTCCGCGAAAGGGACGCTGGCTCACGCTCGCCGGCTCCTTCCCTGCGATCATCCACAGGCGCTAGCGAGCCGTAACCACCTCGCGACCGCCTATCAATGGGCGGGCCGGCACGAAGACGCGATCGCGACCTTCAAGCCGCTGCTCGCCGACTGCGAGCGGATCCTCGGTGCCGAGGACACCTCCACGCTAGCCACCCGCAACAACCTCGCCGTGGTCTACAAGGCGGCGGGGCGTGTCGATGACGCGATCGCGATCTACGAGCCGCTGCTCGCCGACCACGAGCGGATCCTCGGCGCCGAGCACCCCTCCACGCTGATCACCCGCAACAACCTCGCGCTCGCCTGCCAGGTGGCGGGGCGTGTCGATGACGCGATCGCGATCTACGAGCCGCTGCTCGCCGACCACGAGCGGATACTCGGCGTCGAGCATCCCGACACGCTCACCACCCGCCACAACCTCGCCGGCGCCTACCAGGTGGCGGGGCGTGTCGATGACGCGATCGCGATCTATCAGCCGCTGCTCATCGACTGCGAGCGGATTCTCGGCGCCGAGCACCCCGACACGCTCATCACCCGCAGCTACCTCGCCTCCGCCTATCAGGCGGCGGGGCGTGTCGATGACGCGATCGCGATCTTCGAGCCGCTGCTCGCCGCCCGCGAGCGGATCTTCGGCGTTGAGCACCCCGGCACGCTCACCACTCGGCACAACCTCGCCGCGACCTACCAGGCGGCGGGGCGTGCCGACGACGCGATCACAATCTATGAGCCGTTGCTCATCGACTGCGAGCGGATCCTCGGCGCCGAGCACCCCGCCACACTCAACACCCGCCACGACCTCGCCACCGCCTACGACTCGGCGGGGCGCACGGACGATGCCCGACGGCTGCGGGAAGCGGACTGAGCCGAGCTGAACACCGCAGCGCGAGGCGAAGAGGCGGTTCGGCTAGTGGCCGTCGGGGTGGCGCGGCGGGCGGCCCGCGTGCATCGTGTCGATGATCTTGCCGTCGGGGTGGCGCAGGTACGCGACGTGCGAGTCGTCCTTCCAGACGGTCGTCTCGAGGCCGGCGTACAGGATCAGGTCGCCCGTGCGCGTGCGCTGGTTCTTGCCCTTGCCGCTGTAGACGTAGGCGGTCTCGCCGGGGTCGAGGTCACCGGCGGGAAACGTGTAGACGTGCTCGTGGTCCTTCCCCGTGGATTCCGTCAGCTCGAGCCCCGTCACCGGCACGGGCTCCGCGCCGTCGTTGACGACCTCGACGTACTCGCTCGGCGAACCCGATCCGCGCTGCACGACCGCGCAGATGTGCAGGCCCATGCCTTTGGGACGCTCCTGATGCGCACGCAGCGGGATCTCGGTGCCAAGCCATTGTCCGGACACGCAAACCAGGGTACCCGGGCGACCCCGCCGCGGCTACCCCGAGCGGCTCGCCGCGCGCTGCAAACCCGGACACGACACGGCCCGCTCGATGCCGGAGCATCCAGCGGGCCGTTTCCCCGTGGTCGTGTGAGAGACGCTTCTCTCTATCTATCCGAACGCAGACTGCTCGTACTTGGACACGTCCTCCTTCGTGACAACCGTCAGGAGCTATGCGCGAGAGGTACGCACTGCGGTCGCGAGGCGTGCTCGGACGGACGGTCGCGCGCCAGGCTGGCTTGGTCGGCGCCGTCCGCGGGCAGTGGCCTTTACAGACCGGCGGATGAAGGCCAACCCATGGGGGCACGAGATGAAGCACAACGTACGACGCAGGAAGGGTCTTGCCGCGGTGGTGCTGCTCGCGGTCGCGGGCGCCACGCTGTCCGGTGCGCTGCTGGCGCAGGGCGCGGACACGAAGGACAAGCGCACCGCTCGCGCGACGCTTGTAAACGCCGCCGGTGAGTCGGTCGGCACGGTGCGCTTCGAACGGCCCGGCAAGAGCCGCGCCGTCCGCGTGACGGTGGTCGCGCGCAAGCTCAGCCCCGGCTACCACGGCTTCCACGTGCACACGGTCGGCAAGTGCGAGGGACCGAGCTTCATGTCGGCCGGCCCGCACCTCAATCCGGCTACCGTCGGGCATCCCGGACACGCGGGCGACATGCCGCCCCTGCTTGCGACGAAGGGCGGCAAGGCCGAGGCGCGCTTCACCACGGACCGCTTCACGCTCGCGCAGCTGCGCGACGCCGACGGCAGCGCGGCGATGATCCACGCGCTGCCCGACAACGCGGCGAACATCCCGGCCGACCGCTACGACCCCGACCCCGACGCGATGACGCTCGCCACCGGCGACTCGGGCCCGCGCATCGCGTGCGGCTTGGTGAAGTAGCGGGCCGCGCCCCGGCTGCGGCGGCCACGCGGCGGCTCGCGGGCCGGCTACGCGCCGGCAGCGCGCCGGCCGTGCCGGCGCGCTGCCGGCGGTCACGCGCGCGGCGGCCGCGCGGCGGCCCGCGACGTGCGGCGAGGCTCAGGCCGGCTCGGTCGAGCAGCCCGGGCCCGGCGACCAGCCGGCCCGCCGCCGCAAACGCTGTGCGCCAAGCTCGCGGGCGAGGCCGAGCTCGAAGCGCACCGCCGACTTGGAGATCCGACGCTCGGTGCGCACCGCGCGCACGTCGCCGAGCCGGACGTACGCGTCGCGGACCCCGCGCAGCTCCTCGACGTAGGACCGCGGATAGCGCGGCGCCGGCAGGGCGGCGGCAACCCGCTGCGAGCCTGTGACCGGCCTCAGCGCGGCGACGACCCGGCGGCTGAGGGCCGGCTCCGCCGAGACGGTGACATGGGACGTGCCGGCGTCGAGCGCGAGCCGCCCCGCCTCACCGTAATCCAGCACCAGCGTTCCACGGGCGGTGCGCTGCGCGTCGGGACGGATGTCGAGCGCCAGCGCGTTGTCGTCGCAGATCGAGCTGACCTGGATCTCGAGCGGCGGCGCGCAGCCGGTGTCGCTGCCGCCGGGGTCGCACGTGCCGTAGATGAAGCTCGTGCGCTCCCGCGCGCGCAGGACGTCGCTGAGCGCGAGCCCGGCGATGGAGCGCCCGACCCAGTAGAGGGTGTACGTCGAAGCGCGCTGCGCGGCAAGCGCCTGCGCGAAGTTCGCGGCCTCGGACGGATCATCGTCGCCGCCGCAGCCACCGATCGCGGCGGTCGCGGCGAGCAGTGCGAGCCGCGGGCGCAGGCGCGTCACGGAGACGTCGATCGGACCGCGGCCGCGGCGCCCGGCTTGCGTGTACCTCCACGCATCGCCTGCACGGCCGCCTGGACGTTCAGCTCCACCACGCTGGATGGGCGGATGGGGCTCACGGGCGACCACGCGGCCCACGCTACAACGCGAGACCGGGGTCGCCGGACGGCGATTGCGAGGTGTCGGCGCCCGGCCATGCGGTAGAACCACCCGCATGGACCCCTGGATCGCCGCCGCCGCCGAGCAGATCGCGGCGCGTGCGCCGGAGGAAGCTCGAGCAGCTTGTCGCCATCTCGTCGCCGTCGGGCGACGTGTCGGGGGCCGAGGCCGCGCTGCAGTACGCGCTGACGCTCGTCCCGGAGGGCGTGCGCGCGGAGCGCTCGCCATGCTCGTCGGCCAACCACGCCGACGACCTCATCGTGACGCTCACCGGAACCGGCAGCGGCCGCGTCGTGCTGCTCGGCCACGTCGACACCGTCCACGCGCACGAGGATCACTTCCCGCTCTCGCGCGCGGGCGCGAACCTCCTCGGAGCGGGCTCGGTCGACATGAAGGGCGGCGACATCCTCGCGCTCGGCGTCCTGCGCGCGCTGGCCGAGCGCAGGGAGACGTTCGCCGAGATCGCGCTGCTGCTCGTCTGCGACGAGGAGTGGCGCGCCGGCGACTTCGCGCACACTGAGCGCTTCGCCGGCTGGGACGCCTGCCTGTGCTTCGAAGGCGGCCAGCTGACGGACGACGGGGAGGAGGCCGTCGTCGTCAAGCGCAAGGCGGCCGGCACGCTGCGCGTGCTCGCCCACGGGCGCTCGGCGCACTCGGGCTCGGCACCGGAGAAGGGCGCCAACGCGCTGCTCGCGCTCGCCAGCGCGGCGCAGTCGGTCGCCGCGCTGCACGCGCCCGACGGCCCGGCCCACCTCACGTCGGTGCCGACGGTCGTGCGCAGCGGCGACGCGTTCAACGTCGTCCCCGCGGGCGGCGAGCTGCTGTGCGACCTGCGCGCCGACGACCTCGCCACGTTCGACACGGTCCTCGCGGGTCTGCCGGAGTCCGTCGACGGCGTGCGCCTGGAGTCGGAGTTCCTGCGCCGCTGGCCGGGGATGAACTCGCGCGCCGTGACCGCGCCGCTGCTCGAGGCGGCGGCCGCGCGCCTGGGCCGGCCGATCCGCGGCGCCGATCGCGGCGGGGCGAGCGACGCCAGCTACCTCGCGCCGGTCATCGAGATCACGGTCGACGGGCTCGGACCGCGGGGAGGAGGCGCGCACACCCCCGCCGAATACATCATCGAGTCGTCGTTGCGCGAGCGTGCCGAGGTGGCGCTGGCGCTCGCAGCCGCGGTGCTCGCATAGATCTACGTTGTGGTCGTATAGAGCGACCGTCTGCAACGGCACATAACAATCGGTATCGGGGTGCAAATGTCTGGAAGCTGCGCTAGGCTAGCCGCGTCTTGACCAGCCGAATCTCCGCCGATCTTTGGCGGAGAGCGGGGGAACCACTTGGGTCGCTTCGGCGGCTCGGGGGCGAATCGCCGCACTCTGCGGCATAGCGCAAGCTCTTTCAGCGCGAGCCCGTCAGCTAACCCCGTAGGCACCCGAAGGAGGAGGGGCTCGCCCGCGTGAAGTCGTTGTTCCGTCTATCGATGTTGTCGGTATTCGTCCTGCTGCTCGTGCCAGCTGCGAGCGTGGCGGCGAAGAAGAACTGGCACCTCGGTGACCGCACGCTCCGCGAGGGCGACTCGGGCCACGACGTCAAGGTCCTGCAGAACTTCCTGACCCGCGCCGGTGTCCGCACCGGCCAGGACGGCGAGTTCGGCAAGGGCACGACGCGCGCGGTGCGCGCGTTCGAGCGCTCCCAGCAGCGCAGCGTCGACGGCGTCGTCACGCGCCTGGACGTCCTGGTCCTGCGCGACGTCGTCACGAACGGCGGCGCAGTCGCCAAGGCGTCCGGAACCGGCGGGGCGCTGCCCAAGAACGCGCCCCCGCCCGAGCAGCCCGCGCCCCTCGCGCCGCCGCCCGTCAAGCTCGGCCCCGGCATGAAGGCGACCGTCGGCTCCGACGGCCTCGCCGTGGTGCCGATCCTCGCACCGCCCGTCGTGCAGGCGGTCATCATCGCCGGCAACAAGATCGCGAAGCTCCCCTACATCTACGGCGGCGGTCACGGCAAGTGGGAGGACGCGGGCTACGACTGCTCCGGCTCGGTCTCCTACGCGCTGCACGGCGCGGGCCTGCTGGAGACCTCGATGCCGTCCGGCAACTTCATGAGCTGGGGCGATCCCGGCCCGGGCCAGTGGATCACGCTGTACGCCAACGGCGGGCACATCTTCATGACGGTCGCCGGGCTGCGCTTCGACACGAGCGGGCGCTCGAGCGCCGGGTCGCGCTGGCAGGCGGACATGCGCTCCTCGAAGGGCTACACGGTCGTTCATCCCCCCGGCTTGTAGCTCACGTCCGGGCGATGGACCGGCACCTCGGTGCCGGGTCGGTCCTCCCGCTCGCGGGATGAAGCGGCGCGCGTGGAAGGTCGCGCTCGCCGCGCTGGCATGCGCCTGCGCCGCCACCGCGCCGGCATCGGCGCGGGTCGCGCTTGTCGCGACCGGCACCCCCGAGCTCGCGCTGCTCGACGTCAGCACCGACGACGTCGTCGCACGGATCGCGATGCCCGCCGCCGTGCAGGCCGTGGCGGTCTCCGCCGACGGTCGCCGCGGCTACGCCGCCGCCGGCCCCACGATCCTCGCGCTCGACGTCAACGAGCGCACGGAGCTCGTGCGCCGCGCCCATGGCAGCGATGCGATCCACGCGCTCGCGCTGTCGGCGAACGGCCGCCGCCTGTACGCCGTCCAAGGCCGCCGGCTGCGGATCCTCGAGCCCGCGACGTTGCGATCGCTCGGCTCGATCGACCTGCGCGGCAACGGCCGCGCGCTCGCGCTGAGCGCGGACGGCCGCCTCGGCGCGGTGGTGCTCACCGGCGGGCGCGTGGCGATGGTCGCGCCGGCCGCGCGCCGGCTGCTGCGGCGGGTCCGCGTGCCGAACGCCGTCGGCGTCGCGATCGCCGGTGGTCGGACGCTCGTCACCGCCCGCGGACGGCTGCGCACGATCCTGCCCGGCTCGCAGCGGGCGCGGCGGCGGTCGGTCGCGCTGCCGCGCGGCGCCGGGGGCCACGTCGCGCTGTCGCCTGGCCGCACGCGGCTTGCCGTCGGCGCGCGCGCCGGCGGGTCGAGCGGCGCGCTCGTCCTCTTGCGCAGCGGCCACGTGCGCCGTCTCGCCGCGGGGCCGGGGCCGGGCACGCCCGCGTGGACGACCGGCGCCAGCCGCATCCTCTTCGCCAACAGCGGCGACGCGACGCTCACCCTCGTCAGCCCGTTCTCGCGCAAGCGGTTGGACGTCGTGTCGCTGCCGGGCTCGCGACCGGCTGGCATCGTCGTGCAGCCGGGCCTCGCGCTGCTGCGCGGGACTTTGGCGAGCGACACGCTCAACGGCACGCGCGGGCCGGATCGCATCGAGGGGCTCGAGGGCGACGACCTGCTGCGCGGCGGGCGCGACCGCGACATCCTCGACGGCGGCCCCGGCAACGACCGCATGTCGGGCGGCGCGAGCAGCGACCGCGTGCGCGGCGGCGACGGCAACGACTTCGTCACGGTCGGCGAGCGGCGACGACACGGTCGCCGCGTGACGCGGGCGACGACGGCGTCGACGGCGGCACGGGCAACGACACGATCGACGGCGACGCCGGCAACGACGCGCTCGACGGCGGTGACGGCGACGACACGATCCGCGGCGGCGACGGCAACGACCAGATCGTCGAGCAGGGCTTCGGCAACGACGCGCTGCTGTCCGGCGGGCCGGGCGACGACGTCATCCGCGGGGGGCGCGGCGACGATCGCAGGATGCTCGGCGACGACGGCAACGACGAGCTCTTCGGAGAGTCGGGCTCCGACCAGATGAGCGGCGGGCGCGGCAACGACGTCGTCGACGGCGGCCGCGGTGGCGACAACATGCTCGGCGACGAGGGCGAGGACGTGCTGCGCGGCGGCCAGGGCAACGACCGCATCGACGGCGGGCCCGGCCAGGATCGCCTCGACGGCAGCTCGGGCAGCGACGACCTGCAGGGCGGCGACGACAACGACGAGGTCGTCGGCGGGCCGGGGCCCGACACGCTGCGCGGCGGCGCGGGCGACGACTCGATCCGCGCGGCGGACGACAGCGCCGACACGATCGACTGCGGGCCCGGGTCGGACACGGTGTACGTCGAGGAGAACGCGCCCGATCGCGACCTGCTCAGCGCCTGCGAGCTCGTCGTGCGCGTGCCCGCGGAGGCCGGCAACGACGCCGAGCTGCCGTCGATCGTGCGCGGGACGCCGGGCGACGACGTCTTGCAAGGCACGAACGACGCCGACTCGATGTTCGGCGCGTTCGGCGACGACCGCCTGTTCGGGCGCGGCGGCGACGACTACGTCGACGGCGAGGACGGCGACGACGCGCTCTCCGGTGGGCCGGGCAACGACATCATGGCCGGGCGCAACGGCGCGGACACGATCCACGGCGACGAGGGTGACGACCGCATCACCGGCGACCGCGGTCCGGACCGCATCTTCGGCGACGACGGCAACGACGAGATCTTCGGCAACATCGATCCCGACGTCGTGGACGGCGGCGCGGGCAACGACCGCATCAACCTCGTCGGCGGCGGGGCGGACATCGTGGCGTGCGGGCTCGGTACCGACACGGTCTTCGCCGATGGCGCGGACGTCGTGGCGCCCGACTGCGAGGACGTCCGGCGCTGACGGCACTCGCCGTTGCGCTGGCGTAACGGCGAGTGGCTACGCTCGCGGCGGCGAAGCGACCAGTCCCCGAAGGAGGCCCATGCAGCTCATCCACACCAACGTCCGCGTGCGCGACATCGACGCGTCGCTGCGCTTCTACGAGGCGCTCGGGTTCGAGCACCGCGGCAGGCTCCAGTTCGACGGCGCCTACAACATCTACCTCGGCCTGCCGGGCGACGGCGACACGCTCGAGCTCACGGTCAACGAGGGCCGCGAGGAGCCGTACGACCTCGGCGACGGCTACGGCCACTTCGCGCTGGCGTGCGAGGATCTCGACGGGCTGCTCGAGCGGCTCGCCGCGGTGGGCATCGAGCCGGAGAAGCCGCCCTACGGGCCGGGCGGGCGCGACGAGTACCGGATCTGCTTCGTCGCCGACCCCGACGGCTATCGCGTCGAGCTCATCGACGGCGACTTCGCCACACCGCAGGATCCCGACCCCGAGGACTAGGAGCTGACCAGGATGCTGTTCTTCGTGCGCTTCGACGTGACGCAGCCCGCGAACGTCGCCAACGACGAGCTGATCGCGATCTGGATCCGCGAGGCCGCGGCCGCGATCGGCGCAATGGACGCCGGCGCCGTGCCGCACCTGTGGAAGGTCGCCGGCCAGCGGGTCGTGCTCGGCGTCGTGGACGTGCCGACGGCGGAGGATCTCGACCGCGCGCTCGGCGGCCTGCCGATCATCCGCGAGATGGGAGCGGGCATGGTCACGACCGCGTATCCGATCTACGACTACCGCACGTTCGGCGAGGATCTCAACGCGGGCGTCCACGGGACGCCAAGCTAGCGGCCCGGGGGCGGAAGGGCGGCGCGGGCGCGGCGGCGCGGCGGCGCGGCGTCGCTAGTCGTCGGACGCCGGGCGGCGCCGCTCGCGCTTGCGCTGGGCGCCGCGCCGCTTGGCGTCCAGCCGCCGCACGCGCGAGGCCTTCGTCGCCTTCGTCGCACGGCGCACGCGCGGGACCTCGAGCGCGTGCGCCAGCCTGCCCGCCAGGCGGTCGAGCGCGAGCGCGCGGTTGCGCGTCTGGCTGCGCGCGTCCTGCGCGATCGCGCGCACGACCGGCCCGCAGCGCGCGGTCACCCGCGCCTTCTGCGCGTCACTCAGCGTGTTCGACGCGGCGACGTCGAAGCTCGCCTCGATCCGCGACTCGGTCTTGTTGGCGTGCTGGCCGCCGGGGCCCGACGAGCGGCTGGCCTGCAGCGTCACCTCGTCGAGCGGGATCGCGACGTGGCGGTTGATCTGCAGCAGCTCGGCCATGCGCCACATGATGCCCGGGCCGCGCGGCAGGCCGGGAAGCGGTGCCCGGGGTGATCGATCTCACGCTACCGCGAACGCGCCAGGCCGACGATGAAGCGAAGCCATCCTCCCGCGAGAAACGGAGCACATCCATCATGGCCACCGCCACCAGGCAGGCGAACCTCTTCGAGCTCGAGTGCGACGGCATCCGCATCACCTACTCGACGTCGAGCTTCGCCGGCCCGCCGCAGCTCTCCTACTCGGGTCGCGAGGGCGACCTGAGCTTCTCGGGCAACGAGATCGAGACGCTCCCCAGCGCGCTCGGCACCGAGGTCACGGTCACGCTCGACTCCGTGCCCGACCTGCACACGATCGCGCTCACCCTGCTGCTGCCGGCGATCAACCTGCCCGCCGACGGCGACGCGGAGTTCGACACGCTCGCGATCAAGTCCACGCACCACTCGTCGATCATCGGCCCACCCGAGGGCGCCGGGCAGTCCTACGAGGCGATCGCGCTGCACGGCGTCGCCAAGTTCGTGCTGTTCTAACCGCCGGTGCCATCGCCGCGGCGCCACATGCGCCGCGGCACGGTGTCGGGTGGTTAGAGTCGCGTCTATGTCCGACAACCTCGCTCTCAACCTGACGCGCACGGCCGCCGAGCACCCCGACGCCATCGCCTGCAAGCTCGACGACGCCGCGTTCAACTACCAGCTGCTCGACAACGCCAGCGCGCGCATCGCCGCGATGCTCGCGTACAAGGGCATCGGCGAGGGCGACCGGGTCGCGATCATGCTGCCGAACGTCCCGTACTTCCCGGCGGTGTACTACGGCGTGCTGCGCCTCGGCGCCGTCGTCGTGCCGATGAACGTCCTGCTCAAGGCGCGCGAGGTGGCGTACTACCTCGAGGACTCCGGCGCGGAGCTCATCTTCGCCTGGCACGGGTTCCTCGAGGCCGCCGAGAAGGGGGCGAAGGATGCCGGCGACATCGAGGTCGTGTCCGTCGTGCCCGGCGAGTTCGAGGGGCTGATCTTCGCCCACGAGCCCAACGGCGCCGTGGCCGACGTCGACGGCGACGACACCGCCGTCATCCTCTACACCTCCGGCACGACCGGCAAGCCGAAGGGCGCCGAGCTCACGCACTCCAACCTGCACAAGAACGTGTCGGCGGCGGTCGGCCTGTTCGGGCTCGGCATCGACGACGTGATCTTCGCCGGGCTGCCCCTCTTTCACTCCTTCGGGCAGACGTGCACGATGAACGCCGCCGTCTGCAGCGGCGCGGCGATCACGCTGCTGCCGCGCTTCGACCCGGCGAAGGCGCTGGAGATCCTCGAGCGCGACGGCTGCACGGTGTTCGAAGGCGTCCCGACGATGTACGGGGCGCTCCTGCACCACCCCGACCGCGATCAGGCCGACGTGTCGTGCCTGCGGGTCTGCGCCTCCGGCGGCGCGTCGATGCCGGCCGAGGTCATGCGCGGCTTCGAGGAGGCGTTCGGCTGCAAGATCCTCGAGGGCTACGGCCTCTCGGAGACGTCGCCGATCGCGTCCTTCAACCACCCCGACCGCGAGCGCAAGCCGGGGTCGATCGGCACGCCGCTCGCCGGCGTCGAGTTCCGGCTCGTCGACGACGACGGCGCGGACGTGGATCCGGGCGAGATCGGCGAGATCCTCATCAAGGGCCACAACGTCATGAAGGGCTACTGGAAGCGCCCGGACGCGACGGCCGAGTCCATCAAGGACGGCTGGTTCGCCACCGGCGACATGGCGAAGGTCGACGAGGACGGCTACTACTTCATCGTCGACCGCAAGAAGGAGCTCATCATCCGCGGCGGCTACAACGTCTACCCGCGCGAGGTCGAGGAGGTCCTCTACGAGCACCCGGCCGTGCGCGAGGCCGCCGTCGTCGGCGTTCCGCACGACGAGTGGGGCGAGGAGGTCGGCGCGGCCGTCGCGCTGAAGGACGGCGAGTCCGTGGACGAAGGCGAGCTGATCGCGTTCGTCAAGGAGCAGGTCGCCGGCTACAAGTACCCGCGCCGCATCTGGTTCGTCGACGAGCTGCCGAAGGGGCCGACCGGCAAGATCCTCAAGCGCGAGATCAGCGCGCCGACGTAGGCTCGGCCGCACGTGGCCCGCTACGACCTGATCATCGTCGGCATGGGGTCGGCGGGGATGGTCGCTGCCGAGTTCGCGCCGCGGCTCGGGATCAAGGTCGCGTGCGTGGAGGCGCATCGCGTCGGCGGCGACTGCCTGTGGACGGGCTGCGTGCCCTCCAAGGCGCTGCTCGCCTCGGCGAAGGCCGCGCACACGATGCGCCATGCCGACGCTTACGGCCTGACGGCCGTCGAGCCCGAGATCGACACGGCGCGCGTCTGGGCGCGCGTCCACGCGATCCAGCTCGAGCTCGCGAGCACCGACGACAACCCCGAGCGCTTCGAAGCCGCTGGCGTCGACGTGCTGCGCGGCGCGGCGCGCCTGACCTCGCCCACGACCGTCCGCGTCGGCGAGACCGAGCACGAAGCGCGCTACATCCTGCTCGCGACCGGCAGCCGCCCGTTCACGCCGCCGATCGACGGCCTGGCCGGCGCCGGCTTTCTCACGAGCGAGCGCATCTTCGAGCTCGACCGCGCGCCGGAGAGCCTCGTCATGATCGGCGCGGGGCCGATCTCGATCGAGCTCGCGCAGGCGCTGACGCGCCTCGGCGTGCCGGTGACCGTGCTGCAGACGGGGCCGGGCGTGCTCGCGCGCGAGGAGCCCGAGCTGGCCGCGCGGCTGCTGCGCAGGCTGCGCGCCGAGGGCGTCGAGCTGGAGGTCGACGTCGACATCGACCGGGTGAGCGTCGCGGAGGATGGCGCGTCGAAGACCGTGCACGCGGGCGAGCGGTCGTGGACGGCGGCGGAGATCTTCGTCGGCGCGGGGCGGCGGCCGAACGTCGAGCGGCTGGGGCTCAAGGAGATCGGCGTGAAGGTCTCGCCGCGCGGCGTCGAGGTCGACGACAAGCTGCGCACGAGCGTCAAGACGATCTATGCCGCGGGCGACGTCGCGGGGCGCTGGCTGTTCACCCACTCCGCCGGCTACGAGGCCGCGCGGGCGGTGCGCAACATGTTCCTGCCGGGCTCGCAGGGCGGCTCGTTCCTCGTTCCGTGGTGCACGTTCACGGACCCCGAGCTCGCGCACGCGGGCCTCACCGAGGCGCAGGCGCGCGCCGAGCACGGCGACGGCGCGGTAAGGGTCTGGTCGCGGGACCTCTCGCACTCCGACCGCGCCCGCGCGGACTCGGCGGCCGGGGGCGAGATCCGGATCGTCACGGCGAAGGGCCGCATCGTCGGCGCCCACGCGCTTGCGCCGAACGCGGGCGAGCTCATCGGCGAGCTCGCGCTGGCGATCGACCGCAAGCTCAAGCTCACGGACCTCGCGAGCCTCGTGCACGTGTATCCGACGATCGCGATCGCGGTCCAGCAGATCGCGGGGGAGGCCGCCTACGCGTCGGCGGAGCGGTACTCCTGGCTCGTGCGCTCGCGCTCCTGAGGAGGCGCCGCTACAGGCCGGGCGGGTGGCGGGCGACGAAGCCCGCGTTGCTGCGCATGTCGCGCGACCAGCGCGTCCCGCCGCGTAGGTTCGACGTGTCGAAGCGCCAGCCCGCGACGACCATGTACGCGTGGCCGTAGTTCGCGTAGACGGTGATCCACTTGCCGGGGCCGGCCTCGCCCCAGCTCATGAACGGGCCCGATGCCATCGGCGAGTTGACGAGCCCCGCTGCGGCGAGTGCATAGCTCACCGAGCCCGAGCAGTCGTAGGCGGTGTCCTTGAAGCCCGCGTGGCCGCCGCCGTAGAGGTACGGCAGGCCGGCGATCGCATTGCCCGCGGCGATGACGAGTCCGACGGCAGCGGGCGCGCCGGGGGGCGCCTGCGCCGCGCCGCCGGGCGCCGTGCGGATGCCGTTGCGCGCCGAGCGCGCGAGGCGCTTGCGCAGCGACGCGAGCTGGCTTGCGATCTCGCGCAGCTGGCCGGCCTTGGCGGCGCGGCCGGCGAGGCGGCGCTGCTGCTCCTGCAGCAGCGCTGACTCGAGCGCTTGCGCGCGGTCGCGGCGGGCTTCGAGCGTCTCCGTGATCTTCAGCCCGCGCTGCTGCATCTTGGCGAGGGCCGTGGCCTGCTTGGTGACCTCGGCCCGCGACTTCCGCGCGCCGTCCATGATCCGCGCCTGGAGCTTGCCGACGCGCTTGAGGAAGTCCGCCTTCTCGAGGAGGTCGGTGAAGCCCTTCGCCTCGATGACGACCGAGACGATGTCAGGCTGCGGGTTGCGATAGGCGGTGACGAGGTTGGCGCGCAGCGCATCGGTCGCCTGGTGCTGGCGCGCGACGAGGCGGGTGAGGCGGTCGCGTGTCTTGGCGAGCGTGCGCTCGATGCGGTCGAGCTTGGCCTGCTGCGCGCTCGCGTCGGCCTGGATCGCGCGCAAACGCCGCTGGGCGGTCGCGAGCCCGGCCGACGACGAGCGGATCTTGGCCGACTCCGCGCGGACGGCCGCGCGCAGGGCGTCGGCGCGGTTCTGCTTGGCGTTGATCTTGCTCGAGAGGTCCGCATCCGCTGCGCCGGCGAGCAGTGCGACGGCCGTTGCGGCGCTCAGCGCCAGGGCGCAGATGAGGAGTAGGCGGCGGAGGGAGGGGGTCGTCATCGGCTCTGATCGCGGTCGCGATCGAGGGCAGCATGCTCCCACCCCCGGCCCGACGGCGAGCCGGCGACGCTAGCAGCGGGCGTCGCAATTCGGCCACGAACGCCTGCACCTGCAACGAATCTTGCGCTGTAGCGTGGGGCGGGTGAGCGGCGATGGCGAAGGGGTGCGATCTGCTGGTGTCGCGCCCCCTGTCTGGGTGGGCCTGGACGTGGGCACCCAGAGCGCTCGGGCGATGGTCGTCGCGGCGGACGGCGAGGTGCTCGGCAGCGGCTCAGTGGCGCTGCGCTCCGTCCGCGACGGGGCGCGCCACGAGCAGGACCCGCGCTCGTGGTGGGACGCGGTCGCGGGCGCGAGCCGCGCGGCGCTGCGCGGGGTGGCGGCGGAGCGGGTGCGGGGCGTGGCGACGTGCGCGACGTCGGGGACGATCCTGCTCGTCGACCGCGCGGGCGCGCCGCTGACGCCCGGGCTCATGTACGACGACGGGCGTGCGAGCTCGCAAGCGGCGCGCGTGAACGACGCCGGCGGGCTTGGCGGAGCGGGTTCGCGGGACGCCGGTGGGGCGCCGGGGTCGCCGATCTCCGCGTCGTGGGCGCTGCCGAAGCTCCTGTGGATGCTCGATACGTGGCCCGGCCTCGTGCGCGGGGCGCGGCTCGCCCACCAGGCGGACGTCGTCACCCGCGCGCTCGCCGGCGAGGACGTGCCGTCGGACTCAAGCCACGCGCTGAAGACCGGCTACGACCAGGAGCGCGACGCGTGGCCGAGCGAACCGCTCGCCCGGCTGGGCGTCCCGGAGGAGCTTCTGCCGCGCGTCGTCCGCAGCGGCTCGCCGCTCGGCGAGGTCTGCGCGGCGGCCGCGGCGCAGACGGGGATCCCCGCGGGCACGCCCGTGATCGCCGGCATGACCGACGGCTGCGCCGCGCAGTTCGCCGCGGGCGCGCTGCGTGAGGGCGATTGGAACTCCGTGCTCGGCACGACGCTCGTGCTCAAAGGCCGCTCGGAGCTGCTCGTGCGCGACCCCGCCGGCGTCCTGTACTCCCACCGCGCGCCCGACGGGGGCTGGCTGCCCGGCGGCGCGTCGAGCACCGGCGCGGGCGTGCTGAGCTCGCGCTTCCCCGGCGCGGACCTCGACGCGCTGGGCCGCCGCGCGCAAACGTACGAGGGGACGAGCGTGCTCGCCTATCCGCTCGTCTCGCGCGGGGAGCGCTTCCCGTTCGCGGCCCGCGACGCGGAGGCCTTCATCCTCGGCGAGCCGCGCGACGAGGGTGAGCTGTTCGCCGCGCTCCTGCAGGGCGTCGCGTTCGTCGAGCGGCTCTGCTTCGACTATGTCGACCTGCTCGGCGCGCCGACCGGCGGCGAGCTGACCCTCACCGGGGGTGGCACCCGCAGCTTCTACTGGTGCCAGCTGCGCGCGGACGTGCTCGGCCGCCCGGTGCGGCTCGTCGAGCAGTCCGAAGCGGCGTTCGGGATGGCGGTCCTCGCGGCGTCGGCTGGCCGCGACCCGGCGCACGTCGCCGCGGAGATGGTTCGCACGCGCGCGGTGCTCGAGCCGCGACGAGACCTGGCCGCGCCGCTCACCGAGCGCTACCTGCGGCTCGTGTCAGAGCTCGAGCGGCGCGGGTGGCTCGACGAGCGCCTCGCGCGCCACGCGCGCGCCCGCTCGGCGTAGCCCCCGCGCACCCGCGCGCAGGGTTCGGGCGCCCGCGCCGCTGGTCCCGCGTAGAAGCGGTTGGCGTGCCGCCTGCGAACCTCGGCCGCCTCAGCGGTGCGACAGCCGGTCGCGCAGCCGCGCGAGCTCGGCGTCCGTCTCGCCCCACGCCTCGGCGCCGACCGCCGTGCGCACCGCGGAGATGGGCTGGGGGAAGACGTAGCGCTTCGCCGGGTTGCTGAGGTTGGCGGCGTGGCAGAGCCAGAACGAGAGCGTGTCCGGCACGACGACGGCCGGGGCACCCGAGTGCCGCCCGACCGCCGCCACCCACGCCGTGTCTGCCGCGCGCCGGCGCCGCTCATCGAAGCGCACGCCGTCCAGCGCGGCGCGGCGCACGCCGAGGCCGTTGAAGATGACCGTGCGCTGCGAGACGTACTCGCGTGCGCGGTCGCGCGCGAGGTCGACGAACCAGCCGCGCGCCGAGCCCGCCAGACCGGCGTCCTTCGAGAGCGCGGCGACGAGGATCGACAGGCGACGCGGATGCTGCCAGTCGTCGTCGTCGAACCAGGCGACGACGTCCCCGGTCGCCGCCTCGACGGCGAGGTTGCGCTTGCGCGCGACGCTCGTGCCCGGCGCGCAGCGCACAACGACAACCTCGCCGGCGTCCTCCCACGTCGCCGCGTCCTCGTCGCGGGAGCTGTCGACGACGACGAGCTGACGGCGCACGTGGTCCTGCTTGCGGAGGTTCCACAGCAGCCAGGGCGCGAACGCCGGGCGGTCCTCGGTCACGCACAGGCAGCTGACGAGCATCGAGCTTGGCGGCATCAAGAATTTCAGGGTGCTCAGGGGAAAAGTGAGGGGTGCGCCGGTCTTGAACCGGCTGTGGCGAGATGACATCGTCACCGCTCGCAGCGTACAGAAAACGCTTGCTCAGCCGACAGCCGTTTCACACGCCATCGCGATGGATCGGTGGTGCGATTTCTAGATCGAACTCCTCGTCGCCATTAATGGGAGGGCGCATGCCGACGTTGTTACATCCGGGCGTCTACGTTTCAGAGGTTCCCGCGGGCGCGCGCTCGATCGAGGGAGCGCCGACGAGCACCACGATCTTCGTCGGTGAGACCGAGCGCGGGCCGCTCACCCCGACGAAGATCAAGAGCCGGACCGATTTCGAGCGGCTGTTCGGCGGCTACTTCCGCGTTCGCGACGAAGACAGCCCCGGCGCCGATCCGACGCGCGTCCTGACGGCCTACTCGATCGACGGCTTCTACCTCAACGGCGGCTCGACCGCCTACGTGCTGCGCGCCATGGACGAGGCCACGGCCGGGCCGGCCACCGCCGGCCGCGCGGGGCTCGTCGAGGCCAGCTCGCCCGGCCTGTGGGGCAACTCCCTGTCGGTCGCGTTCCTCGCGTCCGGCGGCGCCGCCGGCGCCGGGACCTTCCGGATCGCGGTCGTCTACGAGTCGCCGGACACCGGCGAGCGGCGGCTCGTCGAGGTCTGGGATCGCCTCTCGACCGATCCCGCCGACGAGAACTACGTCGAGCGCCAGCCGGCCAGCGCCGGGTTGCGCTGGCCCGACGCTGCGAACCCCTCGGCGGCCATGTCGGTCAGCTCCAGGGCGCCCGCGGCATCCCCGGCGAGGCGCCGCTGCCGGGCGCTGACGAGCGTGAAGAACGGCATGTCGTAGCGGTCGCCGCGCTCGTGTGAGACCTCCTCGACGACCAGGCTCGCAGCGCTCAGCTCGCCCAGCTCCACGAGGGCGAGGGCGAGGAATGCGGCCGAGAACCGCAGCGCCGTCCGGACCCCGCCGGCATCGGCGCCGCGGAGGGCGGCGCGGGCGTCGCGCTCGGCATCGGCGAGCGCGCCGCATGCGATCCGGAGTCCGCCGCGAAACGCCAGGCCGAACGAGAGCTGCACGCTCGCGCCCCGCGTCTGAGCGCGATTGATCACGCGGTCGTAGGCGCTCTCGGCAGAGTCGAAGCGATCGGCGGCGACGAGCACGCGCGCCGCGAAGGCGAACGCGGGGCTGTCCCCCTCGTCAAGCAGCCGGTCATCGGCGGTGACAAGCTCCGCGCGCTCGACACATGCCTCGCGTGCGCGACCGTGCCGAGCATCGTGGTGGGCGGTCATCGCGAGGAGGATGCGCCCGCCGATGCCCGCCCCCTCCAAAGCTTCGAGCGGCCCGGGTTCTCCGGGTGAGTGCCAATGCTGGTGGCGGCCGACGAGGGTGACGGCGAGCAGCTCGCCGCGCAGCGTCTCGCGGAGCTCCGAACGCTCGCAGCCCGGCAGCGCCAGCGCATGCCTCAGTGCGCGCGCGGCGTCCTGCGGGCGACCGCCGAGCAGCAGCGTCCGGCCGAGCTGTAGGCCGGCCTGCGCGCAGCGCTCGTCGTCATCGAGCAGTGCGATGGCCTCGCGCAGATGCTCGATCGCGGCCGGCACGTCGACGAGCTGCTCCGCGGCTGCCAGCTCAAGCAGGACGTCGGCTCGGACCGCGCTGGCAAGCGGCTCGCGCAGCGCGCGGCGCAGGCATGCGACCGCTGTCGCGGCCTCACCCGGCCCCAGCGCGACCCGTGCGGCCTCGCGCAGGGTCTCGGGCGCGAACGGCTGTTGCGACGTGGGGGACTTCACGAGGTGCGCGGCGATCTCCACGGCGGGTGCTCGGACACCGGCCAGCAGCTCGGCCGCAAGCGCGTGCGCGGACCCGCGCCGCAGCGGGTCCAGCTCGTCGTAGATCGCCAGCCGTTCGATCGGATACGAGAACGACAGGGGCGCGTCGCGACGGAGCAGCCCCGCCAGGCTGAGCTCCGACGCGGCGACGCCGACGGCCGGCACGTCGAGTCCGGCAAGGGCCGAGGCATGCTCTGGCGTGGCGCCGTCGCCGAGTACGGCAAGGCTCTGCGCTAGCGCTTGCGCCTGCGGCGACACTCGCGTCAGTCGACGGCGCGCGAGCGGCGCGATCGCCCGCGAGCCAATCTCGCGAGCTCGCGTGATCTCGCCGGCAGCGGGCGCGACGCGTTCGTCGGCAAGCGCAGTGAGGAGCTTCTTCACCAGCAGGGCGTTGCCGCCCGTCAGCGAGTGGCACGCGGCGCAGAACTCTCCGTCGCACACGCCGTCGAGCGTCGCGCCGACCATCACTGCGACCGAATCTGCGTCGAGCGGCGCCGCGCGCAGCACAACGGCCTCGGCGATCACTTCGGACAGGAGTCCGGCGTGCGCTCGTGAATCCTCAGCACGGCCGGCGGCGACGATCAACAGCTTTGCCTCATCGATCCGCCGCACGAGATAGGCCAACCAACGCAACGACGCCGCGTCGGCGCACGGCAGGTCGTCGATGGCCAGCAGCAGCGGCCCGGAAACTGCCGCGTTCAGCGCGAGCCGCGACCATCCGATCAGTGCCTCGACGTCAGTGTCCGTCGTGTGACTCCCGGCGTCGGCAAGCGGCTGTCCAGCACCCAAGACCGTCCTCGCGCGATGGGGGAGACCGGCTGTGAGCGCCTGCCGCCCCTCCGGTGGCAGGCGCCGCAGCAGCGGCTCGAGGAGCTGGCGTGCAACGCCCAACGGGCGCTCGCGTTCGAGCTCGTCTCCGCGCGCACGAAGGATGCGCATGCCCGCCGCCGCGCCTCGTTCGCGGGCAGCGGCGAGCAGCGCCGTCTTGCCCGCGCCCGTCGGACCCTCGATGACGAGCAGGCCGCCACTGCCGCCGACCGCTCGCGCGATCGCGTGGTCGATCCGCTGCAGCTCGCGCTCTCGCTCGAACAGGCGCAGCTGCCACTCGTCCAAGGGCCCGCTGTCCTCGGCGCCCACCGCGCGCGCAACCTCGAGTCGCCGGACCTGCGGTGGCATCGGTCCACGATCCTGCGGCCCTCCGCGGCCGCGTGTGCGAAAGGACACACAGGCCGCTGTGGATCCGCGAACCGCGAGTGGGCGCAGCTACGCGTCCGCTCGCACGACCGCCCCCTCCTCGACGGCGTAGACCCCCGCCTCGAGGTCGTCGGCGAAGCGCTCGAGCAGCGCACCGAAGCTGTCGGCCACGACCTCGCGATCGGGTGCGGCGTGGAGGAACGTCACGATCTGGCCGGGCTGCCCGCCGTCGGCCGGGTCGAGGTCCGCGCAGCGGTAGTCGCCGGACTCGTTGTGCAGCAGCGGCACCCAGCGCTGACACCACCACAGCGGCTTGACCGGCCCCCGCGCGTCGGCCTCGTTGTCGCCGAAGTCGCCCTTGTCGAGCAGCTCGCCGAGCGTCGTCCAGTGCTTGACGACGCTCTCGATCCGCAGCGGGGCCCAGCCGTCGATCAGGGGCTCCGCCGCCCCGCGCTGGCCGTCGTGCACCTCGTAGGACGCGACGACGTCTGCCGGCAGTTCGACGCGGAGCTCTTGCTCGGCACCGCGGATGGCGTCCGCCGAAGCCGGCGGCTGCAGGTCCCGCAGAACCTCCGGCGCGTTGCTCTCCAACCAGCTCTCGATCCTGCTCCAGACGTCGTGCATCGTGCCTCCAATCAGTAGTCGAAGCCGGTGATCTCGAAGTAGTACTTCGTGACGTTCGCCTTGAGCGTCGCGACGCTGACCTCGGTCCCGCTTGCGTATGTCACCTTCGCCTTGGACAGCCGCGAGCCGCCACTGCCGTTCTCCGCCGAGTCCAGCGGCCAGAGGTTCATGAGGTCGTCGACGCCGCCGTACTGGATCTCGCGGACGTGGTCGCCCTGCATGCCCTCGTCCTCGGGGACGAAGCCGTACGGCCGCAGCGCCCGGTTGATCTTGCCGCCGCCCGGCGTCGTGGCCGCCTGCAGCGGACCGACGATCGACCCCTTCTGCACGCGGTACGCGGCGTCGACGCCGATGTCCGCGCCGCCGGGGAGCGACCCCTTCGTGTGCGCCGTGTACTCGCGGACGCGCTCGCCCGTCTCGTCGTTGTTGCCCTTCGTATGCAGCCCGCGCAGCACCGACTGCGACTTCGGCTTCCCGATCCGGCCGCCGAAATAGAGCTTCGGGTAGCGAATCGACGGCCGCTTGTACCACGTCAGCGGGAACGGGTTGCCGTAGCTGCCAAGCCGCGGGACGGGCACGCTCACGGTCGGGTTGATCTGTCCCTTGATCAGCCACTCGTCGGGGTTCGAGTCGACCTGAAGCGTCTTGAACTTGTGCTCGTCGCGCCAGCGCGGGACCGCGGCGCGGATCTCGGCGTCCTCGAGACCGCCTTCCTCCATGCGCTGGATGTCCGCGCGGATCGCGGCCTCCGCGGCGGCCTGGATGTCCGACGGCGGCGCGGCCGGGTGCTTCTCGTCGGGCTTGGGCTTCTTCGGCCCGAGCCCGAGCGCGTCGAGCACCCGCTTGCCGAGCGCGATCGCCTTCGCGATGAGCCAGTCCAGCGCCTTGTCGACGAGCGCGCGTAGGCTGCCGACGAGCTCGACGATCTTCTCGGGGACGTTTCCGAGGCCGACCTGCGCGGCGAGGAACCCGATCGCGATCGGGATCGCGTTGGCAAGCCCTTGCTCGAGCATCTGCGCCCCCGGCCCGATGTTGCCGGCGGCCACGGCCGCCAGCGTCTGCACGTAGCCGGCGACGATGAGCAGGATGTCGTTGAAGTACTCGATCGCCGACTGGATCGCGTTGAAGAGCGCGACGAAGCTGTTGACGACCGCCATGATCCCCGTCGGATCGAGCAGGCTCAGGAGCTTCGTCGTCACCGCCGTCACGACGCGCGACATGACCCATTCCTTCGCGAGGCCAAGAAGGGTGTCCCACAGCCCGCTGAGCTGGTCGCCGACGAAGCGCCAGATCGCCGACAGGCCGTCGCGCTGGACCTCGACGATGAACGCCCAGGCGCCGGTCAGCCGGTCGATCGCGCCGCGGATCATCTCGACGCGCTCGGGGCCGATGTGCTCGCCGAGCTTCGTCCACAGGTGCTCGACGGTCAGGCCGAGGATCTGGAAGACGAGCGTCACGATCGACCCGAGCGAGTAGTCCGGCGGCGCCTGGATGCCGAGCTTGCCGAGCCCCCGGAACAGCCATGAGGCCAGCCCGTTGAGGAGATAGCCCGCGATACCGCCGAAGAAGTTCGAGAAGCCGAGCTTGACGGCCGCGAGCATGTTGCACACGAAGCCGACCGGGTCGTTGGCGATGTCGCCGATCGCCTGCTCGGCCGTGGAGATGACGCTTCCCAGCAGGTCGCCGGGGAAGTTCATCAGCCGCAGGATCAGCTTGAGGACGACCTTGACGACGACGATCGCGAACTCGACGAGCCGCGACAGCGGTTCGCCGAACAGGGCGAGGACGCGGCCGAACGCGCCGAGCGGATCGAGCAGGTCGTCGAGCGTCAGCGTGTCCCAGATGCCGGTGAAGATCCCGGTGATGAGGTCGACGGAGATCCCGAGCACCGACATCGCGGTCTCGATCTCCGACGCGGCGTCCTCGATGACCCCGGCCTCGGCGAGCTTGTCGTACGTCTCCTCGCCGCTCGGCATGAGCGTGATGAAGCCGCGGATGAGGTTGACCGCGGTGCGCTCGACCGGCTCCCCGGTGAAGGGGTTCTCCTCGAGGATGACCGTCAGCAGGCGGAAGCCCGGGATGCCGTGGGCGTTCGCGCTGAGCCAGCCCAGCAGGGAGTCCTTGATCAGCTCGAGGATCTTCACGATCAGCGAAGCGCCGAACGCGACGACCCGTCCGACGAAGCCGATCGCACGCCCCGCGAGCGCCTTGAGGTTCGTCAGCAGGTCGGGCAGGTTCTCGGGCTGGATCGCGGCCCACGCCTCGCTGAAGAGACCGCCCAGCTCGCCGATGAGGCCCTTGAACGTCGCGAGCTGCTCGTCCAGCCAGTCGGCCGTCTGCTGGAGCGTGCCGCGGTCGCGCATCTGCGCGAGCCGCTGTTCCTGCCCGATCAGCGTCAGGAAGTCGGCGACGATGTCGACCGTGTCCGCCTCGACCGGCTCGCCGCGCAGCGGGTCGTAATGCAGGACCTTCTTCGTGAGGTCCCAGATCGGCTTGAACTTGGGGGTCTCGAGCAGCGGCTCGGCGACCTCGGCGACGATCGCCCGGACGATCTCGATGACGCGCGCGACGATCGAGGCCACGAAGCTCGCGACGTCCGCGAGCAGCGCGCTGATGAGCCGCTTGACGATCGCGGCGTTGCCCGAGATGCCGTTGGCGAGCGAGAACTCGCTCCATGCCGTGTCGATGTCGCGCTTGATGCGCGCGAAGGTCAGGTTGTTCGCGGCGAGTCCCTCGGCGATGACCGCGAAGACATCGCCGAGCACGTCGATCGTCGACAGCAGCGGCCCTACGGCGGCACCGAACGGGCCGTAGGTCAGGAGCTTCTCGACGAGCTCCTCGCGGCTCGTCGTCGCCGGCTCGCCCGTCAGCAGATCCTGGCCGACGATCGTCGAGAGGAACGAGTAGCCGGGGATCGCCCGGACCAGCGAGCGGACCCCGTCGAGGATCGCGTCCGGGATCAGGTCCGTCAGCTCGAAGTCGCGCATGACCGTCGCGCGCGCGACGGCGCTTGTGTCCTGCTGGGCGACGTGCGTCGCCTCGTGCGCCATCAGCGCGACGTCGGCGGGCGACGAGGTCGCGGCGAGATAGATGGTGGAGCCCGCGGTGAACGCGCGCGCTTGCAGGTCGCGTGCGGCGAACGCGGCGGCGGGCTCGCGGCGGACGCGAACGTGCCCGAGGTCGATGCCGAGGTGCGGCTCGATGCGCGCGCGCAGGCCGGGGTCGAGCGGGCTGCCGCCGCCGGTCTGGACGACGGAGGCGACGGACTGGGGCATGCCTGCCGGAGGGGGCGCACGCTCGCGTGCCGCGACGCGTCGCAGCCGTCCGCCGTGCGCGGGCGTGTTTGGCGCCGGGGTGGTCGCCTCGCGGTGCGACGGCGGTGCGCTCCGCATCACGCGTGTGGCGACCGCGTCGGCTTCGCGCTCGAACGCATCGCCGGGCGCGCTGATCGCGAGCTTGGCCTGGACGGCGGGGATGCGCTCGACCGGAAGTCGAAGCACACCCTCACCGCGGAGATCCGCGGAGGTCACCTCGTCGGCGGGCGTGACGTCGCGAGCGGTGGTGCCCTTGTCGTCGGAGATCGTCGTCGGTTGGGGCTTGCCGGCGTCGGGGGGCCCGCGAGCGTGTGCCTCGACGGGTCTCGAGAGGCTTGCCGCGTCGGTGGGCGGCGGTGCCGGGATGACGACGCGGATCACGGCGCGCGGTGGGCGCGGCCAGGATGGCGGTCGCTCCGGGCCACCGGCTCCGCGGCCGGGCGTGCCCGGCTCCATGCGGCGGATCCCGGCGCGCTGCCGTCCCGAGCCTCGATCGGCCGTCGTCACGATGGCGTCCTCGGGATCGACCGCGAGCTGTGGCTCCTTCGTCTCGGGGTCGACGCGCGTGGCAGCCGCCTCGCCCGGCGTGGCGACCCGCGCCGCCTCGACCTCCGCGTCGACCTGCGCCGCGAGCGGGTCGAGCGCGCGGACGGCGTGCGCCGCGACGTGGCCCGCGCTCGCCCGCCCGTGCCGCGCGATGCGGTCGCGGGTCGTGAGCACCGCGTTCGCGGACGCTGTTCGCGATCGATCTCCGCCCGTGGCCACCTCGGGGGAGGCACTCGTCCGCGATGGCTCGCTCGCTGCGGCCGGCGTCGTGGCCGGCGCCGCGACGTCAGCCGCGCGCGGAGCCGCCGCGCGCTCGAGCGACTCCACGTGCGCGTCATGCGCAGCGGGCTCCGCGGTAGCCGTGGGCGTGCCGCCGGCGGCGTCGGAGACTTCCTCCCGGCGCGTCGTGTCGGCGGTGTCGAGCTCGGCGCCGGAGGTCGCCTCGACCGCCTCGACCTCCTCATCGCGGACCTCCGCGACGGTCTCCGCCTCGCTGGCATCGCCCTCGCGGGCCAGCTCGGCGATGTCGAGGTCTTCGCGGACCCTGCGCTCGATCGCGACCGCCTCGCCCTCCGTCAGCTCGGGCTCCTGCGCGGCCATCTCCGGCGCGGCTACCTCCGGCGCGGCCATCTCCGGCGCGGCTACCTCCAGCGCGGCCATCTCCGGCGCGGCTACCTCCGCCGCGGCCACCTCGGGCGCGGCTACCTCCGGCGCGGGAGCATCTCGCATCGCGGCATCACGCTCGCGCGCCGACGCTGCGATCCGCTCGCGCGTCGTCGCGGCACGCGTCCGCGTCCCACCGTCGGTCGCGCGGTCGCGCGCCGCGCCTGTCCGCACGGCGTCGCCTGACCGCTCGGGCGCCGACACCGCCCGACGCTCCCGCGCCGCGCGCGCGGCTTCCGCCCTGACCGCAGCCGCACGCGCGGTCGCGCCCGCCGTCGTCTTCGCGACGCGCCCGCTCATCGGCCCACCGACACGTTCACGGCCGACACCTCGCGCTCGACGAGGCCGACGATGTTGTCGTACTGGCTCTCGGCAGCCGACGACACCGCGCCCGCAGTCGGCAGCGGCAGCTCGGCCGCGCCCGGCGGGCCGCGCCGCTCGCCGTTCGTGCGCGTGCTGCCCTCGGTCCGCTGCTGGTTCTCCTGCGCGATCGCCGTGTTCGTGCGGCCCACGGCGTCGTCCTTGGCGACGCGCAGGCCCTGCATGAGCTGGGCCAGCACGTCCGAGGCGCCCTTCAGCGCGCCGCGGTCGCCGGCGTCGAACGCGCGCCGGGCGCGGGTGAGCGTCGTCTGGAAGCCAGCGCGCCCGACGGCGGCTTCGAACGCCTCGCTGAGTTCGTTGTCGGCGGGCGTCTTGATCCGGGCCGCGCCGTAATAGATCATGATCGTCGTCTGCCCGCGATCCTCGTGGCCGCCGCGACCGGGCACGACGAGGTCGACCATCTGCCAGAGCCGCTTGCCCGTCGCGAACGGGATGACGTGCTCGGACTCGAGCCAGTGGATCGCGGGGCCGTTGCGCTGGCTCGACGGCTTCGAGCCGTGCGAGCCGATCCGGCCGAGGCCGGGTGCGCTGACGCCGGGGTCGGCCGGCAGCGCGGTCGAGCGCGTGCGATGCACCGAGCCGCCGCTGCCTCGCCAGAGGTAGTCCCAGTCGTGCTCGCCCTCGACGACCTCGAGCCGGCTGAACACCGGGTGCTCGCGCTTCACCGTGGCCGCGACCCTGACGGCGTCCTCACGCGAGATCTGCCCGTGCACGACATAGGGGGCCTCGGCCTGATCGATGGCGGCCAGGCCGTCGCCGATCGCCGCGTCGTGACGCAGATCGGCGTCGACGGGCTCCTGCTGCGCCGCCTGACCGGGGGTCGCGAGCTTCGACTTGGCCCAGTCCTTGCCCGACTCGACCTTCCCCTGCGCCCACCGCTTGCCCGCGTCGACCTTCCCCTTGACCCACCCGGCGGCCGGGCCGAACGTGCGCTTGAACGCCCGCGCCGTACCCATGATCACGGCATCGATCGCCCGCTCGATCGGCTTGCGCACGGCCGCGATGATCGACTTGATCTTCTCCGAGATGCCACCGAGGCCGAGCAGGCTGGCGAGGAACGAGATCGCCAGCGGGAGCGCGTTGGCGAGCGCGCTCTCGACCTTGTCGACGGCGACGCTGATGTTGCCCCTCGCGATCGCGCCGACCGAGTCGAGCACGGAGTTGACGAACTCCATGATCTGGCTGCCGCGCTCGACGACGAACATCACGATGTCGTAGATCGCCTTGCAGGCCTTGATGAACGCGGCGGCGGGGTTCAACAGTCCGATGATCCACGCGATCCCGCCCTTGATCACGCGCTCGACGACCCACTCCTTGATCCTGCCGAGGACCATCCCCTCGAGGTCGGCCAGGCGGTCCTTCAGCCACGACCACAGGCCCGCGATGCCCGTCGTCGCGAGCGTCTTGAAGATGTCGACGGCCTGCTCCATCCGCGCGACGACCGGCTCCCCGACGGCGAGCGCCACGCGCGCGCGGATGCTCTGGTAGGTCAGGCCGAGCACCTGCAGGACGAGATCGAGGATCCCGGCGAAGTCCAGGCGCGCCGGCAGCGTGATCCCCGCGCTTGTCAGCGCGCCGAACAGCCACGACGTGAACGCGTTCTCGAGGTGGACCCCGATCCGCTTGACGAAGCGGTTCAGCCCGCCCATGACCCCGTCGACGAGGTTGCCCAGGAAGCCGATCGGGTTGGAGATGATGTCTCCGATGACGTCCGCCGCCTTGGCGAGGACGCCGAGCAGCATGTCCTTCAGCGAGCTGATCGTCCGCACCACGCCCGCGATGAAGTCCAGCGCGGCTCCGACGACGCCGGCGTTCGCGGCCTTGAGCTCGTCGATGCGCGCGTCGAGCGCGTCGCGGGTCTCGACGTAGCGGTGCGCGATGGCGTCGACCAGCTGCTCCTGCTTGGCGCCCACGTCGGACGACAGCTGGTCGAAGCGCGTCTCGAGCTTGGCCTCCGCGTCCGCGCCGACGGCCTGGAGATCCTCGGGCAGCGCGGCGACGAGCGCCTGCACCTCGGCGCGACCCTCGACGATCCGCGCGCGCGCCGCCGTCAGACTCCGCGCCGACGAGCGCGGCGATCCGGTCGATGACCGCGTCCATCGCGGTGAGGTAGTCCGCGCGACCCTGGACGTAGAACTCGTTGACCTCGTCGGGCATGCCGACGGCCGCGTCCTTCAGCCACAGGATGCCGCCGCCGAGGCCGCCGTAGCGGTCGTCCTTGTACTCGTCCATGCGCCGCTCGACGTCATCCTCGAACGCTGTGCGGGCGTCCTTCTCGCCGGAGGTGAACGCTTCGTCGACCTTCGTGTCGAGCCCCGTCAGGATCGCTTCGACCGCGGTCTTCGTGCGGTCGTAGATCGCTGTGACGTCGGTCGCGACCTGGGCGCGGCGGGCCTCGTCGCCGGCCTTGGCTTCGTCCTTGTCGCCGAGCACGGTCGCGAGGGCCCCGGTGCGGGTGCCGTGCATCGACTCGAGCGCGCCGCCGGCGCTGCTCGCCGCGACGGCGCGGGCGTCGGCGAGGATCGCCTCCTCTTGCGCCCGGTACTGCGCCGGCGCCGTCTCGGAGTGCTCGCGGGCGGCGGCGCGCGCGTCCAGCGCGGCGCTGAAGTCCGGCTCGTTGGCGGTCGCGAGCTGGGCTTCGGTGACGCTCGCGTCGGCCATCCGCGCGTCGATCTCGGCCGGGCCCGCGGAGAGGTCTGTCCGGCGCTCGGATCGCGGTCCGGGCATCGCGGCGGCGGCGCCGACACCGGCGACGGCCGTGCCCGGCTCGTCGTTGACCATCTCGGAAACGGGCTTCGCGACCGTGCCGTCGAGGGTCGGCTGCGCGGTCGTGGCCTGTGTGATCGCGCCCGCCGAGTCGGCCTTGCCTCCGGCGACGAGCCCGTGGATCGCGCCGGTCGCGTGGCCGACCGCGCCCGACTCCTTGAAGTCGTCGGCGTCCTCGAGGGTCTCGGGCGTGGCAGCCTCGATCGCGCGGCGGACCGCTGCGCTGAAGGCCTGGCTGTCGAAGGCGCCGGGCTCCTGCGCGCTCATGACGCCGACCTGGTTCGCGGCCGCCTGGCTCTCGAGCTCGTTGGCGGGAGGCTCGGCGGCCGCCTGCGCGGTCGCCGCGCCCTCGGCCGCGGGCTGGTGCGCGTTCGTCTTGGCGCCCGCGGCACGAGCCCGCCCCCGCATCGCCTGGAACCCGGGATCGTCCTTCGGGTCGCGGATCTCCGCCTCCGCGGCGACGCCAGCCGCGGTGGCCTCACCCTCCGAAGTCGGGACGGCGGAGGGCGTCGGCTCGGCGGTCGAAGGCTCGGCGGCGGGGGCGCGGGATTGTCCCCCTGCGGGCTCGGCGGCGGTGGCGAGGGATCCTCCCCCTGCGGGCTCGGCGGCGGGGGCGAGGGATCCTCCCCCTGCGGGCTCGGCGGCGGGGGCGAGGGATCCTCCCCCTGCGGGCTCGGCGGCGGGGCCGAGGGATCCTTCCCCTGCGGGCTCGGCGGCGGGGCCGAGGGATCCTTCCCCTGCGGGCTCGGCGGCGGGGCCGAGGGATCCTCCCCTCGCGGCCTGGGCGGGCGGCTCGGCGGCGGCGAGCGCCGCGGCTTCGGCGGCCTGCGCGAGGGATCCTCGCCCCGGGATCGCCGCCGCCGGCCCGCTCACCGCCCCTTCGCGCGGATCCGCGACCTGCGCTCGCGCGGCGCCCGATCGCGCCCCTGGGGACTCGCGTGCGGCCGCGAGGTCGATGACGTCGGCTGCCGGAACCTGCGCGATCGGATCCTCCACCGACCCGCTCGGCTCGGTGGGTGGCGAGGGTTCGCGCCGAGCGGCTGCGCTCAGGGGCGCCGCGGCGGCTCCGGTCTCGCTCGCTGATCCGGCGGGTGCTGTCAGATCACCGAGGCTCCGCGCGGCGATCACCGTGGTTACGGCCGTGCCATCCTCGGGGGTGGCGGGAGCGCGGGCGTCAAAGACAGAGACAGGGGACACCCCGATATCGGGCATTACCTCACTGCCGGGAATAGGTGGGGCTCGCGCTCTCGTCGTCGCGGTGTCGGCCGCGGGCGGGGTCGCCGCCGGCTGATTGCCGAGGGGGGTGCCGGCGGGCGGTCCGCGGGCACCACCGGCGCCTGCGCGGGCAGCTTCCGTCGTGCGGGGCACGAGCGGCACGATCGGCTCCGCGGGGCCTCCGCGCTGGTCGCGGCGCCGCTCGCGCACCGCTGCAATGTCGACGACCGCGGCAGGGGGCTCGCCGCGCGGCTCGGTCTCGACCCGCTGGGCGGGCTCGTCCAGCTCGCGCGCCCGCTGCTCGATGCGCTCGCGTGTCGTCATCGCGGAGCCTGCGGGCGCGACCGCCACGGCGCCGAGGCCGAGCTCTGCAGATCGGTCCTGGCCGGCGAGGCTGCCAGCCACCCCCCGCTCCTCGCCGCCGCGCCCGGGCCCGGCGACGACCGCCAGCGGTGCTCGCTCGCCCGCGCTCGCGAACGACGCGCGCAGCCGATCGCGCGTCGTGGGCCCGGCCGGCGACCGCGCGGCCACCGCAGAAGGCGCGACCACCGCGACCTTCGGAGCAGCCGCAGCGGCGGCATGCGACGCCCGCTCAGGGCGCGAGCGTGCGGCCGGCTCACGCGACGCGGAGCGGCGTGCGGCCTGCTTGGCAAGCCCGCCGGGCATCGCGCCATCGTACGCCAGCGCGCGGCCGCTGAAAAGGGTCTCGATCACAGCCCGCAGATCGGCGATGATCGACCGCGCGTCCGATGCCCGCCGACCCTCGTCCCTGCGTCGTCATCACGACCTACGCCCGCCCCGACGGGCTCGCCCGCCTGCTCGACGACCTCGAGCGCGAGCTCCCGCCGGGCGGCCTCGACGTCCGCGTCTACGACGACGCCACCCCCAGTCCCGACCCGGCGATCGCCGAGCGGCTGCGCGCCCGCGGGTGGAGCTATCGCCGCGCCGCGGCCAACTACGGCAAGCGCGGCTGGTGGCGGTGGTGGAACACGATCCTCGACGACCTGCGCCGCAGCGAGGCGCAGCGCTTCTACGTCCTCCAGGACGACATGAGGCTGTGCGAGCGGTTCTTCGAGCGCAGCGTCGGACTGTGGTCCGGGATCGACGACCCGCGCAAGGCGTCGCTCTACCTCCACGTCGAGGAGAGCCGCGCGGCACTCGGCAGCCGCTGCTGGACAGCGGTGCCGGCGACCCCGGCCGGCGACGTGATCCGCACGGGGTGGGTCGACTGCGGCGCGTTCATGGGCGAGCGGACCTTGTTCGACGCGATCGGATGGTGCCTGCGGCCGGTCCCCGAGCGCCGCTGGGCGCGCGACGCGTCCCTCAGCTCGGGCGTCGGCCAGCAGCTCAGCCTCCGCGCGCACGGTCAGCGGCTCGGCCTGTATCGCGTCGCGCGCTCGCTGACGGTCTGCGACGGCGGGCCCTCGCTCATGAACGCCGAGGCGCGCCGGCGCTGGTCGATGCGCACGGTCGGCTTCGTCGACGGCGACGCGGCCGCGCAACAGCGCGCCGTCGGGCGCCCGCGCGTCTTCGCGTCGCTTGCGACGATCCCGCGGCGCGAGCACGGCCTGCGCCATGTCGTCGAGCGGCTGCTGCCGCAGGTCGATCGGCTCGGCGTGTTCCTCAACGGCCACGAGCGCGTGCCCGCCTTCCTCGATCACGACGAGATCGACGTCGCCCGCAGCCAGGAGCACGGCGACCGCGGCGACGCGGGCAAGTTCTTCTGGGCCGGCTCGACGAGCGGATATCAGCTCGTCTGCGACGACGACCTCGACTACCCCGACGGATACGTCACGCGGCTGCTGGAGGGCATCGAGCGCCACGGGCGCCGCGCCGTGGTCGGGTTCCACGGCTGCCTACTGCACGACGAGGTCACCGACTACCACCGCTCGCGACGGACCCTGCACTTCACCCGCGGGCTCGCGTCGGACACCGCGGTGCACGTCCTCGGGACAGGCGTCGCCGGCTACCACGCGTCTGCGATCGCGGTGCGGCCGAGCGACTTCGCCTCGGCCAACATGGCCGACGTGTGGCTCGCACTGCTCGGCCAGCGCCAGCGCGTGCCCTTCGTCTGCCTCGCGCACGACCCCGAGTGGCTCCGCGACCAGCCAGGCTTTCGCGAGGACTCGCTCTACACGCGCGCGATGCGGCGCCCGCGCGCGGCCGGCGGCGGGCCGGGGCGCGAGACGCTCGCGGTTCGCGAGCACCGCGGCTGGGCGCTGCACGGGGCTGTCCGCACCGCCAACACCCCCCGCCGCCGCCTGCCACAACCCCGGCCGCACCCCCCGCGAGCGCCGGAGCCCGCGCTCGTCCACGTCCGCGTGCAAGGACCCGCTCGCGAGGCGACGCTCGTCCTGCCCGATCGCGACCACATCACCGAGGTCGTGCGGCGCTCGGGCACCTACTACGAGCGCGACCTGCTCGACGCCATCCGCGAGCACGGGGTCACGGGGACGTTCGTGGACGTCGGCGCCCACTACGGCAACCACACGACGTTCTTCGGCCTCGAGTGCGGCGCGACGCACGTCGTGGCGATCGAGCCGAGCCCGGCCGCGCACGCGGGGCTGCTCGCGACGGTCGCCGCGAACGGGCTCCAGCGGCGGGTCGTCGCGCATCGCGTCGCGGTCCACCCGGAGTGGCGCGACGTCACGGTCATGGCGCTGCCCTGGCGCTCGCGCCCCGGCGCGACGACGAGCTCGAACTCCGGGCGGGTCATCGTCGCGCCCTCGTCGAGCACCGCGACCGTCGCGGCCGCGCCGCTCGACGCGATCCTCGCCTCCGTGCGCGACATCGGGGTGGTGAAGGTCGACGCCGGCCGTCTCAGCGCCGAGATCCTCTCCTCGGGGCTGAACACGCTGCGGCGCGAGCGCCCGCTGGTCGCCGCCGAGGCGGCCTCGCCGGCCGAGCGCGAGGCGCTGCGCGCCGTCCTCGTCCCGCTCGCATACCGGGAGATCGAGCAGCGCTACTGCTGGACGCCGACCTGGCTGTGGGAGCCGTGCCGGCGCGTGCAACGGTCGGCAACGTAAGTTGACAACGCGCCTGCTCGTCAACTACAGTTGACGACATGGCATTCGTACCCACAGAGGAGGAGGCGGTCCCACGCGACCCCGCCGAGGGGCTCGCCGCGGTCGTCGCGCTGCGCCGCCTCGCCGACCGGCTCGAAGCCGGCCAGGTCGAGCGGGCGATCGTCGAGGGCTGGTCGTGGCGCGAGGTCGCCGCGGCGCTCGGCGTGAGCCGCCAGGCCGTCCACAAGAAGCACGCCAAGCGTTTGAAGGCGCGCGGCGTCGACACAGGGAGACGCGATGTTTGAGCGCTTCGCACGCGAGAGCCGGCTTGCCGTCGTGCGCGCGGTGGACGCCGCGCGGCGGCTCGGCGCCGAGCAGGTCGAGCCCGAGCACCTGCTGCTCGCCCTCGCGGCCGGGCACGCCGAGCCGGCCGCCCGCGCGCTCGCGGAGTCGGGCGTCGACCCGGCGTCGATCGAGCACGCGATCGAGCAGGACCTCGTCGCCGCGCTGGGCGTCGTCGGCGTCCCGGCGTCGGTGGTGCAGGCCACGCCCGTCTATCCCGGCGCCCCGAACCCACGCTTCAGCGCGCCGGTCAAGGAGGCGCTCGAGCGGGCGCTGCGGGCGGCCGTCAAGCGCGGCGACCGGCGGATGGGCACCGAGCACCTGCTGCTCGGGCTGCTCGATCCGCCGGCTGTCGGCATGCGGCGGCTGCTCGCCACGCTCGACGTCGAGCCCGAGCGGCTGGCGGCGCTCGTGCAGGTCGAGATGGCCGCGGGGCGCTGATAGCTTCCCGGCGCGATGCCGTACGACGCCCCCGGTCACGCCGACGAGCTGTCAGACGAGCTGCGCGAGCGCTGGAACGAGACGATCGGCCGCGCGTTCGCATCGCAGAACGAGGCGCTGAAGAAGCGCTTCTTCACGCTCGACCCCGACGCGCTGGTCGACCCGCGGGCGACCGACGCGATCAAGTGGCCCGGCGACCCCGGCAAGCCCGCCTACTGCGTCGGCGAGGCCAACGCGCAGATCCTGTCGGACTGGGGCCTGACGGGCCGGCGCGCCGTGCAGCTCGAGTACTGCGAGTACATGCTCGTCACCGCGCACGACGCGACCGGCGCGCTGCGCCCCAAGCGCGTCGAGATCACGACGGAGTTTCGCGAGTTCTGGGCGTGCGTCGCGATGCACGACCCCGACAAGGTGCGCGCGATGGCGACCGGCGTGCTCGGCGCGCAGCCGTCGTGGGAGGAGCTCTACGGCGTCGCCGACCCGCACGCGCTGACCCCCGAGGCGCGCGAGATCGCCTTCGGCCACGCGTGCGCCGGCCACGGCAACGACCGCCGGCTGCGCGTCGCGGGCGTCCCGGCGCAGCCGACCGGCCGCCTGAACATGGAGCGCGCGCTCTTCATGACGCACCCGATCAACGGGATCGACGACCTCATCTACGTCGCGATCTTCGGCGCGCACGCCTACTGCGTCAGCGAGCGCGACGTCCGCCGCCAGGCCTCCGGCGACGACGTCTTCACGGCCTTCAAGGTCACGCACCTCGCGTGCAACCACGCGGACCCGACGATCTCGCTCGGCGTCTACGACCTCGTGTACCACGGCGGGCAGGTCGCCTTCCAGAACCCGATGGGGATGTACATCCGCGCGCCGAACCTCGAGGTCTTCACGTACGGCGGCGAGGCGGTGCCCGCCGACTGGGTGCGCTTCAGCCGCGGCAAGCCCGGCTCCTACCAGCGCCTGGAGTTCGGGCCGCCCGACGAGCACGAGGCGTTCCTCGACGACATCACGCTCTCGCTCGGCGCCTCCGAGCAGCCGCTGACCGGCGGCTACCAGCTCTTGCGCGAGCTTGAGATCGGGCCGCTGCTGAGCGTCGGGGACGCCGAGCCGATCGCCGAGGACGAGTGGGAGCTGCTCGAGCCCGCGGCCGCGACGATCGCCTGCGACGACGCCGAGTCCTGCACGCCGGTGCGCGAGCTGCTGGCCCGCTACGAGGCCGAGCACGCGGGGCGCAAGGCGCCGCGCACGATGCCCGAGCCGCCGGCCTGATGGCGCTGCAGGAGGGCATCTACCACGCGCCGGGCAGGCGCCCGGGGCGGCACTTCGCGCTGCTGTTCCTGCGCGTCCCGGAGGGCGTGGACGCGCCCCGCGCGGCCGCCGCGCTCGGCGACCTGTGGGGCATGTACCAGGGCCTGAAGGCCGGCCTCGTGCGCGACCTCGACGGCGTCAAGCTGCCCGTCGACGACGGCGCGATGACCGTGCTGCTCGGCCTCGGCCGCAACGCGTTCGCGCTCGAAGGCATGGCGCTCGCGCGTCCGCGCGGGCTCGCCGACGAGTACCTCTTCCGGTCGGCGGAGGCGGGTGGAGGCGGGCCGCTCTTGCGCGGCTCGGGCCTGAGCTACGCGCCCGACGTGCGCGCGAACATGGCGACCGAGGCGTTCTGCGTGCAGGTCATCGCGGAGTCCAAGCTCGCGGTCGACCGGGCGGTCGTCGAGACGTGGAAGGCGCTCGCCGACGCGGCCGAGCCGGCGCTCGAGCTGACGACGTTCTACCTCGGCAACCAGCGCAACGACCACCGCAGCTGGATCGACTTCCACGACGGCCTGTCGAACCTGCGCAGCGAGGATCGCGCGAGCGTCATAGCGATCGGGCCGGGCACCGACGAGGCGTGGGCCGTCGGCGGGACGTACCTCGCGTTCCTGCGGATCGCGGTCGACCTCGCCGGCTGGCGGCGGCTGACGCGCGCCGAGCAGGAGCTCGCCGTCGGGCGCGACAAGCTCACGGGCTGCCCGATCGTGGCGACCGAGGACGGCGCGCCGCTCACCGATCCCGGCTGCCCCGTCGCCGGGACGCAGATCCACGAGAGCGTGAACGACGGCCCGTTCGCCGAGCCGCCCGAGGTCTCCGACCCCGTCGTGCGCGCGAGCCACGTCCAGCGGGCGAACCACCACATCCGGCCGGCGAGCGACTTCGGCTCGCGGCGGATCTTCCGCCAGGGCTACGAGTTCCTCGAATGGGCCGCCGGGCCGCCGGGCTTCCGCGCCGGCCTGAACTTCGTGAGCTTCCAGGACACGCCGAGCCGTCTCTTGAAGATGCTGACCGCGGGCGGCTGGCTCGGCGGGACGAACTTCGGCGGCGACGAGGACGCTCACCCCGAGCTCGCGAGCCTGCTCAGCGTGTACGCGGCGGGTGTCTACTTCGTGCCACCGGTCGTCGCAGGCGAGCCGTTCCCCGGTGCCGCCGCGCTCGGCGTCGCGATCCCGGCGCAGGAGTAGCCTGCGCGACATGCCCGAAGCTCCCGCGAGGTGGGAGGCCATCAGCGGCGCGCCCGACGTCCGGCTGCGCGGCAGCGTCATGTCGTACGCCGGCTACGTCGAGCGCGCGACCCGCCCGATGCGCCGCCTCGAGGTCCCGTTCGCCGGCGTCCCGATGATCCTGAGCCTGGGCCCGTCGATCCTCGTCGACGGCGTCCGCCATCGCTCGTTCGTCGCCGGCCTCGACGACCGCACGACCGTCACCGAGTACACCGGCGAGCAGCGCGGGCTGCAGGTCAACCTCACGCCGCTCGGCGCCCGCCGCCTGCTCGGGCTGCCGATGCAGGAGCTCGCGCGGCAGGTCGTCGCGATCGAGGACGTGCTCGCCGGCGAGCACCTTGCCGAGCGCCTGCACGGTGCGCCGGACTGGCCCGCCCGCTTCGCCCTGCTCGACGAGCTGCTGCTGCGGCGCCTGGCGGAGGCCGCGCCCGTCGCCGCGCAAGTCGAGCACGCGTGGGCGCGGCTGCGGGCGAGCGACGGGGCGGTCGAGATCGCGGCGCTCGCGGGCGAGGTCGGCTGGAGCCGGCGCCACCTCGCGGGGCGCTTCGGCGCGGAGGTCGGGCTGCCGCCGAAGACTGTCGCGCGGATCCTGCGCTTCGAGCGCGTCACGCGAACCCTCCAAGCGAACCGCGGCAGCGGCCTGGCCGACGTCGCCTACGCGTGCGGCTACGCCGACCAGGCGCACCTCAACCGCGACTTCCGCGAGTTCGCCGGCACGACCCCGACCGACTACGCCGCCCGCCTGCTGCCAGCCGGTGCCGGCGTCACCGCCGAGGACTTCCCAAACGTCCAAGACACGCTGGCGCATGCCGCGTAGCTTCGTCGCATGAAGATCTATCCAGCATTGCGCTACCACGACGCCCGCGCGGCGATCGACTGGCTCGGCGAGGCGTTCGGCTTCACCGAGAAGGAAGTCCATCCCGGCGAGGGCGAGGCGATCGCCCACGCCGAGCTCAACCTGCCCGGCGGCGGCATCGTCATGCTCAGCAGCGAGCCCGCGAACCCCGACCGCTGGGGCAAGCGCGCCGGCCTCGGCTGGCTCTACGCGGCGACCGACGAGGTCGACGAGCTGTTCGAGCGCGCGGTCGCGGCCGGCGCCGAGGTCGTCATGGAGCTGACCGACACCGACTACGGCTCACGCGACTTCTCCGTCCGCGATCCCGAGGGCAACGTCTGGAGCTTCGGGACCTACGCTCCGTAGCACGCGCGCTGGCGCGATGGAGCGCGCTCCTCATTCGAGTAGGTGGGGAATCGACGCGGCCTCGGGGCTGCCAAGACGGTCAAGCCGCAGATCAGCCAACGCGGCGAGCTGCAGGGGCGACCTACCGTGCACGAACCATGCGTGAGCGATCCGATCTATTCCGGCGCCGACGAGCGGCGATGCAATTCGCAGAGTGCTGCCGAGAGCGACCGCGTCTGTCATGCCGCTGTGCAGCACGGCGTTGCGCTGGCGGTAGAGCCGCTTGATCGCATCGGCCGCGTGGCTGCGGACGGTTCTGAGCTCCTCGCCAGGATCGGCGAGGACCTCGCGCGACCAGACCGGCAAGGCGGGGTGCCACAAAATGGGCTCCGCCATCGCCTGGTCCCTTGAGCAGCGATTCGAGTCCCGCCCAGGCGCCAGCTACGGCGGCGGCAGGCGTGCCCTCGCCCATCAGAGCAACGAGTTCGAGTGCCGAGTCGACCGCCGTCCCTCCGGTCCCCGCGAACAGCTGTCCCTCGCGTTCGAGCACCGGAATCTCCACACGTCGCCGTCGCGACAACGGAATCGGCTTCTTCCCGCCTGCCGGCCATGCCTTGTCGTACGTGATCCAGCCGCCGGAGACCGATCCGACGATGAACCGCGCGCGAACGTCTCGAGCGTGTCGGCGACGATGGACGCAGCGGCGCCCGCATCGCGGGCAGACAGCTCGACGCGAATACCGCCGACTTGGCGAACCGGCTCATAGCCGTTGGTCTCGAGCCAGGTCGCGACCTGCGTCGCTTCGAGCCACCCTGGAGGACGGAGGTCCAGGCGCGGAAAGACACGGAACGGGACGACGAGCTCGACGACGATGTCGCGCCCCACGATCTCGGCTTCGGCTCGGCGGATCAGCTCAACGAGCGTGTAGGTGGCGTCTTGATCCTTTCGAGCAAGCCGCTGCCACCAGCGGTAGAGGTGCCCGGCGCTGCTTCCCCCGTCAAGCAGATGAGCCGCTATCAGCCTCGCGGCCGTCTCCGCTCCGACGTCATGGCCGCCCTCGAGCGCGTCTGCCCACCTCGATAGATAGCCGCTATCGACGTCAGCTGCGATCTGGCGCAGCTTGAGATGGTCCTCGCTGTTCGGCGTCACGTTCGATGACAGGATCCCTGCCAATCGCCCGCGCTCGCTGTGGCTTCCGACCCCCGGATCTTGCTTGGCAAGGTCCCGAGCGCTGGCCTTGCACTCACTGAGATTGTGCTGTCCCGGGCTTGCGGTTTCGACGAGCCGACGATCTCGTCGGCCTCTCGTAAAGCGCAACACGGTTCCCGTCGTCCAAAGGCGCCGCTGGAGAACGCGAGCACTGGCTGCTATTCTGACCTGCAGGTCGGTCATACGACCGCGTTCTAACAGGAGGGAGTCGCCCCCGGGCCGCTCCCTCCTTGCAGTTAAGCGCTCGCTTCTTTGGGCGGGCGCAGCAGCTCCTGCAGCCGCAGGTTCTCGAGCGGGTCGAGCACGGAGTGCTGGGCACATGCCGGGACGAGCTCGCCGGTCTCCGGGTGCGCCATCGCGTAGGAGCAGGCCTGCAGGCGCTCCTGGGTCTCGCGGATCTTCGGGTCCTCGCTCATCTCGCCGCGCTGCAGCAGCTCCCAGGCGGGGCGCACGTCGCGGGCGTCCATGAACGCGTGCATGACGTACGTCACCGCCCGCGGCCGCTGGCGCGCGATCGCGAGCGGGCCGCCGAGCCGGCGCACGAGCCGCGCCGCCCACGGCAGGCCGCTGCGCAGCACCGCCGGGTGGCGGCCGACGGCGCGCGCGACGCGGGCGGCGCGCAGGCGGCGTGAGCCGTCGTCGAAGTCCATCCCGCCGAACGCCGCGATGAAGTCCTGCAGGGCGCGGGCGTCGCGCGGGTCGTCCTCGTCGAGCAGCGTCTCGTAGCGATCGCCCACGTAGACGCCGTGCGCCGTGCGGTTGCAGCGCACGTCGCCGACCTGCTCGGCGTTGTAGTGCAGCCGCGCACCGACGCCCTCCTCGACGCGCCGCCAGACCTCGTCCGTCGAGAACTCGCGGTACCGATCCTTCCACCGCGCCTCGTTGCCGATGAACGCCGCCGGCTGAAAGGAGAACATCCGAAAGCCCATCCCGCGGCAGTCGCGCACGAGCTGCGGGATCTGGTCGAGATTGCGCGGCGTCACGGTGATGTTGTGCGCGAGGTAGTGCGTGACGCCGTGCTCGCGCTCGAGGCGCTGGAACAGCTCGCAGAACCGCGCGCGATACGGGTTCAGCTCGGCCTCGAGCGCGGCGCGCTTGATGCCACGCCGGCCGAACATCATCGAGTCGAAGTGCCCCGCGAACGCAAGGTGGTCGAAGCGCCGCTCGCCCGTCGCCGAATCGATCGCGAGCGCGACGAGGTAGTCGTAGTCGAAGTCGCCGTGGGTCATCGACATCGGCTTGCGGCCGTGGCGGACCATCGCCTTCAGCGCCCGCGCGTGGTCCTCGGGACCGAGCAGCGTGACCTCGCCGCCGATGAGCTGCGCATGCTGGCCCGGCCCGCGCTCGCGACGCAGCAGCGCCATCTGGGCGTCGACCTCGGTGACCGTGTGGTCGCCGTCGATCCGCACGCGGTTGGCTTCCTTCGCGTGGTAGCAGGGCGTGCAGGCGAGGTTGCACTTCGGGAACACGCCGTGCGTGCCCTCGCACCCGGTCATCCGCTTGCCGAGCATCTGGTTGGGCTGCTTGACGTGCGCCGGCAGCTCCGCCCAGCGCCGCGCGAGCGCGTCCGCGAGGTCGGGGTGCTCGGGGCGCGTCGCGACCTCGAGCTCGCGCAGGCGGCTGGTGAGCGAACCCATGCGCGGACGCTAGCGCAGCCCCGCGCACGCCCGGCGCTTGACGGATGCATACCGCGTATGCATACTGCGTATCTATGCCGATCCGCCACGGACTTCTCGCCCTCCTCGAGCGCGGCCCGATGCACGGCTACCAGCTGCGCAGCGAGTTCGAGACGTCCACCGGCGCCACCTGGCCGCTGAACATCGGGCAGGTCTACACGACGCTCGCGCGCCTCGAGCGCGACGGGCTCGTCGAACCTCATGCCGATGGCGACGGCGCCGACAACGGCCGCGAGAGCGGTTCGCAGGGCACGGGCGGCAAGGTCACCTACCGGATCACCGACGCGGGGCGCGACGAGCTCGGCCGCTGGTTTCACGCCCCGCTCGAGCACGCAGGCCGCCCGCGCGACGAGCTCGCGATCAAGCTCGCGATGGCGCTCATGACCCCCGGCGTGGACGTGCGCGCCGTCGTCACGAAGCAGCGCACCGCGACGCTGCGCGCGCTGCGCGAGCTGACGCGCCGCAAGCTGCAGGCCGACGAGCGCGCCGACGCGGCATGGCTGCTCGTCAACGAGTCGATGATCTTCCAGGCGGAGGCCGAGGCACGCTGGCTCGACCACTGCGAAGCGCAGCTCACGGGGAACGGACGACCGCTGCGACCCACCACGCCCGAGCACCCCACGGAGGTACGACGATGAGCAAGCACGTCCTCGAGCTGCGCGAGGTCTCGCGCGTGCACGGAACCGGGGCGACCGCCGTCCACGCGCTGCGGGGCATCCGCCTCGCGGTCGCGCCCGGCGAGCTCGTCGCGATCATGGGTCCGTCCGGATCGGGCAAGTCGACGCTGCTGAACCTCGCCGGCGGCCTCGACACGCCGACCGCCGGAGCCGTCGTCGTCGAGGGCACCGACCTCGGCGCGCTGCACGCGCGCGACCTCGCCGCCGTGCGCCGCCGCGCGATCGGCTACGTCTTTCAGGACTTCAACCTCATCCCCGCGCTGACGGCTGCGGAGAACGTCGCGCTGCCGCGCGAGCTCGACGGCGTCTCCACGCGCGCCTGCCGGCGCGAGGCCGTCGCCGCGCTCGACGAGCTCGGCCTCGCGGACATCGCCGATCGCTTCCCCGACGAGATCTCCGGCGGCCAGCGCCAGCGCGTCGCGATCGCCCGCGCCCTGATCGGCCCGCGCCGGCTCGTCCTCGCCGACGAGCCGACCGGTGCGCTCGACAGCCAGGCCGGCGAAGCGGTCCTGCGGTTGCTGCGCGCGCGCTGCGACGCCGGCGCGTCCGGCGTGCTCGTCACCCACGAGGCGCGCCTCGCCGGCTGGGCGGACCGCGTCGTCTTCTTGCGCGACGGCGAGGTCGTCGACGACACCGGCCCGGCGATGGCGCCGGTCGCCACCCTCACGCGCGAAGGCGCGGCATGAGCCGCTGGCGCCCGGCGCTGCGGATCGCGCGGCGCACGGTCATGCGCAGCCCCGGTCGCTCGCTGCTCATCGCGATCCTCGTCGGCCTGCCGGTCGCCGGCGCGACCTACGCCGACGTCATCGCGCGCACGTTCAGCTCGCCCGAGCGCGACGCGCAGCAAGCCATCGGCTCGGCCGACGCGGCCGTGACGGTCACGCGCGCCGAGCGCTTGCGCGGCTACAACCCGCGCTGGCTCGTGCAGTCGGGATCGACCCGCGCCGAGCGCGACCCGGCGACGGTCGACGTCCCGGCGCTGCTGCCGAAGGGCTCGCGCATCGTCGCGATGCCGCGCTTTCAGCCCGTGTCGCTCGCCCGCGGCGCGGGCGTCGTGCGGACGCTCGTCGCCATCGGCGACGTCCGCGAGCCGCTGCACCGCTACGCGATGCGCCTCGAGGACGGCCGCGCGCCGAGCGCCGGCGAGGTGCTCGTCTCGCCCCGGCTCGCCGAGCGGCTGAAGCTCCTCGACGGCGACGAGCTACGTCGCGACGCGACGGTCCGTGTGCGCAACGGGCCCGCGGTGCGCGTGAGCGGCCTCGTGCGCGACCCGGCGTGCCTGTCGTGCGAGCGGCTCGTCGCGCTGCCCGGCTCGACGGTCGTGCGCGCCGGTGAGCGCACGCGCGACGGCAGCTACGGCTACGCATACGGGCTGGCCGATCCGACGTACCTCGTCGACCTGCCGGCGGGGACGGACACCGACAAGCTCGGGCCCGCCCTCGCCGCCCGCGGCGTCGCGCTGACGACGCACGAGGCGCTCGCGCACCCCGAGCGCTACCCGTCGTCGGACGGCCAGACGACCGTGACCCTCGACGCGCTGCGCGCCGCGGCGCTCGTCGCGCTGATCGTCGCGCTCGGCCTGCTCGAGGTCGTGCTGCTGGCCGGCACCGCCTTCGCCGTCGGCGCGCGCCGCCAGACGCGCGAGCTCGGCCTCGTGGCCGCCGGCGGCGGCAGCGCGCGGGACATCCGCCGCATCGTCCTCGCCCAGGGGCTCGTGCTCGGCGCGCTCGGTGCCGTGCTCGGCGTCGCGGCCGGCTTCGCCGTGTCGATCGCGGGCCGGCCGTTCTGGGAGCGCCTCGCGGACAGCGAGATCACGGGCTGGGCGTACGGGCCGGCCGAGATCGCGGGTGCCGCGCTGGTCGGGCTGCTGTCGGGGCTCGCGGCCGCGGTCCTGCCGGCGATCGGCGCGGGCCGGATGCGCCCGGTCAACGCGCTTGCGGGCCGCTTCCGCGCCGGTGCCCGCGCGCGGCGGCGCGGCGCGCTCGCGGGCGTCGCGCTGCTCGTCGCCGGAGCGGCGTGCGGCCTGCTCGGCGACCAACTGCTGGCCAACGACTTCGCGGCCTACGTCCGCGATCTGGCGCAGGTCAAGCGGGTGGGCGGCTACGTCGAGGTGCCGTCGCCGACGACCCCGCTCGCGTTCATCGTCGGCGGCGCGACGTTCGCGCTCGTCGGGCTCGTCCTGCTCGCTCCGGCGCTCATCGGCGCGGTCGCGCGTGGTGGCGCGCGGCTGCCGCTGTCGGCGCGGCTCGCCGTCCGCGACGCCGAGCGCCACCGCCACCGCACCGGGCCGGCGACGAGCGCGATCGTCGTCGCGGTCACGGGCTCGGTCGTGCTCGCGTTCTTCCTCGCCGGATCGTTCCGGGCCGACGAGCTGCGCTACCCGCCGCAGCTGCCGCAGCGCACGCTGTCGGTCATGCCGGGCGACAGCCCGTCGTCGGCGATGCTGCGCGCCGCCGACCTGGCCGCCGCCAAGCTGCCGGGCGCACGCCAGCACCGGGTCCTGGTCCCGCTCGGGCGGCTGCCGGCGGGACGCAAGCTGCTGCCGGGCCAGTCGGACCGCGACGTGCGCGGCCTGTACGCCGATCAGCAGCCCGGCCCGTGCCCGTCGGGGACCGGCCGCGAGGACTGCGGGGTGTTCGTCCAGGTCGGGCGCAACGGCAGCGTCGCGATCCCGGGCGACGAGGCCACGGCCCGCCTGCTCGCGGGGTCGGGCTACGACGCTGCGGCGCGCGACGCGCTCGCCGGCGGCAAGGCGCTCGTGTTCGGCGAGGGGATGCTCGACGCGCAGGGGATGGTCCGCATCCTCGACTACGACGAGAACAACGCCGCCGTGCGCATCCCCGGCCATGTCGTGCGCAGCGACCGGGCGTACGGCGCCTTGCCGTCGGCGCTCGTGTCGCGTCGCGCTGCGCGGGCGCACGGCTGGGACGTGCGCACGAGCTCCGTGCTCGTGACCTACAGCGCGCGGGCGACAGCCGACGACGTCGACACGGCCGTCGCGCTCGCGACCGAGCAGGGCGCCGGCGTGGCCACCGACGGGGGCCCGGACAACCCCAAGAACCTCGCGCTGCTGCTCGTCGCCGCGGCGGCGGCGTTCGTCACGCTCGTCGGCGTCGCGATCTCGGTCGCGCTGTCGGCGGCCGAGGGTCGCGCGGACCTCGCGACGCTGGCGGCGGTCGGCGCGCCGCCGAGCCGCCGGCGCGGGCTGATGGCCAGCCAGGCGCTGCTCGTCGGCGGCATGGGCTGCGTGCTCGGCGTGGGGTTGGGGACGTTCATCGCCTTCACCGCGCGAGCCACGACCGGCTCGCCGGACTTCGTGGTGCCGTGGGCGAACATCGCGGCGACCGGGATCGGCGTGCCGCTGCTGGCGGCGCTCGTCGCGGCGCTGTCCACGCGCGGGCGGCTGGCGCTGGTGCGCCGGGCGGAGTGACGCTCAGCGTCAGCGGAGAGGAGGGTAGGGTCACGGCACGCATGCCCGATGCCGTGTTCGACAACCCGATCCTGAACTCGCCCTACGTAGAACCGAAGCGACGCTGGCGGTTCAGCGACGACGGGATCACGAGCGAGATCGATCCGGGCCGGCGGCCGTCGTCGTACTTCGTGCCGATCGCCAAGGCCCGGACAACGGCTGCCGAGCTCCCCCTTGACGGGGACTGGACGCGCGATCGCATCCAGGAGAACAAGCTCATCAACGACATCCGCGACCGCATCATGCTGTGGCGGTGCGCGGGATGGGCAGGGACGACACCGGCGACGCGACGACTGCTTGAGCACTGGACTGACGCCGGACGCGAGCGCAGGCTCTTCTTCTGCCAGGTCGAGGCTGTCGAGACGGCCATCTACATCCAGGAGGTGATCAACAAGCAAGGTGCGCAGGACGCCTGGATCGTCAACCAGCTTCGGGAGATGTCCGCCGACGCCAATCCGGGCCTCTTCCGGATTGCGCTGAAGATGGCGACCGGCACCGGCAAGACGGTGGTGATGGCGATGCTGATTGCGTGGCAGACCCTCAACAAGGTCGCCAACCGCCAAGACGCCCGGTTCACGGACGCGTTCCTCGTCGTCTGCCCCGGCATAACAATCCGCGACAGGCTGCGTGTTCTTCTGCCCCAGGACGCGGGCAACTACTACCGGGAGCTGAACATCGTTCCGGTCGAGGATCGCGGCCGGCTCGCGTCGGCGCGCATCATCATCACGAACTTCCACGCGTTCCTCGCGCGTGAGACCTCGAAGGCACCGAAGCTTACGAAGACGATCCTCGGTGCAGGAAGCGACGGGACGTCGAGTCCGTTCACGGAGACCATGGACCAGGTCGTGGCCCGCGTCTGCCGCGCGTTTGGCAAGCGCCGCACGCAGGTCGTCGTGCTCAACGATGAGGCCCACCACTGCTACCGGAGGCGCATCGGGGGAGATGCCTCGGACTTCTACGAGGGACTGAAAGGGCAGGACAAGCGGGAGGCGCAGGAACGCGACGCGCACGCGGCGGTCTGGTGCAGCGGCCTGGAGGCGGTCCACGCGAAGCTCGGAGTCAAAGCCACGTTCGACTTGTCCGCGACACCCTTCTTCCTCTCTGGGTCCGGCTATCCCGAGGGAACGCTATTCCCGTGGGTGGTCTCGGATTTCTCGCTCATCGATGCGATCGAGTCGGGCCTTGTGAAGATTCCACGTGTACCGGTCGCCGACGACGCGGGATCGAGCGAAGGTCCGACCTACCGCAACCTCTGGCCGCTGATCAAAGACGACCTACCGAAGAAGAACGTACGCCAGCAAGAGCTCGTCGGCGAGCCGAAGCTTCCCAGCGAGTTGCAAGGCGCGCTGCACAGCCTGTACGGCAACTACGAGAAGCGCTACGCGGCCTGGGTCGCGCACGAGGAGCAGCACGGAGCCGGTACCACTCCGCCCGTGCTCATCGTCGTCTGCAACAACACCTCGGTCTCCAAGCTCGTCTACGACTACATCTCAGGCTGGGCCAAGCGGGTCAACGAGGATCAACAGGTGCTCGTGCCCGGCGAGCTGAGGCTGTTCACGAACGTAGAGGATGGGCGGTGGTCGCACCGCCCGTCGACGATCCTTGTCGACAGTGCGCAGCTCGAGTCTGGTGAGCAGATGGCCGCGGAGTTCAAGGCCGTCGCCGCGACGGAGATCGAGCGGTTCAAGGACGAGTACCGCCAGCGGTTCCCCGGCCGCAGCACCGACGACCTCACCGACGAGGATCTCCTGCGCGAGGTGATGAACACGGTGGGAAAGCCCGGTCGCCTGGGCGCGCACGTGCGCTGCGTGGTATCGGTCTCGATGCTGACCGAAGGCTGGGATGCGAACACGGTCACCCACATCCTGGGGGTGCGCGCATTCGGTACCCAGCTTCTGTGTGAGCAGGTCGTGGGCCGCGGCCTGCGCCGGCGCTCGTACGTCGTCAACTCGAGCACTGGGCATTTCGAGCCTGAGTACGCCGAGGTGTACGGCGTGCCGTTTTCGTTCATCCCGACGAGCGGCTCGACGGTCGACCCGCAGCCCGGGCCTCCGCTCACGCGAGTGCGGGCGATGGAGGAGCGTAAGCACCTCGCGATCGCGTTCCCGCGAGTGCGCAGTTACCGCTTCGATATCGCCGCGCAGCACCTCACCGCCGAGTTCACGCCCGACAGCACCCTGCCACTCTCGACGCGCGACGTCCCGAGCCGCACCGAGATGCAGGCGATCGTCGGTGAGGAGGAGCACCACACCCTCGATGACCTCAAGGCCCGACGCGAGCAGGAAGTGATCTTCCAGATCGCCAAGCGGGTTCACGGGCGGTATTTCGCCGATGAGCCGTCGGCCTTCCCGCAGCTCGTCGGCATCACGCGCCAATGGCTCGCCGCCCACCTGGAGCTCAAGGACAACACCTTTGTTCAGATGCTGCTTTTGCACGAGCTGGCCGACCGAGCCGCGGAGCGCGTGTACAAGGCCGTCGTGCGGGGAGCCAGTGCGCAGGAGCGAGTCCGTGCCGTCCTCTCGCCCTACGACCGCGCCGGGAGCACGGCTGTCGTCGACTTCGACACGGGCAAGCCGGTCATGAGGACCGACGCGGGCAAGAGCCATGTCAGCCATGTGGTCGCGGACACGGATTCCTGGGAGCAGAAGTCCGCGAGCACCCTCGAGGAGATGGACGAGGTACTCCGGTACGTCAAGAACGAGGGCCTCGGATTCACCATCCCGTACGTGCTTGACGGCCGGTCGCGCAACTACGTTCCCGACTTCATCGCGGTCCTCGATGACGGGCATGGCGAGGCAGACCCGCTGCATCTCGTGGTGGAGGTCAGCGGTGAGCGTCTCGAGAGCAAGCTGGCAAAGGTCACGACGGCTCGGGAGCTCTGGGTCCCCGGTGTCAACGAGCTGCGCGAGTTCGGCCGCTGGGGGTTCATCGAGATAAGCGACCCATGGGCAACAGCCGTGACGATCCGTGCGTTTCTAGCGCAGTTTGCGAAGGAAGTGGCGGCATGACGCCGCCACGGGGGGCGAAGAAACGCACGCTGGGCCCTACTCCAGTTGACGTGATCACGCACCAAGACAAGCGGGCGAACATCCCGACCGACGAGCTGCGCGAGTTCGTCGCCGAAGACGAAGCCGCACCGGCGAAGCTCCTGTATCCCCGTGATACCGCGCTCGACCCGCAGCTCGTCTGGCGTGGCAAGGACCAGCAGGACGCGGACGGTCTCGAGGTGCCGGTTGTCCCGATCTACATCCAGGAGAAGGTCCACCCGCGCGTCCTCATCGAGAACCTCCGCCAGACGTCCGCGCGGCCCGAGGACGAGCCGGAGCTGTCGCTCTTCAGCGACTTCAACGGCATCGAATTCGAAGAGCTTGTCGACTTCTATCAGCACGAGCAGAACTGAACGAATCGCCTGATCCTGGGCGACTCGCTGCTCGTGATGGCGAGCCTCGCGGAGAAGGAGGCCCTGCGTGGGAAGGTGCAGACGATCTTCTTCGATCCACCGTACGGGATCGGGTTCGGCTCGAACTTCCAGACGTCGACGGAGAAGCGGGAAGTCAAGGATGGGAAGGCGTCCGACATGACCCGTCAGCCCGAGCAGATCCGAGCGTTTCGCGACACCTGGAAAGACGGGATCCACTCCTACCTGACGTACCTTCGCGATCGGTTGGCCATCGCTCGGGACCTCCTCAACGACACCGGCAACCTTTTCGTCCAGATCGGTGATGAGAACGTCCATCTCGTGCGAGCGCTGATGGACGAGGTCCTCGGCCGCGAGAACTTCATCTCGCTCATCACCTTCCGCAAGACGAGTGGGGCGACGAGCGACTTCTTGGGTGGCATCACCGATTATCTCGTTTGGTATGCCAAGGATAGGTCGCAGGCGAAGTATCGACCGGTCTACAGGACCAAGGCGCTCGGGGGCGACGGGGTGTCGGGCTACACCTGGGCGGACACCGGAGCGGAGCGTCGCAAGATGACATCCGCTGAACGGCTGGACCCGTCGCGACTTCCGCCGAACAGTCGGGTGTACACGCTCGACAACCTCACTAGCCAGAGCGCAGGTCGCGAGAAGGGAGTGGGCGCGGCCTCCTGGTTTCGCGTCGACTTCGGTGGCAACGCGTTCACACCTGGGAATGCACGCTGGAAGACCAACGCTGAGGGTATGGCGAGGCTTCGCGCTGCGGGACGGCTCGGAGCAATCGGCGCCACGCTTCGGTACGTGCGGTTTCTGGACGACTTTCCTGCGTTTCCGATCGCGAACGCTTGGGACGACACCGGCGTCGCAGGCTACGGAGACCCCAAGGTCTACGTGGTACAGACCAACACCAAGGTCATCCAGCGCTGCATCCTGATGACGACCGACCCCGGTGACCTCGTCCTCGACCCCACGAACGGCTCTGGGACGACCGCGGTCGTGGCTGAGGAATGGGGGCGGCGATGGATCGCCACCGACACGTCGCGGGTGGCGATCGCTCTCACCCGGACTCGGCTTGCCGCGCTGAAGCTCCCGTACTACCTCCTGGCGGACTCGCAGCCCGGCGCCGCGATGGAGGCCAAGCTCACGGCCGCCATCCCGCCCGCCCAGTCCTACGGCAACGACGTGCGGCGCGGCTTCGTCTACAAGCGCATTCCGCACATCATGCTCAAGGACATCGCGCAGAACCCGGAGATCGAGCCGGGCATGACGCGCGGCCAGATCGACGAGGCGATCCGCCGGCACAGCAAGCAGGAGATGCTGTTCGACCAGCCGTACGAGGATCGCAAGACGGTCCGCGTCTGCGGCCCGTTCACGGTCGAGAGCCTGTCGCCGCACCGGGTCATCAGCGAGCACGAGGCGCCGGCCTCCGAAACGCTGCCGGAGTCCAGCGGGTCGTACGAGGACACGATCCTCTCGAATCTCGCGAAGGCCGGAGTGCAGAACCGCGACCGCGGTCAGCGTTTGGACTTCGACAACCTCGAGCCGTTTCCCGGAGGGCGCTGGCTGCACGCTGCCGGCGAGTTCCTCGACGACGCAGGAGAGCGACGTCGGATCGCGCTGAGCCTCGGGCCGGAGTTCGGCACCGTCGGCCCGGCCCAGGTAAAGGAGGCGGCGAAGGAGGCGATCAGGGGCATCGGGTTCGATCTGCTCCTGGTCCTCGGCTTCTCGTTCGACGCGCGCAGCGGTGAGGCGGCCGAGGAGTTTCAGCCTGACCAGGCGACCGGAGGCTGGCTCTCACTCGCGCAGGAGAAGCGCTTCGGGAAGCTGCCGGTACTACTCGTGAAGATGAACCCTGACCTGTCAATGGGCGAGGACGTCCTCAAGGCAACGGGCGCGGGGAACCTCTTCATGGTGTTCGGCGAGCCCGACGTGCTCATCGAAACCGACAACGGTCGCGTGGAGGTCGAGATCCGCGGCGTCGATGTCTACGACCCGACCACAGGCGAGGTCCGCTCGAACACCACGGACGAGATCGCGTGCTGGTTCATCGACACGAACTACAACGGGGAGAGCTTCTTCGTGCGCGACGCCTACTTCACCGGGGCCAACGACCCGTACAAGAGGCTTAAGGCGGCGTTGAAGGCCGACATCGACGAGGACGCCTGGGCGTCCCTCTACCGCACGCGCTCACGACCGTTCGCCCGGCCCGACACCGGGAGGATCGCGATCAAGGTGATCAACCACTACGGCGACGAGGTTCTCAAGGTCTACGCGATTGAGTAGAACCGGTGCGACGTTGTGACGAAGGAGACGGCACGCGTCGGGTCAGCGCACGACGCGGTACAGCCGCACGAGCCGCGCCGGCGAGACGCCCGCGACGTAGAGCCAGCGGATGAGAAACCACGCGAGCACCGTGCGCGGGATGCTCATCGCGCGCCAGCGCCGGGCGGACGTCGTCGCGGGGCCGGGGAGGCAGCGCGTCGCGCCGAGACGCTCGAGCCTTCGCACGAGGTCGTAGTCGTCCATGATCGGGATCTCGCGATAACCGCCAAGCGCGGCGAACGTCTCGCGCCGCACCCAGACCGACGAGTCGCCGTAGTAGAAGCCGTGGCGGCGCTGGAAGCGGTAGACGGCGCCGAGCACCCGCTCGAAGAAGCCGTCGCCGTCGAAGCGCAGCGCGAAGTTGCCGCCCGCGACGCCGGCCCCGGCGCGCCAGGCCTCCGCGAGCGAGGCGTACGCGTCGCACGGCAGGCGGCTGTCTGCGTGCAGGAACAACAGGACGTCGCCGCTCGCCACGCGCGCGGCCGCGTTGAGCTGCGCGGCGCGCCCGCCGCGCGCCTCGATCACGCGCGGCGCCGCGCGGTGCGCGCGCGCGATCGCGAGCGTCGCGTCCCGCGAGCCGCCGTCGGCGACGACGACCTCCCAGCGACCCGGCAGCGCCGCCAGCGCATCGAGCAGCGCGGGCAGCTCGCGCTCCTCGTCGAGCGTCGGGATGAGGATCGAGACGCGGGGCGAGAGCGATGCGAGCGCGACCGTCAACCCGGCGACCGACGGTGACCGTCTGTATTGAGTCCCATGGGCTCTGCATCCATGGCCTCCCTGGTGCAGATCCGCCACGTGCCCGAGGACGTGCGTCGCGCGCTCAAAGCGCGGGCTGCATCGCGCGGCGAGTCGCTCAACACCTATCTGCTCCGGCTCTTGGAGCAGGACGTCGCACGCCCGACGGTCGCCGAGGTGCTCGAGCGGGCCGTCGCGCGGGCCGAACGCGCAACCGCTTCGGCCGTCGAGCTGCTCGACGAGGAGCGCGGCGAACGCGAGCGACGGCTCCAGCGCAAGCTCGCGTGATCGTCGTGGATTGCGCGGCGGTCGTCGACGCGCTGACGGCGGTGGAGGGGACCGACGAGCTGCGCGGGCTCATCGCGAGCGAAACGCTCAACGCTCCGGTGCTGCTTGACTTCGAGGTCGTCTCGGCGCTGCGCGGGCTGACCTTGCGCGGGAACCTCAGCGCGCCACGAGCCGAGGACGCCCTGCTGGATTTCGGCGATCTCGACATCCGGCTGTGGCCATCGAGCCACAGCCTCCGGCTGCGGGCGTTTCAGCTGCGCAACAGCATGTCCGCGTACGACGGCGCCTACGTCGCGCTGGCGGATGCGCTCGAGTGCCCGCTGCTGACGCGCGACGCCCGGCTCGCCAGGTCGACCGGGCACGACGTCCCGATCGAGGTCCGCTGAGGCGGTCACCGTTCGGTGCCCAGCGTGCTCCATCGCTCGCGCGTGAGGCGGTAGAGGACGAGGCGCAGCGGCACGCCGTCGCGGGCGTGCAGCGGGTCGTCGAAGTCGTCGGCCGGGTCGTGGGTCATGCCGAGCCGGCGCATGACCGCACACGACCGCTCGTTCCCCTCGTCGGCGAACGCGACGATCTCGTCGAGGCCGAGCTCCTCGAACGCGAACGCCACGGACACCCGCGCCGCCTCGGTCGCGTAGCCCTTTCCCCACGCGGCGCGCGCCAGCCGCCAGCCGGTCTCGACCGCGGGCGTGAAGTGAGCCTCGAAGCGCACGGGCGCGAGGCCGGCGACGCCGGCGAACGTCCCGCTCGCGCGCTCTTCGATCGCGAACCAGCCCCAGCCTCCGCGCTCGGCCATCTCGCGCGTGGCGCGGTCGACGAACTCGTCGCACGCCTCGCGCGTCATGAGCTCGGGCGGGAAGAACTCCATGACCTCCGGGTCGGCGCTCATCGTCGCGAAGGGGTCGCGGTCCTCGTCGCGCCACGGGCGCAGCAGCAGCCGCGGGGTGCGCAGGACGGTCACACCGCGCACGCAAACGCGGCCGGCAGCGAACCGTCGGCCTGGCGCAGGAGGAGGAAGCGCTCGACGACGAGGCGCTTGGCTTCCGCGAGCGAGACGTCGCCGCGGGCGACGAGGAAGTCGGGGGAGGACTCGAGGTCGGCGCCGACCGGATGCCAGTGCGCGCCGTCGGCGGTGATCGTCAGCTCGGGCACCATGACCGCGTCGGAGACCTCGATCGCACCCGCCGCGCGCGCGTCGGCAGCGAAGCCGCGCTGGACCAAAGGCCGCACCGCGAAGTGGTCGCCGGCGATCCCCATCGCCGACAGCGTCGCGCGCAGCTCGTCGACCTCGCCCGCGTTGTCGGGCGTCGCGGTCATCGCGACGCGCAGCGCCAAGCCGAGGTCCGCCGCGTAGCGCAGGCCGTCCATCGCCTTGACCCACGAGCCGGCTCCGCGCCAGCGGTCGTGCGTCGCCGCCCGCGCGCCGTCGATCGAGGACTGCAGCGTCAGGTTCTCGCGCCCGGCGAGCCGGTGCAGCGACGCCCGGCGCCTGCCCGTGAAGAGCATCGCGTTCGTCAGCACGACGGTCGTCATGCGGTCCGACGCGTACTCGGCGAGCTCCACGATCTCGGGATGCACGAACGGCTCGCCGCCGGTGAGGTACAGCTCGGTGAAGCCCTCGCGCAGCGCCTCGTCGACGAGCGCCATGAAGCGCTGCGCCGAAAGCTCCCGCTTGCGGGCGGCGGGCGAGCTCGCGACGACGCAGTAGTCGCACGCGAGGTTGCAGTGGAAGTTCGTGTACACCCACAGCCGCGGCGGAAACAGCGCCGTGCCGAACAGCGAGACGACCGGCCGGCCGTCGTCGGCGGGCGCGGGCGCTTCGGCCCAGCCGGCGCCGCCGGCGTCGAAGCCCGACGGCATCGATTCGCGATAGACGTGAAACGCGCCGCGGGCGCGCTCGCGCGGCGGCACGATCTCCAGGCACGTCGTCCACCAGCCGGTCTCGATCGTCTCGACGAACGGCTCGGGCAGCCCGGCGGCGCGCATCGACGCGGCCTGCGCGCGCCAGTCGTACTCGAGCGCCACCAGCTCGACGCGCGAGATCTCCCCGCCGTCGAGGTGGACCACCGCGTACCACACCTCGGTCCGGCCGTCGTTCGCAGGCCGCCCGATGGCGCCCACGTTCACGATCAGCGTGCCCTCGACCTCGCGCTGCCACGGGATGCCCGTGTGCGTGCAGAGCAGCAGCCGCGCGCCGCTGGCTCGCACGCGCAGCGCCAGCTCGTCGTCGTCCAGCGACTCCCACATGAAGTCGTTGATCGCAAGCGGCGAGCCGTGGACCATGTGGACGTCGACGCCACCGATGTCGGTGCGCAGCTCGCCGGGCAGGTCCGCCATCCAGGCCGCGAACTCGCGCGAGGTGTGCGCGCGCGTGTAGTCGTACATGAGCTGCGCGAACCGGTTGTCGCGCTCGGAGGCGTAGCCGCAGCCGCAGTCCTCGTCGCCGCGGCCGATCGCGACGTCGTAGTTGCCGGCGATCGTATGGACGTCGTTTTCGAGCAGCAGCGGCAGGATCGCGTCGCACTCCGCGCCGAAACCGCCGAGGTCGCCTAGGCAATACATGTGCTTGCATTCGCGGGCGCGCGAGTCGTCCGCCAGCGCGCGCAGCGCGTAGGGATTTGAGTACACGCCGCCGAACACCGCGATCCGGGTCATGGTTCGAAGTATGGTGCGCCGCGGGGGCCGGTCGAGATCATGAGAGGGAGGTCCATGCCGCGCATCGCCATCCTGGGGGCGGGCCCGATCGGGCTCGAGGCCGCGCTTGCCGCGTCCCGCCGCGGCGATGACTTCACGGTGTACGAGGCCGCCTCGACCGTCGCCGGGCACGTGCGCAGCTGGGGCCATGTGCGGACGTTCACGCCGTGGGCGATGAACGTCTCGCCGCGGATGCGCGCCGCGCTGCCCGACGCTCCCGGCGGCGGCGCCCTGCCGACGGGCGAGCAGCTCGCCGACGAGCTGCTCGAGCCGGTCGCCGCCACGGCACCGCTTGCCGGGCGCATTCGCCTCGGCACGCGCGTGCTGGCCGTCGGGCGCGAGGGACTGCTCAAGCACGAGGCGATCGGCGATCCGCGTCGCGCGCGGCGGCCGTTTCGCCTGCTGCTCGCCGGTCCCGACGGCAGCGAGGCGATCGCGCACGCGGACGTCGTCATCGACGCGACCGGCACGTACTCGAACCCCAACCGGCTCGGCGACGGCGGCATCGACGCGGTCAACGAGCGCACCTTCGAGGATCGCATCGAGCGCTTCCTGCCTCGGCCGTCGCGCGCTCGCGAGTGGGCCGGCAAGACGATCCTGCTGACCGGGTCCGGCCACTCCGCGCAGACTGCGGCACGCCAGCTCGCCGAGCTCGCGCGCGACGCGCCCGGCACGCGCGTCGTGTGGGCGGTGCGCAAGGCCGAGCCCGACTGGGGCGCGGTGGCCGGCGACCCGCTGCCCGAGCGCGCGAGGTTGAACGCGGCGGCGGCGGAGCTGGCGGGCGGCGCGTCGGACGCGGTCACGCTGCGCGCGGGGTGCGTCACCGAGGCGCTGCACGGGCGCGGCGACCGGGTCGTCGTCACGCTGCGAAACGGCGAGCCCGACGAGATCGAGGTCGACCGCATCCTCGCGCTGAACGGGGGCGTCGGCGACCATGCGTTGTACCGTCAGCTGCAGGTCCACGAGTGCTATGCGACGTCGGGGCCGATGAACCTCGCGGCTGCGCTGCTCGGCGAGGCGGGCGGCGACTGCCTCGCGGTGAGCTCGCACGGCCCCGACACGCTGCGCAATCCCGAGCCCGGCTTCTTCATCCTCGGCGCGAAGTCCTACGGGCGCAACAGCCGGTTCCTGCTGCAGGCCGGATGGCAGCAGGTCGACGACGTCTTCGAATCCCTGATCCAACAAGGAGCAAACTGACGATGGCCGACTACACGATGGCGAGGATCGACGAGCTGGAGGGCTTCTACAACGGGCTCTTCAAGAAGGCGCGCGCGACGCTGGGCGTCACGGCGTTCGGACTCTCGATCGTCGACATCCCGCCGGGCTCGGTGCACTACCCCGAGCACAACCACCCCAGCGGGCAGGAGGAGGTCCTGATCTGCACGAAGGGCTTCGGCCGCCTGATCATGGACGAGGGCGCGGAGTTCGTCGACCTCGAGCCCGGCATCATGGTGCGCATCGGCGCGCAGACGAAGCGCACGATCCGGGTCGGCGACGAGGGGCTGCAAGCCGTCGCGGTCGGCGGGACGCCGGGCGAGGCCTACAAGCCGCTGCCGTACACGGAGCTCGGCGCGCTCGACCCGCTGCTCAAGCGCCCCGGCAGCTAGGAACCGAGACGCCCGAGGGGGAGGGGTGCCCGGCGCCGCCGACCGGCGCGTGCCGGGGGATGCGGACGGCGCGCATTTGCTCGGGCCGAGCACGCCCGCGGTGACCGAGGGCGAGCGGTGGGCGCGCGAGCAGCTCACGCTGCTGCGCGACGCTCGCTTCACCCCGGGCGCGGTCGCGCGCTTCCTCGCCGCCAGCCAGCGCCGAACGAACGCGCAGCGCCGCGCGCGTCCGCGGACGGCGCGGCGCATGCGCATCTGGGTGGGCGCCGGCGCGGGCGCGTGGGCGGCGCTGGCGCTCGCCGGGCACGAGCCGTTCCGGCGGCGGGCCGGCGCGTTCGCGGTGTGGTGGTCGCTGACCTGGCTCATGCTCGACTGGCACATCGGCATGATCGAGACCGAGGACGGCCGCGAGCGCAACCTCGGCCCGGCCGACGCCTGCACGCTCGTGCGGGTGTGGCTCGTCCCCGCCGCCGCCGACACGCCCGCGCCGTGGATGTGCGCGCTGGCATTCGCGACCGACGGGCTCGACGGGCGGCTCGCCCGCGCGAGCGAGCCGACGCGGATCGGCCGCGACCTCGAGGGCCTCGCCGACTGGACGTTCGCGGCCGCGGCGCTGCGCGGGGCGGTGCGCAGCGGAGGGCTCAGCCGCGTCGCCGGGGCCGCCGAGCTCGCGCGGCTCGCGGCCGGGCTTGGCTACGCGCTGGTCGTGTGGTTCGGATCGGCGAGCGCGCCGGATCCGCGCGTGCTGCACGCCGCGCGCGACACCACGCCGGTGCGCGCGGCCGGGCTCGTGGCGGCCGGGCTCGGCCACCGCCGCCTCGCCGGCGCGCTCGTCGCCGGCGGAGCGGGGTGGAGCGTCGTCGCGATCGGGCGGGCGCTGCTGCGCCCGGCCGGCGCGTAAGCCCGCGCCTTCGTGGCGTCGTGTGCGCGGCGCGCCGGCCGCCAACGCCTTCGCGGCCCGGCCGCGACGCGCCGACCGCCAACGCCTCACCGCTCGGTCCTACGCGGCGGCCAGCTTGCGCTCGGTCGCCCGCACGACGCCCGCGCGGTTCTTGTGCGCGCGTTCGTACGTCCGCACCTTCCCGACCAGCTCGTCGTCGGCCGCGCGCAGCGCCGCTTGGACCTCCGAGACGTTCTGCTCGTCGTAGCCGGGCCACGGCTCGTCACCGCGCAGCGTGTCGATCTTGTCGAGCACCGTCGTGCGATCGTCCTTGCGGCGCTCGTACGCGTCGACCTTCGAGAGGTCGATCTGCGACAGCTCCGGCAGCTTGGCGACGATCTCCTCGGCCGTCAGGTCGTCGTAGCCCGTGATCGCGAGATCCTCCTCGGACGCGACCGCGCCCTTGATCTCACCCTCCGCACGTGCGACGCCCGGCACCTTGCGCGCCTGACGCGTCGCGCGGCGCGCGCCGTCGCCGGCCTCGCGCGCCGTCTGCTTGACGTCCTCGACCGTCTCGCGTACGGCGTCGACGGCGCCGATCGTGCCGAGGTCATACGACGGGTCGCCGTAGATGTCCGCGCGCACGACCGCGTCGGTGAGCTTGGGCAGCTCCTCGCGCAGGCTGGCGAGCATCCGCTCCTCGTCCTCGCGGATCGAGGCGGCGAGCCCCGCGGTGCGGTCGTCGTCGACGGCGCGGGCGAGGCGCTCGATCGCGATGTAGGTCGCGATCTCGAGCGCCTCCGCCGCGCACGAGTCCTTCGCGTTCTTCAGGACCTTCTCCTCGCCGCCCGAGCCGCGCAGCAGCGACAGCGGCGCCTTGCCGGCGGCCAGCACCTGGCCGACGATCGTCTGCGCGACATCGCCGATCATGTCCAGCGGGTTGGAGCCGTGGTCGAGCTCGTCGAGGCGCGCGCCGACCCGATCGGCATGCGCGCGCGTCTCACGCAGGTGCTTCTCGAGCAGCGTCCGGTAGCTGCCGTGGGGGCTCATCGCGATCTGGGCCTGCAGCTCGCGCACGAGGCCGAGCTCGCTCGCGCGGGCCTCCGCCAGGTACTGCACGACCTTGTCTGTGGAGCTCGTCATCACGGGTGGTCCTCTCGGTTGGGAGTGGCTCGGAGCGCCGGGATCGCCGCGCCGGCGTGAGAGCCACGGTCCTACAGCGGTACCCGCGCCGCGCGACGCGACAAACGGGCCATCCGCACATCCGGCGAGCCTCGCCGCTGCCGTGAAGCCCCGGCCCGCACGCAGCCGGGGGGCCGGGCCGCGGCGGAATCGGCGCCGGCCGGTGAACCGCTCCTCTACGATGACCGCACAGGGATCTGCGGCTGTCGTACGGATGCGACTGCGCCGCAACGCGCCGGGGTACTGACGCGCGCAACAGGGCACGGGCAACGGTTCAATGGAGGCACCATCTATGAGACGACGGATCGTCGGGGCATGTGTTGCAGGACTGCTGGCAGGGGCAGGGGCCGTCGGCGCGCCGAGCGCGATGGCCGCGCCGACCGGGCCGATCCATCCCGGCGTGCAGACGTCGACGGGCGGCGCGCAATGCACGGCGAACTTCATCTACAAGGCCGGGTCGGACACCTTCATCGGCCAGGCGGCGCACTGCTCCGGCACGGGCGCGGCCACCGACACGAACGGCTGCGATGCGGGCTCGCTGCCGCTCGGCACGGCCGTCACGGTGACAGGGGCGACGCGGCCCGGCATCATGGTCTACAACTCGTGGCTGGCGATGCAGGCCGCTGGCGAGACGGATCCGAACGCCTGCGCGTACAACGACCTCGCGCTCGTCAAGCTCGATCCGGCGGACGCCGGCCTGGTCGATCCGACCGTGCCCGGCTACGGCGGGCCGACCGGCGTCGGCAGCGCGGCCGTGGGCGGATCGGTCTTCTCGTACGGCAACTCCTCGCTGCGCCAGGGGATCACGCTGCTCAGCCCGAAGCAGGGGCTCGTCCTGCAGCTCGCCGGCGGCGGCTGGAGCCGGACCGTCTTCACGGTCACGCCGGGCATCCCCGGCGACTCGGGTAGCGGCTTCATGAACCAGACCGGCCAGGCGATCGGCGTGCTGAGCACGCTCACCGTGCTGCCGCTGCCGCTGACCAACGGCGTCGGCGACCTGTCGCGTGAGCTGACCTACGCCCGCGCGCACGGCGTTCCCGGCGTCCAGGTCGTCAACGGCACCAAGCCGTTCAAGGCGAACATCGTCACGGCCATCCTCGATGGCCTCGGCGGCGGCCTGCTCGGCCGCCGGTAGCCGCTCGGTCTCTGCGCGTCCGGCCGGCGAGCCTTCGCCGGCCGGATCGGGTCTCCTCGGACGGCGGCGCGGGCCGTCGCCGTCCGCGTAGCCGACCCGCCGACCGAACTCGAGCGGGACGACCGACGTGAAAGCACCGTTTTCGCGTGCTAAGTTCCGCGCCGAAAAGGTCCCGGGAGACCGGGCGCAAGCAGTGCAGGCGGTGCAGATCTGGGTCCACCCTCCTCCGCATACGCAGCACGAGATCAACGGAGGATGGCTCAATGGCCACTGGCGTCGTGAAGTGGTTCAGCGACGACAAGGGATTCGGCTTCATCACCCCCGACGAGGGCAGCCGAGACCTGTTCGTCCACCACACCGGCATCCAAGCGGAGGGATATCGCTCGCTCGCCGAAGGCGCGCGCGTCTCCTACGAGGAGGAGCAGGGAGACAAGGGTCCCAAGGCGGTGAACGTCACCAAGCTCTAGCCCTCGGCGCTTGAGAGGCCCGCCGCGACGGCGGGCCTTTCGCGCACCGCTCAGTGGTCGGCGACCGTGCCGCCCTCGGGGATCAGCGGCCGGCGCTGGTTGTCCCAGAGCTCGATTCCGCCGGCCATCGAGTACGCGTCGTAGCCGGCGGCGCGGTACGCCTGCGCCGCCATCATCGAGCGGCCGCCGAGGCGGCAGTGGAAGATCACGGGCTTGCCGGTGCCGACCTTGTCGCGTTGCGCGCCGAGCTGGTCCATCGGGATGTGGACGGTGCCCTCGATGCGGCCCTCGTCCCACTCGTACTGCTCGCGGCAGTCGACGACCAGAGCGCTGCCGTCGGCGAGCGCGTTTGCCGTGTCCTCCGGCGAGACCTCGATCTCGTCGGGATTCGGTGTGAATGGCATGGTCGGCGACCTTATCTGACGGCAGGCGGCACGTCGCGCAGATCGGGTAGCGGCCGTGGCCGCATCTTCTGCCAGACCCCCGCCGCGACGAGCAGCAGCAGCCCGAGGCCGATGAACGAGCCGACGCGGTACAGCGACGTCAGCGCCGCCAGGTCGTAGAGGAAGACCTTGCCGACCGTGACGAGCAGGAGCGCGAGCGAGCCGAGGCGCAGCGCGCGGTCGTCGCGGCGCAGGCCGGCGACGAGCGCCGTCAGGCCGCTGACCGCCCACAGCGCGCTCAGGAGCAGCTGGCCGAGCTCGCGCGCGCCGAGGTCGAAGATGCCGGCGTCGGGCACGCCCTCGCCGGGCTGGAAGGCCGTGACGAGCGCGGTCGAGGCGAGGTAGAGCAGCGCGATGGCGCCGGTGGCGCCGAGCGTGGCGCGGGCCTTGGTGAGGAGCTCGAAGGTCCGCGCGCCGGCGGTGGCGGCGGCGGGGTCGGCGCGCGAGGCGGCGCCGGTGCCGGGGTCGGCGGGCGAGGCGGTGGCGGCGGCGGGGTCGGCGGGCGAGGCGGTGGCGGTGGCGGGGTCGGCGGGCGAGGCGGCGGCGCTGCCGGGGTCGGCGGGCGAGGCGGCGGCGGTGCCGGGGTCGGCGGCCTGGGCGCCGCCGGCCGCGGGGGGCGCGCCCGGGGTGGCGGCGGTCTCGAGAGCGTCGCGGCGGGCGCGGCCGAGCAGCTGCGCGCCGCGCAGGGCCGCGAACGCCCCGGCGCCGAGGGCGAGCGCGGCGCCCGGCAGGTCGTCGAGGCCCTCGACGAGCGCGTCCGGCGGCGCGAGGTACACGAGCGCGTAGCCGAGCGCCAGCCCGAGGTAGGCGGTCGCGCCCCGGGCCGCGACGTCGTCGCGACCGCGCAGGGCGATCGAGCCGAGCGCCACGGCCTCGGCCGCGTACGCCGCGGCCAGCCACGGGCCGTCGAGCGCGACGGCGGTGAGGTACGCCGCGCCCGTGAGCGCGACGCTGTCGAGGGCGGTGCGCCACTGCGGCGAGACCTCGTCGACGAAGCGGCCCGCGACGAACGCCGCGCAGGCCGCTGTGAAGATCGCCGCGTACCCGCCGAAGGCGATCACGTCGCCGTTGGACATCGCCGCGGGCGGCGCCTGCGTCAGGGCCTGCGCGCAGGTCAGCAGCATGTGGCCGCCGAGCCCGAGGCCGAGCAGCGCGTGGTCGCGGCCGGGCTGCTGCGTGTCGCGTCCCGCCAGCACGCGGCGGGCGAGCAAGCCGAAGCCCGCCGTCGTGACGGCGAATGCGGCGGCGAGGACCGGTCCCTGCAGGACGAGGCCCGCGGTGACGTCGGCCAGCACGACGCCGAGCACGAGCGCGAGCAGGCGGATGTCGCGGTTGATGCGCGTCGCGCGGGTCGCGAGGCCGACGGCGAGGTGCGCCGCGGCGAGCGCGGCAAGCCAGACGCGACCGAGGTTCGTCGCGCCGGCCTCGTCGAGCGCGAACCAGCCGGCGAGCGCGAGCGTCATCGCGTTGAGGGTGAGCAGCAGGGCGGAGGCGGCGCGCAGCTTCGCGGCCGGCACGCGCAGCTCGAAGCCGATGGCGGCGGCGACGTTCAGCGCGCCGAACGCGGCGAGCGCGAGCAGGATGGCGGCGGCCGAGGGCTCTGTGCTGAACCACCACACCCACTGCGCGGACGCGATCGCGAAGACCGCGAAGGCGAGCCAGTTCCAGCGCTGCCAGACGAGCACCGCGGCGCCCGAGGCGGCCGCGATCCACAGCAGCGCGAGCGTCGCGCCGGTCGACGGCGCGCCGGCGAGCACGGGCGCGAGCAGCGCGCCGACGATGCCGAGCGCCCCGATGCCACGCGACTCCCAGCGCACGGCGAAGAACGTCGCGAGTGCTCCGGTGCCGAGCGCGAGCGCGAGCGCGGCCGCGACGGGCAGGACCTCGTAGACGGGACCGCCGACGGCGACGGTCGTGAACAGGCCCGCGATGCCAGCCGAGACGGCGGCGAGCGACGCGTCGGTGCGGCCCTTGCGCTCGTAGAGCCAGATGCCGGCGCCGATGAGCGCGGACGACAGCGCGCCGGCGAGCAGGGTGCGCCCGCTCGGGCCGATCCAGCCGCGCGAGACGGCGATCGCCAGCAGGAACGCGATGCCCGCGACGACGGCGACGCCGCCCGTCCAGGCGAGCACGCGGCCGCCGAGCAGGTCCTCGAGGTCGAAGCCGGGGCGGGCGGGCGGCTGTGCCGGGGCGGCGCCCAAGGAGTACGCGGGGGCCGCGGCGGGCGGTGCGGCGGAGGCGCCACGGCGGCCCGCAGGCTGCGCGACGGGAGGGGCGGGGGTGATGCCGGACGGTACGGAGGGCATCGGCTCGCGGGCCGGGATCGGCGGCGCGCCGGCGGCGTCGGCGGCGTCGGCGGGTCGCGAGGCGCGGTCGCCCGCCGCCGCGCCATGCGCGTCGAGGACGGCCGACGGCACACCGTCGGGACGCGACTGCGAGGCGGCGTGCGCGTCGAGGGTCGCCGAGCGCGCACGGGTGGCGTCGGCCGCGCTGGCATGCGGCGTGGCGAGCGGCGCCTCGGCGAACTGCGCCTCGAGCACCTTCATGCGCTCGTTGAGGTTCACCGTCTGCCGTTCGAGTGTCAGCACCCGTGCCTCGCTGATGCGGCCCATCTCGGTCACCACCCTTTGTCAACCATCGGTCAGTAAGGACCGTACACGCTTGTCGACCGTCGGTCAAGAGAGGCGCTACACTCGGACGCGATGTCCGAGCGCGCCTACCGCCGCCTGCAGCGCGACGAGCGCCGCGAGCTCTTGCTCGAACGCGCGACCGAGCTCTTCGCGAGCCAGGGCTACGAGGGCCTGTCGATGTCGCAGCTCGCCCGCGAGGCGCAGATCTCAAAGGCGCTGCTCTACCACTACTTCCCGAGCAAGCGCCGGCTGTTCGAGGCGGCGCTCGCGGAGGGGGCCGAGGAGCTGCGCCAGCGCACCGAGCCCACGCCCGGCCGCCCGCCCGCCGAGCAGCTCTCGACGACGCTCGACGCGTTCCTGCAATGGGTGCAGGAGCGCCCCACGGCGTACGCGACGCTGATCGACTCGAGCTCGGCGGAGGTCCGCGAGATCATGGCCGAAGTCCGCGAGACGACGGCCGGCCGGATCCTCACCGGCCTCGGCGAGGACGGCAAGCGGCCCGCGACGCGCGCCGCGGTCCACGGCTGGCTCGGCTTCCTCGACGGCGCGATCGCAGACTGGATCGCCAACGGCGACCTCACGCGCGAGGAGCTGCACGGCTTGCTGCTCGGCGTGTTCGCGGGCGCGCTGCTCGCGTCCGGCGCCACCGGCGGCCTGCCGACCGAGCCGCTGCCAGCGACCTGACGCCCTCCCCGGAGCCCCGAAGCGGGCGCACCGGCGGTCTCGCTGCGGCGAGCGCGCCCCGCCGACCCGGGATCCTCAAGGCATGACCGTACGCGTGCTCCCGGCGACGATCCTGCTGGTCGCCTTGCTGGCCGGCTGCGGCGGCTCCGGCGACGACGACGCAGCCCGCACGCAGACCACCGCGCCGGAGCCCCAACTCGCGCCGACACCGCGCACGCCGCTCGAGCTGCCGGCCGGCATCCCGCTGAAGGCCGTCGCGGCAGCCGATCCCGCGGCGGCAAAGGTCATCCGCGCCTGGTCAGGCGCCCTGCGCGCGGGCGACGTCGCCGCCGCGACCGCGCTGTGGGCGGTCCCGTCGAAGGTGCAGAACGGCACGCCGGTGCTGAAGCTCTCGAGCCGCAGGTTCGTCCAGATCTTCAACGCCTCCCTGCCGTGCGGATCGGTCGTGACGAAGACCGGCGCCGCGAAGGCGTTCACGATCACGACGTTCCGCCTCACGCAGCGCAAGGGCGGAGCATGCGATGCCGCCGCGGGCGCGACCGCCCGCAGCGCGATCCTCGTGCGCGGCGGCAAGATCGTCGAGTGGTACCGCCTGCCGGACGACCCTGACGCGCCCCGCGCGTCACCCGCGCCCGACGACACCGAGTCGACGACGATCTAGCAACCCCTAAAGGCGCGGGTCCACGTACGGGTCGCGCTCGACGACGCGCTCGCGCGGCGCCACGACGACGCGACGTTCCGCCTGGAACACGTAGAAGAGCGAGATCAGCAGGCCGACGATGCCGACGATCATGAGGATGGTGCCGACGGTTGCGATGGAGATGCCCGAAACCGTGGCTGTGACCGCGAACTTGAGGATCGCGCCCAGAGCGATGAGGAAGATCGATGTACCTAGTCCCATGCCGCCCATGGTCCCCGGCCGGGCGCCGGTTCAAGCCACAATTGGCTGAGAGTACGATGAGAAACGTGCCGGCGACGACCTCTGACGTGTACGACGTCCCGCAGGAGCTCGTCGATCTGCGCGACATGATCCGCCAGCTCGCGCAGGAGCGGATCGCCCCGCGCGCGGCCGAGATCGACCGCACCGCGGAGTACCCCCGCGACATCCGCGAGCTGCTCGCCGAGCACGACGTCCTCGGGCTGCCGTTCGACGAGGAGTACGGCGGCACCGGCACCGGGACGCTGATGCTGAACATCGCCGTGGAGGAGATCGCGAAGGCGTGCGCGTCGTCGGCGCTCATCCTCATGGTCCAGGAGCTCGGCACGCTGCCGATCGCGCTGTTCGGCACCGAGGAGCAGAAGCAGCGCTGGCTGCCGCGCTGCGCGACCGGCGAGTGGTCGCCCGCGTTCGCGCTGTCCGAGCCCGAGGCCGGATCCGATCCCGCGTCGCTGCGCACGACGGCGGTCAGAGACGGCGACGAGTGGATCATCAACGGCCAGAAGAACTGGATCACGAACTCCGGCGTCGCGGACTTCTACCTCGTCTTCGCCAAGACCGACCGCGAGCGCAACCGCAGCTCGTGCTTCGTCGTCGAGGCCGACCGCGAGGGCTTCGATCCGGGCAAGCTCGAGCACAAGCTCGGCATCAAGGGCTCGCCGACAGGCTCGCCGTCGTTCACCGACGTCCGCGTGCCCGCCGACCACCTCGTCGGCGTCGAGGGCAAGGGCCTGTCCGTCGCGCTCGGCACGCTGGAGCGCACGCGCCTCGGCGCCGCCGCCCAGGCGGTCGGGATCGCGCAGGGCGCGACCGACTACGCCGCGGCATACGCGCGCGAGCGGATCGCCTTCGGCAAGCCGATCAACCAGATGCAGGGCATCCAGTTCAAGCTCGCCGACATGGAGACGCGCACCGCCGCCGCGCGCGAGCTGCTCTACAAGGCCTGCGCGAAAGCGGATCGAAGCGAGCCCGACCTCGCCAAGTACACGTCGATGGCGAAGCTGTTCGCGTCCGATACCGCGATGGCCGTCACCCTCGAGGCGATCCAGGTCCTCGGCGGCTACGGCTACGTCAACGAGTACCCCGTCGAGCGCATGATGCGCGACGCCAAGATCACCCAGATCTACGAGGGTACGAACGAGATCCAGCGGGTGGTCATCGCCCGCACGATGCGGTAGGAGGCCGCGGTGCGGCGCGCTCCCACGGTGCGGCGCGTGCTGCTGGCGGCCGGGATCGCGCTGTCGATCGGGCTGCTCGCGGTCGCGCTGCTGGGCGGCTTCGAGTTCTCGGGCATGCTCGGGATGCTGCAGGGCGGCACGGCGATCGTGGTCGTGATCCTGCTCATCGGGATCGTGATGATGTCGATCGGGCTGCGCATCGCGGGCTGGGACGAGCCCGAGTCCGAGGCCGAGTTCGAGCGCCTCGTCGAGGAGTCCGAGCGGCTCGCGCGCGACGGCATCGCGGCCGAGCCCGACGAGATCGAGTTCATGGACCTCGACCCCTACGACGACGAGGACTTCGAGGAGATCGTCCGCGACGCGATGGACGAGCTGCCCGACCTGCTGCAGCAGGCGCTGGGGCGCAACGTCGCGGTCGTCATCTCCGACGGCGGCCGCAAGGCCCGCGCCTACGGCCTGTACCACGGCGACGGCGTCGCGCGCGACGACGTCCCCGACCGGATCGTCATCTACCGCGACACGCTGCGCCGCGATTTCGGGCACGACCCCGACCTGCTGCGCCACGAGGTCACGCGGACGGTCCGCCACGAGCTCGCGCATCACCTCGGCGCCGACGAGCTCGGCGTCCGCGACCTCGGGCTTTAAGCCAGCCCCGCGACAAGCCGCTACACACCGTCCGCGAAGGACGAAAGGATGGCGCCGATGCGCCCCGTCCTGAACACGCTGTCGACCGTCGAGATCATCGCGATCTTCGTCGGCGGGAGCGTCGCGCTCGCGGTCACGCTCGCGATCGTCATCCGCTGGCTGGCTCCGGACATGGCGGAGCGCGAGTTCGAGGAGCTCGCCAGCGGGTTGCGGGTCGTCTACGAGCTGATGTTCGCGCTGGTCCTCGCCTTCGCGATCGCGTCTGTGATCGACAAGTACAACGACGCGGAGGGCACGGTCGACATCGAGGCCACCGCGTTGTCGCAGATGATGCGCGACAACCGCGCGTTCCCGGCCGAGGTGCAGTCACGGTTCAGGGACGGGCTCACCATCTACATCCGCGCGACGGCCGGCGACGAGTGGGAGACCATGCGCGACGGCAAGGGGAGCCGAGAGGCGGCCGCCGCCCTCGATTCGCTGTACGCGCTGTACCAGAGCTACAAGCCTGCGGACCCCGTCGCGGACACCTTCCACGACCAGGCGCTCGCGCATCTCGACACGGTTGCGACGTCACGGCGCGAGCGCCTCGGCATCAGCAACTCGCGGCTGCCCGGGATCCTCGTGTTCATGCTGCCGGTCGGCGCGCTGCTGCTGCTGGTGATCGAGTACCGGCCGAAGCTGCGCCCGCGCGGTCAGGTCGCGTTCATGGGGACGCTGGCGGTGGTGCTGTCGTCCACCTACCTGCTCACGATCGTGCTCGACTACCCGTTCTCGGGCAACGCGTCGGTGTCCAGCGATCCCCTGAGAAGCGGCACGCTCGCCTACCTCGCGGGCACGTCGGCGCGTGCGCCGCAGGACGGCGACACGCGGGCCAAGCTCACGCCGGCGCTGCTCACCGGCGTGTTCAGCTCGGACGCCTACGGGACGATCGTGCTGCGCAGCAGGGGCAACACGATCCGCGGCGTCTACCGCGCGGGACGCGGGTTCATACGCGGCGAGGTCGGCGGCGACGGCGTCTTTCGCGGCGCATGGTGCGAGGGCTCGCAGCGTCCGGCACGGTTCGACGGCGGGATCCTCGAGTGGCACCTCGTCGTGACGAAGTCCGGCGAGCAGGTGATCGACGGACAGTGGAAGTTCGGCTACGACCGGCGTGCCGACGGGACGTTCGAGCCGATCGCGGGCTGGGATCTGCACAGGATCGAGAAGGACCAGGCGCAGGACCTCCAGGAGCGCGTGGAGACCGAGCCGGAGTCGAGGTACTGCCGGATGCGGTAGCAGGGTCGAAGGCGACCCGCGACCATCGCCCGAGCGCCGACCTTGATGCCGTCCGTGCCCCGGAAGAGGATGTCCCCATGATGCGCGACCTGCTCAACTCGCTGGCGACGTGGCAGATCGTCGTGGTCGTCGTCGGCGGGAGCGTCGTGCTCGCCGTCTCGTTCGCGATCCTCGTACGCAGGCTCATGCCGGACCTCGCCGAGCGCGAGTTCGAGGAGATGGCGAGCGGCCTGAGGGTCGTGTACGAGCTGATGTTCGCGCTGATCCTCGCGTTCGCGATCGCATCGGTGATCGGCAAGTTCAACGACGCGGAGCAGACGGTCGACGAGGAGGCCACGGCGCTGTCGCAGATGTTCCGCGCCAACCGCACGTTCCCCATCGAGTTGCAGTCGCGCCTGCGGGACGGGATCCAGACCTACGTCTTCGCCGTGACCGACGACGAGTTCGAGTCGATGCGCACCGGCCAGCCGAGTCGCGAGGCCGCCGTCGCGCTCGACACGCTCTACGCGCTGTACGAGGGCTACCGGCCGGCCGGCGGGAACGCGATGAAGTACTACAACCAGGCGCTGGCGAACCTCGACACCGTGGCGACGTCGCGCCGCGAGCGCCTCGGGATCGCGAACGCGCGGCTCCCGTTCGTCCTCGTGATCATGCTGCCCGTCGGAGCGATCCTGCTGCTCATGCTCGAGTACCGGCCGCGCCTGCGCCCGCGCGGGCAGGTCGCGTTCATGGGCACGCTCGCGATCGTGCTGTCGTCGACGTACCTGTTGACGATCGTCCTCGACTACCCGTTCTCGGGGGAGGTCTCGGTCTCGCCCGCACCGCTGAAATCGGGCACGCTCGCCTACATCGCCGACATCCAGCCGCGCGGCCTGCGTTCCGGCGACAAGCTGGGCAAGCTCACCCCGGACATGCTCGACGGCGTGTTCGTCTCGGACGCGTACGGCACGGTGGTGCTCCGGCACACGGGCAACAAGATCCGCGGGGTCTACCGGACGGCCAGGGGCTTCATACGCGGGACCGTCGAGGCCGACGGCGTCTTTCGCGGCGCCTGGTGCGAGGGGACGCAGCGTCCGGTCAAGCGCGACGGCGGGACGCTCGAATGGCGCCTCGTCGAGACGAAGTCCGGCGAGAAGCTCATCGACGGCAGGTGGCAGTTCGGCTACGAGGTCCGCGTCGACGGGAACTTCGTGCCGTACGCGGGCTGGGACATGCATCCACTCGAGAACGACCACGCCCAGGATCTCAAGGACCGGCTGGCGATCGAGCCCGAGTCGAAGTTCTGCCACGTGCGGTAGCTCAGAAGCTCGCCGTCCAGCGCACCACGCCCGAGCGACAGCGCGTGATGCGCTTGCCGGTCGCGCGGCGGCGGACCGACAGCTCGACCGAGAACATCCCGTCGCCGCCGGTGGAGCCGAGCGTCGCGGCGAAGCGCTCGACGTACTTCAGGATCGTCGCCTGCGTCTTGACCGTGCCGGCTTGGCGGTCGCTGACGCGGCCGTCGGCGCCGATCGGCAGGCTGTCGCGCGGGAGGTCGAACGTCGGCGACGTGCCGGCGCCCGAGCAGGTCATCCGCAAGGCGTAGATCGCGCGGCTGACCGAGCGGCCGTCGGGGGCGATGCGCAGCGCGATGCCGCGCGGGACGCCGGCGCCGTCGGCCTGGCCCGTCGTGCCGAGCAGCAGCCCGTCGGGCGGGACCGCCGCCGCCACGCCGAAGCCGCCCTGCGGGCGGCGCGCCTGCCACTGCACGTCGCGGGCGCTGCAGCGGCGCGTGCGCTTGGACGTCGTGCGCTCGAAGCGGGCCGTCGCGCTGCCCGACGGCGTCTCCGTGAGCGTCCCGCGCAGCTCGTAGCGCGTGCTCGTGCGCGCCTGGCTGACGGCGCCGGTCGCGCTGAACGTCCCGTCGGCGGCGACGGGGACGCTCGCGGTGAAGGTGCCCGACGCGCAGCTGCCGACGATCGTCGCGGTGATCTGCACCGTCGTCGCGTCGGCGCTGCGCAGGCCGATCGCCATGCTGCCGGCGTCGAGCTGCTTGGCCGGGGGTGCGCTGACCGCGCCGCCGCCGAACTCGCCGCTGACCTGCTGGGCCACGGCGGGCGGCGCCAGCGCGAGCCAAGCGCCGGCGATCATTGCCACGACGGTGCGTCGGCGCATCGCGCGACCTTACCGCCCTTACCGCCCGGGTACGATCGTGCGACCGATGATGATCGTCATGCAGCCGGGAGCGGCCGACGCCGAGGTCGAGGCCGTGCGCGAGCGCCTCGCGGAGACCGGCGTCCACGTCGTGGTGATGCCGGGCGAGCTGACGACCGCGATCGGCGCGATCGGCGATCCCGAGGGCGTCCTCGAGCTCGGCCTGGAGGGGATGTCGGGCGTCGACCGCGTCGTGCCGATCTCGCGGCCCTACAAGCTCGCGTCGTCCGAGCTGAGCCACCACGAGCCGAGCAGCTTCTCGATTGCCGGCCGGGTGGTCGGCGGGGGATCGACGTTCTGCCTCATCGCCGGGCCGTGCACCGTGGAGTCGAGCGCGCAGACGCTGGAGGTCGCGGAGGCGGTGCGGGCGGGCGGCGCGTCGATGCTGCGCGGCGGCGCGTTCAAGCCGCGCACGTCGCCGTTCGCGTTCAAGGGCCTGGGCGCGGCGGCGCTCGAGATCCTCGCCGAGGCGCGCGCGGCGACCGGCCTGCCCGTCGTGACCGAGCTGCTGGACGCCGGGCACGCTGCGGCGGTCGGGGAGGTCGCCGACGTCGTGCAGATCGGCGCGCGCAACATGCAGAACTACGCGCTGCTCGAGGTCGCCGGGCGGCTCGGCAAGCCCGTCCTGCTGAAGCGCGGGCTGTCGTCGTCGCTCGACGAGTTGCTGATGGCCGCCGACTACGTGCTGAAGGAGGGCACCGAGGAGGTCATCCTCTGCGAGCGCGGGATCCGGACGTTCGAGACCGCGACGCGCTTCACGCTCGATCTCGGCGCGGTGCCGTGGCTGAAGCTGCACACGCACCTGCCGGTGGTCGTCGATCCGTCGCACGCGGCGGGCGACCGGCGGCTCGTGGAGCCGATGTCGCGCGCGGCCGCCGCGATCGGCGCGGACGGCATCCTCGTCGAGGTCCACCAGGACCCCGAGCACGCGCGCTGCGACGGCCCGCAGTCGCTGAACGCGGCCGACTTCGCCGCATACGCCTCGGGCGTCGCCGCGCACGCGGCGCTCGTCGGCAAGCAGCTCGCGTAGCGGCTTAGCCGTACAGCTTGTCGGCGTAGCTCGGGCCGTAGTACTCCTCGAGCGCCTCCAGCGTCTCGTCGGGGCGCTCGAGGGTGCGCGCGATCACGGCGCGCGAGGCGAGGGCGTCGGGATCGCCCCAGGACTCCGGCTTCCACAGCGCCGAGCGCAGGAAGGCCTTCGAGCAGTGGTAGAAGACCTCGGACACCTCGACGACGAGCGCCAGCCGGGGGCGGTGGCCGCCGACGACCAGCTCGTCGAAGAACGGCGCGTCGCTGACGAGCGTCGCGCGGCCGTTGATGCGCAGCGTGTCGCCGCGGCCGGGGACGAGGAAGATGAGCCCGACCTCGGGGTTCTCGAGGATGCTGCGAAAGCCGTCCACGCGGCGGTTGCCCGGCCGGTCGGGGATGGCGATCGTGCGGTCGTCGAGGACGTGCGTGAAGCCGGGCGGGTCGCCGCGGGGGCTGACGTCGCAGGTGCCGTCGGCGGCGGCCGTCGCGAGGAGGCACATCGGCGACGCGGCGAGCCACTGGCGGTCGAGCTCGTGCAGCGAGGCACGCGCCTTGTCGGCGACCCGCTGAATCGGCTCGCCGACGATCTCGCGCAGCTGCTCCTCGTCGGAGACGACCGCCCACGTCACGCTCGGGTTGGCCATGAGCACACGATGGCACACCAGCGCCCGTGCGGCGACCCGCCGGCCGACTGGTTGACTGGCCAGTCAACTCTGCGACAATGGCCGTCTTGGCCGCGGCGAGTGCGACGCCGCCGTGAAACACGCCCCGTGGAGTGCGACCGCCGGAGGCACAACCAACCCTGGAGGACCTCATGCCCGAAGCCGTGATCGTCGACGCCGTCCGTACCCCCATCGGACGGGCGTTCAAGGGCTCGCTGATCGGCGTGCGCGCCGACGAGCTCGCCGCGACCCCGCTGCGCGCGCTGCGCGACCGCAACCCCGAGGTGGACTTCGACGCGACCGTCGACGTGATGATGGGCTCGGCCTCGGGCATCGGCGAGCAGGGCTACAACGTCGGCCGCAACGCGACGCTGCTCGCGGGCTTCGACGCGTCGGTCCCGGCGTGCACCGTCAACCGCTTCTGCGCGTCGTCGCTGCAGACGCTGCGCATGGCCTTCCACGCGATCCGGGCGGGCGAGGGCGAGCAGTACGTCGCCGCCGGGGTCGAGGCCGTCTCGCGCGCCGGGCTCGGCGCGGCGATCGCCGACGAGGCGAAGCACCCGCTGCTCAACGGCTCGGAGGGCTCGCTGTTCGACGTGTACATCCCGATGGGGATGACGGCCGAGAACGTCGCTGTGCAGCGCGACGTGACGCGCGCGGCGCAGGACGAGTGGGCGCTGATCTCGCAGACGCGTGCCGTGGCCGCGCAGGCGTCGGGTCACTTCGACCGCGAGATCGTGCCCGTCGAGCTGCCCGGCGGCGCGGGCGAGTTTCGCAAGGACGACGGCCCGCGGCCGGGCACGACGATCGAGAAGCTCGCCGCGCTGAACCCGGTCTTCAAGGAGGACGGCACCGTGACGGCCGGCAACGCCTGCCCGCTGAACGACGGCGCGGCCGCGGTGCTCGTCATGTCCGAGGTGCTGGCGGGCAAGCTCGGCGTGAAGCCGCGCGCGCGGATCATCGCCTCGACGATCGCCGCGATCCGCCCCGAGGTCATGGGCCTCGGCCCGATCCCGGCGATCCAGGCGCTGCTCGCGCAGACCGGCCTGCGGATCGAGGACATCGACGTCGTCGAGATCAACGAGGCGTTCGCGGCGCAGATCGTGCCGTGCATGCGCGAGCTGGGCATCAGCGAGGAGCAGCTCAACCCGTTCGGCGGGGCGATCGCCCTCGGCCACCCGTTCGGGATGACGGGCGCGCGCATCATGACGACGCTGCTCAACGGCCTCGACGCCAAGGACGGGCGCTACGGCATCGAGTCGATGTGCGTCGCGGGCGGCATGGGCCAGGCGATGCTGGTGGAGCGGTTGAGCTGAGCTGCGGCTCGGGGCGCGCCGGGTCGAGGGCTCGAACCGGCGGGCTGCCTCGGCGCGAGAATCCGCCGCGTTGTGTGACGTGCCGCACGTCCCCCTACCTGCGCGAGGACTAGATTTGGCGTATGTCAGTCCTGCTCGCGGTTAATAGATAAGGCGGCGGTTTCTGAGCGCAGCACGCTCAAGAAGCAGGAGCAATGAGGAACGGATTGGAGGTAGGGGTCCATGAAGGTCTTCGTCATCGATTCACATGCAATCTATCGGCGTGGGCTGGTCGCATCGCTTGAGCTGCTCGAGCGCGTCGAGTCCGTCGAGCCAGGCCGACGGCGTCGGGCGTGCCCAGCAGCACGCGGCGCTTCCCGACGCGGACGTGGTCATCCTCGACGCGTCGATCGCGGGCGGGCACGACTTCATCGCCGAGGTGGCCGGGACGGGCGACGCGCACGTGATCGCGTGCACGTCGTCCTACGACGAGGATGCGGTGCTCGGGGCGGTCGACGCAGGGGCTGTCGGCTATCTGCGCAAGGACACGCTCACGCAGGACGTCCTGCAGGCCGCGGTCCAGGCTGCAGCGGGCGGCGCGGCCGTGATCGCGCCCGACCTGCTCGGCACGATGCTTCGCAGCCCGCCGCCTGCCGACGACGACGCGCAGTCGCGGATGCCGGTCGGGCGCCTGAGCGAGCGCGAGCAGCGCGTGCTCACCCTCATCGCGGAGGGGTGCCAGACGCGCGAGGTGGCCGCCCAGCTCTGTTACAGCGAGCGCACCGTCAAGAACGTCCTGCACGACGTCGTGACGAAGCTCAACGCCCGCAGTCGCTCGCAGGCCGTCGCGCACGCGGTGCGTGACGGCTTGATCTGACTTGACGGCGTTCGTCGTGTCACCGTTACTGAACGCAAAGGCCGAGATTCGCTGCGCGCACGGCGGTGCGTTCGTGGTCTCGCCGCGCGGTCCGCGTCCGCAGCTCGGCGGCGCGCCCGCGCTCAACCTGCAGGACCTCCCGGGGGCCGTCGCGGCGGGCTGCACGTTCAACGTCGGCGGGACGCCGGCGCCCTGCGCGATCGTGTCGGTGCTGTCCGGGGCGCGCCCGGCGATCGTGGTCGGGGGCGCCGCGGCGCTCGACGAGACACTCGTGTGCTCGACGTCGAGCGGTGCTCCGACGTTGCCGGTCGCGTCCGTGGGGCAGGTGATCGTCCGTGGCGCCTGACCGTCCTGCCACACCCGTGAAGCTCGTCGGCCGCTACGAGCTGCTCGACCCGATCGGGCACGGCGGCATGGCGACCGTCTACCTCGCGCGCCAGATCGAGCTCGATCGCCGGGTGGCGCTGAAGGAGCTGCGGCTGCTGCAGTCGCCCGACGACCCGGCGCTGGCCGAGCGCTTCGTGCGCGAGGCGCGGATGGCGGGGTCGATGAGCCATCCGAACATCGTCACCGTGCACGAGTACTTCCGCCACGAGGGCACGCCGTACATCGCGATGGAGTACCTGCACAAGGGCTCGCTGCGGCCGTGGGTGGGCCACCTGTCGCTCGCGCAGATCGCGGGCGTGATGGAGGGGCTGCTCGCCGCGCTCGACCACGCCGAGCGCAACCACATCGTGCACCGCGACCTCAAGCCGGAGAACCTGCTCGTCACCGACCAGGGTCAGATCAAGGTCGCGGACTTCGGCATCGCGAAGGCGCGGACGATGGGCACGAACCCGTTCCTGACCGCCGCAGGGACGACGGTCGGGACGCCGACCTACATGGCGCCCGAGCAGGCGATGGCGCAGGAGCTTGGCCCGTATACCGACCTCTACTCCGTGGGGATCATGGCCTACGAGCTGCTCGTCGGCCGCGTCCCGTTCGACGACACGGACACGCCGCTTGCGATCGTCCTGCGGCACGTCAACGAGGACATCCCGCCAGCGCACACCGTCGATCCGAGCCTCGATCGCGCGCTGTCGGACTGGATCGACCGGCTGCTCGTGAAGGACCCGGCGGCGCGGACGCAGACGGCGCAGGCGGCGTGGGACGAGCTCGAGGAGGTCGTGCTGCGGCTGCTCGGATCGCGCTGGCGGCGGGAGGCGCGGATCCTCGAGACCTCCGAGCAGCCTGTCGTGCGGCCGCTGACGCCCGCGCCGTTTACGTCCGACGACGTCGAGACGCCCGTCCCGCCGGGGGCGGAGGACCCTGGAGCGACACGCCCGCCGCAGTTCGCGCCGCCACCCGGTGGCGGGACCTCGGCGGCCTTGCCGAGCGTCACGCCGGGGCCCGATCCGACCGCGCCGGGGCTCGGCGCCGGGCGTGAGCCCGCGTCCTCGCCGGACTTCGTCACGTTCCGTCCCGAGGCTGCGCCCGAGCGCCGGCGGCCACCGGCGGCGCCCGACACGCCGCCACCAACCCAGCCGCCCGCCTCGCCACCCACGTCGTCCGAGCCTCCGCCCACGCCGCCCGCCGCGTCGCCTCCGCCCGCCGCGTCGCCTCCGGGTGCGGCGCCACCTTGGTCCGGGGCGCCGTCTCCGCCCGCCGCGTCGCCTCCGGGTGCGGCGCCACCTTGGCCCGCGACATCGCCGCCGCCTGCCGCGTCGCCTCCGGGCGCGGCGCCACCTTGGCCTGCCACGTCGCCTCCGCCACCTTGGCCCGCGGCGCCGTCGCCGCCCGCCGCGTCGCCTTCGGGTGCGGCGGCGCCTCCGCCCGCCACGCCTCCGTTCGCGCGGCCCGCGGGCGCGCCGTGGGCCGATGTCGATGCGCCGACGGTCATGCCGGACGCCGTGCCCGAGCCTGTGCTCCCGCAGCAACCTCGGCCGACCTCGCCCGACATCTTCCAGCGCCGGCGCCTCGCGCTGTTCGGCGGCGTCGGGGCGCTGGTGGTTGTCGTCGTGGTCGTGCTTGCGATCGCGGTCGGGGGATCGGGCGATCCTGAGCCCACCGGCAAACGCGAGACCGCCGTCGCCGGCACCTCGGGCAGCGGACGATCCGACGGGCCGAGCGACGCGTTCGCCGCGACGCTTCGCAAGACGTTCGCGAAGCTCAACGGCGACATCAAATCGGTGCGTCTCGTCCGTCCTTCCGCCGCCGGGCAGTCGGCGGCGGCGCGGGAGCTCGCCGGCGCCTACACGCAGGCGCGTGGCGCGCTCGGCGACGCCGGCTTGAGCAAGGGTGACGCGCGGCTCGACGAGCGGCTTCGGAAGCTGTTCGCGTCGACTGCCACCGCCTACGGCACGTTCGCGACCGCGACGCGGGGCGGCGACGGCGGCTCGAAGAGCGACGCCATGCGCACGCTGCGCGCGAACCGCGTGAAGCTCCGCGACGCGACCGCCGATCTGCGCGCGGCGGGGTACACGGCGAAGCTCACGAAGACCTCCACACCGGTGCCAACCGTCAAGCGCCCCAAGGCTCCCGTGGCCTCGAAGCCGCCGCCACCGCCACCACCGATCGCGCCGCAGCCCGTCGCGCCGCCACCAGTGGCACCGCCGCCACCAATCGCACCGCCGCCGGTCGCGCCTCCGCCCGTGGCGCCACCCCCGCCACCACCACCGCCGCCGCCATCCGGAGGCGGAGGTGGAGGGGGCGGTGGAGGCTGACCGGAGCCGCGCCGACTGCGGCGGGCAGAGGAGCCGACCTCCTGCGCGCGGAGGCGAACGGTGGCGCGGCTCCGGCGGCTCGCGCGAGGAGCCGGCGTCCGGAGGCGCGGGGCTGGCGCTGCCGGCGATGCTCAGCCGGCGCGCCCGAGTAGGCGGCGGGCCTCCTCGAGCCGCATTTGGTAGCGGCCGCGGTACTCGGCGGCGGGGCGCTCGACGTCGGCGATCCAGTTGCCCCAGGTCGACGGGTCCCGGCCGAACGTCGCCTCGCCGCCGCCGGTTCGCGACTTCTTGAGCGCGAGCGCCTGGTCGAGGAACCACTTCGCCTGCAACTCGGGTCGCTCCGGATAGCCCGCGTACTCGCCCGTATTCCAGATCCCGACGCGCATCTGAAAGAAGCCGACCGAGTCGCGGTCGCCGCCACCGAGGTTCGCGAGGCCGGACTCCACGAGCGCAGCCATCACCGGCAGCTCGGGCGGGAGCCCCGCCTTCTCAGCCTGCGCCCCAAGCCAGGCCGCGAGCTGCTGCTTCGAGGCGTTGTCGCCGGGATACTCGAGCGATCCGCCCCCGCTGACGGGCGCGGGATCGCCCGGAGCAGCGGCCTGATCGGGCTGCCCGGGCGCGGCCGCATCCTCGGGACGGACCGCGCGCAGGAACTGGACCGTCGAGTTGTGGTTGCTGGCCTCCTGCCGGCTGAGCGCCTTGAAGACCAGCGTCGTCGGGTTCCTGACGGCGGCGGCGTCGCGGGCGAGCGACACGCCGGCCGCGTTCACGGCCGCCGGCGACGCGCCGGGACCTCCGGCGGGGGTCGTGTCGAAGCGCCGGCCGCCGGTGAACTGCTGGGCGTAGTACGGCTCGTCGAGCGAGCTGACCTTGACGACGTCGCCGGTGTGCGGGGCGTGCAGGAACTTGTCGCCGCCCATCGAGATCCCGACATGATGGACGTAGCCGCTCGGGTCGCGGAAGAAGACGAGGTCGCCGGGTGCGAGGTCCGTGCGCTCGACCGAGGTGCCGTTCTTCGCGAGGATCTGCTGGTCGGTGACCCGCGGGATCTGAATCCCCTGCTTCGCGTACGCCCACTGCACCAAGCCGGAGCAGTCGAAGCCGGTCCTCGGGTCCGATCCGCCCCAGACGTACGGCGTGCCCTTGTGCTTCATCGCCTCGTCGAGCGCGGCCAGTGCTTTCGCGCCGGCGGCCGGCTTGGCGGCGACGGCCTGGTCGGCCTGCTCGGCGACGTTCGCGGCGGCCGCGGTGGCGGGCCGTTGCTCGGGTTGAGACGCGGTCGCCGCGGGAGATTGCGCAGGCTGTGACGCGGGTGCGGGCTCGGGCTGTGGCGCCGCCGGGGGGTCGGGCCGCGCCGCGTTCGCCTGTCGCGGTGGGTGGGAAGCGTTGCCTTGCCCGCGCGACTCGGAGGCGAGCATGCGCAGCGTGCCCGGCGCTTTCGCCGCGGCGAGGCCGGCGGGCGGCTTCCACCCGGGGTCGATCGCCTGCTTGAAGCCGACGTGGAGGTGATCGGCGTGGTCGGCGTCGGTGAAGTAGCCGGGTGCGGCGATCGCCCACGGGGTGCCGACCTCGTCGGGCCGGTAGCTCGAGCCGAGCGACCCGAGCTGCGTCGCGACCTCCCTCGCGACGGGGCTGTTCGCGTTCACGGGCACGCCGTCGATCGCCGCGATGTCCACACCGCGCCCCAGGTGGTGGTTGCTGACCGAGCCGCCCGTCGTCAGCTCGGGGTGGTCGCTGCACATGCAGCTGACCGTGATCTTGTGGTCCTCGGAGAGCTTGGTCAGCACCGCGATCACCCGCGGGTCGATCCGGCCGGCCTTGATGTCGGTGACCCCGTCGCCGTCGAGGACGACCTTCTTGTTCTCCAGCAGCGCGAGCGCCTCGGGGCTCGGCCGTCCGCCGCCGCCCTCGGCGCCGAAGGAGGCAACGTCGAGCGGCGCGCGCGGTTCGGCGGGCTCCGCGCCACCGCCCGGTGAGGTCTCCGGCGGATCGCCGGAGCCACGGGCGGAGGAACCGGAGGAGGTCGCCGAGGGATCGGCCGAGGTTGCGGCGGGATCGGCGGAGGCTGCGGGTCCGGAGGGGTCGGACGAGGTCGCGGAGGGATCGGCCGGCGCCGCGGAGGCGTTGGCGGCGGAGGGACCTGACGGGGAGGCGGCGGAGGAGGCGGAGGGATTGACCACGGGGCCGGCGGGATCGGCGGAGGTTGCGGGAGGACCGGCCGAGGGATCGGCCGCGGAGGTGGAGGGATCGGCGGTCGCGGCGGGGGCGGCGGCCTCCGAGGGATCTGCCGCGGGCGTCGCGGCCTGGTAGCCGGGGACCGTTGGGTCGGGCCTGGGCGCGAGCGAGCCGTGGAGGTCGCCCACCTTGCCCGCGACGCTCGGCAGGCTCACGCGGCTGAGTAGGTCGCTGACCGCGGCGGGTGCGCTCGCGAGACCCAGCGGCGCCCCGTGCTCGAAGACCTGGAAGATGCCGACGCCCTCGAACGCCGCGGCCATCATCACCCCCGCGACGCTCGATCGCGACTCGCGCACGTCGAGCGCCTGCATCGCGTTGCCGGCCCCCAGCGCCATCTCGTCGGCGAGCTCGTCGAGGCCGGCGTCCCGGCACGCCTGCGCCGGATCGCGGCGAAACTCCGCCCGGAACGCCGGATCGACGAGCAAGCGCTCGATGACGCGAGCCGCGGCGTCGGCGTCGTCGGCAACCACGAGCTCAGCCCTCCGCGGCCTCGCCCGAGCCGCCGCGCACGCGGGTCCACAGCGGCGGCGCGACGACGATCAGCACCGGCACGAGCAACGCGATCCACACCGCGCCGAGCACTCCCCACACCACCGCCGGCGACGCGTACGCCTCCATGATCGGCTGGTAGCGCAGCGAGAAGACGATCGCGCCCGCTGCCGCCGCCGCCGACCAGCCGAGACCCGCCATCGCGTAGCGCCGCAGGCGCGGGTCGCCATCTCCGCCGCCCACACCGCCCGCCGCGCCCGCACCGCCGGCGACGCGCGCGCCGCCCGCCGCACCCGCACCGCCCGAGCCGCCCGCAGCACCCGCACCGCCGGCGCCGCGCGCGCCGCCCGCCGCACCCGCGTCACCCGCACCGCTCGAGCCGCCGGTCGCGCCCGCCCCCGACAACCGCCGCCGCAATTCGGCCCGCGCCGCCGCCCGCAGCCCCGGCATGCCGAGCCGGTCGGCGAGCATCTGGTAGCCGTCGCGCTCGAGGAACGGGTTGAGGTTGAAGAACGCCGCGACGTACCCCGCGAACGCGACCTGGAACGCGACGTCGCGGACCGTGCCATCCGGCACGGCCAGGCACAGGATCGAGAACGCGCCCGCGAGCACGACATCCGACAGCGGCCCGGCGGCGCTCACCTCCATCCGCCGGCGCCGCGGCTCGAACCACGCCTCCGACGTGTCGACGAACGCATACGGGAACACGAAGATCGCCTTCACGCCCGCGCGGTTCACCCGCCGGCCGATCGACGCCATCGCCAGCCCGTGCGCCAGCTCGTGCATGCCGACGAGCAGCGCGCGACCCACCAGGAACACGAGCCCTCCGAGCGCGAGCCGCTCCGCCACGACGAACGGCGTGCCGTAGCGCCCCGCGACCAACGCGATCCACACGCAGAACCCGACGACCGCGACGGTCGCGAGCGCGATCAGGCCCGCGCGGGTGAACAGCACCCAGCCGCCGCGCCGGTAGATCGCGTCGAACACCCCGCCCACGCCGGAGAACGCGCGCTCGCGCGTCCGGAACGCCCGCCGCAACCGCCCCGTCGGAGGGGCCGCCTCGTCGAGCGACTCGCCGCCCGCGACGCCCGCAAGCATCCCGCGCTCACCCACATCGGCGAGCAGCCGCGCGAGCCGCACCGCGCCCAGCCGGCCGAATGCGCCCTCGGCTTCGCCGACGAGATCGGCCAGCGAGCGCGTGCCGTCGAGCAGGCGCAGCAGCCGGGCGTCGCGGTCGGACAACCGCAGGAAGTCGCCGCCCTGCAGGTCGCGCACGACCCACCGCCGATCTCCCTCCGAAGCATCGAGTCGCTTGAGCGCGTAGCCGGAGCGCAGCCGCGGGCGCTGGCCGCCGGCGGTCTCGGCGGGCTGCAAGCTCGCGGACCCGACAGAGGGCATCAGCAGGCTCGCCCCGAGCGGGACGACGATCGTGCGACCGGCGCTCGCGTCGTCGCGCGGCGCCTGCACCTCGAGCCGCTGGTTGCCCACCCGGATCCGCGAGCCGTCGCGCAGCGGCGTCGGCGACGCGACGCGCACGTCGTCGAGGAACGTCCCGAAGCTCGACTGCGCGTCGTCGAGCAGCGCCGCGCCGTCCTCGCGCGCGCGGATGCTCGCGTGGTTGCGCGACACGGTCGGGTCGTCGAGCCACAGCTCGCTGCCGCGCGAGCGACCGATCGTGAGATCGCGGATCAGCGGCACCCGCGTGCCGTCGCCGAGCACGAGCTCGAGCGGGGCCGTCGCGCCGGCCGCGGGCGTGCCGCACGACGCGCAGACCGTCCGCTGCTCGACACGCCGCCGGCACGTCGCGCACAGCATCAGGCGCCCGTCCCGCGATCGGCGGCCGATCCAAGGAGGAGGTTCGCGGGCCAGGCCACGGGTCAGCCTCCGGCCGACAACGGCTCGAACGTGGGATTGTCGCCGGCTGTCGCGATCGCGACGCCCTCCGACGGCTTGTCGACGTCGATGCGCAGGATCTCCCCGGTCCCCTGGCTGCAGTCGTCGCCGAGCTGCACGAGCGCCAGGATCTGGCTGTCGAGCCACGCGACCTTGCAGGCCCCGATCTCGACCGGCTTGGCCTGCTTCAGGCCGAGGTCGTCGGGCGTGGTCAGGTACAGCTGCGCGACCGGCGTGTCGAGCTTCGCGATCACCGCGAGGCGCTTGCCGTTGGGGGAGATCGCCGCGTCGATGACGCCCTTGCCGGGGGACTGCTCCGTCACGAACTCGCCCTTGCCCCAGTCCGACGCTGTCGTCGACAGGGCGGTCTTCGACGTGTAGCGCACGATGCCCGGACCCTTGTCGCTCGTCGCCGGCACGAGGATCGTCTTGCCGTCCGGCGACCAGTGCGCGAAGCCGGTGCTGAAGCTCGCGTCGGCGATGCAGTCGGGCTTGAAGTCGCCTTCGGCGACGCCGAGGCAGAGGTCGCGGTCGCCGGTCGGGTTCACGCGCGAGACCGCGAGGAAGCGGCCCATGGCGAGCGGGGCGAACGACGGATCCGCGTAGCTCTCGCCCGCCGGCCTCAGCGCGACCGGCGTCCGGTCGCGGCCGCTGCCCGGCGGCGACGTGCTGAACAGCCGCCCGCCGGCCGTGTAGACGATGCTCTGGTTGCCCGGCGCCCAGGTCGGGTCCTTCTCCGAGACGCCCGGCTGCTTGGCGACGGCGGGCGTGACGCGGTCGCCGCTCTCGGTGTCGGCCAGCGCGACGTTGCCGTTCGCGTCGTACGCCATCCGCGGGAACGGGACGGCGACGAGCATGCTGACCGTCGCGCCCTTGGGCGCCTTCTCGCCTGCCGGCGGATCGGTTCCGATGACGGTCCCCTTCGGCTGCTCGCTGATCCGCAGCTCGGGCTCGCCGGGGACGAAGCCCGCCTCCGACAGCGCCGCTGCGTAGGCCTGCTGGTCGCCCGAGACCTCCGGCACCGTGACCTGCTCGCCGCCCGCCGCGCTGCCGCCGGCCGCGGCGTCGGGGTTCGGATAGAAGATGTCGATCGGCGTGCCGCGCTTGACCCGCTCGCCCGCGGCGGGGATCGTGCTCGCGATCTTCAGGCCGGGATCCGGCGGCTGCGCCGACAGCGAGCCCTTCTGCAACCCCTTCTCGCGCAGTGCCTTGTCCGCTTCGGGCAGCGTGAGCCCGGCGAGGTCAGGCACCGTCGTGGCGCCGTTCGAGACCGCGACCTCGAGCGTCACGGACGAGCCCTTCTCAATCGACTCGCCCGGGTCGGGCGACTGCGCGAGCACGGTGCCGGCCGTCGCCTTGCTCGTCACGCGGTTCGTCGTGCCCTTGAGCTCGAGCCCCGCTCCGTCGAGCTTGCGCTCGGCTTCGAACACCGTCTTGGCGCCGACCACGCTCGGCACGTCGACGTTCTTGGGCAGCAGCAGGAAGAGCATGATCCCGAACGTCAGGACGAGCGGCGCGACGATCGCGAGCCACCACGGCAGCCATGCCTTCTGGCGGAAGACGGCCTGCGTCGGCAGCAGCGGCGCTGCGGGTGTCGCGGGGCCGGCGTTCGGCAGCCGCAGCCGGTTGAGGTCGAGCGCGCGGCGGCCCAGGTTGACGCCGCCGAACTGCGGGCCGCGGACGTGCGGCATGCGCACGTCGAGGCCGCCGCCGGGTCCGATCGAGACGTCGGGCATGCCGACGCGCGGCCCCCTGACGCCCGGCAGCCGCGGCATACCGGCACCGCCGAGACGGGACGCGACGCCGCCGCCGCTCGCCACGGGCGCGCGGGCGGCCTTGTCCTGCAGCAGCTGCTCGCCCTCCTCGCCGGTGGCGCTGTGGATCTGCAGGCGATGCTCGACCGGGCGCCCGAGCCAGATCTGGCGCGGCGGGCGGCAGTGCAGCGGCACGGTCTTCGTCTCGGCGGGCGCGAGCTCGACGACGTCGCGGTCGAAGCGAAACTCGCACGCGCCGTCGCTGTCGACGGCGTCCAGCGCGACCGCGACCGCGGCGTTCGCGCTGTTCGTGAGCGCGATCTGGTACTTGACCTCGCGCCGCCCCGAGGCCCGCTCGGGACGGACGCGGATCGCGTAGTCCTCGTAGGGCTGGATGCCGAGCGTCATCGGCGCCGACGCGACCTCCTCGCGGTACGCGCGCGACAGAACCCCGACGCTCAGCTGCCACAGCCGCGACTGCGGCTCCGAGCTGCGCGGCGGGTGCAGGTGGATCTCGAGCTCCTGCTCGTAGGCTCCGGCCGAGCCGAACGGCACGAGGTAGACCGTGTCGGGCACGATCGTGTACCACGCGTCCGGGATGCCGTGGAGGACGAGCGAGTAGTTGTCGACGATCGACCCCTGGTTGCGGACGTGGGCGAGGACGCGCGCGCGGCCTCCCGGGTCGACGCCCACCGCGAGGTCGCCGGCCGCGGCGTCCGGCTCGTCGTCGGGCAGGCGCAGCGAGATGGCGGCCGGGGCCGACTCGTCGGCGGGAGGGGGCGGCGGCTGCGCCGGGCGCGGTGAGCGCCCCTCCGGGTCGCGCAGCCGGGGTCGCGCGGGCGCCGCATCGCGAGCACGCGGCCGCGGCCTGCCGGCGCGCGGGTCCGGCGCGGGCGGCGCCACCGACGGCATGTCCACCCGCGTCGGATCCCAGCGCAGGTACGCGCCGCACTGCTTGCAGAAGTCGACGTCGTCGGCGTTCTCGTGACCGCAGCTCTCGCAGATCGTCATGTGGACCTCCTTCTCACGTGCCCTCCTCGGCGGCCCGGACGCGCAGGCGATAGACGGTCTCGACGGGCTTGTGCTGCTCGATGCAGCGCGCGATCGCGGCCTGCTGCTCGGGTGCGACCGCGACGTCGACGTAGACCGCGAACCGCGCCGGCCCGCCCGGCGCAGCGGGCCCGACCCCGCCGCCGCCGTCCCCGGCGAAGCGAACGCCCCCGGCGTCCTCCACGCGCATCGGGATCCCGGGGAAGCTCAGCCGCAGCGCGAGCTCCAGGCCGCGCACCGTGCCGCGCCGGCGGCCGAGCTCCGCCGCCATCCGCACGGTCTCGCGCCGCGCGGCAGGCTCGTGGGACTCGTCGAGCTCGACGCCCAGCCACGCCGCGAGCAGGTCGAGCCCCGGCCGCGACGCGTAGTCGGCGGAGAAGTGCTCGGGCAGCGCGTCGAGCACGGCGACGATCGGGTCCAGCACGCCCTCGAGCGCGCCGACGAAGCGCATCGCGAACTCCGACTCGTGGTAGATCGGCGGCAGCGCGTCGCGCAGGATCGCCCGCTGCGAGACGACCGGCGGGGCGTGCCCGCGCGACCCGTTGACGTCCGGCTGCAGCGTGCCGAAGCCCGGTCCGAAGAACGTGCGGCGCTCGCCGGCCATCACAGCTCCCGCCGGGTCGCCTTGACGATGTGCTGGCCGGACGCGAGAAGCTCGTCGGGCTCGAGCACGACGTGCGAGCCGGCCGGCTTGGCGTCCTGCTCGCCGGTCTCGAGGTTGGTCTCGTAGACGCGCAGGATCTTCACGAACTCGACGCCCTCGATCGCGTGCACGACGCCATACAGCTCGCCCTGGTTCAGCGGGCGGTCGAACGGCCAGCCGCCGGCGGGGCCGACCGGCGAGCCGCCCACCAGCGGGTTGACGAACGTGTACAGCGCGTGCAGGACGTCCTCCTCGACGCGCCGAACGTCGGCCGCCGGCGTCGTCTGCAGGTCGACGACGACGCTGACGCCGCGCAGGTGCACGGGTTCGAGCTGGACGGTCGTGCCGATCGTGCGCCGCTCGTCGAGATACGCGGCGACCGAGCGCAGCAGCGACTCGTCGGGGAGGAGCTCGCCGGACGTCAGGCGGCGGTCGGCCGGGTCGGCGCGCGGCAGCACGTGCAGCGTCACGGGGCCGCCGTCGCGCGGCGCCAGGCAGCGGGCGCGCGCGACCCGCGGCGACGCCTCGACGGCGAGGAACTCGTAGTCCTCGGCGGTCACCGCCCGGTGGCGCGAGCGCAGCTCGATCGCGGCGCGCCCGCGCGCGGCGGTCAGCGTCTCGGCATCGACGCCGCCGGCCGCGGCGCGCGGGTTGACGACGCGGTCGACGCCCGCGAGCGAGCTCTTGAGCATCGTCAGCGTCCCGGCGGCGACGTTGCCCGCGGAGCCGCCGCCGTGGCGGTAGCCGCTGAAGCGCAGCGCCGCGCCCTTCGGCGGGACCTTGCCGTACTGCTTCCAGCTGCCGCCGTGCTCGCGGATCGCCGGTCCGAACGCGATCTGGCCGGTGACGAGGTCGAGTGAGAAGTGGGGATCGTCGGCGCCGCTGGCGGCGAACGACTCGCGCGCCTCCCACGCCGTCCACGTCTCGTCGCCGGGATACAGGACCTCGAGCGTCTCGCCCTCGCGCAGCGGCAGGACCGGGCACATGCGCAGCTGCAGGTCCTGGCCGGGGGTCCCGTCGCTGACGCCGAGCGCCTCGCGGCCGGCATGCGCGGAGTGCGCGGCCGGCAGCACCGCCCCGATCGGCGCGGCCGTGATCGAGTAGATCTCGGGCGCGTGGGTGTACGTCGCGCCCGCGGCGCCGGACGCGGTCAGCTCGTCGATGCGGCAGCGCAGCCAGTGCAGCCGCTTGCCGCCGACGAGCTTGAACGCGCTGCGCTCGGGCAGCCGCAGCTCGACCGTGCCGCTGCCGTAGTTGAAGCCGCCCGTGCGGTCTTCGAGCACCTCGGCCGGCTGCCACTCGTTCTCGCCCGTCGAGACCTCCCAGCGCAGCGGCGGGTCGTTCGGGTCGATGCCTGCGCCGCGCGCCTGCGAGGCCTCGACCTCGATGCCGACGAGCAGCCGGCCGATCGGCTTGTCGAAGCCGAGGTGCAGCGCGTCGCCGGGCTGCGGCGGCGCGCCGAACGCGAGCTGCTCGCCGCCGTAGGGCTTCGCGACGCCGTCCGCGACGGCGACGTCGACGACCTGGCGGTCGCGGCTGAGCACGTACGCGACCGGGCGCAGCGGCTCGATCGCGAAGTCTTCGGTCGTCTGGAAGACGATCGGCTCCTCGCCGGCCGTGCGAGGCGTGCCGACCTCGGTCTGCCCGCGCGGGATCGCCACCGTCTCGGTGGCCGGGCCCGTGAGGCGGAAGCGCAGGTCGACCTCGGCGGCGGTCGGCGGCGCGAGCCGGATGCCGAGCAGTTCGAGCAGCGCGATGTGCAGCTTGTCCGGGACGCGGTTGAGGCGGAAGATCGTCAGCTCGGTCATCCACGCGAACAGCTCGACGAGCGTGATGCCGGGGTCCGACACGTTGTGCTCGGTCCACTCCGGGCAGGACTGCGCGATCCGCGTACGCGCCTCGCTGACGAGGTCCTGGAACGTGCGGTCGTCGAGGTTGAGCGCGGGCAGGTGCGCCATCACTCCGCCTCCTCGGCCGGGACGACGTAGAACGGGTAGACGAGGTTGCGCACGTCGTTGGTCGCGCGCAGGCGGTAGGAGATCGCGATCGCGAGCAGGCCGCGGGCGCTCGCGTCGAGGTCGAAGTCGATGTCGAGCACGTCGATGCGCGGCTCCCAGCGCTCGAGCGAGCGCCGGATCTCGGCCTCCATGCGGCCGAGCGTCGCGGCGTCGACGACGTCGAAGACGTGGTCGTGCACGGCGCAGCCGAACTCGGGGCGCATCGGCCGCTGGCCGGGCGCGGTCGCGAGGATGATCCCGATCGCCTGGCGGACGTCCTCCTCGTCGCGGGCGAGCGCGACGGCTCCGCGGCGGTCGAGGCTCAGGGGGAAGGCCAGGCCGGTGCCGATGATGTCGGTCATCGCTCGCCCCTCACCCCAGGACGATCTGGGAGCCGCGCAGCTCCACGACCCCGGTCGAGGTGAGCTCGAGCTTCGCCGACGCCTCGACGGTGATCTGCGCGCCGCGGATCGCGATCGACCCGTCGGGCTCGAGCGCGATCTTCGCGTCGCCGCTGCCGATCGAGATGGCCGCGCCGTCCGCGGCTCCCGGTCCTGCGGCGGCGGCGCCGCCCTTGGCTCCGCCGCTTCGCAGGCAGCCGAGGACGAACGGCCGGCGGGCGTCGTCCTGCTCGAAGCCGACGACGACCTCGTCGTCGACCTTCGGCGTCACCGTCAGGCCGCCCTTGTCGCCGGCCATCCCCGCGACGCGCGCCCACCAGCCCTCGTGGCGCTCGTCGAGGCCGGGGAACTTCACGCGCACCCGGTCCATGCCCTCGGGGTCGTCGACGTTCGTGACGAGCCCGATGACGAGCGATCCCGCGAACTCGGTGCGGGGGTCGGGCGAGAGCAGGTCGATCAGCGTGCGCCGGCTGCGGCCGCTGATCTCGAACTCGGTCTCGTAGCCGGTGCGGCCGCGCAGCACGTGCGTCGACTTCGTCACGAGGTACGCGCCGCCGAAGCGGGTGCCGACGCCGCCGACCTGGATCGTGGCCCCCGCGCGGATCGCGGGGTTGCCGCGGCTGACGCCCTCCGCCTCCAGCCAGGCGTTGGCGAGGCAGTCGAGCGTGCTCTGCGCGAGCGCGTCGGCTTCGCCCTGCGAGGTGACGATCTCGTCGGACACGGCGAGCTCGCCGTCGGCGACGCGCTTCAGGCCGACGTTCGAGTCGAGCTTGGCGGTCTGCGCGCCGGCGGTGACGCGGCGCTTGGCCTTCGGATCCCAGCCGCTGACCGTGACCTTGCTCACCTGAGCGACGGAGGTCGCGCGCGGGTGAAACCCCCGCAGGTCCTTGCCCCACTCAAGCTTGACGGGCGTGCCCGGCGCCGCGCCCGGCGGGCGGAAGTGGATCGTGCCGGCCGCGCACGTGACCTCGTAGCCGACCCGCCGCGCGAGGCGCCACAGGCAGTCCCAGTCGGTCTCGTTGCTCTGCTGCTCGAACGGATAGACGTCGGGCGTCGGCTGGGCTTGGACGGGCAGCCCGGCCTCGCCGACGATCTTCGACGCGATGTCGCTCGCGGTCATGTCCTGGAACGTGCGCGTGTTGCGCGAGCGGTGAAGGCGATGCGAGACGTCGTATCCGCGCACGACGAGCACGCAGCCCTCGCTCTCGAACTGGGGCGCGATCGTGGCCACCTCGCCTTGGAAGGGGTCCGCGGGCGCACCGCCGGCCGCGGTCGCCTCGTCGCTCGCGAAGCGCAGCTCGACCTTGACGCCGGGGTCGAAGAGCGTGCCGTCGACGAGCTGGAAGTCGGGGTCGCGCAGGCGCAGCACGAACGCGTCGGGCAGCATGAGGTTGTCCTGCACGCGCGCCTCGAGCAGGCGCTCGACGATGCTCGGGTCCAGCGGCCTGCCGCCGGCGCGGATGTCGACGGCGGCCACGAGTGCGGGGGCGGCGGGGCTCATGCGTCGAGGGCCGGCACGCTCAGCGCGCGTCCGCTGCGCAGGCGCAGCGGGTCGTCGATGTCGTTGGCCTCGGCGATCGGGCGCCAGCGTGTCGCGTCGCCGTAGACGCGGTAGGCGATCGACGCGAGCGAGTCGCCGTCGCGGACGGTGTGGGCGCCGACCGAGCCGTCGGCCCGCGTCGTCGGGTTCTGGCCCTTGGGCCCCTCGACGTCCCACTGCATGAGCGCGAGCTTCACGTCGGCGCGGATCGGCTCGCCGTCGGGGCGAAACAGCTGGTACTGGACGGTCAGGCTCTTCGCAACGCCTTCGAACGCGAACGCTCCCCAGGCGAACGTGAGCGCCGGCGGGCGCGACTTGTTCTTCGCGCCGCCCTCGTTCTTGGAGGCCTCCATCGCGGCGAAGAGCTTCGCGGCGACGTCCTTGACGCTCACCTGCGGCGTGAGCAGCGTGGCGTCGAAGAGGAGCTGGAGCATGAGCTCGCGCGGCTGGCCGCCGCCGAAGGTCGGCTTCGCCGCCGACTGGCCGGGCGCGGCCTTCGACTGCCAGGCGTTGGCCTTCGTGACGCTGAAGTCCTTCGGGTTGAAGAGGCAGGTGAGCGTCTCGCCGTCCTCGATCTTCAGCGTGGCCTTCTGCACGGGGCCCGCCATCAGTGGGACCACTAGGCGATCACCATCCCGCCGTGGACGAGCTCGAGCTGCTCGGTCGCGGGGCTGTCGGAGCCGGCGTTGAGGTTCGGTCCGACCCATTTGATGGGATAGGCCTGCTTGAAGGCCCACGTGCGCATGACGGCGGTGGAGGAGTCGACGAGCTTGACCGTGACGTCCTTGAGCTCGGGCGCGGTCTGCGTCTGCCAGAACCAGCGCATGAGCTCGTCCTGGTTGGTGACGCCGCGCTTGAGGACGAGGTTGGGGTACTTGACGCGCCCCGGCAGCTTGTGGATGACGTCGTTGTTGCCGCCCTCGAGGTACTCGAGGATCTCGCGCTCCATCTGCAGGCCCGTGATCTCGCGGAAGGCGCCGATCGCGAGGCCGGTGATCTCGAGGACGAAGTGGTTCTCGCCGAGCTTCTCCATGTCGCGCTGGCCGGCCGTGCTCGTGGCTCCGAGGGCGCCGGGCATCACAGCTCACCTCGCTGCTCGCGCTGCTCGAGGATGTCGCGGCGCAGGCGGCGCATGAAGTCGGCGTAGAGCTCGTCGCGGTCGAACGGCGCGGCTGCGGAGGCGGCTTGCGGCCCGGTGGCCGTTGCCTGCTGCTCCGGTGGGTCGGACGGCGGGGGGTCGGTCGCGGTCTCCTGGCGCGCGATGCTCGCGCTGGGCGCGGCCATGACCGAGCCGGGCGGCGGGAGCAGCACGCTCACGCGCCCGTCGTCCTCGTACTCGATCGCGCCGGAGGTCGCGCGGGCCAGCGCGCGGGCGGTGGAGATCCCCGCGCTCGCGCTCGGTGAGTGCGCCGGTCCGCGCTCGGTGCGAGCGACGTGCAGGCGCGGGCGTGCGGCGGAGTTTGACGCGGTCGCGGGGGCGGCCGCCGCGAGCCCGGCGGCCTCCGGCGCGGTCGCGGTGGCCGGCGTGAGCCCGGGTGGCTCCGGCGCGGTGGCGGTGGCCGGCGCGAGCCTGGGTGGCTCCGGCGCGGTCGCGGAGGTCGACGTGAGCGCGGCTGTCTCCGGCGCGGCCGCGCCGCCCGCGAAGCCCGCTGCTGTCTCCGCGACGCCCGCGGCCCCCGCTGCCGCCTCCGCCACGCCCGCGGCACCCGCTGCCGCCTCGGCCGCAGTCGCGGCGCGCGCGACGGCGAGTGGCCTGGTCGCGCCCGTCGTCGCGTGCGCGCCGGCGTGCGGTGCGGTCGCGGCAGCGGTGCGCGACAGGCCGAGCGGCGCGCGGACGCCGTCGGAGGACGCGCCGAAGGCGGCGGCGACGGGTGGGGGAGTCCCGTCGCCGCCCGCTGTCGCTTCCCCTACGGAAGGTGATCCGCCTTCGTCGTCGGCCGGTGCGCCGATGGCGGAGGCTTCATTGCCCGCCTCGCCCGCGCGCCCGCCTCGTCGTGCGCGGCCGCCGGACGCAGTGGCGGGCGCGAGCGGCTCGCGCGCAACGGCGCTGCTGCCGGCGGCTCTCGGCCGCGCGCCAGGCGGGCCGCTGTCCGGAGCGAGCCCGGACGAGCTCGGCGGGGGCGCCGCCCGGGCGCCCGTGCTGGGGGGCTGCTCGCTGGGCGCGGTCGCGCGCGCGACGCTCACCGGTTGCGGGGCCGGCCGCGCGTCGTGCTGCGGAGACGGCGCGGAGTCACCGGCGCTCGCACCCGCTTCCGGGCCGCCGGCGACGCGCCGCCAGAGACGGCGCAAGAGCCCGGCGGCAGGCACCGGCGCGGTCGGCGCCGTCGTCTCTGTTGCGCGGTCGGGCGTCGGCTGGCGAGCCACCGCCTCCAGCGGCGCGGGCGCGCGTTCGACGAGTCGCACGACGGGTCGCTGCACGATCTCCCGGGCGGGAGGTCCGTCATCGGTGGCGGCGAGCCAGTCGCGCGGTGCCGGGCTGCGCGCGACGCTGCCCCTCGCCCCGTCGCCGGCCTGCGCCGGGCGTCGGGAAGGCGCGCTCGATGCGGCACTCGCGTGCGATGAGGCGCCGCCCGCGGGATCGACCTGCGACACGCCGCCCGCGGGATCGACCTGCGACGCCGCGCCGCCCAAGCCTTCCCTCGCTGCCGATCCTCCGAGCGTGCCGCGCGCGGCCGCGCGGCTCAGGCTCAGGGTGCTCGCGGCCGAGTCGCGTGCAGGGGCTCCGGACTCGGTACCGGCGGGCTCGTCGTCTCCGGCCACGGCGGGGGACCCCGCCGAAGCGCGGGCCACAGCCGCTGCCGAGCTGCCGCCAGCCGCTGCGTCGACAGCACCCGCCGCCGGCGTCCGCGACAACCGGAGCGACCCGGCAGCGGGCTCCTCGATCGTCGTGCGCCGCGGGCTCGCGGGGCGCGCGTCCGCCCGCTCGTCCGCCATGCGCTGGACGCCCAGCGCCGCGTCGCCGAGCGACCCCGGTGCGGGCCCTGCCGGGGGCGAGTCGCCGAGCAGGTAGGCCATCGCGTCGGGCGAGTAGCCCGAGAGCTCCGACAGCCGCGCGGCCTCGCCGCTCAGCGCCGCCTCGCCGGCCCGCGCCGAGCGGTAGAGCGAGGGCGGCCCCACCGCCGCACGCGCCACGGCAGCCTGCCCGCCCGCGGCGAGCCGGGGACCGGCCGACACGCGCGCGGGGTCGTGCCGGGCCACGACCCGGCGCGCCAGCCGGAGGCCGCCCGCGCGTGCAGCCCCCCGCGCAGCGGGGGTGGATGCGGCGGGCTGCCGCGCGGGGGAGTCGAAGGGTGTGATGTCGTGGCTCATGGCTGATCAGTGGGAAGCGGACAGGCGCCGGGCCTCGCGGAGGAAGTGGCGGCGGTCGGGGTGCTCGAGGTCGAGGATCGAGTCGAGCTGCCAGTGCAGGTGAAACGCGATCTGGGCCGTCTCGTCGAGCAGCTGCTCTAAAGACGGCCGCGTCATTCCCCCAGGCCCACGTCTCCGATCTCGGTCAGGTCGACCTCGAAGGCGTGCGCGCAGGCGGGGCAGGACACCGAGCCGATCGCCTCTCCGTCGGCGTTGATGCGCTCATACAGGCGCTGCAGGTGATCGAAGTCGGCCGAGTACAGCCCCTCGACGAGCTCGGGCGTGACCGCGGTGATCTCGCCGAGTCGCGTGATCACGCGCGACAGCAGCAGCACGGCGAGGTACGCCTCGTTCTGGCGCACGCTCGGATCGCGCAGCGGCTCGATCTCGTCGCGCGCCGTCGCGAGGCGCATGACCCCGCTGCGGTGCACGGCTCCGGAGCCGTCGACGTAGCCCTTCGGCAGGGCGAACTCGAACTCGGTTTGCATGGTGCGCCGTCAGCTACTCGCGCTTGAAGTTCTCGATGGCGATCGTGATCTCCTCGACCGCGGCCTGATCCTGCCCGGCGTTCATCGACGCGGGGGTGTACTTGCTCACCCAGCCACCCTCGAACGCGTAGGTCGCCACCGGCGAGAACGACGAGTCGAGCATCTGGATGGTCCCGTTGCAGCGGGCGTCCTTGAACTTGCCGTCGATGACCTGCTGGCGCCAGTCCCACAGCATCTTGTCCGGGTCGACGCCGCGCTTGAGCGTGATGTCGTTGAACTTCAGGTTGCCGGGGATCTTCTTGATCGACACCGAGCCGTTCGGCATCGCGACCTTCTGCTCGATGACGGCGTTCTCCGACCCGCCGCCGTTGGCTTCGGTGAACAGGCCGCTGCCTTCACGGCCGTCGAGCTTGAGCTGGAAATAGAGGTTGCCGAAGATCTCTTCAGCCATCGTTGTCGTCCTTTTCGGTAGTCATCATTTTCGGTAAGTCACGCCTCGATCTGGCCGCCGCCGTCGGCGTACTGGCTGAGCCGGAAGATCACGAACTCGGCCGGCTTCACCGGCGCGATGCCGATCTCGCACACGACCTGCCCGGCCTCGACGACGTCGGGCGGGTTCGTCTCGTCGTCGCACTTGACAAAGAACGCCTCGTCGGGCGAGGAGCCGAAGAGCGCGCCCTCGCGCCACGTGCGGGTGAGGAAGCTCGCGGCGGCGATCCGCAGCTGGATCCACAGCTTCTGGTCGTTGGGCTCGAAGACCGACCACTGCGTGCCTTGCATGATCGACTCGGAGACGTAGTTGAAGAGCCGGCGCACGTTGATGTACTGCCACTCCGGATCGCTGGACAGCGTGCGCGCGCCCCACACGCGGATGCCGCGGCCGGGGAACGCCCGGATGCAGTTGATGCCCGCCTTGTTGAGGGCGCCCTGCTCGGCCTGCGTGATCTGAAACGCGACGCTGTTGGCGCCGCGCGTGACCTCGTTCGCGGGCGCCTTGTGCACCCCGCGCGTCGCGTCCGAGCGACACCAGACGCCTGCCACATGGCCCGACGGCGGGATCGTGAGCGGCTGGCCGTCGAGCGGGCTGCGCACCTCGATCCACGGCCAGTACAGCGCCGCGAAGCGCGAGTCGTAGCCCGCTTCGCCGAGGCGCCAGTCGAGCACCTGCTGCGGGACGAGCCCGTCGGGCGCGTCGAGGATCGCCATGCGATCGCCGGCGCTCTCGCAGTGCGCGATGAGCTTGCGCTGCACGTCGGCGACGCCGTCCCCGTTCTGGACGATCGACCACAGATCGGGGACCGCGACCATCGTGATCTCGTCGACCGCGGCGAGCCCGCCGATGCCGCGGCGCTCGGCCACGTCGCCGGCGATGTCCGACGCCGCGACCGCCTCGCTCGTGACGCTCGGCGCCGACAGGACGTAGGTCCCGCCCGCCGGCGCGCGCTGCGCCTCGGGCAGCGCCCCGCCGGTGAGCTCGATCGTGACGAGCTTGGACGCGGCGTTGATCTTCGTGGCGACGTTGTTGCGGCCCCGGCGCAGCGTCAGGCCGTCGAACTCCTCGCTCGCGCCGCCCGCCGGCGTGATCGTGATCTTGTACGTCGGCTCGCGGTCCGGCGGCGGTGGCTTCTCGCCTTCGCCCTCGCCTTCGTCCTCGTGGCGGACGACCGGGTTCTCGGCGACCTCGACCGTCAGCTCGCGATCGACGCCCGGCCGCGCGATGACGCGCAGGACCTCGACACCGGTGTCGCCCGCGGCGGGCAGCGCCGCCTGCGCGAGCGGCGTGGAGACCGAATCCGCCTTTCCCGCGCGGACGATCCAGCACAGGCTGCCGCCGTTCTGAAAGAACCCGTAGACGCAGTGCGCGAGGTAGGCGCCGTCCATGAACGGGCCGTTCTCGGGCTCGACCGGATCGCCGAACACCTTCGCGAACTGCGTCCAGTTGGAGATCCGCATCGGCGTGTTGACGGGCCCGCCGGGGGCGAGACCGACGAACGCGGCGACCGACGTGCTCACGCCCTCGATCGGCTTGGAGGTGGACGGGACCTCCTCGACGTACACGCCGGGAGTCAGGTACGTAGCCATGTCATTCCTTCGCTCGGGTCCGTGTCGGGGTGCTCATCTCGGCCAGCAGATCCCGGGGGACACCGGACAGCACCCAGCGCGGCCGAGTCGCGCCGGGGTCGATGACCTCCATGATGTCCTCGTTCGCCGCCCACAGGACGACCTTCGCCCGCGGGCAGACGCGCCGGACGACCATGCTGAGCTGCTGCGAGTCGGTCTGGTCGAGGTCCAAGACGACGACGTCGGGCTGCAACCGCGCGACCTCGGGATCGAGCTCCGCGACCGCCGGCTCGTCGTCGAGCACGTTCACGCCGCCCTCGCTCAGCAGGCGCCGCATGCCCACCCGGGCGATCGGACCGAGGTTGCCGAGCATGACGCGCGGCCGGCCGGCTGAAGGGAGGGAGGTCACCGATCCAGCCTTGCGCGTCGAGGCCGGGCCGACCAGAAGTCGCTGGCCAGCACTTCGGGCATGTCACAGGGGGTCGCGCGGGTGCCCATTCGGTCACTCCTTGCCCCTGCGGGTGCTCCCGCGGTCGGAGGCTTCCGAGGGGCGCCGTCGCCGGCCGCTCGCTTCACCGACGACGAGGTCGACGGAACCGCCGGGGACGGTGAGGGCCGCCTCCGCCTCGCCGCCGTCGCGGGTGCGCGCGACGCAGCGGTGCTCGCCGGTCGGCACGCGCGCGACGACGAAGCGCCCGTGCTCGTCGCTCGCCGTCCAGCGTCCGAGGTCGGGCAGCGTGATCCACGCCTCCGCGAGCGGCTCACCGCCCGCGCCCTTGACGACGCCGCCGGCGCGGTGAAGCTCCGTGACCTCACCGGGCGGGCCGCTCGAATCGCCGACGCGCACGGTGACGCCGCGCGCCTCGGGCCCGCGCTCGTGCGCGACGCCGGCCTCGCAGGACAGGGTGACGATGTAGTCCAGCGAGGCCTTGTACTGGCCGCCGACCGCATTCCAGAAGTCGGCCTTGCCCTCGGACTTCGGCTGCCCGACGCGACCGAAGATCGGGTAGCGCTGGGCCCCGTTGGACAGCCGGCCGACGAGCGCGTCGGCCGGCAGGCGCGGATAGGAGTACAGGACCGTGAGCAGCTGCGACAGCAGGCGGTGCTCGTCCTCGACCTCCTGGGTCCACGCGGTCATCGCGTACGAGCACTCGAGGATCAGCGGCGGGCGGGTCTCGAACGCGCCGGCGCTCGCGCGGCGCTCGTCGATCGTGCGATGGCGGTGGTCGCTGGACTCCCGCAGGTCGTAGAGGAACATGTTCACCGTCGGCGCGGCGAGCTGGCTGGACCACTCGCGCGCGGGCGCGTCGAACGCGACCTCGACGCTGTCGAAGCCGAGCTGGCCGAGTTCCTGCTGCACGAGCGCGCGCAGCGACTCGTCCAGGTCGGCGAGCATCGTGTTCAGCGGGATGTCGACGACGAGCGGCATTACGAGGCGGGCTCCTCGACGCGGATGCGCACGCGGCGGTTGCGGCGGCGGTCGAGCTCGACGAGGTTGGGCCGGACGAACTCGCTGGCCCCGCGGCCGGCGATGTGGAAGCACGCTTCGGGCACGTCGGGCGCCGCGGCCATGATCGCGGCGCGCGCCTCCTCGGCGCGGCGCAGCGAGAGGGGGTCGTTCGCGGCGGGCTTGCCGACGTCGTCGGTGAAGCCCTCGATCGTGGCGGTCGCGAGCGGGTGCGCCACGAGATCCGAGGCGGCCGTCGCGATCTGGCTGCCGCCGGGCGGCGTGGCCGAGCCGGCGGAGTAGCCGTCGAGGGTCCCGTCGGAGATGCCCACGCGCGCCGCCTGGCGCTGGCTTTGCACCGTCGCGCCGGTGGTGCCCGCCTGGCCGGCGACCTCGAGCACGAGGTAGTCGTCCTCGCGGTCGGCGACCGCCGTGAACGCGCCGCCGCGGCCGGGGACGATCCGCTCGGCGACGCGGGCGGCGGCCGCCGCGAACGCCGCGGCGATCGCCTCCTCGGGAATCGCCTCGGGCTCGGTGGAGTCCGGCTCGGGTGCGCCGGCCTGCGGATCGGCACCGGTGTCCGCGCGCTGGCCCGGCGGCGCTGCGTCGTCGCCGGCCTCGCGCGCGACGAGCACGCGGCCGACGGCGGCGTTGCCGTGCTCGCTCTGCAGCCGGGCGACCGACCGGGCGAGCACCGCCGGCGTGCCCCGACCGGCGGGCTGCGGCGCTCGCAGGACCTCGCCGACGGAGCGCGGGTCGATCTCGACGGGGGTCGGATCGTCTCGTTGTTCGTCGTCCTCGGCGAGGTCCCGCGGACCGCGACGCTGGCGGCCGGGGAGACTCACAGCGCGCAGCGGGTGGGCTTTCTCACGCCGGGCGGCAGGCAGAAGTCACGCTTGGAGACCTTCGCTCCGTAGTTGACGGTGAGCCGCCGCACCTTGCCGATGGTCGCGGCCCGCGTGATCCAGACCTCGAGCTTCGCGTAGCGCCGCAGCTTCGCGCGCCGCACCACCTTGGTGAGGTCGAGCGCTCGAGCGTCCGCGCTGGCCGCCAGGAACTTGCGCCCGAACCCGCAGCCGTGTCCCTTGCACTGGACCATGAGCGTCGAGCCGGCCAGCGCCGGCCTGACCGCGAGCTTCGTGATGCGCGCCCGCCCGTGCGAGCGGCTGTAGTCGAACTCGATCTGCGACTCCAGCCGCGGGAAGGGGGCAGGCCCGTCCTTGCAGTCCTCGTCGAACGCGTTGCCGGGGATGTCGGTGGCGCCGGGATGGATGGCCGGGTCACTGTCGTTGCAGTCGACGATCGCCTGGAACTGATCCCCGTCGCAGTCGGTGTTGCCGCAGGTGCCCGGGGGCGCGGGCGGTGCCGGAGCCGACTGGCCGGGCGCGAGGTCCGGGCAGGTCGTCGGCACGCCGGGGATCGGCTGGCCCGGCCCGCCCTGTCTGACCGCGGTTGCGGGGAGGTAGCCCCAGCCGTTCGTGTAGCTGTAGTCGTTGCTGCGTGCCGAGTTGCCCTTCGCGTAGAGCCACCACGTGTTCTGGTTGCCCTGGTAGGAGGGGTTCGGGCGGCCCGGCTGCTGGCAGATGACCACGACGTCGTCGGATTCGGCCATGAAGCCGCTGTCGTCGAGCGGCTTGGAGTCGTCCTTGTAGTTGGCGTAGAGGGGGGTGTCGACGTACGTCGCGCAGTGGTAGACGGGGGAGAAGCTCCGTCCGACGTCGTCTCGGACCGTCTCGGCCCCCGCCGTGCACGACGAGCTGATGGCCATGGCGTCGGAGGTGCCGACGGCAGCCGGCACGAGGAGCGCGGCGAGCACGCCAAGGAGCAGCAGTTGCAGGCGCACGCGCCGCGGATAGGTGAAGTGGTGGGTAGTGATATTCATCTGATCTCGACGCTCCATCTGTCAGGAATGGTGCGCATCGCCGAGGGCGCGAGTCACCGGATTTCGAAGTCGCCAGTTATGGTGGCACGCCGGAGCCGGCCGGGAGGGCAGCCCTACGGGTAGAGCTGGACGGTGCGCGCAGCAGGCCGTGAGGGCAGCCTTAAGGGTAAAGACGACCGAGGCCCTCGACGGAGGGTGATCGCCCGGCTACGGTCGAGCGATGGCCCAACCGGTCTATGACCCGGCGACCGAGACCGACGCCGAGCACGGTGAGCGAGCGCGCTCTCCTACCGCTGCGCCGCCGCCGGTCGCCGCCCCGCCCGAGCGCTCGCTCGCCTGGGCTTCCGCCGTCGGCAACAACGCTGTGCAGCGGGTCGCGCGCCAGAGCGTCGCCCGGGAGGCGGTCGAGGAGGAGGAGCCCGAGGTCGAGGAGGAGCCCGAGGCGGCCGGCGAGGACGTCGGCGACGTCGCCGCCGCGGGCCCGGACGAGGAGCTGAAGCCCGAGGAGGCGGAGGGCGTCGAGGCCCTCGACGAGCTTCCCGAGGACGAGCTGCCCGAGTAGGCGCGCGCAACGCATGGGCGCGCGGGTCGAGCAGAAGCAGGAGGAGCGCGCCGAGGCGGCGCCCTGCGCCGCGACACCCACGGCCGCGCCGCCGGCGGCGAGCCTGCGTGGCAGGTCGCTGAGCGCGTCCGGCGTCGTCGCCCTGCAGCGGCTCGTGGGCAACGCCGCGGTGGTCGAGATCATGGCCTCGCGCGAGGAACCGAAGCCGCCGCCCCCGGCAACCGCCGCGGCTCCGGCCAACGGCTCGACCCCGCCGGCCGCGGCGGCCGAGGATCCGCTCGCCGCGCCGTCTGGCCCCGAGGCTCCGGCCAATGGCTCGGCCCCGCCGGCCGCGGCGGCCGAGGATCCTCTCGCCGCGCCGTCCGCGCCCGCGGCTCCGGCAGCGACGCCGCCCTCGCCGTCGGCGCTCCTCGTCCCTGCGGCCGCGCCCGCGCCGGCCGCATCATCCCCGGCGGCGCTCGCGACCCCCGCTCCGTCCCCTGCCGTTGCGGCGGACGCGACGCCGCCGGGGACCACGAGCGCGCCGACCACACCGGCGTCGGCGCCGGGGGTGGCGCCCGCGGCACCGCCCCCGGCCGCCCCCGCACCGGCCCCCGACGGCGCGCCGGCGCCCGCCGCGGCTCCCACCGGCCCGGTCGCGCCGGGCGCGGGCGGGGAGGTCCGCGACCCGCAATCCGATCCCGGGTTCAGCGCCATGAAGGGCGCCACCAAGGCCGCGGGCTCGGGGGCCAAGGAGCATCAGTCCGCGCCCGAGGGCGCCGCCACCGCGCAGGGCGCCGCCGAGCCGCCGGCCAACGACGTCCCGAGCCAGGCCGCGGCCGCGCAGGTCGACGAGATGAGCAAGCAGGAGCCCGCCCCGTTCGACAAGGCGGCGTTCGTCGAGGCGATCAAGAAGGCGGTCGCGGCGTCCGCACCCAAGAACCTCGACGAGGCCGACAAGTTCGCTGAATCGGGCAAGGCCGACGAGGTCAAGGACGAGGTCCAGGGCAAGGCGAAGGAGGGCAAGGAGGACTCCGAGAAGGACATCAAGACGGCCAAGGACGCCGAGCCCGACAAGTCGAAGGCGAAGCCTAAGACCGTCACGCCGATGGTCAACGACAAGCCCGGCGCCCCGCCGAAGCAGGTCGGCGCCGCGAAGGCGATGCCCGGCAAGCGCCCGCCGAGCCAGACGGACCTGTCAGGCGGCCCGAAGCAGGTCGACGCGAAGATGGCCGAGGCGGACGTCACCGACGAGCAGCTCAAGAAGTCCAACGAGCCCGAGTTCGCGGATGCCGTGAAGACGAAGGACGAGGCCAAGGAGCAGTCCGCGAAGGCGCCCGTCGACTACCGCGGGCAGGAGCAGAAGCTGCTGGACAAGGGTCGCTCGGATGCCGAGAGCGCCGAGCAGCAGGAGCTCACCGGGATGCACGGCGCGCGCACGAAGTCGCTCGACAAGGTCGCCGGCAAGAAGGACGAGACCAAGAGCGCGGACGAGACGAAGCGCGACAAGGTCGGCGCGGACATCCAGGGGATCTACGACGCGACGAAGGCCGACGTCACGAAGATCCTCGACGACCTCGACGGCAAGGTCGACGGTGCGTTCAGCAAGGGCGAGGGCGAGGCCCGGTCGCAGTTCGAGAGCTACTACGGCAAGCGCATGTCCGACTACAAGGACGAGCGCTACAGCGGCATGTTCGGGTGGACGCGGTGGATCGCGGACATCGGCGGCATGCCCGACGAGGTCAACCAGTTCCACGTCGAGGCGCGCGAGCGGTACATCACGGCGATGGACGGTGTCATCTCCGACATCGCCGACATCGTCGGGCGCGAGCTGACGGCCGCGCGCGCACGGATCACGAAGGGCCGCTCCGACGTGCAGCAGTACGTCGCGAAGCTCCCGAGCGACCTGAAGGAGGTCGGCAAGGAGGCGGAGGGCAAGCTCGAGACCGAGTTCGAACAGCTGTCGTCGGATGTCGACTCGAAGCAGGAGGCGCTCGTCGAGAAGATCGCGCAGAAGTACGTCGAGGCGCGCGACGCGCTGGACGAGCGCATCAAGGAGCTGCAGGAGGAGAACAAGGGCTTCATCGACAAGGCGCTCGATGCCATCACGGGCGTCATCGAGACGATCAAGAAGCTCGCCAACATGCTGCTCGGCGTCCTCGCGCGAGCGGCCGGGGTCATCGGGGACATCATCAAGGACCCGATCGGCTTTCTCGGGAACCTCATCAGCGGCATCAAGGGCGGCCTGGACCGCTTCGTCGGGAACATCGGCAGCCACCTGGAGCAGGGCCTCATGGGCTGGTTGTTCGGAGCGCTCGGCAAGGCGGGGCTGGAGATGCCCAAGGCGCTCGACCTGCCCGGCATCATCGACCTCGTCACCCAGGTGCTGGGCCTCACCTACGACAACGTGCGCGTGAGGCTCGCGAAGGCCGTCGGCGAGCCGCTCGTGGCGAAGATGGAGCAGACGGTCGACGTCATCAAGACGTTCGCCACGCAGGGCGTCGCGGGTGCGTGGGAGTACCTCAAGGACTCGGTCGGCGATCTCAATGAGATGGTCGTCGGCGAGATCAAGGAGTTCGTCACCGAGCGCGTCATCAAGGCGGGCATCACCTGGATCGCCGCCCTGCTCACCCCGGCCGGCGCGTTCATCAAGGCGTGCAAGGCGATCTTCGACATCGTCATGTTCATCGTCGAGCGCGGCGCGGAGATCATGGCGTTCGTCAACTCGGTGCTCGACTCGATCTCGGCGATCGTCAAGGGCAACGTCGGCGAGATGGCCAGCCGCGTCGAGGACGCCCTCGCTCAAGCGCTCCCGCTAGCGATCTCCTTCCTGGCGAGCCTGCTCGGCCTCGGGGGCGTCGGCGACAAGGTGCGCGGGATCATCGAGAAGGTCCAGGGCCCGATCAACAAGGCGATCGACAAGGTCGTCACGGGCGCGGTGAAGACGTTCAAGAAGATGTTCAAGGGCCCGATCGCCAAGGCGAAGAAGGCCAAGCAGTGGGTGACGGACAAGGTCGACAAGGGCAAGCAGTGGGCCAAGGACAAGGTGGAAGGCGCGAAGGGCTGGGCGCGTGACACATTCACGGGGAAACGCGGGAGGGGCGCGAGCTCATCGAATGCCACCGGCACAGGGCCGGGCGAGGGGCACGCAAAGCGCGGGTCACCCAACGAGGTGCGCGATCGCTTCGACCGGGGCAGAGCCGCCGCGCTCGCGGCAGTCAACCGCTTCGCGGGCCGGCGCGTCGCCGGCGCTGTACTCACGGGGCGGTTGCGCCTCATCAAGGCGCGCTACGGCTTCGGCCGGCTGGATGTTGTGCCTGGTGACGATCGATGGGGCCTGGAGGCGGAGCTGAACCCGAAGTCCAAGGACGAGACCGAGGCACGGATCCCCAAGCGGGGCGCCAGACCCATCTCCCGTGAGAAGCAGGCGTCGATGCAGCGACTGAAGCGGGTCCTCGAGATGGTTGGCAAGGCGAGTGAGCGAACTGAGAAGGCGGACAAGAAGGTGGCCGAGGCGCAGGCGGAGCTCGACGCGGCTCAGACGCTCAGGGCAGCGGCAGTCCGCGGCGAGATCCTGATCGCCAAACGCTTGGTTCGCAGCGCCCGTGACACGCTGACAAAGGCGAGCGCGGAGCGTGATGCGCTTGCCCAGGCCGAGGCCGCGGGGGACAAGGAGCTGCGGGGGGTCGCGACGATCGCGCGGCAAATCGCGGCCCTGCAGTCCAAGGCCGACGGCATCTACGCGAGGCTTGTGGCGATCGATACCGACAAGCCCGGCGGCATCCTGGAGCAGGAGAAAGTCCGAAAAGAATGGGACGCAGAACGCGTATCACTCGGCGGCGCCGTCCGCGATCTGTCGAAGACGATCAAGCACTTGGCCACAACGACGACGCCCGGGCCGCGTCAGAGGCGGATGGCGGAAAAAACCGCAATAGCGGCGGGCTTCCACGGTGGCGGCCACCCGACGGACCTGGAAACGGGCTTGCCGATGACCGCGTGGCACGCCGATCACATCACCTCGCGAGCCAGGATCGCAGACGATGCGAGGTTTGAGCTCCTGAACGTCCCGCAGCGAAAAGCCATGTTCCAGGATATACCCGAGAACTTGTTCCCGCTGTCTCCCGCGCAGAACGAATCGAAAGGCTCAAAATCGATGGTGGAATATCTCGCCACCAAGCCCTGGGCGGCAGGACATAGGGCAAAGATGCGCGAGCTTCAGGAGATAGCGGATGCTGCGATCGAGGCGAAGTTCGCAGAATTCCTCAACGCGTGAAACCAGTCATCGCGCGGTCTCCGGCGAGTCAGGTTGACTGGGGACTGAGCAATACGTGGAAGTGCTCGAAGTCCGCTTCGAGTGTCAGCCGGCCGAGCTTGCCGTACTCCAGCGCGACCGCTCGCACGAGCTGCTCCATGCCGATGACACCACGCTCCTCGGCCGCGATGAACGCCGCGGCCAGGGAGCAGTTGCGGATGCCGCCTCCTGAGAGCTTGAAGCGCGACGCGAGGAAGTCGAGGTCGACGTCGTCTGAGAGCGGTGCCTGTTCCGGCAAGAGCAACTCCCAGATGCGCCGCCGGTCGGGTGGCTCGGGGAACGGGAAGTCGATGACGAAGTCCAAGCGCCGCAGGAAGGCATCGTCGATGTTCGAGCGGAAGTTCGTCGCGAGGATGACCGCGCCCGCGTAGCCCTCCATCTTCTGCAACAGGTACGCGACCTCGATGTTCGCGTAGCGGTCGTGGGCGTCGGACACGCCCGAGCGTTTGCCGAACAACGCATCGGCCTCGTCGAAGAAGAGGATCGCGTTCGAGCCCTCCGCCGCCGCGAAGATCCGGTCGAGGTTCTTCTCGGTCTCGCCGATGTACTTCGATACGACCGTCGCGAGGTCGACGCGATACAGCTCCAGGCCGAGCTCGTTCGCCAGCACCTGCGCGGCCATCGTCTTGCCGGTCCCCGACTCGCCGGCGAACATCGCCTTCAGCCCCTGTGTCCGCGCGACCGTCTTCTCGTAGCCCCACTCGCCGAGCACCAGGTCACGGTGGCGCAGGTAGGAGGAGATCGACCGCAGCAAGCCCATCTGGCGCGCCGGCAGGACGAGGTCCGCCCAGCGGTGCACGGGATCGAGCCGCGAGGCGAGCTCCCCCAGCCGCGAGCTGGAGGCCTGGCGCGCGCCCTCGTCGAGGTCGCGCGCGGTGGGCGCCGAGGCACCGCGTCCCGCCGCGGCGAGCGCCGCCACCTCGGCCGCTTCGCCGATCTGCCCGATCGACAGGCGGAACTTCGCCGCGACGTCGCGCACGTCGTCCGAGCCCGAGATCTGCGACCACGCCTCCGCGCGCTCGGCGAGGCTCGGCATCGGCGCCTCGATGACGACCGTCGTGCGGTCGCCGAGCGCGATCGCCGCCGCCCGCGACGGCGCGATCATCAGGACGCCGCGGCGGCGCAGCTCGAGCGCGCGCAGCAGCGCGGCGCGATCGGACGGCTCGACGGACTCGAGGCCGTCGAAGCACAGCCGCCGGCCCTCCAGCGCGCAGACGAGGTTCGCCTCGGCCATGAGGTCGCGGTCGCCGAGATCACGGGCGTCGGCGAGCAGCAGCGGCCGGCCAAGCGCCGCCGCGACGACGGCCGCCGCGTCCGGACCGGCGACGATCACCGGCAGCGGCGGGTCGCAGGCGAGCAGCGCGGCGAGCCGGCCGACGGTCTCCGAGCGACCGGGGTCGCGCTGCGCCGCGGGCACGCCCCGCAGGCGCGGATTGGACCCGCCGTCGTCCATCCGCGCGCCGAGCAGGAAGCTCGTCAGGCGCGACCCGAGCTTCGCCGGGCGCTCGGCCATCGGCAGCGCGACGTCGCCCGGCAGCAGGCGCACCGCCCCGTCGCGGCGCAGCGGCGCCTCCGCGGCGAAGCAGCGCAGGACGTCGGCGGGCGCGACCCCCGGACCCTGCAGCAGCTCGCTGACAAGGCGCGGCGTCGCGAGCTTGCGCGTGACGTCGTCCTGGAGGTAGGCGAACAGACGGCCGTAGCGGGGGCTCAGCTCCGGCGCGGCGCACAAACCGAGCACAGCCGCGTCGAGCGGGTCGAGGTGCAGGCGCGCCGCGGCGTCGCTCAGGCGGGCGTCGAACGTCGCGCCCGGCGACTCGCCCGCGAGCGACAGCGCCAGCTCGTCGGAGATGTACAGCCCGCGGAACGGGTCCGTCGGGTTCGTCTCGCGGCCAGCGACGGACTGCACCGTCGCGCGGATGCGCTCGGCGAGGAAGCCGAACCCCGCAGCCTGCTGCGCCGCGGGCTCAGCCGTCGAGGCCACCGGCCACGCTGTCGGCTTCGGTCTCCATCGTGTCGCCCGGCTCGGACACCTTCAGCTCGCCGCCCGACGGCGCGCCGCGCTGCTGTGTGACGTGCGTCAGCTCGTGGGCGAGCAGCGAGTCGCCGTCCGTCGTGCCGGGGCGGTACTCGCCCGCCGCGAAGTAGACGTCGGTCCCGGTCGTGAACGCGCGTGCCGACACCGAGCGCGCCAGCGTGTCCGCCGTCGGATCGGTGTGGACGCGGACGTCGGTCAGCGGGTCGCCGACGTGGGGCGCGAGGCGGTGGCGGGCCGCGGTGTCGAGCGTGTGCCCGGAGCCGTTGGACGTCGCAATCGCCGACTGGACGTCGCGGTGCACGACCCCGCCCTCCGCGATCCCGTCGCCGGGCGTGCGGCCGATGAGCTGTCCGAACGCGCGATTGCCGACGCTTGCCGCGACGCTCTCGGCGGGCGCGGGCTCGGCCAGTTCGGAGACCGGCTCGGGCTCCGGGACACGCTCGTGCTCGACGAGGTCGCTGTCGGCGTCGTAGCCGCTCATGCAGACGAGCGTAGGTCCGGGCGGCGTGGCTGACAAGAACCGCTCGGGCAACCATCGAGGCACAGTTTCGCGGCGCGATCGCGGCGACCGCGCGCGTATCGTGGCCGCGGTGGTCGCCAAGTCCAAGGTCGCGCAGCCGCTGTCCTGGCCGGCCGTGCTCGGGCTCCTCGCCCTCGTCGTGCTCGCGTGCGCGCTCTGCGCGGTCGGCGTCGACGATGCCTGCCATCACACACCGCCGCCCGTCGACGTCCCGTCGCCGGGCACCGATCGCGCTGCTTACTGCGACGCGCTGGCGTCGGTGCATCCCTGGCTTGCGCTCGTCGCAGGGCCTGCCGTGCTCGCGGCGCTGGCGCTCGTCGCGCTGCGACGGTCGCCGAGGTGGGCGATGAGCGCGGCGCTCGCGCTCGTCGTGCTCGCCGTCGTCAACGCGAGCGTCGCTCACAGCCTCGGCTACGTCCACACGATCTGATCAGCAGCGCGTCGGTGGGTCGCTGCGAAACGGCAGGCAGAGATCCTGCGTGCGCGGGAGCCTCGGCGCGCGCCGCACCGTGATCCGCCGCGCGATGCCGGTGCGGCGGGCCTTCGTCACGCGGATCTCGATGACCGCGCCGCGCTTGGGTCGCACGCCGCGGACGTAGCGCAGCAGCGACCGCGAGCCGCCGGCCGCCCGCACCTGGACGACCTTGCGCTTGAGGCAGCCCACGCGCCGCCCGCTGCAGCGCAGCTCGATCCGGCTGCCCGCCACGAAATGGCTGACGGACAGCGTCGCGAAGCGCAGCGGCGAGCGCGCGAACGACGAGTGGATCCGCGAGGCCAGCCGCGGGTAGCGGCCGACGACGCCGTCGCAGTTCTCGTCGATCCCGTTGCCGGCGATCTCGGCAGCCTTGCGGTTGATCTTCGCGTTCTCGTCGTTGCAGTCCTGCAGTGCGGGGAAGCCGTCGCGGTCGCGGTCGGTGACGAGGTCGGCGCCGCTGCAGTCCTGGTCGATGCCGTCGCCGGGAATCTCGAGCGCGCCCGGCCTCGTCGCCGGGCTCGCGTCGTTGCAGTCGGCCGGAGGCGCGAAGCCGTCCTGGTCGGTGTCTGGGTCGGGGGTGAACTGCGCCGTGGTCGTGATCGCGCCCTCCCCGAGTCCCGGGAAGTCGGCGCCCTTCGCCGCGACCTGCACGAGGTAGTCGCCGGCGGTGACCTTGATCGCGGCCCGCGGCGCGGCGCCGGACGCGCAGGCGACGCTGCGGCTCGCATCGTCGCGATAGACGGAGACGGCGGTCTGAAACGGGGCGGTCGTCGTGAACGCGGCGTCGCCGATGCCGGGTGCGTGCCAGCGGTACCACGTCGTCGCGGCGTAGGGCGCGTCCACGCACGACAGGGTCTCGCCGAGCTCCTGGCTCGCGCCCAGGTTGCTGCCCGCCGCGGGGATGGCCGTCTGCAACGGCACGGCGGCGGCCATGTCGTCGTTCGCGGGCCGGTCGGCCGACGCCCGCAACACGATCGACCCGCGCTCGAAGTCCGCGGCGCCGCCCACCGCGACGAGATATGACCGTCCACGCTGCGACGCGAACGACGTCAGCGACGTGCCGGTGCCGCTCGTGTCGGCGTCGTTGCACGCGATGCGGTTGCCGGCGGTCGGGAGCCCGCCGCCCTGGTCGTAGGCCGCCAGGAGCGTGTCGAACGACGATCCGAGGGTCGACAGCACGATCTGCTGGCCGGTCCCGGCGATCCGCCACCACGCGGCGTGCGACATCGCGGGGCAGGGTGGGCTGACCGACGGGCCCGGCTCCGCGCCCTCCGTCGTGTAGCCGGTGTTGTCGACGGTGCCGGGGACCGAGAACAGCAGCGGCGCCGCGTCGGTGAGCCTGTCGGAGCCGGGGGCTGCGAGCGCCGGCTGGGCCGGGAGCAGCGTCGCGGCGAGGGCGAGCAGGCAGGCGGTCGCGGTGCGCATCTCGATGCACAGACGCCGGCCCGCGCGGATTGTTGCGCGCGGGCGTGTGCTCCTGTCAGCCGGTCGCCTGCTCGCGCGCGTAGGTGTCGAGACGCGCGAGCTCGTCGGCGTACATCTTGCGCATGACGCGCGGCGCGAACGTCCGCTCGAAGAACCCGCCGATGCCGCCGGCGCCGTCCCAGCGCGTCTCGATGCGCACGTGGCAGCCATCGCCGTCGGATGTGACGGTGAAGCTCGTCACGAGTGACGAGTTCTGGTCGGTTTCGGTGATGACGCGCCCCGGCTCGGGCTCGGAGACGCGCATGAGGTACTCGCGCACGCGCCCGCCGGCGGTGACCTTGAAGCGGTGCACGGTGCCCGCGCCGACCCCACCCTCGACGACCTCGAAATCCGTGATGTCGTCCGGCAGGAACTTCGTGTGATGCTCGTCGTCGGCGATGAGGGGGTAGGTGAGCTCCGCGGGCGCGCCGACGGCGCCCTCCTGTACGACGTTGATGACGCCCATCGGCGAAACCCTAACGAGCGTCCGCGCGGGACACGCCACGTACGTCGGCCCGCGGCTTCGGGGTCTCGACTAGATTGCGCCGATGACCGCGTCGCGTGTTGTCGTCGCCGTTGCCGGCTGGCTCGCGCTGGCCGCTGCGGCACCCGCCGTGGGCGCCGCGGCGACATTCACGTTCGGCGCGAACCTCGCCGCCGTGGCCCCGGACCCGAGCGCGAGCGTCTGCAGCGCCCCGGTCCCGGCCTACGGCGTGCCGGCCGGCTCGCAGTCCTGCATGGCGAGCTACCTGGGAACCGGCACGGACTCGCTCGTCGCGCCCGCGTCGGGGACGGTCAGCACGATCCGCGTGAAGGTCGGCCCCGGGACGGGGCCGATGCGAGTGAACGTCATTCGGTTCCTCTTCCGACAGAACCCCGGCGATCCGGCGCACCCGACGAGTGCCGGGCCGTTTCTCCAGGCGTACGGCCCGCAGTTCACGCCCGCGGCGAACGCGACGACGCCCGTCGCCACGAACCTCGCGATGCAGGAGGACTCGACGCCGGCTCCGAACGACGGCACGACGATCCAGGTCATCGACGCGCTCGCGCTCGAGGTCGCTGCGCCGAACGTCCCGATTCCCCTCTTCGCGAGCGGTCCCGGGACGCTGACCTACCTGACCTATCCGAGTCCGACGCAGCAGGGCCTCGCCGCGCCGAGTCCGAACGGCATCCCGAGTACCCTGCTCGGCACGGGGGCGGGGGTGCTGATGAGCGCCGACCTCACCACGCGGGCGCCGCCGGTCATCACGCCGCTGCCTCCGCCGATCCCGCCACCGACCGTCGCACCCCCGCCGGTCCCCCCGCCGCCACCGATTCCGCGGGTCGGCCTTCCCAAGCAGTCCTTCACGGTGAGAAACGGCGCGGCGACGATTCCCGTGAAGTGCACGGTCGCCGACTGCCGCGGGCGGCTGGCCCTGCTGAACACCCGCGGCGCCGCGACGACCCGCAGCGTCATGCGCAAGGCGACGAAGAAGAAGACGACGATCTACGGGTCGGCAACGTTCGCGGCCAAGGCGGGCAGGACGGCGCCGGTCAAGGTCAAGCTCAACAAGTCCGGCCGGGCGCTGCTCAAGCATCGCAAGAAGGTGACGGTGTACGCCAAAGTCACCTTCACGTCGGGCGGCGGCGCGACGAGGAGCTTCAAGGTCACGCTGAAGCGCTGACGGCAACGTCATTCATGGCGCCACCCTCCGGCGCCGATGACACGGACATGCGTCCACCCGCGCAACCTTGTCCGCGCCGCATCGTTCGGGTTCACATGCGCCGGTGGCTGATCTTGGTCGTGATGCTCGCCACCGTCGGCGCCGCTCCCGCGAGCGCGACCTCGGGTCCGCCGCCCGACTCGCTGGCTCCCAAGGGCGCGGCGCACAACTGGCTGCCCAAGGAGGGCTGGGTCTGGATGCACTGGCTGCCGTTCGAGGAACGCGAGCTTGCCGCCGCGCTCGGCACCACCAGCGCCGGGCTTCGCGCTCACCTCACCGACGACCGCCACACGCTGGCGACGCTCGCCCGCAGCCGCCACCGCAACGTGAAGGCGCTCGCCCGCCACCTCACGCGGCGCTTCGACGGCCGCGTGTCGCGCAAGCGTCTCGCGCTGCTGCGCTGGCGTGCCGAGCGGATGCTCACGCAGGGCCACCTCGCCCAGCACGTGCTCTACCACACGATGCACGGCCCGGCGGTGCCTTCGCACGCTCCGCAGCTCTTCGGGATCACGCGCGAGACGTTCCTCTCAGCGCGCCAGGCGGGCCTGTCGCCGGACGAGATCGCTGTTCGCGCGGGGCGTGATCCGATGGCGGTTCGCGATGGCGTCCTGCAACTGCTGGCTGACGAAGCCGCGCAGGGCGTGCGCTCGCGGTCGCAGTCGCGCGCCCAGTCGCGGCGGATGCTCGCCCGCCAGCGCGCGGACCTCGGCTGCTGGATGGCCACGCCGCTGCCAAAGCTCGATCCGAACAACCCGTTCGGCGGGGCGGATGGCGGTCACGGTCACGGCCACGCGCCGCACATCCCGGGCTGCAACGGCTCGGTGATGGCGATGTAGCGACACGCTTCGTCCGACATCCGCGAACGGCGTGGCCACCGGCGGTCAGACGATGTCGCGCGACATCATGACCGTCGCCAGCGACGGGTCGGAGGCCAGCGGCTCGCGCTCTCGGTCGCGACGAAGCCCAGCTCACGGTACAGCGCCGCGGCCGGGCGCGACGGCTCCGCGTCGGCCACGGCCAGCTCGACGCGCGCGACGCCGCGGTCGCGCGCCCACGCGATGACCGCTTCGACGAGGCGCCGGCCCAGACCCCGGCCCCGCGCGCTCGGGTAGACCCACATGCCCCACAGCGTCGCCGCGTCGCGCCGCTCATCCGGGAAGAAGCCACCTGCCATACCAAGGCAGCGTCCGTCTTCGACTGCTACGAACACCGCGCCGTCTTGAGCGCCATCGCTCTGCGCGACGCCACTGGCCCACAGCTCCGGGCCGTACGCGGCCTCGCGCTCGTAGGAGGAGGAGAACGCGTACGGCGCATCCCGCAGAGCGCGCAGCCGGATGTCGCGCAGCCGTTCGCCGTCGTCTGTGAGCAGGCGCCGTATCTCCACGTGCGTTCACCTCCCACGCTGTCACAAGATCGACCCTCGCGGCACTCTTGTCCCGAAATGCGAGACCCCGACGAGTTCGCGGAGCTCTACGATCGGGAGGCCGAGAACGTGTTGCTGTTCGTGACCCGTCGAACGCTCGACGCCGAGGTCGCGCGGTGGCCCGTCCTGGACGAGCGGCCTCGGCGAGCTGACCGGATCCGGAGCGCGCGGCATCGCGATGGCGTGGTCAGGGGCCAATGTCAGCACACCAGTCGCCTGGTGAGCGACCGCTTTGCCTCGATCGCCGATGGAGAGACTTGACTGCGGTACGGCAGCGCCGGCTTTGTCCATGCCGCCGGGTTGATCGCGGCACGCGCGCTCTGACGCTCAGGGTGCAGGGTCCCGGCATCTTGCCGGCGCCTGTACAGGTTGGGCCTCCGTCGCCGACCCAGGTGGCGCGCCGGACGATGCCCGGCCGGACCAGCGTTCCCGGGATCGCGAGCGCGGAGGTCGAGACGATCTCGTTGCGCCCCCGCGTGACGTGCGAACCGTCCGTCCCGCGCCCGGTGGCGGCTACCTGGCGATCTACGGCGGGTGGTTGTACGGAGGCGAGGTCCGGGCGACGGCGCACCTGCGCGCAGGTCGCACCGTCACGCGCTCGACGAGCCTGAGCCCGTTCTGAGTTCCTACCGCGGACCCATGCGAAGCGCGCCGTCAAGACGGATGACCTCGCCGTTGAGCATCGGGTTGCCGACGATCTCGCAGACCAGGCGCGCGAACTCGGTCGGGTGTCCGAGTCTTGGGGGAAGGGCATCGTGGCGGCAAGCTGGGTGCGGGCTTCGGCGGGCAGCGCGGCGAGCAGGGGCGTGTCGAAGAGCCCGGGAGCGATCGTGCAGACGCGAATGGCGCTCGCGGCCAGCTCGCGGGCGGCGGGCAGCGTCATCGCGGCGACAGCGCCCTTCGAAGCGGCGTAGGCGACCTGCCCGATCTGCCCGTCGTAGGCGGCGATGGAGGCGGTGTTGACGCAAACCCCCCGCTCACCGTCGTCGCCCGTGGGCGCGTTTCCGAGCATGGCGGCGCTCGCGAGCCGGAGCGCGTTGAACGTCCCCACGACGTTCACGGCGATGACCTTCTCAAAGGAGTCGAGATTGTGCGGACCGCGGCTGCGAGCAAGCCGCTCGGCGTGCCCGATCCCCGCGCACTGGACGGAGATCCTCAGCCCGCCGGGCGCATTTGCGGCCGCATCGACGGCAGCCTGCACCTGCTCCTCGCGCATGACATCGGCATGCACGAACCGCGCCGGCTCCCCAAGCTCTGCCGCAAGCGCCTCACCCCGATCTGCGTCGAGATCAGCGACCACGACGAGCGCGCCGCGCGCATGCAGAGCCCGAGCCGTAGCCTCGCCAAGCCCGGAGGCGCCGCCCACAACCAACGCGCCTGCGCCTTCGATCCGCATGGCGCAACCCTAGACACCGCCCGTGATCGGTCCGCTGCATGAGCGGTGGTCCACCCGGCCGGGCTCTGGACGCCTGGGGTCGTCGCGCGGCGACACCGTCCGCTGGATACCTCCGTGCGCCGCCCTCTCGTAGAACGTCCTCCGGGTGCGAGGTAGAACGCGCAGCACCGGATCGAGAGTGCTGGGTTCGTCGAGGAGCGGGTGCGGTCCGCGTGTTGAGTTTGGCGCCAATGACCCGTATATCGGGCACTATTCGACAAACCCGCGTATGACGCCACGCGTGCGCAACTCGCGCAGTCGGGCGCTCTGAGCGAGCCGCGAGCGGATGGCGGTATTCCCGATGTCAGAGCGCGAGGAGCAGCCTGAGCGCCGCATCGACGGCCTGGAGTTTCGGCGGCGTCGAGCCTGCCGGCCGAATCACCCAGTCGTTGGGGATCAACGACGGTCGTCTGCTCGACGAGCACACGGGTCTGGGTCCCCAGGAGCTCGATCATCGGTCGAAACGTCGCCGCTCGCGCACTCGCGGAGGTCGGCGCGACGAGCACGGTGCTCAGCCCCAAGAGGTCGTCGGCCTGCACCACGATCGCGTAGCGCGCTCCACGCTGCTCGCGACCCCGCGCTCGCACGGGCGCCGGCAAGCGAAACACCTCGCCGCGGACCATGTCAGCGCTCGGCTGCGGGCGCGTGCTCAGCCATCTGCTCGCGAACGGCTCGCATCTCGTCTCGGTCATCGGCGTCGTCGGCGATGAGTCGAACCTCGTCGCGGACTGCTGCGCGGCTGCGGCGTCGAGCCGCGGCCTCTTGGAGCGCGGTACGCACAGCCTGCGAGTCGTTCAACCCCTCGGCCCGGACCACGTCAAGCGCGGCCACGCTCGCATCATCGAGTCGTACATGCAGAGAGCGAGCCACGACGGGAGCGTAGCATGAATCGTGCTACGGAGTCCCTGCCAGCCGCGCAAGTGCGAATCGCAAGAGCGCCGCTCCTCGCGCGCCAAGCGGCACTGCCGGCGACGATTGGCGAGAGTGGCGCTGGCATGGGAACGCGACAGGTGTTGCGGTCGATGCTTATCGGCGCTGGGGCCGCCCCATCGCGCAGACCGCGGGGACCGGGCGCAGGTCCTCGACCAGCACCCTGTCGACGGAGAATCCGCCCTCGCGTAGCCGGTCGGCCAACTCGTTCCCGAGGTCCCGGGCTCGTTCCGGCGCGGAGTGGCGCGCGTCCCAGAAGAGGTAGACGGCCCCGTCCCGGGCGAGGTGCTTGCGAACGGCACCGAGCGCCGCCTCCGGCTGCTGCCAGAAGGGAGCGACGTTGAAGGCGAAGACCTTGTCGAAGCGCCGATCGCCGAAGTCGGCGTCCTCCAGCGCGATGGCCTCGAGCGCGACCCTGCCCGCGTCGACGTGCTCGCGGTTCCTCCTCGTGGCCATCGCGATCATCTTGGGCGAGCGGTCGATGGCGGTGATCGATCCCGTCGTCAGCCTCTCGCAGACCAGGGAGATCGCGACGCCGTGGCCGCAGCCAACCTCGAGCAGGCGGTCGGCCGGGTGGACCTCCAGAGTGTCGACCGCCCAGACGATCCGCTGCGATGCCATGCCCCCGAGCAATAGCATCATGCGCCCGCGAAGCCCAGCCTGATCTGCTCGATGAGCGTCTCGGTGGGCGGCTTCATCGCCGACCGCGACAGCGCTTTGGATGGAGAGCGTCCTAGGCGACGAGCGGTTTCGCTTCCACCTGAAGCATGTCCGCGGGTTCGCCTGCTGCCTGTTGGGCCGCAGGCTCTACGAGACGATGCTCGTGTGGTGGACGGATCCGTCGCTACGCGACACCGAGGACACGGACGCGTTCGCCGACCTCTGGTGCGCGCTCCCGAAGGTCGTCTCAGCCGCACGCTCGACAGCGTTCAGGGCAACGCCCGCCTCGCCGAGGCGCCGCTCGTCGACGAGGTCGCCGCAGCGCGCGACGCGACCGAAAAGGCGGTGCTGCATGGTGACACCGCCGCGGCTCATGACCTCGGAACGAGGATCTGCGCGTGGGCGCCGCTCGCGAACCGCTGCTCGCGCACCAGGTCCAGCTTCAGGTGCTCGTGGAGATCCGCGAAGGGACCGTGGCGAGCGCCGATCGCGATACGCGCCCGGGTGAGCTGGTACTCGTCGATGAGGCCGAGCCTGGTCAGGGACTTGGCGAGATCCGGTCCTCCGTGGAAAAGGATCGTGCCGTCCTCGTCACGAGCCTTCAGGTCGGCGACCGCAGCGCCGAGGTCTCCCCCGAATACCTCGGCAGGCCCCCAATCTGCTCTTTCCAACGTGCGGGAGAAGACCGCCTTGGGCTTCTGGTTCATGGAAGTTGCAATCGGGCCCTCCGAAGCCTGCCAGTTCGGGCGAGCTGCTCGCGAAGCTCGCGCCCGACCTCGGGCATGCGCCTGCCGGGCTCGCCGGCGTTGCCGTCGCGGTGCGGGGGGAGGTCGTCGGGCGGGCTCGCGTCCTGCAGGACGGCGAGTCGCTTGCTCTGATCCTGCCCGTCGCCGGAGGGTCGCGCCGTGCAGCTCGCCCGCGGGGCCAAAGAGCTGTGAGGGGTGGCCACGGCACGTCGTCACGGAGCGGATTCGCAGCCGCAAATGCGCCGCAAGGATGCGTGGCGCGTAGGAACACTGCGAACATCTGTCCCAAGCAGGCGATCAAGGAGCTTCGACGACATGGCCGGACCGAAGGTGCAGTGCCGCGACGAGATGGTCGACGGGCAGTGGCTCATGGAGATCAACCTCCCCATGGAGGAGGAGCGCATGACCGTGCGGGAGTTCATCCGCGCGCGCGTCGTGTACGAGACCACCCTGCATAACTCCGAGCTCGATCGCGGCCGTACGTTCCGCGGGCTGGTCTTCGAGCCGCCGAGGGTCACGTCGGAGCTCAACGGCTGGGCGGGTCGCAAGCGCGAGGGCCAGGCCGCCGACACCGACGTCATGCTCCAGATCGCCCTCGACGCCTACGAGCGCGGTGACCTCGAGATCGTCATCGACGAGGAGCAGGCCGGCGAGATGGACTCCGAGGTCGTGCTGAGCGAGGACAGCGTGGCGCTCTTTCGCAAGAAGGTGCCGCTCATCGTGCCGCAGCTTCGCAAGGGCCGCCGGCGCAAGCGCGGCTCGGCCAACGAGACCTTCGACTGACAGTGGCAGGTCGCGCCAAGCCGACCGAGGAGGAGATCCTCGTCCGGGCCGTCAACGTGCAGCTGCTGCACAACCTCCAGATCTGGGGCGAGCTGCAGGAGCACGGCGCGGGCGACGAGGTCGAGCTGCGGCTGACGTTCGCATACCTCGCGGCGGGCGAAGCCGAAGCCGAGCGGCTCGCGGCCTTCCTGCGCCAGGAGACCGACTACGAGCTCTACGTCCGCCGCCAGGGGCGTGTCGGCAAGCGCGAGTGGTTCGTCGCGGGCGCGACCCAGCCCGAGACCCTCACGCTCTACACGATCAACGCCTGGACGGAGTGGATGATCGCGGCGGGCGCCGAGCACGGCCCGGCAGCGTTCGACGGCTGGGCCCCGCAGGGCGACGTCGCGAAGGCGTAGGGGGTCAGCGCCGCGCCGGCCTGTTGCGCGCGCGCAGCGAGTCGAAGATCGCCAGCACGCTCGCCCGGCTGAGGCGAGGGCGCACGTAGCGGTGGTTGTGGGCGTAGAGCAGCGTCACCAGCGTCCCCCGCAAGAGCGCGACGGCGTTGACCGCGAACCCATCGGCCTCGGACGCATCGCGCGCGATGTAGACGCGCAGGCCCGATCGGGTCGTGCCGAACACCCGGCAGTGATCGCCCCGCGACCGCAGCGTGAACACGTCGCACTCGCGCAGCGAGAAGTCCGCGTGCGGCAGGCCGGAGCGCAGCGAGGGCGCGACGCCATCGGGGTCACCGCCCCGCAGCTCGACCGCGACGTCGTCCAGGTCGCCTACGACTGGCGGCGCCCACGACGCATAGCCGGGCGGGACGAACGCGGGAACGAACGCGGGCACCGTCAGGTAGCGCAGCCGCTCGCCGGGCGTGAGGTGCCTCTCCGGACGCGGATCGCCGCCGTCGCTGGCGCTCCGTCCGTCTCCCGGCGAGAGCTTCGTGACGCGCACGATCGCGAGCGCCGGCGCGATGCTGCTCGCGGTCACCACGGCCCGATACCCCGCCGCGCCCCCGCTCAGGGTCATGCGACGCCGCCCCTCGACCGCCGTCCAGCCGGCGGCGACCAACCCGGCCTGCACGGCGCGGACAAGCGCTTCGCGCGACGGATAGTCCTTCGCCGAGCTGAAAGATAGGTACGCCTGGTCGCTGACGACCGAGGCGAGATCGCGCTGGCACGCGTAGTTGAGCTCGGCGAGATCGAAGCGCCGCTCGAGCGCGGGGACCATCTGCGCGACGACCGCCTTCGTGGTCCGGCAGGAGCCGGGCGAGAGAGAGTCGCCCAGCGAGCGAAGCCCGACCACGGTTGCAACGAGCACGAGCGCCGCGCCGCCGACCGCCAGCGCGACGATCGCGGGCGTCCGCGACCGCCCGCTCATCCCTTGCGCTGCAGGATGTAGTCGGTGTGCTCGGTGTCCTCTCCGAGAAAGGGCTGCAAGTCGGCGCTGAGGCGGGGCCGCTCATCGATCTGCTCGCCGGTCTCGGCGTAGCGGCTGCCCTCGTGCGCCTCCAGCGGATTCTTCCGGACAGCCGCGTCGTCGCTCAGGTCGCGATGGACCGTGACCCAGTTCGGGCGGTCGGGGTTGTCGGCCCGCATGTCCAGGCGAGGCACGGGATCCTGGTCGTGCTTGACCGACAGCACGTGCACGCCGGGCGGTGGGTCGAACCGCGACACGGGTGACCCGGCGGTGAGGACGTTCGTGATGTTGTAGGACTGGCGCACGCCCGGATCGCAGGCCAGCGACATCGCCACGATGCCGCCCTGGCTGTGCCCGCTGAGCAGCACGCGTTCGCCGGCGCCGATGTGCGCCGTCTTCATCGCCTTCAGCACGGCGTTCGTCAGCTCGTCGCGGCGTTGCATGAGCGAGAGGTTTGCGCCCGGGTCGCTCGGGTCCAGCGCTTCGCCGTCCAAGTCCATGCCGGGGATCTCGACGGTCCAGGTCGGTTGATCGGGCGGGTGGTTGACCCTGATGATTCGCACCGCGCTGACGTCGTCGGGCGCGGCCGGGCCGTTCTCCACCTGGTCGATCCCGCGCAAGATGTCGGCGACGCTATTCGCGCCCGCGGGGTGCACCGGGGTCTGTATCTGCTTGATTGCGACCGGCCCGCCGTGCCACCGCCCGCCGACCCACGCCAACACCTGCAGCAGGCCGAGCACGTCCTCGTAGTTGCGAGGAGCGCCGGGGCGTCCGCCCCCGAGCGCGACGGCCCAGTACACGGCCCCGCTCGTGACGAGATCCGTGATCCCGGGGAACGCGGAGAGGATCTGCGCGGCGCGATCGGTGCCGACGACCCCAACAACCGCGATCGCGAGCGGGACCGACGCCATCGACACGAGCACGTGGATCGCCTCCGCGCCCGCGTCGGCCAGGTCGAACAGCGTTGCGCGCGCGCGGAGGACCACCACGAGGACGTCTACGCGCAGGGTCAGGCCGCTCACGACGGCCGCCGCCTGGACGAGCGACGCCTCGGCCGTGATGGCGCTCCCGGGAGAGAAGATCGCGGTGCGTGCCATCGCGCCCGAGAAGGCGGCCTCGCGGGCATGGCCGGCGATCCGTCCGAGCGCGTCGTTCGTGGAGCTCAGCGCGTCCGCGGTGGCGCGCATGTCGGCGGTGTCCGCACCGACCGGCTCACCGCCGTCGCCCCCACCGGTGGTCGTGATGTCGTGCGGCGTCATGGTGGCGCTTCGTGCGTCCGCTGCGCGGAGCGCATGGCGAGCGCCAGCGCGCCCGCAAGATCGGTGACGAGGTCGTCTTCGTCGACGGGTTGCAACACGACGTTCTCGTCGTCGAGACCGGCCCTCCACCAGCCGTCGTCGAGCTGCAGCGCGACGAGCACCCTCACGCCCGAAGCGCCGCCGACGCCGACTTGCGCGACGGCACGCAGCCCGGCGGCCAGCGAGCGAAGCGGCGGCGGCACGGCCGGGGTTCCCAGCACGGCCTTCGCGAGGTCGAGGTGCTCTTCGGCGAGCGCGCGCACCGCCGCGAGGGACACTGCGGCGTCCATCACGAGCGGCTCGCGGTCCGGCTCGCCAGCCAGGTCGCCGAACCCGCGCAGCACCTCGGTCGCGAGGTCGTCGACGAGCATCGTCGTGAGCTCGACCGGCCCGAGCTCGAGCGCGTCCTCGCCGGACGGGCGCTGCTCGCGAGCGACGCCGCACACGAGCTCGCCGCGCATCGCGTGCCGTGCGAGCCACAGCCTTTCGCCCAACCCGACCGCGGTGTCGACGAGCACGAGCGGCTCGGCGTGACAGCGCAGGCTCTCGCGCAACGACGGGTGTAGATCCTCGAGCAGGTCGTCGCTGTCGCCGGGAGCGAGGCCACTCGCGCGCAGCGCGTCCTCGGTCGCCGCGCGCCGCACGTCGTCGAGCGGTGGCCCGTCCTCGATGCGAAACGGTGGCTGGAGGGCGGCTTCGGCGAGCGTGACCTGCGCCAGCAGCGACCACGCGTCGGCGCCGAGCTGCACGCGACGCGGCGCGGGGCGGGGCGGGCGCGGGCCGACCGTCAGGCCGCTCACGGCAGCCACCGGCGGCCGAAGTCCAGCCAGTCCGGCGAGCCGGGCAGCGGCGCGCGACGCGCGAGGTCGACGAGGTCGTGCGCGGTGTCCGACACCGTGTCGACGGCCTCGGAGATCTCGCGCCGGGCGTCGCTCACACGGTCGCCGAACCAGCGCTCGAGCGCGTGGATCCGGGCGAGGTTCTGCTCGACATGATGTGCGTGGTCCATCAGCGCGCGGGCCGCGTCGTCGAGCTCGTTGGCCGCGCGCTCGGCCCCGTTGGCCTCGTTGCGCAGGTCCTCGCGGTAGCGGTCGGCGGCCTTCGAGACGAAGTCCACGCCCTGCGCGCTGCGCATCTGCCCGGCGCAGCCGCGCGTCTGAGCGGCAAGCTCGCGCACGCGCTGCGCGAGGTCACGCAGCTCCGCGACGTCGCTCACGCGCCGCTGGTCCTCGTCGTCCCCACGAGGGGCGAGCCTAACGCACGCTCGGAACGCTTCAGGCGCGGCGCGACAGCGAGACGGCGAAGAGGTCGTCGGGGTCCGTGTACAGCTCGACGAGCTCGAGGCCGGCGGCAGACAGGTCGCCGGCGAGGCGCTCGGGCGTGAACTTCGCGCTGATCTCCGTGCGCAGCTCCTCGCGCGCGGCGAAGTCGATGTCGAGGTCGAGCTTGCCGATGCGCACCTGCTGGACGTCGGTCGCGCGCAGGCGCATCTCGATCCACTCGCGCTGGCGGTCGAAGAACGCGACGTGCTCGAAGGCGTCGACGTCGAAGTTCGCGTCGAGCTCGCGGTTGAGCACATGCAGGACGTTCAGGTTGAACTGCGCGGTGACGCCGCGTGCGTCGTCGTACGCGGCCTCGATCACGCGCGGGTCCTTGACGAGGTCCGTGCCGAGCAGCAGGTAGCCGTCCGAGCCGAGGACGTTGCGCAGGCCGCGCAGGAAGCGCCGCCGCGAGCCGGGAGGGAAGTTGCCGAGCGTCCCGCCGAGGAAGGCGACGAGCCGTGGTCCCGCGGGCGAAGGGAGGTGCGTGAGATGGCGCTCGAAGTCGCCGACGACCCCGTACACGGACATCCCCGGGTACTCCTCCACGAGCGTCTCCGCCGCCGCGTGGACGGTCGTCGCGGACACGTCGACCGGGACGTAGCGCTCGAGCGTCCCCGCCGCGGCCATCGCGTCGAGCAGGACGCGCGTCTTGGACGCCGACCCCGACCCGAGCTCGACGAGCTCCACGGCGCCCGTGCGCTCGACGATCGCCTCGGCGTTCGTCGACAGGATCAGCCGCTCCGTGCGCGTCTGGTAGTACTCGGGCAGCTCGCAGATCGCGTCGAAGAGCTCCGACCCGCGGGCGTCGTAGAAGTGCTTGGGCGGCAGCTCCTTCAGCGGACGTGTCAGGCCGTCGAGCACGTCGTCGGCGAGGGTTCGCTCGTCGCCCGGGCCCAGATACGAGCGCACCTCGACGGTGCCTTGAAGGGTCGGCTCCATCACGTCACATCCTTTGCGAGTCGCACGCCGGCGAAGATCTGCCGGCGCAGTGGGAGGTCCCAGTTGCGGAAGGTGATGGAGCGCACGCGCGGCTCGGTGGCCCAGGAGTGGCCGCGGAGCACGCGGTAGCCGTCGCCGAAGAAGACCTCGGAGTACTCGCGATAGGGGTGCGCCTCGAAACCGGGGTAGCCGTCGAAGTGCGACGACGTCCACTCCCACGCGTATCCGGTGTCCTGCAGCGGATCCCGGTCCCAGGTCGCTGCCCTTTCCCACTCCGCCTCGGTCGGCATCCGTGCACCGTGCGAGCGAGCCAAGGCATCGGCCTCGAACCAGGAGACGTGCAGGACGGGGTGGTGGTCGTCTTCGGCCGTCCCGTCCGCCGTCCAGCCTTCGGGACGCGAGATGTCGTACTCCTCCTTCCACGCCCAGCCCTCGTCCGACCACCACTCGCGGCGCTCGTAGCCGCCGCCTTCGACGAAGTGCATCCAGGTCGCGTTGCTCACCGGCCGCCGCGCGATCGCGAAGGCGCCCACGTCGATCGGGTGGCGCGGGCGCTCGTTGTCGAAGGCGAAGCCGCCGGCGGGCGCGCCCATCTCGAAGGTCCCGGCGGGGATGTGGAGCCAGTCGCCGGCGGCCGAAGGGGCGGTGTCGCGAGCGGTGGGCTCGGGACGCCCGCCCTGCAGGCCACCGAGGAACAGCGTCTGGCGCATCGTCTCGTTGTGCTGCGCCTCGTGGCGGACGACCATCTGAAACAGCGTCCCGTCGCCGGGGCCCACGCGATCGAGCACCTCGAGCGTTCGCGTGCGCACCGCGGCGATGTAGTCGAACACGTCGTCGCCGCGCAGGAAGGGGATGTCGCCGCGCACCGCGCGCGGGGTCTCGAAGGCGTCGTAGACGTTGGCGAGATCGGCGCGCAGGAGCGGCTCGCCGCCGTGGCGGTGCACGAGCCAGAGGTCCTCGTACGCGGCGATGTGGCCGAGGTCCCAGTCCAGCGGGCTCATCAGCGGGTGCTGCACGCGCTCGAGCTCCGCGTGCGAGAACGGCGCTACGAGGGCGAGGGTGCGCTCCCGCACCTCCCGCAGCGCATCGCCTAGGACTGTGGCCGGCACGGTCGCCATCCGCTGCTCAGCTTACCCCGCGACTTGTCTTGAAACCATGAATCGTTCGGTCCTGTCCGAAGGGCGTTCACTACGCGCCGCTTGTCAGGCCAGCGCGTCGAGCGTCGCGTCGACGTCGTCCTCGGTGTTGTAGACGTGCCATGACGCGCGCAGCCGCCCGCCGCGCTCGGAGGCCATGATCCTCGCGTGCTCGAGCCGGCCGGCGGCGCCGGGGAGATCCACCGACACGATCGCGCTGTTCGAGGGCTCCATGTCCAGCCCTGCGCGAAAGCGGTTGGCGAGTGCGACATCGTGGGCGTATACGGCATCGATGCCGATTCGGTTGAGCAGCTCGAGCGCCGGCCGCGTGCCGACCCAGGAGAACCAGGCCGGCGACGTGTCGAAGCGCCGCGCGTCGGAGGAGAGTCGCAGCGGCGGGCCGAAGTAGCTCGCGTGCACGTCGGCGCCCGCGTACCAGCCGGCGCTGTGCGGGACGATCCGCTCGAGCCACGCGTCGCCGACCGCCATGAACGCGGTGCCGCGCGGCGCCATGAGCCATTTGTACGCGCTGGCGACGACGGCATCGAAGCGCGTCGCGTCGACCGGCAGCCAGCCGCAGGCCTGGGTCGCGTCGAGCACGGTCAGCGCGCCGTGGTGCGCCGCCGCCGCGGCGATCGCGTCGAGCTCGGCGACCTCGCCGGTGCTCATCTGCACCGCGCTGAACGCGACGACGTCCGTGCGCGCGTCGATCGCCTCCGCCAGCTTTGCCGGCGCGACGGTCTCGACGACCACGCGGCCCGTGGCACGTGTCTCCTGGACGAGAAACGGAAACAGCGTCGAGGTGAACTCGACGTCGGGGACGAGCACGCGCGCACCCGCCGGCAGGCACGCGGCGATCTGGCCGACGAACTCCGACACGGTCGCGCCGATCGCCACGCCCTCGGGCGCCACGCCGACCATCGTCGCGAACGCGGCGCGGGCGCCCTCGGTGGCCTCGCCCCAGTGCTCCCAGCTCGTGCGCCCGCCGCGCCAGTCCGCGAGCGCCGCCTGCAACGCGTCGAACCCGTCGCGCGGCGGCAGGCCGTAGCTCGCGGTGTTGAGGTAGACGCCCTCGGGCGACCACTGCTCGCGGGCTTGGGCGATCGTCGGCATCGCGGGATCGTCGCACGCGGGCGCGCGCCGGGCCGAGCGGCGCGGGTTGGCGTGTGCCGGGTGAGTAACTGTGGTTAGGTGGCGTCTTGTGAAGCCCGCGCCGCCGGCCGTGGTCGAGAGCCACGGCAGCGCCACAGGCCTGACCAAGGTCCGGGCGTACATGCAGCTCGCACGGCTGAACTCGGCGCCGATGGCGGCGCTGCCGTCCGGCTTCGGTGCGCTCGCAGCCGACTTCGACGCGGCGCGGACCGCCGCGGCCATGGTGCTCGGCATGACCGTCCACGCGTTCGCGAACATCGTCAACGCGCTCGCGGACGTCGAGCAGGATCGCGCCGATCCCGCGCGACGCAGCGAGGCTCTCGTCTCGGGCGCGCTCGTCGTCCACCAGGCGATGCTCGCCGCGCTCGTCCTGCTGCTCGCGATCGGGCCCGCGAGCGTCGTGCTGCTTGACGACCCGGGGGCAGCGATCGGCTACCTCGCCATCGTCGGGCTGTACACGTACGCCAACGTGTTCCAGAAACGCTCGGCACACGTCAGCCCGATCGTGATGGACCTGGCGTTCGGCATCGTCGTCGCGGGCCCGATCGTCGTCGTGGCCTCGGCCTCGGGGCAGCTTCCGGGCGCGGCGCTCGCGCTCCTCGCCTGCTCGATGGCGCTGCAGATCGCCGCATCGAACGTGCTCGTTGGCACGGTGAAGGATCTGAACTCCGATCTCTCCTACGGCGTCCGCACGTCGGCCATCGAGCTCGGCGCCCGGCCGGGTGAGAACGGTCCGGTCGTCTCGCGGGCGTTTGCCCGCTACGCCATGGGACTTCAGCTCACCGCCCTGGCGACCGGGCTTGGCGCCGGGTTCATCGCGGCGCCGGCGGGGATCGTCGCCGTGTCGCTGACCGCCCTCGGCGCGGCGCTGCTGCTCGCGGGGACGTTCAACGTCGTGACGCTCGTGACACGCCTGCGCGCGGCTGTGACGGTCTCGTCACGCCCCTGGTCCCTGCAGGCCAACTACTTCGCGACGGTGGCACTCGCCGCCGTCCAGCTCGGACCGGCGAGCGTCGGGCTGCTGCTCGCCGGCGTGATCGCCGCCACCGGCCTGTCGATCGCGCTGTCCGGCCGCCACCGCGCCTCGCTGGACAGGTTGCTGCGCCTGCAGGACGCGGCCGTCGAGTCTGTCGATTAACCGTTGGACCGCCCGAAGGCTGATCCCGCTCACGCGATCAGCAGCTGCTCGAGGCCGTGGGTGCCGAACGAGCGGATCCAGCGCAACGCACAGGTCGGTTGCACGCTGCGAAAGCCCGGCCTGTGCTCGAACAGCGCCCGCAGCGCGGCGTCGGCCTCGATGCGAGCGAGCTTGGTGCCGATGCACCGATGCAAGCCCACCCCGAACGAGAGGTGCGTCACGCGACGGTCAAGCCGGACGCGGTCGGGGTCTTCGAAGTGCGCCGGGTCGCGGTTGGCAGCGGCGACGCACAGCAGCACCTTGGCCCCGCCGGGGATCGCCACTCCGCCGAGCGTCGTGTCCTGCGTGGCCAGCCGTGCCGGCATCATCTCGGGTGGATGCAGGCGCATCGCCTCCTCGACGAGCGCACCGATCTCACCCGGGTCGCGCTCGACACGAGCCCGCAGCTCGGCATCGGCCAGGAGCAGGAGCACAGCCGCGGTGATCGCGCGCTTGGTGTTGAGCGTGGCGCCGAGCCACAGCAACAGGTCGGCACCGCCCCCGTCGGGACGGATCGTGGCGAGCGCGGTCGCCGAGGCCGCGAGCACGTCGCGACCGTCGCGCTCGGTGGGCCCGGCCGCATGTCGCATGTGCGCGAGCTGCTCGTCGTCGAAGCCGAGCAGGTGAGCGGCGATCTGCTCACCCAGCGGCGCGGTGAGGTCGCTCACCACATCGACCTCGGCGGCGCCGGCGCGCGCGAGGAGCAACTCGTCACAGGTCCGGTCCGCGAGCTCGGCGAGCTCGGTCAGCGCGTCCGGGGAGAAGAGCGGCGCCAGCGCGCGGCGCGCGGCCGTGTGCTCGGGTGGGTCGAGGCCGAGGCTGTCGAGGGTCGCAAGCTGGTGAAGCCCGCTGGAGAAGATGTCCGGCCGGGTGAACGCCTCACGGATCTCCTTGTGCGCGACGACGAGCCACACGTCATCACGGACCTGATGCACCGGGGCGGACGAGCGCAGCTGCGCGAAGTACGAGACCGGGCCGAACATGGTGGCCGGGTCCGCCTCGGGGACGTTCGCGCCGGCCTCCGGGCGAGTCCCTCGCCGGGGTTTCACCGCGGCACGCCACGCGTTCTCGTCGTCGCCCGGATGCATCGAATCGACGATCCGGGGTTCGATCCCGACATGGCGCGCGCTCGCGAGCATCCAGCGCGTTGCCACTGGTGCGGCGCCGACGTTCACCACAAGGTGAGCGTCGCTGCCCAACGCGGCGACCGTCGCCTCCGCGAAGTGGAACGCGTGTCCGAGCATCCAGTGCCAGTGCAACGCGTCGAAGACCCCGTCGGGGGCGATGTCGCGTCCCGCGACGGCCGAGTACAGGGGGAGCCGGGGCCTGCGCGGGGCGAGGTGCGCCAGCTCGGCCTCCAGCACGTCGAGCTCGTAGGGCGAGCGCATCGTGTGACACGCGTACGCGGTCGGCGGGCGCTCGACCAGCCGGCCAGCGGCTTGGACGTGCGCGGCGTTCTCGCCGGCGTCCTCGTCGGCCGTGTAGAGGAGCGCCTCGTCGCTGCTGAGGGTTCCGACGAAGTCCAGCCGCCGTGGCGCGTTGTGGCAGAGATCGCGTGCCGCGGTCAGGTCGGCTGTCACGGTGAGAAGCTGCCCGGCGCACGGATGCCTGGCGGTCATCCGGCTCGCGGCGCACAGGACGGTGACGGCCTCCTCGCGCGAGAGCGCGCCGGCGCAGTAGGCGGCCGCGATCTCGCCAGAGCCGAGCGACAGCACTGCGTCCGGCTGCACGCCGGCATCGGCCCAGAGGTCGCACAGCGCGAGCTGCAACACGCCGTGAGGGATGGTGGGTGCGAGGTGGTGCTCTCCCTGCGAGTCCGGTTCGTCCGCGGCGAACCACTCCGACACCCCGTGCGCTATCCGGTCACAGGCATCGACCGTCGCGCGGAACACTGGCTCGCTGGCGTACAGCCCGCGGCCCATCCCGGGCCAGGCGCCCGATGCACCGGCAAACGCGAAGATCATCCCCTGCGGATCGGTAGCGAGGTCAGCCACGACGCGCGGGTAAGTGTGTCAGCCCGGGACGCTGCGCGAGTGACCCGGTTGCGGGCTCTCACCGATGAACCGCGCTCACTACCTCTCAGGGGCCGGGCAACCAGCGCGCCTCGATGTGCACGTGCCTCGTCGCGATTGAGCACGAGCGCGGGGGCCTCAGGCGGGGCGAAGCGCGCGGACGACGCCGTCGGGGTCGTCGACCGACACGATCAGCTCGCGCAGCCGAATCGGGAAGCCGACCGCTCGCGCGCGCACCTGCGGCTCGAGCTGCAGTGCGACGAGCGGCCCGCTGGCGCCGTTGACGAGCCACCGCCCGCGCCAGCCGTGCACCCCGATGCTGACGCTGTCGCCGACGCGCCGCGCCGCGCGGATCGACGTTCTCGGTATGTCTGCGCGAAAGCCCCAGCCCATGCGGACACGAATCGTGTCGGGGCCGAGGTCGAGATACGAGCGTCGCGGTGTCAGCCCGCAGGCCACGAGCACCGCCTTGAGCCGGCCGAAGCGGATCGGGATGCGCACGGCGTCTATCCCGGCATCGTCGCAGGGTTGGCCTCGCCGTTTGGCTCGCGGATCCGCGACGTCTCGCCTTGCACCCGAGCGGCCCGGCGGGCAGCGTAGACGCCGAGGCCCCGCGATCGCTGCGGCCCGCGACGCCGAGCTCAGGGCGCTGTCGCCCGCAGCGCTCGTCGAGCTACAGCGCGAGCATCGCCGCCGCGACCTCGTCGGCGGCGGCGTCGGGGATCGCGGTCGCGGCCTGTTCGAGCACGAGCAGCCGTGCGCCGGGGATCTCGCGTGCGAGCGCTTCGCCGTTGCCGACGGGAAAGAACGGGTCGCGGCGACCGTGCACGACCAGCGCGGGGATGGCGAGCTCGGGCAGGCGCTGGCGCCAGCGCGGCTTGCAGTTGAGCTTGGCGAACACCATGCCCAGCTGGTTGGCCATCTGCACGGCGGGCTGCGTACCGGGCGTGCGGTCCCAGATGCGTTCGGCGGTTGCGCGCGCGGCGGCGGGGTCGTCGCCGAGGATCTGCGCGCCGCCGGCGGCGTACTCGGCGACGGCGCCGCGGTCAGACCAGTCGGGCTTCGCGCGCTCGAACAGCCGCTTCATCGTCGCCGCGTCGTGGTCGGGCAGGTCGGTGTCGACGCGGCCGGGGGCGACGGGCCGCGTGCCGGCGAGGGTGAGCGCCGAGAACGCGTCGGGGTAATCGAGCGCGGCGACTTGGGCGACCATCCCGCCGACGCCGATGCCCGCCAGGTGCGCGGGCCGGTCGTCGAGGTCGCGGGCGAGCGCGGCGGCGTCGGCGGCGAGGTCGCGCAGCGTGTACGCCGGGGCCGTGGGGTTGACGGTGCTCGACGCGCCGGCGTCGCGCAGGTCGTAGCGCACGACGTGGCGTCCGCCGCGCGCGAGCGCCGCGCACAGCGTGTCGGGCCACGAGAGCATCGTCGTGGCGCCCGCGAGCAGCACGAGCGGCGCCGCCGCGTCGCCGAAGTGCTCGAGTCCGAGCGTCACGCCGTTCGCCTCGACCGTCGTCATCACGCCTGCGCCGTCGCGATGACGCGGCCGGATGTGCGGATCGAGTGGGCCGTCGGGTGCATCGTCAACCTCCAAGGTAGGCGTCTCGGCGCGGTGGCACGCTGACCGCGGCTCGAGCGTTCGCTCTGGTCCGCGCGAAACGCTGGAGTGCAAGGGCTCGGGCATGCCTAACCCTCGATGAACACGTAGTCGCGTCGGATCCGGCCGTCCGCGCCGAGGACGAGAAACACGAGGCCCACCGCCGCGACCTCGCCGTCCGGCGAGACGGCGTCCCAGTGGAACTTGACCACGTCGTTCAGCCGGTAGACGTCGTCGCGCCGCTTGAAGCTGAGTCCGGCCGACCCGACCCAGTCGTCGTAGGACGTTGCCGCCCGCGCCTCGAGCTCGGGGTGTCCGCGCGCCTCGAGCGTGGCGGCCATGCCGATCCCGGCGCTCGCGGCGATCGCGCGCATCTCCTGCGGCGGCTGGAGGATCTGCGTCCCGTCCTCGGCATAGAGCTCGGGGATCATCATCCGTCGGCGCTCGGGGTCTGCTTCGTTCCAGAGCGCGTGGTATCGATCCGCCAGCTGCTCTGCCGCATCGGTGCGGGTCTCGGGGAACGCGATTGCTTCGCTCATCTCGGTTGCCTCCTTTGAAGGTTGCTCGTGGCGGCAACGATCCCCAAGCAGCGGCGGCTCGTCGATTACCTCGGAGGTAAAGGCCGCACTCCGTTACATCTCCGAGGTCATGGAGCCGAGCTGAGGGAGCGCTACCGTTGGCCCGCGTGGCCGTCCAGACCGAGAGGGAGCCGGAGACCGTCGGTGAGCTGATCCGCTTCTGGCGCACTCAGCGGCGGCTGACGCAGATGGAGTTGGCGCTGGACGCGAGCCTCTCCACCAAGCACCTCAGCTTCGTCGAGACGGGCCGCTCGCGCCCGAGTCGCCAGCTGCTCGTCCACCTCGCCCAGCACCTCGACCTGCCGATCGCCGCGCGCAACCGCGTGCTGCTCGCGGGGGGCTTCGCTCCCCCTTACCTGGAGCAGCCCTTCGACGGCGACATGATGCGACCGCTGCGCGAGTCGCTCACCCGGCTGCTGGACGCGCACGAGCCGAACCCGGCGCTGATCGTCGACGGTCTCTGGAACCTGATCGAGGCCAATCGGGCCGCGTCGCTCCTCTGGGACGGGGTGGATCCCGAGTTGCTCGAACCCCCGATCAACATGCTTCGCCTCGCGGTCCACCCGGGAGGCCTTCCCAAGATCTCGTCGATGACCGCGGCCTGCAACGCGCCGCTGATCACGAAGCTGAGGCGAAGGAGCCGCGAAGACGCCAATCCGGCCCTCGGCGAGCTGATCGAGGATGTGGAGTCCTATCTGCCGGACGATCCGCCGACCAGCCCCGCGACCCAGCCCGTGGTCTCGCTGAACCTACGAACCCGCCTCGGCGAGGTCAGCCTCTTCACGGTGATCGCCACCCTCGGGGCGCCGTTGGAGGTGACGGCCGCAGACCTCGCGATCGAAACCTTCCTGCCGATGGATGAGCGCAGTGCAGCGCGGCTTCGCGAGCTCGCTGCAGACGCGCGAGGAGAATGACCGCGCCGCCACCCGGGTGACCGGCTACAGCTCAACCACGGCCTGTCTCGTCGATCCGCATCAACGCATCACACGCGGATGATTCGGAGGCGGGACCCTGCGGACGACCTTCTATGAGGAGGGGCGGTTTCCGGCGGCGTCGTCGAGGACACGTACAACAGGCGCGACGGCTGTCACGGCGTATCGAAGGATGTCGTACACGGCGCTGATGCATAGCCCGCTTCGGAGATAGCTCGGCGGGCACGTCTGTGGTTCGTCTTCGGCGTGGAGGCCGTTCCTCGTGGCCCATGCGAGACCGGTCGCGGCTGCGTGCTGCATGAGCAGACGCGCAAGGTGCGTGTCACGAAAGCCATCGAGCTCACTGATGAAGCCCGAGTGAGACCTCTGCGGGTCGTGCTGGCCGTAGGTCAGGATTGCGGCGGCACGATCGTCTCGGGTGTTCTCGGCCGCGTAGGTCAGCTGCACGTTCCTGAGGGGGCTTGGAGCCTCTGAAGGTGCAGCGAATATGAAGGCCCACCTCGCATCGCGGCTGTACGCTATCGGCCGCTTGTGCAGAGCAACGAGCCGTAGCTGGAGCGTTTGGGCGGCGTCGGGGCTGCACGCTTCGGCACGCAGCGGGCACACGCCAACCACGAATTGCTTGAGTCCGGCGGGCGCTCGCGCGATCGCCGTGTAGTAGTGGGCGTTGGTGACGTTCTTCGCGACGTTCTCGTTGAGACCGAGCAACCGCTGCACGCGCGCCGCATGGGCGGCGTCTGGGTCTCGGGTGACGTCATCGAGCCATTTGCCGTCCCAGAAGCCCAGATTGTGTGCGAACTGGAGTACCGCGACAACGACGAGCACGCCGGAGATCACGCTCAGCGGCCAGATCCGCCGAGTGCGTCGCTCCAACGCCTCGACGCGGGCGCAGAGCGCAGCGTGGCTTTCGTCGCGAGGGGTACGTCGCATCACCCTGCGTAGCATGACGGGTGAGATCGGACGGTGTCGTGGTCTGCTGGCCGGGCTTACCTCCGGGAGAAGGGCATTCTGAGAGATACGGCGGCTTCATCGCCGGTCTTGCTGAAGACAACAACCGGCTCGGGAGAACACCTTGAGGGTCCAGCGCGATGGCCGCAACGTCACGTCGGACGGAGAGGGCTGGTGTCGCACGCGTTGTGTGTCCGCGCGCCGACGGGGATCACCGCGCGTCCTAACCCGGATCTTGCGTGCGCCCAGAGTTGGAGGTGCTGATTGAGTAGCTGATCCAACATAAGCTCGTCGTCGCCAGCGGGTGAGAGTCCCGTCCGAGTAGCTGCCAGGAGGCTCGGTAGCAGGCTGGCGGCTCGGTCTGGAAACGGGTCGGGTCGAAGCCCAGCGTCGAAAGCCCCGTTGGGGGAAGCAACTCGGCGGTCCGCAGCATCAAGCGAAGCCTGCCGCATCGTTACGGGCTCGCCTTCGGGCGGGGTAAGGAGGAGCCGAGCCGCGGTGATCACGGCGAAGGCCACGGAAGGGGTGAAGAGCCTGGAGTGCTGCCCTGAGGAACCTCCCGGTGTATGGGGCGTGGAACGTCGAGAAGGTGATGGCGGGAACTGGGGAGGCCCTCCCCGGCTCGGCGGCCTGCGAGGCCGTCGGAGCGTCGCGTCCTATAACCGGTTTGCGCCGGGAAGTGGACGGGTGCCGGGTGGGCGTCGGAGGCGGCCGTAGTACCGGTTGAGCCGAGCGGACAACAAAACCGACGGTGAGGGAAGGGCCGCTGCTTCGTTCATGCGTTACGCGTAGGGAAGGGCTGGTGAGTGCCAGAAGATGGCTAGGTCCACCAAGCAAGACAAGGTTCGAGAACTACAGCGAACGCTTTACCGGGCGGCCAAGGCCGATCCCGGACGACGGTTCCACGCGCTCTTTGACAAGGTCGTTCGCAGCGACGTCTTGGAGCGGGCGTGGGGGCAGGTGCGCGCCAACCGAGGCGCGGCCGGCATCGACCGTCAGACCATCGCGGATGTCGAGCTCTACGGCGTGAGCCGGCTTCTCGGCGAGTTGACCGCGGATCTCAGGGCAGGCAGCTATCGACCGCTTGCTGCGCGCCGGGTCTTCATACCGAAGCCCGGCAGTGACGAGCAGCGGCCGCTGTCGATCCCGGCGGTCCGCGATCGCATTGTGCAGGCGGCGTTGAAGGCGGTGATCGAGCCGATCTTCGAGGCCGACATGCTCGAGTGCTCGTTCGGGTTCCGACGCGGGCGCTCGACGCACGACGCGCTTCAGGTTCTCATCGACGAGGCCTGGGACGGCAAGCGATGGGTCGTCGAGACGGATATCGCCAGCTGTTTTGAGGCGATCTCGCACGACGGGTTGATGACGGCGATCGAGGAGCGGATCGTCGACCGTCAGGTCCTCAAGCTCCTGCGCGCGCTGCTGCGTGCCGGGGTGATGCAGGACGCGGCGGTCAAGCGCAGCGTGACCGGGACACCGCAGGGCGGCGTGATCTCGCCGTTGCTGTGCAACGTCTATTTGCACCGGCTGGACCGGTGCTGGACGCAGCGTGGCCGCGGCGTGCTGGTGCGCTACGCCGATGATCTGATTGTGATGTGCCACAGCCGAGCAGAGGCCGAGGCGGCGCTTGCGGCGCTCCGGCAGATCCTCGGTGAGCTGGGTCTTCAGCTCAAGGACGCCAAGACACAGATCGTGCATCTGGCGGAGGGAGGCGAGGGGCTGGACTTCCTCGGCTTTCAGCATCGCTGGGTACGCGCTCGGGGCGCTCGGCACGTCTGTTTTCTCGCTCGATGGCCCTCACGCAAGGGGATGCAGCACGCCCGCGACCAGATCCGTGACATGACGGATCGCCGCTGGCTGCTGCGGCCTGTCGATGAGACCGTGCAGAAGATCAACGTCTTCCTGCGCGGCTGGTCGGGCTACTTCCGCTATGGAAACTCGGCCCGTCACTTCGACGCGATCAGCGACTACGCGGCTCGGCGTGTCGCGCTGCTGGTGACCAAACGTCACAAACGCAGCCGTGGCTACGGCTGGTCGGTCTTGGCCTTCCAGTCACCCGACCGCCTCGGGCTGATCGACCTCAACGGAATCGTTGTCGCGCCACGACCCCACCGGTCCTGGCGAGGGTGACCCGAATGCCGGCGGTGAAGAACGTCGGTGAGCCGTGTGCGGGAGAACCGCACGCACGGTTCGAAGTGGCGGCGGGAGGAAACCAGTGCCAGTCGGCTATGCCGCGCGGTGCGGGCGCCTCCCGCCGACCCTCCAGTAGGCGGCGTGTGTGAGTTGCGGCGGCGCGCGTGGCGTGAGTTTGTTTGGTGAGTGCTCGCGGGAGGCTCGGATGATGGTGTGGAGGCTGGGGCAGACGTAGTCGTGGCGCGGCGAGGGGCTAACTGGCGAGCTACAGCCGACGACGAGTGCGGACCAGGAACCGTCGATCAGGAAGCTCAATGCGATGTTGCGCGGTGTGCGGGCAGCGACTCGTCGCGCCGGGCGCTGAAGGCTTGCTCGTCGTCGTGCGCGCCGGCCCGAGGTCAGGCGAGGGCGGGGAGCGCTCGGGCGCGTGTGAACGCGGCGACGAGCGCGTCTGCCCAGGGCCACTTGGCGTCGATGCGTAGCGTGGCGGTGCGGGCGTGAAAGGCCAGGCGGGCAGCGACGTGCAGCAGCCGGTAGCGCAGGCGCTTGGGCTCGCAGCGCGCGAGTTCGCCGCTCAGCAGCAGGCGCTTGGTCCAGGCGAGCAGGTCGTGCGCGATCGCGACGAGCTTCAGCCAGACGCGGTTGTGCTCGAAGTCGCGAAACGGCATGTTGCGCAGGCCGGTGTCCTTGTCGTTGCGGATGTGCGTTTCGGCGTGTGCGCGTTGGCGCTGGCCGCGCTCGAGGGTCTGGATGTCGGGGTCGGGCTGGTCGGTCAGCAGCGCTTGGAAGCGATGGCCGTCGTGGTCGGTGAAGGACAGTTGCGCGCCGGGATGCGCGCGTTCGCGGCGAACGATCACGCGCGACCCTGTCGGCCACCTGTCCAGATCCAGGTCGTTGGTGATCTCGGCGATCTGCCCGTTCTCACGCGGGGTGCCGTCCGTCGCAAGCGCCGATATCCACACTGTTTCGGGGAGCTTGAGGATCGCGGCGCGGACCTGGTCGGTCAGCTCGTAGCCGGCCGAGAAGCGCAGGCGATGCTCGCGGCAGAAGTCCATCACCTCGTGTGTCGCGCCGGCCGAATCGGTACGCACCAAGATCTCGATCGTCTCGATCAGCTCGGCCGGCAGCTGTGCAAGCGCGTCCTCGATCACGCTGACGTGATCGGCGGCGGTGTTCGAGCCGGCGTTGCCGGGCCGCAGGATCGCGGCGAGCGCCTCGTCGGTCTCGTCGCAGTAGGCCATCAGCGGGTGAAAGCCGTAGCCGCCCTTGTAGGTGCCGGCCGCGCCCTCCTTCTCCGAATGGCAGCCAACGAGTGTCGCGTCGATCTCGATCGTGACGCGCTCGGGAGCCCCCGTCTGCGACCAGACATGCCCACGCGCCCGGGCGTGCGCGTCGGCGAGCGCGTCAAGCAGCCCCGGCGTCGACGCGATCGCATCGATCACCCTGAACGCTGTCGAGTCCGACGCGACCGCTCCGAACAACGCGTCCTGATCACGCACCGCACCCAAGTCGGCGAGGCAGTCGCCGCCATCGGCGAGCATCACCGCCAGGTCTCGCACGACGCGGCCGGGGTCATGCCCGGCATCGCGCTGCTTCAGGCCCGCCAAGCGCACCGACAACGCCGAGGTGAGCCCGCTCTTGTCGGCGATCTGCGCCAGCAGCGCGCTGCCCGCATGCGACACGAGCCCTTCTCCGTCCGACGTGACTTCTACCGTGACGTTGCGGCCATCGCGCTGCACCCTCAAGGTGATCCTCCCGAGCCGGGGTTCCAGGACGTCGCAACCCCAGAATCCCTGCTTGACCGGACGTTCCCGCGCCCCGACCTCGGTCGGGGCGCTCACCTTGCTGCAAGATCCGGGCTAACGATCGACCTGCGCATAGCGACCGAGGGCGCTGATGGGAAAGATCAGCCGGTAGAAGTCATACCTCACACACATGTGCTCCGGGAACATCGTGCCGGTGAACTGCGGCTCGTTCCAGTTGCCATCCGGTTGCTGGTGCTCGACGAGCCAGGCGATGCCGCGATCGATCGCCGCGCAGCCCGGCTGCGCCGCGAGCAGGCCCAGCAGCGCCCACGACGTCTGTGACGCGGTGGAATCGCCGCGCCCGCGCAGGGTCGCGTCCGTGTAGGAACCCGGGTCCTCGCCCCAGCCGCCGTCGTCGTTCTGGTGATCCTGCAGCCATGTGACGGCGCGCCGGACGGCCATCCGCTGCGGGTCGATTCCCGCGGCGTGCAAGCCCTGGAGCACGAGCCCGGTTCCGTACACGTGGTTGACGCCCCAACGGCCCATCCACGAGCCATCCGGGTCCTGGGCTTCGAGCAGCCACGCCACGCCGCGTGCAACCGCGGGCGAGCGGGCGCCGCCTTCCCGACACAGCGCCTTGACGACGTGCGCGGTGACGTCCGCGGACGGCGGGTCGATCGCTCCGCCGAAGCCGACGAACGGCACCTTGTTGCACAGCTTGCGTGTGTTGTCCGCATCGAACGCGCCCCATCCACCGTCGCGAGACTGCATCGTCGTCAGCCATCCGACGGCGCGGCCCAGGGCCTGCTCGGTCAGCTCATCGCCGCCGTCCGGGTGCACCGCGCGCAGGGCGAGCACCGCCGCCGCGGTGTCGTCGTTGTCGGGATGCGGCTCGTTGCTGAACTGAAACGTCCACCCGCCCGGCTGGCCCCGCGGCCGGCGCACCTGCCAGTCGCCGGGCGAGCGGACCTCCTGGCCGAGCATCCACTCGGCGGCGCTCACGAGTGCCGGATGGGTCGGCGCGACGCCCGCGCCGGTCAGCGCGACCAAGGCGTGCGCGGTGTCCCAATGCGGCGATTGCGTGACGTCCACGCGACGCGACACCCCCTCCGTCGTCTGCTCCCAGACGCAGTGGCGATCAAGCCCGGCCAGACCACGCTGGACGGCGTGGTGCTCGGGTCCGTAGCCGACGAGCCGCAGCGCGATCAAGGTCAGGCTCGTGTGGGTGGTGGACGCGTCCCACATGCCGTCGCGCGTCTGGCGAGCCAGCAGCCAGTCCGCGCAGCGCCGCCGCGCGGCAGCCCGCAGCGGCGCGATCGGCCTGCGCTCGTAGCGGTGCATCGCGCGGTCGACGCCGTCGAAGGCCGTGCTCCAGCTGAGGAGCCGATGGCTCGTTCGCCGCGATCGCTCGCTTCGCAGCTCGCCGACGTCGAACGGCAGCTCCCGCACGGGCCGCAGCGAGCCGATGATCGCGATCGGCACGAGGAGCAGCCGCGTCCAGGTCGCCCAGTCATAGACGTTGAACGGACACCAGGACGGCAGGAGGATGAGCTCCGGCGGGATGACGGGCACGTCGTCCCACGAGCGCAGACCGAACAGCGCGGTCCAGACCGAGGTCTTGATCCCACCGGCATCGCGAATGTAGGCCGCGGCCCTGGCCATGTGCGGCGCGTCGACGGGGTCGCCCGCGAGCCGCAGGGCGAGATAGGCCTCGCAGGTCGACGAGAGATGCGGCGGACCCTCGTAATAGAGCGACCACGTCCCGTCGGGCTGCTGGCGTGAGCGGATGCGCACCGCCGACCCGTTCGTCACCTCCGCGGTGCGGATTCCGAGAAACTCACGCGTGAGGACATCCTGCGCGTCGATCGACGCGTTCGTCTCGGGCTCCCCGCTCCACCACCCGCCGGGGGACTGTTGCGCGAGCAGGCAGTCGACGGCTCGTGTCAGAGCAACGCGCGCTGCATCATGCTGTCGATCAGCCATCGTCGGTGGTGTCACGCGATCTACTGTCGCGAGATCAACGCGCTTGGCGACGCACAGCAGGATCGGACGGACCCGTGGCGATGTCCGCGTCACCGGCCACCGCGTCATCGGGAGTGACGTCGTCGAAGCGCAGCAGCGCGAGCTGACCGACGACCGCCCGCGCGAGCTGGCCGAGGATGGCCCTTCCCTCCGGCTCGAGATCGATCGCGGCCAGCTGCGACGTGGCAGCGTGAAGGTGTGCGGAGGCACGCTCGGCGGCCAGGCGGTCCGAGCCGCTGGTGCGCACGCGCCGCCGGACCTCGGCGATCGCCCCGTCGTCGATGCCCTCGGTCAACAGCTCGGCGAGGGCGGGATCGTGCTCGAGGGCGAGGAGCACCGGCAGCGTGAAGATGCCTTCGCGCAGGTCGTTGCCCGTCGGCTTGCCGAAGACCCTGCTGTCGCCGCACAGGTCCTTGAGATCGTCGACGATCTGAAACGCGACGCCGAGGGATGTCCCGAACTCCCCAAGGCGCTCGGCGACGTCGCGGTCGGCGCCCGCGGTCCGGGCGCCCAGCCAGCACGCGGTCGACACCAGCGCCGCGGTCTTGCCGCCGATCGACAGCTCGTAGTCCGAGACCGAGCGTGCGCGATCAAAGCGCTGGTCGCACTCCGCCACCTGGCCGCAGCACACCTCGAGCGACGACTCGGACAGGTGGCACAGCTCGTCGGGACCGAGGCCCGCGGCGACGCGATATCCGTGCGCGAGCAAGACGTCACCGCCAAGGACCGCGCGCTCGTTGCCCCACTGCGCGTTCGCACTGGGCCAGCCGCGGCGCAACACGGCCCCGTCCAGCACGTCGTCGTGATAGAGCGATGCGAGATGAAACAGCTCGACGGCGACCGCCGCGTCCATCACCCGCGGCGTCACCCCTTCCGGGCCACCGACGGCCAGGGCGGACGCGAGGACCAGCGTCGGGCGCAGACGCTTACCACCGGCATCGATCAGGTGAGCCGCGATCTCACTCATCCGCCGGTCCGCGACGACCGTCGCCGACCGCAACACGTGATCGAAGCGCCGCAGCAGCGCGGTGCTGACACTCGGCACCTCGAACGCAGCGCGGTCGTCCGCGACGGCGTGAAGACGCGCGCCATCAGGACTCGTCATAGCGCGTCGCGAACCGTCACCGAACGGTCGACGACCTCTATCGCGGCACGACACGAAGACGCGCATACCGCGTAACTGAGGCAAGGCAATTCATTCCCCCACCGTCGACCTCCAATGGCGAGCCGAGTCTAACCGTGGCGCCAGCGTCGGGTCAAGACGATCGCGGTTGTCACCGAAAGCGGGGGCGACCGGACCGGGCCGCGAGGGGCTCACTCACCTCTTCGCCGCAACGGCGATCGCGCGGTGTCAGTCGTCGGGCTTCACGGCGTCGGCCGGCTTGCCGGGCTTGGCCTCCGGCGCCGACGGTGCGCGGCCTCGGCCCGACAGCCCGCCGGTCAGCGTGTCCTGCGCCCAGCGCTCGCTGAACCCGGCGCCGAACGCGATCACGCACAAGAAGTAGAACTGCTTGATCCCGTCCGGCGGGATCTTGAAGACCTCGACGAAGCCGCTCGTCACCGCGAAGTACGTCAGCACGCCGAAGATCGACCCGATGACCGGCCGCAGGCCGCCGAGGAACAGCGTGTAGCCGTGTGAGACGTCCTCGTCGAGGTCAAACGAGCCGCTGTTGATGCGCGCGATGACGCTCACGACGGCGCCGAGCGCGCCCGCGACGAGGCAGCCGATGATCGTCGCGTCCTGCACGTCCTCGCCCTGCAGGATGCCGCCGGCGACGATGTACAGCAGGCTGATGAACCCGACGCCCACCGCCATGCCGAGGAAGTAGATGAGCTGCGCGGCGCCGTTGGCGGACTGGCGGTAGTCGTCGGCCACGCCCGCCAGGCCGCGCTTCTCCGCCTCGACCGCGGCGTGGTGTGCGGCCGGGTGCGTCGTGGACCGGCCGGCGTCGACGAGGCTCAGCAGGTGGCAGGCCGAGGTCATGACGAGCTGGATGCAGATCCGCCGCGCGCGCCCGCGCAGGACCTCGGACGAGCGGATCGCGAGCTCGTCGCACTGGTGCAGGAGGTGGGCGATCTCCGGATCGTCCTTCGTCGCCCAGTCGCTCACGCGGTGGAACTTCGGCGAGACGGACAGCAGGCGCCGCAGCCAGCCGGTGTTCGGCCTGCCCGCCGTCAGCGCGACGGCGCTCTCGAAGTCCGCGCACCAGTACGCGCTGACGATCTGGCCGTGCTCGTCCTCGAACTTCGCGAGCGCGGCGTGGTACTCGTCGTCGACGGCCTTGCGCTCCGCGGCGCTCGCGCTCGACTCGTCGCGGACGATCGCGCGCCAGCGGTAGTGGATGCGCACGAGATCGGGGAACGTGACCCGCCGACCGGAGGCTTCGACGGGTGTGGCGGGGATCGGAGGCATCGAAGGGGGACCGTGACGGGGCGGCGATCATGGCATCCGGGTCGCTCGCCGCGCGCAAGCGCGCCTGCACGCCGCGCGGCGCGCAGGTGGGGGCCCGTTCGCGCCCAAATACGGGCACATGTCGCGCGCACGTGTCCGAGACCACCGTCGCTGGTCTAGCTTCGGCGTCATGGCGCAGATCGGAGCGTCATGAGGCATTCCGACGGGCCGCTGGAGATCACGGGGAGCGGCGCGCTGGTCCCTGCGCCGCTGACGACCGTCACCGCGATCTCCGCGTTCCGCGCGCCGCTGCTCGACCTCGACGTCGCGCCGTCGCTGCAGGCCGGGCGCCGCGCGCGCTACACGGCGGTGATCGTCAACCGCGGGGGTCAGGAGGTGCAGGCGAAGCTGTCGATCACGCCTGCCGATCCCGGCCTGCGCGCGGTCGTCAGCCCTTCGTCGCTCGTGCTCGGTCCTGGGCAGGCGGCCCACGCGCTCGTCCAGCTGCGCCCGCGCTGCCCGCAGCTGTGGCGCCGCGACCGCGAGCGCAGCGCGCGGATCCGCGTCCACGCGCCCGACGGCAGCGTCGCCGCCGCGCGGCAGGTCATCTTCGTCCAGCAGCGGGCGCTGCCGCTCTGGGTGGCGCCGCTCGTCCTCGCGCTGCTGGCCGCCGCGGCCTTCGCGGGCACGCGGATCCCCGAGCAGGTGACCGTGCCGGGCGTCGAGGGCGCGCGCGACGTCGCGACGGCCGAGCAGGTCCTGCGCCAGGCCGGGCTGCGGCTGGACCCGAGGTTGCGCTCGCGCACGACCGCCGGCGTGACGCCGGGCACGATCCTCGACCAGATCCCCGAGCCGGGCTCGCGCGCCCGTGGCGGCGATCGCGTCTCGCTGCTCGTCGCCGTCAGCGCGACGCGCACCGTGACGCCCGCCCTCGACGGCCGGTCGCCGGCGCGCGCGGCCGCGATCCTGCGCGGTGCCGGCCTCGTGGCCGGGCCGGTGCTGCCGGAGGGCTCGCCACCGTCGTCGGTCGTCAAGAGCCAGCTTCCCGCGGCGGGCTCGCGCGTGCCCGCGGGCACGGCGGTGACGACGTTCGTCAGCCCCGGTCCGAAGGGCGGCGCCGCGGCGGGCGGCGGCGCGCTTGCGTCGGTCCACCCGGCCGGCGGTGGCGAGCCGGCGACCGTGCCGCCGATCGACGGCCGCGACGTCGCCGCGTATACGCGCGCGGTCGCCGCCGCCGGGCTCGTGCCGCACGTCGAGCGCACCGTCGACCCGCGGCCCGCGGGCACGCTCGCCGCCGTGCGCCCGCCGCCCGGCCGCCATCTCGCGACGGGTGACGCCGTGCGGATCCTCGTCGCGGCGGGCGTGCCGCAGCTCGCCTACGACAGCGGCGAGGTGCTGCGCGTCTTCGACCCGCGTGCCGGGCGCACCGTCAAGGAGGCGTCGCCGCCGGCCGGCAAGGCGGTCGAGCCGTCGTGGTCGCCCGACGGGCGCCGGCTGCTGTACCGCGTCGGCCGCCGGCTGCTGCTCGTGTCGGCGCGCCTCGCCGACCGCGGCCGCGTCGTCTACGAGGGAAAGACGAAGTACGCGTCGGCGACGTTCGCCCCGGCGCCCGCCGACGGTGTGGTCGCGCTCGTGCGGCGCACCGGCGACGACGGCGACCTGTGCCTCGGGCGCATCGGCGAGCGCGCGCTGCGCCCGCGCTGCGTCGCCGACACGCGCTGGGACCTCGGCCGCCAGATCTCCTGGCGGCGGGGCGGGCACGAGCTGCTCGTCTTCGGCGTCCTGCGCGGCGACCCCGGCCACTTCGGGATCCTGCGCTACCGCAGCTCGCGCGCGTTCTCGGCGGATCCGCACAACTGGCGCGGCGAGCTCGTGACCGACACGTCCGTCCTCGGGCGCGGCGCGATCTCCGCCGCGTACTCGCCCTCGGGCGACGACGTCGCGATCGTCGCGAACTTCGGGCTCAAGCGCTTCCAGGTGTTCGTGACCGGGGCCGGCGCGTTGCGCGACTTCGACGCGCCGGCCCTGCCCGTGCGCGGGTGCGAGGTCGCGTGGCGGCCCGACGGGCGCGAGCTCGCCGTCGTGCAGAGCGACGACCAGTGCGGCCGGCCGGTCGGCCAGATCGTGCGGCTGGATCCCGCGCGCCCGCGCGTGACGACCACGGTGTCGAGCGGCGGCCGGCACCCCGGCTACCAGCCGCTGACGTACGCCGGGCCCAAGGGCGTCTCGTGAGGCGAAGGTGGTCGATGGCGGCTGCCGTGCTGTTGTCGGTCGCGCTGCTGCCGGGCGGCGCGACCGCGCGCACCGCGGCCGGCGAGGCCGCGCCGCCCGCCGCCCAGGGGGCGGAGCCCGCCGCCGGCGCGACCGCGCGCACCGCGGCCGGCGAGGCCGCGCCGTCCGCCGCGCCGGGCGCGGAGCCCGCCGCCGGCGCGGCCGCGTCACCCGTCGGCGCCGACCCCGCGACCACCGTCTTCGACGGCCCGCCGCCCGAGGAGAGCGGGCCGGAGCCGCTGTGGGTCCCCGACCCCGAGCAGGTCTCGGAGTCCGCCGACGACAGCGACGCGGGCGACGCGCAGGAGATCGCCTCGATCGCCTTCGACCCCGCGGGCGGCGACGACGCGTCGCGCGTCGCGATCGCGCACTGGATGGCCAGCGCCGCGCGCGACGCCGGGCTGCCCGGCGAGCTGCCGGTCATGGCGGCGCTCGTCGAGTCAGGGCTGAGCAACATCCCCTACGGCGACGCCGACAGCGTCGGGTTCTTCCAGATGCGCCTCGGCGTCTGGGATCACGGCAAGTACGCCGGCTACCTCGCGCGACCCGAGCTGCAGCTGCGCTGGTTCGTCGACCACGCCGTCGAGCTGCGCGACGCGCGCCGCGCCGCCGGCGACGCGACCTTCGGCGAGGATCCGGCGAGCTGGGGCGAGTGGATCGCCGACGTCGAGCAGCCCTACGCGCCCTACCGCGGCCGTTACCAGCCGCAGCTCGACGCGGCGCGCGCCCTGCTCGCCCTCCCCGCCGGCACGATCTCGCCGCTGCGGCTCGGGTTGACCGTCGGCGGGCCGGCGGCCGGATCGGGTGCGATCGGCTCCGACCCGTCCGGCGACCGGCTCGCCGGGAAGGTGCTCGCCGACGAGCGCATCACGCTCGACGCCCGCTCGCGCTCGGATCTCGAGACCTCCGGGCGCGTGGACCCGCGCGTGTCCGCAGTCCTGCTCGAGGCGGCCAAGGAGTTCGAGATCTCGATCTGGGTCATCCAGACCGGCCACTCCTACTACACGGCCGGCGGCAGCGTCTCCAACCACTCGGCCGGGCGGGCGGTCGACATCGGCTCGGTCGGCGGCGAGGTCGTCACGCCCGACAACGACAAGGCCAAGGAGCTCGCGCGCGCGCTCGGCGACCTGCCCGCGCCGCTGCGCCCGACCGAGATCGGCTCACCGTGGGAGCTCGACGGCGCCGAGTACTTCACCGACGGCGACCACCAGAACCACCTGCACGTCGGCTTCGACGATCCGGCCACGGCGGGCGCCGGCGCGGTCGCGGTGCAGCTGCTCGCGGCCGGCGCGTCCCAGGTCTCGCTCAAACCCGCCGCCCCGCGCGCCGAGCCGCGCTTCGAAGCGGGCGACGCGCCCGCCAAGGGCGACGACGAGACTGCCGCAGAGCCACGCTTCGAGGTGGGAGGATGACCGCCGTGCACGGACGCCTGCTGATCGGGGCCTGCGCCAGCGCGCTCGCGCTGGCGCTCGGTCTGGCACCCTCGGCGCAGGCGGCGGCGAGCGGGGTGTGCACCGCGACGACCGTGACGGTCACGATCACCGCGGGCGCGCCGGCGACCACGACGGTATCGACGAACGGCGTGAACGTCACCGTCAACGCGAACGCGCCGGTCGCGTGCGCGGGGCTCACGAACGTCGTCATCGACGGCGACGCGAACCCCAACGTCGTGACGTACGACGGATCGCTCGCGCCGGGGGTCGCCGTCACCGCCAACCTCATGGCCGGCAACGACCAGTTCACGACGACCGGCACCCAGACGGTCACTGCCAACGGCGACGCTGGCGACGACACGCTCACCGGCGGCGCCGGCCCCGACACCCTCAACGGCGGCGCCGACGGCGACACCCTGGCCGGCAACGACGGCGCCGACACCCTCGACGGCGGTGCTGGCGGCGACAACCTGGCCGGCAACGACGGCACCGACATCCTCAACGGCGGCGCCGACGGCGACGACCTGCAGGGCAACGGCGGCACGGACACGCTCAACGGCCAGGGCGGCGTCGACGACCTGACGGGCGGCGCGGGCATCGACACCGTCGACGGCGGCACCGAGGCCGACACGATCGTCGAGGACGGCGTCGCCGGCGACACGGTGATCGGCGGCACCGGCGCGGGCACCGACACGCTCACCTACGCCGGCGTCGCGGCGCCGATCACCGTCGTCCTGGGCGCTGCCGGCGGCACCGACACCGCGTCGCAGTTCGAGCGCGTCATCGGCGGCGACGGCGCGGACGACCTCACCGGTGACAGCGGCCCGAATCGCATCGACGGCGGGCCGGGCGCCGACGAGCTGCACGGCGGTGGCGGCGTGGACGAGCTCAACGGCGACGCGGACTCCGACGAGATCTTCGGCGACGACTCGCCGGGCGACACGCTGGCGGGCGGCGGCGGAGCCGGCACCGATGTCCTCACGTACGCCGGCGAGGCGGCCGCGGTGATCGTCGTTCTCGGCGGCGCGGGGACCGACGCGACGTCGGGCTTCGAGCGCGTCGTCGGCGGCGACGCGGGCGACACCCTGACCGGCGACGGCACCGCGCAGCGGATCGACGGCGGGCCGGGCGGCGACATCATCGACGGCGGCGGCGCGATCGACGCGCTCAACGGCGACGCGGGCGCGGACACGATCGTCGGCGACGGCGTCGCGGGCGACACGCTCGACGGCGGGACCGGCGCGGGCACCGACATCCTCACCTACGCCGGCGTCGCGGCGTCGATCGCCGTCGTCCTGGGCGGTGCCGGCGGCACGGACATCGCGTCGCAGTTCGAGCGCGTCATCGGCGGCGACGGCGCGGACGACCTCACCGGCGACAGCGGCCCGAATCGCATCGACGGCGGGCCGGGCGCCGACGAGCTGCACGGCGGCGGCGGCGCGGACGAGCTCAACGGCGACGCGGACTCCGACGAGATCTTCGGCGACGACTCGCCGGGCGACACACTGGCGGGCGGCGGCGGAGCCGGCACGGACGTCCTCACGTACGCCGGCGAGGCGGCCGCGGTGATCGTCGTCCTCGGCGGCGCGGGGACCGACGCGACGTCGGGCTTCGAGCGTGTCGTCGGCGGCGACGCGGGCGACACCCTGACGGGCGACGGCACCGCGCAGCGGATCGACGGCGGGCCGGGCGGCGACATCATCGACGGTGGTGGCGGGATCGACACGCTCAACGGCGACGCGGGCGCGGACACGATCGTCGGCGACGGCGTCGCTGGCGACACCCTCGACGGCGGGACCGGCGCCGGCACCGACACGCTCACCTACGCGGGCGTCGGGACGCCCGTGAACGTCAGCCCCTCGGGGGGCGACGACGCGGCGTCGGAGTTCGAGCACGTCATCGGCGGCAGCGTGGGCGACACGATCACCGGCGACAGCGGCGACCAGCAGATCGACGGCGGGCCCGGAGCCGACCAGCTCGACGGCGGCGGCGGGACCGACGTCATCAACGGCGGCAGCGAGGGCGACACGATCCAGGGCGACGCCACCGACGGCGACACGCTCAATGGCGGTGGCGGCGCCGGCACCGACGTCCTCACCTACGCGGGCGTGGCGTCCGTCGTGACCGTGAACCTCACGGGCGGCGGCGACGACGCAACCTCGGGCTTCGAGCAGGTGATCGGCGGCAACGCAGGCGACACGCTGACCGGCGACGCCGGCCCCAACCGCCTCGACGGCGGGCCGGGCAACGACCATCTCTTCGGCAACGCCGGGATCGACGAGCTCAACGGCCAGGGCGACGCCGACGAGCTGACCGGCGGCGGCGACGCCGACACGGTCGACGGCGGGGCCGGCACCGACACGGTCTTCGAAGACGACACGCCCGGCGACACGGTGACGGGCGGCACCGGCGGCGGGACCGACGTCCTGACGTACGCGGGCGCGGCCGCGGCGGTGACCGTCGTCCTCGGCGGCGTCGGCACCGACACCGCGTCGCAGTTCGAGCGCGTCATCGGCGGCAACGCGGGCGACAACCTCACCGGCGACGTCGACGACCAGCGCATCGACGGCGGCCCGGGCACCGACCAGCTCGCGGGCGGCGGCGGCAACGACACGCTCGACGGCGACGCCGACGCAGACACGATCGCCGGCGACGGCGTGGCGGGCGACACGCTCGACGGCGGGACGGGCGCGGGCACCGACACGCTCACCTACGCGGGCGTCGGCTCGGCGGTCGTCGTCAACCTCGGCGGCGGGGGCGACGACACCGCGACGAACTTCGAGCACGTGATCGGCGGCAACGGCGGCGACACGCTCACCGGCGACGGCAGCGACCAGCAGATCGACGGCGGCCCGGGAGCCGACACGATCGACGGCGGCGGCGGGACGGACGCGCTCGACGGGCAGGCCGACGGCGACACGATCCAGGGCGACGCGAGCAACGGCGACACGCTCACCGGCGGCGGCGGGGCGGGCACCGACATCCTCACGTACGCGGGCATCGCCACGCCGGTGACCGTCGACCTCGGCGGCGGCGGCGACGACAGCGCCTCGGGCTTCGAGCGCGTCGTCGGCGGCAGCGGAGGCGACACCCTGACCGGCGACGCCGGCGCGCAGCGCATCGACGGCGGGCCCGGCGCCGACCACATCTTCGGAGCCGCCGGCATCGACGAGCTCAACGGCGATGCGGGCGCCGACGAGCTCCACGGCGACGCGGGCGCCGACGAGCTCAACGGCGACGCGGGGGCCGACGAGCTCACCGGCGGCGCCGACGCCGACACGGTCGACGGCGGCGCCGACGGCGACACGATCTTCGAGGACGCCACCGCGGGGGACACGGTCGACGGCGGCGCGGGCGCGGGGACCGACGTGCTGACGTACGCCGGCGAGGTGCCGGCCGTCGTCGTGAGGCTCGGCGCGGCCGGCGGCACCGACGCGGCGTCGGAGTTCGAGCGCGTGATCGGCGGCTCCGCCGGCGACGACCTGCGCGGCGACGCGAACGCCAATCGCATCGACGGCGGACCGGGCAACGACACGCTCGACGGCGGCGGCGGGATCGACGAGCTCAACGGCGACGCGGGCGACGACACGATCGTCGGCGACGACACGCCGGGCGACACGCTCAGCGGCGGCGACGACAGCGACATCCTGACCTACGCGGGCGTCGCCACGCCGGTGACCGTCAACCTCGCCGGCGGACCCGACGACACGGCGTCCGGGTTCGAACGGGTGATCGGCGGCAGCGCGGGCGACACGATCACGGGCGACGCCGGCGTCAACCGCCTCGACGGCGGGCCGGGTCCCGACGTCCTGGCGGGCGCCGCCGGCGCGGACGTCATCAACGGCGACGGCGGCAGCGACACCGCGTCCTACGCCGAGCGCAGCACCGGCGTCACGGTCTCGCTCGTCGCCGCGGGGGAGGACACGCTGAGCTCGATCGAGAACCTCACCGGCAGCAGCGGCGACGACGACCTCACCGGCGACGCCAACCCCAACGTCCTGCGCGGCGGCGACGGCTCGGACACGATCCACGGCGGGGCGGACGCGGGCGACACGGTCGTCGGCGGCTCGGACGGCGGCCACGACATCCTCACCTACGCCGGCGAGGCGACGCCGGTCGTCATCAACTTCGGCGGTCCCGGGCCGGTGGCGACCGACACCGGGTCGGAGTTCGAGGAGGGCGTCGGCGGCAGCGCCGGCGACCGGCTGATCGGCAACGCGGATCCCAACACGCTGCGCGGCGGCCCGGGCGCCGACACGCTCGAGGGCGGGGCGGGCGCCGACACGCTCGACGGCGGCGACGACGCCGACGTCGTGTTCGGCGGCGCCGATTCGAGCGACGTGCTCGACGGCGGAACCGGCAGCGGGCGCGACCTCCTGACGTACGACGGCGAGACGTCGCCGGTCGTCGTCGACCTCACGACGCCGGCGCCGTTCCTCGCGCGCACGGACGTCGCGTCGAACTTCGAGGACGTCGCGGGCGGCTCGGGCGACGACACGCTCGCCGGCGACGACGCTGCCAACACGCTGAGCGGCGGTCCCGGCACGGACACCGTGTCCTACGGCGCGCGCACCGCGGGCGTCAGCGTCACGCTCGACGGCCAGGCCAACGACGGCGACGCGGGCGGCGCCGAGGGCGACAACGTCATCGCCGAGCACGTCGCGGGCGGCGGCGGCGCCGACCGGATCGAGGGCAACCAGGGCGCCAACGACCTGCGCGGCGCCGGCGGCGACGACACGATCGTCGGCCGCGGCGGCAGCGACGTGCTCGACGGCGGCGCCGGAACCGACGCGGTCTCCTACGAGGACCGCGGCCCCGGCGAGGCCGTCACCGTCTCCCTCGACGGCGCGGGCGGCGGCGCCGGCGAGCTCGACACGCTGTCGCAGTTCGAGCGGCTGCTGGGCGGCGCGGGCGGCGACACGCTGACGGGCTCCGCGGGCAACGACGAGATCCGCGGCGGGGCGGGCCCGGACACCGTCGCGGGCGGTGCCGGCAACGACACGCTCGTCGGCGACGACGGTCCCGACACGCTCTCCGGCGGCGGCGGCTCGGACGGGCTGACCGGCGGCGCCGGCAACGACCGCCTCGACGGCGGCGCCGATCCCGACGGCTACGACGGCGGTCCCGGCGACGACGACATCAGCGCGTTCGACGGGACCGGCGAAGGCGTCGTCTGCGGCGACGGCAACGACCGCGTCGACCACGACCTCGTCGACTCCTTCCCCGCCGCCGACTGCGAGGCGCGCGTCCTGCTCGGCTACGTCCCGCCGCCGTTCGCGCTCGACCCGCGCCCGCGCGACCGCGACCGCGACGGCTCGTTCGGCGGCACCGACTGCAACGACCTCGACCCGACGATCCGCCCCGGCGGTCCCGACGTCCCCGGCGACGGCATCGACCAGAACTGCGACGGCTCCGACGCGCCGTTCCCGCCGATCACGACCGAGTTCCGCCTGCGCTTCGAGAAGGCCTCGCAGGGCACGCGCGTGCGCGTCTTCGAGCTGCGCCGCCTGCCCGCCGGGGCGCGCGTCGTCGTGACCTGCAAGTCGAAGAAGGCGCCGAGGTGCGTCTTCGCGTCGCGCTCGACGACGCTCAAGACCCAGCGCGCGAAGTTCTCCGTGCGCGGCTACTTCGGCGACCGGCCGCTGTCCAACGGCTCGACGATCGACGTGCGCGTGTCGTCGGGCAAGTCGCTCGGGCGCACGATCAAGATCGCGATCCGCAAGCCCGGCCAGAACCCGAAGCTCACGCGCGGCTGCCTCGCGCTCGACGCGAAGACGGCGGTGCGGTGCCCGTGAGGCGCGCGCCGCGACATGCGCTGGCAGGTGTCCTCGCGGCGGTCGCGTGGCTTGCGGTGCCCGCCGGCGCGCCGGCGGCGGTCGGCCCGCCGTACGACCTGACGAAGGGCGCCGCCGGCGTCCTGACGGCCGCCCCGGCGGCGGGGTCCTCGACGCTCGCCGTGCAGGTCCAGCGCACGGCCTCCGGCGTGGAGTTCACGCCCGCGGCGGCCACCGCGCCGGGCTTGCCGGGGGAGTGCACGAGCACGCTGCTCAAGACGACCTGCGCCGACGCGATGATCGCCAACGAGCTGGGCCTCGCGGGCGCGGTCCTCGACGTGGACGTCGAGCTGCACGGCGTGTCGACCGCGATCCTGCGGCTCACCGGCGGCCCCGGCAGCGACGCCATGATCGTCGACGGCCCGGTGGCGCCCGACCCGAGCAGCGTGGGGACGCTGATCCTCGACCCCGGCACGGGCAACGACTCGGTCACGGTGAGCGGGACGGTCAACGCGATCACCCTCGCGGCACCCGACCCCGGCGGCGACGACAGCTACGTCATCGCCAGCACCGGCGCCTCGATCGGCGGGTCGCTGCAGCTCGGCGACGGCAACGACATCGCGTCCTCGAGCGCCCCGAACCTCACGCTCGACGGCGGAACCGGCGACGATCGCCTGAGCGGCAGCGGACCGCTGCTCGGCGGTGCGGGCAGCGACCAGCTGCGGCCGACGGCCTTCGGCACGACCGTGGTCGGCGGGGACGGCGCCGGTGACGTCGACCTGCTGAGCTACATCCGGTTCGCCACGCCGCTCGCGCTGGGCAAGCCGTCGCCGACCGACGTGCTCGTCGCCGGGGACCCCGTTCCGAAGACCGGCATCGAGCAGCTCGCCGGCGGCACCGGCAACGACACGCTCACCGGCACGGCCGCGCAGGACGTCCTGTTCGGCGGCGAGGGCGACGACGTCGTCGACGGCCGTGGCGGCGGCGACCTGCTCGACGGCGGTCCCGGCACGAACACCGTGAGCTACGAGGTCGGGCCGAGCCCCGTGACCGTCGATCTCACCGCCGGGACAGGCGGCGCGCCGCCGCTCGACACGCTACGCTCGTTCCGGCGTGTCGTCACCGGGCCCGGGAACGACGTCGTCAGGGGCTCGTCGGCCGACGAGTCGTTCAGCCTGGGCGGCGGAGATGACGTGCTGAACCCCGTCGACCCGCTGAACCCGGGCGCCGTCGTGAACGCCGGCGCGGGCAACGACACGGCCGACGGCGGCGCGGGCAACGACGTCCTGCGCGGCGGCCAGGGTGCCGACGTCCTCGACGGCGGCCCTGGGACGGACACCGCGACCTACGACGAGCGCGGCCAGTCCGAGCCGCTGAGCATCTCGCTCGCGACACCCGGCGACGACGGCGCACCCGGCGAGAGCGACTCGCTGCTCGGCATCGAGACCGTCGTCGGTGGCGCGAGCAACGACACGCTGATCGGTGACGGCGGCCCGAACACGCTCGTCGGCGGCGCCGGCGTGAACACGATGGACGGGGGCGCGGGCGACGACGCGATCTTCGGCGGCGACAACCGCGACGTCATCACCGGCGGGCCGGGCAGCGACCGCCTGTTTGGCGCCGGCGACGACGACTCGATCAACGCCTTCGAAGCGGTGCCACCCGACGCCGACGTCGTGGACTGCGGTGCGAGCCAGGACGACGACGCGCAGGTCGACGGATCCGACCAGGTCAGTGGCTGCGAGTACTCGCGCCGCGCGGACGTGCCGGTGCCGGTCGACGACGACCACGACGGCTTCGTCGGCGGCTTCGACTGCAACGACCGCAACCCCGCGATCAACCAGGGCGCGACCGACGTGCCGGGGGACGGCATCGACCAGGACTGCGACGGCTTCGACGAGGCGGTGCCGTTCGTCGACTACGGCCTGAGCGCGACGCTGACGCCGCCGAAGGCCGGCCAGGCGCGCGGCATCAAGTTCACGCGGCTCGTCGTGACGCGGCTGCCGTCCAACCGCACCGTGGCCGTCAGCTGCAAGTCGGCGAAGGCCAAGGGCGGGCGGTGCCCGTTCTCCAAGGCGACGCGGCGGCCGGCGAAGGGCAAGAGCCAGGTCTCGCTGACGACGCTGTTCAAGGGCCGGCGCCTCGCCCCCGGCGCGGTCGTCGAGTTCCGCGTCACGGCGCCGAAGCTCAACGGGCGCGTGCGCCGCTTCACCGTCCGCGCCACCTCGGTGCGCTCGCAGGAGTACTGCCTCATCGCGCCGAGCACCAAGGCCAAGAAGTGCCCGGAGGGCGACGAGCTGTGACCGGCGCCAAGGGGCATCCGGGAACACCTCGCCGAACCTCCGGCCGCGTGTACCAGGGTGAGCGCCGCCCATGACGAGCGGTCATCTCGCGGTGGCGACATCGCCGTAACGGCGCCCTCCGAGGGGGCTGACCGGGTCCCGCGCTTCGAGCTGCCGCGGGTGGCCGTCTTCTGTGACCCGGGGGAGCCGCACGCCCTGCCGTGCCTGGACGGCGAGGCGCGCGCCGAGGCGGATCGGTTGAGCGCGGCGCTGGCGGCGGTCCCGGCGTTCGGCGGCCCCGCGGAGCGCGATGCGGGGCTTCGCACCGCCGGCCGCGCGGCCGCCAGGCTGCACGGGCTGCTGGCGGCGCACGCCGAGCCGGTCGACGGTGAGACGCTGCCGACGCGCTCGCACGTCCAGGGCTACTTCCGGGTGCGCACGACCGCGCTCACCGCGCCGCAGGCGGCGCTGCACGCCGTCATCGTGGTCGCGAGCGTCATCGCGGATCTGCGCAACGCGCCGCTCGCCGGCAGCGACCTCGACCGCGAGACCGCCGCGCTGCGCCAGGTCGTCGTCGACCTCGCGGGATCCGCCGGCGAAGAGGTCGCGTTCGAGGACGACGGCGGGGAGATCGACGCCGTGACGACCCGCGCCCAGCGGCAGGTCTGGCTCTCGCGCTGGATCATCGGCCATCACTCGCACGTGCTGCTGAACGTCTACGCGACGATCGCGCTGCAGGAGGCGATCGCGCTGCTGCGGGCCGGCGAGACGCACGCCGCCACCCACAAGCTCGCGACGGTCACGACGTACGTGCAGGGCTTCGCCCCCGCGCGGGCGCACGCGGCCGCGCTGCCGTCGGACTTCTACAACATCGTCGTGCGCCCGACGATGGTCCCGACGGTCGTGCCGGTGCCGCTCAGCGGCAAGATGCACGTCGAGTACCAGCTGTACCGCGCGCGCGTCGACGAGCTGCTCGAGGTGCTGCCCGACCCCGTCAACGAGCTCGCCCTCGCCGAGCCCGAGCTCGCGTTCGCGCGCGAGGAGCTGCTCGAAGCCGATCTCATCGAGGCCGAGCGCCACGTCTGCCTCGTCGAGCCGGTGGTCGGCAACGCCCGATCGCTCATCCAGCCGCCGCGCAGCAGCGAGAACGCGGTCGCGGTGCTGCGGCGCATGCGCCACAAGCGCGCCGCGCAGTTCGAGCCGTTCCTGCGCTTCGGAGATCACGTCGCCGCCGGGACGGCATCGCCTGCGAGCGCCGACCGCGCCGCTCCCTGAGGTGCTTCGCCGGCGGACCCGAGCATGCCCGAGACCACCGAGACCGGCATCGCCGACCTGAGGCTCGACGCCGCCGACGGTGCCGAGGTGCAGCGGCTCGCCCGCGCCCTGTGCTCCGGCGACGGCGAGACCCTCGTCGACGCGCCTGCGTGGGTGGCACGTGCCCGGAGCTCGTGGGACGAGCTGCCGCTGGCGTTGCGCCGCTGCGTGCGCGAGTTTCGCCGGCACTCGGGCCCCGCCGGATCGCTGGTGATCGGCGGCCTGCCGGTGGGCGAGGCCGACCTGCCGCCCACGCCCGCGGCGGCCGACTCGGTCCAGCGCGACGCGACCGTCGCGGCGGCGGTGCTGATGATGGTGGCCTGCGGGCTCGGCGACCCCGCCGCGTACCTCGCCGAGAAGTCCGGCGCGCTCGTGCAAGACGTCGTGCCCGTGCCCGGCCGCGAGAGCTTCTCGGGCAACGCCGGCTCCGTGCTGCTGACCTTCCACAACGAGAACGCGTTTCACCAGCACGAGCCCGACTACGTGCTGCTGCTGTGCCTGCGCGCCGACCACGACCGGATCGCCGGCCTGCGCACGGCGTGTCTGCGCGAGGTGCTGCCGCTGCTGTCCGGCGCGATCGGCGAGACGCTGTTCGCGCCGGAGTTCATCACCGCGCCGCCGCCGTCCTTCGGCGCCGACGGCGCCACGCGCGCGCCGCAGCCGGTGCTCTTCGGGACGCCGGAGGACCCGGACATGCGGATGGCCACGATCGCGACCCGCCCGCTGACGCCGCGCGCCGAGGCGGCGCTCGCCGCGTTCGGCGAAGCCTGCGACGCGGCCTCCCGCACCCTGCGGCTGGCCGCTGGCGACATGGCGATCCTCGACAACCGCGTCACGGCGCACGGCCGCACCGCCTTCACGCCGCGCTACGACGGCGCGGACCGCTGGGTGCAGCGCACGTTCGTCATCGCGGACCTGCGCCGCTCGCGCGACCACCGCCCGGACGACGGATACGTCCTGACGCGCTGACAGCCCGCGTCGCGGCGGCTACGCTCGCGTCGACAGCGGCCAAGCGAGCACAGTGACGGATCTGTTGTGAACGGGCGAACGGGCGCACCGACGGCCTCCTCGCGTCTCGGCGAGCACGCGCTCGTCGTCGGCGCGAGCGTCGCCGGGCTGCTGTCCGCGCGGGTGCTGTCGGAGTTCTACGAGCGCGTGACGGTGCTCGATCGCGACGCGCTGCCCGCGGGGATCGCCGAGAACCGCCGGGCGGTGCCGCAGGATCGCCAGATCCACGGCATGCAGCCGGCCGGCCAGCTGGCGCTCGAGCAGCTGTTTCCCGGCTTCTGCGCCGAGGCGAGAGCCGCTGGAGCGCCCCCGCTGGCGTTCGGCATGCAGATGCGCTTTCGGGTCAGCGGCCATCTCCTGGCGCGCGCCGACCTCCCCGGGGACTACTGCCTGACCAGCCGCGTGCTGCTGGAGAGCCTCGTGCGGCGCCGTGTGCGCGAGCTTCCCAACGTGACGCTGCACGAGCGCTGCGACGTGCTCGGGCTCGTCGCCGACGGTCCGCGGATCGCCGGCGTGCGCGCGCTCGACCGCGCACCCGGCTCGCAGGAGCAGACGCTGCGCGCCGACCTCGTGGTCGCGGCGTCCGGTCGCGGCGCGAAGCTGCCCGCGTGGCTCGAGGCGCTCGGCTATCCGCGCCCCGCCGAGGAGCGCGTGGACGTCGACGTGCTGTACGCGAGCCGCTACCTGCGGCTGCGCGCGGGCGCGCTGGGCGGCGACCGGGTCGTCCTCGACGACGCGTACCCGGGCCGGCCGCGCGGCCTCTCGGCGCAGAGTGTCGAAGGCGAGCGCTGGATCGTGACGCTCTCGGGCTACGGGCCCGAGCACCATCCGCCCGCCGATCCGGCTGGCTGGATGGCGTTCGTCGCGACCGTCTGCGACCGCGAGGTGCTCGCCGCGTTCGAGCGCGCCGAGCCGCTGGGCGACATCCACACCCACGCGTTTCCGGCTGCCGTGCGCCGCCGGTACGACCGCATGCGGCGCCGTCCACAGCGCCTGCTCGTCGTCGGCGACGCGATGTGCAACCTCAACCCGATCTACGGCCAGGGGATGTCCGTCGCCGCGCTCGAGGCGCTCGTCCTGCAGCGCACGCTGCGCGCCGGCCAGGACCGGCTCGCCGAGCGCTTCGTCAAGGCGGCGCAAGCGCCCGTCGAGCACGCGTGGAAGCTCGCGACCGACGCCGATCGAGCGCTGCCTGAGCTCGGCTTGCGCACGTCGCTCGTCGAGCGCGTGCTGAACCGCTGGGTCGGTCGCCTGATCGCCGCCGCCGAGCACGACCAGGTGCTCGCCGCCGTCTTCTACGACGTGACCGGCATGCTCGTGTCGCCGGCGCGTCTGCTTGCCCCGTCGACGATCCCCCGCGTGCTGCGCGGCGGCAACCGGCGGGCTCAAACCGCGCCGTCTGCGTGAGCAAGCTCACCTTCGCCCGCGGTATCTCACGCGGGCGAGGTTGCTCATGGAGACATGAACTCGAACGGTCTATCCATCATGCCGGCGCCGACCGCGCGCCCGTACATCGACATCTCCATCGACATCGACAACGTCACCTTCGTCTACTGGGTCGGCGGCAAGCGCACGCCGATCTACACCATCGCTCCCGTGGCGCACCCCGGCCCCTCGATCTTCCAGCTCGAGTCGCCGTTCAACACCGCGCAGACGCCGTTCCTGCTGCCGGCGGCGGTGGAGACCCTCGGCGGACAGGTCGTCGTGCACTCGAAGTGCAGCATCCCGGTGTTCTGGAAGCTCCACACGACGATGCTCCTCAACGGCGTGGCGCTGACGACGAACGGTGGCTTCGCCTCCTCGGACACCACGCCCGGCCTCGCCGTGCAGCCGGGGACGATCGGCATGGCCGGCTACACCCCGATCATGGTCAACCACCCCGGGCAGTTCGAGCCGCACTCGCTGCCGATCCACCAGCCGGTGCTGATGCGCCTCAGCGTGCAGCCGTACGCCGACGCGACATTCGCTCACCCCCTCGTCGACGTCAACGGCGCCGACAACACGACCGCCATCTGGGTGATGCGCGCGGCGTGACCGCGCTTACTGCAGGAACACCGGCGTCCCGACCTTGACGAGCCGGAACAGCTGCTTGACGGCGGTCGGGGACATGCGGATGCAGCCGTGCGATGCCTGCGTGCCGAGCGACTCGATGTCCTTCGTGCCGTGGATCCCCTCGCCGTCGTGGTAGCCCATCCAGCGGGCGACTAGCGGGTTGCGCGGGTCGTCGGCCGGGATGGTCTGGCCGGCGAGCTCGCCCGCCCACGCCTTGTCGGGCGCGTGCCATGGGGGATCGACGATCTTCTCCTCGATCTTGTAGCGGCCCGCCGAGGACTCGAGCCCCTGCTGGCCGACGGCGATCTTGTAGCGGCGCTTGAGGCGCAGGTTCTTGTACAGGCGCAGGACCTTCGCGTCGCGGTCGATGCCGATGACGGTCGGATAGCGCTTGGCGAGATCTACGAGCGTGCGGTCGGCGCGCTCGACGACGCTGACCGGCAGCTTGACCTTCCGGCTCGCGGGCGCCGAGGCGGCCATCGCGCGCACGAGCCGCGACGTGAGCTCGGGTCGCTTGACCTCGACCCCGTTGCGCGCGCGGGTGCGGCTGAGCTTGCCGTCGCGCACGTCGATGTCGGCGTCGCGCGCGGGCCGCTCGACGCGTTTCGTGACGCGCGCCACGAAGCCGTCGAGCTTGGCGCGGCTGTAGGACACGCGCGGCGCGACGGTGCCGCCGTCGCTGTCGGACGCGGCCTTCACGCTCGCGTCCGCGTTGACGCGCACGCCGGCGAGATCGGGTCGCAGCACGAAGCGCTGGTTGCGATATCGCACCGTGACCGGCCCCCGAACTTCGTCGCGCAGCCCGCTCGCGACCCGCTTGCGCGCCGTCGCTCCATCCAGGCCGCCGACGTCCACGGTGCCGACGCGCACGCCGTCGGCGATGCTGTCATCGCCGCAGCCGGCGACGAGCCCTCCGGCGCCCACGAGCAGCGCGATGACCGGGGCCAGGGCTTTCGGTGCGAAGATCACGGCCCCGGCTGGGATACCCGGTCCGGCGGTGGTGCAGGCCGCGCCGGGGCGCCAAGGTCGGGCGGGGCAGCGCCTCCGACGTCGGGCGCGCCGAGGCGGGCGTCGAGGCCGGGCGGGCCGGGGCGCCGGGGCCGGGCGGAGCCGTGCCCTACGCGCGGGAGTCCCCGACCAGCCGCAGCTGCTCGACGTATGAGTCGGCGAAGCGGCGGGCGGCGTCGCGGCTGAGCAGGCGGTGCGGGTAGCGGAACGTCAGGTGCAGCCGGCCGTCGACCGTGACCGCGCCGAGCGACAGGCTCAGCGGTGCCCGCGCCGGTGCGGAGAACCAGAGCGCGCACGTCTCGCCCGCGTCGGGGCCGAACGACGGTGTCTCGTCGAGCCAGCCGAGGTTGCAGAGCACCGTCGTGTCGACCAGGTGGTTGCCCGTCAGCGGCGCCAGCACGATGATCGACTGCTTGGCCCAGAGCGCGAGCAGGTTCGCGCGCGCGAGCGCCGCGATGAGCGCGACCCCGGTGCGCATGCGCTTGTTGCGCGCGATCTCGGCCGAGACGGTCTCGAACGTCGAGGCGGGGGTGGCGCGGTCGGCGGGGGCCGTCGACACGCGCGCCGTCACCGAGAAGTTGGCGACCGGGTCATAGCGCCACTCGTCGGGACGCAGGTCGGCGTGCACGAGCACGCCGATGCGCCGGCCGCCGACGCCGCGCTGCTCGTCCCAGCCGTCGATCGCCAGGTGCAGCGCGGCCATCAGCACGTCCGTGTTGGCGCGACCGTGCTCGAGGCCGGTCGCACGTCGCGTCTCCTCGGCCGCCAGCGCCACGAGGTGATAGCCGCAGCCCGCGTCGTCGCCGGGGCCGTCCTCGGCGAGCCGCACGGGCTGATCGCGCGTGTCGCGCAGCCGCTCGACGACGCGCTTGTAGAGCCGCATGGCGCGCGAGGTGTGCGTCGCCGCCGGCCGGACCGGCAGATCGCGTGTGGAGAGGAAGTCCAGCGGCGGGCCGGCGTCGTCTCCCGCGTAGGCGCGCGCGATCGAGCGCAGGACCTGCAGGGCGCCGAAGCCGTCGCTGGCGGCGTGGTTGAGGCCGAGCATGAGGACGTCGCCGTCGCGATGGCGAGCGAGGCACGCGCGCATCGGCGGGTCGGCGTCGGCCGCGGCGGGCTCGTGCAGCAGGGCCGTGCGCGCGGCGTGCAGGCCCGCGTCGTCGTCGCACTCGGCGACCGTCAGGTCGCAGGCACCCCGCGCCACGGCCACGTCGAGCGCCGCTCGCAGCCGGTCGGCGTCGAGCGAGCCGGCCACGCGCGCCTCCATCTGCACGCTCCAGGACCCCGTCGCCGGGTCGAGCAGCTCGAGCTCGCCGCGCGCGCGGGCGCGCTCGCGCGGGATCCACAGACAGTTGAGCTCGCAGCGGTGGTCGCCCTGGCGGCCGCGCAGCAGCCAGAGGAGATCCTGCGCCATGCCCGCGAGGTTGTGGCGCAGCGCGCGGCGCACCGAGTACGTGGATGCGCCGCCCTCGCCGCGCGTCAGCGGTGAGACCGCGTCGACGTGCGCGGCCAGCCGGTTGCCGTCGACGGACACGTGCAGGCTGTCGGCCGGCTCGTTCTCGCGCAGCGACACCATGCCGCGGTGAAACAGGCGGCCCACGCGGCTGTCGCGGTGGAAGTGCCCGCTGACGTCGAGGTGGTGCAGCAGCCCGGCGGGGTCGCCGATCGCCGGCTCGCCGACGGCGCCGGACGGATCGCCCTCCGCGTCCTCCAGGCGGGCTTGGAGCGTGGCCGGCGTGTCGCCGGTAGGGCTTTCGGGATTCACGGTTGGTCGCGGGTAAGCGAGGTCACTGCCCCTCGCCCGGCGAGGCACCATCGTAGGCGGTAGGTGTCGCTAGATCAGGCCCTGGCGGACCGCGCGGGCGATCGCCTGCGACCGGCTGCGCGCGCCGAGCTTCACGACGACGTCGCCGAGCACCTTCTTCACCGTGCGCTCGGAGTAGTGCAGCTCCTCGCCGATCTCGCGCGTCGGCAGGCCGTCGGCGACGAGCGAGAGCACGCGCTGCTCGCGCGACGTCAGCTCCGGGCCGGCCGCGACGACGCTCGGCAGGGCCGGCGACGGCCACGCCGCGAGCATCGTCGTCGCGCCCGCGGCGACGGCGCGCAGCGACAGACCCAGCCGCTCGGGCGTGAGGTCCTCGCGCGCGAGCGCCGCGACGGCGCCCGCCGCGACGAGGATCGCCACGCGGTCGGTCTGGTCCTTGGCCGCGAGCGCCACGACGCGCGTGTCCGTGAAGTCCAGGACGCTCGCGACGAAGTCGCCGGCGCCGTCGATCGCGGCGTCGACGAGGATGACCTCGGCCTCGCCCAGCGCGGGATGCGCCCACGCCTCGGCCACGCTCGCGACCGCCTCGACGCGGTCGATCCCGTCGAAGCCGTCCAAGCAGGTCACCAACCCGCTGCGAAAGACCGCATGTCCTTCCAACACCATGACATCCGTGACGCGGTGGCTCATGCCGCCCTTTCCCCGTATCCCCGTTCCTGGCCGCTCGGGAGGCGGCCGGGACTCTCCAATAGACGATGGCGTATACGCCGAAGCGCTGTCAAATGAGAGCGGTCGGGGTGGACGTCAGGCTGCGTCGTCGCAGCCGCGATGGCTGATCCGCAGCACCCGGAAGTCGCCGGGCCGGCGGACGGCGAGCCCGACTTCCAGCACGACCTCCGCGCGCGAGCGCGCGCGCGAGTCGTTCAGGCCCGCGTCGCAGCGCACGAAGAACGCCTGCGCTGCGGTGTCGCCGAGGAGCGCGCCGTGGCGCCACGCGCGATGCAGGAACGCCGTGACCGTCGCGCGCAGCTGCTCGTGCAGGCGGTCGTCGTTGGGCTCGTCGCCAGCCCAGCGTGTGCCCTGCGCGATCGAGGCGACGAGATGCCCGACGGTCCGCTGGCGATGCAGGTAGCGCAGGTCGGGATCCCGCGACAGCGTGCACGCGCCCCACGCGCGCAGCTCGGGACCCGGCCAGCCGCGCAGGCAGTTGAGCCCGGCCCGGTTGAGCGTGTGCTGCTGCGCGCCCGTCAGCGGTGCGGCAGCGCCGTCGGCGGCGAGCACCGCCTCGGCGGTCGGCGCGCGCTGCGGACCGGCGCGGTCGTCGACGCGCGCCCATAGCCCGGCGACGTGCCCGCTCGGCGGCACCGTGATCGTCGTGCCGCACGACGGGTCGGAGGCCTCGATCCACGGGTAGTAGGCGGCGGCCGCGGGGCTGTCGATGCGCGAGCGCCGGCGCCAGTCGAGCACGCCGTCGGGATCGAGCCCAGGCGGGGGATCGACGAGCGCGATGCGCCCGACGACCCGCTCGCAGGACGTCACGAGCTCGCGCTGGACCGCCGTGACGCCCGGCTCGCCGCCGGCCACGCCGTAGGCGTCCGGCGCCGCGATGACCGTCGGCTCGTCGAGCGCGGCGAGCAGCCGCAGGCCCGCACCCGGCCGCAGGTGCGCGGACACGGCGCTCGCTCCCGGCTCGCCGGCGACGCGCGCGATCCAGCACGCGCGGCCGCCGTTGCGAAAGAAGCCGCGGACCGCGTGGGCGAGCTTGCCGCCGGGGACAAACGGGCCGGGCGACGCCGGGTCACCGTAGGCGGCGGCGAACGTCTCGAACGAGTCGACGCGCACGGCGCGATCCACGGGGCCCGCGGGGGCGAACCCGGCGAACCCGGCGATCGAGCACTCGAGCGGGACGATCCGCCGCTCGGCCAGCGGCAGCGCGCCGAGCCCCGCGGGTGCGGCCGTGGGGTCGGTGTCGACGAGCATCGATTCATTCTCATGCGGGCGACCCCTCGCTGTCCATGCCCGTTCGTGCGCCCGTCCGTCCCTTGTCGCGACCCGCCCGCGGCGCTGAGATCATCAGGGCATGGCCGTCGAGCCCGAGGTCGCCGAGGCGCCGCCCGACCGCGTGAGCCTGTCGGCTGTCGCGGCGCGCCTGGCCGCGGTCGCCGACGTCCCGGAGCGCCTGGACGACCTCGACCTGCACCTCGGCGACGGCCGCGGCGTCGCGACGCTCGACGAGCGCTTCGAGCTCGCGGCCGAGCGCCTCGCGCTCGACGACCTCGAGCGCGCCGTGCTCGCCGCCGTCGCGCTGCGCGATCTCGCGCCGGAGCTCGGCGCGGCGCTCGCCAAGCTCGCGCCGCCGGCCGCGGGCGGTGGCGCGACCGCGCGCGCCGTCGGGCGGCTGCTCGCCGGCCCGGGCGTGTCGGTCGCCGACGTGCTCGTCGTGCTCGGCCCGGCGCAGCGCCTGCGCGGCCTGGGCGCCGTGCGCATCGCCGAGGCCGCCGTGTCGGAGGGCGCGGCGCTCGCCGACCGGCCGCTCGTGCTGGGCGACCGGCTCGCGGCGATGCTCGTCGGCGCCCCGATCGACGACCCCGGCGCCGGCGGCCTGCTGCGGCGCGTCGAGCTGTCGCCGCTGCCGTTCGGGCGCCCCGAGACCCTCGACGAGCTGCGCGGCCTGCTCGCGGTGTTCGGCTCGCACCGGCCGCCGCTCGCGGTGCACGGGCCCGACGCGGCGCATGCGATCGCCAACGCGGCGGGGCGGGGCCTCGTGTGCGTCGCCGCCACGGCGCTCGGCGAGCTGGGCCTCGCCCGCGACGCCCTGCTGGCCGCCACGCTCGAGGATCGCGTGCTCGTCGTCGACCGCCTCGCCGACATGACGCCGGCCGATCGCACCGTGCTGCCCGACCGGTTGGGGCTGCTGCCGGGCGCCGTGCTGTGCCTCGGCGGCGCGCACGAGCTCGCGGCGCTCGAGCACGTGCCGGTCACGTCGGTCACGGTCGCGCTGCCGTCGGCGGCCGAGCGCGCCGCGATCTGGTCGGCCGCGCTCGGCGGCGCCGAGGTCCCGCAGGACGTCACGGCCGCGCACCGCCTGCCGCTCGGCCGGATCGCCGACGGGGCGCGGCTCGCCGCCACGACGGCGCTCGCCGCGGGCCGCGCCGAGGTCTCGCGCGAGGACGTCGAGCACGGCGCGCGCGCGGCGTCGGTGTCGAGCCTCGGCGACCTCGCGATCACGGTCACCGGGGAGATCGGCTGGGACGACCTCGTGCTGCCCGAGCGGCCCTTGGTGCTGCTGCACTCGCTGACGGCGTTCCTGCGCCATCGCGAGCTCGTGCTCGAGGAGTGGGGCTTCGGCCGGCGGGCGGGCCGCGCGCAGGGGCTCGTCGCGATGTTCGCGGGCGACTCGGGGACCGGCAAGACGCTCGCCGCGCGCGTGCTCGCGTCGGAGCTCGGGCTCGAGCTGTTCCGGATCGACCTCGCGACGGTCGTGTCGAAGTGGCTGGGGGAGACCGAGAAGAACCTCGACCGCGTCTTCGCCGCCGCGCAGGGCGCGAACGCCGTGCTGTTCTTCGACGAGGCCGACGCGGTGTTCGGCCGGCGCAGCGATGTCTCGGACTCCCACGACCGCTACGCGAACCTCCAGACGGCGTACCTGCTGCAGCGCATCGAGCAGCATGATGGGCCGGTCATCCTCGCGACGAACATGCGCGGCAACATCGACGACGCGTTCCTGCGCCGGATGGACGCGGTCGTCGAGTTCCCGTTCCCGCAGGCCGAGCATCGCCGCCGGCTCTGGGATCTGCTGTTGCCCGACGAGGCGCCGCGCGCGGACGACGTCGAGCTCGACTTCCTCGCCGAGCGCTTCGAGCTGTCGGGCGGGGGGATCCGCAACGCCGCGATCGCGGGCGCCGTGCTCGCCGCCGAGGAGGGCGTCGCGATCGGCATGGAGCAGCTCGTGCGCGGCGTGGCGATGGAGTATGCGAAGCTCGGCAGGCTGACGCTGGCGGCGGACTTCGACCGCTTCCACGGCCTCGTCCGCACGAAGGAGAGCGCACGATGACGACGACGATCGACGTCCCGGTCAACACGATGATCGCCGACCTCGACACGGGGCTGCGCGACCTCCTGATCGCCCAGCTGCAGCGCCACGGCTTCGACGACATCGACGTCGTGTTCGAGACGCCGACGAGCGAGTGGGCGAGCACGCTGACGCGGCCGACGGTGAACTTGTTCCTGTGCGACCTGCGCAAGTCCGCGCGGCCGGGGCAGAGCGGGCCGGATGCGGGCCGCAACGGGGGACGGGCGACCGAGCGCGCGCCGGCGCTGCGCGTGGACTGCATCTTCGCGGTGACGACGTGGTCGAAGGCGGTCGCCGACGAGCATCGCCTGCTGTCGCAGGTGCTTGGCGTGCTGTACGCGTTCCCGAACCTGCACGGGCACCTCGGCTCGCGCTTCGACGCGGGCGGGCAGCGCTTCGAGATCCTGGCGACGGTCGGCGAGCAGCGCCCCGAGCAGCGGGCGGACTTCTGGCGCTCGGTCGGCGGCGTGTACAAGCCGGCGCTGGACTACGTCGTGACGCTGTCGGTCGAGAGCGGCAACGTCGTCGAGCGCGGGCCCGACGTGCGCTCGGCGACGATCCGCACGGCGCTCGCCGATCGCCCGCGGGTGGACGTGCAGGAGCTCTCGAACGTCGGCGGGATCGTGCGCGACCCGGACGGCTCGCCCGTGGCCGACGCGTGGGTCGCGCTGCACGAGCTGGGCAAGATCGCGTCGAGCGGCGAGGACGGCCGCTTCCGCCTCGGCCGGGTGCCGACAGGCTCCTACGAGGTCCGCGTGCGCGACCGCTCCGGGCGCGAGGCGACGGTGCAGGTCAAGGTGCCTGCGGAGATGGTCGACGTCGTGCTGGGGTCGCGCGCGAAGGCGAGCTAGAGGTTTCGAGGCGAGCCCCGAGCGCTGGACCGCGTGCCGCGGCCCCGCTCCACCGAGGGCTCGTTTCTCGATGGCCACCCGTCATCGGCGACGACGCGTCCATCCGGAGCGGGCGTGTCTGCCTGCGCGTCCTGCGTCGCGGCAGGAGGCGGCAGTTTCGCGCGCACCGACAGCGTCGCGGGGTGCTGGTCGCCTAGCACTCGCGCGGTGTCCGCGGCGACGCGCTCATCGAGAGCGATCGCATCGCTGGCGTACCCGGCCTGTCGGTAAGAGGCCGCCAGGCTCGCACGCGCCGTCATCGTGTCCGGGTGCTCGTCGCCGAGTATGTGCCTGCGGTCGTCGACGACGCGCTTGCCGAGAGTGATGGCGTCGCTTGTTCGACCCGCCTGCCGGTAGCAGCCGGCGAGGTGGGCGCGCGCTGTCAGGGTTTGGCGGTGCTCCTCACCCAGTAGTCGCACGCGATCGGCGAGGACGCGTTCGGCCAGTTCGGTCGCGTCGCCTATGCGTCCTGCTTGCAAATAGGCGACGACGAGGTTCGCGCGCGCGACCAGAGTGTCGGGATGCTCGTCGCCGAGCAACCGCTCGCGGTCGGCGAGGACGCGTTCGCCGAGAGCGATGGCGTCGCTCGTGCGGCCCACCTGCCTATAGGTGTGGGCGAGGTTCGCACGCGCCGTAAGTGTGCCTCGGTAGTCGTCACCCATGAGTCGCTCAAGCTCGGCGACGACGCGCTCGCCGATCTCGATCGCGTCGCTCGTGCGCCCAGCCTCGGCATAGGTCACGCCGAGGTTCGCACGTCCCATTAGCGTGTCGGCATGCTCGTCGCCCAGCAGTCGCTCGCGGTCGGACACAACACCCTCTTCGATCTCGATCGCGTCGCTCGTGTGACCTGCCTGCCAGTACGAGCGGGCGAGGTGCTCGCGCGCCCTCAACACATCGTGGCGCCCGGGTCCGAGTGCGACGGTCGCGGCCTCGAGGACTGGCGTCGCCTCGTCAAAGCGCCACGCGCGGCCAAGCCAGCCCGCCAGAAGGAGTTGCGAGGTCGCGATCGCGCCGTCGGCGGATGCAGCGGTCAGGCGTTCCGCTCGCGCGATCCACGCCACCATCGCAGGGTGGCGCGTGTGGCCGAATTCGGCCTGGGCGGCCCGGTGAATGTCGATGCGCACGGTAGTCGGATGGCGTCCGTCGAGTTGCTCCTCGAGCGCGGCGCGGACCGGTGTCGGCAGGCGTAGGAACGACTCGGGTCCTCCGGAGGTCAGAGAAGCGAGCGCGTCGTCGATAACTCCGAGGAGATCCACCGCGCGCGCCCGCGTGGCCGGCAGGCGTTGGAGGCGGCGGGTCACCGCGACCACCGGATCGCGGTCGTGACCTTGCCTCGCGAGCGACATGTACTCGGCGGAGATCCCTTCGCCGCCCGAGCCGGCCACGTCGATGGGGTCGAACCAGTGCTTCAGGAACTCGACGATCAGGCGCAGCGGCTGGCCGCGGGACTCCTTGATCTGGAAGGAGAGACGAGCCAGCGGCTCGGCCAGCTCGTAGTACGATCGGCGCTGGTCCAGCAGGGCCGTTACTGGCGAGGTTGTCGGTGCCGCCCATCCCCGGTCGACCAGCTCGCTCATCGTCTTGGCCAGGCTGCGCTGGTCGATCTCCAGACGCTCGGCGAGCTCTGAGACGTTGAGGGGATGGTCCATCTCGGCCAGCTCTGCCACGATGAGGCGCTGCTGCCCAGAGAGCCGCGCGAGCTGCTCTTGGTAATAGGGGGTCAGGTCGTCGAAGCGAGTGAGCAGCAGATCGACCAACTCGTCCAGGCCGCCGACCGTGAGCGCCGAGGCGAGCGTCGCCCACATGCGTGGTTGGCCGCCTGCGAGGTGCGCGATCGTGCGCAGCCTCGCTCGGCCCTCGGGCTCATCCAAATAGGTGACGAGCCGCTTATCACCTCGCTCGCTGGCGATGGCCTTGAGCATCGCCGCAGCCTCATCGACGTCGAAGGGCTTGAGGCGAGTCGTCGTGAAGAACCCGTAGAACGGGCTTGCCTGGTCGGACAGCGTCCGGTCCAGGCGTGTGCTCGTTGCGACGAGCAGCAGCGAACGGTCGGCCTGCAGCAAGTGACGGAGCTGCTGCTGACCCTTGTTCTCCAGGGCTTTCAGGATCCGGTCGAGGTTCTCGACCAGCACGACGATCGGGCCTCGCTCCGTGGCGCGGGCGGCCAATACCGCTTCGAGCTCTGCGGCTGAACGGGGGATGTCGCCTTCGACCGCCGGCTCGAGGCGCTCCGCGATCGCTGCCAGCAGATGCCGGTAGGACACGATCGTCCACGGATCCTCGGGCAGCCAGGCGACCTGCAACGCGGCACCGGCAGACCGACGATCGTTGATGCGGTGGTACGCGAGTGCTACGAGATGGGTCTTGCCTGCGCCGCGCGGGCCGACGAGCAAGGTGTGGTTGCGCTCGGACGTCGACGCGGCCGCGTCGACTCGCGCGAGGATCGCGTCGAGCTTTCGCTCGCGTACGACGAAGAGGCGCTCGAGCAGCTCGCGGGACATCAACGATGGCGTGAAACGCGAGATTGCGCTGGTGGGTGGGCTCATCCGAGCCTCCGCCGGTGCACCCAGATCGTCCGCAGGACCTCGTAGCGCCAGTGCACGGCGCCGTCGCGCTCGACCAAGTAGTGGTCGTCGAGTAAGTCGTTGAGGATCTCCCCGTCGGCCTGCAGCGTGACGATGTCGAGCGAGAACTCGACGGCGACTCGGTCGAGGATCTTCTCCGCCGCCTTGGCGCGCTTGCCGTAGAACGGACGCAGGCGAGTGACGAGATGCGTGACGGCGCGGCTGTTGTCGCGGTCGTCCACGAAGGCGATGAACGCGTCGTTGACGTCCTCGGCTGCGACCGGGCCGGTCCCGGCATCGTGCAGTCCGTGAGCCAGCGCGTGGATGAGGAACGGGATACGGCCGCTCTGCTCCACGAGCGCGTCCAACGCGGCGTCGTCCGGGAGGCGGTCGATCCCGAGGAACAGGCGCTGAGCCAGCTCGGTCGCCTCGGCGGGCTCCAGCGGTCCGAGGGGCAGGTTGACGAGGTCGTTGAGCACGCCCTCCGTGGCGTCACACTGGCGCAGGACGTGATGAAAGCCGACCGAGCCGCAGACGATCCAGCGCAATCGGCTCCCGCGCCGTCGTAGTTCGCGGAGCGTCTGCAGCAACTGGTTCGCCGCGGCCGGCCCCTCGTTGCGTGCGATGTTGGCGATCGCGAGCGGGACCTCGTCCATGGCGATCACCAGCAGCGTGTCGTCGGCGAGGTGCGTGTCGACGCTGCGGATCGTCTCGCTCAGCAAGTCCGTGGCGGTGCGTGTCGAGACGCCGACGTTGACTTTGATGAGGCCCGGCGCCTCGACGCCCACGCCGTCGAAGAGCGCTTTGAGCGTCGTGACGGCCCTACCCGGCAAGCCGCGATGCACGCCCAGCGCCGCGATCGTTCGCAGAAGGAACTGCTCGGACGTCTGGACGCCTTCGTAGTCGATCTTGACGCACTCCAGGCCATCGCCGGGCTCGGCGTTGAACATGTCGAGCCAGACGGTCTTGCCCATCCGCCGCGGGTCGGTCAGACCGAGGTTGTTGCCGCTCCGCAGCTCGGCGCGTGCTCGCGCCGTCGTGCCGTGGCGCCCGACGGCGTTGGGAGGATCGATCGAGGATCCGGGCTGTGGTCGCAGGGGTATCACGCTGCGCCTTTCGTACGGGAAGGTTCCCGTACGACTATACGGGAGTTCTCCCGTACGTTACAAACGAGCAGGCGGAGCGGTCAGGTCGCGTGCGGGTCGTAGGCCAGCGGCTTGTAGGGCAGGTCGGGGTGCTCGCCCGGGTTCGCCAGCGTGTAGCTGCGGATCCGCTCTTGGACCTGGTCGAACGCCACCGCGCGCTTGAGCGTGAACGGCCGCGGCGGCTCGTCGCCGTCGAGCAGCTCGGCCAGGCGGCTTGACACGTAGCCCATCGCGCTCATCGTCCGCACGCGGCTGGCGAACAGCTCCTGGCCGACGAACAGGGCGTTGTCGCGCAGCGCCTCGACGAGCGGCTCCGGCACGTTCGGCAGCCCTGCCACCTCGGCCTTCGCCCACGCCGCCAGCTCGTGTGTTGTGCGGTCGATGATCGCGACGCGCGAGTAGAAGCCGTAGAAGACCTGATGCAGGGCGTCTGCTCGCTCGTCCTCCGGCAGCTCGTCGATGTAGGTCTTCAGGCTGTCGACAAGCGACGGCGCGGATACGGCACCTTCGTCATCTTCGGACACGGCGAACCTCGTTCTCGGTAGACGCGACTGCGGTCAGCATGGTTACCCATGCCCGGCTCTCACACCACGCTCGCTGTCAGGCGTGCAGGTGCACCCGCTCGCCTTGCGGCCCGAGGATCGCGATGAGCTCCACCGGGCCGTCGATCGCGCCGAACCAGTGCGGCGTCCACGTCGAGAACTCGACGGCCTCACCGGACTCGATCACCAGGTCCTCGTCGCCGAGCAGCAGCCGCAGGCGGCCGTCGAGCACGTAGAGCCAGTCGTGTCCCTCGTGCACGGGCAGCGGATCGGGCGGCGTGCGCCGCTGCGCGCTCACGCGGATCTTGAAGGCGTGCAAGCCGCCCGCCGGACCGCGGTTGGTGAGCGGCCACATCGTTAGGCCGCGGATCGTACGCGGCCGGCCGCGCACCCGCGGGTCCTGCGGCGGCGCGGCGCCGAGCAGCTCGTCCGCGCTCACGCCGAGCGCTCCGGCGAGCGCTGGGATGTGGTCGAGCGCGAGGCGGCGCTTGCCGGCCTCGAGGCGGCTGAGCGTCGAGACGTCGATGCTCGCCCGCGTGGCGACTTGCTGCAGCGTGAGCCCCCGCTGCGCGCGCAGCTCGCGCAGCCGCCTGCGCACGCGGGCGTCGACGGGCTCCGCCGACGTGGTGTTTGCCGTCATGGCAAATGAGCTTGGCAGATTGAGCGGCGTCTGTCACGCTGACCGGCATGGACACGACTTGGGATTGCATCGTCGTCGGAGCGGGCGCCGCCGGGCTCAGCGCCGCCCTCGTGCTCGGCCGCGCCCGGCAGCGGACGCTCGTCGTCGACGCGGGGCACCAGAGCAACCTCGTCGCGCACGGGATCGGTGGCCTGCTGGGGCAGGACGGCCGCCCGCCGGCCGACTACTACGCCGCCGGCCGCGCCGAGATCGCGGCCTATCCGACCGTCGAGCTGCGCACCGGCGAGGTCGTCGGCGGCGAGCGCGACGACGCGGGCTTCGTACTCGAGCTGGCCGACGGCTCGCGCGAGGCGGCGCGGCGCGTGCTGCTCGCGACCGGGATGGACTACCGCTACCCGGACCTGCCCGGGATCGCCGAGCGCTGGGGTCGCTCCGTGTTCCACTGCCCGTTCTGCCACGGCTGGGAGGTGCGCGACCAGCCGCTCGGCGTGCTCGACCGCGGCGCCACCGGCGTGCAGCGGGCGCTGCTGCTGCGCGGCTGGAGCGACGACGTGACGCTGCTCGCCGGCGGCCCCGCCGAGCTCGACGCGGCGGACGCCGATCGGCTCGCGGCGGCCGGGGTCGTGGTGGACGAGCGCCCCGTCACCGGGCTGCGCGGACCCGACGACACGCTGACGTCCGTCGTCTTCGCCGACGGCAGCGAGCGCTCGTGCGGCGGGCTGCTCGTGCCCGTCAAGCTGCACCAGCGCTCCGCGCTCGCCGAGCAGCTCGGCGCGGCCGCCGCGGAGCCCGGGCACGTCGCCGCGAACGCGCTCGAGGTCGACGCGCAGTTCCTCACGAACGTGCCCGGCCTCAGCGCGGCGGGCGACGTCATCTCGCAGATGCCGTCGGTCGCCAGCGCGGTCGCCGCCGGCTCGGTCGCCGCGGCGATGATCGTCGGCATGCGATCGCAGGAAGCCCCGGCAGGCGTGCTCAGCGCTCCGGCATGAGCAGCGCGACGCTCGCGAGCGTGTCGAGGCTGCTGTCGAGGTCGCCGGCGAGCCCCGGGTAGGCGCCGCCCTCCAACCGCGCCTCGAGCTCGGCGAGCAGCTCCGCGCGGTTGCGCGTGCCGTCGAGCAGCGCGACGAGCAGCCAGCCGAGCTCGTCCTCGAGGCGGATCGTCGTGTGGCGCAGCGTCGTCATGTACTCGCGATCGCGGGCCTGCAGCCGCGCGAGCGGGCTTGCCCGCGGCCGCTCGCCGGGGGTCGTCGCGGGCTGCGGAGGGTGGACGTGCAGGCGCACGAGGTTCGCGGCGAAGCACGGCAGCAGCGCCTCGCACAGCACCGCCAGATCCTCCGGCGACGCTGGCTCCGGCGGCTCGCTGCCGAGCTCGTGCAGCCACGCCGCCGCAGGCCAGCGCGCGCCGATGCGCCGCAGGGCGCCGACGAGCAGCGGATGGTCGGTCGTCAGCGTCGCGCCCGCCGAGCCGGTGAACGTCACGCGGCCGGTGCTCTCGTCGGTCTGCGATTCGATCGGGCCGGCGGCCGCGAGCGCCGCGATCCGCTCGGGCCGCGGCTCGCGGTCTGGCGTCACGGCGGCGTGGCACAAGAGCGTCTGGCGGAACATGCGCTGCTTGAGGAAGTCCATGAGCTGCTCGCGCCGCACGACGTCGTCGATCGCGAGCATCCGCCGCTGCAGCTCCGCGGGCAGCGCGCCGATCTGCATCTCCGTGAACTCGGCCTCCGAGACGAACCGCAACCCGTGCGTCGCGGCGTGCGCAGCGAAGTCGCGGAAGTACGGCGCGAGGTTGATCGGCGCGAGCGTGTCGTGGAAGAACAGCGCGTCGTCCTGGGCGACGAGCATCCGCGCCTGGCTGCCGAGCGTCGTCTCCAGGCCGGGGCCCGCGGGCCAGATCGAGCTCGCCTCCGTGAGCAGCTCGCGGGCGGCGGCCATCCGCGCCGCGGGATCCTCGACGTGCTCGAGCTCGAGCGCGAGCATGTCGCGCAGCGTCTGGCGCGTGCGGTGGCCGGGAAGCACGTTGTAGCTCACGTACGCGATGCCGCGCGGCGACAGCGCCGCCGCGCAGACGGCGAGCAGGCGGTCGCGCGCGGCCTCGGGCACCCACGAGTACACGCCGTGCGCGATGACGTAGTCCGCGCTGCCCGGCGCCGGCTCGAATCCGTCGAAGCCGAGCTCCTCGAAGCGGACGTTGCCGAGGCCGAGCTCGGCCGCGATCGCCCGCGCGCGCTCGATCGCGTACCCGGACGAGTCGATCCCGAGGAACGTCGAGCCGGGCAGCGTGAGCGCCATCGGCAGGAGGTTGCCGCCGTCGCCGCAGCCGAGCTCGACGACGGTGCACGCACCGGGCGCGACGGGGTCGAGGCCGTAGAGCGTCGCCATCGTCGCGAGGCGGTCGGGGTGCGTCTGCGGGAACGCGCGGCCCGGATACGGGACCTCGTCGTAGAGGGAGGCTTCGGTCATGCGCCAACTCTGCCCGAAGGGCTGCACGGCCGTCACTGTCACGCGCGCGGCGCGCGCGTGAGAGTTGCGACCGACCCCTGAGAGCGCCCGTCCCGCCGACCGACCCTCAAGCCGAAGACAAGGAGCGCAATGCCGACGACGTACCTGACTCCCGGTGTCTATGTCGAGGAGATCCCCGCCGCCCAGAAGCCGCTCGAGGGTGTCAGCACCTCGGTTGCCGCCTTCATCGGTCTCGCTCCCGGCGGGCCCGTCAACACCCCGATGCGGATCGCCAACTGGAGCCAGTTCGCACGCGTCTTCGGGGATCCGGCCAACCCGGACGCAGGCCCGTTCATGCAGGACGCATACCTCGCGCACAGCGTCTACGGCTTCTTCCAGAACGGCGGCTCGCTGTGCTGGGTCATCCGCATCGGCGCCGACGGCAACGGCTCCGGCCCACCCGCCGTCGCCGCGCTGCCGGCCGCCGGCGACACGAGCGTCGAGACGCTGCGCGCGATCGCCAAGCAGGGCGTCGAAGGCCCGGTGACGGTCGACATCTCATCCGAGCCGCCGGCCGCCGGCGAGGGCGACGACCCGCCCAAGCCCGAGGACATCACGTACCGCATCGTCGTCACGGCCGGCGACGACCGCGAGGAGTTCGAGGGCCCGGTCAAGAAGGGCCGTGGCAACCTCGTCACGAAGGTCAACGCGAACTCGAAGCTCATCAAGATCGAGGAGACGGGCTCCGCGCTGCCCGAGACCCAGCGCGCGCCGAAGGAGGGCAAGTACACGCTCGTCGCGTCCGCGCCGAGCACGTCGAACCTCAGCTCGGGCGACTTCGAGGGCGACGCCGCCAAGCGGATCGGCATGGGCGGCCTCGTCGCGATCGAGGAGGTCTCGATCGTCTGCATGCCGGACGCCGTCAAGCTGCTCGACGGCGACGAGGTCATGTTCCGCGACGCCCAGGGCAAGATGATCAGCCACTGCGAGCTGCTCGGCGACCGCATGTGCATCCTCGACTCGCCGCCGAACCTCATCCCGCAGGAGATCCTCGAGTGGCGCAAGGACACGGCCGGCTACGACTCGAAGATGGCCGCCCTGTACTGGCCGTGGATCGAGGTCATCGACCCGCTCTCCAAGCGGCCGATCATGGTGCCGCCGTCCGGCCACGTCGCCGGCGTGTGGGCTCGCACCGACGACACGCGCGGCGTGCACAAGGCGCCCGCCAACGAGGTCGTCATGGGGGCGACGAAGCTCGGCTTCCAGCTGACGTCCGTCGAGCAGGGCGAGCTCAACCGCCTCGGGATCAACTGCATCCGCGCGTTCAGCGGCCGCGGCATCCGGATCTGGGGCGCGCGCACGCTGTCAAGCGATCCGGAGTGGCGCTACATCAACGTGCGCCGGCTGTTCAACTTCGTGTCGCAGACGCTGCTCGAGGGGACGCAGTGGTCGGTGTTCGAGCCCAACGACGAGCGCCTGTGGCTGAAGCTGCGCGCGTCCGTGGGGAACTTCCTCACGAACCTCTGGCGCGGCGGCGCGCTGTTCGGCTCGTCGGCCGAGCAGGCGTTCTTCGTCAAGTGCGACGCCGAGACCAACCCGCCCGAGGTCATCGAGGCCGGGCAGGTCATCTGCGAGGTCGGCATCAGCCCGGTCAAGCCCGCGGAGTTCGTGATCTTCCGCTTGAGCCAGTACATCGAGAGCGGCGACGGTGGTGGCGAGGAGGGCGGGGAGTAGTCCCTGCCCGTTGCCTCGCGCCGGTCACCGCGGTCAATCAGAGAACGAGGAAAGAGGATCTGACGAATGGCTGTACCTCCACCACCGCTGGACGCGAAGTACTTCGACCTCCAGTTTCCGGGTGTCAACGCGCAGTTCAAGGACGTGCAGGGCGTGTCGATCAGCGTCCCGCTGCACACGTCGGCGACGTCCGACGCCCAGGGCCAGCCGCTGCGCCAGCGCACGGCGAGCGCGGTCGAATACGGCTCGGTCACGTGCTCGGCAGGTGCCACCGCCGACCTCGGCCTGGACACGTGGATCAAGGCCGTCGCCGAGAAGGGCCTCGAGGGCAACATGAAGGACGGCACGCTCACGCTGTTCAACGCGGCGAACACCGCGGTGGCGACGTGGAACCTCACGAAGGCCGTCATCACGGGCCTGACGGTGAACACGATCGGCGTGGAGCACGGCTCGCACCTCGATCTGCAGGCGACGTTCGACTGCGAGAAGATCGAGCGGACGAAGTAGCCCGCGGCGATGCGCACCGAAGTGCCGTTCACGCTCCCGCAGGGCTACGCCGACGCGGCGGGTCGCATCCACCGCGACGGCGTCATGCGCCTCGCCACGGCTCGTGATGAGATCGAGCCCCTGCGGGATGCCTCGGTGCGCACGAACGGTGCGTATCTCAGCGTGCTGCTGCTCGCGCGTACGGTGACGCGGTTGGGCGACCTGCCCGCGGAGCAGCTCACGCCGGATCTGATCCAGGACCTGTACGCGGTCGACTTCGACCACCTGCAGCGCCTCTACGAACGGGTCAACTCGAGCGAGGAGGTGGTCGGCACGGTGACGTGCCCGACGTGCTCGTCCGCCTTCGAGGTCGACCTGGCAGGGCTCGAGGACGGTGGCCTGGGGGGATGACGAGGCCGTCTCAGCAGGAGTTGATCGCTGAGGCGGCCGAGCTCGCCCGCCGGTTCGCGTGGCCGCTGGACGCCGCGCTTGATCTCGAGCACCGTGACCGGCGGCTGCTGCTCGCCGTCGGCTCGGCCATGGCTGCGACCGACCCCGGGCGATGAGCTCGGACTCCACGGATCCCCCGGCCCGCGTTCCGATCGGGTTGCGCGCCACTCCGCGCGCGCTCGAGCGGCTCGCCGGGCGCGAGCAGGCGCTGGCGCGGTACTCGGCGCCGGCGCTGCGGCGGCTGCCCAAGCGGGCGGGCGCGCCGCTGCGGCTGGCGGCGGCGGTGTTGCCGCCGACGGCGCGAGCCTCGGTGGCGGCGCCGTCCTTGCCGGCGTCGATTGTGATGCCCGACGGGCCGTCGGAGGTCGCGACGGAGTTGCTAGCGCAGGCGTCCGCGCCTCCGACTGCACCCCGCGCGTCCGTTCCGGCGCCGCGCGCGCCCGCGCCCGCGCCGCCTTCCGCACCCGCGGCTGCTTCCGCGCCCGCGCCTGCTTCTGCTTCCGCGCCCGCGCCTGCTTCTGCGCCCGCGCCTGCTTCTGCGCCCGCGCCCGCTCCCGAGGTCCCCTTCGTGGCGGATCCTGCCGCGGGCGAGCCCGGCTCGCCGATCGACATCTCGGTCGAGGTGCCGGTGGCGCCGGCTGGTCCGCTGCCGCGGGTCGCGGTGACGCGCTCGGCAGCCGCGCCGCCCGCCGCCGCGCCTCCCGCCGCGACCGCACCGCCGTCCGGCGCGGCCGCCGCGCCGCCGCCGCAAGTCGCGCCCGCTGGGTCGCCACCGGCCGCCGCCGCCTCTGCGCCGCCGTCCGGCGCGGCCGCCGCGCCGCCGCCGCCCGTCGCGCCCGCCGGGTCACCACCGGCCGCCGCCGCCTCTGCCCCGCCGTCCGGTAAGTCCGCCGCGCCGCCGCCGCCCGTCGCGCTCGCCGGGTCCCTACCGGCCGCCGCCTCTGCGCCGCCGCCCGCCGCGTCCGCTGCGCCGCCGCACCCGGCCGCCGCGTCGGCCGCCTCGGCGCCGCCACCCGCCGCGCCCGCTGCGCCACCCTGGGCCGCCGCGCCAGCCGCCTCTGCGCCGCCGCCCGCCTCCGCTCCGACGCCCGTTGCGCCGCCGGGTCCTGCCGTGCCGAGCGCGGCGCCTGCGCCGCCCCCTGCCGCCGCGAGCGCCGAGGCTGCGCTGCCCCCTGCCGCCGCTGCCCCGCCGCCGCCTGCCACCACGCCACCGGCTGCACCCGCGGGCCCCGACATGACCTTCGGCCACGTCATCGCTCCGCGGCCCAGCCACATCAGCGAAGAGGCGTGGCGCTACCTCGTCGGGAAGACACACAACCTGGACGTCTCGAACGTCCCGATGCTCCCGACGATCGAGCCGCCGAGGCCGAAGGCCCCGCGGCAGACGCGGATCATCGAGGGTGGGAGAGGGTCGCGCAGCGGCCGCCCGGTGCGCATCAGCTCGCTCCCGCCGACCCCCGCGCCCACAGCGCCAGCCGCGCCGGCTCCGCCTCTGCCGCGCATGGCCGCGGCCCCGGCGGCATCCGCGCCTCGGGCCGGCGGTCTCGGTGCGGAGTCCCGGCTCGAGGGCGCTCCCGTGCCCAGCCCTGCGCCTGCGGCGCCAGGGGGTCCCGTGCCGCCCGCTACCGGCGCGACGCCCGCCCAACCGGCGGCTTCCGCGCCGCCGCCCCCGGCAGACGCGCCCGCCGGGCCGGCCACTCTCGACAGTCCGGGTCCCCCTGCGGCGCCTGCCGGGTCAGCGGCTCCGGCGGCGTCAGCCTCGATGTCGTCGGCGCCGTCCGCTGAGGCGACCGACCGCGCTGCGTCACAGGCCCGGGAGGCCGCAGCCGCTTCGCGTCCCGCGCCGAAGTCCTCGACGCCTGCGGCGGTCCGTTCCGGCTCGTCTATGGCCAAGCCCGGTGCGCCGACCGGACCCGCCACCGCCGGGTCCCCGGCGGTATCCCCGATCGCCACGCCTTCCGGGAGCTCCGCGGCGCCGTCCGCCGACGGCAACGAGGGCGGGGGCCCGGCCCTGCCGCGGGGGGCTGCCGCCACGGGGGCCTCCACCCCGGCGCCGCCGGGCACCTCGACGCTTCCGCCCACGGCGACCTCCGGACCCGCGGCGCGAGCGCAGGTGTCCAGCGGTCAAGCTCCGGCCACCGCGCGACCAGCTCCGTCTGATCCTGCGCCCGCGTCCTCCAGCTTCGGCCGCGAGGTGCCGCCGACGTTGTCCTCAGGCTCGGCGGCCCCTCCGCTCACGGGCTCGTCCGCGCTGCCGCCCGACTCCTCCGGTCCACTGGCCGCGACATCCGCGTCTTCGCGGTCGGTCGCGCCGCCGGCACCGGGGGCCGCGTCCTCCCGCTACGGGGGAGCGCCCGGGCCACCGGTGCCCGTCCGTGCGCCCTCCTCCGTCGAGTCACCAACGGGCGCCGCGGCCACTTCGCCGCAGCCGGCTCCCGCGGCGTTCGTGCGGGCACCGTCGGCTGCCCTCGCCCGCGCAGCCGCGGCGGTGGGCGTGCCGTCTCGGACTGGTGGGCAGCCTGTCCAGCCGGCACCGCCCCCGGACGCGACGTCGCCGCCAGCGGGCTCCGCGCGACCCGGCGGGTCGACCGCCGACGCCGGCTCCGCGCCGCTCCTGCCGCGGGGAGACCCCGTCTCCGCGCCGCTCCTGCCGCAGGCAGACTCCGGCTCCGCGCCGCTCCTGCCGCAGGCAGACTCCGGCTCCGCGCCGCTCCTGCCGCAGGCAGACTCCGGCTCCGCGCCGCTCCTGCCGCAGGCACACTCCGGCGCCACGCCGCTCCTGCCGCTGGCTCACGCCGGCTCGACGACGCCCCTGCCGCAGGCCGACGCCGGCTCCACGCCACTCCTCTCGTCCGCCGCCGCGCGCACATCGCCCGTGGGCAGCTCCGTCACCGCCGATCCATTCGTACCGGGCGCCACCGCTGCGTCCGCGGCACCCTCGATGGCGGACTCGTCTGGCGCGCCCGGGATGTCGCACGCGGACGGTCCTTCCGGTCCCGCAGGGCCCGCGACTGCCCCGCGACCGGCCGCCGGCACGGCTGAGGCGCGGCCAGCGCAGCCGGCGCGCACGACGCCCAGCGCTGCCGCACCCGTGTCGCCTGCGCCCGTCGCGACGACCGAAGACGTCACGGGTGGGGTTGGGGGCACAGCACCTGCGGCGCGCCCGGAGAGCCCCCGGGCTCCCGCGCCGGCGGAGGTGCTGCCTTCGGCCCGAGATCGGTCGGCGCAGCGCGAGGACCCGCCGGCTATGCGCGGCACGGTCGTGGGGCCCGTGGCTGCGGCCCGGACGCGATCCGCTGAGGGTGTCGGCGCCGCGACCGGTCGCCCGGACGCATCTCCGGTCAGATACGTGTCGCTGCGCCCCCGCGCAAGCCGACCTGCCGCGGCGACCGAGGGCTCCGAACACCCGGGCACGACCGCTCCGTCGCCGCCCGCTCCGACGCCGGATGGGTCCGCTGTGCGGCGGCTTGCCGCGCCGGCAGCGGCTGGGTCCGCCGCGCCGACGTTCGCGGCCGCGGCGATCGATCGGTCCGTCGCTGGACCGCGGGCGGCTGCGGCGATCGATGGGTCCGTCGCTGGGCCGCGGGCGGCTGCGGTGCCGGATGCCTCCGGGCCGCCGATAGCCGCGCGGCCGGCGGATGCGGCAGCCGGCCTGGCGTCGGTACCGACGGCCGAGGGCGCGCATGCGTCGCTCGCTCGCCAGCCGTCGGGGCGGCCCGAGCCGACTCGCGCGGCCACGCTCGCAGCCTTCCGCAACGCCCTGCCGGCGACCGTGGCGCCGGCACCCGCGGCGCTGGATCCGGCCGCTGCCGTAGCCGCACCGGCGATCGCGCCTGTGCTCGCTGTCGCGCGCTGGCCCAGTCCGCCTCCGATGACCCGTCCCGCGCCGCTTGCCCGCACGGAGTCCAGCGCGCCCGTGGCGCCCGGGCAGAACGGCAGCGGATCGCCGCAGGTGTCCGCACAGGCCGAGCCGCCGGACCTCGACGCCCTCGCCGACCATGTCCTCGAGCGCCTGCGCCACGAGCTGCGCGACGGTCGCGAGCGCCTCGGCTACCTCCTCGACGACCTGCGCTGATGAAGCCGCCCACCGGATCACCGCCCCAGGTCGCGGACACCGCATCGGTCGCCGCCGCGGCGTTCACGGCCGAGGTCCTCGGCCGCACGCTCGGCACCTTCGGCTCGATTCGCGGGCTCGAAGCGACCGTCGAGGTGCTCGAGTACCGCGAGGGTGGCATCAACGACCTCGTGCACCGGCTGCCCGGCCAGATCACGTATCCGAACCTCGTGCTCTCCAACGGCCTGACGAGCCGCGCCGTGGAGGAGTGGTTCTCGAAGACCCGGCTCGGGGCCGAGCGCCACACGATGACGGTCACGTTCCTGTCCAACGACGGTGTCGCGGTTCGCGCGTGGTCGTTCGCCGAGGCGTATCCGATTCGCTGGACGGGCCCGGTGCTGTCGGCCAGCGGCGGCGACGTCGCGGGCGAGGAGCTCGAGGTCGCCCACGGCGGCATGACGGTGATGCCGCCGTGACCGACGAACGCGACGGCGAGAAGGAAGGCGGCTTCGCGGACGGCCTCGGGGACTTCCTCGGGATCGGTGGCGACAAGGCGGACGACAAATCCGAGAAGGACGGTGGCAAGGCCGAGGGTGTAGCGCCCGCGGGCGCCGACGCGCCGGCTGCGGGCCAAGAGCCCCGGGCAGGTGCCGGCGAGGATCCGGCGGCTGGCGAGGCCGCGGCCGAGGAGGCCGCGCCAGCGGCAGATCAGCCCGCGGCTGCCGAGGCGCCAGCTGGCGCGGAGGGCACGGGTGCCGCGACTGCGGGCGCGGACGCCGGCGGCGCGGACGCCGGTGCTCAGGCTGGGGGCGGCGACGCGAGCGGCGGCGACACGCAGTCTGCGGCAAGCAAGGACGCCGGCGGTGCGGATGCCGTCGACGGCGAGTCGGGTTCGACCGAGGGCGAGACGGCCGGTGGCGCGGAGCCGGCGGCGGCCGAGAGCGGGGGCGGCGAGCCGGCCGCCGACGGGAGCGGAGAGAGCTCGGGTGAGGCGTCCACCGCGGAGGATTCAGGTGACACCGCGCACGCCGAGGGGTCATCGGGCGCGGAGGCCAGCGGCGATGCGAGTGGCGCCGAAGCCGGCGGAGGCGAGGCCGCTGGCGCGGAGGCTGGCGGTGGCGAGGCTGCTGGCGCGGACGCCGGCGGTGGCGAGGCTGCCGGCAGTGGCGAGGCTGCCGGCGGTGGCGCGGAGGCCGGCGGTGGCGAGGCTTCGGCCGGTGGCGCGGAGGCTGGTGGCAGTGAGGCTGCTGCGGGCGGTGGCGAGGCCGCTGGCGGTGGCGAGGCTGCTGCGGGCGGTGGTGAGGCTGCGGGCGGTGGCGAGGCCGCTGGTGGAGGTGAGGCTGCTGCGGGCGGTGGCGAGGCTGCTGCGGGCGGTGGTGAGGCTGCTGCAGGCGGTGGCGAGGCCGCTGGCGGTGGTGAGGCTGCTGCTGGCGGTGGCGAGGCCGCTGGTGGAGGTGAGGCTGCTGCGGGTGGCGAGGGGGCTGCCGGCGGTGGCGCGGAGGCTGGCGGTGGGCAGGCTGCTGCTGGCGGTGGTGGGGAGGCTGCGGCTGGCGGTGGCGCGGAGGCTGGCGGTGGGCAGACTGCTGCTGGCGGTGGTGGGGAGGCTGCGGCTGGCGGTGGCGCGGAGGCCGGAGCGGGTGATGCTGCGGCTGCCGATGGTGGCGAGGCGGCGCCGGCGTCCGGGGGCGAGGCGGCAGGGGGTGGGGGCGCTGCGGCTGCCGGTGGCGACGCCGCGCCTGGCGGTGGCGGTGCGCCCGCGGGTGGTGCGACGCCTGCTGCTCCGGCTGGCGTGCCTACTACTCCCGGCGCCGCTGCAGCCGCGGGTGCTGCCGCCGCCGGGCTGCCGCCCGAGGCTCAGGGTGTCGCGTCGCAGGCCGCGACCGCTGCTGCCGCCGGCAAGCCGCCGAGTGCGGACAGTGTCGCCGCCGCGGCCGCCGCTGCCGGCGCGCCGCCGGAGGCTGTCGCCGCCGCGAAGGCCGCGGCGAACGTCGCTCAGTCGGGTCAGCCGCCGAGCGCGGACAGCGTCGCCGCGGCAGCCGCGGCTGCGGGCGCGCCGCCGGAGGCCGTCGCCGCCACCAAGGCCGCCGCACAGGCCGCGGCCGCCGGCAAGCCTCCGGACGCCGCGAGCATGGCCGCCGCCGCCGAGGCCGCGGGCGTGCCGCCGGAGGCTGCCAAGGCTGCGGCGGCGGCCGCGTCGGCAGCCGCCGCCGGTCAGGTTCCGAGCGCCGCCGGCCTCGCCGACGCCGCGGCAGCGGCGGGCGTCCCGCCCGCGGCCGTCGCCGCCGCCGGCGCGGCCGCGGGCGCCGCAGCAGCGGCCGCGGCGGGTGCCCTGCCCGGCGTGGGTGCCGGCGCACCAGCGCCACCCGCCGTGCCCGGTGCGCAGGCCGCAGCCGGCGCTCCCGCGACCCCCGGCGCCGAGGCCCCCGCCGGCGCCGCCGCGCCCGGCGCAGAAGCCCCGGGCGCCGACGCCCCCGCCGGCGCAGAAGCCCCGGGCGCCGACGCCCCCGCCGGCGCCGGAGCCCCCGGCGCCGAAACCCCGGCCGGCGCAGAAGCCGGAGCCGACGCCCCCGCGGCCGGCACGCCCGCAGTCGCCGACCAACCCGGCACCGGCGTCGTCCCCGCCCAACCTGGAGCCACCGACGCCCCCGGCGCCGGAGGCGCGGTCGCAGCCGCCGGGCCCTCCAGCGTCCAGCGCGCGAAGCTCGAGATCGAAGGCAAGCCACCGATCGACTGCCTCTTCAACCCCGCCCAGTACTCGATCTCCAAGACGAACGGCTACCAGGTCCAGAGCATCCCCGGCGTGAGCTTCGGGGTCCCGCAGTTCGTCGGCGGCGCGCCCCGCGAGATGACCGTCGAGCTGCTGTTCGACGTCACGCTCTCCACCCCGGCCAAGCCGAGCGTCCGCCCCGTCACCGACAGCCTGTTCGCGATGATGGAGGTCCCCAACGGCGGCTCGGGCGCCGGCAGCGCGCCGCCGACCGTCACGTTCCGCTGGGGCGCGTACGAGTCCTTCAAGGCAGTCGCGACAAGCCTCGACGTCCGCTTCGTCCTCTTCCGCGCAGACGGCGAGCCGGTCCGCGCCTGGGCCCAGATGACGCTCCTGCAGGTCGCCCCCGACCCGCGCACCGGCGGCGGCGTCCCCGCCGGCCAGAACCCCACGACGCGCGCCGCCGAAGCGGGCTCGAGCTGCATCGTCAGCGAGGGCGACTCCCTCCCCTCGCTCGCCTACGACGCCTACGGCGACCCCACGGCCTGGCGCACGATCGCGCGCGCGAACAACATCAACGACCCGTTCGCCCTGCGCCCCGGCCGCCGCCTCACGATCCCCGAGGTCCCGTCATGAGCCCCGTCGGCGCTGCGACCGACCTCGCCGCGGGCTGCAAGGTGACGCTCGGCGGCAGCCCGATGGACCCGACGCTCGCCAGCCGCATCATGGAGGTGAAGGTCGAGACGACCGTCGGCCTGCCCGACGTCTGCACGATCCGCCTCGCCGAGGACCCCGACCCCAACGGCACGCTGAAGGTCATCGACGACAGCCGCTTCGCGCTCGGCGCGCCCGTCACCGTCAAGCTCGCCAAGGCCGTCGGCGGCCAGCCCGGAGACGTCTTCGACGGCGAGATCACGACGCTCGAGGCCGAGCTCGGGTCGACGCTCGCGGGCGACCCCGTCATGGAGCTCACCGTCACCGCGCACGACCGCTCGCACCGCATGCACCGCCGCACGACGACCCGCACGTTCCGCCAGACCACGGTCACCGACATCGCGCGCAAGATGGCGGGCGAGCACAGCGTCAAGGTCGGCACGCTCGCGACGCTGCCCGGCGGCCCGGCCGAGGAGCGCCATCAGGTGGGGGAGACCGACTGGGAGTACCTGTCGCGGCTCGTCGAGAGCCACGGCGGCGAGCTCGACGTCGCCAAGGGCGCGCTGCACATCATCGACCCGTCCAAGCCGAAGGGCGCCGCCGCCCAGCTCGTCTATGGCGAGACCCTCCAGCGGTTTCGCCCGCGCGTGAGCAGCCTAGGCCAGGTCGCGAAGGTCGACGTCCGCGGCTGGGACGTGAAGCGCAAGAAGGCGATCGCCAAGAACGCCGTCCCGAAGGCCTCGACCTCCGTGCAGGACTCGACCGTCAACGGCGTCGTCTCGGGCAGCAACGTGCTGATCGCGACCGCCCACGTCTCGACCGACGCCGAGGCGGAGTCGCGCGCGAAGTCCGCCGCACTGCACCTCGGCCACGAGCGCCTGCAGGCCACGGCGACCGGCTCGGGCGATCCGCTGCTGCTCGCCGGCGAGTACGTCGACATCTCGGGCGTCGGCCAGCGCTTCGGCGGCACGCACAGGATCGTCTCGGCCGTCCACGTCTACGGCACGCGCGGCTACGTGACCCAGCTGACGCTCGGCGCCGGCGGCAGGCCGCTCGCCGAGACCGTGCAGCGCGGCCACGGCCCTCGCTTCGCCGACCAGCTCGTCATCGGGATCGTCACCGACAACAACGACCCCGACAAGCTCGGCCGCGTGAAGGTCCGCTACCCGCTGCTCAACGACGAGGTCGAGAGCGGCTGGGCGCGGATCGCCCGGGGTGCTGCCGGCAACGCTCGCGGGACCGTGACGCTCCCGCACGTCAACGACGAGGTCGCGATCGGCTTCGAGCACGGCGACGTCCGCCGCCCCGTCGTCCTCGGCGCGCTCTTCAACGGCGTGGACAAGCCGGGCGGCGACCTCGTCAAGACGACCAGCTCGCTCGCCGCGCGCTTCCCGCGCGACCTCGACGTCAAGAGCGACAAGAAGACTCTGCTGACAAGCGGCGAAGACATCACGGTGAAGAGCGAGCAGGGCACGTTCGAGGTCGCGGCCGGCAAGGACATGAAGCTCTCGTGCACGCAGGGCGGCGCGATCACGATCCAGACGGACGGCAAGGTCACGCAGAAGGGCACGCAGGGCGTCGAGATCAGCTCGACCGCGCAGATCAAGATCACGGGCACCGCCGGCGTGACCGTCGAAGGCAACGGCCCCGTCCAGCTCAAGGGCTCGGTCGTCCAGGTCCAGGCGTCGGGCGTCCTGCAGCTCTCCGGCGCCACGGTGATGCTCGGATGAACGGCAACCTCGGATCCGGCCTCGCGTTCCCGATGGCGGTCGACCAGCGCGGCGCGATCACGCTCGTCACGGGCGAGACCGACATCGCGCAGGCGCTCTCGATCATCCTCGCGACCGCGCCCGGCGAGCGCCCGATGCGCCCCGAGTTCGGCTGCGCCGTGCACGACCACGTCTTCGACGTCCTCGACGCGTCCGCGTTCGGCGCGATCGAGAGCGCGGTGCGCGAGGCGATCGAGCGCTGGGAGCCGCGCGCGTCGGTCGTCGGCGTCGACTTCGACCTCGGCGCCCGCCACGAGGGCCGCCTCGACATCGTCCTCACCTACGAGATCCCGGAGGTCCCCGGCGTGCGCAACCTCGTCCACCCGTTCTACGTCATCCCCGAGGAGGAGGGCGCGGACGAGATCGTCGACGCGGAGGTCGTGTCGTGGTGAGGCTGCCGGAGATCGAGCTCGACGACCGCGGCTTCCAGGAGCTTGTGAGCGAGGCGCGCACGCGCATCGTCCGCCGCTGCCCGGAGTGGACCGAGCACAACGTGTCCGACCCGGGGATCACGCTGATCGAGCTGTTCGCGTGGATGACCGAGATGACGACCTACCGGCTCAATCGCGTGCCGGACAAGATCTACGTCCGGCTGCTCGAGCTGCTCGGCGTGCCGATGAGCCCCGCCACGCCGGCCCGCACGCGCGTGCGGTTCATGCTCGCGGCCACGCCCGACGAGCCGATCACGCTCGCCGCTGGCGAGACCGAGGTCGGCACGGTGCGCACGGCCTACGAGGAGTCCGTCGTCTTCGAGGTCGCCGAGAGCCGCACGATCGAGCCGCTGCGCCCGTCGGCCTACGTCGTCGACCGCGACGGCGAGCGGCGCAACATCGCCGTCGACGCGGGCGTCGCGCGCCCGATCGGCGCCGACCGCGCGGCGTTCTCCGCGGTGCCGGTCCCCAGCGACGCGATGCACCTCGGCTTCGACGAGCCGCTCTCGCGCCTGCTCATGCGCATCAGCGTCGAGGCCGAGCCCGCGCGCGGCGCCGGCGTCGACCCGCGGCGCCCGCCGCTGCGCTGGGAGGTGTCGGCGGGCGAGCACCCCGGCGGCGACCTCATCTGGGAGCCGGTGACCGTGCTGGACGACACGACCGGCGGCTTCAACTTCGGCGATGGCGACGTCCTGCTCGAGCTCGCCGGCGACAGCGAGCGCGTCCCGTTCGGCGGCCACCGCCTGCACTGGCTGCGCTGCCGCGTCGCGACGCCCGAGGAAGCCGGCGGCGCCGCGTACGAGCGCCCGCCCGAGATGTTCACGATCACCGGCCAGCCGGTCGGCGCGATCCTCATGTGCCAGCACGCCGAGCACGTCGACGGCGAGATCCTCGGCGAGAGCGACGGCACGCCGGGCCAGACGTTCGGCGTGCTGCGCCCCCCGATGCTCATGCCCTCCGAGGACGAGTGGCTCGAGGTCCGCGATCCGCACGTCGGCGAGTGGCAGCGCTGGGAGCATCGCGACGCCTTCAACGAGTGCGGTCCCTCCGATCGCGTCTATGTCTGCGACGCCGCGCACGGCACGATCGAGCTGGGCCCCGCCGTGCGCCAGGCCGACGGCGACTGGCGCTACTACGGCGCCGTGCCGCCGAAGGGCGCCACGCTGCGGATGTCGCGCTACCGCTCGGGCGGCGGGCTGCGCGGCAACGTCCTGCCGGGCACGCTCACGGTCCTGAAGGCCGGGCCGCCGGGGATCGCGTCCGTCACGAACCCGGCGGGCGCGCGCGGCGGCGTCGACCCCGAGGGGCTCGACAACGTGCGCGTGCGCGGCGCGATGGAGCTGCGCTCACGCCACCGGGCCGTCACGTCGGAGGACTTCGAGTACCTCGCCGGGGAGGCGTCGCCGCGCGTCGCGCGCGCGGTCTGCGTGCCGCCCGACGAGGGCAACGGTGTCGCGGTTCGCATCCTGCCGCACCTGCATCCGGCCGACCGGCGCCTGGAGTTCGACGAGCTGCAGCCGCCGCGCGACCTGCTCGAGGAGGTCGCCAGCCACCTCGACGAGCGGCGCCTGCTCGGCGCGACGGTGCACGTCGCGCCGGTGCGGTTGCGCGGCGTGAGCGTCGTCGTCGAGCTGCAGACCGAGCCGCTCGCCGACCTCGTGCGCATCCGCGAGCAGACGCTGCGCGAGCTGTATCGCTTCCTCAACCCGCTCGTCGGCGGCACGCCGGGGGACATCGGGTCCGGCTGGGAGTTCGGGCGCACGCTGAACCAGGGCGAGCTGTACGGGGTCGTGCACCAGATCCCCGGCGTCGAGTACGTCCGGCTGCTGCGGATGTACCGCGCCGATCTCGTGACCGGGAAGCAGTCGCCCGAGCCGGCGGGGTCGCACATCGTGCTGGAGCCCGACGAGACGATCGCCTCCGGCGTCCACATCGTCAAGGCCACCATGCGCGGGACGTAAGTGGTCCGTCCCGTGGACCCGCACCCGTTTGGATCGGCCGCCGATCACCGCCTGGCGGCGTCCTCGCTCGGTCATGGCCCTAGGGGGCCACTCCCTCACTGCGTCCTTGCCAGCCGGCGCCGGCAACCGCCCAAACGGGCACGGGCCCACGGGACGGACCACTGATGGCCACCTTCGAGCTTGCTGTCAACGGCGCGCTGGCCGGGGGTCCGAAGGACGCCCCGTCGACGGTGTCCGCGCGCGAGCACCTGCGCAAGGGCGTGCCGGACATCTACCGGCGCGACTTCAACGCGCATCGCGACCAGCCGCCGCCGTTCGTCATGCGCTTCCTGCACGCGCTCGAGGAGGTGCTCGACCCGGTCGTCGCGACGCTCGACTCGCTGCCCGCGCACCTCGACGTCGACCTCGCGCCCGAGCACGCCCTCGCCGCCCTCGCGACCTGGCTCGGCGTCGACGACGTCGAGAGCCTGCCCGCCAAGCAGCGCCGCGAGGCCGTGCGCCGCGCGGGTGAGCTCGCGCGCCTGCGCGGCACGCGCGCCGGCCTCGAGCTCGCGCTGAGCCTCTTCTTCCCGGACGTCGTCATGCGCGTCAACGACCACGGCGCGGTGGTCGTGTCCGAGCGCGTCGACGACACGCCGCCGCCGGCTGCGGTGGCGTCGTTCGACGTCGTCTGCGACGAGTCGCTTGCGCCCGAGACGCAGATGGCCGTCGCGCGCTGCATCGAGAGCTGGAAGCCGGTGCACGCGCACTACAAGCTGCGCGTGCGCAAGGGCAAGCAGGTCAAGACGATGCCGGACGTCCCGACGGCGGCGTCGGGTGACATCACGCCGCGCGAGCTGCGCCCGCCGTTCGAGGAGCCGCCCGACCGCGCCGGAGACGATCCGTGAGCGACGGCGCCGTCTGTCGCAGTTGCGGGACGCAGAACGACCCGGGGCGAGACTTCTGCGAGCAGTGCGGCGAGTACCTCGCGTGGGCGCCGACGTCGATGATCGCGGCCGTGCCCGGTGCCGCCGGCGCGGGCGAGGACGCGACGTCGAGCGAGGGTGTCGACGACGGCGCGTCGCGCTCGGCGACGAGCGGCGCTGCCGCGGGCGAGCCGCCGCTCAGCGAGCCGGAGCCCGCGGCGGGAGCGCCCGCTTCGGGTGGCGGCGCGCCCGGTGGTGCCGCGCCCGGTGGCGCCGCGCCCGGCGGCGCCGCGCCCGGTGGTGCCGCGCCCGGTCGCGCCGCGCCCGGTGGCGCCGCGGCCGGCGGGCCACCGGCCGGCGGCGGCCCCGAGGCGGCCGGGACGATCGCGCCGCACGCCGCCGGGGAGCTCGGCCCGCCGCGGAGCGAGTCGGATACCGCCGCCGCCCAGCCCGGCTCGCCGTCCGGCGCGGGGGAGGCCGGCGGCGCGGCCTCCGTGGGCCAGGAGCTCCTCCCCCCCGAGCCGCCACCGCCCGACCCGGGCTTCCCCGACCAGCTCGTCGGGATCCCCGAGAGCCCGCCGCCCACCGGCGACGCATCGCTCGTGCTGCAGCCCGTCAACCCCGTCATCGGCGTCGCGGGCGTGCCCTGCGTCGACGCCGGCTCGGCGCTGACGTTCCGCGCGACCGTCCGCAACGAGAGCCAGATCGTCGACAACTACGACCTCGCCGTGCTCGGGCTGCCCGAGAACTGGGCCGTCGTGTCGCCCTCCGCCGCGTTCCTCGTGCCACTCGGCTCGGGCCGCGGCGACTCCGAGCTCGAGCTGCGCATCGACATCGCGCCGCCGCGCGACTACCGCTCGACGGCCGGGATCTGGACGTTCGAGCTCGTCGCGCTGTCGCGCACCGGCGGGACCCTCGCCGCGCGCGCCATCGCGCACTTCGAGGTGCTGCCGTTCCAGGCCTGGTCGGTCGAGGTCGTGCCTGCGGTCAAGGCCGGCCGCTTCAAGGCGCGCTACCGCACGGCCGTGCGCAACGACGGCAACGCCGAGCAGATGCTATGGCCCGCCGCGATGGACGACAGCGGCAAGCTGCGTCGCCGCTTCGAGGTCGGCAGGCTCACGATCGAGGCGGGCGAGGTCGGCGTCGACACGCTCACCGTCCGGCCGCGGATCCCGAAGCCCGTCGGGCGCGTCAGCGAGCACCGCATCGGGGTCGACGTGCTGGCGACCGAGCCGGTCGTCGACGAGGCGGCGGCGGGGCTCTCCGTCGAAGGAGAAGCTCGCCGCCAAGGCCAAGGAGGAGGCCAAGAAGGCGGGGGCGCCGCTGAAGACCGGCAAGCCGCCGAGGCCGCCGGTCTTCAATCCGCTGCAGAAGCTGCGCCAGAAGCTGCGGCCGGATCCGCGCATGCTGTCGCGGCTTCGCGGTGGCGCGCAGCCGGGCGCGCCGGTCAGCGGCACGCAGGTCGTCTACCGCCAGAAGCCGGTCGTGCCGCTGTGGCTCATCGGGCTGATCCTCCTGCTCGCCGTCGCCGCGATCGTCGTCTACCTGCTGTGGCCGCAGAAGACGAACGTGCCGTCGCTCGTCGGCGCCTCGGACGCGTTCGCCGCCGAGAAGCTCCTGCGCGAGCAGGACCTTAGGCTGAGCCAGCCCGTCGAGCGGCGCGTCGATCCCGACGCCGACCCCGGCAGCGTCATCGAGCAGACGCCGAACGCCGGCTCGAAGGTCGACAAGGACTCGTCGGTGAGCATCGTCGTAGCCGACGGCGCCACGAAGGTCGTGGTCCCGCGCCTGAAGGGCCGGACGCGCGTCGAGGCAGACAAGCGCCTGCGCGACGACGGCCTCGAGCTCGGCGAGACCCAGCCCGCCGACGCGCCGGACAACTACGTCGTGCGCAGCCAGATCCCGGACGCCGGGCTGCAGGTCGACCGCGGCACGTCCGTGCGCGTGTTCCTGCGCAAGCCGCCGCCGTCGGCCAAGCAGCGGGCGAAGGAGAAGAAGGAGGCCGCCACCGCCGCTGCCGCCGCGGCGGCCGACAAGAAGGAGAAGGCCGACGACGTCAAGATCCCCGCCTTCAAGGACAAGCCGCTCGACGAGTACGAGGCCGACCTCGAGAAGCTCAAGCTCAAGCCCGACATCCAGCTGCGCATCTCGACGACGGACGCCGGCACGGTGCTGCACGTCAACCCCGAGGTCGGCAAGACCGTGAACGAGGGCGACGTCGTGACGGTCCAGGCGTCCGGCGGGCCGGCGCCGGTTGCGGTCGAGGAGGGGCCGGTCGTGCACGTCTTCAACCCGGTCGGAGGCAAGGAGCTCTACCGGCTGCCGCAACCGCGCGGGTCGGCCGCCGAGCCGTCGTACCTGCCGGGCGGAAGCCAGGTCCTCTACCGCTCCGGCACGCGCTTCATCCTCGCCGACGACGGCAAGGACGCCGACTTCCGGACCGTCTACGCCGGCCCCGACACGCTCGTGCGCCCGACGGTCGCGTCGGACTCCACGACGGTCGCGATGATCCGCCGCGAGGAGGGCGACGGCGACCTGTGCCTCGGGCGGCTCGACCTCCCGGACCTCGGGCGCCTGTGTCTGCCCGACGACGGCTGGGACCTCAACGGGCGCATCTCGTGGCGGCCCGACGGCAAAGCGATCCTCGTGTCCGCGCGCCGGCGCGACAACCCGTCCGTGTTCGCGGTGCGCCAGTACCGCACGAAGTCCGCGTTCACGATCGATCCGCTGAAGTGGCAGGGGCGCACCGCGACGCCGATCGGCGCGCCGGGCAAGGGCGTCCGCGTGGCGGTCTACTCCGCGCACGGGCGGCGCATCGCCGCGATCACGAACATCGAGACCGACCGCTTCGAGCTCGTGTTCGCGGGCTTCACCGATCTGCGGCTCGTCCAGCCGGTCGCCACGGGCACGCAGGCGTGCGACGTCGCCTGGCGGCCGGACGGCCTCGAGGTCACGATCGTGCAGTCCGACGACGCGTGCGCCCAGCCGCTCGGCAAGCTCATCCGCTTCCGCCGCGAGACGCCGAAGCAGACGTCGCCGGTGGCTGACAAGGGGCGCAACCCGGCGTATCGTGCAGACGATTACTAGGACATCGAGATGACCTCCTTCCACGACACGGCCTGCTCGAAGGCGGGCTCGTGCATCCGCAGGTGAGCGCGCAAATCGCGTCGCGTCGCGGGCGCGGCACGCCGCTCGAGCCGGCCGTGCGCAGCGAGATGTCCGCGACGCTCGGCGACGCGTTCTCGGACGTCCGCGTCCACACCGATCCGCTGGCGAGCGCGCTTGCGCGGTCCGTGCAGGCGCGCGCGTTCACGACGGGCTCGGACATCTACTTCGCCCAAGGCGAGTACTCGCCCGCCTCGTCGGCGGGCCAGCAGCTGCTGGCCCACGAGCTGCGCCACGTCCAGCAGCAGCGCGGCGCGCCGACGAGCGGACCGCTGCGGGTGTCCGAGCCCGGCGGCGCGCTCGAGCGCGACGCCGAGAGCGTCGCGGCGTCGTTCAGGGTGTAGGCCGGCCGCCTGCTCCTCGATCGAGACCGGCCGGCCGTTCGCTCCGGCGCGCGCCCGGCCCCTACTCCTCGATCGACTCCGGTCCGCCGCCCGACGCTGCCGGTGGCGGTGGGGGAGGCGGTGGCGGGGGTGGGGTCGCCGAGCCGCCGCTCGACCCGCTGCCGCCCGAGCTGCTCGTGCCGCCACCGCTCGAGCTGCCGCCACCACTGCTCGAGCCGCCGCCGCTGCTCGAAGCGCCGCCGCTCGAGCTGGCACCACCGCTGCTCGACCCACCGCCGCCGCTTGAGCTCGAACTCCCGCCCGACGAGGCCTTCAGCCCCGGCGCCGTAGGCCCGGTGACGAGCGCCGGCATCGGCTTGCTCGCGTTCTCGACGGCGTTCGCCGTCCCCTTCAGCCCGCCGTCGTCGCCGCCCAAGGCGCCGCCGGCGAGGAAGCCGACCGCTCCCGCGACGACCGCGACGACGACCACCACGATCAAGGTCCGCATCGACTCAACCACCTCCCGGGTATCCGGCCGCGGCGAGCTCGCCGCGAGCCTTGGTGACGCGCGAGCGCGCCCGATCGACGGCCGAGCGCGCCGAGCCGACCCCGCTCGAGCTGCGCGAGTCCGCCGCGCTGGAGTACTTCGTCCAGGCTGTCGCCACCGCGCCGAGCGCGGTCGCGAGCCGGTCGCGCGCGCCGTTGGCGATCGCACCCACGGGCGCGCGCCGCACCTCGCCGGACGCTGTCCGGAACGCGCGCGCGAGGTCGCTCGCCGCCGTCGCCTGCGCGCTGGACGACCCGGCCGAGCGCAGGTCCTCGGTGGGGTTGTCGATGCCGTCCTTCAGGCGGTTCAGCGCGCCGCCGAGCGCCCGCGCGCCCTCGTCGGTCGGGCCTGGGGCGAGCGCCTTGCCGCGCGTCAGCTCGAGCGAGCCGGCCGCCGCCGGGCACGCCTCGGCTACCTCGGCCGAGCCGGTGCAGCCGACGACGACGAGGCCGGCGTCCGTCGGCAGGACGAAGAGCGTCGCGTCGCGCGACGCGATGCGCACCGCCTCCCCGGCGCCGAGCTCGGTGTGCGACACCTCGCCGCGGCCCGCGAGCGACGCGTACCGCGCCGTCGGCATCCGCGCGGCCGCGATCCCCTCGCCGGCGGGCGCGCCGGGCGGTGCGAGCTGCGCGCTGGACGCGCCCAGCGCGGGGATCGAGCCGGCCGCGGCGGGCTTCCAGCCCGGCGGCGCCTTGAGCACGAAGCCGTCGCCGTTGGCGGTCGCCGGCGGGTCGGACTTGCCGCTCGACATGCCGGCGACGAACGCGACGATCGCGACGACGAGGGCCACGCCCGCGATCACGCCGACGGGTAGCGGGCGGCGGTCGTCGCCGGGAGGCTCGGGCGTCGCGGGCTTCGCCGTGGTGGCCGGCCCGCCGGACACCGTCGGCACCGGCACCGCGGCCGTCACCGGACGACGCGGGACGGGCTTCGTGGCCGGGCGCGGAGGCGGCGTGACGACCGCTGGCGCAGCGTCCGAGTCGCCTTCGAGCACCTCGTGCAGCGCGGCCGGCGCCTGGTAGGTCTGATAGCCGGTCGTCGCGATCGGCTCCGACGACGGCTTGCGCGCCGCGGGCTTGGCGGTCTGCTCGGGCAGCGACGTGGTGTCGATCTCCGACGCCGGCTCGATCGTCGCGTCGCGGCGCCAGAGCGGGCCGATGAACTCGAGCACGGCCTCCTCGAAGGCCTCCCACGCGGCGGCCGCGTCGGGGAAGCGGTCGTCGGGGTCCTTCTCGGTCATCGTCGCGACCCACTGCGCGACGGACTCGGGGATGAGCGGGTCGACCTCGCGCACGTCGGGCACGGGCTCTGAGACTTGGCGGACGAGCAGCGCGCCCTGCGTGTCGCCGGAGAAGGGGAGGCGCCCCGTGAGCATCTCGTAGGTCATGCAGCCGATCGAGTAGAGGTCCGACGGCGGCCCGACGCCCTTGCCGAGCGCCTGCTCGGGCGACATGTACTCGGGCGTGCCGACGGTCATGCCCTCCGACGTGAGCCCCTGCTGCCCGCTCGCGGCGGCGCCCTTCGCGATCCCGAAGTCGGCGACCTTGATCCGCCCGTCCTTCGTGATGAGCGTGTTCTCGGGCTTGATGTCGCGGTGCACGATGCCGGCCTTGCCGGCGTGGCCGACGGCGGCGAGCAGGTCCTCGAGCACGCGCGCGACGCGCGGCAGCGACAGCTCCCCGATGAGCGGGCGCAGCGAGCCGCCCTCGACGAGCTCCATCGCGATGTACGGCGTGCCGTCGTCGTCGAAGTACTCGTAGACCGTGACGATGTTCGGGTGGTTCAGCGAGCCCGCCATCCGCGACTCGCGCAGGAAGCGCTCGACCGAGGCGGGGTCGCGGGCCTGGAAGCCGCCGAGCTCCTTGAGCGCGACGAGCCGCTGCATGTCCCGCTGGCGGGCGAGGTGCACGACGGCCATGCCGCCACGGCCCAGCTCGCGAATGACGTCGTAGTCGTCGAGCGACACCGGTTAGCCCAGGACTGTGGTCTGCCCGGGGAACGCGACGATCAGCGGCGACGGCGGGACGCCGCTCGTGATCCCGTTGATGCCGGCGAGCAGCACCGGCTTGCCGCCGACCAGGACCCTCGGGTTCATGCCCACCATCGGGGTCGGGATCTCGCTCGCCACGACGAGGCACGGCGCGGTCGCGGGCGTGGGCGGCTGCGCGCAGCCGACGATCGGCGACCCGACGAGATCGCCCACGCACATCGCCGGCTGCCCACCGACGAGGACCTTCATCTGCTTGGGGATCAGCGTGACCTGGCCGCCGTGCGCGCACATGATCTTGGCCGCGGTGTTGACGATCGGGCTGGGCATGGACCCAAAGTACTCCTCGGCGCCGGGACCGTACCCGGTCGATCGGGCGGCTTTCCGGGCATCGCGTCAGGTCGCCTCGACGCCTCAGCCCGCCACCGCGCGAACGGCGCGTGCGTGGCGCCGCGCGGCGGCCGGCGTGAGGCGGCCTGGGCCGAGCTCGACGACGAACGCTCGCGACGCCGGGAGGGCGTGCATCTGCCAGCGCGTGGCCGTGCCCGGCAGCTCGCTGCCGCGACAACGCTTGACCGGCAGGCGCGCGATCCGCGCGTAGCGTCTCTGCAGGCCGGCGGCGCCGTGGCAGGGCGCGAGCACCTGGCCCCAGGGCTGGTGAAACCAGATCGTGACGCGGGGGCGCAGGCTCAGGACGAGCCGGCGGACGGCGCGCGATTCGGGCTCGGAGAACGGGCGGGGGCCCGAGTAGTCCAGGCGACCGCGTGCGCTCGCGCGCCAGCCGCGCGAGAAGTTGCGGTTGAGATCGACGTCGCGGGCGTTGGTGCGCGTCGCGCGACGCGAGCCGTCGGGGTTGGCGGTCGAGACGAGCCAGATGTCCGACGAGCCCGCGGCCCCACCGGCCGCGAGCCGCTTTACGACCTGCCGCCCGGCGCCCTCGTCGCCGTGGATCGCGCCGACGACGAGCACCTTGCGCGGGCTCGACGGGTCGCCGATGCGGCGCGCCGTGATGCGCCGTCCCTGCGCCGAGTGGCCGATGACGACCGGCGGAGGCGCGACCCCGAACGCGACGATGCCGGTGAGCAGCGCGAGCACGGTCTACTCATACATCACGGGACTGCCGCAGCAACGCACCCGCGGTCGCCGCCTCCGCGCCCAGCGAGGCTACGGGCGCGTGCGGCAACGCACCGCGTCGCAGCCTCCCCGTCGAAGCGAGGCCACGCGGCGACGAGCTGCGAGCGGTGCGCTTGCAGCGCCTCGCGGACGGGCCGCGGCGGGCGTGCGTGTCACGCGCTTGACGCGTCCTCGACGCGGGACTAGCCTGCGACACCGACCGGCTGAAGGGGCCTAGGTCGGGCAGTCGAGGGGATGCAGCGCGACGCTCGGCCACGGTTCCGTGCCGCCAACTCCAACCCAGGGAGATGTCCTGTGAGCAAAGAGGATTTCGATGCGATCGACACGGACGACGACGGCTTCATCACGGCGAATGAGCTGAAAGCGTCGCTCGAGGGCACTTCCGGTGTCACCGACGAGCAGATGGCGACGATCGTCGAGCTGGCCGACGCCGACGGTGACCAGAAGATCTCGGCCGAGGAGTACGAGAAGCTCCTCGGGTAGCGAGTCGCCGGCGGGCCTCCGTCGGAGGGGAGCGGTGCGGATCGCGTCACCCTCCGGCGTGGGTTCGGCATCGACGCATGCCCGGCCGTGATCTGAAGCCGGGCGAATCAGGGGGTGCGATGCGTGAGCGGGGGCCTCCTGCGCTGCTGACCGCTCTTGCGCTCGCCGTCGCGGTGCTCTGCAGCCAGGGTGCGGGGAGCGCCGAAGCGCACGCGGGGCTCGTGCGCTCGGATCCCGCGGCGGGCGCGGCGCTCGAGGACTCGCCGCCCGCCATCCGGCTGACCCTTTCCGAGCGGCCGGCGGCCGAGCTGTCGGAGATCCGCGTACGCGACAGCCGCGGGGCGGTACGGCCGGCGGGGTCTCCGGCGGCCGTGCCGGGCGACCCGGGCTCGATCGCGGCCGCGTTGCCGCGGCTCGAGCGCGGCGTCTACACCGTGAGCTGGCGCGGCGTCTCGGCGGTCGACGGGCATGCGACTTCGGGCGCGTTCGCCTTCGGCGTCGGCGAGCGCCCGAGCGCCACGGTGGCGCGCGCGACCAGCACGACCCCCGTCGGCGCGGCCCCCGAATTCGTCGCCCGCTGGCTGCTGATCGTGGGGCTCGTCGCGCTGCTCGGCGCCGCCACGGCGGGGCTTGTGGGGTTCGCGGGCGACGACGACAGCGAGCTGTGGCTCGGTGCCTTCGGCTGGCTGCTGGCGCTGACGGGCCTCGCGCTGCTGTTCGACGCCCAGCGCCGCGGTGCCGCCGCATCGGTGTCCGCGCTGCTCGACAGCGCGGTCGGCGAGGCGCTCGTCCAGCGCGCGCTCGCGCTGGCGGTCGCCGGTCTCGCGTTGCTGGCGGCCTGGCGGCTGCGCGCGCGCGCCGTGTCAGGCGAGCGGCGCTGGTCGTCGTGGCCGGGGGCACGGTCGCGGGGGTCGTCGCCCACGTCGCCGCCGGGCATGCCGGCGCGGGAAGCTGGCCCACGGCGATCGCGGTCGGATCGCAGTCCGCGCACTTCGCCGCCGCCGGCGTCTGGCTCGGCGGCCTCGCGGCGCTGCTGCTCGGCCTCCCCGGCGCGCCGTCGCGCGCGAAGGCGGAGACGGTGCGCCGCTTCTCGCTCGTCGCGGCGGGCGGGATCGTCGTCGTCGCGGTGGCCGGCACGCTGCGGGCGGTCGACGAGCTCGACGCCTGGAGCGACCTCTGGTCGGGCGCCTACGGCCGGGCGATCGCCGGCAAGGTGGCGCTGCTCGGGCTCATCGCCGCGCTGGCCGTACGAAGCCGCCGCCGGGCGCGCAGCGCGGGGAAGGTTGGGAAGGGCACGCGGGGCGGCGGGGCGGCGGGTGCGCTGCGCTCGTTGCAACGCACGTCGCGCGGCGAGCTCGTGCTCGCGGCGGCGGCGATCGCGCTCGCTGCGGTGCTGGGCACCGTGGCGCCGCCGGTCACGGGTGCGACCGCGGAGCCGCGTCTGACCGCCTCGGCGGGCCGGGCCACCTTGCCGAGCCCCAGCCTCTCGCCGCGCCCAACCCCCTCGCGGCGCCTCACCGGCGAGCGGGGCCCGGTCCGCGACGCGGGCCTGCGGGCCCGACCTGGCTCGCGCGATCCTTCAGCGCGCCAGCGCGCCGACCGACCATGACGGCCGCGCGTTCAGCTCGTCGGCGTCGAAGCCGGCGGTCCGGCTGTAGCCGCCCGTGATCGCGCGCAGCTCGTCGGGCGCGATGACGTCGTCGATGTGCGCGAAGCCCGCGGGCGCGCGCTGCTCGACGATCGTCAGCAGCCGCTCGGGACCATGACGGCGGTTGGCGCGCACGATCTCGTTGCATGGCGGGCGCCGCGTGTCCTCGTAGGAGGCGAGCGCCGCGGCCGGGTGCTCGTGCGCCACGAGCTCGCGAGCGAGGACGCGCGCGTCGAGGATCGCCTGCGACGCGCCGTTGGAGCCGATCGGGTACATCGGATGCGCCGCGTCGCCGAGCAGCGTGACCCGCCCGCCGCCCCAGTACGGGAGCGGGTCGCGGTCGATCATCGGATACTCGAAGATCGAGGGCGTAGCGGCGATGAGCCGCGGGATGTCGAGCCAGCCGAAGTCCCACCCGGCGAAGTGCTCGGCGATGGCCGCCGGATCACTCGTGCGCTGCCAGTCGCGCACGTCGTCGCTCGCGAGCCCCGGCGCGGCCGTGACCTCCGCGACCCAGTTCACGCGCGCGCGGCCGTCGCGCTCACCGATCGGATAGGCGACGAACTTCGTCCGCCGGTTGCTGCCGGCCATGATCATCGTGCGACCGCCGAGAAACGGCGAGGTCTCGCAGACCCCGCGCCACATCCCGACGCCCGACCAGCGCGGCTGACCCTCGCCCGGATGCAGCTGCGCGCGCACCGCCGAGTCGATGCCGTCCGCGCCGATCAGGACGTCGCCCTCGATCGTGCGCAGCGCGCCGCTCGCCCGCTCGCGCACCTCCGCGCGCACGGAGCCGCCGGTCTGCTCGAAGCGCTCGATCGCCAGGCCGCATTCGACGACGCCCGCACCGAGCCGCTCCTGCACCGCGCGCAGCAGGAGCATCTGCAGCTCGCCGCGGTGCACCGAGTACTGCGGCCAGCGGTAGCCGGCGGCGAGCCCGCGCGGCTCGGCGTGGATGCGGTTGCCGAAGCGGTCGTGGTAGACGAGCTCGGCGGTCGCGACGCCCGTGGCCGCGAGCTCCTCGCCGAGCCCGAGCTCGGTCAGCTCGCGAACCGCGTGCGGGAGCAGGTTCATGCCCGCGCCGTACGGCTGGATGCTGCGCGCCGACTCGACGACCGCGACCTCGATGCCGGCCTCGTGCAGGCTCAGCGCGGCGGTGAGCCCGCCGATCCCGCCGCCCGCGATGACGGCGCGCATCAGTCCCGGCCTCCCGCGAGGAACTGCTCGCAGACGACCATGATCGGCCGGCCGCCGGCGTTGATCGCGTACGTGCGCCGGCACACGCGGCCCGGGCCGAGGTGGGCTGCGGCCTCGTCGCTCGCCGGCACGATGCCGAAGCTGAGCGGGGCCCGGAACGTCTCGATCTCGTGCCGGCGCAGGACGAGGCCGATCGGCACGTCGCCGCGGCTCAGCTCGTCGCGGACGGTCCGCGGGAGCCGGTGCGTGACGATCCGCGACGCGCCGTGCGCCAGCGGGGCGCCGCTGACTGCGCCGTGCAGCAGGACGCGGCGCTCGAGCACCTTGGCGCCGGCCCAGAGCGCGAGCTCGTGGTCGTCGTCGGCCACGACGGCGACATGCTGGCCGAGCACGCGGACGCCGAGAGGCTCGCCGGCGAGCGCCTCGAGGGCGGTGGTGAACGTGCCGTCGAGCGTCAGGAGCAACCGCTGCGCAGCGGGCAGCTCGGCGACGCGCGCCGCGTCGTCAGGGTCGCGCGGCGCCCACGAGCCGTGCCACTCGACCCCGGGTCGCGGCGCGGGGCGGAGGGCGGCGGCGAGCATGCGCACACCTTGGCGGCTGCGCGCCGCGCGAACACTGGGGCTGACAGGCGTCCGGCTGTTCGGTTAGCCGCACGTCGCACGCGGGCCGAGGAGCGGCCGTCGGTGGCGCTGCCCGCGGATCCCTGCACCGCCTCCAGGCAGGGGGCGCGGCGGTCGCACGTCGAGCACGGCAACGCCGTCGAGATCGCCGCCCGAAGCTGCCCCGGGACCGGCCGGTCGAGCTCGCTAGATCCAGCCCTGCTTCGTGGCGAGCAGCACGGCCTGGGCGCGATCGGCGACGCCGAGCTTCGCGTAGACGTGGTGCAGGTGCGTGCGCACCGTGCTGACGCTGAGCGACAGCTCCAGCGCGATCTGCTTGTAGACCATGCCGTCGGACAGCGCCAGCAGGATCTCGAGCTCGCGCGAGCTCAGCGGGCACGGGTGCTTCGCGCGGCTGCGGCGACGGGCCGGGCGCGCGCTGGCGTCGAGCTCCGCGCGCATCGAGACGACGCGGGCCTGGACGTGGCCCAGCTCCTCGAGCCTGCGCTCGACCAGCGTCATGATCTCGCGCGTCGCGGCGACGGCGCTCGCGAGCTCGAGCGCCTGGTCCTCGAGCGCCTGCATCCGCTGCTCGGTATCGGATCCCGGCGGGGCCGCAGGCTCGGGAGCGACCCGCAGGTACGCGCGGGCGCGATCGAGCCCCGGACGATCGGCGAATTCGGCCGGATCGGCGTGCTGCTGCGTGGCGGCGAGCTGCTGTGCGCCGTGTCCTGACGATGCCATCAGGCGACCTCCTGTGTTCGAGTGCGTCCGTACCAGACGGCCGGGGACGCCTCTACCTTCCCTCTACGCGCTCACCTTGGCGCCGCCGCGGGCTGCCTCGTCGCAGACGATCTCGTCGAGACCCTCGCCGAGCATCGCGAGCGGCAGGCCCTCCTCGCCGGCGAGCGTGCGCGCCAACGCGTCGCGCTTGTCGGCGCCGGTCACGAGCAGCTGCGTGAACCGCGCGCGGCGCAGCACCGGCAGCGTGAGCGTCACGCGCTCCGGCGGTGGCTTGGGCGACTCGCGTACCGGAGCGACCGGCGCATCCACGACGGACAACACGGGATGCCCGGGGAACAGCGAGCAGGTGTGCCCGTCGGGGCCCATGCCGAGCAGCACGATGTCGAAGACGACGTCCGCCACGCGCTCGAGCACGTGCAGTCCGTACAGCCACGCCGCGTCCTCGGGCACGAGCGGCGAGGGCACGACGTGCAGCGACGGCGGCTCGGCGCGCGCGTTCGCATAGAGCGACTCGCGGATCATCTGCGCGTTGGAATCGGGGTCGCCGTCGGGCACGCAGCGCTCGTCGCCCAGCCACAGGTGGACGTGCTTCCACGACCCCTCGATCCCGGCCAGCAGCTCGTACGCGCGCCGGAACGTGCTGCCGCCCGCAAGCGCGACGTGCACCTCGCGCCCGGCCTTGCGCGCGTCGCCGATCCGCCAGGCGAGCGCGTCGGCGGCGAACACCGCCACGGCCTCCGGGTCGGAGAACACGCGCACGCGGGTCACGGATGCGCCTCCCGGCGCGTGGCGTCCAGCGGCTGCGTCGCGAGCGAGATCCGGTGGTCCGCGCGGATGACGTGCAGGCAGGCGTTGATCAGCGCGAGGTGCGTGAACGCCTGCGGGAAGTTGCCGAGATGGCGGCCGGACACCGGGTCGATCTCCTCGGCGTACAAGAGCAGCGGCGACGCGTAGGACAGCAGCCGCTCGCACAGCGCCCGCGCCCGCGAGTCCTCGCCGATCTCGCTCAGCGCGGAGACGAGCCAGAACGAGCAGATCGTGAACGACCCCTCCTCCTGGGATCCCAGCCCGTCGTCGGTCTCGTCGACCCTGTAGCGCAGCACGAGCCCGTGCACCGTCAGCTCCGAGGCGATCGCGTTGACCGTCGCGACGATGCGCGGGTCGTCGCAGGGCAGGAAGCGGACCAGCGGCGCGAGCAGCAGCGACGCGTCCAGCGCGTCGGAGCCGTAGTGCTGCACCAAGACGCCGCGCGAATCGACGCCGTGCTCCAAGACGTCCGCCTTGATCTCGTCCGCCGTGGCCTGCCAGCGCGCGAACCGCTCGGCGTCGTCGCGCAGCAGCGCCAGCCGCGCGCCGCGGTCCGCCGCGACCCAGCACATGACCTTCGACGAGGTGAAGTGCTTGGGCTCGCCGCGCACCTCCCAGATCCCGCGGTCGGGCTCGCGCCAGTGCGTCAGCGCCTTCTCGACCTGCTCGCAGATCATCGGCCACGCGCTCTCGCGCAGGCCGTCGCGCGACTTCGTGTGCAGGTAGAACGAGTCGAGGAAGCTGCCCCACACGTCGTGCTGGCGGTGGTTGTACGCGCCGTTGCCGATCCGCACGGGCGCGGCGTTCTCGTAGCCGGAGAGATGCGCGAAGTCCTGCTCGACCAGCGAGCGCTCGCCGCCGATCCCGTACATCACCTGCAGGTCGTGGTCCGCGCAGACCTCCGACAGGAAGTTGAAGAAGTCGTCGGCCTCCCAGTCGTAGCCGAGCGTGTAGAGGCTCCACAGCATGAACGTCGAGTCGCGCACCCAGCTGTAGCGGTAGTCCCAGTTGCGGTTTCCGCCAGGCGTCTCCGGCAGCGACGTCGTCGCCGCCGCGACCAGCGCGCCCGTCGGCGCGTAGGACAGCCCCTTCAGCGTCAGCGCCGAGCGCTGCAGGTGCTCGCGCCAGGGGTGGTCGGGGAACTCGCCCTGCGCGAGCCACTCGTGCCAGTAGTCCGCGGTCCGCACGACGCGCTTGTAGGCGTCGTCGAAGCTCTCCGGCCCGGGATGGTCGCTCCAGCTCAGCGCGATGTACGCGAGGTCGCCGTCGTGCATCGTCGTCCGCGCGCGCACGCGCGTCGCCTCGATCCCCAGCCGCAGGTCGGAGTGCAGCTTGAGCCGCAGGCTCGAGAAGCCGGGGAACGTCGCGGTGCACTCCTCGTAGCTCTCGCCCGTGTACTCCCACGCCGCCGGGACGCGCCCGTAGTCGTAGATCGGGTCGCACTCCATGTGCATCTGCACCGTGCCGTTGACGCAGCGCAGCGTCCGCAGCAGGACGTGCTCCGCGTCGTAGTCCGTCGGCGAGCGGCGGTGGGTGTGCGAGCGCTCGCGGTCGTGGCGCCACGGGCCGACGAGCAGGACGTCGCGCACGATGAGCCAGCCGGTCTTCGTGCCCCACGTCGTCTCGAGGATGTTCGTGCCGGGCACGTAGCGCCGCCCGGCGGGGACGACCGCGTCGGCGGGCGACAGCGAGAACAGGCCGGCGTCGCGGTCGAGCATCGCCCCGAAGAGGCTGGGGCTGTCCATCCGCGGCACGCACATCCACTCGACGTTGCCGCCGGGCGCCACGAGCGCCGTGACCTCGCAGTCCGACAGGAAGCCGTACTCGGCGATCGGCGGGAACGGGCTGCCCGCCAGCGGGACGTCCGAGACGACCGGCCTCATGCGAGCATGCGCCGCGCCGCCGCGAGCGCCGGCGGGTAACGTCGGGTCGGGCAGCAGCGCGTGGCGGATGCCCTCGCCGAGGATGCCGGGCTCGCCGCGCGACGCGCCGAGCACCGTCCACGTCCGCTCCTCGCCCTTGCGCTCCACGCGGCGCGCCGTCAGCCCGCCCTCGCCGCGCTGCAGCGCGAACGTGGTTCCGAGATCCGACCGGATCTCGAGACCGGCGAGCCCGGGAACGCGCATCCCGTCGACGGGCTCCAGGCGCAGCTCGACCTCGCCGCGGCGACCGCGGGCGCGACCGCGCAGCAGCGCGTCGTGGCGGGTGAGCAGCTCGGTGCGCCAGCCGAGGCGCTCGCACAGCCAGCCGACGAGCATGAGCGCCGAGATCAGCGAGTCGCGGCCGTGGCGGACGGAGATCTTCGACAGCGTGCCCAGCTCAGGGCGCCGGTCCGGCGGGTCGAAGTGCGCGGCGAGCCGCTCGCGCCATGGCGTGACGCGCAGCCACGCGAGGTCGACGACGTCGACGACCGCGGCGAGGTCGCACACGCGGTCGAGCTTCTCGTGCTCCTCGGCTTCGTGCGCGGAGTCGGTCAGCACGCACTGCGCGATGGGGCGCGCGCCGGCGGTGGGCGTGACGAGCGCGTCGATCGCCTCGCGGTGGCCATGCGGCGACCAGACGACGGTGGCGAGGTCGGTCACGACGAGCGGGTCGACGATGCTCGCGAGATGGGGGAGGTGGCGCTCGCCGACCGACACGACGACCGTCTCGCGCATGAGCGAGAACTCGCCGGGGCGCGGGTCGGCTTCGCTGGCGACCGTCGCGCGCGCGTCGATGGTCGTGCGGCCCGCCTCGACCGAGCAGACGACCGTGCGCGACGCGTGGTTGCGCCCGACGCGCCGCAGGCGGTTGGCGATCTCGCCGCTGTAGTCGGCGTCGACGATCGTGACCATGTTCAGCGCGCGCGCGGCGACGTAGCCCTCGTTCTCGTGATGGCGCTCGGAGACGAGCTGGCGCAGCGCGGCCTCGATCGCGCCGGGCGTCGTGTCCTGCGCGCTCCAGTAGGAGTCGAGGACGGTGGGCACCGCTAGATCATCCGCCAGGTTCGGTCGCCGTCGAGCAGCGCGCCGGCTTCGGCCGGCCCCTGCGAGCCGGCCGGGTACTGCGGCAGCGGACCGGGCGCCTGCTCCCACGCGGTCACGATCGGGTCGCAGATGCGCCACTGCGCCTCGACCTCGTCGTTGCGGGTGAACAGCGTCGCGTCGCCGCGCATCGCGTCGAGGATGAGCCGCTCGTACGCCTCGGGCGACTGCGACATGAACGCCGACCCGTAGAGGAACTCCATCTGCACGGGGCGGATCGCCATCCGCGTGCCGGGGATCTTCGCGCCGATCGACAGCGACACGCCCTCGTTCGGCTGCACCGTGAGCACGAGCACGTTCGGGCGCACGCCCTTCGACCCGTCCTCGGTGAAGGCGAGGTGCGGCACGGGCTTCAGCGTGACGGCGATCTCCGTCACCTTGCGCGCGAGGCGCTTGCCGGTCCGCAGGACCATCGGGACGCCCGCCCAGCGCCAGTTGTCGACCTCGAGGCGCAGCGCGGCGTACGTCTCGGTGTTCGAGTCGGCGGGGACGCCGGGCTCCTCGAGGTAGCCGGGCGCATCGACGCCGGCGGCGTTGCCGGCGCGCGTACTGCGCCCGCACCGCGATCTTCGGGATCTCGGACTCCGTCGGCGCGTGGATCGCCCGCAGGACCTTGACCTTCTCGTCGCGCACCTCGTCGGCGGAGAAGCCGACCGGCGGCTCCATGCACAGCAGCGTCAGCAGCTGGAGCATGTGGTTCTGGACGAGGTCGCGCAGCGCGCCGGCGTTGTCGTAGTAGCCCGCGCGCGTGCCGATCCCGATGTCCTCGGCCGCCGTGATCTGGACGTGGTCGATGTAGTTGCGGTTCCACAGCGGCTCGAACATCCCGTTGGCGAAGCGCAGCGCCAGGACGTTCTGGACGGTCTCCTTGCCGAGGTAGTGGTCGATGCGGAAGACCTGGCGCTCCTCGAAGACCGACAGCACGGTCTCGTTGAGCGCGCGAGCCTCGGCGAGGTGCGTCCCGAACGGCTTCTCGATGATGACCCGGACCTCGGCGTCCTCCGCGTCGTCGAGGTTGTGGGTGCCGAGGCGCTTGACGATGACCGGGAAGAACTCCGGTGCCGTCGAGAGGTAGAAGCAGCGGTTCAGCGCGACGCCGGCCTGCGCGTCGAGCTCGGGCAGGACGGTCGCCAGGCGCTCGTAGACGGTGTCGTCGTCGAAGGACCCGGCGACGTAGCGGGCCGTCTCGAAGAGCTTCGCGAGCACCTTCTCGTCGGGCGGGCGGCGGGAGAACTCGCGCACCGCCGTGACGGCGAGCTCGCGGAACTCCTCGTCGGAGAGCTCGCCGCGCGAGCTGCCCACGAGCGCGAAGTGCTCCGGCAGCGCGCCCTCGTGGGCGAGGTTGTAGAGCGCGGGGAGCAGCTTGCGGCGCGCGAGGTCGCCGGTCGCGCCGAAGATGACGAGCGTCGTCGCGTGGACGGGCAGGCGCTCGAGCGCGGCGGCCAGGGGGTTCGCAGCCTCGTCGACCGTGCTCATCCGTCGGCCGACTTCTTCGTGGCGTGGCCGCCGAACTGGGCGCGGAGCGCGGCCAGCATGCGGTGCGTGAAGTCGCCGTTGGCGCGGCTGTAGAAGCGCGCGTACAGCGACGCGGTGATGACCGGCGTCGGCACGTCCTTGTCCATCGCGTCCTCGATCGTCCAGCGGCCCTCGCCGGAGTCCTCGGTGTAGCCGCTCAGGCCGGCGAGCTTGTCGCCCTCCAGCTCGAACGCGCGCGCGGCCAGCTCGCACAGCCACGACCGCACGACCGACCCCTGGTTCCAGAGGTGCGCGATCTTCGCGTTGTCGAGCTCGTACTCGGACTTGTCGAAGAGGTCGAAGCCCTCGGCGTAGGCCTGCATGAGGCCGTACTCGATGCCGTTGTGGACCATCTTCACGTAGTGCCCGGCGCCCGACGGGCCGAAGTGCCCCCAGCCTCGTCGGCCCGATCGCCGCGCGCGCTCAGCTCGTTGGTCTCGGGCGCGAGCACGTCGAGGATCGGCGCGAGCCGCTGCACCGCGGCGATCGGGACCGCCGACCATCATGCAGTAGCCGACCTCGAGACCCCAGACGCCGCCGCTCGTGCCGACGTCGACGTAGTGCAGGCCCTGCTCGGCGAGCGTCGCGGCGCGGGCCTTGTCGTCGGTCCACTTCGAGTTGCCGCCGTCGACGATCGTGTCGCCGGCGTCCAGCAGCGACGCGAGCTCGTCGACCGTGCCCTGCGTCGGCGCGCCGGCGGGGACCATGATCCACACGGTGCGCGGCGCGTCGAGCTTTGCGACGAGGTCTTGCAGCGAGCCGGCCGCGCGCGCGCCGGTCGCCTCGGCGATCCGCTCGACGACGTCCGGGGTCGCGGTCGAAGGCGACGACGTCATGGTCGGAGTCGCGCTTGATGCGCGTGACCATGTTGCCGCCCATGCGGCCGAGCCCGACGAAGCCGATCTGTGCCACAAGCGCTCTCCGTGTCGTGGGGTGTGCGCGAGTTCCGGAGCATAGGCCGGAGCATGACCCCGGCACATTGTCCAGATGTGACATACCCGGCATCGTTCGGTTGGCCGCGCGTGTACGGTCCTGCCATGTCGCTTCGCGCCGACCGCAGGGAATGGAACGACCTTGCGCAGGAGGACGGGATGTGGGCCGTGCACTCCGATCCGCAGCGGCGGGGATCGTGGACGCCCGAGGACTTCTTCGCGACCGGCGAGCATGAGATCGCGACGACGATGAGCGGCCTGGAGGAGCACGGCCTGCTGCCCGCGCGCACCGGCCGGGCGCTGGACTTCGGCTGCGGCCTCGGGCGGTTGACGCGAGCGCTCAGCAGCCGCTTCGACGAGGTCGTCGGCGTCGACACGTCGCGGAAGATGATCGCCGACGCGACCCGGCTGAACGCCGATCGCGGCAACTGCCGCTTCGCGCTCAACGAGCGCTCGGACCTCGAGCAGCTGCCGTCGGAGTCCTTCGACCTCGTCCTGAGCTTCATCACCCTGCAGCACGTCTCCTCGCGCGCCGCGATCCGCGCCTACGTCCGCGAGTTCGTGCGGGTCACCGCGCCCGGCGGGATCGTCGTCTTCCAGCTGCCCACCGCGGTCGGCTGGCAGATCCGCCTGCACCCGCTGCGCCTCCTCAACCGGGCGCTGCGCACGCTGCCGCGGCCGCCGCGCTGGGCGCTGCGGCGGGTGATGGGCCACAGCATGCGCCTCGTCGGACTGCCCGAGCAGGAGGTCCGGGGCGATCCTGAGCGCGACCGGCGCGCCCGTCGCGCTCGCGGTCTCGGACAACAGGACGGGCTCGAACGCCGCTCCGAGCCTGACCTACGTCGCCAGGCGAGCGCGGCCGCGGCGGCGGCGTGATCGTGCGCGCCCGGCGCCGCGGCCGCGCGTCAGCAGCGCTCACTCGACGTCGTTGCCCCCGGCGTAGAGCTTCTTGACCGTCAGCGTCATCTTGCGTGAGCAGCGGTCGCCGCCGGGCAGGTTCGGGCGCAGCCGGTACAGCGTGTAGCGCTCGAGCACCTCGACCGGCGGGCCGACGGCGTCGAACGGCTTGCGCCAGTCGTTGTCGACGAGGACGTAGTCGGCGCCACGCGAGATCGGCACGTGCGGGTAGCTCGTGTTGAGCAGCGGGCGCTGCGAGCACAGCGGCTGGCCGGCGAGCACGTTGCCGGCCCAGAGCATCCGCCCGTCGGCGGGTATGTCGAGGCGGATCGAGGCGCTCGGCGGCATGCGCTTGTCGAGCCCCTTGAGCGCGAGCATGCTCTTCGGCAGCTGGTCGAACGTCGCGCCGATCTGCTGCGCGGCGCCGTCGCGCGTCGCCCCGACGAGCAAGATCAGCGCGACGACGGCGACCCACTGCAGCTTCAGCCGCGCGAGGCCGACGGCGGCGAGCGTCACGGCGATCGGCGCCACGAACGCGAGCGCCTTGAAGTGGAAGTACCAGCCGTACTCGCGCGGGCGGAAGTACAGCGCCGCGACGAGGCCGAAGAGGACGATCGCGCCGAGCCCCCAGCGGATGTCGCGCGGGGCGTAGCGCAGCGCGAGCACGAGCCCCGCGAGCAGCGCGAGCGCGCCGATGGCGCCGGTGCCGGCGCTGTCGAAGCCGATGAAGAAGCGCTCCGGGAAGAACCCGGTCAGGTCGCCGCCCCAGTTCACGAGCGAGTAGCCGGGCGCCAGCACGCGGGTGGAGGCCGCCGTCTTCTCGAGCACGCCCTGCAGCGGCAGCAGGAGCAGGAAGAACAGCGGCACGATCCACAGCAGCTGGCGCTTGCTGCGCAGCCGCGGCAGGCGCAGCAGGGAGCGGCCCTGGCGGCGGCGCTCGAACGCCCAGAAGAAGATGACGGCGATGAGCGGGACGGGCAGCGCCAAGGGATAGGCGAACGTGAGCACGCCGAGGAACGCCGCGAACAGCAGCGCGCCGCCGGGGCTGCGCCGTCGCACGACGTGCCACGCCAGCGCGATCGCGAACGGCATCGCCATGTAGCCCCAGAGCTGGTTGACGTACGGGTGCATCGCGGTGAAGAGCTCGATGCGGTTGAGCCCGACGAGGCCCATCGCGACCGCGGCGGCCCACACGCCCGCGCCGAGCAGCTCGCGGGCGAGCAGCCAGAAGCCGAGCGCGCCGAGCGCGAGCAGCGCCGCCTGCAGCGTCGCGATGACCGCGTAGGGCTCCATCCCGGCGAGCCGCGCCACGGCGCCGAACGCGAGGTAGATCGGGGGCTTGGATCGCCACACGAGCGGCACGCGGTCGACGGCCTCGTTCGGCGCGACGTCCGACGGGTGATGGCTCTGCAGCAGCTGCGCGGTGCCCACGGCGAGGTGCGCGTCGGAGCCGTTGCCGATGACGGTCACGAAGCCGCCGCGGAACATCGGCAGGAGGGCGACCGCGCCGACCAGCACCGCGAGATACAGGGGGACGAGCACGGTGCGCCAGGACACGTGCATGCCCGCGTCGACGGCCGACCGCGCGAGGAGCAGCCCCGGGTCGCGGCGCCACGCGTAGATCCCGACGGCGATCCCGCCGGCGAGGACGAGCCCGAGCGCGACGTTGAACGGGATGAACGCGTAGACGAGCAGGGCCAGCTCGAGGGCCGTCCCGACCGCGCCGACCGGCAGCACCCACAGCAGCTCGTGGCGGCGCAGGCCCGCGGGCAGGAACAGCCGCGTCGGCCCGAAGCCGACGATCGCGAACAGCACCGCGCACGCGACCGCGACGTGCGCCGCGCCCGCGAGCCCACCCCGGCCCTGGACCCCCGCGTAGCTCGCGAGCCCGAGCGCGATGGCCGCGGCGCCGGCGACCGCGAGCCACCCGAGCCACGCGTGCCCGCGGCGGCCCAGCCCGGCGAGGCCGCGCTTGCGGGCGGGCGGTTGCGGATCGGCGGACCCGCGGCTCGGCGGCTGCGCCCCGTCGCCCGCGTCCGGGTCGGCGCGACCCTCCGTCTCGAGCTCCATCGGGCCATTGTCGGCCATCGGGGGTGTCGGGCGCGGAGCCCTGTGCACGGGCGCGCCACGGACTTGGCATCCGCCGCCGCGCCCGGGACGCTTGGCGACATGACTGCCATCGTGTTCTACGACGTCGTGCTCGCCATCCACATCCTCGCCGTCGTGATCGCGTTCGGCGTCGTCTTCTCCTATCCGATCCTCGACGCCGTGCTGAAGAGCTCGGGCATCCAGCTCGCCGCGCTGCACCGCCTGCACGTGGCGCTCGACTCGCGCCTCGTGCAGCCCGCGATGACGATCGTGCTGCTCGCCGGCCTGTACCTCGCGCTGGATCGCGACCTGCTCGGCAGGCCCTGGGTGAGCGGGCCGTTCGCGATCCTCGTCGTCCTGTTCGCGCTCACCGGCGCGGTCCTCGTCCCGACCGACAAGCGCCTCGCCGAGCTGGCCGAGCGCGACGCGAAGGCGGGCGGCGGGCCGAGCGCCGACTACCTGGCGCAGTCGCGCAAGGCCGCCGTCGTCGGCTCGATCGCGCTGCTGCTCGTCGTCGTCGCGATCTTCCTCATGACGACGAAGCCGGGCGGGTTCACCTGATCCGCCTCGACCGCTGACCCCAGCCCCGCCGCGGGGGCAGGCCACACCACCAGACGCCTGCGCGCCCCCTGGCCGCGGCGCGCGTCCGGCTGCACACTCGATGCACGCAACCGGAAGGTAGGTAGGCAACCATGAAGCTGCTGTTGCTGGTCCTCGTCGCGCTGTGCGTCCTCGTCGCGGGCGGCCTGGCGATCGTGAACTTCGCCCTCGACAAGGAGAGCGTCGAGACGCACACGATCGCGGGCGACGTTCGCGAGATCGTGGTGCGCGCCGACAGCGGCGACGTCGACCTCGTCCCGGCGGGCAGCCGCGTCGTCGTGCGCGAGACGCGGCACTACGTCTTCGAGCAGCCCAAGCTCGAGCAGAGCCTCGAGGGCGGCGTGCTGATGCTCGACACGCACTGCGACGGCTTCGCCTTGCACTGCTCGACGGACCTGCGGATCGCGGTCCCGGCGGGCGTGAAGGTCTCCGTCGCGGCCGACTCGGGCGACATCGACGCGCGCCGCGTCGCGCTCGCGGACCCGCATCTCGAGGCCGACTCCGGCGACGTCTCGCTCGGGCTCACGGGCAGGCAGGGGCGCGTGTTCGCGCGCGCGGACTCCGGCGACGTCGATGTCGTCGCGCCCGGCGCCCGCGCGATCGACGCGCAGGCCGACTCCGGCGACGTCCACGTCGTCGCGGCCGGCGCTCGCGCGATCGACGCGCGGGCCGACTCCGGCGACGTCGAGATCGAGGCCGGCGGCACGCCGCGGCGCATCGTCGCCGAGACGGACTCCGGCGACGTGGAGGTCACCGCACCGGCCGGCAGCTACGCGGTTCAGACCGAGACGGACTCCGGCGACGTCGACGTCGACGCGGGCATCGGCCGCAACGACCGCGCGCCGCAGTCGATCAGCGCGAAGGCCGACTCCGGCGACGTCAGCTTGCGCGCCCGCTGAACCGCCACCGGGGCCGCGGTCCCTGCCAGCCGGCGGTCAGCCTCCGGCCAGCAGCCCCTTCACGCGCGCCGTCAGCGCCTCGATCGCGTCCGCGGGGTGCTGCGCGCCGTCCAGGCGCAGCTTCTCCGCCGGCAGGTCGTGCGCGCGCAGCGTCTCGAGGTCGCCGAACGCCTGCGCGTTCTTCAGCGTTCCAAACGTGAAGGGGCGACCGGGGATCGGCACGTCGTCGGGGCCGTCGTGGACGAGCACGAGGAAGCGCCCCTGCTTCGGCCCGCCCTTGTGGAACTGGCCCGTCGAGTGCAGGTAGCGCGGCCCGTAGCCGAACGTCGTCGTGGCGTTCGTCGCGTCGCGGATCGCGCTGCGCAGCTCCGCCGCCGCCTTGTCGACCCGCACGCACGGCGCGATGTAGCCGAGCACCGCGACGTACGCCGGCGGCCCGGCCGTCAGCAGCGCGCGCAGCTCGTCGTCGGAGACGTCGCCGGGCTCGGCGAGCGTGCCGTCCTCGCCGATGCCCTCGAGCACCCGCGTCGTCGTGTCCTTGGCCTCCTGGACGTTGGGCTGGTCGAAGGGGTTGATGCCCAGCGCCCAGCCCGCGACCGCCGTCGCGAACTCCGCGAAGAAGAAGATCCGCCCGAGATCCTCCGGGCCGCCGGCCGACAGCGTCACGGTCGGCTGGTCGGCGTCGGCGAGCGCCTTCACCGCCTCGTCCAGCGTCTCGCTCGGCGACTCGGTGTCGCGCAGGTAGGCGAAGATCCGGTCGTCGCCGTAGACCTCCGGCGCCCCGACCGGCTCGTCTGCGACCGGCAGGACGCCCTTGCCCTGCTTGCCCGTCGACTCCGCGACGAGCTGCTCGGCCCAGATCCCGAACGACGCGATCGGGTCGTCGACGACGAACGTCAGCTTGTCGCGCCCCGCCAAAGCCAGGGCACCCAGCGCCGCGCCGAGCCACAGGCCGGAGTTCTGCTCGGGCGGGTGGTAGCCCGCGCACGCCTCCGCTGCGACGCCCGCGCCGTCGAGCAGCCGCTGCAGGTCGACGCCCATGAGCGCGGCGGGCACGAGCCCGAAGAACGTCAGCGCGCTGTAGCGCCCGCCGACGTCGGGGTCGTTGAGGAACGTCCGCCGGAACCCGCGGTCGGCGGCGAGCGCCGCGAGCGAGGACCCGGGGTCGGTGATCGCGACGTACTGCGCGCCGTTCGGCTGAAGCGACCAGAAGTGCTCAAACAGCGAGCGCGTCTCGATCGTCCCGCCGGACTTCGTCGAGACGATGAAGATCGTGTGGTCGAGCGCAACGGACCGCTCGACCGCCACGACCGCGCCCGGGTCCGTCGAGTCGAGCACCTGCAGCCGCAGCCGCCCGTGCATGCGGTCGCCGAAGCTGAGCCGCAACACCTCGGGCGCGAGCGACGAGCCGCCCATCCCGAGCAGGACGGCGTCCGTGTAGCCCTCGTCGCACAGCGACGCGGCGAACGCTTCGAGGTCGTCGATGTGCTCGGCGTAGATCTCGGGCGCCTGCAGCCAGCCGAGCCGGTCAGCGACCTCCGGCTCGTCGCGCGGGCCCCACAGCGTCGGGTCCTTCTTCCAGATCCTGCGCGCGACCTCTTCGACGACCGCGCGGCGCACCATCTCCGCGACGGGCTTCTCGAGCTCGAACGGCAGCGACGCGTCGATCGTCTCCGGGCGCCCCGTGAAGATCGCCTCGCGCTTGGCCTCGATGCCCGCGAGCAGCTTCTCCATCGGCGTCACGAACGCGTCGATGCCGTCGCGCAGCAGCTTGCCGGTGACCTCGCCCATGTCGATCCCGGCCTCGGCGAGCCGCGCGAGCACCGGTGCCGGGTCGTCGCGGACGCTCTCGCCGCGCACGTCCAAGCGCTCGGCGCACGCCATCACCGTCGGCATCGGCATCGTGTTGACCGTGTCCGGGCCGACGAGCTCCTCGACGTACTTCGTGTCGGGGTAGGCGGGGTTCTTGACGCCCGTCGACGCCCACAGCGGGCGCTGCACCGGCGCGCCGGCGCGCAGCAGGTCCGCGAAGCGCGGCCCGTGGAAGATCTCCTCGAAGCGCTGGTACGCGGCCCGTGCGTTGGCGACTGCCGCCGTGCCCTGCAGCTCGGCGCGGCCGAGCTTCTCCAGGCGCTTGTCGACCTCGCTGTCGACGCGCGAGACGAAGAACGACGCGACCGACTGGACCTCCAGCGACAGCCCCTCGGCCTGCCGGCGCTCCAGGCCGCGGATGTAGGCCTCGGTGACCGCCGTGTACGCCTCGACGCTGAACAGCAGCGTGACGTTGATGTTGATGCCCTCGTAGATCGCCTGCTCGATCGCCGGCCGGCACTCCTCCGTGCCGGGGATCTTGATCATCACATTGGGCCGGTCCACGCGCGACCAGTACTCGCGCGCCTGGGCGATCGTGCGGTCGGAGTCAAACGCGAGGTCCGGGTCGACCTCGAGCGAGACGTAGCCGTCCGCGCCGTCGAGCTCGTCGTAGACCGAGCGCAGGACGTCGGCGGCCTCCTGCACGTCCTGGATGACGATGTCCTGGTAGACGGCGCGCGTGTTCAGGCCCTCGCGGGCGAGCCGCTCGATCTGCTCGTCGTAGTCCGGCGAGCCGAGGATCGCCTTCTCGAAGATCGCCGGGTTCGAGGTGACGCCGCGCAGCGAGTCCTCCTCGACGAGCCGGCGCAGCTCACCGCCCCGGGTGAGCGACCGCCGGATCTGATCCAGCCAGACGGACGTGCCGGCCTGTGTCAGCGCCGCCAGCCGTTCGTTGACGTTCATGACGCTGGTCACAGCTTCGCCTCCAGTCCATCGCGTTCCATGATCGAGATCTTTCCCACCCGGCGCACGTGGCGCTCCTCGCCGCTGAAGCTGGCGGCCGCGAACGCCTGCGTGAGCTCGGCCGCGATCGCCGGGCCGATCACGCGCGCGCCGAGGCACAGGACGTTGCAGTCGTCGTGGCTCACGCACTGGCCGGCGGTGTAGTGGTCGTGGCAGACCGCTGCGCGGATGCCGGGCAGCTTGCACGCGGCCACGCTGACGCCCGCGCCCGATCCGCAGACGAGCACGCCGCGCTCGGCGTCGCCGGCTGCGATCGCGCGGCCGACCGCCAGCGCGACGTCCGGATAGTCGTCGTGCCGGCCGATGTCCACGACCTCGTGCCCGGCGTGCGCGAGCGCGTCGCAGACGACGGTGCGCAGCGGGACGCCCGCGTGGTCGACCGCGATCGCCACCTTCACGCGACACCCGCCTCGTGCGCGGCTTCCTGTCCGGCGAGCAGCGCCGCGCCGCGCACGCCGGCCCGCGCGCCGTAGCGCGCCTGGACGATCTGCGTCTGCGTGCCGACGCCGGGCAGCACGAGGCGCGCCGCCGCCTCGCGAGCGGGCGCGAGCAGCAGCTCTCCCGCCGCGCAGACGCCGCCACCGACCACGACGAGGTGGGGGTCGAACGTGTTGATCGCGTTCGCGATCCCGACGCCCAGGCGCCGGCCCAGCAGGTCGAGCGCGGCGAGCGCGCCGGGATGCCCGTCGCGGGCCGCGTCGACGACCGTCCCGGCCGCGATGTCGTGGCCGGCCCCGAGCTCGTTGAGCGCGGTCCCGGCGGCGAGCGACTCGAGCGAGCCGTCCTGCGGGAAGTCGTCGGCGTGCTGGAAGGGCGCGCGGCGCAGCTCGGCGCCGACGATCGTGTGGCCGAGCTCCGCGGCCGCGCCCGTCGCACCGCGGAAGATCCGCCCGTCGATGACGATCCCGCCGCCGACGCCGGTCCCGATCGTGAACATCACGAGGTGCCGGGCGACGAGCGCGCCCTCGTCGTCGTAGGCCTCGGCGAGCGCCGCGCACGTGGCGTCGTTGTCGACGACGACGGGGATGCCGAGGCGCTCCTGCAGGACGTCGCGCAGCGGGATGTCGGCGAGCGGCACGTTGACCGACGTGCGCACACGGCCGGTCTCGAAGTCGATGACGGACGGCACCGCGACGCCGACTGCTTGCGCCGGGCCCGCCTCGCGGATGGCCTCGACGAGCTGGTCGAGCAGGTGCGCCGCGTCGCTTGTGTCCGTCTTGCGGATGCGCGGCTCGTGCAGCGTCGAGCCATCGAGCACGGCGACGGAGATCTTCGTGCCGCCAACGTCGACGCCGATCAGCCTGCTGCTCATGAAGGTCCCTGGCTACCCACTGTCTCCGAGCATGGCACACCGGGTAGCCCGCGCCTGTGGACGAGGTGTCACGAATCTTCGCCGATTTCATGGGCGGCTTGGACTACCCGGTGTTCATCGTGACCACGACCGTGGGCGACGAGCGCGACGGCTGCATCGTCGGCTTCGCGACACAGACGAGCATCCGTCCGCCGCGCTTCCTCGCGTGCCTGTCACGCGAGAACCGCACGTACCGGCTGGCGCGCGACGCCTCGGCGCTCGCGGTGCATCTCGTGCCGCGCTCGCGCACCGACCTCGCCGAGCTGTTCGGCGGCGAGACGGGCGACGAGGTCGACAAGCTCGCGCGCTGCGAGTGGTCGGCCGGGCCGCTTGACCTGCCGATCGTCGCGGGCTGCGAGAGCTGGTTCGCGGGCGCGATCGCCTCGCGCCACGACCTCGGCGACCACGAGGGCTACCTGCTCGACCCGATCGACGCGCGCTACGAGCCGGGCGAGGTGTTGTACTTCCGCGACGTGAAGTACATCGAGCCCGGCCACCCCGCGTGAGCGCCGCGCGCAACGAGCCGCTCGTGGAGCTGCGGCGGCTGCTGCCGTCGGCTGCCCCGTCCGCGGGCTCCGCCGTGGGAGGGACCCGGGCGGGATCGCTGACGGCGGATGCGCTCGCCGCCTCGGTCGACTTCGCCGCGCTGGCGGCCGCGTCGCGGCCGTACGTGGCGGTGAACATGGTCGCCACGGTCGACGGGCGCGCGAGCGTGGCCGGCCGCACGGCGCCGATCTCGAGCGTCGCCGATCGCCAGATGTTCCACGCGCTGCGCACGCGCGTGGACGCGGTGATGGTCGGCGCGGGCACGCTGCGCACCGAGCGCTACGGCCGGCTCGTGCGCGATCCGCACCGCCGCGAGCAGCGCGTCGCGGCGGGCCTCTCCGCCGACCCGCTCGCGATCGTCGTCAGCGGCCGCCTCGACCTGTCGCCCGACCTGCCGCTGCTCGCCGACAACGCATCGCGCGTGGTCGTGATCACGGCGTCCGAGGGGTCGGTGGAGGGCGTTGCGGCGCAGGTCGAGTATCTGCGCTGCGCGCCGGTCGACCTCGCAGGCGCCCTCGGCCGGCTGCGCACGGAGCACGGCGTGCGCTCGATCCTCTGCGAAGGCGGGCCGAGCCTCAACGCGGCGCTGCTCGCGGACGGGCTCGTCGACGAGCTCTTCCTGACGACGGTCGGCAAGATCGCGGGGGGCGCGGGCGCGCTGACGATCATCGGCAGCGCGCCGATCGACGAGCCCGTCGACGCGCGCCTGCGCTGGCTGCTCGAGTGCGACGGCGAGCTGTTCGCGCGCTACGCGATCGGCTGAGCGGGCCGCGCGGGCGCCAGCGCGGGCGTGCCGGCCGCGGCCGGGCGTACGATCGGTCGCATGGAGCAGCGCGACCCGCTCGACGGGATCGGTGCCGCGGATGCGCACCTCGGACGCGCTGTCCCGCTGCCGGGCGCAGCGCTGCCGCTGAGCCGCTGGGTGGAGGTCGTCGCGGTCGGGCCGCACGCCGTGCAGGTCGAGTGGAACCTCGACGCGACGCGCCCCGGCGCCCCCGGCCGGCTGACCCTCTACGCGGGCCTCGAACCTCCACCCGAGCGCGGCCTGCCGGAGCCGTCGGCGCACGGACGCTACGCGTATCGCAGCGCGCCGCTGAGCGAGGCCGAGGCCGAGCTGCGCCCGGTGCAGGAGCTCGCGTGGACCTGCGACGGGCTGCATCTGCGCCTCACCGGGCAGGGGCCGTGGACGCTCGAGCAGCTCGTCGCCGTTGCGGACTCGACGCGCTGATGGAGCGCCTCACCCGCAACGAGCTCGTCGCGGTGCTCGGCGGCCTGCTGCTCGCCGGCGGCGTGTTCGCTCCCTGGTATGACTCGGTCAGCCGGCTCGCGTCGATCGCGGGCTTCGGCGGGCTCGGCGCGCACAGTGCGTGGCAGGTCCACGGGATCCTGCGCTGGGCGCTGCTGGTCTTCGCGATCGCGCCGTTCGTGCTCGCGTACGTCATCGCTCGCGACCACGCGCTGTCGTGGGCCCGTGGCGAGCTGACCGCGGTGCTCGCGATCACCGCGCTCGGGCTCGTGCTCTACGTCGGCGTCGTCGATCGGCCGGGCGACCCGCCGGGGCAGATCGAGCTGTCGTGGGGCTGGTACGTCGCACTCGCGGGCTGCGTGCTCATGCTCGCCGGCGCGGCGCAGCGCACGGGGGAGAGCGCGCGCGGTCGCAAGCCGCCGGGCACGATCTAGATGAGTCGTTCCACGGATCGGTCAGGCGTAATAGGCCGTGAGGTTGCGCGGCGGGCGCCCAAGACGGTGGTTCAGCGCGATCGCCGCGCTCAAGGCGAGGAACTTCGAGGCAAGGCGGGCGCGCAGGGTGTGCAGCTGGCGGGCACCGTGGGTTTCGAGGCCGAGCATGTGCCTCATCGTCTGAAAGATGCTCTCGACGCATTGGCGGATCGGCGCGAGATGCGGTCCTTGGCCGGGCTCGTCTTTGCGGCGCGGGCGGACGATCAGGACATCGAGTTCGGCGGCTCGGGCTTGGAAGTCGCGGCCGGCGTAGCCCTTATCGCCGACGACGGTCAACTTGCCGAGGCGGTGCACGCGGGCGAGCATGCCCAGACAGACCTCGCGCTCACCGGTCTTGGGGCTCGTCAGCGCGAGTGCTCTGGGGGTGCCGTCGATCGCGAACAGGCCGTGCAGCCTGAAGCCCCAGAAGTACCGGGAGTGGCTGGGCGCACCATCCGTAGTCGGCGGCGTCTGCGAGCGCGCTGCGGCGCATCGTCTCGACGGAGCGCCCGCACTCGACCGGGGTGCTGTCGACGACGAGCAGATCGTCTTCGAAGCCGGGGCTATGGCGCGCGAACTCCATGATCAGCGCCTCGATCGTGTCGCTGAGCAGCAGTCGGCGCTTGACGAACCCGGGGCGCTTGATGAGTCGCGGGAAGAGGTGTCCCAGGCGCCCGGGGGCGCCCGCCCAGAACTTCTCGTCAGAGCTGATGCCCAGCAGCTGCTGGGCGACACAGAGCGTCACGACCTCCGCGTCGATCAATACGCGTCGGGCATTCGCAGCGCGAATGGGCAGGAGATCGTGCGCGGTGCAGTAAACAGCGATCAGCAGCAGGTCGAGGTCGGCGTCCATCGAGGCCCCCCTTGGGTCGGCGCTGGGTATTGAGCAGCGCCGTCTTCGACCTGTCTGCGTTATGTCCCCCTCACGTCCACCGCCCGACCCCGGCCGTGGAACGACTCATCTAGTACGAGCGGCCTACGCGGGCTCGCTCGCGGGCACCGCGCTCGGTGCTGGCGGTGCGTACGGCCGTACGACACCGATCGCGTAGGCCGCGACCGCGCCGAGCGCGGCGGCGATCACCATGAACACCCAGCCCGCGTCGAACGATCCGCCCGTGCCGAGCAGCGCGACGAGCACCGCCACGCCGAGCACGTACCCGAGCTGGCGCGACATCGTGAAGACGGCCGAGCCGGTGGCAAAGCGCGCGGGCGGCAGCGACGCGGCCGCGGCGCTCGCCAGCGACGGCAGCACGAGCCCGACGCCGGTGCCGCTGAGCAGCAGGCCGGGCAGCATCTCGCTGGCGTAGGCGTGCTCCGGGCCGAGGCGCAGGCGCCACCACAGGCAGCCAAGCGCGAACAGCGCGAGCCCAGCGGTCGCGAGCCGGCGCTGGCCGAGCCGGTTCGCGAGCCTGCCCGACGTCGCGGCGAACGTGGCCGCCATGAGCGGCCCGGGCGCGAGCGCGAGGCCGGCGCGCAGCGCCGAATCGCCCCAGACGCCGGTCATGTAGAGCACGACCCCGAGCAGCATCGCGGCGAAGGCCGCCGAGAACAGCAGCGACGCGGCGCTTGCCAGCGCGAACGAGCGGACCCGCATCATCGCCGGGTCGATCACCGGCGACGGGTGGACGAGGCAGCGCCGCCAGAACACGCTCAGGCCGGCGAGCGCGACGGCGCCGCCGGCGAGCGTGCGCGGGTCGCCCCAGCCCCACTCGGGCGCCTTCACGAGCGCGAGCGCCAGCGCGCCGACCGCCGCCGCGAGGAGGGCGGAGCCGAGCAGGTCGGGCCGGTCGGGCGCCTCGTCGCGGCTCTCGCGCAGCAGCCTTGCCCCGAAGTACACCGCCGCCAGCGCGACCGGGACGTTGACGTAGAACACGAAACGCCAGCTCGCCTCGACGAGCAGGCCGCCGAGCGGTGGGCCGGCCGCCGCGGCGATCCCGCCGACCGCCGCCCAGATCCCGATCGCGGCCGGGCGCTCGGCGGCGGTGAACTCGGGCAGCAGCAGCGCGAGCGACGTCGGCACGAGCAGCGCGGCGCCCGCGGCCTGCACGACCCGCGCGGCCACGAGCGCCTCGATGGTCGGCGCGGCGCCGCACAGGGCCGAGCCCGCGGCGAACAGCAGCAGCCCCGCGAGGAACGTGCGCTTGCGCCCGGCGCGATCGGCCATCCGCCCCGCGGGGACCATGAGCGCGGCGATCACGATCGCATAGGCGTTGAGGACCCACGAGACCGCCGCGGGGCTCGCGCCGTCGAAGTCGCCCGCGATGTGCGGGAACGCGATGTTCACGATGAAGAGGTCGAGGCTCACCATGAACACGGCGACCGAGACGACCGTCAGGACCTGCCACCGGCGTTCCATCAGACGTTTGGCTCCCCGTTCTCGGCGGCCAGCCGCTCGGCTGCGGAAGGCTCGTCGGTTGACCGGCCTCCGCGGCGCTGCGCGGGGCAGTTGCAGTTTGCAAGCAGCACCGTAGAGCGGTCGCTTGCAAAATGCAAGTACGCGTCGCTACAGTCGCTCTCGTGCCCTACCGCCCGTTCCCCGGCCAGCACTGCTCGATCGCCGCCGCGCTCGAGATCCTCGGCGAGCGCTGGACGCTGCTCGTCATGCGCGAGGTGCTGCTCGGCCGCCGGCGCTTCGGCGACATCCGCCGCCACGTCGGCGTCGCGCCGAACATCCTCAGCGACCGGTTGCAGACGCTCGTCGAGCACGGCCTGCTCGAGCGCCGCGCGATCGCCGGCGAGCACGACGCGTACGAGTACGCACCCACGCGCAAGGGCGCGGACTGCAGCCCGGTGCTCGTCGCGCTGCTGCAGTGGGGCGACCGCCACGCGACGCCCGACGGCGGCCCGCCGCGCGTGCTCGTGCACACAGCGTGCGGCCACGACGCGGACCCGCGGCTGCACTGCTCGCACTGCGGCGAGCCCATCCACGGCCGCGAGCTGAAGGCCCGCCCGGGGCCGGGGGCGACGCCCGGCCAGCGCGCCGAGCCGCTCTTGCCCGCACGCTGAAACTTCCCGCAAACCGCGGGGTACTTAGCAGCGTCCCATCCACACACCGTCGCGCTAACAAGGAGGCGTGATGGACATCCTCAAGCGGCTCGATCCCCTGTGGATCGCCCTGCTCATCATCGGCGGCCTGAACTGGGCCGTGCTCGCGCTGTTCGACACGAACGTCGTCTCCGAGGTCTTCGGAACCGGCACCGTCTCGGACGCCATCTACGTGCTGGTCGGCATCGCGGCGCTCATGTTCGTGCCGCGTCTGCTCGAAGGCATGCACATGCCCGGGCGCCCCACGCGCCCGCACCGCGCGTAGCCCGTCACGCCTCCGGCCGCACGCAGCGATGCGTGCGGCCGGCCCGGCGCCCGCGCGAGGGGGGGCGAACTTCGTGCCTTTGTCGCCTATTACACGGTATGCGTGGAATATTCGACAAAGTCGCTCGGATCGCGGGCCGGCAGCATGGGCGAATCAGCTGGGCGCAGCTACTCGAGGCGGGAGCGAGCCGCGGCCACATCGAGCGGTGGCTCACGGACGGGCGGCTCAGACGCGTACACCACGGCGTCTACGCCGTCGGCCACGAAGCGCCCTCGGTGCTCGGCGACTACATGGCGGCCCGCCTGGCGTGCGGCGAGAACGCGGCGCTCAGCCACCGGCCGGTGCTCCACATCCTCCGGCTGGTGCCCGGACCGCCCCCGCCGCCCGAGGTCACGGTGCCCACGCTCGCGGGGCTGTCACGACCGGGCATCGTGATCCACCGCGTGAAGGTGCTGCACCCGCTCGATGTCGCGGAGTTCGAGGGCATCCGCATCACGACGATCCCGCGAACGCTGCTCGACATGGCGCCGAAGCTCACGCCCGCGCAGCTCACGCGCGCGTGCCACGAGGCCTGGGTGCGCCACGAGACCGATCCGGCATGGATCGAGGCGTGCGTCACCCGCAACCCGACCAAGCCGGGCGGCGCCAGGTTGCTCACCGCGCTCGGCTCGGACGCCACGCTGAGCAAGCTCGAAGACGTGTTCCTCGCGCTGCTGCGCAAGCACGGCCTGCCGCTGCCGCGGACGAACATCGACCATCGCGGCGACAAGGTCGACTGCCATTGGCCGCGGCTCGGGCTCACCGTGGAGCTCGTGAGCTACCGCTTCCATGCCTCCCGCCGGGCGTTCGAGGCCGATGTCGCGCGCCGCCGGCGCTCGAACCACCTCGCGTTCACCTACGGCGACGTCGTCGAGCGCGGCGCCCGGACCGTCGCCGAGCTGACCCGCGCGATCTCCGCGACCTCGTAGACGACCATCTCGACGAGCTCGCCGTCGACCTCGCCGAGGCGCTCGTCGCAGAGCGTCATCCCCGCCTTCTCCATGACCCGCCGGCTCGCGACGTGCGACGCCAGCGTCTCGGCCATGATCCGCCGCACGCCCGCGTCGGCGCGCAGCGACGCGATGAGCGCGCGCAGCGCGTCCGTGGCGTAGCCGCGGCCCTGGCAGGGCTCGACGATCGAGTAGCCGAGCTGGGCGGTGCCGGGCTCCGACGACGAGAGGCTGTAGCCGATCTCGCCGACGACCACCCCGTCCTCCTTGCGCGCGACGAACGACGGGTTGAAGCCGCGTCCGTCCGCCGTCGCGGCGCGCGGGCCGGCGAGGATGTCCATGACCTCGCGCGAGAACTCCGACGGGTAGCCCTCGGCGAACACGACGCCGTCCGGCGCGCGTCCGTCGAGCAGCGCGCTCGCGACCGCGCGCGCGACCGGCCGCAGGACCACCGCGTCGCCTTCGATCACGCCGGTGTGTGCTCGCGCGGGGCCGGCGGCGGGTCGGGCACCTCGTCGGGGATCGCATAGCGGCCCGTGACCGACTCGGCGAGGTCCAGGCGGGCGAGTGAGCGCAGGAAGCCGTGCGTGACGATGACGTGGATGCGTGACTGCGTCGCCGAGTAGAACCAGCGCGCCACGCCGCTCGCGAGCGCGGGGTAGAAGTTCGCGACCTCGACCTCGATGTGCACGCGGCCCGTCTCGCCGTCGACCGGCGCGCAGCGGCGCACGTCGATCTGCAGGTGGCCGTCACCGTCGTAGCCGGCCTGCGAGACGAGCACGCCGCTCTCGATGCGCCAGCGCACGATGCCGCGATCGGCGTCCATCTCGTACTCGGGCGCCGCGAAGCGCAGCAGCTCGAGCGGTCGGGCGAGCAGCACGACCGACCGCCCGCGCTCGTCGTAGCGCACGCGGATCAGCCCGAGCGTGCAGCGCGAGAGGAAGCGCCAGTACGTGCGCGCGAGGCGCTCGAGGTGCATCGGCGACCAGATCGCGTCGAGGGCGTCGCGCGGCAGCGTGAGGTCGGCGCCCTGGACCGATCGCACGGCGCCGTTGGCGTCCATCGTCGTGTGCTCGTCCGGGTCGACGATCACGGCGCGGGCGACGCGCTTGGACCGGTTGAGGATGCGCCGCACCCCGGCGAACCATCCGAGCACGAGCGCCGCCAGCGCGGCGAATACGGCGACAACCACGGCCATCGGCACACCGTACCCGCAGCCGCTCGTGCGCTCGCGCGTTCGGCTACGCCGGCTTGATGCGCACGTAGCCGATGGCGCCGGAGGTGGTGAAGCCGAGCACGTCGGCGGTCCCCTGCGTGAGGTCCCAGTCGTAGGTCGCGTGAAACGGGCCGCGGTCGACGACCGGCACGATGATCTCGCGCCGGGCGAACAGGATCGCGACCTGCGTGCCGCATGGCAGCCTGCGGTGCGCGACGCCGAGCAGCAGCGGCGTGAGCACCTGGCCGCAGTACGTCCTGTTGCCGTACAGGCCGGGTCCGAAGCGCGTCGCCTGCGCGGGCCGGTACACGTTGACGTTCGCTACCGGCGCGGCGGCGGCAGCGCTCGCGCGGCGCGCGATGACGACGCGCAGGCTGATGCGCCCGCTGCGGTCCGCGCGCCAGCCGACGGCGAATCGCTCCGTGCGGTGGATCCGCGTGCGGGCGACGTTGCGCCAGCCCCGGCGCGGGTCCAGGCGCTGCAAGATGGCGCGCCGGCGCGCGGCGCCCGGCATCGTCCCGCGCACGCGCACGATCTGGCCGACGAGCGCGGTCGGCGCGACGACGACCGACCGCTCGCCGCGGACGCCGTAGCCGCCGGCGCCGCTGCTCGGCGGGATCTGTGCCGGCATCGGCGCGCCACCGGTTCCGGGCGCGGCCGCTCCGACGGAGCACGCGCACCACCACAACCCCGCGCAGAGCGCGGCGACGAGCGGGGCACGATCGCGGCGAGACCGGGACATGGGGTGGACCGCCTACGGGTGCTCGGGCGCCACCGGGCATGGGCCCGTGGCTCGCGCCTGCATCCGTTCGCGCTACGGCCGGAAGGCCGCTTCCCCGTCGATCCGGTATCCCGCCGGCTCGCCATCCCGCTCCCCGTGCAGAGCACGGAGACTCGGCAGACGCGCGGAGCGTACCGGCTCAGGCCTTGGGCAGGCGGTCGAGCATCGACCGCATCGCGGCCCGCCCGACGTCGATCCCGATCTGCGCCAGCTCCTGGGCGGCTTGGACGGTCGTGGTCACGAGATCCGCGACCGCGTTCTCGGTCTCCTCGGCGCGCGCGGAGGGTGCGGCGTAGCCCGCGGCGGGCACCTTGCGCTTCGGCGGTGTCGGCGGCCGGTCGGCGCGCGGCGGCGCTGCGGAGGCGGGCTCGCCGGGCGGCGCTTGCGCGGCCGCGGCGGCACTGCGCGGCTCGGCGGCGACCGGCTTGGGCCGCGGCGTCCGGCGAGGGCCGGCAGAGGCTGCGGCCTTGGTTGAGGCCGCCGTGGCTGCGGGCCTTGGCCGCGGCGTGGTGCGCGGCTCGGCGGCAGCGGCGGCGGGCCTCGGCCGCGGCGTCGTGCGCGGCTCGGCGGCAGCGGCGGGCCTCGGCCGCGGCGTCGTGCGCGGCTCGGCGGCCGCCGCGGCTGGCTTCGGCCGTGGCGTGGTGCGCGGCTCGCGCGGCGCCGTGCCGTTGGACGACGCCTTCGCTTTCGCCGCAGCGCCCTTCCCCTTGGCGCCCTTCGCCTTCGCGCCGCCCTTGTGCTTCGAGCCGCTCTTCGCAGCCGCCTTGGCCTTCGCGGACTTGCCCGCCTTCCCGGTGGCCGTGGCGTCGCTGCCGCCGGCCGCGCGCGCGACGGCCGCGGGGCCCCGCTCCGCGCGCTTGGAGCTACGGCGCACCGGACGGCTGCGAGGTAGGCTCGTCATCACGTCGCGCTCAGAATCGTCTCGGTCGGGCACAATGCGCATGATGGCACGCGGTTTGCGCCATCACGATCCGCCCCGTGAAACAAAGCAGCCCACGCTTCGTAATACCTTGCGAAGACGTCGTTGACTTCAAAAAGTAAAGTGCCTAGCCTGGCACGCTAGAGTTTCGGGTCTAGGTTGGGCGAGGTATTGCCCCAGGAAGTCTTTGCCCGCACCTCCATCTTGTCGAGTGCTCGGGCTGTCCCGAGCCAGCGCACGACGTGAAAGCGAACGCGAATGTCTGTAGTTGAACTGCAAGAACTCGAAGAGATCAAGGGCCTCCTGACGAAGGGCCAGCTGACCGGCGTGCTCACGTACGCCGAGATCGCCGGCGCCGTCGCGGAGATCGATCTCGACGAGGCCGACATCGAGGAGCTGCACGGCTACCTGGAGAAGTCCGAGATCGAGCTCGTGGAGGAGATCGATCCAGCGGTCCAGGCGGCCAACGCGGTCGAGCGCGCGCCGGACAAGCGGCGCGCACGCAAGAAGGCGACGATCGACCTAAAGCCGGACATGACGACCGACTCCCTTCAGCTCTTCTTGAAGGACATCGGCAAGGTTCGCCTGCTGACGGCTCAAGAAGAAGTCGACCTCGCCAAGCGCATCGAGCGCGGCGACCTCGATGCCAAGCAGAAGATGGTCGAGTCCAACCTGCGCCTCGTCGTCTCGATCGCGAAGAACTACCGCAACCAGGGGCTGCCGTTCCTCGACCTCATCCAGGAGGGCACGCTCGGTCTCGTGCGCGCCGCGGAGAAGTTCGACTACCGCAAGGGCTTCAAGTTCTCGACCTACGCGACCTGGTGGATCCGCCAGGCGATCGCCCGCGCGCTCGCCGACAAGGCGCGCACGATCCGCATCCCCGTCCACGTCGTCGAGAAGCTCAACAAGATCGGCCGTGCCGAGCGCAAGCTCGTCACCGAGCTCGGTCGTGAGCCGACGCCGGAGGAGATCGCCGAGGTCACCGGCATCGATCCCGAGGAGGTCGACTCGATCAAGCGCTCCGCGCAGGCTCCGGTCTCGCTGGAGAAGCCGGTCGGCGACGAGGAGGAGTCCGAGTTCGGCCAGTTCATCGCCGACGAACGCGCGGAGTCTCCGTACGAGCGCGCCGCGGAGATCCTCACGAAGGAGGCGCTGCGCGAGGCGCTGGAGAACCTCTCCTACCGCGAGCGCCGCGTGCTCGAGCTGCGCTACGGCCTCGGCGGCGAGCACCCCCGCACGCTCGACGAGGTCGGCCGCACGTTCAACGTCACGCGCGAGCGCATCCGCCAGATCGAGAACCAGTCCTTGAAGAAGCTCCAAAGCCTCGCGGAAGCGCAGAAGCTCCGCGACGTCGCCTGACCGAGGCGACCGCGCCCGAGCACTGCGTCGACGGGGCCCTGCGAAGGGCCCCGTCGTCGTTTCGCACCCCGGCGGGCCGGGCAACGTCGATCGCATGCCCCGAGAAGCCACCCAGGCCGAGACCGTCACCGTCCAGGGCGTCGAGATCCCGAAGCTCGGGTTCGGCACCTGGCAGATCACCGGCACCGACTGCGAGGTCGCCGTGCGCGACGCGCTCGAGCTCGGCTACCGCCACATCGACACCGCCCGCATGTACGGCAACGAGGCGCAGGTCGGCCAGGGCCTGCACGACTCGGGCCTCAACCGCGACGAGGTCTTCGTCACGACGAAGCTCTGGCGCGAGGAGCTCAGCGCGATCGGCGTGCACGACGCGCTCGAGCAGTCGCTGCGCGACCTGCGCTCGGAGTACGTCGACCTGCTGCTCATCCACTGGCCCAACCGCGACGTCCCGCTCGCCGAGACGCTCGGCGCGATGGCCAAGGCCCGTGACGCCGGCCGCGCGAGACAGCTCGGCGTCGCGAACTTCCCGACCGAGCTCCTGCGCGAGGCGCTCGACATCGCGCCGCTGATCTGCGACCAGGTCGAGTACCACCCGTACCTCGGCCAGCCCGCGGTGCTCGAGCTCGCCCGCGAGCGCGACCTCATGGTCACCGCGTACTCGCCGCTCGCCCAGGGCGCCGTCCTGCGCGACCCGCTCATCCGCGACATCGCGGACAAGCACGACAAGAGCCCGGGTCAGATCGTCCTGCGCTGGCTGCTCGACCAGCCGAACGTCGCCGCGATCCCGAAGGCCTCGAGCCACGAGCACCGCGCCGCCAACCTCGACGTCTTCGGCTTCGAGCTCAGCGACGAGCAGCGCGGGGCGATCGCGGGGCTCGCGCGCGGCAGCCGCACGGTCGACCCGTCGTTCGGTCCGGACTGGGACCCGGCGCCGTAGCGCCTACGCGGCCAGGTCGCCGAGCAGCTCCGCCTCGAGCAGCGGCGCGTTCATCCGCTGCACGCGTGCCAGCGCCGAGGCGGCGTGGCGGCTGCGCGCCGGCTCGTCCGCGAAGGTCCCCGCGAGCAGGGCGAGCGAGCGGTCCACCGGCCCCCAGCACGACGAGTACGACACGACGATGTTGCGGTGCGCGTAGGGCGCGAGCGCGTCATAGAGCGTCCGCGCCCCGGCTCCGTCGCCGAGTGCCGCGCACAGCTCGCCGAGCATCGCGATGTTCGTCAGCCAGAACGGCGGCAGCGCCGCGTCGAAGGCCTCGAGCTCCTCGCGGTAGATCGCCTCGGCGCGCGCGTCCTCGCCCAGCCCGGCGAGGATCAGCCCCCAGGCGCTGCGCCAGCCGGTCTTGCGCAGGTCGTCCTTGCTGACGAGCCGCTGCACCACCGGCGCGAGCTCGTGCAGGCGGCCCTGGCGCCGACGCAGCATCAGCAGCTTCGCCGCCCACGTGCTGGGGGCGTCGCGCATGTGCGCGCGCCGGCCGTGGCGCAAGCACTCCTCGGCGCAGCGCTCGGCCTCCTCGACGTCGCCGGCGAGCTCCGCCCAGATGCCGCGCCAGCCCAGCGCGATGCTGTGCCACTGCGGCATGCGCATGTGCCGCGCGAGCTCCTCCAGCCGGGGCTGCTCGCGCAGGCCGGCCTCGACGTCCGCGCTCTCGAGCAGGTCGTACAGGCGCCAGTGGTGGCGCTCGGCCAGCAGCTCGCGATGCCCGACGCGCAGCCCCATGAACTCCTCGCTGAGCCGCAGCCGCTCGTCGAGGTGGCGCACGTGCAAGAGCGTCGCGTGGCGCGCCATCAGGCCGGCCAGCAGCAGCCGCTCGTCGCCGAGCCGGCGCGCGATCGCGACGGCCTCGGCGCTCGCGACCGCGGCGCACTCGCCCTCGACGGCCGCGAACGCGGCGTTGCCCGCCAGCCGGCTCAGCAGCAGCACGCGATGGGCGCTGTCGCCGTCGCCGATCGCCGCGAGCGCCTGCTCCAGCAGCTCGTGGACGTGCGCGCCCGCGTAGCCGGACTCGTGGTAGCGCGCGCTGTGGCCGAGGGCGGCGCGGGCGAGCTGCGCGCCGTCGCCGCGCCGCGCCGCGCTCGCCGCGGCGGTGCGAAACGTCTGCCGTGCGGCGCCGCTGCCCGCGCGCCACTGCGCGCGGCCGAGGGCGAGCAGCACGTCGCAGTGCGCCTCCTCGTCGCCGTCGTCGAAGAGCGTCGCGGCCTGCAGGTAGTGCTCGACGGCCTCCTCGTAGGCGAGCAGCTCCGTCGCCCGCTCGCCGGCCGCGATCGCGTAGCGCCGCGCCGGCCCGGGACCGGCGAAGTGGCGCGCCAGCAGGAAGTGGTGCGCGAGCTCGGCGGGGTTGACGTCGGCGCTCTGCGCGACGACCTCCAGCGCCTGCGCGACGCTGTGATGCAGCCGCACCCGGCGGCTGACGCTCAGGCCGCCGTAGAGCACCTGGCGCACGAGCGCGTGCGCGAAGGCGAACACGTCGATCTGCTCGGGCTCCTCTCGGACGAGCCCGGCCTCCATGCTCTCCTCGAGCGCCGACATGACGCGCTCGGACGGCTCGCCGACGATCCGGGCCACGATCTCCAGGCGGAAGTGGTGGCCCGCGACGGAGGCGGCCGTCAGCGTCTCGGCGGCGAGCTTGGACAGGTTGCCGACGCGCCGGCCGACGATCTCCGACACGCCCTCGGGCACGCCGATGCGCTCCAGCGCAGCGTCGGTCACGGTCTCCTGCGCCGGCAGCCCGCTCTCGATCAGCGCGCGGACCGTCTCCTCGATGAAGAACGCGTTGCCCTCGGTCTGCTCGCGCAGGCGCCGGATGAAGCGCGGCGTCACGGCGCGCCCGAGGCGGTCGGCGACGAGCGCGCGCGTGGCGTCGTCGTCGAGGCCGGCGAGCGCGAGCCGGTCGTAGCGGCGCTCGCGGCGCAGGCCGGTGAGCAGGTCCAGCAGCGGATGGTCGCGGCCGACCTCGACGTCGCGAAACGTGCCGACGACGAGCAGGTTCGTGAGCTGCTGGTGGCGTAGGAGGTGGCGCAGCAGCAGCAGCGTCGGCTTGTCGGCCCAGTGCAGGTCGTCGAGGATCAGCAGCAGCGGCGCCCGCGCGCTCGCCGCGCGCAGCAGCGACGCGACCGCCTCGAAGAGCTGATAGCGCAGCGTGTCGTCGGTGCCGTAGGCGGGCGCGGCGATCGCGAGACCCGGCGGCGCGAGGTCGGGCAGCAGCCGGGAGAGGATCTCGCGGTCGTGCTCGGCCTCGGCAAGCGGCGTGTCGCCGCGGGCGATCAGGTGGCGCAGCGCTTCGACGAACGGCTGGTGGGGCAGCAGCGCCTCCTCGTCGGCTCGCCCGTAGAGCACCGTCGCGCCGCTCCCGCGCACCTCCTCGGCGAACTCGGCGGCGAGACGGGACTTGCCGACGCCTGCCTCGCCGACGAGCAGGACGAGCCGCGTCTGTCCGGCCCGGCTCTCCTCCCAGCGCAACCGCAGGCGGGCGACGAGCTCCTCGCGACCCACGAACGCGCCGTCGATGAGCTGCGACGTCACCGTCGGCGCGACGGGCACCTCGGCGACTGGCGCGGCCGGCGTCGACGCGCGGATCGCGTCGTCGCGCAGCAGGCCGTTGTGCAACGTCAGCAGCGACGGCGAGGGCGACGCGCCCAGCTCGTCGCGCAGGAGCACCCGCACCTGCTCGAACGTGCGCAGCGCCTCCGCGACGTTGCCCTGGCGCGCCTGCGCTTGCATGAGCAGCGCATAGCCCGCTTCGCGGAACGGCGCCCTGGCGACCAGCGCGCCGGCGAGGCGCTCCGCGGAGGACAGATGGCCGTCGCCGAGCGCGACGGCGGCCTTGGCGCCGACCTCCAGCGCGCGCGGGACGAGCTCGTCGAAGCGCTGGCGCCACGCGTCGATCCAGTCGCCGTCCAGATCGGGCAGCAGCGGCTGGGCGAGCGCGTCGAGGACGGTCTGCGCGGCCTCGAGCGCCGCCGCGTCGTCGCGCTCGCCGATCGCGCGCTCGGCGTGCACGATCAGCGTCTCGACGGTCGCGACGTCGATGTCCGACGCCGGTGGCAGCTGCAGCGTGAGCGCTTGGCGGCCGCTGATCAGTCCCGGCTCGAGCACGCGGCGGACCTTCGCCAGCACGCTGCTCAGCGCGGCCTCCGGCGACGCGGGCGGGCGCGTCGGCCACAGGACGTCGAGCAGCTCGTCGCGGCTGACGGGTCGGTCGCGGTTGAGCACGAGGTAGGCGACGAGCGCGCGACCCTGGCGGCCGGGGAGCTGCTCGGCGAGGTCGCGCCCGGCGAAGCGGATCTGCAGCCCCCCGAACAGTGTCAGCGACAGCGCGCCTTCGCCGCCGCGAGCCGGCCCGGGCGACGCGGCATGACCGCTCGCCTGACCGGCCGATTCGCGGCTGAACTCGTCGTTGGGAGTCTCGGATAGCACGCGGATCTGGGAGGTAGCGCCCGTCGCGTGGGCGCGCCGGCGTCGTAAGCGAGAGCGCCGAAAGGCCCCGCGAAATACACGATCGCGGGGATTTCCGGGCCGCAACATTTCGCACGGCGGACGCCAATCCGCCGCCAGCAGATCGGCAACGGCCGTGGCGCACATTGCTGGCCACGGTCACGCCAACCACCACGAAGGGATGCCGAGATGTCCGCCTTGCCGATTCCCAACCTGCTCATCCGCTACGCCGCCGCGGTTGCACACCCCGTGCGCTCGCGGATCGGCGCCACCCCCAGCCTCGTCGGCGTGGACGCGCGGCTGCGCGCCGCCGAGGCGGCCGCTCAGCGCTGGCTGATCGCGCACAGCATCGCCTTCCTTCGCGTCAGCATCGGCGCGATCCTGCTCGGGTTCGGGCTGCTGAAGTTCTTCCCGGGCGTGAGCCCGGCGCAGGACCTCGTCGAGCAGACGACGAGCATGCTCACGCTCGGCATCGTCCCCGGGGCGGTCGCGCTCGTCGGGGTCGCGCTGCTCGAGACGGTGATCGGGTTGTGGCTGATCAGCGGTCGCGCGATGCGCGGCGCGGTCTACCTGCTCGCGATCCAGCTCGTCGGGATCATGTCGCCGATCGTGCTGCTCCCGGGGCGGCTGTTCGGCGGCCCGCACGGCGCGCCGACCCTCGAGGGCCAGTACGTCCTGAAGGACATCATCATCGTCGGCGCCGCGCTCGTGCTCGCGGCGACGCTCGGCGGCGGGCGCCTCACCGCGAAGCGCGACGCGGCAGACGCCGTGTGAGGACCGTCACAGACGTCGCGTATCAGCGGCCGGCGGCCGCCCCTCTCACATGTCGTTGGCTCGATCTCGGCGCAACGCCCGGGGTCGAGCCGCCGGCACGAGCCCGTCAACAGCAGACGCGAGCGCCTGTGTCAGGCGCTCCATCACAAGGAGAGCTACATGCTCGTCATGAAGCACGGCCAGCACGTCAACATGCACGGGGCGAAGCCGCCGATCCAGTCCCCGTTCGAGTACCTGCTGCCGGAACTGAAGACGCAGGCCGGCGCCCATCTTCCGGGCGATCCCGCGAAGGTCACGAAGGATCTGACGACGCTCGGGGCGGCGCTGATCGACAACGCTCCGGCGACGGCCACCGACGCGGTCGAGGTGAACTCCACGATCCCCGCGGTCTACACGTACTGGGGCCAGTTCATCGACCACGACATGACCGCGAACACCGATCGGCCCGACCCGGAGGGCGCCGCGATCGGCGACATCACCGCGAGCCCGCTGACGCCGGTCCCCGCGACCCAGGTGCCCAACGGCCTCGTGAACCTGCGCCGTCCGACGTTCGATCTCGACAGCGTGTACGGCAACGGCCCGGGTCTCGACGAGCACTACTGCCATGTGGACATCGGCGGGCCCGACGCCCCGATGTACGACGGGATCCGCATGCGCGTCGGCGAGAACGCCGACGGTCCCGGCATCCCTGGCGTGAAGATCCCGCCGGTCGAGGATCTCAGCCGCGACCTGCCGCGCATCGGCCCGATGGTCGAGGACGGCATCATCACCCTCGCCGACGTGCCGCCCGGCCTGCAGGGCATCCCGGAGGCGGAGGTCAAGACGCGGCCGTTCATCGGCGACCTGCGCAACGACGAGAACCTCATCGTCGCGCAGTTCCATCTCGCCGTGCTGCGCTTTCACAACAAGGTCGCCGACAAGGTCGAGGCCACGCCGGAGGCGTACGGGCTTGCCGCCGACGCCTGCGACGCCGATCGCTTCGACACCGTGCAGCGCCTCGTGCGCTACCACTACCAGTGGCTGGTCGTCAACGACTACCTGCGCACGGTGACCCTGCCGGGGATCGTCGACAAGGTGCTCGTCGGCGGCACGAAGGTCTACGAGCCGCTGCCCAACGGCGACCTGTTCGCGCCGCTCGAGTACTCGGTCGCGGCGTTCCGCTTCGGCCACAGCATGGTCCGCGGCGGCTATGACCACAACCGCAACTTCGGCGCCCCGGTGCCGGCGAGCGTGACGCCCGTCCAGCGCTTCGCGGCGTTCGACGACCTGTTCCGCTTCACGGGCAACGGCCACGCGCTCGCGCCGGACATCACGAAGAGCACGCGCGACCCGTTTCGCGGCCTGCCGACGCTGCCGTTCAACTGGATCATCGAGTGGGACCGGATGACGAACAAGTCCGATCCCAACGAGGGGCACTTCGCGCGCAAGATCGACACGCGCCTCGCGCCGCCGATCCTCAACATGGTCAACGAGGGCACCGAGGGAGCGCCGCAGGGCGACGACCAGGCGTCCGTGACGATCCGCAAGCTGCTGCGCGGGCTCGCCGTGCGCAACCTGCTGCGCGGCTACCTGCTGAGCATCCCGACCGGCCAGGCCGTCGCCGACGCCATGGGCGTCGACCGGCTCACGGAGGCCGAGCTGCGCAAGAACAACACCGACGCGGTCAACCTCGCGCTGCAGAACGGCGGCTTCCTGGTCAACACGCCGCTGTGGTTCTACGTCCTCAAGGAGGCCGAGGTTCGGGCGGATGGCAACTCGCTCGGAGAGCTCGGCAGCCGCATCGTCGTCGAGACGCAGATCGGGATCATGGAGCACGACCCGAACTCGTACCTCAACGACCCCGACGGCCCCTGGAACCCCTCCAAGGGCGTCCAGCTCGAGAACGGCGGAGGCCCGATCGTCACGATCCGGGACTTCTTCCGCTTCGCCGATCTCGCAGCCTGAGCGACACGTCCGGGCAGGGCTGCCCCGCCCTGCCCGGACGCTCGTCGCTGGCCGTTCGTCCGATTCTCGCGGCGGGCGGTCACGGCGGTTCGGGGCACGACCGATGCGTCGGACGTGTTCGACATCGACAACGCTCTTTGCACGCTCGTCGCGGACGGCGGATCCGACCTGCACCTGAAGGTCCAGCGCCAGCCGATGACCCGCATCGACGGCGAGCTGCACCCCATCGCCGACTCCGAGATCCTCACGTCCGCGGACACCGAGGAAGCGGTGCGCACGATGCTCCACGACCCGGCCAAGCTCGCCGAGTTCGCCGAGGAGTTCGAGGTGGACTTCTCCTACTCGATCTCCGGCGTCGCGCGCTTCCGCGTCAACGCGTTTCGCCAGCGCGGCACGCTCAGCCTCGTCGCCCGCGCCATCCCGCACTCGATCCGCTCGGTGTCCGAGCTCATGCTGCCGGAGGTCATCACCGACCTGGCCGAGGAGGAGCGGGGGATCATCCTGCTCACCGGCACGACCGGCTCGGGCAAGTCGACGACGCTCGCGGCGATGCTCGACCACATCAACCGCACGATGTCCAAGCACATCGTCACGATCGAGGACCCGATCGAGTTCCTGCACGTCGACCGGCGCTCGATCATCAACCAGCGCGAGATCGGGATGGACACGCTGTCGTTCAAGCGCGCGCTGCGCCGCGTCCTGCGCCAGGACCCCGACGTGATCCTCATCGGCGAGATGCGCGACGAGGAGACGGTGCACACCGCGCTGAGCGCGGCCGAGACCGGCCACCTCGTGCTGTCGACCGTCCACACCGTGGACGCCGCGGAGACCGTCAACCGGATCATCGACTTCTTCCCGCCGCACATGCACCAGCAGGTCCGCGCGATGCTCGCCGGAACGCTGAAGGGCGTCATCTCCCAGCGCCTCGTGCGCTCGACGGACGGCGGCCGCGTCGCGACGTGCGAGATCCTGCGGATGACCGGCCGCGTGCGCGACATGATCATGGACCCGCACCAGACCGGTCGCCTGACGGAGGTCGTCAGCGAGGGCGGCTACTACGGCATGCAGACGTTCGACCAGGCGCTGTTCGACCACGTCAAGGCCGGCCGCGTCGACATCGAGCAGGCCCTGAAGGCCGCGACGAGCCCGCACGACTTCAAGCTGCTGCTGCAGGCCGACGGTCGCAAGGGCACGACGATGGCCGATCTCGAGCAGGCGGAGGCGCAACGCGCCGCTTAGTAGTGTCTCGCCCGCCTTGCCGACCAACTGGCTGATCACCGGCGCTTCGCGGGGCCTCGGACGCGCGCTGACCGAGCGCCTGCTCGAGCGCGGCGACCGTGTCGTGGCGACGGCGCGCGCGTCGGCGCGGCTCGACGAGCTCACGGCGCGCTACGGCGACCGGATCCACGTGCTCGAGCTCGACGTCTGCGACGTCGCGCGGATCCGCGAGGTCGTCGCCGAGGCGTTCGCGCGTTGCGGTCGCATCGACGTCGTCGTCTCGAACGCCGGCTACGCGGAGTGTGGCGCGATCGAGGAGGTCTCCGACGAGCAGATCGAGCGCCAGCTGCAGACGGACCTCGTCGGCGGGATCCAACTCGCCCGCGCGGTCCTTCCGCACTTGCGCGCGCAGGGCGGCGGGCACCTCATGCAGCTGTCGAGCACAGCGGGCCAGACGCCGTTTCCGTCGATGGGCATCTACGTCGCGACGAAGTGGGCGCTCGAGGGCTTCTACGAGACGCTCGCCGTGGAGGTGGCGCAGTTCGGGATCCGCACGACGCTCGTCGAGCCGGGCGGCGTGCGCAACGAGTTCCTGGCGACGGCGTCGTGGGCGCCCGCGATGGACGAGTACGCGGCGGGCCCGGCGGGCTTCCTGCGCAACATCATGCAGACGGTGCCGCCCGAGGGGCTCGCCAGCGATCCCGTCAAGGTGGCTGACGCGATGATCGCCGCGGCCGCGTCCGAGGACCCGCCGCGCCGGCTGCTGCTCGGCTCCGACGCCTACGGCCAGGTCCAGCCGGCGATGGCCAGCCGCCTCGCCGAGATCGAAGCGCAGCGCGAGTCGTGCGCACGCACCGACCACGACGACTACGTCCCACCGGAGGTCGCGCCGGTCTGACGCCACCGCGCCGCGGTCGGCCAGGCGCGGCAGTATGACCGTCGCCCTTCCTTGAACAGGCCAAACTCAGCGCGTCGAGTGGGACGCTTGCGGCTACTTCTTGAGCCGAAGGCGGAGGCTCTTGCTCTGCGACCGTACGGTGCCATCGCCTTCGCTGAGAAGGCGTCCCGTCCTGGCATCGCGCGCCCGGGAGATGCCGCGCTTCTCGCTGATCCACACGTCTTCCGAGATCACCAAGCGCTGGACACGACCAGCGTGCTTGTCGCGGGCGATAGCCATGGGCTCAGGCTAGCGCGGCGCCCAATCCGAGTCCAACGACCTCGACGAGAAGCCCGCCCAGCGCCACAGCGAACGCCGTCCGGAGCTTGGTCACCGTGAGGCTGTTCTGGGCCTGCATGGATGAGAGCACGTACGTCAGGCCCTCCAACAACGCGGCGGGATCCTCAGCATCGAAGCCCTTCTGGGTTACGTCCTCCAGCGTGGCTGCTGCATCGAGACTGAAGGTCAGGTCGTGCGACCTCAGGAGGTACACGCTTGATAGCAATACCGCTGCCAAGGCGATCAGCCCCGTGCTCGTTGCGGTCCACGCAAGCCAACCGTCGGGATGCGCGCCGGCGAAGACTTCGCGGGCAAGAAGTGTGGCTGCGACGGCAGCAGCGGCGACGATGGTGCCGGTCCGCCCGCGCAAGCCGTCCACCTCTCGCTCCTGCTCTTCGATCGCGCGAATCGCAAGGTCGTAGAACGTCGCGCTGGATGTCGCGGGCATGGCGGAGGGACCGTAGCGAGCAGGCATGACGGGATCGGGTGGCGCGCTCGATCGCCAGGGCAGCGGTGACGGCCGGCGAGCTGACGCCATCGCGCCAGGTCCGCCGCCGGGCCGGCGCACTTCAGTCTGTAAAGTGTTGCCCCATGGACGACACCTGTCCCGTCTGCAAGACCGCCGAGATCGTCTGCGGCAAGTGGACGCTGCTGCTCATTCGTGACCTCTCCGAGGGCCGCTCGCGCTTCTGCGAGCTGGAGCGCTCGCTGCAGGGCATCAGCCCGCGGACGCTCTCGCTGCGCCTGCGCGCGCTGGAGGAGGAGGGGATCGTCGAGCGCGACACCTACCCCGAGGTGCCGCCGCGGGTCGAGTACGTGCTCACCGAGAAGGGCCGCGCGCTGCTGCCGATCATCGACGACATGCGTCGCTACGGCTCGCGCTGGCTAGGCGCGGACTGTGCCGACCTCGCGCCCGCCGGCGCGGCGGTCGACGCCGCCGCCGCCTGACGCGGACCGCGCGCCGGACCCGGCCGTCGCAGCAGCCGTCGCCGGCAGACCCACCCGCCGGCGCTTGCGCTCGCGCTTGGAGCGCTCGTTGCGCCGCGCCGCCCAGGCGATGACCGGTTGCTCCACCACGTACCAGCTCAGCGCGGAGACCGCGAGCGCCGGGCCGAGCGCGACGGCCGTCCCGAGCACGGGGTCCAGCGGCAGCAGCCCGTGGCCGCGCAGGAACATCAGCACGGGCACGTGCCAGAGGTAGAAGCCGTAGGAGATCGTCCCCATCCCGGCCAGCACGCGATTGCCGAGCAACCGCCCGTGCGGCGCGGCCGCGGCGGCCGCGATGATGAGCGCGAAGCCGATCCCCGACAGGACGTCGCGCGTGACGGAGAAGAGCTCGGTGGCGTCGACGCCGGTGGCCGGCATGGCACCCTTCATCACGGCATCGGCGACGACGATCGCGACGCCGCCGACGATCAGCGCACGACGCGCGGCGGCGCCCGGCTTGCGGCCGTGCAGCGCGAGCGCCGCGAGCATGCCGAGCGCGAAGTAGGGCAGCATCGCGGCGAGCGTCTTCGAGAACGTGAGACCCAGGCCGTGACCGGCGATCGACCAGTTCCACAGGAAGCCGAGGCCGAGCAGCGCGAGCGGGATCAGCGCCTGCGCGCGCCGGCGCGCCGGCAGCTTGGTCGCCAGCCAGCCGAGCGCGGGCAGCACGAGGTAGAAGCTCACCTCGACCGCGAGCGACCACATCGGCGGGTTGAGCTTCATGACGCTCGTCGGCGACGTGTTCTGCGCGAAGGCGAAAAAGAGCGGGAGCTCGCTCGCCGGTGGCAGGCGCAGCCCCGGGGTCCCGGAGAGCCCCCACAACAGGCAGATCGAGCCGACGAGCGCGAGGTAGTACGCGGGCGCGATCCGCGCCAGGCGCGAGCGGAGGTAGCGGCGCAGGTCGGGCGGCCGGCGCTCGTCGAGCGCGGCCGCGAACCAGGGGCGCGACAGCAGGAAGCCAGACAGCACGAAGAACAGCACGAGCCCGAGCCGCAACTCGTGGACGGCGTAGTCGCCGACGGTCGATCGGTCCGACGCGTCCGGCGTGGGCATCGTGTACAGCCACCCATGAAAGGTGAAGACGGACAGTGCGGCGAGGCCGCGCAGCCCGTCGATGGATGCCATCCGCCGGTCGCTCTTCGCGTGCGTGGCAACCGCCGTCGTAGCGACGTCGGAAGCTTGCATGCCCCGCCGATGCTACCCGGCGGCTCTCGCGTTCACGCCGCATGCGACCATGGCGCCATGCACCGAACCGCTTCGAAGAGCTGGCTCGAGCACTCGACCGAGGTGCTGCGCGGCGCCGGGCTGCGCGCGAGCGCGGGCCGCAACGCCGTCGTCGAGCTGCTCGCCTGCCAGAGCTGTCTGCTGACCGCGCAGGAGATCGCCGACCACCTGCGCGAGACCGGCAGCGCCGGCTCGACGGCGACGGTCTACCGCGCGCTGGAGACGCTGCACGAGCTCGGGCTGGTCCGGCGCTTCGACTCCGGCGAGGGGGTCGCGCGCTACGAGCCGGTCGACCCGTCCGGCGACCACCACCACCACATCGTCATGGAGGACTCCGGCGACGTCGTCCCGTTCGAGGACGCGGAGCTCGAGCGCGCGATCGAGGGGCTCGGCGAGCGGCTCGGGCTCGTCGTCACGAGCCACGACGTCATCCTGCGCGCCCGGCCGACCGCCGGCGGCTGACGAGCGCCCCGCGTCTCGCGCCCCGAGGGCCGGGGCGCGGGACCGCCGCGGGCTGAACGGCCGCCTGCACCGGGAGGAGCGCGCCACTGCGGGGCGAACGCTTGCCGCATGCGAAACCGCCCGCTGCACGACGCGCTCTCCGCCTTCGCCGAGGAGGCCGCGTGGCTGCTCGCGGGCGACGCGGCGGACGGCGCCGAGGTCCCGTTCGAGCTGCACGCCACGCGCGGCGCGCGGCTCGACACGCCGCTGTACTGCTACCGCCCGCTGACCGACGTCTTCATTCGCGATCGCGTCGGCGTGTTCGGCCGCCTGCCGACCTACGCGCCCGCCGCCCGCGCGCTCGCCGGCATGGACGGCATCGCCGACTACCTGCGCGAGCAGGGCGAGCCGCGCATCCCGAAGGACGCGCGCGAGCTCGCCGACGCGGCGCTGCGCGTGTTCATCAGCCGCGTGTTCAGCGAGGCGACGGAGTTCGTCATCACGCCCGAGCGCCTGGAGCGCGCGTACGGCGAGATCGAGGACGCGCTGTTCGAGGGTCGCGCCGAGTCGGTGATCGTCGTGCCGCTGCTCGGCCTGCGGATCGTCTCGCCCGAGATCGCGCTGGGGGACGGGCTGTCGCTCATCCGCGGCGAGATGCTCGACGGGGCGCCGCCCGACGCCGTCTGGCCGGCCGGCGCCGACGAGCCGGCCGTGCTCGCATGCCTCACCCTGACGAGCGACCCGGGCAAGCCCGCGCCGATGACCGAGGCGCGCGTGCGCTTCCGCAGGCTGCTGAGCGCGCTGCGCCTGTTCGATCCGGCGCGGGTCGCGCTCGGGCCGGTCGGCTGGGAGCGCAGCGGCGCGGGACCGTGGTCGCTCGGCGACCTGCGCACCGGCGGGCGCCCGCACGGCGTGCTCGAGATCGAGCCCGACGCCGAGGACGAGCTGCGCGCGTTCGTCTCGCTTGTCACGCGCCGCACGCCGCGCGCGGGCGAGCTCGCCTGGGCGCTGCGCCGCTACGAGCTCGGCTGCGAGCGGCCGTCGCTGTTCGAGGCGCTGACCGACCACCTGCTCGCGCTGCGCGCGCTGCTCGAGCCGGAGGGTCCCGCGAGCGGGCGGTTGGCGGGCCGCGTCGCCGCGCTGTGCGCGACCGAGGACGAGCGGTTGCGCGTGACCGAGCGCATCGCGCACGCCGTGTCGCTCGAGCGCGCGGTGATCGCGGGCCTCGCGCCGTCGGACGGCTCCATCCAGCTCCTGCTCGCCGAGCTGACGGGCCACCTGCGGGCGCTGCTGCGCGACGTGCTCTGCGGCCACCTGGACTCCGACCTGCGCTCGGTCGCCGACCAGCTGCTCGCCGAAGCCGGCGCGACGGCCTGACTCAGCGCCACGCCCACAGCATCCCGACGCCCCCGACCGCGGGACCGCCGGCCACGACCTCGAAGCCGGCCGCGCGCAGCAGCCGCGTCGCCCGTGCTCGCGGGTCGCCGCTCGGGCAGTGGCGGCCGTGGTGCTCGAGCGCGAGCCCGCGCACGCCGGCGTCGGCGAGGCGGCTGTCGGCGAGGATCTCCCACTCGCCGCCCTCGATGTCGATCTTCGCGAAGTCCGCGCCGGCGAGATGCTCGAAGACATCGACCGTGCGCACGTCGACCGTCGCGACCCGCTCGTCGGCGTGGGCGCGGTGCGACTCCGCGGCCAGGCCGGGGACGAACGCGATGACACCGCTCGCCGCGGCCGCGGCGGCGTCGATCACCGCGACGTCGCCGCGATCCCGGTTGTACGCGACGCACGCGCGCAGCAGCGCGAGGCTCTCGGCGTCGGGCTCGAACGCGGTGATCTGCGCGCCCGGCCAGCGGCCCATGCTGAACGCGCTGAACAGGCCGACGTTCGCGCCGAGGTCGACGACGCGGAGCGGGCGGTCGAGCGCGTCGAGCCTGGCCGCCATCGCGGCCGGCGGCTCGTACGCCGACGAGCAGAAGACCTCGTCGAACACCGTGATGTCGCTCGTGCCGTGCCGGACGAGCACGTGGACGCCGCTCGCGCGCAGCACGTAGTGGCGCGTGCCGTGCTCGCGGCGCAGCTCGCGCACGAGGTACCGCAGCGGCTGGCGCAGCCGCAGCGCTTGCGACAGCGAACGCCCGGCCGCGTAGCGCCGACACGCCGGGGCCGCGGCTGCGGCGACACGGTGGGGCATTAATCTGAGCTGCGCGAGTCGCAGACGCCGATCCTCCCGGGTCGCACCGTCGCGTGGGGATACTCGTCGCCGCGCGGGCGACGACCTTTCTTTCGTGCCGCGCACCTTCGCCCCGCGGTCAGGCCGCGAGGTGGCGGTAGAGCGCCAGCAGGCCGTCGATGTCCTGGATCTCGCCGTCGAGGCGCGGGACGACGATCGGGTCGGGCTCGTCGAGCTCGTCCTTGAGGCGCTCGATCTGCCGCGCGTCGCGGGCGGCGAGGCGCTGCTGGTCGGCGGCGCTCGCGGCGACCTTCGCGGCGAGCGCCTCGTCGACGCCGTCGGCGCGCAGTTGCGCGCGCACGTCCGCCGGATCGCCCGCGTCCGCGACGTTCACGCGATTGACGATCAGGCCGCCGAACGCCATGCCCGCCTCGCGCAGCTTGCCGCGGAAGAAGATCGCCTCGGCGACCGGCTCGCGCTCGGGCGACGTCACGATGAGGAACGTCGTCGTGTCGTCGGCGAGCAGCGCCTTGACGCCGGCAGCGCGCTGCTTGAAGCCGTCCATCAGGCCGCTGAGCGCGCGGAAGAACACCGCGATGTCGTCCATGAGGTCGACGCCGGTCAGCCGCTTGAGGATCGAGAACACGACGCTCGTGCCGCGCGCCATCACCCGCGCCGCGATCCCGGTCGGGACGAGCAGCACCTTCAGCGCGCGGCCTTCGAAGAAGTCCGTCAGGCGGTCGGGCGCGTCGAGGAAGTCCAGCGCGTTTCGCGACGGCGGGGTGTCGAGTACGAGCACGTCGAAGCCGCCCTCGTGATGCAGGTCGTAGAGCTTCGCGACCGCCGTGAACTCCTGCGAGCCGGCGATCGCGCTCGACAGCTGCTGGTAGATGCGGTTGCCGAGCACGTCCTCGCGCGTCCGCGCGTCGGGCGACAGCCGCGTGATGAGGTCGTCGAACGTCGCCTTCGGGTCGAGCATCATCGCCCACAGCTCGCCGCCGACCGCGACGCCGTGCTCGGCGAGCAGCGCGGGGTCGACCTGCCGCGGGTCGTTGCCGAGCTCCTCGAGGCCGAGCGACTCGGCGAGCCGGCGGGCCGGGTCGATCGTGACGACCGCGACGCGCTTGCCCGCGGCCGCGAGGCCGAGCGCGAGCGCGGCGGACGCCGTCGTCTTGCCGACGCCGCCCGAGCCGGCGACGATGCAGACCCGCATGCCGTCGAGGCGCTCGGCGACGCCGGTCACGATGACGACCGATCGGCGCGGGCGGGCGCCGCGCCCCGGGCGAGGGGACCGCGCGGAGCGCCCGCCGCGCGGGCGGGCGCCGCGCCCCGGGCGAGGAGGCGGAACGTCATGCCGTGGCCGGCTCACGGGCCTCGAGCTGCGGCGCGAGCTCGTCGGCGAGGCGCTCGAGGTCCGGGCCGCCGGGGTGCAGCGCGAGGCGCGCCGGCTCCTGCTCGCAGAGCTCGGCGAGCCGCGCGAGCTGCGCGCGCTGGCGCAGCGCGCGGTCGTGCCCGCGCAGCGCCCGCGCGACCGCCGGATGCGCACCGTGCGCCGCCAGCGCCTTCGCCTCGCGCTCGTCGAAGCGGTCGGGATCGAGCGCGTTGGCGACGACGCGCTCGATCTCAAGGCCCATCGACCCCCGCAGCGACGCCCGCAGCTCGCCGGTCTCGGTGACCGCGAGCTCCTCCGCCCGCGCGACCGCGACGACCGCGGTCTTGGAGGCATCCGACAGCGTCGCGTCGATGGTCCTGCCCTGCCGCGCGACGGGCCCGGTGCCGGCGGCCGCCGCGAATGTGCGCGGGGCGGTGAGTACCGCGACGCCGTGCCCCGTCGCCGGCGCGTCGACGACGACGAGGTCGTACGGGTCCGCGCCGGGCGTGCGGCGGTCGAGCTGCGCGAGCTCCCACAGCTTGCCGACGGTGAGGAGCTCGCGCATGCCCGGCGTCGCGGCTGCCAGCAGGCCGAAGACGCGGCTGCGCGCGAGCAGGTCGGCGAGTGGGCCGCGCGGGGAGCTGGTCGCGCAGGTACTCCTCGAGCGCCTCCTGCGGGTCGACCGAGATGTGAAACAGGCCGGGCGCGAGCTCGATCTCCTCGAACGGCTCGGACCCGTCGCGGTCGAAGGCGCTGGCGACGTCGCCGCGGCGGGCGACCTCCGCGACGATCGTGCGCTTGCCCGCGCGCGCCGCGACGAGCCCGAGCGCGGCGGCGACCGTCGTCTTGCCGGCGCCGCCCTTGCCGGTGACGACGAGCAGGCGTCGCTCCAGCAGCGCGGTCATGCAGGGCTGTCGCACGTCTGGCGCACGGTGCGAGCGTAGCCGGTGGCCGGGCGCGACCCGGGGTGCCCGCCGGCCGTGGCTAGGGGCCGCCGTGTCCAACGGCTTTGGCCTCGCTGGCCATGTGAAAGCGGCGTCGCGCGCCATAGCGTCCCGCGCGTCCGATTCAGAGGCCGAAACGGGGAGACGCATGGCCGACACGATCCACGAGGACCCGCCGGTCGCGACGTCGACGGCCCTCACCCGGCGCCGCTTCATCGGCGCCGCCGCCGTGACCGGCGCCGCCGTCGCGCTTCCCTCGGTGCCCGCGCAAGCGCGCGCCCGCGTGCGCCGCAGCGCGGCCGGCTCGGTCGGCGACGACCTCCCGCCGCAGGCGGCGTCCTATCTCGAGCGCCAGCGCGCGAAGGGCAGGGCGGCCGGCGGCGATCTCGCGTTCCTGACGGGCACGCAGCTCGCGGCGATGCTCGCCGCGCGCGACGTCTCCAGCCGCGAGGTCGCGCAGGCGTTCCTCGCGCGGATCGACGCGCTCAACGGCGACGGCGGCTTCGAGGTCCCGAGCCGGCCGCTGACGGGGACCACGCCGAACCCCGAGATCCCGGTCTACGGCAACAACGGCAAGCTCAACGCGTTCGTCCGCGTGACGCACGACCTCGCCCTCGCGGTGGCGGCGAGCGCCGACCGGCGCCTGGACGCCGCCGCGCGCGGCGGCGACCCGGTCGCGCTCGGCTGCGGCGTGCCGATCGCGATCAAGGACATCTTCGCGGTCGCCGACGTCGAGCTGACGCTCGGCTGCCCGCTCTTCAAGGGGAACGTCGCGACGGGCGACTCGACGGTCGCGGCCCGCGCCCGCGCGGCGGGCCTGCCGATCCTCGGCCAGACGCACACCGGCCCGTGGACGTCCGACGACACCTGCCCGCAGACCGCCAACCCGTGGAAGCGGACGAAGTGCGTCGGCGGATCCTCGGGCGGATCGGCGGGAGCTGTCGCCGCGCGGCTGTCGCCGTTCACCGTCGGCTCGGACACCGCGAACTCGGTGCGCAACCCGGCGTGCAACGTCGGCGCCTCGACGATCAAGCCGACCTACGGGCTGATCCCGCTGTACGGGGTGACGCCGCTGACGGTCAGCCACGACCACGCGGGCCCGATCTGCCGCTCGATGACCGACGTCGCGATCCTCCTGGGGATCCTCGGCGGGCCGGACTCCAACGATCCGCGCTCGCTGCAGTCGCCGCCGCGGCCGGCGGTGTACCCGCTGGCGCCGCGCCCCGGCGACAAGCCGTTCGCAGGCGTGCGCATCGGCTCGACGATCGAGACCGACAACCAGACGACGACGTGGGCGCCCGGCATCCGCGAGCGCCTGCGCGCGGCCGTCGAGCAGTTCCGCGCGCTCGGCGCCGAGATCGTGACGATCACCGCGCCCGTGTCCCAGCTCAACGACACGACGTACTTCAAGGCGTCGCTGCCCGACCCGTTCACGGGCGCCGCGGTCGGCGCGTCGTCGATCTGGAGCACGTCGGAGAACGCCTTCGTCCTGAAGGAGACGTACGCGACGACGGCCGCGGACAACCCGCTGCTCGAGGGCGCGGTGCGCACGCGCTTCCGGCGCTCGGCGCCCGTCGGCACGCCGCCCGTCGCGGCGAAGGACGCCCTCATCATGCGTGCCGCGGCGTTCACCTCCGACGACCTCATCGGCGCCTACCGCGTGCGCCGGGAGCACTGCGAGAAATGGGGGAGGATCTTCGCCGACAACGACATCGCGGTCATGCTGTGGCCCGAGAAGCTGCAGACGCCGCCGGACCGCGCGGACGACTTCACCGGCGGCTTCGCGGGCTCGGACTCGAGCCGCACGAATACGACCGGCTGGCCGACCGTGAACGTCCCGGTGGGGCGCGACACGAACACCGGCATCCCGGTCGGCATGAACATCCTCGCGCCGCTGGGCGGCGACGCGCTGGCGATCCAGGTGGCCATCGACTACCAGGACCGCTACCCGTACCACCTGGACATCCCGACGGAGCTCTGAACTCATGGCCGATCCCACCGGCGCGCGCCAGCGGACGATCAACTCGTTCTTCGACTCGCCGCGCTTCCCGATCACGTCCTTGCCGGCGATCGCGGCGGAGGTCCCCGTGGCGCCTCCACCGCCTCCGCCACCCGCAGCCGGCGCTCCGGCCGCAGCCGGCGCGCCGCCTCCGCCGCCGGCGGCCGCGCCCGGCGCCCCGAAGCTCACGCTCGCGATCCCCGTCTACAGCCAGCGGTCGATCAAGCGCTTCCTCGCCGCGGGCCTGACGTTCCGGGTGACGGCCAGCCGGCCGGTCGCCGATGTCGACGTGCGCCTGTTCGAGGTCCTCGGCGGCGGGCTGCGGCCGATGGGCAGCGCGTTTCGCGTGGCGCCCGGCCCGGCGGGCGCGAAGCTCACGGTCGAGGCGACGCGCTTCGCACGCGGAAAGCTCAGCTCGGGCGGCAGGCGGACGTTTCGCGTCGTCGCCCGGGCGACGACGGCCGGCGGCACGAGCGCCACGACGAGCGCCACGTTCCACGTCTACTAGCCACCATCCCTCGCTCGCGGCCGCGCCGACCGCGAGCGCAGCGACCTACGCCTCGCCGTCCCAGTAGTCCAGCCGCTGCACGCGCGCGACGACGCCGAGGCCCCGGAACGAGACCTTGCTCGAGTCCGGGTACCAGCACATGTCGCTCGGGTCGCGCGTGCCGTAGGCGAGCAGCGTCATGCCGTGCTCACCGGCCTGAAACGCGTGCGCGATGCCGGTCGCCGGCGGGCGCGCGACGACCGAGCCCGCGCGCACCGGGTGCTCGTCGTCGCCGAGCAGCAGCACGCCGTCGCCCTCGAGCACGACGAACAGCTCCTCCTCGACCGAGTGGCAGTGGCGCGGGGAGGAGCGCGCCAGGGGCTCGATCGTGACGTGCTGCAGCCCACTGCGCAGCGATCCCGCGGCGCGGCCGAGGTTGCGGCGCACGCGATGCACGTTGCGCCCGCCGCGAAACGGCTCGGGCTCGACGTCGGCGAGCGCGACGATCGTCGCCGGGCGTGGCGCGACCGACGGCAGCTCCGGCGCCGGCGGCTCGGCGGCGAACGGATGCGGCGCGTCCTGCGGCAGCCAGCGCGCGCCCACCCACATGACGCCCGCGCGCGGCAGCTGCGTCAGCCCGGTGGGCGAGCCGCTGGCGAACGCGAGCACGTCGAGCGTCGCGCCGTCGCTCGCCAGGATCGTGTGGGCCTCCTTCGACGGCCGGTGCACGATCGTGTCGCCGGCGCCGACCTCGTGCAGCGCGTCGTCCTGCCAGCTGTAGCCGGATCCGGCGAGGACGAAGAAGATCTCCTCCTCGTCGGCGTGCACGTGCAGCGGCATGGCACGGCAGCCCGGCGCGACGCGATAGCGGCTGAGCCCGATGTCGCGGGCGCCCGCCGCGACACCGAGGCGGCGGCGCTCGCAGCGCAGATCGCCCTGCTCGAGCACCGTCCACGGCACGTCGTCGGAGTGGCAGAGCATCGCGCGAATAGTAGGCCGGGAGCGGGCGCGCCGGCGTCACGGCCCGAGCATCAGACCGCTCCGAAGCATGAGTGACATCGATCACCTTTCATCAAATTGACCTAAGGATTTACGATCAAGTGACCGATAACGGACGCGTGACCTATCTGGAGCCCCAAGGCCTCAAGCGCGTAGCGACCAACGTCTTTCGCAACGCAGCGCTCGCCGGCCGGGTCAGCGCGCTCGTCGTGGGCCTCGCCGGCTGTGCCAGCCTGCTGGTCGCCGGCCTCGCCGCGCCGGCCGCGCACGCGAGCGATGCCGGCGACGCCGTCGGGATCTACAGCGAGGAGCTCGAGCGCGGCAACAGCGCCGACCCCGCCGCGGTCGCCGCCGCCATGCGCGACGCGAACGTCGGCCTCGTGCGCCAGCCGTTCTCCTGGGCGCGCGTCGAGACCGCGCCCGGTCAGCTCGACTTCTCCGTCTACGACGCGGTCATGGCCGCCGCCGCGGGCGCCGGCCTGCGCGTGCTGCCGGTCGTCATGGATCCGCCGGCCTGGCGCAGCACCGCCCCCGCCTCCGGTCGCCTGCGCGCGATGTACCCGCCGCGCGATCCCGCCGCGATGGCAGCCTTCGTGACGGCGCTCGTCCGGCGCTACGGCCCGAACGGGACCTTCTGGAGCACCCACCCGCAGCTCCCGCCCGTCCCGATCCGCAGCTGGCAGGTCTGGAACGAGCCGAACATCCAGGCGTTCTGGGCGACGGGCCCCGACCCGGCCGCCTACGTGCGCCTGCTCGACGCGGTCGGCACGGCGATCCGCGCCGGCGATCCCGGCGCCGAGATCGTCGTGGGCGGCCTGCCCTACGCGGGCAACGGCCTCACGGTGCCGCAGTTCGTCGACGCGATGTACGCGGCCGGCGCGCGCGGCACGTTCGACACGCTCGCCGTCCACCCGTACGCCGCCGATCCGACCGGCGTGCTGGAGATCCTGCGCGTCACCCGCCAGCAACTCGACGCGCTCGGCGATCCCGAGCGGCCGATCTGGGCGACCGAGTTCGGCTGGGCCACGGGCGGCCCGCCGGTCACGATCACCAACTCCGAGGCCGGGCAGGCGAAGCTCCTGCGCGACACGATCGAGTACATGCAGCGGGCACGCGACGTGCTGCACCTGCGCGGCTTCGTCGCCTTCCGCTGGAAGGACGTGCAGCTGAACCCCGGGCAGACCGACGTCTGGCCGCTGCACACGGGCCTGCTGCGCGTCGACGGCTCGAGCAAGCCGGCGGTCGGCGCGTTCGCCGCCGCCGCCTCCAGCTGGCGCCGCGAGCCGACCGCCGCCGAGACCGCGGCCGCCGCCGCCGAGCTCGCGCAGTCGGCGCCACCGGCCGGGCACGAGCTCGCCGCCACCGTCGCCGGGGTCAGCCGGCGCACGCTGCGCATCCGCCGCTACATCTCCCGCGGCCGGCTCGTCGTCGCGGTCGACGTGCCGCCGGGCGGCGGCACCGAGCGCGTGAAGATCTCCTACGCCGCCATCCGCGACGGCCGCACCGTCTTTCACCAGGCGCGGCGCGTCAGCACGCGCAAGCGCGTCGCGCGCGTCGTGTTCCGCCTGTCGCCGCTCGTGCGCAGGTCGAGCCGGCTGCGCATCACCGCGACCCACGGCAGCGCTCGCGCGACCCGCCTTCTCCCCATGAACGTCGCACGCCGACCCGGTTCGGCCCGCTGAGCGGACAGCCGCTCACCACCTTTCGTTGAAAGCCCAGAGCATCGTCTCGGTGGCAGGCCGGCGCCGGTGATCGCAAGCACAAGGATGTGACATGTCTCGCACGCAGGTTTTCCGCAGATTCGCAATGGTCGCCCCGCTCTGCGGCGCGGTCGTCGCCATGAGCGCCGCAGGCGCCCAGGCGGCGGTCGTCGCGCCGCAGCCAACGGTATCGACGACGCTCTACTCGCCGGCTGTGAGCGGCAACGTCGGCGCGCCCGAGAGCGGGCTCTCGGTGACGCTCAGGCTGCTGCGCCAGGGCCAGGTCGTCGCGACGTCCCCTGCCGCCACGACCGACGCCGACGGAGCGTGGGAGACGGAGTTCGCCGCGCACGCGCTCTCGAACGCCAGTGATGTGCTGCAGGTCGACTACGAGGGCACGGGCGCACCGGCCGACGCGGAGTACTCGCTGCTCTACACGATCGACGAGGAGTTCTTCAACAGCTTCCCCGCGTCGGCGAGCACCGCATCCGACGGCAGCTCGATGGCGATCTACTGCCAGACCTGTGTCAGCCCGCTGATCCCGGTCCACGTCGCCTACGCCGACGGCACCGAGGCGAACCTCACCGCTGTGCCGTCGGCCGGCTCGACGAGCAGCGCGTCCTTCTCGCCCGCAGTCGGCGCCGAGGACGTCGTGACGTACAAGGCGAGCTTCAACCGCAACGACTCGGCCGGTCATTCGACGGTGCTCGAGCTGACGAGCCCCGGGCCCAAGGCGGGCGGGTACAACCCGGTCGGCTGCTCGGCCAACCTCTCGCTGAGCACGGGGCAGTGCGGTCCGCTCCCCGCCGGTGAGTACGACGTCACGAAGGTGCGCAGCGCGAACCCCGACCTCACGCGGACGGCGACCGTGTCGTACCCCGGCGGATCGGTGCTCGTCGACCTCGGCGACCTGAAGGCCGGCGACGAGGTGCAGCTGCGCACGCACGGTGGTGATCGCGTCATCACGTCGTTGCGCGTCGCCGGGCTGCGCGTCGACACTCAGCAGACCGCGACGCCGTTCCCGTTCCCGTTCTACGGGCAGACCACGACGACGGGCGGCAGCTGCCCGGCAGGCACGTGGATGCAGCAGACGTACTTCTTCACGGGCAGCGTCGCCTGCACCGCGAACGGCCAGGTTCCGGCCGGGCTGCCGGGCACGGCCCAGTCGCTCGACGAGCTGAGCCCCGGGTTCACCGCCACTACGCCGGCGACGATCCTGAACACCTCGCCGCTCGAAGGCGAGAACGTCTACGGCTCGAGCGTCGTGGCATTCGCGGACGTCGACCAGCGGGCGAGCGTCGCGCTGTCCACGGGTCCGCAGAACGCTGCTCAGACGCCGGCGAGCGGCAACGCGAACTCCCCCGGCGGGGCGTTCGTGACCGGCATCGTCAGCGGGCGGCGCTACGCGGCGACGTGGGTAGCGACCGGCGACAACAGCGACACGACCACGTACAACACGCGCTTCAACGGCCAGTCCGGCGGATTCCCCCTGCCGGGCCCCCCCGGCCCCGCCGGCGCGACCGGTGCGACGGGTGCGACCGGTGCGACGGGTGCGACCGGTGCGACCGGCAACACGGGAGCGACGGGTGCCGCGGGAGCCACGGGCGCGACCGGTGCGGCCGGCGCCACGGGTGCGCCCGGGCCTCGCGGGGCGACGGGTCCGCAGGGCCCTCCCGGCCCGGCGGGCATCGGCGTCCAGGGCGTCTCGGTCACGTGCAAGCTCGTGAAGACCGCGGGCAAGATCACGGGCACGAAGTGCAAGGCGACGGTCGTGCGCACGAGCGCCCGGTCGCGCGCCAAGGTCGCGATCCGGATCTACCGTGGTAGCAAGGTCTACGCGATGGGCGGCAGCGTGCTGAAGGCGCGCAGCGGCTCGTTCGGCCTCGTCCAGCGCCGCACGCTGAGCCGTGGCAAGCGCTATGACATGACGATCGTGCTGTCGGAGAAGCGCGGCGCGAAGACCGCTGTCGGCCGCGTGCGCGTCCGCTGAGATCGCTCATGCGCTGCCCGGCCGCCCGGCCAGGCAGCGTACGGGGTCCATCGAAGACTCACCAGGGCCTGGCCGATGGCCGGGCCCTGGTGCGTTCCGGGGCTTGCGTCCGGGCGTCAGCCGGTGAACGCGGGGGCGGGCCGGGCCGCCTGCGCGCACGGCCTGAAGCGGAAGCTGATGTCGCGGGCCCGCGTGCCGTCGGTGAACGAGACGTGCGCTCGCAGCTTGTGGGTCCCGCGGTGCATGCGGACCGTGGCCGCGAACGGCGCCCGGTCCTGGATCGTGACGCTGCGGCCGTCGACGAGGAAGTTCACGCGCCGGATGTTGACCCCGGTCACGATCGCGCGGAACGTGCGCTCCACGCAGCGGCCGCGGCCGAAGCGCACGACCGTGCGCCCGACCGAGCGCGGTTGCGTCGCGAGGATCGCCGTCCCCGCGCTGCCCGCGACGCCGGGCGCGGGAGTGCTCCCGGCTGTGCCGGGCGGGGGTGCGGTGGGGCCGGGCGCGGTGCCGCCGGGCGAGCCAGCTCCGGGGAGGCCCGCGCCAGGGGCGGCGCCCGGACCCGGGGCGGTGGCGCCCGTCGTGCAGCCCGGCCGGTCGATCGTGTTCGCGTCGAGCGTGACCGCCCCGTTACGGGCGAGCGCGCGGCCTTGCAGCGTCGCGCGGGTGTTCAGCGTGATCGACTGCTGGGCGAGGATGCTGCCGACGAACGCGACGTCGGTGCCGAGCGTCGCCGAGCTGCCGAGGACCCAGAACACCTTGCATGCCTGCGCGCGGCCCGTGAGCTGCACGCGGCTGTTCGGCGCCGCCGTCAGCGTGCCCGCCTGCAGGATGAAGACCGCGTCCGGGTCGCCCTGGGCGTCGAGCGTGACGGCGCCGGTCAACGCGAGCGCCGACGCGCGCCTGTGGACGCCCGCCGTGAGGAAGAGGCCCCCGGCGTCGGCGGGCAGCAGCGCGGGAGGCGTGCGCCCGGCGGCGTCGGTGTACGCCGCGGTGAGGTCGGCCTGCGCCTGGGCCGCGGCGGCGTTCGCGGCGTTGCTCGTGCCGTTGAGCAGCGCGGGCGGAAACCCGGTGATCGCGGTCCCCGGCGCCACGCCGAGATCGCCGTTGACGACGCTCGGGCCGGTGTTCGTGACGGTCGAGCCGCCGAGCACGGCGAACGCCCCGGCCGTCCCGAGGCCGACAGCCGGTTGCGCGGCCCCGGCGGGGGCTGCGGTGGCGAGGAGGACGAGGAGGCCGACGGGCGCGGTGGCTCGGCACCACCTGAAGGAGCGGACGATCCACTCACAGTAGGCGATGAAGTAAATAGGCGCGAGCCCACTTCGATCAGGTCCGACGCCGATCGGATCCGCATGCCGGATGCGGATCGTCAGGCGCCAGGCATGCCGCGCGCGTCGAGCACGACACGAGATCCCACCTGACCCCTCGTGCTGCGACCGGTCGCTCGGCCAGGTCCAGCGCTATGACGTGACCGGTTTCGCGGCGCTCCTGTCATGAACTCGTGCGGTCGCGTGAGTAAGTGCGACGGCGCACCGGCGCATAGTGATAGCCACCTCTGATCGTCCTGGTGGCTGCGGTACGGTGACGTCCCACGCAATTTCAGGAGGGTGTCAGGGAGATGTCAAGCGGTGCAAATCGACGGTCGGTCTTCCCGCGCGCCACAGCTCTCGCTGTCGTCGTCCTCGCGTTGTGGGCGGTTCCCGTGGCGAGCGCCAAGCCGAGGCTGACGGCTCCCGAGGTGGCTGTGCAGGGCGAGACCGCGACGGTGGCGGTCAATCCGCGCGGCGCGAGAGCCTGCCGCCTTGCGGCGCGCGGACCTGCGGGTCGTAGGCAGTTCGTGCCTCTGCCGGGTCGGCACGCGTACGCCATCCGGCTGGTGATCGCTCGCGGTGCGGCGCTCGGACGCTGGACGCTGCAGGTGCGCTGCACGCGACACCGATCCGCTCCCCAGCTCCTCAGCGTGAAGGGAGGTACGCCGACAACGGGACGACACCTGTTTCGCGGCCGGGCGCAGTTCGAGCGGCTCGGTGGCACACGGCCGCCCGGTTATACGGAGCCGCGCCGTCGGCAGAACCCTGGCCAGCGGTCTCATGGTCGCCTAAGGCCGAGCCACGGAGGCGGTCACGGTAGCGACGACGGCGGCGGTGCCGAGCGCGCGATCGCTTGGGCCGCCAGCAGACTCGGAAGCAGCGAGTTCGACGGCTACGGTCTGCGGTTCGTCGCGCGTGCGTATGCGGCCACGAGCTTTCCCGCGTCGGCGACGATCGCTGCGAACCAGCTCGGACCGCGCGGTGGCGACCAACCGGCGACCAACGCGCCGCGCGGGGCGCTCATGTGGTTCAACTGGGGCGACCCCAACCAGGGCCGCAACGACGGCCACGTGGGCATCTCCCTCGGGGACGGCAGCATGATTCACAGCCTCGATGCTGTGCGGGTGGATGCGATCGACGGCTCGTGGTGGCGTTCGACCTATCGCGGCTGGACTCCCCCGCCCGACTCCTGGCCTGGGCTGGCCCCGCCCCCGCCACCCCCGCCGCTTCCACCGCCGCCACCTATGCCGCCCCCACCCGTGCCGCCGCCCATGCCGCCCCCGGTGCCGCCGCCACCGGTAGCGCCACCGCCACCGCCGCCGGAGCCGACGGTAACGCTCGCCAAGGGTGAGAGCGCTCAGGGTCAGGGTCCGTGTTCGACAGCGGCGTGCAGATATCTGCAGGTGACGTTCGCGAACTTCCCCGATGCCAATCACACCGTCGTCTGCTATGCCAGCGACGGCGAGTTCGGCCGTTACCAGCGGCGAGGGTCGGCGGACACCTCATCCGTCTGTTACTACGGCTACCCGGGTGGAAGGGTGTGGGCCACCGTCGACGGGAGAAGCTCAAATCAGATCGGATGGTGATGCGCTGAGCCGGTACCGCGCCAGTCGGTGGCCGAGCGTCGTCGCCTGCCTGGGCACGGCCATCGTGCTGTCGCCGTGGTTGCCCAGGGTGGCCGACGCGGCGCCACGGCTGAGCGTCCCTGAGCTTGCGTCGCAAGGCGAGACGGCGTCGTTGTCTGTCGGCACGCGAGGTGCGAAACGCTGCCGCCTGACGGCACGCGGCCCGCGGGGCCGCAGACAGAGCGCACGCATGCGGGGCGCTGGCGCTGCGACCATTCGCGTGGCGGTCTCCGAGACAGCCGTGGTCGGAACCTGGTGGCTACAGGTGCGCTGCCGCCACGGCCAATCCCAGCGCAAGCCCGTCCGAGTCGAGGGTTACGAGCGCGGCGCCGGGAAGCAACTGTTCGTGCGCCCCCTGCGTTTCGAGTCGATCGCCGGCACGCGGCCTCGTGGGTACCTCGAGCCGCGGCGCAGGCAGAACGCCGGGCAAGCAGCCGGCACGCATCTGGAGCCACGCCGCGGGCTTGGGGGTGCCGCGGACGATGGTGACGCCGAGCGCGCGATCGCCTGGGCACGTAACGCGCTCGGATCGAGAGAGTTCCGTGGACTCGGCCTGATGTTCGTCGCGCGTGCGTATCTCGCGCCAAGCTTTCCGGCGACCGCCACGATCGCTGCCAATCAACTCGGGCCGCGCGAAGGCGACAGACCGTCAACCGCGGCTCCACGAGGCTCGCTTATGTGGTTCAGCTGGGGTGACCCCAACCGCGGACGCAACAACGGCCACGTTGGTATCTCGCTCGGCGACGGCAACATGATTCACAGCCTTGACGTTGTGCGCACCGACCAAGTCGACGGCACATGGTGGCGCTCAAACTACCGCGGCTGGACGCCTCCGCCGCAATCGTGGCCCGGCCTCCCGCCGCCACTGCCGCCGCCACCGCCGCCTCCCCCACCTGACCCGGCGCCGCCGGCTCGCAAGATCATCACGGTTGACAATCGCACGACCGACGGGACGGCCATGCGGCAGGACGGCAGGCCCCTGCGCCTCACGACGATCCCGCGAACGCTGTGCGGGACGCTCGGCTGCGAAATCAGCGGGACCGATCGGACGACCGGCCAGACCTACGACGCCGCAGTCTGCCAGACCATCGGCGAGCGCTATACCAATGGCAATGACGGATCCGCGGCCGACGATGCCAATCCCGAGTTGATCATCTCGACGCGCTACTACGGCGTGCGGCTGGCCGACGCGACCTTCGGCTATGTCAGCTGGGTATGGATTCGCGCTGCCGACCGCGGCCTCGACCTGCCGTCCTGCTGATGCCGGACACGAGTGTCAGGGCACGGCGTTGCGCACGATGACCCGGCGGTAGTCGCCGACGCCGATCGGGTTGTCCGTCGCGTCGACGGCAATCGCCGCGATCGTCACCGTGGACAGCTGCGCGTCCCCCTGATCGTGGACGGTCGTCGTGTCCCAGCTGAGCACCTGCGTCCCGCCGCTGTCGGTCGCGCGACCGAGCTGGTGCCAGGTCGGTCGAGCACGGCTCGCGGGGTCGTCGGAGTAGTACGCGGCGAACCCGAGGGTCTGGCCGGGAGGCGCGGATGCGGCGAGCAGGACAGTGCCCGTAAGCGGCGGCTCGAGCGCCGGACTGAGGATCTCGACGCCCTCGACACCTGGGCCGATCAAGCCGAATGGCTGTGGAACGCGGCCCGGCCAACGGCGCGGAGCGTGTGCCCAGCCCACGTAGATGTCGCTCCAGTAGCGGCTGCCCGCGACGTTGGTGCGGCGTACTCGGTCGAGCGCGGACAGCATGGCCCCGCCTCCGACTGATAACCCCACATGACCGAGGCGACGGTTCGCGCCGTCGGCCCTGAAGAGCATGAGCGTTCCCGGCGGTGCCGACCCGGGCGGCTCGTGGTTGACGTGGAGCTTCAGCAGCGCGACACGCGGCGACTTGTACCGCCGGCGAGTTCCGTACGCCTCCTCCACGAAACGCTCACTGCGATACGCCCACGCTGGGCTTCCGGTGAAACCGCTTGCCCAGTCGAGCGCGCCCCGCTCACGGGTCTGATCGTCCCCTCCACCGACACCGGCACCGACACCGCCGATCACCGCGTTCGGCGGATCCTGCGGACGGACGCTCTTATCGCGAAGCGCGTTGCGCGGAATCCTGATGCAACCGGGCGGAGACGAGCGGACCGTGCAGTAACGCGTCCCGCGCTTCTTCGCGTCGGCCACGCCCATGAGCAGCGATCCCGGCGCTACGAACACGAGCGCCATGGAAGCGAGCAGCGGCATGAGCATGAAACCTCGCAATATCACCCGACCATACTACCGCTTGCACAAAACCCGATTGCTAAGCGGCGCGATGACGCGTAGCCTGCACCCGTGCCCGGCCCGGAAAGACGACGGCGGCAGGTGATCTCGTTGCTTGCAGTCGGCGTGCTCGCCGCAGCCCTCGCGATCGGGTTGCGCGAGCTCTCCGCGTTCGCGTGGCTCGAGCACCGGACGGTGCAGGCGCGCTTCTCCGTCAGGGGCGCGCAAACACCGTCGCCGCAGACGGTTGTCGTCGCTTTGGACTCCGCGAGCATTCGGCGCGTCGGCCGCTACCCCGTCCCGCGCCAGTTCGCCGCCGAGCTCGTCGACCGTCTCGGACTCGCGGGCGCGAGCGTCGTCGCATTCGACTTCGCGCTCGAGGAGCGCACGGACGACGAAGCGGCCGACCTGACGCTCGCAGACGCGCTCTGGCGGACGCGTGCGGCCGTGGCCGTCACAGCGATCCGGCGGGGTGGCGGAACCGAGCGCTTGGTCGGGCGCGTCGGCTTCGACGGGGTGCGCGTGCGTCCAGGCAACATCTCCCAGCCGAGCGAGGACGGCGTCGTCAGTCGCATCGCGCCGAGCTATGAGAGCGTCCCGCCGCTCGCGGTCGTCGCCGCAGCGCTCCACGAGCCGCGCAAGCGGGTCTCCGAACCACCCTCGACGGCTCTCATCGACTTCGCGGGCCAGGCGGGAACCGTTCCGACGCTGTCGTTTGCGAACGTGCTGATCGGCCGGTTCGCTACTCGCGACGTCGCGGGCAAGATCGTTGTTGTCGGGCCGTCCGCGCCCAAGGCCGGCGACCTCCATACGCCAGCCGTCGGCGGCCCGCCGATGGCCGGGCCGGAGATCCTGGCGAACCAGATCGCGACGGTACTCGACGGCTACCCGCTGCGGTCTACCTCGCCGACCGTCAGCGCGCTACTGCTTCTGTCCCTTGCCCTCGCGGTTTCGGGGCTGCTCTGCCTCCGCGGGAGGATGGCGCACGTCGGCGCGGCGAGCGTCGCGGTCTTCGGTGGCGTCGTGTTCGCCGGATGGACCGCCGGTGCGCAGCTCGCGTTCGATGCCGGCGCCGTCGTGGACTACACGGCGGGTGTGTTCGCCGTGATCGCGTCATCCGCAGGCGCGGGCGCGCTAACCGCGATCACCGGTCGGCGCGAGCGTCGCGAGGTCAGCGAGCTACGCAAGCTGTTCGCGGAGTACTCGCCCGATGTCGTCCGCCGGATCCTCGACCAGGGATCGGCGGAGCCGGCTGCGCTCGAGCGCACGGAGATCATCAAGGGCTACCGGATCGAGCACGCCATCGGGCGCGGCGGAATGGGCGTCGTCTACCGCGCCACGGAGCTCGCGCTCGACCGGCCGGTCGCACTGAAGCTGATCCGCCCGCAGCAGGCGCTGTCGCCGCTGTTCCGAGCCCGTTTCGAGCGCGAGTCCCAGGCCGCGGCCAAGGTCGCGCACCCGAGCATCGTCCCCGTTTATGCGGCGGGCCAGGACGAGGGCCTGCTCTACATCGCGATGATGCTCGTCGATGGCACCGACCTCGCGCGGACGATCAAACTCTTCGGGCCGCCGGATCCAGCGACACTCGTCACGCTCCTGCGCCAGATCGCGTCGGCCCTCGACGCAGCTCACAACCAGGGGCTTGTCCACCGTGACGTCAAGCCGGCGAACATCCTTCTCACTTCCGACTCCCGTCACGCCTACCTCACGGACTTCGGGATCGCCAAACACCTCGGCACTCGCGACGGCCTGACGGACAGCCGCGGCTGGGTCGGCACGACCGATTACCTGGCGCCCGAGATCGCCGACGGCGTCGAGGCCAGCGCCCGCAGCGACGTCTATGCGCTCACCGCGGTCCTCTACGAATGCGCCGTAGGGACCGTGCCGTTCGATCTGCCGAACGAGGCGGCCAAACTCCGCGCCCACGCCGTCGCGGCGCCGCCGTCGCCGTCCGCCGCCGGGGCGCCCGCAGCGCTCGACGCGGTCATCGCGAAGGGTATGGCCAAGGAGCCGGCGGCGCGCTATGCCACAGCGTCCGACTTGTCGAACGCTGCGGTGCGGGCGCTCGGCTACGAAGACGCCCCGGTACGGCCCGAGCGTCCGACGCCGAGCCCGCCCATCCCAGACGACGCCTCTACAGAGGCAACGGGGTGACAGGGGGCAGCGCCGGGGCCGCGGCTTCCCGCGTCAGTACGGGTGGCGTAGCCGTCAGCCCGCTATGCTCGCACAGCCTGTCGCCGGTCGAGCGCCAACGCGTCATCGAAGCTGCCCGCGCCGCCGTGCCCTATCTCGCATGGCGCGCGGACGCCGGCGCAGGGGCGTTGCAGATCCTCGTACTCGATGACGCGCGGACGCGGACGATCGGGCGGCGTGCCGGCACGGACATCGTGCTCGCCGACCCTCGAGTCTCCGGCCTCCATGCCTGCCTCTAATGTCGCGCCGGGGAGTGGTGGGTTGTCGATGACGGGCTCTCGACGAACGGGACGTTTGTCAACGAGCAGCGGGTCGCCACACGAGCGCGGCTCGCCGGCGGCGATCTCATACGCCTCGGCCGCACGATTGCGGTATTCGACGGGACCTTGCCGCCCGCGCTCGAGCCAACCGTGCTCGCCGAAGAGGGCTCCGAGGCGCCTGTGGTCACCCCACAGCAACGGAGCGTCCTCGTCGCACTCTGCCGGCCGATGCTGAGTCACCCGGACGCGCGTCAGCCTGCCACGAACAAGGAGATTGCCGCCGAACTGCAGCTCACGGTGGGCGCAGTCAAGGCGCACCTGGACCATGTCCCGTGCGGTGTTGAACTTCGCGGTGGCGATCCGCTGTTGATGGTCAGGCGGTGACGAGCGTAGCGGCCGGCTCGGCGGTCGCGGCCACGGTCGTCGACGAACGGCTGGCAGCTACGTCGTGCTCGACGGCGAGGGCGAGCTTGGCGAGATCGCTGTAGCCGATGATCTTGCGGAATTGCTGTTCGGCTTCGAGCATCCCGGCGGCCGTCCAGCGCAGGCACATGTCGCCGCTCTGCCAGCGCTTGACGTTTCGGGATGTGCGTCTGAGGATGCTGATCATCGACTCGATCGCGTTGGTCGACTGCAACGTCGTGCGCAGGTTCCCGGTGATTCCGAGGCGCGTGAGCGTGACGGTCTCCTCCAGGCCCTCCCTGAGCGATGCGGCGGCGCCGGGATGGTGACGATCGAGCTCGCCGGCGAGACGCCGCAGACCGTCCAGCGCGCGAGCGTGGTCATCTTGGGCCCATGCGGCACGCAGCTGGTGCTTGACCTTCGGGCGGTCACGCTCGGGCAGGTGATCAAGCACATTTCGCTCCTTGTGCCTCACATCGGTGGACGGGCACCGCGCCGAAGACGTCGTTGACCGCGGCCCGCAGCGCCTTGCCGCCATCCAGCACGACGAGTACGCCCTGCTCGACGTCCAGGCCCCGCTCGACGAGGTCTGCGAGCAGCGCGACGGTGATCGTCTTGTTCTCCGTCGAGCCGTCCCACAACCCCAGCGGCACCTTCACGCCGTCGCTGCTGACGCCCAACGCGACGACGCAGCAGCGGCCCTTGAGGTCGATCCCGTCGAGCATCAACACCGCCAGGCGGATGTCGGCCAGCGAGCGCGACATCAACGCCTGCAGGTGCTCGCCGGTCCTGGCGACGAACGCCCGGCTGGCCGCGCTCTTGCTCGCCGAGCGCTCCCCGGCGGCCACGTCCTCGCCGACGGGCTCACGGGTGCGTTCGAAGCGCCTGGTGCTGACGCCGGCGAGCATCTGCTCGAGCACGACCCTGCTCAGCGGGTCGCGATCGGCGAAGTGCGCGTACGTCGCCAACTCGATCTCCTCGCCATCGACCGAGCGCACCCGTGGCCGCGGCACCGCGATGCGGCGGCCACCGAGCGTGACCTCGCCGCCCGTGCTGCCGTGACGCACCGCGCTGCGGTCCGGATCGTGGCGTCCCTTCGGACCCACGACCTCCGTGACCTCTTCCTCCATCAACGTGCTCAACACCCCGAGACCGACACCGACGCTCAACGCCAGCAACCCGTCCTTCGCGGCGTTCACCAGCTCTCCTAACGCGGCCTGCACGCTGGGCGGCAACCCGAGCTCAGCACTGGCGACCTGCTCGTGCTCTACGGTCCTCATGGCGGTTCTTCTCGTCTCGATGGACTCGTTCGCACTCGCCACGGTCCCAGCGGGACCGGACGAGGCGGGAGGACCGCCACCTACAAAGTTCTACACAGGCCGGGACAACGTCCGCACCTGCGCAACCTCGGCGAGCGGTTTGGCCTCGAGCACGAGCGCCAGAACGAGAAGCGCCTCCGCCTCGCAACGGATGCGATCGACGCCGGCGTCGTCGCGCCGCGTGACGTGATCTGAGACCGATCCTTGCGGCCCAGCGCCGAGCGCGAAGGTAAGCACGGACGGACCCTGGGGTCACTGTCACTATCGGCCGTTGCGCCGGAGACTCGTGACACGGCAGTCCTAGCGAGCTCACCGAGGAGGCAGCCATGCTTCAGCATCGCCATCCATTGCACGGCACCGCGTCATCCGCAGACCTCACAAAGCGTGAGCGTACCGTCGTCCGCGGGCTCGCCCGCGGGCGAGCTCCGAAGCAGATCGCCCGCGAGTGCGGCGTGTCGCTCCCGACCATCCGCGCCCACATCCAGAGCGCCAAGCGCAAGACCCGCGCCCGCACGCTCGCCGAGCTTGTCGCGATCACGTCCCGACGCGGTGACACGATCTCGCGCTGATGCTCGGCTCCTCCTCGGTGCACCGTCTCACCGTCCGCCAGCGCGACGTGCTCTTGTTGCTCGCAGCAGGGCTGCGCTACGGAGAGGTGGCCGAGCACCTCTCGATCTCGACACGGCAGGTGCAGCGCCACACGGCGCAGGCCGTCGAGCGCGCCGGTGTCGTCAACGTCTGTCAGCTTGTGGCGATTGCCGTCGAAGCGGATCTGATCTGAATCGCCGGCGCCACATCTGAGTCGCCGGCGCCACCGTGCCTCTCGCAGCGAGGCACGGTGACGGGCTGGAGTCAGGTCCGGGTCACCAGCGCACTTGGTTCGAGCTCACGCCATCGACGGTCACCCAAACCGTCCGTCCGGGGAACCCGTAGTAGCAATACGACGAGGTGTTCGACGTTCCCGCTCGGCTGTAGGTGTAGTAGCCGCCTTCGTCGCCGTTGCTGGCGCGGCATACGATCGAGTGGTTGCCATCCGGAAAGCGGTCGAAGCTCACCGTGAGAAACGCGCACGCGGCCGCGGAGCACCCCGGCTGGCCCTGGGCGCTGCCGCCCTTTGACAGGGTGACGACAGGGGGCGGTGGCGGTGGCGGAGGCGGCGGTGGAGGCGAGACCGGTGGCGGCGGTGGTGGCGGCGGTGGTGGTGGCGGCGGTGGTGGTGGCGGAGCCGGGGGCACGTTGGCCTTCGCGTGCAGGAATCCCGTCGGCACGAGCGCGCCGTTCTGGCCAAGCAGGCCGTTCGGCGCGATCACTCCGCTGCTGCGTCCGCTCGCTGAGCTGTTCTGCTCGACCCAACCGACCCGTCCCTCGGCGACCCACTCGACGACCGCGACGTGTCCATAACCGCCGTAGCCGCCGTGCCAGACGATGATGTCTCCCGGGACGGGCATGTACCCGCTGCCGTTGGAATGCTTGTCGAAATAGCGCGGCAACGCGTTGTCGTAGGTCTGGTACGCATCGCCCCACACCCGCGGTGACCAGCCCTTTGTAACGATCAGGCGCTCGATGAGTTCGACGCACTGGTACGCGATTCCGAAGCCGGAGCTTGTCCGGCAGGCGTTGTAGCAGCCGACCCCGCCGTTGCTGAAGACGTCGACGCCGGCGCCTCCGAGCCACTCGCCGCCGGCGATGATGACCCGGCCGAACGGTTGCCACGAGCCGGCTCCCCGGCCCGATCCACTCGTCGTGAGGCCCGCCTGCGCGGGACGCAAGCCACGCCGAAACGCGGGAAGGCCACGGCGGGTAGCGCCGCCCTGCACATCGAGTCTCGTCAACGCCGCGCCGGTGCGACCGCTGCGGGAGCAGGCCAGCGTGAGCCGCCACGTCCCCGTCCGCGCGCGGATCGGGACCTTCCAGTGGTACTGCAGCAGCGGCCTGTGCGCGCGCACGGTGCGACCACTCACGTGCTGCCGACCCCTGCGGCCGACGAGATGACAGCGCGCCCCCTTGCGGACTTTGAACCACGCATGAGCTTGCGCCCCTACCGCAACTGCCCCCGGCTTCGTGACGAGCTCGACGGACAGCCCTTTCGCGGCGGCCGGTGTGGTCAGCAGCATCGTCGTCAGCACGCAGGCCAACGACATCGTGACGGTGCGACGGCCGCGAGCGCGGCCCTCTGTGAGCTGATGTGGCATCCCGGACGTCCTCTCGAGCTGGATGACGACGGTGCCCTCGGCACGGTCTACCTCCCAAGGTACCCTAGATTGCTTGATCGCAGCAGTGTCGAATACTGATAACGCGACGTTCGTCGTTGAACGGACCACGCGACGGCACCACCGGCATCCGTCGGGTTGAGCGGCTGCGGCTTCCGCCGGAAGGAATACCTCGCACGCGTGCGAATAGAGGCGACGTGTCCGGTTTCCCGACCCCAACGGAGCTTCCCGTGCAGAAGAAGGCCAGGATCATCGCCTTCGCCAACCAGAAGGGCGGGGTGGCGAAGACCACGACGACCCTCAACCTGGCGGCCGCCTTCGCCGAGACCGGGCATCGGGTCATGTGCGTCGACATGGACCCGCAGGGCAATCTGACGATGTCCCAGGGCATCGACCCCGACACGCTCGAGCTGTCGATGTACGACGTGCTCGTGCATCACATCCCGATCAAGCAGGTCGTCCACAAGCGCGAGATCGACGTCGCGTGCGCCTCGATCGACCTCGCGGGGGCCGAGATCGCGATGTCCACGCAGATCGGCCGCGAGCGCTCGCTGACCAAGGCTTTGAAGGGCGTCGAGGACGACTACGACTTCATCTGCATCGACACGCCGCCGTCGCTCGGGCTGCTCACGATCAACGCGCTGACGGCCGCGCACAAGGTGATCGTCCCCGTGCAGTGCGAGTATCTATCGATGCGCGGTTTGATCCAGCTGCAGAACACGCTCCAGATGATTCGCGAGAACCTCAATCCGGACGTCCAGATCGAAGGCATCCTGCCGACGATGATGGACATGCGGACGGTCCACGCCAAGGAGGCGATCGAGATCCTCGAGGAGAACTTCGGCGATCGGCTCTTCGCGTCGCGGATCAAGAAGACGGTGCGCTTCGCCGAGGCGCCGGTCCAGGGGATGTCGGTCCTGAAATACGACCCGGACGGCACGGCCGCCCAGTCCTATCGCGACCTCGCGAAGGAGGTTCTCGCTCATGGCATCCGGTAAGCGCGCGAGCATGCGGGAGGGGCCGCTCGCGGCGCTCTTCCGCAAGACCGAGGAGGACGCGGCGCGGGCCGACGCCGACGGCGAGGGCGAGGGCGCCGAGGCAGCCGCCACGGGCACGCCTGCGCCCAAGGCCGCAGCACCCGAGCCGACACCGATCGAGGAGATCCCGGCGCGCGAGGTCCCGCACCCGTCGCTCGCGGGAGACCTCGCGCCGGAGGCCGCCGCAGCCGAGGAAGAGCCGCGCATCCCGTCACCGCAGGAGCGCCTGCGCCATGCCTTCTCGTCGGAGATGGACATCCCCGACAGCTTCATGGACATGCCCGATCCGGCGACGAGCGCCGGCCGCGGCCGCACGCCGCAGGCGGCCGAGAAGCGCGACGCGTTCGCCCGCCCCGACACGGGCCGCGAGACGCCCTTCGGCCAGGCGAAGCCCGTCGGCCAGCCGGTGCTGCGCGTTGTCGGCGTCGGCGGCGGCGGCTCGAACGCCGTCAACCGGATGGTCGAGGCGGAGGTCAACGGCGTCGAGTTCATGGCCGTCAACACCGACCTGCAGTCGCTGCAGCAGTCGCTGGCGCACGAGACGCTGCACATCGGCGCTCAGCTGACCCGCGGCCTCGGCTCCGGCTCGAACCCCGAGCTCGGGCGTGCGTCCGCGATGGAGGAGTACGACCGCATCAAGGCGATGCTCAAGGGCTCGGACATGATCTTCATCACGGCCGGCGCCGGTGGCGGCACCGGCACGGGCGCCGCGCCCGTCATCGCCCGCATCGCGCGGGAGCTTGGCGCGTTGACGGTCGGCATCGTGACGAAGCCGTTCGGCTTCGAGGGCACGCGCCGGCGCGAGCAGGCCGAGGCCGGCATCGCGATGCTCAAGGAAGAAGTCGACACGATGATCGTCGTGCCGAACAACCGGCTGCTCGCCGTGCTCGACAAGCAGACGTCGATGGTCGAGGCGTTTCGCGTCGCCGACGACGTCCTGCGCCAGGGCGTGCAGGGGATCTCCGACCTCGTCACGCTGCCCGGCCTGATCAACCTCGACTTCGCCGACGTGCGGACGATCATGTCCAACGCCGGCAACGCGCTGCTCGGCATCGGGATGGGCTCGGGCGACAACCGCGCGCTGACCGCGGCCGCGCAGGCTGTGTCGTCGCCGCTGCTCGAGACGAGCATGGAAGGCGCGCACTCGATCCTGCTGTCGATCACCGGCGGTCGCGACCTGTCGCTGTGGGAGATCAACGAGGCCGCGAAGGCGGTGTCCGAGGCAGCCCACCCGGAGGCCAACATCATCTTTGGCGCGATGATCGACGAGTCGCTCGAGGACCAGGTCTGGGTGACGGTCGTCGCGACCGGCTACGACGGCGCGCCGAAGGTCCGGCGCGTGGAGGAGCCGGGCGCGCACCGCCGGCCGCTCGTCGAGCCGCGCGGCGAGGTGCGCGTCGAGCGCCGCGTGCCACCGCCGCCGCGCAGCAGCTACGACGAGCGCGAGGAGCTGCGCCGCACCGGGCGATCCGCGGTGCAGACCCGCGAGCGCGAGACGCCGGCCCGCCGATCGGGCGGCCTGCGCGTCACCGAGCTCGACGTGCCCGAGTACATGCCGCGTCGCTGAGCGGGGGCGGCGCCGCTACCGCGGCGTGTGCCCGCGCTTGCCCTGCTCGTAGAGCGCGAGGTAGTAGATCGCGCGCTGGCCCTCGAAATTCCAGCGCTCGCGCGTCGGCCTGAACGAGACGACCCTGATCGAGTTGCCCGCCTGCTTGGCGCGCGCGAGGCGCACCGCGAGCTGCAGCCGCCCGCGCGCGGCCTCGCCGTCGACGATCTGAAAGCCCGGCCACTCCTTCTCGCTGAACGGCGCCTTGAGGAGGAGCTCCGCGTCGTGCTTGCGCGCGCAGTTCACGGCGGTGACCTTCGGCACGCCGTTGTTGGCGCCGTCGGGGTTGTCGAGGCGCTCGCGCAGGTTCGTCGCGCAGTCGCCGACGCGCAGCTTCAAGAGGCGCGTCTCGCCGGACTGCGTGATCTTGCCCGCGGCGTTGCGCACGGGGCCGTCCTCGCCGCAGCCGCCGACAAGCGCCGCCGCGGCGAGCGCGAGCGTGATCCGTCCTGTCGTCGCGGCGCTTGCCATGGGTGCGCACAGTATCCGCCGCCGCTAGCCTCGTCGCCGTGACCTCACCGGGCATCGTGGCGGCCGGCCACCCTCTGACGGCGCAGGCCGGTGTCGACGCGCTGCGCGCCGGCGGCAACGCGGTCGACGCGGCGGTCGCGGCGATGCTCACGTCGTGGGTCACCGAACCCCTGCTGACGGGCCCCGGCGCGGGCGGCTACATGCTCGTCGCAGGCGCCGGCGAGGAGCCGGTGCTGCTGGACTTCTTCGTCGCCGCGCCGGGGTTCGGAGCGGACATCTCGGCGCGGGCGCCGCTCGTGCCCGTCGAGGTCGACTTCGGGGGCGACGCGCGCCAGATCTTCCACGTCGGCGCGTCGTCGTGCGGGGCCTACGGCACGCCCGCCGGCATCGCCGCCGCGATGGACCGCTGGGGCTCGCTCCCGCTGGCCGACCTCGCGGCGCCGGCCGCTGCGCTGGCGCGCGCCGGGGTCGTCGTCAACGCCCAGCAGGCCGAGGTCAACGTGCTCCTCGAGGGGATCCTGCGCTCGACGCCCGAGGCCGCGGCGCTCTACGCCGGGGGCGGGCCGCTGCAGTGCCAGGGCGACCTCTGGCGCAGCGCCGAGCTCGGCGACACGATCGAGCGCCTTGGCGCCGAGGGCTCCGAGCCGTTCTACCGCGGCGACATCGCGGCGGCGGTCGTGGACTGGGTCGCGGCGGGCGGCGGCGTGCTGACCGCCGAGGACCTGCGCTGCTACGAGGCGCTCGCGCGCGAGCCGCTGAGCGTGCGCTACCGCGGGCGCGACGTGCTGACGAACCCGCCGCCGTCGGCCGGCGGGATCCTGCTCGCACTGTCGCTGCAGCTGCTCGACCAGACCCCCTCGCCGCCGCCGCTCGCGCTCGTCGTCCGCGCGATGGAGGAGGCGCAGTCCGCGCGCACGACGGAGTTCGTCGAGGGCCTCGCGGAGCCCGCGTTCGCCGCGCGCCTGCTCGGGTCGCGGATGGGCTCGACGACGCACATTACCGTCGTCGACGCCGACGGGCGCGCGTGCTCGGTGACGTGCACGAACGGTGAGGGCGCGGGCATCGTCGTGCCCGGCACCGGCATCCACGTGAACAACATCATGGGCGAGGAGGACCTCAACCCGCTCGGCTTCCACCACGCGCCGCCGGGGCGGCGGATGCCGTCGATGATGTCGCCGACGGTCGTGATCGAGGACGGCGAGGTGCACCTCGCGCTAGGCTCCTCGGGCTCGAACCGCATCCGCTCGGCGCTGCTGCAGACGATCGTCGGCGTCGTCGACGAGGGCCTCGCGGCGGGCGACGCGGTCGCCGCGCCGCGCGTGCATTTCGAGGACGACGTCATCTTCGCCGAGCCGGGCGCGCTGCACGACGCGCTGCGCTACGACCCCTACGAGGTGCAGCACTTCCGCGCGCCGAACATGTTCTTCGGCGGCGTGCAGGCGGTCAGCCGCGACCCCGAGGACGGCGCGCTGTGCGGCGCCGGCGACCCGCGCCGAGGTGGCGTGGCGGTGTCGGCGTGAGGCGCGTGCTCGCGGCGACGGCCGCCGGCGGCGTGGCGCTCGCGCTCGCGGCCTGCGGCACGCCCTCGCCCGACCTCTTCGTCGCCGAGCGCGGGGGCAGCGTGCCGGGCGCGACCTTGCACCTGCTCGTCTCGGACACGAGCGTGCGCTGCAACCACGGCGACCCGCTCCCGCTGACGAGCGAGCAGACGATCGAGGCGCGCGACATCACCGACGACCTGCTGCTCGTGCAGAAGGGCGAGGTCGACTACCCCAAGCCCCCGCCGGCCCAGATCTTCCACTTCAAGATCACCGACGAAGAAGGCGTCCTGCGCTTCCCCGACACCGCCCAGCGCCCGCTGATCCTCCCCCGCACGGTGCGCTTCATCCGGCGGGTCGCCATCGACACCTGCAAGCTCACGCGCTGACCCCGCGCTGCGTTCTGCAGCGGATGGCGACCACTACCCTCATCCGATCGTGACCCGCCGCTCGTGGCTGCTCATGGGCATGCTCGCCGCGCTGTGGGGCGCGTCCTACCTCTTCATCAAGGTCGCGCTCGAGGACGGAATCGAGCCGTTCTTCATCGTCTTCTCGCGGCTGGCCCTCGGTGGCTTGGTGCTCGTCCCGATCGCGATCTCCCGGGGTGCGTGGAGCGCGCTGCGCGGGAACTGGCCGGCGCTTGCCGTCCTGACGATCGTGCAGGTCGTGCTGCCGTTCCTGCTCATCACCTACGGCGAGCGCCACATCGCCTCGTCCCTCGCCGGGATCCTCGTCGCGTCCGCGCCGATCTTCACGGCGCTGCTCGCGGTGCGCTTCGACCAGGAGGAGCGCTCGCGCGGGATCGCCGCGGCGGGCGTGGTCATGGGCATCGTCGGCGTCGGCCTGCTGTTCGGCGTCGACCTCAGCGGCGAGGCGACGGCGCTCGCCGGCGGGCTCATGGTGCTGCTCGCGTCGCTCGGCTACGCCGCCGGCGGCCTCTACGTCAAGCACCGCGTGCGCGACGTCCCGGCCGTGGGGATCGCGGCGGCGACGATGGTCGTCGGGACGATCGTGCTCGCGCCCGCCGCGCTGCTCACGCTCCCGTCCACCGCGCCGAGCGCGAAGGCGGCCGGCTCGCTGCTCGTCCTGGGCGCCGGCGGCACGGGCATCGCGTTTCTCATCTTCTACACGCTGATCGCCTCCGTCGGGCCGAGCCGCGCGCTGCTCGTCTCCTATCTCGCGCCCGCCTTCGCGGTCTTCTACGGCGTGTGGCTGCTCTCGGAGCCGCTCACCGCCGGCGCGCTGCTTGGGCTCGTGCTCATCCTCGCCGGCTCGTGGGTCGCGGCCGAAGGACGGCTGCCGGGCCGGCCACGACCCCTCCCGATGCCGTGAAGGCGCCAGAAACTCGACACCCGCGCTGACGGGCGCTAGTGTCAAACGTCGCGTGCCGCGGTGCCCCGAATGCCGTAGCTACGCGCGGGAAGGACCGGGTATGAGACCGGGACGGACCGTTCGATCGGCAGTCGGGTCGCGCCGAGGAGCTCCACTGAGACAGAACCATCTCCGGTATGCCGTGCGACGGGGGCGATGTCCTTGTCGTTGAGCCCGTGGGTTGCCGTGGACGTGGACACGGTGCCGTCCAAGCGGGCGCGCGAGCTTCGCGACGCGTGGGAGGACTTCGTCGACGATCGCATCCACGACGACGTGGACCCCGGCACACCCGACGTCCGCGTCCCGATCGTGGACTCGTGGCAGCGCTCGCGCGACGCGGGGGTGGACCCGACCGGCCGCCTGCCCGCGAGGTCCGTCGTCGAGCTCACCGGCGCGCGCGTCATGTGGGACGAGCATCCCTTGAAGGGCGCCAGCGGGCTCATCGAGCACTGCATCGGCGAGACGCTGCTCGACGCCGACAACCTGCTCGTCGTCTCGGACGCGGACGGCATGCTGCTGCACATCAGCGGCGATACGCGGCTGCGGAATCGCGCCGCCGACGACATGAACTTCGTCGAGGGCGCGCTCTGGAGCGAAGCCTCCGCCGGCACCAACGCGATCGGGACCGCCGTCGCCGCCGGCCACGCCGTCCAGGTCTTCGCGGCCGAGCACTTCACCGAGCCCGTCCAGCGCTGGACGTGCTCCGCGGCCCCGGTGACCGACCCCGACACCGGCAACGTCATCGGCATCATCGACCTCACGGGCGACATGACCGTCGTCAACCCGCTCAGCTTGGCGGTCGTCGTGGCGACGGCCCGCGCGGTCGAGGAGGTCCTGCGCGGCCGGCTGCACGAGCGCGACGACCGCCTGCGCGCCCGCTACGCCCAGCTGCTCGGGCCGGCGTCCGCGGGCGCCGCGCTGGTCACCGGCACGGGCCGCATCCTGCTCGACCCCGGCCAGCGCTGGGCGCGCGTCGCGCTCCAGGCGATCCCGGCGGGCGGCGGCCTGCTCGCGCTAGCGTCCGGCGTCGAGGCGATCGCCGAGCCCGTCGCCGACGACAACGTCTACGTCGTGCGCCGCAACACCCGCGCGGCGCGGCCCGCGGGCCCGCGCGTCGAGCTGCGCGTGCTCGGCGACGAGCCGCCGGTGGTCCGCGTCGACGGGGACGAGCTGCGCCTGCGGCCGCGCCACGTCGAGATGCTCACGATCCTCGCGCTGCACCGCGGCCACCTCAACGCGGAGATCATGTGCGCGGAGCTCTACGGCGACGACGGCCACCCCGCGAGCGTCCGCGTCGAGATGTCGCGCCTGCGCCGGCTCATGCACGGCGCGCTGAAGTCCGGCGGCTACGAGCTGACCGGCCCGGTCGACTCGGATGTCCGCCACGTCCGCGCGCTGCTGGACCGCGGCGCCGTGGCCGAGGCCGCCGAGGCCTACCCCGGCCCGCTGCTGCCGGGCTCCGTCGCGCCCTGCATCGAGCGCACGCGCGACGAGCTCGACGGCTGGATGCGCCAGGCGGTCATCACGTCGGAGGACGCCGACGCGCTGTGGGCGTGGGTGCGCTCGTCCTCGGGCGAGAGCGACCTGCTCGCATGGCAGCGGCTGCTCGCCGCGCTCGAGTACACGGACCCCCGCCGCAGTCGCGCGGTCGCGAGGACACGCGCGCTGCGCCAGGAGTTCGGCCTCTGACATGCGGCGGAGCCGGGCGCCGGCTCCGCCACGATCAGCGCAGGACGGGCGGGCCGAGCGGGTAGCCGTTGCCCCCCGTCGCGGCTGACGCGGCGCCGAGGAACAGGTAGATCCCGATCGCGGCGAACGCGAACGTCACGTAGCCGGCCGCCTTGGTGAGCGTCTCGTCGGCGTTCACGGTTCCGAAGATGAGCAGGAGGAGCGCCACGACGACGAGCCCGACCACCGCCGTGAACGCGACCGGCAGGCGCAGGGTCACGACGGTCAGCGCTCCCATGACGACGGCCCAGGAGATCTGAAAGAGCGCGACGCTGTGGGTCACGTCGTCGGCTGGAATCGCGAACCAGTTGTGGTTGAGGCCGAGCACGAGCACGGCATAGCTCCACCAGAAGCCCGCGAACAGGCCGAAGATGCAGGTGACGGCGGTCTGCCCGAGCGCGGCCGCCCAGACGGCGGATACGAGCAGGCCCAGTCCGGTCGCCGCGAGGATGATCGGCACGGCGCTGCCGGCCGCGGCGGGCGAGACGTAGCCCACGAGCGCGAGGCCGAGCGCGATCGAGCCGACGACGAACATCGGCAGGCCGAGCACTGCGGGGTCGCCCGCCGCGGCGGCCGGCGCGGGCGCCGGCTCGGGTATCGGCGCGTGCGTCGGGAGAGGGGACTGGGCGATCGCGGACATGGCGGGCTCCTCCGGTGGATGGTCCGGTCGAACGGGCGGCCGGCGGCCGGGACGGTCGCGACGGTGCTCCGCTCCACCTCGGTCGGACGCGACGCTAGTGCGGTCCGTTGCATGCAGACAAGAAGCTCGCCGTCTTCCGAGAATCGCGGACGAGGCGCGGGGAGTGCCCGATGCGATGCGCGCCGCGTGTCCGCAGTGTTGCGGGGATGTAACGCCGCGGTGATGCACTGATTCCTGCCGGTCTGCGGGAGACAACCGGCGGGTCAACAGGATCTCGACCGGGCATGGTCGAGCGAGAGGAGCGACATCAGCGACAATTCCCCAGCCGGAGGGACGGCGACAGCGACCGCACCGCGTGGCCGCGGTGCCGGCACCGCGCGTACCGTGCTCGCGCTGCTCTCGCTGCTCGCGTCCGCCCACGACGGAATGCGCGCCGACGAGGTCGCGGAGGCGCTCGGCAAGAGCGCGTCGACCGCATATGGCCTGCTCGACACGCTGCGCCAAGAGGGCTTCGTCGTGCATGGCGCCGACGGCGCCTACCACCTCACCGGCCAGGCCAGAAGCCTCGTGCCCCCCGCTCGCAACGGCCAGCTGCCGGGCAGCCTCGACGGCGTGCTCGACGAGCTCTTCACCCGCACCAACAAGCGCGTCTACCTCGCAGCCGCGCGCTCCGGGCAGGTCGTCATCCCACTCGTCCGCGGCCGGCAGGGGATGCCGCTGATCCCAGGGCTCGGATCGCGTATCGGCGAGAACGCCCATGCGCTGGCGCTCGGCAAGGTGGCGCTGTCGCTGCTCGGCGAGGCCGCGCTGCAGCGTTACATCGATCGCGGCCTGCGGGTCTTCACGCCGGACACGATCACCTCGCCCGAGCATCTGCGCGCGCAGCTCGCCGAGATCCGCGCCGGCGCGGTCGCGTTTGACTGCGAGGAGTTTCGCCCCGACTTCTGCTGTCTCGCGACGCCGGTGCGCGATGCCGCCGGCCGGCCCGTCGCCGCGCTCGGGATCTCGATGTCGGCCCGCTGCTTCGAACTCGAGCGCGCGGCACTCGAGGGAGTCCTCGTCGACGTCGCGGATCGCGCGTCGGCGGTCCTCACGGCACGCCCCCTTCGCGCGATCTCGGAAGACCCACCCGTTCTTGAGCGCACGCACCTGTCCCGTCTACGTTCGCGCCCATCAGCAGCCCTCAGTCCCGTCGAACTCGGAGAGGAAGTCTTGCAATGAGCAGAGCCAGCATCACGAAGGCACACACGAAGATCCAGGAGCTCTCCTGGGATCCGACCTTCGTGGAGCCTGTCGACAAGTACCCGACCGACTACACCTTCGAAAAGGCGCCGAAGAAGGATCCCCTCAAGCAGGTCCTGCGCTCCTACTTCCCGATGGAGGAGGAGAAGGACAACCGCGTCTTCGGCGCGATGGACGGCGCGATCCGCGGCAACATGTTCCGGCAGGTCCAAGAGCGCTGGATGGAGTGGCAGAAGCTCTTCCTGAGCATCATCCCGTTCCCGGAGATCTCGGCCGCCCGCGCGATGCCGCTCGCGATCAACGCGGTGCCGAACCCCGAGGTCCACAACGGCCTGGCGATTCAGATGATCGACGAGGTACGCCACTCGACGATCCAGATGAACCTCAAGCGGCTGTACATGAACCACTACATCGACCCGGCCGGGTTCGACATCACCGAGAAGGCGTTCTCCAACTGCTACGCCGGCACGATCGGGCGCCAGTTCGGCGAGGGCTTCATCACGGGCGACGCGATCACCGCCGCGAACGTCTACCTGACGATCGTCGCCGAGACGGCGTTCACGAACGTCCTCTTCGTCGCGATGCCCGGCGAGGCCGCCGCCAACGGCGACTACCTGCTGCCGACCGTGTTCCACTCGGTCCAGTCCGACGAGTCGCGCCACATCTCCAACGGCTACTCGATCATCCTCATGGCGCTCGCCGACGAGCGCAACCGCCAGCTGCTGGAGCGCGACCTGCGCTACGCCTGGTGGAACAACCACCGCGTCGTGGACGCCGCCATCGGCACGTTCATCGAGTACGGCACGAAGGACCGTCGCAAGGACCGCGACAGCTACGCGGAGTCGTGGCGCCGCTGGATCTACGACGACTACTACCGCAGCTACCTCATGCCGCTCGAGAAGTACGGCCTGACGATCCCGCACGACCTCATCGAGGAGGCGTGGAACCAGATCATCAACAAGGGCTACGTCCACGAGGTCGCGCAGTTCTTCGCCACCGGCTGGTTCGCCAACTACTGGCGGATCGACGCGATGGACGACACGGACTTCGAGTGGTTCGAGCACAAGTACCCGGGCTGGTACGACAAGTACGGCAAGTGGTGGGAGCGCTACGCCGACCTCTCGAAGAAGAACGGCCACGGGCCGATCGCCTTCGAGCCGGACCTCTCGGACTACGAGTATCCGCACCGCTGCTGGTCGTGCATGGTGCCGTGCCTCGTCCGCGAGGACATGGTCGTCGACGAGGTCGACGGTCAGGTCCGCACGTACTGCTCGGAGACCTGCCACTGGACCGACGCCGTCGCGTTCCGCCCGGAGTACGAGGGCCGCGCGACGCCGGCGATGGGCAAGCTCTCCGGCAAGCGCGAGTGGGAGACGCTCTACCACGGCATGGACGTCTCGGAGGTCATGCAAGATCTCGGGTACGTCCGCGACGACGGGCACACGCTCATCCCGCAGCCGCACCTCGACCTCGATCCCAAGAAGATGTGGACGCTCGACGAGGTCAAGGGGATCACGCTGAACAGCCCCAACGTGCTGCTCAACGAGATGTCCCCCGAGGAGCGCGAGAAGCACGTCGCGAACTACAAGAAGGGCGGCCCGGCCGGGCGCCCCTACAAGGAGGCCGCCGCCTCCTGACGTTTCGCCACGCGCCCGGCGCACATGCCCTCGGGGACCGAACAGGTCCCCGGGCGGCCGCGCCGGGCCGTGCGGCGCCGTCTCATCGAGAGGACCGAGACCATGGGTGAGATCCACACAGTGCGGCTTGAGCCGGTCGGCATCGAGATGGAGGTCGACGAGGACGAGACCATCCTCGACGCCGCCTTCCGCCAGGGCATCATGCTCATGCACGGCTGCAAGGAGGGGCAGTGCTCCTCGTGCAAGTCGTTCTTGCTCGACGGCGACGTCGACCTCGACAAGTACTCGACGTTCGCGCTGCCCGACTTCGAGGAGGAAGAGGGCTACACGCTGCTGTGCCGGGCGCACGCCCTGAGCGACCTCGAGATCGAGCTGCTGCACTACGACGAGGACCGGATCCGCAGCGGCACCCCGATCGTCAACGCGACGACCGAGGTCGAGGCCGTCGAGGAGCTCACCCGCGACATCCGACGGCTCGTGTTGAAGGTGACCGATCCGGAGGCGCTCGAGTTCAGCGCCGGCCAGTACGTCGACATCGGCGTGCCCGGCACCGAAGACGAGCACCGGTCGTTCTCGATGGCGAACGCCCCCGGCGAGCCGGGTCGCCTGGAGTTCATGATCAAGCTGTACGAGGGCGGGCGGTTCTCCGGCCTCCTGGAGAACGGCAACGGGATCGCGGTCGGCGACGAGCTGACCTGCAAGGGCCCGTTCGGGATGTTCACGCTGCGCGACAGCTCGCCGCGGCGCCTCGTGTTCATCGCCGGCGGCGCGGGGATGGCGCCGGTGCTCTCGCTGCTGCGCTCGATGGCCGAGAAGGGCACCGAGCGCCCGGCGACGTTCTACTACGGCGCCCGCACGGAGGACGACCTCTTCGCGCTCGAGGAGATGGAGCGCCTCGAGGCCGAGCTGCCCGACTTCAAGTTCGTCCCCGCGCTCTCAGAAGACGAGGAGGGCGGCGGATGGGAGGGCGAAGCGGGCCTGATCACCGACGTCGTCGATCGCCTCGAGACCGACGACCTCGCCGACGTCGACGCCTACCTGTGCGGCCCGCCGCCGATGGTCGACGCCGCCATTGCCCTGCTCGAGCGCCGCGGGGTGCCCGAGTCGCACATCTACTTCGACAGGTTCACGACGAGCGCGGCATGACCGCGATCAGGAGAGGAGCAGCATGCCCGCAGACACCGTGAAAGCACCGCGCAGCGTCCCCAAGCCGGTGTTCACCGACGCCGAGGCCGGCGCCAAGGAGTTCCCGTCCTCGCGCAGCCGTTCGTACAACTACTTCGAGCCCAAGAAGCGCCGGGCGACGGTGTACGAGGACGTCACGATCGACGTCCAGCCCGATCCGGAGCGCCACCTGACCCAGGGCTGGGTGTACGCGTTCGCCAACGGCGACTCCGGCTATCCGCAGCACTGGACGGAGCTCGAGTCCTCCAACTGGCACACGTTCCTCGACCCCAACGAGGAGTGGGAGCAGACGATCTACCGCAACAACGCGAACACCGTGCGCCAGATCGGCGGGGTGCTCGCGAACGCGAAGGCCGCCAACGCCTTCGCGGGCTGGAACCGCTCCTGGATCACGGTCGTCGAGAAGCACGTCTCCGCCTGGGCGCACGTCGAGCACGGGCTCGGCATGCACGTCTACACGCCGGCCCAGCGCGACGCGCCGACGAACATGATCAACAACGCGATGTGCGTCGGCGCCGTGCACAAGCTGCGCTTCGCGCAGGACATCATGCTCTACAACCTCGACGTCTCCGATCAGGTCGAGGACTTCGACGGCAGCGCGCACAAGGACGTCTGGCAGAACGATCCGATCTGGCAGGCGACGCGCGAGAACGTCGAGAAGCTGACCGGCATCCGCGACTGGGCGCAGGCCTGGTTCGCGACGGCGATGGTCTTCGAGCCGCTCGTCGGCGAGCTGTTTCGCAGTTCGTTCGTCATGCACGCCGCGGCGCTGCAGGGCGACTTCGTCACGCCGACGATCATGGGCTGCGGCGAGTCGGACTGCGCCCGCGAGCAGCGCGGCGCGCGCGCCCTGTTCCGGATGCTCGCCGAGGACGAGGAGCACGGCGAGGCCAACCGCAAGGTCATGCAGGGCTGGGTCGACGAGTGGGTGCCGGTGAGCCTCGCGGCCGCCCAGAAGCTACAGCCGATCTGGTCGGAGCTGTCGGAGAAGGTCGTGAAGTTCGACGACTCGCTGGCCACCTCCAAGGCCCGTCTCACGGAGCTGCTGGACGACCTCAACCTCGAGACCCCGAAGGAGATCAGCTAGATGACCGAGTTCAAGTCCGATCGCTCGTCCTCGAACCAGACGGGCGTCACGCTCATGAACAACCAGGTCGGCTACGTCGTGGCGCAGGTCATGGCGGACAAGAAGGACGTCACGATGCGCGAGCTGCCGTCGATGATCCGCGTCGACGGCATCGGCACGATCGAGTTCAACTTCGAGGAGATCGCCGAGGCGCTGGGCTGGGAGGACTTCGGCCCCGACGACTTCGAGGAGATCATGTCGACGCACTACGGGCGCATGGTCGTCGAGGACGACCGCGTGCTGATGTTCGCCAACCCCGAGGACGCCGCCGAGTACATCGGCTTCGACCTGCAGGTCGTCGGGGAGGGCTGAGCATGTACGAGTCCGACGGCGAGAAGTACTTCGTCTTCGACACCCATCTGCACTTCTGGGACGCGAGTCCCGAGAACTGGGTGCCGGGGGCGGAGCAGTACGCCAAGGGCTGGATCGAGTGCTTCCACGCCTACCAGGGCCTCGGCCCGGAGCAGACGCACTGGTCGATCGAGCACTTCCAGAAGTACTCGGCGGACGACTTCGAGAAGGACGTCTTCACGGACGGCTACGTCGATGTCGCGCTGTCGCAGCCGACGTACCTGAAGGAGTGGTACACGAAGGGCTTCAACGCGATCGACCAGAACGCGGTGCTGCTCGACCGCTTCCCGGGCAAGTTCTTCTGCAACGGTCGCTGGGACCCGCGCGAGGGCGAGGCCGGGCTCGCGCAGCTCGAGGCCGACCACGCGCAGTACGGCTTCCAGGGCGTGAAGCTCTACACGGCCGAGTGGCACGAGGGCTCACGCGGCTGGACGCTGACCGATCCCGCGGCCGAGCCGTTCTTCGCGAAGTGCGAGGAGCTCGGAATCAAGAACATCCACGTCCACAAGGGGCCGACGATCTGGCCGCTGGACAAGGACTCCTTCGACGTCAAGGACGTCGACGTCGCGGCGACGAGCCATCCCGACCTGAACTTCATCGTGGAGCACGTCGGGCTGCCGCGGATCGAGGACTTCTGCTTCATGGCGACGCAGGAGCCCAACGTCTACGCCGGCCTGTCGGTCGTCGTCGGCGGGTTGATGCACGCACGCCCGCGCTTCTTCGCGAAGGTCATGGGCGAGCTCTTGTTCTGGGTCGGCGAGGACAAGATGCTCTTCGGCTCGGACTACGCGATCTGGGAGCCGAAGTGGCAGATCGAGGGGCTCGTCGCCTGGGACTATCCGGACGACACGTTCTCGGACTTCCCGCGCTGGACGACCGAGGCGAAGAAGAAAGTGCTTGGCCTGAACGCGGCGCGCTTGTATGGCGTCGACGTTCCCGAGGAGCTGCGGCTGCACGACGGGGAAGGCACGCCCGCAGCTCAGGACGACGCGCAGCTCGTGGAGGGCGCGGCGTGATCACGCGGGCGCGGGTGCTCGCGGCGCTCGCCACCGTCCACGACCCCGAGCTCGACGAGCCGATCACGGATCTCGGCTTCGTCGGCTCGTGCGTCGTGACCGACGGCGGCGACGTCGACGTGCACCTGCGCCTGCCGACTCCCCAGTGCGCGCCGAACTTCGCGTTTCTCATGGCGTCCGACGCGCGCGAGGCCGTGCGCCGGGTGCCGGGCGCCGGCGCGGTCGGCGTCGTGCTCGACGACCACTACACGGCGGGCGAGATCAATGACGCCGTCTCCGGTGGCGGCGGCTTCGGCGCCGCGTTTCCGGGCGAGAGCGCCGGCGACCTCGAGGCGTTGCGCGAGCTGTTTCAGCGCAAGGCGCTGCTCGCCCGGCAGGGGCGCGTGGCCGCGATGCTGCTGGCGGCCGGCGGCACGCCTTCAGACCACGCCGCGGTTGTGGCGCTGTGCGTCGCGGACCTGCCCACCGACCATCCCGAGGTCGCGCGCTGCCTCGTGCTGCGTCGCGAGCTCGGCCTTCCCTGCGGCCCCGGCGCGCCGGCCCTCGTCGCCGGCGACGGCAGCCGGCTGACCGCCGAGGAGCTTCCCCTCTGGCTGCGCCGCGCGCGGCTCGTGGGCCTGAGCCTCGAGAGCAACGGCGGCATGTGCCGCTCGCTGCTGCGCGTCCGTCATGGCGTCCCCGATCCGACCGAGGAGGTGGCGACATGATCGCCGCACGCTTGCATCGCTACCACGATCCGCTCTCCGTCGAGCAGATCGCCGAGCCCGAGATCACGGGCCCCCACGACGTCATCGTGCGCCTCGGCGGCGCCGGGCTGTGCCGCACCGACCTGCACATCCAGGAGGGCCAGTGGGCCGAGAAGTCCGGTGTCGAGCTGCCGTACGTGCTCGGCCACGAGAACGCCGGCTGGGTCCACGAGATCGGCTCGGCGGTGTCGAACGTCGAGGTCGGCGACACGGTCATCGTCCATCCGCTCGTGACGTGCGGGCTGTGCCGCGCCTGCCGCGCCGGCGACGACGTCCACTGCGAGAACAACACCTTCCCCGGCATCTCGGTCGACGGCGGCTTCGCCGAGCTGCTCAAGACGAGCGCGCGGGCGGTCGTCAAGCTCGACCCGGCGCTGCATCCGAAGGACATCGCGGCCCTCGCCGACGCGGGCCTCACCGCCTACCACGCGGTCAAGAAGGCCGTCTCGATCCTGCATCCCGGCACGCGCGCGGTCGTCATTGGCGCGGGCGGGCTCGGCCACATCGGCATCCAGTGCCTGAAGGCCATGACGCCGGCCGAGATCATCGTCCTCGACCCGTCCGAGAAGGCCCGCGCGCTCGCGGGCGAGATCGGCGCGGACACGACCGTCGCGGTCGACGGCAAGCAGGTCGACACGATCCTCGAGATGACCGACGGCAAGGGCGCCGAGGCGATCATCGACTTCGTCGGCGAGAAGGGCGCGATCGAGGACGGCGTCGCGATGCTGCGCAACGCCGGCTCGTACTACGTCATCGGCTACGGCGAGAACATCAACGTGCCGACGATCGACATCATCTCGCGCGAGATCAACTTCATCGGCAACCTCGTGGGGTCCTACAACGACCTCGCCGAGCTGATGACGCTCACCGCGCAAGGCAAGGTCACGCTGCACACGAGCGCCTACCCACTTGAGGCCGTCAACGACGCGATGGCCGACCTCGACGCAGGACGCTTGCAGGGCCGGGGCATCCTCGTCGCCGACTGACAGGAGACCAGACTTCCCATGGGCAAGATCATCCACTTCAACGACGACGCGCGCCGGCGCCTGCAGCAAGGCGTCGACATCCTTGCCGACACCGTCAAGGTGACGCTCGGTCCCAAGGGGCGCAACGTGGTCCTGGAGCGCTTGACCGGCGCCCCCACGATCACGAACGACGGCGTGACGATCGCGCGCGAGGTCGAGCTGGCCGACCAGTTTCAGAACATGGGCGCGCAGCTCGTGCGCGAGGTCGCCGACAAGACGTCCGAGCTGACCGGCGACGGCACGACGACGGCGACGCTGCTCGCGCAGTCGCTCATCCGCGAGGGGATGGCCGTGCTCGACGTCGGCGTCAACCCGATGCAGCTGCGTCGCGGCATGGAGGACGCCGTCGAGCTCGTGGTCGCGGAGCTGACGCGCAGCGCGCGGCAGGTGACCGAGGTCGACGAGCTGCGCAAGGTCGCCACGATCGCCGCGAAGGAGGACGAGCGGATCGGCTCGGCCGTCGCGGAGGCGCTGGATCGCGTGGGCGACGACGGCGTCGTCTCGATCGAGGAGAGCGAGCTGCCGGGCATCGCGGTCGAGTTCGTCGAGGGGCTGCACGTCGAGAACGGCCACATGTCGCCCTATCTGATCCGCGACCGGATGCGGATGGAGACGGTGCTCGAGAACCCGTACGTCCTCATGACGTCGCAGCCGATCTCGTCGGTGCAGGAGCTCATGGGCGCGATCGGGCAGGTCATGCGCCGGCCCGAGCCCCTGATCATCCTCGCCGAGAAGGTCGACGGCGCGGCGCTCGGGATGCTCGTGCAGAACAACCAGCACGGCACGATGGAGGCGTCGGCGATCCGTGCGCCCGGCTTCGGCCACCGGCGGATCGCGTACCTCGAGGATCTCGCGGCGTTCACGGGCGGCCAGGTCATCACGCCGGAGGCGGGCCTCACCCTTGAGGACGTGGCGCTGGAGTCGCTGGGCCGCGCGCGGCGCGTCATCGTGCGCGAGGACTACACGACGTTCATCGAGGGCGCCGGCACGCCGGAGGAGGTCGAGGGCAGGCTCAACGAGATCCGCGTGGAGCTCGACCGCGCCACGCACGATGCCGACATCGACGCGCTGCGCGAGCGGCGCGCGCGGTTGTCGTCGCGGCTGGCCGTCATCCGCGTCGGCGGGGCGACGGCGATCGAGAGCAAGGAGAAGCTGCGGCGCACGGAAGGCTCGCTGGCGGCCGCCCGCGCCGCGATGTCCGAGGGCGTCGTCCCCGGCGGGGGCACCGCGCTGCTGCGCGCCGAGGCCGCGCTGGAGGGCGTCGCGGTCGAGGGCGACCGCGGGGCGGGCATCGACGTCGTGCGCGCCGTGCTCTCCGATCCGCTGTTCTGGATCGCGTCGAACGCGGGCTACGACGGGCAGGCCGTCGTCGACCAGGTGCGGGCGATGCCCGACGGCCACGGCCTGAACGCGCTGACAGGCGCGTTCGGCGACCTGTTCGAGTCGGGCGTCGTCGACCCGGTGCGCGTGACGCGGCTGAGCTTGCAGAACGCGGCGTCGGTCGCCGCCCTGATGCTGACGACCGAGGCGCTGGTCGCCGAGGAGCTCGTCGGGCAGCCGGGCGCGATCATGGCGCCGGGCTACGGCGACCTCGCCGAGGGGATGGCGCGGCCCTCGTCGCCGGTCTGATCGCCGAGGGGGAGTCCGCCGGCCCGAGGGCCCGGCTGCGTATGACGATCGTGGTAGTCCGGTAGCATCATCGTCATGGCGCCCAAGCACCGGCTCTCCGCGTCCGTCGACGCCGACCTCGTCGCGGCTGGCCAAGCCGCCGTGGCAGCCGGCACCGCGGAGAACCTCAGCGCGTGGGTCAGCGAGGCGCTGCGCCGCCAGGCCGAGCACGACCGGCGCCTTGCCGCCCTCGGCGCGGCGATCGCGGAGTTCGAAGCGGAGCATGGCGCGCTGACCGACGCCGAGATCGCCGGCGCGTCTCGCTGGGCGCGGGAGAACGCGGTGGTCGTTCGCGGGCCGCGAGCCGGCGGTGGCCGCACGTCCGCCGCATGACGCTCGTCCTTGACGCCGGCGCGTTCATCGCCGTCGAACGCGGGGACCGCAGGGTCATGGCGCTGCTGGCGCGCGAGCAGCGCGCCGGCCGCACGCCGGTCACGCACGGGGGCGTCGTCGGCCAGGTGTGGCGCGGTGATGCGCGGCAGGCGCGTCTCGGCAGGCTGCTGGCCGGTGTGGCCGTCGCGGCGCTGGACGAGGACCTCGGCCGTGCGGCGGGGGCGTTGCTCGCGCGTGCCGGGACGAGCGACGTCATCGATGCTGCGCTCGTGCTGCTGGGGGCGGATGGTGACGAGATCCTGACCTCGGACCCCGTCGACCTCGCCGCTCTGGCGTCGGCTCGGGGCGTGCACGCCGATCTCGTGCCCGTGTAGGCCGCCTCGGTGCCGTGCTTGACACGGCCCGCGCGCGGTGCGTATACTGAACCATATGGTTCAGCATACGCAGATCGACCGGACGTTCTCGGCGCTCGCGGACCCCACTCGCAGGCAGCTGCTCGAGCGACTTGGCCGCGGTGACGCGTCCATCTCGGAGCTCGCGGAGCCCTACGGGATCTCGCTGACGGGCATGAAGAAGCACGTGTCCGTCCTCGAGGAAGCGGGGCTCGTCAGCACCGAGAAGGTCGGACGGGTGCGCCGGTGCACGCTCGGTCCGCGGCGTCTCGAGGACGTCTCGGAATGGGTGGCGATGTACCGCCGGATGCTGGAAGAGCGGCTCGACCGGTTCGAGGCGCTGGTTCAACGCGAGACAGGAGACCCGAGATGACCAACGCACAGCAGTCCACCCGTACCGCCACCGTCACGACGCCCGGCGACCGCGACATCCACATCGTGCGCGAGTTCGACGCACCGCGCGACCGCGTGTTCGCGCTCTTCACCGATCCAGAGCTCATCCCGCAGTGGTGGGGCCCGCGCGGCACGACGGCCGAGGTCGTGGCGATGGACGCCCGCACCGGCGGCGACTGGCGGTTCATCTGCCACAACTCCGACGGCTCCTCGACGGGCTTTCGCGGGACGTTCCGCGAGATCACGCCGCCCGAGCGCGTCGTGCAGACCTTCGAGTGGGACGGCATGCCCGGCTACGTGTCCGTCGACAGCGCGGAGTTCTTCGAGCTTCCCGACGGGCGGACGAAGATGGTCGTCACGTCGCTATTCCACACGCGCGAGGAGCGCGACGGCATGATCAACGCCGGCATGGAGGGCGGGATGAACGAGACCTACCAGCGCCTGGACGAGCTGCTCGCCGAACTCGGGTAGACCCGGGGCTTCGCTCCTACCGTCCGATCCCGGAGATGTCACCCCATGCACGACAAGCCGAAGCTCCACGTCTGCAGCATCGACCGCGGCGGTCCGAAGCTGCACGCGTGCCGCCGGGCGGATGACGCGCTGCGGGAGGCCGGCATCGACCACGAACGGGCGGTCTTCGACAAGAACCGCCCGTTCGGGTTGCTCACGTCGGGCAAGCGCCCGGAGCTGAAGGCGCTGAGCGGGCAGGAGAAGCTGCCGGTGCTCGAGCTGCCGGACGGCTCGACGATCAACGGCAGCGGGGAGATCATCGCGTGGGCCAAGGCCCGGGCGAGGGCTTCCTAGGCAGCTCGCTGTCCACCACGGGCGCACGGCCGTGTCGAATCTCTAGGCTGCCGCGCGTGACAGTCATCGACGACCTGGTCGCCAACAACGAGGCCTTCGCGGCCGGGCTACCCGAACAGCATCTGCCGATCGAGCCGCGGCGCGAGCTCGTGATCGTGACCTGCATGGACTCGCGCCTGGACGTCTTCAAGGCGCTCGGCTTGCGCGAGGGCGATGCGCACATCCTCCGCAACGCGGGCGGCGTCATCACCGATGACGTCGTCCGCTCGGTCGCGGTGTCCCAGCGCAGGCTGGGCACGCGAGCGGTGATGCTCATCCACCACACGGACTGCGGCATGCAGTCGCTCACGGACGACGGCTTCCGAGCCGAGCTCCAGGAGGCGACCGGCGTCGCGCCGGCCTTCGCGATCGAGTCCTTCAGCGACCTCGACGCCGACGTCCGCCAATCCATCCTGCGCCTCCGCCGCTCCGAGTTCCTCCTGCACCGCGGGCGCATCCGCGGCTTCGTCTACGACGTCGACACCCACCGCCTCCGTGAGGTCCCGGTCGACGGCCAGGGGTGAACGGCGCGGGGGGTTCTCGTGGCGCGTCAGCGAGCGCGCGTGATGCGTTCGACAGCCCGGGCCGGCAGTGGCATGTTCGGCGTGCGCCACACGTGTCGCTGCTCGAAGGGCCACGCGTAGATCGGGCTGCCGTCGCGAACGAGCTCCCGCAGACGTGGCTCGCCCAGGTCGCCGGCGGACCACGCGTACAGGCGCTGCAGCCGCGGCGCGATCACCGCGTAGTCGAGCATCCGGCCGAGGCGCTGCTCGTCGGCGATGTAGCGCTCCACGTCGAGCGCGAGCGGATAGTGGTTTGGCAGCACGCGGCGCAGCGAGAGAAACATGCCGGCCGCTCCCAGCCGCGGGTCGCCGAGCAGGCCGAGCGGCGCGAGCCGACCCAGCGCCAGGCGCGGTGCCGCGACGAGTGCGTGCGCGTAGAGGACGCGCGCGAGCGCGACGTTCATGAAGAAGCGCTCCGGCGCCCGTTCGGCTTCGGCGAGCTCGCGGTGCTCCAGGTAGCCGCCCACGATGCTCGCGTTGTGCGCTCGGTACCAGTTGCGTGGGGTCGGGTTTGCGCTGAACGCCAGCCAGAGCCGCACGGCCTGCGACGCCGGCTCGCCGGCCGATCCACCCAGCAGCCCGACCGCTTCGCATCCGTCGCGCAGCAGCCGCTCGTTCATGGCACGCCACCACCTGCTGCCGGGCGGTGACGCGTCGAGCGCGTTGAGAACGCCGCGCTGCGCCTGCCAGCGCATGAACGACAACGCCGCCCGCCGGAACGGCAGGTGTCGCGGCGCGGAGCCCGTCGGCCCGCGGAACAGCCGCGCCATCAACGCAAGCCGCGCCGCCGGGTCGTCGCGCACGGCCGCGACCTGAGCCTCGGCCGAGGCGAGGGCGGATGCGTGGGAGGTCATGGCGGCATAGTGATACCGCCATGGCCTCGCTGGTCGCGCCTCGGTGCGCGCGTCAGATCGGGCGGGGCCCGATGAGTTTGGGTCGCGGGCGCGGTCTGAACGGACATGCCCAACCGTGAGCCCACCCAGACGACCAACCTCGACACGCTCTACGGATCGCAGACGATCCCGTGGAGCCGCCCACTCGATCTGCTCGCCGTCGGCTCGCTCGGCCCCGAGGTGCATTTCTTCCTCGGAACCGTGCGACCCGACGGCCGGCCGCATGCCGCCGGCATCGGCGCCGCCTGGTATGACGGGGACCTCTACTTCCAGTGCGGGCCCAACACCCGCAAGGCGCGCAACATCGCGGAGAACCCGGCTTGCACCGTGTCCGGCAGCCTGCCCGGCATCGACCTCGTCTTCGAAGGCGAGGCCGTGCGCATCACGGACGCGCCGACGCTCGAGGCGCTCGCCGCGCTGTATCGCGAGGGCGGCTGGCCCGTGCAGGTCGACGGCGACGCGTTCACCGCGCCGTTCAGCGCGCCCAGCGCCGGCCCGCCGCCGTGGCACCTCTTCCGACTGACGACCCACACCGTGTTCGGCGTCGCAACCGCCGAACCACACGGCGCGACGCGCTGGCGCTTCTGAGGTCTCCGTCGAGCCGCGAAGCCGAACTCGCCTCGCCGACAATGCGCGTGAACGCCGGGCGCGGCAACGAACTCGCCGACCTCCGGCACGTCGTGCCGCAACCGATTGAGGCGACGCGCGCTCTCGTGAGCGCCCTCAGGCTCGACACACCCGCCGGGCGGATCCGTCGAGCATCTCCGTCGTCTGTTGCCGTCAAATCCGTCGTCCAGCGAGATCCTCCGTCTTCTTCGCCAAATACACCGAAAACTCTGGGTCGTCAAGCAAGGCAGCGGGCAAATCGTCGCGTCCTGCGAACCTGCTCCGAACGCGTCCCAAGATCTTTTCTGGCGTGACAGGCGGATCGCGCAGCGCAAGCCCGTAGGCGTACCCAACGATCGAGACTGATTGAGTGAGCGAGACTTCTCGCTGCCGCCTCATCGGGCGCATGTCGGCCAGTGACGTCTTCAAGCACGCTCCGCCAGTCTCGTGGGTCGTCGGCGGTGTCTGGTAGGGGCGATTCGCCATATCGAAACCAGTGGCTGTAACGGCCGCCGAAAGACACGCGTTCGGCGGAACTTGCAAAAGCTTGAAACCGCGATGGATCAAGAGCGGAGCCTCGCCTCGGGGGAGTCGGTGTCGTGCCAGCACTGCGGGCGCTCAACTCGACCATCCCATCGTCGGCCGTCACGACGCATATCCAGCCAGAGGGCAAGACCGAGATCAGCCGCAAGCAGGCGACGTGGATCGAGACGTCGCAAACCCGCAACGCCGCAAGTAGTGGAGCGATCGCGCCCGCCCCGAGGTCCGCAACCAGAGGCACAAGCCACGCCGAAGGCACGAGCAGTTCCGCCGCGAAACGGTTTGCTTCGATCTCGGCCGGATCGCGGACAAGCAGCCCGGTGTCGCAGGCCGCCGTACCGATGTGCCAAGGAAGCGCGATGTGGCCAATCTCGTGCGCCAGTGTGAACCGCCGCCGTCGGGGTGGGGCCTCGCGAGCAACCACTATCAACGGACGGTGGCGGCCGCCAGAGAGGCCAACAACCACGCCGTCGCACGAGCCAGGGATCAGGTCAGATTCGACCTCTGCCATGCCTGCCGCGACGGCGATCACGTCAACGGGCGGCGAGAGGCCTAGACGCTCCACCAGCAGCGCCGCCAGGCGCTGCTCTCGCATCAAGTCGGCAATCGTCCCGTCACCCTTAGCCACTCAACCACCGTGCGGGCCTCCGCCGCCGAAACTCCACGTGCCGCGATAGCGAGTGGATCTGCCGCCGCAACGAACTCCTCGACTGGTTGTTCTACCTCGCGGGCTGCGACGATGAGGCGTAGCGAATCTGGCTGCTCCACCCAAAGCGCGTACTCGTTGCGCGCCATACCAAGGTACTCCGCAAGCGACTCACCGGTTGAGGATTCATGCCACTCGTCAACGTAGTCGTCAATGTCGTCGAGGAACGCTTCGCCTCGAAGAAGTAGATCCATGAGCCTCTCAGACACTGATCCGCCGTCCCTCCACCGGGTCTTTGATGAGTATGCCGGTGATCGCGTGTACCACGCCTACGTGGCGACCGCGTCGATTGAAGGCTTCGACTTCGCCATGAAGGTCATCCCAGGTGTAAATCCGCTTCCCGTTCTTCGATCGCCATCGCTGCTCCCCATGGACATAACCGAGATAATCCATCCGGTCAAGGAAGCCCGGTCTGGGTCGTGGCACACGGGGCATCTTTGGCGAACCGATTCCTGTCGCGTAGCGTACGTCTGACATCGGACGTTATGTCGTCCGAAATCGGTGGAGACCTCGAGAGGCCGCCGCCGTGCCCTGGGCAGCGCTGCGGTGGGCGGCCGGACTGCTGCCTTCCGCGGAGGCTGTTGCCTGCACGACAGAATCCATGCAGGTAGGCGGCAGCCACGGTGCCCCAGTGGCAAGAGCGCGGTTTCAGCACTCTCGCGATGGAATCGCGGAGCGCTCGTCCTCGCGCATCGGCCGTGCCGGCGGCGCTCTCAGACGCGAGCGAGATCGAGGGCTCGGGCGAGCCCGGCGTCGATCTGCGCCATGAGCCAGTCGGGCAGGGCGCCTGCGCGGTCTTCGAGTGCGCGCCGGTCGATGGTCGCGATCTGCGTGACGTTGACGACGGAGTCGGCGTCCGTTCCGCTCACCTCCGCCGGGACGGCCACGTTTCCGGGCAGCGCGGCCAGCTGGGCATTGGTCGTGAATACCGCCACCGTGACCGTCCGCAGCTCGGAGCGGTTGTAGGAGTCCGCGCTGATCACGACCACGGGCCGTCGGAGGGCGGGCGCCGAGCCTCTGGGCAGCCCGAGGTCAGCCCACCACACCTCGCCGCGCTTCACCGGCGCGGATCGTCCGACACCAGCGACGCGGCGGCCGCGTCCGTGAACTCGTGATCGGGTTCGAGCCCGGCGATCACGCGGTTGATGGCGGCGGTCGTGCCGTCGTCGTCGAGCGCCTCGAGCCAGCGCTCGGCCGCTCGGGCAAAGAACTCGCTTCGCGATACGCCCATCCGCGCCGCCGCCGCGTCGACCCGGCGGAACGTCTCGTCTGGAACGGAGATCGCGGTCTTCATCCCCAGGCGAGTATAACCGGGTGATACCCGCCCTCGGTCCGGCCCGTCAGCCGAAGCGGACCTTGCCGTTGGACCGCGCTCGCGCTTGGGCGCGCTCGACGAAGTCCAGGCGCTTGACCGCGGCCTTGAACAGCCTCGTCGCCAGCCGCATGCGCGCGTTCTCGGAGCGCAGGTCGAGCAGGCCCTGCTTGGCGTCCAGGCCGAAGTCGACGGTCGCCGCCATCTCGTATGCGGTCTTCGACGCGATCTCCGCCTCGTCGGGCTCGTTGTCGGTCGCCTGGACGACGAGCTCCGTGTAGGCGGTGCGCGCGGCGTCGGCCACCGCGTCGTCGACCACCTCGACCTTGTCCTCGAGGAACTCCACCGTCGCCGCCGGATAGGGCAGGTCGTCTTGCTCGGCGACGATCCGGAACGGGCGCGTGCCGCGCGTCAGGACGTTCAGCCGGCCGTCCTCCATGCGCTCGATCACCTTTGTGATCTCGCACGCGCAGCCGACCGCGCGCAGGCCCTCATCGGTCGCCCAGACCACGCCGAACTCCGACTCGCGCTCCAGGCACTCCGCGAACATCGTCCGGTAGCGCGGCTCGAAGATGTGCAGCGGCACGAACTCGTGCGGCAGCGCGACGAGGCCCAGCGGGAAGATCGGGAAATCTTGAACCGTGCGATCGGGCATCTGAATGAGTCTACGTTCGGCTTACCCGCGTATCTCACTCTCGTGCCCTCGACCGCGCTGCTGTGGTTTCGGCGCGACCTCCGCGTCGCCGACCACCCCGCTCTGACGCTCGCCGCGCGCGAGTTCGACCGCGTGATCCCGGTCTTCGTCCTCGACGACACGCTGCTCCAAGGGCGCTTCGCGTCCGCCCCGCGCACCCGGTTCATGCTCGGCTGCCTGCACGCCCTCGACACCGCTCTGCGCGACTGCGGCAGCGGCCTCGTCATCCGCCACGGCGCGCCCGAGGACGAGCTCGTGAAGCTCGCCGACGAGACTGGCGCCGGGGCCGTCCTCTGGACGAGCGACGTCGCGCCCTACGCCCGCGCCCGCGATCGGCGCGTCACGATCGCCCTGTCGGACGCCGGCGTCCGCGCCCAGCCGCAAGGCGGCACCTACGTCGTCGACATCTCCAAGCCGCGCACCCAAGTCGGCAAGCCGTTCACCGTCTTCAGCCCGTTTCACCGCCGCTGGCTGGACCTCGAGCGCCGCACGATCCACCGCGCGCCGTCCGAGCTGCCCGCGCTGCCGGGCTCGCTGCGCAAGGGCCGCATCCCGTCGGTCGATGCCCTCGACGTCGATGGCCACGACCTGCCCGAGCCGTTGTGCGAGCCCGGCGAGCCGGCCGCGCGCAAGGCGCTCACCCGCTGGCTCGACGGTGGCCTCAAGACGTACGACGACACCCACGACCTCGTCGCCGACGAGCACGGCACGAGCGGGCTGTCGCCGTACCTGCGCTGGGGCTGCATCTCCGCTGCCGAATGCGAGTCGCGCGCGGCGCGCCGCACCGGCCAAGGCGCGAGCGCGTGGATCCGCCAGCTCTGCTGGCGCGACTTCTACGCGCACGTCATGCTCACCCACCCCGGCAACGCGCACCACGAGTTCCAGCCGCGCTACCGCGACCTCGAATGGGTCGAGGACGACGACGCGCTGGAGGCCTGGCGCACGGGCACGACCGGCTTCCCGCTCGTCGATGCCGCGATGCGCCAGCTCGCGCGCACCGGCTGGATGCACAACCGCGCGCGCCTCGTCGTCGGCTCGTTCCTCACGAAGGACCTGCATCTCGACTGGCGCCTGGGCGAGGCGCACTTCGAAGCGCTGCTGCTCGACGGCGAGCCCGCCCAGAACAACGGCAACTGGCAGTGGGTGAGCTCGGTCGGCGTCGACCCCGCGCCGTACTTCCGGCGGATCTTCAACCCGATGCTCCAGCAGCGCAAGTTCGATCCCGACGGCGTCTACGTGCGCCGCTGGGTCCCCGAGCTGCGCGACGTCCCCGACGACAAGCTCGTCGAGCCGTGGACGATGACCGGCGACGAGCAGGCGGCCGCCGGCTGCGTCATCGGCAGCGACTACCCGGCACCGATCGTCGAGCACGCGGTGGAGCGCCGGCGGGCCGTCGAGCGCTACCAGGCGGTCGGCTACTGAGGTGTGATCCCCACACCCCTGGGTGCCTGTTCGCGCGCACAACCGCATCCGTACCTTGCGCTCGACGAAGGTTTCTTTCAACGTCTCGCGGAGATGAAGCCATGAACGAGCCAACCTGGGGGATCAGCGGCACGACGTTTCTGTGGTTGCTACGCGGCCGCGTTCGTCGCGACGGCGTGCGCCGTCTGGCTGCGGCGCAAGAGCCTGCTGAACGCGCAGGACGGCACCGTGCCCTCGGACGCCCGACGCCTACGAGCTCGCCGATGCTCAACGGCGGCCCGAAGCTCGCGATCACGATCGCCACGGCCAAGCTGCATCGGCTCGGCGCGCTCGTGCACGGCGTCGGGCAAGAAGGTCCGGGCCGCGGGCCGGCCGAAGGCGCGACACGATCACGGACCTCGAGCACGAGGTCTACGACGCCGTCGAGCGCACGCCGGGGATCACCGTGCGCAAGCTCGAGCGCACGCTCGCTCAGGGCCCGGCAGTCCGCGAGCTCGTCTCCAGGCTCGACGAGCTCCGGCCTCCTGCTCGACGACGACGACGCGCGCGAAGCTCACCACGGTGCTGGCTGTGGTTCGTGCCGGTGCTCGCGCTCGGCGCTCGCGCGCATCGCCGCCGGGATCCAGAACGACCGGCCCGTCGCGTACCTCGTGATCGTCGTGGCCGCCGTCGCGGTCGCGACGGTGTACGTCGCTCGACTGCGCCCGCGGGCAACCGCGCGCGGCCAGGAGCTGCTCGACGCGCGAGCGCGCGCGGGTCGCAAGCGCTCGGCCACACGCCGCCGGCCGCGGAGATCCCGATGGCGGTCGCGCTGTTCGGCGGCGGCGCGCTGTGGGCCGCCGACCCCGGCCTCGCCTCGACGCTCGCGATCCCACGCGAGCGCTCGACGTGGGCGGGCGGTGGCGGTGGCGGCTGCGGCGCGGGCGGCGGTGGCGGCTGCGGCGGCGGCGGCGGCGGCGGTGGGCGGGGCGGTGTGCGGCGGATGAGCCCGCTCGCAGCCGCCCGGCGATCCCGCCACGCGCGGCTCGGCCTCGGCGTCGGCTGGCGCCCCGAGCTCGAGGCCGTCATCGCGCGCGCCGACCTCGGATTCGTCGAGGCGGTCGCCGAGAACGTCGACGCGCGCCGGCTGCCACAGGCGCTGCTCGACGCGCGCGACGCGCGGCCTCGAGGTCATCCCGCACGGCATCCGCCTGTCGCTCGGCGGCGCCGAGCGCCCCGACCACGCTCGCCTCGACCACCTCGCGATCCTCGCCGACAGCCTCGACTCGCCGGTTGTGAGCGAGCACATCGCGTTCGTGCGCGCGGACGGCGTCGAGGCCGGCCACGTCCTGCCGGTGGCCCGCACGGCGCAGGCGCTCGACATGCTCACCGAGAACGTCCAGCTCGCGCAGGCACGCCTGCCGGTCCCGCTCGCGCTCGAGCACGTCGCGGCGATCGTCGAGTGGCCGGGCGCGGAGATGGACGAGGCGACGTTCGTCACCGAGCTCCTCGACCGCACCGGCGCCCTGCTCCTGCTCGACCTCTCGAACCTCTACGCCAACGCGCACAACCACGGCTACGACGCGGTCGAAGCGCTGGCGCGGTTCCCGCTGGACCGAATCGCCTACGTCCACGTCGGCGGCGGCGTGCACCGCGACGGCATGTACCACGACACGCACTCCGACCCGGTGGTGCCGGGCGTGCTCACGCTCGTCGAGGAGCTGTTCGCGCTGACCGGCGCGCCGGGCGTGCTGCTCGAGCGCGACGACAACTTCCCGCCGGAGGACGAGCTGCTCGCGGAGGTGGCCGCGATCGACGGTGCGGCGAAGCGGGGCGCCGCGCGCCATGGCGCCGCAGCCGGCTGACCGCGCGCACTACGAGGCCGAGCAGGCCGCGTTCGTGCGCTCGCTCATCCGCGGCGACGAGTTCCCCGCGGGCGTGGACGAGAACAAGGCGGCGGCCGCGTCGCGCTCGCTGTGGCGCAAGCGGATGCGGGCGGTCGCGGCGTCGTGGCCGGCGCTGGCCGTGTCGCTCGGCGGCGCGTACGCGGCGCGCTTCGAAGCCTACGCGCGTGCCGTGGCGCCGCCGGCGGTCGGCCATGGCTACACGGACGGCCTGCGGTTCGCCCGCGCCCTGGAGCGCGACGAGCTGACCGACGACGTGCGGGTCGAGCTGCTGCTCGCGCGCGCGGAGATCGTCACGCGCGGCGCCGGGACGTTCCGTGATCGTCGCGGGCTGTTCGCGGGCGTGCTGTCGCTGCGCGAGCCGCGGCGGATCCTCGTCGTCTGGCGCGCGCCGGTCGTCGGGCGCCGGATGCTCGTGTTCGGCCTCGAGCCTCCTTGGCGGCGGTGGTGACCCCGTTCTGACCCGCGTAACCGGCGAAACGAGGGATCGGCACAACCCCATCCCTCGCCGCAGGAGACCTCAGCCCGGGCCGGTCGCGGCGGCGCGCAGCTCGGCGCGGGCGAACTCGGCCATGCCCGCGGCGAAGTCCTCGCGCGCGGCGAAGCCGAGGGTGGTGAGCGCGAGGGAGGGGTCCGCGAAGACGTGGCGCACGTCGCCGAGGCGATAGGCGCCCGTGATGCGAGGCGGGGGCGCGCTGCCGTCGTGGACCGCGTGCAACGTCCGCGCCATCTCGCCGACGCTGCGCGGACTCCCGCTGCAGACGTTGAACGCTCCGGTCGCCGGCTCGTCTCGGGTGAGCGCGGCGACGTTCGCTCGTGCGACGTCGCGGACGTGAACGAAGTCGCGCAGCTGGCCGCCGTCCTCGTACACGTCGGGTGCGCGGCCAGCCGCAAGCGCGCTCGCGAAGATGGACGCGACGCCCGCGTAGGGCGTGTCTCGCGGCATCCGCGGGCCATAGACGTTGTGGTAGCGCAGCACCGTGACGGGGATGGAGGTCTCACGCTCGAAGGCGCGGGCGAGATGCTCTTGATGGAGCTTCGTCGCGGCGTAGACGTTGCGCGGGTCGGTCGGGGCGTCCTCGGGGATCGCCTGCGGCCGCAGGGCAGCGCCGCAACGCGGGCATGGTGGCTCGAAGCGCTCGGCGTCGAGGTCGGCGACACGCCGCGGGCCGGGAGTCACGATGCCGTGGCTCGCGCACGCATAGCGGCCCTCGCCGTACACCACCATGCTCGACGCGAGCACGAATCGGCCGCGGAAGTCGCCGAGCGCCAGCGCCCGCAGGAGCACGGCGGTACCGACGTCGTTGTGCGAGGCGTAGTCGGCGATGTCGCCGATGTTCGTGCCGAGACCGACCATCGCGGCCTGATGGCAGATGTCGTCGATACCTCTGAGCGCATCGCCGACAGCTCGTGCGTCGCGTACATCACCGGTGCGGTAGTCCGCGTGCGGGTTGCGATAGCCGGGGACCGCGGCGTGGGCGGCGGGATGCAGGTTGTCGAGGACCCGGACGTCATGGCCGCCGGCGATCAGCGCGTCGACGACATGCGAGCCGATGAAGCCGTCTCCGCCGGTGACGAGCACGTGGCTCATGTGCGGATCCTCCTCATCCCTTCTGCGCAGCGTGTGTCAGGAGTGAGCGCGAGGGCTGGCTGGCGTCGCGCAGGGCCCACCGCCCCCCGCGGGGATGGCTCACCACGGCGAGTCCACCGCCACTTGCAGCGCGATCGCGAGCACGAGCTGCACGGCGAGCCAGGCGCGCGGCGCGCGCAGCGACGCGGTCGCCAGGAGCAGCCATGGCGCGAACGGCAGCCAGATGCGCTCGGTCTCGCCGCGCGACAGCCCCGAGAGCTCGGCCACGAGGAGCGCCGCGAGCCCACTGCCGGGCAGGATCCAGGCGCGTCCGCCGCGCAGCGCCGCGAGGCCCGCGGCGGCCGCCGGGCCGAGTGCGAGCGCGAACGCCGCGGGTGAGATGACGAGGAAGTCGAGGTAGGGACGCCGCGCCGCGACGCCGCCGGCGTAGAGCTCGTGGGTCGCGCCGAGGCCCGACGGCCACCAGAAGCCGGCCGCACCGAACGCGAGCACGACCGCCACGGCGCCGGCGCTCGCGAGCGCGAGGAGCCGCCAGCGGCGCGTGGCGACCGCGACCGCGAGCGGCACAAGCCCGAGCGGGGCGAGGGCGTAGCTGAGCAGCAAGCCGCTGCCGAGCACGAGGCCCGCGAGGATGGCGAGAGTCCCGGCGCGCCGCGACGCAGGCGACGTGCAGGCGACGGCGAGCAGGGCAACGCCCGCGGCCAGCATCGCGCAGAAGAGCGCGTCGGCGGAGGTGCCAAGCCAGACGGCCGCCGGGCTCAGCGCTGCGAATGGCGCCGCCCGCCGCGCGGATGCCTCGCCGGCGAGCGCTCGCATCGCGACGAGCGCCGCGGGCGCCGCCGCCGCGCCCGCGCCGATCACGACGGCCGCCGCCCAGCGCGGCCCGCCAAGGGCGAGGTGGTCGAGCAGCCAGAGCGCCAGCACCATGCCGGGCGGGTGGCCGCGGACGTGCGTCGGATAGCTCGGCAACGCCTCCACGAAGCCCTGCAGGAAGGCGTGGGCGTTGCCCACCCGTGGCACGGCACCGAGGTACTCGTAGCGCGTCTGCAGCGGAGCCCACAGCGCACGCCAGCCACCTCCGGTGCCCACGGCGAGCGCGACGATCCACGCGCATCCTGCGATCCACGTCGCGCCGAGCAGCGCTCGCCAGCGCAACCGCTCGGCGAGCGCGGGACCGAAGACGACCGCCCCGGCTGCGAGCGCGAGTGCGCCACCGAGCGACCAGGACAGCCGCACGTCGACGCTGCCGACGAGCGGCGGCGCGCCGATGTGGACGCGGGGGTCGGCGGCTACGAGCCGTGCCGCGAGCAGGTGGCCGGCGAGCACCAGCCCGGTCCAGAGAACGGCAGGCGCCACCGCGGCAACGCGGCGTAGTCGGCGCGGCCTCGCGGTGGAGTGCGTGAGTCGCGCTGTGATCGGGCTTGTCGCCATCGCTGCTCCAAGCTACGGGTGCGACGCCCGTCCGAGACGACGCCGAGCCCTGTGTTTCTTGGTTCGTAAGCCGGCGCTGCGAGGGTCCTGCCTCGATGATCGACGTGATCCTTCCCGTTCTCGACGAGGCCGCCGCACTGCCGTGGGTGCTCGGGCGCATGCCCGCCGGCTACCGCCCCATCGTCGTCGACAACGGCTCGTCCGACGGCTCGGCGGACATCGCTCGAGCGCTCGGAGCGACCGTCGTCGCGGAGCCGCGGCGCGGCTTCGGGGCGGCCTGCTTCGCCGGGCTGCTCGCCGCGACGACCGACGTCGTGTGCTTCATGGACGCCGACGCGTCGTTCGATCCCCGGGAGCTGCCGCTGGTGTCCGGCCCGGTGCTCGCGGGCACCGCCGGCCTGGCGCTCGGCGCCCGCGTCGCGAGCCGCGGCGCGTGGCCGTTGCACGCGCGGCTGGCGAACCGTGCGCTCGCCTTCGAGCTGCGCCGCCGTACGGGCATCGCACTGACCGACATCGGGCCGATGCGCGCCGCGCACCGCGAGCCGCTGCTCGCGCTCGGTATCGAGGACCGGCGTTGCGGCTGGCCGCTCGAGATGGTGCTCCGGGCGGTGAACGCCGGCTGGCAGGTCGAGGAGCGGCCCGTCGCCTACCTGCCGCGAAGTGGCCGGTCGAAGGTGACGGGCACCGTCCGTGGCACGGCGCGCGCGGTCCGCGACATGGCGGCGGTGCTCGCATGAGGCCGGCGCTCGTCGTCATCGCAAAGGCACCGGTGGCCGGTCGCAGCAAGACGCGGCTGTGCCCGCCGTGCACGCCCGCCGAAGCCGCGATGCTGGCCGAGGCGGCGCTGCGCGACACCCTTGCCGCACTGGCTCGCGCCCCGATCGCCGCGCGCCGCGTGATCGTGCTCGACGGCTCACCCGGGCCGTGGCTGCCGGCCGGCTTCGAGGTCATCGCGCAGCGCGGTGCAGGGCTCGCCGAGCGGCTCGCCAACGCATTTCAGGACGTCGCGGCCCCCGCGTTCCTCGTCGGCATGGACTCGCCGCAGGTCACGGCGGGCCAGCTCGCCGCGGGGCTCCGGGCGCTCGACCGCGCCGGCGCCGCGCTCGGCCTCGCACAGGATGGCGGCTACTGGGGGATCGGCCTGCGCGCCGCGGACCCGGCCGTGTTCGCGGGCGTGCCGATGAGCGCCGGGTCCACCGGTGTCGTGCAGCTCGCGCGTCTGCGCGCGCTCGGGCTGGCAGCAGTCCGGCTTTCGGTCCTGCGGGACGTCGACCGCATCGCGGACGCGCGCGCCGTCGCGGCGCGGGCGCCTCACGGTCGCTTCGCCGCAGCGCTCGCGAAGATCGAGCCCCTGATCGCCGCGCGGGCGAGGGTGGCTGCGTGACACCCCTCGCCGCCGCCGCACCCGCGTCGGCCGAACGGGCGCCCCGCGGAGATCGCGGCGCCGCGCCGCTGACCGCCGTCGACCTCTACGGCCGCACGCTCGAGTCGACGCCTCGCGCGATCACGGTTCGCACCACCGACGGGCGCACGTCGGCACTGCCGCTGCAGCGCTACCTCGGGCCGCTGACGCCGGCCGACGAGGACGTGCTCGCGCGGGCCGCCGGCCCGGTGCTCGACGTCGGCTGCGGACCCGGCCGTCACGTGCTCGCGCTCGCACGACGCGGCGCGCTGGCGCTCGGGCTCGATGTCTCACCGATCGCCGTGCGGATCGCTCGCGAGCGTGGCGCGAGCGTCGTGCAGGCGTCGGTCTTTCACCGGATCCCCGGGGCGGGGCGCTGGGGCACGGCGCTGCTGCTGGACGGCAACATCGGCATCGGCGGCAGGCCGCGCGAGCTGCTGTCGCGTCTCGGCCGGCTGCTGCGCCCCGACGGTCTCGTGCTCGCCGAGGTCGACGCACCCGGGATGCACAGTGGCACGACCCGGATCCGGCTCGAGTCCGGCGCAGAGGTCAGCGACTGGTTCCGGTGGGCGCACGTCTCCGCCGACACCATCGAGGCGCACGCGCTCGCCGCCGGGTTGCGCGTGAACGAGACGTGGGAGATCGACGGGCGGTGGTTCGCGTGCCTCGCTCGCTGAGCGACCTCCCGCCGTTTCGGGAGGGCACGTTCACGAGCCGCCTGCGCTCCGAGCGGACGGCCGCGCTGCTCGGGATCGCGCTCGGCGTCAGCTTCTTCACGTGCTTTGCGACGGGGCTCGTCTCGCATCTCGCACAGCATCCGCTCGACCTCGGCTTCCTGTCGATGCCCGCCCGCCCGTCGTGGCTGTACCGGGTGACGCAGGGCGTCCACGTCGCGACGGGCATCGCCTCGATCCCGCTGTTGCTGGCGAAGCTGTGGACGGTCTTCCCCAAGCTGTTCGCCTGGCCGCCCGCGAAGAACGTCGCGCACGCGATCGAGCGCATCAGCCTCGTGCCGCTCGTCGCCGGATCGATCTTCCTGCTCTACACGGGCCTCGCGAACCTCGCCCACTGGTATCCGTGGCAGTTCGGGTTCACGGTCGCGCACTTCTGGACGGCGTGGATCGTCATCGGGGCGCTCGTCGCGCACATCGCGGCGAAGCTGGCCATCACCCGTCGCTCGGTCGGGGCGAAGGCGAAGGCGACCGAGCAGGCGGCCGTGCCCGAGCCGGGGCAGCCGGGCGACGAGCTCGGCCGGCGCGGCTTCATCGGCGCGGTCGCGCTGGCGGTGGGCGTCGTCACGCTCACGACCGTCGGCCAGACCGTGCGCCCGCTGCGCAACCTCGCGCTGTTCGCGCCACGCCGACCGGACGTCGGCCCGCAGGGCATCCCCGTGAACAAGTCCGCGGTCGGTGCGCGCGTGGTCGCGCCGGCTCGTTCGGCCGGCTACCGGCTGACCGTCGGCGGGAACGTGGAGCGCGAGCTGTCGCTCACGCGCGATGAGCTGCTCGCGCTGCCGCAGCACACCGCGGACCTGCCGATCGTCTGCGTGGAGGGCTGGAGCGCGGGCGGATCGTGGACGGGCGTGCGCGTCCGCGACCTCATCGCGCTGGCCGGCGGCGATCCCGAGAACGCGACCGCCGAGGTCCGCTCGCTGCAGGCGCGCAGCGTCTACCGGACGTCGCGGCTCAACGAGCAGCACGTCCGCGACGGCGACACGCTGCTCGCGCTCGCGATCAACGGCGAGCCCCTGCACGTCGACCACGGCTATCCGTGCCGGCTCGTCGCCCCGAACCGTCCCGGCGTCCAGCAGACGAAGTGGGTCACGCACCTAGAGGTCACGTGAAGCCCGGCGACGCTTCTCCATCCGGGCCGGCGTTCTGGGCCGGCGCCGCGCTGGGCGGCGCGATCATCGTCTTCGGCGCGTACGGCCTACTGAGCAACCTCGAAGGCCCCGCGCTGACGAGCTGGCTGAAGACGTTCGCCGGCGCGCTGATCGTGCACGACCTGATCTTCGCGCCGCTCGTCGCCGCCGGCTCCTTCGTGCTCCTGCGCGCGGTGCCCGGCCGGGCGCGAACCGTGATCCAGGTCGCGCTGATCGTCAGCGGCGCGCTCATCGCGATCGCGATCCCCGTCGTCCACGGCGCGGGCCGCCTCGCGAACAACACCTCGCTGCTTCCAAGCCAGCACTACGGTGCTCGCCTGCTCGCCGTGCTCGCCGTCGTCTGGCTCGTCGCGGCGATCGTGGCGGCGGTTCGGCTTCGCCGCTCGCCTGCGACGACGCCGACCTGACGCGCGACCGTATCCTGCGCCCATGGACGAGCTCGCGGCGTACGAGGGGCGTCTGCGCGAGGCCGGGCTGCCGCTGCTGATCGAGGACTACTCGGCCTACGAGGACATCTTCACGCGCGCGGTGCCGCTGCTCGCGCTCGTCTTCGGCGTCCAGCTGCTCGGTGCGGTGAAGCTCGACTGGCCGCTCTGGGCGAACGCGCTGTCGCTGGCCGGCGGGCTCGCGGTGCTCCTCGGCAGCCTCGCGATCGCCAACCGCCGCCGCGGGCGCCGCGCGATGTCGGTGCCCGACCGCGTCGGGCCCGCCGAGCTCGCGGGCTTCGTGCTGATCCCCGCCCTGCTGCCGCTCATCTCGGGCGGCCAGATCGTCAGCGCGCTCGTCACCGCGGCCGGCAACGCGTTCCTGCTGGCGCTGATCTACGGCATCGTCGGGATCGGCCTGCTGTCGATCCTGCGCTGGGCGGGCCGGCGGGTGGTCGCGCAGCTCGCGGCGTCGCTCGTCCTGCTCACGCGCGCGGTGCCGGTGCTGCTGATCTTCATGATCGTGCTGTTCATCAACACTGAGATGTGGCAGGTCTTCTCGGACGTCAGCGATCCGGCGCTCATCGGCGTCATCGCGCTCTTCTGCGGCCTGGGGTCGGTGTTCATCGCGAGCCGCCTGCCCAAGGAGGTGCGCGCGCTCGAGCGCGACGTCGGCGTCGAGCCCGCGCTGCGTCGCCGCCAGCGGTTCAACGTCGGGCTCGTGATGTTCGTCAGCCAAGGCCTGCAGGTGCTCGTCGTCTCGCTGCTCGTCGGCCTGTTCTTCGTCGCGTTCGGCGCGCTCGCGATCACCCCGCACGTCGTCGAGGTCTGGCTTGGCGAGCCGCCGCGGGCGATCGCCGGGCAGGCGTGGCTGAGCGTCGAGCTCGTCAAGGTCTCGAGCGCGCTCGCGGCCTTCAGCGGCCTGTACTACGCGATCTCCGTCCTCACCGAGGCGACGTATCGCGAGGAGTTCCTCGACGACCTCGAGACCTCGTTGCGCGAGACGTTCAGCGACCGCGCGCGCTACCTCGACCTGCGCGCCGACCGCGAGGCCGCATAGCCGGTCAGCGCCGCGCGATCGTCTGCGGCAGCGAGTACGACCTCCCGATGCCGCGCAGGCGCACGCTGGCACGGTAGACGGCTATGTCGACGCCCGCAAGTGGTCGCGCGCTCACGCTGAAGCGACCGTCGCGCCGGATCCGCGCGCGCCCGATTCGCCTGTACGCCTTGTTGCACCCGCGCTCGCGCGCGAACAGCTCGACGGCGGGCCGCCGCCGTACCGCCCTGGCCGCGTTCACGACGCGGCCGCGGATGACGATCCGACCGCCGCGCAGCGCGGCGCTCGTCGTCACCATTCGCCGCTTCAAGCGCAGGTTGCGGGACGTCAGGACGCCGATGCGCGCCTGGTAGCGCAGGACGCGCCCGCCCCGCTGCGCGGGCAGCGCGGCGCGCACCTTGAAGCTCCCGTCGGCGGCGATGACCGTCCGCGCGACGACCAGCCCGCCCTCGACGATGCTCACCGGCGCACCCGCGAGCGTGCGCTCCGCGAGCCCCGTCAGGCGCACGCGCTGGCCGATCCGGCGCACGTTGACGAGCGTCAGCTCGCCGGCGGGACAGTCGCCGAGCCCGGAGCCGGTGGTCGTGCCGGACGTCGAGCCGGTCGTCGGGGCGGGCCCGGCTGGGCTCACGGTGATCGTGACCCGGCCCTCGGCGGGCGCGCTCGACCCGTCGTCGACGGCGAAGCCGAACGTGTCCAGGCCGCTGAAGCCGCGCTGCGGCGCGTAGGTCAGCGCGTCGCCCGTCCCGGAGAGCGTGCCGTGCAGCGGGCTGTCGGCGACCGCGTAGGTGAGCGCATCGCCGTCCTCGTCGGAGGCCGCCAGCGTGATCGGCAGCGAGCCGCCCTGGGCGACGGTCAGCGACTGGTCCTCGGCGACCGGCGAGCGGTTCGGCGCGAGACCGCCGCTGAAGCGAAACGTGTTGTCGTCGTAGTCGCGGTCGCCGCCGTTGCGCAGGTCCTCGAAGCCGACGTCGAACTGGCGCTCCCCCGTCGGCCGGACGACCGCGTGCGGGAGCTTGTCGGGGTTGCGCTCGCCGGGGCCCATCTTGAAGAGGTCGCCCGGCTCGGTGACGAAGATCGCGAACACGAGCTCCTCGTTGCGCGGGCGGGCGGGGAGCGTCACGACGCGGCCGAGCTCGGCGTTGATCGCGACAGGCGTGAACGTCCCGTCCGGCGCGTACAGGCGCAGCTCGCTGCGAAGTCCCGCGGTCGAGCGCAGCACCTCGACCGTGATCTCGCCGCCCATCGAGAAGAGCTGATCGCCGAGCCCGCTCGGCGGCGTGCTCTGCGCGGCCGCCCCCTGTGCCGCGGCCAGCACCGCGACGACCGTCGTGGTCAGCATCGCAAGCGTCCTCATCCCTACCTCCTGTCGATCCCCGGACCGCCGGGCGCCGACCGCCGGCAGTCCGTCCCCAGAACATGACCGAGGTACCCGCCGAGCGCAGCGGCTATGCGCCAGCGGGGCTCAGCGCGCGCCGGCGAGCTTCGCGCCCGCGCGGCTGGCGCTCTGCAGGCGGAAGGTGCGGCCGGGGTCGATCGCGACCGTCGCCCGCAGCGTGCCGTCGAGTCGCGTGCGCGGGCGGGCGATCTCGCGCCAGCGACCGCCCGCCTCGAGCACGCGGATGCTCGTCGCGCGCTCGCCGGATCCCGGTCGCACGAGGCCCCAGAAGTCGACGCGAGCCGGCGCCGCGCGGTGCGCCACGAGCGACAGCGCGAACGACGCGTGCGCCGGCTTGGCGCGGCCGTCCTCGAAGCGCAGGCCGGACTGGTAGTCGCGCCAGCGAATCCGCGCGGTCGGCCCCGGGCGCTCGGGCAGGTCGCGCACGAGGAACTGCGACACGCTGCGCAGCGACGGCTGGCGGCGCGCGATCTCCTCTGCCTCGGACAGCCAGCGGGCCTGGTCGGCGAGCGTGACGTTCCACGTCGGGTCGGGCGGGGCCGTCTGGTAGCCCGACTCGGTGAGGTACAGGGGCAGGTCGTTGCGCGTGCGGCCGGCTTCGTGCAGGCCGTGCAGGAGCGTCGTGAGGCGGTCGAGGTCGGCCATGCGGACGTTGTCCGGGCGCGGGTCGGGCTCCCACGGCGGGAGGTCGAGCGAGTACGGATGGTGCGACCAGCCGTCGCCCGGCAGCGGTTCGAAGTTCCTGCATTCGGGCCGGTTCAGGGGTTGGAGATGCTCGTCGACGCAGGCCATCTCGCGGACGAACGTCAGCGGCGCCATGCGCTCGTTCGGCCCGCTGCCCTGCTCGCTGCCAACCGAGGAGGTCGCTCCGATGAGCGCGAGCGCGCCGGGCGCGGCGGCCTTGATCCGCGGCACCGCCGCCTGCACCATCTCGCGATAGCGATGCGGCGACGCCGGGCGCCACGCGCCGTCGACGCGCTCCCACTGCGGCAGCATGAACGCGTTGTGGTTGGGCTCGTTCCAGACGGTGAACGCGACCGCCCGCGGGTAGCGCCGCGCGACGGCCTCGGCGAAGTCGGCGTAGTCGTCCGGAGCGATCCGGTCGCGCTCGCGGTCGGCGCGGCGGGCGGGCGCCCGCACGGCCCAGCGCGGCGCCCAGAACGCGATGTCGATCGAGGGCTTCAGCCCCCGCGCGCGAGCCATCTCGTAGACGCGATCGACGGCGCTCCACGCGCCCGGCGGATACTGCGCGGGGTCGGTGGCGTCGAAGCCCGCCGGCCGGTTCAGCGACCGCGGCGAGGGCGCGATCTCCGACCAGCCCGCCGTCACGCGGATCCAGTCGACGCCGAGGTCGCGCAGGTCGTCGAGCGTCGCCGCGATGCGCTGCGGCGTGCGGTGCAGCAGCTCGGCGTCGTCTTGCACGATCGTGGCGATCGGCGGCGCGGCCGGCGTGCCGCCGGCGCCGCAGCCGGACAGCGCGGCCGCGAGAGCAAGCACGGCCGCGAGCATCGACAAGCGCATCACGGTGTCTATCGGCACCCGCGCGCGACGCGATGAGCGGGGCACCGTCATAGGCCGACCCGGGTGGGGGCGGCTGCTGGAGCCGCCGGCAGGATCCTCGCCGGCGACGGCTCCGCGTGGCCGTGCGGAGCGCGCTCGACGAAGGCGCCAAGCGCGGCACGGGCGCGCCCGCCGCGTAGGCTGCGCCGCCCGTGACCGAGCCGACGCTCTACCTCCAGCGCGACCAGCCGCCGGGCGTGCCGCCGCTCGCGCTCACCGGCGAGCGGACGCTGCCCGACGTGCCCGAGGAGAACTACTGGTTCCAGCGTCACCTCGTGGTCTACGAGTGGATCGCGCGGCAGGTCGGTGGCCTGCGCGTCGCCGACCTCGCGTGCGGCGAGGGCTACGGCTCGGACGCGCTCGCGCGTGGCGGCGCGGCGGCCGTCGTCGGCGTGGATGCCAACCCCGAGGCGCACGAGCACGCGCGGCTGCGTTACACGCGACCGGGGCTGCGCTTCGAGCGCACGCTCGTCGAGCTCTACGACGAGCCGTGCGACGCGGTCGTCTTCCTGCAGACGATCGAGCACGTCCGCAACCCGGGCGAGATCCTCGACCGCTTCAAGGCGCTCGTCGGCGCGCGCGGCGTCGCGTTCGTCTCGACGCCGAACGTCCTGACGCTCGCGCCGCCCGGCGCCGAGCGCTCGGAGAACCCGTGGCACGTCTACGAGTACCGGCCCGAGGAGTTCGCCGCGCTGTGCCGGGCGCACTTCGGATCGGTCGAGCTGCACGGCCTGTTTCACGCGCGCAAGCTCGCCTGGCACGCCGCGGCGCTGCGGCTCGGCTGGGACGCGGTCCATCAGCGGCTCAGCATCACGAAGCGCTTCTACGACCGCTTCACGCCCGCGATCGACGTGCGCGACTTCGCGCTGCGCCGGGCGCCCGCGCGCGAGCTGAACGGCGCGCTCGACCTGATCGCGGTGCTGCGAGCCTGATGCTTTCCCCGGAAGGCGAGCTCGCGATCGTCCTGCACAGCCACATGCCCTACGTCGAGGGCTTCGGCACGTGGCCGTTCGGCGAGGAGTGGCTGTGGGAGGCGATCGCGACGTCCTACCTCCCGGTGCTCGACATCCTCGACGGTGGCGCTGCGCTGACGCTCTCGATGACGCCCGTGCTGTGCGACCAGCTCGAGGCGCCCGGCGCGCTGGATCGCTGCCGCGCGTTCCTCGCGGGCATCCGCGTCGAGTCGCACCGGCGCGACATCGCGACCGCGTCGTCGCCCGGCGAGGTCGCCGCGCTCGAGCACTCCGCCGCGCAGTACGAGCGCGCCCGCGAGCGCCTCGAAGGGCTGGACCTGCTCGCCGCGCTCGGTCGCCACGTCGCGTGGACCTCGTCGGCGACGCACGCCATCCTGCCGCTGCTCGCCACCGACGCCGGCGTGCGCCTGCAGCTGCGCGCCGGCATCGACGCCCACCGCCGCCGCTTCGGCGACGGCTGGCGCGGCGGGCTCTGGCTGCCCGAGTGCGCCTACGCGCCGTGGCTCGACGCGCTGCTCGAGGAGGCGGGCGTGCGCGCGGTCTGCGTCGACTTCACGGACGTGCTCGCCGACCAGTTGCGCCCGCTGCGCACCGCCGCCGGGCCGCTGCTCGTGCCGATCGACCGCGCGACGATCGAGCTCGTCTGGAGCCGGGGTGGCTACCCGGCCGACGCTGCGTACCGCAGCTATCACCGCTTCACGCCGCATCGCCACCGGGCGTGGAGCAACGACGGCGAGCCGTACGACCCCGCGCGCGCCGCCGCGGCCGCGCGCCGCCACGCGGCGGACTTCGTCGCTCGCACGAAGGCGCGCGTCGCGGGGGGCGGCCTCGCCGTCTGCGCGGTCGACACGGAGCTGATCGGCGACTGGTGGCATGAGGGGCCACTGTGGCTGGCGGCCGTCGTCGACGAGGCGGCTCGCCAGGGGTTGCGCCTCACGCGCCTCGACGGTGCGCTGGAGCGCCATGAGCCCGCCGCGGTGCCGGGCGCCGGCGGTCGCGGAGAGCTGCCCGTGACGTCGTGGGGCACGCCGCGCGACCTCTCGACGTGGAGCGCGCCGCCCGTCGCCGGCATGGCCCGCGACGCCCGCGACGCCGAGCTGCGCACCGTCGCGGCGGGCGCCGGCGCCGACGCGCGCGCCGTCCGCGAGCTGCTCGCGCTGCAGTCCAGCGACTGGGCGTTTCTCGTCTCGCGCGACCTCGCCGAGCCGTACGGCCGCGAGCGCGCGGCCGGTCACCGCGCCGCGCTCGACGCGGCGCTCGCGGCGCCGGGCACGCTCGACCCGGGGCTCCATAATCTCGCGCCGGACGCGTCGCCGGCAGCCCTGCTTGAGCCGTGATCGGCTTGGACGTATAGCCGAGAGCCGAACGTTTTTCCCGCAACGTGCGCACGATCCGCACGGCTTTCCGTCCGCGGGTCGCGTACTATGCGCCCCTGCTTCACATAAGAGCCGAATCCCGGACGCCCTGTGCGACCGGGAACGGGGGACCCAATGAGGGCGGAGAAGCATCCGCTCTCGGGGCGAATCGCCACCCATCCAGCGGAGCTGGTGCGGTTGGTGTAGCGCACGTTTCAGCGCGAGCCCGACAGCTAACCCCGTAGGCGCCGAAACGAACGGGGAGTGCCTGCAATGGAGCGAAGTGAAGACGTGTCGGTGACCGCTGACGTACCCGTGGGGGATCCCTCCTGCGAGCTGGCCTTCCGACGCTCCCTGCGCGGATCGCGCGCCCGCCGTGCCGCTGCCGCCGTGCAGCGCCGGCGCACGCTGCGCTCGCGCGGCTCGGCCTTCGTCGCCGCCGCCGGGCTGCTGTTCATGGGCGCGGGCGCGATCGCGAGCACGGGTGGAGCGCCCGTCGGCGGGGCGCTGAGCAAGGAGACGATCTCCGCCGTCCAGCTCGCGCTCGGCATCGAGGCCGACGGCGTCCTCGGTCCCTCGACGCGGCGCGCGACCAAGCGCTTCCAGCGCGAGCACGGACTCAAGCCCGACGGGCTGCTCGGGCCGCGGACCCTGAAGGCGCTCGGCGTCGACCCCGACAACCTCGCCGTCGCCAGCGCCGCGCTCGACCCGCGCCTCGAGGCGATCGCCCAATGCGAGTCCGAAGGCGACCCGACCGCCGTCTCGGCCAGCGGGCAGTACCGCGGCAAGTACCAGTTCGACATGGAGACGTGGCGCAGCGTCGGCGGCAAGGGCGACCCCGCGAAGGCGTCCGAGGCCGAGCAGGATCGGCGTGCGACGCGGCTGTTCAAGCGCGAGGGCACGGCGCCCTGGCCCAACTGCGCGTAGCGTCTCGAGCGGCCCTCGCCGCGCCTCGGCCCGCTTTCGGGCGCGCCGCGCCGCTCGCCTCGGGGGCGGCGGGTGCCGCCCGCCGGTAGTGTCGCCCGCTGCGGCGGGCAATCGACGAGGGGCAACACGATGAGCAGCGATCTGACGAACTCGCAGGACACCGACCGGGCGCTGTGGGCGGCCGGTGACTACGACACGATCGCCGAGCTCATCTGGGACGTCGGCGCAGCGCTCGCGGGAACGGTCTCGATCGAGGCGGGCATGCGGGTGCTCGACGTCGGAACGGGCACCGGCAACGTGGCGATCCGCGCCGCTGCGGGCGGGGCGGAGGTCGTCGGCGTCGACATCGCTCCCGAGCTGTTCGAGGCCGCGCGCCGGCGCGCCGGCGAGGCGGGCGTCGAGGTCGAGTGGGTCGAGGGGGACGCCGAGGCGCTGGCGTTCGAGGACGACAGCTTCGACCGCGTCTTCACGGCGTTCGGCACGATCTACACCACCGAGCACGACCAGGCCGCCAACGAGCTCGTCCGCGTCTGCAAGCCGGGCGGCGAGATCGTGATGGCCAACTGGGCTCCCGGCAGCTTCCCGGCCCGGCTCTCGTCGTTGCTGCGCCGACTCGAGCACGAGTCGACGCGCAGCGCGATCGACCCGTCGGAGTGGGGGACCCACGGCCACGTGCGGCGGGTTCTCGGGGGCCAGCTCGTGCTCGCGATCGAGCCCGCGAGCGTGGACATCGTCTTCGAATCCGCGGACGCGATGCTCGCCGCGTTCGAGGAGCACTACGGCCCGCTCGTCGTCGCGCGCCGTGAGGTCGACCCGCAGCTCTACGACAACCTCCGCCGCGAGCTGCTCGCGTGGATCGAGGAGCACGACACGGGCGACGGCGAGACCCGCGTGGCGGCCTCGTACCTGCTCGTCGTCGGCCACAAGCCGGTGGCGGACCTGCGCCCCAACGTCTGACCCGGATCCGCCGTTTGGCACCCTGATGGGGTGCACGACACGCCCCCGCCAGCCTTGCCGGATCCGAAGGGGTCGCCCGAAAGGGCCGCGGGGGAGCCGGCGCGCTCGTCCGAGGAGGCGGCGCGCTCGTCCGAGGGAGCTGTGGCGGAGCCGGCGCGCTCGGCCGAGGGGGGTGGCGCGGAGCCGGCGCGCTCGCCCCGCGAGTCCTTTCGCGCCGGGGTTCGGGCCGGGATCCCGTTCGCGATCGTCTCCGCCGTGCTGTCGCTGTCCTTCGGCGTGCTCGCCCGCGAGGTCGGCTTCTCGGCGCTCGGCGCGATCGTCATGTCGGCGATCGTGTTCGCCGGATCGGCGCAGTTCGCGGTCGTCTCGATCCTCGCCGGCGGCGGGGGAGCGGCCTCGGCGGTGGCAGCCGCGGCGCTGATGAACTCGCGCTTTCTGCCGATGGGCGCGGCGCTTGCGCCCTCCCTGCCGGGCGGCTGGCTGTGGCGCGCGGCGCAGGGCCAGACGGTGGTCGACGCGTCGTGGGCGATGTCGAACCTGGGCGACGGGCGCTTCGACCGGTGGTTTCTGTTCGGCTCGACCGCACCGCAGTACGCGGGCTGGATCGGCGGGACGATGGTCGGCGCCCTCGGCGGCGACATCCTCGGCGACATCGACGCGCTCGGCCTCGACGCCGTCTACCCGGCGTTCTTCCTCGCGCTGCTGTTCGCGGAGCTCGACGACCGGCGCTCACGCGGGGTGGCGGTCGCCGGCGGCCTCATCGCGCTGGCACTCGTGCCGTTCACGCCGGCCGGCATCCCGGTGCTGGCGGCGAGCCTCGCGGCGCTGTCGGGGCTGTCGCTGCGCCGGCGCGGGTCGGCGGGATGAGTGCCGAGCTGTGGCTTGTCGTGCTCGCGTGCGCGATCGTGACGGCGCTCATCAAGGGCTTCGGGCCCGTGACGATCGGCAGGCGCGAGCTGCCGGCGTGGTCGGCAGGCGTCATCGGGCTGATGGCACCGGCGCTGCTCGCGGCGCTCGTCGTCGTCTCGGCGCTGACGGAGGGCAAGTCGATCGCGGTCGGCCCGCAGACCGCCGGCGTGGCAGCCGCGGGGATCGCGCTGTGGCGCGGGGCGAACGTGCTCGTGGGCGTCGTCGTCGCGGTCGTCGTGACTGCCGGCGTGCGCGCGCTGACCTGACCGCGCCCGACCCCTTCGCGGGGGCGTGCGGCCTACTCCCAGCGCATGACGCGCGGCGCCTTGCGCATGCGGATCACGCGCACCGGCACCCCTGCCGCGACCGCGTTCGCGGGCACGTCCTTCGACACGACCGTCGATGTCCCGAGGACGCTGTTGTCGCCGACCGTCACCCCGCGCAGGATCGCCACGCCGTAGCCGATCCAGACGTTGTGGCCGACGCGCACGTCGCGCTTGTAGATCCCCTGGTCGCGGATCGCGCGCTCCACCTCGACGACGCCGTGGTCGAAGTCGATGAGCATCACGCGGTCGGCGATGATGCACTCGCGCCCGATCGAGACGTGCTGGAACGCCGAGATCGTGCACTCCTGGCCGAGTACCGACTTCGCCCCGATGCGCGCCTCGCCCTCGTGCACGCGGATCTTCGAGCCATGTCCGATCCACGACCAGCGCCCGAGGTGCAGCACCGCGTCGCGGCCGATCTCGATCGTCACGTTCGGGCAGACGAAGCACAGCCCGTCGGTCTTCAGGCGCCCGCGGAAGCGCAGCTTCAGCCACAGCCAGCGCGCGATGAGCCTCGCGTAGGGCAGCGTCAGCATCCTGTGGTCGCGCAGGAAGCGGTACAGCGCGAGCGGCCCGCCGTGCAGCGGCGCCGGGGCGCTGCGCACCTGCGGGGCGGGGGTCGGGACCGGTTCGGCCATCGGGCTGACGGAGGCCACGGCGTCCAATGCTATGTATCAGGCGGCCGCGTCGCTCGCGGGCGGCGAGGTGGCTGCGCTCGCGCCGCGGCCGGGTCGCCGGCGGACGGCGCGCCGGCGGCGAGGTCGCCGCGCTGACGCGCTACGGCGTGACGCGGACGATCTCGCGCGCGAAGTCGTCCAGCAGCCAGGTGCCGTGCTCGTCGCTCACCAGGCCGGCGGGGAGGCGCGCCACGGCTCGGACGGTCGACACGGCGCGTGTCGCGATGTCGACGCGTCGCAGGACGCCGGCCTCCACCTCGTCACGCGGGCTCGACGGTATGGCCGTCGGCTTGCCGGCCGGCTGGAGCACCCACACGGCTCCCGCGCCGACGGTCATCTCGCGAACGAGCAGCTCCAGCACCGGCGTGTCCAGGGCGGGCGCCGGCAGGGCTACCACGACGGCCGGGCGGCCCGTGCGCAGGTCGATGCGATGCAACGCCGGCCGGCGGCAGCGCAGCAGCGCACCCACGGGCCGCTGGAGGCACGCGATGCCCCAGACACCGCCGGCGCCCGCGGCCAGCAGCGTGTACTGCCGGGTGAGCGACACCACGCGCGTGACCCTGCTCGTGCGCGCGTCGATGCTCGCGAGCGAGTACACCGGGCCCGTGCGCGCGAGCGCGAACGATCGTGGCGACGCGTGGGAGCGGCAATGCAGGGCGGTCGTCACCACGACCCGCACGCTGTCGCCGTCGAGGGCGATCGGCGACGCGTGGACGAACCGGCTGCAGCGGCGCGCGGATCGGAAGCGCCGATCGGCGGGCACGCGGATCGCGCGCACCAGCCGCCCGGTGCCCGGGTCGAGGTGCACGACGCGGTCGTCGCTCAGCAGCCAGACGCCGCCGGCAGCGACCGCCGGAGCCGGCTCATACCCCGACGGGGACAGTGAGGCCGGCAGGAACGGCCCCCGCGTCACCGCGCGTGACGAGGCGTCCACGCGCACGAGCCGCACCCGCGGGCGCCCGTAGCTGGGCTGCGTGGACGGCGACGAGCTCAGCAGGTAGACCGCGCCCGCACCGGCGGCGAGCCCGTAGCCGTCCACGCGCATCGGCGTTTCCGCGACGCCCGTCTGCTGATCGACCGCGGTCAGCGTCGGCGCGAACTCGGTGCTGCCGACGGTCGCGGCCTGACCCAGGACCCAGGTCTTGCCGGCGCCCGCCGCGACGCGCGCGGGAGAGCCCTCCAGCGGCGTGACGAGCTGCCCGGCGCCGTCGCGCTGCGGGCCGGGCTGGCTCGTGCTGCCGGCCGGCGTCGCGCGAAACGCCACGTCGCCGCTGCTGCACGTCCCGTCGATCGCGCGCGCCTCGCCGTTGTAGCTGTCGCGATCGGCGTGCCAGACGCCGCTGAGCGCGCCGTCGGGGTCGCGGTGGCCGGTCAGTGCGAGGCGCTGGCGATCCTCGTCGGCGTCGTCGTATGCGTTGACGAACGTGCCGGTCCATGCGAACGCTCCGTCGGGGCCGATCGTCGTCGCGGCGGGGCGGACCGTGCGCACGAGGCCGCCGCAGGTCGTCATCCAGGTGATGTCGAGCGAGAGCGCCTGGCCGTCGAGGGTCAGCGTGAACGGCAGCCGCTGGGAGCTCAGCCCGCCGTACGCCACGCCCGGCGACTGGCCGCTGGCGAGCGCCGCGCAACCGCCGGCAGCGGCCACGGCCACGACCATCGCCAGCCAGCGCCGCCGAGCCATCGAGGCAGCCTAGCTCCGCCTTGTGCGCGCGGCGCCGGGCAGAACCCGCGCGGCACCGCGCCGGTGCGCCGCCGAGCGGGCGCCGTCGGCCGTCTAGAAGACTCCTGAAATAGTCGGGTTGCCGTCCGGTGGGTTTAAGACCATTGCGGGATGCTCGCGACACGGTCTGCTCAGGTTGGGATGTTCGATGCGGCGCTGTTGGCGCGGCCGTTGCCGGAGGGCTCGTTTTACGCGTTGTTGGCCGAGCACGGTGACCGGATCGTGCGTGATGAGGACTTCGCTGCGTGCTACTCGGCTGGGATGGGACGCCCGTCGATCGCGCCGTCGCTGCTGGCGAAGGTGCTGCTGTTGCAGCACCGGACCGGCTTGTCGGATGAGGCGGCGATGCAGGCGGTCGCGTGGGATCTGCGGTGGAAGATCGCGCTTGGGCTCGCGGTCGATCACGAGGGCTGGCATCCGACGTCGTTGACGAAGTACCGCGCGAGGTTGTTGTTGCATGGCAAGGAGGGAGTGGCGCTGGAGGCGACGCTCAGGTTGGCCGAGGAGATCGGGCTGCTTGAGGGCACGGTCGAGCAGATCATCGACTCGACGCCGATGCTCGGCGCGGCGGCCACGCAGGACACCGTCCGGTTGGTTCGCCACGGCGTCAAGAAGTTGCTCGACTCGATCGCGGCCGTCGATGAGGGTGCGGGGCAACGCCTCGATGACGGCCTGGATTTCGACTACGCCCAACCCAACGACAAGCCCGATTGTCGCTGGCGTGAGAAGGCCGAGCGCGAGCGGATGCTGACGCGTGTCGCGCAGGACGCCGAGCGCGCGCTGCGTGCCGTCGAGCGGGCTGACGGGCTGCTTGACGACGAGCGCGTCGCCGACGCGCACAGGCTGCTGCGCGATCTGGTCGGCCAGGACTTCGACATCGATGACGACGGTGTCCCGAGGTTGCATCGCGGCACGGCGTCAGACCGGATCATCTCGACCGTCGACACGGAGATGCGTCATGGCCGCAAGAGCCGGCATCAGCGTTTTGACGGCTACAAGCTGTCGGCGTCGGTGACGAACACCACCGAGCCGCTGATCACCGCCGTCGCGGTCGCGCCGGCGTCTGAGCAAGACGGCCCGCAGGCCGCGCCGCTGATCGACAGCCAGACCGAGCAGCTGCGCCCGCAGCGCGTGCTCGGCGACACCGCCTACGGCACCGGGCCGGTCCGCGCAGAACTGGCCGAGCGAGACATCGAGGTGCTCGCACCGGTGCCGCCGGGCGCGGCGATGGAGGGTCGCGTGGCCAAGCGCGACTTCGACATCGATCTGGACGCGGGTACGGTCACGTGCCCGGCCGGTCAGGTCGCCGCGATCCGCAGCGAGCCATCCGGACAGCGCCGCGCGCACTTCTCCAAGCATATCTGCGACGGTTGCCCGTTGCGCGAGCGCTGCACCACCAAGCGCGGTGACCGCGTGGTTACGCTCGCAGCCGACGAAGAACTGCTGATCGCTGCCCGCCATGCGCTCGAGGACCCGGCCACGGCCGAGCATCTGCGGCGCACCCGGCCGCGGATCGAGCGGCTGCTCGGTCTGCTCGCGCATCGTTACGGAGCCCGCAAGAGCCGCTACATCGGCCGCGCCAAGGCACGACTACAAGCCGCCTGGGCAGCCGCGCTCGTCAATCTCAACCCGATCGCTCGTCATCTGGGCGCCCAGACCGCCTGAGCGCGCCCCGACGCGCCACCGCCGAGCAGCGAGCACCCACGCCCGCCATTCTCACCCACACCCGCGTCCGGCAGGCCCGCGGCCGAACAGCACTTCTTCAGGAGCCTCCTAGGCGTCTTCCTCCGGCAGGGCGATCGCGCGGCCGGACAGCGAGAACGCCTCGATCGCTTGGCGCGGGCCGTGATCCAGCTCGCCCGGGTCCGTGAAGTGCTCGATGCGCAGGCCGGCCGCGAAGGCGCCAAACGGGCCTTGGCCGGGGATGTCGGTGCCGAACTTGATGACGGGGACGATCACCTCGAATGAGACGACGGGTCCCGCGGCCCCGTCGACGTCCAGCGAGACCGACGCGCGCACCTGCTCGGACGAGCGTACGGTCGTGATGTCGCCGGACTGAAAGCCGAAGTCCTCCTGATCGCCGCGGCGATAGAAGAGGCGCAGGCCCGTTCCGTCCTTCTTGAGGACCAGCCGGACCTCCACGTCCCCGTCCTGGTTCGACAGGCGGTACTCCACCGAATGCGTCGAGTGCGGCGATGCCACGGTCATGGCTTGAGCTCCTGAGGGTAGGTCCGCGCCGGTGCGGCGCCGTGGCCGCATGATGTGCCGGCCGCGCCGCGGCGCCCATCCCTCGGCAGGGGGAGCGCGATCCCCCGAGACCGCCGCTCAAAGGCTCAGTGCCGCGTGACGTGCAGCACGGCCTTGGCCGGCTGGATGAGGATCGCCCCACCGTGCACCTCGGCCCAGCCGTCGACGATCAGCGCGTGCTCGCCGGGTACGGGCGCCGGCCACAGCAGCACGATGACGTCGTTCTCGCGGACGTTCTGCGCGGTGCGGTTGCCGGCGCCGGTCATCAGGACCCGGCCTTGCCACTCGACGCGCACCGAGGTCGCGCGCGGCGAGCCGTCGGCGCCGACGGTCACGATGTACGGAGTGTTGCCGAAGCGCTCGATCTGACCGGGCAGCTCGGCGAGGGTCACGGGGACGGACATGGCGACCATGCTAGGCGCCGACGCCGCGCGGCGAGCGTCAGCCGTCCAAGGCGGGCAGGGCGCCGGCGCGTGCCGGACGCCCCCGCGGCGCGCCACCGAGCCTGCGACCTTCCCCATCGCCCGATCGTAAGCCGCGACCTGCCGCAGCTCCAGCGACCCGGGCTGCCATGATCGCGCCCGTGCCGTCCGACAAGTCCCTCGCCCAGCGCCTGCTCGACGGCGACCGGCGCGCGCTCGCCCGCGCGATCTCGCTCGTCGAGGACAACGAGCCGGAGGGCTGGGACCTCGTCCGCGAGGTCTACCCGCGCACCGGCAACGCCGTCGTCGTCGGGTTCACGGGCGCGCCGGGCGCGGGCAAGTCGACGCTCATCGGCTCGATCGTCTCCAACCGCCGCGCGGCGGGCCGGACGGTCGCGGTCCTCTCGATCGACCCCTCGTCGCCGTTCACGCACGGCGCGCTGCTCGGCGATCGCATCCGGCTGACCGAGCACTTCCTCGACCCCGGCGTCTTCATCCGCTCGATGGCCAACCGCGGCGCGCTCGGCGGCCTGAGCGAGGCCTCGCTGCAGGCCGCGCTGCTCATGGACGCGGCCGGCCGACAGGACGTCCTGCTGGAGACCGTCGGCGTTGGACAGGCGGAGATAGACATCATCGACCACGCGGATACGGTCGTCCTCGTGCTCATGCCAGGCGGCGGCGACTCGGTCCAGGCGTTGAAGGCGGGGATCATGGAGATCCCCGACATCATCGTCGTCAACAAGGCCGACCACCCGCTGACGCAGACGATGGTCCGCGAGATCCGCGGCGTCTTGTCGCTCGCGCCGCAGGGACCGTGGAAGGTGCCGATCGTCCAGACGGAGGCGACCGCCGGCAAGGGCGTCGAGGAGCTCGTCGCGAAGCTGCTCGAGCACCGCGCGCACATCGAGCGCGAGGGCACGCTCGCGGAGCGGCGGCGGCGCAACCTGCGCAGCGAGGTCATCGCGCTCGCCACGTCGAAGCTGCGCCGCAAGCTCGAGGCGCGCCTGGAGCGCGACCCGTCGTTTCAGTCGCTCATCGACGACGTCGTCGCGCGCCGGCTGGACCCCGCAAGCGCCGCGCAGGCGATCCTCGAAGACGAGGTGACGTGAGCCGCAGGCCGCGTGCGACGCACACCCGCGCGGCCGGGACGGTACAGCGGCGGGGCCGGGGCAGGCTGCTGGTCTTCGCGCTTGCGGGCGTCGCGTACGCGCCGGTGGCCGCGGTCGCACAGGCGCCGACCACCACGGTCGCGAGCCCGGCGGCGATCCGCTACAACCAGACGACGAGGATCACCGGCACGCTGACGGACGTCGCCGGGGTGCCGCGCGTCGGCGCGCTCGCGCAGCTGCAGCAGAACCCCTTCCCCTACAAGGGCTTCGTCGACGCCGCGCACACGACGACCGCGGGCGACGGGTCCTTCGCCTTCGACGACCTCAAGCCGGACCGCAACATCCGCTACCGCGTCGTTGAGGCGGGCCTACCGGCCGCGACGCCCGTCCCCGAGGCGGCCGTCACCGTCGCGCCGCGCGGCGCCGTCCGCAGCCGCAAGCTCGGCCCGGGGCGCGTCCGGCTGGCGCTCGCCGTCAGCCACTCGCGCCACTTCCGCTGGCGGCGCGAGCGCGTCACGTGGTACGTGCGCGCGGCCGGCAGCCGCGTGTTCAGGCCGGTCGCCCACACCCGCGCGCGCGAGCCGCGACGCGGCAGCACCACGTCCGCGGTCACGATCGCGCCGCCCTCGCGGCGCTTCGCCGTCCGCGCCTGCCTCGCGCCCGCCGACATCGCGGGCGCGGGGCCGCCGCCGGCGACGCGCCGCTGCCCGAGCCGCGACTTCAAGCCCGGCAAGCGGCCGAGCGGCCTCACGTTCCGAGGCGACGGCCGCGGCGAGCTCGCGTTTCCGGGCAAGGCGGCGATCGCGGCGGCGCGCCGCTACCTCGCGCGCCGCTCCGGCCGCACCGCGTTCGCGGTCATCGACAGCGCGGGCCGGCTGCACGGCGTGCGCAAGAACCGCCAGTTCGGCTCGGCGAGCGTCGTCAAGGCGATGCTGCTCGTCGCGTACCTGCGGCGGTTGGCGTCGCGCGGCGCCGGCCTCGACGCGGGCGCGCGCTCGAAGCTGCGTCCGATGATCCACGTCTCCGACAACGGCGCCGCCTCGGCGATCTTCGGGACCGTCGGGCAGGGCGGGCTGCGCCGGCTCGCGCGCCGCGCGGGCATGACGCGCTTCGCGCCATCGGCGATCTGGGGCGGGACGCTCATCACCGCCGCCGACCAGGCGCGGTTCTTCTACAAGCTCCAGCGGCTCGTCCCCAAGCGCTTTCGCGGCTACGCGCGCGGCCTGCTGAGCTCCATCGCGCGCGAGCAGAGCTGGGGGATCCCCGCGGTGGCGCGCCCGCTCTACCGCGTGCTCTTCAAGGGCGGCTGGAACCCCGCGCGCGGGCGCGTGCATCAGGCGGCGCGATTGGAGCGCGGCGGGCAGCGCATCGCGATCGCGGTGCTGCAGGACGGCACGCCGTCGATGGGCTACGGGGAGGCGACGATCGCGGGCGTGACGCGGCGGTTGCTCGCCGGAGGGTGACCGTTACCGCGGGTTACCGCAACGTTACCCGGCTCCGGCACGTTGCATCACGAGCCGTCGCCCCGCGGCCGACATCCACGAAGGAGCCCCCCGATGGCCGTCGCACCACCCCTATCTCACCAAGCTGCTCCGGACCTGATCGGCGGCCCGCGCCACCACGGCCGCGACGAGGAGCTGTCCTGCTACTCGCAGATGCACTCGACGCACGCCGAGGTCCGCCGTCCCGCGAACGTCGCCGAGCTCGCCGAGGCCTTCGCCGACGTGCGCGCGTCCGGCTGCCGCATGACGCTGCGCGCCGGCGGCAACGCCTTCGACTCGCAGGCGCTCGGCGCCGAGGTCGTCATCTCGCTCGAGCACCTCGCCTCGATCGGCGAGGTCTTCAGCGAGGACGGCGACGAGTGCATCACCGTCGGCTCCGGCGCCAGGTGGGGAGACGTCCTCGCGCACGTCGAGCCGCTCGGGCTCGTGCCCGCGATCATGGTCACGACCGAGAACGCCACGGCCGGCGGCACGCTGTCGGGCAACTGCCTGTCGCGCTTCTCGCCGACCTTCGGCAAGGAGGGCGGTTGGGTCAAGCGCTTCGAGCTGCTGACGGTCGGCGGCGAGCACATCACGTGCACGCCCCCCGCCGACGACCAGGACCCCGGCACGTGGACGCTGCCCCAGCGCGTGTACATGTCGGCGATCGGCGGCCTCGGCTACGTCGGCGCCGTCTACGCGATCACCTACAAGCTCGTGCGCGCGTACGACCGCGACTCCGAGGGCAGGCGGTCGATCGCCGTGCAGACGACGCTCACGAAGCACAAGACCTACGAGCACCTCGCCGAGAGCCTCGTCAAGGAGGCGCACCGGATGTGCCGCTGCGAGATCCCCGAGGGGGTGACGCTCGCCGACCACGACGAGAACCAGGCGATCTACTCGGGTCTCGTCCGGCGGCTGAACGGCAAGCAGTCGGCGGTCGTCTTCAACTCCACGTACACGACGAGCACCGAGCGCAAGCCGCTGCCGATCCATCAGCCCGAGAGCAAGTTCCGCTTCATCTCCGAGCTGCTGCTGCGCACGCGGCTGGACTGGATCCTCACCCTGTTCGCGTTCCACGTGCTGTTTCGCCAGGGCAAGACGTACATCGACGAGCTGCGCGGGTTCACGTTCTTCATGGACGGCAACGCGCGCTGCAAGGCCTGGGGCAAGCGCCACGGGCTGAAGATGCCGACGGTGCAGCAGACGTTCGTCGTCCCGTTCGACCCCGACGAGAAGTTCGCGTCGCAGGCGGAGGCCGAGGCGGCGGGCTGCCGCAAGCTGGCGATGTGGCTGGACGAGAGCCACGAGCTCCTGCGCGCGCGCAAGGTCCGCCCGTCGTTCTCCGACGTCCTGTTCGTGCGCGACACGAAGCGCTTCGGGCTGTCGTCGAACGCAGGCAAGGCAGGCTTCGCGGTGAGCTACGCGTTCGAGACCTCCAAGGAGAAGACGCTCAAGCGCGTCGAGGCCGTCTTCGCGGAGCTCGCGGACAAGCTCACCGAGGCGCGCTTCGACGGCCGCGTCTACCTCGTCAAGAACGTGTACGCGTCGCAGGACGCGCTGCGCGCGATGTACGGCGAGAACGCGATCGACCTGCTCAAGCTCAAGCGGCGCCTGGATCCGGACTTCCTGCTCGCCAACGAGTTCCTCGAGCGGACGTTCGGCAACCTCGCCGCCGAGGTCTACACCGGCGAGCACGGCGAGGACCTCTCAGCCGCCTGAAGCCCCTCCGGCGAGCTGCTCGGCCTTGCGCGCTACGGCGGGCAGGCCGAGCTCGCTCGCCGTGGCCAGCGCTTCGTCGAGCAGCGCGCGGGCGCGGTCGCGATCGCCCGGCCCGTCGCGACGCTGCAGCATCGCCGCGTAGTCGCACTGCGTGTGGCCGACCCACAGCCGCGAGCGGATGCGCTCGTTGGTGCGCAGCGCGTCCTCGAAGTGGCGCTCCGCGTCGTCGTAGCGCTCGAGGACCGCGGAGAGCCTGCCGAGCGACCGCGACACCGACCCGTGGCACCACGTCGTGATCATGACGCAGTGCCCGGCGTACGGCTCGAGCTCCTCGTAGAGCACGGGCACGTGGACGGGATGCTCGACGAAGGTCGCGACCTCGGCGAGCATCGACATCCCGACGAGCCAGAACGCATCGCGCGTCAGGGCCGCGAAGCGATCCGCGCCGACCGCGTCGAGCTCGCGGCTGGCATCGGCCTTGCGGCCGAGTTCCCCGTAGACGTAGGCGAGGCCGCAGCGCCACGCCGGGACCTCGGGGTACTGCGCGGCGAACGCCTCGGCGCCGGGCAGCAGCTCCTCGAGCCGGGCCTGCTCGCGGCGCACGGCGAGCAGCTTGCGTGCCGAGCGCGTGAAATGCCGACTCGTCCTCGCCGCCCAGCCCGAGCGTCGATCCCTGCAACGCGAGCGTCTCGGAGTCGTCGAGGCGACCTTCGATGAGCGCCGTGCGCGACTTGGCGAGCATCACGAGCCAGCGCCGGTAGCGCTCGCCGAGCTGCTCGGCCAGCTCCTCGAAGGCCTCCATCTCGCGGTTGGACGCGTCGATGTCGCCGGCCTCGAGCGTGTCGTCGAGCAGGGCGCCGTGCGTGACGGCCTGCAGGCCCGCGTCGCCGAGCTCGTCGGCGAGGCGCTCGAGCTCGCGACCCGTCTCGATGCGCCAGCGCAGGTTGTCCGGCGCGCGCGTCGCGAACAGGCACGTCGACAGCACTTCGGCGAGCGCGGCGCGATCCTCGGAGGCGCGAGCGATCGCGATCGCGTCGCGCGCGAGCTCGCGCTTGCGCTCCTCCTCTCCGCCGGAGAGCAGCACCGCGGCGAGCCGGGCCATGAGCCGCGCGCGCATCGGGTTGAGCGCGTCGCCCTGCGCGGTGATCGCGCGCTCGAGCAGCTCGACGAGCGGCTGCTCGCGCCGCGCGGCCGGCTCGAAGCGCAGCGGGCCGGCGTAGCCGAGCGCGGCGTGGCCGAGGCAGTCCGGGTCGCTGAGCGCCTCGGCCGCGTCGGCGGCCTGCAGGTAGGCGTCGCGCGCGCTGTCGAGGTCGCCCGCGCACCAGTGTGCCTTGCCGAGCGACAGCAGCAGGTCGTAGCGGCGGCGCTGCTTGGCCGGGTCGCGCGAGCCGCCGTTGCCGCCCGCGCGGTCGAGTGCGTGCGAGAACAGCCCGGCAGCCTCCTCGTAGGCCAGGCGCGCGAGCGCCTGCTGCGCGGCGATGACGCTGTAGTGCAGCGCGCGCTCGGTGTCGCCGCGCGCGCCGGCGGCGAGGAAGTGGCGCGCGAGCTCGGCGGCGTGCGCGTCGTCGCGGCCGGCGTACAGCTCGACGAGCGCCGCGCCCGCGCGGCCGTGCAGCAGCTCGCGCCGCACCGACGACGGCCGCCGGTACAGCGTCTCGTGGACGAGCGCGTGCGAGAACTCGAACGTCCCCGGCGGCCCGCTGACCTCGCTCAGCAGGCCCGCCTCGAGCGCCTCGTCGAGCGCGTCGCTGAGCTCGTCCGCCGCGCGCTCGGTGACCGCGGCGAGCGCGCCGAGCTCGAACTGGCGCCCGAGCACGCTCGCGAGCATGAGCGCGTCGCTCGTGCGCCCGCGCAGCCGCGCGAGCCGCCGCTCGACGAGCTGGCGCACGCCGTCGGGCACCCCGATCCGCGCGAGCAGCGGCGCGGCCCCGCGCCGCTCGACCTCGGGCGGGTCGAAGGCGTCCGAGTCGGCGAGGTGGCGCAGCATCTCGACGAGGAAGAACGGGTTGCCGCGGGTCTCCTGCAGCAGCAGCGGCGTGAGGTCGGCGGGCGCGGCGACGGTCGCGCCGGCGATGAGCTCGCCGACGGCGCGCTCGTCGAGGCCGGCGAGGAGGATCCGCTCGTCGAGGTGCTCGCGGTTGAGGTCGACGAGCATGTCGGCGAGGTGCGGGGCGTGCGGCAGGTCGGTGTCGCGATAGGTGCCGAGGATCAGCATCCGGGCGGGGTCCGAGTAGCGCGCCAGGTGCGACAGCAGCCGCAGGCTCGACGCGTCGGCCCAGTGCAGGTCGTCGAGCACGATGAGCACCGGCGCGCGCGCCGCCGCGTCGACGAGCAGCGCCGCGGCCGCCGAGAAGAGCCGGAAGCGCTCGTCGCCGCCGGTCGACTCGATCGGGCTCGGGAGGTCCGGCAGCCGTCGGCACAGCTCGGGCACGAGGCGGCTGAGCTCGACGAGGTCGGCGCTCGATGCTTCCAGCGTCGCCAGCTCGACGTGCAGGACGAGGTGGCGCAGCGCCTCGACGAACGGCTGGTAGGGGACGAGCGCCTCCGCGTCGGCGCGGCCGTAGAGCACGGTCGCGCCCTGCTCGCCCGCGTCGCACGCCAGCCGCGTCGCGAGGCTCGTCTTGCCGACGCCCGGCTCGCCGGCGAGCAGCACGATGCGATGCGCGCCACCGGCGACGACCTCGTCCCAGGTCGTGCGCAGGCGGTCGAGCACCGCGTCGCGGCCGATGAGCGGCTTCGCGCCGAGACGTGCGACGAGGGCAGGCAGCGGCGCGGGCTCGCGCGCCACCGGCTCCGACGGGGCGTCGAGCGTGGGCGACTGCTCGAGGATCTCGGCCTGCAGCGCCTGCAGCGCGGGCCCGGGAGCGAGGCCGAGCTCGTCGGCGAGGTGGGCGCGGGTGCGCAGGAACACGTCGAGCGCCTCGGCCTGGCGCCCGCAGCGGTAGAGGGCGATCATGAGCTGCGCGGCGGTCCGCTCGCGCGTGGGGTGCTCGGCCGCCAGCGCCTCGAGCGTGCCGACGAGCGCGGCGTGGCCGCCGAGCTTGAGCTCCGCGTCGGCGCGCGCCTCGATCGCGTTGAGGCGCAGCTCCTCGAGCCGGCGGATCTCGGTCTGCGCGAACTCCATGTAGCCCACGTCCGCGAGCGGCGAGCCGCGCCACAGCTCGAGCGCCTGCTCGAGCAGCGTGGACGCGCGCTCGGCGTCGCCCGCCGCGAGCGCCTTGCGGCCATCGGCGATCGCGGCCTCGAAGATCTCGGTGTCCAGCTCGCCCGGCGCGACCGCGAGCGTGTAGCCGTGAGTGGTCGTGCGCAGGACGGGCTCGTCGGTGTCGAGGGCCTTGCGCAGCCGCGCGACGGCCATCTGCAGCCGCTTGTCGGCGCCGGCGGCGTTGTCGTCGCCCCAGAGCGCGTCGATGATCCGGTCGCTCGAGACCGTCTCGTTGGCGTTCAGCAGCAGGAACGCGAGCAGCGCGAGCTGGCGCGGGCCGCCCGCGTGGATCGGCCCGCCGCCGTCGCGTACCTCGACCGGCCCGAGGATCGCGTAGCGCACAGCGGCGAGCGTCGCGGGGGTTGTCGTCGCATCGTCGCCGTCCACGGCGTTCACCGTAACCGACGGGTGGGCCGCGGTTTGAAGGTTTTCGGGGTGTCAGCGCGAGGCGCTCGCGCCCCGGGCATTTCCGTCATTGGTGGCCGCCGACGTTCAGCTAAGAGCCCGCGACGCGGCGCAGCCACGCCTCCACCGCGGCCTTCAGGCCGGGCATGTCGCTGCGCAGGCTGTGGTTGCCGCGCAGCCGTGCGACGTCGCGCTGCGGGCCGGGCTGCGGCATCCCGAACGGGTCGCCCTCGCCCTGCACGACGAGCACGGGCACCGTGACGCCGTCGAGCTCGGGCAGGCGGCTTGGCGCCTGCGTCCCGCTCTTGCGTGGCGGCGGGCGCAGCGGGAACGCGAGGCACAGCACGCCCGCCGCGCCGGTCGGCTCGGCGGTGCGGCACGCCACGCGCGCGCCGGAGGAGCGGCCGCCCGTGACGATCGGCAGGTCCTTGAGCGCGCCGCCTCGCAGGTGCTCGATCACGGCGATCCAGGCCGCGTCGAGGTGGTGCGCGGGGGAGGGCGAGCGGCGGCCCGCGACGCGGTAGGGCTGCTCGACCAGCGCGACGCTCAGGCCCAGCGCGAGCGCGACGCCGCTCGCCGCTACGAGGTCGGGGGCGCCGACGCCGCCGCCCGCGCCGTGGCCGAGGACGAGCGCCCCGAGCGGCGCGTGCTCGGCCGGCTGGACGTGCGCGACGGCCGGGCCGTGCGGGGTGTCGATCTCGTGCGTCGTCACGCGCGGGGATGCTGACACGCTCGGCGCGCGACGGGCGGCCTCGCTCCAGCGCGGTCGCCCGGCTACGATCGCGACCATGCCCGATCGCCTCTACTTCACGGAATCCGACGAGGCCAACGCCCTCATCGCAGCCGACCCGATGGCGCTGCTCGTGGGCTTCGCGCTCGACCAGCAGATCACGGTGCAGAAGGCCTTCCTCGGCCCGCTGGACATCCGCGAGCGCATCGGCTCGCTTGACGCCGCCGCACTCGCGGACGCCGACCTCGAGCCGGTCTTCCGCCAGATCCCCGCGATTCACCGCTATCCGCGCTCGATGGCCAAGCGCGTCCACGACCTCGCGGTCCACATCCGCGACACCTACGACGGCGACGCCGCCCGCGTCTGGACCGATGCGGCGAACGGTGCCGAGCTGCGCGCGAACATCGCGGCGCTTCCGGGCTTCGGCACGATGAAGATCAAGTCGTTCGGCGCGGTGCTCGCCAAGCAGTTCGGCGTCGCGGCCGCCGAGGAACTCGTCCCGTGGCACCCGACGCTCGGCGACGTCGACTCCCCCGGAGGCCTCGCGGAGTACCAGGCGCTCAAGCGCGTGCACAAGACGGAGTGGATGGCGGCGCAGCCGCCCGCGTAGTCCCGCCGCCCGGGCGATACTCGCCCGATGGCGGAGCCGAAGCCCGACGGATGGCCGTTCCTCGTCGTGCTGACGAGCCCGAAGGGCCCGCGCGCCGCCGGGCTCGGTTGCTTGATCGACGCCGAGCGCGTCGTGACGACCGCCCGCGTCGCCGAGCTGGCGAGCCTCGCGCTGCTTGCGGATGGTGCCGAGGTCGGCATCACGTTCGACGAGACCGGGGAGGCCGTCGCGGTCGGCCGGCTGACTCGGCCCGTGCGCGTGGGCCTGAAGTTCCCGTGGATCGTCGCGCGTCCGGAAGACGGTGCGTCATGCACGCTCGCCTCCGCCGACGTAGGGGCAGGCCGGCTGACGACCCACTACGGGACGATTGGCCTGACTGGAACCGAAGGGGACTTCGGCGTCGAGCTCGACGAGCCGATCATGGGGACGGGGACCGCGGCCGGCTCACCGGTCCTTGTCAGGGGCCACCTTGTCGGCGTCGTGCACCGTGAGGTCCGGGACCGTTGGGTCGACGCCTTTGCCGTGCACGGCGCCAAGGTCGACGGATTCCCTGTCCGCGTTCCCCCGCTCGCCGAAGGTGCGCGCGCAGGGTTGGCGGTCGCCGCCGAGATGTTGCACGAGCTCAAGGCGAACCCCGAGCTCGTCGCCACGGCGGTCCTCCTCGGTTCGCTGATCACGACGCTGTCCACCGACGACGACGAGGTCGCCGGGCTGCTGCGCCGTCACCACCCCGAGATCCGCGATGCGCGAGAGGTCGTCCATCGCGCCGCGATCGCAGCCGGCATCGGCGAGGACCACCTCGCGCTTCAGACGCTTCCCACGGAGCGCCAGCTTGTGGCCCTCCAGCTCGCTCAGCCGCTCGCGGCCGCGCGCACGGTCGCGCGCCGGACGGGCGCCAAACGCGTGCATCTGCGCCACGTGCTTGCGACGTCCCTGCTGGCCGGCGCTGCCTCGCCCTTGCCGGAGGCGCTGGTCGTCCTCGGCCCGACCGTGAGCGAGCTGCGCGAGATGACCCTGCGACTGGTCGAGAACACGGCCCCGGACGAGGACCCCGCGGCGTGGGCCGCCGTTCTGCGTGATCCCGCGGCGGGGTTTGCGCTCGCCGGCGGCTACTCGCAGGACGCGGTCGACCCGACGGTCGCCATCGCGCTCGAGGACGACCAGCTCGGCGTGCGCGACGACGCCACCATGCTCGCCACCGTCATCGCGGATCGCGCGACGCCGATGCCGCTGTCGATCGGCCTGTTCGGCGAGTGGGGGTCGGGCAAGAGCACGTTCATGGGCCTCATGCGCGGGCAGGTCGACGCGCTCGCCACGTCCGGCGGCGACGGCTACCTCCCCAACATCCGCCAGATCGGCTTCAACGCCTGGCACTACGCCGACACGAACCTGTGGGCGAGCCTCGGGCACGAGATCTTCGAGCAGCTCGCGGGCCCCGCAAACCGCAACACGCCGGAGCGCGAGGCGCTCGAATCCGAGCTGAGCGCGCGACTGCACGCGCGCAAGGAGCTCGAGGCCGCGACGCAGCGCGCCAAGGCGCAGACCGCGCGGCTGAACGACGAGATCGACCGGGCGGCGGCCAGGAGCGCGCGCTCCGCGGTGAAGCTCGCCCGCGCGGCGGTCGCGTCGCCGGCGGTCAAGCGGGAGCTGCACGCGGCGTTCAAGCGGCTCGGCGTGCACGACGAGGCCGAGCAGGGTCGCCGGCTCGCCGCGGAGCTACGCGGGGCGACGATCGCCGACGACGAGCGACACGCGAGCCTCCCGTGGCTCGGCGCTCGCGGCGCGGCGATCGTGGCGAGCGTCGGGATCGTCGCCGGCGCCCTCGCGCTGCTGCTCGAACGCTGGGTCGCGGGCGGAGGGCTGGCGGCAGCCGGCGCCCTGCTTGCAACGGCGACATACGTCGTCGCACAAGCGCGCAGCGGGCTGGACAAGCTGCGCCACGCCACCCGCGAGATCAAGCACGGTCTCGTCAAGGACGAGCTCGCCGCGCTGCGCGAGGCGGAGGCGTCCCAGCAGGTCCTGCAGGCCCAGCTCGACGAGGTCATCGGGCGCGTCGGCGAGCTCGGACGCGAGCTCGCCGAGCTGAGCCCCGGCCGGCGGCTGTACTCGTTCGTCAGCGAGCGCGCCGGCGGCGAGGACTACCGCCGCCACCTCGGCTTGATCTCGACGGTGCGAAAGGACTTCCAGCAGCTCATCGCGCTCATGGACGACTGGCGCAAGCGCGCCGCGACGGACGCCGACGCCCCGCTGCCGATCGACCGCATCGTCCTCTACATCGACGACCTGGATCGCTGCTCGCCGCGCCAGGTCGTCGACGTCCTGCAGGCCGTCCACCTGCTGCTCGCGCTCGAGCTGTTCGTCGTGGTCGTCGGCGTGGACCCGCGCTGGCTGCTGCGCTCGCTGCAAAGCCAGTACGACGAGCTGCTCGCGCCGACCGAGGGCAACGACGACGACAGCGGCTGGCAGGCGTCCCCGCAGGACTACCTGGAGAAGATCTTCAACATCCCGTTCGCGCTGCCGGACATGAGCCCGGCCAGCTTCGGCGCGCTGCTCGCCAGCCTGGCCCGCGAGGGCGAGCCGCCGCCGGCGCGGCCGGATGAGGACGGCCAAGTGCCAGAGGACCTCACCGGGGACGAGGTCGACGAGGCGGTGCCGGCTGCCACCCCCGCCGATCCGGCGACGATCCCGGCCGAGCGCGACTCCCGCGTCGACAGGACGTTGCGCCACGAGCCGCAGCCGGCCGAGGCGCGCCACCTGACCGACAACGAGCTCGAGCTGCTCGTCGCGCTCGCCCCGCTCGTCCAGACCCCACGCGAGGCCAAGCGGCTCGTCAACCTCTACCGGATGATCCGCACCACCCGCGACGTCAGCGCGGCGTCGCGGTTCTTGGGCGACGACGACCGGGCAGGCGAGTACCAAGCCGTCGTGGTCCTGCTCGGGCTGCTGAGCGGGCATGCCGCGCTGCTCGAGGACGTCCTCGCGGCCTCGCCGGGCAAGGCGGACGGCGGCGAGGTCCTCGGTGGCCTGCGCCACCGTGCGAGGACGACCACGTGGGCCGAGTTCGTCGCCGGCATCGAGCCGACCAGGCACGCGGGCGGCTGGGGCAACGCGATCGTCGGCTCGCTCACGCCCGAAGCCGCGGACGGCTGGCGCGACCTGCATCGCGGCCTCGCCGACGCCACGGCGCTCGTCACGCTCGACGACCTCGAGCAGTTTCAGCTCTGGGCGCCGCGGGTCGCGCGCTTCTCGTTCGTCCCCTCGGCCTACGACGGGCCCCCGCCCGCCGTCCCGCCGGCCACCTGAGCGGCGCGCTCAGCGCGGGCCGGCGCCGATCGCCGAGTTCGCCGCCGCGACGAGCCGCCGCTGGGCCGCGGTGTCCGAGCTGTCGGGGATCTTCGCCTGGATCGAGTAGAGGTTGCCGCGCGAGCGCCACTGGATCTCCGGCGGCGAGCAGGATCCGCCGCAGGACAGCGGCTTGAAGTAGCCGGTGCGCCCGCCGCGCAGCTTCACGGTGCGGCGGAAGCTCGGCGTGCCGCCGCGCTTGGCGTCGAACGACACGAGGAAGCACACGTTGGCGCCGCAGTTCGGGGCGCCCGCGAGCGACAGGCTGTACGAGCGCGCAGCGCCCGTGCCGGACGCGTACGTCTTGCCCGAGTAGTCCAGCGCGAGCCGGTCCGGCAGCAGGATGGCGAGCGGCGTCTTGGCGTCAACGCGGGTGAGCGCCGAGCCGAGCGCGGCCGGGACGTCGTAGGTCTTCGCGTAGGCGACCGCGGCGCCGGCCAGCAGGACGGCCGCGGCGAGCAGCGGTAGGGCGAGATGCCTCTTGGTCATGGCCGCATGATCGCCGCCCGGCCGCCTTGTTGTCGATGATGCTCTGTCATGCGGCCGGACTTTGCGTTCGACGACGTGCTCGCGGCCGCTCGCGCGGGCGCCGAATGGGCGTGGACGGAGATCTACGAGGACCTTGCCCCGAAGGTCGTGGGCTACCTCCGTGCCCACGGAGCGCCAGAGCCCGACGACGTCGCCGGCGAGGTCTTCCTGCAGGTCGTGCGCGGGCTGCCCGGTTTCGAGGGCGGCGAGCGCGAGTTTCGGGCGTGGGCGTTCACGATCGCCCACCGCCGGCTCGTCGACGCGCTGCGCCAGCGGAGCAGGCGGCCCGTCGATGCGGCGCCCGAGGACGTTGTCACGCGCGCGGCGGGCGCGGGTGGCGACGTGCCGGACGAGGCCGAGGCGCTGATCGCCGGCGCCGACGTGCGAGCTGCGATCGACGCGCTCGCGCCCGATCAGCGGTCGGTGATCCTGCTGCGGATCATCGGGGACCTGACGATCGAGGAGATCGCGCGAGCGCTCGGCAAGCGGCCGGGCGCGGTCAAGGCCCTGCAGCGGCGAGGCCTGCGGCGGCTGGCGGGGGCGTACCCCTTTGAGCCTTCGGAGCGATTGCCGTGATGAAACCTCCAACCGGAAGGATCATCCTTATGCGCCTGAAGACCACTGCCGTCTCCATCACCGCCGCGTTCGCCCTGGTTGCCACGCCCGCCATGGCCACGAAGCCCGCACCGGGCACTCATGGCAAGGCCACCGCACCGGGGCAGCTGTGCAAGTCGATGTCGCATAAGAAGACCAACCACGGCAAGGGCAAGAGCCCGTTCGCCGCGTGCGTCATCGGCGCGACACGCGCACAGACCGAGGCCGCCGCCACGCCCGCGACCCACACGGCTCCGGCGAAGATCTGCAAGGACATGTCGCACAAGAAGACCGCGACCGACACGAAGACCCCGTTCGCGGCGTGCGTCAGCGGCGCGGCGAAGGCCCAGCAGGACCACACCGCGTAGCCATCAGCTCATGCCGACTCGCGACGAACCCGACCTCGACCCCGCCCTTGCGGACGCGGTACGCCGCGCCTACGTGCGGCCGGTCGACGAGGGCACCGCGAGCCGGCATCTGAGCGCCATCGTCGCGGCGGCGGAGACCGAGGCCGGTACCCCCGTGCCGGCTCGCCGCACGCGACGCGTGCGGCACGCGTGGCGACCGATCCTGGGGGTGGGTGCCGTCGCCACGCTGCTGCTGCCCGCCGGTCTCGCGGCGGCGGGAGTCTCGTTGCCGCGTGCCGTCGGCAAGCCCTACCGCGCGGTCGGGATCACGCTGCCAAACCAGAAGCCCGACGCACCTGCATCCGCACCGACTCCGGCACCGAGGCCGGTCGCGCCGCCGACCTCCGCCACGACGCCTGCCGCCCCCGCGCCGCCGCCGCGTGCGCCGCGCGCGCGCCGCTCCCCGGCAGCCGGCGAGCAGCGCCGCGCGACGCCGGGCAACGCCGGCACGCCGAGCACGTCGCGCCGGCCGGTCACGCCGCCGGCAGCGAGCTCGAGCTCGCCGGGATCCAAGCCGAGTCCGCCGCCGCCCGCCGCACGGCGCCCGGGCGCCGCGGCGAAGAAGCCACCGGCCGCAGCGAAGCCGGGCGCAAGCCGCAAGCCCGTCGAGCCTGCCAAGTCCCTCAAGCCCGCCAAGCCGCCGGCCGCGCCGGCGAACCCCGGCCAGCGACGCAAGCCTGCGGTGCCAGCCGCCGCATCGTCACCGCAGACCGGCAGCGGGCGGTCCAACGGGCAGTCCAAGCACGTGCCCGGCTAGCTCCGGGTCGCCTGCCAGTCGCGCCACTCGAAGGCGAGCAGCCCGAAGAGCGCAGCGGCCGCCAGCGCCAGCGCGACCGCGCCGCCGGTCGAGCCGGGCTCGAACAGCGGCAGTGCGACGTCGAGCGGGCCGAGCGGCGCGCGCGACGACGGCCCGACGATCGCGCCGCCGTCGATCCGCAGCTCCGCGTACCACCAGACGCTCGTCATCGCGGTCACGGCGACGAGCGCCGCCCCCGTGCGCGGGGCGCGTCGCAGCCCCCACGCGACGAGCGCGACCGCCAGCGGCAGCGCGCAGACGAGGTAGCGCCCCGGAAACCAGAACCCGGTCATCGCGGGCGCGACGAACGTCGCGACGAAGGCCTGCGCGGCGCACACGAGCGCGCACAGCGTCGCGGCGACCTCGACGTCGCCCTGCTCCGGAAGCGCTTGAGCGAGCATGTCGCGGCGCGAGCGCCACAGCAGCCACACCGCGTAGAACGCGAGCGCGAACACCGGCGCCCAGCGCAGCAACCCGTACGTCCGGTCGAGCCACAGCCCGGCGAGGCGCGGGACGCGGTCGGCGAGATCCGACGCGCCGAGGTCGGTGATCGCGTGACCCGGGACGTCGGCGACGGTCGGCGTGAAGCCGCCGAAGAGCTGGTCGTTGATCGTCACGAACAGGACCGCCGAGAACAGGATCACCTCGGCGGTGACGAGCATGGCGAAGCTGCGGCCGCGGCGCCGCAGCCAGCGCACGATCGCGAGCGCCACGACCGCCCCCGGGATCGCGAACGCCAGCCCCAGCCAGGGCAGGCTCGCGAGCGCGATCGCCGCGCCCGCGACCCAGCGGATCCGCGGCAGGTCGCGCACGCGCAGCGCGAGCAGCGACGCGAACGCGAGCACCGCGCCGGCCGTCAGCTCGGGCGTGACCGTCGTCGCGTACGCGAGCGCCGGCGGCGAGAGCCCGCAGGCGAGCGTCGCGGCGCTCGCCCACGGCTCGGGCGCGATCCGCCGCGCGATCGCCCCGCCCAGCGCGAACGCCAGCGCGGCGATCGCCGCCATCAACAGCTGCACCGCGAGCGGCCCGCCGAGCGCGTAGGCGGGCGCGACGAGCAGCGCGAAGCCGATGCCGTGCGGCTCGTTGGCCTGCCCGTTCGTCAGCCGGCCGTGGCGCTCGAGCACGTACGGGTACCAGTCGCGATAGGCGCGGGTCGCGTACTCGTCGCGCAGGTCGATGTCGTGGTCGGAGACGATCGACTCGGCCGTCAGGAGGTAGTGCGGCTCGTCGCCGCCGAACTGCGATGTGCCGAACGCATGCAGGCCGATCGTGGCGGCATACGCCGCGAAGAGGACGAGCCAGACTGCGACGGCGCGGCGCACGCGCTGCATGATCGCGCGTGGCCGGCCACAGGGCCGGCTGCGAGACTCCGGCGGTCGTCTTCACGGGGCTGAGGGAGGTGGGGGATGCAGGGAAAGCAGCGCAGGGTGGTGATCTCGGCGTTCGTCGTGCTGTTCCTGGCCGTCCTCGTCTGGCAGCTGCGGTCGGGTCCCGACCCCGAGACCGGCAAGTGCGTCGATCGCGAGGGGGCGCTCGTCGGCTGCGACGCGAAGACCGCGCTGTACAAGCTCGAGCGCGAGGTGGCGTCCGGGCGCGAGTGCCCGGCGGACAGCAGCAAGCTGTACTCGTTTCGCAGCAGCCTGTACTGCGGCGTGGCGCTGCGCGGTGCTCCCGTCCCGTCGCCCGAATACGTCCCGTGCCTGCTGCAGGCCGGCGCGCGGCTGGCTCGCAGCGCCGGCGAGCTGGCGTTCGCCCGCGGCTTCGAAGGCCCACGGGCCAGCGCGAGCGACGCGACTTCAGGGCAGATCAAGGTCCGCGGCGACGACTGGCGCCTGTTCTACGTCCTGCACAGCGGCCAGCTCGATCCCGGCCTGAAGGCGGTCGTCGCGAACCCCGGCGAGGTCGTCTTCGTCGCCTACATCACCGGCGCGGCTGCGCACCGCAAGGAGATCGCCGCGGCGACGCGCTGCGCCAGCGACGGCGCTACGTGACGCGGTTGCCGGCGACGTCGAACGTGAGCGGGCTGTCGATCGCGTGCACGCGGGGCGCTTCGCCGCGCGGCTCGAAGCGCGGGCCGGTCGGCTCGTCGCTGACGAGGTCCCACTCGCGGCACGCGCGGTCGACGCCGAGCGGGTAGATCGTCAGCGCGCCGTCGCGGCCGAGGCGCATTCGCAGGAGGTTCTTGTAGTCGGCGATCGACTGGCCCGTGAAGACCTGGTTCGCGTTGGCCTGCGCCAGCGGGCCGCGCCACTTGTGGACGAGCCACAGGAAGAAGCCGAACACGGTCGCGCCGAACGTCGTGCCCGCGGCGAAGGCCAGCATGATGCCGAGGATCCAGACGGCGGCCGTCGCGTCCCAGAGGTCCGGCGCGACGTTGACCGCCGCCCACATCACGAGCCCGATGGCGAGCAGGTGCACGGCCGTGTGCGCGAGCGTGACGGCGAAGCGCAGCGGGACGCTCTGCTTGATGTCGACCGACCCGAAGAGCCCGCCGAACAAGACCAGCGCGAGCACGATGCTCATCGGGCCGACGGCGTTTGCGAGGAAGTGAAAGAGGTTCGCGTTGGTCGCGGTGTCGACGAAGATGTCGATCCGGGCGCCGCGCACGCTCTGGATGAGCTCGTTGGTCTCGTTGACGGCGTCGTCCACGCCGCTGTCGACCGCGCCGAGCATCGAGATCCCGATGAGCGCGTACAGCGCGCCGAGCAGCCGCCCGAACGCGGGGTTCAGCAGCGCGAGCTTGAGGATCCCGTTGCTCAGGCGACGCGAGTCCTTGTCTCCGGGGTAGATCTCCTCGCGGCGGATGACGACCGGCGGCTGGTCGAAGTAGTCGTCGCCCTGCATGCGCGAAAGCGGCTTGAGCTCGACCTGCTCGGGCAAGGTGTGCGTGGGCGAGAGGTAGGCGCCGCCGCCGCCCGCGGTGATCCGCGTCGGCGCTGTGTCGGCGCCCTCGCCGCTGGGCTCATAGCGCGCGTAGTGGTGACGGTCGCCGGTGATCGTCAACACGAGCCGAGCGCCGTGGTCGCGCACCTCCCGCTCCTCGAAGAAGCTCAGGTACTTCCATGTCGGCGGCTCGACGCGCCCGTCGACAGCCGCGATCCAGCTCGGCTTGGCCGTGAGGAGGATGACCTTGTCGCCCGGCCCGATGTTCTGGTCGCAGAAGTACTGCAGCTGGATGTCGTCGATGTACGTGTCGAGCTGGATGTCGATCGCCCAGATCCACCACTTGCCCGGCAGCTGCAGCGCGAAGTAGCTGCGCCGCTGACGCGTGCGCCAGCCGCCGATCCACTGCGTCGCGCAGAACAGCCGCAGGAAGCTGACGAGCCCGTCGTACCAGTCGTGGTTGCCCGGCGTCGCGAACATCTCGGGCTCCTCGCCGGTGGGCGAGCGCGGCAGGGCGGCCGCGAACGGGCCCTTGAAGCGATCCTCGTAGGCCTCGGGCGTGGCGCTCGGGTAGACCTGATCGCCGCCGAGCAGCAGGAGCTTGCCGCGCGGCAGGTCCTCGTCGTCGACCGTCAGGCTCGGCTGCGCGAGCACCCAGGCCATCGTCTGCGTCGCGGCCCAGCCGTCGCCGGTGTCCGACAGGTAGTCGATCCACAGCTCGCCGTCCGCCGAGTAGTCGAACGGGCCCTGTGGCCGCGTCTGGATCTCGCGCTTGTCGGCGAACTTGCCGAACGTGCCCGAGACCGCCACCTCGACGCCCGCCTTGGCGAGGATGCTCGGATCCAGCCAGCGCACCTCGGGCTGGCGGATCCAGCCGCCGAGGAGGTCGCGCTCCTCGCGAAGGTCGGCCGCGGAGCGCTTGCGCAGGTTGTCCTTCAGCGGCACCCCGCAAACCTATTGGCGGCGGCGGCGGATGCCAAGCCGCGACCGTGAGCGCGCGGCGGGCATCTATCGCTCGGAGGCCACGGGCCGGTCGTAGCGCGGCGCCGCGTCCGTCGGGGCGGGCAGCTCGACGCGCGAGCGCCAGCGCAGGCCGAGCATGACGAGCGGCGGCAGCACGACGAGCGTCGCGAGCAGGAGAAACCACGGCTGCCCGGCGTCGCTCCCGGCCCCGAGCGTGTGCATGACGCCGAGCATCCAGAACAGCGCGACGAAGCGATGCAGCACGCGCCAGCGCGCGACGCCGATCCGCGCGCGTGCGTAGTAGGAGAGCGACAGCGCCGCGAGGCCATAGCCGCCGATGACGCCGAGGCCGGTCCAGAACGGCCGGTACTCGCTGGCGAACGGCACTGCGATGTCGGCGAGGTTCGGGCTCAGCCAGCCGTCGCCGAGCAGCGCGAGCCCGTGCAGCGCGAGCGCGGCCAGCGTGGCGAGCGAGAGCGCCTCGTGCAGCGTGCGCAGCTGCTTGGCGCGCGGGCTCTTGGCGCCGATGGCGAGGCCGGCGGCGACCGCGACGCTCGCGAGCACGAGCGCGCTGACGCCCGCCGCGCGGCTCGTGATCCAGAAGACGTGCTCGCCGGCGCCGGTCATGCCGCTCGCACCGCCGCTGCGCACTCGGCATCGACGACGTCGACACTGCCGTCCTCGAGCACGAGCACGCCGCCGCCATGGTGCGCGAGCAGCTCGCGCCCGCCGTCCGGGCCGGCGAGCAGCGCGGCCTTCGCGAGGATCTCGGCTTCGAGCGCGGTCGGCGCGAGCGCGGTCGACTGGATGACGCCGGTCCACGCGGGCTGGCCGGTGGACGGGTCGAGGATGTGGTGCTTCACGGCGCCCGACGCATCGCGCCACGAGCGGCGCGTCACACCGCTCGTCGCGACCGCGCCGTCGACGATCGACAGCTCGTGCACGGGCTCGCCGCCGGACGGGTGCTCGACGAGCACGCGGCGGGCGATGCGCGCGCGGCCGCCGATCCGCACGTCGCCGGCGCAGTCGACGGCGAAGACGGGGTGCATGCGCAGCGTGTGCGCGGCGACGTCGGCCGCGAGGCCCTTGCCGAGGCCGCCGCTGTCGATCCGCAGCCACGGCGGGCGGGTGATCGTGCGTGCGGCGTCGTCGACGACGATCCGCCGCCAGGCCTCGTCGGGGTGCGGCCGGGCGGGCTGCGCCGGACGGCTGCCGAGCAGGACGTCGGAGACCGCCAGGCCGGGCCGCCCCGCGCGCGACGTGGCGTAGCCGGCGCGCTCGAGCTCGTCGACGAGCGTCGCGTCGACGAGGCCGCCGCTGAGCTCGCCGGCCGTAACGGCCGCTCGGGCGAGCCGGCGCAGGAGGCGGCTCGCGTACACGACGGTCTCCGGCGCACCGTTGAGCTGCGACAGCTCGCTGGCCGGATCGAAGCGCGTCAGGCGGTTGTGCAGCCCGCGCAGCATCCCTTGGGCGACGAGCGTCGCGACGGGCGCGGTCGTGCCGGACGGCGAGCGCCCGCCGACGAGCACCTCGGCGCTCCCGCCGAAGCAGTCGAAGCGCCGCCGGCTCTCGCGCGGGGCGGTGGTGGCCGGCCCGCGGCGGGTCGGGCCTTCGCGCGCGGGCAGGCCTTCGCCGGGCGGGCTCACGACTGCCCCGTCGTGACGGCCGCGGGCTCCGAGGACGCCTGCGACGTGTCCTCGGCGACGTCGCCGCCGTCGCTCGAGGCCGTGCCGTCGCTCCAGGCGTCCTCGTCGCTCCAGCCGTCGTCCTCGGTCGTGACCTCGGGATCGGCAGACTGCGTCGCGACTGTCCCGGCCTCGCTCGCCAGCGCCGGGTCGTGCCCGCTGACGAGCTGGACGTAGAGCCCGGTCCACACGGCGACGAACAGCGCGATGGCGACGGCGGCGATCCGCATCCGCAGCCGGCGGATGCGCTCCTCGCGTGCGCGTCGCTTGCCGGCAGCCTGCTGGCGTGGATCGGTGGTCTCGCTCATGGCGCGCAGTCTCAAGTGGCCGTGCGAGCGGACGCTAAGCGACGTGTAAGAGTTCGCTGAGAGTCCGCGGACTACCCTGGGCGGACCCATGGTGTTCGTCCCGCCAGCTCGCCATCTGCTGCGCGCCAAGGACCTCGCCGACGCGCGCTACGCCGAGCCGCTCGGCGTCGACGACCTCGCCAGTGCCGCGGGGCTCTCACGCGCGCACTTCAGCCGCGAGTTCCGCGCGGCGTTCGGCGAGTCGCCGCACGCGTACCTGCTGACGCGCCGCCTCGAGCGCGCCGCGTCGCTGCTGCGCACGACCGACCGCTCTGTCGCCGACATCTGCTTCTCCGTGGGGCTGCAGAGCGTCGGCTCGTTCACGACGAGCTTCACGCGCACCTACGGCAAGTCCCCGCTGGCGTACCGCGCGGCGTACCCGCCGGCCGCCGACCAGGCGCTCGTGCCGGCCTGCGTCCTGCGCGTGTGGGGCCGCCCGCAACGCCGCACGTTTCGAGAAGACAACGGCCAGCCGCCGGATTAGCGTGCTGCTCATCGAATCCACCGACGCGCAAGGAGCAACACCATGCTGAAGATCTCAACCACGCAGCTGTGGGTCCACGACCAGGAGGAGGCGCTCGCCTTCTGGACCGAGAAGGTCGGGATGGAGCTTCGCCAAGACGTCTCGTTCCCGGAGCTGGGCGACTTCCGCTGGCTCACGGTCGGCCCTCCCGGCCAGGACGACGTCTCGGTCGTGCTCATGGCGATCCCCGGCCCGCCGGTCATGGACGCCGAGTCCCACGAGCAGGTCAAGACCCTCATGGCGAAGGGCTTCGCCGGCACGGTCTTCCTCAGCACCGACGACTGCCGGGCCTCCTACGAGGAGCTCTCGGGCCGCGGCGTCGAGTTCACCGAGCCGCCCGAGGAGCGCCCCTACGGCATCGACTCCGGCTTCCGCGACCCGTCGGGCAACAGCATCCGCCTGACGCAGGTCAAGGAGCTCGCCGCGCTGTAACGCCGCAGATCGGACGCTTGCAGGGGTGTGCCGTCTCGTCGCGTGCTCCGCGGCGGTTTGGCACACCCCGCGTGGTCAGGCTCCCGGATCGACCACAGTCACGACCAGGGTGAACCTCCTCGTCTTGCGCCCCGCCTTGCGCGTGAATCGCAACGTCGCGCGGCCTCCGCGCCTTGCGGTGAAGCGCATGTGGATGCGGCCGCTGGAACGCGTGACGTACGGGCGGCTGACCGCCGTGCTCGCCGTGCGCATGCGCCATTTCGCGCCGCGTCGCGGCTGGGGGATGCTGACCGTCAGCTTGTCGCCGACCTTGAGCAGCGCTGTCCGCCGCTGCCCGCTGCCGCCGGTCATCGTGTAGCGCTGCGGGATGTACGGGTTGATCGACACCGCAGCCACGAACGTGTTGTTCACGGGGTTCTGCTCGCCAGGGGTGGTCACGGTCACGGTCATCGGGCCGCCGGTGAGTGGCCGCAGGGGCTTCACCCGGATGCGGAGCAGGTTGAGGTTGGCGATCTGCTTGGGGTCGGCGCACGAGGTCACGACCGGGCCCGGGATGCACGTCCAGCCCGCGCTCGCGAGGCCCACGAAGCGCAGCTGCGGCGGGAGCGCGAACGTGAACGCCATGACGGCCGAGCTGGCCGTCCCCACGTTGCGCGCCCGGAACGCCAGCTGCGCCTCCGTGCCGACGGTCATGAGCGGCAGCGACACGAGCTCGGCCGCCGCGTCACGTGCCGCCTGCACCTGGATCGTGTCGGTTCCCGCGTTGTTCGCCGGGTTCTGATCCCCGGCGCTCGTCACCGTCGCGGTGACCGGCGTCGCGGGATAGCCGGCATCGGTCGCCTTCACCACGAGCCGGATGTTCGTGTAGTTGCCAAGGCTCCCGCCGTCGGAGCCCGTGGTGCAGGCGAAGGTCTGCGCGGCCGTGCAGGTCCACGTCGTCCCGCCCGTCACCGCGAGGACCTGAAGGCCGGGCGGCACCGCCGAGGACACGGTGGTCGCGGCATCGACGCGGTAGTAGCCCTCGTTGTGCACCCTGATGTTGATCGTCTCCTGCCCACCGGTCTTCAGGGGGCCACCGGAGTGGCCGAGGCCGATCGACATGTCGGCGGCGTACGCCACCGTGGCCGGGAAGTCGGAGATGTTGTTCGCCGGGTTCGGATCGCCTGTGATCGAGAGCGAGGCGCGGTTGGCTGCCACGGGAACGGCGGCTGCGGTCGGGACGACGTGCAGCACGATCTCGGGCAGCGACCCCCCGCTTGCGACCGGGGTGGCCGTGGCGCACGTCATCGTGCTCGACCCGGTGCACGTCCAGCCGGAGGCGGACACCGAACCGTACGTCAACGATGCCGGCAGCGTGTTGGTGACGGTCGCGGTCCCAGAGGATGTGCTGGTGCCGACGTTGGTCACGGTCAGGACGAGCACCGAATCCTCACCGACGACGAAGTCCCCAGCCGCGGCGGTGGCGATCGCCAGGTCCGCCGCCGCGCTGGCAGACGCGATCCCCGTCACGCTCCAGCCGCTGAGGCTTGCCACCACGATGAGCAGCCCGAGCAGCACATGACCGCGCGTAGTTCTGCCACGGCCAGCGACCCCGGTTGCCGGGGCGATGACGAATCTCTGCATCGGTCGGTCCTCTCGACGTTCACGCTGCGCATGCCCGCTGATCCCCGACAGGGACATAACAAAAGTATGTAGCAATCAAGAATGTAACCAATGCTGTCAAGCCCGGCCCGCCGATTCGTCTCCCGCGGCGCGCGCTCAGGCGATGTCTCGCAGCATGCGGACGCACTCGAGTGGCACGCCGTCCGGCGTCACGAGGTCGAAGCGGTGTGTCTCGCGGAAGCCGAACGCGCGGTACAGCGGCTCGCCGGGCAGCGTGGCTCCCAGCTCGAGCTCGCGAAAGCCCGCGGCGCGGGCGGCGCGCTCGCACGTCTCGAGGATCGCCCGGCCGAGCCCGCGCCGCGTCCAGTCGGTCCGGACGAACATCGCCCGGACCCGCGCGGGCTCGGTGCGCGGGTCGAGCAGGCGGTCGTCGTCGATGCCCGCCCCCTCGCCCGCGTAGCGCTTGTTGCGCCGGCTCCACCCGCCGCACGCCACGATCTCGTCGCCCGCCTCGTGCACGTAGTACGTGCCGTCCGCGATGAGCTGCGCATCGAGCGCGGCGATGTGCACCGCCGCGCTCGCGGTCTGCCGTGCGTCGTAGCAGCGCGGGAAGATCTCGAGCACGGAGGCGCGCATGAGCGCCGCGATGCGCGGTGCGTCCTCGGCGCGCGCGAGCCGCTGCGGAGGGACGTCCATCGTGCTCGGCATCCTGCCACTCCGCGCGAGCGGCTCTACGAGACGGCGGCGCCCTCGTACTCGTCGCGCAGCCGCATCCAGCTCATGGACGGGTCCTGCGGCCAGCCGTCGGGCGAGTCCTCCCACGCCTCCTGGCGGCCGAGCGGAGTGAGGTCGAGCAGGTTGAAGTCGACGCGCAGCCGGTCGACGCCGCGGCCGCTCGTGAAGTACGAGCGGTAGACGTCGTCGCCGTCGCGCAGGAACACGCTGAGGCCGAACATCTCGCCGCGGTCGGAGCTGACGCCGACGTCGTAGTTGAAGTCGCTGCCGAGCGACGAGTACCAGGGGTGCGTCCAGCCGAAGCGCTCGCGCACGTGGTCAATCTGCTCGCGGGGCACGCGGGAGACGAGCGCGAACGTCGTGTCGCGTGCGTTGAGGTGCGCGAGGTTCGGCATGTTGTCGGTGAACGACGCGCAGCCGCCGCAGATGTGGTCGCGGTCCGGCCAGAGCATGAAGTTGTAGACGACGAGCTGGCGGCGGCCCTCGAAGAGGTCGACGAGGCTCGCGCTGCCGTGCGGACCTTCGAAGACGTACGGCTTGTCGAAGGCCACCATCGGAAGCCGGCGGCGCTTGGCGGCCAGCGCGTCGAGTGCGTGCGTCAGCGCCTTCTCCTCGACGAGGAGCTCGTCGCGGCCGGCCTGCCATTCGGATGCTGAGACGACGGGTGGAAGGGTCACGCTGCTTGCCTCCTGAGGTTGCGGTGTGCGAGTCGGTTCCTTCGAGAGACCCACCGTACCACAGTGAGTTCCATGAGGGAACCAAGTCCGCTATCGTGTCGCGGGATGCAGCGCACGCGCTTCGGAGACATGACCTGCTCGATCGCCCGGACGCTGGACGTGGCGGGCGAGCCCTGGTCGCCGCTGATCCTGCGCGACGTCTTCGTCGGGATGCACCGCTTCGACGACATCCAGCGCGATCTCGGGATCTCCCGCAAGGTGCTCGCGGAGCGGTTGAAGTGGCTCGTGGCGCAGGGGGTCCTCGAGCGGCGCGCGTACTCCGAGCGGCCGCCGCGCTTCGAGTACGTGCTGACGCAGAAGGGGTGGGAGCTGTGCGACATCCTGCTCGCGATGACGGCGTGGGGTGACCGCTGGACCGCCGGCGACGCCGGGCCGCCGGTCATCGTGCGACACGCAACGTGCGGTCACGCGACCCACGTCGAACCGCACTGCGCGGTCTGCGGCGAGGAGATGCACGCGAGCGACGTGCAGATCGAACCGGGGCCGGGCTTGGCCGGGGTCACGCCTCCGGCCGCAGCCTGACGCGGACGTCGGCGATGAAGCGGTCGGTGGCCGGCCCCGAGTCCTGGACGAACCCGTGGTGCCGGCCGGGCTCGCAGCGATGCGTGGTCGCGACGCCGGCGGCTGAGAGCCGCGCGGCGTAGGCGTCGCCCTCGTCGCGCAGCGGGTCGTGCTCGGCGGTCACGATGGTCGCCGGCGGCAGCCCGGACAGGTCGCGGGCGTGCAGCGGGCTGACGTCGCCGTCGGCGTGGCGCGCCGCGTCGGGCATCCAGAGCGCGGCGGCCGCGCGGACGTCGGCGGCCTCGAGACCGAACCCGGTGCCCTTCTCGACCATGCTGACGTGCCGGCCCGTGAGGTCCGTGTTGGGGCAGGCGAGGACCTGCGCGGCCAGCAGCTCGTGCTCGCCACGGTCGCGCAGCGCGAGCGCGGCGAGGGCGGCGATGCAGCCGCCGGCGCTGTCGCCACCGAGCGCGACCTTGCGGCTTGCGCGCGCGCCGGGTCGAGCAGCCGCGGCAGCGCGTCGCGCAACGCTCGCGGCGTGGATGACGGCCGCGACCGCGTCCTCGATCGCGGCCGGCCACGGATGCTCCGGCGCGAGCCGGTAGTCGACGGCGAGCACCTCGACGCCGGCCGCGGCGGCGATCCGCCGGCACAGCCGGTCGTGCGTGTCGAGGTCGCCGAGCACCCACATCCCGCCGTGCAGGAAGACGAGCAGCGGCCGCGGCTCGCCGGCGGGCCGGTAGTGCCGGATCGCGACGCCGGCGAGCCGCGCGTTCTGGACCGCCGCGAGCCGCGGCCCCGGCGGACGGCGCGCGGCGCGGTCGCGGGCGGCGGCGCGAAGTGCCGGGACGTCAAGAGCCACGCAGGTGAGACTGCCCGACGACCCCGCGGCGAATGCGCGTCACCGCCGCGCCTCCAGGTCAGGCCTCCAGCTGGCCGAGGGCTGCAAGCAGCACCGCGTTGACCACCGCGAGCGTTGCGAACACCGCTGCCGCCACCGGGCTGCCCGCCGCGACCAGCGCGACGACCGCCAGCGCGAACACGCCCAGTTCGAACGCCAAGCGCGGGGCGAGTGGCAACCTGCGCTCGGATTTCGGCGCCGCGAAGATCGCCCAGAGCCCGATCGCGATGGCTGGCGCGGCGATCGCGAGCAGCACCGAGCCCGCTCCGCTGCCGGTCTTCGCCCCCCAGTACGCAAGCGCCGCGAACGCACCGAGCTCGAGCAGGAACTTCAGGCCGAGATTCGCCAGCTTGAGCGCGTCCACCCCGGCATCATCGCGCGGGGTGTGTGCATGTCGCCAGGTGCGTACGCCCTGTGCTTCACCAACGCCACGCCGTCGTCGGTCCGAAGGGCACTCGCCATGTCAGGGCACCCCGCAGGATCCTTCCGCGGGCCGCGATCGACTCGCATCGCTCAACCAGTGCCTCAACGCGATCGGCACCCAGAAAGGTGAGCTTTCCTGCGGCAGCCGCCGCGATGACGCGCGACAGCGCCTCTGTCTCCTCCTCGCTGATGAGCCGGGCATCGCGTCCGCGTTTCCATCGCCACCGCAGGACTTCACGCACAGATGCTTGGTCGCCGCGGCGGGGGAACGCGAAGCCGTTGTCGATCAAGCAAGGCCCCGGCGCCAGGAACATGTCCTGTGGCGCTCTGTCCGACTGGCCGCAGACAAGGTCGACGAAGGCCGCGCGCATCATCGCCGGCTCGTGTCCTCTCACGGCCTTGCGGTTGAGGAAGGGGGTGGGGCCTATCGATGGATGCTTGCCGCCATCGACCTTCCGCATAAGCGCGCTGGGCCCGAGCCCGGGTAGGTCGCGCAGCACCGTCGGGACGACCACCGCCGCGAACGCGGGATCCATGATGCCGGCGACCAGCCACGTCGCACACTCGGCGATTGTGGTGCTGTCGGCATCGTGGCCGAAGTACGCGGCGACCTTGAGATCAACCCCGTTGCGCGGCTTGGCGACTGCGTGCTGCCCGTTGTCGAGGACCACCTCCCACACCGCGTTGGCGTGGCTTCGACCTGCGATCGCGATCGGGGCGCCTACGACTTGACGGTCCAGGAGGACGCCCTCGAGCGCTGACGGTGATGTGCGTTGCAGCTGGTCGAGCTCGAGGTAGGGGCTCGCCCAAGTCATGCACTGATGTTCCCGGCTGCGCGGCGCATCCGTCGGCGCGTGCCGCTCGTGGCCGAGCCGCCCCACGGCGACGGTCGACGCTTGACCGCCGCCGGGTGCTGCTCGTAGCCCCGGCCACATCCCGCGGACGACGAGCGGCAAGGTCCGCCGCCGCGAGGTCGCCCGGGCGCTCGCGGAGCAGCCGCCCGCGGACGCGTAGCGAACGCGCCCTCGGGGACAATGACCCCATGGGCGAGATGAAGGACCGCATGCTGCGCGGCGAGCTGTACGTCGCCGACGACCCCGATCTGATCGCCGACAACGCACGCGCGCAGACGCTGCTCGACCGCTACAACGCCACGCGCGAGGGCCAGCACGCGGAACGCGACCGGCTGCTGCGCGAGCTGCTCGGCGGTGTCGGCGAGCGCGTCGTCGTCAAGCCGAGCTTTCGCTGCGACTACGGCATCCACATCACGATCGGCGCGGGGACGTTCGTCAACTACGACTGCGTGATCCTCGACGTGGCGCCGATCGCGATCGGCGAGACCTGCCAGATCGCGCCGCGCGTCCAGCTGCTCGCCGCGGGCCATCCCGTCGACCCGCAGGCGCGCCGCGCGCAGTGGGAGTTCGGCGCGCCGATCACGATCGGCGACAACGTCTGGCTCGGCGGCGGCGTCATCGTCGGGCCGGGCGTGACGATCGGCCACGACACGGTCGTCGGCGCCGGGTCGGTCGTGACGCGCGACCTGCCCGCGGGCGTCGTCGCGGTCGGGGTCCCGGCGAGGGTGCAGCGCGAGATCGGCGATCGCGACCGCGTCGACGTGCCGGAGCGCGCGTGAGCTTCCCCGAGACGAGCCTGCAAGCCGGCACGCTGCGCGAGCTCACCGAGGCCGACCTCGACGAGCTGCAGGCCCTGCTCGAGCGCTGCGGCGACTACTTCCAGCTGCACGAGGAGCGCGCGCCGACCGCCACCGAGGCGCGCGACGAGTGGGACGCGCTGCCCGAGGGGACGCCGCGCAGCCACAAGCACGTCCTCGGGCTGTTCGCGCCCGAGCTCGCCGGCGTCGTCGAGATCGTCCGCGATTGGCCGCGGGCCGGGACGCAGAACATCGGCCTGCTGCTGCTCGATCCGGACACGCGCGGCCGCGGCGCCGGCGCCGAGGTCGTCGCCGCCGTCGACGCGCACGCCGCCGCCGACGGTGTCGCGACGCTGCGCATCAGCGTCGATCCCGCAAACACCGACGGCCTGCGGTTCTGGGAGCGCCTCGGCTTCACGCCGGTCCCCTCGGTCGGCGCGCACCCGACGGCGATGGCACTCGAGCGACCCATCGCCGCCGCGCGCTGACAGATGGCCGATCGCTACGACGACGTCCGCTACCCGGGCCACGCGTTCCCGCAGACGCATCCCGACCGCGTCGCGGCGATCGCGACCCTGTTCGGCCTCGATCCTGTGCCGCCCGCACGCTGCCGCCTGCTCGAGATCGGCTGCGGCGACGGCGGCAACCTGCTCGGGATGGCGCTCACGCTGCCCGACGCGACCTTCGCCGGCTTCGACCTCTCGGGGCGCGCGATCGCCCTGGCTCAAGCGCGGGCGGACGAGCTCGGCCTCGCGAACGTCCGCTTCGAGCAGATCGGGATCGAGGAGTTCGACCCGCTCGAAGGCAGCTTCGACTACGTCGTCGCCCACGGCGTCTTCTCGTGGATCCCCGACCCGGTGCGCGATCGGCTGCTCGACCTGTGCGCGCACGTCCTGTCCGCGAACGGCGTCGCGTTCGTCAGCTACAACGCGCTGCCCGGCTACCGCCACCGCCAGTCGCTGCGCGAGCTCCTGGCGCTGGAGGTCGAGGGCATCGACGAGCCGCAGGAGCGGATCGCGGCTGCGCGGCGGTTGCTCGCCCGGCTGAGCGGCGAGAACGAGCCGGCGACCGCGATCGGGACGGAGGCCGCCGCGCTCGCCGGCCGCTCGGACGCCCTGCTGTTCCACGACGCGCTGGCCGACGTCAACGAGGCGTTCCTGGTCTCGGAGTTCGCCGCGCGCGCCGCCACGCGGGACCTGCGCTACCTCGCCGAGGCCGATCTGCGCGACCTGCGCACCGATGCGTGGCCCGCCGGCGTCCGCGACGCGCTGCCGGGCGTCGACGACGTGCTGCGCCGCGAGCAGTTCCTCGACTACCTCAAGCTGCGCCGCTTTCGCCAGACCCTGCTGTGCCGCGCCGCAACGAACCCCGCTCCGCTGCCGAGCGCCGAACGCCTCGCCTCGCTCTCGGTCGCCTCGTACGCCCGGCCGCTGGTCGCCGACGAGGAGCGTCCCGGGCTCGTGACGTTCGAGGTCTCCGGCGGGGCGCGGGTCTCGACGGAGGACGAGCGGGTCGTCGCGGCGCTCGTGCGGCTCGCTCACGCGTGGCCGTCGGCGGTCGCCGTCGCCGACCTGCTCGCCGACGCGCCGGACGCCGGCGGACGCGATGCGCTGTGCGACGCGCTCCTGCACGGGGCGATCCGCGGGATCGTCTGGCCGCACGCGCACCCGCCCGCGCTCGGCGCGGCGACCGCCGAGCGTCCGCACGCCAGCGCCCTCGCGCGCCTGCAGGCCCGCGACGGCGAGCCGGTCGCCACGCTGCGCCACAACAGCATCCGCGTCGCCGACGAGCTCGACCGGCGGGTGCTGGCGCTGCTCGACGGCACCCGCGACCGAGCCGCGCTGCACGCGCAGCTGGCGGGGTTCGGCGGGCTGTCCGCCGACGAGCTCGCCGAGCGGGTCGAGGCGATCCTCGAGCGGATCGCCGGCGCCGCGCTGCTCGTGGCTTGACCGCGCCGCGATGAGTTCGGCGCGCTCGCGCGGTCTGATCCTCACAACCGCCGAGAACGAGGGAGGACCACCATGTCGAAGCTCAAGCTGCAGATCTCGATGTCGCTGGACGGCTACATCGCCGGACCGAACCAGGGCGTGGAGCACCCGCTCGGCGAGGGCGGCGAGCAGCTGCACGAATGGGCGCTCTCGCTGCAGGCGTGGCGCGAGCCCCACGGCCATGAAGGCAGCGAGGTGAACGCATCGTCCGCCGTCATGGAGGAGCTCCAGGCGAACATCGGCGCCGTGATCATCGGCCGCAACATGTTCGGGCCCCACCGCGGCGCGTGGGACGAGCACCCGTGGAACGGCTGGTGGGGCGAGGATCCGCCCTTCCACGGGCCCGTCTTCGTCCTCACGCACCACCCGCGCGAGCCGCTTCAGATGCAGGGCGCTACGACGTTTCATTTCGTCACCGACGGCATCGAGGCGGCGCTTGAGCGCGCCGAGGAGGCGGCGGGCGATCAGGACATCACGCTCGCGGGCGGCGCGAAGGCGGCTCAGCAGTACCTCAAGGCCGGGCTGGTCGACGAGATGACCCTCAACGTGGTCCCGATCCTGCTGGGCGGCGGAGAGCGACTGCTCGACGACGCCGGCGGCGCGGACACGCGCCTCGAATGCACGCGCGTCGTCGAGGGCCCGGGCGCGACCCACCTCACGTACCGCGTCGTGCGCTAGCCGGAGGCGGCGAGGGCCGTCCTCGGGCGCGGCCGCGAGGGCGACCGGTCTGTCACTAACTTCGCGCGCAGAGATTAAATCTCATACTCGCATCTCAAATGAGTTAGCGTGCAGCGCGTACGTAGCAATTGAGTCTCGCCTAGCGGGATATGCCTATGCATGCTCAGGGGGTTGCGAATGGCCGCACTATCTACGTGGTGGATGGTCGGGTGGGTGGTCGGTGCGGTCGTAGTCGCGCTCGTCGCCGTCCTCCTGCTCATGATCACGGGGTTCGCCCGCAAGATCGACGGGACGGCGCAGGAGCTGGTCACCGACCTTGACTCGATCGCCACCAAGACCGGGCCGCTGCAGAACGTGGCCGCGACGAACAACGCCGTGCGGACGATCACCGTCTGCCTGCGCGCGGCACGCGGCGGTGCGCCCGTCGTCGACCGCTACCACACCTCGCCTGGCTGGAGGGAGTCGACATGACCGTTCTCGCGATCATCGGGCTCGTGCTCGGGGTCGTCGTCCTGCTCGTCGTGATCAAGCTGCTCAACGACACGCTCACGCCGCTGCGCGCGATCCTCGCCGACGTGCAGAGCGCGAAGACGGCGCCGATGCTCGAGCGCGGCGTGCCCGGCACCGACCAGCTCGGCCAGACGCGGCGTCTCGCCGAGTCCGTCCCGCCGCTGGCGCTCGCCTACCTGGCGAAGCTCGGGGCGAGGCCGGCACCGCCCGTCTATGACGCTCCGCCGCCGCCGCCTGCCTATGCACCCGCGGAACCGCCGCCCGCCTATGCCGCACCGGCGCCCGTGCCGGCGGCGAGCGGAGGCGGAGGCCAGCAGACGCTCGATGCTCCGGTCTCGCCGGCCTGGAAGAGGTACAGCTCAGGATGACCGACCTCACGATGGTGTCCGCCCTGTCGGAGAACCAGAACGCGTGGGTGATCACGCTCGTCGCCGGGGTCGTGATCCTGCTCGTGGTCATCGTCCTGCTCGAGCTGCTGCGCCGGACGGTGGTCAAGCTCGGCGACGACTTGTGGGAGACCTGGGTCAACGGCAAGGCGGTCGTGAAGAACACCGCGACGACGTTTCAGCTGAAGAACACGCGCAACTCGAGCGACGAGCTCGTCGAGGAGCTAAGAAACCATGGGTAGCGAGAGGAACGACCGATGAACAGCATTCTGGTTATCGCAACGTTGGTCGAGGTTCTCCTGCTGGTCCTCGTGCTCGCCGGCTACCTGCTGGCGATCACCGGGACGCTCACGAAGATCGCCTCGACGACCCGCCTGATCGGCATCGGCGTCCACGCGATCGACGATCAGGTCCGGCCGATCGAGTCCGAGGTGCGCGGCATCAACGGCGCCCTGCAGAAGGTCGCCGGCGCGCTGACGACCGCGACGCGGTAGTCGCACCCGGATCTCGCAGCACCGCAGCTCGGCGGCGCCCGGTCGCGCCGCCGAGCAGGTGCGCGGCGCGGGCGAGGAGGGAGCCCCGCGGTGGGTCAGCGGCTCAGCGAGCGTGCGAGCTCGACGAAGAGCCGCACGCCGAAGCCGCTGCCGCCCTTCGGCGTGTACGGCTTGCCGGCACCCCAGGCGGTGCCCGCGATGTCGAGGTGCGCCCACGGCACGTCGCCGGTGAAGCGCTTGAGGAACTGCGCGGCGACGATCGAGCCGGCCCTGCGCGTCTCGTTGACGTTCATGAGGTCGGCGGTCTCCGACTCCAGCGCCTTCGCGTAGTCGGCATGCAGCGGCAGCCGCCAGACGAGCTCGCCGGTCGCGGTGCCGGCCGCGGTGACCTGCTCGACCCACGCGTCGTCGTCGCCGACGATGCCCGCGTGCGTGTTGCCGAGCGCGACGATGATCGCCCCGGTGAGCGTCGCGACGTCGACGAGCCGCTCGGCGCCCTCGGCGACCGCGTGCGCGAGGCAGTCGGCGAGCACGAGCCGCCCCTCGGCGTCCGTGTTGATGATCTCGATCGTCACGCCATTCGAAGCGGTGACGACGTCTCCGGGGCGCATCGCGTTGCCCGACGGCATGTTCTCCGTCGCGCCGACGACCGCGACGATCCGCACCGCCAGCTTCAGCCGCGCGATCGCGTCGATCGCGCCGAGCACGGCCGCGCCGCCGGACATGTCGAACTTCATCTCGAACATCTTGTTGGCGGGCTTGATCGAGATGCCGCCGGTGTCGAACGTCACGGCCTTGCCGACGAGGCCGAGCACGGGGCCGGTCGGCGTCCGGCCCGTCGTAGCGGACGGTGATGAGCGCCGGCTCCTCGTGCGCGCCCTGCGCGACCGCCGCGAACGAGCCCATCCCGCGCGCGATCAGGCCGTCGCGCCCCTCGACGGAGACCGTCACGCCGTCGAGCTTGCCCGAGCTCGCGGGCGGCGTCGGCCACGTGGCGCGGCGCCATCTCGTTGGGCGGCGCGTTCTGCAGGTCGCGCGTGAGTTGACGGCCTGCGTGACGATCGTCGCCTCCTCCACGACGCCGGACACGTCGTCGTGCGCGGAGACGATCAGCGCGTCGACGTCCGTGCGCTCCTCGGACGGCGAGGCCTTGAAGCGGTCATACCTGTAGGCGCGCAGCAGCGTCCCCTCGACGATCGCGGCGGCGATCTCCGGGCCGACCTTGTGGGGGACCTCCCAGCACAGCCGCCGCGCGCCGAGCTCCCGCGCGCGACCCAGCGCAGAAGCGGCCGCGATCCGCACGCGCTCGCCGTCGAGGTCGGCGCGCGCGCCGAGCCCCACGAGCACCCAGCGCTTGCCGCCGGCATGCCCGACCGCGAGGTGGCGGTGCTTGCTCTTCGCCTCGCCCGCGTCGACGAGCCCCTGCAGCAAGCCGTCGACGTCGTGGGCGATGCCCTCGCCGTCGAGGATGCCGAGAACCACGGTGTCCGCATCGGTGTCCGCAGGCAGCGCGGTGGTCGACTCGGTTACCACGTCCTTCGGAATCTAGCGCGCATACACTGCATCGCGCTGGCCGGCCCCCGACCCGGAGAAGACCCGTTCATGCCCACGACCGTCATCCTCGGTAGCGCCCGCACACCGATCGGGAAGATGGGTGGCGGCCTCTCCACGCTCGACGCCACCGAGCTCGGCGGGCTCGCGATCAAGGCCGCGCTCGAGCGCGCCGACGTCGCCGCGGAGGAGGTCCAGCACGTGATCATGGGCCAGGTCCTGCAGGCCGGCCAGGGCCAGATCCCGTCGCGCCAGGCGCAGATCAAGGCCGGGATCCCGAAGGAGGTCAGCTCCGAGACGATCAACAAGGTCTGCGCCTCGGGCATGCGCGCCGTCGGGATCCTCGACGCGCAGATCCGCGCGGGCGACGTCGAGGTCGGCGTCGGCGGCGGCATGGAGTCGATGTCCGGCGCGCCGTACCTGCTGCCCAAGGCGCGCTTCGGCTTTCGCATGGGCGACGTCAAGGCGCTCGACGCGATGGTCCACGACGGTCTGACCAACCCCTTCAGCGGGCGCCAGATGTTCGACGAGGCGACCGAGGTCGGCGATCAGCTCGAGATCAGCCGCCCCGACCTCGACCGCTGGGCGCTGCGCAGCCACGAGCTCGCGATCGAGGCGACGGACGCCGGCCGCCTGCCCGAGGAGATCGTCGCGGTCACGATCAAGGGCCGCAAGGGCGACACGGTCGTCGAGGTCGACGAGGCGCCGCGCCGCGGCAGCTCGCTCGAGGCGCTCGCCAAGCTGCCGGGCCTCGCGCGCCGCGACGGCTCGCACACCGCCGGCAACTCGCCCGGCGTCAACGACGGCGGCGGCGCGATCGTCGTCGCGTCCGACGACTGGGCCGACGGCGCACGGCAAGGAGGTCCTCGCCGAGATCGTCGCGCAGGCATCGATCGCCGACGACTTCGCGCTGCTCGCGAAGGTCCCCGCGTCGGCCGCGTTCAAGGCGCTCGACAAGGCCGGCCTGCAGCCCGGCGACATCGACCTGTGGGAGATCAACGAGGCGTTCGCGTCGGTCGCGCTGAACTCGATCCGGATGCTCGGCATCGACGAGGACCGCGTCAACGTCAACGGCGGCGCCGTCGCGCTCGGGCACCCGATCGGCGCCTCGGGCGCGCGCATCATCGCGACGCTCGTCCACGAGCTGCGCCGGCGCGGCGGCGGCTACGGCTGCGCGGCGATCTGCTCGGGCGGCGGCCAGGGCGACGCGATCATCATCCGCGTCTGACCTCGAGGGAGCGACGCTGAGCGGCATCGAGGAGCACGCGGAGCGCACGCTCGTCCGACGCCGGGTCGCGGAGCGCTGCGTTCTTCGACCTCGACCGCACGCTCATGGCCGGCTCGTCGGGCCTGCACTTCGTGCGCGCGGCCTACGGGGCGGGCATGATCAGCCGCCGCCGGCTCGCCGCCGACATGTTGGCCGGCCTGCGCTTTCGCCTCTTCGGCTCGACCGACGCGGGCACGGCGAAGGTCCGCGCGCGCATGGGCGCCTACGTCGAGGGCCGGGAGGTGCGCGACATGCAGCGCCTCGCCCCGCGCGTGCTCGCGGGCGTGCTGCCGCGGCTGTACCCGCAGATGCTCGAGCTGGCCTACGCGCACCAGGACG
>CAVUOK010000011.1:0-60314 GCA_963743055.1 uncultured Actinomycetes bacterium | reverse complement strand
GCCCCTACGCGGTCGGGCGTTACGCGGCGCGGATGCGCGAGTACCTGCGTGGGCGCTCGCGCGTGCAGCTTCTTCGGCGAGGTCTGGAACCTGCGGTACCCCGGCGAAGGTGTACTTCGGTTTGCGCGACGTCCACGGCGCGCTGCCGTGCTCGATTGGCGAAGGACTTCGACCTGCTGCGCCTCGGCGAGCCGCGCTACCAGACGGCGTGCAGGTCGTGGTCGGGGGCGGGCTCGACTACTACGAGGGCAGCCGCAAGGCCTCGCCCGCGTTCTCGTTCGCGGTGCTCGGCTGCGGGTCGCCGGCGAGGGCGACCTGCTCGCCCAGCTCGACCGCCTGCGCAAGGTGCTGGACGCCGGGGGCCTGTTCGAGCCACAGAAGCCGCTCGCGCGGCCGTCGATGCCGCGGACGATCGGGGTCGTCACCGGCGAGGGCGGCAAGGCCCGCGACGACGTCCTCGCGGGGCTGTGCCGCCGCGGCTGGGCCGGCCGCCTCGTCTGGGCGTTCGCCCCGGTGCAGGACCGCCACGCCGCGCCTCGATCACCCGCGCCGTGCAGGACCTCGCGGCGACGGGCGAGGTCGACGTATCGTCGACCCCCGTGGCGGCGGTTCGCTGGCGGATCTCTTCTGCTTCTGCGACGAGACGCTGTGTCGTACGGTCGCGCTGCTCCGCGTCCCGGTCATCGCGTCGGTCGGCCACCACACCGACCGCACGCTCCTCGACGATGTCGCCGCGGTGTCCTGCTCGACCCCGACCCACGCCGCGGAGTCGGCGGTGCCGGTGCACTGCACGCACGCGCGAGCGGCATGGCGCGCGAGACGCGCAGGCTCGCGGTCCACAGCCGGCGCGGCCGCCTCACAGCCTGCGTCGTCGGGCGGCGGGGCGCCGAGCGCCTGGCGCGGCGCATCCCTCGCGTCCGCGACGTCGTCGCCGCGCGGCGCCTCGCGTCCACGGGCGGCGCGCGGTGGTGGAGCGGGCGCAGGCGCTCGCGCGGTTGTCGCGCGCGCCCGGCGAGCACGTCGCGCGCGAGCGGGCTCGGCTGCACCACAGCGTGCGCGAGATCCGCGCGGCGGGCCGGCGCCGGTTGGAGCTCGAGCGCGCGCCACGGCCGGCGGGCGCTCGTGCTCGAGCGCAAGGCGGTGGCGGCCGCGCTCGACGCGCGCCGGGGTCCGAGCCTGCTCGCGCTTGCGCTGGCGCTCGCGCGCACGATCCGCGCGGACGCTGGAGCGCGGCTACGCGCTGGTCGTCGACCCGCCGAGGGCGAGCCCTGACACCACCGCCGCGGCCCGCGCGGCCGGCGAGTCGCGGTGCGTTCGCCGACGGGCCGTGGATGCGACGAACAGGCCATGACGGAGCCCGGACCTACGAGGCCGCGACCGCCCGGCTCGAGGAGATCATCAGCGGCTGGACTCGGGCGAGGCCGGCCTGCGCGAGACGCTCGACCTCTGCAGGGAGGGCCGCACGCTCGTCGAGCTGCGCGGGTCGAGCTCGACGCGGTCGGCAAGGGCCTCGAGGAGGGCTCCTCGACGACTTCGTCGCTCGCCTGGAAGCGGGCACCGGTTAGTCGAGCCAGATAATCTACCGGTCGACCGCAGCCCAACCTGAGACAGGTAATGAACCCTCTTCGCGTTCGAGACGGCATCAATATGGTGTCAGAGCAGCATCTACGCGAGATAATGCTGCGCGCTGCGATACTGCGTCACCTGATCGGCTCGTAGCAAGCTCCAGAGTGACGAGGCAACGGCGGGGTCGGGATTCACAACGACCGGACGTCGCAGGACCGCGTTACGATCTGCTAAACCCTGGAAGAAATGCCTGGCATGAGTATCCGCAACAGGAAACGAGTATCCCCAGAACACGACCTGAGTCGCCGCCTTGAGCGCCGTTTCAGCTTTGTCCCAGACCTCTTGCAAGTGCATGCGGATGAATGCGTGCTTTTCATACACTGGCCGCACGATTAGAGGAAATGCATACCAGACGCTGCGACCCCCGCGGGTTGAGGACCCGACGCGAAGGCGCGCCCCTTCCAGCTGCCGGTCCTCGATCAGCCATAGATCGCGCCCGCTCTTCCCCACGAGATCTGCAGGCGGGTAGTAGTCCCGTGTTTGGAAGACCCAGTTGACCGAGCCATGCATCTTGTAGATAGGAATGCGAGTCGGGGCGTGGCCCTCCCATTCGAACACGTCATCGGACCCGCGAGCTGGCTTCGGACTCGACGAGAACCCATACGCATCGCGCAAGCCCCACGCCGCACCCGGCCGTGAATGAGCCAAGCGCTCCAGCGCGTTCTCAAGCAGAAGATCGATGTTGAAGGTTACAATCGAGACCTCGTTGCCGGCGGCGATCTCCCGCTGCAACATTTGCGTCATCAGTCCCTTCTTACCAATCATCCATGTTGTCGTCTGGATGACTTCCCAGGCGTACAGGTCGATCAGCTGGAAATACGCGCGGACGCTCGCCGCCCGCGGGTTGTGCTGGACGTTAAAGTACAGCCGCCCGAGGTAATCCTCCAGGCCGACCGGCGGATCTTCGCGAGTGAGGTCGGCGACGCCAAGGCGGGCAGCTTGCTCGCTTACTCGCGCGTAGAGCTCGTCCGGCCGATACTTCGCCTTCCGCCGAAAGAAGTTCGCGTCTAGGGGCGGGTGCTCGTTCTGGCGCTTAGCGCGGCGCGCCGAGGCCTCGGCGAGACTGGCGCCGACTCCGACCACGAACACCGTGTGATTGGAGGGTGCAGCAGTGGCCACGTAGGCTAAGAGCTAATGCGCGGACACGTGCATCACGCGCGCACCGGATCGACCGTTTCGCTCTCACGGATGCGACCGTCCCGAGCATGTACGACTACCTCACCTCCGCCATCGCGAGCAAGCTCGCGGGCGCGTTGGTGAGCCTCTCGCTGCGTTGCGTGCACGGAGCCACCCTCGCGGCCGGAGACGATGACTTCCCAACCGCCATTGGGATGAGGTACCACGTGGGCTTCGCGCTCGATCATTTCCGCTCCTTGGTTGCCCGTGCGCTGCTAATGCTACCCGCCAGACTCCAAGGCCAGATCCACGTCTCGCGCGGACCTGGTACGCAGGACCTGCGGGGAACTAGCGGATACGCGGACACCCCTCGCTGGATATCAGCGCTGAAACCTCCCCGCTGCCGCGACTGCGGCGCGCAGGACGTCGTAGGACGGGCGCGCGGTGCCGTCCGGTGCGATGAGGCCCGAGTCGAAGCGGGCCTTCGCGTCCGAGCCCGTCCAGTTGTAGAGGTACAGCCGCCGGACCCGCGGATGTGCGCGCGCCAGCCGCAGCGTGAACGTGATCGCGCGTGCGGCGCGCTGCTCGTCGCGCTCAAGGCGCTCGGCGAGCTGGACCAGGCCGCCCGTCTCGGTCAGCCAGATCTCACCCGGCACGGCGTTCAGCATCGCCCGCAGGCCGCTGGAGCGGAAGCGATTCGAGTCGGTGTAGTTGTGCAGGCCCCAGGCCTGCGGCTCGCCGTCGACGTGGCGCCGGTAGCGGCGCAGGTAGCTCACCATGCCCGGCTGGTCGAGCACGTCGCCCGCGACCACGAGGCAGCCGCCGCACTCGGCCTTCACGACGTTGTAGTACTCGGCGGCCCGCTCGGGATGGTCGTGCGTCGGCTGGCCGATGTGGTTGATCTCGTTCCACGCGGCATAGACGCGCACGTCGGGGTAGCGAACGCGAAAAGCGCGGAACGCGGCTCGGAACTCGCCGATCGACGGCAGCTTGTCGGGGTGCACGCGCGAGTGGCCGAACGTGACGAACGGCTCGACGCCCGCGCGCCGCGCCTCGGCCAGCCACGTGTCGGCGAGCTCGCGCTCGAACTTCACGCTCGTCGCGTCGTAGGCGATGACGATGCGCGCCTTCGAGATGCCCAGATCGCGGAAGCGCGGGTCGGAGAACATCGCGGCCTGCTGCTCGCCGATCCCGACGACGAGCGCCGGACGACCGGAGCCGGGGCCGGGGCCGGTTGGAGCGGTCGTCGTCGTCGGGAGCGTGGCTTCCGGCCGCTCCGGCTCCCGCCCTCCCCACAGCCCGAGCGGCACCCCGGCGGACAAGACGGCAAGCACGGCGATGGCGGCCAGCGCGAGCCGCTGGATCATGGCGGACACCGGCCATAGATAGTCTCGAATCCATGAGCACCTACGAGCTGGTCGCCGACCTGCCCCTGACGATCGAGGCCTACGACCTCGAGGGTCTGACCCAGAACGTGTCGAGCGACTTCGAGCGCAAGTCGACGATCATCCACCTGCGCGGGCAGGGCGAGGAGGGTCTCGGCGAGGACGTCGTCTACGACGCGGTCGACCACGAGATCGCCTGGAAGGCCGGCCCGTCCCTGGCGCTCGCCGGCGACTGGACGATGCGCTCGTTCTCCGAGCACCTGGCGACCCTCGAGCTGTTCCCGGAGACCCCGCAGCGCGACGTCTCGCAGCTCTATCGCACGTGGGCGTACGAGTCGGCCGCGCTCGACCTCGCCCTGCGCCAAGCGGGCCAGCCGCTGCACGCGGTGCTCGGCCGCGAGTCCCGGCCGCTCACGTTCGTCGTCTCGCTGCGCCTCGGCGAGCCGCCCTCGCTGAACCCGATCACGACGCGCCTGGACCACTACCCGACGCTGCGCTTCAAGCTCGACCCGACGGCGTCGTGGGACGCCGACCTGATCGCCTCACTCGTGGACACGGGCTCGGTCGACTCGCTCGACTTCAAAGGCCTCTACGAGGGCACGGTCGTCGACAATCCGGCCAGCCCCGAGTTCTACGGCCGCGTGATCGACGCGTTCCCCGACGCCTGGATCGAGGACCCCAAGCTCACGCCCGAGATCGACGCGCTGCTCGAGCCGCACCGCGATCGCATCACGTGGGATGCGAACATCCACTCGATCGCCGACATCGAGGCGCTGCCGTTCGCACCGCGGATGGTGAACCTCAAGCCGTCACGCCTGGGCGGCGTCAAGCCGCTGTTCGACGCCTACGACTACACGGCCGAGCACGGCATCGGCGCGTACGGCGGCGGGCAGTTCGAGCTCGGCGTGGGCCGCGGGCACATCCAGTACCTCGCATCGATCTTCCATCCCGACACGCCGAACGACACGTCGCCGACGGGCTTTCACGTCGCCGACCCCCCGCCCGGCCTGCCCGCGAGCCCGCTGCCGCCCGCGCCCTCGGCGACGGGCTTTCGCTGGGGCTGAGCCGGCCCGAGCACACCGAAGCCCGGCACGAGGGCCGGGCTTCGAGTGGCATGGGCGAGACCGCCGCAAACGGCCCCGCGGTGTGGGGACCTACAAGCCCCGGCGTCCGTAGCCGTAACCGCCCGTTCCGACGCCGCTGAGCAGGACGAGGACGGCCGCGATGATGGCGACGATGGCCGGCAGGCCGATGGCCAGGCAGACCCAGTAGGCAAGGGCCGCGAGCAGGATCGCGATCAAGATTCCAATCATGTGTCGAACTCCTCCATGAGCAACGGTGGCTAGGGGATGCAGTGACTGTCCGGTTACCCGCGCGCTGGCGCCGACATGCCAGAACTGCCCGTCCTCATGGTTCTCTCATAGTCGCTGGATGAGCGTCCCCGTCCCGAGCCCGCCGCCGCAGCACATCGTCACGAGGCCGACTTCGCCGCCGGATCGCTCGAGCTCGTGCAGCAGCGTCGTCAGCAGCCGCGCGCCCGTCGAGCCGAGCGGGTGGCCGAGCGCCATCGCCCCGCCGTTGACGTTCACGCGGTCCATGTCGGGATCGAGCTCGCGCTGCCACGCGGCGACGACCGGCGCGAACGCCTCGTTGATCTCGACGAGGTCGATGTCGCTCATCGCCATGCCGTTGCGGGCGAGCAGCTTGCGCGTCGCGGGGATCGGCCCGGTCAGCATCGTCACGGGGTCGACGCCGACGGTCGTCTGGTCGAGGACCCGTGCCCGCGGCTCGCAGCCGAGCTGCTCGGCCTTCTCGCGCGACATGAGCAGCACCGCCGCCGCCCCGTCGGAGATCTGCGACGCGTTGCCGGCCGTGATGCGGCCGTCGGGCTTGAACGCCGGCTTGAGCGCCGTGAGCTTCTCGATGCTCGTGTCCGGCCGGATGCCCTGGTCGGTCAGCCGCGTCGACCCGTTCGTCTGAAACGGGAGGATCTCGCGTTCGAAGCGGCCCTCCTCCGTGGCCGCGTGCGCCAGGCGATGCGAGCGCACCGCGAGCTCGTCGAGCTCCGACCGGGGGATCTCCCACTGCTCGGCGATGAGCTCGGCGCTCAGGCCCTGTGGCACGAGCGCGTGCTTCTCCATGAGCGCGGGCGCAAACGGCGATCCGACGGTGTCGGTCCACTGAAAGCCCACCCCCATCGGGATGTGCCCCATGTGCTCGACCCCGGAGCCGATGACGACGTCGTGGATCCCCGCCGCGATGAGCGCCGCGCCGAAGTTCACGGCCTGCTGCGCGGACCCGCACTGGCGATCGACGGTGCTCGCGGCCGTCTCGACCGGCAGCCCCGCCTGCAGCCACGCGTTGCGCGCGACGTTGTAGCTCTGCTCGCCGAGCTGCTGCACGCAGCCGGCGATGACGTCCTCGACCTCCGCGGCGTCGATCCCGGCGCGCGCGACGACCTCGCTGAAGCAGGCGCCCAGCAGCGCGTTGGGATGCGTGTCCTTGTACCAGCCCTTCTCGGGATGGCCGCGCCCGATCGGCGTGCGAACGGCCTCGACGATCACGACCTCGCGCCCCTGCTGTCCACTCATGCTGGCGTCGACCTCCTGATTGAAATACGTTGCGCTTGGGTCGGCAATAAGGTACCGATCGACCAGTCAATCAAGTCGAGGGAGTGGCCGTGGACGAGCAGCTTGGGATCGCGGGAAGCGGAGCGATAGCGACGGGGCTTGCCGTCTGCGCGACACGCGTCGGGGAGCCGATGCTGTGGGCGCGCTCGGACGAGTCGGCCGCGCGCGCGCGCAAGCAGATCGCCAAGACGTGCGAGCGCCTGGACGACGACTCCGACCCCGGCAAGGTGCGGATCGTCACCGACCTCGACGCGCTCTCCGACGCGACGTTCCTCGTCGAGGCGATCACCGAGGACACGGCGCTCAAGAGCGTGCTGCTCGCCAAGCTCGACGGGCTCGCCGGGCCGCACGCGATCATCGCGACGACGACCTCGTCGCTGTCGGTGTCCGAGCTGGCGGACGCGTCCGGCAGGCCCGAGCTGTTCGTCGGGCTGCACGTCTTCAATCCCGTCGCGAAGATGCGCCTCGTCGAGCTCGCCTATCCGCAGGCGGCCTCCGCTACGACCCGCGAGCGCGCCGAGGCGCTGTGCGCGGCCCTCGACAAGGACGCCGTCGAGGTCCCCGACCTCGCGGGCTTCGTCGTCAACCGGCTGCTGTTCCCGTACCTCTTCAGCGCCGTGCACTTCATGGAGCGCACCGGCCTCGACCCGCAGGCGATCGACACGTGCATGCAGCTTGGCGCCGCGCACCCGATGGGCCCGATCGCGCTGCTGGACTACATCGGGCTCGACGTCTCCGTCGCGATCGGCGACGCGATCGAGGCCGACGTGCCCCAGAGCCTGCGCGACCTGTGCGCCGAGGGGGCACTGGGGCGCAAGGCCGGCCGCGGCCTGTATCCGGAGGAGACCTACGCACGCCGGCCCGTGCGAGCGTCGTAGCGACTCTCTTCAGCACCGTTTAAGAAGGATTCAGGCGGCCGCTGCACCATCGGCGTGCGACATACCTCGCACTCCTCCCAGAAGCACACGACGGGCCCGCGATAGCTGCGGGCCCGCCGTGTTCTTGCGGCCTTCGGCGAAACCACCCCAGTCCGCCGTGCCTTCCTCCGCCGTCCCACGGGCGGTGGTACAGGCGAGAACGTACCCGCAGCGCAGAACTTGCGTCAATCCGTACGAACCGGCCTACGCCGTGGCGGTCTCCTTCGCCGGCTCCGCGCCGCGCTCGCGGATGCGGACCGCCTCGATGCGGTTCTCGCGGACCGACTCGACGCGGATCTGGTAGCCGTTGGACGTGACGGTGTCGCCGCGCTTGGGCAGCCGCCCGAGCTCCGCGAAGACGAAGCCGCCGATCGAGTTGTAGGCGTCGGTGTCGATCGGCAGGTCGAGGCCGTAGTCCGCGAGGTCCGTGATCGCGACGTGCCCGCGCACGAACCAGTCGCCGTTGGCGAGCCGCCGGACCTCGCCGCCCGCGGGATCGGTCTCGTCGTCGATCTCGCCGACGACCTCCTCGACGATGTCCTCGACGGTCACGATCCCCGCGACCCGGCCGTACTCGTCGACGACGACCGCCATCGTCGAGCGGTTGCGCTGCAGGTCGGCGAGCAGGTCGTCCAGCGGCTTGGTCTCGGGGACGATCGGGACGGGACGCACCGCCGGCTCGATCGAGGCCTCGGGGCCGTCGGCCATGAGGATCCGCGCGAGCGAGTTCGAGTGCACGACGCCCTTGACGCGGTCGGCGTTGTGGTCCTCGGTCACGAGCAGGCGCGTGTGGCCCGTCGAGATCGCGCGGCGCAGCGCCGTGCCGACGTCCTCGGAGAGGTCGACGGTGACGACCGCCGGGATCGGGGTCATGACCTGGCGCGCCTGCTGCTCGTGCAGGTGGAAGACGCCCGTCAGCATCCCCGCCTCGCCCGGGTCGAGCTGGCCGCCTGCCTGCGCTTGGGCGATGATCGCGCGCACCTCCTCCGGGCTCGATCCCTCCTCCCAGCCGGCTTCGGCCTTGATCCCGAGCGGGCGCAGCATCGCGTTGGACGCGGCGTTGAGCAGGTGGATGAACGGCCGCATGACCGAGTTGAAGACGTCCAGCGGGCGGGCGATGGCCTTGGCGACCTTCTCGGCGTTGACGATCGCGTAGATCTTCGGCACCTGCTCGCCGACGGTGATGTGGCCCGCGGTGACGAGGATGTAGGCGATCGCGATCGCGATCGGCACCGCGACGGCATGCGAGACGACGCCGCCGAGCGCGGGCTCGACGAGGTCGGCGATCGCGGGCTCGCCGAGGAAGCCGATGCCCAGCGAGGCGAGGGTGATGCCGAACTGGCACGCCGACAGGTACTCGCTCAGGTTGTCGAGCATGTGCACGACGCGCCTGGCGCGCCGGTCACCCGCGTCGGCGAGCTCCTCGAACTTGGCGCGGCGCGCGCGCACGAGCGCGAACTCCGCGGCAACGAAGAACCCGTTGACGAAGATCAGGACGACGACCGCGCTGAGGAGCAGCGCGGTCAACTGGACCGGTGGGGGCCGCTGGACCTAAGAACTCGGCCGCGACTTCGAGGAGGGTCGTCGTTCATTTACGCTGCCGCCGAACCGTAGCAGCACCGCCGGTGGCTGCTGCGTCAGTTCTGTGACGTCAGCTCGTCGATCGTCGCCGCGAGCGCGAGGTCGTTCTCGGTGATCCCACCCTCGGAGTGCGTCGACAGCGTCAGGCGGACGTGCTTGTAGTCGTGGATGAGGATGTCGGGATGGTGGTTGGCCGCATTGGCCGCATCGGCGACCTTGTTCGCCAGCGCCATCGCGGCCTTGAAGCCGCCGAGCTCGACGTCGCGCACGATCGCGTCGCCCTCCCGGCGCCAGTCACTGCCCGCAAGGCGGGCGTCGATGGTGTCCTCGGTCAGTGCTGACATGGTCGTGCCATACCCTCTCGATCGTGCGGATCGTCTCCCTCGTCCCACACGCTACCGAGCTGCTCTTCGCGCTGGGGCTGGGCGACGACATCGTCGGCGTGACGCACGAGTGCGACTACCCGGAGGCGGCGCGCGACATCCTGCCGGTCACGCGCGACGTCCTGCCCGCGGGGCTGTCGGCGGCCGGCATCGACGCCGCGGTGCGCGAGCGCACGGACGCCGGCGAGTCGATCTACGAGCTCGACGACGAGCTCGTGCGCGAGCTCGAGCCCGACCTCATCGTCACGCAGGCGCTGTGCAGCGTCTGCGCGGTGTCGCACGACGAGGTCCAGGCGCTGGCGGTCACGCTCGACGAGCCGCCGCGCGTCATCTCGCTGGACCCGAAGACCTACGGCGAGACGCTCGGCGACGTGCGCACGATCGCGCAGGCGACCGGCGCGAAGGACGCCGCGCTCGACCTCATCGCCCGCACCGCGCGGCGCGCCGACGTCATCCGGCTGGCGGTGCGCGGCGTGGAGCGCCCGCGCGTCGTCGCGCTCGAGTGGCTGGACCCGGTGTTCGTCGCGGGGCACTGGACGCCGCAGCTCATCGAGATGGCCGGCGGCGAGGATGTCGCCGGCCTGCCGGGCGAGCCGTCGCAGCAGTCGACCTGGGAGCTCGTCGCGGCGGCGCGGCCCGACATCGTCGTCGTCATGCCGTGCGGCTACGACGCCGCGCGCGCCCTCGTCGAGGCCGAGGAGCACGCAGCGCGGCTGCGCTCGCTCGGCGCGCAGCGCGCCGTCGCGGTCGACGCGTCGTCGTACTTCTCGCGGCCGGGGCCGCGGCTCGTCGACGGCCTCGAGCTGCTCGCGCACATCCTGCACCCCGACCGCGTGCCGAGCGCGCCGGCCGAGGCGCTGGCGGTGGAGCTCTGAGCCCACGTCGCGGCGGCGCGGCCGGCGCCGGCGCGGCCGACGCCGGCGCGGCCGACGCCGGGGCGGCCGACGCCGGGGCGGCCGAGCAGCCTCCCGCGGCGAGCGGCGAGCGCGCGGCGCCGCCGCCGCGCGCGGCCTCGCTGCCACGCACCGTGATGTACCTGCACTCCTCGGCGGGGCGCTACGGCGCCGACCGCCAGCTCGCGCTGCTTGCGTCCGGCCTGGACCGCGCGCGCTACCGGCCGCTCGTCGTGCTGGCGATGGACGGCGAGCTGCGCGAGGACCTCCAGGCGGCCGGCGTGGAGGTCCTCGTGCGGCCGCTGGCGGTGCTGCGGCGCGCGGCGCTGTCGCCCGCGGGCCTCGCGTCCATCGGCGCAGCGCTCGCGCGTGACGCCGGCGGGCTCGCGCGGCTCGCGCGCCGGCGCGGCGTCGCCGTGGTCCACACCAACACGTCCGTCACGCTCGGCGGCGCGGCGGCGGCGCGCGTCGCTCGCGTCCCCCACGTCTGGCATCTGCGCGAGATCTACACGGGCTTCGAGCGCTGGTGGCCGATCTACCGGCGCATGCTGCTCACCGCCGACGCGCTGCCGTGCGTCTCGCAAGCGACGGCCGACCAGCTCGGCGGCGACCCGCGTGCGCGCGTCCTGCACGACGGGCTGCCGATCGCGCCGCAGCGCGCCCCGCGCGACGCGGCACGCGCAGCGCTTGACCTCGACCCCGGCGCGTTCGTCTGCGCGATCCTCGGCCGGATCTCGACGTGGAAGGGCCAGGACGTCCTCATCCGCGCGCTGGCCGACCCGGCGCTCGCGCCGAGCGGCGCGATCGCGCTCGTCGCGGGCGATCCGTGGCAGGGCGAGGAGCGCCGCCTGGACGAGCTGCGCGCGCTCGCGCAGACGCTCGGCGTCGCCGATCGCGTGCGCTTCAGCGGCTTTCGCTCCGACGTCGAGAACGTCTACGGTGCAGCCGACGTGGTCTGCGTGCCGTCCACCCAGCCCGACCCGCTCCCGAACGCCGCGCTTGAGGCCGCGGCCGCCGGCTGCTGCGTCGTCGCCGCCCGCCACGGCGGCCTGCCGGAGATCCTGCGCGACGGCACGACCGGGACGCTCGTGACCCCCGGCGACACCGCCGCGCTCGCGGCGGCCGTCGCGCGGCTGCACGCCGACCCGGGCGCGCGCGAGCGGCTGGGCGCGGCGGCCGCCGCGGACGTGCGGGCGCGCTTCGCACCCGGCCTGCTGCTCGAGCGCACGCAGGCCCTCTACGACGACGTGATCGAGCGGCGGCGGGCGGCGTAGCGATGGGACTGCCAGACCACCGGGTCCTCGTGACGATCCCGATCAGCCACTTCTGCGAGAAGGCGCGCTGGGCTCTCGAGCGGGCAGGCCTCGAGTACGAGGAGCGCCGCCACATCCAGATCGTTCACCAGCTCGCGGCGCGGCGCGCGGGCGGCGGCAAGACCGTGCCCGTGCTCGCCACGCCGGACGGCGTGTACGCGGAGTCGCGCGAGATCCTGCGGTACGCCGACGAGCAGCTGCCCGCGACCGCGCGGCTGTACCCGGCCGACAGGCTCGAGCGCAAGGAGGTCCTCGCGCTCGAGAACCGCTTCGACACCGGCATCGGCGTCGAGGGCCGGCGCTGGCTGTACCACGAGGTGTTCAAGGACACCAAGCCCTTCACGCCGTACAACCTGACGGGCGTGCCCGGCTGGGAGCGGCGCGCGTTCCCGCTCGTCCTGGCGCCCGCGAAGCTCTACATCAACCGCTACCTCGACATCGACGACGGGACGGCGGCTCGCGCGCTCGCGCGCGTCGACGAGGAGCTCGACGCGGTGGCCGAGCTGCTCTCCGACGGCCGGCGCTACCTCGTCGGCGAGCGCTTCAGCGCCGCCGACCTCGCCTTCGCCGCGCTGTGCGCGCCGCTGATCGCGCCCGCCGAGTACGGCACGCCGCTGCCGCCGCCCGAGGTCATGCCCGACGCCATGGCAGCCCGGATCCGCGGTTGGCGCGAGCATCCCGCGGGGCGCTTCGCCACGCGCCTGTTCGCCGACCAGCGGCGGGCCGTCGTCGAACGCTAGAAGCCCGGCGGCGCCGCCGACTGGGCGACGACGACCGCGCCGACGAGCAGCGCGAGCCCGAGCCCGACGGACGCGCCGTAGATCACGTTGCTCGCCACACGCCGCCGCTCCGCGACCTCGAACATGAGGTAGCCGACGACGAACCCCGCGGCCAGGCCGCCCAGATGGCCGCCGATCGCGATGCCGGGGATGAGGAACGTGATTCCCAGGTTCAGCAGCAGCGTCACGCCGAGGCCGGACTGCATCGGGTCGATCCCGCGGGCGCGCATCGCGAGGATCGCCGCGCCCATCATCCCGAACACCGCGCCCGATGCGCCCACCGTCACGCTGTTGGGCGACAGCAGCAGCGCGCCGAACGAGCCGCCGACGAGCGACACGAAGTAGATGATCCCGAAGCGCAGCTTGCCGATCGCGGGCTCGAGCAGCGTGCCGAGGAAGTACAGGAAGTACATGTTGAACGCGATGTGCAGCAGGCCCGCGTGCAGGAAGCCCGCGGTGATGATCCGCCACCAGTCGCCGTCGGCGACGGCCGGGCCGTACAGCGCGCCGTGCTGGTAGACGGTGCCCGAGGTCCCGCTGAGGCTGCTGCCGGCCGACGCCGTCGCCACGAACGCGATGACGTTGATCGCGATCAGCACGTAGGTCAGCTGCGGCGGGCCGGTCAGCGTCGCGGCGGTGCGGACCTTCGTCTTGTCGCGCGAGCACTCCGGGCAGCGCATCCCGACCGGCGTCGGGGTCATGCAGTCCGGGCAGATCGGCCGGCCGCAGTTCGAGCACGCGACGCCCGTCTCGCGGCTCGAATGGCGATAGCAGGTCGTCGTCGTATCGCTCGCCTGCTGGGCCACTGCGCTTGACGCTAGCAGTCGCCGCGGCCCGGTCCGCCGGACGGCGTCAGGTCGTCGCCTTGACGATCGGCGTGCGCGTCGGGACCTCGCTACCGGCGACGGGCTCGTCGGTCACGAGGACGACCTTGCGGCCCTGCACGTCGCCGACGTCGACGGACGCCTTGCCCTTGCGCACGGAGAACAGCCCGCCCGGCTGGGGACCCTGGCGATCCGCCGGGTCGTCGAGCCACAGCTGGTAGATGCGGCCGGGCGGCGGCGACTGCATCCCGGCGAGCGCGAGCCTCGCGTTGCCGTCGCAGACCTTGAGCTGGCCGCTGGCGTTCACGCCGGCCGCCTGGTCGACGGTGACGGGGCGCGTGCTGCACGACCCGTCCGAGCCGCGCAGGATCGTGCCGACGCCGAGGCCGAGCGCGAGCAGGACCGCGGCCAGCGCGCCGGTCGTCAGCGGACGCAGCCGGCCCAGGCCGAACGTGAACCGCGAGCGGCGCTCGCCGGCGCGCACCGGCCGGTCGGCGCCCGCGCCCGCGGCCCGCAGCAGCTCGGACTCGGCCCGGACGACGGCCATGACGCGGTCGAAGATCTCCGGCGGCGCGCTGAGCTGCGGCACCGCGCTGTACAGCGTGTGTGAGACGAAGGCGAGCTCGGCGACCTTGGCCTCGCACTGCTCGCACTCGGTGACGTGGTGGCGGTAGGACTCGGCCTCGGAGTCGGGCAGCGCGCGTAGGACGTAGCCGGCTGCGTCGTCGATCCGCGGGCATTCGAAGAGGTTCACGGCATGACCTCCCTCAGGCCACCGAGCTGGGCGCGCATCTTCTCCAGGCCGAGGCGCATGCGCCCCTTGACGGTGCCGATCGGCGTCTCGAGCATCGAGGCGATCTCGGTCTGCGTGAAGCCGCCGAAGTAGGCGAGCTCGATCACGCGGCACTGCTCGGCGGGCAGGGTCTGCAGCGCTGTGCGGATCTCCTGCGCCTCGTCGAGCCGAGCGACCTCGACGTCGGTGCGGTCCTTCGCCTCGAAGCGCTCCTCGATGCCCTCGTCGCTCGCGCGCCGGCGGTCGTGGACGACCGAGCGGCGCAGCGAGTCGATCGCGCGGTTGTGGACGATGCCGAGCACCCATGTGCGAACAGATCCGCGGGCGCGGTCGTACCGAGCGCCGCTGCGCCACAGCGACAGGAAGGCCTCCTGCACGACGTCCTCGGCGGCCGAGCGGCTGCCGCACATGCGGTAGGCGAGCGAGAAGGCGGCGCTCGAGTGTCGCTCGTAGACGACCTCGAAGGCCGGCGACTCGCCGCGGCGGACGAGCTGCATGAGATCCTCGTCGGCGAGGTCGCGCAGCTCCGTCGGGCCCGGCTCGTTGTCCTTGCGCAGAAGTGCCATGTGACCCGAACTACGCCACAGCGATCGGTTCGGATCAGGGGTCGGGCGCTTAGTCGCGCCGGGCGATCTTGCGCGCCTCGCCGGCGGCCGCCCGCACGGTGCGGCGGAGCAGGTCCAGCGGGTCGCTGGAGGCAGCCGCGCGCTTCTTGCGCTCGGCCCGCACGCGCAGCACGACGAGCGCCGTCCCGGCGGTCACGCCGACCGCGCTCGCGACGACGGGGCGCACCCAGTTGCGCGGGTCGCGCATCGCGCCGATCTCCCACGAGTCGAGCTCGTCGACGGCCGCGTCCGTGAGCTCCTGCAGCGTCGACTCGACGCGCATCTTCAGCGACTCGGGCGGGTCGACGGGATGCAGCGCGAGGCGCAGCATCGTCTCGAAGTCCGCGGGCTGTGCGGGCTGACTCATGTCGTGGTCACCAATCCCTCGAGCTGTTTGATGGCGCGGTGCAGCAGCACCTTCGTGGCGCCGTCGGTCTTGCCCATGGCCCGCGCGATCTCGCGGTTGTCCATGCCGAGCGCGAAGCGCATGATGAGCGCCTCGCGCCGCTCCTCCGGAAGCTCCTTGATCGCCTCGATGATCCGAGCGAGCTCGTCGCGACCCTCGACCAGATCCTCGGTCGTGTGCATCGTGTGCAGCCCGGTCGTGTCGTCGATCGGCGTCTGCGGTCGCCGCGAGCGGTCGCGGTAGAGGTTCGCGGCGAGGTTGTGGGCGATGCGGATGAGCCACGGCCGCAGCGGCCGGCCGTCGGACTCCGCCTGCGCGCGCTCGAAGTGGCGGTAGGCCTGCAGGAAGGTCTGCTCGGTGAGATCCTCGGCGTCGTGGTGGTTGCCCACCCGGTAGTACGCGTAGGAGTAGACGTCGCGCAGGTGGACCCGGTAGAGGTCCGAGAAATCCGCGTCGAGCCTCGCCTTGTGCTGTGAGTCCACGACATCGCAGCCTACCCGCGCGGTGCGGCTCGCCCGGCTTCCTCCGGCTTGGCCGCGACGACCGCGAGCTCGCCGTTCTCCGCGCCGTTGGGATGGCTGCGGTGCGCGCCGTTCGAGGACGCTCCGTTCGACGGCGTGGCGCGCTCGACGCGCCGTCCGGGTGGCGCCGTGACGTGCGCGGTGAACGTCTCGGGATCGATCTTGCCGTCGACGAGCGCGACAAGCCGGTCGAGGGTCGGCGAGGGCACGCCTTCGCGGTGCAGCGTCCGCGCCAGCAGCGCGACGCCTTCGAGCGCCTCGCTGGACTGGCCGCCGATCGCGTCGCCGATGCGCTCCGCCCGCATGCCCTGCCCGAGCAGCTCGCCGGCGCGGCGGTTGCGGCTGCCCTCGGCGACGACGGTCGCCACGAGGTCGCCCGCGCCCGCGAGGCCGGCGAACGTCTGCGGGCTCGCGCCCCTCGAGCGCGCGAACGCGTCGATCTCGGCGAAGACCTTGCCGGCGGCGGCGCCCGCGGCGTTCGGGCCGCTGACCCCGGCGACGGCGGCGGCCAGCGCGGCCGCGTTCTTCGCGGTGCCCGCGAGCTCGACGCCCGCGATGTCGGTCGTGACCGACGTGCCGAAGCCGGACCTGCGCAGCACGCGCTCGAGCTGCGTCGCGAAGATCCCGTCGGTGCAGCCCACGACGAGCGCGGCGCCGTTGTCGAGCGCGTCGGCGGCGTGGCCGGGGCCGCCGATGCACGCGACGGCGCGGGCACCCACGCGCTCGGCGACGTAGGCGCTTGGCAGCGTGCCGAGCGGCGCGACCAGGCCCTTGGAGAGCACGAGCACCGCCGTGCGGTCGGCGATCGCGGACCCGTGCGCTTCGACGGCGTCGGGCAGCGCCATCGCCGGCACCGCGAAGCACACGATGTCGGCGCGATCGAGCGTGAGGCGGTCGGCGGTCATGACCTGGATGGTCCTCGGGAGCACGACGCCGGGCAGGTAGCGGTCGTTGACGCGCGTCTTGGCCAGCCGCCGCGCCTGCGCCTCGGTGCGGCAGCCGAGCTCGACGTGCACGCCGGCGCGGGCGAGCGCGACCGCGAGGCCGGTGCCCCAGGCGCCTGCGCCGACGATCTCCACGCGCCGGATCGGCGCGGTTCCGCCGAGCCACTCCCACTGCAGCTCGACGCACGCCCACAACCGCTCCATGACGCCGCGCGCGCGCTGCGGCGACGGGTCCTCGACGTGCGGGAACTGCAGCGGCTTGCCGACGCGCAGGCGGATCTTGTGCGGGCGGATGCGCCAGCCGTTGCGCACGGCCTCCGTGCCGATGACGGCGACGGGCACGACCGGGGCGCCGGTCTCGAGCGCGAGGCGCCCGACGCCGCGCTTGGGCTGGCCGAGCGGGCCCGGCCGCGTGCGCGTGCCCTCGGGGAAGATGACCACGACGTCGCCGCGCTCGATGATCCGCCGCGCCGTCTCCATCGACTCGCGGTCGTTATTGCCGCGGTCGACCGGGAACGCGCCGAGCGAGCTGAGGAACCACGCCGGGACGCGGCGGTAGAACAGCTCCTTCTTGGCGACGAAGTAGATCGGCCGCCGGACGAGCGTGCCGATGACGAACGGGTCGAGGAACGAGCGGTGGTTGGCTGCGATGATCACGCCGCCCTCGCGCGGGATGTGCTCGCGACCCACCCGGCTCATGCGGAAGTACACGAGGCAGAACGGCTCCACGAAGGCGCGCGAGATCCAGTAGACGAGCGGGTTGACGCCCCGCCCACGGGCGCGTTCCAGGAAGCGTTTGCGATCCATTGCCACCGATACCCGCGGTGGTGACGACCGTTACAGTCTTTCGGAGCCATGGTCATCGATCGCGCCAAGACCGTTCGTGGAGCCATGGCCGGAGCGTTCGCCGCCGGCGTGTGGGCCGCGCAGCAGCCGGCCGACAAATCGGTCTTCGGGATCGACTACGACGACACCGAGCTGCTCGGCAAGGCGATCACGCGCGGGCGCGCGTGGCCGGTGGTCGGATTGGCGCTGCATCTCGGCAACGGGGCGGTGCTCGGCGCGGCCTACGCGACGATCGCACCGCGGATGCCGGTGCCCTCGTGGTCGCGCGGGCCGATCGTCGGGCTGGCCGAGCACCTCGCGACGTGGCCGCTGACCGTCGTCGTCGACCGGTTGCATCCCGCCCGTGACGACATGCCGCGCCTCGCGGGCAGCTGGCGGGCCTTCGCGCAGGCGACGTGGCGCCACGCGCTGTTCGGCGTCGTGCTCGGCGAGCTCGAGCGCCGGCTCAACCCGCCGCAGGACCCCGACGTCCCGACGTACGAGCACGTGCTGTCCAGCAACGGACACGGGCAGCTCGACCACGTCGCGTCGCGCGGGTAGCTTCCCGCCGCGGCACACCCCGGAATTCTCGCCTCAGGGCAGGCGAAAGGGAGTACGATCCGCGCCGGGGACTTGGGCTGGTGCCGTGGGGGCGCGTCGCTCGGCGGCAGCCACGCGATGTGTGACTCGGGCAGCCCGTCGACGAGCGTCTAAGGGGATAGCGTGATGGATCACGAGCGGGTGAGCCTGGCGGGACGGGTGGTCGACGCGTCGCGACTGGCCACGGTGATACTGGTGTGTGCGGTCATCGCGCTGCTCGCCGCCGCGGGACCTGCGCGCGCGCAAGACAGCACCTTGCCCGCGCAGGTGATCGTCACCGTCGTCCCGCCCAACGGTCACACCCCCCGGCCGACCGGCAACATCATCGTGTCGCTGAACGGGCGCCCGCTGCTGACGCTGCCGCTGCTTCCGGCGCTCGACCCGCTGACAGCGCTCACCCCGCTCGCGAACGCCACGCTGGCGGCGCTCGGGCAGCGCGTCACGATCGGCTACTCCGGCGACAACAACTACGAGGCGAGCGACGGCGTCGTCCTGAGCGTCCCGACGAGCAAGGCGCTGCTCACGATCGTCCCGCGACCACGCGACTCGGCCCCGCCTGCGATCGAGATCCTGTCTCCATCCGACGGCGTGCGATACGAGGTCGGAGAGCCCGTCACCGCCGTGTACTCCTGCAAGGACCCCAGCGATCGCTCACCGGTGACCAAGTGCGCGGGCCCGGTGCCGTCCGGCGGCGCGATCGACACGAGCACCGCCGGGACGTTCACGTTCACCGTGACGTCGACCGACGACCTGGGCAACGAGACCCCGAAGTCCGTGTCCTACAGCGTCGGCGCCCCCGCCCCGCCCCCCACCTCGGGCGCCGCCTCTCCGAGCGGCCCCGGCAACGCCGCGCCCCCGCCACCACCACCTCCGCCACCGCCGCCGGCCGCGGCACCTTCGTCCGTCGCCGCGCCGACGGCCGCCGTCGCGCTGGCGACGGCCACCACCTCGCCGACGTCCCCCGCGTCCGAGTCCAAGGCTTCGCCGAAGACGCGCTCGCGGTCAGCCGCACCTGCTCCGAGCAGCTCCGGCGGCTCGACGTCCGAGTCCCCCAAGGCCACACCGCAGGACGACGTCAGTCCGGTCAGCCAGGAGCTCAAGCCCTATGACCCGCGATCGGAGCCGCAGAAGACGTTCGGGATCCTCGCGGCCGGGCTCACGCTCCTGTCGCTGGCCGTCGGCGGTGGCGGCATCGCCCGCGGCGGCGGCGTCTCGCGCTCGTCCTCCTCCGGTGACAGGCCGCACGGAGCAGCGGGCGGGCAGGCACCGCAGGCCGCACCGAAGGAGCGCCCGCGCCTGAGAGGCCTGAGCAGCTACCAGGGCGTCGAGGTGCGGATGCTCGCCGGCGGGTACGGCGTCGTCGGCCCGGGCGACAGGTCGCCGACGTGGAAGTGGCCCGTGACGGCGCCGATCGACGTGTTCACCGCCGGCCTGCCGGTCATCGTCGCGCGGCGCTCGCCGCTGCTCGGGCGCGTGCTCGCCGACAGCGCCTACGTCCGCGCGATCCTCGGCTCGGCGTCGCTGCTGCTGCCCGCTGCCGGCCTGTGCCTCGGGATCGCCGCGGTGCAGGACACCGGCGGCGAGGCGCTTCCGCCCGTCCTGGGGCTCGCGCTGGCGATCACCGTGCTCGGGGTCATGGACGCGGCCGCGGGGCTCGTCGCGGTGCTCACGTTCCTCGTCGGCACGCTGCTGCTCGGCGGCATCACGACGGCTGACGACGTCCGGCTGATGCTCGGGCTCGGGGCGCTGTGGGCCATCGTCCCGGTGCTCGCGGGAACCACGCGTCCGTTGCGGCGCACGCCGACGAGCGGCTTGACGGGCCTGTGGGAACGCGGGGCCGACTTCGTGGTCGTCGCGCTCATCGGGGCCTGGGCCGTGCAGCGAATCGTCATCGCGCTGCCCGGCCTGGCGGGCGTCGAGCTGCCGATCGCCGACCACGCCAACGACATCGCGGAGATCGTGCTCGCGGCGCTCGTCGTCCGGCTCGCGCTGGAGACGATCGCCTCGCACATGTACCCGATGCGCCTGGACATCGCGGTCGCCGGCGAGTTCCCGACGCCCAGCAAGGCGACGCTCATCGGCTCGGCCGTCGGCCGCTCCGCGATCTACTGCTTCCTCGCCTACATCCTGATCGGCTACTGCTGGCAGCTCTGGGCGTCGACGGGGCTGTTCCTGCTCACCCAGCTCATCTGGGTCTATCCGGAGAAGTTCCCGAACTCGCCGGCGCTGTATCGCGCGCTGCCGAAGGGGGTGACCCAGCTCGTCGTGTTCCTCTTCGCCTACACGATCGCGTGGCTGCTGATGTCAGAGACGCTGCTGGACATCGAGTCCGAGTCGTTCTTCCCCAACGTCTTCGTCGGCTACGGGCTGCTTGGGCTGCTGCTGCCGATGCCGCTGCTCTTCGGGCGCGCGGGCGAGGCGCGCAAGATCGGCTGGGGCAAGCGGCTCGTCGGCCTCGGCATCCTCGTGCTCGGCGTGGTGCAGGTCCTGCACCCCATCTTGAAATGATCGCCCCGTTCACATCCGCCCGCTCTCGTTCGGAGTGCCACATGGATCTCACCTGCCGTCTGATCGACGATCAACGCCCGGCGACCTTTGAGGGGCGTCGCGCTCACGGCGGCCGCGGCCGGCGGCGTGCCGCGGTCGTGGCGACGGCGCTCGCGTGTGGCGCGTTCGGCGTCTCGGCCTGTGGCTCTGACTCCGACGACAAGACGGCCTCGACGACACCCGCCGCGCCCGCCGTCTCGGTTGCGAAGACACCGGTGAAGGTGGCCGAGACAGCGCGCGGCGCCGTCGGCTACCGCTCGGTCGGCAGCGGGCCGCCCCTGGTCCTCATCATGGGCTTCGGGTCGAGCATGGAGGACTGGCAGCCGTCGTTCGTCGACGACCTCGCCAAGACGCATCGCGTCATCACCTTCGACAACGCCGGCATCGGCAAGTCCAAGGCGCTGTCGAAGATCACGATCGCGGGGATGGCCGAGCAGACCAGCGCCCTGATCGACGAGCTCGGCCTCGGCACGCCCGACGTCCTCGGGTGGTCGATGGGCGGGATGATCGCCCAGTCGCTGACCGTGCGACATCCGGAGCAGGTGAAGCGGCTCGTGCTGTCCGCCGCCCAGCCCGGCAACGGCGAGGTGAAGGAGATCTCCGAGAAGGCTGCCAAGGCGCTCGCGACCGCCAGCCCCGAGGAGTTCCTCGCCGCCTTGTTCCCGGATGACCAGAAGGTCGCGCTGAAGGCCTACACCGACGGCATCGCCGAGTACACGGATCGCTCCACGGTGGCCGATGGCATCTACGGTGCCCAGCGCGCCGCGATCACCGGGTGGCGTCGCGGTGAAGAGCCGGAGGGAGACAAGGTGACGACCTCGAACACCGCGACGCTCGCAGCGGCCGGCAAGGAGGACAACTTCACCCCCGCCTCCAACACGGAGTTGCTGGCGAAGCTGTTCCCGAACTCCGAGCTGCAGCTCTACGACGACGCCGGCCACGCGTTCCTGTTCCAGGCCGACACCGACTACGTCGCTCGCATCAACACGTTCCTCGCGAAGAGCTAGAGCTAGAGCGGCTAGAGCGGCTTCCCGACCGGCGCGATCCCCGCCGTGTCGGGAGCCGCGAGCAGCGCGGTGACCATCGCGCGCGACTTCACGACGGTCTCCTCGTACTCCTCCTCGGCATCCGACAGCGCGACGATCGCGCCACCGACGCCGAACGTCACCCCGTCGTCCGTGGCGGTCATCGTGCGGATGACGATGCTCAGGTCGGCCGCGCCGCTCAGCGCGAACCACCCGAGCGCGCCCGAGTACATCCCGCGCGGCCCCGCCTCGAGCCGGTCGATGATCTGCATCGTGCGGATCTTCGGCGCCCCGGTCATCGAGCCCCCGGGGAACGTCGCACGCACGCAGCCGACCGCCGAGACGTCCTCGCGCAGCTTCCCGCGGATCGTCGACACGAGCTGGTGCACCGGCGCGTACGTCTCGACGGCGAAGATCTGCGGCACGTGCACGGACCCGAGCACGCACACGCTGTTGAGGTCGTTGCGCACGAGGTCGACGATCATGAGGTTCTCCGAGCGATCCTTCGGGTGCGAGCCGAGGTCGGCGCGCAGCGCCTCGTCCTCCGCGGCCGTCGCGCCGCGGGGCCGCGTCCCCTTGATCGGCTTGGACTCGACGACGCCGTCGCAGCCGACGGTCAAGAAGCGCTCCGGCGAGGCGCTCAGCACGGCGAGGCCCGGGAACTCGAGCAGCGCGCCGTATGGGACCGGGCTGATCCGGCGCAGCTCGAGGTACGTGCTGCGGGCGTCGATCGGCGTGCGCGACGTGATCGTGTTCGTCAGGCAGACCTCGTAGGTCTCGCCCTCGTGGATCTCGTGCAGGCAGGCTTCGATGCGATCGATGTAGGCCGCCTTGTCGTGGCGCGGCGTGAGCACCTGCTCCGCGCGGCTGTCGGTCATCCCGCGCATCCGCCCGTCGCCGGCGAGGCGCTGCTCGTGACGTCCGTTCGCGGACAGCGCGAGCACGCGCCGGCACGTATCGGCGATCCACGCGAGGGCGTCCTCGTCGTCGCCGTCGGCGCTGAGCGCCATGACGTAGCAGGCGCCCTCGCGATGGTCCAGCGCGAGCGCGCGATCGGCGAACACGAGCGCGGCGTCGGGCGTCTCGCTCTCGTGTGTCGCCTGCCCCCCGGCCTCGGCCTTGAGCTCGTAGCCCAGGCAGCCGACGTAGCCGAGGTTGAAGTCAAACGGCAGCCCGTCGGGCCTGGCCGTCGCGCGGCGGCGCAGCTGCTCGTCGAGATACTCGAAGAACGGCTGGCGGACGAGCTCGCGGCCGTCGGGTCCGTCGATCGTGACGACGCCTTCGGCGAGGTCGTACGTCAGGTACTCCGCGAGCGGCCCGGACCCGTCGCCCATGAACGAGAAGTGCGACAGGCCGTCGATCACCGAGCTCGGGTCAAGCCAGAAGCGATGGGTGTCGTCGCTGAACAGCTCGCGATGGGCGGTCTCCGCGTCGGGCATGACGGGGAGCCGGCGGACGTGCACCTCGTAGCGCGCGTCGCCGAACGACGGCCGGTGCCCGTACCCGCTCGCGCGCCGGTGCGCGAGCGCGAGGTCGCGGAAGTTCGACAGCAGGTCGCGCCCGTGATCGGTGCTGATCGACTCCGGGTGAAACTGCACGCCCCAGACCGGCTCGCTGCGATGGCGCACGCCCATGACGACCCCGTCGGGCGTCCACGCGACGGCCTCAAGCACGTCCGGCACCTCGGTGACGGCGAGCGAGTGGTAGCGGACCGCGGAGAACGGCGACGGCAGCCCGGCGAAGATGTCGACGCCCGTGTGCTCGATCGGGAAGACGCGCCCGTGCACAGGCTCGGGCGCGTGTCCGACCGCCCCGCCGTACTCGTGGCAGATGCCTTGATGCCCGAGGCACACGCCGAGCACCGCGAGGCCGCTCGAGCGGATCGCGCGTGAGCCGATCCCGAAGTCCAGCGGGCGGTCCGGCCTCCCCGGCCCGGGCGAGATGACGATCCCGTCGAAGCTCTCGAGGTCGATCTCCGACCAGCTGACGTCGTTGCGCACGACCACCGGTGCGCACCCGTTGACCTCCCCGAGCAGCTGGAAGAGGTTGTACGTGAACGAGTCGTAGTTGTCGATGAGCAGCGTGCGCATGCGCGTGTGCAGATCTGCTGGCCCGCGGCTCTACGTCCGATTCCGACTCGTCCGCATAGTCCCCTGCCCGCGAATGATGGCACGCGAGGCTGGCACATTGGCGATCCTCGCGAAAGTCTTTGCGCGCGAGACGACGCGGCGCCGGCAGGTCCGCGCCCCGATCGGACGCGGACCTGCGGCGGGACTGGCTAGCGGTCGACCTGGATCGACTTCATCATCCCGAGGTCCTCGTGGCCGAGGATGTGGCAGTGGAAGACGAACTTGCCCGTGTACGTCTCGAACGGGATGCGCACGACCATCGACGTGGGCGGGGCGCCGTTCGGCCGTCGCGGGAGCACGAACGTGTCCACCCGGCTGTGCGCCTTGTAGGGCTTGCCGTTGACGCTCATGACCTGGTAGGCGTTCTGGTGCATGTGGAACGGGTGCACGCCCGTCTCGTTGACGAGCGTCCACTCCTCGACGGTGCCGAGCTTCGCGCGCACGTCGATGCGGTCTTCCTCGAAGATCTCGCCGTCGATCGTGAACTTCGGGAAGCCGGTGTCCGCGTAGATGCCGTTGCGCCCGAACGTGAAGGTCCGGCGGGCCGCGATCGGCGCGTCGTCGAGCGGGATGAACTTGCCGATGCCCTTCGCCGGCATCGGCGGCGTCTTCATCCGCTTGCCCGAGCTGACGACGCTCGCCAGCACGCGCGTCGGCGCGATGATGCCGTTGTCGGGCGTGAAGCCGACCGTCCGCAGCTTGATCACGCCGCTCGGCGGCCCGGTCACGAGGACGTCGAAGCGCTGGCCGCCGCCCATGAACAGCTGCTTCATCTTCTGCGGCGTGTCGAACGCGTTCGCGTCCTGGGCGATGACGGTGAAGCTCGACTTCTCGAGCTCGACCTTGTAGAGGACGTTCGCGCCGGTGTTGGCGAGGTGCCAGAGCTGGACCTCGCCCGGGCGGATCCGGATCTTCGGCTGCAGCTGATCGCCGATCGTGCGCACGTTCGGCGGGACCTTCGGCTGGTCCTTGACCGGCGGGCTGTCAGCCACGTCCCACACGCCGAGGTGGTCCTCCGTGATCGCGTCATCTTGGACCTGCGCGCTCTTCAGCGAGAGCACGCGCTCCTTGATGTTGCGAAACGCCTTCGGCAGGGCCTCGCGCTGCCCCTCGACGAGGATCACGCCGGACATCCCGTTGACGAGCTGCGCCTCGGAGTAGCCGTGCATGTGGCTGTGGTACCAGTACGTGCCGGGGAAGTTGCCGTTGCCCAGCTTCACGGTGTACTTGCGGCTGTGGCCCGGCTCGACGTGCACGAAGATGTTGTCGTGCGGCACGTTCGGTGACACATGCAGCCCGTGGAAGTGCAGGTTGGTCGGCTGATCGTCGGGGATGCCGGCGGTGTTGACGAGCGTGACGTTGATCGTGTCGCCGAGCTTGACGCGCATCGTCGGGCCGGCGTAGCTGCCGTTGTACGTGGTGGCCGTCACGGTCTGCCCGCCCAGCCGCACCTTGTTGCGCTGGACGTTGAGCGTCACGTTGAGGACGCCGTTGCGGCTGCGCAGCACAGGCGGGTCCTTGAACTCCTGCCCCGTCGTCCACTTCGGCTGTGGCGGCCGCTTGAACGCGGCCTGGGCCGTCAGGTCGCCCGACGCCGCCCGCGCGCCCAAGCGTGCGTGCGCGGACGCGCTCGTGGCCTTGTTCAACGGGCAGTAGAACGCGTCCCCGGCGTGTGTGTCCAGCAGTGAGGCGGACGCACCGGCGGGTGCTGCCGCGACCGCGCAGGCGGCGATCCCGAGCAGGGCGAGCAGGCTGGCGCGAGCGCCACGCCGGTTTCGCGCCGGCTCGACCTCCGAGCCGGCCGTGGCCACGCTGACGACATCCTGGCGCATCTGCTCCCCCGATCCGTAGCCCACGTCCCCCGACGCGCCGGAGCCTATGTCACGCGAACGGGCTCGTGCAACAACTCTTTTTGGCAGAGGTGTGCGACGGCTGCGCACCGTAGTTCCGAGCGGCCGCTCACGACCCTTTGGCGAGTCCTCACCGCCGCTCGTGCGGGCGACTGCGGCGGGAGGTCCAGCGGGCGCGAGCGGGGCTATCGTGGCCCGTCCGTGGCCGACTCCCTGGATCCCGCGGCGCGCAGCCGGCTGATGAGCCGCGTGCGCGTCCGCGACACCGCTCCCGAGCTGCTGCTGCGCCGGGCGCTGTGGGCGGCGGGCGTGCGCGGCTGGCGCCTGCATCTCAAGAGGCTGCCGGGCAAGCCCGACCTCGCGTTCGTCGGCGCCCGGCTCGCCGTCTTCGTCGACGGGGCGTTCTGGCACGGTCACCGCGACTACTACCACGGGCAGTCGGGGCCGTTCTGGGACGCGAAGATCGCCACCAACCGCGAGCGCGACGCGCGCGTGAACGCGCAGCTGTCGGCGCTGGGCTGGGAGGTCGTGCGCCTGTGGGACTTCGAGGTGGAGAAGGACCCGGCGGGGTGCGTCGCGCGCGTCGTCGCCGCGCTCGAGCGACGCCGCGCCGTCAGCCACGGCGCCTAGTCTCCTCGGCCATGGCCGTTGCCGTCGCGCCCCGGTGGACCGTCGTGGACCTCTTCAGCGGGGCCGGTGGCATGAGCTACGGCTTCGCGGCGCGGCCCGACTTCGAGATCCTCGGCGCCGTCGACAAGCAGCAGGGCAAGCCGGGACGCGGCGCGAGCGCCGGCACGAACGTCCACTGCAACGCGACCTATGAGGCGAACGTCGGCGTCCAGCCGCTGGACGCCGACCTCCACACGCTCGACCCGCGCGGGTACCGGCGGTCGCTCGGCCTCGCGCGCGAGGAGCTCACGGTGCTCGTCGCGTGCGCCCCGTGCACCGGCTTCTCGCAGAAGAACGCGCTCAACCACTCCGTCGACGACGCCCGCAACAGCCTCGTCCAGCGCGCGGGCGAGTGGGTCGCCGAACTGCGGCCGGAGCTCTTCGTCATGGAGAACGTCAAGGAGCTCGTGCGCGGGCGCCATCGTCACCACTTCGAGTCGCTGCGCGCCGCCCTTGTGGAGGCCGGCTACAGCGTGTCTGCGCGGGTCCACGATCTCGCCGACTTCGGGCTGGCGCAGCGGCGACTGCGGGCGCTCGTCGTCGCGCGCCGGGACGGCGGGCCCATCGCGTCGCTGCCGGGGCCGGGGCCGGGTCCGGTCGCGCCGCTGCCTGGGCCGGGTCCGGGTTCGCGTCCGGGTCCGGGTCCGGGTCCGGGCGCCCGGCATGCCACGGTCCGCGACGCGATCGGCCACCTCCCCCCGATCGAGGCCGGCGAGACGCACCCCGACGACCCGCAGCACCGGGCTCCAGCGTCGCGCGCGCACTCGCTGCAGCGCATCCGGGCGATCCCGCACGACGGCGGCTCGTGGGCGGACATCGCCGGCTCGCACCCGCAGCTGCTCATCCGCTCGATGGTCGGCAAGCGCCCCGGCTCGTTCCCCGACATCTACGGGCGCCTGTGGTGGGATCGTCCCGCGATCACGATCACCCGCGAGTGCGGCCACCCCGGCAACGGCCGCTACCTTCACCCCGAGCAGGACCGGATGCTGTCAGTCCGCGAGATGGCCCTCTTGCAGGGCTTTCCACCCGACTACGTCTTCACGGGCCCGCTCTCCGCGCGCTACAACCAGATCGGCGACGCCGTCCCCCCACTCGTCTCGGCGCAGATCGCCGCGACGATCGCGGGTCTTCAGCTCGGCGAACTCCCAGAGCCCGCCTTCGGACTCGAACCGACAACCTTTTCATAATAAGTCAGCGCAGCGAGTTTGGCTGGCCTCCGTGAGCTTCGGTCGGCCCGATCTACCGCGATGTCACGGACTCAGAGGTCTCGCAGCCAGGCCAAGGTGCCGCCGGTCGTGCACTCGTTCGTCGGAAACACCTTGAGGCCGTAGGACGTGACCATGGCTGCGCCGCGCCGGTAGAGCTTCGGCCTCAGCTCATCGAGGTATCGTCGCTCGACGTTGCCGTATTCGTCCGGTTCCACGGCACGGAACAGCGCTGAGGCAGCAGTGTCGGCGCACTGCAGCAATTCGATCTTGTCTGGGGCATCGATCCGAAAGGCATGCCCGTTGAACGCCGGCCAATGGATCTCCGTGGGCGACAACTCCAGCGCAGAGCGGTAGTCATGGAGCTTGTGTGCGGGAAACCGCCGCACATGAGCGAAGGTCACCTTGGCGTCACCCCCACCGTTGTCGCGGATGTACCAAGAGATTCGCTCAAGAAGTAGTCGGATCGCCCACAGGTACATCGGGTCTGCATTCGTGATGTAGGCCATGTTGCCAGCAGGCAGCGGCTGGTTGAACCCGCGCTTACAGAGGATCACGTTTGAGATGGCAGCGATCGACGAGCCTGCGATGTCCTGAGCAGCCTTGAGCCGCTGCGAATGACTGAACTTCTGGAAATGTAGCGTTTGGCCAGACTTTCGTCCGAGCGCAACGCGCAGCGCATTGAGTTCCTGACGCACAGTAGCGTCGGCCGTGTCTCGAACAATGATCGCCGATACCACGAAGTGCGCAGATGATGCTGCGGAGATCCCACGGTCTCCCGCCTCGTCCACATACACCCGCCACGCGACTGACATCGTCGACCACGATAAACCCCGGTCCGGAGCCGCCTTACGCCGCTTTGCCTACGCGGGTGCTGCCCTAGCCCGGATCTTGCAGCAAGGTGAGCGCCCCGACCGAGGTCGGGGTGACGTGTGTCTGACTCAAAGCCACAGATCGCGGAGTTGATTAGCCCGCATCAGCGGCTCTCCGGCGGTTGGCGTTGATGGTGCTGCAGGCGATGGTACGCGATGCGTTGGCGGCGGGCGCGCATGAGCCCGACGCGACGTGCTCGTCGGATCTGTGGGCCGCGGCCTTCGTGCTCGTCGTCGGGCGTGTCGTACCCGATGCCGGCATGCAGGCGGACGGTGTTGTACTCGACGCGGACGATGGCGAGCTCGGCGCGCAGGACGGCGGCGTCGGTGACCTTGTCGAGGTGTGGCCAGTCGGCCTTGATGTGGCTGAAGAGGCTCTCGATCCAGGCCTGGTCGGTCGGGGTGCCGGGCCGCCCGAAGTGCTGCGCGATCGCGCACATCGCCATGAACTCCCTGGTCGATCCGGAGGTCATCTGCGGCCCGTTGTCTGAGACCGCCAGCAGGATCGGCCGGCGAACAGCATCATCGAGGAGAGGATCGGCGAGGCTGTCCTGGTGGGCGGCGACGAGCTCGTCCAGGCCCTCGAGCTCCAGCGCGTCGCAGAACGCGGCCTGGATCTGGGTGCTGGTCTCCTCGCCCGAGACGACCTCGCAGATCCATTTGCGGGTGACGAGGTCCATGATCGTGATCACCGCGACCCGCGGGCAACCGGCGAAGTGCGTGACGTCGTAGATCCAGATCGAGTGCTTGGTGTAGGTCGCCCACTCCGGAAACGGTCGGCGCTCGGACCGGCCCGCGCGCCTGGGCCTTCGCAGAACAAGACCGTTTGCAGCAAGAACACGCCGGACGGTCGCCGGTGAGACCCACACCAGCTGCTCGTAGGAACCGCGGTGCGCGAGCTTGCGATGCGAGCGATCGGTCTCGCCCCACTGATCGAACAGCGCGATGATCGCGGCGCGCTCGTCGGCGAGCAGGCCATGCACGGGCCGCCCGCCCGCCGGCCGGTCTTCGAGGCGGCCGGCTTCGCGGCGCTCCCACCAGCGCCACGCGCGGCCCTCGGCCAGCTCGAGGTAGCGACAGGCGCGGCGGTGCTCCCAGCCGGCCGCGGTCGCCTGGTCGATGAGCTTCAGGAGCCCGGCCTTGGTGGCCGCGTCGACGCGCCGCGGGACCGGGCCACTCAGTCCCAACGCCCTTTTCCCTCGGCCAGCATCAGCCTGACGCCCATCTCCTTCAGCGCTTCGGACAGCCTGGCGATCTCCGCCCTTGCCTCGGCGAGCTGCGGATCGACGCCGCCGGCCTTGACGCCGGGGCGTGACGCCGCGAGCGCCTCCAACGCGCCCTGCTTGGCGACCGTGCGCAGCTTCATCACCGTCGAGCGATCGACACCGGCGCGGTCGGCGGCCTCGCTGATCGTGCTCTCGCCGCGCAGCAGCCCGATCCAGATCTCATACTTCTGTGAGGGCGACAGAAACCGCTTACGACGACGCCCGCTCGATGGTCCTTGCTCGGTCATTCCCGGCTCCTCCTCGACGAGCCCGAGAGCCTACGGATGCGGTCTGATCAAACCCCGGATCTGTGGCGTTGAGTCAGACGCAAACCAGGGGCGCGGGAACGTCCGGTCAAGCAGGGATTCTGGGGTTGCGACGTCCTGGAATCCGGGCCTGGGGGGATCACCTTGAAGGTGCAGCGCGATGGCCGCAACGTCACGGTAGAAGTCACGTCGGACGGAGAAGGGCTCGTGTCGCATGCGGGCAGCGCGTTGCTCGCGCAGATCGCTGACAAGAGCGGCCTCACGCAGGCGCTGTCGGTGCGTTTGGCGGGCGTCAAGCAGCGTCGGTCCGGGCATGACCCGGGTCGTGTCGTTCGTGATCTGGCGGTGATGCTCGCCGACGGCGGCGACTGCTTGGCCGATCTGGGCGCCGTGCGTGATCAGGACGCGCTGTTTGGCTCGGTGGCGTCGGACTCGACGGCGTTTAGGGTGATCGACGCGGTCGCGTCGACGCCCGGGCTGCTGGACGCGGTCGCTGACGCGCATGCCGTAGCGCGCGAGCGTGTCTGGACGCAGACCGGGCCGCCAGACAGGGTCACGATCGAGGTCGACGCGACGCTGCTTGGCAGTCATTCGGAGAAGGAGGGCGCGGCCGGCAACTACAAGGGCGGCTACGGCTTTCACCCGCTGATGGCCTACTGCGACGAGACCGGCGAAGCGTTGGCCGCGATCCTCAGGCCGGGCAATGCGGGCTCGAACACCGCGGCCGATCACATCGAGATCATCCAGGACGCGCTCGCGCAGATCCCGGCTTCGCTGATCGAGACGATCGAGATCCTCGTTCGAACAGACTCCGCGGGCGCGACGCACGACCTGCTCGGGTTCTGTCGTGAGCATCGGCTGCGCTACTCGGTCGGCTACGAGCTCTCAGACGCGGTCCGCGACGCGATCCTCAAGATCGCCGAGAACACATGGATCGCGGCGCTCGCCTCGGACGGCACTGATCGTGAGAACGGGCAGATCGCCGAGATCACCAACGACCTGGACATGACCGGCTGGCCCACCGGGTCGCGCGTGATCGTCCGCCGAGAGCGCGCGCATCCCGGCGCGCAACTGTCCTTCACCGACCATGACGGTCACCGCTTCCAAGCCGTCCTGACTGACCAAACCGACCGCGACATCCAGATCCTCGAGCGTCGCCAACGCCAACGCGCGCACGCCGAGACGCACATCCGCAACGACAAGGACACCGGCCTGCGCAACCTCCCGTTCCGCGACTTCGAGCACAACCGTGTCTGGCTGATGCTCGTCGGCATCGCGCACGACCTGCTCGCATGGACCCAACGCCTGCTGGGCGAACTCGCGTCCTCCGAACCCAAACGCCTGCGCTACCGGCTGCTACACGTCGCCGCACGCCTCGCCTTCCACGCCCGCAAAGCCACACTACGCGTCCACAACACGTGGCCCTGGGCCGACGCGCTCGTTGCCGCGTTCACACGCGCCCGAGCGCTCCCCACACCCGTCTGACCCCGCGACGGCGCACACGAACGCCCAGCAAGCCCCCCAGCGCCCCCGGCGCAACGATCCGCTGCCCGCCAACCGCCACCACGGCGCTGGACCACCGAGCTCGCAGCCGCCGCGAAGACACCCCCGCCCATCACCAGCACCACGCAAGCCCATCACACGCACAACCCACGCCTCGCGTGCTGCCGCGACTCACATCACACGACTTCCTGCACGATCCGGGCTAGCGGGCCGCAGGCGGTGCCTCCGCGACCGGGGAACGATTCGAGGGGACGGACCGGAGGCACCTACAGCCGCCTATTGGGGCGGGTGCTGCCTGTGCGGGCAGCAGGTGGGATCTCCGCGACCGTCCGCTCGAAGTCTAGCGAGACTAGACAATGTAGATGTGTAGTACCGCCATCGGACGGAACGGCCGTCGCGCCGGGGAAGACGCGGCGCCCATCCCCAGGCACTCCGCAGGCGCATGTGCCTGGGCGGGAACGGCCTCCAGCGAGTCTCGACCCAAGGCTGATTGTTGGCGGCGAGTCTGGGCGATGCACGTAGATCCCGGGCAAACGCCGGAGGCCGTCTGCGCGTAAAGAACCGGCTGCCAAGCAAGCACGCGTACCGCCCTCGAGGAGCGACGCTCGCGTGTCCGGCTTGGCAGGAGGAGGATTGGCACTGACGGGGTGTCTCTCGCAAGCCCGCCTTCGGACTCGAACCGAAAACCTCTTCATTACAAGTGAAGTGCTCTGCCAGTTGAGCTAGGCGGGCGAGGTGGCGGCGCTGGCGCGGCCGCGCGAACGCGGCGCCACCGCTGCGCAGGCTAGCGCCGCGCCGCGCCGCGGGTCGTGGCGACCGGACCGTCCGGCCGGTCGACGACCCTGGTCTGGCACCCTTTCGCGGGTACACGACCAAAGGACTGCGCGGTGGCGGGCCACACGGAGGATCGGAGGGCCAGCGAAGCCGGCGTCGGGAACCTGCTCGGGGGAGATGGATTTCGCGGCATCGGGATGTCGCTCGTCTTCGTCGCGCACGTCTTCGCGAACGCCGACCCCGCCCCCACGCTCGAGAGCTACGGCTGGGCCAAGCAGCCGATTGCCCGCATCGACCTCGCGCTGGCGACGTTCTTCGTCCTCTCCGGCTACCTCATCGCGCGGCCGTTCATGCGATCGTTCGTGCTCGGCACGCGGCGCCCCTCGATCCGCCGCTTCGCGCGCAACCGCGTCCTGCGGATCCTGCCGATCTTCTACCTCATCGCGGCGCTCGTGCTGCTGCGCTTCGGCCTCGACGGCTCCATCGGCCCGACGCCCGACAACCCGACCGGCGAAGCCCCTGCCTCGACGTGGTGGCAGGTCCTGTCGATCTTCACCTTCACCCAGAGCTACACCGGCGGCTCCGCCACGCTGCCGATCGGCCAGGCGTGGTCGCTGGACGTCGAAGCCGCGTTCTACACCGCGATCCCGATCGCCGCGCTCATCGCATACAGGCTCGGCAAGCCGCTGAAGACGCCGCGCGCGCGCGGGATCGCCGCCCTCGCGTTCATCGGCTTCCTCACGCTCTTCAGCATCGCCCTGCGCCAGTACGCCAACAACCGCTTCCCCGTGCTGACGAGCCCGCCGCTCATCGTCTACGTCTTCCTGCCGGGCGTCGCGCTCGCGGTCATCGAGCCGTTCGCCGTCCCGTGGTTTCGCGGCCACGCCAAGCGCGCGCGCCTGTTCGCCTGGGGCTGCGTCGGCGTCGCGGTGCTCGCGTGCCTGCTCTACATGCAGTGGGACTACCAGGCCGGCACGACGCAGATCCACCACGCCCTCGGCCGCCGCTCGCTGCTCATCGCGATCTTCGGCATGGCGCTCATCGGCGCGATGATCGCGCTGCAGCTCGGCACGGATCGGGCACCGCGCTGGCTGAACAACCGCGCGACGAACTGGCTCGGCGAGCGCTCGTACGCGTTCTACCTCCTGCACGTGTGGGTCTTCTTCGAGATCATCCACATCGCCGGCCACGAGACCGAGCCGGTCCTGCTCGGCGCGATCCTGTTTCTCGTCGGCTTCCCCATCTCGGTCGGGCTCGCGGGGCTGTCGTGGAAGTACGTCGAGCGGCCCTGCCTCGAGCGGCGCCTGCCGTGGGCGCCCGGCCTGCGGCCCGAGAAGGACAAGGCGCACGAGGTCAGCGACCCCAAGACCGAGCCCGAGAAGGCGCCGGTCTGACGATGGATCACGGGCGCGTCCGATCGGCGGCGCGCGCCGCACGCCTCGGCGCCGAGCGCGCGCGCCTGCACCTCTGGGCGCGGCGCCTCGATGGCGCCCTGCGCCGCGCCGGCGGGCGCCTGATCTTCGACGCCCCGCACGGCGCGCACTTCTACGAGCTGCCGCGCCTCGAGATCCACCCCTACGGGACGGGCGCGGGCACGCTCACGCTGCGCATCGGCGAGCATGCGATGCTCGGGCGCGGCCTGATCCTCGAGGTCTGGGCGGGCGCGGAGAACGTCGTCGAGATCGGCGACCGCGCGACGTTCCGCGCCGGCGTGCGCGTGCAGATGCGCGGCGGGGCCGTGCGCCTCGGCGCCGACGCCCGCATCCGCGACTACAGCCTGCTCGAGGCAAGCGGCGGCGAGATCGTGCTCGGCGACTCCGTCCAGTTCGGCGCACAGGTCTGCCTGCACGCGACCGAACGGATCGCGCTCGGCGACCACGTCACGGTCGGCGAGCGCACGAGCATGTTCGACTCCGACCACCGCCACGACGGCAGCGACGCGCCGGTCGTCGACCAGCCCGTCGCCGTGACGCCGATCGAGATCGGCGCGAACACGTTCATCGGCGCCAACTCGCTCGTCCTGAGGGGCGCGACCGTCGGCCCGAACTGCATGTTCGCGGGCGCGAGCGTCCTGCGCGGGGGCGCATACGAGGGCGGCTTCCTGTACGCCGGATCGCCGCCGCGGGCCGTGCGCCCGCTGGCGCCACGTGCGCCCGTCGCGCGCGGCAATCCATAGGCTGTGTGGCATGACACCTGCCACAACGCCTTCGAACGCCGCATGACCGACGGCTACCAGACACTCGAGATCTCGACCGATCTGACCACCAAGCCCGAGGTCCCGCAGCCCACCGGCACGCCGCCGGCCGACCTCATCACCGAAGACGTCGTCACGGGCGAGGGCCGCGCCGCCAGCTCGGGCGACCACGTCGCCGTCCACTACGTCGGCGTGTCGTACTCCACCGGCAAGCAGTTCGACTCCTCGTGGGACCGCGGCACACCGTTCGACTTCCCGCTGGGCGCCCGCCGCGTCATCCAGGGCTGGGACTTCGGCGTCGCCGGCATGCGCGAGGGCGGCCGCCGCACGCTCGTCATCCCGCCGTCGCTGGGCTACGGCGAGCGCGGCATGGGACCGATCGCGCCGAACGAGACGCTCGTCTTCGTCGTCGACCTCGTGAAGGTGGGTTGAGCGTGGTGCGGACGCGCAGCGCGACTGCGGCCCTGCTGGCCGTGGCCGCCCTCGGCGTCGGCGCATGTGGCGACGACGACGACCCGGCCGTCGACAACAGCGTGACCCCGGCGGCGACCGCCCCGGCGCCCACCGCCACCGTGACGACCGCCGACACCGGCGACACGATCCAGAAGATGGCGATCTCGGCGGATCTCGCGAAGAAGCCCGAGATCACCCAGCCGTCCGGCGACCCGCCCACGGAGCTCTACAGCCGCGACATCCGCAAGGGCAAGGGCAAGAAGGCCGGCAACGGCGACAGCGTCTCCGTCCAGTACGTCGGCGTCTCGTTCTCGAACGGCGTGCAGTTCGACGCCTCGTGGGACCGCGGCGAGCCGTTCGAGTTCAAGCTGGGCGCGCAGATGGTCATCGCGGGCTGGGACCAGGGCGTCGCCGGCATGCGCGAGGGCGGCCGGCGGATGCTCGTCATCCCCCCGGATCTCGGCTATGGCGAGACGGGGCAGGGCCAGATAGCACCGAACGAGACGCTGATCTTCGTCATCGACCTCAAGAAGGTCAGCTGAGTTCGCGGGCGTCGCCTCGATTGGGGCGGCGTCCGCTGGCAGGCTCCGACGGGCCGACCAGCCTGGCTTACGCGGCCGGTCCCCAGACGCCGCCGGTGCGGCCGAGCGTGAGCGAGCGCTCGCCCTGATCGGTCTCGACGCGGAAGACGGCCTGGTCGGCGTCGGTCCCGGGCTTGTCGACGACCTGGACGAGCTGCAGCTCGTTGACGGTGGACGCGCCGAAGCGCTCGTCGGCGGCCGCGCGGGCGGCGGCGTGGAGCGTCGCCGGGTCCCAGCCCTTGTCGGCGGCGTGCGCCTTGGCAAGCTCGCGCTCGGCGCGGTGCAGCTGCGCGAGCAGCTCGCCGTCGCGGGAGCTCGTGCGCCGGCTCATGGCGATGTAGCCGCCGCCACCCAGGATCACGATGAGCAACGCGAGGACGATGAGGATGATCTCGAGCACGGTCATGGCGCTCGACTCTATCTCGTCGGTCAGTTCAGGACGGCACGTGCCGTGAGGTGCGTCCCGACCTTGCGCTTGACGCGCTGCAGGGCGTTGTCGACGGTCTTGGCGTCGCACCCCAGCCGGGTCGCGACCTCCTCGTACGGGCGCCCGTCGAGATAGAGCGCGAGCACGCGCGACTCGAGCTCCGACAGCGCCGTCGACAGGCAGCCGACGAGCGAGTGCAGCTCCTCCGTCGAGATGACCTGGTTGACCGGATCGTGGACGGTCGACCCCGGGATGACGTCCTCGAGCGTCGGCTCGCCGTCGCTGCCGGCGCCCGCGGGGGTCGCCGAGAACGAGACGTACTGGTTGAGCGGGGTGTGCTTGTTGCGCGTCGCGGTCTTCACCGCGGTGATGATCTGGCGCGTGATGCAGAGCTCCGCGAAGTTGCGAAACGACGACTCACGATCGGAGCGGTAGTCGCGCACGGCCTTGTAGAGGCCGACGAGGCCCTCCTGGACGAGGTCGTCGGAGTCTCCGCCGGCGAGGAAGTACGACGATGCCTTCAGGCGGACGAATCCGTAGTACCGGCGCACGATCCGGTCGTAGGCGTTGCGGTCACCCTGCTTGGCCAGCGCGATGAGGAAGTAGTCATCGACATGGACCTGAGGGTGAGACTTCTGGGAGAGTCTGGCCACGAGCAGTCCTTTCCTGGTCCGCGCGTAGCGGCCGGATGTTTGCTCAGTGGCGGACCCCTCCCAGGGCGCCAGCTGCGATACGACGTTGATCCGATGCTGTACCTCAGGTTTACCCTGACGCAGGCGGCACCGTATCCGCTGTTATGGAGCCCTGTCAAGCGATCGGCCGGCGCTGCACGATTCCGTACATGAGCACGGCGGCGGCGGCGCTCGCGTTCAGCGACTGCACGCGACCGCGCTGAGGGAGCGAGATCAGCGCGTCGCAGGCCTGCGCGACGCGCGGTCGCAGGCCGCTCCCCTCGCCGCCGAGCACGAGCACGACGGCGCGGCTGTAGTCGGGCGTGTCGTAGGCGGTCGGGCTCGCGCCGTCGGCGCCGTAGCACCAGCAGCCGGCGGCTTTCGCGTCGGCGAGGAAGTCGGCCATGTTGCGCACGCGCGCGATCCGCAGGTGCTCGACGGCGCCCGCGGAGGCCTTCGCGGCGGCGGGTGTGACGGCGGCCGCGCGGCGCTCGCAGAGCACGACGCCCGTCGCGCCGGCGCATTCCGCGGTGCGGCAGATCGCCCCGAGGTTCTGCGGATCCTGCAGCTCGTCGAGCGCGACGACGAAGGGGTCCTTTGTCGCGAGCAGCTCGGCTGCGCCGACATATGGATAGCCGCCGGCCTCGGCGCAGATGCCCTGGTGGTCGGGCGAGCCCGCGCGCCGCTCGATCTCGGCGCCGGTCACGACCTGCACCGCCGGGACCTCGCGCAGCCACGACTCGCGCGCCGCGCGCTCGGTCGCCCACACGGTCTCGATCCGGCGCCGGCCGGCGCGCAGCGCCTCGTGGACGGGGTTGCGGCCGTAGAGGATCACGAGCGACCCGCGACCCGGCCGGGCGCGGCCCGTGTGAAGGGGCGGTCGCGAAGGATCGCGCTGCGCCGCGCGCGGACCGGGCGCGGCGCGCTGCGGCCGCGAAGCATCGCGGCGGGCCGCGCCTCGGCCGGGCGCGCCGCGCTGCGACCGCGGAGCCTCACGGCGAGCGGCGCACGAGCTCGGCGCCTTCCGGCCCGTCGCGGACCGTCCAGCCACGCTCGGCGAGCTCGTCGCGCAAGCGGTCGGCCTCCGTCCAGTCCTTCGCCACGCGCGCCGCTTGGCGGCGGTCGAGCAACTCGTACTCCTCCGCTCCCGCGGCGTCGCCGGCGGCTGCGAGGTTCTCGAGGCCGAGGACCGTCAGCATCTCGACGAGGTCCGCGCTGCCGACGGGCCCCTCGCGGCGGTTGGCCTCGCGGATCCACTCGAACAGGGCACCAAGCGCCCTGGAGGTGTTGAAGTCCTCGGCGAGCGCTTCGAAGAACGCGTTGCGGTGCACGCGCATGTCCTGCGGAGACACGCCGCTTGCGAGCTGGCGCGCCGCGTCGCGGATGCGGGCGACGCGCGCGCCCGCCTCGGCCAGGCGCTCGTCGTCGAAGGCCATCGGCTGGCGGTAGTGCGCGCCCGCGAAGAGCATGACGAGCGCGTCGCGCCCGACGTCCGCGACGACGTCGTGCAGGCGGATCGCGTTGCCGAGGCTCTTGCCCATCGTCCCGCCGCCGAGCTGCAGCATCCCGTTGTGCATCCAGATCTGCGCGAGCTCGGCGCCGCGGCCCATCCGCGTCTGCGCCGCTTCGTTCTCGTGATGCGGGAACGCGAGGTCGTTGCCGCCGCCATGGATCTCGAAGCCGACGCCGAGCAGCTGCTCGGCCATCGCCGAGCACTCGATGTGCCAGCCCGGCCGGCCGCGCCCCCACGGGGCGTCCCACGCGGTGTCCTCGCCCTCCTTCTGCGCCTTCCACAGCGCGAAGTCGAGGGGATCCTCCTTGCGGTCGGTGCCCTCGCCGCCCTCGCCCTGGTTCATCTCGTCGATCGCGCGGTGACTCAGCGAGCCGTAGCCGGCGTCGGCGCGCACGCGGAAGTAGACGTCGCCGTCGACCGCGTAGGCGTTGTCACGCTCGACGAGCGCCGCGATGAGGTCGACGATCCCGTCGATCGACTCGGACGCGAGCGGCTCCGCGTCGGGGCGGCCGAGCTGCAGCGCATCCGTGTCGGCGAGGTAATGGGCCGCCATCTCGCTCGCGAGCTGTGCGCTCGGCACGCCCAGCGGGCGCGCGGCGTCGTAGATCTTGTCGTTGACGTCGGTGATGTTCACGACGAGCGTCGCGTCGTGGCCCTCGTGCTCGAGGAAGCGCTTGAGCAGCGAGAAGACGACGAACGGCCGGGCGTTGCCGACGTGCACGCGGCCGTAGACGGTCGGCCCGCAGGCGTAGATGCCGACCCGGCCGCCGGGGCCGGGCACGAGCTCGCGCAGCTCGCCCGAGCGGGTGTCGTGCAGGCGGATCGCGGCCACCGCGTGACCCTATCGAGGCCCGGCGTCGCGTCGCGCGCGGCGACGCCGGCACCCTGTCAGCCGCCGCGGAGGGTCAGGCCGGCGACAGGTCGCCGAGGTGGTCGTCCTCGTGGCCGGGCTGGCCGCAGTACCTCGTGAAGCTCGCGAGATTCTGGAACATGGCAAACCCGCTCGTGACGGAATCCGGGTTGTCGGCTTCGACGCGGTCGTCGTGGTCCTTGGCCCAGTCGATGACGGCTTGGCGCTTGTCCTCGTTGGTCATGTTCAAGAACTCGCCGCATGTCGGTCCCGACGCCGGCAACGAGCAACCCGCGACCGCGAGCGACAGCGAGAGTGCGACGAACGACGCAACCGGCGTACGGAGCATGGACAGTCCTCGCTTGGTGGCTGGGAACCCCCCAGACTCACGCGCGTGGGCGGGGACGTGACACATCTCCGGAGCTGAACGCCTGCCGCGCTCGAAAAGACGAGGCCGGTCCGGCACGATGCCGGCTTCGAACGCCTCCTGCGCACGGCCCAGCTCGGGTTTACGCTGGCTGCCTGAGAAGACATGGGTCATCCCCGCTCGCGTCGGTGATCGGCGTCGAACGAGGCCGCGGCCACAACGACAAGTGGAGCGGGCCAGTGGTCAAGGTGCGGTTCGCCGACGCCGACGGCGAGCGCATCTTCGGCGTGCTCGTGGGGCGCCGGAAGACCGCCGATGCCTGGGTCGAGGCGATCCGCGCCGCGATGGCCGGCTGAGCCCGACGCCCGACGGGGGTAGCGTGGAGCGGACGATGAGCGAGGCCGACGCAGAGCGGATCGAGGCAGGGTTTCGATCGCTGCCCGAGCGCTACCTCGGCGCCGCGCCGGGCTTCGACGCGACGTACCGCATCCTCCTCGGCGACGCGCCCGCCGTCGAGGTGCGCTGCACCGAGCGCGAGGCGAGCGTTCACCACGGCGCGACGAAGCGCACCGCGGACGCCGTGTTCACGTCCGACGCCACCACGTGGAACGCCCTGCGCCGCGGGGAGATCGCCGGCAGCGAGGCGTTTCGCCGGAACCTGCTGGGCGTCAGCGGCCGGCTCGACCTGGCGATCGCGTTCGAGGGGCTCTTCAACCTCGAGGACGGCGGCCCGCCGTTGCTGCGCGTCCATGACGTGCGCCTGGCGAGCGGCCCCCGCGTCTCGACGCTGACGACCGGCCACGGGCCCGACGTCGTGCTGATCCACGGCCTGGGCAGCACGAAGAGCTCGTTCGTCGACGCCGCCGGGATCCTGTCCCACGACTACCGCGTGCATGCGATCGACCTGCCGGGCTTCGGCCAGTCCTCCAAGCCCGCCAGCGCCCCGTACAGCCCTGCCTGGCTTGCCGACACCGTGCGCGAGACGCTCGACGCGCTCGACATCGAGCGCGCGCACCTCGCCGGCAACTCGCTCGGCGGCCGGGTCGCGATCGAGCTCGCGCTGCGCCATCCCGAGCGCGTCGGCGCGCTGGCGCTGCTGAGCCCCGCCGTCGCGTTCGTCGGCCGCTCCTACCCGGCGCTCGTGCGGCTCGTGCGACCCGAGGTCGCGCTGCTGCCCCACCAGTTCACCCGCGGCATGATCGAGCGGCGCTTCCACGAGCTCTTCGCCGACCCCGACAGCATGAACCCGGGGCTCGCCGACCTGGTCGTCGACGAGTTCCGGCGCACGTACGCAAGCCCCGGCGCGCGTGTCGCGTTCCTCGCGGCGCTGCGCCAGATCTACCTCGACGCGCCGTTCGGGCCGCACGGCTTCTACACGCAGCTGGCCGGCCTCAAGGCGCCGAGCCTCTTCATCTGGGGCACGCACGACGAGGTCATCCGCCCGTCCCTGCGCCACCACGTCGAGCAGTGGCTGCCGAGCGCCGAGCAGGTGCTCCTCGACGACGCCGGTCACATCCCCCAGGTCGAGCGGCCCGAGCAGGTCAGCGACCTGCTCGCACGGCACTTCGCAAGCGACGAGGGCACCTCGCCGGCGCCACGCGACGCAGCCGAGGCCGCGTAGCCCGTCAGCCCTGCACGACGGTCACGACGGCCAGCGCGGCGACGCCTTCGAGCCGCCCGACGAAGCCCATGCCCTCGCCGGTGGACGCCTTCACGTTGACCGCCGACGGGTCGAGCCCGAGCGCCTCCGCGAGCCGCTCGCGAATGGCGCCACGGTACGGACCGATCTTCGGGCGCTCCATGAGGACTGTCGTGTCGACGTGCGTGGGACGCAGTCCGTGCGACGCCAGGGTCGCGAGCACCTCGCCCAGCAGCGCGATCGAGTCGGCGTCCTTGTACGCGCCATCCGTGTCGGGGAAGTGCACGCCGATGTCGTCGAGGCCCGCCGCGCCGAGCAGCGCGTCCATGATCGCGTGCGTCAGGACGTCCGCGTCGGAGTGCCCGTCGAGGCCGAGTTCGGCGCCCTCGAACGACACCCCGCCGAGGATGAGCGGGCGCCCCGCCTTGAAGCGGTGCGAGTCCCAGCCCAGGCCTGTCCGCACGCCCGCGCCGGAGCTCATCCGATCGCCTCCAGCCGGCGCTCGCGCCGCTCGAAGACCGCGAGCTCGCCGACGCCGAGACGCTCGAGCATCGCCAGGGCCGCCTCGTAGTCGCGCCCGACGTCGCCCGGGACGTGCGCGTCGCTCGACAGCGCCACCGGACAGCCGGCGTCGAGGCACATCTCGAGGAAGGCGGGCGCGGGGTACAGCTCGCCGACGGGCTTGCGCAGCCCGGCCGTCGACACCTCGACGGCGATCTGCGACTCGGCGATGCCATCCATCGCCAGATCGTAGAAGCGCCGCAGGTCGCCTTCGGGCACGGGCCGCCGGCCGCCCCACATCTTCACGAGGTCGGGGTGCGCCAGGATGTCGAACAGCCCGGATCGCGCGGCCTCGCCGAGCGTCTCGAAGTAGCGCCGCCAGAGCGCGTCCGGGCGCTGCGAGCGGCAGTCGTAGATCTCGTAGCCGTCGTGGTCGACGGCATGCTCGCCGACGAAGTGCACCGAGCCGACGACGAAGTCCCAGTCGCGCGCCTCGAGCAGCGTTGCCATGTGGTCCTCGCGCCCGACGATGAAGTCCGCCTCGACGCCGAGCTTGAGGTCGGTCTGCTCGCGTACGAACCCGCAGTACTCGTCGATGTCGTCGACCGCGCTCTCGCGCCACAGCGGATGGCGCCAGACCTCGAGCGCCTGCGCGAAGCGATAGACGTGCTCGGCGCAGCCCAGCTCCGCGATCCCGCGCTCTTCGGCGACCGTCCGGTAGCGCTCGGCGTTGCCGGCGGTGAAGTACGTCGCAGCGTCGGCGCCGGTGTCGTCGGGGCGAAGGTGCAGGTGGTAGTCGGTGAGCATCGGGCGCGGGATTTCAGCACACCGGCCCACCCCGCCATCGGGCGCACAAGCTCGGCCGCAGCGGGTACGTTGCGCGCATGAGGCTCTCGCTCGCGCTGCTCGCCACCGCGCTCGCGCTCACGCTGGCGGCGGGCGCCCTCGGATTGCCGGGCGACCCGCCGGTCGTGCCGCTGACGCCCGCCGACGGCGCGGTGCTCCCGGCGGCCGCCACCGGCATTCCCGTGAGCTTCGCCTGCCCGGCCTACACCGTGGAGATCTACGGCGAGACGTCCAGCCGCGGCGACTACGAGGACTACGACGTGCGCTTCTCGGATGGTCCGGCGCTCGGCCCGGACGGGCGCCTCGCGACCCACCCCTTCGGCAGCGACGCGAGCGCGTTCCAGTCGCCCGCCGACCCGGCGACGTGCACCGCCAAGCTCGACACCTACGACAGCTCGAGCTCGCCCGAGATCGTCGGCGGGCGCGTGTACTGGCAGGTGTACCGGCTCTGCAAGGGCTGCGCCGGCGGGTACGAGGCCGGCCCGGTCCGGTCGTTCGTCGTCAAGCCGGACATCCGCGGGACGTTGAAGCTGCCCGGCCGCGTCTACGCCGGCTACCTCGGGGTGTTCAGGTTCGAGAGCCCGAGCCGCCTCTCGGGCGCACAGGTGTCGCTGCAGCGCCGCGGGCGCTCGAGCTGGCTCACGGTCGTCAAGAAGCCGTACCGCACGCAGCTCGATCTCGTCGCCAGGCTGCCGGCCGGCCGCCAGCGCGTGCACATCCGGATCGAAGCCGCCGCGCAGACCTTCGACCTGGCCGAGCGAACGGTGACCGTGCGCCGCGGCGGGCGCCGCGCGACCTCGGGCCGCGACGACGGCAGCTACGCGGCTCGCGAGCCCGCGCCGAACTCGACGCTGCGCTTCAAGGTCACCAAGGACGGCACCTCCCTGCGTGACTTCAAGGCGTCGCTCGCCGCGTTCTGCGTAGGGCCGACGGTCTCGCAGAACCGCGCGATCATCGCGTTCGCGGTCCTCGGATCGGCGCGCGTCGCCCCCGACGGATCGGTGACCGGGCTGCTCGAGACCGACCAGGGCGCGCGCGTGCTGCTCAGAGGGCGGCTGCGGGATCGCCGCTTCCAGGGCGAGGTCGAGATGGAGTTCTCGACGTGCTCGGGCTCGCGCAAGCTCGACGCGGTCAGGCGCTGACCGCTCAGCCCCGCTCTCGCAGGGCCAGCTCCGCGACCCGCAGATCGCCCGGCGTCGTGATCTTCATGTTCTCGCGCGGCGACGCGACCACGCGCACGACCCCGCCGATCTGCTCGACGAGCCACGCGTCGTCGGTCGCCGCGGCGAGCAGCTCGTCGGAGGCCGCGAGGGCTAGCTCGAGCGCCGCGCGGCGAAAGACCTGCGGCGTCTGCACCGCCCACAGCGTCGAGCGGTCGAGCGTGCGCGTCACCACCCCGTCGCCCGCCTCCTTGATCGTGTCGGTCACCGGCGCCGCGGCGATCACCGCATCGCAATCGGGATGCTCCTCGAGCTCGCGCAGCGCCGCCGCGAAGATCGCCGGCGTCACGAGCGCGCGCGCGGCATCGTGGACGATCACCGGATCGCCCTCACCCGCGCGCAGGGCATTCAAGACCGAGTGCGACCGCTGCGCACCTCCCACGACGCCGATCGTTCCCGCCGGTGCCGAAGCGCCATCGGGCAGCGCCACCACGATCTGCGTCACCTCGCGAACGGCGCGCAGCGCCTCGATGCTCCACTCGAGCATCGGGCGTCCGCCCACAACGACGAACGCCTTGGGCCCCTCCGACCCAAGGCGTTCGCCTCTCCCTGCAGCTACGACGAGTGCGAGTGCTACTTGGCCACCACGCCGGCGCTCTCGGCGAGCAGGTCGTCGAGGTGCTGCTCGGCCTCGTCCTCGTCCTTGTCGAGCGCGTACATCAGCTCGGACGCGAGGATCTTCTTGGCCCGGGTGAACATCTGCTTCTCGCCGGTCGACAGGCCCTTCTCGTGCTCGCGGATCGCGAGGTTGCGCACGACCTCTGCAAGCTCGTAGATGTCGCCAGTCTTGATCTTGTCGCGGTTGTGCTTGAACCGGCGGTTCCAGTTCTTCGGCATCTCCGAGACCTCGTCGGCGAGGACTGCGAGGACCTTCTGGACCGTCTCCTCGTCGATCACGCGGCGTAGACCTGCGACGCCTGCGTTCTCGCACGGGACCATCACCGTCATGTCGTTGTGCAGGATCTTGATCGTGAGGTACTCCCGCTCCTCGCCGAACATCTTGCGCCGTTCCTTCTTGAGGACCTGCCCGGCCCCATGATGCGGATAGACGACGTTGTCGCCCAGCTCGAATTCGATGTTCTCGACCGTACGGGTCTCGAGGTCCTCGAGCAGCTGCTCTTCGATGGCTTCGGGAATGGTGTCCTCCTTGGTTGGTGCCGGCACTGGCCGGCTATGACGACGGACGGTCTGTGAACATCAGGTCTGCAGGTACCGGTCCACGAGGTTGATCTCCTGCAACCGGCGAAGGCCCTCGCGGATGTCCTTCGCCCGGATCTCGCCCACGCCGTCAACGGTCTCCAGCTCGGCGTCGGTCGCGGCGAGCATCTCGTCGAGCCCGCCGAAGTCGTTGACGATCTGCGCCACGACGAGCTTCGGCAGCCGCGGAATGCGCCCGAGGATGCGAAACCCGCGTGGAGACACAGGGTAATCGAGGGTGTTGAGCTTGCGGTCGTAGCCGAGCAGCTCGGCGAGCCGACCGAAGTCCAGCAGGTCGTGGTGGGGCAGGCGGCCGATCTGGTCGAGCGCGCCCGCGAAGTCCTCGTCGGTGTTCTCGGCGAGGTAGTCGTGCACGAGCGCGGCCTTGTCGGCGGCGGTGCCAACCATCGTCTCCTCGAGCTGCATCTCGATGAGCCGGCCCTCGGTGCCGAGCTCGACGATGTAGCGCTCGATCTCGACGGCCATGCGCGTCACGAGCTCGGAGCGCTGCAGCACGGTCAGCACGTCGTGCAGCGTGGCGCCGCCCTCGAACTCGAGCGCGGTCAGCCGCGTCGACACCTGGTCGAGGCGGGTGCGGTACTTGTCGAGCGTCGCCAGCGCCTGGTTCGCCTTGGCGAGCACGACCGGGATCTCCTCGAGGATGTACTTGCCGCCGTCGACGTAGAGCGAGACGACCTCGCGGCGCTGGGAGATCGCGATGACGAGCGCGTCGGTCTGCTTGGAGACGCGCTCGGCGGTGCGGTGGCGCGTGCCGGTCTCCAGCGAGAGGATCGTCGGGTCCGGCATGAGCTGGACGTTCGCCATCGCGATGCGCGTGGCGTTCGCGTTCAGCACGATCGCGCCGTCCATCTTGGCGATCTGGTAGAGCAGCGCGGGGGTGTAGTCGATCTCGAGCTTGATGCCGCCGGAGAACAAGAAGCTCAGCTCGTCGACCTCGCCGACGATGATGAGTCCGCCGGTGCGAGCGTGGACGATGTTGTCGATGCCCTCGCGCAGCGTCGTACCGGGGGCGACCATCTCCAACGCCTTGACAAGTCGGGGCTCTTGACGAGACTCCAGCTCGTGTGATTCGTCCCCTACTCGTTGAACCATCCCGGCCATTTTAGCGGGTACTTAGGGAATTTGAGGATTCCCCGGGACCCCAGTCCCTCGCGCGGCTACGCGGCGGCGCTGCGCGGACCCGCCGCGCGGCCGGATGACGCGCTAAGCCGGGGTCGCGGCCGGACTCGTCACGCCGACGGGTCGGACCGTCGCGATCGCGACGACCGCCACCAGCGCGGCCCCGACGAGAAAGGGCGCCCGCGAGGACATGGAGGCGATCAGACCGCCGGCGACGGCGCCGAGGGGCAACGCGCCCATGACCGCGAATCTGAAGATGCCGTCGGTGCGGCCGCGCAGCGCCGGTGGCGTCATGCGCTGGCGGTAGGTCGTGGCCATGACGTTCCAGAGCATGAAGCCCATCCCCACCAGGGCGTAGCCGGCGAAGGCCGGCACGAGCGAGCGAGCGGCACCGACGAGCAGGAGCCCGGCCGCGAACAGGAGCATGGCGGCAAAGAGGCTTCTGGCCGTGCCAAGCCGCCGGCCGAGCCACGACGACCCGAGGGAGAGGGCCACGCCGGCGGCGGCGCTGGTCGTCAGCAGCGCCCCGTAGGCTGCCGAACCGCCGTCGAGGACGTCCAGCACGAAGACCGCCAAGACGCTCAGCGTGGCGAAATGCACGAAGTTGCCGGTCGCGGCCATCACCGTGATCCGCAGCAGCACAGGCGTGCGGACCAGCCAGCGCGCACCCTCGCGAAGGTCCGTCGCGAACCGCTTGATCTGGCCGCCGGTCGCGGCACCCGGAGCGGTGGGCGGTGCAGCGTGCAACGGCGAGGTGCGAAGGATGATCAGCGCGGAGGCGACGAAGGTCAGCGCATCGATCGCGAACGGCGCGGCGGCGGCGAACGCGAAGATGGCAGTGCCGACGACCGGGCCGATGAGGTCGCGACCAGCCTCCTGAGCGCCGATCATGCGCGCGTTGACGGATGGCAGCCGGTCGCTCGGCACCGCGTCGGCGACGTACGCGATGAGCCCGGGCGTGTAGAGGCCTTCGAGGAAGCCGAGCAGCACCGCCGCGCCGTAGAGCACGCCCACGGCGATGGGGCCTGTCAGCACCAGGACCGCGAGCCCCGCGGCCAGCGCGGCGCGCAGCAGGTCGACCGCGACGATCAGCGTCCGGCGATCCACGCGATCGGCCAGGACTCCACCGACGAGGGGCGCGACGAGGAAGGGCGCCGTGGAGGCGGTGAACAGCCCCGCGACCTGCGTCGCGCCGGCGCCCTGGCTGATCGCGAGCAGCGGCAGCACTGCGAACCGTATGCCGTCGCCCAGCACCGAGGCGACGGTCGCCGCGGTCAGCAGCCCGCCCGCGCCCAAGCGCGAGAACCGCGGCGCTGTCACGCGCAGTCGAGCGCCGCAGCGTACGCCGCGGCGCTGGCGGCGGGAAGCAGGCTCGGGTCTGTCGGCAGCCCGCTCGCAGGATGGTCCGACACGACGAGCACGGTCGCCGCGGCGACGCCCACGGCCTCGGCGACCGCCAGCAGCGCGGCGCTCTCCATGTCCACGCCGCGAAAGCCCCGTGTCATCCAGCGCCGCACCGCCTCGTCGGTCTGCGCGACGAGCGTGTCCACCGACCACACCGCGCCTCGCTGAACCGGGCCCTCGAGCGCCCGCTCGAGCTCGGCGACGAGACGGACGTCGGCGGTCGCGCGAGGCGGGCGGCCGTGCGCGGCTCCGATCCCCGAGTCGCCTTCCGCGGCGACGCACACCAAGAGGTCGCCGCATCGCAGGTCCACGTCAAGGCCACCGCAGTAGCCGACGCCGACGACGCTTCGCACCCCGCGCCGGGCCAGGACCTCGACGAGCATCGCGACCGACGGTGCGCCGAACCTCGCGCTCGTCAACCCGACGGTCCGCCCGGAGCGCGTGCCGATGCTCAGCGATCGGTACCGCGCGCAGTCGTCGAGAAGCGCCGCGTCCGCTTCTGCACGGTCGTACAGATCGGGGTTCTCGAGCGGCACGACGACATGCGCCGGCACCTCGCCCTGGACATCTGCCATGAGCCAACCGTCGGCGATCAGCGCGAGGCGCTCGGCCCACGGAATCGAGGTGGAGGCGTCCGTCACGACGACGACGTCGCCTCGAGCTGCGCCGCCGCGAAGCGCTCGAACCAGTACTTGCGAGCGTCGCAGAACAGGTCCTTGTGATCGAGGTCGCCGTACTCGGCGTGGGTGTGGCCCGGCGATCCGCTCTCGCACAGACCTCGCCACTCACATGCCGCGCACTCCGGCACGTTCTCGACGCGGGCGCGCATGGCCGCCAGCTGCTCGTAGAATTTCGGCGTGTCGAACGCCTCTGCCATGGTCATGTCGCGGACGTTACCGAGTGACCAGTCGGGGTGTGTCCAGAACTGGTCAGCGAAGATCATGCCGTCGGGTGAGATGCGTGGGACCGCGTTGTAGAAGTACAGGTGTTTCGGAAAGAGCGCCTGGTCGAGCGTGAAGCCGCCGTGGTCGACGTTCTTGAGATCGCCGAAGAAGTTGCCGCTCACCTGGACGTCGCCCCGGTAGTCGAGCAGGCGCTCGCCGGCGGCGACCCATTCCGCGGTCGTGGGCGCGATGCTCTCCCACGGCGTGTCGCTGGCGTTGCCCTGACGCTGCCATTGAGAGAAGTTCACCGAGCCGAGTTCGAGGCGCTCCGCGAGCTCGATGAGCGCGTCGATCTCGTCGACGTTGAGCTTCGTCACGCAGACGAACAAGCGCGTCTGGCGGTTGAGGCCGAGCTCGCCGAACATCTCGAGGCTCGCGATGGTCCGCTCGAAGCTGCCGCGCCCGCGGATCAGGTCGTTGGTCGCCGCACGCGCGCCCTCGAGGCTCACCTGGAGGCGGATCTGGCTCGGCGCCTGCTCCGACAGCTCGACGATGCGGTGAGCGAACTTGCGCGGGAACTTGTAGCCGTTGGTGTAGAGGTCGACGTGGTGGCCTTGCGTGATCGCGCAGTGGGCGACGAGATCCAGGCACCCCTTGCGCACGATCGGCTCGCCACCGGAGATGGCGATCGTCTTGCCCGAGAACGGCGCGAGCTCATCGACGACGGCGCGCAGCTCATCGTCGGACAGCTCGTTGGGCAGGGCGGCCCCGGACTCGACGTAGCAGTGCCGGCAGCGCAGGTTGCAGGCATTGGTCACCTCGAGATGCAAGCCGACGATGGAGGACTTGTTGTATACCGGCAGCCCGATCTCGCGGCGCTCGGACGCCTCGCGGAACATGAGCCGCTGGTCGACGAGCTCGTCGACGAGCGCCGGCACCACGCTCGGATCGCCGAACATCTCGACATCGTGTTCGGCGGCGGCAGCGGCGATCTCGTCGACGGTCCGTTCCCCGTCGGCCATTTGCAGGACATGCTCCGCCCCTGCCGCGCACACGAGCCAGCGCTGAGTCCACGGGTCGATGACCAGCGTGCGGTCGCTGACGGGCGCGCCATCCCGGCGGATGATGAGGTCGCGCGCGGCAAAGGGACGATCGGGCACAGAGCGTTGGGGGCGGTGGTCGGGCACGTGCGCCTCCTGGTCGAGTGGCGGGTTGCTCGCCGCCGCATGCCGGCGGGACGAGTCGGTGGGGCTCAGAGCGGGCGGGCCCGCGTGCCGCGCCCGCTCAGAGCGGGCGCGGCGGCGGAGCGTGTCAGCGCGCGGGTGCCGTGACGAACCGGCAGAGGTGCGACGGGCACGCCTTCGGCACCTGGGACAGCGGCGCGGCGCGCATGATGAGTCCGGTGGTAGTGGACTGCTGGGGAGCGAGGACGATTGTCATCGTCATTCCCTTCTCGGGCAGAAGCCCGTCGTGAGTTGGCTCTTGTGTGGTACCACCCTCACAACCATACGTCGAATTATGGTCAATGACACCGCGGTTGTCCAAAGTCCTGGTGCATCGACGGAGATGTGCCCGAAAGGCTGGCCGATCGCTTGGGTTTTTAGGTACATCCGCGGGTTTCGTCTCGCAAATATTGGGTACCGGCGCGCCGGACCGCTGATGGTCGAGGAGCGCTACGCCGCGGCGGTACGCGGCGCGGAGGCGGGCAGCACGGCGCGCAGCGCTTGGCGCAATGTGGGCGCCGTCTCGGGCGAGACGACGTCGCGCAGGCCGAACTTCGCCGCCTCGCTCAGGCGGCGATCGGGGTGTGCGATCGAGCGCAGCTCGCCGGTGAGGCCGAGCTCGCCGAAGCACACGACGGGCTTGCCGGAGCCCAGCGCCACGCCGCGCGACGCGCTCGCGACCGCCAGCGCGATCGCCAGATCCGCGCCCGGCTCCTCGACCCGGACACCCCCGACGACGTTGACGAACACGTCCGCGCTGCCGACGCCGACGCCGGCGTGGCGCCCGAGCACCGCGAGCACGAGCGCGAGGCGGTTGCGATCCAGGCCGTTGACGACGCGCCGCGGCGGCACGAGCTCCGACGGCGAGACGAGCGCCTGGACCTCGACGAGCAGCGGTCGCGTGCCCTCCATCGCCGCGAGCACGACCGAGCCCGGCTTGCCGGTCGCCTCGGCGACGAAGCGCGCGCTCGCGTCGAGCACCTCGACGAGGCCGCTCTGGCGCATCTCGAACACGCCGGCCTCGTTCGTCGAGCCGAAGCGGTTCTTCAGCGCGCGCAGCGTGCGGTACGTCCGCTCGCGCTCGCCTTCGAACTGCAGCACGCAGTCGACGAGGTGCTCGAGCACGCGCGGGCCCGCGAGCGCGCCCTCCTTCGTGACGTGGCCGACGAGCAGGACGGCGATGTCGTCGGCCTTGGCGACCTGCATGATCCGCCCGGCGACCTCGCGCACCTGTCCGACCGAGCCGGGCGCGCCGCTCAGGTCCGAGCAGTGCAGCGTCTGCACCGAGTCGATGACGCAGACCTGCGGGCGCTCGGCGCGCAGCGTGGCGAGGACGGTGTCGAGGTCGGTCTCGGCGAGCACGGGGACATCGAGCGCACCGCCCGTGCCGGGCGTCAGCCGCTCCGCGCGCAAGCGGATCTGCGCCGGCGACTCCTCGCCGGAGACGTAAAGCGTGCGCCGGCCGGCGGCGGCGAGGTTGCCGAGCGCCATGTTCGTCAGCGTCGACTTGCCGATCCCGGGCGAGCCGCCGAGCAGCACGAGCGACCCCGGCACGAGTCCGCCGCCGAGCACACGGTCGAGCTCGCCGATCGCCGTGCGCAGCCGCGGCACGCGCTCGGTGCTGACGTCGGCGAGCCGAACGGGGCGGCCGGGGGGGACGCCGGCACGCGAAGCGGCGCCCGCGCCACCGCGACCCCGCCCGGCCGGCGCGGGCGGCGCGGCACGCTCCTCGACGAGCGTGTTCCACGCGTCGCAGCCGGGACACTGGCCGTGCCAGCGCGCGGACGAGTGCCCGCAGGCCGAGCAGACGTGGATCGTGGCCGGGCGTGCCATCTCACTCACATTAGGGCGCAGACCCGACGTCTTCGCCCCCCCACGCGGGTGATTCCTCGGCCAGGGCCGCCGGATCGACCATCTCCCCGGGTAGCTTGCGCGTGACAGACTCGGGGCACGGGGCCCGTGAGTCGTAGGAGGAGGTGTCACATGAGGGGGAGAATGCCGTCGCCGGCGATGGTCGTCGCGCTCGTCGCGCTCGTGGTCGCGCTGTCGGGAACGGCCGTCGCGGCAGTCGACTACGCCCGCAACTCGGGGGCCGTGGATGGCAGGAGCGCGGTCTCGTCAAACGCGACGCTCGCCGCAGCGAAGGGCAAGCTCGTCGCGACGGCCAACAGCGGGAGCGCGCGCGGCCGGATCCCCGGGCGCTTCGTCTCGGACGTCATGCGCGGCGGCTCTACGTCGATCACGAAGTACCTGCGCGCGGTCGACAACCAGCCCGGCCCCGTGGTCGCGATCGCGACGATCCCCGGGATCGGCAAGTTCGAGGCGCAGTGCCGCGACCAGGACCCCGCCGCGAGCGTCAAGTCGACGCAGACGATCATCACGTTCACGGCGACGCAGCCCGGCGGCGTCAACGTCTCGCGGCTGACGGGGCGCGACATCGACAACTCGCGCGACGGCATCGTCTTCACCGCGCTGCCCAACCAGGCGGTGCCGGTGATCAGCATCGCCGACACGATGTTCCAGCTCATCCTGCAGTCGGGCTCGAAGACAGTGTTCCTGAGCGGCTCGGCGCGCAGCGACGCGAACCACACGGCCACCGCCGCGTGCCTGATCTGGGGGATCGGCCTGCGGGTCGGCTGAGACCCGCGGGCGGCTACTTCAGGCCCGCGCCCGACGCCGGACCGGCCGGCCCGGGCGGGGGTGTGCGCGGGTTCGCCTCGAGCCACGCGCGGGCGGACGCGCCTGCCTCCGTGGCGACCGTCGCGAGGTCGACGTCGGGCGACGGCTTCTCGATGACGCCAAGCTGCACCAGCGAGCGGATGATCGACTCGATCGGATCCGACGCCCATTTCCACGGCTCGGGAAACGCGTCGCCGACCTTCGCCTGCGCGACCCACTCGACGAGATAGCGGTCCGACAGCGAGATCTCGCGCTGCACGCGCCAGCTCGGATCGACCCATCCGCTTCGCCGTCTCACGACAAGCAGGATGCCACAGGCGGCCGGCGTGATCGAACTCACGCGCGGACGTGCCCTCAGCGCGTATCTTCGGCCCGACAACCGCGACCACGACCGGGGAGGCCCGATGGGCGCCGAGGTTCGCATCTACGACACCACGCTGCGCGACGGCTGCCAAGCCGCCGGGCTCTCGCTCTCGCTCGCCGACAAGCTCGCGGTCGCCCGCCTGCTGGACGACTTCGGCGTCGACTACGTCGAGGGCGGCTGGCCCGCGTCCAACCCGAAGGACGCGCAGTTCTTCGAGGCGCTGCGCGAGCAGCCGCTGCGCCACGCGCGCGCGAGCGCCTTCGGCAGCACGCGCCGGGCTCGGTCCAAGCCCGCAGACGACATGAACCTGCGCGTGCTGATCGAGGCCGAGACACCGACCGTCGCGATCGTCGCGAAGGCCTCCGACGCCCAGGTGCGCGGCGTCCTGCGCACGACGCTCGAGGAGAACCTCGCGATGGTCGCCGACTCCGTCCGCTACCTCAAGGCGGCGGGACGCGAGGTGATCCTCGACGCCGAGCACTACTTCGACGGGCTGCGCGGCAACCGCGAGCACGCGCTGGCGGTGCTCGACTCGGCGGCGAGCGCCGGCGCGGACTGGCTCGTCCTGTGCGACACGAACGGCGGCACGCTGCCGGAGGTCGTCGGCGCGGCGGTCGCGGAGGCCGTCGCGACGTTCGGCCCGATCGTCGGCGTGCACACCCACGACGACAGCGGCCTCGCGATCGCCAACGCGCTGGCGGCGGTGAGCGCCGGGGCCGGCCACGTCCAGGGGACGATCAACGGCTACGGCGAGCGCGTCGGCAACGCCAACCTCTGCACGCTGCTGCCGAACCTCGTCCTGCGCCTCGGCGCCACCTGCGCCGCGGGCGAGCAGCTCGATCGCCTGACCGCGCTGTCGCGGGCGGTCGACGAGATCGCCAACGTCACGCCGAACCCGCGCCAGCCGTTCGTCGGCCGCGTGGCGTTCGCCCACAAGGGCGGCATCCACGTCCACGCGGTGGCCCGCGATCCTTCGAACTACGAGCACCTCGACCCCGCCGTCGTCGGCAACGAGCGCCGGATCATGGTGTCCGAGCTCAGCGGCCGCGCGACGATCACCGAGCTCGCAAAGGACTTCGGCGTGCGCCTGGAGCCGGGCGGCCAGGCCGAGCAGGACGCGCTGCGCAAGGTCAAGCAGCTCGAGAGCCAGGGCTTTCAGTTCGAGGACGCGGCCGCGTCGTTCGAGCTGCTCGTGCGCCGCTGCGACGCCGCGTACGAGCCAGCGTTCGAGCCGCTCGCCTACGCCGTCGACTCGCGCAAGGGCGCCGAGGACGGCGGCACGCTGTCGGTCGCGTCCGCGGAGGTCGCGGTCGGCGGCGAGGTCCTGCGCGGCGAGGCGACGGGCAACGGGCCGGTGGACGCGCTCGAGAAGGCCGTGCGGCGCGCGCTGACGCCCGCGTATCCGTTCCTGACGCGGGTCAGCCTGACCGACTTCCGCTCGCACATCGCGCGCCCGCTCGCGGGCGACCGCGGCCCGGTGACGGTGCGGATCACCGGCGACGTCCCCGACGGCTCGCCGTGGACGACGATCGCGAGCTCCGGCGACCTGCTGCACGCGAGCTGGCTCGCGCTGACGGAGAACCTCGAGTACGCGGTCCTGACCCGCGCGGGCGTCAGCGCGGGCGTGGCCGCGGAGCTGCGCCCGCACACCGAGCGGATCTCGCTGCGCGAGCTCGCGCCCGTCCTCGTGGGCGAGCTCACCTCCGAGCATGTGGGCGTCCTCGACGCGATCGAGGCCACGGACTGGACGGCGACGGCGCTCGACATCGCCGATGGGGCGGACCGGACGCTCGCCGCCCGCGCGACCGCGCTCGGAGCTGCCGTGTTCTACTCGTTCGGCAACTTCTGCGCGGTCGCCGCGCACCCGCGCTGGGAGTCCGTGCGGCGGGTGAACTTCCTCAAGGGTCGCCCGGAGAACCAGGTCGGCAGCGTGACGACGACGCGCGAGCGCTACGGCCTGCTGTTCGACTGGCGCGGGCTGCCGGACGGCCTGACCCGCGACGGCGTGCTCGCGCTCATGGACGACTTCTTCGAGCTCGGCCCGATGGGCTTTCGCGGGCCGGCCGCCGCGATCATCCCCGGCCACTGCTCCTCGCTGGACGCCGAGACGCGCACGACGCAGGTCATCGCGCCGGGGTACCGGTGTGAGTCCAACGCGCTGCTCGACGAGATCCTCGGCCTCGTCGAGGACGAGTTCCTGTTCATCACGTCGGCGAACGTCTCGAGCGGGATCACGGGCCGCGTCGAGCCGGCGCACTACGACCTGCACGGCATCCAGGAGGACTTCGGCCGCCAGGACGGGATCGTGCTGATCGGCCACCGCGCGGAGGCGCGGGTGCGCGCGACGTACCCGAGCCACCTGCCGATGTCGACGTCGATCCTGGCGTTTCACAAGCTGGCGGTCGACGAGAGCGGCGAGCCGGCGATCGTGCTCGAGCGCCACGGGTCGCTGGACGTCGAGCCGATCCGCGAGCTCGTCGCGCGGCACGGCTTCGGCCTCGTGCTCGAAGCGGGCGCGCGGGAGCGACTGCCGATGCGCGACGACGCGCCGCCCGCGGCGGCCTGACTCGTCGCTCGCGAGGGGGCGGCGTCCGACGCGGCCCGGGCCGCGCGCGGTGGCGGCTCCGGCCGTGGCCCGAGCCGCGCGCGTGGCGCGCGGCCGAGCTGCGCCGGCACGCCCTCAGGCCGTTGCGTCGAGCGCGGCGAGGACGTCGGCGATCAGGTCGTGCGCGTCCTCGACACCGGTGCTCATGCGGATGAAGCCGGGCGAGACGTCGTCGACGCCCCAGCGCAGCCGCCGCTCGGCGGAGCTGTGGACGCCGCCGAAGCTCGTCGCCTCCGCGACGAGCCGGCACGCCTGCAGGAACGCCTGCGCGCGCTCCTCGGTCTCGAGGTCGAAGCACACGACGCAGCCGTAGCGCCCGCCGAAGCTGCGCGCCGCCAGGGCGTGGGCCGGGTGGCTCGTGAGGCCCGGATAGCGGACCTCGGGCACGTCGTCGCGGGCCGCGAGCGCCTCGGCGAGCCGCAGCGCCGTCGCGCACTGGCGCTCGTGGCGGACGTCGAGCGTTGCGAGCGAGCGGTGCGCGAGCCACACCTCGAGCGGCCCGGCGATCGCGCCCGTGAGGCCGCGCCACGTCCGCAGCGCCACGGCGCGCTCGGGGTCGCGCGTCGCGACGTAGCCGAGCACGAGGTCCGAGTGGCCGCTGAGCAGCTTCGACGCGCTCGCGACCGACAGGTCCGCGCCGAGCTCGAGCGGACGCTGGGTGAGCGGCGTGGCGAGGGTGTTGTCGATCGCGAGGATCGCGCCTGCGGCGTGCGCGTCGGCGGCGAGGGCGGCGACGTCGAGGACGTCGAGGCCAGGGTTCGACGGGGTCTCGGCCCAGACGAGCGTCGCGCCGGGCAGCGCCGCGCGCACCGCCTCCTCGTCCGTCGCGACGACGCGCGCCTCGATCCCCCGCGGCTTGAGCTGCTCGAGCGCGATCGTGCGGACGCCGGGGTAGCAGTCGCCGGGCACGACGACGACGTCGCCCTCCTGCAACCCGTCCATGAGCACCGCTGCGACCGCCGCCATGCCCGACGCGAACAGCACGACCTCGCCGCCCTCGAGCTCGCCGAGCGCCTGCTCGTAGGCCGACCACGTCGGGTTCGCGTAGCGGCCGTAGCCGTAGCGCGACGCGTCGCTTGGCCCGGAGAGGTGAAACGGCGCCGCGAGCACGGGACCTGGCAAGAACGGCTCGCCTTGCGCGGCGTGCGGCAACCCGGCGTGCACGACGCGCGTGGCGGGCCGACCGGGCGGCACGTCCGGCGGGACGTCGCGCGCGGGGCCGCGCGGAGGCCAATCGCTCATCGGCGTGATGCTAGCCCCGCACCGCCGCGCGGGATCCGGCCGCCTTCCGCCGACGCGGCGCCGGCTCGCCGCGCGGCTCCGGCGTCGCAGAGAGGAGTCGGTTCTGCGCCGCGCGCCGGCTCGGCGCGCGGGTCAGCGTCGGAGGGCGGCGCCTTACGCCGCGCGCCTGCCTGACACGCGGACGGCGTCGGAGACGCGCGTACTACGCCGTGCCGCCTGCCTGCCGCGCGGGTCGGCGTTCGCAGGAGAGCGCGCTCTACGCGGCGACCGCGGAGACGAGCTTCAGCACGGGCGCCGGGCGCGGGCCGGCGAGCGCGGTCGCCCGCTCGGCGGCGTCGAGCGAGCAGGCGGCGAGCAGCGCGTCGACGGTCTCGGGGGACCGCTCGCGCAACAGGCGCACCGAGCGCGTGCTGAAAGCGACGAGGTGCAGCGCCGTCGCCGCGTACACCGTGGCGGTCTCGTATGCCGGCCGGCGCGTGGAGAGCTCGCCGAAGACGTCACCCGCGCCGAACTCGGCGACGGTCTCGCCAGCGCAGCGCACAAGCCCGCGGCCGTCGGCGATCAGCACGAGCGCGTCGTGCAGGGAGCCGCCGAGCAGCACCCGCCGGCCGGCGGGGATCCGCAGCTCCTCGGCCGCGGGAGCCAGCTGTCCCAGCTCGTCGAAGCTCAGCGAATGCAGGTGCGTCAAGGCAGCGAGCCGTAGCGTCTCCATGAACCTAAGGGCGTAATAAACGAGCGAACATCGTTCGCTCGGCCTGCACGATCCCCGCTCGAACATGCGGCTACCGCGCCCCGGCGGGCACCTATGCTGGCTTCATGACGACCGCCGTCGAGGTCGCCGATCGCCTGTACGAGCGCTGGAACGACGCGGGCCTGTCCGTGCTCGCCGACAGCGTCGATCCCGGCATCGAGCTGATCACCGATCCGTTGCGCCCCGCCGAGTCCGCGCTGCGCGGCGTCGCGGGCTGGCAGCAGTGGGTCGCGCGCTGGGAGGAGCGCTACAAGCACGTGCACGTCACCGTCGACGGGCTCGTGCCGGTCGATCCCGAGCACGTGCTCGCGTTCGTCTCGATCAGCGCGACGCCCACCGGTGCGGCGAGCCCGCTGAGCTGGGCAGCCGCGCACCTCTGGACGCTGCGCGAGGGCCGCATCGCAGGCTGGGAGCCGCACCTCGACCTCGCCGCCGCGCGCCGCACGCTCGACGCGTAGCGCGCCGGGTCAATCGCCCTGGAGAAACAGCTCGCGTAGCGGCAGCGCGAACCCGGGCAGCTGCGGCGATGTGAGGGCCTCGTCCAGCTCAAGCTCGAGCCGGACGTCAAAGCCGGGCGCGTCGGCACGCGAGCGGCGGAAGATCAGCACGGTCGCAGCGCGGGTGTCGACGAGCCACAGCTCGGGCAGGCCATTCTGCTCGTATATCGGCAGCTTCACACCGACGTCGTAGCGCCAGGTGGAAGGGGAGCGCACCTCCACGGCGATGTCCGGCATCGGCGACGGTCGTCCCCCGGCTGGGCCGGGCCCTCGATCCTCCGCGTACCAGAGGATGTCCGGGCCGTAGACGTTGCGGTCGTCGAGACGCACGTCGAGCGGCATGATCGCGAAGCCGCGCCCACGCTCCACGCGCGACCAGTTCACGAGCGCCACGAGAAGGCACGTGCAGACATGCTGGTGCTGCGGCAGAGGCTCGTACAAGACGACCTCACCCTCGATCAGCTGCGTCCGGGGATGCTCTGCCCCCAGCGCGAGGTACTCGTCGGCGGTCATCAGGGCGCCAGTGGCCATGGCGTTCATCGTAACCCGCTCCTCCTCTCGTTCCAACAGGCCCCATACCTCCTATAGGGCGCCGCCGCCGAAGTTCGCCCCCCACAACGACCGAGGGCGGCCTCGCTGAGCCGCCCTCGATCAACAGTCAGATTGCGACAGCGTCAGTCGCCGCTCGGCTCCTCGACCGTCGGCTGGTCCAGCGCGCCGCCGGGCTCGGCCGGGCCGTCGTCGGCCTCGGCTGCGCCGCCGCCGACCGATGCCGGCACCTTCGTCGGCTCGACGACCGTCAGGGAGACCTCGCGGTCGTCCTCGTCGGGTGCCTTCTCGACCATGATCGTCGCGCCCGGCGTGAGCTCGGCCCGCAGCACGAAGTCCGCGAGCGGATCCTCGATGTAGCGCTGGATCGCGCGACGCAGCGGCCGGGCGCCCATCGCCGGGTCCCAGCCCTTGTCGACGAGCAGGTCCTTCGCCTCGTCGGTGAGCTCGAGCTGCAGCCCGCGATCGGCCATCGACTCGCGGATCCGCCGCAGCAGCAGGTCGACGATCTGCTTGATCTCGTCCTTCTGCAGCTTGTGGAAGACGATGACGTCGTCGATCCGGTTGAGGAACTCGGGGCGGAAGACCTTCTTCAGCTCGCCCATGATCCGGTTCTTCATGTCGTCGTACGTGATGCCCGTCTCGTCGTCTGAGACAGCGAATCCCAGCGGCGTGTTGCGGGCGATCTCGGACGCGCCGATGTTCGACGTCATGATCACGATCGCATGGCGGAAGTCCACCGTGCGACCCTGCGAATCCGTCAGGCGGCCGTCCTCCAGGATCTGCAGGAGGATGTTGAAGACGTCCGGGTGGGCCTTCTCGATCTCGTCGAGCAGCAGCACGCAGTACGGCTTGCGGCGCACCGCTTCCGTGAGCTGGCCCCCCTCGTCGAAGCCGATGTAGCCGGGAGGCGAGCCGACGAGCCGGGACACGGAGTGCTTCTCCATGTACTCGGACATGTCGACGCGGATCATCGCGTCCTCGTCGCCGAAGAGGAACTCGGCGAGCGTGCGCCCGAGCTCGGTCTTGCCGACGCCCGACGGGCCGAGGAACACGAAGGAGCCGGTCGGCCGCTTCGGGTCCTTCAGGCCGGCGCGCGAGCGGCGGATCGCCTTCGAGATGACCTCGACGGCGGCCTGCTGCCCGATGACGCGCTTGTGGAGCTCTTCCTCCATCCGCATGAGCTTCGCGGTCTCGGCCTCGGTCAGCTTGAACACGGGGATGCCGGTCCACATCGAGACGATGTCGGCGATCTCCTCCTCGCCGATCGCGGGACGCTCGGTCTCCGCTTCGCCGGCCTCCCACTGCTCCTCGAGCTCGCGCTTGCGCTGCGTCAGCCGGCGCTCGGCGTCACGCAGGTTCGCGGCCTTCTCGAACTCCTGCGCCTCGATCGCCGACTCCTTCTCGCGCCGCGTCGTCTCGATCTCCTCTTCGAGCTCGCGATACACGGGCGGGGAGGTCATCGACTTGATCCGCATGCGCGACGCGGCCTCGTCGATGAGGTCGATCGCCTTGTCGGGCAGGAAGCGGTCGGAGATGTAGCGGTCCGCGAGCTCCGCCGCGGCCTCGAGTGCCTCGTCGGTGATCTGCACCTTGTGGTGCTGCTCGTAGCGATCGCGCAACCCCTTGAGGATCTGCACGGTCTCCTCCGTCGACGGCTGCTCGACGCGGATCTGCTGGAAGCGACGCTCCAGCGCGGAGTCGCGCTCGAGGTACTTGCGGTACTCCTCGAGGGTCGTGGCGCCGATCGTCTGCAGCTCGCCGCGCGCCAGCGCCGGCTTGAGGATCGAGGCCGCGTCGATCGCGCCCTCGGCCGCACCGGCACCCACGAGGTTGTGGAGCTCGTCGATGAACAGGATGATGTCGCCGCGCTGGGTGATCTCCTTCATCACCTTCTTCAGGCGCTCCTCGAACTCGCCGCGGTACTTCGACCCGGCGACCAGGGCGGCGAGGTCGAGCGTGTAGATCTGCTTGCCCTTCAGCAGCTCCGGCACGTCCGACGTCGTGATCCGCTGCGCGAGGCCCTCGACGACGGCGGTCTTGCCGACGCCCGGCTCGCCCACGAGCACGGGGTTGTTCTTCGTGCGCCGCGAGAGGATCTGCATGATCCGCTCGATCTCGGTCTCGCGGCCGACGACCGGATCCAGCTTGCCCTCCTCGGCGAGCTTCGTCAGGTTGCGCCCGAACTGGTCGAGCAGCTTCGAGGACTTCTTGCCCTCGCCCGACGAGCTGCCGGACGTGCCGGCACCCGAAGCCGCGCCCGCACCGGCG
>CAVUOK010000010.1:0-480205 GCA_963743055.1 uncultured Actinomycetes bacterium | reverse complement strand
CCGCCTTTGTCGAATATTCCACGGATACCGTGTAATAGACGACAAAGGCGGGCGGGAGGCGTAGGTCAGGCGTTCAGGACGAAGACCGGCCAGCGACCGGGGACGCCCTTGAGGATCTGGTCGCCGCGGTAGTCGAAGTCGAGCCCGGCGCCGAAGACCGTGCCGTACGTAGTACCGAGACCACGATCTCGCCCGGCTCGGCGAGCGTGCCGACGCGCGCGGCGATGTCGACGGCCATCCCGCCGACATCGTCGCCGATGATCTCGCACTCGCCCTGTGCAGGCCGATGCGCAGGTCCACGCCGTGGCTCGCGACGATCTCGCGCAGCGCGCGGGCGCAGCGCACCGCCCGGCTCGGCGCGCCGACGAACACCCGAGGAAGCCGTCACCGATGCGCTCGATGGCGTCGCCGTCGAAGGCGCCGAGCGTGCGCCGGACTTCGGCGTCATCCAGCTCGAGGAGGTTGCGCCAGCGCTTTCGCCATCGACGCGGCGCGCGCCGTGCTGCCGACGATGTCCGTGAACAGCACGGTCAGCAGCGCGCGCTCCTGCTCTCCCCCGCGCCGCCCGCCGGTCAGGAACTCCTCGATCTCGCCGAGCAGCGCGTCGGTGTCGCCGGCGCTCGGCAGCGAGTCGACGCCGGGCCGCTCGACGATGTGCGCGCCGGAGATCCGCCGCGCGTACTCGCGCCCGTGGCGGACGTCGACGAACACCTCGTCGGTGCGATGCAGCACGAGCGTGGGCGAGGTGATCGACGCGAGGTCGGGCCGCACGTCGGTCCGGCCCGCGGCCGTGACGGGCCCCCGTCTGGCCGGGGCTGGCCGCGAGGCGCTCGAGGCGCGCGAGCCACGCGCGCATCTGCGTGTCGTCGGCGGCCGTCGGCGCAAGGACCGCGGGGGTCGTCCCCTCCCCCCAGCACTCGATGATCCCCGAGAGGCGCCGCTCGCGCTCCTCATTGGACTCGGCCCACGGCAGGTCGTCGTCGCCGACGGCGTGCAGCAGACCGCAGAGCGCGAGCGCGCCGACGCGCTCGGGGAAGCGCGCGGCGTGCAGCGCGGCGAGCGGGCCACCCGCGTTGTACGCGAAGACCGCCGGGCGCGTGCTCCGGCCGCGTCGACCGCGGCGTTGATGTCGCCTCTCTCGTGCTCGACGCCGAGCGGGCCATTCTGCGGGAGCCCCGTCCCGCGCCTGTCCCAGATGATCAGGCGGAGAACTGCATGAGGCGCGTCAAGAAGCGCGCGAAGCCCGGGTTCTCCCAGATGTGCTTGACGTCCGAGATGAACGAGATGACGAGCAGCAGGTCGATCGGCCCCTCGCCGTGGACCTGGTAGGCGAGGTTGACGTCCCCGTTGCAGGCGTACCGAGTAGTCGTGACAGCCATGCCCGATGCATCATCGACCATCGGCCGATCGGCGGAGCGCGGGGGCTCGGCGAGCCTAGTTGTCGAAGATGTTCAGCAGCGACAGGAAGATGTTCACGATCGAGATGAAGATGCCGGTCGCGAGCCAGATCGCGTCGTCCTTCGTGCCGTGCTTACGCAGGTAGTTGAAGTCGACCATGATCAGCAGTGCCGACACGATCCCGATGCCCGCGCTGAGGAGCGGGTTGCCGCCGCTCGAGAAGATCAGCGTCGCGAACGACACGACGACGAGCCCGAGGATCAGGAACGACAGCGGCCGCATCCACGCGGCGAGGTCCTTGCTCATCGCGAAGCCCGCGGCACCCATGCCGAGCGTGACGAGCGCCGTGCAGCCCGCGGCCTGCGTGAGGACGGTGCTGTCGTGCTCGAGGAAGTAGCCGATCGTCGGACCGATCCCAGGCCGATCAGCAGCGCGATCGCGTACAGCCAGCAGATCGCGAACGTCCCGACGCGGAAGCGCTCGCCGCCGAAGGACTGCGCCAGCAGCATGCCGATGCTCGCGAGAAAGAGGATGAAGGCGGTGCCCTGCGAGAGGTCGCGCCCGATGAGCGCGCCCGCGGTCAAGAAGCCGAGCGCGACCGCGACGAGGAACATGACCTGACCGAGCAGCGTGGAGACCTCGGAGCGCGTGCGAGCCGCCGCTGGTGCGTAGCCGGAGGTGCTGAAGTCGTCCATCGCGAGGCGCTCCTGATCGTCGTGGGAAACGCAGCGTAGCGCCCGGCCACGACGCGTCCAAGCGGCCGTGGCTAGGGTGAGGCGGTGCGCTCTCAAGCGGCATGCATCGGGGCTCTCGCCGCCGTCACGCTCGCGGCGCCCGCCGTCGCGGAGGCGCCGCTCACGGTGCGCGGCAACTTCGGCGGCGGCGCGCTCGTCGCCCCGCCGCGGCCGATCGACGGCGCTGGCAACGCGATCGTCGCGCTGCGGGCGCTGCCCAAGCGGCGCCTCGAGATCGAGGCGACCGTGCGCGGGCGCTGCGCCGGCGGGGACATCTCGGCGGCCACGAAGATCGCCGCCAGCGGGCGTTTCAGCTCGGACGGCACCGTCAGCCAGCAGCCCGACCCGTCGCTGAAGATCACGACGACCTACAAGCTGGCGGGGCGCTTTTCGTCGCCCGGCGCGGCCGAGGGCACGCTGACGGCGACGATCGAGCGCTCGCTCGCGGGCGAGAGGACGACGTGTCGCAGCGGCACGGTCAAGTTCGGCGCGCGGCGCCCGACCGGCGGCCTCGGCGACCCGGGCGCGCCCAAGGCCGCGCGCTACTACGGCACGACGGCGCAGAAGAGCACCGGTCCCAACCGCCCGATCGTGCTGCGGGTCTCCGGCGACGGCCGCACGCTCTCGCGCGCGCTCTTCGGCGAGTCCGTGAAGTGCAACGACGGCCAGCTCGCGATCGGCATCGAGGCGCCGCAGACGAGCGTGGCGATCGACGCCGACGGTCGCGTCGCCGATCGCGAGCGCTACACGATCACGCAGGGCGAGGCCGTCATCCACGTCAACGACCGCTTCACCGCCGAGCTCGGCTCGCGCGGCGCGCGCGGGACGTTCTCGCTGAGCGCCCGCACGGCCGACCGCGCGAGCGGGCGCACGATCCAGACGTGCAAGTCCGGCACGATCCGCTGGCGCGCGTCGCGCTGAGCGCCCGGCGCGCCACCGAGTTTCGCTCGTTCAAGCTCGACGTCCTGCGGACCAGGGGCGGCAAGGTCGCCGAGATCACGACGCGACGCGAGCCTGTTCGCGGCGTGCGGCCTGCCGCCGGCGCTCTGACGTCGCGGCCTACTCGACGCGGCTGCGGCCGCGGCTGTAGGCGAAGTAGACGACGATCCCGATCACCATCCAGATCGCGAAGCGCTCCCATGTCTCGGCGGGCAGGTTGAGCATGAGCCACAGCGACGCGAGCACCGCGAGGATCGGGACCAGCGGCACGAGCGGCGTGCGGTAGGAGCGCTCGAGGTCCGGGCGGGTGCGCCGCAGCACGACGACGCCGATCGCCACGACGATGAACGCGAACAGCGTGCCGATGTTCACGAGCTCCGCGAGCGTCGTCAGCTCGACGAAGAACGCCAGCAGCGCGACGGCGCAACCCGTCGCGATCGTCGTGCGGTACGGCGTCTTGAAGCGCCTGGACACGCGCGAGAACGCGGGCGGCAGCAGGTGGTCGCGGCTCATCGCGAAGAACACCCGGCTCTGGCCCATCATGAGGATGAGCGTCACGGTGGTCAGGCCCGCGAGCGCCCCGACCGAGATCACCTGCGCGATGCCCGACTCGCCGACCGAGCGGAACGCCTCCGCGAGCGGCGCCTCGACCTTGATCTTGTCGTAGGGCACCATCCCCGTGATCACGAGCGACACGAGCACGTAGAGCAGCGTGCAGATCGCCAGCGACCCGAAGATCCCGATCGGCATGTCGCGCTGCGGGTTCTTGGTCTCCTCGGCCGCCGTCGCGACGATGTCGAAGCCGATGAACGCGAAGAACACGAGCGCGGCCGCGCTGAAGATGCCGCCGACGCCGAACGTGCCGGTGTTGAACCCGAGATCCTGCAAGAGGGTCGTCGTGGTCGCGCCGCCGCCGGGCGCGGGGGTCGAGCCGCTCGGCGGGACGAACGGGGAGAGGTTGCCGCCCGTGACGTAGAAGAGCCCGGCCACGATCACGAGCAGCACGACCGTGAGCTTGATCGCGACGATCACGGCGTTCACGCGGGTCGAGACCTTCACGCCCAGGCACAGCAGGCCGGTGATCGCGAGCACGAACAGCGCGGCGACGAGGTTGTGGTGCGGGCCGTCGATCCACGCCGGCAGGTCGAACCCGAGCGTGTCGTGGCAGACGATGCGGAAGTAGTCCGACCAGCCCGACGCGACCGTCGCCGCGCCGAGCGCGAACTCGAGGATGAGGTCCCAGCCGATGATCCACGCGACGAGCTCGCCGATGCTCGCGTAGGCGAACGTGTAGGCGGAGCCGGCGACCGGGACCGTCGAGGCGAACTCGGCGTAGCAGAGCGCCGCGAGCGCGCAGGCAAGCCCGGCGGCGACGAACGACAGCGCGATCGCGGGACCGGCGAGGGTCCCCGCAGCCTTGCCGGTCAGCACGAAGATGCCCGTTCCGATGATGACCCCGACGCCGAAGACGACGAGGTCCAGCGGCCCGAGCGTGCGGCGCAGGCCGTTGTCCTCGTCCTTCGTGTCCGCGATCGAGTCGTCGATCGACTTCGTCCGCAGTAGGGCCCCTCCCGCCATGGCCGCCGCGTACCCGGTCGCGCGGAGGTTCAGGCGGCGGATGCGGCGCCGCGCTCAGGGGCGCGGCTTGGCGGCGGGCGCGACGGGCCCGGGGTCCGCACCGGCCTGCTCGCGCTCGATGTCCGCGAGCTGCGTCTCGAGGTGCGCGACGAGGACCGGCATCTCGGCAGCCCGGGCCGTCGCGAGCACCTCGCCGAGCAGCGCGACGGCCAGCTCGACGTCACCCGGTGCGCGCCGCGCCAGCAGCATCTGCGCATGGTCGCGGCGGACCACCCCCGCGGCGACGGGACAGCCGCTGGCCTCGTTGCGCGCGATCGCCGCCGAGAAATGGTCGCTCGCGACGTCCCACCTGCCGAGCGCGGCGGCGAGCAGGCCGAGGAAGCGTTCGCAGGAACCCCAGAAGGCGGCCTGCATGACCTGCACGTTGCGGTCTCGGTAGGGCAGCAGCGTGTCGTAGAGGATCTGCGCCCGCGGGCGGTCGCCGAGCAGCGCCGAGGTCTCGGCAAGCACGCACATCGCCGTGAACCAGAACATGTCCTGCGGCACCGCGGCGAACTCGCGGTCGGCGAGCTCTTCGAACTCCGCGATCGCGGCAGGGACGTTGCCCGCGGCGAGGTGCGCCAGCGGCAGCACCGCGCGCCAGGCGATGAGCGACGGATGCTGCTCGATCGCCGCCGTGATCGTGGCCACCTGATCGGACAGCCGATCCTCGCGCCTGCGCAGCGCGACGAGCTGGATCGCGTAGACGGTCTGCGCGTCGCGCGCCTGGGCCTGCTTGCCCAGCTCGAACGCCTCCCGCGCGCGCTCCTCCGACTCGCTCACGCGGCCCGCCATCTGCGCCCACACGACCTCCCAGCCGACCGCGAAGTGGCGGTACAGGGGCTGGCGCAGCTCGCCGGCGACCCGCGCGAGCGCACGGTGCGCCTCCCGCGCGCCGGCGACGTCGGACGCCTCGAGCAGGTCGTAGATGCGCCAGTGCAGCCCGAGCGCGCGCAGCTCGCGCTCGCCCACGGCCTCCGCCAGCGCGAGGAACTCCTCGCTGAGCTCGAGGCGCTCGTCGAGATGCGCGATGCGCAAGAGCGCCGTGTGCCGGCTCTCGAGCGCGGCGACCAGCGTGCGGGTGTCGCCGACCCGCCGTGCCATGACGAGCGCGGCGTGGCTGAGCTCGGCGGTCGCGCCGGGCTCCGCGAAGTGCAGCCCGTCCGCCAGCCTCGCCATGAGCTCCGCGCGCAGCGCGGAGTCGCCTCCGTCGAGCGCCGCGAGCGCCTCGCGCAGCAGGGCGATCGCAGCGTGGTCGATGATCCCGGCCTCCGTGTAGCGGCCGGCGAAGCCGAGCGCCGCGCGCCCGAGCAGCTCCGCCAGCCCGGCTTCGCGCGCCAGCTCGGACGCGGTCTCGAACGTCCCGCGCGCCGCCGGGTTGCCGCGGCGCAGCTCGACGCCGCCGAGCGCGAGCAGGACCTCGCAACGCTGGCGCGGGTCGTCCGGCTTGCGCATGTCCAGCACGAGGATCGCCCGCCGGTAGTGCTTGACGGCGTCCTCGTGCGCGAGCGCGCGCGCCGCCGCGTCACCCGCCTGCACGCAGTAGTCAAGCGCCTTCTCGCCCCCGCCGACGTGGCGGCTCGCGAAGAAGTGATGCGCGAGCTCGGCCGGGTCCGCGGCGGCCGGCCCCGGCAGCTCGAGCGCCTCGCCGATGCGGTGATGCAGCCGCGCGCGGCGGCTCGCGCTCTGCTGGTCGAACAGGGCGTCGCGCACGAGCGCGTGCGAGAAGGCGAACCGATCCGTCCCGTCGTCGGCCTCGCGCACGAGGCCGGCGCGGCTCGCTTCCTCGAGCGACGCGATGAGGTCGTCCGCCGGCTCGTCCATCACGGCGTCGAGCACGCCGAGGTGAAACTCCGGCCCGACCACCGACGCGACCGCGAGCGCGCCGCGTGCGGCATCGCTCAGCCGCATGACGCGCTGCGCGATCATCCCCTTCGCGCCTTCGGGGACGCCGATGAGGCTGAGCGCGCGCTCGGACACGACGCCGCCGCCGTCCGGCTCGAGCTCGGACAGGCTCTTGAGCGTCTCGCCGATGAACAGCGGGTTGCCGTCCGTCGCGTGGCGCAGGCGCTGGATGAAGCCCTCGGTGGTCTGGCCGATGTCGTGCGCGGCGACGAGCTCCGCGGTCTCGGCATCGTCGAGGCCGGGCACCGTGACCCGCTCGAACGTGTGCTGCGGGCGCAGGCGAGCGAGCAGCTCGACGAGGTCGTCCGCGCGGAAGTCCTCGACGTCGCGCAGCGTGCCCAGCAGCAACAGCCGGACGTCGTGCAGCTGCTGGACGGTGTGGCGCAGCAGCAGCGCCGTCGACGAGTCGGCCCATTGCAGGTCGTCGAGCATGAGCACGACGGGGCGATCCGCCGCGATGAACGCCAGCACGCGCGTGACCGCTTCGAACAGGCGATAGCGGCGGGCGTCCGGCTCCAGCGCGAGCGGCTCGAGCAGCGTCGGGACCGTGCGATGCAGGCCGGGGATGAAGCGGCCGAGCTCGCTGAGCTCGATGTCGAGCTGCTCGGCCAGCGCGGCGCTGTCGTAGTGCGCGAGGTAGTGCTGGATCGCGGTGATGAAGGGCTGGTAGGGGACGATCGACTCCGCGTCCGAGCGGCCGTAGAGGACCGTCGCGCCGTCGGCGTAGGCCCGCCGCGCGAACTCGACGGCGAGCCGCGTCTTGCCCACGCCGGGCTCGCCGCAGAGCGTCACGAACTGCGGCTGTGCCCGTGTGGCCAGCTCGTAGCGCCGCGCCAGGCGATCCAGGATCTCGCGGCGACCGACGAACGGGCCGGCGCGCCCCTCGCTCGCCAGCGCCGCGGGGAAGGCGCGATCGTCGGCAGGCGCCGGGCCGGCGACCCGGGACGGTGCAGCCTCCTCCCCGTCGATGACGACGGTGTCCAGAACCGCGGCCAGCGGCGCGCCCGCCCGGACGGCGTCGACCGCGGCCCGGCCCAGCTCCGCGGCGGTCGCGTACCGGCCGTCGGGCTGCGTGGACATCGCCCGCGTGACGACCGACGCGAGCGCCACGGGGACGTCCGGGCCGAAGTCCGCGAGCGCCGGGGGCGGCCCGCGGAGGTGCGCGAGGATCTTCGCGGCGTCCGTGGTGCGCGGGTACGGGACCCGGCCCGTCAGCGCGTGGAACAGCAGGCAGCCGAGCGCGTACACGTCGGTGCGGGCGTCGACGGTCGCCTCCTCGAGCTGCTCCGGCGCGGCGTAGTCGAGCGTGCCGAGGACCGCGCCGGTGCGCGTCATCGAGCCGTCGCGGACGTTCTTGGCGAGCCCGAAGTCCGTGAGGAACGCGTGCATCGTCTCGCCCCGCCACTCGATCAGCACGTTCGCCGGCTTGACGTCGCGGTGCACGATGCCGAGCCGGTGCGCGGCGTCCAGCGCAGCGGCGAGGTCGGCCACCAGCGCGACGGCACGGGCGGGATCGAGGCGCTCCTCGAGCGCGAGGATGCGGCCGAGGTCGGCGCCGTCGACGTACTGCATGCTCACGAACAGCAGCCCCTGCTCCTCCCCCGCGTGGAAGATCGGGATCACGTTGGGGTGGCGAATAGCGGCAACCGCGCGGCACTCACGCTCAAAGCGCGCCCGGAACTCACTGTCCGCCGACAACTCCGGCGCGATGAGCTTAAGTGCGACCTCGCGGTTGAGCGGCTGGTGACGCGCGTGATAGACCACACCCATACCGCCGCGTCCAGCAACAGCGAGGATGACATGATCGGCGAACGTCGATCCCACAGTCAGCTCGGCCATTGGCCGTCTCTCATACCAGAGGACCTTCGATGAACGCAAAGGCCCGCGCGCGATGAAGCACCGAGATCCGGCAGGACGCCGGCCTCCGCGCGTCGCGGCCGCAGCCGATCGGACGGTGCGGTGCTCGACGGCCCCATAGCGTTCCTCGCCGAGCACCTGGACCGCAGGTTTCGCTGGGATCGCCTGTGGTGGCCGCTCGGCATCCTCACCCTCGTCGGCCTGCGCACGCGCCTGCGCGAGCGCAACCTCTTTCACCCCGGCCCGACGACCGCGGCGGGCGACGACGCGGGCGGCGGGCCTGAGCCCCCGAGGCTGGGACGGACCTACGACGGCAGCTACACGCATCCGCTGCATCCGCGGATGGGTGCGGCCGGCACGCGCTTTGCTCGCAACACCCCGGTCGTCGTGGAGCCGGACGTCGCCACCAGCACGCCGGACCCGGCCGAGGTCAGCAGCAAGCTGCTGGCGCGCGACGGGCTGCGCCCGGCCGAGAGCCTCAACCTGCTCGCCGCTGCATGGCTGCAGTTCGAGGTCCACGACTGGTTCGCGCATCGCGTCGGGGATGCTCCGGGCCCGCCCCTCGGCCTCTCGCCGCTGACGCCGGACCCGAGCTACCCCGGCAGCGCGCCGGTCTTCCTCAGCGATCAGACGCACTGGTGGGATGCCTCGCAGCTCTACGGCGCCAGCGCGCAGTTCGCCGGCGAGGTTCGCACCGCTGAATCGCACAAGACCGGAAAGGTGAAGGTCGGCGACGAGCTGCTCAACGTCATCTCCAGCTACCTCGTCGAGCGCCCGGCCGCCGCCGGTGGCGCCGCGGGACCGGGGCCGGGGGCGACCAACCCCGTGCCGAACCTGTGGACCGGCCTCGCGCTGTTCCACGTCGCCTTCGCGCACGAGCACAACGCCATCTGCGACCGCCTGCGCCTGGCGAACGGCTGGGACGACCAGGGCGATCGCCTGTACGACGGGGCGCGACTGGTCAACGCCGCCGTGATGGCGAAGATCCACACGGTCGAGTGGACGCCCGCGCTGCTCGCCCACCCGACGACGGTGCGAGCCATCCGCTCGACCTGGTGGGGCCTGCTCGGCGAGCGGATCCACCGCAAGTTCGGTCGCATCGGCGCCGGCGAGCTGCTCAGCGGCATCCCCGGCTCGCGGCTGGACGACGAGGTCCCGTACGCGATCACGGAGGACTTCGTCGCGGTGTACCGCATGCACCAGCTGATCCCGGACGAGATCGCGTTCTATCGGGCCGACGACGGCGCGCCCGTGGCGGACCTCCCGGCCCTTGAGTTCGAGGAGCTGACCGCGACCGCAGCGAATCCCGCACGCGCGAAGGACAGGCTCAACGCGCTCGGTGTCGAGAACGCCTGGTACTCGCTCGGGATCGCCTACCCCGGCGCGCTGACGCTGCACAACAACCCGGACTTCAAGCCGCTTGTGCCCGGCTCCGGCGACGGGCGGCGACTCGATCTCGGGGCGGTGGACATCCTGCGCACGCGCGAGTGCGGCGTGCCCCGCTACAACGCGTTCCGGTTGAGCATGGGCCTGCCGCCGGCCGCGACGTTCGAGGAGCTGACCTGCGGCGACGAGACGCTGGCGCGCGAGATCGAGGCGGTCTACGGCGACGTCGACAGGGTCGACCTCAACGTCGGGCTGCTCGCGGACTACAAGCCCGAGCAGTTCGCGATCAGCGACACGGCCTTTCGCGTGTTCCTGCTGATGGCCGCGCGCAGGCTGCGCAGCGACCCGTTCTTCACGGTGAACTACACGAAGGAGGTCTACACGAAAGCCGGCATCGAGTGGATCGAAAACGCGACGATGACCGGCATCCTGCGACGCCACTATCCGCAGCTCGAGCCGGCCCTGCGGTGCGTCGAGAACCCGTTCCGCCCGTGGCCGAGGTCGCTCCGCAGGCCGCCGCGTCCTACGGCGCCGGGGGCGTGACGAGCGTCGACAACCGCTCGGCTGTGTTCTCGGTGATCGGCGGTCCGTGGCCCGGCCCGACGATCCGCGGCCGCATGGCGACAAGGCGCTGCAGCGACGTCTGAAACAGGTCGTCGTCGAGGTTGAACCCCGGCCACCCGCCCCCGAAGCTCGGCCAGGTGAGCACGGCGTCCGCGACGATCAGCGCGTCGTTCCAGCGCAGCGCGAGCGAGCCCGGCGTGTGTCCCGGGACGTGCAGGACCTCGAGGGCTCCGAGGTCGCTGCGCTCGTCGATCGTCCAATCGACGACGCACGGCTTGTGCTTTGGCATGTGCAGATGCGACAGCACCCGGAACGGGAAGAGCTTGAGCGGGCGGATCGGCGTCCACCCCACCGCAGCCGCGCTCGCGCCCCCTTCGACGATCGCGGCTTCGCTCTCGTGGCAGGACACCCGGGCGTCGCTCAGCGCTCGCAGCAGCGCAAGACCACCGAGGTGAGAGCGGTGCGCGTGCGTCACCACGATGTCCGTCAGGTCGCTCGGCGACCGCCCGATGGACCAGAGATAGTCGATGATCAGCTTCGCGTCGTCGCGAAAGAGGGTGTCGATCAGCGTCAGCCGGTCCCCGTCCTCGACGAGGTACGCCCGCGAGTACCCGCCCATGCCCATGCCGCGCTTGAGCACCCCCATCGTGTGAAGTCCCTCGGCCAGCTGGTAGCCCGGCTCCGCCGGAGGCTGCGGCAGCATGGCTACGGCTGCTGCCCGGTGACGCGTCCGGCGAGCAGCTCGTCCTCGGTGACCGCGCCCTGCGTCACCGCGAGCCGCGCGAGCTGAGCGCGCTTCTCGTTCTGCGGCAGATCCTGGACGCCGAAGATCTCGAAGAGGACGTGCATGTGCGACTTCACGGTCTCGATGCCGAGAAACAGCTCGGACGCGATCCGCTGGTTGCTGCTGGGAATGCTGGCGTCGGCCTCGAAGAGCGGCCGGCACAGCGCGACCAGCACCCGGCGCTGTGCCGTCGTGCAGCGCGGTGCGCGCGACGACGTCACCGCTGCGGTCGAGGACGACAGCTCGCGCTCGCTCGGCACCACGTAGACGATCGTCGTGTGGCCGACGCGGATGACGTCGCCGTCCTGCAGGCGGCGGCGACCGCGCACCCGGACGGCATTGAGAAACGAGCCGTTGCGCGAGCTTCCGTCGTCCACGAGCGTCCACTCGTCGCCGACGCGCTCGAGCGTCGCGTGCACGCGTGAGACCGCGCAGTCCCACGGCAGCGCGACGTCACTCGACACCTGACGCCCGATGGTCAGGCAGTCGTGCTCGTCGAGCACGACGATCCGCTGGCGGGCGTCGGCACCGCGGTAGAGCACATACGGTGAGTTCTTGCGCGCCGCCATGAGCCGCTCCCGGAGCTCCCCCGCGGACACCGCCTTCAGTGTCGGAGGGAGGGAGGGCATCGGTCTAGCGTAGGGACAGGGTCGGGAGCCGACAAGCACGGTGTCAGTTGCAGCTCAGGTGCAGACGGTGCAGCTCGGGGTGGCGCCCCAGCCGAGCGAGGCAGCGGCCGCGGATCGGCCCGATGCTCCCGCGCGGGATCGACAGCGTCGCGCTGAGCTGGCGGTAGTCCAGGTCCGGCTCGGTCACGAGCAGCACCATGAGCCGCCGGTGGTTCGCCGGCAGCGTCGCCAGCGCGCGGTGCAGGACCATCGTCTGCTCGGCCGCGAGCAGCTCGCTGTCGAGGTCGGCGAAGTCGGAGTCGTCGCCGAGCGAGGGATCGCCGGTCGGGCACTCGCGCTTCGGCTGCTGTGCCACGCGCAGCGACTCGCGGCGACAGGTCGTCGCCAGCCACCCTGCGAGCGCGGCCGGCTCGCGCAGCCGGCCGATGTGGTGCAGGAGCCGCAGCCACACGGACTGCATGACGTCGTCGCTGTCGCTGGACGACAGGCGGTAGCCGCGGGCGATGCCACGCAGCATCGGCGTGAAGCGGGCGTGCAGCGCCTCCCACGCGCCGTCGTCGCCTTCGCGGGCGCGTCGCACGAGCTCGACGACGTCGGTCCGGTCGTCGCTGGCGTCGGGTCCGCGCATGCTGATCGGCAGCGGCGCACATGCGCGCTGGATGGCTTCGGTCTGCGGCTCGGCGACTGCTGGCGCGGTCATCGCTACCTCCGGAAAGCGCGCTGCGAACGGCCGGGCGCGCGGTGGGTTCGACGTGAGCCGAACCTCTCAGCGTCGCGCTGCGGGCGATACCGGCCCCAGGGGGGAATCGCTCCCCCCTCGCGCTGCGCCGCCTTTTTGGCCGCCGTGCGCTGCGCGTCGTGCTGCGCGGCGGTCGGCCCGCGAGCCGCGCGCGGCCTTCGCGTCAGCCGGCGAGCCCCTTGCGCGCGAGCTCCTCGCGCGCGGCCTCCTTGTCGTCGACGACGAGCCCGAAGTGGCGGCCGTCGTCGGGGCCCTGCTCGCGGCCCGAGCTCAGCGCGAGGAACTGGTCGCCGAGGTCGACGAACGCCATCGTCGGGCGCTGGCCGCGCAGCTCGAAGTCCAGGAAGCGCCCGTACCACGCGAGCGCCTCACCGACGTCGCCGACCTCGAGCGCGACGTGGTTGATCCCGATCGCACGTGCCATGCGGCCAAGGCTAGCCGCGCGCGGCCGGCGCGCGCGCGAGCGGCCGCCGCCTCACCCCCGCACGACGCGCTAGGTGTCGAAGAAGAAGAGCTTCCAGGCGTCCCACCAGCGATCGGCCTGGACGCGGATCGTGCGCCCGTCGATCCGCTCGACGGCGGGATGAAAGCGCAGCCGGTCGGCTGGCTCGGTGCGCTTGAACTCGACCTTGATCTCGCACGGGCTGCCGGGGTCATACGGCGCCACCGCGCCGAGGTCCGCGAGCGCGCGCCGCGCGCCGTCCTCGATGAGCTCGCGCGCCCGCACGGGCGGGATCATCCGAGCGGACAGGCCGCCGAGGCCCTGCTTCACGGCGACCGTCGTCACGCCGGGACCGAGCAGCGCCCGCGCCTCGTCGCACACCGCCCCGTCGCCGGTGACGAGCAGGACGGGGCAGCCCCACGTCCCGCACAGCGCGGCGTTGATCCCGCACTCGCCGACCTCCGTGCCGTTGAACCACAAACGCTGGTAGTCGCGGCCGGAGACGGTGTGGTTGAGGTTGCCGAGCGGCGTCCCGGCCATCGCGTGCATCCCGACGAAGAGCGCACCGTCGCAGCCCTCCTCGAGAAAGCCCGTGTAGCCCGTCCACCGCTCCTGCACGACGTACTCGCATTCCGGGTGCAGGTCCTCGTGGATGAGCGAGTTGAACGTCCAGCCGCCGCCCGCGCCGTGGCAGTCCATGACGACGATCTCCGTGGCGCCGGCGGCCTTCGCGCCGCGCACGGCCGCGTTGATCTCCTCGGTGTAGAGCTTGCGCCCCTCCTCGAACATCGGATCGCCGCCGGTCGTCTGCTCGGGCTTGACGATCCCCGAGACGCCCTCCATGTCGCTGATGACGTGCACGCGCATGACCGCGAACCCTACGGCCAGGCGCTCAGGAGACGCTCTCGAACCCCTCGATGATGAGCTCGGAGAAGAACCGCTCGTGCACGGCCTGCAGGTCGAGCGCGGGCGCGAGCTCGGATGTCACGGCGTCCATCGCCAGCACGACCTTCATGTACAGGACGATCAGCGGATCGGGCGACAGGCGGTGCTTGCGCGCGGCGGACAGCAGGTCGATCTGAAAGCGGGCGAGGATCTCGCGCCGGCGCGCGGTGGGGTGCTCGAGATCCTCGAGGAACTGCTCGGTGAGGCGGAGCATGTGGGCCCGCGCGGCCGCCGGGTCCGTCTTCGCGGACAGGTGCAGCCAGCGCAGGAGCTGGTCGACGGCGCCGGCGGTGTGACCGCCGAACAGGGCCCGCGCATAGTCGCCGAGCGACTGCTGGACCTCCGGCGGGATCCGGCCGACGATGCCGAAGTCGACGTAGCCGATGCGGTCGCCGTCGAGCAGCAGGATGTTGGCCGGGTGCAGGTCGCCGTGGAAGACGCCGGTGGCGTAGACCTGGCCGAGGAAGTTCCAGACGACATTCGCGGCGGCCCGGTCGAGGTCGTGCCCGGCGGCGGCGAGCCGCTGCACGCATCCGTCGCGATCGGCCCGCAGCTCGCGGATGACGTCGACGAGCGGGACGCCGTCCAGCCGCTCGGCGGTGAGGACGCGGCGGGTCGAGTGCTCGAGGTGGATCGCCGGGGCGTACTCGGTGTCCGCGTCGCGGATGCTCGCGCGGATCTCGATCGCACTCGCGGCCTCGACGGCGTAATCGAGCTCCTCGCGCGTCCAGCGCGCGAGCTCGTCGACGATCGCGCCGGTCCGCGTCGCGCCGAGCAGACGGGTGCGATCGACGAGCGTGGCCACGCGGCGCATGAGCGCGATGTCGCGCAGCAGCAGCGCACCGATCCCGGGTCGCTGCACCTTCACCGCGACGCGCCGGCCGTCGTGCAGCACCGCGTCGTGGACCTGCCCGATCGATGCGCTGCCGAAGGGCTCGGGCTCGAACGACGCGAACAGCTCGGCGGTCGGCTTGCCGAGCTCCTCGCCGATCACCCGCTCGACCTCCGCGTACGGAAACGGCGCGGCGCGGTTGAGGAGATGAAACAGCTCGAGGCAGTAGGCCTCGGGCAGCAGGTCGAAGCGCAGCGCCAGCAGCTGGCCGAGCTTCGCCCAGCCGCCGCCGAGCGTCTCGAGCGCGCGGCGCAGGCGCACGGGCCCGGCCGCGCGGCGCCAGCGCTTCGGGACGAGCAGCGGCGCGAGGCCGCGAAGCAGCAGCACGCGCAGCACCACGAGCATCCGTGCGGTCATCTGCGGCCGAAGGCTATGGGACCGCGCCGCCGCTGGCCCGGCAGGTACGCGAGCTAGGCGGCCGGAGGCGCGGCGACCTCGGCGCCGTTCTCGCTCGCGTCCTCGGCGGCCGGTCGCTCGCCGACGAGCTCCTCGAGCACCTGGATCGCTCCGCCGATCCGCAGCATCGTCTCCGTGAGCTGCGCCCGCCGAGACTCGACCTCGGCGAGCTGGCGCTCGCCGAGCGCGTACTGGCCGCGCAGCATCTCGAGCCTCGCCTGCACCTTGTCGTCCATGTCTCCCTCGTCTCTCTCGTGATGTCGCCGGGCTAGTGAAGCGTCACGAAGACCGGGATCTTGCCCCGCCCCTCGGTGAGCGAGCCCATGGCCTTGCCGATGGTCGCCCCCATGGCGCGCGCGGGATCGAGCACCCGCTGCGCATGGCCCCTCGTGGGGCTCGTCGTCAGCAGGTCGCCGGTCGCGATCGGCGCGATGTCGGCGTCGACCTTGCACCACGCGTAGGCGCCGAGCGTCACGAACCCGCCGACCTGCCCCGGCTGGACCGTCGCCTCGTCGAGCCCTTCGCGCTCGTCGCTCGTGAAGGCGCGCGAGGTCATGCCCTCAGCTGGACCGTCCGCAGCGCCGGCACCGTCCTGCAGCTCGCCGTGCACCGCGTCGACGATGCCGCAGACGCGCGTGTCGTAGGCGCTGTCGGTCAGGTCGACCTCCGGGATCGGGATCTCGCCGCCGCTGCCGTAGTAGCCCTGCGTGCCGTTGTCGTGGAACACGACGACGTCGCCCTGCTCGAGCGCGTCGCCGCGGTTGTTGACGAACTGGTCGTAGACGTAGCCGGCCTTGGCCTTGCTGAGGAGCTTGCCTTTGATCTCCATGTCTCCCATGATCCTCACGTCTCCGTTCGGCCATATCGCGAGGCGCGTCGTGCCCTGGTTGGACCCGCGCTCGTCGATCGCCCAGAGCTGGGCGATGCCGTCGTCGGCGAACCACATCCAGCGCTCTCCGGGCTTCAGCGGATTCCCGCCGCGCTCGTCGGCGACGTTGCGACCCGAGAACGAGTAGCCCCCGTTCTCGCCGCTGACGTGGATCTGGTCGCCGTGCACGTGCAGCAGGCCGCGGGCCGGGTCGTTCGTCCCGATCCCGACCTTCCCGTTGTAGATCGTGAGCCGGTCGCGACCCATCTGCCACAGGCTCAAACGGTCGTCGGGATCGTTGTCGATGCCGATCCGCAGCTTCGTCGTCTCGGCGACCGGCACGGGCGCGCCGGGGGGTCGCGCGGGGGCCCCTTTCGGATCGGCGCCCTCGGCGAAGTAGCGGATGAACGCGGTGTCGCGCGCGCCTCCGCCCGGATCGCCCGGGAACTGGATCCCCTGTCCCGAGCCGCCGCCGAGGCTCGGCGTGAGCCGGCCACCGACCGACAGCCCCTTGTCGAACGTCGCATCGCCCCCGACCTGGAGGGTCGTCGTCGCCTCGCGGTCTGAGATGCCGATCCCGACCTTGCCGCCGCGGATCGTCAGCCGATCGTCGCCCAGCTGGCGCAGGCTGAGGCGATCGGCCGCGTTGTCGCCCGTGCCGATCAGCAGCGCGGTGTCCTCGGGCGCCTCGGCGAGGTAGTAGCGGATGTAGGCGCTGTCACCACTGCCGGTGCCGGGATCGGTCGGAAAGCAGATGCCGTTCGCGGCGCTCGGTCCCAGCGAGGGCGTGATCGCACCCGCCACCGTCAGGCCCGCGCCGAGCGACGCCGGCCCCGTCACCGACAGGCCCTTCGCCGGTGCCTTGGCGCCACCGACACCCAGACCGCCCGCGAAGGTCCCGAGCCCATCCGCCACGAGCGTGCCGCTGATGTGCAGGGCGCCTTCCAGCCGCGCGGTGTCGGCGCGTTCCAGGCTCAGCCGGACCCAGTCGGCCGCGACGATGTCGTCGCGGCGCAGCGAGATCTCGAGCGCCGCGAAGCTTCCACCGGAGACCCCGGCGGCCCGGCGCTGGGCGCCGTCGACGCGCACGAAGCCGGAGCTCGCGTCGAGCTCAACGGTCCCGACGATGATGCGCTGGGTCGGATCGCGCTGCTGGCGGTCCGCGGTCGTGGCAGGAAAGGCGACGAGCTCCGGCTCCTCCGTCCAGCGCGTGAACCCGAGGGCGCCCGTCTCCTCGGTCTTGTCGGTCGCCACCTCGTGGTAGGCGACCGTGATGTCGAACGTGCCCGCCCCGCGCCCTGAGAGCTCGACTTGCCGCTCCGCCGCGAGGACGATCTCGCGCCCGAGGCCGTCGATCGCCGTGCCCGGCTCGACCGTGACGGACTTGGCGCCGCCGAGCCCGCGAACCTCCAGCCCGGTCGCGATGCCCCACGTGTGCAGCACGCGGTTGTGCTGGCGGCGCATCCGCACGTGATAGGCCTGCTCGTCGGTGAAGTCGCGCTCGCGCAGGAACTGCTGGTCGAAGTAGTGCAGGCGCTTCACGACCGTGACGTCGTCGTCCACGAGCTCCTCCTTCAGGTTGGCGGCGATGTGCCGATGAGGGTGTCGAGGCCGATCGTCGAGGTCCGGCCGATCTGGAAGGTGGGCGTCTCGACGCTCAGCGTGTAGTACGTGTGCGCGGGCTTCTCCGCGTCGATGATCGCCTTGACGATGCGGCGCTTCGCGGCGATCTCCTCCGGCCTGTTCGTCGGCAGCCGGACGGTCGCGCGGAAGTAGTACGGGCTCCCGCCGTCGAGCGCGGTGTCGACGCCGATCGTCGAGTGCACCCCGATCTGCATCCGCGGGCTGGCCTCCTCGATCGTGGCGCCGAGCGTCGTGTAGATCCCGATCAGCTCCGTCAGCCCCAGCTTCGTCCCGCGCAGCTTGTAGAGGCGGACCGCGTTCGCGATCAGGACCCGCTGGACGTCGGTGCCGACGTCGGCACGCAGCGACAGCGCCACCCAGCCCGACAGCCACTCCAGGAACTCGTCGCCGGTGCGCTGCGCCGGCGACGCGTTGCGGGGTTTCGACACCAGCGGCGGGCCGGGGTCGAACAGCCGCTCGATGCCGCGCAGCACCTGCTCGCCGGTGACGGGGTCGCGGATGCCGTCCAGGAGCTCCTCCAGACCGGGGTGCTGCGGATCGCCGGTGCCGGTCAGCACGGCTTCGAAGCCGCGCAGGAAGTGCCCGAGCCAGTTCGTGTCCTCGCCCGCGGCCGTGTCCTCCTGGAAGACCGCGGGGAGGTGATCGAGGTAGCGGCTGGCGGCGCTCATGGGCTCGCGACCACCTCGACGCGAAGCTGCAGGTCGACGAGCTCGCCTTCGAACAGGATGAGCACGAGCTCGTCGCGCTCGTCGGCGGCGAGGTGGCGGGGGTCGGCCCTGATCACGACGTCCCCCACCGCCGCCACACCCGCGGGCGTGCCGAGCTCGGTGCGGATGACCGCCGCGGTCGTCGACCACTGCGTCAACCCATCGCGTCCCTCTCGGCGCGGGTGAAAGAGCGCGCGCAAGGCGGCGCGGGTCGAGCGCCGGGCGGTGACGTCCTGGCCGGCCCGCGCCGTGACGCTGACCGCCACCGTCACCGGCACGAACGAGCCGGTCGTGACCCGGATCGCGTCCGGCGGCATCCGCGGCAGCGCGTGGGGCGCCAGCTTGCGGCCCGTGTGGTCGCCGTCGGCGTTCCACAGCGCCGGCGCCGGCTCGCAGCGGTCCTCGCCGCCCGGGCACGAGCTCTCGAGCTCAATCCCCGGCACGCTGTCGATCTCCGGCAGCGCCTCGATCACCCGGTACAGCTCGGAGTCGTAGACGTCGCGGCCGAACGGCCAGCCGGTGCCCTCGAGGCCGCCCGTGTATGGGTCCATGAAGCGTATGAGCGCGCGCGTGACGGCGGCCACGGCGGCGGGCGCGAGCACGTCCGCGCGCGGCTGGACGAGCACGTCGCACGCGATCGGCGTCCAGACCGGCGGCGCGACGACGTGCTGCGTCGTCAGCAGCCGCCGCGGCTCGAGATGCTCGAGCACGGCCTCGCGCAGGGTCGCCGCCTCCGCGTCCGTCAGCCGCTCGACCGGCAGCACGACGATGCTGACGTAGCCCGGCCGCGGCTGCGCGCGGCCGGCCGCGTCGGGCCGGCCGAGATCGCGCTGCGCGACGCATAGCGCACGCGCGACCTGCGCAGACGTCTCGCGCGCGAGGATCTCGTGATCCTCGGCGGTGACCGCGCGGTAGCGGCGGCGCACGTCCGCGAGCGTCGTCGCGATCTCGTCGTCGACGGAGTCGACGCTCGGCTTCCACTCCGGTCCGTTCAGCAACTGCAGGAACGCGAGCCGGTGGCGATCGGGGACCTGATCGGCACGGTAGATGAGCATCTCCGCGAGCCAGGCGAACAGCTCGATGAGCGTCATCCCCGGATCGGAGGGGTTGTGGTTCGTCCACGCCGGCTCGTAGGTGCGGATCAGCGTCCGCGCCTCGTCGACGAGATCCTCGAACGTGCGGTCGTCGAGCTTGGGCAGCGGGAGCGTCATGACGCCTCGTCGTCGGTCTCGCCCGCGATCGTGACGAGCAGATCGCCGGCGAACAGGAGCGTCGCGCCGCGCGCGGGCTCGGGCGCGGTCACGGTCGTGTCGAGCGACAGGCCGCGGACGTACTCGACCCCGGGCACGTCCTCGACGAGCGCGATGAGGTCCGAGCGGCGCGGCGCGCGGCCGAACGCCCAGCTCGCGCCGTGCGGGCCGCCGTGCAGCGGATGCAGGAAGCGGCGCAGCCGCGCGTGCACCGCGTGCTCGACGTCCGTCGCCGTGTCGAGCGACAGCGGCACGACCTCGACGCGGACGTCCACCCGCAGCCAGCCCGGCCCGGCGACCCACAGCGAGCTGCCGAGCGCCAGGCGCCGCTCGACGTACGCGCGCACCGCATCGAGCAGCTCGAGGCTGGGCACGGGCTGCGGCGCATCGCTCTCGGGCACGACGACGACGCCGACCTGCCCGGCGTCGCCGGCGTCGGTCGCCGGCACGCCGAGGACGCGCGCGATGGAGGTCGACGCCTCGAGCGCGAGATCCTCGACGTCGCCGATCGTGACGGCGCGGTCACGGTGGCGCAGCGTCCGCGGGCCGCGCTCGCGCACCCCTTCGATCGACTCCGCATCCTCACCCCCTGCGGCCGCGGCGAGGTTGGTCACGCCGCTGACGGATGGCACGGCGGTCCGCAGCTGCGTGATCGTCCCGGCCGGGCGGTTGCCGGCGCTGCCCCCACCGGTCGGGTAGACGGCCGCCCGCACGTTGGCGCGTCCCGCCGGCGGCGCGAGCCCGCGACGCCCGTCGCCGAAGCGCAGCTCGCCGGTCAGGCGGTCCACGACGTAGTGGCGGCTGCGCGGGCCCGACGCGTAGAAGTCCGTGACGGGGTGCCAGCGCACCCAGGTCTCGCTCGCGCGCGCGGGGGTCGGCGGCGCGAGCCGCACGGCACCGTCGCCTTGCTCGGCGACGAGATCGAGCAGCTCGGGGGTGGACGGCACGCCGCGCTCGCGCACCTCGATCCGCTCGCCGGGCAGGATGGGCGCGTTGGCGGCCCGCATGGTCTGGCCGGGCTCGCCGGTGCTCGAGCCGAGCAGCTCGTCGCGAACCGTCGTGACGTTGCTCGCCCAGACGGTGTTCGTGAGGATCCGCTTCAGGCGCGGTGGCACGCGGTATCCGCCGCGCGTCCAGCGCGCGCGCAGCCAGTAGGCGTCGATGCCGAACTGCGACGCGCGGACCATATCGGCGGGCGCGACGAACGTCAGGACGCCGCGCCGCGAGAAGCCGCCGCTCTCGTCGCGCGTGCCGAGCGGCTGCCAGCCCGCCGCGCCGAGGTACTCCCATGCGACGACCGGCGGCTCCGGCAGCGGCGCCGAGCGATCGCTGCCGGGCTCGTACGCCGAGTCCTCGACGTCGAGGAACAGCATCGTCGTGGCGTTGTCGAAGTCGCCGCCGGCGCCGACGTGCAGCGTGGGCACGTCGTCGGCGGTGACGGTGAACGGCGCGAAGGCCCCGGCGGGGTCGGGCCGGCGCACCGTGAAGTCGTTGACGGTCGCCACGGCACCGGGCGGCTGCTGCCCGCTCGTGAACTGGTACTCGATCGCGATCGACGCGATCGACGGCGGCGTCCAGGTCGCCGGCGTCGGTGCGAAGCCCTTGCCGTCGGGGAGCGCCACGAAGCCCGCCGGCCCGCCGTAGTCGCCGTCCGTCAGGCGTGCGCGCACGCAGTGGCGCAGCCGCCCGGCGAGCTCGATCGGACCGGGGGAGCTCGTGGTCGTGAGGACCACCGACTCGCCGGCCTTCGTGCCCGCCGCCTTGCCCTTGCCGGCGAACGTGAGCGCGGGCTTCTGCGTGGCGCTCGGCTGCCAGCGCGCGAGGGCCGCGTCGTAGACCTCCCAGGTCAGCTCGGGGGACAACGAGGCCGCCAGTTGCCGGGTCCCGTTGATGCGCAGCGTGATCGTCGCGTTCGGCAGCGACAGCGCCTCGTCGAACGCGACGTAGAACGCGTCGTTGAAGCGCGGCTGCTCGCCGAGCGGGAGGAAGTCCTTTGTGATGTCGAGCGGGGTGTCGCCGATCAGGACGGCGTCCGGTGCGAGCGCCTTGCGGGCGATCGTCACCGCACGCGTCAGCGCGGCGACCTGCGGCTGCGGCCAGGAGTAGGAGATCGAGATGCGGCGCAGGGCGGGGGCGGCGTAGGCGGGCGGGGTCCCGAAGCTGCCGGCGGTGACGACCGCGCGCAGCCAGCGCGCACGCACGGCCCCGACCTCGCTGTCAGCCCAGCCCGCCGGCGCGAGGAACGAGATCTTGCCGCTGCGCGTGAGCGCGCCCGTGGCGTCGGCGAACCGCGCCGCCCCCTGCGCGCCGCCCGCCGGGCGCGGCGACGACGTCCCGAGCGTGCTCCAGGCCGTGCCGTCCCACGTCTGCCACGTCAGGGTGAGCGCGCTCGACGGAATCGCGGGGACGCTCGTGTCCACGTCGACGTCGAGCGTGACCTGCGCGCCGGGCTTCGTGAACGCGCGCTCGCACGCGATCGAGAACGTGGTCCGCGCGATCTTCACGCCGAACGGGGCCAGCGCGCCGCGCGGATCCAGCTCCTGGTCGTCGGCGAACGCGCGATCGGGCGCGAGGCCGCGCTGCTCGAGCTCCCCGTCGGGCGGCGGCGGCGCGCCGTCGTGGGCCAGCGGCGTCGAAAGCAGGGCGCGCAGCCACGGCTGCGAGCTGTCGCCGACGGCGGTCGCGGCGACGCCCTCCAGGCCGCTGAACGTGATCGACCAGACCGACGGTGCGTCCTGCTTGGCCTGCGCCGCGAGCGGCTGCCACGCCGCGCCGTCGAAGGCCGACCACGCCAGCGCGGCGGGCCAGGCGACGTTCGCGGCGGGCGACGTGTCGAGGCTCAGCGTGACGCGCTTGGGCTGCGCGAGCGCGAGCAGCCGGTCGCCGACGTACAGCGCGTGGCCGATCGGCGTGTCGCCCTCGAAGACGGGCACGGGGACCGGGTCCGCGGCGAGCACGGAGGTCGCGTCGCGGTAGCGGTCGTGCGCCGGCTCGCGGGTGAACGCGGCGACGAGCAGCGTCGCGGTGGCGACGAGCGCGCGTTCGGTCTCGTAGGTCGGCGGCGTGATCTCGCCCTCGGCCGCCGTCGCCGCGACGGTCGTCCCCGCGGGCACGAGCGCGCCGGTCGCACCCTTCGCGAGCTGGAACGTCAGGGCCACGCGCGCCGGTCGCGGCGGGCGCTGGTCGAGGCCGAGCAGCGAGAGGAACGCGAGCAGGTTCTTCTCCGGCACGCCGTTGATGCGCTTGGCCACGATCTCCGCGAGGCGGGCGAAGATGTGGACGAGGCTGTCGCCCGGCACCGGCGTGTCGAGGCCGTCGAGCGGCACCGGCAGGTCGAGGGCGGTGCGGATCGCGGCGCGGGTGTCGCGGACGAACTGCGCGATGTCGCGCGGCTCGACGAGCGGCGGCGGGACCGTCATCAGCCCTCGACCTGGTCGAGGTAGAAGGGATGGACGATGTTGAAGACGTTGTTCGTCGCGCGCACGAGGTAGCGCAGCTCGATCAGCAGCGTGCCCGCAGAGGCCGGGTCGGGGTTCACCGCGACGTCGAGCAGCTCCATGCGCGGCTCCCAGATCGTCAGCGCGCGGCGCACCGCCTCCGCGACGTCGCCGGCCGTCTTCGCGCTGCCGACGGAGAAGACGACGTCGTCGAGGCCGCAGCCGAAGGTCGGGCGCATGACGCGCTCGCCCGGGCTCGTCTTGAGGATCAGCCAGATCGCGTCGTGCACGCTCTCCTCGTAGTGCGCGAACGCCACCTCGCCGGGCTCGTGGCCCGGTCGCACCGGAAAGCCCCACCCCACCCCGAGGAAGTCCTTCGTCATCCGATCGTCACCGTCCCGGCGGCGATCACGGTGCCGACCGGCAGGTCGGCCGGGTCGCCGCACGTCAGCGCGGTGTCGCCGTTGCGCGCCGCCGGCTTGCCGTTGATCGTCACCGTCGGGCTGCCCAGCACGACCGTCGCCTTGTTCGCCGGCGGCTTCTGAAACGCGGTGCCCGGCGGCGCCGGCACGTGCGGGGGCGCGTTGTCGGCCGTCGAGCCGACGGTGGCCGCGGGCTGGCCCATGATCGTCACGTCGCGCGACAGCTCGCCCGCGACGATCCCGTCGAACGGGTGCGGCAGCGGCGTCGGGACCGGCGGCCCGGGCGGCGCGGGGACCATCACGACGTGGATGTCGATCGCGACGACCTTGTCGCCCTTCTTCGCGGCGGGCTGTCCCATCAGTTCAGCGCGATCGTGGCGCCCTTGACGACGGCTCGGCCCGCCGTCTTGAGCTCCATGCCCTGGTTTGCCGCGAGCGTGAACGTCGTACTCGCCTCCACCTTCACACCGGTCGCCGAGCTGAGCTCGATCGCGTTGGCTGCGAGCTTCAGCGTCCCGTTGGGGCAGCTGATCGAGATGTCCGCGTCGGATGCGATCGTGATCGTGTTGTCGGCGCTCGTGATGACGATCGAGTTCTTGCGCGACTTGTCGGCGATCGTCACCTTCTCGGCGCCGGCGGTGTCGTCCAGGACGATCGTGTGACCGCTGCGCGACGTCATGACCTGGAGGTCCACGTGATCGGCGAGCGGCGGGCGCGGGCTGCTCCACAGGCTGCCCACGACGTACGGGTACTGCGGGTCGCCGTGCTCGAACGCGACCAGCACCTCGTCGTCGACCGCGGGAAGCAGGAACACGCCGCGCTTGGCACCGGCCAGCGGCGCCGCCACGCGCGCCCACCAGCTCTCGTCGACGTTCGACAGCCACGGGAAGCGCACCCGCACGCGACCGAGCTTCTCGGGGTCCTCGTTGTTCGTCACGACGCCCGTCACCACGCCGGCGATCACGCGGCGACCCCCGGAGTCGGCGTCGAGCAGGTCCAGCAGCTCGGTCATCCCGCCACCCCGCGCCGGACCTCGAAGCGCGTCGTGTAGCCGTCGCCGCCGAGCTCGTGCGTCGACTGCGTGACGTAGTACCCGCCGTTCAGCCGCGGGCCGAGCCCGTCGAGCTTGACGACCGTGCCGGCCCGCAGCACCGGCGTCCCGACGCACGAGCCGCTGCCGGTGACGAGCCGCAGCGACCGCTGGTTGAACAGCGCCTTCGCGATCTGCTCGCCCTCGTCGCGGCTGGCGACCGGGAGGTCGACGACGGTGACCGCGGTCGCCTTGCCGAACGCGTTGGTGGCGACGGCGGACGCCGTCGTGGCGGACTGGTCGACCTCGTCCGATGCCCCGGCGCCGACCTCGATGAGCTCGCGCGTCAGCGGATCGAGGGCGCGGAGCCGCAGCGATCCGGCCGGCGCGGTCGCGTCGAGCGTGACGCGGAAGTCCGCCAGGGCGAAGACCTTGCCCTCGAGCGAGGTGCGCGACGGATCCCCCCAGATGAGCGTGCAGGCCTCGGGCTCCCCGTCGGCCGGCTTGCGGAAGATGAGCGTGCGGCCGTCGCCGAGCAGCTCGAAGCGGATCCGCCGCGCACGCTCGAGCAGGAAGTCGAAGTCCGTCTGGTTGGCCTGCATGACGTAGTCGTGCTGGGTCGACGTGGCGTCGACTTGTGCCGTCAGCCCGTTCTCGGCGGCGATGCGCGAGGCGATGTCGCCGTCGGTGATCGCCTGGAACGTGCGCGTGCTCGTCGTCGTGCGCAGGCGATGCAGCAGGCTGTGGCCCTCGATCGTGACCGACGGCTCGTCGTTGGCCGGATAGTGCGCGACGCAGCGCGTGATCTCCCCGTCGAAGATCGTCTGGAGCGCGTCGACGTAGCCCAGCTGGATCGTCGTCGCGCCGCCCTCGCGAAAGAGCGCGGCGTCGCTGCCGTGGGTGAACGGCATGTCCGGGTACTCGTTGGCGACGGTGAGCGAGAAGTGATCGAGGCTGTTGGGCTCGTGCGTGACGACGAGCGACGTCACCTGCGCCTGGACCTCGTGAGCGAGCTTCGAGCCGTTGATCGCGACCCCGAAGTCCGGAGCGAGCTGCTGCATGCTCATGCGGACCCCCTGCGGTCCGGCAGCGGCGGGATGACGATCCGATCGCCGATGACGAGCCGGCGCGGGTTGTCGATCGCGTTGGCCGCCGCGATCGGGCGCCACGCGGCAGGGCTGCGGTACTCGGCATGGGCGATCGCGCTCAGGGTGTCGCCGCGCTGGATGACGTACGTCTTCGTGTGGTCCGCCGACTCCGTCTTGACGAGCGCGGGCTGCTCGGTCGGATCGATGTACTCCTTGAAGTTCACCGACAGGGTGGCGCGGACCGGCACGCCGCTGTCGAGAAACAGCGTGAAGCGCCCGCTGACGCGCTCGAGCATGCAGCGCAGGACGAAGCCGCCCCACTTGAAGTCGAGGATCGGCGGATGGTGGTCGGCGGGCTGGACCTCGACGAGCTTGTAGATGCGGTCGGTGTGCGCGCGGACGTCCGTGCCCTCCTCGTAGGTGTCGAAGAGGAGCTCCATCGAGAGCTGGCGCGCGGCTCCGCCCGTGAACTGCGTCGCCCCCTTGCTGCCGATCGCCGGCTTCTCGGTGAGCGAGAACGACGCGTCGAGGCTGTATTGGGTCGGGTTGAACAGCACCTTGATGGGCTCGCCGCCGAGCGGGACGATCACGGCCTTCTCCGGGGGCACGGCTTAGCGCCCCCTCCGCGCGCGCTCGCGTCCGAGACGCTGGACGATCAGTCCGTAGACGTGCTCGGCGAGCAGCTTGGTGCTCGGTCCGCGCGCGGGCGCGGCGAGCGGTTGGGGTGGCGGGGGCGGGGGCGGCCAGGTCGCATGGGCGGCGGGTGGTGAATCGCTCGCTGTGCTCGCCGGGCGGTCGGCGAGCACGAGCGCGCCCGTGGCGCCGGCGGTGAGCGCCATCTCGCGCGCGGACGCTCCCGCGAGGACGAGCGCGCCCGCGCCGGAGGCGAGCGCACGCTCGCCGGCGGATGCTCCGAGCCCGCTCGGCCCGCCGGCGGCGGACGGCCACTCGCTCGCCGAGGCCCCGGCGAGTAGCAGCCCGCTCGCGCCGTCGCGCAGCGCGGGCCTCACCACATGGCGCGATGGCGTCGCGGCCTGCGCCGTTCGCTGATGCAGCGACGGATGACCGCCTGCGCCCGCGCGCGTCCTCCCGCGCTCGTCCGCGTGCAGCGGGCGCCCGAGCGCGCCAGGAGTATGCGAGCGCACCGTCGGCGCGGCCCCTCGCGCGGGTGCGCGCTGCACGACCGTCCGGGCCAGGCTCGGGATCGATGAAGGCACCGCGGTCTGGCGGCCGGCCGCGGATGGCCGCTGGTCGCCGCCCGGCGCGACGACGGGCAAGGGCGTGAGCACGGCGGCGCTGGCCACCGGCGCCTGCGGCGCGACCGCCGCAACGTGCTCGACCGCCTCGTCCGGCTCCGCAGACTCGAGGATGGGCCGCCCCCGTCCGATCGCCTTCGCCGGCCCGCCGCCCGACCCCTCGGACCCAAGCGCCATCGCGGGCTCGCCGGCCGGCCGGCCGCCTCCCGCGCCGCTCGCGCGCTCGACCCGCGACGCTCCGCTCCCCTCGCCCGCGCGGCGCGCCGCCCTCGCGAGCGAGTTCGTCACGGCTGCCGCACCGCCCGGCGGGGAGGCCGCCGGAGCGACCAGCGGCGGGCCCGCATCCGCCCGCCGGGCGGCGCGAGCCACGACCTGCGGCAGACCGGTCGCGCGGGCTTCGACGCGGCGCTCGTCCCGATGCGCGGCGCCGTTCGCAAGCGGCGCGCCGCGGACACCCGCGGGCGCCACCCCCCGACGAGCCCGCACCGGCGCAGCCGGACTCGGAGAAACGGTTGCGGCAAGCTCGGACTGCCGCCTGCCGGTAACGACAACCGGTGCCAGCGGCAGCGCGCTGCCCGATACCAGCGCCGCGCCCGCCGTCTCGAAGCGCGCGGCGACCGCGTCTGCGAGCCGTCGCCGGCCGTGGACACCCGCGGTCAGGCGCGTGTGCAAACGCTCGGACAGCTCGCCGTCCAGCAGCGCCGGCCAGCCGTGCAACCGACGAGCGAGCCGCGCCGGGGCCGCCGGCAGCGCCACCGCGGCAGGCAGGCTCACGTCAACCCCTTCGTCATGCCCTGGTGGACGAGCTCGAGCGACTCGACCGCGACCGCGGCGGAGTCGGCCTTCAGCGCCGGGCCCTCCCAGTTCGCCGGATAGGCGCCGATGAAGTTCCAGCGCCAGCCGCTCGGCACCCCCGCGTCGCCGAGCAGCAGGATCGATCCGTTGCGGCGCTTGATCGTGCCGTTGCACACGTCCAGATGCCAGCGCCACAGATCGTCGCGGAACGTCAGGCCGCGCTTGAGCATGAGCGGCGGGTAGGTCACGGGGCCGGCGAGCTGGTGCTCGAACCCGTTGCACCCGCCTTCGCGGTAGGCGGTCGTCTGGATCTGCGCGCTGAGCCCGCTGGCCTCCGTGAAGCCGAAGGAGATCAGCCCGTCGAATTCGACGAGGAAGCGAAATCCGAGGTACGGATCGCCGCGATAGCCGATCGCGGGCGTCACGTCTCGGCCCCCCGGCGCGCCGCCTCGTTGAGGCGCTCGTTGATGTGCGCGATCTCGGCCACCCACCGGCGGCGCTCGAGGTGATCCAGTCCCATGACCTCGGCGTGAGACCAATGGAAGTGGTAGGCGACGTACGCAACCTCCTCGAACAGCTGCTGCGGGGGGTGGCCCATCATTCCCCCAGGCCGTTCATCTCCACCTCGAATCGCCCCTCGCAATGCGGGCAGTCGACGGCGAGCCTGCTGTGGCCGTTCTCGTTGACGGTCCGGTAGAGGTCCTCGAGGTACGCGAGGTCGGCGGTGTAGAGCCCTTCGATCACGTGCGGGTTGACGCTCGGCACCGTGCCCAGGCGGCTCACGACCCGCGCCAGCAGGATGATCACGAGGTAGCCCGGGTTCGACTGCACGCGCGGGTCCTTGAGCGGCGCCACCTCGTCCTGGGCGGTCGCCAGCCGCATCACCCCGTCGCGATGCTGATCGCCCTCCGCGTCGACGTAGCCCCGCGGCAGGGTGAACGGGAACTCGGTCTGCAGCATCAGGCCTTCACGAGGCCTTCGTGGACGATCTCGAGCGTGTCGATCGCGATCTCGTTGCCGGTCGCGTTGAGCGAGGGGCCCGTCCACTTCGTGGGCCAGGCCTCGCGGAAGTTCCAGCGCACCTTCTCGCTGCCCGTGTCGTCGAGCAGGACGATCGAGCCGTTCTTGCGCTTGATCACCCCGTCGGTGACCGTCTTGTGCCACTGATACAGCGACGCGTCGTCCGTGACCCCCCACTTCAGCGTGATGTTGGCGTGCTTGGTGAGTCCCGGCAGCTTCTTGATCGTGCGCCCGTCGGTGCCCTCGCGGTAGTCGATCGGGTCGCTGGAGCTCTCGATGCCGCTGCACTCGCGAAACGCGGCACGCGAGATGCCGTCGATCTCGACGATGAAGTTGTACGCCCGGTACGGATCGCGACGATCGCCTGTGGGCATTGGCTCTCCTCTACTGGTTGGGACCGGTGACGGACACGCCGCCGGCCTCGTTGACGACGTGCACGACGATGAACTCGTTGGGCGCCGCGGCGGCCAGCCCGATCTCGATGACGAGGCGCCCCTGCTCGGCGCCGGCGTTGGTCTCGGCGTCACAGCGCACGAAGAACGCATCCTCGGGCGCGGCCCCGCGAAGCGCGCCCCGGCGATGCATCGCGATCAGCAGCGCCGACACCTCACGGCGCACGCGACGCCACAGCGGCTCGCCTTGTGGTTCGAACGTGTAGGCCTCGCCGAGGACCGCCACCTCGCGCGCGAGTGTCAGGACCAGCCGCCGCACGTTGACGTACGTCCACGCCGCGTCGAGCGACAGCGTGCGCGCGCCCCACACGCGGATCCCGCGCCCGGGGAACACGCGCAGGCAGTTGATCCCGACGCGGTTCAGATCGCCCTGCAGATCGCCGGTCAGCTCGCGATCGAGGTCCAGCGCATCGCGCAGCGGCTCGTTGGCCGGCGCCTTGTGCACCCCGGTCGCGCGGTCGGTGCGCGCATACACGCCCGCCACATGCCCGCATGGCGGGACACGCCTCGTGGTCTCGTCGGCGCCGTGGACGAGCAGCCACGGGTGATAGAGGGTCGCGTCGGACGACGTGAGCGCCGCCCGCTGCGACAGCACGGCGACGTTCTGGGCGTGCGCGGGCGCGCTCTCCCCCGCGCTGGGCAGCGAGTCGAGGATCGCGACCCGCGTCCCGACCTGCTCGCAATGCGCGATCACCTCGAGCTGGAGCGCCTGCACACGTTCGGCCTTGATCGGCAGCGAGGCCACCTCGCCGGGCGGACGCATCCGGCACGCGTCCGGGATGCAGATGAGGTCGACCGCATCCAGGTCGGCGATCGCGGCGAGCCCGCGGCGCAGCGCGGCGACCGGCTCAAGCGACTCGTCGAGCCGCACGACGAAGCACAGCTCACCGCCGTTCGAGAAGAACCCCTCGACCGCAGGGGCCAGGTAGCCGTCCGCCGGCGGATCGCCGAAGTGCTCGGCGAGCTGGCGTGGCAGCGCCAGCCGCCGCGGAGCCTCGAGCGTCCCGGCTGCCGACAGGCCGAGGAACGCGGGAACGGCCGTACGCGGCATCGCCGCGGCGCGTGGCGACGAGACCGTGCGGTGCACGCCCGGTGTGTACGGAGCAAGCACTGTTCGGCGCGGTGGTCAGCCGCCCGGCCCGGACCACTGGCTGATCCGGAAGATCACGAACTCCGCCGGCTGCACGACGGCCACGCCGATCTCGGCGACGACGCGCCCGGCCTCCCGGACCTCGGGAGGGTTCGTCTCCGCGTCGCACTTCACGTAGAACGCCTGCGCCGGCGTGTCGCCGAACAGCGCGCCGTCGCGCCAGACGTTCGTGAGGAACGCCGTCACGTTGCGCGTGATCTTCGCCCACAGGCTCGAGTCGTTGGGCTCGAAGACGACCCACTGCGTGCCCTCGTCGATCGACTCCCGGAGAAACAGGAACAGGCGGCGCACGTTGACGTACTTCCACTCGGAGTTCGCGTCACCGCCGACCGTCCGCGCACCCCAGATGCGGATGTTGCCGTTGATGTCGCGGATCGCGTTGACGCCCTGCGGGTTCAGCCCGTCCTGCTGCGGGCGGCTGATGCGATGGCGGACGTCGAGCGCGCCGAGCACGACCTCGTTGGCGGGCGCCTTGTGGACGCCACGCTCAGCGTCGACGCGTGCGTACACGCCGGCGACGTGACCGCTCGGCGCGACGAACGCCGTCCCGTCGCCCTCTGGCTTCTTCAGCGACGTCGCCGGGTCGAAGACCGAGATCCAGGGGAAGTACGTCGCGGCGTAGTCCGAGTTGGCGGGCATCGCGGCGCCACCCTTGCCGAGCAGCGTGAGGTCCAGCGTGCCTTCGCCGCCGGGGTCCTCCTCGATGTCGAGGATCGCGAAGCGGTCGCCGGCCGTCCGGCAGTGCTCGACCAGCGCCGTGTGCGTTGCCGTCTCGGTCATGCCAGGCGCCGCCACGATGGCGATCTCGTCGATGGTGGCAAAGCCCGTCAGCGAGGTGGCGAGATCGCTCGCGGTGGCCATGCGCGAGACGTAGCAGCGCGTGCCGCCGTTGGCGAAGAAGCCGTAGACCGCATGAGCGAGCCGGCTTTGCCCGGCGTCGGACGAGAAGCCGCCGCCGAAGGCGGAGGTGAAATCGCCGAAGGTCGTGCACAGCACCGCGTCTCCGACGGCGGCTGTCACCGCAACGTCGTGCTCCACGTACGGCGAGTTCGTCGTCGGGTCGACGGCCACGGTCGGATCGAACTTCTCGTTGCGGCCGGGAACCTTGACGGTCGCGGCGACGAGGCCGACGAACCCGGCGGTGCTCGTCCCGACGCCGGCGATCGGGCGGATCGCGGACGGGACCTCTTCGACGTACACCCCTGGAGAACTGTACGTGCTCGCCATCGCTCGCCCTACCCCCTGGTCGCTTGGCGCCGTTTCTACCACAGCGCGATTTACCCGGAGATAAGTGCAGAGTCGAGCGAGTTAACGTGCGGGTTAGGGTGCCGAAAGTGCAGGGTTGGCGGTCAGCCGGGGGGCGTTGCGGCGACCCGCAGGTCGATCTCCTTCTTGAGCACCGGCGCGCCCGCCGCCTGTGGCTCGAAGGGCTGGACCGGGATCGTCACCGTGTAGCCGAAGGCCGCGCGCGGCCGCCCGCCGAGGGCTTGCCAGAAGCTCGCCATGTCGTCGGCCTGGCCCTGCTGCATCGTCGCTGTCGGCAGCTCCCCTCCGCCGCGCGCCAGTACCCCGCGCAGGAACTCCTCCGGCAGGACGGGATGGCGCAGCAGCGCGGTGAGCACGGCGCCGAGCAGCCGATGCTCGTCGTGCGCCGGCGTCGTCGACGCCATGCTCGGCCACGCGGTGACGAGGTACGAGCAGTCCACGCGCACCGGCGCCCGCTCGCGCGTCAGCGCCGTCTCGGCCTCGTTGAGCTCGACGATCCACTCGGCCGAGCGCAGGCCGCGGTTCTCCCGCATGTCGTAGAGAAACAGGTCGATTGCAGGGAGCTTGAGCGCGGCGGGCGGAAAGCTCTCGTCGGGGGTGGCGAAGGTGATCGCGGCCTGCGCGAGGATGTCGGCCGGCAGCTGCGCGGCGAGCAGCGCCTCGATCGTGCGGTCGAGATCGTCGATCATCGCTCGGTTCCCGGCTGCTCCTCGCCAAGCGCGGGCTCGGGCTCGGCGGCGATCGCGCGGGCGACAGCGTCGGCCTCGTGCTCGTACGCGTCGCCGGGAGCCGTAACGCGCAGCTTCGCGCGGATCCCGCCGGCCTGCTGGACGATGTGCGTCAGCTCGTGGGCGACGAGCTCGCGCCCGGCCGAGGTTCCGGGCGCGTACTCGCCGTCGGCGAAGAAGACGTCGCTGCCGGTGGTGAACGCGCGGGCCGAGACCGACTCGTTGAGGCGATGCGACTCGGCGCCGGTGTGAACGCGCACCGCACCGAGGTCGGCGCCGAGCGCGGATTCCATCGTGCCGCGGATGTTGTCGTCCAGCGGCCGGCCACCCCCGCGAGCGCGGTCGATGCGCTGCTCGAGTTCCGGTGAGAGGTCCCCGCCGCCGGCGTACGCCGCCAGCGAGCGCTGCACGAAGCGGTTGCCGTGCGTGCGCTGCAGCGCGAGGACTCGCGGCTCGCTGACGGGACGCGACGGCCGCGCGGCCGGTGCGCGTCGCGGTGTGGGCGCGGTCGGCGCCGGAGTCCGGTCGTGGTCATGCATCGGCTTACCTCTCACTCGCGTTCGCCGGCAGTATCTGGCCGAGCTTCTCATATTCACGCCGTGTGGCTTGCGTGATGTGGTCCGTTGTCACCATCCCGTCCTGCGCGCCGAGGAAGGCCGCGGCGAGCGCGATGTTGCGGATGTGACCGCCCGCGAGCTCGATCCGGCGCGCGAGCTGCGCGAGGTCGACGTCGGGGCACAGCGGTGTCGCGGCGGGCCAGATCCCGCGCCAGATCCGCAGCCGGTGCGCCTCGTCGGGGAGCGGGAACTCGATGGTGAACTGCATGCGTCGCACGAACGCGCCGTCCATGTTGCGCGCGAGGTTCGTCGCGAGGACGACGATGCCGTCGTACTCCTCCATCTTCTGAAGCAGATAGCCGGTCTCGATGTTCGCGTAGCGGTCGTGCGCGTCCTTGACCTCGCTGCGCTTGCCGAACAGCGCGTCCGCCTCGTCGAAGAACAGGATCGCGCTCGTCGTCTCCGCCTCGTCGAAGATCCGGCCGAGGTTCTTCTCCGTCTCGCCGATGAACTTGCTGACGACGGAGGACAGGTCGATCTTGTAGAGCTCGAGCCCGAGCTCGCCGGCGACGATCTCCGCGGCGAGCGTCTTCCCCGTCCCCGACGGGCCCGAGAAGAGGACGCTGAGGCCCTTGCCGAGCGACAGGCGCTCGCCGAAGCCCCACTCGTCGTGGACGAGGGCGCGATGGGCGACGCTGTCGCAGACGTCGCGCAGCAGCGAGAGCTGCGCGGCGGGCAGGACGATGTCCTCGAAGCGCCGCCGCGGCGTGACCTTGCGGGCGAGCGTGGAGAGAGCGGTGGTCGACTGCGCGCGGGCGGCGGCGAAGAGCTCGTCCTTCGTGACCGTGTCCGCGCTGCCCCGCTGCGAGCGGTCGCCCGCGCGCTCGGCGGCGGCCGCGACCGCGTCGGCGATCTGGCCCGGGGTGAGGCGGAAGCGCCCGGCGAGCGCCGCGACGACGTCCGCGGGCGCGAGCAGCCGCGCCGCCGCGAGCTCCTCGCGCCAGCAGGCCCGCCGCGCGGCGGCGTCGGGGAGCGTGAAGTGGATGCGCCGCACGCCTGCGAGGCGACGGCGGCTCGCCGTGCGGGTCGCAGCGAACGGCTCGCCGCCGGCGAGGATGACCGTCCCGGGATCCGCGTCGATCGCGTCGAGCAGGACGTCGAGTTCGGCCGCGTGGTCGCTCGCGGTGATCGCGTCGATGTTGGCGAGCAGCAGGACCGCGCCGTGCAGGCGCGCTTCGCGGACGAGCAGGCGCAGCCGCTCCTCGGCGTCGGCCGCGGACGGAGCGAGCGCGCGCCCGACGTCGGCCGCGAGCAGCGCTGACCCGAGCTCGCTCGCCAGGGCTCGAGCCACGCGCGTGCGCCCCGATCCGGGCCTGCCCTCGAAGGAGAGCCGCCCGCCGCCGGCCGCCTGCGCGAGGGCCGCGATCGCCGGGATGCGCTGCGCGACGGCCAGCTCGGCGAGCGAGCCCTGCGGCTCGAGCTCGAGGCGCGCGCAGCCGGCGAGGCGCGCGTCGAGCCCGCGCTCGCCCAGCAGGTAGCGCACGACCTGCCCGTCGAGCGCGATCTCTTGCGCGAGCAGCGGCCCGTCGTCGCGGTTGGGCGCCGCGACGAGCTCGACGAGACGGTGGCGCCGCAGCGGGCCGTCGAACGCGAACCGCGCGCGGGCCGCGAGCTTGGCGGCCGCGTCCGCGCAGAGGAGGTTCAGCGCGAGATCGACGCTGGCGCGGCGGCGGGTGACGTCGTCCTGCAGGTAGCCGTACAGCCGCTCGTAGCGCAGGTCGACCTCGGGCGCGAGCGCGACGAGCACGATGTCGACGTCCAGCGGCTCGAGCCCGAAGGCGCGCGCCAGCCGCGCCAGGGGCGAGTCTTCTGCGCCACCGTTCGCGAGGCCCGGCTCGCCCGGCGCCGGCCCGAGCAGCGGAACGCCGGGCGCGCGCGCCAGCAGCCGCTTCACCTCGTCGTCGCCGACATAGAGCCCCCGGTGCGGGTCGTCCGCGGCCTGCTCCCCGTACGCCGCGATCGCCGCGCCGACCGCGACCCGCAAGCGCTGATCCAGGCAGGCGAGCGCCGCGGCCAGATCGGGCGGAAACCTCGCCGACGCTCCCGGGTCGGCACTGTCGATCACCCTCGCTCGCGCTTGCACCGCTCACCCCGCGTTCGGCTGGCCCCCGGTCGGCTCGCTCGCGACGAATCGCCTGCCGACGCGCAAGAGCATGCACGGTGGTGGCGAGGCGCGCAACACGCATGCCTGCTACGCTCGCGCCCATCGTGGCTGGGTTGGTGCTTCGCGATTCACCATCGTCGGCTGTTTCACCCGCGCACGAGCGGCGCTCCCGCGGGGTGCCTTCGCCTCGTGGCCGTGACGTCCGCCTGGTCCCCTCGGGGCCGTTTGCAGCGAGCCACCTGCTCACCCTGCAGCGGACTGCCGGAAACAGGACGGTCGCGCGCGCAGTCAGCCCCGGGCCGACGCCGGTACCCGCGTGCACCACCGGAGATGCTCTGGTTCAACGCAAAGTCGGCTTTGAGTTCGAGACCAACATGGCCGTTGCAGCCAAGCCAGCGAAGACCTTCACCAAGAACGAGAAGATCTTCGAGGGCGCCTCACGCGACTGGTACATCACGCCAGACGACAATCACCTGGAGTTCGTCACCCTGCCCTTCGAGCAGGAGGGTGACGCGCCCGAGAGGCAGCGGATGCAAGCGACCGTCACCGGCATGGCGGATGCGTTCAGACTCCTGCATCTGATCGCCGCGTTCGACGGAGAGCAGAAGGAAACGTTCTTGAGTGCCGCCTTGGACGACGAGGGCACAGCCTTGGCGAACGTTCTCGTCGATAGGTCCCTGACGCTCTACCCGCCGGTGGCGGCGCCGCAGGCGACAGGAGGCATCAGCTTGGAGAGCGTCACCTCGCTCTACGACAAGCTCGTCACCCAGAACCTGAAGCTGCAATCCGCAGCGAACGAGGTGGACGTTCAGCTTGGGATCGACGATCCCGAACCGCGCACGAGCGCCTCGCTCTTCGCCGCCGCGAACCCGGCGAGGGACGCCAAGATCCTGATGGACGCCAAGGCCCTCGCCGAGACGTACGTATCTGGCGTTCCCGCGTCTTCAGCGCACGAACTGCGCGGGTTTCTCACGCTTGTGTTCACCTACCTGCTCGCGGGCGAGCGCCAGTCGGGTCAGCACCCTCAGGCGAAGTACTTCCTACCGCTGATGACGCGAATGAGCTTCTCGGCGATGTACGCCACCCTGCCCCCCGAGGCGCAAGCCGAGTTCGATCCCGTGCGTGTGCTCCATACGGCCGGCCTCGCAGCCAGCGAGCATGTCTACAAACACGGCTTCGCCGAGGGCAGCGAACCCGTATCCAAGGGGCCGAGGCGCGATGAATGGCTCGCAAGCATCGCCTTAGGGCACACCGATGCCATGTCGTTCGGGGGCGGAACCGACGTGACCGCGGGCAAGGAGGCCAGTTCACCGGCGATGGGCCAGTACGATCGACTGGACCCGGGTCACCGCGGCGGTGCGCCAGGGCTCGTCCAGATCGAGCTTCGCCGGCTACCGCGCCAAGTGCCCCCGAGCGAGTGGTTGGCTGTGGCGGAGACGATCTTCGACGCTTGGGCCGCCGTGACGAACGCCGACTCGACGACATCGTCGACGCCTCCGGGCTCGCAAACCTAGCGCCCAAGGCGACCGGCCACCGAAGAACCGCCCGAGGTCAGACCTTCGACTTGTCTTTCTCTGGGTTCGAGCGCTCATACCGCTCGCAACGCCACCGTCGGCGGCATCCGAGACGCTCGAACGGCGGGCAGCAGGCCGGCGAACGCGCCGATCAGGATGGCCGAGGCGATGCCACCGGACCACGCCTGGGTGGGGATCACGACGGCCCAGCTCTTCGAGCTCGCGTACACGGCCGTTGCCGCGGCCCCGGCCAGCACGCCGGCGACGCCGCCGATGACGGCGAGCAGGATCGACTCCGCGAGGAACTGCGTCCGGATCTGGGCCTTCGTCGCACCGAGAGCGCGACGCAGGCCGATCTCCGAGCGGCGTTCCAGCACCGAGATGATCATGATGTTGGCGACGCCGACGGCACCCACGATCAGCGCGACCAGCCCGAGCCCGAGAAAGAGGCTGTCGAACGCCCCCGCCGCGGCGGCCCTGGCGGTGAGCGCGTCAGACGGCTGGCTGACGTTCACCTCGTTCGCCGCCTCGGGGTTGGCGGTCTGCGCGAGCCGCGACTGCACCGCCGCCTCGTGACCGGTCGCGGCGCGCACGTAGATCGAGCTCGGCGGGCCGGCCCGCTCCTCGCCGCCGACCAGGCTGAGATAGCCGAGGTACGTCCGGGCGGCCCGATAGCCGATCAGGGCGCTGCTGTCGATGTCGGGCTCCAGCGGCGAGGGCTTCAGGATGCCCGCGACGTTGAACCACTGGCCGCCCAGCCAGATCCGCTGATCGCGGTGGATCCGGTGGATGCCCAGCCGTTGTGCGGCGGCCGAGCCGAGCACCGCCACCGGCATGCGGGCGGTGCCCCCGTTGAGCCAGTCGCCGCGCGCGACGCCGGTCTTGAGCACGGACGGCAGGTTCAGGCTGGTGGCCCGCACCTCGAGCCCCCCGGAGTTGCCCACCGCGATCATCGAGCTGCGGTAGACCTTGGCTTCCTTCATCAGGCCCGTGTGCGCCAGCAGCTGGACGTCGCCCAGGTGTGCGATCCGCGCCGGCGCCTCGAGGGGCAGCTTCGCCTCGCCCCCGGTGAGGCTCTGTCCGGCCTCGACGGTCAGCATGTTCGTGCCGAGCCGGTCGATCTCAGCGAGCAGCCCGGCCTGCGAGGAAGCGGACAACCCGAGGACCGCGACGATCGCCGCCGTTCCGATCGCGATCCCCAGCGCGGACAGCGCGGCGCGCAGCGGCCGGGCGCGCAGCCCGGCGCTCGCCACCCGCAGCCAGTCCCTTAGGCGCAACCGGCCCGCGGTCACGACGAGACCACCTGGCCGTCCAGCATCCGGATCTGGCGCGGCAGCTGGTCGGCGAGGCCCGCGTCGTGCGTGATCATGAGGATGGTGGCGTCGCCGGCGTTGAGCTCGCGGATGAGCGCCATGATCGATGCGCCGGTGGCGCTGTCGAGGTTCCCGGTCGGTTCGTCGGCGAGGACGATCGCCGGACGCCCGACGAGGGCCCGCGCGATCGCGACCCGCTGGCGCTCCCCTCCGGAGAGCTTGGTGGGCTTGAACGTCGCGCGCTCGGAGAGGCCGACCCGTTCGAGCGCCTCATCCGCCCGCGCGTACCGCTCGGTGGCGGGGACGCCGGCGTAGAGCAGCCCGTCGGCGACATTCTCGCGCACCGTGGCATGCTCGGCGAGGAAGAACTGCTGGAAGACGAACCCGATCTCCCGAGCCCGCAGCAGCGACAGCTCGCGGTCGCTGCGCCGCGCCGCGTCGACCCCACAGATCCGGACCACGCCGCTGGTCGGCCGCTCCAGCGTCCCCACGACGTGCAGGAGCGTGGACTTCCCCGAGCCGGAAGGCCCGACGATCGCCACCAGCTCGCCTCGCTCGACGCAGAAGGAGACCCCTCGCAGTGCGAACACCGGCGGCTGCTCGCCGTAGACCTTGGTCACCCCATCGAGTTGCAGAACCTCTTTGCCACTCACAGCGATGGCACGACCACTCGATCGCCTTCGGCAAGAGCGCCCTCGACCTGGACGCGTCCGCCCGCGGTGTCGAACAGGCCCAGCTTCACCGCGACGAGCTCGCGTCGCCCGCCGCCGCGCACGACCTCGACCGCGAACCCGCCGCCGGACTTGCCGACGAGCGCGACGACCGGGACGCTCAGGGCGCGCGCCACGCCCTTGGTCGTGATGTCCACCTGGACCGGTGCCCTGTCGAGCCCGCGCGCGCGCTTCGGCGCGCCGAGACTGATGTAGACCGGGATCGTCGCGTTCCCGACGTCGTCATCCTTGCCGGCGGTCCGGGCGACGTTCCCGAGGCGGTCCACCCTTCCCTTCACCGAGCGGTTGCCGGGCAGCGTGACCTGCGCACGGTCGCCCACCTTCACCTCACCCTGCTGCGACGCCTCGAGGTTCGCCTGCACCTCGAGCGTGTCGGAGGTGGCCTGCGCGACCTGCTCACCCGGCCGGGCGAATCCACCCAGCTCGCCGGTCACCTTGGCGATCCGGACCGACCGGGGCAGGAAGACCGCGTCGCCGACATCGAGCGCTCCGGTCACGTCAAAGCCTTTGTCGTGCTGGAGCTTGCCGAGCGCTTCCTTCGTCTGCCAGGTGAACTCGTCGGCGTCGCGCTCGTGGAGGTTGCGGTTGAGCTGACGGACGTCGTTGCCCTCGTCGCCGATGTGCAGGTCGCGGTAGGCCGGGACCGTGCCGCACAGCAGCAGCACCGGGTCGTCGTCCACCCGATAGAGCACGTCTCCGCAGTCGACCTTGTCGCCTTCGTCGGGCAGCTTCGTGTAGATCCCGCGGGCCTGGTTGATCGCGGAATACGGCGAGCCGTCGGGTCGCGCCCGGTAGGTCAGGGTCCCACGCAAGGAGACCATCGCCGAGAGCTCCCCCCGTTTCACGTCCAGGGTGTCGGCCACCAGGTTGCGTGCGGCAGCCGGGGGCGCTTGCCTCGCGTCGGACACCACGAGCACTGCGCCGAGGACGGTTACGGTAACCACGGCGGCGGCCGCGGCGAATGCCCGGGTCTTCCGCGTCACCGCTTGATCCCCAGTGCGTCTCCAAAGACGTCGCCGCACGTCTTCTGCGCGGCCGTGAACCCTGGAGAGGCCCGAGGATCCTGCCCTGCGAGGGATGGGATTCGACGCGTGTCGATGAGCGGGCTGTCGCTCGTGGGGTCCGGGAAGTCACTCACGCCGTTGTCACGCATGCACGCAGCGAACTTGAGGGCGATCGCCTGCTCCCGGGCGCTCCTCTCGTGGCCCGTGAATCCCGCTGGCTGCAGGTCCTTGCACGCGCTGATGGCCGACTCGAACGCCGCGGTGTTGGGGTCCAGCGACGAGCCGTTCGCTATCGCATCGATGGTCAACTCGCCCGACGCGTCCGGGTCCGGGAACGCGCTGACACCGTTGTCGCGCATGCACTCGGAGAACCTCACGGCCTTGTCCCGATCGGTGGCGTTCTCGTTGCCGCCGCTGCTGCGGGTGCTGGTCTGCGCAGGTGTATCGGAGCAGCCCGCGCCGATCAGCGCCACCATGGCGAGGGCGGCCAGCGGCCGTAGGTTTCTACTCATGTTCACTGTTGCATCCTTGGATCGTGCGTCGGGTCGGCGTACATGGGAGGGCAGCCGTGATCGCTTGCTTCGGGGCGCAGTTCGTAGTGCCAGGGCTCGTTGCCGTAGATCCGGCACAGCCCGTACGCGGCGCCGTGCGCGGACAGCCACGCCGTGGCATCGGAGGGCCCGACGTCGACCGCGTCCCCCGACACGTGAGCAGACGTTCCGGGGGTGGCCACCCAGCGGGCAGCCGCCGCTTCCGAGCCGTACTTCGAGACCGCGTCGCGGAGCAGTCGTTCCTGATACTCCGGAGAACGCCAGCCGCTGTCGACGAAGAAGCCGACCCCTGCGGCATCGGTTGCGGCTTGGCGCAGGGCACCGAGCAGATCGGCGTCGAGGTTGGCCACACCCGGAACCTCGTCGTCGAAGACCGTCGTGCCCCGGGGGACGGCACCGCCGGCCTCGCCAAGCGCACCACGGTGCTCCCCGCGAAGGACGTCGATGACCGGTGCGGTCGCCGAGGACGAGGACGCCGGCGACCAGGAGCCGAGGGCTGCGGCGATCGCCGCGACGACGACCAGCAAGCCGGCGACGCGGATCCAGCGAATCCGCGTCCGGTAGATCGTCATTCGTGCTGGTTCGCTGTAGGCCATGCCGTCATTGAAGGCAGCGAGGTGTTGCCGGCGCGTATGCGGTTTTCGATACGCCGGCGATATGCGCCGGCTCTAGCATCGGCGCGTGCGCGTGTTGATCGTCGAGGACGAGCCCTACATGGCGGAAGCCATCCGCGACGGCCTGCGCCTGGAGGCGATCGCGGCAGACATCGCCGGCGACGGCGACACCGCGCTGGAGCTGCTGGGCGTCAACGCCTACGACATCGCCGTCCTCGACCGAGATATCCCCGGCCCCTCCGGCGACGAGATCGCCAAGCGCATCGTCGCCTCGGGCAGCGGCATGCCGATCCTCATGCTCACCGCCGCAGACCGGCTCGACGACAAGACCAGCGGGTTCGGGCTCGGCGCCGACGACTACCTCACCAAGCCCTTCGAGCTGCAAGAAGCTCGTGCTCCGCCTCAGAGCGCTCGACCGCAGGCGCGCCCACAGCAGGCCGCCCGTGCGCGAGATCGCGGGCCTGCGGCTGGATCCGTTCCGTCGCGAGGTCTACCGCGACGGCCGCTACGTCGCGCTGACCCGCAAGCAGTTCGCCGTGCTCGAAGTCCTCGTCGCCGCCGACGGCGGTGTCGTCAGCGCCGAAGAGCTTTTGGAGCGAGCATGGGACGAGAACGCGAACCCGTTCACCAACGCGGTGCGCATCACGGTCTCGGCGCTGCGCAAACGGCTCGGCGAGCCCTGGATCATCGCGACCGTCGCCGGCGTCGGGTACCGCATCAGCGCTCGGCGTGAGGGGGAAGACCGTGGATAGGGCCCCCGGCTTGAGCGTCCGCCTCAGGCTCACCCTCAGCTACGCCGGGTTCCTCATGATCGCGGGTGTCCTGCTGCTCGCTGCCGTGTGGGTGTTCCTGCTGCGAGACGTGCCCGCCAGCAGGCTCGTTCCCAGGCTCTCCGACTTCCCGCGCGCCCTCGACCCGCACAACTTCGGCCCAGCCGCCTTCGGCCCGGCGGCAGTCGCCGTGATGGCGTTCCTGCTGGTGTTCGGTCTCCTGGGAGGATGGATCCTCGCCGGCCGCATGCTCGCCCCGCTGGCACGGATCACGGACGCCACACGCACGGCCACGACCGGATCGCTCTCGCACCGGATCGAGTTGGAAGGCCGCAACGACGAGTTCCGCGAACTCGCCGACGCCTTCGACATCATGCTCGCGCGGCTCGAGGCACACGTCGCCGAACAGCAGCGATTCGCAGCCAACGCCTCCCACGAACTGCGCACCCCGCTGGCGGTTACGCAGACGCTGCTCGACGTGGCCCGCAAGGATCCCAACCGCGACAACGGCGAGCTTGTCGATCGCCTGCACTTCGTCAACACCCGAGCGATCGAACTCACCGAAGCGCTGCTTTTGCTCAGCCGCGCCGACCAGCGGTCCTTCGCCCGAGAGCACGTCGACCTGTCCCTCATGGCGGAAGAAGCCAGTGAGACGCTTCTCCCCCTCGCAGAGCAACGCAGCGTCACCATCGAGACCGCCGGGGATCTGACCGCCACCCTCGGCTCGAGCGCGCTCCTGCTGCAGTTGAGCACGAACCTCGTGCACAACGCGATCGTCCACAACCTGCCTGAAGACGGCACGGTGTGGGTCACGACCAGCGTTCACCCCGGGAGCGTGATGCTCACCGTCGAGAACACCGGCGAGAAGCTCACCCCACAGTTGGTCTCCACGCTTGTCGAGCCGTTTCGCCGCGGCGCCGGACGCATACGCACCGACCACGCCGGCGCCGGCCTCGGCCTGGCGATCGTCAAGAGCATCACCCAGGCACACGACGGAACCCTCACCCTCACCCCCCGGCCCGCCGGGGGCCTATGCGTCACGGTGCAACTACCAGCCGCGCCACCGAACGCTGGCAGGTGACGATCAGGGGGATCGCCGCGCCGCGGCATCCCGGGCGCGCCTGAGGACGTTCGCGATGCCGGCGCGGTCGCAGATCACACGAGCCACACGCTCGCGATCGCCGTAGACCCACCGCGCCGCCCCTCGCCACCTTGGCGCGGCTCCGAACTCCCTGCAAATTCGCACAAACTAGTAGGCGTTCAGTCGGTCCGGTCAGGCAAGCAGCGGTGCGGGATCGCCGCGGGACGCGGCGGCGAGCAGGTCGATGAGGTAGGCGTGCAGCGAGCGGTGCTGTAGGCGGCAGGTCGTGTGCGCCGAGAGCAACCGTTCGATGCGTCTTTCACCGCCGACGGACTGGCTGCCGAGGCTCAGCTTGCGCGCGATGACCGCGCCCCTGAGTCCGCGTTCGGCGTGGTTGTTGGTCGGGTGCACGCCTTCGACCTTCTCGAAGGTCCACAACGCTGGCCAGATCTTCAGCAGGTTGCGCGCGAAGCGTCGGGTGTAGCGGTAGCGCGCGGCCTTGGCGGCGTGGCGGGTGAGGATCGCCTTCAGCTCGCGGCGCAGCTTGCGGATGGCGCGCTTGAGGTCGGCGCGGTCGGCGGTGTGCTGGTAGATCTCCCATGTCCAGAACAGCTGCTCGCAGACCTCAAGGCCCGCTTCGCCGAGGTCTTTCTCGGCCGCGAGGCCGTCGGCGTGCGCGGCGAAGTCGCGTTGCAGATGTGACCAGCAGACCTGCCGGCGCGCGATCGGGAGGTGCCCGTAGGCCCACCAGCGATCAGACGTCACGATCGCCAGGGTGTCGCCGAGCAAGTCGCGTGCGTGATCTTCATGACGGCTGGGCGCGATCGCGAACACCGCGTGACGATCGGTGAAGGCGCCCCACAACGCGCGCTGCGCGCCCTTCAAGCGCCACCCGGTCTCGTCGATGTTCAACGCGTCGGCGCCTCGCACGCGGCCGAGCAGATCGGCGTAGGGCTCGGCCAACGCGTCGCTGGCGCGCGTCAGGATCGCGTCGATCGTGCCGATCGAGATCCGTGATGAGAACAGCTGCTCGCACAGCTCGACGACATCGCGACGCGAGATGCGGTTGCGGACAGACAGCGTCACGATCGCCGCCTGCAACCTGGGCCCGAACGCGCTCGACGCGACCTCGCCAGGCAGCACCGCGGCCACGGTCGCCGCGCAGCCAGGGCAGCGTTCGCGCTGGCACTGATGCTCGGTGATCGTGACGGCCATCACCGGCAGCTCCTCGACCTGGTGGCGCGTCGGCTCACCGACGCTGACACGCTCAGCCTCAGCGAAGACGTGCCCACAGTCGCACGCCGCCGGCCAATGCTCGACGACCTCGTCGACCGCCCACGCCGGCAACAATGGCCGGCCCTTTCCCTCGTGACCGGGCTGCGCGCCCTGCTTGCGCCCCGAGCGGTCCTTGGAGCGCTTGGGCGGCGCGCTCGGCGGATCGCTGCTCGGCGGCGATGACGAGTTGCGCGACGATCGCCCGATCCGACGCTCAAGCTGCGCGATCCGCTCGTCCTGCGCAGCGACGCGCTTCTCAAGTCGCGCGATCTGCTGGTCCATCCGCAACAGCACCGCGACGACCGCGTCGCGGCCCTGGTCATAGATCGCCTCGGCATCGACACGCTCCACAGACGCAAGATTCCCTGCAAATCAAGGAAACCCTGCACCAAGACCGACGGACTGAACGCCTACACAAACTGCTGAATCTACGCCGGGCGCGCACGAGGCTGACGGAGTCGAGCGGCGTTCGCGCCAGCGACGGCCGTCAAGCCGTTCGCTCCGTCATGACCCACCGCCGGCTGGTCAGTGCGGGCCTGAGCCCTTGTAGGCGTAGTTGACGGGCGTTTCAACCTTCTGAAAGACGAGTTCGCTGACCTCGTGATTGTGAACGCCACGCACGGGCCGAAGGCGAGATCGGAAGCGATGACTCGTCCACGACACCGTCTCCACCGCGCCGGGTCCGCGCAGACGGGCGATCAGCTCGACCGCGGGGGCCAGGTCGGTGTCGTGCGAGAAGATGATCGCCGTGTCGCACTGCTTCAGCAGTACGTTCTCCAACGCGGCGAGCGCGAGTTGCACGTCGATACCCTTCTCGACCGGAAGCCGTCCCCACTCGTCTCGATAGGCGAGTGAGCGCAAGCACGGCTTGATTATCTCCGGTGCTTCGCGCACCCAGGCCGTGGCCTGCCTACGGTTGGCGCCGTAACCCGTTGGATCGCGCTTGTTCGACGGGATGCCGCGGTGGATTTCGACGCGGACAAGCTCCGCACCGGGACCGCGCTCGTTGGCGGCGGCGAGGATGCAGGCCAGAGCGTACGGACTGAAGTTGCCACGTTCATTGGGCATGTTCTCAAGCCCAAACGCGGTCCGCGCCGACTTGTAGGCGTTCTGCCAGTCGATGAAGACTGCTATACGCGGGGGCATAAACAAGAGCCCCGCCAGTGCGGCCCGAGGGCCGGACGGCGGGGAGTAATGAACTCCCAGCCTACCCGACCGGGAGTAGCCTGAGAAGCCCATGGAACCGGAGAGCTACTACACGACCGACGGTGACATCGCGTACATCGGCGTGCGGTCGCGGCGTGGATCGGTGCGATCGGATGAGCAGCACTGGGGCCTGCGCGACTACGACGAGCAGACCGGCGATCTCGTCGGTCTCGAGGTCTGGTCGGCCTCGAAGGTGCTCCCCGAGGAACTCGTTGCAGCGCTGCCGCGCCTGCAAGGCCGCGGCACGAGCATCGAGCGCCAGACGGCCTGACCCGGTCGGCCACGACGGCTCCATGAATCCCCTCGTCGATGTCGTCGTCGTCGAGGTGATCGGCGGCTTCCGCCTCCGCCTCAGCTTCGAGGACGGCGCCGGCGATGTGGCATTCGACGAGCGTGAGTGGCGCGGCGCGTTCACCGCTGGCCGATCCAACGTTCTTCGTCCAAGTGCGCGTCGCTCCCGAGGGCCGATACAATCGCGTGGCCGAACGGTGCGGACATGCCGCCCGAGCCGCGCTACGCCCAGGCACGACTTCACGACGTCACGGAGCGCAACCCCGGATACCCGCTCAACCTCATCGACCGTCGTGGCGGCACAGGCTGCAAACGCCGCCGCGCAGTGGACCGACCGCGATCGAGCGCTTGGAAGCACTGGCGAGCGAGCTCGCACACTCGCACCCCGGCGCGGCCGCGTCGCTGCGCGAGGGCCTCGCGGAGACCGTCACGCTGCAGCGTCTCGGCGTCCACCCGCAGCTCTGGAAGATGTTGTCATCGACGAACCCGATTCGAGTCGATGATCGCCATCTGCCGCGCCACCTCCAGAAACGTCAAGCGCTGGCAAACGGCGACATGCATGCCTGCGCTGGACCGCCGCCGGCATGCTCTAAGCCGAGCGCCAGTTGCGCAAGATCATCGCTACACGCGCTTCGCAGCGCTCGCCCTCACCGTCGAAGCAGACATCACCGCAACGCGCGGAACACAAGCCGATCCACCACGTCACCGACCGAGCCGAGCAACACGACCGAACCGGCCGCTGCGCTCGCACCCGCTCGGTGCTCGCCCGATTGCCACCGAGGTTCCACGGCGAACGGGACGACCTCGTGCATGCCCGGCCCGCGGCTAGCAATGATGGTCCACCCGCGTTAGTCCAGGTCGTACTTGCGCTTGAGGTCATTGAGTCGGCTCCAATCCAGCTGGCCATCCCGTTGCAGCCTGCCTACGACAATCCCCGGCGCGACTCCAAGCTCCCGCGCAAATGCTCGGACAGCATCCCGATCATCTGGTCGAGCACGGGCCAGGAACGCTTGCAGCGCGGCTGAAGGGACGAGCGCCTCGCGCGCGATCTCGTCGGCACGTTCTTCAGCGTCCGGGTCGACGATCTCGGACTTGCGCTCGCCAGAATCGCTGCCATCGTCTGCGTCGGTATCGGTGAATGCTCGTCGCGGGGACTCGATGATGTGACCCATCTCGTGCAAGGCGGTGAACCAAAACTGGTCGTCGCGACGGTGCCTCGCGCTCAACTGCAAGACAGGCCGATCCGGCGACGGCCAATGAACGGCGCCAATCAAGCGGGTGCCTGAGATCTCGGGGAGTAGGACGAGTGCGATGCCAACGCTCGCGAGTAAGTCGCTCAGGTCCTCGATGGCGGCCTGGGGCGGGGTAACGACGCTCAATCGCGCGGCCTGTCGCACGATGCGACGCACGCCGTCTGGGTCATACGCGGCCGTCCTGCCCCGCGCGGCGACGACCTCCCCCCACCGCAACCACACCGCGCGGGCCTCCGGCGACGACTCGCCTGGTGATTGCCGATAAGCGGCTGTCAAGGTCCCCCAACGGCTCTCCCAGGCTTCGGGGGATCCGACTCCGAAGAACTGGAGCAGCTGTTCGATCTGTCGCGCGATCGGTGCGCGATCGATCATGCCCTCGCGCACGAGCTCCTTGATGGGGAAGCGTTCGAACCACGGCGTCCGCCCTTCGAGCGCCTCGGTCTCGGCGAAGCGGGCAAGGTCGTGCCGGTACGCGGCCTCTGCGTTCACCCAGAACGTAGCGCTAGTGCCGAGCACCCTCTCCAGCTGGATGGCCGTCTGCGGCGTGATAGCAGCCTTTCCGTTGACAATCTCGTTGATTGTCTTGGTCGGTCGGCCCATCCTGCGCGCGAGCTCGGACTGCGAGATGCCCCGCTCGTCGAGCAACTCGGAGAGCAGTTCTCCAGGAGCGATAGTCCAGTCACGCTGCTCTGGGAGCCTGCTAGCGGCCATGGTAATCCTCCACTCGCAAGACGCGGACGTGCCTGACTGAAGCCAGGTCAAGGCCACCGTCCGACAGCGTTGGCAGCGGGTCTGCGGCGGGCTCGAAGATCACGCGCCAGTTTGGGCTGAGGTTCGCCGACCATTCGCCCGCCCGATCGACGGTGAGCGGGTGAAAGTTCCCGGGCAGTCCCCGGAGATCGGCGAGCGTATCTGCGGCCTCCAGGGTCCGGATCCGCTTCTTGAGCGCCGACCAGCGCTCGTCGCCGAGCAGCCGCTGCCCCGCGCGGTCCGACATCTGCGCCTTGCGCAGCTTGCGTTCAGCCCAATCGACGTTGATGAGTGCCTCCAAGGTGCCCACTTGAAGCTATTACCCTAGGGGTTATAGTGCTTGCATGTTCTGATGTCTCAAATCGTCCTCAACATCCCTGCCGTCGCCAGTTCGCCGGCTGTCGGGCCCCGATACGTGCCTCTCCTCCTCGACCGTGCGGGCGAGCGTCGAGCGCTCCGCGGTTGCGACGAGACAACGTGGGCGTCTATGACGCCCCTAGTCGCCGTAGCTCGCCATGGCGGCCCACCGACGCGCGACGCGCTCAAGCACAGAGCGAAAGAGATCCACCTAGCAGTCGGCGAGCGACCGTTCTACCTCGACCTTGAGGGGATCGCCCCGTGTGGTCGCGTGGCTACCCCTCGCGGGACGCGCGCGACGCTCGCCGTACTCCATGAGGAGGCGGCGAGACGGGGGCTTGCGTTCATGCCAGTCGCGCGGCCAACCGACGGACCCCGACGTCTGGCGATCGTCGCCGAGGCTGTGGGCCAGCACGGGCGCGGGCTGGCGCTGCGGCATCGACTCGGCTCACGTCTGCGGCGCACAGGTGAAGGACCCGCGGATCGACTGCTGCGGACAGTTGAAGCGGTAGCCGCGACTCCAGAAGATGCCGATCTCGTCCTCGACCTCGGATGGCTTGATCCCGACTCCGCACCGTCAGCGCCCTGGGTCGCTCGGCAGATCCAGGCGCTCTCGGCGAGCGCCTCGTGGCGTCGCATCATCCTGGCCGCTACCTGCGTGCCACAGAGCATCAGCCGAATCGCCGATCTGGACACGGTCGGTTCCATCTCTCGCACGGAATGGCGGCTGTGGAAGGACGCAGCGTCAGCAACCGACGTCGATTTGGTGTTCGCGGATTATGCGGTGCAACATCCCCGGGTCCCTTCGTCCGGCGGCAGGACGTACGGAAATCTCCGCTACACAGCCAAGGACGATCTCTACGTCTCGCGTGGGCGCCTCATGTCCAACATGGACGACGCAGACTTCGCGGCGATGTGCAGACGGATCGTCGTGGACGGGCCATTCAGCGGCGAGGACTTCTCCTGGGGCGACCAGCAGATCTACAGCCTGGCTCAGCGTCGGCGCGGGCCACGCGTGGCGATCTTCGATGAGCCCGATGATGAGGCGCAGATCCAAGGTATCAGCGGTCACTCGTTCTGGCGCGAGGTCGGAACATCGCACCACCTGAAGTTCGTGTCTGTTCAACTGGCCGAGCTTCGCCCGGCCGCGAACTAAGACGGGCGCTCAGGCTACGACGAGCAGTTCGGCCGCTGACCGTCCGGGTCGTTGTGGCCTGCCCGATACGGCGTCACGAACGCAGCCGGCTATCTCGTCGTCATCCAGAAGCCGGTCGAGTTCGGCCAGCAGCGACATCCGACGGTGACCCGCCCTGCATCGTCCGTCTCGCGACGTCAGCGCGGCCTCCACCTCGTCACGCCGGAGCATCAGCAGCAGTGTTCTCCGGTCGGTGCCCGGATTAGACGCGGGGGGCCGTCGCCACTGTAGCGTCACCGTGAGTCCATCCAAGACCTCGATCATGCCCCACCACGGCGGCAGAGCCACCTCAGCGCCCGCAATGTGGCGCGAGGCGGCAACCAACACGCAATAGTCCGCGACCCGGGCGAACGCATCCGCCTGACGACGCAGCCGCCTCAGCGAGTCGCGGCCGGACTTGATCTCGAACAGCCATGTGGCGTGCCCGATCGCCGCGACATCGGCCCTCTCGCTGGTGACCGGGACGACCAGCTCGCGCGTGATTCGGCGAACGCTTGGGCCAACAAGCCGCAGTACCTCCGGCATTAGAGCCTCGGCGATCATCCCGGCGTCAGGGAATGGCGGCCGTCCACCCTGCCCGGTCGCCGCGGGGCTCGGGGGTTGCAACCGGACAGCGGCCCTGAGGGCCGTCGAAGCCATCAGGCGCACCTGGTAGTGCAACCGATGCGGCAACGGCGACCCCGGTTGCAGCCGAGATGAAGGTCCGCCACCTCGTCCACCGGACACCGATCCGGGAAGAACGAGAGATCCATGTCGGACCCGAGCACGACCCGGTCTTCGTGCGGCAGACCACTCCTCCTCCACGCGCCCTGCCGACCTCCGAGATGTGCATCTCGCGCTCGAGTCCAATTCGGCCAGGTCCACCGCCGTCGCGTTGGCGGCCGGGCCCGGCGCCATGCGATGGCGATCCGTTGAGGCACATGTCGAAGTCGTCTTGTCACCCGTCGACCGTATCGCGCTCGCGAGACGCCGCCGCGTCGCGCGGCGCGAGCCCGCTCGTCCGACCGCGCGCAACCCACGCTGAGGTGGCCCCACCGCGCGTGCGACCAACCCGCAGGCGGCGCGTCGCCACTCCCAACCCACCAGACTTTGGTACCCCTCGGTCCCCTGGCTCCCCACCAAACCACCTGCAACACCGCACAACTGCCCACACGCAGGCACATCGACGAGGGTGAGCGAGGGGACTCGAACCCCCGACCGCCTGGACCACAACCAGGAGCTCTACCAACTGAGCTACGCCCACCGTGCGGCCATGAATCTAGCAGTGTGCGGGCCGTCGGCCGGTGCCTCGCGCTCCGACCCCGCCCGGCCATCCTCGTCGCGGACTCAGGCGCGGATCGCCAACCATCGCGACCATCGCGGCGACGCGATGCGTAGGAACCCGCGCCGCGTATCGTGCAAGCTCCGGTTGGAGGGCGACGCTGGCAGATGGATCATCGATCCATGAGCATCCTCACGGCACCGATCCCAACCGCAACCGACCGGACCGACGTGATCGAGCAGGTCATCGAGACGACGCGGCTGACGAAGCGCTACGGCGAAGCGCGCGGGGGTCGAGGACGTCTCGCTGACCGTGCTGCGCGGCGAGGTCTTCGGATTCCTCGGGCCCAACGGCGCCGGCAAGACGACGACGATCCGCACGCTGCTCGACCTCCTGCATCCGACGAGCGGCAGCGCGCGGGTGTTCGGCCTCGACAGTCGCCAGCACAGCCTCGCCATCCGCGCCCGGCTCGGGAACCTGCCGGGCGAGTTCGCATTCGATCCTCGTCGCACCGGCCGCGAGATCGTGTCGCTGCTCGCCGCGCTGCGCGGCATGAGGCCGACCTGGGACGCGCCGCCGAGTTCGCGCCGCGCTTCCACGCCGATCTCGACCGGCCCGTCGGGCACCTGTCGCGCGGCAACCGTCAGAAGATCGGGATCATCCAGGCGCTCTTTCACTCGCCCGAGCTTCTGATCCTCGACGAGCCCACGGGCGGCCTGGACCCGCTCATGCAGGAGGAGTTTCACCAGCTCGTCGGCGAGGAGCGCGACCGCGGCGCCACGGTGTTCCTCTCCTCGCACGACCTCGAGGAGGTCGAGCGCCTCTGCGACCGCGTCGCGATCATCCGCGACGGCCGCCTGGTCGCGGTCGAGCACGTCTCCGACCTGACCGCGCGCCGCTTCCGCCATGCCACGGTCGAGTTCGCCACGGCGGTCGACCCGGCCGACCTGCGCGCGCTGCCGGGCGTGCGAGACGTCGCAGCCGACGGGCGGCGAGTGCGCTGCGGCGTCGAAGCGGTCGCCCTGGACAGCGTCGTCAAGGCGCTCGCGCGCCATCCGGTCGTCGATCTCGAGCTCGCCCACCCGAGCCTCGAGGAGGTCTTCCTGGCGTTCTACTCCGGCGAGGTCGGTGCGCGATGAACCCCGCAACCACAGCCGGCTTGCGGACGACGGCCCCGGCTCCCGGTGCGCGCCGCGCTGGCGGCGCTCGTGCGCCGTGGACTCGCCGACAACAGGCGGTCGCTGCCCGTCTGGGGCGTCGCGCTCGGGGTCATGAGCGCGCTCGAGGTCGCGCTGTACCCGTCGATTCAGACGTCCCTCCGCAAAGGCGTTCGAGGGCTATCCGGCCGGCGTCAAGGAGGCGTTCGGCATCACCGACCTCGGGACGATCGACGCATACCTGCACGAGGAGATGTTCAGCTTGGTGCTGCCGTTCGCCCCTCGCCTATTTTGCGATCCGCTGCCTGGCCAACGCGATCGCAGGCGCCGGAGCGCGGCTACCTGGACAGCATGCTCGCGGCTCCCCTGTCGCGCCGCACGCTCGTCGTGAGCGCGTTCGCGACGACGATGCTCGCCGTCGCCGGGATCCTCGCCGTCGACGACGTCCTCACCGCGGCAGCCGGCGCGATCGCGGGCGACGCCGTCGGTGCCGGGCACCTCGTCGCCGGGCTCGCCGCCGTCTGGGCGCTGGCGCTCTTCTTCGCGGGCTGCGCGACGCTCGCAGCCGGCCTGGCGCATCGCGCCGGCCTCGTCCTCGGGGCCGTCGGCGGCGTGCTCGGCGCGATGTACCTCTTCGACGTCGTCGGCAAGCTCAGCGATCCCGCCGCGCCCCTGCGCTGGCTGTCGGCGTTCCGCTACTACGGCACGCCGCTGCAGACCGGGCTCGACGTCACAGGCTTCGCCGTGCTCGTGCTGGCAGGGGTCGCGCTCGTCGCCGGCGGGGCGTGGTGCTTCGAGCGCCGCGACATCACGGGCTGAGCGCGTCTCGGTCCTCGGACCCGGGCTCCTCCCGTCGCCGCGCCGCCAAGCCTCCCGGGCCCGCCCGCGGCGCCAGCTTCGGGGCCCGCGTCGCCCGTCCGCTAGATATATGGGCATGAGCTTCGAAATCGGCGATGCCGTTCCCGCCTTCACGCTTCCCGACACCGAGGGTGTCGAGCACTCGGTCCCGGTCGACGACGCGCCCGACGCGACCGTCGTCATCCTGATGTGCAACCACTGCCCCTTCGTCCAGGCCTGGAACCCGCGCGTGGCGGCCGTCGCCAAGGAGTACGCGCCGCGCGGTGTGCGCTTCCTGTCGATCAACTCCAACGACGCCAGCCGCTTCCCGGCCGATTCCTACGACCGCATGGCCCAGTTCGCGCGCGACCAGGACTGGCCGATGCCCTACCTGCACGACGAGAGCCAGTCCGTCGCGCGCGCCCTCGACGCCCAGGTCACGCCGCATCTCTTCGTCCTCGATCGCGAGCACACGCTCGTGTGGACCGGCGCGCCCGACCAGGACCCCGGCGACGAGTCCGAGGAGGAGAACGCCGGCTGGCTGCGCGAGGCGCTCGAGTCGGTCCTGGCGGGCTGCAAGCCCGCCATCGAGCAGCGCGCCCTGCGCGGCTGCTCGGTGAAGTGGAAGCAGTAGCGCCCGCGCGCCGAGGCGGGACCACGCCGCAAGGCGAGTCGAGATGACGCGGGGCGCGAGGTGGTGGCAATCGTTGCCACCACCCCACGGCCCTCGCGGTCTAACGGTCGCGTCGAAACTACCGGGACGCGATCCGCGGCTCCCTGCTCAGACGCTCCAGAGGGGGAATCCAGATCGTCAGGCGAACCAGTCGGACGGGGAGGGGGTTATCCAACCGGCCTGTACGGGGGCCTGCGGAGCATTGTGCGCCCCGCACCTCAACGCTCGATAAGCCGGATGTGAGGGTTTCGCAAGAGTCGACCGCGAGTGGCAACGACGCGGTCCTCGCCAACGCCGTGACCGGACTCGCCCACGTGAAGCTCGAGGACGGCACGGGTCACGCGGCGCCCGCCTGCGGCGGCCCGCCGAGGGCACTAACCTGCGCCGTCGTGGCGCGTGTGACGACCGCTGTCGTGCCTGTGGCGGGTCGAGGTACGCGGCTGCGTCCGGCGACGCACGCGCTGCCGAAGGAGATGCTGCCGATCGGCGGCAAACCGGTCGTGCAGCACGTCGTCGAGGAGCTCGCGGCGAACGGGATCGAGCACGTGCTGTTCGTGACCGCGCCCGGCAAGGAGGCGATCGAGGAGCACTTCGTCGGCGAGACCGCGGCGGTGGCGTTCTCGTGGGTCGTCCAGCCCGTTGCGAATGGGCTCGGGGACGCGATCTTGCAGGCCGAGGGCCGCACCGGGGACGGACCATTCGCTGTCGCGCTCGGCGACTCGATCCTCGGCACGCGCGAGCATCCTGACGTCGTCGCGCGGCTCGCCGCCGCGCTGTGTGAGCACGGTGCCGCGTGCGCGATCGCGGTCCGGGACGTCGCGCCCGCGCAGACGGGGCGCTACGGGATCGTCGTGACCGATGGCGACGGCGAGGTGACTCGCGTCACGGCGATCGTGGAGAAGCCCGACCCCGCGAGCGCGCCGAGCACGCTCGCCGTCAGCGCACGCTACGTGATGACGCCGGCGATCTTCGCGGCGCTGCGCGACGTCGGCGTCGGCCGCAGCGGCGAGCTCGAGCTGACCGATGCGATCGCCGCGCTCGTGGCGGGCGGCGCGCCGGTCGTGGCGTTGCGCCTGGGCGCGGTCGCGCGTCACGACATCGGCTCGCACGAGGGCTATGCGCGGGCGTTCGTGTCCTTCGCGCTGACCGACCCGGTCTTCGGAGCGTCGCTGCGCCGCCACGCTCGTGAGCTGCTCGATGGCGATTGAGGTCGTCGTGCCGGCGCGCGCCGGGCTCGTCGGCCATCCGTCCGACGGCTACGGCGGCGCCACGCTCGGCGTGACCGTGCACAACTTCGCCGCACGAGTCGAGCTGCATCCTGCACCGCGCCTGTGCATCGAGCCGGCGGACGCGGGCGCGTGGCCCGAGGGCGGCGAGCCGCTGATCCGCGCGACCGTGCGGCGGTTCTGCCGCCACTGCGCCGACGCCGGCGCGCCGTACGAGCCGAACGCCCGCATCCGGTACCGCTCGACGATCCCGCGGGAGGTCGGCCTCGCCGGCTCGAGCGCGATCGTCATCGCCACGCTGCGCGCGCTCGCCCGGCACAGCGGCGTCGCGATCGCGCACGAGCGGCTGCCGGAGCTCGCGCTGTCGGTCGAGACCGACGAGCTCGGGATCGCCGCCGGTCTGCAAGACCGCGTCGTGCAGACCTACGGCGGGCTCGTGTTCGTCGACATCGCGGAGCGCGAGTACACGCCGCTGGACGCGGGCCTGCTGCCGGACCTGTTCGTCGCCTGGCGCCCCGGCGCCGCCGGCTCGTCGGCGACGGCGCACGCGGCCGTCCGCGAGCGCTACGCGCGCGGGGACAGAGCGGTGCACGCGGCGATGAGCACGCTCGCGGCGCTTGCGCACGACGCATGCGGCGCGCTCGTGCGCGGCGATCGCCCCGCGTTCGCCGAGGCGCTCGATGCCGGACTCGACGTGCGCGCGCGCATCTTCGATCTCGATCCGCGCCATCTCGCGATGGTCCGCGCCGCGCGAGCGCTCGGCTTACCGGCGACGTACACGGGCTCCGGCGGCGCCATCGTCGGGGTCGCGACCGAACGCGCGACCGTCGCCGAGCTCAGCCGCCGGCTGCAGCCGGACGGTGTGCTCGTCGTCACCGCGATCACATCGGAGCGCGCGGCGACACACCCACCGCGATGACGCGTGCTCGGCACCGCCACCCGCTCGCCGCGAAAGCGCGTGACGGCCGCATCGACGCGATGTATGGTGGACGCCAACGCGCCACAGTGACACTCGAGTCGCCGAGCCGAAATCTGGTTCATTGTGAACGCGGATGGTCGGCATCCATTTCATGTGAGCTTGAGGAGGATCCCATGGATCTTGACGTCGCGGTGGTCGGGGGTGGCGTGGCGGGCGCCTATGCCGCGTGGCGGTTGCAGGAGGCCAGAGGAGCCGGAACGAGCATCGGCTTGTTCGAGTACAGCGACCGGATCGGCGGGCGCCTCTACACGGTGACGATCCCGGGCCTGCCCCACGTCAAGGCCGAGGTCGGCGGAATGCGCTACATCCCCGACGAGCACATCATGGTGGCGAGCATCGTCGACCACCTCGGGCTGCCGACCAAGCCGTTTCCGATGGGCGCCGGCGGGAAGGTCGGGGCCAACTGCAACCTCTTCTACCTGCGCGGCAAGCACCTGCGCCTGCACGAGCTCGCCGACCCCGACAAGGTGCCGTACAACCTCGCGTGGAGCGAGCGCGGGCTCGGGCCGACGAACCTCCAGGTCCAGGTCATGAACAACATCTACGCGGGGATGGCGAGCCTCAGCCTGTGCGACCTCATGAAGATCCAGGCGTTCGGCAAGCCCCTCTGGAAGTGGGGCTTCTGGGACCTGATGTTCAAGGTCCTCAGCAACGAGGGCTACCAGTTCATGAAGGACTCCGGCGGCTACGACGCCAACGTCGCGAACGCCAACGCGGTCACGCAGCTGCCGGCGACCGAATACAGCGACACGACCGAGTTCCTCACGCTGCGCGACGGCTACGACCAGCTGCCGATCGAGCTCGCCAAGCGCTTCGACCACGAGCTGCCCGGCGGCCTGCTGGCCGGCGAGCGCGTGTTCATGAACCACCGGCTGGCGGAGATCATCGTCGGCTCCGACGGTGACGAGTACCCCTACACGCTCATCTTCGAGCCGACCACGACGTCAGACGCGCGCCAGACCACGGTCCTGGCCGAGGCCGAAGCGGTCACGGTCCGGGCCAAGAAGGTCATCCTCGCCATGCCGCGGCGCTCGCTGGAGCTCATCAAGAGCACGTTCTTCGAGGACGAGTGGCTGAAGGCGAACATCCCGTCGGTGCTCATCCAGAGCGCGTTCAAGCTGTTTCTCGCCTACGAGAGCCCGTGGTGGCGCGCGCTCGGCCTCATCGCGGGCCGGTCGGTGACCGACCTCCCCGTTCGCCAGACGTACTACTTCGGCACGGAAGCCGAGCAGGTCGACGGGTACCCGTTCATGAACTCGCTGCTCATGGCCAGCTACAACGACATCAGCACGGTGCCGTTCTGGAAGGGCCTCGAGTCCGGCGCGCCGTACGAGGGCTACCGCCCGTCGTGCCTCGAGCCGGGCGTCAAGAGCGTCATCCCGCCGATGGAGTCCGTCGCCACGAAGGAGATGGTGGACATCGCCAACGAGCAGGTCGCCGCGATCCACGCCCTGCCGCAGGTCCCGCAGCCCTACTCCGCCGTCTACCACACGTGGAACGAGGATCCCTACGGCGGCGGCTGGCACGAGTGGAAGTCCGACTATCGCCTGGACCAGGTGATGTGCCGGATGCGCAAGCCCGTCCCGGACGTGGACATCTACATCGTCGGCGAGGCGTACTCCTACGGCCAGGGCTGGGTCGAGGGGTCGCTGGACACCGCCGAGTCCATGCTGCAGGACTTCTTCGGCCTCGCGCGACCGACGTGGCTCACGCAGAAGGGCTACCACCTGATGCCGGTCCCCTGCCCCGGCGGCTGCGAGTCCGTCGAGGGCTGCATCGGGACGCAGAAGGACATCGCGAAGACCCTCGCCGCGATCACGCCGAACTGCCTGAAGCCGGTGGAAGAGTCGTGAACGTCGCGGAGTACCTCCTCGCCCGGTTGGCGGACGCCGGCCTGAAGCACATGTTCGCCGTCCCCGGCGACTACGCGATGGGCTTTCTCAACGCGCTGGACGCGACCGACCCGCCGTCTCCGATCGCGCGCGTCGCCAACGTCAACGAGCTCGGCAGCGGCTACGCGGCCGACGGCTACGCCCGCTTTCAGGGGATCGGAGGGGCGTGCGTGCAGTACAGCGTCGGGACGTTCAGCCTGCTGAACTGCCTGGCGGGGTCGTGGGTGGAGCGCGTCCCCGTCGTCGTCGTCTCGGCGAGCCCGAAGACCGCCGACCGCGAGCTCGAGCGGTGGAAGGGGATCCTGTTTCATCACAGCACCGGCGACCTGCGGGCCGACCGCATCGTCTGCGAGAACGTCACCGTGGCCGCCGAGATCCTCCGGGACCCGCTCCTCGCGCCGGCGCAGATCGACGCGGCGATCACCGCCATGCTCACGCACCGCCGCCCGATCTACCTCGAGGGCCTCGCGAACGTCTGGACGCTCGACTGCGCCGAGCCGCAGGGAACGCTCGCGGCGCTGCCGCTGCTGTTCGACGACGCGTCGGTGCAGGCGGCCGTCGACGCGGCGTGGACGCGCATCCAAGCGGCGCGGCTGCCGGTGATCTGGGCGGGCGTGGAGATCGCGCGCTTCGGGCTGGCGGACCGGCTGCAGCGGCTCGTGGACGCCAGCGGGATGTTCTTCACCACGACGAGCCTCGGCAAGACCGTGCTCGACGAGGGCCAGCCGAGCTTCGTCGGCACGTACGCGGGGCCGGCGTCGCCCGCTATTACCAGGGCGGTGATGGACCTCACGGACTGCCCGGTGGCGCTCGGGACGATCATCACCGACGACTACCTCGACATCATGCAGTCGAGCTTCGGCGACATGATCGAGGTCACCGACGAGGAGTGCCGGATCGGCTACGAGTACTACCGGCGCGTGCCGCTGGACCGCTTCCTCGAGAAGCTGCTCGAGCGCTTCGAGAGCGATGCGAGCCCGCGCTCGTACGCCCTGCCCGACGTGCCGCCGGACCCGGCCCCGACGCCGGCCCCCGAGGACCCGCTGACCTACAACGTCTTCTACGCGGAGCTGAGCGGCTACCTGCGCGCCAACGAGCTGCTCGGCGAGGTCGTGCTCGTGCTGGGCGAGAGCACGTCGCTGTACGTCTTCGGCAACCTGTTCGGGCTGCCCCGCGACAGCTTCGTGGCGCAGGCCGCGTGGGGCTCGCTCGGGCACGAGACCGGGAGCGCGCTCGGCGTGGCGCTTGGCAGCGGCAAGCGTCCGTTCGTCGTGGCCGGCGACGGCGGCTTTCGCATGATCTGCCAGGAGCTCTCGAGCCTCGCGCAGTGCGGGGTCAACGCGGTCGTGTTCGTGATGAGCAACGAGGTCTACGCGATCGAGCAGGCGTTCGTGGACATCACGGCGTTTCAGACCGGCGACTTCGCGCCGTTCGACGACCTGCCGCAGTGGGACTACCTGGCGCTGGCGGCCGCGTTCGGTGCGAAGGGCTACCGCGCGCAGACGGTGCAGGAGCTGCGGACGGTCCTCGGCGAGGTCGACGGTCTGCAGGACGTCCCGGCGCTAGTCGAGGTCGTCGTGCCGAGGACCGACCTGGCGCCGCAGCTCAAGCGACTCGCCGCGCCACCGCCGGGCGCCCGGCCGACCGGCCGGATGATGTGAGCCGCACGCTCGCGATTGCTCAGCCGATCAGGTCGAGCGCCGCGCCGACGATCGTCTCCGCGTCGAGGCCGTGGTGGGCGTAGACATCCTCGAGTGAGCCCGCTTGGCCGAACCGCTCGACGCCGATGTTCGTGATCGGGATGCGGCCGGTGACGCCGAGGAAGCTGAGCGTGTGCGGGTGCCCGTCCATGACCGTGACGATCGGCGTCAGCCGGTCCGCGGGGAACAGGCGGGCGAGGATGTCCGAGCTTCCCTCGGTGAGGCCGCGCCTGGCCTGCGTGGCGCGGAAGACGAGGTCCGGGCTCGTCAGGCAGACGACGTGCGGCGCGCGGCCGGTGTCCTGCTCGAGCGTCCGTGCGGCCTGCATGACCTCGGGCATGACGGCGCCCACCCCGACCAGGGTCACCCGTGCGTCGGGTCCTCCCTCCTGCAGGCGGTAGCCGCCGGCGAGCACGTCGGCGCGACGCTGCGCCGGGTCGGCGGGTGGCGGTGCGAGCGCCTGGTCGATCGGCCGTGTGCTCAGTCGGAAGTAGCTCGAGGTCCCGCCCCGCTGCCCGAGCCGCGAGAGCGCGTAGAGGAACGTCCACTCGAGGTCCTGGCCGAACGCGGGCTCCCACGCGATGCACTCGGGCTGCTCGATCCCGATGCTCGGGGTGTTGATCGACTGGTGCGCACCGCCCTCCGGGGCGAGCGTGACGCCCGACGGCGTGCCGACGAGGATCGACTGCCCGCCGGCGTAGATGCCGAACGACCACGGCTCGAGTGCGCGGGCGACGAACGGGTCGTAGATCGTGCCGATCGGCAGCAGCGCCTCGCCGTCGCGCGACCACGTCGCGCCGAGCTCGCCGAGCAGACCGACCAGGTTCATCTCGGCGATGCCGAGCTCCACATGCTGACCGTGCTCGTGCTCGCGCCACTTCACGAGCGTCTGGCGGTCGTCGGCGAACCAGTCGATGCGCTCCCCGACCGACCAGATCCCGACGCGGTTGATCCAGCCGCCGAGGTTCGTCGAGGACGCCACGTCGGGCGAGACCGTGACGATCCGCTTCGCCGTCTCCGGCGCCTCGTAGGAGAGATCGATGAGCAGCCGCCCGAGCGCCTGCTGCGTCGAGACCTCCCCGGCGTGCTCGCGCTCGAGCGCCTTGGGGACCGCGACGCCCGTGGCGGGCGCGCGCGGGGCGCGGTGCAGCGTGCGGGTCGTCTGCGCGCACAGCTCGCCCTCGGGGGTGCCGGGCGCGAACCCGGCCCAGGGGGTGTGTGCGTCGGCGCCGAGCGCCGGCGCGAGCGCCTCGTACTGCTCGGCGGAGAGCAGGGCCGAGTGGTTGGACGGGTGGCCTTCGGTCGGCAGCGACCAGCCCTTCACGGTGTAGGCGAAGACGACGCTCGGCTGATCGATTGCACCGTCGGCCGAGCGATATGCCTGAAGCAGCGCCGCGTGGTCGTGGCCGCCGAGGTTGCGGACGGTCCGGTGCAGTCGCTCGTCGTCGTAGCCGGCGATCGCGCGGTCGATGTCGCGTTGGTGCGGCGCGCCGGCGAGCAGGCGCTCGCGAACGTCCGCGGCCGGCGCGCGGAGCATGCGCTGGTACTGCTCGTTGGGCATCGCGTCGATGCGCGCGCGGACGGCCTCGCCGCCGGGCAACGCGAACAGCTCCTCGAGCCGGCGGCCGTACTTGACGGTCAGGACCTGCCAGCCGGCGGCGGCGAACATGCCCTGCAGGCGCTGGATCGCCATCGCCGGGACGACGCGGTCGAGCGACTGGCGGTTGAGGTCGACGACCCACATGACCTCGCCGAGCGACGCGACGACGGGATCTACGAGCGCTTCCCAGATCGCGCCTTCGTCGAGCTCGGCGTCGCCGAGCAGGGCGATCTGCCGGCCGCCGACCGCGACGTCGGTGTGGCCGGCGACATAGCGGTGCGCGAGCGCGCTCCAGATCGTCGCGGTGGCGCCGATGCCGACCGAGCCGGTCGAGAAGTCGACGGGGTCGGGGTCCTTGGTGCGGCTCGGGTAGCTCTGCAGCCCGCCGAGCTCGCGCAGGGTGGTGAGGTACTTCGGGTGAAGCTCGCCGAGCAGGTAGTTGATCGCGTGCAGGACCGGCGAGGCGTGCGGCTTGACCGACACGCGGTCGGGCGCGCGGAGGTGCGCGAACCAGAGCGCGGTCATGATCGAGACCATCGAGGCGCTGGAGGCCTGGTGGCCGCCGACCTTCACGCCCGAGGTGTTCGCGCGGACCTTGTTGGCGTGGTGGACGATCGAGGTCGCGATCCAGAGCACGCGCTGCTCGACGGCCTGCAGCAGCTCGGTGGACGGTGTGGTGAGGTCGGGGGTGACGTCGGTCGCCATGGTCAGAGGCTCATCGCCAGGGCTGCTCGGGCAGTTCCTTGATCCGCCGCAAGCCGCTCTAGCGGGGCTCGGGCACGTAGTGCCGCGTGCGCGTCTGCCGGTCCAGCCAAACTCGCATCAGGCGGTCGGTGGTCGGGTCGAGGAAGCGCTCGGAGGTCGGGATCCAGTCCGGGCGCGCACCGTCGCTCTCGCCGTGGCGGCGGCGCCCCCAGCCCTTGCGGCTGGCGACCGGAGCAGGGACGGCGGGCTCGAGCCCCGGCAGATCCTCCAGCAACGCCACGGCGGACTCGGGCGCGGCGTAGAGACGGCCTAACCGCTCGTCGAGCTCGTCGGCCTCCAGGTGCCCCGCGACGTAGTGGCGTCCGAGCTCGGCGGCGACGGCGTCGGTTTGGGTCACCGCGCGAGCTTCACCGCGGTGCCGTAGGCGAGGATCTCGGTGAGGTTCTGGCCCATCTCCGACGAGTCGAACCGGACAGCGATGATCGCGTCGGCGCCGAGCACGTGGGCGTTTGCGAGCATTCGGTCCACCGCGTGGCGGCGCGAGTCCTCGAGCACCTCGGTGTACTGACTCACCTCGCCCGACCGCAGCGCGGAGAAGCTCGCCGTGAAGCCCTTGGCGAAGCCCATCGACCGCACGATCAGGCCGAAGCAGAGGCCCAGGCTCTCGGCGACCTGCACTCCGGGCAGCTCCTGCGCGGTCGTGATGGGCAGGTCTGCTTGAACGGCGCCGGTGGAGGTCATGGGCCGATTGTCGCACTGCGAGTGGCAACGTCATCCTCCGCCCACCGAACCTCGGCGCGGCGGCTAGCTACGGCGGCGTCGGCGCCGTCGAGGATCCGATGGGCGCAGGTCAGCCGCAGCTTGGCGGGTTGAGGATCGAGCTGAGCTCCGAGATGCCGAGCATGCCGAGGTTCGAGCGCGGCTTGCGTTCGCCGGCGATCTTCCCATCCGGCGAGCCGCGCGCCGCGCGACCGGTGTCGCTCGGACCTCGAGCTCGCAGCCTGGCTCAGGCCCCGCTCGGCTCGGGCATCGTGACGTCGGTCGCGGACATCGACCTAGTGGTTTCGGCAGGTTCGGGGACGCCGTGACGTACACGACCGCGTCAGTCCGAGTGATCGCGGACGCGCCGGTAGCACTCGTAGATCACCCGCGAGCCGAACGTCCGGGTCTCGATCAGGTCGAGCGCGACGTCTTCGCTGACCCGCCGGCAGAAACGGCGTGCCGCCACCGATGACGACCGGATAGCGGAACATGCGCAGCTCGTCGACGAGGCCAAGCTCGATCGCCGCCGCGGCCACGCCAGCGCCGCCGATCGAGACGCGCCACGGCCATGAGGACGGCAGCGTCACGCTCGGTGGCCGGCGCGTGCCCATACAGCGGCCGCGGGTGCGCGCCACGGACGGCAGCGGCGAGGTGGCGATCAGCACGTATGCGCGCTTCGCCGAAGCGCTGACGCGCCGGCAGCCCGGCGGCGCCGCGGATGGCGAGGCCAGCCTCGATCCCGTCGTGGATTTCGGGCTCGCCGCGGGGTAGCTGTGACGACTCTGCTTGGCCAAGCGCGCGTCCTCGCGCAGGTGCGGCCCAGCGGCGCGGACGGTGGTCGAGGCATGCACCGCGATCGCGAGCGGATAGAGCCAGTTCGTGCTGCGTGAGCTTGTCCGCGTCTGGACGCCGAGCTCCGGGCGGCGTGGCGAGTACCTTCGCTTCGGCCTCCGGAGTCGGCTCCGGATCCACGTCGTCCATGGTCTCCACGCTAGTCAGAATGGACGCCGAGGTTGCGGGCTGGCTCTCGGCGTTCGTCGTGGCCGCGGGTTAGCGTCGCGGCGGTCAACTGGGGCCGCTAGGGCCAGCGCCGCATAAGTGCGAGGCAGCTCACGACCGGACACTGTCCTGCGGTTCTGACCCGCGCATCTCAGAGTGACCAGTTGTCGTTGCCGTCGCGCGCCGGCCGCCGGACCCCAGCAACCTCACGACCACCATGACCCATCACCACCAGCATCACCAACCGTCCCTCGGCAACGGCGTCCATCTCAGAGCGCGGCCGCGATGAGGCTGGTCCGGGTCGGGGGCGCGGCGTAACCGTCGCCTGTGCACAGCGTAGTTGTTGCATGTGGGTCGCGCGATTGTTGTTCATGGTCTTCGTCGCGCTGCTGCTCGTAGGCAACACCACGGCCGCGGCAGCGCGTGTCGACGTGGCCAGCACCGGCAACGACTCTGAGCTCGTCCGCACCGTGCCGATCAAGAAGCCGGGCGACGCCAAGCCCGAGGTCGTGATGTCGCTTGGCGGCGCGAGCCTCCCGTCGCTCGAGGATGGCGACATGCTCGAGGCGACTGCGGAGCTGGAGGTGACGACGGACTGCCTTGAGCGGGTGCGCGGGTGTCTGGGCGACCCGTACGACAACTTCGACCCGAAGGTCCACGCGCGACTGATCCTGGCATCGGACGGTAACGCGATCGAGGGCGACGAGCTCGCCAGGCAGGACCCCACGTGTCTTCAGCGCCTACCGAACCGCGAGCATCACTGCGTGATCGTGTTCGACCCGATTCCGCACCGAATGCAGCACGCCGACAGGCGGCGATTCGTGAACCTCGTCGTCTCCGCAACGCATGCGGGCGCCGGGTCCGGCTCGAAGTTGATCATCGGCGCTGCGAACGCCCACGACTCGGGTGTGCAACATGACAAGGGGCGCATCAACGTGGTGCGCCGGCGCGGCGACGTGCCGTCGATGAAGCTGACCTCCACCAGGCCGGGGCCCAAGACCGTCAAGATCGCCAACGGGATAGGCGACTCCAAGAAGCGGCTGGTCTATGCGCTCGAGCTGCCCGCAGCGTTGAAGACCGCGGGTACGCAACTCGACGTCGCAGCGCTGCTGAAGACGTCCCACGGGCTCGACCAGAACGTCAGGATCGGCGCCCAGATGTTCCTGTCGAGGAACAAACGCTCGGACTTCGACGCCAGGGCGCTCGACAAGGTGGCTGAGTGGAACGGCGAGATCAGCGAACAGAACGGCTCGAACTGCACGCGAGCACGCGATGCCTGCATTCCGACCCGCAAGTTCGGCGTGATGCGACTCAAGGAGACCGTCACCGGCCCTCTGTGGGTCAACGTCATCGTGGTGACACAGCCGCTCCAGGCCAATCCGCCGGACGATGCGACGGTCAGCGTGCAAGAGGGCGGCTCCCTCACGGTCATCGGCTACTCGCCGCAGACTGCAGTCCCCGGCATGCCGGCCCCACCGTCTCCGCGACCGCTGCCGCCGGCTCCCGTTCAGCCGCCCCCGCCCCGTGCGCCGGAGGTGATCACGACCGACCCGTCGGGCGGGGGAAGCTGCCGCGAGAAGACTTTGCACGGCCTCGTTGATCCGCGCGGCACAGAAACCTCCTACCGCTTCATCTGGCGCCGAACTGACGGCGACACGACCCATTACGCCCCGTGGCGCTCAGCCGGGGCCGGTACCTCGCGGAGCCAGGTGCAGGAGCACATCGGTGCGCTCGTGCCAAGCCGCGATTACGAGGCGAAGCTCGTCGCCGAGAACGCCGGTGGGCGCAACGAGGGCGACTGGCGCCGCTTCTCAACACCGGCCTGCTGACAGCCCCGGCGTGTCAGGACTGAGTTCGCGGACAGGCGCTCCGTCGGCCGTCGGTCCTCGTCGACCCCAGCCACCAGTCGCCCTGTCGCTTGGCGATCCACGGTCCAGCCCCTCAGCATCGAGGTCCGAGGGATACGGGCAGGCGGTAGTCGGCGTCCGGCAGTGGCGGGCGGACGTTTGGAGAAGGCCCACTCGTGGGTCGTCCTGTTGCGAGGAGGCCACGGCGACGAGGTGAACATCCTCCGCAAGCCGGGCTGACCGGTGGCGATGAGAATCGCGCAGCGCGGCGGTCTTACTCCCACAGTCACAATTTCTCAGAGGGAGGACGATTGTCATGCAGAACGCACCATCACCCAGCCGCCGTCGCCGGATCACCGCGCTCGCAGCCGCAGCCGTCCTCGCGATCTTCGGCATCGCCGCGAACGCCCAAGGACTCAACGGGCAGTCCACCGTTCGCGACGCGCTGGCGCTTGAAGGCGTCACCGGCGCGCCGCACATGACCCCCGCAGGGATCGCGGCCAACGCCAAGAAGGCCGGCCTGAAGGACATCGCGCTGCCGACGTGCTCCGTCGCCGGCACGCCGATCGACGATGGCGACAGCGCGCGCTGCTTCGCGCAGTACATGCGCATCGACGCGCTCGTCGCCACGGGCGGCAAGACGTACGCGCAGCTGCCGCCGTTTGCCAGCAAGGACGGCAAGGGCACCTTCGACATGGCCCGCGCGGTCAAGATGCCCGACGGCGGCCCGATGACCAACCCGCAAGGCCAGCTCTGGGTCACCGAGACGGCACTCACCACGGCGCTGAACACCAGCTACATGGCCGAGCAGATCTCGCTCTTCGGAATCGCCGTGGGCGCCGCGTTCCTGCTCGTCGGCCTGGCATTCGCCGCGGCGGCGCTGCGCGGGGTCCGGATCGCGCGGCCGTCGCTCGCGATCGCGCGCCGGCGGCGCCCGGCCGCGGTCGAGATCGCCTAACGCAGCCGGGGACGATGCTCAGCCGCACGACGGTCTCGTATCTGCGCCAGCTGCAGGCGCACGGGAGGCGTTCACCGCGCGAGTCGTCCACGAGGGTGCTGCGTGGACGGCCGTCACGGTGGCCCAGCGCGCCGGCTTCGTCGATGGTGGTCAGCTCGGCGAGCTCTTGGCCGGTGCCGATCCCAGGCCACGTGTATCGCCACGAGGGTGCTCGCGAGCCCGTCTGGCGGGCTGAGTGCCGCCTGGCCGACTGGCGCCGGGTGCACCCGCAAGGTCGGGCCGCGCCCGACCTAGCCCTAACGGTGCCGATCGTTCGGGACAGATTCGGGACGCCGTTTGGCTCTCGACCGGACGCTGCAAACCCAGACTGAGGTGATTGCGGGGACTTCCCCACACCCCGGGCTGGATTTGAACCAGCGACCTGCGGATTAGAAGTCTGTCCCGAAGCGGCTAGACTGATCGCGGACGCCCAAAGCACCGATGTTTAGGGGCCTCAAGCGTCAGGTTGCGTCAGATATGGTTGGTACCCGGAGCGGTACCCGCAGCTAGAACTAGCTACAGAGAGGCATGGAGGCCATGAGCAAGGTCAGCACGCGAGGGTCACTCGTCATTCGGGTCAGGGATGACGGGGTGCCCTGTTTCGAGGCCAAATGGCGGCATCTGGGCCGTCAGATGAAGCGGAGGGTTGGTCCGGCATGGATTGAGCCTCAGAACGGCTCAGAGACGCCTCCTCGCCTTCGGCTCAAGCACATCGCTGAGGGCTGGCAGAAGCGCCGGGGCGAGCCTCACGACGGCTACATCTGCGAGGACCAAGCCGTCGAGCGGATGAAGGTCATCATCGACGACCACGACAAGCTCATGGCTCAGCCGGTCGAGACGCGAGCCAAGACGTTCGGCGCGGTCTGCGACGAGTGGCTCGTCGAGCGTGAGGCCGACGTGAAGGACAAGAGCTTGAAGTCGTCGACCATGAAGGACTACAAGTCGATGCTCGTGCGGCCAGACGATCGCGTGCGGCTACGTGGTCAGCAGGACAAGCGTGCGGCGCACATCATGCGTGCGTTCGATGCCGTGCTCGTGGCCGACGTTACGGCCGACGATGTAGCCACCTTCGAGCGCAAGCTGAGGACGGCTGGCCTCTCTCCTGCTACACGTCGCAAGTACCACGTCGTCATGAAGATGCTGCTCGACTTCGCCGTGTCCCGCAGGTACATCACGGCGAATCCCGTCACGGCCGGACCGAAGGCGAAGGGCAAGCGGTCACGTCGGCCAGCTATCCACGTATACAGCCTCGAAGTGGTCGAGCAGATCGCAGGCGCGGCCGGTGGGCAGACGGGAGAGATCATCCGGCTTGCCGCACTGACCGGACTGCGGCAGGGCGAGCTACTTGGTTTGCGCTGGGCCGATGTCGACTTCGCCGGTCAGGCGATCACGGTGCGAAGGACGTTCACGACGGGTCAGGGCGAGGACGTGCCGAAGTCTGGCGCAGCTAGGACGGTTGCCCTCTCCGACCAAGCCGCAGTCGTGCTCGACCGCGTGTCCAAGCGGGAGAGGTTCACGCGGAAGAGCGATCTCGTCTTCGTCAACGATCTCGGCTCGCACGTCGATGCGAACACGCTTCGCAATGCCTACATGGTGGCAAGGGATCTCGTCATCGAGAAGGCGGCTGAGGATGGCGACGAGATCCCACGGCTTCGCTTCCATGACCTGCGCCACGTCTTCGGCTCACGATGTGCGTCGAAGGGTGTCCCGCTGAGCACGCTGCAAGGGTGGATGGGCCACGCGAACATCTCGACGACCATGGTCTACGTGCATTGGCAGCCGCAGGCCGACGACGCCGCGAGGCTCACGGCCGCATTCGCCGGGCCGGTCGAGCAGGTCGCGGAGGCCATCGCCTGAGCCGTCAGCGCGGGCGGCACTGTTGCTGGACGTAGGCGATCACGTCGGATTGCAAGTAGCGGCGATGTCGGCCAAGGCGGATGCTCGGGAGATCCCCGCGCCGGGCCAGGTCCGCGACCGTAGAAGGCCGTAGACGGAGGAAGTCTGCGACCTCGCGCTGAGTCCAGATGACCTGAGCCGCCACCCTCGCCCGCTCGCGTTCAACGAACGGGTTGAGGATGGGCGCAGGCGCGTTGCCGTTGGCGCTCATGCTGGCCTCTTGTGGCCACGCCGCTCAGCTTCCTTCTCGCTCCCGCACAGATGGACTGCGGCCAGCCATGCGCGCTGGCGCGTCGATGCTGACGCCGCACCGGGATAGAGGAAGTCGCGGGCATCCTGAGCCCTCTCCTCGACGCTGCGCGCGCCATCGTTCCGAGCTGTGAGCATTTGTAGCAACGCGATTGCGTCGCGCCGCTGACCAACGTCGCGCGAGATCGACTGGCGGCTGAGATCGGCGCGGAGCTTCGCCGCTTCTGTGGCCGTGAGCGCGTTGACGCTGTCCTGAGTCCATCCCACATGCGTGCTCATGACTTGGACCGTGCCTTGGCGTTGGCGACGATGGCGAGTGCGCGAGCGAGGGCATCCGGGGGAGGGGATGGGCTCGCCTCGCCATCCGGCCTGTGGCCGACGCGAATAGGTGGCTGATCGGGACCGAATGCCGTAGCGGTCGGATCGCCGGTCAATGCATCGTGTGGTTGTGGCTCCCTGCCGGGCGTGCGCTTCACCGAAGTCCAGCCGGGCTGACCCTGCGGGCTGTCGATGATTGTCGAGCCCTGCATGAGACGGCCATAGTCCTGAGATGCCGAGACATCGAAAGGCGAGACGTTGCCGGTCTCTCGCTCGCGTGATGTGGGATGTAGGGACATGGATCAGATCCCGTCGTTCTTGCCGATGATCTTGACCGAGCCGCCATCGACGATCTGCCTCAGCTTGGGCGTCGTCAACGGCTGGACCGGCTGGCCGTTGTACACGGTTGTTGGTACTTCCGAGAACGGCATCGGCGTATCGAGCGGGATCGACGATGACGCCGCAGGGTTGACGATGGTCACGCCTTGGCGCTTGATCGGCTTACTCTTCTTGCTGGCCATGATCGGCCTCCTTCTGGTTGTTGAGCTTCTGTAGGCGTTTCTTGTCGACAAACGCTTGGGTCTTCCGCTGGCGGGCGCGGACCTCCATGGACTTGACGCGACCGGCGCTCGGCGTGCTGGCGGGCGAGGGCTTCGACGAGTGCAACTTGGGCAGACGGTCAAGGTCGATGACCGGCAAGTTCTCGCGGGCCAACATCTCCTCGACTTGCCGTTCGTAGTACCGGCGAACGAAGACGTTGGAGTCGGGAGGGATCGGCTTACGACGCTTAGGCATGGCGACACGCCTCAGCGATCATGTTGTTCGGAGGACTCGACGCGACCTTGTGCGGATACCAGTCGGCTGCGGCGTGCAGGTAGCCGCGCTGGTCCCACGCGAAGCCCATCTCGTGCAGATCGATCAAGTCGAGGTCGAAGCGCTCGACGGGCTCCTGCATGCGATCCCAGGGAGCCGCTGCGATGCCTGCGCGGATCTCGGCTTCGCTGTGCCTAGCGCCGTTGCGATCCCTACCGGCGAGATCTGCCGGTAGGCCATTGTCCGTGGGCAGCGGATCTAGCGGAGCATCCACAACCACGGGTTCCTGCTCGTCTACAGCTACACCGGATGATCTGTTTCCTGCGGCGGAGGGTGCGGACTGCGGCGGGCGCGTTCTGCTCTTGCTCCTCATCTCCCTCGCAACTTGAGAGATCTTCCTTCCCTTCAACCCCGCAGAATCCGATCCGGCGCTCTGGGATGAGATAGATGACCGACTCTTCGACGAAGGAGAAGAGGAGGTCTTTGGTAGATGGTTCTTCTGGGGAGAAGGAGGCTTGGCTTTCTTCTCTATAGATGGGCGGCGAGATCTGCCGGTAGGACCACCGGCGAGATCTGCCGGTAGGCCAAGCGGCGCATCTTGCCGGTAGGGATTCCTAACGGCGGTTCCTGCCGCTAGGCCCACGCACCCCGCAGACTTTGTGATTACAGGCTTGCCGTCTTCGTCGAGATCGAGCACGGTCGTCTTGTCCCAGCGCCGATGACCCAACTTGTCGCACTGGCGCTCGCGGACGATGAACACGCCGTCGAGCAGGGCGAGCTTGTCGCGCAGGGTCCGTTCGCTGCACTCGACGCGCTCGGCAAGCAGCGACTGCGAGAGGTCTGTCTGTCGCGTGGTGTTGTCGACTGATCGCGTCAGCACGAGCAGGAGCGCCTTGGCGATCGGGTCGCAGGTCTTGGCCTTCTCAGCACGCCGCAGTCGATCGAGGACGCCTCCTGCGGACAGGTCGACATGGCCGGTACCGTTCGTCTTGGGTATGGGCGCTCTCGCCTTCGTGGCGGGGGCGCTCTTTCGTTGGGTCATGGCCCGCTTGATCCGTTTCGGTGGGCCTTGGGGATCGGAGCCCGCGTCCTGATCTGCGGGCCGTTGGCGGGCTTGTCCTGGCCCCCGTGGGTCACGAGCAGCCGCAGGGCACGTCGAATGCATTGGCTGCGGTTGAGGTCGTGGCGCTCGGCGTAGTCGTCGACAAGCTCGATCGTGTCGTCGTACACGATGAACGACACCCGCTGAATGGTCTTCTCCATCATGCCTCTCTCATGTCGTGCGGTCTAGGGATACATCCAATAATAGTTCACCTGTCAACTTCTTAGCTGTTTCAGGTGTAGATCCACGCGACGGCCAAATAGTGCCTACATGCAGGGATTCTGTAGCTACAGGGCTAAGGTTGACATGGCTTACACGATTGTCCTGTAGCAGTAACTAGCAAGTAGTTCACCCGGTGAAGCTGTGGCAAGTCTTAGGGTGAAGTCTGGTAGGATCTGGCCGTGCGCGGCGGGAACTCTGCGCGGCTTCAAAGCCGACCGCCGCGCTTGTCCGGTCCTGCGGCGGCGGTGACTCCTTGCCCGAGCGCGCCGCCGTCGCGGGGCTCGGGCTATTCCTACGCCGCTCGGCGTGGACGGCCAGGTGCTCGGCGCTTCTGAGCGGCGAGAGCTGCGGCCTGTCGGTCCTCTTCCTCGACGAGATGGGCGAGGGCTCGCCGGATCGTCCACGCGGCGTCGTCGTCGTACGCGCGCAGCTCGTCGAGCAGATCGCGCGGCATCCGCACGGTGATCTCGACGGTCTCGACCTCGACGGCTGCGGCGTCGGTCATCTGGCCCTCGCGTCACGGTCTCGGGCCTGACGGACTGCCTGCATGAAGGCGCTCACGGCAGGCGGTCTCTCTGCGAGCTTCACGGGCACGTCTGGCGGCTCGCTCTCGGCCTCGATGGCACGGGCGATGGCCGATCGGACCCACTCGGACATGGAGACCCCGCAGGACGCCGCAGCGCGCTCTACAGCCGCCTTCTCAAGCTCGTCGAGACGCACACCGACCCGATGGGGGCGCTCTTCCACTCTCAGCATCACGTTGTGTGTCGAACGGGGGAGGGCAAAGGCATGCAGGCAAGGCTACATAAACGGAGGCGTTCAGTCGACCGGGCCAGGGATTTGACCGTCGAACACGGCCTAGATGAACGGACCCGTTCAGTCAGCTACCGTGGGCCTCGATGCTGCTCCTACATGGCACCGCGTGGGCGCTCCGAGACCGCATCCAGCGGGAAGGACTGCGCGAGCCATTCAAGGGCCGAGGGGTCGCGCTCGCGGCCGTTGAGGACGTAGACACGGTGGTCGCTGCGATGACGGCTGCCTGCACGCGCTACCGACGCGAGACGGGAGCCAACAACGCGACAGGGCTGGGCCTGCTCGTCATGGTCGACGGAGACAAGCTCGACGATGTGGTGATCTCCCCCGCTGGGCTGGCAGACGGCTCGACCACGTATCTACCTGTAGGAGTTCCTCCTGCGGCGATCGTCGAACTGCGACGGGTCGTGAACGTCCCGCTTCCCCGGCTGGGCTCGATGCTCGACATAGCAATGTGTAGCCCTCTGTCTGGATACGCGCAGTCGCGTCCGTCGTGGATCTCTGAGCGGACGCGCGATGCTGTCGTCGGGCTCAGCGAGCGATGGGAGGATGAGGTCACGGCGCGGGAACGGGCTCTGGCCGATCTCGCCGCAGCACACGAGACGGCTGGGGAGCGAGGCGACGCGATGCTACGGCGTTGGGGCTTCTAGCGGAGTGGTGCTACTCAGAGTTGAATGCCCGGATACGCCCGATCGATCATCGCCAGCACGCTGGCGCGGTTCTCGTCGTCTGGCGAGCTGCTGTCGACGACGCCGAACACGCCTTCGACAATCTCTACAACGTGCTCTTTGGGTACACCGTGCAGCTCGGCGGAATCGAGCGCCTGTTGCAACTTGACCCGTTGGCTCATTCCGGCCATCGCCTCGTGGACGAGACGGCGGATGTTGTCCTTCTCCTGTTCAGTGCTCATTCGGACTCCTTCGTCGGATCGATAGACCGTCTCGCGCGTCGTCAGCGGACTTGAGGACCTAACCCATTTGCCTCGCGGCGCGCAGACAGATTGGCGTAAGCGTCGTCGCACTCGGTCGCTCCGAGGAAGAGCGTCGGGTCGTTGTCAACGGCCTTGTCGCATGAGATGTCAAGGTCTTCCTTCTCGGCGTCGAAGCAAAGCGGACCGGCCTGCTCAGCGCAGGCTCCGCAGTCGGGCGAATGGTCGTCGTCACGAACGCATCGCTCAGCCCAGCCCTTGGGCCGCTTGAGAAGAGAGTTGGCGTAGCGAGCAGCGATCGAGGTGCGCGAGCGAACCTGATCCGCCGTGGTGTGCGCGATGCAGCCATCGCGCTGCGCGGTGCTCGTCGCGCTGTACGTGCAATACATGCGCACACCCCGATCACCAAGGTAGTCGTCCTTGCAGCCCGTCGCGGCGAACGCGAGTGAGGCGAGCACGACTCCCAACAGGAGCTTCCTCATGCTCCCTCTATCGGCAGCACCCGCGCCGGGAATGAATCGCGCGGGCGACCGGATGACCGACAACTCGGAGTTGTCGGTCTGTCGGACGCCTACACGGTGCAGGAAGGCGTACTACAGCCGCAGTCCGTCCGAGCGAGGGGGCTAGGAGGAAAAGGGGTGGGGGCCTCTACAGCCTTCTACAGGAGTCCGCCGCAGACCGCCGTTTCGAGCATCTGCGGGGTGTACTTGGTACCCGCAGGCGGTACCCGTGGACGCTGTTGCTACATGTGTTTGGCTGGTCCAGCTCCTCAGAATATGCCAGTTTGCAGGTCTTTCCTCTAGCGCCCCGAGCTGGATTCGAACCAGCGACCTGCGGATTAGAAGTCCGCTGCTCTGTCCGCTGAGCTACCGGGGCTCGCGCCGACACGATGGCCGGCGTTCGAGATGATCCCATCATCGCGGCGCCGCGACCATGTCTGACCGGGCCGACTCATGATGACCGCTCCCAGCAGGGCATCCCATCGCCCCCGGTCGTCGCCCCGGCAACGCGACTCGGTATCGTCGAAGCCATGGCGACGATCGATCGAGAAGCCATCAACCTGACCATCCGTTACGGGGATGCCGGCGACGGGTGGGTGATGGCCACGCTCCCCGAGGTCGCCGGCGCGATCAGCCAGGGTCGAACTCGGGCCGAGGCTCGTGCCAACGTCATCGACGCGCTGCAAACCGTGCTGACGCCCGACGTGCAGTTCGCCGGCGGCTCGTCCTCCGCGGACGACGAGCGCCTCACGCTGACCGTCGCCGGGTGAAGCTCCGCGACCTCTGAGCGCCACCGCCGCGCTCACGGATGTCGCCGCAGGCGAGGGAGCGAAGCACTCGACGTGACGCAGGCCCGAAACCCGGCAGGCGACCATCCACAGCTCGCCGACCGCTCCAGCGAGCCGCCATCCAGTCGGGATGGCCGGATTCGAACCGACGACCCCCGCGTCCCAAACGCGGTGCTCTACCAAGCTGAGCTACATCCCGTGCGCGTGAACGGTAGGGCCTCCGGCCGCCGCACGCAGCGCAGGACGGTCTGAACCGCGCCGCGGGCAACCCGCGGCGACCCGGCTGACCGCCGACCGCCGCCCGCAAACTTGATCATCCGTCCAAAACGGGGGGTCGACCGTTCGTCCGCAGCGACCGCCGGTCGTTCTGGACACAACCTGGCCGGTCGATCACTTGAGCATGATCTCCCGGACCCTTCGTCGCGGGCTCTTCCCAGCGATCGTCGTTTGGGCAGCGCTCGCTCTGCCGGCCGCGACTCCGGCCGCCGCGTGCGCCGGAGCGGACCTCTTGCCGGCGAACGACAACTCCGCGGCCCTGCGCAGCGCGACGCTGTGCCTGGTCAACGCGGAGCGCGGCAAGCGGGGGCTTGCACCGCTCGCATCCAACTCCCAGCTCGCAAAGGCAGCGCAGAACTTCAGCCGCGCGATGGTGCGCGAGAGCTTCTTCGACCACGTCAGCCCCGGCGGCAGCACGCTGCTGAGCCGCGTCCGCCGCGGCACGGGCTACCTGCGCGGCGCGCGCAGCTACTCGCTCGGCGAGAACATCGCCTGGGGCAGCGGCGAGTTCGCCACCCCGAAGCAGACCGTCGAGGGCTGGATGGAGTCCTCCGGCCACCGCGCCAACATCCTCAGCCGGCGCTTCACCCACATCGGCGTGGGCGTCGTCATCGGCGCCCCGGAGGACAGCCAAGGCATGCCCGCCGCCACGTACACGACGGACTTCGGGCGCCGCAAGACACGCTGATCCGACACACGGCGACGGCGCGAGACCTACTAGGCTCGCGCCGATGCCGCGCGTCGAACCGCTCAAAGCCCTGCACTACGATCCCGCCGTCGCCGGCCCGCTGCAGCAGCTCGCGGCGCCGCCCTACGACGTCATCGACCCCGCCCAGCGCGCGCAGCTCGCCGCAAGTTCGCCCTACAACGTCGTCGCGATCGACCTGCCCGAGGACCCCGACGGCGGCGATCGCTACGACCACGCCGCGAAGCTGCTCGACGAGTGGCGCGCCGCAGGCGCCGTGATCCACGACGACGAGCCCGCGATCTGGGCGCTCGTGCAGGACTACACCGCGCCCGACGGACGCCGCCTCACGCGCAACGGCTTCTTCGCTCGCGTGCGCGTCGAGGACTACGGCCCCGGCGCGATCCGCCCGCACGAGCGCACGCATCCCGGCCCGAAGGCCGATCGCCTCAGCCTCACCCGCGCGACGAAGGCCAACCTCTCCCCCATCTTCTCGCTGTACTCCGACCCCGAGCTCACGGCCTGGAACGCGCTCGAGCCGACGACGCAAGCCGAGGAGCCCTTCGGCGAGGTGACCGACGGTGACGGCACGCGCAACCGCCTGTGGCGCGTCACCGACCCCGGCGTCATCGCGACCGTCACGCAAGCCACGAGCGAAGCCGAGCTGCTCATCGCCGACGGCCACCACCGCTACGAGACCGCCCGTGTCTACGCCGAGGAGATCGGCGGCGAGGGCGCGCACCGCTACGTCCTGATGTGCCTCGTCGCGCTGCAGGACGAGGGCCTGACCGTCTTCCCCACGCACCGCCTCGTCGACGGCCTGAGCGGCACCGACAAGCCCGAGCTGCTCGCCACCACGCTGCGCGCCTGCTTCGACATCGAGGAGATCGACGCCGGCGACCTCGTCCCGCCCGGCGAGGGCGACGGCACGATCGAGATGGGCTACATGGACAGCCACTTCAAGCGCGCGTTCCGCCTGACGCTCAAAGACCAGGCGATCGCCGACGAGGCCCTCGCGGACATGCCCGAGCCCTACCGCCGGCTGGACACCGCGGTACTCGAAGCGCTCGTGCTGAAAGGACCGCTCGGCCTGAGCGAAGACGACATCTCCCACCTCGACGGCCTCGACTACGCGCGCTCCTTCGAGGAGGCCCGCGAGCTCGTCGAGGCGGGCACGTTCGACGCTGGGTTCTTCCTCCGCGGCATCCCTGTGACCCAAATCCAGGACATCGCCGCGGCGGGCGTCAACATGCCGCCGAAGTCGACCTACTTCTTCCCGAAGGTCCCGACCGGGCTGCTGTTCAATCCGCTGATGAACGCGGAGTAGCATCTGAGACATGCACGCATCCGCGCAGCGCATCAGCGGCTTTCGTCACATCGTCAAGGTGCGACAGCACCGCCTGAACTGCGACGAGCCGGTGGAGTCCGGCGGGCAGGACGCCGCCCCCTCGCCGCAGGAGCTGCTGGCCGCGAGCCTCGCGTCCTGCACCGCAGTGACGATCGAGATGTACGCCCAGCGCAAGGGCTGGGAGCTGCACGACGTCGAGGTCGCGTGCGACTACGTCCCCGGCGAGCGCGGGTGCCCGACGAAGTTCTCGCTGACGCTGCGCCTGCCGTCCGACCTCACCGAGGAGCAGGTCGCGCGGCTGAAGGTCATCGCGACGAAGTGCCCGGTGCACCGGACGCTCGACGGCGAGGTCATGTTCGACGAGCGTGTCGAGCGCATCCAGCTCGCTCACTGACGCGCTGCGCGGCGTCCTGCTGGACCCCGCGCACGCGACGACGCTCCCCGTCCACGGGCGCACCGAGGCGGCCGTGCTCGCGGCGCTCTACGTCGAGCACGGCGAGCTGCATGTGATCTTCACCCGCCGCCGGCACGACCTGCGCAGCCACCCGGGCGAGATCTCGTTCCCCGGCGGGCGCCGCGACGCAGGCGAGGGGCTCAGAGACACGGCGCTGCGCGAGGCCGAGGAGGAGATCGGCCTGGATCGCGCCGACGTCGAGCTGCTCGGCGCGCTGACCCCGGTCCCCACGATCGCGACGAACTTCGCCGTCTATCCGTTCGTCGGGATGATCGAGCCGGGCGGCACGTGGACGCCGTCGGCGAGCGAGGTCGAGGAGGTGATCGAGCTGCGCCTGTCCGAGCTGCGCGCCGCGCGCACCCGCCGCCGGCTCGAGCACCGCGGCATCCCGTTTCGCACGGACGTCTACGACGTCGGCGAGCAGCTCGTCATCTGGGGCGCGACGGCGCGGATCGTCGGCGACCTGCTCGCCCGCCTGACGCCCGTCCTCGGCGAAGCGGGAGCGCGCGCCTGAGCATGGACCGCGACGACCTCCTGCGCAGCCTCGCGACGCGCGTCTCCGACCCGCGCGTGCTCGATGCGATCGCGGCGGTCCCGCGCGAGCTGTTCGTCACGCCCGACATGGCGGCGGCCGCCTACCACGACGCGCCGTTGCGGATCGGCCACGGCCAGACGATCTCCCAGCCGGCCGTCGTCGCGCGGATGGCCGAGCTGCTCGAGCTGCGCCCGTCCGACCGCGTGCTCGACGTCGGCACGGGCTCGGGCTACCACGCGGCCGTGCTGTCGCGGCTGTGCGACCACGTCTGGGGCGTGGAGCTGCACGAGCAGCTCGCGCTGCGCGCGTCGCGCACGCTGCTGCGGGCGGGCATCGAGAACGTCACGGTCGCGGCGGGCGACGGCGCCGCCGGGCTGGCCGAGCACGCGCCCTACGACGCGATCAACGTCGCCGCCACGGCGCGCGGCGCGGTCCCGCCCGCACTCGAGCAGCAGCTCGCGCTCGGCGGGCGGCTCGTGGCCCCCGTGGTCGACGACGACGGCGAGCAGCTCGTGCTCGTGCGCCGTCACGAAGCGGGCTTCGAGCGCTACCGGCTGGAGCCGGTGCGCTTCGTTCCATTGCGCTGAGCAGGGACTTTTCGCGTGCTCGCCGTCGTGCGCGCGGCGTGCTCGCATCCGTCCGCCAAACGATGCACAATGCGCGATATGAGTCGGGGGAGGATGAGCCCGCAGTCGATGGCTGCGACCGATGGCGCGAGCGTTGTCCGGGTCCTTGTGATCGGGGTCGACGCGCGCTATCGCGAGCGCGCGCGGGCGGTCGTCGGCGAGTTCGGATCCGTCGCGTTCGCGGTCGCCGCGCCGTGCGATCCGGACGACGTGCGCGTGCTCGCCCAGCGCGAGCGTGCCGACGTCGTCGTGCTCGACGCGACGGCCTGCGAGGCGGACGTGGCGCGCGTCGTGGCCACCTTGCACGCGAAGGTGCCGCGGCTCGGCGTCGTGGTCGTCTGCGAGCACCTCACGGATGCCGCGCGCGAGCTGAACGCGCTGCCGAAGTGGGGCTGGCGCAGCGATCTGCGCGCCGCCGTGCAGCACGCGCACATCGACGGCACGCCGCTGGCTCGCAGCAGCGAGCGCTGGCGCACCGCCCGCCGCGACCTGCGCGGCGTCGCGCCGGTCTCGGCGTCCCGTCGCTGATCCGGACGGTCTGTCGCGAACGCCGTCGCGCGCTGAGGCAAGGCTCGATACCGGCGTCCGCGGCGCGGGCTCGACGGTCACGCCGGCGGCCGCGCCGCCCCCGGACGCCGCGCGCCGCCCCAAAAGGAGCTTCGCCGCCACGAAACGCGGCGGCGAGGCTCTTCGGGGAGAAGCCCGGCGACGCTGAGGCGCGCCGCCGGGGCGATCCGTCTAGGTCGGCTGCGGCACGAGGCGGATGTACGGCAGCGGGGACTCCCAGTCGCCGAAGATCTCCTTCGCCTCGTCGTCCTTCACGGCCGCGGTGATGATGACCTTGTCGCCGTCCTGCCACTGCGCCGGCGTCGCGACGCGGTGCTTGGCCGTCAGCTGCAGCGAGTCGATGACGCGCAGGACCTCGTCGAAGTTGCGGCCGGTCGTCATGGGATAGACGAGCACGAGCTTGATCTTCTTGTCCGGCCCGACGACGAAGACGTTGCGGACCGTCTGGTTCTGCGCGGGCGTGCGCTCCGTGGCCTCGCCCTCGACGTCGGCCGGCAGCATGCCGTAGGCCTTCGCGACGGCGTAGTCCTTGTCGCCGATCAGCGGGTAGTTCGGCGCGGTGCCGGTCGCCGTCTGGATGTCCTCGGACCACTTCTCGTGGTTGCCCACGGGGTCGACGGACAGGCCGATGATCTTCGTGTCGCGCTTGTCGAACTCGGGCTTGATCGACGCCATGTAGCCGAGCTCGGTCGTGCAGACCGGCGTGAAGTCGCGCGGGTGCGAGAACAGCACGCCCCACGAGTCGCCGAGCCACTCGTGGAACGAGATCGGCCCCTCGCTCGTCTCAGCCTCGAAGTCTGGTGCCGTATCGCCGATCGTCAGAGCCATGTGTCCTCCTGGAATCCTGATGGATGAATCTCTATCCGGTTTACCTGATTTGATCGTAGCCTACCCCGATCAGGCCGCCGATCGCATGGCGGGCGGCCGCTACCCAGGCGTCTGGGTCCGCCGGATCGCTGTCTAGGACCGCGATCGGGATCTCGTTGAGCGAGCCCATGCGCCGAAGCTCCGCGATGCCCGTCGCGAACGCCTCCGGTGCGATCGTACCCGCCGCCTCGTAGACGACACCGCGCACGGTCGTGTCGATGACCTTCGAGAGCATCATCTCCAGGCGCGGGCCGTGCAGCGCGGCGACCTGCGCGGGGGTGCCCGACGCCGTCCCGAGGGCCCAGACGACGACGGTCACGCTCTCCAGGGCGTAGCGCAGCGTCCCGACGACGTCCGGGTCGCCGATCCAGCACTCGCCGCCCGCCGCCTCGATCGCGGCGCGCCGGCCCTCGCCGCGCGTGACCGCGCGCACGGCATGGCCCTCGGCGACGAGCTTGCGCGTCAGCGCGAGGCCGCGGCAGCCGCCGCCGATGAGAAGCACGCGCATCGGCGCGGAGGCTAGACGTCGCGGGCGCGCCGAGGATCGTGGCCGCCTGGGACCGCGAGCGGCCGCGGACCGCCAAACCCGCCGCGCGTGGGCTTACGCTGCCTCGATGGACTTCGACCTCACCGACGAGCAGCGGCTCGTCCGCGAGACCGCCCGCGCGTTCACCGACAACGAGATCGTCGCCCGCGCGCGAGAGAACGCGCGCGCCAAGCGCTTCGACCGCGAGCTCGTCGGGCTGCTCGCCGCGCAGGGCTACATCGGCGCGACCGTCCCGCGCGAGTACGGCGGCGCCGGCCTGGACTACGTCACCTACGGGCTCGTCGTCGAGGAGATCGGCCGCGGCGACAGCGCGATGCGGACCGTCGTCAGCGTCCAGACGTCGCTCGTCTGCGGCTCGATCGTGCGCTGGGGATCAGACGAGCAGAAGGCTCGCTACCTGCCTGCGCTGTGCTCGGGCGAGCAGCTCGGCTGCTTCGGCCTGACCGAGCCCGACTCCGGCTCGGACGCCGCGAGCCTGCGGACCCGCGCGCGCAAGGTCGACGGCGGCTGGCGCCTGGATGGCGCGAAGATGTGGATCTCGCTCGGCAACCACGCCGACGTCGCGCTGATCTTCGCCCAGACCGACCCCGAGCTGCGCCACCGCGGGCTGGCCTGCTTTCTCGTCGACACCGCGCAGCCGGGCTTTCGCGCCGAGGAGATCCACCACAAGATGGGCCTGCACGGCTCCGACACGGCGTCGCTCTCGCTCGACGACGTGTTCGTCGCCGACGCGGACGTGCTGGGCGAGGTCGGCCAGGGCTTCAAGGTCGCGATGAGCGCGCTGGACGGCGGGCGCTACTCGGTGGCCGCGGGCTGCGTCGGGATCTGCCAGGGCTGCCTCGACGCATCGGTCGCCTACGCGAAGGAGCGCGAGCAGTTCGGCCGGCCGATCGCGAGCTTTCAGCTCGTGCAGGCGATGCTCGCCGAGATGAAGGTCCGCACCGATGCCGCGCGGCTGCTCGTCCAGCGCGCCGGCTTCGAGCACGACGCCGGCCGGCCGTGCACGACGGAGACCTCGATCGCGAAGCTGTACGCGACCGAGGCCGCGGTGTGGTGCGCGAACGAGGCCATCCAGGTGCACGGCGCGGCGGGCTACGTCGACGACCACCCCGTCGAGCGCTGGTTCCGAGACGCCCGCGTGACGACGCTCTACGAGGGCACGTCGCAGATCCACCAGCTCATCATCGGGCGGGCGCTGACCGGCATCGACGCGATGGTCCCGCGCCCGCCCGAGCGCGAGCCACCGGCCGAAGGACCTCACGAACCGCGCGCGCCGCGCGTTTGATCCGCAGTGAGCAGCCTGCCGCCCTTCCAGCGCTTCCTCGACGCGCACCGCGACGACGTGCTGCGCTTCCTCGTCGCCTCGCTCGGTCGCCACGACGCCGACGACGCCTTCCAGGAGACGTTCATCTCGGCACTGCGGGCGTACGAGCGGCTGCGACCCGGGTCGAACCTGCGCGCCTGGGTGCTCACGATCGCCCACCGCAAGGCGCTCGACGTCCACCGGGCGCGAGCGCGGCGGCCGACCCCGGTCGCCGAGCTCGCCGACGGCGCCACCCCCGTCGGGGGTGCGGCGCAGTCGGACACAGACCGGCCCGCCGCGGGCGGCGACGGCGAGCACTGGGAGCGCGTCCGCGCGCTGCCGCCGCGCCAGCGCGCCGTCCTGACGCTGCGCTACGCCGCCGACCTGACGCACGCCGAGATCGCGCAGGCGCTCGGGTGCAGCGAGGAGGCCGCGCGCCGCGCAGCCGCCGACGGTCTCAAGACCATCCGGAAGGAGCTCTCCGATGTCCCTGCAGCCGCCTGACCTCGAGGACGGCGAGTCCGCCGCGCTCGCCGCTCGCACAGCCGCCCGCGCCGCCGCCGAGGGCCTCGCCGAGATCGCCTATGCGCTGATCGACGCGCCGGTCGGCCGGCTCGTCGTCGCCGCCACCCCGCGCGGCCTGCTGCGGATCGCCTACGAGCTCGAGAACGGCGGCGTCGACGCCGTCCTCGACCAGCTGGCGTCGCGCCTGTCGCCGAGCATCGTCGAGGCGCCGGCAAGGCTGGACGACGTGCGCCGCGAGCTCGACGAGTACTTCGACGGCCGCCGCCGGGACTTCGACGTCAAGCTCGACTGGCGCCTGTCGCGCTCACCGTTCACCCGCCGCGTGCTCGAGGCCACGGCGAAGATCCCGTTCGGCGCGACGAGCACCTACCGCGACGTCGCGATCGCCGCCGGCTCGCCGAAGGCGTTTCGCGCGGCCGGCAGCGCGCTCGGCTCGAACCCGATCCCGATCGTCGTCCCCTGCCATCGCGTGCTCGCGAGCACCGGCGGGATCGGCGGCTACACCGGCGGCCTCGATCGAAAGCGGCTGCTGCTCGGGATCGAAGGCATCCCCGGTGTGGGGCAACTCACATTGCCCGCGGAGGTCTGAACTACGCTGCACGCCATGTCTCCACTCGTCAATCCGAACGACCACGATCGCTTCCTGCTGCGCCAGCGGATCAAGCTCGTCATCAACCAGTACGAGTTCTTCCTGCCGGGCGCGGACGGCGGACTCGGCGAGCGGATCTGCTTCGTCGAGCAGAAGCGCTTCAAGTTCAAGGAGGACATCCGCTTCTACACGGACGAGTCCAAGACGCAGGAGCTGCTGCGCATCAAGGCGCGCCAGCGCTTCGACCCGCGCGCGACATATGACGTGACCGACGACACCGGCACGAAGATCGGCGCGATCCAAAAGGTCTTCGGCGCGAGCCTGCTGCGCTCGACCTACCGCATCCTCGGCCCGGCCGAGGAGGAGGTCGCGATCACGACCGAGAAGAGCATGGCGGTCGCGATCGTCCGCCGGGTCGTGGGCTTCATCCCGTACGTGGAGAACGTCGCGGACTGGCTGCCGATCCCCTACCACTTCGTCTTCAAGCACGGCGAGGAGATCATCGGCGAGAACACGCGCCAGATGTGGAAGATCCGCGACAACTACAACATCGACCTGACCGCCGACACCCAGCGCGTGCTCGATCGCCGGCTCGTGCTCGCGATCGCCGTCGGGATGGACGCCCTGCAGGCCCGCTAGCCTTGCTCTCATGAACAGCGAGCGCTCCGAGGCCTACGGCCGCGTCATGAAGACCCTCAACGACGAGGGTCCCGCCAAGCTCTTCCCGGCGGAGATGCAGGTGATCCGCACGGCCGCCGACGCCCTGCTGTTCGACGGCGACGCCTACGACGAGCTCGCCGCGGTCGAGGATCTCGCCCAGCAGCTCGTCGACGCGGACCGCTGGCTGCCCGACCACGCGCGCCGGCTCGTGGACGACGTCGCCGCGTGCGGCCCGTCCGCCGGCGTTCGCTAGAGCCCTACGCCGCGCCGCTCACGCCGAGCGCGCCGGCGAGCTCGCCGCGTGAGCGCACGTCGAGCTTGCGATAGGCGTTGCCCAGGTGCCACTCGACCGCCTTGCGCGTGACGAACAGCGCCTCGGCGATCTGGCGGTTGGACAGGCCCTCGATCGCCAGCCCGACGACGCGCCGCTCGCTCGGGCTCAGCGCGTCGGCGCCGCGCCGCGCCGCGCGCTGCACGCGGGTGCCGGCCACCTCGAGCTCTGCGTCCGCGCGCTCCTGCAGCAGCCGCGCCCCGCACGTGCGCGCGAGCTCGAGGGCCTCGCCGAGCGCGCGACCGGCGTCGGTGCGGCGCCCGGCCCGGCGCAGGACGGTGCCGAGCTCGAGCAGCGCGCGGCAGTGCTCGAGGCGCGCCTCGGACGCACCGGCGATCGCGACGGCCTCGGTCAGCAGCGCGATCGGCTCCTCGAGGTCGCCGCCCGCACGCGTGTGGGCGACCTCGCGCAGCGCGACCGAGATCGCGCGCGGAGCGCCGAAGCGCCGTGCGAGCTCGAGCTCCTCGGTCGCGAGGGCGACCGCCTCCTCGCCGCGGCCGAGGGCCGACAGCGCGCGCGCCGACGCCGAGCGCCAGTTCGCGAAGGCCGCCGGGTTGCGGACGCCCACGACCGCGTCGCGCCATGCGCCGAAGTGCTCGAGCGCGTCGGCCTCGCGGCGCTCGACGAGCGCCAGGCGCCCGAGCGCCGCGTGCCACGGCGCGAGCAGCGCCGAGCCCGCGTGCACGGTGACGTCGAGGCTCGCCGCGCAGTCCGCGGCGGCCTGCAGCTCGCCGCGGTCGACGTGCAGACTGATGAGCGTGCCGTACGCCGCGGGCAGGAAGTGACGCCAGCCGTAGCGCTCGGCGTCGATCGCCTGCTCGGCGTCGGAGATCGCCTCGTCGAGGCGGCCCTGCCCCCAGCGCGACGCTCCGCGTAGCAGGCTCGCGGTCGCGAAGGCCATCATCGACCCGTGCGCGCGCGAGTGCGCCATCGCCGCGGTCAGCACGCGGTCGTTGTAGGCGAGCTCGTCGCAGGCGTGCAGCGCCAGCGACACGCCGACGAGCACGTTGCCGCCGCCCTGGTCGGCATGCAGCGTCTCGCCGTCGAGCGCGCCTTCGGCGAGCGCCAGGACGGCGTCGCGCGAGTCGCCCAGGATGGCCTCGCGCAGGCAGCGCGTCGCGAGCAGCAGCCGGCCGTCTTCGAACCCCGACGGCTCCGCTTCCGCGAACTCGCCGCGCTCGAGCAGCGCGAGCCGGCTGCCCGCGTGCAGCAGCCCCAGCGCGATCCCCTCGGCCCGCGCCTGGACGGCGACCGACGCGTCCGCCGCGGCGATCGACGCTGCGGACTCGAACGCCGCGAGCGCCTCGCGGTGCTGGCCGTTGCACGCGCGCGCGCGGCCGAGATCGAGGAGCGTGTGCGCGCGCTCGCCCTCGGAGACGCCCGCTTCGAGCGCCTCCTCGAGGCGCGCGGTCGCGGTCGGCAGGCCCGTCGCGGCCTCGCTGATGCCGAGCTGGCGCAGCACCCCCGAGCGCGCCGCGGTGCTCGGCGGCTCCTCGAGCGCGCGGCGCAGGTAGCTCGCCGCCGACTCGGGCGCCCCGAGCGTCAGCGCGCGGCTCGCCGCGGCGCAGAGGACGTCCACGACCCATTGCTCGCCGCTGCCCGCGCTGGGCAGCAGGTGCGCCGCGATGCGCTCGGACGAGATGCCCTCGTCGCGTAGGATCTCCGCCGCGCGCCGGTGCAGCGCCGCGCGCTCGCCCGCGCCGACGTCGGCGTAGACGGCCGAGGCCAGCAGCGGATGGGCGAAGCGCAGCAGGCCCGGCCCGGCGGGGCGCAGGATCTCGCCCGCGGCGAGCGCGTCGGCCGCGGCGGCCACGCGGTCGGCGGCGCGCCCGGTCAGCGCGGCGACATGGCGCACCTGCGCGTCGTCGCCGAGGATCGCGACGCCCCGCGCCACGCCCGCCGCGTCGTCGGACAGCCGCATGAGCCGCACGGCGACGGCGCGCAGCACGGCCTCCGGCGCGAGCGTCCCGATCCGCGCGGCGTTGCTCGCCGTCGGCTCCCAGCCCTCGCCCTCGACCGCGCGGACGAGCTCGCCGAGCAGAAAGCAGTTGCCCTCGGTCATGCGCCAGCACGCGTCCGCGAAGGTCTCGTCGGCGGCGGGCAGGGCCGCCGCGACAAACGTGCGCGCGGCGTCGCGCGACAGCGCGCGAGGGCGCAGCGGGTGGCTGGCCTCGTGCGCGGCGATCTGACCGAGCAGGTCGTCCGGCGCACCGGGCTCGCCGAGCCGCCGCGCGAGGACGATCCCGACGCTCGTCGCCTCAAGGCGCTGCAGGAGGTAGAGCACGAGCCGCAGCGACGTGCGATCGGCCCAGTGCGCGTCGTCGACGACGACGAGCACCGTCGCGGACTCGGCGAGGTTCGAGAGCAGCCAGAACAGGCCGTGGATGACGGAGTAGGAGCGGTCGTCGCCCTCGTCGCCGCCCCAGCTCGTGGGGCGCTCGAGCAGCGGGCCGGCGAGTGCGGCGGATCCGGCCAGCAGCCGATCGTGGGTCTCGTCGTCGGCGCCGGCGAGCAGCGGTTCGAAGAGCTGCAGCGCGACGCCGAACGCGAAGTCGGCCTCGAGCTCGGACGCGCGTGCGCGCAGGACCGTCGCGCCGGCCGCGCGAGCGCGGGCGACCGCGGCGTCGAGCAGGGCCGACTTGCCGATGCCGGCGTGTCCCTCGACGAGCAGCAGGTGGCCGCCGCCGGAGCCGGCCGCGTCGAGCAGCCGGTCCACCGCCCGCAACTCCTCCTCGCGCTCGAGGAGGAGCCCCGACTCCGTCTCGGCTGATGCGTGTTTCGTCAAAAGACTAGGGGGCCGCCCTAGTGTGCCCGGCCCGGCAACCCTCTAGAAAAGAGCCTAGCGGCTGACCAGGAAGGTCGGCTGGGGCGCGCGACACTATGTCGACGAGCGCAGCATCAGCGCGCGGACTCGCACGGAGGCTTTTGGACCCGGGACCGGGATGGTCTCGGGTCCGCGTGCTTTAAGGGCCAGCGAACCCGCGCGGCGCCCGGCTACGGCTGCTTGGCCGGGGCCCACTGCGCCTCGGCCAGGTCACCCTCGGGCATGCCCTCCGGCGCGTCGATGCCGGGCGTGTCGCGCAGGTACCACTCGGCATCGAGCGCGGCCTGCGTGCCCGACCCGGCGGCGGTCACGGCCTGGCGGTAGGTGTGGTCCACGAGATCGCCGGCCGCGAAGACCCCGGGGCGCTTCGTGCGCGTGGAGCGCCCCTCGGTGATGACGTAGCCCTCGTCGTCGACGTCGACCTGCCCCGTGACGAGATGCGACTGCGGCTCGTGGCCGATCGCGATGAAGACGCCCGAGATCGGCACGTCGCGCTGCTCGCCGGTGTCGGCGTGGCGCAACCGCGCGTGATCGAGCGACCCGTTCTCGCCCGCGACGAACTCCTCGGGGACGTACGGCGTCAGCCACTCGATGTTCTCGATCGACCGCGCGCGCTCGAGCATGATCTTCGAGGCGCGGAACTCGTCGCGCCGGTGCACGACGACGACCTTCGACGCGAACTTCGAGAGGAAGATGGCCTCCTCCATCGCGCTGTCGCCGCCGCCGACGATCATCGTCGGCTTCTGCTTGTAGAACGCGGCGTCGCAGGTGGCGCAGTAGCTCACGCCACGGCCGCCCAGCTCGCTCTCGCCGGGGACCTCGAGCTTCTTGTGCTCGGCGCCCATGGCGAGGATGACCGTGCGGGCCTTGTGCTCCTCGTCGTCGACCCAGACGGTGTGCACGCCGCCGGGCTCGGAGGCGAGCTCGACCTTCGTCGCCTGGTCGGTGATGAAGCGCGTGCCGAAGCGCTCGGCCTGGTCGCGGAAGCGCTGCATGAGCTGCGGTCCCTCGATCCCCTCGGGGAAGCCGGGGTAGTTCTCGACGTCGGTGGTCTGCTGGAGCAGGCCACCCCACATGAAGCCCTCGATGACGAGAGGCTTCAGGTTGGCGCGCGACGTGTACAGCGCAGCGGTGTAGCCGGCGGGGCCGGAGCCGACGATCACGACGTTCTCGATGTCTGGGCTAGTCACTTCACAAAGGATAGTGAAGGACCGGTCAGTGGCCCGCTCACGCGCCGGCGGGCGCGGGAACCTCGCTTGGCGACGATCGCTCCTCCCGCCAGCGCGCGACCGTGCGGCGCAGCTGGAAGTAGGCGACCGCCCCCGGCAGCGTCGGCAGCCAGAACGCGAACAGCCGGTACGCGAGCACGGCCTGGATCGTCAGGCCCTTGTCGACGCCGAACGCGATGAACGCGCCGATCATCGCGCCGTCCACGCCGCCGATCCCGCCCGGCAGCGGGAGCAGGTTGCCGAGGAAGCCGACGAAGTAGGCCATGACGATCACGCCCCACGGCGGCGGGTCGCCGAAGGCGTGAAAGCACGCCCACAGCGTCGCGATGTTGAAGCCCCAGTAGGCGAGCGCGCCGAGCAGCGAGCGATCGCCCTTGCGGACGTGGCAGACCGCCTCGCGCATCCCCGCGGAGAACGCGGCCGGCGCGTTCGCGAGGCGCTGGGCGAGCCGCGCCAGCCGGCCACCGCGGCGCGCGAAGCCCTCGAGGCGGCGCTGCAGGTCGGGCGGGACGCGCGCCAGCGCGAGCCCGAGCAGCATGACGACGAGGGCGAAGATCGCGGGGATCACCGTGATCGCGAACGGCGCGGGGCCTGCGAGCACGCCGTAGTACAGGCCGAACCCGCAGACCACGAGCGCGCCGAAGTAGACGGCGTAGGTGAGGATGAGGAACGCGAGCGTCTTGTCGGCGACCTTGCGGCGGTCCATGCCCGCGCGGCGCAGCGCCCATGCCGTCAGCGCGATCCCGCCCGCGCCGCCGGCGGCGAGCAGGCGCGTCGCCGCGAGCCCGGCCATCGTGATCTGGTAGCTGGCGGCGAAGTCGATCCGCGTGGCGTCGTTGATGAACACGCCGCGGAACATCGCGACGTAGCCGCCGAAGGACAGCACCGTGAAGCCGAACGCGGCGAAGAACCACCACGGGTCGCCGCTGCCGATCTTCTCGCGGTTCTTCTCGAAGTCGGCGAGCTGCGGCAGGACGAAGTACAGGAACGCGACCGTCGAGATGCCCAGCACGACGAACAGCAGCAGCGTGCGCCGCGTCATCTCGACGCGTGGCATCGCCTCGTCGAGGTCGTCCTGATCCTCTTCGGGCTCCGGCGGCTCGACCTCGGGGCGCGTGACCATCGTGTCCATGACTCGGATCCGTGGGGCTGCCAGCGAGTATAGGTCGGCGGCCAGACGACCTAACGCGACAGATGTACGGCGCCGTACGCCGAGCGGGTCAGCGCGCCGTAGCGCGGGCCGCCGCGGCCTCTTCGACGAGCGCGGCGATGAGCGTGCTGCGCTCGTCGGCCTCCGGATGCCACTGGACGCCGAGCGCGAAGCGGTTGCGCGGCTCCTCGATCGCCTCGGGCAGGTCGTCGACGACGGCCCAGCCGGTGACCTTCAGCCCGTCGCCGACGCGGTCGACGCCCTGATGGTGGTGGGACTTCGTCGCGTGCAGCTCCTCGCCGGCCGTGCGCGCGGCGAGCGAGCCGGCCAGCAGGCGGACGTCGTGGTCGGCGCCGTCGAAGCTGCCCGACACGCGGCGGTGGTCCTCGTGGTGTAGCAGCGCCGGCAGGTCCTGATGCAGCGTGCCGCCACGCGCGACGTTGACGATCTGCATCCCCCGGCAGATGCCGAGCAGCGGGAGGTCGCGCTCGAGCGCGCGCCGCACGAGCGCGATCTCGAACGCGTCGCGGGCGGGGTCGGGGTCGACGGTCAGCGGATCGCACGGCGCGCCGTAGGACGCCGGATCGATGTCGGCGCCGCCGGCGAGCATGAGCCCGTCGACGAGGTCGAGCGCCGCGTCGGGGTCCGTGACGAGCGCCGGGTCGGGCACGAGCAGCAGCGCGAGGCCCCCGGCGCCGTGGACGGGGTCGACGAAGCTCTGCGGCAGCACGTAGCCGTCGAGCTCGGGAGCATCGTCTCGCGCGCGCGAGCCCGCGCTGCCCGCGCGCGACCAGCGCGCGAGCTCGCGCGGGGTGCAGATGCCGATGACCGGGCGCGCCATGCCGTGGACATTAACCACACGCGCTGGGCGTTCGAGCGGCCGCCGCGCGCGATAGCGTCCGCCGCGTGTACGAGACCGTCGAGCTCGAGCGCCGCGGCGCTGCGGCGATCATCCGCCTCAACCGGCCCGCTGCGCTCAACGCGTGGAACGCGACGCTCGGCGACGAGCTGCTGGACGCGGTGCGGTCCGTCGGCGCCGACGACGACGTGCGCGCCGTCTGCGTCACCGGCGCGGGGCGGGCGTTCTCCTCCGGCGGCGACTTGCGCGACATGGCGTCGCGCCCGAGCACCGGCAGCGGCCACATCGACGTCTACACCCCGCTCACGACCGTCTACCACCCGATCCTCACCGGCCTGCGGACGATGCGAAAGCCCGTCGTCGCGGCGGTCAACGGGCCCGCGGTGGGCATCGGCTGCTCGCTCGCGCTGTCCTGCGACCTCGTCGTGGCCGCGCAGTCCGCGTACCTCTCGCTGGCCTTCGCGCGCATCGGCCTCGCGCCCGACGGCGGCGCCGCCGCGCTCGTCGCGGCGCGCGCGGGCGGTGGGCGCGCCGCGGAGATGGCGCTGCTCGGCGAGCGCGTGCCGGCATCGGTGGCGCACGGCTGGGGCCTCGTGAACACGGTCCTCCCCGACGCCGACTTCGAGGCCGGCGTCGACGAGCTGCTGGCGCGTCTGGCGAGCGGGGCGACGCGCTCCTACGCGGGCTCCAAGCGCCAGCTCAACGCGTGGCTGTACGCCGGGTTGGAAGAGCAGCTCGAGCTCGAGGCGCGCATCCAGCAGGAGCTGGTCACGTCCAGCGACTTCGCCGAGGGCGTGGCCGCGTTCGCCGAGAAGCGCGACCCCGAGTTCCGTGGCGGCTGAAGCCCCGCCCGGCGGGGCCGCGGAGGGGCGCGAAGCAGATGACCGCCGCATGAATAGAATGCCGCCCGCCTTGGCTCGGACCCACTCCCGCACCCGTCGCCGCGTCTTCACCATCGCCTTCGCGGCGTCCCTCGCGGGGGTCCTCGCGCTGAGCGGCGTCGCGTCGGCCGACTTCCTCACGCCGGAGTCCGGCGGCTCGCCCAACGCCGACGACATCGACACGCTCTACAAGATCGTGCTCGCCGTCGCCGTCGTGATCTTCGTCGGCGTCGAGGGCGCGCTCCTGTACTCGCTCGTGAAGTTCCGCGCTCGCAAGAACGCGGTGCCCGCGCAGATCCGCGGCAACACGAGCCTCGAGATCGGCTGGACGCTCGGTGCCGCCGTCGTCCTCGTCGTGCTCGCGGTCGTGACGTTCGCGATGCTCGGCGACATCCGCAGCCCGCCGAACTCCGACGCCGACGGCTACCCCACGCCCGTCGTCGCCAACGTCAAGAACGCGTCGGCCTTCCAGCCGCGCCCGCCCAACGGCCACGCGCTGAACATCAAGGTCAACGGCCAGCGCTACGTGTGGCGCTACACCTACCCGTCCGACAAGGCCGGCGTCCCGGAGAACCAGAAGGTCGCCGCCTACGTCGAGCTGGTCGTGCCGACCAAGACGACGGTCATCCTCGACATCGAGGCCCAGGACGTCGCGCACTCGTGGTGGATCCCGGCGCTCGGCGGCAAGTTCGACGCGGTTCCCGGCCACACGAACTTCACGTGGTTCAAGATCGCCGAGCCGGGCGTGTACCGCGGCCAGTGCGCCGAGCTGTGCGGTCGCAACCACGCCGACATGGTCGCCCAGGTGCGCGCGGTCGAGCCGGACGAGTTCAAGGCGTGGCTGGCGAGCAAGAAGCAGGAGATCCAGGAGAGCAACGACGCCGCGGCCACGCGCCGCAAGGCCGACGCCGAGGCGGCCGCCGCGTCCACGTCCGACGAGGGCGCGTCCGGCGAGACCCCGGCCGACGAGGACTCGGCCAGCGAGTCCACTCCCGCCGCCTCCGACAGCGCCGAGGCTCCCTAGGAGAGCATGAGCATGGCCACCACGACACAAGACGCCGTCCGGATCCCGGAGATCATCACTCACACGGTCGAGCCCGAGCCCAAGGGCTGGGTCTCGTGGGTCACGACGACCGACCACAAGCGGATCGGGATCCTCTACCTCGTCACGACGTTCGTCTTCTTCCTGCTGGGCGGCGTCGAGGCGCTGCTCATGCGCGTCCAGCTCGGCGCGCCGGACAACACGTTCCTCACGCCGTCGACGTACAACGCGCTCTTCACGCTGCACGGCACGACGATGATCTTCCTGTTCGTCGTGCCGATCATGGCCGGCTTCGCGAACTACTTCCTGCCGCTGATGATCGGCGCGCGCGACATGGCGTTCCCGAAGCTCAACGCGCTGTCGTACTGGCTGCTGCTCGCGGGCGGGATCGTCTTCTACGGATCGCTGCTCTTCCATCCGCCCGAGGCCGGCTGGACGTCCTACGCGCCGCTCACCTCGACGGCGTACTCGCCGACGGGCGGCATCGACGCGTGGATCTTCCTCATCCACCTCACCGGCATCTCCTCGCTGCTCGGGGCCGTGAACTTCTACGCGACGATCGTGAACATGCGCGCGCCCGGCATGGGCTGGGGCCGCCTGCCGCTGTTCGTCTGGTCGATCCTCGTCTACGCGATCCTGCTGATCCTCGCGCTGCCGGTGATCGCGGGCGCCGTGACGCTGCTGTTGACCGACAGACACTTCGGCACGGGGTTCTTCGACCAGAGCCAGGGCGGCGATCCGCTGCTGTGGCAGCACCTGTTCTGGTTCTTCGGGCACCCCGAGGTCTACATCATGATCCTGCCGGGCTTCGGGATGATCTCGGAGATCCTGCCGGTCTTCGCCCGCAAGCCGATCTTCGGCTACAAGGCGATCGCCGCGGCGACGGTCGTCATCGCGTTCCTCGCGCTGCTCGTGTGGGCGCACCACATGTTCTCGACGCCGAGCGCGACGATCGTGCTGGTCTTCTTCATGATCAGCTCCTTTTTGATCGCGATCCCGACCGGCGTGAAGATCTTCAACTGGGTCGCGACGCTGTGGCGAGGGACGATCGAGTTCAAGACGCCGCTGATCTTCTCGGTCGGCTTCATCTCGGTCTTCCTCATCGGCGGCATCACCGGCGTCTTCCTCGCGGTGTTCCCGGTCGACTGGCAGCTCACCGACACGTACTTCGTCGTCGCCCACCTGCACTACGTGCTCGTCGGCGGCTCGGTCTTCGCGATCTTCGCCGGGATCTACTACTGGTTCCCGAAGATGACGGGGCGGATGCTGGGCGAGAGCATGGGCAAGTGGTCGTTCGCGTTCATGTACATCGGCTTCAACGTCACGTTCCTCATCCAGCACTCGATCGGCCTGGACGGGATGCCGCGGCGCGTCTACGAGTACCCCGACGTCGGCCACCTGGGGCTCTACAACCTCATCTCGACGATCGGCTCGTTCATCCTCGCGGTCGGCATCGGGCTGACGGTCGTCAACGTCGTGCGCTCGCTGAAGGTCGGCGTGAAGGCCGGGCCCGACCCGTGGAAGGCCAACACGCTCGAGTGGTTCACCGAGTCGCCGCCGCCGGTCAACAACTTCGACGTCATCCCGCGCGTGCGCTCCGTCGAGCCGATGAAGGACATCCGCCGCCAGGTCGCGCGGCAGACCGGCCCGTCGGTCGAACTGGGTCCCGCGCCGACGTCCGGCCATTAGGGGTCGCCCGATCTATATGGAAGCCTCACGCGCCACAGCGCCCGTCGCCCTGCCTCCTGTCGCCCGCGGTGGGGTGCGCCAGGTCGTCTCGGACTACGTCGAGCTGACGAAGCCGAAGGTCCAGTCGCTGCTGCTGCTGACGACCGTCTGCACGATGGAGATCGCCGGCGACCCGTCGGTGGGCCTCATCGGCCTCACCGTCGTGGGCGGCTACCTGTCGGCAGGCGGCGCGGGCGCCGTCAACCACTACTTCGACCGCGACATCGACGCGCAGATGCCGCGCACGGCCGACCGGCCGGTGCCGAGCGGCCGCGTCGCGCCGCGCGCGGCGCTGATCTTCGGGATCGTGCTCGCGGCGCTGTCGTTCGTGCTGCTGACGACCACCGTGAACCTCCTTGCCGCGTCACTCGCGTTCTCGGGCTTCCTCGGCTACGTGTTCGTCTACACGATCTGGCTCAAGCGCCGCACGCCGCAGAACATCGTGATCGGCGGCGCGGCGGGCGCGATACCGCCGCTCGTCGGCTGGGCCGCGGTCACGGGCGAGGTCGCGGGCATGTCGATCTACCTCTTCGCGATCGTCTTCTTCTGGACGCCGCCGCACTTCTGGGCGCTGTCGCTGCTCATGAAGGACGAGTACGCGCGCGTCGGCGTGCCGATGCTCCCCGTCGTGCGCGGCGAGCAGGAGACGCGCAAGCAGATCGTGCTCTACTCGGTCCTCCTGTGGGCCGTGACGCAGCTGCCCTTCTGCGCCGGCGGCCTGGGCACGCTCTACATGGTCTCGTCGATCGTGCTCGGCGGCATGTTCATCGGCGGCGCCGTCGTCCTGTACCGCCGCGCGGACCGCCGCAGCGCGCTGCGCCTGTACCTCTTCTCGCTCGCCTACCTCGCGCTGCTGTTCGGCGCGATGGTCCTCGACGCGAAGCTATAAAGTCCGAGCCCGTATGGACCAGAAGCTCGCCCGCAAGAACGTCCGCTCCGGCCTCGTCGCCGGGGTCGTGTGCTTCTTCATGTTCGGCATGACGTTCGTCGCCGCCGCGATCTACGTCTCGTGAGCCCGCTCGACCCGCCTGTCCCGCCCGTCGGCGAGGAGATCCACCTCCCCGGCCCGAGCCTGCAGCCGCTGCTGCTGGCGTTCGGGATCACGCTGGCGCTGCTCGGCGTGACCATGGGCCGGTTCGTCATGGTCAGCGGCCTCGTGCTCAGCGTGTGGGTCATCGTCCGCTGGGTCGCCGACACGCGGCGCGACATCAACGCGCTGCCGGCCGACCACGACGACCACTGATCCGTCGACCGGCACCGGTCGCTCTGGTAGAACAGAACTCCAACGCGCCAAGTTCGCGATACAGGACGGTAACGCTCATCCCGAAACGGATCGATCGTCGTATCTACGACCATGGAATTTTCGGTTCAACGCCCAGCCACGATTCGCCATCGCACGAGCCTCTTTCGTGACGCTGTAGCCATCGTCGAGGCCGAGTACGGCTCCGACCTGTCGCTCGACGACATCGCACGACGCGTGGCGTCGTCGCGGCGTCAGTTGCAGCGCTCCTACGCGGAGATCGGGAACACGACGTTCCGCGAGCACCTGACGGCGGTCCGCATGGACCGAGCCGCGGACCTGCTCGCGTCTCGCGGGCTCACCGTCCGCGAGGTCGCCCATCGCGTCGGCTACCGCCAGCCGGCCCAGTTCGCGAAGGCGTTCCGGCGCCACCACGGCCTCGCGCCGTCCGCGTTTCGTGACACGCGTCGATTTCGCGTAGGCACAGCTCTCGCTGCCTGAATCACCTGCATTCCGGCCCTTCGCGCGCGTGTAGGCGGGGGCCGGGAGCGGGCGCGGCCGGGTCGCGCGCGCACGCGCGCCTCGCCGCACGGCGTGGTCGATTGCGACACCCGTTGCGAACCCCCGCCCGGGCCCGAGCGGCGCCGCGCCCGGCGCGACGCCACCGGATTGCCGTTCGTCCCGCGCACCGCATAGGATCCCTCGCCGCATGAGCAAGGGCACCCGGCGCAACGAGCGCACACCAGTCGGTTGGATGGTCGTTCACGGCCTCATCGCGTCGGCGTTGGGCATCGCCGCCGGCCTCGCGATCGAGTGGTTCCCGGAGCAGGCTTCCACGCAAGCCGGGCCCATCGACCACCTCTACGACGTCCTCATCTGGGTGTCGGTCCCGGTGTTCGTGACGGTCATGATCATCGTGCTGTTCAGCGTCGTGAACTTCCGCATGCGGCCCGGCGAGGAGGAGCTCGACGGCCCGCCGATCCACGGCAACACGCGCCTGGAGGTCATCTGGACGGCGATCCCGGCGATCATGCTCGTCGCGCTGTGCACCTACAGCTACGTCGTGCTGACGGACATCGAGGAGGCGCAGGCCAACGAGATGGTCATCACCGTCACCGGCCAGCAGTTCGCCTGGAGCTACGAGTATCCGCAGGCCGGCGGCAAGCCGGTGAAGTCCAACATCCTCTACCTCCCCAAGGACCGTCCGGTGCGCTTCTCCGTCAAGGCGCAGGACGTCCTGCACGACTTCTGGGTCCCCGCGTTCCGGATGAAGATCGACGCGGTCCCGGGTCTCACGACCCACTACCGCATCACGCCGACCCGCCTGGGCACCTACCCCGTCGTCTGCGCCGAGCTCTGCGGGCTCGGGCACGCCGTCATGCGCTCGACGACGAAGGTCGTGACGCCCGCCGCGTTCGACGCCTGGCTGACCAAGCAGAAGGCGCCGGCCGGTGCTGCCGGCGGCGAGGCCGCGGCCGGCGGCGAGGCGGCCGGTGGCGGGGCTCCGTCCGGCGCCGCGGCGACCGCCGACGGCAAGAAGGTCTTCGAGGCGAACGGCTGCGGCGGCTGCCACACGCTCGCCGACGCCGGGACCAGCTCCGAGACCGGCCCCGAGCTGGACAAGGTCCTCAAGGGCAAGGACGAGGGATTCATCAGGACGTCGATCGAGGACCCGAGCGCGGAGATCGCCGAGGGCTTCCAAGACATCATGCCCAAGACGTACGGCGATAGCCTGTCGAAGGAAGAGCTCGACGCGCTCGTCCAGTACCTGAGCTCGGTCGCCGGCAAGTGAGCACGACGATGAGGAGGCTGCTCTAGATGGTCGCCAAGTTCCGCGCACCGGGGATGTTGCGAGCGTTCCTGTACGCCGCCTACGGCGTCGTGCTCGCGTACGGGATCATCTTCGTCTTCCGCACGTGGTACGGGCTGGACCCGGTGCTCAAGGGCGAGCCGATCCTCGAGGTCGCGCTGTTCTCCGCCCCGCTGGGCTTCCTCGTGGGCCTCGGCGCGTTCAGCTACTGGTTCTACTGGGCGAGCGGCAAGAAGACGCTGCCCGAGGATCACTCCGGCCACGGCGCGTACTCCTGGCGCGACTACTTCCGGGTGAACACCGACCACAAGGTCATCGGCATCCAGTACGTCGTGACCTCGTTCTTCTTCTTCTTCGTCGGCGGCCTGTTCGCCATGCTCATGCGCGCCGAGCTGGCGCAGCCCGGCCGGCAGTTCGTCGACTCGAGCACGTTCAACGGCCTGTTCAGCGTCCACGCGTCGCTGCTGATCTTCCTCTTCATCATCCCGGTCTTCGCGGGCTTGGCGAACTACGTCCTGCCGCTCATGATCGGCGCGCCGGACATGGCGTTCCCGCGCCTGAACGCGCTGTCGTTCTGGATGCTGCCGCTCGCCGGGATCATGATGCTCATGTCGTTCGCCGCGCCGGGCGGCTCGTTCGCCAGCGGCTGGACGGCGTACGCCCCGCTGTCGGTGACGGCGCCCGAAGGCCAGGTGTTCTTCACGATCGGGGTGCAGTTCGCCGGCGCGTCCTCGATCGCGACGGCCCTGAACTTCCTCGTGACGATCATCACGATGCGCGCGCCGGGCATGAGCTTCTTCCGGATGCCGCTGCTCGTGTGGGCGAACTTCTCGACGTCGCTGCTCGTCGTCATCGCGACGCCGTTCATCGCCGTCTCGCAGTTCATGGTCCTCTTCGACCGAGCGCTGGGGTTCAACTTCTTCGAACCCGTGGGCGGCGGCGACGTGCTGATGTACCAGCACATCTTCTGGTTCTACTCGCATCCGGCGGTCTACATCATGATGCTGCCCGGGTTCGGGATCGTCTCGGAGATCCTCGCCGTGAAGTCTCGAAAGCCGATCTTCGGCTACCGGATGATGGCGTTCTCGCTGCTGGCGATCGTCGTGCTCGGGTTCACGGTGTGGGCGCACCACATGTTCGTCTCGGGCATGCAGGACTGGATCCGCGTCCCGATGATGGTCACGACGGCGATCATCGCCGTGCCGACCGGCATCAAGATCTTCTCGTGGCTGGCGACGCTATGGCGCGGCGTGCTGCATCTCGACACGCCGATGCTCTTCGCGCTGGGCTTCTTGACGATGTTCACGCTCGGCGGCATCTCCGGCGTCATGCTCGCCGTGATCCCGGTGACGATCCATGTGTCGGACACGTACTTCATCGTCGCCCACATCCACTACGTGCTCTTCGGCGGCTCGCTGTTCACGATCTTCGCGGGCGTCTACTACTGGTTCCCGAAGATGACGGGCCGGATGTACGACGAGCGCCTCGGCAAGATCCACTTCTGGTCGACGTTCGTCTTCTTCAACCTGACGTTCGCGCCGATGCACGTCATCGGCATCCAGGGCATGCCGCGCCGCGTCGCCGACTACGCCGACCAGTGGGCCACGTGGAACCTCCTGATCTCGATCGCGAGCTTCTTCCTGGGCTTGAGCGCGCTCATCTTCGCCTACAACATGATCGCCTCGTGGCGTGGCGGGCCGCGCGCGGCGTCCAACCCGTGGCGCGCGCTCACGCTCGAGTGGCAGGTCACGTCGCCCCCGCCGATCTTCAACTTCGACGCGGTCCCGACCGTGGTCGGCGGCCCCTACGAGTACGGGGTGCCCGGCGCCGTGCATGGCGTGCTCAAGGGCGGAGCCGAGGTGCCTCAGCCGGCGGGCGCGACCGCGCACGGCGGCGGCGGCGGCGCTGCCACCGCCACGAAGGAAGAGGAGTAGCGCGGCATGCCCCACATCCTCGTCGTCGCCAACCAGACGATCGGCGGCGCCACCCTCATCGACTTGGTCAAGGAGCGCGCGAAGACGCCGGACACGAGCTTCACGCTCGTCGTCCCGATGACCAAGCCGCGCTCCGGCTACGTCATCTACGACGACGCCGTGCGCGACTCCGCGCAGGTGCGCCTCGACCTGACGCTGTCGTACCTGCGCAGCGAGGAGGTCGTCGCCAGCGGCGACCTCGGCGACGAGGACCCGTACACCGCGACGCTCGACGCGATCGACGAGTACCACCCCGACGAGATCATCATCTCGACGCTGCCGCACTCGTCGTCGGGCTGGCTGCGGCGCGATCTCATCGAGCGCATCCAGGACGCCTCGAACGCGCCCGTCACCCACGTGATCTCCGACATGGAGGCCGAGGGCCTGCCGTTCGAGGTCACGCTCGTGGTCGCCAACGTGACGGCGGGGCGCGGGACGCTGCGCGCGCGCATGAAGGAGATCGCCGCGGCGAACGAGGACATGCACTTCGTCGTCATCGTCCCGCTGGCCGCCCACGGCGACGGGCGCGCGGCCGCGGTCGCCCGCGCGCGCCTCGGCAACACGCTCGACCGGATGCGGCGCGAGGGCCTGCTCGTCGCCGGGATGATCGGCGACCCCGATCCGTTCACGGCGACGATGAACGCGCTGCAGTTCTACAAGGTGGAGCAGATCATCATCTCGACGCTGCCCGTGACGCGCTCGGGCTGGATGCGCGCCGACCTCATCGCGCGCGTGCGCAAGGCCTCGAACATCGACGTCGAGCACATCGTCGCCGAGCCTGAGCCGGCTGGAAAGGCGGGTTAGGAACCACAGATGGAAGCCGCAGGGATCAACGCGTCGGTCGCGCTCGAGCACCACGACGACGACCACCACGGCCCGCCGCCGGCCAACCGCAGCTCGCGGGTCAGCCACGAGATCCTCGGGATGCTGCTCTTCATCATCTCGGAGATCATGGTGTTCGGGGCCTTCTTCACGGCCTACTTCTTCATCCGCTTCGTCGCGGAGGGACACCACTGGTTCCCGTTCGGCGAGAACGAGCTTCCGGTCGGGATCGCGGGCGTCAACACCGCGATCCTGCTGAGCTCGTCACTGACGATGCACTGGGCGCAGACGTCGGTCAAGAACGGCAACTACTTCGGCCTGAAGGCCGGCATGCTGCTGACCTCGCTGCTGGGCGCGACGTTCTTGATGATCCAGCTCAACGAGTACGTGCACATCGGCTTCTCGCCCGCCGACCACGCCCAGGGCACGATCTTCTACGGCCTCACGGGCCTGCACGGCGCGCACGTCTTCGTGGGCCTCACGCTGCTGCTCATGGTCACCGTCAGGGCCTTCCGCGGGCACTTCAGCCCGGAGAAGCACCACGGCGTCGAGGTGCCGGGCATCTACTGGCACTTCGTCGACGTCATGTGGATCGTCGTGTACACGACGATCTACATCCTCTAGGTCTCGAGTCGCTTCGCGCTTACATGTCCGGGAAGCGCCCCAAGCCCTGGGAGTCCGAGGAGGCCGCGTTCGCGCTCCTGCTGCGCGTCCTCGGCGTGTGCGTCGCCATCGTGGTGCTCTCGCTGATCCTCAAGGCGATCTTCTAAGCGCCGCCGCGCGGAAGGGCGCGGGGGCGCGCGAGGGGGCGCGGAGCCGCGCGAGGGGGCGCGGGGCCGCGCGACTACTTGACGGTGAGCTTGCCTTCCATGCCGCCTTCGCGGTGGCCGGGGAGGCTGCAGTAGTACGTGTACTCGCCGGACTTGAGCGTGACCGAGACGGTCGAGACGCCGCCGTTCGAGACCGTCTTGCCGCCCTCGTCGACACCGTTGCCCTCGATCGCGATGTCATGCGGCGTCGCGGACTCGTTCTTCGAGTCGATCTCGAGCGCGCCGGCCGGGGCCGTCGCGACCTTCGTGATGTACGCGAGCTGGCCGTTCGGGTCGGCCGGCATCTCGAGCTTGCCGTCCTTCGCGGCGACCGGCTTGCCGGCGCCCGCGGCGGCGACCGCCGAGCCGAGCCGGCCCTCATCCTTGCCCGGCAGCGCGGCGACACTCGCGACGTACGCCGCGACGTCCCTGGCGAGCTTGCCCTCGACGAGCTTCGCCGGCATCAGCACCGGGCTGTCCTTCGGCAGGCGGGCCGGGTGGTTGATCTGCTCGTAGACGACGCCGCGCACGGTGTCACGGCCGAAGCCGTCGGTGAGCGCGCGGCGAAACGCGTCGTCGAGGCTCGGGCCCTGGACCCCCTTCGTCCCGGCGCGGCTGAGCACGTGGCACGAGCCGCACGACTTGACGAAGGCCCGCTTGCCGGCGATGAGATCCGCGTCGGCGGGCACCGAATCGGTCCCGCACGCGCTGAGCGCGGCGGCCAGCGTGGCGCCTGCGGCGAGGCTGATGAGCGTCCTCTTGAGCGGTGGTCTCCCCATGGGCGCGCGGGACTCTATCCGAGCGGACCGACGGCGTGCCTCATCCCCGTGCCCCGCGGACCGGAGGCGCCGGAGGGCCCCGCTCGCCGGCCTCCACCGGCGGCGAATCCGGGCCGGCTTGCTAGGGTTCGCGCCGTGTCAGCCGCCCAGCGCTACCGCATGCGCACCCCCGCCACCAACCGCGAGATCATCCGCGAGGCCGAGCCCGGCCGCGTGTACGTCGACCGCGAAAGCGGCGAGACCTTGGAGATCCGCGGCAAGGTGCTGCCGCTCGCGCCGTCGCAGTCGCGGCTGCCGTGGGCCGTCGAGTACCTGCGCTTCTGCAATTGGTGCGACCAGCTCGCTCAGCGCGATCTGAACGACTGCCCGCACTGCGACCGGCGCATGGACCCGGTCGCCTGATCCGCCCCGCGATGCTCACGCGTTGCGCAGCGCTGCTCGCCGCCTTGGCGCTGGCGGGCGGCTTGAGCGCGTGCGGATCCGACGACGAGCTGTCAAGCGACATCCCGCGCACGTCGCCGGACCTGACGATCCCCACCGCGACGACCGATCTGCCCGACACGGAGACCTCGACGACCGAGACGACCTCGACGACGTCGACCTCCACGGTCCCGCAGTCCGGCGTGGCGCCGCCGGCCGCCGTCCAGCCCCCCGCGGCCGTAGCACCGGCCCAACCGCCGCCGGCGACGACGACGGGCGGCGCGGGCGCCAACGTCGACGGCCAGTCGACGACCGGGGGCGCGTCCCCCACCGACCCCGACTTCCAGAACTTCTGCCGGGACAACCCCGGCGCCGGCCCGCCCTGCTGAGAGCGGCTCGGGCGCGGCCTCACCGCCTCTCCTTTACGGTGTATTGCGCAGCCGGGGCGCGCCGCGGCGACAGGTGACGTCGCGGTGCCAGTGCATGAACCAGGAGGCTCACCTCACGCCCCCGGACGTTCACCCGGGACCCCCGTCCGGTAAGTAGATTCCCGCCTTCACTCACCATCAAGGGGAAGGGGTCTTACCCATGTCGCTCGCAACAACGCCGGTCCTTCGTCGGCCGATCCGTCTGCTCGCGCTCGTGATGATCGGCCTGGCGGTCGCGCTCGCCGTCGCCATGGCGACGCAGGCGGCCACGGCGCAGGCCCTGACGAGGTACTCGTGCACCTCCAACCTGACGCTCCGCGCCCAGCCGCTCGCGGGCGCGCAGATCTACGGCTACGTGCTGCACGGCTGGACGATCAACGTCACGCAGACGTCGGGCGCCTGGTCGGGCGGCACCGCCGGCTACGTCGATCCGGTCACCGGCGGCGCAGGCGCGCCGCGGTTCGGGTGGGTGCTCACGCAGTACACCTCGACGAGCCCCTGCTGACGCCGTAACGAGACGCCACCTGGCCGCACCGTCACGACGGTGCGGCCAGGCCGTGCGCGACTTACGGCTTCGTCGGCTCGCTGATGAACGTCGCGCTGTAGGTCAGCCGCACGCCCTTGTACAGGCACCGGAACAGTGCCGACGCCCGGCTGCCGAGCAAGGCGAACTGCGTCGTGTAGTCGTTGCAGCCGCTCTGGTTGCGGCTTGAGCGCCATGACGTGTCGGCCGTGAGCCCAAGCTGCATCGCGGGCGCCCACGTCGGAACGGTCAACGCCACGTACTGCCCCTTCTTGATCGGCAGGGTCTGCGCGAGCGGGATCTGCACGGTCTGGCCGAAGTAGTCCGTGAGCACCTGCTGGGGCGCCTTCGACACGACTTGGCGGCGCAGCTTGTCGCCCGGGTCGAGCACGACGACCGCCGCGCTCGCGGCACCGCCGTAGCGCTCTTCGAAGTAGTCGGTCTGCTTGGGCCCGGGCTTGCCCAGCGCGATGGTCCAGGCGACGATCCGGCCGTCGGCCGGCGCCTGGTACATCGATCGCTCGGGGCCCACCTTCGCCTGGTACGCGGTCAGCTTGGTCAGCGCCTGGCAGCGCTGACCGGCGGGAACGGGCACGATCGTCGTGCCCGCCGCGGGGCAGCTTCCGCGCACACCGTCCGCAAGCGTGCCGAGCTCGGTGATCTTCGCCGCAGCCGTCGCCGGCAGCACGGCGCATAGCGTCAGCGCCGCTGCGACGAGGCTTTTGATTCCGGTGTGGCGTTGCATGCACGCATTCAACACGACACTGCCCTTGTTGTTGCGTCTGGGGCCGGAAACAAGTTGCGCGTGCAATAGCATGGCCCGCATCGCGGCGATCGAGGTCATAGGGCTTGAGCGGCAGTTCAAGGGCGGTCTGAAGGCAGTCGACGGGATCGATCTCGAGGTCGCGCCCGGCGAGGTCTACGGGTTCCTCGGACCAAACGGCGCCGGCAAGACGACGACCGTCCGGATGCTCGTCACGCTGCTGCGCCCGACGGGCGGGCACGCGCGCGTCGCAGGCTACGACGTCGCCACGCAACCCGCGCAGGTGCGGCGCCGGATCGGCGTCGCGCTGCAGGAGGCGGCGCTCGACGGTCTCATGACCGGCACGGAGCTCATCGAGCTGCAAGCCACGCTGCACGGCATCCCGCCGCGCGCGGTGCGCTCGCGCGGGGAGCAACTCATCGGGCGCGTCGGGCTGACCGGCGCCGCCGATCGCCGCGTCGCGACGTACTCCGGCGGCATGCGGCGCCGCCTCGACCTCGCGATGGCGCTCATCCACGAGCCCGAGGTCCTGTTCCTCGACGAGCCCACGACCGGCTTGGACCCCACCTCGCGACTGACGCTGTGGGACGAGGTCCGCCGCCTGCGCGACGAGGGCACGACGGTGTTCCTCACGACCCAGTACCTCGAAGAGGCCGACCAGCTCTGCGACCGCCTCGGGATCATCGCGGCCGGCAAGATCGTCGCCGAGGGCACGCCCGCCGTGCTCAAGGCGGAGGTCGGCCGCCCGCACCTCGACCTCGTCCTCGCCGACGGGTCGGACCTGAGCGCCGCGCGTGACGTCGTCGCGCGCTTCGGCGACCACCGCCCGACCACCGAGGCCTGTCATCTCTCCATCGCGCTCGAGCGCGGCGCTCCCGACATCGCGCCGATCCTGCGAGCGCTCGACGACGCCGGCTTCGAGGTCGCCGAGCTCGAGCTCAAGCAGCCGACGCTCGACGACGTCTTCCTCGACAAGACGGGCGAGCACCTCGAGGGCGCGGCAGACCAGCCCGCACCCGAGCCTGATCTCGAACCTGCATGAGACCCGCGGTCGTGGCGCTCGCCCGGCGAGCGCTCGTCAACTCGCTGCGCCGTCCCCAGTTCCTCGCGCCGCTCGTCATCTTCCCGACGCTGTTTCTCGCGATCAACGTCGGCGGCCTCGGCGCGACACGCTCGCTGCAGGGCTTCCCGCAGGTCGACGGCTTCCTGGACTACCAGCTCGCCGCGGCGATCACGCAGTCGCTGCTGCTCGGCGGCGTGAGCGCCGGGATCGCGACGGCGCTCGACATCGAAGGCGGCTTCTTCGACCGGCTCGTCGCCTCCCCCACGCCGCGCGCGGCGCTCGTGCTCGGGCGCGTGCTCGCGGGCGGCGTCATCGCGGCGTTCCAGGTCCTGTACTTCCTCGTGCTGGGCTACGTGTTCGGCGCGTCGGTCCAGGGCGGCGTGCTCGGCATGCTCTGCGTCCTGGCGATCGGGGTCGTGGCAGGCACCGGCTTCGGGGCGATCGGCGTCCTGATCGCGCTGCGCTCGCGCAGCGCGTCGACCGTGCAGGGCATCTTCCCGCTCGTCTTCGTCGTCTTGTTCATCTCGTCGGCGTTCTTCCCGCTCGAGCTGCTGTCCTCGCCCGCGGACGTCATCGCGAAGTACAACCCGCTGTCGTTCATCGCCGAGGGGATGCGCCAGCCGATCGCGTTCTCCAACGAGCTCGGGCCGGTGCTCGAGGGGCTGCTCGCCGCGACCGCCGTCTCCGCGGCGGCGATCGGGCTGTCGATCGCGGCGCTGCGCGGGAGGCTGAGGAACGCGTGAGGAGCGACCTGCGGATGATCGGCGCGCTCATGCGCCGCGGGCTCAACGAGATCCTGCGCGTGCCCGGCGGCGCCGTGCCGGGCGTGCTGGCGCCGACGATCTTCATGCTCGGCCTGGCCGCCGTCTTCGGCAAGGCGGCATCGCTCGACGCGTACGGCGGCGTGAGCTTCCTCGCGTTCATCGTGCCGGTCGGGATGCTGCAGGGCGCCGGCTTCACGGGCGCCGCGACCGGCGTCAACCTCGCGCGCGACATCGAGCGCGGCTGGTTCGATCGCATGCTGCTCGCGCCCGCTCCGCGGCCCGTGCTGCTCGCCGGCGTCGTGGCCTCCGCGTGCCTGCGCTCGCTGCTGCCCGCGACGTTCCTGCTCGTCGTCGCGCTGTCGCTCGGCGTCGACTGGCCGGGGCTGCTCGAGCTGCTGCTCGCGGCGGTGCTCGTCATGGGCCTGGCGGCCGCGATGGCCTGCTACGCGACGCTCGTCGCGCTGCGCTTTCGCACCCAGCAGGCCGCGCCGCTCATGCAGATGGGCTCGTTCATCGCCGTCCTGTTCACGACCTCCTACGCGCCGCGCGAGCTGCTCGCGGGCTGGCTCGGCACGATCGCCGACGTCAACCCGGTCACCCACGTGCTCGAGGGCGTGCGCCAGGGCTTCGTCGGCGACGTGACGTGGGCGCAGACGTGGCCGGCGCTGTTGTCGATCACGGGTCTCGTGCTCGTCTTCGGCGCGCTCGCCGTGCGAGGCATGCGCCGTCAGGGTCTGTAGGCCGCGGTGACGGAGCGGGAGACTGCTGGACGAGCTCGAGCGGCGCATGGCCCGCCTGCATCGCGTCTTCGACCTCTCGCGCCTCGAGGACCAGGGACGCACGCCGGCCGGGATCCGCCGCTACTACGAGCGCTCGCGCGTCGGCTACCGCTTCGTGCACTCCGACGAGGGCGCGATGCACATGGCGCTCAACCCCGACGGGACGTTCGACCCCGCCGGCTACGCAGGCCAGGCGCGGCTCGTCGAGGAGCGCCTCCCGCCGGGCGCACGCGACGTGCTCGAGCTCGCGTGCGGCAACGGCTACAACCTCGTGCTGCTCGCCGAGCGCAACCCGAGCGTGCGGTTCATCGGCGTCGACCTCATCTCGTCGCAGATCGGTCGCGCGCGCGAGGCGCTGGCCGACCTGCCGCTCGCCGACGCGCGCGTCGGCGACTTCCAGGCGCTGGCGATCGCGGACGGGTCGCAGGACTACGCCTACGTCGTCGAGAGCCTGTGCCACGCGACGGACCTGCCGCAGGCGCTGCACGAGATCGCACGCGTCTTGCGGCCCGGCGGCCGGCTCGTCGTCGTGGACGGCTGGCGGACCGCGACCTTCGACGGGCTACCGGAGGTCGTGCGAGACGCGACGCTCGCGGTCGAGCGTGCGATGGCGGTCTCCGCGGGCCAGTCGCTGGCGGAGTGGAAGCGCGTCGCGGACGAGCACGGCCTGCGCGTGACCGAGGAGCTCGACCTCACCGCGCAGATCGCGCCGAACCTCGCGCGGCTGTCCGCGCTCGCCGAGCGCTTCGTGTCGCGGCCACGGTTCGCGCGGATGGCGCGGCTCGTCGTGTCCGACGCGCTGCTCATGAACGCCGTCGCCGCGTACCTCATGCCGCTGGTCGTGCGCGCCGGCGCCCACACGTACCGCCTGCTCGTGCTCGACCGCGGCTAGCTTCCGTGGATGCGAAAGCGGCGCACGGCGCCCTTGTCGGGCGCCTCGTCGATGCAGCTCACGCGCTCGCAACCGGGGCGCGTTGACTCGAAGGCGAAGCGGATGAGCTCGGGACGGCCGAGGGAGCTCTGCGAGATCCGCACGACGAGGCTGCGGCCGCTCTTGTTCACCTTCACCTCCGCGGAGCCGACCCGCGTCGCCAGCCCGGCCTCGGTCTGCGTGAGGACCGTCGCGCGCAGCTTGTCCTTGGATTCCGCGGTCACGCAGACGAGGCGGTCGGCGCGTGCGGCGGCCGGGTCGGCGTCCTCCGCGGTCCAGACCTTGACGCAGATCGAGCCGGGCGGGCCGGAGCCGCCGAGCATCTCGCTCGCGGTCAGCTTGTCGACGAGCGTGACGACGGCGCGCAGCCGGCCGTCGGAGGCGAGGTTCAGCGACGCGCGCTGGAGGTCGAGCGCGCCCGTGACGTCGGTCTTGGGGTCGGCGATGGTGACGGGCTTGGACGTCGCGGCGACGGCGATCGACACGGTGAGCGCGGCGCCCGCGCAGGCGATCGTGGCGACCGCGAGCGGGCGCCGGCGCGCACGCGCGTGCGCTCGTAGCCGTTGACCCTGACGTGCCCGCACGCGCCGAAGCATGACGCACGCGGGCGTACGGGCGTGCAAGCCGCCTGTCGCTTATTCGCGGGCGAGCTCTGCGCCGGCCGCGGCGATGACGTCCATGTCACCGGGAGCGGGGACCCACGGCAGCTTCAGCGGGTCATCCTCGTAGCGGGGGATGACGTGCATGTGAAAGTGAAAGACGGTCTGCCAGGCGGCCGCGCCGTTTGAGTTCAGGAGGTTCACGCCGTCGGCGCCAAGCCGGTCCATGATCCGGCCCGCGACGTCTTGAGCCATGACGGCGACGGCCTGCAGGTCCTGCGGGGCGATCTCGTGGACGTCCATGCAGTGCGCGCGCGGGATGACGAGCACGTGGCCGCGGCTGGCGGGATGGATGTCCATGAACGCGATCGAGCGCTCGCCCTCGGCGACGATGGTCGCGGGCAGGTCGCCGGCGACGATCTTGCAGAAGATGCAGTCGGGGTCGGAGGCCATCGGGGGCGAAGGTTAGCCGGGGTGGGCGGCGAGGCGCGCGGGCGAGCCGGCGGCGCGCGGGCGGGCCTGCGCCGCGCGGGCGGGGTGCGGCGCGGGCGGGCCGCCGGCATCAGGGCTCGCGCAGGCGCGCCGCGAGCGCGATCGCCTCGTCGGGCGTGGAGACCTCGCCCGCGAATCGGGCCTCGTCGATCGCGGCGAGCAGGCGCCCGAGCTGCGGGCCGTCCTCCAGGTCGAGCGCGGCGGCGAGCGCGTCGCCCCGCACGAGCGGCTGGCGCCTGCCGGCCGCGCGCCATTGCAGGGTGGCGGGCAGCACCTCGCGCGCGAGGTCGACATGCTTGGCGATCGACTCCCCTGCCTTGCGCCCGCGGGTGGCGAGCCGGTCGGCCACCGAGAGCAACGTGACATCGACCTCGACCGGCTCGCAGGTGGTCAGGTAGCCGTACAGCGCGCGCCGCGAGAGCGGCCGCTCGTGGACGAGGAACCCGAGCCGCAGGTGGTGGCGCACGAGCGCGGCCACGTGCGCCTTCAGCCGCTCGCTGGCGCGCAGGCGGGTGAGGACGTCGCGGGCCAGGCGCGCGCCCTCGCGGTCGTGGCCGAGGAACGTCGGCGTGCCGTCGTCGCGATGGCCGAGCGTCGCGGGCTTGGCAGCGTCGTGCAGCAGGGCGCCGAGACGCAAGGCGAGGCCGCGATCGAGGTCGTCGGCGAGCGGCTCGGCGAGGAGCTCGGTGACGGCTCGGGCGTGCTCGGCGCCGAGCACGGCTGCCGGATCCGCCTGCAGCGCCAGCGTCTGCGCGAGCACCTCGATCGTGTGCTCGTGGACGTCGGCGTGGTGGTAGCGGTTCTGCTCGACCCCCCGCAGCGCCGCGAGCTCGGGCAGGATCGCCGCGGTGAGCCCGAGCTCCTCCATGCGCCGCAGCGAGCCGATGACGTCGCCGCCGCCGAGGATTCGCTTGAGCTCGGCGAAGACGCGCTCCTGCGCGACCGCCGCGACGCGCGCGGCCTCGTCGCGGGCGAGGTCGCACGTCGCGCGCTCGGGCTGAAGGTCGAGCTCCGCGCTGAGGCGCACGAGCCGCAGCGCGCGCAGCGGGTCGTCGGCGAACGCGCGCGGCCCGACGGCCCGCAGGCGGCGCGCGGCGAGGTCGGCGGCGCCGCCGTGCGGGTCCACGCGCTCGCCACCGTCCAGCGGCTGCGCCATCGCGTTGACGGTGAAGTCGCGCAGGGCGAGGTCGGCGTGCAGCGAGCCGCCGCGCAGCGGGCTGAGGTCGGCGTGCCACGACCGGTCGGCGGCCATCACCCGCCACGACCCGAACGCGTCGGACAGCTCGAACGCCGGTCCGCGCGCGGCCCGCGACAGCCGCCGCGCAGCCGCGCCCACGTCGCCCTCGACGACGAGGTCGAGGTCCGCGGTCGGGCGCTGCAGCAGGCTGTCGCGCACCGCACCTCCGACGAGCCACGCGTCCAGGCCCGCGAGCGCCTCGCGCGTCGTGGTGACGGGATCGCTCACGGCTCGCCGCCGGCCACAGCCGCGCCCTCGGCCACTGCATCCCCCGGCGCCCCGTCGCGGTGGTACTCGCGCGGCACGCGCGGCAGCAGGCCGCACGTGACCTCGTAGTTGATCGTGTCCAGCCGCCGCGCGACCTCCTCCGCGGTGATCCGCTCGCCGCCCTGCGCGCCGACGAGCACCGCCGCGTCCCCGACCGCCACCGCCGGCGACGCGCCCACGTCGATCGTGACGTTGTCCATGCTCACCGTGCCCACGAGCGGGTAGCGCACGCCGCCCACCAGCACCTCGGCGTTGTTGGTCAGCGCGCGGCGCACGCCGTCGCCGTACCCGATCGGCAGCGTCGCGACATGCGTCGCCTCGCGCGCGACGAACCGCCGGCCGTAGCCGACGCTCTCACCGGGCGCCACCGGCTTGACCGCCCCGACCACGGAGCGCAGCTCGAGCGCCGGCTCGAGGTCCCGCGACGCGGGGTCCTCGCCAAACGGGTCCATGCCGTAGATCGCGATGCCCGTGCGGACGAGGTCGAAGTGCGTGGCGGGGTCGCGCAGGGTGGCGGCGCTGTTGGCCGCGTGCACGACGAGGCCCGGGTGCGCGTCGCGTAGCGGCGTGACCCAGTCGACGAAGCGGGCGAGCTGCTCGTCCATGAACGGGTCGCCGCGATCGTCGGCCGTCGCGAAATGCGTCATCACGCCGGCGAGGCGCACGCCGGGGGCGCTCGCGGCAGCCTCGGCGATGCGCGTCGCCTCAGCAGGATCACGAGTGCCGAGCCGACCCATGCCCGTGTCGAGCTTGACGTGCACCGCCCCGCCGCCGCGCGCCCCGACACCGTCGACGAACCGCTCGTCCCACGCGACGACCTCGGCATCGGAGGCGAGCGCGACGTCGAGCTCCGACGGCGACAGCGCGCCCATGACGAGGATCCGCACGTCGATGCCGGCCGCCCGCAGCGCCGCGGCCTCCTCGGCCGCGACGACCGCGAGCCAGCCCGCGCCGCCCGCGAGCGCCGCGCGGGCGGCCGGCACCGCGCCATGACCGTAGCCGTCGGCCTTGACGACCGCGCACAGCGCGGTCCCGGATCCGAGCTCGCGCCGCAGCCGCGCGACGTTGCGCGCGATCGCGGAGAGATTCACGCGGGCGAGAGCGCGGACCGTCATGGCAGCCTCGGCTCAGGGAGGAACGGCTCGGGCACGCCGGGCACGCCCGCGCCGCCTTCCTCGCCCTCGAGCGCGCGCGGCAGCGCCGCGACGACGTCGCGCGCGATGACGCCGTCGGCGCCGTGCTGCGCGGCGACCCGACCCGCGGCCGCGTGGCGGCGCACGCCCGCGCACGCGGCGGCGAACGGATCCAGGCCCTTCGCGAGATACGCGCCGATGACGCCGCTCAGCACGTCGCCTGTGCCCGCCGTCGCGAGCGCCGGGGCGCCGAGGCCGTTCACGGCGGCGGTGCCGTCGGGCGCGACGACGATCGTGTCGTCGCCCTTCAGCACGACGACCGCGTCCGCGCGCCGCGCCGCCTCCCGCGCGCTGCGCAGCCGCGCCGCCGCGATCTCCGCGCTCGTGCGCCCCAGCAGCCGCCCGAGCTCGCCCGCGTGCGGCGTGAGCACCGTCGGCCCCGCGCGCGCGGCGAGCGAGTCCAGCGAGCCCGCGTGCGCGTTCAGGCCGTCGGCGTCGAGCAGCAGCGCGACCTCCGCGCGCGCGGCAACCGCACGCGCGAACGCGAACGCGCCGTCGCTGCGACCCAGCCCCGGACCCAGCACGAGCGCACCCGCCCGCCCCGCCACTTCGAGCGCGTCCTCGACGCCGGCGGGCGTCAGCGCGCCGTCCTCGTCGGGCAGCGAGCGCGTCATGGCCTCGAGCAGGCGCGTCTCGAAGACGAGCTCCAGCGAGCCGGGGACGATCGCGGTCACGTAGCCCGCGCCGGCGCGCATCGCCGCCTCGGCAGCCAGGCACGGCGCACCCGTCAACCCGCGCGAGCCGCCCGCCACCACGACGTGGCCCGACGTGAACTTCGTGCCGGGCGCAGAACGCCCGGGTACGAGCGCGTGGACGCGCGCCGTCAGCAGCCCCACGTCCGCCTCGACGGGCACCCCCGCCGGGATCCCGATGTCGATGACCCGCAGCTCGCCCGTCTGCTGCTTTCCCGGCGCGATCCAGTGCCCCGGCTTGGCGGCGGCGAACGTCGCGGTCTGTGTCGCTCGCACAGACACGCGAGCGGCCTCGCCGGTCGACGCGTCGACGCCGCTCGCGATGTCGGCAGAGACGACGACGGCCTCGAGCACGGCGATCGCCTCGATCGCGTCCTTGGCCACGCCGCGCGGCTCGCCGTCGAAGCCCGTGCCGAAGATCGCGTCGACGACGACCGCCGCGCGGTCGAGCGCCTCGGCCGCGAACGGCTCGTGCGCGCCCTCGAGCCGGCGCAGGTTCTCGGCGGCGTCGCCGCGATACTCCGGCTGCTCCGCGAGCCGCAGCACGCGGACGCTGCGGCCCAGCTCGTCGAGCAGGCGCGCCGCGACGAAGCCGTCGCCGCCGTTGTTGCCCTTGCCGCAGACGATCGCGATCGGCCCGCGCGGGACGAGCCGGTCCACGGTCAGCGCGAGACCCGCGCCCGCGCGCTCCATGACATCCAGCGACGGAATCCCACGCTCCTCGATCGCCCAGCGATCCGTCGCGCGCATCTGCTCGGCGCCGTACAGCGGATCGAGCCAGCCCGGGAGCACGCCATTCACCTGACGAGCGCGACCGCGCCCGCCGTGACCTTCGAGTGCGTCAGCGAGATGTCGAGCTCGACGCCGAGCTCCGCCAGCCGGCCGTGCAACGCGACGCCGGTGCGCGCCCCCTCCCCCACGACCTCGATGTCGAGCGGGCTCCACACCTCGAGGCGCAGCGCCTTCGCCACCGCCTCCTTCGCGCAGAAGCGCGCGGCGAGGTGCTGGCCGGGCCGCGCGCGCCCGGCCGCATACGCCCGCTCACCCTCGGTGAACAGCCGCAGCGCGAGGTTCGGGCGGCGATCCAGAGCCTGCTCCATGCGCTCGATCTCCAGCAGGTCGATCCCGACGGGCACAGCCTCATCGTACGTCGTGTGCCGCCGCGCGCCTCCGCCGAACGGCCCCCCGCCGCGAACATTCGTCGAAGCGGGCGGGCGAGCGCGCCAGCGTGCTACAGGCCTGGCCGCGTCGCGTCGATGGACGACGCATGGCTGAGCTCCCGCTCGGAAGGATGGCGAGGCTGCTCGGCGGCGAGGCATCCGCGAACGCGCGTGCGCTCGCCTGCGTGTGGGCCTTCGGCGCGACGTGCCTGACCGCGACGTTGATCCTCCCCCACCCCGCGTCCACCAACGACGCCGGGCTGGCCGTCATCGCCGTGATCGCGTATCCGGTCGCGGCGTTCATGTTCGTCCGCGCGGCGCGGCTCTCGGCCCCCACGCTCGAGGCGATCACGTACCTCGGACAGCTGCTGATCACCGGACTCACCCTCTTCTGGAACGCGCCTGAGCCCCCGTTTCTGTGGTTTCACGTCTGGCTCGTCGTGCACTCGTTTCACTTCCTGCCGCGATCGCGCGCGATGATGCAGGTCGTCTGCGCCTCGGTGCTGTTCGTCTTCGGCACCGTCATGGCGGGCTCGGCGTTCCCCGCCGCGACGAGCCTCGTGGGCGTCGGCTCGATCGTGACGATCGGCGTGCTCGTCAGCGCGTTCCGGGCGCGGGTCGACGAGCTCGTCAGCGCGCTCGAGCGCAGCGCCTCGAGCGATCCGCTCACCGGGCTTGCCAACCGGCGCGCGTTCGCCGAGGCCTACGCGCGCGACGGCGCGCACCGCGCTCGCTCGGGCTGCGGCGGCGCGTTGCTCGTGCTCGACTGCGACGGGTTCAAGGCGCTCAACGACCGGCGCGGCCACGCGGCCGGCGACGGCGCGTTGTGCCGGGTCGCCGCGGCGATGTCGGCGAGCGTCCGCGAGGTGGACACGACGGCGCGCCTCGGAGGCGACGAGTTCGCCATCCTGCTCAGCGAGCCCGACGCGGGCGCGGCGCCGCTGGTCGGCGAGCGGATCCGGCGAGCCGTCGCCGCCGGCCACGACTTCGACGGGCTGACCGTCTCCATCGGCGTCGTGGAGCTCGAACCGGGTACGCCGATCGACCTCAACATGGCGCTTGTGGCCGCCGATCGCGCGATGTACCGCTCCAAGACGATGGGCGGCAACCGCGTGTCGCTCGGCGGGCTCGACGGCACGCCCGTGGAGCACGTCGCGCCGGCGGGCGCGTAAGCGCTACTCCACCGTCACGGTCTTGGCGAGGTTGCGCGGCTGGTCGACGTTCAGGCCGCGGTGGCGCGCGACGTAGTAGGCGAAGAGCTGCAGCGGGATGACCGCCAGCAGCGCCTGCAGCATCCAGTCCGTGCGCGGGACGTAGATGACCTCCTCGGCCTGCGCGGCGATCCGGTCGTCGCCCTCGGTCGCCACCGCGATGACGTGCGCGCCGCGCGCCCGGACCTCCTGCATGTTGGAGATCATCTTGTCGAGCACGGGCATGTCGGTCGCGATGCACACGACCGGCGTCGACTCGTCGAGCAGCGCGATCGGACCGTGCTTCATCTCGCCGCCGGCATAGGCGTCGGTCGCGATGTAGGAGATCTCCTTGAGCTTCAGCGCGCCTTCCAGCGCCACCGGCCGACCGACGTGACGCCCGAGGTACAGGTAGAAGTCCGAGTCGGCGTGGCGCTCGGCCGCCGCCTGGATCGAGCCGTCGAGCGTCTCGATGAGCTCGGCGATGCGCGTCGGCAGCTGCTTGATCTCCGCGACGAGGTCGACGATGCGCGAGCGCTCGAGCGTGCCGCGCAGCTCGGCGAGGCGCAGCGCGAGCAGGTACATCGCGGCGACCTGGCAGACGAACGTCTTGGTGGCGGCGACCGAGACCTCGAGGCCCGCGCGCGTGTAGAGGACGCCGTCCGCGTCGCGCGTGGCCTGCGAGCCGACGACGTTCGTGACCGCCAGCACCTTCGCCCCGCGCTCGCGCGCCAGGCGCATCGCGGCCAGCGTGTCGGCGGTCTCGCCGGACTGCGTGATGCCGATGACGAGCTCGCGCGGCGACACGATCGGATTGCGGTAGCGCCACTCCGAGGCGATGTCCATGTCCACAGGGATCCGCGCCCACTCCTCGATGGCGTAGCGCCCGATGAGCCCGGCGTGAAACGACGTCCCCGCCGCGAGGATGAGGATCCGGTCGACGTCTTCGAAGAGCGACTCGTCGAGCGCGGCCTCGGCGAGGTCCACGCCGTCGGGGCGCACCGTGCGGTCTGCGATCGTCTCCGCGACCGCGTCGGCCTGCTCGTGGATCTCCTTGAGCATGAAGGTCTCGTAGCCGCCCTTGACGGCGGTGTCCTCGTCCCAGTCGACGGTCGTGACCGCGCGCTCGATTGGCGTTCCGTCGGGCTGCAGGAAGTCCACGCCACCGGGCCGGATGACGACGATCTCGTCGTTCTCGATGTACTGCACGTCGCGGGTGTGCGCGAGGAACGCCGGGATCGCCGAGGCGAGGAACGTCTCGCCGTCGCCGCGGCCGACGATCAGCGGGCACTCCTTGCGGGCGCCCACGAGCGTGTCGGGCTCGTCGGCGCTCATCGCGACGAACGCGTAGTGGCCCTGCAGCTCGTTGTACGCGGCCCGCACGGCCTCGACGAGGCTGCCGAGCGCCATGTGGTGGGAGATCAGGTGGGCGATGACCTCGGCGTCGGTCTCCGACGTGAAGTTCGCTCCCATGTCGCCGAGGCGCACCTTCAGCGACAGGTAGTTCTCGACGATCCCGTTGACGACGACGTGGACGCGGTCCGCCGTGTCGAAGTGCGGGTGGGCGTTGGACTCCGTGACGCGGCCGTGGGTCGCCCAGCGCGTGTGGCCGATGCCGCTCGTCGCGGGGCGGGCGATCGTCGCGACCGGCGCCGCGTCGGCGTCCGGCGGGCCACCGTTGCTGTGCAGCACGGCCGCGCGAAGCTTGCTGAGGTTGCCGACAGCGCGCACGGACGCGATCTCGCCGTCGGCGAGCACCGACACCCCCGCGGAGTCATAGCCGCGGTACTCGAGCTTCTCCAGGCCGGCCAAGAGGATCTCCTGAACGGCGCGCTGCCCCACGTAGCCGACGATGCCACACATGCCGAACAGATTAGGCGGTGATCGGTCGATCCCTTCCCGGACGCGCTCCGAGCGAGCGGCTCCCGAACCGCCTCAGCAGGGCGTCGGCGGCGATGTGTTGAGTGTGCCGCTGGACCCGGAGGTGTTGTGCGTGAACAGCGAGAACGTGAGCGGATAGGTCGGGTCGGCGAAGTCGGCCATCGTGACCCGGTACTGCGAGTTGCATGTGACCGTGACCCCGTTGAACGTCCCGACACCGGTTGCGCCGGTGCTCTGCGTCGCGATCGTGGTCCATGTCGAGCCGTTGGCGGGCTTGCGCTGCAGCGTCAGCGGCAGGTCCGGAATGCCCGGCCACGGCGGCGCCTTGTACTTCGCCGTCACGGTGATCGTCACCGTGCTCCCCGGAGACGGTGGCGACGGCAAGCCGAACGAGTACTGCGGATACGCGTCCGGGTTGCCGTTCGGGCTGCCCGGCGCCTCGTAGAGCGCCAGCACGGTCTGTGCCAGCGGGCTGACCAGGTAGTCCACGAAGCGCGTCGCAGCGGCCTCGTTGGGCGTGACGCCGCTCGGATAGGACTTGCCGTCGTCGAGGACGTACGCGTGCACATAGTTGGCCTGCAGGTCCTGGCCACCGACCGCGCCAGCGGAGTTGTTGTCGCTGACGACCATCAGGCCCGGCACCGTCGACATCAGGTGGTACCACGTCCCACGATCGAGCATCGTGTAGCAGCCGCCCTGCGGGTACAGGCCGGTCGGGCACGCGTTCGCCGACGTGAGGTTGGCGGCCTGGCCCAGTCCGCTGCGCTTGTACCACGCCGGATAGGTCCCGCCGCTGCCGGGCTGCTTGCGCACGATGTCGCCCGGCGGAGCGTTCGCCGCGCCCTGCACCGACACGGTCGACGTCAGGCCCCACAGCAGCTGCTCCTGGACGTTCGTGCCGGAGTTGTCGTTGCGCGACACGAACGTCACGTCGTTGCTCGCGGCAGCCCGCGCCGCGATCGCCTCCAGCGCGCCGACCGCGTCATTGCGCTCGTTTGCGAACACGCCCGCAGGATCGCCCGTCGGGCCCACGATCACGAAGTCGTTGTAGTAGATCGCTCGCCCGGCGGCCTCCTTGGAGTAGCCGTCGTCGACGAAGGTCTTCTCGAGCGACGGCGCGTCGACGATCACGACATCCGCAAGGCCGGTCCGTGCGGCGCTCAGAGCCGCGCCGGCTCCGACGAACTGGGGATACGTCATCGCACCGCTTGTGAAGGACAGGGCGTCCCCGGGCTGCACCGGCGGATAGCCAACGCTCGCGTCCATCCAGACGTCGGCGAAGATGCCCGAATCGCGGATGTCCTGCGTCGCCTGCAGCCGGATGTTGTCAGCGCTCGCGCCCGTCACCGGGAGGGTCATTCCGGCAACGAGCGTCGCTACCACCAGCACCGTGCGCTTGAGCACCATCCCGCCGTCTCCTCGATCCAGCGCTACGGCAGCGTCGTCGTCGCTGTGTAGACGATCGGCTCGCTGTACGTGCGGCCCTTCGTCAGGACGGTGCGACCCGGCACCTGGAGGCGGTAGTCGACCGGGACGAGCTCGTTCGCGGCGGTCTCCGAGGCGAACACCGGACGCGGGATGTTCTGGAAGAGGTTCCAGTTCCCGCTCCCCGGCCCGTACTCCCACGGCGTGACCTGGACCTCGCCGAGCCCGCCCATGTTCACGTTCGCGCTCGACGTCCCGACAGAGACCTCGATGCCCGGGTACGTCGAGCGCACGTCCAGATACGTCCGCGCGAAGTACGTCGCCAGCTCGGCCGTCGGCCTGATCGACCCGAAGTCCACCGAGCCGCCCGTCAGCGACAGGTAGGCGGGCACGCGCGCGACGATCTCGGCACCGGCCGCGGATGGCGGCGGCGTCGTGTTGCGCAGCACCGACACGTCCTTCACGTCGGTCGCGTCGCTGTTGAGGTTCGCCGTCGCGACGTCCAGCCGCCCGTCGCCGTCGAGGTCGGCGACCGCGAGCCCGGTCGGACGGAGCCCGCCGTCGAGCCCGAACGTCACCGGCGATGCGAGCACGCCGCCGCCGTCTCCAGCGAACACCGAGACGCTGTGAACCGGCGCCGACACGAGGGTCGTCGAATTGCTGATCACCACGTCCAGCCGCCGGTCGCCGTTCATGTCGGCGAGGGCGAGGTCGCTCGGGTTGGAGCCGGAGTCGAAGACCTTCGGCGGTGCGAAACCACCCGCGCCGTCGGCGATCAGGACCGAGCCCTTGCCGAGGCGAGCGGTGTTCGTCACGACGATGTCGGGCTTGCCGTCCGAGCTGACGTCGCCGACCTCGACGAAGTTGGGCAGGATGATCCCCGTGTCGACGTTCGTGGCCGCACCGAAGCCGCCGTGGCCGTCGCCGCGAAGCACCGAGACGGTGGCCGATGTCGAGCTGGCCACCGCGATGTCGGCATGTCCGTCGCCGTCGATGTCGGCGATCGCGAGCCCGAACGGGCTGTCGGCGCCGCCCAGCCCGGTGTAGCTCGCCGCGCCGAACGTCCCGTCACCGTTGCCGAGCACGACCGCGACGTTGTCCGTGTTGGGGTTCGCCGTCACGAGGTCGGGCTTGGCGTCCTCGTTGAAGTCGGCGACGGCGATGTCGACCGGAAATGCGGCGGAGCACGGGTTGCTGCTGCTCGTGCCGCAGTTCGGCCGCGGGTTGAGCTCCACCACGGCTGCGGTGCCGAACACGCCGCCGCCGGCGTTCGTCCACACGAGCGCGACGTTGCCGCGCGCGTCCTGCGCGACGACGTCGCGATCGCCGTCGCCGTCGAGGTCGCTGATCGCCGCGGCGACGATGAACGTCGCCGACTGGAAGGGGTTGACCGGTGCGCCGTAGCGCGCGACCGGACCGTAGCTGCCGGGGCCGGTCGCGAGCAGCACCCCGAGGCCCTCGGTCTGCGAGACCGTCGCGAGGTCGGGCTTGCCGTCGTTGTTGAGGTCGCCGGCGGCGATGGCCCGGGTCGACCGGGCGGCGGTGTCGAAACTCGCAGCGGTCGCGAAGCTCGGCGCGGCGCCCTGGGCGTAGATCGGCGTCGCGGCCGCTGCCGGCGCGACCTGCACGCAAGCGGTGGTCGCGAGGGCCAGCGTCGTCGCGGCACGCAGCCGGCGGCGGTGCGCCCCCGGCGCGGCGCGGCGACCCGCGCCGGCCGCCATGAAATCAGCGTTCATCTCGTGTCTCCCCATTGATGCTGAGTGTGTGTGCTACGGAAGCGGCGATGTCGCCGTGTACACGATCGGCTCGTTGTAGACCGCGCCCTTGGTCAGGGTCGGACCGCCGGTCTGGCTGCCGTACACGCGCAGCATGTAGCTGACCGGCACGTCGTCGAGGTTGACCGCCGTCGGCGAGCTGAACACCGGATGCGGCGTGACGAACGTGGCGAAGTTGCCGTCCTGGTCGATCGGCCGGACGTGGAGATCGCCGAGGTGAGCGAGGCTCCCCCCGTTGGGATTCGCCTGCGTGACGTAGACCGTCACGCCCGGTGACGTCGAGCGCACCGACAGATGCGCCGTCGCGTGGTACTCGACGAAGCTGGACGCCGGCGTGATCGCCCCGAAGTCCGCGGAACCGCCGGTGAGCCGCAGGAACCCGGGCACGTGCGCGCCGAGGTTCGCCGTCGCCGCCTCCGGCGCGGGTGTCGTGTTGCGCAGCACCGACACGTCCTCGGTGAAGGTCGGATCGCCGCTCGCGGAGTTCGCGGTCGCGATGTCCGGCCGGCCGTCGCCGTCGAGGTCTGCGACCGCGACCGAGCTCGGGCCGTCGCCGGCGCCGAGCCCCGGCGCCGGCGTGACGGGCTGGCCGAAACCGCCCGAGCCGTCGCCCGCGAGGACCATCAGCGCCCCGCCGTAGAGCGTCAGGTCGGGATAGCCGTCGGCGTTGACGTCGGTCGGGACGACCGAACCGGCGTTCTCGGGCAGCTCGACGACCTTGGCGGTGCCGAACCCGCCGGCGCCGTCGCCGAAGAGGACGGAGCTCGACTGCGTGAGGTTGGCCGTCGCGAGGTCGGGGTTGCCGTCCTGGTTGAAGTCCGCCACCGTGACGTCGCCGGGGAACTGGCCGGTGCCGATGCCGAGCGTGCTCGGCGCGCCGAACGACCCGTCGCCGTGGCCGAGGAGCACCGACACGTTGTGCGAGAAGCTGGCGGCAACCGCGAGATCCGCGTGGCCGTCCGTGTTGAGGTCGGCGGCGGCGAGGCCCTGCGGGAAGTCGGCGCCGGCGAGGCCCAGGATCGTCGCGTAGCCGAAGGTCCCGTCGCCGTTGCCGGGCACGACCGACAGGTTGTCGGAGTTGCCGTTGGCGGTCGCCAGGTCCGGCTTGCCGTCCTCGTTGAAGTCGGCGACCGCGACGTCGAACGGGAAGTTCGCCGAGCAGGCGCGCGAGCCGGGGTTCCCGCAGCTCGGCGCGGCGCCGAGGCCGACCATCGCGCCGGGTGCGAACGCGCCGCCGCCGGTGCCGAGCCACACGACAGCGGCGTCGTCGACGCCCGTCTCGCCGACGACGTCGGGCTTGCCGTCGCCGTTGACGTCGCTGATGACGACGGAGATCGTGAACGGGTTGGAGGTCGTCGGGTCGACGGGGGCCGGGTACTTCGCGACGGCGGCGAACTGGCCGCCGCCGGTCGCCAGGAAGACGGCGAGGCCCTCGGAGCGGACGGCGGTCGCGAGATCCGCCTTGCCGTCGCCGTTGAGGTCGCCAATCGCCACGCCGGACGAGCGCGCGCCGTGGTTGTCGAGGGTGGTCGGGAGACCGAAGCTCGGCGTGCTGCCCTGCCCGACGAACGGCGTCTCCGCCGCTGCCGGCGCGACCTGCACGCACGCCATGGCGCCGACTGCCAGCGTCGCCGCGATGAGCGGCCTCACCTGCGCTGTGGTCATCGTGTGCTTCTCCCCCCGCATCGATCGTCGTCAAGCGGCGTGCCCGCGCCGCGCGGCGCCTCAACCTAGGTAGTGCATATGCAGTTGTCAAGGGCACGCAGTCGATTCGCCACGCGCGGTGGAGACAGTCGCGCGTCTGCATAGGCATTCACGCGCGGCAATCGATCAGCGGTCGTCAGCGGTCACCGGACGCCAGCGAGACGTGCGCTCGTCGCATGTGTGAACCGCCGGCCCGTGGCGTAGAGCGTGATGGTCATCGGCGGATCGCAGGGCTTGCCGCTCTCCGGCGTACCGCTCGGCAACGGCTTGGTGAACTCCGGGCCCATCGAGTCGGTCGCGAGCGAGGGGCTCGTCCAGCCGCCGATGAGACCGAGGCTGGCAACGGATCCACGCACAGCGAGCAGATCGCCGTCGCGATCGTGGACCGTGATGAGCGCAGCACCGTATGCCTGCAGCTTGGAGGCCGCGGCCTCGACCACCGCGGCGTCCGCCGCTGTGAAGTCGACGATCGGGATCGGTCGCTGCGGCTCCTTGACGACGAGCGACGAGAGCGTCGCTCCCGCGGCGGTCGCGTCGGCCTGCATCGCTGCCTCGAGGCCCGTGGCGTCGGCGACGGATGCCTGAGGGACGCGATACGTGACCGGGACGCTCATGCGCTCCCTCGGGACGGCCGCGCCACGAGTGTCGACGCCGACGGTCGTGAGGCCGGCGAGCGGCGCCTCACGGGCTTGCACCAGCCGGGCGCCGGTCGCCGCCGCGGCTGCCTGGGCGCCCCACCTGGCGATCGCGTTGTAACCGGGATCGCGGACCCTGGCGCGATACGTCACGCGCAGCCACAGCGGGTCGCCCTCCGAATCGATCGGGCGTCGCGGCGCCGGTGGCGTCCGTGAGAAACGCGCGCGGCGGACGGGCCAGCGTCAGCGAGCGGGTCGACACCGAGGCCGACGGCGACGCACACGAGAGCCAGCGTGAGGACGATGCGACCGCCGGGGCTCACGGTGGCTCAACATACGTCCCCGCTTCGTCGTCGTCAACCGATCTGCCTATGCAACGCATCGGCAAGTCGTCGTCCGACGCGAGGTCGGGCAGGGGTCGGCGCGACGCCTCCGGGGAGCCTAGGACGCGGCGAGCGTCTGGACGATCGCGACGAGCCGCGCGCAGACGGCCTCGGTCTCGTCGTCCGACGGCGCTTCGACCATCACGCGCACGAGCTGCTCGGTGCCCGACGGGCGCACCAGGACGCGGCCACGGCCCGCCAACGCCGCGCTCTCGCGCTCGGTCGCGACGGTCAGCTCGGCGCTGGCCATCGCGACGTCGCGATCGGCCACGCGCACGTTGACCAGCCGCTGCGGGAGCTTGTCCATCGCGTGGCGCTCGGCGAGATCCGCACCGGCGAGCGCCTCGAGCGTCAGCAGCGCGCTGGCGATCCCGTCACCGGACGGCACGAAGCCCATGTCGATGATGTGGCCCGACTGCTCGCCACCGAGCCCCCAGCCGCGCGCGCGCAGCTCCTCGAGCACGTAGCGATCGCCGACCTGCGTCGTCGTGACCTCCACACCCGCCTCGCGCATCGCCGTGTGAAAGCCGAAATTCGTCATCACGGTGACCACCACGCCGCCGCCGGGCAGGCGGTCGTGCGAGCGCAGGTGCAGCGCGGCGAGGGCGATGAGCTCGTCGCCGTCGACGAGCGCGCCGCTCCGATCGACGGCCAGCAGGCGGTCGCCGTCGCCGTCGAACGCGAAGCCGACGTCGTGGCCGCCCGCGCGCATCGCCTCGCACAGCGCGTCGGGGTGCGTCGAGCCGCAGCCGTCGTTGATGTTGCGCCCGTCGGGCGCGTCGGCGAGCACGGTCACCGTCGCGCCGAGGCGGCGGAAGATCTCCGGCGCCGCCCGGTACGTCGCGCCGTGCGCGCAATCCAGCGCGACGGACATCCCGCCGAGATCGAGCCCCTCGAAGCGCGTGTGCAGCGCGCGCAGGTAGTCCTCGCGCGTGCCGTGCAGCTCGCGGATGCTCCCGATGCGCGACGGCGGGCCGGCGCGGGGCGCGTCCATCCGCGTTTCGATCGCGAGCTCGGTCGCGTCGGACAGCTTGAACGAGTCCGCTCCGAAGAACTTGATCCCGTTGTCCTCGTAGGGGTTGTGCGACGCGGAGATGACCGCCGCGAGATCCAAGCCGTAGGCCTCGACGAGCAGCGGCGCGGCCGGGGTCGGGAGCACGCCCCCGAGCAGGACCTCCCCGCCGGCCGACGCGATGCCCGCCGCCAGCGCGGCCTCGAGCATCGCGCCCGACTCGCGCGTGTCGCGGATGACGAGCACGCGCGGCTTCGCGCCGCCGACCTCGAGCGTCGCCGCCGCGCCGATCAACAGCGCGAGCTCCGCGGTCAAGAGCTCTCCGGCCACGCCGCGCACGCCGTCGGTGCCGAAGTGCTTGCGCACCCGCGTCTCGTTCTGCTTCGCGGCGGATCCTTCCGCGCTCACCGGCGTGCGGTGCTTAGCGCTTGGAGAACTGCGGCTTCTTGCGGGCCTTCTTCAGGCCGGCCTTCTTGCGTTCCTTGACGCGCGAGTCGCGCGTGAGGAAGCCGCGGCGCTTGAGCTCGCCGCGCAGGCTGGGGTCCGCCTCGAGCAGCGCGCGCGAGATGCCGTGGCGCAGCGCGCCCGACTGCGCGCTGACCCCGCCGCCGTGGATGCGGGCGACGACGTCCATGCGGTCCTCGTAGCCGACGACCTCGAGCGGCTGGCGGATGTTGCGGCCCAGCGCGGGACGCGGGAAGTAGGTGTCGAGCGGCTTGCCGTTGACGGTGTACGCCCCCGTGCCGGGGCGCAGGATCACGCGGGCGACGGCCGTCTTGCGCTTGCCGGTCGCGCGGTAGCGCGCGCCCGCGGCGAGGTCGATCGTGGCGGCGACGGGCTGCTCGTCGGCGCGGTCCTGCTCGGCTGCCGCGTCGATCGCGGCCTGCTCCTCCTCGTCCGGGCCGGCGAGCGGGTCGGCGCCCTCGGCGACGATGTCGACCTCGAGGTCGGCGCCGGGGATCGCGGGCTTCACGCGCGGGGCGACCGGCTCGTCGTCGTCCTCGTCGACCTCGACGTCGGGCTCGGCGGGGGCAGCGTCGGCGGGCTCCGGAGCGGGCGTGCCGGCCGCGGCGGCGGTCTCGGCGGCTGCGTCTGCGGCGGGCTCCTGCGGTCCGTCGGCCGGCGTGTCCTCGGGCGGCTCGGCGTTCTCTTCGATCACGAGGGGTGAAGCTCCATCGGTTGCGGTTTCTGAGCCACGTGCGGATGCTCGGGTCCCGCGTAGATCTTGAGCTTCGTGATCTGCTTGCGGGCGAGGCGGTTGCGGGGCAGCATCCCCTTGACGGCGAGGCGCAGGACCTCTTCGGGCCGGCGCTCGAGCATGTCGCCGAGCGTGCGCGTCTTCAGGCCGCCGGGATATCCGGAGTGGCGGTAGTACTTCTTGTCGGCGCGCTTGTTGCCGGTGACCGCGATCTTCTCCGCGTTGACGACGACGACGAAGTCGCCGGTGTCGACGTGCGGCGTGTAGGTCGGCTTGCGCTTGCCGCGCAGCGCGTCGGCGATCTGGGTCGCCAAACGACCCAGCGTTTGCCCGGTGGCGTCGACGACGAGCCAGTTGCGCTCGCGGTCGTTTGCATTGGCGACGTAGGTCTTCATGGCGTGAAAAAGGCCGCGCGTTCTGCCGCACGGCGTGGTCGAAGCATAGGACATCGCGATGGCTCGCGGAATCCGGTGGAATATGTCAACCGCGCCGCCGCCGAATTCGATACGGTTCCGCGCAGCAGATTGCCGAATCCATCGTGTCCTAGCGATGGAACGGGGGAACCATCGGCGTCCACGTTCGCGTGCGCGCTGTGGGGCGAATCCAGCAAGGCATGCTGGTAGCGCGGACCTTGCCCGCGCGAGCCCGTCAGCTAACCCCGTAGGCAGCACACAAGGGGGGTTGGTTCAGCTGAGACGGGTGTGGGTCGCAGTGCTGTGCGTGCTTGGCGTCGCCGTGGGCGCGGCCACGCCCGCTGCCGCTGCCCCCGGGACGGGCGGCGCCATGGCGTCCGAGCCCAAGCCGCTGCCGGCGATCGGGGAGATCGCCTGCGCCGCGCGCTGCACCTCGCTGGATGCCGTCCAGCCCGGCAGCCTGCTGCGCCTGCGCGGGAGCGCGATGCGCGAGGTACGCAAGGTCGTCTTCCTCGGCGCGCGCGGAGCCCTCGACGACGTCATCGCGCCCGCGCTGCGCGCGCGGGTGAAGAGCGTCGACGTGCTCGTGCCCGACAGGGCGCTGAGCGGGCCGGTGCTGGCGGTCAACAGCGACGGCGGCCAGTCGGTGCCGAGCCGCGCCGCCCTGTCCGTCCAGGGCGCGAAGTCGAGCGTCTCCGCGCTCGACGTGAAGGTCGTCGGCAAGCAGGTGTTCGTCGGCGCCGCGCGCCCCGCCCGCGTCGACCTGCTCGCGCGCCAGTCGATCGCGATCGCCGTCGCGCTGGTCCGCCTGAGCGACGGCGCCGTCGTGCAGACCTGGCCGCTCGGCCTGCTCGCGCCGGGGGTCGTCCAGACCGTGACGTGGGACGGCCTGATCGCCGGCGTGGCCGCGCCGATCGGCCGCTACGAGTTCCGCGTGTTCAGCCAGGTCACGGGCGCGCAGGCCGCGCAGATCCCCGCCGCCCTGGCGACGGGCTCGTTCGACCTCGTCGACCACAAGTTCCCGATCCGCGGCAAGCACACCTACGGCACGGGCATCGCGGCCTTCGGCGCGGGCCGCAACGGCCACACGCACCAGGGTCAGGACGTCTTCGCCGCGTGCGGCACGCCGCTCGTCGCGGCCCGCGGCGGGATCGTGAAGCTCAACCAGAACGAGGCCAACGCCGGCAACTACATCGTCATCGACGGTGCCGGCACGGACATCGACTACGCCTACATGCACCTCGCCGAGCGCTCGCCGCTGAAGAAGGGCGCGATCGTGATGACGGGCCAGTCGATCGGCGTGGTCGGCGACACCGGCGACGCGACGGCCTGCCACCTGCACTTCGAGATGTGGGGCAAGCCCGGCTGGTACACGGGCGGCGCGCCGATCGATCCGCTGGCGTTCCTGAAGGCCTGGGACCTCTACAGCTGACGCGGCGGTCGCCGCCCGGCGCCGCCGCTCAGGCCGGCAGCGCGCAGCGCTCGCGCGTGCGCGTGAAGCCGGCGACGAGCGCTTGCGTGTTGGCTCGCAGCGAGCCGAGGTAGGTCGCGCCCGGCGAGCCCTTCGCGCCGAGCGAGTCGGCGTACAGCGCTGGGCCGACCGTCGCCCCCGCGTCGCGGGCGATCGCGCGGGTGAGCTTCGGGTTGACCGAGCTCTCGGGGAAGATCGTCGACACGCCCGTTGCGCGGATCGTGCGCACGAGCCGCGCGACCTCGCCGGCCGACGCCTGCGCCTGGGTCGAGTTCGCCGGGATGACCGTGCCGATGACGTCGATGTCGTAGCGGTCGGCGTAGTAGCCGAGCGCGTCGTGGTCGGTGACGAGCTTGCGCTCGCTCGCCGGGATGCGCCGCAGGCAGGCGGCGATCGCGCGGTCCAGCGCGCGCAGCCGCGCGAGGTAGCGCGTCGCGTTGGCCTCGTACGCCGCGCGGCCGCCAGGGTCGGCGGCGATCAGCGCGCCGCGGATCCGCTCGACTGCGGTCACCGCGTTGCGCGGGTCCTGCCACCAGTGCGGGTCGACGCCGTCAGCGTCGCGGCGAGGCGCAGCGAGGTCGTCGAGGATCGTGACGGTCGTCGCCTCCGAGCCCGCGTTGCGCAGGACGTCGGCGAGCCACTCGTCGAGGTCGCCGCCGGAACGCAGCACGACCTTCGCCCCGCTGACCGCCTTGACGTCGCTCGGGCGCGGCTCGTAGGCGTGCGGGTCGGAGCTCGGCTCGAGGATCTGGCGCACGCGGGCGCGCGACCCGGCGACGGCACGGGCGAGGTCGCCGAGCTGGGTCGTCGTCGCGGCGACGGTCGCGTCCTCGCCGTCAGCGCTCCCGCCGCACGCGGCGAGCAGCACGGCGGCCGCGAGGACGGCGGCGACGGCCGCGACGGGCCTGCGAACGAGGGTCATCTCGACCCAGACTAACAGGAACCATTCTCATTTAGCGCCCCTGGGCGCCGCGGCCTGCGGTGCGTCAGCCGGCGGGTGCGGCGGGTACGGCGTCCGGATCGTGGTCGGGCTGATCCTGGGCGGGGCTGCTGCCCGCCCGCGGCGCGCGCGACGTGGCATCGTCGCCGCCGACCGCGACAGCGGCCTTGGCCGTGACGAGGTGGTACAGGATGAGGACCTGCACGATCGCGAGCGACTCCGACCGGTGCACGTCCTCGCCGACCGTGAACTCGCCGAGGCGCTCCGTGCGCAGGTGGCTCGCGAAGTGCATCCTCTCCCAGACCGCGTTCTCGATCGCGGCGCCGCGCTCGCGGTCGACGCGACCCGGGATGAAGAGGCACGTCTCGTTCGCCTTCTCCTCGAGCGTGATGCCGTCGTCGCCCTCCTCGTCGACGATGCCCGAGAGGTCCGGGTGCGGCAGACCCTTGCGCAGCATGAGCACCGCGTCGAGGTGGTCCTGGTCACCGGCCTCGTTGGGTCGGAAGGAGATGACGATGTCGCCGCGGCCCTGCTGCGGGCGGATGAACGCCTCGGAGTCCGGCTCGCGCTTGTCGAGGTCGTCGAGCACGCCCTGGCGGGTGTAGCCGCGCTTTGATGTGTCGCGCTTGATCTTCCACTCGCGGCGCAGCTCCTCCGGCGGCGCGAGGTACACGCGCACGTCATACGTGGCCGCGAGCTCCTCCGTGTGGTAGCCGAGCAGCCCTTCGATGACGGCGAAGCGCTTGGGCGTGATGTACTGCGGCGGGCCGAACGTGCCGTCGGCGTGCTGGTAGACCGGCTTGAGGATGGGCTCACCGTTGCGCAGGTGCGTCAGGTGCTGCTCGATGATGTCCATGTAGTTGCAGTCGGGGTGAAGCGGCGTGATGCCCTTCTCCGCGCGCTGCGTGCGGTCGTACTTGTGATAGTCGTCCATCCCGATGTGGGTGACGTTGTCCCGGCCGAGGATCTCGACAAGGCCTTTCGTGATCGTCGTCTTGCCGGTCGCCGAGTCGCCGACGACGCCGAGGATGATGGGGCGCGCCATGTGTTCCTCTCCTATGTGAGTCGCCGCCGAGGCGGGAAAGATACCGCCAGATCGGCGTTGGCGGCATGCGGGTTCGCTCAGGCGCGGCGAAGCTGCGCGGCGAGCGGGCGCGCGACCCACAACAGCGCCCCCAGCAAGGCGATGGATCCCAACAATCCGATCGGAAAACCGATGCCGCCGAGCTGTCGCACGACGCCCGCCTGCCAGGGCGCGAGGTAGCGGCGGTAGTCGCCGTCGCGAGCCTGCGGATCGTCCGCCGCGTCGAGCGAGTTGCGCGCGAGGTGCGGCAGCTCGCGGACCTGCCGCACGATCTGCGGACCGTCGGCGTCCGGGTCGCGATCGAGCAGCTGCGCGCCGGCCGGCGCGATGACGGCCGGCAGCGAGATGACGAAGCCGAGCGCGAACAGGGCACCCGCGAGCCGCATGCGCTTCGCGTGCTCGCCGATCCACGGCCCGAGCGCGACGAGCAGCACGGCGACGCCGGGGATCACGAGCCGCGGGCCCCAGCTCCAGCCGCCCATCCACGAGTGCCACGTCGCGGCGAGCACGAACGACGCGGCGAAGAGCGCGACGAGCAGCGCTGCCGTCGCGCGCTGGACGCGATGCAGCGCGACGAGCGCGATCGGCACGAGCACGAGCGCGGGCGCGAACAGCAGCAGCGACTTCTCGGGTGAGAAGAGCAGGCCGGCGGTGCCCTCGAAGAGCGGGGTGGTGAAGCCGGGGTCGGCGGGCGGCTTGTAGCCGAACTCGAGCGGGTCGCCGAAGCGGGCGAGGTTGTAGGCGACCGTGATCGCGGCAGCGACCGCGAGCGGCGGGGCGGTGCGGAGGATCGCGCGGACGGCGCCGGCCGCGCGCGCCTTGGCGTCGCGGCCGGCGGGCGGTGCGGGCTCGGTGCCGGACGCCCGCCGCTTGGCCTCGCGGCGCCGGGCCTCCGGCGCGGGGCCGCCGCCGGGCGCCGTGCGCCGGACCCCCGGTGCGGGGTCACCGCCGGACGGCGTGCGCCAGGCTCCCGGCGCCGGCTCGCCGTCGGCGCGAAACGCGAGGAACGCCCACAGCAGCGGGACGAAGAGCGCGGACTGCGGGCGCGCGAGCACCGCGAAGGCGAGCGCCGCGCCCGCTTGGCGCTCGCGCCCGGCGAGCGCGCGCTCGACGATGACGACGAGGCCCAGCGCGACGAGCGGCTCGGTGAAGAAGTCGCGACCGTAGGGCAGCAGGTACGTGCCGAGCACCGTGCCGGCCGCGACGAGCGCGGCCGCGCGACGAGGCGCGCCGAGCCGCCGTCCGAGCAGCAGCAGCGCCGCCGCGAGCGCACCGGTGATCAGCGGCATGAGCGACGCGGCGGTCGCGGCTTCGAGCAGGTCGACGCGGCCCGTGACCGCGCCGATCGGCTGCACGAGCGCGACCGGCACGACCGACAGCAGCGACAGCAGCAGCCCGTACTTCGAGTAGAACAGCCCGCCGTCGCCCGGGACGCCGAGCGCCGGCGGCACGTCGAGCGAGCCGTGATGCACGATCGACTGGGCGACCGCGAGCATCGAGCTGCCGTCGAGGACCGTGACCTGCGCCTGGCCGACGAGCAGCAAGAAGAGGGCCACCGCGGCGCCGATCCTGACCGCGAGGATGCGGTCCTCGCGCGGTGGGGACATCGCGGCCGAATCTACCCGACCCGCCGCTCGCGACGCCCGGTGCAGTTGAATGCCCCGATCGGCGTCTCCTTCCTCATCCCCGCCTACAACGAGGCGGCCACGATCCTCGAGGTGCTCGAGCGCATCGAAGCACTGGGCCTCGACGTCGAGATCATCGTCGTCGACGACGGTTCGACCGACGACACGGCGGCGCTCGTCGAGTCGTACGCGTCCACGCACCCCGCCGTCGTGCTCGTCCGCCAGGCCAACCGCGGCAAGGGCTCGGCCGTGCGCAACGCCGCGACGCGCATGACCAAGGAGATCGCGGTCATCCAGGACGCCGACATGGAGTACGACCCCGCCGACGTCGTCACGCTCATCGCGCCGATCGAGCGCGGCGTGGCCGACGTCGTCTACGGCTCGCGGCTGTCCGGCGGCGCGCCGCAGCGCGCGTACATGTTCTGGCACTTGGTCGGCAACCGCTTCCTCTCGCTGCTCACCGGCATCCTCTACAACACGACGATCAGCGACATGGAGACCGGCTACAAGGCGTTTCGCTCCGACGTCCTGCGCTCGCTGCGCCTGACGCAGGACGACTTCGCGATCGAGCCCGAGATCACAGGCGAGGTGTGCCGCCGCGGCCTGCGCATCTACGAGATGCCGATCGCCTACTACGGGCGCACGTACGCCGAGGGGAAGAACATCACGTGGCGCGACGGCTTCAAGGCGGTCCGCGTGCTCGTCCAGGTCCGGCTGCGCCGGCGGTGACCTCGTCGCGCGCCGCGCGGCCGCTGCTGCTCGTCGCCGGGCTCGTCGTGACGGTCGCGGGCATCGTCTTCGCGGTGCGCGGCGTCGCGCTCGACGACACGGCCGACGCGCTGGCCGACTCGAATCTGTGGTGGCTCGCGCCGTCGTTCGCGGTCTTCGTCGCGGGGGTCACGCTGCGCGCGGTGCGCTGGTGGGCCCTGTTCGACGCGCGCCACCGCCCGCCGCTGCGCGAGGTCGCGCACGCGCTGCTGGTCGGCTACTTCTTCAACAACATCCTGCCGATGCGGGCCGGCGAGGCCGCGCGCGTGATCTCGCTGCACGCGCGCACGAAGGCGTCGCGCGCGGAGACGCTCGGGACGGTCGTCGCGGAGCGGGTGTTCGACCTGCTCGCGCTGCTCGGGATCCTGTTCGCCGCGTACCCGTGGCTGCCCGAGCTGCCGTGGATCCGCGCGGCGGCGATCTTCGCGTTCGTCGTGATCGCGGGGGTCGCCGTGCTCGTGTTCGTGCTCGTGCGCTGGGAGGACCGCGCGATCCACTGGCTGCTCTCCCCGTTGCGCCGCATCCGCCGCGACGGCTTCGCCCAGCGCGTCGAGCTCGCGGCGATCAACGCGACGCGCGGCCTCGTCGCGATCCGCGATCCGCGCGTGGCGTTCGAGGCGATGGCGCTGACGGTCGCGTCGTGGGTCGTGCTGAGCTGCTCGTACTGGATCCTCATGCACGCGTTCTCGCTGGATCTGCCGTTCGTGGCGGGGCTGCTCGTGACGGTGACGATCAACATGGGGCTCGTCCTGCCCTCGTCGCCGGCGGCGCTCGGCGTGTTCGAGGCGGCGACCGTCATCGCGCTGAAGGCGTTCGACGTCCCACAGGCCGAGGCGCTCTCCTACGCGCTTGTGCTGCACCTGCTGAACCTCGTCCCGTTCCTCGTCGTAGGCGCCGGGCTGGTGGGGCCGCAGGCGCTGCGGCGCCGCAGGCGGTGAGCCGCGTACGCCATCATCGTGCGATGGCCAACGCAGCACAGCCGCCGCCGACCAGCGTCGCCGAGGCGATCGGCGGGCCGCTCGGCATGGCGGAGACGGCGCTGCCCGGCGTCGCCTACGTCATCGCGTATACGGCGACGGGCTCGAACACGAACATCTCGGCGGCCGTTGCCGTCGGGCTCGCGCTGGTCTTGGCCGTCGCGCGGCTCGTGCGGCGCGAGTCGCCGCGCCACGCGCTGTCCGGGCTCTTCGGCGTCGCGTTCGCGGCGTTCATCGCGGCGAAGAGCGGCAAGGCCGAGAACTTCTTCTTGCCAGGGCTGCTGCTCAACGTGGCGTACGCGTCGGCGCTTTTGATCTCGATCGCGGTGCGCTGGCCGCTCGCGGGCGTGATCGTCACGAAGATCGACGGCGAGGACAGCTCGTGGCGCGAGGATCGCCGTCGCATGCGCGCCTTCCGCAGGGCGACGCTGCTCATGGCCGGGATGTTCGCGGCGCGCCTCGTCGTGCAGCTGCCGCTGTACCTCGCGGGCGCGGTCGTCGCGCTCGGCGTCGCGCGCACGGCGATGGGAGTCCCGCTCTTCGCGCTGTGCCTGTGGCTCTCGTGGCTGCTCGTGCGCGGCGTGCGGGCGCCGCCGGCTGCGGCGTCGGCTCAGGCCTGAGGCACGTCGAGCTCGATCGCGGGCGCGCGGGCGAGGAGCATCGTGAGGCCCTTGCGCGGGTCGCGCGGTGAGGGGCGTGACTCGCGCAGGCTGATCGCCGACCACGCCGTGCCCGCGTCGAGCTCGGGCGCGAGCTGCTCTGCGACCTCGCGCGGGACCCAGCCGACCTGCCCGCCTCGCGCGTCGTGGACGGCGATCGCGTTGGGGTCGTGCTCGTTGGCCGGGTCGCGGCGCAGCTCGAGCGCGCGGCCGGGCGCGACGCCGTCGGACTGCAGCTGCCGGTCGTGGTGCTGCGCCGCGCCGGCGACGCCCGCGACCTTGAGCCCTCGCGCTGCGAGCTCGGGGGCGTCGCGTGCGAGGAAGCGGCCGTCCTCGTCGACGAGCTGGTAGCCGCTGAGCCAGACGATCGACCCGTCGTCGGGGTACCAGTAGCGCTCCTCGAACTCGGCTCGGACCTTCACCACATGTGAGGCTACGCCTTGTACTGTCGGGCTCTCTGGCGATCTCGCGAAGGGGAACTGGATGTCGGCTCAGAGCAGTGCTTCGACGGTGTGGGAAGGCGGGCTTGCGAAGGGCTCGGGCGTCACGACCGTGGCGAGCGGGGCGTTCGGGCCGGTCGACGTCACCTGGGCGTCGCGGACAGCGCGCTCGGCGGGCAAGACGAGCCCCGAGGAGCTGCTCGCCGCCGCACACGCGGCGTGCTACTGCATGGGGTTGTCACACGAGCTGGGCGAGGCCGGCACGCCGCCGACGCGGCTCGAGGCGACGGCGACGGTCGAGTTCGTCGCCGGGGAAGGCGTGAAGTCGTCGCACATCGTCGTGACCGGGACGGTCGACGGCGTCGACCAGGAGACGTTCGCGGCGGCCGCGGCCGCCGCCGGCGAGGGCTGCCCGATCTCCGGCGCGATGAAGGGCAACGTCGAGATCACGGTCGACGCGACGCTGGCCTCGTAGCTCGCCAAGCGCCTCGCCACCGCGCGGATCGTCAGCGCGCCGGGACGAAGCGTCCGCGAAGCGTCCGCGCGCAGGCCCGCAGGGGCTCGGCGGCGCCACGGCAGCGACCGCCGAGCGGGCGACGCCGGCCACCCGACCGCGGGCGCGCTGCGCCTGGCTTGACCTCGGCGTCTGGCGGGCAGAATGCGCCGCATGTCGCCCCGCCTCCTGCCTTCGCTGCTCACCGCCGCCATCGCGCTGACCGCCGCTCCCGCCGCGGTCGCGGCCACGCCAACCGGGATCCCGGCCGCGCCCTCGGGACCCGCCACGTCGACCGGCCGCGGCGGCGGCGCGGCGACCGTCGACCGGCTCGCGACGCAGGCCGCGATCGGGGCGTTGAAACGGGGTGGCAACGCGGTCGACGCGGCGATCACGGCAGCGGCTGTGCTCGGCGTGACCGAGCCGTTCTCGTGCGGCATCGGCGGCGGCGGGTTCATGGTCACCTACGACGCGCGCGCCAGGAAGGTCGCGACGATCGATCACCGCGAGACGGCGCCGGCGGCGATGCGACCGGACTCCTTCATGTCGGGCGGCACGCCGCTGCCGTTCAACGACGCGCGCTACAGCGGGATGTCGGTCGGCGTGCCCGGCACGGTGCGCGGCTGGGCGACCGCGCTGGAGCGCGACGGCACGATCTCGCTCGCCGAGGCGCTGAAGCCCGCGATCAAGCTCGCGCGCGACGGCTTCGTCGTCGACCAGACGTTCTCCGACCAGATCAAGGGCAACCTCGACTACTTCGACGACGCGCCGGCGAGCGCGGCGCTGTACCTCGACCCCGACGGCTCGCCGCGCGACCCCGGTTTCAAGCTGCGCAACCCCGACCTCGCCCGCACCTACGAGCTCCTCGCCCGCGTCGGCGAGCGCGGCTTCTATCGCGGCAAGGTCGCCAACGCGATCCTCAACACCGTGCGCCACCCGCCCGTGAGCCCGGCGGCGAACCACACGTGGCGGCCCGGCGTCATGGCCCTCGACGACCTCCACGGGTACAAGGCGGTGCGCCGCGCGCCGACGCGCGTGAGCTACCGCGGGCTGGACGTCTACGGCGCGCCGCCCGTGTCCAGCGGCGGCTCGACCGTCGGCGAGGCGCTCAACATCCTCGAGGGCTATCCACTCGGCACCCTGCCGCGCGAAGGCGCGATGCACCTGCGCCTCGAGGCGTCGCGCCTGGCGTTCGCCGATCGCGGCGCGTACGTCGCCGATCCCATGTTCTACCGCGTGCCGCTGCACGGGCTCTTGTCCGACGGCTTCGCGGCGACGCGCCGTGCGCTCATCGGCGCCACCGCTGCCAAGAGCCCGGTCAAGCCCGGCGATCCGCTGCCGTTCGACGGCGGCGCTGCGTCGCGCGGCGCGCGTGGCGAGCCGTCCGCGACCACCACGCGCGCGGGCTCCACGACGCACCTCTCGGTGACCGATCGCAAGGGCAACGTCGTGTCCTACACGTTCACGATCGAGTCGACCGGCGGCGCGGGGCTCGTCGTGCCCGGCTACGGCTTCCTGCTCAACAACGAGCTGACCGACTTCAACTTCGACTCGGTCACGCACCCCAACCGCGTCCAGCCGGGCAAGCGGCCGCGCAGCTCGATCAGCCCGACGATCGTGCTGCGCGACGGCAAGCCGTGGCTGACCGTCGGCACGCCGGGCGGCTCGACGATCATCCCGACCGTCCTGCAACTGCTGACCGACCGCATCGACCTCGGGCTGACCCTGCCGCAAGCGCTCGCCGCGCCGCGGGTGGAGCAGCGCAACAACGCGAACGCGGACGTCGAGGCGGCGTTCCTGGCCACGCCCGAGGCCGCCTCGCTGAGGGCGCGCGGCCACACGTTCGGCACGCCGGCCGAGATCGGCGCGGCGAACGGCATCGAGTTCAAGCGCGACGGCAGCTTGGTGGTCGCGGCCGAGCCGGTGCGCCGCGGCGGAGGCAGCGCGATGGTCGTGCGGCCGGCGCGGTAGCCAGCGGCGCGCCGAGCGCCTGGCGGTACGCGCGGAGGGTCAGTTCCGGCGCGTCCCTCGGCGGGTCAGTCCGCCATCTGCTCGTCGGCGTCCTTGACCCGAACCGGCGCCGCATCCTCGTTCGGCTTGCCGAAGAGCGTGTCGAAGACGTCCGTGAGCTTGCTGACGGCGTGGCGCGTGAAGAGGCCCACGAGCGCCGACAGCGCCGCGACGCCGTACGGGTTGACGGGCGCGTTCTGGTCCTGCCCGAGGTAGCCGCCGCGCAGCGTGAAGTAGACGATCAGCGCGAGCGCCGCGCCCTGCAGCGGGCGGATGAGATAGGACCACTCGTCGCGCTTGGTCAGCTCGTCGCGCCTGGCGAAGTACAGGAAGCGACGGCTGCCACCGACCATCGCCCCGAGGGAGCCGACCATCAGCACCATGATGATCAGCGCGACCTGCGGATCGAAGGTCATGTGCGCGAAGCCGAACAGCAGCGGCGTGCGCACGGCGCGTGGGAGCTGGTCGTCGGGCAGAACGGTCGTCGCCGCGACGACGCCGGGCCAGATCGCGAGCAGCTGCGTCATGAGCAAGGCCATCACCGCGACCAGCGACCCGCCGACCACGCCGCGCTGCCGCGAGCCCATCGGGTGCTTGTCGACGATCGGCGGCGCGAGCGGGGCCGCGGGGGCGGCCGCGGGCGTCGCGGCCGCGAGCGCCGTGATCGCCTCGGCGAGCACGACCGGGCTCGCGCCGGCGATCCCCGCGCCACCGGCCACGGCGTCGTGACGCTTGCCGTTCTGCGGCTCTGCTGCGCTGTCGGTGATCGTGGCGGCGTTGTCGCCCATGGGAGCCCTTCGAGCTCAGACCGGCGCCAGGCTGCGCCGGTGCGGTGTGATCTCAGTACATGGAAGACGCTCCGGCGGGCATCGAGATACACACGAGCGGTGTGAACTCCCTCACACCGCTTCGTCGGGCGGGCCGCGGGAGGGCTACTCCCACTCGATCGTGCCGGGCGGCTTGGACGTGATGTCCAGGACGACCCGGTTGACGTCGCGCAGCTCGTTGATCATGCGCGACGCGATCTGCTCGAGCAGGTCGTAGGGCAGGCGCGCCCAGTCGGCGGTCATCGCGTCGTCGGAGGTCACCGCGCGGATGACGACGACCGAGCCGTACGTGCGCTCGTCGCCCTGCACGCCGACCGTGCGGATGTCCGGCAGGACGCAGAAGGACTGCCACAGGTCGCGATACAGGCCGGCCTTGCGGATCTCGTCCTGCAAGATGTAGTCGCACTCGCGCAGCAGGTCCAACCGCTCCTTCGTCGCCTCGCCGCCGACGATCCGGATCGCCAACCCCGGCCCTGGAAACGGCTGGCGCCAGACGAGCCGCTCGGGCAGGCCGAGCTCGGCTCCGACCGCCCGCACCTCATCCTTGAACAGCGCCCGCAGCGGCTCGACGAGCTCGAACTGCAGATCCTCGGGCAGGCCGCCGACGTTGTGATGCGACTTGATCGTCGCCGCCCCCGTGCCGCCGCCGGACTCGATGACGTCGGAGTACAGCGTGCCCTGGACGAGGTACTTCGCGTCGCCGAGCTTCGCCGCCTCCTCTTCGAACACCCGGATGAACTCCGCGCCGATCGCCTTGCGCTTCAGCTCCGGATCGCTCATGCCCTTCAGCCGCGCGAGGAAGCGATCCTCGGCGTCGACCGCGATGAGCGGGACCTTGAAGTGGTCGCGGAACGCGGCGACCACCTGCTCGCCTTCGTTCTTTCGCATCAGCCCGTGGTCGACGAAGACGCACGTGAGCTGGTCGCCGATCGCGCGGTGCACGAGGAGCGCCGCGACGCTTGAGTCCACGCCCCCGCTCAGCCCGCAGATGACCTTCCCGCCGCCGACCTGGGCGCGGATCGCCGCGATCTGCTCGGACACGATGCTCTCCGGGCTCCACGAGCGGTCGGCCTCGCAGATCTCGGCCAGGAAGCGCTCGAGGATCGTCTGGCCGTAGGGCGTGTGGACGACCTCGGGATGAAACTGGATGCCATAGATACCGCGCTCGACGTTCTCGATCGCCGCGACCGGCGACGCCGTCGACGACGCCAGCGCGGTGAAGCCGTCGGGCGCCGTGTAGACGGTGTCGCGATGCGACATCCAGCACGTCTGGTGATCGGGCAGCCCCGCGAACAGGCGGCCCGGCTCGCGCACCGTGAGCTCCGAGCGCCCGAACTCGCCGATCTCGGCGCCCTCGACCTTCGCCCCGAGCGCGAGCGCGATGAGCTGCATCCCGTAGCAGATGCCCAGCACCGGGATGCCGAGCTCGAGCAGCTCGCGATCCAGCCGCGGCGCGCCCGGCGCGTACACCGACGCCGGCCCGCCGGAGAGGATCAGCCCCTTCGGGCGGCGCTTGCGGACCTCCTCGGCCCCCACGTGATGCGGCAGCAGCTCGCTGAACACGCCCAGCTCGCGCACGCGGCGCGCGATGAGCTGCGAGTACTGCCCGCCGTAGTCGAGCACGACGACCTCGTCGACCCGGCGCGGCGCGTGGATGTCGAGGACGTCCTCCTCGACGAGCTCGGTCGCGGCGTTCGCCGAGGTGACCACGCCGTCGCTCATCGGCGCGGCGCCCCCGCGACGGGGCACGCGCAGCGGCGGCGCAGGCCCTCGGTCCGGACGACGTTCGCGGGGGTGCGCCGCGCCCGGGGCGTCATGCGTCGGTGAGGGCCGGCTCCTTGTGGACGCCGTTGCCGTTGGTTGGCTCCGGCCCGGCGGCGGCGCCCGATCCGCGGGCGCCCATCCCGACGCCCTGCGCGACCTGCAGCTGCTTGCCCTCGGTCTGCAGCGCCGGCGCGATCATGAGCTCGGCGCGGTTGAACTCCGCGATGTCCTTGTAGCCGCACGTCGCCATCGACGTGCGCAGGCCGCCCATGAGGTTGAACGTGCCGTCGTTCTGGTGCGCGGGGCCGGTGACGATCTCCTCCAGCGTGCCGTTCTGGACCGTCCGCACGCGGGCGCCGCGAGGCAGCGTCGGGTGGAACGTCGCCATGCCCCAGTGGTAGCCGCGGCCGGGGGCCTCGTAGGCGCGGGCGAGCGGCGAGCCGATCATCACGGCGTCCGCGCCGCAGGCGATCGCCTTGGAGACGTCGCCGCCGTTGCGCATGCCGCCGTCGGCGATGACCTGGACGTACTCGCCCGTCTCGAGCATGTGCTGCGAGCGGGCGCCCGCGACGTCGGCGATGGCCGTGGCCTGCGGGACGCCGATGCCGAGCACGCCGCGCGTCGTGCACGCCGCGCCGGGGCCGACGCCGACGAGCACGCCGGCCGCGCCCGTGCGCATGAGGTGAAGCGCCGTGTGGTAGCTCGCGCAGCCGCCGACGACGACCGGCAGCGGGACCTCGCGAGCGAACTCCTTGAGGTTCAGCGGCGGGCGCGCCTCGTCGTTCGAGACGTGCTCCGCTGAGACGACCGTGCCCTGGATGACGAGGATGTCGAGGCCCGCATCGAGCGCGTTCTCGTAGTGCGCGCGGACGCGCTGCGGCGTCAGCGACGCGGCCACGACGACGCCCATGTCCTTGATCTCGCGGATGCGCTGCGCGATGAGCTCGGGGATGATCGGGCTGCGGTAGATCTCCTGCATCTCGCGCGTGGCCGAGTCCTTCGGCAGGCGCGCGATGCGCTCGAGCTGCTCCTCGGCGTCCTCGTAGCGCGTGAAGATGCCCTCGAGGTTCAGGACGGCGAGGCCGCCGAGCTTGCCGATGATGCCCGCCGTCTTGGGCGAGACGACGCCGTCCATCGCCGAGGCCAGCAGCGGCAGCTCGAAGCGATAGTCGCCGAGCTTCCACGAGATGTCCACGTCGTCGGGGTCTCGCGTGCGCCGTGATGGCACGATCGCAATGTCGTCGAATCCATATGCGCGGCGAGCCTTCTTCCCGCGACCGATCTCAATCTCCATTTGCGCATCCTAGGCGTGTGGGCGGACAAGAAGACCCCGCTGGGACGGGGTCGTGGAGGACAAAACGCGCACGTTGCGGGCTGGGCCCGGCACGCCTTCCCGAGCTTAGCAGCGGGTTTATGTCCCCCCGCCGTTGACAAGGGTCGAGCCTAAGCCTGAATCCACCGATCCTCGCGGCGAATCCCCGCCGCCGATCACGGCCCAGCGCCGATCGGCGGCTCCCGAAGGGGTCCACCCTACGGGTGCGCCGCCGATCGACCCTGGACCGCGCCGGCAGCAGGGATTCATCCACGATCCTCGGTGGATTCAGGCTAAGACGCGCGGGAGGGCCGGGCTGGCCCCGGCCCTCCCGCTGGGTGGTCTGAGTTAGCCGCGCAGCCGGATCGCGCCGTGGCCCGCCCGTCCCGCTCCCGCGGTCTCGTGGACCGGGGGCGGCGCCGAGGGCGTGAGCGACGCCGAGTACGCGGGCGGGCGCGCGTGGAGCTTGATCGTGCCGTGTCCGACCGGACCGCTCGGGGCGACGACCCCGCCGGTCGCGGCCGGTCCCGGCGCAGCCGTCGCCGGAGGAGCGGACACGGTCAGACGGACCTTGCCCATCCCGGTCACCGGAGAGAAGTAGACGGTTGGAAAGCGCGCGTTGCGATGCACCATTGGGTGCCCCCTTGAGCCGATGTCGCCCTGCATGGTCTGCGTCGACGATCGCGGCGCTCCCCGCTGCGGATCAAGCCACTTCGTATCCCGCCACTCCGTCGAGCCGACGCTACTCCTGCCGCGCCGTCAGAGCAACGTCCCGGCACGAACTTTTCTCGGCGAGGCGGGCCGGCCGGTGTCGGCCCGGCTACGCCTCGCGCACGACCGTCTCGAACTGGTGGGCGACCGCCGGCGCGTCGCGTTCGAGCCACGGGTCGCGGTAGGCCGCGAGCGAGCGTTCCAACGCCGCGTCGAGCTGCTCGCCGATGCCGTCGCGATCCTTGACGACGACCGCTCGCACCTCGTCGACGCCGATGCGCTCCATGAAGGCGTACGTGCGCTCCAGCCAGCGCGCGTGCTCGCGGTAGTACTGGATGAAGCGGCCGGTCATGAGCATCACGCGCTCGGTGTCGCGGACCCGGCACAGCATGTCGCCCTTGCGCACGTGCGCACCCGCTGCGCCGCCGACGTACATCTCCCACTTGCCGCCCTCGACGGCCACCCAGCCGACGTCCTTGACCATCGCCTCCGAGCAGTTGCGCGGGCAGCCGGCGACCGCCAGCTTGAGCTTGCCGGGCGACTCGAGGCCCGCGAAGCGCTCCTCGATCGCGATCCCGAGCCGCGTGCTGTCTCCCAGGCCGAAGCGGCAGTGGTCGGTGCCGACGCACGTCTTCACCGTCCTGAAGCTCTTGCCGTACGCGTGGCCCGACGGCATGGCGAGCTCGCGCCAGACCGCCGGCAGGTCCTCCTTGCGGATGCCGAGCAGGTCGACGCGCTGGCCGCCGGTGAGCTTGATCGTCGGCACCCCGTAGCGGTCGGCGACGTCGGCGAGGCGGCGCAGCTCGTCGGACGTCGCGACGCCGCCCGCGATCCGCGGCACGACCGAGAACGTGCCGTCTTTCTGGATGTTGCCGTGGACGCGGTCGTTGATGAAGCGCGCGTCGCGCTCGTCCTCGTACTCCGAGCCCCAGACCATCTTCAGCAGCGAGACCATCGCGGGCTTGGACTTCGGGTCCTCGGGCTCGGTGCCGAACGCGTCGAAGACCGACGACACCGAGCGCAGGCCCTTCTCGCGCACGATCCGCATGAGCTCGGGCTTGGGCAGCGGGATCTTCGGGACGTAGTAGTCGGCCGCGGGGTCGGCCTCCAATGCGCCGCCGGCCGCCCATTCGAGGACCTCGAGCACCTGCCCCTTGCACGAGCCGCAGCCCGCGCCGGCGCGCGTCGCGCCGGCCACCGCGCTCATCGTCCTCGCTCCGTCCTGGACGGCCGAGCAGATCGCGCCCTTCGTCACGCCGTTGCAGTTGCAGACCTGGACGTCGTCGGACAGCTCGGCGACGCTCGTCGCGGGCGCGGGCGCGCCGAGGTCGAAGAGCAGCGAGACGCGCTCCTCCGGCAGCACCATCCCGCGGTCGAAGGCCTGCATGAGGAACGAGACCTTGCTGACGTCGCCGAGCAGGATCGCGCCGACGAGCTTGCCGTCGCGGACGATCACCGTCTTGTAGATCCGCCGCCTCGGCTCGGAGAAGGTCACGACCTCGTCGTCGTCGTGCTCGGGCGCGACGAGCCCCATCGTGGCGAGCTCGATCCCCGAGACCTTGAGCTTCGTCGCGAGCTTCGAGCCGTGGTAGGCGGCCTTGAGGTTCGTCCCGGTGATCTGCTCGGCGAGCACGACCGCCTGCTCCCACAGCGGCGCGACGAGCCCGTAGACCTCGCCGCGATGCTGCGCGCACTCGCCGACGACGTAGACGTCCTGCTCGTCGAGCGCGCGCATCGCGTCGTCGACGACGATCCCGCGCTCGACGGTGAACCCGGCGCGCGCGGCGAGCTCCGAGTTCGGCCGGATGCCGGCCGTGACGACGACCATGTCGCAGTCCAGCGTGGAGCCGTCCTTGAACGCCAGGCCCGTGACGCGGCCGTCCTGACCGCAGACGCGAGCCGTGCTCGTCTGCAGGTGGACGTGGATGCCGAGCTCGGTGACGCCGCGGCAGAGGATCGCGGCGGCCTGGTCGTCGAGCTGGACGTTCATGAGGCGGTCCGAGCGATGGATGACGTGGACCTCGAGGCCGCGCTCGAGCAGGCCGCGCGCCGCCTCGAGGCCGAGCAGCCCGCCGCCGATGACCGCGACCCTGCGATGCGCGCCGGCCCAGTCGAGCATGCCGTCGCAGTCGGCGAGGTTGCGAAAGCCGAAGATGCCCCGCAGCGGCCAGCCCGTGCCGGGGTCGATCATGCCGTCGATCGGCGGGAAGAACGCGCGGCTGCCGGTCGCGACGATGAGCTTGTCGTAGCCGTGCACCGTGCCGTCGGCGGCGGTGACCGCCTTGTCGTAGCGGTCGATCTTCGTGACGCGCACGCCCGCGTGCAGGGTGATGTCGTTGCGCTCGTACCAGTCCAGCGGGTTGAGGAAGATGGTGGCCGGGTCCTCGGATCCGGCGAGCACGTTCGAAAGCGAGATGCGGTTGTAGTTGCCGTGCGGCTCGTCGCCGAACATCGTGATCTCGAAGAGCTCCGCGCCGCCGCGGTCGAGGATCTCCTCGACGGCGCGCGCGCCGGCCATGCCGTTGCCGATGACGACGAGCTTCTGCTTGTGGGCGCGCGAGGCCATCAGATCTCCACCAGCCCGACGTCGACGACGACATGCCCGCTCGCGCCGGCGGGCGCGGCGAGGTGGATCTCGACCTCGGTCTCGGCAAGCAGGTCCTCGACGACCCGCAGCGCGACGTGCGTCGCGCCCTTCGCGGCGATCGCGAAGTAGCGCATCGGCTCGCCGTCGCGGATGACGATCGCGCACACGAGCTCGCCGGAGGAGTTGCCGCCGCGGAAGTACACGAACTGCGCCTCGTTGCCGGCCGGCACGGTGTAGGCGAGCGCCGGGTGCAGAAGCGACGGCGAGTCGAAGCCGCGCCCCTCGAACGCGAAGATCCCCTGCAAAAAGCGTGGTGTGCTCACGGCCTTGCTCCTCTCGGTGAGAGCTCGACGCCCTCGATGCGGACCGCGCCGACACTAGGCAGCGCCCGCGCCCTCCGGAATGGACCGGCCGTACACGCTCGGCGCGCGGTTGTCGACCGGCGGGCCGCTCAGCGCACGGCCTGAAGGCGCGGGTTCGGCCGCTCCTCGCGGCCGACCTTGGCGCACGGCTTGCCGTCGACGCGCACGACGTCCGCCGTGAAGTCGTTCTGGCCGCGCAGCAGCGAGGAGCCGACGCCGTACGCGTCGACGGGCGCTCCGGCCTCCTCGAACGCCGCGATCCGCTGCGCGTCGAAGCCGCCGGACACGACGATCCGGACGTGCCCGTGCCCGGCATCGTCGAGCCCCGCCCGGACGCGGCGCGCGAGCTCGACGCTGACGCCGCGCTTGGCACCGTCGCCGAGGTCGGCGAGGGTCTCGTCGACGAGCCGCTCGGAGGTGTCCAGGCGCACGCCCCAGAGCTCCTCGCCGAGCGCGTCGGCCACCGCGACCGCCGTGCTGAGCGACGCGTTGTCGAAGTCCACGAGCACGGTGACGTTCGTGTGGCCGGCGAAGCGCGTCGCGAACGCGCGCGCCGCCGCGGCCGTGTCGCCCCCGTAGGCCGCGATGAGCGCGTGCGGGACGGTGCCGATGCCGCGCCCGCCCCACCAGGACGCCTGCGCGTCGGTCGAGACGCCGATCGCGCCCGCCACGTGCGCCGCCCAGCCGTCGCCGGTCTGCACGAGCCAGTGGTCGTGGCGCGCCGGGAAGAACAGGATCGGCTTGCCGTTGGCGGCCGTCACGACGTCGCGGACGTTGCGCATGACGAGCGAGCGGCGCGCCATGCAGCCGAGGAACACGGTCTCGAGGTGCGCGAAGAGCGCGTAGTCGCCCGCGATCGTCAGCACCGTCTCCTGCGGCTCGATCTCGTCGCCCTCGTACAGCGCGGCGACCTCGAGCTGCTCGAAGCCCGGCACCCAGATGCCGTCGGGGCCGGCGTGCCCGGCGCCGACCTTCAGCACGGCGATCGCCTCGTCGATGCCGCCCAGGAGCGACGCCTTCTTCTGGAAGACCTGCATGAGCACGTGCGGGTGGCGGCCCTCGGCCTCGAGCAGCTCCTTCGTGGAGTTGAAGTAGGCGTCGCTGTAGTAGCCGCCGCGGATCCGCCCGACCGGGAGGTTGAAGACGGCGGGATCGAGGCGGCGGCGCGGTGCGTCCATGGCGTGGACCCTATGCCCGGCCGGGGATCGGCGGGGTGCTCCTTCGTGGCGGCTTGCGCGGATCGACTGGCGCCGCGCACCGGGCGGCGGCTAGGGTTCGGCGTCGTCGTGTTCGATGCGCTGGACTTCGTCTACCTCCCGAGCCGCGACGTCGCCGCGGACGTCGAGCACTTCACCAACGCGCTCGGCGCGGAGCTCGTGTTCGCGATCGAGCGCTTCGAGACGCGGGTGGCGATGGTGCGCCTGAGCCCGCAGCCGCCGCACCTGCTGCTGGCCCAGCACCTCCACGGCGACCAGCCGATCCTCGTCCATCGCGTCGCCGGCCTCGACGCGGCGGTCGCGGAGCTGACGCAGCGCGGCGTGGCGGTCGGGGAGCGCTTCGAGATCCCGTTCGGAGTCGGCGTCGAGCTGCGCAACCCGGGTCCGCAGCGGGTCGCGATCTACGAGCGCACGCGTCCCGAGCGCGGCGCGCAGCTCGCGGGCCGGCGCGACTTCTGACGCGTCAGGCCACGAACTCGATCTCGACGGGCTCGCCGGCGGCGATCGCGTCGCGGTCGCCGGGGACGAGCGCGAGCGCGTCGATGCCGAGCATCGACGTGAGGATGTGCGAGTCCTGCGACCGCGTCGGGCGCACGTGCCAGCCGTCGTCCTGCAGCGACGAGCGGCAGCGCACGATCGTCGTGCGGCCGCGCGCGCCCGGCAGCTCCTCGTCGGCGGTCGCCATCGTCGGGTGCAGCTCGCGCTGGCGGCCGAGCATCGCGTCCAGCGCGGGGACGACGAACAGCCGGAACGCCATGAGCGCCGACACCGGGTTGCCGGGCAGCGCGAAGACGAGCGTGCCCTCGGCGTTGACGGCGAACGTCGTCGGCCGGCCGGGCTTGAGCTTGACGCCGTTGAACACCTCTTCGAAGCCGAGCCGCGCCAGCGCCGGGCGGATGTGGTCGTGCGGCCCCACCGAGACCCCGCCGGTCGTGATGAGGATGTCGACGTCGCGCAGCGCGGCGCGCAGGACGGCGACCGTCGCCTCGAGGTCGTCGCCGACGCGCACGCGCCGGACGAGCTCGCCGCCGGCGCGATGCACGGCGCCGCCCAAGGCGGGCCCGTTGGAGTCGCGTATCCCGCCGGGCGGCAGCGGCTTGCCGGGGTCGGTCAGCTCGTCGCCCGTGCCCATGAGCGAGACCCGCGGCCGGCGCACGACGTGCGGGCGCGGGATGTTCAGCGACGCGAGGACGCCCAGCTCCGCCGGCCCCAGCACGGAGCCGGCGTGGATGACGAGCTCGCCCGCTTGGATGTCCTCGCCTGCGGGCCGCAGGTGCAGGCCCTTGCGCACCGTGCCTTCGATGACGACCGTCCCGCCGTCGAGCGCTGTCAGCTCCTGCTGGGCGATCGCGTCGGCGCCGTCGGGGACCGGAGCGCCCGTCGAGATGCGCACGGCCGTGCCGAGCTCCACGACGACGCCCGCGCCCGTGCCCGCCTTCGCCTCGCCGATGAGCTCCAACCGCGCGGACCCGTCGGCGGTGTCGGCGGCGACGATCGCGTAGCCGTCCATCGCCGAGGCGTCGAACGGCGGGACGTGGTTGGGTGCGACCGCGTCGCCGGCGAGCACGCGGCCGAGCGCGTCGTCGATCCCGACCTCCTCGGCGCCGAGCACGCTGACGTGCTCGAGCACCGCGGCGCGGGCCTCGTGGATCGAGACGGCCACGGCTAGCCGAGACCGGGCTCGGTGGGGGCGGCGGGCGAGGCGTTCGGGGGCATCGATTGACCGTACCAGCGGCGTGCGAGTCGACGCCGCCGCAGGGCTCTGTGACGCGTCGCACTCCGAGCTCGCGCGGAACTCGCCGATATCTCGATCGTTGTGACGTCTGCAACCAGCGACTCCCAAGGGACGGATTCCATGCCCGCACGTTCGACCACATGGCTGCGCATGACGCGCGGCGCCCTCTGCCTCACGCTCACCGCGCTCGTCGGGCTGCCCGCGGTCGCGCAGGGCGCCGCGCCCGCCAACGACGACCTCGCCGGCGCCCAGGTCGTGCGCGTCGGCGACCGCGTGACCGGGACGATCGTGGACGCCACGCTCGAGACGGGCGAGCCCGCGACGAGCAGCCCGGCGATCGCGAACACGGTCTGGTATCGCCTGGACGCCACCGTCTCCGAGCGGGTGCGCCTGGACACCTGCGGCAGCGACCGCTACGCGGAGCTCGCCGTCTACACCGGCACCGGCGTCGCCGCGCTCACCGAGGTCGCCCGCAACGGCTACGACTGCGCCGGCGGCGCGCGCGTGTACATCGACGCGGCGGCCGGCACGGCGTACTACGTCAGGGTCAGCGGCTATCCCTGGGTCACGAGCATCGCGCTGAACGTCGCGCGGCCGCAGGTCCCGGCGAACGACGACTTCGCAAACGCCCAGCCCGTCGGGGTGCCCGCGACCGTCAGCGGCTCGACCGTCGACGCGACCGTGCAGGCGGGCGAGCCCGAGCCCAGCCCGTCGGGCAGCGGCCACTCGGTCTGGTATCGCTTCACGGCGCCCGGCAACGACTTCGTGCGGCTCAGCCTCGCCGAGTGCCGCGACGCCGCCGGGTCGACGTCGAACATCGCCGTCTACACGGGCAGCGCCTTGGGCGCCCTCACGGCGGTCGGCGACGTCGCGCCCGCGTGCGGCTTTCGCTCGCAGGTGAGCCTCGCCCCCATCGCGGGCACGACCTACTACATCGCGGTGCGGGGCAACGGCAACTCCTCCGACGCGTTCACGCTGCGGCTCGCGCTCGAGCCGTCGGTCAGGCCGCCGGGCACGCTCGCGCCGCCCAACCCGAAGTGCCCGTTCGAGCTGGCCGCACCGGGCTCGATCACCTACAGCGGCACGGCGTCGAGCGGCGGCGAGGTCTGCCTCACCGTCGACCCCGGCTTCACCGGCGTCTCGTGGTTTCAGCTCGTCAACCCGCCGCGCGACCTGTGCATCCCGTTCGCCGTCGAGCGCTATGTGCCCGCGCTGGCGATCGTCTCGCGCCGCTTCAGCGCCTCGACGTCCTCCGCCCGCGTGACCGGCACGTTCGGCGGGCGCGGCGCCAGAGGCACGTTCCAGGCGGCGATCCCACCCGGCGGGGCCGGCATCTGCTCGGGCCGCACCGTCGACTGGACGGCGACCACCCAAGCGATCCCGCCGCCGGCGATCTCCGACGACACGCCGCCGCTGCTGCGCCTGCGCGGAGCGACCGCGCAGCACCCGCTGCGCTCGGGCCGCGTCACGGTGAGCGCGCGCTGCCCGCGCGAGACGTGCGTCGCCATCGCGTCAGCCCGAATCGCGGGCGTCTACGTGCAGTCCGCCTCGCGCGCGCTGCGCCCGAACGTGGGCGGGCCGCTGACGCTGCGCCTGACGGCCCGCGGACGATGGGCGATCAGGCGCTCGCTGGGCACGCGACGCAGCATCCGCACGCGGGTCACCGTCGTCGCGCTCGACGCGGTCGGCAACCCGACGAAGGCCCGGCGCACGATCACGGTGCGCCGGTAGCGCCGGCCGCCGGCTCCGTCCGAGACGCTCCCGCGAGCGCGTCGAACATCGCCTCGTCGACCGGCGCGCGTCGGGCGACGATCAGCGCGTCCGTCGACGGGCGCGCGTCACGCGGCGAGCAGCGCGTCGAGCGTCGCGCTCGCGCGGCCGTCGGCGACGGCGGCGCTCGCGAGCGTCGCGCCGGCGCTGACGCTCGCGCAGCGTCCTGCGACGTAGAGGCGCAGGCCGGCGCTCAGGACGGCGGTCTGCGCGGCCACGCCGTGCTCGTCGCCGCCGGCGATCGCGCGGGTGAGCTCGGCGGCGACCGGCGGATCGGCGTCGCCGCGCAGCAGGCTGCCCGGCGTCTCGGGCAGCTCCATCGGGCCGCGCGAATCGGCCGCGGAGGGACGGCCCGTGCGCAGGACGTCGGCCCCTTCCATGCCGCGCACCGTGATGCAGCGCTGCGCGCCGAGCAGCATCACCGCGCCCTGCAGCCGCTCGCGATAGGAGCTGTGCGTGTGGCCGACGACGAAGTGCGTCGCGCCGAGGTGGTCGACGAGCTTCTCGGCGGAGTGCAGCGGGCCGCGCAAGCCGATCTCGTCGCGGATGGCCGCGAGCGCGTCCCAGCCGGGGATCGCCGCGCCGGCGTGCACGAGCGCGACGCTCGAGCGGTCGAGCATCGCGACGGACTCGCCGATGTCCGGCCGCGCCGGCCCACCGAGCGCGGCGAGCACGTCGGCGGGCGTCGTGCCCTTCTTGGGCCCGATCGTCGAGCCGCAGTGCACGACGACCCGCGCGCCCGCGGCCGCGGCGAGGATCGCGGCGGCGAGCGACAGGTGCGGTGCGTCGACCATGCCGTCGTAGGCGCCCGCGCACGCGACGAGCGGACCGCCGCCCGCGGGCGGGTCCGCGCCGACGTTGCGCGCCGCGTCGCGCAGGGCCTGTGCCATGCCGGCAAGCTCGGCCGGGGTCTCCCCCTTGATGCGCATCGCGACGAGGAACGCGCCGGCCTGGACGGGGCTGACCTCGCCCGCGAGCAGCGCGGCCGTCGCCATGTGCGCCTCCTCGAACGTCAGCGCGCGGCTGCCGCGCGGCCCCGTCCCGACGGCCTTGATGACCGCTCGGAAGCCCGCGTAGCCGGAGCGCCCGCGGCGCTCGGGGAGGGTCGGCGCGATGGAGCCGGGCGCGTCCTCGGGCCAGCTCATCAGCTTCCCTCCCAGCGGTAGCCGACGCTGCGCACGGTCTTGATCCGCGCCGCGTTCTCTGAGCCGAGCTTCGCGCGCACGCGGCGCACGTGGACGTCGACCGTCCGCGCGCCGCCGTAGTAGTCATAGCCCCACACCCGATTCAGCAGCGCCTCGCGCGAGAACACGCGGCGCGGATGGGTGACGAGGAACTTCAGCAGCTCGTACTCCATGTACGTGAAGTCGACGGGCCGGCTGTCGATCGCGACCTGGTAGGTCGCGAGGTTCATCTCGAGCGAGCCGACGCGCACGACATCGTCGTGGTCGATGCCGTTCACGGCACGGCGCGCGCGGGCGATGCGCGCCTGCAGCTCGTCGGCGGTGAACGGCTCGACGAGCAGCTCGTGGCCCTCCGCGACGCCGATCCCGTCAGCCAGCGCGCCCGAGGCCAGCGCGACGAGCACCGGCACCTCGCCGAGGTCGTCGTCGGCGGCCAGGCGCGCGCACAGCTCCGCGCACGACGGCTGCTCGAGGCCCGTGGCGAGGACGACGGCGAGCGCCGGCGCGCGGCTCTCGCCCTCCGGCGGGCGCAGCGTGCCGTTCGCCGCCACGCGATGCGGGCTGAAGCCGAGCTCCGCCAGCAGTCGCGACGTGGCCTCGCCTCCCTCCTCGCCGTAGATCCACGCGTCGCTCACAGAAGCCTCAGGTAGCGCGACCGGTCGAACTCCGTGACGGTGCGCCGCTCGTCGGCGGTCTCGCGGCGCTTGTTGGCGACGTACGCGTCGACGAGGCGATCGCCGAGCGTCTCGCGGACGAGCTCGGACCCTTCGAACAGGTCGGTCGCCTCGCGCAGGTCGAGCGGCAGGCGCACGCCGTCGGCCGCGTCGTCGATCGACTCGGCCTGCAGCTCGTAGCCGCGCTCGATCCCGCGCAGCCCGGCCGCGAGCAGCAGCGACAGGACGAGGTACGGGTTGCATGCCGGGTCGGGCGAGCGCAGCTCGAAGCGCGCGCCCTCGGCGCGGCCGGGGCGGCGCGACGGGACGCGCACGAGCGCGGCGGCGCCGCGGCGCGTCCAACTCACGGTCGCGGGCGCCTCGAAGCCCGTCGCGAGGCGGCGGTAGGAGTTGATCCACTGGTTCGTGACGGCCGACAGCTCGCACGCGTGGGCGAGCACCCCGGCGAGAAACGCGCGGCCCGTCGGCGAGAGCGGCGTGTCCGCGGCGGGGTCGTAGAACGCGTTGCGGTCGCCCTCGAACAGCGACAGGTGGATGTGCATGCCCGAGCCGGGGTGGTCCTCGAGCGGCTTGGGCATGAACGTCGCGTAGGCGCCGAGCTCGTGCGCGGCCTCCTTGACGGCGATCCGGAACGTGGTCACCGCGTCGGCCATCGACAGCGCGTCGTCGTGGGCGAGCTGGATCTCGTGCTGCGATGGCGCGACCTCGTGGTGCGACGCCTTGACCGGGATCCCCATCTGCTCGAGGTAGTCGATCGTGCGCCGCCTGAAGTCCGAGCCGACGTCCAGCGGCGTCAGGTCGAAGTAGGCGCCGTCGTCGAGCGTCGTCGGCTTCGCGCCGTTCTTGCCGAGCGGCCCGAAGACGAAGAACTCCACCTCGCAGCCGACCTGCATCGTGTAGCCGAGGCTCGCCGCGTGGCCGAGCACGCGGCCGAGCGCCGCGCGCGAGTCGCCGCCGAACGGCTCGCCGTCGGGCTGGCGGACGTCGCAGAACATGCGCGCGACGAGCGAGTCGGGCCGCCACGGCAGGACCTGGAACGTGCGCGGGTCGGGGTGGGCGATGACGTCGTGCTCGCGCAGCCGCGACGCTCCTTCGAGCGACGATCCGTCGAGGCCGACGCCCTCGTCGAGCGCCGATTCGAGCTCGGAGACGGGGATCGAGAGGCTCTTGAGCAGGCCGAGCACGTCGATGAACCAGAGGCGCACGAACTTCACGCCTCGCTCCTCGACTGTGCGCAGCACGAATTGACGGTGGCCCGACATCGCCATCGAAGGTATGGGTGGACCGGGGAGCTGTCATTGGCCCGGCGGGCCTAACCCATTCGACATCCGGTCGAGTGCGGCGGCGAACGGCGACGTTCATCAGCTGCGCCGGAGCTAGTATCGACGCCGTCGTGAGCCACCGGATCCTCCACGCCGCCGACGCGTTCTGGCGGCCGTCCAACCAGATGGGCGTCCTGAACACGGACCTCGCCAAGCAGCTCGAGGCGTCGACCTTGAGCGCTCGCCTGTGGCGCCTGGCTCCCGGTCAGGCGTCGACGAAGCACCGCCACTTCACCCAGGACGAGCTCTACGTCGTGCTCGAGGGCGTGGGCAGGATCCGGATCGACGGCGAGCTCTTCACGCTGGACGTGCTGTCGAGCGCGCTCGTGACGGCCGAGTCGGTGCGCCAGGTCTTCAACGACACGGACGCCGACGCGCTGTGGCTCGTCGCCGGCGCGCCGCAGGAGGCCGCCAACACGCTCGAGATGACCCCCGAGCAGCTCGCGGCGCTGTACCCCGACGGCCCGAAGGCGCTACCGCCCGAGCTGGCGTAGGGCCGCGCCTGCGGGCGGGCTCGAGCGCCGGCGTCCTCGTCACCCGCTCGTACGGCCGGCTCACCTTCATCCGCACGCGGCCTGTGTGCGCGAACTCACACGTGACACACACAGCAAAGGTGACGATCGACAGATCGCCGGATTCGGATCGTTCGCGTCTTTCAGGGCAGTCACGCGATCTCGCATCGGGCGACCGGGGTGCTGATCATCGGGTTGCTCATCGCGGGCCTCCTCCTCGCGACCGCTGCGGCGATGCACATGAGCCTGCTGATGGGGGCATTTCAGGGCGCCTTCATCTCCGCCATGACCGGGGCGCTCGTCACGATCGCGACCGTCACGCATACGACAGCGCACTCGGCAGGCAGCGCCGAAGCGCGCGCGGTCGAAGGCCTCTACACGGCGGCGCAGTCCGCCCCGCCCCCGTTTGCCCAGCGCTTGCACGGCGCGGCGGTGTGCTACGCACGCGCCGTCGCCGGGCCGGAGTGGGCCGCCATGTCCAAGGGCGACAGGTCCGGCGTGCCGGGCAACTGGACCGGCATGCATCCGGGCGCGATCCGCCCGACGCTCGTCCGGATGACCCCCGCGGCAGCCGGCTACGCGAGCGTCAAGCGCGCCGATGCCACGCTCGACGAGCGTCGCGGCGAGCGCTTGGCGCGGGCCGAGGTCACGATCCCGGGGCGCTACTACCTCGGACTTGCTCTCGCGTACCTGTTCGCGCTATCTGTCGCCGGCTACTGGTACGGCCGCGGCCGGCCGGATCTCGTCGTCTCGATCTCGGCGCTGGCGCACCTGGGCGTCGGGCTGGTGATCGTCACGTTCCTGCTCGCGACCGCCAACCCGTTCAGCGGCCTGCTCGGCATCGGCCCTTCAGCCATGGAGAAGACCGAGCGACGCGGAACCGCGGAGCACATGGCCGCGTACGGCATCGCGCCACCGTGCGATGCTCAGGGAGCGCCGGCGGCGTACCTGCTGAGGCTCCGGTCGAGGGCGTGAGCCAGCCGTGCCACGCCTCCCGGCTCGTCGCGTGCGCCGCGGGCCTGGCCCTCGCGCTAACCGGGTGTGGTACGGCCGGCGGCGACCATCACGACTCCATCCTGGATCGCGCCGCCGAGGCCGACTCGTCCTTCGGCGTGCGATATCGGTTCCGCACCCGCTTCACCGACGAGGAGACGACCTCTCGCCTGCGCGGGTACGGCCAAGCGGAGGCGGATCAGCGCCGCCAGCGGGCAGTGGTCGTGGATCGCGACATCCGCGGCGAGACGATCGTCGACGGGGAGGACGAGTACAGCGGCAGTGACTTCGCGGTCGTGGGGCTGCTGGACTCGCCCGCGCGCGGCCTGCGCTGGACGAAGCTCGACCGCGCGATGCTCCTGAAGGCCGGCTACATCGACAAGCTGTGCGGTGCACAGCTGCCGCCGAAGGTCGCCACGGTGCTCGCGGACAGCGATCCGGCGATCGAGCGCCTCGGCCCTGCCCGCGCCGGCGGTCTGCGCACGCAGCGCTACCGCGTCACGACGACGTACGGACGCGTCCTCGACGTGCTCGCCGGCGACGAGGACGCATCTGACTGCGATCGGCACGACCGAGCCGCCCGCCTCACCGCGGACCTGTGGATCGATCGCGGCAGCCTCATCCGACGGGTACGCCTGCGCTACCGCCTCGTCGATGGCTCGACCGTCGAGACACGCGACATCACGAGCTATGACCGAGGGCTGCGGGTGAAGGTCCCGGGGGGCCCGACTGTCGGTGACGTGACCGACGTGGTGCTCAAGCTCGCCGGCTCGCTCTCGCCGGCCCCCCGGGGCCGGCCGTAGGTCGCGCGGCGCAGCAGCACTTCGAACGGCCCGCGCCTGCCCGACCGCGCGAGCGCGTCGGCGAGCACGACCGTCGCCAGCCACGTCGCGGTCGCGAGCAGGGCGGTGGTGGCCACGGTCGCCTCGGCGGCGACGCCGAGCAGGAAGGGAGTGAACGCGACAGTCCACACCACTGACTGGGCGAGGTAGCACGTCATCGACCGCTGGCCGGCGGCGGCCAGCGCCGCGACGACGCGGCCGGGCGCTCGCGCAAGGCGCACCGAGAGCAGCGCGAGTGCCGCGGCGTAGCCCGCACCCGCGAGCACGCCGGTCGCGCCGTGCAGGGCGCCCGCGAGGCCGAACGTCTCCTCCCCGGGCAGCGCCACGGCGCGGGCCAGGACCAGCGAGGCGGGCTGCGCGCCGAGCACGCCCGCGGCGATCCCGGCGACGGCGACGATCGCGAGCATCCGGCGGTGGGCCTCGGGGCGCTCGAGGATGCGACGGCGGCCGGCCCACAGGCCGAGCAGGAACGGACACGCGAAGCCGATCGGGCCGAGCAGCATGATGAACGGCTGCACCGGCAGCCGCTCGACGATCGCCGTCCACGGGTCGGGCGGCAGCTCGGCCGCCGACGGCCCGACGCTCGAGTCCATGAGCGCGCCGCCGTCCGGCAGCGCCGTCAGCACGAAGAACAGCGCGGCCCAGACGAGCAGCCAGCGATCCCGCCACCACACCGCCCACGCGCCGAGCGCCAGGAGCACCCCGTACGCCGCGAGGATGTCGCCGACGTAGAGCAGGACCGCGTGGCAGAAGCCGATGGCGACGAGGGCCGCCGCACGGCGCCAGAGCAGGTGGCGCACGCCTTTGCGCCCGCGCTGGCGCTGGCGGCGGACCACCTGCGCGACGCCGTAGCCGAACAGCAGCCCGAAGAGCGGGAAGGCGCGCCCGTCCACGAACGAGGAGATCGCCCACGTGACCGCGCGGTCGACGGAGCCGCCGTCGCGCGGGTAGCCGCCGAGGACCCGCGGCGCGTCGAGGAAGTAGTGGGAGTTGGCGAGCGCGATGAACAGCAGCATCACCCCGCGCGTCAGGTCGGGACCCAGTGCGCGCTCGGCGGTAGCGGTCGCGCCCGGCGCCGTGCTCCGCTCAGATCCGTCCATGCGCAGCAGTCAAACCGCGGCGCCACCGGCTCGCCACCGCCCGAGGTCTACGCCGGAGTGACGTCGGTCGGCCGGTCGAGCGACGTTGGAAGGGGCGACCGTCCGGACGGGGGCGCCCCTGGCACGCAGCCAGGGTGCCGGATCAGGGGTGGTCCCCGATGAACGCCGACGGCCGTCACGCGACGCTGCACACGCATCGTCACTCCATTCGAAAGGCGTCCCCGATGAGCACCGTTCTTGACCGGCAGGACATGACGACAGACCTTCCGCAGCTCGACTGGGACGCTCTGGCCCTCGGGCAGGAGGCGGACGTGGCCGTCGTCGAGGACGACCTGACGCTCGGCATGATGAGCGACCTCGCCGAGGGGGACCTGCTCGACGCCTGGAACCGCGTCCTGGACATCCAGACGCGCGGGTTCGGCCCGCGCGAGGTGCAGTGGCTGCGCGACGCGGGCTTCGGCGCCGGCGGGCGTTCGGTGCTCGAGGTCGGCAGCGGCGACGGCAACTACGGCCGCTTCCTCGCGGCGAGCTTCCCCGACACCCGGATCCACGGCCTCGAGCCCACGCAGGCGCTCATCGACCGTGGCCTCGAGGCGGGTGGCGAGCTGCCCGTCAACTACACGATCACCGCCTGCCGCGTGGGCGACGAGCCGATCCCGGGCGCCGAGGACGCGCGCTACGACGACTGCTTGCTGCGCTACGTGCTGCAGCACTCGTCCGATCCCGTGCGCATCCTCGAGGGGATCTACGACGCGCTCCCGGTCGGCGGCCGCGTCTTCGCGATCGAAGAGGACTCCGCGCTGTTCGCCAGCACCGAGGACTGGCCGGCGTACGCCGCGTTCGTCGATCGCCTCGAGCGCGTGTACGTCGCGTGCGGCAGCGACTTCACGATCGGCCGCAAGCTGCACGTGCTGGCGCGCGAGGCCGGCTTCGAGGTCGAGGACTTCCGGATCGGCCTGCGCACCAACGTCGATCTCGGGACCGACCTGCTGGACTGGCTGATCGGGATGACGCACATGCTGCACCACAGCAATCCGTCGATCCTCACCCGCGAGGACCTCGAGCTCATCGTCGGAGACTTCACCCGGCGCCGCGAGGGCGGCGACACGACGGTGTTCTGCTACCCGCAGGTCATGATGATGGCGACCAAGCGGTCTTGAATCCCCCGGGGTGCGAGCTGTCGGGTACCTTCGCCGCATCCACGAAAGAGCGCCGGGAGCAGGAGCTCAAGCCCGCCGTCCCTTGAACGCGAGGAGTCGCTTTGTCGTACGCACGAATTTTCCTGGCCGCAGTCATCCTCATCGCCGTCGCCTTCTTCCTGCTGAAGGTCGCGATCGTCGGCGCCATCTTCGGAGTCTTCGCCCTGATCGTGCTGATCATCGTCCTCAAGGAGGGGCTCTAACGGCGCCCGTGTCCCCCGCCGGTCAGGCGAGCGCGAACGTCATGCGAAGCAGCAGGCCGGGCTCGGTGTCCTGGATCTCGAGCCGGTCGGTGACGCGTTCGATGAGCGCGAGGCCGATACCCATCTCGCGGCCGTCCAGCCGTGTCTGCAGCCCGTTGCCGCGGTCGCACACGACGATCACCAGCGCGCGCCCCGTGCGTGATGCACGCAGCTCGATCGTGCCGGGAGCCGCGTAGCCGACGTACCCCTGCAGGAGGCTGCTGGTCAGCGCTTCGGAGACCGCGAGCGCGACGTCGCAGCGCTGGCGTGTCGTCGCGCCGTGATCGCGCGCGAACCGCACGGCCGCGCGCCGCAGATGCGCCACGCTGTCGGGCCGAGCCGGCAGCACCTCGCGCAGCTGGCGCGCGCAGACGCTCGGCACGCGTGCCCTGGTGCCCGCGCGGCGCCCGCCCGATACGAGGCTGCCGCGACAGCCCGGACGCGCCGCCGACCTAGACACCGCGCATGCCCGCGACCGTTGGATTCTCACTGCGCAGCGAGCGCTGCGGTGAATCGCAGCGGGCGTCGCCGACCTGCCTATCAGTGAGCTCGAGCATGGTCGTTCCTCGTCGTGGTGGCGTCTACCCACCAAGCTCTTCGACGCGTTCGGCTCTGCGGATCACTATCGCGGCCCCCACCTGCGCCGGACGGGTGAGCGTCAGACTCAGGGGCCGCCGCTGCTGGTCAGCCTGCGAAACCGCAGACGACTTGGCGCATGCCACGCCGCCGCGCCGGGTAGTGTCGCGCCCGACAAGGCGCTCGGGGACGTTGTGCAACGGGCAACGGACTCGTGGGCCGCCCTTCCATACGGAAAGGGGCCATTCGTGGCGCGCGAGCGACCGAAAGCCTCCGAAGCCCGGCCGGTGCTGGTATGCCTCGACGGCGACAAGCCGGACACGGCGGCGCGATTGCTGACCCGCGCCGAAGCCCACGCGCTGCGACGCGCCGCGCCGTTGACCCACGTCAGCCTCTCGAAGCATCTCGACGGGGTGACGTTGGATCCGCCGCGCCGTGTCTGAGAGCGACTACGACGCACTCCCGAGCGAGGAGCTCGCCGGCATCGTGATCCGCGCCGCCCGGCTGGGCTTCAGCGCGCCGCGCGTGGCGACGGCACTGGGAGTCTCCGCGGACGGGTTGGCGTCCATCCAGCGACGCATCGCCGAGAGCGCATACGGACGTGATGGCCACGCGGGCGGCGCGACGATGAGCCCAACGCGCGGTTTCAGCTGACGCGAGCGAGGACGGCGCACGCCCGATCTCGAGCGTGTCCAGCCGCCGGTGCTCTGCCTCGACGACCCGCGCGTCGAGCAACGCGCGCCGGCGTGCGGCCGGAGCACGTCTCCGCGGATCAGGGCCCTGGCACGAGGAAAGAAATTGCTTGAGCCTCGCGGCGCACGGGAACGCTGATAGACACGCCGCGCACGTCGTGCCCGGGCCCTGTGACATGACGCCGAGGTACGTCTTGCGCGCCGCTACGAGAGAGTGTTGGGGGAGGTGACCATGCTCACCATCCTGCTCATCATCATCGTGATCCTGCTGCTCTTCGGCGGCGGATTTGGCTACCGCCGCCGCGGCCGGCGGCTGTAGGCCGCCGAAACCGGCCATGAGAGCTTGTTCGTAGGCATCGCCTACGACTTGAAACGTCGCACGAAGCGTCGGGAGGAGAGGGCCCACCCGGGGCCGCACGCGATGGCGCTGCACCCATCAACCACAGGAGAGGCCACATGTCAGACGAGACCACGCACGACGAGGACGTCCTCAAGGACGACAAGGACATCATCAGCGGCGAGGAAGCGGGCTCGCGCCCGGCGGAAGGCAGCACGGGCGACACCGGCGACGGCACGGGCGAGGGCGACGCCGGCGAGGCCTCGGACGGGGTCGGCAGCGACGCCAGCGCCGACTGACCGACCGTCAGGATGTAGCGAGGTGCAGCGTGTTGTGCACCTCGCCGAGAGCCACCTGTGCGTGCGCCCCGCCGTGGCGTCACTGGTGAGACCGGGTGAAGATCTCGCAGATTCATCCCCCCGGGTTGCGAGGTGTTGAGTTATGCTCGTCAACGACCTGACCGGGAGAGCTCGATGGCCACGCGACGCACTCGCAGCAGACTGGGATCCGCAACCGTGCGGGCCGGCCGGCTACCGCGCGCGTGGCCCGGATCCGCGTCGACTCCGGTCGGCAGCCCGACCCGGCCCGAGCACTACGCGGTCATCAACGGCGTCTACATGGCCGGGATGACGGGCATCGCGGCGCTCGCGTCCCAGTCGCGGCGCCGCGACGCGATCCCGCTGTACGAGCTCCCGGTGATCGGCTTGGCCGCGTTCGCGGCCGCCGACGTGCTGGCCGTGCAAAAGGTCACGACATGGCTGCGCGAGCCGTTCGTCGAGGAGGCCTCCGACCACAGGCCCGTCCGTCCCGAGGGCAGCGGGCTGGGCTACGCGTTCGGTGAGCTGCTCACGTGCACGCGCTGCGTCGGGGCCTGGTGCTCGCTGGGGCTCGTCGGCCTCCGCATCGCGGCTCCCGGCCCGGGCCGCGCAATCACCTCGGTGCTGGCCTCGACCGGCGCCAACCACTTCCTGCAGACCGGGTTCGGAGTGCTCTGCGAGACCGCCAACAAGACCAAGGCAGAGGCGGACGCGGCACGCAGCGCGCCGCCACCGCCGCCGCTCACGACCTGACGCGACGCAGGTGACGCGCGGCGCGATCACGGCGCTGTGAGCTCGTCGGTGACGCCGCGCTGGAGGTACACGCTCTCGCCGATGGCCGTTCCGGCGGGGAGGTCCAGGGCGGGCACGGCGCCGGGGTCGACGAGCACCTCGCGCTCGGCGAGCAGCTCGGAGGTCCGGGCGTCGAAGACCAGCTCTCGCCGCACGCCCCTCCCCACGGCGAGAGCGACCGCCGTGCCCTGCCGCCCCGCGCTGTCTGTGACGCGACCGACGAGCTTCACGCCGGGCACGAGGGCGATGGCGCGGTACAAGCCGGCGCGCAGCTCGGCCGGAGCAGGGCTCTCGCGCAGGGCGGCGCCGAGCGCAGTGAAGACCGCGAAAGCGGGTGATCGCCCGCGATCGGGCACCCGGCTGCGCAGACGCGCGTAGATGTCACCCGGGTCGGTGGGGAAGTCGACCAGCTGCTGTCGCGTCAGCCTGAGCGGTCCCAGCCGGTAGGTCCCTCGCGGCGTGACGGACTCGCCGTCGCCCGTGGCCGGCGGGATGGCGAGCGACGGACGACCGGCGCGCTCCCACGCCCGCCGGTGCCTCCGAGTAGGAAACCGCGTGGCCACGACGCGCTCTTGCAAGCGGCCGCGCCGCGTGATGCTCGTCCAGATCGCGCGCTCCTTGGTGACGAGCGCGGTGGCCGTCTTCGGCTGGCCGGGAGGGCCCGAGGAGACGATCCCCGTGTGCCGGCTGCGCACGAAGAAGAACTGGTCGTCGCGCGGAAGCGGCGCCGCCCGGTGCTCGGCGACGACAGCGGCTTGACCCAGCGCGGCGGCGGCGGTGTCGGGTCCCGGGTCGGCGCTGTCCAGCCCCGAGATGAGGGCGAGCACGCCAGCTGCTGCCGCCGCGGCGGCGAGCGCCCCCGTCGGCAGCATCGGGCGCCGGCGCTTGCGCGGAGCAACGACAACCGCGGCACGCTGCTCGCAGGCGTGAAACGCCCTGTCCAGGTCAGCGCGCAGCTCGCGCAGGATCGGCAGCTCGGCAGGCTCAGGCTCAGGCTCAGGCATGCTCGGTCTCCCGCGGGTTCAGGACGGCTCGGAGCGCACGGAGCCCCCGGCTGACCCGCGCCCGCGCCGTCTGCTCGGTGATGTCGAGGGCGCGCGCGAGCTCCTCGTAGCGCGCCTCTTCGACCACGCGCAGGCGCACCGCCTCGCGCTGGTCGTCTGGCAGTGCGGCCACTTCCCTGGCGACGCGGTCGCGCAGCTCTTGGGAGGCGCCGAGATCCTCGATGCGGTCGTACTCGGCATCCGTCAACCGCCGCCGCTCGACGCCGAGCCGCGCGAGCGCTCGCCGCTCGACCTCGCCATGGCGGAAGTAGTCCGCGAGCTGATGCCGCGCGATGCCGTACAGCCACGCGCGAGCGGCATGGTCGTCGGCGCCGCGAAACTGGACGCGATCCTCGAACGCGGCAGCGAAGGTCTCCGCGAGCAGGTCGACACCGGCCTCGGGGTCGAACGTGCGCCGCACCAAGAAGCCGAGCAGCGCTTCGGCATGCCGGTCGTACAGCCGCGAGATGTCGTCAGCGTTCAGGGTCACTCGGAATCGGCGCGCCGTTCATATCCTTGTAGGCGGGCCGGCGTCTCAGTCTGTGACCGGCGGCGTCACCTCCGCACGAGCGCGTCCGGAAGCGAGCTCACACCGCGGCGCCGTGGCGATGCGCGACGAGCTGCTGGTGGTCTGCGACATGGCGCAGCCGCTCGATGGCCTGCCGGATGAGCCGTGACACCTGCATCTGGCTGATGCCCAGCCGCGCGCCGATCTCGGCTTGGGTGAGGTCGTCCTCGAAGCGCATGCGCAGGATGTCGCGGCTGCGCGGCGAGAGGGTGCCGAGCAGCGGGTCGAGCAGCGCGCGATGCTCGGCCTGCGCATACCCGTCGTCGTCGCTGTCGAGGGTGTCCTGCAGCGTCGCGCCGTCGTCTTCGCCACGCGCCGGGGCGTCGAAGGACAGCGCGCCGCGCGCACCTCGCGCTTGCAGCGCGTCGAGCACCTGCTCGTCGGTCGCGTCGAGGGCGACCGCCAGCTCGGAGACCGTCGGCGCGCGATCGTGCAGCTGGGTGAGGTGCGTCGCGGCCGCTTCGACGCGCAGCGTCATCTCCTGCAGGCCGCGCGGGGGCCGCACGGCCCAGCTCTTGTCGCGGAAGTAGCGCTTGAGCTCGCCGGCGATCGTCGGAACCGCGTAGCTCGTGAACGCGGCGCCGTTGGCGGGGTCGAAGCGATCGACCGCCTTGACGAGCGCCAGCGACGCGACCTGCACGAGATCGTCGAACGGCTCGCCGGAGTGCTGGTAGCGGCGCGCCACATGGCGGGCGAGCGGCAGGTAGCGCTCGGTCAGCTCGTCGCGCGCGCGCCGGTCGCCGGCGTCGCGGCGCGCGAACAGCCTGCGCTCGACGGATGCCCGACGGCGCTCGTCGTCGAAGTCTGCGACCGCGCGGACAGCGGCGGCAGGGTTGGTCGCATGAGCGATCATGTGGCCCCCTTCTGTGGGTTTGCGATCTGCTGTTCCGTGGACCGCAGCGCGCCGTTTGCAACAGCGCACGCGTCCCGCGGGGGCCAGTGGAGCCGGGAGCGATCTCGTGTGCGCGCTCCGGACTTAGTCCTGTCAAACGCAGTCTGCTGCGCGACGGATCATGATGCGACGCACCTTAATGCGGCGATGGCCGCGCGCACGACGGAGCCAAGCCGGCGTCGCCCGATCGGGCGCGCGTCACTCAGACGACGTCTTGGAGCGCCACGCGCCCTCGGGCAGATCATGCCCGCGGTCAAACGCGCTGTCCGCCGACGACGAGGTGAGCGCGAGGTACTTGATGAGCGCATCGCCGTAGAGCAGCTCGCGCCGCTTGCCAAGGCGCTTGGCGACCACGTTGGCGCTCTGGTACGTCTGCTCCGCAAGCTCGATCGCGACGGTCGGCGAGTTGCGGGGCACCCCGTACGAGGTTCTCAGCGAGCCCGCGGACGCGCCCGCCGTCGTCTTGACGTACCGCTCGATCGCCTCCTCGAACAGCTCGTCGAGCGGCTTGCCACGCTCCTCGGCCTCGGCGGCGGCGACCTGCAGCAAGGCATCCGAGACGCTGATTCTGACCCGCGGCACGCGACGCAATCTACCAGGGGCACCGTTCACACAGCGTTCATCGATCCGACGCGACCGATTAACCGCCTTCCCCCACCCTGTCGGGCAGTGCAGACCACCCCGACCCAGTGCCCGTACTGCGGCGTCGGCTGCGGCCTGCTGGCCGACGTCGAGGACGGGCGGCTCGTCAACGTCCGCGGTGATCGCCACCACCCCGCCAACCGCGGCCGGACCTGCCGCAAGCCGCTCGGCCTGCCGTTCGCCGTCGACGCGCCCGACCGCGCGACGACTCCGCTGTGGCGCGACGATCGCGACGCGCGCTTCGAGCCGACCGGCTGGGAGGACGTGCTCGGCACGGTCGCGGGCAAGCTGCGAGCCATCGTCGAGGAGCACGGCCCCGACGCCGTCGCGTTCTACATCTCGGGCCAGTTGCTGACCGAGGACTACTACGCGATCAACAAGCTCGCCAAGGGCTTTCTCGGCACGAACAACGTCGACTCGAACTCGCGCCTGTGCATGTCGTCGGCCGTCGCCGGCTACACGGGCGCCTTCGGCTTCGACGGCCCGCCACCGGCGTACGCCGACATCCCGCTCGCCGACTGCTTCCTGCTGCTCGGCACGAACACCGCGGCCTGCCATCCGATCGTCTGGTCGCGCATCCGCGACCGCCAGGCCGAGGGCGCGTTCGTCATCTGCGCCGACCCGCGCAAGACGCCGACGGCGATGCGCTCGAACCTGCACCTGCCCGTCAAGCCCGGCACGGACCTCGCCCTGCTCAGCGCGATGCTCCACGTCGTCGACCGCGACGGCCTGCTCGACGACGCCTTCATCGACCGCCACACGTCCGGCTGGGACGAGGCGCGCGCGACGGCGCAGGAGTGGTCGCCCATGCGCGCCGCCGCGGTGTGCTGCGTCGATCCCGACCTCATCGAGGAGGCCGCGCACCGCTTCGCCGGCGCGGGCAGCGCGATGGCCCTGTGGTCGATGGGCGCCAACCAGTCGACCGTCGGCACGCTGAAGAACCGCGCGCTCATCAACCTCTGCCTCGCGACCGGCCAGATCGGGCGGCCCGGCGCGGGGCCGCTGTCGCTCACCGGCCAGCCCAACGCGATGGGCGGGCGCGAGACCGGCGGCCTCGCGCACCTGCTGCCCGGCTACCGCAAGGTCGCCGACGCGCAGGACCGGGCCGCGATGGAGGCGTTCTGGGGCGTCGGACCACAAGCGATCTCGCCGAACCCCGGCCTGCCGGCCGTCGCGCTCTTCGACGCGCTCGAGTCGGGCGAGGTGAAGGCCGTCTGGGTCATGGCGACCAACCCGCTGGTCTCGCTGCCCGACGGCCAGCGTGCCCGCGCGGCGCTCGAGCGCGCCGAGCTCGTCGTCGTGCAGGACCCGCACCACCCGACCGAGACCTCGTCGCTCGCGCACGCGGTCCTGCCCGCCGCCGCGTGGCCCGAGAAGGAGGGCGCGATGACGAGCTCCGAGCGGCGCATCGGGCTCGTGCGCCGCGTCGTCGCGCCGCCCGGCGAGGCCAAGCCCGACTGGGAGATCGTCGCGGGCCTCGCGCGCCATCTGGGCTTCGGCGACGCGTTCGCGTGGCCCGACTCGGCCGCCGTGTTCGCCGAGTTCGCCGCCTGCACCGCCGGGCGCCCGTGCGACCTCACCGGCGTCTCGCACGAGCGCCTGAAGCAGACCGGCGGGCTGCAGTGGCCGTGCCCGGCGCAGGAGGTCGACGAGCATCCCGGCACGCCGCGCCTGTACGCCGACAAGCGCTTCCCGACCCCCGACGGCCGCGCGCGCTTCGCTCCGACGCCCCACGTCGACCCGGCCGAGATGCCCGACCCCGACTTCCCGGTCCTCCTGACGACGGGCCGCGTCGCCGACCAGTGGCACACGATGACGCGCACCGGCCACTCGCCGTCGCTGCTCGCGTCGGCCGGCAAGCCGACGCTGTCGGTCCACCCCGTGGATGCGGACACGGCGCACCTCGAGGACGGCGGGCAGGTCACGATCGTCTCGCGCCGCGGCAACGCGCGCTTCACCGTGAAGGTCGACGACACGCTGCCGGCCGGCGTCGCGTTCGCCCCGTTTCACTGGGGCGCGCTGCGCGCCGACGCCGGCGCCGGCGCGCTGAACTCGCTGACGATCGCCGCGGTCGATCCCACCTCCGCCCAGCCCGAGCTCAAGGCCGTCGCGGTCCGCCTCGAGCCGGTGCGCCGGCGCGACGAGCCCGTCAGGCGGCGCGCTCCGTCCAAGCCCAAGCGGCTCGTGGTCGTCGGCACGGGCATGTCCGGACTGGCCGTCGTCGAGGAGGCGCTGCGCCGGCGCCCCGCCGAGGACTGGAGGATCGTGATGCTCGGCGAGGAGCCGGGCCCGGTCTACAACCGCGTCCAGCTGTCGAAGCTGCTCGCGCGCACGGCCGGACCGGGCGAGCTCGAGCTGCGGCCGCTGTCGTGGTACGCCAAGCACCGCGTCGATCTGCGCGGCGGCTGCCGCGCCGACCGTTTCGACCTCGACAGACGCGTCGTCATCGACGAGGCGGGCGGCACCCACCCCTACGACGCGCTCGTCATCGCGACGGGCTCGCGACCGTTCATCCCGCCGATCCCCGGCGCGGACCTCCCCCACGTCGACGTCTTCCGCACGTGGCGCGACGCCGACGCGCTCGCCGCGACGCCGCCCGGCACGCGCGCCGTCGTCGTCGGCGGCGGCCTGCTCGGCCTCGAGGCCGCGGCAGGGCTGCACGCCCGCGGCGTCGCCGTGACGGTCGTCGAGCTCGCCGGCCACCTCATGAACATGCAGCTCGACGCCGGTGCCGCCACGATGCTGCGCCGCGACCTCGAGCGCCAGGGCATCGCGTGCCGCCTCAATCGCAGCGCGGCGAAGATCGAGGCCGACCGCGTCGTGCTCGACGACGGCTCGGCGCTCGCGTGCGAGCGGGTCGTCGTGGCGGCGGGCGTGCGCGCCGAGACGACGCTCGCCCGCGAAGCGGGGCTGCAGTGCGCGCGCGGCATCGTCGTCGACGACGAGCTGCGCGCGAGCGCGCCCAACGTGTGGTCGGTCGGCGAGTGCGCCGAGCATCGCGGCATCGTCTACGGCCTGTGGGCGCCGCTCGCCGAGCAGGCCCGCGTCGCCGGCGCGCGCATCGCCGGCGACCCCGGCGCCTTCCACGGCGCGGTGCAGGCGACGACGCTCAAGGTCTCCGGCGTCGACGTCTACGCGGGCGGCGGGTCGGCCGGCGCGGCGCCGCCCGGCCACGACGAGCTCATCACATCCGACACGCGGCGCGGCATCTACCGCCGCCTCGTGCTCGACGGCGACCGGCTGACCGGCGGCGTGCTCGTCGGCGATGCGAGCGCGGCGCGCCAGCTCTCCGAGCTGCTGCGCACGGGCGAGGACGTCCCGCCGGAGATGCTCGAAGGCGGCCTGACGACCGCCACGCCGCTCGCCGAGGACCCGGAGGCGACGATCTGCTCGTGCAACTCCGTGACGGTCGGCGACGTGCAGACGGCGATCCGCCGCGACGGCCTGACGACCGTCGCCCAGGTCGGGATGCGCACGCGCGCGACGACCGGCTGCGGCGGCTGCTCCGGCGACGTGCAGGAGCTGCTGGCCGCGGCCAGCGCAAGCTCCTCCTCCTCCGACGGCTGACGAGCCGCCAAAGCGGCGACGCGCGAGCAGACGCCGCGTCTTCGTAGCTCACAAAAACGCGTGCGTTCACATTTACGGTTCAGGGGGTTTCCCTGATGACCGGCCATCCACGTAACGCAGAGGATGCGCCTCGTGAAGTGGAGCTACCCGCACCAACGGCCACCTGCCACCCGTAGGCGCGCGGATGCGCCCGGTGCGATGTTGCTGTCACTCCCGAAAACCACCTCTCACCTGGAGCCGACATGCACGCCCTCCCCAGCATCTCCCGTTCGACCACCTCACCGTCACAGCCCGATCGCGTGCTGGTCGTCGGGGCCGGCGTCAGCGGCCTGACCAGCGCGCTCGCGCTCGCGCGGGCCGGCGTCGAGGTCGAGGTCGTCGCCGAGAAGTTCCAGTCCGACCTCGTCTCGGTCGTCGCCGGTGCATTGTGGGAATGGCCGCCCGCCGTCTGCGGCTATCACCGCGACCAGACCTCGCTGGCGCGCTCGAAGGAGTGGGCGATGGAGTCCTACGAGATCTTCTCCGACCTCGCCCGCGACCCCACGACCGGCGTGTACATGCGGCGCGCGAACTTCTACTTCACCAAGCCGCAGACCGCCCGCGAGCTGCACAAGATGAACGAGCTCGCGCCCAAGGTGCGCGGCTTCGTCCACGACGCCGGCCTGGCGAGCGCCAACGGCGTCAGCCCGCAGACGGGCATCGTCGACGCCTACGCGTTCATCGCCCCGATGATCGACACCGACGTGTACATGGGCTGGCTGCGCCGCCAGGTCGAGGCCGCGGGCGTCACGATCACGCACGGCCGCATCGACGGCCGGCTCGCCGACAACGAGGCGCGCCTGTGCCGCGAGTTCGGCGCCGGAGCGATCGTCAACTGCACGGGCCTGGGCTCCGCCGAGATGCACGGCGCGCAGATGTACCCCTTGCGCGGCGCCCTCGTGCGGGCGATCAACGATGGCAGCCGCATGCCGAAGGTCACCGAGGCGCACTGCGTCTCCCACCCGGAGGGTTCGACGGAGCAGGACATGGTCTTCATCGTCCCGCGTGGCGAGAACATGCTGCTGCTCGGCGGCCTCACCGAGGAGGACGAGTGGAGCCTCGACATCGGGCTGCACAACTACCAGCCGGTGCGCGACATGTACCGCCGCTGCCTGGAGTTCATGCCGGTCCTCGCCCGCGCCGAGCTCGACCCGCGCGAGCCGGTCCGCGTGGGCCTGCGCCCGCTGCGCAACGGCAACGTCTGCCTCGAGCGCGAGGCGGCGACGAACGTCGTCCACAACTACGGCCACGGCGGCTCGGGCTTCAGCTTCTCGTGGGGCTGCGCGCACGAGGTTGCCGCGACGGTCGGCCAGGCGCTGACCGCGACGCCGCTCGCCGCCTGATCGCGCGGACTCCTGGCGCTCGCCAGCAGGGCCGCAGGCGGGCCCCTCGCGCTCGGCGAGGGGCCCGCGACGCGGTGGATCGGCGCCCTACCTGACGATGACGGTGCCCTTCATCTGGTCGTGGATCGTGCAGACGTACTTGAAGGTGCCAGTCTTCGTGAACTTGTGCTTGAACGTGCCCTTGTTCTGGATCTTGGACTTGAAGCCCTTGCCGACGACGTTGTGGCCGTCGGAGCCGACCCACCTCCAGGTCACGGTCGAGCCCTTCGTGATGCGGACCGTCTTGGCCTTGAAGAAGTCGTCGCCGACCTTGACCGACGCGCCGGCCCCCATGGCAGGCGTCGCGATGACGGCGATGACGCCCGCGGCGGCGAGCAGGGCAAGGAGCTTGGACATAGGCGAGGCCTCCGGAGGTTCGTGGTGAAACGCCACGTTGGCAGCGCGAGTGCGAACGCGCCATGGGACTTTTGTCGCAGTGGCCCGGGCACATCGCCTGCCGGTCGTGAGCGAGCGGTAGCCGGCCGGCCCGTTCATCACCTGGAAACACCCACAACACCATGAGGAAACGGCGGTTCGCGAGGATCGCACTCATGAGCGATTCGGTCGTGATCATCGGTGGTGGCATCGCCGGCCAAGCTGTCTGTGAAGCCCTGCGCGAACGGGACCCCGACGCCACGATCACGCTGGTCTGCGGGGAGCCCAGCGCGCCGTACGACCGCGTGCGGCTGTCAGAGATCCTCGTCTCGGGCGAGGACCCCGAGACGCTGCAGCTGCGTCCCGGGGAGTGGTACGCCGACCACGACGTCGAGCTCGAGCTCGGCCGCTGGGTGACGTCGGTGGACACGGGCGCGCGGACCGTCGAGCTCGACGACGGCCGCACGCTGAGCTACGACAAGCTCGTGCTCGCGACCGGCTCGCAGCCGCTCATGCCGCCGATCCACGGCATCGAGCTGCCGGGCGTGCACCCCTTCCGCGGCCCCGAGGACTGCGAGGCGATCCGCTCGGCGGCGGCCGGCGGCGCGAAGCACGCGGCCGTCATCGGCGGCGGGCTGCTCGGCCTGGAGGCCGCGCGCGGGATCGCGGCGCAGGGCTGCGCCGTCACGGTCATCCACCTGCTCGACCGCCTCATGGAGCGCCAGCTCGACGCCGGCGCCGGCGCGCTGCTCGCCCCCGCGCTCGCGAACCTCGACGTCCAGATCCAGTTCGAGCGCAACACCACCGCGATCATCGGCGAGACGCACGCGACCGGACTGCACTTCAAGGGCGGCGACCGGCTGCTTGCCGACCTCGTCGTCGTGTCGATCGGCATCCGGCCCGAGCTCAAGCTCGCCCGCGCGATGGGCGTCGAGTGCGAGCGCGGGATCGTCGTCGACGACGCGATGCGCACGAGTGAGCCGGGCGTGCTCGCCGTCGGCGAGTGCGCGCAGCACCGCGGCATCGTCTACGGGCTCGTCGCGCCGATCCACGACCAGGCGCGCGTCGCTGCCGCCACGCTGACGGGCGACGAGGCCGCGTACCTCGGCTCGGTGCCGAGCGCGAAGCTCAAGGTCGCCGGCATCGACCTCGTCTGCGCCGGCGACGCGATCGGCGACCACGAGGCCGTCGTCACCGACGGCGCCGCCGGCGTCTACCGCAAGCTCGCCACGCGCAACGGGCGCGTCGTGGGCGCGATCCTGCTCGGCGACACGCGCGGCTCGGAGGCGCTGGTGGCCGCGGTTCGCGCGGGCGAGCCGATCGACGACCCGCTCCAGGCGCTCGCCGACGCCTCGCTCGCGGGACCCGCCGACCTCCCCGACACGGCGCAGATCTGCGACTGCAACGGCGTCTGCAAGGGCGACCTCATGGCCGCCGTCATCGACGGCGGCTGCGCGACGCCGCGCGAGGTCATGGCCGTGACACGCGCGGGCACCGGCTGCGGCTCCTGCCGCGGCGCCGTCAAGGAGATCGTCGCCGCCGCCGCGGGCGGGCTGTCCGACGAGCCGACATACCTGTGCCCGTGTCGCAAGCAGACGCGCGAGCAACTCGCCGGTCGCATCCGCGACGAGGGCTTTCAGTCCGTGTCCGACGTCGCGACGGCGTGTGGCACGGGCCGCGAGTGCGGCGTCTGCAAGCCGGCGCTCGCGTACCTCGTGAGCGAGGTCAACGCCAACCGCCACCAGGAGGAGCGCGATGCCCGCTTCATCAACGACCGCGTCCACGCGAACATCCAGAAGGACGGGACGTTCTCCGTCGTGCCGCGGATGTACGGCGGCGTGTGCACGCCGGACGAGCTACGCCGCATCGCCGACGTCGCCGACAAGTTCGAGGTGCCTCTGGTGAAGGTGACGGGCGGCCAGCGGCTGGATCTGCTCGGCGTCCGCAAGCAGGACCTGCCGGAGATCTGGCGCGACCTCGGGATGCCGTCGGGGCACGCGTACGCGAAGGCGGTGCGCACCGTGAAGACGTGCGTCGGCACGGACTTCTGCCGCTTCGGGCTCGGCGACGCGATCGGCCTCGGGATCGAGATGGAGAAGCTGTGGGAGGGGCTGCACACCCCGCACAAGGTGAAGTCCGGCGTGAGCGGCTGCCCGCGCAACTGCGCCGAGGCCACGGTGAAGGACATCGGCTGCGTGGCGGTCGAGGGCGGCTGGCAGGTGCGCGCGGGCGGCGCGGCGGGCGGCAACGTGCGCGAGGCCGACATCCTCGCGACGGTCGACTCACGCGCGGAGGCGCTGCGGATCGCGACGACGTTCTTGCAGTACTACCGCGAGAACGCCGACTACAAGGAGCGCACGTACGACTTCATCCCGCGCGTGGGCCTCGAGAGGATCAAGGAGATCGTGCTCGGCGAGGAGACCGGCGCCGCACTTCGCGAGCGTCTGCGGATCGCGAAGGCCGCGGTCAAGGACCCCTGGCTCGAACGCGACGACCCGTACCACCCGCGCCAGTTCTCGGAGCTCGACGAGCCCGAGCCGGGCGCGGGCGAGCCCGCCCTCGTCGGCCCGCCGGCGGGAGGTGAGCGATGACGTTCGCCTGCAACGTCGACGACGTGCCGCTCGGCGAGGGCCGCGTCGTCACGCTCGGCGGACGGCGCATCGCGGTGTTCCGCGCCGCCGCCGGCTGGTATGCGCTCGACGCCGCCTGCCCGCACATGGGCGGTCCGCTGGCGGATGGGATCGTCTGCGACCGCGCGGTCATCTGCCCGCTGCACGACCGCCGCTACGACCTGGCGACGGGCGAGCCGCTCGGCGCCGGCGACCCCGTCGTCGCGCACACCGTCGAGCTGCGCGGTGAGCGCGTGTTCGTCGAGGTCACGTCGGACGTGCCCGTCGCGGCCTGAGCGGCGCGCGGCAACCCACCCCGCGCGCCGCGGCCGCTCGCCGATCAGACCAAAGTCCCGTTGCGCGCGGCGCGCCGGAGGCGTACGTTCGCACCTACCGATGCGACGTCTCTGGATCCTCGCCTCGCTGGCGGCGACCGCGCTCCTCGCCTTCCCCGGTGGAGCCGCGGCCGCCGGCGTCATCTCGTCGCTGAGCGTCTCGCCCGACGCGGTCAGAGACGGCGCCTCGTCGCAGGGCACGGTCACGCTGGCCTTCCCCGACCCGGCGAGCACGACCGTCCTCGTCTTCAGCGGCGACCCCTCGGTCGCCACCGTGCCGGCGACCGTCACGGTGCCGGCCGGCGCGACGAGCGCGACGTTCACGATCGCGACGAACGCCGCCGCGCCGCCGACCTTCGTGACGATCACCGCATGGGTCGGCAACACCCCGCGCACCGCCACGCTCTCCGTCAACGCCGCGACGCCGGCCGGGCCGACGCTGACGTCCGTCTCCACGACCCCCACGAGCCTCACCGGCGGCAGCGCCGCGACGGGCACGGTGCGCTTCAGCGCGACGACCGACGGGCGCGTCGTCCAGCTCTCGAGCAGCAATCCGGCCGTCGTGCAGGTCCCCGCCGATGCGGTCGTCAACGGCGGCGCGTCGAGCGGGGCGTTCGCGGTGACGACGTCGCCGGTCACGACGACGACGGCCGTGACGATCACCGCCCGGTGGTTCGCCGTCACCCGCACCACGACGATCACCGTGAGGCCCGGCGCCCCGGCGCCCCCCGACGTCGTGAAGATCAAGAGCGCGAGCTGGAAGAAGGGCCTGCTGAAGATCGAGGCGACGAGCACCAACCCGAACGCGATCCTCAGCGTCTTCGGGCCGTCGGGCGGCTTCATGTTCACGCTCACGAACAACGGCGGCGGGCGCTTCTCCGACCAGCGCGGCTTCATCTTCAACCCGGTGTCGATCACGGTGCGCAGCAACTTCGGCGGCTCGGCGAGCGCCTCGACGTAGCGGGCATGCGCCGGATCTTGGCCGCCCTCGCGCTGCTCGCCCTGCCGCTCGCCGTCTCGCCGGCTACCGGCAGGGGAGCGACGGCCGGCGTCATCTACGGCGTGTGCGGTCCGTCGATCTGCAAGGTCGACGTGGCCAGCGGGAAGAAGCGCACGCTCCTGAAGGGCACGTCCGCGAAGCCGTACACGTCCGTCAGCGCGTCGCGCTCGGGGCAAAAGCTCGCGTTCATCCGCGGCGAGGAGGTCTTCCGGGCCAAGCGCGACGGCCGCAGCGCGGAGCGCATCGGCACGGCGCTGCGCCAGGCGGCGCCCGAGGTGAACCTGCGATCCGACGGTGGCGCGGCCGCGTGGATCGACGTCATCCAGCGCCCCGACGTCGTGTGCCCGTCGCCCCCGTGCGGCACGGAGCTCGAGCGCAACCTCATCACGCTGGACGCCGGCAAGCCCGCGGCGCGCAGCGTCATCGTCGCTGAAGGGCCGATGTCCGGCGGCTGGCTCGGGCGCGACCTGCTGCGCCAGGCCTTCGGGGACGGTGGCAAGCCGTGGTTCATCTGCACGGTCACCGCGTCGGCGGGCTGCGTGCGCAGCGTGGCGGTGGATCCCGCGCGATGGCTCGACGATCCCGCGGGCTCGGCGGACGGCAAGCGGGTCGTCGCCGTCGCGCGACCGGGCAGCGGCGGCGCGCCCGGCGCCGTGGCCGGGCCGATCGTCCTCTTCGACGCGACGTCCGGCACGAGGCTCCGCGACCTTACGAGCGGCCCCGACCTCGACCCGGCGTTCAGTCCCGACGCAACGCGCGTCGCGCTCGTCCGCGGGCGCGATCTCTACGTCGTGTCGGCGGCCAGCGGCGCCGCGCGGCGCCTGGCTCGCAACGTTTCGAGCCCGTCGTGGGCGCAGCGCTGATCGCTGGAGGTGGCGGCCACGGCCTGAGCCCGCCGGGGGGGCGAGGTTCAGGTCTTGCTGTGGGTGAGTCGGCGACGCCGCGGAGCGATTCGCTGCAACCGGGGGGCTGCTGGGTTGAATCGCCAGGGGGCTTCATCGTCGCGGACCGGAGGGAGTCGTCCGCACGAGTGTCGCGTGTTCGTTCGTAGGGCGTAGCCTGCCAGCGCCCCGCCACCCCGACGATGCGGCTGGCAGGCATGTTGGGGTACGGGTAGCCCCACCCCCCGGTGCGCGGCTCAGCCGTCGGGCAGCTCGCGCGGGATGACGTAGCTCGTGAGCTCGGCGTCGCCGCGCTCGAGCTTGCGCCAGCGTCCCGTGAAGTCGAGCGTCGCAAGCCCACCGGTCGGGAACTTCTCGCGCATCTCCTCCAGGCGCTCGCCCCGGCGGGCGAGCAGCAGCGCCAGGTCCTCGATCCCCGAGCTGTGCCCGACCAGCATGACCGACGCCACGTCGTCGGCGACGGCGTGCAGGCGCTCGAGCAGGACGCGCTCCGACGCGCCGTAGAGACGGCGCTCGTAGACGACGGGCGTCGCTCCGCTGAGCCCCAGCAGCGCGAGCGTCGCGCGGGTGCGCACCGACGTCGAGCAGAGGACGAGCTCGGGCGCGATGGCCTCGCTGCGCACATGCGCGGCGAGCAGCTCGCCGGCGTGCCGGCCGCGCGGGGCGAGCGGCCGGTCGTGGTCGTCGAGCGCCGGGGCGTCCCAGCTCGACTTGGCGTGGCGCAGCAGGTACAGGCGCCGGCGCGCGTCGCCGTCGTCGCGCTTGCGCCGCACCTCGCCGCCGCGGCGCCGCGGATCGTCCTTCGCAGCCGTCAGGAGACCTCGGCCGGCGCGGTGAGTCGCTGGACGTCGACCTCGGGCAGCAGCCGCTCGACCTTGTTCGGGTCGACGAGGCCCGCCCCCAGCCGCTGCACGGACTCCGCACCGCACGCGACGCCGAAGCGCAGGCACTCGCCCGCGACCTTGCCCTCGTAGCGCGCCGCCACGTAGCCCGCGAGGAACGCGTCGCCGGCGCCGACGGTCGCGACGGCCTCGCGCGGCTGGATGCGCACGCGGTAGAGCTTCGTCTCGTCCTCGGAATGGACAGACGCGAAGCAGCCGTCGGGCACGGTCATGATCGCCTCGACGGCGCCGAGCGCGACCATCTCGCGCACCGCGATGACGCGATCCTCGTCGTCGTTGAACTCGTGACCGACGAGCTCCTCGGCCTCGAGCACGTTCGGCGACACGACGTTCGGCGACGCCCGCACCGCGTGGCGCAGCGGGTCGCCGTCGGTGTCGATGACGACGACCAAGCCGAGCTTGCGCAGTTCCTTGATGAGGTCGGCGTAGACGTCCGAGTCCACGCCGCGCGGCAGCGATCCGGCGAAGATGACGATCGCCGCGCCGCGCGCGAGGTACATGAGCTTGTCGTGGAAGAGCTCGATCTCGCGCGCGCTGACGGCCGGCCCGCGCTCGTTGATCTCGGTCTGCTCGCCGTTGGTCGGGTCGAGCACCGCGGTGTTCGTCCGCGACTCCTCGCGGATGCGCACGAAGTCGTTGAGGATCGCCTCGTCGGTGAGCGCCTCGACGATCCGCGTGCCGGTCGCGCCGCCCGCGAAGCCCGTGGCGATCACAGGCTGGCCGAGCGTCTTCAGCGTGCGCGCGACGTTGACGCCCTTGCCGCCCGGCAGCGTCGTCTGCTCGACCGTGCGGTGGCGGCGCCCGAGGCGGAAGTTCGGCACCGACAGGGACTTGTCGATGGCCGCGTTGAGGGTGACGGTGATAATCACGAGACCGGGGTCTCCTCGCGGCGCCTCGCGCGGCGGTGCTCTGCATCGAGAGCATGCTTGCGGCGCATCGCCCGTCGGCGCAACATCAGAAGAGGGAGGCTACAGACCAGCAGGAGGATCAGGGCGATGATCGTCTGCGATCGGCTGGCGAGGTCGCTCAGGCGCGTCCCCAGCCCGGCCTCCTCGACCGGTCGCGCGGTGACGACGGGCACCCTCGAGAGCACCTCGTCGCCGGCTCGCACGATCGCCGTCCCCACGCGTGAGCCGCGCGGCAGCGGCCCGTCGACCTCCTTCGGCAGACCCGTGACCCTCACGCTCGTCCGGGTCCCCTCGCGCAGCACGCGCCGCACGGTCGCTCCGGCGACGACGTCGACGGACTTGCCCCGGCGGTAACGCAGGTCGATCTTGCCGAGCGTCCGGCCCTGGGGCAGCGGCGTCACCGCCTCGTAGGCGCTCAGCCCGTAGCGCAGCAGCGCGAGCGAGTCCGCGTCCCGGGCGCGCTCGTTCGGCTCTCCGAGGACGACGGAGACGACCGTCACGCCGGCGCGCCGGGCCGAGCCGACGAGGACGTAGCCCGCGCGGTTCGTATGCCCCGTCTTGACGCCGTTGACGGCGTCGACGTTGCGCACGAGCGTGTTGCGGTTGATGACCGTCCGCTTGCGGGAACCGCTGCGCAGGGTCGCGCGCGGGAGGTCGGTCGTGCGGCGGAAGAACTCGTAGCTGCGCAGTCGCACGGCGAGCTTCGCGAGGTCGCGCGCGCTCGAGTAGTTGCCGGGGTCGTCGAGGCCGACCGGCGTCGTGTAGTGGGTGTCGCGCAGGCCGAGCGCCGCCGCGCGCTTGTTCATCTCGGCGACGAACGCCTGCGTCGAGCCCATCGTCCCCACCGCGATCGCCGCCGCCGCGTCGTTGGCGCTCGGCAACAGCGTGGCGCGCAGCAGGTCGCGGACGCTCATCCGCTCGCCGGGCCGCAGGCCGATCTGCGACTCGCCCGGCGCCGCGTGGTAGTTCGTCGCCGTGAAGATGTCGTCGAGGTCCGTGCGCTGCAGCGCGACGAGCACCGTCATGAGCTTCGTCGCGGACGCGATCGAGCGGCGCTGGGTCGACTGCTTGGAGTACAGGACGTCGCCGGTCGACGCCTCCATGACGATCGCGGCGCGTGCCTGCAGCGAGGGCGCGCCCGCGTTCGACGCGGCGGAGGCCGCGGGCGCGCCGGCCAGCCACGCGGCGAGCACGGCCGCGAGCGCGGCGAGAAGCCGTCTCACCGGGAGATCTTGAGTCGCTGACCCGGCCGCAGCAAGCGCGGGTCGACAGCGGGGTTGAGCTCGAGCAGCCGGACGACCGTGAGCTTCGCGCGGCGCGCGATCGCCGCAACCGTGTCGCCCTCTCGCACCTTCACGCGCTTGGGCTTGTGGCGCTGCTTGCTCTTCGACGTGGTCGACGTCGTCGCCGGGGCGGACGTGCTCGGCTTGCCGCCGTCCTCGCGGCCGCTCGCGGCAACGATGGCGTATCCCCCGATCACCAGCGTGAGCAGGAGAGCCGGCAGCGTCCAGCGGACGATCCTTGGCGCCTGCAACATCCGCCGTGGAGCATACGGGGCACGGTGGACGCCGGTGGCGTCACCCCAGCGACCACGCCAGCTCGCGCAGCCGCTCGGCCTCGGCGCGTGCGGCGTCGCGCGGGCCGCCGGCACCAGCCGACTCGTGGGCGCGGGCGATCGACCGCGACGCGCTGACCAGGCCGCCGGCGCGGCCCGGTGCGAAGGCGGGCGCGAGATCCTCGACGCGGCCGCCCTGCGCGCCGATGCCGGGCAGCAGGAACGGCGCGCGCGGCATGAGTTCCCGCGCGCGCGCGAGGTGCGCGGGCTGCGTGGCGCCGACGACCGCGCCGATCTCCGCGAGCCCGTCGCCCGGCGCGGCGAGCTGCGCGACGATGCGCGCGAGTTGCTGCCACACCGTCCCGCCGGAGGCGAGCTCGAGGTCCTCGACGTCGGCCGCACCGGGGTTCGACGTCCGCACGAGCACGAAGATCCCGGCCTGTGCGGCTTGGGCGGCTCGTGCGAACGGGGCGAGCGCGTCGACGCCTAGCAGGGGGTTGGCGGTGAACGCGTCGGCGCCGAGCCCCGGGGCCTCGCCGAACGGCGTCTGCGTCGAGCCGACGAGCGCCTGCGCGTAGGCGGTCGCCGAGACGTCGATGTCGCCGCGCTTCGCGTCGGCGATGACGAGCAGGCCGGCGTCGCGGGCGTGGTCGACGGTCGCCTGCAGCGCGGCCCAGCCGTCCGCGCCGAGGCGCTCGAAGCAGGCGAGCTGCGGCTTGACGGCGACGCACGCCGGCCCGGCACCGTCGATGAGGGCGATGCAGTGCGCGCGCACGGCCGCCGCGGCGCGCTTTGCCGGCGAGCCCTCGGCCGGGGCCTGCTCGATCGCCTCGGGCCACAGGCGCGCGGGGTCGGGGTCCAGGCCCAGCACGATCTGCGACTCGCGCGCCGCGACGAGCGCGGCCAGCCGGTCGCCGAAGCCGATCGGCGCCACTACTTGCGGACGGCCTGCTTGAGGCTCGAGCCGGCGGTGAACTTCGGGACGATCGTCGCGGCGATGTTCATCGTCTCGCCGGTGCGCGGATGCACGCCCTGGCGCGCGCCGCGCTCGGCCGTGCTGAACTTGCCGAAGCCAGCCAGCATGACCTCGCCGCCGCGGCTGAGCACGGCCTCGACGGTGTCGAGTGCCGCATCGATCGCCTCGGCGGACTGCTTGCGCGACAGGCCGCTGCGAGCGGCGACTGCGTCGACGAGCTGGGCCTTCGTCACAGGGTGAAGCTCCCTTGGGCTGCGTAAGAGGTCACGCCGAAGCTAGCAGCGCGACCGGATACCTGCCGATCGGGGAGGATGCGTGCGTGCCCCTCAGCAGGATCGCATGGCTGGCGACGGTGGCGGCGGCGCTGATCACGGCGCTGCTGCTGTTCGTCTCCGGCTACAACGGCTACGGCGCGCTCGCGATCGCCGTCGGGCTGTGCGCGGCGATCAACCTGCGCTGAGCCGGCCTTCGCGGGCGTTTGCCGGCGAGCGTCAGCGCGCCAAGTACGACGAACGTCCGTTGCTTTGACGGTGCCTGACTCGTGGTCGGTGAACACCCCGCCCCGCGAGATCAGGAAAGGACCCGTTCATGCCCGCACGCGACATGTCCAGCACGCCGGTACGAGCAGCGATCGCGCTCGTCGCGGCGCTTGCCGTCGCCGCCGTGGCGTCGCCGGCCAAGGCCGACGGACCCACCCCACCCCCGCAGCGCTTCGCCGCGGCGTTGCCGCCCGGCCTCGCGGCGGCGTTGCCGCAGGCCGCGCGCCCGCAGCCGCGCGCCGCCACCGAGGCGCGCAAGCCCGCGGCCGACCAGTGGATCGTCGAGCTCGCGGCGCCGCCGCTGGCCCGCTACCGCGGCGGGATCGCCGGCCTCGGCGCGACCGCGCCGTCCGCGACCGGCCGCCGGATCGATCCGGCAAGCGCGGGCGCCCGCGCGTACGAGAGCGAGCTGGGGCGCCGCCAGGCGGCGGTCATCGCCGCCGCGGCGCCGGGCGCGAAGCCGTCGGTCGAGTACCGCACGGCGTTCAACGGCTTCGCCGCGAAGCTGAGCGACGAGCAGGTCAAGGCGCTGCGCGCGACCGACGGCGTGAGCCGCGTCGTGCGCGAGAGCTTCTTCGAGCTCACCGGCGTCGGCGCGCAGGCGCCCTCCCCCGACACCTCCGCACCGGCCGGCGCCGGCAACATCGCCGGCTCGGAGGCCGACCTGCTCGGCCTCCCCGGCGGGCTGTGGCGCCAGCTCGGCGGCCCGCGCGGCGCCGGCAAGGGCGTCGTCGTCGGGGTCGTCGACTCCGGCGTGACGCCCGACAGCGCGTCGTTCGCCCCCGCGGGCATCGCACCACCACCCGCGACGTGGCATGGCACATGCCAGACCGGCGAGCAGTTCCCCGCCGAGTCCTGCACGAACAAGCTCGTCGGCGCGCGCTGGTTCTCCGACGGCTTCGGCGAGCTGCCCGAGGAGTCCTACGTCTCCCCGCGCGACGAGGCCGGCCACGGGACGCATGTCGCCTCGACGGCCGTCGGTGACGCCGGCGTCGACCCGCTGATCGGCATCAACCCGCTCGGCGTCGACCGCATCACCGGCATCGCGCCCGCCGCGCACCTCGCGATGTACAAGGCCTGCTGGGGACCCGGCGTCTGCTCCTCCATCGACGTCATCGCGGCGATCGACAGCGCGGTGGCCGACGGCGTCGACGTCCTGAACCTGTCGCTTGGCAGCGGCGAGGACACGTCCGGCGGCCCGACGCCGACCGAGATCGCGCTCCTGAACGCCGACGCGGCCGGCGTCTTCGTCGCGGTCGCGGCCGGCAACGCCGGCGAGCTCGAGGGCGCGCTCGGCAGCCCGGCCACGGCCCCGTGGGCGACCGCGGTCGCCGCCACGACCGGCGCGCGCACGTTCCGCACGACGATCGAGGCGCGAGGTGCACGCGAGCGGATCGCCGCCGCGACCTCGGCCTCGGGCCTGCGCGACGTGCGGCTCGTCGACGCGGCCAGCTTCAGCAAGCCCGGCGACGGCGTGCTCGACGACCCGCGCTACTGCTACGGCGGCATGACGCCCGAGCGGGTACGCGGCGCGATCGTGATCTGCGAGCCGTTCGCGCCGACGGGGCTGCTCATGGACGTCCTGTCCGCGGCGGGCGCCGCGGGATTCGTGATGCCGATCGACCTCGCACGATCCGACGACCCCGCGGTCGCAAGCCTGCTGCCGTCGCTGTACGTCGACAACTCCGACCTGCCGGCGCTGCGGCGCATCGCGGCCTCCGGAGGGAAGGTCTCCTTCGTCGGGGCCGCCGCCACGCGCTGGCAGCCGCACCGCGTCGCGTGGTTCTCGTCGCGCGGACCGGGTGTCGCAAGGCCGGACTTGGCGCGTCCCGACGTCGCCGCGCCCGGCGTCAACGTGCTCGCGGCCTACAGCCCCGACACGTACGCGTCGCAGTTCGGCGACGAGGGCCAGGAGCGGTTCAACGTCCTGTCGGGGACGTCGATGGCCTCGCCGATCGTCGCGGGCACGGGTGCGCTGCTCACGCAGCTTCACCCGGACTGGTCGCCCGCCGCGATCCGCTCGGCGCTCGTGACGACCGCGCAGCCCGCGGTCGACTCCGACGGCCAGGGGGTCGCGCCGCACGTCGCCGCCGGCGGCGGGCGGATCGATCCGAACGCGGCGGCCCGGCCGGGCCTCGTGGTCGCGCCATCCGAGGACGACTACCGGCGCTTCGCGGCCGGCGACCTCGCCGCGCGCGACCTCGAGCTGCCGTCGGTCTCACTCGACGGTGCGACGACGCAGATCACCCTGCAGCGCACGGTGACGAGCGTCGAGGCGAAGCGCACGCGCTGGTCGGCGCGCGTCGAGGCGCCGGGCATGGGCCGCGGCGCGATCTCGGTCAGCCCGGCGAGCTTCGCGCTCGACCCGGCTGCCCGGCAGGCGCTGCGGATCGACTCGCGCCTGGACCGCGCCAGCCGCGCGTTCCAGGACGCGACGGTCGTGCTGACGAACGTCGCCAGCGGGCGCGAGGTCCGCGTGCCGGTGGCGATCCACAACCCGGGGATCGTGGATGCGCCCAAGCGGATCCAGGTGGCCGCGCAGGGCGCCGCCGGGAGCACGCCCGTCGGACTCGGGATCTCCGCGACGGTGTCGGGAGTCGCGCACGGCCTGGCGGCACCGCAGCGGCGCGAGGCCACGACGAGCGAGCTGTTTCCCGGCGTGCAGGAGGCCACGATCCCGGTCGACATCGCACCGGGCACCGCGCTGTACAGCGCTCAGGTGAAGGCGCACGGCGCCGATCCGGAGTTCTTCAACGCGATGCTCTTCCGCGACCTCGACGGGGACGGGACCGTCGACCCCGCCGACCCGGTCGCCGAGGGCGCCGACCTCGACCGCACCGACTTCACCCGCGTGGACGTCATCTCGCCGCCACCGGGCAAGTACGTGCTGTCGGTCTCCGGGTCGAGCGACGTGCCGGTGACGTTCGACCTGTCGAGCTGGACGGTCGCCGATCCGAAGCCCGACGACCCGGCTCCCGGCCCGGGGATCGTGCTCGGCGGCGACCCGCAGCACGCGTTCCCGCTCGCCAAGAGCGCGTTCGACCTGCGCTGGTCGGGCGTCGGCGGCAGCGACGAGCTGCGCGGGATCGTGCTCTGGTACGACGGCGACCGCGCCGATCCCGCGAAGGTGCTGGGATCGAGCGTCGTCGAGGTCACGCCGGGTGGCTGACGCCCGCCGCGTGCCGGAGGAGGAGCCGCCCGCCACCCCGGGCGGCTCCTCCGGGCACGGCCGGCGCACCTCCTTCGCCCCGCCGCGGCGGCGCTCGCCTTCGCGCGCGCCGCGGCGCCTCAGTCCACGCGCAGCTCGGTGCCGGGGTGCACGCTCGCCTCCGGCTCGAGGTGGATGAGCACGTCGGCGCCGCGCACGCGCTCGCGGATCGCGTCCTGCAGACGGTGGGCGGTGTCGTGCGCGGCTTCGAGCGTCGTGCCGGCGACGAACTGCACGTGCAGGTCGACGTAGCGCCGTGAGCCGCCCCGGCGCGCGCGGAGCTTGTGGTAGCCGCAGACGCCCTGGGCCCCGAACTCCTCGATCGCGGCACGCACCGCGTCGAGCTCCTCGGGCGGCAGCGCCTCGTCGACGAGCACCCGCGACGCGCGGAACAAGAGCTTCATCCCGGCGTAGACGATCGCCGCTGCGACCGCGAGCGCGATGACCGGATCCAGCCAGGCGGCGCCCGTCAGCTCCACGATCACGAGCCCGACGAGGACGGCGGCCGAGGTCGCCGCGTCCGTGCGCAGGTGCGCGGCGTCTCCTTCGAGCGCCGGGGAGTCCGTCTCGCGCGCGCGCCGCGCGAGGATCGTCGACACGACGACGTTGGCCATGACAGAGAACGCGATCACCGCGATGCCGATGCCGAGCGAGTGCACCTCCGCGCCGGACGACAGCCGCCGCACCGACTCGAACACGATGACCCCGGCGCCGACGAGGATAAGCAGCGCCTCGATGGCAGCCGCGAGGTTCTCGAACTTGTCGTGCCCGTAGGGGTGGTCCGAGTCGGCCGGCTTGTCGGCCGTGCGCACCGAGACGAACGCGACGATCGACGCGATGAGGTCGACCGACGAGTGCATCGCCTCGGTGATGATCGCGACCGATCCCGTGATCGCGCCGGCGGCGAGCTTCAGCGCGATGAGGACGCAGTTGGACGCGATCGACAGCGCGGCTGCTCGGGTCTTCACGGTGCCGGGCCGCGCGGTCGCAGCGAGCAACGGGCCTGTCATCAGCCGTCCAGGCGGGCGAGCAGCTCGCGGGCCGCACGCCCGCGGTGGCTGATCGCGTCCTTCTCGGCGGGCTCGAGCTCGGCCATCGTGCGCCCGTCGGGGACGTCGTCGGGCAGGAAGGCGGGGTCGTAGCCGAACCCGCCGTCGCCCCGCGGGTCCGCGGCGAGGGTGCCGGTGCAGCGACCCTCGACGGCGTGCAGGATGAAGGCACCCGCGCCCCCTCCCGGTCCGGAGGACCCTCCGCCCGCGCCGCCACCGGAGGGTCCTCCGCCCGCGCCCCCTCCACCCGCGCCCCCTCCACCCGCGCCCCCTTCGCCCGGCTCCGCCAGCACGAGCGAGCACACGTACGCGAGCGCCGAGCCGGCGGGCGCGTCGCGCAGGAGCTTCGCGAGGTTCTCCTCGTCGGTCGCGTCCTCGCCGGCGAAGCGCGCCGAGCGCACGCCGGGCTTGCCGCCGAGCGCGGCGGCTTCGATGCCGGAGTCGTCGGCGATCGCGGCCATGCCGGTCGCACCCGCCGCGGTGACCGCCTTCTCGCGCGCGTTCTCGAAGAACGTGTCGCCCGTCTCGGGGGGCAGCTCCACGTCGTCGGGCAGTGCGACGATCTCGTGCGGCGCCAGCAGCGTCGCGAACTCGCGCGCCTTGTGGGCGTTGCGGGTCGCGAGGACGAGCCTCACTTCACCGCGCTCGCCTGCACCTCGCGCAGCGCCTCGATCCCGCTGGCCGCGAGCGCGAGCAGCTCGTCGAGGTGCGCGCGCGAGAGCGGCGTGCGCTCGGCGGTCGCCTGGACCTCGATGAGCCCACCCTCGCCGGTCATGACGACGTTCGCGTCGACCTCGGCGGTCGAGTCCTCGGAGTAGTCGAGGTCGAGCAGCGGCACGCGGCCGACGATGCCGGCGGAGATCGCCGCGACGGTGCCGGTGAGCGGCGTGCTCGCGAGGAGCCCGTCGGCGAGCAGCTTGCGGCAGGCGAGGTCCAGCGCGACGAACGCGCCCGTGATCGAGGCGCAGCGCGTGCCGCCGTCGGCGGTGAGCACGTCGCAGTCGAGGTAGATCGTGCGCTCGCCCAGGGCCTCGAAGTCGATGACGCCGCGGATCGAGCGCCCGATCAGCCGCTGGATCTCGACGGAGCGCCCGTCGAGCTTGCCCTTGGAGATGTCGCGCTGCTTGCGGTCACCGGTCGAGGCGGGCAGCATCCCGTACTCGGCGGTGACCCAGCCGCGGCCCTTGCCGGCCATCCAGCGCGGGACGCTCTCCTGCACCGAGGCGGTGCAGATGACGCGCGTCTCGCCCTGCGTGATGAGCGCCGAGCCGGCCGCCGGCTTGACGAAGTGAGGCTCGATCGTCGTCGGGTCTGAGGCCGTCGGGTGCGCGGCCGTAGGAGCGTTCCGGCGATGTGGTCGGTAGTCATACGAGGGCCTCATTCGGGAGTTCGACGTGGTCCACAACGCCCATCGGCAGCTGCAGGAAGCGGGTTCCGATCTCGGCGAACGCGGTCGCGTCGCCGGTGCACAGGAAGCTGTAGCGCCCCTCGGCGTCGGCGGCGCGCGGCGTCGCGAGGTCCTTCAGCGCGAGCGCGTGCCCGACGCGGCGGGCGATCGCGGTGCCCGACGTCACCAGCGTGACCTTCGGGCCGAGCAGGCGCTGCAGGAGCGCGCGGACGAAGGGATAGTGCGTGCAGCCGAGAATGACCGTGTCGACGCCGGCCGCGCGCAGCGGGGCGCAGTACTCGCGCGCGAGCTCGACGTCCTGTTCGGTGATCGGCGCGCCGGTCTGGCTGATCTGCGCGAGCTGCGGGCACGGGACACTCGTCAGGCGCACGAGCGGGTCGGCGGCGAGCACGGCGCGCTCGTAGGCGCCGCTCGCGATCGTCGCGGGCGTGGCGAGCACGCCGATCTTGCCGTTGTCGGTCCGCGCGACCGCGAGGTTGGACTCCGGCCCGACGACGCCGATGACGTCGACCGCGTAGCCGCGCTGTGCGACGTGCAGCGGCAGGTCGTCGATCGCGCTCGAGGTCGCCGAGTTGCAGGCGACGACGATGAGCTTCACGCCGCGGTCGAGCAGGATGTCGGCGATCTGGCGCGAGAACGCGCGCAGCTGCGGCGCGCTGCGGTCGCCGTAGGGAAAGCGCGCGGAGTCGCCCACGTACAGGAAGTCCTCCTGCGGCAGGGCGACGAGCAGCTCATGCAGGACGGTCAGCCCGCCGACGCCGGAGTCGAAGACGCCGATCGGGGCGGTTGGCTCTGGGACGCGAAACACGGTCGGGGCATGTTCCCAGACGGGCTGCCTTGGACCGGAGCCACGCGGTTGCCGGCCGGGCGCACGGCCGCCGCTGCATTACCGGTGTGGTCCGACTGTCACCAGAACGAGGTCGATACGCCGGCCACAGCGGCTAGGTTCACCCCATGGCAGCCCGCCCTGCACGCAGCCCGATGCCCGCGACCTACTTCCTGCCCGTGCGCGCCGCCACCGCGCAGCGAGACCAACCGCCTCGCCGCAGCTCGCCGGGCCAGGGGCCGTTCGTCGCGTGGCGCAGACGGCGAGCGGGTGCTGCAGGTGCACGCGCTGCGACCGGACAAGCCCGTGACCGTCGGGCCGCTCGACCGACAACACGATCGCGATCGAGCACCTGCTGGTCTCGCGCGATCACGTCGAGGTGCTGCTGCGCGTGCGCAGCACGCCGCCGGACACCTCCGTGTTCCTCCTGGACCTGCGGTCCAAGCACGGCACCGCGCACCGCCCGCTGAAGACCGGCGACGGGCGCCGACACGCCGTGCGGACCGCTGCAGGCCGCACCGAGCCAGCCGGCGGGCCCGCTGCGCATGGCTCCGGGCGACCACGACGTCAAGCTCGCGGGCGAGGTGTGGATGCGCATCGGCGGCGTACCCGTCGATCGCGGCGCGACCGGCGATCGCGACTACGACGTGCCGCGATCCGACCAAACGCCAGCACGACGTGCTCGTGGAGCTCTGCCGGCCGCAGTTCGGCGCGGCCGGCAGCCCGGTCGCGACGCCGAGCAACGCGCAGATCGGCGCCGCGCCTCAAGCCGCCCATCGGAGCCGAGCGCGTCAGCGACCTGCTCAGCCAGATGTACAGGAAGTACGAGCCTCGCGGGCACCAAGGAGCAGAACCGCTTCGGGCTGGTCGAGCTGGCGCTGGAGCATCGGCTTGTGCGGCCGGAGGACTACGTCTGACCGATTCGCCGGGCCCCGCGGCGCACCGTTCGCACATGCCGACGTCACCATCCGCTTGCGGATGTCACCCCTCCGGAGAGGGAGTGCCCACCTCCGGATGAGGCACTCGGAAGCACGCCGCCACGCGTCGAGCATGGCGGCATGTCGACCTCAACCCCCCCAGCCAAGCCACCGCAGCCGGTCATTCACTGCCTGCCGCAGGACGCCGCCGCACTCACGCGGCTGGCGCACACGCGTGTCAAGCGCGAACGCCCCGGGAGTGCCCACCACCGCTACCTCGACAACCTGATCCGCAAGCCATGGGGTCGTGAGTACCGCATCTACGACGATGCGCTCATCGACGTCTGGATGCTCGAGCTGCAGGCAGGCACCCGCACGTCGATGCACTGCCACCCACGCAAGGACACGTTCCTGCTGTGCGTGAGCGGCCACGGGGAGACGGTGACCGGTGAGCGCTCGCCGGATCCCCTTGTTCCCCGGCGTGGTGCTGCACATCGAGCAGGGCGCGGCCCATTGCAGTCACGCCCACACGGGCATGACGCTCGTCGAGATCGAGACGCCGCGCGACAAGTTCGACCTCGTTCGCCTCGAGGACGATCACGGGCGACGCAAGACCGACTACGAGGGCGCCGCGCACATGGGTCCGCTGGACCCGCCGCTCGAGCCGGTCACGGGCGGACCTCCGCGGGCGCGCGTTCGACCGCGCTGCGCCGGCGGCGCGCACGGCTTCGCCGTGGAGCCGGGCTTCGAGGTCCAGCAGGACCCCGACCGGATCGCCTTCGCGATCTCGCTCGACCTCCTCGGCGTCCTGCGTCGCGACATCGCGATCGCCACACCCGACGACTTCGGCGCGGTCTGCGTCGGCCACATGTACCTCACCATCCGCAGCACTCACCAGGAGGACTCACCATGACGCGCGCAGTGATCATCACCGGCCCCGGCTTCCAGGACCACGACGTCATCTACACGTACTACCGCGTGAAGGAGGCGGGCTTCGACGTCGAGGTCGCGACCGCCGGTGGCCGGCCCGTGACGGGGAAGTACGGCGTCGGAGTGCCGCTCGACAAGCGGGCGAAGCCGTGCATCTCCTTCGAGGACCTCGACGTCGACAACTTCGACCTCGTCATCCTCACGGGCGGCCACGAGGCACCCGACCGCGTGCGCCAGGATCGCTCCGTGCTGGAGTTCGTCCAGGAGATGGACGCCGGCGGCAAGGTCGTCGCCGGCCTCTGCCACGGACCGTGGATCATGATCTCCGCGGGCATCATGCGCGGACGGCGGGCGTGCGCGTACGTCGGCATGCGCGACGACATGATGAACTCGGGCGCCGAGATCGAGGAGGCGGACGTCATCGTGGACCGCAACATGGTCACGTGCTCGTACTACGGCGCCGTCGGGCCGTTCATGAAGACCGTGATCGAGCTCTGCGGCGAGCGCTCGACGCTCGCATCGACCTGACCTGAGCGGGCTCGACGACGCGCGGCGCCCCTCGACAACCATCGGGGGGCGCTGCGCGTCGCGGCGCAGTCACGCCACGACGCTCGCCCGCTCCTCCCAGAACGGCGCGCTCATCTGCAGCGTGCTGATCAGCCGGTCGGCGATCTCGCCGCGCGGCTCGTCGCGATAGGCGATGAAGAGCGTGTTGAAGCGGCGGTTGACCGGCTCGTAGAGCTCGAAGAGCCGCTCCTCCCGCAGCGCCTCCTGAACGATGTAGCGCGGGATGACCGTCACGCCCGAGCCCGTGATCGCGACCTCCCGCAGCGCCCGGAAGTCCGGCATGATCAGCGGCACCTGCTTGAGCTTGTCCTCCGCGAAGAGCGTGTTGCGGTGCTTGGACACGAGCGGGTGGTCGCGGATGACCGTCAGCGTCTCGTCGAACGCGATGAACGGGGCGCCGGCGAGGGCCTCGACGGTCTTGAGCTCGATCTCCTCCCTCGTGTCGCCCGGCTCGAGCTTGACCTGGATGCGCTCGTGCCACTCCCGAGCGCCGACCAGCACGTACTCCTCGTCGAACAGCGGCGCGTACCTGATCGCGGTCGTCTCGCTGTGGACCTCGCGCGTCGCGATGAACATGTCCAGCGTGTGGTCCTCGAGCTGCTCGAGCAGCTGCTCGGCGGTCCCGGGCCGGATCCGGATGTAGACGTTGGCGTCGTACAGCGGCTTGAGGGCCGGGAGCACGCGCATGGACAGCAGGTCCGGCGGCCCGCCCAGGCCGATGTGCGACTCCATCGGCGTCTCGGCGAACGTCAGGCGGTCGAGCTGCTCGAGCGACGGCTGGATCGTCCGCTTGAGGGCCTCGCCCGCGAGCGTCAGCTCGACGCCGTTGGGCCCGCGCGTGAACAGCGGTCGGCCATAGCCCTCCTCGAGCCGCTGGATGTGCTCGGTCACGGTCGGCTGGCTCACGCCGAGCTCGGCCGCCGCCTTGCTGATCGAGCGGTGGCGCGACACGTAGAGGAAGCTGCGCAGGTGCGCGAGCTTGGGTGCGGGTGCGGTGGTCATGGTCGTGCGGCTTGCGGGACGGCGCGGTCGCGCAGCAGAGCCTCGACCGTCAATACCCGTATCCCACATCTTCTCGCAGTCTCGGCGTCGCCGGGCCGGTGGTATCCCCACGACGCCCAGTGCGCGCCGAAGCCGTCCTGGCGCGCGGCGAGGCAGTTCTCGAGGCTGTCGTCGACGAGCACGACCTCGGCCCGCGGGCGCGCCTCCCGCGTGGCGATGGCGTCGAGCGCCAGCGGCTTGCAGCGCAGCGAGCCGAAGACGTTCTCGTCGTGGATCGCCATCCCGTGCGCGCGCAGGATGTGGCCGACCGACGCGGCGTCTCGCGCCGTCGCGATGTACGCGCCGCGGATGACGCCGGTCAAGCGCCGCTCGACGGCATGGCGAGCGGACCATTGCTCCGGATACTCACGCCGCAGGGCCGCGCGGTAGCGCTCGGCGGCCTGCGCGAACGCGTCCGCCTCGTCCGCGCCGATCGCGGCGAAGCGAGCGTCGAAGGACTCCTGCGTCGCCAGGGTGCCGGACTCGACGATCGGGACGAGCAGGTGGGGCACGTGACGCATGAACGGACGGCAGCGCTCGAAGCGCTCTGCCACAGCCGGCGGCACGCCGTCGAGCCCGCGCTCGGCGAAGTCGCCGACCGGCGCGCCCGTGTGGGCGTACCACGCGACCATGATGCACTCCTCGAGCGAGTCGCACAGGACACCGTCGAAGTCGAAGACGAGCACGGGCGGCGCCGTGTCGGTAGATGCTTCCTGGCGAACCGTCGACATTCGTGACCTCCTTCATAGGTCGGAGCGCTCGGTAGCCGGCGACGGCTGAGGTCGCAGGCTCGCCAGGCGAGCCGCAGCATCGGATAAGTTAGCCACGTTACCAGACTTATCCGATGTCTAGTCGGATTCTGCGAGAAGGTCACGTCGTATCGCCTTATCTGAATGCAGTCTAAGCCGGAGCATGATCTCGCCGCGGCGGCCTACGTCGGCGCGCAGCCCAACCGGCCAGGCACGCCACAGCGTGCCTGGCCAGCGTCACGGCTCGGTCGACGCCGCGCGCAAGCGGCGCGAACCGCGCTACTTCTTGCCGCCCAAGCTGTCGATCGTCTCCTTGAGCTTCGTGGCGATCTCCTGCGGGATGCCGCCGCCCTTGACGGACGAAGCGGCGGCGACGACGCCCGTCAGCAGCGCCGCGAGCAGCAGCATCAGCCCGACGTACTCGACGGTGCCCTGACCGCGCTCCTCGCGCAGCAGGCGGGCGACGTTTGCGTGGATCCAGCCCATCGTTCGATACGGCATCTGCGGCCTCCAGCGGGTGGGGTTCGGTATGGCCCCGATGCTGCGCGGAAGGGTGTGACGGATCTAGACGCGATTGCAACGTCTTGGACGCGAACGTGTGCCGACTCTGTGAAGGTGCGCAACCTCGGCATGCGCGCGCTCGTCGTCACCAACATGTACCCCTCCCCCGCACGCCCGGCGCTGGGCGGCTTCGTCCGCGACCAGGTCGAGGCGCTGCGACGCATCGACGGCCTCGACGTCGAGCTGCACGCGTTCGCGCCCGGCGGCTCGGGCAGCTACGTGCGCGCCGCCAGCACGCTCAAGCGGCGCTTCAAAGGCCGGCGCTTCGACGTCGTCCACGCCCACTTCGGTCTCACCGCTTGGCCGGCCCTCGCCGTGAAGGCCGACAAGCGCGCTCGTCACGCTGCACGGCAACGACCTCTACCACCCGCGCTCGCGCAAGATCACGACGCCCGTGCTACGCCGGATGGACCTCGTCGGCACGCCGACGCCCGGCTTCGCCGCCAAGGTGCCCGGCGCGGCGGACGGCCGCACGATCGCGATCCTGCCGTGCGGGATCGACGTCGACCGCTTTCACCCGATCGACCGCCGCGAGGCGCGCGAGCAGCTCGGCCTCGACCCCGACGGCCGCTACCTGCTCTTCCCCTACGACCCCGCGCGCGCGGTCAAGCACGTCGACCGCGCGCGCGAGCTACGGCCGCGAGCGACGGCGCCGAGCTGCTCACGCTCGGCGACGTCGCCGACGACGAGGTCGCCGCTGTGGATGAACGCCGCGAACGCCGTCATCTGCCCGAGCGACTGGGAGACGTTCGGCCTCGCGTGCGTCGAGGCGCTCGCGTGCGACGTGCCGGTGCTCGCGCGCCCGACCGGCAGCGCACGCCGAGGCGCTGCGCGGGATCGCGGGCACGCTGTGCGCCGAATGGGACCTCGCGACGTGGCGCGCGGCGCTCGCGCCGCACCTCGAAGACCGCCGATCCGCGGGTCGCCGGGACGCGCCCGCGCGCTGCAGTACTCGGCCGACGCGCTCGCCGGCCCGCGTCGCGACGGCCTGGCGCTGGCTGGTGTCGGGCGGTCCGGCACCGCCTCTATACTCCGCCCGCCGAGGCACCGACCGAGCCGTCGCTCGGTGCCCCATCGCTCATGACCGGACTGAAGCAGCGCATCTCTCCGCCGACGCGCTCCGGGCTCCCCCCGCCCCAGCGCCGCCGGCCTCGCAGCCCGCCTCAAGGCCGGTGTCTCACGCCTGCGCCCGCGCGGGCGCAGGAGCGTGCCCTGGGGCAAGCGCGCCGCCCAGCAGCCGGCGCTGCAGCCCGGCGGCGGCCCCGCATCGCAGCCCGGCGTGCAGCCGGGCGGCGGCATCGCGACGGCCATCGAGACCACGGAGGTCGTCGAGACCGCCGGCAACGCGAGCTTCCGCGACCGCGGCCAGGCTGCGCCGGCGGCTGCGCTTCCTGCGCCGCGCCCGCGAGCTCGCCTTCCGCGACGTCGGCGGCCTGATCTTCGACATGCGCCGCTTCGGCCGCGACCGCCCCGACCTCGTCGAGGCGAAGCTCACCGCGCTCGCCGCCGTCGACCAGGAGCTGCGCGCGCTCGAGCGCGTGCTCGACGACCGCCGCCCGATCCACGAGCTGCGCGAGCCGGGGCTGTCGTCGTGCCCGCGCTGCGGCGCGCTGCACGCCAGCGAGGACAACTTCTGCCCGCGCTGCGGGCTGCAGTTCGGCGGCGCGCAGGCGATGGGCGAGGTCGGCGGCGCGATCGCGGCGCCGCCGCAGGCACCGCCCGCGCCGGTCGAGCAGCCGACGTCCGCCACGCTCGTCGTGCCCGGCTCGGGCCTCGAGCAGGCCGCGGAGCAGACCGGCGCGTCGCCTGCGCAGACGCCAGGCGCGCCGCAGGCCGCGTCCGCTCCGCCGGCGCCAGCGAGGCCGGCGTCCGCGACGCCCGCGTCCGCGCAACCCGCGTCCGCGCAACCCGCGTCCGCGCAACCCGCGTCCGCGCAACCCGCGTCCGCGCAACCGGCGTCGGCAAGGCCGGCCACGCCGCAACCCGCGCCCGCGCCCACGGTCTCCGCACCGTCGGCGGAACCCGCGCGGCCTCCGGCCCGCGACCAGCCGCCCGACGCGGAGCAGCAGACGGAGATCTACCGCCCGCGCGACGCGTCGTGAGCCTGCCGCCGGCGAGCGACGGCCCGCGGTCGTGAGCGCGCAACCGCCGGCCTCACCCGGCGACCCGCAGCTGCCGCCACCCGGCACCCTGCGCTGCCCGCGCTGCTCGGCGACCGTCGGCCCCGACCAGGACTGGTGCCTGGAGTGCGGCGCCCCCGCCCGCACGCGCCTCGCGCAGACGCCGAACTGGCAGCTTCCGACCGTCGCGATCGGCGCGATCATCCTGATCGCCGGCGCGATGCTCGCGTTCGCCTTCGTCAAGCTCACCGACGACGACGGCGAACCGGCCGGCACGACCCCGGCCCCCGTCGCGACGGCGGCACCCCCGCCGGTCCTCCCGCCGGCGTCGACGACCCGCCGTGCCGCGCGACGACCGCGCCCACGACCACCCCCGTGACGCCCGGCACCGGAACCTCGACGACACCACGGGCACCACGCCGAGCACGACGGGCACGACCCCGGACGACAAGCACCACCGGGACGACAACGACCGGCACGACGCCCGGTCGACGACGTCCACGACCTCCACGACAAAGACCACCGCCCCACCGCCGCCACTCGCCCCGCGAACGACGCAGACGCGCCGTACCGACGTCCCCTCCGCCGCCCGGCAACAGCCGCCGGAGCTCAGGCGCAGCGCCGGCCAGGCGCCCGCCGCGAGCCGCGCGCAGCGCCTGCGCGGCCAGCGGATGCAGCTCGACCTCGGGCACCGCCGGCGCGCGCTCCGCGCCCACCGTCGTCCAGCGTGATCGTCACGCCGCGCGCCAGCGCGCCGACGTCGTAGCCGCCCTCGAGCACGATCCCGAGCGGGACCCCGAGCTCGTCCGCCATCGCGCGCACCGACGCCGCCATCGCCGCGTAGCCGGCATCGGTCACGTGCAGCCGGCCAAGCGGGTCGTCGGCGTGGGCGTCGTAGCCCGCCGACACGCAGCACGAGGTCGGGCGCGTACGCGCGCGCCAGCGGGCGCACGACGTGCTCGACGAGCGACACGAACACCGCGTCGCCCGAGCCGCCCGGCACCGGCAGGTTGACCGTGTAGCCCTCGCCGGGCCCGTCGCCGGCATCCGACGCGCGGCCCGCTGCCCGGATACAGCGGCCACTGGTGGATCGAGCAGAACAGGACGTCGTCGCGCGCGGAGAAGATGTCGTTCGTGCCGTTGCCGTGATGGACGTCCCAGTCGAGGATCAGCACGCGCCGCGCGCCGCCCGCGTCGAGCGCGTGCTGCGCGCGCGATCGCGACGTTGTTGAAGCAGGCAGAAGCCCATCGCCCGCCCGGCCGTCGCGTGATGGCCGGGCGGGCGGTGCAGCGACGCGCCGCCGACGCTCGCGCCCTCCGACGCCGAGCAGCGCGTCGACCATCGCGACCGCCGCCGCCCGCCGCGTGCAGCGCCGCCTCGAACGAGCCCGCGCTCACGGTCGTGTCGGCATGTCGATCATCCCGCCGCCGCGCGCCGCCAGCGCCTCGATGCGATCGACGTGCGACGGCGGATGCACCGCCTCGATCGCGCCGCACGCGACGCCGCCGGCGACAGCCGCACGTCCCACCCCAGCCATTCGCGCTCGGCTCAGCGCGCGCTCGATCGCGACGATCCGCCGCGCCGACTCCGGATGCGCCGCCGGTGTCGTGCTCCAGCGACGAGGGATGGCGCAACAGGATCCGCCCCGGCATCCGGGATACCGTACCGGCCAACGTGGCCGACGAACCGCTGCTCACCACCGACGTCGCGGTCGTCGGGAGCCGGCGCCGCCGGCCTCTACGCGGCGCTCACCGCGGCGCAGGCGGGCGCGTCGGTCGCGCTCGTCTCGGCGACGCCGCTCGCGCAGACCGCGAGCTACTGGGCGCAGGGCGGGATCGCGGCCGCGCTCGCGTCGAGGACTACGCCCGAGCAGCACCTCGCCGACACCGAGATCGCCGGCCGCGACGCCGTGCGCCGCTCCGCCGCGCGGGTGCTCGTCGACGACGCGCCGGCGCTGCGTCGCCGACCTCGAGCGCCTCGGCGTGCGCTTCGACGCCGACCGCCACGGCAACCTCGCGCTCGGCCTCGAAGGCGGCCACTCGCTGCGCCGCGTCGTCCACGCCGGCGGCAGCGCGACCGGCCGGCGGATCGTGCGCCAGCTCTCCGCGCTCGCCGTCGCAGCAGCCGCGGATCACCGTGCTCGAGGGCGCGCGCGCCACGAGCGCGTGGCTGCGAGGACGGGCGCTGCGTCGGGATCCTGCTCGAGGACGGCCGCGCGATCCGCGCCCGCGCCACGATCCTCGCGACCGGCGGCGCCGCCGCGCTGTGGTCGCGCACGACGAACCCGCCGGGGTCGCTCGGCATCGGCATGACGCTCGCCCACGCCGCCGGCGCCGACCTCGCCGACCTCGAGTTCCTGCAGTTCCATCCGACCGCGGTCAAGGGGATCAAGGGCCGCGAGGGCTTCCTCGTCACCGAGGCCATCCGCGGCGAGGGCGCCACGCTGCACGGCCCCGACGGCGAGCGCTTCGTCGAGGAGCTCGCCCCGCGCGACGAGGTCGCGCGCGCGATCGTACGCCGTCATGCGGGAGACCGGCGCGCCGTCCGTCGGCCTCGACATGCGCCGACGTCGACCCGGCCCGCTTCCCGAACGTCGTCGCCGCGCTGCAGCGAGGCCGGCCTCGACCCGACGAAGGCAGCTGATCCCCGTCTCCCCCGCCTCGCACTACATGATGGGCGGGATCGTCACCGACCTGACGGCCGCAGCACGGTGCCCGGCCTCTACGCGGTCGGCGAGACGGCCTGCACCGGGCTGCACGGCGCAAACCGCCTCGCCTCGAACTCACTGAGCGAGTGCTTCGTCTTCGGCGCGCGCGCCGCGACGGCGGGCCTCGACGAGGACGATCCGGGCGCGCCGCCCACGGACGTGCAGCCGCCGCCCGGGCCGGGCCCGTGCTCAAGCCGCAGCGAGCCACGCAGGACGCGCTCTGGCGCGACGCCGGGCTCCGTGCGCACGCGCGAGGGCCTCGAGCGCCTGCTCGACGACCCCCACCCGCTCGCCCGGCTGATCGCGACGTGCGCCCTGCTGCGCGAGGAGAGCCGGGGCGCCCACCAGCGCGCGGACTTCCCCGCCGTCGACGACCGCGCTCGACCATCGCCACGCCGTCGTCGGCGCCGACGGCAGCCGCGCCTGGCGCGCTGGGAGTAGCGCGCGCATCATGCCGCGCACCTCCGCGACGGCGCCGACCGGCGCTCGGACGCGCCGACGGGCCGCATGACGAGCACGACCACCGCCAGCGCGAGCGCGAGGAACAGCGCCGAGCCGGTGAGCGCCGTCGCGACGGCGTGCGCGAGCTCGTAGCGATCCTCGGCCGCTGCCGAGACCCGGCTAGCGGGTGCTCGCGCCGCGCCGCGGCTCGCCGCCGCGAAGACCGTCACGAGGATGCCGAGGCCGAGCGAGCCGCCGAGCTGGTGCGCGACGTTGACGAGGCCCGACGCCGCGCCCGCGTCGCTCGGGCGCGACGCCGGCGATGCCGGACGCCGTCAGCGGCGTGAACGCGATCCCCATGCCGACGCCGAGCAGCAGCATCGGCCCGACGACGTGCGGGAAGTACGGCGCGTCCTCCGTCAGCTGGCTCATCCACGCCATCCCGGCGAACGCGAGCGACGAGCCCGCCGGTCAGCAGGCGCGCGTTGTCGAAGCGCGCGCGAGCCGCGGCACGACGCGCACCATCGCGAACATCGCGAGCGTCATCGGCAGGAACGCGATGCCCGGCCCGCAGCGCGCTGTAGCCGTGCACGCCCTGCAGGAACTGGCGTGAGGAAGAAGAACATCGAGAACATCCCGCTGACGACGAGCACCCGCGCGACGAGCGCGCCGGAGCGCTCGCGGCTGGCGAACAGCCGCAGCGGCGTGATCGGCTGCTGCGCGCGGCGCTCGGTCAGGACGAACGCGACGAGCAGCGCGACGCCGGCGACGAACGACGCGAGCGTGATCGTGTCGCCCCAGCCGTCGGACGCCGCCCGCACGAAGCCGTAGACGACGGCCGTCATGCCGAGCGTCGAGGTCAGCGCGCCGGCGAGGTCGAAGTGGCCGGGACGCGGCTCGGTCTCGGGCAGGTGGCGCGGCGCGAGCGCAGATCAGCGCGAGGCCGATCGGGACGTTGATGAACAGGCCCCAGCGCCACGAGACCCAGTCGGTCAGCATGCCGCCGAGCACGAGCCCGACGCTGCCGCCCGCGCCCGCGACGGCGCTGTAGAGCGCGAGCGCGCGCGTGCGCTCGGGGCCCTCGCGGAAGCTCGTCGTCAGCAGCGCGAGCGTCGACGGCGCGGCGATCGCGGCGCCGACGCCCTGCAGCGCGCGCGCGGCGAGCAGCCAGGCCGGCGACTGCGCGAGCCCGCCGAGCATCGAGGCGAACGTGAACAGCGCGATGCCGGCGACGAACGTCCGGCGGCGGCCGAGGATGTCGCCGGCGCGGGCGCCGAGCAGCAGCAGCCCGCCGAAGCTCAGCGCGTACGCGTTCTGCACCCACGACAGGCCGGTCGGCGAGAAGCCGAGCGTGTCCTGGATCTTCGGCAGCGCGGTGATGACGATCGAGACGTCGAGGATGATCATCAGGTAGCTGGCGAGGATGATCGCCAGCACGATCGCCTGGTTCGGGCGGCGTGCGGCGGTGTCGCGGGAGCTGCGGGAGAAGCTGAACCTCATGGAGAACCCTTCAGATGGAGCCGGACATGCGCTAAAGTGGAGGCCGCCTCCAGAACTATCCGGAGGCTCCCTCCGCTTATGAACGAATAGCGGAGGGGTCCTCCGCTTTGTCAAGCGATCCGGGTCGAAATACGTCCCATGAGCACCTCCGAAGCCGACGCCGCCGTCCTCGCCCAGCGCCCCAAGCGCGCCGACGCGCGGCGCAACTACGACAAGCTCATCGCGCGCCGCGCGCGAGGCCTTCACCGAGGACGGCACGGCCGCCTCGCTCGAGGACATCGCGCGCCGCGCGCGAGGTCGGGCATCGGCACGCTGTACCGCCACTTCCCCACGCGCCAGGCGCTGCTCGAGGCCGTCTACGTCGACGAGGTCGAGGCGATCTGCCGCCGGCCGAGGACCTCGCCGAGCTCGACCCGTGGGACGCGCTCTCGGAGTGGCTGCGGCGCTTCGTCGGCTACGCGGCGACCAAGCGCGCGCTCGCCGAGGAGCTGCTCGCCTACATGGAGCGCGGACGCCGAGGTCCTGGCCGTCGTGCCGCACGGCGATCACCGACGCCGGCGAGCCGCTGCTGCGAGCGCGCCCAGCAGGCCGGCGTCGCGCGGCCGGACACGAACTTCACGCGACGTCGGGCGCATGGTCGGCGGGATCGCCGTCGATCCGCAACGCCGACCCCGGACGAGATCGAGCGCATCCTCGAGCTCGCGCTCGACGGGCTGCGCTACAAGGCCGCCGTGCTTAGCCGCGCGCGGGCGCGGGCGCGGGAGCCGGCGGCGGCTCGGCAGTGACGACCACGCTCGGCACCGGCCGCGGCGGCGGCACGGCGGCTCGGCCGCCATCGTCGCGCGCAGCGGGACCTCCTTGCAGCGCCAGCGACAGCACGAACGCGACCGCCGTCAGGCCCGCGCCGACGAGGAAGACCGGCTGCAGCGCGTCGACGAACGCGAGCAGGAAGTCGTGGCGCACCGCCGGCGTGAGCGCGTGGACGTCGGCCGGCGAGACGTTGACGCCGCCGCCCGACAGCCGCGCCGCGACGTCGCCCGGCAGCGACGCGAGCTCGGTCGCCAGCCGCGACGCGAAGATCGCCCCGAACAGCGCGACGCCGAGCGAGCCGCCCATCGAGCGAAAGAACGTCGCCGTCGAGGTCGCGACGCCGACGTCGCGCGCGCGGCGCGTCGTTCTGGACGACGAGCACGAGCACCTGCATGACGAGGCCGATGCCCACGCCGACGACGAGCATGTAGACCGACGCGACCCACGGCGCCGTGTCGACCTCCAGGCGCGAGAGCAGGAACATGCCGAGCGTCGTGACCGCCGTGCCGGCGATCGGGAACATCCGGTAGCGGCCGATGCGCGCTGATGGCGCGCCCCGACAGGACGCTCGCCGCCAGCAGGCCGGCCATGAGCGGCAGCATCCGCAGGCCCGAGCTCGTCGGGCTCACGCCGTAGACGAGCTGCAGGAACAGCGGGATGAAGATGATCGCGCCGAACATCGCGAGGCCGATGACGAAGCCCAGCCCGCTCGCGACGCGGAACACCGACGACCGGAACAGGCCGAGCGGGATGATCGGCTCCTCCGCGCGGCGCTCCTGCCAGACGAACGCCGCGAGCAGCGCCGCGGCGGCGAGCGCGAGGCCGACGACCTCGGGCGAGCCCCACGCGTACTCGTTGCCGCCCCACGTCGTGACGAGGACGAGCGCGCTGACGCCCGCGGTCAGCAGCGTGGCGCCGACCTAGTCGATGAGGTGGTGCTGCGGCGGGCGTGCGCAGGTGCAGCTTGAAGACGACGACGAGCACCGCGACGACGCCGATCGGCATGTTCACGTAGAACACCCAGCGCCACGAGATCGACTCGACGAGAAAGCCGCCGAGCAGCGGCCCGGCGACCGACGCGACGGCGAAGACCGAGCCGATCAGGCCCATGTAGCGGCCGCGCTCGCGCGGCGGGACGATGTCGGCGATGATCGCCTGGGCGCCGACCATGAGCCCGCCCGCGCCGATCCCCTGCAGCGCGCGGAAGCGCGACGAGCTCGCCCATCGACCGGCTCAGGCCGGCGAGCATCGAGCCGGCGAGGAAGATCAGGATCGCCGCGAGGAAGACGGGCTTGCGCCCGTACATGTCGCCGAGCTTGCCGTACAGCGGCGTCGACGCCGTCGAGGCGAGCAGGTACGACGTGACGACCCACGAGAGGTGATCCAGGCCGCCGAGGTCGCCGACGATCGTCGGCAGCGCGGTCGAGACGATCGTCTGGTCGAGCGCCGCGAGGAACATGCCGAGCATGAGCGCGCGCGAAGACGGTCGCGAGCGCGCGGCCGCTGCAGCGTCGGCGCCGGCGCTCCGCGCGCCACGCGGAGCCCGCGCCGCTGGTCGCCGCGCCGCCCGCCGGCCCTCGCCGTCGCCTGCGCCGGCACCGGGTGCATCGTCACGGCTGCAGCGGCGTCGACGAGCGGCTGCCAGCACCGCGAGCACGGCCGCGAGCGGCGCCGCGGCCAGCGCCGGCAGCGTCCCGCCCGCGCGCGTCAGCGTGAGGCCGGTCGCGATCGCGACGAGCATCTCGGCGCGCAGCTCGGCGTCGGCGGCCCCGCGCGCGGCCGAGCTCGCCCGCGAGCGGCTCGACGACGTAGCGGCCGACGATCTCGCGGACCTGGTCGCGGCATCGCGTCGGTCAGCGTCGGGCTGACCATCGCCAGGCCGACCGGGCCGCTGCCGCGCTGCGCTCGGCGCGGCTGAGCATGTGCTCGAGCATCGCGCGCCGGATCGGCGGGCATGGCTGCCGCGCCCCTCCTGCTGCTGCAGCGCGGCGAGGTACAGGCCCTCCTTGCCGCCGAAGTAGCGCGCGATGAGCGCCGCGTCGACGCCGGCGCGCTCGCCGATCTCGCGCACGGTCGCGGCGTCGTAGCCGCGCTCGTCGAACAGCGCGCCGGCCGCGTCGAGCAGCGCCTCGCGGCTGGCCTGCGCGTCGTGGCGGCGGCGGCGCGCGGCGGTCGCTCGCGGCGGCGGTGCCATCCGGCGGACCTCGCGCCGCGTGCTACCTGTTGTCAGCAATCGATGACATCACCTGCTGACATTACCACGGACACCCCGCGGGCCCCGCCGCACCGCCAGCACTACGGCCTGACGTTCGCCGTGCTCGCGCTCGGCGCCGGCACCTACTCGCGTCCTGCAGTCGCTCGTCGCGCCGGCGCTGCCGGAGATCCAGCGCGACCTGCACACGTCGACGACCGCGGTCGCGTGGATCCTCACCGCGCTACCTGCTGAGCGCGTCGGTCCTGACGCCGATCATGGGCCGCCTCGGCGACATGTTCGGCAAGGAGCGCTCGCTCGTCATACTCGCTCGGCGATCCTCGCGGCGCGGCACGCTGCTCGCGGCGCTCGCGACGAGCATCGACGTGCTGATCGTCGCGCGGGTCATCCAGGGCGCGCGGCGGCGCGATCTTCCCGCTCGCCTTCGGGATCATCCGCGACGAGTTCCCGCGCGAGCGCGTCGCGAGCGGGATCGCGCTGATCTCGGCGATCCTCGGCATCGGCGGCGGCGCTCGGGATCGTGCTGGCGGGCCCGATCGTCGACGCGCTGTCCTACCACTGGCTGTTCTGGATCCCGTTCGTCCTCGTCGTGCATGACGACGATCCTGACGGTGTTCTTCGTCCCGGAGTCGCCGATCAAGGTCCCCGGGCGGCGTGAACTGGCTCGGCGCGGCGCTGCTGTCGGCGCTGGCTCGTGTGCCTGCTGCTGGCGATCAGCGAGGGCTCGCGCTGGGGCTGGGGCGATCCGCGCATCCTCGGCCTGTTCGCCGCCGCGGTCGTGCTGCTCGTGGGCGTGGATCTCCAACGAGCAGCGCGCGCAGAGCCGCTCGTCGACATGACGATGATGCGCATCCGCGGCGTGTGGACCGTCAACGCCGCGGCGTTCCTCGTCGGCGCCGGGATGTACAGCTCGTTCATCCTGATCCCGCAGTTCGCCGAGACGCCGTCGCCGCGGGCTTCGGCTTCGACGCGTCGGTCACGCAGGCGGGGCTGTTCCTGCTGCCGTCGACCGTGATGATGCTCATCGTCAGCCCGCTCGCCGGGCGGCTGGCCAACCGCGTCGGCTCGCGCGTGCCGCTGTCCTCGGGTCGCTCGCGACGTGCGTCGGCGTTCATCGTTCCTCGCCGCCGCCCACTCACGAGCGCGTGGGAGCTCTACGTCGGCATCGGCGATGCTCGGCGTCGGCATCGGCCTGGCGTTCGCCTCGCTGGCGAACCTCATCGTCGAGGCGGTGCCGACCGGACCAGACGGGCGTCGCGACCGGCATGAACACCGTCATGCGCACCGTCGGCGGCGTCGTCGGCAGCCAGATCGGCGCGAGCGTCCTCGCCGGCACCGTCGTCGGCACGCGCGCTGCCGACCGAGCACGGCTACACGCTCGCGTTCGTCTTCGCGGCCGTGCGCCTGCGGCCTCGCGGCGCTCGCCAGCCTCGCCGCGCCGCGTCCGAGCAGGGCCCCGGCCGGCGCCGCGGTGCTCGCGGGTGGGGAATCCTAGGTGCGGGGCCGCGTCGAGCGCGCGGGTGCCACGGTTTCGGGGAGGAGATTCGTATGAGCCCGTCTTAATACGAACTCAACATCAGTCTTGTCCTTACCTTTACACCGCTACGCGACACTGTCGCAGCCCTACAGACCGGGGGCAGCAACGGGAAAGGAGCTCCTGCCAGATGTACCAGTTCAGCCGCGCGATCTATCGCGAGCTGTCGCCGCACATCACGGGGTCGCGCGAGCCGGCTCACTCCGAGGTGCTGCACGCTTGCGAAGCTACGATCGAGCGTCTCGCCACGGATCGGCACTACTTCGCCCGGCCCGCACGGACGCTCTTCAACGACATCCGCATGCACTTCCCGATCGGGACGCAGCCGCGGGTGTGGCAGGTGTGCACGACGTACCTCGACGCCGCACAGGACTGGCTTGCCAAGCAGCCCCAGCACGGCTACGACATCAACGGCAACCCGCTCGAGTGCCGTGCGACGACCCGCCGCGGGACGCCCTGCCAGCGGATGCCGCTCGCCCACAACGGCTACTGCCCCTCGCATCAGCACCTCGCCGAGACCGAGGAGTACGGCCAGCCGCTCGCGGCGTAGTTCCCACAGCACCCTGCCGCACCGTCTGACGGCCATCCCGAATGGCCACCCCGGTCGTGTCCCGACCGGCTAGGTTCCGCACGTGGCCTCGCCGCCCCGTGCGTCCCCGAACCCCGCCGCGGCTGCGCCGGACGCGGACGCGGCGCGCCTGCTCGAGCTCGGCTACGAGCAGGAGCTCGACCGCCGCCTGAGCGGCCTTGGCAATGTCGTCGTCGGCTTCGCGACGACCTCGCCCGTCGTCGGCCTCTACGCCGTCGTGCTCGTCGGCAGCGTCGTCGCGGGCCCCGCATGGATCTGGGTGCTGCCCGTCGCCCTCGCCGGCCAGTGTTTGCTGCTCGCCGTCTACGCCGAGCTGTCGTCCGAGTTCCCGATCAGCGGCGGCGCCTACCAGTGGACCCGCCGCCTCATGGGACCCGCCTATGGCTGGTTCGCGGGCTGGGTGGCGATCTGCGCGTACGCGGCCGCCAACACGACGATCGCCTACCTCGGGGCGCCGTGGGCGCTCGCGGTGCTCGGCATCGAGCCGGGACCCAACACGCTCGTGCTGACCGCGATGGCGTTCGTCGTCGCATGCGCGCTCGTGAGCATGGGCGGCGTGGCCGTGCTCGAGCGCGTGCTCGGCGCGGGCGTCGCCGCCGAGGCGATCGCGCTCGTGGGGATCGGGTTCGTGCTGCTGCTCGCCTTCCGCGAGCAGGACTTCTCGCTGCTGTTTCACACGCTCGGGGCGCAGGCGCTGTCGGGCGGCTCGGTGGCCGCCGCGCTGCTGGCGGCGCTCGCGGTCGGCGGCTGGGTGTTCATCGGCTTCGACGCGTGCATCGGCAGCTCGGAGGAGACTCGCGGCGCCTCGCGCCAGGTCCCGCGCGCGGTCTGGACGGTCGTGCTGGCGGTCGGCGCGATCGTGATGCTCAACGCGGTCGCGACGGCGCTCGCGCATCCAGATCCGCGGGCCGTCGTCCGCGGCGGTGACGGCGATCCCGTCACGACCGCCGTGATCAGCTCGTTCGGCTCGTGGTCGGAGAAGCCGTTCGCGGCGGTGGTGCTCGTCGCGTTCATCTCCTGCGGGATCGCCGCCCAGAGCCTGACCGCGCGCACGATGTACTCGATCGCGCGCGACGGCGTGCTGCCCGGCGCGCGCTACCTGCGCCGCGTGGACGCGCGCCGCACGCCGGTCGGCGGCGTGGTCGCCACCGCGGTGGTCGGCTGCGCGGGACTGCTGCTCGCGCTGGACTCCACGGCGATCGGCAGCATCATCGCGTTCGGCACGGCGGCGATCTACCTCTCGTTCCTGCTGACCGCGATCGCGGCGCTCGTGGCTCGCCTGCGGGGGACGTGGCGGCCCACGTCGCACGTGCAGCTCGGGCGTTTCGGGACGGCGGTGAACGTTCTCGCGGTCGCGTGGCTCGCCTTCGAGACGGTGAACATCGCGTGGCCGCGCGCGTCGCTGGCTCCGCCGGGCGCGCCGTTTCACCAGGTGTGGGCGGCGCCGATGCTGCTCGCCGCGATCACCGTCACCGGCCTCGCGTATCTCGTGCTCGTCAAGCCGCACCGCGCGGTCGGCGAGCCCGTCGGGACGTAGCGCGAGCGTCGGGGCGAGCGGTCCGGCTACGGCACGAGCGTGACGCGCCGCTGCACGATGCAGACGAGCGCGCCGTCCTTCGCGGAGTCCGCCACGGCCTCGACCGTGCCGAACTGGCGCGTCTCGATCCCGGTGTAGGAGACCGTCTGGTTCCACGCGCCGTTCGCGGTCACGATCCGCCGGCCGACGACGCTGCCGCGCGCGTTGCGCACGCGCAGCAGGAAGTTGCCTTCGAAGAGGTTGCGCGCGCTGCCGCGGACGCGGAACGTGCGGCCGGTGCGCTGGATGCTCGTGAGCGTCAGGCAGCTGTTGACGCCGGTGCGGATCTCCGCGGACGGGCTCGGCGGCGCGCTTCGGTAGAGGTCGATCACGACGCGCTCGGGCCCGTGCAGGACCGACACGCGAACGTACTTGAACCGGCCCGCCGCGCCGGTGACCTGCACCCGGGCGCGGTTCGCGGTGGCGAGGCTGAGGCGGGCGCGCACGCCCTGCGCCGTGCGATCGCGCGGCTGCACGCGGATCCCCGGATGGCTGATGTCCACGCGGGCGCTGCCGTCCGCGACACGCGGATCGGTGGCCTCGACCTCGTTGAACGCGGCTTGGCCGCCCGTCATGTCCACGACGACGCGGACGAAGGCCGGCTGCGCGCCGATCCGCACGTCGGCGGCGGTGAGCGTCGCGGCCGCCGACGCGCTTGCGGGCGCTGCGGCCAGGGCAGCCGCGGCCAGCACGACAAGGCGGATGAGGATGGTGCGCGTGGGCATGGCGCTCGACGCGGAGTCTGCGCGATGCTCGCGCGGCTGTCCAGCCCCGAGCCGCTCGTTACATTTGAGCGCGTGCTGCTCGGGGTCGACGTCGGCGGGACGTTCACCGATGCGGTGCTGGCGACCGGCGGCCGGCTCGTGACCGCGAAGTCGCCGACGACGCCCGCCGACCAGTCCGAGGGCGTCATGGCGGCGGTCGGCGCCGCGCTGGAGCGCGCGGACGCCTCGGCCAGCGATGTCGAGTTGTTCGCGCACGGCATGACCGTCGCGACGAACGCGCTGCTCGAAGGACGCGGCGCGCGGACGGTACTCGTCGCGACCGAGGGCTTCACCGACGTCGTCGAGCTTGGCCGCCAAGCGCGCGCGGACCTGTACCGGCTGTGCGCGGCGCATCCGGCGCCGCTCGTGCCGCCCTCGCGCCGTGTGGCCGCGCCCGAGCGCACAGGGCCGGACGGCGTCCTGCGCGCGCTCCGCGATCCCGCCGCGCTCGCCGAGGAGGTCGCGGGCTGCGAGCCCGAGGCGGTCGCCGTCGTGCTGCTGCATGCCTATGCGCACCCCGGCCACGAGCAGGCGATCGCTCGCGCGCTCTCGGCGCGGCTGCCGGACGTCCACGTCTCGCTCTCTCACGAGGTCGTGGGCACGTTTCGCGAGTACGAGCGCGCCGCCACGACCGAGGTCGACGCGGCGCTGTCGCCGCTGCTGGCGAGCTACCTGCGGCGGCTGCTCGAGCGCGCGTCGCAGGCAGGTCTTCCCGAGCCGCGGATCATGCAGTCGAGCGGCGGGCTCGCGGCGGCGGACCTCGCTGCGCGCCATGCCGCGTTCACGGTGCTGTCGGGGCCGGCGGGCGGGGCCGCGGCGGCGGCGCTCGTCGCGCGGCGCAGCGGTCGCGAGGATCTCGTCTGCTTCGACATGGGCGGGACGTCGTGCGACGTCTGCGTCGTCGAGGCGGGCGTGGTGCGCGAGACGGCGGGTCGCGAGGTCGGCGGGCGCCCGCTCGCGCTGCCGATGGTCGACATCCACACGGTCGGCGCGGGCGGCGGCTCGGTCGCATGGCGCGATCCGGGTGGCGCGCTGCGCGTCGGGCCGCGCAGCGCGGGCGCGGATCCGGGGCCGGCGTGCTACGGGCGTGGCGGCTGCGAGCCGACGGTCACCGACGCGAACCTGCTGCTCGGTCGCCTCGACGCAGAGGGGTCACTGGCCGGCGGCGTCGCGCTCGACCGGGCGGCGGCGGAGGGGGCGGTCGAAGGGCTCGCAGCGGCTCTGGGGCTCGACGCGCTCGCCTGCGCGGAGGGGATCGTGCGCGTCGCGAACGCCGAGATGGTGCGCGCGCTGCGCGTCATGACGGTGCAGCAGGGCATCGACCCGCGAGGCTTCGCGCTGCTGGCCTTCGGCGGTGCCGGGCCGTTGCACGCCTGCGCGATCGCCGACGAGCTCGGGATGGCGACGATCCTGTGCCCGCGCGCGTCGGGCGTGCTGAGCGCGCTGGGTCTCGCGGCCGCCGACCGCCGCGCGACGGAGCAGCGCACGGTCCTGCTCGCCGGCGACGCGCTAACCGACGAGGCCCTCGCCGGTGCCGCGAGGTCGGCCGGCGAGGCCGCGCGCAGCACGCTCCGCGGCGACGGGCCGGCAGGCGGAGGCGAGGCCCGCCTCGATGTCGCCTACGACGTCCGCTACCGCGGGCAGGCGCACGAGCTCACCGTGCGCGACCTCCCCTACCCCGATCTCTCCGCGCTGCGCGCCGCCTTCGAAGCGCTCCACGAGGAGCGCTACGGCTACCGCGACGAGGACGCGCCGATCGAGGTCGTCACGATCCGCGCCACCGCGAGCCTCCCCGGCCCGGAGCTCGACCTCGCCGCCGGCGACGCGTCCGGCTGCGAGCGCTCGCGCCGCCACGTCGTCTTCGACGGCGAGCAGCACGATGCCGAGATCCTGCGCGGCGAGCCGGCGCCCGGCGAGCGGATCGCCGGCCCCGCGATCTGCGAGCTGCCCGAGGCGACGCTTGTCGTCGCGCCCGGCTGGGCCGGCGAGGTCGACGACGCCGGCACGATCGTCCTCGAGCGAGGCGACACATGAGCCTCGACCCGATCGACCTGCAGGTCGTCACCGGCGCACTGCGAGCCGCCTGCGAGGAGATGGGCGCGACGCTCGTCCGCAGCGCCCACTCGGCGAACATCAAGGAGCGCCGCGACTGCTCGACCGCGCTCTTCGACCCTTCCGGCGAGATGGTCATGCAGGCCGAGCACATCCCGGTCCACCTCGGCGCGATGCCCGCCGCCGTCGCAGCCGTGCTCGGAGAGGACCACGCCGCAGGCCGTCCCTGGATCCTCAACGACCCCTACCGCGGTGGCACGCACCTGCCCGACATCACGGTCATCACGCCGGTCCATGACGCCGCCGGCGAGCTGCTCGGCTTCGCGGCGAGCCGCGCGCACCACGCCGACGTCGGCGGTCGCACGCCCGGCTCGATGCCCGCCGACTCCACGACGCTCGACGAGGAGGGGGTCGTGATCGCGCCGCGCCCGCTCGACGACGCGGCGATCGACGAGCTGGTCGCGCAGATGCGCCAGCCCGACCAGCGCCGCGCTGACCTGCGCGCGCAGCTCGCGGCCAACCGCGCCGGCGCACGCCGCCTGGTCGAGCTGGCCGAGCGCCTGGGCACGGGGGCGCTCCGCGAGGCCACCGCCGCCGTCCTCGACTACGCCGAGCGGCGCACCCGCGCCTGCCTGGCGGCGCTCGACGACGGCCCCCGGCGCGCGAGCGACGTCCTCGAAGCCCGCGAGGGCGACCTCGAGCTGCGACTCACGGCGACCGTCGACGGCGACGGGCTCACGCTCGACTTCACCGGCAGCGCCGCGCAGCACGAGGGCAACCTCAACTGCCCGCTCGCCGTGACGCGCTCGGCCGCGTACTTCGCCGTCAAGGTCCTCACGGACCCCGACGTCCCATCGAGCGCGGGCGCCTACCGCCCCATCACCGTGATCGCACCCGAGGGCTCGCTGCTCAACGCGCGCGCGCCGGCGGCGGTCGCGGGCGGCAACGTCGAGACGTCCAGCCGCGTCGCCGACCTCGTCCTCGCCGCCTTCGGCCGGGCGCTCGGCCAGGGCACGATGAACAACCTGACGCTCGGCACCGAATCGGCAGAAGGACCCGCCTCGGGCCCTCGAAGACCCGAGCTTGGCGCCTCCGGCACCCCCGGCTTCACGTACTACGAGACGCTGGGCGGCGGCCAGGGCGCCTGCCCCGACGCCGACGGCCCGAGCGGCGTCCACGTCGCGATGTCGAACACGCTCAACACGCCCGTCGAGGCGCTCGAGCTCGAGTTTCCGCTGCGCGTCACGCGCTACGCGATCCGCCGCGGCTCCGGCGGCGCGGGCGAGCACCGCGGCGGCGACGGCGTCGTGCGGGAGCTCGAAGTGCTGCAGCCGATGGCCTACTCGCTCATCACCGAGCGCCGCCGCCACGCGCCTCCTGGCGCCGCGGGGGGCGAGCCGGGCGCACGCGGCCGCAACCTCCTCAACGACACCGAGCTGCCGCCGAAGGCGACCGGCGAGTTGCGCGCCGGCGACCGCCTGACGATCGAGACGCCCGGCGGTGGCGGGCATGGGGCACGCAAGGCGTGAGGGCGCCTCGAGATGGGTCCGCCGCCGCGCGTAGCATTGTCATGTGACGATCCGCCACGGCAGAGCGCCCGCCGGTGCCCCGCCCGTCGGGTCCGGGATTTGCACCCACGCCGCGGTGCAGCAGGCCACGAACCACGCCGGTCCGCTTCTGGACCTCGCCATCCAGCAGTTCCTCTGGGTGCATCGTCGCGTGGAGACGTGCGAGCTCGTGGACGACCGCACCGCCCGCCGTCGCGTCAGCCTGGACTTCACGATCAGCCAGTCGGAGGCAGACCCGGCGGGCCTTCCCGACCCGGTGCACGCCGTGCCGCTGGCGATGCTCGCCAAGGCCCCGCTGCGCAACTTCGACATCTATGACGAGGACGGCACGCCCATCCCTGTCTTCACGACCGGGCAAGCACAGAAGGTCGCGACCGCCGGGCTCACCGCCGCCGCGCGCAACGCGTTCGCCCTCGCCGACGACGTGCCGCCCGAGCGCGACCTCGGCGAAGTGGTCCTGCGCGATCTCGAGCGCATCGTCACGTGCGATGCCGACGACGACGAGACGCTGCGGGAGATCCGGCGCGCGCAGGAGGTCGTGCGTCCGGCCGACGCGGAGCTACCCGATCCGACGGACCCCGAGAAGGTGCGTGCTCAGCGAGAGCTCGAACGAGCGATCTTCGAGCGCAACCGCGTGATGGGCAACCCCGCTGCCGCGGGCCTCATCGAGTCGCTGCAGAGCAACTTCCTGCTGCTCGCGCAAACCAGCGTCGCCATCGGCGAGCGCCGGATCCTGAAGTTCACGTTCGAGGAGCCGATCAACGCACGCCAGGAAGGTTCGCCGCCCAGTTCCGCGCGCCAGCTCGCGTCGTGGCGCGCCCGGGCATGGGCGGCCGTCCGCGCCGAGGCCCGCTGGCTTGGCGTGCGGCTCGGCTGGCTCGCGGAAACCGTCTCGCTCTCGTGTCCGACCGCCCAGTGGTCGCGGTCGTTTCACATCGAGATGGCCGCTCCGGCAGGGCTTGAGATCACCGAGGCGAGGCTGTACTCCGGAACCGCAAGCCTCAGTGACCGCGTGTCTGGGCCGCTCAACCGCGTTCACCTGCATCTTCGCGACTCGGCCGCGCCGGTCGCCGAGCGAACGACGCAGACCGAGCCCTACGCCGTCGTCTACCTGCGCGCGCAGCGGTCGGGCTTCCTGCTGCCCGCGTTCCTCGCGTCGCTCGTCACTCCCGTCCTGCTGTTCTTCGGTTCGCTGCGGCTTCCCGACCTCGCTCGCGAGGTGGAGGCGGCGGCGACGCTGCTGCTGCTCGGCCCCGGCCTGCTCGCGGTCTACCTCGCGCGCCCCGCCGAGCACGCCCTCGCCTCGCGGCTGCTGAGCGGCGTTCGGCTGCTGCTGTTGCTGAGTGGGCTGTGCGCAGTCGCGGCCGGGTGCGTGCTGATCGCCGGATTCGCTGCCGAGGACCGCCTGATCGCCTGGAACACGCTCACGATCATGTCCGCCGCGATCGCGATGATGGTGGGCGTCGCGACGCTGCTGCCGACCTGTAGATCAAGCCCCTGACCCGTTGCATCCCGACCTATACTCAGCAAGAGGTTCACCGTGTCCTTGTTCGACCCCATTCGCATTCCCGGCGTCAAACGCGAACACCCGATCACCGTCACGATCGGCGACGACGCGTACTCGGTGAGCGTCACCGACGATGACGGATCGTCGGTCTTCGATGTCCAGGCCGCAAGCGCGTCCGTCGTGCCTATCGGCGCAGGAGACGACTACTTCGCGGGGGACGTGTCGCGCCTGCGAGCTCGCCCCGGCAGGTTCGAGCTCGAAGTGCGCAGAGACGCCGGCAGCGAGGTCACGGTCTCCCCGGGGTCCGGCCAGGAACTCGCGTTCGAGACTCGCCAGGACAGCGACCACGACGTCTACGTGTATCGGCTCGCACGCGAGTCGGTGGCGCCGCCGCGCGCCGGGTTGCACGTCGGAAGCATCGAGGGTGCGAGTACCGCGCTGTCGGCCGTCAGCGAAGCTGACATCACTCAGATGCTCCGCGGATCCGCGAAGGCCTAAGCACGATCCGCCGCTGCGGGGACGCAGGCGGCGGTATCTGCTCGAGCCGACACGGCAACGTCCGCGCGACCAGCGCGTTCCGGCGGTGGATCGCCGCCCTCGCGCGTCGCGACCATGATCAACGTGACGCTGCGATGCATACTGGTCGCGCTTGTCGCGATTGCGGTGGTCGGCGCGAGCAGAGCAGGTGCGCCGATCCTGCGTGAAGCGCGCTGCGTGTCGTGCGCGTGCAGCGCCCCGAGCCACCCGCGCTCGCTGCGACGACCACCGATCGCGACGCCCTGCGGACATGCCTGCAGCGCCTGCCGACCCCTTGAACCGAGATACCGGTGCTCCGTGGGTGCCGCCGTAGAGCCATCTTAAGGCGGGCGAGGGGTGCTCGGGGCCGCCGGGCGATGCAGGAACTGCACCGGGCTCGTGGGCGGGGTTAGGTAGGTTGGTTGGCAGCCGCTGCGGAGGATGACGTTCGCGTACGCCGCCGACAGAGGTCTCGTTGCTTCTCGGCGTACCGCCGGGCTCCCTCGTGTGGGCTTGGCGTGGCTTCGGGTCCTTGTCCTCATTTCACGGCCCGGAGCACTCCCAATGGATGCGAGTCAGGCCTCCCCGGCACCGTCGGGTGGCAGCAACGACCACGGCATGCTCAGCACGATCTCGAACGAGATGGTGAGGATCTACAAAGGGCAGTTCGGGCGCGGACCGACGAAGACGCGATCGCAGTGGGCGGGGCCGGACGTCCTCGTCGTGACGCTCGAGCAGACCCTGACCCCAGCCGAGCACAGCCTCTGCCGGCTCGGCGAGCACGGCCGCCTGCGCGACCTGCGGCTGCTGTTCCAATACGCGGAGCTCGAGCTGTTCTGCGAGCCGATCGAGCGGCTGACCGGGCGCAAGGTGCGCGCGTTCATCAGCGGCATCGACAGCATCTCGGACATCGCGACCGAGATGTTCGTCATGCATCCGCCCGGCTACGACGGGCCGTCGCGCATCGATCGCGAGCCCACGGAGCCGCGCTCCTCTCGCTGACCCCCGCCAGCTTCGCGCGTCAGCGCGAGCGCGCGCCGACGCCGGTCAGCAGCTCGCGCAGGCGCAGCGGGCCGTCGCCGCCGGGCGCGAGTGGCGCGGTGGCGATGCCGTCCTCGCGACGCATGCCGTCGAGCAGCTCGAGCAGCGCGTCGCCGGCCGTGCGCGTCGCGGTCCAGCCGAGCTCGCGCTCGGCGCGCGAGACGTCCATCAGCGGGACGCCGAGCGCCATGTCCAGCCAGCCCGGAGGCGAGGGCTGCAGGCGCAGCTTCCAGCTCGCCCGCATCGCCCCGCGCAGGACGCGCGGCGACACCGGCACCGGTCGCGCGCCGAGCAGCCGGCCGAGCTGCGCCGGGTCGAGCACGGGCTCCGCCGCGACGTTGAACGCGCCGCTGGCGTCGCTGACCACCGCGCGGTAGTACGCCTCGCCGATGTCCAGCGAGTGGACGGCCTGGAAGCGCAGCCTGTCCATCGCCGGGACGACCGGGATGAGCCCGCGGCGCACGAGCGCCGACGGCAGCAGCGGTCCTGCGAACAGGCGGCGGATGCCCGACGCGGCCTCGGACTTGAAGATCAGGCCCGGTCGCAGCCGGACGACGCGGATGTCCGGATGCGCGGACTCGAAGGCATCGAGGATGCGCTCGACATCAGCCTTGTCGCGCGAGTAGAACGACGTCGCGATGCCGCCCGTCGGCCAGCTCTCGTCGACGCGGCGGTCCTTCGGCCCGGGCGAGTAGGCGCCGACCGACGAGGCGTAGACGAGGCTCTTGACGCCGGCCGCGGCCGCTGCTTCGAACACGCGCCGGCTGCCGCCGACGTTGACGGCACGCGTCGTCGCGCGGTCGCGCGAGGGCTGGATGAGCCAAGCGAGATGCACGACGCAGTCCGCGCCGCGGAAGTGGGGCTCGAGGTCGTCGGTCGCGACGTCCGCCGTGACCCAGGTCGTACCGGGCAGCTCGAGCTGCGGCCGGCGCCGTGCGAGCCCGACGACCTCCATCCCGGCCTGCCGCGTGAGCGCGTGCAGCACGCTCGTCCCGGCGTTGCCGGTCGCGCCGGTGACGACGACGCGCATCAGCCGGCGCCGTCTCGCGGAGCGCGGCGCGCGGTACCCCGGCCGTGGTTCGAGCGCAGCGCGGTGACGGCCGCGGTGAGCGCCGCCTGCATCGCGCGACGCTGCGCGGCGGCGCTACGCGACGGCAGCGCCTTCAGCCCCGCGTCGGGCCCCGGGCCGTCGGGTGTCGGGGGTGTCGTCGGCATCGCGACCCATCGCTTACCCGAGCCGCGAAGCGAGCGAACGTCCGGTTGACGCCAGCTTCGTGTCGCGCGGCGCCGTAGCATCCGGGTCGATGGCAGACGCCACCAGCAGCGACCGCGTCGGGTTCGTCGGCCTCGGCATCATGGGGTCGCGCCAGGCGGCGAACCTCGCCCGCGCGGGGTACGAGCTCACGGTCTACAACCGCACGCGCGCCACCGCGGAGGCGTGGGTCGCCGAGCACGGCGGCACGGCCGCCGACACGCCGGCGGCGGTGGGCGCGGCCAGCGACGTCGTCGTCACGATGGTCGTCGACGGCGACCAGGTGCGGGCGGCCCTGCTCGGCCCCGACGGCGTCGCCGGGGGCGCCCGGCCGGGGACGCTGTGCGTCGACATGTCGACGATCGCGCCGGCGCAGACGCGGGCGATCGGCGCGGAGCTCTCCGAGCGCAACATCCACCTGCTCGACGCGCCCGTCACGGGCTCCTCGCCGAAGGCCGAGGCCGGCACGCTGACGATCATGGCGGGCGGCAGCACCGAGGACTTCGCGCGCGCCGAGCCGCTGCTGCGCGTCATGGGCGAGCTCGTGCTGCACGTCGGCGAGCTCGGCCAGGGCGAGATGCTCAAGCTGATCAACAACTCCGTCGCGGCCGCGAACGCGGCGACCGTCGGCGAGGCGCTGATCGTCGCTCAGCGGACCGGCGTCGACCTCGACGCGCTCGTGCAGGTCATGAGCAACGGCTCGGGCGGCTCGGCGATGCTCGACCTGAAGTCGGGTGCGATGCGCCGCCACGACTACGCGACGCTGTTCAAGCTCGAGCACATGCTCAAGGACGTACGGCTGTGCCTCGAGGAGGGCCAGGCGGCCGCCGTGCCGTTCGCCGCGGCCGCCCGCGCGCGCGACGTGCTCGTCGCCGCGCTCGCGCGCGGACACGCCGACGACGACTTCGCGGCGCTCGTCGAGGCGCTCGAGGCGTTCGCCGATACGCGGCTGCGATCCTGACCCGAGCAGGGACCCGCGAGCGCCTCCGGCCAGCCCGAGACGAACCCCCGAATGACCTTGAAAGGATGCCCGAAGCACAAACAGAAGCTGTGAATTAGCAGGGAAGTTTGGCGATTTTGCAAGACCTGTGGCACAATGTCGCCGTTCCCGTCGTCCGGACGTAAGGTTTGTCCGGGTGCGACGGGTTCCTTTCGTCTTGTCCCGTCCCGTCGTCGTCTGGGTCACTTATGCCTATTGCGTTCAAGGAGTGGGCGGTCACCGTCCGTGCGCTCGCCGAAGGTGAGCAGCTCATCACCCTGCGAAAGGGTGGAATTCGCGAATCCGAAAAGCGCTTTCGCGTAGAGCACGACCGCTTCTTCCTCTATCCAACCTTTGACCACCAGCGTCACGACCTCGTGCGCGAGTCCCACATGCCCGAGCTCTCGCGAGCGCTCGAAGAGGGCGTATGGGCCGACGGCGAGCCGCCGGTGGACACGCTCAACTGCGACATCCCGGGCTCGATCCCGCAGCCCGATCGCGTGCGGATCCGCGCGTGGGCCGAGCTTGCAGGGCACTACACGATCACCGATCCGCGCTGTCTGGACGCGCTCTCGCCGTTCTACGTGTGGAGCACGGACTACGCGGCGAAGCGGCTGGAGTGGAAGCGCCATCATCCGCTGCACGTCCTGCTGCTGCGCACGTACCGCATCCCGCGGCCCGTCACGGTGCGCGTCAAGGACGAGTACGGCGGCTGCCGCTCGTGGCTCGAGCTGCAGCGCGACCTGCCCTTCGAGGGCACGCCGGTCCTCTCGGACGACGAGTTCGAGCGCGCGGCAGAGGCCATCGGCGCGATCGCCGACGGCGGCGTTCCCGCGCTCGTCTGAGTCTGAGCACGGCGCTTCGATGATCACGGCGCTCGGCGACGCCGAGCGCGTCCTTGCCGTCGGCATCGGCGGCGGGGGTGACGTCGTGGGCGCGCTCGTGGTCGCCGAGCTCGCGAGCCTGCTCGGCACCCCGGCGATCGTCGGCGGCCTGACGTGGGAGCGCCGGCCGATCGACCCGGCACCCGGCCCGCGCCGCATCGACGAGCTGTCGCCGGACGCGCGGCGCATCAACGCGTGGACGGCGCTCGCGGGCCCCGAGACGACCGGTCCGGGCGGCTTTCGCTTCGCCGAGAGCGGGATGGCGCGCCACCTCGGCGAGCCCGTGCTGCTGCTCGACCCGACCGGAGGCCCCGCCGCGGTGGCGGACGGCCTCGCGGACGCGGCGCACACGCTGGGCTGCGACACGATCGTCCTGCTCGACGTCGGCGGCGACGTGCTCGCGCACGGTGACGAGGCCGGGCTCGCGAGCCCGCTGGCCGACGCCGTCTGCCTCGCCGCGGCACCGGCGCTCGCCGCGACCGGCATCACGACGCTGCTCGCGCTGTTCGGCGCCGGCTGCGACGGCGAGCTGACGCCCGGAGAAGTGGCGGAGCGCGTCGCTGAGGTCGCGCGGGCGGGCGGCCAGCTCGGCGCGTGGGGTCCCGGCCCCGACGAGCTCGCACGCGTGCGGGCCGCGCTCGCGCAGGTCCCAACCGAGGCCAGCGCGATGGGGCTGCGCTGCGCGGGCGGCGAGACCGGTGTGACGACGATCCGCGGCGGCCTGCGCACAGTCCAGCTGACACCTGCCGGCGGCCTCGTCTTCTTCTTCGACCCGCTGATCGCGCTGCGCAGCGCGGCCCGCTGCGCGGTGCTCGTGGAGCACGCCGCCTCGCTGGACGAGGCCAACGAGAGCCTGCTCGCGCAGGGCATGCGGACCGAGCTCGCATACGAGACGGAGCGCCGCCCCGAGCAGTAGGTTTCGGACAGGTGGCTCGCGGGCCGCCACGGGTCACGGACAGGGAGGTCACGATGCGTCTGACGCTCGTCGTATGGATGGCAGCAGCTGCCTGCTGCGCGCTCGCCTCGCCCGCCGCCGCCGACGTGCAGCCGTACCGCACGAACGACTACCTCGGCTTTCAGGACGTGCTACCGCCCGGCACCAACGGCCGCGCGAGCCTGCTCGAGCTGGCCGCGTTTCTCGCCACCGGCACGCGCCCGCCGCACAACGACGACCAGCGTGCGATGTACGCGCGCCTCTTGAGCGCGACGCCCGGCGTCACCGCGAAGTCGCTCGGTCTGCTCTACAAGGACTCGAGCTTCGGCGCCCCGCCCGGCGATCAGGCGCGCGCGTACAGCCCGGGCCAGCGCGAGGGGCTGACGGTCAGCCGCGACAGGTCGTTCGGCGTCCCGCACGTCTACGGCGCGACGCGCGGCGCCGCGATGTTCGGCCTCGGCTACGTCGCCGCCGAGGACCGGCTGTTCTTCATGGACGTCCTGCGTCACGCCGGGCGCGGCCTGCTGAGCGGGTTCGCCGGCGGCGCGGCCGGCAACCGCGCGATGGACGAGGACCAGTGGCGCCAGGCGCCCTACACCGAGGCCGACCTGCAGCTCCAGGCCGACCGGCTCGACGACCTCTACGGCGACGAGGGGCGCAAGCTGCAGGCCGACGCCGCGGACTACGTCGCGGGCGTCAACCAGTACATCTCCGAGGCGCGTTTGGACCTCACGAAGATGCCGGGCGAGTACGCCGCGATCGGCAAGCCGCTCGAGCCGTGGAAGGTGACGGACATCATCGCGACGGCGTCGCTCGTCGGCGGCATCTTCGGCAAGGGCGGCGGCGACGAGCTGACCCAGATGGAGCTGCGCCGCTCGTTCGTCGCGCGCTACGGGTCGCGGCGGGGCCTGAAGCTGTGGCGCGAGTGGGCCTCCTACGAGGACGCCGACGCGCCGACGACGGTGCGCTCGAAGCGCTTCCCCTACCAGACGCAGCCGCGCAAGCCCGCCCGCGACGGCATCGCGATCGCCGACGCGGACTCGCTCAAGCGGACGAGCGTCGTCGCGGCCACGACCGGCGCGGGCGCCTCGCGGACCGGGCTCGCAGGCCTGCTCGACGGGCTCCTGCCCCCGTCGGGCTCGGGGCGCGCGATGTCCAACGCGCTCGTCGTCTCCGGCGCGAACTCGGCCAGCGGGCACCCGCTGGCGGTCTTCGGGCCGCAGGTCGCGTACTTCTCGCCGCAGATCCTCATGGAGCAGGACGTGCACGCGCCGTCGATCGACGCTCGCGGCGCGTCGTTCGCCGGCGTCAACCTCTACGTCCAGCTCGGGCGCGGGCAGGACTACGCGTGGAGCGCGACCTCGGCCGGCCAGGACATCATCGACACGTTCGCCGTCGACCTCTGCGAGCCGGACGGCAGCGCCCCGACGACCGACTCGATGCACTACCGCTTCCGCGGCGCGTGCCTGCCGATCGAGGTGCTCGAGCACACGAACACGTGGGCGCCGACGCTCGCCGACGCGACGCCCGCCGGCAGCGTCACCCTGCGCGCGCAGCGCACGAAGCTCGGGCTCGTGTCGGGCCGCGCGACGATCAAGGGCAAGCCCGTGATCTTCGCGCGCCTGCGCTCGACGTACATGCACGAGATCGACTCGGCGCGCGGCTTCTCGGATCTCAACGACCCCGGCAAGGTGCGCGACGCGGCGAGCTTCCAGCACGCGGCAAGCAAGATCGGCTACACGTTCAACTGGCTGTACGTCGACGACCGCGACATCGCCTACTTCAACTCGGGCGACAACCCGCAGCGCGCCGCAGGGGTCACGGGTCAGCTGCCGATGCCCGCGAAGTACGAGTGGCGCGGCTATGACCCTGACCGGTCGACCGCCGCGTACACGTCGTTCGCCAAGCACCCGCAGACGATCGACGGCCAGCCGTACATCACGTCGTGGAACAACAAGCAGGCGCGCGGCTACGCGGGCGCCGACTCGAACCTCTTCTCGTCGGTGTACCGCTCGCAGATGCTCGACCAGGAGATCGAGGCGCGGATCGCCGGGCAGCGCAAGATCACGCTCGCGGGCCTCGTCGAGGCGATGGGCGAAGCCGCGACGACCGACCTGCGCGCCGAGCAGGTGCTGCCGCTCGCGCTCGACGTGATCGGCTCGCCGCCCGACGACGAGCTCGCCGATGCCGTCGCGAAGCTGCGCGACTGGGTCGCGTCGGGGTCGCACCGGCGTGATCGCGACGGCAACGGCAGCTACGAGCACGCCGACGCGATCCGCATCCTCGACGCGTTCTGGCCGCTGTGGATGCGCGCGCAGTTCGAGCCGTCGCTGGGCGCCAAGCTCTTCGACCAGCTCGAAGCGGCGCACGGGCTCGACAACGAGCCCAACGGCGACGGCTCGCACCAGGGCTCGGCGTACCAGGAGGGCTGGTACGGCTACGCCGCGAAGGACCTGCGCCGCGTGCTCGGCCGTCGCGTGAAGGAGCCGTACTCCAAGCGCTACTGCGGCGCGGGCTCGCGCGCGCGCTGCCGCTCGCTCCTGCGCGACGCGCTCTCGCGCGCGCTCGACGTGCCGGTCTCGAAGCTCTACGCGGACAGCGCGTGCGCGGCGGCGGGCGCGCCGGGCGACCAGGCGTGCTTCGACAAGATCGTCTTCCGATCGACGGGCGGGATCACGCAGCCGATGATCGGCTGGCAGAACCGGCCGACCTACCAGCAGGCCGTGGAGGTGCGGGGCCACCGCCCGCGCGTCCCGTAGCGCGCCGCCGGTGTGAGAACGCGGCCGCTCCGCGATCCTCCGCGCCCGCGGTGTCGCGGCCCCGCGATCCTCCGCGCCGAAGGGGGTCCTCGTCGCCCGGTGGCGAAGAGCGTGCGGCAGATGGCTTCCTGGGTCGAGTCGAGCTCCGAGCACTTCAGCGCCCGCTACGACGAGGGCGACCGCCGCGACGTGCGCGGCGTGCTGGAGCTGCTCGAGCAGACCCGCGAGCGCCTGGGCTCGATGTTCCCGGCCGTTCCCGGCGAGGTCAGCGTCGTGCTGCACACGCGGCCGCTCGAGGTCGACCTCGCACAGCCGTTCCTGCCGGTCGTGCGCCGCCTGACGACGCCCGCCGCGCGGCGCTACCTCGCGGGCTGGGCGGGCCGCGGCGCGATCCACGTGCTCGCGCCGCGCGTCCTGCGAGCGCGGGCTGCGAACGTCGAGGGCTCGCGCGAGATGCTCCTGCTGACGCCCGCGGCGTTGTACGTCCAGCTCGTGATCGCCGAGTGCAACACCGAGCTGCCGCCCCCGTGGAGTCCGCGCAGCACGCTGCGCGCGGCCCGCTGGGCGTGGCTCGTCGCGGGCACCGCGCAGTGGTTCTCGGGCCAGACGTCGCTCGCGCGTCCCGCCATCGCGCGGCGTTTGCGCGAGGACTCCCGGCCCGAGTTCCCGCCCGGCCTGAAGGACGCCGCCCTGCTCGGCGGCAGCGTCATCGATCTCATCGCCCGCGAGCAGGGCATGCGCGCGGTCGTCAAGCTCGCCTGCGCCCCGCTGCCGCCAGGCGGCTCGCGCCAGGCGCTGCTCGAGACGTTCGAGGGGCGCGCGCTCGTGCACACCGAAGGCACCTGGCGGGCGCACCTCTCGCGGTTGGCGGGTCAGTAGGCGCCGCTCAGATCGCTCGCATCCGGTTGTTGCGCGGGTTGTGCTCGACCTCGGCGAGGCCGAGTTCCTCGAGCAGCGGCGGGACGTACATGCCGAAGCGCCCGCGCAGCCCCTTCTTGAGGCCGTACCAGCCGCCGACCGGGTTGGTCTCCGAGCGCGCCCACGCCTCGACGGTGTCCTCCTTGGCCGGCTTCTGCTCGTCGGCTGCCCCAAGGGCCAGCCAATCGCCATGTTCCTTCAGCATCGCGTGCAGGTCGTCGATGCAGGACAGGTGATAGCTCAGCTGCGTCTTGCCGACCTGGCAGACGAGCGCCGGTGGATCGCGCGTCTCGTCGCGGTACATCGTGTACTCCGACGTCCCGGGCGGCGTCTTGAGCACCCACGGATCGTCTTTCGTCCCATCAGCCATCGAGTTCCTCCGTTTGGTCGCGAGAAGCGTAGCCGCCACAATGTGACGGACCTCATTCAGGGACGGTCATCGGAGGGGGAGGATGAAGTCACCATGACGGTTGCTACCGCTGAGATCCGAGCACCGCGCGCGGAGGTCTCGCTGGAGTGCACGCTGTGCCGCCACATCGGCTCGCCGATCCCGGCGCAGACGCTCGACGTCGGGCCGCGCGGGATGCAGATCCGCAGCGCACGCCCGCTCACGCAGGACGAGACGGTGGGCTTCGACATCCCGAACTTCGACATGCGCCTCACCGGGCGCGCGCGGGTCATCCGCCTCGTGCGCCCACACGTCTACGCACTGCGCTTCGAGGGCCTGCCCGAGCCGATGACGCGCCGCCTGCACGCGCTGGCGATCAACGCCCGGTGACCGGAACCACGCGGTAGCCGAATGCGTCCTCGGCTGCGCGGATGAGCTCGCGACCAATCGGCTCCGTGGTCGTAGGTCCGAACGGCCCATCATCGTGCGCTCCTCGCGGTCCGAACAACGCTACGCCGATCAGCTCTTGGGCCAGGTCGTGACGGAGTCGGTAGCGCAAACCAGTTGCTTGATCCTGGAGTCGGGACGCCAGATCCTGGCTATCGTCGTAGCTCGCGCCCGTACTCAGGTCAGCCGTTACTCCGGCGGCGAGACCTCCACGGACGGTGAGGTCCACGACCTCACGCGCCCGCTTGAGCTCCAACTCGCTCATGACCTGCAGCCGTACCTCGACGTCTGTGAGCATCATGCGGGTTCGAAACGACTCGACCCAGGCGCCGAGTGGAGCTTCCGCCCAATAGCACGATCCCCTCGCGGCCCGCGACACCGGATTGAACCGTCCGTACTCGTCGTTCGCGAAGAACCAAGGGCCGTATCGCGCGGCGTGGATGCGGTAGAGCCGCCTGCCAGCCGCAAGCTCGCTCCGCGGAAGCCTCGCGACATCGATTGTCACTGCGCGGCGCGCGCGGCGTCGCGACGCGCTACCAGCAGCAGCCGCTCGTCATCGCGGTGCTCGCCCGCCCACTGCGCGGGACTGCGCAGTTCCAGCTCAGGGTGCCTTGTGCGCGCCCACGACGCGGCACTCTCCGGCGACACGTAGCCCGACTCGACAAGTGTCCGATGGGCGCGAGCCAAGGAAGGCGTCGGACGCCCTTCCTGGAACTGGAATGCGGGGAAGCGGAGATGGCCGTCGGCACGGCTAAGTACGATCATCTCGCCATGGGCCGCCAGCTCGGCCACGCGATCACGATCGATGCGCAGCAAGCGCGCCACGTCGTCCTCCACGAGGAGCACGCCAAGACCATCGCGCCAGCTCTGCTCGGCCGCGACGATGCGAGCAGCCTGCTCGAGCGATTCCGCGTCAGGGGCACGCGTGCCGATCAAGCGCTCCAACTCCGTCAGAAAGTGCCGCGCAGGACCATCATCGACCGGCGCCACATCGCGGTGCTCCGCCCCCTCAACCTCTCCAGATGCGACATCCGCTCCCATCGGTACACCCCGCGTACCGATCGTCTCGACGTGGTCGAGGCACGCGCGCATGTACTCGCCGGGGTCGTCGATCAGCCTGGCGGCTACCGGAGGGAGCCTGTGCATGACCCGGCTCGCCAGCTTGCGCGCGTAGCTATCCGAGATCGCGAGCCGCTGCGCGATGGCACGCATTGGCACGGCAGGCAGGTAGCGAGCCACCAAACCGTGCTCCCCGACCTCAATCATGAGTTCCCGCTCCGCGCGCAGCATCACGATCTCCGCGCCGCGGTCATTGACACCGTGCTCGACCAGCAGATGTGCGATCCAGCTGGTTCTCCGAGCGTCGATCTCGTGGGCTCGTCGCTCGAACTCGTCCAGTTGGCTTAGCGCCTGTGCGAGCAGGCCATCCTCATAACGATCTCGAGCGAGGCGATCCGGCAGATCCTCCTCGATCACGGCGTCATGATCGCGGGGGGTCTGACGTTCGTCGAATACGGCCACCTGCGGTACACGATGGATGTCCATGAGCTTCCGATCGACCACGAACTTGACATACGCCTTAACGCGCTCCGGGCTCGCCTCGCCGCGCTCGTCGCGAAATTCAGCGACGCCGCGAAAAGCTCGGCGTGTGATCGTGTCCAAGGCGTCATCGTAGGCTGCGTCACCGACCGCCGACGGCAGATACCTCAGACGCCTACTCCAGATTGCGCCCAGAAGAGCGCCGGCGATCTCCATGAACCTGCGCTCTTCGGGTCCAAGCGACCCGTCGAAACGCGTACTCGCCAGCGGGTTCCTCATCGCATGTCCCAGCGTAACTGCCCGCGGTCCAGCATCTCAACCTCCGAGGAGAGCGGTCCCCGCCCAGGCGATCAGCGCGACGACGGCCAATGCCGCGAGCAGGAACGCCAGCACCTGCGACGGCGGCGTGCCTGCCTGCTCGTCGCCGACGAGCTCGGCCTGCAGCAGCACCTCGCGCGCGGCCGCGTGCCCGGACGCGGGGACCATGACGTCGCGCGGGCCGGCGGCGAGCATGTCGGGCACGTCGAAGCCGCGCCGGCGCACGACCATCGACGGCACGCCCTCCTCGAGCAGCATCCCCTGGATGAACTCGGCCTCGGTCTGGTTCGCCGCGCCGACGGCCCGGACGAGCGCGCCCTCGGCGTACTGCGGCTTGATCTTGCGCGCCCGCTGCGCCGCCGCGCTGGGCTCCGCCTCGCTCCAGCCAGCGACGAGCGGCATGCCGCACGATGCGCAGAAGCGCTCGTCCACCGGGTACGTCCCGGCGCAGTTCGGGCAGACGAGCGCGTCCGAGATCACGTCACCTCGACGTCCACCTCGCGGATCACGCCGCCCTCGATGAGGTACGAGCACACCTCGGGTTCTGCGTCCTTGCCCTTCGGCACGCCGACGATGAGCCACTCGACCCCCGGCCAGCCCGCCGCGAAGTTCACGTCGGTCTGCGACGGATAAGGCGCGGAGCGCGTGTGCGAGTGGTAGATCGCGGTGAGCTGCTCGTCGCCGTCCTCGTCGGCGAACGCGAAGGCGATCAGCTCGCGCCCGTCGATGTCGAAGCGAAACGGGCTCGCGGCGAGGTTCTCCATCGTCCGCACCGCGGTCGCGGTCTCACCGTCGCCGACGACGAGGCCGCAGCACTCGTTCGGCGCGTCACGGACGGCGTGCTCGACGATCTCGTCGAGCATCGAGCGGGCGATCTTCACCCCGCAGAGGCTACTCAGGCCTTGATCTGGGCCTTCTTCTCCTCGCGCTCGTCGTCGCCGGCCATGCCGGAGATCGAGTCCTTGAACTCGCGCATGCCCTTGCCGAGCGACTTGCCGACCTCCGGGAGCTTCTTGGGACCAAGCACCACGAGCGCGATGATCAGCACGACGATCAGTTCCATGGGTCCGATGTTGAATGGCATGTGTGCGGGGCTCCTTCGTTGTCTGACGCTTGATGGTAGGTATACGAGCCGGAGCCCGTGACGGTGATCGACCGATGTTGGCCGCGGGTTAACCCACGGCCGCGGCGGCCGTCACTGCTCGCCGGTCTCGAACGCGTTGGGGACCGGGTCCTGCTTGACGGCCTGGCGCAGCACGACGAGGTGCTGCGCTTCGTTGGCCATGATCGAAGCGCCCGCCTGCAGCAGCTTCGCGTCGACGAGCTTCGAGTGCGCGTCGTAGTACGCGGCGACCGCCGCCATCTCGAGCTCGATCGCGAAGTTCGCGACGTCCGCCTGGGACTTGACGTCGCCGATCCCCTTGACGACCCCGTCGATGTCCTTGACCTCGGGATCCGGCGGCGGGGTGCCGCCGAGGTCGGTCAGCGCGGTCGTGAGCACGTCGGCGTGCGCCTGCTCGTGGTCGCGAAAGCGCTTGGCGACCTTCGCGAAGGAAGGCGTGAGCAGCTTGCTGTCGATCGCCACGCCGTACGCGAGCACCGCGATGCGCTCGAGCTTGATCGCGCTCATGAGGATGTCGCCGTCGGTGCCGCCGGCGGCGAAGGCGTTGCGCACGGACCACAGCAGCGGGATGCTCGACGCCGCGACGACGGCGCCGCCGATGCCGATCCCGCGGCGGATCAGCTCGCGCCGGTCGCGCTCGAACGCGGCGATCTCGGCGGTGTCGACGGGGCCGTCGATGACCCGTATGCGGGGCACCTACGCCACCTTCCCGTAGACGAACGCGCCCGGGACCTGCTCTTCGCCGAGCGCCCCGAGCAGCACCGAGACGTGCTCGGCCTCGTTGGAGATGATCGCCGCGGCGGTCGCGCGCAGGTCGCCCTTGCCGAGCTTGGGCAGCGCGTCGATGTAGGCGGCGATCGCGGTGTTCTCGAGGTCGATGGCGAACTTCAGCACGTCGTCCTGCGAGCGCAGCTCGGGGAAGTCGTACGACGCCTTGGCGCGGTTGGGCTTGCCGCCGGCCTTCTTGATCGCGGCGCCGAGCCCGTCGGCGTGCTCCTGCTCCTGCTCGAGGAACAGCTTGCCGACCTGCAGCACGTCGCCCTTGAGCTTCGCCGCACCGGCCTTGTACGCCGCGACGGCCATGAGCTCGAGATCGAGCGCCGAGTTGAGGATCTCGACGTCGGCCTCGTCGGACTCGTCGGGTCCGGCGGGGTCCGACGACTTCGTGTCGTCGCTGCACGCGGTGAGGAACATCGCCGAACCGCCGGCGACGCTGACACCCGACATGCGAAAGAAGCGCCTGCGCGAGAGCGGATCGCGCAAGAAGCTGTCTACGTCCATTCCAGCCTCCGATTGGTGAACCCGAGATCAGAACAGACTGCGCGCCCGCGCGCTCTGCGGATCACCACCAGATGGTGGAGTCCATGTCCTTGATCTCGTCCACCGGCAGCGTGTAGAGGCCGGAGGAGAGGTACTTCCAGCCGTCGTCGCAGACGATGAAGACGACGTTGCCCTCGTCCATCTCGTTGGCGATGCGCACGGCGACGCGGGCGATCGCACCGGACGAGACGCCCGCGAAGATGCCCTCCTCGTCGAGCAGCTTGCGCGTCCACACGATCGCGTCGTGGTTGGAGACCATGATCTTGCGGTCGAGCACCGACAGGTCGATGATCGGCGGAATGAAGCCGTCGTCGAGCGAGCGCAGCCCCTGCACGGGCTCGCCCTGCAGCGGTTCGGCGGCCACGATCTTGCAGGCGTCGCCGAACTCCTCCTTGAAGCGCCGGCCGTTGCCCATGAGCGTGCCGCCCGTGCCGAGGCCGGCGACGAACGCCGAGATCTCGTCGAGCTCCTCGAGGATCTCCTTCGCCGTCCCGTTGTAGTGCGCGAGCGGGTTGGCCTCGTTGCCGTACTGGTAGGGCATGTAGTACGTGTCGGTGTCCTGCGCGATCTCGCTGGCCATCGCGACGGCGCCGTTGGAGCCCTGGTTGCCGGGGCTGTAGACGATCTCCGCGCCGTACATCTTCAAGAGCTGGGTGCGCTCCTGCGTCACGTTGTCGGGCATGACGACCTTCAGCGGATAGCCCTTGCGGCGGCAGATCATCGCGAGGCTGATGCCCGTGTTGCCGGACGTCGGCTCGAGGATCGTGTGGCCGGGCCGGATGAGGCCCTGCTCCTCGGCGCTCTCGATCAGCGCGCGTGCCACGCGGTCCTTGACCGAGCCGGTCGGGTTGTGGGACTCCATCTTCGCCCAGATCCGCACGCCGGGCTTGGGGCTCAGCCGCTTGAGCTCGACGAGCGGCGTGTTCCCGATCGCCTGCACGATGTCGCCGTAGCGACCCCCGCAGGGCCGGTTCTGGAGCGGCGTCGTCGCCATCAGGTCTGGGAGTGTAGCCCCGGGCCCGCTTCGGCCTGGCATCTTGCGTGCGCCATCTTGTCCTGGTGCCCGGAGTGCCCCCGGGACAATCGGTCCAGGCGGCTCGTTCAAGCTCGCGCCACGCGCGGCCGATGGGGTGATCGTGGCACTCGCGGCCTTCACCGTTGACACGCGGCCTGCCGGCCGCACCCTGCGCTAGCGTCCTCGCGCGTGCACAAGACAGGCGCACGCTAGTGGTCCCTCCGGCAAGCCCTCGCACGCTTGGATCGGTCGCTGATCACCGCCTGGCGGCGTCCTCACTCGGTCATGGCCCTAGGGGGCCACTCCCTCCCTGCGTCCTTGCCAGCCGGCGCCAGCAACCGCCCAAGCACACAAGGACTCACCGGAGGAACCACTAGTGGTCTTCCCCACGGTCGAATTCGCGATCTTCTTCCCGATCGTGCTTGCGCTGTCGTGGGCGCTGATGAAGCGCCAGTGGGCGTGGAAGCCGTTCATCCTCGCGGCGTCCTATGTCTTCTACAGCGCGGCCAACCCGCTGTTCTGCCTGCTGCTCGGCGGCCTGACGCTGGCCAACCAGGGTGCGGCCAAGCTCATCCACCGCACCGAGGACAACCGCCGCCGGCGCCAGATCGTCGCCGCCGCGGTGACCCTCGACCTCGGCACGCTCGGCGTCTTCAAGTACTACGGCTTCTTCGCGGAGGAGATCAACGCCGTCCTCGACAAGGCCGGGCTCGGCCTGCCGCTGCCGCTTGCCGCGATCGCGCTGCCGGTCGGCATCAGCTTCATCGTCTTCCAGGCGATCTCGTACGTCGTGGACGTCCACCGGCGCCTGCTCGCCGAGCCCGCGACGACGATGGACTTCGCGCTGTACCTGAGCTTCTTCCCGCACCTCGTCGCGGGGCCGATCGTGCGCGCGCGCGAGTTCATCCCCCAGCTCGCCAAGCCGCGCGACCCGAGCAAGGTCGCCGTCGGCGCCGCGGTCTCGCTCATCGTCATCGGGCTCGTCAAGAAGGTCGCGATCGCGGACTACCTCGCGCGCGAGGTCGTCGATCCGGTGTTCGGGGTGCCGCAGGCGTTCTCGGCGCCCGACGTCCTGCTCGCCTCCTACGCCTACGCCGTGCAGATCTTCTGTGACTTCTCCGGCTACACCGACATCGCGATCGGCCTGGCGCTGCTCATGGGCTTCGTCTTCCCGCAGAACTTCGACCGCCCCTACCGCTCGCGCACGTTCCAGGAGTTCTGGCGGCGCTGGCACATGACGCTGTCGCGGTTTCTGCGCGACTTCCTCTACATCCCGCTGGGCGGCAACCGCGGCGGCAAGCTCAAGACCGCGCGCAACCTCATGCTCACGATGATGCTCGGCGGGCTGTGGCACGGGGCGGCGTGGGGCTTCGTGTTGTGGGGGACGATCCACGGCGGCGCGCTCGTCATCGAGAAGGTCTTCCGCGAGCGCTCGCGGTGGTCGCCGCCGGGCTGGCTGAAGTGGGTCATCACGTTTCACATCGTCGTGCTGGCGTGGATCCCGTTCCGCGCGCCCGACCTCAGCCTCGCGCGCGAGTTCGTCTCGCGGCTTGCCGACTGGGGCCCGGCGACCTTGTGGTCGGCGCCCGTCGTCGGCGTCGTGCTGCTCGTCGTCGGGCTGCAGCTGCTGCCGTCCAAGCCGATGGACGCCCTGCGCGTGCGCTACGAGAACCTGCACCCGATCGCCCTCGGCGTGAGCATGGCGGCCGTGATCGTGCTGGTAACCGCGACGATCTCAAGCCAGGGCGTGCCACCGTTCATCTACTTCCAGTTCTGACGAGGACCAGCCAATGCCCCGCAAAGACACGTACATCCTCGACCGGCCGACCGGCCGGGTCCTGCGCGCGCGCGACGCGATCGTCGTCATCCTCGTCGCGGTCCTCGTGCTGGTCGTCGTCCAGGGACAGTCGATCCGCAGCTCGGGCAAGAAGATGGACTCCGGCATCGAGCGGACGGTCGTGCTGGCCGTCGGCGAGCCGGCCGGCTGGGTCGCCGACCGCTTCGGCGTCGACGACGACGTCAAGCGCTTCACCGCTCAGCTGTCGCCCGACGACGCGCTCGACGGTCCCGGCGGCTTCGACGACGCGCCGACCAACGGCGCGGGCGCGGCCGCGGCGACCGGCGCCGTCACCCCGGTCACGGCCGACGCGTTCGACCCCGCAGCGCTCGGCGCGAAGCCGGTCGTCATCGACAAGCTCTCGACGCTGCTCGTCACCGGCGACTCGCTGTCGCAGCCGCTCGACGTCGAGCTCGCGCGCAGGCTGGCGCCCGGCGGCGTGCGCACCGTGCGCGAGCCCAAGCTCGGGACCGGCATCTCCAAGAGCCTCATCGACTGGGGCCGCCTGTCGACGCAGCAGGTCAAGAAGGACTCGCCCGACGCCGTCGTGTTCTTCCTCGGCGCGAACGAGGGCTTCCCGTTCGAGGGCGACGGCGGCAAGTCGATCGACTGCTGCGGCCCGGCGTGGGCGGCGCAGTACGCGACCCGCGCGCGCCAGATGATGCGGACGTTCCGCCAGGACGCGGCCGCGCGCGTGTACTGGCTGACGCTGCCGATGCCGCGCAGCGCGGCCCGCCAGAAGGTCGCGCGCACGGTCAACGCCGCGATCGTCGCCGCGGCCGCGCCCTACCGCGCGCAGGTTCGCGTACTCGACATGGACGCCGTGTTCACGCCCGGCGGCAAGTACCGTGCGGCGATGCCCGTCGGCGGTCGCAGCACGATCGTGCGCGAGCCCGACGGAATCCACCTCAACGAGGCGGGCGCCGGCATCGCGGCAGACATCGTGCTCGCGCGGCTGAAGGCGGACTTCGGCTCGCTGTAGGCGGAGGCGCGCGCGGGGGAGCGAACGCGGCGGGCGCGAGCCGGTGGAGGCGGGCGCGGCGCCCGGCGGACGTGGCTCGGTCATGCGAGCCTGAGCTGTCCCTGCCTGAGCAGGTGGCGCACGCGCGGCGAGGGACGCGTGCCGAGATGCACGCGCAGCAGGTCGCGCAGCTGCTCGTACTGGCGCGACGCCTCGACGAGGTTGCCCTCGGCCAGGTGCGCGTTGATGACCGCCGCGTGCCCGGTCTCGCGCAGCGGCTCGGCGGCGACCGCGGCGAGACCCGCCTCGAGCGCCTCGCCGTAGCGCGCCTCGGCCGTCAGCCGCCGGCACGCCGCCTCGAGCGCGTGCAGGCGGCGCTGGCGCAACCGCTCGCGCTCGACGACGAGCCAGCCGTCACACCAATCGGGGAGCAGCTCCCCCACCTCGCTGAGCGCGACGACGTCCGCGGCGTGCGGCGCCAGGCGCTCGTCGAGCAGGCGCTGGACAAGCTGACCGCAGCGCGCGACGTCGACCTCGCACGGCGCGAGCGACAGGTGCGTGCTCGTCGCGACGACCACCGGGGCACGCGAGCCCAGCCGCCACAGGACCGATCGCAGGCTCGCGCCGGCCTGTGCCTCACCCGCGTCGGTCCACAGGCTGCCGGCGACGAAGGCGCGGCTCAGCGTGCGCCGGCGCACGGCGAGAAACGCGACCAGCCGCTGAGCGCTCTGCGGCAACTGCACCGCAGCGCCGTCCAGCCGCAGCTCGAAGCCACCGAGCAGCGTCAGCCGCGCCACCGGCGCGCGCTCCACGATGGGAGTGACTGCCATGAACCGAGTCTAAGCAGAACTTTTGCTCACATGCAATTCACCGCTGCCGCCTGCGCGTAGGTGCGGGGTAGCAGGGCCATAAGTATGGGGCCGCACCCCGGCTGACGCGCATAACTATGGGGCAGCACCCCGGTTGCGTGCAGGCCGGGCTACAGGAAGAGTCACTCAACCATCCTTTACAGCAAAGGGACGAGCGTGGCCATTCCCCTCAATCGCATCATCGCCTTCGCCGGGCCGTACATCAGCGTCGTCTCGGGCGGCGTCGCGACCTGGCTCGTGGCGAAGGCGAACGTGCTGGGGATCAAGGACCTCGATCAGGCGAACGTCGCCACGCAGGTCGCGGGCGGGCTGACGTTCACGCTCGTCGCGGTCATCTCGTGGCTCGGCCAATCGAAGTGGCTGACCGGCCACCACCTGGACATGGCGCGCGAGGCCGAGGTCCAGGCCGCGGCGCTCGCCGCCCATCCGGTCCCGCCGGCCGACGCTCCGCCCGAGCCCGAGCACGAGGCCCTGATCGCCCTCGGCGAGGACCTGCCCGACGACGAGGTCGAGTTCGCCAGCCAGCCCCCGGGTCTCGGGCCGGTGACGCCATCCGCCGACGCGTCCGCGCTCGAGGAGCTGCCCGACGACGACGAGGAGCTGTCCTTCCCGCCGGACCAGGATGCGCGCATCACGCCCGACGCGCCGGACGGCGAGGACGTCGACGACGAAGCCGCGTTCGCGCTCGGCGACGACGACTCATTCGCCGCCGATGACGACGACGTCCACGTCTCGCCGGAGGTCCAGGCATGAAGCTCTCCGACGCAGGCGCACACCTGATCGAGAGCTACGAGGGCTTCGTGCCGCATCCGTACCGCGACGCCGTCGGCGTCTGCACGATCGGCTTCGGCTCGACGAAGAACGTCGGACCGCGTTCGCCGCACGTCACCCGCAAGCAGGCGCACGACCGGCTCATCCGCGAGGTCAGCGCCCATTACGGGGCTGCGATCAACGCGCTGCGCCTGCCCCTGAACCAGTACCAGTTCGACGCGCTTGTGAGCTTCGTCTACAACGTCGGCCCGGGCGGCGTCGCGCCGTCGACCGGCGTGGGTAGGGCGTTGCGGGCGCGCGACTGGAACGCGGCCGCGGACCGCCTGCTGCAGTGGGACAAGGCGGGCGGACGGCGGCTGCTCGGGCTGACCCGGCGCCGCCAGGCCGAGCGCGCGCTGTTCCTGCGCACGCCGCGGACCGACCCGCTCGCCGGCTACCGCGACGACGAGAAGCGCTGGATCCGCGAGTACGAGAAGCTGCGGCGCAGCGGCGCGAATCCCGAGCGCCTGCGCGCCCTGCGCGGGGTGATGCTCAAGCGGCGCAAGGCGATCTGGCTCGCCGCACAACCCGAGCCGCGCGGATCCGGCGGCGGCTGGAACGTCGCCAAGCGCCGCGAGCGCTATCGCAGCCTGCTGGCGCGCACCCGCTGATGTGTTAACGGAAAGGATCGCGCGAGTGTTAACAGTGAGCTTCGTCACGACAGTGCGCTTGGCCGGGGGCGGGCTACCGCCACGGAGGCTCTCATGAGCCCGGTGTCGATCGGTGGCCGCTCGCTCGGCGTGGCGTCCAACGGCGTCTTCACCGATGCCAACACCGATCCGATTCCCGGCGGGCGGCTGTGGCCGGAGGCCGCGCTGACGTGGAACGCGATGCACGCCGCCTTCGTCGCGGATGGCGGCAACCCGCGCCACTTCGAGCCCGGCGGCCCGAACTCGAGCGCCCGCACGATCACCGCGCAGCGCCATTTCTTTGCCAGCCAGCCGCCCCCCGCCGCGTTCCCCGGGACGAGCAACCACGGCTGGGGGATCGCGGTCGACTGCCCGTTCGCGACCGCGCAGGGCTGGCTGCTGCGCAACGGCGGCAAGTACGGGTGGAGCCACGACGAAGGCGCGCGCGTCGGCGAGGCGTGGCATTTCCGCTACGTGGGCGCGTCACCGAGCCTGCTGCGCCGCCTGCGGCGCGATCCGCTCGCGGGCTACACGAAGAGCGAGCGCCGCTGGATCGCCGAGTACGACAAGCTCGTGCGCGACGGTCGCGACCCGGCCCGTCGCCGCGTGCTGCGGCGCGTCATGACCGAGCAGCGCAAGCGGATCTGGAAGTCCGCGCAGGACAGCCACGGCTGGACACGCCTGCGCAAGCGCCGGTACGCGTCGCTGCGATCACGGACGACCTGAGGTTCGACCATGCGCATCCCTCTCAACCGCATCGTCGCCTTCGCCGGGCCGTACATCAGCGTCGTCGCCGGCGGGGTGGCGAGCTGGCTCGTCGCGAAGGCCAACGTCCTGGGCATCGGCGGCCTCGACGAGGCGAACCTCGCGACGCAGGTCGCCGGCGCGCTGTCCTTCCTCCTCGTCACCGCGCTGACGTGGCTGGGCCAGTCGCGCTGGCTGACCGGCGCGCATGTCGCGCTGCGCTCCGACGCGCGCGTCGCTTCGGCGGCCGCCGCGGCAGCGAGCGCAGCGCCGCCGGCCTGGTCTCCCGCCTCGCCACTTCCCGCGCACCCGACCCCGGGCCCCTCCGCCGCCTTCACGCCGTCGCCCGCACCACCGCATCCCCGCCCGGCCGAGTCCTTCGACACCCCGGCACCCCCCGACCCCTTCGACACCCCGGCGCCCCCCGACCCCTTCGACACCCCGGCACCCCCCGACCCCTTCGACACCCCGGCGCCCCCCGACCCGTTCGACACCCCAACGCCCCCGGAGGCCTTCGACCCGCCGCCGCCCCCCGCGCCGTTCCACCCGCCGGCGCCCCACGATCCCCTCGACCCTCCCGCGCCCCCCGACCCCCTCGACCCTCCCGCGCCCCCCGACCCCCTCGACCCTCCCGCGCCCCCCGACCCCCTCGACCCTCCCGCGCCCCCCGACCCCTTCGACCCTCCCGCGCCCCCCGAGCCCTTCGACGAGCCGCCGCTCGACGCAGAACCCGGCGGCGAGGGCGAGTTCCCCGAGCCGACGATCATCGACGACGGCTTGCCCGAGGACGCGGAGACCGCCGACTTCGCCGCAGCCGAGACCACCGAGGCCGGCGAGCTCGACGCGACCGACGCCACGGACCCGCTCGCCGAGGACGACATCCCCGACGGCACCCCCGACGAGCTGCGGCCGGTCATGCCCTCCGAGGTGCCACTGGAGGGCGAGCCCGACGAGCAGGACGACGACGAGGAGACGGGATCATGAGCGTCCGTGCGGCGTTCGGGGCGACCGGTGTCCCGGCCGCGATCGCGAAGGCCGAGGCCCCGCGCGCCGAGGAGGCGATGCGCGAGTTCGCCATCACGACGCAGGCCCGCGGTGCGGCGTTCCTCGCCCAGGTCCTGCACGAATCCGGCCGGCTGCGCTTCTTCGAGGAGATCGCCAGCGGCGCCGCCTACGAGGGGCGCAAGGACCTCGGCAACACGCATCCCGGCGACGGCCGCAGGTACAAGGGACGCGGGCCGATCCAGCTCACCGGCCGCTCGAACTACCGCGTCGCGGGCCAGGCCCTCGGCCTGCCCCTCGAGCAGCAGCCGCTGCTCGCCGCCCGGCACGACGTCGGCTGGCGCATCGCGGGCTGGTTCTGGCGCTCGCGCGGGCTCAACGGCCACGCCGACCGCGGCGACTTCCGGCTCATCACGAGGCTCATCAACGGCGGCCAGAACGGCGCGGCCGACCGCGAGGCCCTGTGGGCGATCTGCAAGCGACAGAACTGCGTGCCCGTCGACCCGTGGGCCGGCTACACCGCCGCCGAGCGCCGCTGGATCAAGGAGTACGACCAGCTCCTGCACGAGCACCAGAACGTCGCGCGGCGGCGCGTGCTGCGACGCGTGATGAAGGAGCGCGCCGACGAGATCCAGGCCCTCGCCAGGCCGCGCGACGCCGGCGGCGACGGGCGTGGCTGGGATCACGCCAACCGTCGCAAGCGACACCGCTCGCTGCGCGCCCGCGCAGGGTCGTGACGCAGCACACGACGCTGCCGTCGGGTGCCGTGCTCGTCGCGTCCGCCGCCGCGCTGCTCGCGGCCGCGCCGGCCGCTCGCGCGCGCCCGCTCATCGTCGGCGACAGCGTGACGCTCGCCGCGGCGTCGCAGCTGCACGCGTCCGGCTGGGAGGTCGACGCGCGGATCAACCGGACGATGGCGCAGGGGTTGCGGCTCCTGCGCGCGCGCCGCCGGCTGCCGCAGACCGTGGCGATCGCGCTCGGTACCAACGCTGGCGTGCGCCGCCTGGACGTCGCGGCGGCGCTGCGAATCGTCGGACGCCGCCGGCGGCTCGTGCTCGTCACGCCGCGCGAGGTCCGCGGCCAGAGCGGCCACGACGCCGCGGTCATCCGCGTCATGGGGCGCCGCCACCCGCTGCGCGTCGTCGTCGCCGACTGGGCGCGCCACAGCCACGGGCACGCCGCCTGGGTCGCCCGCGATCTCGTCCACCTCACGCGCGCCGGTGCACGCGCCTACGCGCAGCTGCTGCGCCCGATCGCCCGCGACGCGAGCACGATCTCCGGGTAGCTCGATGGACTCAGCGCGACCGCGGCGCCAGCGCGCTCGCCAGCTCGGCCCGCGAGCTGATGCCGAGCTTGCGGAAGCCTCGGCCGAGGTGGCTCTCGACCGTCTTGATCGACAGGTACAGCTCCTGTGCGATCTCGCGATTCGTGTGCCCGGCCGCGGCGAGCGTCGCGGCGCGGCGCTCGGACGCGGTCAGCGCCTCGGCGCCCGTGAACGCCAACCGCCGCGGACGCGCGCCCAGCACGAGCAAGCCCTCGCGTGCCTGCTGGGCGACGGCCGACGCGCCAAGCCGCTGCGCCAGGTCGGCTCCCCCGCGCAGTGCCTCAAGCGCCCGGCTGCGCTGGCCGGTCCGGCGCCACAGCATGCCGGCGGTCACGAGGCAGTGCGCGCGCTCGAGCGCGGCCGGCGACTCCTCGAGCAGCTCGAGGGCCTCCTGCAGCAGCGCGACCCCCGCGGCGTCACCGTGGGCCATCCCGAGCGACCGCAGGGCGGACGCCACGACCGACGGCGCGCGCCACGGCTTCGCGAGATCGAGCTGCCGGCGCGCGACGGACAGTGCCGCCGCTCGCTCGCCGAGCTTCGTGCGCGCCAGCGACACGATCCCGGCCGCCTGGCATGCGAGCTCGGCGTGCTGCACGCCGGCGGCGTACGCCCGCTCGGCGTCGGCGAGCGCGTCTGCGGCTCGCCCCGCGGCGAGATGCATACGCGCCCGCGCGAGCAGCGCGCGCTGCTGCGGCTCGCCGTCGAGGTCGCCTGCGAAGCCGTGCTCGGCCAGCAGCGCGCGGGCGCCCGCGTCGTCGCCGAGCTCGGCGCGCGCGTGGACGACCACCCCGATCGCGCTTGCGATCATCAGCGCCTGCGCGCCGCCGCGGGCCGCGCCGGCGGCCCGGATCGCGGCGAGCCCGTCGGCCTCGGCCTCGCGCAGGAAGCCGAGCCGGATGCGGGCGAGGCCGCGCATCGTCAGCGCCATCGCGATCCCCACCGCCCCGCCCTGGCCGCGCGCGGCGACGAGCGCGCGCGTCGCCTCGGCCTCGGCGAGCAGGAGGCGGTCGCTGGCCACGAGCGCGTAGGTCGTGAGCGCGTGCAGCGGGCTGTCCGGCCCTTCGGCGGCCAGCAGCGCGCCGTCGCCGAGCGCGCGCTCCGCGAGCGGGCCGACGACGTCGGCGCTCGCGATGCCGGTGCTCAGCCCGACGGTCAGCGCCGCCAGCATCGCGTGCTCTTCCGGGATGATGCACGCGACGTCCCCGAACCGGGTCACCGCGCCGCGGACATGCTCGGCGCGATCGGGCTGCAGCACGGAGATCCACAGGCGCTCGGCCTCGAGCACGAGCCGCGCCTCCCCGCGGAGCGGGAGCAGCTCGCGGTCGAGGATCGCGCCCGCCGCCGCGGGGCCCTCGAGCTGCAGGGTCGCGCGCGCGAGGCGCTTGACGTCGGCGACGCGCTCGGCCAGCGCCGAGCGGCACCGCAGGCGGGTGCGCAGGTGCTCGGCGGCCTCGGCGTAGTGGCCCGCCGCGAGCTCGGCTGACACGAGCTCGCCGAGCACGTCGTAGCGCGCGGGCGAGTCGGGCTGCTCGGCGAGCGCGCGGCGCAGCAGCACCATCGCGCGAGCGGGCGTCGCCGCACCCGCGGCCCCGGCCGCCGCCGCGCGCAGCGCCGCGACCGCGCGCGGGTCGCCGCCGGGCTCGGTGCGCAGCAGGTGCACGGCGGTGCGGGCCGGGTCGGCGCCCGTCTCGAGGAGGACCGCGACCGAGCGCTCCTCGATGAGCGTGCGCTCGGCCGCCAGCAGATCCGCCTCGACCGCCGCGCGGACGAGCGGCTGCGCGAAGCCGTTGACGCGGTCGGCGGCGAAGATCCCGTCTGCGGCGAGCGCTGCCGCGGCGACCAGCGCCGCCTCGCGCGTGAGCCCGGCGACCGCGCTGGCCTCGGTGACGCTGACGTGGTCGCCGAGCACGCTCACGGTGCGCGCGAGCACCGCGCAGTCGGGCCCGAGCCTGCCCACCCGCACCCGCAGGACGGCGCTCAGCGACTGGGCGACGCCGGCCAGCAGGTCGGTCAACTGCGCTGCGTCCAGCGGCTGCGCGGTCTCCGCGAACGCTCGCGCGAGCTCGACGACGAGGAACGGGTTGCCGCCCGTCGCCCCGTGGCCGCGGGCGATCAGCTCGTCCTCCAAGGGCGCGTCGGCGCGATCGCGCAGCACCTGGCCGACGCCGCCGAGCGTCAGCGGGGTGAGGATGAGGGGCGGGCCGGCGACGAGCGCGAGCTCTTCGAGCGCCGCCGGGTCGTGGCCGCAGTCCTCCGGCCGGCGGGTGACGACGAGCGCGACGGGCAGCTCCTCGAGATGCCGGCCCAGCCCGGCGAGGGTCGCGAGCGTCGAGGCGTCGGCGTTGTGGAGGTCGTCGACGAGCAGCGCGAGCGGCCCGCTGCCCGCCAGCACGCCGATGAGCTCGCGCGCCGCGCGGTGCAGCCGGGCGCCGGCGATCGGCCGCGGCTCGCCCAGGCCGAGGACCGACGCGAGCGGTCCGGCCGGGCCGCCGAGCAGCGCGGCGCGGCGCTCCGGGTCGAGGCCCGCGAGGGCGCGCTCGAGCAGCGCGCGGAGCGTGATCAGCGGGACGTCGCTCTCGATCTCCGAGCCGCGGGCGCGCAGGACGCGCATGCCACGGTCGCCGGCGAGGCTCGTCGCGAGGTCCAGCAGCGCCGTCTTGCCCATCCCGGCGGAGCCCTCGATGACACGCACGCCGCCACCGCCCGACGCCGCGGCGTCCAGCAGATCGGCGATCCGCCTCCGCTCGTGCGCGCGCTCGAACAGATCTGCCGTCGGCGGCGTCCCCACTGCCCCCCGGATTGGCACCGCTACCCTCCGGCGCCCTCGTCGGGCTGGGCGTCGCGCGGGGGCAGCGGGGGTCCGAACCGCTGCACGACGGCCGCGATCCCCGAGGCGAACGCGGTCCAGCCGTTGAACGTCCGCACCGGCTGCTCCGGCTCGGCGATGGTGCCACGTAGCGGCTCCGCCCGGTCGATCTCGACGATGATCCGGACGGGCTCTCTCTCTGAAACCATTGCGCCAAGCGTCGTCCAACGCTGTGTCCTTCGCCACGGGGGAGCGACCCTGCACTTTTGGATTTCGCAGTGGACGACGAGCGCCGGCGCCCGGCTACCCGCCGGGCTCACCGTGCGTCAGCTTCGGACCCTCGGCTCGCTCGCGGTGCCATCCCGCCTTGATATTCCAGCCTGCCGGGTCGATTCCTGTAAACGCCGATGGCCGCGGGCCGCGACCGCCGGCGTCAGGTGTCCTGCTGGTACGCGTGCGCGATCCGCGCGCTGCCCTTCGTGCAGGTCACGTAGCCCGTGAACTGCGTCGGGATGCTCTCGTCGGCAGGGCGCCTGTCCGTGCAGGAGTAGCCCAGGACCTTCGACGTGCAGCGCCCCCTCTTGCCCTTCGCCAAGCGGCAGGCATGAAACGCCTTGGTGACCTTCACGCCCCTGGCGCAGCTCGTGCCCGTGACCTTCATGAGCGTCACGTAGGTCGGCCCCATATGGCGCGCGGTGCTCAGGCTGAGCTTGCAAGTCGTCGCGGCGCCCGACGGTGCCGCGGTCGCGAGCGCGGCGGCGGTCGCGAGCGCGGCGGCGACCGGGGCGAGGCGACGGATGGCTCGGGACATGCGTGGGACCTCTCTGAACGGCGGCGGCGGCGACCCGGGCAGCGTCCCGGCGCAGGCGCTCAGATCGTGGCAGATCGCGGCCGGGCCGGGCTCGCTTGACACCTCCTTAGCGGCAGCGCCGATCCGCGATCCCGTAGATCGCCCGCGCTTTCGGATGCTCGGCGATCGTCCACAGCCGGCTCGTCGAGCGCCAGCACGACAGGTCCTCGGCACCCTTGGAGATCGTCGCGTCGTCGCGGTTGCGCTGGACGCCGCCCGCGGTCCACTCGCCGGACACGAGCCGGCCGCGGTTGCGCCGGCCCGCGGGGATCGGGACCCTGCGCGTGAACCAGAAGGTCCCGTGCGACGCCGTGCCGCCCTGGAGGTACTCGTCGGGCAGGTAGGTGACCGACCGCGCGGTGGCCCCGAGCGAGCTGCGCGGATCGAGGTCGCGCACGCGCCAGAGCCCGATCCGGCCCTTCGCACCCTTGCAGTACTCGCCGCTCATCAGCATGTCCGGCCGCCGGCTGCGGTCTAGCGAGACCCACGAGTGGACCGGAGCGCCGACCCCGGTGCAGGACGTGCCCGGCGGGTCTGCGGCATTGGCGTAGTACGTGAGCTGCGGCAGCACGTAGCGATTGCCGGCGCCGTAGAACGTCTTGCCGTACAGGCCGATCCGCTTGCGGTTGCGCGTCGTGCCGTTCTTGCTGAGCCCGAGGTCGAAGATGTCGCGCAGGTCGAAGACGCGCAGGCCGCGGTTCGTCTCCGCCATATAGAGGTAGTTGCCGTACCAGGCGATCCCGCCGGCGTGGCCGTCGATGGCGCGGTAGCTCTGCTTGCCATTCTTGCGCTGCGGATAGACGAGCAGCACGTGGCGGTAGCGCTTGCGGGCCGGGTCGACGAAGCTCAGCCGCACCCCCTTCTCGGGGGCCTTCCGCTTGTCGTACCACGTCACGATCAGCGCCCGCTTGCTTCCCCAGCGCTCGTTGGCCTTGGCGTCCGAGGTCGTCGTCACCCCCTGCGGATACCACTCGCCGGTCTTGTCGTCGCCCGGCTGCCAGCAGTAGGCGACCGCGCCCGACGGGACCGCGGCGCGCTTCGCGCAGCCCTCGCCGAGCTTGCGGTTCGCCTTGCCGAGCAGCTCCTGGACACCGCTCTTGCGCAGCCGGTCGTCGAGCCGATCGATCGCGGCGGTCAGCTTCGGGCCGCGCTTGAGGACGTAGTCGGCGACCGACGGCCGCGGCCCGTAGCTCAGCGTGTAGCGCGCGTCGTCGCGGCTGAACCTCAGCGTGCCGTTGACGCCTTTGATCGTGGCCTCCCCGAGAAAGTCGTCGTCGTCGAACGGCAGGTCGCCGTCCTGCTCGTACAGGCGGACCTTGTCGCCCTCGTGCGCGACGACGCCGATCGTCCGGTTGTCGCCTTCGTCGACCGAGCGCGGCCCCCAGACGGTCTTGCCGTCGACCTGCAGGTACGGCTCGTCGCTGGCGACGTCCTCGGTCGCGCTGACGTGCAGCTGGCGCAAGATCGCGACGTCGGCCGTGGCGGACGCGGCCGAGCCAGCCTCCGCGGGCTTCGACGGCCCCCGCTTCGCGTCGGCGATGGGCATTGTCGCGCCGAGCACGACCGCGCTGAGCGCCAGGATCCCGATGCCGATCCTCATCGGATCACCTCCAGCAATCGTTGACGTTCCAGCTACGACCGTAGCGACTCGCTACACCCCGCCGCCGCCGCCCGGCCGATCCTCGCTTACCGCAGCCGGGGCAGCGCGTGGTCGGCGCGCAGGCGGTCGATCAGCAGCGTGGCGGCGATCGAGGCGCCGGCCGTGGAGAGGTGGACGCCGTCGCCCTGGCGGGCGTTGACGCTCTTGCCGCGGAAGCGCACGACCTGGCGAAAGCGCCCGCCGGGCGTGAAGACCTTCGCGAGGTCGATGACTCGAGCGCCGCGCCCGGCGCGCGCCGCCGCCCGCTTGATCGCGCGGTTCACCGACCGGTAGATCCGCGCGAAGTCCCCGCGGCGCGGCGCCGGGAGCGTCATCCAGTACACGTACGAGCGGCCGCCGCGCAGGTAGGACCGCATCATCGACTCGACGCGCCTGGCGTACTCCGACGTCCAGGCCGGACCGCAGCACGGCGCGCGGCCGCCCGTCCGCGTCCTCATCGGAAAGCCGTCGTTGGCGCCGATGAACATCACCGTCACGTCGGGATGCACCGAGCGCGCCTGCTCGCGCGCCTTCTTGACCCAGTCGAGCATGAACGGCTTGGACAGGCCGGTGCTGATGCGCGCGTCGCTGCGCACGCTCGTGGCGCGCCGGCGCTCCAGCCGCTGCGCGAGGAAGCTGTCGATGATCTGGATCATCGAGTCGCCCGTCGCGAGCACCCGCAGGTGGCCCTTGCCGACGAACGTCGGCCGCCGCGCGGCGGGGCGCAAGCGCAGCTCGCTCGGCACCCCGGACCCCGGCACGACCTGGGTGCATGCCTGCGGCGCGGGCACCGCCTCGCAGCCGCCGCCGTCCTTCCACGTCACGAGCGCCTGCCACGTCACCGGCCGGCCTCGCTCGACGCGCAGCGTGCGCGCCGGCGCGCGCAGCAGCAGGACGTCGCCGTCGATCTCGATGGCGGCGCCGCGGACGACGAACGCACCCTTGCGCGCCTTGCCCGCAGCGTCGATCGGCGACAGCGTGGCGCGCAGCTTGCCCTGCCGGCGGCTCACGCAGACACGCCGCCGCGTCGTGACCTTGGGAGCGAGCACCAGGCAGATGAAGCGTGCCTTCGCCGGCTCGATCTCCTTGACGGGCACGTCGCGCGAGAAGCGCAGCCGCAGCCGCAGGTCGGACCCGAGCTCTCGCAGGCTCGCGCTCACGATCCGCAGCGACGGCGCGTCCGCAGGCGCCGGCGGCGCGGCGCTCTGGGCCGCCGCGGAGCCGGGGGTCGCCAGAGCCAGAACCGCCACCGCGATCAGCGCCCAGCGTCCGCGTGTCCGCCGCAACCTGCTCCCTCCTGCCGCCCTTGCCGTGACGGCGCTTGCGACGAGGGTCAGCCGCCCGCCATCGCCGGCAGGATCACGATGACGTCGCCGGTGCCGACGCCGGTGTCGAGGCCCTCGAGCACGCGGACGTCCTCGTCGTTGAGGTAGACGTTGACGTAGCGGTTGAGCTCGCCGCCGTCGGCGAAGAGCTGCGACTGCGTGTCGGGGTGCTGGTCTGCGAGGGAGCGCAGGACGTCGCCGACGTTGTCGCCGGCGGCGTCTACTTCCTTCTCGCCGCCCGTGGACGGGCGCAGCACTGGAGGAATGCGAACGATGGCCATAGGGGGCGGCAGCCTAGCCCGCGGCGGCGCAGAACGCCTCGTAGTCGGGGAACACGCCCATCTCGTCGTCGGAGATCTCGGACGGATCGCGCGAGCAGATGGCGCACTCGGGGTCACGCCGGACCTTGAGCTCGGTGAACGTCGCGCCGAGCGCCTCGTACAGCAGCAGCCGGCCGATGAGCGGCTCGCCCGCGCCGATGATGAGCTTGACGACCTCGGTGGCCTGCAGCAGGCCCATCGTCCCGGGCAGCACGCCGAGCACGCCGTTGGCGCCGCACGACGGCGCCAGCTCGGCCGGCGGCGGCACGGGGTACAGGCAGCGGTAGCACGGCCCCTCGTAGGGCGCGAAGACCGAGAGCTGGCCGTCGAAGCCGAGGATCGAGGCGCTGACGACCGGGATCTTCAGGCGGACGGTCGCGTCGTTGAGCAGGTAGCGCGTCGGGAAGTTGTCGACGCCGTCGACGATGACGTCGTAGCCCTCGATGATCTCCATGATGTTCGAGGCGTCGATCCGCGTCTGGTACTTGACGACCTCGATGCCGGGATTCAGCGCGTGCATCGTGATCTCGGCGGAGTCGACCTTCGGCGTGCCGATGCGGTCGGTCGTGTGGATGACCTGGCGCTGGAGGTTCGACAGGTCGACGACGTCGTCGTCGACGATCCCGATCGTGCCGACGCCCGCGGCCGCGAGGTACAGCGCGGTCGGCGCGCCGAGCCCGCCGGCGCCGAGCAGCAGCACCTTCGCGTCGAGCAGCTTCTGCTGGCCCTCGGGGCCGATCTCCGGCACGAGCATGTGGCGGCTGTAGCGCTCGCGCTGCTCGTCGGTGAGCTTGCGCGGGACCTCGACCTTGTAGCCACGGTCCTTCCACAGCGTGATGCCGCCGGTCATCGACTCGACGTTCTCGTAGCCGAGGTCGCCCAGCGTCTTCGCGGCGAGCGCCGAGCGGTTGCCCGACGCGCAGTACAGGACGACGTGCGACGAGCGGTCGGGCACCGCGCCGTCGATGCGCGACTCGAGGTAGCCGCGCGGGACGAGCTTCGCGCCGGGCAGGTGCCCCTGCGCGATCTCGTCGGACTCGCGGACGTCGACGACGGTCACGCCGCCGTTGCCGTTGGACCCGCCGGTGAGAGCGGCGTGGACCTCGGCGGGGTCGACCTCGGCGATCTGGCTCTTGATCTGGCGGATGAACTCCGCGCCGGAGGGGCTCACGGGCAATCTCCTCAAAGGTGGTCGGGTATTTGGTACTTCAGAAAGTATAGCGGTGTGCCGATGGGCGCCGGGCCTCGTGCGGCACCTACCCGCTCACCGCGCGACGCTCCCTGTCCTGTCTACGAACGTCCCGCTCGGAGCGCTCACTCCCAGCAGCGCCCTCGCCACGATAATCGGCGCGTCCGGGGACGCGAGATCGGCGGCCCTTGAACGCCGACGAGGCGCCCCGCGCTGCTCGGGACGCCTCGTGGTGTGAACAGGATGGTTTGGAGGGACTGCGGTGGCGCGCTACGAAGGATCCGGAGGGAAAACCTTTGTGGAGTGCGCTGCACGTGAAGTATCGGACTTCGGCCCTCCCGCCGACATGGGGTCAGGACCCCATGCGAAGAACCGCCCTCCTCACCCAGGTGCTGACCGTCAACACGGTCGTCATCGTCGCGACGGTCGTCGCGGCGATCGGCGTCGGCATGACCTTGCACGGCGACCCGACCGGCTGGCAGCCCCTGCTCGTCCTCGCCGCCGCTGTCCTGCTGACGATCCTCGCCAACAACTTCGTCCTGCGCCGCCGCTTCGCGCCGCTCGAGTCGCTGACGCGCACGATGGAGCGCGTCGACCTCGCGGCGCCGGGCATGCGCGCGCAGCCGTCCCACCACGAGTCCGCCGACGTCGCGCGGTTGCGCGAGACCTTCAACGTCATGCTCTCGCGGCTTGAGACCGAGCGCGTCGCGTCGGCGTCCGCGGTGCTGCACGCGCAGGAGTCCGAGCGCGCGCGGGTCGCCCGCGACCTGCACGACGAGGTCAACCAGGCGTTGGCAGCCGTCTCGCTGCGCCTCGCCGCGACGGCCGAGGGCGCGCCGCCCGAGTTCGCCGAGGAGCTCGCCGAGACGCAGCGCCTCGCGACGCAGGCCATGCACGAGCTGCTCGGCCTGGCGCGCGAGCTGCGCCCCGCGGCGCTCGACGACCACGGCCTCGTCGTCGCGCTGCGCACGCAGGTGCGCATGTGGGGCGAGCGCTGGGGCATCCCGGCGAACTTCGCCGCCGACGGCACGCGGCCGATGCTCGGCGAGCTCGAGCAGCTCGTCGCCTACCGCGTCGTGCAGGAGGCGCTGTCGAACATCGCCCGCCACGCGCAGGCCAGCCGCGTGAAGGTCACGGTCGCGGGCTGCAACGGCGCGGAGATCAAGGTGACGGTCACCGACGACGGCAACGGCTTCCCGCCAAGCAAGCTCAACAACGGGCGCTCCGGCGTGGCCGGCATGCGCGAGCGGGCGATGCTCGCACGCGGCCAGCTCGACGTGCGCTCGGCGCCCGGCGAGGGCACGACGATCGAGCTGACACTGCCGGCACGCGGAATGCGGGCGGTCGCATGAAGCTGCTCATCGCCGACGACCACGGGATCGTCCGCGGGGGGCTGAAGCTGCTGCTCGATCGCCAGCCCGACATGCAGGTCGTGGCGGAGGCGTCGGATGGCGTCGAGGCGGTCGAGCTCGCGCTGCGCGTGCGGCCGGACATCTGCGTGCTCGACGTCGCGATGCCGCGCATGACCGGCCTGCAGGCGACGGTCGAGATCCGCGCGCACGCCCCCGAGATCTCCGTCCTCGTGCTGTCGATGCACGACGACGAGCGCTACCTCTACGAGGCGCTGCAGGCGGGCGCGGCGGGGTACGTGCTCAAGCGCGAGGCAGACACGGCGCTGGTGCTCGCGGTCCGCGCAGTCGCCCGCGGCGAGCCGTTCATGACCAACGCGGCCGAGCGCTCGCTCGTGCGCGAGTGGATGCAGGACGAGAGCACGGGTCCCGCCGAGCCGCTGACGCTGCGCGAGCGCGAGGTGCTCAAGCTCATCGCCGAGGCGTTCACGAACCGCGAGATCGGCGAGACGCTGCACCTCGCCGAGAAGACCGTCGAGTCGCATCGCGCGAACCTCCTGCGCAAGCTCGGCATGCGCGACCGCGTCGAGCTCGTGCGCTACGCGATCCGCCGCGGCCTGATCGAGGCGTAGAGGAGCGCGCGAAGCGTCGCCTCGACGGTGTCCGGCTCGGCGAAGACCTGCTGCCACGGGAAGCGCACGACGCGGTAGCCGGCGACCATGAGGCGCTGGTCGCGCCGGCGGTCGGTCTCGAAGGCGCTGCGGGTCGTGTGGGCACCGCCGCCGTCGGTCTCGGCGATGAGCCGCTCGGCGCGCCAGAGGAAGTCGGCCTCGTAGCCGGTCGGCTCGAGCGCGATCCAGACGTTGACCTCAGGCCGCGGCAGCCCGGCGTCGGCGCAGATCGCGAGAAACGCCTCCTCGAGGTCGTTGCGCGTCAGCTCGGGCTTGCGGGAGTGGTCGTCGGCGATCGCCCGGAGCACGCCCGCCCCGGGGTGCCGGCCGGCGCGAGCCAGCACATCCGCGATCTGCCGGAGGTCGAGCACGCGGAGCACGTCGGCCTGGTCGAACGCCCGCTCGACCGCGCGCCGGGGCGTGACGGCGGCGAGGTCGAGCAGCGTGCGCGCGACGGTCGTGCACGGGATCCCGTCGACGAGCTCGATGTCGCGGGGCAGCAGCGAGGAGCTCGTGTGCGCGTCGATGCCAGCGCGCTTGCGTCCGCCTTGCCGCGTCGTGATGACGTCGATCGCCGATCGGTGGGTGCGCCGGAGCCCGCGCTTGTCCGCCGAAGATCGATGAGAGAGGGCCGAGCCTTCGCCGCAGGCGAGCACCGCGGCCATGTAGTAGCCGTCGAGCGTCAAAGGTGCGTGGCCGACCGCGTAGACGCCTGTGTGCACGCGGTGCAGACGGCCTGCGGCGACGCGGTGGCGCAGAGCGGGGCTGCTGAGACCCAAAGCGAGCAACTGCTCCAGCGCCACCACGCCGTGTTGCACGGCAGCGATCGTGGCGATCATTCGATCCAACGGCAAGCGTTGTTCGAAACGCTCGCTATGTGATCGTCTTGAACGTCGCTGCTTCATGGCGCCGAGGATCGCGGGAAAGGTGTGCCGTGTCAGCACGCGTTTGTGACGAAAGACGCGCGACTTCGTCGCGGCTTGCACCACTACCCTCCGGCGCCATGCAGCCGCGCCTGCGCCTCGCGATCTTCCTCGCCGGCCTCTTCGCTCTTACCGCCGCCGCCGCCGGCGTGCTCGTGTTCGCCGCCGGCGACAAAGCCGCGCAGAGCGGCGCGTTCGAGGGCGCCGTCCGGCCGCCCGGCATCCCGCCCGCGGACTTCGGCCTGCGCGACGAAGACGGCAAGGTCGTCGAGCTCGGCGCGCTGCGCGGCAAGCCGGTCGTCGTGACGTTCCTCTACACGACGTGCGAGGACACGTGCCCGATCACCGTCGACCAGATCCGCGCGGGGCTCGACGAGCTCGGCCACGACGTCCCGGTGATCGCCGTCAGCGTCGACCCGGCCAACGACACGCCGCGCAACGCCAAGCGCTTCTCGCTGCAGCGCCAGATGACCGGCCGCATGCGCTGGGTGCTCGGCGACGAGGCGCGGCTGCGGAAGCTGTGGGACGCGTACGGCGTACAGCCGCAGACGGACAAGCTGGAGCACTCCGCGTCGACCGTGCTGCTCGACGCCACCGGCCACCAGCGCATCGGCTTCGCCACGAGCGTCCTCACGCCGGACGCGCTCGCCCACGACCTCGCGATGCTCGAGCGCGAGGCCAAGCCCGCGCGAAGCTAGGGCGCGGCGGACTCGTCGGCCGGCGGGTCGGGCAGGCCGGCCGCCTCGGCTGCCTCCGCGCGACGGTCGCGCATCGACGTCACCGCGAGCATCCCGATGACGATCACCAGCGGCACGAGATACAGCAGGTTGACGAGCCAGTGCCCAGCGTGGGCGATCGGCACGATGGTCATGAGTTGGCTGCCGACAGCAGCCACAAGCCCAATGAGGTGAAGGCGATCATCACGGCGAGCATCCAGTATTGCGAACGCGTCGCCGCGCGCGTGTCCTTGAACGTCACGAGCGCCCGGTCGTGCGCCAAGACCAGGCCGGCCACGTGCCCGAGCACGAGCGCGGCGACCTGGACGTACCAGATCGCGGTCGCCGAGATCCACGTGTAGTCGATCGTCGTGGTCGCCGTCCCGAAGATGTCCGCGCCCGTGCCGAGCGGGTCGGAGACGAGGTAGAACAGCGCCTGGCCCTGCACCACGAGCAGTGAGAAGTAGTGCGCGACGACGTACGCGAGCGCGATCGGCACGAGCGTGTGCGCAAACCGCGCGGCCAGCTGCTCCGCAGACAGCTCGACGTTCGACGCGTTGCGCATCCCCGTCACGCCGAGCCAGAACAGCCCCGCGACGAGCGACACGACCACGACGAGCCCGATCGTGAACGCGATCTCGAGCGAGGTCGCCTGGCTGAAGCCGACGTTGCGCAGCGAGTCGGTCATGCGCGGCGCGATCTCGCCCCACACCGGCCCCGCCGAGAAGCCGTCGAACGACGTGGTGCCGATCATCGCGCACAGCAGCGCGACGGTCCCGGGCCCGGCGTCCAGCGACGTCAGGCCGCTGAGCGGCATGCGCCGGTGCAGCGCGCCGCGCTCCCAGCGCAGCGGCGACATCCGGGCGAACAGGCCGAAGTAGACGCCGAACGCGTCGCCGTTGTTGTTCCACGCGCGGACGCCGTAGAGGCTCATGCCGACGAGCTGCACCGCCGCGTAGGCGAGCGCGACGACCGCGTGGTTGCTCGGATCGCCGCGGCCGGGATAGACGAGCTCGAACCACGCGAAGGCGAGGATGCCGAGCGCCGCCGGCCAGCGACCGAGCGCCGTGGGGTAGGGCATCGGCGCCGGCAGCGGCCGGACGCGCGACGCGATCCCCGCGGCGGCGCGCCCGATCGCGCGCCACGGGTTGAAGGCCTTGAAGACGTCGCCGAACAGCAGGCTCAGCACGGGGATGCCGACCCAGAAGAAGACGAACACGAACGTCGGCGCGATGTTCGTCGCCGTGGTCTGATCGCCGGCGAAGCCCGCGTAGACGACGATCGCGAAGATCGCGACGCCGATCGCGCCGCAGAGCGGATCCAGCAGGCGCGGGATCGACACGACGCGCCGCTCCGCCGGCGACTCCAGCCGCGGCTTGGGCCACAGGACGGCAAGGCCGACGAACGACACGACGAGCACGACGGTCGCGGCCCAGCCGAACAGCCACTTCGGGATCGGCAGGTCCTCGCGGCCGACCAGCCCGTGCGCGACCGCGGCCTGCGGAGCCATCGCCAGCACGCCAACCGCGACGGCGATGGCGGCGAGCAGGCGGCGGCGGTTCATGCGCGGCAGTCTAGGAAGCCGCCTGCGCCGCCGCGCCGGGCGGACCGCGCCGCGCTGCTACGTTGCCGCCCGTGCGAGCACCGGTCGACACGCTGAGCGCCCCGATGATCCCGTCGAGCCTCGAGTGGGTCAACGTCGCGAGCCTGCGCATGGACAAGCAGCTCGGCCGGCCCGTGCTGCTCGAGTTCACGGACTTCTGCCGCGTGAACTCGCTGCGCACGCTGCCCTACGTGCGCGCGTGGCACGAGCGCTACGCCGAGCACGGGCTGCGCGTGATCTCCGCGCACGCCGGCGGCTACCCGCCGTCGCGCGACCCCGCCGAGGTGCGCGCGGCCGTGCGGCGCCTGGGCATCGAGCACCCCGTCGTCATCGACGGCGACTTCCAGCTCTGGCGCGACTACGGCAACGAGGCGTGGCCGGCGCGCTACCTCTTCGACCGGCGGCTGCGGCTGTACTCGATGCACTACGGCGAGGGCGCCTACGACGAGACCGAGCGCGAGATCGCCGAGCTGCTCGACGTGCCGGTCCCGTCCACGGTGCCGCCGCTGCACCCCGAGGACGCGCCGGGCGCGCAGCTCGCGCCGCAGACGGCCGAGCAGGAGGGTCCCTGGTCGGGAAGCTACGAGGCCGGCGGCGTGTGGGCGGTGCTCGAGCGCACCGCGCCACCCGGGGATCCCGACCCCACCGTCCACGCTAACGGCCGCGCGATCGCCGTGGCGCACTCGGGCTGCTTCGCGCTCGTCGAGCACGAGCGCCACACGGCCGGCGAGCTCGATCTCGAGGTCGGCGACGGCGTGATCTGCCACGCCGTGCAGTTCACCCCGGGCCTGGCCGGCTGACCCGCCCGCGCCTGCCGCCAGGGCGGCCGCCGCGCCGACCCGCTCCTCAGCCGGAGAGCGCCTCCGCGGGGAGGTCGCCGAGCAGCCGCTCCAGCCGCGGCGGACCCTCGTCGTCGAGCACGATCGCTCCGCCGGGCCAGTAGGGGCTCTCGCCGCGCGCCAGGCGGCCCATGAAGTGCGTCTCGAACACCCAGCAGCCCGCGTTGTGCAGCCGCGTGCCCGACGGCGTGCGCCACTCGCTCGCCTGGTCGCGGGCGAGCATCCCCGTGCGGTGCGTGTGGCCGAAGACGAGGTGCTCGGCGCGCAGGCCGGTCCGCCCCGCGACCTCCGCCATCCCGGCGAGGCCGGCGCGGCGCATCGCCGGACCGTTGAGCTCGGGGCGCACCGGCCCGAACCCCGCGCGGTTGGCCGCCGCCACCGCGACGCGAAAGCCCGCGCGCAGCGCCGCGCGGCTCGCCGTGCGCCGCCCACCCGAGCCCTCGAGCGCGCGCCAGACGCCGATCGCGCTGCCGCCGCCGGCCGAGCGGCGGCGTGGCGCCGCGCGCTGCGCGCTCGCCTGGATCCACGCGTACAGCGGCGCGAGGACAGCCTCGTAGTCGTCGGGCGTCGCCTGCTGCGGGACGGCGCCGACCATCCGCGCCATCCCCCGTCCCGCCAGCACCTCGAGCGTCGGGATCACGGAGTGCACGTCGAGGTAGTGGCCGTGCGTCGCGTAGACGTCGTCGCGCAGCCACAGGCCCGGGTAGGCGACCTCGACGGACGCCGGCGACAGCCAGCCCGCCAGGCGCTTGGCGATCCACGACGCGTGGTGCGGCGCGACGCGCTCGTCGAGCCCAAGCGGCTCCGGCGTGTCGCGACGACCGCGCCAGTCCAGCCAGCCGGCGGCGATCGCGTGGTCGTGGTTGCCCGCGGCGATGACGACGTGCCCGTCCGAGCCGAGCGCGTCGCCGAGCGCGCGCATGACCGGCTCGGCGCGCGCGAGCGCGGCGCGCGCCGGCCCGTGGCGCAACTCGAGCGTGTCGCCGAGCAGGACGAGCCGGTCCACGCCATCCAGACGCGAGCACAGGATGTCGAGCACCTCCGGGCGCGGGAGCACGTCGGCGCCCGTGCGCACGCCGAGGTGCAGGTCGGAGATGACGAGCGTGCGCATCGGAGGCCGCAGGCTATGTCACGCGGCGCGCGCCGCGCCCGGCGCGCCGGCTTACGCCTGGGCGGCGAGGTCCTCGCGGATGCGCTTGGGCAGCATGAAGCGCACGTCCTCGCGGACGACCTCAAGCTCCGAGACGTCGGTGACGCCGCGGTCGGTGAAGAACGCGACGAGGCGCTCGACGAGCTCCTCGGGCGCGCTCGCGCCGGACGAGATGCCGACGACGCGCTTGCCGTCGAGCCACTCCTCCTGCACCTGGCCGGCGTTGTCGATCAGGTGCGCCTCGGTGCCGTAGTCGCGCGCGACGTCGACGAGGCGCAGCGAGTTCGACGAGTTCTGCGAGCCGATGACGAGCACGAGATCGCACTCGACGGCCATCTGCTTGACGGCCGCCTGGCGGTTGGTCGTCGCGTAGCAGATGTCGTCGGTGCGCGGCCCGGCGATCTGCGGGAACTTCTCGCGCAGGCGGTTGATGATCGAGCGCGTCTCGTCGACCGACAGCGTCGTCTGCGAGATGTACGCGACGCGGCTGGGGTCGTCGACCTCGAGCGCGTCCACGTCGGCCTCGCTCTCGACGAGGACGATGCGCTCGGGCGCCTCCCCCATCGTGCCCTCGACCTCCTCGTGGCCGTCGTGGCCGATGAGCACGATCGTGTAGCCGTCGGCGGCGAACTTCTTCGCCTCGACGTGGACCTTCGTGACGAGCGGGCACGTCGCGTCGATCGTCGACAGCGAGCGCGCAGCGGCCTGCGCGTGCACGGCGGGCGACACGCCGTGCGCGGAGAACACGGTCGTCGCGCCCTCGGGCACGGTCTCGTCGATCTCGTCGACGAAGATGGCGCCGCGCTCGCGCAGCTGCTCGACGACGTGCTTGTTGTGGACGATCTCCTTGCGCACGTAGATCGGCGCCCCGTAGAGCTCGAGCGCGCGCTCGACGGTCTGCACGGCGCGGTCGACGCCGGCGCAGTAGCCGCGCGGCGCGGCAAGCAGCAGCTTCTCGACAGCGAAAGTCATGCCTTCAGTCTATGCAGACGGTTCGTCATGATCACGTCTCGGCGCGCAGCCGGGCGATCAGCCGGTATGCGGTCTCCCCTACGGCGTCGAGGCTGCGCTCGGAGACCTTGTCGAGCGTGTCCCGCAACGTGTCGGCCGGCGGGTAGTCGAAGTCGATGACGTCGATGGCGGGGATGCCCGCCTGTGTGAACGGCGTGTGGTCGTCGAAGATCGTGGGCCCCTCGGTGTCCGGGAACAGCGAGCCGGCGCCGACCTCGCCGGCCGCGGCGCGCAGCTTCGCCCACAGCACGCGATCCGAGCCGCCCTCGTGCGGGAAGCTCAGCCCGCGCTTCTCGGCGATGTAGTCGAGCAGCACCATGCTGTGCGTCTGGTCGCCGTGGCGCTCGACGTAGGCCTTCGACCCGCGCAGCGCGCACGACAGGAAGTCCTGGCAGCCGGCCGGCTCCTCCTCGCCGTCGAACAGGACGAAGCGCACCGCGCGGTCGCCGGGCTTGCGTGGTGCGCGCGCGAGCTTGCGCGCGAGCTCGACCACGGCCGCCGTGCCGGCCGCGCCGTCGTTCGCGCCGACGAAGCCCACCGGCCGCGCCTCGACGTCGTAGTGCGCGCCGACGACGATCGGCTTGCCGCGGCCCGGCAGCGACCCCACGACGTTGCGCAGCCCCTTGTGGCCCGGGATCGGCTCGAAGCGCCCGCCGGGCAGCAGCCCGCGCAGCCGCACGGCGAGGCGGCGCAGCGCCTTGGAGCCCGCCGGCCGCCAGCCGTAGACGCGCACCTGCTCGCGCAGCAGCGCGAAGGCACGCGCGCCGCCGAAGCTGTTGGCCGTCGCGCGCGGGGCGAGACCCGCCGCGGCCGCGGTGGCCTCGCCCGCCGCGGGCGGCGTGGCCGTCGACCCCGCCGGCGCGGCTGCCTGCGCGCCGGTCGTCGCCGTCCGCTCGGCGGATCCGGTGATCGCCGCCGGCAGCGGGAAGCCGAGCAAGCCCCACGTCACGAGCACGGCCACGAGCAGGATCTGCGCGCCCACGAGGAACGCGAGCGGGCGGACGTTCCACTCAGCCATCGGCGGTCGCCGCGTCGAGGAGGTGCGCGAAGCGCTCACGCGCCGCAGCCTGACGGGTGGGCACGTGCTCGGACGGCACGTCGCCCGGCGGCGGCTCGTAGCCGCGCAGGATCTGGCGCGCGACCGACTGGCGGTGCACCTCGTCGGGCCCATCGTAGAAGCGCGCACCGCGCGCGTAGCGGTACATCGCCTCGAGCGGCATGTCCGTCGAGTAGCCGAGGCTGCCGTGGACCTGCAACGCGCGATCGATGACGTCGTGGAGCACCTGCGCGCCGTAGAACTTGATCAGCGAGACGTCCGTGCGCGCCGCGGCCGGGCCTTGCGTGTCGATCTTCCACGCCGCGTGCAGCGTCATGAGGCGCGCGGCTTGCATCTGCGCCGCGGAGTCCGCGATCCAGTTCTGGACGGTCTGCTTGTCGCCCAGCACCGAGCCGTGGGCGACGCGGTACGTCGCGCGCTCGCACAGCATGTCGAACGCGCGCCGGGCGACGCCGAGCCAGCGCATGCAGTGGTGGATGCGACCGGGGACGAGGCGCTGCTGGGCGAGCGCGAAGCCCGCGCCGCGCGCGCCGAGGAGGTTCTCGGCAGGGACGCGCACGGACGCGTAGCGGATCTCCGCGTGCCCGCCGAGCCGCCCGAACTGCTGCGCCGGGTGCTCCATCGTCGCGACGTCGCGCACGATGTCCACGCCGGGCGTGTCCGCGGGGACGATGATCATCGACGCGCGCTGGTGCGGCCGCGCGGCGGGCTCGGTGACGGCCATGACGATGAGGAAGTCCGCGACCGACGCGTTCGTCGAGAACCACTTGTGCCCTTCGATCACCCACTCGCCCGCCGTCTCGTCCAGCACCGCGGTCGTGGCGAGCGACGTCGGATCGGCGCCCGCGGTGCCGGGCTCGGTCATCGAGAACGCCGAGCGCAGGTCGCCCGCGAGCAGCGGATGCAGCCAGCGCTCCTTCTGCTCCTCGGAGCCCGCCAACGCGATGAGCTCCGAGTTGCCGGAGTCCGGCGCTTGACACCCGAACGCGCTCGGCGCGAACGACGACGTGCCGAGGATCTCGTGCATCAGCCCGAGGCGCACCTGACCGTAGCCCTGCCCTCCGAGGTCCGGCGGCAGGTGCGCCGCCCACAGCCCGCGCTCCTTGACGCGATCCTGCAGCGGTCGCAGCGCGCGGTCGAGCTGCGCGGTGTCCAGGTCGAGCGTCTCGAGCGGCCAGATCTCCTCGCGCACGAACGCTGCCATCCAGTCGAGCTGCACCTGGAAGTCCGGGTCGGTGCTGAAGTCCCACGGCACGGGCATGAGGGTACGGCGCGGCGGTTACGCTAGGCGCGCATGCCCGCCCGCCATCTCGACCGGCTGACCGCGATCGACGCCTCGTTCCTGCATCAGGAGGGCCCGGTCTCGCACATGCACATCGGCGCGCTCTGCGTCGCCGAGGGCCCGGCGCCGGACTTCGACTTCGTGCTCGACTCGGTCCGCCGGCGCCTGCACATGGTGCCGCGCTACCGCCAGCGGCTCGTGTTCCCGCCGGCGAGCTCCGGCCGGCCGCTGTGGACCGACGACACCGACTTCAACCTCGAGTACCACGTGCGCCACACCGCGCTGCCCGCGCCCGGCAGCCACGAGCAGCTCATGAACCTCTGCGCGCGCGTGTTCTCCCAGCAGCTCGACCGCTCCAAGCCGCTGTGGGAGATGTGGCTCATCGAAGGGCTCGACGACGGCAGCTTCGGCCTCTTGACGAAGGCGCACCACGCGATGATCGACGGGATCGCGGGCGTCGACCTCGCGACCGTCCTCTTCGACCTCGGCCCCGAGCCGACGCCGATCGACGACGACCTCGACCCGTGGGTCCCCGAGGGCGACCCGAACCCCGTCGACCTGCTGAGCGCCGGCGCCGCCGGGATGGCGAAGGCGTCACTCGCGGTCACCGCGAAGGCGTTCGCGGCGCTGCGCACGCCCGAGCGCGCCCTGGCCGACGCGCGCGTCGCGGCCGAGGGCATCGGCGAGATCGTGTGGGCGGGCCTGAACCCCGCGCCGTCGACGCCGCTGAACGTCGAGATCGGGCCGCACCGGCGCTTCGCGAGCGTCGTGTCGGAGCTCAGCGACTTCAAGGCCGTCAAGAACGCGTTCGGCGGGACGGTCAACGACGTCGTGCTGGCGGTCGTCGCGGGTGCGCTGCGCACGTGGCTGCGGTCGCGCGGCGTGCGCACCGAGGGCCTCGAGCTGCGCGCGCTCGTGCCCGTGTCGGTTCGCGTGCAGGACGAGCGCGGCGCCGCCGGCAACCGGCTCGCGGCGATGCGCGGACCGCTGCCCGTGTGGGCCGAGGATCCCGTCGAGCGGCTCGGCGTCGTGCGCGCCGCGATGGACGACCTCAAGGAGTCCAAGCAGGCGATCGGCGCCGAGGTGCTCTCGAACGTCCAGAACTTCGCCCCGCCGACGGTGCTCGCGCAGGCGTCGCGGATCAACTTCTCCACGCGCCTGTTCAACATGCTCGTGACGAACATCCCCGGCCCGCAGTTCCCGCTCTACGTCGCGGGACGCAAGATGCACACGGTCTTCCCGATCGCGTTCCTGCCGAAGGACCACGCGCTGGCGATCGCGATCATGTCCTACGACGGGCACATGAACTTCGGCCTGCTCGGCGACTACGACGCGCTGTACGACCTCGACGAGCTCGCGCACGCGATCGAGGACGCGCTCGCCGAGCTCGTCTCGCTCGCCTGACCCACGCCGAACATCCACGTAGTCCTACGGCTGTCGCACCGAGGCTGGACGCTAACTGCTGCTCGCCACATCATCCTTTGCGGCTTCCGGAAGGAGTTCTCGATCGAACAGTTGGCGCAGACAGTACCGCTCAAGAGTCCCACGAGCCTCGGGCTGATCAGCCGGGGCGGACAGCTTCTCGCCAGCCCGAGCCAGATCATTCAGCAGCAAATCTTTCGTCTCGGTGGGGACCATGGCGTCGCCCTGCACGTACCGCGCGTGCAAGTAAAGCCCGAGCGCGATCAGCTGGCCGTCTTCGAACGTGTCCAGGGTCCTTTGGATCTTCCGCTCGACGCCAGCGTTCAGCATTTCGACGATGAAATCCACGGCCCGGGCCAAAGCCGACCGCGCGGTGTTGAGCCGATCAAGGCCAAAGCCACGAGGCTCGATGCGCAGCAACCCTTGTCCCACGCCCGTCAAGGCAAGCCCGTTGAGAAACCAACGCTCGCCGAACGGCTGCCAATCGAGCAGGCCCGCGAGCAGGACGGCCAGCGCACCCACAAGAGCGTTGGTCGTGAGATACGCGAGGAGCCCGAGCCGGAACCGCTCCGGCGTCCAGCATCGCCAGAACTCATATCGTCGGTAGCTGATGGCGAATCCGCCCACAACCGCGGACAACGCCATCGCCACGACAACCTCCCGCCACATAGGATAAGTGACTCTAGATGGAGCTCCAGGAGACGGCGATATGACCGGAGCGTCCGACCCGGTGTTGGCTGCCCGCCGGCTCGTTGACGCCCTCGCTCGGGGCGCGCACCCCGATCCCGACGACTACCACGCAGTGCAACGCGATCTCGACCGGCAACTCGCCGATCGCTACCGCAGCCTCAACGCTTCTGACCGCGGCGACGTCATCTCCGACGCCTTGCTGAAGGTGATGGGAGCCGCCCAACGAGGGCGAATCGACATGGCCGGGAATCCCGCCGGCTATCTCTGGCGAACAGTCGAGAACCGCGCGAAGGACGCCGTGAGAGAGCCACGGCTCGAGCCACTCAACGAGGTCGGCGAACTCTGCGATCAAGACGACAAGATCGCTGGCTTCCTCGAGGCGCAAGCGTCGGCCGCAGAGGTCACCGCGGCTCTGCGCGCCCTCAGGCACGATCCCGACCTCGTCAAGTCCATCGCGGAATGGCTCAGACTCGCCCAGGAGATCGGGAAGGCGCCCACGACCCGTGAGCTGGGAGCATGCCTCGGCGTCAGCCACGACACCGTAGCCCGGCGCGTACTGCGCTTCAAGCAGGAGATCACACGCATCCGCATGGCCGCGGCTGAGGGCTGACACCGCTTCGACTCGCGCACGGGCGATCATTGCCCATCCGACGTCCATCTGACAGCAGGCGCGATCCGGAGGTATGTGCCTTGAGAACCAAGAGCTACCAGGAATCGGACCGTGACCACGACCAACGAACCAAGAGATGGCCAGCGCCACGACAAATTGCTGGCCGCATCCCCCACGTCCGCGCTAGCGGACGACGCCCTGCGCGCACTACCCGCGCCATTGACGGACAGGCTGGCAGCACTGGCACGAGCGCCAGAGGAAATCGCCGAACTCGCCATCAGCCTGTTCCCATTCGGCTATCGCGCGTTGCTGGAGGCATATGACCTCATTGCCATCACAAGCCCGAACGCAACCAAGGATCTGCCAGTTCATCGGGACGACCCCCGCCAGCGCGTTCGGCTGACACCCCTCGGCCGCGCGATCGTCGAAGCCTGCGACGACGATAGGCCGAGTAGGAGTTCCGGAGAAGACATCGCACGACGCGCGGCCGCGCTTCGTGAGCAATACGGCGATGAGCTGCCATTTATCGCCGTGGAGACGAGGAGCTGATACATGACGCAACACCGCTCACCCACTCCGGAGCAATGGATTGGCTGGGGTTCGAGAAGATTGGCGATTGACGCCACGATCTTCCGTGAGCGGTGCGACCTGTTTGCTCTGGCGGCGGCGCTCGAGATGGGATACGCATCGGTTACAAGCGACAGCCGCCGAGACGAGTTGGCGGGTCGACTGACAAATGTGCTCTGGCGCATGTTGAAGCGCCCGCCGTATAGACCCGCCGCCCGAGAGTTCGCGATTGCCTTGATCGAGGAGACCGCCTTGCTCAACGGCTTTCGCCTAGAGATCCGCGATCGTGATCGCGCGGTTCTCGCGCAGGAGGCAGGTCGGGCGCTTGGCACCCCACGCCAAGTGCGTGACTGGCTGGCCGCTCACCTGGTCGAGCTTGACCAGGCCGACGCGCAGAACGCTCGCGTGGATGTCGTGCGTCGCTTTGGGCCGTTGCATCGCGAGCCCGCCCGCATGTTCGTCAGTTGCGCGTCCCAAGCCGCCGACGAGGCGCCGGAGGCGCTCCCGGCGATCTTCGCGAAGGTTCGAGAGGCCGCTCAGGACGCCGCCGATGCCGCGTGCCCCACGTGGTCAGCTGGTGAGGACGAGCGGATCGATGACGACGGACGGGCATTGCTCGGCGCGATGACAGCCTCTGTCCCGATTGACCATGAACGCTGGGCGAGAGATCCGGCGATTCATTGCCCGACCAACCGGCGGGCACTTTGGAGGACCAACGCTCTGGTCATCTGTGGCTTCGGCCGCGGCTCGCACAGCACAGGATGCGAGCACAGCGCCGTCCCGCTGTGCACGCCATGCCTATACGTCGGCCCCGCAGGAGAGCCGGTACCGTCAGCGATAGCAGGCACGCTCAACCTGCGTCACGCCGACACGCTGTATTACGCCGACCCCGACGACTTACCCAACATCGTCGCATGGTGGACCCGGACGCGCTGGCCGGACATCGAGCGCTCGCAGCGATTGACCGAGCTCCGTCGACACACCTTCGCCGGGCTTTCCGCTCGCTTTGTGGAGGCGTTTGAGGGACTGATGCCCGGACAGATCCACGGGGCGTTACGTAACGCGGGGCTGGCACCTGAGCTGCAAGAAGCGCTCACCAGCGTCGACGGCCTTGCGTGCACGAGCAGCGAGGTCATCCAGCTCGCTGCGGCTGCCTTTGGGTTTCACGCGCCCAGCTACCTGGACGCTGCTGGAGGCGCTCGCCTCAACGATCTGCAGCTGGATGCGTTGTCACATTTTCAGCATGAGTACTCGCTTCTCCCCTCGAACACGAGTGCACTTCGGCGGGAGGCCGAGCGCCAGCAGTTGCTGGGCGTACTTCGGTTCTCCCTCACAAGCTTGGGCGAGTGGCGCGATTTCCGAGGTCAGCTGCGTGTGGAGGGGGAGACTTGATGCGTTCGCTATTCAGGGCAGCAGAAGAGGCGGCCGCGGCAGTGCGTCGCCAGTACGACGTCGATGGCCCGCCCGTCGACGTCCATGCGCTTGCGGAGCAGATGAACGTCGATCAGATCGTGGTTCGATCCATGATCGGAGATGGCCGCTTGGAGGAGCACCCTGGATGTCGAATCATCGCGGTTCAGGCCAAGTCGGGAGCGGCCCGTCGCCGGTTTACGATCGCCCACGAGTTGGGTCATATCTGGCTACAGGAACGACGTGACCGATCCAGCCTGCAGGAGCACGACGAAGACGAACGATTCTGCAACGCCTTCGCAGCTGCACTCCTCCTTCCGCGCGACTGGGTCGCCACGCAAGCACGCACCCATGAGCCGACCCTTGAGGGTCTCCAGACAATCGCCAAGGACGCTGACGTGTCGCTCGCATCGTGCCTCCTACGCCTGCGGAGATTCCCGGCGTGGAGGCTGACACTCTTGTCTTGGCGGTGGGATGAGGGCGACTGGCGGATGCTTTCCATTACCGGCTTGCCAGCCGAGCTTCGCGCCGCCACAGGCGTGGCAACCGTCAGCCGGACGAGGCAGGCTCTCGACCTAATCGCCCAGATTGCCGAGCAACCCGTGCGTGGATCTCTGTGGCTCGGCATCGGTGACCGCATCGAGAGCTTCCCGGCCGAGATAGTCGCCGGACGGTTGAGCGCCGTCGCGGTCGTCGACCTGACGGGGCATACGCCTCCGGCATCCAGTAATCGGTGGGATCTTCAAGGACCCGCGCGCGGAGACGAGCACATGCCCCATCAGCCGTTTACACCCGAGATGACGCCGCAGATGGAGCGATCCCACCCGCCGTTCGTATCTGCACCCGAGGCCTATCCATACCAGCACAGCGGAGACCGACGCCCCGACCACGCACGCGGCGTCGAATACAGGATGGCGCCGGACGCGCCGCGGACGTCCACGTTCTAACCCGGCTTGGCGAACTCACAGACGAGGAGCGCGTAGCGCACGGCGTGGACCGCCAGAGGATGTGTCCGCTCGCAGCGTCACCCCACGCGGGTCGAGAGGTCCGGCTTGGGCGGCACGGCCTCGCGGTTGCCGGCCTTGTCGACCGCGATCGTGTAGAAGCGATAGCGCGAGCCGCTGCGCATGCGCACGTTCAGCGCGGTCTTCGACGTGCGCTTGATGCGTTTGTAGGCGCCGCGGTTCGTCGAGCGGTAGACGTCGAAGTACGCGATGCCCGACGCGCGCAGCTTCGCCCGCGCCGCGTCGCGGCCGGTCCACGTCAGCTTCGACGTGCGCGCGCGGCGCACGCGGGCCGGCCCGCGCAGCTTCGAGGACGGCGCCCTGCGGTCGAGCGCCGCGATCGCGCTCAGGGCCCCGGCGGCGTTGACGATCCCCCAGCCGAGCTCCGGCGTCCAGCCGCTGCCGGCCGGCCGCGTAGCCGTCGACTTGAGCGCCTGGATGACGTCGGCCGCGTGCGCGTCGGGGTTCAGGTTGCGCGCGAGCGCGGCGATCGCGGCCACGATCGGCGCGGCCATCGACGTGCCCTGCAGGTACGCGTAGCGGTTGTCGCCCGCGATCTGCGTGCGGCAGTCGCACGAGGCCTCGGGGAACAATCCGCCGCCACCCGTCTCGAGCTGCGTGACGTTGCCGGGGAACGCGCCGATCAGGCCCGCCGGACCGATGACCTGATCGAACGCGCCGTAGGCCGCGAGCGAGATCTGCGAGCCGCGCCCGGCGAACGGGGCGCGCTGGTCTGCGAAGTTCGCGGCAGTCACGGACAGGCCGCGGCCGGCGGTGATGTCCGGACCCGTGCCGCTCGGCTGCAGGAGGTTCGCGGGGTCGCCCTGCTCCTCGACCGGGCTGTCGGCCGCGGCCGCGACGAGCACGACGTCCTTGGAGACCGCGTAGTCGATCGCCTGCGAGATGACGCGCGTCGCGGGCGCGCTGCCGTCGTTGCCGAAGCTCATGTTGATCGCGCCCGCGCCGAGGTCGGCGGCCTGGGTGATCGAGCGCGCGATCGAGCCGTCGGAGAGGTCGCTCTTGATGACGATCAGCTTGCAGTTCAGGCCGGCTCCGACGATGCCGGTGCCGTTGTCGCCGGCGGCGCAGGCCAGCGAGGAGACGTGCGTACCGTGGCCGTTCTCGTCGCCCGTGGGTGCGCCGGTGTTCGGCGAGTCGTCGTTGTCGATCGCGTCGGCGACCTTGCCGGCGAGATCGGGATGCCCGCCGTCGAGGCCGGTGTCGATGACGGCGACGGTCGCGCCGTCGCCGCGCTCGATGTCCCACGCGGCGGGCAGGCCGGTACGCGCCACCCACCACTGCAGCGGCGTGTTCGGTGGCGTGGCGGGCGCCGTCTCGAACGTCGTGAGGGCCGGGTCGTTGGGCGTGGCGCGCAGCTCGTAGCGGCGCTCGAGCTCGACGTGCGCGACGCCGGGCTGCTTGCGCAGCGCGCTCGCCGCGACGGCGAGCGTCCGACCGGCGGCGGGCTTGACGGAGACGACCCCGAGCCGCGGGATCTGCGAGCCGTCACGGCGCACGCCGTGCAGCGTCGTGGCGGACGCGGCCCGCGCTGCGGCGCCCGGCTCGAGCGTGACGAGCAGGCGGCCGGTGTGCTGGGTCGCCGCTTGGGCACCCGCGGGTGCGAGCAGCAGTGCGAGCGCCGTGGCGAGCAGGGCGCGGATTTGAGCGGTCGGCGCGCGCGGGGGCCGGCGCCGGGCGGCCGGGCTCAGAACCCGAGCGCGAACTTCGCGTCCTCGCTCATCTTCTCCGGCGACCACGCGGGCTCGAAGGTCATCGAGCTCTGAACGGACTTCACGCCCTCGAGCGGGGCGACGAATTCCTCGATCTGCTCGGTGATCTGGGGGCCGATAGGGCATGCGGGCGTCGTCAGCGTGAACGTGACGTGGACGTTGCCGGCGTCCTGCTGGATGCCGTAGATGAGCCCCAGCTCGACGAAGTCGAGGCCGAGCTCGGGATCGATGACGTTGGTGAGTGCCTCTTCGATCTCTTCAAGTGTTGCCATGACGGCGATTCTAACCGGGCGTTCCCGGCTACTCGCCACTTCTTCAGATAGGTTGTCCGACATCGTCTCCTACGACGAAAACCCACCTCTGCTTCGTTGTTGCGGCGACGAGGACCGCTCGACGCAGTCGCTGCGCCGCCGAGCGTTCTCGCAAGCGATCAGCGCGCCTGCCGACGTGGTCGTGGATCTCTCCGGATTGGCCTTCGCGGATCCCTCACTCATGCTGGACCTCGCGATGCTCGCGCGGCGCCTGCGCAAGGCCGGCCGGCAGCTCCTGCTGCAAGGCGCGCAGCCGGACATCAGCGCACTCATCGAGTACGTCGGGCTGCACCGGCTGTCGGGCGTGCTGATCGTGCCGGCGCCCGCGCCGGCCTGAGCGCCACCACACCCGCCCGCCGCCCTCCGCCACATCCTCCGCGCCGCCCCGGCGAGCCGGCCGCGACGCTCCCGTAGCCTTGTAGGCCATGGGTCTGCTGCTCTTCTTCCTCTTCATCGTCGTCCCGATCGCGGAGCTCGCCGTGCTGATCCAGATCGGCCAGGCGATCGGGATCCTGCCGACGATCGCGCTGCTGATCGCGGACTCGATCCTCGGCGCGGCGCTCATGCGCTCGCAGGGCCGGGCGGCTTGGATGCGCTTCAACAAGGCGCTCGCGGAGGGCCGCGTGCCGGGCCGCGAGGTCATGGACGGCGCGCTCGTCATCTTCGGCGGCGCGCTGCTGCTGACGCCCGGCTTCCTCTCGGACATCCTCGGCCTGATCCTCCTGCTGCCGCCGACGCGCGCGGTCGTGCGCAAGATCCTCGTCGCGCGCTACGGCAGCCGGCTCGTGGCGACCGCGGCGACCGGCGCCGGGTCGCGCGTGTTCGGCTTCGGCGCCCGTCCTGCGCGCGGCGCCGCGCGCCACGACGACGTCGTCGACTCGAGCGCGACCGAGGTCGACCCGCGCCGCACCGAGCTGCCGTGAGCATCGCCCCGGAGGACGATCGCCTCCACGCGTCGCCCGACGCGGCGTTCCGCGACGCCGTCACGTTCGCGTTCGGCGATCCCGCGGCGAAGCTCTACGGCCTGGCGCGCATCAGCCACGGCGGCGACGGCCCAAACGGGCTGGCCGTGCTCTACGCCGGCAGCAAGCCGGTCGCGGCGAGCGCGGGCGGCGGCGACGCGACGGGCGACGACCCGGCGTGGGAGGACGTGACCGCAGCCGGCGTCCGCGTGTCGGTCGTCCGGCCGCTGGAGGCGTGGACGGTCGCATGGCAGAGCAAGGACGGCGCGTTCGACCTGCGCTTCGAGGCCTGCTCGGCGCCCGCCGCGCTCGACGAGGAGTCGCCGGTCGCCCGCGCGGGCGGCATGCAGGGCTACGACCAGCTCTGCCAGGTCACGGGCTCCGTGAGCCACGGCGGCCGCACGCATCAGGTCCGCTGCCTCGGCCAGCGCGGCCAGCTCTGGGGCAAGCCGGACTGGAGCAAGATCGAGCTCGCGCGGACGGTCTCGGCGTGGCTGGGCGACGACCGCGCCTTGACGCTCACCGCCGTGCGCCCGGCGAAGGCCAAGGGACACCTCGACGAGGCCGTCAGCGGCTTCGTGTTCGAAGGCGGCGAGGCCGTCGAGATCTACGACCCGCGGCTGTCGACGACGTATGACGGCGAGCAGCGCCAGCGCCGCGCCGGCCTCGAGCTGTGGATGGACGAGGAGGGCGACCACGCGCGGCGCGCCGCGGGCGAGGTGCTGTGCGGGACGTCGCTCGACCTCGGCGAGCAGCGCCTGGACAGCGCGTTCTTCGCCTGGCGGATGGAGGGCCGCACGGGCGTCGGGCGCTACGACGTGCTGCGGCGCTCGAGCTCCAACGGCGGCGGCGGGCGCAAGCGGTCACGGTGATCCGCGCCGTCGTCTGCGACTTCGGCGGCGTGCTGACGTCCCCGCTGGAAGGCTCGTTCCGGGCGTTCTCCGACGAGTCCGGGATTCCGCTGGAGGCGCTCGGCGCTGCGCTCGCGGCCATCGAGGCGCGCGACGGCGTCAGCCCGCTGCACGAGCTCGAGTGCGGCCGGGTGAGTGAGCCCGACTTCCTCGCGGGCGTCGCGGCGCAGCTCGCCGACGCGCTGGGCCGCGACGTCGCGATGCACGACTTCACCGAGCGCTACTTCGCGGGCCTCTCGCCGAACGCGCCGATGATCGAGCTCATGTCGGCGCTGCGCGGCGAGGACTACCGGATGGCGCTGCTGACGAACAACGTCCGCGAGTGGGAGCCGTACTGGCGCGCGATGGCGCCGATCGACGAGATCTTCGAGCTCGTCGTCGACAGCGCGTTCGTCGGCATGCGCAAGCCCGACCGCGAGATCTACGACCTCACCGTGGCGCGGCTCGACGTTCCCGCGGAGCAGTGCCTCTTCGTCGACGACTTCGAGCACAACTGCGCCGGCGCGCGCGACGCCGGAATGCAAGCGGTCGTCTACCGCTCACCGGAGCAGGCGATCGAGGAGATCCGGGCGGCGCTCGCGGGTCAGTTGTCGGAGCCGAGCCGGTCCCAGAGGTAGAGCTCGACGCACTCCGTCGCGAGCTCGCGACAGCGCTTCTGCGACAGGTGCGGCAGCACCGTCTCGAGCGCCTGCTCCTCCGCCACGCCGGCGTCGAACGCCTCCTCCCCGCGGAAGCCCGCGGCGATCTTCAGCGCCTCACGCCGGTTGTCCCCCAGCTTCGGGAACACGTTGACGAGGAACTCGCGATTGGCGATCGGGTGGCCGACCTCCAGCGACGCGTGCCACGCCGCGAGCATCGACAGGTCGTGCTCGTCGAGATCCTGCACCGCCTTGGCGTAGTGCGACGCGAGCTCGTTCTCGGGGATCTCGTCGACCCACGCGCGCACGAGCTCGCCCAGCAGCTGCCTGCGGGCCTCACGGCCAACCGACTCGGCGATCACGCGGATCGCGTCCTGCGGTTCGATGAAGCAGAGCGGCATCTGCGGCTCCCTGACGCTGGGGAAAAGGACGGACAGCACGCACGGTAGGGGTGCCGTCGGACGGATGGTCCGCGCGGCGCCGACCGCCTGATCGACTGTCAGCCGGCGGGCGCGCGGATCACGCGCTCGCAGCCGCGAACGACGTCGCCGCGGGACGCCCTGGCGAGGTCGCGTCCGGGGCCGCAGTCCAGCGTGTCGCGCCCGCTACCACCGATGAGCACATCGTTGCCGGAGCCTCCGAAGATCATGTCGGCGCCGGCGCCGCCGACGAGCGTGTCGCGACCCGCCGCGCCGCTGAGGCAGTCCGCCCCGCCGCCGCCTTGCAGGTCGTCACGGCCACTGCGCCCGACGAGCACCTCGGCGCGCGAGCCGCCGACGATGCGACGGTCCGTCGCGGTGACGCGCAGCACCTTCGCGCCCTCGAAGCGGGGGAGCTTGCACGGCCCCGGCGGCAGCGCGGCGGGCGTCTGCGGAACCACGACCGGCTGCAACGACCCAAGCGGCAGCTTCACCGCGGGCGGCGGCGTTGCAGGGGCCTGCGGCGTCGCAGCGGGCGGCGGCGGAGGCGGCGCTGCGGGGGGCGACGCCGGTGGTGGAGGAGGCGGTGGTGGCGGAGGTGAAGGTGGCGGTGGCGGGGGTGGAGGCGGCGGGGGTGGAGGCAGCGGCGGCGGCGGAGGCGGTGGAGGTGGAGGTGGAGGTGGAGGAGGCAGCGGCGGTGGCGGCGGAGGAGGCAGGGGCGGAGGAGGAGGAGGCGGCGGCGGAGGCGGAGGCGGAGGAGGCGGCGGCGGAGGAGGCAGGGGCGGAGGAGGCGGCGGCGGCGGAGGCGGCGGAGGAGGCAACGGCGGCGGCGGCGGCGGCGGGGGCGGAGGAGGAGGCGGCGGCGGCGGTGGAGGAGTGGCCGTCGGTGTCCGGAACTCGAAGACGCCGCGGAGGGCTGGCGTGGCGCCCTCGCAATGCTGCTCGAACGTGACGCCGAACGTGCGGACGCCGCCGTCGGGCTCGAACGAGGCGTTGGTCACCGTGAACGATCCCGTCAGCATGTTGCAGCCGCGCCCGTTGCCGCTGACGTCGAGCCCGGCGCCAAGTCCGTTGAAGGGCCAGCGGGTCGCGGCGGGATAGGTCCCCGGCGCGAGGATGTCGCCCTGGGGCGCCGAGAAGTTCGCACTCCAATAGGTGCCGTTGGCACCCTCGACGCCGAACGCGACATGCTGCCGGCTCCCGCTCGCGGTGATCTGCCCGGTGGCGGGCCCGTAGGTCCACGACTGTCCGCCGCCGATGTAGTCGCCGGGGTCGCTCTGCATGTCGACACGCGTCGAGCCGCCATAGGTGAAGCCCGACAGCGCGACCTCGTCATACGCGCCCGACGTGTCGGCGATGCGAAGCGTCGCGCTGCGCTCACCCGCCAGGGTCGGCACGAACCGCACCCACACCTGGCAGCTCCCGCCCGCCGGGACCGTCCGGCCCGAGCACTCGTCGAGCCGCACCACGAAGTCCGAGCTGCTCGCGCCGACGACCGACGCGCTCGCAAGCTGCACGGCGTCCGTCGCGAGCACCGTCACCGGGACGACCGTGCTGCTGCGCCCGATGTCGAGCGCCGGCCAGCGGATGGCCGACGGCGCGGGATCGGATGGGCCCGCGGCGATCGGCATGTCGATGCGCACCTCGCCGAACAGGGCCGTGGTTCCTTCCTCGCAGTGCTGCTCGTAGACGATCCACAAGCGGGTGATCGCCCCGCCCGCGCCGGTGGCGAGATCCTTGACCTCGAACCTGCCGGCGATCGTGTTGCAGCCGCGGCCGTCTCCGCCGATGTCGATCCCGGGCCGGCCCGCATCCCGGAACGGTGCGCGCTGGGCGCCGTCGTAGATGCCGGTCGCGAGCGTCTCCCCGGGCGGCGCCGCGAAGTCCAGATCGAACGACCCGCCGCTCGGACCGCCACTCACACGCACAGTCAGATAGCTCGTGCTGCCACTTACCGTCACGCTGCCGGTGGCCGGCGTGTACAGGCGGTGCCGGCCGCCGCCGACCCAGTCGCCCGTGTCGCTGAACATGACCACGGACGTCGCCGTCGCGGCCTGCGCGGCGACCGGCGCGAGCAGGAACGCGGCGACCGACGCCAGCGCCACGAAGATCGAACGCCGCGTGGCGCGCCAGCTCATGGCGCCGACTATACGGACGACTCACGGTCTTTCCAGCCCAGTTACGCCGAACGTCCACCGAACAAGGCGAATGCGCTATTGCGCAGGTGACATAGGTCACACACCGCCCGCCGCTGGGCGTCACCGCAGCGACGCGCAGCGGGTGTCACCGTCAGCGCGGGTGGTGCCCGAGCGGCGGCTCGCGGCCCGGCGGCTGCGCCGGGCGCGGGCGCTCCGGCGCGTCCGGGATCGATCGCGAGGCAGCGCTGCCCGTGCCCTCGAGCGTCAGGTGCTCGCCGTGGTGGCCGACGTCGAGCGCATCGCCGTCGAGCAGCTCGTAGCGCGCGTCGTCGCGGCCGACGGTGACGCGCAGCAGGCGCCCGCGGAACGTCAGCCGAAAGCTCAGGCGCGTGAGCTGCGCGGGCAGCCGGGGTGAGAACTCGAGCGTCGTGCCGTGGTCGCGCATCCCGCCGAAGCCGGCGACCGCCACGAGCCAGCAGCCCGCCAGCGACGCGAGGTGGATGCCGTCGCGCGTGTTGAACGCGAGGTCGCGCAGGTCGATGAAGGCGGTCTCGCTGAGATAGTCGTAGGCGAGCTCGGTGTGACCGACCTCCGCGGCCATGATCGCTTGGATGCACGCCGACAGCGACGAGTCGCGGACGGTGATGCCCTCGTAGTACTCGAAGTCGCGCGCGCGCTGCTCGGCGCTGAAGCAGTCGCTGCACATGTACAACGCGAAGACGAGGTCGGCCTGCTTGACGACCTGGCTTGCGTACAGCACCTGGTAGGGGTAGTGCATGAGCAGCGGGTAGCGCTCGGACGGCGTGGCTTCGAAGTCCCAGCGGCGATGGCGTGTGAAGTTCTCCGACTGCGGCGTGATGCGCAGCTCCTCGTCGAACGGCATGACGATCGCACGGGCGGCGTCGCGCCACGCCGCGACCTCCTCGTCGTCGACGCCGAACCCCGCCGCGCCCGCGGGATGGCGCATGCAGACGTCCGCCGCCGCGCGCAGGTTGCGCGCCGCCATGACGTTCGTGTAGACGTTGTTGTCGGCCAGCGCGGAGTACTCGTCCGGGCCTGTGACGCCGTCGATCCTGAAGGCGCCGCCGGCGTCGTGGTGACCGGCCGAGCGCCAGAGCCGCGCGGTCTCGACGAGCAGCTCCAGCGCGATGTCGCGCTCGAAGTCATCGTCCTCGGTCGCGGCGAGGTAGCGGCGCGTCGCGTCGGCGATGTCCGCGTTGATGTGCAGCGCCGCGGTGCCGGCCGGCCAGTAGCCCGAGCACTCGTGGCCGGAGATCGTGCGCCAGGGGAACGTCGCGCCCGCGAGGCTCAGCTCCTTGGCGCGCGCCCGCGCGAGGTCGAGCGTCGAGTGGCGCCAGAGCAGCGCGTCGCGGGCCGACCGCGGCGCGACGTACGTCAGAACCGGCAGCGTGTACGTCTCCATGTCCCAGAACGAGTGGCCGTCGTAGCCGCTGCCGGTCAGCCCCTTGGCGGGGATCGCCCGGCCCTCGTTGCGCGCGGCGGACTGCAGGACATGAAAGAGCGCGAAGCGGGTCGCCTGCTGGAGCGCGGGGTCGCCGTCGAGCTCGATGTCGGCGCGCGCCCAGAAGTCGTCGAGATACGCGCGCTGCGAGCTGCGCAGGCCGTCCCAGCCCGTGCGCACGGCGGCGGCGAGCGCCGCGTCGACCTGGTCGCGCATCGCCGGCACCGATCGGCGGCTCGACCAGCCGTACGCCAGGAACTTCACGATGCGGAGGGTCTGCCCTTCCTCGAGCGCGGTCGAGACCGTTACGCGCGCGAGGTCGCTCTCGCATTCGCCGTCCGTGACCGTGCCCTCGGGACCGTCGACGATGTGATCCATCCCCGCTGCCATGCGCAAGCCCGACGCGCGCGTGCTGTGCACGAGGCCGGCGCGCAGCCCGCGCGTGCCGTGCGCCTCCCCGCGCAGCGGCTTGCGCAGCGCGGCCGCTGCGCGCGGGTCGTCGCTCTTCTCCGGCACGGGCTCGTTGGCGATGAGCTCGGACTGCACGACGATCCGCGCCGCCCCGCTGTACGGCTCGACCTCGTAGAGGATCGCGGCGACCGAGCGCTGGGCGAACGAGACGAGGCGCGTCGTGCGCAGGATCACGCCCTGGCCGGCCGGCGACAGCCAGCGCACCTCGCGGCGCAGGACGCCGTCGCGCAGGTCGAGCGTGCGCTCGTGGAGCTCGAGCGCGCCGTAGCGCAGGTCGAACGGCTCGTCGTCGACGAGCAGGCGCAGGACCTTGCCGTTCGTGACGTTGATCATCGTCTCGCCGGACTCGGGGTTGCCGTAGGCGGTCTCCGCGTACGGCAGCGGCCGGGTCTCGTAGAAGCCGTTGAGGTACGTGCCCGCCCGGCCCGCGGGCTCCCCCTCGTCGAGGTTGCCGCGCAGGCCGATGTGCCCGTTGGAGAGCGCGAACACCGACTCCGTGTGGGCGAGCTTGTCGAGGTCGAGCTCGCGCTCGGGCACCGACCACGGGTCGATCTCGAAGACGTCGTCGCCGATCACCCGTCGAGTCTCCCCGATCTCGGGCGGGCTAAGCGAGGTGCGCCCTATGCTCGCTGCGCGGCGAGGCGTGCGCGACGGCACAGTCGAGCGCGTAGTCGGCGACCTCCTCCCAGCCTCCTGCGCGGGCAGCAGGTGCGCGCGGCCCCTCGCACTCCTTGACCTCGGTCGTCGTGGCGGACGTGTTGGCTGGTGCCGCCTCGTTGAGAGCGGGGAGCGACCGCGCCCGATCCGCATTCAGCAGTCGGCGAGTGCGGCGAGCGCTGCGCAGATCTCGTGGTGTCGAGGGACGTCCAGTGCCGCGATCCGCTGGGTGAGCAGGTGGCGGCCGATCGGCTGCAGGTTGTCGAACGAAGCAGCGCATTGCGTCGGCAGGCCGTCATCGGGGCCGAGACCGATCTCGGTCGGGATGCCGCGCACCGTCCGCGTGACGGGCGCGACGACGACGCGGGCGAGCACCGCTATCGCGTCGCTGCGGGTCACGACGAGCACCGGTCGCCGCTTGTCCCCCGTTTCGGCCCACCAGATCTCGCCCTGCCGCGGTGCGGTCACCAGGGTTCCTCGGCGATCATCGCCGCGCTCGCCGCATCCGACCGCGTGACGTCGTCGCCCCCCTGCGGGATGCGCCGGTAGCCATCGGCGATCGCTTCACCCACCGCGGCGCGCCTGCGCTGATCGATCACGGCGGCGAGCCCGGCCCGGACGGCCTCCGAGCGCGAGGCGAAGACCCCGGCCCGGACGAGGTCGTCGATCGTGGCGGCCACATCGTCGGCGACGCGCGTGACGAGCTGCACGGTCATGCGATGAGCATAGCGTTGTGCATTGCGCCCGCTGTCTGCGAGGCTGCCAGTCGATGTCGCCAGCACGCCGCCGCTACGCCGCCCGGATGGCACCGGACGACCGGCGCCGCCAGCTGCTCGACGCCGCACTGCGGATCATCATCCGCGACGGCTACGGCGCCGTGTCGATCGAGACGATCGCCCGCGAGGTCGGCGTGTCGCGTCCCGTGATCTACGGCGTCTTCGAGGATCTCGGCGACCTGCTCGGCACGCTGCTCGACCGCCAGGAGCGGCGGGCGCTCGCTCAGCTCGCCGGCGCGCTGCCCGAGGCCCCCGGCGATCAGGACCCCGGCGCGTTCCTCGTCCGAGCCGTGCGGTCCATGGTCGAGGTCGTCGCGAGCGACCCCGACACGTGGTATCCGATCCTGCTGCCACCCGACGGCACGCCGAAGGTCGTGCGGGAGCGGATCGATCGCGACCGTGAGCGCGTCCGGCTGCAGTTCGAGGCGCTGCTGTCGTGGGCGCTCGCGCGCCGCGACGGCGCCACCGACGTCGATCTAGAGCTGGCGTCGCACTCCCTGCTCGTCGTCGTCGAGCAGTGGGGCCGCCTCGTGTTGAGCGACCCGGAGCGCTACTCGGCGGAGCGTCTGGCGGCGTTCGTCGAGGGCCTGTTCGGTGCAGCTTGACAGCAAAAGCTACAGATGCGTAGTATTTGCGTCCGAGCGCACTTTCACCGCCCCGACCGGACGCGAGGACCCATGCCCAAGACACCGCGCAGCGACAAGCCGATCGAGCCTCACGAGGACTACGGCTTCTTCGGCCCCGACTCCGTCACGTGGCGCGTCTGGCGGTACCCGACGTCGCTGACCGTCGGCTTCCAGCGGGCCGTCGTCATCGAGGAGCTCGACCCCGCGCTGATTGCGGCCGTCGACAAGTCCGGCGGCGTGCGCTCGCGACCGCGGACGCGCTATGACCGCACGCTCTGCTACTTCGCCAGGGTCGCGTTCGGGGATACGCGCACGACCTCGAAGGCCGCCGACGTGCTCGTCAAGGTCCACTCGAAGGCGATCGGGATCGAGCCGCTGAGCGGCAACCGCTACGACGCCAACGACCCGCAGTCGCAGCTGTGGATCCACCTGACCGCGTGGCACTCGATCCTCTACGCCTACGAGCGCTACGGCCCCGGCAAGCTGTCGGCGGAGGACGAGGCCAGCTATTGGGCTGATTGCGTCACGGCTGCGGAGTTGCAGACCTGCGACCCGGCCGATGTGCCGCGTACGCGCGAGGGGATCAGGGAGTACTTCGAGTACATGCGCCCGCGGCTGTCGGGCTCCGAGGCCGCGCAGTCGATGATGGACTTCCTGCTCGACGGCAAGGTGATGTTCCCGCCGACGCCGCGCGCGCTGTCGCCGCTGATGTGGACGATCAACAAGACGATGCGCATCGCGACGATCGCGACGATGCCGCGCTGGATGCGCAAGATGGCCGGCGTCCGTCAGTCGCGGGTGACCGACGCGCTCGTGAGGCCGGTGATGCGGATCAGCTTCATCCTGGCGCACGCCAACCGGCACGTGGAGCTCGCGCTCCTAGGCCTGATGTCGCCGTCGACGAGGCGCGTGATGACGCCGATCTTCCTCGACATCCCGCCGGCGCGGGCCGAGACGCTGACCCCGGCGCAGGCGCGCGAGCGCTACGGCTACGACAAGCCGTCCGAGGCGCACCCGCAGTGGCGCGAGCGCCAGCAGGAGCGGATCCTCGGCGGCGAGTCCCCGAGCGACGCCGGCCTCGTCGAGTCCGAGCCCCTGCTCGGCGCGCTGGCGTAGGGCCAGAGCCGCGTTGCGCGGCGTCGATCAGGCGCCGAGCAACGCGAGGGGGACGACCGCGATCCCGTCCTTGCGACGGTAAGCGTGCGGCCCGGTGGTGACAACGAGCGCGTCCCGTAGATTCTCGCCGATCTCGTTGCGCGGCCACCGTAGGTGTCTGACGTCGTTGTCGCCGACGGTCGCCGACAGCTCGACCTCGATCGCGAGTGCGGCGCCGCTGCGGTCTTCGACGACGAGGTCGACCTCCTGGCGGCCGTTGGCGGTGCGCAGATGCCGGACCGTCGCGTCGGCCGCCTGAGCGAAGACGCGCACCGAGAGCGTCACGAGGGATTCGAAGAGAGCCCCGAGCAGGCTCCCGTCTCGCGGAGCGGGCGATCGGCCCGGCGGTCGCCGTCTTGCCAGCCCCGTTCCCCTTGTGCTCGAACACGGGCGGCGGACGAGCCGGCCCCTGAAGGCACTCGAGCGAGCGGCTGCGATCCCCCCGGCGGCGCGGCGGATTCCGACCTTTCTGGAATCGCCCGGGAGCAGGGGTGAGCGCCGTGGCCCCGGGACGGCGTCGGAGCCTCGGCCGCGTCTGCCACGTCCTCAGGTCGACTGGACGACCCAGATGTGATTGCCGTCGGGGTCCTCGATCGAGAACATCCGCGGAACCGGGCCTTCGCCACCGATCATCTCGCCCGTGGTCACGCCGTCGATCGCCGCGACGCGCGCGTACTCTGCCTCGACGTCGGGGGTCTCGACGCCGACGCCGCCGCCACCCGGCTGCCCGCCCATCGGCGGGTTGAGCGCAAGTCGGGCCGCCGAGCCCGGCGGTGCGACCTCGACCCAGCGGTTGCCACCCTCGTCGCCGAAGGGGACGTCGGCGCGCAGCTCCCAGCCGAGTGTCTGGGTGTAATACGCGATCGCCGCGTCTTGATCGGCAATCGTGAACATCGCGACGCCGATATTGGAGATGGTTGTGGGGACCTGCGTGGGATTGCTCATGCCCCCAAGACTCCCCAAGCCGCGAGAACTCATCCATGAGTCGCAGATGTTCTTCGCGACTGTGGGCAGGAGCGGCGCTACAGGCTCCAACCGCGTACCGGCCCGGAGGGCGGATGTCGCCTAGGAGGCTCCTGAAGAAGTGCTGTTCGGCCGCGGGCCTGCCGGACGCGGGTGTGGGTGAGAATGGCGGGCGTGGGTGCTCGCTGCTCGGCGGTGGCGCGTCGGGGCGCGCTCAGGCGGTCTGGGCGCCCAGATGACGAGCGATCGGGTTGAGATTGACGAGCGCGGCTGCCCAGGCGGCTTGTAGTCGTGCCTTGGCGCGGCCGATGTAGCGGCTCTTGCGGGCTCCGTAACGATGCGCGAGCAGACCGAGCAGCCGCTCGATCCGCGGCCGGGTGCGCCGCAGATGCTCGGCCGTGGCCGGGTCCTCGAGCGCATGGCGGGCAGCGATCAGCAGTTCTTCGTCGGCTGCGAGCGTAACCACGCGGTCACCGCGCTTGGTGGTGCAGCGCTCGCGCAACGGGCAACCGTCGCAGATATGCTTGGAGAAGTGCGCGCGGCGCTGTCCGGATGGCTCGCTGCGGATCGCGGCGACCTGACCGGCCGGGCACGTGACCGTACCCGCGTCCAGATCGATGTCGAAGTCGCGCTTGGCCACGCGACCCTCCATCGCCGCGCCCGGCGGCACCGGTGCGAGCACCTCGATGTCTCGCTCGGCCAGTTCTGCGCGGACCGGCCCGGTGCCGTAGGCGGTGTCGCCGAGCACGCGCTGCGGGCGCAGCTGCTCGGTCTGGCTGTCGATCAGCGGCGCGGCCTGCGGGCCGTCTTGCTCAGACGCCGGCGCGACCGCGACGGCGGTGATCAGCGGCTCGGTGGTGTTCGTCACCGACGCCGACAGCTTGTAGCCGTCAAAACGCTGATGCCGGCTCTTGCGGCCATGACGCATCTCCGTGTCGACGGTCGAGATGATCCGGTCTGACGCCGTGCCGCGATGCAACCTCGGGACACCGTCGTCATCGATGTCGAAGTCCTGGCCGACCAGATCGCGCAGCAGCCTGTGCGCGTCGGCGACGCGCTCGTCGTCAAGCAGCCCGTCAGCCCGCTCGACGGCACGCAGCGCGCGCTCGGCGTCCTGCGCGACACGCGTCAGCATCCGCTCGCGCTCGGCCTTCTCACGCCAGCGACAATCGGGCTTGTCGTTGGGTTGGGCGTAGTCGAAATCCAGGCCGTCATCGAGGCGTTGCCCCGCACCCTCATCGACGGCCGCGATCGAGTCGAGCAACTTCTTGACGCCGTGGCGAACCAACCGGACGGTGTCCTGCGTGGCCGCCGCGCCGAGCATCGGCGTCGAGTCGATGATCTGCTCGACCGTGCCCTCAAGCAGCCCGATCTTGGTTTGCGTCTGACTCAACGCCACAGATCCGGGGTTTGATCAGACCGCATCCGTAGGCTCTCGGGCTCGTCGAGGAGGAGCCGGGAATGACCGAGCAAGGACCATCGAGCGGGCGTCGTCGTAAGCGGTTTCTGTCGCCCTCACAGAAGTATGAGATCTGGATCGGGCTGCTGCGCGGCGAGAGCACGATCAGCGAGGCCGCCGACCGCGCCGGTGTCGATCGCTCGACGGTGATGAAGCTGCGCACGGTCGCCAAGCAGGGCGCGTTGGAGGCGCTCGCGGCGTCACGCCCCGGCGTCAAGGCCGGCGGCGTCGATCCGCAGCTCGCCGAGGCAAGGGCGGAGATCGCCAGGCTGTCCGAAGCGCTGAAGGAGATGGGCGTCAGGCTGATGCTGGCCGAGGGAAAAGGGCGTTGGGACTGAGTGGCCCGGTCCCGCGGCGCGTCGACGCGGCCACCAAGGCCGGGCTCCTGAAGCTCATCGACCAGGCGACCGCGGCCGGCTGGGAGCACCGCCGCGCCTGTCGCTACCTCGAGCTGGCCGAGGGCCGCGCGTGGCGCTGGTGGGAGCGCCGCGAAGCCGGCCGCCTCGAAGACCGGCCGGCGGGCGGGCGGCCCGTGCATGGCCTGCTCGCCGACGAGCGCGCCGCGATCATCGCGCTGTTCGATCAGTGGGGCGAGACCGATCGCTCGCATCGCAAGCTCGCGCACCGCGGTTCCTACGAGCAGCTGGTGTGGGTCTCACCGGCGACCGTCCGGCGTGTTCTTGCTGCAAACGGTCTTGTTCTGCGAAGGCCCAGGCGCGCGGGCCGGTCCGAGCGCCGACCGTTTCCGGAGTGGGCGACCTACACCAAGCACTCGATCTGGATCTACGACGTCACGCACTTCGCCGGTTGCCCGCGGGTCGCGGTGATCACGATCATGGACCTCGTCACCCGCAAATGGATCTGCGAGGTCGTCTCGGGCGAGGAGACCAGCACCCAGATCCAGGCCGCGTTCTGCGACGCGCTGGAGCTCGAGGGCCTGGACGAGCTCGTCGCCGCCCACCAGGACAGCCTCGCCGATCCTCTCCTCGATGATGCTGTTCGCCGGCCGATCCTGCTGGCGGTCTCAGACAACGGGCCGCAGATGACCTCCGGATCGACCAGGGAGTTCATGGCGATGTGCGCGATCGCGCAGCACTTCGGGCGGCCCGGCACCCCGACCGACCAGGCCTGGATCGAGAGCCTCTTCAGCCACATCAAGGCCGACTGGCCACACCTCGACAAGGTCACCGACGCCGCCGTCCTGCGCGCCGAGCTCGCCATCGTCCGCGTCGAGTACAACACCGTCCGCCTGCATGCCGGCATCGGGTACGTCACGCCCGACGACGAGCACGAAGGCCGCGGCCCACAGATCCGACGAGCACGTCGCGTCGGGCTCATGCGCGCCCGCCGCCAACGCATCGCGTACCATCGCCTGCAGCACCATCAACGCCAACCGCCGGAGAGCCGCTGATGCGGGCTAATCAACTCCGCGATCTGTGGCTTTGAGTCAGACACACGTCAGCGTCCCATCCCAGCCGAGTAGCACGCAGCGAAGTCCTCATCACGCACGATCCGGTCACCGTGCTCGGCCAACAACGCGTAAAACGAGCCCTCCGGCAACGGCCGCGCCAACAGCGCCGCATCGAACATCCCAACCTGAGCAGACCGTGTCGCGAGCATCCCGCAATGGTCTTAAACCCACCGGACGGCAACCCGACTATTTCAGGAGTCTTCTAGCGCCGCACGCGCGCCCGCTGCATTCGTACCGGGGCGTTCGCGGGCGGACGGTAGGCCCGCAGTCCAAAGCCAACGAGAAGTCCAAACCGGCGAGCAGGGGGCGAGGCGCTGCTGTCACCTTTGCGCGGGCCGTCGAAACGCTGCGGGGACCCGCGATCCGAACGAACGCCCTGCGCTCAGCCGCGCGCCGACACCGACGCCGGGTTCAGGCTCGCCGACTCGTTCAGCGGCTCCGGCGCCATGTCGACCCCGTTCGGCCAAGTGAACTCGGGATCAACCGCGACGCGCGAAGAAGCCGGCGTCCCGAAGCGGCTCGAAAGACGCCGCCACTTGCGCCCGTTGAAGTCGACCTCGCCCACCGTCGCGTCCTCAAAGGACAGCCTCAGGCGATACTCCGCGACGACCGTGACGCCGACGATGTCGACAGCGAGAATCGAGCGACGCGGGCTCGCCCGAATACCGCGCGTGGAAATCAACGGGGAAGAAGACCAAACCGACGTACCCGGGTCGAGCCGTGGCGGGCAGCCCTGATCCGCTGAGATTTCAGGCCATGAGGTCAGCGACGTCCTGCCGACTCAGGCGCAGCTGGCGACCGTCGGCAAGCGTCGCGAGGAGCTCCCCGTCCCGATCCAACAGCCACCGCGCGTTGATCGCCGTCAGATGGGTGACGCGTCCCTCGTGATCGAGGCGCACGGCGTGGCCTTCAGGCGTCTCCTGAGCAGACGCGCGCTTGTCGTCGGCGGGCGCGGAGAGATAGAGGACATCCCCGATCGACTCGTACGACCCCGTCAACTGAAGGTCGTCGGCGGACACATGAACCGTCGCGGTACCCATCTCAGATCGGCTGGTGATCGGCGGAGAACACGGTCACGATGATCGCAGGTACCTGGCCGAACTCAACAACGGCGAGCACCCAGATGCCGGGCTCGTCGCGAAAGAACCGCTCGCGGCCAGGGCGCACATCAGACCTGCGAGCGTCGGGCAGTCGAACCGTGCGATCGATCAGCTCGAGATCGGCAACGGCTGCGTGCTCTTCGAGCACCTTCGCGTAGATGACCGCGGGAAGCACGACGGCGATGCCTTCGGGCGTCTCGGTGCGTAGAACGATCTCCACGGTGCAACTCTGTCGCAGGAAGCGAACATGCCGAGGAGGGATGCGGAGGCGGACCACCCTGGGCGGGTCGCGAACGGTCGACTTCGCTCCAGGGTTGCGCCCAAGCTCGGCTGGATCACGCCGAGTTGGCGTCTTCGCGCGGACGCTCCAGAATCCCCAGCCAGGCGGCTCGCTCGCGGCCCGTGACCGTGTCGACGCGGCCACGCTTCTCAAGGCTCCTGCGGGCCGCCGCTCGGGCCGAAGGCTCGACGACAAGTTCCGCCGTGAACCGATCCCAGACTTCGCAGAGTCCATCGACGAGCGCTGGAACCAGCAGGACCAGCACGCGCCCTCTCTGCCAAGCTCGTGTGAGACGGTCTGCAGGACGTTTCTCTCGGGCGTCGTGCGGTAGGCCGCGTTCGAGCTGCCGCGATCGGCATGCACCGTCAGCTACCATCATCGCCGGATCATGCGCCGCGCGACCATGGCCGTCCGCGCGATATGACGTGTAGAACGCCCCGAGATCGAGCTGCTCGACACTCGCCAGCACGAACCACGCCAGGTGATCCTCCGGCAGCCAGTCGCGCAGGCTGGGCGCCATCAACAAGACCTGCTCACGCTCGCACGACAAGAAAGTTCTGGGGCATCAGCCCATTGTCTTAACCGCGCCGGACAACCCCGCTTTTGCGCGACAGCCACGTCGAGGAGCGGGTGCGGTCCGCGTGTTGAGTTTGGCGCCAATGACCCGTATATCGGGCACTATTCGACAAACCCGCGTGTGGCGCCCCGTAACGGGCGCCCGGCGGCCGCGTTGGTTCCCATCGACGAGTACGACGCGCTGGAGGAGACAGCCGAGGTTCTGTCAGACCCGGACGCGCTCGCGGCGTTGGAAGCCGGGCTCGGCGAGCTTGAGCGCGGCGAGACGGTCACGCTGGCCGAACTGCGCCGCGAGCTGGCCGAGCGCCGCGCACAGCGCTGAACAGTGGCCCGAGTCGATCTCGCTCGGCGCGCGCGCGACGAGATGCTGAACCTCGACCGGGCGTTGATCGACGCTGTCGAAGCGGCGCTCGGGCTGCTCGAACGCAAACCGACGGCCGGTCACGCCCTCAGAGGCCGCTTGCGTGGCGTGCACTCGCTGCGCGTCGGCGCCTATCGCATCCTCTACCAGCTCATCTCAGACGACGGCCCGAACGTACGCGTGGCCACGATCCGCCACCGCTCGACGGCCTTCCGCTCCGACCCGCGCTGAGCGACCTCGGATCGCGTCGCGGTCGGCACCCGTCCGTGCCCTACTGTTGACCCGAGTCCGACGGCGATGCTGTGTTCGCGCCTCGGCAACATCGACGCCGGAGTGACCCGTTCGCGTGCAAGCAGCGCCGAGGCCTACGTCCGAGGGCCGCTCAACAGAGCGGCCCTCGGAGGGGGGCCATGATGGAGACGGCGGGAATCGAACCCGCGTCCGCGATCGCGTGGCGGAGGCGTCTACGAGCGTATCCGGCGCTCTGATCTCGTCTTCGAATCGCCTCGCCGGCGGGGTCTTCGAAGACCAGCTCCCTGAGATGTCCCCGGTTCGGCGGGAGCGGGCCTCCCCGGGTGATCCGACATTATGATTCCGGCGATCCCGGCGGTCGGCAGGCCGGGGCCAGAACCTCGCTAGTTAGATCTCTCTAGCTAAGCGAGGACGTACTCGTGAGAGTCCGCACCTATGGTTTGCCAGGTGTTTTACGAGGCCTCCTGGCACCTCGGCTCGCAACCACCGTCACGAAGTCGACCACGTCGAAGCCATGTCGTCCCCGTGTTGGTGCTCGTCGGAGTCTAGCCGACGACACCCCCCAAGCCGAGCGGTCGGTCAGCCCGGCGGGACCGCGTCGGCCGGTGGCGGCGGCTCGGCGACCGGCGGCGGCTCGGTCGGCGTCGTCTCGGCCTGGTCGGGCGTGGTCTGCCCCGGGTCGACCTCGGGCGTGGTCGTCGCGGGCGGCGGTGTCGTCACGGTCTGCGGCGGCACCGTCACCGTCTCCTCGGGCGGCGTCGTGACCGTCTCTGGCGGCGCCGTCGTCGTGGTCGTCGTCTCCGCCGGGGTCGTGGTGCTGTGCTTGCTGCCACCGAACAGCGTCGTGCTGCGCCCGCCGCCGGACGCGGAGCTCCCCGACACGAGCTCGGGCACCGTGAACACGACCGCTGCGATCAGGAAGCCCAGCAAACCGGTGATGATCGCGATGCGCCAGTTGCGCGCCCGGTTGCCCGTGCCGTGGTAGGAGATCTCCCCCGGCTGCGCCACGCGCGTCGCCGGGTCCTCCGCGAGCAGCGCATCCCGGGGCGGCTCGCCACCAGCGCCACCCGCCGCCAGGTCCGCGGCGGTCCAGCCGCCGCCCGTGCCCGCCGCCGTGGCATCCGGAGCCCTGGGGCCCTCGGGCACCGCGCTGCGAACGACGCCCTTCACCGGCACCGCCTTCACGACGACCGCGGTCGACTTCGCCAGCGCCTCGCGGATGACCGCCACGAGCACCGGCGTGAACGCGGCGGCAGCGAGCGTTCCCGGCGCCCACAGCTTCGAGCACGTATAGGCGGCCGCAGCCGACGACACCGCCGTGATGAGCAGTGTCTTGAGGTCGATGCCGGCACTCGAAGGCGCGGGCGCGGTGCGTGTGGCTGGGTATTGGGTCATGGCGAAGAATCGGACGCGGCGCTCGCAGTCCTTGGGGTAGGCCGGCGACGGCTCGTCGCCATCGCTCCTGCTGCCCACCGGGCGCGACGTCCAACCGCGCTCGCACCAGGCTAGAACACTCCCCGCCGGGCCTCGACCCGAGTCCACCGAGCCTTAACAAAAGAGCGACGCGAGAGCCGGGATTCGCTGTGAGGACCCGGTCTGCCTGGTCGCACCCCGAAGGGGCGCCCTGGCGTCAGGGTGGCGCGGCCTCACACCTCGGTGGCCTCGCTCTTTGCGGTTCCTGGTTCCGCGTCGCACTGCGAAAGTAGCGCGCCCGCCCGATCCCGCGCAAGCGTCAATCCGCACAAATCCCGCATCTTGCGGAAAAACTCGCCTGACGCGCCGTCTAGTCTCTGAGACATGACTGTCGACACCGTCTCCTGGGACCTCTCACCACTCGTCCACGGCGAGGGCGACGCCGGCGCCGATCGCCTCCTCGACGAGGCCGCGGCCCGCGCGCAGGCGTTCGCCGAGGCCAACGCCGGCCGCGTGAAGGACCTCGACGCGCCCGCCTTCGCAGCCGCCGTCGCCGAGCTCCAGCAGCTCTCCGATCTCGCCGCGCGCGCCGGCAACTACGCGATGCTGCGCTTCAGCATCGACACCGCCGACCCGGCGATCGGCGCGCTCATGCAGCGCGTGCAGGAGAAGAGCACGGCGATCGAGACGCAGCTGCTGTTCTTCGAGCTCGAGTGGGCGACGCTCTGCGACGAGCACGCCGACGCGCTGCTGAACGCCGACGGCCTAGAGACCGCACGGCACTTCCTCAGATCGGCGCGCCGCTATCGCCCGCACCTGCTCTCGGAGCCCGAGGAGAAGATCCTCACCGAGAAGTCCGTGACCGGTGGGTCCGCGTGGGGGCGCCTGTTCAGCGAGCACATCTCCGCCGTCACCGTCGACCTCGAGGGCGCCGACGACCCCGTCGCGCTCGACAGCGCGCTGGCGCAGCTCATGTCGCCCGACCGCGACGTCCGCCGCTCGACCGCCGAGGCCGTGACGACAGCGCTCGAGCCCGGCCTGCGGACCCGCGCGTTCATCTTCAACACGCTCCTGCACGACAAGGCGACCGACGACCGCCTGCGCAAGTACCCCAACTGGCTCGCCGCCCGCAACCTCTCCAACGAGGCCTCCGACGAGTCGGTCGAGGCGCTGCTGACCGCGGTCCGCAGCCGCTACGCGCTGCCGCGCCGCTGGTATCGCCTCAAGGCGCAGCTGCTCGGGATCGACAAGCTCGCCGACTACGACCGCATGGCCGCCGTCACGCAGGACGACGAGCCCGTCGACTGGGAGGACGCCAAGGACCTCGTGCTCGACTCCTACGCCGCGTTCACGCCCGAGCTCGGCGACCCCGCGCGCGCGTTCTTCGACGAGCGCCGCATCGACGCCCCGCCACGGCCGGCCAAGCGCGGCGGCGCCTTCGCGGCGTACACGGTCCCGTCCGAGCACCCCTACCTGATGCTCAACTACACCGCCAAGCGCCGCGACGTGCTCATCCTCGCGCACGAGATGGGCCACGGCCTGCACGCCGAGCTCGCCCGCCCGCGCGGCATCCTCGAGCAGCACACGCCGCTGACGCTCGCCGAGACCGCGTCGGTGTTCGGCGAGACGCTCGTCTTCCGCCGCCTGCTCGACCAGGCCGCGACCCCGGAGTCACGGCTCAGCCTGCTCGCCGAGTCGATCGAGGGATCGATCGCGACGGTCTTCCGCCAGACGGCGATGAACCGCTTCGAGGACCTCGTCCACACCTCGCGTCGCGAGGAGGGCGAGCTCGCCGTCGAGCGCTTCAACGAGCTGTGGACGCAGTCGCAGGACGAGATGCTCGGCGACAGCGTCGAGATCACGGACGGCTACCGCACGTGGTGGTCCTACGTGCCGCACTTCATCTCGACGCCGGGCTACGTCTACGCGTACGCGTACGGCCAGCTGCTCGCGCTGTCGATCTACAAGCGCTACGTCGACGAGGGCGAAGCGTTCGTCCCGGCCTACCTCGAGCTGCTGCGGGCCGGCGGCTCGCGCAGCCCGGAGGAGCTCGGCTCGATCGTCGGCATCGACCTCGCCGACCCCGGCTTCTGGGACAGCGGCCTGGACCTCGTCGAGGCCCAGCTCGAGGAGGCCGAGGAGGCCGCCAACGCCTCGCTCGCGCGAAGCTGATCGCGCGGACGCTGGACAGGCGGCCCGGCCCGCGGGTGCGGGTTGCCACAATGGACCGATGAGCGCTCACTGGCCGGCACCGGCACCCCGCCCCGCGGATCCGCCCGCCGGCACGGCCAACCCACCCGGCGGCGCGCCCGGCGCCCTCGACCCGCCGGCCTACGAGCCCGACCCCGGGCCGGACACCCTCGAGGGGATGCCGCAGGAGCAGCGCCCCCTGTGGCGCCGCGCCGGCGGCTGGCTCGTCGCGGCCGGCCTGCTGCTGCTGAAGTTCGGCAAGGCCGCGCTGCTGCTGCTGCCGAAGGCGAAGGTGCTGTCGACGTCGGCGACGATGCTCGTGTCGATCGCCGCCTACAGCCTGATCTGGGGCTGGAAGTTCGCGCTCGGCTTCGTGATCTTGCTGTTCGTCCACGAGATGGGGCACGTCATCCAGCTGCGCCGCGAGGGCATCCCGGCGAGCGCGCCGATGTTCATCCCCTTCCTCGGCGCGTTCGTGGCGGCAAAGTCGCTCGGCGACGACGCGACGGCCGAGGCGCGCGTCGGGCTCGCCGGGCCGGTCCTCGGCACGGCCGGGGCGCTGGCGCTGCTGCCGATCGCGATCAGCACCCAGAACGACTTCTGGTACGCGCTCGTGTTCACAGGGCTCTTCCTCAACCTCTTCAACCTGCTGCCGGTCGTCCCGCTGGACGGCGGGCGCGCGATGGCGGCGCTGTCGCCGAAGTTCTGGTTCGTCGGGCTGTTCGGGCTGGCCGTCCTGACGTTCACCTACCCCAACCCGATCCTCATCCTGATCTTGCTGCTGGGCGCCTACGAGACCTACAAGCGCTGGCAGCAGCGCCGGTCGGGCGATCCGGAGGTGCTCGCGTTCTACAAGGTCAAGCCCGCGCACCGGTGGGCGATCGCAGCCGTCTACCTCGGGCTGATCGTCGTCTGCGCCGTCGGCATGGAGCTGACGCACATCGAGCGCAGCATCCCGTCCTGACCCCTCACTGCTCCTCCGCTCGATAGCGTCTTCAGTCGTGTCCGAGATCACGGTCGAGCGGCTGACGAAGCGCTACGGGGAGACCCTCGCGGTCGACGACCTGTCGTTCACGGTCGAGGCGGGTCGCGTGACGGGCTTCCTGGGGCCCAACGGGTCGGGCAAGTCGACGACCATGCGCGCGCTGCTCGGGCTCATCCGCCCGACGAGCGGCCAGGCGCTCGTGCTCGGGCGGCCGTTCGCGGAGCTGAAGAACCCGGTGCGGACGGTGGGCGCGTCGCTCGACGCCCGCGACGTGCACCCGGGCCGCACGGGCCGTTCGCACCTGCGCACCCTGTCGGCCGCCGCCGGCCTGCCGAACAGCCGCGTCGACGAGGTGCTCGACATGACCGAGCTCACCCCCGCGCGCGACCGCCGCGTGAAGGGCTACTCGATGGGGATGCGCCAGCGCCTCGCCCTGGCCGCGGCGCTGCTCGGCGATCCGAAGATCCTCATGCTCGACGAGCCCGCCAACGGCCTCGATCCGCAGGGCATGCGCTGGCTGCGCGACATCCTCGTCGCGCTGGCGGCCGAGGGTCGCGCGGTGCTGATCTCAAGCCACGTGCTGTCGGAGGTCGAGCAGACGGTCGACAGCGTCGTGGTGATCGGCGTCGGGCGCCTGGTCATGCAAGGCACGCTCGAGGACCTCGTCGCGGGCGACACGCGGCCCGCGCTCGTGCGCTCGCCGCGGATGGCCGAGCTGCGCACGCTGCTCGAGGACGCGGGCGGCAGCGCGCGCCGCGAGGGACGAGCGGACACGATGCTGATCCACGGCATGTCGCTCGAGGAGATCGGCACGCTCGCCGCGGAGCACGGCATCCCGGTGTTCGAGCTGACCCGCGCCACCGCGACGCTCGAGGATCGCTTCCTCGAGCTGACCGGCGAGAGCGGCAACGTTCGATGAAGATCCTGCGATCGGAGTGGCTGAAGCTCGTCTCCGTGCCGACGACGTGGATGATCCTCGGGGTCATGCTCCTCATCGAGGGGCTCGCGGCGGGGCTGCTCACCGGGCTTGCGGACATCGACGACCTGAAGGCGCGCAACCCCGCGACGCTGCTCATCGGCACGCCGCTGCCGACGGTGTTCATCTTCACGCTGGGCGCGCTGCTCGCGACGAACGAGTATCGCCACGGGACCGCGAACCACACGTTCATCATCACCCCGAAGCGCTGGATGGTGATCGCAGCGAAGCTCGCGGTCGGGCTTGTCGTCGGGATCGTGTCGGCGCTGCTCTTCATCGCCGTGAACGCCGGGCTTGGCCTGTCGATCCTGTCGAGCCGGGGAGTGCCGGTCGACGGCGACCTCGCCGTCAACGTCTACCTCGGCGTCGGCACGGGGATCGTGCTCGGCTGCCTGTTCGGCGTCGCGCTGGGGGCGCTCATGCGCAACCAGATCCTCACGATCGTCATCGGCCTCGTGCTGTTCCTCGTGCGCGGCGTCGTCGCGCTGTTCATCGGCACGGACGTCGGCAAGTACTTCCCGGGTGAGGCGCTGCTCGCGCTGCAGGGCACGCCGGGCGCGGAGAACGAGCTGCTCAGCCAGGTCTCGGCCGGGCTCGTGCTCGCCGCGACGTGCGTCGCGCTGGCGATCGGCGGCATGGTCGCGACGCACTACCGCGAGATCAACTAGCCGGTCAGGCGTTGACGGGCTTGGGTCGCGGCGCTTCAATGCCCGGCCATGTCCTCCCTGCGCACGCGGCTCGCAGCCGCCACGATCACGCTTCTCGCCGCCGGCGCCCTCGGGGGTGCCGCGCCCGCCTCCGCCCTCCTCGAAGCGCCCGACGACGGCGGCTGGGGCTACTGCCCGGCCGAGTTCGAGTCCTGCTGGGAGTGGCCGAGCGACCCGTGGGGCGGCGGGGGCGGCGGCGGTGGTGGTGGAGGCGGCACGATCTACGACATCGGCTGCGGCTCGTCGCGCAACTTCGTCATCAACGGGGTGGCCTGGATCCGCAAGGGCGAGTGCGCGACGCGCCAGATCTGCCTCGCGAAGGCCGTCGCGATCAACGACGCGGCGACCGCCAACGGCCTCACGATCCGCGCGGTGTGCGGCTCGTCGAGCAACCCCTTCGGCTCGGGCAAGTGGCTCTGGGTGACGACCGTCTGAGCCGCGCGGCGCTCAGTGGTTCGCGTCGCTGAGCGCCCGCGAGAGGTCGCGCTTCATCTCGCGGGTCTTGATCGTCTCGCGCTTGTCGAACTGGTTCTTGCCCTTGGCAAGCGCGAGCTCCACCTTGGCCCGGCCCTTGGAGAAGTACATCCGCGTCGGGACGAGGGTCAGGCCCTTCTCCTTCGTCTGCGCCTTCAGGCGCTCGATCTGGCGGCGGTTGAGCAGGAGCTTGCGGTCGCGGTCGGGGTCGTGGTTGTTGCGCGACGCGGGCGCGTACGGCGGGATGTGGACGCTGACGAGGAAGACCTCGTCGTCGCGGATGAGCGCGTAGCCCTCCTTCAGCGTCGCGCCGCCGTTGCGCAGCGACTTGACCTCGGTGCCGTGCAGCACGATCCCGCACTCGAGCTTGTCGCGCAGGTCGTACTTGTAGCTCGCGTACCGGTTGGACGCGACGTCGCCAGGGGCGACCTTCTTCTTCTTGCCCTTGGCCATAAAGAGGAGCGTAGTACGGTGCCAGCCATCCACACATCCGGGGGGTCCCTGCACGAGGGGCTGAGAGGACGCTTTCTAGCGTCGACCCGACGAACCTGATCTGGGTCATTCCAGCGAAGGGAGATCACATGGGCACGCAGATGGGCCAAGCACGCCGTGGGACCGTCACACCGCAGATGCAGCGCGTCGCCGAGCGCGAGGAGCTCGACCCGCAACTCGTCCGCGACGAGGTCGCGCGGGGGCGGATGATCATCCCGGCGAACATCCACCACGGCGCCCTCGATCCGATGGCGATCGGCCTCAAGGCGCGGGTCAAGATCAACGCGAACATCGGCAACTCGCCGACGACCTCGTCGCTCGACGAGGAGGTCGCGAAGCTCACGCTCTCGCAGCGCTGGGGCGCGGACACCGTCATGGACCTCTCGACGGGCAAGCGCATCGTCGAGACGCGCCAGGCGATCCTCGACGTCGCGACCGTGCCGATCGGGACGGTCCCGATCTACGAGGCGATGGACGGCCTGCAACACGCCGAGGACCTCACGATCGAGCGCCTGCTTGAGGTCATCGACGCGCAGGCGCGCCAGGGCGTCGACTACATGACGATCCATGCCGGCGTGCGCCTCGAGCACCTGCCGCTCTGCCAGCACCGCGTCACGGGGATCGTCTCGCGCGGCGGCGGGCTGCTCGCGCGCTGGATGGTCCATCACAAGCGCGAGAACCCGCTGTACGAGCACTTCGACGAGATCCTCCAGATCTGCCGCGAGCACGACGTCACGATCTCGCTCGGCGACGGGCTGCGGCCGGGGTCGATCGCCGACGCCTCGGACGCCGCGCAGTTCGCGGAGCTCGACACGCTGGGCGAGCTCACGCTGCGCGCGTGGGGGCGCGACGTGCAGGTCATGGTCGAGGGCCCCGGCCACATCCCGCTCGACCAGCTCGAGATGAACGTGCGCCGCCAGCAGGAGGTCTGCCACGAGGCGCCGTTCTACACGCTCGGGCCGCTGGTGACGGACATCGCGCCCGGCTACGACCACATCACGTCGGCGATCGGCGCGGCGATCGTTGGCTGGCATGGGACGTCGATGCTCTGCTACGTCACGCCGAAGGAGCACCTGGGGCTGCCGAACGCCGAGGACGTCAAGCAGGGCCTCATCGCGTACCGGATCGCGGCGCACGCGGCCGACCTCGCGCGCGGGAGCAAGCGCGCGGCGGCCCGCGATCGCAAGCTGTCGCAGGCGCGCTTCTCGTTCGACTGGCGCGAGCAGTTCGCGCTGTCGCTGGACCCGGAGACCGCGCAGGCGATGCACGACGAGACGCTCGGCGACGACTACTTCAAGTCGGCCGAGTTCTGCTCGATGTGCGGACCGAAATTCTGTCCGATGCACAACTTCAAGGACGTCGACTGGGACGAGATCCGGTCGGTCGTGTCGGCTCGCAAGGAGGAGCGAGCAGCCGCGTAGTCGCGCGCGGTTGGCGGCCCGCGTGACGGGTACGAACCCGCAACGTGTCCCCTCGCATGCTTGGCCTGGCGGCCGTCGCCGCGCTCGTCGCTGCCGTCGTGGTGGTGGTCGTGCTCGTGCTCGGCGGCGGGTCGTCGCGGCCGTCGGCGCGCGACGCGCTGGACGCGTTCGCGTCGGCGTGGTCGCGCGGCGACGACGCTGCGGCGGCGGGGTTGGCGCGGCCGGCGGCGGCCGCGCGCCGCGACCTGCGCGCCAACCGGCGCGGTCTCGACGGCGCGACGGCGCGGGTGCGCACCGTGAGCGCGGAGGAGGACGGCGAGTCGGCGCGCGGGACGCTCGAGGTGGCGTGGCAGGTGCCGGGCATCGGCCGGCTCTCGAGCCGCACGCAGGTGCGGCTGCGCCTGGTCGACGATCGCTGGCGGATCGCGTGGCAGCCGACCGTCGTCAACGCGGCGCTGACGTCGGCCGACCGCCGGCTCGGGACCGTCATCGAGCTACCGCGCCGCGGCGACGTCCTGGATCGCGACGGCCGTGCGCTCGTCACGCAGCGCGCGGTCGTCCGGCTCGGCCTGCAGCGCGACCAGGTCCGCGACCTCGCGGCGACCGCCAAGGCGACCGCGACGGCGCTCGGGCTGCGCCGGCGCGACGTGCTGCGCGCGCTGCGCGGCGCCGGGCCCAAGCAGTTCGTCGATCTGCTCGACGTCCGCCCCGCGCAGTCGGCCAAGTACAAGGCGCGGCTGGCGGGCATCCGCGGTGCCGGGAGCGTCGACGCCACGGCGCCGCTCGCGCCGACGCGCGGCTTCGCGCGCGCGTTCCTCGGCACCGTCGGCCCGGTGACGGCCGAGCAGCTCAAGAAGCTCGGGCCGAGCGTGCGCGCCGGGTCGCTCGTCGGGCAGTCGGGTCTTGAGGCGCGCGAGCAGAAGCGGCTCGGCGGCACGCCGACCGGGAGGATCGTGGTGCGCGAGAACGGCACGCCCGTGCGAACGCTGCTGCGCGTCCGCGGGCAGGCGGGCCGCGACGTCACCACCACCCTCGATCGCGACGTGCAGAGCGCCGCGGAGCGCGCCCTCGGCAACTCGGCCGCGCCGAGCGCACTCGTCGCGATTCAGCCCTCCAGCGGTGATGTCCTCGCGGTCGCCGACCGGCCGATCGACGGCTTCGACCGGGCGCTCACCGGCCAGTACCCGCCGGGTTCGACATTCAAGGTCGTCACGACCGACGCGCTGCTGGACGGCGGCTTCGACGTCGGCTCGACGGTGGCGTGCCCCGCGACGCTGGTCGTGGACGGCAAGACGTTCAAGAACTTCGAGGGCGGGGCGGGTGGCGCGGCGAGCCCGTTCACACGCGACTTCGCGCAGTCCTGCAACACGGCGTTCGTCTCGCTGGCCCCGCGCGTGAAGGACGGCGCCCTGCAGCGCGCGGCGCTGCGGTTCGGGCTCGGGCGCACCGTGACGTCGTCGGCCCCGGTGGCGCGCACGCGCGTGCCGATCGCGCGCACGAAGGTCGAGCGGGCCGCGGCGATGATCGGCCAGGAGCGGATCCTCGCGACGCCGCTGGCGATGGCCGGCGTCGCGGCGACCGTGGCCGACGGCCGCTGGCGCGCGCCCCGCTTCCTCGACGACGACCCGAGCGCGGCCGGCGACCCGCTCCCGGCCGGCCGGGTCGCGACGCTGCGGCGCCTCATGCGCGCGGTCGTCACCTCGGGCAGCGGCACGGCGCTCGCGTCGCTGCCGGGCGAGCCGATCGGAAAGAGCGGCACCGCGGAGTTCGGCGGGGGCGACCCGCCACCGACCCACGCGTGGTTCATCGCCGCGCGCGGCGACCTCGCGGTCGCGGTGCTCGTCGAGGAGGGTCGCTCGGGCGGCGAGGTCGCGGCGCCGATCGCGGCGCGCTTCCTCGCGGGCCTGCCGGGCTGAGGACCGACCGCGCGGAGTCCGCAGCGCGCGGTCTTGTCGCCAATACCGCTATATCCGCGGACTATTCGACAAGACCGCCCGTCAGCGCGGCTCGTCGTCCTCCACCGGCGCGAGGTCGACGCGGCCGCGGGCGGTCTCGACGCGCTCGACCTTCACGCGGATCTCGTCGCCGAGGCGCAGGGTCTCCCCCGTGCGCTCGCCGCGCAGGATCGTGCCCTCCTCGTTGAGCTCCCACCAGTCGCCGCGCAGGCGGCGCAGCGGCAACATGCCCTCGTGGCCGCCGCCGAAGCGCACGAACGCGCCGGCGCCGATGAGGCCCGTGACCTCGCCGTCGTACTCCTGCGCGAAGCCACCTTCGAACAGCTCGCGCTCGAGCAGGAACGCGCGCGCGACGCGGTCGGCGAGGCGCTCGATCTGCATCGCGTCGCGCTCGCGCGCGGACGACCACGCGCCCGTCTCGGCCATGTCGGCGCCGCGCGGCGCCTGGACTCCCCCGGCGATCGCGCTGAGCAGCGCGCGGTGCACCACGAGGTCGGGATAGCGCCGGATCGGCGAGGTGAAGTGCGTGTAGTGCTGGAGCCCGAGCCCGGCGTGGCCGAGCGGCTTCGGGTCGTAGTAGGCCTGCTTGAGCGAACGCAGGATGAGGAACGTCAGCGCGTCGCGGCCGTGGCCGGTGCGCTCGACATGCCGGGCCACGAGCCGCGAGCAGGCCACGACGACCTCGGACGCCTCCGGCGGCGTCATGTGCTCGTGGACGGGCGGCGTCGCGACGTCCAGCGACGCGAGCTGCTCGACCAGCCGCAGCGCGCTCTCGCCGTCGGGCTGCTCGTGGACGCGGTACAGCGCCGGCACGCCGCGCTCGGCAAGCAGCTTCGCGACCTGCTCGTTCGCGGCGATCATGAGGTGCTCGACGAGCCGGTGCGACTCGGTCTGCTCGCTCGGCCGCGCCTCGGCGACGTGCCCGCCGACGTCGAAGCGAAACTCGGGCTCGCTCGTCTCGAGCTCGAGCGCCGACTGCGCCATGCGGCGCTCGTGCAGCGCGGCTGAGACTCGGCGGGCGGCAGCCAGCGGCGCCGCCCACGGCTCGAGCGCCGGCTCGTCGCCCGCGAAGATCCGATCGACGCGCTCGTAGTCCAGGCGCTCGTCGGAGCGGATCGTCGAGCGGTAGAACGAGACGCGCTTGACCTGCGCCCCCTCGAAGTCGAGCTCGACGGTCACCGCCGCGCGCTCGACGCCCGGCACGAGCGAGCAGGCGTCGTTCGAGAGCGCCTCGGGCAGCATCGGCTCGACGCGCCCCGGGACGTAGACGCTCGTCGCCCGCCGCGCGGCCTCGCGGTCGACGAGCGATCCGGGCGCGACGAACGCGCTGACGTCGGCGATGTGCACCCACACGCGCGTGCCGCCGCTGTCGAGCGCCTCGGCGGAGATCGCGTCGTCGAAGTCGCGAGCGGTGACGGGGTCGATCGTGAAGGTCGTGAGCGCGGTGAGGTCGCGGCGCGGGACCTCGGGGTCGGCGCCCGCGTCGCGCGCCTTCTTCGCGGCGCGCTCGACGGCGGGATCGAAGCGCCGCCGCAGGCCGCGGTCGAGCATGAGCGCTTCGAGCACGTCGCCGGCGACGTCCGGCCGGCCGAGCGTCCGCAGGACCTTCGCGTGGGCACCCGTGCGCGACGCGGGGCGCACGAGCACGAGATCGCCGATCCGCGCCCGCGAGTCGCGCTCGACGATCATCCGCCCACCGCGCTCGAAGAACGGCTCGGCGGTGAGGAAGCGCCCGCGCTTGTCGAGGACGGCCACGATCCCCTCGCCGGCCCCCGGGTCGCGGCGAGAGGAAGGGGTGCGGCCGGGCGTGGCGGCGCGGCTCGAGCCCCGCGGCGGAGGGGTCTCCTCCGCGCGGGATCGGCCGGAGCCGCCGGGCCTGCCGGCGCCGCCGCGCTTGCCCGTGCCCGCGGGCTCGCCAGCGCGGCTCGAGCCGGCGCGCGGCTTCGGCCGCGGGGCAGGGCCGCGCTTCTTGCCCGCCCCCGAGCCCGCCGGCCGCTGGCGCTTGCTCACAGCTTCGGCGCGAGCACGGCCAGCGCGCGGACGAGCGCCTCGTCGGTCCGCGCGGTATCCGGGTTGTCGCGCACGCGCACGTCGGGCTTCAGCCCGCTGCCCGGCTTGACGCCGCTGCCGCCGAGGTTGCGGCCGCTCGGCAGGAAGTACTGGCCGACGGTGATGTCGAGCGCGCCGCCGTTGTCGAGCGGCATGATCTCCTGGAACACGCCCTTGCCGAACGTCTTCACGCCGACGAGCGGCGCGCGGTCGCGATCCTGCAGCGCGCCGGCCACGATCTCGGCCGCCGACGCCGTCCCGCCGTCAACGAGCACGACCGTCGGCATCGTGCCCGCGATCGCGTCGCCGGTCGCGTACAGCGTGCGCGTGTCGACCGCGCGGCCCTTCGTCGTGACGATCGGCCCGTCGGGCAGGAACATGCTCGCGATGAGCTGCGCCTCGCTGACGAGCCCGCCGCCGTTGCCGCGCAGGTCGAGGACGATCCCCTTCGCGCCGCGCCCCTTCTGCTTGCGGATGGCCGCCGCGACCTCGTCGTGCGCGGTCCGCGGCCCGAACGTCGACAGCGCGATGTAGGCGACCCGCTTGCCCCCGGCGTTGGCGATCCGCGACTGGACGACCGGAACCGAGATCGTGGCGCGGGTCACGCGCTTGACGAGCGTCCGCGAGCCGCGGCGCACGCGAAGGGTGACCTTCGTCCCCTCGGGGCCCTTGATGAGCGCGCTCGCCGCCTGGTCCGTCAGCCCGGCGAGCTTCTTGCGGTTGGACTGCGTGATGACGTCGCCGACGCGGATCCCCGCTCGCTCGGCAGGCGACTTCGGGTACACCGTCTCGACGCGCAGGCCGTCCTTCACACCGCGGATGACGGTCCCGATCCCCGAGAACTGGTTGTTGATCGCCCTGTTGAACAGCGCGTACTCCTTCTTGGAGAAGTACGCCGAGAAGCGATCCTCGAGGTCGGCGACCGCGCCCTTGAGCGCGGTGTCGGACAGCTCGTTCTGCCCGACCTCGCGGTAGTACTTGTCGTGGATCGTGTCGAGCCCCTCGAGCACGACGCGGCGATCCTCGTTGCCGACGAGCACGTCGGCGACGGGGTCGGGCAGGTACTTCGGATGCCCGCCGAGCCAGATCCCGACCACGAGGACGAGCAGCGAGGAGAGCACGGCGACGGTCTTCGACGTCAGGATGCGGCTCAGCATGTCGGCTGCACCCTACGGATGGGCGTGCGCGGACGGCTCAGACGCGCAGGAAGCGCCGCAGCGACAGCCCGGAGCCCGCCGCGGAGACGGCGACGCTCGCGACCAGCAGCACGATGATCAGCACGCCGAAGTTCAGCGTCTCGGGCGCCGCGATGAGCGAGAAGTCGTGCTTCAGCGGATCGATGAACGCGACCTTGCCGACGAGCAGCAGCGCGATCGCCATGACCCCGCCCATCGCGCCGACGATGATCCCCTCGATCACGAACGGCCAGCGGATGAACCAGTCCGTCGCGCCGACGAGCTTCATGACCTCGACCTCGCGGCGCCGCGCGAACAGCGACAGGCGGATCGTGTTGGAGATCAGCAGGACCGACGCGAGCACGAGCAGCAGCGCGAGGAACGCCATGCTGAGCTTCACGACGCGCGTCGCGGAGAGGATCTTCGTCGTCTCGTCGCGGCGGTTCTTGACCTCGTCGATCGCGGGGTCGACGACGGCGCGCTCCCCGCTCGGCTGCATCGGCGCGAGCTCGTCGCGCAGCTTGCCGACGTTGCCGGGCTTGTCGGGCGTGACGCGGAACGTGTCGGGCAGCGGGTTGGTCGTGCCGAGCAGCGCGTAGGCCTCGGGGTTCTGCTTCTTCTCACGCGCGTACGCCTCGGCCTTCGAGACATACGTGACGTGGCCGACGTACTTCGTGTCCTGCGTGAGGACGCGGCGCACGCGCTCGACGGCGGCGTCGGTCGCGTTCGCGTTGAGGAAGACGTCGACGAGGACCTTGCCTCGCACCTCGTTGGCGGCACCGGTCGTCGCCTGGACCATCGGGATGAAGACGCCGAGCACGAGCATCGTGACCAGGACCGAGGCCATCGCCGCGAACGACGGCACGGCGTTGCGGCGCAGGGAGCGCGTCGCCTCGCGCAGGAAGAAGGAGACGCGCATCTACGAGCTAGCGGTCGCGATCGCGGCCGAGGTCGTGGTAGGCCTGGTCCATCATGCCGCCGAACTCGTCGGTCGTCTGCTCGCGCTGCGCGTACAGGCCGCTGGCCTCGTCGCGGATGATCCGCCCGCCCTGCAGCTCGATCACGCGGCGGCGCATGCGGTCGACCATGTGCGAGTCGTGCGTGGCGACCATGACCGTCGTCCCGGTGCGGTAGATCCGGTAGAGCAGCTGCATGATGCCGAGCGACGTGCGCGGGTCGAGGTTGCCGGTCGGCTCGTCGGCGAGCAGCAGGGGCGGATGGTTGACGAAGGCGCGCGCCACGGACACGCGCTGCTTCTCGCCGCCGGAGAAGCTGGTCGGGGAAGTTGTGCAGCTTCGTCGAGAGCCCGGTCAGCCGCAGCACGTCGGGCACCTTCGCGCGGATCTCCTTGCGCGTCGCGCCCGTGGCCGACAGCGCGTAGGCGATGTTGTCGTGCACCGTGCGGTTGGGCAGCAGCTTGAAGTCCTGGAAGACGACGCCGATGTTGCGCCGGTAGTACGGCACCTTCGCGCGGTCCATCGTCTCGAGCGGGCGCCCGGCGACGCGGATCGTGCCCCCGGTCGCGTCGCGCTCCTTGATGAGCAGGTTCATGATCGTCGACTTGCCCGAGCCGGTCGACCCGACGAGGAAGACGAACTCGCCCTGGCGGACGTTGAACGTCGCGCCGTCGAGGCCGATATCGCCGGTCGGATAGTGCATGTCGACGTTGCGAAACTCGATGATGTTGCGCGGGTCGGGCGCCGTCGCGGCCGAGCGCGCGGGCGGCTGGACCGGTTGCGCCCGGGCACGGCTGCGGGCCGCCGGCAGGTGGGCGGGACGCGCGCGGATCTGACGCTCTGAAGCGGACATGCCTTAAGACCGTAGCGGGCCATGGCTGTGTTCGTGCCAGGCGCACGGGGTCTTGCAACGCGATCGTCTGAGAGCATCGGGCGCCACGAAGGAGCGTCCGAGGAGGCAGCAGATGAGGCGAAACCGGGTCGGCTACGCGAACGTCATGTCGACCATCGCGGTGTTCATCGCGCTCGGCGGCACGTCGTATGCCGTGATCAAGCTGCCGCGCAACTCGGTCGGCAGCACGCAGCTGCGCGCGGACGCGGTCACGTCGAGCAAGGTGCGCAACGGGACGATCGGCCCGAGCGACCTCTCCGACAGCGCGCGCGGCGCGCGCGGGCCGCGCGGGGCGGCGGGGCCGGCGGGTCCGTCCGGACCGACCGGCGCCGGCAACATCATCGTGCGCACGCGCGACGAGCTTGCCGCCCGCCCCGGGCTCGGAGCCAACTCGTACGTCACGGTGGCGAGCGTCGCGCTGCCCGTGGGTCGCTGGCTCGTCACCGCCACGACGGAGGTCACGAACTCACCGAGCGCGATGTCGCGCGACGTCGTGCGCTGCTTCATCGTCGTCGACGGGGCGCGGCGCGGGCTCGGCAAGGTGCAGGACGCCGGCAACGGGCCGGGTGGCGCGACGTCGAGCGATCTCTACCTCGTCGAGATCGTCGACAAGCCGAGCCCGGCGAACGTCGCGCTGTCCTGCGGGCACGACAGCGACATCCCGGCCGGCTCGGACACGCGCTTTGACCGCACGAAGCTCGTCGCGATCCCGGTCGAGTCCGCCGACGTGCAGGAGGTCAGCGGCTGACCGCCGGGACCTCTGCCCGCGCCGGCGGCGTATCAGGGGCATGTCCATCGTTCGCCGGTCGCTCGCAGCACTCGCCCTCGCCGTGCCCACCGCCCTCGTCGCCGCCGCGCCCGCGGCCGCCGACGGGTTGCCGCTTCCTGTCGAGGAGAGCCCGAGCGGCGTCCTCGCCCCGGACGGCGCCAGCCGCTACCTGACCGTCACGCTCGGCGGGCGCACCGCGGTCCTCGCGCAGCAGGCCGCGACCGGCGACGTCACGAGCCGCTTCGACCTGCGCGGGCGCTATGGGATCCCGCTCGTCGCCTACGACTCGACGGCGGGCGGTGTCTCGGCCGACGGGCGCACGCTCGTGCTCATCCGCCCGCGGGCGGGCTTCCCGCGCCGCACGACGACGCTCGCCGTCATGTCGACGCACCGCTGGCTGCGGCTGCGCCGGACCGTCCGCCTGCGCGGCGACTTCAGCTACGACGCGCTCTCGCCCGACGGCCGGTCGCTGTTTCTCATCAACTACGTCTCGCGCATCGATCCGTCGAAGTACCGCGTGCGCGTGTACGACCTCGCGCGCGGGCGCCTCGAGCCGAAGGCGATCGCCGACCCCCACGAAGAGCCCGACGAGATGAACGGCCTGCCGGTGAGCCGCGTCATGGGGACCGGCGGGCGCTGGGCGTACACGCTGTACCAGGGCTCGGGCGGCAAGCCGTTCATCCACGCGCTCGACACGCGCGACCGCAAGGCCGTCTGCATCGACCTCGACGACCCGGCGCTCGCGCGCGGCAATCCCAACGACCTGCGGTTGCTGTCGGCGGCGGGCGGCGCGCGGCTGGACGTCCGCCGCAAGGGCGCGCTCCTGGCGACGGTCGACACCGCGACGCTCCGCGTGCGCAGCGGCCCGGCGGCGATCGACGCCGCGCGAGCCTCGGCGGCCGATGGCAACGCCGGGGGCCCGCACCTCCTCTGGCCGGCGATCGGGGCGGCGCTGCTCGGCGCGGCGCTGCTCGTCCGCCTCGCCGCCCGGCGGCGCCGGCGCGCCGTGCGAGCCGACAGTCAGGCTGTCGGCGCATCGGCTGTCCGCTAGCGGTTAAGCTCCGCGCATGGCTGCGTCGCACGCGCCGCTTCAGTCCCCGTCCGCGCACCGTCGAGCGCAGGTGCCGATCCGCGCTCCGGGCAGTCCTGCCGGCGGGAGCCTCGTCCAGCGGTCCGCCGAGCCCGGTCCACCGCGGGCCGACGACGCGCTCGGCGCCCAGCTTCGGCGTGCGGTCATGCAGCGCGCGAGCGACGGACCGGTGATCCAGCGCAAGCTCGAGATCGAGAGCGGCGAAGGATGGGGCGTCCACACCAGCGACGACCTGCGCTACTTCCTCGACACCATCGCCGGGGAGATCAACGCGATGAAGCCGCCGCCAAAGGTCAAGCGCGGGCCGCTGGCGATGATCCACTCCTCGGAGATCTACCAGTTCGCCGACGTCGCAGAGGTCATCCGGTACATGACCGACCTCACCGTCCCGGCGCCGATGCCCGGCGTCCCCACCGGATACGGCGCGCCACCACCGACGGTGACCGCGACGGCGGGGCCCGAGATCGTCTACGGCGCCGATCACGGCGACTACCACTTCACTGGGAAGGTGACCGTCAAGAAGGCACAGTGGACGCTGCCGAAGTCCGCGGCCCTGGAGCTCATGGAGGCCGAGTTCGCCAAGCACGTCGACCACCTCATGCGCGAGTCCAAGTCCACGGGCTGGGACTCCTGGTACGTCGGCGGCGACACCGGCAAGAGCCCCGTCGGCGACACCGTCGCCGGCCCCGAGACCCGGTTCTGCTTGCAGGTGCAGGTCAGCCGCGAGCACAACACGGTCAGCTACCACGGCTATCCGGACCAGCGGTTGAAGAAGACCGGCGTCGCGAGGACCAAGAAGGCGATCTCGTAGACCGCTGCGCGGGGCGGCCCGCGTTTGGCGCAGGATGCGACCAGGGCAGGACGGCGCCATGGCCTCCTACTCGGTGAACGATCGGGCCGTCGCGCGTGCGCAGCGGATGATCGACGCGCGCCAGTACGTCCTCGACTCCGACTGGGGCGACGTCCAGCCGAACGCGGATGCCGAGAACGCGTTTCTCGCGGCGCACTCGTGGGCGGACTACGCGGAGTGGCATCTCGGCCTCACCGAGGGCGCCAACGACGAGACGAAGGCCAGGCACGCGTTCGTCTACGGCGACTTCCGTCGCGTCCACCGGACGGCGCTCATCGCGTGCGTCTACCGCGCGGCCGAGTGGCGCCACAAGGCCGTCGAGCTCGCCGCGCACGAGCTGCTGCAGCGCCTCGACGCGCGCAGCGCCTGAAGGGGCTGGGAACGCCTATCCGCCGCCGAACTCCTCGACCTCGCGACGCGACAGCTCGCGCGTCACGTGCCGCTCCGCGAGCTTCACCAGGCTGGCGGCCGACCCGCAGCTCTCGCATGGATACAGGCGGACCGTCCGGTCGTCGCCGCCCGAGGCGATCCAGCCGTTGCGCAGGAACGTCGCGCCGTTGACGCGCCCGGCGTGCCGGGCGATGACCGCGAGCGCGGTCCCGCGGCGCGCGTCCCACACGCGCACCGTGCCGTCCGCGCTCGCGGTGACGATCCGGTCGCCGCCCGCGTCGTAGGCGACGGAGCGCAGCACGCTCGTGTGCCCCGAAAGGCGAAAGCCGCGCTCGGATCCCGACGCGACGTCCCACAGGCGCACGTCGCGCGACCCAGCGACCGCGACCGTCTTGCCGTCCGGGCTGAACGTCGCGCGGTAGAACGCCTGGGGACCGCGGTCGGCGGCAGAGGCCGCCGTCAGCCTGCGCAGGGGCTTGCGCGCGGCGGTGTCGAAGACGCGCGCCGAGCCATACACACCCGTGACGAGCAACCGCCGCCCGTCGCCGCTCAGCGCGACGTCCGTGGCGAGCTCCGAGACCGGCACCGGAACCCGCCAGAGCGGCTTGGCAGGGCGCGGCCGCTCGAGGCTCCACAGCTCGACGGACGTCCCGCTGCGGGGAACCCCGCGCACGATCGCGGCGACGCGCGCGTCGCGGTCGATCGCGACGTTCTGCACCCCGTCCGGCGTCGCGATGTCCGCCACCACACGGCCGCCTCCATCGAGCAGCCGCACCCGTCCCGCGCCGTTGCCGGGCGTCGCATAGCCGGCCAGCAGCACGGGCGCGCGCCCGGCGAACGCGAGGCTGCTCGGATGCACGCCCGCCGCCGCGGTCGGCGACGCGGGAGCCGGCGCGCCACCCGTCGCGCGCCCCCGCGCGAGCGCGTCCTTGCCGACGATCGGCGCCGACGACGGACCGCCGAGCGGGCGCAGCTCGAGGTCGCCGTCCTCCTCGGCGACGGCGAGCCGCGCGCCCGACGGCGCCACCGCGACCCCCGCGACGCTGCGCTGGTCGCGCAGCGTGCGCTCGATCCCGAGATCCCACACGCGGACCGTCAGGTCCTCGCCGGCCGTCGCGACGTAGCGGCCGCTCGAGCCGAAGGCGATCGACTCGACGCTCGCCCCGTGCCCGCGCAGGTCGGCGACGAGGTCCCCGGTCGCGCTCTCCCACACGCGCGCGGTGCCGTCCGTGCTCGCGGTGCCGACGAGCTTGCCGTCCGCGCTGAACACGACGCCGTTGACGCCATCGGTGTGGACGAGCCTGCCGACGCGCGACGCAGGTGCGCTCCACCGCCCGTTCGAGCGCCAGAGCTCCACGACGGACTCCTGCACGGTGGCGATCCGCGACCCGTCCGGGCTGATCGCGACGGCGGTCACGGGATTGTCGGTCGTACCCGGCGGCAGCGCCAGCGCCCGCCGCGAGGAGCCCGCCGCGGAGGAGGCATCGACGACGCGCACCCGCCCGCCCGCGATCCCGTCGACCGTCAAGCCCGCGCCGGCCGCGAACAGCCCGCGGTCGGACGGCGGCTCGGCGACCGCCTCCGGCAGCTGCTTGGAGCGCCATCGCCAGACGACCGGATAGCCCGAGTCGTCCTGCAGCACGATCCGCCCGGCCGTCTGAAACGCGGCGCCGACGTAGCCGGTATCCGCGATCCGCGCCAGCCGGGCGCCCGTCCGCGCATCCCACACGGCCGCGCCGCCGGCGCTTCCCACCGTGACGACGTGCCGCCCGTCGGGCGACGTCGCGCCGCCGGTCGCGCGGGCGTCACGTAACGCGACCGCGCCGCTGCCGTCCGGCGCCATCAGCGCGCTGGCGTCCTCGCCGACCACGAGCAGGCGCGCGGCGTCCGAGGTGAAGGCGAGCCCCAGCGGCACGCGCACGGTCACGCCCGGGCGGAACGTCGCGCCCGAGCGCGGCCGCCACAGCCGCACCCGCCCGCCGACGATCGCCGCCACCGCGCCGCCGTCCGGCGCGATCGCGACGGGCGCGAGCACCGCGCCGCGCGCGCGTGCCACCGTCGCGAGGCCCGCGCACGCCCGGCATGGCCGCGGGCGCCCCGACCCCAGCACCGCCCGCACCCGCGACGCGACGACCGCGCGGCGCAGCGCCTGCTCGGCCTCCGCCGTGTCGCGCCGGCGCACGGCCTTCAACGCCAGCAGCAGCCCGCGCTCGGGATCGATCGAGAGCTGCGAGGTCGCGCCGGCGGCCAGCGCGCGCGAGTCGGCGACCTCGTTGCGATCGAACGCCGCCAGCACCGCGACCACGAGGCCGATGACCAGCACGGCCAGGACGATCGCCACGCCGCGCACGACGCGGTTGCGCCGCTCGCGCCGGCGGCGCTCCTCGGCCTGCTTGCGCTCGCGCTCGCGCTCCTCGAGCTCGCGTGCGAGCTTCGCGCGCTCGCGCGTGGCCTCTCGCGCCGCGCACCACTCGAGGATCGGCTCGGCCAGGATGTCGTGGAAGATCTCATAGCGCGGCGACTGGTCGGGCTGCGCCGGCGGCGGCGCCACGCTGCGCAGGATCCGCCGCTCGCCGCTGGAGAGCTCGAGCAGGATCGGCTCGATGTCCGCGACGGGGCGCTTGGCCCAGTAGGCGAGATCCTCCGCGCGCCACGCGATCTTCGTGCCGGCCGGCGACACGAGCGGCCGCAGCACGTCGATCGCGAAGTCGCGCCGCTCGTCCGACAGCGCGGCCAGCGCATCCTCGAGATGGCGGTAGACGATCCGCTCGGTGCCGCCGAGCTGCTCGCGCAGCGTGGCGAGGCGCAGGTGCGGCGGCGTGGCCTCCGCGCCCGCCGCCTGCCACAGCCGCTGCATGACGAGCTGCAGCAGCGGCGTCTCCACGCGGCCTGCCTGCGCTGCGGCCGCCGGCGCCTCCTGCGCCGGCCCGCGCTCGTCGGCGACGTCCTCGCCCGTGCGCACCTCGTCCAGCACCGCGTCGACGAGCTCGCCGTCGATCGCGGCCGCGGGCTCGCCGGCGCCGAGGCGGCGGTTGTACTCGCCGAGCGGCCCCTCGATCGCCTGCCGCGCCGCCGCGATGTCGAGGTGGTCGACACGCAGGTAGTTGTCGAACAACCCCGGGACGCGCCCCTGGAAGCGGTCGAGCTTGGCGAGCCCGTCCTCGCGCAGCGAGAGGAGGAAGTTGACGCGCAACGCGGGATCGTTGACGACCTCGACGAACTCGCCCGCGAACGTGCCGGGCCCGTCGTCCTGCGGGTGATAGAGGAATAGCTCCTCGAACTGGTCGAGCACGATCAGCAGGGTGGCCACCGGCCCGAGCCAGCCGGCGAAGGTCTCGCGCAGCGGGGTGCCGGGCGTCCATGGCGCCACCTGCTCGCCCGTGGCCTCGTGCACCGAGGCGGCGACCGCGCTCGTCAGGCCGTGCAGCGGCGCGTCGCGCCACGCGCCGAACATCGACACCGCGAAGCGCACCGGCGCGCGCGTGTCCGGGTCCTCGCGCTCGCGGACGGCTCGATCGCGCGCCACGACGGCGCGCAGGCTCGGCAGGACGGCCGCCTGCAGCACCGAGCTCTTGCCGACGCCGCTCGCGCCATAGAGCAGCGTCAGCCGCGACGAGCGGAGGTTCGCGCCGATGATGCGCTGCTCGCGGTCGCGCCCGAAGAACCACGGCAGGTCGTCCTCGCCGAACGGCACGAGCCCGACGTACGGGTTCTCGCGCGGACGGCTGCCCGCCGCTGGCCGCTCGCCGGTCACCGCGCGGGCAGCAGGCCGGCCAGCTCGCGCTCGAGCTCGCGGACGTACTCGTCGAGCAGGATGAACACGAGGTCGACGTCGCGGTCGTCCCACAGCGTCAGCTCGATCTCCGCGCCCGCCGGCGTCGGCGGCTCGCGCTGCACCGACCACGACTGGTTGGCGAGGACGCCGCTGCCGGCGAGCCGCTCGAGCACGACGCGCAGGTTCCAGTCGCGCATGCTGTAGCCGAGGAACAGCAGATGGCGCTCTGTGATCCGCTGGCGCAGGACGGCGGGAAGCTGCGCGGCGATGTCCGAGCGCGTGAGGTAGCGGATGTAGTCGTCCTCGGTGATGACGTAGCTGTCGCGCGACGCGTCCGCGCGGACCATCGCCCCGTGCAGCTTCACGATCACCGTGCGCTCGTCCGGATCGAGGTCGACGTAGCGGTTGGGCACGAGGATCGGGACGGGCGCCGAGTCGATGCTGTGGATGAAGCGACCCCAGTCGGGGCGATCGGACTGCGCCTCGTACCAGATGAGGTCGTACGGCTCGCCGGCCGCGTCGAACGCGCGCTCGAGCGCGTCGTCGTAGTTCGTCGTGAGGATGACCTGGCGCGGCACGCCGAGCTCGCGCAGCGTGCCGGCGAGCTTCGCGAGGAACGTGTGCAGCGCCGTCGGCGGGCTCATCGCGTCCAGCGGCGCGCGGACGTACTTGTACAGCGGCTTCCAGCCGAGCACGGAGTGCACGTACTGCGAGATGCGCATGAGGTCGCGGTCGTCGGGGTCGGGGTAGTGGACCTCGTCGGCGAGCCTGACGGCGAGCTCGGCGCCGCTCGGCAGGAAGTCGCTCCCCGGCTCCCACGGGCGGTCGGGACGGCCGCAGAGGTTCGCGCCGGCGCCGAGGAACGGGACGACCTCGCCCTCGAGCATCCGCTTCGCGACGAGGAAGTAGTGGCGCCGCGTGGCTCCTCCGCCGCTCATCGCCCGCGCCCCTTGCGCTTGGTGCTCCCCACGGCGGCGACGTTGATCTTGCGCCGCTTGGGCGGCTTGCGCAGCTTGACGGAGCCGCCGACGTACGCCCCCGGTGAGTTCGCGGCCGCGCCAACCCGGGCACCCGGGAGTCGCTCGAGCCCGCTCACCTCGAGGACGAGGAAGCCGCTGCGCCCGCAGCGCCCCGTCAGCCGCAGGACCTTCCCGAACGCGACCTGGCGCCCGGCGAGCGCGCGCTGCACCCGGCTCGGGCTCGCCAGGACGACCCGGCGGCCGGACGTGACGACCCGCAGGCCGCCGACCGTCACGGGACTCTCGACGGCGCAGCGCGACGCTCGCCCGCGCGGGCCCGCCGGGAAGCTCAGCGTGAGCGTCGCCGTCCGCGTCTGCGCGAGCAGCTCGGTCTTGAACGTCGCCTCGCGGCGCTGCGCCGACAGCGTCACCCCGATGCTCGTCAGCCCGCCCGACGGGGCGATCGCGCCCTTCGCGCGCGTGCTCAGCGTGTCGTCGCACGTGAGGTCGGCCTCGACGAGCGCGAGCGCGACCGGCAGCGTCGCGCCGTCGAGGTTGCGGATGTAGCGCCCGCGCGAGAGGCCGGCGAACGCGGCCAAGATGGAGCCGGCCCGCGCGCCCGGCCCGCCGCCGAGCTGCAGCACGTACAGCCGCTTGCCCGCGAGCAGCGGGAGCGCGGCCGGCGGCGGCTGCCGCGCGTCGGTGATGAGCACGAGCGCCGAGGACTCGGGGCGTGCGGTCTGCGCCGCCGCGACGCCCGCCGCGTAGTCCGCGGCGCCCGTGCTGGTGGTGACGTTCTCGTCGAGCAGCGACCGCAGGGTCCCGATGTCGCGCCCGCTCGCGAAGCCGGTGGCGGGGACGGTCAGCGGTGCGAACACCTGCGCGGCACGGCGCCCGATCGTGATCGCGGCGAGGTTGATCGGCGCGCTGCGGGGCTTGGACAGCATCGCGTCGATCGCGGTGCGCAGCGACGGGTAGGCGACCTCCATGCTCGGGGAGCCGTCGACGACGAGCTCGATGTCGCGCGTCACCGAGCAGCCGGGCACCTGCGACGGCGCGATCGCCGCCGGTGACGGCTCGGGCGCCGTGAGCGCGAGCAGCCCGGTCGAGGATCTGCCGCCGGCGATGGCCAGCGAGCGATTCACCGGGTTGACGGCCAGCTCCAGCCCGCTGCGGTTGTCGACGTCCGGGCCGGCGACGCGCACGCCCGCGTCGCCGAGCTGCGCGAGGTCGATCGCGCCAGCGGCGATCCTGCTGCCGAGCAGTGCGTAGATCGCGCCCGCGTTCAGGCGCCCGAGCGCGTCGACCCGCGGCGCCGACACGAGCAGGTCGTTGTCGGACCCGGCGTCGAGCTTGGTGGGGGCCACCACCGTGCCGAGGTTGTCGTATCTGTCGACGCCGTCGATCCGGACGACGCTGCCCGGCGCAGCCGTCGCCGCGATCGGCATCGCGGGCGCCCGGCGGCTGAGGACGACCAGGGCGCTGCCGGCCTTGAACCGCTCGCCCGGTGAGGCGTCGGGGGCGCCGATCGCGACGTCGCCCAGCCTGTCGCCGCTGAGATCGCCCAGACCCGTGACCGACGCGCCGAGGCCCATGCCCGGCTCGCCGTACACGACGAAGCCGCCGTCCGCCGGGGAGCCCAGGGTCGTGTTGCCGCTCGTCTCGGACGGCACGATGTAGGCCTCCCCGGCGAACCTCCCCCCGCTCGCGTCGGGGCCGACGCGAGGCGCGCCGACGAGCACCTCCGAGCCACGGCTGCCGTCGAAGTCCAGCGACCATCCGACCGCCGAGCCGGCGGCGCCGCCGGCGACGCGCCCGTCCAGGCGATAGCTCCTCATCGAGGAGATCGGCAGCGTCCGGTCCGCGGGGACGTCGGCGGGCGGCGCCGTCAGCACGATCGCCGACCCCGCGTCCTCGAGACCGTTCGGGTCTGCGCCCGGCGCCCCGACGATCAGCCTCCGCACGTCCGACGACGCCCCCGTCGGAGAGAAGCCCGGCGGCGCGGACAGCGACTGCCCCGTGCGGTCGCCGGCGGCCACGCCCGTCAGGCGGATGAACGGTGTGTCGTCGGGCTTCGAGAGATCCACGGCACCCGGCTCCTTGGATCCCGGCACGACGTAGACCACGCCCGCGCGCGGCGATCCTCCCGCGCTCGCCCCGGGCGCGCCGATCGCGAAGTCGCTGAGCTCGTCGTCGCCGACGTGGTACCCGAGCCGGGCGATGCTCGTGCCGAGCCGGTCGCCGGCCGCCGCGCCGTCGATGCGATACCCGCGCGCGCCCGGGTTCTGCAGATCGATCGTCGCGAAGTCGCCGCTGCCGGGCCGGCCGCGGTTGCCGCCGAAGAGCACGTAGACCGAGCCGGCGTTCGCGCGCTGACCGGGGTCGGCGGTCGGCACGCCGATCGCGACGTCGCCCTTGCCGTCGCCGTTGACGTCGCCGACGTACGCCGGCGTGCCCAGACCGAGCTTGACGTTCGTCCCGGGGGTCGGGATCCCCCTGAGGTCCACGGTGCCGCCGACCTGCGGCGTGACGGCGCCGGCGGGCGCCGCGCCGCCCAGCAGGCACGCCGTTAGCGCGACGAGCGAGGCAGCGACCCGAAGGACGCTGACCGCTCCTCCTCCGAAGGGGGGCTCTGCGTCCACGTCCATGACGTCCAGGTCGGCCTCTTGCTCGAGATACGGCTGTCGGCGGCCGACTGTATCCATGCGCCCAGCCCACCACAAGGCGAGCGCGATGCCTATACGTCCACGTTTTCGCTGCTAAACGACGCCAATCCGGCGCGCGCCGGCGCGTGGTGGTGGATCATTCGGGCAGCTCGAACATCCGCGCCAGCGCGGAGCCGACGCGCTCGCGGACGACGAGCGCGCTGCGCTGCACGTGCGCGCGCATGAACGCGGCGGCCGCGTCGGCGTCGCGAGCGAGGACGCAGCCGACGATCTCGAGGTGCTCGGTGATCGTCGCGCCGATCCGGTCGTCGGTCGTGAAGTCGTAGATCCGCAGGACGCGGATGCGATCGTTGAGGTCGCCGAGCAGCGAGTCGGCGACGTCGTTGCCGCTCGCGCCTGCGAGCGCGCGGTGAAAACCCTCGTCGGCGTAGACGAAGTCCGGCCCGCGCGGGAGCGCGCGCGTGTCGTGCCACGCCGCGTCGAGCGCGCGCCAGTCGTGCTCGATCGCCTCGATCCGCCCGCGGTCGCCGCTGGACGCCGCGCGCCGCGCGCACAGCTCCTCGAGCGCGACGCGCACCTCGTAGAGCTCGCGCATCGACTTGACGCTCGGCGCCGCCGGGCACATCCCCCCACCGCGGTCGCGCACGATGTGGCCGTCCCCCTCGAGCCGGCGCAGCGCCTCGCGCACGGGCGTGCGCGACGTCTCGAACTCCTCGGCGAGCTGCTGCTCGACCAGGCGCCGGCCCACCGGCATGTCGCCGCGCAGCAAGCGCTCGCGCAGCGCCGAGTAGACCTTGTCGGCATGCGTCGCCGCGCGTGTGCCGTTCGGTCTGGCCATAGCTGAGACCTTCCCGGGCTCAGCTGCCGGGTGACGCGCCGGTTGCATACAACGCTGTGCTCATCGTGCCGCCGGACGCTAGTCCCGCGCGATCGGGCGGGGCATGGACCAAGTGGCCAAATGTGCCTATCCACTCTGGGCCAATGGGCCAATGCGAGCCCCCGGGCGCCCGTCGTAGCGTGCCCCCACCACGACCGGGTTGTGGACCGCACTGCATACAAACGCCTTCGCGGCCGGACCGCGACGACCACAGAGAAAGGCACCGATGCCCCCCGAGACACAGTCCGCGCCAGTGGTCGTCCCGGCCACGCCCTATCCCTTCGAGCTCGATCCCACCACGACGGCGCTCGTGATCATCGACATGCAGCGCGACTTCCTGCTGCCCGGCGGCTTCGGCGAGTCGCTCGGCAACGACGTCTCGATGCTGACGAAAGTCGTCGAGCCGCTCGGCAAGCTGCTCGCCGCGGCGCGCGCGATGGGGATGATGGTCATCCACACGCGCGAGGGCCACCGCCCGGACATGACCGACTGCCCGCCCGCGAAGCTCGCGCGCGGCAGGTCCGACACGCCGATCGGCTCCGACGGGCCCAACGGCAGGATCCTCATCCGCGGCGAGGTCGGCCACGACATCATCGAGGAGCTCGCCCCCGCCGACGGCGAGGCCGTCCTCGACAAGCCGGGCAAGGGCGCGTTCTACGCCACCGACCTCGAGCTGATGCTGCGCAACGCGCACATCGAGAGCCTGATCGTCACCGGGGTCACAACCGAGGTCTGCGTGCACACTACCGTCCGCGAGGCCAACGACCGCGGCTTCGAGTGCCTCGTGCCGTCGGACTGCGTCGGGTCGTACTTCCAGGAGTTCCACGAGGTCGGGCTGAGGATGATCGCCGCCCAGGGCGGGATCTTCGGCTGGGTGACCCCGTCGCAGGATCTGCTCGCCGCGCTGGAGCCGTCCATTTCGCTGTCCGCCGCCGCCCAAGGAGCCTAGACCGATGTCCGCTGTCCCCGCCGCCGGTCCTCCCGTGAAGCTCCCGCTCTGGACGCGCGGTGATCTCAACGCCTTCTTCGGGCTCGGGATCAACATGCTCGTCAACGTCATCGTGCTCGCGGGACTGGCGGCGTTCGTCGTCCAGATCCCGGGCGACGACGTCTACCAGGTGATCCTGCCGGCGCTCGGCATCGAGCTGCTCGTCGGCAACATCTTCTACTTCTACCTCGCCAAGAAGCTGGCCGAGAGGGAAGGCCGGACGAACGTGACGGCGATGCCCTACGGGCCCAGCGTGCCGCACATGTTCATCGTGACGTTCGTCGTCATGCTGCCGACGTTCATCGCGACGAAGGACCCGATCAAGGCGTGGACGGCCGGCCTCGCGTGGGCGTTCATCATCGGGATCATCATCCTCATCGGCGCGTTCGTCGGACCGACGATCCGCAAGTTCACGCCGCGCGCCGCCCTGCTGGGGACGCTCGCGGGCATCTCGATCACGTTCATCTCGATGCGCCCCGCGGCGCAGATGTGGGAGGCGGCGTGGATCGCGCTACCGGTGCTCGCGATGATCATCATCGGCTTCGTCGCCGGCGTGAAGCTGCCGGGCAACTTCCCGATGGGGCTCGCGGCGCTGCTCGTCGGCTCGGCGCTCGCGTGGGCGGGCGGCTTCATGGAGACGGCCGCCGTCACGGACGCCGCCAAGCAGATCGCGGTCGGCATCCCGTCGCTGAACTTCGACATGCTCTTCGACGGCCTGAGCGGCATCTCCCCGCTGCTCGCGACAGCCATCCCGCTCGGCATCTACAACTTCACCGAGGCGATGAGCAACGTCGAGAGCGCGGCCGCCGCGGGGGACAAGTACAACCTGCGCCACGTGCTGCTCGCCGACGGCACCGGCGCGGTCGTCGGCTCGGCGCTCGGCAGCCCGTTCCCGCCCGCGGTGTACGTCGGGCATCCCGGCTGGAAGGCCGCCGGTGGAGGCATCAGCTACTCGCTGGCGACCGGCGTCGTGATCTTCCTGCTGTGCGTGTTCGGGATGTTCCCGCTGCTCGGCGCCGTGCTGCCGGTCCCGGCGATCGTCCCGATCCTCCTGTTCATCGGCCTCGTCATCGGCGCGCAGGCGTTCGGCGCCGTGCCGAAGGCGCACTACGCGGCGATCGTGCTCGCGATCGTGCCGAACGTCGCGGCGTGGGCGTCCGGGCTCATCGACAACACGATCGCGACGGCGCAGGCCGCCGCCGCGGCCGCCAAGGCCCCGGCGCTGGACATCACCGACGCGGCGCTTGCCACGAACGGCGTCATCCACGAAGGGCTGACGAAGCTCGGCGAGGGGGCCGTCCTCGCGGGCATGATCCTCGGCGCGATCGCCGTCTTCATGATCGACCGAAGATTCGTCTGGGCCGCGGGCTACAGCTTCCTCGGCGCGGTCTTGGCGGCCGTCGGGCTGATCCACGGTGCCGAGGTCTCGCTGGACTTCGACGCCACGCAGATGAAGCTCGCGCTCGGCTACGCGCTGATGGGCGCCGTCTGCCTGGCCTTCTCGCGCATGGGCATCCCCGAACGTGAGATCGACCGCGGCGACCCGGTCGACGTCGAGGACTACGCGGAGCGAACAGCGGCGACGCTCAAACCGGCCCCCGTGGCGGAGGAGAAGGAGCTGCAGCCGGCATGAGCGGCGTGCCGGCCGCATGCGATCGCGAGCGCCGACCGGTCGCGGTGCCCGCATGAGCGACGTGACGAGCGCGACCCCGGTCGCGCTCGTCCACGGCGTGGGCTTCGGCCCGACGACGTTCTCGCTCGTCGAGCACGAGCTGCTGCGCCGCGGCCCGGTCGTCGTGGTGGCGCGCCGCGGCTACGGCAGGCGGGCTGCGCTGTCGCCGCCGAGCCGCGTGGAGGACCACGTCGACGACCTCCTCGAGGCGCTCGACGGCGCGGGGATCGACCGCGCCGTCGTCGCGGGCTGCAGCGGCGGTGCGACCGTCGCGCTGGCGGCGGCGCTGATCGCGCCCGAGCGGGTCGTCGCGGCGGTCGCGCACGAGCCGGCGGTGGGGACGCTAGCGCCGGAGCTGCTCGCGCTCATCGCGACCACGATGGCCGCGGGCGGCGGCCTGGCGCTCGTGCAGGCGCTCGCCGGGCCGGCGACGTGGGCGCGCCTGACCGACGAGGACGTCCTGCAGCTCACGGCCGGCGCGGCGCTCTTCGAAGCCGACTCGGCCGCCTACCTCGCCTGGGAGCCGGCCCTCGGCGACGCGCCAGGCGGCGCGCCGGTCACGACGACCGTCGGCGCGCTCTCGAACCCGTTGCGCCACACCGTCGCCCGCCTCCTCGAGGAGCACGCGGGCGCGCGGTCTGTCGTCATCCCGGGCTGCGGCCACCTCGCCCAGCTCGACGCCCCGCTGGCCTTCGCCGCCGTCATCTGCGAGGCGGCGGCGCGCGAGCTTCCAACCCTGCAACCGACATACGAGGAGCAACGATGACCACGATCGACGCCACCGGCAGCCTCTTGGTGGCAGCCGAGCCATACAACTGGCCGTACACGGGGGCGATCGACCTCGAGCACACGGCGCTGGTGCTCATCGACTGGCAGTACGACTTCTGCGGGCCGGGCGGCTACGTCGACTCGATGGGCTACGACATCGGCCTGACCCGCGCGCCGATCCCGGCAGTGCAGTCGCTGCTCGCGGCCTGGCGCGCGCACGGCGCGCCGGTCGTCCACACGCGCGAGGGCCACAAGCCCGACCTGTCGGACTGCCCGCCGAACAAGCTCTGGCGCTCGAAGCAGATGGGCGCCGGCATCGGCGATCCCGGGCCGTGCGGGCGCATCCTCGTCCGCGGCGAGCCCGGCTGGGAGATCATCGACGAGCTCGCGCCGATCGATGGCGAGATGGTGATCGACAAGGCGACGAAGGGCGCGTTCTCGAACACGGACCTCGACCTCGTGCTGCGCAACCGGGGCGTTCACAGCATGGTCATCACGGGCATCACGACGGACGTCTGCGTCTCGACGACGATGCGCGAGGGCAACGACCTCGGCTACGAGTGCCTCGTGCTGTCGGACTGCACGGCGGCGACGGATCCGGCCAACCACGAGGCGGCGCTGCGCATGGTCCTGATGCAGGGCGGGGTCTTCGGGGCGGTCGGGACGAGCGCGTCCGTGCTGGCGGCGCTGCCCGCAACGCCGGCCTGATCCTCCGGTGAGCATCGAACGGCTCCTCGCGGACTACCGCGACGGCTCGACCGACCCGGCGCAGGTCGTCGGCCGCGCGTACGAGCGGGCGCGGTCGTCGTCGGATCCGGCGTGGATCTCGCTCGTCTCGTGGCGCGAGGTGAAGGCGTCGCTCGCGCGGCTGCGGTCGTGCTCCACGGACCTGCCGCTGTACGGCGTGCCGTTCGCGATCAAGGACAACATCGACCTCGCCGGCACGCCGACGACCGCGGCCTGCCCCGCGTACGCGTACACGCCCGACGCGAGCGCCTTCGCCGTCGCGCGCCTGGTCGCCGCGGGCGCGGTGCCGATCGGCAAGACGAACATGGACCAGTTCGCGACCGGGCTGACGGGCACCCGCACCCCGTACGGCGCCTGCGCGAGCGTCGCCGATCCGCGCTACGTGTCGGGCGGATCGAGCTCGGGGTCGGCGGTCGCTGTCGCCGACGGCACGGTGCCGTTCGCGCTGGCGACCGACACGGCCGGGTCGGGCCGCGTGCCCGCGGCGATGAACGGGATCGTCGGCTTCAAGGCGTCGCTCGGCGCGATCGGGACGCGCGGGGTCGTGCCAGCGTGTCGCAGCCTGGACTGCGTCTCGCTGCTGACGACGAGCGTCGCGGACGCCGCGCGGGTGCTCGCGGTCGCGGTCGGCCACGACCCGGCCGACCCGTTCGCGCGCGCGGACCGTGGCGCTGGGCTCGCGGGCGCGCCGGGCCCGGCGCCCGTGGCGGGCGCGCGGATCGCAGTCCCGCGGCCCGACCAGCTGGTCTTCGGCGGCGACCGCCTCGCCGCCGTCGCGTGGGACGGCGCGCGGGCGCGGGCCGTCGCGCTCGGGTGGGAGCTCGTGGAGATCGACTACGAGCCGTTCGCCGAGGCCGCGCGGCTCTTGTACGACGGCCCGTGGATCGCCGAGCGCTTCGCGGCGATCGGCCGGTTCCTCACCGGCAACCGCCGCTCCGTCGACCCGATCGTGCGCCGCGTGATCCTCGCGGCGCGCGACTACAGCGCGGCCGACGCCTTCCGCGCGATGCATCGCCTCGCGGAGCTGCGCCTTGAGACACGCGCCGCGTGGGAGGCCGCCGATGCGCTGCTGCTGCCGACGGCGCCGACGCTGTTCACCGCCGCCGAGATCGCCGACGAGCCGATCGTGCGCAACGCGCTGCTGGGGACGTACACGAACTTCGTGAACCTGCTCGACCTGTGCGCGGTCGCGGTGCCCGGCGGCGTGCGCCAGGACGGGCTGCCGTTCGGCGTGCAGCTCGTCGCCCCGGCGGGCGCCGACCGCTCGCTGCTGGCGCTCGCCGCGCACTGGCACGGCGAGGCGGCTGCTGCCGCGACGCCATCGGATCGTGTCCGGATCGCGGTCGTCGGCGCGCACCTGTCGGGGGAACCGCTGAACCCCCAGCTGCTCGCGCTCGGCGCGACGCTCGTGGAGACGACGCGCTCGGCGCCCGGCTACCGGTTGTACGCGCTGCCGGACACGTCGCCCGCCAAGCCGGGGCTGGTCGGCGGCGGCGTTGGCGGCGGGCCGGGCATCGAGCTCGAGGTCTGGGAGCTCGCGGTCGAGGGGTTCGGCCGGCTCGTCGCGGGCGTGCCGGCGCCGCTCGTCATCGGGACCGTCGCGCTCGAGGACGGTCGCGCGGTGAAGGGCTTTCTCTGCGAGGCCGACGCCGTCGCGGGCGCGCTCGACATCACCCCGTTCGGCGGCTGGCGCGCGTACCGCGCGTCGCTCGGGCTGGCCGGGCCCGCTCCCGTCGGCTAATCGTCGGAGTCGGGATCGTCGTTGGCCTCGGGCGGCGGCCCGTTGGAGCACTGATCCATGAGGAAGCCCTCGCGGCAGGTCGTCCGCGCCCGCCACTTCGTCCGCAGGTCGTCGTTGAACTTGTCGTCGGCTGCCTTCTGGCGCTCAGCCCTGAGCTCCTGGCGGATCTCTCGCGACGCCTGCGCCAGCGTGAGCTGCCGCGCCGGGTGGATCTTGAACACCCTGAACACGTAATAGCCGAACTGCGTCTTGACCGGGCCGCGCAGCGCGTCCTTCGGCGCGCGGAACAGCGCGGCGTCGAGCACCTTCTCCTGGCTGCCCCTCGTGACGCCCCGCAGGATCCCGCCGCGACGCTTGGACGCCTGGTCGATCGAGTACTTCGCGGCGACGCGCCGCCAGAAGCGGCCCCGGCGCAGGGCCGCGAGCGCGGCGTAGGCGCGCGCCCGCGTCTTCGTCAGCACGACGCGCACATCGCGCGACTGCGACTGGAAGAACTGCCGCTTGTGCTTGCGGTAGTACGTCGCGACGTCCTTTTCGGTGACCGGCGCCGCGGTCGCGATGGCCTGCCCCCGGAGCTTGGTGTACAGCTCGTTGAACGCCACCTGAAAGCGCGCGTCGTCGATCGTCATGCCGGACTGCTCGAGGAATTTGCGAAAGTCGGCATCGGTCGGGAACGTGGCGTACTTGGCCTTCTGAAACGCGTCCTCGCGCTCCTGCGGCGAGAGCGCGATGCCGCGCTCGGCGGCTTCGCCGGACACCCACTTCTCGAGGATCAGGAACTGCATGACCTGGTCGCGCAGGCCCTCGTACTCCTGCCGGCACTGCTCCTTGAACTGCGCCTTGGTCGTCGCCGGCTGACCCTTCGCAGGCTTCGGCGCCGTGCTGCGCTTGGCCTTGACGCAGCCGGCAAACTCCGGTGGGTCGTACGCGGTCGCGTCGGTCGCGGGGTTGCTGACCGCGGCGACGGAGAACCAGCGATCGAAGGTGGGCCTGTCGATGAACGCGTCCCCGACGCGCGCGACGGCGCCAGCCGCGACGATGCTGTCGGCGATCGGATCACCATGTGCCGCGGGGGCGGACGCGATCACGGCGATGACGGTGAACGCGGCGGCAAGGCGCCCGCGACGAAAGGTCACCCGGCGAGCATACGTGTGAATCACTCACCGCGAGCGAATCAGCGCGTCGACGCCGTCGAGGATGCGCTCGAGGCCGAAGCGAAACTCGTCGTCGGGATCGTCGGCGACGTCGAACACGCCGGCGTCGAGGACCGCGTGCAGCGCCGGGAAGCGCTCGGGATCGGTCAGGCGGCGCAGCAGGCTCGAGTAGCCGGACATCGCCGCGTCGGGCGAGGCGGCGGAGGCGAGGAAGTTCGCGTCGAGGTCGGCGGTCAGGATCGCCTCGTTGCGCACGAAGCCCGAGAGCAGCAGCAGGACGGATGCCTTCTCGCCCTCGGGGAGGCCGGTGTCGCGCATGGCGCGCAGGCAGTCCTCCATCCACGCGACCTGGTTTGGCAGCGGCGGCGGCGCGGTGATCGGGATGCGTACGATCCACGGGTGCCGGCGCAGCACGTCGTGAAACGCCCACGACCAGCGTGAGAGGCCCGCTCGCCAGCCCTCGTCCGGATCGGTCGCCGGCAGCGGAGGCCCGGCCGCGGAGTCGACCATCAGCGTGAGCAGCTCGTCCTTCGCGGCGACGTAGCGATACAGCGACATCGCCGACGAGCCCAGCTCTGCGGCGACCCGGCTCATCGACACGGCCAGCAGGCCGTCGGACTCGGCAACCCTCACCGCGGCCTCGACGATCCGCTCGAGGCTCAGCGCAGGCTTGGGTCCGCGGGTCGGGCGGTCGCGCATCCCCCAGCTCGCGTCGATGCTCGCGGGCAGGCCGGTGGCGCGCGGCTCGTCGTCGGGGTTGATCGTCATCGCATCACTGTGTATAACCTACGCAATAGTGCGTACGCAATACGCAGAGCGACTCGAGGAGGTCATCGTGACGGACCATCCGGCGGTCGAGGCGACGGGCCTCGAGAAGTCCTACGGCCCGCTGGCCGTGCTCCGCGACGTGGACCTGCGCGTGCCGCGCGGGACCGTCTACTCGCTGCTCGGCCCCAACGGCGCGGGCAAGACGACGATCGTGCGGATCCTCTCCACGCTCTTGCGCGCCGACGGCGGCAGCGCGCGCGTCGCCGGCTTGGATGTCGTCGCCGAGCGCCGCGCCGTGCGCCGCGCGATCAGCCTCACCGGGCAGTACGCCGCCGTCGACGAGCTGCAGACGGGCGACGAGAACCTGCGGATGATGGGCCGCCTGCTCGGGATGAGCGGCGCGCGAGCGCGAGCCCGCGCGGCCGAGTTGCTCGCGCGCTTCGACCTGACTGGCGCCGCGCGACGCCGGGTCGCGACGTACTCGGGCGGCATGCGCCGCCGCCTGGACCTCGCGGCGAGCCTCGTCGGCGATCCGTCCGTGATCTTCCTCGACGAGCCGACGACCGGCCTCGATCCGCGCAGCCGCCAGGCGATGTGGGACGTCATCGGCGACCTCGTCGGGGGCGGGACCACCGTCTTCCTCACGACCCAGTACCTCGAGGAGGCCGACCGCCTCGCCGACCTTATCGGCGTCATCGACGGCGGGCGCATGGTCGCTGAGGGCACGCCGGCGCAGCTCAAGCAGCGCGTCGCCGAGCAGCGGCTCGACCTCGTGCTGGCCGGCAGCGAGGCGTTCGCGGAGGCCGAGGCCGTGCTCGGCGCGCGAGCGGTTTCGCGCGATCCCGCGCAGCTCACGATCGGCGTGCCGACCGACGGCAGCGCGGCGCACGTCCGCGCGCTGCTCGACGAGGTCGACCCGGGGCGCGGCGCGATCGAGCGGTTCTCGGTCCACAGCGCGACGCTCGACGACGTCTTCCTCGCCCTCACCGGCCACGCCCCTGCCCCCACCCCCGACACCGCCTCCGCGCAGAAGGAGATCGCACATGTCTGACGTCCTCCCCATGGCCGCGCGCTGCGTGCGGCTGTCAGCGCGCAACGTCGACGCGCTCGTCACGTCGCTGATGCTGCCCGTGCTGCTCATGCTCGTCTTCGTCTATCTCTTCGGCGGCGCGATCGAGACGGGCGGCGGCGCGTACGTCAACTACGTCGTCCCCGGCGTCATCCTGCTGTGCGCGGGCTTCGGGTCGGCGGGAACCGCGGTCAGCGTCAGCCAGGACATGACCGGCGCCGTCATCGACCGCTTGCGGTCGATGGACGTCAGCGGCGCCGCCGTGCTCGCCGGCCACGTCGCCGCGAGCGCCGCGCGCAACGCGGCGTCGACGGTGCTCGTGCTCGGCGTCGCGCTGCTCATCGGCTTTCGCCCGCAGGCGTCGGCGCTGGACTGGCTCGCGACCGCGGGCGTCGTGCTGGCGTTCGTGCTCGCGATCTCGTGGCTCGCCGCGGCGATCGGGCTCGTCGCGAAGTCGCCCGAGGCAGCGAGCGGCTTCACGTTCCTCATCATGTTCCTGCCGTACGCGAGCAGCGCGTTCGTCCCGATCGACACGATGCCCTCGTGGATCCAGGGATTCGCGGAGCAGCAGCCGGTCACGCCCGTCATCGAGACGATCCGCGGCCTGCTGCTCGGCACGCCGGTGGGATCGAGCGCGTGGACCGCGCTCGCGTGGTGCGCCGGGATCGTCGCCGTGTCGGTCGCGGCGTCAGGCGTGCTGTTCGCCCGCCGGACGCGCTAAGCGCCGCCGCCCCGCCTCGCCCGCCAGACGAGCTGACACGGCCGGGCGGCCCGCTCGGCGAGGCTTCTCACGCCTTGCCGAGCATCGCGGAGCCCACCGTCTGGACCTGGCGGGCGGTGTTCGCCAGCACCGCCACGTCCCGGATCGCGGCAGATCGTGCGCTTGCAAGCTCGCGGGGTGCGTTACTCGTTGCCGGGCGGTCGCTCGATGCGCTCGAGCGTGTCGCGATCCAGCCCCTCAGGGCTGAACAGTCGCTCGGCCAGCAGTTCGAGCCTGGCGGCGCGCTGCTCGTCGTCGAGCACCGGCTTCTCGGCCGTCGCAGCTGTCGGTGCCCGGAGCGCTTCATCGTCGTTCCAGCGTACCGCCCGGCACGCGATCTGAAGGACCAGCGGCGGCATTCCCGTTTCCTAGCGGTGGGCGCCGGCCATCACCACTCACCGCGCCGCCCGCCGGCGAACCTGCCGGCGGGCGAGTGCTCCTCGGTGGCGGTCAGGCGCAGCCGCCGATGTCGCTCTCCGACGACGCCACGACGACGTTCGCCGTCACGAGCCCGAGGACCCCCACCGTGACATGCACGGCGTTGACCGTCAGGCCGTCGTCCGGTGTGCTGAACGCGATCTGCTCGTTGAGCACGAGCTTCACGACGCCCACGTTCACCGCCGTGTTCGGGGCGATCGCGGTCGGCTTGGCGATGACCACGGTCGAGCCCACCTTGAGGTAGGCGATCGTCGTCGTGCCGGACGAGCCGCCGCACGTCGTGGTCGACGTCGACTGCACGGCGCCGAGCGTGATCGCGGGCACCATCGCGATCCCGACCGCGACGTCGGCGATCGCGGCGCTCGCCGTCGAGCGCCCCGCCGACGCGTCGGTCGTGACGTTCGCGCACAGCACGTGCGCGCCGACCGCACCGGGCACCGCGGCGATGCACGGCGTCGACGTGGTCGACGAACCGGCCGTCGACACGGCGCCCGTGTCGGGCGTCGGCGTCACGTTGACGAGCGGGAGGCCGAGCAGTGTCGCGGTGGCGGTCAGTCCGTACGCGCGGCCGGTCATGAGCGCCGACGAGACCAGCACCTGCTCGCTGCCGCAATGCGAGATCGCGGGGTTGTTGAACGTGTCGCCGGTGTACGTGGCGACCCAGTTGTACGTCCCGGCGACCGTCGCCGTCACGTCGCCCGACACCGCGCCGCCCGCGACCAGCGGGCCGGTCCGCGTGGCGATCGGCGTCGTGCGGGTGTCGTCTCCGGGGCCGAAGAGCTCGAAGACGACGTTGCCGGTCGGCACGGCTCCGCCGATCACCGTGGCCGAGTCGGAGATGCTGCCGCCCACCGGCACGGGGCCCGACGGCGTCGTGGTGATCGCCGGACCCGCCAAGCCGCCTGACTTCCCGCAGGTGCTCACCGTGTTGGTGTCCATCGTCACCGCGCCGGTGTTCCCGTACACCCCGCCCGTCGTGACGGCGCCGGTGTCGAGGGTCACCGAGGCACTCGCGAGGATGTTGCCGAGGAAGCTCGTCGCCTTGCCGAGCGTGGCGCTGCTGCCGACCTGCCACGTGATGTTGTCGTTGTTGCAGGGCGGCGCGCCGCCGATGAGCACGACCGCGGAGTTGCTCGCCGTGATCAAGGTGCTGCCGGTCTTGAACACCCAGGCGGCAGTCGGGTTGCCGGCGGCGCTGAGCGTCAGCGTGCCGGTCAGGAAGACCTGCGAGGTCGTGAAGCAGTACACGCCGGGCAGCAGCACCTCGCCGCCGAGGTCCGGGTCCGAGAGCGTGAAGTACAGGGCTCGCCCGCGGCCTGGTTGTAGGCGGTCTCCGCGGCGGCGCCCGCGGTGTCGGCGACGGCGTCGCCGGCGTGGATCGAGCCGTTGACCGTGCCCGGCGGAAAGCCGACGACCGCCGTCCCCGGGAACACGCCGAGGTCGCCGTTGACGACGGTCGGGCCCGTGTTCGTGATCGTCGTCGCGGCGACGGCCGCGAAGCCCGCGGCACTGCCGAGCGGCGGGGTCGTCGCGATCGCCTGCGCCGCTGATGCCGCGAGCGCCTTTGAACCGCCCGGGCGTGTGGGCGCTCCCAGCGACGCTCGTCTGCAACGGCTGTAGTCGCTTGGGTGAAGCGGTCCGTGAGGTCGCCGAAGGCGCGTGGCCGAGCGGTGCCCTGCGCGAGGCTGGTTCGCAGAAGCGGGAGTGGCCTTGGTGCCCTGCCGACGATACGGGTCGGGCCGCCGATAGGCAACGAGGTGGTCCAACGGGTCCGCAGCGGGCGGACGGCCGCCGCTCGCTACCGTTTCGGGCATGCCCACGATCGCCTCCTCCACGCTGGCCAACGGCCTTCCGCTGCACCGCATCGGCCTCGACGGCACGCGCGCCGTCACGATCCTCGCGGCCTTCGACGCGGGTGCCCGCACGGAGCGCCCCGACGAGAACGGGATGGCCCACTTCCTCGAGCACCTCGTCTTCAAGGGCGGCGAGAAGTTCCCCCACTACCGCGACGTCAACGACACCGCCGAGCGGCTCGGCGGGACGCTGAACGCCTTCACCTCCCACGACATGGTCGCCTTCCACATCACCGTCCGCGCCGAGGCGGCGCTGGACGCGATCGACCTGCTGACGGACTTCGCGGGGCGGCCGCACCTCGACGCCGACGAGCTCGACAAGGAGCGTGGCGTCGTCATCCAGGAGATCCAGCGCTACAAGGACCAGCCGTCGTCGGTCGCCGAGCAGCTCATCGACCAGGCGGCGTTCGGCGACCACCCGCTGGGACGGCCCGTCCTCGGGCCCGAGGAGCACCTGCGGACGTTCACGCGCGACGCGATCGTCGCCTTCCGCGAGCGCCGCTGGTCGGGCGCGCACGGCGGCGCGTTCATCGTGGGCAACCTCGAGCACGTGCCGGAGAACGGCGCCGCCGGCGAGCTGTTCGAGCGCTTCCCGTCGCTTCCCGCGCCCGGGTCCTTCGAGCCCGCGCCCGCGTTCGCGCCGGCCGTGATGGTCGACGAACGTGACTCCAACCAGTCGCACCTGCGGATGTCCTACCGCCCGAAGATCGACGTGACGAGCCCGCAGCAGCGCGCGGCGATGCACATCTACGCGACGCTGCTCGGCGGCTCGATGAGCTCGCGCCTGTTCGACGAGATCCGCGAGCAGCGCGGCCTCGCCTACTCGGTCTACGGCCTCGCGCACGCGCACGCCGACGTGCCGCTGCTGCAGCTCGGCGCGGGGCTGGACTCGACGAAGTGCATCGAGGCCTACCGGCGGATGCGCGAGATCGTCGGCGAGCTGCGCGACGACGGGCCGACGGTCGCCGAGGTCGAGCGCGCCCGCGCGTACGCGGCGGGCAGGCGGGTGCTGTCGTTCGAGAACACGAACGCGGTCGCGCGCTACGCGGCGACGCAGACGATCGTCTACGACCAGCCGATCGACCCCGACGGCGCGATCGAGCAGCTCGACGCGGTGACGCTCGAAGAGGTCGCCGATGTGGCGCGCGACGTGGCCGACACGCTGGCGGTGGCGTGCGTCGGCCCGCACACCGCGGCGGACTTCGACTGACCTCGGGCGGAGGGCCTACTCGGGCAGCCGCTCGTAGACCGAGACGTGCGTCCTGCTCGACGACGTGAACGGCTTGCCGTCCCATGTGCTCCAGCGGTCGCGCAAGCGCAGCCCGGCGAGGCGCGCCATGAGGTCGAGCTCGGCCGGCCAGGCGTAGCGGAACGCCACCCTGACCTGGCGAACGGCCCCGCCGTCGAAGATGAGGTAGTACGACGTGTAGCGCTGCTGCACCGTGTCGAACTGGCGAAAGCGCCACATGAGCCGGCCGTCGTCGGAGGGGATCAGCCGCATGTCCTCGTTCGCGCTGCCGATGTTCGGCACGAGCGCGTCGAGCGCGAACAGCCCGCCGGGTCGCAGGTGCCGGGCGGCGTTCTGAAACCCGCGGACCTGCGCCTCCTGGGACTGCAGCTCGAAGAACGTGCCGGCGACGGCGAAGACCAGCGCGAACGGCCCCTCGACGTGCGCCTCGCTGAAGTCGCCGATCGTGACCGGGATGTGCTCGCCGCCGGGCTTGGCCAGCAGCTGCTCGACCATCGCGGTCGAGCCGTCGATGCCGTGGATGTCGATGCCGCGCTGCGCCAGCGGGAGCGCTACCCGGCCCGTCCCGATGCCGAGCTCGAGCACGGAGCCGCCGCCGGCCAGTTCGGCGAGGCGGTCGGCGGCGGGCGCCGCCTCGAGCATGCCGCCGAACAGCGCGTCGTACAGGTCGGCGACGGTGTCGGCGTAGGTCTCGGGCTGCTCGTCGGCCATGCGGCGCGAGTCTAGATGGACCCGATGATGGGGTTCGCCGTCGCGAGCGCGAGCAGCCCGAGCGACGCCATGGTGAAGGACGGCAGGCGACGCGGCAGGAGCACCATGAACCCGAGGTGCATCGGTATTGCGAGCGCGAAGATGACCCACGTCGGAAGCAGCCCGATCGCGCCGGCGCCGATCGCGAGCTCGGCGGCGGCGGTCGCGATGGCGCCCGCGCAGCAGACGCGCGACAGCGTGCCGCGCTCGAGCAGGCCGGCGAGGCGGGCGGTGCTGACGGTCCGAACGAAGTCGCGGTTGCCGGCGGCGGCCTGGCAGGCGGCGTAGGCGAGGTTGTCGAGAATGACGTGGCCGTTCATGAAGTGCGGCGCGCGCAGCTTGCGGATCCCCGACACGAGGTACATCTGCGCAGCCGCGACGGACGCGAGCAAGCCCGCCGCATCGAGCTCGACGGCGGCGACAGCGACGCCGACAGCCAGCGTCACGATGCACACGCCCATGTACCGGCCGTAGTCCAGCCGGGCGTCGAGCGTGAGCCAGATCGCGATCACGCCGCCGCCGGCGGGCCAGAGCACGGGCGCCGCCCCGGGGACCGCGATCGCGACGGCGAGCGCGATCGCCGCGACCATGCCGGCGCGCGACCCGCGCAGGCGCCGCGCAAGCAGATCCTCGTCCGTCCATCCGAGCTCGGGCCGATAGGCGCGAGCGGCGGGCTGGGCCTTGCGGATGTGGCGCACGTCGCCCCGGATGATCCACGCCCGCCAGCCCGCGGCAGCGGCCAGGCACGCGGCCGCGACTACTTCCGCGGACACTCGTACCTGCGAAGCGCGGCGGCAAGCGCTGCGAGGGCCTCGTCGCGTTCCAGCGGCTCGGTGACGAGACCCTCGGTCTCGTCGAGGGAAACCGTGCAGCTTCCGCGCGTGCCGACGACGAGGCCGTCGAGCGCCGGCAGGCCCTCCTGCGCCAGCAGCCGGAGGTCCGACTCGCGCAGGTAGTGCGCTTGGGGACCCAGGCGCAGCTCGTCCATCGTCGCCCAGCGCGCCGCTCGCTCGTCGCGCAGCCAGAGAAACGCCTTCGAGGAGCCCGAGAACATCGACCACGAGTAGCGCCGCCCGGGTGCCATCGTCGCACCCCAGACCACCCACACCGCCAGCACGACGAGCGCGACGACCTCGGTCATCGGCTTCCCCGAAAAGTCACACCATCACCGGCCTGTTCCTGAATGCGCGGCATCATCGAAAATCGAGGTTGTCACATCGAACCTAGCGCGCTAGCCTCGGACCCGCAGTGTGCCCATGTCCACGACCAGGGGAAGTGCAACATGGAACCGACGACTGCAAGCGAAGAGTCCGTCGAGCCGGTCGAGGTTGAGGTCGAGGCCGTCGAGGAGCAGGAGCTCACCGAGTTCGCGCTCATGGTCGATCTTCCCGACTGACAGCGTTTCACCGAGCGGGGGCGCGCTTTCAGCGGCGTGCCCCCGCTTGGATGTCGAGCGTCTGACTTGCGAAAGGGGACCGTATGCGCGTCCTGCCGGACGAGACCCTCGCCGCGCAGGAGCGCGCCGCCGCGTCGGAGCTGCTGACGGCGGTCCTGGACCGGATCGCCACGCAGGTCCTGGACGACTCACTGCGGTTCGACGTGCCGGGCGAGGCGCTGACGTACCCCGGGCTGTTCGCCGCGGCCTATGACGCCCAGGCCGTGTGCCGTCCGGGCCGGCCGTCGCCCGACGAGGGCCGCCGCGTGGCATCGCGCGTGCACGACGCCGTGGCGCGGGCTGGCGAGAGCCGGCTCCGAGCGACGCAGAGCGGCTGTCGCGCGTGGCCGGTCGACCTCGCGCCCGCCGAGGAGCACCTGAGCGCGAGCCTCGCACGCGCCGTGTCCCAGGTGCCGCAGCGCCCCGATCGAGCCGACGCGCTCGCGGCCTTGCGGATCACGGGCTGGTCGGACGCCGACCGCCGTGGCTTCTGCGACGCGGCCTGCCTGCTCGCCGACGTGTGGCCGGCGATGCTGGCCGAGCTGCACGTCGCCGTCACGCAGGTCGCGCTGATCGACGGCTTCGGCATCGACGGGTTCACGGACGTCGCGACCCAGGGCGCCGTCTACGTCAACCGCGCCCGCCTGAGCGCGAGCGACGCCGAGCTGCCGGGCGCGGTGCGCTTCGCCGAGGCCCTCCTCCACGAGGCCGCGCACAACCGCTGCAACGTCGCCGCGCTCGCCGAGCCGTTCCTCGCCGATCCGAAGTCCGGCTCCGAGCCCGTCGTGATGACGCCGCTGCGCGCCGACCCGCGCCCGCTCACCGGCCTGCTGCAGCAGCTCGTCGTGCTCGTTCGCAGCGTCATGCTCTACGACCGGCTCGCGCCGCAGACGTCGAGCGCGGCAGCGGCGGCCGTCGAGGCTCGCCACGACAAGCTGCGCGGGCAGGCCGCCGAGGCGCTGCGCGTGATCACGGGGCACACGGGCAAGCTGACCGGCCACGGCCAGGCCGTCGTCTCGGAGGCCGGCGAGCTGCTGGCCGCCGGCGCGCGCGCCGGCGAGCCAGCCGTCACGTGAGCGTGGCGGACCCGGCGGCGAGGTACTGGCGCCGCGTCGAGGTCTTCCGCCCGTTTCCCGCGTGCCCTGACATCATCTTCGGCAGGGCGGCCGCGCGGTCGGAGGCGTTCGGGCCGACGGAGGCCAGCGGCGGCGCGCCCGTCGTCGTCGGCTCGGCCGCCGGTTGCGACGAGGCCGACGTGGCCCTGCGCGCGCAGAACGAGCTCGTCGAGCGGGTCGGCAACATCCTCGCCGGCCGGGCCGCCGAGCGCGAGGGCGCCGTCGTGGCGACGTTCGCGAAGCTGCGCCGCCAGGGAGCGGCCGCGCTCGACCCCGCCGCGTGGCGACCCGCCGCCGACGGGGTCCGCGACGCGCCGATGCTGTGGGTCTCCGGCCGCTCGCTCGTCGACGGCCGCGACGTGCTCGTCCCCGCGGGCGCCGCGTTCCTGCGCCACGAGCCGCCGCCCGGCTGCGCGGTCACGCTGCGGGCCGGCTCGGCCGGCGTCGCCGCCCATGCGACCGTGGCGCTCGCCGAGCGTCACGCGCTGCTCGAAGTGCTCGAGCGCGATCTCATCGCACGCAGCTGGTACGGGGCGGGCCCGGTGCGCGTCGCGGCGGCGCAGCGGTGGCCGGCGCCGCTGGGTCCCGCGCTCGACGCGCTCGGCCTGCACGCCACGACGCTCGTGCTCGCCGGGCCGGCGCGATCGGCGTGCGTCGTGACGTGCCTGCACGAGCCGGGGCGCGCCAGCCAGTCCTTCGGCGCGCGCTGCACGGCCGCTGGGCGCGACCTGCCAGCCGCAGGCGAGCGCGGCGCGTACGAGGCGCTGATGGTGCGCTGGAGCATGGGCACGGCGGTCGCGCAGCGCGCGCTCGAGGACATGCGCGCGCGGGGGCGCCCGGCCTTGCCCGCCAACGCCGTGGAGCACGCGCTGTGGACGTTCCACGAGCAGGACAGCCTCGGCCACTGGCTCGCGAAGGCGACGGCGCCAGCGGCGCCCACGCCCGCCGCGGACGGTCCCGCGGTCGAGCAGGAGCAGGAGCAGGAGCTGGCCGCCGCCGTCGCCCGGCACACGGGCGAGGACGTCGTGGCCGTCGACTCGACGGTCCCCGGCGCGGAGGCGGACGCGGTCGTCGTCCGCGTCGTGGCGCCGGGAGCGCGGCGGCTGCCGGCGAGGGCGAGCCCCGGGGTGCTGCCCCACCCGTTCGGCTGACGGCTCAGGCGAAGCAGAGCGTCGCGACCGAGCCGTGACGGCTCGCCGGCGGACGGTGGTGCGGGACCTTCGAGCCCGACAGCATGAGGAAGCTGCCTGCCGCGGGGACCTCGGCGCCGACGCCGCCCGGCGGGGTCGCGTCATGGGCGCGCGAGACGTAGAGCAGCTCCTCCGCGGGCAAGCCGACGAGCTCCGGGTGAACGATGAGCGGGTCGAGCGCGCCGCCGACGCCGGTGAGCAGCGTCACCTCGCACAGCGTGCTGTCGCGGTGCAGGCCGAGGTAGTCGCCCGGCTCGTAGAAGATGTAGGCGGCGCGGGTCGGGGCGACGCGGTGCCCGGCCGCGTGTTCGATCATGTCCAGCAGCGCCTCGTCGCGCTGGATCGCCCGCAGCACAGGCCCGCCCGCGGTCGCGTGCATGCGCCGGGGGCTCGAGATGCTCTGGTCGTCGTTCACGCGGTAGACGTCGCGCGGCATGCTCCCCGCGTCGGCGGCCATGCTCGCCGCCTCGCCGAGCAGCGCGGCCACGCGGTCGGGCGCCAGCACGTCGGACATGAGGCAGTAGCCGTTGGGCGTCAGCGAGGGCGCGCTCGACACGCGTCCTGTATACCACCGGTACGGCACCGGTGACCTCGACTGACCCCCTGAACCACAAAGAGATCGAGCGCTACCTCGACCGGGTCGGGGATCGCTGGCGGCTCGATCGCGCCGTGCTCGGGGGAGCGCGGGTGGCCGACTCGCGCGGCGCGCCGCCGCAGCGCGAGCGTGGCCCGGAGTACGTCGTGGTGCTCGTCTCGGAGGCCTTCGAAGGCGTGCCGTGGCTCGAGCGCGTCTACCAGGCGGCGAACCTGTGGGACGCGAGCGAGATGGGCTCGGACGCCGACGTGCACTGCTACACGCCGCCCGAGCTCGAGCGCAAGGTCCAGCGGCTGGCGCGCGTGCGCGTGGCGGTGACCGACGGCATCGACCTGCTGCCGTCGCCCGCGTAGCGGGCGACGTTCAAGACCCGCGCCCTACACGTGCACCGGGTGATCGCGAGCGGGGGCGCTGTCTTCCGCGCCCAGCTCGCATCCGCGATCCCGCGCCGACCGCCCGGCCGCGCGCCGAAAGTCCACCGCAGCGCGCCCGCCGTTCGTATGATCGACGCATGACGTCGCTGACGCCGGCCGCTCGCCGGCCGCCGCGGAACGGCAGCCGCGTGCTGGCTCTTGCTCCCGGCCTCGCGATCGCGGCGACGCTGACCCTGATCGACATCTTCGCCGGCGCGCCGCAGGCCGTCATCGGGATCGTCCTGCTCGCGCCGCTTCTGACCGGGATCATCGGCACGCCGCGCGACGTCCTCGTCGTCGGCGCGGTCGCCATCGCGCTGGCGATGCTCAGCGGGCTGTGGCACGAGAACTTCGGCGCGTTCGCGTACGTCCAGCGGATCTTCGTCGTGACCGCCGTCAGCTTCCTCGCGGTCGTGGCCGCGCGGGGCCGAGCGCGCGTGCATCGCGACCGCGAGCGCTTCGCAGTGCTCGCATCGATCGCCGAGGTCGCCGACGGCACGCTCAGCCTCAAGGACACCGTCGAGCGGATCCACGACCTCGTCGTGCCGGCCGTCGCCGACATCTGCATCGTCGACGCGGTCAGCCGCGGCGAGGTCCGGCGCCTCGCCGTGCGCGTCGCCGGGCCCGGCGCCGGCGCCCTCACGACCGGGCTCGCCGGCCGCCCGCCGAACACCGTGGACAACCCCGACGACCCCGAGCAGCCGCACCTCGTGTCCGAGCTTCCGGACGAGCTGCTGCAGACGATGGCGCTGGGCCCCGACGACCTCGCGCTGCTGCGCTCGCTGCACCCGGCGTCGTTCGTCGTCGTGCCGCTGCGCGCGCGTGGCCGGCGCGTCGGCTCGCTGACGCTGATCACGACGGCGCACTCCGACCGGCGCTACGACCAGGAGGACCTCGAGTTCGCGAAGGTGCTCGCCGGCCGCGTCGCGCTCGCGCTCGACAACGCCGGCCTGTACTCCGAGCTCGAGACGATCGAGGCGCAGCTCACCGTCGCCCTCTCGACGCTCGCCGAGGCCGTCACCGTCCAGCATTCCGAGGGCGCGCTGATCTACGCCAACGAGGCCGCCGCGCGGATGCTCGGCTACGCGTCCGCGCAGGAGCTGCTCGCCACGCCGGTGCAGGCGCTCGTCGAGAGGTTCGAAGCGACCAACGAGGACGGCTCGCCGCTGCGCATGGACGACCTCCCCGGCCGGCGGGTGCTCGCCGGCAAGGAGCCCAAGCCGCTCGTGACGCGTGCGATCAACAAGGAGACCGGCGAGGAGACCTGGCGCGTCACCAAGGCCTCCGGCGTCTACGACCGCGACGGCAACGTCAAGCTCGTCGTGAACGTCATCGAGGACATCACCGAGGTCAAGCGCGCCGAGCTGACGCAGCGCCTGCTCGCCCGCGCGGGCGAGGTGCTGTCGTCGTCGCTTGACTACGAGGCGACGCTGCAGCAGGTCGCCGAGCTCGCGGTCCCGCAGCTCGCGGACTGGTGCTCGGTGAGCATGCCGGACGGACATGGGTACATCAGGACCGTGGCCGTCGCCCACGTGGACCCCGAGAAGGTCGCCGTCGCCCGGCGCATCGGCGAGCGCTACCCCTCCTCCGCCGACGCCCCGACGGGCGCCGCGCAGGTCATCCGCGACGGCGAGGCGCAGGTCGTCAACGAGATCACCGACGAGATGCTCGCCGCGGCGGCGCAGGACGCCGAGCACCTCGAGCTGCTGCAGAGCGTCGGCCTGCGCGCCGGGCTCGTCGTGCCGATGAGCGCCGCCGGCACGAACCTCGGCACGCTGAGCCTCGTGAGCGCCGAGTCGCCGCGGCGCTTCAGCCCGGCCGACGTCGCGCTGGCGGAGGAGCTTGCGCGCAGGGCCGGCACGGCCGTCGAGAACGCGCGCCTGTACACCGAGCGCTCGCACATCGCGCGCACGCTGCAGACGGGCCTGCTCCCCGGCCGCATGCCCCACATGCCCGGCTGGCGGATCGCGACGCTGTACCGGCCGGCCGGCGTGGAGAACTGGGTCGGCGGCGACTTCTACGACGCGTTCGCCGTCCGCGGCGGGTGGCTCACGCTCGTCGGCGACGTCGCGGGCCGCGGCGCCGAGGCGGCCGCGCTCACCGGCCTCGCCCGGCACACGCTGCGCACCGCGGCGCAGTTGCTCGACGACCCGCTCGACGCGGTCGGCACGCTGAACGCCGAGCTCGTCGCGCGCGAGCAGATGGCGCTGTGCTCGGTCGCGGCCGTGCTGCTGCACGAGCACGACGGCCGCGCGACCGCGGAGATGGTGTGCGCCGGCCACCCGCTGCCGCTGCTGGTCAGCGACGGGCTCGTCCGCCCCGTCGGCGGGTTCTCGCCGATGCTCGGCGCGTCGCGCTGCGACGGCTGGAGCCGCAGCGGCGTCGAGCTCGATCCCGGCGACGTGCTCGTGCTCTACACCGACGGGGTGTTCGACGCCGTCGGCGCGGACGGCCGCTTCGGCGAGGAGCGCCTGCAGCGCACGATCGCCGGCGCGCGCGACGCCGGCGACGCGGTGGCGCGGATCGACAAGGCGCTGAGCGCGTTCGAGGTTGGCGCACAGGCCGACGACACGGCCGTGCTCGCCGTCGAGCGCGTGGCGGTGGCCGCGCCCGCGGCCTCGCTGCAGCGCGACCCGCACGCCGGCGAGCAGGGGCGATGACCGAGCCGGCCGGCTACCTCATGCGCGGATCGTGGCGGGCGGACCTCGTCCTGTCGCACAAGCTCGAGCTGCCCGGCGGGCGCGACGCGCCGGCGGCGGTGCGCGCGCGCATGGACGCGCTGCTCGCCGGTCGCGTCGGCGAGGACGACCTCGGCGACGTGCTCGTGCTGGCCTCCGAGCTCGTGACGAACGCCGTCCGCCACGGCGGCGCCGGCGAGGACGACACGATCGTCGTGCACCTGGCGATCGCCGCCGACGTCATGCGCGTCGAGGTCTGCGACCAGGGCCCCGGCTTCGCGCCGCCGGAGATCCTGCGCCCGCGCGTCGAGGGCGGCGGCAACGGGCTCATCCTCGTGCAGCGGCTGAGCTCCGCGTGGGGCGTTGCGGGCGACGACGGCACCTGCGTGTGGTTCGAGCGCGTGCTCGACGCGCGCTAGAAACGGCGGCGTCTCAGGAGACGGGGCTGCGCGTCGCGAGCTGGCCGCAGTTCTTCATCCCGTAGCTGCGGGCCGACGCGTCGGCGACCTCGCCAAGCGACTGCACCGTGTTGACGCTGATCTGCAGCTGCTGGCCCGCCGACTTGACCGCCGCGGTGCGGCGCGTCTTGATGGCGGCTTCGAGGTTCTTCGACGCGGCCTTCATCTGCGCGACTGGCTTGCGCAGCGCCACGGTCGCCGTGACGTACTTCTGAGCGCCCGCGCGCGCGGAGCCGGGCGGCAGCGACAGCTCCTGCAGCTCGGTGATCGCCTTGTCGTAGATCCCGGCGAGCGAGCCGCTGAGCTTCGCGAGGTCGTTGTCGGTGTTGAGGTCGGTCGTGAGCTTCGTGCTGCTCGCATCGCGCTCGACGCAGATCTTGTCCGCGGCCGCGACGAAGTCGGCCTTGGACTCGATCTTCGGGGGGTCGTCGCCGCCGCAGCCGCCGAGGGCGAGCGCGGCGACGAGCAGCGGGCTGAGCCAGCGGGAGCGCACGGCGGCCAGGGTACACACGCGAGCGCGCGGGCCGAGCCGGCCCGGACGCGCGAGCTCCTAGGAGATCGCGACCATCCGCTCGATCGGGACGCGGGCGCGCACCGCGACTTCCTCGGGCACCTTGACCTCGTAGCGCCCGTCGCGCAGCGCGTCGCGCAGCTTCGGCAGCGTGATCATCTTCATGTACGTGCACGCCGCGCGCTCGTTCGCGGCGATGAACTCGATGTCCGGCGCGGCCTCGCGCAGCGGGTGCAGCATCCCGATCTCGGTGGCGACGATCGCGGTGCTGCCCGGCTTCGCGTCGCCGGCGTAGCGCAGCATCCCGCCGGTCGAGAGCATGTGGACGCCCTCGCCGTCGATGTCGCCGGAGGCCGCGTACTCCATGACCGACGTCGAGCAGCCGCACTCGGGATGGATGAGGAAGTCCGCGCCGGGGTGCTCGGCGCGGACCTGCTCGATGTCGCGCGGGCGGATGCCGGCATGCACGTGGCACTCGCCGTCCCAGACATGGAAGCCGTGCCCGCCCACCCTGCCGATGCGCCGCTCGACGTACGCGCCGAGGAACATGTCCGGCCCGAACAGGATCTCGGTGCCGGCTCCGTGCTCGCGCAGGATGTGCTCGACGACCGCGACCGCGTTGGCGGACGTCACGCAGTAGTCGGTCAGCGCCTTGATCTCGGCGGTCGTGTTGACGTACATCACCGTGATCGCGCCGGGGTGCAGCGCCTGCCAGGCGCGCAGCTGGTCGGGCGTGATCGCGTCGGCGAGCGAGCAGCCCGCCTCGAGGTCGGGGATCAGCACGGTCTTGCCGGGCGCGAGGACCGACGCGGTCTCGGCCATGAAGTGCACGCCGCAGAAGGCGATGACCGACGCGTCCGACGCGGCCGCCTGGCGCGAGAGGCCGAGCGAGTCGCCGACGTAGTCGGCCACGTCCTGGATCTCGGGGAGCTGGTAGTTGTGGGCGAGGATGACCGCGTCGCGCTCGCGCGCGAGCGCGCGCACCTCGGCCTGCAGCCCGGCCACGTCGTAGAGCTGCAGCGGGGCTGCAGGCGGTCCGGCCGGCGGGGCCATCGGGAGCTTCACGGCAGCGGCTCCAAGATCAGGGACAGGTCGAGGGCGGGCGCGGAATGCGTCAGCGCCCCGATCGAGATGAAGTCTACGCCCGTGTCCGCGTGGGCTCTGAGCGTCTCGAACACGATCCCGCCGCTGGCCTCGAGCTCGGCGCGCCCGGCGACGTGCGCGGCGACCGCGCGCAGGTCGCCGGGCCCCATGTTGTCGAGCAGGATCCGCGGCGCGCCCGCCTCCAGCGCCTCGTCGACCTCCGCGCGCGTGCGGCACTCGACCTCGAGCGGCAGGTCCGGGAAGGCCGCCCGGGCGGCGCGCACGGCCGCGCCGACGCCGCCTGCGAGCGCGGCGTGGTTCTCCTTGATGAGCACCATGTCGAAGAGGCCCGCACGGTGGTTGACGCCGCCGCCGGCGCGCACGGCCGCCTTCTCGAGCGCGCGCAGGCCGGGCGTCGTCTTGCGCGTGTCGAGGATGCGCGCGCCCGTGCCATCGACGGCGCGCACGCAGCGCGCGGTCAGCGTCGCGACCCCGGACAGCCGCTGGAGGAAGTTCAGCGCGGTCCGCTCGGCGCCGAGCAGCGCACGCGCGTCGCCCGTGATGCGCAGCACGGGCGCAGGCGCGTCGCGCCACTCGCCCTCGGGGCCGAGCCGGCGCAGCTCGGCTTCGGGGTCCAGCGCGACGAACGTCGCCTCCGCCGCCTCGAGCCCGAAGACGACGCCGGCCGCCTTCTGGGTGATCGTCGCGACCGCTCGCAGGCCCGCCGGCACGGTCGCGGCGCTCGTGACGTCGAGCGCGCCGACGTCCTCCGCGAGTGCGCGGAGCACGAGCTGGTCGAGCGTCTGCACGTCAGGCGTCATCGGGCGGCGCAGGATACGGGCCGCGTGGCGTCAAGATCGGTGGCATGCGGACCGAAGAGCTCGACGGCTGGCTGCCCGACCCGGAGATCCGCACGCGCCACCGGCGCGCGTCGTCCGCCGCTCCCGACGCGCTGTGGGCCGCCGCGCGCGCGGTGCACCTCGACCAGACGCGGACGATCGGACGGCTCGTGCGCTGGCGCATCCCCGGCGTGCCGGACGACGAGACGTTCGCCGGGCTGCTCGCGCACGAGCCCTTCGCCGTCCTCGACGAGGGCGAGCGGTGGTCGGTCTCGGGGCTGTGCGGGCGCATCTGGACGCTCGCGCGCGACTACCCGCGCATCGACGGACCCGGCGCGTTCGCCGCCTTCGACGAGCCGCGCAGCGTCCGCGTGCTGTTCGCGCACTGGGTGCAGGAGGGCGAGGACGGCGGCAGCGAGATCGTCAGCGAGGCGCGCGTCGCGCCGACCGACCGGCTCGCGGCCATCCGCCTGCGTACGCTGTGGCTCGTCGTCGGGCCGTTCGAGCGGCTCATCGGCGCCGAGCCGCTGGCGCTCGCCGTCGCGCGCGCGGAGACCGACGGGTAGCTCCCTACGACGAGCGCAGCGTCATCGTGCGCCCGACGATCGCGCGCCCGTTGCGCTTGAAGCTGATCCGCAGCCGCTTCGCCGTGCGCGCGGGCTTGACCGCGAGCGTCGCCGTGCCGGCACGCTTGATCGTCATCGTCCGCAGCACGCGGCCGGCCGTGCCCTCGCGGACGATCAGCACGTAGCGGGCGCCGGGCCGCAGGCAGCGCGTCCCGATGCGCAGGCGCACGCGACCGCCGCGGTTCTGCAGCCGTCGCGCGGCGAGCTGCTCGCGCCCGCAGCCCGGCAGGGGTTCCGGCTTCGCGCTGGTGCTGCCGACCGTCGGGGCGGCGGGAGCCGCGCCCGCCGGCGGGGCCTGCGCGACGACAGGCGGCGGAGGGGGTGGCGGCGGCGCGTTCGAGCGCACGCCGGTGCCGGTCTGCTCGCAGCCGGCGCACGGCTTGTGCGTCTGCACGATGAGAAACGACCCGGAGCGCGCCGCGCCGATCAGCTGCTGACCCGGCGCCAGGATCTGCTGGCGGTGCTCCGGGGAGGACAGCCAGTCGGTCACCGCCGCGTCGATCGAGCCCCCGGCCTCGGCGATCTCCCCGCCGGAGGCCGGATCGGGGAGCGAGACCTCGCCGTGGCGAAACGCGAGGTCGGTGCCGAACGGCCCGACGTGGAAGACGCTGGGCTCCAGGAGCGCGCCGCTCTGCGTCAGCCACGTGGCCTGGAAGTCGGCGGACTTCGCCAAGCGCGAGTTCATCTGTGCGAGCGGCAGGCCCTGCGCCGCGCGCACCTCGTTCAGGCGGGCGACGAGGTCGGACTCGACGGCGTCGACGCCCGGCTGGCTGCCGATCAGCATGCGCGGCAGGATCACGGACGCGCTGCTGCCGACCGCGATGATCGTGCCCGACGCGAATCCGACCGGGGCGAGCCCGAGCGGGATGCCGTCGCGCCGGTACTCGATCGTGCGCGGCTGGTCGGGCAGGAACACCCGGCCGCGGTCGTCGGTCCGGTCGACGCGGTCGTTGCGCCCGAGGCAGCCGACGCCCGCGCAGGCCGAGCCGTACGTCATCGGCTGGCCGTCGGGGAAGACGAGCGTCAGCGTGAACGCCCCGGCGTCCGCCGCGGCGCATGCGCCAAATCCGACGGCGACCGAGAGCGCGACGGCAGCACGTCGCAGCCACGCCCGCACGCCTGTCGCCAGGCGCAACGGAGCATGGTGGTCGCGCGCGTCGCTCACGATCGCTCGCATCTGCAGGTACCACTACCCGGCACGTGCTCCCCTAGTCCTGCAAACGCGATCAACGGTCCGGTGCCTCCATCCCCTGTGGGTGCTCCACCCGTAACCATGACGTGCTTCGCGCCGGTTTGCATCCTGCCTGCGGACCGCGGTCGCGATCGTGCAGGCTCAGGCGGGAACCGGCTTGATGATCCGGTGCAGTCCGGCGGCCGCCGCGAGCACCGCGACGAGCACCAAGCCGAGCATGACGTTGCGCTTCATCGCACCACCGTACACGCGCTTCAGGAGCTGCCGCGCTCCAGGCCTGCGAGCGCGCTCTCGCCGCTGAACAGCGTCCTCCGTCCGCGGCGCACGTGCAGCCGCACCTCCGAGGCGAGGTACTGCGCTGCGGCGCCCTCGAGGTTGCGGCGCTCGGCCGCGATCGGGATCGGCAGCGCGTGCGGCGGCGTGCCGTTGGCCCGGCCCTCAAGCTCGATCGTGTGGCGGGCGGTGCGCGCGAGCAGCCGCCAGCCGCGATAGCCGACGTCGATGCGCATCGGCGCGAGCGGCCGCACGGCGCGCACGACCTCGTCGCCGATGCGGACGACGAGCGACGTGGACAGCACCCGCAGGGGACCGACGCCCGCGCGCCCGCCGGCGAACGCGACGCAGACGTCGTCGCGCGCGAAGCCGTGCGCCTGGCCCCACCACCACGCCGGCGGGAAGCCGCCGCGGCCCCAGTTCTTCTCGCCGTAGACCGTCGCACCGTCGAGGTCGATCTCGCGACCGCCGATGCTCGCCGTCCCGGTCACCCGGCCGCCGAGCAGATGCGGATGCCAGTACTGGCTCAGGGCGGGGATCGCCTGCGCGGCCCCGATGCCGCCGAACACGGCGGAGCGCGGCCAGTGCACGGCCTCGTCGAAGCGCACGTCGACGCGGGCGTCGGTGCCGAGGTCGACGTGCAGGCTCGAGGCGTCCGCGCGCACGCACGTGCGATCGCCCTCGCCCGCCCACACGCCGATCCCGCGTCGCTCGCCGGAGGCGTGAGCCACCGCGACGGAGCGCGAGAAGCCGCCCGGATGCCCAGCGATGCCCACCGTGCCCCACGTCTCGCCGTCGCGGTCGCGGTTGACGCCGGCGAGCACGACGAGCACCGTGCCGGACGGCACATGGGTCAGGCGCCAGAAGTAGCCCTCCATCGCGACCCCGTGGTAGCCACGCGGATCGGCGAATGGCAGGTCGGCTCCGGTTCGTCGGTAGAGGGCGAGCATCGTGTGGTCCGCTTGCATCGTCGCAGCGCGCGCGCGTGACGTATCCAACTGCGACCCGCGCGGGCGCGCGGATCAGTCGCGACGCGCGGCTGGTCCGCCCACCGCGCGACGAAGGCTCCCCACCCGCGGTCGATCCGAAGCCAGGGCCGCACGTCGAGGAAACGGACCGAACCGGGCACCCGGCGCCTCCCGGGCTGGTAGCTTCGCCGCGTCGCTTATGGAGGCTGGACGGCAACGATCGAGGGGCGTGCGCGGGGCTGTGGTCGCTGCCGCGATCCTGCTCGCGTTCGCCGTCGCGCCGTCGACCGCCGCGGCGGTCGCGGGATCCACGAGCGTGTCGCTGCCGCCGGTGGTCACCGTCGGCCAGACCGGCGTCATCACCAAGATCACGCTGACGAACCAGAACGTCGACCCCGACACCAACACCGTCTGCGACGCGGGCGACGGGTTCCCGTGCGACGGCAGCTCGATCATGCTGCTGCCGGCCTGCGGGCTGCTCTCCGGCCTCGACGACTGCTTCCCGGGTCGCGAGGATCCCGGGGTCTTCACCGCGTCGCCCGTGGCGAGTGGGGCCGCGGGGGCGTGCAACGGGATGACCTTCGACGTCATCGGTCCCGACCCCGTGACGGGCGCGCTGCGGATCTCGCCGCAGGGTGAGGGCAGCGTCCTCCTGCCGATCGCCAACCCGGTCTGCACGATCGACGTGACGCTCGCGGTCGCCGGGATGCCCGCCGAGGACGAGGACGCCCTGATCGGCGGCGTGCAGACTCGCCAGATCGCCTCGGCGACCCAGGCGTCCGGCAGCGACGCGGTCGCCGACGCCGGCACCTCGCAGACGACCGTCATCCCCGCCCGGCCGGCGATCGCGACGACCGCCTCGGGCGACATCACGCTCGGCGGGACGATCACCGACACGGCGACGGTCAGCGGTCGCGTGAACCCGACGGGCGGCGCGGTGCAGTTCAGGCTCTTCGGCCCAGGCGACACGGTGTGCGCGACGCCGATCTCGACGACGTCGTCGCCGCTGAGCGCTGCGGGGACCGCGACCTCGCCGCCGTTCACGCCGTCGCAGACGGGGACCTACCGCTGGATCGCGGCCTACGGCGGCGACGACAACAACGCGCCGGTGAGCGGCGCGTGCAACGACCCCGGCGAGTCGGTCACCGTCACCGCGGCGCCGCCGCCGCCTCGCGTGACGCCGGCGATCGCGATCGCGGCGTCGCCGGGCATCGTCGCCGGCGGCACCATCTCCGCCACGGCGAACGTCGCGTCGCCGGCGAATCCGGCCGCCGACGCGAGCGTGCTCTTCCGCCTCTTCGCGCCGGCCGACGCCGGCTGCGCGGGCGCGCCGGCCTTCGCGGCCACGGTCGCGGTGAGCGCCGCGGGCAGCGCGACGTCGCCGCCGTTCACGCCGCCCGCGCTGGGGACCGGCACGTACCGCTGGACCGCCTCCTACAGCGGCAACGCCTTCAACGTGCCGGTCGCCACCACGTGCAACGCGCCGGGCTCGACCGTCGCCGTCGCGCCGCTGGCGGCGCGGATCGTCAGCGCGGGCTTCGGCTCCGCGCCGCGCGTGGGCCAGCCGGCGTTCTTGACCGTCTCCGCCGTCGACCCGGCGCGGCCGATCAGCGGCCTGCAGGTGCAGTTCGGCGAGCCGAGCGCGCTCTCTGGCGTGAGCGCGTGCCGCTCGATCGGCTTCGGCTTCGGCGCCAGCCCGGTGCTGCTGCGCCTGCCCTACACCTTCCGCCGCGCCGGGCGCCACCGCGTCACGATCATCGTCCTGTCGGGCGGCTGCACCGGCAGGCTGACCTTGCAGACGACGACGATCGAGGTCGTCGTCGGAACAAGCCAGGCGGCGCGCGGCGCGTTCGCGGCGGCCGGTGCCGAGCCCGGCGCGCGGGCGGCGCAGAGCGGCGTGTGCAAGAACACGCTCCTGCGCCCGACGTCCAGCGCGGTCAGCCGCGTCAAGGTCGCGACGGCGATCCTGTGCCTGGTCAACGTCGAGCGCCGCAAGAAGGCGCTCAAGCGGCTGCAGCGCTCGACGGTCCTGGCGCGGGCCGCGAGCGGCCACTCGCGCGACATGCTCAAGCGCCGCTACTTCGAGCACTCCGGGCCGGGCGGGCCCTCGCTGCGGATCCGGCTCAGGCGGGTGCGCTACCGCGGCTCCACCAGCGCGGAGAACATCGCCTACGGCTCGAACTTCAACGCGAGGCTCGTCATGCAGGCGTGGATGAACAGCCCGCCGCACAAGGCGAACATCCTCGGCCGCACGCTGCGCTTCCTCGGCGTCGGCATCGCGGTCGGCATCCCGGTCACCCCCGGCCGGCCGGGCTCGACGTACACGCAGGACTTCGGATCGACGCTGAAGTGAGGCGCCCGGCCCGCGTCAGAGGATGAGCGCGTCGAGCGACTCGACCGGCAGCACGTCGACCGTGGACTCGACGCGCTCGAGCGGATCGCTCGCCGGCAGCGGCCCGAACGAGAGGCCCGTGAGCTCCTCGACCTTCGACACCTTCACCTGGAACGTCTTGTAGGCGCCGTAGTTGAACTCCTCCTCGGACTCGAGGCCGCGGATGAGCTCCTCCTGGCTGAGGAGGTAGCCGGTCGCCGACAGCGTGCCGTCGCTCTTGACCATGACGGCGACCTTCCAGAACTGGCGCGGCAGCTTGACGCCGCGGTACATGTCGTCGTCGTCCGCGAACACCGGGCCGGTGAAGATGCTCGCCTTGAAGTTGCGCTCGTCGGCGTTGTTGAGGATGTAGTCCTCGATCCCCGCCCAGGTCGTCTTGTTCTGGTTGAAGTTCTCGTGCTGCGGCGTGCAGTTCGTGAAGTGGAACGTGTCGTCGTTGGCCTTCTTGGCCGTCTCGAGGTCCACGCCCCAGCCGGGGTCCAGCCGGCGCACGAGATGCCCGCGGTCGAGCGCGTTCTTCGTGTACAACTCCTCGCCGACCTGGTCGTCCTCGGGGATGCGCGGGTCGAAGAACCAGCGGTCGTTGGCGCGCTTGAGCTCGCTGCGACGATGCAGCGCGCCGTCGATGTTCACGCCGACCCAGTACGCCAGCCGCCGCTGGGAGTTCATGACGACGCTGTAGTGGTGGTAGCGCAGGACGATCGTCGGCGCGTCCGGCCGGGTCGCGTCGACTGACGCGAGCGGCTGCTGCTCGGCCGACAGCGCGGGCAGCGGGACCTCGTGGCCAGCGCCGAGAAAGCCCGTGTCGAAGCCCTCCCGCGCGGCCCAGTCGGGGTCGATGACGACCGCCTCCTGGTCGCCGGCGAGCGGCGCGACCGCGGGCGCGGCTGCCGCCGCCGGCGACGCCACGACGACCTGCGTCCCCGCCAGGGGCTGGCCGAGGCGCAGCCGGATCTCGAGCGGGACGGTGATCTGCACCCATCCGTCCCCGTCGGGCACGGCGGTCGTGAGGGACGTGCTGGGTGGCTGTGGCACCTCGGGCTCCTTCGTCGGCGGGTCTGGGGCGGGCGGTGGCGGCGTGGCGGTGGGCTGCGCTGTGCGGACGTCTATCGCGCCCAGCAGCGCGCGCTGCGCGTCGGTCAGCTTCGCGTCCTCGTCGACGAAGCGCAGGATCCGGCTCACCCGCACGCCCTCGTTGACGTAGGCCGGCGTGTCCGTCGGAGCGCCGCGCGCGGCGGAGCGCGGCACGCTCGCGTGGTGCAGCGCGACGATCTCCCACTGGTCGTTGAACACCGGCGAGCCGGACGAGCCGTGCTCGGTGTCGGCGAGGTAGTAGAGAAACGGCGTGTCGGCGACGTCGACCACCTGCTGGTCGCGCAGCACGATCTGCTTCATCTCGCCCGCGGGATGCTGGACGATCGTGACGCGCTCGCCCACGATGACCTTGCCCTCCGCGCCGATGAGCGGGTTGAAGCCGAACTGCGCGAGGTCGTCGGCGCTGCCGTCGACGGCGACGATCGAGAAGTCGCGCTCGCCGTCGGAGACGAAGAACGCGTCCGGGTCGAAGCCGAACTGCTGCTCATGCAGCGGCTTGCCGTCGAGGCCGTACTGGAAGTTGAACTGCACGACGCTGCGCGCCGCGGTGGCGGCATCGGGCAGCACGTGGTGGTTGGTCAGCAGCAGCCGCGGCGAGATCAGCGAGCCCGTGCCGTAGCCGGCGAGGCGCTGGTGGTCGTCGCGCAGCACGACCCGCCCGACCGCGCGGCCGGCGACCGTGCCCGCGTCGAGGTAGCGGAACTCGAGGAAGTCGGCGTTGTTGATGACCCGCTCGAGGACGCGCTCGGGGTCGTCGCCGTCCTTCGCCGGGACGGCCGGGACCCGGGTCGAGCTCGCGATGCGGCGCGCGGCGGTGCGCATGCGCTCGTCCGGCGCGGCGGCGGGCGTGTCGCCGGCGCTTCGCACCGGCAGCGGCTCGTCGAGGTGGTAGCTCGCCAGCCGGTCCAGCCGCTTGGCGACGCGCTCAGGCGAGTCGGCCTTCGCGAGGCCGCCGGGCTCGCTCAGAACGCGGATGTTCTCGGCGCGCGTGTCAGCCCGCGCGGTGACGCGCGCGGCGGCCGCGGCGTTCTGCTCCTCTTCGACTGCGGAGATCGTTCGCACGACGACTATAAGAGCGGGTCAGGCGCCCATCCGGACAAAAAGTTTGTAACGCGCTCAGCGCGCGGCGGCTTTCAGCAGGTACGCGCGGACGAAGCCGTCGAGGTCGCCGTCGAGGACGCGGCCGGTGTCGCCGACCTCGTGGTCGGTGCGGTGGTCCTTGACCATCGAGTACGGATGCAGGACGTAGGAGCGGATCTGCGAGCCGAAGTTCACGTCCTGCGCGTCCCCCTTCTCCTTGGCGATCTGCTCCTGGCGCTTCTGCTCCTCGAGCGCGACGAGCTTGGAGCGCAGCATCTTCATCGCGGTCTCGCGGTTCTGCGTCTGCGAGCGCTCGTTCTGGCACTGCACGACGATCCCGCTCGGGCGGTGGGTGATGCGCACCGCGGAGTCGGTCTTGTTGACGTGCTGGCCGCCCGCGCCGGACGCGCGGTAGGTGTCGACCTGCAGGTCATCTGAGTCGATGACGACCTCGCCCGCGTCCTCGACGACCGGCGCGACCTCGACGCCCGCGAACGACGTCTGGCGGCGGTTCGCCGAGTCGAACGGCGACAGGCGCACGAGCCGGTGCACGCCCTTCTCGGCGCCGTAGAGCCCGTAGGCGTTCTCGCCCGCGACGCGGAAGGTGGCGGACTTGATGCCGGCCTCCTCCCCCGGGCTGACCTCGAGCAGCTCGACGCCGAAGCCGCGCCGCTCGGCCCACTTCATCTGCATCCGCAGGACCATCTCGGCCCAATCCTGTGCGTCGGTGCCGCCGGCGCCCGCGTTGACCGTGACGAGCGCGTCGCCGGTGTCATAGCGCCCGGAGAACAGGCGCTGCTCCTCGAGCGTCGCGAGGCGCGCCTCGATCGGGGGAAGCTGCGCCGCCAGCTCGCTCGCGATCTCGGGATCGTCGAGCGCCATCTCGGCGAGGCTGTCGAGATCCTCGACCTCGGACGTCAGGCTGCGGAACTCCTCGAGGCGCTTCGTGGCGCGGGCGTGGTCGGCGGAGACCTTCGCCGCACCGTCCTGGTTGTCCCAGAACCCCGGCTCGGACATCTCGTCCTCGAGGACGGCTACGCGTTCGGCAAGCGAAGCGGGGTCAAAGATAGTCCGCGAGCAGGGACATCTGCGCGCGGATCGCCGCGAGGCGCTGGGGGGTGCTCTCCGTTGCGGACGTAGCAGCCATGTCCATGAGGATAGACCGGACGCGTGACCAGCCCGTCGGGCGTCGCACTACGGAGCGACCGACGAGGTGCCGATACACGACTCGTGGCGAAGCCCAAGGCCAAGAAGAAGGCGGTCAAGAAGAAGCTCGTCTGCAAGCGCACCCGCATCAAGGGGACGAAGCGCTACAAGCGAGTCTGCAAGCCCGTCAAGAAGAAGGCGAAGAAGAAGGTCGTCGTCAAGAAGCCGGTGGCGACGGTCCCCAAGCCGGTGTCGGGCGCGCCTGTCCCCAACCCCTCGCCTGCGGCGCCGCCGCCCACGACGCCGCCGCCCGCGGCCAACCCGCCGCCCGACCCGCCGCCCGATCCCCCACCCGCCGGCGGCCCACCGGTCTACAGCGGCCCGTTCGGCGTCGCCCAGGCGCAGCGCCTGCTGTGGCGCGCGGGCTTCGGGCCGAAGCCCGGCGAAGCCGAGGCGCTCGCCGCGATGGGCCTCACCGCGGCCGTGCGCAGCCTCACGCGCCCGGCCGGCGCCGCGACGCTCGTCGGCGCGCCGGTCACGCTGCCCGACGGCACCCCATTCGCGCCGCAGGACGCCTGGGGCCACGACCACCTGTGGTGGCTCGACCGGATGGTGCGCTCCAACCAGCCGCTCGTCGAGCGCACGACGCTGATCCTCCACGACTGGTTCGCGACGTCCAACGGCGACGTCGGCAACGCGCGCCTCATGCTCGACCAGAACGAGCTGCTGCGCTCGCACGCGCTCGGCACGTTCACGGACCTCGTCCGCGACATCACCGTCGACCCGGCGATGCTCGTCTTCCTCAGCGGGATCGACAACCGCCGCAACGCGATCAACGAGAACTACGGGCGCGAGCTGATGGAGCTCTTCACGCTCGGCGCCGACCGCGGCGCGTACACCGAGACCGACGTCCGCGAGCTCGCCCGCGCGCTGAGCGGCTGGACGGCCGACTGGCAGGACGACGTCGGCTTCGTGAACTTCCGCTTCGTCGCCGCGCGCGCGGACACCGGCGCGAAGTCGCTGTGGGCGGGGACGCCGCACGCGCGCACCGGCGCCTTCGACTACCGCGACGCGACCACGCTCGTCCTCGAGAACCCCTGGCACCGCTCGTTCTTCGTCCTCAAGCTGTGGTCGTACTTCGTGCCGAGCCCGCCGTCGGCGGCGACGCAGGCCGCCCTCGAGCAGATCTACGCCGCGAGCGGGCGGTCGATCGCGCAGGTCGTCGAGGCGATCCTCATGCATCCCGACGTCTACCTCGGCGCGCCGCTCGTCAAGCCGCCGGCCGTCTACAACGCGGGCCTGCTGCGCGCGACGGGTCAGACGATCGACAGCGAGGCGTGGGTGTGGCTCGGCGACCTGGCCGGCCAGCAGCTCTTCTACCCGCCGAACGTCTCGGGCTGGAACGACCGCGCGTGGCTGGACACCTCGCGCCTGTACGGCCGCTGGTATCTCGCCAACCAGGTGCTGACGCCCGGCGAGCGGTCGGCCGAGCACTACGCCGGCTCGACCGAGACTGGCGCACAGGCGCTGGCCGCCGCGATCGCGCACGTGGGCTCGCCCGCGCTGTCGCCGGGGACGCTCGCCGTGCTGCAGGCCTTCGCCGACCAGCCGGCGCCGCCCGGCGAGGCGAGCGCCGCGGGCTACCGCGCGCTGCGCCAGAACGCGCTTCGCATCCTGGTCGCAACCTCTCCCGACTTCGAGGTGTGCTGATGGGCTGCTGCGACGACTTCACCCGCTCGCACCTGCTCCGCGGCACGGTCGCGCGCGCGGGTGCGGGCCTGCCCGTGGTCGAGCCGGGGATGCCGATCCCGGCCGGCACCGGCCTGACGCGCCGCTCGCTGATGCTGCGCTCCGCCGGGCTCGCGCTGGCGGTCTACGGCGCCGGCAAGACGCTCACGCCGCAGGCCTTCGAGGCCGCCGTCGCCGAGGCGGCGGGCGACCACAAGGTGCTCGTGTCGATCTTCATGGACGGCGGCGCGGACGCGCTGAGCCTGCTCGCGCCGGTCAACGACGCGCGCTACGTCGCGCTGCGCCCGACGCTGCGGATGCTGCCCGGCGCGGGTCCGGCGTTCGCGGCCGACACGCGGCTGCACTGGCACCCGTCGGCGGCGGGGCTGCGCGAGCTGTGGGACGACGCCGGGGTCGGCGTCGCGGTCGCGCCCGCGATCGGCTACGACTCGCCGAACCAGTCGCACTTCACGTCGCGCCACTTCTGGGAGGTCGGCGCGACCGATCCCAACGGGACGACCGGCTGGCTCGGGCGCTACCTCGACCGCGTCGGGAGCCCGAACGTCCCGATCCAGGGCCTGAGCCTCGACGGCAGCCTCTCGCCGCAGCTCGCAACGTCGTCGGTGGCGGTCGCCGCGACGAGCAACGTCAGCGACTACAGCTTCTGGGCGCGCGGCGTGTGGGGCACGGTCGAGCAGCGGATGCGCGCGACCTACGGCGCGCTCGGCGCGGTGAGCTCGGTCGACCCGATCCTCGCGCAGGCGCGCCAGGCGCAGTCCAACGCGGCGCAGCTCTCGGAGGACCTCGCGTCGGTCGGCACCGGCGCGCCGCCCGCGGGCGCGAACTACCCCGCGGCGAGCAGCGGCTTCAAGACGCGCCTGCAGGCCGTCGCGCGGCTGCTCGGCACGACGACCCCGGCGGGCGACCACCTGCCGGTGCGCTGCGTGACGCTCAACGCGCAGGGCGGCTACGACACGCACTCCAACCAGGCGACGGACTTCTCGAACAACCTGCTCGCGACGGCGGGCAACATCCGCGCGTTCTGGCGCGACCTCGAGCTGCGCGGGCTCGCGGACCGCGTCGTCATCACGCTGTGGAGCGAGTTCGGGCGCCGGCCGGCCGAGAACGGCTCGGGCACCGACCACGGGGCGGCGGGCGCCGCGTTCGTCATCGGCAAGAACGTCAAGCAGGGGCTGATCGGCGAGTTCCCCGGCCTCGCTGCCGGTAGCGGCCTGGACGTCGCCGGCAACCTGCGCGCGACGAGCGACTTCCGCGGCCTGTACTGCTCGCTGCTCGAGCAGTGGTTTCAGACCGAGGCGCAGGGGATCATCCCGTCGTCCGGGTCGTTCGCGCGGCCGGCGCTGTTCTGAGATGGCACGCCGCGCCGCCGCGATCGTCGCCGCCGCGCTGGCGGTCTGCGCCGGCATCGGCTTGGGCGCGACGGTTGCCGCGGGCGCGGGCGTGAAGGTGTCGGCTGACCGCGGGAAGGTCCACGCAGCGAAGCGCGCCCAGCTCGCGCGGTGCGCGTCGGGAGGCGCGAAGGCCGGCGCCTCCTCCGGCGCGAGGGCGCGCGGCTCGAAGCGCGCGAAATCCCGCGCGTCCTCCGGCGCGAAGGCCCGCGGCTCGGCGCGCAGAGCGGCCCGCACCTCCGCGAAGCCTTCACGGCGGGCGCACCGGGTTGCCTGCCGGTCGCGCCACATGATGGCTTCGAAGAAGCCGTCGCCCTCCGCTCGGCCGGGTCGGCCCTCCTCGCCCGCCGCCGGGACCGCCCCCGCCGTGACCGCTCCCGCCGGCTCGGCTCCCGCGGGCTCCGCTGCGGGCGGGTCGGGCGCGCCTGCCGGACCGGGGACCGTCGAGCCTCCTCCTCCCCCGCCACCGCCGCCACCACCTCCGCCCGCCGGCACGCTCGGCGTCAGCGCCTACGACATCGGCGGCTTCCTCCTGCGCCTCACACGGTCCTCGGTGACAGCCGGGCAGCTCACGGTCTTCTTTCGCAACTACGACGTCTCGGACCACAACCTCTGGATCGCGAGCCCCGACGGCGAGGTCGTCGAGCGCATCTCGGACACCGTCGGCGAGGGCGGCGGCGCGTCGCGGACACTGCCGGTCACGCCCGGCGCGTGGCGGCTGTTCTGCTCGCTGCCCGACCACGGCGCGATGACGCGCACGCTTACCGTCACGCCGTAACACGGGTCCCGCCGCCCGGCGCGCAACGCCGGCTCCGTGCCTCTCCCCCGCCACCCTCCCGGCTCGCCAGAATGCGGGCATGGATCCGTACGCCGTGCTCGGCCTGACGCCCGACGCCACGCTCGAGCAGGCGGCCGAGGCCTACAAGCGGCTCGCGAAGGAGTGGCATCCCGACGTCATGGGCTTCGAGGGGCTCGCCCGGATGACCGAGCTGAACGTCGCCTACGACCTGCTGCGCGCGGAGCATCGGCCCGGCGTGTCCGGCGCGTCGGTCGGACCGCGCGCGAAGGTCACGGCGATGCCCGACGACCACCGCAGCCGAGCGCGCTACGGCGCATGGCTGCCGGAGGCGATCAGGCGCGCGCTCGGCCCGGAGCTGTTGAGCGCGCTCGAGCCCGACGAGCGCATCGACCTCGTGACCCCCGCCGCGACGTGGGCGAGCCCGAGCACGCTGCTCGCCGTCACCGACCGGCGCCTCTTGTGGGTGCTCGACGACGCCGTCTCAAACCGCGTGCGGTTCATGCGCTTCCGCGATGTCGAGCGCGCCGAGCAGGGCCCGATGCGGCTGCGCCGCTCGCGCTCGCAGCTGCGTGTCCAGCCCCGCTACGGACGCCGCCGCTGGACGTTCTCGGACCTGCGCCCGGCGACGGCGGACGCCATCGCCGGGCTCGTCCGCGAGCACAGCGCCTGAGCGTCGACGGCGGACTCCATCGCGGGGCTCGTGCGCGAGCAGAGCGCCTGAGCGTGCGCGACCGCGGACGTCCTGCAGCAAGGATCGTCAGCCGGCTGCGATCGCGCGCGCGATCGCCGTCGCGGCGATCGCGGTGCCGGCGACGTTGAGGTGCACGCCGTCGGGCTCGCGCACGCGCACGCTGGCGCCGCGCCAGCGCATGACGTCGCGGTAGCCGTCGGGACTGAAGAGGAGGTCGATGCGCAGGACCGTCGCGCCCGGCAGGCCGGCCCCGGCCCGCACGACGGCGCGGTTGACGGCGTCGAAGATCGGCGTGAGGCGCTCGCCGCGCGGCGCCGGCAGCGTGAGCCACACGATGCGGCCGCGGCCGCCGCGCAGGTACATCTGCATCATCGTGCGGACGCGGCGCGCGTATTCGGCCTCCCACGGCTCGCCACAGCACTCGACGGTCGAGCCCGCGGGCGTCCGCATCGGCCAGCCCTCGTTGGCTCCGATCGCCATGACGGTCACCCGCGGGCGCACGCGGGCAACCTGCGTCGCCGACCAGCGCAGCCAGTCGAGCGTCTTGCCGATCGCGGTGCCGGGTCGCACGTCGCTGCGCACGCGGGCGGAGTCGGCGAGCTCGTCGGCGAGGAATCCGTCGATCCCCTGCATCATCGAGTCGCCCGTGGCCAGGACCACCGGCAGCGCGCGCGGCTTCGCGAGCGCGCCGCCGCCGACGGTGACGGCGGCGCTGCGCACGCGCCGGTCGCGCACGCGCAGCTCGACGCGCACGGTCCCGCGCGTGTTCGCACGCAGGCGGCGTGCGGCGACCGTCACCGCGCGAGCGAAGCGCAGCTGCGAGCAGCGTCTGGATCCGCCCGGCGCCGTCACGCACAGGTCGGGGCGGATCCCGCCGATCCCCCAGCGGTCGACGACGCGCATGTCGATCATCCGGCCGCGGCCGACCCGCCGCGGCACGCGCAGCTCGAAGCGCTCCGCGCAGGACATCGTGCGCACGCTGTAGGTCCCGAGCGCGGGCGCCGCCGCGCCGGGACGCGGCGCGGTCGCGACGAAGCGACGCACAAGCCGGTCGCACGACCACGTCGTCGCGTCGCGCAGGACCGTCGGCTCGGCGGCCGCGCTCGTCAGCGTGCCGAGCCGGCGCGCGCCGTGGCCGCTGACGCACTCGTAGTACGTCACGGGAGCGCCCTCGGCGTGGAAGAAGTACAGGTCGACGACGCCGGGCTTCGTGGCGTCGGCACCGAGGAAGTTCGTGACGGCCGGCTTCGCGCACGGGTTCGCGAGCGCCGCCGCGTGCGCACCCGCGGCTGGCAGCACGGCGACCGCCGCGGCCAGGGCGGCGCAGCACCGCGCGAGCGTGCGGCGATCGAGGGAGTACGCCATCTGTCCGCTGCATCGGCATCTGGGCCGGCGAGCGTGACCGCGGCGACGGCGCGATGCGCGGGCAACGTACGCTCAACCGGTGCGCTGGATCGTCGACGGGATGAACGTCATCGGATCTCGTCCCGACGGCTGGTGGCGCGACCGGCACGCGGCGATGGTCCGCCTCGTCGACCTGCTCGAGCGCTGGGCGGCCGAGACCGGCGAGGACGTGACGGTCGTCTTCGAGCAGCCGCCGCGCCCGCCGATCTACTCGTCGGTCATCGACGTCGCCCACGCCAGGCGCGCGCGAGCCAACTCGGCCGACGACGAGATCGTGCGCCGGATCGCGGCCGGCGGCGACGCGCACGACGTCCGCGTGGTCACCTCCGACGGCTGGCTCGCCGACCAGGTGCGCGCGGCGGGTGGCAGCGTCGAGCCGTCGCACGCGTTTCGCAACGCCCTCGACCCGGCATGAGGTCGCCTGTCCCCGGCACGCGCGCCTGCCTCGCCGCGCTCGCGGTCGTCGCGAGCCTCGCGGCCTGCGGCAAGGATGCCCCCGACACGCCGCCGACCGCACCACCCGCGCCCGTGGCCGTCGCGATCACCGCCGATCCCTCCGGCACCGTGCGCGGCACGATGATCATGGTCCACGCAGGAGGCTGGGCCGGCCACGACGCCCGGGCGCAGGAGCTGCTGATGCGCTCGCCGGGGGCGCTGCTGCGCGAGCGCGGCTGGCGCGCCGTCTCGATCGACTACGAGGCCGGGAAGGCGGGCCTCGACGACGTCCTGGGCACGATCGCCTCCGAGGTGGCGCGCAAGACGAGCAACGGCCCGCTGTGCATCTACGGCGAGTCGTCGGGAGCGCACCTCGCGCTCGTCGCGGCCGCCCGGCGCAGGAGCGAGGTCGACTGCGTCATCGGCCTCGGCTCGCCGACGGACCTGAGGCTCTACGAGGCGACGGCCGCCGATGGCAGCCGCGACCAGCGGATCGTCGACGCCCAGATGCGCAAGTACTTCGGGACGAGCGAGGCCGAGCTCGCGCCGTGGGATCCCGTCTCGCTCGCGCCGTCGATCAGCGCGGACGTGCTGCTCATGCGCGAGGGCGACGACGCGGCCGTCCCCGCCAGCCAGACCGCGCGCTTCGCGGCGGCGCGCCCCGGCACGAAGACGCTCACGCTCGACGCCGGCGACCCGGCCGACGCGTCCACGCACTTCGTGCACGGCACGATCTCGGCGCAGGGCCGCCGCGCGTACAACGCGGCGGTCGCGTCGTTCGCGGCCCGCGCTCGCCGTCGCGACGACGGGTAGGCCCTCGGGGCGCCAGCGACGTGCAAAACGATCACCCTGTGAACGTTTTGAACAGCGCTCGCCCGCGGGCGCGCCCTCAGCCGCCCGCGCGCAGGAACGCGAGCACCGCCAGCACCCGCCGGTGGTCGTCGTTGGACGCCGGCAGCGCGAGCTTGCCGAAGATGCTCGAGACGTGCTTCTCGACGGCGCCCGACGTCACGACGAGCTCGCGCGCGATCGCCGCGTTCGTGCGGCCCTCGGCCATGAGCCCGAGCACCTCGCGCTCGCGCGGCGTCAGCGAGCCGAGGCCGAGCTCGCCGGACTCGTCGCCGCGCGTGCGCATGAGCTCCGCGACGACCTCGCGATCCAGCGCCGTCCCGCCGCCCGCGACGCGCTCGATCGCCTCGACGAACGCCCGCACCTCGCCGACGCGCTCCTTGAGCAGGTAGCCGACCCCGCCGGTGCCCGAGGCGAGCAGCTCCTGCGTGTAGACCGGCTCGACGTACTGCGACAGGATCAGCACCCCGAGGCCGGGGTACTTCGCCCGCGCCTCGATCGCGGCGCGCACGCCGTCGTCGGTGAACGTCGGCGGCAGGCGGACGTCGACGATCGCGACGTCCGGCTTGTGGCCCGCCACGATCCGCAAGAGGCCCGGCGCGTCGTCGGCCTGTGCGACGACGTCGATCCCGCGCTCGCGCAGCAGCGCCACGACGCCCTCGCGCAGCAGCGCGTTGTCCTCGACGATCACGACCCGCATGGCAGCTCCGCTCTGATCGTGGTCGGCCCGCCGGCCGGCGACTCGACGCGCAACGTCCCGTCGATCGCCTCGACGCGATGGCGCAGGCCCGTGAGCCCGCCGCCCTGCGGATTCGCGCCGCCGGGGCCGGAGTCCGAGATCTCGACCACGAGCCGCTGCTTGTCGCGCTCGACGACGACCCGGGCGGGCGCGCCGCCCGCGTGCTTGGCGACGTTCGTCAGCGCCTCGGCGACGACGAAGTACGCCGCGGTCTCGACGACCGGCGGCGGGCGGCGCTCGTCGGGCACCTCGACCACCACCGGCATCGGCGCGCGAACCCCCAGCGCCTGGACCGCCGCGCTGAGACCCCGATCGGCGAGCACCGGCGGGGCGATCCCGCGCGCGAGGTCGCGCAGCTCGCCGATCGCGGCGCCCGCCTCCTCGCGGGCGCGGCGCACCAAAGCTGCGACCTCGGGGCGGTCGGCGAGCTGGTCCTCGGCACGGCCGACGAGCATGCTCAGCGAGACGAGCCGCGCCTGCGCGCCGTCGTGCAGGTCGCGCTCGATGCGCCGCAGCTCCGCGGCCTGCACGTCCAGCGCGCCGCGCCGCGTGCGCGTCAGCTCGTCGACGCGCTCGGTCAGCTCCTGCTCGCGGGCGGGGTTCAAGCGATCGCGGTAGACGACGAGCGCGTGGATCGCGAGCGGGATGCTCAGGCCGAGCGCGGGCCAGAAGGGCCAGAACGGCCCGCCGCCCGCCAGCGCCCAGACACAGGTCAGGTACCCGACGATCACGCCGATGACCTCGGCGTGCACGCGCACGCTGCGCCCGCGCACCGCGGGCGCGCGCCGCGCGCGGCGGATGATCACATGCAGCGCCAGCGGCGGCGCGATCCCGATCCACACCCACGCCGGCCAGAAGTAGCCGAAGCCGCTGCCGATCCAGATGACGGTCATCAGCACCGCGATCAGCGCGGTGAACGCGATGTGCATCGACAGCGCGACGTCGGGGTCGAAGCGGCGCCGGCGAGCCGCGCCCGACAGCGTGGTCGTGGAGTCCATCGACCCATCATCGCCGCCGAGCAGGCTCTCCGCGAGCCGGCTCTCCGCGATCGCCATGCCGCGCAGCGCCAGCACGGTCGCGATCGCCAGCGGCACGGCGAGCAGCGCGAGCGCGACCGCCTCCGGCAGCGCATCGGCGTTCCAGATGCCGACGTCGGCGCCGTTTGGGAGCGACCAGTACCAGGCCGGCAGCGTCGCGACGCCCGCGACCAGCGCGACGAGCCCGAGCGCGGCGCAGCCGAACGCGAAGCCGACGACCGAGTGCAGGACGAGCCAGACGAGGTCGCGCCAGGTCTGGCCGTCGGCGAGGGTCGCGCCGAGCATGCCCCTGATCCCGCGGCCCGGCTCGCGATAGCGCGCCCGCACGGGCCGGCGCAAGAACCACGCGGTGTTGCGGCGGTCGAGCTCCGCGGTCCAGCGGAAGGCGACCGCCGAGCCGACGATCACCGGCAGGCCGACGATGAAGATGACGAGCGACAGCGACAGCGTCAGGCCGGTGATCCAGACGCAGCCGGCGAGGCAGCTCGTGAGCAGGCCGAGCGAGAGGTACCCGGTGTCACGGGCGGCCTGCGTCGCGACCGAGCGGACGGTGTGAGATGAGACGGGGGACTCCATGGATCACACGTTCCCAAACGCCACGGCGCGCGTCACTGGGGCGCCGCACCGTCTGCGAGGGGTGCGATCCCCCCTCGCCCACCCCCGGCGAGCCCCCGCGCCCGGCCCGGCCAGAGCCCGGCGGCTTCCAACAGGGTCAGTCGACTGCGTCGATCCAGGTGAGCACGCGGCCGCCCTCGCCGTGCGTCAGCGGCACGGCGCTCGTGCGCCGGCGCACGCTCGGATGGCGCGTCAGCGCGGCGCGCACGACCTCGGAGATGTCGCTGAGCTCGGCGCGATGCGGGCGCTCGTCGGCGCGCAGCACGATCCCGGCCGAGACGAGGTTCACCGAGGTGTCGAACATCCGCTCGCGGTCGGGCTTGCGCAGCTCGACGGCGTAGCCCCGCGCGCGCAGCTCGTCGGTCATAGTGGTGGCGAGCTGCTCGTCGCCACCGGTGCTGTTGTCGACGACCAAGTGCATCCACTAAGGATGATGGCCCACCGGCGCGGATGGCAAACGCTGACGGAGAATCCGCCGGCTCAGACCGACATGAGCTGCTGCATCTTGTCGCGCTCGAACGTCGCGGTCGGGCCGCTCGCGACGATCCGCCCGACGTCCATGACCGCGTAGGTGTCGGCGAGGCGCATCGCGAAGTCGACGTACTGCTCGACGAGCAGGATCGACATCCCGTCGCGCTTGAGGTCGGCGATCGCGTCCTCGATCTCGAGGATGATCGACGGCTGGATGCCCTCCGTCGGCTCGTCGAGCAGCAGCAGCCTGGGCTGCGTCACGAGCGCGCGCGCGATCGCCAGCTGCTGCGCCTCCCCGCCGCTCAAGAACCCCGCTGGACGGTCGAGGATCTTGCGCAGCCGCGGGAAGCGCTCGAGCGACTGCTCGACGACGTCGACGCCGGACTTCGGCGCCGCCTCCGCGACGACGCGCAGGTTCTCGAACACCGTCAAGTAGGGAAACGCCTCCCGGCCCTGCGGCACGTAGGCGATGCCGGCCCGCGTGCGGTCGTACGGCTTGGCCTTCGTGATCTCCTTCCAGCCCAGCGAGATCGTGCCGGCCCGCGCGGGCTGCAGCCCGACGATCGTCTGCAGCAGCGTGCTCTTGCCGACGCCGTTGCGGCCCATGAGGCAGCACAGCCCGCCCTCGGGCACGTCGAGCGACACGCCGAAGATCACCTGCGTCGGCCCGTACGCGACCTCGAGGTCCTTCACGCTGAGGATCGGCGGCGGGTCGACGTGCGCGCCGGGATCCTTGTCGGTCAGCGGCACGTCGCGCAGGGTCATGCGAGCGCCTCCGCCGCTCCGCGCGCGTCGCGCGGCCGGCCCAGGTAGACCTCGCGCACCGTCTCGTCGCGCTGCACCTCGGCCACCGTCCCCTCGGTCAGGATCTTGCCCTCGTGCATGACGGTCACCTTGTGCGCGAAGCGGCGCACGAAGTCCATGTCGTGCTCGATGACGAGCACCGTCGTGCCCTTCGCCGCGATCTGCGTGATGAGCTCGCCGGTGTGCAGCCGCTCCTTCTCGGTCATGCCCGCGACCGGCTCGTCGAGCAAGAGCAGCCGCGGGCGCTGGACGAGCACCATCGCGACCTCGAGCCACTGCTTCTGGCCATGCGACAGCGAGCCGGCCGGGTCGTCGGCCTGCTCGGAGAGGTTGACGGACGCGAGCGCCTCCGCGACGTCGTCCGACGTCCCCTTGCGCCGGCGCACGAGCGACACGAACGCCATCCGAAACGACGCCGCGAGGTCGACGTTCTCGAGCACCGTCAGCTCCTCGAACACCGACGGCTTCTGAAACGTGCGCCCGATGCCCGCGCGCACGATCGCGTGCTCCTTCTTGCCGACGAGCTCGGTGCCCGCGAAGCGGATCGAGCCCGACGTCGGGCGCACGAGGTTCGTGATCGAGTCGATGAGCGTCGTCTTGCCGGCGCCGTTGGGCCCGATGACGAAGCGCACCTCCTGCTCGTCGAGCGTCAGGTCAAGGCCGTCGATCGCGTGGAACGCCTCGAACGCGACGACGAGGTCGCGGATCTCGAGCAGCGCCTCGCTCATACGACTTCCTTCGTGACCGCCGCCGTCGTCGAGACCGCCTTCGGCGCCGCGAACCGCCGCCCGCCCGGCAGCGGCACGCGCGGGGCCAGGCGCTTGAGATGGTCGATCGCGCCCGCGATCCCCTGCGGCAGGAACAGGATCACGACGACGAACAGCAGGCCCTGCAGGTACAGCCACGTCGACGGGAACTGCTCGGAGATGCTCGACTTCGCCCAGTTGACGATGACCGCCCCCGCTGCGGCCCACGCGAGCGCGGTGCGGCCGCCCAGCGCGACCCAGATGACCATCTCGATCGACGGCACGATCCCGAGCAGCGCCGGCGAGATGATGCCGACGACCGGCACGAACAGCGCCCCGGCGAGCCCGGCCATGCCGGCGGCGAGCACGTACGCGACGAGCTTGACGCGCGCCGGGTCGTAGCCGAGGAAGCGCACGCGATCCTCGTCGTCGCGCGAGGCGATCAAGAGGCGCCCGTAGCGCGAGAGGATGAGCGAGCGCGTCCCGAGGAAGACGAGCAGCAGGACGATCGCGACGATGAAGTAGACGATCTTCTGGTCCGCCGCGCTCGTCACGTTGAGGCCGAAGAACGACTGGAAGTTCGTCAGCCCGTTCGTACCGCCCGTGAGCGAGAGGTTGCCGACGATGACGATCACGAACGCGCCCGCGAGCGCCTGGCTGAGGATCGCGAAGTACGCCCCGCGGATGCGCTGACGGAAGATCGCGGCACCGAGCAGCGCGGCGATCGCCATCGGCAGCAGGATCGCCATCGGGACCGCGAACCACGCGGAGCTGAACGGCTTCCACAGCGCCGGCAGCGTCTCGTACTTGCCGCTGTAAGAGAGGATGTCCGGCAGGTTGCCGGGGCCCGCGTCGACGATCTTCATGTGCATGCCCATGCAGTAGCCGCCGAGCCCGAAGAAGAGGCCCTGGCCGAGCACGAGCATGCCCCCCTGGCCCCACGCGAGGCCGATCCCGATCGCGATGATCGCGAAGCACAGGAACTTCGCGAGCAGCGAGAGGCGGAAGTCCGACAGCACCGCCGGCGCGAGCAGCAGCAGCGCGGCCGCCATGAGCGCGAAGCGCACCACGAAGCCCGACGGCTTGATCCGCTCGGGCAGGAGCTTCGCCACGGCGCTCATGTCTGAAGTCCGCGGCGCTGCTGGACGATCATGCCCTGCGGGCGCCACTGCAAGAACAGGACGATGAGCAGGAACACGCCGGCCTTGGCGATGCTCGCGGTCGTGTTGTACTCGATGAACGAGTTCGCCATCCCGAGCGCGAGCGCCGCGACGATCGCGCCGCGCAGCTGGCCCAGGCCGCCGACGATGACGACGAGGAACGCGTCGATGATGTACGCAAGGCCGAGCGTCGGGCCGACGGGCCCGAGCAGCGTGATGCCCACGCCGGCGAGGCCCGCGAGGCCCGAGCCGATGAAGAACGTGGTGCGGTCCACGCGCGTCGTGCGCACGCCGCTGACCGACGCCAGCGGGCGGTTCTGCATGACCGCGCGCATCCGCCGCCCGGCCGGCGTGCGCCCCATGTAGATCGCGATCGCGACGATCACGACGGCGACGATCGCGATGATGAACAGGCGCGGATAGGACATCCCCACACCCGCGACCGTCACACCGCCGTCGAGGAACGTCGGCGCGTCGACGTTGACGTTCTGCGCGCCGAAGAGGTCACGCGCGAGCTGCTGGAGCATGAGCCCGACGCCCCACGTCACGAGCAGCGTGTCCAGCGGCCGGCCGTACAGCCGGCGGATGACGAGCAGCTCGAGGATGAGCCCCATCGTCCCGGCGACGAGGAACGCGGCCGGCAGCGCGAGACCGAAGGCGAGCGTGATCGCCCCGGTCCCGAGCGCCGTCTGCAGCACGTACGTGGTGTAGGCGCCGGCCATGATGAACTCGCCGTGCGCCATGTTGATCACGTTCATCTGGCCGAACGTGAACGTCAGGCCGAGCGCGATGAGCAGCAGGATCGATGCGATGCTCAGGCCCACGAAGACCTGGTTGAGGATGACCTCCATCGCGTCGCCCCGCCGCTCGTCGCTCGCGTGCCGCTCAGCCGCAGGCGTTCGCGGGCGCGAGGCCCGCCGCCCAGTCGTAGGTCTTCAGGCACGGATCGGGCTTGATCGGCTCGTCGGTCTCAGAGACAGCGTCGATCAGGCCGCTCGGCTGCAGCTGGCCGATCCGCGCGGTCTTGTAGATGTGCTGGTTCTCACCGTCGATCGTGACCTTGCCCTCGGGCGCCTCGAACACGAGGCCCTTCGAGGCGGCCTTGACCTTCTCGACGTCCGTGGAGCCGGCCTTCTCGGCCGCCATCGCCCACAGGTAGACGCCCACGTAGCCGGCCTCGATCGGGTCGTCGGTGACGCGGTCGGCGCCGTACTTCGCCTTGTACGCCTTGACGAACTTGTCGTTCACCGCGCCCTTGGTCGTCTGGTAGTAGTTCCACGCCACGTACTGGCCGACGATGTTCTTGATGCCGACGCCGCGGACCTCGTCCTCGGCGGTCGAGACGGAGATCACGGGGAGCTTCTTCGCGTCCAGCCCCGCGTCGGTGAACTGCTTCCAGAACGCGACGTTCGAGTCGCCGTTGATCGTCTGGAACACGGCGTCGGGCGTGGCTTCCTTGATCTTGTTGATCGTCGTCGCGTACTCGGTGTTGCCGAGCGGCGCGTACTCCTCGCCGACGATCTTCATGCCGTGCGCCTTCGCCCACGCCTTGATCTCCTTGTTCGCCGTGCGCGGGAACACGTAGTCCGAGCCGACGAGGAAGAGCGTCTTGACCTTGAGCTTGTCCTGCAGGAACTCGAGGCCGGGGATGATCTGCTGGTTCGTCGTCGCGCCCGTGTAGAAGATGTACGGCGACGCCTCGAGGCCCTCGTACTGGACGGGGTAGTAGAGCAGCGCCTTGTTCTTCTCGAACACCGGCAGCATCGCCTTGCGGCTCGCCGACGTCCAGCCGCCGAACGTCGCCGCGACCTTGTCCGTGGAGATGAGCTTCTGCGCCTTCTCGGCGAAGGTCGGCCAGTCCGATGCGCCGTCCTCGACGACCGGCTTGAGCTTCTTGCCGAGCACGCCGCCCTTGGCGTTGATCTCCTCGATCGCGAGCAGCTCGGCGTCGCGCACCGAGACCTCGGAGATCGCCATCGTCCCGCTCAGCGAGTGCAGGATGCCGACCGGGATCGTGTCCCCGCTCGGCGTGCCGCCGGTGGTCGATGCGGACGGCGAGTCCTCGCTGTCGCCGCATCCCGCGATGCCCAGCGCCAGCGCCGCGCCGGCCACGGCGACCCAGCGACGCCCGGCCCTCCCAAGAATGGGACGAATCATGAACCCCTCCACGTTTAAGCGCACCGCCCGCGTTTCGGGCGTGTGTCGAGGGGTACGCTATGGCGCTCGATCAGGCCGTCGATATGGACCTGGGGCGAAGAATCCGCAGCGCGCCTTCGCCATTTTGGAGACGACCGGCCGGCGCTACGGATAGCGCGCGCGCAGCCCCCTGACGTCGCCCTTGGCGAGCGTGCGCAGGCGCGTCGTGCCGGTGAGCGCCTGGAAGAACATCGTCAGCTGATCGCTGGAGTCGGCGTGGTCGAGGCCGATGCTGTGACCCGCCTCGTGCGTGGCGATCGACTGGGTGTCGTACCGGCCCGCGGCACCGGCGTTCGAGTACTTGTACCGCGAGTTGAAGCGCAGATCGGTCTCGGCGACCGTGTTGTTGTCGCCCGGGAAGTTGAACGTGCAGGCGATCGCGATCGCGCAGCCCTGGATCCCGGCCAGACTGCCCTTGTCGACGACCGAGATGCCGTCCTGCTGGTTGGCGTGGACGAGGGCGCTCGTCGAGCCGCCGAAGTGCGACGTGAGCTTCGTGATGTCGCCCATGCCGCAGCTGTTTCGCGTGGTGTCCCAGTTCGTGTGAGCGCGAACGATCTGCGCGACCGTCTTGTCGTTGAAGTCAAAGCGGCTGCGGTTGACGCGGTAGGTGTACGTGCGCGTCTTGAACGTGCCGCCGAACGTCCGGAACTGCGGGTTCGTGCACGCGTCGTTGGCGGCGGCTGCCTGCGCGAACAGCCCGCCGAGCGGGCGAGCCGGCGACGTGCCGACGGCCGCGTCGGTCTCGATGATCGCGTCGGGGGTCTTCTCGACCGGGTCGGTCGGCGCGATCGTGGCCGAGCTCAGCGGCGCGCGGTTGGCGCGGTAGTCGGCGGCCCAGATCGGGTCGTCGGGGTCGCCGTAGAGCACCGACACCGTGACGTCGGGGCGCTGGATCTCGGTCGGGACGAGCGCGACGTCGCCGCTGGGAACGCGGATCGGCGACACGGTCTGGCTGACGACCACGTCGCCCTCCGTGTCACAGCGCGTGACGCGGTACGCGCCGCCGTCGAAGTACTCGGTCACCTCCGACCGGCCGCCGCTCTTCTGCTCGCGCTCGACATCCGTCGTGCGCAGCGCGTCGGGTGGCGTGCAGCGAGCCTGGGCCGGAGCGCTCGCGCCCGCGATCACGGGCGGGGCGGTCGCGAGGGCAGCGAGGCTTGCCGGCACGATGATGAGGTGAGAGATGCGCATCGTGAACAAGAGCGGGTGGTCGCAGCCGGAGATACGCGAGTGTGCCGGTTGTCACTACGGGTAGCGCGCGCGCAGGCCGAGGACGTCGCCCTTGGCCAGCGAGCGGGCGTAGGTCGCACCCGTCGCGGTCTGGAAGTACATCGTCAGCGCGTTGCTCGAGTTCGCGTGGTCCAGGCCGATGCTGTGGCCGGTCTCGTGCGTCGAGATCGACTGGTAGTCATACGCGCCGGCCGCGCCGACGTTCGAGAACGTGTAGTCCTCGTTGTAGCGCTGGTCGGTCTCGGTCGTGCGCCCGTTGGCGCCGGAGAACATCCACGTGCAGGCGAGCGCACCCGGGCAGATGCTCGACAGGTCGCCCTTGTCGGTCACCGACCGGCCGTCGGGGTTGCTGTGGATCGTCTCGCTCGTCGAGCCGAGATGGTGTGACTCGAGGTCCGTGATGTCGTTCAGGCCGCAGCTGTTGTCGGTCATGTCCCAGTTGCGGTGGCCGCTTACGATCGACGCGACCGACGTGTCGTTGTAGTTGAAGCGGCTGCGGTTGACGTAGTAGTTGTAGTCGCGGGTCCCCCACGAGCTCGCGAAGAAGTTGAACTGCGGGTTCGTGCACGCGTCGCCGGCGACCGCCGCGACGGCGACCTGACCCGGGGCGCCGGGGGTCTTCGTCCGCCCGCCGCCCTTGCCGCCGCCTGCCGGATTCGGGGGATCGTCGCCGGGCTCGGAATCGGGCGTGCCCGAGCCGGCCGGCGGCTCGGACGACGGCGCCGGCGGCGACGGCGGGGCCGGTGCCGGCAGCGGCAGCGCGACCGGCGGTCCGGCGGGCACGGACGGCGGGATCACCTGCGCGCGCAGGTCGGCGCGCGCGGCGCGGAACCCGGCGGCCCACTTCGGGTCCGACGGGTCGCCGTAGAGCATCGCGACCGTGACGCCGGGCTCCTGGCGTTCGGTGGGCACGAGCACGGTGCCGCCGTCGGGATCGAGGATCGGCGAGACGGTCTGGCTGACGAGCAGCCCCCCGTCCTTCGCGCAGCGCGTGACCCGGTACTGCCCGCCCGCGACGAGCTCGGTGACCTCCGAGGTGCCGTCGGGGCGCTCGGCGCGGTTGAGGTCCGCGGAGCGCTGCTCGCCTGGCGGCGCGCAGGCCGGCGCTGCAGCCGCGCCGGCCGCGGACGGCGCCATCGAGCACGCGAGCGCGACCCCGGCGAGGGCGAGCGTGCGGGTGGACGGGCGACGGCGTGTGTGCAGCGCGAGCATCGGTGCTCCTTCGTCAACAATGAATCCGTGACAACACAGAATCACATCCCCGATCACAAATACGAGATGTGTCCATTTTTCCGTCTTTCGCGATAGCTCCGTTATCGGTGAGTGCCCGTGCTCACACTCGCGCGGGCGGTCGCGCGGTAGGCTCGCATGCCGGCCGAGATGGTCCGGCGCCGCCTCGCCGCGCGCCGGCGGCGGCCCGGCGACCCGTATCGCGGCGTCCCGTTCGGCAGATGCGCCGTTGTGCGGGCGGGGCGCGCTACGCGCCGTGGCACTTCTTGAACTTCTTGCCCGAGCCGCACCAGCAGGGGTCGTTGCGACCGACCTGCTCGTCGTCGCTCAGGACGCGCTGCTGCACCGGCGGCGGAGCCTCGTACTCCTCCTCGGCGTAGCTCTCCTCGCCGCCCGCGGCCGCGAGCGCGAGCGCGCTCGGCTGCTCCTGGCTGCCGCCGGAGTACGAGACGCGGCCGGGGCGCGTGGACGTCCCGCTCGGCTCGTAGCGCTGCTCGGGCGCCTCTTCCTCCTCGAGCGCCTCGACCTCGAGGTTGAAGATCATGCGCGTGAAGTCCGCCCAGATCGAGGCCATGAGGTCCTCGAACAGGGTGAACGCCTCGTTCTTGTACGCGACGATCGGCTCGATCTGCGCGAACCCGCGCAGGTGGATGCCCTCGCGCAGGTAGTCCATGTCGTAGAGATGCTCGCGCCAGCGCGAGTCGATGAACTGCAGCAGCACGAACCGCTCGACGGCGCGCATGAGCTCCTCGCCGAGCTCCTCCTCGCGCGCGTTGTAGAGCTTGATCGCGTCGGCGTGCAGCTTGTGCACGAGCTCCTCGCGATCGGTGTGCTCGGTCGAGAGCTCGTCGGGCGAGATGTCGATCGGGAAGATGTCCTCCAGCGCGGCCAGCAGCCCCGGCAGGTCCCAGTCCTCGATGAAGTCCGACGGCGTGAACTCCGCGACCGTGCGCTCGATGACGCTGCCGATCTCCTCGCGCGCCGTGACGCCCATGTCCTTGCCTTCGAGGATCTCGTTGCGGTAGCGGTAGACGATCCGGCGCTGCTCGTTCATGACGTCGTCGTACTCGAGCACCCGCTTGCGCTGCAGGAAGTTCTGCTCCTCGACCTTCTTCTGCGCCTTCTCGATCTGCTTGGACAGCATCGAGGCCTCGATCGGCTCCTCGCGCCCCTCGCTGTCGACGGTCCCGAGACGATCGAGGATCCTGTAGATCCGGTCGCCCGCGAACAGGCGCACGAGGTCGTCCTCGGCGGACAAGAAGAAGCGCGACTCGCCCGGGTCGCCCTGACGGCCGGAGCGGCCGCGCAGCTGGTTGTCGATCCGGCGCGACTCGTGGCGCTCGGTGCCGACGATGTACAGGCCGCCGGCGGCGAGCACCTGCTCCTTGCCCTCCTCGACGCGGCGCTCGATCGACGGCAGGACCTTCTTGAAGTTCTCCTCGTAGTCCGGGTCACCCGGATTGAGGCCGAGCTTCGTACGCAGCTCGACCTGCGTGAGGTGCTCGGCGTTGCCGCCGAGCTTGATGTCGACGCCGCGGCCGGCCATGTTCGTCGCGATCGTGACCGCGCCGGGCTGGCCCGCCTCGGCGACGATCTCGCCCTCGCGCTCGGCGTACTCGGGCTTGGCGTTGAGCACGGTGTGCTTGATGCCGTGCTTCTCAAGCTCGCGCGAGAGCACCTCGGAGACCTCGACGGAGACCGTGCCGACGAGCACCGGCTGGCCGTTTGAGTGGCGCTCGATGATCTCGCGGCTGACCGCGCTCCACTTGCCTTCCTTCGTCTTGTAGACCTGATCGTTCTGGTCCTTGCGGACCATGTTGCGGTTGGTCGGGATCTCGACGACGGACAGCTTGTAGATCTTCATGAACTCGGTCGCCTCGGTGAGGGCGGTACCGGTCATGCCGCCGAGCTTCTCGTACAGGCGGAAGTAGTTCTGCAGCGTGATGGTGGCGAGCGTCTGGCTCTCCTCCTGGACGTGCACCCCCTCCTTCGCCTCGACCGCCTGGTGCAGGCCCTCCGACCAGCGGCGACCCTCGAGGATGCGGCCGGTGAACTCGTCGATGATCTTCACCTCGCCGTCGATGACGGCGTAGTCGACGTCGCGCTTGTACAGCGACTCGGCCTTCAGCGCCTGCTGCAGGTGGTTGACGAGCGGGCCGTTCTCGGCGCGGTACAGGTGTGAGATGCCGAGGAACTTCTCCGCCTTGGCGACGCCCTGCTCGGTGACCGAGACGGTCTTGTGCTTCTCCTCGAACTCGTAGTCGTAGTCGGCTTCGAAGTCCTTCTTCATGCGCGGGTCCATGCCCTCGGGCTTCTTGCCGGGGACCATCCGCTTGGCGAGCTTCGCGAAGCCGGCGTACTGCTCGGCCGCGGCCTCCGGCTGGCCGGAGATGATGAGCGGCGTGCGCGCCTCGTCGATGAGGATGTTGTCGACCTCGTCGACGATCGCGTAGGGATGGCCGCGCTGGACCTTCTCCTCGAGCGCGGTGGCCATGTTGTCGCGCAGGTAGTCGAAGCCGAACTCGGAGTTCGTGCCGTACGTGATGTCGGCGGCGTAGGCGACGTGCTTGTCCTCGTAGCCCTGCATGTTCTGCAAGATGCCGACCTTCAAGCCGAGCGCGTGGTAGATCGGCGACATCCACTCGGCGTCGCGGCGGGCGAGGTAGTCGTTGACGGTGACGAGGTGAACGCCCGTGCCGGGGAGCGAGTTCAGCACGACCGGGAGCGTCGCGGTGAGGGTCTTGCCCTCGCCCGTGCGCATCTCGGCGATCGCGCCTGAGTGCAGGACCATGCCGCCGATGAGCTGCACGTCGAAGTGGCGCATGCCCATGTGGCGCTTGCTCGTCTCGCGGACGATCGCGAACGTCTCGGGGAGCAGGTCGTCGAGCTTCGCGCCGTTGCGCGCCTGCTCGCGGAGGCTGTCGATGCGCTCGCGCAGCTCGTCGTCGGATTCGAGCTCGAGCTCGGGCTCGAAGTTGTTGATGCGAGCGACGCGCTTCTCGAACTGCTTGAACTGCTTGGCTTCGCCCAAGCGCAGGGCACGGTCGAGGATCGCCATGACGCTGAGGGTACCAACGCGACGGCCGGCGGCCGCCGCGTCGGTGGTTGACGGTTTGGAGCCGGGCTAGAGGGCTGGCTGGGCTCCCGGGCTGCGGGCCTCGCGGCGGCGGCGCTTCTTGTCGCGGTGGCGCTTGACCTGGCGCGCCAGCTCGACGGAGCAGAGCTTGATCGCGTGGTGCAGCTCGCGCGACGCACCCTCGGCGTGGAGGGTCGTGCCCTTGAGATAGAGCGTCACCCCGGCGACCTGGCGCTCGGCGATGGCGGGGTTGCGCTCCTCGCGCAACTCGACTTCCATCCTGGCAAGGTCGGACACTTGGGCGGCGACCTTGCGGAACTTGCGCTCCACGAGCTCGCGAAGCTCGTCGTTGACAGGGACGTTGCGGCCCTTGACCTCGATCTGCATGTCGAAGTCCTCTCTGGTCGAACGGACGTGCGAGCCATTGATGCTACGCCTGGAAGTGGACGTTCACAACAGGCCCATCCGGCCAGGGTGTGCGGCCCGGGTGGCTACAGGGTGCGCGCCCAGGTCAGCGCGACGACGCGCTGCGCGCCGGCGTGCTTGAGCGCCTGCGCGCAGGCGGTGAGGGTGGCGCCGGTCGTGTGGACGTCGTCGACGAGGATCGCCGTGCGGGGCGCGCGTGCGCGGGCTTCGAAGCCGAGGCGCCCGGTCGCTTTCCGGGTCGCGCGGTCGGCGCCGAGCTGGCGCGAGGGTGCGGCGGCGCGGCGTAATGCCGGTGCGAGCGGCAGCCCGGTGCGTCGCGCGAGCGCGCGCGTGAGCAGGTCGGCGGGGTCGAAGCCGCGCGTCCGCCGGCGCGCGGGGTGCGGTGGCACCGCGACGAGCGCGACGTCGCCGGCCGGCTCGAAGCCGGCCGGCGCGGCGACGAGCCCTCCGTCGCCCGTCGCCTCCACCTCGGCGCGCAGCAGCGCGGCTGGCGCGTTCGCGGCGATCTGCGCGGCCATGACGTCGGCGAGCGGGCGCGCCGCCGAGAACTTCAGCGCGTGCATCGCGTCGCGGGCGACGCCCTCGTAGGAGACGGCGCTCCAGGCCGCGTCGAACGGCGCGTCGCGGGCGGGGCAGCGCCGGACGTGCGGCAGCGGCAGCGCGCAGCGCTCGCAGCACGGCTGCTCCAGCCACGGCAGCGCGCGCCGGCAGACCGCGCACAGGACGTCCGCGGCGCGCCGGCCGGGCGCGCGGCAAGCCGCGCAGCGCGGCGGCACGACCAGGGACACGAGCTCGCGAAGCACGGACGCCATCGTCGCGCTGAAGGTGCAACGGCGGGGCCACGTCGTGCAACAACACTCCCGCGATTCTGTGCCGACTCAGCGGCGCCGCGGCGACGCGGCGTTCGCGTCAGCAGGCGACGGTGTTGACCCGCGTGTCGATGACGGGGTCGGTGCAGGCCGAGTTGGCCCCCGTGTTGCCGTTGACGTAGTCGGCGACGTTGTCGATCGCCAGGAGCTTGTCGTTTCCGGTCCCGCCGATCAGCCGATCGCTCCCGAGCTTGCCCGTCAGCTTGTCGTTGGCGCCGAACCCGTTGATGCACTCCGACTTGCTCGTCCCCGTCAGCGTGTTCGCACTGTTGTTCCCGTTGATCGTGTTGCTCGTGGTGCAGGTCGTCGCCGCGACCGCAGCGAGGTCGGCTGACGCCCGGCCGAGCAGCTCGCCGCCGATCGTCGGGGGAACGCGCAGCGCGCGCGCCAGCACGCCGCTTGCCACCGGCCGCGGGGCGGGCCGCATGTCGTCGTAGGCGCCCCCCTTGGTCACGGCCTGCTGGCCGCCACCGCCAGCACCGACCCTGTAGATGCGAAACCCGCGTCGCCCCAGTCCCGAGCGGGCGAAGAAGAGCTGGGATCCGTCGGCCGTCCAGGCCGGCTGCAGGTCGTCGCGCGTGCTGGTCGTCAGTGTGCGCACCGTGCGCGCGCCGCCGGGGGTTGCGGCGGGGCCCGCGACGACGATGTCCAGGCTGCGGCCCCGCCGGCCGGCGAACGCGATCTCGTCGCGGCTGGAGAACGCGGGATCCGTGTCCCGGCCGGAGGTGCCTGCCACGCGTGTGGCCGAAGCGGACGACGTGGAATCGACCACCACGATGCTCCCGTCGGACGCGAACGCGACCCGGCTGCCGCGGGGGTCGGGCGCGGGATCCTGGTCGTCGTCGCCGGGCGTCGCCTTCAGCGGCCGCGGAGTGCCGCCACCCGCGGGCATGACCGCGATGTCGGCGTTGCGGTACGTGGGATAGCTCTCGAGGACGATCTGCCTGCCGTCAGCGGTGTAGCGCGGGTCGAACTCCTGCGCGGCCGTATGCGTGAGCTGTGTCATCTTGCGCGTCGCCGGGTCGATCGTGCAGACCTCCCAGTTGCTGCGAGGCGCGCATGCGTACACGATCGTCGTGCCGTCCGGCGACCAGGACGGCGACGCGTCGGGCGTCGAGTTGATCGTCAGGGGTGTCTCGTCGCCACCGGAGGAGTCGACAAGCCACAGGTCGTCGTCGCTGCCGCCGCGATCGCTCTGAAACGCGATCTGGACACTCGCGGTCTGCGCGCCGGCCACGGCGGGCACGCACAGTGTCGCGACGGCGATCGCGGCGGACAACACGTTCACAGATTTGCGGAGGGTCACCCGAGCCACCGTAGTCCATACGCGCCAGCCCTGCCGGGTTTTGGTGTTCACCCACCGCCGGCCGCCGTGAGCTCGGCCTGGGTGAACGGCCGTGCGACGCGCCCCCGTCCACGGGCGCGCAGCGCCGCGAGCGATCCGCAGGCGTCACAGTCATACAACCGTGCCAGCCGGCCGCCGACGGTGAGCAGGAAGCGATCGCCGCCGAACGACGCGCCCGAGCCGGCCAGGACGTTCACCAGATCGCCGCTGGTCGCATCCGAGACGCGCACCTCCCCATCGAAGCTCGCCGTCGCGAGGAGCTCGCCGCCCGCGCTGAAGCTCGCCGATCCGACCGCTGACCTATGACCGCGCACCCGCAGGCGCAGTCGGCCCGTCCGGACGTCCCAGATCGACGCGCCGTCGGTGCCCCCGGCGACGACCTCGGTGCCGTCGGGACTGAACGCGATGCTGCCGAGCCCCGGATCCGGGGGCCGGATGACCCGCAGCCTCCGGCCGCTGCGCGCGTCCACGACGGCGATCACGTTCTCGGCGCTCGAGGCGGCGGCGATCCGGTTGCCGTCGGGGCTGTAGGCGACGAGGCCGAGCGGGCCGAGGTCGGGGCCGCGAACCTCGCGCAGCACCCGTCCCCCGCCGTCCACGACGCGGATCGTCCCGCGCTCGGTGGCCAGCGCGATCGCCTTGCCGTCGGGCCGGTAGTCGAGCGCGAGCACGGGCTCGGCGACGGTCGCGATCTCGGTGGGGGCGACCGGCCGCTCAGGGCGCCAGATCCGCACGCGCCCGGAGCCCTCGACGACCGCGACCGTCCGCGCGTCGGGGGCCACGGCCACGCGCTGAGCGCCCGGCACCTTCAAGCGCGCCGTCCGGCGCCCGGCCGGCCCGTCCCAGACCTCGATCGTCCCGTCCTCGGATGCGGTCACCACATGGCGGCCGTCGCGGGCGAAGGCGCCGAAGGCGCTCGCGCGCTCGGGTCGCAAGAGCGCCCGGACCGGGAGCGCCCAGAGCCGCAGCGTGCCGTCGCGGCTCGCCGTCGCCACGGTGCGGCCGTCGCGCGCGAACGTCGCGTCGCCGACGTCGCCCTCGTGCCCGCGAAGCTCGGCGATCTGGATGCCGCTGGCCGCGTCCCACACGCGCGCGGTGCGGTCGCCCACTGCCGCCAGCACGAGCGTCCCGTCCGGCCCGAAGGCGACCGACGAGACGAAGGCCGCGGTGCCGCGCAGCCGGACGTCGGCACTCCCGCCGGCGAGATCGCGGACGAGCACCTTGCCGCGCGCGCCGCCCGTCACGACGCGGCGTCCGTCCGGGCTGAACGCGACGCTCGTGACGGGCTGGCCGTCGCGCAGCCGCAGGGGCACGCGGTCCCGCGCGCCGGCGACGATCGTCCCACCCTCGACGGGGACCGCGACGAGCCGTCCGTCGCGGCTCAGCGCGACCCGCCCGGGCACGCCGCCGGATGGCGCGCGAATCGACGCGACGAGCGCGCCGGTGCGCGCGTCGAAGACCCGCGCGGCGTCGTCGAGGCGGATCGCGACGCGTGTGCCGTCCGCGCTGCACGCGATCGCCGCGACCGGCTCGCGCGACAGCCGGGTGCGCCCGGTCGCGGTGACCAGCACGGCGCCGTCGTCGCCGCCGAACGCCACGCGCCCCGCGTCCGGGCAGAAGGTTGCGTCCAGCACGCCGGCGGCGGCCAGCGTGCGCCGGGGCCGGGCCGTCGCGCGATCCCAGACGCGCACCCTGCCGCCGGCGTCGGACGCGAGCAGCGTGCGCGCGTCGGGACTCACGTCGACGCTCAGCAGCGCGCGGGCGCCATCGCGCAGCACCGCCCGCTCCGTGGCCTGGCCCAGGGCAGCGCGCAGCGCGATCTGCGCCTCACGGGTCGGGCGCGTGTCGGCCGCGCGCAGCGCGAGGGCCAGCACGAGCTGAGGATCGCCGCCGCCGTCGAGCAGCCGGCGCGCCGTCGCGCTGTCGGCACGCGAGCGTGCCGTCTCCGAGCTTCGCTTCTCGTCGATGAGCGCGCCCGCGAGCACCACGGCGACGACGACCGCGACGACGAGCACCGCGACGAGCGAGACGACCCGCTTGCGCAACCGCGCGCTGGCCACCGCCGCGCGCCGGTCGGCCGCGTGGTCGGTCAGCCACGCGAGCACCGCGTCGGCCAGCAGCTCGTGGTAGACCTCGAAGCGCGCGCCGCCCTTCCCGGCGGCGGCGACCGGACGCAGCACGCGCGCCGTGGCGAGCGACTCGAGGACCGGCCGCAGCGTCAGCGCGTCGCTGCCGGCGTAGTCGGCGAGGTCCTCGGTGAGGTGCGCGATCCTCGCTCCGGACGGCGTCACGAGGCGGTCGAGCACGACCGCGGCCAGCTCGCGCTCCGGGCCGGGCATGCCGTCCAGCGCGTCGCGCACGTGCGTGCGCACGATGCCGTCCGCGCCGCCCAGCTCGTCGAACGTCCGCGCGCGCAGGCGCGACGAGCCGGCCGCCCGCTCGGCGTCCCACACGCGGCTCATGACGAGCTGCATCTGCGCGGTCTCGATGCCGTCTGCCGCGCGGCCGGCCGGAACCGCGTCGAGCACGGCCGCGACGAGCGCGTCCTCGACCTCGACGTGCTCGCCCGTCGCCTGCTCCCAGGCATCCAGCGGCCGGCGGATCGCGTCCTCGCCGGCGGCGCGGTCGAGGTAGTCCAGGCGCAGGACGGTGTCGAAGAGGCCGGGCAGCCGCCCGTCGAAGCGATCGAGCTCCGCGAGCGCGTCCTCGCGGATCGCGATGAGCGCCGAGACGCGCAGGCGCGGTCGCAGCAGCGCCCGGGACAGGCTCTCGACGAGCGCCTCGTCCGTGTCGCGCTCGGCCAGGGCGTGCTCGAACTGGTCGAGGACGAGCATCACGCGCCGGCGGTCCTCGCCCGAGCACGTCTCGAGGACCTCGCCGAGATCGCCGCCGAACTCGACGCCCGCCGCGCGCGCCACCGCCTCGCCGATCGAGCGCACGGGGTCCTGCGTCCAGTCGCGCACGCTCACCACCACGACGTTGCGCCGCTCGGCGAGCCGCGGCAGCACGCCGGCGTGCAGGACCGAGGACTTGCCGACGCCGCTCGGCCCGTAGAGGAGCGTCAGCGGCGACGCGAACAGGCTCGCGACGACGAGCCGCACGTCGCGCGCGCGTCCGCTGAAGAACGCGACGTCGTCGCCGAAGAACGGCTGCAGGCCGGGATACGGAGAGCGGCGCGCCACCGGCGCCTCAAGCCGCCGCTTCGATCTCCGCGAGGAACTCGGCGATCGTCATCTTGAAGACCTCGACGCCGCGGTCCTGCCAGAAGCGCTGCTCGAGCGAGGACGGATGCGCGTCGATCGCCCAGGACGTCAGATCGAGGCCGCGCTGCAGGTCGCGCTGGACCTTGTTGAGCACGACGCGCAGGTTCCAGTCGCGCAAGCCGTAGCCGAGGAACAGGAAATGGCGATCCTCGAAGGGCTCCGCGAAGATCGACGGGAACGCCGTCCGCTTCGTCAGCCGGGTGAGGAAGTCGACGTAGTCGTCCTCGGTGATGACGTACTGGTCGCGCGCGGCCTCGACGCGGTCGATCCCGCCGTGCATCTGGTAGACGACCGTGGTCGTCGCGAGGTCGATGTCGAGCTTTGCGGCGCGCACGAGCTTGGGCTCCTTCGCGCCGTGCGCCCACCACAGCAGGCGATCGCCCAGCGTCCGATCGGTCGTGTGCACGACCAGGTCGTAGGGCTTCTGCGTCTCCTCGAAGGCCTGTTCGATGAGGTCGTCGTAGTTCGTCGTGACGATCAGCATCGGCGCGTCGACGCCGGCGAGGTAGCGGTGCAGCGCCGTGGGCGGGAAGCGGCGGCGCTCGAAGACGCTGCGCAGCTCCTTGTGCAGCGGCCTGCGGCCCGCGACGACCTCGTACCACTGGGCCACCGTCGCGAGGTCCGGCGGCTGCTCCTCCGGGAAGCTCGTCTTCGCCGCCAGCACCCGGGCGAGCGCGTGCGCGCTCGGCAGCCCCTCGTCGGGCGTCGCCCCCAGCGACGCGCCCGCGCCGAGGAACGGGATGACGTCGCCGTTGAGCAGGCTCTCCTTGATCAGCGGCGCGGGCAGGTTGAGGTCGGGCATGGCGTCTGCCCGGCGACGCTACCGCCAGCGCCGGGAGACTGCGAGGGGGTCGTCGCCTCGCCGGGGCTGTGTCCGCTTCGCGTGGATGGCTTGCGAGGTGCCAGAATCGCGCGCATCCTCGTCGCCGCCACCCCCGACGGTTCGTGGTCGTTCGTGCCCGGCGCGATCGTGGTCGTCGTGGCGCTCACCATGCTCTACGTGCGCCGCTGGCGCGAGGTCGATGGATCGGTGGCGCGGCTCGCGAGCTTCCTCGCCGGGATGGCGCTCGTCCTCGTCGCGCTCGTCTCGCCCGTCGACCGGCTTGCCGAGCAGCTGTTCTTCATGCACATGGTCCAGCACCTGCTGCTGCTCGACCTCGCGCCGATCCTCGTCCTGCTCGGCCTGACGAAGGTCATCCTGCGGCCCGCGACGCGCAGGCTCATGCGCCTCGAGCGGGCCGCGGGGCCGCTCGCGCACCCGGTGTTCGCGATCGGGCTGTACGTCGTCGTCATGTGGAGCTGGCACGTCCCGGCGATGTACGACGCGGCGCTCGACCACTCCGTCGTCCACGTCCTCGAGCACATCACGTTCGCGATCGCCGGCGGCCTGTACTGGTGGCACCTGCTCTCGCCGATCCGCTCGCGCAAGCGCCTCGGCGGCATGGGCCCGGTCGCCTACATGGTCTCGACGAAGGTGCTCGTGGGCCTGCTCGGCGTCGGCCTCGCGTTCGCGCCCGACGCGATCTACGACTTCTACGAGCGCCAGCCCGGCTACTGGGGCCTGTCGCCGGGGACCGACCAGGCGATCGGCGGGCTCATCATGGCGACCGAGCAGTCGATCGTCATGGGCATCACGCTCGCGTGGCTGTTCGTGCGGGCGTTAGCCGAGTCCGACCGCCAGAACGAGCGCGAGGAGCGCTACGCGGATCTGGATGGTTGATTCCGCGGCCGGGGCCGTCAGATGTGCCCGTATCGCGGATGCAGGGCGCCGCGGGCCGAAGGTGGACAGTGCCAGCGGCACGGACTCCTTCGGTCCGTGGCGATCCTGCGCCGCGAGACGGGTGCAGATGGCGGTGCCGGTCGTGGAATCAGCCATCAAATGCCGTATAGGAAGTCGAGCCCTAGCTTGTTGAGGAGCTTCTGCGCCTCGATGTTGAGCTGCGTCAGCTCGCCGGTGACGATCAGCACGCCCATGACGACGAGGATCGCGCCGCCCGCCGCCACGATCACCGCGTAGTGGCGCTTGACGAAGCCGAACACGCGCGTCATGCGGTTGAACGCGACGGTCGTCAGCAGGAACGGGATCGCGAGGCCCGCCGAGTACCACGCGAGCAGGTAGGCGCCGTGCGCGGCGGAGTCCGACAGCGCCGCGGCGCTCAGGATCGCTCCGAGCGTCGGGCCGACGCACGGCGTCCACGCGATCGCGAACGCGGCGCCGGCGACGAAGGGCCCGCCGCGCCCGGCGCGCTCCATCAGCGCGTCGACGCGCCATTCGCGGTTCAGGCGGGCGACGAACGGGGTCGCGAGGAAGAACAGCCCGAGCACGATGATCAGCCAGCCGGCGACGAGCTCGAGCGTGCGGCGGTTCTCGTTGAGCGACGACCCGAGCGCCGTCGCGGTCAGGCCGAGCAGGATGAAGATCGCCGAGAAGCTCGCGATGAACAGCAGGCTGGGCCCGAGCACCTTGCGCAGCGGCGCGCGATCGAGGTCCTTCGGCATGACGCCCGTCACCGCGGAGAGGTAGCCGGGCACGAGCGGCAGCACGCACGGGCTGAGGAACGACAGACAGCCGGCGGCCAGCGCGGCGAGGAACCCGACCCCCTGCGCGGGATCGTTCATCGGGCGTAGCGGCGGATGTCGGCCTCGAGCGCGTCCGCGTCGGCGTAGCCGCCGAGCTTCGTGTAGCGGCGCTTGCCGTCGGGGCCGAAGAAGAACGTCGTCGGAGCGATCCGGCCGCCGCCGATCGAGCGCGACGCGTCGCCCCCGGGGTCGTAGATGCTCGCGAAGCCGGGCGGGAGCTCTTCGAGGAACTGGTTGGCGGCGTCGCGGTCGTCGTTGAAGTCGATGCCGAGGAACGCGACCTCGTCGCCGTGCTCGACGACGGCGTCGGAGAAGAACGGGAACTCGGCGCGGCACGGCCCGCACCACGACGCCCACTGGTTGACGACCACCGGATGGCCTTTGAGCCCGGCCAACCGCAGGTTCAGCGCGCTCGTCCCCTCGCCGGCGATCGTGTTCGCGTCGGCGGCGTTGGCCTTCAGCGCGGCGGGCGCGTTCGCTAGGCGCTTCGTGGCGGCTCCGGTGGTCTTGGTGGCGGCGTGCGAGCGGGGCGAATCGCTGCCACCGCAGGCGGCGAGGGCCAGCGCGGCGAGCGCGATGGGGAGCGCGGCGAGCGGGCGAAGGGCGGTGCGGGGCACGACGGGGAGGATGCCGGATCGGCGCGCGCCGGGCGTTGGCTTGGCGTTGTGCTCGGCGGCTCAGGCCCTCCGGCGCGGCGTGCTACGCGGCTCGGCCTCCTGGCGCAGCGCCCCGCGACTCAGGCCCTGATGGCACGTGTGCTCCGCGGCTCAGGTCATCTCGCACGCGTGCTCCGCGGCTCCGGCCCTCCTGGCGGGCGCGCTCCGCGGCTCGGGCCTCCTGGCACCGTGCCTCCACGGCCGGGGCCTGCTGGCACGCGCGCTCCGCGGCTCAGCCCTCCAGCACGGTTCCCTCCGCGACGACCCGCTGGCCGTCGCCGTCGTGCTCGACCGTCACGGCGCCGCGCACGACGACGTCCGCGCCGAACGCGACGTCCCCGCGGACGGTCAGCGACTCGCACCCGACGAGCGACGGCGCGCCGGCGGCGAAGCGCGCGTCGAAGTGGCGCACGAGCTTGTAGTAGCGCGCGTCGAGGTCGACGAGCGGCGCGCCGGAGCGCCCGGCCGCGAGGACGATCCGGCCGTCGTCGCGCAGCTCGTATGCGTTCGAGCGCAGCGCGAGGAGGTCGGTCGTCGTCTTCACAGGGGCGAAGCGCTCGCGCCCGACGCGGATCGCACGCGCACCGTCGAAGACGTCGATCGCGGCGCCCATCGCGGTCTCGAGCTGCAGCACGGGCGTCGAGTCCGGGTCGCCGGGATCGACCGTCTTGCGGTTGACGATCATCGGCAGGCCGAGCACGCCGTCGCGCTGTTCGAGGATCCCGGCCAGCGCGCGCAGGTCGATCCAGAGGGTGTTCGTGTTGAAGAAGCGGTGGCGGGCGATGTCCTGGAAGGCGTCGGCGTCGCCCTCGGGCGTCTGTGCGATCTCGCGCAGGACGAGCCCGCCGCCGCCGGCGCGCCGCGCGAGGTGGCCGCCCTTGCGATCGGCCGGCGTGCGATCGGCGACCTCCATGAGAAACGGGATCCGCTCGCGCGCGAACCACGCGAGGATGCGCTCGTCCATGACCGCGCCCAGGTTGTCGACGTTCGCGACGAACGCGTTCTCGTAGCCCGCGTCGAGCAGCGCGTCGAGCGCGCCGGAGCTCAGCAGCGACGGGTACAGGTCGCCGTGGCCGGGCGGCGCCCACTCGAGCGCGGGATCGGCGGGCCAGTCGACCGGCTGCAGGCCGTCGGCGTCGAGCTTGGGCACCTTGCTCTGGACGAAGTCGGCGGCCACGCCGTCGACGGCCAGCTCGGGATAGGCGGCGAGCGCGTCGAGCGAGGGCTCGCGGGTGGCGAAGCTGTTCATGAGCACGAGCGGCAGCCGCGCACCGGTGCGCGCGCGCAGGTCGAGGACCTGGCGCACGACGATGTCGAGGAACGTCAGGCCGTCCTTGACCTCGAGCAGCGACTTCGGGCCGGTCATCCCCATGCTCGTCCCGAGGCCGCCGTTGAGCTTGATGACGACCGTCCGCTGCAACGCGACCCGCGCGCCATCCTCGTCGACGGGCAGCTCGTCGGCGCCCGGCAGCTCCTCCACCGGCTCGATCTCCGACTCGGCCAGCTCGCCCCCCTCCCCGGCGCGCAACCGCTCGACGTAGTGGGCGAACGTCGCCATGCCCACGTCGGAGACGCCCGCATCGCGCATCTTCCGGAGGCTGGCCTCGCGCTGCTCGTCGGTCACCGCGCGGACCCTACCCGGCGCGTGCTGTCAGATTCGCCGCGAGCCGGTTGAGCTGGGATAGGGTGGCGCCGGGACGATGAGGGGGACGTGATGGGTAGGCCAACGGCACCGCCGGGCAGCCCCCCGAGCAGGATCGGCAACTACCGGATCGAGCGCGAGATCGCGCGCGGCGGTATGGGCGTGGTGTACGCGGCGTACGACGAGCGCTTGGAGCGCCGAGTGGCGCTCAAGCTGCTGCTCGGCGAGTACGCCGACGACCGCGGCTTTCGCGCGCGCTTCATCCACGAGTCACGGGCGGCCGTGGCGCTGGACCATCCCCACATCCTTCCTGTGTTCGACACGGGCGAGGCCGGCGGGATCCTCTACATCGCGTCGCGGCTCGTCGACGGCGTGGACCTGCGCAACCACCTCGCTAGCAGCCGGATACTGAGCGCCGACCGCGTGCTCACGATCGCCGGCCAGATCGCGTCGGCCCTCGACTACGCGCACGCCAACGGCATCGTCCACCGCGACGTGACGCCGGGCAACGTCCTGCTCGTCACCGAGGAGCACGACGACCCCGATCACGCGTACCTCATCGACTTCGGGATCACGACCAGCCAGTCGCACGACGTGCGACTGACCGCGACCGGGCACTTCGTCGGCACGCCCGAGTACGTCTCGCCCGAGCAGATCAGGCAAACGCGGGTCGACGGCCGCGCCGACCAGTACGCCCTCGCGTGCGTGCTGTACGAATGTCTCACGGGATCGTCGCCGTTTCACCGCTCCTCGAGCGTCGAGGTCCTGCACGCCCACCTGCACGAGCAGCCGGCGCGGCCGGCGACGATCGTCGGCGCGATACCGCCCGCCGTAGACAGCGCGATCATGCGCGCGCTGTCGCTCGATCCGGCGCAGCGCTTCGCGACGTGCCGCGCGTTCGTCGCCGCGGCGCGCGGACGAGACGCCGAGACGGGGTCGCGCCTGACGCCCGCGATGCCGGGCGACGGCTCGCTGCGACGCCGATCGATCGTGGCCGCCATGGTCGCGGCGACAGCGCTCGTCGCCGCAGCGGGCGCGTATGTGGCGACCCGGCTCGACGATGGCTCCACGAAGCGTCCGAGCAGCGGCGATCAGGTGTCCGGGCCTGCCGCGAGCTCGCCCCCGGCCACGCCTTCCGCCGCCACGCAAACGACGACGACACCGCTGCTGCCCGACATCGACGTGCGCGCGCTGCCGCTGCAGCGCATGGACCTGCTCGGCTACAGCGTCGACCTCCCATCCGAGTGGACACTCGCGTCCCGCGACGTGCTCCAACCCGACAGGCCGGCGGGCGTGAGCCGCCGGCGGACAGCGATGACGGACCCGGTGCGCCACGTCGGTCTGGTCGTCGACGCCCTGGCGAACTACCGCCGCACGCCGGTCGAGAACGGGAAGGATCTCCACCGCTTCCACCGCGCGGACCCCGACAAGCCCGGATACCGGCGAACCAGCACCGCCGAGTACACCATCGCCGGCGATCCCGCGTATCAGCTGAACTACCGCTACCGGGGGCGGACGGGCCTCACGACCTACAACGTCGACGTGATCCTCCGGCGCGGACCGCGCCAGTTCGCCGTGCTCGCCTACGGGCGCGCGTCCACCGCCGACCTCGGCCAGCTCGCGCGTCAGACGGCGGCGAGCATCATGATCGACCGGCCGCCTCCACCGCCACCCCCTCCTCCGCCGCCACCACCACCTCCGCCGCCGACTCCGGCCGATGGCAGGGCGCGCCCGGCAAGCGGGACCTACACAGGCATCGGCTACCAGCGCGACGCCGACGACAAGCTCATCGACAGGGACAAGCTCAGCATCAAGTTCACGAAGCACAAAGGGGTGACGATCAGCTACCCCGGCCTCGCTTGCCGCGGCCGGCTCTACCAGGTCGGCAACGACCCCACGCGCCGGATCTTCAGGGAGGAGATCGAGCACGGGAACTGCGCGAGCGACCGGCGCTGGCGCATCGAGCGGCTGTCCAGCCGCACGATCCACGTAACCCGCACGCGGCGCGGCAATCCCAATCCGCTGACGGCCACCCTCAGGCGCTAGTAGTGCACGCGTTCGCAAGGTTCGACGGGTTTTCCCAGCGCCCAATCCGCTGACGGTCACCCTCACACGCTAGCTTCGGCAGGCTGCGATCATCGCGCCGATGACCGGCACGCTGCGCACCGGGGCAGTCGCGCTGGCGGCGCTGTGCGCGACCGCGGCGATCGGCACCGCGGCGCCGCGGGCCGCCGTGCCGAGCGATGCCGCCGGCGTGCCGTTCGTGACGTTCGCCCGGGCGCTCGCGCAAGGCGACTACGCGCTCGCGTGCGCGCAGATCTCCGACCGCAGGCTGCGTGACGCAGCGCCACAGATCCCGACCGTCGCGGTGCTGCGGAGGGAGTGCGTCTCGGAGCTCGGAGCCGAGGCCGAGGTGATCGACGCGGCGCGCCGGGCCCGCCTGGCGAGCACGCGCGTCATCGCGGTGCACGTCAAGCCGGGTCGCGCGCGCGTGTCCGTGCGGACCACGTTCGGCGACATCGAGCCGGTGGAGACCGGAACCGCGATCGTCGAGCACGGCGCGTGGAAGATCCTCGAGCTGCCGTCGCACGCCCACGTCGGCAGCTCCTACCTCCACACGATCCCCTCCGAGAGCATGCTCCCGACGCTCCCTCTCGGCGCGACCGTCCTGATCGACCACGCCGCGTATCGGCACGCCAAGCCGTCGATCGGCGACATCGTCGTCTTCCATCCGCCGGCTGGAGCGGAGAGCGCGAACGAGTGCGGCAAGCGTCCGCCGAAGGGCCAGGCGTGCGCGGTCGCGACGCGCCGGTCTGCGGACACGAACTTCATCAAGCGGATCGTCGCCGGTCCGGGCGACCGGATCTCGATCCGCAAGGGCCGCGTCGTCCGCAACGGCCGGCGGGCCAAGGAGCCGTTCATCACGCCCTGCCACGCGGGCGCGCCGTGCGACTTCCCGCGGACGTTCACCATCGCCGCCGGTCGCTACTACATGCTGGGCGACAACCGCGGCGCCTCCGACGACAGCCGCTACTGGGGGCCGGTCGCGGCGAAGCAGATCGTCGGCCGCCTCACGCGCGTCATCCCGCGCACGCCGGATCCGGCGGACGCCACCTAGCCTCGGAGGTCCTGCGTCCGGCAGGGCAGATCCTCACGCTGCAGGATCTCTGGGTCGCCCGTGAGCAGCACAAGCCCATGCGCCGTGGCCGTGGCTACTGCGAAGCAATCGCCGAGCGCCATTGGAATGGCGGCCTTGAGCCTCGCCGCTTCGACCATGCGACCGGTGCCCGGCAGGTCGCACTCGAGCACGGTGCGCAGCTCGGCCAGCACCTGGTCGGCCGCGGAACGGCCGTGGTCGCGTTCGATCCGGTAGTAGACCTCGACGAGGTTCAGCCAGCTCACGACCGGCCGCGTCGGCAATGCCGCCTGCACCCGGCCCATCGAGGGCTCCTCGCCGTCAAGCCATGCGAGGATCGCCCAGCTGTCCAGGCAGACGCTCACCGAGGCTCGGCGGCACGGTCGCCGAGCAGCTTGCTCGCCATCCCGCTCTTGGCAAATCGGCCCGCCAGCCCAGTTCGCGCCCTCCCGACAACGAGCGTCACGGCATCGTCGCGAAGCTCGAACTCGACCTCCGTGCCGGGGTGGAGCCCCGCGCGATCGCGTAGCTCCTTAGGAATCACGACTTGGCCCTTGGCTCCAACGCGGGAAGTCATACCTGGCGAGTATAACCAGAGGGCAGACGCGCGGCTAACTGCGCCAGCTCGTGAGGTACGCGCGCTGGGCCGCTGTCAGCTCGTCGATCTCGATGCCCAGCGACGCGAGCTTCAGGCGCGCGACCTCGCGATCGATCTCGCCCGGCACGGGCAGCACGCGCGGCGAGAGCGACGCGCCGTGCAGCGCGAGGTGCTCGACGCACAGCGCCTGGTTGGCGAACGACATATCCATGACCGCGCCCGGGTGGCCCTCGGCCGCCGCGAGGTTCACGACGCGCCCCTGCGCGATGAGGTTCAGCCGCCGCGACGACTCGAGCTCGAACTGCTCCACCAACGGCAGCACCTGGCTGCGCGAGACCGCGAGCTCCGCGAGCTGGTCGACCGCGATCTCGACGTCGAAGTGCCCGGCGTTGGCGAGCATCGCCCCGTCCTTCATCCGGTCGAAATGCTCGCCCGCGAGGACGTCACGCCCACCCGTCACGGTGATGAAGACGTCCCCGCGCGCGGCGGCGTCCAGCGCCGGCATGACCTCGCAGCCGTCCATCCGCGCCTCGAGGGCGCGCATCGGGTCGACCTCGCAGACGATCACCGACGCGCCCGCCCCCCGCGCGCGCAGCGCGACGCCCTTGCCGGTCCAGCCGTAGCCGATCACGACGACGGTCCGCCCCGCGAGCAGCAGGTTCGTCGCGCGCAGGATCCCATCCAGCGTCGACTGGCCGGTGCCGTAGCGGTCGTTGAACGTACGCTCGGTCAGCGCCTCGTTGACGGCCATCACGGGACAGCGCAGCCGCCCCTCGTCCTGGAGCGCGCGCAACCGGACGAGCCCCGTCGTCGTCTCCTCCGTCCCGCCGATGAGCTCCGAGCGCCACGAAGCGTCGCCCGCGTGCAGCACGCTCAGCAGGTCCGCCCCGTCGTCGAGCGTGATCTGCGGCCCGCGCGCCGCGGCCGCGATGACGTGCGCGCCGTACGCTTCGCCGGTCTCGCCTCGACGAGCGTGGACCGCCACGCCATGGCCCACCAGCGCGGCCGCGACGTCGTCCTGCGTCGTCAGCGGATTCGACGCGCACAGCTCTACGTGCGCGCCGCCCGCCATGAGCGTCAGCACGAGGTTCGCCGTCTCCGACGTAACATGCAGGCACGCGGCGACCCGCAGGCCGTCGAGCGACCGCTCGGAAGCGAACCGCGTGCGGACCGACCGCAGCACCGGCATCTGCCCGTCCGCCCACGCGATGCGGACCTGGCCGGCCTCGGCCAGCGACAGGTCCGCCACGTCATGGCCGGCCACAGGGGCCGCCGGTCCTCTCGGCACCCCGTGTCCCTCCCGGGCCCGGCCCGCTAGTAGCGGTACGTGTCGGGCTTGTACGGGCCGTCGACCGGCTTGCCGATGTACTCGGCCTGCTCGGGCGTGAGCGTCGTGAGCTTCGCGCCCAGCGCGCCGAGGTGCAGGCGCGCGACCTTCTCGTCGAGCTCCTTGGACAGCACGTAGACCTGCTTCTCGTACGCGTCGGTGTTCGTGAACAGCTCGATCTGCGCGAGCACCTGGTTCGTGAACGAGTTCGACATCACGAACGACGGGTGGCCGGTCGCGTTGCCGAGGTTCAGCAGGCGACCCTCGGACAGGATGATGACCGCGTGGCCGTCCGGGAAGACCCACTTGTCGACCTGCGGCTTGATGTTGATCCGCTCGATGCCTTCCGTCTTCTCGAGCCCCGCCATGTCGATCTCGTTGTCGAAGTGGCCGATGTTGCCGACGATTGCCTGGTGCTTCATCTGCGCCATGTGCGCGGCGGTGATGATGTCCTTGTTGCCGGTCGTGGTGATGAACAGGTCCGCCGTCTCGACGACGTCCTCGATCGTCTTGACGTCGTAGCCCTGCATGCACGCCTGAAGCGCGCAGATCGGGTCGATCTCCGTGACGACGACGCGGCAGCCCTGCGCCGCGAGCGAGGCGGCCGAGCCCTTGCCGACGTCGCCGTAGCCGCACACCACGCCGACCTTGCCGGCGAGCATGACGTCGGTCCCGCGGAAGATGCCGTCCACGAGCGAGTGGCGGCAGCCGTAGAGGTTGTCGAACTTCGACTTCGTGACGGAGTCGTTGACGTTGATCGCCGGGAACAGCAGCGTCTCGGCCTTCGCCATCTGGTACAGGCGGCCGACGCCGGTCGTCGTCTCCTCGGAGACGCCGATGATGCCGGCGGCGATCGTCGTCCAGCGCTGTGCGTCCTCGGCGAGCGAGGCGTTCAGCAGCGTCAGGAAGTGGACGAACTCCTCGGACTCGCCGGTCGACGGATCGGGCGCGGCGCCGGCGGCCTCGTACTCGACGCCCTTGTGGACGAGCATCGTGGCGTCGCCGCCGTCGTCGAGGATGAGGTTCGGGCCGCCGTCCGGCCACACGAGCGCCTGCTGCGTGCACCACCAGTACTCCGCGAGCGTCTCGCCCTTCCACGCGAAGACCGGCGTGCCCTTCGGCTCGTCGGCGGTGCCGTCCTTGCCGACGACGACCGCGGCGGCCGCGTGGTCCTGCGTCGAGAAGATGTTGCAGGAGCACCAGCGGACGTCGGCGCCGAGCGCCGTCAGCGTCTCGATGAGCACGGCCGTCTGGATCGTCATGTGCAGCGAGCCCGTGATGCGCGCGCCCTTCAGCGGCTGCGCGTCCGCGTACTCCGCGCGCGTCTGCATGAGGCCGGGCATCTCGTGCTCGGCCATGTCCATCTCCTTGCGGCCGTAGTCGGCAAGCGAGATGTCGGCGACCTTGTAGTCGAGCTTCGTGGCGGTCTCGGGGGTCATGTGCTGGGGGTCTCCTCTGAGGTCAGATCAGGCGTGGGTGGTGGCCGGTTCCGGCGCGATGTGCGCTCCGGCCAGGGCCAGGAGCTTTGAGTGCTTGTCCTGCTCCCAGCGCAGCCAGTCGGCCGCGGGGACGTGCTCGGGACGCCGGGGCTGCGCTTCGAACCAGGCGTCGAGCGCGTTGCGAGCTCGTCGTCGCGGCGCAGCCGCTGCGCGAAGCCGACGTCGCCGAGGCCGATGTCAAAGCGCGTCACGAGCTCACGCAGCGTCCGCAGGCGCTGCAGCTCGGCGGGTCCGTACAGTCGGTAGCCCGCTTCCGAGCGCTGGGGTTCGATGAGCCCCGCGTGCTCGATGTAGCGCAGCATCCGCGGCGACCAGTCCGTCGTCTCCGCAGCCTCCTGAATCGTCAAGGCGTCCATCTCGCGGTGAACCTTACCACGGGCGTGTCAAGGTTTGCGCGGTCCGCGCGCCGCCGCACCGTGAACGGGATCTTGCAGATCGCTGCGGAAGTGGCGATTTGCAGTACAAACGCGCTACTTCGATGTGCCCGCCACCGAGCCACGCGGCGACGGCCGAGCCGTCGCTCGTCCACGTCGTGCGCTACGAGCGCATCGAGGCCGGGCCGCGCACGGCGCTGATCCGCGTGACGCTCGCGCTCGGCGGGCTGGCGCCGTCCGAGGCGGCGAGCGCCTGGCTCGTCACCCGCGCGCCCGGGCGCATCCATCGTCGCGCGCCGCTGCCAGCGCCCGCCCCGCGCGCTGGGGACGCGACGCTGACGCTCGGGTTCGCTGTCCCGGCGAGCGCGCGCCCGCTGGGGCTCGAGTTCGGCGACGCGTGGCTCGCGCTGCCGGCTCCCGACGCGGGGCGCGACGAGATCGAGCGCCAGCTCGGCACGACGCGCGCGCGGTTGGAGGAGTCGCGGGCCGCCTGCGCCCGGGTCGAACTCGCGCGGGCGGAGGCGGTGCGCGCCGTCGCGCGGGCCGAAGCCGCAGCGCACGACGCGAGCGCGCGTGCTGAGGCCCTCGCCCGGCGATCGCCCTCGGCCGGCCCCCAAGAGGCGCGCGGCCCGCAGCCTCCGAAGGCCCGCCCTCAGGGAGCGCGGACCCCGCACCGCGGCCCGCAGCCTCCGAAGGCCCGCCCTCAGGGAGCGCGGACCCCGCACCGCGGCCCGCAGCCTCCGAAGGCCGGTCCCCGGGAGGCGAGCGGCCAGCAGCCCCCGAAGGCCCGCCTCAAAGGAGCGCGGGGCTCGCGCCGTAGCCCGCGGCTCTCGGCGGGCATCGGGCGGTCGCGGCGCGCGCCGCGCGTCGCCGTCGTGGCGGCCTGCGCGCTATGCCCGACCGCGCTGCTCGTCGCGATCTTCGGCTGGCCGGCCCGCGACGGCGAGATCGAGCACGGCGTCGGCGGCGTCTCGGCGGCGCGGGCGAGCGCGGTCCCCTCGCACCCGCCCGCCTCGCCGATCATCGATCCGCTCGCCGCCCGGCTGCAGATCCCCGCCGACTACCTCGCGCAGTACCGGCGCGCCGGCGGCGCTACGGCCTGGACTGGACCCGGCTCGCGGCGGTCGGCGCCATCGAGTCCGGCCACGGCCAGGCGGGCATCGCGGGGATCCTCAGCGGCGCGAACCCGCACGGCGCGAGCGGCCCCGCGCAGTTCTTACCCGGTACGTGGGAGCGGTTCGGCCTGGACGGCGACGGCGACGGCGACCGCGACCCGCACGACCCGGCCGACGCGATCCCCGCGATGGCGAGCTACCTGCGCGCGTCCGGCGCGCCGCAGGACTGGCGCGCGGCGCTGCGCTCCTACAACCACTCCGACGCCTACGTGACCTCCGTCGAGACCCTCGCAGCGAGCCTGCGCCGCGACTCGACGTAACGGCCTCAAGCGCCGGTATCCCCGGCCGTCAGCGCGATGCCCCTAACGGCGCGCGGCGCGCGCCGCGCACCGCGACCGTCCACACGGTCTGCGGGACGGCCGTGCCCGCGAGCGGCGCCAGCACGACCTGCACCTTGATCCGCGAGCCGCGCGCGAGCGAGCGCTTGGTCGCGCCGGTCGTCGCGACGCGCAGCCGCGAGCGGGCGCCCGCCTTGACGCTCACCGTCTTGCGCGTCACGACCTTGCCCGCGCGGCGCAGCGTCAGCCGCGCGCCGCACGTCCCCTTGCCCGCGCAGCTCAGCAGCACCGTGAAGCGGCCCTTGGCGTCCGCCGCGGCGTTCGGGTTGAGCACGCGCAGCCGCGCGCTCGCCGCCGCGACGCTGACCGTCGAGCTGCCGGGCTTGGCCGGCGCCGGGGGCGGCGGTGCGACGACGTTCGTGCTCGGGTCGGGCGCCGGCGCCGCCGTCACGGGCACCGGCGGCTTCTCGATGACGACCGGCGGCGGCGGGACGCTCGGGTCGTACGGGAGCTTCGGCGCGGTCGCCGGCGCGATGTGCGCCTTCGCCACGCCGGTCGAAGGCGTACGCGAAGCCGACGAGCTTCGCGTCGTCCCACGCGCGTCCCATGAGCTGGAGGTTCGCCGGCTCGCCGTGGTCGTTGACCGTCGCCGGGAAGATCACCGACGGCACGCCCGACGCCGAGGACTGCGGGTCCAGCCGACCGAAGCTGTTGGCGACCCCGTCGTTGAGGTTGATGTCGCTCAGCATGCCGGGGTAGATGACCGCGTCGACGTCGTTGTCGTCCATCCAGGTCTTCAGCCGATCGCCTTGTACTCCGTCCGAAACCCGATCCAGCCGTCGACCTGCGTCGGCGTCATCGGCCCGGTGCCGGTGTACGTCGCCTGGCGGCTGTAGGGCAGCCGCTTCTGCGACGTGATGATCTGCACCGGGCTGTCGTAGGAGGACTCCGGGTGGTCGTCGAGCCAGCGCTGCCAGCCTTCGTAGCCGCGATCGCCGGGCGCGTTTGGCGGCGCGCTCGGCGGCGCCGGGATCTCGACGACGGTCGCGCCCGCGGCCGTGAAGTTCGCGAACGAGGCCATCAGCGCGTCGCGGGTCGCGGTCGTGCCGAACGGGTCCTGGAACGCGGCCGATGCGTAGCCCAGCCGCTTGCCCTGCAGAGCGTTCGGATCGAGCGCCGTGCGCCAGTCGGCGGGGCGCCGCGCGCTCGCCTCGGCCGTGCGGAAGTCCTTCGGATCGGTGCCGGTCGTGACGTTCAGGACGTCCGCCAGGTCGGACACCGAGCGCGTGATCGCGCCCGTGTAGTCCTGCAGCCAGGTCAGCGGCATCGCGCCGTAGTTGCTCGTCATGCCGTCCGTGCCGCGCAGCGAGTAGAGGCTCGCCGCCGACGACGGGCCCCACAGCGAGTCGCCGGTCTGGCTGCCCATCGAGAACGCGTTGAAGCTCAGCGCCGTCGAGACGCCGGAGCCGCCGCTCGAGCCGATCGAGCTCTTCGACGGCTCGAACGCGTTCCACACCTGCCCCCACGCGCTGTCGGAGAAGTGCCCGGAGTTCGCGTACTCGGACATCGTCGCCTTGCCGATGATGACCGCGCCCGCGTCGCGCATGAGCTTGACCTGCGTCGCGTCCTTCGTCGGGCGGAAGTCCTCGAAGACGAGGCTGCCGTTGGTCGTCGGCATGTCCTTCGTGTCGTAGAGGTCCTTGACCGCGACCGGGATGCCGAGCAGCGGGCCCGTGCTCGCCGAGCGCGCGCTTGCGGTCCGCCTCGCGCGCCTGGTCCATCGCGTCCTCGGCGATGAAGGTCATGCTGTGGAAGCCGAGCTGGCCGGTGTCGTAGGCGGCGATGCGGTCGAGGTACGCGCGGGTGATCTGCGCCGAGGTCGTCGCGCCGGACTCCATGTCGGCGCGCAGCTGCTGGATCGTCTTGTCGACGACGTCGTAGGGCGAGGACGGTCGTCGCGGCCGGCACCTGCGGGTCGGCCTGCTGCTCGTGCGGCGCGACCTGCGAGCAGTCGGCTGCGGTCAGCGTCGCGACGACCCAGTTCGCCAGCCGGCAGATCTGCGGCGGTCGTGAGGTCGCCGACGGGCGGCGACGCGGCGAGCGCCTGCGCGGCGGCCTTGACGGCCGCGATCTGCGAGCCCGGCGGCCGGCTTCGGCCCGCCGAGCGGCGGTCGAGCTCGTCTCGTTGAGCCGACGACGACGAAGCGCATGAGCGTCCGCGTCTCGCCGGGCTGCAGCACGATGTTGTTGAGGTAGCCGAAGAAGTTCGCCTCGTGGCCGGTGAGCGCGAGCGCCTCGTCCCACGGGTTGCGCAGGAAGTTCGCGGCGCGCGCGAGGCCGCCCGTGAACGGCGACGGGCTGCCGATGACGACCGCCGACGGGCCGTTCGACGTCGGCCCCGCGGCGGTCGCGGAGGTCGCGACCTCGGCCCAGGAGTCGGCGTTCGTGATCGTCGTGTCGCCGCTCGAGCTGTCGACGACGCGGCTCAGGCCGTTGCCCGCGCCGCTGCCCGTCTGCCCGCCGAAGGCGATCTCCGCGCGGATCGGGCGCGCGGTCGTGTTCGTGAACGTGTCGAGGTAGCGCGCCCAGCTCGCGGTGCGCTCGACGCGGATCGCGCGGCGGATGCTCAGGCCCGCGAGGTTGACGTCGTCGGTCGTGTCGAAGCGGTCGAGGCCGTCGAAGCGCAGGCCGAAGCCGCGCATGAGCTCGCCGTTGAGGCGCGGGTCGGGCGTCAGTGCCGCCGGAGACGCGGACGCGGATGCCGCCGAAGCCGCGCAGCGCGTTGTCGGTCGCGTCGCGGACGCTGCCGGTGTCGAGGCCGGGCGCGGCGGCGTCGTGGATGCCCCACGTCGCCGCCGTTGGCGTTCGGCACGTAGTTGATCGCTGCCAGCCGGCGCGGCGCCGAGCGCGGCGGCGCCGGCGGCGGCCAGGCAGGCCGAGATGAGCGTCGCGCGCCGCGATCGGCGCGCGCCGACGAGACAGCGCAGACGACATCGATCCTCCCCGTTGGACCGAACGCCCGCCACGCTAGGCGGGCGCCGGCTGCCGCCCATGGCCCGGCCGTACAAGATCGGGCGGCCGCATGGACCCGCGGCCCGGCCGCGCGCGGGCCGCGGCCCTACGAGCGCCGCACGACCTCGCAGTTGCGCAGGCGGTCGTCGGGGTCGGCGCGCACGATGTCGCGGCCCGAGCCGCAGTCGATGGCGTCGGCGCCGTCGACGAGCGCGTCGATCCCGTCGTTGCCGGCGCCTGCGCGTGACGCGGTCGCGGCCGGAGCCCGGTGCGGATGTGGTCGGCGCCGGCGCCGCCGACGATGACGTCGGCGCCGTCGTCGCCCTGCAGGTAGTCGTTGCCGGCGCCGCCGTCGACGAGGTCCGGTCCGCCGCCGCCGTAGATCGTGTCGGCGCCGTCGCCGCCGTAGCAGCTGGTCGGGCGCGCCGCTGCCGGGGATGTGGTCGCCCCAGAGGACGTCGCCGCCGCCGAGGCCCGAGAGGACGTCGGCGCCGCGGCCGCCGAGCAGCTTGTCGCGCAGCGCGGCGCCGGTCTGCGACCTCGCCGGTGTCGGCGGTGAGCACGACGAGCCCGAGGCTCGGATCGCTCGCCTGCGCGCCGGCGATCTGGACGCGCTCGCACGTCCAGGCCCGCGATGCTGGCGTGGCGCGCCGAGACGACGATCGTGTCGATAGCCCGGCCCGCAGTCGACGCTGTCGCTCGAGCCGACCGAGATGACGACGTCGTCGCCGAGCGCCGGCTTCGATCCGGTCCGTGCCCGAGCCGCCGTCGATGCGGTCGTCGCCGTCGCCGCCGACGAGGACGTCCGGACCCGAGCCGCCCTGGATCTCGTCGTCGCCCGAGCCGCCCGCGATGCCGTCGGGCGCCTCGGCTCCGTCGAGCGTGTCGTTGCCGGCGCCGCCGGCGATCTTGTCGTGGCCGTAGCCGCCGACGATCGCGTCGTCGCCGCCGCCGCCGGCGAGCTCGTCGTCGCCCGAGCCGCCGTCCAGCGCGTCGTCGCCGGAGCCGCCGTCGAGGTCGTCGCCGCCGGTGCCGCCGAAGAGGCGGTCGGTGCCGGCGCCGCCGCGCAGCCGGTCGGGCGCCTCCTCGCCCTCGAGCAGGTCGTGGCCCGGCGCCGCCGTCGAGCAGGTCGCCGCCGGTGCCGCCCGACAGCCAGTCCGCGCCGCGTGCCGCCGAAGAGCCGGTCGCGCCCGCGGCCGCCGCGCAGGCGGTCGGCGCCGGCGCGGCCGCGCAGCGTGTCGCGCCCGCCCGCGCCGACGAGCGTGTCGGCGCGCGAGCTGCCGCTCAGCCGCCGCCTGCGCGTGTCCTTCGACCGACGGCGGAGGCGCGGGCCGACGGCGCGTCGCGGCCGTTGCCGACCTGGCGCAGGACCGCGGCGCAGCGGCCCGTGACCGCGATCGGCGGCGTCCACGCTGACCGTGTCGAGCCTGTCGGTACCGCAGCTCACGACGTCGGCGCTCGCGTCGTAGGCGACGATCGCGTCGCGACCGCCGTCGCCGGCGAGCTGTCGGCGCCCTCCGCCGCCGACGACGACGTCGTCGCCGCCCCCGCCGCGGATCGTGTCCGTCGCCGGCGGCGCCGAGCAGCGCGTCGGGTCCGGCGCCGCCGATGAGGACGTCGGCGCCGAAGCCGCCGCGACGCGCTCGGTGTCGACGAGGTCGGCCTCGCCGGGCTCGCCGTCGTCCGCGCGGCCGTCGAGCGTCACGCGCACGGCGGCGCGGCGGCTGCCGTAGTCGGCGGTGTCGAGGCCGGGGCCGCCGCTGAGGACGTCGCCGCTGCCGCCGCCGTCGAGGTCGTCGTCGCCGGGGCCGCCGCTCGAGCCGGTTGCGGCGCCGCGTTGCCGGTGAGCGTGTCGTCGCCCGAGCCGCCGACGAGGTTCTCGATGTCGGCGAAGCCCGCGGTGTCGCTGGTCGTGTTCGCGCCGAGCCCGCTGAGGTTCGCCCAGCCGTCGCCGGCGTCGGTCATGTAGATCGTAGAGGTCGCGCGTCGACGCGCGAGAGGTCGGCGGTGTCGCTGCCGGGCCCGCCGCGCAGCTGGCTGCGCCCGTGCGCGGCGACGAGCCGGTCGTCGCCCTTGCGCGCCGTCGAGCGTCGCTGTCGGCGCCGTTGCCGGCGAGCAGGTCGTCGCCCGACCCGCCGAGCAGCCGCTCGACGTCGCCGGCGAGCCGGTCGCCCTCGCCGGCCTCGCCGTCGTTCGCGAGGCCGTCGAGCGTCAGCCGCAGCGGCGCGGTGCGCGCGCCGTAGTCGGCGGTGTCGGTGCCGCCGCCCCCGGCGATGGCGTCGGCGCCCGCGCCGCCGTCGAGCGTGTCGTTCGCCCCGCCGCCGTCGAGCACGTCGTCGCCGGGGCCGCCGTTCAGCCCGTCGATCTCCGAGCCGCCCTCGAGCACGTCGTCGCCGTCGCCGCCGATGAGCCGCGCCGAGCCGGCGTTGGCTCGCAGGCGGTCGTTGCCGGGGCCGCCGTCGAGGGCGAGCGGCGCCACGTTCGAGTACCGCGACGTCGTCCCGCCGCTCAGCGTGTCGTCGCCCGCGCCGCCGGTGACCTGCGTGGTGGCCGAGCTGACTGCGATGACGTCGTCCGCGCTGCCGCCCTCGATGCGCTGGACCCAGCGGTCGACCGTGTCGCCCTCGCCCGCGACGCCGTCTCCACCGGGTGTGTTGACGTCGATCTGCACGGGACGCGACTCGGCCGCGTAGGAGACCGTGTCGGCGCCGCCGCCGCCTTCGAAGCGGTCCGCGCCGGGCCCGCTGAGAAAGCGGTCGTTGCCGTAGCCCGAGAAGCGATCGTCGCCCTCGCCGTTGAGGAACGTCGCGTCGCCGTAGCCGTGCTCGACCCAGTCGTTGCCCGGGCCGTCGTCGATGACCATCGGCAGCGCGGTGCCGTACGTCGTGAGGTGGTCGTCGCCGGCGCCGAGGTGGACCACGATCGACGCGGGGGTCGCGCACGCGAGCCGGTACCCGTCCCAGGTGCAAGCCAGGGGGATCGCCGCCGCGGCGAGCTGCAAGCCCGTGACCGAGAGCCCGCCGCTGGAGCCCGCCGAGATCGTGATCGACTCGCTCGCGGCGCCGCCGGTCACGACGAGCGCGTCGCCCTCGCGGGTGACCTCGGGGCCGGCCGCGAGCGCGGGGCCGGCCGCGCAGCCAAGCGCGAGCAGCGCGATGCAGAGGACGCGTCTCACGAAGGCCGTATCGGCAGCGGGGCGCGCTCAGCTGAGCCCCGGGGCCGGCGGTCAAGCGGGCGCGCGCCACGGCCGATACCGTGCTCGTGCGGTCCTGTCTCCCCCTGCTCGCGTGCCTTGCCCTTGGCGTCGCTGCCGCGCCGGCGCACAGGCGAGCCCCGAGGGCGCGATCGGCGAGCAGCACATCGAGTACCCGTCGTGGAGCGCCGCCGACCGCTCGGCGCCGTGGCTGACGGCCGCGAACGTCGGCGACGTCGACGGGGACGGCGACGGCTCGTCGGCGTCGGCGGAGGGAGCGGCGGCAACGGCGCGATCATCAGCCCGGCACGGCTCCGCTGGGCGACCTCGACGTTGACGGCGTCCCGGACCTGCTCGTCGCCTCCTATGGATCCGCCGCGATCGTCTATCCCCGCGCGACGCGGCCGGCAGCACGATCGACGCGAGGTCCGCGGGCCCGCGCGTCGCGACGATCGGCGCCGACGATGCGCACCGGATCACGTCGAGCCTCGTGGACGTCCTCGGCGACGTCGACGGCGACGCCCGCGCCGACATCCTGCTCGCCGGCGAGGAGAACGGCACCGACCAGGCCGTCTACGGGGTGTCGTCCCCGGCGCCCGGCGAGTCCGTCTCGCTGCGTCCGCGATGACGATCTCGCGCGGCCACGACGCGACCGGCGGCCAGTCGGCTACGTATGCGATCGACATCTACGACTCGGCGACGACGCCCGAGGTCTCGCTGCCCGACGCCCCGCTGCCCATGCCGGACGGCCGGCTCGCGGTCGGCGTCGCGATCGATCCCGGTGAGCGGTCGCGCGACGGGCGGTCGCTCGTCATGCGCCCCACGCTCGAGATCGCGACGCCCGCGGGCTCGCCGCAGCTCGCCGACGATCCCGGGGTCGTGTCGCAAACGCACGCGTTGAGGCTCGGCATCCAGCCGCGTCTTGCGCTCAGCGGTCTCGTCGCGGGCCAGCGCTACCGGGTGCGCGCCGCGGCGACCAACTCGCGCGGCCAGCGGGCCGCCGGGCCGTGGCGGTCGTTCACGTATGCCCCCGTCTACGTTGGGACCGCGGCCGCTCGCACGCTGGATCTCCGGGTCGCGAGCAAGGTTGTAGGGCTGCGCAACGGCCGGCTGGGTGAGCGTGTACTGCGGCCACACCACGGGGCGCTGCCGCGGCACGCTGACGCTGAAGGCCGGCAAGCTGCGTCTGGGCAGCCGGCGCTTCAGCATCGCCGACGGCCACCGGGCGACGGTCGGCGTCCCGGTGAGCAAGGTCGCTCGCCGGTCGTTGCGCAAGCGCCGCAGCGTGCGCGTCACGGCGACCGCGAAGGCGACGAGCGCGAAGGGCCGGGCCGGCAGCACGACGTCGCGCTTCACCGCGCGGCTGCGCTGAGGCGGTTACCGAGCGGTACCAGCACCGCTGGTAGCCGCGGTGTTGGTACCGATCGGTACCACCACTCATCTGGCAGGTGTATGGTTACCGATCGGTACCAATGAGTCCGACCAACACCGAGATCTTCGGGCAACGCATTCGCGATCGGCGGCAGCAGCTTGGCCTGAGTCAAAGCGCGCTTGCCGACGTCGTCGCGGTCAACCGCCGGGTGATCGGCGAGTTGGAGCGGGGCAAGCCGTCGGTGCAGCTTGGCATCGCGCTGCGCGTCGCGGAGGTGCTCGGGCTCGACATCACGCTGCACGAGCGTGGCCGGTGAGCCGGCTAGCGGTCTGGATCGCCGACCAGCGCGTCGGCGCGCTGATCCGCAAGCCCAACGGCAATCTCCAGTTCCGCTACGACCCGGCGTATGACGGTCCGCCGATCTCTCAGTCGCTCCCCGTCCAAGAGGCCGCGCACGGACATAGCGCCGCGCGTGCGGTCTTCGGCGGCTGGCTTCCGGAGGGCGACGTCCGTGCCGTGCTCGCGCGCAACCTCGGGATATCCGAGGGCAACGACTATGCCCTCTTGGACGAGGTCGGCGGCGATGTCGCGGGTGCGATCAGCCTGCTGCCCGATGGCGAGACGCCCGCGACCAAGCCGGCGTCGCACCCGCTCGACCAGGAGCGCTTGGCGCGCCTGCTGGACGAGCTGCCGCAGCGCCCGCTCGCCGCGCACGCGGAAGAGGGCATCAGGCTGTCGCTCGCAGGCGCTCAGCCGAAGGTCCCGGTGATCATCGACGACGAAGGCCACGTGGCGCTTCCGACGAACTCGGCGGCGCCCACGACCCACATCCTCAAGCCCGAGCCGGCGCGGTTCTCGGGGCTCGTCGACAACGAGGCGTTCTGCATGGCGCTCGCGCGGGCCTGTGAGCTGCCCGTCGCGCGCATCAAGAAGGCCAGCACGATCTCCGGGCTGCCGTACCTCGTCGTCGAGCGTTACGACCGCGACCTGACCGCCGATCCGATCCGGCGCCTGCATCAGGAGGACTTCTGTCAAGCGCTTGGGCTGCCCGCCGACAAGAAGTACCAACAAGAGGGCGGTCCCACCGTCGCGCAGTCTGCCGAGCTGATCCGCAAATGCACGCCGATCCCCGCTCAAGAGCTTCCGCGACTGCTCCGCGCGCTGGCCTTCAACTGGATCGTCGGCAACTGCGACGCCCACGGAAAGAACTTCTCGCTGCTGTATGACCGCGGCGCGCCGACGCTGTCCCCGCTCTACGACGTCGTAAGCACCGTCGTCTATCCCGAGCTGACGACCCGGCTCGCCATGAGCATCGGCGGCGCGCGAGCGCTCGCCGACGTCGATGACCGGGCCTGGGCGAAGCTCGCCGCCGACGCGCTACCGGCAGGCGTTCGTGACGAGGTCTGTCGGCGACCTCCTGCGACGGGCGGCACGCGAGGCGCCGATGCTGACGCGAGCGCGCGAGCACGACAACGCGGCGGCGCACGCGATCGCCGCGCGCATCGCGCGCCTCGCGGCGGACGCGACGTCAGCTGCCTGAGGCCAGGCGTCCCTTGAGCTGCTCGATGACGTCGACGGGCGTCGGGTCGACGCCGCGCAGCACGGCGACGTACAGCGAGACGAGGTCGCCGAGCAGAACCAGCGAGAAGACGCGCTCGACGGCCGTGACGCCGCGCGACGCGACGACGAACGTGCCCGTCGCCTGCTCGGCGACGAGCTCGCGCGTCAGCGCGATCCGCGCCTGCACGCGCGGATGCGTGTCGGCGTCGTCGAGGAACACTGCCGCGAAGCGCCCGAGCGCCGCGGCGCTCTGCCAGCCGACGATCTCGTTGTGGTCGAGCTCCGGCAGCTCGTGGGAGAACGCCGGGATCTTCGCGTTCTCGTTGAACTGGCACTTCCAGCGGTACGCGATCGCCTGCGTGAGCCCCGACCCGGCGATCACCGGGACGCTGTCGGCGAGCCCGCGCGCGAGCCTCTTTGACTCCGAGTCCTCCGGGCCGTCGGCGCCCCACTCCACGACGAGCTGCTCGAGATGGTCCGCCGCGACGTCGAGCTCCGAGCCCATCCGCGGCCCGGCGCCGCACAGCCCCGCGACCTCGAGCGCCGCGACCGTCATGTACGCGACCGCGGCACGCGGCTGAAAGCCACCGGCGACGGGGATGACCGGCACGCCGTCGGCGCGCGCGAGCTCGGCGATCTTGCCGCCGCTCGTCACCACGACCCGCCTCGCGCCGAGCGCGCCAGCGGCCTCGTAGCAGGCGAGCGTCTCCTCGGTGTTGCCCGAGTAGGACGCGCAGAGGACGGTCGTGTCCGGGGTCGTCCACGCCGGCAGGCCGTACTCGCGCGCGGACAGGATCGGCCGCGACGCGTGGTCGCCGAGCATCGCGCGCGCCAGCAGGCCGCCCACGCCCGAGCCGCCCATGCCGGCGACGATCAGCCCGCCCGGCGAGTCCCACGGCGCAAGCTGCGCGGACTCGACCTTCCACTTCGCATCGCGCAGATGCTCGGGCAGGCCGACGATGTCGGAGAGCAGGTCGGACGAGTCGACGGCCGCGATCGCCTCGGCATCGAGCTTTTGGGTCGTTTCAGAAGGCGAGGCCGCCATCGGGTACCTCCATGCCGGGGAACACACGAGCGCCACGTGACACCACGTTGTCAGCGCCGATCTTCACATCTTCGCCGATCATCGCGCCATCGACGATCCAGGTGCGGTCGCCGATCACCGCGCCGGGACAGACGATGCAGTCGCGCAGGACGCAGCCCTCGCCGACCTGCGCGCCGCGCAGCACGACGCTGCGCTCGACGACCGAGCCCGCGCCGACGCTGACACCCTCCGCCAGCACCGCGAGGCTGCCGACGTGCGCGCCCTCCGCGATCGTCACACCGCCCTGCACGACGGCGGGCGGGACGACGCGCCCGTCGACGGTCGCGGACGCGTCGACGTCGACGAACATCTCGCCAAGCCGCGCGCCGACGTCGGTCTTGACGTTGCCCTCGAGGATGTCGAACGTCACCTGCAGGTAGCGCGCGGGCGTGCCGATGTCGATCCAGTAGGCCTTGTCGTCGGCGAAGCCGTACAGGCCGTTGTCGACGAGCGCCGGCCACACCTCGCGCTCGATCGAGACCTTCACGTCGGGCTCGATGAGGTCGAGCATCGAGCGCTCGAGCACGTACGCGCCAGCGGAGATGAGGTTCGTCGTGATCGGCTCGTCCGGCGACGGCTTCTCCAGGAACTCCTCGACGGAGTGGTCGTCGCGCAGGCTGACGAGGCCGTAGCTCGAGGGGTCGGGCACCGGGACGAGGGCGAGCGTGCCCACGGCGCCGGTCGCCGCGTGCTGCGCGATCTGGGCACTGAGGTCGAGGTCGGTGAGGACGTCGCCGTTGAGCATGAGGAAGCGGTCGTCGAGCAGGTCCTCGGCGTACTTCAGCGCGCCGGCCGTGCCGCGCGGCTCGGGCTCCTCGACGAACCGCAAGCGGATCCCGAGCTGCGACCCGTCGCCGAGCACGTCGCGCACGCCGGTGGCGAGGAACCCGCACGACATGATCACGTCGTCCACGCCGTGGCTGCGCAGCCACTCGAGCATGTAGACGATGAGCGGCCGGTCCACGAGCGGGACGACCGTCTTGGGAACCGACGACGTGAGCGGGCGCAGGCGCGTGCCTTCGCCGCCGACGAGGATCACCGCCTGCATCACTCCATCTCCTGGTGCATCACGCGAAGGATGTCAGCGTTCCCCGGCCGATGCCTTCGTAGGTGAGCCCGGCGGCGCGAACCGCGTCGGCATCGAGGGCGTTGCGCCCGTCGAGCACGACCGATCCCGCCATGAGCGCCGCGACCTTGGTCCAGTCCAGCGACACGAACTCGTCCCACTCGGTGACGAGCACGACCGCGTCCGCGCCCTCGACGGCGTCGAGCGCGTCGGTCGCGAAGTGCACGCCGCGGATGAGCGTCCGCGCCTCGTGCTCGGCGATCGGGTCGTACACCCGCACGTTCGCGCCGTCGGCCTGCAGCCGCGCGCTCAGCACGAGCGACGACGCCTCGCGCATGTCGTCGGTGTTCGGCTTGAACGCGAGCCCGAGCAGCGTGATCGTCTTGCCGACGAGCGAGCCGAGGTGCTTCTGCAGCTTGCCGATGACGCGCCGCTTCTGCAGCTCGTTGACCTCGATGACGGCGTTCAGCAGCTGGAAGTGGTAGCCGGAGTTGCCCGCGAGCTGCTTCAAAGCGTTGACGTCTTTGGGAAAACAGTTATGGGTCGTGAGCCCGGCACTCGTCACGAACGTGTGAGTACCGGGAACCTCGATCGAGTAGACCGGCCCCGAGAACGGCTTGAGCGCGGTGCTCGCGACGCGAACCCACGCGGGCCCGTCCTCGTCGAGACGGCGGAAGCCAGTGGGCGCGATCCGCTTGCGCTGGCGCGCGATGCAGGCCTCGACACCGCGGCGGTCGCGCTCCGGCACGAGCGCGATCGCGCGCTCGACCTGATCGGCGCCGCTGACCCGCAGCCAGTAGGTGTCCTTCGTGGACTTCGCGGTACGGCCGATGCGCTGTGATGCGACAACGCCGAGGTCACCAAGCAGCCGATGCACGCCGTCGGCCAGCTCCTCGCTGACGGTTCCCAGCTCGAGGATGACGCTCGGCCCGCCGTTGACGAGCGACCACGATCCGTCGCCCTCCCACAAGCCAGACAGCACCGCCCATTTGTCCTCGGACGAGCGCTCCCACACGAGGTCGGGGAGCCGCTGCTCGTAGCCGTTGCGACCCATGCCGAGCACGCGGGCCCACCAGGCACCGAGCAGCCGCGACTGCACGCACACCACATGGCTGGTCGCGGTGCGGAACGCACGTGCCGGCACACCGTGGCGCATCCAGTACGCGACGACCTCGTCGACCAGGTGCTGTTCCTTCCACGGGTGAAACGACCACGTGATCCGCGCGGCGTTGCGGTCGCCGAACACCGTGCAACCCTCGGCGAGGTACAGCCCCGCGACTCGCCAGAATGACGCGTCGAGCGCGATCTCGGAAGGCGCGTACATCCCGTTCTTGGCTGTGCCCAGCATCGATCCGCGAAGGTCGAGGTCTGCCCGGCCCGCCTCGTCGAGGCGCACCGTGCCGGTGCGCTTGACCTCCCCCGAGCGTGAGACGACAGCGCGGGGGAAGATCTCACGCCGCTCCGCGATCGGCCGAGAGGCGAGCGCCGCGGCGCGCTCGGCGCCGAGCCGAACGATGACCTTGCTCGGATGCACCTGCGCCGCCTCGACCGCGCCCAGCACGGGCGCAAGCGCAGAGGTGTCATGAAGCGCATGCGAGCCCTGCGCGATTGGCAGCCAGTCCGATGCCGACAGCGCCTCCGCAGGCTTGAGCGCGAGCTCGCCGCCCACCGTCCCTTCACAGACGATCCACGGGTGATCCGGCGTGCAGCGGATCCGGCGGCCCATCTTCGTCCGCAAGTCAACGATGTCGCCTTCGTAGTCGCGGCGTGTCACGCACACGACCGGCATGAATTGCGGCTCGGCGCCACCGGGGATCCACGACAGCACCTCGAGCGCGGCCGGCTCGATGACGCCGTCGCGCTCCTCGTGCCCGTCGTCCTCCAGGCGGCGCCACAAGCGCTCGAAGGTCATCAGCGTCGTGCGGCCGCGCATACGAACGAGCACGGTCTCGTCACCGGCCAGGCAGGAACCCCCGAATCCGATGCCCGCCTGCAGGAACTTGTGGCCGATGCGGTCGTCGAGGCCCATGCCGCGCGCGACCTCGATGACGTCCGCGCCGGTCTCCTCGCAGACGTTCGCGATCTCGTTGATGAACGAGATCTTCGTCGCGAGGAAGGCGTTGGAGGCGAGCTTGACCATCTCGGCCGATGCGATGTCCGTGCGCACCAGCGGCGCGTTCAGAGGCGCGTACAACGAGACGACGGCGTCGCCCGCCCAGTCGCCCTCGTCGCCGATGACGACGCGGTCGGGGTTCAGGAAGTCATTGACCGCGGAGCCCTCCTTGAGGAACTCCGGACACGAGACGTACGCGAGGCCGGCCTTGCCCTGCTCGGCTAGCACCCGCTGGATCGACGCGCCGGTCCCGGCGGGCACCGTCGACTTCATGACGAGCGCGTGGCGGTCCGACGCGGGGATCGACGAGACGACGGCGCGCACCGCGCCGAGGTCGGCGTCGCCGGAGTACGTCGGCGGCGTCCCGACCGCGACGAAGAGCAGCCGCGCGTTCGACAGAGCGTCGGAGATGTCCGTCGAGAAGTGCAGGCGGTCGCGGTGCTCGGCGACCATCTCGGCCAGGCCGGGCTCGTAGATCGGGATCTCGCCGGCCTCCAGCCGCGCGATCTTGTCGGCATCGATGTCGATGCAGAAGACCTCGCTGCCGAGGTGGGCGAAGCCGGCGGCCGTGACGAGGCCGACGTAGCCCGTGCCGATGACGCCGATGGGTTCGCGGACGTCGCTCATGCGGCGGGGGACCCTATCGGGGCGGGCGGCAGGGCGACCACGCGACGACGAGCCGGCAACGACTAGCGCATCCGCTCGAGCGAGCGGGCGATGTCCATCATCTGGCGGTTCGTGAGCTTCTGCGTGAGGCTGTTGGACACCCAGTAGACGGCCTTCGGCGTCTCCCACGCGATGAGCCGGATCTTCTTGCCGTCGAAGTAGCGCCGGTACGTGCGCTTGCGCATGCGCACCTCGTCGGTCGGGTTGTCGAGGATCGGCGCGGCCTTCCACGTCGTGCCCTGGACGCCGTAGTACTGGCCGATCTCGTTGCCGTACAGCACGAGCCGGTACGCCCGGTAGCCGTTCCTGTTGCGGTCGTAGATCTCGTACGACCGCGGGCTGCCCGTGCGCTGATAGCCCTCGCCCGCGAGGCGCGCCTTCGGGTAGTAGACCGGCAGCCCGAGCCCGCTCAGGCGCAGGTTCATCGCCAGGACGTAGTTCTCACCGCCCTCCCTGTCGAGGATGAGCCCGGGCGCGAGCTTGCTGCGCGCCTTGATGCGCTTGGGCTTCTCCGGCTCGCCGCTGCCGCCGGACGCGCGACCGCGCACGTCGACGAACCGCCGCACGGTCTCGTCGAGCTTGCGCTGGGAGATCTCGACGTAGCCGTCGGGCGCGTCGAGCGCCGGGAAGCGGATCTCGGTCAGCGGCGTCTTGGATGACTCGTAGGCGAGCTTCAACAGGCGCAGGATCGCCGCGTCGTTGGAGTCGGCGATGTCGGTCTGCGTGTAGCGCCCGAAGATCTTCAACAGCTCCTTGCGGTCACCGAAGAGCTTGCCCAGGCCGATCTGCTCCTTCGCCTGGCGCAGGAACTCCTGCTGGCGCGCGGCGCGCACGAAGTCCGAGTCGGCGTGGCGGTAGCGCACGTAGCTCAGCGCGTCCTGGCCGCAGAGCTTCTGGTAGCCGGCCTTGAGGTCGATGACCGCGTAGCCGCCCGGTCCGCCGCGATCGTTGAAGTAGCGCCGGTCGACGTCGGCGTACACGCAGCCGAGCCGGTTGACGGCACGGGCGAAGCCGCCGAAGTTCACGTTGATCACGTGGTTGATCGGGATGCCGAGCAGGCTGCGCACCGTCCGCACCGCGAGCTTCGGCCCGCCGGCGTGGTAGGCGCCGTTGATCTTGTCCGTGCCGCGGCCGGGGATCGTGACCTTCAGGTCGCGCGGCAGCGACATGACCGCGGTGGCCTTCTTGTCGGGGTCCAGCCGCACGACGATGATCGTGTCCGAGCGCGGCGGGTTGCCCTTGCCGTCGCCGTAGCGCCGGTCGGAGCCGAGCAGGAGGATCGTCTGCGGCTCGCCCGCCGGCACGTCGTCGAGGACGTTCTTCACGCCGGGGATCGGCGTCGCCTCGCGCGCGAAGACCGTCACGTCCTGGTGGACCTCGAGCAGCAGCCCGCTCGCGACGCCGGTCGCCGTCAGGAGCACGACCAGCAGGCTGCCGAGGGCGAACCGCTTCGCCATCTGCACGCCCAGCCGCGGCGGCTCCTCGTGCTCGAGGACGCTCACGCGAGACCGCCTTCGACGGCGCGCAGCGGCGGCTTGTCGGCGTCTCGCGCGAGCCACGCCGGCAGGCCGACGACGAAGTCGCTCAGCGCGCGGCGATAGCGCCCCAGCGACTGCACCGACACCCACTCCTCGGGCCCGTGATGACCGCCGCCGACGGGTCCGAACTCGACGGCCGGCACGCCCGCTTCGAGGAAGGAGATCGCGTCCGACGCGCCGTCGCGGCCGACCGACAGCGCCTCGCCGTCGAGCGACCTCGACACGGCCTCGCGCAGCGCGCGCACGTACGGGTTCGCGCGCGAGACGTGCGCCGGCGCGCGCTGGAACGTCTTGACGATCCGCACGTCGGGCAGCGCGCGGATGTCGGCGAGGATCTCACCCGGATCCTGGTTGGGGAGGTAGCGGATGTCGATGTCCATGCTGCAGAGGTCGGGCACTTTGTTGAACGCGTCGCCGCCCTCGATCCGCGCGACGTTGATCGAGGGCCGGTCGAAGAGATCGGACGACTCCCGGCTGAAGCGTAGGGTCTCGATCCGCCGGAACACGTCGTACGCCTTGAGGATCGCGTTGTCGCCGAGCCACGGGGTCGAGCCGTGGGCCGCCGTGCCGGCGATCTCGACGCGGATCGCGAGCACGCCCTTCGCCTGGACGCCGATGTGCAGGTCGGTCGGCTCGCCGGTGATGGCGAAGTCCGCGCGCAGGCCCTCCTCGACGAGCGCCTCGGTGCAGCGATGCTCGACGTCCTCGGACTCCTCGTCGGGCACACAGATGAAGCGCACGCGCACGTGCCCGTTGGCCGCGACGTCGTGGACGGCGCACATCATCGCCGCGAGGCCGCCCTTCATGTCGTAGGCGCCGCGCCCGATGAGGCGGTCGCCCTCGACGCGCGGAACGAACTGCGCGGCGTGCGCGGGCACGACGTCCACGTGCCCGTGGAAGATGACGGACGGGCCGTCGGCGGGGCCGACGTCGGCCAGCACGACGGGCAGGCCGCCGAACTCACGCCCGCTGACGGGGATCTCGCGGGCCTCCAGCCAGCCCTTGACGAAGCCCACGGCCGCCCGCAGGCCGTTCTCGGTGGACGTGTCGTAGGTCATCAGATGCTCCGCGAGAACCCGTTCGTCCACGGCGCAAGGGTATCTCCCAGGCGGGTCATCGGTAGCGTGCACCGCGTGTCCGCTCGCATCGTGCTCTTCGGAGCCACCGGCTTCACGGGGGAGCTGACGGCGCGCGCGCTGGCCGCGCGGGGCGCGCGGCCGCTGCTCGTCGGGCGCGACGCGGGGCGCGTCGGCAAGCTCGCCGCGGAGCTCGGGCTCGAGAGCGCGGTCGCCGACGCGATGGCCCCCGGCGGCTCGGATGCGATCGCGTCGATGCTCGATCGCGGCGACGTCCTGATCTCCACGGTCGGCCCGTTCGCGCGCTGGGGCGCGGCCGCGGTCCGCGGCGCGCTCGCTGCCGGCGCGCACTACCTCGACTCGACGGGCGAGCCGCCGTTCATCCGGTCGGTGTTCGAGCGGTTTGGCCCCGAGGCGGAGGCCGCCGGCAGCGGCCTGCTCACCGCGATGGGCTACGACTACGTGCCAGGCAACCTCGCGGGCGCGCTCGCGCTGCGCGAGGCGGGCGACAGCGCCGTGCGCGTCGACGTCGGCTACTTCGTCAGCGGCGACCGCGCCGGGCAGTTCAGCGGGGGCACGCGCGCGACGGGCGTCGGGTTGATCGCCGAGCCCGCGTACGCGTTTCGCGACGGGCGCCTGGTCTCCGAGCGCACGGCGAAGGACTTCCGCCACTTCGACCTCGATCGCCGCCGGCCCGCGGTCTCGGTCGGCGCGAGCGAGCAGTTCACGCTGCCGCGCGTGCACCCGGGCCTGCGCGACGTCGGCGTCTGGCTGGGCTGGTTCGGCCCGGCGTCGCGGCAGGTGCAGGTGCTCTCGGGCGCGACGTCGCTCGTGACGAAGGTGCCCGGCGTGCGTGGCGCGATCGGGGGCGTTGCGGCGAAGCTCGTCCGCGGCTCGACGGGCGGGCCGGACGCAGCGGCGCGCGCGCGGGCACGCTCGCACGCCGTGGCGACGGCCTCCGACGCGTCAGCTGTCGCGCTCGCGACCGTTCGGGTCGAGGGCGCGAGCCCGTACGACTTCACGGCGGAGATGCTCGCGTGGGGCGCCATGCGAGCCGCGGACGGCGGTCTGCTCGGCAGCGGAGCACTCGGTCCCGTCGACGGCTTCGGCCTCGACGAGCTCGAGCGTGGCGTCGCGCAGGCGGGCATCGCGCGGACCGCCTCCTGACGAGCGCGCCTCGGCGGCACCGCCTGGCGACCGCGCCTCGCCGGCACTGTCTGACGAGCGCGCCTCGGCGGCACCGCCTGGCGACCGCGTAATCTCGCGCGTGGCGATGTTGAGCTCGCTCGCCCAGCGCATCACCGACCACCCGCGGCGCTTCCTGATCGGCGCGGCCGTGTTCTTCGTCGTCGCGGTCGTGGTCGGGACGCCGGTCACCGGCCTGCTGTCGACGGGCAACGCGGACGACTTCGTCGACCCCGGCGCGGAGAGCACCGTCACCTCGGCGCACCTGGAGAAGCGACTCGGGCGGACGCTGAGCCCGGCGATCATCGTCCTCGTCCGCTCGGCGACGCCAGCGCTCAGCGATGCGGGGCTGGAGAAGGTGCGGCGGGTCGTGCGCACGCTCGCGGGCGACGAGGCGGTCGCGCGGACGGTGTCGCTCGTCGGTGTGACGACCCCGGCAACCACAGATCGGGTGCTCGCCGCCGCCGGGCGCGCACCGCCGCCGCGCAGGAAGGACAACCCCCTCGTCGCGCGCGACGGGCGCGCGACCTACGTCGCCGCGTACCTGAAGACCGGCAGCTCGCAGACCGCCGCCGGCGAGCGGATCACGGCCTCGCTGGAGCCGGTCGGCGGGGTGACCGTGGGCGGCTACGCGGTCGCCGTCCCGCAGGTCTCAGACCAGGTCTCCGAAGACCTCGCACGGGCCGAGACGCTCGCGTTCCCGCTGCTGTTCCTGCTGTCGCTGCTCATCTTCCGCGGCGCCGTGGCGGCGCTGCTGCCGCTGTTCGTCGGGCTGCTCACGATCATGGGCACGTTCCTCGGCCTGCGGCTCGTCAACGAGGGCGTGCTGCTGTCGATCTTCGCGCTGAACCTCACGATCGGCCTCGGGCTCGGGCTGGCGATCGACTACTCGCTGTTCGTCCTGTCGCGATATCGCGAGGAGATGGAGCGCGTCGGACCGGGGCGCGACGCGCTCACCCGCACGCTGAAGACAGCCGGCCGGACGGTCATCTTCAGCTCGCTGACCGTCGCGGTTGCGATGCTCTCGCTGCTCGTCTTCCCCGCGCGCTTCCTGTACTCGATGGGCGTCGCGGGCGCGATCACGGCGGTGGTCGCGGGCACCGTCGCGCTGACCGCGCTGCCGGCGCTGCTCATCGTGCTCGGCGACCGCATCAACGCGCTCGCACCCGCGCGGCTCAAGCATCGCGAGGTCGTCACCGAGCGCGGCTTCTTCTACCGCCTGTCGCTCTTCGTCATGCGCCGCCCGGTGGTCGTCGCGCTGGTCACGGCGACCGTGCTCGTCCTGGCCGGCCTGCCGTTCCTGCGGATCGAGTTCGCCGGCGTGGACGCGAGCGTGCTGCCGGCCGGGTCGTCGGCGAAGGTGGTCGACACGGCGCTGCGCGCGGAGTTCCCGCCCGGCCCGACGTCGCCGATGCACGTCGCGGTGACCGCCCCGCGCTCGGATGCGGCGGAGGTGCGGGCCTACGCGCAGCGCACCGGCCGGCTCGAAGGCGCGGCCGCCGCCGACCCGCCCGCCTACGTCGGCGAGCGCACGTGGCTCATCCAGGTCACGCCCGCGACGCCGGCGCTGAAGCAGCCCGCGCTCGACCTCGTCGACCGGGTGCGCGACGGCCCGGCGCCGGGGCCGGTGGCCGTCGCGGGCGAATCGGCGCGCTTCAAGGACCAGGTCACGAGCCTCGGCGGGCGGTTGCCGCTCGCGCTCGCGCTGCTCGCGGTCACGACCCTGCTCATCCTCTTCGCGATGACCGCGTCGATCATCCTTCCGTTGAAGGCGATCGTCATGAACGTGCTGGGGATCAGCGCGGCGTTCGGCCTGCTCGTGCTGATCTTCCAGGACGGTCGCCTCATGGGGCTGCTGAACTACACGACCTCGGGTGGCCTCGAGGTGACCCAGCCGCTCGTGCTGCTCGCGCTCGCGTTCGGGCTGAGCACGGACTACGGCGTGTTCCTGCTGACGCGCATCAAGGAGGCCCGGGATGCCGGTGCGAGCAACGAGGAGTCCGTCGCGATCGGGATCCAGCGCACGGGCCGGATCGTCACCGCGGCGGCGTTGCTGCTGTGCATCGCGATCGGCGCGTTCGCGACGTCGCAGATCGTCTTCGTCAAGCAGGTCGGGATCGGCACGGCGCTCGCGGTCGCGATCGACGCGACGATCGTGCGCTGCCTGCTCGTGCCGTCGCTCATGGCGCTGCTCGGCGAGCGCAACTGGTGGGCGCCGGCACCGCTCAAGCGCCTGCACACGCGGCTGCGCCTCGGCGAGAGCGCCTGACATGGCGCTGCGAGCGACCCCGAACCGGCTGCCGCGTGGCGTACTCGAGAGCCACGGCAGCGCACGCGGCGCGAGCAAGCTGCGGGCATACCCGGAGCTCGCCCGAGCCAACCAAGCCGCGCCAGCGTGCGAGCCTGCCACGCCTGCCTCGCGGAGGCGATCCGCGGCTTCAGCGCCGAGCGGTCCAGTCCGTGCCGCCGGCGGCTCGGCCGCTGAGGACCCTGGCGTTGTAGCCGTCGCCGTCGAGCGCAGCGAGAACCGCCTCGGCGTGCTTGTGCCCGCGCGTCTCCAACACGAGCTGGACGGCGGTCTCGCGCACGTGCAGGTCGACGCCCTCGCGGACGTGCTCGACCTCCAGGAGGTTGGCATCCGCCCCGGCGACGCATGCGAGCAGCCGCGCGAGCGATCCCGGCCTGTCGGGAACGCGCGTGAAGAGCACGAGGCGCCGCCCGACCTGGGTCTCGTGGCGGCGGGCGACCGCGGCGAGCATCCCCGGGTCCACGTTGCCGCCGGACAGGACGACGACGGTGCTTCCGGTCGCGGCGGGCGACACCTGGCCGCCCAGCAGCGCCGCGACGCCCACGGCACCGGCACCCTCGACGACGAGCTTGCCGCGCTCCATGAGCAGGACCATCGCCTCGGCGATCTCGTCCTCGCCGACCGCGACGACGTCGTCGAGCCAGCGCGCCACGAGCCCGAGCGTCAGCCCGCCCGGCCGCTTGACGGCGATCCCGTCGGCGATCGTGACGGCGGACGCGACGCCGATCGGCTCGCCGTGCCGCAGCGACTCCGCGAACGAGGCGCACGCGGTCGCCTGGACTCCGACGACCTCGACCTCGGGCCGCGCCGACTTCACCGCGATGGCCAACCCGCTCGCCAGCCCCCCGCCGCCCAGCGGGACGACGACCTTCGCGAGGTCGTCGACGTCCTCCAGCAGCTCGAGCCCGATCGTCCCCTGGCCCGCCACGACGTCGGGATCGTCGAATGGGTGCACGAACGCGAGCCCGCCCTCCTGCGCTCGCTCCCTCGCCGCCGCCACGCAGTCCTCGACCGACTCGCCGGCGAGGCGTACGACGGCGCCCAGCGCCGCGCAGCCCTCGACCTTCGCGATCGGCGCGCGCGCCGGCATGAACACCTCGCACGCCACCCCGCGCGCCCGGGCCGCCTCGGCCAGCGCCCACGCGTGGTTTCCGGCGCTGCCGGCCACGACGCCGCGCTCGCAGCCCGCTCCCAGCGCCGCGAGCTTGGCGAGCGCGCCGCGCAGCTTGAACGACCCGGTGTGCTGCAGGTTCTCGGCCTTCAGCGCCACCTTCGCGCCGCAGCGCTCCGACAGCGTGCGCGACGTGAGCAGCGGCGTGTGTCGCACCACGTCGCGCGCGGCAGCGCGCGCCCGTTCGATGTCCGCGACGCCGACGCTCACGCTTGCCTCAGACGAACAGCAGTGCATAGAGGCAGACGCCGAGCAGTGCAGCCGCGGCGATTCCGAGGCCGGCGTGGCGATCGCCGTCGGCGTACTTGACGATCGCCAGGATCACACCCGCCAGCGGGAGCGCCACAGCGACGAAGTACGCGAAGTTGCGGCGGAGGAAGTCGAGGACCGGCGCCAGCTGCACGCCCGCAGGCTTGCAGATGGCGAGGCGCCAGGGCGTCTACGCGGCGGCGAGGCCGAAGCTGCGAGCGCCGGAGGCCGCCGGACGAAGCTCGATGACGTTGCTCGGCGACGGGCGGCTCGGCGTCGGCGCGGTGCGGCCGGCGTCGTTGAACGTGTCGCGAGAGATCGGCTCGAGGCGGCGGGGAAGCTCGGTGACGGTTGGCGAGAACATGGCGGGAGGTCCAAGGGAGAGGGTCGGTTGATGACGTAACTCTCCCGCGATCCAGAGGTCGCGCCAATGCGGCGAACCCCTCAATCGTGGTGCGGCTAACCCCCGGACCTGCGGCCGGCCAGCCGCAGCGCGGCAGCGAGGCCCTACGCCGCCTTGCCGCCCTCGGCGATCCGCAGGAACGCGTCCCAGCGGCGCTTGTCGCGACCCGCCCGGCGCTGCTCCTCGGTGTGCTCCTCCGCAGCCGCGTACGCGCTCTCGGCCTGCTGCAGCTTGTCGCGAAGGTCCGCCGCGTCGAGCTCGTCGGGCGTGTGCGCCTCCTCGACGAGGACGAGCACGCCCTCCTCGGAGACCTGCACGTAGCCCTCGCCCTGCGCGTAGCTGACGATGTCGGAGTCCGGCTTGTACAGCCGCAGCTCCGTCGGCACGAGCAGGCCGAGCAGCGGCTGGTGGCGGGCCATGATGCCGATCGAGCCGACCTCGGTGCGCGTCGAGACGAACTCGACCTCGTCGTCGAAGACCGACCCCTCGGGCGTCAGGACCTCGACGCGAAACGGAGTACGCGGCACTACTGGTCGTCCTTCTTGCCGCTGGCGGCCTTCACGACGTCGTCGATCGTGCCCTTGAGGAAGAACGCGGACTCCGGCACGTCGTCGTGCTGGCCGTCGATGATCTCCTTGAAGCCGCGGATCGTCTCCGCGATCGGGACGTACTGGCCCGGCAGGCCCGTGAACTGCTCGGCGACGAAGAACGGCTGTGACAGAAAGCGCTCGACGCGGCGTGCCCGGCCCACGATGAGCTTGTCCTCGTCGGAGAGCTCGTCGATGCCGAGGATCGCGATGATGTCCTGCAGCTCCTTGTAGCGCTGCAGGATCTCCTTGACGCGGTTGGCGATCGAGAAGTGCTCCTCGCCGAGGATGTCCGGCTTGAGGATCGTCGACGTCGAGTCCAGCGGGTCGACCGCCGGGTAGATGCCCTTCTCCGAGATCGCCCGCGACAGCGTCGTCGTCGCGTTGAGGTGGGCGAACACCGACGCCGGCGCCGGGTCGGTGAGGTCGTCGGCCGGGACGTAGATCGCCTGGATCGACGTGACCGAGCCGTCGCGCGTCGAGGTGATGCGCTCCTGCAGCTGGCCCATCTCCGTCTCGAGCGTCGGCTGGTAGCCGACCTGCGACGGCATTCGACCCAGCAGCGCCGAGACCTCGGAACCGGCCTGCACGAAGCGGAAGATGTTGTCGATGAAGAGCAGCACGTCCTGGCCGCCCTGCTCGCGGAAGTACTCCGCCATCGTCAGCCCGGTCAGCGCGACGCGCATGCGGGCTCCCGGAGGCTCGTTCATCTGGCCGAAGACGAGCATCGTCTTGTCGATGACGCCGGACTCCTTCATCTCGAGCCAGAGGTCGTTGCCCTCGCGCGAGCGCTCGCCCACGCCGCAGAAGGCCGACAGGCCGCCGTGCTCCTGCGCGAGGTTGTTGATGAGCTCCTGGATGAGCACGGTCTTGCCCACGCCCGCGCCCCCGAACAGGCCGACCTTGCCGCCCTTGGCGTACGGCGCGAGCAGGTCGACGACCTTGATGCCGGTCTCGAACATCTCCGTCGTCGGCATGAGGTTCTCGACCGTCGGAGCCGGACGGTGGATCGGCCACTTCTCGGTGAACTCGACGTCGCCCGCGAGGTCGATCGGCTCGCCGAGCAGGTTGAAGATCCGCCCCAGCGTGCCGTTGCCGACCGGCACCATGATCGGGCCGCCGGTGTCGACGACCTCCATGCCGCGCGCCAGGCCGTCGGTCGAGTCCATGGCCACGCAGCGCACGCGGTCGTCGCCGAGGTGCTGCTGGACCTCGAGCGTGAGCGTGCCGTCCTCGCCACGGTCGATCGTGATCGCGTTGTAGATCTCGGGAAGCTCGCCGTTGGGGAACGTCGCCTCGATCACGACGCCCTGGATCTCCTCGATCCGGCCGGTGTTTGTCTTGGTTTCAGTAGTGGCCACTGGGGTTTCTCCTTACGTGAGCGACTCGGCGCCCGCGACGACTTCCATGATTTCCTGGGTGATCTCGGCCTGACGAGCGCGGTTCATCTCCAGCGTGAGGTCTTCGATGAGCTCGCCGGCGTTCTCGGAGGCGTTGCGCATCGCGGTCATGCGGGCGCCGTGCTCGGACGCGGTGGACTCGAGCAGCGCGCGGTACACGGAGATCTCGACGTAGTCGGGCACGAGGCGCGCCAGGATGTCCTTTGCGTCGGGCTCGTATTCGACGAGCGCGCGGCTGGGGCCGCTCTCGCCGTCGGCGGACTCGTCGTCGTCATCGCCGCCCTCGACGATCGTCGCCTGCTGCAGCGGCAGCAGCGTCTCGCGGCGGACCTCCTGGGTCAGCGGCGAGATGTAGCCGTTGTAGAAGATCTCGACGCGGTCGGCCTTGCCGTCGACGTAGGCGGCGATGAGGTCCTCGGCGATCGCGCGCGCGTCGGCGTAGGCGGGCCGGTCGGTGAAGCCGACGTAGCGGCCCACCGGGTCCTTGCCGCGGAAGTTCAGCGTCGAGACGCCGCGGCGCCCCACCGCGCTGTAGAGCAGCGAGCGCCCGTCGGCCTCGTACTCGCGCCCGGCCCGCAGCCCGGCGCGCACGATCTGCGAGTTGAACGCGCCCGCGAGGCCGCGGTCGCCCGTGACGAGCAGCAGCGAGACCTTCTGCTCGCTGTCGTGCTCGCGCAGGATCGGCAGGCCCGAGACCTCCGACGAGCCGGCCGCCTCGGCGGCCTGGCGCGTCATCCGGCGGATCGCGCCCGCGTACGGGCGCAGCGCGGCGATGCGCTGCTCGGCGCGACGCAGCCGAGCCGCCGCGACCATCTCCATGGCGCGCGTGATCTTCTGGATGTTCTTGACGGACCCGATGCGGGCCTTGACGTCGCGCTGGGTGGCGCTCACGCCGGTGCCGCCTCCTTCTCGGGCTCCGACTCGGTCGCGGATGCCTCGGCGGAGTCGTCGGACGACGCCTCCGGCTCGCCGGCATCCGAGTCGATCGCGACGCCGTCCTCGTCGATGTCGTCGCCGAAGTCCCCGGCGAACTCCTTGACGGCGTCCGAGACGGCCTCGACGACATCGTCGTCCCAGGACCCGCCGGCGATCTTCTCGAGCACGTCGGCGTGCTCGGCGCGCATCCGCGCGACCAGCTGCTCGTGGAAGTCGGGCACGCGGTCGACCGAGACGCGGTCGACGTAGCCGTTCGTCGCCGCGTAGATCACGACGACCTGCTCCTCGACGGCCATCGGCGCGCGCTCGTTCTGGTTGAGCGTCTTGACGAGCCGCTCGCCGCGAGCGAGCGTCGCCTGCGTGTCGGCGTCGAGATCCGAGCCGAACTGGGCGAACGCCTCGAGGTCGCGGTACTGCGAGAGCTCGAGCTTCAACCGCCCCGCCACCTTGCGCATCGGCTTCACCTGCGCGTTGCCGCCGACGCGCGACACCGAGATGCCCACGTTGATGGCCGGCCGCACGCCCGAGAAGAAGAGCTTCGGCTCGAGGAAGATCTGCCCGTCGGTGATCGAGATGACGTTCGTCGGGATGTAGGCCGACACGTCGCCGGCCTGCGTCTCGATGATCGGCAGCGCGGTCATCGAGCCGCCGCCGAGGTCGTCGTTGAGCTTGACCGCGCGCTCGAGCAGGCGGCTGTGGAGGTAGAAGACGTCGCCCGGGTAGGCCTCGCGACCCGGCGGGCGGCGCAGCAGCAGCGACATCTGGCGGTAGGCGAACGCGTGCTTGGTGAGGTCGTCGTAGACGCAGAGCGCGGCGCCGCCGTTGTAGAGGAAGTGCTCGGCCATCGCGGCGCCCGCGTACGGCGCGAGGAACTTCACCGGCGCGGCCTCGTCGGCGGAGGCGGCCACGATGATCGTGTTCTCCATCGCGCCGGCCTCCTGCAGCGTCTCGGCGAGCGCGACGACCGTCGCCATGCGCTGGCCGATCGCGACGTAGACGGAGATGACGCCCGACTTGCGGTTGTTGATGATCGTGTCGATCGCGATCGTCGTCTTGCCGGTCTGGCGGTCGCCGATGATGAGCTCGCGCTGGCCGCGGCCGATCGGGATCATCGCGTCGATCGCCTTGATGCCGGTCTGCAGCGGCTCGATGACGGGCTGGCGCTGGACCACGCCGGGGGCCTTGAACTCCGCCGGGCGCTTCTCCTTGGCGTTGATGTCGCCCTTGCCGTCAAGCGCGTTGCCGAGCGGGTCGACGATGCGGCCGAGCAGCTCGTCGCCGACCGGGATCTCGAGCAGCGAGCCGGTGCGCTTGACCGTGTCGCCCTCGACGATCTTGTCCCAGTCGCCGAACAGCACGACGCCGACGTTGTCGGACTCGAGGTTGAGCGCGAGCCCCGTGACGCCGTGCGGCAGCTCGAGCATCTCGAACGACATCGCGTTCTCGAGGCCGTGGACGCGCGCGATGCCGTCGCCCACCGAGAGCACGGTGCCGACCTCGGTCAGCTCCGCCGAGCCTGCGTCCAGCCCCTCGATGCGGCTCTTGAGGATGGAGGTGATCTCATCTGGCTTGATCTTCATGGAGGTCGTGTCAGCTCCTTGGTAGCTCGCGGAGGCGTCAGGCGCCGCGGGCGACGTGCTTTCTCAGGTTGTCGAGGCGGTTGCGGATCGAGGCGTCGAGGATCGAGTTGCCGACCCGCAGGACGATGCCCCCGAGGATGTCGGGGTTCACGTCCGCGGTGACCTCGATCTTCTGGCCGGTGTCCTTCGCGATGCGATCGCCGATCTGCTTGACGGTGGCTTTGTCGAGCTCCGTGGCGGTCGAGATCTGGACCGGGAGGATCTTGTTCTCCTGCTCCCAGAGCCCGTCGTAGTAGCGCCGGATGCGGAACACCGCCGGCATGCGGTGCTTCTCGATCAGCAGCTCGAGGAAGTTGATGAGCGTCGGCTCGGCGTCCTCGACGGTCTTCGTCAGCCCCTCCTTCTTCTCGGGCGTCGAGAAGTAGGGCGAGAAGAAGAAGATCGCGAGATCGCGGTTGTCGTGCAGCGCGTCCGCGAACTGCCCGAGCTGCTCGCGGATCTCGTCGAGCTTGTCGTGCTCCTGCGCGACGGCGAACAGCGACCGGCCGTAGACCTCGGCGATCTCCTCCATGCGATCAGTTCCCTCGCTCGCCGGCGAGCGCCGAGAAGTCGAGCTCCGAGAGCGCCTCCTCCACGAGGCGACGCTGATCGTCCTCGTCGAGCGTCTTGCGCGTGACCTTCTCGGTCGCGAGGATCGTCAGGTCGGCGACCTCGTTGCGGATCTCCTGGATCGCGCGCCGCGTCTCGGCCTGGATGTCGCGCTTGGTCGACTCGAGCAGCTCCTCGCGCTTGGCCTTGGCATCGGCCAGTGCCGACGCCTCGGCGGCCTCGGCCGCCTTGCGAGCACGGGAGACGATGTCCTCGGCCTGCTCGCGGGCCTTCGCGAGCCGCTCGCGGTACTCGGCGAGCAGCTTGTCGGCCTCCACGCGCGTGTTCTCGGCCGCGTCGATCGAGTCCTCGATGATCTTCTGGCGCTTGTCGAGCGCCTCTTGGATCCTCGGGAACACGACCTTCTTGAGGATGTAGAGCGAGAGTCCGAAGACAAGGAACGTCCAGATCATCAGCCCCACGTCGGGCGAGACGAGGAACGACCCGCTCTCATCCTCGGCCTTCCCCGCGCCCTCGGCGGCGGCGAGCGGCAGTGCGGCGATGATGCTGGTGAGGTCCATCGCTGCCTAGAGGAAGAAGGCGATGAGGCCGCCGACGAGGCCGTAGAAGAAGCACGCCTCGGTGAGGGCGAAGCCGAGCCACTGGATGGAAGCGATCTCGTCCTTCATCTCGGGCTGGCGCGTGACCGACTCGATGACCTTGCCGAACAGCATGCCGATGCCGGCACCGGCGCCCGCGGCGCCACCGCCCGCGCCGACGCCCAGCGCGATCGCGCGGCCGGCCTTCTCGCCGTAGGCGGCCGGATCCCCGCCCGCCTGAGCGAGGACGGTGATGGTGTCCATAGCGATGCTCATAGTTCTTTCAAGCTCCTTCTAGTGGGTTTCGGAGACGGCGCTACCCAAGTAGATGCACGTCAAGATGGCGAAGATGAACGCCTGCAAGCCGGCGACCAGGGTGGCTTCGAAGATGAAGATCGCGACCCCTGCGGGCATCGTGAACCAGGCGAGGACCTCGAGGCCGAGCAGGACCGCCAGGCCGCCGGACATGAACTGGATGAGCATGTGGCCGGCGAGGATGTTCGCGAAGAGCCGGACCGTGAGCGACACGAGCCGCAGGAAGTTCGAGAGCAGCTCCAGCGGGAAGATCATGATGAGGATCGGCCCTTTGAGACCCGGCGGGATCAGGCTCTTCGTGTAGCCCACGAAGCCCTTGGCGCGGACGCCCTCGATGTTGAAGGCGAAGAACACGATGAGCGCGAGGACGAGCGGGATCGAGACGTTCGCCGTCGCCGCGAAGATCTGAAAGGAGGGGATCTTCAAGCCGAAGACGTCGACCTTGTGCTCGGTGTTGACCGGCAGCGGCAGGTACCCGATGAGGTTCGAGATCCAGATGAAGACGAAGAGCGTGAAGACGAGCGGGAACCACTTCTTCGCCATCGCGTCGCTCATGTTGTCGCGCACGACCTTGTCGCGCATGCCCGTGTAGGCCCACTCCACGGCGGTCTGCCAGCGGTTCGGCCGGCCGACCATGCGCTTGGAGATGTAGAGCATGAGCCCAAGCGTCAGGGCCGTCGCGATGAAGAGGTAGAGCACGCCCTTGTTGAGGTCCAGCGGACCGGGCAGGCTGAGCCAGGGATCCAGCTTGAACTCGTTCTGCGGGCTGAACTCCTCGTTGTCCAGGCGCTTGGCGCCGAACAGGACGACGATCAGGATCATCCCGAGGATGTAGACGCCCAGGATCCCGAACGTGATCTTGCGGCGGGTGCTCATGCGGACATCCTCTTTCTCTGCCTGTGCGCGACGGCAGACACGACGAAGTGAAACGAGAAGGCGCCGAAGACGACCAGCGCGGTGGCCAGCGCGTCGGCCCGGCTGCTCGTCAGGCCGACGGCGATGATCGCGCAGGCCAGCACCCACACGCGGAGCATCCGCAGGGCGACGCCGAGCCCGAGCTGGCGCCGCGCGTCGGGGACGCCCGCGATCCGGCGGTCGGCGACCAGCGAGGCGCACCGCACGACGACCCACGCGACGGCGCCGACGACGACCCCGACGGCCGGCGCGCCGAGCGCGAGCGCCGCGACAGCCGCGACCAGGACCAAGACGATGTCGAGGTACGAGGTCAGGGACACGGATCCGCGCTCAAAGGTCGCGGAGGCGCTTACCGACAAGGACGGTCCCAACGAGGGATCGGCCCGCCACCGAGCGCGCCGGAGGTCGGCTGGCAGAGCTGGCGCGTGGTGTTATGAAAACCGGGCATGGCGAAGGGGTCGCAACCCTACACGTGCGCGACCGCGTAGGCGGTGCGGGCATATCGTGCGGTTGACCCGCCCTCACGATAGCCGTTCGCGGGACTTTGTAACAACATTGTGACAGGCGGTACGACCTCCGGCGAACGCGTGTCGCAGCGGCGCTATCGCGCCGCCGCCGCCGTCACCGCCGTCCGCGCGTCCCGGCTTGACCGCGCGAGCTTCGGGCACGCGCGGCAGGTGCGGCGTTCGTGAGGGCCACGACGCCCAAGCCCATCGTCAGGCTGCGCACGCCGCCGAGCATGCACAGGCCGCGCTGCGCGAGGAGCAGCGGCGCCGCCACCGCGCGCGCTCCACGCATCGTGCCGGAGATGAGCAGCGCGTTGAACCCGAACGCACCGCTCGTCGGGTCCGTGCTGATCGTCAGGTCGAACCGACTCTCGCTGCCGTCGCTCCACAGCACGCCGCTGCCCGGGCCGGTCATCGTGAGCGGCGCCGGCGAGCAGCCGCGCGCCACGAGCGGCTGGGTGGCGAACACGACCCCGGACTTGATTCGCGGGTAACGACCGCTCGGCGACGTGCAGCTCGACAGCAGCCCGCGCGACCTCGCCGTCGTCGGCGAGACGCCGTTCAGCGGCGGCGAGAACTCGAAGCTGACGCTCAGGGGGCAGAGCAGGTCGACCTTGGCGCCGGCGGCGGCCGCGCCCGACGGCACGGCCACCCCGGCCAGGCAGCTTGACGACGCTGATCGCCAAGAGCGCGCGCAACGCCGCACGCCGGCGGCCGCCACGCGGCAGGCTGCGCGCGGCGCCGATGCTCGCTGCGGCGGGCACCCGCCGGATCGGCTTCACGCGCCGTCGGGGTCGCGACGTCACGACGCGAGTGGGGGCCTGTGCGTGAAGATGTCGAAGCCGAAGTTGATCGCCAGGCTGTTCACGCCCCCGAGCCCGCACACACCGTCCTGAACGACGAGCAGCGGGACGGCGGAGATGCGGCTGCCGGCGAGCGTGCCACCCGAGATCTTCGCCTCCAACCCGAAGCCCTCCGCCAGCGGGTTGGTGTTCACATGGAACGTGAACTCGCTCGTCGACTCGTCGTTCCACAGGATGCTCCCGACGCCGTCGACCAGGAGCGGCAGCGGCGAGCAGCCCGAGGCTGTGGAGTGCCCGCGATCGGCGAACAGCACCGACGACAGCAGATCGCCATGGCGACCGGTCGGCGATATGCAGCCCGTCAACGCAGCCGTCGTCTGCGCCGTCACCGTGTTGTTGTCGAGCTTCGGCGCGAAGTCGAACTGAAACGACGCGAAGCACGACAGGTCGATCTGGCGCAGGTTCGCCTGCTCACGCAGTCGCTGGCCGAGGTCGTTGGTGATCAGCGCTCGCCCGGGGGTGCCAGCACGCGCGCGCGTGCGCACCTTCGTGCGCAGCGCAGCGCCGGCGTGCTTGACGGCAGCCTTGGCGCTGTCGCCCTTGGGCGCGCCCTCACGCGCGCCCGCGGGCACACCGCCGGCCAGCAACACGAGACCCGTGCCGCCGACGAGCAACGCGACGAGCCCTCGCCGCCTCAGGCGGCCGGTTCGGCGCGGTCCGCGCGACCTGCGATCAACGGCGTCCACGGAGTCTCCTTCGGTCGACGTCGAGGCCCCTCTCCTGAGAATCACCAACCGGGCCCCGCGAGGTGCGGCGTCCGGATGAGGCCGACCGCGAGGTGGACCCGGCGCGAGCATACGGACATCCAAGTGACCCGTCAATCGGGCCACGACGGCAGTGACAGGGTCGCCCGCAGAACACCTCCGTGGCCGCGCAAGCCCCGGTCACGATCGACCATCGAGCACGCCGCGGGGACACAGCGAGTCGCCACCAGCGACCGCGGGCGACGACCACGCCGGACATGACGCGAGTGCAGGTCCCTGCGACGACGTAGCATCGAGACGTGGCCCACGACCACGACCATGGCCCCGCCGGCCACACGCACGCCCCTTCGGCGGACGCTGACCGCCGCTGGCTGACGGTCGCGCTCGCGCTGATCGCGGGCTTCATGGGCGTCGAGGTCGTCGCGGGGCTGCTCGCCGGCTCGCTGGCGCTGCTCTCGGACGCCGCGCACATGCTCACCGACGCGGCGTCGATCGGCCTCGCGCTCGTCGCGGCGCGCTTCGCGGCGCGGCCGGCAGCGGGCGCGTTCACGTTCGGATTCGGACGCGCGGAGATCCTCTCGGCGCAGGTCAACGGCGCCGCGCTGTTCCTGCTCGCCGGCGTCATCGCGATCGAGGGCATCCAGCGGCTCGGCTCGCCGCCCGACGTGCAGGGCTCGATCGTCATCGCCGTCGGCGTCGCGGGCGCGCTCGTGAACGTCGCGGCGTTCTGGGCGCTGTCGCGCTCCGAGCGCCAGAGCATGAACGTCGCCGGGGCGCGCGCGCACGTGCTCGCCGACCTCTACGGCTCGGTCGCCGCGATCGCGGCCGGCGTCGTGATCGCGTCCGGCGGCCCGGCGCAGGTCGACGCGATCGCCGCGCTCACGGTCGCCGCGCTTATGCTGCGCTCGGGCTGGTCGCTGCTGCGCGCGTCGATGCGGGTGCTGCTCGAGGCCGCGCCGCCGGGCATCAACCCGCAAGAGGTCGGGATGGCGCTCGCGTCGCAGAAGGGCGTCGTCGAGGTGCACGACCTGCACGTCTGGGAGGTGACGTCGGGCTTCCCGGCGCTCGCCGCCCACGTCGTCGTCGCGGCGGACGACGACTGCCACGGCTGCCGCCGCGAGCTGCAGGAGCTGCTGCGCGAGCGCTTCGGCATCCGCCACACGACGTTGCAGGTCGACCACGAGTCCTGGAACGAGCTCGTGGAGATCGAGCCCGTGCAGCGCACGTGACGGCGCCGCCGGCTCACTACCCGTTCGTCACGCGCATGGCGATGAAGCTGCACGCCGCGTCGGCCCTGCCGGACGTCGTGTCGATCGAGGTCGAGCCGGACTGGGGCTATGCCACGCGCATCGTCTACCGCTGCGGTGCGACGCGCATGACGTTCGGCAGCGACATCGGGCTGAACTCCGGTGCGGCGTGCGAGGTGGTCACCGACAAGGCGTTCACGAAGCACTTCCTGAGCCTCCACGGCTACGCCACGCCGAAGGGCGCGACGTTCCTGCTGCCGTGGTGGGCCGAGCGCGTGACCTACCGCGGCAGCCCGCCGGCCATGCGCACGACCGGCGAAGCGGAGGCCTACGCGCGCGACGAGCTCGGGCTGCCCGTCTACGTCAAGCCCGTCTCGGGCTCGCAGGGCACCGGGATCTCCCGCTGCGACACCGTGGACGACCTGGGCCGGGCGATCGCCGAGGTCGCCCACCATCGCGCGAAGGTCATCATGGTGGAGGAGGTCGTCGACATGCCCGACTATCGCCTCGTCGTCCTGCACGACGAGCTGATCTCCGCGTATCGCCGGGTGCCGCTGACCGTCGTCGGCGACGGCGCGCAGACGATCCTCTCGCTCCTGCGCGAGCTCGACCTGAAGTTCCGCGTCACCGGACGCGACACGCGGATCAAGTTCGACGACCCGCGGATCGTGCGCTGCCTGCGACGCCGGCGCCACAGCCTCGACTCCGTCCCCGGCGCGGGCGAGCGCGTGCCGCTGCTCGACATCTCGAACCTGTCGGCCGGAGGCGTGGCCGAGGACGTGACGGCGGCCATCGCCCCGCGTTGGCGCGATCTCGCCCGCGAGCTGACCGCCGCCTTCGGGCTGCAGTTCTGCGGCGTGGACATCGCGTGCGCCGACATCACCGACGAGTCCGCGGACTACTCGGTCCTCGAGCTGAACGCGGCGCCCGGCCTCGATCACTACGCGTCGGTCGGCGCCGAGCAGGAGGCGATCGTCGACGCGCTCTACGCCAGGGTGCTCAACGCGGCGCCGCAGCCGGCGCCCGGAGCTACAGCGCCGACGACCCGATGACCTCCTGCCACCACGCGCGCTCGGGGTCGCTCTTCGCGATCCGCAGCCGCCGCCGCGAGTGCCACTGCAGCTGCTCGCGCGAGCCGACGAGGACCTGCGGGCCCGTCACGGCGTAGCGGCCGTCGGACAGCACGACGAGCGCGCCCGGCACGTCCCAGCGCGTGCCGAGCCGGTCGATGACCTCGAGGCCGAGCACCGTGGCCGGCGCGTCCGGATCGCCGTCGGCGTCGGTCCACGGGCGCGTGGTGAAGATCGGCGCCCCCGTCGCCATGTTCTTGTGCTCGGCACGCGGTGCCGGGCCGACGGGCCCGACGCGCCAGCGCTCGCGCGCCTCCTCGAGCGCGCCCATCGCCGTCTGGCGGACGAGCACGTACAGGCGGTCGCCGGCCTCCAGGCGCGTCGAGCCGCGTGGCGGCAGCGCCTCCTCGTCGCGCACGAGGACGTTGACGAGCGCGTCGCGCGGCAGCCCGAGGTCGCGCACGCGGACGCCGATCGCCGCGTCGCCCTCGACGAGCGGCACCTCGACGACGTCCGCGCCGAGCTGGCGGATCTGCCCGACCTCGACGAGCGGCGCGCGCAGCGCCGGCTCGTCGGTCAGCGCGCCGAGCTTGCCCGCGATCCAGGTGAACGTCGATCCCTGCAGCAGCGTCGAGACGAGCACCGCGAAGAACGCGATGTTGAAGAACGCCACCGCCTCGGCTTCGCTCGGGACCCCCTCGATGATCGGGAACGTCGCGAGCACGACCGGCACCGCCCCGCGCAGCCCCGCCCAGCCGAGCACGATCCGCTCGGACGTCCGCAGCGGCGCGAACGCGGTCGCGACCATGACCGCGAGCGGCCGCGCGACGAAGACCAGCACGAGCGCGACCGCCGTGCCCTTCAGCGCGATGTCGACGAGGTTCGACGGGAAGACGAGCAGGCCGAGCGCGAAGAACATCGTGAGCTGGGCCAGCCACGCGAGGCCGTCGTGGAACGCCGCGACGGTCTGGCGCGCGGGCAGCGGCGACGACCCCATCGCGAGGCCCGCGAGATAGACCGCGAGGAAGCCCGAGCCGTGCAGCACGTCGGCCGCGCCGAACGCGATCGCCACGACCGCGAGCGAGGCGACAGGGTACAGGCCGCCCGTCGCGAGGTTGGCGCGGCGAAACGCCTGCACCGCGAGCCAGCCGACCGCCCCGCCGACGATCGCGCCGATCCCGAGCTGCTGGACGAGCAGCACGCCCATGTCGAGCACGCCGTAGTCGGGCTTGTCGATCCACTCGATGAAGCCGATGACGAGCAGGACGGCGACGGGGTCGTTCATGCCGGCCTCGCCCTCGAGCGTGCGCGCGAGCCGTCGCTTGAGCGTCGACCCGCGCAGCAGCGCGAAGATCGCGGCGCCGTCGGTCGCGGACACGATCGACCCGACGAGCAGCCCCTCGAGCAGCGTGAGGTCCAGCAGGAGGTACGCCGCGAGGCCGGTGACGATCGCCGTCAGCAGCGTCCCGACGAGGGCGAGGCTCAGCGCCGAGCCGAGCACCGGGCGGATCTCCGGCAGGCCGGCGGCGAGGCCGCCTTCGAAGAGGATCAGCGCGAGGGCGATGATCCCGATCGTCCGCGCGAGGTGGTAGTCGCTGAACGGGATCGCGCCGATGCCCTCCGAGCCGAGCGCCATCCCCACGCCGAGGAACAGGACGAGGCCGGGGATCCGCAGGCGGCCGGCCGCCAGCGACGCCACGAGGCCCAGCGCGAGCAGGCCTCCGGCGGCCAAGATGAACAGGCCCTCAGCGTGTCCCATCGCGGGATCTTGCTACAGCCAACCGGCGCGGCGCAGCGCGCGGTACAGCGCGACCCCGCAGAGCAGCATCGAAAGCAGCGCCACCGGATAGCCGACCTGCCAGGCGAGCTCGGGCATGTGCTCGAAGTTCATGCCCCAGATCGACGCCATGAACGTCGGCACGGCGATGATCGCCGCCCAGCCGGAGATCTTCCGCACGACGTCGTTCTGCTGCAGGCTGATGACCGCGAGGTTGGCCTGGAAGATGCTCGCGAGCACGTCGCGCTGCGTGGCGATCTCCTCCTCCACGCGCGTGAGGTGGTCCTGGACGTCGCGCAGGTGGTCGCGCAGCAGGTCGGGAACCTTCGAGCGCGTGGTGGACTCGAGCACGTCGAGCGCCGTCAGCAGCGGATGGACGGCGCGGTAGAAGCGCGCGAGCTCGCGGCGCAGGAGGTAGATGCGCTGCGTCTGGTCGCCTTCGCGGTCGAAGACGGCCTCCTCGACCTCCTCGACGTCGTTCTCGACCCCCTCGACGACCGGCGCGTAGTCGTCGACGACCTTGTCCATCACGGCCCAGACCGCCGCCGACGGACCGAGCCGCAGCAGATCGGGGCGCTGCTCGAGCCGCTCGCGCGCGGAGTGCAGCTCGCTCGCCTTGCCGTGGCGCACGACGACGACGTAGCCGGGGCCCGTGAAGACGTGGACCTCGCCGAACTCGACCTCCTCGGTCCTGTCGATGTAGCGCGCGGTGTGCAGGACGAGGAAGTAGCCGTTGTCGTAGTCCTCGATCTTCGGGCGCTGGTGGGCCTCCATCGCGTCCTCGACCGCCACCGGCGGCAGGTCGAAGCGCTCGGCGACCTCCTGCAGCTCCTCCGGCGAGGGGTCGTGCATGCCCAGCCAGACGAAGCCGTTCTCCGCGTCGATGCGCTCGGCGGCCTCCTCGATGCGCAGCGGCTCCTCGTTCTGGCGGCAGCCGTCCTTGTAGTGAGCGCAGTCGACGAGCATCGCTAGCGCGGGGAGCGGAAGCTCGCCTTGGGTCGCAGGCCGAACTGCAACACCCGCCGCAGCACCTGCAGCGCGGTGCGCTCGCGGCCGTTCGGGGTGATGAGCCCCGAGTCCCACGTCGTGTCGCGCGGGCCGGCGTTCCAGTGGTACAGGTAGACGCCCTTGACGCGCTTGTTCAGCGGCAGGATGCGGTCGAAGAGGTAGCGCGTCACCTCGGCGGCGTGGGTCGCTCCCTCGGGGATGTCCGTGGTGCTGCCGTTGTCGCGGCGCACGAGGCCGCCCGTCTCGGTCAGCCAGACGTCGGCGCCCGGCAGCGCCTTGAGGATCAGCCGCAGGCGGGTCATCTTGAAGCGGTTGGCCTCGAGGTAGTTGTGCAGGCCCCAGCGCTTGGGGGTGTAGCCGAGCTTCTTGCGAAACGCCTTGATGTAGGCCACGGCGTTGGGCATGTCGAGGATCTCCGGGGCGAGGATCGTGCACGACGGGCATTCGCTGCGCAGCGCCTTGTAATAGGAGGCGACGAGCGGCGCGCGATGGCAGACGGGCTCGCCGCAGTGGTTGGCCTCGTTCCACGTCGCGTACGTCTTCACCCACGGGTAGCGCTCGCGCAGGGTCCGGAACTCGAACTTCAAGCGCTCGGGGGTCGGCAGCGAGCGGCGCTCCGTGCGCGAGTGCCCGATCGAGATCAGCGGCTGGACGTTGAGCACGCGCGCCTTCGCGAGCCAGTCGTCGAGCTGCTCGATCTGCCACGGGCTCGTCATCGCGTCCCAGCCGATCGCGATGCGGGCGTAGCGCACACCGAGCGCGACGAAGCGCGGGTCGGTGAACATGTCGGCCTTCTGGTCGCCGATCCCGACGCGCACGCCGCCGGGCAAGAGCGGGGCGGGCGCGGCAGGGACGACGGCCGGGGGCGCGATGGGCGCGACCGCAGGCGGTGGCGGGGCCTCGGCGGTCGCCGCCGCGGGGACCGCCAGCAGCGCGAGGGCCGCGAGCGCGCCGACCCGTCGCGCGCGCGCGCTCATCAGCCGCCCGTGAGGATGGTGTCTTCGGGCGTCCAGGCCGGGGCGCAGCAGCACAGCAGGCGCAGCGGCTCGTCACCGGTGTTCGTGAGCTTGTGGACGACGCCCGGCGCGATCAGGACGCAGTCGCCGGTCCTGACGTCGAAGCGCTCGTCACCCAGGCGCATGTGCCCGACCCCGGACGTGATGAGGTAGATCTCCTCGGCGAGCGGGTGGTAGTGCTCGTCGGTCGCCCAGCCGACCGGCACCGTCGCCTCGGCCAGCGACTGGTTGACCGACGGCAGCGACACCCGCCCGGCCAGCTCGCGGATCGTCGAGCCGTCGGTCGTGCGAAACGGCTTGGCTTCGTCGAGGCGCGAGCGATGCATGGCCTGCAACGGTAGTGGCCGCAGCGGACCCGCGGGTCAGGACTTCAGCCGCTCGAACTCCTCGGTCTCGCGCCGCACGGCCTCGAACTCGCCGGTCTCCAGGCGCGTGGCGACGTCCGCGTCGATCTCCTCCTCGGTCGCGGTGGGCTTGGAGCGGCGCAGCCGCGCGGCGTCCAACCGCTTGAACTTCAGGATCTCGAGCACGTAGACGAGGTAGACGGACTCGACGAGGATCAGCAGGCCGAGCGCAGCCATGGCCGCCGCCCACCCGACGTGCAGGTTGCCGCCGTTGTCGGAGTAGGGCACGAAGCGCAGGGCGACCGCGAGGCCCGCGAGCGAGAACGTCCACGCGTAGAGGTAGAGCACGGTGCGGCGCGTGGAGAAGCCGATCCGGTCCAGGCGATGGTGGAAGTGCTCGCGGTCGGCGGCGTAGACCGGGCGGTGGTACTTCATCCGCTTGAGCACGACGAACGTCGTGTCGAGAAACGGCACCGCGAGCACGATCAGCGGGAAGATCAGCGCGAGCACGGCGTTCGTCTTCGCGCTGCCGAGCACGGCCACGCACCCGAGCAGCAAGCCGAGCAGGTTGGACCCGCAGTCGCCCATGTAGACCGATGCCGGGTGGAAGTTGTGGATGAGGAAGCCGAGCGCCGCGCCGGCCGTGATCGCGGCGAGCACGCCGCCCTCCGTGCGCTGCAGGTCGAAGGCGATGATCGCGAGCGCGCCCGCGCTGATCGCGCAGACGCCGGCCGCGAGGCCGTCGATCCCGTCGGAGAGGTTCACGACGTTCATCACCGCGACGAGCCCGAGGACCGTCAGCGGCCCGCCGAGGTCGCCGAACTGCAGGCGCCCGACGAACGGGACCGTCACGAAGTCGACCTTCACGCCCGCACGCACCGCGAGGATCGCCGCGAGCGTCTGGCCGGCGAGCTTCACCCCCGGGTGCAGGTCGAGGCGGTCGTCCAGGCCGCCGACGACGACGATGACGAGCGCGGCGGCGAGGATCCCGTGCAGCTCGCGGGTGCCGGGCATGACGACGATCGCCGCGATCGTCCCGCCGGCGAAGATCGCGATGCCGCCGAGCAGCGGCGTGCCGCCGGGCGCGAGGCCCCTCCCGCGCGCGTGGTCGATCGCGCCGATCGCGCGAGCGAAGCGCGTCGTGAGCGGCGTCAGCGCGGCGGTGGCCGCGAGGGCGATCGCAAAGGCCGTGAGCGCGTCGAGCTCGTCGAGCACAACCGCGACTGTACCGGCGGCGCGGTCGGCTCAAGCCGCGACCGGCCCGTGCGTGAGCGGCCTCTCACCGCTCCCTGCGTACGACGAGCCAGCGGCTAGAGCAGCGGCTCGATCGCCGCGACGCGGCGCGAGTGGCGGCCGCCCTCGAACCCCTCGCTCAGGAAGGCGTCGACGATCGCGTCGGCCTGGTCTCCGGAGAGCCTGCGCCCGGAGAGCGTCACGACGTTCACGTCGTTGTGCTGGCGCGAGAGCTGCGCCTCCTCGACGTCGTGCGCGTTGACCGCGCGGACGCCGGGGACCTTGTTGGCGACGATCGCGACGCCGACGCCGGAGCCGCACACGAGGACCCCGCGCTCGGCGTCGCCCTCGGCCACGAGGCGCGCCGCGGGCGCCGCGTAGCGGGGGTAGTCGACCGACTCGTCGGACTCGGGACCGACGTCCACGACGTCGTGGCCCGCCGCGGTGAGCTGCGCCTTGACGTGCTCCTTGAGCTCGTACCCGGCGTGATCTGAGGCGATGGCGATACGCATGGCGCCAAGGCTAGAAGGTCCGATGCCGCGACCGCCGGACGGCGCGGTCGCGGGATCGCCTTCGTCATGCCCTGCGAACGCGCTCGCAGTTGGGCGCGACGCGGTCGCTGCGATCGACGAGCGCGACGTCGCGCCCCGGGCCGCAGATGACGATGTCCGCGCGCCGGCGGTCGCGGGCGCCGGCGTCGCGCGCGTCGATCCGGTCGTCGCCCTCGCCGCCGTAGAACGTGTCGCGGCCGTCGTCGTCCGCGATCGCGTCGTCGCCGGAGTTGCCGTGCAGGACGTCGTCGCCGGCGCCGCCCGCGAGGCGGTCGTCGCCGGGGTTGCCGTCCAGCCGATCGTCGCCGCCGCCGCCCGTGAGCCGGTCGTCGCCGAGGTTGCCCTCGAGCCGGTCGGCGCCCTCGCCGCCGAACACGCGGTCCGCGCCGGCGCCGCCGTGCAGGCCGTCCGCGCCAGCGTTGCCGTACAGGCAGTCCGCGCCGCTCGCGCCGCGCAGCGTGTCGTCGCCGCCCAGGCCGAACATCAGCTCGGTCGCCCCCGTGCCGATGCGCGCGTCGTCGCCGCTCGTGCCCACGACGACCCTGCCGGTCAGCGGGCAGCCGGGATGCGGCGGCGTCTTGCGCGCGGCGGGCGGTCGCGGCGTGGTGGACGCGCTGCCGGCCGCCGAGGGCGTCCGCGGCGCGCTCGCCGGCGGCGGGGGCGCGGCGGCCGGGGCCGCGGGCGGCGGCTCGACGGCGACGTAGGTGAACGAGCTCGTCGAGCAGGCCGACACGCCGAGGCTCTCGTTCGTCGCGGTCGCGTAGAACGTCGTCGTGCTCTCCGCGACGACGCTCACGCCGAGCCCGGGCGACGCGAAGTCCGCCGCGCCGCCCTGCGTCGCGATCGCGCCCGTGCACTGCGCGTCGGTGTAGAGCTTCACGGTCGAGTTCGCCTCCGCGATGCCCTTGATCTTCGGCGACGTGTCCTTCGACGGCGACGCGGGAACGCTCCCGGAGAACGCGGGCGCGGGCGGCGGGTCCGTCGCGCCGCTGACGAACACGACCTCGTGCTCGGAGCCGACCGGGACCGCGACCTCGGCGACCGTGCTGCCGGACGCGAGCTCGCCGTCGACGAACACGCGCCACGGGCCGGGCCCCGGCGGGTCGAGCGTCACGTTCTGCGTGCCGCCGTCGACCGCCGTGAGGCGAAACTCGCCGCGCGCGTTCGTGACGTCCCCGTCGACGCCGGGGATGAACACGTCGACCCCCGGCACCCGCGCGCCGTCGCGCATGACGCGGCCGCGGACCACGCCCGCCGGCTCGAACGCGCTCGCCGCGTAGGCGCTCGTGCGATGGACGTCGAGCGTCGTGAACGTGCGGTTGGTCGAGTAGATCGAGAGGTTCTTGACGTCGAACGGCCCGTCGACCCCGTGGCCTGCGATGTGGCGTCCGTCGAAGCGCAGCTTGATCGAGCCCGCGCCCGACTGCAGGAACGCGCTGCCGGAGGCCCACACGATCTCGTCGCCGTCGCGGTCGACGATCCGGGCGTTGAAGCCGTAGGACGACGACTCGCCGACGGACACCGGGATGTCGACCGCGAGCGTGTCGAACAGCCCGTCGCCGTCGCTGTCCTCCGTGCGATCGACGATCGTGCCGACCGGCGTCGCGCCCGCGCCCTGGAACGCCGTGTGCAGGTAGGTCGCGGTGCGCTCGCTGCCCGGCACACCGTCGACGACCGTCCCGCCCGAGGTCGACAGCTCGAGGCCGTGCAGCTCGTACGGGCCGTCGGCGCCGCTCGCGCGGATCGCCGCCCCGTCGAACGCGAGGCTCACCGTGCGCGACCCGGCCGCGAGCGCGACCTGCGTGCTCGCCAGCGCGATCGGGGTGCCGTCGCCGGCATGCAGCGAGCCCGCGACGACGTACGTGCCGGCCTGCGCGACGCTCACCGCGGCGTCGACCTGCAGCTGCTCGAACAGCCCGTCGCCGTTTGCGTCCACGCCGTGGTCGTCGAAGCCCGCGAACCGCGCAGCGGCCTGGTCGAAGTCCGCGTGCGCGTAGGCGGCGGTCTCGTGCTCGCGGTCGACGACGTCGGCGCCGCTTGCGTCCACGACCGCGAGCGACACGTGGAACGGGCCGTCCACGCCGTGGCGGCTGATGTCCTCGCCGGCGAACGACAGCGTGACGCCGGAGGCCGCGGCGGTCAGGGCGGCGCTCTGCTCGGCCAGCGCGACGAGGTCGCCGTCGCCGTCGCGCAGCGCGCCGCTGAGGGTGTACGTGCCCGCCTCGCGCGCCTGCAGCGGGACGGTCACGTCGAGGCGGTCGTCGTCGCCGTCGGAGTCGGTGTCGAGCGCCTCGTCGGTGATCGCACCGGCGAACGCTGCCGGCGGCTGGCGGAACGAGCTCGCCGCGTACGCCGCCGTCTCGTGCTGCGCCTCGGTGCTGTAGAGCCCGTCGGAGATCGAGATGTAGACGTCGTACGGGCCGTCCTTGCCGGCGGCCGAGATCGGCTCGCCGTCGAAGTCCAGCGCGAGCGTCTGCGCCCCCGCGGTGACGTGCTTCGAAAGCGACGTCTCCCCGATCAGCTCGTCGCCGGCGAACAGCTGGGCCTCGACGAGCACGTCGCCCGCGGCGGCCGCCGTGGCCGCGACGTCGACGTGCAGCGCGCCGGCGTCGGCGTGATCGGTGATCGCGCCGGCAGCGACAAGGGCGCCCTGGAAGTCGGCGTGGTCGTATCCGCCGCTGGCCGCCGACTTCGTGTCGAGCGTCGCGCCGGCGGCATCGAGCAGCGCGACGTTCAGCGTGTACGGGCCGTCGGCGCCGGAGTCGCGGATCGACTTGCCGTTGAAGTACACCGGCACCGTCTGCGACCCGGCCGCGAGCGTCACCGACGTCAGCGGCGTGTTGCGGTGCGGGTCGGAGCTGAGGTCGCCGATCGCGACGAGCTCGCCAGTGGAGTCCGTCAGCGTCGCGCTGACGCCGAACTCGCCGCCCATCGTGACGTCCACGCCGACGTTCGCGACGAGCGACTCGAAGAGCCCGTTGCCGTCGCCGTCGGCGCCATGATCGCTCGTCGTCGCGATCGTCCCCTGGCCTGAGGCTCGCGTTCCGCGCGCGGGCACCTCAGCACCGTACGCGAACGACGTCCAGCCGTTCGCGTTGCGCCCGGTCGGCCGCAGCGAGACCTTCTTGGCAGGCAGGACGAGGAGGTTGCATTGCCAGGAGCCGGGAGCCGACCCGGCCCCGAGGTAGCAGTAGATGTTCGAGTCCATCGCCGACGGCGTGTCGGCGCCGGTGAGCCCGTACGTCGGATCGTAGAAGCGGCCCTTGTAGATGCCGTACTGGTGGTTTGAGAACAGCCAGCGGTCGGCCGGCCCCGGCGGCGAGGTCGGCGTCGCGTTGGCCGACGCGTTGTTGTCGAGCGCGACGCGCGTGGACGTCATGAAGCCCGGCGCCGGCTTGTACATCTTCGACGTCGTCTTGATCCCGAGCGATGCCGCGAGGATCCGCCACACGTCGCGGAAGGCGTTGCAGTCGTTGTTCTTCCCTTGGCCGTCCTCGATGAGCTCGACGGGGTTGCCGAACGGCGCGTTGTAGCCGTAGCCCCAGCCGAGCGGGTTGTGGCCGCCGCCGTACTCGCTGTCGTTGATCGCGGTGAGGACGCCGACGTCGGTCGACTGCCCGTTCGCCCAGCTCGTCGCGATGTCGAGCCACGCGGTGCGCGGGCGGTTGGTCTCCGGCTTGTTGCCGAAGGAGTCGTCCGTCGGGCCCGTGGGCTTGTCGTAGACGACGTACAGCACGTGCTTGCGCGTCTCGGTCGTGAACACCGCGTCCTTGAGGAGGATCATCAGCGTCACCTCGAGCGTGTACTTGCCGACCTTGTTCGGGACCTTGACCGTGAACTTGTTGTCCCAGCCGGACTGGCTGCGGAAGCCGCCCGACGACGTCCCGGAGCCCTTGATGTCCCAGGCGTACTTGACGTCCGGTGTGACGTGGCCCTTGCTCGGCCAGGCGTCGATGGCGTAGCGGTACGTGAACGAGCCCGCGCCCTTGAACTGGTCGGCGATCGGGTCGTCGGGGTCGGGCGCGGTCAGGCTGCCGTCGGCGAGGAACTCCCGCTTCCAGATCGTGTCACCGATGACGGTGTCGCTGCGACCGCGGCGGATCGTGACGTCGTCGACGGCGTCGGCGCGCACCTGCGCGATGTTCGTCGGCAGCTCGAACGTCGCCCAGTCGACCTGCACCGCCCAGCAGTCGCCGGTCAGGACGTCGATCTGGATCGCGACGTGGTTGACGTCGGAGGTCAGCACCGCGGACGGGACGTTCAGCGTGACGATGCTCCACTGGTCGTTCGCGCCGCTGAGCTGGCCGACGTCGGTGCCGTTGACCGTGACCCGGTCGACCTCGACGGCGCACTCGTCGAAGCCGGGCGCGCCGTTCTGGTCGACGTCGAAGACGCGCAGCGTGAGCGGAACCGACTGGCCGCGCGGCGGGTCGAAGCCGCCGAGATCGAGGTCGAAGTCGAGCGGACTGGAGTCCGCGAAGAGGTACTGGTCGAGATCGAAGCCGGTGTCGACCTTCAGCGTGACCTTGCGCGCGGTCGGGTCGAAGGTCTGCTGCGTGCCGCCGGCGGCGCGGGTCGTCCGGCCGGCGGGTCCGAGCGGTCCCGCGACGGATCCGCTGACGTGAGGCGCGTCGGCGGGTGAGTCGCGATGCGGAGCGGCTGTCGCGAACGCCGGCGCCGCGCCGGATATGGCGAGGACGGCGGCGGCACATGCCAGCGTGAGGTGGCGGCGCGGGCGACATGCGTCGCGACGGCCGGAGGGATCCATCCGGTGGGTCATCGTGCGCTCCTTCGTGGACGCGCCGCAAGCTAATCCGCCGCTCTATGAATCGGTGTGAGGCCGCGCACACGAGCAGGCCGGCGTGCGCAAATCAGCCGCCCGCGAGCCGTGCGGCCACCCCGTCGCGACCCAGCGGGCCGGCGCGCAGGACCTCCCATGCGCCGCCGTCCTCGTACGCGCGGAGGTCGAGCACGGTCGAGGGCGTGCCGGGGAGCTCGCCGCCGTCGAGGACGAGGTCCGCGCCGGCGCGGATCGTGTGTGGGACGGCGTCGAGCGTGCGCGCGTCGGGCTCGCCGGCGAGGTTGGCGCTGGACTGCAGGACGGGAAGGGTGACGTTGCCGAGCGCTTGGACCTTGGGGACGCGGAGGCCGAGCGTGTCCGGATCCGGCCCGCAGGCGAGCGGGAATCGCTGCGCGGGGTTGGGCAGCAGCAGCGTGAGCGGGCCGGGCAGGAGCGCTTCGGCGGCCGCGCGCGTGCGCGGGCCGAGCTCGGGCAGCGCGGCGAGGGCGGTGTCGAGCGCGAAGAACATGACGGCGGCTGGCTTGTCCGGCGGGCGGCCCTTGAGCTCGTAGAGGCGGCGCACGGCGGCCGGCGACGTCGGGTCGCAGGCGAGGCCGTAGACCGTGTCGGCCGGGAACACCGCGACCCCGCCGCCCGCGATGCACGACTCGAAGGCGTCGGCGTCCGCGGGGGCGAGGCTCACCCTCGCCGCCCGATCACCGCGCGCTCGATGCCCGCGAGGTCACGCCTCGCCTCGACCCCCCCGAATCCCTCTGCCGCGAGAAGATCCTGCACCTCCCCTGCCTGTCCCGCGCCGACCTCGATCGCGAGCAGGCCGCCCGGCAGCAGGGCCTCGGCCGCCGCCGGGACGAGCCGGCGGATGACGTCGAGCCCGTCGGCGCCTGCGAACAGCGCGCCGGGCGGCTCGTGCGCCGTGATCTCGGGCGGCAGCGATCCCCGGTCGCGCTCGGCGATGTAGGGCGGGTTGGTGAGGATCGCGTCGCAGCGCTCCTCGCCCGCGAGCAGGTCGCCGGCCGCGAACGCCACGTCGAGGTCCAGGGCCGTCGCGTTCGCGCGCGCCACCTCGATCGCGTGCGCGCTGACGTCGGTCCCGGCGACGTCCAGATCCGGGCGCTCGTGCTTCAAGGCGAGCGCGATCGCGCCGCTGCCCGTGCCCACGTCGACGACGCGCGCCCCCTCCCCCAGGTCGAGACCGACCTCGACGAGCAGCTCGGTCTCCGGCCGCGGGACGAGCACGCGCGCGTCGACGAGCAGATCGATGTGGCGAAACCCCTTGCGCCCGACGATGTAGGCAACCGGCTCGCGCCCGACCGAGCGCCGCCGCACCGCGTCCTGGAACGCTCGCACCGCCGGTCCGACGACCTCTCGCGAAGGATCGGTGAAGAGCGCCGCCCGCGACACCCCGAGCACCTCGGCGAGCAGCAGCTCGGCGTCCAGGCGCGGCGTGTCGGAGCCCGCCGCGCCGATCGCGATGACCGCGGAGTCGAGCGCCTCGCGCACGGTCACCCCGCCGAAGCCGACCGCCGGACTCACGCCGCCTTCACGCCCGGCTTCGCGCCGCGCGCGCCGCCGCCGCCGCACGCCCCCACGCCGCGCCCGACCGGCCGGCCCTCATGCGGTCGCCTGGAGCTCCAGCGCGCGGCGCTTCTCGTCGGACTGCAGCGCGGTTGTGATCTCGTCGAGGGCGCCCTCGAGCACGTCGTCGAGGTTGTGGACCGTGAAGTTGATGCGGTGGTCGGTGACGCGCCGCTGGCTGTAGTTGTAGGTGCGGATCTTCTCCGCGCGCTCACCCGTCCCGACCTGCGAGCGGCGATCGGCCGCAAGCGACGCCTGCTGCTCGGCCAGCGCGGCATCGTACAGCCGCGCGCGCAGCACGCGCATCGCCCGCTCGCGATTCTGCAGCTGGGACTTCTCGTCCTGCATCGAGACGACGATGCCGCTCGGCTTGTGCGTGATCCGCACCGCCGAGTCGGTCGTGTTGACCGACTGGCCGCCGGGACCCGACGAGCGGTAGACGTCGATCTGCAGGTCGCCCTGGTCGATCTGCACGTCGACCTCCTCGGCCTCGGGCAGCACCGCCACCGTCGCGGTCGAGGTGTGCGTGCGACCCTGGGACTCCGTCGCCGGCACGCGCTGCACGCGATGCGTCCCGCCCTCGAACTTGAAGATCGAGTATGCGCCGTCCCCCTTGATCGCGAACGTGTACGCGCCCTCGCTGGCCTCCAGCAGCTCGACCTTCAGCCCGCGCTTCTCGGCGTACTTCGACAGCATCCGGAAGATGTCGGCGGCCCACAGGCCGGCCTCGTCGCCGCCGGCGCCGCCGCGGATCTCGACGATGACGTCCTTCTCGTCGTGCGGGTCGCGCTGGACCATCGCGAGGCGGATCTCCTCCTCGAGGCGCTCGATCTCCGCGCGCGCGTCGAAGAGCATCTGGCGCACCTCGGCATCCTCGGCCTCGTCGAGCATCTCGCGCGCGTCCGCCTCGTCCGCGACGGCCGTCCGCCACTGCTCGGCGAGCCGCGACCCGACCTCGAGCTGGCGAAACGTCCGGCCGGCCGCGGCCGCGCGCTTGCGATCCCCGAAGACCTCGGGGTCGGACATCTCGCGCTGCGCGTCCGCGAAGCGCGCCTCGATCTGCTCCACGAGTCGCTCGATCACAACGAACGAGGGTAATCCCTCTCCGAAGCGCTCTTTTTCGGCCATAGACGACTCTCTTCGTACATATAACGATTTCGAGCGCTTATGCTCAACTGCTCAAGGGGCTGGTCTCAACGTCCGATGCAGCGGAGGTGGAGGCCAGGTCGAACAACCGTCCAGCCACCGGGGGCGATCCCGTAGCCGCATCGGTCCTCGACGTCTATGCCACCGCCGCGCTCGACCGGCTCACCCGCTGGGCGGCCAAGGCCCTGCGCGCGCCCGTGGCGCTCGTCTCGCTCGTCCACGGCGACGGCCAGGTCATCACGAGCCGGACCGGCGCCCCCGCCGACGACGCGACCACGATCGCGCTGTGCGAGCGCGTCGTGGCCTCCCGCTCCACGCTGGCGCTCAGCGGCGACGGGGCCATCGCCTTCGTCGGTGCCCCGCTCATCGACTCGACCGGCTACGTCCTCGGCTGCTTGTGCGTCGCCGCCCCGAGCCCGCGCGAGTGGTCTGACCACGACACCGCGCTCGTCCAGGAGCTCGCGATCTCCGCGACGACCGAGCTCGAGCTGCGCACCGCCCGCGCGATGGCCGAGCGCGAGAAGCGCTGGAGCGACGGGCAGGCGGCCGTCCTCGAGCTCATCGCCGCGCGCGCGCCGCTGCCGCAGACCCTGAACGAGCTGCTGCTCGTCGCCGAGTCGCACGCGCCCGGCATGCTGACGTCGATCCTGCTGCTCGAGAAGGCCCCCGGCGCGCGCGGCGTGCTGCGCCACGCCGCCGCCCCGAGCCTGCCGCGCTCGTTCACGAGCGTGGTCGACGGCCTCGAGGTCGGCGACGGCCAGGGGATCTGCGGCACCGCCGCGCATCGCGGCGAGCCGGTCGTCGTGCTCGACGTCATGGCGGACCCCCTCACCGCGCCGTTCGTCGAGCTCGCGAGCGCGCACGACCTGCGCGCCGGCTGGTCGACGCCGATCCTGTCCAGCGCTGGCGACGTCCTCGGCACCTTCGCGATCTACTACGGCGGCGCCCGGCCGCCCAAGCCGAGCGACGAGATCGTCATCGAGCGCTCGATCCACCTCGCGCGGCTGGCGATCGAGCAGAACCACGACGCCCGCGCGCTGCGCCGCAGCGCGAGCGAGGCGCGCGCGCTCGCACGCGAGCAGACCGCGCTGCAGCGCGTCGCCACGAGCGTCGCCGCCGAGACGAACCCGGTGATCCTCTTCGCCCGCGTCGCCCAGCAGGTCGGCACGCTGCTGAACGCCGAGAGCGGCTACGTCGTGCGCTTCGAGGGCGACGACGAGTACCGCACGATGGGCTCGTGGGCGCGCAAGGGCGCGACGACCCTGCCGATCGGCGAGGTCTACGTGCAGGCGCCCGACGGCCTCTGCGCCGACCTGCGCCGCGGCCGCTCGGTCCGGCGGCGCAGCGTCCTCCCCGGCAGCCACCTCCTCGCAGCGCGCCACCGCATCGGCGCGCCGATCGTCGTCGACGGCAGGACGTGGGGCATGGTCGTCGCGCTGCGCGACCGCCCGGCGCCGTTCCCGCGCGAGGACGAGAAGCGGATCGCCCGCTTCGCGCAGCTCGCCAGCGTCGCCGTCGCCAACGCGCACGCCCGCGAGAGCCTCGCGACCCAGGCGCTGACCGATCCGCTGACCGGGCTCGCCAACCGCCGCGCGTTCGACCAGCGGCTCGCCGAGGAGACCGAGCGCGCGCTGCGCCACGGCCGCGAGCTGTCGCTCATGCTCGTCGACGTCGACCACTTCAAGCTCATCAACGACCGCTTCGGCCACGCGACCGGCGACCGGGTGCTCGTGAACCTCGCCCGCGACATGCAGGCGGTGATGCGCCAGGGCGACCTGCTCGCCCGCATCGGCGGCGACGAGATGGCGATGATCCTCGGCGACTGCCCGCCCGATCAGGCCGAGGAGGTCGCGCGCCGGATGCTGGCCGCGATCGTCAACGACACGTCGCTGGCGCAGCGCCACGGCGTGACGCTGTCGATCGGCGTCGCGGGCCTGACGGCGGACCGCACGGCGGAGGAGCTGCTGCGCCTCGCCGACCAAGCGCTGTACCGGGCGAAGAACTCCGGCCGCAACCAGGTCGTCAGCGACGAGCCGGAGATGACGCCGGCGCCGTAGCGCGCCCGGTTTAAGCGACGACCTCCATCCCGACGCGATCCTCGTCGCTCGCGTCGGCGGGGGTCTCGACGGCTAGCACCGCGTCCAGCGCCGCGATCGCGACCGCGAGCTGGTCGAGGTCCGGCTCGCGGGTCGTCAGCAGCTGCAGCTTCATCCCCGGCGCCATGAGCGCGCGCGCCCAGCGCTTCGTGCGGTTGCGGCCCATCCACTTGATGACCTCGAACGCGAGCCCCGCGACGAGCGGGATGCCGACGATCCGCGACGCGAACAGCCAGTACCAGGCGGGGGTTCCGAGCGGCGCGAAGACGAACACCGCGACGACCATGACGATGAGCATGAAGCTCGTCCCGCAGCGCGGGTGCAGGCGGCTGAAGCGCTTCGCGTTCTCGGGCGTCAGCGGCAGGCCGGCCTCGTAGCAGGAGATCGTCTTGTGCTCGGCGCCGTGGTACTCGAACACGCGGCGCAGCTCCTTCAGCCGCGTCACCGCCCAGAGGTACAGCAGGAAGATCGTGATCCGCACGAGCTTCTCGACGATCACGAACACCAGCGAGTTGGGCAGCTGGTCCTTGACGAGGCTCGTCAGCCCGACCGGCAGCAGGAAGAACAGGCCGACGGCCATCGCGAGCGCGACGGTGACGGTCCCGATCCACGTGCCGCGCGAGATCGGCTCGTCGTCCTCGGCGGACTGCGCGTTGGCGGCGATGTTCAGCGCCTTGATGCCGATCCGCAGCGACTCGCCGAGCGCGACGACGCCGCGCACGATCGGCCAGCGCAGCCAGCGGTGGCGCTTGAGCACGGAGACGAGCGGGAAGCTCTGGACCTTGATCGGCCCGAGCGCCGCCTCGCCGGGCTCCATGTGGCGACCGCCCTCGAGCTGCTCGGGCGAGGGCATGCGCACGGCGACGGCCCACGTCGAGACGCCGCGCATCATCACCCCCTCGAGCACCGCCTGCCCGCCGACGGGCAGGTCGCGGCCGGCTACGAGGAGGTCAGGCGCCGGCAGCCGCTGTGCGTCCTCGGCGGCTGCCAACGGTGATTAGGTCCCGGGCTGGCGCTTGGCGGCGCGGCGCTTGAAGCGGTCGACGCGACCGCCGGTGTCCACGAGCTTCTGACGGCCCGTGTAGAACGGATGGCAGTTCGAGCAGATCTCGACGCGGATGTCCGGCGTCGTCGAGCGGGTCTCGAACTCGTTGCCGCACGTGCAGCGGACGTGGGCCTTGACGTACTCAGGATGGATATCGGTCTTCATAGTTCTGACCAGTCTATCGGCCGGTCTGCCGCCGGCTTGAGGCGGACGGTCAGGCCGCGAGCGGGCAGTTGCGGCGCAGCGCGTTGTGCTCGTCGGCCTCGTCGACGCGCTGGTCGGCGTCGACGAGCGCCCGCACCGCGGTGCCCGGCACGCATGCCGGTCCGACGACCGCGATCTCGATCTGCTCGCCCGCCCCGAGGCCGGCGACCTCCTGCACCGCGCCGGCGACGCGGACCGCGAACGGCCCGGCGGGAGAGCGCCCGCTGTTGCGCACCACGAGCTTGTAGACGGCGAGGGCGGGTCGCACGTCGAGCACGGCGCGCAGCGTGCCGGGCGCGAGGTCGGGGCGCAGGTCGGGCTGAGCGCACGCGGTGGTGCGCTTGCGCACGTTGCGCACCGCGGTCCCGTCGGGGCGATACCAGCGGAAGCGCACGACCGCGCGATACGTGGCGGGCACCTGCAGGCCCTCGACGCGCTTGTGGAAGATGAAGCCCGCACGGCCCGGCATCGCGGTCTCCCACACGCCGAAGCCCTGCACGCCGAGCAGCTTGTGCCACAGCTTCTCGTCGGGCTGGCGGCGCTGCAGGTCGAAGCGCATCTGCATCCGGTCCGCGGTGCGCATCGCGGGCATCGAGCCGACGAACGACGCGACCCGCTGCGCCGGCAGCGCGCTCGTCGTGCAGGTCTCGAGCGCCGCGTTCAGCGGCGGCGCCACGGGCGTCTGCGCCACGGCAGAGCCGACCCCTGCGAGGAGCCCGGCGACGACCAGCGACCCGATCCACTGCGCGCAATCCATGCGAGGGATATGACAGCGCGCGAGCCCCCAAGTTGCGGGGTTTCGACGGCCGTTTCCGGCGGCGCCCGGCGCGTCCCCGCGTCAGGTGTTCTGGTAGAGCGGCCCGTCGCCGCCCTCGGGCGTCGTCAACCGCCCGCCCTTCGCCGTGATCGCCCCGCACTGCACGCAGTTCGTGTAGTTGACGATCACGTCGACCATGCCCGTCGCGGGCGCGTCCTCGGGAATCTCGTAGACGGCGGCCGGGCACATCCAGACCCATGTCTCGGCGACCTCGCGCGGCACGCGCCTGCGCACGCGGATGTGGTTGGGCGCGTCGTCGCGGGTCGCGTTGCGGCTGATGTAGACCGATGACAGCTTGTCGAATGTGTACTTGCCGTCGGGCTTGGGATAGCTGTCTTTCGTCTTGCCGACGAACATCTTGCGCGCGTCGTTGCGATGCCACGCCCGGCGCTTGGATGGAAAGCGGCCCTTCGTCGCGATGAGGAGGTTGACGAGCGGGCCGCCTCGCAGGAAGCCGCTCTGAAACGGCTGGCGCGTGTTGCGGACCTCGTAGAGCTCCGTGCCGATCTGCGACTCGTCGACCGCGTCCTCGTACGACGAGAAGTCCGTGTCACCGCGCTTGAGCGCCGCGTAGATGTGCTCGGCCGCGAGCTTGCCCGACATGACCGAGTGGTGCACGCCCTTCAGCGCGACCGTGTCGACCATCCCACCGCTGTCGCCCGCGAGCAGCGCGCCGGGCATCGTGAGCTTCGGCATCGACCACCAGCCGCCGGCTGGCAGCGCCTTCGCGCCCCAGCTCACGCGCTCGCCGCCTTCGAGGATCTCGCGCACCAGCGGGTGCAGCTTGAACTTCTGCAGCAGATCGTGGGCGGAGGTCGTCGCGTCGGCGTACTCGAGGTCGATGACGAAGCCGATCGAGACCATCGGCTCGCCGGTCGTCTCGTCGTTCATCGGGTAGATCCAGGTGCCGCCGATCTGGCCGTACTTCGACGACAGCTTCAGCGGCCATGGCCCGATCGTGTGGATGATCCTGTCGAGCGGCGTGGCGACCTTCCAGACCTCCTTGACCCCGAGCTCCCAGACCTGCGGCTCGCGGCCGTCGGCGAGGTCGAACTCGCGGATCGCAGCGCCGGTGAGGTGGCCCCAGCAGCCCTCGGCGAGCACGGTCGCGCGCGCCTTGACGTCGGTCCCGGGCTCGAAGTTGCGCAGCTCCTCGCCCTGCTTCCCGCGGCCCTTGTCGCCCGACCGCACCCCCACGACGGTGCCGTCTTCGACGATGAGCTGCGTCGCCGCGGTCTCGGTGAGGACGTACGCGCCGGCCTCCTCGGCGAGCCGCTGCTGGTAGCGCGCGAGCGCCGCGACCGACACGACCTCGTTGCCGTGGTTGCGAAACGGCGGTGGCGCCGGGATCTTCAGCGCGCGCTTGGAGCTCGGCAGCAGGTAGACGGCCTCCCGCGTGACCTCGCCGAAGCCGAACCCCTCCAGCCGCCAGTCCTTGCGGCTCAGGTCGGGAAACAGCTCCTGCAGCGGGCCGGGCCGCATGACGGCGCCCGACAGGTTGTGCCCGCCGCACGTCTTGGCCTTCTCGATGACCGCGACCGGCACCTCGCCGAGCTCTTCGAGCAGCTCCTCGTCGTCGGCGAGCAGCTGCAGCAGCCGGTTGGCGCACGACAGGCCGGCCGTGCCGCCGCCGACGATCGCGACGCCGACCTCGATGAGCTCGTCCTCGGGATCGAGGCCGCGCTTGACGAACTCGCCCTGCGAGTCGACGGGCGGCGGGTAGTCCGACGGTGACGCCCCGCCGGCAGTGAGGGGCATCCTTTAGGCCTTCTTCGCCTTCACGGCCTCGGTCAGCTTCGGCAGGATCTTGTTGAGGTCCCCGACGATGCCGAGGTCGGAGTACTCGAAGATCGGCGCGTTTGAGTCCTTGTTGATCGCGACGATGTTCTCGGACGCCTGCATGCCGACCTTGTGCTGGATCGCGCCCGAGATGCCGGCGGCCAGGTAGAGCTTCGGCGCGACGGTCTTGCCGGTCTGGCCGATCTGCGTCGAGTAGGGGTACCAGCCGGCGTCGACGACCGCGCGCGTCGCGGCGACCGCCCCGCCGAGCGCGTTCGCCAGTGCCTCGCACAGCTCGAAGCCCTCGGCCTTGCCGAGCCCGCGGCCGCCGGCGACGAGGTAGTCCGCGCCCTCGATGTCGACCTCGGCGCCGCGGGCCTCGCCGCGCTGCACCATCGTCGCCTTCGTGGAGAACGGCGAGAGCTCGACGGTGACGTCCTCGACCGTCGCTGCGCTGTCGGACGGCTGCGCGATCTCGAACGCGTTCAGGCGCCCGATGATGATCCCGCGGTCCTTGTACCGCGACGTCGAGATCGACGAGTCGCCGTGGATCGGGCGCTCGGCGGTGAGCTTGCCGTCGGCGACGTTGACCTTGGTGACCTCCATCGTCACGCCGGCGGTCAGGCGCGCGGCCAGGCCGGCGCCGATCTCGAAGCCGAGCAGGCCGCCGCCGAACAGCGCGTAGCCGTGGCCGCCCTCGTCCATGACGCTCGCCATGACGTCGACGACGGGCTGGGCGAGTCCCTCGGGCGCGTCCTTGGCCCGGAAGACCTTCGTCGCGCCGTAGTTGCCGAGCGAGGCCGCGAGCTCGTCGCTCGCGTCGCCGATGACGACCGCGTGGGCCTCGGAGCCGAGCTCCTGCGCCAGCCGCGCGGCCTCGGAGACGGCGCCGAGCGAGTTCTTGTTGAACGCGCCCTCGTAGTGCAGCGCGTAGACGAGGATGTTCATGACAGCAGCTTCCTCTCGTCGAGCCAGGCGACGATCTTCTCGACCGTTTCGTTCGTGTCCTCGTCCTCGATGATCGTGCCGCCGGACTTCGCGGGCGGCGCCTTGAAGTCGCCGCAGACGACCTTCGAGCCTTCCTCGCCGACGCGGTCGGCCGCGATGTCCGCGTCGCCGATGCCGAGCGACTCGAGCGGCTTCTTCTTCGCGCCCATGATCGCCTTCAGCGACGGGTAGCGCGGCTCGTTGATCGCGTCGCCGACGGAGATGACGGCCGGCAGCTCGATGTCGACCGTGTCGTAGCCGTACTCGGCCTGGCGCTCGCAGCGCAGCGAGCCTTCCTTCACATCCATCTTGATGACCTGCGTGAGCGACGGCATCTTGAGGTGGTCTGCCACGACTGCGCCGATCGTGTAGCACTCGCCGTCGTCTGACTGCTGGCCGAGCAGCACGAGGTCGGGCGACTCGCGCTCGAGCACCTTGGCGAGCGCGTAGCCGGTGGCGGCGACGTCCGAGCCGGCGAGAGCGTCGTCGCTCAGGTGGACGGAGCGGTCGGCGCCGAGCGAGACGGCCTTGTGCAGCGCGCGCACGGCGGTGCTCGGGCCCATCGTGACGGCGACGATCTCGTCGACCGTGACGACGCCGCCCTCCTTGACCTGCATCGCAGCCTCGATGGCGTGCGTGTCGTAGGGGTTCAGGTTGCGCTCGCCGCCGCGGTCCATCCGGCCGGTCTGCGGGTTGATCCGCTTCTCGACCGCGGCGTCGGGCACCTCCTTCACCAGGACGCAGATCTTCACTTTCGGGCCTCCTTCGGCTGTGGCATGTGGCGAGGATAACCGATTGACTGACCAGTCAATCGCGCGCTGCCGGGCCGCCTTCAGTCGCGGACGGCGCCGCGGATGAAGCCGACGATCGCCTCCGTGCTCGATCCCGGTCCGAACACCTCCGCGACGCCGAGGCGCTTGAGCTCGGGGATGTCGTCGGACGGGATCGTGCCGCCGACCGTCACGACGACGTCGTCGATCTCCTGCTCGTGCAGCAGCGCGACGATCCGCGGGACGAGCGTCATGTGCGCGCCGGAGAGAATCGACAGGCCGACGGCGTCGGCGTCCTCCTGGATCACCGTCTCGACGATCTGCTCGGGCGTCTGATGCAGGCCCGTGTAGATGACCTCCATGCCGGCGTCGCGCAGCGCCCGCGCGATGATCTTCGCGCCGCGATCGTGCCCGTCGAGGCCGGGCTTGGCGACGACGACGCGGATCTTCTTGGAGGAGGAAGTTGGGGGCTCCGACATAGGCGGAAGGCAGGCGCGCGGATCATAGTCGCGGGCGGGCAAGCGCAGCCCGCCGGGTCGGCCGTGCCGGCGCGCACCCTTTGGCGCAGCGCGCCGTTGTACGTGCATGCGCCGCGCCCTCCTCCCTGCCCTGCTGTGCGCCGCCGCCGTGGTTGCCTCGCCCTCCGCCGCCGGCGCGATGCTCGTCGCGCCCGGCACGCAGGGCCGCGCGCTCATGACGTGGCCCTCCGACGCCGGGCTGCGGCTCGCCGAGCGCGCGTCCGACGGGAGCTTCACCTCCCCGGCCACGATCGCGCTGTCGAAGACCTATCCCGCGTTCCTGTCGTGGGCCCCGAACGGCGCCGCGACGGTGCTCGCCTACGACCAGTCCCGCAACCCGACGAGCGCGCTGCAGATCCTCAGCCGCCCCGGGGCCGGCGCGGCGTTCGGGATGTCGGCGCCGTTCGCCGCAGGCCAGCCGGCTCAGGTGGTGAGCACCGCGTCCAACGCGCGTGGCGACAGCGCCCTGCTGCTCAAGCCCATCCCCGGCAACCTGACGCTCCTGACTGCCGTGCGCGGCGGCCCGCTCGGCCGGCCGCAGCAGATCGCGACGTCGAGTGAGTCGGCCGCGGTCGCGGTCGGCGCCGACGGACGGGTGCTCGTCGCGTACTACGACTTCGGCCAGCCGGGCGTGCACGCGCAGTTCGGCACGGTCGGATCGCCGCTCGCCCCGATCACGCGCCTGAGCACCGCCGCGCAATTCACGAACGTCGCCGCGGCGCTCGACGGACGCGGCAACGCGACGGTCGCCTTCACGCGCTTCGACGTCCGCCACCGCGAGCGACCCACCGAGCTCGTGGTCCGCCGGGCCGGGTCCGACGGTCGCTTCGGCGCGGTCCGCGCCGTGGCCCGGGGTGGGCGCGGCGTCGGGGGCGCAGGGTTCGCGACGTTCCGGCTTGCTGCGGCCGGCGCCACTACCGCGCTCGCGTTCGACGGCAACGACACCGATGGCCGGCTCGGCGTCGCGATCGCGCGCGGTGGCGGCCGGTTCGGCGCGGCGCAGCGCCCGACGGCGCCGAACGTCAGGTCGTTCGCCAAGCAGCCGTTCAACCCGTCCGTGGCGGTCGACCGCGCCGGCGACGTCCTGTTCGCCTACAACACCGGCTTCTCCGGCAACGCCGTGTTCGTGACGCAGCGCCGGACCGGCAGTGATCGCTTCGGCAGCCCGCGGGTGATCTCCTCGCTCGGGCACGGCAGCGTGCCGGTGCCGGCGCTTCTCAGCGACCGCACCGCTCTCGTCGCATGGGACGACGGCCTCGGCGACGCGCGCTACACGACCCGGCTCGCCGGGCGGCGGCCGGACCCCAGCCCGCCGCGCGTCAGCGTCGAGCTGCGGCGCGACACGGAGGCCGGGCTGCGCGCAAGCAACGCGGTCGGCGTTCGCGTCCGCTGCTCGGAGGCGTGCCTGCTGACCGGTCGCGCGACGCTGCGGACGACGACGGGCCGCAGCATCGAGGGAGCCGGGACGACGGTCCTGCGGGCGGGCGCCACGATGATCAAGCGCTTCGCGTTCGATGTCGCGAAGCGCGCGGGCCGCGCCCGCGACGGCTCGATCCTGCGGGTGACCCTCGCCGCCGAGAACGCGTCGGGCGCGTCGCGCGAGACGGCCAAGCAGATCACGCTGCGCCCGCGCTGACGCGCCCGGGGGGCAATCCGGCGGACCTCGCCCCTCCGCGCCCAGGGTGAACCCGACCAGACCACATCACGCTGGGCCCGCGCTGACTCGCCCGGGATGAACCCGACCAGCCGCGCCAGGCGCGATCGGGCGGACCTCGCCCTCGGGGCCCGGGAGTGGATCCCTCCAGTCGCGCCACGCCGGATCAGAACGATCCACCTCCCCGCGCGCGGGTCGGGTCTTCGGACGATCTTGGACGCGGATGGCGCACGCGCGCTTGACGGTCGGCCAGACTCCGTCGCCGCACGCCACGCCGACACGCCCACGGGGAGCCCATGACCGCCAGCACGACCATCGCCCGCCGCCTGCTCGCCGCGCTCCTCGCGTGCGCGGCCGGAGCGTTCGCCGTCCCCGCCGCCGCCTCCGCCGCGTTCGGCGAGGCGAAGAAGCTCGCGCCGTTTCCCGGCAACCCCGGCTTCCCCGAGGGCGTCGCGGTCAAGGACGGCCGCGTCTACGCCGCCGGCGCCGCGACGCTCGGCACGACCGGCTCCGGGCCCTCGGCCGTCATCGCCTTCGACCGCACGACGGGCGCGCAGGTCAGGCGCTACGACACGGTCGGCGAGAACCTGCTCTCCGAGCATGGCGGGTCGTCGATCGCGTTCGACGGCGAGGGCCGGCTCTACGTTCTCAACACGCAGCTCGGCACGTTGCGCTTCAACACCACGACCGGCGCGCAGACGCGCTACAGCGCGCCGTTTCCCGACCTCAAGCCGTGCTTGCCGCTGCTCGTCAAGCCGCCGTGCTCGCCCAACCCGCTTCCGCTACCTCCGGTGCCCAACGACATCGTGTTCGCTCCGAGCGGCGACGCATACGTCACCGACTCCTTCCAGGCGACGATCTGGCGGATTCCGAAGGGCGGCGGCACGCCGAAGATCTTCTTCCAGGACACCCGCTTCGTGTCGCCGTACATCGGCGTCAACGGGCTGCGCCTGAACCCGGCGGGCGACCGGCTCTACATGACCGTGACGATCGACCTGCTCGGCCGGGCGTCGCTGTACTCCCTGCCGCTGGCCAACCCGACCGCGGGCGCGCTGCGCCTCGAGCACCGCTTCGCGCTCGGCGAGCTGCCGGACGGAATCGCGTTCGGGGCAAAGGGCCAGCTCTTCGTGTCGATGGCGTCGCCGACGGCGCCCGGCGTGCTCGTCCTCAACACCGACGGCACGACCGCCGCGCGGATCAAGAACCCGGCGCTGAGCCTCACGTCGCCGTTCGACGGCCCGGCGAACATCGCATTCGACGGCGCCGGACGGATCCTCATGACGAACCACGCGCCGGTCACCGGCCTCGTGCTGCGGAAGTTCTCGATCGTCGACGTCGACGTGACGGACAACGGCACGCCACTGGTCAAGCCGATGATCGGCGGGTAGCCGGGCGCGAGACGGGTGCAGGCCGCGGGCGAGCGGGAGGACAGCGCGCGGCCGATGGGAACCACGGCCCGCCGGGCGGTGTATCAGGGCAACCCGACGTCCGGAGGTCCGACATGCGCCGCCTGCTCGCCATCGCCGTGCCCGCCGTGCTGCTGCTCGCCACGCCCGCCGCCGCGCCCGCGAAGGGGATCTTGAGCGCGAAGGTCTGCGGCGCGGACGGGTGCCGGCCGGCGCACCCTTCCGAGCGCGACGTGCTCGGAGGCGGGGCGCCCGCGGATCCGCCGGCCCGGCGCGAGCCGTTCGTGCGGGTGGAGGTGGAGGTCGGCGTGCCCGACCACACCGAGCGCATCCGGCTGCTGTTCCTCCCGCGCAGCGAGCTCATGCTTGCCGACGACGGCGGGACGTGGATGGTGCCGCTCGCGCTGACCGAGCTGCGGGCGCTCGCCGGCCGGGTGAGGCCGTTCCCGGCGAACGCGCTGCCGGCATGGGCGCCGGTGGGCAAGGACGCGGCGGCCAAGGGCTACGGCGCCAGCCGCGCCGCCGGCTTGAGCGGGGGCTCGGAGCCCGCCGCGGGCGCGGCCTCGCAACCCGCAGCCACCGCCGCGGGCACCGAACCCGGCGGCGCCTCCCCCGGGGCGCCGCCGGCGGCGAGCTCGCCCCGTTCCCTCGCGAACCCGGCCGGCTCGGACGACGGTTGGTGGCTCGCGCTGCCGGGCGCGGCGATCGTGCTCGCCGCCGGGGTCCTGCTCGCCCGCCGGCGCCGCCGCGACCCGCCCGCGCCGGCGGCCGGCGCCGCGTAGCCCCGCGCGCATGGCCATGGCGGCGGAACCGCTCGTCGCCAGGCGGTGTACCACTTCGATGGTGCACCGCCCCGACGAGGACGCGGCGCTCGTCGAGCGCGCCCGAGCCGGGGAGCCGGAGGCTTTCGCGCGGATCGTCGAGCGCCACCAGGGCGCGGCGTTCCGCGTCGCGTGGGTGCTGTGCGGCAACGCGGCCGACGCCGAGGAGGCCACGCAGGACGCGTTCGTCAAGGCGCACGGGGCACTCGGCCGCTTCCGGACGGGGTCGCCGCTGCGCCCGTGGCTGCTGGCGATCGCCGCCAACGAGGCCCGCAACCGCCGCCGGGCGGCCGGGCGCCGCGAGCATCTCGCGCTACGCGTGGCGGGGGAGGCGCCCGCGGCGGCCTCGCCCTCGAGCGAGTCGCTTGCGCTCGTTGCCGACCGCGACGCGGGCCTGCGCGCCGCGCTTGCCCGCCTCGGCGACGCCGACCGCGAGGTGCTCTGGCTGCGCTACTTCGCCGAGCTCTCCGAAGCCGAGACCGCCGCCGCGCTCGACTGCCGGCGCGGGACCGTCAAGTCGCGCACGTCGCGCGCGCTCGCCCGGCTGCGCGCGGAGCTGGAGGACGACGATGGCTGACCTTGAGCGCCGCCTGCGGGCTCTCGCCGGCGAGGCCTTCCCGCCCGTGCCCGACGTGCGCACCGCCGTGGCTGCAAGGATCGCGGTGGGTGCGAGCACCGCCGCCGGCGGCGACGCGAGCCCGGTCGAGGGGCCAGGCGCGCGCCCCACGGCGAACCTCCGGCGGGGCGCCCGAGGCCGGATCCGCGGGGTCGGTCCGCTCCCGCGGCGGCGCGTGCTCGCGCTCGCGGCGGCGCTCGTGCTCGTGCCCACCGCCGCCATCGCCGCGGTTCCGGACACACGCCACGCGGTGCTCGAGTGGCTCGGCATCGAGCATGTCCGCGTCGAGCGGGTGCCGCACCTGCCGCAAGGGCTCGCAGCGCTCGATCGCGCCGACCTCGGGACCCGCATCGCCTCCGTCGCGGCGGCCCGGCGGCGCGCGGGGTTCGCGGTCGCCATGCCCCGCGAGCTCGGAGCGCCCGATGCCGTCTTCGTGTCCGCCGGCGGCGTCGTCTCGCTCGCCTACGAGCCGCGACCGGCCCTCCCCCGCGACCGCCAGACCGGCTTGGGGTTGCTCGTCACCGAGCTGCGAGCCCGCGGGCTGCCGGACTACCTGGCAAAGAAGACAGCCGGCCCGCGCACGCGCGTCGAGGCGGTGCGCGTCCACAACGCGCCCGGAGTGTTCATCTCCGGCGAGCCGCACGAGCTGCTCATCGAGGAGCCCGACGGCATCATCCGGGCGCTGCCGGCGCGGCTGGCCGGCAACACGCTCGCCTTCGAACGCGACGACGTCGTGACCCGACTCGAGGGCCGCTTCGACCGTGACGCGGCGCTCGCGCTCGCCCGCTCGCTCGCGCCGGTCGAGCGCGAGCGTTAAGACGCGAGGGTTGCGGCAACATGCCCGGCCGTGAACGAGCATGGCAAGCGGGTGTCCTGGGTGGAGCTGTACCTGGACCTCGTGTTCGTGCTCGCGGTCGGGCAGCTCGCCCACCTCATCGTCGCCACGCCCGAGATGCACAGCGTGTGGGTGGCGCTCGGCCTGTTCGCGACGCTGTGGTGGACCTGGGTCGGCTTCGCCGTGCTCTACAGCCGCCATGGCGACGACGAGCACGCGCAGCGGTTGCTGGTGCTCCTCGGCAGCGTGCCGATCGGGGTCGCGGCCGTCGCGATCGACCCTGCGGCGAGCGGCAACATCACGGTCTTCGCTCTGAGCCTCGCCGCCGCCAGGCTCGTGCTGGCGGGCGCGCACGCCAGCGGCGACCCCGCCGACCTGCTGCGCCAGCGGATCACGCGCGCGTGCCTCGCGTCGGCGACCCTGTTCGCGATCTCGCTCGCCGTGCCCGAGCCATACAGGTACGCGGTCTGGGCTGTCGCGATCGTCCTCGAGTCCCGCGCGATGCTGGCCGAGGATCGCGACGCGTCCCGGCGGCTGCGCCGCGACCACGACCTCGCGGCGCTCGCGCCAGACGATCCGTCGGAGGCGCTTGACGCCCATCACTTCGCCGAGCGGTTCGGCTTGTTCCTCATCATCCTGCTCGGCGAGGTCGTCGTGCAGGCGGGCCAGTCCTCGGTGGACGAGCGCGTCGCCTCGACGGCGGGCTGGGCGGCGCTCGTCGCGGCGATGCTGCTGGCGGCCGGGCTGTGGTGGCTGTACTTCGACTCGGCCGCGCGGATCAACCTCAAGGTGCTCGACCTGTCCGGCGGCTCGCCGACGATGGCCAAGGCGATCTTCGCCGTCGGCCACATGCTCCCCGCCTTCGCGCTGCTGATCACGGCCGCCGGGGTCGGCCTGCTGCTCGAGGAGGATCCCCCGCGGATCGCCTACTGGCTGGCGTCCATCGGCATCGGCATCTACCTCGGCGGCACGCGGGTGTTCATGTCGACGACGGGCAAGGCGGCGCACGTCGTGCGGGTCGTGGTGCTCGTCGCGACGTTCCAGCTCGCACGGCTGCACACCGAGCTCGAGCCATACGCATACCTGTGGCTGCTCGCGGCGTGGGTCGCGATGTGCGCCGCGCTGACGACCCGCGGCTCCGATCGCGACGAGGACGCGCTCGCGCGCTACCTGCGCCCGCGGTCCCGCCGGCCGTGAGTCAGCCCGCGCGGCGGCGCGCGACGGCGCGCTCGCCCGGCTTCTTGCACCCGCCCGTCGAGTTCTCGCCGAACGCGCAGAAGTGCTTGATCGTCTCGCAGTTCTTCACCCTGTACTGGCCGGTGCCGATGCGCACGCGCGCGGTGTCCCTGCCCGGGCCGCAGTCGATCGTGCCCTTGCCGTAGTACGCGTAGACGTAGTCGACGCCGGGTCCACCGAGGATCGTGTTGCGCCCGTGGCTCGGATACAGCCAGTCGTTGCCCGAGCCGCCGCTGAGGTAGTCGCGCTGCTTGGTCGTGTTGTTCTTCGGATCCCAGTCGCCCCAGAGGATGTCGTTGCCACCGGCGCCCGACAGCCGCTCGTCGCCGTGATGGCCGAGCAGCTCGTCGTTGTCCGGGCTGCCGAGCTGCTTGCGGTCGCGCGTGTCGGTGGCCTGCCAGAAGATGCCGTCGACCCGCGGCCAGCTACGACCGGCGCCGTCGTTGTGCGGAGCCTTCGCGCCGCCGCCCGCGCTCGTGAGGCCGTTACCGGCCGCGCACTTCAGGCCGGGCTCGGGCGGTGGGCAGAACGCCGCGTCCTCCTGTGCGATGCCGGCGAGCGGCACGCTCAGCGCCACCGCGGCGAGCGCGCCGCCGACCAAGCCGAGTGTTCGCAGTCCGTGCCTCACGCGAAACCGAACGTACCGCCTCGCGCGCGGCACGGGTGAGAACATCGCCGCGGCGCGGCGTGTCTACGAGCGCGGATCCAGCGCCCGGGGCGCGGGAGGCGCGCCGCTCGCGGGCTTGGCGTCGATTTGGTCGGCCGGCGTGGCGCGCGGTCGCGACGCCCACAGGCTCGCGTGGATGCGCGCCCGCTCGAGATCGTCGACGCTCGCCGCATACGCCTTCAGCCGGGCCATCAGGCCCCGCGGGCGCTCGAGCATGAACTCCTCGCGGAGGGCCTTCTGGTCGAGCTCCCTGCGCTCGCGCTCGGCACGGCGGCGTGCGAAGTAGCCGGTGGGATGTGAGGAAGGGGGCATCGGATTTCGCCTTAGGTTGGTATGGCCGACCGTACAGGATCGGCCCTACCCGATCGTCCACTCCGTCAGCGCGCCGACGTCAGAAGACGGGCGTCTCGGTGTACGTCCCGAAGACGTCCTGCAGCGCGCGGACGATCTCGCCCTCGGACGCGTGCGCGCGGGCGCAGTCGAGCAGCGCCGGCATGAGGTTCGTCGGTCCGGCCGCGCCGGCACGCAGCACGGTCAGCGTGCGCTCGACGGCGCCTGCGTCGCGGCGCGCGCGCACGGACTCCAGCCTGCCGAGCTGCTTGCGCTCGAGCTCGGGGTCGATGCGCAGCGTCGGGATCTCCTCGTCGCCCGCGTCGACGTATCCGTTGACGCCCACGAGGATCCGCTCGCGGCCGTCGTACTCGCATTGCAGCGCGAACGCCGCGTCGGCGATCTCGCGCTGCGGGAAGTTCTGCTTGACGGCCTCGACCATCCCCCCGAGCTCGTCGATGCGGGCGAAGTAGTCGTAGGCCTCGCGCTCGAGCTGGTCGGTCAGCGCTTCGACGAAGTACGCGCCGCCGAGCGGATCGATCGTGTTCGTGACCCCGGTCTCGTGGGCGATGATCTGCTGCGTGCGCAGCGCGACCTTCGCGGCCTGCTCGGTCGGCAGCGCGAGCGCCTCGTCGTAGGAGTTCGTGTGCAGCGACTGCGTGCCGCCGAGCACGCCCGCGAGCGCCTCGATCGCCGTCCGCACGACGTTGTTGAGCGGCTGCTGCGCCGTGAGGCTGACGCCCGCCGTCTGGGTGTGGAAGCGCATCCGCCAGGAGCGCGGGTCCTTCGCGCCGAAGCGCTCGCGCAGCTCGCGCGCCCAGATGCGCCGCGCCGCGCGGTACTTCGCGACCTCCTCGAAGAAGTCGATCTGGGCGTTGAAGAAGAAGCTCAGGCGCGGTGCGAAGTCGTCGACGTCGAGGCCGCGCGCGATCGCCTCCTCGACGTAGGTCAGACCGTCCTTGATCGTGAACGCGAGCTCCTGCGCGGCCGTGGAGCCGGCCTCGCGGATGTGGTAGCCGGACACGCTGATCGGATGCCAGCGCGGCATCTCGGCGGTGCACCACTCGATCATGTCGCCGCACAGGCGCATCGCCGGGTCGACCGGGAAGCACCACTCCTTCTGGGCGATGTACTCCTTTAGGATGTCCGCCTGGATCGTGCCGCGCAGCTTGTGCGCCGGGATGCCTTTGGCCTCCGCGGCCGCGACGTAGAACGCGAGCATCACGACGGCGGGCGCGTTGATCGTCATCGAGACGGAGATCTCGCCGAGGTCGATGCCGTCGAAGAGGGTGGCCATGTCGTCGAGCGTGTCGACGGCGACCCCTTCACGCCCGACCTCGCCCTCGCTCAGGACATGGTCTGAGTCATAGCCCATGAGGCTCGGCATGTCGAAGGCGGTGCTGAGGCCGTCCTGCCCGTGGGCGAGCAGATAGCGGAAGCGCTCGTTGGTCTCCTCGGCGGTGCCGAAGCCCGCGAACTGGCGCATCGTCCACAAGCGGCCGCGGTACATCGAGGGGTAGACGCCGCGGGTGAAGGGATAGACGCCGGGGCGGCCGTCGTAGTCCTCGTCCTGGCCACCGCCGGCGAGGTCGGCCTTCGTGTAGAGCGCCTGGACGGGGGAGCCGCTGAGCGTCGTGAACGGGACGTCGCGCTCGGGAGCGAGCGCGTACGCGGCGCGCCACTCGGCTTCGGTCGTCGGTGGATGATGGGTGGTCGCCATAGTGTCGGTAGTCAGATAGTCGGAATGCCGCGCTTCTCGCGATGAGCATAGCCCTTCGCGGTGGCTTCGCGCAACATCGGCCGCGCGCGGGCCGCGATCGGGCGACCCGGTGGGCTCGAACCGACGCCTTCGGCGCCCAACCTGCCGGCGCACGGCACGCCCGCACGAAAGGGCGTATCACGGGCCCGCTTCCTACGCTCTTGATGACCGGACACCCACGCCCACGGAGGCAGATATGAGCACGCACCTCAACATGGCAGTCGTAGAAGCGCGCAACGCCGACCTGCATCGCCAGGCTGCTGCTGCGCGCCTGGTCCCGCGCACCCGGCGAAGGCGACGCAGATGGCGCCGCCCGCGCTTCGTCGCCGCGCGGCTGGCCCGCACGGCGCGCCTGGCGCGCTTGGCGCGCTGATCGGATCCCGTAGCGCGAGGCCGTCCGCGGCGGCGCGCTACGGGAGCTCGACGTGCACGATCTCGACGACGGGCGCGATGTCGGCACCCGCCTGGATCTGCTGCGCGGCGATCTCGATCGCCCCGAACTCGATGCCGCGGGTGAACGTGGCGGAGATGAGGTCGATGATGAACTGGAAGTCCTCGTCGCCGGAGAGCTGGAGGCGGTCGCCGATGCGCTGCATGCGGTCGTCCGGAAACAGCCGCGCGAGCTCCTTGACGATGTCCGTCCGGACGTCGCCGGGCTCGGGCTCCGCGGCCCCGTCGAACTCGGGGTCGTCGAGGTCGCCGGGCTCAGGGTCGTCGCTCATGCGAGCAGCATGCCCGGTCTCGGGCTGACATACCATCTCGGGTGACCATGGGTGACATCGGCAAGCCCATCCGCGAGACCGAGCGCCCGGCGCCGGTGCGCGTGCCGGTGCCCGAGCGCGAGCCCGCGACACCTCGCCCCCAGCGCGAGCCCGAGCCCGCCAAGACGTGAGCGTCGAGCCGGTCGCGCAGCCGCTCGTCGGCTTCCGGCGCTGGGGCGCCAAGCGCGGCGGCCTGTACTCGGGCATCTTCGTCGCGGGCAAGTTCGTGCCGAACCCGGCGCTGGGGATGGTCGCCCCGCGGGCGGGCCAGATGCCGTGGCCCACCGACCACGATCGCTTCGCGAAGTGCTTCGCGCTGCGCGGCCACGACGCACCGTACCGCGACTGCAACTGCGGCTGGGCGGCGTACTACGCGCTCGCCGAGGAGCCCGAGCTGCCGGCGATCGAGTGCGTCTGGGGCGCGGTCGTGGCGTGGGGCAAGGTCGTCGAGCACGAGACCGGCTTTCGCGCCGAGTACGCCCGCCCCCTCGCGCTGCTCGATCGCAAGCACCCCGACGACATCCGCGAGCGCGGCCTGCGCCTGACCAACGCCGCCGACGCCTACGGCATCCCGCTGCTCGCCCGTGACGAGCTCATCGCCTACGCGGGCTGGCACGGCGAGGTGCGGATCACGAAGTAGTGCCACGAACAAACCCACACAAACTTCATTGGTGTGTCTAGGATTGCCAATACGATGACCAAGGTCGCTAAGTCGCATGTCCCGTACGACAAGGCTCGACGTATCCGGTCCTTCGAGCGCGACTCAGCGCTCGGGCTCAGCGCGGCGTCGTGGCCCCGGCTCACGGACCCCTTGAAGGGTTGGTCGGCCGACGAGCAGGCCCACTGGCGCACCTTCAGCACGGTGGGCGACCGGCCGATCGCGATCCAAGAGGCGATGCTCCGCTTTCCGTCCGCCCCGGTGCACGGCCTTCAGCGCTTCCATGAGCACATGGTCAGGCCGCCCGAGTCCGAGCATTTCCACACGTACAGGGTCCTGCGCTCCGCCGACTGGTCGCCGGGTTGCAAGGTCGAGCGGATCTTCCTCATGCACGTCGGGCTCAACGAGCGCGACACGTTCGATGCTCACTATCCGGTCGCAGCTCAGCTGATCGACCAGGATCCAAAGGACAAGCCGGCAACGGTCTGCATCGTGCGCCCGTTCCCCGGTCACATGAGCCGCTACCCGTTTCAGGCGTTCTCCGAGACGCCGCTCGACCGCTACCTCTGGGACGGCTCGCATCTCTTCACGCAGTTCCTTCGGCACATGATCGAGACGCAGTGGTTCCTCAGCGCTCTCGCGCGGCGGTCCCGGTATCGCTGCGCGTCGGGCGCAAACCTTCTCGCCGAGCGCGACGAGCCGCACGGCAGCCGGCTCGACGACGCGTGCTTGGCGGAGGCCATGAGGGACGCGTGGAAGGCGATGCATCACGCGTCGGTTGTCGCGCAGAGGCGCGCACGCAAGCAGAACCGCAGCGCCGCGGACGTCAAGCAGACCGCGCCGGGCCTGGCGCACTTCGAGTCGTCGATCCATGCACTGCGATCCATTCTCTGCCTCGAGCGCGAGTACCCCGGCCAAGCGGGAGAGCTCCGCGACGACGACGCCGGTGAGCCCGCGATCCACGTCGTCGGGTACAGCCTCGGCGGATTCACCGCCCAGTCGGTGTTCATGTCCTGGCCGTTTCTTATCTCCTCATGCACGACGCTGCTCGCCGGAGGTCCGCTGCGCGAGCTCGCCCCGACGGCGTTCGCGCACGCCGAGGAATGGCAGACGGTGCTGCACTCGCTGCGCTACGAGCTCGACGACTGGATGATGGGGCACAACTGGGAGAACGCGCGCAGGCCCACTGATCGCGTGCCGGCGCCGCCGAGCGTCGCAGGCATCGACGGCGACCTGTTCACCTACTTCAAGCGTACCTTCTACGAGGTCTTCCAGCAGGACTACCGCGGCAGCTTCCAGACGCGGCTGAAGGCGTTTCGTCAGCGCATGATGTTCGTCGTCGGCGGCGACGACCCGGTCGTAAGGGCGCGCAGCGTGGTGGATTCGGCTCCAGCAGGCGGGATCAACCTCCTGGAGATCGCAGGCCTCGGGCATTCCCTCGGCGCCACCAGGAGCCGGAATGCCGACGAGGAGCAGCCGCTGGAGTTCTGGTTGCCTGAGGTTGCGGCGCTCATCCGCCGTTTTGCCGACCGGGCCGACGCCGATCAGCGTCGCGACCGCCCGCACACGTGGTTCGACTCGAACATCCACCGCCCCGAGCTCTCGTTCAACGAGTGGAACGAGGCCGCCAACGGCGTCGCGTACGACCCCGAAGCTACGACCACGCCCCGGCCACGACGGCTGACGGCCTCAGAGCTCGTCGCGATCGGTAGCGACGGCTCGCTCCCCGGGAGGCTCTTCGAACGCTGCCTGGACGACCTCTTGGAACGGGCCGCTCGAACCGGTGCCGAGGACGGCGTCCTGCTCATCCTTCGCAACGAAGTGCCGAGCCTGCTCCTCCCCGACGCCGTCATACGTGAACGCGGCGCGGCGCTGTTTCACGACGACCTACAACTGGTGGCGTACTGTCACGGCGCGCACCAGCGCCGCAATCTCGTCAGCGAGTGCATCGACCGCATCGCCTTGGTGCTGCCCGCCAACGCCCGGAGCATCTTGCTCTACATGGATGCGGTGCCTGCGTATCCGAGCCAAGCCGAGAGTGCCGGCGGCCAGATCGGCGTCGGTATGGCGGTCGAGGACGTGTGGAGGCAGGTCGCCGGCACGCTGCGCACGCTCGCTGCCGAGGGCCGTCAATCGATGCGTGTGTTCGACGGCAATCTCAACTTCGACAACGCGCCCAGGCAGCCGTCCGAAACGCTGCTCGTCGCGGCAAACTGCTATTCCCACAACGAATCGCTCATGCGAGTCGCCTCGCTGCCCGACTGTTGGGTCTGGCTGTCGCGACGCGCCCTCGAGGCCAAGCTGGCACGCCAGCTGACCATCGAACGCGCTATCGACGACCTTGAGCGGCAAGCACCCGACTTCAACGACAGCCCCGAGAACGTGGACAAGCTGCTCCGCGACGGCGACATTCGCATCGTGACTGTCTCGCGCGCTCGCTACAACCCGCGCTACCGCGGGCGGCTCATCGTGAAGGCGCACGACGCGTGCAAGCTGCTGGTGCACGTCGCGCTGTGCATGAGGCTGTCGAAGGCGCTGTCGCGCAACGACATCTCACGCGCGTTCAAATGATCGGACGCGAAGCCGCGCCCGCCCGGCTCCTAGCTTGTGAGGATCCCAAGCCCTCCGCGTGTCTCCGGATGTGCGACCGAAGGGGGCGGCGGAGGTGGCGGGGGAGGTGGAGTGAGCGTCGTCTCAGGCATCTCTAGGCGAGGTTACTCGCCAGCGCAACGGACCACAAGACCATCTGTAGGGTGAGTGCCACCGCGGCCAACGCGTAGAACCTCGCGAGCACGTCGATCTTGACCTGGTTGTCGTCGTAGAAGCCCTCGAGCCAGTACACGAGCCTTCGGTGCACCTCGTCGTTGTCGTGCGCGTGCGCGTACAGCGCCTCGTAGATCCCGACCGCGCTGACGCTGAAGACGAACCCGCGCTTCGGCAGCAGCACGTAGATGCATGCGACGACGGCGAGCGCGAGCGCGGCGAGCGCGAGAATCCCCAGCCATCCGAGACCTTGAGTGTGCTGGATCGTCTGTGCGCCCAAGAACGACGCCGTCAGCGAGGTCGCCGCGAGCAGCGTGCCGGTTCGGGCCCGCAACTGCTCCACCGCGCGTTCCTGAAGGTCGAGCGCACGGATCGCAGCCTCGTAGCTGATGGCCGGCAGAGCAGGCTTCGCGTGTTCCGTCGACCGTCGTCGCCGCGCGGGCAATGTCAGTCTCGGCGGCAAGATCGTGGCAGGACCGTGGCGGTAGAGGGTCAACCGGCTGACGGCGCGATGTTCGCCGGCTCTTCAAAGTCGCCGGCCTCGACGCGCAGGGTGCGCAGCAGGTCGGTGAGCTGCTCTTGCTCGGCATCGTCGAGCGCGGCGAGGCCGAACGCGTCGTCGTTGAGCAGCGCCGTCGCGCGCTGGGCGACCGCGCGGCCCGCGTCGGTGATCTCGGCGAGCGTCGTGCGGCGGTCGGCCTCGTGCGGGACTCGGCGCACGAGCTCGTCCTTCTCCAGCTTGTCGATGATGTTCGTGACGCTCGTGCGGTGCACCTGGAGGCGCTCGCCGACCTTGCCGAGCGGTAGCGCACCGGTGCGCGTGAAGGACAAGAGCATCAGCGCCTCGTAGCGCGGGAACGTCAGCTCGAGCGGGCCGAGCAGCTCGTTCAGGCGCGCGAGCAGGACCTGCTGGGCGCGCATGATCGACGTGACCGCCGCCATCGGGCGCGCCGGCTCTGGACCCCAGCGATCATCCCAGTGGCGGCGCGCCTCGGCGATGGGATCGATGTCGAGGGGCGGCATTGCTGCGAGCAAGGCTAATGGGCGGTCCTATTCGCGGGCGATCTTGCCCAGCAGTGCCCGCGCGATCACCATGCGCTGGATCTCCGAGGTCCCCTCGTAGATCTCCGTGACCTTCGCGTCGCGGTAGTAGCGCTCCGCCGCGGTCTGCTTCGTGTAGCCGACGCCTCCGAGCACCTGGATCGCGTCGCCCGTCACGCGTCGCGCGACCCCCGACGCGAACAGCTTGGCCTGCGCGCCCTCGACGGTGTGCGAGCGCCCCGCCGTCTTCAGCCGCGCCGCGCGCCACGTCAGCGCGCGCGCCGCCTCGATGTCGGTCTGCATGTCGGCGAGCTTCTGCTGGATCGCCTGGTGCGCGCCGATCGGCTTGCCGAACGTGTAGCGCTCCTTCGCGTAGGACACGGCGAGGTCGAGCGCCGCCTGCGCGATCCCGACGGCTTGCGCCGCGATGCCGATGCGCCCGCCGTCGAGCGTCGACAGCGCGATCCGCAGGCCGTGGCCGCGCCAGCCCAACCGCTCGCCGGGCGTCTCGTCGAACGTCATGTCCGCGGTGCTCGAGGAGTTCAGGCCGAGCTTCTCCTCCTCGCGAACGGGCTTGAAGCCCGGCGCGCCGCGACGCACGATGAACGCGCTCGGCTTGTCGGGGTCCTTCGCGAACACGATGAAGACGTGCGCGTGGTAGCCGTTGGTCACCCACTGCTTGGCCCCGCTGATCTTGCAGTGCTCGTCGGCTCGCGTGAGCAGGGCGCCGGCGTCCGAGCCCGAGCCGGACTCCGTCAGCGCGAAGGCCGCGATCTCGTGCCCCTGGGCCAGCGGCGGCACGAGCCGCTCGATCTGCTTGCGCGAGCCGTGGTCGATGATCGGCATCGTTCCCGCCCCCGTGTGGACGGCGAGCGTCACGCCGAGCCCGGCGTCGCCGCGCGACATCTGCTCGAGCACGAGCACGTACGTCAGGAAGTCCGCGCCCGCGCCGCCGAGGTTCGTCGGGATGCAGACGCCCATGAGCCCGAGCTCCCCGAGCTGCCCGATGACCTCCTTGGGGAAGTGGTGGTCCTTGTCCCACTGCATCGCCTTCGGCGCGATGACCTCGTCGGCGAAGCGCGCCGCGAGCGCCCGGATGTCGCGCTGCTCGTCGGTGAGCTCGTGCAGGCTCATCGCGGGCTCTTGCGCGAGGGGCCGTGGCCGCGGACGCGGACGCCGCGCCGTGGCGGCGGCACAGGCGTGCGGCGCAGCGCCGAGCCGCCCAGACCCCCGGCGGTCGCCGCCGCGAGCGCCGCGGCGATCTTCAGGCGCCGGTGCAGGCGGTCGAAGCGCAGCACCTCCCAGCCAGCGTCACGGGCGACGCGGGCGAGCGCTGTATCGGGGTTGACGGTCCGTAACGTGTACCGGATAAGCCCTAGCAAAGTTCATCAATGAGGAGTCTATTCGCGGCTATGGTTACCAAACGCTCGATTCCATGGGCCTGATGACCCTAGGATGCCATCGTCCGCCGCCGTGCGACTTCCAGCACATCTTCGTTCGCAATGAGGAGGTCGGCGGTTCGATCCCGCCTGGCTCCACCAGTCTTCGCCGCCTCGCGGCACCGACTGGCCCATCCGGCCCATGACAGACCATCCCGACTCCGTCCTGCGCCATCGGCCGTTCGTGCTGTTCTGGTTCGCGCGAGTGTGCGTCGCGGTCGGTTACCAGATGCTGATCGTGGCGGTGGGCTGGCAGCTCTATGCGCTGACCGACAACCCATTCGACCTCGGGCTCATTGGACTGATCCAGTTCATCCCGGCGATGCTCTTGTTCCTCGTGGTTGGCCAGATCACTGACCGATACGACCGCCGCGTCGTGCTGCTCGGCTGCCAGATCGTCGAGGCGATCGCCGCAGCGACCTTGTTTGCGGCCGTGCTGTCGGGTGCGACGTCGCGCGAGCTGATCCTCATCGTGGCGTTCATCCTCGGCGTCGCGCGCGCCTTCGAGGTGACGGTGATGCAGATCATTGTGCCTGGTCTCGTGCCATTGTCGCTGGTGCCGCGCGCGGTCGCGGGCTCCGCCAGCGCCAATCAAGCGGCGACCATCGCGGGGCCGGCGCTCGGCGGCTTTCTCTATGCCGCGGGCCCCGGTATCGTGTACGGCACCTGTCTGGCGCTGTTCGCTGCCGCCGCGATCCTCACGCTGATGATCCGCATCGAGCGCATCGCCGCGGTGCGCGAGCCGATGACGCTCTCGACCTTCTTCGCGGGTTTTGCCTATATCCGCCGCAATCCCGCGATCCTCGGCGTGATTTCGCTCGACTTGTTCGCGGTGCTACTCGGCGGCGTTACCGCGCTGCTGCCGGTGTTTGCGCGCGATGTGTTTGCCGCGGGCCCCTGGGCGCTCGGACTGTTGCGCGCCGCACCGGGCGTTGGTGCGCTGACCATGGCGCTCGTACTGACACGCTGGCCGATCGAGCGGCGCGCCGGAAAGTTGATGTTCGGTGCGGTCGCGGCATTCGGGCTCTCCACCGTGGTGTTCGCGCTGTCGGATAGCTTCGTCATCGCGCTCGCCGCACTCGCGGTGCTCGGCGCTTCCGACATGGTGAGCGTGGTGTTGCGCATGACGCTCGTTCAGCTCGGCACGCCCGACAAGGTGCGCGGCCGCGTCACGGCGGTGAATGGCCTCTTCATCGGTGCATCGAACCAGCTTGGTGAATTTCGCGCCGGCGCGATGGCATCGTGGATCGGCGCGGTGCCGGCCGTGCTGGTCGGCGGTATCGGCACACTGGTGATCGTCGCAGCGTGGACGCGGTTCTTCCCCGCGCTCTGGCACACCGACCGGCTGGAAGGGAAAGCATGACCCCGAAAAGTGCGTAATAGTTTTCGGATCAGGTCACGCTCAAACGAATGGACTACTCGGCCGCAGCGAGCCGCGGTACCGAGAGCGCGAGCCAGTGATCGAGAAAATCCGCGAGCCACTTGCGGATGCCGTGATCGTACACCGGCCGGTCGGCGAAATGTTCATGGCGGGCTTTTGCGCCCGGCATCTCCATTCGTGCCGCGCCGCGCGTGGTCCAGCGGCACATCATCGCGTGGGTGACTTCCGCGTGAAACTGGATCGCGAAGGCCGGGCCCGCACGAAACGCCTGGATCGGAAAGATGTCTCCTTCGGCCAGAAGCTCCACACCGCGCGGCAGGTCGAACCCTTCACGATGCCATTGATACATGTAGTCGGGCCACTCGCAGATCGCGCGCCCGGCCGCAGTCGGACGGACCGGATAATAGCCGATCTCGGCCTTGCCTTCCGGGTGCGTGGCGACGCGCTCGCCCAGATACTTCGCCAGCATCTGCGCACCAAGGCAGATGCCGAGATAAGGCTTTCCCTCCCGCAGTGGCACGCCGATGAAATCGATCTCGGCCTTGATGAAATCGTCCGGGTCGTTGGCGCTTTGCGGCCCGCCGAAAATGACCGCGCCGGCATGATCGGCCATGGTGCTCGGCAGCGGATCGCCGAAGCGCGGGCGGCGGATGTCGAGGTCGTAGCCGCGCTCGCGCAGAGTGTGCCGACGCGCCCGGGCGTCGATTGTTCTTGATGCAGGACGATGAGAATTTTTCGGTCATGGCGTCACGGTTGGTGCCACCGGCAGTTAGGTCCTAACTCATAAACAACGCGTTTCAAGGTTTTAGCGGCGTCCTGCGCCGGTTCTCCGCGCGGCGTCCGCGATCGCGCTGGTAGGATTCGAGTGTCTGGAGCATCAGCCCGCGCGGCAGGAAGCGCGGTACCATGCTCATGATCTTGTTGCCGATGCCCGGAATGACCAGACGTTTGCCGGCCATGAATCCATCGTAACCGGCCTGCGCGACCTGCTCGGGCGTTCGGCGCAGAAAAAGAGGAGCGGGTTTGAAATCGAGGCCCGCCCGCGTCTGGAATTCGGTCTTCACCGGTCCTGGACACAGCGCCGTGACGCGGATGCCGAACGGCTTGAGCTCACGCGAGAGCGCTTCGGTAAACGACAGCACGTAGGCCTTCGAGGCGTAATAGACCGCCATGCCCGGGCCGGGCATGAATCCGGCGACCGAGGCGACGTTCAGAATGCCGCCCTTGTGCTTCACGATTCCGTCGATCCAGCGCAGCGACAAATCGGTCACAGCGCGGATATTCAGGTCGATCATCGAAAGTTGCTCGGCACGCTCGATTTCGGCGGCCGGTCCGTGCAGCCCGAAGCCCGCGTTGTTGACGATGATCGCCGGTTCGAGCCCACGCGCGAACAGGTCATGCGCGATGCGCGCTGGCGCGTCGCTGCGGAGCAGATCGGCGACGATGACATGCGGCTTGATGGCGGCCGTGACCGAAAGCTCGTTCGCGAGCAGGATCATTTCCTTCTCGCGGCGCGCCACCAGCGCGACCTCATGGCCGTTGTTGGCGAAAACGCGCGCGAGCGCTGCGCCAATTCCGACCGAGGCACCCGTGATGACGGTAACGGGCTTGAAAATCGACGTCGCCACTCCTGCCTCGCTAGCCCGGATGTCCTAGGCTTCGCCGCTGTCGGCTGTTTCGCCGGATACGCGCCGGCGGATAGCGATGCGGTCGCGCGAGGAGACCCCCAGAAGGTCGGCGGCGCGCCACATCAGATTATCCTCGAATTCGTTAACGCTCCCATCGGCGAACACCACCTCCCACATCATCTCGACGATACCGAGGCGCCCCTGCTCGTCGAGGGATCGGTTGATCATGCTGGTGAAGTGATAAAGGTCGACCGCCTCGTGCTCGGCCATCGTACCGAGATCGATCAATTCATCGGTTGCGGCGTCGTCGAGCGCGAAGCGGGATTTCAGGAGCCCACGGAGCCTGTCGCGTTCCACCTCGCTGATCCCGCTGCCATCGACGGTGGAGGCATGAATGAGCAGCGCGGCAGCCGCGAGGCGATAATCGGTTTCCTCGAAGCGGGCCGGATGCTTTTCGCCGCCGGTCAGGTCGGACACAAATTTCCTGAGCGATTCCAGCATGATGCACCAGATCCGGCGAGATCTCCGGTTCCGAATTGCATGCGCTGTGAAAAAAGTCCAGCGGGGAACCGCAGGCTTTGGCGGTAACGCGGGTTGAATGGGAATGGTCCGATCCCATGCCACGAGTCCGCTCTGCCACCGTCCAGGACGATCGGGAGGTGCGCCGGGTGCGCAATTCCCGCATGGTTCGCGCCCGAAGCGACGGCTGATTCGGCTGCATGGACGAACCGTCCGATCATGACCTCATGGTGCGCATCGCGGCCGGCGACGAACGCGCATTCCGGGCGTTGGCGCAACGGCATGCAGGCCTTGCGCACGCCCTTGCGCGGCGGATGCTCGGCACCGATGCCATTGCCGAAGACATCGTACAGGAGGCGTTCCTGCGGGTCTGGCGCAATGCGCCGCGCTGGCGGCCGCAGGCTGCGTTTCGCACCTGGCTTTATCGGATCGTGGTCAATCTCTGTCTCAACGCGAGGCGTCGCGCGTCCCATCTCCCGCTTGAGGCGGCCGGCGATGCCCCCGACCACGCTCCTGCGCCGGATGCGCAACTTGAAGCGCGCCAGCGTGACCGGCGTCTTGCCGAGGCAATTGCGGCGCTGCCCGAGCGCCAGCGTGCCGCCATCCTGCTTACCTACCAAGAGGGGCTCGGCAATGCCGATGTCGCAGAGGTACTCGATTCATCGGTCTCGGCCATCGAGGCCCTGCTGGTGCGGGCGAGACAGGCCCTGCGCGCCGCATTGGACTGACATCGGGGAGAAAATTCGTGAGCGATCATGAGCTTGAGACGGCACTGCGGCGCGTGCTCGCGATCGACCCCGAGGATGGTGCCGCACGGCGCATCGTGGCGCGGCTGCACGTCCTTCCGCCGCAGCGCCGTGCCTTCGCGTGGTGGCCAACCGCGTTGATGGACCGCGACTTCGCGCCCGCCTGGCCTCGGCTCGCGGCGCTCGCCGCCGCCGCCGTGCTCGGCGTCTCGATCGGCCTGTCTGGCATCGGAACGCGCATCGCCACCGACCTGGATCTTGTTCGTCTTGCGGCGGCCGACGATCCGGGGACGAATGTCTTCGATATTGATTCGGGGCTGCGGCCATGACGATGACCCTGACGATGCCGGACCGCTCGTCGCGCTGGTTGATGGTCGGCTCGCTCGCACTCAACCTGTTCTTCATCGGCACGGCTGGCGCGCTGGCGCTCCGCCATTACCTGATGCCGTGGCAGGCTGCTGCGGTCGAGCGTGCGCGCACCGCGGCGGCGCGCATCGAGCGGCTCGCCGCACCCTTGCCAGCCGACGATGCGGAAAAACTGCGCGCGGCGTTTCACGTCCGCGAAGCCACCGCCGAGTCGGCTCGGGAGAAACTCAATGAGGCGCTCGCACACATGCAGGACGCTCTGCGGGCGCAACCGTTCGATACCGCGCAGTTGCGGACCGCCCTCACCGACGTCCGGGCCGCGCGGCCTGCCTATGAGCGGGTCATGAGCGAGATCCTTGTCGGGGGTGCGAGCGCAATGTCGGCACAGGGCCGTGCGAAGCTCGCCGACTGGCCGCCGCGGCCGGCGCAAAACGCGCATTGAGGGTGACACACCTGAATAAGATGGCACGATCTGGAAGGAAGGCGGGTGCAGGCTCAAGGCGCGCGCTCGCGCTGCTGCTTGCGCCAAGCCTTGCCGGCTGCATGCTGACGGGCGAGCCGCCGACCGGATCGGTGGTCGATGTGCCGCCGGCCTACCGCGCGGGCTCGGCCGGTTCGCGGGGCGCGCTGCCTGCACCCGACTGGTGGCGTGGTTTCCGCTCCGGGGAACTGAATTTTCTGGTCGAGCGCGCTTATCTCGACAATCTCGACATCGCCGCGGCTGTTGCCCGCATCGAACAGGCCGATGCGCAGACGCGCATCGCGGGCGCACCGTTGCTCCCGATGGTGAACGGCGATCTTTCGGTGACGCGTTCCGGCACCGGCGCGAACAGCGGCGCATCGTCCTACAATGCGGTGCTCAATGCGAGCTACGAGGTCGACCTGTGGGGCAAGAACCGCGCGGCATTGCGCTCGGCGGAGTTTGCCGCAATCGCGAGCCGGTTCGACCGGGAGGTGATTGCGCTCTCCACGGTGGGGAGCGTGATCAACACATACTTCCAGATTCTCGCCGCGCAGGACCGGCTGCGTATCGCGCGCGACAACGTCGCGGCGGCGACCCGCGTCCTGAATGTCTATCGCGAGCGGATCAATGTCGGCACCGCGACAGGGCTCGACATCGCACAGCAGGAATCACTCCTCGCGCAGCAACGCGCCGCCATTCCCCCGCTCGATCAGCAATTGCGCCAGAACATTGCAGCGCTCGCGCTGCTGCTTGGCGAGGCGCCTTCGCGCCTCAACGTGCATGGCGGCACCCTGCAATCGATTGCAGCGCAACGTCCGTCGCCCGGCCTGCCGGCCGATCTGCTGCTGCAACGTCCCGATATTCGTGAGGCCGAGGCCCAATTGTCCGCTGCGAAGGCAAACGTCGAAAGCGCGCGCGCTGCGCTGTTCCCGAGCCTCTCACTCACCGGCGAAGGCGGCTTTGTCAGCGCCGCGCTGCACACGCTGTTCATCCCGCAGTCCGCGATCTACTCGGTTGCGGCGGGCCTGACGCAGCCGGTGTTCGACGGCTTCCGCCTGCTCTCAACGCTCGATTTGCGCAAGGCGCAGGCGATCGAGTTGCTGCAGCTTTATCGCAAGGCGATCCTGTCGGGATTCTCCGACGTCGAGCGCGCGCTGATCGCGGTCCGCGACCTCGCGGATCAGGAGCGGCTGCAGACCGAGGTCGTGGCAACATCGCGGCGCGCCTACGAACTGTCTGAAACGCAACTTCGTGCCGGTACGATCGACATCACCACGGTGTTGAACACGCAGCGCACGCTGTTTCAGGCGCAGGACCAGCTCGTGCTGGTCCGGCTCACAAGGGTGCAGGCGAGCGTCAGCCTGTTCCAGGCGCTCGGCGGTGGATGGGTTATCCCTGAGGAGATCGCAAGTTCGCGTCGTGTGCGTCGCGTAAAGGAAGTCCAGTGATGAATCTTCGCCGAGTCCTGCCCACGGTGGTTGGCATCGCGGTCGTGGCCGCAGTCGGCGCCTATGTGATGAATGGGCAGCAGCAGCAGGAACAGAAGCAGCGGCGCGCCAAGGCGTTCCAGGATCAGCCGGCGCCGGTGCTGGCCGCGCGCGCGACCGTCACCGACGTGCCGATCTTCCTCGATGCGGTCGGCAACACGCGGGCGCTCAACACCGTGACGGTGCGCCCGCAGGTCGGCGGGCAGATCGTCAAGGTCTCGTTCAAGGAAGGCCAGGACGTCGAGAAGGGCTTCGTCCTCGCCGAGATCGATCCGCGCACCTATCAGGCGCAGTACGACCAGGCGGTCGCCAAGAAGGCGCAGGACGAGGCGACGCTCGCCAATGCGCGGATCGACTTCGACCGCTACACCAAGCTTGCTGCTTCCAACTCCGGATCGAAGCAGCAGGCCGACACCCAGAAGGCGCTGGTCGCACAGCTCGATGCGCAGGTGCAGGGCGATCAGGCCGCGATCGACAACGCCAAGACGATGCTAAGCTACACCAAGATCGTCGCGCCGATCGACGGCCGCACCGGTCTCCGGCTGATCGACGAAGGCAATCTGGTGCAGGCGAACGACACCAATGGTCTCGTAACGATCACGCAGGTGAAACCGATTTCGGTGTTGTTCAATCTGCCGCAGCAGCAGTTTTCGCAAGTGAGCAAGGCCTTCGCGCAGGGCCCCCTGCCGGTCGACGCGATGGCGGTGGACGGAAAGACGTTCGTCGACAAAGGCTCGCTGCGGGTGATCGACAACCAGATGGACCAGACCACCGGCACCATCCGCATGAAGGCCGAGTTTCCCAACGCCAGCCTTCAGCTCTGGCCGGGACAGTTTATCAATGTTCGAATGCTGGTCGATACGCTTAAGCAGGTCATCGTCGTGCCGACGGCGGCAGTGCAGCGTGGACCGCAGGGCACGTTCGTCTATGTGGTCGAGGCCGACAGCAAGGTCGCGGTGCGGCCCATCACGGTCACGCAGCAGGACGACAACAGGGCGGTGATCTCGGTTGGCGTGAAGGCGCAGGAACAGGTGGTCACAACCGGCTTCACGCGTCTCTCCAACGGCACGCGTGTATCCGTGCAGCAAGGCGAGGGCGATCCGCAGCCGGCGGCCGGCGAGGGGGCTGCGCCGCAAGGCGGCGAGGCAGCGCGGCCGGAAGGGCGGCGCAAGCGCGAAGGCGCCACGAATGACGGGAAGGACGGCGGCAAGGAAGGACGACGCAAGAAATCGGAGAATGCAGCCGCGACGCCAGCTGATTCGAGCGCCAAGCAATGAACGTCTCGGCCCCCTTCATCAGGCGGCCGATCGCGACCTCGCTGCTCGGGGTCGCGGTGATGTTCGGCGGTCTGCTCGGCTATCTGTGGTTGCCGGTTTCGGCGCTGCCGCAGGTCGATTTCCCGACCATCCAGGTCACGACGCAACTTCCCGGCGCCAGCCCCGACACGATCGTGTCGCTGGTGACGGCGCCGCTGGAGCGCCAGTTCGGCCAGATACCCTCGCTCGCCACCATGACGTCGTCGAGTTCCTACGGGATCAGCCAGGTCACGCTGCAGTTCGACCTTAATCGCGACATCGACGCCGCTTCGCAGGACGTGCAGGCCGCCATCAATGCGTCCGCATCCGCGCTGCCGCGCAATCTGCCCTATCCGCCGATCTATTCGAAGGTGAACCCGGCCGATACGCCGATCGTCACGCTCGCACTCACCTCCGACACGGTGTCGCTGCGCGCATTGAGCGATCTCGCTGACACGCTGATGGCGCAGCGGCTAAGCGAAATCACCGGCGTCGGCAATGTGGCGACACAGGGCGGCATCAAGCCGGCGGTGCGCATCCAGGCGGACTTGCCGCGCCTTGCCGCCTACGGCCTCGCGCTGGAAGACATCCGGCAGGCGATCGTCAATGCCAATGTGGCGGGACCAAAAGGTGCGTTCGACGGCGCGTTCCAGTCTTACACCATCGCGGCAAACGACCAGCTTGCCGCCGCCGAAGCCTACCGCACACTGGTGATCGCCTATCGCAACCAGAATCCCGTGATGCTGCGCGACGTCGCGGACGTGATCGACGGGCTGGAAAATGCCAAGGTTTCGGGCTGGTTCAACAGCCAGCAGGCCGTGATCATCGATATTCGTCGCCAGCCGGGCGCGAATGTTGTGCAGACGGTCAAGAACATCCAGGCCGAGCTGCCCCGCCTGCGCCGCATCCTCCCGGTCGGCGCCAAGCTGACCGTTGTGCAGGACCGCACCGACACGATCCGCGCCTCGATCCACGATGTGCAGTTCACGCTGGTGCTGGCGGTCGCGCTGGTGGTGTTAGTGGTGTTCATCTTCCTGCGTACCGTTCGCGCCACCATCATCGCGGGGGTGGCGCTGCCGCTCTCGCTGATCGCGACCTTTTGCGTGATGTGGTTCGCCGGCTTCTCGCTCGACAATCTCTCGCTGATGGCGCTGACCATCGGCACCGGCTTCGTGGTGGACGATGCGATCGTGATGATCGAGAACATCGTGCGCCACATGGAGGAGGGCGAGTTGCCCTACGACGCCGCCATGCGCGGCGCGCGCGAAATCGGCTTTACGATCATATCGCTCACCGTTTCGCTGATCGCGGTGTTCATCCCGCTGCTGTTCATGACCGGCCTCGTCGGCCGCATGTTCCGCGAGTTTGCTCTCACCCTCACCATAGCGGTGGTGGTGTCGGCGATCGTCTCGCTCACATTGACGCCGATGATGTGCGCCAAGCTCCTGCGCAACGAAGATCAGCATGGCGGCAACCGGGTCACGCGCTGGTTCAACGACATCGTCGAGGGCAGCGTGCGCGGTTACGGGCGCAGCCTCGAATGGGTGCTCCGGCATCAGCGCCTGACTTTGCTCATGACGGTGGTGACCTTCGCGGCGACGATCGCGCTCTATTTCGTCGTTCCGAAAGGCTTCCTGCCGTTGCAGGACACCGGCCTCATCACCGCGGTGACCGAAGCCGGCACCGAAGTGTCCTTCGCCGAAATGCAGCGCTTGCAGTTCCTTGTCTCGGACCGCGTCCGGCAGGACCAGAACGTGACCGGCGTGGTTTCAGTGGTCGGCGTCAGTCCGCTCAACGCGACACCGAACGCCGGCCGTCTTTCGATTACGCTTCGTCCGCGCGGCGAACGTCACGACACCGTGTCGGCCATCATTGCGCGGCTCAAGCGCAATGTCGCCGACATTCCGGGAATGACCGTATTCTTTCAGCCGGTGCAGGACATCCAGATTTCGACCCGTCCGAGTCGTGCCCAATACCAGTACACGCTGGTCGGCACCGAGGCGGCCGAGGTTGCCAACTGGTCGAACCAGCTGGCTGACGCGCTGCACGAAAGCCCGACGCTGCGCGACGTTTCCTCCGAGGCGCAGGAAGGAGGCTTGCGCGCCTTCATCAATGTCGATCGCGAGAAGGCCGGGCGGCTCGGCATATCGATGCAGGTGATCAACGACACGCTCAACGATGCGTTCGGCCAGCGTCAGATTTCCACGATTTACGGGCAAGCCAACCAGTACCGCGTGATCCTCGAGGCGGCGCCGCAGTATCAACGCGATCCCTCGGCGCTGCAAAAGATCTATCTGCCGGCGAACGCACCGAGCCAGCCGCTTGCGACCTCAAGCGCGCAGATTTCGCAACAGCTTTCGACCTATGTGCCCGGCGCTTCCAGCACCCAGGTGCCGCTCGCGGCCTTCGCCGAGATGACCCGTACGACCGCGCCGCTTGCGATCGCGCATCAGGAGCAGTTCCCCTCGGTCACGCTCAGTTTCAATCTGGCGGACGGTGCGGCGCTCGGCGATGCCGTCAACATCATTTCGTCGGCCGAGCACGCGATCGGCATGCCAACCTCGGTGATCGGCAGCTACTCGGGCGATACCGCGGAGTTCGCCAAGTCGCTCGCCGGCGAGCCGTGGCTGATCCTCGCCGCCCTCGTGACGATCTACATCGTGTTGGGCGTGCTGTACGAGAGCTTTATCCACCCGTTCACGATCCTGACCACGCTGCCGTCGGCGGGCGTCGGCGCGCTGCTCGCGCTGATGCTGGTCGGGCAGGACCTGTCCGTCATCGCGCTGATCGGCATCGTGCTGCTAATGGGCATCGTGAAAAAGAACGCCATCATGATGATCGACTTTGCGCTGGAGGCCGAGCGGCACCACGGTATGTCGGCGCGCGATGCGATCATGCAGGCGTCGCTGCTGCGCTTTCGTCCCATCATGATGACGACGCTTGCGGCGCTGTTCGGCGCGATGCCGCTTGCCTTCGAGAGCGGCACCGGCTCGGAACTGCGTTTTCCTCTCGGGGTTACGATCATCGGTGGGTTGCTGCTCAGCCAGTTGCTGACCCTCTACACGACGCCGGTCATTTATCTCGCGATGGAGCGACTGCGCATTCGGCTCACCCGGCAGCCGCCGCCGCGCATCGCGCCCCAGCCGGCCGAGTGACGCGATGAATTTCTCCTACCCCTTCATCATGCGGCCGGTCGGCACGACGCTGCTGGCAATCGGACTGCTGCTGGTCGGGATCGTGGCCTATCGCTTCCTGCCCGTCGCCAGCATGCCGAATGTCGAACTGCCGACCATTCGCGTCTCGGCAAGCCGGCCAGGTGCGGATCCGGCGATCATCGCGGCGACCGTCGCAGCGCCGCTGGAGCGCCAGCTCGGCACGATCGCGGGTGTAACGGAAATCACCTCGGTCTCCTCGCTTGGCCAGACCTCGATCATCGTGCAGTTCGACCTGTCGCGGAATATCGAAGGCGCGGCGCGCGACGTTCAGGCCGCGATCAACGCGGCGCTGACCGATCTGCCAAGCGACCTGCCGTCGATTCCCTCGTTTCGCAAGTTCAACCCGGCGGCCGCGCCCGTGCTGATTATCGCGCTCACATCGAAAACCGTCCCCGCGAGCGCGATCTATGATGCCGCCGATACGGTGGTGGCGCAGCGCATCGCACAGATCTCGGGTGTTGCCGACGTGACAGTGAGCGGCGCCGAGCAGCCGGCGGTACGGGTGCGCGTCAATCCGGGCGCGCTCGCCTCGGCCGGTATTTCGCTTGAAGACGTGCGCAACGCGATTTCGAGCGCCAACGCGCAAAGCCCGCTCGGCGTGGTGGACGGCAGCCAGCTTGCCGAAACGATCGGCACCAACGATCAGCTTCGCCGCGCACCCGACTACCGGACGCTGGTGGTTAAGACCAACAATGGCAACATCGTACGCCTCGCCGATATCGCGACGGTGGACCAGAGCACGCGCAACACGCGCTCGGCCGCGTGGTTCAACCGCCAGCCCTCGGTGCTGTTGATCATCACCAAGCAGGGCGATGCAAATGTCATCGACACAGTCGACCACATCCGCGAGCTGATCCCCGAGATCAAGCGCTGGATTCCGGCCGACATCGATTTCTCGATCCTGTCCGACCGCACGGGAACGATCCGGGCGAGCGTGCACGACATGCAGCTCACGCTCGCCGGCACCGTCGGGATGGTGATGCTGGTAGTGTTCCTGTTCCTGCGTCGCGCGACACCGACGCTCGCGGCCGGCATCACGGTGCCGCTGTCGCTCTGCGGCACCTGCGCGGCGATGTGGTGCGTCGGCTTCTCGATCGACAATCTGTCGCTGATGGCGCTCGCCGTCTCGGTCGGCTTCGTCGTGGACGACGCCATCGTGATGATCGAGAACGTGTTCCGCAACATGGAGAAGGGACACTCGCCGCTGCGATCGACCATCGAGGGCGCGCGGCAGATCGGCTTTACGGTGGTCTCGATCAGCATTTCGCTGATCGCGGCGTTTATCCCGCTGCTGTTCATGGGCGGCATTGTCGGACGTGCGTTCCGTGAGTTCTCGGTGACGCTGGTATTTGCGATCGTGATTTCGACGGTGGTGTCGCTCACCGTCACGCCGATGATCTGCGCGCACTACATCCACGAGGTGCCGAGCCGCACCGAGACTAGGTTTGACCGGCTGGTCGAATGGGTACTGTCGCGCCTGACCCGCGCTTACGGGGCGAGCCTCTCGATTCTGCTGGAGCACCGCGTGCTGATGCTGGTCGTGATGGCGGCGACCGTCGGACTCACCGTCGATCTCTATATCAAGATGCCGAAAGGCTTCTTTCCGCAGGACGACACAGGGCTGATCTTCACCTCAACCCGCGCCTCGCCGGACATCTCGTATCAGGCAATGGTCGACATGCAGCTCAAGGCGCTCGACATCGTGCTCGCCGATCCGGCGGTCGACGGCGTCGGTTCTTCGGTCGGCGGATCGGCATGGAGTGCGTCGGTCAATCAGGGACGCATGTTCGTCAGTCTCAAGCCGCTGGCCGAGCGCGACAATGTGCCGACCCAGCGGGTGATCGACAGGATGCGGCCGAAGTTCGCGCGCATCCCCGGCATGGAAGTCTACATGTTCCCGGCGCAGGACGTGCGCGTCGGCGGGCGGCAGGGCCGATCGCAGTACCAGTTCACGCTATGGAGCTCCGACCTCGACGAGCTGCTCAAATGGGTGCCGAAGGCGGTCGACCGCGTGAAGACGGTGCCGGGCGTGGTCGATGTCTCGACCGACCGCGAGCAGGGCGGTTTTCAGCTTAACGTGTCGATCGATCGCGACGCGGCCTCGCGTTACGGCGTGCGCGTACAGGACATCGATGCGGCATTGAGTGACGCCTATGCGCAGCGGCAGATCTCGACGATCTACACCCAGCGCAATCAGTACCGGGTCATTCTGGAAATCGATCCGCTCTATCAGCGCGATCCGAACGATCTCGCGCATATCTATGTGCCGGGCAGCAACGGCGCGCAGGTGCCGCTCGCCAACGTGGCGAAGTTCGAGCGCTCGATCGCGCCGCTGGTGATCAACCACCAGGGCCAGTTCCCCGCCGTCACGATTTCGTTCGGGTTGAAGGACGGCGTCTCACTCGACGACGCGAGCGTCGACGTGCAGCGGGCGATCAGCGAGATGCGGATGCCCGATATCATCCAGGCGGAGTTCGCCGGCGACGCGAAGGCGTTCGCCGCCTCCGCGAGCGCGCAGCCGCTGCTGATTCTCGCGGCGCTGGTCGCGATCTATCTGGTGCTCGGCGTGCTCTATGAGAGCCTCGCGCATCCGCTCACGATCATCTCGACGCTGCCCTCCGCCGGGCTCGGTGCGCTGCTCGCGCTCAAGCTCTACGGTGCGGAGCTGACCATCATCGCGTTCATCGGCATCATTCTGCTGATCGGCCTGGTCAAGAAGAACGGCATCATGCTGGTGGACTTCGCGCTGGAAGCCGAGCGCCAGCGCGGCCTGCCGCCGGATCGCGCGATCTACGAGGCCTGCATGGAACGCTTCCGCCCGATCCTGATGACGACGCTTGCCGCGCTGCTCGGCGCCGTACCGCTGGTGATCGCCACCGGGCCGGGCTCCGAAATGCGTCGCCCGCTCGGCATCACGATCATCGGCGGGCTTCTGGTGTCGCAGATCCTCACGCTTTACACGACGCCGGTGATCTACCTATTGCTCGACAGGCTGCACCGCCGGCTCGGTGGCCGCGGGCCGCAGGTGCTGCTCGATCCCGAGGCGCCACGGCCGGTGCCGGCGGAATAATCGGCTACTAGCTCAGCTCTTTCCGTACGATCGCCGCGCCGTCGGCGAGCGCCTTGAGCTTTCCGAACGCAACCTCGCGCGAGAGGTATTTCATGCCGCAGTCCGGAGCCGGTACAAGACGATCCGCCGAAACATATTTCAATCCGGTGCGGATACGCTCGGCGACCTGCGCGGGCGTTTCCACGATCTGGTCGCCGAGATTAATCACGCCCAGCATGATCTTTTTCGACGATAGATCCTTCAGCACGCCGAGATCGATGTTCGGCTGCGCGGCCTCGATGGAAATCTGCTGCGCCTTGGAATCCGCAAGCTCGGAGAGAAAGAAGTACGACTGCGGCTTGTTGCTCACAAGAAACGCATAACCGAAACACAGATGGATCACGGTCGGAACCGTGATGCCATCCAGCGCGCGGTCGATCGCCTTGATGGCGTAGCGCTTGGCGCCCTCCGGATCGTTGCGCAGCCATGGCTCGTCGAGCTGGATCACATCCGCGCCCGCGGCCTGCAGCGCGCGCGCCTCCTCGTTGACGGCGACCGCGAAGTCCATCGCGAGCTCTTCGGCGTCCCTGTAGTGTTCGTTCTTGGCCTGCTGCGTCATCGTGAATGGACCGGGCAGGGTGATCTTCGCCTTGCGATCGGTGTTGCGGCGCAGGAACTCCATGTCGCGCACCTCGACCGCGCCGCCGCGCTTCACCTTGCCGACAACGCGCGGCATCACGGTGTCGACACCGGCGCGATTCTTCACCACGGCGGGCTTGTCGACGTCGATGCCCTCAAGCGCGGTCGCGAAGCGGTTGGAATAGCTTTCGCGCCGCATCTCGCCGTCGGTGATGATGTCGATGCCGGCGCGCTCCATGTCGCGGATCGCGATCAGCGTCGCATCGTCCTGGGCCTGTTCGAGGTAGGGTGCTTCCACGCGCCACATCTCCGGAACGCGCACGCGCGGCACGGTCTGCGCCTTGAGCACGTCGAAATTCACCAGCCAGGCGGGCTGCGGATAGGAGCCGACCACGGTGGTCGCCAGCAACTGTTCGGCCATGCGCGCGTTCCCGGTTGTGCCGCCGTGTTATTTGAATTCGCGCGCGATTGCCACGTTGATCAGCATTGGGCCATTGCCCGCCAGTCCCTTGGAAATCAGATCGGTTGCCTCATGCACGGTGCTGGCGTGTTCGGCTGGCACGCCAAGCGATCGCGCGAGCCCGACGTAATCGATCTCCGGGTTGTTCAGCTCCATGCCCACATACTTGTCGAGTTGGGCCGCATAGCCGCGTTGGGCAAACACGCGCTGCTTGAGAATGCGATAGGACGTGTTGTTGAAGATCACGAACACGACGCCGACCTTGTAGCGCGCCGCGGTCCACAGCGACTGGATCGTATACATCGCCGAGCCATCGCCCGAGAGGCAGATCACGGGCCGGTCGGGTAGCGCGATCTTTACGCCGATCGAGGCGGGAAGTCCCCAGCCGATGCCGCCGCCGCGCAAGCCGAAGAAGCTTTGCGCGTCGTCGCTTTTGACAAGCTGGCGCAGGCCCCCGCCCGACGAAACTGTCTCGTCGATCACGACCGCATCCTTGGGCAGGATTTCGCTGATGGCATGGATCAGCGCGAGCGGCTGGATCGGCTTTTCGTTCGCGAGAGATTTCGCACGTGCGCGCATCTTCTCGAGGTCGGCGCGGGTCGCGTCGCTTGCCGCTTTCAGCCGGTCCTTCGCGGCGCTCTGCACCGATGCCGGCATGGCGGCGCGGATCGCGTCGGTCAGTTCCGGCAGCGTGCCTTTCGGGTCGCCGAGAATCGCGACCTCGGTGGGGAAGTTCTTGCCCAGCTCCCACGGATCGATGTCGAGATGCACGATCTTCAGGTCAGGCGACACCGGCTGCGTGTCGTCCGGCAGCGAGAGCGCGAACAGGTCCGCGCCGACCGAGAACAGAACGTCGTGCTGGTCGAAGATTTTCCGCATCGCTTGCTGAGAGCGGTTCATCGCGCCCCGAAACAGCGGATGGCTCGACGGGAACGACGCCGCGTTGGCGATCAGCTCTGCATAAACCGGCGCGCCGATCAGCTCGGCGAGCGCCACCAGTTCGGCAAGCGCGCGGCTCTGCGCCACCGCGTCGCCCGCCATGATGATGGGTCGCTTCGCCGAGGCAAGCACCTTGGCGGCGGCCTGGATCGCTTCCACATCGCCGCGCACGTTACGGGCGATGCGCGTCGGCGCCATCAGGTCGATATCGGCTTCGTTCTTGAGGATATCGCCCGGCAGCGAGAGGAACACCGGCCCGGTCGGCGGCGCCATCGCGGTCTTGCAGGCGCGATGCACCATCAGCGGCAGGTCCTGCAATCGGTGCACCTCGTCGGACCATTTCACCAACGGTCGCGCAATCGGCGGCAGGTCCGCATAGAGAATCGGCTCGGTGCGGTTGAAATCCTGGTCGTGCTGGCCTGCCGTGACAAGGATGGGCGAGGCCGCCTTCTGCGCGTCGTACAGCATGCCCATCGCATTGCCGAGGCCGGGGGTCACATGAAGGTTCACCACGGCGAGCTTTCCGGAGGCTTGCGCGTAGCCATCGGCCATCGCCATCACGACCGACTCCTGCAGGCCGAGGATGTAGCGCATGTCGGTCTCGACCGCGAAAGCATCCATCAGCGGCAGTTCGGTGGTGCCGGGATTGCCGAACAGCACCTCAACGCCTTCCTGCTTCAGGATTTCAAGGAACGCGCGTTTTCCGGAAATGACGGGCAAGACTTCCTCCAACTTTTCTTTTGCTGAGTCGCTGCTATTTGCGCAGCAGGTATTTGTGCTCGCCGGAAAGCACCAGCTCGCTGTTCTGGTTATGAATGGTGGCTGACATCACCACAATGCCGGTCGTGCGTTGCGGCATCAGCGCCGTGATGGTGTGCGCCGGATAGAGCGTGTCGCCGGGATACACACCTTTCAGAAACTTTGACGACTGTTCGATGAATCCGATCAGCTTGTCGCCAATCATGTGCGGAAATGATCCGGCGCCGACCGCCGAGAAGGCGAGAACCTGAAAGCCGTGTGCGAGCAATCCGCGAAACCCGCGCGCCTTGCAGAACTCGATGTCGTAGTGGATCGGATGGTTGTCGCCGGAGAGCATCTGGAACGCGGCGAAATGAGCTTCCGTCATGGTCCGGCTCGGGCTGCGATAAGTCTCGCCGACCTTCAGATCGTCGAAGCCGCGCCGCTCCGTCACGTTGTGCGTTTTCGGATCGAACTCCGTCACGTCGCCCGTCCTTGCGTTTATCGCTGGCGGTATCCTAGCTTGCGCGGCGCGGCGGCGGAAAGCCGTCTCCGGCGGGTCACCCATGCACCCCGAGTTGCGGCTGATCGAGGATTTCCTGACCGACCGGGGCGTGCTGTCGCTCCCGGCGCTGCCGCGTATGCTCTACGTCGTGCGCGGGTCGATCACCATCGGCCAGCGCGTGGTCGCCCAAGGCGAAGCATTGTTCGGCGAGGACCTGATCACCGCGCATGCGGAGGGCACGGGCGCGACGCTGTGGCGCTGGGAGCTGTCCGATCCGCGCCAGCCGGCAGCAAAGCTCACCAGTTCGAGCATCATCACGCGCGAAAAGCTGGCGATGCCGCTCCTGACCTTGCCAGACGGCGAGTTGCTGTGGCGCGGCGACAGTGTGGCATTTCCGCCCGGAGGCTGCGCCTATCTGCATCACCATCAGGGGCCGGGAATTCGCTGCCTGATTGACGGTGAACTTCGCATCGACATGAACGGTGAATCCCATACCCATCACGTCGGCGATGCTTGGTACGAGTCGGGCTTCGATCCGGTGTTCGCGCAAGCCGCGGACCGGCCGACGCGCTTCATCCGCGTGATGATCCTGCCGCGCGCGCTGATCGGCAAAAGCTCGGTCATTTACGTCAACGAGGAAGACAAGGCGAAGCCTAAGTCCCAGCAATACCGTGTGTTCGTGGATGCGCGGCTGACCCGCCCTGCTTGAGTTCCTGACACGCTGTCCCCGCGAAAGCGGGGACACGGTTCTTGGTTCTGGATTCCCACTTACGCGGGAATGAGCGGAAGAGACTAGCGCGCGGCGCTTTCTTCGCCCGGCGCGTTGGCGTGGATCGCAAGCGCGTGCACGCCACCTTGCAGTTCCGCCGCGAGCGCCGCGTTGATCATGCGATGGCGCTCGATCCGGCTCTTTCCCCGGAAGGAGTCCGACACAATATAAACCCTGAAATGCGTCTGGCCGCCGTCCCGGTGGCCCGCATGACCTTCGTGCTTGTGGGACTCATCCTCCACACGCAGGCTCGCGGGGGCGAAAGCTCCAGTCAACTTTTCCGTGATGATGTCGGCTGTGCGCATGGCCGCGCTTTACGGCCAGAGGGCCGACTTGGTCAAGGAACCGGGCCGTCCGACGCGCGTCATTCTGCTTTGTCAAGCTTGCGGGCGTGGCTGCCGCCTCCGCATAATGGTCGGTCATGAAACTCGACTCGCCTTTATTCAATCGCATCCGGGTCAAGCCGGAGCCCGACCGCAAGCCCGTCGCCGACGCGCCGGTCTGCCAGTGGCCGGGCTGTGCGTGCGAGGCGTCGCATCGCGCGCCGAAGGGGCGCAATCGCGAGCAGGAATACTGGCGTTTCTGCCTGGAGCACGTGCGCGAATACAATCATTCCTACAACTACTTCAAAGGAATGAGCGATGACGCGGTCGCGCGTTACCAGAAAGACGCCGTAACGGGCCATCGGCCGACATGGAAGATGGGCCTCAATGGTGGCGTCAACGACATCCATGAGCGCGCCTCGCACGATCCCTTCGATGTGCTGCGCGAGTTCGGCGCGGGTCCATCCGCGCGCGTGCGGCAGGAGCAGCAGAAAACCGAGGCGCGTCCGGTGCGCAACGCTGAGCGAAAGGCGTTCGACACGCTCGGGCTGGAGATCGACGCGGCGGGGCCCGAGATCAAGGCGCGCTTCAAGGAACTGGTGAAGCGCCATCACCCCGACGCTAATGGCGGCGATCGCTCGACGGAGGATCGCCTGGTCGCGGTTATCCAGGCGTATAATTATCTGAAGTCGGCGAAGTTTTGCTGAGATGAGCCGACGCGGTCGCGCCCGCGGTGCCGGATCATCGCGCTGCGCTGCCAAGCCTATGAAAAATTGTGATATTTGGCCCGCGCTGGGTCACTATCGCGCTGCACGCCGTTTCTGCTAGTTTCGCCCCGATTTAATCCGATCCGCAGGATCAGACAGTTTGTGTCTCGGGTCCGGCCCGAGGCCACGGAGGATCAATGGCTGCCGCCACTCAGGAAGTCACCGGCCTGCCCGACATGAAGGTGTCGGTGCGACAGGTGTTCGGTATCGATAGCGACATGGAAGTCCCGGCCTACTCGGAGCCGGACGACCATACGCCGGACGTCGATCAGGATTACCGTTTCGATCGCGCGACCACGCTCGCGATCCTGGCGGGCTTCTCACGCAACCGCCGCGTGATCGTGTCGGGCTATCATGGTACCGGCAAATCCACGCATATCGAGCAGGTCGCGGCGCGGCTCAACTGGCCCTGCGTGCGCGTCAACCTCGACAGCCACATCAGTCGCATCGACCTGATCGGCAAGGATGCGATCGTCATCAAGGACGGCCAGCAGGTCACCGAATTCCGCGACGGCATCCTGCCGTGGGCCTACCAGCACAATGTCGCGCTCTGCTTCGACGAATACGACGCTGGCCGCCCGGACGTGATGTTTGTGATCCAGCGCGTACTGGAATCCTCCGGCCGCCTGACGCTGCTCGACCAGAGCCGCGTGATCCGCCCTCACCCGGCATTCCGCCTGTTTGCGACCGCCAACACCATCGGCCTCGGCGATACCACCGGCCTCTATCACGGCACGCAGCAGATCAACCAGGCGCAGATGGATCGCTGGTCGATCGTCTCGACGCTCAACTATTTGCCGCACGACAACGAGGTCGAGATCGTGCTCGCCAAAGCGCGGCACTACCGCACTGTGGAAGGGCGCGACATCGTCGGCAAGATGGTGCGGGTCGCGGATCTCACGCGCAACGCCTTCATGAACGGCGACATCTCAACTGTCATGAGCCCACGCACCGTCATCACCTGGGCGGAGAATGCCGAGATTTTCACAGGCGACGTCGGCTTTGCATTCCGCCTCACGTTCCTCAACAAGTGCGACGAGCTGGAGCGCCCGATCGTCGCGGAGTTCTATCAGCGCTGCTTCGGCGTCGAACTGCCGGAGAGTTCGGTGAACGTCGCGCTTTCATAACTGGCCGATGTCGACAAACATCAAACCGAAAACACCGTCGAAGGAATCTCCGGTCGAGCCGTTCAAGCGCGCGGTCGCGGGCTGCATGCGGGCGCTCGCGCGCAAGCCGGATCTGGAAATCTCCTACGCGGCTGAGCGGCCGGGTCTCGCGGGCGGCAAGGCGCGCTTGCCGGAACCGCCACGCAAGCTCAACGCACACGACGCTGCGATCGTGCGCGGGCACGCGGACTCGATGGCGCTGAAGATGGCGTGCCACGATCCAGCGGTGCACCGCCGCCAGATGCCGTCCGGCCAGCAAGGCCGTGCGGTGTTCGAAGCGGTCGAGCAGGCGCGCGTCGAAGCGATCGGCGCGCGGCGCATGCAGGGCGTGGCGCAAAATCTCGGCGCGATGCTGGACGACAAATTCCACCGCGGCAAATTCGACGACATCACCGACCGCGCCGACGCGCCGATCGAGGATGCCGTCGCCCTCATGGTGCGCGAGCGTCTGACCGGACAGGCTCCGCCGCCCGCGGCGCGCAAGCTTGTCGATTTGTGGCGGCCGTTCATCGAGGAGCGGGCGGGACACGAACTCGACCGGCTGGAGAAGCTGGTCGAGCAGCAGCGCCGCTTCGGCGACGTGATCCATGATCTGCTCGACTCGCTTGAAATGGGCGACGAGCGCGCGCGCGATTCCGATGACGAGAGCGAGGACTCCGGAGAGCAGGATCAGCAGCAGAACCAGGGCGAGGACGGGGACGCCAAGGAGTCGGAGGACGCCGAGGGCATGAGCATGGAGGAGATGGAAGTCTCCGCCGACGAACTGCCCGATGGCGCCAGCGAAGCGATGGACGCGCCCTCTGCCGATATGCCTGACGATGCCGACATGGGCGACTCGGAGGCCGCGAACGAGCCGTGGCGGCCGCGTCCGCATGGACAGAACGAGCCGCGCGGGCCGGACTATCACCCCTATGTCGGCAAGTTCGACGAGATCATCGCGGCTGAAGATCTGTGCGAGCCGGAAGAACTCGATCGGCTGCGCGGCTATCTCGACAAGCAGCTGTCGCACTTGCAGGGCGTGGTGTCGCGGCTCGCGAATCGCCTCCAGCGCAAGCTGATGGCGCAGCAGAACCGCGCCTGGGAGTTCGATCTCGAGGAAGGAATCCTCGATCCGGCGCGGCTGACCCGCGTCGTGATCGATCCGATGCATGCGCTCTCGTTCAAGCGCGAAAAGGACACCCAGTTTCGCGACACTGTGGTGACGCTGCTGCTCGACAATTCAGGTTCGATGCGCGGCCGGCCGATCACGGTCGCGGCGACCTGCGCCGACATCCTCGCGCGCACGCTGGAGCGCTGCGGCGTGAAGGTCGAGATTCTCGGATTTACGACGCGTGCCTGGAAGGGCGGGCAGTCGCGCGAGGCGTGGCTTGCGGGCGGCAAGCCGGCGAACCCGGGGCGGCTCAACGATCTGCGCCACATCATCTACAAGTCGGCCGATGCGCCGTGGCGGCGCGCGCGCAAGAACCTCGGCCTGATGATGCGCGAGGGCTTGCTGAAGGAGAATATCGACGGCGAGGCGCTCGACTGGGCGCACAAGCGCCTGCTCGCGCGCACCGAACAGCGCAAGATCCTGATGATGATCTCGGACGGTGCGCCGGTCGACAACTCCACGCTCTCGGTCAACCCCGGCAACTACCTCGAGCGTCATCTGCGCTGGGTGATCGAGGAGATCGAGACGCGCTCGCCGGTCGAACTGATCGCGATTGGCATCGGGCACGACGTGACGCGCTATTATCGCCGCGCCGTCACCATCGTGGACGCCGAGGAGCTGGGCGGCGTGATGACCGAAAAGCTCGCCGAACTGTTCGAGGAACAGGCGGCCGCGGACGCTGCCGCGCAGTCGCAACAGCGTCTACCCCGCCGCAAGCTGCATTGATCGCATCAATATTTTGCGATAGTTCCGCGTCACAGCCTGGTGGCGCGGATGTTCCGGAAGACCGTTCACCCGCTCGATCTCGTGCTCGCGGTGCTCGCTGCCATCGTGCCGGGCGCTTCGATCTTTTATTGGCTCGCGGTCTCGGGGCGTCTGCCGTTCAGCTTCCTGTTCGGCCTGGCTTACCTGTTCACCGCCGCAGCCGTGATGCTCGCCGTCATCGGTGGGATGGTCGCGTTTGCAGTGTGGTTCTTCAGCCAGCATCGGTGAAAAGAAAATGCCCGGCGTGAGGCCGGGCATCGGTATCGCGGGAGCTGCGCGCGTCATGCGGCCTTGGCAGTCTCCGCGCGCTTTTTGGCGATCTCGCTCTTGAGCTTGAGCGCCTTGGGCGACAGATCCTCGGACTTGGCTTTGGCCAGGAACGCATCGAGGCCACCCCGGTGATCGACGCTCTTCAGCGCATTTGCCGAAATACGAAACTTGAACGAACGTCCGAGCGCGTCGGAGATCAGCGTGACGTTCAGCAGGTTCGGCAGGAACCGCCGCTTCGTCTTGATGTTCGAGTGGCTGACCTTATGGCCTACCTGCGGGCCTTTGCCGGTCAGATCGCAACGGCGCGACATGGTCGAAATCCTTGAAAATCTGAAGGAAGCCCGACGGTGCCGGTTCGACGCCCGTTCGGAGACGCGGACCTATAAGGTCCACGCGCCGGGGCGTCAAGCCGAGGACGAGGGAGGGCCGGAACCACAGATTCGGCACATTCCCAGCCGAAGACCGCCCAATACCGCCAATCACTGCCGCGGAAAGGCCGGGGAAGGATCGAACGTCGTGCGATCGTGTACCGCCGCCCTCAGCCTGTTCGTCGCGAACCTGGCGTTCGCGAGTCTCTCGTCTGCCGCACAGGCGCAAGGCAAGCTGGAGGCACGGTACACAGCCTCGCTTGCCGGAATTCCGTTGGGTCACGGGACCTGGGTAATCGATATCGCGGCCGATCAATACACCGCCGTTGCGAGCGGGCGGACCACCGGCCTGGTGAGTCTTATTTCCGACGGGCACGGCTCGGGAGCCGCGCGCGGCATCGTGCAGGGCACGAGCCTCGTGCCGACCGCCTACGTCGCCAGCACGGTCACGGACAAGCGCAACGACGAAGTGCGCATGACGCTGCGCGCCGGAACCGTGAAGGAGGCTTCGGTCGAGCCTCCGGTCGAACCCTCGCCGGACCGCGTGCCGGTCACCGACGCGCATCGCAAGGGGGTAACCGATCCGCTCAGTGCCGTCTTGATCCCGGTTCCGGGCGCGGGCGAGATGCTGACTCCGGACGCCTGCAGTCACAAACTCGCGGTCTTCGATGGCCGCCAGCGCGCCGACCTCGAGCTTGTGTTCAAACGCATGGACCGCGTGAAGGCCGACAAAGGCTACGAAGGGCCGGTCGTGGTCTGCACCATGCTGTATCGGCCGATCGCGGGGCATCGGCCTGATCGCGCGGCGGTCAAATACGTGATCGAGCAGCGTGACATGGAAATGTGGCTCGCGCCGATCGCGGGCACACGCGTTCTTGTGCCGTTCCGCTTTTCGGTGCCGACGCCGTTCGGGCTCGGCGTGCTGCAGGCGACTTACTTTGTGGCGCAGCCGCAGCCGACTCAGGCGGCACGTCAGGTGCCCGGCGCAAAGACGCAGTGACTTCCTCCGCCCGACGAGCGGAGAGGTGAAAGAAGGAGCTACTCCTCCTTCACCGTCGCATGGTTCTGCAGCAGCCTGTACTGGAACGCCGCAAATACGAATGTGAGCGGCACGACGCCGAACACCTTGAAGCTCACCCAGACGTCCGTCGTCTGCGTGCGCCACACGATCTCGTTCACGACCGCAAGCGCGAGAAAAAAGAGCGCCCAGCGCAGAGTGAGTTTGCGCCAGCCTTCCTCGTTCAGATCGAACACCGAGTCGAACACGATCGCGAGCAGCGGCTTGTTGAAATAGAGTCCGCCGAGTAGCAGCCCGCCGAACAGCAGATAGATGATCGTAGGCTTCATCTTGATGAAGGTGTCGTCATGCAGCACCAGAGTCAGCGAGCCGAACACTACGACAACCACTGCTGTCACCATCGCCATCACGGGCAGGTGCCGCGTCAGCACATACGACACCGCGAGCGAGGCAAGGATCGCCACCATGAACACGGCGGTCGCGACGAAGATGCCGGCCTTCTCGGGCGCGGTCCCTTCGGGCAGCAGCGGCGCGACGAACGGCAGGAAGAGCGCCGGGCGTGAGTTCGCGAAAAAGAACAGGACCAGCGGTCCCATCTCGAGCGCGAGCTTAAGGAAGGGGTTGAGCTGCTTTTTTGTCTGTGCGGGCATGAGGCGGTTTCTAGCGCGGCACCGCCGCCGATGCCAATCCGTTGATTGTCGCGCCCGTCGCCAGCCGATAGCCTTGCGGAAACGACAAGCCGGGAGGGTGCCGTGCGCTATCTGCTTTGCCTGATCGCCTGCGGTCTCTGGTTTGCCTCGACGGGGACAAGCCCCGCTCAGTCCGGCTTCAAGGTGACGCTGCTCGGCACAGCCTCGCCGTCGCCACGCCCCAACAGGTTCGGTCCGAGCACGCTGGTTGAGGCCGGCGACCAGAAGCTCTTGTTCGATGCCGGGCGCGGCGTGCCGATCCGCATGTGGCAGATCAAGCTGCCGATGGGAAAGCTGAATGCACTCTTCCTGACGCACTTCCACTCCGATCACGTGTCGGGCATTCCCGACCTATGGCTCACCGGCTGGCTCGGCCCGGAGTTCGGGCGCCGCGCCGCGCCGTTCCGCGTGATCGGTCCGGTCGGTACGAAAGCCTTGATGGACAATATCGAGAAGGCATTTTCGGCCGACGTGAAGATCAGGCTTGAGGACGAGAAGCTGCCGCCGGCCGGCATCGCGGTCGCGGCGGAGGAGTTCGATCATGACGGCGTCGTCTACGAGCAGAACGGCGTGAAGGTGACGGCCTTCGAGGTCGATCATGGCGCGGCGATCAAACCGGCCTACGGCTATCGTATCGACTACAACGGCCATTCGGTCGTGCTCTCGGGCGACACGCGCTACAACGAGAACGTCGTCAAATACGGCACCGGCAGCGACCTTCTGATCCATGAGGTCGGCAGCGCACGCAAGGAACTGATGGTCAATCTGTTCGCGCAGCGCATCATTGCGCATCACACGACCCCGACCGAAGCGGGACAGGTATTTTCACGGGCCAAGCCGAAGCTCGCCGTCTTTACCCATATCGTGCTGCTGAGCGGCGCGACGATCCCTGAGCCGACGCTCGACGATGTGGTCGGGGAAACGCGCCAGACCTATGACGGTCCGCTCGAAGTCGGCGACGATCTGATGTCGTTCGAGATCGGCGATACCGTGACGGTGAAGCGGCCTTAGGCTTCGATCCCCGCGATCGCGTTGGCGAAATCCTTCGCGGCGAAGGGCGCCAGGTCGTCCACGCCTTCGCCGACGCCGATGAAGTGCACCGGCAATTGATGCTTCGCGGCGAGCGCGACCAGAATGCCGCCGCGCGCGGTGCCGTCGAGTTTGGTCATGACAAGACCGGTGACGCCGGCGATGCGGGTAAATTCGGTCGCCTGTGAGAGCGCGTTCTGTCCGACCGTGGCGTCGAGGACCAGCAGCACGGCGTGCGGCGCCGATGCCTCGACCTTCTTCATCACGCGCACGATCTTTTCCAGTTCGGACATCAGCTCGGTCTTGTTCTGCAGCCGGCCCGCGGTGTCGATCAGCAACACATCGGCGGCCTCGCGCTTTGCCGCCGTCAGCGCCTCGAACGCGAGACTGGCCGCATCCGATCCCTGTTCGCGCGCGATGACGGTCGCGCCGGTGCGCTGACCCCAGATCTTCAGCTGTTCGATCGCGGCGGCGCGGAACTTATCTCCGGCTGCCAGTATTACGTTGCGGCCTTCGGCGTGGAAACGCGCCGCAAGCTTGCCGATGGTCGTCGTCTTGCCGGAGCCATTCACGCCGACCACCAAAATGACAAATGGCTTCACGTTCGTATCGATCACCAGCGGCCTGGCGACCGGGGTGAGCACCTTTTCGACTTCGGTTGCCAGGATCGCCCTCACCTCGGCGTCGCTCACCTGCTTGTCGTAACGGCCGTGCCCGATCGCGGCCGCGATCCGCGCCGAGACATCGACACCCAGATCGGCGCGGATCAGCAGTTCTTCCAGTTCCTCGACGGTTGCGGCATCGAGCTTACGCTTGGACACGAGGTCGGAGATCGCGCTGCCGATCGACGCCGATGTGCGCTTGAGACCGCTGGTAAGGCGGGAAAACCAGCTTTGCTTGGGGGTGTCATTCATGTGCGCCGCCGTGATAGCGGTTTCGAGATGGACGCGAAAGCACTGGACGTGAAAGCGCCGGAAAGGCCATTCGACCCGAAGGCCGCGACCGAGGGGCAGATCCTCGCGCGCGTGCTGCATCGTGACGGGCTGATGTTGGTGATCGACAAGCCGGCCGGGCTTTCGGTGCACCGGGGCCCGAAGGGCGGGCCGAGCCTGGAGGACTGGTTCCCGCATCTTCGCTATGGCCTCCCGCGCGGCCCCGAGCTTGCGCACCGGCTCGATCGCGAGACTTCCGGCTGCCTCGTGCTCGGCCGCCATCGGAAGGCGCTCGCGCACCTGAGTCTCCTGTTCAAGCATCGCCGTATCGGCAAGACCTACTGGGCGGTGACCGAGGGCGCGCCGGCGGAAGACGAGGGCGTGATCGACATGCCACTGGGGCGGCTCGATCCGAATTTCGGCTGGTGGATGAGGCCCGATCCCGAAGGGCAGCCCTCAGTGACGAACTGGAAGGTGATGGGTCGTTCCGCAGGTGGCACGCTCGCCTGGCTTGCGCTCGAGCCGGTCACCGGGCGTACTCATCAGCTGCGCGTGCATTGTGCCGCGACAGGTTTTGCGATTTTCGGCGACGATATCTACGGCAACGAGGCAAGCCAGCGCCGCGCGCGGCAGATCAAATTCATCCCGCGCGCCGATGCCCCGGGATTGCAACTGCACGCCCGCGAAATCGTGGTGCCGATCTCGAAGAACAAAGAGCCGGTGTGCGTGACTGCGCCAGTGCCGACGCACATGCATGCGCGGCTTTCCGCGTGCGGCTGGAACGGCGAATGAACGAGCGCCTCGGCGTTATCATTGCACTCGTATCGAGCGCGCTCGGCGGCACCGCGGCGGCGGTGACGCGCTATCTGGTCGGCAACGCCGAACCGCTCACGCTGGCGACACTGCGCTGGGGCATCGGCTTCCTCGTCGTTCTGCCAGTCGCGCTAGCCATGCGAGCGCGTTGGCCGCGCCCGCATGACTGGCTCCCGATCGGCGTGCTCGGTGTGTGCTTCTTCGCGCTGTTCTTTATCCTATACAACATCGCGGTCAGCCTAACGACCGCGACACGCGCAAGCCTTGCGCTCTCGACGCTGCCGCTCTGGACGATGCTGGCCGGAGCTGTTCTGCGCATCGAACCCTTGACCGGGCGGAAATCGCTCGGAGTCGGCATCGCGATCCTCGGTGTCGCGGGCGCGCTCGCGACCAACCTTTCCGATGCGCCACCCGGCGCCTGGCGCGGCGAACTCATCATGACGGGTGCCGTGCTGTGCATGGCGTTCTACAACGTGTTCTCGCGACCGTTCATCGCGCGCTCCAGCGCACTCGGCTTTCTCGGACTCGGAATGGGCTGCGGCGCCGCGGCGCTGATCGTCGCGGGGCTGGCCACCGGCCGTTTCGCCGTGCTCGCCAGTTTCGGCGCGCCGCAATGGGCTGCGGCGATTTATCTTGGCGTTGCAGGCGGTGCGCTCGCCTTCATCCTCTGGGTGATGGCGCTGCAGCGCGCCTCGCCGACGCGAGTCGCCAACACCATGACGGTGAACCCAATCGCCGCCGGCCTGCTCGCGACGCAGCTCGTCGGCGAGCCGATCACGCTCAATCTTATCGTTGGATTGATTGCGGTGTTCGCCGGCATCTGGATCGCCACGACGGAGAGCCGCGGCTGATTGGCTGACGATTGCCGCGTTCGTTCCGGAACTCTTGCCGACCTCTGTTGTTGCGCTACGCGGCTGGCGCTCGCCCGCGCGCAGTCGCATGCCTCAGTGGGAGTTCCAGATGGCCAAGAAATCCGCCTCAACGCGCAATGCCGGCAAGTCGAATGGCACCGGAATGGGCGCAGGCGAGGGCGGCGAGACCCACCAGGTGGCGACGAAGGCCACCGAGGTTCTCACGACCAATCAAGGGATCCCGATCTCAGATAATCAGAACTCCCTGAAAAGCGGCGCGCGCGGCCCGACCCTGCTCGAGGACTTTGCCTTCCGCGAGAAGATCACGCATTTCGATCACGAGCGCATTCCGGAGCGGATCGTTCATGCGCGCGGCAGCGGCGCTCATGGATATTTTCAGCCGACCAAGTCGCTTGCGAAATACACGCGGGCGGCGTTCCTGCAGGACCCAAAGAAGAAGACGGAAGTCTTCGCGCGTTTCTCCACGGTCGCGGGCGGCGCGGGTTCGGGCGACCTGCCGCGCGATGTGCGCGGCTTTGCGGTGAAGTTCTACACCGAGGAAGGCAACTTCGATCTCGTCGGCAACAACATCCCGGTGTTCTTCATTCAGGACGCGATCAAGTTTCCCGACCTCATCCACTCGGTGAAGATGGAGCCGGACCGCGGCTTTCCGCAGGCGGCCACCGCGCACGACACGTTCTGGGATTTCGTCTCGCTGATGCCGGAGAGCATGCACATGCTGATGTGGGTCATGTCCGACCGCGCCATCCCACGCTCGCTGCGGATGATCGAGGGCTTCGGCATCCACACCTTCCGGCTCGTCAATGCGCGCGGCGATTCGACCTTCGTCAAATTCCACTGGCGGCCGGTGCTCGGGGCGGCGTCCTGCGTGTGGGACGAAGCCGTAAAGATTAACGGCGCCGATCCTGATTTCCATCGCCGCGACCTGTTCGAGGCGATCGAGAAGGGCGATTTCCCGGAGTGGGAGTTCGCCGTCCAGGCCTTCGACCAGAAGACCGCGGACGCGTTCGATTTCGATGTGCTCGACGCGACCAAACTGATCCCCGAGGAGATCGTGCCGCTCGAGGTGATCGGCCGGATGGTTCTCAACCGGAACGTCGATAATTTCTTCGCCGAGACCGAGCAGGCCGCGTTCCATCCGGGCAACGTCGTGCCGGGTATCGATTTCACCAACGATCCGCTGCTGCAGGGGCGGTTGTTTTCCTACACCGACACGCAGTTGCTGCGCCTTGGCGGGCCGAATTTCCATGAGCTGGAGATCAACAAGCCGCGCTGTCCGATGCGCAACTTCCAGCGCGACGGCCTCAAGCGGCAGAACGTGCCGACCGGCCGGGTCGCCTACGAGCCAAACAGTCTCGGCGCGGGCAGCCCGCGCGAGACGCCGAACGGCTTCCGCACCTTCGCGGCGCAAAACAGCGCGGACGAGCAGGGCGACAAGCTGCGCATCCGCCCGGAAAGTTTCGCCGATCATTATAGCCAGGCGCGGCTGTTCTTCCGGTCGCAGACCGAGCCGGAGCAGCGTCACATCATCTCGCGTTCGCATTCGAGCTCGGCAAGGTCGAGACGGTCGCGATCCGCACCCGCATGCTGGGTCATCTGATGATCATCGACGAGGCGCTCGGTGCGGCGGTCGAGCAGGCGCTCGGCATGGAAGGCATGGCGGACGACATCGCGCCGGCGCGCGATCCAATCGATATGGACCCTCGCCGGCGCTGAGCATGATCGAAGAAGGCCGAGCCGACGCTGAAGGGTCGCAAGGTCGGCGTGCTGGTGACCGACGGCGTCGATGACGGCGTGCTCGACAAGTTGCGCACCGCCGTCGAGAAGGAAGGCGCCAGCTCGCGATCGTGGCGCCGAAGATCGGCGGCGTAACCACCGCGCAGGGCAAGAAGCTTCCCGCCGATCATGGCGCTGTCCGGCGCCCCCTCGATGTTTTTCGACGCGGTCGCAGCGCTTCCCGTCGGAGAGCGGCGCCGTAATGCTCGCCGGCGAAGCCGCCGCGATCGACTGGCTGCGCGATGCCTTCGGTCATCTGAAGGTCATCGGCTTTGTCGATGCGGCTGCGCCGATGTTTGCCAAGGCGGGCATCGCGCGCAATGAAGACGAAGGCGTGGTCGATCTCGCTCGGGATGCCTCGGCGTTCATTGCGGCGGCGAAGCAGCATCGCATCTGGGCGCGCGAGCCTGGCCTGCGAAGCCCGGGATAATAGCGGCGCTCTTTGAGCGGGAGAGGAACTAAACTCGTTTTTGCACCCAGAGCCGGTACATCGCCCGGAATGTGCGCGGATTGTCTGTCTCGAACACGTCCCAGTGATCGAGATTCGTTAGTGTCGTGTCGGCGGGAAATCGCATTGCGTAGTGCCGCGCCGTCGTGCTGTCGACTTCCAGCCCAAGCAATTGCAGCCCTTCTTCGGCAACGAAGTGCTTGATCTCCGGCAGCCGCATGCGGTGCTCCTGCGTGTGAAACAGGAGATCGCGGCATTCGCTCGTGCTGTAGAAGTCCCTGAATTCCAGCACGTCACGTGCCGTTTCGTCGTTTCTCCGCATCAACTCGGCCCGGAAGCGCCGAATCTCTTGCGTCGTCGAGCCGTAGCCGGACTGCGCGATCAGCGTGCGCGCCGCCACGACGCCCGAGCGCGCCGTCTCGCTGTAGAGGCCGATCCGCATGAAGCCCCCGGGGCGCAGAAGCGAGAGCAGGACCCGCCAGCCTGCGTATGGGTCGGCCATATGATGCAGCACGCCGATTGATTCGATTAGGTCGAACCTGCGCTCAAGCGTGCCAAGCTGCATGATGTCGGCCTGTGCAAACTCGATTGAACTCGATCCCGAGCGAGCGGGCTTTCGCGATCGCATAGGCGAGACTGCTTGTGCTGAGATCGATCGCAAGCGTCCGCGCGCCTTCATATTGTTGCGCGGTCATCACCGCATGGCGGCCGGTCCCGCATCCCGCAACAAGAATGTCGAGGCGGCTCGCTTTATTAGGCGGGCGAAACTGGGCGGCGGGAAGTAACTCGCGCAAATGCGCGGCAACGTCCGCATATTTGCGTGGCATTGCCGTGCTCATCCATCGCGGATAGGGATTGGCCTCGTATTGCGTTTGCACGGCCCGCGAAACGTCGTTCTCGATCGGCGTCAGCTTCCGGATGCCTGCGCGCAGTGCTGCCTCATCCTGCGGTGCCCCGATCTGCTGCGCGATCAGGCTCGCGACCGGAGCGGGCCAGGAGCGCGTGAGCAGTGCCGCCGCTGCGGCAAGCTCATGCAGCGGAAAATAGCTGGCAACGGCCGCCACCCACAGAGGCGATACCGCTGTGCCTGTGGCCAGCGCGGAATCGAGCCGATCGCGCAATTCTGCGGCACGCGTCTGCTCGTCCGGAGTTGCTGCGTAGACATATTCATTGATGAAGCACTGGCGCGCCAGCGCGGCGGCCGTGCCGAGCATCGCTTCGCCACGGTCATCGGAGGGTGCTGCTGCCGCCGCATCGAGCAGCGCGTCGCGGCACGCCGCGAGAAATTTCTCCAAGTCCACGTTGTAGATGGGCGTGCTGTCCAGAAGAGCTTGCAGCAGGGGATCGCTTAACGCCGCAACTGCCGCCGCTGCAAACTCCCCGCAGGATGGGCGCTCCGGAAAGGCCTCCACGGCGCGGGCGATGAGTACGAGCGCGGGGCCCTGGCAGACCAATGTCATGGCGGCGGGTGCGAATGCAGCGGGCCCACTCCAGCCCTCCCTCAGCGCGCGAGTGAGGAATCGCCGGAGATTGGGGTCGTCGCGGACGATGTATAACCCCGACACGAGCCGTGCGAACAGCGTCTTGTTCTCGGATGTTTCCCGCATATCGATGCTGCGCATCGTGGCGGCGACTGCTTCGTCTGCCCGCCCGCAGCTGAAATGGGACATTGCGAGATTGAGGTGGGCGTCGACGAGACCCGGCTGCGCGGCGATCGCACGCGCGTAATGCGCGATCGCGTCATCGTGCTGTCCCGCCATCGCCAGCGATAGGCCAAGGCTGTTGTGCGCGTGCGGCGATTGCGGCTGAAGCTGCACGGCGGCGCGGTGCTGCGCGACCGCCTCGTCGACCCGGCCCTGCTCGCGCAGCGCGTTGCCAAGGTTCAACCGCGCCTCGGCAAAAACCGGATTGAGCGCGACCGCGCGCGCCCAATGGTCCGCGGCCTCCTGCCGGCGATTGAGCGCCCACAGCGCCAGACCGATGTTGTAGTGAAAATCCGGGATCTGCGCGTCGAGCGCGATGGCACGGCCGATCAGCTTGACGGCATCTTCGTTGCGGCCGGCCGCATGCGCGAGCGCGCCGCGCAGATGCAGCGCGTGAAGATGGCGTGGCTCGGTGGCGAGTACCTTGCGGTAGAGACGGTCGGCCTCGGCAAACTGTCCTTGCTGGTGGCAGCGCACGGCGGCCATGAACGCTTCGGCGGATCGCATGCGTAAAACTCTTGGGCGTTACATGCTCCCCGGCGGGATGCTGCCGTGCTCGAGAGGATGCACGCCACGCCGATCGGCCCGGCACCGAAGCGCGGATCAGCGGCAAAATCAATTGCGAGATGATGCGCTGCTGCATTGCCGGGTAGCGCTTTTCCCCTCTGGACACGAAGGTGCCGCAGCACCCAAACTCGCCCGAAACAGGAGGAGCGCCCGCAATGCCGATTATCGATTCCCAGGTCCATGCCTACGAGGCGAACACGCCGAAGCGGCCTTGGGCCAGCGTGCCGAACTGGCCACCTCACGTCACCGGTGACGAAATGGTGGCGGCGATGGACAAGGTCGGCGTCGATGGCGCGATCTTCATCTCCGCGTTTTCGATGTACCGCTACGACGACAGCTACGCGAAAGAGGTGCAGCGGGCACATCCCGGCCGGATGGCGATCGTCAAGCCGGTCGACCCGGACAACGAGGGCGTCGCCGACGTCGTCGCCGAGTGGAAGAAGACGCCCGGCGCGGTCGGCATCCGCATCATGCTCACGAAGGAGAACAAGCGCGCGCCGGACGATCCGGGGCTCGATCGCATCGCGCGCGCGGCCGTTCGCTACGACCTGCCGGTCAACATCCTGTTCTGGGATAATCTCGATGCCGGCACCGCGCTGATCGACCGTAATCCCGACACGCGATTCATCATTGACCACCTGGCGATCCTGCAGCCGCGCACGCCGCCCGCGCCGGCGAACGCGTGGGCCGATCTGCCGAAAGTGGTCGACCTCGCCAAGCGCAAGAACTGCGTCATCAAGGTGAGTGGCGCCTGCACGCTGTCACACGAGCCGTATCCTTATCCTGACATCTGGGATCCGCTGCAGCGCGTATTCGACGCGTGGGGTTTCGATCGGTGCCTGTGGGGCACAGACTGGACGCGCGCGGCTGCGGTCCTCAACTACGAGCAGGGCGTCAAGCCGTTCCTCGAGACGAAGCGCCTGAGCGACAGCGATCGCGCCATGCTGATGGGCGGCGCCTGCGCCGAAGCTTACGGCTGGTCGCCGAAAAAATAGGTGGCGTGCGGCTCGATCGCCGCGGCGTGAACGCGCGTGAAGAATAAAAACGCCGCCCCGACAAAGGCGGCGTTTCTTCATTTGCACCGGTCGCGGCTATTTTGCAGAGGCGGGATAGGCCGGCAACTTTTCGACATCGCGCGCGTCGTGCTGGATGATCACCTTCGCTTTGAGATTTTCGGCGAGCTTCTTGATTCGATCCATCGACGCCACCGTCTGGGCGCGGTCGAAGTTGAACCAGGGCACGCCGAAGGCATCATAGTTCTCGTGGAAGTGCATCGCATCGCCGCTGAGGATCACGGCCCCCGTTTGCGGCAACTTCACCAGCAGGCTCGAATGACCCGGCGTGTGCCCGGGCGTGCGCAGTACGATGACGGTGCCGTCCCCGAACACATCCTTGTCGATCGCGAGCGGCTCGACCTTGCCTTCGCCCTTGATCCAGTGCTCGAACGGCTTGAAGTTCACGCCGGTCGGCGGCTTCGGGCTCGCGATCGCATCCCAGTCGCCCTTGCCGATCAGCACCGTCGCCTTCGGAAACGACGTCGACCTGGCCGGTGTGGTCGGCGTGGTAGTGGCTGATGCCGACATATTTGATCTGGTCGGGCTTCACATCGAGCTTCGCCAGCAGATCGACCAGGCTCACCTTCGGCGCGACATTCGGCGCCGTCATGGCGTGACCCGTATCCCACAGCATGTAGTCGTCGCCATGCTTGATGAGATAGCAGCTGAAGACGAACTGGAGCTTCAGATCGCCGTAGGCGAACGTATCGGAGAAGCGCTGATTGACCGGCACAGGCGCTTGCGGCGTGCCGCACTCGAAGCGCGTGAGCGACATCTCCGGCGCGGCCTGCGCAGGCGCCGCGAGACCGGCGACGATGCAGGTGGCCAGCTTAGAATGGTTGTTGTCCGATTCAATCTTTCCTCCCCATGCGTATTCCGGGCGACGATATATGGAAGCCGCCGGAGGCGGAATGCCGGAGTGTGATTGCCACGCGGTCTCGCAGTACGTCCGGGAATGCTCTATAGATAGATCATAATGAACTCTTAGGTATTATTTATAGATCACATTGCATTTATAGCAAGAATGAGCTATAAATAGATCATAACATTCCTCTGTGTCTCATTTACGGCTCATATCATGCCGCGGCCCGCCTCCCGCGCCTTTTCCCGCTACAGCCGCGATGCTGCTGAGCTTCTCGGCATGCTGATCCGCCGCGCCCGGCTGGAGCGCAAGATGACCGCGGAAGAGCTTGCGGCGCGCGCCGGCCTGTCACGCGGATTGATCCAGCGCATCGAAAAGGGCGATCCGGGCTGCGCGATCGGCGCTGTCTTCGAGGCCGCCGCGATCGTGGGCGTGCGGCTGTTCGATGCGGACCAGACCGCGTTGTCGGGACTCATCGAAACCAACAAGACCGTGCTGTCGCTTCTTCCTCAGTCGGCGCGCGCCGCCAGGATCGAGGCGAAGGATGACTTCTGAGAGCGCCTATCAGGAGGCCTATGTCTGGTTCTGGCTGCCGGGCGAAACGCGCCCGGTGGTGGCCGGTCGGCTTGCGCTCGTCGATGACAAACTCGTCTTCAATTACGGGCGCAGTTATCTGGCGCGTCCGAACGCGATCCCGGTCTACGAGCCGGAACTTCCACTGCGGCCCGGCGCACTGCCGCTGCTTGATGGCTTGTGGATGCCGAATGCGATCCGCGACGCCGCGCCCGATGCCTGGGGCCGCCGCGTGCTCATCAACCGCAAGCTCGGCGCACGCGGCACGCAGATCGACACCACCGAGCTGACCGAACTCACCTACCTGCTCGAATCAGGCTCGGATCGCGCAGGCGCGCTCGATTTCCAGGCCTCGGCAACCGATTACGTCGCGCGCGAAGCGGTCAGCGCTTCGCTCGACGAACTGCTCGGCGCGGTTGATCGTGTGGAGAACGGTGTCCCGCTCAATCCCGATCTCGACAGCGCGCTGTTTCATGGTTCCTCGATCGGCGGCGCACGGCCGAAAGCGATGATCGTCGCGGACGACAAGAAGTATGTCGCCAAGTTCTCATCGCAGAGCGACGTCTACAGTGTGGTGAAGGCCGAATATATCGCGATGCGGCTTGCGGCGGATGTTGGGCTCGACGTGGCGCCTGTCAGCCTGCAGCGCGCGGGCGGCAAGGACATCCTGCTGGTCGAACGGTTTGATCGCGAGAAAGCCGAAACTGGCTGGCGGCGACGCGCCTTCGTTTCCGCACTCACGCTTCTCGAACTCGACGAACTGATGGCGCGCTATGCGAGCTATGAGGAGCTTGCGACCGTGGTCCGCCATCGCTTCGCGGCTCCGAAGGAGACGCTGCGCGAACTCTTCGCCCGCATGCTGTTCAACGTGTTGTGCGGCAACACCGACGATCACGCGCGCAATCACGCGGCGTTCTGGAGTGGGCATGATCTGCGCCTGACGCCCGCCTACGACATTTGCCCGCAGGCACGCGCCGGTGGCGAGGCGACGCAGGCCATGCTGATCAAGGGCAACGAGCGCATGAGTCAGATCGCGCTGTGCCTCAAGGCCGCGCCGTCATTCCTGTTGCGGGAGGGCGACGCGATCGAGCTCGCACGCCATCAGATCAGGACGATTACGGCGCGCTGGGAGGCAGTGTGCGACGAAGCCGAACTCACCGAGGTCGATCGCAATTTCCTCTGGCGCCGCCAGTTCCTCAATCCGTTCGCCTTCGAGGGCGCGCCGGAGGAGTTGGTGGGATTGGTCGATCAATAAATCGTCTCTTTCAGCCGCGCCGGGTACGCACGGTCGTATTCCTCCCCGCCTTCCTTGCCCTTGGTGATCGCCGCGATGATTGTGCCGTTGCTCGGAAGGCTCTTGCGATCGACCTGGCGCGAGGCGTCCCAGAGTTTCGATCGGATGACCGCCTTGGAGCACTGGAAAAAGACACGCTCGACATCGATGACGATGACCGCGCGCGGCATTTTGCCGGCGAACACGAAACTCTCGCACAGCGCCGGATCGGTCGTGATCGCAGGCCCGGCCGATGACGCGGAACGTTTCGCCGACGCCCGGAATGAGAAACAGCAGCGATACGCGCGGGTCGCGCACGATATTGCGCAGCGAGTCGATGCGGTTGTTGCCGCGCCGGTCCGGGATCAGCAGGGTTCGCTCGTCCGCGACGCGCACAAAGCCCGGATCGTCGCCGCGCGGTGAGACATCGACGCCTTCCGGGCCAACGGACGCGAGCACGAAGAATGGCGACGCCTCGATGAAGGCACGGTATTGCGCGTTGATGTGGTCGATCTCCTTCCACACCGCGGCGCCGGAGGGGAGGCCGTAGAGTGTCTCAAGTTCATCGAGGCTGGTGATCTGGTGTTCGGACCATCAGTGTTCTCCTCAAGCCGCCAGCAGATGCCGTCCGTCATGGCCGGCGATCGTCACATCGAGAATATGTCCGGGCTCCGTGTGCGCAGCGAGCCGCACCGGTGTGAACTGCTCGGTGCGGCCGACGCCGCCCGATTCGGTCAGTACCTCGCGCCGCGCGCTGACCTCTCCGTCGAGATGGCGGCGTAGCGCCGCTTCGCCGTCTTGCCGCAACAGCCGCGCGCGTTCCTTGCGTACCGGGTGCGGCACCTGTGGCATGCGAGCGGCGGGCGTACCGGCACGCTCCGAATAGGGAAAGACATGCAGATGGGTGAGGCTGCATTCGACGACAAGCTCGCGTGAGCGTTGATGCGCGT
>CAVUOK010000009.1:0-195726 GCA_963743055.1 uncultured Actinomycetes bacterium | reverse complement strand
GCCGACGCCGTTGCGATGGGCGTTCGCCTCGGTGTTGCGGACGGCACGCTCGTCGATGTCCATGGCGCGCACGTGCGCCGCGCCGTTGAGCGCGAGCTGGATGCCCAGGATGCCGGTCCCGCAGCCGACGTCCAGGCAGCGCTGATGCGCGCCGATCGCCTCGTCGTAGAGGTAGCGCCATGCCATCAGGCTCGCGCTGGAGGGCGAGACGACGCCGGCGTCGGCGACGAATTCCGGGAAGGGCAGCGGATGCAGCGGACGTCCGCGGCGGTCGGTCCAGGCAGTCGCGGGCGACCCGTGGCCCTCAAGGAGCGCGCCGGACATGGCCACGGGAACCGACGCTTCGACGTGGACGCGATCGCCGGGGACCGTCTCCTCGAGCAGCGCGCGCGCCGCCGCGACGTGGGCTGGTCCGACGCCGCAGCATCCGCCGATGATCTGCGCTCCCTCCGCGCGCCAGCGCAAGGCCATCTCCGCGTACTCGGCGCTGCCGACGCCCGGATCGAAGCGCCAGCCCGCGTTCGTGTAGTAGCCGAGGTTGGGGTACACGCCGAGCGGCAGGTCCGTGAAGTCGCGCAGCTAGGACACCATCCCGTCGACGTGGTCGGGCGGGATGCAGTTGATCATCAGCGCGCCGATGCCCATCTGCTCGAACTGCGCGGCCGCGCGGCCGAACGCGTCGCCCTCCGGCCCGCCCCAGTGCTGGCCGTAGACGCTGCACAGGCCGTGCCGGCAGCGCCGGAACGACAGCCAGAGCGGGATGCCCGTGTCCAGCAGCGACTGGACCGTCGCGAAGAGCGACGGCCGCACGACGGTCAGCGTCTCGAGGAGGATGAGGTCGGGCGGCTCCTGGGCGAAGAGCCGCGCGAGCAGCCTGATCGTGCTCTCGCCCTCGTCGGAGTCGACGTCGCCGTTGATCGAGAACGCGACCGCACACCCCTCCTCGCGCCCGCCCTCGCCGACGGCCTGGCGCGCGAGGCGCAGCCCGCGCCTCGCGAGATCCATCCAGTGCACCGGCTCCGTGGAGTTCCAGACGGGCGCCACGCCGTGAAGCAGCGCGCTCGGCAAGCCCCACGTGTTGGTCGAGATGACGTCGCAGCCGGCCGCGACGTAGCCGCGGTGCACGTCGAGCACCGCTGCGGCCTCCTCGATGAGCGCGCGCGTGCCCCACAACCGCTCGTCGGCCGCGTGCTCCGCGTCTGAGAGGTGGGGCAGCTCCGTGGCGGTCGCGCCGTCGAGCACGACGCACGCCCGCGCGCCGAGCTTGTCGAGAATTCGACCGTACTGCTGTGAGTGCGTTGTCTGCACTGCGGACACGGTAATCGCGATGAGACCGACCGGTCTCCCCCGAGCCGACACTACGCTCGGCGACGCCGCCCGTCAACCCGATGTGCGCGCTACCTCAACCGGCCTTCGTGGCGGTGATGTACGTCCAGCATGCCTTGAACGAGTCGCGGGCGCCGAAGATCGTGACGAGCGCGTGGCGCATGATCCGCAGCCGGTCGGCGACCGCCTGCTCGGAGGGCTCCTGTCCCTCGATGCGCTTGGTGCCGCCGACCCAGCCGAGCACGGCCTCGTGGTAGGCGGTCATGAGCTCATACCACTCGTCGACGTTGGCGACGATCGTCGCCTGGCTGACGTCGGTCACCGTCAGGCCGTTGCGCGTCAAGGCGTCCGTGTAGTACTCCAGCGGGCGGGGCTGCATGAACACGCGGTCGCGGTGCGCGTGATGCGCGCGCAGCCGCTTGGTGTCGTCGAGCACCTCGCGGTACTGCGCGTACTCGGGATCGCTGCGCACGAGGCTCTCGGCGAGGTCGTTCATGACCCAGACGGTCTCGTCGAGGATCCACTCGCCGGGCTTCGCGCTCGGGTTGCGCAGGTTGCCCGAGTTGATGAACACCTTCCCGTCCGGCTTCAGCGCCCTCACCCATGCCGACGCCACGTCGTCGAGGTCGGGATACAGGTGGATCGCGTTGACCGCGGCGATGGCGTCGACGCCCCGCTCGAGCAGCTCGGGCCCGAGGACCTCGTCGAGGGACTGCAGGCGCTTCTCCTCCTTGATGAAGCGCAGCAGTCGCGCCGCGAAGCGCGGGTCGTCCTTGTACTTCTCGTGCGCGACGCGCAGGAACTTCGCCGACGCGTCCACGACGACGGCGCCGACGGCGCGGTCGAAGATCCGCAGGCGCAGGCGGTCGAGCAGGATGCCGGTGCCGCCCGAGTAGTCGACCAGGATGTCGCCGTCCTGCAGGTGCTCGGCGAGCTGCGCGACGCTGGGGTTGAGGTTGTCGTACCAGCCGTGCTCGTCGACGTGGTCGTAGGCCAGGCCGGCCTCGCTGAGCGGCGCGCGCGTCCATTCCTCGTCGGGGATGCGGTGAAAGCCGGCGGGCCAGGCGAACGACGTCTTGGGCCGCGGCACGTCGAGGCGATCGCAGGTCGCGCGGTGCAGCTCGAGCAGCTCGTCGACGGCCGCCGAGCCGCCGCGTCCCCACCCGCAGTCGGTGGCTACGCCGAAGCCCTGCACGAACCGGCTCGCCCAGCTGATGCGCGCGCGCGCGCCCACCTTGCCGTCCTGCAGGTGCAGCACGCCGAGATACAGCTCGGTCGTCGGATGCAGGCGCAGCTCCCGCAGGGGCGCGAAGTACCCGGGCTCGGCCTGAGCCGGGACCGGCATGTGAATCCAGTTCAGCGGGCGGTACAGCGCGGTCGCGAGCGCGTTGGCCACCTCCACGAGCTTGCCCATGTCGTCGGGCGCGATGAAGCGACCGTGGTAGTCGTCGCCGTAGCACAAATGGAAGCCCAGCTCGACGTCCGCGGGCACACCGCGGCTGATGCGCAGCAGGCGCTCGAGCACGCCGGCCCGCGTTCCCTGAAACCAGGGCGGGCTGATGCCTTCGAGCATCGCGAACTCCAGGCGCGTGTCCCACTGCAGCGCGAGCTGGTCGTGCGGAACGGCGGCGAAGATCGCGTCGAGCTCGCGCAGGACGCGCGCCTCGTAGACCGGCTCGACCTGCGCCTGGTGCTCGGGATCGATGAACGCGCTGACCGGCGCCAGCGGCGTCGGCAGCGAGACCTGGAAGCGCACGTGGGCGGGGATCACCCCGTCGCGCTTGAGCTTGGCGAAGATCGCGTAGGAGGACGTCGCGGCGTCGGCGAAGCCGAGGTTGTCGAGCACGATGTCCTCGCCGCGCTCCCCGTCGCGCAGCCGCAGCTTGGGCAGCGTGCGGTAGGTGTCCGACCCGGGAGGCCCGACCTCGAACTGCGGCAGCGCGCTGAACACCGGGTACTGCCACAGGATCCAGTCCGACCGCGGGCCGGGCTCGCCGTCGGGCAGGCGGCGCAGGCGGTCTCCGAGCGCCTGCGCCGTGCGGCGGAAGACCTCCTCGACCCCGCCCAGCGGCACGCTGCCCACGAGATGGGCGCCCACCGGCGCGGGCGGGACCAGCGCGTCGGCCGCGTCGGCCTCGGGGTCGGACTGCGATGCCGCCGTCACGATCGTCGCTTGCTGGGTCATGGTCTTCCACCTCTCGGTCGTGGTCCGCTGCCACCCGCTCTGAGTCGACCACGGCGCGGGGGACCGGCCCCGGCGACGATACGGCCGACCCCTGCGGCGCTACAACGCACCGGAAGAGGTGAATCACCTGCTCCATGGGGCAGTCCTGCGTGCCATCGCGAGACGGCGCTGATAGAGACCCGGCCATGGCCAGCACGGCTCCGGAGACAGCGTGACCTCCGCCCACATCGTCGGATCGGCGGCGACGCGCTGCGGCCGCTTTCCCGACGCGACGGTTGCCGGGATGGCGATCGAGGCGCTCGACGCGGCGGTCGCGGATGCGGGCCCCGGCATCGGTCGCATCGAGGCGATCTTCTTCTCGAACGCGCTGTCCGGGCTGCTCACCGGACAGGAGTGCGTGCGCGGCCAGGTCGCGCTGCGCCACTCGCGCTACGGCGGCATCCCGACGGTGAACGTCGAGAACGCGTGCGCGAGCGGTTCGACCGCGCTGCATCTCGCCTGCATGGCGATCGACGCGGGCGTGTACGAGACGGTCGCCGTCGTCGGCTCGGAGAAGATGTCGCATCCCGACAAGCGCCGGTCCATCCAGGCGCTGGCGGGCGCCGCCGACGTCGACCTGCTCGCCGACGCGCCCGAGGATCACAGCGTGTTCATGGACAGCTACGCCGAACGCGCCCGCGGCCGGATCGAGCGCGACGGCTGGAGCGCCGCCGACTTCGCGCGCGTCGTCGTCAAGAACCGCCATCACGCCGTCCACAACCCCGGCGCCCAGTTTCGCAAGGAGATGACGGTCGACGAGGTGCTCTCCAGCAGGATGATCACCGAGCCGCTCACGCTGCCGATGTGCTCGCCGATCGGCGACGGCGCCGCGGCGCTCGTGGTCACCGGCGCGCGCAACGGAGCCGGCACGCCGATCCGGGTGCGCGCGAGTGCGCTGAGCGCAACGGGCGGGCCCGCCCCGGGGTCGGTCGTGCAGCGGGCGAGCGAGACCGCACGCGAGCAGAGCGGCCTGACGGCGCAGGACGTCGACGTCATCGAGGTGCACGACGCGACCGCGTCCGCCGAGCTCGAGGCCTACGAGCATCTCGGGCTCGCGCAGCCGGGCGAGGGCAACCGGCTGATCGCCGAGGGCAAGACCTTGCTGGGTGGCGCGCTACCGGTCAACACGGGCGGCGGCCTGCTCTCGCGCGGCCATCCCGTCGGGGCGACGGGCGTCCTTCAGATCGTCGAGCTCGTCGCGCAGCTGCGCGGCAGAGCGGGTGAGCGCCAGGTCGACCTCGACCCCCGGCTGGCCCTTGCTCAGAACGCCGGCGGCTTCGTCGAAGGCGACAACGCGGTCGCTGTGATCACGGTGCTCGAACGCGAGCGGTAGCACGGCAGGTGCGGCAGCAGCAGGCGACAGATACGAGGAGGAGAACGGCATGACCGAGTTCAATCCGCGGGCCGACACTGGGATCCCGACCGAGCCTGTCGGTTCCCTTCCCCGGCCGGGCAGTCTGCAGAAGGCGTATGGGGAGTACGACGCCGGCAACATCTCCAAGGACGAGCTCGAGGCCGAGCAGGACGCGGCGTGTAAGGACTCGATCGAGCGTGGCGAGGCGACCGGGGCGCCGATCATCTCTGACGGAGAGCAGCGCTGGTCGAGCTTTGCGACCTATCCGATCGCCGACACGCTCGCGGGCACCGGCCTGGCGCCGGGCCTCGGGCCGGGCGGTCAGTTCTTCGCGATCTTCGCCGACGGTCACGGCCGTCAGCTGCCCAAGCTCGAAAGCGGCCCCTTGAAGTACAACTTCTACGCCGCCGACACCCTGAAGAAGTCGCTGCCGTATGCGACCAAGCCGATGAAGCAGGCCGTCATCGCACCGTCGATGCTCGCCCTGCTGTACCCGCTCAAAGATCCGGTCGAGGGCTACTCGCGCGAGACGTTCGAAGAGGACATCGTGCAGGAATGCGTGACGGACATCCGCAAGGCCTTCGAGGCCGGTGCCGCACGCGTGTCGATCGATTTCACCGAGGGGCGCCTGGCGACGCGTGAGGATCCGCGCAACCCGTGGACCGGTGCGGGCCTGCTGCCGCACTTCGTCGAGCTCAACAACCGCGTGCTGGCGAACTTCTCCGATCAGGAGCGCCAGAGCATCGGCATCCACACCTGCCCGGGCGGCGACCGCGACTCGGTGCACTCCGCCGACGTCCCGTACAACAACCTGCTGCCCGAGATGTTCAAGATCAACGCCGGCTACTTCCTCATCCAACTGGCCTCCGAGCGCGACAAGGACCCGATCTTCGAGTCCATCGGCCAGCACAGCCGCGAGGACCAGATGTGCTACCTCGGCGTCACCGTCACCCAATCCCCACGCCCCGAGAGCCCGCAAGAGATCTGCGACATGATCGTCCGCGCCGCAGACTTCATCCCCAAAGAACGCATCGGCACGACCGACGACTGCGGCTTCTCACCATTCTCGATCGACGAGAAGCCCAACCACGGCTCACCGGACTACGCCCGCGACATCGCCTTCCAGAAGATCAAGGCACGCGTCGAAGGCACCCGCATGGCCGCCGAAAAACTCGGCGTCAGCTGAGCTCCGAGATCCAGCGGCCCGCTCCGGCGGGCCGCCTCGCTCATGAGCTCTTCACGCCAGTCCGCGGACGCCTGCGTTCCGAAGGCCTGCCTCGCGGCGTCCGCGGTCCTGCACGACGTCGCCGGGCACACGGTCGTCGCCCACTACGGGTCGGTGCACGGCGAGATCGCGGTCTGCATGAAGAGCGTCGGGCTCGCCGACCACTCCGACTACGGCGCGGTCGAGCTGCACGGCGAGCGCGGGATGCTCGACCGCGCGCTCGTCGCTCGCCTCGGCGACCCACCGCTTGAGATCGGCAACGGCCGGCGCCTGGGCGGCGTCTGGTACCTGCGCCTGGACGCCCGCCACACCCTGCTCGCCGGTCCGCACGCCGCGCTTGCGTCGGGGGCCGCGATCGAGCGCGGGCGTGGCCGCGGCGACGTGCCCCTCCGCGACCTCGGCACGTCGCTTGCGATCATCGGCATCCTCGGGCCGCGCGCGACGCGGCTGCTCGCGGCCGCGAGGCTGCCGGGCGATCTGCCGATCGGCGCGATCGGCGCCGACGCCGGCGACCGCAGCATCGTCGCGATCCTGCGCGAGAGCCAGCGGTGCTACCTCGCGGTCGTCCGCGCCGGCGGCGCAGATGCCTTGTGGGCGCGCCTGCTGCACGCCGGCGAGCCCCTCGGGGCGGCTCTGGTGGGCTACGACGCGCTCGCCCTGCTGAACGCATCCTCCGCCGCCGTGGGCTGAGGGCTACGCGCTCGACGCTTCGTGGCCGGGGTCACGCGCCGGCGCGGCGGCATGCGAGGGCTACGCGCTCGGCGCATCGCGGCCGGGGTCGCGCGCCGGCGGCGGCTCGCGAGGGGCTCCGCGTACCCCGAGCACGCGCTCGGTCTGCTGCAGCGAGGCCTTCGCGTGTGTGCGCTCGTCCTTCAGCGCGGCGAAGGCGCCGCCGATCACGCCGAGCACGAGCGCCAGCCCGAGGTACGCCCCGACGTCGACCGTCACGACGGCGTTCGGACCCGGCTCGTTGACCACGACGCGATAGACGACGAGCAGCAGCGCGAGCACGCCGACGGTGATCGTGATCGTCGCCATCGACGTCGCCATCGCCACGGTCCGCGACACCGTCAGCACGACGAGCGCGAACGCGCACAGCACGAGCGCGACCAGGAAGACGCGCGCGATCGCCATCGTCTCCCACGCCGACTCGCCCCCGAACCAGTCCTCGAACATCACGACGAGCAGCGCGACCGCGGTCGCGCCCGCGATCAGCTCGCCGCTGCGAAGCCTTCGGAGGTCCACGTCAGCGCCCCCGCCATGTCGTGCGACAGGTCACCTCGCGCTCCGTGCCATTCGCGCCGCTTGCAGCGTGTTGCGCAGCAGGAAGGCGATCGTCATCGGCCCGACGCCGCCGGGCACGGGGGTGATCGCCGCCGCGACCTCCTTGACCGCCTCGAAGTCGACGTCGCCGCGAAGTCCCTCCTCGGTGCGGTTCATCCCGACGTCGATGACGATCGCGCCGGGCTTCACCCAGTCGGCCTTCACCATCTTGGGCTGGCCCACAGCCGCGATGAGCACGTCGGCGCGGCGGCAGACCTCCGCGAGGTCGCGCGTGCGCGAGTGGCACGTGGTCACCGTCGCGTTGGCGCCGAGCAGCAGCTGCGCCATCGGCTTGCCGAAGAGGTTCGAGCGCCCGACGACGACGGCCTCGGCGCCCTCGAGCTGCGCGCCCGCACCGTCGAGCAGCGTCATGACGCCCTGCGGCGTGCACGGCCGCAGCCCCTCGATCCCGAGCGCCAGCCGCCCGGCGCTGACGGGAGTGAGGCCGTCGACGTCCTTGTCGGGGTCGATGAGACCGGTCAGCTCGACGCCGTCGAGGTGGTCGGGCACGGGCAGCTGCAGGAGGATCCCGTCGACGGACGGATCGCCGTTGAGCTGCTCGATGAGCGCCACGAGGTCCTCCCGCGACGTGTCCGCGGGCAGCGGGTAGTTCGTCCCCTCCATCCCGACCTCGCGGCACGCCTTCTGCTTGCCCGCGACGTAGACGGCCGAGCCGGGGTCGTCGCCGACGAGGATCGTCGCGAGTCCCGGCCGCGCGCCGTCGTGCTCGGCGCCGAACGTCTCGACCTCGCGCGCGACGTCGATCCGGACGCGTCCGGCGATCTGCTTGCCGTCGATGATCTCCGCGGTCATGTGCCCGAACCCTCTCAGAGCTTCGTGACGGGCGCGTACTCGGCCATGAGCTTGCGCTCGCTGCCGTCGCCGGCGAAGCGCACGACGACGATGCCGCCGGGTTCCATCCCCGTCACGACGCCCGCGCCGAACGCGGCGTGCATGACGTCGTCGCCGAGCCGGAAGTCCGCCGACGGCGCGGCCTCGCGCACGCTCGCGGATGCCCACGACGCCGGCTGCTGCGCGGGGCCGGCGCCGAGCCCCGGCCGGCGCGCGCGCTCGGACGGGCGATCGGTCAGCTCGGCCGGGATCTCGTCGAGGAAGCGCGAGCGCTGCCCGTACTGGATCGCGCCGAAGACGTTGCGCCGCCGCGCGCTGACGAGGTAGAGGTTCGTGCGCGCCCGCGTGATGCCGACGTAGGCGAGCCGGCGCTCCTCCTCGAGCGCGCCCTCGTCCAGCGCGCGCGAGTGCGGGAAGACGCCCTCCTCCATGCCGGCGATGAAGACGATCGGGTACTCGAGGCCCTTCGCGTTGTGCAGCGTCATCAGCGTGACGAGACCCTCGTCCTCGGTACGCGTGTCCGCGTCGGCCACGAGCGCCACCGACTGCAGGAAGACGTCGAGCGTGTCCTGCTCGGGCTCGGCGGTCGCGTCGAACTCGCGCGCGTGCTCGACGAGCGCGGCGAGGTTCTCCAGGCGGCCCTCCGCCTCGATCGACCGCTCGGCCTGCAGCGCATCGGTGTAGCCCGTGTCGTCGAGCAGCGACTCGAGCAGGTCGCCGATCGGCACGTTCTCCTCGGCGCGCTCGCGCAGCGCGGTCATCGTCTCCATGAAGCGCCCGAGTGCGCGCCGGGCGGCCGTCCCGAGGCCGGGCACGGCGGCGGGGTCGGCGGCCGCGTCCCAGATGCTGATGCCCGTCGACTGCGCGAATCCGACGACGCGGCCCAGCGACGTGTCCCCGATCCCGCGGCGCGGCGAGTTGACGACGCGCTGAAACGAGACGACGTCCTGCGGGTTGCCGAGCACGGTCAGGTAGGCGATCGCGTCCTTGACCTCGGCGCGATCGAAGAACTTCGTACCGCCGATGACCTGGTAGCCGATGTTGCGGTCGCGCAGCGTCTGCTCGAGCTGCAGCGACTGCGAGTTCATCCGGTAGAAGACCGCGACCTCCGCGCGGCTCGCGCCCTCGTCGACGAGCCGCTCGATCTCGCCGATGACGTAGCGCGCCTCGGCGCGGTCGTCGTCGAGCTCGCGGATCTTGATCTTGTCGCCGTCGCCCGCCTCGGTCCACAGCGACTTCGGCTTCTGCGCGCGGTTGTGCGCGATGACGGCGTTCGCGGCGCTGAGGATCGTCTGCGTCGAGCGGTAGTTCTGCTCGAGCTTGATGACGCGCGCGTCGGGGAACGTGTCCTCGAAATCCAAGATGTTGCTGATGTCGGCTCCGCGGAAGCCATAGATCGACTGCGCGTCGTCGCCGACGACCGCGAGGTTGCGATGCTCGCCCGCCAGCAGCTGCAGCCAGCGGTACTGCGCGGCGTTCGTGTCCTGGTACTCGTCCACGAGCACGTGCCGGAAGGCGGCCGAGTAGCGGTCGCGGACCTCCTGAAACAGCGTCAGCACGTTGACCGCGTTGACGAGCAGGTCGTCGAAGTCCATCGCGTTCATCCGGTGGATCTCGCGCTCGTAGAGCGAGAACGCGTCGGCGACGGTCTGCTCGAAGTACGAGCCGACGAGCTGCTTGTAGGCCTCGGCGTCGCGCAGCTTGTTCTTCGCGTCGGAGATCTGGTGCTGGACGGCGCCGGGCGTGTAGCGCTTCGTGTCGACGCCGAGCTCGTCGAGGCAGCGCTTCACGAGACGCCGCGAGTCGGCTTGGTCGTAGATCGTGAACTGGCGCGTGTAGCCGAGCTTGTCGCCGTCGGCGCGCAGCATCCGCGCGCACGCGGCGTGGAACGTCATGACCCACATCGCGCGCGTGCGCCGCCCGACGAGCAGCTCCACGCGCTCGCGCATCTCCTGCGCGGCCTTGTTCGTGAACGTGATCGCGAGGATCTCGCTCGCGCGCGCCTGCCCGGTGCGCTCGAGGAAGGCGATGCGATGCGTCAGCACCCGCGTCTTGCCGGTGCCGGCCCCGGCGAGGATCAGCAGCGGTCCCTCGCCGTGCGTCACCGCGTCGCGCTGGGGCGCGTTCAGGCCGACGAGCAGCTCGTCGATGCGATCGCCGGCGGCGGTGTCGGGCATCCATCTGAGGATAGGCCCGCCGTCGGCGGCCACCGGTGGCGCCTTGCGCGATCGCCGCGGGCGCTCCTATACTCGCGCTTCGTCGTACGAGGGAAGCAGGGGATATGTGGCGCAGCACGGCGATTGCGTGTGCGATCGCTGCGCTGGCGTCGTGCGGTCTGGGGGCCGCCGGCGCGAGTGCGAAGAGCAGTTCCGCCGCGGGCACATGCCGCGGCGCTTACGTCATGGCGGTCGACGACGCGACGCTGAAGCAGGCGAGCGACGCGCTGCTGTGCCTCGTCAACCGCGAGCGGGCGGCGCGCGGCGTCGGCGCGATGCGCGCGTCGAGCCAGCTCGCCACGGCGGCCCGAAGCCACAGCGGCGACATGGTCGCGAGCAAGTACTTCTCGCACACGGGCCGTGCCGGCGACGACGTGTCGCAGCGCGTGTCGCGCACAGGCTACCCGTGGACGGCCGTCGCGGAGACGCTCGCGTACGGCGCCGCGAAGCGCGGCACGCCGTTCCGGCTCGTCGCGACGATGATGCAGAGCAGCGAGCACCGCCCGATCCTGCTCGAGCGGCGCTACCGCGAGCTCGGCGTCGGGCTTGTGCTCGGCGCGCCGACGCGCACCCGCGCCGCCGCCGCGTCGACGCTCACGCTGGTCTTCGGCAGCCGCTGACGTCAGCGAGCATCATGGGAGCGATGGCGCTCTGCGACGACGTCCGCACGTCCTGCGCGCGGATCGCGGCCGGCGCGCGCTCGGTGAGCATCGACCCGGGCGCGCTCGGCGACGTCGCGCCCGCGCCACCGCCGGCGCTCGATCCGGTGCGCCACTACCTCGAGGGCTCGGAGGCGGACGTCGCGACGTACCTGCTCACGCTCGACGCGATCAACTTCGGCTCCGGCTGGTTTCCGACGCTGCGCAAGCGCCAGGGCTGCTCGGGCTACTTCACCGTGGCGTGGGCCCTCGCCGACCGCTTCCGCGCGCACGGCCCGTGGTCGGCCGCGCAGCTGCGCGCGATGCGCGCCGACGAGGTCGCGCGCACGCTCGGCCAGCCGCGCGACCACGAGCTCATGGCGCTCTACGCCCAGGCGCTGCGCTCGCTCGGCGCGTTCCTGGGCGATCGCGACGCGCTCGCCCTCGTGCGCGACGCGCGCGGGTCCGCCGAGCGGCTCGCGACGATGCTCGCGGCCGGCATGGCGCTCTTCGACGACCGCGGCTTCTACAAGCGCGCGCAGATCGCGGCGTCGGACCTCGCGCTCGCCGGCGTCGCGCGCTTCCGCGACCTGCACAAGCTGACGATCTTCGCCGACAACCTCGTCCCGCACGTCCTGCGCTGCGACGGCGTGCTGCGCTACGACGGCGCGCTCGCCGCGCACATCGACAGCGAGCGGCTGCTGGCACCCGGCCGGCAGGAGCGCGAGATCCGCGCCTGCGCCGTGCACGCCTGCGAGCTCGTCGCGCAGCGCACCGGCGTCGCCGCGCACGAGCTCGACAACGCGCTGTGGAGCCGCGGGCAGGCGCCGGAGTACAAGGCGACGCCCCGGCATCGCTGCCGGACCGTCTACTACTGAAACTCAGCCCCCGGCGGGGTTCGGCCCGCGGACCTGGCGCAGCGCGCGCACGTCGGCCTCGGGCCGGCGCTCGCGGCCGGACATCTCGGCGACGTCGTGCTCGATGTCGCCGATCCGCGCCGACAGGCCCTTGATCGCGTCCGCGATCGGGTCGGGCAGGTGGATCCAGTCGGTGTCCGGTCCCTCGGGCTTGCGACCGTCCACGCGCACGGCATGGCCGGGGTTGCCAACGACCGTCGAGTTCGGCGCGACATCGTGGATGACGACCGAGTTCGCTCCGATCTTCGCGCCGTGGCCGACCGTGATCGCGCCGAGCAGCTTCGCGCCCGCGCCGACCGTCACGTTGTCTTGCAGCGTCGGGTGGCGCTTGCCGGTCGAGAAGCCCGTGCCGCCGAGCGTGACGCCCTGATACAGCGTGACGTCGTCGCCGATCTCGGCGGTCTCGCCGATCACGACGCCCGCGCCGTGGTCGATGAAGAAGCCCTGCCCGATCCGCGCCGCGGGGTGGATCTCGATGCCGGTCAGCATGCGCGAGGCCATCGACAGCGTGCGCGGGACGACCGGGATGCCGACCTCGTGCAGCTCGTGCGCGACGCGATGGACGAGCAGCGCCTGCACGCCCGGCCACGACGAGAGGATCTCCGCGCTCGCGGCGCCGCGCGCGGCCGGGTCGCGCGCGTGCGCGGCGGCGACGTCCCGGCGGACCTCCCCCACCATGCGCGACAGCGTCGACAGACCGAGCATCGTCCGGAGAGTAGCGGGGCCGCTCTTCCTGCCAATTGGCCTATCTCGGAGTGCGAAACGGCGGTTTGGCGACGGACGCGCCGCGCTACGGCGCGAAGAACGGCGTCGACACGTAGCGCTCGCCGGAGTCCGGCAGCACGACGGCGATCCGCTTGCCCTGGAACTCCGGGCGCCGCCCGACCGCGATCGCCGCCCACAGCGCCGCGCCGCACGAGATGCCGACGAGCGCCCCTTCGGTGCGGGCCGCGGCGCGGGCGGTGTCGAGCGCGTCCTCGTCGTCGACCGCGACGACCTCGTCGATGATCTCGCGGTTCAGCACCGCCGGGACGAACCCCGCGCCGATCCCCTGGATCTTGTGCGGCCCCGGCGAGCGGCCCGACAGGACGGCCGACGTCGCCGGCTCGACCGCCACGACGTGCAGCTTCGGGTTGCGCTCCTTCAGCGCCTCGCCCGCGCCGGTGATCGTGCCGCCCGTCCCGACGCCGCAGACGAGCACGTCGACGTCGCCGTCGAGGGCGTCCCACAGCTCCGGCCCGGTCGTGCGGCGGTGCGCCGCGGGGTTCGCGGGGTTGGAGAACTGGTCGGGCAGGAAGACGTCGGCGCGCTTGGCCATGTCGCGCGCGGCCTGCACCGCCTCGTTCATCCCGCCCATCGACTCGATGACCTCGACGCGCGCGCCGTACAGGCGCAGCAGCGCCTCGCGCTCGCGGCTCATCCCCTGCGGCAGCGTCAGCACGAGGTCATAGCCCTTCGCCGCGCAGACGAACGCGAGCGCGATGCCGGTGTTGCCGGAGGTCGCCTCGACGATCGTCGTCTTGCCCGGCTCGATGAGCCCGCCGGCCTCGGCGGCCTCGATCATCGCGACCCCGATGCGGTCCTTGACGCTGCCGCCGGGGTTGAAGGACTCGAGCTTGCCGAACAGCCGCACGCCCGCGGGAGCCATCCGCGTGAGCTCGATCATGGGCGTGCGCCCGACGTGCTCGGCAATGTTGACCGGGATTGAAGACATTGAGATCACACCGTATCCCGCGACGGCGGGTGAGGGGCTCACCCACAACGGGTAGTGGTGCCAAATGGCCCTGTCCGCAACCGGGATCGGGCTCGACGCCTCGTATCCGGCGCAGCCCCCGCACGTCGCCGCCATCCGGCGAGCGGTGAGCAACGTCGCGCGGAGCGCGGGCGCCGACCTGAACACGATCATCCGCCTCGAGCTCGCCGTGAGCGAGGCGGCGACGAACGTCGTGCTGCACGCCTACCGCGCGCCGAGCGCCGGCGGGCGCATCCACGTCACGGCCTGCGTCGGCTTCGGGATCCTGGACGTCAGCGTGCGCGACAACGGCAGCGGCATGGCCCCGCGCCCCGACAGCCCCGGCATGGGCCTCGGCCTGAGCCTCATGGCCAGCGAGTCGGACCACTTCGAGGTCCGCACCGCCGACGGCGGCGGCACCGAGGTGCTCATGCGCTTCGAGCTGACGCCCGGCGAAGGCCCGCCCCGGCGGCGGTTCGCCCGCGCCGAGTCGGCGGGCGCTCGCGCTACGGCGTAGCGCGGCGGCGGGCGGGTGACGCACGCCAGACGACGCTCCTGATCACGACGCGCAGCCTCAGGCGCCGAGGTCGACGTCGTCCCACGGGACGTCCTGAAACAGCCATTCGAGCGCGCGCCGGCGCTCGAGGACCACACCGGGGGCGATCTCCGGATCCCACAGCTTGCCGTGGTACTGGGCGTTGCGGGCGTGCCAGTGCAGGCAGTAGTAGAAGTCGAGCATCACGGCGATCTCGGCGAGCGGGCGCAGCTCGACGTCGGTGCGGCCCTGCGACGGATCGAGGTCGGGCGCGAGGCGCTCGTAGAACGGCTTGCGGTCGCACAGCTCGTCCGGCGGGAGGTCGTCGACGAGCTGCAGGCTCCACATCAGCGCCCACAGCGCCTCCTCGCGCCACGAGATGTCGACGGACGTCTGGTGCAGGTCCTCCGCGCTCATCGTGACCTGCTGCTCAAGGTGTCGCAGGAGGCGCAGCTCGAGGTCGGCGAGCCAGCGCTCGAGGCCGTTGTCCTCGAGCGCCGTGCGGATGCGCTTCGGCGGCGCGCCCTGCTGCAGCGCGAGCGCGGCGGCGATCACGTGGCAGCGCGCGGCCACGTCGGCGGCGTCGCGGACCCAGTCGAAGTCCGCGTCGGTGTGCAGCGGCAGCACCCCGGGATCCGACAGCTTCCAGCCCGCGAGCTTGGCGACCGATTGCTCGCGAATCGCGAGGTAGTCCATTGACCGGACCGTACCTGCTTGCCGGTCGGTTGGCGCGCTCGCGCGCCTGCGCTCAGGCGATCGCCGCCGCCGGCTTCCGCCGCGCCAGCCCGTGTCGCCGAGCGGTCCGATGACCATCGCGCAGAGCACGTCGTCGCGCGCGACGGACGCCATGCGCTCGGCGGGCGGCGCCGGGTCGTGCAAGAGCTCGGTCTGCGCCATGACGACGGCGTGCAACGGGCTCGAGTGGGTGCGCCGGACGATCGCGATCCAGCGCTGCAGGTGGCCGGGGGCGCACGCGAACGTCGCCATGACCGCGCCGATCGTCGCGAGCCACTCGGCCCAGTCCGACCAGAAGGTCTCCGCGTCGTGGCGGCCGGAGATGGCGGGCGTCAGCTCGTAGGGCAGCCCGAGGTAGGTGGCGACGGCGCCGCGCATGCAGTCGCATGGCGTGCGCTGGTCGACGAACACGCCCTCGCGGGCGTAGAGCGGTGTCACGCAGCGATCCGCGCCACGCACCCGCGCGGCCGGCCGGTCGTGGACTTCGGAGCAGACATCGGAAGCTTCCCTTCTCGCGAGCGGTCTTGGACGACGGGTGCGGCGGCGCGAAATAATGCCATCCGGCGCGGCGATACGCCGGAACGCCGTGTCTAGTCGCAGCCCGTGCCGTCGCCGTCGCGGTCGAGGTCGAAGTGATCGTCGCCGACGACGCTGACCGTGCCCGTGTAGTCGGGGCCGTTGCCGCTGCCGCCCTCGCAGTCGTAGTCCGGGGAGCTCGGGTTCAGGCATGCGCCCGCGTAGCTCGGGTCGCAGGCCGACGCGGCCTGCTCGCGCGCGTCTCGGCGCGCGTCCGCCGCGGCCTCGCGCCGCGCCGCACGTGCGTCGGCGGCTGCCCGGCGCCGCGCTGCGGCCGCCTGGCGGCGGCGCTGCGCCCGTGCGGCCGCGCGCGCTGTCGCGGACCGGTAGCTCGCGCGCGCGGTGCGCGTTCCGGCGGTCGTCGGGAACCGATCGGCCTGGCGCAGCCGCGCGCGAGCCTGCGCGAGGTCGCCGGCTCTCACGGCTGCGCGGGCGCGGCGCGCGATGCGGTTGGCGATCCGGCGTGCGATCGCGGCGTGCGCTTGCGGCCCGATGTCCGACGCGATCGAGACCGCCCGGGTGTAGTCGCCGCCGTCGGCGGCGGCGCGCGCTTGCGCGATCGTGGCGGCCGGCACCGTCGACGAGCCGACGGCCGGCGGAGGGGCGGCGGTCGTGACCGGCACCGTCGTGGCCGCCGGCGCGGGCTCGTTCTCCTCGCCGCCGAAGATCGCCGTGAGGATCACGAGGGCAGCGAAGACGCCCAGCGCCCAGTGCCACCAGGGGCGGTTGCGTCGTGCACGGGCCATGTGTCCTCCTTGATCGCGCGACCCCGTCCCCGCGCACCTTCCTCCCCGGCGGCGGGCGGCGCAAGTCGGCTATTCGTCCGCGAGCGCGGCGCGCAGGTAGCGCTCGGGGGCTTCGAGGAACCCGCGAGTGAAACGGACGGCTTCGAGGTCGTCGTACGCCGTCTGGGCAACGCCGTCGTCGGACAGCTCGTAGACCCGCGCGCCGGGACAGGCGAGCAGGATGGGCGAGTGCGTCGCGATGACGAACTGCGCGCCGTCGCGCGCGGCGCGGGCGACGATCGCCAGCAGCGCGAGCGCGCCCGTGACCGACAGCGCGGCCTCGGGCTCGTCGAGGAGGTAGAGGCCGTGCCCGCCGAAGCGGTTGGCCGCGAGGGCGAGGAACGACTCGCCGTGGGACTGCCCGTGCAGCGGGACGTCGCCGTAGATCGAGAGGTCCGGCGAGAACTCGCCGCCGCTGTCGACGAACTGCGCGACGTTGAAGAAGCTCTCCGCGCGCAGGTAGTAGCCGGCGCGCGGCTTGGCGCGGGTGAGCTTCGGATCGAGCGCGCCGCCGAGCACGTCGCGCGGCACCGCCGGCAGCTCGCCGAGCCGCTCGAACTCGCCGCCCTCGGTGGCGAAGCCCATGGCCTCGGCGAACAGCTCGATGATCGTCGACTTGCCGGTGCCGTTGTCGCCGGCCAGGAGCGTCACGGGCGTGCCGAGGTCGATCTGCTCGACGGCGGCGATCGCCGGGACCTCGAACGGGAATCCTTCTCTCCAGCGTGCCGCGTCGCGGGCGAGCCCGAGGACGAACGGGCCGCGGCCAAATCGCCTCGTGTCGCGCCGCCGGGCCACGCCGTCGAACTTACCGGCCGATGATGCAGCGAGCGGCGGCACGTCAACCGGATCGGGATGTGTCGGGTTCTGCGGGGGTCGTGCGTCGTCCGTCTGGCACGACCCCCGGACCGAGGAGGTCACATCATCATGCAATACCTGCTGATGCTCCACTTCCGTCCCGACGAGGGCCCGCAGGAAGGCACGCCCGAGTTGACGAGCCGCGTCGTACGAGGTGGCTACACGGCGCACCGGCCGCGAGTCCGCTGTATCAGCCGACCGCCAGCGGTCGCCCCGGCGGTCGAGGCCTCTGGACATCGGGCTTGGCCGTAGCCGCGGTTCAGATGTGGTACATCGCGACGCCCGCCTCGCGCGCCTCGCGTTCGACGACGTCGCCGATCGTCGTGGCTTCGAGAACGGCGCGGGCTGCCGCGGCGGCTTCGCCGAAGATGCCCTTCGCGTCGCGGCCGAACGGGCCGTCGAGCAGCTCGACGACCTCGAGCACGGTGATCTCGCCGGCCGGGCGGGCGAAGGTGTAGCCGCCCTTGACGCCGCGCTGGGACTTCAGCACACCCGCTCGGCGCAGCGTCGCGAAGAGCTGCTCGAGGAACTGCACGGGGATGTCGCGACGGCGGGCGAGCTCGCCGATCGGGACCGGGCCGTCGCCGGAGCGGCCGAGCTCGGACAGCGCCTGCAGCGCGTACGGCGACTTCGTGGTGATCGAGATCATCGGTCTATCGTCACTGTATGGGACGCGTCAGTCGATACGGGCCGCCGGCGGCGGTCATGGCGCTCATCTTCGCGCTCTCCGCGACGCCGGATCTCAGCTCCGGCCTCGGCACGGTCGACCTCTACCTGCGCAAGGCCGCGCACATCGCGATCTTCGCTTTGCTGTGGCTGACGTTCGTCCGCGCCACCGAATGGCGTCGCCCGGTCGCCGCCACGGTCCTCGCGCTGCTGTACGCCGGCAGCGACGAGTTTCATCAGACGTTCGTCCAGGGCCGGCACGGCGCGGCGAGCGACGTGGCAATCGACGCGATCGGGATGGGCATCGCGGCCGCGGCATGGACGCTGACCGCGCGCAAGCGCGGCCGCCCAGGGCCACCGTGGCCGCTGCGTGCTCCCGCGGCCAGCGAGGCGTAGGCGCCTATAGCCAGCCGCGCTCGGTCGCGATGAGCACGGCCTGCGCGCGGTCGACGGCGCCGAGCTTGCCGTAGATGTTGTGCAGGTGGGTGCGCACCGTCGAGGTCGAGAGCTGGAGCTCGGCCGCGATCTGCTTGTAGACCTTGCCCTCGGCCAGGCGCTTGAGCACCTCGACCTCGCGGCCCGACAGCGGGCACGGGTCGATCTGGCGGGGGCGACCGGACGTCGGGTACGGCAGGTCGTACATGACCGACCGCAGCTCGGCCGGGCCGAGCCCGACCGACCGCGCGGTGCGCAGCAGCGAGTTCGGCGAGACCTGGTCGCCATGGGCGTAGTGGGCGAGCATGTCGGCGAGGCGCACGAAGGCGGCCTCGCCCTGCGCGTCCTCGGAGTGGTGGCGCTCGATCGCCGACGCGACCGCACCCGGCAGGCCCCACCGGCGGGCGAGCACGCCGCCGACGAGGGCATGGTCGACGCCGAGCTCGCGGCGCTCGCGGTGCACCCGCTCCTCTGGGGTCTTCGCGTCGCCGTGGACCTGGTCGGGATAGCCGGGGTAGGCGTGCGTCAGGACGAGCTTGCCGATGTCGTGCAGCAGCGCGGTGACCATGAGGCGGTCGCGATGCTCGTAGCCGGCCTCCTGGGCGAGGCGGTCGGCGGCGCGCTGCGTGGCGACGCCGTGCAGGCGGAAGCGCTCGGGGGCGGCGTCCCACACGGAGGAGCGCTCGAAGAAGTCGAAGGTGCGCGCACGGCTGGCGAGCGCCTGCACCGACTCGGGCGACAGGATCTCGACGGCCTTGACGACCGACTCGACGCGGCCGCGGCGCGGGCCGTCGAGCTGGTTGGCGAGACGCATGACGCTGATGACGAGCGCGATGTCCGATTCGACGGTCGCGACGATGTCGGCCGGCGACACGCGCTCGGCGCTGACGAGCCGCAACAAGCGATTGCGGGATTCCGCGAGTGCCGGGAACGCCTCGAGCGCTTCGAACGCGGCTGTCAGCCTGCGGCCGTGGCCCTCGTTGTGATGGCGCTGGACTGAGGCGCTGCTGGAGCCGGTACGTGCGGGTGCTGGTGAGATCATGTTCGGCGGTCCCTGCCTTCGGGTCGGGATCGGTGGGGCACCCCCGGTATCGGCAGGTATGGACGTTTGGTTGAGCGTCCATGCGAGATTCGTGGGCGGTCCGCGGGTTTGCAGACCGCGGAAGTCCGGGTGTTTGGCTCGTGGGCGTGTGCGTTCGCGGGTTTCTCAGCAGATGTTGCCAGGAGCGTTCGCCCGGTTCTGCTATCGCAGCGGGGTCACCTCCGGCGGATGGCATGCCCGCCAACATGGCGCGTGCGACTCGGGGTTGAGCGCGATCGCCGCGCTCAGGGCGAGGAACTTCGCGGCGAGCCGGGCGCGCAGGGTGTGCAGGGTGTGCAGGGCGGGCGGACGTCGGGGGTTGCGACGCCGCGCGCGTTCGCGGTAGGCGAGGACTGCCGCAAGCTGCTGGCGCGCTCAGCCCAGAATCACCCCCGTGTGCCCACCAATTGCGGAACCCGGGCACGCGATTCGCCTGGACGTGCCGGGCGGCGCTCGGGATGATGCGACGCGGTGGTCGACCTCGCGAATCCCAACGCGTCCGCGGTGCGGATCGCCGACGATGTGCTGTTCCGCGGGGCAATTGACGTCGACTCCAGCGGCACGATCCCGCGCAGTCATTTCGACGCGCTCGCGGCGGCCGGGTTGTACGGCATCGCCGGTCCTGTCGAGGCGGGCGGCTGGGACGTCGATCCGCGTGCGCACCTTCGCATCCGCGAAACCCTCGCCGGAGGCTGCCTCACGACAGCGTTCGTCTGGGCGCAACACCACGGCGTCGTGCGCTGCGTACGCTCAGCGGACACAGCCGTCCAAGAGGCTTGGCTGCAGGGGCTGTGCACCGGGCGGCTGCGCGGCGGGCTCGCGCTCGCCGGGCTGCGCCCCGGGCCTGTGACGCTGCGCGTCGCGGCAGCGGAGGACGGCCGCTGGACGATCGCCGGTGAGTCGCCGATGGTGACGGGCTGGGGCCACGTCGACGTGCTGCTTGTCGGCGCGCGCCTCGGGGCCGACGAGGTCGTGTTCGCGCTGGTCGACACGTCGCACCCCCGCTTGCGCGCACAGCGTCTGCGACTCGCCGCGCTGGATGCCAGCGCCACGGTGCGGTTGCACTTCGACGAGGTCGTCGTCGAAGAGAGCGCGATCGTGCAATGCACCACGCTTCCCGCCTGGCTCGCCGGGGGCGAGACCGTGCGCCACAACGGAGCGCTTGCGATCGGCGTCGCTGCGCGCTGCGCGCGGCTCGCCGGCGAAACGGGCCTGAGCGAGCAGGTCGCTTGCTGTCGCGATGCGCTCGACGTCGCGGCGGACGGGGACGAGCTCGCGCAGGCCCGCGCGGACGCGTCGCTGCTGGCGGTACGCGCTGCCTCCTACCTCGTCGCCGCGCGCGGCAGCGCCGCGGTCGACCTGTCCGAACACGCTCAGCGACTGGCCCGCGAGGCGATCTTCCTGCTCGCGTTCGGCCAGAAGCCCTCGATCAAGCAGGCGCTGCTGCGCGGCGCCGTCACGAAGGACGGCTGGTTCTCACAGCGGCGAGCACCAGCGCGTCGCGCATTGGAAATCGGCTGACCGACGCGCGCCGCTCGTACCTCGCATGACCGCACCCCGCCCAGCACCCGGAGCATGGACACATCTGCGCAAGCGCCGCCGTGCGCACACCGAAGCCGTGTGCTAAGCATGGGCGCCGCCAACGCCCGTGCATCGCCAACTCGCGACGCGGCCGCGCCGCTGCGCAAGGTCGGCCTGGAGCTTGAGTTCCCCGTGGTGAGCCGATCGACAGGGCGTGGCATCCACCGGGCCGCGGCGCAAGAGATCTGGGCGACGATGGCGCGGCGAGACGCCTCTTGGTCACTGGTCCACGAGTCGATCAGCTCGGCCACCAACGGCGTACGCCGCAGCCGCGGGGACTTCACCGAGCATGTCGACTCCGACACCGGCGTGTGCACGATGGAGATCGCGCTGGCGCCGCGGGCGACAGTGCGCGACGCGGTCGCCGACGCGCACGCGGTGATGAACGACCTGCAATCGCTGCTCTTCGAGCGGGGCTACACCATGTTGAGCGCAGGGATCCAGCCGATCACGTGGTTTGATCCTCGTCGCAAGACCCAGCGCGACTGGTATGTGCTGCTCGCGCGCCGATTGGACCTCCATCACTGGATGATCCCCGTCGCGTCACAGCAGATCTCCGTAGACGTCTCACCGTCCGAGGCGACCCGCGTCGTGAACATGCTGTGCGCTCTGGCGGGCGTCTTCACCGCACTGACTGCCAGTTCACCGGTCGCGCGCGGCACCGTGCAGCCATGGAAGGAGACCCGCAATTGGATCTGGCATACCAGAGCCACACGGGTACCTGCCCGGCAGGCGCGATACAGCTCCAACGGGCTGCCGGCGCACGCATTTCGTGACCTCGGTGACTACATCGACTACTCGTGGAACTCCACGTTGTACCTGCTGACAGACCTCAAGAGCAGAGGCTACGAGCTCGTCGACAACCCGACGTTTCGGGACTTCGTGCTGAGCGGCGACACACACCAACCGATGCCCGCCCGGCGCTGGGACGGGCAGCGCGTGCTGCTCTCCGCGACCAGGGGGATGCTCGACAAAATCCACCAATACGGCTGGCTCGCAGCCAAGCTGCACTACCGCTTCGACGAGCAGACCAGCCTCGCTGACGTTCGCCAAGCCCTCAGCACGGGCGACATCGGGCCTTACTGCGAGCACCACCTCGTCGGCACCTACGTCGAGAACCGGTCCTGCGGCGTGGCCCCCTTCGGGGAGGAGGGCGCAGCGCCCGCCCTCACGCTGGGCTTGATCGAGATGCTCGACGAGGTCGAGCATCTCGTGCAACAGCGCCCCTGGGAGGAGTGGCGTCGCCTGTGGCTCCAGGCAAGCGAACACGGCCTTCACCTCGGTGATCGGGACATGCTCGACACCATCCGCCGGCTGTTGGGTCTCGCACAGGTCGGACTTGAAGGCCGCGGCGCCGGCGAGGAGACGCTACTTGAGCCCCTCGTTCATCGAGTCGAATCGCGGTGCGTACCCGCGGACGACATGATCCGGGCCTACACGCGGGGCGGCGTCGAGACCTTGCTCGACGTATGCAGCCCCGGCAAGGTCACCGGACCCGACTCGCAACACGTGACCGATCGTGCCTGCGCCCGAACGAGCGGAGGTTCGGCCGAGCCTGCTGCTACCGACGGCATGTCGCCCGGAAGGCCGCGAGATGTCCGGCGACCCGCGCGGGCCGGGGTTGAGAGCATCGGGTGATGACCAGCATGGCCTCCGAAGCCGACGCTGCCGCCTCGCGTCGCGACGCTCTCGTCGAGCGCCTGTTCAGCGCCGCGGTCGGGACGTGGGACGTGCTCGCCGTCTACGTGGGCGACCGCTTGGGCCTGTATCGGATCCTGGCCCGTCGAGGATCGATGACATCCGTGGAGCTCGCCCACGAGGCCGGGTTGAGCGAGCGGTACGTGCGCGAGTGGCTCGAGCAGCAGGCATCGAGCGGCATCCTCGAGCTCGGCGACGCGCACGCCGAGAGTGGCGCGCGCTTGTACCTCCTCCCGCCGGGTCACGCCGAGGCATTGGTCGACGACACGAGCCTGAGCTTCATCGCGCCGATTGGACAGCTGATGGTGGCGTGCATACGGCCGATGGACGCGGTGCTCGACGCCTTCCGCACAGGGAAGGGCATCCCATACGAGCACTACGGCGCCGACCTCCAGGAGGGCCAAGCGCGGTTCACGCGCCCGATGTTCGACAAGCTGTTGACGAGCGAGTGGCTGGAGGCGATCCCGGACTTGCATCAGCGGCTGCTGGCGGATCCCCCGGCTCGAGTCGCCGACGTTGCGTGCGGCGAGGGGCGCTCGAGCCTGGCGATCGCACGCGGGTACCCGAAGGTCCGCGTCGACGGGATAGACATGGACGTCGCCTCGGTCGAGGCTGCACGCCGACACCTGGCGGGCACGGAGCTCCGCGGCCGGGTCGCGTTTCTCCTGCGCGATGCCGCCGACGAGCAGCTGGCGGGCCGTTACGACCTCGTCTACATGCACGCGGCACTGCATGACATGTCCCACCCGGTCTCAGTTCTTACGGCGTGTCGCGCGCTGCTCGCCGACGGCGGCTCGGTGATCGTGGGCGACGCTCGCGTGCCAGACCAGTTCGCTCCCCCGGGCGATGAGATCGGGCGCTTTCACTACGGCTTCAGCGTCTTTCACTGCCTCCCCGTCGGCATGCTCGGCGAGAACGCAGCCGGAACCGGCACCGTGATGCGTGCCGGCACCGTTCGCGAGTATGCCGAGTCCGCAGGGTTTGGCGGCTTCAGCGTGCTGGCGATCGAGAACGACTTCTACCGCTTCTACCAGCTCACTCCGTAGTCCCGTGACGCGAGGAGGTCTCGATCTGCGAGATCCGCCCGGGTACGAGCCTTCGTCGCGCTCGCGCGAGTGTTCCGGCGGCCCTCGCGCGTGATCGAACTCAACCCTGGCGCGAGAACCCTGACGGTCCTTGTCGCCGTCCAGCGTGCGCACCAATTGCGCAACTTCGGGCTCTCACGCCCACCCGGGCAAGCGATATACACACGGCCGACGTGCGCCGCTCGTACCTCGCATGGACTTCACCCCGCCCATCGCCCCGACGCGAAGGAACCGCTTGACCGCAGCGCACGCCAACCGTCCGAACGATCCCTTCGGGCTCACAGAGATCCAATACGCCTACTGGATCGGACGAGGATCAAGCTTCGTCCTCGGGAACGTGGCACCGCACGCCTACTTCGAGCTCGACGGCCGCGTGCTCGACCTCGAACGCCTGACGGCGTCGTGGCGACAGCTCGTCGACCGCCACGCGATGCTGCGAGCGATCGTCGGCGACGACGGGCGCCAGCGCGTCCTCGCATCGGTGACGCCCTTCGAGATCGGCTGCCTGGACCTGCGCGACGTCGAGGACCCGGCCGAGCGCGAGGCGCGCGCGCTGGCCGTCCGCGACGACCTCTCACATCGGGTCTACACGGCGGCCGACTGGCCGCTGTTCGACCTCCGCCTGACGCGGCTGCCCGAGCACGACCGCCTGCACGTCAGCCTCGATCTCCTCATGGTCGACCTCGCCAGCGTGGCGGTGCTGTTCAGCGAGTGGAGTGCCCTGTACCGCCAAGCGGACCTCCAGCTGCCGGCGATCGACGTCACGTTCCGCGACTACGTGCTCGCGCTCGAAGCCGCGCGCGACACATCGCGCCACCGCCGGTCGCTCGACTACTGGACCGGCCGCGCGGAGACGCTTGCACCGCCGCCGGACCTTCCGCTCGCCCGCTCGCCCGCGAGTGTCCACAAGCCCGTCTTCACGCATCGCGAGTTCCGGCTGCCCGAGGCACGATGGGAGCAGCTGCAGGCAAACGCCCGCAGCTTCGGCCTGACGCCGAGCGCCGTGCTCGCGACAGCGTTCAGCGAGGTGCTGACGCTGTGGTCCGGGGCCCGCCGGTTCATGCTGAACCTCACGCTGTTCAACCGCCTGCCACTGCTGCTCGACGACGATGGCGCGGGCCACCGGATGATGCACCCGCACCTGCGCAAGGTGGTCGGTGACTTCACCTCGATCTGCCTGCTGGAGATGGACATGACCGGCGACGTGTCGTTCGCCGAGCGCGGACGCCGGACCCAGCACCAGCTCCAGCGCGACCTGCGCCACCGCTACGCGAGCGCGCTGTACACCCTGCGCGAGCGCCGCCGCCGGGGGTTGCAAAGCGGCTTCGAGACGATGCCGGTCGTCTTCACGAGCGGTCTCGGCACGGTCGCGGACCTCGCGCGCCCGATGGAGGACTTCGGCGATCTGACCTACCGCGTCAGCCAGACGCCGCAGGTCTGGCTCGACCACCAGGTGGTCGACATCACCGGGACGCTCGAGCTGTCCTGGGACGCCGTCGAGGAGCTGTTCCCCGACGGCCTGCTCGACGACATGTTCAGCACGTACACGGGGCTCGTGGAGCAGCTCGCCACCGACCCGGCGTCGTGGGGTGCCGAGCAGGTGGTCGCGCTGCCGGCGCATCAGGCGCGTGAGCGCGCCGCGGCGAACGCGACCGCGCGGACCCCGGTCGAGCGGCTGCTGCACGAGCCGTTCCTCGCGCAGGCGGCCAGCCGGCCGCAGCACCCGGCCGTCATCACGTCGGCGGGCACGATCACGTATCGCGAGCTTGCGGGCCGCGCCCGTGCCGTCGCCGGCGCACTGCCGGACGTCGGCCGGGCAGACACCCTGATCGGCGTGGTCACGAACAAGTCGATCGGCCAGGTCGTGGCGGCCTACGGGGTCCTGCTCGCGGGCGGCGCCTACCTGCCCGTGAACCCCGCGCTGCCCGCGCAGCGACGCGACGAGATCCTCGCGGACGGCGAGGTCTTGGCGGTCGTCACCGACGAGGCGCTCGACAAGCGGCTGGACTGGTCGACCGACGTACCGCGAGCTTTGGTGTCGCAGCGCGGAACGGATGCCTCGCCGACGACGTCGACGCGGCCCGGCGACCTCGCCTACGTCATCTACACCTCCGGCTCCACCGGCACGCCGAAGGGCGTGATGATCGAGCACCGGGCCGTGCTCAACACCGTCATCGACATCAACGAGCGCTTCGGCGTCACCGCGGCGGACCGCGTCTTCGGGCTGGCCGACCTCGGCTTCGACCTCTCGGTCTACGACATCTTCGGCACCCACGCCGCCGGCGCGACGCTCGTGCTGCCCGATCCCGACAGGACGGCGGATCCCGCGCACTGGGCCGCGCTGATGTCCGAGCACGGGGTGACCGTCTGGAACTCCGTGCCGGCCCAGATGCAGATGCTCGTCGAGCACCTCGAGGCCGGTGCCGACATCCCCGAGGGACTGCGCACGGTCCTCTTGAGCGGCGACTGGATCCCCGTCGATCTCCCCGAGCGGATCCTCGAGCTGTGGCCCGGCGCGCGCGTCACAAGCCTGGGTGGCGCGACCGAGGCCTCGATCTGGTCGATCTATCACCCCGTGACGGCCGGCGACGCCGCCGGAACGAGCGTGCCCTACGGCAAGCCCCTGCGCAATCAGGGCTTCCACGTGTTCGACGCCAAGCTCGAGCACTGCCCGACCTGGGTCGCCGGCGAGCTGTACATCGAGGGACGCGGCCTGGCACGCGGCTATTGGGGCGATCCGGAGAAGACGGCGGCGAGCTTCGTCGAGCACCCGCGGACGGGCACGCGGCTGTACCGCACCGGCGACCACGGGCGCTACCTGCCGGGCGGTGACATCGAGTTCCTCGGCCGCCGCGACGGCCAGGTGAAGATCGGCGGGCACCGCATCGAGCTCGGCGAGATCGAGTCCGTGCTGACCCGCCATCCGGGTGTCGAGCGCGCGGTCGTCGTGAAGTCGGGCGAGCCGTCGGGCGGCGCGAAGCTCGTCGCCTACGTCGTCACGGGTCGCGACGACGCCGACCTCTACGAGATCGAGCGCGGCGATCCCGAGGACGCCGTGCGGCGCTGGCATGCCGTGCGCGCAACAGCGGCGTCCGCACCGACCGGGCCGGGCGGTGCCGAGCTGCGGTCGGTGTGGGAGCGGCTCGACGCGCTGTACGTCGCGGCCGTCGCGGCCGCGTTTCGCGAGCTCGGCGCTGCGCCGCGGCCGGGCGACGCGTTCGACGGCGAGCAGATCGCCCGCGTGGCGGGGGTTCCCGCCCGCTACAGCAGATGGATCGCTCGAGCGACCGCAGCGCTGTGCGCGAGCGGGCACCTCGCGGCGAGCTCGACCGCGATCACAGTGGCGCGCGAGCTTCCGCAGGCGATCCCGGCGGCGCTCGCCGACGACGTGCAGCGTGAGCTGCACGAGACGCTCGGGGTGGCCAGCGACGTCACGGAGTGGTTTCTCACCGTGGTGGGCAACCTCGCGGGCGTCCTCACGCAGGATGTCCACTCCGCCGAGCTGTACGCCAACGACCGGACGCCCGGCGTCTACGCCCGCCTCTTCGGTCCGGCGTACGAGGTGGCCTGCGAGGCCGTGCGGCGGCAGGTCAGCGCGTGGCCGCTGGACCGCGCGCTGCGCGTGCTCGAGGTCGGGGCGGGCTACGGCTCGCTGACGCCTCGCCTGCTCGCCCTGCTCGAGCCCGATCGCGCGGAGTACGTCTTCACCGACATCTCGACGTTCTTCCTCGGCCGGGCCCGGCAGACGTTCGCCGACTACCCGTTCCTGCGCTGCGAGCTGCTCGACCTCGATCGCGCCCCCGCCGCCCAGGGGTTCGACGGCCACCGTGCCGACCTCGTCGTCGCCGCGAGCGTGCTGCACGACACGAAGCGCATCGCCGCCACCCTGGGCCACCTGCGCTCGATCCTCGCTCCCGACGGCGTGCTCGTGATCGTCGAGCAGACGGCGTTCGCCCCGTGGTTCGACCTGACGATGGGGCTGCAGCAAGGCTTCGACGCGTTCGAGGACACCGACCTGCGTCACGCCCACCCCCTGCTCGACCGCGAGCGGTGGCAGGCCGAGCTCACCGCTGCCGGGTTCGTCGACACCGCGATCCTCACGCAGCAGGGCGGCTGCGCGGAGGTCGGCTTCGACGTGATCGTCGCGCGCGGGCCCGCGGAGCGCAGGAGCTTCGCGCCCGAGGCGCTGCGCGCCTTCCTCGCCGACCGCGTGCCGCAGCACGTGGTGCCGTCGCGGATCAGCGCCTTGCGCGAGCTGCCGCTCAGCCCGACCGGCAAGGTCGACCGCGCCGCGCTTGCCCGCGCGACCGCGAGCCACGTGCGCAGCCAGCCGCCCGAGCCGCCGCGCACCGAGCGCCAGCGCAAGCTCGTCGAGATCTGGCGCGACGTCCTCGGCGCCGGCGAGGTCGGGATCACCGACGACTTCCTCGACGCCGGCGGCGACTCGCTGCTCGCGGCGCGCCTCGTAGCGCAGATCAAGACGGCGTTCGACGTCACGGTCGCGGTCTCCGTCGTGCTCGAGTACCCCTCCGTCGAGGCGCTCGACGCCTACCTCGCGGAGGTAGCGGCATGACGCCGGACGCGATCCGCGAGTGGCTGATCGCGTTCGTCGAGGAGCTCCTCGACGTGCCCGCCGGCCAGATCGACGTCCTGATGTCGCTCGACCTGCTCGGCGTGGACTCCGCCACCACGCTCGTCATGGCCGGCGAGCTGAGCGACGTGCTCGGCGTCGAGCTGTCGCCGGTCGAGCTCGTCGAGCACACGACGATCGAGGCGCTGACCGCACATCTCTCGGCGACGTCGCTCGCGGGGGTATGAGGCCTTCGCCCCCGGCACGATCCGCGTCGTCCTGGCTGACGCGCTCGACCGCGCCCGAGGCGTCGCAGCGCCTGTTCTGCTTTCCGCACGGCGGTGGCTCCGCCGCCGAGTACGCGCGCTGGGGGCGCGGGCTCGCGGCCCTCGACGTGCGCGCCGTCCAGCTTCCCGGGCGAGGCGCACGATGGGCCGAGCCGGCGCTCTCGCGCATGCACGCGCTGGCGACGGCGATCGCCGAGAACGCCGCGTTCGAGCCGCCGTACGCGTTCTTCGGCCACAGCCTCGGCGCGATCGTCGCCTACGAGGTGACGCGCGCGCTCCAGACGCGCGACCTCCCGCTCGCGGAGCGGCTGTTCGTGTCCGGTCATGCGGCACCGTCGCTGCCGCGGCGGCTGCCAGCGATCCACGAGTTGCCCGACGAGCCGTTCCTGGCCGAGATCGAGCGCCGCCACGGCGGGGTGCCGCCGGAGGCGCACGACGATCCGAGCCTCAGAGCTGCGCTGATCGCCTCGCTGCGCGCCGACTACGAGATCGTCGAGACGTACGTGCCCGAGCCGCGGGATCCGCTGCCGGTCGCGATCTCGGTCATGGCCGGCAGCGAGGACCTGCTCACCGACGCCGACCTCGAGGCGTGGCAGGCGCACACGGCGTTCCCGCTGGCCGTGCGCCGCTTTCCGGGCGGGCACTTCTACCTGCGCGAGCAGGGCAAGGCCGTCCGGCGCACGATCGCGCGCGCGATGCGGGCCTGACGTGCTCGCCGTGCTGAACTCCTGAGCCGCGCGCCCGGTGCCCGCCGCTCGCGAGCCCGCTCCGACCGCGTGGATCTCGTTGGTCGCGCTCGCGGGCACGGCCGGGCGAGCGGCGCTCGGCAGCCGCCTGCCGGCGTACACACGTCACCTCCCCGACGGGCTCCCCCACCAGCGCGAGCGGCTCGAAGCGAACGCCGCGCTCGTCGAGGTGTGGAGCGCGGCAGCCGGCGTCCCGGCGGCCGGCGACGGCTGGTCGCGACACGCCGGCGGCGCGCCTCGCCCGCCGCGACCTGACCCGCGCGTCTCGCTGAGCCATGCGCGCGGCGTCGGCGCGATCGCGGTCTGCGCCGGCGCGGCGGTGGGAGTCGACGTCGAGCGCCGTCGCCGGCGCGGGCTCGCGCACATCGCGCGCGGCGCATTCGCCGCCGCCGAGCTTCGTCGCTGGGAGCGCCTGGATCCGGATGCGCGGGCGGACGCGCTGCTGCACGCGTGGACACGCAAGGAGGCCGTGCTGAAAGCGCTGGGCACGGGGCTCGCAGGCGGGCTGCGGCGCGTGGAGCTCGACGCGGCGGGCGCGCTGATCGGCCTGCCGGCGGCCGCGGGCGCACCAGCTGACTGGACACTCGCCGGCATGCTGCTCGGCGCGGACATCCAGGTCGCCGTCGCCGTGCGCCATCCCGGCGCGCGGGTCGTGGTCAGGCGACTGGAGGCGCCGGCCGACCGCGTGCGTGCCGGCGCGTCATGAGCCCGGGGCGGCGTCGATCCGCCGCAGCGACTCCTCGCGCCCAAGCACGACGAGCGTCTCGAAGATCCCGGGCGAGACGGCGCGACCGGCGAGCGCCACGCGAACCGGCTGGAACACCTGCTTGGGCTTGACCTCCAGCGCGGCGACGACGCCCTCGAGCGCCGCTTGCACGGCCTCCTCGGTGAAGGGGTCGAGGGGCGCAAGCGCCTCGCGAACCCGGGCCAGCACCGCGAGCCCCTCCTCGCCAAGCCACTTCTCGCGTGCGCCGGGGTCGTCCGCGGGACCGTCGAAGATGAAGCCCGCGAGCGGCCAGAAGTCCGCGAGCGTCTGCATCTTCTCGCGCGAGATCGCGACCGCCGCGCGAAGCCCCGTGCGGCCCGTGTACGTCTCGAGGCGCGCGGTGAGGTCGTCCACCGACAGCTCGCGGATGTAGCGCCCGTTGAGCCAGCGCAGCTTCTGATGGTCGAAGCGCGCCGGGTTCTTCGACACCCGCTCGATGCTGAACTGCTCGACGAGCTCGGCCGTCGAGATGATCGTCTCGTCGTCCTCGGAGCCCCAGCCGAGCAGCGCCATGTAGTTGCGCAGCGCCTCGGGCAGGTAGCCGGCGCCGCGCAGCTCCTGCACCGACGCGGCGCCGTGGCGCTTGGAGAGCTTCTTGCCGTCCATGCCGTGCAGCAGCGGCAGGTGGGCGTACAGCGGCGGCTGCGCGCCGAGCGCCTCGAGCACGAGCAGCTGCTTGGGCGTGTTTGAGAGGTGATCCTCACCGCGCACGACGTGCGTGATGCCGGCGTCGAGATCGTCGACCGCGACCGCGAAGTTGTAGAGGACGCTTGAGTCCGCGCGGGCGATCACGGGGTCGTCGAGGTGGACGTGGGCGAACGTCGTGTCGCCGCGGATGAGGTCGTGCACGACGGTCTCGCCGCTGTCGGGGACGCGCAGCCTGACCGCGCCCTCGTCCGACGGCTCGCCGCGAAACCCGCGCTCGGCGCCGTGCTCGGCCTTGTAGGCGTCGACCTCGGCCTTCGCCGCCGTGGAGCGGTACGCGTGGCCCCCGTCGAGGAGCTGGCGCAGCACCTCCTGGTGGCGCTCGGTGCGCGAGACCTGGCTGATCGGCCCCTCGTCGTAGTCGAGCTGCAGCCAGCGCAGGGCGTCGAGGATCTGCTCGACGTTCTCGGGGGTCGAGCGCTCGCGGTCGGTATCTTCGATCCGCAAGACGAGCGACCCGCCGTCGTGCCGCGCGAGCAGCCAGTTGTACAGCGCCGTGCGCGCGCCGCCGACGTGCAGCGCGCCCGTCGGGGATGGAGCGAAGCGAACCCTCATGCGACCTGACACTACGAGATGGTCGATCCCCGAGGCCGACGCGGTGCCGGTCATGTATGCGGTCACCCGATGCTGATCGGCGCCGCCGTCTCGCCCGCGGGCGGCGTGGCGAAGGCCGTCGCGCGCGGTGTCGAGCGAGGCGCGCGGGCCATCCAGTTCTTCAACCAGAACCCGCGGGCGTGGAAGCCGCGCGTGTACACGTCCGACGAAGTGGCCGCGTTTCGCGCTGCGATGGCCGCGTCCGACGTCGACGCGCTGCTGATCCACGCCGTCTACCTGCTCAACTGCGCGTCCGCGGATCCGGACATCCGCGCGAAGTCGCTGGCGTCGCTGACGAGCTCGCTGCGAGCCGGCGACGCGCTCGGCGCGCACGCCGTCGTGCTGCACCCGGGCTCGGCGCTACGCGGCGAGGTCGGGCCCGCGCTTGCGCGCGCCGCCGAGGTGGTCGCCGAGGCGCTCGCGGAGTCCGGCGGCTGCCCGCTTCACCTCGAGAACACCGCCGGGACGGGCGGGACGCTCGGGCGATCGTTCGCGGAGCTCGCGGCGGTCATCGAGCTCGCCGGCGGCGACGCGCGGCTCGGGCTGTGCCTGGACTCCTGCCACCTGCTCGCGTCGGGCTATGACATCCGCACCGTCGAGGGTCTCGACACGGTGCTCGACGAGTGCGCGTCGTGCGTCGGCCTGGAGCGCCTCGGATCGCTGCACCTCAACGACTCGCAGACGCCGCTCGGCTCGAACCGCGACCGCCATGCGAACGTCGGCGCCGGCGAGATCGGCGAGGCGGGCTGCGCGGTCTTCCTGAGCGACCCACGCTTCGACGGCCTGCCGTGCGTCCTCGAGACGCCCGGTCCGAATCACTCCGGGCCGTGCGCGGAGGAGATCGAGCTTGCGCGAACCCTACGCGTGCGCGGCCAGGCCTCGCGCCGGCGGCGAGCGCGGACGGCGACGGCCGGCGTACTCGGGCGGTGATCGGCGGGCCCGGGTGCTCGGCGCCGCCCCTGATCCGCGGCCCTGCCGATGCCGGATACGATGTCGCCGTGTCCGTGCTCGGCGACATCCTCCGGTCGACCCGTGAGCGCAAGGGCGTGTCGCAGCGATCGCTCGCGCGGAGAGCCGGGACGACGCAGGCCGCGATCAGCCGGATCGAGTCCGGCCGCGAGTCCCCGAGCTTCGAGCGCTTCACTGCGCTGCTGCTCGTGCTCGGCGAACGACCCTGCGTCACGACGCAGCCTCTCGAGCTCGATGTCGATCCCGGCGAGCTCGCATACGGCCGAAGCCTGAGCTACGAGCAGCGACTCGCGGAGTCCGCGTCGTGGAACCTCGTCGCGACACAGCTCGAGATCGCGGGAGCCCGGGCTCGTCGCCGAGGTCCGCGATGACCCCGGACCGCATGCCCACGGCGGCCTTCGATCTGCGCGCGCTGCTCGCGACGCTTCACGCGCACGACGTCGACTACACCGTCATCGGCGGCGTCGCCGTGCAGGTCCACGGACACCGCCGGACCACGAAGGACCTCGACGTCGTGGCCAGGCCGGATCCGGACAACCTCGAGCGCCTGGCCGCTGCCCTCGCGGAGATGGACGCTCGACCGCGCGACCTCCCGGGCGGCGCGCCGAGCGCGGAACACCTCGCCGCGGCGCCGATTGTCCCGCCGCTCACGACGACACACGGCGAACTGCACATCCTGCGCGACGTGCCGGGCGCACCCGCGTATGCCGACCTGCGAGGACGGGCGCTCGTGATCGACCTCGGAAACATCACTGTCGCCGTCGCCGGGCTCGACGACCTCATCGCCATGAAGCGTGCCAGCGGCCGCCCGACCGATGAGCGCGACATCGCCGCGCTGCTAGCCGGCGAGCCGGGTGCAAGCGCGCGCGGCGGCGCGTAGCCCGCGCGCGACGCGTCAGACGGCGACGAGCGAGTTCGGGCCGAGCACGTGCTCGAGCTCCGCGCGCAGCGTCGGCGTCGGCGCGACCTTGTAGGACGGGCCGAGCTTCAGCGTGCGCGGGTCGCCGGCGCTCATCCGGACCTCGAGCACGACGTCCGACTCGCCGGGGAAGTTCGCGAGCAAGTGCTTGAGATCGTCGATGATCGACGCCGGCAGCGCCACGGCATCCAGGCGGACGTGCAGCGGCAGCGGGCCGACCTTGCGCGTCGCGGCCGACGCCTTCGCCCGCTCGACCTCCTCGGCCGTCGGCGCGAACGGCTCGACAGACTGCACGACGAGACACGTCTTGTCGGCGTCCTTGTGGTCGACCTTGCCGCGCACGACGACCACGGAGTCGACGCCCAGCGCGCCCTCGTACTCCGCGAGCGCCTTGCCGAAGACGAGGATCTCGACCGACCCCTCGAGGTCGTCGAGCGTCGCGAACATCATGTGCTCGCCGTTGCGGGTGCGGATCTTCTTCGCGGCGGTGATGATCCCTCCGGCGCTGACCCAGTCGCGGTCCTTGCGCGTCGCGAGCTCCGACAGCGGGCAGTCGACGACCTCGCGCAGCGCCTCGCGCACCTGCTTCAAGGGATGCGCCGAGATGAACAGCCCGATCGACTCCTTCTCGATCGCCAGCAGCTCGGGCTGGTCGAACTCGTCGGTCGGGATCGGCGGATGCGCGGGCGCGGCGAACGCCGCTGCCGCCCCGTTGCCGTTGGCGGCCCCGCCGCCGAAGTCGAACGAGTCGAAGATCGAGCCCTGGCCGATCTCAAGATCCTGCTGAGCCTTCTGCCCGGCACCCTGGGCCTGCTCGAGCACCATGAGCATGCCCTTGCGCGTCGCGCCTGTCGAGCCGAACGCGCCGCACTTGATGAGCGCCTCGATCGCCTTCTTGTTGACCGCGCGGGCGTCGACGCGCGCGCAGAAGTCCCACAGCGAGTCGAAGTGGCCGGCCTCCTCGCGAGCCGCTTTGATCGCCTCGACCGCCGCGTAGCCGACGCCCTTGACGGCGTCGAGGCCGAAACGGATGTTGCCCTCGAACACGACGAAGTCGTGGTCGGAGACGTTGACGTCCGGCGGGAGGATCTCGATCCCCATCTGCTCGGCCTGCGTCGCGAAGAACGGGACCTTGTCCTTCGTCGACATGACGCTCGAGATCAGCGCCGCCATGTACTCGGCCGGGTAGTTGGCCTTCAACCACGCCGTCCGGTAGGCGATCAGCGCGTAGCACGCGGCGTGCGACTTGTTGAACGAGTAGTCGGCCGCCTTGACGTTCGTCTGCCACAGCTGCTCGATGACCGGCTCGCGTGTGCCCGATGCGCGGCAGCCCTCGCGGAACTCCGGCTCGAGCTTCGCCATCGCCTCGCGGTTCTTCTTGCCGATCGCCTTGCGCAGGTCGTCCGCCTTCGCCCCGGAGAAGCCGGCGAGCGACTTGGCGATCTGCATCGACTGCTCCTGGTAGAGGATCACCCCCTTCGTCGACTCGGTGATCGGGCGCAGACGCTCGTCCGGGAAGTCGACGGACTCCGGGTTGCGCTTGCCGCGCGCGTAGGTCGGGATCGAGTCCATCGCGCCCGGCCGGTAGAGCGCGTTGAGCGCGACGAGGTCGTCGAACTCGCTCGGCCGGACGTTGCGCAGCGCCTTCTGCATGCCCTCGGACTCGAACTGGAAGACGCCGATCGAGTCGCCGGCGGAGAGCATCGCGTACGTGGGCTCGTCGTCGAGCGGCAGCGCCGCCATGTCGGGCCGCGATCCCGTCGAGCGCTCGATGATGTCCAGCGCGTCCTCGATCACGTCGAGGTTGCGCAGGCCGAGGAAGTCCATCTTCAGCAGGCCGAGCTGCTCGACGGGCTTCATCGAGAACTGCGTGACGATGTTGAAGATCTTGTTGCCGTCGGCGTCGACCTGGTTTGAGTCGGCGAGCTGCAGCGGGACGATGTCGGTCAGCGGCCCCTCGGCGATGACGACCGCCGCCGCGTGGATCGACGAGTTGCGCACGATCCCCTCGAGGCCCTTCGCGACGTCGATGATCTGCTTGGCGATCGGATCTGAGTCGTACGCGGCGCGGAGCTGCTCGCCGGGCTGCAGGCAGTCCTCGAACGACGGCGCCCGGCCCATGATCGGGTCCGGGATGAGCTTGGCGAGCTTGTCGCCGACGCCGTAGTCGTACTCGAGCACGCGCGCCGCGTCGCGCGTGGCCGCGCGCGGGAACATCTTGCCGAACGTCACGATCTGCGCGACCGACTCGCGGCCGTACTTCTCGACGACGTAGCGCATGACCTGCGCGCGCCCGCGCACGGAGAAGTCGATGTCGATGTCCGGCATCGAGACGCGCTCAGGGTTCAGGAAGCGCTCGAAGAGCAGGTCGTAGCGCAGCGGGTCGACGTCCGTGATCGACAGGCAGTAGGCGACGATCGAGCCTGCTGCCGAGCCGCGCCCCGGACCGACCGCGATGCCGCTGCGCTTCGCGTACGCGATGAAGTCCCAGACGATGAGGAAGTACGCGTCGAAGCCCATCCGGTTGATGACGCCGAGCTCCATCTCGACGCGCTCGACGGCGTCGGCCGGCGGCGGGTCGCCGTAGCGCTGCGTGAGACCCTTGAGCACGCGCGCCCGCAGGTACTCGGCCTCGGGCTCGCCGGCGGGCGTCGGATAGGACGGGATGAGCTGCCCGCCGAGCGGGATCTCGACGTCGCAGCGCTGCGCGATCTCGAGCGTCGAGGCAAGCGCCTCGGGCCACATCGCAAACGCGTCGGCCATCTCCTCGTTGGACTTCAGGAAGAACTCGTTCGTGTCGAACGTCATCTTCGGCGACTTCAGCGTCGACTTCGTCTGCACGCACAAGAGCGCCGTGTGATGGTTGTAGTCCTCCTTGCGCAGGTAGTGCACGTCGGCGGTCCCGACGATCGGGCGCCCGAGCTCGCGCGCGATCCGCACGATCTTCTCGTTGCACTTGTCCTGCGGCGCGAGGCCGTTGCGCTGGACCTCGAAGTACACGTCCTCAGGCCCGAAGACCTGCAGCAGGTCGTCGGCGTGGGTGCGCGCCTCGTCGTCGCGGTCGTCGGCCAACCGCTGGCAGAAGCGCGAGGCCAGGCAGCCCGTCAGCGCGATGACGCCCTCGCTGTAGCGGTCGAGCAGGCCGAGGTCGACGGTCGGCTTGCCGCGGTTCAGGCCACGCAGGAAGCCGGTGCTCGACAGCTTGACGAGGTTGCGATAGCCCTCGTTCGTCGCGGCAAGCAGCGTCAGGTGGTTGTGCTCGTGGCGCCCGCGCGCGGCGTGGTCGTCGACGAAGTAGATCTCACAGCCCATGATCGGCGTGACGCCGTGCTTGCGGGCGGCTTGGTAGTGCTCGATCGCGCCGTTCATGACGCCGTGGTCGGTGAGGCCGAGCGCGGGCTGGCCGAACGCCGCCGCGCGCTTGGCAAGCGCCTCCACCTTGCATGCGCCGTCGAGCAGCGAGTACTCCGAGTGGACGTGCAGGTGGGCGCAGGCGGGGGCGGTCACGGGCGGTCCAGAATAGGTGCCGCGTCGGATGGTTCGGCGACCCGCGCGGGCGTCAATCCCGCACCTTGCGTGCGTCTGTCAGGCGGCCGTCCGGCGCGCGCGGCGCCGTCCGGCGAGCCCGCTATTCAGACGACGAGTTGCGCTGCGCCGCGACGATCGCGAGCACGCCGACCGCGCCCGCCACCGCGGACGCCGTCACGACCCGCCGCGACGGGAGCATGGAGGCGAGCCGGCGGCGCGCGTACCAGCGCGCGCCCTGCCAAACGACGAAGCCGAGGATCTTGTATCTCATGCTGTTGCGGTTACCCGATCGCGCGGCGTGGAATCAGCCGTGGTCGCCGGCGGCCGCGTTGCGCGCGCGCAGCTGGTGGGCCATCCGCGACTGCAGCGACCACAGCTCGATGAAGCCGGGCGACGCCTGCTGGGAGAACAGCCCGCCGGACTCGGCGAACGAGGCCAGCGACTGGTCGTACATCGCGTTCGGCGACTCGCGGGTGACGACGCGCGCGGAGCCCTTGAAGAGCTTCACCCCGATCGTGCCGGTCACCTGCTCGTTGACGCGCTCCATGAACGCGTCGAGATCGCCGCGCAGCGGCTCCCACCACAGGCCCGCGTAGACGAGGTAGGCCCACTGGCGATCGAGGCTCGGCTTGAACTGATTCTGGTGGATGGTCCCGACGAGCTTCTCGAGCTCCTGATGGGCGAGCAGGACGATCGCCGCCGCCGGCACCTCGTAGATGTCGCGCACCTTGAGCCCGACGATCCGGTCCTCGATGTGGTCGACGATCCCGACGCCGTGCCTGCAGCCGACCTCGGCGATCGCCTCGAGCAGCTCGACCAGGCCCATCCGCTGGCCGTCGAGCGCGACCGGCACGCCCCGCTCGAAGCTCACCCTCACGACCTGCGACTCGTCGGGCGCCCGCTCGGGCGGCGTGACGAGCTTGAAGACGTCGTCGTCGGGGGCGTGGTCGAGGTCCTCGATCCAGCGGCCCTCCGACGAGCGTCCCCAGAGGTTGTCGTCGATCGAGTACGGCTGGATCTCCGTACCGGTCTTCAGCGGGATCCCGTGCTTGCGCGCGTACTCCATCTCCTCCTCGCGGCCCATCCGCCACCCGCGCACGGGCGCGATGACCTTCAGGTCGGGCGCGAGCGTCGCGATCGTCGCCTCGATGCGGACCTGGTCGTTGCCCTTGCCGGTGCAGCCGTGGGCGATCGTGTCGCAGCCCGTCTCGCGCGCGACATCGACGGCGAGCTTGGCGATCAGCGGGCGGCCGAGCGCCGTGAACAGCGGGTAGCCGCCGCCGTACAGCGCGTTGGCCTTGATCGCCGGCAGCACGAAGTCGCGGGCGAACTCCTCGCGCGCGTCGACGGTGTGGCACTCCACCGCGCCGATCTGGCGCGCCTTGTTCTCGACGGCCTCGTAGTCTTCGCCGGGCTGGCCGAGGTTGACGGTCAGCGTCACGACCTCCGCCTCGTACTCGTCGGCGATCCACTTGAGCATGACGCTCGTGTCGAGGCCGCCGGAGTACAGCAGCAGCACACGGCGGACCGCGCTCGGATCGGCCTCGTAGGAGGCGGTTCGCGTGTGGGGCGTCTGGTTGGTCGTCTCGGCCATATGCGACCGAAGCCTACGAGCCCGCAGCGGTGGGCGGCTGCGAGCACGGCGCCGACCGCCGGTCGAACTGCAATCCTGCGACAGCAAGCGCGACCTTCGGCGGAGGGTTAACCACCTCACGCGTGACGTTTGGGCCATTTTCGGCTAGCGTCTCGTGTACCGGCGTTACGCGGGGGCGTGCAGGACCGGTCAAACGACAGCAGGGGGAAACACCAATGACGATCGAGGCTCGCCGCGTTCACCGCGGCGTCAGTGGGGCATTGCTCGCGCTGGCCCTCGTCCTCCTCGCGACGGCGCAGGTCGCGCAGGCAGACACGATCTATCCGGACAACACGATCACCGGTTCGTCCTTCGACACCGGCCTGAGTCATCCAGGCGGCAGCGGCTGGACGGAGCTCAGCAACAACTGCACCGTGCTGGTTGGACTTCTGCCCTCAACCAATCCGCAGGTCTGCCAGACGCACACCGGCCACGCGGCCGGTATCGGCACCCCGCCCGGCTCGCTGCAGCAGAGCTACAACGGCACGGCCGACGGCCTCGCGCCGCTGCTCTTCGAGTCGACCGCGGTCGCGGAGTCCTCGCCCTTCACGATCGGGCCGCTCGTCGGCACCGCCTCGGGCAAGGCGACGTGGCAGTTCGACCGGCGCGCCGACGTGGCGTCGATCCTCAACCTCGAAGGCCAGGCGACGTTCCGCTTCGTGCTCGCCGACCTCACCGCCAACACCGAGCAGGAGCTGTGGTTCGAAGAGCTCGACGACGGCGACAACGACTTCCTCGGGCGCCTGAACGACGGCGCGGCGCATACCGGGCTCCCGGGCGTCGTCCCCAACCACACGTACAAGATCCGCCTGACGACGACGTTCAACTGCGCGATCCTCTGCGTCGGCCTGCAGGAGACCGTCGCGAACTTCGACAACCTCCGCCTGCGGGTGGTCGACGGGACGCCGACCTTCGGTCCGCCGACCGTGCTGACGACCCCCGCCGATCCGATCGGGCCGACGACCGCCACGCTCAACGGCACGGTGAACGCGCAGGGCCTGCCGACGACGTTCCAGTACCGCATCAGCACGGACCCGGCGCTTCCCGCCGGTGCCACGACCAGGACGCTCGGCCCGTTCAACGGGGGCACGCAGAAGGAAGCGATCGCGCGCTCGCGGGAGATCACCGGGCTGACGGTCTGCACGACCTACCACTACCGGATCGAGGCCACCAACAGCTCCGGCCCGGCCACGACGGATCTCACGACGAGTGAGTTCACGACGGACTGCCCGCCGACGGTCAACACGCTGCCGGCCGACCCCGGCTCGACGACCGCGACCGCGACGAGCGAGATCAACCCGCGGGGCAGCGACACGATCTACGGCTACCAGTACGCCCTCGACAGCGAACCGGCCGGCACGTTCACGAACCCGGTCCCGGCGGCACCGCCGTTCCCGTCGCTCGGCGACGGCGTGACGACGGTGGTCGGCAACGGCCTGACGATCACGGGCCTCGCGCCGCAGACGACGTATCGCCTGCGGGCGGTCGCCGTCAACGCGGTCGGCACGACGTACGGCAACGCCGTGACGTTCACGACGAACGGGCTCGGGGCCACGGGTCCGACCGGTCCCACAGGCCCGGCCGGTCCGCAGGGCACGGCGGGTACGAACGGCACCAACGGCACGAACGGCGCGCCCGGACCTCAGGGGACTCCCGGAGCCCCCGGTGCGCCGGGAGCACGTGGCCCGGCCGGCCCGCAGGGCACGACCGGATCGTCGCTGCCGGACGCTGACTCGAGCAGCCGCCTCGCGATGATCCGCATCGACGCGACGACGATCTCGGTGCCGTCGCGAGGCCGCAACGTCGGTCGCGTCCGCGTGCGGGTGTTCTGCCGGCGGATCGCCGTGCGGACCTGCTCGGGCAACCTGAAGGTCAGGTCGCTGAACCCGATCCTGCCGAACAGCTTCGGGCTGCCGGCGAAGGCCAAGCGCCGCGTGACGTTCGCCACGGACGCCGTGCAGCTCGACGTCGGCAAGGTCGGCTTCGCGATCCTGAACTTCAACGCGCAGCGCCGATCGGTGCTGCGCCGCGAGGGTCGCGTCCGCTCGACGGTGATCATCACGGTCATCGACGCCGACAACAACCGCCAGAACGTCCGCAAGGTCGTGACGGTGGTGCGCGGCAGCAACTCCTAGCGGCTACCGCACCAGGTACCAAGCACAGCCCGCGGGCCCTCTTCGGAGGGCCCGCGGTCGTTGCGCGTGAGGGCGTCCTGCCCAGTCCGAGGGAGCCTCGTGTTGGCGCGCTATCGCGCGCACGACCTGCACGACACCGTTGTCTTGGACGCCGGTCGGTGGACCTACACTCGCCGCATCGTGCCACGACGAATCCACGTGTTCAGCGACGAGGCGGGCGATCTCACGTTCAAGCCGGCGGGCAACGGCGTGAGCAGGTACTTCATGATCGGCACGGTCGCTCTGGCCGACTGCGCCGTGGGAGAGGAGCTGCTGCGCCTCCGGCGCGAACTTGCCTGGGCCGGTGTTCAGCTCGATCAGTTCCACGCGACCAGCGACAAGCAGCGTGTCCGCGACCGTGTGTTCGACGTCCTCGCCAGATCAGACGTTCGGTTCGATGTCACGATCCTCGACAAGCGCATGGCGTTCGAGTACCTACGAGCTGACCCGCTGCGCTTCTACAAGACAGCGTGGTACCTGCATTTCAAGTACGTGGCACCGCGCATCGTCGGCTCGCTCGACGAGCTTCTCGTCGTCGCTTCGTCGCTGCAGATCAACAAGAAGAAGAAGCTCGTTCACCTCGCGGTCAGCGACGTGGTGGCTCAGGTATCACCGACCGTCGTCTACCACACGGCTTTCGCTCAAGCGATGAGCGACCCTTGCCTTCAGGCAGCCGACTACATTACGTGGGCCGTGCAGCGCGAGTACGAGTCTGGGGACTCGCGCTCGTACGACCTCATTCGTCACCTGATCGAGAGCGAGTTCGAGCCCTGGGAGGGCGGGTCGCCGCTGTACTGACGTCGAGAGACGCTCGGATCAGCTAGCCGTGTGCGGCGAAGTCCCCAGGACCATTTCGCCGATCCCAAATGAGCGTCTCTCTGCTACGCAGGATAGCCGTTGCCACGGACAGCATTGGATTGTGATCGACGTGGCGGGCTCGCACCTCCCCTGCGTGAGCAGCTACGGCGCGAGCAGCAGGCGCAGGCGTTGCAGCGCCTCGTCGGCGTCGGCGTCGGTGATCGTCAGCGGCGGCAGGAGCCGCAGCGTCGCGGGGCCGGTCGCGTTGAGGACGAGGTGCTGCTCGAGCAGCGCGCGGCGGACGAGCTCGGGCGCGCCGCCGGCCTCGAGGTCCGCGGCGAGCATGAGCCCGCGGCCGCGCACCGCGGCGACGCCGGGCATGTCGGCCAGCGCGTTCGTGATTCGCGCGCCGAGCTCGCGCACGCGTGCGAGCAGCGCGGGATCCTCGACCACGTCGAGCACGGCGTGCGCGGCGGCGCACACGAGCGGCCCGCCCGCGAACGTCGAGCCGTGGTCGCCCGGCTCGAGCACGCCGGCGAAGCGCGGGCCGCAGATGACGGCGCCGATCGGCAAGCCGCCGCCGAGCGCCTTCGCGGACGTGATGATGTCGGGCACGACGCCGGCGTCCTCGTAGGCCCACAGCGTCCCGGTGCGCCCGAGCCCGCACTGGACCTCGTCGTAGATGAGCGCCGCACCATGCTCGTCGCAGGCCGCGCGCGCCGCGTGGAGCACCTCGTCGCCGAGCACCCACACCCCGCTCTCGCCCTGGACCGGCTCGAGGATGACCGCCGCGGTGCCCTCGCCGACGGCCGCCGTGATCGCCTCGGCCGTCGCGGCGACGGCGAAGAACCCCGGCACGAGCGGCGCGAACGGCGCCTGCTTGGCCTCCTGCGGCGTCGCGGACAGCGACCCGTACGTGCGGCCGTGAAAGCCGCGGTGCACCGAGATGACGTCGCCGCCCTGCTTCGCCTTGCGCGCGATCTTGAGCGCCGCCTCGTTCGCCTCGGTCCCCGAGTTCGCGAAGTGCACCCTGCCACCCGTCAGCGAGCCCTCTGCGAGCCGCTGCGCGAGCCGCACGCCGGGCTCGGTGTAGAAGAGGTTGCCGACGTGGATGAGCTGCGCCGCCTGCTCGCAGATCGCCGCGACGACCGCGGGATGCCCGTGGCCGAGCGACGTGACCGCGAGGCCGGTCTGGAAGTCGAGGTACTCGACCCCCTCGTCGTCCCACAGCCGCGCGCCCTCGCCACGCACGAACTGCACGGGCATGCGCGCGTACGCCGCGACGAGGTGCTCGCGCTCAAGCGCCTGGAGGTCGGCGAGCGTCATACCGCCGGCACGATCTTCGTGCCCGAGCCCGCGTCGGTGAACAGCTCCAGCAACAGCGAATGGGCGACGCGCCCGTCGACGATGTGCGCCGCCTTCACGCCGCCGTGGATCGAGTCGATGCACGCCTTGAGCTTCGGGCGCATCCCGCCGGCGACCCCCGGCAGCGCGTCCTCCACCTCGTCGGCGTGCGCGGCGGTGATGACCGACGCCGGATCGGCCGGATCGCGCAACCAGCCCGCGACGTCGGTGAGGAACATGACCTTGTACGCGCTCAGCTCGCGCGCGATCGCGCCTGCGGCCTCGTCGGCGTTGATGTTGTACGAGCGCCCCTGGCGGTCCGCGCCGACCGACGCGATGACCGGGATGTAGTCCGTCGCGATGTGCAGCAGCACGTCGACGTCGACCTTCTCGATCTGCCCGACGAAGCCGATGTCCTCACCGCCCGGCGCGGCCTGGCGGCGTACCCGCAGCAGCAACCCGTCGTCGCCGCACAGGCCGACCGCGGGCTGGCCATGGCGGTTCAGACGCAGCACGATGTCCTTGTTGACCTTGCCGACGAGCACCATCTTCGCGACCTCGACCGTCGCCTCGTCGGACACGCGCAGGCCGCTGACGAACTCCACCGGCATCTGCAGGCGCTCCATGTAGGCCGTGATGTCCGGGCCGCCGCCGTGCACGACGACGGGGTTCATCCCGACGTACTTCAGCAGCACGATGTCGCGCGCGAAGTCGTCGACGAGGCCGGGGTCGGTCATGGCGGCGCCGCCGTACTTGATGACGACGGTTCGGCCGTGGAACTCCCTGATGTACGGGAGGGCTTCGAGAAGGGTGCCGACGTCTCTCATGTCGTGTACTCCGCGTTGATCGTCACGTACTCGTGCGAGAGGTCCGAGAAGAACACCTCGGTCTCCGCACCCTCAGGGTGGGCGGGACCGATTCGCACCTCGTACTCGATCTCCTTGCCCTCGGCGGCCGCGTTCATGGCCGCCGCGTCGTAGGGCACGGCCGCGCCGTCGCGGCACAGCGCGATGCCCTCGATCGCGATGTCGAGCGCCAGCGGAGCCGCCCCCGGCATCGCCATGCCGACCGCCTGGGCGATCCGCCCCCAGTTCGGATCGGCGCCGTGCAGCGCCGTCTTCACAAGCGGCGAGTTCGCGACGGCGCGCGCGCAGCGCTCCGCATCGGCTTGGTCGCCGCCGCGCACGACGACGCGCCCGATGCGGCGCGCGCCCTCGCCGTCGCGCACGATGAGCAGCGCGAGCTGGCGCAGCAGCGCGTCGAGCGCGAGGCCGAACTGCCGCTCGTCGCCGGACTCGGGTGCCACGTCGACGCCGCTCTCGCCGGAGCACTGCAGGATCACGGTGTCGTTCGTCGAGAGCTGGCCGTCGACGGAGATGCGATCGAACGAGCGCTTCACGCAGACGCCGAGCAGCAGGTCGGCCGTCTCGGGCGAGAGGCGCGCGTCGGTCTGCACGAAGCACAGCATCGTCGCGAAGGCGGGCTCGATCATGCCCGCGCCCTTGGCCTGCGCGCTGAGGCGAACGGTGCCCGAGGGCAGCGTCACGTCGAGCGTCGCGCGCTTGGGGAACGCGTCGGTCGTCATGATCGCCTGGTTGAGCTCGACGTCGCCGCCGGGGTGCAGCGACGCCGCGGCCTGCGCGATCCCATCCGCGACGCGCGCGGCGTCCAGTGCGACGCCGATGACGCCGGTCGAATTGACCGCGACCTGGTCGGCCGGCACGCCGGCCGCCTCGCCCGCCGCCCGCTGCATCGCCAGCGCGACCTCCATGCCGGCCGCGCCGGTCGCGGCGTTCGCGTTGCCGGAGTTCGCGACGACGACCCGCAGCGCGTCGGTGCGCGCGTGGTCGCGGGTGACGAGCACGGGCGCGGCGAGCACGCCCGAGCGCGTGAAGCGCACCGCGCTGACGGTGTCCGGCGCGTCGCAGACGAGCAGGCCGACGTCGAGGATGCCCGCGGTCTTGATCGCCGCGGCGGCGGCGCCGGCGCGAAAGCCCGCGGGCAGGCCGCCCTCGGCGGTGCGATCCACCACGTGCTCGGGGCACGGCACCCAGCGCGAGTGAAAGAAGCCGCTCACGGCTCGATGCCCAGCGTCTCGGGCAGGCCGAACATGAGGTTGAGGTTCTGCACGGCCTGCGACGCGGCGCCCTTCCAGAGGTTGTCGATGACCGCGAAGACGAACACCTTGCCCGTGCGCGCGTCCGCGCGCGGCCAGATCGCGCAGACGTTCGTGTCGCGCACGTCGCGCACGCCGGGCGGCCCGCCGGCGATCTCGACGAACGGCTTGCCGTCCGCCCACTCCGCGTAGGCCTCGTCGACGCGCTCCTGCGTCCACGGCTCGCTCGTCGTGACGTAGCAGGAGACCATCTCGCCCTGGTCCAGCGGCACGAGGTGCGGGGTGAACGTCGTCGCCACGGGCGCGCCGAGTGCGGCGAGCTCCTGGTCGATCTCGGGCATGTGGCGATGCGCGCCGACGCCGTAGGGCACGAGGTTCTCCGTCACGGCGACGAAGTGGGTCTTCGCGGACGGCGCGCGTCCTGCGCCCGAGACGCCGGACTTCGCGTCGACCACGACGTCCGCGACCGTGCCACTGCGCGCGAGCGGCGCAAGCGCGAGCAGCGTCGCCGTCGGATAGCAGCCGGGGTTCGCCACGAGGTCCGCGCCGGCGATCTGCTCGCCGTAGACCTCGGGCAGGCCGTAGACGCCGCCGCCGAACAGCTCCGGCGCGCCGTGCTCGCCGTACCAGCGCTCGTAGGTCGGCCGGTCGCGCAGGCGGAAGTCCGCGGAGAGGTCGACGACGCGCACGTTGCGCTCGCGCAGTTGCGCCACGACGGGCGCGGCGGCGCCGTGCGGGTAGGCGACGATCGCGGCGGCGGCGTCGCCGTGGCGCTCGACGTCGAGCTCCTCGAGGACCGCGTCGACGCGGTGATGCGGATACAGGTCGGCCAGCGGCCGCCCGACGTCGCTGCGGCTCGTGACCGCGGACAGGGCGAACGACGGATGGCGATCGACGAGCCGCGCCGCGAGCGCGCCGGCGTAGCCCGAGCCGCCCGCGACGAGGACGCGGATGGCGGGCTCGGACCGCCGCTCAGCGATGGCCTCGCGCGCACGATCGGTGACCCAGCCGACGGCGAGCTTCTTCTCCGGCCCTTCAGCCACGCAGCTCACCGCCCAGGTCCTGCGCCAGTCGCGCGACGATCTTCGCGCGCACCGGAGCGACGTCTTCGTCGGTCAGCGTGCGGTCCTTCGCACGGAAGGTCAGCGCGATCGCCAGCGACGTGCGTCCGGCGGCGATCTGCTCGCCGCGGTAGACGTCGAAGACCTCCGCCCGCGCGAGCAGCTTGCCGCCGGCCGCGCGCACGGTCGCGAGCATCGTCGCGGCGGGCACGCTCGCATCGACGACGATCGCGATGTCCTCGCGCAGCTCGGGGAACGACGTGAGGTCCTCGTAGCGCGGGACGGTCTCGGCGGCGGCGATCACCGCGTCGAGGTCGACCTCGAACGCGGCCACGCCGGCGAGGTCCCAGCGCTGCGCGACGAGCGGGTGCACGTCGCCGACCCAGCCGGCGACGGCCTCCCCCACGCGCACCTCGGCGCTGCGGCCGGGATGCAGGAACGGCTGCGCCGCCGCGCCGAAGGCCCCCTCCACCCGCAGCGTGCGCAGCAGCGCCTCGACGTAGCCCTTCGCCGCGAAGACGTCGCCGGGCACGAGCGCACCGAGCGCGTGGTGCTCGTGTGGGAGCTTCTCCGGAGTCGCGAGGTAGACGGCGCCGGACTCGAAGATGCCGGGCGTGCTCTGCCCGCGCGCCGCGTTGTGCGCGGCCGTGTCGAGCAGTGAGCCGAGCAGCGTCGTGCGCAGCACCGACTGATCGGCGCTCATCGGGTTCTCGATCACGACGCGCTTGCGGCGCGGGTCGTCGGCGGCCAGCCGCAGGCGGTCGTCGAGATCGGGCGACTCGAAGCTCCAGCCGACGACCTCGAGCAGGCCGCGACCGGCCAGCGCGTCCTCCGCGCGGCGGCGCAGCCGCTGCGCCGCCGTCAGCACGCCGATCGCGCCGCGGCGGCTCGGCAGCGTCGCGGGCAGATGGTCGTTGACGTCGTGCAGGCGCGCGACCTCCTCGACGAGGTCGGCCTCGCGCGTGACGTCGTTGCGGCGCCAGTGCGGCACGGTCACGTCGAGCGCGCCCTGCGCGTCGCTGTCGATCGTTCCGAACCCGAGTCGCCGCAGGTGCAGCTCGCTCTCGGCGCGCTCGATCTCAACGCCGAGCAGCCCGCTGACGCGAGCGTCGCGCAGCGCGATGACCTGCGCCGGTGGGCCGGCGCCACCGACATCGATCGTGCCCGGCACGAGCCGCGCGCCGGTCAGCTCGAGCATGAGCTTCGTCGCCACGACCTGCGCCTCCATCGCCTGCTCGACCGACAGCCCCTTCTCGAAGCGGCCGCTCGCCTCGCTGCGCAGGCCGAGCTTCAGCGACGTGTCGTGGATGTTGGGCCCGTGCCACGACGCGACCTCCATGAGCACGCGCGTCGTGTCGGCCTGGACCTCGGAGCGCAGCCCGCCCATGACGCCCGCGATCGAGGTCGGGCCGTCGGCGTCGGCGATGAGGCAGACGTCGGCGTCGAGCACGCGCGTCTGGCCGTCGAGCGTGACGACCCGCTCGCCATCCTGCGCCCGCCGCACGACGAGCCGCGCGCCGGCGATCCGGTCGAGGTCGAAGGCGTGCAGTGGCGAGCCGGTGAGCAGCATCGTGTAGTTCGTGATGTCGACGACGTTGTTGATCGGGCGCTGCCCCGCGGCCATCAGGCGCGCCTTGAGCCAGGCCGGCGACGGGCCGATCGTCACGTCGTCGAACGCGCGCGCCGTGAAGCGCGGGCACAGGTCGGTCGCCTCGACGACGACCTCCGCGCCCACGTCGCCTGCGAGCGATCCGGGGTCGTCGTTCCACGGCGGCGGCGCCAGCGGTGCGCCCGTCGCGGCGTGCACCTCGCGCGCGACGCCGTAGACGCCGAGGCAGTCCGGCCTGTTGGGCGTGATCTCGAGCTCGAGCACGTCGGTCGCGATCGGGAGCACCGCGTCCAGCGGCGAGCCGGGCCGCAGGCCGTCGGCGAGGACGATCGTCTCGTCGTGGGCGGAGCTGATCGCGAGCTCGTCCTCGGCGAGGATCATCCCGTCCGACGAGACGCCGCGCAGCTTCGCCTTTTTGAGTTTGGATCCATCGGGCATGACGGCCCCGGGGCGCGCGATGGCGACCGTCTGACCGGCGGCGACATTGGGTGCTCCACACACGATCTGCGTCTCGACACCGTCGGCGATCTCGACCCGGCAGACCGTGAGGCGGTCCGCGTCGGGGTGGCGCGAGGTCTCCAGGACCCGCCCGACGACGAACGCGTCGAGGTTGCCCACGCCGTGGTGGTGGATCCGGTCGACCTCGGTGCCGGTCATCGCCAAGCGATCCCCGAGCTCGGCCGCTCCCAGGCCGGGGTCGCAGTACTCCGTGAGCCACTCCAGGCCGACCCTCATCCGAACTGCTCCAGGAAGCGCACGTCGTTCTCGTAGAGCAACCGCAGGTCGGGGACGGCGTGCTTGAGCATCGCGATTCGCTCGATGCCCATGCCGAACGCGAAGCCCTGCACCTTCTCCGGGTCATAGCCGTACTCGGCGACGTGCGCGAAGACGTTCGGATCGACCATCCCCGAGCCGAGGATCTCAAGCCACCGCGTGCCCTTGCAGACCGGGCAGCGCGAGCCGTCGCGCAGGAAGCCCGCCTTGCAGTTGAAGCACGACACGTCGACCTCGACCGACGGCTCGGTGAACGGGAAGAAGTGCGGGCGCAGGCGCACGTCGCGGTCGGGGCCGAAGATCGCGCGAGCGAAGGCCAGCAGCGTGCCCTTGAGGTCGGCGAGCGTGATGTCCTCGTCGACGGCGAGCCCCTCGATCTGGTGAAACTGCGGTGTGTGTGTCGCGTCGGAGTCGCGCCGGTACACGCGCCCGGGGACGATCACGTACAGCGGCGGCGGCTCGGCTTCCATCGCGCGGATCTGCATCGGCGAGGTGTGCGTCCGGAGCAGCACGTCGTCGGCCACGTAGAAGGTGTCCATCCGCCCGCGTGCGGGGTGCGTCGGCGCGTGGTTCAGCGCGTCGAAGTTGTAGTAGACGGTCTCGACCTCGGGCCCCTCGGCGATCTTGAAGCCCAGGCCGAGGAAGACGTCCTCGATCTCGCGCCGCGTGGCGGTGAGCAGATGCAGCCGCCCCACCGGCTGCGGAGGCGAGCCGGGGAGCGTCACGTCGGCGGCATCGGTCTCGAGGCGCGATTCGAGCTCGCCCGCGGAGAGCTGCTCGCCGCGCTGCGCGATCAGCGTTTCCAGCGCCTGGCGCGCCTGGTTGGCGGTCTTGCCGGTCGGCCCGCGCTGCTCGGGCGCAAGCTGCCCGACTCCGCGCAGGATGTTCGGCAGCTCGGCCTTGCGCCCGAGGTAGCGCACGCGCAGCTCCTCGAGCTCGGCGCTCGTGGCCGCGCCCGCGATGGACGCTTCGGCCTCGGCGCGCAGCTCTGCGATGCGGTCGATCACAGCTCCCCCCGGGTCAGCTCGTACAGCGCGACCGTAGCCGCCATCGCGGCGTTCAGCGATTCGCTCGCGATCGGGATGCGCGCGGTCCGCTCGCACGCGGCGACGACAGCCGCCGGCAGGCCGTCGCGCTCGGCGCCGACGACGAGCGTGACCTCGCCGTCCGCCCGCCCGGAGAGAGGTCCGCCCGTCCCCGCGACCAGCGCGATCCTGGTGCCGGGCACCTCGTCGACGCCCTGCACCCGTGCGACCCGCACGTCGAAGATCGCGCCCATCGACGCGCGCACGGCCTTCGGGCCGAAGGGGTCCGCGCAGCCGGGGCCGAGCGCGACGGACGCGGCGCCGAACGCCAGCGCCGAACGCAGGATCGTGCCCACGTTGCCGGGATCCGACACGCCGTGCAGGTAGACGCACAACGGTCCCGCCGGCGCGCCCCAGCGCGCCTCGTAGACGCCGATCGTGCGCGAGCCCGACGCCAGGCCGCTGACGGCGTCGAGCAGCGGCTGCTCGACGAGCTCGCCGGCCAGGCCGCTGCCGGCGCCCGACAGCAGGTGCACGGCCGGCCACCCGGCCCGCTCAGCGGCGTCGACGAGGTCCTCGCCCTCGGCGACGAAGCGCCCGCGCTCGTCACGCTCGCGCCGCCGCGCGAGCTTGCGGATCTCCTTGAGCTTGTCGTTGTGGGGGCTTGAGATGATCATGAAATGAAAAGGGCGCCGACCTCGGAGAGGATTCGGCGCCCGGAGAGGTGATGCTGTCGGCTGGGTGCGGTCAGGCAGCCGACGCCTCGCGGGCGGCGTCGACGAATCGGGAGAACGTCTCGGGGTCGCGCACGGCGATGTCGGCGAGCACCTTGCGGTCCAGCTCGATGCCGGCGACCTGGAGGCCGTGGATGAAGGTGGCGTACGTCATGCCGTTCTGGCGCGCGGCGGCGTTGATGCGGGTGATCCACAGCCGCCGGAAGTCGCGCTTGCGGTTGCGCCGGTCGCGGTACGCGTACGCGTCCGCCTTCATCAGCGCTTCCTTGGCCCGCTTGTAGTTCGAGTTGGCCTCGCCGCGGAAGCCCTTCGTCCGCTCGAGGGTCGCGCGGCGCTTCTTGCGGGCGTGGACCGAGCGCTTGACGCGGGTCACTTGCTCTTCGCTCCCAGCAGCTTCTTGACGCGCGGCGCGTCGTGGTCGCTCAGGATCAGAGGACGGCTCATCGCGGTCTTCTTCTTCGGCGACTTCTTCTCGAGGATGTGGCTCGAGAAAGGATGGCGCGCCTTGACCTTGCCGTTGGCGGTCAGCTTGAAGCGCTTCTTGGCGCCGGAGTGTGTCTTCATCTTGGGCATAACGAGGGCGTCAGTATGGCAGACGCGAACCGAATCCCCGGGACTCGGCGGCACCAAGCCAACCGGCGCCGCCGGAAACGCCGCCTCAGAGGTGATGTGGCAGATTCAGCGTCCGCCGTTGCCGCCGCGCTTCTCGGGGTGCCCGAGACCGGGTGGCGCCGGCGGGGGAGGCGGGGGCGGTGTCGGCCTGTCAGCCATGGCTACAGGGTACCGGTCAGATCGGCTGCCCACAGCACGAGTTCGAGCGCGAGCGTCACGACGGCCATCGTGAAAAATGGATACCGGCGGTCGATCGTGACCTGGTTGGCAGACCAGAACTCCTCAAGCCAGTAGGCCGTGCGCCGGTGGATCTCCTCAGCGTCCTCGCCGCAGTCGTACAGCGCCTCGTACAGCACGGACCCGCTCACCGAGAAGCGCAAGCCGGAGCGGGGCAGCAGGATGTAGAGCGCGGTGCCGAGCGAGAGAGCGAAGCAAACAACGGCAAGCGCCGCAGCGGTGTCCGGGCTGCCGCGCTTGAGCGCGGCAGCTCCAAGAAATGATGCTGTAACCGCGTTCGCCGCCAGCAAGGTGCCGGGTCGGCTCCGTAGCTCGTTCAGGCCAGCCTCTTGCTGCACCAGCGCTTGAGCGCTGCTGCGATACGCAAGCTCGGCAAGAACCTCGGGCATCTCGCGGAATGTAGCCGTCGCCTCGGCCGCCATCGCACCGCACCGAGTAGCCCGAGCACTCGTCGCGACCCCGAGCAGTTTCGGCGCGGGCTCGGGCTCGATCCCCCGACGATCCGGGATGTGGCGTGCGTCGAGCGATCTCCCTTGAGCATCGGCTGTCGGCTACGCCGCGATGCTGGACGCGATGCAGCAACGCCGCCTTCCGCGTCACGACCGAGGTGAGCACGCGATCCGGCGGCTGGTCGTGCCGCTGGCCGCCGAGGAGCGCGCGCCTGCGGCTGCTCGACCCCCCTGCTGCGTCGGGTGGCTCTGCGATCCGCACGCCCATTCACGCGTTGCGATGTGGTCGCGCGCGCAGGGAGTTGCGCCCGGCGGTCAGGTCGAGGGGGTCTGCGCGTCGCTCGTGTCGGTGACGGCCGCGCCGTTGGAGGCGGTCGCCTCGGTGGCTGGGGCGCCATCGGTGCCGGCCGTGGCGCCGTCGGCACCGGCCGCGGACGGCGACCCGGTGCTGATCTCGCCGCTGAGCACGGCCTTGGACGGGCCGAGCATCATCGTCATGTTGCGCCCGTCCTGAAGTGGGCGCTGCTCGACGACCGCCAGCTCCGCGAGCTCCTCCGCCAGGCGGTCGAGGATCATCACGCCGCGCTCGGGGTGCGTCACCTCGCGGCCGCGGAACATGATCGTGATCTTGACCTTGTCCTTGTGGCGCAGGAAGCGCTCCACATGGCCCTTCTTGGTCTTGTAGTCGTTCTCCGCGATCTTCGGCCGGAACTTGATCTCGCGGATCGTGATCTGCTGCTGGTGCTTGCGCGCCTGCTTGAGCTTCTGGGCCTGCTCGTACTTGTACTTCGAGTAGTCGAGCACGCGGCAGACGGGAGGGCGGGCCTCGGGCGCCACTTCGACGAGGTCGAGGTCGCGCTCCTGCGCGAAGCGCAGGGCGGCATCGGTGCGCATGACGCCCACCTGGTCTCCATGCTCGTCGATGAGCCGGACCTCAGGAACGCGGATGCGTTCGTTGATCCGCGTCGAGTCCCGCTCGGGCGGGCGCCGGTCGAACCTGCGAGGGACCGGCACTAGCTTCTCGGTGCGCGCGTCAAGCGGTGCGCAGGCGCTGCGTGAAGTTCTGAATGTAAGTCAACGCGCCGCAGTATACGCCGGGGTCAAGCGGCGCGTTGTGCGGATTGTGCTGAAAGCCGTGTCACGAACTCCGCGACGGGAACGCTGCCGGTGTCCCCGCCGCCGTGCTCGCGCACCGACACGGTTGCGCCTTCGGCTTCGCGATCGCCGATGACGAGCATGTACGGGATCTTGCGCAGCTCGGCATCGCGGATCTTGCGGCCGACCGACTCGGTGCGCTCGTCGAGCTCGGCGCGCAGGCCGGCATCCGTGAGCGCGTCGAGCACGCCGCGGGCGGCGTCGAAGTGGCGGTCGGCGATCGGCAGCACGATCGCCTGCACAGGCGTCAGCCAGACCGGGAACTCGCCGGCGTAGTGCTCGATGAGGATGCCGATGAAGCGCTCGAAGGAGCCCAGCAGCGCGCGGTGGATCATCACCGGCCGGTGCTCCTCGTCGTCCGCGCCGGTGTAGGCCAGCTCGAAGCGGTCGGGCATCGAGTAGTCCAGCTGGACGGTGCCAAGCTGCCACGAGCGCCCGAGCGAGTCGGTCATGTGCAGATCGATCTTCGGGCCGTAGAAGGCGCCGTCGCCCGCGTTGATCTCGTACGCGAGGCCGCGTGCGTCCAGCGCACCCTGCAGCGCCGCCTCGGCGCGGTCCCACATCTCGTCCGTGCCGACGCGCTTCTCCGGCCGCGTCGACAGCTCCAGGCGCGGCTCGAAGCCGAACAGGTCGTAGAGGAAGAACCCGAAGTCCAGCGCGCCGATGACCTCGTCGCGGACTTGGTCCTCCGTGCAGAAGATGTGGGCGTCGTCCTGGGTGATGTGGCGCACGCGCATCAGCCCGTGCAGCGTGCCCGACGGCTCGTGGCGGTGGACGAGGCCCTGCTCGGAGTAGCGGATCGGCAGGTCGCGGTAGGAGCGCCGCTCGTTGGAGAACAGCTGGATGTGCGCCGGACAGTTCATCGGCTTGAGGCCCATCGGCCGATCCTCGACGTCCGTGAAGTACATGTTCTCGCGGTAGGTGTCCCAGTGGCCGGACTGCTTGAACAGGTCGACGTCGTAGAGGATCGGCGTCTTGACCTCGCGGTAGCCGCGGCGCAGGTTCTCGGTGCGCCACAGCTTGGAGAGCTCGTTCCAGATCGCCATCCCCGCCGGCTGCCAGAACGGCGAGCCCGGCGACAGCTCGCTGAACATGAACAGGTCGAGCTCCTTGCCGAGCTTGCGGTGATCGCGCGCCCGTGCCTGCTCGAGACGCTCGAGGTGCGCCTTCAGGTCGTCCTTGGAGAAGAACGCCGTGCCGTAGATCCGCGTCAGCATCGTGCGATCCGAGTCGCCGCGCCAGTACGCGCCGGCGACGGACTGCAGCTTGAACGCCTTGATGCGCTTCGTGCCGGGGCCGTGCGGGCCGCGGCACAGGTCGGTGAACGGGCCGTTCGTGTAGAGGCTGACCGTGAGGAGCGGGTCCCCCGGGTCCGCAGCCCGCACGAGGTCCTCGATCAGCTCGACCTTGTAGTCCTGACCCTCGCCGCGGAAGCGGTCGAGCGCCTCGTCGACCGTCACGTCCTCGCGCACGAAGCGCTCGTCGGCGTTGACGTGCTCGCGCATCTTCTGCTCGATGCGCCCGAAGTCCGCATCGGAGATCGCGACGCGGTCGGGGAACTCGAAGTCGTAGTAGAAGCCGTTCTCGATCGGCGGCCCGATCGAGATCTTCACCCCCGGATACAGCTCCATGACCGCCGCCGCCAAGACGTGCGCCGCGTCGTGGCGGATGACGTCGAGCGCTCCGTCGGACTTCGGCGTGACGATCTCGAGCGGCTCGCCTTCGATCAGCGGCCGCGCGAGGTCGCGCACCTCGCCGTTCTGGCGCACGGCGAGCGCCGCGCGCGCAAGCCCCGCGCCGATCGCCGCGGCGGCGTCGGCGCCGGTCGCGCCGTCGGCCAGCTCGAGCTCGGTTCCATCCGGGAGGGTGACGTTCACGGGTCCATTGTCACAGCACCGCGGCTCTGCTCGTCGCTCGCGCCGCGACCGCCTTCGGTTTCGAGCCCATTCGGGGCTCGACGTCGAGGCGGACGTCGTGCGCCGCCGCCGGATCACGTCGTGGCCGAGCATGCGCACCGACCTGCGCAACGCGGAGGGCCGAGGTCGTCGACGGGTCGGTAGTGACGGACGGCAACATCACGTCGAGCCGCCGGCCCGACGACGTGCCGGCGTTCTGCGAGGCGATCGTGCGTGAGTTCTCGGCCGTCGCGGCGACGTGATCGTTCGGCTCCGAAGCGAACGGGGGTTCGCCGGCGCTGCTAGTCTGCCCCGCCGGCGGTTCATGTCAGGCGCCTGAACGGCACCGCGAACCGCCCGCAAACGACCGGCCAGTGCGCCGCGCGCCCGTCGCGCGTCGCCTCGATGGCCGATGAAGGACAACGTCACACATGCGTCTCAGAACCCTGGGCGCCGTCTGCGCCTCGTGCGCTGCCGCGGCGCCCTCCCCGCATTCGCGGCCGACCCCGCTCCGCCCCCGGCGGCGCCCCTCGCGGCGCCGCTCGTCGGGCCGGCGACGGTCTCCGCAGTGCACGCCGCCGTCATGCGACGGCTCATCGAACGCCACGTCTGGACCAAACGCCGCCACGACCTGCTGCAAGGCGAGCGGCTGTCGCGCGACGAGCGTCGCGACCTGCGCGCGCGTTTGCAGAACCTGACGCCGGCGCACCTGCGCACGAGGACCCGCGCGCTGCGCCGCGACATCCGCGAGCTGCGCGAGCGCCTGGTCAACCGTTACGGCGGCGCGCCGGACGTCCCGATCCCCGCGGCCCTTGCCGCGATCGCGCAGTGCGAGTCGCACGGCAACCCACGCGCCATCTCGGCGAGCGGGACCTACCGCGGCAAGTACCAGTTCTCGTTTCACACGTGGAGCACGGTCGGCGGCAAGGGCGATCCCGCCCGCGCCTCCGAGACCGAGCAGGACCGCCGCGCGGCGATGCTCTACCGCCGCGACGGACCCGGCCAGTGGCCGGTCTGCGGACGCTGAGCAGCAGCCAGTGCCGGGTCCCGGGCGCGAAGCCCGGGACCCGGTGCCGCCGCCTTTGTCGAAAAAGGCCCTCATGGAGGGTCATAGGCGCCAAAGTCGGTGCCCGGCAGGCCGGTCGCTAGCCTGCGCCGCGTGGACGCCGTCAAGTTCCGTGAGCAGTTCCCGGTCTGCGAGCGGCTCGCCTACCTCAACGCCGGAACCTGCGGCCCGCTCCCCACGCCCGCCGTCTCGGTGCAAGGTCGCGTCGTCGAGGAGTGCCTGCGCTCCGGCCGCGCCGCCATGTACTACGACCAGACCAAGGCGCTCGCCGCGCAGCGCCGCGCCGCGTACGCCGCGCTGCTGAACGCCGAGCCCGCCGACGTCGCGCTGACGACCTCCACGAGCGAGGGCATCGTGCGCGTGCTCACCGGCCTTGACCTGCAGCCCGGCGACGAGGTTCTCACGTCCGACGAGGAGCACCCCGGCCTGCTCGGCCCGCTCGCCGCCGCGCGCGACCAGCGCGGGATCGCGGTGCGCACGGTCCCCTTCGAGCAGCTCGCCGACGCGGTCACCACGGACACGCGCCTCGTCGCCTGCTCCCACGTGAGCTGGATCAACGGCCGCCTCGCGCCCGACATGTCGCAGCTCGACGTGCCTGTCCTGCTCGACGGCGCCCAGGGCGCCGGCGCCATCCCGGTCGACGTCGGCAAGCTCGGCTGCGCGTTCTACGCGGCGTCGGGTCAGAAGTGGCTGTGCGGCCCCGTCGGCACGGGCCTGCTGTGGATCTCGCCGGAGCACGGCGAGCGCGTGCGGGCGATCGGCCCGACGTACGTGAACCTCGAGGACCCCGGGGCCGGCCTGGATGCCGTCCCGCGCGAGGGCGCCGCGCGCCACGACGCGCCCGCGCAGAGCCTCGAGTCGGCCGTCGCCGCCGCGACGGCGTTCGTCGTGCTCGCCACGACCGGCTGGGACGCGGTGCACGAGCGCGCCGCGACGCTCGCCGCCTCGCTCGCGGATGCGCTGGCCGAGCGCGGCCACGAGGTCGCGCCGCGCGACCGCACGACGCTCGTCGCGTGGAAGGACCCCGACCCGCTCGCCGCCAAGGCGCGCTGCGAGGCCGCGGGCGTCATCATCCGCGACCTTCCGGGCACGGGCCTGCTGCGCGCCTCCGTCGGCGCCTGGAACGACGAGTCGGACCTGGAGCGATTGCTCGTCGCGCTGTGACCCGCGCCGGCGACCCCGTGCCCGCTCGCGGCCTCTGCCCTGTGACCCGCGCCGGCGACCCCGAGCCCGCTCGCCACCGCGCTGTGACGCTCGCGCCGCTCAGCCGCAGAGCCCTGTCGGCCGCGCTCGCGGTCGCCGCGCGCGAGGGCCTGCGCTGCGACGACCCGCAGATCCTGCGCGACGCGAGCAACCTGCTCGTGCTGCTGAAGCCCGCGCCGGTCGTCGCGCGCGTCACCACCGTCACGTCGCTGTTTCGGCCCGGCGATGCCTGGCTCGCGCGGGAGGTCGCGATGGCGAGCCACCTCGCCGCCGCGGGCGCGCCGGTCGTGCCCCCGAGCGCGGAGCTCGACCCCGGCCCGCACCACCACGACGGACTCGTGCTGAGCTTCTGGACCTACGTCGACGAGGCCGATCGCGAGCTCGACGCGCGTGAGGCGGGCCGGCGGTTGCGCGTCTGCCACGACGCGCTCGTAGGCTTCGACGGCGCCGACCTGCCGCGGCTCGCGGTGCTCGACGAGGCCGACGCGCTGCTCGAGAGCCTCGCGTCCGACGGCGCGCTCGGTGAGGACGACGCCGCGCTCCTGCGGCGCGCGGGCCGCGACGCGCGCGAGCGGATCGAGGAGCTCGCGCTGCCGATGCAGCCGATCCACGGCGACGGGCACCTCAGCAACGTCCTCGCCGGTCCCGACGGCCCGCTGTGGAACGACTGGGAGGACTGCTTCCTCGGCCCGCGCGCGTGGGACCTCGGCTGCATGTTCGGCACGGCGCGCATGTTCGGCGCCGACCCGGTGCCGGCCGCGGCCGCGTACGCCGGCTACGGACCAGCGTTCGACGAGGCGACGCTCGGCGTCTTCGTCGACGCCCGCCGCTACCAAGGCACGCTCGTGAGCGTCCTCATGGACCGCGTTCAGCCGCACCGCGACCGCGCCGGCGGGCTGCTCGCCTGGTACCGCGAGCGCGCCTGAGCGGCGCAGCCGGGTCGGGGCCGCGGCGACGCAGCTCGCTGCGGCACCGCCGCGGCGTGCCGCGCGGCCGGCGGCGTACCGCGCGGCCGCGCCGCACCAGCGCGGCTGCGCCGCGTCGCGATCTAGCGCTTCGCCCAGGCGCCCGGATCGGTCGTCAGCTCGGCGACGAGCGCGGGCAGCTCGCCCGCGGCGACGTCTGCGATCGTCACGTCCTCGAGCACGCGCCGCAGGCTCGCCCGCACCGCGATCCAGACCTCGCGCAGCGGTTCCGCCGAGCCCGTGAACTCGAGCTCCTCGGGCCGCCTGCCGCCGACGCCCGCCAGCGGGCCGTCGATCGCGCGGATGATGTCGGCAAGCGCGATCTCCGCGGCGGGGCGCGCGAGGATGTGCCCGCCGTCGGGTCCGCGCCGGCTCTCGATGAGCCCCGCCTGGCGCAGCCCCTGGAGGATGTTCTCGAGGAACTTCAGCGGGATGTCCTGGGCCCGCGCGAGCGCCTCGGCCTTGACCGGCCGCGAGGGTTCGGAAGAGCGCTGGGCGGCCGCGAGCTCGACCGAAGCCCGCACCGCGTAGTCGACCTTGGCTGAGATGCGCACAAGCCCATGATGGCGTCATACGGTCTCGCACGTGCGCAAGAGCTGTAATATCCACAATCCCTATCCACAAACATGTATTTCTCCTGGAGGGCTCGTGAAGACCCGCGCACGCATCGTCGTATCCCTGATGGCCACCGTCGCATCCCTGGCCGTCGCCGGCTGCGGAGGCGCGAGCGACAGCACCGACGACGCCGACTCCGCGTCCAGCGGCAGCGGCTCCACGAAGCTCTCCCTCGTCGCCTACGCCGTCCCGAAGGTCGGCTTCGACAAGGTGATCCCGCTGTTTCAGAAGACCGACGCCGGCAAGGGCATCACGTTCAGCCAGTCCTACGGCGCGTCCGGCGACCAGTCGCGCAAGGTCGCGGCGGGCCTGACCACCGACGTCGTGAACTTCTCCGTCGAGCCCGACGTCACGAAGCTCGTCGACAAGGGCCTCGTCGCCAAGGACTGGAACGCCGGCGAGCACAAGGGCGTCGCGTTCGGCTCGGTCGTCACGATCGTCACCCGCAAGGGCAACCCGAAGAAGATCAAGACGTGGGACGACCTGCTCAAGCCCGGCATCGAGGTCGTCACCCCGAACCCGTTCAGCTCGGGCTCGGCGAAGTGGAACCTGCTCGCGCCGTACGCCGAGAAGAGCGAGGGCGGCAAGAACCCGAAGGCCGGTCTCGCGTACCTCGACAAGCTCATCTCCGATCACGTCAAGGTGCAGCCGAAGTCCGGCCGCGAGGCGTCGGAGACGTTCACGCAGGGCACCGGCGACGTGCTGCTGAGCTACGAGAACGAGGCGCTGTTCCTCGAGCGCAGTGGCGAGGACGTCGAGCACGTCACGCCCGCCGACGACGTTCAAGATCGAGAACCCGATCGCGGTCACGGTGAAGTCCAAGCACCCCGCCGAGGCCAAGGCGTTCGTCGACTACCTGTACACGCCGGAGGCGCAGAAGGGCCTCGCCGAAGCCGGCTTCCGCCCGGTCGACGAGTCCGTCGCCGAGGCGTTCGCGAGTGACTTCCCGGCGCCGGAGAAGCTCTACACGATCGCCGACCTCGGCGGCTGGGGCACGGTCAACGACGAGCTCTTCGACCCGGAGAAGGGCTCGCGTCGCGAAGATCTACGACGAGGCCACCGGCTAGGCGCACGTGAGCGCGGCGCCCGCATCGCTCACCGGCGTCCGCAAGCGCGGGCGCCGGCCGGCCGCCGTCGGCGGCGTCGGGCCGCTCGGCCTCGGCGTCGCGACGCTGTGGCTGAGCGTCATCGTCCTGCTGCCGCTCGCGGCCGTCGCGACGCGCTCGCTCGACAACGGCGTCGCCGGCCTGTGGGACGCGATCACCGCTGCCGGCGGCGCGCGCGGCGCTCGTCCTCACGGTCGGGATCTCGCTGATCGTCGCGCTCATCAACGTCGTCGCGGGGACGCTCGTCGCGTGGGTGCTCGTGCGCGACGAGTTCCCGGGCAAGCGCTTCGTCAACGCGCTCATCGACCTGCCGTTCGCGCTGCCGACGATCGTCGCGAGCATCGTGCTGCTCGCGCTCTACGGCCCGCGCAGCCCGATCGGCCTGCACCTCAACGCGACGCGGCCGGCGCTCGTCATCGCGCTGCTGTTCGTGACGTTGCCGTTCGTCGTGCGCTCCGTGCAGCCGGTGCTCATCGAGGTCGACCGCGAGGCCGAGGAGGCCGCGGCCTCGCTCGGCGCGAGCAACTGGACGATCTTCCGCAGGATCATCCTGCCGTCGCTTGGCCCGGCGCTGCTCGGCGGGGCCGGCCTCGCGTTCGCACGCGCGATCGGGGAGTTCGGCTCGGTCGTGCTCATCGGCGGCGGGATCCCGCACAAGACCGAGGTCGCGTCGCAGTACATCGCCAAGCAGATCGAGATCGACCGGCCGGTCAACGCCGCGGCCGTGTCCATGACGCTGCTTGCGATCTCGTTCTTCGTCCTGCTCGTGCTGCGCGCGATCGCATCGCGCAGCCGCCGCCACGAGGCCCGGTCCTAGGCGATGGCGCTGACGAGCCGCACCCGCCTGTCGCTGCGCGTCCTCGCGCTCGCCTACCTCGTCGCGCTGCTGCTCGTGCCGCTGACGATGATCTTCTACCGCACGTTCGAGGACGGCCTGACGGCGTTCTGGGCGCAGGTCACGACGCCGGCCGGCATCGCCGCGATCTCGCTGTCGCTGACGATCGTCGCGATCGTCGTGCCGCTGAACGTGATCTTCGGGCTCGTCACGGCGCTCGCCCTGGTGCGCGGGCGCTTCCCCGGGCGCGGGATCGTGCAGGCCGTCGTCGACCTGCCGTTCGCGGTCTCCCCCGTCATCGTGGGCGTGTCGCTCATCCTGCTGTGGGGCTCCGGCGGCTGGCTCGGGGGCCTCGCCGACGCCGGCATCCAGGTCATCTTCTCGCTGCCGGGGATGGTCCTCGCGACGATCTTCGTCACGCTGCCGTTCGTCGTGCGCGAGGTCGAGCCGGTGCTGCAGGAGATCGGCGACGAGCAGGAGGAGGCCGCGGCCACGCTCGGCGCGTCGCGCGCGCAGACGTTCTGGCGGATCACGCTGCCCGCGATCCGCTGGGGCCTCGTCTACGGCGTCGTGCTGACCGTCGCCCGTGCGCTCGGCGAGTTCGGGGCGCTGATCGTCGTCTCGGGCGGCGTGTCGGGCGAGTCACAGACGCTGACGCTGCTCGTCCACGCGCGCTACATCGACGACCACAACGTGTTCGGCGCCTACGCGGCGTCGACGGTGCTCATGGCGTTCGCGCTCGTGACGCTCTTGCTTATGACGACGCTGGATAGAAGGGTGAAGGTCACATGATCTCGGTGCAGGGTGTCTCCAAGCGGTTCGGCGACTTCGTCGCGCTCGACGACGTGTCGCTCGAGGTGCCCGACGGCTCGCTCACGGCGCTGCTCGGGCCGAGCGGCTCGGGCAAGTCCACGCTGCTGCGGATCATCGGCGGGCTCGAGGCGCCGAGCTCGGGGACGGTGCTCATCGACGGCGACGACGTCACCCGCGTGCCGCCGCAGCGCCGCGGCATCGGGTTCGTCTTCCAGCACTACGCCGCGTTCCGGCACATGACCGTGCGCGACAACGTCGCGTTCGGCTTGAAGGTGCGCAAGCAGTCCAAGGAGCGCATCCGCGACCGCACCTCGGAGCTGCTCGGCATCGTCGGGCTCGCGGGCTACGCCGACCGCTATCCCAACCAGCTCTCCGGCGGCCAGCGCCAGCGGATGGCGCTCGCCCGCGCGCTCGCGGTGCAGCCACGGCTGCTCTTGCTCGACGAGCCGTTCGGAGCGCTGGACGCGAAGGTCCGCGCCGAGCTGCGCGAGTGGCTGCGCCGGCTGCACGAGGAGGTCGCCGTGACGACGCTCATCGTCACGCACGACCAGGAGGAGGCGATGTCGATCGCCGACCGCATCGCGGTCATGGACCACGCGCGGATCGCGCAGGTCGGCGGCCCGCGGGAGCTCTACGACCGGCCGGCGAACCACTTCGTCGCCTCGTTCCTCGGGGCCGTGAGCCAGCTCGGCGACCAGCTCCTGCGCCCGCACGACATCGCGATCGGCACCGATCCGCTCGACGGCGGGATGCAGGCGATGGTCTCCCGCGTCATCCACCTCGGCTTCGAGGTCCGCATCGAGCTCCTGCTGACCGACGGCGCCGAGGTGACCGCGCAGATGACCCGCCACGCGGCCGACGAGCTCGAGCTCGCCGAGGGCGACATCGTGTGGCTGCGCGGCGCGCCGACAAGCGAGCTCGGCGAAGTTAAGCGTGACGCGACAGGGGAGGTCAGGCTCCGCCGCTGAGTGGTGTGCTAGTAAGTGTCGTGTGAAACTGGTGCGCGGCGCCCTGCCGACGCTGTTGCTCGTCGCCGCTGCGCAGGTCACGTTCCTGTGGCCGATGCTGCAGACGGGCTATCTCGGCGACGACTCGCTCAACGTCGACGTCGATGCGACCGCCGAGCAGGCCGGCCAGAGCTTCGTCGCGTGGTCGTGGGACAGCGCGTGGCATTGGGTCACCGATTTCGGACGCTGGTTCCCTCTGGCGTTCGTGCAGACTTACGGCGAGTTTCACCTGATTGGAGACCGGCTCGCGTACAAGCTGCTGCTGCTCGTCTTCGTGCTCGTCGCGACGCTGGCGGTCGCGGCGCTGCTGCTGCGCCTCGGCGTTCCAGCCGCGGGCGCGGGGCTCGTCGCCGTCGTCGCGACGCTGTGCCTGCAGTTTCGCGCCTATCACGATCCCGTCCTCGCCTATGTCGGGCTGCAGCAGGCGGTGCTTGCCGAGGTCGCGCTGTCGGTGCTGCTCTTCCACGTGTGGCTGCGCGGCGGGCGCGGGCCGCCGCTCGCGGGATCGATCGCGCTCATGGTGATCGCGGGGAGCACCTACGAGTCCGCGCCGCTGCTCGTGGCGCTGCACCTCGCCGTCGCGGTCGCCGAGCGCGGAGGGCTCGGGCGCGGGGTCCGCGCGGCCGCGCCGCTGCTGGCGGTCGGAGCGGCGTTCCTCGTCACGTCGCTCGTGCTGCGGGCGATCGCGGACGACCGGCTGCCGGGCTACGAGCCCCGCTTCGCGCCTGGCAGGGTGCTCGGAGCGTTCGGCGACCAGGTCAGCGGGACGATCCCGCTCAGCCACCTCGCGTTCGACCCGGCCGGCCTCTTCTCGCGCGACACGCTGACGCCCGTGAGCCTCGGCGCGGTGCTCGCCGCGCTTGCCGTCGGCCTGCTCACCCTGGTGCTCCTGCGCACGCGCCGGGAGCCCGCCCCCGGCGAGCCGCGACCGTCGATGCCGGTGGGGCTGCTCGCCGCGCTCGGCGCGCTCCTGCTCGTCCTCCCCGCCGCGCCGATCGCCATCGCCACTGGCTATCAGGACGAGTTGCGGCCCGGCCTCGCCTACCTGCCCGTGTTCGTGCAGGCGTTCGGCCTCGGCGCCCTCGCCGTGGCGCTCGGCTCGCTCGTCGCTCGCAGGCTCGATCCGGCTCGCCGCCGCGCCGCCGCGGCCGGCGCCTCGGTGCTCGCCGGCTTGGTCGCGGGGGCCGGGTTTCAGGCCAACGTCGCTGTCACGGACGCGCTCGCGCGGCTCGGCGACACCCGCGTGACGACCGTCGAGGCGCTCGACCGGGGCCTGCTCGACAGGGTTCCGGCCGGCGCGCGGGTCGCCACGGTCGCCGAGATCCCCGTCTACCGCGCGTTCCTGTACCGCTTCACCAAGGTCGGATACAGCCCGGCCTCCGCGACCGGCCGCTACGCGGCGATGCGCGCGGACGGGGCGACGGGCTCCTACCTCGTGCTCACCGCGCGGCAGTCGGTCGTCGCGCCGTTCGGGCGCGGCGACACGCGCGTGTACGAGTCCGGCAAGCCGCGCGTGGCCCGCGTGCGCGGCGCCGATCCCGACACGGTCGGGCGCGAGCTGCCGGGTGCCGGGGATGCGCTGCTCGCCGGCTGCACGGCCGTCGGCGCGGCACTGCCCGTGTCCGAGGCGGTCTGCGGCACGCGCGGCGGCGTGGCCGTGTTCAACACGAGCCCGCGCACCCGGACGCTCGAGCTGCGCTACGCGCTGGCGACCGTCGCTGGTACCAAGGTGAGCGTCGACGCCGGCGGGCGGCGGACGTGGCTCACGGCGGGCGCCGAACCGACGGCGCAGCGCCGCCGGGTCGTGGTGCCTGCCGGCCGTAGCGCCGCGGTGACGTTCCGCACGCGGGGCGTGCCGATCGACGCCGCGGGCAGCCGGCTGCGGATCACCGCCATCGCCCTCGCCGAGCCTTCCACGGGCTGACCGCGGGCCGCGGCCGGCGGGCGCGTCGCGCGGGCACGGGACCTCGACCGGCGACAGGCAGCGCGCCATGACGCACCACCCCGGCAGGGGTGTGCGAGCGCGCCACGAACCATGGGACGAGCTCAAGGTGGCCCATCCGTCCTACAGATTGGCGATGATGCAGCGGGCAGCTGCGCGCAGCGGCGTGCTCGGACCCGCCGACCACGTGGCGGATCGCGACGAATGACCCGACCCGCTCGCCACCTCACTCCCCTCCGCTGGTGCGTCGTCGCGGTCGTGCTGGCCGCCGCGCTCGCCCTGCCGAGCCTGTCGGGCGGCGCCCCGGCGAACAGCGACGGGCTCGCCGCGTACTTCGACGCCGCCGAAGGCAACACCCCCCTGGACATCTTCGGCGTGCGCTTCGGCCAGACGGCGAGCACCGACCTCACGCTCATCATCCGCACGCACAAGCCGTGGGAGACCGACGCGATCAACCCGCGCTTCGGCCGCACGCTGTGCGTGATGCTGCGCAGCGACGAGCAGCCGCTGCCCGCCGGCCGCCTGTGCGCCTACCCGAGCCAGAGCGCGAAGTCCGGCCTCGCGCTGCGCTACACGGTGCTCGACCCGCAGACCGGGCTCCAGCGCGGGATCCGCGACCTCTCACCCGTCGTGTCGCGCCCGAGCAAGACGACGATGCGGGTGAGCTTCCCGCCGTCGCTGCTGCGCCTGAAGCCCGGCCTCTATCACTGGATCGCGCGCAGCCAGTACCGCGACGACGTGACGTGCCCGCCACCCGCCGGCTGCGAGGACGTCCTGCCGAACTCCGGCGAGGCCGAGATGCAGGTGACGCTGTCGATCTCCCCCGACGCGCGCCAGCGCTGCTTCGGCGCGGCGTCGCGCGACAGCCACAAGATCTGCCGCAACCCGAAGCTCGCGCGCGCGGTGGTCCCGACGCCCGACAACGCGGTCCTCACGCCGAACATCCCATGCACGCCGCTGAAGCAGGTCGGGCTCGTGATCCCGTGCGAGTTCGGCGTCCCGGCGCCCGATGCCCGCAGCACGGTCGCGCTCATCGGCGACAGCCACGCCGCACACTGGCGCGCGGCGCTCGAGATCGTCTCGCAGAACACGAAGTGGCGCGGCGTGTCGATCACGCGCTCGGGCTGCCCGTACACGCGCGCGACCGCCCGCCTTGATCCCGCCAGCCGCCGTCAGTCGTGCGTGCGCTGGAACCGGGAGGTGCCGCGCTGGCTGGCCGCCAACCCCGCCATCAGCACGGTCTTCGTCGTCGCGCACTACGACTCGGGCATCGTCGTCAAGAACCCCGCCAACCAGTTCAAGGCGAAGATGTCCGGCTACGCGCGGGCGTGGCAGGCGCTGCCGAAGTCCGTCAAGCGCGTCATCGTCATCCGCGACACGCCGCGGTCCACGCCGGACACGCTGAACTGCGTCCGGGCCGCGATGGCCAAGCGCAAGAACGCGGGCAGGACCTGCGCGCTGTCGCGCTCGGCGGCGCTCGACCGCGACGCCGCTGCGTCCGCGGCGTCCCGCAACCGCGCCAAGCGGGTCAAGCTCATCGACATGACGTCCTTCTTCTGCAGCTCCCGGCAGTGCTTCCCGGTCGTCGGTGGCGCCCTCGTCTACAAGGACATCTCGCACCTCACCGACGTCTTCGCGTCGTCGCTCGGGCCGTACCTGCTGCGCAAGGTCCGCTCGCTCAACGGCTACTGAGCAAGGGCCGGCCCGCGGAGGACCGGCCCTCCGGCCCGGTTACTCGATGTTCTGCTGGTACGTGTGGACGATGCGCTGCGTGCCGCGGCGGCAGGTCACGCGGGCGTCGATCTCGGTCGCGATCGACTCGCGCTTCTCGGTGCAGCTGAAGCCCGACACCTTGGTGGTGCAGCGGCCCTTGGGCCCCTTGCCGTTCTTCGTGCGGCACTTGTAGTACGAGACGACGAACTTCTTGCCATACGAGCACGAGATGTTCGTGACGCGGATCTTCCCGGTGAAGTAGCCCGAGCCGGGATACTTGGGCGGCGTGCACGTCTGGGAGGCACGCTGGACCGGGGTCACCGAAGCTGCTGCGCCGCCGGTGGCGGCGAGCGCCGCCAGCGCGATACCGGCCGACACGGCGAGCGTCGGGAGGCGGATGGTTCTGAGGTTGAGCGACATGCGGGTCTCTTTCTTCAGGGATCGTCGATCGCCTTCGCGCGTCCTCACGGCAGGCGTACTCGCAGCGGTGCGCTCCGCGGCGGTTGACCTCACAACCCGCCGGGCCGCGAAAAGACGCGGTCGGGGCGAGCGGCGAGCGACAACTGCCGGAGATGGTGCCAGACCGCGCGGCCACGATCGCCACCGGCCGCGATCGTGCACGCCTGCTCGCCCGCCGGCCGGCGCCGCTCACATCCGCATGACGGGACGCTGCGGCTCGCCCAGCGGGGCGTTCGCGCACGCCGCCAGGGCGAGGCCGATCGTGTCGCGCGTCGCGCGCGGGTCGATGATGCCGTCGTCCCACAGCCGGGCGGTCGAGTAGTACGGGTGACTCTGCGCCTCGTACTGGGCGCGGATGCGAGCGCGCAGCCCCTCCGTCTCGCCGTCCTCGCGCTCCGGACGCAGCGATCCGAGCACGGTCGCGGCCTGCTCGCCGCCCATGACCGAGATGCGGGCGTTCGGCCACATCCACAGAAAGCGCGGGTCGTACGCCCGGCCGCACATCCCGTAGTTGCCCGCGCCGTGCGAGCCGCCGACGATGACCGTGAGCTTCGGCACCCGCGCGCACGCGACCGCGGCGACCAGCTTCGCGCCGTCGCGTGCGATCCCGCCGGCCTCGGCCTCGCGGCCGACCATGAACCCCGTGATGTTCTGCAGGAACAGCAGCGGGATCCCGCGCTGGTCGCACAGCGCGACGAAGTGCGCGGCCTTGCGCGCGCTGCCGGCGAACAGCACGCCCTGGTTGGCGAGGATCCCGACGGGGTGGCCGTGGATGTGCGCGAACCCGCAGACGATCGACCGCGCGTAGAGCGCCTTGAACTCGTGCCAGCGTGAGCCGTCGGCGATCCGCGCGACGATCTCGCGCGGGTCGTAGCCCGTGCGCGAGCCGACCGGCACCGCGCCGAGCAGCTGCGCGGGGTCGACGACCGGGTCCTCGGTCGCGCGGCGCTCCCACGGCGCGGGGATCTTGGCGCCCAGCGTCCCGACGATCGAGCGCACGACCTCCAGGGCCTCGGCGTCGTCTTGCGCGAGGTGGTCGACGACCCCGGACTGGCGGGCGTGCAGGTCGCCCCCGCCGAGCTCCTCCGCCGACACCTCCTCGCCCGTCGCGGCCTTCACCAGCGGTGGGCCGCCGAGGAAGATCGTCCCCTGCTCGCGCACGATCACGGTCTCGTCGCTCATCGCCGGGACGTACGCGCCGCCCGCGGTGCACGATCCGAGGACGGCGGCGATCTGCGGGATGCCCCGCGCCGACATCGTCGCCTGGTTGAAGAAGATCCGGCCGAAGTGCTCGCGGTCGGGGAAGATCTCGTCCTGCAGCGGCAGGTACGCGCCGCCCGAGTCGACGAGGTAGACGCACGGCAGCCGGTTGTGCAGCGCGATCTCCTGCGCGCGCAGGTGCTTCGTGACGGTCATGGGGAAGTACGCGCCGCCCTTGACGGTCGCGTCGTTGGCGACGACGACCACCTCGCGCCCGCCGATCCGCCCGACGGCGGTGACGATCCCCGCGCCGGGGGCGTCGCCGCCGTAGAGATCGTGGGCGGCCATCGGCGAGAGCTCGAGGAACGGCTCGCCGGGATCGAGCAGCCGCTCGATGCGCTCGCGCGCGAGCAGCTTGCCGCGCGCGCGGTGGCGCTCGGCGGCGACGGCGCCTCCGCCCGCACGGGCGCGCTCGAGCTGCGCGTGCAGGTCGTCGAGGAGCGCGAGGTGCGCGGCCTCGTTCGCCGCGAAGGTCTTGCCGCCGGGGCGGACCTTCGTGCCGAGGACGATGCTCACGGCGCGGCCGCCTGGGTGCCCGGACCGGAGGCGGCCCCTCCGCCCCCCGCGGCCCCTCCGCGCCCAGCGGCCCCTTCGCCCCCCGCCGGGTGCCAGTCGACCGGGCCTGCGACGAGTGTGTGGGAGCCCAGCGGGCGGCCGAGCATGCGCCGCACCTCGCGCGCCGTCTCGATCAGCGCGTCGAGATCGACGCCCGTGCGGATCCCCATCTCGTGCAGCATCGACACGAGGTCCTCGGTCGCGATGTTGCCGGTCGCTCCGGGCGGCACGGGGCAGCCGCCCAGCTCGCCGACACTCGACTCGAACGACGTGCAACCGGCCTGCAGCGCCGCGAGCACGTTCGCGAGACCTTGCCCGCGGGTGTTGTGGAAGTGCGCGGTGAGCTCGACATCGGGGCCGAGCGCGTCGCGCGCCGCCTCGAAGTGCGCCGCGACCTGGACGGGGTTCGCCATGCCCGTCGTGTCGCCGAAGGCGATCTCCTGCGCGCCGGCGTCGCGCAGCCGGCCCGCGATCTCGAGCACCCGCTCGCGCGAGACGGCGCCCTCGTAGGGGCAGCCGAAGCTCGTCGCGATGACGGCTTCGACGCGCAGCCCCGCCTCCCGCGCCCGCGGGACGACCCGGCCGAGGCTGTCGAGCGACGCCGCCACCGTGCGGTTGACGTTGCGCATGTTGTGCGTCTCCGAGGCGGACAGGAACACGCTGACCTCGTCGAAGCGGTCACGCAACTCGAGCGCGTGGTCAAGGCCTCGCGAGTTCGGGACGAGCACGCTGCGCGCGACGCCCTCCGGCAGATCGATCGCCGCCAGCACCTCGCGGGCGTCGGAGAGCTGGGGGATGACGTCGGCGCGCACGAAGCTCGTCACCTCGATCCGCCGCAGCCCCGTGCGCGCGAGCCGCTCGACGAGCGCGACCTTGTGGGCGGTCGCGACGATCTCGGGCTCGTTCTGCAGGCCGTCGCGCGGGCCAACCTCGCGGATCTTCACCGGCGGGGGCAGAGGAGCGGAGGACACCTACGCTCCCAGACCGCGGGCGATCACCATCTGCTGGATCTCGTCGGTCCCCTCGCCGATCGTCAGGATCTTCGCGTCGCGGTACATGCGGCACACCGGATACTCCTCGATGTAGCCGTAGCCGCCGTGGATCTGCACGGCCTCGTCGGCGCAGCGCACCGCGAGGCGCCCGGTCATGAGCTTCGCCTGCGCAGCCGCCAGCCCGAACGGGCGCCCGCCGTCCTTCAGCAGCGCGGCGCGGTAGACGAGCAGCCGCGCCGCCTCGATCTCCGTCGACATGTCGGCGAGCTTGGCCTGGATCGTCTGGAACTTCGAGATCGCCTGGCCGAACGCGCGCCGCTGCTTGGCGTACGCGAGCGCCTGGTCGAGCGCGCCCTGCGCGAGGCCGAGGCCCATCGCCGCGACGCCGATGCGCCCGATCTCGAGCACGCGCAGGAACTGCGCGAGGCCGCGGCCGGGGATCCCGAGCAGGCTCTCCTCGGGCACGCGGCAGTCGGTGAACGTCAGCGGGCGCGTGTCGGACGCGTGCCAGCCCATCTTGCGATACGGCTCGCCTTGCTCGTAGCCGGGGGTGCCGTTCGGGACGAGGAAGTTCGTGATCTGCTTCTCGCCGGTGAGCGCGGTGATCGTCACGAGACCGGAGATGTCCGTGCCCGCGTTCGTGATGAACTGCTTGGCGCCGTCGATGATCCAGCCCTCGCCGTCGTCGGCGCGCCGCGCGCGCGTCGTCGTGTGCGCGGCGTCCGAGCCGCCCTCGGCCTCGGTCAGGCCGAACGCCCCGAGGATCTCGCCCGCGCACAGGCGGGGCAGCCACTCGCGGCGCTGGGCCTCGGTGCCGTAGAGGTAGACCGGCTGCGTGCCGAGCGACGTGTGCGCGCACAGCGTGATCGCGACCGACGAGTCCACGCGGGTGAGCTCCTCGACGGTCAGCGTGTAGGCGAGCGTGTCGCCGCCGCCGCCGCCGTACTCCTCGGGGAACGGGATCCCCATGAGGTTCAGCGCGCCGAGCTTGGCGATGATGTCGTAGGGCACGGAGTGCGTGCGGTCGAGCTCGCCGGCGACGGGCGCGACCTCCCCCTCGGCGAACTCGCGCACCGTGCGTCGCAGCAGCTCGTGGTGGTCGTCGAGGTCGAGGTTCATCTCCTCCACAGTATGAACAAGCGTTCATCGCACCGCAACGATCTGTCTGCCCACCGGTTATCCTGGGCCGCTCATGGTGGTGAACGAGCGCTCAACGTCCGAGCGGATCCACGACGCGGCGCTGACGCTCTTCAACGAGCGCGGCTACACCGGCACGACGGTCCGCGAGCTCGCCGACGCCTGCGACCTCACGCCGGGCGCGATCTACAACCACTACGTCTCCAAGGAGGCGCTGCTGTTCGCGATCGTCGACCGCGTGCACGACCTCGCCGACGGCGTGCTGTCGGAGACGCTGCGCGGCGCCGGCGGCGACCCGGAGGCCCAGCTCGAGGCGCTGGCCGGGGCCTTCACGGCGTTTCACATCGCGCGCCCGCGCGAGACGCGGGTCGCCAACCGCGACTACATCTACCTGCCGGGCGTGCAGCGCGACAGCGTCGTACGGCGCCGCCGGCGCGTGCGCGCGCTGTTCGCCGACGTGCTGCGCGAAGGCGAGCGGCGCGGCGACTTCTCCTTCGGGGAGCTCGGCTCCGACGACGCGATCCAGGCGGCGAGCATGGCGATCCTCAACATGGTCGTGCTCGTCGCGGAGTGGTTCGACCCGGCGGGCGCCCGCAGTGCCCGCGACACGGCGGCGCTGCACGGCCGGCTCGCGCTGCGGATCGCTCGCGGCGAGCCGGGCGGCGCGCGGGGTTCGAGCCGTAGTCTGGACGCCACGATCAGTCCGAGAGGAGAGCGCATGGCGAGCTGCAGACATCTCGAGTCGGTGAAGGTCACCGAGCTCCCGGAGTCCGTTGACGGCTGCGAGGACTGCCTGGCGGCGGGCGGCGTGTGGCTGCACCTGCGCATCTGCCTGGACTGCGGGCACGTCGGCTGCTGCGACGACTCCCCCAACCGCCACGCGACCGGGCACGCGACGAGCAGCGGCCATCCGATCATCCGCTCGCTCGAGCCGGGCGAGACGTGGTCGTGGTGCTTCCCCGACGAGCTCGCGATGCGCATCCCGCAGGTCCGCGGGGAGACGCGGATCCCACCCTCGCCGATGCTCGGCTGACGCCCACACCCCAGCGGACCTCGGCGAGATCGCCCGGCGGTCGGCTCGCCTGTCGCCGCGGCCACCGCCGATCGGGCGGCCGGTCGGAGTACGCTGCGGCGGTGGCTCGGAACGGTCGCGGCCGATGACGCGCACCCAGCGCCTGAGCCTGCTGGCGGCGATCATGGGGTCGTTCGTCGTGGGCCTCGACTCGACGGTCGTCAACGTGGCGCTGCCGGCGATCGAGGAGGAGCTCGGCGGCGGGCTCGCCGGGCAGCAGTGGGTGTCAAACGGCTACCTACTGGCGCTCGCGGCGCTGATCCTCGTCGGCGGATCGCTCGGCGACGTCTTCGGCGAGCGGCGCATCTTCAGCCTCGGCGTGCTCGGCTTCGGGGCGACGTCGCTGATCTGCGCGCTCGCGCCGTCGATCGAGGTGCTCGTCGCCGGGCGCGTCGCGCAGGGCGTGTTCGGCGCGCTGCTCACACCGAGCGCGCTGGCCGTCATCGTCGCCGCGTTTCCGCCGTCCGAGCGCGGCGGGGCGGTCGGGTCGTGGACGGCGTGGTCGGGCATCGCGACGGTCATCGGCCCGCTCGTCGGCGGCCAGCTCATCGACGCGGCGTCGTGGCGCTGGATCTTCGCGATCAACATCCCGTTCGTCATCGCGACGCTCGTCGTCGTGGCGATGGCCGTCCCGGAGCGCCCGCGCGCCGCGACACGGCCGCCGATCGACTGGCAGGGCGGCGTGCTCTCGTTCCTCGCCCTGGCCGGTCCGACGCTCGCGCTCATCGCGCAGCCGCGGTCGGGCTGGGGCGCGCCGGATGTCGTCGTCCCGGGCGTCGCGGGCATCGTGTTCCTCGTCGCCTTCCTCGTGCGCGAGTCGCGCACGGCGTACCCGATGCTCCCGCTCGAGCTGTTCCGGCGGCGCAACTTCGCCGCGGGCAACCTGCAGACGCTCGCGATGTACGCGGGCCTCGCGATGCTCTTCTTCTACCTCGTGCTGTTCTTGCAGCAGGTCGCGGGCTACACGGCGCTCGAAGCCGGCCTCGCGACGCTGCCGACGACGATCGTCATGTTCGGCCTGTCGCGGCGGGCCGGCATGCTGGCCGACCGGCTCGGGCCGCATCTGTTCATGGGCGGCGGGCCGCTGCTCGCCGCCGCGGGCCTGCTCCTGCTGCTGCGCGTCGATGCCGACGTCGACTACCTGACCGGGCTGCTGCCCGCGCTCGTCGTCTTCTCGGTCGGGTTGTCGGCCACGGTGGCGCCGCTGACCGCCACGGTGCTGGCCGACGCCGACGAGGAGCACGCCGGCATCGCCTCGGGCGTCAACAACGCGATCGCGCGCGCCGCCGGCCTGCTCGGCGTGGCCGCGCTGGGCGCGGTCGTCGCCGCCCAGTTCACGGGCGCGCTGCGCGAGCACGTCGACGTGTCGTCGCTGTCGGCGCGCGGCCAGGCCGTCGTGGCGACCGCCGAGGAGCGCGTGCTCGCGCGCGCCGACGTATCGGGCCTCGCGCCGCCGGAGGCCGCCGCCGTCGCGCGCGCGACCGAGGCCGCGTCCGTCGACGCGTTTCACCTCGGGATGGCGATCAGCGCCGCGCTTGTCGCGCTCGGTGGCGTCGTCGGCGTCGCGTTCGTGCGCAACCCGCGCCGCGACGTCTCCTGCGCGGACTGCGCCGGAGGCCAGCTCGCGGGCGCTCCGGCCGACGCCGCGCGCGAGCGCCCGCCCGCGCCCGTGGCCGCGTAGCGCCGAGCGGCGGGCGCGCCGGCCGACGCCGCGCGCGAGCGCCCGCCCGCGCCCGTGGCCGCGTAGCGCCGAGCCCCCCGGACGGGGCGCCCTTCGCGCCGCCTGACCTCAGACCTGCCGGCCCGACGGCTCGCCGGGCACGGCCGGGACGACGCCGCCGCGGCAGGCCGGCGCGCGCCGCAGGACGACCTCGGGAATCGAGTCCGGCAAGAGGCCGGTGAGGTGCAGCGCCTTGAGCGCCGCGGCGGGGTCGCCCGCGGCGCTGAGGTCGGCAGCGCGCCGCAGCGTCGCCGACTCGAACGCGAGATGGCGGACGGCCGCCGCGTGGAAGCGGCGCAGCGAGCGCGGCGGCGGCGCCGCGGAGAACCGCTTGCCCGCGTCGTGGACGTCGCGCGCGTAGCGCGACAGCGCCGCATCGGGATCGCCGGGCGCGTCCTCGAACGTCCGCCGGACCGCGCCGGCGAGCTCCGAGCACAGCTCGTTGGCGCTCGCCGAGTAGGCGCCGAGCGACGGAGCGGGCGCGGCGCGGGGCGCGTCCTCGCCCCCGCAGGACGCGAGCACGACGGTCAGCAGCAGGGCGACGCGCGGCGGGCGCACGCGGTCAGCCTACGATGCCCCCGGTGCGCCGCGGTCGCCGCTATCCTCGCGCTCGTGGCGAAGACCGACGACGATCCGATCCGCGAGCTGCTCGCGGGCTGCACCCCGGCCCTCTTCATGGGCAACCCGAAGGGCACCGTCGTGATCATGGAGAGCAAGGTCGTCGAGGCGGGCGGCGACCCCGGGGACGTGCTCGAATGGGTCCGCGCGCACGACGGCTACCCCGACAAGTCCTTCGCGACGAGCACGCGGCGTGGCCGCGGGCCGACGCTCAAGCCGCGTGAGGCGCCAAAGCCGTACTACGTCATCCCCGAGGATGCGCTGAAGTAGCACGAAGTCGGCCTTCGCGCCCTGGCGACCGCGCCGCCGAGATAGCGTCCAAGCTGCGCTCGCAGGGGGACTCCGCCGCTCAGCTGCCGGGTGGCGGCAGGTTCAGGATTCCCCCTACGGTCTCCCCCAGGCCCTCGATGACCTCGCCGACCACCGTTCCCAGCTCGCCCACGGCCTCGCCGAGACCCTCGACGAGCGCCTCCGTGCGGTCCCTGGCCGTCGTGGGCGCCGGCGGGGGCGGCGGTGGTGGTGGCGGCGGCGGAGGTGACGGCGTGACCGGCGGTGGTGGGAGCGGCGGGGGTGGTGGCGGCGGCGCGACCGGCGGATTCGGCGGAGGAGGCGGCGGCGCGGGCGCCACGGCGGGCGGCGGTGGCGGCCCCGGAGCGGCCTGCACGACCGGCGGCTCGGCAGCCGCGACGATCGTCGGCGGCGCGACGAGCGCCGTGCGGACGGCGCGCGGCGCGGGCGTCGCGCCCGCCTCCTGCAGCGGCGAGATCCGCGGCCCCGTCACGAGCTGGCCGAGCGACCCGAGCCCACCCGGCCCGCCCGCTCCCGCGACGACCGCGACGAACGACCCCACGATCGCGATCGGGACGATCGCAGCGGCCGTCCCGGCCCGCAGCAGCTGGCGCAGCCATGCGCCCACGAGATCCATGGGTGCGATCATAGGTCCCGGCCGCCGCGGCGCACAGGGGCGACCGTGAGCCCGCGCCGGCGTTCGATCGCGCGCACGCTGCGCCTCGCGCTGCTCGGGTTGACCGTCGGGCTCGCAGTCATCGGCGCGATCGGCATCGCGGCGCTCTACAACGCCCGCCAGGACTACGAGGACAGCCTGTCGGCGACGTCGGCGCTCGAGGTCGCGACGGCCAACCTGCTGACGTCGAGCGTCGCGCTCGAAGCCAACCTCGCCCGCCAGCGGACCGCGCAGACGACGGCGTTCGTCAGCCGCGCCGCCCGCGAGCTCGACGCGGACGCCACCCGGGTGGACGCCCTCGCCGCGCCCGATGCGCAAAGCAGCGCGCTCTCCGCACAGATCCAGCCCGCGCAGCGCGCGGCGCGCGTGCTCGCGCGGCTGCCGGAGCGAGCCTCGACGCGCACGAAGACCGCGCAGCGGCTGCCGGCCGTGCGACGCGCCGCCGCCCGGCTCGCCGATCGCCAGCGCGTGCTGCGCGAGGACGCCCGCGACGATGCGGCGCGCCGCACCCGCTCGGCGCTCATCGCGATCGTGCTCGGCGCCGGGCTCGCGCTCGTGGCCGTCCTCGCGTTCCTCACGCTGCTGATCCGCACGATGCGCCGCCCGCTGGACGACCTCGTCGACGCGACCCGCCGCATGGCCGGCGGCGACCTCGCCGTGCGCGTCGACGCCGACGGCCCGCGCGAGCTCGCGACGCTCGGCGAGTCCTTCAACGTCATGAGCGCCGACCTCGCCGTCGCGGGCGCGCGGGTCGAGTCCCAGCGCCAGCGCCTCGCGACGACGATCGAGAGCCTCGGCGACGGCCTCGTCATCTGCGACGCGCAGGACGTCGTCGTCGCGATGAACCCGCGCTCGGGCGAGCTCGTCTCGCAGCTGCGCGCCGGAGAGCGGGCGCACGGCCCCCGCAGCCCGCTGCCGGCGCTCGACGCCGCGCTGGCCGGCGAGGTGCCCGTCGAGCACGACGGCGTCGCGCTCGCCATCACCGCCGCGCGCCTCGCCGGGCCGGAGGGCGGCGCCGTCTGGACGCTGCGCGACATCACCGAGCGCGCCCGCCTCGAGCAGGCCAAGAGCGACTTCGTCGCGACCGCGTCGCACGAGCTGCGCAGCCCGCTGACGTCGATCAAGGGCTTCATCGAGCTCCTGCAGTCCACCGAGAACGAGAACCTCACCGCGCGCCAGCAGGACTTCATCCAGATCGCGCTGCAGTCGACCGACCGGCTCGTCGACCTCGTCAACGACCTGCTCGACGTCGCGCGGATCGAGTCCGGCCAGTTCGAGATCTCGCCGCGCAGCTGCGACCTGCGCGCGACGGTCGAGGAGGTCGCGGCGCTCATGAAGCCGCGCATCGACGAGAAGCACCAGCGCCTGCTCGTGGAGATCGCCGAGCCGCGCCCGCCGGCGCTCGCCGACCCCGCGCGGGTGCGGCAGATCGTCACGAACCTGCTGACGAACGCGCACCTCTACACCGGCGACAGCGGCACGGTCACGGTCCGCCTGGAGGGCGACGCGCAGGCGACGCGGATCTCCGTCGCCGACTCCGGCCGCGGCATGTCGCCCGACGACGCGCGCCGAATCTTCGACCGCTTCTACCGCGGCGCCGACGACGAGCGGCGCAGCCCCGGCACCGGCCTCGGCCTGTCGATCGTCAAGTCGCTCGTCGAGCTGCACGGCGGCTCGATCGACGTGCGCAGCCAGCTCGGCGCCGGCACGACCTTCACGATCTCGCTGCCCGCCGCCCCCGGCGGGCCGCCGGGCGCCGCCCTGGCCGCCGGCACCCCGCCGCTGACCGCGCGCCGCGTGCTCATCGTCGACGACGAGCCCCCGCTCGCCGCGCTCATCGCCCAGCAGCTCGAGCCGCTCGGCGTCCAGAGCGTGCAGGTCCACAGCGGCGCGGCGGCGCTCGATCGCCTGCGCCGCGAGCACTTCGACGCGATGACGCTGGACGTCCTGATGCCCGGCATGAACGGCTTCGACGTGCTCGAAGCGGTCCGCGCCGACCCGCGGCTGCGCGACCTGCCGGTGATCTTCGTCTCGGTCTCCTCGACGATCGCGCAGCTCGACGGCGAGTGGGCGGTCTCCAAGCCGATCGACCGGCGGCGGCTGACCGACGTCCTGCACTCCGCGATCCAGGCGAAGCGCTCGCGCGTGCTCGTCGTCGCGCCGCAGTCGGTGCGCGGCCAGCTCGCGCCCTCGCTCGCCGCGCTCGGGACCGAGTACCGCTGGGAGGACAGCGCGCAGGGCGCCGCGCGGGCCGGCGCCGAGCAGCTCTTCGAGGTCGCGCTCGTCCACGCGAGCATGAGCGACTCGCTGAAGCTGCTCGAGGGCGCGGCGCTGCGCGGACGGCGCGGCGGGCGCTCGGTCATCCTCTTCTCGACCGGCGACGCCGCGCAGGGTCTCGCCAGCGGCGTCGGGATGCCGGTCTTCCCGCTGCCGCAGGCGATCACGGCGCTGCGCGCGACGCTCGGGAGCGAGACGGGCGCTCCCGGGGCAAGATGAAGGGCGTGCCGACCGACGAGCAGCTGCGCACCCGCATCGACGAGCTCGAGGCCGCCCTCGCCCGGCGCGCCGACGAGGCCGAGGACAAGGAGCTTCAGCTCCAGCGCTACGCGGCCGACCTGCGCGAGACGTTCATCGAGGAGCGCACGCGCTCGGAGGAGCTGCATCGGTCCTACATGCTCACCGTGCGGGCGCTCGCGAGCGCGGTCGAGGCGCGCGACGCCTACACCGGCCGCCACGCCGAGCGGGTGGCCGCCTACGGGCTCGCGCTCGCCGAGGTCTTCGGGCTGCGGCTCGCCGACGACCCGCAGATCGAGTTCGGCTTCCTGCTGCACGACGTCGGCAAGGTGGCCGTGCCCGACGCGATCCTCTTCAAGCCCGGCCCGCTGACCGAGGCGGAGCGGATCGTCATGCAGCAGCATCCCGTCACCGGCTCGGAGATCGTCCGCGACATCGAGTTCCTCGGCGCCGCTCGCGAGGTCATCCGCTCGCACCACGAGCGCTGGGACGGCAGCGGCTACCCCGACGGGCTGGCCGGCGAGGCGATCCCGGTGTCGGCGCGGGTGTTCGCGGTCGCCGACGTGCTCGACGCGCTGACGACGCGCCGCCCCTACCGCGAGCCGTCGACGATCGGCGAGGCGCGGCGGATCATCGAGGCCGGCAACGGGTCGCACTTCGACCCCGACGTCATCGTCGCGTTCCGCGGCCTGCCGGACGGCGCGATCGAGGCGATCGCCCGGAGGATCGGATGAGCCCCGGCCGCGCGGTGCTCATCGTCGACGACGACCCGTTCATCCGCAAGCTCATCGTGACGACGCTCGAGGGCGTCGCGGAGTTTCACCTGCACGAGGCGCGCGACGGCGAGGAGGCCGTGCAGACCGCCCGCGAGCAGGCGCCGCGGGTCGTGTTCCTCGACATCGACATGCCGCGCATGGACGGGATCGAGGCGTGCCGGCGGATGCGGTCCGATCCGGCGATGGCGCAGGCGAAGATCGTGATGCTGACGGCCACGGCCGAGGACTCGGCGCGCCAGCGCGCGCACGAGGCCGGCGCGGACTTCTTCTTGACGAAGCCGTTCAGCCCGCTCGAGCTGCTGCGGCTCGTCGCGGAGCTGTAGCGGCCGGGGCGCGAGCTACGCGAGTTACGCGCCGACGGGGCGGCGCATGTCGGCGTCGGTGCTCTGCATCGTCGCGTCGGTCCGCAGCGCGCGGGTGCGCAGGAGCTCGGGCAGCACCTGCTCGACGACCTCGCTAGCCCGCTGGATCGCGTGCCACGCGTTGTTGGCGGGGAGCTCGATCCAGGTCAGCTTGAGCTCGCAGATGTCGACCTGCATGGCGAGGTCGGCGGCGGGCAGATCGGCGATCGGGCGCGGGCTCTGCGCCTCGGCGTCGGTGTGGATCCAGTCGTCGAAGGCGCCCTTCGCGCGCATGCACCAGCGCATCTCGCCGGGGACCGTGAAGTTGACCTCGAAGATGATCGGTGGAGCGCTCGCCATCGCGTGCAGGAGGCTAGTACGGTGCGCGCCATGACGCTCGACGAGGCACTGCTCGCGCTGAACGACCGCCTCGGACACGAGGTCACGGCATGGGTCGAGATCGCGCACGAGCGGCCCCTGTTGATCGCGAGCGGGCATCTCGAGAACTGGCACCTCGACATCAGCGACGAGGCACCGGCGGCGGGCGCGTCGCACTTCGACCTCTACGGCCACTACTCGCTCGGCGACACGCGCTTCGACCTGTCCGACGCGCCTGTCGAGTCGGTTGCCGAGCGCGACAACGGCCTGATCTTCCGGCTGCAGGGCGGCACCCGGCTCGTCGTGACGTGGAAGGCGCTCGTGCCGCCGGCCGACCCCGTCTGACCTCGCCCCGCCCCGCCCGCGGCTCGCGGTGTCCTCAGCTGTGGACGTTCGCCAGGAACGCGTCGACGCGGTCGGCGAGCTGGGCGCTCTCGGCGTCGCCGAACCCCTGCAGGCGGGTACGCAGCGGCCGCAGCGAGATCGAGGCGCTGTGGACGTAGCGCGCCATGCCGGCGGAGAAGCTGCGCTCGACCATCACGAGCTCCTTCGGCCCGAGCGTGTCGGGGAGAAACGGCATGTCGTGCTCCTGCACGATGTCGCCGGGCTTCGCGGCGCCCTCCGGAAGGCGTGCCTCGGCGTCGGCGGCGAGCTCGGCGAGCTCGGTGCGCAGCGCCCGCATGCGCTCGGTCTGCGCGTTCGCCACCGCGCGCGCGTCCTTCGTCTCCTCGTCGTCGAGGTGCGGCGGCTTTCCGAACGCCTCGGCAGCCTCGCCGAGCCACTTGAGGTGGTGCTGCATGTGGGCGTCGAGCGCGAACAGCGCCGTCAGCGCGCCGCTGGCTTCGTCGAGCGTGACCGCGGCCTGGTCGTCGGGGATCGTGAAGCGAAGGGTCGCCATGCGGGTGGACGGTATCGGGACCGGTCGCTGCGAGATCGTCCGGCTGCGCGGGTCCGCGGCTTGATCACGTCTTCTCACCGGTTATCGGAAATGCACGAACGACGCCGTTCGCGCCACGATTCGTCGCATTTGTTACATTCCCGCCCTCATGGCGCGGACGACGGCTACCGATCCCGCATCAGAGACCGAGGTGTGGCATCCCGCACGACTGATCCCGACGGCGGGGATCCGAGGCCAGGAAGAGCAGGAGAAGCGGGCGACTTCCTGCCTGCTGGCCGTCATGCACGCTGTCCCGGAGTTCGGGCACGCGCTCCTCAAGGAGCTGGGTGCGCCGAAGTCGCCTGTCATCGAGTCGTATGCCGAGGTTCGCTTCAAGGACGCGACCGGCAAGACGGTCATTCCCGACGGCGCGATGGTCTGCCAGCGCGGAAAGAAGCGGTGGACGTGCCTCGTCGAGGTCAAGACGGGCTCGGCCGCGCTCAGGGACGAGCAAGTGGGCGCGTACCTCGACATCGCTCGAGAGAACGGGTTCGACGGCGTGCTGACGATCTCGAATCAGATCACCGCGAGCTCCTCGGAGACGCCGGTTTCGGTGGACGGCCGCAAGCTTCGCCGGACGAGCCTCTGGCATTTCTCGTGGTGGCGCATCATCACCGAGGCCATCGTCCAGAGCCGGTACCGCGGCATAGCCGATCCTGACCAAGCGTGGATACTCGGTGAACTGATCGCCTACCTCGACAACGAGGCCTCGGGCGCCGCAGGATTCGATGACATGGGCGACAAGTGGGTCAGCGTGCGCAAGGCCGCTCACGACGGCACCCTGCGTCAGGCCGACCCGCATGCGCGAGAGGTCGCCGAGCGCTGGGAGCAGTTCACGCAGTACCTGTGTCTCGGGCTGTCCCAGGATCTCGGGCGTACCGTCTCGTCGCCTCGTCCCCGCAACCAGGCCACCGCGGGCCGCCTCGACGAGCTGACCAAGGCTCTGGCCGGTGACGGCGTCTTGGACGCCGTCCTCCGAGTCCCGGACGCGATCGGACACCTGAAGATCCGAGCCGACCTTCGCGCGCGTCGCACGCTGACCAGTACGACCGTGGACGCGCCTCGCGAGGGACGCCCCAAGTCGCGCATCACGTGGCTTCTCCGCCAGCTGGCCGATGCCCCCGATGATCTGCGTGTGGAGGTCGCCTACCCCAACGCGAGGGAGACGACCAGCGCGCTGCTCTCCCAGGCACGCGAGGCGCCCGAGCGGCTGCTGTATCCACCCGATCCGAAGCGCGATCCGCGGGCATTCATCCTCACGCTCGCCCGCCCGATGGGTCAGAAGCGCGGCAAGGCGGAGGGCTCATTCGTACGCGAGACGCGCGCCCAGATCTTCGACTTCTACCGGGACTCGTGCAGAACGTGAAGCCGTGGCAGGCGCGGCCGCCGAAGCTGCGGGAGGGCCCGGAGACGGAGGACGTTCCCGACACGCCGGAGGCCGACCCGCCGCCATTCGCGGCTGCAGGCACCCGCGAGGTCGGCGACGCGACCAACCCCACAGCACCGTAGCCTCGACGAAGCTGGCGAGGGTCGCGCGCCGAGCTAGGTGCGGACGCGCACGCGTGCGGTCCGGCGGACGCCTCGGATCGTCGCGGTCAGGTCGATCTCGGTGCGGCCCGCGCGCAGGCGCCGGGCGATGATCCGGCGCGTCGCCGGGGTCATCGTCAGCGCCGTGCGATGCCCGCCCGGCCTCGCGATCGTGATGCGCGCGGCGTTCAGCCGCACGCCCAGCGAGCGGCCTCGGGCGCGCAGCCGGCCCGTCAGCGTCAGCCGCCCGGCGACGTTCGTGCTGACCGACCTGACCGACAGCCGGCCCGAGCGCACGACGCGCTGCGGCGACGTCACCGTCAGCGCGACGGACGCGGCGCAGCCGTCGAGCGTCCGGTGCGCCGCGGCGGGGCATCCATCGGCGAGCACGCCATCGCCGTCGGCGTCGGCACCGCTCGGGGGAGGCGGCGGCGGGGCCGGTGGTAGTGGCGGCGGCAGCAGCAGCGGCGGGCTGAGCGCCGGACACGCGCTTGCCGCGCCGTCGATCAGCCGCGACACCGCCCCCGAGAGCTGCACGACGTAGATGCGCCCGCAGGCATCCTCGCCGAACGCCGCGAGCGTGAAGTCCTGCACGTCGATGCCGGTGGACGTGTCCCCGCGCCCGTGCTCGGCACGATCGAGCGGATCTCCCCCACGCAGTAGTCGGCGTAGAGGTAGCGCCCGGCCCGGCTCGGCAGGCCGGATCGCGCACGACGTAGCCGCCGGTGATCGCCTGGCAGCCGGCGCGGTCGTACTCGAAGACCGGCGGGACGTGGCCAGGGGCGGCGCACGGCGGGTTCGTGCCGTCGTTGAGCGTGCTGCCCTCGAAGCACTTCCAGCCGAAGTTGGCGGCGCGGCCCTGCGTCGCGGAGTAGTCGACCTCCTCGGCGTCGTCCTGGCCGACGTCGCCGACGAGCAGGTCGCCGGTCGCGCGGTCGAACGAGAAGCGAAACGGGTTGCGCAGGCCGTAGGCGTAGATCTCGCCGCGCGCGTCGCTGCGGCCGGCGAACGGGTTGCCGGGCGGGATCGTGTAGCCGCCCGCGGCGCCCGGCGCGATCCGCAGCAGCTTGGCGAGCAGCGCGGTGCTCTGCTCGTCGGGCGTCCCGGCGCGGATGAGCGTCTGCCCGTTACCGTCGGGGTCGTCGCCTCCGCCGCCGTCGCCGGTCGAGATGTACAGGTAGCCGTCGGGGCCGAAGTGCAGGTCGCCGCCGTTGTGGTTGTCGCGCAGGCTGTGCTCGATCTTCAGGACGAGCGTGCGCTGCGGCGACGCGACGTCGGGATCGGCGGAGCGGTGCCACAGGTCGATCCGGATGTCTCCGCCCGCGTCGGTCGAGTAGGTGTAGAGGCGGCCCGACGTCGCGTAGTCCGGCGCGAACGCCATCGCGAGCAGCCCGCGCTCGCCGCCGGTCGAGAGCTCGCCGCGCGGGATCGTGAGGAAGGGCGTGGCGAGCGTGACGCCGTCTCGGACGACGCGGATCGCGCCCCCGCGCTCGACGACGAACAGGCGCGCGGTGTCGCCGGGCGGTGCGGCGAGGTGGATCGGCGTGGTGAAGGTGCCGACCGGCTGCAGGCTCAGCGCATGCGCGCTCGCCGGTGCCAGCAGGAGGAGGAAGGCCAGTGCCAGCGTCGCGCGCACGGGTGACATGGTCGCCTACGCGACGGGCGCCGGCGCGGGTTTGGCCGGATAGACGGCGTCCTCGGCGAGCTCGTCGAAGTCCTCCTTGGACGTCTCGTCGCCCGCGTCGCCGACACCCGCGCGGCGCAGGACGAGCGTGAGCACGATCGTCACGACGAGGTTGGCCGCCAGCGCGAACACGCCGGTGTAGGCGTTGATCTTCGTCCCGAGGAAGTCCAGCGGATAAGCCGGCGCGAAGTCCTGCGACGCTGCCATGAGCGTGCCGGTGAGCATCCCGACCGCCCACCCGGCGACGAGCGCCCAGCGATGCAGCCAGCGCGTATACAGCCCGATGACGATCGCGGGCAGCGTCTGGAGGATCCACACGCCGCCGAGCAGCTGCAGCTCGATCGCGTACTTCGTCGGCAGCGTCACGATGATGACCAGCGCACCGACCTTCACGAGCAGGGAGACGATCTTCGCGATTCGCGCCTCCTCGGGGTGCGTGGCGTCCGGGCGCAGGTAGGCCTTGTAGATCGAGCGGGTGAAGAGGTTCGCCGCCGCGATCGACATCACCGCCGCCGGCACGAGCGCGCCGATCGCGATCGCCGCGAACGCGAAGCCGACGAACCACGACGGGAACACGTTGAGGAAGAGGTCCGGGACCGCGAAGTTCGGGTTGCTCGGGTCGATCCCGCGCGCCAGCGCCATGTAGCCGAGCAGCGCGATGAGCCCGAGCAGGAAGGTGTAGGCGGGCAGCAGCGCGGTGTTGCGGCGCACGGTCTGCGCGGACTTCGCGCTCAACACGGCCGTGATCGCGTGCGGATAGAGAAACAACGCGAGCGCCGAGCCGAGCGCGAGCGTCGCGTAGGCGATCTGCGCGTCAGGGCCCTTGGGAATGAGCGCGCCCGGCGGATCGTGCTTGGGCAGCGCCGTCTCGGCGGCGTCGAACATCGCGCCGAGGCCGCCGATCTTCGACGGGATGTAGATGACGGCCACGAGGATCGTCACGTAGATCAGCGTGTCCTTGACGACCGCGATGAGCGCGGGCGCGCGCAGGCCCGACTGATACGTGTAGGCGGCGAGGATCACGAACGCGATGATGAGCGGCCAGTCGCCGTCCACGCCGAGCGCGCCGAGCACGATCTGCATGCCGACGAGCTGCAGCGCGATGTACGGCATCGTCGCGAGCAGGCCGGTGAGCGCCATGATCAGCCCGAGGTGGCGCGAGCCGTAGCGCCCGCGCACGAAGTCGGCGGGCGTGACGTAGCCGTTGGCGCGGCAGACCGACCACAGCCGCGGCATCACGACGAAGATCAGCGGATAGACCATGATCGTGTACGGCAGCGCGAAGAAGCCGATCGCACCGGCGCCGAAGACGAGCGCCGGGACGGCGATGAACGTGTAGGCGGTGTAGAGGTCGCCGCCGAGCAGAAACCACGTGATGACCGTCCCGAACTTGCGCCCGCCGAGCCCCCACTCGTCGAGGTGGTCGAGCTTCGCCCGGCGCCAGCGGGCGGCGACGAATCCCAGCACCGTGACGAACGCGAACAGCACGACGAAGACGGCGAGCGCCGTCGCGTTCGTGTCGTGCGGCTCGGAGATGAGCGCGAGGAGCCTCATCGGCGGGTCTTGACGTAGACGACGAGGGTGAGCACCGCCGCCACGACGACCCACGCGAACTGGTACCAGTAGAAGAACGGGATCCCGGCGAGCTCGGGATCGCGCGTGGCGTAGAGCGGCGGGTAGAGCAGGCCGAGCAGCGGGAGCGCGAGCAGCGCGTACCACCAGCGACTCGGGCGACCCTCCATCGTGGCGTTGGTTCCCCTGTGCGGTTCGCCACAAACCCGGCGATGGCGTCGGGCGAGACGCCTACCCTTCTGCGCCGTGGACCTCGAGCTCTGGACCGACGGCGCGTGCTCGGGCAACCCCGGGCCCGGCGGCTGGGCGGCGATCCTCGTCGCGCGCGACGCCGACGGCGCGATCACCAAGCAGGTCGAGCGCTCCGGCGGCGACCCGGCGACGACGAACAACCGCATGGAGCTGCAGGCGGTCATCGAGGGCCTGCGCGCGCTGCAGCGCCCGTCGGCCGTGACCGTCCACATCGACTCGAGCTACGTCATGGACGCGATCGTCAAGCGCTGGATCGTCGGCTGGCAGAAGCGCGGCTGGAAGACCGCGGCCAAGCAGCCCGTGAAGAACCGGGAGCTCTGGGAGGCCCTGCTCGCGGCGATCGAGCCGCACACCGTGACGTGGATGAAGGTCCGCGGCCACGCGGGCGTCGAGCTGAACGAGCGCTGCGACGAGCTCGCCGTCGCCGCGTGCCGCGCAGCGCGCTGAGCCCACCCAGCGCACTCCCGCCGGCGCCGCCCGGCTCAGAGCGTCCAGCGGCCCGACGACGTCACGTCGTCGCGGTGCGTCTGCCAGGCAGCCAACGGGTTGGGCTTGAGCTTGCCGCCGCGGGCTTCGACCACCGTGCCGACGCCGGTGACGAACGCGGTCCAGCCGGACTCCTGGGCATGGCGCCCGACGCTGCCCGCGAGCGGCATGAGCACCGGCCGTGACGTGCCCTTCGTGTACCACTGGATGACACCCGTCGACAGGCGCTCGAAGCCGAACTGGCGCGCGCCGTTCTCGGGATGGTCGCCGTCCTCCTTCGTCCACACCGTCTGGAAGACGAAGTGGTCGGGGGTGAGCTCGACGAGCATCACCGATCCGTTGTCCGGCCCCGCCATGTCGATGTGGTAGATGTCGCCGACCGCCGGCCCGCCGCTGTTGCCCACCTTCGGCCGGCGGTGGAACGTGTTGATGCCGTCGAAGGTCGACGACTTGACGGTGCCGTTGATGTCGACCACGAGCTGCTGAAGCAACGCCTCCGGCGTGAGCCCGAGCGGCATGCTCGCGACGTCGATCGTGTACTGGTCCTGGATGAGGTCGCCGTGGCCGTCGCGGTTTGACTGGATCCGGGCGCCGGCGCTCGCCAGCGCCGCCTTGAAGGCCGGCGTCCCCGCCCACGGCTCGCGGGCGAGGCGGTCGTGCGCGGCGCTGCCGGCGCGCGTGAAGCGCTCGATCGCCTTCGCCTCGTTGTCGTCCGTGCTGCCCGACTGCAGGCAGGTGACGAGCAGCCGCGCCACGTGTGGATACGGCCGCAGCTTGCGCGCGAGCTCGGCGTCGTCGGGCACCGCGACGTGGATCGCGTAGGCGACGTCGTCGGTGTCGTTGAAGCTCAGGAGCTTGAACACGTCGACGACGAGCTTGGGGTCGGCCGGCAGCAGAGCCGCGAGGTCGGCGCCCAGCCCCTTCTCGTCGAGGTCCAGGCCCCACATGCCCGAGCGCCGCTCGAGGGCCGCCTTGGCCGGTGACGTCGCGAAGGCGCTCGCGCCGGCGGCGCCGTTGCCGGCCCGCATCGCGGCCATGACGACCGCCAGCGCGCGGGCGTCGCGCTCGTCGTCGGTGCCCTGCGCGACGGCGCCCGCGCCGGAGGCGCTGGTGAACTCCCAGTGCCACGGCTCGTCGATGTTCGGGTTCTCCTGGCAGCCGAACTGCATCTTGTTGGCCTGCAGCCACGAGTAGAACCAGGACGCCCGCCAGGGCTTGCGCTGGCTCGACGACGGCCCCAGCGCGACGCCGTGATCGGTGGTCATGAAGTCGATCGCGAGCCCGTGCTGGTGGTTGCTGTAACCCGGCGCGGCGAACAGCCCTCCGATATGCGTCACCATCAAGTCGACTGCGGCCCGCCCGTGCTCGCCGTCGCCGAGCGCACGCCGGCGCTCGGACGTCTTCGCGTACCAGCCCGGGAAGTAGCGCTGCCAGAGCGCGAACTGCTGGGTCATCGGCCGATACCCGCTCGCAACCCCGATGCTCGCGCAGGCTTTCGCCGCGGCGACGCCGGCCGCCTTCTCCGAGGCGAGCTTCGCGCGCGCCGCCGCGAGCAGCCGCACGCAGCTCTGGGCTGTCGCTGTGCGCGCGCTCTTGCCGCCCTCGATGTCGGCGCGTTCGCCGGGCGCGAGGTCGGCGACGAAGCGCGCCTTGCCACCGCGAGCGCGCGCGATGTGGGCCTCGTAGACCTTGCGCATGAACTGCACCTGCGCGTCGGTAGCGCCGTCCCAGCGCAGCTCGGACGACGGCGGCGGTCCCGTGACGGGTGCAGCCGCGGGCTTGGTCCCCGGCGCGCCGCTCGCGGGCGCGCCACTCTTCGCAGGCGGGGTAGCGCCTGCCTTGGCGGGCGTCATCTGCGCATCGACGTCCACCCAGCCGTTGACGAGCCGCGTCATGTTGTCCTGTGACACCGGCTGGCGGCTGGCGGGACTGCCGGGCGGCGGCTCGCCGACGATCATGTTCGTGCTCGGCGTGTAGATGCGGCGCCGGCGCAGGATCTTCTCGGTGCCGTGCGCGTTGATGAGCTGGCCGCTCGCCGTGTACGACGTCGACGTGCCCTGACCGCCGTCGATCGACGTCCAGACTTCCTTGTCGGGCCCCAGCACCTCGATGCTCTCGAGGAACGCGATATGGCTGAACTTGTCCTTGCTCACGATCTCATCGCCGTACGGCCCTGTCTCGCGCTTGAATGTGGCGAGCTTGAAGATGTCGCCCGGGGCCGGCCTGCGCGTCGCCGGCATGCGCGGCGACGCGGCCGTCCAGCCCGGTAGAGACTCGGCGTTGCCGGCCGTCACGATCTTGCGTCCGCTGCCCAGCTTGGCCCGCTCGACCGCCGCGACGGCACGTCCCCAGATGACGCATTGGAAGCTGATGCAGGTCGTATCCGTCCGGCCCTTGGTGCCGGCCAGGCGACGCGCGGCCTCCAGGGGCGACTCCTCGTCCTTGAGGTGGGCGCCCGACGGGCCGAACAGCGCGGCGAACCGGCGGTCGGAAGCATCGCCCTCGGTCGCGCCGACGGCGGCGCTCGCCTGCTTGAGGATCTCGCTGCGGATGGGCGACAGTGGCGTGCCCGCGGCGGCGAGCGCCGATGGCGTGAAGGCAGGCGCCTCCACGTAGCCCAGCGCCTGCTCGATCGCGGTGTGCATGTACGTCGTGCTCATGGGTGGTCTCCTCTGCTCATGGCGCCGCCGGCGCCGCCCCCGGCGCTGCCGACTGCGGCGAGTTCGCCGCCGGGTTGGCGGTGTTGCCCTGGATGCGGTTGATCACGTTCAGGTCTGCGAAGCGCTCGATCGGGAACACCTGGCTCTCGAACTTCATCTCGATCTCGGCGGTCAGGTCGGCGCTGATGTCGATCGAGTCCGACGAGTCGCGCTTGGACGACGACACGTAGGCCACGGTGTTGTGCGTCGCCGCCCCGAAGCCGAGGAAGGCGGCCCCCGCGACCGACTCGCGCTTGCTGTCGTAGCGCGTCGCGTCCTCCGCGGTCGCGACGTCGCTGGCGTCGATCGTGAAGCCCATCTGCGCCGAGATGCGCCCGCTGCGCACGACGATCCGGTTGATGCCCATGAGCACCATCGTCGAGAGCATCTCGTGACGCTGCTGGGCCAGCCGCCGGCGCGCCGCCGGCAGCAGCACCTCCTCGACGGACTTGTCGTCGAGGCGCACGTCCTTCGTCAGCCCGAGCTCCTGGAAGTCGGGCTTCTCGGCGGGCGCGTCGGTGCGCACGCGCAGGCGCGCCGACGGGCCCGCCTCCTTGCCGCCCCCGCTCGCGCCGCGCCCGGTGCGCCCGCGCGCCCCGCCGCGGGCGTCGCGCCCGCCGTCCGCGCCCTGCTTGAACTCCAGCCCGAAGTGCTGCGGGTACTGCGCCGTGAGCCAGTCGCGCGCCTGGTTGTCGGTGATGTTGTCGGCCATGAACTGGTCGACGGTCTTCGCGACGTTGGCCAGCAGCGTGCAGAAGGCCTCCATCTGCTTGATCGAGGCGTCGACGATCGCGTTGAACGTGCCGCGGATGAGGTCGGCGACGAACGTCGGGAACGCGATCGCGTTGAGCGTGTCCTTCGTCACGCGCCCGACCTGGTCGACCGCGCGCGGCGCGAACTCGCTGGCGCGCGGCGGCGGCGCCGCCGGGACGGCCGGCTGCGTGGGCGCGGCCGCCCCCGCGCCGGGGCGCCCGGCGGCGGCTTCGGCGAGCACGTCGCCGCCGGCGGCCGGCACGATCTCGCGCGTGCGCAGCATCGGCCGCTGGCCGAGGCACTCGGACAGCGCGAACTCCTCCTGGACGAGCGCCGCCGAGTACGCGCTGACCTTCTGCAGGTCGCGCCGCAGCGCCTTGCGCGCGGCGGGCGAGAGCTCGTGCCAGGCCGCGCTGGAGGACAGCAGCGCATTGATCTGCGCGGCGACGAGCCGGTCGACCGCGGGGCTGACCGCATGCGGCTCGGGCCCGACGCGAGCGGCGTACGGACCCGCCAGCGCGGGTGGAGGGTCGGGGGCCGCGCGGACGGTCATCCGGTCCCGCCGTCCGGCGTGTCCTCGACCAGGCCGTCGGCCCCGGCCGGCTCCTGCGCCGCGGGCTTCTCCTCCGGCTTGCCCGCGCCTTTGCCCTTCGCCGCCTTGCCCTCCGCCTTGCCCTGCGCCTTGCCCTCCTCCGCCTCGCCCTGCTGAGGCTTGGCGTCCGCGGGCTTCGAGCCCGGCGGCGTCTTGCCGCCCGGCGGGTTCGCCGCGTGCTCGTCGGACATCTCCTTCGGCGCCGTCGGGTCCGTCGGCGCGGTCGGCACCTTCGCCTCGCCGATCGGCGTGCCGACCGGCGTCTGCTGGAAGTCGCGCTCGCGCTTGGGCACGACCGCGGGGCCGGCCGGCGCCGACGTCCCCCAGCCGATCGCCTCGCCGCTCGACGAGATGGCCGCGTTCGCGGAAGGGACTGCGGTGTTGCCGACGATCCGCCCGATCGAGCTCGGGTCGGCCATCCGCTCGAGCGGGAACGCCTTGCTGGTGAAGTGGATCTCGACCTCGCCGCCGAGGTCCGCGGCGACGTTCAGCTCGCTCTGCGACGCGCTGCGCGACGACGTCACGTAGGCGAACGACGCCGACGCCGACACCGACCACCACCCCGCCCCGACGCTGCCCGCGGCGGCGACGCGCGTGTCGGTGTCGGTGGCGTGCTGCTCGCGGGAGAAGTCCGAGGCGTCGATGTGAAACGCCATCGTCGCGCGGATCTTGCCGCCGGTGACGCTGATCCGGTCCATCCCCATCAGGACCATGGTCGACAGCGTCTGCAGGCGCGACTGCGCCATCCGGCGGCGCGCCGCGGGCACGAGCTTGTCCTCGAGCCACGACGTGTCGAGCGCCGGCTTGTCGGTCACGCCGAGGTCGCCGCGCCAGTTGGGCAGCGGCTTGTCCTCGGCGCCCTCGACCGGCACGAGCGTGGCCTGCGGCTGGGCGCTGGCGCGGCTGGGCGTGCGCCGCTCCGGCCTGCCCGGGCGCGCCTTCGGGGCGCGCTTGGCGGGCGCGGTGCCGACCTCGATGCGCAGGTGCGAGGGGTAGCGCTCGACGAGCCAGTCGCGCGCCTGGTTGTCGGACACGCTCTGGTTCATGAAGTCATCGACGTTGCGCCCGACGTTGCCCAGCAGCCGGCCGTAGTCCTCCATCTGCTTGACGGAGGCTGTCGTGATCGCGTCGAACGTGCCGCGGATCAGCTCGGCGACGAACGTCGGGAACGCGATCGCGTTGAGCGTCTGCTTCGTGACCGCGCCGACGCTGCCCGCCGCCCCGGCCTTGAACGCCCCGCCGGTCCCCTGGTCGGCCTGCGCGGTCGCGACGGCGGGCGGCGGGGTCGGTGGCCGCGGCGCGGCCGGCGGCGGCGTCGCGGCGAGCGGCGACGTCGCGGTGGGCGGCGGCGCGGCGGGCGGCGGCGCGGCGGGCGGCGGCGCGGCGGGCGGTCGCCCGTGCTCGCGGCGCACGACGAGCGGGCGCTGGCCCAGCCGCCGCTCGGACTGATACCAGTCGTCGCGCACGCATTCGGCCGCGTACGCGGCCACCTTGACGAGGTTGTGCGCCAGCGCCCGCCGGTCGGGCGCCTCGATGCGATGGTAGGCGGGGCTCGCCAGCAGGAGCGCCTGCACCTGGTCGCGGACGAGCGCGACCGTCGCCGGGTCGGGCGCCAGCGCGTCCGGCGACGGCGGCCGCGCGTAGCGCTCCGGCAGTGCCGGGCGCAGGCGGCTCGGCGCGAGGGCGGTCGCGGCCACTCAGACCAATCCCGCCTTCGGCAGCGCCAGGCCGTTGGCGAACAGCCAGGTCGCGGCGGCCTTGGCAACGTCGCGGCCGGTGTCGATCCGCGGGGCGCGCGGGCCGTCGAGCACCGGCGCGACCGTCGCGACCCACAGCAGCACCCGCTGGCCACCGCGGCCGCAGTCCAGCGCGCGCCGCACGTCGGGCACCGCCGGCGCGACGAGCCGCGCGAGCGTGTCCCACATGTCGCGCCCGCCGACGAGCGCCGCGACGCCGGGATCGGCCAGCACGTCGATCGCCCCGCGCAGCTGGTCGTTGACGCGCGCGACCGCGAACACGGCGTTGCCGCCGGCCGACAGCCCGGCGGCCGCGGCCAGGTCGGTCGCCGCCTGCTCGAGCGCGCCCGGCCGCGCGACGACGCTGCGCGCCGCGTGCGCGACGATCGCCGAGCACAGCGCGCCGAGCAGCGGCTCGAAGCGCGCGCCGGCGCCGACGGCGTCGACGTGCGCGCCCGGCCCGCGCCCGAACAGGCGCGCGTACAGCGCCAGGCGCTCGTCGCGGGTGAGCGCCTGACCGGCGCGGCGGGCGAGCTCCTCCAGGCGCGCCGCGGTCGCGATCGGCACGCGCAGCGTCGCGCGCTCGCGGATCAAGAGCTCGGAGACCTGCACGAGCCCCGTCTCCTCGACGCGCGCCGCGAGGTACAGCGCCGACAGCGCGCGCAGCAGCTCGGGCGCCGCCTTCAGGCCGGGCAGCGGCGGCAGGTCCAGCCGCAGCGGGTCGGCGCCGGACACCGCGGCGGCGGTCCGCGCGGGCGGCTGCGCCGCCGCGGCGAGCGTCAGGCCGTGCTCGAGCAGGGCGGTCGACGCCATCACGCGTCAGGGCGTGGCGCCCGGCTGACCCGGCAGCGACGGCAGCGGCGGCGGCGGTGGCAGCTGGAAGCCCGGCGACGCCGCCGGCGCAGGCGCGGCGACGGCCGCCGGCGCCTTCTGCTCGATCTCCTGCAGCTGCAGCGAGTCGGCGATCTTGTCGAGGTCGACGACGTCGCTGCGGAAGTTGATCTCGACGTTGCCGGTCAGCTCGCTGTGCAGCGCGATCTGCTCCGTCGAGCTCGTGTCGTTCGTCGTCGCGACGCGGAACTGGCTCGACGTGCGCTCGCGGGTGCCGCCGAACCAGACCTGCCACCAGCCGCCGCCTTGACTCTCGCGGTGCTGCTCGTCGAACGACGCCTCGCTCGTGCTGTCCTCGGTCGCCTCGCTCAGCGTGTCGAGCTGAAACAGGCAGCTCGCGCTGATCTTGCCGTCGGTCACGACGAGGCGGTTGATCCCCATCAGGACCATCGTCGCGAGCAGCTGCTGGCGGTCCATCGCCATGCGCCGGCGTGCGGCCGGCACGAGCGTCTCCTCCGCGGTCTTCGCGTCGAGCTTCGTGACGGGCTGCGGCAGGCCGAGGTCCTTCATGAAGTCCGGGAGCGCGGGCGCGCTGCCGGCCAGCGCGAAGCTCGTGCCGCGACCGCCGCCCACGCCGCCGGCGCCACCCCGCCCCGCGGCGCCGCCGCGCCCGCCGGCACCGCCGCGCCCGCCCGCGCCGCGACCGGTCGTGACCGGGACGAGCTGCGGCCCGCCCTTCGCCTTCGTGTCGACCTTCAGGTGCTCGGGGTAGCGGCTGGCGAGGTTGTCGCGCGCGGCGTTCTCGGTGATGTTGTCGCGCATGTACTCGTCGACGGACTTCGCGATGTTGGCGACGAGCGCGGAGTACGCCTCCATCTGCTTGATCGACGACGTCACGATCGCGTTGAAGACGCCGTCCACGAGGCCCGCGACGAAGCGCGGGAAGTCGACCTTCTTGATCTGGCGCGTGTAGTCGTCGACGCCTTGCGTGGTAGCCGTGCCATCGAAGTTGGCGCCCGCCTTCACGCGGTCCTCGCGTATGGTCTTCACGTCCCCCGCGCCGGGGCGCGCCGGCGGGTCGGCGAGCCCCGTCGCCACGAGCGCCCGCATCGGCGTGCCCGCGGTCTGCCCGCCGGCGTCGACGATGTAGCGCGCGACCTTGACCATGTCGCCCGCCAGCGCGCGCCGCTGGTCGGTGTCGAGCGCCTGGTAGGCGGGCGAGCGGGTCAGCACGTTGCGGACCTGCCCGCGCACGAGCTCGGTCGTCGCGTCGCGTGGCAGCGTGCTCATGGCGCCACCGCCGGCGCGCGGGCGCCGACGTGTCGCGGCGCGCTCCAGGCGTCGTGGTCGCCGCCATGCTGCGATCCGCGCGGGCGCTCGATCACCGACGGGCACAGGTGCAGCGCCAGGCGCGCCGGCATGTCGGGTCGCACCACGACCGAGAGGACCGACAGGCGGCCCGGGCCGCCCCAGCCGTCCGGCGTCAGCGCGGCGACCCAGCGGCGAAACGCGCGGGTGCTGCGTGGCCGCTCGGCGAGCGTGAGGCCGATCAGGCGCGTGAGGCCCGGCGGCGGGTCGGGGATCGCGTCGAGGTCGACGTCGAAGCGCAGCTCGACGCCGGCGCGGCCGACGCGGACCGTGATCATCGCGGCCGACGGCGGGATCGTGAAGCGCGCCCCCAGGAGCAGCGCGATCGTGCTCATGACGCCGGCGTGGCGGTGCCCGAGCCCGAGGCGCTGCATGACCGGCTCCAGGTGGCTCAGCGGCAGCGCGCGCGGCAGCTCGAACGTCACCTGCTGGCTGCCGCCCTGCGGGGACGTGCGGACGGTGCTGAACGCCGGGCGCACGCCCGGCAGCGCCTCCAGCACGATCTGGACGACGCGATGCAGCGGCGCCGGCAGCGAGTCCAGCAGCTGCGGCCCCCACTCCAGGTGCACCGCCGACTCGACGACGCCGGCGCTGCCGAAGCCGGTTCCGAGTGACGCGCCCCAGCGCGAGCCGCGGCTCGACAGCGCCGGCGCGACCTCGATCCGGCCGTCCATCCAGCGCAGCGCGTCGCGGCCGAAGCTCGACGCCGTCAGCCGCCGAGCGGTCTCGGTCGCCAGCGCGACGCGGTCCGCCGGGCTGGCATGTGGACCCCCCGGCAGCAGGTCGAACGCCAGCGCGCCGGTCGCCACCTCGGAGAAGCGCGGCTCGAGCGTGCGATGGCGGCGGTAGGCGGCGTCGCCGGCGGGCAGGCGCAGCGACTCGTCGAGCACGCCCCCGACGGCGTGCACCGGGTCGGCCGTGCGCAGCCGCCGGGACGCGCCGTGCAGCAGCGATCGGGCGTCCAGTGCCGCGGGTTGGGAGTCCATGTCTGCTCCTCTCTCGGCCGTAGCCGCCTACACCCGGAGCGCACCGTTGGCACCGCCCGGCAGCATGGCCTTGAGCTGGTCGATCGACGGGGTCTGACCTGCCGAGACCATCTGCCGGATCTGGTCGAACGCGCCGCCGCCGCTGCCGTCGCCGCCGACCGTCGGGATGCTCGGCATCGCCGCGGCCGCCTGCGGCTCGCCGAGCTGCGCGCGCTGGGCGTCCTTGATCCCGTTCACCGCGAGCCACTGGTCGACGGAGCGCACGAGCCGCTCCTGGTCCTCGCGCGGGATGTCGGGCGTGACGAACGGCCCGCCGGGCGACTGGTCCAGCAGCACCGGGTCGAAGAACAGCGGGTTCGGCGACCCGCGCCAGATCGAGACGTACTTGGCGACGAGGTCGAGGATCGCCTTGCCGCCCTCGGCCATCGTGCGCCGCTGGACGACGTTCGGGACGACGCCGCCGAGGTCGCTCGCGCAGACGCGCTCGATGACCTGGAACGCGCTCTGCACGCCGTACGCCGCGAGGATCTCCGGGATCGACAGGATCTGCAGCGCGCGCTCGATCTGCTTGGCGAGCCGCTGCGCGACGAAGAACGTCCCGCCGTAGCCGTACAGCGACGCGTTGGCGGCGAGCTCGAAGCCGGCGCTGCGCACCTGCTCGTCGGTGTTCGACAGCACGTCGATGCGCGCCCGCCCGATGACGTCGTCGATGCGCATCTGGCGCTGCTGCTCGGCGGTCGTCGCGATGAAGCGCATGAACAGGTTCTGGAACGCCGCGTTGGGCGGAGCCTCGCGCGACACCTCGCCGCCCGGCACGCCGAGCACACGGCTGTAGGTCATGCGCCGCGCGGCCTCCGTCAGGCGCTTGTCGTCGTCGTCGAAGTAGTACTCCGACAGCGCGCGACCACCGTTGTCGTAGCCCACGGGCAGCTGGCCGTTCATGAAGACCTCGATCACGCGGTCGAGGACCTGGAAGAGCTTGACCTCCTCGAGGTTCCATGCCGCGTAGATCAGCCCGACCGAGCGGATGTTGTTTCGCACGAGGTCGACCTCGTTGGCCTCCGGACCCGACAGCGAGGGCAAGGACAGGTTGCCGCCGGCGTCCGGCGCCTCGTACTCGGCGAGCGCGACGATCACGCGCTGACCCAGCCCCGAGGCGTCGATCGGCACCTCGCCGGAGTTGCGCAGCAGCTGGCGCGCGACGAACGCGAGCTCCTCGAAGTAGCCCGGATCGCCGCTCCCGCGGATCGCGCGCAGGGCGTCGTCGACCTTGACGTAGGCGTCGCGGCTCTTGTGCTCGACGCCGTCGAGGTAGACCGTCGTCTGCTCGGACTCGAAGCGCAGGTCGCGGATGTGGCGCAGCTGGCTGGCCGCGTCCTGCTGCAAGAAGCCGTCCAGCGACAGCGCGCCGATGACGAAGCTCGTCATCGCGTCCGTCACCGCCGGCACGGTCGCCTTGAGCTCGTCGGTGACGAGCTTGATGACGGCATCGGAGAACTTGATGCGCTCCGACGTCGACAGCCCGGGCGGAAGCCCGCGCGGGTCTAGCTTGTATGGAGGTGTTGCCATCGTGCGTCTCCTGAGTTCCTGCCCGAGCCGGGCGTCGATGAGCTTCTTGTCCTGGTCTGTGGCGATCCCGAGCCCGGCCCGCAGGCCGGCCTCCAGGTCGTCGTTGTGCGCCACCGCGGGCGTTCCGTGTTTGAGCCAGTGGCGCAGTGTTCCGGCGCTGCCGAGGCTCGCGAGCGCGGCGGGCGCGTTCGCACGCGCCCAGCGATGCAGGCCGACCGTGCCGGCGAGGCTCAGCAGCGGTCGCAGCAGCTCCTTGTCGTCGCGCCCCTGCTTGGGGACGAGCCGATCGCGGCTTGCCTTCGACAGCTCGGCGTAGCCCTCGCGCAGCACCTCCCGCAGCTTGCGGCGCAGCGGGTCGCGCTGCGCCTCGGTCTTCCAGAGGGCGTGCAGGAGCAGCTCGGCGAGGTGCTTGTCGTGCTTGAACGGCTCGCTCATGACGTCTCACCCTTGGCGTCGACACGCCTGATCGCCGCGGCGACGTCCAGCAGCCCGCTGCCTGTGCCCGGACTCGGATCGGGACCGAGCGAGCGCGCGCTCGCGACGAGCGTCGCGCGCACCCCGGCCGGTGTCGGGCGGCGGCCGCGGCGCCGCTCGCGGGCGACGACGAGCGCCGCCGCCGCAGCGACGAACGGGGCCGCGAACGAGGTTCCGCTGGCGGCCTTGTAGCCGTGGCGCCCCGCGCTCATGATGCTCTCGCCGGGCGCCGAGATCGCGACGTGGTCGCCCCAGGTGCTGAAGCTCGAGCGCCGCCCGCCCGGGCCGACGGACGCGACCGCGATGACCTCCGCCAGCGCGGCCGGGTAGAGCTTCTCCTCGCGCCCGCTGTTGCCCGCCGCGGCGACGAGCACGCAGCCGTTGCGAACCGCGTACGCCGCGACCTGCGAGTGCGGCGCGGGCGCGCCTTCGGGCAGCGAGTCGGCGGGCGTGCCGAAGCTCAGGTTGGCGACGACCGCGCCGAGGTCGATCGCGACCTTCAGTCCGGCGTCGATGTCGGGCAGCGCGCCGACGCCGACCGGGTCTGCCCGGCCCGGCGCCTTGGCGGCCGCGAGCACGCGGATCGGCAGGATCAGCGAGCGTCCGGCGACGCCCGGCGCCAGGTGCTGCCCCTGCGCGCCCATGATCGCGGCGACCGCCGAGCCGTGGCCGACGTCGTCCAGCGGCGAGAAGTCGTGCCCGCGGCTGTCGCCGACGAGCTGCATCGACCCACCGACCGCGCCGAGCCCGAGATCGACCGTGTCGTAGCCGGCCAGCAGCTTGCGGCGCAGCTCGGCGTGCCCGAGCGAGACGCCGGTGTCGACGCACGCGACCGTCACGCGCTCGTCGCCGGGCTCGAGCGCGAGCGCGGCCGGGGCGTTGACCTGCTCGTGCGGCGCGCGCGCCGCCGCCAGGTCGGGCACGGCGCCGCCGTCGGGCTCCGCGTAGGCCACCGCGAACGGGGCCGTCGCGAGCGATTGCACCCGACGCCGACTGCACGGCGGGGATCGCACGCAGCGCGTCGACGACGTTCGCCGTCGCCGCCGGATCGCCGATCCGGGCGCGGTAGGTGCGCGACATCCCGAGCTCCTCCTCGAGCGCGTCGTAGCCGACGTGCTGCTCACCCGGACGCCCCAGCGAGCTGCTGGCGTGGAACACGCCGAGCGCGCGGAAGCCGTCGCCGCGCCGCAGCGCGCGGTCGATCGGCCCGCCATCCAGGCGCGACGCGGCGCGCGCGGCGCCGGACAGGTAGTCCAAGTGGGCGGGTACGCGCTCGAGGCCCTCTCCGGACCGCAGCGAGAACGTCACGTAGCCGGGGCGCTGCATGTCAGCCGCCGTCCACCGCGTAGGGGTCCTCGACCGCGAGGTCGTAGGACTCGATCTCGCCGTCGCCGTGCTCGATCTCGAGCGTGCCGCTGAGCGCCGCGTCGTCGGGGAGCCCGACGACGAGGCGGTCGTCGTCGGCCTCCAGGAGGTCAAGCGCCGTGCCCGCGAGGCGCACGACCGGCTGCTGGCCGCCGGCGAGCATGTTGCGCCCGCCGACCTGGATGCGCCGCGTTCCCGGAGGGACGATCAGCGGCCGCTGCGCGGCGGGTGGGCGCGCTCTCGGGGGCGCGGAGCGCGGGGCGGCGCTCGGCGCGGCGCCCGGGGCGGCGACCGGCGGTCGCGGTGCCGGAGCGGGTGGCGGCGGCTGAGCGGCGGGCGGCGGGTGACCGGGTGGCGGCGCCGGCGGTCGCGCGCCCTTCGCCGGCAGCGGCTTCACCGTGCGCACCTGCGGGCGGCCGAACGTCATCGCCTGGCGCAGGCGGTCGACCGGGACGTCGGCCAGGCGGGAGATGCCGGCCGCGCCGGCGCTCGAGCCGAGCCGCGCGAGCTCCGCGGTGTTGCGCACGCCGAGGCGCTCGAGGCGCTGGCGCTGGTCGTCGGGGATCCCGGCCTCCGAGAGCGACGGCGAGCGCGTCAGCGCGAGCGACACGGTGTTCTCCTCGATCATCGGGCGCGTGATGGTCGTGAACGCGATCCGGATGGCGCTCGCACCGGCCTCGTTGGGCGCGGCGCTGCGCAGCGTGACCCGACCGTCGGGATCGAGGCCGACGAAGACCTTGAGCTCCATCTCGAAGTCCTTGATGGCGTACGTGAGCGGCCGGTTGACGGCCTTGAGCGCGAGCATGTCCTGCGTGCGATCGAGCTGCGACGTGATCGCGCCGAGGAACTCCTCGACCGGGAAGCTGCCGTCACCGGACATCCGTCGCCACCGCCTCGACGTGCAGCCGGCTGATCCTCGCCTCGGTGACGAAGCCCGCCTGCCAGCGCGAATGCGGGACCGACCCCCCGACGACGGGGCGCCCGTCGCGACCCGCAACGACGACGATCTCCAGCGGCAGGTCGAGCTGCGCCTCCGTCACGACGAGCCCCGACGCGACCTGCGGCGAGACGGCGTCGACGGCCGCGACGAGCGTCCGATGTAGCTCGGGGCGGGGCATCGATCACGCCGGCAGCCACGGGTCGACCTCGACGGAGCTCTGGCCCGCCACGGGCGCGGCGACCTCCGGCTCCGGCGCCGGCTGCGCGCGCCGCGGGGCCTCCACGGCGGGCAGCGGCGGCGGCGGCGGTAGCGGCGCCCGCGCCGCGGGTGCGGGCGCGATCGCCGCGGGCGGCGGCGGGGCCGAGCGCTCGGGCACCTTCGCGTTGTTGTTGATGAGCTGGATCGCGTTTGAGTCCGCGAAGCGCTCCAGCGGCATGTAGTCCGAGCTGAACCGCACCCGGACCTCGCCGGTGAGGTCCGCGCGGAGGTTGATGTCGCTCTGGGCGTTGACCGACGTCGTGTTGACCATCAGCCCCTGCGCGTTGAACCCGCCCGTCCCGGCCTCGCCGGCGACGTTGCCGGTCGTCGCCGACTGCTGGTCGAACTTCAGCGCGGTCGTCTCGCTCGCGTCGATGTGAAACATGAGCTTGGCCTTGATCTCGCCGTCGTCGACGACGACGCGGTTCATGCCCATGAGGACCATCGTGGCGAGCGTCTGCTGGCGCGTCTCGGCGAGCGTGCGCCGCGTCGCCGGCACGATCTGCTCGGCGATGACGGTCTTGTCGATGTCGGCCGGCTGGCTGAGCCCGAGGTCCTTGAGGAACGTCGGCAGCTCGCGCGTCGCGTTGCGATCGGCGACGAGCTCCGGCTGGCCGCGGGACGCGTCGCGCTTGAACAGCCACGGGTGCTCGGTCGCGAGGTGGTCCTTCGCCATCCCGTCCGTGACGTTGTCGTTCATGAACGTGTCGACCGTCGCGGCGACGTTCCGCAGCAGCGCCGCATAGGCCTCCATCTGCTGGATCGAGGCGTCGACGATCGCCTTGAACGTGCCCTGGATCAGCGACGCGACGAACTGCGGGAAGTCGATCGCGTTGAGCGTCGCGCGCGTGGCCTCGCCGACGCGGCCGATCGTCCCGCCGCCACCCGCGGGCACCGCGCCGGCGGCGCCCGGAGCCGCGGGGGCCGGGGCCGGGGCGGGCGCGGCGCCCGGCAGGGAGTAGCCGGGCTGCGCGACGGCCCCCGGCTGGGACTGGATCTGGCGCTGGCGCAGGTCGCCGGGGCCGGCGAGCCCGACCGCGTACGGGTCGTCGGCGAGGTTGACGGCGTAGGGGTCGGCCGCCGCGGCCGCGCCGTTGCCGTTGCCTGTGCCGTCGAGGTAGGCGGCGACCTTGGCGACCGCGCCAGCGAGCTCGGCGCGGGTGTGCTCGTCGAGCGCCTCGTATGCGGGCGCGGCGACGAGCGCTCGCACCGCCTCGGCGGCACTCGCGGGTGCCGCCGTGATGTCACCCGCGTAGCGCACGGGATCAGTGCGCGGTCGGCGCCGGCCAGGTCAGCTCGGCGTCGGCGAAGTCCGGGTCGGTCAGCAGCTTGCGCGGCCTGTGCGCCCAGTAGCGCTTCTCGGCCTCGGCGCGCTCGGCGATCTGGCCGAGCAGCTGCCCGCGCGTCGGCATCGGGATCGGCGAGCGCGCGCCCAGCCCCCGCAGCGCGCCGACGAGGGCGGCGTGCGTCAGCGGGCCGAAGGCCGCGTCGGGCTGCATGCCGGCCGAGCGCTGGAAGTCCTCGATCCCGGAGCGGCCGAGCGCGGCGAGCGCCTGCTGGCGCTGGGCGTCGGTGCGCACGGGGCCGACGGCCTTGATGATCCAGCCGCGGGCTCCGCCCGAGCCCATCTGGATCGCGCGGTCGACGACGACGGCGAGCGCGCGCTCGGTCATGAGCCCAAGGCCCGCCGCGAAGTCGAGGTTCGGGTCGAGGAACATCCGCACGGCGAGCTCGTTCTGCGCGGCCTTGAACGGGTCGTGGGCGCCGGCCGCCTTGAACCGCGCCGGCCACGGCCCGCGCGGATCCCAGATGTCGTAGCCGGCGACCGGCGCCACCCGCACCGAGCGCCCGCCTTGGGCGACGAGCTTGGCGCCCGACGGCCCCTTGAGGTTCGTGATGCGCACGAGCGCGTCGGCATCGGGGCCGAAGATCCGGTCGAAGGCGGCGCGATCGCGGTCGCGCATGAGCTCGAGCACGCGCCCGAGCCCGCCAGAGTCCTGCGTGAACTGGATGAAGCCGTAGGTCAGGCCGACGTGCCAGCGCTGGTACTGGGTGAAGCGCCGGTCGCTGAACTCGCCGTCGGCGTACATCGCGCCGTAGCCGTCCTTGCCGGACTCGAACTTGCGCCCGATCTTCGCGAGGATCGCGATCTTGGCGGGGATGTCGAGCGCGACGGTCGCCGCGGCGGCGTGCGATGGGGCCGGTCCTGCGTCAAGGTCGTCGAAGGCGCCGTCGTCGAGCTCGGCGCCGAACTGGTCGGCGAGGGTCTCGTTCTCGGCGCCGTCGTCGGCGAGCGGGGCCGCGGCGGCGCCCGCGCCGTTCCAGCTCGCCTCGTCGGCGTAGGGCTCGCCGCCGTAGCCGTCGTCGTAGGCGAGTTGCGCCGCGGTGGTCTCGTCGTCGGCCTGAAACGACGCGCTGCCGGCGCCGAGCTCGTCGTCGTCCTCGTCCTCGGCGGCGAACGTCTCGCTGGCGTCGTCGTAGGGCTCGTCGTAGCCGCCGGCGGCGAGCGCGCTGGACGGGTCGGGCGCGTCGAGGCCGTCGTCGTAGTCGTCGTCGTCGGCGGCCGCCTGCTGCTCGGTGAACGGCGGGTCGTCGTCCTCCTCCTCGTAGGCGGCGTACCCGCTCGCCTCGGGGCCGTCGTCGTCGCCGTAGGCCCCGGCGAGCTCGTCGTCGGCCCACTCGTCCACGGCCGCCGCGGCGTCGACCGGCGCGGAGTCGGCGTCGAACACCTGCTCCCAAGCGGCGGCGGCGTGGGCCGCGGCCTGCTCGTCGAGGTCGTCGACGGTCCACGACAGCGCGCCGGTCGCGGCCTCGCCGAGGTCGTCGTCGGCGAGCGAGCCGTAGGTGGCCGCCGACGGATCCGCGGCGTACGCGTCGTATGTGGCGGCTGCGGCGGCGGGCGGCAGCGACGCCGAGACGTCGCCGAACGACTGCAGCTTGTCGGCGGGGATCGCCAGCACGGAGGCCATCGCGCGGGACTCGAAGTCGGCGCCGAGCAGCACGGACGGGGCGGTCGTCGCCAGCAGGGCCGGCGGCTGGGCGAGCAGCGGCGGTCCGTCGGGCGTGTCGTAGGCGGCGACGGTGTAGAAGATCTCGCTCGGGCGCGGGCGGGCCTCGGCGAAGCGCTGCAGGACGGCGGCCGGGACGATGTACGCGGTCTCGTCGGCGCTTGAGCGCAGCAGGCCGCCGTCCTGGCGGCCGGCGTAGAAGTTGGCGGGCGTGCGACGGCTCGCGTTGGCCGGGTCGAAGAGCGAGCGATCGGTCGTCAGCAGCACCTCGAAGTAGGGCCGCAGGTGAGCGCGCACCCCGAAGGACAGGTCGCGCCGCCGGCGGTCGATGCGCCGGCAGTTGGGCGTGATCAGCGGCAGCGGCCCGGCGGGCGTCGGGCTGGCGGGCGCCTCGGCGGCGTACATGCTCGACGGGCTCATCGCAGGTTGCGCTCGGTAGCGACCATCAGCACTGTTCCTCTCCCCCGGTAAGAGTTGCGGGCACTGGCAGCCCGCCGACGGTGTTCAAGTAACCAGAGTGATGCGTCGGGTACAACCCTCCGAGAGCCGCGCAGGTAAAGTGTCGGGTGCCCGTGTCACATGCTGCGGGTCGCACCCCCGGCGCGATCGCGGTCGTCACACGCTACGGTGCGACGATGTGCGCCAATAACTAGCGAACTCGCGTTTAAGTGTCAACCGCACCCGCCGAGGACGCGAAAACCCCGCCCTTCTCCATGGGGATGCCGGCGGTTGACTGCGATGTGTCGCTGCGGCGGGGTTCGCCATACCGAGATCGCGCCCGTGTCGATCGCGGCGGTCTCGGCGGCATCGGCCTCATCCCCCTGCAGGCTGCGCAGCTCGTCTTCGTCCTCGCGCTCGTCGATGCCGCGGACCTGCGCGCGATGCGAGAACCGCACGCGACGGCGTCTTCGCGCCGGGTCAACCACCGACGCGCCGAGACCCCAGCCTCAAGCTTGCGTGCCATGGCCGTCTCGGGCGGCACGTCGTCGTCGAGCGCCTGCAGGCGCGGCACCTGCTCCCGGGCGGCTTTGAGCAACGTTTCCTTGCGTTGCTCATCGGCGATGCAGCGCGCCTCAAGGCGTTGCTCGGCGATGACGCCAGCGCGAGCGGCGGCGCGGCGGCGAGGATGGCGACCCACGCGTGGTCAGGGACACGATCGACGCTTGCAGCCGCGACGAGCTCGAACGCGATCCGCATGGCGCGCAGCCCCGAGACATCGACGATCCCTAGGCGGTCGAGCGCGGACGCTGCGTAGGTCGCGACGACGTGCTGACGGCCGGGCGTCGGTGGCGTGAGATTCCAAGGCGGTCAAGAAGCGCCACGTCGCGGGCACGGAGGGTCAGCGGACCAAACGTCTTGGACGCGGTGCCGCGGTTGGTCGTCGACGCGGCAAGGTGGTTCTCGCGATGCTTGACGCTGACGGCCGCAACGCCGAGCGAGGTTACGACGAGCTAGTCCTCGTGCCACTCGCAGATCAGCTCGCGGCGCGTGTCCGTCGCAAGCGCCGAGAGGAGCCGGGCGGCCACGCAGCAGTGGCGGAACAGGTAGCGATGCGCGGTGCCGGTGCCGCCGTCCAATGTCGGCTCCGCTGCGAAGGGAAGATCCACCACAGCGGATCGTGCCGTCTGGGTGAATATCGTGGTGCTGGCGGGGTCGGCCGCCGACCGCAGGGCATGCGTGAGTTTCGAAAGTCAGAGGCCCGCTTCTCAGATCAGACAGCCCACAGCCCGCACAGCGGGACCGCGGCCAACCTGTCCCCGAACGGCACGGTGCTCTCCCCCGTGTACAGCAGCACTCCGGCCTTGAACCGATCGCCGAGCTTGTCGCGCAGATGCCGCAGGCCGCGAAAGTCGGAAGGCGACGCCGAAGCCGTGGTCTTGACCTCGACGGCGACGACTGATCCGTCGCGACGTTCGAGCACCACGTCGACCTCACGGCCGTCCCGATCGCGGTAGTGAAACTGTCGTGGCGAGTTGTCTTGCCAACCCAGCTGACGGCGGATCTCCATCGCGGCGAACGTCTCGAAAGCCATGCCGGCGATCCCACCGTCGTCGGCGAGCCGATCCGCGTCGGCGCCGATCAGGTGACAGAGCAAGCCGCTATCGGCGATGTACGCCTTCGGGGTCTTGACGACGCGGCTAAGCAGGTTCGCGCTCCACGCCTCCAGGCGCGTGGTAAGGAACAGCGTGTCGAGCAGCGCCGCATGCGAACGCACCGTGTTCGGCGAAAGCAAGAGGTCGCGGGCGAGGCTGTCGAAGTTCATCAGCGAGGCGGACGTCGACGCGATGGCAGAGAGCAGGTTGCGGACGTTCGCCTGATCGTGTACATGAGCGATCGTGCTGAGGTCGCGCTGGAGGATCGTGTCAACGTAGCTGTCGAAGAATCGCGCGCGCCGCGAAGCGACACGGTTCATCACTGCTGGATAGCCGCCGACCGCAACGATCTCCGCGTACGCCGCGCGGCCGACATCCGGGCTCGTGACCTGGGGCCAGCGTCCGTCAAAGAGTCGCGGCACGAACGATTCGGTCGTCCCACGTAGCTCGCCCTGGCTGAAAGGCGATAGGCGGAGGTACTCTGCTCGCCCGGTGAGGGCGTCAGCGATCCGAGGTGCGGTCAGGATATTCGCCGAGCCCGTCAGCAGGAACTGCCCGGGAGTCGGGTCGCGATCGACTCGCACCTTGATCGCCAGGAGCAGGTCGGGCACGCGCTGGACCTCGTCGATGACGACCGGCGTGACAAGTCCTGCGACGAAGCCGGTCGGATCCGCGGCCGCGGCGTCACGAGTCGCTTGGTCATCGAGCGTGAGGACGGTCGCCGGTCGATCTCGGGTCGCGACATCCTGCACCAGCGTGCTCTTGCCCACTTGCCTGGCACCAAGCACGACCACCACCCGGGTGTCGTCGAGGGCCTCGAGCACGCGCGACCGCAAATGGCGCTCGACAACGCTCGTCACGGCAAGATCGTCCTAGCTCGGCAGATCCGCAGGCTTAGCATCGGCAGATCCGCAGGCTTAGCATCGGCAGATCCGCAGACTACACCCCGGCTGATCGGCGGGATGCCCACCGGCAGATCTGCAATCGCGCTTGGGATCTCGCGCGGTGGATCGACACTGGCGCCGCCACGCTCGGCGAAGCGCAGTCGTCGGTGTCCGTCGCGAGTGACACCTGATGCTCGGGTCTGCGGACCGACGACCGCGCGCTCCAGGAACTCGAGATCGCATCGGTCGCAGTCCCGCCCTTGGGATGCGGTCTGGGTGGCCTGAACTGCTCCTCCGGGGGTAGTGCGGACTCGCCCGGATCGTCGACGGCGCGGTCTGCCACCGCGACGAGACCCTCGTGGCGCGCGAGGTCGTGCGTGCGCGCGACCACGTGGTGCGTCGTGGTGCGCAGCCAGGCGAAGACCTCGCCCTCCGACTCCCCGTGCGACCTCGTCTCGTTTGAACTCGGTGGTCTTGTGGACCATCACCCTCCGCGGTGTGCGACCCGCATGTCGGCGGCGGTAGAGCTCGATCGAGCGAGTCATCACGCAAAACATCTCCGTGCGCGAGAGGTAGGGACTATCCCGCTGGACTTCAGCCTCGTGGGCGTCGTACGCGACGAACTCGAGGCCTGATCCCTCAGCGTCGAAGACTTGGCTGCAGCAGGTCACAAAGCGCGGGCGGCCGGACTCCATCGGGCGCACCGCGTAGGAGATGCCGATGTAGGCGATTTCCTCGTCGGTGTCGGCGAGCTTCCACGGCACCCCGCCCGCTTTCGCGTATAGCGCGAGGCCGATACGCCACATGACCGAAGCCCGGCAGGGGTAGGCGAGCGCCTTGTCCTCGCGCACGATCTGGACCGGGAGGCGCCGCGCGGCGGTCGCCGCCTTGATGTGGTCGTGCAGGTCAAAGTCCTCGCCGGGACCGCCGTAGAAGCCGGCAGCCCACCGCGACGGTAGGTAGATGAACAACACATCGAACTGGTCGCGGTAGGCCTCAAGCGCCTGCACCGCGCGCGTGATGCGGTCGGCCAGCACGACGTGCGGGGTAGTCGAGGCCGTGAACCCGGCCTCGAGGTCCTCGTCGAGGTCGACGTGGCAGCCGCCGCCGGCCCCGCGCATGGGGATCCCAAATACGCCGTGGAAACCTGGCCAGTCGGGCAGATAGTCCTTGCGCTCGCGCGGCTTGTAAGAGGAGTTGAGCTCCTTCATGAAGCCGTAAAGGCGATCACTCTCGCCGCTAGGCGAGAGTGTGGCCACCCGAACCGGGTCGGGCACGAGGCTCTTCGAGTGTGGCCCGTAGGTCAGCAGTCCCCTCAACGGATGAACATCCCGGTCGGAGCTACGGTCGGGGTGGAAGGAAAGCTGCGGCTCGGGCAGCCACAGGTGCGGCGAGATCTGGGTGCTCATGCCCCTGCCCTCCGCGAGAAAGCCGTCGTCTGCGACAACCTGAAGACCGCGTCTACGCCGTCGCCCACGCCTAGCGCGCGCAACTCGCCTCCGTGACCGCACAGAAGCCGCGTCCAGAACTCGACCAGATCGTTGAGCTGGCGGTTGTAGCGGCGCACCGTGCGCTCGCGCGCGAAGTCAGACGCCGCCGCACGGTTGGCGGCGTTGATTCCGTCGAAGACGGTGCGCGGCTCCACCAGGAGCCACAACCGGTACCGAGTGGTTGGCGAGTAGGCCGCGTCACCGGTGCCTTCGCTGTGGGCGTCCAGCGCCCAGCGCACGCCGTGACGGCTGTCGAAGGACTGACGTGGGCGGGCGCGTGGATCCGGGGCCCTCGTGTCGGACCGACGGGCGGCACTAATGCCCTGGGCACCCTGAGCGCTGCCCGAAAGCCCCAAAGTAAGGCAATGGATTAAGGCAGTGGCGCTCCGCTGAGCGCCATTTCCCTGCAAACCGCCGTGTTCCTGCGATGGGCGATACTGGGCTCGAACCAGTGACCTCCGCCTTGTCGAGGCGGCGCTCTCCCAGCTGAGCTAATCGCCCTGGGAGGCGATCAGAATAGCAACGCGACGCAGTCTCGTGGACCGACAGCTACGCTCGGCGCCCCGATGCCCGCCGACCTCCGACAGCGTTGATGCGGATCACCCTCGCTCAGGTCGCCAGCGAGCTCGGCGACCTCGACGCGAACTTCGAGCGGGCCGCCGGGATCATCGAGCAGGGCGGCCGCGAGAGCAGCGATCTCGTCGTCTTCCCCGAGCTCTTCTTGACGGGCTACGCGCTCGGGCAGGTCGATACGGACGTCTCGCTATCGGCCGACGACCCGCGCCTCACCCGGCTCAGCATGGTCGCGCCGGAGACCGACGTCCTCATGGGCTTCTACGAGGACGGCCTCGGCGTGCACAACTACAACGCCGCTTCCTATTACGACGGCGCCGCGCGCGTCCACACCCACCGCAAGCTGTACCTGCCGACGTACGACATCTTCGAAGAGCGCAAGCACTTCTCTCCCGGTCAGACGATGCGCGCGTTCGACACCCGCCAGGGACGCGTCGCGACGCTCATCTGCAACGACGCCTGGCAGCCGCACCTCGTCTTCCTCGCCGTGCAGGACGGCGCGCGGGTCCTGCTCGTTCCCACGAACTCCTCCCAGAGCCGCTTCCCCGAGCAGTACGACTCGCGCACGTACTGGCGCGACATCACCGTCTTCTACGCGCGCATGTTCCAGTGCTACGTCGTGTTCTGCAATCGCGTCGGCGACGAGGGTGAGCTGCTGCGCTTCTGGGGCGGCTCGCACATCGTCGACCCGTGGGGCAAGATCGTCTGCGCCCTCCCCGACAACACGGAAGCAGTCGTCACGACGGAGATCGACCTCGCGATGGTCCGCAAGCGCCGCCGCGAGGTGCCGCTCGTCCGCGAGGCGCGGCTCGGGCTGCTCGCGCGCGAGGCGAACCGCTTGGCCGAGGAGGGCGGCGACGCCTGACGCGCTACGGCCCGCGCCGCCGGGCCGAGCCCGGGCGTGCCGCGGCTGCCCAGCGGGTAGGTGACCCGGCGTGATGCACGCGAGGATCATCGGAGCCGTCTGCTTCGCCTTCGCGGCGCTGCCTGCCACCACCACCGCCGTCGCAAGCGCCCCCGACGCGCCCGAGCAGGCCACCCCCACGATCGAATGGGTCGGCGACCAAGTCACCCGGATCGGCAGCCTGCGCACCTCATCCAAGACGTCGCCGCCCACGATCGCTCGCGCGATCACGGCGTTCGGGCGCCCGACGGCCACCAAGCGCACGTCGCGGGTCGCCTGCACGCTCTCGTGGCGCAAGCTCGGCCTGCGCGCGACGTTCGTCAGCCTCGGCACCGCCTACCCGACGAAGGCGACCTGCGTCGCCCGGCTCGGCGTGCTGCAGACGGCCACCGTGTACGGCAGCGGCTTGAAGACCCGGGGCGGACTGCAGGTCGGCGACACCGTCGCGCGCCTGAAGGAGCTGCACTCCGAGGCCTACTTCCAGGACGGCTGCTTCTGGCTCGCCACGGCGCCGACCGTCATCGGCAGCACGGCGCGCGACCAGCGCACCTGGATCGTCCGAGCCCTGGCGATGGGCGGCATCGTGCGGCGGATCGGCCTGCGCATCGGCGCGGCCTCCGCCAGCCCGCCGTCCGCCTGAGCTCCGGGCGCAGACCGACCCGGCGACGGTCGGTACCCTCTCCCGGTCCCTTCCGGCGCCGTGGCGGAGTGGCTACGCAGCGGCCTGCAAAGCCGTTTACTCCGGTTCGAATCCGGACGGCGCCTCTGAGCGGGATCCCTTCGCGACGGGCACACCAACCGACCTACCGCAGAAAGTAGGGTCTTTTGCGGTCGCCACCCGTAAACATCCGGGGTTTATTGCGGCCGCTGACTGACTATCGTGCGACACGATGAGCGATGCTGAGGGGTGCGCGTCGGGCCATCCCGGCAGGGATCGTCGCATGGCTCCTCGACCGATGATCACGCTGCATCTCGGAGATATCACGACGGATGCCGAGGCCGAGGCGATCGTCAACGCGGCCAACGCGAGCCTGCTGGGCGGCGGCGGGGTCGACGGCGCGATCCACCGCGCGGCCGGGCCGCAGCTGCTCGACGAGTGCCGCGCGCTCGGCGGCTGCGACACCGGCGACGCGAAGATCACGGGCGGTGGGCGCCTGAAGGCCCGGCACGTGATCCACGCCGTCGGGCCCGTCTGGCGCGGCGGCGGCGAACGCGAGGCCGACCTGCTCGCCGCGTGCTATCGCAAAGCCATCGAGCTGGCCGCCGACCACGACTGCAGCCGCGTCGCCTTCCCCGCGATCTCCGCCGGCGCCTACGGCTACCCGCTCGAGCAGGCGGCGGGCGTCGCGATCGCCGCGACGCGCCAGGCGCTCGACCACCATCCGAGCGTCGAGGAGGCCCGCTTCTGGCTCTTCGATCGCCGCGCGCTCGACGCGTTCGAACACGCGCTCGATGCGTGAGCCGCGCACGGCGGCCATCGTCCTCGCCGGCGGGCGGTCGCGGCGCATGGGAACGCCGAAGGCCACCCTCGAGTGGCACGGCTCGACGCTCGTGCGCCGCGCAGTAGGCCTCGTCGCACGCGCCGTCGGCGGCGGAGGCCGAGGCGGCCCCGTGGTCGTCGTGCGCGCGAACGGCCAAGAGCTGCCGCCGCTGCCCCCCGAAGTCGAGCTCGCCGAAGACGACGAGGACGATCGCGGGCCGCTGCAGGGGATCGCCGCCGGGCTCCGGCAGCTCGGCGACCGCGCCGACGTCGTCTACGTCACCGGCGTCGACACGCCGCTCCTGCACCCGGCGTTCGTCGCGCACGTCCTGCGGTCGCTGCGAACGCAAGACGACGTCGCCCTCCCCCGCGCGCACGGCTTCGACCACCACCTCGCGGCCGCGTACCGCACCGCCGCGCTCGCACAAGCGCTCGCCGAGCAGATCCAAAGGGGCCAGTTCAAGGCGAGCGCGCTCGTGAGCCGCCTGCGCGCTCGCGCGCTCGACGAGGACACGCTGCTCGCCGATCCGGCGCTGGCGGCGCTCGACCCGCACCTGGACTCGCTCGAGAACCTCAACACGCCCGCCGAGTACGACGCCGCACGAGCCCGGCTCGCCCCGCGCATCGCCGTGAGCATCGCCCCCGGCGCCCCGCCGCGCACGCTGCACGCGGCCACGCTCGCGGCCGCGGCGGACGCCGCCGGGATCATGCTCGGCACCGGCATCCTCGCGACCCTCGAGGGAGGCCGCGGGCCGATCACGGATCCGCACGAGCCGCTCGCGATCGGCGACCACCTCACGTTCGACGCACGCGCCACGACGTCATAGCTCGCACGCCCGTGGTAGTTTCGGCGCCTCCGGCGCGCCCGTGTCGAGGGGATCTGCGCACCGTCGACCACGAGGTTCCAGCATGAGTGCACAGCCCACGATCGCAAGCGACGCCGTGCAGGTCGGCGGGCCCTATTGGGAGCAGCTGTCCGTCGGCGACGCGTACGTCGAGTTCCCGGCGATGACCCTCACCGAGGGCCACGCCGCCCTGCACCAGTCGATCGTCGGCGACCGCCTGCGCATCGCGCTCGACGCGAGCCTCTCCGACAAGGTCGCCGGCCGGCGCCTCGCCCACCCGATGCTCGTCTGCGACGTCTCGATCGGCCAGTCCACGCTGCCGACCCAGCGCGTCATCGGCAACCTCTTCTACCGCCGTCTCATGCTGCGCCGCCTGCCGGCGATCGGCGACACGCTCAAGACGACGACCGAGATCGTCGCGCTGAAGCGCAACACGATCAAGGAGGGCCGCAAGCCGACCGGCCTCGCCGTCTTGCACATCGTCACGACCGACCAGGAGGACCGCGCGATCCTCGACTACTGGCGCTGCGCGATGCTCCCGATCGACGACCTCGAGGCCTCGCAGCCGCACGCCGACGACCTCGACCAGTTCCCCGCCGACCTGCCCGCCGACGCGCTGCACCACACGCTCGACGGCCTGGACCTCAGCGCCTACCGCGCCGCTGTCCCGGGAGCCCACTTCGCCGACCTGCAGGCGCCAACCACCTGGGTCATCGACGGCGGCGACAGCGTCACCGCCGCCACCGAGCTCGTGCGCCTGTCGCTGAACATCGCCAAGGCGCACACCGACCCCGGCTCGCACAGCTCCGGCAAGCGCCTCGTCTACGGCGGGCACACGATCGGCATCGCCGCGGCGCAGCTCACGAAGGCCCTGCCGAACCTCGTGACGATCATCGGCTGGCATCACTGCAACCACCTCGGACCCGTGTTCGAAGGCGACGTGCTGCGCAGCACCGTGCAGCTCGAGGCGACCGAGCCGCTGCCCGACGGCGGCGGCCTCGTCACGCTGCGCATCGAGGTCACGGCGCAGCGCGCCGGCGGCGACCAGGCCGCGGTACTCGACTGGCGACTCGTAGGAGCGATGGCATGAGCGACGGAATCCTTCAAGGCGTGCGCGTGATCGAGGGCTCGGCGTTCGTCGCCGCGCCGACGGCGGGCATGACCCTCGCGCAGCTCGGCGCCGACGTCATCCGCTTCGACGACCCGCGCGGCGGGCTGGACCACAAGCGCTGGCCGCTGACGCGCGACGGCGACAGCCTCTTCTGGTCGGGCCTCAACAAGGGCAAGCGCTCGCTCACGGTCGACCTGCGCTCCGACGAGGGCCGCGAGACGCTCACCCAGCTCATCACCGCGCCCGGCCCCGGCAACGGCATCTTCCTGACGAACTTCCCCGCGCGCGGCTGGATGAGCTACGAGAAGCTCGCCGAGCGCCGGCCCGACCTCATCATGGTCGTCATGACGGGCAACCACGACGGCTCGTCGGAGGTCGACTACACCGTCAACCCGTCGGCCGGCTTCCCCGAGGCGATGGGCCCGCGCGACTCGGCCGTCCCCACGAACAGCCTCATGCCCGCGTGGGACACGGCGATGGGCGGGCTCGCCGTCGCCGGCCTGCTCGCCGCGCTGCGCCACCGCGACAGGACCGGCGCGGGCCAGCTCGTGACGATCGCGCTGTCGGACGTCGCGTTCGCGACCGTCGGCAACCTCGGGCGCATCGCCGAGGTCCAGCTCGAGGGCCGCGAGCAGCCGCGCGACGGCAACTACCTCTACGGCGCCTTCGGCGGCGACTTCCCGACGTCCGACGGCAGGCGCGTCATGGTCGTCGGCCTCACCGGGCGCCAGTGGAAGGCGCTGAAGGAGGCGACCGGGACCGAGGAGCTGTTCGCGACCGTCGAGCAGGCCACGGGTCACGACCTGCGCGGCGAGGCCGGCCGCTACAAGGCCCGCGACCTCATCCGCGAGCTGCTCACGCCGTGGTTCGCCGAGCGCACGCTCGAGGAGATCCGCGCCGCGTTCGCCGGCACGGGCGTGTCCTGGGGCCCGTACCAGACCTTCAAGCAGCTCGTCGCCGAGGACCCGCGCTGCTCGACCGAGAACCCGATGTTCACCGACGTCGAGCATCCGGTCGGGACGTACCTCACGCCCGCCTCGCCGCTTGTGTTCTCGCGCAGCGGGCGCCTGCCCGCCGTGCGCTCGCCGCGCCTGGGCGAGCACACCGACGAGATCCTCGCCGAGCTCGCCGACTCACCGAATTCCGGCGCACCGGCAAGTGACGCCGCGCCCGCTTGACGCGCCGGGCGAGAAACGTCCTTACGCCATCGGGCCTACACCAATGGCCAGTACGCGGCGGAACCTCTAGTCTCAGAGTGGCAGTCGGCAGCCAGGATTCCTCAGTGGTGTCCGACTGACCAGCGCGTCCACGGTCGTCGCCCCACGACAGGGCGCGCGCCGGGTGGCGGGAGGCCACGGATGAGCACCCGACACACGGCCGGTTCCGCCGGCGGCCCTAACGGCCGCCGGCGGTCGCCGGTGCTCGATCGCCGCGGAGCCGGGGCAGGGCCCCGGGCGTCTCAGGACGCCAGCCGCTCGCGCGGCTCGACGAGCTCGTGCAGGTGCGCGTAGCGGCTGGCTTCGGTGCGGTTGGCCACGCCGAGCTTGCGATACGTGTTCGACAGGTGAAACTTCACGGTCTGCTCGGTCACCCACAGCGACCGCGCGATCTGCCCGTTCGTGTGACCCTCCGCCGCGAGCAGCAGGATCTCGAGCTCGCGCCGCGTGAGCGGGCAGGCCTCGGCCGCGGCGCGCCGCGGGCTCTCGTAGCGATGCACGACGTTGCCGCGCACGACCTCGCGCAGCGTCGTGCCGAGGCTGACGGGATGCATGCTCTTCGACAGCACGGCGTCGGCGCCGGCTTCGAACACGTCGGCGAGCCAGCCGTCCTCCATCCGCAGCGTCAGCAGCACGATCTGCGCGTCGGGGGCGTGCTCGGTCGCCTCGCGCAGCCGGGCGAGAGCCTCGCCCGAGTCCTCGAGCTCGTCGACCAGCACGACGTCCGGGCGGTGCTCGATCAACGCGTCGCGGACCGAGCCGCGGCCGTCGACGAACCCGACGACCTCGAAGCCGGCCGTCTGCCGCAGGGCAAGCCGGATCGAGTGCACGACCATCGAGCGATCGGCGACGATCAGCAGGCGCTTCATCGATCGCCCCTAGCTTCCGGCGTAGGCGTAGGCCGGGGCGAGCACGCCGCCGCCGCTGTCGCCGCCGGAGTGCAGGATGAGGTCGGCGGCCTCGTTGCGCGAGCGCACGCCGAGCTTGGAGAACGCCGACGACAGGTGGCACTTCACGGTGCTCTCCGCCAGAAACAGCTCGCCGGCGATCGCCTTGTTGCTCATCCCCGCGACGACCATGCTCAGCACCTGCTTCTCGCGCGTCGAGAGGGTCGGCCGGTCGAGCTCCAGCCGGCCGGCGGCCGGGACCACGGTCTGGCCCGCGAGCACCGAGCGCACGGTCACCGACAGCGTGCTCTCGAGCATCGTCTCGAAGACGACGCCGTCGGCGCCCGCCTCGAGCGCGCGGCGCACGCCGCGCCGCGAGTCCTCGGGCATGACCGCGACGATCTGCGTCTGCGGCATCCCGCGCCGCATGCGGCGCATCTGCTGGTCGCGCTCGGTGATGCCGCGGCCGCACGCGACCACGAGCACGTCCGGGTCGAGCACGGTGCCCGCGGCGATGTCGCCCGCGCAGCCTCCGCGCGTCGCGACGAGCATGCCGTCTGCGGCGAGCACGCCTTCGATCCGGCGCGCCGCGAGCTCGTCGCCCGCGAGCATCGCGATCAGCGGCGCGTTCTCCGGCGCTACGCCCTGGGTCAAATCCTGCATATGAAGTTCGCCCCTAACACGTTGGCCCCATGGTCTTCCAAGACCATCAACGGCACACAGGATCCCGGGTCTCCCGCCCGCTTACATCGGGGCTAGCCATATGATCCACTGCCGAACCATGCCGTTCAACTGCGGGTTTCAGAGGTGCAGGACTGCGCACATCCTGCATGCTCGGATGCGAGATCTCGCATCCGCCGTCGAGGGAAGCCGCACGGCACCCCGGCGACGGGCGGCGAGCGGCGGGGCTATAATCGCCGTCCTCGCGGATGTAGCTCAGTTGGCTAGAGCGTCTGCTTGCCATGCAGAAGGTCGAGGGTTCGAGTCCCTTCATCCGCTTGCCCGAAAGCCTCGCTCCGGCGGGGCTTTCGCCGTCTTGGCGCCCGTCAATTCACAGACAGACTGATCTGTATCGTGTGATTCCTCTCGATTAGCCGCTAAGCTGTGGGTCGTGTCTATAACTCTCACGCAGCTTCGAAGCTTTCTCGCGGTCATGCGCGGGGGCTCGGTGACGGCTGCTGCCGACGAGCTCGTCGTCACGCAGCCGTCGGTGTCGGCCGCCGTCGCAGCGCTCTCCCGCGAGCTCGGCACGCCGGTCACCGAGCGCGAGGGCCGCGGCATCCGGCCGACCGCCGCCGGCAACGCATTCGCTCCGTTCGCCTCCGACGTCATCGGCCTGCTCGAGGAGGGCCGCCGCGCCGCGCGCGAGGCCGCGCACCTCGCCGACCGGCGGCTGCGCCTCGCCGCCGTCACGACCGCGGCCGAGTCCTTCGTCCCGCCGCTCATGCGCGTGTTCGGGCAGAGCAACGAGGGCATCGGGCTGACGCTCGCCGTCGGCAACCGCGAGCAGGTGCTCGACCTCGTGCTCGACCACCGCGCCGACGTCGCGATCGGCGGCCGCCCGCCGCGCGACCCGCGGATCCAGTCGACGGCGATCCTCGCAAACGAGTTCGTGCTCATCACCGCGCCCGACGACCCGCACGTCGGCGGCGGCACGATCGACGCCGCCGAGCTCGAGCGCCGCGTCTGGCTGCTGCGCGAGCCCGGCTCCGGCACGCGCATCGTCAACGAGGAGTTCCTCGCCGCCGCCGGCCTCGAGCCGCAGACGCTGACGCTCGGCTCCAACGGCGCGATCAAGCAGGCCGCGCGCGCCGGCATCGGCGTCGCGTTCATCTCGCGCGCCGCGGTCGCGCTCGAGCTCGAGGCCGGGCTGCTCGCCGCGCTGCCCGTCCGCCACCGGCCCGCCGCCCGCCGCTGGTATGCGATGTGCTCGACCGTCGGCCCGCGCCGCACCGCCGTCGAGCGCTTCATGAACTTCGTCGCGTCCGCCGACGCGCGCGACGCGCTCAGCGAGGGCTCGGGCATCCCGAGCGCCGTCGCCGCGAAGACCGCTCGCCCGGCGCGGTAGGACCCCGGCCACAACCGGTCGGCGGGGCTCCACCCGAGTCACGGCCGCTATGCGGCCCTGGCCCCGCGATCTCGGCCGGGGCGCGCTCGCCCTCGACGTGCGTGACCGGGATGCCCATCCCGTTGAGCTTGCTCGGCAGATCCAGGTGCATCCAGCGCGACAGCCGCCGCGGCAGCGTGGAGAGGATGATCTCGTGGACGCGCCGGTCGTTGAGGACGTCGGCGATCGCGGCCATCGGGTCGGCGCTGCCGACGTGGCCGCTGACCTGCGAGCCGGCCGCCTCGTGGAGCAGCTCGAGCGCGACCGCGAGGCGCTCCTCGGCCTCCTCGCGACCCGAGTCCTCGGGATCGACGACGCGATGCAGGCCGCGCGGCGCCGCCGGCACGAGCAGGTGGAACCTGCGGGCCCCGCCTGCGCCCGGCGCCGCACCGCTGCCAGCAGCGGCTCGGTCGCGGCGGTGCGGTTGGCGACGATGAGCACACGTGGCGCAGTTGTAGACATGGACGCTCCCCAGGGGTCTTGTGGCAATTGCCACATGCCAGTGTACGAACGCCACGATGTCCGGCACCGCGAGCCGACGGCTCACGGCGGTGCAGCGGCGCGCGCGCCCGCGAGGCTACCTCGCGGGCGAGCGCGGCCGGCGCGGTCGGCGCGCGTGCCGTCGCCGCCGAGCGCGACGGCGGCCCGCGCCGTCACGAGGTGGTACAGCACGAGCACCTGGACGACCGCCAGCGACTCGGAGCGGTGCAGCTCCGTGCCGACGGTGAACTCGCCGAGGCGCTCGGAGCGCAGGTGCTGCGCGAAGTGCATCCGCGCCCAGACGGCCTCCTCGATCTCCGAGCCGCGCGCCGGATCGATGTCGCCGGGGACGAACAGCTTGTGCTCGTCGTCGTTCTCCTCGAGCGTCAGACCCTTGCGCCCGCCGTCGACGAACTCCGACAGGTCCGGGTGCGTCGAGCCCCTTGCGCAGGACGATCTCCGCGTCGAGGTGCTCCTGGTCGCCGCGGCTGCCGGGCATGAACGAGACGACGATGTCCGCCCAGCGCTGCTGCGGGCGGATGTACAGCTCGGAGTCCGGCTCGCGGCGGTCGAGCTCCTCGAGCACCTGGTCGGTCGTGTAGCCGCGCCGCGAGCAGTCGCGCTGGACCTTCCACTTGCGCCGCAGCTCCTCCGGCGGGGCGAGGAACACGCGCACGTCGTAGGAGTCGCGCAGCGCCTCGGTGTGGTAGCCGAGCAGCCCCTCGATCAGCGTGAACTGGTTGGGCTTCGTGTAGACCGGCGGGCCGAACGTGCCGTCCTTGTGCTGGTAGACGGGCTTGAGGATCGCGTGGCCCTCGCGCAGCTCGGCGAAGTGGCGCTCCATGATGTCGATGTAGTTGCAGTCCGGATGCAGCGGCGTGATGCCGTGCTCGGCGCGCTGGCGGCGGTCGTAGCGGTGGTAGTCGTCGGCCGCGACGTGCGTGACGTTGTTCTCGCCGAGCATGCGGACGAGGCCGCGCGAGAGCGTCGTCTTGCCGGTCGCGGAATCGCCGACGACGCCGAGGATGATCGGTCGGGCCATCAGATGACTCCTGGACTAGCTCTGGTTGCCGGGGGCGTTGCCGTCGTCCGACGACTCGCCGTCCTCGTCGGAGAACAGCGAGCTCGCGAGGATGTCCTCGGCCTCGATCGTGACGAGATCCTCCTTGGTGAGCTCATCGCGACGATCGTACAGACGACCGGCCTGGCGCATCCGCGCGCGGTCGATCGCGTTGCGGATGCTGCGCCCGTAGGCGAAGCGCGGACGCTCGACGCGGCGCTCGATGTACTCGCGAAACGCCTCGCGCGCCTCGTCGGTGAACTCGTACTGCTGCTGCTTGAGCATCATCTCGGCGATCTGGGCGAGCTCCGGAACCGTGAAGTCCGGGAAGTGCAGGTGGTGCGCGACGCGCGAGCCCATGCCGGGGTTCGAGCGAAAGAACGTGTCCATCCGGTCCTTGTAGCCCGCGAGGACGACGACGAGGTCGTCGCGCTCGGTCTCCATGACCTGCAGCAGGATCTCGATCGACTCCTGCCCGTAGTCGCGCTCGTTCTCCGGGCGATACAGGTAGTACGCCTCGTCGATGAACAGCACGCCGCCCTTGGCGCGCTTGAGCACGTCGCGCGTCTTCGGCGCGGTGTGGCCGACGTACTGGCCGACGAGGTCGTCGCGCGTGACGGAGACCACCTTCGGCTTGGTGATGTAGCCAAGCCGATGGAGGATCTCCGCCATCTTCAGCGCGACGGTGGTCTTGCCGGTACCGGGGTTGCCGGTGAACGTCATGTGCAGCGACGGGCGCGACGATTCGAGCCCTGCCTCGCGGCGCAGCTTGTCGATGACCAGCAGCGCCGCCATCTCGCGGATGCGCTCCTTGACGGGACCGAGGCCGACGAGCTCCTCGTCGAGCTCGGACAGCACCGCCTCGACCGCGTCGGCGTCGTCGAGGGCCTTGACCTTCTCAGGCAGGGTTTCGATCGTCTGTGCCACTTACTCGCCCGACTTGCCGTTCGACTTGGCCCCGTGGGCGATGACCGGCGCGAGGTCCCCGCCCGGGCCGCCGTAGCGCTCGCCCGCCGGCGTGTTGAGGCCGGCGTAGGAGTGGATCGTGTAGCGGATGACGCGGTCGTTGCGTCTCCTGGCGCTCCAGGCGGAAGCCGGGCTCGTGCTCCGGACGGTTGACGATGAACGACAGCGCCGACGTCTGGCGGCCCTTGGAGCGGTCGTAGGCGACGACCTTCACGTAGAGGTGCGAATGCGCCTCGCGGCACGCGCGCACGTCGCGCATCACGACGTCCGCCTCGCCCTCTTCGAGGTCGAACATCGGCGGCGACCACATGTCCCACAGCCCGTTGCGCGGGTGCGGGTCGTCGGTGTACTCGACCATGATCGACCAGCCGTTGCCGAGCGCGTAGGTGATCTGCGCCTCGATCTGCTCGTCGGTCAGGTCGGGCAGGAAGGAGAACGTTCCTTGTGTGAGTCTCATGTCTGTCTCCTCTACGCCGACGTCGGCGTGACTTCGACGTCAGCCGTGTCGGTCGAGGTGTAATTGAACGTGATGTCCTTCCAGACCTCGAGCGCGGCGTTCAGCTCGGGGCAGCCCTTGGCGGCCTCGACGAGGATGTCCGGACCCTCGGTGTAGTAGTCGCGACCCTCGTTGCGAGCCTGGATGATCGCCTCGACGGCGGTGCGGTTGGCGCTGGCGCCCGCCGCGATGCCCATCGGGTGGCCGATCGTGCCGCCACCGAACTGGAGGATGCTGTCCTCCCCGAGGTAGTGCAGCAGCTGGTGCATCTGGCCGGCGTGGATGCCGCCCGACGCGACCGGCATGACGCCCGGCATCGAGCACCAGTCCTGGTCGAAGTAGATGCCCAGCGAGAGGTCCTTCTTGTTGTAGCCGTCGCGCAGGATCTTGTAGTAGCCCATGATCATCGCCGGGTCGCCCTCGAGCTTGCCGACGACGGTGCCCGCGTGGATGTGGTCGACGCCCAGCAGGCGACACCACTTCGCGATCACGCGGAACGACACGCCGTGCGTCTTCTGGCGCGTGTACGTGCCGTGGCCGGCGCGGTGCAGGTGCAGGATCATGCCGTTGGCGCGGCACCAGTTCGACATCGAGGACATCGCCGTGTAGCCGACGGTGAGGTCCTGCATGATGATGATCGAGCCGACCTCCTTGGCGAACTCGGCGCGCTCGTACATGTCCTCCATCGTCGCCGCGGTGACGTTGAGGTAGTGGCCCTTGACCTCGCCCGTGGCGGCCTGTGCGCGCTGCACGGCCTCCATCGCGTGGATGTAGCGATCGCGCCAGCGCATGAAGGGCTGCGAGTTGATGTTCTCGTCGTCCTTGGTGAAGTCCAGGCCGCCGCGCAGCGCCTCGTAGACGACGCGGCCGTAGTTCTTGGCCGACAGGCCGAGCTTCGGCTTCGTCGTCGCGCCGATCAGCGGGCGGCCGAACTTGTCGAGGTACTCGCGCTCCATGACGATGCCGTGCGGGGGGCCCGGGAACGTCTTGACGTAGGCGACCGGGATCCGGATGTCCTCGAGGCGCAGCGCCTTGAGCGGCTTGAAGCCGAAGACGTTGCCGATGATCGAGGACGTGAGGTTCGCGATCGAGCCCTCTTCGAAGAGGTCGATGTCGTAGGCGATCAGCGCGATGTACTGGCCCGGGGTGCCCGGGACCTCCTCGACGCTGTAGGCCTTGGCCTGGTAGTGCTCGTATGGCGTGAGGCGGTCGGTCCAGACGACGGTCCACGTCGCGGTCGAAGACTCGCCGGCGACCGCTGCAGCTGCCTCGATCGGGTCGACGCCCTCCTGCGGCGTGATCCGGAACGCGCAGAGGATGTCGGTGTCCTTGACCTCGTAGTCCGGGTTCCAGTAGCCCATCTCGGCGTACGGCGTGACCCCGGAGTCCCAGCGACTCTTGGTCTTCTTCTGTCCGTCCTTCTCGGTGGTGCTCATTCCGTCCTCTCTCGCGTGTGCTCTGACGCGCACACTACCTCGGCGATCCTAAGATAAAAAGCCAAAGATCGTCGCGTTTACATTGCTAATACGTTTATGAGTGCCGCTTCGAGCACGGCTGCCTCGCCCAGCGTGGCTCGCGACCATGCGTCGAGCACGGATGCGTCCGTCGATCGACTCCTGCGCGCAGAACGTGATGTCGGACCCGAGCCCGACGGCTGGAGTGCTTGGCTCCCGCGCTGTGCCTCGAGCGCGTCGATCGGCTCCGGGTAGGCGGCCGCGACGGCCTCGGCGATGAGCGCGGCGTCGGTCGTTCGCCCGTCGAGCGCGGCGCTCAGGCGCCCGGCGAGGTAGGTGTCCTCGACCGTGACCGCGCCGTTCGTGCCGGCGCAGACGATGAGCATGTCGCCGGTGCGGGCCGACAGCTCCCGCACGACGGCGTCCTGGTTGTAGCAGGCACGCGAGCAGGACCTCGTCGCAGACGGCCACGGCGCCGACGATCGCCGGCGCGCCATTGGTCGTCGCCAAGATCAGCTCGGGGCCGAGCGGCGTCAGCGTCTCCTCGGGCGAGTTGCCGAGGTCGAAGCCCGGCGGGCGCTCGCAGTCGCGCTCGCCCGCCAGCACGCGTCCCTCGCCGCGCAGCGCCTCGGCCTGCTCGATCCCGCCGGCCACGAGCACGCGCTCGTAGCCGGAGGCGAGCGCGCGCGTGATCGTCGACGTCGCGCGCAGCACGTCGATGACGACAGCCGTCGCCGCGGGCCGCACATGCGCCCCGAGGAAGGCGACGTCGATCATGCGGGCGCTCTAGACTAGGTCGTGCGCACGCCGGCGGCGTAGCGCTCGGCCATCTGCTCGAGCGACATCGGCTCGTAGTCGCCCGCGTGGCCGGCCATGCCGAGCTCCTGCATGCGCAGGGCGCAGATGTGCTTCTGACCCGCGCGAGCGGCCTTGCCGGGGCCGCGCGGATCCCAGTCGCCGGGCTTGTCGCGGAAGTGCTCGCGCATGAACGCGGTGATCGCGAGGCGCCCGTCGGTGTCGATGTTGACCTTGCGCACGCCGTGCTCGATGCCGCGCTGGATCGCGGAGATCGGCACGCCGAAGCCGGCGTCGACCTCGCCGCCGGCGGCCTTCACGCGCTCGACGATGTCCGCCGGGCACGCTCGAGGAGCCGTGCATGACGATGTGCGTGTCGGGCAGGCGGCGGTGGATGTCCTCGATGATCTCCATCGCGAGGATGTCGCCGTCGGGCTCGCGCGAGAACTTGTACGCGCCGTGGCTCGTGCCGATCGCGACGGCGAGCGCGTCGACGCCCGTGCGCTCGACGAACTCCTCGGCCTGGGCCGGGTCGGTGAGGCAGATCTCGCCGGAGCCGACGCCGTCCTCGATGCCGCCGAGCGTGCCGAGCTCGCCCTCGACCGTGACGCCGCGCGCATGCGCGTACTCGACGACCTTCTTCGTGACCGCGACGTTGTCCTCGAAGCTCAGCGGCGTCTTGGCGTCCTCGCCGAGCGAGCCGTCCATCATCACGCTCGTGAAGCCGAGCTCGATGGCGCTGATGCACGTCTCAGGCGAGTTGCCGTGGTCCTGGTGCAGCGCGACGGGGATGTCGGGGTACGTCTCGGCCGCCGCGAGCATCATGTGGTAGAGGAAGCGGTCGCCGGCGTACTTGCGCGCGCCGCGCGAGGCCTGGACGATCACCGGCGACTGCGTCTCCTGCGCGGCCTCCATGATCCCCTGGATCTGCTCCATGTTGTTGACGTTGAACGCTGCGACGCCGTAGCCGCCGGCGGCGGCCTCGTCGAGCAGCTGGCGCATGGTCACGAGCGGCATCTAGATCACTCCTGGTCGGTTACGGGTCTGCTCTCGACGATCCTGCGCACCGATCCCGGGCGCACGATCAGCGAATGCGTGAGGTTCCAGCCGCCGGAGCGCCGCGGGGCGCTCAGGCCCAGCGTGCCGCCGGTGATGGCCGTCGCGGCGAACATCGCGTCGCCCCGGACGAGGTCGTCGACCTCGAGGATCTCGGTCGTCGACAGCCCGGCGGCCGCGATCGCCTCGCGCTCGGGCTCGCGCTGCGGCGCGAGGCGAGTCTGCATGCCGCCGCCGACGCACTTCACCGCGCACGCGGCCATGACGCCCTCGGGCGTTCCGCCGCAGCCCATCAGCAGGTCGACGCCGGTGCCCGGCAGCGCGGCGAGCAGCGCGCCCGCGACGTCGCCGGCTGTCGGCGTCTGCACGCGAGCGCCGCACGCCCGCAGCCGCGCGATGAGCTCGACGTGGCGCGGCTTGTCGAGCACGACGACGACCATGTCGCGCGGGCGCTTGCCGAGCGCGGCGGCGACGCGCTTGAGCACGCGCTCGGGCTCGTCGCGCAGGTCGATCGCGTCGCGCGCGGCGGGTCCGACGACGAGCTTGTCCATGTAGTGCGCCGGGCCCGGCGACCACAGCCCGCCGACGCCGGCGAACGCGATCGTCGTCAGCGCCCCGGCCTGGCCGGCGGCGCACAGGTCGGTGCCCTCGACGGGGTCGACGGCGATGTCGAAGCTGACCTCGTCGCCCTCGCCGACCTGCTCGCCGTTGTAGAGCATCGGGGCGTTGTCCTTCTCGCCCTCGCCGATGACGACGGTGCCGAGCACGTGCGCCTCGCCGAGGGCCAGGCGCATCGCCTCGGTGGCGGCGCCGTCGGCGGCCTTGCCGTCGCCCCGGCCCGCCCACACGAACGCGGCCATCGCGGCATTGCGCACGGCGGCGACCGCCAGAGGCTCGAGGCGCTTCGGCAGCACGGGCACCGCGCGCACGGCGGCACCGGCCGGCTCCTCGACCAGGGTCATGCGTGCATCCTCACTGTCGTTGTCTTTGCCTTCAAGCGAAATGTTCGGCTTGTCTCATAGAGAGCGCGCTATCGATTGCGGCTGGCACCGGTGCCAGCTCGCTCTGCAGGGTCGTCCCTGGCACGGCAGCGCTCAACTGAGCCTACCCCGGCGTGCCGCCGCCCGTCGTGCGCCCGGGCGCGGGCGTCAGGACCGCAGATCCTCGAGCGCCTCGGGCGTGTCGATGTCGATGCCCGAGCAGAGGTGGCCGCATTCGATCGGGAAGGCGCCGATGCGCTTGAGCACGTCGCGCGCGCCGACGTCGCCCTCGAGCGCGGCGATCTGGTCGAAGTAGGCGCTGCCCAGCGCGACCGGATGGCCGGGCGCGCCGTCGAACATGCCGCGCGCGCGGGTCTCGCTGCCGTGCTTCGCGGCCAGGGCGGCGAACTCGGAGATCACCTCGGGGGTGATCTTCGGCATGTCGCCCAGCGTCAGGACGACGGCGTCGGCGGTCTCCCGGATGGCGGCGATGCCGCAGCGCAGCGACGCCGCCTGGCCGGTCGCCCAGTCCTCGCAGACGACGACCTCGGCCGAGCCGAAGTCGACGCCCGCCTGGATCTCGTCCGCCCGCGCGCCGAGGACGACCACGATCCGCTCGACGAGCGCGACCGCCTCCACCGCGCGGATCGCGTGCTCGAGGAGCGGGCGGCCGTCCAGCTCGGCCAGTCTGCTTGGCCGAGCCGAACCGCGACGCCCCGCCTGCCGCGAGTACGACGGCGGCGATCACCCGCAGATCACCGCCGTGTCGAACGCCTCGCTCACGCGCCTTGCGCCGCTGTCGCCAGCGCGCGCATCGTCAGGATGCGCGCGAGGTGGCGCTTGTAGTCCGGCGTCGCGTTGAGGTCGCCCTGCGGGTCCGTGCCGTCGGCCGCGAGGTTCGCGGCCGCGGCGATGTGATCGCCGTCCAGCGGCTTGCCGCGCAGCGCGTCCTCCGTCGCGGTGGCGCGCAGCGGCGTCGATGCCATGTGTCCAAGGCCCACCCGGACATCCTCGCACGTGCCGTCCGCTCCCTTCTTGACGAGCGCGCTGACGCCGACCATCGCCCAGTCCTCCGCCCGGCGGTTGAACTTCTCATAGCCCCAGCCGTAGCCGGTGCGCGCGGGGATCCTGATCTGCGTGATCACCTCGCCCGGCGCGAGCGACGTCGTGAGGTAGCCCGTGAACAGGTCCTCCGCCGCGATCGAGCGCGCGCCCTGCGGGCCGCGCACGAGGACCGACCCGCCGTAGGCGAGCAGCACCGCCGGCAGGTCCGCGGCCGAGTCGCCGTTGGCGAGCGAGCCGCCGATCGTGCCGCGGTTTCTGACCTGCTGGTCGGCGATCTGCTTCGCCGCCGCGGCGATGAGCCCCATGTCGTCACGCGACTGCAGGTCCGCGTGACGCGTCAGCGCCCCGATCCGGAACGAGTCGTCGCCGGTCTCGACGCCGCGCAGCGAGTCGAGCCTGCCGATGTCGACCAGCAACGACGGGGTCGTGAAGCGCAGCTTCATGAGCGGCAGCAGCGAGTGCCCGCCGGCCAGGAGCTTCGCGTCCTCGCCACCTTCGCCCAGCAGCCGGATCGCGTCGTCGACGGACTCGGCCACCGCGTACTCGAACGCAGCGGGGATCATTTCGCACCTCCTTCGGGGTTCGCCGGTCCGGAGCCCGCGGAGCCATCGCCCTGCGGCGGCAGGTCCGCGCCCTGCTCGGTCTCGGGCGGTCCGTCGCCGCGCCCGCGCGCCTCCTCGAGCGCCTCCCAGATGCGCAGCGGCGTGAGCGGCATGTCGATGTACGAGATGCCCTCGTGGCGCAGCGCGTCGATGACCGCGTTGACGATCGCCGGCGTCGAGGCGATCGTGCCCGCCTCGCCGATGCCCTTGACGCCGAGCGAGTTGGACGGCGACTTCGTCTCGGTCCTGTCGAGCTCGAAGCTCGGGATCTCCGACGCCGTCGGCAGCGCGTAGTCCATGAACGTGCCGGTCACGAGCTGTCCGCGGTCGTCGTAGACCACCTGCTCGTAGAGCGCCTGGCCGATGCCGTGCGCGACGCCGCCGTGGACCTGCCCGTCGATGAGCATCGGGTTGACCGCCGGGCCGCAGTCGTCGACGGCCACCCAGCGCACGATCTCGACCTTGCCGGTGTTCGGGTCGACGTCCACGACGCAGATGTGCGTCCCGAACGGGAACACGAAGTTCGACGGGTCGTAGATCAGCATCTGCTCGAGGCCGAGCTCCATGCCCTCCGGCATCGCGGTCGCGTCGATGTAGGCGCAGCCCGCGACCTCCGCGAGCGTCATCGTCTTGTCGGGGTCGCCGGCGAGCGAGAACCCGCCGCGGCCGACCTCGATGTCGTCGACGGACGCCTCGAAGTTGAACGCGACGATCTCGCGGCACTTCGTGGCGAGCTTCTCGGCGGCGTGCGCGGCTGCGACGCCGCCGATCGCCAGCGAGCGCGAGCCGTACGTGCCGAGCCCCATCGGCCCGGTCGCGGTGTCGCCGTGGATGACCTCCACGACGGCTGGCTCGGTCCCGAGGCGGTCCGCGACGATCTGCGCGAAGCCCGTCTCGTGCCCCTGCCCGTGCGGCGACGCGCCCGTGAAGACCGTCACCGAGCCCGTCGGGTGCACGCGCACGAGCGCGGACTCGTACAGACCGATCCCGAGGCCGAAGCCCTTCGGCCCGACCGCGCGCGACGGTGCGAGGCCGCAGATCTCCGTGTACGTCGAGAAGCCGACGCCGCGGTAGACGCCCTGCTCGCGCAGCTGCGCCTGCTCGGCGCGGAACGCGTCGAGGTCGAGGATGTCTAGCGCCTTGTCGAGCGCGGTCTCGTACGCGCCCGAGTCATAGGTGACGCCGTACGGCGTCGTGTACGGGAAGTCCGCCTCGGCGATGAAGTTCTTGCGCCGAAGCTCGAGCGAGTCCATCCCCAGCTCGACCGCGAGCTGGTCGATCATGACCTCGAGCATGTGCGTCATCTCGGGCCGCCCCGCGCCGCGGATGGCGTCGGTGATGAACTTGTTCGTCAGGACGCCGGTGATGTCCGTCTTCACGTTCGGGATCGCGTAGCAGCCCGTCATGACGAACGCCCCGAGCTCGGGGATCATCGGCGTCAGCAGGCCGAAGTACGCCCCGCAGTCCTGGATGATGTTCGCGTGGAAGGCGGTGATCTTGCCGTCGGATGTCGCCGCCATGCGGACGTCGTCGACCTGGTCGCGGCCGTGATGCGAGACCGCCATCGACTCCGAGCGCGTCTCGATCCACTTGACCGGCCGGCCGAGCTTCTTGGCGGCCCACGCGCACAGCGTCTCCTCGGCGCAGACCTGCAGCTTGCCGCCGAAGCCGCCGCCGACCTCCGGCGCGATGACGCGCACGTGGTCCTCGGGGATGCCCATCTGGACGGCGTAGAACAGGCGCAGCAGGTGCGGGACCTGCGTCGAGGACCAGACCGTCAGGCTGCCGGCGCGGTACTCGGCGATGACGCCACGCGGCTCGATTGCGGCGCCCGCGGTGCGGTGGTTGACGATCCGCCGCTCGACGACGATGTCGGCCTCGGCGATCGCCTTGTCGACGTCGCCGCCGCCCATCGACCACTCGTGCACCTTGTTCGTGCCGAGCGACTCGTGGACGAGCACCTCGTCCTTGAGCGCCTCCTCGACGTCCACGACGACCGGCAGCGGCTCGTACTCGACGTGCACGAGCTGCGCCGCGTCGACGACGTCGTACTTGTCCTCGCCGATGACCATCGCGACCGCGTCGCCGACGTGGTTGACCTGGCCGCGCGCGAGCGGCCAGCGCTCGGGCGTCTTGACCTCGACGCCGGGTGGCGCCCAGGCCATCGGCAGCGGGGCGAGCAGGTCGCTCATGTCCTCGCCTGTGAAGACCCCCTTGACGCCCGGCCGGGCAAGCGCCTGCGAGACGTCGATCGAGACGATCTTCGCGTGCGCCTCCGGCGACCGCACGACCGCCATGTGCAGCATGCCGTGCAGGACGAAGTCGTCGACGTACGTCGCGCGCCCGGTGATGAGGCGCGGATCCTCCTTGCGGCGGATCGCCTGGCCGACGTGCTTGGCAGTCGGTGCCTCCTCGATGGTGCTCACGCGGCCACCTTCCCCATCTCCTCGGCGGCCGCCTGGACGGCCTTGACGATGTTGTGGTAGCCGGTGCAGCGGCAGAGGTTGCCCTCCAGGCCCGTGCGGACCTCCTCCTCCGTGAGCGGCCCGGGGCCGTGGCGGGCGATGAGATCGGCGGCGGCCATGATCATGCCGGGGGTGCAGTAGCCGCACTGCAGGCCGTGCTGAGCCCAGAAGCCCTCCTGCAGCGGGTGCAGCGTCTCGTCGTCGCCGATCATGCCCTCGATCGTCGTGACCTCCGAGCCGGCGGCCTGGACGGCCAGGACGGTGCAGCTCTTGACGGACTCGCCGTCGATGTGGCACGTACACGCTCCGCAATTGGAGGTGTCGCAGCCGACGTGCGTGCCGGTCAAGCCGAGCGTGTCGCGGATGTAGTGGACGAGCAGCATCCGAGGCTCGACCACTGCATCGACGGACTGACCGTTGACGGTCATCTGCAGGGGGACGGTGGTTCCCACGCGGTCTCCTTCCGAGAGACGGCGCGCCTCCATGCCCGGTGCGCGCCGGATATATGAACGGCAGTGTTTCCCTTTGCTACGCGGAGCGCAACTCGGAACGATCATCGCCCGTCGGCTGGGCGCTCAAACGTCCGCTGTGGGCGCTCGGCGGCGCGTCGCCACGACGATCCCCGCGACGATGACCGCCACGCCCGCGAGCTGCAGCGGCGCCGGGTCCTCGCCCAGCAGCACGATCCCCAGCAGCACCGAGCCGACGGGCTGGACGGTCAGCACGATCGACGTCAGCGAAGCCGGCAGCCGCGGCAGCGCGATGGCGATCAGCAGCCAGCCGAGCACCTGCGACGTCAGCGCGAGCGTCACGAGCCAGCCGTGCGCGGGCCAGCTCGGCGCGAGGTCGAGCTCGCCGAGCAGCGATCCCGCCGCGATCGCGACGAGCGTCGCCATGAGCGTGGCGGCGAACAGCGGACCCGCCGGACGGCGCAGGTCGCGGCCCATGTCGCGCAGGACGAGGATGAAGCCGGTGTAGGCGACGCCCGTCAGCACGCCGAACAGCGCGCCGCGGGCGGGATCGTCGCCGTATGCGCCCTCCCCCACGACGCCGGAGATGAGGACCGCGCCCGCGAAGACGAGCGGCACCGCGAGCGCAACGCGTCCCGAGGGCCGCTCGCCGAGCAGCAGCCACGCCGCGACCGCGACGAGCACGACCTGCAGGTTGGCGAGCACGGTCGCGAGGCCGGCGCCGACGTCGGCGATCGCGTGGTGCCAGAGGATGAGGTCGGCGGCGAAGAACGCGCCCGCGGCGCTCGCACGGAGCCAGCTGCCCTTCGGCGGCGGCCCGTAGCGGCGGTGCTCGGCGAACGCGAGCGCACCGAGCACCGGCACCGCGTACGCGCAGCGAAAGACCGCGGCCGTGGACGGGCTGACACCCGCGACGTCGACGAGGATCGCCGAGAACGCGATCGTCAGCGCGCCGGCGAGCGCGGCGAGCGTCGGGCGTGCGGTGAGCGCGCCCAGCGGTTCAGGCCTGGGCGTCGAGTGCCTGGTTGACGAGCGCGTCGGCGTCCGCGTTCTGCGCGCGCGGGACCGAGCGGATCGACCAGCGGTCAAAGCCGTCGAGCGCTTCGAGCGCGGCGGCGTGCAGGGGCTTCATGTCGCGGTGCTTGACCTTGTAGACGCCGGTGACCTGCTTGGCGATCAGCTCGGAGTCGTTGACGACCTCGACCTCGTCGGCCCCGAGCTCGCGGGCACGCTGCAGGCCGAGCAGCAGGCCGCGGTACTCGGCGACGTTGTTCGTCGCGACCCCGATCGCCTCGCTGGCCTCGTCGAGCACGTCGCCGGCGGGCGACGAGATCACCGCGCCGGCCGCGGCCGGGCCGGGGTTGCCCCGCGCTCCGCCGTCGACGTGGACGACGACCTTCACGGCCCCTCCGGCGTTATTCGCCCGACAGCGGCGGGATGTCGCCCGGCACGCGCGCGCGGCGGCGGTCGCGCGTCTCGCGCTGCTTGACGACCTCGGGATCGGGCCTCGGCGGCGCCTCGCCGTCCGGGCCGCGCTTGTTGCGCCGGTCGGCCTTGCGGCGGTCGACGATGACCGTGACGTTCTCGTCGTCGGCGTAGTACGCCGTGAGCTTCTCGAAGAGCTCCTTCTCGAGCGCTTCCGGCACCACGCAGTAGATCATCGCGTCAGCCTAGTGAAGGCGCCGATCATCCGGCAAGCGCCAGCATCCCGCGCCCGTCGGCGGCGGCGTTGGCGTCGAGCTCGGCCGCCGTCAGCTCGGTGAGCTCGGCGCCCTGGCCGCTCACGCGCACGCCGGCGGCCTCGTCGGCGAGGTCGACCTCGTAGCGATACCAGCACAGCTCCCAGCCGACGACGATCGAGACGATCGAGCCCTCGGTCGCGGACGGCAGGACGGTCACGGCCGGCTGCCCGAGCGAGCGCGCGACGCCCGCGATCCGGCGCGGGTGGGCGCTCGAGTTGAAGACGTCCAGCGCGCGGGCCATCTTGAGGTCGGCGTTGGTCGGCACCGCGCGCACGTGGCGCGACTCGCGCGCCGGCGCGGCCTCGTAGGTCTCGTGGCTCGCGGCGGCGGGCTCGTCGTGCTCGGCCGCGGCCTGCGGTGGCGCGTCGCCGTGGTCCGAGGCGCGCGACGCGGGCTCGATCCGCTCGACCTTGCCGCTGCGGCGCCGGCCGGGGAGCTCGACGGGCTCGTCGGCCGGCGCGCGGGGCGCCCGCGCCGGTCGCAGCCGGCCGAGCAGGGAGCGGCCGCCGCGCGGGCCGTTGCGGCGCACGGTGAGCGCGTTGTCGGCGCCCTCGCGGATCCAGCCCTCGTTGGCGGCGCGGGCGATGCACAGCTCGCAGACCATCCGGCGGGCGCCGCCGGCGATGAACGGGTCGGCGTGCTCCCCCCGCAGCAGCGTCCGCCCGCAGACGTCGCAAGCGACAGGGGCGCGAGTGGTGGTGATCGACTTGCGCTCCATGCTGGCGACCAGGGTACCGGCGGGGCTGACCCGTCGCCGAGCGATTGTCGCGCGGGCGCGGCCGGAGGACGCGGCGGAGCGGCGCCGCGCGCGGCCGGAGGGCGCGGCGGAGCGGCGCCGGGCGCGGCGCGAGGGACGGCGGCGGCGCCACGCCGGCGCGGCCGGAGGGCGCGCGGGTGAGGCTAGCGGCCGCGCTTGGGCAGCTGCGACGGGCCCACGTGCTTCGCCAGCCACGCCACGAGCGGACGCGACGATTCGAGCTCCGCCGCGACGCGCTCCGCACAGGCGGGCTCGTGCAGCCACGGCTCGAGCGCGTGGCGCCGGAAGACCGTCAGGTGCTTGCGCCGCAGGTGCTCGATGCGCGGGTGGTTGTGCGGGTAGCCGCGCGGCGCGCGCTTGAGCGCCGGGTCGATGATCTGCAGGCCCGCGTCGCGCGTGGCCTGCAGGGCACGCTCGAACGCCTTCGCCCGCCGCGCGTCGTCGATCGCCTGGCGGAAGCGCTCGAGCTGGTCGGCCGCCGGGTGATGCAGGCCCGCGCCGACGAGCAGGCCGTCCAGCGACAGCTCGACGTACCAGCCGCCCGCGCCGGTGTAGCCGATCGCGAGCCCGAGCTGCTCCTTGATCGGTGGGCGGTTGCCGAAGCGCGCGTCGTTGTACGGCCGGAACATGCGCGGCTGGCCGAGGTGCGCGAGGTTTGCTGCCAGCGCCCGCGCCGGCTCGACGAGGTGCTCGTCGTAGCGGGCGCGGTTGGCCTTGAACCAGTCGCGGTCGTTGTTGTCCTCGAGCTCACGCAGGAACTCGAGTGCCTCGGGCGGCCACATGGCCGCTGAGCCTACGCGCTGACCGCCTCCTGCTCGGTCGCCTGGTCGACGACCTTCTGCTGGAGGTGCGCCGGCACCTCCTCGTAGCGCTCGAACTGCATCGTGTAGTCGCCCTGGCCGCCGGTGAGCGAGCGCAGGTCCGGCGCGTAGGTGAGCATCTCGGACATCGGCACCTCGGCCTTGACCTCGGTCAGGCCGCCGCCGACGCCCTCCATCCCCTGCGGGCGCCCGCGCCGCGAGTTGAGGTCGCCGATGACGTCGCCGACGGAGTCCTCGGGGATCGTCAGCGTCACGAGCATGATCGGCTCGAGCAGGACCGGCCCGGCGTTCGCCATCGCCTCGCGCATCGCGATCGATCCGGCCATCTTGAACGCCATCTCCGACGAGTCGACCGTGTGGTAGCTGCCGTCGAACACCGTCACGCTGACGTCCTTGACCGGGCAACCTGCGATCGGGCCCGACTCCATCGCCTCGACGACGCCCTTCTCGACCGCCGGGAGGAACGACGTCGGGATCACGCCGCCCTTGATGTGGTTGACGAACTCGAAGCCCGCGCCAGCCTCGCGCGGCTCGATCGAGATGTGGCAGTCGCCGAACTGGCCGCGCCCGCCGGACTGCTTCTTGTGGCGCCCGTGCGCCTTGGCCGGCTTGCGGATCGTCTCCTGGTAGGGCACGCGCGGCGGCTTCAGCGTGACCTCGGCCCCGAAGCGCTCCTTGAGCCGGTCGACGATGACCTCGACGTGCATCTGCGACAGCCCGGCGATGATCTGGTCGCCGGTCTGGGCGTCGCGATGCAGGTCGATCGTGGGGTCCTCCTCCTGCAGGCGGCGCAGCGACGTGTAGACCTTGTCCTCGTCGCCCTTGGCCTCCATCGCGAACGCCATGACCGGCGCCGGGAGATCGATCGTCGGCATCGAGATCGGCTCGTCGCGCTCGGCGAGCCAGTCGCCGGCGCGCGTCTCCTTGAGCTTCGCGACGGCGCCGATGTCGCCGGGGCCGAACTCGTCGGCGTGGCCGGACTCCTTGCCGCTGAAGACGAGCAGCTGGCCGACGCGCTCCTTGTGGTGGGTCGTCGTGTTCATGACGTGCGTGTCGTGCTTCATCAGGCCCTGGTAGACCCGGAAGAGGTTGATGCGGCCCGCGAACGGATCGGCGCGGGTCTTGAACACGTAGGCGTAGAGCGGGGCGTCGTCGCGGTGCTCGAGCGTGATCTCGGGCAGCTCGAGCCCGCCGTGCTTCACGGGCGAGGGAAGATCCTCGACGATCGCGTCGAGCAGCCGGTTGATCGCGAGGTTGCGCGTCGCGACGCCGCAGGTCACCGGGAACAGCGAGCCGTGGTTCGTGCCTTCCTTGAGCGCGGTGACGATCTCGTCGTGGGCGATCTCCTCGCCTTCGAGGTAGCGCTCCATGAGGCTGTCGCTCACTTCGCAGACCTCGTCCATGAGCTTCTCGCGGTACTCCTCGGCGACGGCCTGCAGGTCGTCGGGGATCGCGATCTCGGTGCAGTTGTCGACGGACTGGCCGTCGTAGCTGTAGGCCTTCATGTCGACGAGGTCGATGACGCCCGAGATGTCGTGCTCGGCGCCGATCGGGATCTCCGTCGCGACGACGTGCGCGCCGAAGGCCTCCTTCAGCGAGTCGAGCGCGCGGAAGAAGTCGGCCCGCTCGCGATCGAGCATGTTCACGAAGATCATCCGCGCGAGGTCGAGCTCCTGCGCGCGCGCCCACAGCCGGCGGGTGGAGACCTCGACGCCCATGACGCCGTTGACGACGAAGATCGCGGACTCGCAGACGCGCATCGCGCCCAGCGCGTCGGCGACGAAGCTCGGCTCACCCGGCGTGTCGAGCAGGTTGATCTTGCGATCGGCCCACTCGAACGAGCTGAGCGCGGCGGAGATCGACAGCTTGCGCGACTGCTCGTCGGGCTCGGAGTCCGACACGGTCGTGCCGTCGAGCACCGACCCCAGCCGGTTGGTCGCCCGTGCCTCGAAGAGCAGCGCCTCGTGCAGCGAGGTCTTGCCACTCCCGCGATGACCGATCAGGGCTACGTTGCGAATGCGGTCAGCAGACTTGTGCATGCCGCGCCTCCTCTCCTCGGGGAGCCGCGATGCTAGTACCGCACCGCCGGTGTTTCCAGCGCGTGAACTAACGCGCGCCTAAGTGTTCGGTGCGGGTTAGGCGGCGTCGCCGAGGTTCTCGTCGGACATGCGCCCGCGCAGGCGCAGGACGGCCTTCGTGTGCAGCTGGGAGACACGCGACTCGGTGACGCCGAGCACCTCGCCGATCTCGCGCAGCGTCAGGTTCTCGTAGTAGTAGAGCGCGACGACGAGCTTCTCGCGCTCGGGCAGGCGAGCGATCGCGTCGGCGATGCGGTCCTTGAGGTCGGTCGCGTCCATGACCGCGGCGGGGTCGGGCGCGCCGGGGTCCTGCAGCGTGTCGAGCAGCGAGACCTGGTCGCCCGAGGCGTCGGAGACCGTCCACAGCTCGTCGAGCGCGGCCACGGTCGAGTTCGAGATCTGCAGGAGCGCGTCCTGGAAGTCGGACACGGACATCTCGAGCTCGTGCGCCATCTCGTCGTCGGTCGGCGCGCGCTGCAGCTTGTGCTCGAGCTTCGCGTTCGCGCGCTCGATCGCGCGGGCACGGGCGCGCACCGAGCGCGGCACCCAGTCCAGTGAGCGCAGCTCGTCGATGATCGCGCCCTTGATGCGGGTGATCGCGTAGGTCTCGAACTTGATCTCGCGCTCGAGCTCGAAGCGCTCGATCGCGGAGATCAGGCCGCCGAGGCCGTAGGAGATGAGGTCGGCCTCCTCGACGTGCGCGGGCAGCCCGGACGCCATCCGGCCCGAGACGTACTTGACCAGCGGCGAGTACGCGACGACGAGCCGCTCGCGAGCGCGCTCGTCCCCGTCGCGCTTGTACCGGCGCCACAGGTCCTTGAGCTCGATTGATTTGACGTTCGTTTCCATCTGTCACTAAGCCCTGGGGTGTGCACGCGCGTAAGCAACCTTCAGGCGCGCCGACTCTACCCGAGTGTAGGTCTGCGTCGTGGACACGGATGCGTGACCGAGCAGCTCTTGAATCGAGCGCAGGTCCGCGCCGCCTTCGAGCAGGTGCGTCGCGAAGGAGTGACGCAGCACGTGCGGATGCACCGCGCCCTGCATCGCGGCGTGCCTCGACCACACGCTGAGGCGCCGTCTGATGTCCGAGGTGGACAGCCTGCGGCCCGACTTGCTGAGAAACAGGGCGGGCTCCCCCGGGCCGCGGCTGAGGGCCGCGCGGGCGCGCTCGAGGTAGCGCGCGAGCGCCTTCAGCGCGGGTTCTCCGACCGGCACCATGCGGGTCTTCGAGCCCTTGCCCTCGACGCGCAGCTGCTCGCTGTCGAAGTCGACCGACGTGACGTCGAGCGAGACGAGCTCCTCGGCGCGCAGCCCGCTCGCGTAGGCGATCTCGAACAGCGCGCGGTCGCGCAGCTCGAGCGGCGTGGACGCGGGGATGCGGTCGAGCAGGCGGCTGATCTGCTCGGGCGCGAGCACGCTCGGCAGCTCGGAGGAGAGCTTGGGCGCGGCGAGCAGGTCGGCCGGGTTGGCCTCGATGTCGCCGTGCTCGCGCAGCATGCCGAAGAACGAGCGCAGCGCGGCGAGCTTGCGGGCGACGGTCGCGGGCGAGTAGCGGCGCTCCGACAGCGCCGAGGCGTAGCGGCGCAGCAGGCGGTGCGCGACCTCGGTCGGCTCGGCGCGCTGGGAGGTGGCCCAGGAGGCGAAGTCGCGCAGGTCGATGCCGTAGGCCTCGCGCGTCTTGGCGGCCGAGCCGCGGCGGCGCAGGTCCTCGTCGAAGCGCACGAGCGCCGCACGCCATGCGGGGCTGGTCTCGTGGGCGGGCGTCGGGCTCTGCATGGCTGCAGGCTGCTTCGACGCCCGGGGCTCGGCGCCCTGCACGGTGCCGCCGGCCGACAGGGCACTAGCCTCCGGGTCCGTGGGCGTCTTCTACATCGACACGTCGAGCGGCAAGGTCGCGACGGTGCACCAGCTCGTCGCCGACGGCGTCACCGCCGGCAGCGACCCGCCGCCGCGGCCGTGGCTGCGCATCCAGGGCACGAGCGACGCGACGACGATGTGGTACTCGATCATGCGCCGCCAGCACCGCGGGATCTGGCTCGGGACGCTCGTCATGCGACACGGAGACCATCACGCGCGGCTCGCCGAGCAGGGCTGGCAGGACGTCCCGCTCGAGGAGATCGGCCCCGTGGCCCCGTCGATCTTCAGCTAGTTGATGAAGATCGGGGTGCCGACCGGCACCTGGTCGTAGAGCTTGATGACGTCCTCGGGCAGCATGCGGATGCAGCCGTGCGAGGCGTTGGAGCCCATCGAGCCGCGGTCGCTCGTGCCGTGCACGCCGACGCCGTCGGCGACGCCCAGCCAGCGCGCGATGAGCGGGTTGTTCGGCGCCCCGCCCGGGATGACCGACCCTGCGAGCGAGCCCGCCCACGGCGAGTTCGGCACGCTCCACGCCGGGTTGATCGCCTTGTTCTGGATCGTGTAGCGGCCCGCCGGCGTGTCCAGGCCGGCCATGCCGACCGCGATCGGATACGACACGACCTTCTTGAGCCGCTTGTAGAGGCTGATCCGGTAGTGCGACCGGTCGACGGTCAGGACGACCGGGTACTTCTTCGCGAGCCGCTTCGTCGTGACCTTCGGCGCGGTCTTCTCGAGCGTGACGCGCACGGCGCGGTTGGCGTCGATGTCGGAGACGAGCGCCTGCTCGACCTTCGGGCGCAGCGCCTTCGCGTCGACGGACAGGCCGATCTGCGACCTCTTGACCTCGACGCGCTCGCCCTTGACCGAGATGTCCGCCTCGACCGGCTTGCGCGTCATCTGGACGCGGACCTTGTCGACGAGCCGGCGGACCGCCGCGTCGGAGTACTCGACCTCGGGCGCAACGCTCGCCTGGACCCTGGCGCCCGTGATGCCGCGCCAGGTGCGGGCGACGATCGACCCTCTCCGGCCCCGTTTGATCGCGTCGTCGACCATGGCCTTCACGTCGGCCTTGATCCTCGCCTCGCGCGCCGACAGGGGGAACTCGGTCTCGCCGGCGACGAGTACGAGCGGCTTCTGCAGCTGCGAGACGAGCTGCGTGCGGAGCTTCGCGCGGGCGGCGGCGGCGCTCAGGCCGCCGACGTCGATCCCGCCGACCTCCACACCCTTGGCGATCGTGTCGCTGCGGCTCGAGTCATACGCGTAGACGCTGCCGGCGAACGCGAGCACGAGGACCAGTCCACCGATGGAGATGATGATGTGAGAGCGGCGCATGCCTTCCGTGACGATCGGGGATCGGCTAAATCGCGCATCACTTTAGGGTACGCATAGGTCGGCTGCTACGGCGTGCGTGTGACGAGCGTCACACGTTGGCGCGGCGGCGCAGCACGGGGTCGAGCTTGGACTCGAGCTCGAGCCAATCGGCGCCGCAGATGACGTCCTCTTCCTCGCAGAGGTCGCGGTTCCAGGGATGCGCGATCGTCGCGACGGCGAGGCCGTGCTCGATCGCCAGCGCGAGGTTCTCCGGGCTGTCGTCGATCAGCAGCTCGATGCCGAGCTGCAAGCACCGGCCGACCTTGTCGTGCGCGCAGTACAGCTCGTCGTAGGGCAGGTCGATCTGGGCGAGCCAGCGGGCGGTCGCGTCGTAGCAGTCCGGATCGCGGTGGCTCGTGACGTGGATGTAGTGCCCGTCCTCGTGCCAGCCGCGCACCGTCTGCACGGCGTTGGGGTACGGCTCGCCGGCGAGGATCGCCGCTTCGCAGTGCGTCTCCTGGATGCAGAGGTGCAGCTGATCGGGTCGCAGGCGCGTGATCCCCCAGTCCAGCTGCTCCTCGTAGGGCAGGTCGATCCCGAAGCGCCTGCGGGCCGATTCCGAGAGCCGATCCCAGTAGTGGTGCAGCGTGGAGTCGATGTCGATCGCGATGCGCATGGCGAGGTTGTGCTCAAGCGTAGACCAGCGTCGATGCGCCATCGCCGATCCGTCGAACGGGGACCGTGGATCCGGGTATCCGCGTCTCGTGATCCGGATCGGCTGCAGCGGATGGAACTACCGGTCGTGGCGCGCGACGTTCTATCCGCAGGGGCTGCCGGCGTCGCGGTGGCTCGAGCACTACGCGTCGGCGTTCGACACGGTCGAGGTCAACACGACGTTCTACCGGCTCGCACGCCGCACGACCGTGGAGCGCTGGGTGGCGCAGACGGCGCCGGAGTTCTGCTTCGCGGTGAAGGCCTCGCGCTACCTCACGCACATGAAGCGGCTGACCGATCTCGACCGCGGCGTCGCGCGCTTCTACGAGCCGCTGGAGCCGCTCGCCGCGGCCGGGCGGCTGGGGCCGGTCCTCTGGCAGCTGCCGCCGAACTTCGCGCGCGACGACGAGCGGCTGGCGGCGGCGCTCGATCGCCTGCCTGCGGGACGCCATGCGTTCGAGTTTCGCCACCCGTCGTGGTTCTGCGACGAGGTGTACGAGCTGCTGCGCTGGCACGCCGTCGCGCTGACGATCGGCGACCGGCCGGGCCTTGACTTCCAGACGCATGCGATCACCGCCGACTTCACGTTCGTGCGGTTTCACCACGGGCGGCGCGGCCGGCGCGGGAATTACTCGCAGAGCGAGCTGCGCGAGTGGGCGACGCGGATCGCGGCGTGGAGCGAGTCGGTCGACGTCTACGCGTACTTCAACAACGACTGGGAAGCGTTCGCTCCGCGCAATGCGGTGGCGCTGCGGCGGATGGTCCGCGCGGAGGCCCGCTCGGCTTTGCCGCCCGCCGGTCGGGCGGTTTAGGTGACCGCGCCCTCGGAGGCGCTCGAGACGAGCTTGGCGTACTTGCCGAGGACGCCGCCGAGCTCGGTGTTGTCCGGGCCGACGTAGTCGGCGACCCGCTGGGCGATCGTGTCGTCGTCGAGGTCGACGTCGAGGCGGCGGGCGTCGACGTCGATCGTGATCGTGTCGCCGTCGTGCACGGCCGCGATCGGGCCGCCCTTGACGGACTCGGGTGCCACGTGGCCCGCCATGAAGCCGTGCGTCGCCCCGCTGAAGCGGCCGTCGGTGAGCAGCGCGACGTGCTCGCCGAGGCCGACGCCGTTGAGCGCCGCGGTGACGGCCAGCATCTCGCGCATGCCGGGGCCGCCCGCGGGGCCTTCGTTGCGGATGACGATGACGTCGCCCCGCTCGATCGTCTCGCCGACGACGGCGGCCATCGCGGCCTCCTCGCCCTCGAACACGCGTGCGGGGCCCTTGTGCAGCCGGCGCTCGTGGCCGGAGAGCTTGACGACGCAGCCCTCGGGCGCGAGGTTGCCGCGCAGGATCGCGAGGCCGCCGGTCGCCTTGATCGGATTGTCGAGCGGTCGGACGACCTGCTGGCCGTCGGTCTCGATCGCCTCGCGAGCGTGGTCGCCGACGGTGCGGCCGGTGACGGTGATCGCGTCCTCGTGCAGGAGGCCGGCCTCCAGCAGGCGCTGCGCGACGAGCGGGACGCCGCCGGCGGCGTAGAGGTCGTTGGCGACGTACTTGCCGCCGGGCTTGAGGTCGCAGAGCAGCGGCGTGGCCTCGGAGATGCGGTCGAAGTCGTCGATGTCGAGCTCGACGCCGGCTTCCCTGGCGACGGCGAGCAGGTGCAGGACGCCGTTGGTCGAGCCGCCGCTCGTGGCGATCGCGGCGATGGCGTTCTCGAGCGAGTCCTTGGTGATGATGTCGCGCGGGCGCAGGCCGCGCTCGAGGATGTCCATGACGAGCTTGCCGGCCTCGACGGCGACCTCGGCCTTGCTCGCGTGGACGGCGGGGACCATCGCGGAGCCCATCGGGCTGATGCCGAGCACCTCGAACGCCATCGCCATCGTGTTGGCGGTGAACTGACCGCCACAGGCGCCCGCGCCGGGGCTCGCGACATGCTCGAGCTCGTCGAGCTCCTCGTCGCTCATCTTGCCCGAGGCGTGCTTGCCGATCGCCTCGAAGACGTCCTGGATCGTCACGTCGGCGCCCTTGTAGCGACCGGGCGCGATCGAGCCGCCGTAGAGCATGACGCCGGGGACGTTGAGGCGGGCGAGCGCCATGACGGTGCCGGGGATCGTCTTGTCGCAGCCGGAGATGGCGACGACGCCGTCGAAGAGGTGGCCGAGCGCGACGAGCTCGATCGAGTCCGCGATGACCTCGCGGCTGACGAGGCTCGTCTTCATCCCGCTCGTGCCCATCGTGATGCCGTCGGAGATCGCGATCGTGTTGAGCTCCATCGGCGTCCCGCCGGCGGCGCGGATGCCGTCCTTGACCTTCGCGGCGAGCGCGCGCAGGTGGAAGTTGCAGGGCATCGTCTCGATCCACGTCGATGCGACGCCGATGATCGGCTTCTTCAGCGCGTCCTCGTCGAAGCCGATGCCGTAGAGGTAGGCGCGTGCGGCGGCGCGGGCGGGACCCTCGGTGAGGGCGCGGCTGCGGTGCTTGGTGTCGAAGGCTGGGGCGGTGGGCGTCGTCGTCACGGGGCGGGAACACTACCCGCGCCGCGCCGCTGATCGCGCAGACGGGCCTGCTCCCACTGGCCGAGGCGCCAGAGGTCCCGGCGCACCTGCTTCGGATCGACCTGGCGGCCGGGCAGATGCATGTTCGCGCTGTTGATGATCCGCCGCTCGTCGCCGGTGAGGGCCATCCACTTGGCCAGGACGTCGTCGGAGTCGGGCAGCAGCGCGGAGCCGTAGGGCTTGGATTCGTCGAGGAACGTGATGCAGTACTCGCTGAGCAGGCGGCGGGTCTGCGGCAGGTAGGCCACGATCGGCTTGTGGGGGTAGATGAGGTAGGCGTACGGCGCGCCCCGGCCGTCCTTGTCTGCGAGCGGTCCTTCGGCGAGCGCGCCCCAGACCCGGATGAAGCCGAGGTCGCGGTACATCGCCCACTCCTCCTCGTTGACGCACGACTTCAGCAGCGTGCGGGCGCGCTGCTCCGCGCGGCGCTCGCGTCCGGGGTCGTAGCCGTCGGCGGGGACGAGCCTGCGGCTCGCGCGCCAGCGCTCGATGCGCTCGGATGCCACGGGCCACGCGACTTCCCACAGCAGCACCAGCACGACGATGACGCTGGCTGAGATCGCGAGGTACACGGCTGCCGCCCCGCCCCGCCTTAGTGGTCCGTCTCGTAACAGACGCCCGCAACGCCGGGATGCCGGCGCCGGCTGGCAAGGACGCAGGACCGAAGGTGGCCCTCCGGGCCATCGAGTGTCCGAGGACGCCGGCAGCCGGTGATCGGCGCCCGGCGTTTCGGGTGGACTGTTGCGAGACGGGCCACTAGCGCCCGCCGGCCGCGCGAGGAAAGAAGATGACCCGCTCGGCGTCCGCGGGGATGTCGTCGAAGCTCGTGACCATCTGGGCCTCGCGCCGTCCCCCCGGCACCGCGCGCGGAACGGCCGCCCACATGCCCTCGTCGAGCTGGGCGCGGAAGGCGTCGACGAGCGCATCGTGCTCCTCTGGCACCTCGACGTCGCCCTCGGCGATGAGAACCTCGCCATGCCCTGGCTTCATCCGCAAGAACCGCATTCGCGAGCGATTATGACAAAGCGAACAAGTCCTTCGCGCGGGCCGGGCGCGCGGACCGCCGGACTGGCCGCCAGTGGTCGCCGGGCCGGCCGTCCACGATCGCGGACACGGGCCCGGGCAGCCGGCGCGGCGGCCGGGACGGCCGGCCGTCCCGATCGCCGATACCGGGCCGCGCAGCCGGCCCGGCAGCCCGCGGGCGGGCCGTCCCTGGTTGCCGGCACCGGCCTGCGCGGCTGGCCCGACGGCCCACCGGCCGGCTGCTCGGCGGGCGGCCGGCGGGCGGCGGGCGGCGGCCGCACGAGCGACGCGGTCAATCGCCGCGGGCGAGACCGAAGACGTCGACCGGTCCCGCCCCGGCTCCCAGGTCGCGCAGCCCGTCGGCCACCGCGCGGGCGGCCACCGCGCGCGCGTGGCGCGCGGCGGCGATCGGCTCGTCTCCGAGCGCGAGTCGTGCGGCCAGCGTCGACGAGTGCGTGCAGCCCGATCCGTGGGCCGCGCCGTCGGGATGGCGCTCGCCCGGAAGCTCCGTGAGCGTCTCGCCGTCGAAGAACAGGTCGGTCGCGCTGTCACGGTGTCCTCCGGTCACGACGACGTACGCCGGTCCCAGCGCGTGCAGCACCGTGACGAGCTCGATCCCGTCGAGGGCATCGTCGCCCGCGAGTGTCCGCGCCTCGGCGAGGTTGGGCGTGATGACCGTCGCGCGCGGAAGGATCTGCTCGCGCAGCGCCTCCACGGCCTCGAGCGCCAGCAGCCGCGCGCCGGACTCGGCAACCATCACCGGGTCGTGCACGACCGGGGTCCCGCGAGGCAGCCGGTCGAGCGCCTCCGCGACCGCCTCGATCGTCGCGACGTCCCCGAGCATCCCGATCTTCACGGCATCGACGCCGAGATCTTCCGCCACCGCCCGTACCTGGCCGGCCACGATCTCCGGCAGAATCGGCTGCACCGCGGTCACGCCGACCGTGTTCTGGACGGTGATCGCCGTGATCGCGGTCGTCCCGTGCACGCCGGCGCTGGCGAACGCCTTCACGTCGGCCTGGATCCCTGCACCGCCACCGGAGTCCGAGCCCGCGATCGAGAGGGCGACGGGCACGCGGCGCTCGGACACGGAGGCGAGGATACGTGCCGGGCGGTGCCTCCACGCAGCGTGTGGGCTCGCCGCGCCCGCGCGGCGCGCGTGCACCCGGTTGCGCGCGACGCACGGCGGGGCCCCCGGCTACGCGCGGCGCTCCGCACGCGCCCCGGCTACGGGCGACCCACCGCACGCGCCCCCGGCCACCCGCGGCGCACGGCACGCGCCCCCGGCTAAGCGCGACGCACATAGCGCCCTCCCGGTCCCCGGTGCAGGAAGCCCTTCAGCTCGAGCTCGGCGAGGCCCGCCATCACCGACTGCGCTTGGGCCGGCGTGGTCGCGAGGCGACCGACCGTGTCGCAGCCGTCTTCTACGCGACGCAGAATCGCCCGCAGCGATCCATCGAGCTCGTCGGATCGCCGGCCGGCGATCGCCGTCGCGACGCCGATGCCCAGCACTTCGTCGAGCGCGTCCTGCGCGTGGCGGATCACGAGTGCGCCGTCGCGCAGCAGCCCGTTGGATCCCGCCGACCGCGACGCAACCACCGGTCCGGGCACCGCACCGACCGCGCGGCCGAGATCCTGCGCGAGCTCGGCAGTGATGAGCGACCCCGAGCGCTCCGTCGCCTCGACGACGATCGTCAGCGATGCCAGCGCAGCGATGACGCGATTGCGCGCCGGAAAGCACCAGCGAAATGGCTGAAAGCCGGGCGGCATCTCCGAGACCACCGCCTGTGTGCGCACGAGTGTCCGGTACAGGCCACGCTTGCTCGGCGGGTATGGCACGTCCGCCCCGCTGGCGAGCACGCTGATCGTCGGGCCGCCGGCCTCGAGCGCGCCGGCGTGCGCCGCCGAGTCGATGCCGAGCGCCATGCCGCTGACCACTGTGACGCCGGCCGCCGCGAGCCCGCGCGCGAGACCGCGCGCGACCTCGAGCCCGTCCTGGCCCGCTCGCCGCGCGCCGACCACCGCAACCGAGGGCGCGTCCTCGTGGCACAACGCCGCCAGCCTTGCGGGATCGCCGGCCACGTGCAGCACCGCGGGTGCGTCGGTGGTCTGCGCGACACGCCGGGGGTAGCCGTCGTCATGGCGGCAGATGCCGTGCAGGCCGGCCTGATGCAACCGCTCGCGGGCGGCCCCGGCATCGAACGCGTCAAGCGCGCGGTCGAGCTCATCCCGCCGTTCCCCGGCGAGCGCCGACAGCAGATCGGCGTCGCTGAGTCCGAGCAGCTCGCTGATGTGCCGGCGATTGCGGCGCGCGCGCTCGACGTGTGGCGCCAGCAGCGCGACGAGCGCCGTCCGGCGCAGGCAGTCATCGCACGCGGTCATGCCGCGAGCACCTCGTCGCGGACGACGTCCTGGCGCAGCGTGAGCGCCTCCCCCACGTGCTCCGCGTGCACGCGCTCGCTGCCGCACAGATCGGCGATGGTCCGCGCGACGCGCAAGACGCGCTGATGCCCGCGCGCGCTGAGCTTGCCCTCCCGGTATGCCGCGCGGAGGACGGCATGGGCGTCCGAGTCGGGCCGGACCGCGTCGCGCACGAGCCGCGGCGTCATCGCCGCGTTCGTCAGCACGCCGCTGCCGGCGAGGCGCGAGGCCTGCCGCTCGCGCGCGGCGTCCACCGCGGCGTGCACCTCGGCCGACGTCGTCACCGCGCGCGCCTCGAGCTGCTCGGCCGACGGGCGGTCCATGTGCACGAGCAGGTCCATGCGGTCAAGCAGCGGCCCGCTGAGCTTGCGGCGATAGCGCGCGATCTCACCCTCCGAGCACTTGCAGCGGTCGTCGCCGGCCATGCCGCAGGGACAGGGGTTCGTCGATGCGATCAGCTGGAAGCGCGTGGGGAACAGCACGGTGCGCTGCCCGCGCACGATGGCGACGACACCGTCCTCGAGCGGCTGGCGTAACGCTTCGAGCGCCGAGCGGCTGAACTCCGACAGCTCGTCGAGGAACAGCACCCCGTGATGGGCGAGGCTCGCCTCGCCGGGGCTCGGGGTTGCCCCGCCGCCGACGATGCCCGACGCCGAGATCGTGTGGTGCGGCGCCCGCAGCGGCCGGTTCGTGACGAGCTGGCCCCCGACGTACAGGCCGGCGATGCTGTGGATCCGTGTGACCGCGATTGCCTCCGCGCGGCTCAGCGGCGGGAGGATCGACGGCAGGCGGCGCGCGAGCATCGTCTTGCCGGTCCCGGGCGGGCCAGACAGCAGGAGGTTGTGCGCGCCCGCCGCGGCGATCGTGAGCGCTCGGATCGCGGGCGCGTGGCCGCGTACGTCGGCGAGGTCGGGGAGCTCCTCCGCGCCGAGGACCGCTGCGCCTGGAGGCGGCGCGGTGGGAAGCTCCGGTACGTCGCCGCCGCGCAGGATCGCGGCCACCTCCTGCAGGCTCGCGACCCCCGCGACGACGATCCCCTCGACGAGCGCCGCCTCACGCGCGCACTCGCGCGGGACGATGAGGCCCGCGATCTGCGCGCGCCGGGTGCCCTCGGCGACGGCGAGCACGCCGCGACAGTGCCGCAGCTCACCGCCGAGCGACAGCTCGCCGAAGACCGCCCAGCGGTCCAGGTGCTCGGGCGGGATCTGCTCGGACGCGGCGAGCAACCCGCATGCGGTGGCGAGATCGAAGCCTGGCCCGATCTTGCGCAGGTGCGCGGGCGCGAGGTTCACGGTGATGCGCCGCTGCGGAAACGCGAAGCCCGAGTTCAGCAGCGCCGCGTGCACGCGCTCGCGCGATTCGCGCACCGCGGCATCCCCGCGGCCGACGATCGTGAAGGCCGGCAGCCCGGTGCGCAGGTCGACTTCGACCGCCACGCGTCGCGAGGCGAGGCCGTCGATCGCGAAGGTTGTGACACGGGCGAGCACTCGCCGGAAGCTACACCTCGGCGTGTCACAGATCACCACTCATTCGCAACAAAACTCCTGCAAAATGGCAACAACTCTGCGCAGGTTGGCGGCCTGCGCAAAGACGCGCGTGTTTCTGCGCGGAATTGTTGCGATCGCGTGCTGACTCGTCACTCGCCTCGACCTAGCGTGGCCGTCCATGTCCAGCGACCTCCGGCAGCATCTAGGACGACTCGGCGAGGATCTCGCCGTGGAGCATCTCGGGCGACTCGGCCTCCGAGTGCTCGCCCGCAACTACCGTACGCGCTTCGGCGAGCTCGACATCGTCGCCTGCGACGACGCGACGATCGTCTTCGTGGAGGTCAAGGCGCGCCGCGTGGGGGCGAGCGCGGGCTCGGCGCTCGAGTCGGTGTCTCCGCGCAAGCAGCGTCAGGTCCGCGGCATGGCGGCTGCGTGGCTTGTCGAGAACGACGATCGGCCGCGAGCGAGCGACCTGCGCTTCGACGTCGTCGGCGTGACCGTCGACCACGGCGGCCGGCTGGTCCGCCTCGATCATCTCGAGGCGGCGTTCTGAGCATGGCGATCGCCACTGCCAGAGCCCGTGACCTGCCGCACGCGAACTGGCGCCCGTTGGCGGCGGCCTGCGGCACGCGCGAGCGGGTGCCGGTGTCATGGCGCGCGCCGCGGCAGGAAGCCGCGGCGCGCACCTCGACGGCGTCGCCCGCGCGTCTGATTCAGCCGGCGGAACGATCGTCCGGCGTTCCGGGGTCCAATCCCGACGGGATGCCGGGCGGGGTGCGATACGGGCTGGCGAGCGGGCCCCCGCCTGCCCCGTCGTGGACGACGGTCGTGTCCTGGCCGATGAACTCCTGAACCTCCGGAGCCACGCTCGCGTCCGCGTCGTCGTCGCCCCCGACGTCGGCAGACTCCGCGGCGGGCTCCGCTGGCGCCTCAGCCTCTACCGGCTCCGCCGGTGCCTCAGCCTCCACCGGCTCCGCCGGCGCCTCAGCCTCCACCGGCTCCGCCGGCGCCTCAGCCTCTACGGGCTCCGGCTCCGGCTCGGCCGAGGCCTCCGCGTCTTCGGGCGCGCCGCCTTCAGCCGGGGTAGCGGCCTCCGCTGCCGCCTCGCCCTCGTCGCCCGAATTCGCCGACGCCTCCGGGTCGGTCACGTCGTCCGCCGCGTCGGTGGCCGGGGCCTCCGTCTGCTCGTCCAACATCCTGACTCCTCCCTGGTTGACACCTCTGGCGATACCCGGTGTCGCAGCGAGAAATCCCCGCAGAATGGGCGATCAGGACAAGGCGAGCTGCTGATATGCCGTCGACTGGAAGCTCAGCCGGTGGAGCGGCGACACGCCAAGGCGCTGAATCGCATCGCGATGCTCGGGGGTCGAGTAGCCGACGTGCGACGCGAACTCCCAGCCGGGATGCAGCGCGTCGGCGCGGTGCATGTAGCGATCGCGCGTGACCTTGGCGACGATGGACGCGGCTGCGATCGCGGCGGAGGTCGCGTCGCCCTCGACGATCGCGCGCTGCTCGTAGCCGATCTTGCCGACGGCGAAGCCATCCGACAGGCAGATGCAGCCGGGTCGGGCGACGCCCAGCAGCGCGTCGCGCAGTGCGGCGAGGTTCGTCTTGTGCAGACCGCGCTCGTCGATTCCGCGGGCGCAGCGCGAGACGACGCAGACCTTCGTGGCTGTCCGCAGCACGATGGATAGAGCTCCTCGCGAACCTCGATCGTGTGCTGCTTGGAGTCGTTGAGCCGGCTGAGCGCGCGCAGCTCGCGCGTCGTGAGCGATTCGGTGTCGAAGAGGACGGCAGCCGCGACGAGGGGACCGGCGAGGCAGCCGCGGCCTGCTTCGTCGGCGCCCGCGACCCACCGTACGCCGAGCTTGCGGTCAAACGCGAACAGCCTGCGCCCGCTCGAGCGCTTGCGGGCAGCGGTGGCCTTACGCCTCCTCGCCGCGGCGCTGACGGCCGGCGTAGCCGAGCGCGGGTCCGCGGAGCGAGGGGCTGCGGAGCCAGCGGCTGCGGGGCTCGCCGCCGCGGCGGACGGGGCTGGGACGCGGGCGGCTATGGACGATGGCTCCACGGTCGCCGCCCATCATGCACGAGGCGCCGGGCGGAATCGTGATCGACGTGCAAGGCAGGGCGTGGGCTGCTGCTCGTGGCGACGGGCGCAGGCGCCGCTCGGGGCGATCGCCGAGCCGTGGAAGGAGCCGTGGGAGGGGCGGGAGCCGTGGGTGGGCTGGGCGCGGCCGGCTTGGCGCCCGCGGGCGCGGAGCGGCGCGCCGCTTGGCGCCGCGCCGCGCCGCGACGGCCGTGTGCCGCGGTCGGCACCGTCGCGCCGCAACCCGGCCGTGTGCCGCGGTCGGCACCGTCGCGCCGCAACCCCGCCGTGTGCCGCGGTCGGCACCGTCGCGCCTACAGCAGGCCGATCTTCTTCGGCGGCCAGTACGTCGCGAACGCGTTGCCGATGATCCACGCGCGTGGAACGGGGCCCCAGTAGCGGCTGTCGTCCGACGCGCCGCGGTTGTCGCCCATCATGAAGTAGTGGTCCTTGGGGATCGTGATCGGTGTCGGGAAGTTGCACTGATCGCCGCCGCTGCAAGGCCGGATGAACGGCTCCTTCTGGCGCTTGCCGTTGAGGACAGCGTGGCCGTCGACGATCGCGAGCGTGTCGCCCGGGCCGGCGACGATGCGCTTGATGAAGTTCGTGTCGGCCTTCGTGCTCGTCGGCGCGGGGCACGGCTGGTCGTCCTTGTGCGGGACGCCGCATTCGTTCGCGTTCTCCGCGCCGCTGGGCGGATGGAACACGGTCACGTCGCCGATGTGCGGGTCGCCGAAGCGGTTGCCGATCCGGTTGACGAGCACGCGCTGCCCGATGACGAGCGTCGGCACCATCGACTCCGAGGGAATCCGGTACGGCTTGACGAGAAAGGCCTGGATGCCGAGCGCGAGACCGAGCGCAACGGCGACGATCAGGACGAGCTCGAATGGCGAGTTGCCCTTCGAGTCATCTCCCTTCGCCTTCTTGCGCTTGCGCTCCGACGCGCCGTCCGGGCTCACACCACCACCCCGCTTGCCGCCATCCGAGCCTTCGGACGCGGCGCCTGCACGATCACCGACGGAGCTACCGGTCTCGGTCACGCCGGCTTGCCGGTGGGGGCCGTCTCGGCCTCGCCTCCGGCAGCTGCGGCGCTCGCCTCTGCGACCGTCTCCTCGGCCACTGCACCCTCGGCGTCGACGGCCTCCGGCTCCGCTGCGGCCTCGGCCTCGAGCTGCTCGGCGGGGTCGTACAGCAGCCCGGCGACGACCTTCTCCTCCGGGCCGGTGTAGCGACGCTCGCGAACGCGCGCGCGTTTCCCGACACGGTCACGCAGGTAGTACAGCTTCGCGCGCCGCACGTCGCCGCGAGCGGCGACCTCGATCTTCTCGATCTTGGGCGAATGCACGGGGAACGTGCGCTCGACGCCGACGCCGAAGGACTGCTTGCGGACGGTGAAGGTCTCGCGAACACCGTGGCCCTGGCGCTTGATGACGACGCCCTCGAAGACCTGGGTGCGCTTGCGCGTGCCCTCGACGACCTGGAAGTGCACGCGCAGGCGGTCACCGGCCTGAAAGGACGGGACACGGCGCAGTTGAGCGCGCTCAAGGGCTTCGATGACGGAGGACATGGCGAGTAAGGGGCGCGGACGAAGGTTGGCCGCGCCGAGGGCAAGATGGTAGCGAAGCGCCTACGCCGAGGATGCGCCGGGGTCGCGAGGCCCGCCGGGAGGTGACTCCCCGCCGGGATCGGCAGGCCCACCGCGAGGCGCCCCCCCGCCGGGATCGGCAGGCCCACCGGGAGGCGACTCCCCGCCGGGATCGGCAGGCCGACCGGGAGGCGACTCCCCGCCGCGGTCGCGAGGCCAGCTGGAGGGCAGTTCCTGGCCGAGGTCGGCGGACCCCTTGCCGCCAAGGTCAGCGCGGGCGCGTGACTGCTGCTCGCGCCAGCGCCTGATCTCCTCGTGATGCCCGGACAACAGGACATCCGGAACGCGCCAGCCGCGGTAGTCGGCGGGCCGCGTGTAGTGCGGGTACTCGGGACGACCCTCGAGCGCGACCGAGAACGACTCCTCCTTCGCCGACGCGCTGTCGCCCAGCGAGCCAGGCAGCTTGCGCAGGATCGCGTCGCAGACGACCATCGCCGCGAGCTCGCCGCCCGCCAGCACGTACTCGCCGATCGAGATCGCATCGCTTGCGAAGTGCTCGACGATCCGCTCGTCGAAGCCCTCGTAGCGCCCGCACAGCAGCGTCACGTCGGGCTCGGCCGCGAGCTCGTCGACGAGCCGGTCGTCGAGCAGGCGCCCGGTCGGTGTCAGCGCGATGACGCGCCGCGCCGAGCGCAGGTCGACCGGATCCATCCCGTAGAAGGCGCGCAGCGCGGCGTCCATGACATCGACGCGAAGCACCATCCCCGCCCCGCCGCCGAAGGGCGTGTCGTCGACCTGCCCGCCACTCAGCGGCGTGTGCTCGCGCAGGTCGAGGGTGCGCAGCCCGTGGCCCGCGGCAAGAGCGTTCGCGACATGACGCTGGGTGACGAACCAGTCAAACCAGCCGGGGAAGAGCGTGACGACGTCGAGGCGCAGGGCTCAGCCCCGGGCGGCGTCCGGCGCGTCGTCGCGCTCGGAGGAGACGCTCGGCTGCGCCGCGGCGTCCAGCGCGGCGCCGCGCTCGGGAGAGGGGCTCGGCTGCGGCGCGTCCCCGCGCTCGGCAGAGGCGCTCGGCTGCGGCGCATGGCCGCGCTCGGAGGAGGCGCTCGGCTGCGCCGCAGCGTCGGCGCCAGACGCGTCGGACTCCCCCACCCCGAGGAACTCCGCGTCGACGACGATCCGCCGCGCGGCGACGTCGACCAGCTGCACCGCATCCCCGACCATCGGCACGAGCAGCTCGCCGACCTCGAGCACCTCGCACGACGGCAGCGCGCGCAGCCCCTCGACCACCCCGAGCGAGCGCCCGCCGGCCGTCACGACCGCGCAGCCCGTCAGATCCTCGGCCCAGTACTCCCCGGCGCCAAGCTCCGGAGCCGCCGTGCGCAAGACGAAGAGATCCGCGCCGCGCAAGGACTCGGCGCCGGCGCGGTCATCCACGCCCTCCAGCCGCAAGATCGGACGGTCGTCGGTGCCGGCCCGCCGGACGATCGCCCGCGCGACCTCACCGATCCGCACCGCGCCGCCCAACGGCAGCAGGATCGGCCGCGGGCGCGTCACGTGGAAGGACCCGTCGAGACCATGCGGACGCCCGACCCGCCCGGCGTTCAACACATCCGCGGGAGCCATGTCAACCCGCCCGCATCGCGAAGCTCAGTCGACGATGTCGACGAAGACGCGGCACTGCTCCTTCACGGCGGCGGCCTTCAGCACGGTGCGAAGCGCGTTGGCCGTACGCCCGCCGCGGCCGATGACCTTGCCGTAGTCGTCCTCGCCGACCGACAGCTCGAGCACGACGCTCCCGTCGTCCTCGTCGAACTGCTCGACGCGAACGGCATCGGGATCGTCCACCAACGCCCGCGCCAGGTACTCGAGCAGCTCCTGCACCGGGGCCCCGGGGCCAGCTAGGCGATGCCCTGGATGCGCAGCAGCTTGCGCACCTGGTCCGACGGCTGTGCGCCGCGGTCGAGCCAGTGGCGCGCACGCTCTTCGTCGACGCGAATCGTCGACGGCTCGGTCTGGGCGTTGTAGTGGCCGATCGTCTCGATCACGCGACCATCGCGCGGCGAACGTTGATCAGCGACGACGATGCGCCAGATCGGATCCTTCTTGCCACCCACTCGGGTAAGTCTCAGTCGAACAGCCATGTGGCAGTGAGGTTAGCGGCCTTGGCGCATAAGCGCCTGGAGGTCCGGCATCTTGCCCTTCCCGAGCTGCTTCATCATCTTCTGCATCTGGCCGAACTGCTTGACGAGCTGGTTGACGTGCTGGACCGTCGTGCCGGACCCGCGGGCGATCCGCAGCCGCCGCGACCCCTTGATGAGGTCGGGCCGCCTGCGCTCCAGCGGCGTCATCGACAGGACGATCGCCTCGATGCGATCGAGCTCGCGCTCGTCGACCTTCACGTTCTTCAGCGCGGCGCCCTGAAAGCCGGGGATCATCCCCAGCAGCGACTGCAGCGGCCCCATCTTGCGCATCATCTTCAGCTGCGAGAGGAAGTCCTCGAACGTGAACTCGTTGCGGCGCAGCTTGCGCTCGAGCTCCTTCGCCTCGTCCTCGTCGATCTGCGCCTCGGCCTTCTCGATGAACGACAGCACGTCGCCCATGCCGAGGATCCGCTGCGCCATGCGGTCGGGGTGAAAGCGCTCGAACTGGTCGAGGTGCTCGCCCGTCGACGCGAACAGGATCGGCTTGCCGGTGACCGCCTTGACCGACAGCGCCGCGCCACCGCGGGCGTCGCCGTCGAGCTTGGACATGAGCACGCCGTCGAACGCGACGGCGCTGGCGAACTGCTCGGCGACGTTGACCGCGTCCTGGCCGGTCATCGCGTCGACCACCAACAGCACGGTCGTCGGCTTGACCGCCTTGCGGATCGCGACGAGCTCGCTCATGAGCTTCTCGTCGATGTGCAGGCGGCCTGCCGTGTCGACGATCAGCACGTCCTTGCCGTCGCGCTTGGCCTGATCCAGCGCCCAGCGCGCGATGTCGACCGGATCGCGATCGGTTCCCTGCTCGTAGACCGTCGCGCCCACCTGCGAGCCGACCTTCACGAGCTGGTCGACGGCCGCCGGGCGGTAGACGTCGCAGGCAGCCAAGGCGACCGAGGAGGAGTGCTCGTTCATCAAGAATCGAGCGAGCTTTGCCGTCGCCGTCGTCTTGCCGGAGCCCTGCAGGCCCGCCATCAAGATCACGGTCGGCGGGCGCGGCGAGAACGCCACGCCTGCGCTCGACCCGCCCATCAACGCGGTGAGCTCCTCGTTGACGATCTTCACGACCTGCTGGCCGGGGTTGAGCTGGCCCAGCACGTCGGAGCCCAGGCAGCGCTCCTTGACGGTCGTCGTGAACGACTTGACGACCTTGAAGTTCACGTCCGCCTCGAGCAGCGCGAGGCGGATCTCGCGCATCGCGGCGCTGACGTCGGCCTCGGTCAGCGTCCCGCGCGAGCGGACGTCGGCGAGGGTCGCCTGCAGCTTCTCTGAGAGCGTGTCGAACACGGCTCCGCCAGTCTAGGGCGCAGCCGCGAGCGGCCGCACGGCGCGCAGCCGGACTCGTCACGCCCTGCACAAGCGGCGTGGGCGAGCCCTGAGCGCGAAGGTAGCTGTGCTTGGTGCTAGCCGACCGCGATCGCGATGATCACGCAGATGATGGCGAGCGCCGCTCCCCCGTACACGAGCAAGCTCTGAGCGCCTGTGTTGCTGTCTCCCATTGAAAACCCCCTAGATAGCCGACGTATACACGAGTCGAGTTTTAGCGTTTGCGCGCAACCCGTGCAAGCCCGTCACGCGCGACGCGCGAGCATGATCCCGTCACGCACGGTCAGCGTGACGTTGACCACGCGCTCATCCGCCGTGACGTGGTCGTTGAACGCCCGCAACGCGGTCGTCGCCTCCGTGTCCTCCGGCGTCGGATCCTGCGCGACGCGCCCGCTCCACAGCACGTTGTCGACGACGATCAGCCCGCGCTCGGAGAGCTTCGGCAGCACCGCCTCGTAGTAGTCGAGGTAGCCCTCCTTGTCGGCGTCGACGAAGACGAGGTCGAACGGGCCGTCGAGCGTCGCGATCGTGTCGAGCGCCGGGCCGCGGCGCACCTCGATGCGATCCGCGAGCCCCGCGCCGGCGATGTGGCGGTCGGCGACGTCGGCGTGCTCGTCGAGCAGCTCGCACGTGACGATCTTCGCGCCGGGGCCGAGCGCGCCCGCCATCGACAGCGCGCTGTAGCCCGAGTACGTCCCGATCTCCAGCACGAGCCGCGGCTGGACGAGGAACACGAGGAACTCGAGGAACCGGCCCTCGATGTCCCCCGTGAGCATCTGCGGCGAGGAGAGCGACTCGCGCGTCTCCTGCGCCAGCGCCTCCAGGTGCGCCGCCGGCGGCGTCGTGTGCGCGGCGGCGTACTCCTCGACGCCGTCCGGGACGATGTACGCGCTCACGGCGCCGGCGGCACCTGCGGCGGGGCGGGCTTGACGGCACCCGCGATCGCGCCGCCGATGTTGCCGAGCGCCTGGCTGAACTCCGAGGGGATGATGAAGATCTTGTTCGCCTCGCCCTGCGCGAGCTTCGGCAGCATCTGCAGGTACTGGTAGGACAGAAGACCCTGGTCGGGGTCGCCCTTGTGGATCGCCTGGAAGACCGTGTCGATCGCCTTCGCCTCGCCTTCGGCGCGCAGGATCGCGGCCTCGCGCTGGCCCTCGGCGGTGAGCACGGCCGAGGTCTTCGCGCCCTCGGCGTTGAGGATCTGCGACTGCTTGGAGCCCTCGGCGGTGAGGATCGAGGCGCGGCGGTCGCGCTCGGCGCGCATCTGCTTCTCCATCGCCTCCTGGATCGACGCGGGCGGGTCGATCGCCTTGACCTCGACGCGGTTGACGCGGATGCCCCAGCGGCCGGTCGCGTCGTCGAGGACGGTGCGCAGCTGGGAGTTGATCTCGTCGCGGCTCGTCAGCGCCTGCTCGAGCGTGAGCCCGCCGATGACGTTGCGCAGCGTCGTGACCGTGAGCTGCTCGATCGCCTGCAGCGGGTTGGCGACCTCGTAGGAGACCGACTTCGCGTCGGTGATCGTGAAGTACAGGACGCTGTCGATCTGGATGCCGACGTTGTCGCCCGTGATCACGCCCGCGGGCTTGAACGTGACGACCTGCTCGCGCATGTCGATCATCGCGCCGACGCGGTCGATGAACGGGACGACGATCGCGAGACCGGGGTTCAGCGTGCGCTGGTAGCGCCCGAACCGCTCGACGACACCCGCGCGGGCCTGCGGCACGATGCGCACCGTCTTCGCGGCAAGCATGATCGCGAACAGCGCGATGACGGCGAGCAAGATCAGTCCGACCATGTTCGAACTCCTATTCGGTGTCGCTGACGAGCGCTGTCGCGCCCCGGATCTCGACGACGTGGACCTTGTGACCGACCTCGATGACCTCGCCCTCGGTGTACGTGCGGGCGGTCCACATCTCGCCATCGAGCTTCACGACGCCGGCGCGGTCGTCGACCTGCTGCGTGACGAGCGCCGTCTTGCCGACCAGCGCGGCGGTCCCGGTGCGGATCTTCGGCGCCGTGTACATGTGACGGCGCGCGATCGGACGCACGAAGCCGAGCAGTAGGCCGGAGCTGACGAGGAACACGAGAGTGGCCGCGATCGACCCCAGCCCTGCCAGGTCGGCGACCGCGCCGAGCAGCGCGCCGACAGCGAACGGCGCCAGGAAGAAGCTCAGCGACGCGACCTCGCCGGCCGCGAACAGCACCGCGATCAAGATCCAGATCATCCAGGGGTCCATGTGGCAGCGACTGTAGCTGCTGGGCGTGCGGCATTGGCAGCCCCCGGGTGTCGAGAACTACACCTTCGCCCGGGTCGCGGGCGGGCGGGATCAGATCTAGGTCAGCAGGGCGCGCGCGTAGTCGTCGGCGTCGAACGGGCGCAGGTCGTCCAGGCCCTCGCCGATGCCGATGAGCTTCACGGGGATCCCGAGCTCGCCGGCGATCGCGAGCGCGATGCCGCCCTTCGCCGTGCCGTCGAGCTTCGTCAGCACGATGCCGTCGACCGGCACCGCCTCGGAGAAGAGCTTTGCCTGGCGCAGGCCGTTCTGGCCGGTCGTCGCGTCGACCGTCAGGAGCGTCTCGTGCGGCGCGCCCTCGAGCTGCTTGGCGATGACCCGGCGCACCTTCGTCAGCTCGGCCATGAGGTTGTCCTGCGTGTGCAGCCGGCCGGCGGTGTCGATGATGACGACGTCCGCGCCGCGCTCGCGGCCCTGCTTGACGGCCTCGAAGGCGACCGCGCCCGGGTCCGCGCCCTCGCGGCCGCGCACGATCTCACAGCCCGCGCGCTCGGCCCAGCCGGCGAGCTGCTCGACCGCCGCGGCGCGAAACGTGTCGCCCGCGCCGAGCACGACCTTCAGCCCGAGCTCGCGCTGCAGATGCCACGCGAGCTTGCCGATCGTCGTCGTCTTGCCCGTGCCGTTGACGCCGACGGCCATGATCACGGTCGGCGTCGCGCGCACGTCGATGCGGTCCGAGCCGGTCCGCGCGATGTCGGCGAGCATCTCGGCGAGCCGCGCGCTGAGCGCCTCGCCGCCGACGATCTCGCCGCCCGCGGCCTGCGCTTCGAGCTCGCCGACGACCCGCGCGGTCGTCATCGCGCCGACGTCGGCCATGATCAGCGCCTCCTCCAGGCGCTCCCACGTCTCCTCGTCGACGTCGCCCTCGAGCAGGGTCGCCTGGATCTCCGCGCCGAGCGCCTCGCGCGTCTTGGAGAGGTTCTGGCGCAGCTTGCGAAAGAAGCCGCGCTTGCGCTCGGGCTCCTCGGTCGCGGACGTGGCCGCCTCGGCGCCCGCGCGGGGCTTCGCGCCGTCGGTGATGAAGAGGTCTGTCCAGTCGCGCGCCATGGCGATGCGCGACGATAGCGTCATGGCGCTTGAGTTCCGCCGTGGCCGCTCGGACGAGTCACCCGGCCGCGAGCTGATGGCAAAGCTCAACGAACTGCTCGACGCGCAGTACCCCGGTCGCGCCGCGAAGCCGGGCTCCGTGACGACGCCGGACGAGATGCTCGCGCCGCACGGCGCCTTCCTGATCGGCTACGAGGACGAGCGTGCGGTCGCGATCGGCGGCCTGCGCCGCCTCGACGACGCGACCGGTGAGATCAAGCGGATGTTCGTCGCCGAGCACGCGCGCTCGCGCGGCGCGGGCCGCGCGCTGCTCGGCGCGCTCGAGGACGCCGCGCGCGAGCTCGGCTACGACCGCGTGCGCCTCGACGCCGGGTCGCAGCAGCGCCACAGCATGGAGCTGTTTCGCAAGACGGGCTACGTCGAGATCCCGAAGTACAACGACAACCACATCGCGGTCTACTTCGGCGAGAAGTGGCTCGTGCGAAGCGGACCCGCGGCCGGCGCCGGCGTCAGCGACGAGCTCGAGGGCTGGCTCGGCGGCGACGAGCCCCGGACGCTCGGCAGCCTCATCGACACGTTCGGCGAGCGGAGCTTCGCGGTCGTCTTCGCGCTGCTCATGGCGCTTCCGGCCCTCCCGCTGCCGACGGGCGGCGCGACGCACGTCCTCGAGGTCATCACGATGCTGCTCTGCCTCGAGCTCATCGCCGGGCGCCGCGAGATCTGGCTGCCGCAGCGCTTCAGGCGCTTCGAGCTGAACACCCCGGCTCGCAAGAAGGTCATCGCGCTGCTGCTGCGGCGCATCCGCTGGCTCGAGCGCTACTCGCGGCCGCGCGGGCAGTGGCTGTTCGGACACCGCGTGAGCGGGATGGTGTTCGGCTTCGTCTCGCTCGCCCTCACGCTCGTCGCGTTCCTGGCCCCGCCGTTCTCGGGGCTGGACACGCTGCCGTCGATCGGCGTCGTCGCGCTGGCGCTCGGCGTCCTTTTGACCGACATTGTCGTCGCGGCGGCGGGGATCGTCGTGGGCCTGCTCGGCGCCGTGCTCGCGATCGGCTTCGGCACGCTTGTCGCGAACGCGATCTCGGACCTGCTGTAGCGCGACGCCGGCCCCTCGCGCGTGGCGAGGGGCCGGACGCCGACGTCCTCCTGTCAGCAGCGCGCCGCGCTCACGCGCACGGGTTGCCGGAGTAGCCGGCCTTCGCCTCGGCCACCACGATGTCCGCGCTCGCGGGCAACAGGCGGTTCTCGAACCAGAGCCCGCGCTGCGTGACGCTCGTGGCGGTGGTGATCGTGCTGTTGATGTGCAGCACGCCGAGCAGGAGGTTGATCCGCACCTCCGCGTTGCCCACCGCGACCGCGGCCCCGTTGACCCTGACGTTCGCGAGCACGGACGAGCTGCTGAGCCCGGGTTTGGCACCGAGCGGCGTCGCGCAGCGCGCGCGGGCGTCGGACTTCACGGCGCTGGCCGTGACCGTCGAGCCGCCCGCCACGAGCACGACGGCGGCGGCCTCGGCGCTCGCCTCCGCCCGGTCGCCGACCGCCGGCGCCGGGGCGACGAGGTCGTCCGGCGTCTGGTCGGTCGACGAGCGCACCGCGCGCGCGCCGACGTGCAGCGTCCCTGTGCCGATCGGCAGGTCCAGCAGCGACTTGCTCGCGTCCTTGCACGGTGCGCCGGGACCGTTCGAGATCGCCAGCTCGGCGCCGAGCAGCCGCAGGCCCGCGGCTCGGCATTCAAAGCCGCCCGAGCGGTCGTCGTCGACGATCGTGCCGAGGCCCTCGCCGTCGGAGATCGACGCCGTCGACGCGGTCAGGAGGAGCTTGAACGTGTGGTTGGGCTCGTCGAGCAGATCGCCGACCACGTCGATCGTCACCTGCTTGGTGGTCTGGCCGGGCGCGAACGTGACGCGCCCGGAAGCGGCCTTGTAGTCCGCGGGGGCGGTCGCCCTCGCAGCGCCCGTCCCGAAGTCGGCTGTCGCGAAGTCCGCCGTCACCGGTGCCGGCGAGGCGGTGTCCAGCGAGAGCGCGAAGGTCGCGGCGGTCGCGGGGGCGAGGCCCGTGTTGCCCTCCTTGACCGTCACATCCGCGACCTTGATCTTCACCCTCGTGGCGACCCATCGCTTCGCGGCCGTCGCCGTCTGGGTCGACCCGTCGACTGTGATCGATGCGTTGATCGTGTCGTCGCCTGCGTGTGTGCCTGTATAGGTGAACGTCGTCTCCCCCGCGCCGTTGGTCGTGCAGTCGCGGGCACGCAGGTACCGGCCGCGCCGGCGTTGGCTCCGGTCACCAGGAACGAGACGATCACGCCGGCCCGCGGCGTCGTGTCCGCGTTCGTCACCTTGGCGGTGACGGTGTGTGTCGTGCCGACCGGGTTGATCGCCGTCGGAGGGTCGAGGCTGAGGTTCGGGGCCACGGCGACGATGTCCTTGCCGGCGACGAGGACGTACGCCTCACCGCAGCGGGCGGTGCCGGTGTCGACGTCCGTGCCGCAAGTCGGTGCCGTGGGCACGTCGGTGGCCACCGCAAGCGGAGCCCAGTCGGTCGGGAACGCCGGGAACGTCATGTGGACCGAGCACCCCCAGCCTCGCAGCGCCGCGCTCGTCAGGGTGGAGAACTGCGCGGCGGCGGAGATGAGCGAGACGTCTCCACCGCAAGGCGCGACCGTGTTCTCCGTCCAATGAGGACTGGGATCGATGGTCAGCAGCGGCAGCAGCCGCTCGACGCCGTCGGGGCTCCCGCTCGCGTCGAAGTCGGGGTCGACGCACGAGAAGCTCAGATACAGCCCGGTCGCGCCGTCCTGCACGCCCGCGAAGTCGATGGCTGAGTCGACCAGGCGATCACCCCCCGCCGGGAGGTGGAACACCGGATCGGTGCCGATCAGGACACGGTTGCCGGCGGCGGTGTTGCCGCCCGCGCGCGCCATGACGGCATCCGCGAGTGCCTGCGCGTTGGCGGTGACCGCCTGCGGCAGGGCCCCGCAGGCCGGGTCGCCGGCGATCACGAGCTGGTAGTCGGCGAACTGCGCGGCGGTCATCGTGCTCCACGTCGCACCGTTCACGACGGTCACGGCGAAGCCGAGCGCGGTCGCGCGGACCGCCTCGGGGCTGGTCGCGCCACCGTTGACGCTGCTGTCGAGGACGAGGGCCTTCTGGCCGGTCTCCGCTCGCGCCGCCGGTGAACCGGCGGATGTCACGGCAAGCAGGGTCCAGCCCAGAGCGGCCAGCGCGAGGGCGATGACGACTCCTCCGACGATGCGAACACGTGCGTTATCCATGATGTCTCCTTTGTGGATGCCGCACGACGGTCGTGCGTAACGCACGGTAGTCGATTAACTGTATGACGGTCTACCGAACTGTGATGCTACTCACAGCCGCGCGAGACCCCGGCCGTGTGATGATGAAACTCACATGGCGCTCGCACAAATCAGACAATTTCATGTATCAACGCTGCTGCTACCAGCCTCCGTACTGGCACTCATACTCACATTCGCGCCTCGCGCGGGCGCGCACGAGGGCCATGCAGGACGGCAGGTCGTCGTGGAACGGGTGTCCCCCGCGGTCTCCGGCGTGCGGGTGCGCGCCGTCGCGGGCGGTGTCGGCAAGCTCGAGCTGACGACGAGCGGCTCGGCGACGGCCGCGGTCTTGGGCTCCGGTGATCGCCCGATCCTGCGGGTCGGCCCGCGCGGCGTGCAGGCGAACGTCTCCTCTCCCGAGTGGTTCGCCTTCAACGAGCCGCTCGGCATCGCGCCGGTCCCGGCGCGCCGGACCCGGACGCGCTGGGTGCGCGTCTCGGCGGTGCGCTCGTGGGAGTGGTTCGATCACCGGCTGCACCCGTCCGGCGCGCGCGTCGACCGCTGGTCGATCCCGCTGCTCGTCGACGGCGTGCGCGTCACCGTCTCAGGGCGCGTCGAGCAGATGGGGGGAGCGCTCGCGGTTCACCCCAGCCGCACCGGATTGCCGGCGGGCGTTCACGTCTCGGGCCTCGACCGTCCGGTTGCGGCGCTGCGGCTGCGCAACGACGGCGCCGCGGCGGTCAGCGTCCTCGGCCGCGACGGCGAGCTGTTCGCGAGCGTCGGTCCCGGCGGGACGAGGGTCAACGTCCGCAGCCCGCTGTGGGTCCCCACGGCCCAGTACCGCAACCGCGATCTCCTGCACGCCGTCATCGACCCCGGGGCCCGGCCGCAGCTCGTGCTCGTGAGCCAGGACCCGGAGCTGATCTGGCCCGATCCGCGGCTCGTCTCACAAGGGTCGCCGCGAAGCTCATCCTCCACGTGGGCGGTGGCGCTGCGCACCGCGGGCGGCCGGCGGCTCTCGATCGCGGGCTCGACGGTCGTCGTCGCGCGCCCGGCAGAGGGGACGAGCGAGCCTCCGCCGCGCGGGGAGATCGGCGCGGAGCGTCTTGTCGCGGGGCCCGCGGACGGCGGTGGCGGAGGGCTCGCGATCGCGCTGTGGCTTGCCGCGGCGAGCGCGCTGCTGTCCGGCGCAGCGCTGGTCGTCCGACGCCGCCGCTGACGGCGGCGATCGGGCCCGTCGGACCGCGCGGCGCAGGCGGCCAGGCCACCGTCCGAAGCACCGCTGAGGACGGTCCTCAGGCCGCGCCGGCCGCCGGCGCGACGGCGACCTCGTCCTCGCGCGGCAGGTGGCGCGAGATGACCTTCGAGACGCCGTCGTCGCCCATCGAGACGCCGTAGAGCGTGTCGGCGGCTTCCATCGTGCGCTTCTGGTGCGTGACGACGATGAACTGCGCGCGATCGGCGTAGCGGCGCAGCAGCTCCAAGAAACGGGTGAGGTTCGGGTCGTCCAGCGCGGCCTCGACCTCGTCGAGGATGTAGAACGGGCACGGCTTGGCGAGGAAGACCGCGAAGAGGAAGGCGATCGCGGTCATCGACTTCTCGCCGCCCGACAGCAGCGTCAGCCGCTTGGTCGACTTGCCGGCGGGCGTGATCTCGATCTCGACGCCGAGCATGTCCTCCGGCTCGCCCGCCAGCGCGACCTCGGCCTCGGCAACGTCGTCGGCGTCCTCGGCGCTCTCCGAGGCGGGCGCCGCGCCCGCGAAGCCCGTGATCCCCTGCTCCTCCTTGACGAGCCGCAGCCGCCCGCGACCGCCGGGGAAGAGCTGCGCGGCGAGCTCCTCGAAGTTCGCCGCCGCGGCGTTGAACGTCTCCTCGAAGGTCTCGTTGATCTGGCGATCGGTGTCGCGGATGAGCGAGCGCAGCTCGCGCAGCGCGGTCTCGAGGTCGTTGCGCTGGGCCTCGAGCTCGGTGACGTGCTCGAGCGCCTGCTCGTACTCGTCCTTGGCGAGCGGGTTGACCGGGCCGAGCTGCTCGCGGCGGCGGGCGAGGCGCTCGATCCGCGCGTGCAGCGCGGCGGCGGCGTCCTCCGCGAGCGCCTCGGCGGCGGGCTCGGCGGGCAGCCCGAGGCGCTCGGCGAGCTGGGCGAGCTCGTGGTCGGCTTCGGCGGCCTGGTCGCGAGCCTGCTGCGCGCGCACCTCGGCGGCGGTCACGAGCTCGCCGCGCTCGCGCAACCGGCGCTGGATCTCGGCCTCCTCGGTGGCGCATGCGCGCAGCCGCGCGGCGAGGTCCTCGCCGGCGGCGCGGTCGACCGCGAGCTCGGCCTCGAGCGTTTCGACGCGTGCGCCGATCGCGGCCATCGCGGCGGCCAGCGCTTCAGCGAGGTGCGCGGCGTCGGGCTCGAGCGCGCGGTCGGCGGCGATGCGATGGCGCAGCCCCGCGATCCGCCGGGCGCGGTCGGCGCGATCGCGCTCGGCCCGCTCGGCAACACGCCGCTCGGCGGCCAGCTCGCCCTCGAGCTGAGCCTGGCGCACGGCGGACGCGCCCTGCAGCGGCGCCTCGCGGCGCTTGGCGATGAGCCACGTCGTGCGGCGCGCGTCCTCCTCGGCGGCGGCGAGCGCGCGGGAGCCGTCGCGGCGCGCGCGGTCGGCCTCCTCGCGGCCGCCGTCGGCGGCGCGCACGGCCTGCTCGGCCACCTCGCACGCGGACTTCGCGGCCTGCTCGGCCTGCACGGCGGCGCCGCTCGCCGCGATGAGCTCCTCGCGGCGGTTTCGCTCGGCGAGCACGCGCTCCTCGCCGCCCTCGGGCGCCTGACGCATCTCCCGGTGGCGGCCGTGCCAGACGCGGCCGTCGCGGGTCGTCGCGATGCCGTCGAAGCCGGCCGGGAGGTTGTGGATCTCCTCGACGACCCAGGCGTCCCACAGCAAGCGCCGCGCGGCCGCGACGTCGTGCTGCTCGGCCTCGATGAAGTCGCAGATGTGACGGGCGCCGGGCGCGGGCGGGCGCGCCGCGCGGGCCGGGCCGGGCGCGAGGTCGCCGGTGATGAGCACGCGACCGCCGTCGGCGCCGGCACCGTCGAGCAGCGCGGCGGCGTCCCGCACGCCCTCGACGAGCCCGGCTCGCAGCAGCCCGCCGAGCGCGGCGGCGACGGCGCGCTCGTACCCCGGGCGCACCTCGAGCGCGTCGGCGAGCGAGCGGGCGGCGCCCTGCGCGGTGCTGCCGGCGCGGGTGCGCAGGAACTGGTTGCACGCGGCGAGCTCGGCGCCGACGCGCGCGGCCTCGCGGCGGGCACCGTCGAGCGCCCGGTCGGCGTCGCGTCGCGCGCCGCGCGCGGTCTCGGCCGTGGCCTCGGCGCTCGCGAGCAGCGCGCGCTGCGCGGCGGTTGCCTCGCGCTGCTGCTCGACGAGCTGCTCGGCCTGCACCCGCGTCGCCTCGAGCGCGACGAGCTCGCGCTCGAGCTCGGCCTCGTGGCCGGCGGCGAGCCGCTCGAGCTCGGCCTCCAGGGCGGCGATCCGCTCGCGCCCGGCGGCTTCGAGCGCCGTGCCCTCCGCGACGTGCTCGACGCCGGCTTCGAGGACCTCGAGCTCGCGGGTGCGCCGCTCGACGCGCTCGCGCAGGTCGTCGGCGAGCGTGCGCGTGCGCTCGAGGCGCAGCTCGATGCGCTCGGAGGCCGAGCGCGCCCGGTAGACGCGCCGGGCGAACGCTTCGCGCTGCTCGCTGCGGGCGGCGAGCGCCTCGTCGACCTGCTGGCGGCGCGCGCCGACCTCGGCGAGCTGCCCCTCGGCCTCGTCGCGCGCGGCACGGGCGGCGGTCGCCGCGGCCGACGCCTCGGCGAGGCTCACGCGCCGTGCCCTGGCGACGTCGCGCACGAGCTCCCAGCGCGCCTCCACGGTCTGGCGCTCGAGGCGCTCGTGCAGCTCGGCGGCCTCGGCCTGGCGCTTCAGCGGGCGCAGGCGCGAGCGCGCCTCGCGCTCGACGTCCAGCGCGCGGTCGAGGTTGTCCTGCGTGCGCTCGAGCTTGAGCTGCGCGCGCCGGCGGCGCTTGCGGTGCTTGCCGAGGCCCGCCGCCTCCTCGATGAGCAGCCGGCGCTCGCGCGGCTTGGAGGTGACGATCGTCTCGACGCGGCCCTGCGAGACGACGGAGTGCATCTCCTTGCCAAGGCCGGTGTCCGAGAGGACCTCGAGGACGTCGACCAGGCGGCAGCGCGCGCCGTTGAGGCGGTACTCGCCCTCGCCGGAGCGGTCGAGGCGGCGCAGGATCGAGATCTCGCCCATCGGCACGTCGACGCCGCCGTCGCCGTTGTCGATGACGATCTCGACCTCGGCCGCCGAGCGCGCCTGCACGCCGCGTCCGCCGCCGAAGATGACGTCGCGCATCGACTGCCCGCGCACCGCCAGCGGCGACTGCTCGCCCATCGCCCACAGGACGGCGTCGGTGACGTTCGACTTGCCGGACCCGTTGGGGCCGACGACGACGGAGACGCCGGGCCCGAAGTCGAGCTTCGTGCGATCGGGAAAGGACTTGAAGCCCTTGAGGGTCAGCGACTTGAGATGCATGACGTCACGAGCCAGCGTGCCACAGCTCGTCCTCGTCGGGGGGGCCCGGGGCGTCCGGGTGGAGCGTCTCGAGCGCAATACGCGCGGCTTCCTGCTCGGCGTGCTTCTTCGAACGGCCCGCTCCGCGGCCGACCGGCGCCCCGCCGACCGTCGCGATGACCTCGAACGTGCGGTCGTGCGGCGGGCCCGCCTCGGTCGCGACCTCGTACTCGACGGTCTCCGCCCGCCGGGCGAGGCGCTCCTGCAGCGTCGACTTGAAGTCGACGGGGTGCGTCAGCGCGTTGGAGATCTCCGGCTGGAACGCCTCGACGACCGCCGCCGCGGTGCGCTCGTAGCCGGCGTGCAGGTAGCACGCCCCGATGACCGCCTCGATGACCGACGCGAGCACGCGCTCGGTCTCGACGAGCGACTCGACGCTCTGGCCCACGCCCTTCGGGGCGGACGCGCGCAGCAGGTCGGGCACGCCGAGGCGCTCGGCGACCGCCCGGCACGAGACGCCCGAGACGCTCTGCGCGCGGATCTTCGTCAGCCGCCCCGCGCCGAAGCGCTCGGCTTCCAGGCGCGGGTAGAGGTGCGACGTCAGCGCGAGCCCGAGGACGGAGTCGCCGAGGAACGCCAGTCGCGAGTAGGAGTCCGAGCGGCGCTCGGTCCACGAGGCGTGCGTGAAGACCTGGCGGTGCAGGTGCTCTGGGAGTTCGTCGAGGAGTGCGGTGAGCAGCTTCAGGGCTCGGTTGTCTCGTGATCGCCGGCATACGCGAGGACGAAGTCGACCGCCTGGCCGACCGTCTTGATCTTCGCAGCCTGCTCGTCGGGCATCTTCACGCCGTAGGAGTCCTCCAACTCCTGCACGAGGGTATAGAGGTCGAGCGAGTCGGCCTCCAGGTCGTCGCGAAAGCGCGTCGCGTCGTCGATGCGCGCCGGATCGACCTCGAGCTCGTCGACGAGATAGGCGCAGATCAGCTCGAAGACCTCTTCCCTGGTCATGAAGCCGACACGGTAGAGCCGCTCTCGGACATCGCGGGGCCGAGCTTGCGCAGCGCGCCCGCACGGTCGAGCGCGTCGTGCGTGCGGCCCACGACGTCGCCGGTGATGCCGCGCGCCGCCAGCAGGATCGCGCTCTCGAAGCCGCGGCTCGTGAAGCGCCCGTGGCCCACGACGCCGATCTTGCGCAGGCCCAGCAGGTAGGCGCCGCCGGCGGTCTCGGACGAGATCTCGTCGCGGAAGGCGCGCAGCGCGGGGCGCATGAGCGCGCCGCCCGCGCGGGCGCGGCGCGTCGACGTCGCCGTCTCGCGCAGCAGGGCGATCATCTTGTCCGAGACGCCCTCCATGACCTTCAGCGTGACGTTGCCGGTGAAGCCGTCGGTCACGACGACGTCGGCCTTGCCCTCGGTCAGCTCGTGGCCCTCGATGTTGCCGACGAAGTTCAGCTCGGCCGTGGCCGACAGGCGCGCGTGGACCTCGAGCACGAGCTGCGTGCCGCGCGTCGACTCCTCACCCACGGACAGCAGCGCGACGCGCGGCCGGTCGACGCCGTGCACGACGCTCGCGAGCGCGGCGCCCATGAAGGCGAACTGGACGAGGTGCTCGGCGCGCACCTCGGTGTTCGCCCCGACGTCGACGAGCGTGACGGGCGCGCCCGGCACGGGGACCTGCGCGGCGAGCGCGGGCCGCAGGATCCCCCGGTCGCGCTTGATGTTGAACAGGCCGGCGGCGAGCGCGGCGCCCGTCGCACCGGCCGAGACAAGCGCGTCGGCGTCGCCATTGGCGACCGCCTTGGCGGCGCGGACTATCGACGACTCGGGGTGCGCGCGCGCGGCGGCGGCGGGGTTGGCCTCCTTGGCGATCGACAGCGGCGCGTCGATGACCTCGATGCCCGGCCCGGCGTTGCCCATCTCGGCCGCGGGGCCGAACAGCAGGACGCGCACGCCCTGGCGCGCGGCGAGGTTCGCGCCCTCGGCGACCTCCGCCGGGCCGAGATCGGCCCCGTTGGCGTCGACCGCGACGACGGGCGCCGGTCTTGGCGCGTCGGGCTCTGCCTCGCCCTGGGAGCGAGCGAGCCGAAGTCTGTCGAACCGTGCCGGCATCCGCCGGCGGAGACTAGTGGTTCGTCCGGTGGGTCCGGGAGCGCGAGCGCATCGGCCGGACGCCTAGTGGTCTGAGTGGTCGTGCGAGGGCGTCACGACTTCGGCGCCCTTGTAGCTCCCGCACTTCGCGCACACGCGGTGCGGCCTGCGCGGCTCGTGGCAGGTGGGGCACGCGTTGTAGACGGGCGCGGCCATCTTGTGCTGAGCGCGGCGCTTGGCGGTGCGGCTGTGAGATTGCTTTTGCTTGGGGACGGCCATGGGTCCGCGGAAGGGTAGCGCAGCGCGCGCGAACGGCTCCTCGGCGGCACCGAGCGGAGCGTGGATTGCATGTGCAGGACTGGCGCGTTGGCCCTCGAACACCGTCGCTATGAACGAGCTTCAGCTCGATCCCAACCTCGTCCCGACGCTCGCGATGCTCGAGACGCAGCGCGTCGAGTTCGTGCTCGTCGGCGACCTCGCCGCGGCGATCTACGACGGCACCGGCATCGTGTCCGGCGTCGCGATCGTGCCGGGCAGCTACGGGCGCAACGTGGAGCGCCTCACGCGGGCGCTCGACGCGCTGAACGCCGAGCTGGGCATCGCCGGCAGGCCCGACCCGCGCGGCCTGGACTGGCGCCGGCTGGACCTGCGCGAGATCGCGCCGTGCTCGTTCATGACGGCGTACGCCGACGTCGACATCGACTTCCAGCCGGCCGGCACGAACGGCTACCGCGACCTCTTCCAAGACGCCGACCGCTACGAGCTCGGTCGCGGCGCGCGGCCGTACGTCGTCTCGGCCGAGGATCTGGACCGCGTCGGGCATGGCGCCGCCGCCGCGCCGCCGGTCGCTGCGCCGCCGTCGCTGGCACGCCGCTCCGACGTCGCGCCGCCGCCGTCGCCCACCTACTCCGACCCGCGTCCGGCGCCGATCCGGCCGCCCGACGCCGACATCGAGCCCGCCGGCGAGGACGACTACGACCCCGGCATCTGGACCGAGGAGGAGTTCCGCGCGATCCGCTCGGGTCGCGTCAGGTACTGACCCGGGGCGTGCATGCGGATCGCATGCAATCCTCGGCAGATGCCGGCAATCCAGATCCGCAACGTGCCGGAGTCCCTGCATCGTGAGCTCAAGCTCCGCGCGGCCCGGGAGGGCATGAGCCTGTCGGACTACCTCCTCGCCGAGTTGCGCGCGCTCTCCCGCCGGCCGAGCATGGCGTCCTGGCTCGAGGAACTCGCCACGCACGAGCCCGCCGCGTTGGCGACGACCCCGGCCGACGCGATCTCGGCCGAACGTCGGCGCGAGCGGTGATCGTCGCCGACGCAAGCGCGATCCTCGACTTGCTCCTCGGACAGCGCTCGGCAGAGCGGACGGCCGCCGTGCTCGCGGCCGAGACCGCGATCCATGTTCCTGAGCATTTCCACGTCGAGGCGATCTCGGGCCTACGCCGCCTGCGACTGGCTGGCGGGTTGCGCGAGCACGACGCGCAACGCGCGCTCGAAGGACTCGTCGATCTCCGCGCGATCCGCTACCCGGTCCTCCCCATGGCTGCGGACATCTGGGCGCTGCGCGACGAGTTGAGCTCGTACGGCGCGGCCTACCTCGCGCTGGCGCTGCGGCTGGACACCGAACTGCTCACTACGGATCGCGGGCTCGCCGCAGCGGCCCGAAAGCGCGGCCGGCTGCGCCGTTGAGGTCCTCCTACAAGCCCAGCTCGCGGCTGTACTTGCGCCGGTAGTCGCCGCGGGCGTCCAGCACGCGGCCGACGTACTCGCGCGTCTCGGTGAACGGGATCTGCTCGACGCCGAAGCTGCGCTCGGACATCGCCGCCTCGCCGATCCAGCGGTCGACGTTGCCTTCGCCCCCGTTGTAGGCCGCGAGCGCGAGCACCGTGTTGTCGCCGTAGCGCTGCAGCAGGTAGCGCAGGTAGTAGACGCCGTAGGAGATGTTGACCTGCGGCGTCGCGAGGTCGCCCGGCTCGAACGCGGTGCCGCCGGACAGCTTGGCGATGTAGCGCGCCGTCGAGGGCGTGATCTGCATGAGCCCGCGCGCGCCCGCGTGCGACGTCTGGTCGCGGAACTTCGATTCGGCGTAGATGACCGCCGCGACGAGCGACGGGTCGATCCCCTTGGCCGTCGACTGCTGGCGGATGATGTCCTCGTGGCGCAGCGGCAGCGCGAGCTCGCGCACGGCGTCGGGCAGGCGCGGCACGACGACCGCGGCCAGCAGCGCCATCAGGGCCGCGAACCCGACCAGCGTCAGCATGCGGCGGCGCCTGCGTCGGCGCCGGCGCACGGCAGCGGGGCGGGCGGCCCGCGTGACGACGGGCCGGGTGGCGGGACGGGCGCTCATGTCAAGGTCAGTCTGGCGAGCACGTCAGACAGCTGACGTTCGAGATCGCCCAAGGTAGCGCTGTTGTGCACGACGAATGTCGCACGGCGCGCCTTCTCGTCCTGCGAGAGCTGGCGCGCGGCGCGCTCTGCGGTCGCGACGTGGCCGCGTCCGCCGGCCCGTTCGAGGCGCACCTCCTCGTCGGCGACGACCGCGATCGTGGCGTCGTAGATCGCGTCCATCCCGGCCTCGAACATGAGCGGCGTCTCGACGATCGCCGCGACCGGCGCGGGCTCGCGCGCGCGCATCTCGTCACGCCACGTCGCGACGCGCTCGCCGACGCGCGGCCACAGCTCGCCCTCGAGCCACGCCCGCTCGCCCGGCTGCGCGAACACGCGCGTGGCGATCGCCGCGCGGTCGGCGACCCCGCCGGGCGCGACGTCCGGCCCCCAGCGCGCGACGATCAGGTCGCGCACCTGCGCCGTCGCGTACAGCTCGTGCACGACCGCGTCGGTCGACAGCGTCGCCGCGCCCAGGCGCTCGAGCACCTGCAGCGCGGTCGACTTGCCGGCTCCCAACCCTCCTGTCAGGCCGACGAACGGGACGTGCGCCACGCTCGCGGCACCCGGGCTTCTAAGCCGGTGCGTCCGGGCCCGGCTCCGCAGCCGCGGCGGGCTCGGGCTCGGGCTCGGCAACCTCCGGCACGGCGACCGACTCGTCCGCCGTGGCAGCGGGCGCGGCCTGCGCCTCGGCGGCCTCGGCCTCGAGCACCTCGCGCACGGCGACGTCCTCGATCGCCTCGGCAGGCGCACCGTCCGCAGCCGCAGCCTCGGCCTCGGCCTCCTCCGGAGCCTCGAGCGGCGGGGCCGCGGCGGCGTCCGCGAAGACGTCCTCGCTCAGCCCGAGCTCGGGCAGGTCGTCGAGATCGCCAGCGCCCTCCGCGAGCTCCTCGGGCGGCAGCACCTTCGGCGTGAGCACCTGGCCCTCGACGCGCTTGACGCTCAGCGACAGGCGGCGGCGCTCGGAGTCGATCTCGAGGATCTTGACCTTGACCTCGTCGCCGGGCGAGACGATCTCGCGCGGGTTCTCGACGTGATGCGGCGCCAGCTCGGAGATGTGCACGAGCCCCTCGACGCCGTCGAGGATCTCGACGAACGCGCCGAACGTGACGACCTTCGTGACCGTGCCCTCGAGCTCGTCGCCGACGTTGTACGTGTCGACGACCCGCTGCCATGGATCTTCCTGGGTCTGTTTGAGGCCGAGCGAGATCCGCTGGCGCTCTCGGTCTATATCCAAGACCTTCACAGCGACCGTGTCGCCGATCGAGAGGATCTCGGACGGGTGGTTCACATGCGACCACGACAGCTCGGAGATGTGGATCAGGCCGTCGATGCCGTTGAGGTCCACGAACGCGCCGAAGTCGACGATGTTCGAGATCTGGCCCTCGACGATGAGGCCGGGCTGCAGGCGGTCGAGGATCTCCTGGCGCTGCTCCTTGCGCTCCTCCTCGAGCACCGCGCGGCGCGACAGGACGACGTTGTTGCGCGCCCGGTTGAGCTCGATGACCTTGCACTCGATCTTCGTGCCCATGTACTCGTCGAGGTTCGGCACGCGGCGGATGTCGACGAGCGAGGCGGGCAGGAAGCCGCGCACCCCGAGGTCGATGATGAGGCCGCCCTTGACGACCTCGATGACCGTGCCCTCGACGGGCTCGCCGCTCTCCGCGGCAGCCTCGATGCGCCGCCACGCCTTCTCGAAGCGGGCGCGCTTCTTGGACATGATCAGGCGGCCGTCCTGATCCTCCTTGGTGAGGACGAGCGCGTCGACCTCCTCGCCCATCTCGACCTCGTCATGCGGGTCGACGGCCTTGCGAATCGAAAGCTCGTTGGAGGGGATGACCCCCTCGCTCTTGTATCCGATGTCGACGAGGACCTCGTCGTTGTCGATACGGACGACGATGCCGGTGACGACTTCGCCCTCTTCGAACGGGTTGAACGTCGCGTCGTAGTTCGGGACGATCTGCCCGTCGATCTCGAGCAGCAGGCCGTTCGATCCTTCGACGACCTTCGCCTCTGGTGCAGCTTCGGTGATGGTGGTCATGTATCGAGGGAGGTTAGTGGGTCGCGCGCCAGCGTTGCACCCTGAGCGGAGGCCCGCCCGCGGGCGGGCTTATCATGGCTCCGCGATGCCGGTCAGAGCTACGAAGCGGGGCGACGAACGCACGCCGCTGCAGGGCGACTACGACGTCCTGATCTGCGGCGCGAGCTTCGCCGGGCTCACGGTCGCTCGCGAGCTGCACGGCAGCGGCGCGCGGGTGCTGATGATCGACCGCTACGAGATCGGCGAGCGCCAGACCAGCGCGTGCGCCGCGCCGACCGAGTGGCTCGAGCATCTGGGGTTGATGGGCGCGGTCCAGCAGACGTTCTCGGACCTCGTCATCCACGTGCCAGGGCGGTCGCTGCGCTGGAAGCTGCCGTGGACGTTCTCGACGTTCGACTACCGGCGGATCTGCGCGCTGCTGCGCGCGCAGTCCGAGGGCTCGTGCGAGTTCGAGACGGCCAAGGTGCAGGGGCGGACCGGGTTCACCGTCCACACCGACCGCGGCGACCTCAGCGCGCCGCTCATCGTCGACGGCCTCGGCTGGCGGCGGATCCTCTCTGCCGGCGCCAACGTGCAGCCGCCGAACGCCCGCCTCTCGCGCGGCCTCGAGGTCCACCCGCACTCCGCCGGCGACGACCTCGAGCTGTGGATCGACCCGAAGTACGTCAAGCGCGGCTACTCGTGGTCGTTTCCGGCCGACGGCGAGCTGCGCGTCGGCGTCGGCTCGTTCGATCCGAAGGACCACGTCAAGGAGCCGACCCTGCAGCTCGCCGCCGACGTCGGCGTGCCCGCCGAGCGCTGGCAGGGAAACTGGATCCCGCACGAGCTGCGCCCCGCCGTCGAGGACGGCGTCTTCTTCGTCGGCGACAGCGCCGGGCACTGCCTGCCGACGACCGCCGAGGGCATCCGCCCCGCGTTCTACTTCGGCCTCGCGCTCGGCCGCGAGCTGCGCGACGTCGTCGAAGGACGTCAGACGCGCGAGCAGGCGCTGCAGCGCTACGGCGACTTCTCCCGCGACCACCTCTGGTCCTACCGCTGGATGCTGCGCGTGCAGCACCTCGTCGGCCGCGTCACGCCGACGCGCCTGCTGCCGCTCGGCCTGCGGATGATGAACACGCAGCGCTTCGTCGACTGGTCGTTTCAGCACTACCTCGAGATCTGCCCGCCGTCGTACGCGCTCGAGCGCCCGCGGCCCGCGCCCGCGCCCGCAGAGCTCGCCGCCGCCGTCTGACCTACGCCGCGACGATCGAGACCTTGGCCGCGGCGTGCCCGGCGAGCGCGCGAAGGTCGCCGGGGTCGGTCGTGACGACGACCGCGTCAGATCTCGCAGCGGCGCAAGCCACCACGACGGCGCCGACCGCGGAGATCGTGCAGGGGCGACCGGTGGCTGTCCGCAGGCGCGCCGCGTCGCGGGCTTGGATCTCGTCGACGTCCCGGACCTGGCACGCGCGAAGCAGCCGGTTGACATGGTAGTCTCGGCGGTGGTCGCCGGTCAGCGACTCCGTCAGCACGACGCTCGGCACGAGCGCGGGCCAGATGCCTCGGCGGCGCAGCTCCTGAAGCCGGCCTCGCTGCCCGGCCAGCGCGCTGAGCCCGCCGGCGTCGAGCACGAGCGTCACGAGGCGCGCCGCGCTTGCGGGGTGCGCGGTCGGGCATCCTCGCCGAAGGCACGATCCGCCCACTCGCGGGCGGCGGCCTCCTCATCGGCGGGGACCGGACCCAGCGCGACTTCGAGCTCGCCCAGGTAGTCGTCGAGCGCCGCGATCTTCGCTCGGCGGTCGAGCTCCTCGGACAGCCCCTCGGCCGAGATCCGCGAGACGTTCAGGCCCGCGGCCTTGGCGCGCGCGAAGAGATCGTCGGGGATCGTGATGTTGACCCGCGCCATGCGCACACCATACACACTGAATTTGCGAGCGCGTTCGAGCATGGTCGGCGAGGCGCGCGTCACCGCGCCGTGACAGCTGCGTCACAGCAGTTGACCTCGGCCGCGGCGAGCAGGACGATCCGCCTCCTCGACGTAGGAACGATCAGTGCCAATGTGCTCGTGTCACGGCTCGCTCGGCCATCGAGCACCATCGCCCGCCCTGCGCATCGCGCGCGGCGTGTGCACGCTCGCCGTCGTGTCCGCTCTCGCGGCGCCACCGGCCGGTGCCGCGACCAACGGGCTGCTCGCGTTCGAGGCGACGAGCGGGCTCCGGACGATCGAGACCATCGATCCCGTGCCCCCGCCCGACCCGGCCACGGCGCTGGCGACGGGACCGCTGGCGGTGCCCGGCATCCCCGTCGACCAGGGCAGCGCCAACCCCGCATGGTCGCCCGACGGGACGCAGCTCGCCTACTCGAGCCGCGCCGGCGGCAGCACGGACATCTACGTCGTCAACGCCAACGACGCGCTCAACGCGCAGGGGACGACGCCGGTTCGCATCACGCGCGACCCCGCCGCGGCGATCGATCCGGCGTGGTCGCCCGACGGACGGAGGATCGCCTTCACGAGCCTGCGCAGCGGCGTCGCCGACATCTACGTCGTGGACATCGCGAGCGGCGCGCTGCAGCGGCTCACGACCGACCCCGGCCCCGACGAGCAGGCTGACTGGTCGCCCGACGGGACGCAGATCGCCTTCCAGAGCCGCCGCGCCGGCAGCGAGGACATCTGGCTGATGTCGAGCAGCGGCGCGAACCAGCGCCCGCTCACGAGCGCGGCGGGAGAGGAGTCCGACCCCGAGTTCAAGCCCGACGACGGCTCGCAGATCGCGTTCTCCGCAGGCCCGGCCGGCGGAGATCGGCAGATCTACGCGGTCGCCACGTCCGGCGGCGCGCTGAGGCAGCTCACGTCGCTGCCGGGCCGCAACACGTTCCCGGCGTGGTCGCCGGACGCCAAGCAGATCGCGCTGACGAGCGGCGGTGCCCTGGTCGTCATCCCCGCGAGCGGTGCGACGGCGGCGGAGCCCGCCCGGCAGGTGGCGGCGAACGGGACCGACCCGACGTGGGCGATCCTGCCCGTTCCGGCCGCCAAGACCGAGGGCGACGTCAAGGTCCGCCGCCCCAAGAGCACCGAGGCCGAGCCGGTCGCCAGCGGCGCGACCGTAGCGCTCTCCACTGGGACCGTCGTCGACACGACCGGCGGCGGCACGCTGACGCTGACCGTCAACCGCCAGGCCGTCTCGGCGAGCACGCCGGACTCGACCGCCACGATCACGGACGCGGTCGTGCGGATCACCGAGCGCACGCCGGAGGCCCTCGGGCTGCGCATCAGCCGGCCGGACTGCTCGACGGCCGAGGTCGTCGCCGCCAAGTCCAACCCGAGGAAGGCCCGCCTGCGGACCAGGAGCACGCGCAGCAGGGGCAACAGGAAGAAGGCGCAGGTCAAGCCGTCGACGCCCGAGGGGCACATGTCCAGCCGCGACACGGACTACGGCGTCGTCGTCACCTGCAACGGGACGTACGTCAGGGTTCGCGAAGGGGTCGTGCTCGTGCAGCGCAAGGGCAAGCGCCGCGCGGTCCGCGTCCGCGGGGGCACGGCGTACTTCATCCCCCGGGCGCGCTGACATGCCGGCGGTGAGCGAGGTCGATCCGAAGTTCGCGCGCCACCTGCGGCGGGTGGCGAAGGCGATCCTCGACGGTGACGTCGTGCCGGTGCTCGGAGCGGGCGCCAACCTGTGTGACCGCAAGCCGCAGGAGCCCTGGCAGCCGGGCGTGAACCTCCCGAGCGGCTCGGAGCTCTCCCTGCAGCTCGCCGAGCGCTTCGACTGCGAGGTCCCGGACCTGCGCGACCTCGTGCGCGTGTCGCAGTGGGTCGAGCTCACCAACGGTGAGGGCAAGCTCTACAAGGAGCTGCGCGGGGTCTTCGCGCAGGAGTACGTCATCCCGTCGCTGCACGGGCTGCTCGCCGAGCTTCCGGGGATGATCAGCGCGGCCGGCGACGGGCCGGCGCAGCTCATCGTCACGACGAACTACGACGACCTCATGGAGCGCGCGCTGCGCGCCGCCGGCGTCGAGTACGACCTCGTGCGCTACGTCGCGCAGGGCCGCAACAGCGGTCTGTTCGTCCACGACCCGCCGGAGGGCGAGGAGGTGATCATCACCACGCCCAACACGTACACGGCGGTCGACCCCGAGCGGCGCACGGTCGTCCTCAAGATCCACGGCACCGTCGACCGCGACAACCGCCACGACGACTCCTATGTCATCACCGAGGACCACTACATCAAGTACCTCACGCGGACGAACCCGAGCGAGCTGTTTCCCGTCAACGTGCTGACGAAGCTCGTCAACAGCAACTTCCTGTTCCTCGGCTACGGGATGCGCGACTGGAACCTGCGCGTGATCCTGCATCGCATCCTGGAGGAGCGCGGCGAGCTGGACTGGCGGTCGTGGGCCGTACAGGACGCCGTCGACGAGCTCGACGAGGAGCTGTGGGACACGCGCGGCGTCGAGCTGCACGAGCACCGGCTGGCGGACTACGTCGTCGGCCTGCGTGCCGCGCTCGAGGACGTGATGAGCTGACGGGCGCCGCGCCGCCCGGGTCGCCGTACCCGGGCCTCGCGTCGTTCGGCGACGGCGACGCCGACCTGTTCTTCGGGCGCGAGAGCGAGCGCGACCTCATCGTCGCGAACCTCAGGGCGGCGCGGCTGACCGTCCTCTACGGGCCTGGCGGCGTCGGCAAGTCGTCGCTGCTGCACGCGGGCGTCGTGCACCGGCTGCGGGCGATGGGTCGCCGCAAGCGTCGCTCCGATTCCGGGGACGAGGACACCCGGCCGCGCATGGACGTCGTGGTCGTCGACGACTGGAGCGGCGACGCGGCCGCGCGGCTCGCCACGCAGATCGCGGCGCTCGCGGGCGAGGAGGCGCGGACGCCGGACGGCGGCCGGGCCCTGCTCGCCGCCGTCGACGCCTACCACGCCCGCCACCGGGGCTCGCTGCTCGTCGTTCTCGACCAGTTCGAAGAGCACATCCGGCTGCACCCGAGCGGCCATGGCTTCGACGACGCCCTGGCCGAGCTCGTCGGCGACCCGCGCGCCACGGTGCGCGTCCTCATCGCGATCCGCGAGGACCGGCTCGCCGACCTCGACCGCTTCACCGGCCGCATCGCGCGCGTGCTCGGCAACGTGCTGCGCCTCGGCCCCCTGTCGCCGCAGGCGGCGCTCGAGGCGATCACCCGTCCGATCGAGCACTTCGCGGCTTCGACGGGCCGCGACGTCGCCCTCGAGCCGGGCCTCGCGGAGACCGTCCGCGACGGGCTCGTCGCGCTGAGCGAGCGGCGGAGCTCGACCCGCGGCCCGGCCGCCGCCGGCGAGCGCGCGGCGGGCGAGCCCGCGGTCGACTCGTCGTACCTGCAGCTCGTCATGCGGCGCCTGTGGGACGAGGAGATCGGAGCCGGCGGCGGCACCGTCATCCGCGCCTGCGCCCTGGCCCGCCTCGGCGGCGTCGACGAGATCGTCGCCACGCACCTCGACGGCGCGCTCGACCGCCTGCCCGACACCGAGCAGGCCCTTGCCGCGGCGATGCTGCGCTACCTCGTCACGCCGTCCGGCGCCACCGCGTGCCTCACGGCGCGCGACCTCGCCGACTACACGGGGCGCCCGCACGCCGAGGTCGAGGCGCTCGCCGAGAAGCTCAGCCGCCCGCCGGCGCGGATCCTGCGCGGCGTCCCGGCAGCGGGCGGGGCGGCGCGCGGCGGCGGCGGCGGGTACGAGCTCGCGCCGGTGCTCGCCGAGCCCGCCGCCGAGTGGTCCGCGCGGCGGCGCACGCGCTCACTCGAGCGGCGCGCCCGGGTCCTGCTGCTCGGCCTCGTCGCGATGACCGCGATCGCGCTCTCGCTCGTCGGCTACGCGCTGGATCCGGGGCCGATGCGCCGCCTCGAGCTCGCGTCCGTCGACGCGCGCTTCGACGTCCGCGGCGCCCGCGAGCCGGATTCGCGGATCGCCGTCGTCACGCGCGCGAGTTCGCCTCGCAACGCCCGCGCGCGGATGGCTCGCGCGCTGCGCTCGATCGCGACGGTGGACCCGCGCGCGGTCGCCCTGAACATCAGCTACCTCGGCGTGGCGACCTCCGCTCGCAACGACGCGCCGCGAGCGGCGGACAGGGCGCTCATCCGCGCTGTGCACGGCCCCCTCAGGGAGCGCCTCGTGATCTCGACCGACCAGATCCCCGACGAGGAGGGCAAGCTCGAGCTGTTCGGCCGTCCCGACCAGCGCTTCGGAGCGCGGACGGCGCCCGCCGTCGCGTGGGACGGGCTCCCGCTGGATCGCGGCCGCAGCGTGCGCCGGATCACCCCGGCTGTGCGCTTCGAGCCGGAGGGCAGCCTCGAGCGGCTGGCGGTCGTCGCGGCGCGGCTGGCGGGTGGCCCGCGGTCGCTGCCCGGCCGCGCGTGGATCGGCTATCGCGGCGAGCGCGGGACGTTCCCGGCGGTCGCCCTCGACGACGTCGTGGCCGGCAAGCCGCAGGCGCTGGCGAAGCTGCGCGGCAAGGTCGTGCTCGTCGGCTACACCGCGCCGCCGACGTTCCGGACGTCCGCGCCCGGCGCGAGCGTGATGGACCGGACCGAGATCCAGGCCAACGCGATCTCGGCCGCGCTCGACGGCTTCCCGCTGCGCGACGCCGGCGGTCTCGTCGACGTCGTGCTCGTCGTCCTGCTCGGCTTGGTCCCGCTGGGCCTCGCGCTCCGCCTGAGACCGGCGCTCGTCGTCGCGCTCTGCCTGGCGGCGGGGGTGGCGTTCTGCGTGGCCGCGCAGCTCGCGTTCGCCGCCGGGCGGGTCGTCGCGGTCGTGTCGCCGCTGTCGAGCCTCGTCCTCGCGACGATCGCGGTCACCGCCGTGCTCGTGCTGCGCGGTCGCGGCGGCCGGGCCGATGGTCCCGCCGCGGCGATCGTAAGGCCTCGTTGAACCCGTGGGTCCCGGCGGTCAGGGCGTCCGTCCGCCGGGACGACCGGGGCGGGTCGGCCTACGACTACAGCTCGACCTCGCCCGACACGCGCGTCACAGTCGCGCCACCGACCCAGATGGTGCCGTCCCCGTCGCGCTCGACGTGGACGCGGCCCGCGCGACCCAGCAGCGTGCCCTGCGACACGACGTACGGCGCCGTCGCGCGGCCCGTCCCCAGCAGCCAGGGCGCGATGGCGGCGTTCAGGCTGCCGGTGACCGGGTCCTCGACGAGGACGCCGTCCTTCGGGAAGAACGCGCGCACCTCGAACGCCTCCGGGGAGCCCGGCGGGTAGGCGCCGACGATGCCGAGCTCGAGGTTCGCGTTCGCGGGTCGTACGGCGAGGACGGCCGCGGCGTCCTCCAGCAGCACCGCCACCCAGCCCGGCCCGTTGTCGGCCCATTGCGCGTCGAGGATCTCAGCGCGCTCGAGCCCGAGCAGCGTTGCGATCTGCTGCACGAGCGCCTCGGCGACCGGTCCGTCGCGCAGGAGTGGCGGCGCCGCGAACGACAGCCCGCACTCGCCGCGCCGGATGCGCACGAGCCCCGCGGCGCATTCCTGCACCACCTCCTCGCGATCCTCCTCGCCGCGCGCGGCGAGCCAGGCGTGGCAGGTCCCGAGCGTGGGGTGCCCGGCGAACGGCAGCTCGAACCCCGGCGTGAAGATCCGCACGCGATAGTCCGAGCGGTCGTCCGACGGCGCGAGGACGAACGTCGTCTCCGACAGGTTCGTCCAGCGCGCGAACCGCTCCATCTCCTCGGTGCTGAGCCCCGTGGCGTCGAGCACGACCGCGACCGGGTTGCCGCTGTACGGCGTGGTCGTGAAGACGTCGACCTGAGCGAAGGGGCGCGGCACCCCGCCGAGTCTCGCACCTCGGCGGGGCGCTCAGGCCTGCGCGCCGATCAGAGCTCCGTGGTCGCGCGGGCGAACCCGACCTTGTGGCCGTCGGAGACCTTCCAGATCGCGGACTCGTTGACGCCCCAGCGCCAGCCGTAGACCTTGCCGTCGCTGGTGCTCGCGTACAGCACCATCCAGCCGTAGCCCGCGCCGGGGTACTCGGTCACGACGCCGCCGGCCTCGGAGCGGCGCAGATCGACGTAGTCCTTGTAGTCCGGGTCGGTCTTGCTGATAAGGAGCCCGTGCGGGTTGGAGGTGCTGTCGATCACCTGGACGGCGTACTGGATGGTCCCGGCCTGCGGGGTCTTGCCGCCGGACAGCGTGCGCACCTCGCGAACGACGGCGGTGTGGTCCACGAGGTCGGCGGCCGCCTTGTCGAACATCACGACATCGCCCGGCTGGACCCCGGCGACGGTCGTGACCTCGTCGAAGTGCTCCGCGGTCGGCATGCCGGCGACCAGCTCCTCGGTGTCGGGCGAGAACGAGCCGAACTCCTGCTCGAACCAGCTGTCGGTCGCCCAGCTGTACGCGTGCCCGAACAGCTCGCGCACGAGACGGGCGCACTTCGTGTCGTTCGACCAGCCGGCGGTGCTGCCGTCCGTGCCCCAGGTGACACCGGCCGTGCCGCCGGTGTCGTACGTGTTGACCGTCGCCTGCAGCGGCCACGCGATCTTGTCGAGGTTGTCGACGAGCTGCTGGCCGGCTGTGAAGTGCTGGGTGGCCGTGGTCGCGGCGGCGCTCGCCGGGAGGGCGAGGGCCGTCATCGCGAGGACGGTCACGGGGAGTCGAAGTCTCATCTGGTGCGCCTTTCGAACGGAGGGAAGCTGTGCGACGCAGCGTCGCGCGAGCGCCCTGAGCGTTCATCGGGCATCCACCCTGATCCGGCACCCTGACCGCGAGCCGCATCGTCGCTACCGCGCGGGGACGGCCCGATCGGCTGCTGGCTTCGAGCTCAGCGCTTGTTGACGCAGCCGAGGTCCTGGAGCACCGGGTTGTCACTCTGGCGCGAGGGCAGTGTGTCGATGCCCCGCAGATGCACCGCGACCGTCCGGCGCACGGGATCGCTGCGCGAACCGGTCTCGATGACGAGCTTGACAGCGGTACCGGTCTTCGGGTGAGTTGGCCCTCCGAACAACCGCACCGAGTAACAGGCGCGGGATCGGCGACCCACGGTGGCAGCCGTCGCCACAGGTACGGACGCCGGCGCGCTGAGCCCGAGCCGCACCTGAGGCGTACCCTTCGAGGTCCTCGAGACCTCCTTCGTGAGGCGCACGTAGGCCACAAGTCCCTTGCTCGGGTGCTTGCGGTCGAACGTGATCACGGGGCCATGCGCGAGGCGCGGCGCGGGCGTCGAGGCGATCGCAGTAGCGCCCGCCGAGGCGGCGATCGCGACCAGCAGGCCGACTGCGGGCCGCCGGCCAGTGATGTAGGACGTCATCGACATCACCCTATCCGCGCGCCGCAAGGACCCGCGGAGAAGCGGCCCCGAGACAGGGCTCACTCCCGCACGACGAGATACGTCCCGGCGGCCAGCAGCGCGACGCCCGCGATCTTCGCCATCGTGACCGGCGAGCGCTCCGTCCCCAGCCAGCCGAAGTGGTCGACGACGATCCCTACGCCGAGCTGGGCGGCGAGCGTCACGGCGATCACCCCGCCGACGCCGAGCGGGCGGACCGCGAGGATCAGCGACGTGATGTAGATCGCGCCGAGCACGCCACCGGTGACGTAGATCCAGCTGATGCCGCGGACGTCTGCGATCCGGGCCATGCCGCCCGTCGCCAGCGCGGCGACGACCGCGAGCGCCGCCGTCCCGATCGCGAACGAGAGAAACGCCGCCTGCCAGGTGCCGATGCGGTGCCCGAGCACCGAGTTGATCGGCGCCTGCAACGCCGCGAGGCCGGCGGTCACGGCGGTCAGCGCGACCGCCAGCTCACGGCTCACTTCGCCTCCATCCACGTCGGCCCGACGCCGACGTCGACGGCCAGCGGCGGGTCGTGCTCCCACACCCCGCACATCTCGCGGCGGATGAGCTCGCGCGCGCCGTCGACCTCCCCGGGCGGGCCTTCGAAGAGCAGCTCGTCGTGGACGGTGAGGATCAGCCGCACCGGCGAGTCGCCCAGCGCGGCGGCGACGCGCACGATCGCGAGCTTCATGACATCCGCCGCGGTGCCCTGGATGACGGTGTTCACGGCGAGCCGCTCCCCCAGCGTCCGCACCTGCCAGTTGCGCGCCTTGAGCTCGGGGATCTGGCGGCGACGACCCCACAGCGTCGTCACGTGCCCGTCGGCCGTGGCCTGCGCGATCGTCTGCTCGATGAACGCGCGCACGGCCGGGAAGCGCTCGAGGTAGGTGTCGATGATCTCCTTGGCCTCCTCGCGCGGGATCCCGAGGCGGTCGGCCAGCCCGTAGTCCGAGAGGCCGTAGACGATCCCGTAGTTGACCATCTTCGCCTTCGAGCGCTGGCCGAGGTCGAGGTCCTCGGGCGCGGTCGCGAACACCTTCGAGGCGGTGGCCGTGTGGACGTCCTCGCCGCGCACGAAGATCTCCTTGAGCACCTCCTCGCCGGCGATGTGCGCGAGCACGCGCAGCTCGATCTGGGAGTAGTCGGCGCTCAGGAGCACGTTGCCGGGCGCCGCCTCGAAGCACCCGCGGACCTCGCGCCCGAGGACCGTCCGGATCGGGACGTTCTGCATGTTCGGGTCCGTCGACGCGAGCCGGCCGGTCGTCGCGGCGGCCTGCAGGAACGTCGTGTGGATGCGCGAGTCGGGGTCGCGGTCGGCGAGCACCGGCAGGACGGAGAAGTACGTCTTGTCGAGCTGGTTGAGCTCGCGCCAGCGCTCGATCATGGGGATGATCTCGTGCTCGTCTCGGATCGCCTGCAGCACCCGCGCGTCGGTCGAGAAGCCGGTCTTGCCGCGGCGCTTCTTCGACAGGTTGAGCTTGTTGAAGAGGATCTCGCCGAGCTGCTGCGGCGAGCCGATGACGAACTCCGTCCCCGCGAGCTCCCAGATCCTCAGCTCGAGGTCGTGGACCTCGTCGCGCACACGCGTCGTGATCTCCTTCATGCGCGCGGTGTTCAGCCGCACGCCGGCGACCTCCATCGCGCGCAGCACCGGCACGAGCGGCAGCTCGATCTCCTGCATCACGACGCCCAGGTCACGTGCGACGATCTGCTCGCGTTGCCACACGGACAGCTCACGGACGAGCACCGCCTCGGCGGCGACCTCGTCCTCCAACGACGAGGCGAGCCCGCGCTCCTCGAGCAGCTCGCGCAGCGGGTAGCCGCGGCGCGCCGGCTCGAGGATGTAGGCGCCGATCAGCGCGTCGTGGACGAGGTTCGGCGGCACGATGCCGAGCGCCTTCGCGTCGTAGGCGACGACGGCGCGGTCGCCGATCGCGGCGACGAGCTCGGCGGGGTCGTCGACCGTGCCGGTCAGCACCTCGTCGCCGGTCGCGACCGCGAAGCTCCACGACGGATCCGCCGCGAACAGCTCGCCCTCGGCGACCTCCCCCGCCCGGACGGCGACGACGAGCTCGTCGCCCGCCAGCCGCCCGACGTCGGCCAGCGAGCCCGCCCGCACGCGCGCAGCCACGGTCGTCGAGGCCTCAGGCGCCGGCGCGGCCTCCTCGGCGCCGAGGAACTCCTCGAGCCGGCGCAGCGGGTCGCGCAGCTCGAACTCGCGGAACACCTCGCGCAGCTTCGAGCGATCCGGCGCGCGGCCGGCCTCGACCGCGACGTCGAGGTCGACGGGCAGGTCGCGGCGCATCGTCGCGAGCACCTTCGACACCCGCGCGTCCGCGGCGTGGTTCGTCAGGTTCTCCTTGCGCTTGGCCCCCGAGATCTTGTCGACCGAGCCAAGCACGCCCTCGAGGTCGCCGTAGGTCTGCAGCAGCGTGGCCGCCGTCTTGTCGCCGATCCCCGGCACGCCGGGGATGTTGTCGCTCGTGTCGCCCTTGAGCCCGTAGAAATCGGGGATCAGCTCAGGTGCGATCCCATATCTGTCGATAACGGCCGGGTGGTCGTACAGCTTCGTCTCCGTGATGCCGCGCGACGTCGCCATGACCTTGACGATCCCGTCCGGATCGATGAGCTGGAACGCGTCGCGGTCGCCCGTGACGATGACGACCGGGATCTGCTGCTCGCGCGCGCGCTCGGCGAGCGTGGCGATGACGTCGTCGGCCTCGAAGCCCGCGAGGCGGATGTTCGTGTAGCCGAACGCCTCGACGAGCGGCTCGAAGTGCGGCCACTGCTCGGCGAGCAGATCCGGGCGCGTGGAGCGCGTGCCCTTGTACTCGGGATAGACCTCCTTGCGCCCGCTCGAGCCCGCGTCCCACACGACGACCGTCGGCTTCGTGCCGTGCTCGGTGAGGATCTTCACGAGCATCGAGGCGAAGCCGAAGATCGCGTTCGTCGGGAAGCCGGTCGACGTCGCGATCGACTCGGGCAGCGCGAAGAACGCGCGGTACACGAGCGAGTTTCCGTCGATGAGGAAGAGCTCTTCGGGGCGGTCCGCCATCGGGTCGGCACTCTACGCACCGCGGCGCGGCTGCTCGCGGTCGCCCTGCTGGCCGCGCTCGGCGCGTCGCTGCTCGCCGCACCGCTCGCGCAGGCCGGCCCGTCGCAGCGCCAGCGCAGCCTGGCGCGCGAGTCGCTGGCGTCGATCGTCGAGCGGATCGATCGCACGACCGCCTCGCGCTACGGCGCCAAGGACGACCGCGGCGCGCGCCTGGACGGGCTGAAGGTGCTGCAGGTCGACGGCACGAACCTCGGCCTGTACCACGCGCTCGGCAAGGACGGCCGCTTCAACGTCTACCTCGCGACGTCCGACGACCTCATGACCTGGAAGCGCCGCGCGACGATCGACGCGGGCGCCTCGCAGCCGACGATCGCGCTGCTGCCGAGCGGCGGCCTCGTCGTCGCCTACGAGAAGGTCAGCCTGATCGAGCTCGGCCCGCTGTCGTCGCTCGTCGACACGCTCGAGTCGGTCGTCGGGCCGATCCTCAACAGCCCGACCGACCGGATCCGGCTGCGCTTTCGCTACTACCGCACCGTCGACGCGCTGCTGCACAACCAGTTCGCGCGTGAGTTCACCGCGCCGCGCCGGCTCTCGCCGACGGCCGAGGGGACGCCGAGCATCACGAACGTCAAGCAGAAGAAGGGCCTGCTCTCGCGCTCGCGGATCGAGGTCGGGCTGCACTACTTCGCCGATCTCGACGGCAACGGCACGCCCGACGCCGACCGCCTCGCGACCGCCGTCCTGACGGGCTTCACGAAGTGGCAGGCAACGCCGGCGCCCGAGCTCGACCAATCGCTCATGACCGCGCCGTTCCTGCATCCCGACTTCACGCAGGCGCCGCGCGGCAACATCGGCGACCGCGACCAGATCATCCTGGACGGCGTGCGCCTCGAGCTGCAGGAGGCGCAGTACGTGGCCGAGGACTACTCGAGCTGGCGGCCGTTTCTCATCGACCCGCGCGGGGGCGTGCCGCGACCGCTGCAGATCGTCACCGCCGGAGGCTCGAAGTCGTTCGGCAACCCGACCGCGACGGTGCTGACCGCGCCGAGCGGTCGCCAAGCGGTGCTCGTCACGATGTACGTCTTCAGCGAGGGCGCGGCGCCCGGCGAGATGGGCCCGCTCATCTACTACCGCGAGCGCTGACCTACTCGCCCTGGCAGGCGGGCACGGCGGTCGAGACCGAGCCGGAGGGCAGCGCCGACGTGGCGATGGCGCCGCGGACCGCCTCGAGCACGGCGCAGTCGAGCACGGTCTGGATGGCCGTCTGGCCCGCGGCCTTGTTGGGCAGCTGGTCGGCCTCGTCGACGAACACCGCGTAGACGATCACCCGGCCGTCGGTGAGCGTCACCCGCCCCGCCGCCGAGCGCTGCAGGTGCGGGCCGAGCTCGGGCTTGTTGTCGGGCGCGTCGCTCCACGTGTTGCTGCCGGCCTTCTCCTCGAGCAGGGTGATCGCGGGCGCGACGCCGCCCGGCGTGAGCGTCGCGCCGTTGTGAGCACCCGAGTTGAGCGCGAGCGTGTTCCAGAAGAACGTGTTCGACGCCGCCGTGAGGTCGCCGCCGGCGTTCATCCGGCGCAGGAAGCGCGCGTACTGCAGCGGCGTCGTCGTGTTGTCGAAGCCCTCCTCGTAGTCCTCGCCGGAGTCGCTCTCGCCGTGCGCGCTCGGCGCCCCGTCGCCGGTCATGAAGCGCCGCAGCCGGATGCTGTTGAGGCCGAGGCGGGCCATCTCGTCGCGGAAGCGCGCGAAGCCGAGCCACTGGATGATCCGATTCGTGGCCCAGTTGTTCGAGTTCTGGATCATGAACGTCGCGAGCTGGCGCAGCGTGTAGAACTGCCCCTCGGTCACGCGGTTGCCCTGGTTCGTGCCGTATTGGTCGCCCGCGCTGAACAGGGTGTTCAGCGTGAGGTTGTCGGTCGCCGACGCGTCGACGCGGCGCAGCAGCGTGTAGAGGATCGCGCTCTTGATCGTGCTCGAGGTGCCGTAGTTCGCCGTCCCGCTGACGTGCGTCTCGGTGTTCGCCGTCACGTCGATCACGGCGACGCCGGCGCGGCCGGGCGCGCAGTCGACCTCCTGCGCGAGGCGCTGCGCGAACGGCGAGCTCAGCGTCGGCAGCGGGCTCGACGAGCGCCGGAAGATGGCGCCGTGCTGCAGCGTCCCGTCGATCGGCGTGATGTAGAAGTTGTCGATCTCGCGGCCGTTGCAGCGCGCGTTGTTGTAGCTGCGCAGGAACTCATACCAAGGCCGGTCGGAGCGAACCTCGGGGTTTGCGTCCGAGTTCTTCGTCCAGATCCCGGCGAACCAGGTGTCGCCGTCGTCGCGGTAGGAGTCCAGGTGCAGGAGCTTGTAGCCGAGCGCCGCGTAGGTGTCCAGGCGCAGCTGGTAGGTCCCGCGCGACATCTTGTTGTGCATCTTCCACGCGCACGACGCCTTGACCCACACCGAGGCGAAGCGCAGCCCGCCGTCGCCCTGGTAGGCCTCGACGCGGCGCGGGACGAAGCCCTGCTTGCCGTAGTCGTCGACGAGGTCCTGCATCTGCGCGCGCGTCTTGCGGCGGTGGATCTTCCAGCCGGTGCCGGCCGTGTTGCGCAGCCAGGTGACGGCGAAGCGCGGGCCGAGGATCGTGTTGTAGGCGCTGATGTCGACCGGCCGGTAGTCCTTGCGGCGCTGCTCGAAGCGCTTGTCGAACTGCCCGCCGGTGAGGTCGATCTCCGGGCGGATCTCGGGCCCGGTCGCCTTGATCCACTTCGTCATGAAGCGCGCGGACCCGCCCGCGGGGTAGCCGGTCGTGCGCAGCGGCCGGAAGCCCTGGCCGCTGATGCCCGTCGAATCGGAGAAGCCGCTGCGGTAGTCCGCGGCCGTGAGGTCCAGGCGCACGACGTTCGGCGCGGACAGCTCGGCGGGCGTCGCTCCGGAGCACTGCGATCCCTGCTGCGCGGCGGCGGGGCTCGCGGACGCGGCGATCAGCGCGAGCGAGGATGCGGCGGTGAGCACCCCGGCGCGTATCGGCACGACGCGCGCGAGCACGCGCTCCTCCTTCCGGTCAGTAGCGCGAGAGCAGCAGGCCCCAGGACACCGCGATGCCCGCGATGACGAGGCCGACGATGAAGCCGATGACGAAGATGTCCAGCCGCTGGCGCCACGGGACCTGCCAGATCAGCGCGATCCACAGCGGGATGCGCCAGTCGCCCCAGTAGTAGTCGTAGTCCTCGTCGTACTGGCTGCGCTCGGGTGCGCCGTCGTAGCGCGCGGTGGGCTGCTCGCTGGAGGCGGCGGGCGGCGGTTCGGGGTCCGACGTGAGCTGTGGCCCGCTGAGTCCGGAGCGCCAGCGCTCGATCGTCCCTGTCGTGCCATCGTCGGATCGGACCGCCATAGTTCGACTTTACCCCCTTTATCGGCTCGCGGACAGCGACTCGCGAAGTTGTCCATGAGGACTTAACGTGCTGGCAGCGCCGGTGGGCCGCCGGCAGGTGTCCGTATGCTCGCTTGCATGCACGCGTTCACAGCCGGCTGCGCCACGGCGGCCGGCGCATGAAGCGGGTCGTCGTGACGGGTGCCACCGGGCGCATCGGCACCCGTCTCGTCGAGACGCTGGTCGCGCGCGGCGACGACGTCTGCGTCCTGTCGCGCAACCCCAAGCGCGCGAGCGAGAAGCTCGGCGTCGAGGCGTTCGAGTGGGATCCGAAGGGCGACGGCGCGCCCGCCGAGGCGCTCTCGGGGCGCGACGCCGTCGTGCACCTCGCCGGCGAGGACGTCGGCCAGCGCTGGAGCGACGACGTCAAGTCCGAGATCGCCGCGAGCCGCGAGAAGGGCACGCGCAACCTCATCACGGGCATCTTCGCCGCCCAGCCGCGCCCGGGGGTGCTCGTCAGCGCGTCGGCGTCGGGCTACTACGGGCCGCGCGGCGACGAGGAGGTCGACGAGACGGCCGCGCCCGGGACCGACTGGCTGGCGGAGGTCTGCGTGCGCTGGGAGCAGCAGACCGACGCGGCGAAGCTCGGCATGCGGGTCGTGAAGGTGCGCACGGGGATCGTGCTCGACGCCGAGGGCGGCGCGTTGGCCAAGATGCTTCCGCCCTTCAAGGCGGGCGTGGGCGGGCCGATCGGCAGCGGCAAGCAGTACATGCCGTGGATCCACCTCGACGACCTGGTCGGGATCTACCTCGCCGCGATCGACAGCGCGGACTTCAGCGGCCCCGTCAACGCGTCCGCTCCGGCGCCGGTGACGAACAAGGAGTTCTCCAAGGCGCTGGGCAAGGCCCTGCACCGCCCCGCGGTCGCCCCCGTGCCCGGCTTCGTCATCAAGGGCATGTACGGCGCGATGTCGCAGATCGTCCTGACCGGCGTGCGGATGGTCCCCGGCCGGGCCGCCGAGCTCGGCTACGAGTTCGCGCACCCCGACCTCGACGAGGCCCTGCGAGACACGCTGGACCGCTAGCCGCGTGGCCGGCTCAGCCGGCGGGCTTGGCGCGGCGCGCCGCCTTCTTGCGGCCCCAGTCCGATGTCGGCTTCGACGGCACGACGAGCCAGATCAGCACGCCGACGAACGACAGGAGCAGGCCGCACGCGAGGCCGATCCGCTCGCCGAAGCCCTTCTTGCCCGACAGGTACGAGGCCAGGATCGCCGACAAGAGCCAGCCGTAGAGCAGGTACAGCGCGCTTTCTCCGATGACCGCGAGCATGGCCACTAACCCCCGAGGTAGGCCTTCTGGACTTCCGGGTTCGTGCGCATCTTGTCCGAGTCGTCGCTCAAGGCGACCGCCCCGGTCTCGAGCACGTACGCCCGCTGGGACACCGACAGCGCGTAGTTCGCGTTCTGCTCGACGAGCAGGATCGTCGTCCCCTGGCGGTTGATCTCCGCGATCGTCTCGTAGATGCGCTCGACGAGGATCGGCGCGATCCCCATCGACGGCTCGTCGAGGAGCAGCAGCGACGGCTTGGCCATCATCGCGCGCCCGATCGCGAGCATCTGCTGCTCGCCGCCGGACATCGTGCCCGCCTTCTGCTTCTCGCGCTCCAAGAGCCGCGGGAACAGCTCGAAGACGTTCTCCATGTCGGAGGCGATCTCCTTGTCGCGGCGCAGGTAGGCCCCCATGTCGAGGTTCTCGCGCACGGTCATCCGCGCGAAGCAGCGCCGCCCCTCGGGCGACTGCGAGATCCCGAGCTTCACGATGTCCGCCGGCGGCGTGCGCGTGATGTTCTCGCCCTCGAAGACGATGTCGCCCGTCCGCGGCGGCGTGAGCCCCGAGATCGAGCGCAGCGTCGTCGACTTGCCGGCCCCGTTGGAGCCGATGAGCGTCACGCACTCGCCCTCCTGCACCGTCAGCGAGATGCCCTTCAGCGCCTCGATGTTGCCGTAGTACGTGTGGATCTCGCGGACCTCGAGCATCGCCATCAGGCACCCCCGCTCTCTTGGCGCTGGCGCTCGGCCTCGTCCTTGCCGAGGTAGGCCTCGACGACGAGCGGGTCGTTGCGCACCGTGTGCGGGTCGCCCTCGGTGAGCTTCTCGCCGTAGTTGAGGACCGTGACGTACTCCGACACGCCCATGACGACCTTCATGTCGTGCTCGATCAAGAGGATCGAGATGCCGAGCTCGTCGCGCAGGCGCTCCATGAAGCGCGTGAGGTTCGCGGACTCCTGCGGGTTCATCCCCGCCGTCGGCTCGTCGAGCAGCAGGAGCTTCGGCTCCGATGCCAGCGCCCTGGCGATCTCCACGCGGCGCTGGTCGCCGTAGGCGAGGTTCGTCGCGAGCTGGTCGTGCAGCGCCGTCTTCAAGCCGACGTAGGACAGCATGTCCGCGGCCTTCTTGCGCACCTCGGTCTCCTCGCGACCCACCCGCGGCGGGCGCAGGATCGAGCCGAGCAGCCCCGCCTTCATCCGCGCGTGCTGACCGACCATGACGTTCTCGACCGCCGACATCGTGCCGAACAGGCGGATGTTCTGAAACGTCCGCGCGACGCCGAGCGACATGATCTTGTCCGGCCGGCCGCCCGTGATGTTCGAGCCGTCGAAGCTCACGCGCCCCTCGGTCGGCTTGTACAGGCCCGTGAGGATGTTGAAGAACGTCGTCTTGCCCGCGCCGTTGGGGCCGATGAGCGAGACGATCGCCTTGCGCGGGATCGAGAACGAGACGTCGTTGACCGCCGTCAGGCCGCCGAAGCGCTTGATGACGCCGCTCGCGTCGAGGAGGTTGTCCGACGGCTTCTGCTTGGCGTCGCTCATGGCACCCTCGTCTCGATGACGTCGTCGCCGTCCACGACGATGTCCTCGATGCCCTCTTGCAGCTCGATCTGCCTTCGCCTCTCGGGCAGCAGGCCCTCCGGTCTGAGCACCATCATGATCACGAGCAGGAAGCCGAAGATCCCGAACGACAGCTCGGTGAGGTCGAAGTTCAGGCCGATCTTGGCCGGCACCTCGTTCAGGACGTCCGGGATCAGCCGGTTGTTGATGAACGACAGCGCGACCGCGCCGAGCACGACGCCCCAGATCGACCCCAGGCCGCCGAGGATGATCATCGCCAGCACGAAGATCGAGAACGAGAACTGGAACTGGTCGGCGTTGACCGTGTTGAGGTAGGAGCCGAGGAACGCCCCCGACACGCCGCCGAACGCCGCGCCGGTGCCGTACGCCAGGAGCTTCGTCTTGACGAGCGGGACGCCCATGCTGACGGCCGCGACCTCGTCCTCGCGCAGCGCGATCCACGCACGGCCCAGGCGCGAGTCGCGCAGGCGGAAGTTCACGAACAGCGCGATGAGCACCATCGCGAACGCCACCCAGTACCAAGGTCTGAGCTCCAGCGAGTTGAACGTGTCGAGGAACGGGAGCTGGATCTTGTCGACCGGCGTGATGCCCTGGCGCCCGGCGGTGAGCTGCGTGCCGAAGCCCTTGATCTCGTCGCCGTTGATCGCGATCCGGCCGACGATCTCGCCGAACGCGAGCGTCACGATCGCGATGTAGTCGCCGCGCAGGCGCAGCGTCGGCAGCCCGATCACCATCCCCGCGGCCGTCGTCGCGACGATCGCGAGCACGACGATGATGAGGAAGTTCATGTGGATGCCGGGCAGCTCCGCCGCGGGCCCGCTCACGAGGATGTGGACGCCCTTGCCACCGTTGGCCGTGATGTGAAACAGCGAGCCGAAGTAGCCCATCGTGTAGGCGCCGATCGCGAAGAACGCGACGTAGCCGAGGTCGAGCAGGCCCGCGAAGCCGACGATGATGTTCAGCCCGAGCGCCATGACGACGTAGGCCAGCGCGACCGTCGCGTCGTCGATGAACCCGCCGCCGCCGTCGACGAACAGCGGCAGCAGGGCGCCCGCGAGGATCGCGGCGCAGGTGAGCGCGATGCGCGCCTCGCGCGGCAGCTCGAACCCGCTGCGCAGCGAGGGACGGGTGGCGGTTGCGGCACTCACGCGATCACCCCGCCTCTCGTGTCTGCTCGCCGAGCAGCCCGGACGGTTTGAAGACCATGATCAGCACGAGGTAGGCGAAGACGATCGCCGGCGTCCACTCGGTGCCGATGCGGTTGTCGGATATCTGCTGGATGCAGCCGATGATGATGCCGCCGAGCACCGCCCCGCGGATGTTGCCGATCCCCCCCATGACCGCCGCCGTGAACGCGATCAGGCCGGCGGTGAAGCCCTGGAAGTACCAGATCGTCGTCTGGTACAGGGCGTAGATGAGGCCCGCGGCGCCGGCCAGCATGCCGCCGATGAGGAACGTCGCGGAGATCGTCGTGTCGACGTTGATGCCCATCAGCCGCGCGGCATCGGGATCCTGCGCGGTCGCGCGCATCGCCTTGCCGAGGCGGCTGCGCGAGATGAACGTCGTCATCGCGAGCACGAGCGGGATCGTCACTGCGACGGCGAGCGCGTCGCCGTTCGTGACGCTCACCCCGAGGAAGTTCACGAGCTCCTTCTGGGAGTTGATGAGGTCCTCGATGCCCTGCTGCGAGCCGCCGCGCCACAGCAGGCCGACGTTCTGCAGGATGAAGGAGAAGCCGACCGCCGTGATGAGCGGCGCGAGCTTCGGGGCGTTGCGCAGCGGTCGATACGCGACCCGCTCGATCATGACGTTGAGCACGCCGAGCGCGACCATCGTCACGAGCAGCGTCGCGATCAGCCCGACGACGAGGCCGGGGATGCCGGTCGCGGCGGTCAGCCCGATCGTGCCGAAGAAGCCAGCGGCGACGAACGAGCCGAGCATGAACACCTCGCCGTGGGCGAAGTTGATGAGCTCGACGATGCCGTAGACGAGCGTGTAGCCGATCGCCACGAGCGCCCAGATCGAGCCGTTGGAGAGGCCGTCGACGAGGTTGTTGCCCAGGCGCGAGAGGTCGCCCTCCGTGCGCAGGTCGTGGATGCCGAACGCCACCGGCATGATGAGCAGGACGGCGATCAGGCCGTACTGCGACAGGAACTTGCGGACTGCGACCAGCCCAGCGGGGGATGCTGCGGGGAGACTTGCGGCTGCCATGCCAGGAGACCTCGCTGCTTGAGCTCGTCGCGGTCAGGCACGCGCGGGGGGCGGAGCGAGCCCCGCCCCCCTCGCGCACGCGTCGGTCGTGACTACTTCTCCGCCTTGACGGTCTCGAGGAAGACCTGCTGGCCACCCTCGATCTTGTAGACGCCGTAGTCGGTCAGCGTCGTGTCGCCGTTCTCGTCGATCGAGTACGTGCCCAGCGGGCTGTCGCGATCCTTCGTGGCGAACAGCGCCTTGACGATGTCGTCCTTCTTGCCGGTCTTCGAACGCGCGATCGCATCCATGGCCAGCGACATCGCCTCGAACCCGTAGATCGAGTACGGGTTCGGGTTCTTCTCGCCGTACTCGGCCTCGTAGTCGTCGAAGAACTTCTTGCCGACGGCGCCGTAGCTGTCAGCCGACAGCGTGGCCACGGTCAGCTTGACCTTCTTGGCGACGGAGGCGGGGATGCCGCCCTCCTTCGGATCGAAGAAGCCGGACTCCGCGACGCCGTCCGGGCCGTAGAGCTTGGCGTTCGGGATCGCGGCCGAGAAGTCCTTGTAGATCTGGACTCCGTTGTTGGACGTGATGCCCGCGAACACGAAGCAGTCCGCGCCCTGGGACTTGGCACGCGCCGCCAGCGACCGGTAGTTCGGCGCCTTCGGGTCGATGCCCTGGTTGAAGATGATGTTCAGCGACTGGGCCTTGCCCGCGATCTCGATGTTGCGTCCGAGACCCGCGCCGTAGACCTCCTTGTCGTTGGCCATCGCGACCTTCGCACAGCCGTCCTTCTTCATGATCGTCGCCAGCGCCGCGCCCTGGATCGTGTCCTTCGGGACGATGCGGGTGTAGTTGCGGAAGCCGCTCGGGTAGTACTTGGCCGGCGTGCCGGGCTCCGCGCCGGGCTCGTCCGACGTCAGGCCGACGGCCGTGTTGGCCGGGGAGATCTGCGGGACGTGCGCGTCGCTGAGGATCGGGATCGAGATCGCGCTCGCGCCCGAGTTGAACTCGCCGATGTACGCGGCGGTGGACTCGTCCTGGGCCGCCGCACGAGCGTTGGCGGAGACGTTCTCAGCCGTCCACGTGCCGGCCTGCGCGCTCGAGTCGTCCTTGGAGACGTACTTGACCGTGAACGTGCCGGCCTTGTTGCCGGCCTGCTTGAGCGCGAGCTTGATGCCGTTGACCATGTCGGTCGTCTGCGGGCGCTGCGCGCCCTGCAGCGGAAGGCTGGAGTAGACCGTGACCGTGCCGCCGGCCGGAGCGGTTCCTGTCGACGTGTTCGCGGAGCCGCCGTCGTTGTCGTCGTCGCCGCACGCGACCACGCCGAAGGCCAGTGCGGGTAGCAGCAATCCGGCTGCCACTGCTCGATTCAAACGCAAGATGGGTCCCTCCTCGGTGAAATGAACGCAGAAGCTTCGCGATCGTACACCGGTTCACATGGCGCGAGGGCAGTCTGGTCGACGGCCTGCACGCGCGGTCAGGGGCGGACCTCCAGCACCTTGTCGAGCACGAGGCGCGATCCGCGCACCGTATTGCCCGCGAACCGGCTCAGGCTCGTGTCGCCGTAGCGGTCGATCGAGTACGTCCCCAGAACCGAGCGGCGGTTGCGGATCGCGTGGAACGCGGTGATCACGGCGTTGCGGTCGTTGCCCTTGGCGCCGGCGGCGCGGATCGAGGCGAGCACGGCCTGCGTGGCCTCGTAGGACAGCAGCGCCTCCGGCGCCGGCGCGCGGCCGAACGTCGAGGCGAACTTGGCGCGAAACGCCCGCGCGGAGGCGGGCAGCAGGCGCGGCGGCAGCGTCGGCGTGGTGATCCGCAGGCGCCGCTTGACGGAGGGGCTCAGCTCGTCGACGACGCTCGGCTCCGACGCCGCGGCGGGCCCGAAGAGGAGCATGCTCGTGGTCGCCGCGCCGACCGCCTGGAAGATCCGCGCCGCGCCCGTGCTCGCGTCGCCGGCGTACAGGAACGCGTCCGCGCCGGTGTCGGCGACGTCCCTCGCGTGGCCCGCGAGGTCGCCCTTCGTCGCGTCGATGCGGCCCTTGTCGACGACCGTGATGCCCTGCGCGACGGCCGCCTTGGAGACCTGGTCGGCGAGGCCGCCGCCCTCGAGCTCGCGGTCGCCGATCAGCGCGAGCTGGCGCACGCCCTCGGCCTTCATGTAGCCGACGAGCGCCGACGCCTGGACGTGGTCGGGCGGGACCATCCGCCCGAACGTGCGCTTCGCCGACGGGTAGAAGCGCTCCGGCTCGCCCGTGCGCACGCCGCCCGAGCGCGTCAGGCCGTCGTAGGAGCTCGTCGGGCTGACCTGCAGGATGCCGCCCTCGTTGGTCAGCGGCAGCGACAGCGCGGTGGCGGCCGAGTCCTTGTCGCCGATGTAGGCGATCGCGTTGATGTCGCGCACGGCCTGGCGCGCGTTGTCGAGCACGCGGTCGTCGGTCCACTCGGCGGCCTCGCGCGTCGACGAGTCCAGCGCGACGTACGTGATCGTCAGGAGGCCCGCCTTGCCGCCGTTCTCCTCGATCGCGAGCTTGATCGCGTTGACCATGTCCTGGGACTGCTGGCGGTCGGGCCCGTACTGCGGCAGGCTCGAGTAGATCGTGACGGTGCGGCTGCCGGTCTTCGGGCCGCCGTCGTCGACCGGGTCGTCGCCACCGCAGGCGGCGAGCGCGAGGGCGAGCGCGGCGACGACGCAGGCCGATGCGGCCCGGAGGCCCACCCTTCGGGCCCCTACTCCCGGCCGGGAAGGTACGGCTTGAGGATCCGGCCCGTGGCGCCCAGCGTGATGATGACCATCGCCACCAGGAAGCCGTCGAAGGACTTGGCGCCGATCGCCCACAGGACGATCCACAGGATGAGCGCGAGGGTGGTGCCGAGGACGAGACCCATTGAGCGCGGCAGCCTAACGGATGAGGCCGCCGGCAAGCCTCGCAACGAGCTCGCCGACCGCCGCCGCGGGATCCTCCGCCTCGGCGGCGGCGCGCACGAGCCGCGTGCCGACGATGACGCCGTCGGCGCCCGCGCGGGCGGCCGCGCCGGCCTGCTCGGGCGTCGAGATGCCGAAGCCGATCGCGACGGGCACCTGCGACTGGCGCTTGACGCGCTCGAGGATCGGGCGGTAGGCGTCCTCGCCGCTCGTGCGCTCGCCCGTCGTGCCGACGACGGACACCGTGTAGAGGAAGCCGCGCGCCCTGGCGCCGATGCGCGCGAGGCGGTCGTCGGGGGTCGTCGGGGCGACGAGCGGGACGAGCGCGACGCCGTGCGCCTCGCACGCCTCCTCGATCTCGGCGGACTCCTCGAGCGGCAGGTCGGGCACGATGAGCCCGCTGACACCGGCGTCCTTGGCCGCTTGGGCGAACGCGTCGGGGGTGCGCGCGAGGACGAGGTTGACGTAGCACATGAGCACGACCGGCAGGCGCCGCGAGAGCTCCTCCGCGACCCCCAGCACGCCGCCGATCGTCGCGCCCGACTGCAGCGCCGCGGTGCCGGCGGCGTGGATGACAGGCCCGTCGGCGAGCGGGTCGGAGTACGGGATGCCGAGCTCGACGAGGTCACCGCCGTTGTCCGCGCACGCGATGCCGATGTCGCGCGACGTCGCCATGTCCGGGAAGCCGCCCATGAGGTAGGGCATGAGCGCGGCCCTGCCGGAGCGCGCGGCGAACGCGGTCGCGATGTTGTCGTGCCCCGTGGCGATGACCGCCGGGACGCGGTCGCGGGCGGGTTTCGAGGTCATCCGTGCGCGATGACCTCGGCGAGGTCCTTGTCGCCGCGGCCGGAGAGGCAGATGAGGTCGAGCGTCGAGTCGCCGCCGCCCATGTGGATCGCGTAGTGCAGCGCGTGCGAGGTCTCGAGCGCGGGGATGATGCCCTCCAACCGCGTGACCTGCCGGAACATCGCGAGCGCGTCGCGGTCGCTGACGGCGACGTACGTCGCGCGGCCGCAGTCGCGCAGGTGCGCGTGCTCGGGGCCGGAGCCGGGATAGTCCAGGCCCGCGGAGACGGAGTGCGCCTCGGTGACCTGGCCGTCCTCGTCTTGCAGGATCGCCGACAGCGAGCCGTGCAGCACGCCGGCGCGCCCGCCGACCGTGAGCGGCGCGCCGTGGCGCCCGGATTCGAGCCCCTCCCCCGCGGCCTCGACGCCGACGAGCTGCACGCCGGGGTCGCCGACGAACGGTGTGAAGATGCCGATCGAGTTCGAGCCGCCGCCGACGCAGGCGATGACGCGGTCGGGCAGCCGGCCGGCGCGTTCGAGGATGGCGGCGCGCGCCTCGTCGCCGATGACACGCTGCAGGTCGCGCACGAGCGCCGGGTAGGGCGCCGGCCCGACGGCCGATCCGATGATGTAGTGCGACGTCGCGACGGTCGTGACCCAGTCGCGGATCGCCTCGCTGACGGCCTCCTTGAGCGTGCGCGCGCCCGCCTCGACGCTGACGACCTGCGCGCCGAGCAGGTTCATGCGCTGCACGTTGGGGGCCTGGCGGCGCACGTCCTCGGCGCCCATGTAGACGACGCACTCGAGGTCGAGCAGCGCGCACGCCGTCGCGGTCGCGACGCCGTGCTGGCCGGCGCCGGTCTCGGCGATGATCCGGTGCTTGCCCATCCGGCGCGCGAGCAGCGCCTGGCCGAGCGCGTTGTTGATCTTGTGCGAGCCGGTGTGCATGAGGTCCTCGCGCTTGAGCCAGATCTCGCGACCGGCGAGCTGCGACAGGCGCTCGGCGAGGTACAGGGGCGTCGGGCGGCCGGCGAAGTCGCGTAGGAGGACGTGCAGCTCGGCCTTGTAGCCGGGGTCGTCGCGGGCGAGGACCCACGCGGCCTCGAGCTCGGCGAGCGCGGGCATGAGCGTCTCGGGGACGTACTGACCGCCGTAGCGGCCGAAGCGATGCTCGACGCCGGCTTCCACGAGGCTCATACGACCGCCTCGGCAGGCGGCGCGGCGCGCTCGTCCTCCTCGGGCCACGTCGAGCGCACGGCGCGCGCGAAGGCGACGAGCTTCTCCGGGTCCTTGACGCCCGGCGAGCGCTCGGTCCCGCTCGCGACGTCGACCGCGAACGGCTCCGTCGCGGCGATGGCGGCGGCGACGTTGCCGGGGTTCAGGCCGCCGCTCAGGATGATCGGGGCGGAGAGCTTGTGGCGGCGCACGAGCTCCCAGTCGACGGTCTGCCCCGTCCCGCCGTAGAGGCCGGTGACGTGCGCGTCGACGAGGTGGAAGTCCGTGTGGAAGGCCGCCGCGGCCTGCAGCGTCGCCTTCGAGCTCACGCGCGACGCCTTGACGACCTTCGCGCCGGTGCGCCGCGCGACCTCGTTGCAGAACGCCGGGCCCTCGTCGCCGTGCAGCTGCACGAACGCCAGGCCGGCGGCCTGCACCGTCAGGTCGATCTCCTCGAGCGTCGCGTTGACGAAGACGCCCGTGAGGTGCACCGTGCGCCGCAGCGCCGCGCCGATCGCCTGCGCCTCGTCGAGCGTGCAGCGCCGCGGCGAGCCGTCCCAGAAGATCATCCCGAGCGCCCAGGCGCCCGCCTCGGCGGCGCGATGCGCATCGTCGAGGCTCGTGATCCCGCAGTGCTTGATGCGCGTGGCCATGCGTCCCATCGTAGAGCGAGCCGCCGCGCATGTCGGTGGCGGCGGCGGGCGGGGGCGGCTACCCGCCGGGGCGCTTGGCGAGCTTGACCGTGACCGTCTGCGGCTCGCCGGAGCGCACGATCGTGATCTTCACGCTGTCCCCCGGCCGCTTGGCGCCGATGATCTCCGCGACGTCGGAGTTCGTCTTGACGCGCTTGCCGTCGACCGCGGTGATGATGTCGCCGCCGACGACGACGGCGTCGCCACCGACCTCGCGCTCCGACTTGCCGGCGCGGATGCCCGCCTTCGCCGCCGGGCTGCCCGGCTCGAGGGTCTGCACGAGCGCGCCGGCGTCGACGGGCAGATTCAGCGCGTCGAGCGAGTCGTCGACGGTCCGCGTGCCGACGCCCAGGAACGCGCGCTGGATCGAGCCGTCCTTGCGCAGCCGCGGGATGACCTCCTTGACCGCGTCGATCGGGACCGCGAAGCCGATGCCGGTGTTGCTGAGCTCGCCGGTCGCCGACCCCGTCGTGCGGATCTGGGCGTTGACGCCGATGACGCGACCGCGCGCGTCGAGCAGTGGCCCGCCCGAGTTGCCGGGGTTGATCGCGGCGTCGGTCTGCAGGACGTCGCCGATCGCGAAGCCCTGCTGCAGCGA
>CAVUOK010000008.1:0-411892 GCA_963743055.1 uncultured Actinomycetes bacterium | reverse complement strand
CTCTGCAACGCGCAGCACGTCAAGAACGTGCCGGGACGAAAGACCGATACCAGCGACGCGGCGTGGTTGTGTCGGCTGCTTGAGTACGGCTTGTTGCGCAAGAGCTTCGTGCCGCCGCGCGAGATCCGCGAGCTGCGCGACCTGACGCGCTATCGCAAGGCGCTGATCCGCGAGCGCGCGTCGGAGGTCAACCGCCTGCACAAGGTTCTCGAAGACGCCGGCGTCAAGCTCGCGACGGTCGCGTCGGACGTGATGGGCGTTTCGGGACGCCAGATGCTCGCCGCGCTGGTTGCGGGCACGACCGATCCCGCGGTGCTCGCCGATCTGGCGAAGAGCAGGATGCGGACCAAGCTGCCGCAGCTGCGTAAGGCCCTGGATGCGCGCTTTCGCGAGCATCACGCGTTCCTGGTCAGCCAGGCGCTCGCGCACGTCGACTACCTCGAGGAGGCGATCGACGTCGTCAGCAAGCGACTCGATGAGGCATGCTGGCGCCGTTTCAGCCGGCGATCGACGTGCTCGTCAGCATTCCCGGCATCCAGCGCCGCACGGCCGAGGTCGTCATCGCCGAGATCGGCACCGACATGAGCCGCTTCCCGTCCAGCCGCCATCTGGCGTCATGGGCGGGCCTGTGCCCGGGCAACAACGAGAGCGCGGGCAAACGCAAACACGGACGCACGACCAAAGGCAGCCCCTGGCTGACGTACCGCACTGGTCGAGGCGGCGCTCGGAGCGACACGCCCGACCGGCTACCTGCGCTCGAAGTACTGGCGCGTTCGCAGCCGACGCGGACACCAGCGAGCCGTGATCGCCGTCGCACACTCGATGCTCGAAATCATCCACCAGCTGCTCAGCACGGGTGAGCTCTACACCGATCTCGGAGCGGACTTCTTCGACAAACGCCAAGCCGAACAACTCGCCCGCCGCGCGATCCGCCAACTCGAGCGCCTTCGGCCACAAGGTGATCCTGGAGCCCGTCACCGCCCAAACCGCGTAGCTGCGACGGCCATTTTCTGAGCAGCAGGGCTTTTCCAGGCTGTGTGCGCAGCCGGGGCCCGGCGTCAGGAGGCCACCTTCATGGTTCATGATGGCGGGCCGGTCGGACTGGACGGCGTGCAGGTCGCCTTTGATGACGAGCGAGTCGTCTCGGACGCCGGGATCATGCTCGCCGCGACGCTTGCCGAGCGCCTGCAGATCGAGGATCTCGTCGATGATTGGGTGCGTCTTGGGCGTGCGGGGCGCGGCGTCACGGGCGGGGCGCAAGGTGATGACGCTGATCTACGCGATGGTGCTGGGCGCCGACAGCATCGATGACTGCGACGTCCTGCGGTGCCGGGCGGCACCGGCCGGCTGCTGGGCGGCTGGATCGCGGCGCCGTCGACGCTCGGCACGTTCCTGCGTGCGTTCACGTTCGGACACGTCCGCCAGCTTGACCGCGTGCTCGCCGAGACGCTCAAGCGCGCGTGGACGGACGGCCGGCGCCGGTCCGGGCGACAGAGCGCCTGACGATCGATGTCGATTCGTTTGTCGGCGAGGTTCACGGCTACGCCAAGCAGGGCGCCGCGTTCGGCTACACCCGCAAGCGCGGCTATCACCCGATCCTCGCCTCGCGCGCGGAGACCGGCGAGGTGCTGCACCTGCGCCTGCGCAAGGGATCGGCGAACACGCAGCGCGGGATCCTGCGCTTCTGCGACGAGCTGATCGCAAGGGTTCGGCGCGCCGGCGCGACGGGGCCGAAGCTGTTGCGCGCCGACTCGGGCTTCTGGAACGCCAAGGTGTTCGCCAAGCTCGAGCGGGCAGGCTGGACGTACTCGATCGGCATCCGGATGGCCAAGCACGTCCGCGCCGTCATCGAAGCGATCGACGAGACCGCGTGGACGACGATCAGCGACTACCCCGACAGCGGACGAGGCGCAGATCGCCGAAACGATGCTCGGCGACCGCCGCTTGATCGTCAGGCGCACCCGCCTCGTCGGCGCGCAAGCCGAGCTGTTTCCCGACTGGCGGCACCACCCGTTTCTGACCAACCGCACCGACGACATCGCGATCGTCGAGGCCGAGCATCGCCAGCACGCCGTCGTCGAGCTCGTCATCCGCGACCTCAAAGACCAAGCGCTCGCGCACTTTCCCTCCGGGCACTTTCACGCCAACGGCGCCTGGACGGTGATCGCCGCGCTCGCGCACAACCTGCTGCGCTGGACCGAACTGCTCGGCGCGCCCGGCCAGATCATCCGCGCCGCCCGAACCGTTCGTCGCAGGCTGCTCGCCTTGCCCGGTCGCCTGACGACGCACGCCGCCTGCTGGACACTGCACTTGCCCGCCCGCTGGCCCTGGCAGCAGGACTTCAACGACGCGCTGACCCGCCTTCGAGCGCTCCCCGCCGCCGCCTGAGCGCGCCAGCGACCCCGAAACAGTTCCAGCAAACCACCCCGCCGACCCGACGCGATCACCGCTGCCCGCGAGCACCCCGACCACGCCTCCAAAGACGCCCACAGCCCGACCAAAGCCATCGCGCACCCCGATCGACACCCTCCAGCCCACCAAACCCGCCGCTACCGACACGATCTCAGCATCAACCGGCCTGGCGGTCACCGCGCGGTGGCTTCAGGCTGAGCGGCAATGCGCCAGCTTGAGCCGGTGAACATCGCAAAGAGCGCGTAATCCACGGATTTCCGTCCGACCGAGGCCGGAGGCTTGGGTGCTCGACATGCCCGCGCACCACCATGTGACACAGGAAGGCTGGGATGAGTTCGCCCATCAGCGGCTCAGCCTGCTCGTCGCCGTGCTGCTGCGGGTCGTCGCGAGTCCACCGGTCGCGTTCGATCTCGCCGTCGAGACGCTCGCGACCTTGCGCCGACGCTGGAGCGAGAGCCCGGTCGATGACGAGGATCGGCTGATCTGGGCGTTCGAGGCCAGTCAGGCACTGATCGCCACTGCGGTCGCGCGCGGCGTCGTGCCAAGCGTCGAACGCACCCGCGACCAACGCCCCGACCGCCGGATCCTGTCGGTTGCCGAGCAGCGGCAGATCATCGGCCTCTCCGAGCAGCGGCTCGACCTCCCACCGCGCGTGCAGGACGTGGTCGATGCGATCGCGCGCGACGCTCCTGCGCCCGGGCAGCTGCGCGCGCTGCGCTGCTCGCCGCTCGTCGGCGCCGAGCCGCTACCGGATCGTGACCGGGAGACCGATGGTGCTTGAGCTCCCCGACAACCTCCTCGAGGCCGCGATCCGCCAGGCCGCTGGTGATCGGCCGGCTCCGCCCGAGCTTGCGCCGGTCGAGTACCTCGGTGCGCACGCCGTCCTGCGATACGCGACCGGCGATGAAGCCGAGACATATCGCCGCATCATGCGCGTGCTCTACCTCGAGCACCAAGCCTTCGGCCTGCGCCTGCGGCCGGCGCAGATCGCGGACCGGCTGCGCGAGCGGTACGAGCGCAACCTCGACCCGGACCTGCTCGACCAGCGCCTCGCGCAGCTCGCGCAGTGGGAGGCCGTCGAGCGCGTCCACGACGCCGGCCACGCGACGACATCCACCGAGTGGCGACGCAATCGCTACACGTACGACGTCAGCCCAGCCGGGCGGCTAACCGAGGATCTCCTCTCACAGCTCGACGCCCTCGGCGAGGAGATCGGGCGCCTCGACGCCGCGCGGCTGCCGGCGATCCGCGATGCGCTCGCGAAGCTCGCCGGCGAGCTCGACGAAGCTGCGCCCGACGGCACGCGCCTGCGCCAGCTGTTCGAGCGCGTGCTCGCCGAGGTCGAGGCACTGCACGTCGGCGCGCTCGCGCTCATGCGTAGGCTGGGACAGCTGACGCGCACCGAGGAGCAGCTCTCCGAGGAGGAGTTCGAGCGCGGCAAAGGGGCCCTGCTCGAGCACCTGCAGAGCTTTCGCCAGAGCCGCCGCCAGCACACGCCCACGCTGCTGGAGCTTCTCGACCGTGTCGGCGCGCACCCGGAGCGTCTCGTGGAGCGCATCGTTGCCGAGGAGCAGTTCGTCGCGCTGCCGGGCAGCGCGAGCGTGGCGAGCCAGCGCGCACGCCGCAGCGCGGAGTTGTTCGAGCGCTGGTGCGGACTGCGGGCGTGGTTTGTGGGCGACGACGCGGGCAGCTCGCCCTGGCGGACGCTCAACGACCAGGTCATCGACGCGATCCGCACCGTGCTTGCGATCGCCGAGCGTCTCATCGAACGCCAATCGTCGCGCGTGGACCGCGCGACGGTGTTCGTGGCTCTGGCGGCTGCCGCGGACCAGGCCACGCCCGGCGAGGCCACCGCGTGGGTTCGCGGAGCGCTCGGCATCCGCACGCCGCGCCACGTCGGCACGCCCGAGGCGGACCCCGAGCAGGTCGTCGACCGCGGCCGCACATCCTGGTTCAGCGCACCCCCGGCGCCCGTCGTTGCACGCCTGCGCACCCCCGGTCAGGCCGCCCCGCGCGGGCGCGGCGCGCCGATCGCCGATCTCGGCGAGGGCCGGCGCCGATTCGCGCAGCGGCGAGCGGCGGAGCGCGAGGAGCTGCGTCTCCTCGTCGCGCGGATGCGCTCGCGCGGGCCACTGCGCCTGTCGTCGCTCGAGCAGGTGGACGCGCGCGAGTTCGCCCACCTGCTGGCCTGGATCGGGCGCGCGTACGAGTCGCCGGCGGCCACCGACGGTCGTCGCCGCGCGGCGTCGAGCGACGGACGGATCACGATCGCGCTTCGCGCTCCGGTCGGGATACGGCGCACCCGGCTGCAGGCCCCGCACGGAACGCTCGACCTGCCCGACTTCCACATCGAGATCCTCGACTCATGACGCTCCGCAGCGAGGACGACCGCGACGAGCGCCGGATCGCGACCCGCGCGCTGCTGGCCGCGCCGTTCGTCGACGCCGACGATCCGGTCTACGCCCTGATCCGGCGTCACGAGCGTGAGCTCGCGCTCGCGCTCCAGACGACGTTCGGCTACCAGCTCGAGATCGGCAGCACGGCGGCGCGCGCGAGCAGCCCACCGACCGCTGCCGGGCTGCGACGGCCTCTTCGCGTCCGCCCGCAGAGCGTGAGCGGCCAGAGCAGGCCGGTCGATGCCTGGCCTGCGCTCAGCGATCGCGGCTGTGTGCTGCTGCTGTTGACGCTCGCGGCGCTCGAGCGCGGCACGAGCCAGACGGTGATCGCCGAGCTCGCCCGCGGGGTCGAGCTCGCCGGCGCGGGCGCGGATCCCGCGATCGCCGTCGACTTCAGCTCGCGCGCGGAGCGGGTCGCCTTCGCCGACGGACTCGACCTGCTCTGCGCCTGGGGCGTCCTGCGACACACCTCGGGGACGCACGAGTCCTACGCCCGTCGCGCGCAGGACGAGAGCGAGGCCCTGCTGACGGTCGACCGTCGCCGCCTTGCGATGCTGTTGCGCGACCCCGTCACGGCGCTGCACGCGACGAGCGTCGCCGAGCTGACCGACGAAGCCGGTCGCTACTCGCCGACGCCGGAGGGCGAGAACCGCGCGCGCGCGGAGGCGCTCGCGCGGAGGCTGGCGGAGGATCCGGCGCTCGTCCTCGACGACCTCGACGCCGAGACCCGGACGTACTTCCTCGGTCAGCGTGCGCGCATCGAGGATGCCGTCGCGACGGCGACGGGTGACGTCGTCGAGCGTCGCGCCGAGGGCAGCGCGCTCATCGTCGAGGACCGCGCGCTCACGGACATCGCGTTTCCGACGAACGCGACGGTCAAGCAGGCGGCGCTGCTGCTGTGCGAGACGCTCACGACGAGCGTCGTGCTGTCCGCGGAGGCGCTGCTGGACGCCGTGCACGACCTCGTCGGCGAACATGGTGAGCACTGGGACCGCGACCCCGCCGACCCGGTCGAGGTTCGTGCGCTCGCCGAGGCCGCGACAGCGCTGCTGGTCGACTGCGATCTCGCCTCCCGCGAGCCGCATGGAGCGCTACGCGCCCGCCCGCTGATCGGACGCTTCCGCTCGCCGACCGTGACGGCCACGACCCGTCGAGCCGCATGAGCGCGCGCCCCGACCGCTGGCGCCCGCGGCGCGCCGGGATCATCAACCTCTACGAGTACGCCGACCAGACGTTCGACTTCGCCGGCGGCCGCCTGCTGCTGCGCGGCCATAACACGTCCGGCAAGACCAAGGCGCTCGAGCTGCTGTTCCCCTTCTGCCTCGACGGCGACATCCGCCCGCAGCGGCTCGATCCCTTCGCCTCGACCGCGAAGAACATGAAGTGGAACCTCGTGGGGTCGGGCGATCGCGAGCAGCGCGTCGGATACGTATGGCTCGAGTTCGAGCGCATCGGGGCCGGCGGGGAGTCCGAGATCCTCGTCGCAGGCATCGGCATGCGCGCGAGCCGCTCCGTCGCGGATGTCACCCGCTGGCACTTCGTCGCGCGCAATCGCGTCGTCGGCACCGACCTCGCGCTGCTACGCGGCCGCGACCCGCTCAGCAAGGCGGACCTCGCGGCGGCGCTCGGCGACGACGGCGAGGTCCTCGACTCGCAGCGCGACTACCGCGCGCGGCTCAACGACCTCCTGTACGGGTTCTCCGGTGACGAGCCCTACCAGACGATGCTGCGGCTCATGCGCGAGCTGCGCCGCCCGCACCTCTCGAAGACGCTCGATCCCGACGGCGTCGCCGAGCAGCTCTCCGCCGGGCTGCCCGAGATCGACGCGCAGCTCATGGGACGCCTGGCCGGCGGCCTCGAGCAGCTCGAGACGCTCGAGCGCGGTCTTGCCCGGCTGCGCGACGTCCGCGAGCGGGTCCGCCGCTTCCACGCGCGGACCTACGCGGCCTACACGCGGGCGGTGCTGCGCGAGCGGGCCGACGCGCTGCGCCAGGCGCAGACCGCGGTCGAGAACGCGTCCGAGAGCCTGCGCGAGACCCAGGCGCTGCTCGACACCGAGCGCGCGCGCGAGCAGGCGGCAGCGGGGGCGCGCGACACAGCCGAGGCCGACGTCGCCCGGCTCGACGCGGAGGAGCGCGCGCTGCAGGGCCACGCGGCGTGGGCGTCGATCGCCGAACTCGACGCGCTCGGCGCACAGGCCGCCGCGCAACGCAACGCGGCCGATCGTGCGCAGGAGCTCAGCGAGAGCGTCGCCGCGACGGCCGCCGCGCTTGAGGCGGAGTCGATCACCGCCGCAGCCGCCGCAGCCGACGAGCAGCGTCACGCCGAGGCTCAACTCGACGATGCGCTCGGCGTCGCCGGTCGCGCCGGTATCGGGCGCCGTGCCGGCACCCTCGCCGAGCAGCTCCGCACGACCTCCCTGACGCCGAGCGCCTTCGCCGAGCTGCTCAGCGACCTCGCACGCGACTGGCGCGACGTCCTGCACCGCCATCGCGAGCTCCTGACGGCAGCGCGCGGCGCCCATCGCGCGGCCGAGCGCGCCCGCGCAGCCGAGCGCGATGCCGCCGAGCGACTCGCGCAGGCCAGCGACCGCGTGGTGGCTTGCGAGCAGGAGCTCGAGACGGCACGATCGGCGTCCGCCGCGGCGCTCGACGCCTGGCATGCGGGCACCTGCGAGCTCGTCGCCGACGACGCCGCGTTCGCCGCCGCGCACGCGCTGCTGGCGGAGGGCCGCTCGCCCGGCGAAGCGCTGACCCTCGCCGCGGACGCCGCGCGCGATGCGTTCGCACGGACGCGGGCCGAAGTCGCTGCGGCACGCGACGCCCGCGAGCAGGCGATCGCCACCGCCCTCGCGGAGATCGAACGCCTCGACGAGGCGCGCGACGACGGGCCGGCCACACCGGGATGGTCGCGCGCGTCGCGTGATGGCCGCGCCGGAGCGGCGCTGTGGCAGCTCGTCGACTTCGCCGAGCACCTCGGCGAGGACGAGCGCGCGGGGCTCGAGGGGGCGCTCGAGGCCAGCGGCCTGCTCGATGCATGGCTGACCGCCGACGGCTCGCTCGCGGGGGACGGGGCGCTCGCCGACGTCCTGGTCCTGCCAGGCCCGGAGGCCGGGGAGCGCACGCTGGCGGACGTGCTCGTCCCGGTCGCCGGCCAAGCGGTCGCAACGGACGCCGTCGAGCGCGTGCTGCGCCATGTCGGGCTCGGCCCAAGCGACGCTCCCACCTGGCTGGACGTCGACGGTTGCTTCGCGATCGGTGCCCTCGCCGGCCGCGGCGCGAAGCCGCGTGCCGAGCACGTCGGCGCCGCCGCGCGCGAGGCGCGACGAGCGCGCCGGATCGCCGCCCTGCGCGCCGAGGTCGACGAGCTCACCGCTGCTGTGGCGCTGGATGACGTCGCGCTGGCGAAGCTCGACCGACGCCGCGACGCGCTGGCCCGCGAGCTCGCGGCGCTGCCGAGCCCGGCCGCCGTCGCCGCCGCGATCGGTGCCGTCGGCGTCACCCACACGCTCCGCGAGGGCGTGGCGCGCGACCACGAACGAGCCCTCTCCGAGGCTCACGCCGCGGCCGCCGACGAGCTCGCGACCGACGCGGCACGCCGCGAGCACGCCGTCGCGCACAGCCTTCCCGCGCAGCAGGAGCCGGCGGCACTGGACGTGTTGCGCGAGGCGACCGCGCAGCTGCTCGGGAGCGTGCCCGGCGTGCGGCGGGCGTGGGAGCGCGCTGCCGCGCAGGCCACGACCGTCGCCGCCTTCTCCGATCGCCGCGCCGAGGCCCGCCGGCGCGCCGCCGCGACCGCATCGTCCGCATCGGACGAGCGCGCAGAGGCGGACCGCCTCACTGCCGAGCACCGAGCGCGCGAAGCGGTCGTCGGGGAGACGGGCATGCAGCTGCGAGCCCGCCACGGAGCCGTCACCACCGAGCTCAGAGCGGCGCGCAAGGCCGCGCGCGACGAACGCGAGCGCGCTCATGCGGCCGGGCTTGCGGCCGCGGGCCTCGAGCACGAGGCGAACGCGAAGAGCGGCGAGGCCGACGCGCGACGTCGCGAGCGCGAGCAAGCGGCCACGGCGCTCTCAGCGCTCGCGACCGCCGGGATCCTCGGCCTCGTGCTCGGCGACGCAACGCCACCGGACGTCGACGAGGCGCACGACTGGTCGTTCACGCGCGCGCTCGAGGTCGCGCGCGCGCTACCTGCCGACCTGCTCGCCGTGCGCAGCACCGCCGGCACGCTCGCGGTGGAGGTCCAGCGCGGGATCGCCCTCTTGGATCGCGAGCTCGCCGAGGCCGACATGCGAGCGCACGGATCGCAGACCGCCGACGGCGTCCTGCTCGTGCAGGTCGGTGACGGGACCCGCGAGCAACCGCTCAGCGCCGTCCTGACGGAGCTCGACGGCGAGATCGCCGAGCGCGAGCGCGTGCTGACCACGCAGGAGCGGCGCGTGTTCAGCGACGCGCTCGTCGAGGAGATCGCCGAGCATCTGCGCCACCGCATCCACGAGGTCCGCACCCGCGTCGAGCACATGAACGCCGTCCTGCGCCGCAGTCCGACCGCCGCCGGGAAGGTCGTCGAGCTCGACTGGACGCCCGCCGAGCACGAGGACGACACGCAGCGCGCGGCCCTGGTGCTGCTGCGCCGCCCGATGCGCAACCTCGACGAGACCGCGCGCGACGACCTCGTCGCGTTCTTCCGCGCTCGGGTGACGCGAGCCCGGCACGAGCACACCGACGGTGCGCCGAGGCCGCTGGCCGAGACGCTGGCGGCGGCGTTCGACTACCGCCGCTGGTTCGCGTTCGGGCTCTACGAGCGCACCGAGGACGGTCGCGTCAGGTTGACGAAGCGCAGGCATGCGATCGGCTCGGGCGGCGAGCAGTCGGTGCTCATCCACCTCCCGCTGTTCGCGGCCGCCGCTGCCCTGTACGGCGACTCTGGCGCTCCGCGTCTGATCATGCTCGACGAGGCGCTGTCGGGCATCGACGACGACACGCGCGAGCGCGTGCTCGCGGCGACCGTCGCGTTCGACCTCGACGTGGTGATGACCTCGCACGAGCTGTGGGGCACGTACCGCTCGGTGCCGCAGCTGTCGATCTACCAGCTGCATCGCGAGAACGGCGAGTTCGGCGTGCACGCGCTCCGGTTTTTGTGGGACGGCGACGTGCTGCACGAGCTCGAACAGGGCGAGCTGCTCGTGTGACGGCGCCGGACCCGGCGTTGCTGCGAGCGCTCACCGCGGCCCGTGCCAAGCGCGAGGAGCGCGGCGCCACGGGCGACGGCCGGGTCGCGGTCAAGGCGCTGACGCCCGAGGAGGCGTTCGCGCTGGACGGCCTGCTCGCGCCGCGGCGTCCCCTGCTGGCCGGCACCGACCTTCGCGCGGAGCTCTCGGCCTTCGAGGCCGCGCTGCGTGCCGCCGCGATCGACCCGACCGCCGCCTACGAGCAGCTAGGAGGGCCGCTGCGCGATCTGCCTGCGGAGCGCGCCGCCGCGCGCGCGAAGCGCAGCGACTTCCGCTCGTGGCTGCGCGAGCATCCCGTGTGCGCGGCGCGACCGAGGATCGCGACGTGGCTCGAGGGCGCCGCCGAACAGGGCCGGCTGCAGCCATCGAGCCGGCCGCTCGTCGAGCGCGCGCTGACGATCGCGGATGCGCTGCCCGCCGACCCGCCGCGCCAACGGGCGGTACTCGCCGCCGAGCTGCTCGACGGCGACCCACATGCCCTGGACGTCGGCCGGCCGCTGCACGGGCTGGTCGTCGATCTGCTCACCGCCGAGGCCGAGTTGATGGATCCTCCGCAGCGTGAAGTGTGGCGCTTCTTCGGCGTGATCGTCGATCCCGTCTCCTCGACCGTGGCTTGCCTGAACCTGCATCCGCTCGGCGATCGTCCACTCGCCCGGTCATTGCGGCTGATGCACGGAAGCCACGTCGTGCTGACGTTCGGTCAGCTCACCGCCGAGCCACTGATCTGGCACGACGACGTAGTGCTCCGCAGCTGCGAGAACCCGTCGGTGCTGATCGCCGCCGAGCGCGATCTCGGTGCCGATTGCCCTCCCCTCATCTGCACCGCCGGCTTCCCGTCTGACGCCGTTCGCGCCCTCCTCGCCAGCCTGCACGCGGCCGGCGCGCGGTTGCGCCACCACGGCGACGGCGACGCCGCCGGCGAGCAGATCCTCGACGATCTCCGCAGACGCTATGGCGCCGAACGCTGGGGCACCCAAGCGCCCGGCATAGCCGAGGAGCTCGTCATCGACGAGCTCCTGTCCGATCTTCGGCGCAGCTACGAGGGCGGCGTTGGCGACGCTTCAGCCCGACTGCGGCGCAAAGGGTCGGACCCTCCGTAGCGACTGGTGAGATCCTCGAGGTCGCCCAGCGCGCTCAGCCCGCTGCTGCGACGCGTTCGACTGTACGCGCCGAACTGCTCGATCCGAGCAGGTTGAGTCGTTCGACTTCGGCGTGCACGCGCTCGTAGTCGGGCCACGGCGCGCTGCGATTCGATGAACGGCAGCTCGTTGCCCTTGATGAGATTCGAGTAGCTGTGTTGTGCCGAGTTGGCGACGCACGACGCTTCACACGCGAGAGGTCGCGCCGCATACGGGCTCCGGTCGCGCGGTTGGCGACAACTATAAAGCGCTGGATTTTCGCGCGGATGATGTCGCGACCCCTGGCCACGGGCACCTCTCCCGCCTGTGGTCCACGGGAAGATCAGCACCAGCGCGCCAGGCGTCACGGGTCGATCTCAAGGGCCGTCCAACGTGGCCTGGCGATCGTCAGCCGACGCGTCGAGCACAGGTCATCCGGAGTCGAAGTACGCGCCCGGCGCGATGACGAGCGACTCCAGCGCGTGTGTCGCCACAGACGGGATCCAGCGCAGGGTGCAGGCGGGCTGCGCACCAGAGAAGTCAGGCATCCGCGCAAGCAGCGCGGTGAGTGCTGCGTGTACCTCGATCAGCGCGAGTCGGGCTCCGGGACATCGATGGGGCCCGGCGCCGAATCCGACGTGCGCGCCCTTGCGCGCGAGGTTGACATCGTCCGGGTCCGCAAACCGTCGCGGGTCGCGGTTGGCGGCCGCGACGCTGAGGAACACCACGTTCGAGGCCGGGATGCGCACCCCGCCGAGCACCACGTCGGCGGTCGTGACGCGCGGCAACATGTGCTGCGGCGGATGCAGGCGCAGGGTCTCGTCGATGAGCGCTGGCAGCGTGCTCGGGTCCGCGGATACCGTCTCACGCAGATCGGTGTCGTTCAGCAGCAGGAGGACGGTGCTGGCGATCAGCCGCTTGGTGTTCGTCGTGCCCGCCATCCACAGGAGCGTGTGCACGGGCTGCGGGTTGGCGATCGTGTCCGCCAACGCAGCGGCGACTACCGGGACGAGCTCCTCGTCGGCACGCTCGTCTCCGCCGAGCACTGCGCGAACGCGCGCGAGCTGCCGGTCGTCGAGACCGAGCAGTCGGCCGACGACCCGCTCGCCGAGCGGAGCCGCGAAGTCCCGCACGATGTCGAACTCGACGGCACCGGCGAGGTCCTCGATGATCGCACGGGCCTCCTCGTTCGCGAAGGCCCCGAGGTCAACGAGCGCGGACGTCGAGAAGTGCGGCGACATCGCGCGGCGGGCCCGCGTGTGTTCGGGAGGATCCAGCCCGACCGCATCCAGTTCGAGGGGCGCGAGCGCCCGGCTCGAGAAGCGGTCGGGCCGCGCGAACGCCTCGCGTACCTCGCGGTCGCCCACCACCAGCCACGCGTCGTACCGCGGGAGGTAGTGGACCGGGCCTGCGCGGCGCAGCCTTCCGAGCTCGGCGAAGGGATCGTGCGCGAGGTGAGGCGCGGCGAGGTCGAGCGTTTCGCGGTCGGCCTGAAGCGCCACGCTGGCGGCGCGCGTCCGGGCGCCGCGCCTGCGTGGGCGCCGCACCGTGGCGCGCCGGGCCTGAGCCCACGCGGCGATCTCCTCGTCGCGACGCAGCGCGTCGATGATCGACGGGTCGTAGCCGAGATGCTTCGCCGTCTGCCGGATCCACGGGGTCGATGACGTCTCGGCGCCGAGGTTGACGATGAGCTCCGGAGCGTCGCGCAGCGCCGCCGCGGTCGCGTCTGCGAACCAGCACGGCCGCCCGATCAGCCACTGCCAATGGCGCGCGTCGAACGTCGCCTCCGAGGCGACGTCCCGCCCGGCGATCGCGGAGAACATGGGCACGCGCGGCGCGCGCGGGGCCAGGTCGGCAAGAGCTCGCTCGAGCGACCGCGCGTCCTCGCGAGTGGCGGGCACCGGCCAAGCCGCCGAGCAGCCCGCGCTGGCGACACCGTGATCCGCGAGGAACGCCTCGATCTCGACGGCGTCCTGTGGGCGAGCGCAGACCATCGATCGCCGCGGTTCGACGGCGCCGGCCAAATCCAGGCGCCGCGGAGCCGTCCGGCACAGCTCGCGCGCGACCCGCGAGTCCGCATCGATCGTGAAGACATGGCTCCGGCGCTCCCGCGCCGCGAGCAAGCCCGCAAGCGCACAGAGTGCCACGACGACCTCCCCGCGCATGAGAGCGCCTGACGCGTAGCACGAGGTGATCTCCCCGAGGCCGAGCGCGAGCGTCGCAGTGGGCGCAACGCCTGCCGCTGCCCAGAGGTCGCAAAGCGCGATCTCGATGACACCGAGGTGAACGATCTCGGACCGTCGCGCCGCACGCGCGTCAGTGGTCGCCACGCCGTGCCCTTCGCGAAACCGTTCGACCACGCCCATCCCAAGGCTGCGTGCGGTTCGATCGCAGGCGTCGATCGTCGCGCGGAAGACCGGTTCGGCGCGATACATCGTCTGCCCAAGACCGGAGCAGACACCGGATCCGCCACCGAACGCGAAGACCACGCGGCGTCCTCTGCGGGTGCGTGTGTGGCCTGGCAAGGGGCCAAGAATAGGCGTCAGACGGGCGGGTGCAACGACGAGAATGGCGTTCGGGCGAGCCGCTACGCTTGCTCTCGCATGGCGAACGAGACCGTCTACTCGGCCGGATCGCCGCTACGATCCCCCGGGCCGTTCCTAGCCGGCGCGGCACGCGATCTTCGCATCGTGCCCGCCGCCGCATGGAGGCTGTTCGCACGCGCGCTGCAGGCCCGCTATCGGCAGTCGGCGCTGCGGTGGGCGTGGCTCGTCCTGCCGGCGCTCGTCACGACCACCACCTGGGTATTTCTTGGCCGGGCCGGCGTCGTGGAGAGCGGCGGCACGGGAATGCCCTACGCGGCGTATGTCGGCGCAGGCACCGTGGCGTGGCAGCTGTTCCTCGACAGCCTCAACGCTCCACTGACACGGCTGACCGCCGCGACCGAGGTGTTGAAGCACGCCCGCCTCCCGCATGAGGCGTGGATGGTCGCCGGGATGCTCGATGCGCTGTTCGGCTTCTTCGTGCGGGCCGCACTGCTTGGCGCGCTGCTCGTAGCGCTCGGCGCCGTCGGCGGCACCACGCTGCTGCTGCTGCCGCTCGGCCTGCTCGGGATCATGGTGCTGGGGCTCGGGCTGGGCGTGTTGATCGCGGTGCCAGGACGACTCTACGGCGACGTCACGCAAGGGCTCACGCTCGCGACTGGGCTTTGGTTCTTCCTCACGCCGGTCGTCTACTTGCGGCCGCGCAGCGGAGTCATCGCCGACCTGGTCGACCTCAACCCGGTGACGCCCGGGTTGGTCACGATCCGGGCCTGGCTCACGGGCACTCCGGGCGCGACACCGGTGGCGTTCGCGATCGTCACAGCGGGCAGTCTGGTGCTGCTGTTCGTGGCATGGCTCGTGTACCGCTTGGCGCAGCCGCACCTCGTGGCGCGCCTTTGATCGGTCCGAGCGCCCCCGTGCTCGAGGTGTCGCACCTCACCAAGCACTACGCGCGGGACCTGCGCCGGGCGCTGCGCTACGCGGTCCACGACATCGCGCTCGAGCTGCGCTGCCGGTCGGCCGCCACGCGACCGCTTCGGCCCGGCGAGTTCGTCTCCCTCGACGACGTGTCGCTGGAACTGCGCCGTGGCGAGGCGCTCGCGGTCATCGGCGCGAACGGCGCCGGCAAGAGCACGCTCCTGAAGATCGTGCACGGCCTCATCAAACCCGACGGCGGCGAGGTGCGTCTCCGCGGCCGAGTCGCCGCGCTGGAGCTCGGGTCGGGCTTTGACCCCGTTCTCACCGGGCGGGAGAACATCGCGACGCAGGGCACGATCTTCGGGCTGGGCCGGCGCCAGCTCGGCGCACTCACCGAGCGCGTCATCGACTTCGCCGAGATCGGCGACGCCATCGACGCGCCGGTGCGGCACTACAGCTCGGGCATGACGGCACGTCTCGCGTTTGCGATCGCCGCGCAACTCGACCCTGAGGTTCTGCTCGTCGACGAGATCCTCGCCGTCGGCGATCTGGCGTACCAGCGCAAGTGCATCGCGCACTTGCTCGCGTACATCGACCGCGGCGGGGCGCTCATCCTCGTGACGCACTCGATGCATCAGGTGCAGGCGGTTTGCCGGCGCGGCATGGTGCTCGAGCGCGGTCGCTGCACGTTCGAGGGAACCGCTGTCGAAGCCGCGTCACGCCACCTCGAAGGGCAGCGCCTCGCGTACCGACCAGGCCAAGCCGCGGTGGGTCGCCCGCCCGATCCCGTGGCGATCGAGGACGTCCTGGTGCAGCGCCCCGGAGGTGGCGATCCCAGAGCCGGCGGCCCGGCCGAGATCGTGATCCGGTTCGCGGCGCTGGAGCCCTACGAGGTGATCGTCGGCGTCAGCGTCTGGACCGCCGACCAGCTCGTGTGCGTGGCCGGAGCGATGCGAGAGGACGCGGTCGCCGTCGAAGCCGGACCGGGCGAGATCCGTGCGAGGATCGCGCGTCTGCCGCTCACGGCGGGCGGCTACACGCTGGGAGCTGCGCTCGTCGACCGCGTGACGATGCAGCCGCTCGGCATGCTCGGGTTTCAGGATGCGCCGCGCACCCTGCAGGTCGGCGACGAGGCGAGCTTCGTCGCCAACTCCCAAGCGATGAAGAGCCAGCTCACGACCCTCGACGTCGAGTGGCTCTGAGCGAGCCGAGCGATGCGGCGCGCGCAGCCGTCGCGCGTGGATGCGCCTTCCTGCGTGAGCATCAGCGGCCATCGGGAGAGCTGCCGGTATGCGTCAGCTCGGATTTCGAACACCGCGGCGCGTGGTGCTACGACCCGACAGTATTCGCGACGACCGTCATCGCGCTCTGCCTGCATGCCGTTCCCGATGCCGACGCCGCGCATGTCGCGCAACGCGCCGCGCGCTTCCTCCGGGCGCACATGCACCCCGCGGGCGTCTGGCGCTTCTGGACGGCCGAGCACCCGCTGTACAGGGTGATCCCGTTCGACGCGGACGACACGGCGTGCGCGGCGGTCGTGCTGCGCCGCCACGGCGGGGCTCCGGAGACGGTCGGCAGGCTGCTGCTCGCCAACCGCGACCCACGCGGCCTGTTCTACACCTGGTTCGTGCCACACCGCGCCGTCGCGCCGCTGGATCTCGTCTACTGGCGAGCAGCGGCGAACGCGCTGAGGGCGCCCGTGCGGCGCCGCGCGTTCTGGCATCTGACCGAGGCTGCCCCTGCGGACGTCGATGCCGTCGTCAACGCGAACGTCCTGCACTTCCTCGGCGAGACACAAGCCACGCGACCCGTCGTCGAGTACCTGATCGCCGTCGTCCACGAGGGTCGCGACGGTGACTGCGACAAGTGGTACCGGCGCCCGCTCGCCGTGCAGCACGCGATCGCTCGCTGCTACGCGAGCGGCGTGAGCGGCCTCGGCGCCGCGCGCCGGCAGGCGATCGCCGGCATCCTCGCCCGCGGGCGACCTGACGGCTCGTTCGGCGACGGGCCACTCGACACCGCCCTCGCCGTGTGCGCGTTGTGCGACTGGGGTCACGACGGGCTCGAAGTTGCGGCGGGCGCGGCGGCACTGGTCCGTACACAGCTGGCGCCGGGGGGCTGGCTCGCCGAGGCGTACTACGTCGGCGGACCCCGCGGCGTCGTGCGGTGGGGGTCGGAGGCGTTGACGACCGGCTTCTGCGTGCAGGCGCTGGCGCGGGCCGTCGCGCCACGCGCCGCCGCTCCGGCGCCCGGCGGCTGACGCTAACGCAGCTGGTTGCGCACCCGCCGCGCGACGCTCGGCACGCGGCGTCTCATCGTCGAGCTCAGCTGCCGGCGGAGGCCGAGCTCGGCGCGCAGATGCGGGGGGACGACGAACTCGCGGCGAGGCCGTGCGAACGGTCGCTCGACGACGGCGTGCAGGAGATCGAGGTATCTGGCGACCATGTCCTCCACGCGCAGCCCGCCGTCGCGAATCGTTCGATGAGCTTCGCCCGCGAGTTGCTCCCGAAACGGCACGTCATTGGCCAGTCGAGCCAGGTGCTCGGCGAACGCCGCGATGTCCCCAGTGGGTGCGACGAGCCCGTTGTGCCCATGGCGAATGACCTGCGGCGTGCCGCTGCGGCTCGCGCTGACGACCGGAACGACGTGGTTGGCCATGGCTTCGAGCATGGCGACCGACAGACCCTCGTACGCCGACACGACGAGGCAGGCGTCGCTCTCGCGCAGCACGCGCAGGACATCGTCGTTCGCGAGCGTGCCCAGGAACCGGACACGACGATCGAGGATCAGAGCGCGGCTCTCGCGCTCGAGCCGCTGCCGGCTCGGGCCGTCGCCGATGATGGTCAGCTCGAATGGCACCACCATCGCGGCGAGCGTCCGCGCGATCGCCACCAGATCGCCGACGCGCTTCTGCTGCTCGGTCAGCCGACCGGCGTACACGACGCGCAGCGTGACGTCGCTCCTCCTCGGGCGACCCCCGGACGGGACATCGACGCCGTAGGGGATCGCGTGTACGCGCGCCGCCCACGGCGGCGCAAGGCCGGCGAGGTGCTCGACGATGACGTCGCTCACGCCGACGATCGCGTTGGAGGCATCCCCGAGCCGCATGACGTGCTGGTAGTGCGCCGGATCGTCGCTGTGGGCGATCGCCACCACCTTCACGGACGCAGGCAACGTGGCGGCGACAGCGGAGTGGTCGTAGTCGTCGTTCGGCAGGTACACGCACGGACCCTGTGCACCGAGATAGTCCGACAGGACCCGCCAGCGCCGGCGCCACGGCGTTGCGGGCGGCATGTGCGGCCCCTCGACGGGTAGATCGCCGGCCGGCTCGACGCCAAGCGCTCGCTCCCCCAGCACGACGGCGTCCACCCCGACCCCCCGCAGATGGCGAACGAGGTGCGCCGAGAACACGTCGACGTGACTGATCCGCCCGGATGGCATGGCGACGAGCACGCGATGATCGGCGAGCGGGCGGGTCATCCAAGCGTCCGCCCGGACACGCCGACGCAAGCGAAGCCGAGGATCGCGGCGCGCGCGGTAGGCGTCGGGCCACAGCGCCTGCTCGTTCACGAGCACGGCGTCGCGGCGATGATCGCCGGCCAGCACTTCGACGCCGTCCGCGGTCTGCGCAGGCGGCGACATCGGATGGCGCTCGCGCACGAACTCGCGCGACGCCGCCCGCCGCTCGACGACGCCGACCAGCCGAACGAACTCGGCGCCCAGCGCTGCGCTGTCGCCACCGGGCGCCGGGAGCGGGATCGTGAGCAGCCGTCGCGCGAGGTGCGGCGCGCGCCGCGCCAGGCGGAAATGGATCGCGTCGCTGACGGCAACGATCGCATCCCAGAGATGTCCGAGCTGTACGGCCTGCTGAAACTGCGGCCCGCTGTCCTGCTGCACGACGCCGATGAGCCGGATCCGATTCGAGAGCCGCGGCGCCACGACATCGGTGCGGCAATCGTGCGACATCACGTAGACGCAAGGGGCGCGTTCCTCCAGGTAGCGGATGAGGGCCTCCCAGCGCACGCTCCACGCGTCGAGCTCATTGCAGGGCAGCACGTCGCGGCCGACCTCCGGCGGCATGTCGAGCGCGGCGATCTCGGCCCCGGTGACCCGCCCGGTGAACAGGACGCGTACCTCGCGTCCGTCGCCGGACAGACCGCGGGCAACGCGCGCGAGCAACGTGCCGGGACGCACGGCGCTCGGCGTCTGCGCGCCCAGCACGACGGGGCTGGATGTCGCGGGCTCGTCAGACATACGCGCGAGCACGTCGCCGGCGTCGCGCGCCGCGCCGCAACAGCCGGCGCAGGGGTCGCTCGAAGATCAGGAGCTGAAGCATGAGCACGAGGACATAGCTGCCGTCGCGGGCCAGGAGGGCCGCCGCCAGCAGAGGCGCCAGCAGATCGAGGTGGAAGTCCGTCATGACATCCCATCCCAACATCCGAGCGCGGATGATCGCCGAGCCCGCCCGCAGCGACACGCGGCCGCCCAGATGCTTCGCGGAAGGACGAAGGCAGACCCAGGCGGCGTGCAGCGCGAAGGCGACGAGGAGCACAGGGGCGCTGCGTCCAAACGTGAGGAGGGCCGGCCCGAGGAGCGCGAGCTCCGTCAGCGTCACGCGATCGAACAGCCGGTGCGCGGCGGTCCAGCCGCGCCGCGCGACGAAGGTCGGCGTTCCGTCGCGTGCGTCGCGCCCGGCGTCCTCGAGCTGGTGCTCGAGGACATGACGGACGCCGAGCACGAGGGACCACGCACCGACGAGCACGATCTGTGCGGGTCCCGGCGGGTGATGCGCGACCTCGCCGAACAGCAGGAGCGGCACGAGGAGCGGGACGACGTACCCGTAGCACGCGTCGCAGACGATGCCCGCGCCGCCTCTCGCCTTCAGCCGCAACGGTGGGAGCGCATAGGCAGCCAGCAGCGCCAGCTCGAGGCCGAGGAGCACCGCCACGGGCGGACTGGTCGGCAGCAAGAACCATGGGGCGACGGCGAGCATCGCGAGGACGAAGATCCCGACGAGCGACCAGCCGGTCCCGGCCTCGAGGACGGCGTTGCGGTGCCCGCTGAGCCGATCGGACTCGCGATCACCGAAGTCGTTGAGGACGTACCCGATCCCGGCGAGCCCGACCGTCGCGAGGATGAACAGCGCCAGCGCCTCCAGAGCGGTGCCGACGGGCACCAGGACGGCCGGAGCGCCAAGCTGGCCGTAGGCGATGGCCAACATGAGCGGTGGTTTGCTCGGCCACCACTCGTCGCTGCGCACCCACCGCCTAACGGTCGTCGGCAACGAGCGATTCCGTCGTGACTCCTACGACGAGCACCGGTCTGACACGCGTCTACGCGCTCGCCGGTATTCCAGCCGCAGCCGACGCACCTCCCAGGCCAAACGCTCGCCGCCCGACAGCCGCTTGGCGAAGTCGCGCCGTAGGAGGCGCCAGTCAACCGACGTCTTGTCCTCGAGATCCCTGATGGGCACACCGTCGAAGCGGTTCTGGCCGTCGCGGCGCTTGGTCCAGCGGCGCTCGCACGTGAATGCGACGCGATCGAAGCCGCTCGCGACCATGTCGATAAGCAGGTAATGGTCGTCGCCGATCAACATCTGCTCGTTCCAGCCGCGAGGCATCGACTCGCGCCGCAGTACGAGTGATGAAGACGGGGCCGGGCACCCACGCAGAAACACCCGTCGCGCGATGACGGGGTCGAGGATCCACCATTCAGCGTGGGATCGCGTCTGGAGCATCCCCGGCCCCTCGTGTGCAAGCGTCAGGTCGAGCCCTGAGCTCGCACCCCACTCGCACGTCCAGTTGGAGAACACGAAGTCGAGCTGGTGATCCGCGAGGGCCGCGATGCTGCGCTCCAGGAAGCACGGCGTCCAGACGTCGTCCGAGTCGAGCGGCGCAATGAACGCGCCACGCGCGCATGCGAGTGCTGAGTTGCGCGCCGCACCGGGACCGGCTCGCTCGTGAGCCACGAGAAGCTGCACGTCGGGCATCTCGGCCAGGCGCCGGACCGTGCCGTCCGAGGAGCCGTCGTCCGTCACGATGATCTCGATCCGCGGGTGGGTCTGCCTGCGGACCGAGGCGATCGCCTCGCAGACGAGGTCGGCGCGATTGTGCGTCGCAATCAGCACACTGACCAGCGGCGCGGACGTGGTCATCGTGCGGCTGCCTCGGCCAGATCCGCGAGACGGACGCCGGCGTCGCGGGGACCACCGGGAACCAGCAGGCGGATATGCGACGCGGCCCGCCGTCCCATCTCGGCCCAGTCGTCACGGCGCTGCCACGCGCGCTCGAGCGCTTGGTCGAGCGCACCGAGCTCCGCACCTGCGGCGACAAAGCCGGTCGCGCCGTCCTCGATGACTTCGGCGTTCCCGCCGACATCCGTGACGACCGCCGGTCGCCCGCACATCATCGCCTCGACGAGCGCGAGCGGCATGCCCTCCGTCCGCGAGGGGAGCACGAGCAGCGAATGCGATCGCCACACCGCTTGCACATCATCCGTGCAACCGGCGAAGTGGACGCGGTCAGCGAGGCCGAGCCGAGCCGTCAGCGCCCGCAGACCGATCTCGTCATGACCGGAGCCGAAGAAAGTCAGCTCGTAGCGGCGCTCCTGCCATCGAGCGCCGGCCAGCACGCGGAGAAGGAGATCCTGGCCCTTCTCCCTCACGTGAAGTCGAGCCACGCAGGCCATGCGCGGTCGATCGGTCTCCGGCCACGGGTACGGTCCGTCGTGCCCGAGGAGCACGGGGTTGCGAACGACGCGGGCGTTGCCGAGCGGACCGAGCTGGTCCTCGGTCACACGGCGGTTGTGCTCGGAGACGAACAGGCTCACGCGGGCGCCCTCGTGCGCGCGACGCATGCGCTCACGCGCCTCGTCGTGTGGCCAGTACGTCTCGGAGGCCTTCTGGGAGATGAGCATGTAGCGGACGCCCATGCGCCGGCAGACGTACGCGAAGAGGAGGCCGTCGTAGCTCTGGCCCTGCGATATCACGACGACATCGGGTCTGCGACGGCCGATCTCCACCGCCGCGGCGAGCGCCACGCGGCGGCGCTCGTCGATGCGCCAGCTCCGGGGAGCGAACCCGGAGATCACGAGGCAGAGCCTTTCGCCCCGCACGCTCAGGGCGCTAACGCGGCCCCCGAGCGACGCCAGCTCCACGATACGTGCGTGCAGCGGGTCGACGACCAGCCTGAGTACGTCGACCCGGTGCCCGCGACCGAGCAGTTCCGCCACGCCGGCCCACCACAGCTCCTCGCTCCCGCCCCAGATCTCTGGACACGAGCTGATGACGAGCAGCCGAAGACGGCCCCGAGAGCTCCGCGCGGACCCGTGACCGCCGCGAGTCGGGCGGTACGCCCGATAGAACGCTCGGGTGCGCCTCGCCGCCACGTTGCCCTGTGTTGGCGACGAGTCGCCGACCGGCGCGTCGCCGTAACCGACAGCATGATGGGAAGGATCCACGGCTTGGACGCGCCTCGGTGCGGCAACCGTTCGCTCGGGGTGAGTGTGATGTTGTGATCCGGCGATGACCCCGCACCCGAGGCGCTCCCCGGCCGGCTGCTGATCGGCCACGCGGCCTCCCCCCGGGTGGATAGGCCGCGACCTACCATCCCCGGCGCGCCGCCCCATCGACTTGGGTCCGAAGCTTAACCTTAAACCACCGCTCTGGGAGACTTGTTTGAGATCGGAGGGAGCGGCATGGTCCGGGTCATGCTGGACCTGCGCGAGCCGAATTCAAGCGGGCGCGTGAACCTCTCGATGGGTCGGACGACTCTGCCGACCCGTGGTCGAAGACCGCCCGCGGTTCCGTAACACGCGCCGCTCTTGTGTAAGCACTTCGAAAGATCCGTAGAGTCGAATGGCACGGACACCGCCGCCCCGGAGAGGACCCGCGTTGACGGCAGGCAGTTCGGAAGGCGACCAGCTGGACATCGAGCGGCCCGGGCGCGAAGGCAGCGCCGATGGCGCGCTCGTGGCGTCGCTGCGCCGCGGCGACGAGCACTCGTTCGCCGCCCTTGTGCGCGCGCACCATGCCGCGCTCGTCCGCCTCGCCCGCGCGAGCGTGTCGTCGGACGCCGTCGCGGAGGAGGTCGCGCAAGAGACGTGGCTGGCGGTGATCGAGGGGATCGACCGCTTCGAAGGCCGCTCGTCGCTGAAGACGTGGATCTTCAGCATCCTCGTCAACAAGGCGCGGACGCGTGGCGTTCGCGACAAGCGCGTCGTGCCGATCTCCTCGCTCGGCGGCCAGCACGACGACGCGCGATCCGTCGACCCGCATCGGTTCAAGAGCGACGGTCAGCACTGGTCGCAGCCGACCGTGCCGTGGACGCAAGGCCCCGCGGAGCGCCTGCTCGCGAGGGAGACGATGGACGTCGCGTCCCGCGCGATCGCGCAGCTCCCCGAACGCCAGCGGACGGTCATCACCCTGCGCGTCCTCGACGGCTGGACGTCGGAGGAGACCTGCGCGCTGCTCGCGCTCAGCGAGGGCAACCAGCGCGTACTGCTGCACCGCGCGCGCTCACAGGTGCGGTCCGTCCTGGAACACCACCTCGGCGCGGAAGCCTGAGACGATCGCAACCCGGGACAGCACGACGCCGCAGTTCGCCCGTGATCCAGCCGCTTCGTCGGCCCGCGACGATCGCGTAGCCGAAGTGCCGGGGCCAGAGCGCGGGGCTTCTTCGCGATCGTCGCGTTACGAATCGCGCGCCCGCGAGACACAGGGCGTATGGACTACTCAGGCCTGCGCGCCCTCTACATCAACTGCACCCTCAAGCGATCACCGGAGACCTCGAACACGCAGGGTCTCGCCGACACCTCCATCGCGCTCATGCGCGAGCAAGGGGTGGAGGTCGAGGTGATCCGCGCGATCGACCGCAACATCGCGACCGGCGTCTGGCCGGACATGCGCGAGCACGGCTGGGACGAAGACGACTGGCCCGCGATCCACGAGCAGGTCATGGCCGCCGACATCCTCGTGCTGCTCAGCCCGATCTGGCTGGGTGAGAAGTCCTCGGTCTGCACGCAGGTGATCGAGCGCCTGTACGGCAACTCGCACATCCTCAACGACGCCGGCCAGTACGCGTATTACGGGCGCGTCGGCGGCTGCCTGATCACGGGCAACGAGGACGGGATCAAGCACTGCGCGATGAACATCCTCTACTCGCTGCAGCACCTCGGCTACACGATCCCGCCGCAGGCCGACGCCGGCTGGATCGGCGAGGCCGGGCCGGGCCCGAGCTACCTCGACGAAGGGTCGGGTGGCCCGGAGAACGACTTCACGGCCCGCAACACCCACTTCATGACGTGGAACCTCCTGCACGCCGCGCGCATGCTCAAGGACGCGGGCGGCATCCCGGCGCACGGCAACGTGCGCGCCGAATGGGACGCTGGGTGCGAGCCCACGAGCGCCAACCCCGAGCACCGATGAGCATCGCCGGCGCGCCTTCGACGGTCACCTGGCACCGGGTCCTCGCGTCGGCCGACGAGCTGCCCGAAGGGCGCGTGCGAACCGTCGTCGCGGGCCGCAAGAGCATCGCGCTGACGCACTACGACGGGCAGTTCGGCGCGCTCGACAACCGCTGCCCGCACCAGGGCGGGCCGCTCGGCGAGGGCTCGATCGAGAACGGCAACCTGCGCTGCCCGTGGCACGGCTACGACTACTGCCCGCTGACCGGTTCGCCGCCCGGCAACTACACCGACACCGCGTCGGCGTACCCGCTCGAGATCCGCGAGGACGGCGTCTACGTCGGCGTCGGGGACGCCGCGCCGCACCAGCGCACGGTCACCGATCTCATGGTGCAGACGCTCGTCGCGTGGGGCGTCACCCACGTGTTCGGCATGGTCGGGCACTCGAACCTCGGCCTCGCCGATGCGATCCGGCGACAGGTCGAAGCGGGCAACCTCACGTACATCGGCATCCGCCACGAGGGCGCGGCCGCGTTTGCAGCCTCGGCATTCGGCAAGCTCACGGGACGGCCCGCGGCGTGCCTCACGATCGCCGGGCCGGGCGCCACCAACCTGCTCACCGGTCTGTGGGACGCGAAGGTCGATCGCGCGCCGATCCTCGCGCTGACCGGCCAGGTCGAGGTGCAGGTGCTCGGGCCCGGCGCGTTTCAGGACATCGATCTCGCCGCGGCGTTCGCGTCCGTCGCCGGCTGGTCGCAGACCGTCCTGCCCGGCAGCAGGCACTCCGAGTTCGCCGCGCTCGCCTGCAAGCACGCGCTGCTCGAGCACGGCGTCGCGCACCTCGTGTTCCCCGACGACGTGCAGACGCTGCCCGTCGCGGACGACGCGCCGACCTCGGGCCCGGCCGGCCGCATCGCCGACCTCGCGATCACGCCACCGGCCGGTGCGATCGCGCAGGCCGGCGAGCTGATCCGCGCGGCGCGGCGCCCCGTGGTCATCGTGGGCCACGGCGCTCGCGGGCACATGGACGCGATCGCCGACATGGCGACGCGGCTGCACGCGCCGGTCATCACGACGTTCAAGGCCAAGGGCGCGATCGCCGACGACCACCCGCTCGCGACCGGCGTCCTCGGGCGCTCCGGCACGCCGGTCGCGTCCTGGTTCATGAACGAGTCCGACCTCATCGTCGTGCTCGGCGCGTCGTTCGCCAACCACACCGGCATCTACGAGCACAAGCCGATCATCCAGGTCGACATCGACCCGCTGCAACTCGGCAAGTTCCACCCGGTGACCGTGCCGGTCTGGGGCGCGATGGGCGAATCGGTGGCCGCGCTCGCCGACGAGATCCCGCCCGGCCACGAAACCGTCGACCAGCGACCCGAGGTCGCGGCGCGCCAGGCGATCTGGCGCGCCGAGAAGGCGTCGCGCACGCACGACGACCGCGGCCAGGGCGTCAACTCCGCAGCCGTGTTCGCGGCGCTGAACCGGGCGATCCCCGACGACGCCGTGATCGCGGTCGACGTCGGCAACCACGCGTACTCGTTCGGCCGCTACTTCGAGTGCAAGCGCCACGACGTCCTCATGTCCGGCTATCTCGGCTCGATCGGCTTCGGCTACCCGGCGGCGATGGGCGCGTGGGCGGGCGCGCCGGGGCGGCCGATCGTCGCGGTCACCGGCGACGGCGGCTTCGCGCAGTACATGGCCGAGCTCACGACCGCCGTGAAGGAGCGCATGAACATCACCCACGTGCTGCTCAACAACGGCCAGCTCGGGAAGATCTCCAAGGAGCAGCGGGCGGGCGAGTGGGACGTGTGGCAGACGACGCTGCACAACCCCGACTTCTCCGAGTACGCGCGGATCTGCGGTGCGCTGGGGATCCGGGTCGCCGAGCTTGGGGATCTCGACGACGCGTTCGCGCGGGCGTTCGCGCACGACGGCCCGGCGCTCGTCGAGATCATGTGCGACGCCGAGCTCGTGTGACCCGATGGAGCTCGGGTTCACCAACCTGCTGATCGTCTGCGCGCTCGCGTTCGCGGCGCCGTTCGTGCTCGGGCTGGCGCCGCGCGTGCGCCTCCCCGCGGTCGTGCTGGAGATCGTGCTCGGGATCGTGGCCGGGCCGTCGGTGCTGGGCTGGGTCGAGGTCGACGAGCCCGTCGCGGTGCTGTCGGTCGTCGGCCTCGCGTTCCTGCTGTTCCTCGCGGGCCTCGAGATCGACTTCCGGCAGCTGCGGGGGCGGGCGCTGCGCGTTGCCGGAGCGGGCTTCGCGGTGAGCTTCGCGATCGCGCTGGTCGTGTGCGGCGGGCTGAAGGCGGCCGGACTCGTCGACGACATCGTCTTCGTGGCGATCGCGCTGAGCGCCACGTCCCTGGGGATCGTCATTCCCGTGCTCAAGGATCGGGGGCTGGCCGGCTCGTCGTTCGGCCAGCTCGTCATCGCGGGCGCGACGATCGCCGACTTCGCGACGATCATCCTGCTGTCGCTGTTCTTCTCGCGCGACTCGCGCAGCACGACCGCGACGCTGATCCTGCTCGGCTCGCTCGCGCTGGTCGTCGTCGCGCTCGGTGTGACGATCGTGGCCGCGGAGCATCTGCGGCCGTTCTCGGCCACGTTGCGACGCCTGCAGGACACGACCGCCCAGATCCGCATCCGCGGCGCCGTCGTCCTGCTGATCGGCCTCGTCGCGCTCGCCATGAAGCTCGGCCTCGAGGTCATCCTCGGAGCGTTCCTCGCGGGCGCGATCGTCACGCTCGTCGACATGGACCGCGAGATGACGCACCCGCTGTTTCGCACGAAGCTCGAGGCGATCGGCTTCGGCGTGTTCATCCCGGTCTTCTTCGTGACGAGCGGCGTGCGCTACGACCTCGACGCGCTCCTGGACTCGAGCTCGGCGCTGACCGCCGTCCCGGTGTTCCTGGTGGCGCTGCTGGCGATCCGGGGCCTGCCAGCGCTGCTGTACAAGCCGCTGATCGGCGCCGATCACGTGCTCCCCGCCGCGCTGCTGCAGGCGACGTCGCTGCCGTTCATCGTCGCGTCGACCGCCATCGGCCTCGAGCTCGGCGTCGTCGATGCGGCGGGTGCCGCGGCGCTGGTCGCGGCCGGCCTGCTCTCCGTGGTGGCGTTCCCCGCGGTCGCGGTCGGTCGCCTGCGCTGACGGGCCGCTCCCGAGGACCGATGAGTTCAGCCGCCTCGCTTGGTCTCATGTGCATAGACACGACCGAGTGAAGGAGCGGACGATGGATCAGCCAACGGCCGAGGTTGCGCTGAAGGAGCTTGAACGCCTGATCGGCGAGTGGAGCCTGGAGGCGATCCCGCCCGGCGGCGAGCCATGGCCGGGCGAGGCGCGGGCCACGATCGAGTGGCACGAGTCCGGTGCCCATCTCGTCCAGCGCACGACCGTGGAGCTGCCCGCGGCGCCGGACACGATCTCCGTCATGGGCTGCGACGCGGCGAACGGGACCTACTACCAGCTCTACTCGGACGATCGCGGCGTCTGCCGCGTCTACGAGATGAGCATCGGCGGCGGCGAGTGGCGACTCTGGCGCGCGGGCGAGCCGTTCGCGCAGCGCTTCACCGCTCGGTTCGAGGACGGCGGCGACACGATCGTCGGCCGCTGGGAGAGGGCCGAAGAGGACGGGAGCTACGCGGTCGACTTCGACTTGATCTATCGCAGGGCCACGTGACCCGTGAGCACGCTGAGCCCGCCGTCTCAGCTGTCCAGGTTCGCTGCCGAGCAGCCGACGTCCGCCGGGAGCGGCAGCTCGGTCAGCCGCCGGAGGTCCTGCTCGTCGTCGCCGAGCAAGAGCGCCGACAGGAGCGCCGGCCCCGACCCGTTGGCGGTGAAGGCCGGGTCGTAGCTGGCGATCGGGACGAGCGCGCGATCCGGGTAGACCGTCCCGAGCCGCGTGACCAAGTCGGGCAGCGAGCCGGCGAGACGGTACGTCTGCCAGCGCCCGCGGCCCGCCCACGACGGGCCGTGGCTCGCCGCGATCGCGTTGAGGACCAGCAGCGGTGGCGTGCTCGCGTTGATCCGGAAGTTGAGGTCGAACACCCGCAGCTCGCCGGAGGACGTCAGCCCGGTGTCGATGCCGCAGTAGCCGATGAACCCCAGCTGGCGCGCGCGCTCGGCGACGGCTTGGGTCAGCTCGGCCGCGGGCGCAGGCAGGACGGTGCCCCCGACGCGGCTGCCGCCGTAGGCGCCGGTGGCGGAGGTGATCTGCTCCGTCGCGCCGATGAGTCGCGGCGCGCCGATCGCCTCGACGCAGAAGTGGACGCACCAGTTCTCGACGAGGTCGAGGTACTCCTCGACGATCAGCTCGGCGCCCGGCTGCACGAAGCTCGGCCGCGCGATCGCGCCGCCCGCCTGGTGGACGTACACCCCGAATCCGCCGCCGGAGGACTCGTCGGAGCAGACCTTGAGGACCCACGACTCGTCGACGCTCAGCTCTGCGACATCCTCGACGCTGATCGACGTGCGCCGCGGCGCGCCGTCGGGGCCGACGATCGCCGGGAGATTCGCCTTGTTGTTCAGGTAGCGGAGCGTCTCGGGCGCCACCAGACAGGCCTCGGCCGGCACCTCGTCCTCGCCGTGAACGTGCTGGCACAGCAGCCGCTCGCCGTTTGAGATCACGTCGCCGACGAGCCGGTGGAAGTCCTCCGTCGTGCGGTAGGTGCGGATCTCGCGGCTGAAAGGGATGCCGGCGGCGGTCAGCAGGTCCAGGCCGCAAGGGCTCGCCACGCCGGCGCTGCAGATCGCCGGCGTCTGATCGGCGATCGCCATGATCGGGCCCGTGAACGCATCGCAGAGGTGCGGATCGGCCGTGTTCGCACCGGCCTGCGATCGCGGCAGCCTCGCGGTGAGGACAGCGCCGGGGCCGAACACGGACGGCGTTCCCCACGTCGCGGTCGAGCTTGCGGGCGCGGCTTCGCGGGGGGACGCCGCGCGCGTCGTGCGCGCGTCGACGTCGAGATCCTCGACCTGCGAGTGACCAGTGGGGTGAATGGCCATGTGGATGCCTCCTCTGGGCGTCGGCGAGCCAGCGCATCTCGAAGATGCGCAGCGTGCACTGCCAGCGTCCCGGCCCGGGCCTGCCCCGACCAGGGACGCGCAGGCGAAAAGACGGCTGCCAACTTGGCCTCCCTGGCACTATGCGCGCGCACTCGCACGCGGTAGCTACTCGCCGTCGACCACGGTCCCGTCCGAGCGAGCGATCGCATGCGGCATCGCCGACGCCGATCGCGCGATGCCCACGTCGCCGTCCTTGTCGAGCAGGATGAGGCCGCCGTAGCCGCCGTAGCGCGTCAGCACGCGTGCGACCGAGCGCTCGGCGGCGGTCTGCGCGCCGCCGGCGACGTGCTCGACCGTCCAGAACGCCGCGCACGCCCGCGCGAACGCCTCTCCGTCGCCCGTGCACGAGCACGCGCCGTGCTCGTCCGCGTACGTGCCGCCGCCGACGAGCGGCGCGTCGCCGACGCGGCCGGGGTCGGTTCCGACCATCCCGCCGGTGCTCGTCGCCGCCGCGAGATGGCCGTGGCGATCTCGTGCCACGGCGCCGACCGTGTTGCCGCGGTCGAAGCTCCCCCGCCCCTCGGACTCGGCGCGCCGCTCGGGGGTGATCATCAGCGCCGGGTCGCATGGCGTGAAGCCGCGGGCACGGGCGAACGCCGCTGCTCCGTCGCCTGCGAGCAGGTGATAGCGACCGTCCTCGAGCACCGCGCGGGCTATGTCGATCGGATGGCGAAACGGCGGCAGCACCGTCACGGCGCCGGACGCGAGCGAGGCGCCGTCCATGACGCAGGCGTCGAGCTCCAGGGTGCCACGGCTCGTGAGCACCGCACCAGTGCCCGCGTTGCACACCGGGTCGTCCTCGACGACGCGCACCGCGGCGATCACCGCGTCGAGCGCGGACCCGCCGGCCGCCAGCGCCGCCCAGCCGGCCGTGGCTGCGCGCGTGCACGCGGCGCGGCCTTCGCTGGTTCCGGCGTACCACTCCGAGGCACCGCCATGCACGACGACGATGGGCTCCGCGGGCACCGGCGGGATCCTATCCGGCGGCTACGCGTCAAGCCCGGGGTCGCCGCGGGCAGCGGCGGGGGTTCTCACCGGCGCCGTCGAGACCTATCCTGTCGCTATGGACCGCTTCGAGCTGAGCGAGCGGTGGTCCCCCTGGAGGGATCTCGACGTGATCTTCGCCGCCGCGCGCGCGGCCATCGAGGGCGGGCCGTTCGATCCGCCGTTGTGCGAGGTCGTGTTCAACGACGAGTTCGACCCGTTCACCGTCGAGACGCTCGAGGAGGCGCAGGAGGATCTGCGCCGCAACCCCAACATGATGTCGATGGACATCATCGTGTCGCACATCGACGAGGACGAAGCGCGCGTGTCGCTGCGCTACAGCGGCCGGCGGCTGCTGCTCAGCGGCAGCGGCAGCGACTGGGACCGCGCGCGGGCGGCATACGACGCCGCGCAGGCCGTGCTCTCCGGCCACTACGGCATCACGACGACCAAGCTGCCGAAGCTGCCGAGCGACACGGTCGCCGAGACGCGCAAGCGCATCGAGATCGACGCGCTCGAGGCGGCGATCGAGAACGTCGACTGGACGATCGAGGATCGCTGAGTCCAGGACGGGGGCGGTGGGGGCTCATAGCACGATCTCCAGCGCGTCCTCGACGCTGGTCAGGTCCGCGGGTCAGCTCGGCCACGGCGTCTCAAGCGCCAGCACGCTCATGCGCGGCGGCGCAGCACGCGACGGTCGTCCGGCAGGCGCTTCGTGTAGCGCGCCTGGTCGAGATGCTCGAGCAGCGCCTCGGCGTACTTGCGCGACGTCCCGAGCTCGTCGCGCAGCCGCGCGAGCGTCACGGCGTCCTCGTCCTCGATGATCGCGCCGACGCGATCCTTGACCGCCGCGATCGCGTCGCGGTGCGCGTAGAGGTCGCGGCCGATCCGGACCGCGACGCCCGCCTGGATCAGCCCGGGCAGATGCGTTGCCGCGTCGCCGAGGTCTGCGCGCGAAGGCGGCTCGTGGCCGGCCGCGAGGAGCCGCTCTGCGAGTTCGATCTGCTCGGGCTCGAGCGGGGGCTTCGCCTCCTCCGCCGCCGGACCTGTAGGTGCGGCGGCGGCTGCCGGCGGCGGGGGCTCCGGCTCGCCGCGCCGCAGCCGCTCGAGGCGCGCCAGCACCTCGGGGTTGCGACCGTGCCGGCGGGACCGCGGATCGAGCACGGTGCCGCCGCCGAGCGTGTCCGGAGGCGCGACCGAGCGGACGACGAGCCGGTCGCCCGCAGCCGCGAGCAGCGGTGCCTCGAGGCGCACCTGCCAGAGGCCGTCGCCAAGCGCCGCCAGCCGCGCCGGCACCGCGCGGGTGCCGTGATGGACCATGACGCGCCGGCCGCGCAGCTCGTCGTTGAGGTCCAGCATCGCGTCGACGACCTGCGTCGGCACGACCTGCGCCGCCGGATCGGCGAGCGCATCGCCGCGGGCGACGTCGCGCAGGGCGATCCCTGCGAGGTTGACCGCCACGCGCTGCCCCGCGTGCGCCCGCTCGGCCGGCTGGTCGTGCACCTGCAGCGAGCGCACCCGGACGACGGTGTGCGCGGGCAGCAGGGTCGGCGTGTCGCCCACCGCCAGCGCGCCCGACCACAGCGTCCCCGTGACGACCGTGCCGGCGCCGTGGATCGTGAACGCGCGGTCGATGTGCAGCACGGCCGCGCCTTCCCGGCGTGCGTCGCCGCGCGGCGCCACTCGCTCCGCGGCGCGCTCGAGCGCCGCCGCGACGGCCGCCACGCCTCCGCCTGTTCGCGCCGAGCACGCCACGACCTCGGTGCCGGGGAACAGGTCGGCGGCCTCCGCCGCGGCGTGCTGCGGGTCGGCGCGGTCTGCCTTCGTGATCGCGACGACGCCCTGCTCGATCCCCAGCGCCGCGAGCACCTCCGCGTGCTCGAGCGTCTGCGGCATGACGCCGTCGTCGGCGGCGACGACCATGAGGTACAGGTCGATCCCCGTCGCTCCGGCGACCATCGTCCGCACGAAGCGCTCGTGGCCCGGCACGTCGACGACCGACACGCGCCGTCCCGAGGGCAGCACCAGGGGCGCGAACCCGAGCTCGATCGACATGCCGCGCGCGTGCTCCTCGGGGAGGCGGTCGGTGTCGACGCCTGTGAGCGCGCGCACGAGCGCCGTCTTGCCGTGGTCGATGTGGCCGGCGGTCCCGAGCGTCAGGGCCGCGTGCTCGTCGTTCACGGCGCGCGTTGGATGCCAGAGCGGTAGCACGCGACGCGCTACACGTTACGAAGCTCGCGTCCGGCGGCGCGCACCGCGCGCGCCACCTCGCGCGCCTCCTCGTCTGTGAGGGTGCGCGGGTCGAGCAGCAGCTGTCCGTCGTGGATCCGGCCTACGACCGCCGGATCGCCTCTTCGGAGCTCCGCGGCGAGCGCGGTCGCGCCCGCCGGACCGGGGTCGATCGCGACCGCCGGCCCCGGCAACTCGAGCAGCGGCAGCGCGCCGCCGCCGACGCGGGCCGTCGCGTCGACGACCGTGCCGCCGGTGGCTTGCGCGAGCTCGTGAGCGCGCGCGCTCAGCGTCGCCGCGTCGGCGTCGAGCATCGCGAGCACCGGCAGCGCGCGGCGTGCGGCTGCGGGGTCGCGATGCAGTTGGAGGGTCGCCTCGAGCGCGGCGAGCGACAGCTTGTCGATCCGCAGGGCACGGGCAAGCGGATGGCGGCGGCATCTGTCCACCGCCGCGCGCGTGCCGACCAGCAGCCCGGCCTGCGGGCCGCCGAGCAGCTTGTCGCCCGAGAAGGTCGTGAGTGCGGCGCCGGCGCGAACGGAGCGGCGCACCGGCGGCTCGCCGGCGAGCAGCTCAAAGTCGTCTGTGGGCACGCCGGAGCCGACGTCGTCGATCACGGGCACGCCGAGGTCGCAGAGCGTTTCGATCTCGACCTCCTCGACGAAGCCGACGGTGCGGAAGTTCGAGGGATGCGCGCGCAGGATCGCCCCGACCTGCTCGCCGCCGGCCACCAGCGCCGCCTCGTAGTCGGCGCGGCGGGTGCGGTTCGTCGTTCCGACCTCGACGAGTCGCGTGCCGGCGACCTCGAGGATCTCGGGAATCCGGAAGCCACCGCCGATCTCGATGAGCTGGCCGCGCGAGACGATCGTGTCGCGGCCGGCGGCGAGCGCCGCAACCGCGAGCAGCACGGCGGCCGCGCAGTTGTTGACGGCGATCGCCGCCTCCGCCCCGGTCAGCTCGCGCAGCAGCTCCTCGACGTGGTCGTGGCGCGAGCCACGCTCGCCGCTGGTCAGGTCGAGCTCGAGATTGCTGTAGCCGTTGGCGACCGCCGCGACCGCAGCTTGCGCTTCGGCGGCGAGCGGCGCGCGGCCGAGGTTCGTGTGGACGACGACGCCGGTCGCGTTCAGCACGCGCCGCAGCCGCGGCTTCAGACGCGCCCGCGCCCGCGCGACGAGGTCGACCGTCGCGTCGTCGTCTGCGTCGCCGCCGCCGTCGAGCAGCTCCTCACGCCGAGCCTGCAACTCGGCGCGCGCGACCGCGGTCGCCAGCCGATCGACGGACGGCAAGTCGCGCAGCCGGTCGCGGTCGCTCATACGAAACGGCGCGGCGGCGTAGTGACGGTCGCACAGGCCGGGGCAGGAATCGAGTGAACAGCGGAGTGCACGGGCTGCGGTGGCACGTTACCGCTGGCGAACCCGAGTCGGGCTTGGGATCGTCGCCACGCTCGATCCGGCGTGTCGCGCGTACCGTTGCGCCCGTGCCGTTCCTCGGGCTCGTGTTCAATCTGGAAGCCATCCGCAAGCTCGCCGAGCGTGGACTGTCTGCAGAAGAAGTGGCCGACGTGTTCCGCGCCGAACCGGTCGTGACCGTCGCCAACCCGAACCCTCGCGCAGACGGAAGTCTGTGGGCGATCGGTCCTACGCGCGACGGGCGGTTCGTCACGGCGGTCGTCGAGCAGGATCACGACGACCACGGACGCTGGCACGTCCGCACAGCCTGGGACTCGACGGCGGCGCAGATCGCCGTCTACCGCAGGGCGCGCTGACCCGTCATCATGAAACCCGATGGCTGACGCGCACGACCACGCCCCCGAAGCGTTCGATCACCTTTTGGAACGCGCGCAGGCGACGCGGTCCCCGGCCAACCCAGACATCGCCGTGACGGTCTCCGTGCCCGTGTCCGCCGCGACGCTCACGAGTCTCACGGAACGTGCTGCACGCGAGGGACGCGACGTCGCAGACATCGTTGCCGAAGCATTGCGCATGGCTGCCGTGTAGCGCGGTCGCCAGGTCGGTCGCTCGCGGTCGTTCATACGGAACGGCGAAGGAGTCGAACCTTCCAGCGCGATGTGTCGCGCCCCGCCGGTTTTGAAGACCGGATGGGCCACCGGGCCCGGGCCGCTCCAGGCTGGTGCAGCCCGTGCGGGGCGATCATCGCACCGAGATGGCCCCCGGCTCACCCTCGACGATCTCGCCCACGATCGGGCCCGGCAGCGACGCGGCGGCCTCGGGCGGTACCGCGACGAGCAGCCCGCCCGACGTCGTCGCATCGCACGCGAGGCGTCGCCGAGCCTCCGCCACGTCGGGGCCGAACGTCGTGAACGTCTCGGCATAGTCGCGGTTGCGCTGGCTGCCGCCGGAGACGGCACTGTCGCCCGCGAGCAGCTCGAGCACGCCGTCGATCGCCGGCACGGCTGACGCGTCGATCACCGCCGCCACACCGCTCGCGCGCCCGAGCGAGTGCAGATGGCCGAGCAGCCCGAAGCCGGTGACGTCGGTCATCGCGTGCGCACCCGCCGCGCGCGCCGCGGCGGACGCGGTGTCGTTGAGCGCGGTCATCGTGTCGACCGCGCGCGCGAGCAGGTCGTCATCGCGCAGGCCGCGCTTGCGGGCGGTCGTGATCGCACCGACGCCGAGCGGCTTCGTGAGGACGAGGACGTCGCCCGCGCGTGCCCCCGCGTTGGAGATGAGCTCGTCGGGATGCACGGTGCCGGTGACCGACATCCCGTACTTCGGCTCGGGATCGTCGATCGAGTGCCCGCCGACGACCGCGATCCCGGCCGCCGCGGCGACGTCGGCACCGCCGCGCAGGATCTCGCGCAGGATGTCGCCGCCAAGCTGCTCGAGCGGGAACGCGACCACGTTGATCGCCGCCAGCGGCACGCCGCCCATCGCGTAGACGTCCGACAGCGCGTTCGCCGCCGCGATCCGTCCGAAGTCGTAGGGGTCGTCGACGATCGGGGTGAAGAAGTCGATCGTCATCACGAGCGCGATCTCGTCGGTCAGCTTGAGCACCGCGGCGTCGTCGGCGGTGTTGGAACCGACGAGCAGCCGCGGCTCGTCGACCTGCGGGAGCCCCCGGACGATCGGCAGCAGCGCCGCGGCAGGCAGCTTGCACCCGCAGCCGGCGCCGTGCGAGAGCGACGTCAGCGCGACGGGTGTCGCGGCGTGCGGCTCACTCATGGCCGCGTGACTTCACCGGAGTACACGACCCAGACGCTATCGCGGGACAGCGACGTTCCGTGGCTAGGCTGTCGCGACCGTGAACATGACCGGCGCCAGCGGGTTCATCGGATGAGCGACGTCGAGGTCGCTGCGGCCGGTCCCGACGACGCGCCGGAGCTGCTGGGCGCATACGAGTGGCTGTTCGCCCCGCCCGGTAGCCGGCCGCCGCAGTGGGACCCGCACGCGGCAAGCGAACGCCTGCGGCGCGCCACCACGGCCGGCGACTCGGTGGTGCTGGTCGCGCGCGCCGGCGAGTCGGTCGTAGGGATCTGCACCACGTACCTCGACTTCGAGTCGGTCCGCTTCGGCCGCCGGGCCTGGGTCGAGGATCTCGCCGTCGACCCGGACCGCCGGTCCCTCGGGATCGGCAAGCGCCTGCTCGACGCGGCGAAGGACTGGGCGCGCGAGCGCGGCGCCACGCACCTCGAGCTCGACTCGGGGCGCGCGCGCACCGACGCCCACCGCTTCTACGAGCGCGAAGAGCCGAGCTGGCGCTCGATCAGCTTCGGCTGGGAGCTTTGAGCCACGCGCGTTAAGCGATCCGCGCGAGCTCTGGGTTCGCGGCAGGGCGGTCGGGCGGCACGCAGACCATGCCCTTGCTGAATCCGGCGGAGCCGATCCCGCAGGCGGCGTTGGGGCTTGCCGAGTCTGTAGGCCATGACTCGCGCGACACCGACGGCTGCGTGGGTGCCTACGCCGCGCTGGCCGCCCCGTCGGGCTGGTCAGCGAGATCCCGGTTCTCCGGCACGAACTGGCTGGCGATGAACGTCGCGCCCGCGGGGTCGGCGAGGACGGCCATCCGGACCCACGGGGCATCGAACGGCGCGACGATCACCTTGCCGCCGAGCTCGGTGGCCTTCGCGGCGGCCGCGTCGGCGTCGTCGACGCCGAACGTCACGTTCCAGTGCGCCGGAACGCCGGGCTGGTCGTCGCCGAGCGCGGTGATGGTCGCCACGACGTCGATGAATCCCTCCGGCCCACCGAACTCGGCCATCTGCTTGCGCAGGCCGGGGCTGCGCTCCTCGAGGTGGTCGCCGTAGCCGGGCAACGTCCACATCTCGGCGCCACCGAGGTCCAGGGTGGTCCAGCCGAAGACGGAGCCGTAGAAGGCCTTCGCCGTTTCCACGTCGCGGGTGTTGAGCCCGTTGAAGTTCAAGGCGCCGTTCTCGTTGACGACCTGCGCGCCCTTGTGCACCTTCGCCTCCCAGACGCAGAACACCGCGCCCTCGGGATCGGCGAACACCGCCATGCGCCCGGCATCCTCGACGTCGAACGAGCCCATCAACGTCGTGCCGCCCGCATCGACAACCCTGGACGCGGTCTCTTCGGCGCTCTCGACCCAGATGTAGGTGTTCCACATCGCCATCGGCGGCGCACCCTCCGGAATCGACGAGACGGCAGCGACGCTGCCACCACGAATCTCTCCGACGAGGTACGTCCCTTCCGACTCCGGCGGCATCACGTCCCTGACCTCCCAGCCGAAGAGACCGCTGTAGAAGGCGGCCGCCGCCTCGGGATCGGGCTGACTGGTGTCGACCCAGCACGGGACGCCGGGGATGTATCCGTCTCGCTCGGGCATTGCAGCTCCTCTGCGTCGTTGACTGTTCGCCCCACCGTAGGAGGCGATTAGGTCAGTTTGTGGCCGCAACTCCAGCAGGATGAATCCGCATCGCCGGTATCTGGAAGGATCCGGACGATGAACGCCGATGCTGGACTGACTCGGGTGGTCCACGAGGTGCGCGCGCTCCAGTTGGGCGAGCGCACGAGCTACGACGCGGGGCGGCTCACTGCTGGCGAGGAGAGCGTGCTCGACCTTCTGCGCGACCCCGCGTTCGCCGAGGTCCGGCTGGGCTGCGCCTCTCCCGGCGACTCCGTGCGGATCGTCGGTGTCCTGGATGCCATTCAGCCGTGCTCCAAGGGGCCCGGCGGGGGTGGCGTGTTCCCCGGATTGCTCGGGCCTGCCATGCCTGCGGGACGCGGCACCACCCATGTGCTGCGCGGCGCCGCCGTGCTCGCCGCCGGCTTCCTACCGCGCGCGCAGGAGGCGATCATCGACATGTCGGGGCCGGCGGCGGCGCTTTCGCCGCTCGCCGCCACGCACAACCTCGTCGTCGAGTGGACGCCTGCCGAGGACGCGGACTGGGGGGATGTCGATGTCGCGCTGCGCAAGGGGCTCGTGAAGGTCGCCGCCCACCTCGCCGAGGCTGCGCTCGATGCCGAGCCTGACGCCGTCGAGGAAATAGACGAGCCCGGCTCGGGCACGAACGGCAAGCCGCGTGTCGGGGTCATCCTCAACCTCCAGACCCAGGGCAAGTTCAAGGACGTGTTCGTCTACGGGCGCAGCATGTCCGGCGGCCTCGCGACCGTCATCTCGCCCGGCGAGCTTGATGACGGTGCCGTCGTCAGCGGGCAGTACGGGCACCCCGCGCTGAAGAACCCGACGATCCTGCACCAGACGCATCCCGTCGTCGCCGCCCTGCGCGCATCAGACGACCTTGAGCTCGCCGCGCTCATCCTCTGCCCCGAGCCTGTCGACCAGGCCAACAAGGAGCTCGTCTCCGCACACGCCGCGCGCCTGTGCAAGTCGCTCCACCTCGACGCCGCGATCGCCACCAAGGAAGGCGGCGGCAACGCCGACGCCGACGTCTCGCTCAAGATGGATCGCCTCGAGGAGGAGGGGATCGCGGCCGTCGGGATCCTCGCCGAGATGGCCGGGCGCGACGGGACGGGGCCGCCGCTCGTGGTCCCGCCCACCAAAGCGACTGCCCTCGTCAGCACCGGGAACTACGATGAGCGGATGACCTTGCCTACCGTCGAGCGCGCTCTCGGACGCCCCGAGATCGCCCTCCTTGGCCAGGCCTCCACGGACGAGGTCGAGCTGCCCGTCGCCGCCATCTACTGCGCGCAGAGCACCCTGGGCTGGGGCAAGCTCACCTGCGCGGAACCCGCTTAGCCAGATGAAGATCGTCCACTACGTCAACCAGTTCTTCGCCGGCATGGGCGGCGAGGACTCCGCGGGCACCGGACCCGAGATGCGCGACGGCGCCACCGGACCCGGGCGAAAGCTGGCGACCCTGCTGGGCGACGAACACGAGATCATCGGCACGGCCATCTGCGGCGACGACTACGCCGCCTCGCACGCCGACTTCGCGACGACGCTCGTCGAGCAAGCCAAGGAGCGCGGCGCCGAGATGGTCGTCGCCGGGCCCGCCTTCACCAGCGGGCGCTACGGCATGGCCTGCGCGCGGATGGCCGCGGCGGCCAGCGAGGCGGGATTGCCGGCACTGGCCTCCATGCATCCCGAGAACCCCGGCTTGGGCGAGGCCGCCGGCACGGCGGTCGTCGAAAGCGGCCAGACCGCGCGCCAGATGAAGGACTCGCTCGAGCGGTTTGCCGCCGCAGCGCTGATCATCGCCTCGGGCGAGCCGCTCACGGCGAAGGACGGGCGCATCGGACCGGTCGCGCGCGTCAACCGCTTGGCGGACAAGAGCGCCGCCGAGCGCGCCGTCGCGCTCGTGCTCACAAGACTCCAGGGCGACAGAGACGCCACCGAGATCCCCCTCCCCGACTTCGACCAGGTCACGCCCGCCGCGCCCATCGAAGACGCCTCCCAAGCACTGTTCGCGCTCGTCACCGAGGGCGGCTTCGTGCCCTTCGGCAACCCCGACCGGCTCGAGTCCGCACGCGCGTCGAAGTGGGTGCGCTACTCGCTCGAGGGCCTCGACTCGGTGGACGAGGGCGACTTTGAGTCCGTCCACGGCGGCTTCTCCACGGTGTGGGCCAACGCCGATCCCAACCGCATCCTCCCGCTCGACATCGCACGCAAGATGGAGCAGGAAGGCGCCATCGGCCGCCTCCACGGCGAGGTCCTCGCGACCACCGGCAACGGCACGACGGTCGCCGACGCACGCCGCTTCGGGATGGAGTGGGCCGCCGACCTGCGCCAGCAGAACATCCAGGCCGTGATCCTCACCGCCACCTGAGGAACCGGCACGCGTTGCGGGTCAACGCTCACGAAGGAGCTGGAGCGCGCAGGCATCCCCACCGCGCTGCTGTGCAACCTCGTCTCGATCGCCAAGCGCGTCGGCGCACCGCGGATCGTGCCGACCCGCGGCATCCCGTTCCCGGCGGGCGACCCCGACGTCAGCCGCGACCAGGAGCTCGCCTGGCGCCGGAGGCTGCTCGAGCGCGCGCTGCACGCCGTGTCGACCTCGGTCACCGAGCCGACGGTGTTCGACAGCGATCCGGCTTCGTGACCCCGGCGCCCTACGAGGTCGGCGCGTGCGCGACGCCGAGCCGCGCAGCCGCCGCCCGCAAGCGCCGGTCACGCGTCCACAGAGTTGCGTCCGACAGCATCGTCGACGCGAGCAGCTGCGCGCCGACATAGCCGATGCCGAGGCCATGCGGCTCGTGACGGCCGATGAAGGCCAGCAGCTCACCATCCGTGGCGACCCGTGCCTGCGGCAGCGCTCCCAGCAGCCGCAGGATCTCGGCGGTGAGCCCTTCGCGCACCAGCGCCGTCTTCTCCTTCACTCCGGTGAGGCGCTGCGCCTCGGCCAGCAGATCGTCGTCGAGCACCACGGTCGTCCTCATCACGCGCCTTCCCGAAGCATGAGTTAAGACATCGAAAGATCGTGCTTGCATAGCGAGCTGCCATACTTTGACGACGATTCGATTGAATAGGTGCACATGCCCGACCCTGTGATCTCAGCCGCGAGCGCGGCGCTCGCCCATGTGCCCGGCCTCTGCCGGCACGGCTCCAAGCCTTCGCGCGAGCTTCCGAAGAACCCGGAGGTGCAGGCGCAGTTCCTCGCGTCCCTGCGCACGTTCGAGCAGGCGGTGGCCTACGGGCCCCACCAGGCGTACCTCGGCGCGATCCACCCGCGCGACCTGCCGGAGCGCCCGTGGGTCGGCGCCGCCGCCAACGGCGAGGGCCGCTTCGCGGGTGTGGGCGAGCTCATGCCCGAAGACGAGTTCCTCGGGCTGCTGGCCGCCGTCGACGACTTCGGCCTCGTCAGGCTGGGCGCAAAGGAAGCGCAAGCGATCGCCGGCAAGCTCGCGCGCCATCCGCTCAACGAGCACTTCGACCTCGAGAAGGTGGCAGCCGCCGCCGGCGACGCCGAAGCGGTCGCGGCCGAGAAAGGCGCGCTCCCCCTCCACCTGGGCGCCGATCACCTGGCCGCCGCGGTGCGGCGAGCCCACGAGAGCGACGCCGCGCTCACCGCGGACGTGTTCCTCGAGAACCTCGCCGGCAAGGCGAGCGCGACGCTGGCGCTCCTGCGCGTCCTCCACGACAACGGCATCGACCCCGGCTCGATCGACTACGTCATCGGCTCCGGCGAGGAGGCGATCGGCGACCGCTACCAGCGCGGCGGCGGCAACCTCGGCAAGTCGGTGGCCGCGGCCGCGGGCTGCGTCAACGCCTCGGGCTGCGACGTCAAGAACTTCTGCGCCGCCCCGATCCCGGCGCTGGTCATCGCGAGCAGCCTCGTCGCCGCGGGCGTCTTCCAGCGGGTCGCGGTCGTCGCCGGCGGTTCGCTTCCGAAGGTCGGGATGAAATTCCAGGGCCACCTGAAGCACGACCTGCCGGTGCTCGAAGACGTCCTCGGCGCATCTGCGCTGATCGTCGAAGCCGACGACGGCCGCTCCCCAAGGGTCCGCCTCGACTCGGTGGGCAAGCACCCTGTCGCCGCCGGGTCCTCGAACCCGAAGATCATCGAGGCTCTCGTCTTCGCTCCGCTCGACCGCCTGAAGATGAGGTCGACCGACGTCGACGACTACGCCACCGAACTGCACAACCCGGAGATCACCGAGCCGCAGGGCTCTGGCAACGTCCCCGAGCGCAACTACAAGACGATCGCGGCGCTCGCCCTCAGACGGGGCGACATCGGCCGCGAGGACATGGCCGATTTCGTCGCGAACCGGGGCATGCCCGGCTTCGCTCCCACACAGGGCCATATCGCCTCGGCGCTCTGCTACGTTCCGCACGCGCGGGCACGGCTGCTAGACGGCGGCGCGCGACGGGTACAGCTGATCGCCAAGGGCAGCCTCTTCTTGGGACGGATGTCCGAGCAGTCCGACGGGATGAGCGTTCTGCTCGAATCCAACGACGACGCAGGAGGATGAGCGAATGGGAGCTGTAGCCGAGGCGACACGCGAGAACTTCGACGAGCTCGTCGCGAGCGGCACCACGCTCGTCGACGTCTGGGGACCCGAGTGCCGGCCGTGCCTGGCGCTGAAGCCCCACGTCGAGAAGCTGGCCGCCAAACGCGACGACATCAACGTCGTGATGCTCGAGGCGCCCAAGGCGCGCCGGGTGTGCATCCGGTTGAAGGTCCACGGGCTGCCGACGTTCCTGCTCATGCACGACGGCGAAGAGGTCGCGCGCCTGTCGGCGTCGACGATCAGCCCGCCAGAGCTCAAGACCTGGCTCGACAAGAGCCTCACCGAGATGAAAGAGGAGGTGAGTTAGCACCCCATGTTCGAGAGCAAGCAGGTCATCGTGCTCGGAGAGCGCGACGGCATCGCCGGTCCGGCGATCGCCGCGTGCGTCGTGAGCGCCGGCGGACACGTCGCGTACACGTCGACGGAGTGCTTCGTCTGAACTGCCTCGGGGGCCATGGACCTGAATAGTCAGGAAGTGATCAAGCGCCTGTCCGACGAGCACGGGGCCGACAACCTGGTTGTCATCCTCGGAGCGCCGGACGACGAGAGCGCGGAGATCGCCGCCGAGACCGTTGTGCTCGGCGATCCGACCTATGCAGGAGCATTGGCCGAGGCCCAGTTGGGTCTCTCCGTGTATCACGTGCTCGAAGAGGAGTTCAGAAGCCAGGTCGACGACGACGTCTGGGAAGAGCAGATCGGCGTCATGGCCGACGTGCTCGACGCCGAGGGGATCTCGTCGGCGGTGAAAGGCATGCGCGAGCAGAAGCCGTAGGTCGGTGCTTTTTTGCGTCCGCGTCCTTACGCGGACGTTCCTCCGGAAGCGCGCGCTGCGTGCGCCCCGAGCGCCTCCAGAGCTCGACCCCGACGACCGATCGGGGTCGAGCCGAGGGCGGTCAGACTAGGACTGCGGGCTGTCCTCGTCCGGCGCGCGGTGGACCGGCGTGCCGCCGCTCTTGGGGTCGGCGTTCTCGTCGGTGTCCGTCGAGTCTGTCGGGTTGGCGCCGACGCCCTGGTCGGCCACTGCTGCGCCGTCCGGCGCGTGCGGCGTGTCGGCGTCGACGCGCTTGACGTCGTCGTCCGTCGCCGTCGGGGTGGCGTTGCCCTCGTGCTCGGTCGTGCTCATGCTGCTCCTCCTTGCTGGGATTCCGAGTCTCGGCGTTTACCCGGCGCGAGACGCGAACACGCTTGGCGTCTTCACCGTGGATTGCGGGTACCAGCGCCACCCATGCGAGCACTCACTTACCACGGCACCCGCGACGTCCGGGTCGACAACGTGCCCGACCCGGAGATCGAGCAGCCGACGGACGCGATCATCCGCGTGACGTCGACCGGCATCTGCGGATCGGACCTGCACCTGTACGAGGTGCTCGGCCCGTTCATCGACAAGGGCGACATCCTCGGCCACGAGCCGATGGGGATCGTCGAGGCGGTGGGCTCCGAGGTCACGCACATCGCGCCCGGCGACCGCGTCGTCGTCCCGTTCAACATCTCCTGCGGGCACTGCTACATGTGCGACAATGGCCTGCAGTCGCAGTGCGAGACGACGCAGGTCCACGAGCAGGGCACCGGCGCCGCGCTGCTGGGCTACACGAAGCTCTACGGGCAGGTGCCCGGCGGCCAGGCCGAGTACCTGCGCGTGCCGCAGGCGCAGTACGGGCCGATCAAGGTGCCCGAGGGCCCGCCCGACGACCGCTTCGTCTACCTCTCCGACGTCCTGCCCACCGCCTGGCAGGCCGTGGAGTACGCCGGCGTCCCCGAGGGCGAGACCGTCCTCGTGCTCGGCCTCGGCCCGATCGGCGAGATGTGCACGCGAATCGCGCAGCATCGCGGCGCCGGGCGCGTGCTCGCCGTCGACCTCGTGCCCGAGCGCCTCGAGCGTGCCCGCGCGCACGGCGTCGAGACGCTCGACCTCGAGCGGTACAACGGCGACCTACCCGACGCCGTCCGCGAGATGACCGACGGCCGCGGGCCGATCGCGGTCATCGACGCGGTCGGCATGGAGGCGCACGGCGCGCCCGTCGGCAAGCTCGCGCATCGCATCGCGGGGATGCTCCCCGACGCCATCGCCGCGCCGATGACCGAGAAGATGGGCATCGACCGGCTCAGCGCGCTGCACTCCGCGATCGAGCTCGTCCAGCGCGGCGGGACGATCTCGCTGTCGGGCGTCTACGGCGGCGCGGCAAGCCCGATGCCGCTGATCCAGATGTTCGACAAGCAGATCAACCTGCGCATGGGCCAGGCCAACGTCCGGCGCTGGGTCGACGACATCCTGCCGCTCGTCTGCGGCGACGACGACCCGCTGGGCGTCGACGACTTCGCGACGCACCACGTCCCGCTCGAGGACGCGGCGGAGGCCTACGAGACGTTCCAGAAGAAGCAGGACGGCGCGTTCAAGGTGCTGCTGCAGCCGTGAAGGCGATCTGCCTGAACTGCACGCTGAAGCGCTCGCCAGAGGAGTCGAGCGGGGCGTCGCTGTCGGAGGTCGTCATGGCCGCGCTGCGTGCGGAGGGCGTCGAGACCGACGCGATCCGCCTCGCCGATCACACGATCGAGCCGGGCGTCGTGTCGGAGGCCGTCACCGACGGCGACGAGTGGCCAGCGCTCCGCGAGCGGATCCTCGCCGCGGAGATCCTCGTCGTCGCCACGCCGACGTGGCTCGGCCAGCCGTCGAGCGTCTCCAAGCGCGCGCTCGAGCGGATGGACGCGTTCCTGTCGGAGACCTACGACGACGGCGAGACGCCGATCGCGTTCAACCGCGTGGCGGGCGTGGTCGTCGTCGGCAACGAGGACGGCGCGCATCACTGCATCTCGGAGATCAGCGGCGCCTTGATCGACATCGGCTACACGGTCCCCGGGCAGGCCTGGACGTACTGGAACAAAGGCCCCGGCCCGGGCGACGAGCAGTGGCTGACCACCGACGAGCGCGAGTGGTCGATCACGACCGGCCAGACCGCCGCGCGCAACCTCCTCGCGGTCGCGCGCGCCCTGCAGGCACACCCGATCCCTCCACCGCCAGACTGAGCACTCAACCCACCCGATCGAAAGGACGGATCGCATGAGCAGCGCAGCGATGCTCGACACCCACCCCGACAGCGCCGCCGTAGACCGCGCCGCGCTCGCCCGCGCGATCGACGCCACGCTCGCGTGCTCGCAGACGTGCAGCGCCTGCGCCGACGCGTGCCTCGCCGAGCCCGACGTCGCGTCGATGCAGCTGTGCATCCGCGACGACCTCGACTGCGCCGACGTCTGCACGGCGACGAGCCGCGTCCTGACGCGCCAGACGGCGTGGGACGCGCAGCTCAAGCGCGCGGTGCTGGAGGCGTGCATCACGGCGTGCACGACGTGCGCGGCGTCCTGCGGCGAGCACCGCGACCACCACGACCACTGCCGCATCTGCGCGGACACGTGCGAGGGCTGCGTGCAGGCGTGCAAGGAGCTGCTCGAGCTGCTCTGAGCTCGTTGGAGGCAATCCAGTCTCGCCCTTGCCGCGTGAGTCCGGACGCGGCCGGCGCGAGATTCCGTCGATGCCCTCCCAGCCTCCGAGCACGTTGTTGGACGAGTGGCTCTGCTCGTTGATGACGAGGGTGATGCGCTCCATGAACCGCCGAGCGCCCAAGGGGCGTGACCGCGTCGCGTCAACAGCTCGCACCGGGCCCGCACCGCGCTCAACGAGAGCGCTGATATCCCGGCGAGACCGCGAGCGCGGGGCACGGCGAGGTCTCCGTAAGCAACCTGGCCGGTGCTGGTTGGGGTGGTCAACGTACTCATGCAGTTACGCGTGCGCCGTCAGCGCTGACCTCTGAGCGCAGGGCTCGCTTCTCGGTCGACATTACTGCGCGTCGCGCCTATAAGAAATTTTTGCTCATCCGTCCGTCACCGTGGTATGAGTACCACCACTCGGACGGGGGTCCGCATCACCGCGGTGAATCGAACAGGCCGCCGCGCGGTGACGCTACCTCGGGCCCGAGCAGAGGTTCGTTCACGTCCAAGGGAAGGGGATGAAGTGCTGCTGAAATCGCCGTGGGACACCAGCCAACTCGAGAATGCACTCAGCGAGTTCGAGGGCTGGTTTCCTGAGGAATCCGAAAACATCAACGAGCACCGAGCGGAGATCCTGGACAACCTGCTAACCCTGAGCGACCCCGCTCCCGGGTCTCCTCTGTACGCCGTCACGTACGCCGCGGTCGAGCCCGAGGATCCGGCGCCCGCAGAGGTGCTCACGCCATGCGTCATAGCGTGTGGCGTATGTGCTGCCAACGCCGCGATCTTCGCCATCGGGCTCGTCGGCCTGAGGATCGCCAACCAGAAGCGGGTGGCCGAGTTGCTGCCGCGCCAAATGGGTCCCGCCGCGCTCCGAGGGCTACGAAACACGATCAACGAGCTGAAGAACGCTCCGGGCGCGTACGCCAAGGCCAAGGCGCTGTTCTCGCTTGCGGGCGGCATCTACACGGCCGGGGGATTCAAGGCCGTGTTCAAGGTCATGAAGGACGAGATGTCGTGGTTGCAATGGATCAGGACGGGAGTCACGCTAGTGGCGCAGTTCGTGGCCTGGTTCGCCACCGCGGGAGCGGCGTTCATCGCGCTGGCAGCCCTGACGATCGACAGTGCCATCACGCTCATCCAGAGCGTGATCGACGCGGTCAAGAAGTGTCTGATGTCGGACGGTGCCGCGGTCGCTGCGCCAGCATGACGAGGCCCCGGACTCCTGTACTCGCGTGTGGGCGCGGATTCGGGAGATCCGGGGTTCACAGTGCGTTCACATCCGTGCGACGGCGCGCCGCAGCGCGCTGGCTCACAAACACGGGGTGAACGCCGGCGGGTGCGGCAGCATGATCGCACCCCTGGAGGAGGCGGCCTGTACGAAGGCGTGCAGGCCGTCTGCCTTCCGTAGTGACTTTGGTGTTATGACGGTAGCGCGCGCAGGTCGCGGCGCCGCGCGATGCCTTGAGTCGGCTGTGGGCGAGCCTCACGGGAAACGCACCGTCGCGTGCGTCCCGGCCCGCACACCGTGGGCACCGTCCTGGTGGCGCGCATGTCTTCGCGGTGCAACGTGCGCACGCAAGGCGTGCAAGGAGCTGCTCGAGCTGCTCTGACTGACGGCGGTATCCATCACGTGGCGTGATCGCTGTCCCCACGATCGCGTCTTCGACTTCTTGATCTCGACGTGCGAGGCTTGCGCCATGGAGCTTCGACACCTCAGAACGGTCGTCGCGATCGCACGCCACGGGTCCTTCACGAAAGCCGGCGAGGAGCTGCACCTCGCGCAGTCCGCGGTCTCCCAGCAGCTCAGCCGGCTTGAGGCGGAGCTCGGCATCACGCTGTTCACGAGGTCGAGCCGCAGCGTCGAGATCACCCCCGAGGGGACGCTCGTCCTCGACTACGCGCGCAGGGTGCTGTCCGAGGTCGACGGGCTGCGCGACGAGCTCGACGAGATGGCCGGCCTGCTGCGCGGCGACCTGCGCCTGGGCGGCATGTGGCCGACCGGCCTGTACGACCTCTATGCGGTCATCGCCGACTTCCACAAGCAGCACCCGGGCGTCGCGATCCACTTCGTCGAGGGCACGCAGGAGGAGCTGCTCGCGCAGATCCGCGCGGACGAGCTCGACGCGATCTTCACCGCCGTCGATCCCGACGCGCTGGGCGATGAGTTCGCCGCGACGCTGCTCTCCGAGGAGGAGTTCGTCTGCGCCATGCCGGTCGGGCACGAGTTCTCGGCGCAGAGCCATGTGACGTTCCCCGAGCTTGCCGGCCGCGACCTCGTCACCTACCGCGAGAACTCCGCGCTACGCCATCGCCTCGAGCAGACGCTCGACGACCACGGCCTGAAGCCGCGCAACGCCTTCATCTGCACGGAGATGGGCGCCGTCCGCGCGCTGGTCTCCAAGGGCATGGGCATCGCGGTCATCCCGCGGTCGGCCGCCGAGGAGGCCGGCCCGCCGATCGAGCTGCGGCCGATCGGGCCGCAGCCGTTCACGTGGCCTGTCGCGCTGGTGTGGCGCGGGCGCCGGCGTCAGCCGCCGGCCGCCAAGGCCTTCCTCGCGCTCGCGATCGCGCGCGCCGAGCAGGCCCCGCCGGTCCGGCTCGCCGCCTGAGCTCACGATCCTTGCGGGCCGGCGGCAGCCGTCAGTGCGGGAGCGCGCGCCCGGCGGCGCGAGCGGGCACGCCGGCGCGGTGGAAGTCGCTCGCGCACTTGCCGTAGACGCCCCGGCGGGCCGACCTCGCCGAGCGCTCGGCCGCGCGGTAGCGCGCGACGCGCTGGAAGTCGGCCTCGTCGACGTAGGTCGTCGCCCAGCCGGATGCGACCATCGAGCGGCCGAGGTCGCTGCCGGCGGCGCTCACGTAGGCCAGCAGACGGCCGTAGCGATCCGTCACGGCTTGCGTCGGGTCGGTCCTGACGACCACCGCGCGACCCTTGCCGCGGCGAAAAGCGAGCTGCTTCATCCGTGCTGTGGCGTCGCGGCCGCCGCACTGCACGGCGACGCCGGGCTTCTTGGTCTCCGGCGTGTCGATCCCGACCAGGCGCACGGTCGTGGTGACGCCGTTGGCGAAGCGGATCTTCAGCGTGTCGCCGTCGACGACCCTCGTGACGCGCGCCCGGGCGTCGAGGACCGCCGGCACCGGTTGCTGCGGTGGCTGCTGCGGCGCCGGCTGCTGTGGCGCCGGGGCGGGCGTGCCGGGCGCCGCCGGGGCCTTCGGCGGCTCGGGGGTCGCCGGCGCGCCGGCACCGGCGCACGGACACGGCAGCGCTTCGCAGGCGATGCCGTCGTCATCGCCGTCGAGGCCGTCCGGGTCGCCCGCGTACGCGTGCAGCCACGCCTGCGCCGCGGCCTGGCTGGGAAAGTCCGAGCAGTTCTTGCCGGCCGCGGAGGCGGGCGAGCAGGGCAGGGCGAGGACGAGCAGGCAAGCCATGCCGGCCAGCAGCGAGGCGCGAAGCAAGTTGGGACCTCCTGAGGGTCGGGCTTCTCGAGGTCTGTCGGGCGCGGGCGTGTCGTGCTTGAGCGCGACGGCCGCCGCGTGGCCCTACGAGCCGCTCGACCCTGGCCGGACTCGCCGTCAACATCTCCCCGGTGAGCCGCGCTGTCGAGGACTCCAATCGACGCATGCTGCGCGCCCGCGACGCGATGGACCGCGCGTACGCGCAGCCGCTCGACGTCGCCGCCCTCGCGCGCATCGCCCACGTCTCCAAGGCGCACTTCAGCCGCACGTTCCGCGCGACGTTCGGCGAGACGCCGCATCGCTACCTGCAGCGCCGGCGCGTCGAGCGGGCGACGTTCCTGCTGCGCGAGACCGATCGCAGCGTGACCGACATCTGCCTCGACGTCGGCTTCAACAGCCTCGGCACGTTCAGCCGCACGTTCCGCGCGATCGTCGGCGAGGCGCCGAGCGCGTACCGCCGGCGCGCGCCCCCGCTCGTCCCGGCGCCGACCTGCGTGACGATGGCGTGGATGCGACCGAGCAGTTTCGGAGAAGCGCGGCGCGGCGAAGGCGGCTAGCGTCGGCGACATGCTCAACGCCATCACCCACTCACAGATCTACGTCCTCGACCAGGACGAGGCGCTGGACTTCTACGTCGGCAAGCTCGGCCTCGAGGTCAACACCGACGCCGACATGGGCTTCATGCGCTGGCTGACCGTCAACGTGCCGGGCGAGCCGACGCGCGAGCTGCTCCTGCTCAAGCCGGGCGCGCCGGCGCACGACGACGCGACCGCCGAGCAGCTGCGCGAGCTTGTCACCAAGGGCGCGCTGGGCGCGACGATCTTCACCACCGACGACTGCCAGGCGACGTACGAAGACCTCCTCGCCAAGGGCGTCGAGTTCACGGAGGAGCCCGTCACGCGCTTCTACGGCACCGACTGCGCGCTGCGCGACCCGTTCGGCAACACGATCCGGATCACGCAGCCGGCGGGCGGGGAGGTGCCGGCTCCGGAGTAGCCGCTAGGGCAGGACGCGCGGCTCGGGCTGGACGTCCGGCCGCCGCCCGGCGGCCGCGACCGTGCGGCGGTAGGACGCGCGCAGCGTGGCGCCGTCGGCGAGGTTGCGGCGCAGGGCGACGCCGATCGGCAGCACGGTGTAGTCCGAGCGGCGCACCCACGTCGGGACGTAGCGGATGCCCTTCACGCTGGACTTGGTGCCGTCGACGCGGATGTCCAGCAGCGCGATGAGGCCGTCCTGGCTGGCTGCCGGCGAGGACTGGTTGGAGAGGAGATTGCCCTCGCCGAAGACGACGAGCTTGCCGTGGACGCTGCGGATCGGCTGCACGACGTGGGCGTGCTGGCCGACGACCGCCGTGATGGCCTTCGACGCGGTCAGCGCGCTGGCGAGCCGTTTCTGAAACGCGCTCGGCGTCACCTGGTACTCGTTGCCCCAGTGCACGTTGACGATGACGACCTGCGCGCCGCGCCTGCGAGCCATGCGCGCGTCGGCGAGGATCTGCGATGCGCTCGCGAGGTTCACCGACCAGGCGAACGGCAGCGCGATCCCGTTCGTCATCTCGGTGTAGGACATGAACGCGACCTTCACCCCCTTCACCGTGAGCAGCAGCGTCCGGCCGCGGGCCGCGCTCGAGGTGAACGAGCCGGTGTGCTTGACGCCCGCCGCGGTGAGCGTGCGGCCGGTGGAGGCGATGGCGCGCTGGCCCCCGTCGAGCGAGTGGTTGGACGCGGTGCTGCACGCGTCCCAGCCGGTCGCCTTGATCGCCGGCGCGAGGCCTCGCGGCGTGTTGAACTGCGGGTAGCCGTGCGGCGGGCCGGGGCCCATCGGCGTCTCGACGTGACACAGCGCGAGGTCCGCACCCTGCACGATCGGCTTGACGTAGCGCAGCATGGGGCGAAACTCGTAGCGCTTGCCGCCGCCGAGGGCCTTCGCGCGGTTGTAGATCGGTGAGTGGATGAGCAGGTCGCCGTTGACGGAGACTTGCAGGTGGACCGGCTTCTGCTTCGGCGCCGTGGGCGGCGGCGGAGGCGGCTTGGTCGGGCCGGGCGGCGGTGGCGCGACGGCCGGAGGTGGCGCGGGCGGTGCGGCGCGCGCGGCCGGGGCAGCGCCCGCGGGCGGTGCGGCGCGCGCGGCCGGGGCAGCGCCCGCGGGCGGTGCGGCGCCCGCGGCGGACGCGGCCGTGGCCGGGGCGGCGCCCGCGGCGGACGCGGCCGTGGCCGGGGCGGCGCCTGCGGCAGACGAGCCCGCGCCCGGCGCGGCGACGGCGAGCGCGAGCGCCGATGCCGCGACCGCCGAGCCGAGAGCCGCTCGCGCGCGCACGCCGTCAGCCTCCCGCGGCCTGGTGGCGTGCCTCGGCGAGGATCGCTCGCTTGATCGTGCGGCCCATGAGCAGCGCGCCGCGCGTGTTGCAGTGGATCGAGTCGTACGTCACGCCGGGCCGGTTGGCGGCGGCCGTCCAGTTGGCCAGCACGACGTCGCGGCGGGCGCGGGCGATGCGCTTCAGCCGCGCGTTGACGTAGGGGAAGTACCACGAGTACTGGCCCAGCTCGCCGCGCGCGCCCGGCGGCACGGTGCGTACGCTGGGCTCGCGCAGCTTCACCCAGACGATCTGCTTCGCGCCGAGGCGCTTGAGCGTGGCGACGAGCTTGCGCGCCTCGGCGTCGAAGCGCGCCGCCCAGCGGCCGTAGTTGCGGCGGTCTCGCTCCCACAGCGAGTTGTAGCCGAGGCCGACGACCACGACCGGCGAGACCCGCTTGCCCGCCGCGCGCACTTCGCTCTCGGCGACGCGGATCATGAGTGCCGGGCGCCCGCGCTTGGCGGTGTGCCAGCACGGCATCGCCCGCCGGATCCCGGGATAGGCGCTGAGCAGGACCGAGTCGACGAGCAGCGTCGCCTTGCGCGGCTTGGCCCATGACGCGAGCCGGCCGTCGCGCTTGGCGTCGTAGGGCTTGCACGTCACGCCGCGAGCGGCGGCGCTCCCGCCGGCGGCCGCGCCGAGCAGGGCGAACGCGACTGCCATCAAGACGATCATCGCGACTGCCCGCACCGCGCTCACTCTACGTGCCTCACACAATCACACCAGCGACAGGAGCGGTCTTGTCGAATATGACGCTATATACGCGTCATTCGCGCCAAGACCGCTGCCGCGGGCGCGCTGGGGCGGCTGGGCTCGCCCCGGCGACGCCGCCGTGCGCGTTAAGTTGGGAGGTCGTGGAGCGTGCGCTCTCAGATCTCGCGGCGATCTTCGCCGATCCTGGTGCCCCGGCCGCCGCGGCTAAGCTCGCGGCGCTGCGCGCGCGCTGGCCGCAGCTCGCGCCGCCCGAGCGCGAGGCGCTGACGCCGATCGCCAGGCTCGCGGCGCAGCGGGTGGAGGCAGCCACGAGCCGGCCGGCGACCGACCCCGACGAGGACGCCTACCTCGCCCACCTCGCCTCGATGGAGGCGACGATCGACGCCGAAGTGGCGGCGGGCAGCGCGCCGGAGGCCCCGCTCGGCGCCAAGCCTCGCGGCCGCCCCACGGAGGCTCCTTCCGGCGCCGGACCTCGCGGCGACACCACGAAGTACCCCTCCGGCGCCATCCCTCGCGACGGCACCACGAAGGATCCGCTTGGCGCCAAGCCTCGCGGCGGCCTCACGGAGGATGCCTTCGGCGCCGGATCGTCGCGACGCGGCACCGCCGAGGATCCCTTCGGCGGCGCACAGGCCGGCTCGCCCGACGTGCCGACGCTGTTCGCCGTCGCGACGCCCCCTCCCCCGCTCCCCGCGCGCCGGCTCGCGAGCGCGCGCCGCTCACCGACGTCACGCCGGAGAAGCTGCTCGGCCTGCTCGGCCTGACCACCTTCCGGCCCGGTCAGCGCGAGGCCGTGCAGTCCGCCCTCGACGGCAAGGACTCGCTCGTCGTCATGCCGACCGGCGGCGGCAAGAGCCTCTGCTACCAGCTCCCCGCGCTCGCGGGTGCCGATCTCACCGTCGTCGTCTCGCCGCTCATCGCCCTCATGCGCGACCAGTGCGCGCGCCTCACCGACCTCGGCCACCCGGCCGTCATGCTCGCCTCCGGCGGCGATGGCGAATCGAACCGCCAGGCGCTCGAGGCCGTCCGCGACGGCAGCGCCGCCGTCTGCTTCGCCGCCCCCGAGCGCTTCGCCTCGCAGGCCTTCCGCAACACGATCAGCCGCCGTGCCATCGCGCTGTTCGTGGTCGACGAGGCGCACTGCGTCAGCGAGTGGGGCCACGACTTCCGCCCCGACTACCTCAGGCTCGTCTCGGTCATCGCGGAGCTCGGCCATCCGCCCGTCATGGCCTGCACGGCGACCGCAACGCCCAAGGTCGCCGAGGAGATCGTCGCGCGGCTCGGCCTCCGCGACCCGGTCCGCGTGCGCTCCGGATTCGACCGCCCGAACCTCTCCTTCGACGTGCTGCCGTTCGACGGCGAGGGGTCGGTGGCCCGCAAGCGCGCGACGCTCCTCGCGGGCGTGAACATGCCCGACAGCCGCCCCGCCGTCGTCTACTGCGGCACGCGCAAGAGCACCGAGGAGGTCGCCGACCTGCTCACCGGCGAGGGCCTGCAGGCCGTCGCCTACCACGCGGGCATGAACGCCGAGACCCGCTCCCGCCGCCAGGACGCGTTCATGACCGGCGCGGCCGACGTCGTCGTCGCGACGAACGCGTTCGGCATGGGCGTCGACAAGGCCGACGTGAGGTCGGTCTGGCACTGGGCGCTGCCGTCGAGCCTCGAGGCCTACTACCAGGAGGCGGGGCGCGCCGGTCGCGACGGCGAGCCCGCACGCGCCGTGCTCCTGGCAAGCCGCTCGGACCTCGGCCGGCTCGTCCGGTTCATCCGCGAGGCCGAGGTCACCGTCGAGCAGGTCGGCGCGATCGTCGGCCGCCTGCGCGCGCGCAACGGCGGCGAGGGCGCGATCGAGCTGAGCCCCGAGGACGACCGCGACCGCATCGCGCTGGCCGTCGCCGAGCGGGCGGGCGCGCTGAGCCTCGCCCCCGGCGCTGGCGGACGCGTCCGCGTGCAGCTCTCAAGCCGGGACCTCGACCACGGCAAGGCACGCCGGCTCTGCAAGGAGGCGACCAACCGCCGCTGGGAGTCCTACCGCTCGATCGAGCGCTACGCGACCGGCGACGAGAAGTGCCGGCGCCGCCAGCTGCTCGACCACTTCGGCGACGACACGCCGGCCGCGCCGACCGGCCGCTGCTGCGACGTGCACGATCCGCCGGACTGGCTGCCGCCGATCCAACCAGCGAAGAAGCGTGGCCAGACCGCCCTGATCGAAGACGGCCCGCCGGTCTCGGACGCGGAGCTCGCGCCCCTGAAAGCCTGGCGGCGTGACCGCGCTGACGGCAAGCCCGCCTACACGGTCGCGACCGACGCGACGCTACGCGAGGTCGTGCGGCGCAAGCCGCAGACCACCGACGAGCTCCTGGCGATCAAGGGCATCGGACCCTCGTTCGTGACCAAGCACGCCGACTCGCTGCTGGAGCTGCTCGCCGCCCCCTGAGCAGGATCGCCGGCGCGCCGCGCCCCGCGAGAAGGCGCGCCGGGCCGCCCCGCGAGAAGGCGCGCCGGGCCGCCCCGCGAGAAGGCGCGCCAGGCCGCCCCGCGAGGAGGCGCGCCGCGGCCCCGCGAAGACGCCCCGCACGGGGCACCTCCGCGGCCAAGCGACGCGTCAGTCCTTGCGCAGCAGGCCCTTCGCCTTGTCGGCGACGCCGCCGACCGCGTCCTTGACCTTGCCCGACGCGCGGTCGACCTTGCCCTCGTCCTTCAGATCCTGGTCGCCCGTCAGATCCCCGGCAGCTTCCTTCACGCGGCCCTTGGCCTCGTCCATCGATCCGTCTGACATCTCGTGGCTCCTTGCAGTCGGTGTCGTTCGCATCGGGGTACCCGCGCCGAGCCACCGCCACCGGGAGATGGCGCGTTCATCCGATCGTCCACGCGCTCGCCCGCACAAGCGAACCTTCCGTCCGGGGAGCGACTCGGCCCCCGTCGCGGAACGTCGCACCGCGGCGGGGGTCGCTTCCCTCCCGGGGCCCGCATGCGGTCTATCGTTGCCCGAGGCGCGAACAGCCGACCCAACGCCCGGGAGCCCACATGAAGAAGAGCCAGCTCGCCCTCATCGCCGTCGCCATCGGCGCGGTCGCGCTGATCGCGATCCTGTCGGGCGGAGGCAGCGACGAGCCGGGCGGCGGCCGTGGCGGATCCACGGGCACGAGCGCCCCGGCCGGCGCGATCAAGGTGACGTTCGCCTACTCGCCCGAGAAGGAGCAGCTGCTCAAGCCGCTCATCGCCTCCTACAACGCGTCGAACCCGAAGGCGGCCGGCAAGCAGGTCTTCGTCGTCGGCGAGAACGTCTCCTCGGGCGACGCCCAGCTGAAGATCGCCAAGCGGACCTACAAGCCGACGGCCTGGACGCCATCCAGCTCTATGTGGGGGCGGCTGTTGAACTACGAGGCCGACCAGCCGTACGTCGCCGAGGAGAACCCGTCGATCGTGCGCACGCCGCTCGTCATCGCGATGTGGGAGCCGATGGCCAGGGCGCTCGGCTACCCCAAGAAGAAGCTCGGCTTCGGCGACATCCTCAAGCTCGCGCGCTCAAACCAGGGCTGGGCCGCCTACGGGCACCCGGAGTTCGGCGCCTTCAAGCTCGTCCACACGAACCCCGACTTCTCGACGAGCGGGCTCTCGGCGGTCGTCGCGGAGTACTACTACGCGACGGGCAAGAAGGAGGGGCTGCAGGAGAAGGACATCGCCAAGGCCCGCCCGACGGTCAAGGACATCGAGCGCTCGATCGTCCACTACGGCGACACGACGCTCTTCATCGCCGACCAGCTGCGCAAGAGCGGCCCCGGCTACGCGTCCGCCGTCGCGATGGAGGAGGCGACGCTCGTCGACTTCAACCAGCACCGCGGCAGCCAGCCGCGCCTCGTCGCGATCTACCCCGACGAGGGCACGTTCTTCTCCGACAACCCGTACATCGCGCTGAACGCGCCGTGGGTCACAGCCGGCCAGAAGGCCGGCGCGGCGAGCTTCGGCAAGTACCTCGCCGACAACATCGACGCCACGAAGGCCGCGAAGTACGGCTTCCGATCGCAAGACCTGAAGGCCAAGCCCGAGCCGCCGCTCACCGCGGCCAACGGCGTGGACCCCGACCAGCCCGAGCGGGTCCTCGGCCTGCCCGAGCCGCGCGTACTCGCCGCCCTGAAGAAGACGTGGCGCCTGGATCGCAAGCCGGCGAACGTCCTGCTCGTGCTCGACACGTCGGGGTCGATGACGCAGGAGAACCGCCTCGAGAACGCCAAGCAGGGCCTCGCCGCGTTCATCGCGCAGGTCCAGCCGCAGGACAACGTCGGCCTCACGATCTTCTCGGATCGCATCCAGCCGCTCGTCCCGATCGCGCCCGTGCGGGGCAACCGGGCGGAGCTGCGGCGGATCGTCTCCAACCTCGTCGCCGACGGCGGCACGGCGATCTACGACGCCACCGCGGCGGGGGTCGACCAGGTGGGCAAGCGCGCCGACACGAGCCGCATCAACGCCGTCGTGCTGCTCACCGACGGCGAGGACACCGACTCCTCGCGCAGCGCCGAGCAGGTCGTCAAGGAGCTCGAGGCGCAGGGCGACTCGACGAAGCGCGTGCGCGTCTTCACGATCGCCTACTCGGCGGGCGCGGCCGGCGCTGCTGAGAACCTCGAGCGGATCGCGGGCGCGTCGGGTGGCAAGGCGTACGTCGGCAAGACGTCGGACATCGAGTCGGTCTACAGGAGCATCAGCTCCTTCTTCTAACGCGATGGGAGAGGTCGACAAGCCCTACAGCCGCGAGCAGTACGCCGGGGCGCTCGCCGCCAACGCCGCCGCGAAGCCGTTCAACCTCGCGCTCGCGGTCGCGACGATCGGCGCGGCGATGCTCGTCGGCGGCGCGCAGTTCCCGCTCGCGCTGCTCGTCGGGCTCGTCATCTACGCGATCGCGGCCGCGCGCACGTTCTTCGACGAGGACGAGGCGAGCGAGGTGCTCGCGCGCGAGCGCGGGGAGCGCAAGGAGGCCATCGCCGGCGGTCGCGCGCGGACGGACCCGGCGAAGCTCGCGCCCGACGTGCGCTACCACCTGCTCGCCGCCCGCGCGACCGAGTCGCGCATCCGCGAGGCGATCGAGCGCGCCGAGCTGCCCTACGCGGAGGTCTCGTCGGAGGTCGACGCGCTCGTCACGCTCATGGACAACTCGGCCAGCCGGGCGCAGCTGCTCTACGAGGCGCTCGCGGAGAGCCCGCCCGACCGCGTCCAGGCGCGGCTGCGCGAGCTCGAGGGCTCCGGCAAGGCGGAGCTCATCGACGCGCTCGAGCACCAGCTCGCCGTGCAGCGCAAGATGGCCTCCCAGCTGCAGCGCTTCTACGACGAGATGGAGCGGATGGTCGTCGAGCTCGACACGATCCGCGGCAGCCTCGTGAGCGTCTCGGCGTCGACGGACGCCGGCAACCAGCAGCGGATCGCCGGCGACGTGCGGTCGCTGCGCGACGAGCTGGGCGCCCTGGCCTCCGGCATGAGCGAGGCCTTCGAGGAGACCGCCGAGCCCGCATGATCGTCTACGGTGCGCGACTGCATGTCTTCTCACGCACGAGGTTCTCGATGACGCGCAAGCTCGCAGGTGCCGCCGTGACGCTGCTCGTCGGCGCGCTGGCCGTCGCCGGCTGCGGCGGGGGCGACGACGACAAGACCACGACGACCGGCGGGGGCGCGGAGCTGACGAAGGCGCAGTACGTCGCGGCCGCGGACAAGGTCTGCCAGGCGACGACCGACAAGATCACCGCGGCCGCCACGAAGCTGCGGGCGTCCGCCGGCAAGACCGGCACGATCGCGGTCCCGCAGGTCACGAAGTTCCTCACGGAGACCTCGCTGCCCGCCTACGAGGCGATGCTCGAAGACCTGCGCAAGCTGTCGCCGCCGAAGCAGGACCAGAAGACGATCGACGGGTACATCGCCGCGCTCGCGGGGGCGATCGACACCGCCAAGGCCGACACGACCAAGTACTCGAAGAACGGCGCGCCCGATCCCTTCGACAACGCGAACGCGCGCGCCATCGACTACGGCATGAAGGCCTGCGGATCGTAAGGAGGCTGCGGGCCGGGCTCGCGCCCGATCTCGGCGCGCTGCGCGCGTCGCGCGAGCTGCGCCTGCTGATCCTGGGCAACTTCGTCTCGGGGCTCGGCACGCAGGCAGCGCTCGTCGCGCTGCCGTTTCAGGTCTACACGCAGACGCGCTCGGCGCTGCTGACGGGGCTTCTCGGCGCGGCCGAGCTGGGCCCGCTCGTCGTCATGGCGCTGCTCGGCGGCGCGCTCGCCGACCGCATGGACCGCCGCCGCCTGCTCCTGCTCGACCAGATCGCGCTCGTGCTCATCGCGGCCGCGCTGTGCACCGCGGCGCTGCTCGGCGAGCCGCACGTCCTGCTGCTCTACCTCCTCGGCGGCCTGCTCGCCGGCTTCGGCGCGCTGCAGAACGTCGCGCGGACGGCGATCCTCCCGAATCTCGTCGCGCGCGAGGAGATGCCGCAGGCGCTCGCGATCAACTTCGGCTTGTTCCAGCTGACGATGGTCATCGGGCCGGGGCTGGGCGGCCTGCTGATCGCGGCCGGTGGGGTCGAGAGCGCGTACGCCGTCGACGCCGTGAGCTGCCTGGGGATGGTCGCGGCGCTGCGCGGCCTGGGACCGCAGCTGCCGGCCGGGATCGGCGAGGCGCCCGTGCGGATCCGCCGCTCGATCGCCGACGGCCTGGCCTTCGTACGGCGCAGCCCGGCGCTGCTCGGGTCGTTCGCGATCGACCTCTCGGCGATGACCTTCGGGATGCCGCGGGCGCTGTTTCCGGTGCTCGCGGTGAGCGTCTACGGCGCGGGCGCCGCGGGAACGGGCCTGCTGTTCGCGTCGGTCTCGGCGGGCGCGGCCGTCGCCGCGCTGACGACCGGCTGGCTGGGCTCGGCGCGCCGGCTCGGGCTGATCACGGTCGCGGCGGTGTGCGCGTGGGGCCTCGCGATCGCCGGCGCCGGCCTGGTCGGCTCGCTGTGGCCGGCGGCGGCGCTGCTCGCCGTCGCGGGCGCGGCCGACAGCGTGAGCGCCGTCTGCCGCTCGGTCATCAACCAGACGGTGACGCCCGACGCGATGCGCGGGCGGATGTCCTCCGTCTTCTCGCTCGTCGTGACGAGCGGCCCGCGCCTCGGCGACATCGAGGCGGGCGTCGTCGCGTCGCTGACGAGCGTGCGCACGTCGGTCGTGTCGGGCGGCCTCGCATGCGTCGCCGGCGCGCTCCTCGTCTCCGCCGCGTTCCCGGCGCTCATCGCCTACGACAAGCAGCAGGCGCTGATGGACTCGTAGGCCGGCCGGGCGTGCTATCAGTACAGCGCGCTTGATATCGTGAGCCGGGTGCGCCAACTGCTCCTACGCGTTCCCGACGAGCTGCACCGGCGGATCACAGCCCGTGCGGCACGCGAAGGCACGAGCGTCAATCAGCTCGCGAGCGACATCCTCGACGCAGCAGCCGACGCGGATCGCGGCCGACGGCGAGGGCGCCTGCGGGCACAGGCAGCCGCGGGCGGCGTGCTGGCTGCGCCGGCTGGTGCAGAACGAAGCGCTACGCCGGACCGCCTGCGCGCGATCGAGAGCATGACGGGCATCGGTCAGGTTCTCGACGAGGAGCTCGCCGCGGACCGCGACCGCCGGTGATCGTCTACCTCGACTCGTCCGTGCTCGCGCGGGTCTACCTGCCCGACGAGGACGGGCATGCTCAAGCGACCGCCCTGCTGGACGATCCCGACGTGGCGACCGTCACGGGCACGTGGACGCGGGTCGAGGTCACGGGCGCCCTGGTTCGCGCGGCACGGCGCGGCCGCGGCGACGAAGCCGGCATCCTCGCTGCGCTCGACGCGGACCTCGGGCCGTACGGCCCCGTGACCGTCCTGACCGCGCCGTCAGGCGAGATCGAGACGGGCGCGCTCGACCTCGTGCGACGCCATGGCCTGCGCGCGATGGACGCTTGGCACCTCGCGCTGGCGCGGATCGTGCTGCCCGGTCTCGCGGAGAACGGCGAGCCGCTCGCGTTCGCGTCTCGCGACGCGGCGCAGGCCGACGTCGCTCGCGGGCTCGGCTACGAGGTCGTCTGAAGGCGGCGTTCTCGCGCTCCGGCAGAGGACGGCCCCGCCGAGAGCTACAGGTCGAGCGAGAGGGTGGCCGAGCGGGCGTAGGTGTTGAGCTCGTCCGGCGCGTCGGGCGTCTCCCAGCGGTCGCGCGAGAGCGAGAGCGTGAGGCGGTGCGGGGCGTTGGCGAAGCCCGGCGTCGCGATCCCGATGACGGGGATGAGGAGCGCGCGGCGGCCGTCGCCGCTCTGGATGACCTGGACGTCGATGTCGACGTCGACCTCGAGCGGCTGGCCGCCCCAGCGGCCGAGGAGGTCGAGGAGGTCGTTGCTCGCGAGCAGGACCGCGCCCGGCTGCGCGCGAGCGAGCTCGGCGGCGAGATCGCTGCCCGCCGGCAGCTGGCCGAGCGGGCCGAGCGGGTCCGCCTGCAGGATCGCGGGGTTGCCGGCGAGAAACGGCGGGCGGACGAGGCCGCGGAAGACGTCGGCTTGGCCGCCCGCGTCGACGACGATCACGGCGAGCCGGCCCGCGTTCGCGAGGGCGGGGTGCAGCCAGAGGCGCACGTCGCCGTCGACGAGCTCGACGTCGAGGATCGCCTGGTCGACCGGCGGCAAGCCGGGCAGCGGGATGAGCGGCCGCGCGCTCTCGCTCGCGACCTGCTGGAGGCGGTCGATGAGGGGCCGCGCGCCGCCGCGGCCGGGAGGGTCCCCGGGCCGCGGCCGCACGCCGCCGACCGTGCCCGGCGGCAGCGGATGCGGCCGGGGTGCGACCGGCTGGCCGGGGCCGCCGGGGACGCGCGCCGTGAGCGTCGCCGCGATCTCCTGCGTGAAGTCCAGCCGCTCGGGCGACTCGACGAGCAGCGCCCGCGCGACCGCGCCCTCGTCCCAGCGGCTCACCTCGAGCGCCGTGACGTCGTCCTTCAGCGCGAGGCCGAGCGCCCCGGACCACGCGGCGAACACCCGCTCGCGGTCGGCGTCCGCCGCGCCCGGCGCCATCGCCGCGATGACCTCGGCGCGCGTGGAGGTCCACAGCTCGGCGACCGTCGCGGTCGTCGTGCCGTCGCCGAGCGCGTCCGGCCGCAGCGTGTCGATCCGCCCGCTCCACGACCCGATGTGCTCCTGGAAGGACCGGTAGCGGCTGACCCCGAAGCGGTACGCGTACATGTCGAGGCCGTGGACCTGCAGCGATGCGAACGTCGCGGGCCCGTCGGCGGTCAGACACAGCCGGCCTGCGCGCAGCTCGCCGCGATCCACCTCGACCACAGCCTCCCCGACGCTGGCGCGCAGGCGATCGTCGAAGGACGTCACCTCCAGCGGGATCGGGTCGCCGTCCGAGCCCACGCCCGCCGGCAACGCCACCGCCGCGATCTCCACGAGCCCCTCGCTCGCCTGTCGCCGGCGGCGGATGACGAGCCGCCCCGCGCCGCCGCCGGCCCCCGCTTCGACGACCGCGAACAGCCCGCGCGACGCGGCCGGGCCCGCGGGAACCGCGAAGCCGACGCCCGCCGACACCGCGCCCGGCGCGATCCCGACGAGCACCGTCACGTGGTCCCAGACGGGGTCGCCGAAGATCCCGAAGCGCCGCCCGGACCCGCTGACCCGGAGCTGGCCGTCCACCACGCTCCAGCTCGCCAAGCTGCCGGCACCGTTCAGCACGGCCGGCGTCAACGACGTCTCGTCGCCCGCGACGAACGGCCGCCGGTCGACGAACGGCGCCCCCTCCACGCGCACGTGGGCGGTGAACCGCTCGCCCGCCGGCCACAACTCCGCAGGCGGCGTCCCCAAGGGATCCGGGCCGCCGCCCACCGGCGGCGCGACGAGCACCGTCCCGATCACGTCGAGCGGATCCGCGAGGTCGCACGTGACCGCCGCCCGCTGCGTCATCACCGCGAGCCGCGCCTTGAACGGGTCGGCCGAGACCATCGCGCTCGATCGAGTCGAAGCCTTGCTCAGCACCGAATGCCACACGATCCCGCCGTCGATCACCGGCGGCGGCAGGCCCGCCCCGCGATGCGTCACGACCCAGTCCTCCGCGGTCGCCGTCAGCGTGCTCCCCGACGGACCCGCGAGGTCGGGCGTCACGAGCAGCTGCATGCGCAGCAGGACGGTCTGCTCCTCCGACGACCCCGGCTCCCGCACGGCCAGCGGCACCGCGACGTGGAAGCCCTCCGCGAACGCGAGCGCCACCGGCTCCTCGCGGTAGACGAGCCCGCCGCGCCCGCCCGCGTACGCCGAGCGGACGTAGCCCTCGATCTCCTCGCCGACCCGCTCGACGGCGTTGAGGCCCGGCAGCCCCTTCGTCCGGACGTAGACGAACTCCGCGACGTCGGCGGACGTCGCGGGGGTCGAGGGGTGCGCGACCTCAACGCGCGTCGTCAGCGCGATCTCGTACTCGTGGTTGGGCAGCAGCGCGAGCTTGCCCTTGCCCTCGAAGCCACCCGGCCCGCCGGGCGTGCCGCCGTCGCAGGCCTCGCCCGCGATGAGGATGTCGAGGTAGTCGCGCAGCCCGATGTAGGCGATCTCGTCGATCTCCAGGAGCACGCCTCCCGGCGCGTCCACGAGCGACCCCGGCGCCGCTCCCGCGGGCAGCGCCGCGCGGACCTCCAAGCGGCGAATCGGGCCCTTGGCGCCGAAGAGGAAGGTCTGGAAGTTCGGCGTCGTCGCCGTGCCGAGGTCGCGGCGCGCGACCTCCTCGTCCTCGTCGTCGAACATGACGAGCGTCACACGCGCCGCGCGCGGCCACGCGAGGCGGATGGAGCAGACGGCGGCGTCCTCGTCGAAGTCCGCCCGCGCCACCGGGCCCGGCGCGCCCATCGCGACCGACGCGACGATCGTCGCCGGCGGCAAGCCGCCGAAGCCGGCCGGATGCGTCCACGCGGGGCGCAACATCCGCAGCGTCGAGATGCTGTCGCTGAAGCGCCCGACCGCGGGGGCGGCCAGCCATGCGCCGGCATCGAACGAGCGCCACGTGATCCGGTGAAACAGCTCGGAGAGGTCCTTGTCGTCGGGCTCCAGGCAGCACGGCCAGCCCGGCTGGTTGCGCACGATCTCCTCGTCGCCCTCGGGATCGGACACCGTGAACTCGTACGGGGCGACCGCGTTGAGCAAGAGCTTCTTCGCCGCCGGCTGCCCCTCGATGCGCACGTCGGCGTCCCAGACCTTGTTGAGCACCTGCGGCGCGAACGTGCCGTCGAGCACGGGTCCGTTGGGATCGCTGAAGTCCGGGTCGAGCTCGATCTTCTGCTCGAGCGGCTTCCACGCGAGATCCGGGCCGAAGCGCGGGCGCCGGCGGACGGCGATCCCGACGAGGTCGTAGGTCAGCGACAGGTCGCCGGATGACTGGTCGCCGCGCCCGCCCACGACGCCGCCGCCGAAGCCGAGCTTGTCGTTGATCGGGACGGCCCACGTGACCGCGATCGTCGCGTCCGTCGCGATCGGCCGCAGCGCCGTGTTCGCCGCGAAGTTCGCGAGCCGCTCCGCCTCCGGCCGCGTCGGCGCGCGCAGCTCGCCGACGCTGTGCACCGGCGCGACACCCTCGCCGGTCCACTTCGGGTCGAAGCGCTCGATGTGCGTCGGCAGCTGCGCGCGCGTCGCCGGCTCGAGCGCGCCCGCGCTGCGCAGCGGCTGAACCGCGGTCGAGAGCTGTTCGACATGCAGCTCGCCGAACTGCACGTCGAAGCGCCACGTCACGTCGGGCAAGAACCACGGCGTCTCGAGCTTGATCTGCGCGGTCAGCTCGCCGCGCGCCGGACGGCCGCCGACGACACGGAACTCCATCGACGCGCTGACGCCGATCTTCAGGAAGCCGAACAGCGTGAAGCGGATCCCCGCCTCGATCCCGATGACCATCGCGTAGTCCGTCGAGCCCGTCGAGAAGACGACGACGAGCAGCGACCAGCCGACGTTGTAGGACAGCCGCACGACGCCCTTCTTGCCGATCCCGCCCTCGACGCGAACCGTCAGCGCGAAGCCGTTCGGCCCGCCCTCGACGCGCTCGAAGCAGAAGCCGACGAGGACCGCCGCCTCGAGCCAGAGGTCGACGCCGAAGCGCACCCCGAGCCACGTGCTCTGGTCGGCGAGCCGGCCGATCGCGAACGTGGACGGGTCGTTTGAGAGAAACAGCGTTCCCGTCAACGCGCCCACGCCGTCCATCCACGCCGGCGCCTGCTTGACGAACGTGGACAGCCTGACGTCGACGCCGACGATCGCGCTCATGCGGTCGTTGCGCTGGTCGATCTCGACCGCCGCGTAGCCGAAGGGCTTGTTGTTGCCGAGCGCGCGGACCTCGGCGACGACGAGCAGGCCCTTCTCCGAGCCGCCGCGCACGATCAGCGCGAACACCGTCAGCTCGACGACCTTGCCGAGCCCCGGCAGCGACGCCGATGCCCCGACGCCCAGCGTCCACGAGCCCTTCTCCGGGCGCCAGGCAGCGAGCCGCCGGTCGCCGGGCACGGTCAGCGGATTCGTGTCCTGGTACCACTTGAGGTAGCGCAGCTCGCGCGCCTCGCGGTCGACCTCGCGCAGCGCCGGCAGCATGTTGCGCGCGTAGAGCGCCCGCGCGCCGGTGAGCTCGAACGCCGCGAGCGGCCCGATCGCCCCGACGTAGAACGCCTGGAACATGAAGTAGTCGAACTCGCCGTCCGGTCCGCTCGTGTCCCCGACGATCCCGTCGACGCCGAAGACGTACTTCTTGCCGAGCGCGAGCGTGAGCGTCAGCGAGACGCTGAAGCCGAGCTCGGAGACCTTCACGTCCCCCGTCGTGAGCTCGCGGTAGTAGCCGCCGCCTTCCCCGGCGAACGACGGCCCCCGCACGAAGAGGAAGAAGCCGTCGAGCTTCGTCGACGGCGCGTCCGGGTTGCCGGCGACGCGGAAGCGCAGCCCCTTGACCGTGATCGCGGCCGCGATGCCGGCGGGCTGCTCGAAGCCCAGGCCGCCCGAGAAGCTCAGGTAGCTCGCGCCGTCCTCGGCCCGTATGCCGAGCTCGGAGATGATGAGCGAGAACCGGAAGATCGTGATGACGACGCCGTCGGGCAGCGCGACGCCCTCCATGTGAAAGCCGCCGAGGCGCCAGCCGATTCCCTCGATCGGGAACCGCACCTTCTCGCCGTTCAGGCCGCGCAGCTTGAACATCGAGCGGTCGCCGCCAGTGGGCGGCATCGAGATGAACAGGTCGGCGGTCAGGACCGAGCTGTCGAGGAACGAGGCGCCCTCGCCGAAGTAGTGCGCGGGCGAGAAGCCGACCTTGAAGCCCATGATGTCGACGATCACGAGCCCGGCGATCTCCCAGTGCAGCAGCGCGTTGACGAACTGCTGCCAGCCGGTGCCGGGGGTCGGCACGAGGTCGGCGTCGAAGCTGCGCTTGTAGCCCAGGACGATGGTGAGGTTCTCCTCGATGCCGAACGTGATCGCCTGCTGCGGGCCGTCGGAGTCGAACGACGGCGCCGGCGACTCCTCGCCGAAGACGAGCGCGGCGGCGAACGTCAGGCCGGGGTCGTCCCAGCCGCCGGCCGTCGGGAACTCGGGCTTGGTCGGCAGGAAGCGGTCGTCGAGCTGCTCGCCGGGCAGCGAGCGGTAGAAGAACGACGCGATGTTCAGCGCGAGCTTGTGCTGCTCGCGGATGACGATGTGGACGGGGTCGCGTGCGAAGTTGAAGACCTGCTCGGGGTCCGTCACGTCGATGACGTTGCGCCGCAGGCCCGCGGTCAGATGGACGGGGATCGGCAGGACGAAGCGGTTGAAGAACGGCACGACGAGGTCGTCGAGCACGAGCTCGGCGGTCGGCTCGCGGTCCTTCGCGTGGCCGTTGAGCCACTCGACGAGGGTGCGCATGTCCTCGGCCTCCTCGTCGATGTCGACGGTGCGCACGGAGAACATCCCGTCGTAGGGGCCCGCGTCCTCCAGGGCGCGCGGCTCGATCGGATGGCGCAGCCACTCGATGTGGTCGGGCGCGAGCGCGGGCGACGGGATCAGGCGGAAGTCGTGGATCGCCGTGCACGGGATGCCCGACAGCGCGCTCTCGCCGAACGAGACCGGCACCGCCGGCTGGATGTGGAACTCGTAGGTCTCCGTCATGAGGATGCGGACGTGGACGAAGATCGACGTCGGCCCGCCGCGGCGCAGCGTGACCATGAGGTCGTCGATCCGCCCCGGCTGGAACTCGCCGATCGTGATCTCAAGCGACCCGTCGGGCGCGCCCGGCTCGTCCGGATGGGGCAGGATGAGCCCCTCCGGCAGGCGGATCTCGACCGGCAGACCCTCGAGCACGAGCTCGAAGCCGCTGTTGCCGGCCGACGCGAAGAGCTTCGCCGCCGGGCCGGACGTCGGGAAGGGCTTGATCCGGAACTCGACGTCCGGCATCGAGGCGATGACGAACGGCCAGCCCTCGGGGTCGCCCGCGAACGTCGTGGCGTTGAGGTCCGCCTCGACGGAGACGCGGTCGGCGCTCGCGCCCGTGCGCACGTTGCGCACCGCGACCGCGACGTTCAGCCGCGCGAGCCACGCGGCGACGTCGCTCGGGTCGCCGGCCTCGTGGCCGGTGTGCTCGTGCACGCGGTCGGCGGGCCAGCGCGCGCCGGGGTCGCCGAAGAGGTCGAAGAGCGACTGGCTCACGGGTCGAGCTCCAACGCGCTCGTGGGATCGATGACGGCGTCGTAGAGATCCTGCACGTCGCCCGCGATCTGGAAGCCGAGCGCGGTCTTCAGGAGCGTGAGGACGAGCCCGTCGCCGCCCGTGACGTCCTGCATGAGGTGGATCGGGAAGGCCTCGATGTCGGTGAAGCGGTTGCCTTGCAGCGGCGAACGGTCGAACAGGCGGGCGGCGGCGATCGGGTCCTCGAGCAGCGGCCCGGCGGTCGCGAGCGGGAGGTCGAGCATCTCCGCCCACAGCCGGCGGCGCAGCGCGGCGACGGGGTTCGAGCGCGACGCCTTCAGCCGCTGCGGCACGCTGTAGCACGCGATCTCGCCGTCGTGGTAGTGGCCGCGGCGGTTGATGTTCGCCGAGCCGATCCCAAGGAAGACGTCGTCGACGATCGTCGACTTGGCATGGACGTAGATGCCCGCCAGGTCGACGACGGTCGCTGCGGCGCCGACCTCGTGCTCGCGCACCCGCGCGCCGAGCGGGGCCGTGCCGCCCTTGACGAGCCGCGTGTCGGCGCCGCGCACGACGTCGAAGATGCGGGAGGTGAGCGGGTTGGGATTCGGCGCCGTCGACTCGTTGACGACGTACATGAGCTCGCCTTCGATCGCGACCCAGAACGGCGGGCCGGGCAGGCGCGACTTCGGCCCGAGCACGACGGTCGGGTTCAACCCGGCCGACGGTGGCAGCGGCGCCTGCAGGACGAGGCGCCCCGACGACGCCCGCGTGTCGTTGTCGGGGACCGTGTAGTGGCGGCGCGGGTAGCCGATCCGGACGATGCCGGCGCCCGCGTCGGCCGCCTTGAGATCCGCGATGAAGCCGGAGCGCACCATCTCCCCGAACGGCTGGTCGCCGATGGCGGGCAGGACGATGACGAGCGCCCCGATCTCGCGGCGGGTGACCTTGCCGACGAGCCGCTCCTGGAACTCCGGTGCGGCCGTGAAGTACTGGTCCTCGATCGAGATGTACTCGCGGGCGCCGTCGATCGCCTTGGCGAGCGTGTCGGCGATCGTCCGGTCGCCGTTGGGTGCCCACGCCAGCTCGCGCGTCGCGCTGACGGGCCGGTAGTACGTCCGCGCGATCTGCGCGGCGACGTCTCCCGGCGTGCCGAGGTCCGCCGCTTGCGCGGTCGCGAACGCGACCGGCCCGCTGCCGTCGCGACCCCAGCGCTGCTCGAAGGACAGCGCGACGTCGCGCGCGGCCGGGCCCTCGACGCGCGCATGGACGTCGTGGTAGGGGCCGTGCGCGAGGTGGCGGGCGTCGTCGAGGCGGTTGGGGTTGATGTCGATCCCGCCGCAGTAGCCGTAGATGCTCGTGCCGGCCTTCACGACCCCGAACTTCTGGTGGTAGAAGCCGAAGCTGCGCTGGAGCGTCAGCAGCGTGTCCCACGGAAATCCGCCCAGCGGCGGGCTCAGCGGGTTGTCGTCGATGGTCGCCGGGAACGGCCCGAACTCGCTCTCGACACGCGGCAGCGCGCCGAGCCCGTCGACCGCGTCGACGTTCGGCTCGACCGGGCGGCCGTTGACGCTGATGATCCACGGCACGAGCGCGGAGTTGGCCACGAAGACGACGGCCAGGATGACCATCCCGCCGGCGTCCGAGCGGATCGCGCTGACGCTGGCGCCGCGCAGCAGGCCGATGACGAGCAGCGAGACGAGCAAGATCTCGGCCAGCTGCAGGGTCGACTGGCTCTCGAACTGAAAGAACTGCGGCGACAGGACGCGCGCCGTGCCGCCCTGCGCGTCGAGGAGCGTGACGGCCTCGAGCAGCGTCACCGGGTGATCGGAGGCGGTCTCGTCGTCGTCGCGGCGGGCGAGCTTCGCGTCGATGACCGTCTGCCAGCCGCCGACGAGATGCAGCCCGCCGCCGGCGCCCGCGCCGGCGGCGTCCTTGAGCTTCGCGAGGAGGTCCTCGTAGTACTCGAGGCCGTTGACGAAGGGCGTCACGCGGTTGCCGCGCGTGTAGTCGGCGAGCGGCTGGAACGTGGGCCGGAGCCCGGCGTTGGCGTACTGCGGCGCGAACCAGCGCTTGAGGTCCGTCAGCGTGACGTGACGCAGCGCCGGCGTGACCTCGATCGAGCCGGACGTGCCCGCGCCGTCCTCGAGGCGGGTGAGCTCGAGGTCGGCGCCGCCGGCCGCTCCGATGCGCACGGGTCCGCCGGCGCCGAAGACCGACGTGAACGGCATCTGCTGAGCGTTTGCCGCGTGCAGGCGGGCGACGGCGCGCTGCAGGTCGCCGCCGTCAGCCGCGACGAGCCGCGCCACGGCGCTCTGCAGGCCCGCGCTGAGCTCGACGTCGGCGTCGGCGAGCGGGGCGCCCGTGTGGTCGAGCAGGAGGACCGGCGGGTTGGGGCCGCTCGCCGTCTGTGTGGCTATGGCGGCGGCGAAGCCCGGCCACGTGCCGCCGTCGGCGCCCACCGACGCGATCGCGGCGGCGATCGTCGCCGACCACAGCGCGGGATCGCGCGCGATGCGGTCCTGCCCCGCGCAGAGGATCGTGACGCCGCTCGCCGTCGCGACGGGCGCGCCCGCCGGCACGATGTCGCCGGCCGCGAAGGGGGCAAGCGTCGCGCCCGCGTCGAGCACGAGGTAGAACGTCGGCGCGCCGAACGCGATCGCGTGCGCGACCCGCCGCATCGCGAACGGGTTGGCCTGGAGCTCGACGACCGTGCGGCCCGCGAGCGGGCCCGTGGCCGGGACGAGCGAGCGCAGCACGCCGGCCGCCGGCGCGCTCACCTGGCCGGGCGTCGCGCGCTGGGCGCGCAGCGCCGCGAGCATCGTGCCCGCGTAGCGCAGCTCGCGCGGGACGGCGACCGGCGCGGCGACGGTCAGCGTCCAGCCCGCGACGTCGATCGGGGCGGCGAAGGCGGGCATCAGGCCGGCCTCTCCGCGTCGCCTGTCGCGGAGCGCCCGCGGTCGCCGCGCAGCACCAGGCGGTAGCGGACGGTCCCGCCGACCACGGGCAGGGCGTACTCGCCGACCCCGGCCGCCAGCCACGGGCTGACCTGCTCGAAGCTGCGCCCGTCGTCGCGGCTGCGCTCGAGCGCGACGAGCGCCGGCGGGTCGGGCGCCGGCCAGCGCGCGACGTCGGTGTCGCCGGCCCGCTTGACGATCAGGGCGGGCACCACGAGCGGCGGCGGGCCTGTCGTCACGACGTACGGCCCCGCGTAGCGCGAGGTGATGCCGTCGCGCGTCATCGTCACGGCCCACAGCGCGATCCGGCGGTCGGGGGTGGCCTCGAACGTCGCCTCCAGGATGCGGTCCGGTGCCTCGACGGTCCCCGCGGCCGCCTCGAGCACGATCGACGGCGCGAGCAGCGAGGCGTCGGCAAGACGCAACCGCAGGCCGTCGTCGGGGTAGCGATCGCGGGCGTTGGGGACGCGCAGGAGCTGCGCCGGGTCGTGCAGGTTGCCGTTGGCGGGCGCGGTCGCGTCTTCCTCGCTTGCGAAGACCAGCACCCACGCGAGGTCGAACACGTCGCGTACGCGGGCCTCGATGCGCAGCCGGCCACGGTCCGCGAAGCTCGTCTCAAGCTCCGGCGGCGACGGCGAGCGCAGCGACGGGACGCGTACGACCCGCGGCGCGATCGCGGCGCCGGCCGACAGGTGCCCCGCCTGGTCGGCGATGCGGATGCGGTGCACGAACCGCCCGGCCTTGGGCGCCAGCGTGTCGGTCAGCGCGCCGAACGGCACGGGCGCGGGCAGCGCCTCCAGCCAGAGCGGCTCGAGGCCGGCGGCGAAGCGCAGGACGAAGTCCATGAGGAAGCGGTTCTCGACGCGCCCCGGTGTCCCGCTGCGGATCTGCGCGATGAGGTCGGCCTGGTCGGTCGGGTTGGCGAGCGTGTAGCTCGCGGTCGCCCCGCCGGGCAACGTCGCGCCGATCGTCCCGTTGGCGTTGACGCTCATGGCGCCGACGATCTCGTCGAGCGCGATCCGGTCGAGCTGGACGCGGTGCCCCGCCGGGATCGCGACCGCCGGCAGCAGCGCCGGCAGGTCGACGAGCGCGAGCACGCCGTCGCCGGTGGGCTCGTCGACGACGACCTCGGGCACGGCCGGCAGCGGCGGGGGCACGACGAACTGCGGGCGCCCGAGGAACCGCGCGGTCGCGTCGGATGTCGCGATCGCGCTCTCGTTGCCGGGCCGGCCGCCGTTGGGCGCGGCGGGCGCCAGCGCGTCGTCGACGTAGGACTCCGCGTCGGCGGCGCTGACCCCGACCCAGACGCGGGCGCGCGGGTGGGCGGCGTCGAGCGTCAGGCGGTCTCGGACGACGTGGCGATAGGCCTCGCTGGCCGTGATCGGCACGACGGCGCTGCGCTCGGCCCATGCCGGCGGGCGCTGCTCGGAGCCGTCGAGCGTCGGCCGGAAGGTGAAGTCCGCGGGCGCGGGCGTGCGCTGGGGCTCGAGCACGCTGCGCTCGACGCGCAGGACGATCGACTGTCCCGCGGTGTGCGACGCGATCTTGAAGGGGTAGTCGGGCAGCGTGACGTAGCGGCCGGCCATCGCGTCCTGCGCGAGCGGCCGGTCGAGCGTGGCCGGCAGCTCGAAGAGGCTGCCGCTCAGCACCGGCGGGCCCGTCACCGAGCCCTCGACGACGTCGGGGGCGAGCGGCTGCCAGTAGACGCGAAACTCGGTCGCGTGCGGGTCGCGGTCGCGCTCCGCGTCGGTCCAGCCCCACTCGAGCACGACGGCGTTGCGCGACGTGCCGAGCAGCGTGCGATCGGCGGCCGGGAGGTCGGGATCGAGCGCTTGGAGCACGCGCGCGCGGACGCCGGCGGGCACCACGGCGTCGGGGTCGCGAGGCACCGGCTCCGCAGGCACAGGCGGGCCGACGGGCTGCGGCGGGGGCTGGCGCTTCTCGAGCCGCACGATCGACCCGTCGCACGGCGTCGCGGAGCGCCGGCCGAGCGCGTCCAGCGAGAAGATCCGGTACTGGTGCAGGCTGCCCGGCGGCGGACCCTCGTCGCCTGCGCCGGCGGGGCCCGCCTTCACCAGCACGTCGTCGAGCGACATGTGCGCCGGCACCGGCGCTTGCGCGGGTTCGTTCTCGGGGAACGCGAGCTCGAGGTCGGCACCCGCGCCGAGCGGCGGCGGCTCGGCGGCCGCGCCGCGCGAGCCGAACGCGAGCGTGCGGGAGTCCTTGTCGTCGATCGGCTCGAAGACGCCGTTCGTGTCGGCACGCCGGCGCTCGATGTCGAAGCCGAGCGCTTCGAACGGGGGCGCCGCGCCCGCGTCGGCGGGCCACGGCACCGGGCCGGGCGCGCCGGCGGGCGGCGGCGGCGTCCAGTGCAGAGCGAAGCCGAGCGACGCCGGCGGCGTCGTCGTCCCCGGCACGATCGGCTGCTGGAGGTTCACCGTGCCGAGGTCCAGCGGCGCCTTGGGCAGCCCCGCGTCGACGAACGCGACGTCTGAGAGCACGACCGAGCGGGTGACGACGTCGTCGGGCTTGGTGCCGGGCGGCGAGAGCACCTCGCGGATCGCGTAGAGGAAGCCGCTGCCTTCGAGCCGGACCGCGTGGACGGGGTCTGCGAAGTCGAGCCGCACGCGCCGGTCCGTGGGGACATCGCCGTTGAACGTGTGGATCGGTAGGCCCGGGAAGTAGTCGGTGGTCGTCGCGCGCCAGCGCAGCCCCGCGCCGCCTTCGTGCTCGAACACGAGGCTGCGGACCGGCGACGGGAACGTGATCGTCAGGCCGGGGTCGCCGTCGATCGCGATGCCCTTGCGCCCGGACGCCTGCAGGCCGTCGGGCGCGGGCGCCGGACGTTGCTCGACGAACACCGGAAACGGCGTGCGCAGCGCGATGTCGCCGAGCGCGAACCGCCGCGGCAGGAGCGTCCCGCGCGGGACGGCGTGAAAGCCGTGCACGCGCTCCTCGACGTCGCGGCGCAGGAAGCGCCCCGTGACGCGGTAGTCGTAGCTCATGCCGGGGTCGACGTCCTTGTCGCGCACGGAGAACCCGAGCATCCGCCGCAAGCCGGGGTCGACGAGCAGCGCGAGCGCGTAGGACCACGTGCGCACCTCGACGAACGGGTCGGCGGGCTCCTCGCGCGTCACCGTGCTCATCCAGACGGGCGCGACCTCTTTCGCCTCGGCCGCGACGCCGTTCATGAGGTCCGCGAGCGCTTCGAATGCCTCCTCGTCGAGCTCCTCGTCGGAGAACAGGCGCGACTTCGCGAGATCCGCCTCCTCCTGCGACGAGCCGAGCGACTGGTCGAGGGTGCGCAGCGGAAACTGGAGGTTCTTCGCGACGAGCTCGGCGCCCGCCCAGCCGGCCTCCTCCTCGGCGGGATCGCGCAGGTCCTCGAGGCAGATGTCAAGCGACATCGCGAGGACCGAGCAGTAGACGAGCACCTGGTCGACGTCGCGGTTCTCGAAGCGGGCCGTCTGGATGCCGGACGGGTTGGTGAGGGTCTGCGCGTCGACCGCCTTGCCCTCGCGCAGCGCGATCGCAAGCGCGGACGGCAGGCCCGCGCGCACCTGCACGATGCGGTGCCGCCCGGGCAGCTGGATGTCGTAGACCGCGCATTTGGGCGGACCCGTCGAGATGCCGATCGCGGCGAACGCGTTCGCAGCCGGCGCCCCGGCGGGCCTCGCCCGGTCGGCGGCCGCGGCCGCGGCGGACCCGGCGACCTTGGCCGCGTCGGCGGGCCCGGCGCCTGCGGGCGACCCGTCGACATCCGCCCGGCCGGCTGGCTGCGCGGCCGCGCCGCCCGCGGATCCCTTGGGCTTCGGCCGGTCGGCCGGCTCGTCGGGCAGCGCCGCCATGGCGCCCGGACAGTCGGCTTGGCGCAACCGGATCTCGCCGAAGGCGAACTCCAGGCGCAGGATGGTGTGCAGCGTCTGCAGCTCGGCGGCCGAGAGCTGGCGGCAGCGCAGCTCCTTGCGGCCTTCAGCCTTGCGCCGCTCGACGTCCCAGCCGTCGATGGACCAGCCGGCGGTCGCGGGCGGAGTCCACATGACATGGATCCCGTCGGACTCCGACTGATCGCGGCGGGCGACCGCCGCAACGACGAATCCGGCGCTCATAAGAGCGCCCGATCACGCGACCTCGACGTCCCTACCTCGTCGTCCACGCTGGCCTCGGCGCGACCCTACCACGCCCGAACGCATCCGTTCGGTGGAAATTCGGATACCCACGCGCGTGCCGCGCCGAGCCACGCAAAGCCGGTACGCCCCGCTCCTCGCGCCCTGCGCGGGCGCGCGTCTTCGCTGCGGCTTACTCGCGCTCGAGCGCGACCTGCGGCAAGCGGCGCTCGAGGCCGCTCGGCAGCCACCACGCCCGCTCGCCCGCGATCTGCATGAGCGCGGGGACCAGCAGGATCCGGATGACGAACGCGTCGAGGAAGACCGCGGCCGCGAGGCCGAGGCCGAACTCCTTGATGACGCGGTCGTCGCCGAGCGCGAACGTCAGGAACACGACGATCATGATCGTCGCCGCGGCCGTGATGACGCGACCGGTCGTCGCGAGGCCGTTGCGCACCGCCCGCGACGCGTCGCCCGTGCGCAGCCACTCCTCGTGCATGCGCGAGACGAGGAAGACCTCGTAGTCCATGCTCAGCCCGAAGACGATCGCGAACACCATCACAGGCACGAAGGACTCGACCGGCCCCGTCCCGCTGGACAGAAGCTCCGAGAGGAACCCCTCCTCGAAGACGAGCGTCACGAAGCCGAGCGCCGCGCCGATCGACAGCAGGTTCAGCAGCGCCGCCTTGATCGGGATGAAGATGCTGCGGAACATGATCATGAGCAGCAGCGCGCTGAGCAGCACGATCGCGCCCACGAAGAGCGGGAGCTTGCCGGCGATGACGTCCGCGAAGTCCTCCTGCGAGGCCACCTGCCCGCCGACGTAGACCGTCGTGCTCGTCGACCGCTCGACCGGCGGCAGGATGTCGTCGCGCAGGCGCTCGAGCAGCTTCGTCGTCGCCTCGTCCTGGGGCCCGGTCTTCGGGAACAGCACGATCGTCGCGATCTCCTTGTCGGGCGACAGCTGCGGCGGCACGACGAGCGCGACGTCCGGGTCCTCCTTGATCGCGGCCGCGACCCGGTTCGCCGCGGCTGCGTCGCCCGTCTTCGGCAGATCGGCCGCGAGCAGGAACGAGCCGTTGACGCCGGGGCCGAAGCCCTGCGCGATGAGGTCGTAGGCGTTCTTCGTCGTCGTGCCCTCGGGATCGAGGCCGGCGTCCGACGTGCCGAGGCGCATGTTGAGAGCCGGGGCGGCGAGGGCGAGCAGGACGAGCACCGCCACGACGACCGCCGGCCAGGGCCGGCGCTGGATGAACTCCGACCAGCGTGCCCACGAGGCGCTCTCCGGAGCGGCGGCGGCGGCCGCGCGGCGAGCGCGTCCCGGCAGCGGCAGGCGCAGCCGGTCGATCCAGTCGCCGGACTTGCTCAGCACGGCGGGCAGCACGGTGAGCGCGCCGACCATCGTCAGCAGCACCGCGAGCGCCGATGCGATCGCCGCGCCGTGCAGGAACGAGAGCCCGAGCAGCAGCAGGCCGAGCAGCGCGATGATCACCGTGCAGCCCGCGAAGAACACCGTCCGGCCGGCGGTGTCCATGGCCAGCAGCAGCGCCTCGTCGCGCCCCACGCCGCGACCGACCTCGGCGCGATAGCGCGTGACGACGATCAGCGCGTAGTCGATCCCCACCGCCAGGCCGATCAGCGCGGCGAGCTGCGACGCGAACTCAGGCGTGTCGACGACGTGTGAGATGACGGGGACGAGGCCGAGCGTCGTGCCGAGCGCGAGCATCGCGGTGAGCAGCGGCACGCCCGCGGCGATCGCCGACCCGAAGAAGAACAGCAGGATCAGCGCGGCCGCGATGAGGCTGATGAACTCCGTGCCGCCGCCCTGCTCGGTGAAGCGCACGGTCTCGGCGCCGAAGCCGCCGTGCTCGATCCGCAGGTCCGGCCCGCGAGCGCCGAACGCCTCCTCCTGCACGCGCTTGAAGTCCGGCGGCTTGAACGCTTGGAACTCGTCCTTGTACGTGATGGTCGCGACGCCGATGCGCCCGTCGGCCGTGATCTGGCCGCCACGCTGCAGCGGATCCGAGACGTCGGCGACGATCTTGTCGCCGCCTACCGCGGTGATCGCCTGCTCCATCTTCTCGCGAGCCGCGCCGTCTCGCAGCGTGCCCTCACGAGCGACGAAGACGAGCTGGTCGGTGCCGCCGTTGGCCTCCGGAGCGTGCGCGGCGAGCAGGTCGTACGCGGCCTGCGACTCGGTGTCGGGCAGCCGGAAGCTCGCGATGTCCCGCGTGCCGACAGCCTGGCCGACGAAGATCGCGACGATGACCGCGACCACCCACGCCGCGAACGTCTGCCAGCGGTGCGTCATGCACCACTGCGCCAGGCGCACGAAGACGGACGGGGTGGAGGGTGGCTCGGTTGTCATGCGCTGGGTGGCGCTGGCACACTGGGGATGCGCCGCGTGGGGTTTCGGGCATGATGGCAAATCCCCCGGCGCAAGAGGGAGAAAAAACGGTTAGGCCATGGCCGACGGTATCGAGATCGAACGCAAGTTCCTGCTGGGCGAGCTTCCCTCCGCCCTCGCGTTCGCGCGCCGCCGCGCGATCCTGCAGGGCTACCTCGCGATCGACGGCGACACCGAGGTGCGCGTGCGGCGCACGCCCGACGGCGCGACGCTCACGATCAAGCACGGCAGCGGCGAGGTGCGCGTCGAGGAGGAGCTCTCGCTCGGCGAGCGCCAAGCCGACGCGCTGTGGGAGCTGACGAGCGGCCGGCGGCTGCAGAAGGTCCGCCGCCAGATGCGCGTCGACAACCACGACGTCGACGTCGACGAGTACGGCGGCGCGCTCGACGGGCTCGTCGTCGCGGAGATCGAGTTCGTCGACGAGCCGTCGTCGCAGGCGTTCGAGCCGCCGGCCTGGTTCGGCCGCGAGCTGACCGGTGAGGCGGCCTACGCGAACCGCAACCTCGCCATGTTCGGCATGCCCGCAGATACGCATAGGTAGCGCCTATGTACGTCACGATTTGACCGGCTGAGCGCCGCACCGGCGCATTCGTAACGACAAGCACGAGCTTTACCGCTAGGCTTGGGCCTCGCGATGGCTGACGCTGTGTCAACCCACGCTTCCGCACTCGCAGGGAACCGGACGCTGGGCTCGCGCTTCGAGCCTGGGGCAGTCTTGGGACCGCGAGCGCTCAACCGTGCGCTCCTGGAACGTCAGCTCCTGCTGCGGCGACAGTCCATGCGCGTGGGCGACGCGCTCGAGCACCTCGTCGGGCTGCAGGCGCAGAACCCCACCGGCCCCTACTACGGACTGTGGTCGCGCCTGCACGACTTCCATCCCGACGATCTCTCCGGGCTCATCGAGAGCCGGCTCGTCGTGCGGATCGCGCTCATGCGCTGGACGCTGCACGTCGTGACCGCACACGACTGCCTCGGGCTGCGACCGGTGGTGCAGTCCGTCATGGACCAGCGCATGCGCGCGCTGTTCGGCCGCCACCTCGAGGGCGTGGACCTCGAACGCCTCGCGCAGCGCGGTCGCGCGCTCCTCGAGGAGCAGCCGCGCTCCCTCGGCGACGTCGGCAGGCAGCTCGCGGACGAGTGCCCGGGCCACGAGCCGAGCGTGCTCGGCAACGCGCTGGCGGCGCTCGTGCCGCTTGTCAAGCTGCCGCCCCGCGGGCTGTGGGGTCGCAACGGGCGCGCCCTGCAGACGACCGCGGAGCGCTGGCTCGGCCGCCCGCTCGAGGCCGTCGCCGACCCCGACGAGCTGCTGCTGCGCTACCTCGCGGCGTTCGGCCCGGCGACGATCGACGACATGGCGAAGTGGTCGGGGCTGCGCGGCGTGCGCTGCGCGGTCGAGCGGATGCGCCCGCGCCTGCGCAGCTTCGCCGACCACCACGGCCACGAGCTCGTCGACGTGCTCGACGGCCCGCTGCCCGACCCCGACACCCCCGCGCCACCGCGCTTTCTGCCGGAGTGCGACAACGTGGTCCTGTCGCACGCCGACCGCTCGCGGATCGTCTCCGAGCGTCACCGCCGCCTCGTCACCGCCAACAAGACCTTCCTCGTCGACGGCTTCGTGCGCGGCACGTGGAAGGTCATCCGCAGCTCGCGGACGGACACGCTCGTCATCTCGCCGATCGTCCCGATCTCCCGCGAGGACCGTCTCGCGCTCGCCGAGGAGGGCGCCCAGCTGCTCGCCTTCGCCGCCGGCAGCGACGACGTGAAGATCAGCGTTCGCTTTCACGAGTGATCGCACGCAGGCTGCGTCCGTTCGGGACGACGATCTTCACCGAGATGTCCGCGCTGGCCGCGCGGACCGGCGCGCTGAACCTCGGGCAGGGCGCCCCCGACACCGACGGGCCCGCCGAGATCATGGACGCCGTGTCCGCGGCGATGGCGTCGGGCGACGCGAACCAGTACGCGCCGCTCGCAGGCGTGCCGGCGCTGCGCACCGCGATCGCCGCGCACCAGCACCGCCGCTACGGCCTCGACCTCGACCCCGACGACGGCGTCCAGGTCACGTTCGGCGCGACCGAGGGCATCGCCGCCGCGATGCTCGGGCTGCTCGAGCCGGGCGACGCGGTCGTCGTGCTCGAGCCGTCCTACGACTGCTACGCGCCCCTGATAGCGATGGCCGGCGGCGAGCGCCGGCTCGTCACGCTGCGCCCGCCGGGCTTCGCGCTCGATCTCGGCGGGCTCGCAGCGGCGGCGCCCGGCGCGCGGATGCTGCTGCTCAACTCGCCCCACAACCCGACCGGGCGCGTGTTCGCGCGCGACGAGCTCGAGGCGATCGCACGTGCGTGCGTCGAGCACGACCTGCTCGCCGTCACCGACGAGGTCTACGAGCACCTCGTCTACGACGGCGAGCACATCCCGCTCGCCACCCTGCCGGGGATGGCCGAGCGCACGCTCACGATCTCGAGCGCCGGCAAGTCGTTCTCCTTCACCGGCTGGAAGATCGGCTGGTGCAGCGGCCCGCCGGAGCTCGTGGCCGGGGCGCGCGCCGCGAAGCAGTTCCTCTCCTTCTCCGGCGGCACGCCGATGCAGGTCGCCCTCGCCTCCGCGCTCGACGGAGCCGAGCGCCACATCGCGCCGCTGCGCGCGTCGCTTCAGGCGGGACGCGACCTGCTGTGCGACGGCCTCGCGCAGGCCGGGTTCGGGGTCACCGTGCCCGAGGGCGGCTACTTCGTGCAGGGCGACGTCGCGCCGCTCGGCGTCAGCGACGCGACCGCGTGGTGCCGCGAGCTGCCCGCCCGCGCCGGGATCGTCGCGATCCCGACGAGCCCGTTCTACGACGACCCATCGGCCGGCCGTACGCTCGTGCGCTTCGCGTTCTGCAAGCGGCCGGCGGTGATTGAGGAGGCCGTGCGGCGGCTGGGCGCGCTGCGGGACTGAGCAGGTACGGTCCCCCGCCATGGGCGCGTTGACCGGCAGCGCGAGCACCGAGATCGACGCGCCGATCGCGGCCGTGTGGGCGATCGTGCAGGACGTCGAGTCCGCGCCCGCGTGGCAGCGCGGGATCGACAGCATGCAGGCGCTCGAGCGCGACGGCGAGGGCCGCGCGACGCGCACGCAGACCGTCACCGACCTGTCGGTCAAGCGCTTCGACTCGCGGCTGCGCTTCGCCTACGACGCGCCCTCGCGCGTGAGCTGGGTGCAGGAGCGCGGCGACCTGAGGTCGCTCACCGGGTCGTGGCGGCTCGAGGACCTCGGCGCGAGCCGCACCCGCGCCACCTACGCGCTCGAGGCCGACCCCGGTGCGCTGCTCTCGCGCTTTCTCAAGGGCGCGCTCGAGGAGAAGCTCCGCGCCGTCCTCATCGACGAGCGCCCCGCGGAGCTCAAGGCCCGCGCCGAGCGCACCGCCTGAGCGAAGCCGCGAAGGCGACCTCGCGGCACACGCCCGAATCGTGAGATGTCGATGAGGACCCGGCCCGGCCGGGGTTGCCGCCCCCGGCACCGGGGCAGCAGGACAAGCGACGCGCAAACACCCGCACCACCAGGGAGATCACCTTGCTTAGAACGTCTCGTCGGATCCAGACCGGGCTCGCGATGGCGCTGGCCCTCACGCTCGCGCTTCCAGCCATCGCGCTCGGCGCCGGCAAGTCGGTCGCGACGACCGGCGGAGTCGCGAAGCTCACGCCGACCAGCGTGTCGCTGCTCGGCAAGGTCAACCCGAACGGGGCGGCCACGACCTACTTCTTCCAGTACGGCCCGACCGTCCTGTACGGCGCCGGGACCGTGCCCGCGGGCGCGGGCGCCGGCGCGAAGAACATCAACGTCGTCGCGGACGTCGGCGGCCTCGCACCGGCCACGACCTACCACTACCGCCTCGTCACGAGCAACCGCTTCGGCATCACGCGCGGCGCGGATCGCAAGTTCAAGACCAAGCCGCAGCCGCTCGGGCTGACGCTCGGCGCGACGCCCAACCCCGTCCCGTTCGGCAAGCCGACCGTGCTCGAGGGAGCGCTGACCGGGACCGGCAACGCGGGCCGTCAGGTCGTGCTGCAATCAAACCCGTTCCCGTACACGCAGGGCTTCGCCAACACGTCGAACATCCAGCTCACAGGTCCGCAGGGCCAGTTCGCGTTCACGCTGATCTCGGTGCCGCTCAACACGCAGTACCGGGTCCTCATCCCCACCAAGCCGGAGATCGCGAGCCCGATCGTCAGCGTCGGCGTGGCGGTCACGGTCGGCACGTCGGTGACCGACACGCGCGTGCGCCGCGGTCAGCGGGTGCGCTTCTCGGGCTCCGTCAAGCCCGGCAAGGGCGGCGAGCGGATGGCGATCCAGAAGCTCAAGCCCAAGGGCTGGGTCACGGTCGCGGGCATGACGTCGCACCGCTCGAGCGGCACGTCGGCGCGGTACACGAAGCGCATCCGCATCTCGAGCGGTGGCAGCTACCGCGTGTTCGTCGCGAGCGCCGACGGCAGCTACGTCTCGAGCGTCGGCCGGACCGTGCGGATCCGGATCGGCCGGAGCTCGCGTTTGGCCGGCGCGGCGGTCCCGCGAGGGGCCGCCGCGTCAGATCCCGGCGGGAGTGCGCTCCCAGCCGGCGCGCTGCGTGTCGAAGTCCGACCAGTCGAGCTCGGGCCCGCCGAGCGGCTCGGGGGGCGCCGGCGGGACGGGGCGCCGCGGCCGCCCTCCGCCGCCATCCGAGCCGTCCTCGCCGTCGTCGCGCTCGGGCGATGACTGCGACAGCGCGACCCACAGGCACACGACCACGACGACCAGCGCGAAGCAGCCGACCAGCGCCGACTCGACCCACAGCCCGGCGAACGTGAGCGTGATCGCCGCAGCGATCGCCGCGCCGCCGCCGCACGCCAGCGCCATGCGCGCGACCCGCACGCGCCGCGCGGCGCCCTCGGGCACCGGCGTCACGACGCACAGCGACAGGCTCAGGGCTCCGAGGTAGAGCACGGCGTTCAGCGCGAGCAGCATCCGAGTCATTGTGGTTCCCCGGCCGTCCACGATCAAACTGCAAGGACAGACGTACGGCCTCTAGGTCGCACCGGAGAGTGGGCGATCGACCCCCGACGCGGCGGGGATCGTCGCGGCTATCGTCACACCATGACGCCAGCCGGCGAGGCCCGGATCGAGCAGGGCATCGAGCACGCGGCGTCCTCCGAGACCTGGCTGCGCCACACGCTCGAGGAGATCCTCTCGCAGATCCGCGTGCTGCTCGACGTCGACGGCTGCGCGTTTCAGACGATCGACTTCGAGCGCCGCCACATCACGCCGGCCGCGTCGTGGTTCGAGACGCCCGACCTGCGCGCGGCGATGCAGCCCGTGTTCGACCGCCCGTACGACCCCGAGCGCGGCGGCGTCACCGAGGCGGCGGTCGAGCGCGGCGAGACGATCCTCATCGACGACATGGAGCGCTGGAAGGGCGCCGGCGCCCTGCGCGCGCGCCTCGCCGCGCAGCTCGACGAGGAGGCGGCGCGCGCGGCGTGGGAGTGGTACCGGACGTCGTCGTTCATCTCCTGCCCGGTGCGCACCGCCGGCGGTCGCGTGCTCGGCGTGCTCGCCCTCTCCGCGAGCCCGCCGCGACCGCCGCTCAGCCAGGAGCACCTGCGCGTCACGGAGGTGTTCGCCAGCCTCGCCGCGCTCGCGCTCGAGCGCTCCGAGCTGCTCGAGCGCGAGGCGAGCCGCGCCCGCGCCGAGCAGCTCCTGCACTCCGCCGCGCAGCGGATGACCGCGTCGCTGGACCTCGACGCCGTCTACCGGTCGATCGTCGAGCAGGCGGCGCTCGTGACCGGCGCGCCGATCGCCGTGCTCGCGCGGTTGGACCTCGTCACCCAGACCCTGCGCCCGGTCGCGAGCGTCGGCGCGCCCGAGCGCCTCGCGACCCACCGCTTCGCGGTCGGCGAGGGCATGGTCGGGATGGTCGCCGAGACCGGTGAGCCGTACGTCAGCCGCACCTCGGACCGCGACCGCTTCCTCGGCTGGGTCGCCGTCGACGGCGTGAGCTCGTTCGTCCACGTGCCGATCGCGCTCGGGCCGCGGCGCTTCGGCGTGTTGTCGGTCGGCCATCCCGACGACGACGCGTTCGGCGATCGCGACATCGCGCTGCTGGAGTCGCTCGCGCGCCTCGCGGCCGGGGCGATCGCCAACGCGCTCGAGTTCCAGCACGAGCGGCGGATCGCCCGCGCGCTGACGCGCGGCTACATCCCCGACGCGCCGCCCGAGCTCGACGGCTTCGCGCTCGGGGTCGTCTACGAGCCGGCTGGCCACGAGGTCTCCGGTGGCGACATCTTCGGCGTCTGGCGGCTGCCGGGCGGCGCGCTCGCCGTCCTCGTCGGCGACGTCAGCGGCAAGGGGCTCGAGGTCGCGGCGGTCAGCGCGATGGTGCGCTTCTTCATCGAGGCGCGCACGTGGGACTCGCAGTGCCCGGCCGCCGTCCTCGCCCAGACGAACGCGATCCTGCGCAGCCGCCTCGCCGACCGGATCGCGCTCGTGACCGCGTTTCTCGCGATCGTCGACGGCGGCGTGCTGCGCTACGCGAACGCCGGGCACGTCCCGCCGCTCGTGGTCGGCCGCGGCGAGCGGGCGCCGCGCGAGCTGCCGGCGACCGGGCTGCCGCTCGGCATCGACGACGGCACCGAGTACGCGTCGCGCGATCTCGCGTTCGGTCCCGAGGACCTGCTGTTCGCCAGCACCGACGGGCTGTTCGAGGGGCGCCGCGACGGCGAGCAGTTCGGCCACGAGCGGGTGCGCGCGCTCGTCGCCTCGAACGCCGCGACGCTGGGTCCGCAGGAGCTCGTCGACTTCGCCTACGCGCGGGCCCTCGCGTGGACGCCCCAGCTCGGCGACGATGTCGCGATCATCGCGCTGCGCTCGCGGTGAGCCTCGAGCTGCGTGACGAGCCGGTCGCGAGCCCCGCTTCGCTCGCGCTGCTCGACGAGTACGTCGCGCTCGTGCACGCGCGGCTCGCCGACCACGGGCTGGCGCCGGGCGAGCGGTTCTTCGTGGCCGAGGACGTCTTCGCCGGCCCCGGCACGGCGTGGGTCGTCGCGTATGAGGACGGGCGGCCCGTCGGCTGCGGCGGCCTGTGCGCGATCGAGCCCGGCGTCGGCGAGGTGCGGCGGCTGTTCGTGACCGGCGCGGCGCGCGGCCGCGGCTACGGCCGCTCGCTGCTGCGCGAGCTCGAGCGCCGCGCCGCTGCTGCCGGCCATCGCTGCGTGCGGATGGTGACGGCCGAGGTGCTGGACGAGGCGCGCGCGCTGTACGAGGCCGAGGGCTATGCGACGGTCGCGCGGGTCGTGATGCCGGGCGTGCCCATCGAGCTCGAGTTCGAGAAGGCGCTTCACTCGTAGACGACGAGATCCGGCGCGGGGCGCAGCTTGAGCACCTCGCCGTGCGTCATGAGCTTCGGGTCCTCCTCGAAGAAGAGCTTGAAGCCGTTGTAGAAGCCTCCGGCCTCCGCCGACGTGAACTGCTGGTACTTCGGGATCTTGTCGCCGGGGTAGCCGAAGCCGTCGACGTTCATCGTCACGGCCAGGCCCGGCGGGCGCCGCACGAGGTGCTTGTCCTTGATCATCCCCTCCGTGAACTGATGGATGACGAAGAGCTTCTGCGGGAGGTCGTGCTTGCGGGTGAGATCCGAGAGCCAGCTCGAGACCTGGTTGACCTGATCGGCGGTCACGCTGCCGATCGTCTGGCCGGGGACCTCGCCGTCGCCGACGTGCCACTCGGGGTCCAGGGCGAGCCCGACGTCGGGCTGCAGCAGCCACTGCTGCAGGCGCATCGCCTCGCTGAGGAAGTCGCCGCGGCCGGGCTGGATGTCGAGCAGAAGGAGCGCCTTGGCCTTGCGTGCGGCGGCGAGGTAGCGGTCGATCGTCGCCGGCGGCTGGTGGGTGCGGTACATGCCGTCGTCGCCGGGGTGGGCGTTGGCGATCGTCGAGATGAGCTCGAAGGCCGGCAGCACGGGCTTTCCGGGGGCCGTGTAGGCGCGGGAGACCCGCTTGAGCCGCGCCGCGGCGCGTGCCGGGGTGCCGATCCCCAGCACGCCGAGGCGCTCGCTCTGCGGCGCGCCGTAGAACGCGACGACGCGCTTGCGCGGGAAGATCGTGCGGCCACCGCCGGGCAGCTGCGCGACGCGCGGCTTGGACGGCGTGGAGCCCGCGTCGGCGGTGTCGCCGCCGTCGCCCCCGCACGATCGCACCGCGAGCACGATCAGGAGCAGGAACGCCGCGAGCACGCCCGCCGCGGCGAGTCGGCGGCGCCGGTAGACGTGCTCCGGCTCGCTCAGGGGCGGCGGATCATTCACGCGTCCAGTCTGACCCGTTTGCGGATTCGAGCGCATCCGGGCTTCAGGTCTGGCGCGCTAGTGCCGAAGAGCGACGCGTGCAACACCGATACGAGCGCATCTCCATCGATACGTCGCGTCACCGCATCGTCGGTGTCGCGACGCTGGCCAGCGACGGCTACCGCAGCCGGCTCTCGGACCTCCTGAACGCCCCCGAGCGCGAGTTCATCGCGCTGACGGACGCCACCGTGGAGCTGCTTGACGGCAACTCCGAGGCGGTGCATCACGAGTTCATCGCGGTGCACCGGCATCACGTGGTGTTCGCCGTGTCGGTCGGCGAAGTCGACGAGCCGGTCAACGGCTCGCTGTTCGCTCGAAGCTGAGCTGCTGCGTGCCATCGTCCGGCGGGCCCGTCGTGCCGGGTCCGCTGGCGGCTGGGCGCGTTCGCCGTGTTGGGCGTGTTGGCCGCGCGGGCGCGTGCGCCGTGCTCGCAGCGTTCACCGGACGGGGATCTCGCCGTCGAGCTGAAACGGCGGCACGAGCGCGATGCGGTCGCCGCTCCAGAAGCGGCCGGGGTCATACCAGCTCGCCGGGCGCTTGCTCGGCAGCAGGCCCATGTGCTGGTAGGTCTGGGCGACGAGCTCGGCGCAGTAGACCGTCTGCATCGACGTGCTGCGGCGAAAGCGCCCGGTCGTCCAGCCGCGCACGAGACCCAGGGTCGTGGGGAAGGCGCGGCCGTCGAAGCGGTCGATGATCTCGATCAGCCGGTCCTCGTGCTCGCGCTCGATCTCACCGCGCAGGGGGCGCACCCACGCGCGCTGGCCGTAGCGCTCGTGCCACTGCGTCACCGCGTCGCGCAGGTGGTGCAGCTGGACGCCGCGCTGGCGCTCGCCCGTCCACACGTCGGGCAGCGAGCGGCCGAGCTCGGCGTGCCAGAGGAGCGGCGGCAGGTCGTCGAGCGCGACGACCATGCCGACGTGGTTGACCGGGCTGTTCGTGACCGTCTGGATCGCGCGGTCGGCGAACGAGCGCCCTCGGAACAGCCAGATGTCGCCTGTGGACGCGGCGCCGATCGCGTCGTCGAGCGAGAGCGCCGTGTCGTCCATTCGCCGTAACCTACGCAAACCGATGGGGTCGTCCCGCACCACGGCGCTCGGGCGTCGCAAGCGCAAGCGGGGCGCGGTGGCGCTGCCGCGCTTGGCCGGCGTTCGCGGGTCACTTGTCGCGGGGCGCGTCAAGCGGCCATCGTGGAAGGTCGTCGGGCTCGCGGGGATCGCCGGAGTGGCGGCGACTGGCGTCGTCGTCGCGCGCCAGCGCCGCGCGCATCGCGACCTGCCGCCGGACGAGCTGCGCGAGCGGCTGCACGCCCGGCTGGCGGAGGCCGGTGCCGGCGAGCCGCCCGCGTCGTAGCGCGGCGGGGGGCGGGTGGCGATCCGCCCGCGTCGTAGCGGGCGGCGGGCCGGGGCGGCGGCCAAAGCGTCCAGGTTCGCCTGGACGCGCGCTTCAGTTGTTCGTCCGGCGGCCGATCACAGTGTCGTGCTCACCGCCCCCGGCCCCACGACGTCACACAGCGCCAAGCGGTCGCTCGCACCCGCGCCGGGCGTGACGGCGCCGCCCGCGGACGGCACGTCGTACCGCTTCCTGTCCGACGTGATCATGGCGCGCGGGCTCGTCGAGCCGGCGGCTATGAAGGTGTCGCTGCAGGCCTCGCTGGCCGGGCGCAGCCTGACCGAGATCCTCGTCGACAACGGCCACCTCGGCGAGGACGATCTCGCGCGCACGCTCGCCGAGCACCATCACCTGGACCACGTCGACCTCGACGTCTTCGCGGTGGACACCGATGCGGCGTCCTCGATCGAGCCCGACGTGGCGCGCCGCTTCGGCGCCGTGCCCATCGCCCTGCTGCCGTCCGGGTCGATGGTCGTGGCGCTGCACGATCCGAACGGGTCGACAGCGGCGCTTGAGTTCGCGCAGCTGACGGGCCGGCCGATCCAGCCGGCGGTCGCGTCGCGGACGCAGGTCGAGACGCTGATCGAGTCGCTGCGCAGCGCGCACGGCTCGTTCGACGACACGGCGCTGGTGGTACCCTCGGCGCTCTCGCGGTTGGGGGCCGATGCGACGCCCGTCGCGCCGTCGCCCGGGTCCGAGCCGGCCGATGAAGCGCCATGGCTCGCCGCCCGTTCGACCAGCGCGGGTGGATCGTTGCCGGGCGTCGCGGGAGAGCCGTCGCGGGGCGTCGCGGGTGAGCCGTCGCGGGGCGTCGCGGACGGCGAGCTCGATGCGGCGCGGCGGCGCGCCGAGCTGGCCGACGAGCGCTGCCACGCGGCCGAGGAGCGCGCGCGGGCGGCGGAGGAGCTCACGAGACTTGCGGAGGCCCGCGCACGGGCAGCCGAGGAGCGAGCGCAGGCGGCTGAGGCACGAGTCGACGCGGCAGCCCGCGCCGGCGACGCGTCCTCGGCCGCCGACGCCGCGACGGAAACGCTCCTGCGGATGCTCCACGCGTGCGAGATGCTCGAGCACGAGGCCTTGTCGCGCGGGCCGGCGGCCGAGGTCCTGCGAGCCGTGGTCGACGCCGAGCGAGCGCAGCGCATGCAGCTCGAGGCACAGCTGCGCCAGCCAGCTGGGAACGTCACGGAGCTGGCCGAGCGAGTCGCCGAGATCGAGCGTCGCCTGTCGAGCGCGGCGCCCGCGCTCGAGCCCGGACCTGCGGCCACCGCGCCCCTGCGGCCCAGCGGCGCACCGCCGCGGAGCCTTCCCGGCGGCGCCGTCAAGCCGCGCATCCGGCGGGGAGGGCTGTTCGGCGGCCGTAAGCGCGCGATCTGAGGATCGGCAAACCGTGAGGAAGTCAGCGGCGGCCCGCCCGGGCCGTCCCTGTCGTTCCCACCTGGCGCGCGATCGCCTCCAGCACGAAGAGCATCGCCAGGCCGAGCGCGGCCGCGCCGAGGATGTACCACGGCCACGAGCCCATGGCGTCGAGGATCGAGCCGTTCGCGGGCGTGTGGCGCAGGTACATGTAGTTGCCGCCCGTCGCGACGCAGCCGAGCGCGGCGAGCACCGCGAACGCGGCCGTGAACCCGAACGCTCGCCACACGGCCCCGCGACGCGGGACCAGCCGCATGCCGACGACAAGCAGGCAGCCGCTGGCAACCGCGCCGGAATGCGTGGCGAAGTACGTGAAGTACAAGATGTCGGGGAAGGTCTCGATGAGGTCGGGCGTCAGCACGGCTTGCAGCGACGCGCTGAGCGCCAGAAGCCAGACGAGCTCGCTGAGCAGACCGGCCCGTGGCCGCCAGAGCGCGGCGATCGCGACGAGCGTCACGGCGTCGGACAGCTGGAGCGGCAGGTTGACGCGAGCGCTCCACTCCCCGCGCGCGATGTACGTGGCCTGCTCGACGACGAAGCCGGCGAGGATCAGCATCGCGAGCGAGCGCGCCAGCGAGGGGGTGTCTCGTTTAACCGTCGCCAGGCGACACCTAACCGATACACCCCCCTCGGCCGAGCGCGCCACCCACGTCAGCAGCGCCGCGCCGACGACGGTGGCGGCGATCGCGGCGAGGTGCTCAGGCGAGAAGAGCCGCATCGCGCGCGATCGTGTCAGCCCGGCGCGTCGAAGTACGTCACTAAACGCCCTAGGCTTAACGGCATGTGCCGAAACATCCGCCCGCTCTACAACTTCGACCCGCCGGCGACGCCCGAAGAGGTGCACGGCGCGGCCGTTCAGTACGTCCGCAAGATCAGCGGCTTCACGAAGCCGTCAGCGGCCAACGCCGAGGCCTTCGAGCGCGCTGTGGCCGCGGTCGAGGAAGCGTCAGCCGAGTTGCTCGGCGCGCTCGTGACGAACGCGCCGCAGAAGAACCGCGAGGTCGAGGCCGCGAAGGCCCGCGCCCGCCGCGCGGCCCGCGAAGCCGCGTAGCCCGGCGGGCTCGGCAGGCGACGCCGCGCAGGTCTCCCGCCGATCGCGGCACGCGACGCCCCGTGGTCTGCTCGCCGGAGCGCGGCACACAGGAAGCCGCGCAGCCCGCATGCCGCGCGCGGCACGCAGCGCGGCTCGCCGGTCCACGGCACCCTCCGCCCCGCCCGGCTGGCCCGGCGGTACGCCGCGCCTGGACCGCGTGTCCATAGACAGGCGCGAGTAGCCTGCGATTGTCAGCGCGATGAGCACCCCACCCACCACCGAGGACGCCATCACGCTCGCGGTGGGCTGCACGTTCGAGCTCGAGGCCGCGTTTCCGATCGCTGCGATCATGCAGGTCGCGCCCGGCCCGAGCCCCGGACTGCGGATGCGGCGCGAGGTGTGGGACATGGGGGTCGGCCACCACGGCTACGTCGACCTCTACGGCAACCGCTGCGAGCGCCTCGAGATCCCGCCGGGCCACAGCCGCATCACGTACGAGGCGCAGCTCGAGCTGTCGCACCCCGCGGACGTCATCGACCCCGACGCGGCGGAGACGCACGTTGCCGAGCTCCCCGACGAGACGATCGCCTTCACGATGCCGAGCCGCTTCTGCCTCCCCGACGAGCTCGGCCACGAGGCGTGGCAGCGCTTCGGCTCGCTCGACCCCGGCTGGCAGCGCGTGCAGGCGATCTGCGACTTCGTCCACAACCACCTCGAATGGCGGTCGGACGCCTCGAACCCCTGGACGACGGCGGCCGACGTCTTTCGGTCGGGCCAGGGCGTGTGCCGCGACTTCGCCCACCTCGCGATCACGTTCTGCCGCGCGCTGAACATCCCCGCGCGCTACGTCTTCGGCTACATCCCGGTGATCGACTGCCCGCCGCTGGAGGAGCCGATGGACTTCGCCGCCTGGTTCGAGGCCTACATCGGCGGCCGCTGGCACACCTTCGACGCGCGCAACAACATCCCCCGCACGGGCCGCGTCGTCGTCGGCCGCGGCCGCGACGCGGTCGACGTCGCCCTCATCACCTCCTTCGGCCCGCTCACGCTGACGGGCTTCGAGGTCCGCGCGGACGAGCTGCCCTCCTCCAGCGCGGTCTGACATCGGCGCGGCGCCGGATTGCGAGTCACTCGCCGGACCTACGCTTCGGTCATGCCTAGCAAGCACCCTCGGATCGCGGTAACCGCAGACGCAGAGCTGACGCACGCGGTGCAGCGCGTGCGAGCGGCGACCGGCACCAAGGAGGCCGACACCACACTCCTGCGACGCCTCGCAGTTGAGCGTGCCGAGGTCGAGCTCGCCGCTGGTCGGGAGCGGCGTGCGCTGTTCATGCTCATGGACAACGGTTCGTTCGCCCTCGACCCTGCGTCGATCGACCAGCTCAACGAGCTGTCGTAGGCGACGTGACACCCTGACCTGTGGAGTGGGCACGGGCCGGTGATCGCACGCTGGATGCACTGCACGAGATCCGGGTGGACTGGTCCATGCAACGGGACGTACTCGCGGCGATGCGCGAGCTCGCAAGCGGGCGGCGCACGGCGCGCCCAGACTGCCTCTCGCCGATCTGACGGTGGCCGTGGCGGCTCGCGCATCGGGACTCGACGTCGTGCACTTCGATCGTCATGTCGAACGACCCGGCGCGCTGCTCGACATCCGTGTGTGGTGGCTCGCCGATCCCGCCAGTGGCTAGCAGCAGCTCTCACACGACACCCGTAGTGGACACCATGTTCAAGGTCGCCTGCGGGGCAAGGTGTGCGGCCGGCACCACCGACCACCCATCAACCCCAGCCGTCCGGCTACTCAGCGTCGGTGGCGCGCGGCCGATGCCGCGCAAGCCGCGCCGTTCGTCGCGCCGCGGCGATGGGGTACTCGTAGAACGTCTCGGGCTCGACGTCGCAGGCCGCGGCCAGCAGCTCCAACGTCGAGGCCGCCGGGACGCGGCCAGGCAGGGTTTCGAGGGCCTCGATGGTTGACTCCGAGACGCCGAGCTGGCCGACGGCGACCGTGCGCCGGGACAGCTGTGACCGGCTCAGCCCGTGCTGCCCCCGCAGTTCCCGGAGCACCTCGCTGATGAGCCTGGCCACGAGACGGCATACAAGATGACGGCAGGCGCTCTGCCAACACCGGTTGCATCGGCATAGCTTTCCAATGCATATCTACGATGGGTCGACGAGCGATGGCATTCCGCCGCCGACTCCGCAGGCGATCGGCGCCGCCATGCGCTTGGCGCCACAAGCCGCCCCTACGCGACGCGAACCACCAGCTCTATCCGGACGAGCCCGACCACCGTGCGCGGACCGAGGCCGATCTCGCCCGCCCGCGGCTGACGAGAGTCGCGCGCGCCGTGGGTGCGCTCTCAGCAGTCGTCATCACCGCGTGAGCGAGCGCCTGACGCACTGGTGGTTGGACTCGGCCGGCTTTGTCGAGCGCCGCATGGATGCGGTGTGCGCGACGCATGGTCCGCGGCATCGAAGCCAGCCCGCACGGGAGGCGCCGCTCACGACGCCTCCCGTCCGAACCCCTCAACCTCGCGCTCGGGCGAACCGTTGCCAGCCTCCGCGTGCCGACTGTGCCGACCGTGCGGTCAGGGCGGAGATCTCCTCGCCGAGGAAGTGATAGCTCCAGGCTTGATCTGCTCCGGAGCTGGTACGAACCTGTGACACGAAGGATCCGCCGCCGCAGCCGCCACCGTAGCCCCATGAGATCACATCACTGTTCTGGTACGGCGTCAGCGTCGGGACCGGGCAGCGCTGACCCAGCGTGATCGAGATCCCGTACTGGCCGGATGCAACGTGCGTGACGGTTGGTACGGGTCCCTGAGTTGCGAAGACGACGCCGTTGGATGCGACGACGCCGCTGGCGATCAGGTTCGGCCCCGCCGGGCCGCGATCGCCCTGCGCACCGGGCTCGCCCTGCGGACCGGGCTCGCCCTGGGCGCCGGGTGGCCCTGCGGGACCCATGGCGCCCTGCGGGCCCGGGGGACCCTGCGGGCCGCTCTGGCTCCATGTGACCCGCGTTTCGTTGTTCTTGCACTGCTCGCCCGCCTCAGCGTCGATGACGCGCAACTGACCGTTGCTGTTGCCGTAACAGCCGGTGATCTTGCCGTCGGACGACGATGGGATCGCGGCAACACCGATCCCCCCGGACGCGACCACGATCACACCCGCCAGCGCGACGAGCTTCCATGACGATCCCGTTGGACGTCGCATGCTTCCCTTTCCCGTAGATCCTCGGCCGGTGCCGGCCGCCCCAGAGCCATAATCGCCGCTCGCCTGCTGCCAAGTCAAACGACACGGAACGTGACGTGAATCACAGGACCGGCGTCGGCGAACGACGCCGGGGACGTGATGCGGCCGGCAGCGACCGCGTCCACGCCTCGGGGTTCGTACGTCGCTCGAATGACGGGGCGAATGGGACGTTATGCGAACCCCGCGCCCCACCTTGACCGTCTGATCGAGACGCTCGTGGATCCTGCCGGTCGCGAAGCGCGCGGGCGAGCGGCCGGATCGCACCGAAACCGCTGATCGGCGCGGCCTTCGCGCAGACGACGGCCGAACCATCGCTGGACACTACCGTACGGTGTCCGTACGCTTGCGCGATGAAGACGAATCGGCTGGAACTTCGGCTCACAGACGAGGAGCGCGATCTCGACGCGTCGGCCGCCGCTGCCGTGGGAGAGACGCTCAGCGAGTTCTTTCGACAAGCGGCGCGAGAACGTGCCGCGCAGATCATCGAAGAACAGCGCACGATCACGCTCAACGACGCCGAGGCCAGACGCTTCCTCGAGGCCCTCGACGGCTCCGATCCCGACACGGTCACTCGGCTCCGGGACCTGTGGGATCGCCCCGGAGAACACGGCGGAGTGTGACTCCGCGCTACGACCCGGCCGCGCACGACGTCAGCACGTTCGACTGCGGCGAGGACGCGCTGAACCGATGGCTGCGCCATTCCGCGGGCCAAAGCCAGCGACGCGACGCGGCAAGGACGTTCGTCGTGCTCGCCGGAGAGCGACGGGTAATCGGCTACTACACGACCGTCGTGGGCCATCTACACCACGAGCAGGCCAGCCCCGTTGTGCGCCGAGGCATGTCCAGGCACTTTCCGATTCCCGTAGCGCTTGTAGCTCGGCTCGCCGTCGATGTCGAGTTCCACGGCAGGGGGATCGGAGCACTGCTGCTGCGAGACGCCCTCGCGCGGGTGCTGGCAGCCGCAGAGGAGGTTGCCATCCGGGCCGTCGTCGTACACGCGGTGAGCGACCAAGCTGCGGCGTTCTACCTCCGATTCGGCTTCAAGCCACTCGCCGACGAACCGCGCACGCTCATGATCACGCTCGTCGAGCTTCGGCGCAGCCGGGAGCAGTAGCGATCGACTCGCCCGCCGAAAACGGCCTGCCACCGAACCGTAACCGGATTCTCGCACCGTGCCAGCGCGGTTCGCATAGGGGTCATCCACGGCCCTGCTGAGACGTCTTTCGAACCCTGAGCGCGCCGCGCAGATCAACCGCGCCACGCGCGCGAACCGACGACGTTCAATCCGGCAGCGCCTGGCACGAGGCGCTGATGCAGCCAGCGATCACGCCGAGGTGATCGATGTCGACTGTTGCGATGTCATGCCCAGCCTCCCAGGCAGCGCAGGCGATCTGGATGTCGTGCGTCCAAGCCACCCGCGCCTCAGCTGCAGGCGCGCGAAGTCCGCACGCCCCAGACGCACCGCCTTGCTCATCCCGTCGGAGATCTCCAGCCGCGAAACGGCCGCGATCCCGATCGGCCCACGGCGCCGATGCCGTCGAAGCACCTCCTCGAGCAGATCGGCTCCGGGACGCAGCCGCGATACGAGCGTCGTGTCCCAGACGACCGGCTCATCCACCGCCGGCGAGATCACGCAGCAACGCCCTGGCCTGGTCCTCCTCTTCCTCTATCGCCGGGCACTCACCCGCGAGGTCAGCCGCGGTCACCGTCGTCGGCTGCGTTTGCGCGCGGCCTTCGCGGACTTGCGCTGGTGTTGCTTCTTCTTCTGGGCCGCCGAGACCCCCCGGTGTTTCTTCTCAAGTTGGTCGGCGGCCGTCTCGAGCTTGTGCGACGAAGTACGGTGCGGATCGCGGCTCGAGCAGATTCGCAGGCGGCGGTGTTGACCGCAGATCCAGCGCTCGTCTGAGTTCGTGGCGAGTTCGTCCTCTGTAAGACCTAGCAGGGCCGCAGCGTCATCGAGGGTCGCCGCACGGTGAGCCGGACTGTCGTCAGGTGAGATCCGCGTGGCCATGAAGTCGTCGCCGGTGCCGAAGGCGACGTGAGCGAGCACATCCGATACCGCAGATGGCGGACAATCCCAATCGCGTCCGAACGACTTGACGTCCCATCCCTGGGTTCGGGCACGTTCGGCGCTGCGCTGGATGGCACCACCAACTGTGTTCGCCGCGTGAGGCTTCGTGACCCCCTTCGCAACGTAGAAGGCAGCAGCATCCTTGGCCGCTCGCCAACAGAAGCTGTTGACCTGGCCGATGGAGAAGTCCTCCAGGGCCGCGGAGAGGACGAGTCGGGTCTTCTCCCCGACGTGGAGGCTCAGGGTGTGGTCATCGAGGCATTTGGCGAGGTAGGCGAGGGTCTCACTGAGTGCGACCTCACGCCAGAGCGAGTCACGGGCCAATTCCCAGTGGATCGGCCACCGGTCGCCGCGCAGTCGCTGCTCCAGTGCGGCTGACAACGCGGCGAGGTCAGCAACGTGACCTTCGAGGACGATGTTCCACGCCACCGAGTCCGGGTTGTAGCGTTGCCTTCCCAAGCGAACGCATCAGGTTGTGAGCGCGCGCTAAAGCGTAGGAGGCCGCGCTTGAACAGGTCGGCCAAGACCTCGTAGTCCTCGTCGTCGCCACCCGGCATGAGGTGTGCTTGCCAGGAACGTCGCGGCACGATGTGGTCGAGATCCTCGGCCGCGCCGCATCGGATGAGAGACACCATCAGAACCGCGTCTCGGAGTCCGAGATAGGCACCGAAATCGCTAGCCGCCTCCGTGGTAGGCGCCTCGTACAACTCAGCCAACACCGAGGCGTGCCGGTCCCGAAGTGCATCGGCGCTCTGACGTCGTTGGGCATCCGCCTGCGTGCGGCAGTCGGCGCACTGCCAGCCCGACAGGGACGTCCCTGCTTGGAACGCTGACCGGCTAGTCAGCTCAGCCCCGAAACCGCACTCGAGACATCTGCGAGAACCGGACCGCGCGGTGCAATGCTCGCGGACCGTGGACGGCACAAGGCTCTTGCGAACGCCGTACTCCGCCGCAAGGTCGGCCAGCTTGTGGACGAATGTGCCGTCGGCATCCATCTCCCAATACCCGCGGCATAGAGCAACCAGGCTTGGGTCATCGGCGTGGAACTCAAGCTCGACGAACGTCATGCTCCGACGGTAGCGGCGCCCCGCGACGGTACGACCAACCTTGTCCGCACTCTCCGGGCAATTTGGCCGGAGCGCTACGCACATACCTATGCGTTTCGGCGTGAGCCCCCTACCACGTCGTCCATGTCCACGGGACCGTCGCGGGCCGCGCCGACGCGAGGCGGCATCGCCGAATTCGGCCCCGCGTGACCGGCGGCACGGGGCGAACGGGACGCTATGCGAACCCCGAGGCCACCGTTGACCAGCTGATCGACTGTCTCATGCTTCCGGCCGGGCGTAACGCGCGGCAACGTACGGCATCGCGACGGGCGTGAGGAGCGCCGCTCGACGATCGAGCGGGGCGGGCGCGGGCCGCTCGGGCCGGCGAGACCATTTTTCACGTGTCCAACGACCGGCGATGTAGCGTAGGCAGCTCAAGCCAAAGGGGGGTGGCATCGATGTTGAGCGACCTGCGACGTCGCAAGCTCACGACCGCGTTCAACGCGATCGACTTCAACGGGAACGGCGTGGCCGAACGTGCGGACTACACGGCCGTCGCCGACAAGCTGTCGGCGCTCAGCGGCTGGGAGTCGGGATCGGACGGCGACGCCGCCATCCACGCGCTGTTTGCCGCATGGTGGGAGCGCACCAAAGCCAGCGCCGACCTCGACGACGACGGCATCGTGACGGCCGAGGAGTTCTGCACGATGGTGGAGACGGACGATGCCCCGCCGGCTGTGGAACTTCGCGGTGACGATCCGCGGTTGACGGTCAGGCGGTGACGAGCGTAGCGGCCGGCTCGGCGGTCGCGGGCGAGGTCGTCGACGAACGGCTGGCGGCCACGTCACGCTCGACGGCGAGAGCGAGCTTGGCGAGATCGCTGTAGCCGATGATCTTGCGGAACTGCTGTTCGGCTTCGAGCATCCCGGCGGCCGTCCAGCGCAGGCACATGTCGCCGCTCTGCCAGCGCTTCACGTTCCTTGATGTCCGGCGCAGGATGCTGATCATCGACTCGATCGCGTTGGTCGACTGCAGCGTCGTGCGCAGGTTCCCCGTGATTCCCAGGCGCGTGAGCGTGACGGTCTCCTCCAGACCCTCACGCAGCGACGCGGCGGCGCCGGGATGGTGGTGGTCGAGCTCGGCGGCGAGGCGCCGCAGGCCGTCCAGCGCGCGAGCGTGGTCGTCTTGGGCCCATGCGGCGCGCAGCTGATGCTTGACCTTCGCGCGGTCGCGGTCGGGCAGGTGATCGAGCACATTTCGCTCCTTGTGTCTCACACAGCGATGGACGGGCACGGCGCCGAAGACATCGTTGACCGCGGCTCTGAGCGCCTTGCCGCCGTCGAGGGTGACGAGCACGCCCTGCTCGACGTCCAGGCCGCGGTCGACGAGGTCCGCCAAGAGCGCGACGGTGATCGTCTTGTTCTCCGTCGAGCCGTCCCACAGCCCCAGCGGCACCTTCACGCCGTCGGTGCTGACGCCCAGCGCGACGACGCAGCAGCGGCCCTTCAGATCGATCCCGTCCAGCATCAACGCCGCCAGGCGGATGTCGACCAGCGAGCGTGACATCAGCGCCTGCAAGTGCTCGCCGGTGCGGCCGACGAACGCGCGGCTCGCGGCGCTCTTGCTCGCCGAGCGCTCCGCCGCGAGCACCTCCTCGCCGACCGGCTCGCGGGTGCGCTCAAAGCGCCGGGTGCTGACGCCGGCGAGCATCTGCTCGAGCACCACGCGCGTCAGCGGGTCGCGATCGGCGAAATGCGCGTACGTCGCCAGCTCGATCTCCTCATCGTCAACCGACCGCACGCGTGGACGCGGCACCGCGACGCGCCGGCCACCGAGCGTGACCTCGCCGCCGGTGTGACCGTGACGGACCGCCGTGCGGTCGGCGTCATGGCGGCCCTTCGGCCCGACGACCTCGGTCACCTCTTCCTCCATCAGCGTGCTCAGCACGCCCAGGCCGACACCGACGCTCAACGCCAGCAGCCCGTCCTTCGCGGCGTTGACGAGCTCTCCCAACGCGACCTGCACGCTGGGCGGCAGCCCGAGCTCAGCGGTGGCGACCTGCTGCTGCTCTACGGTCCTCATGGCGGTTCTCCTCGTCTCGATGGACTTGTTCGCACTCGCCAAGGTCCCAGCGGGACCGGACGAGGCGGGAGGACCGCCACCTACAAAGTTCTACACAGGCCGGGACAACGTCGTGGAGACGGCCGACGAAGCAGCGCTTGCGCAGGGCGGGCCGGCGTTGTTCGACGCCCTCGATCAGTCGGGCGACGGCGTCATCTCCCCCGCCGAATATCGGATCTTCGCGACCGCCTACCGGATCGAGGGCGAGACCGACGAGCTCTTCGCCCGACTCGACACCGACGGCGACCGCCAGATCTCACGGGATGAGTTCACCCAGCTTTGGATCGAGTTCGTCCTTGGCGAGGACGAGAGCGCTGCCGGCAACTGGCTGTACGGCGAGTTCTGAATGCGCGCTGCGCAGCAAGCAAAGGAGGCTCATCAATGTTGAGCGACTTACGGCACCGTAAGTTCGCGGCGATGTACAACGCGGCCGACGTCAACGACAACGGCGTGCTCGATCGAGCGGACTTCCTTGCCGTTGCTGAGAAGTTTGCCGCGCGCAACGGCTGGGAGGAGGGCTCCGACGGCTATGCCGGCATTCACGAGCTATGTGCCGGGTGGTGGGAGCGGATGAGAGCAACTGCCGATATCGATGGCGACGGCGTCGTGACGGTTGACGAGTTCTGCACCGCACTGGAGGACTACGACGAAGCGGCGTTCGCGCCGACCGCGCAACTGCTCTTCGGCGCCCTCGACCCGTCAGGCGACGGCGTCATCTCGGCCGCCGAGTACCGGGGCTTCGGAGAGGTCTTCCAGCTGGTGGGCGACACAGACGAGATCTTCGCCAGGCTTGACACCGACGGCGATGGCCAGATCTCGCGTGACGAGTTCGAGCAGCGCTTTGCCGAGTGGGCGGTTGGCGAAGACGGAGAGCCTCGCTCGCGGTTGGGCCCACGGGCAGCCAAGCTCCGGGGACGTCAGCGCGGTGCTGACGTGAACCGGCCGCCGCGCAATACAGGTCAGCGTGGCGAACAGGATGCTATGCGAACGGTGGATTCTGGCGGTCAGCGCAACAGGAGCGGTCCGCTCTCCTCGACCGGCTTGCTGTAGCCCAGGCGCTTGCGGGACCGGTCGTTGAGCTCGTTGGCGACCCACTCGAGATCCACGGCGCTGTGAATGGACAGGTCGCTGCCTTTCGGAAAGTACTGGCGTAGCAGCCCGTTGGTGTTCTCGTTGGTCGCGCGCTGCCACGGCGCGTGCGGGTCGCAGAAGTAGGTGTCGATGTCGGCGGCTACGCTGAGTGCTTCCAGTCGCGCATCTCGGATCCTTGGTCGCAGGTCAGCGACGCGCGCAGCGTGTCTGGGAGCGTTTGGATCTTCGCGGCGAGGGCGTCGCGGACCTGTTCGGCCTTGTAGCCGTCGGGCAGGTGCACGAGCATCGTGTAGCCCGTCGTGCGCTCGACCAAGGTGCCGATCGCCGTCAGGTTCCTCGTACCAGGTGGTGGGCGACATCGAGATCTTCGCCCGGCTTGACATCGACGGCGACGGCCAGATCTCGCGCGATGAGCTCGCGCAGCGCGTTGCCGAGTTCGTCGCAAGTGAAGACGAGAGGGCAGCCGGCAACTGGCTCTACGGCGAGTTCTGATCCGCTGCGCGGCGCCGGGCCTCGGTCGCCGGCCGGAGCCTGTCAAGCCGGATGAGACGGTGTCGTCGAGAAACTACTGAGCAGCGGCCCGTTCGTCGTCGGGCTTGTTGATCCAGGCAGCGGTCGGGAGCGCAGGCGGTCGCGGTGGTCGCTGGACGAAGCGCTCGGGGGTCGCGGCGTAGGCGGCTTGGAGGACGCGGGCGCGGGCGGCGTGGACGGCTTCGGCGTGTCCGTGATGAACCGCGTCGGGCGTCATCAGGCCGATGCCCGAGTGGCGATGCTCGCCGTTGTACCAGGAGAAGGACCGGCGACAGAACGCCCTGGCGTGCTCGATCGAGTCAAACCGGGCCGGGAACCCGGGCCGGTACTTCAGCGTCTTGAAGTGCGCCTCGCTGTAGGGATTGTCGGTCGAGGTGTACGGCCGGTTGTGGGTCTTCAGCACGCCGAGATCGGCTAGCAGAAACGCGACGGGCTTGCTGGTCATCGAGCTGCCGCGATCGGCATGCACCGTCAGCTGGTGGGGCTTGATGTGCTGCTGCTCGCAGACCTGCGCGATCAGATCCTTGGCGACGAGCGAGTCCTGGCGGTGCTGGACGGTCCAGTCGACGGCGTAGCGACTGAAGACGTCGAGGATCACGTACAGATGGAAGTACGTCCACGTCGCCGGGCCCTTGAGCTTGGTGATGTCCCACGAGTACACCTCGTTGGGACGCTCGGCGAGCAGCTCCGGGGCCGCGTAGGGCGGATGTTGCAGCTGCGCACGGCGTTCGCGGACCTCGCCGTGCTCGCCGGCCAGCAGCCGGTACATCGTGCGCTCAGACGCCAGATACGTGCCTTCGTCCAGCAGCGTCGCCCAGACCTGCGCGGGCGCGCTGTCGACGAACCGCTCGGAGTGCAACTCCGCCAAGACGGCCTCGCGCTCGGGCCCTGACAGCGCCCGCGGCGACGGCGCCCGAGACCGCGAGGGCCGCGGCTGCGGCGGCCGGTGCCGACGGTAGATCGTCGCCGGCGACGCGCCCAACGCGCGACATGCCGGCCTGGTCCCGATGATCGTCGCGAGGTCTTCGACGGTCTGCTCGATCATCGCTCGGTGCTCCCCTGCGCGCCCCTGGGCTCGAGCAAGTCGCCCAGCAGCGCCGAGACGTTTCCCTGCACCTCGATCACCCTGCGGGCCTTCTCAAGCTCACGCTCGGCACGCTCCAACAGGCGTTGCAGCCCGGCGATCTGCGCCTCGCGCGGATCAGCCTTCGGACGTCCTCTGGGACGCTCGAGCGCCGCGAGGGACCCGCGCTCGCGTTGGCGACGCCACTCCGTCAGCAGCGACGAGTGCAGCCCCTCGCGGCGCAGCAGCGCACCGATCTCACCGGGCTTGGCGCAAGCGTCGGCCTCGCGCAGGACCCGCAGCTTGTACTCCGCGGTGAAGCGGCGTCGACGAGCCCGCTCGACGAGCTCGGGATCCGGGGGCGCCGCGACGTCGTGCGCGAGATCGATTGCCTTGCGCTCGCCTACGGCTCGCTTCAGCGAACCGATCTCGGTCTCGTCCTTGGTGTTCTCCGGCATCCGACCAGACTCCAGTTCTCGCCCTCAAACACAGTAGAAACGTCCTGCAGACCGTCTCACACGAGCTTGGCAGAGAGGGCGCGCAACAGAGGTCAGCAGGGCGAACGGGACGCTATGCGAACCCCGAGCCTCCTCTCGGCCAACTGATTCAATCTCTCATGGATCCGACGGGCCGCGAAGTCCGCCGACGCGCAGACGCGAGATAAGGCTCGTGTCGATCAGCCGGATCATGTTCGAGTTCGACGGCGTCCCTGCTGCGGACCCGTCCGCGACCGTAGTTCGAGAGCAGTCCGCGTGCCATCATCGAGTGATGGCGACTGGCGATCCGAAGAACACAAGGGATCTTCCGGCTGGCGTGCCTGACGAAGGCAGGCAGCTCGCGCTACTCCTCGATACAGCACGAGGCATGGTCGATGAGGAGTTCCGGCGCAGCGAACGCCTTGATGCCAAGAGCCGAAATCAGTTCACGGCCGTTGGCGCGCTCTTCGCGATCGTCATGGCCACGACGGTCGGCGTGCTCAATGCCCTTCTCGACGATAAGAGCGTCGACGGGTGGGTCTTTCCCGTGCTAGGCGGTTGCGCTCTCGCCTCGATCATGGCGTTGGGTATGGCCCTCGCATGGAGCCTCGAAACCTGGAGAGTGCGCGAGAGTGATGCGCTCGATCCAGAGACGCTTGAGCAGTACGTGTCGCATGCCGAACGCGGCAACGTCGCGGTAGCCAAGAACCTGATCAAGGCCAACGCGCAGATCCTCCGTGATCGGCGCTCTCGGAACGTTGCGCGGGTCGCCGACCTCAAGCGCGCGACGGTCGCCTGTGGCATCACGGCCCTCGCCTCGCTTGTGCAGCTCGCCGCGGTCTTCGTTGCCCTCATCGTCAGGTGACTTCCGACGAGGACCAGCCCGGCGACGACCCACCGGACGAGGATGAGGTTCCCCCGCCAACGATCATCAAGATCGAAGATTCGGCGGAACTCGGCTCTCCGTATCGGCGGCGGTACTCTGGCCCCAAGTACGAGACGCTCCGGAAGAATCTGGCAAACCTCGTTATCGAGGGCGTGGTGCCTGACCGCGCTCCCGAGTTCGCCGGCGATCTACTGAAGCTTGAGATTGTGCGTAGCCGAGTGCAGCCGCACGTGGAGGACAGCGACGCGGCCATAGGCGGGGCGCTCGTCGAGGTTCTCAACGATGCTGTGGAGCAGATCGGGTCTCGTAAGGACAGGCGCGTCCTCCGGTTCGTACTTCCGCTGAGGTCGGAGTACGTCGGGACCTCCGCCAGGGAGAGGCGCATCGCGGCGGGAGAGAACATCAAGGATGGCAAGAAGGTCGTTAAGTGGGGCACCATCCGGGCGCACCACGAACCGAAGGCCCTCGCTCGGCTTGCAAAGGTGCTCGTGGCCATGGAGGCCGACCACCGGCATGAAGAATCTCCGACGGGTGGAGCTGAGGAGGTCTAACGGGTTCGGGACACGTAGGCACGTCTCGCAGCCACCGAACCGCACACGCTGCTCAGCTAGGGTCAGCGGAGAGGGAGGGATTCGAACCCTCGGTGGACCGTAAAGCCCACACACGATTTCCAGTCGTGCCCGTTCAGCCGCTCCGGCACCTCTCCGAGGCCGCTCAGCCTAGCGGGGGCGGGCGATGCGGCGGACGGCGGGGCCGTCGGTCACAACGGCGGCCGCTGGCGCGAACAAGAGGACGATGGATGCGATGCCCGCGACCGATGATCGCCTGCTCGAGCGCTTCGTCGCCGGCGACCCCGACGCGTTCGTCGCCTTCTACCGCCAGCACCTGCCGAGCGTCCTCGGGTGGTTTCTGAGGCGGACCGGCGATCCGGAGGTCACCGCCGACCTCGCCGCCGAGACGTTCTGCGCCGCGCTGCTCGCCGCGCCCCGATACAACCCCGACAAGGGGCCGCCGACGGCCTGGCTGTACGGGATCGCCGCCCACAAGCTCGCCGACAGCCACCGGCGCGGCACCGTCGAGGCTCGCGCACGCAAGCGCCTTGGCCTCACGCCGCTCCAACTCGGCGACGACGACCTCGTCCACGTCGAGGAGCTCGCCTCGCTCGACGCCTGTGAGCCGCAGCTCGGCGAAGCACTGCAAGCGCTCCCCGCCGCACAGCGCGACGCGATCGTCGCGCGCGTCGTCGAGGAGCGCCCCTACGGCGAGATCGCCGCCGCGCTGAAGTGCTCTGAGATGGTCGTGCGCCAGCGGGTGGCGCGCGGCCTGAGGACGCTCCGCGGACGGCTGGGAGAGCGCACATGACCCCCTTCTTCGACGACTTCGAGCAGCAGCTGCGGGCCGCGGCCGTCGCGCAGAGCGCGCCCCGCCGCTGGTGGCGCCGGCCGCGCAACGTCGCCCTCCTGGCGGTCGCCGGGCTGGGGCTCGCGACACCCGCGCTGGGGCGCGTGTCAGGGGTCTGGGATCCCGGCATCGACGAGCCTCCCGCGCAGACCGCGGTCACGGTCGCCGCCTCGCACTCGACGACGTGCAAGGAGCCGCCGACCGGCGACCGCCCGCCGGCCAACGCGCGGCTCGACCCTCGTCTCGTCGCAGAGCTGGCCGTGCTCAGGCGGCCGCAGCGCGACGCCGACACGCTGCCCGCGGACCTCAGACGCCGCGGCGGCGGTGCGCCGAACCTCGTCGCCCGCACCGCTCGCTACGTCGGCTCGGTCGCCGGCCGGCGCTACTTCGTCGCGGCGGCGAGCTCACGTGTGCACGTCGCCGGCTGCGGCAAGCAGCCCGCCACGACCCGGCTCGACCTCTGCCTGCTCTCCGAGCGCGGCGGCGGCGGATGCGGGATCGGCGCGGACGACTTCCGCAAGCAGGGCATCGAGGGCAGCAGCGGTGCGAGCGGCAACCGATCGGTCGTCACCGGCCTCGTGCCCGACGGAGTCACCGCCGTCACGCTGCGCTACGAACACTCGGAGCGCTCGTTCGCCGTCAAGGACAACTTCTACGCCTTCGAGGTCGCGGTCGACGTCATGCGCCGACCGGACGCCGTCACCTGGACGCTGCGAAACGGTCAGCGACGCAAGATCCGCTGACGCAGCGTCAGATCTGCCAGGCGCCGCCGCGCAGGACCGGCACGCGCTCGCCCGCCGCAGTCAGCCCCGTGACGTCCACCGTGGACGATCCGATCATGAAGTCGATGTGGATCTGCGAGCGGTTGAGGCGATCGTGGTCGGACTCGGCGACCGAGAACTCGTACGCGGAGCCCAGCGCGACGTGCGACGCCGCGTTCTCGTCGATGAGCGTGTCGTAGAAGACCGTGTCGAGCGGGCCGATGCGACCCTCGGCGTCGACCAAGGCGACCTCGCCCAGCCGGCACGCGCCGTCATCGCGGCTCGCGTACTGCGCCAGCAGCTCGCCGCCGGACTCCGACGCGAACGCGACCGCGCGCCCCGCCTCGAAGCGCACGCTCAGGCCGCGGACGATCGTGCCGCCGACGACCAGCGGCTTCGTCGAGCGCACCTCGCCCGACACGCGCTCCGGGTCGGGCGCCGTGAACACCTCCTCGGACGGCAGGTTCGGCATGTGGTCGATCCCGTCCACGGTCTGAAAGCGCGCCGACAGCCAGCGCGACGTCGGCAGCAGCCCCACGCGCAGATCGGTGCCCGGCCCCTCGAAATGCAGCGCGTCGAAGCGCAGCTCGTTGAGCCGGTCGCTGACCGACACGAGCACGTCCTGGCGCGTGCGCCACGCCGCCACCGGATCGGGCTCGTCGAGGCGGCACATGTGCAGGACCTGCGTCCACAGCCGCTCGAGCGCGGCTTGGGGCTCGAGGTCGGGGTACACGAGCGACGCCCACGGCCGGGTCGGGCAGGGCACGGCCGTCCAGTTCGTCGTGCGCGCGTTGACGACCTCGGACGCCTCGCGCAGGAACGGCAGCTGGTCGCGCCCGGCGCGCGCGGGGTCGAGATCGCTCAACAAGCCCGGCGCCGACGGCCCGGTCAGGCCGATCCGCGCGGCGCGGTGCTCGCCCAGCGCGAGGATCCGCTCGCCGAGCCACGGCGGCACGTAGTCGAGCGTCTCGTCGTCGGCGTGCAGCAGGCGCGCGCGCTTGATGTGCAAGTCGAACTGCGTCACGTCGACGTACTTCGCGCCCGCGCGGTACGCGGCGGCTGCGACGGCGCGCGTGAGCTCGAGCTTGCCCGGCTCGGTGCCGATCGCGACGATCTGCCCGCGCTGCACGTTGGCCGCGAAGCGCACGATGAGATCCGCGAACCGCTGCAGGGTCTCACCGTCGACCGCTTTCACCCCCGCGATTCCGGACACATTCGTTGTGCCCGGCGCGGTGAGAGACGGCTCGCGCTGCATGTGTAGCGCAGCCTACACACGGCCAGGGGGGATTCTTGTATATCGCCGCGCGGAAGTCCCGCTGGGCCGGTTCGCGTCACGCCCCGGTACATTCGTCGGAGCCCATGGCCGTCCACGCGCCAACCAGCCAGCTCACCGAGCGCTCCGCCATCGATCTCGCCCGGGCGATCCGCGGCGGCGAGACAAGCTCGCGCGAGGTCGTCGAAGCGCATATCGAGCGTCTCGAGCGCACGCATCCGCGCCTGAACGCGGTCGTCGTCGACCGCTACGACGCCGCCCGCCAGGACGCCGACGCCGCCGACGAGCTGCTGCGCTCCACCGTGGACGCCGACACGCTGCCAACGTTTCACGGCGTCCCCTGCACGATCAAGGAATCGATCGCGATGAAGGGGATGCCCAACTGCGCGGGCCTCGTCTCGCGCAGCGCGTGGCGCGCGCCCGAGAACGCCCCGACCGTGCAGCGCATGATCGACGCCGGCGCGATCCCGCTCGGCGTGACGAACACCCCCGAGCTGTGCCTCTGGATCGAGACCGAGAACCGCCAGTACGGGCGCACGCACAACGCCTACGACATGACCCGCACGGCCGGCGGCTCGTCCGGTGGCGAGGGCGCGGTCGTGGGCATCGGCGGCTCGCCGCTCGGCCTCGGGGCGGACATCGGCGGCTCGATCCGCCTGCCCGCGTTCTTCAACGGCGTCTTCGGCCTCAAGCCCTCCCCCGGCCTCGTGCCGAGCACCGGCCAGTTCCCGGTCACCGAGACCGAGACCGCCGCGATGATGCTCACGATCGGCCCGATCACGCGCCGTGCGGAGGACCTCATGCCGATGCTGCGGGTCATCGCCGGCCCCGACAACATCGATCCCTACGCCCGCGAGATGCCGATCGGCGACCCGGACGACGCGCCGATCGCCGGCATGAAGGTGCTGCTGAGCGAGGACACGTCCTACATCAAGGTCAGCCGCGAGCTGCGTGCCGCCCGGCTGCGCGCCGCCGAGGCGCTCGAGGCGGCCGGCGCGACGGTCGAGGTCACCCAGCTCAAGTCGATGAAGCGCGCGCTCGAGCTGTACCTCGCCGTGCTGAAGCTCGAGGCCGGCGTCAGCGTCCGCGACCTCATCGTCGCCGAGGGCTCGGCCCACGTGACCGTGCGCGGCGGGCTGAAGCGCAAGGGCCCGCACACCCGCGCGCTGCGGTTGCTGCTGATGAGCGAGTGGATGACCGGCAAGATGCCGCAGGGCCGGATGACCAAGCAGGTCGCGGCACGCGAGGCGTTCGCACGGGAGGTCACCGACGCGATCGGCGACGGCGTGCTGCTGCACCCGACGCACCCGCGCGTCGCTCCCAAGCACGGCCAGACGATCGGCAAGCCGTGGCTGCTGACGACGACCGCGGTCTTCAACCTCGCGGGCGTGCCGGTCGCGCAGATCCCGCTCGGCCTCAACGACCGCGGGCTGCCGCTCGGCGTGCAGGCCGCTGCCGGGCCGGGGCGCGACCACGTCGCCGTCGCGGTCGCGCTCGAGCTCGAGCGGGCGATCGGCGGCTGGGTGCCGCCGCCGGAGCGATGAGCGAGCCCGTCGTCTACCAGGCGCTGTTCTACGACTACGTCGAGGACGTCGTAGAGAAGCGCGCGCCGCACCGCGAGAGCCACCTCGGCCTCGTCGGGCAATGGAAGGCGGACGGCAAGGTCGTCAGCGGCGGCGCCCTCGGCCAGCCCCCGACAGGCGCGCTGATCGTCTTCGCCGTCGACGACCCCGCGGAGGTCGAAGCGTTCGTCGCCGTCGATCCGTACGTGGTCAACGGCATCGTGACCAGGCACCGCATCGTGCCGTGGACCGTCGTGGTCTAGAGGTTCCCCGGGAAGTCGTAGCTCGACGGCACGGGATCGGGCATCTGGGCGGGCGTGCCGTAGGCGATCACGATCTCCTGATGCTCGGCGAGCACGATCCGCGTCGGGTCGCCCTTGACCTCCACGCCGTCGACCCACGCCCGCAGCTGCTTGCCATCCCCCGCGCACGCGCCGCCGAGGCACTTGGCGTCGAGGCGCACGCCCCAGACGCCGAAGAACTGGCCGAGGGAGAAGCGCTCCTGCGTCGGCGACTCGACGTGCAGGACGCCGTCGCCGTTCTCGTGCGTGTGCAGCGGCGAGATGAACCCGCCGTCGGGGTCGATGCCGATGTCGTCCGGGACCGCAGCCTTCTCGCCGCCGACGAACAGGTCGAGGTGCTGGTGGATGTGGACGACCTGGCCCTCGGCGGTGAGCGCCGGCAGGCCGATCGCGCGCAGGCGCTGCTGCAGCTTGCCGGTGTTCGCGTCCCACGGCGGCGCGGTCTTCAGGACGCCGGGCAGGTCGTCCATCGAGCCGAACGGCGGGCCGAGCTCCGGCGCCGTGGCCGCCGTGGTTGTCGTGGCCGGCGCCGTGGAGGCGTCCTCGTCGGAGGAGGAGGAGTCCGAGTCCCCGCAGCCCGCGAGCGCGAGCAGCGCGGCGATCGCCAGCAGCAGGACGCAGAGGTGCGCGCGACGGCTCATCGCCAGATCACATCACACCGGGCGGGCGGCAGCCGCCGGGCGCGGCTACTGTCCCGTGGCGATGACCGACGCCGACGACCTCGACGCGCTCTCCTCCGAGCAGCTGCACGACCTCGCGGTGCGCTATGCGCTGCGCCATCTCGACGTCGGGTTCTTCATCTCGCTCATGAAGATGCTGCCCGTCGCCGAGGCCGCCGCGGGCGAGGTCGACGAGGCGGAGGCCGACGTCCTGACGCTGCGCGCGCACGTCGACGACCTCACGGACTCCGGGCGCGGCGAGGTCGCCGAGCTCATGCGGCCGTTCTACCTCGAGTACCTGCGCGAGCACGGGACCACGAAGGCCTGAGCTCGCCGACCGCGAGCGCGCCGGGTCGTGCAACATTCGTCCGCCGGGGTTCAAGCGGGCACTGAAACGGTCGACACGGGTCGGGACGCCACTCCCGAAAGGACCCGCACACTCATGCAGCCTCTGTCTCGCCGCGGCATCGCGCTTCTCGCGACGGCCGCGACCCTCGGCGCAGGATCGCTCACCACCGTGGCGCAGGCCTCCGGTGCCGCGTCGACCGCAACGTCCAACGTCAAGTCCGACCGCAGCATCCTCGACCCCGTCCTCGCGATCCTCCTGGGGCTCATCAGCTCAGCCACGTCGGCGACACAGGTGCAGAACCTCGTCGCGGGACTCACCTCGGGTCAGCTCGCCAGCCTCCTCGGCGCGGCCGACACGTCCAACGGCCAGCTCGACGCCCTCCTCGGCGGCCTGAACACCTCGCAGCTCACCGGCGCCGTCACGAGCCTCCTGGGCGCTGGCACGCTCGACGACCTGCTGGGCACGCTGACGGCCGGCCAGACCGGCGACCTGCTCGCTCCCCTCACGGGCAACACGCTCTCCTCAACGCTCGCCCTCCTGAGCATGGGCCAGATCACCGGCGCGCTCGGGACGCTCAACCCGGCCGAGCTCAGCTCCGTCGTCGACGGGCTCACCGGCTTGCAGACCGGCCAGATCCTCGCCGCGCTGAGCTCCGGCAACGTCAGCCAGCTCACCGCGGTGATCGCGGCCCTCACGGGCGTGCAGCTCACGGACGGCCTCGGCGTGCTGAGCTTCGTCCAGCTCGGCGACCTCCTCGCGCCGCTCAGCGGCTCGAACCTCACGAGCGTGCTCGGCGCGCTGACGAGCAGCGGCCAGCTCGGCGGCACGCTCGAGACACTCACCCCGTCGGAGCTCTCAGGCGTCCTCGGCCTGCTGAACGCCACGCAGCTGACCTCGGTCCTCGGTGTGCTGAACCCGGCCCACCTGACCTCCGTCGTCGGCGTGCTGTCCCCCGCCCAGATCACCTCGCTGCTCGGCAACCCGGCCGCGGTGACCGGCGTCGTCGGCGGGCTGAACGGCCGCGCGGCGGCAGTCAGCGCCGCACCCGACGCAAGTGCCGTCAACGGGCTGCTCGCCCAGGTCCAGGCGCTGCTCGGCGGCGGCATGGTCCCCGGGGCCGACGGCCTGCTGAACACCATCCGCCCGCTGCTCGGCATCGCCGGGCTCGACACGTCGCTGCTGACCAGCCTGCTGTCCACCCTCAGCTCGGCGGTCGGCGCTGCGGCCCCCGGACCCGGCGCAGACGCGCTTCAGGGTGTCATCGGGACGCTGCAGGGCGTCATCGCCGGCGCCGGCGGCGCGGCGACGACCCCCGGCACGGCGGCCAAGCCCCTCACGACCACGACGCCGCGGCCCGGCACGAGCACCCTGCCGAAGGCCGGCCAGTCCGTGTTCACGGCGTACCGCGCGACGGTCGGCTCGATCAAGGTCGCCAAGAACCGCAAGAGCGCGACGATGACCGTGTCCTGCCCGACGGCCGCTCCCAAGGGCTGCCTCGTGACCCTCGACGGCGTCGTCGCCGGCAAGAAGGCGTTCGCCCAGAAGGCCATCGTCGTCCTGCGCAACGTCAAGCAGACCGTCACGGTCAAGCTGACGAGCACCGTCGCCAGCCGCCTCAAGAAGAAGGGAGGATCCCTGAAGGTCTCCGCCCGGACGGTCAACGCGACGCTCGGAGCGGTCAGCAAGACGGTCAAGGTCGCCAAGCCGGCCAAGAAGGTTGCGCGCACGCGCTAAGCGACACAACGTTCCCTCCCCGACCCCTCGAGGTCCATGGCGTGCGGCCATGGGCCTCGTGGTCGTTCAGCGGCGGGCGAGGCGAGCGGAGACTCGGACGGGCCCGAAGGCCCGCCCGGTTCCGCCCGGTCATGGATCACCGCTGAACTACTACGTCCCCGGAGTGTGTGTCACCGGGGTTTGCGTGACACTCCCGACCACCAGGACTGGCTGCGAGCACGGGGCCCGCACGTTGCCTGGCTGAGCGCCATGGGCGCTCCGGCCGAGTAGGCGATCCGCCGGACGCGAGAGGTTAGCTCACGCCTGCCGGGATTAGACTCGGCACGATGGAGGCCGAGGACGAGCGCCCGCCGGGCGAGCCGGACGCCGTGCCGCCGCCTCCCGGGGCCGCCGACGCGCCCCGCGAGCCCGCGCCCGGCGACGGCGCCGCCACGTCGCCGAGTCCGCCCGGCGACGCGCCCGACGACAGCCTCGCCGCGCCGGCGAGTCCGCCCGCCGCGCCCGGCCCACCACCGCCGCCACCCTGGTCCGCCCCGCCCGGCGACCCGATCCCTCCATGGCTGCGCACGGGCGCCGCGATCGCGTGGCGCCTGCTGGCCATCCTCGCCGCGGTCGGCGCGACGGTCTACGCCCTCGCATACCTGCGCGTCGTCGTCCTGCCGGTGATCATCGCGCTGCTCCTGAGCACCGTCCTGCGCCCGCCGACCCGCTGGCTCATGCGCCACCGCTTCTCCGACGCGGCCGCCGCGGGGACCGTCATGCTCGTCGCGGTCGCCGTGCTCGCGAGCGCGCTCGCGATGGCCGGAGCCGCCGTCGCGCGGCAGTTCTCCGACCTCGCCGACAGCGTGCAGGACGGCGTCCGCGAGGCCAGCGACGTCCTCGCCCAGCCGCCGTTCAACCTCAGCAAGGCCGACATCCAGGACAAGATCGACGAGGGCGTCGACAAGCTCTCGGACTCGAGCAGCGAGCTGACCGGCGGCGCGCTGCACGGCGCGATCCTCGTCGGCGAGGTCGTCACGGGCCTGATCATCACGCTGCTGCTGCTGTTCTTCTTCCTCAAGGACGGCCCCGGCCTGTGGCGCTGGATCGCCGGCACGTTCGGCGGCCGTCAGCGAACGCGCCTCGACGAGCTGGCCGAGCGCTGCTACGCGGCGCTGTCGGGCTACGTGCGCGGGCTCGTGCTCGTCGGCGCCGCCGACGCGACGATGATCGGGACGGGCCTGCTGATCCTCGGCGTCCCGCTCGTCTTGCCGCTCATGCTGCTGACGTTCCTCGCCGCGTTCGTGCCGCTCATCGGCGCGTTCGGCGCGGGGCTCGCGGCCGTCCTCATCGCGCTCGTCAGCGGCGGCCTCGTCAAGGCGCTGATCGTGCTGGGCCTCGTGATCGCAGTCCAGCAGGTCGAGGGCCACCTGCTGTATCCGATCATCATGGGCCGCACGGTCAACGTGCACCCGATCGCGGTCATCCTCGCGCTGGCGACCGGCGGCATCCTCGCGGGGATCATCGGCGTCTTCATCTCGGTCCCGATCGTCACGGTCGCCGCGACCGCGCTCGCCTACCTGCGCGAGCAGCGCGAGCGCGCGCTCCTCCCGCCCGCCGCCGCCTGAATCCGGCAAATCGGTGCGTGGCGCGCCGCCCCGAGGGGTACTGGCGGGGCGGGACGAGCCGTGCCGGTCCCGAGTGGCTGGCGCGCCAAAGAACGCGCCTGTTCTTCAATCCTCTGAAGGAGGCAGCCGTGCTTCTCATCCTCGCGATCGTCCTGCTGATCATCGCCATCGCCGGTGGCGCGATCATCCACCCGATCCTCTTCGCGCTGGCGATCGTCGCGCTGGTGCTGTTCTTCACCGGGCGCTGATTCGACCGGGGGGCGAACCGCTCCCGGCGAAGTTCAGCCAGCGGTACATGGCGCGTTCCATCGATTCGCTCCAATCTGACGGGCGACACCATGCGAGAGGACTCCATGACACGCCCCGGTTTCGAGGCCGGGCGGCGCCAGCACGCCGCCGGGCCGTCGAGTGCGCGGCTACGCGCCTTGTTCTCGGTGCCCTTGCGGCCGATACAGGGAGCAAGGACTTCGCCTCCGCGTTGCCACAGGAGCCAGACATGAAGCCAGTTGAACTCGACAAGCGCACCGGCAAGCTGACGATCGAGCAGTACCTCGGCCTCGCGGACGGCATGACCTTCAAGGTCGCCGGCCGCATGCTGACGCTCGCCGGCGACTACACGAACGACGTCATCGCCCTGCACGAGGACGCGCACGACCCGCGGATGGGCCCGGACACGCTGATGCACCTCGCCCGCGGCGCGACCCGCGCCGAGACGCACCTCGCGCGACTGCTCGTGCTCGCGGCGGAGCACTGCCGCGACGCGGAGCTGACCGACGTCCCGCTCGCGATCCGCTCGAACATCAAGACGGTCAGCCGCTGCCGCAGCTCGATCTGCCGGCTCGCGATGACGGCAGAGCGGCGAGGTCACAGCGAGCAGCTCGCCGCGTAGTCCCCAGCCCCACCCGCTGCACCACCTCGCCAGCGCGCGGTCGAGCCGCGCGTCCTTGCGCGGGGGCCTATGATCGGCTGTGATCTGTCAGGAGACAGACCGCCCTCTCTAGGCCATCGTGGACACCACCTCGCGCCAGACGCTCGACGCCCCGATTCCCCAGACCTGCCTCGCGGCGGGCGCGACGCTCCACGAGCGCAACGGCCGCGTCGTCGCGACCGACTACGGCTCGGTGCCCGGCGAGATCGCGGTCTGCATGAAGAGCGTCGGCCTCGCCGACCGCTCGGACCTCGGGACGCTCGAGCTGCGCGCCGCGACGTCGCTGCTCGATCGCGCGCTCGCCTCGCGCCTCGGCGACCCGGCGGTCGCCCCCGGCTACGCGCGGCGCCTGCGCTCCGTCTGGTATCTACGCCTCGACGCGCGCCGCACGCTGCTCGTCGGCCCGCACGCGGCGCTGGCCTCGGGCCCGATGATCGGCAAGGGCCACGATCGCGCGGAGCTGTCGTGCAAGGACATCGGCTCGACCATCGCCATGATCAGCGTCATCGGCCCGCGAGCCGGTCGCCTCATGGCCGCGGCCGGCCTGCCCGACGACCTCGCGATCGGGGCCATCGGCCGCGACCCGCAGGACCCGTCCGTCGTCGGCATCCTGCGGGAGAGCCAGCGCCGTCTGCTCGTGCTCGTGAAGGCCCTCGACGTCGACGCGACGTGGGCGCGCCTGCTGGTTGCGGGCGAGCCACTGGGAGCCGCGTTCGTCGGCTGCGACGCCCTCACGCTGCTCGGAGCCGCGCCGCCGGATCCCGGCTGAGGCCGCTTCAGCCGCTGATACCGTCAGGTCCATGACCGAACTGGGACCCGACTACTTCACCAAGCCCGTGTCGGAGGTCGATCCCGAGATCGCCGACCTCCTCGCGGCCGAGGCGCGCCGGCAGGAGACGACGCTCGAGATGATCGCCTCCGAGAACTTCGTCCCGCAGGCGGTCATGGACTGCCAGGGCTCGACCTTGACCAACAAGTACGCCGAGGGCCTGCCCGGCAAGCGCTACTACGGCGGCTGTGAGCACGTCGACGTCGTCGAGACGCTCGCGATCGAGCGCGCGAAGGCGCTGTTCGGCGCGGAGGCGGTCAACGTCCAGCCCAACGCCGGCGCCGGCGCGAACGCCGCGGCGATGATGGCCCTCATCGACCCCGGCGACAAGATCCTCGGGATGCGCCTGGACCACGGCGGTCACCTGACGCACGGGATGAGGCTCAACTTCTCCGGCAAGCTCTACGAGGTCGTGGCGTACGGCGTCTCCGACGAGGACTCGCGCGTGGACATGGACGCCGTGCTGAAGATCGCCGAGGACGAGCGCCCCGACCTGATCATCGCCGGCTGGTCGGCGTACCCGCGCCAGCTCGACTTCGCGCGCTTCCGCGAGATCGCCGACGCGGTCGGGGCCAGGCTGATGGTCGACATGGCGCACTTCGCCGGCCTCGTCGCGGCGGGCGAGCACCCTTCGCCGGTTCCCCACGCCGACGTCGTGACGACGACGATCCACAAGACGATCGGCGGTGCGCGCGGCGGGATGATCCTGTCGACCGAGGAGTGGGCGAAGAAGATCAACACCGCCGTGTTCCCCGGGCAGCAGGGCGGTCCCTTGATGCACATCATCGCGGGCAAGGCCGTGTCGCTGAAGATCGCGTCGACCGAGCTGTTCCGCGAGCGCCAGCGGCGCACCCGCGCCGGCGCGGCGGCGATCGCCGACGAGCTGCTCGACGTCGGCGTCAACGTCCTGACCGAAGGCACCGACGTGCACCTCGCGCTCGCGGATCTGCGCAAGTCCGAGCTATCGGGTCAGGACGCCGAGACGCGCCTGCACGACATCGGCATCACGGTCAACCGCAACGCCGTGCCGAACGATCCCCGGCCGCCGATGGTCACGTCGGGCCTGCGCATCGGCACGCCCGCGCTCGCGACGCGCGGCATGGGCGTCGAGGAGTTCCGCGAGATCGGCCAGGTCATCGGCACCGCGCTCACCGGCGGCTTCGGCGACGCCGAGCGCGCGGAGCTGTCCGAGCGCACGCGCGCCCTCGCGGAGCGGTTCCCGCTGTACCCGCACCTCACGCCGACCGCGGTGTAGGTCGCGTGCCTGGCGCGCCGGCCGCGGTGTAGGCCGCCCGCCCGCGCCGGCCACGGTGTAGGCCGCGCGCCTGGCCGCGCCGGCCGGCTGCCCCACCTCACGCCGGCCGCCCGTGCGGGCGGCGGCGCGAGACCCTTCGAACCGCTGCTAGACGGCGCCGGTGACGGCGGTTTCGCGATCGTCGTCGGCGGCGGCGATCTCCGCGGCCTCGTGCTCGGCGCGCATCTCGGGCGACATGTTTGCCAGTGCCTTGCGGGCGTCCTTGCGGGCCTGCTTGTCCATCCGGCGCTCGCGCATGCGGCGCTCACGGTCGAGCTTCGCCATCGTGGTCTTCTTCTTGCCGCTTGAGGCCATAAAGGCGCTCCCTCGTTGTGAGTTGGGCCGTCGCTGCGCACCTCGATCGGGCGCCCGCCGTCGGCGAGGCCTCGCGATCAGTTCGGCAAGGCCGGAGCCGAACGTGCTCCGACGAGGCTAGAGCATCGTCCGGGCGGCGGGCCGCGCGCGGCGCTACGCGGCGAACGCGATCTGCTGGTCCGGCATGACGGCGCCGGTCCAGTCGAAGCGCTCGAGCTCGATCGCGTGCCCCGAGCGGCGCGCTTCGACGATCAGGCCCCACGGCCTGTGGTGCACGAGCACCTCGGCCCGCGGATGGCGCCGGCGCAGGCGCACGATCTCTCGCATCTGCTCGATGGTGAGCTCGTGCGCGGTATCCATAACCGCTGTATCGGCCGCCCGCCGCTACGGCATGAGCGGCGTGTTGTCAGCTCGCGGCGGCGAGCGTCTGCAGCTTGAGGTTCTCGAAGACCTGCGCGACGCCGCGGGCCTTGTTCAGCGAGTAGAAGTGAAAGCCGGGCACGCCGTACGCGAGCAGCGCCTCGCACTGCTCGGTCGTGTAGTCGATGCCGAGCTGCAGCGCGGCATCGCTGTTGTCCTCGACCTTCGCCAGGCGCGCCTCGAGCCCGGCCGGGATCTTCGAGCCGCACATCGACGCGATCCGGCGGCACTGGGCGGAGGACTGGATGAGCATCATGCCCGGCACGATCGGCACCTCGACGCCCAGCGCCCGCACATCCTCGACGTAGCGGAAGTAGTCGTCGTTGTCGTAGAAGAGCTGCGTGATGACGATGTCCGCGCCCGCGTCGACCTTCGCCTTGAGGTAGGTGAGGTCCGACTCGCGGCTGACCGCGCGCGGATGGACCTCCGGGAAGCCGGCAACCGCGATCGAGAACCAGCCGTCCTCGAACGCGACGGCGTCCTCGACGAGCTCGCGCGAGTGGTGAAAGCCCTCGGGGTGTGGCGTCCAGTCGGTCTCAAGCTGGCCGCGCGGCGGGTCGCCGGCGAGCGCGATGAGGTTCTCGATCTCGTGCTCGCGCAGGAACTCGAGCACGCCGTGCACCTCGCGCTTGGGCTGGTTGACGACCGTGAGGTGGCACATGACCTCGAGGCCGGCCTCGTGGCGGATGCGCCGGACGATCTCGAGCGTCGTGCCCCGGGTCGAGCCTGCGGCGCCGTAGGTCACCGAGCAGAACGCGGGGCTCAGCGCCTTGAGCTTCTCGATCTCGGCGAACAAGCGCTCGACTCCGGCGTCGTCCTTGGGCGGATAGAACTCGACGGAGAAGGTCTTGCCGGGGCGGGTGTAGATGTCTCGCAGCTTCATATGCGCACCCAGGCTACGCAACGACGGCTCAAGGTGCCGTCGCAGGTGGCCGTGGCCCGCTGGCTCACGGCGCCGCTCACCCGGCGAGCTGGCTCATCCGATAGCCGTCCTGGCCGATCGCCATGACCTGCGCGGCCTCGCCTCCCGAGCGCGGCTGCGGGCAGATGTCGTATGCCGGAGTGAGCGTCAGCACCGTCCCCGTCCCAGTACGCGGCGTGGTTGCGCGCATGGTTGTCCTTGTTGCTGGTGCCACGTCCGTAGGTGAATGTGACGATCGGGCCGACTACGTCCAGCCGCCCTGCCACCACCGGCTCGGCGGCGCCCGGCAGTCATACCCATAGCGATCGGGGCATCATCGCCCGCCGACTCAACCAGTGACGCGGCCCGCGCGCGTCTCGTCGATGTCGGCGCGAACTCCCGCTCGCCCATGCGCAAGGTCGGCGGGGGCGGGACGGACGATGCTGGGTGCCGCACTGCGGATGAAGCGAGCGGGAGACGCCGCTCGACCACCTCGCCGCGACCTGCCTGCAGATCATCGACGCGGCGTCGAGCGGCTCCGCCCGCTTGCTTCGCTAGCATCACCTCACGCTTACCGGCTGGCGATCGCATCGCTCTCGCCGGCGCCCTACGCGACCGCAGCGCTACCGCGAGAGGCTCGCCTCGAAACGGGCGACCTCGTCGACACGGACATCGCCAGCTGCTGCGGCGCCGGTTACTCGGTCGCGATCCAGGCAGCCGCCGCGCTCCAGATCGAGGTGTCTGCCCAGGTGCTGAACATGACTGTGAACTCCGTCGTCGTGACGTTCTCCGCCACGACGTCGAGCCGCGCATTGGCCGTATTCACGATGTCAAACTCCGCCAACGACACGTTCACCCGGGGCGGTGTGGTGAAGGGCGTCGGGAACACGACGGCGAACGTCGACGCTCGCTTGCCGGTCCCGGTCTTCAGGTTCCAGTTCGGGTCGGTATAACTAGCACGCAACGTGCCAATCTGCACAGTCGACATATAACTCCATTCTAGTCCTCGTTTGTCTTCTACGATGCAGAGAGCATCGTCGGTGACCACCGTAAAGTGTTCGGTGACGCTGGTGTAAGCAATGACGTACGCAAGAACTGTGCAATTGTGCACAGTCAGTGCGACACACGGCCCGGTGCTGATCGTCGTGCGCGCTGCAGCGGTCGACGGACGCTCCGCTCGCTAAAGGAGTTCGCGATCTCCAAGGCACCCTGCAGGCCCTCGGTCTGCATTCACGCACAACGCCCCGTCGCTCGGGCGAAGCCGCGCGACGCGCGACCAGTTGCAACCCGCCAACCTCGCGCGCGAAGGTGGCGATGCCCACAAACGACGGACTGGGCATCGCAGCGACGTCCTACCCATCGATCAGGCAAGCGCGCGGCCCGGAGTCCACCGGGCGGTTCCGGTGTGGCTGGTTCCGCTGCGGAGCCTCGGGTCTGATCTGAGATTGTGGGCGGGACGTGGCGTTGACCGCCCGACGTCCGTCAGGCTATGCCCCGCATGCGACTGCTCTTCGTCTGCCTCGGGAACATCTGCCGATCGCCGACCGCCGAGGCGGTCATGCGCGATCTGCTGCGCCGCGAGGGCCTAGACGGCGTCGTCGAGGTGGACAGCGCGGGCACGGGCGGCTGGCACGTCGGCGACCCGCCCGACCGGCGCTCGGCCGCCGAGGCGAAGCGGCGCGGGATCGCGATGACCGGCAGCGCCCGCCAGGTTGCCGCGGCCGACTTCGCGGACTACGACCTGCTGCTCGCGATGGACCGCGCGAACCACCGCGCGCTCCTCGCGCTCGCACCTGACGGCGAGGCCCGTGCGCGCGTGCGCATGCTGCGCTCGTTCGATCCCGAGGCCGTCGCGGCCGGCGATCTCCCCGTGCCCGATCCCTACTACGGCGAGGGCGACGGCTTCGCGCTCGTCTACGAGCTCGTCCAGGCGGCGTGCCGCGGCCTGCTCGAGGAGCTGCGGCCGTCGCTGGATCGCGCGTGAGCGACGACCGCGTCGCGCAGGCCGTGGCCGCGGCGCTCGGCAGCCGCGTCGCGAAAGCGGGCTCGGTCTCGGGCGGCAGCCTCAACGCGGCGCTGCGCGTGTGGCTCGCCGACGGGCGCTCGCTCTTCGTCAAGACGCGCTCCGGCGCCGCGGCCGGTGAGTTCGCCGCCGAGGGCGCCGGCCTGCGCTGGCTTACAGCGCCTGCGGGTGGACCGCGCGTCCCGTCCGTGCTCGCCGCCGGCGACGACCCGCCGTTCCTCGCGCTCGGCTGGATCGACGGCGGCTCGCGCGCGCCGGACTTCGACGAGCAGCTCGGGCGCGCGCTGGCGAGCATGCACGCGGCCGGAGCCTCGGCGTTCGGAGCGGTCGCGCCCGACACGCCGGCCGCCGCGGGGTTCGAGCACCCGCCGATGCGGCTGGGGCCGGTCGTGCTGCCGAACGACCCCGCGGCTGACTTCGCGACGTTCCTCGCAGAGCGCCGGCTGCGCCCGCTCGCCGAGCGCGCCGACGCCCGCGGCGCGCTGCCGCGTGGCACGCGCGCCGAGATCGACGCGGTCTGCGAGCGGCTGCCCGCGCTGCTCGGCCCGTCCGAGCCGCCGGCGCGCATCCACGGCGACCTGTGGTCGGGCAACGTCATGTGCGATGGCGGCGGCGCCCCGGTGCTCGTCGATCCCGCCGCGCACGGCGGCCACCGCGAGACCGACCTCGCGATGCTCGAGCTGTTCGGCGCTCGCTCTGCGCGGCTGCTGGCCGCCTACGACGAGGTGCACCCGCTCGCCGAGGGGCGCGACGAGCGCGTCGGTCTGCACCAGCTCGTGCCGCTGCTCGTGCACGCGGTGCTGTTCGGGGGCGGCTATGGATCGCAGGTCGCGTCCGTGGCGCGATCCCTGCGCCGCTGAGCGCGCCAGGCCCCCGCGTTCAGCGCAGGAAGCGGCGCCGGTCCTGGCGGCGCAGCGTGTCGCCCATGAGCCACAGGGTCGGCGGCCAGAGGCCGACGAACAGCGCGCGGCGCTCGGCGTTGCCGCGCTCGTCCTGGTCGACGGTCGTCGCGCGGATCCAGAGCGAGATGCACAGCGCGACCGTGCCCATCGACAGGGCCTGCATGTGCCCGCTGCGCAGGCCGGCGGAATGAAGTGCGGAGGCGAGCATGGCTCGCGTCCGCTTGTTCCCCGGTGTGCTCGCAGGCATGCGGCGGGTATGCGCGTGCGGCATGACCTCGCGCCTCACGCTCTCCCGCCGGCTTGCCACCGCGTCGCGGTGGCCGCTCGGCGTGCTGAAGACCGGCTGGGACTACCTCTGGCGCACGACGCCGATGCATCGCGTGCAGACGCCCGGCGCGCTGCCCGCAGACGCGCCGCCGCCGCTGCCGGCGTGCTGTGACCGCCGTGACCTGCAGGGCATCGACGACGGGTACGGGCCGCTCATGCACCGCTGCTACGTCGCGCGGGTGCGCGATGCCGAGCTGACCGCGAGCGAGCTCATCGAGCGCTTCGGCGATTGCCCCAACCGCGCCGCGCCCAAGGCGCTGGGCAGCTTCGTGAAGCTGCGCGGCGACGAGGGCGCGCTGCGGGTGGGCGACGAGTTCACGATCCGCATCCCCGGCCCGTGGGACGGACCCGTGCGGGCGGTCGAGGCCGACGAGCGCGGCTTCATGCTCGCGACGCTCGACGGGCACCTCGAGGCCGGGCGGATCCGCTTCAGCTCGCGCGACCTCGGGAGCGGGCGCCTCGAGATCCGCATCGAGGCGTGGGCGCGCGGCGGCGACCGCGTGTCGAACCTGCTGTTCGACCGGGTGCCGGTCAACAAGGAGGTCCAGCTGCACATGTGGACCTCCGTGCTCGAGCGGCTCATGGAGATGTCCGGCGGCCGGCGCGACGGGCCGCTCGACATCACGACGCGACGCGTCGACGAGGCCGAGCTCGCCCGTGCCGGATGAGCCTGTGGCCGCGACGCCGCGGGTGCAGCGCGCGCTCGCCGACCTCGCGGGGCGGCAGCTGAACTTCTCGCCCGCCGACATCGCGGACGCCCGGCCGGCGACGGGCTGGCACGTCGACGACTACCGCGAGCCGTTGCCGGCGGAGCCGCCCGGTCCGCCGGTCGCCGGGGCGAGCTTTCAGATCGCGCAGCGCCTCATGCGCGACTACGCGTTCGCCGACCCGGCGATCGTCCGCGCGGTCTTCGATCCGAGCGACGACCTCGCCGGGCGCAACATGCTGCTGCAGGCGCGCTTCGGCCCGCTGCGATTCCTGCTGGGCTGCCGCGTCGGCGCGATCACCGACGAGACGCGCGCCGTCGACGGACGGTCCGTGCGGGTCTGGGGCTGGAGCTACGGCACGCTCGAGGGCCACTTCGAGCGCGGGCGGATGGACTTCGCCGTGTGGAAGTGGCTCGACGACGGGGCCGTCGAGTTCCGCATCCACGCCGTGTCACGTCGCGCCCGCGCCGGCAACCCGCTCGTGCGGCTCGGCTTCCGGCTCGTCGGTCGGCACGAGCAGGTGCGCTTCGCGCGCCGCGCCTGCGAGCGGATCGGCGAGCTCGTCGCGCGCGAGCTGCCCGCCCCCGTGCGTCCGGACCCGACCTCGATCAGCAGCCAACCGCGGAGCGCGGGTACGTCGTAGTCCTCAGCGCGGGGCCACGATTCTCAAGAGCAACGCGACGATCTGGCGCTGCGTCGCAGGATGAACGGCGCCCCAACGCTGTTCGAGTCGCGAGCGGTCAAGCGCACGTATCCGATCGACGAGCGCGAAGCTCGTCGTGCGAACCCCGCCGTCCGGAGGGTCGATTCGCACATGAAGCGGAGATCCTCGGTCCCGCGTCGACAGCGGGACACAGAGGCAGAGCCGCCACCCAGCCGCGTTGAACGCGTCGCGCGACACCACGACGACCGGCCTCGTGCCGGCCTGCTCGTGACCGGCGGTCGGATCCAGTCGCGCAAGCCAAACGTCGCATTGCAGCGGGCCCGTCAATCGTCATCGATCGGCGCGGCGAGGTCCGAACGCTCCCACTCGCTGTCCTCCGCCTCGATCTCGCGGAGCAGATCAGGGTGCTCGGACCGCAACGTCTCGTAGGCACTCGCGTGACTCGCGAACAGATCCTCGTCCTCCGCGCGGTCGATCAGGACCCCGATCAGGTCCGGAGCGGACATCCGCGTGCCCCGGCCAGGCGGTTGATGCGATCCCGTGTGTCGCGCCGAACCCTGATGGTAGTCGTCTCCGAACCCATGAAACACCTCTGTAGACAGCAGCGTAGCGATGCGTGGCCGCGGAGGGGCTCCGCGGAGGCCGCCGTGCTATGCATTGCGCGACCTCACGGAAGCGAGCGAACGTATGCGAAGCGAGCCCCTCGACCCCATGCTCGAGAGCGCTTGATCGATGGCCTCATGCCGTACGACGCCGAGCGTCGGCGATCGCCGACAGGTGTGTGCGCGCGGGACGCTCGCTTGATCCGCAGGCCCTGTGCGCACGGACTCCGTCGTCGCCGCGCTGCACGAACATCCACGGACGCGCGAGCCGCGCCGGTCAACAGCTCATCGCGTCGCGCAACGTCCGGCATGCGTGGGTCATCCGGGTGCCCGGCAGGATGGTGACGCGTCGCCTGATATTGACCGCCTGATCGAGTGTCCTATGGATCTGACGGGGCGCGCGGCGCGGCACCGGGCGTCGAGCCCGCAGCCCGTTCAGTCCGGACACGAGCTACCATCTCTACCGTAGCTTCCATGTCTACCTTCATCTCTTTTCGCGAGGCAGCGCAACGACTCGGCGTGCATGAGAACACGGTGAGGCGCTACGCCGATCGCGGACTGATCAGAGCCGTCCGTCTGCCAAGCGGCGTTCGCCGACTACGACGCACGGATGTCGAAGCGATGCAACCGGTGCCGCCTGAGGAAGCCTCGGCGGCGGTGGGGACCTTCGATCGCCCGACCGCGACCCTCGAAGAGATCGTCGAAGGAGCAGGCGCCGGAGCTATCAGTGATCTGGCAGCGCTGGCGCGCCCCGATCTTTGGGACAGCGATGAGGACGTCGACCGGTTCATTGCCTTGACGCGGACCGAGCGTGACCACGATCGCTGAGCGGATCGTGCTCGATACCGATGTCGTGTCCCGACTCCTACGCGGGTCGCTCACCAACGACGTTGCCGAGCGACTGACCGGAGCGGTGCTGCTCGTCACATTTGTGACCGTCGGCGAGTTGTTCCGTGGAGCTGCCCACGCTCGCTGGGGGCCGCGAAGGATCGCCACCTTGACCTCCTGGCTGAAACAGATCCCCGCGATTCCCGGCGATCCGATCGTCGCGCGACGATGGGGCGAACTCACCGGAATGGCTCTTCGGGGAGGCAGGCCGCTGCCTGCCAACGACGCCTGGATCGCAGCCTGCTGCCTCGTCCACGATGTCGCACTGGCGACTTACAAGCGGCGTGACTTCGAGGCGATCGACGAGCTTGAGCTCATTCCGGCGCGGTCGTGACGTCCACCGGCGGACGCCGACCCCGCGCCCCCGAGACCGACGCGGGCGCGAGCCTTCGATGCGCGCGGCATGCCTGCAGGGACCCGATCGGGCACCGTGCCCCACTGGGATCGGGTTCGCGTAAGACACATCCACGGAGGGGGTGGGATTCGAACCCACGGTAGGGGGGTTGCCCCTACAACGGTTTTCGAGACCGCCCGATTCAGCCACTCTCGCACCCCTCCGAGGCGCGCTGGCGCAGCGTCTGAGGATAGGAGATCGAGCTTTACAACCGCTTCGTCATGACCCGGGAGGATCGCCGCTCCCGCCCCCGACAGAACAGGAGCAAGCGCATGTCCGAGCGGTCCGCCTATCCCAACGGCGTCCCTTCGTGGGTCGACATAGCCTCAGCCGACGTCGACAAGTCCGTCGCGTTCTACGGCGGCCTCTTCGGCTGGGACTACGTGTCCGCCGGCCCGCCCGAGGAGACCGGCGGCTACGGGATGTTCACGCTGCGCGACAAGCTCGTGGCCGGCATCGGCCCGCTGCAGAACGAGTCACAGCCGCCGGTGTGGAGCACGTACATCGCCGTCGACGACGCCGACGCCACCGTCGCCGCCGCCACCGAGGCTGGCGGGCAGGTCGCGGTGCCGGCCATGGACGTCATGGACGCCGGGCGGATGGCCGTCCTGATCGACCCCGCCGGCGCGTTCATCGGCCTCTGGCAGGCGGGCCGGACGACCGGCGCGCAGCTTGTCAACGAGCCCGGCACGCTGGGCTGGAACGAGCTGCAGGTCCACGACAAGGACGCCGCGCTCGCGTTCTACACGGCCGTCTTCGGCTACGGCACCGAGGAAGAGGAGGACGACGAAGGCGAGGACGACCCGGCCGCGGGCCTCGATTACACGGTCCTCACGCTCGACGACAAGGCGATCGGCGGCCTCGTGAAGATGAACGACCAGTGGCCCGAGGGAGTGCCGCCGCACTGGCACGTGTACTTCTTCGTGGCCGACGCGGATGCGATCGCGCAGCGCACGAACGACCTCGGCGGCACCGTCGAGCTCGAGCCGTTCGACATGCCCGGCACCGGCCGGATGTGCATCCTCAGCGACTCGAACGGGACCCACTTCTCGATCATCCAGCTCGACCACGAGCCGGACTGAGGACGTCAGCGGCGCGAGCCGAAGAAGTCCGTCAGCAGCGTCGCGCACTCCAGAGCGAGCAGGCCACCGGCGACCACGGGCCGGTGGTTCAGCCGCGGCTCGGCGAGGACGTCCAGCACCGACCCGGCGGCGCCCGCCTTCGGGTCGGTCGTGCCGTAGACGACCCGCGGCACACGCGCGAGCACGATGGCTCCCGCGCACATCGCGCACGGCTCGAGCGTCACGTACAGCACCGATTCGAGCACCCGCCACGACCCCAGCACGCGGCTCGCCTCGCGCAGCGCGAGCAGTTCGGCGTGCGCCGTCGGATCCTGGCGCAGCTCGCGCTCGTTGTGCCCCGCCGCGATGACCTCGCCGTCGTGCACGACGACCGCGCCGATCGGGACGTCGTCGTGCGCCGAAGCCGCCTCGGCCTCGCGCAGGGCGAGGCGCATGAAGTACTCGTCGCGCGGAAAGAAGGGCGTCGCCATGGCTGAACGTCGCACTATCGCAGCGCCGGCCCTGGCCTTCTGCGCCCCCGCAACCAACCCTGCGTATCGTGTGTTGCAGGTACGACGCGCAGCGGCACGGATCTCGACCCGGTGCCCGCTGCGCCAGCCGCACACCACACTTCCCGCGTTGCGCCATCTCCCCCGAATGAAGCACCCGTGCCTCGCGCTCGCGGCAGCGTGCGCGCTCTCGGTCGCGACCGCCCCCGGGGCGGCGCATGCCACGCCCGCCGGGACCCGCCTCGTCGTGCGCTTCAAGCACGACGCCGGCGCCGCCGCGCGCGCGGCGACGCTGCGCGCGGCGGGAGTCGAGCGCGTCGAGCGCGTCGGCGGCGCCGACGTGGTCAAAGCCCGCGCCGGGACCGCGCCCGCCGCCGCCCTGCGCCGGCTGCGACGCGACAGCGCCGTCGCCTGGTCCGAGCGCTCGCTTGCCGCGCGGGCGGCGTACGTCCCAAACGACTCGGGCGTCGCGAGCGCGGCCGGCCCGCCGGCCGGCTGGGCCACCGTGCAGTGGGAGCTCAACGGCCCGTTCGGGATCAACGCCCCGGCCGCCTGGTCGCAGGCGTCCAGGCTCGGCGGCAGCGGCGGCCGCGGGGTCACGGTCGCGATCCTCGACAGCGGCGTCGCGTACACGAGCCGCGGCCCCTACGCCCGCTCGCCGGACCTCGATCCGTCGCGCTTCGTCCGCGGCTTCGACTTCATCGACAACGACCCGTACCCGAGCGACGAGTTCGGCCACGGGACGTTCGTCGCGAGCATCATCGGCGCGACGGCGAACAACGGCTACGGCACCGTCGGCGTGGCGTACCGCGCGCGGATCATGCCCGTGCGCGTGCTCGACTTCGAGGGCAAGAGCGACGCCGCGACGATCGCGCGCGGCATCGGCTATGCCGTCGACCACGGCGCGGACGTCATCAACCTGTCGCTCGAGCTCTTCGACGCGCCGCCGCTGCCCCCGACGCCGCGCAGCGTCATGACGTCGAAGACGGTCCGCAACGCGCTGCGCGACGCGCGCTCGAAGGGCGTCGTCGTCGTGTCGGCGGCGGGCAACAGCTTCGACCTGCGCGTCCCGAGCAAGCTGTACGACACGCTTGCGATCAACGTCGGCGGGACGACGGAGCATGGCTGCCTGGGCAGCTACTCGAACCATGGCGCGGGCATGGACGTCGTCGCGCCGGGCGGCGGCTTCGACGCGTCGCTGCGCAACGACCCCAACTGCAAGCCCGACGCGATCCCCGGCCGCGACATCTCGGGCGTGAGCTTCGCGGCCAGCGCGCCCCGGCGCTTCGAGATGCTGCCGGGGTTTCGCGGCACGTCGTCGGCCGCACCGCACGTGAGCGGCATCGTCGCGCTCGTGCTCGCCTCGGGCGTGCTCGGCGCGCATCCGACGCCGGGCGAGGTCGAGCGCCACATCGAGCGCACTGCGCACGACCTCGGCAAGCCCGGCCGCGATCGCTACTACGGCGCCGGCCTGGTCGACGCGACCGCGGCCACAGCGCCGGCGCCCGTCACGCCTTAAGCCGTTCGGATGATGAGCACCGAGCAGGGCGCGTGGTGCGACACCTTGTTCGGCACCGAGCCGAGCAAAAAGCGCTTGGCGCCGGTCATGCCCTTGTTGCCGACGACGATGAGGTCCGAGCCGCGCTCCTCGGCGATGTCGAGGATCGCGTCGGCCGGGTCGCCCTGACGGGCGAAGACCTCGACGTCCACGCCCGCCGCGCGGATCTCCGCGGCCGCCGACTCGAGCGTCGCCTCGACGTCCTCGCGCGGGTTGATGATCCAGTGCAGGTCCTCGGGCACGGCGATCGACTCGCGCAGGCGGGCGTCGGTCACGGGCTCGTAGGCGCTGACGAGCTCGATCCGGGCGCCGACCGAGCGCGCGAGCACGGTCGCTTGGTGCACCGCCTCGCGCGCGGTGTCCGAGCCGTCGATGCCCACGACGATCGACGAGAACATCGGCTCAGACGAGCTTGACGATCGCGATGACGCAGCCGGCCAGCACGAAGACGACGATCGCCGACTGCACCCAGATCCACATGGGGTTCATCGTCAGGCCGCCAGCTTCGCGTCGATGTCGGTGCCGGCTTGGCGCAGGGACTGGTTGAACGTCTGGTTGGCGACCGCGATCTGGCGCTGGGCGCGCTCGACGCCCTTGCGCGTCGGCTTCGAGATCGCCTTCGTGAAGCGCTCCACGTCGTCGTGCCAGTTCACGAACACGTCGACGAACGCCTTGTGCTCCGCGGTGACCTCGGACGGCGGCTGGATCGCGCGCAGCGCGGTGATCGTCTCCGCGATCGCGGCCGAGAAGCGGTCGAGCGTGACGCGATCCTGGCGCGGCGTGCTGGTCGGCGTGGCATCGGCCTCGATTCGCTTGGCCTTCGTCTGGTACTGCGTCTGCGCGGCGGCGAGCTCGCGGATGTACGCGTTCTTCTCCTTGGTGTCGCCGCCGCACCCCGCCAGCGCCGTCGCGGCGATCAGCAGCGTGGCGAGGAACGCGATCCGCGCGAGCCGGGCCATTGCGGGCAGACTAGCGGGCTATGCCCGGGCAGCGGCTGGAACGGAGTGCGCGTCGGGTGGCTTGCCGGAGCCGCCGGGGCTGTCGCCGCCGGGGACGACCTTGCGCTTGCGCTCGAGGAACGGGCGCTCGACGTAGCGATACGACAGCGCGGCGATCGCCGTCGTGACCGGCAGCGCGATCGCGGCCATGAGGACGACGCGGGTCCCGACGCTCTCACCGGTGCCGAGCGCGTGGTCGATCTCGTACAGGACCCAGATGTGGGCCAGGTAGAACGAGTACGACCGCTCGCCCATCCACAGCATCAGGCGGTTGACGAACAGCCGCGGCCCGCCGCCGGTCCCGAACTGCAGGACGAGCAACCCTCCGATCAGCAGGCCGCAGCACAGGACCGCGAGCAGCGCGCGCTGGCCGAGGGCGTGGTGGATCGGGGTCTGGCGCGGGTCGTAGTCGGTGGCCGCGTAGGCGACCGCCAGGAGCGCCGAGCACGCGAACGCCGCATAGGCGATGAGGCGGGCGGGCTTCGCGCGGTCGCGCAGGCGCGCGGCCAAGAGCGGCTCGACGAGCGCGAGCGCGACGCCCGGCATGAAGACGTACATGATCGCCGGGGGGCTCGTGAGCCAGGCGAAGCGGTACTGGTCGTGGGCGCGCAGCGCGATGCTGATGAGCATCACCGCGCCGGCCGCGGCGACGCCCAGCGCGGCGCGCGTCTCGGGCCCGTCCAGCCGGCCGCCGAGGCGGAGCGCGAGCCACGCCGCGATCGGGATCAGGATGTAGAAGCCGACCTCCGCGCCGATCGACCAGGCCGGGCCGATCGGCACGACCGCGGGGCCGCCGGTCTGGCCCTGCACGAAGAGGAACTGGCCGACGATCTGCAGCGCGCTGCTCGTGTTCTCGTGGCCGGGGTCGAGCGTGCCGTCGAGGCCGAATCTCAGCAGCACGAGGACGGTGAAGAGGTAGAAGGCGGGCACGACGCGCAGCACGCGGTTGCGGGTGTACGAGCGCAGGCCGGGCTTGCGCGTGCCGATGACGTAGTGGCGCGCGAACGGCCGCGCGATGAGATAGCCCGAGAGCGCGAAGAACGCGGCGAGGCCGAGGTCGATGTGGCCGAGGATCGGCGCCGCCCAGCCGTACGAGCGCATGTTGTTGTCGGGCGCCGTGTCCGCGAGCAGGAACAGGTGCGTGAAGAACACGAGCAGCATGCCGACGCCGCGCACGCCGTTGCCGGCCAGCAGCGTGCCGATCCCCGGGTCCGGCTCGGCCCGCGGGGGTTGTGCTGCGGCCTCGTCCATGCTCGTAGGCGACGGTACCGACACGGCGCGTCTGACGTGATCGTCCCGTAAGGGATCCTCGCTACCGTTTGACGTCACCGACCGCCGACTTCGAAGGTGACGATGCTCAACTTCCTCAGCAAGCACAAGACCGCGATGCCCGACCCCGAGAGCGCCCTGCCCGGCCGCTCGACGCCGATGCCGGTTCCCGAGCGCCACTTCGTGCTCGACACGCCGCTGCGCGGGCCGTTTCCCGAGGACACCGAGCAGGCGATCTTCGGCGCGGGGTGCTTCTGGGGCGTCGAGAAGAGCTTCTGGAAGGCGCCGGGCGTCTACACGACCGCCGTCGGCTACGCCGGGGGCCTCACGCCGAACCCGACCTACGAGGAGGTCTGCAGCGCGCGGACCGGCCACAACGAGGTCGTGCTCGTCGTCTACCGCCCGTCGGAGATCTCCTACGAGGAGCTGCTCAAGCGCTTCTGGGAGGGCCACGACCCGACGCAGGGCATGCGCCAGGGCGGCGACGTCGGCACGCAGTACCGCTCGGGGATCTACACGACCTCCGACGAGCAGCGCGCCGCCGCCGAGACGTCGCTCGCGTCATACCAGAGCGCTCTGACCGCGGCCGGCCGCGGCGAGATCACGACGGAGATCCTGCCGGCGCCCGAGTTCTACTACGCCGAGGACTACCACCAGCAGTACCTCGCGAAGAACCCGCGCGGCTACTGCGGCGCCGGCGGAACCGGCGTGAGCTGCCCGATCGGCACCGGCACGACCGCGCCCGCGGCCGGCTAGGTCTGCAGGCCGTCCCAGCCCCAGCGCGGCATCGCCGTGCCAGGGGCGACGGTGGCGTCCTCGTCGGAGTAGGACAGGACGTCGTCGACCGCCCAGCGCATGTACGTGTGCAGGGCGGCGCGGAAGTCCGGGTCGGCCGGTAGGCCGGCGTCGTCGGCGGCGAGGTCGAAGCAGCGGACGAAGCGCCTGCCGAGGTCTGAGATGTCGCCGTTGCCCGCGTGCATCCGCAGCACCTCCGTCTGGTCGCCGCAGGCCCGCGAGTACGCGGGCGGGCCGCCCCACCTCCGCCCAGTAGGCGGCCAGCCGCTCGACATGCCGCGGGTGCTGGTCGGGATGCGAGAACGGATGGTTGAGCTCCGGGTCCGCGAGGCAGCGCGCGTGGTGCGCCGTCGCGAGCGCGAGGAAGGCGGGCTCGCCACCGGCGAACTCGAACAGCGTCGGGCGCACCCGGCGAGGATGGCAGAACCGCTCAGTACTGCGACGCGCCCGACGTCCGGCGGACGTCGGCGCGGAAGAGGTAGTGCGCCGGCTGGCCGGCGGGGTCGCGGAGCATCGTCACCGTGCCCTCGATCGGGACGAGCAGGCCGCCGGCGTGCATGTAGATCGTCTCGACGTCGGCGCTCTGGATCTCGCCGGCGCGCAGCGCGCGGGCGATCTCGCGGTGGGCCTTGAGGTTGTCGCGATCGATGATCGACGGCCAGCGGGCGGCGCGCAGCTCGTCCTCGCGGCAGCCGAGCAGCGAGCAGAACGCGTCGTCGAGGCGCTTGAAGGTCCCGTCGAGGCCGATCAGCGCGGCGGCGATCCCCGGCTCGCACACCGGAAGCTCGGGCAGGGCGGTGTCCGCGCGCGCGGCCGACGGGAGCGAAGGCGCGTCCGGGATCGGCTTGGGCAGCGGGATGCGGCTCGCGAACGGCGGGGCCGCATCGAAGGGTGTGCGCCCCGGTCCGGCCGGCGCGGACCCGAACGCCGGCGACGGCGAAGCGGTCTGCGGCGGCGCGTCGAAGGCGAACTCCGCGCGGATCGCCTCGGCGGCGGCGCGGGCGCGCTCGGCCTCGCTCAGCAGCTGGTTCGCGCGCTCGCGTGCCTGCTCGCGCTCGGCACGCACGCCCGCGGCCGCGGCGCGCTCGGCGTCGAGCTCCCCGCGCGCCGCGTCGAGCTCCGCACGTAGCACGGCGACGTCGGCGCGCTCGCCCTCGAGCTGGCCGCGCAGCGTCGTCGCGGCGGTGCGCTCGCCCTCGAGCTCGTCGCGCAGCGACGTCGCGCCGGCGCGCCAGGCCTCGAGCTCCTCGCGCAGCGCGGTCGCGCCGGCGCGTTCGCCCTCGAGCTCGGCACCGAGCTTCGCCGCCTCGGCGCGCCCGGCCTCGGCGGCGTCGAGCAGCGTCGCCGCGTCGGCGCGCTCCGCGTCGAGCGCCTCGCGCAGCGTCACGGCCTCCGCGCGCGCCACGTCGAGCGCGTCGTGCAGCGACGCGGCTTCCTCGCGCACCGATGCCAGGTCGGCGGCGCGCACGCTCGCCTCGACGCCGGCGTTCGCAAGCCAAGCCTCGTGCGCCGCGAGATCCGAGCGCACCGCCGCGAGCTCACGCGTCCGCGCGTCGCGCTCGGCGGACACCTCCGCGAGCTCGGTCGTGCGCGCGTCGCGCTGCGCCACGGCCGACCCGAGCTCCTCGGACAGCCGCGCGACCTCGCCGTCGCGAGCGGCGAGATCGACGCTCGTCGACTGCAGCTCGACCGTGCGCGCCCGCAGCTCGGCGTTCAGCGCCCAGATCTCCTCGTCGCGCCGCGCGAGCTCCGCGTGCACGCCCGCCAGGGCCTCGAGCTCCTCGCGCACCCCCGCGAGCTCGGCACGCACGGCGCCCAGCTCGTCGCCGCGTGCCGTCGCCTCGGCACGAGCGCGCGCCAGCTCCGAGCTGCGCGCGTCGAGCTCGGCCAGGACCCCTTCGAGCTCGCCGGCGCGCGCCTCGAGCTCGGCGCGCACGTGGTTGAGCTCGCCGCCGACCGAGTACAGCTCGGCCCGCAGCACGGCCGTGTCGCCATGGGTGCCCTGCAGCTCGGAGCCGACCCGCGCGAGCTCCTCGTCGCGCGCTTGCAGCTCGGACCGCAACGAGGACAGGTCGCCGGCGCCGGCCTCGAGCTCCGATCGCAGCGACGTCAGCTCGCGCGTGCGCGCCTCGAGCTCCGCTCGCACCACGCCGAGCTCGGCGTGCGCCGCGGCGACCTCCGCCGGCGAGGCGGTGGGCTCGCTGCGCAGAGCGTCAAGCTCGCGCCGCGTCGCCTCGAGGGCGGCGCGCGCGGTCTCGAGCTCGCCGCGCACGGACGCAAGCTCGCCGCGGGTCAACGCGCTCTCGCCGCGCGCGGTCTGCGCCTCCTCGCGCGCCGCCTGCACGTCGGCCCGCGCGCCGTCGACCTCGGCCTGCGCCTCCGCGAGCTCCGAGCGCAGCGCCTCCATCTCCGCATCCGCCGTGACGCTCGACGCGCGCTCGGCGTGCATCGACGCGCGAATCGCCTGCAGCTCCGCGCGCAGACGCTCGCCCTCCGCGCGCGCGGCGCCGGTCTCGGCGCGGGCGCCGTCGGCGGCCTCGCGCGCGGTCTGCGCCTCGGCGCGCGCGGTGTGCGCCTCGGATCGCGCGGCCTCGACCTGCGCGTGGGCTGCCTGCGTGTCGGCGCGCGCCTCGTCCGCGGCGGTCGCGGCGGCCTGCGCGGCAGCGTTCGCTGCGGCTGCGGCCCCGCGGGCGGCTCCGACCTCGGCTTCCAAGGCGGCGGCCGCGGTCCGGGCCTCGTCGCGCTCGCTCGCGAGCTGCTCGACGCGGCCGTCGCCGGCTTCGCGCGTCGTCTCGGCGCGCTGCTCGGCGGCGGCGCGGCGCTGCGCCTCGGCCTCGCGCTCGGCCTGCACCTCGGCGAGCCGCGCGAGCGCCTGCGCGTGCTCGGCCTGCGACGTCTCCAGGCGCGCCAGCACCCGCTCGCGCTCGGCCTGCTCGGAGCTCAGGCGCGCGAGCGCGCGCTGGCGCTCGGCCTGCGCGGTCTCCATCTCGGCGAGCGTGCGCTCGCGCTCGGCTTGCGCGCTCGCGAGCTGCGCGGCGCGCCGCTCGTGCTCGGCGACGTGCTCGGCCTGGACGCTTGCGAGCTGCGCGGCGCGCCGCTCGTGCTCGGCCTGCACGCTCGCGAGCTTCGCCAGCGTGCGCTCGTGCTCGGCCTGCAGGCCGGCGAGCTGCGCTTGCGCCTGCTCGCGGGCAGCGTCGGTCGCGGCGAGCCGGGCGAGCGCCTCGTCACGCTCGGCGGCGACGCCGGCGGTGCCCGACTGCGCCTCCTCGCGCTGCGTCGCGACCTCGCTGTGCGCCGCGGAGAGCTGCTCGTGCTCGGCTTCGAGCTGCGCCTCGAGCGCGGCGAGCCGCGTGAGCGCCCGCTCACGCTCAGCGCGCGCGTCGGCGGCCTCCTGCTCGGCCTCGATGACGCGCTCCCGCAGCAGGTGGGCGCGCTCGATGAGATCCTCGAGGCCCGGGCTCTCCAGCGAGAGGTTGTCGGTGATCCGGCGGCCGGACAGGCCCAGCGCCTCGCGCCGCGCCGCCTCGGCTGCCTGGCGAACGGCGGCGCGGTGCTCGGCCATCCGCTCGGCGACGTCCTCGCGCGTGAGCGGCGGCGCGTCGGCGTCGCGGACGACGATCAGGATGCCGGCCAGGCGCCCGCCCGGATCGGGCTGGGCGCCCGTCATGCAGACGCCCTCGACGGCCTCCAGCGCGCGCTCGTGGCGCACGCGCAGCTCCTCCGGATGCCACGTGTCGGTGTCGCGCGAGCCGAGCTCGCCGAGCAGCGACGTGAACTCCCAGCCGAGCGCGAGCGGGACGCAGACGACGAGGAGCCGCAGCGAGCGCATCGTCCCGCCGGCCGTCGCGGTGGGGAACGCTCGCTCCTCGCGCGTGCCGTGCAGGGCCTGCTCGAACGCGGCGCGCTGCGCTGGGTCGGCTCCCGATGCGAGCACCTCGGCGACCGGCCGGCCCGCGAGCCGCTCGGCCTCCTCGCCGAGCAGCGCGACGACGCCCAGCCCGCACTCGGCCACCACGCCGTCGGGCGTGCTGAGGACGTAGCTGCCGTCGGCCAGGCCCAGCAGCGCCTGCTCGACGTCGTGATCGGTGGTGGGCGCGGGCGCGGAGAGCTGCTCGCCCTGAAGACTCATGGCGCCTGTATCGGCCAGGCGGCACCCGGAGGTTGAGCGCGAATCCGCGAGCTGCCGGAATGTCCATGCGGCGCGCCTCAAGATCGCGCCGGCGCTGCCGGTCACAGCCCAGCCGGCGCGTTAGGCTCCGGGGGTGGCGCCCCCGCATCCACCCCGATCGAGCCGGCCGGCGCCGCGGGTCGGGATGGAGGTCTCGATCGTCCACCTCGCGACGACGCGGCCGGCGACCGTCGAGCAGGTGCTCGACAGCGGGCGCACCGTCGTCGCGGGCGGCGAGACGTTCGAGCTGTCGCCGCTGACCGCCCACTTCGTGCGCGCCGGCGACCCGTACTACGGCGTACGGCTCGCGCTGTCGCGGTGCGAATGAACGGCCGCCAGCTCCTCATCCGCTGGCTCTCGAACGTCGTGGCGCTGTTCGTCGCCGCCGGGCTGCTCGGCGGCGTCCACTACGGCGACAGCTGGTGGACGCTGATCGCCGCCGGCGCCGTCTTCACGCTCGTCAACGCGTGGGTCAAGCCGGTCCTCACCGTGCTCTCGATCCCGTTCATCATCGTGACGCTCGGGATCTTCCTGTTCGTCATCAACATCGTGATGCTGTACCTGACCGACTGGCTGGTGGCGGCGTTCGAGATCGACGGGTTCTGGTGGGGCGCCGCCGCGGCGCTGATCGTGAGCTTCGTCAACGCGGTGCTGAACCCGCTGCTGCCCCGCGTGGAGCGGCGCTGACCGCGCACATCTCCGGCACGCCAACCGGGTAGGGGCACCAGGGAACACAACCCAGGAGAGGCGACATGCTTGACGAGACAGAGGAGGAGGCCCCGGCGGCCGAGGCTGACGACACCGCAGCCGACGCCGGTGGCGACGAAGCGGTCGACCTGGCCGACCTCGGTGGAGGGGTGGAGACCGCGGATGAGCCCGCGGTCACGGCGGAGGAGCTCATGGACATCCCGGACGCACCCGAGGTGCCGGGGCGCGAGGATCTGACCGAGGCGCGCGCGGCCGAAGCCACCGCCCAAGGTGAGCAGGCCGCCACCGAGGACGCCGCCGCAGGCGGCGCCGAGCCCGTCGAGGACGACAGCTAGCAGCGCTCCGGGTCGCCCCCGTCGTCCGGACGTCGAGGACGGCGGGGCGGCCTATGTCGCTCCTACGGGCGCGGTCCGGGACGCGGCGCGGTGAACGCCGGTCCGCCGCTGCGACGGCAGCGCGCCTTCGACACGAGCCGGTAGGCGCCGAGCCCCTTCCCGCGGCCGGCGCGCACACTGACGTGGTCCGGGCCGACCGGATGGGTGATCGCCGCCACGCGCAGCCCGCCGTCGCAGCCGGCGCGGGCGCGCGCCCAGCGCGCAAGCCCGACCCGCACGACGACCTTCTGGCCCGCGGACGTGAGGTACTCGCCGCGGCCGGCGAGCCGTTCGCGACGTCCGCGGCGCTGCTCCACGAGCCGCAGCGTGCCGCGACACCCCTCGGCGCAGCGCAGGCCGATGCTCACGCGACCGTCGCGACCGACCCGCAGCCGGCCCGGTCCGGAGCGCCGCACGGGGCACGTCGCGGCGGGTGCAGGCCGCAGCGGCGGGCCGGCGACGGCCACGTCGACGGCAAGCAGGCGATCGGCGTCGCAGTCGACGCGCGTGACGTAGACCGTGCTCCCGTCGAACGCGACGGGCGACGGCGTGAGCCCGCGGATCCGCGCCTCGGCCAGCGGATGCGCTCCGCCGCCGGGATCGGTGACCGCATAGCCACCGCCCGTCGCGTAGGCGACCCGCCCGCCGGCGAGCGCGACCGCGCCCTGGCCGCGGGCGGTGTCGCCCGGCGCGGGGCACAGACCGGCCGGGAGTGTGAGCAGGCGCTGTGCCGGCGACGCCGGCGAGACGACGCGCAGCGCGCAGGCGGGGAAGGCCGACAGCACGGCCGTGCCGTCGGCGCCGAGCGCGAGCAGCGACCCGTCGGCGGGCGCTCGCAGCAGGATCTGACCGGTCGCCGCGCGCGCGACGACGAGCGTGCGCTTCAGCGGCGAGCCGGTGTCCAGGCGCGTCTCGACCCAGGTGAGCACCGGGCCCGTCGCGCGCAGCCCCGAGATGTCGGGCGGGAAGCTCGCGTCGCCGGTTCCGGAAGTGACGGGAACCGTCAGCGTCCCGCTCGCGGTACGGATCCGCACGGCCCGGCGACTCGTGCCGCACTCGTCGCCGACGGTCGCGACGAGGCCGTCGCCGCCGGCCGCGTCGAGCTGCGCAAACGCGGTCTGAAGCGGCGCGCACGACCCCAGCGCGACGAACGACGGCAGCAGGGTCATCAGCCGCGTGCTCAGCGGGGTCGGCTGAGCCTGCTCGGCGTCCGTGTCGCCGACCTGGCGGTAGATGTCGAGCGTCGCGGTGACGATCGCACCGCTGCCGGTGATCGCGAGCTCGGGATAGGTCCCGGCATCGCCGAGCGGCCCGAACGACGCGAGGTCGGTGCGGGCGCGCGTGCGCGGGTCGATCGCGGAGATCCGCAGCGCGCCGTCGCCGCGCCGCTCGCCGACGACGACGCGGCCGTCGCTCGCAAGCGCGGGACCGCCTTCGAAGCCCGAGACCGACGACGCGATCACGGCCGCGCCGGCGCGCGGCGCGTCCAGGCCGGCGGCCACCGCGAGGGCCGCGAGCAGCAGCGCGGTCGTGACGCGGAGGGTGGTCGTGGACATGGCGGAATCCGTTCGCGCGTATGAAAGTGGACATCCGCACAAACGCGAGCCGACGGGTCGAAGTTGCTCGCGCGCGGACGGACGATCGACGTGGCGCGCGGCGCGCCCGGACCTGCGCGCGCTCAGGCGTTGCCGGTGACGCGCGCGGCGAGCACGATGTACTGCGTCCCGCGGCGCTCGAGGCGCACGGCGTGGCTCGTGTTGCCCTCGACCGTGTCGAGCATCCCGCCGCTCGGCGCGCCCCGCGCGATCGCGAGATGCGACGCCCTCACGCCCGAGCGGAACTTGTAGAAGACGATGTCGCCGCGCTGGACGCTCGAGATCGCGATCTTGCGCAGGCCGTTGCGCCCGGCGGCGGCGTCGTAGAACGAGCGGTGCGGATCGATGAGCCGCTTGGACAGCTGCACGCCCGCCTGCCGAAACGCCTGGTGCACGAACGCGCCGCACCACACGCGGCACGGCGGGACCTTCAACCCCATGTCGCGCTCCCAGCGGTTGATCTGGCGCCCGCAGTTCGACGTGCCGTCCTCGTGCAGGCCGTTCTGGCCCACCGCCCACGCCACGGCGCGCTCGCGCACCTCGGCGCTCCCGCTCGCACCGCCGGCGACGGATCCGCTCAGGGCGCAGAAGCTCGCGGCGAGGACGACGAGTGCGGCGGTGACGCGGCCCGGCATGCTCGCCATGATGACGCGACGGCCCCCGATCCGCCAGCGCAAACCGCTCACGGCGAGACGGCCACCGTCGTCGCCCCGGTCCCGGACGAAGCGATCCGCTCCGCAGCGACGGCCTTGCGCAGCGACGCGTCGAACCCGATCGGCTCGACGTGAAACAGCGCGGCGCCGCTTGCGTCCGTGACGACGGTCTCGGTCGAGAGGCCCTCGATCAGCGGCCGCGCGACCTGCACGTCGACCGGCGTGACGAGGCCGATCCACAGCGACGACAGCCACGGCGTCAGCAGCGGCACCGGCAGCTTCGGGCGCGGGCGCTTGCCGAGCGCGATCGCCATGCGGTCGAGCATCGCGCCGTAGGCGAGCACGTCGGGGCTGCCGATCTGGATCTCGCGGCCGGCGGACGCATCCACGGACGGCGCGGCGGCGAGGTACGCGACGACGTCGTCGATGTCGATCGGCTGCGTCGGCGTCGACAGCCAGCGCGGCGCGATCATGAACGGCAGCCGCGCGACGAGGTGGCGCAGCGTGCGGTAGGACTCGCTCCCCGGCCCGACGACCATCCCCGCGCGGAAGTACGTCAGCGGCGGGCCGTGCTCCTTCAGCGCGATCGCGGTCCCGCGGCGGCTGCGCAGGTGCTTGGAGCCGGGCTCGTCGCCGAGGCCGCCGAGGTAGACGACGCGCGCCACGCCCTCGTTCGCGCACATCCGCGCGAACGCCTCAGCGGCGCGCTTCTCACGCGTTTCGAAGTCTCCCGCCTCGGCGCCGCGGCCCATCGAGTGGACGAGGTAGTACGCGATGTCGACGTCCGCGCCGGCGCCCGTGAGCGTCTCGGGCTTGAGCACGTCGCCCTCGTGCAGCTCGAGCCGGTCGGCGGGCAGGCCGCGGGTGCGGCCGGCGTCGCGGACGAGGGCGCGAACGGCGACGCCGTCGCGCACGAGCCGCTCGCAGAGGGCCTGTCCGATGAAGCCGGTCGCGCCGGCGACGAGTGCGCGCATCGGTCAGGTATACCCGGCCGGGGACGCGAACCGCCCCCGACCGGGCGCCCCGGCGGTTAGTGCTGGGCGATCGTGCGCATGTGGCGCATCCAGCGGGGGCGCTCCTTGCCGCGCAGCGCGAGCGCGTCGGCGCTGAGGCGGCCGGCGCCGGCGACCGCGAGCACGAGCGCCGCGGTGCCGAGGATGAGGACGAACTCGTAGCCGCCGTCCTGCGCGAAGAAGCCCTTGTCGGCGTGCGCGGTCAGACCGGCGACGGCCATGTCGACCGCCAGCGCGAACCCCGCCAGCGGCGTCAGCAGCCCGAGGATCAGCAAGCCGCCGCCGATCGTCTCGGTCAGCGCGACGAGCGGCGCCATGAACGAGGCCGCGGGGATGCCGAGCTGGTCGAAGCCCTGCTGGGTGCCGTTGAGATCTCCCAGCTTGTCGATGCCGTGCATGAGGAACGTGACGCCGAGCACGATGCGAAGCAGCAGCAGGCCGAGGTCGGTGCGGCGAGCGGCGGAGGTCATGCGGTCTCCTCTGGGTTGGGGTGGACTTGCGGCGGCTCTGCCCGTGCGCGGCCCCGGCCGGTCAGGGACCATCGTCCCGCGTCGCACTGGACCCACGGCCCGGCGGGTAGGTGAGCGGCGATGCCCTCCGCCCCGCAGACGCGCTCGGACGGCTCGCGCGCCGAGCGCTGGGCGATCGCGCAGTTCGCGGTGTCCGGGCTCGTCGCGGTGGCGGTCGTGCTCGTGCTCGTGCTGGTGGCCTTCGGGCGCACCGGCCGCGACGAGGCGATCGACAACGCGGAGGAGATCACGCGCATCGCGGCGCACGGGGTCGTCGCGCCCGCGCTGACGCGCGCCGCCCTCGACGGCCGCGACGCCGGCGCCGGCCGGCGGTTGGATCGCACGATCCGCACGGGCCTGCTGCGCGAGCCGGTGCTGCGGATCGTCGTGTGGGACGCGTCGGGCAAGATCGTCTACGCGACCCAGCCGGGCCTCGCGGGCACCCGCGCGAAGCCCGACGGTGCGATGCGCCGCGCGCTGCGCACCGGCTCGACGCAGTCGAAGGTCGGCGATCCCAAGCGCCCCGGCAACCGCTTCGACGACGGCACCCGCCTGCTCGACGTCTACGAGCCGGTCACGACCGCCGACGGCAGACGGCTCATCGTCCAGTCCTGCCGGCGCCTGACGTCGGTGTCCGCCGACGGCCGCGAGCTGATGAGCGCGTTCGCTCCGTTTCTCATCGGCGGCGTCCTACTGCTGCAGCTCGTGAACCTGCCGCTGGCGCTGCGCCTGATGCGCCGCGTGCGCGCCGCGCGGCGCAAGGAGCAGGAGCTTCTGCAGCGCGCGGTCGCCGCGTCGGACCGCGAGCGCCGCCACCTCGCGGCCGACCTGCACAATGGTGTCGTGCAGGATCTCGCGGGGATGTCGATGTCGCTTGCCGCCGTCGCGCGCACCGCGGGCGGCCGCGGCGACGACGCGACCGCCGCGCGCCTGAACGAGGTCGCCGCGGAGAGCCGGCGCACGACGCGCGTCCTGCGCCACGTGCTCGTCGACATCTACCCGCCGAACCTCGAGCGCGCGGGCCTCGCGAGCGCGCTCGCGGACCTGCTCGAGACGATCCGCCGGCGCGAGATCGCCGTCGACGCCGACCTGCCCGCCGACCTCGACCTGCCGCCCGACGGCGCGGCGCTCGTGTTCCGGGTCGTGCAGGAGGCGCTGCGCAACGTCGTCACGCACGCGCACGCGTCGCACGTGCAGCTGCGGATCGAGCACGTAGGCGCGGACGAGCTGCTCGTCCACGTCGCCGACGACGGCCGCGGCTTCGACCCCCTCGGCGAGCCGCCGCCCGACGGGCATCTCGGCCTCGCGATGATGCGCGACCTCGTCGAGCAGGCCGGCGGTCAGCTTGCGGTCGCGTCCGCGCCCGGTGCGGGCACCGTCATCCGGGCCCGTGTCCCGCGGTGATCGAGGTGCTCGTCGTCGATGACCACCCCGCGCTGCGAGCGGGGCTGACCGGGCTGCTCGAAGCCGACGGCGACGTGCGCGTCGTCGCGGCGGCGGGCGGCGGCGAGGAGGGTGTGGCGCTGGCGCGCGAGCACCGGCCCGACGTCGTGCTCATCGACCTCGAGATGCCCGACCTCGACGGCGCGGCGGCGACCCGCCGGATCGTCGCCGAGAACCCGGCCGCGCGGATCGTCGTGCTGACGTCCTTCGGAGACCGGCCGCGGATCCTCGAGGCGCTGGAGGCCGGCGCGGTCGGCTACCTGCTCAAGGACACCGAGCCGGACGAGCTGCTGCGGGCGGTCCGCTCGGCCGCGGCCGGGGACGCGCCGCTTGACCCGCGCGCCGCGCGCGAGGTGCTCGCGGCCCGCCGCGACCGCGACGCGATCGTCGAGCTGACCGAGCGCGAGCGCCAGATCCTCATGCTGGTCGCCTCGGGGCATGCGAACAAGGTCATCGCGCTGCGGCTGGGCATCAGCCACAAGACCGTGCGCAACACGCTGTCGGCGGCGTGCCGCAAGATCGGCGTCACCGATCGCACGCAGGCCGCGCTGTGGGCGCAGCGCGCCGGGCTCACCGCCGCGCGCCCCTGAGCTTCGGGGCGTTCAGCGCAGGGCGCTGTGCGTGGCGGTGACGACGACGAACACGAGCGCGGCGGTCAGCGCGAACAGGCCGATGCTGACGGCGTCGCCGACCGCGGACGGCGGGACGAGCACCTGGCGCAGGATGTTGAGGACGAACAGCGGCACGGCGTACGCCCACCAGGGCGCCCATCGGTCGCGGGTCATGGATGCTCCTTTCGTGGTTGCCATACGACTGTATGAAAGCACATCTTCGCCGGGCTGTCCGCGCATGCGACCTCGCGGGCGGCGGCGCGGTCCCCCGCTCGCGTCCGCGAGCGTCACTAGCGTCCTCGTCTCGTGCACCACCCGGCGGGCCTCGCGTGATCAAGTACATCGGCTCCAAGCGCACGCTCGTCCCGCTCATCGAGCAGGTCGTGGCGCGCCTGCCGGTGTCGACTGCGTGCGACCTGTTCGCGGGCACGACGCGCGTCGGCCAGGCGATGCGCCGGGCCGGCGTCGAGGTCGTCTCCAACGACACGGCCACGTACTCCGAGGCGCTCGCGCACGCCTACATCGCGTCGGGCGCGCGGGAGCGCGCGGACGTCGCGCCGATCCTCGCGGATCTGGCTGCTCTCCCCGGGCGGCCCGGGTACTTCACGCGGACGTTCTGCGAGGCGTCGCGCTACTTCCAGCCGCACAACGGCGCGCGCGTCGACGCGATGCGCGGCGCCGTCGACGCCTACGACCTCGACCCGGTGCGGCGCGGGCTCGTGCTGACCTCGCTCATGGAGGCGACGGATCGTGTCGACAGCACGACCGGGCTGCAGATGGCGTACCTGAAGGCGTGGGCGCCGCGGTCGTTCGACGACATCGAGCTGCGGATGCCGGCGGCGATCGACGGGCCGCCGGGCCACGCCGTGCGCTCGGACGCCAACGTCTTGGCCCCGTCCCTCGACGTCGACCTCGTCTACGTCGACCCCCCGTACAACCAGCACTCGTACTTCTCGAACTACCACATCTGGGAGACCCTGATCCGCTGGGACGAGCCGGAGGCGTACGGCATCGCGTGCAAGCGCGTGGACTGCCGCAGCGAGAAGTCCGACTACAACTTCAAGCGGCGGGCCGCGGCGACACTGGACGACCTGCTCGACCGCCTCGAGGTCCCGTGGATCGTGATGTCGGTCAGCAACGAGGGCTTCCACGACCCGACTCATCTGCTCGAGCGGCTCGGCGCCCATGGCTACGTGAACGTCGCCGAGGTCGACTTCAAGCGCTACGTGGGCGCGCAGATCGGCATCTACAACCCGACGGGCGACAAGGTCGGGGCCGTATCGCACCTGCGCAACACGGAGATGCTGTTCGTCGTCGGACCGGACCGCGAGGTTGTCGCGTCGGTCTTCGACGGGCTCGACCGCGCGGGCTCCGCTCGGCGCGTGTCCGGTCGCTCGAACGCTCGGGTCGGCGCGTAGGAGGCCCGCCCGCCCGGGCCTCGCAGGCCGGGCTTGCCGCGCGCAGTGCCCCCGGCGCTCAGTCCACGTGCAGGCAGGCGGCCGCGGCGCGCGCGATCGCACGCGCGGCGGCCGCGTCCTCACCGCGGGCGAGCGCGACGGCCATGCGGCGGTTGGGCCGGGCGTCGGGCTTGGCGAACACGCGCACGTCGACGCCGGGGTCGACCGCCATCGCCTCGGCGAGTCCGGATATCGACGGCGCACCGCCCTGCGCGGTCGCCAGGCACACCGCCGACGCGCCCGGCGACAGCAGCGGCACCTCGCCGGCCGGAACCGGCAAGCCGAGGATCGCGCGGACGTGCAGCGCGAACTCGCTCAGCGCCTGGGTGACCATCGTCGCCATGCCCGTGTCGTGCGGGCGCGGGGAGACCTCGCTGAAGATCACCTCGTCGCCTTGGATGAACAGCTCGACGCCGAAGATCCCGGTGCCGCCGAGCGCGTCGGTCACCTGCCGGGCGAGCTCGCGCGCACCGTCCAGCGCCGTCTGAGTCATATCGTGCGGCTGCCAGCTCTCGCGGTAGTCGCCGTCCTCCTGGAGGTGGCCGATCGGCGCGCAGAACGAGGTGCCGGCGGCGTGGCGGATCGTCAGCAGCGTGATCTCGTAGTCGAAGTCCACGAACGCTTCGACGATGACGCGACCGGCACCGACGCGGCCCGCGTCCTGGGCGTAGCGCCAGGCGCCAGCGATGTCGCCGTCCGTGCGGATCACCGACTGCCCCTTGCCCGACGACGACATGACGGGCTTGATGACGCACGGGGTGCCGAGCGCGGCGACGGCGTCGCGGACCTCCTCCTCGGTGTCGCAGAAGCGATACGCGGACGTCCTCAGGCCGAGTTCCTCGGCGACCAGGCGGCGGATCCCCTCACGATCCATCGTGAGCCGCGCGGCGCGCGCCGTCGGCACGACGTGCAGCCCGTCCGCTTCCAGGTCCAGGAGCACCTGCGTCGCGATCGCCTCGAGCTCGGGCACGACGAGCAGCCGCGCGCACGGCCGCTCTCCCTCGGCCTCCAGCACCGCTCGCAGCACCGCAGGATCGGTCATGTCGATCACGGCGTGACGCTGAGCGACCTGCATCGCCGGTGCGCCCGCGTAGCGGTCGACGGCGAGCACCTCGCAGCCGAGCCGCATCGCCTCGATCGCCACCTCCCGCCCGAGCTCGCCACTGCCCAGCAGCACGATCCGCACGGCGGAGTCGGTCAGCGGAGGTCCCGGTGCGAAGCCCACGATCGGGGCAGCCTACGTGCGTCGCGGCCGTCGCGCACTGCCAGGGGCGCCCATCGACGCGAGCGTCGGCCCGCCCCCGCCGGGGTACGTCGGATCCCCCCGCGGCTGGTCGACGAGATCCACGGCAGCCTGTCGAAGTGCCGCGCGACTCCGGCGTCGCTCAGCGACGAGCAGGCTCGACCAGCAAGGTCCCTGCTGTCGCGATCACGGGCCAGCGGCATCGAGTCCTCGGCGATCGCCGGCGTCATCCAGGGCGCCGCGAAGGCATTTGCCGCACACGCGCTCGATAGCGGTCTACACGACGCGTACGGCGGCGCCGGCGCCGGCCGCCGCCGGCGCGAGCCGCCGGTCGGACGTGAGCAGCGGCCGATCGGCACGCAACGCCAGCACGGTGTAGAGCGCATGGGCGGCCGCGTGGTCGTCGCGCAACGCCCACGCATCGGCTAGCAATGGCCACGTCGGCATGAGCTCTCGATCGGCACGCGGTCCAGTCGTTCGAGCCGCCGCCACGTGGCCGCCGGGCTGAGCGCTCCGTGCGGCACGTGCCGTCGCATGACCGCGAACACCTCAACGGCAGGATGTCCGGCGCAAGCCATGGATCCGACGAATCGGGCAGCTCCGCGATGAGCGTGTCGCGCCGCGCGACATCGGGCGGGACGAGGAGGTCGACGATCGCGCTTGCATCGACGACCGTCACGCCGCATCGTCGCGAACGCGAGCGAGAGCGTCGGCCGCGAACTCGCCGGTGTCCACCGGCTCGATGCTCGAGAGCTCGGCGCGCGCGCTCGATGTTGGCCGAATCGTCAGCGCTACGCCGATGTCCGGCCGCTTCCCCGTCGCGCCCCGGCTACGACCCGGGCGCGCCGCGGTACCGAGAGGGGATCGTCGCGCCGACGTAACGCATTCGATCATCGAGCGCGCCTTCAATCTTGGAGCCATCCTCCGACGCGCTGTAACGCGCAGCGCGTCAGGCCCACCTCCAACAGGCCGACGCGCAGGTCGTTCCATTGTCCACTGACCCGGCTCGTGGCCGTCGGCCTCCGGCCACGCTCTGGCCACCGCGGGATCGCCACCGAACCTAACCGCTACCTTGATGTACATGAGCGACACCGTGGGGATCGCCGAGCTACGGCAGAACCTCACGCGCTACCTGCATCGTGTCGCCCGCGGCGAGCGTCTCATCGTCACGGACCGCAACCGCCCGGTCGCCGAACTCGGGCCTCTACCCGCGACCGGCGCAGCGCTGGATCGGCTCATCGCCGACGGTCGCGTCTCACGCCCTACTCGACGCGGCCTGCCCGCGCCGCTCAAGCTGGACGGTGACCCCTACGCACTCAGCCGCGCTCTCGACGAGATCCGCGGCGAGCGCTGAGCCTGAATCCACCGAGGATGTGGATGAATCCCTGCTGCAAAGGACCGGCGAGCTGCTCGACGCGCTGGCGCTGCTCGCTGTCGACCGCACTGTCCTCGCCGCCGCCGGAGCCATCACCGAACCGGCGCTCCGCGCGCTGGACGCCATCCATGTCGCCGCGGCCGCCTACCTCAGTCCGGTCGACGCGTTCGTGACCTACGACGAACGCCAAGCCGCTGCTGCACGCTTGGCGGGCCTGCGCACCACGGCGCCCGGGAGCTGAGCACAGACAGCTGTGATCCGGGTTCACGCATCCGGCTGCCTGGATGCGGGGAGCCTGGTTACGCGCCCGAGAGGATGCGGACCTCTGACCTTCGGTTCGGTAGAACGCGGCCCGAGCCCGTTACGGCCGATGAACAGTGGGTACTCGGCGACGGCCGCTGAGATCCTGCACTGACGCACATCCACCGGTGCTAGTCAGCCCACCAGTCGCGCCGACCCTCCACGTCATCGCGCGGGTTCTCGCCGAGATTGGGCGCGCCGAAGACGAGGATCTCGAGGCCCTCCGGCCCGGCCTCGTAGCCTCGCCACGTGCCGGGCGGGACGCGGACCACGTCCCACTGCTTGACCTCGACGATCTCGTCGTCGAGCTTCATCCGCCCGCTCCCGCGCAGGACCACGTACACCTCCTCCTGCTCCTTGTGCGTGTGGCCGTACGGAAAGCGATAGCCGGGCGGGATGCGCTGGTAGCTAAGGCCGGACTGCTCGAGCTCGAGCGCCTTGGTTGCGAGGCGGAACTCCAGGTCCGGCGCGCCGTCGAAGTTGGACCCGAAATCCTCCAGATCCTCCTTGAGGTTCCTGAGCGTGAACGGCACGGCCGCGATTCTACCGTTCAATCTCCGCCCCGCCGGACCCCCGCTGGGTCGATGTGCGACGACGCGCCCGAGAGCATTCGAACCTCTGACCCTCGGTTCCGTAGACCAGGAGGGCGATGCAGAACCTGAGCGTCCTGCGGCGCCGGCAAGGGGCCGTACGATCGCTTGGAGCGCCGACGAGGATGACTGTCGCGATCGGTCACAAGCGGCGATGCACACCGCAGACGGAAGGATGGGCCCGATGTCGAGCCGAAGGGTGGACCTCATCACCGATCATCGTCGGTCGCTGCGGCCCGACGGTGTGAAGCCGTGCTGATCTATTCGATGAGCGTCTCGGTGGACGGCTTCATCGCCGATCGCGAGGGCGCGTTCGGGTGGACGGCGCCGAGCGACGAGCTGTTTCGCTTTCACCTCGCGCAGGTACGCGACCTCGGCGGGTATATCTTCGGCCGCAGGCTCTACGAGACGATGCAGGTGTCGGTGATTCGTGCGGTCCACGACCTTCCTGTCCTTGGAGTCGGTGAGCTACGGGGTGGGTCCCGGGTGCCGCCGTCCGGGCGGAGGACGCTCAGTGAGACGACCTTCCTACAGCTCGGCGGCCCGAGCGCGGGCGGCCCGACGGACCAGGTGGTCGCGCTCGGCGACGTTCGTCGCGCGCCGGGCGGCCTCGACGTACGCCGAGGCGGCGGCGGGCAGGTCGCCGTCGAGCTCGTGCATGTGGCCGCGGACGGCATGCCACCGGTGGCGGTCGCCGAGCACGTCGCGCAGCCGATCGGTCTCGAGCAGCGCCGCAGCGGGACCGAGGACGTGGCCGACCGCGACCGCGCGGCCGAGCACGGCGGCGGGGTCCTGGCGCACCGGGTCGTCGGTGAGGGCGACGAGGTCGTCGTACCAGGCGAGGATCTGGGGCCAGTCGGTCTCCTCGGCGCTGGCCGCGTCGTCGTGCAGGGCGGCGATGGCGGCCTCGATCTGGTAGCGCCCGGGGCGCTGAACGGCCAGCGCCGATTGCAGGACGCGCACGCCCTCGGCGATCTCGCGGGTGTCCCACAGGCCGCGATCCTGCCGGTCGAGCGTGACGATGCGACCCTCTGAGTCGAATCTCGCCGGCATCCGGGCGTGGTTGAGGAGCATCAGGGCGAGCAGCCCGCGTGCCTCGGGTTCCTCTGTGGCGAGGGTGAGCTGGCGGGCGAGCCGGATTGCCTCGCGCGCGAGATCCACCCGGCCCGCGTGCCCGGTCGTGTAGATGAGGTAAAGCACGCGCAGCACGACGGCAAGATCGCCAGGCTGGTCGAGCCGGCGCCCGCGGAGGGTGCGCTTGGCGCGGCTGATCCGCTGCGCCATCGTCGCCTCCGGCACGTAGAAGGCGTCGGCGATCTCCCGGGTGGTGAGGCCGCCGACCGCGCGCAGGGTCAGCGCCACCTGGGACGCGGGCGCGAGGTCAGGGTGGCAACAGCAGAAGAGCAGGAAGAGCGTGTCGTCGCCCTCCGCGGTGGCGGCGGGCTGCTGTTCGAGCCATCCGTCGCTCGTCTCTTCGCGGCGCTGGCGTGCGGCGTCGCTGCGGCGGGCGTCCACGAGCCGCCGGGTCGCGACCGTCGCCAGCCACGCGCGCGGGTCGCGCGGCGGGTGCTCGGGCCACACCCGCAGTGCCTCCAGCAGCGCCTCCTGCAGCGCGTCCTCGGCGGCATCGAAGTCCTCGCCCCGCCGGACCAGGCCAGCGAGCACCCGAGGGACGAGGGCACGCAGCGCGCCCTCGTCCAGCAGTCGCGTCGGCTCGTCGATCACGCCGCGTCGGTCGTCGGACGCTCCCACATGACCTCTCGGACGGCGATCCACTCGTACATCGGCTCCCCGCCCGGGCCGGGCTCGGAGGAGGCGTAGGCCGCGAGCTCGAGCGCACGCTCGTGCGAATCGACGTCGATCATCCACCAGCCGGCGACCAGGTCGCTGGTTTCGGGGTGCGGGCCGTCGGTGGTGACAGGGGCGGCGTCCGGGCCGCCGTAGCGCACCCAGGTCTGCGCCGGCGCGAGTGCCCTGGTGTCGACGTACTCGCCGTTGGACTCGAGCAGCTCGCTGACGTGATGCTGGAAGGCCATGTGCGCCTCCACGTCTGCGGGGGCCCACTGGTCGATCGGGGGTACGGGACGGTGCGGCTCCGGGCCGCCGCGGTAGTGCTTGAGGAGCAGGAACTTGGGCATCGTGGTCTCCTGGTGTCGTGGGCCGCGCCTGTCGAGGCCCTTTACCTGGTGAGCGGAGCCGGCCGGCGCTTCTCGACATGCAATCACGCATTCAGCTGCCAGATCGTCGCGTGGGGGGAACGCCTTGCAGGCACTCCGCCTGCGTACGGGCACCTTTCAGAGCCGAGTCGCGCGGCGCGGCCGGCGCTGGTGTCCCGCAAGACCCGCCGGGTAGCGCAGAGCGCGATGCGGGACGGCCCGGACACCGTCGGGGGACGCCCTTGGCGGGCGCGCGACCGCGCCGCAGATCCTTGCTCGGGCGCGGGTCCGCTCTCATACTTGGCCGGGCTCCCGGGAACACGTCGTCCTCTGCAACCAGGTCGAGGGGCATTGATCTCCTTGCATCGAGGCCGGTGCCGCAGCGGCGCAGCGGCCGCGTGCAGCACGCTCCCTCAGGTGCGGTGGACCGGCATCGCCGCCGGCAGGACTCCGACGAGGCCGGCGATGATCGGCAGGGCGAATTGCATGCCCCGTCCGAGTCTGCTGACGCGGCCGGACGGCTGACGCGGCGGCGCACTCGGGTCCGCTATGCCACCCGCACGGTCTCCGTGAGCGTCGACGCTGTGCCGCTCGTCGGCTGGATTGTCCTTTGAGCGTGAGCTTGGATCCCTTGCGGATCGTGGCCAGCTGCGACTTGCTCAGCTTCACGGTCAACCTGGCGACCGACCCAGGCAGGCCGCTCGACAGGGAGCTACGGCTCGCGGGACCGGAGAGGAGGCGAAGGGTGCTGCCCGCGTTCGTGGTTGCCAGCGTCCTAGCTCAAGCTCGTGGCTCCGGCGACCGTTGTCGGACTCGACTCGACCAGCGTTCCGGCACCTTGGGCGTTGCTGGCGGACGCGCGGGGTGTGACCGACCTCCGCCGTGGTAAGCGTGAAGGTCATGCCCTCGTGCTGGCGACGTCGCTGCCACCGATGAACTCCGGGGCGTCGCAGAGTCTCTACCCACATGGCCAACAGAACGGTAGTTCTCAAGATGGTGCTGTCCCTCGACGGCTTCGCGACGAGCCTCGACGGGACGCACGACTGGATGTTCGAGTTTTTCGACGACGACAGCGGCGAGTGGAACCTTCGCGCGCTGGACGAGGCCGGGACCCACGCGATGGGCCGGCGAAGCTACGAGATCATGGGCCCGCACTGGCTGGCCTCGCAGGGCCCGATAGCGACATCCATGAACGAGAAGCCCAAGGCGGTCTTCTCCCACAGCTTGGAGAGCGCGGATTGGGGCCCAGCCGAGGTCTTTGGCGGCGACCTCAGTGCCGCGATTGCCGAACTGAAGGCTCGCGACGACGACGGCACCATTCTCGTCCACGGCGGGCCGAACTTCGCCAAGTCGATGACCAGGCTCGGCCTCATCGACGAGTACCAGCTCATCTGGGTGCCCGTCGCGATCGGCACCGGCCACAGCCCCTTCGCGGACCTCGATGAGCACCTGAAGCTGGGCCTGGTCCGCGAGCAGCGGTTCGCGAGCGGCGCCCACGGACAGGTTCTCGTCCCGAAGTCATGAGCTCGCCCTCACGCCTACCAACAAACGAGCCCGCGTTGCAGCTCTTTTCTTACGCGCCCGAGAGGATTCGAACCTCTGACCTTCGGTTCCGTAGACCGACGCTCTATCCAGCTGAGCTACGGGCGCAGTGGGTGGTGCAGTGTAGAGCGGAGAGGGCGGGATTCGAACCCGCGATGGGGGTTGAGCCCCATACTCGCTTAGCAGGCGAGTGCCTTCAGCCACTCGGCCACCTCTCCTTGAGGCTCTCCTCGGGCAGTGTAGACGGCATGCGCGTGGAACGATCGCGTCGGGGCGCTACCGTCCCGGCAACGGAGGGGTGGCAGAGCGGACGAATGCACCGGTCTTGAAAACCGGAGTCCGGTGACCCCGGACCGCGGGTTCGAATCCCGCCCCCTCCGTGACCTCAGACGCCCGTCCGATCGGATTGGTGCTCGGCTTGTCGTCGACGATCGCAAGGGCCGGCGGGGGGCGCCAGCAGCACGGAACCCGCCGTGGCATCGCGACGCTACGCTACGAGCATGCCGCGCACCGACACCTATCGGGTCGAGGTCGAGAAGGCCGAGCGTGAGCTGAGCCGACGCACTCCCCGCGAGAACCTACGCGTGGCGCAGACGTTGAGCACCCTGAAGGCGGGTCTTGCGGACCGCGAGCAGCGAGTCGTCGACGAGGCGGCAGCCGAGTTCGAGCGCAGAGCACGCGACGGTCAGACGTCCCCGAGCTCGGCTTCGAGCTGAGCTCGTAGCTCGGCAAGATCCTCGACGCGGCGTTCGATCGCCGCAACCGCCGATACGTCTCCAGTCGTGGCGAGCACGGCGTCCGCCTCCGCTGCCGAGAGCAGGCTCGCGGCGCGAGTGACGAAGTGCCCTTGGATTCGATCGAGCGGAGCGCCGGCGTTCAGCGCATCGGCGGCTGATGCAAGCACGGAGTGCGCCAGCGTCCGCGCGGCACGCATGAGCTCGTCAAGGCGGTCGGTCACGCGGTGATGATGGCCGATGGATCGGCGGCCCGTTGAGAGCGAGCGCCGTGCTCGCGACCGTCGTCAGCCCGTGGTGCGGCGGGTCGATGGGCTCACGCTGCGGCGGTCGGGCGCGTCGCCATGGAGCCTCCCCGGCAGCTCCCGTGCGCTGGCGTGGTCAGTACCGGCGGGCGAGGTCGGGAGTGAGGTTACGAGCCGGACGCGTGGCGCTGATCGTGGATCACGCTGGACCGTCGCCATTTCCGTGTGCGTCCGGCACACGCTGAGGCGCCCGCGAACTCCTGACGTCGAGCGCCTGGGTCGGCCGGCCCGACGCGGACTTTCGAGGTGCGGTGCTCGCGTAGCGGTCCCGTCCGCTCCGCACCTGGCCTCGTTGCCCGGCGCAGCGGGGGGTGGTTGGCGCAGGGTCGTCGGTGCGACCCGCTGCCGACCAAGGTTTCGCGCCCTGATCTGCGTGACTATTCGGCCCCGGCCGCGTTGTAGCTGCCATCGCTTTCCGCATCCCCATAACCGCGGCCACTGCGCTCGCGGTGGCCACGACCGTCACCCTCGGCGCGTCGTCGCCCGCTGACGCTGCGCAGCGATCGAAGTGCCAGAGCCTGCGCGGCGCCGACCTCGCGCCGGCCGGCCACGTCAAGCTCGTCGCGCGGCCCAATCGCGCGCGGGGGCCCCACGGCGGACGCGGCGTCGACCTCGTCGGATGCGTGCTGCCGCGTGGAGCGCTGCACGTGATCTCCCGGACCAAGGCTGCTACGGACATTCACGAATCCGCGTTCGACTACGTGCTCCGCAACGTCGCGGGCCGGATCGTCCTGCTCGACACGCGCGGCACCGAACGCGGTCTGAACTTCGTGGCCACCACGGTGTGGGATCTAAGCACCGGAGCGTCCTACCGGGTCGCCCACACGTGCGGCGATCGCTACATGGGATATCACGCCGAATGCATCCCGAGCACCCTGGCGTACCTCGCGTTCGTCACGAGGAGCGGACGCGCGGTCGTTGCGAACCTGCGCGTCGACCTCGTGACACAGACCGCGACGATCGAGAGCTTCGCGCCCGACGGGCGGCGCAACGTGCTCGACGCCGGCACGACCGCCGAGCTGTCGCCGGCATCGCTGTCGCTCACGGGCACCGTCGCATCCTGGATCCACTCGGGCGAGCCCCGCAGCGCCAGCATCTGGATCGGCCCATAGGTGGACGTCCTCTGTTGCTCAGCGGCCGGTCGACATCAGCTCCGCGCGAGCGGGGCCATGTCCTGTGGCAGCCGGTCGAGCAATCGCCGGCTGTCGGGCGGCAGCGTGCCGCCGACGTCGAAGAGGTTCGGCTCGCCGCGGGCGTAGCGCAGCGCATCGACCTCTTTGAGCGGCTCCCACTCGGGCGGGCGAAAGGGCGGGATCGCCGCAGCCGGCTGCTCCTGCGAGCCGGCGCGCTCGAGAATGGCGTTCGCCGCGCGCCGGCCGTTGAAGCAGGCCGCCTCCATCGTGCCGACCTCCCATTCGCCATCCAGATAGTCGCCGGCGAGCACGAGGTTCGGGATCGCGGTCGTCACGCCGGGACGGTGCTGCGCCGTTCCGGCCGTCGGCAGCACGAACGGATCCTCGAGCTCGAGTCGCCCGTCGCGCCGGGTGAGCCCCTCGTCGATCGACCAGGAGACGAGCATGTCATCGGTCAGCTTCGGGTGCTCCCAGGACTTGTTGACGTGCGACTTGAGCTGCTCCCAGGTCTCGCGGGCGATCTCGTCCAGCGTGCAGTCGCGCGCCGTCTTGCGGTACACGACGCCGGGCGTTCGCCAGTTGCCGACGACGGTGGCGATGATCTGCCGGACGCGCCCGTCGCCGAACGTGCTTGCGATGTCGACCGACCACAGACGCTCGTACTCCATGTATCCGACGACCCATGGTGAGTCCCCACAGACGCCCGCGCCATCGCAGAGGTCTGTCGGGTTGGCGAGGTAGAACTGGATCCCGGCGAACCACCCGACCTTGAGCTCGCGCATCCGGCGAAGGCGGTCGTCCGCGGCGAGCAACGGGCCGCTCAGCACCGCGCGTGCGCGCCAGAGCGGCAGAGCGCAGACGTACCAGTCGGCGGTGACCGTCTGCGTGCCGCGCGCCGTGTCCACGCGCGCGCCCGCGATTGCGCCGTCGTGCAGCGGCAGGTCGACCAGCTCGCAACCGAGGCGGGGCTGGGCACCTTCACGGGCGAGAAGCTCGATCCAGGGGTCGATCCAGGCGTCGTTGGTGGGAAGGTCGAGCACCCGCCGCGCCGGGCCGCTCGCTCCGTGGCCCGGCCAGCAATGGCTCGCGAGCTCGAACTTCCATGCGGAGTGCCTGGCACTCGTCTGCTCGGCGCTCTCGGGCGCGAACACCTCCGACGCGACGCTGAGAATCCGGCGACAGCCGTCGGAGAAGTCGTCCAAGCCGATGAACTCCGCCCAGCTCATCGGCTCCCACTGGCCACTGCGCCGCGCATCGCAGCTCGTGAAGAACACGACCATGCGACGGACGAACTGCGCGACCTCACGAGGTGAGACGTCCAGCGCCGTGAGTGCGCCGGACAGCACATCCAACATCTTCTGCGGCGTCTGCGGTCCCGGTTCCGGCGCGTTGAGCGGAAGGACGAGGTCCCGGCGGCCCTCGCGTGCGAAGCGCATCTCCGACAGCGCGACCAGGTTGTCGAGCACGCCGTTCGCGTTGGATCCAAACGGGATCCGGCGCATCGTGTCGGGAAGGTTCTGGTAGTAGCCGGCCGTGATGCGGAAGCCGTGCTCGCCCGGCAATGGACGCCGCCCGGGTCCGGCGCTGCCATCGACCTCCGTACTACGCGCGCGGCCTCCCCAGGCGCGGCGCTCGTAGATCGTGACATCGAAGCCGCGCTCGACGAGCTCGTGCGCGGTCGTGAGCCCTGCGACGCCGCCGCCGAACACCGCGACGGTCCCGGCGTGACGTCGACTACCCGCCGACGACCGACCGCCGGACGGGATCCGGGCGGGCGCCTTGCCGGAGCTGCTACCCGTCTCCGCACGCCCGCGCGATCCGAGATCAAGCAGGTGCGGGAGGCGCGCCGCCCCGGTCCCCAGTCCCGTCGGTCCGCCCAGCTGCGGGCGCTGAGCAACGTCGGCTTGTGCAGACGCGGACTTCTCGCGAGGCGCGCTTCCGTCGAAGCGATCGGATCGAACATCACGCACGTGCTCGCCGGCCGGGACGTCCTGCGACGTCGCGTCGCCGCCGGCGTGGTACCGGGCGCTCGTCGCGGTCCAGTCCACCAAGCCGCGCATGCAGCCCTTCAGGATCTCGCCGTACGCCGACGCCGCCGCGGCCTCTGCGGGCCACGCCTCGCCAACCAGCTCCGGGAGCCGGCGCTCGATCTCGAGCAACGAGCGCAGCTCCTGATCGGAGTGATGCGCCGCCCGGTGCGTCGCCTCCTCCAGCGAGAGCCGGTACTCGTCGCGCAGGATCAGGACCGTGTTGCCCAGCCCGCAGCGCTGATCGCGATCGAGCCCGAGCAGCTCGTTGACCCAGATGTTGTAGTTGACGCACAGCCGATCCATGCGCTGCACCCACCAATCGCGTGTGACGAACGCGGGCGCCAAGCGTTGTGCCGAAGCGGCGACGTCGATGCCCGGCAGCACGCCGATGGTCAGCCAGCGCACCTGCCACTGCAGGGCGGTGTTCAGCCTGACGGACGGAGTCAGGATCCCTTCGCCGACGGTTCCGGCGAAGTACATGCGCAGGTGTTCGACGAAGCGCTCGCACCACGGATCGCCGCGCCCGTCGCCGAGCGCGCACACCTGGTCGAGCATGTCGACGAACGCGAACACCAGGCGCGGGTCGTCGGCGCGCGGGCGGTCGCCGTCCAGGATGTCGAGGTGCCGGCGCGCCGCCCGGCGATTGGCCTCGATGCCCGCGGAACCCATCGCGTGCCGGCCCTCCTGCGCGTCGTCGAAGGCGAAGACCCAGGTCATCAGGTGGGACACCACGATGGCTCCATCCAGCGACAGCATGTGACACTGCGCCGACACGAGCACGTCGAACCGCGCGGCGCAGAATCGCTCGTAGTCGGCCTCCGCGAAGAGCTCCTGCTCCCGCGCCCAGCGACGATGTTCTTGCTGAAGCTCGGCCTCGCGCGGATGCCTCGCGCTGCGCAGCGGACAATGCATCGCAGCGACGAAGTCGTGGCCGGTCTGGTAGTCGTGAACCTCGAAGACGACGGTGCCGTCGGAGTAGATCATCGGCGGGTGAGGGTCCGCCGGCGGCGTGGGGGCCTCGATGGATCGGTCGGCTCCGGTGCCTGGTGCGTCGCGTGGCGGACGCTCCTCCGCCGGGGCCCTCAGCGAGGGAGGCGTTCGGCCCGGCGAGGCCCGGAGGCGGCCCGGGTCGGCGGCCGACGTGCCGAGCCCGGTGGGTCCACCGAGGACCAAGCGCGGCTCGTCCGGGGTCGCGTCCGTGCGCATGACGTGCGGCTGATCGAACTCGGTCATGGTTCACGGCCTTGGGTCGTTGCGCGCCAGCGTGCCGCGCGCAATCACGCTCTCGTCCCCGTTCGGGGCGCCACCATACCAGCGTGCGGATCGCGCCCGGTGAAGGTTCAGATCAGAGCCTGGACGAGCCCGTCCAAGCCGGCGCATGGCGTCCCGTTCCGCCCCCGTTTGACCCCTGGCCGAACGCTGACCGTGGCAGCTCCTACAGCGCGCCCGCCGGAGCGAGCCAGCGCGATTCGTAGTCCAGTTCGGTGATCTCGAGCAGGCTGCGGGGCCCGTCGAGGGCGCGTTGCAGGTTTGCGCAGCGTCGCGCTCGCACCCCTCTCGACGCGGTCCGCGGACGGGCCAGCGGCGCTCAGCGGAGCGTCCCGCTCGCGCCGCTGGCCAGGTACTCGCCCGCGCCCGCGAAGTCGGCGCGGTAGCCGCTGCTGAACAGGAGGCTCAGAAGCGCGGTGGGAACCTGGCACGACGCGACGCCGTCGGCCGCGGTGCTCGCCGTGCACACCGTGCGCCGACGGCCCAGCGAGCGCACGGAGAAGGACACCGGCAGACCCGCCACGGGCGTGCCGAGGCCCGAGCGCGTCAGGGTCGCAGACAACCGCCCCGCGAGCTTCGTCGCCGGCGCGGCAGACAGCTCGGTCGGCGTCTCGACCTTGCCCGAGAAGTCGGCGGCGGCCGCATCACGCGGCGCCACGGGAGCCAGGCCGAAACGATGCTCGATCTCGGCGAGGATCGTGGTCGTGTCGTGCGGCGTGTGATCGACGGTGAACGGCCGCGGAAGATCGCGTGAGAGCACGACCGTCGGGATGCGCGTTCCCGGACCCCAGCGATCGGCCAGACCGTCGTCGGGCTTCGGCGGCGCGACGTGGTCCCACTGGCCGCCGTGCTCGTCGTAGGTCACGATCACGAGCGTGTCGTCGGCCGCGGGGCCGCCGAAGAGCGCCTTGAGCAGCGCGACGAGATGACGGTCCCCGAGCCCCTGGCTCGCGTACCCTGGATGCTGGTTCTCGCGGCCGCTGGGCTTGACGAAGCTCACCGGTCTGAGGTCGCCGGACTCCGCGGCGCGGATGAACTCGACCTCGTCGCGCAGGTGCGAGGCACGGGCGGCCGTGCCGGGAGCGTAGTTCTCGTAGTAGTTGAAGGGCTGATGATGAAACTGGAACGCCGCATCGGGGCACAGCGGATAGCTGGACTTCGGATGCGCCGCGGGGTTTGAGCACTTCGGTCCGGGTCCGTTCGACCACCCCGGTCCGTCGACGTTGCCGTTCGCGTTGTCCCAGCCTCCCGAGTACCACGCCCAGTCGATGCCCCGCTCGCTGAGCCGGTCGCCGATCGTCGGCGCGGTCTGCGCGATCAGGCGCTGGCTCTCGGCGGTGCCCGGGGAATACGGCTGGTATGGCGGCTGGATCGTGTTCACGGCGAAGTCTCCGCACAGCGTGCTCTGCGGTGGCTTCGGCGATCCGGCCGGCACCGCGCACGAGCCGTCGGCCGCGGCGGCCTGGGTGAGCTTGCCGTCCTTCGTGCCGGGCGCCTTGGGGTGCAGATCCGTGCTCGCCGGATATCCGTCCGCGCCGACGAGGGCATGGAGGTCGTTCGGTCCGCCGCTCGCGTCGGCGCCCGGCCATGTCGGGGTGCGAGCCGCGATCAGCCACTGATGGTTGAGGTACGAGCCGCCGAAGGCCGCGTGGAAGAAGCGATCCTCGATCGCGTACGGTGGCGCGCCGCGCGAGTGGAGATAGCGATAGAGCGGCAACTCGCGCGTCGGGTAGTAGCCCATCGCCAGTCCGATGGCGGTGCTGCCGGTCGCGAACCGGTCCATCCGGCCGTCGTCGATCTGGTACTGCTCCTGGTAGAAGTTGTGCACAAGGTCGCGCGTGCATCCGCCGGGTGTGCCGTCGCCGTCGCGCACGCCGTTCACCGGTCCTTCGGCCGCCTCGGCGCGCTGGCAGGTCCGAGCGGTGCTCGGGATGTAGCGCGTGATGTCAAACGGCGACCCCTCGAACGCCGACGACCGCGTCGTGTCGTCCGGTAGGTCGATCGAGCATCGATCAGGCAGCGGCGGCGAGGTCAGGTTGACGTCGTTCTGCGGCAGGCACGCGAGCGGCTTGCCGCGGAAGTCGACCTGCCGGGCGGGTCGACGCGGCAGCCCGTCGACACGCTCCCACTGTCCGAAGAGGTTGTCGAAGGAGTGGTTCTCCTCGTAGATGACGACGATGTAGCGGTAACGGTCGACGCTCAGCCCGCTCCGTGTGATCGCCCCCCGCGTGGCCGCCGTCCTCGCTTGGGCGACACCCACACCGCCGGCAGCGAGGACGCTGACGAGCGCGGCTATGAACGCGATGGATCGCCCTGCGGCGGTCCGCCGCTGGGTATGGCTGGACACGGTCGTCCCCTCCCGTCGAAGCGATCAGCACGGTCACCGGGCGCCGTGCACGGCCTCATCGTGATCACCATAAAGCGCGGCGGAGATCGCAGTCAAGGTGGGCCACCGAAATCAGGTTCATTGAGGTGAGTCGCCTCGGACACCTCGCCGCAATCGCACCCGCTGCCGCGCCTCGGTACGGTGGCGCTCGTACCCGGAGCGAGAGACCACGAGGAGCCGAACATGGGACAGCCGGTCGTCCACTTCGAGATCGTCGGACAGGACGCACAGAAGCTCCACGACTACTACGCCCAGCTCTTCGGCTGGGAGATCGACGCCGACAACGCGATGAACTACGGCCTCGTCGCGCGCGAGGGCAACGTCAACGCCGACGGGGCCGGGATCGGCGGCGGGATCGGCCCGGGGCCGGAGGGCTACGGCGGGCACGTCACGTTCTACGTCGAGGTGCCGGACGTCGAGGCCTCGCTCGCCCAAGCCGAGAGCCTCGGCGGCACGCGGATGATGGGGCCGATGCAGCCGATGGAGGGCCTCGAGATCGGCCTCTTCACCGACCCCGAGGGCCATACGATCGGCGTCATGAGGTCCGTGCCCTAGCCGCCGCACCGTGATCCGCGGCGCGGGTCCACTACGTTTATGGAGTGGTCCGCGCGCCGCCCGGCGCGCGTCGGAGCAGGCAAATCGGAGGACGCGGATGGCAGAGGTGACGGTGCAGGAGGAGGCGCTCGCGGCCGAGGCGGCCAAGGACGGCATCGAGCTCGAGCCGCAGCAGTTCGAATGGGCGTCGGAGCCGGGGCATCTCGCGGTGGCCTATCTCGCCGACCAAACGGGCAATCCGGACGTCATGCAGCGTGCGGAGATCGCCGTGCCGGCCCTCGAGCAGATGTTCAGCCGGCTCAAGGGCCTCATGCCCGTTCTGCACTCCTGCCGCGTGAACATGCCGTACATGGCGGTTCTCGTGCACATGGCGTCCGCGACGCTCGTCGAGGTCGACGACGTCCTGCACTTCACGACGGGGCGGCTCACGACGCTCGACCTCTACCCGAGCGAGGTCCCGCTCGGCTTCGACATCAAGGAGTACAAGGAGCTGTGCCGCGAGCACGCGCCGACCAGCGACCGCTGGCGCTACGGCATGGCCTCGAAGATGTTCGGCTTCCACGGCCAGCAGAACGAGCGCGCCTACCAGGACGCCGTCCGCGACCTCGCGACCTGGGTCATGGGCCTGCCCCCGCTCATCCGCGTCCCCGCGATCGACGGCGACGGCGCGGCCGCGTACGCCCAGGTGAAGGACGCCCTGATGAGCCGCGCCGGCGCGTAGCCTGAAGCGGGTGGCGCTCCGCCCGGCCAAGACCAAGACGCAGGCGAAGGCCGAGACCGATCGCTGCCCGCGCTGCGACGCGACGTTCGGCTGCGGCGTCGCGACCGGCAGCTGCTGGTGCGCCGCAGCGACGCTCAGCCCCGAGCGCCTCGCGCAGCTCGCCGCCGGCTACGAGGGCTGCCTGTGCCCCGCGTGCCTGCGCGAACTTGAGCACGCCGGCTGAACCGGGGCGTCCATTAGCCTCGGACGATGGCCACCACCACCGATCACGCCCCCTTCTCGCTCGAGCTGAGCCAGGACCAGCTCGACATCCGCGAGTGGATCCACGGCTTCGCCGCCGGCGTCGTCCGCCCGGCCGCAGCCGAGTGGGACGAGCGCGAAGAGACCCCCTGGCCGATCCTCCAAGAGGCCGCGAAGATCGGGCTCTACACCTTCGACGGCTTCGGCCAGTTCTGGGCCGATCCGACCGGGCTGACGATGCCGATCGTCAACGAGGAGCTCTTCTGGGGCGACGCGGGCATCGGCATCTCGATCATGGGCACCGCGCTCACCGTGGCGAGCATCTTCGGCGCCGGGACGCCCGAGCAGATGACCGAGTGGATCCCGCAGTGCTTCGGCACGCCCGACGACGTGCAGGTCGCGGCGTTCTGCGTCTCCGAGCCCGATGCCGGATCCGACGTCTCGGCGCTGCGCACGACCGCCCGCTACGACGAAGCCAAGGACGAGTGGGTCCTCAACGGCCAGAAGGCGTGGGCGACGAACGGCGGCATCGCGAACGTCCACGTCATCGTCGCGAGCGTCGACCGCGAGCTGGGCTCGCGCGGGCAGGCCGCGTTCATCGTCCCGCCCGGCGCGCCGGGCCTCACGCAGGGGACGAAGACCAAGAAGCACGGCCTGCGCGCGTCGCACACCGCCGACGTGTTCCTCGACGACTGCCGCGTCCCTGGCCGCTGCCTGCTCGGCGGCAAGGAGAAGCTCGACGCGAAGCTCGCCCGCGCCCGCGAGGGCACGCGCTCGAAGGCCCAGGCCGCGATGCAGACGTTCGAGGCGACGCGCCCCGTCGTCGGCGCCCAGGCGATCGGCATCGCGCGCGCCGCGTTCGAATACGCGCTCGAGTACGCCAAGGAGCGCAAGCAGTTCGGCCGCGCGATCATCGAGAACCAGGCGATCGCGTTCACGCTCGCCGACATGAAGCTCGAGATCGACGCGGCCCGGCTGCTCGTCTGGCGCGCATCGTGGATGGCCCGCACCGGCCAGAAGTTCACGGCCGCGGAAGGCTCGATGAGCAAGCTCAAGGCCGGCGAGGTCGCGGTCTGGGCCACCGAGCGGGCGATGCAGATCCTCGCCGGCAACGGCTACACCCGCGAGTACCCCGTCGAGCGCTGGCACCGCGACGCGAAGATCTACACGATCTTCGAGGGCACGTCGGAGATCCAGCGGCTCGTCATCGCACGCGCGATCTCGGGTCTGCAGATCCGCTGATGGCCGCGGTGAGCGAGCCCGCCGAGATCCATCTCCACGGGCACAAGCTCAGCTACCGGACCTGCGGCCAGGGGCCGCCGATCTTCCTCGTACACGGGATCGCGAACTCGTCGGCGAGCTGGGAGCCGGTGCTCGCCCGGCTGGGCCAGCGCTTCACGGTGATCGCGCCCGACCTGCTCGGGCACGGCGAGTCGGCGAAGCCGCGCGGCGACTACTCGCTCGGCGCGAACGCGTCGCTCGTGCGCGACCTCATGCTCGCGCTCGGCCACGAGCGCGCGACGATCGTCGGCCATTCGCTCGGTGGCGGCATCGCGATGCAGATCGCCTACCAGTTCCCCGAGCGCGTGGAGCGGCTCGTGCTCGTCTCGACCGGCGGGCTCGGGCGCCAGGTGACGCCGGTCCTGCGCGCGGTCGCGCTGCCCGGCGCGGAGTACGTCCTGCCGTTGCTGGCCTCGCAGCCGATCGTGAACGCGGGGGTCAAGGTCGGTGGCCTGATGAGGCGCGTCGGCGTGCGCGTCCGCCCCGATGTCGGGGTGCTGGCACGAGGCTTCGCGTCGCTGAGCGACGTCGCGACCCGGCGCGCGTTCGTCCACACGGCGCGCTCGGTCATCGAGCTCGGCGGCCAGCGCATCAACGCGGAGGACAAGCTCTACCTCGCGGCCGCGATCCCGACGCTCATCGTGTGGGGCGATCGCGACCCGGTCATCCCCGCGCGCCACGGCATCCGCGCGCACGAGCGCATGCCGGGCAGCCGGCTCGTGCTGTTCGAGGGCGCGCGCCACTACCCCCACCACGACGACCCGATCGCCTTCACCGCCGCGATCACCGACTTCGTCGACAGCACCGAGCCGTCACGGCCGGACGAGGACGAGCTGCGGCGGCTGCTGCTCGAGCGCGCCGCGTCGACCGGCGAGGCGCCCGCCGCGGGTTAGGCGATCGCGACCGCGTGGCTCTTCGCATCGGGCTCGGCGAAGCTCAGCAGCGCCTCGGCTTCGGGCTCGAGCTCCTTGAGAGCGCGCTTGGTCAGCTTCGCGAACGGCGTCAGCGTCAGCGTCGCGACCTTGCGCTTGACCTCGATGGTCCACGTCCCGGCGACGGCCCCGTCGAGCAGGAACGTCGCCTTCACGCGCAGGTTCTTCGTCGTCACGAGCGGGCGGTGCTCGTCGGCGATGACGCGCGAGCGGTCCTCGTGGGCGAGGACGAGGTTGTCGAACTCGGGCAGCAAGCGCGGCGGGGCGGGGACGTCGGCGTCGGGCCGCGGCGCGCCCGGCAGGTCGAAGAGCTCGCGGCCGCGCTCGTCGGCGAACACGTCGAGGCGCTCGCGCATGCCGTCCAGCACCGCCTTCATGCCCCCGACGGCCGACCATCGCTCGGCGTCCTTCGCGGTGGCCGGGCCGAACGCGCCGAGGTAGCGCGTCACCAGGGCCTCCGCGTCGGCGCCGGCGAGCGGCTCGTCGAGCCACTCGTCGGCGAGCGCGAACGACGTCGGCCGCGGATAGCCCCAGCGATCGTCGTCGCTCGTGACCATGACGAGCGGCACGAGCGTGCGCACCGCGTAGCCGAGGGCACGATCGTTGACGTCGGGGAACCGCTCCTGCAGCTGCTCGCGGATCGCGTCGAACGGCAGTGGATTGCCCCGCAGGATCTCGCGCGCCGCCGGCAGCACCTGCTCGAGGTCAAGGCCCTTCGAGCGCGCGCCCAGCACCCGCAGCGCGACCGACATGCTCGGCTGCAGCGCCATCCGCACGGCGGCGTAGTCGGCCGCGGTCATGAGATGCAGCGTCGAGCGCATGAGCGTGGCGCGCACGACCTCGCGCTCGCGCAGCGCGCGCAGCAGATCGTCGCTTGCGAAGCCCTCGACCCGCGTCCACAGCCCGACGAACGGGTGCTTGGGCTCCTGCGCCTGCATCCCGGCGAGCCGCGCCACCGCCTCGCCGGCGCTCACCGGCTCGCGCTCGAGCAGCAGCTGGCGCGCGAGCGTCGCGCGGTTGAGCTGGCGGCGGGTGAGCGTCGCGGGCACGCGCCCGGTCAGGTCGTGCGGAACGCGGAGGACCGCGAGGCGGCGTGGCGGTCCGGCTCGCCGCCCTCCGGCGGCTCGCCGCCCTCGGGCGGCTCGCTGCCCGGCGCCGCACCGTCCGGCGCCCCGGACAGACCGGAGGCTCCACCGCCCGCCTCGCGCTCCAGCGCCTCGCGCTCCTGCGCGATCCGCTCGACCTGGCGGCCGAACTCGCGCTCGGTCGCGTCGCCCATCGCGAGGCCGAAGATCGACACGACCGACTCCGCCGCCAGCGGGTGCAGCCGCTCGAGCGCGTCGTGCACGTCGGGCCAGCGCTCGCCCGGCTGACCGGCCTGCTCGAACGGCCGCCAGACCGCGTCGAGGAAGATCTCCACGTACGCCTCGGCGATCTTGTCGGCCTGCTCGCGGACGCGTCCGATGATCTCGAGCTGCTGCTCGAGCCCGATGCCGAGCTTCGCGAGCTCGCGGCCGTGCTGCACGAGCCGCGGGCTCGTCAGCTCGAAGATGCCGTCGTCACGCCGGCGGACCAAGCCGACCTTCAGCGCGCGGTCCAGCAGCGTGAGGTCGGTCGTGCCCCACTCCTCGGCGAGCTCGAGCAGGTTGATCGTGCGGGGCTCCTCGTCGGAGCCGAACGGCCGCGCGAGCGCGTGCTTGAAGCGCAGCACCTCCCTGCTCGACCCGCCGGCGCCGTCGAGCAGGCGCCGGATGAGGTCCAAGTTGAACCCGTCGGCCTGCAGCTCCTGGATGAGCTCGAGGCGCGCGACGTGGTCCGGCCCGTAGTAGCCCGTGCGCCCGCGAACCTCGGGCGCGGGCAGCAGCCCCCGCGACTGGTGCGCGCGGATGTTGCGCACCGTCATCCCGATCCGGCGGGCGAGCTCGTCGATCGTCAGCTGCTCGTCTTCGGCCACGGGGTGATCGTAGACCCGTCGCCGGTGCCTCCGGGCGACTGGCGCATTGACACCGCGTCCCCGGCAGAGTCTGATAGCGGAGTGTCGCCGGTCGTCCCCCACTTCGAGCTCAGCGAGGAAGACTCCGCTTCGGGAACCCACGTCATCAACGTGAGCGGAGAGATCCACGTGCAGACGGCGCCGCGCTTCTCGCAGCGGCTGTCCGACGCGATCGACAAGGGCAACACCTCGATCGTCCTGGATCTCAGCGCCGTCGAGTTCATCGACTCGACCGGGCTCAGCGTGCTGCTGAGCGGCCTGCGGCAGGTCGTGCAGGCCCACGGCCGGATGGCGCTCGTCTGCGCGAACCCGACGGTGCTGCGCCTCTTCGAGATCACGAGCCTCGACGAGACGTTCGACATCTTCCCCGGGCGCGCGGCCGCGTTCGCGCACGTCCAGGGCGGCGGCTGAGTCTAAGCCGGGGGCAGCTCCTCGGGAGCTCCGAACGGCACGAGCGCCGTCGGCAGGACGACCGAGCCGTCCTCGCGCTGGCCGTTCTCGAGCAGCGCGATGATCGTGCGCCCGACCGCCACCGCCGTGCCGTTCAGCGTGTGCAGGATCTCCGGGCGCTTCTCGCCACGCACGCGGATCTCCAGGCGGCGCGCCTGGAAGTCGGTCGTGTTGGAGGTCGAGGTCAGCTCGCGGTAGCGCCCCTGGCCGGGCAGCCACGCCTCGATGTCGTACTTCTTCGCCGCACTCGCGCCGAGGTCGTTGACCGCGATGTTCATCACGCGGTAGGGGATCTGCAGCGCGGACATGATCTCCTCCTCGATCGCCAGCAGCCGCTCGTGCTCGCCGGCGCTGGCCGAGGGCTCGACGAACGAGAACATCTCGACCTTGTCGAACTGGTGCACGCGGAAGATCCCCCGCGTGTCCTTGCCCGCCGCGCCCGCCTCGCGCCGGAAGCACGGCGAGAAGCCGGCGTAGCGCAACGGCAGGTCGCCGGGGTCGAGGATCTCGTCCGCGTGCAGCGACGCGAGCGCGACCTCGCTCGTCCCCGCGAGGTAGAGGTCGTCGTCGGCCAGGTGGTAGATCTGCTGCTCGGTGTCGGGCAGCATGCCGGTGCCGTACAGCGCCTGCTCGCGCACGAGCACGGGCGGGATGACCGGCTCGAAGCCGTGCCCGCGCAGCCGCGCCATCGTCCATTGCACGAGCGCGAGCTCGAGCATCACGAGGTCGCCGCGCAGGTAGGAGAAGCGCGAGCCCGACAGCCGCGCGCCGCGCTCCATGTCGATCCGCTCGCCAGCAAGCTCGAGGTGGTCGCGACCGGTCTTCGACGCATCGCCGACGGTGCGCAGGACCTCGTCCTCGGGCTCCGCCGCGCTCGGATCGGGGAGGTTCGGGAGCGTGACGAGCAGCTCCTGCAGCTGCGTCTCGGCAGCCTTGGCCCGCTCGCCGAGCGCCTTGACCTCGCCCGACAGCGACTTCAGCCGGTCGAGCTGCGCCGAGACGTCGCGCTGCTCGCGCTTGCCGGTCGCGACCTCGTCGGAGGCCACCTTCTGCTCGGCGCGCAGGCCCTCGACTTCCTGCTGAGCCGAGCGCCAGTCGGCATCCAGTTCGACCAGCCGATCGACGCGCTCGGCCAGTCGGGGCCCCGCCGCGCCAGCGCCGCGCGAACCACATCCGGCTCGCGACGGATCAGCCTGAGGTCCAGCACGACGGCGCCGCGGGTGCGGCTATTCGCCTGTCTGGTCCGTGCCGCCGGAGACCGTGTCCGTGCCGCCCTTGCCCGAGCCGCCGGTCGGCGTCTGCGTCTTGACCTGGCTGCCGGCGTACTTGGCGAGGAACCGCGCGATGGCCTGCTTCTCCTGACCGGTCGCGATGTTCTCGGGCATGATCGCGCCGGAGAAGCCGCCGTTCTCGATCGCGTAGACGACGTCCTCGACGTCCTCCTTGCGGGTGTCGAAGTTCGGGCCGTCGACGTTCTCCTTGTCGGTCACGCTGTCGGCCGAGCCCTGGGTGCCGGCCGCGGTCAGCGTGTGGCAGGAGCCGCAGCGCTCGGCGAACAGCACCGCGCCGCGATGGTTCGGATCGTCGGCGGCGACATCGATGGTCTGCGAGCCGCAGCCGGCAGAAAGGAGCGCCGCGGCGGCAAGGCTGGCGGCGGTCAGAAAGCGGCGGGCCATGGGCGGCGCAGATCATACGGAACAATGCCTTGGGCGAATGTCCCGCCGCCACCTCACAGCCGCCTGTCTGGCCGCCTCGCTGATCGCCCTGAGCGGATGCGGCGGCGCCGAGACCGAGCGCACGGACCGCCCCATCCTGCGCCTGACGCTCGACGAGTACCGGATCGTCCCGCAGGACATCGTGGCGCGCCCGCCGCGGGGGCGCCTGAAGATCGTGGTGCGCAACACCGGCCGGCTGACGCACAACCTCGCCATCCAGATCCCGGCGGCCGACGTCGACGAGAAGCCGGAGCCGGTTCCGGGCGCGCGGGTGGAGTCGATGCAGCCCGGCGAGGCGGCGCAGCCGATCAAGGTCTCGCTGCCTCCGGGGGAGTACCGCCTGGTCTGCACGATCGCCAACCACGACGACCTCGGCCAGTACGGCAAGCTCGTGGTCGAGGGACCGCCTCGGTGAGCGACGCCGGCGGCGAGCTGCAGCGCGCCTACCGCGACACGATCGGATGGTTCGCGACGGGCGTCACGATCGTCACGACGACAGGTCCCGACGGGCCGGCGGGGATGACGACCAACGCGGTCACGTCGCTGTCGCTCGACCCGCTCCTGCTCGTCGTGTGCTTCAACCGCGGCTCGCGCACGCTCGACGTCGTCCGCGAGTCGCGCCGCTTCGCGGTCAACATCCTGCGCGGCGAGGACGTCGACCTGGCCGCCGTCTTTGCCTCCAAGCGGGTCCCGCGGGAGAAGTTCGAGAGCGTCACGCACTCCGAGGCCCACGGCGTGCCGGTGCTCGACACCGCGCTCGCCTGGATCGCGTGCGAGCTGCGCGAGCTCGTGCCCGGCGGCGACCACGAGATCGGGATCGGCGAGGTCATCGGCATGGGCAGCGGGCGCGAGAGCGACCCGCTCGTCTGGTTTCGCGGCGGCTACACGACGATCGCCGGGTGATCGATCTCACACATATCTCATGTAACCGCGCGGTACCGGACTTACGATGTGCCACGCCCGGAATCCATCGCAGGGAGAGCGTTTTCATGCCAGCACGCCGCATCCTCGTCGCCGCCTCGTCGGCCGCGACCGTCCTAGCGTTCGCGGCCTCGGCCGGCGCAGCAACGATCACCACGACGCCGTGCGTCCGGACCGCTGACGGGCAGGGCACGGTGCCGATCACGGGCACCGGCTTCACGCCCGGCGCGACGGTCAGCATCCGCTCGGATCCGGCCGGCATCTTCTCTTCCGCGACGACCGACGCGGCCGGCAACTTCTCCACGACGGCCAGCGCGCCGAGCTTCAACCCCTTCGCGCGGCAGCTGCAGACGTTCAAGATCGGCGCGGTCGACGGCGTCAACCCCGCGATCGCCGCGACGACGAGCTACCAGCAGGTCCGCATCGGCTACACGACGAACCCGTCGACCGGCAAGCCGACGCGCCAGGCGACGCACACGGTCCGCGGCTTCATCCCCGGCAAGAGCATCTACCTGCACTTCCGCTTCCAGGGCCAGACGAAGCGCAACGTGAAGCTCGGCATGGCGAGCTCGCCGTGCGGCGTCGCGTCCAAGCGGATGGCGCTGCTGCCGACGCGCTCGCGCCCGGGCAAGTGGACCGTCTACGCCGACCAGGCCTCGACCTACTCGAAGAGCACCCAGCCGCAGCTGAAGTACTCGTTCACGATCACGCGCACGTTCGGCTGAGCTACGCGCAGCTGCGCCGGTACGGGACGTCGGTCGCGAAGCGCTGCCATTCGGCGCGCGTCAGCCCGGTGCCGACGAGGTCGCAGATCTCGTCGCGCAACTGCTTGGCGAAGATGCCCTCCCAGAGCGGACGGTCTTGTCGGCACCGACCGTCGCGAGCGTCGCACCTCCCGGACTGAACGCCATACCGGTGCGCGCGTCCCACATCCTGATGGTCCGGTCCGGGCCGGCGGACGCGAGCGTGCGACCGTCCGAGCTGAAGGCCACCGCCGTGGCGCTGGAGGTGTGGCCCGTCAGCGCCGATCCGCGCTGCCTGCGCGTGCGAACGTCCCACACCCGCACCGGGCCGCGGTAATGGCCGGAGACGATCGTGCTGCCGTCCGGACTGATCGCGACGTCCACCGCCCAAGCCGGTTGGCCGGTCCCCGGCGCTTGGATCGTGCCGATGCGCTTGCGTGCACGCAGGTCCCAGAGCCAGATCGTGGGCCCCGACCACGTCGCGGCCGTGCGACCGTCGCGACTGACCGCGAGGCCGAGCCCCTGCTTGCTCGCGGGCAACGCAGCCCCGAGACGCTCGCGCGTGCGCACGTCCCGCCAGCTGGAGCCCGCCACGGGTGCTGAGCGAGACGAGCCTCCGGCTACCGGCGGTGAAGGCGATCGCCGTGACGGAGAAATCCGTGCGCAGGGGACGCCGGAGCTCGCGATATCCGCGCGTGTCCCACATCCGGATCGTGCGGCCGACCACGGATGCGAGCAGGCGACCGTCGCCGCTGTACGCCACGCCGCCGATGCCGCGCCGCGTCTTCTGTCGCTGCAGGGTCCGGCTGCTCACCCCGTCGCCGCGTGTCCCCCAGAGCCTGACCGTGTCGTCGTCACCGCTGGAGGCCAGCATCCGACCGTCGGGACTGAAGGCGAGGCGGATGACGCCGTCGGAGTGCCCGGCCAACCGTGCGACGTGCTGCTTGCCCGTGCGAGCGTTCCAGAGCCGGATCGGCTTGCCGTGGGCGGCCGCTGCCAGCGTGCGGCCGTCGCGGCTTCACGCGAGGCTGACGGCCGCGCCGCTGTCGCCGGTCAGCGGCTGACGCGTCTGCTTGCTCGTGCGGACGTCCCAGAAACGGATCTTCCCATCGCGATCGGCGGTTGCCAGCAGGTTGGCGTCGCGTCCGAACGCCAGGCCGAGCGACGTGACGCCGGAGGGGATGCCGAACTCCCCCACCAATCGGTGAGTACGCGCGCTCCAGACATACACCGAGCCCAGACTGGTGGTCACGAGCACCTTGCCGTCCGGGCTGTACGTCATGTCCGAGTTTCCGTAACGCACCCGGGCCGGCTTGCCGACCTGCCGGCGGCGCCGCACGCCCACCACCGGATGTTCCCCTCGCCGCCGGCGCCGGCGGCGAGCGTGCGCCCATCCGGGCTGAAGGCCACCGTCGTGACCGTGGTCGTGCCCCGGCGGACCCCGGGCGGCCTCAGCGGCTCGCCGAGTTGCCTGTGGGTGCGCACGCTCCACAATCGGATCGACCCCTCTCGGTGCGCCGAAGCGAGCATCCGACCGTCAGGGCTGAACGCCACGTCGTTGACGAACTCGGTGCGGCTGGTCATCGGCGCACCGACTTGCCGGCGGGTGCGCACGTCCCACAGGCGGATGGCCTTGTCGGCACCGACGGTCGCCAGCCGCCGCCCGCCCGGGCTGAACGCCATGCGATGTGCCAGGTTCGTCCTGCCGTGCAGGACCCCGAGCAGCCCCGGCGCGCCGACGACGATACGAGCCGCCAGCAGGCTGCTTCGGGCCTCGACACCCGGAGCGGTGCGGTACGCCTCGAGGCCGAGGAGCAGCGCGGCATCCACACGGGTCGTGGCGAGTGACCGGGCGGCCGCGGCGAGCTGGCCGGATCTCGCCATCCGCGTCTGGCACTCGGCCCTCCCGCGCTGGGTCTCGGCGATCGCTTGCTGGCGCTCCGCGCGGCGCGTCTCGCGCCGCGCCAACCGGCGGCGGGCTTCCGCGAGGCTGGTCTGGCGCTGCGCCTGGCGTCGCCGGCGTTCGGCAATCGTGGCCTGCGTCCGCGCGCGCCTCGATTGGCGCAGCGCCTCCCGGCGCTGAAGCGTCGCCTGCCGCGTCTGGTGCTGCGCCTCGGCGCGCTGGGACTGCGCGACGCGCCGCTGGATCTCGGCGAAGATCCCGCCGGCCACAGCCGCGAGCGTGAGCACGATCAGCGTGGCGATACCGCCGCGCGCGAGCCGGATCGTCCGGCGATGCTGGCGGACGTTCTCGCCGACCATCTCGTCCTTGTCGATGCCGTGCATGGGCGCCGCCAGCGCTTGCCGGCACCGCCGACACGTCGGAGAAGTCGCCGGTCGCGTCATCCCACCGCAGCTCACCGCCGGTGAGGACGATCAGCAGCGTTCCGCTCTCGCGATGGGCGCGCCACCACGCGACCTCCTGGTCGACCCACGCCGAGCGGGCGGACTCCGGCGATGCGAGCAGCACGAAGTACCGCGAGCGCTCGAGCGCCCCGACGATCGTCGGCCACAGTTCGGGCGACGCCGACAGGCTGGCGCGTCGCGGCGCGACGCATCGGTGACGCGACGCTGGTCAGGTGCACCCACCCATTGTGTGATCCATGCCACACACATGACTCAGGCGATGAGCGCCGCGCGCAGCGCGAGGAACGCCACGACGAGCGCCGCGAGCGCCATGACGCCGATCTCGCGGCGCACGACGGACAGGACGATGGAGCGCTGCTCAAACTCGGGCAGCGCTCCGACGGCTTGAGCGTCGGGCAGGCCGCGGTTCTCGAGCACCTGCTCGGCCGAGACGAGCCGCAGCTGCTCGGCGACGAAGCCGATCGCGACGGGCAGCAGCGCGTAGAGCCAGAACAGGCTGTCGGAGGGCTCGAATCCGGCCGCGAACAGGATCCCGGCGAGCAGCGCCTGCAGCCCCGCGACGACCTGCCCGGCCCGCAGCAGCGGCCAGACGGCGCGCGCCGTGCGCACCTGCCACCAGCACAGGCCCGCGTACGCTCCCGCCACGCCGTTGACCGCGAGCGTGACGAACGCCCCGATCTCGGCGATCGTGGCTTCAGGCACTTGATGTCGGGGCGTGGCGCATAGGTGATAGAAAGACCTGGTGCTGAACAGCTATCTGCCGGCGCTCGTCTTCGTCGGCCTCGGCGCGGTCGTCGGCGCGGCATTCGCGGTGCTGAACTTCGCGTTCGGGCCCAAGCGCGACGTCCCGCACAAGCAGGACCCCTACGAGTGCGGACTGCCCTCGGAGGTCCAGCACGGCTTTCGCTTCGGGATCAGCTTCTACCTCATCGCGATGCTGTTCATCCTGTTCGATATCGAGGTCATCTTCCTCTATCCCGTCGCGATCCAGCTCAAGTCCTTCGGGGTGTTCGCGCTGATCGAGATCATCGTCTTCATCGCGCTGCTCATGGCGGCCTTCGTCTACGTCTGGAGAAGGGGAGCCCTCGAGTGGAGGTAAAGCGCCAGAAGCTGCCGGCCCTCGGCACCGACCTCGGCGACCTCTCGGGCGAGGACTTCCGCATCCGCCAGCTGCGCGCGCGCGACATGCTGCGCGGCGATCTCGAGGGCCGCGAGCTCAACCAGTACGTCGAGGAGCGCGTGCTCACCACGACGATGGACAAGGCCGTCGCGTGGGCGCGCTCGAACGCCCTGTTCCCCGCGACGTTCGGCCTCGCCTGCTGCGCGATCGAGATGATGTCGATCGTCGCGGCGCGCGTGGACGTCGCGCGCTTCGGGTTCGAGGCCTTCCGCGCCTCGCCGCGCCAGGCGGACCTGCTGATCTTGAGCGGACGCGTCTCCATCAAGATGGCGCCGGTCGTGCGCCGCATCTACGACCAGATGCTCGAGCCCAAGTGGGCGATCGCGATGGGCGCCTGCTCGTCCTCGATGGGCGTCTTCAACAACTACGCGATCGTGCCCGCCGACAAGTTCATGCCGGTCGACGTGCACGTGCCGGGCTGCCCGCCACGCCCCGAGGCGCTCATGCACGGGATCCTCAAGCTGCGCAAGATGATCCAGGACGACCCGGACATGGGCTGGCGCGAGGGCTACGGCGCGCGCGGCACCGAGGAAGTCTTCCCCGAAGAGGGCTCGGCGCAGGAGACCGCGATCAACGTCTTTCGGCCGGGGAACACCGCCGGTGCCTGACGCGACCGGCCTGGAGCTCCTCGCGCAGGAGCTGACCGAGGCCGACGCCTCCTCGGTCCTCGGGACGCTGTACTTCCGCGACAAGGGGACGCTGATCGTCAACCCGGCGAAGATCGTCGACACGCTCGAGCGGTTGCGCGCGAAGGGCTTCGCGTCGCTCATGAGCGTCCACGGCGTCGACTACTACCCGGAGGAGCCGCGCCTTGGCGTGCACTACGAGCTGCTGGACATGGACGCGCTCGACCGCCTGACGGTCAAGCTGCGCGTCGCGCTCGACGACCCGCGCGTGCCGTCCGTGACGCCCGAGTGGCCGACCGCCAACCACCAGGAGCGCGAGGTCTACGACATGTTCGGCGTGGTCTTCGAGGGCCACCCCGACATGCGCCGGATCCTCATGCCCGAGGACTACGAGGGCCACCCGCAGCGCCGCGACTTCCCGATCGGCGGCGAGCCGGTGCAGTTCACGATCGACGAGGCCGAGGGGAGGTCCTACACGCGATGAGCATCACTCCGACCGACTCCGAGGAGTACCGCAAGCTGGAGGAGTCGATCACGATGGCGCCCGTCGAGCGCCTGCCCTCCGGCGACCCGACGCAGGAGCTGCTGACGCTCAACATGGGCCCGCACCACCCCGCCACGCACGGGGTCCTGCGCCTGCTCGTGACCCTCGACGGCGAGGTCGTGCGCGACCTCAAGCCGATCATCGGCTACGTCCACACCGGCATCGAGAAGACCGCCGAGGACAAGTCGTACTGGAAGGCGATCCCGGTCGTCGAGCGGATGGACTACCTCGCCTACTACTTCAACGCGTACGCGTTCTGCGGCGCGACCGAGACGCTGCTCGAGGTCGACGTGCCGCCGCGCGCCCAGTACCTGCGCGTCATCCACATGGAGCTCAACCGGATCATGAGCCACCTCGTGTGGCTCGGGACGAGCGCGCTCGACCTCGGCGCGATGTCGATGTTCTGGTACTGCTTCCGCGACCGCGAGCTCATCCTCGACCTGTTCGAGCAGTCCAGCGGCCAGCGCATGCACACGCGCTACTTCCAGGTCGGCGGCGTCTTCGAGGACATCCCGCGCGGCTGGGCCGAGAAGGTGCGCGAGTTCACGAAGCAGATGCCGTCGCGCGCCGACCAGTACAACGACCTGCTCGCCAACAACGAGATCGTGCTGCAGCGGTTGCGCGGCGTCTGCCCGCTCGGCGAGCCGGAGCTGCGCGCGCTCGGCGTCACCGGCCCGCTGCTGCGCGCCGCCGGCAACCCGTGGGACCTGCGCAAGGCGATGCCGTACTGCTCGTACGACCACTTCGACTTCAAGATCCCGGTCGGCGTCGACGGCGACAACTGGGATCGCTTCGCCGTGCGGGTCGCGGAGATCTACGAGTCGGTGAAGATCATCGACCAGGCGCTGGACGGCCTGCCCGAGGGACCGTGGATCACCGACGACCGCAAGGTCGCACTGCCGCCGCGCCACGAGCTCGCGACCTCGATGGAGGCGCTCATCCACCACTTCAAGCTCGTCACCGAGGGCTTCCGCGTGCCGCCGGGCGAGGTCTACTTCCCGATCGAGTCGCCGCGCGGCGAGCTCGCCTGCTTCGTGCGCTCGGACGGGTCGTCGAAGCCCGCGCGCGTGCACATGCGCGACCCCTCGTTCGTCAACCTGCAGGCGACGGCGCCGATGACCGAGGGCTCCTACATCGCCGACCTCATCGCGACGCTCGCGATGCTCGACCCGGTGCTCGGGGGGATCGACCGGTGATCGGCCGCCGTAGGAAGGACAAGGTCCTGGTCCCCGCCGCGCCGGACGCGGGCAGCGAGGTCGTCGCGCCCGACGGCCCGCCGATCGCGCCGCAGCGCACGGTCACGCGCTTCGGCCACGGCTCGCGCGTGCCCGGTTGGGACGACGCCGCCGACCTCACGAAGGATCCCTCCGAGGTCCCCGACCCCGCGACGACGCCCGTCCCGCAGACCCTGCGCGACGAGATCGAAACGCACATGGCGAAGTACCCGGACTTCCGCAGCGCCGCGATCCCCGCGCTCGCCGCCGCGCAGCGCCACTACGGCTGGTGCTCGCCGGAGGCCATCGAGCAGGCGGCGTGCGTCATGCGCCTGACGCCCGGCTACCTCATCTCCGTCGCGTCGTTCTACGACATGCTCGAGACCCAGCCGGTCGGCTCGGAGCGCATCTACGTCTGCACGAACATCTCCTGCTCGCTGTGCGGCGCCGACGAGCTGCTCGCGCGCATCCAGGAGGAGGTCGGCGACGACCCGGACTTCAACGTGCGCTCGTTCGAGTGCCTCGGCGCGTGCGACATCGCGCCGATGGCCTCCGTCAACGACGTCTATGTCGGCCCGATCGCGCTCGACGACGTGCCGACGCTCGTCGAGCAGGTTCGGAACGGCACCCCGCCGCTGCCGGGCAAGCAGCTGCATCTCCGCAAGAGCACCGATCCGAATGTGACGTCGACCGGAGGTCCGAGCTTGCGAGGACCGGAGGGCGAAACATGAAATCCCACACGATCCTCTTCAAAGGCATCGACGAGCCCGGCCTCAACACGATCGACGGCTACCGCAAGCGCGGCGGCTACGAGGCGCTGCGCAAGGTGCTGACGAGCATGCAGCCGAGCGAGGTCACCGACGAGCTCTTGGCCTCCGGCCTGCGCGGCCGCGGCGGCGCGGGCTTCCCGAGCGGCAAGAAGATCTCGTTCATCCCGAAGATCGACATCGACAAGTACCTCGTCTGCAACGCCGACGAATCCGAGCCCGGCACGTTCAAGGACCGCGAGCTCATGCAGAAGAGCCCGCACATGCTCATCGAGGGCATGGTCATCGCCGCGTACGCGGCGGGTGCGACGCGGTCCTTCATCTACATCCGCGGCGAGTACGTCGAGCAGGCGGACATCATCGATGCGGCGATCGTCGAGGCGGCCGAGGCCGGCTTCATCGGCGAGAACATCCTCGGCTCGGGCTTCAGCCTGTCGCTCGTCCTGCACCGCGGCGCGGGCGCCTACATCTGCGGCGAGGAGACCGGCCTGCTCGACTCGCTCGAAGGCAAGCGCGGCAACCCGCGGTTGAAGCCGCCGTTTCCCGCCAACCAGGGCCTGTACCAGGGGCCGACGGTCATCAACAACGTCGAGACGCTCATGACGATGCCGCACATCATCCAGATGGGCGGCGCGGAGTACGCGAAGATCGGCACCGAGACGAGCGCCGGGACGAAGGTCGTCAGCGTCAGCGGGAACGTCCAGCGCCCGGGTAACTACGAGGTCGTGCTCGGCACGCCTTCGCGCGAGATCATCTACGACCTGGCCGGCGGCCCGCCCGAGGGGCGCGAGGTCAAGTTCTGGTTTCCCGGCGGGTCGTCCTCGCCGGTGCTCATGCCCGAGGACCTCGACCTGCCCTACGACTTCAACACGCTGCAGAAGGCGGGCTCGATGCTCGGCTCGGGCGCGATCATCGTCGTCGACGACTCCGTCCCGGTCGTGAGCGTCGCCCTCAAGCTCGCGAAGTTCTACCGCCACGAGTCGTGCGGCAAGTGCACGCCGTGTCGCGAAGGCACGCGCTGGACGGTGTCGATGCTCGAGCGCGTCGACGCCGGCCTCGCGACCCCGATGGACCTCGACATCATGGCCTCCGTGCAGGAGCAGATCATCGGCAACTGCCTGTGCGTGCTGGGCGACGCGATGGCGATGCCGATCGGCTCGATGGTCGCGAAGTTCCGCGACGAGTTCGAGGCGCACATCGAGGCGGCGCGCGAGCGCAACCCGTTCGGCACCGTCGAGCCCGACCCGGACCCCGTGCTGATCCAGGGAGCCGCGGGTGCCTAGGCCCGTCAAGGAGACGATCGCCTTCTCGATCGACGGCCTCGAGGTCAACGCACCCGCCGGCACGATGCTCGCCGACGCGGCGAAGTACGGCGACGTCGAGATCCCGGTCTTCTGCTACGAGCCGAAGCTCGGCCAGCCGGTCGGCGCGTGCCGCATGTGCCTCGTCGAGATCGAGGGCATCCCGAAGCTGCAGACGGCGTGCTCGACGCCGGTCCGCGACGGGATGGTCGTCTTCACGCAGACCGATCGCGTCAAGGAGGCCCAGCAGGCGATCGTCGAGTTCCTGCTCATCAACCACCCGCTGGACTGCCCCGTCTGCGACAAGGGCGGCGAGTGCCCGCTGCAGGACATCACGATGGGCTGGGGCCCCGGCCGCTCGCGCTTCATCGAGCCCAAGCGCCACTTCGTCAAGCCGCTCGCGCTGTCGCCGCTGATCGCGATTGACCGCGAGCGCTGCATCCTCTGCTACCGCTGCGTGCGCTTCAGCCAGGAGATCTCCGAGGACTACCAGCTCGTCCTGCAGGAGCGCGGCGCGCACTCGTTCGTCTCGACGTTCGACGGCCACCCGTACGTCGCGCCGTTTTCCGGCAACATCATCGAGCTGTGCCCGGTGGGCGCCCTGACGTCGCAGCCCTACCGCTTCCGCGCCCGGCCGTGGGACATCGAGGGCTCCGGCTCGGTCTGCATGGGCTGCCCGTCGCAGTGCAACGTCGAGTACACCGTGCGCGACGAGCGCGTCCTGCGCGTGCTAGCGCGCGACCACGAGGGCGTCGACGACGGCTGGCTGTGCGACCGCGGGCGCTTCGGCTATCAGTCCTTCCACGTCGACGCGCGGGTCACGCACCCGCTCCTCCGCGTCGACGGCGAGCTCGTCCCGGTCGAGTGGGATCGCGCGCTCGACGAGGCCGCGGCCGCGCTGCGCGCCGCGGGCGCCGAGACGGCCGCGGTCGCGGGGGGCGACACGACCAACGAGGAAGGCTTCCTGCTCGCGCACCTCATGCGCGGGGCGCTCGGGTCCAACCACCTCGACTCGCGCGCCGGCGGCACGCTCCCCCGCGAGCTGCACGCCGCGCTGCACGCGCCCGCACTGCAGGCGGCGGTCCCCGACCTCGAGTTCGCCCACGCCGTGCTCGTGCTCGACTGCGAGCCGGTCGACGACGCGCCGGTGCTCGACCTGCGCATCCGCAAGGGCGTGCGCCGCAACGACGTCAAGCTCGCCGTCGCCACGAGCCGGCCGTCGTCGCTCGATCCGAGCGCCGGGGCGGTCGCCCGCTTCGCACCGGGCGCTGGCGAGGCGTTCTGCGCCGCGCTGAACGCTGCGCTGGGCGGCAATACCGGCTCCGCAGGCACAGGCGGGGTCGTCGAGGAGCTGGCCGAGGCCGCAGGCGCCGATCCCGCCGAGATCCGCGCGCTCGCCGCGCTGATCTCCGGCGCCGGCGAGGACGTCGTCATCGTGCACGGCGAGCGCCTGACGCACGGGCCCCGCGGCGAGCACGCCGCGCGCGCGCTGCTGAACGTCGCCGGGCGCGTGCTCACACCCGGCCACGACGGCTGCGGCCTGCTCGAGCTGCCGGCCGGCACGAACGGGCGCGGCCTGCGCGAGGTCGGCGTGCTGCCGAACGCCGGCCCCGGCCTGACGCCGGTCGCCTCGCCGGGGCTCAGCTCCGACAGCATCGCGGCCGCCGCCGCGGCCAACCAGCTGCAGGCGCTCTACCTGCTGCACGTCGATCCCGTGCGCGACCTGCCCCAGCGCCGGCTGTGGCTGAAGGCGCTCGCCCGCGCGAAGACGGTCGTCGCGCACGCGGCCTATCTCTCCGAAGGGCTATGGGAGCACGCCGACATCGTGTTCCCCGCCGAGTCGCACGCCGAGAAGGAAGGCACGATCACGCACCCGGACGGGCGCGTGCAGCGCCTGCGCCCGGCGATCGCGCGGCCCGACGCGGTGCGCGGCGAGTGGTCGGTGCTGGCCGACCTCTGCAAGCGCTTGGATCACGACCCGGGCGTGCTCACCGGCCCGATGACGTCGACCACGATGTTCGGCGCGATCGGCTTCTACGAGGGGTTGACGCTCGACGAGATCGGCGGTCGTGGCGTCCGCTGGCCCGAGCGCGAGCAGGCCGCGGCATGGCCCGAGGCCGACCTCGGCCCGTTCGGCCTGGAGGCCCCGCCGTACGCGCCGACGCCCAACGGCGCGCTGCGACTGGGCACGTTCCGCTCGATCTGGGCGGCGGCGGAGGTCGAGCTGTCGCCGGCGCTGAAGTTCCTGCGCCAGCATCAGCGCGCGGAGCTGAGCCCGCTCGACGCGGAGCGCCTGGGCGTGTCGCACGGCGACCACGTCGTCGTCGCGTCGAACGGCACGCGCGTCGCCGCGGTCGCGACGCTGCGCGCGGCCGTGCCCGAGGGGACGGTGTTCCTCGAGTCGGGGATCGGCGGCAAGGACTCGGCGTCCGAGCTCGACGCGAGCCTCGTGGAGATCCTGCCGTCGTGATAGCGCTGCCGATCGCCGAGGTCTCGTTCGTCGAGCCGTGGTGGGTGCAGATCCTGAAGTCCGTGATCCTCTTCGCGATCGCGGTGCAGATCGTGCCGATCGTGCTGCTCGCCGAGCGCAAGCTGCTCGGTCGCTTCCAGCATCGCTACGGGCCCAACCGCGTCGGCCCGATGGGCATCGCGCAGCCGCTCGCGGACATCATCAAGCTCGCGACGAAAGAGGACTTCCGGCCGTCGACGAGCATCGGCTTCCTCTACGCGCTGGCGCCGATCATCTCGCTGCTGACGGCGTTCGCGGCGTTCGCGATCCTGCCGTTCGGCGACGTCGCGAACGTCTTCGGCCAGGACGTCGGGCTGTACGGCATCGACGTCGGGATCGGCGTGCTGTACGTGTTCGCGTTCGGGGCGATCGCGTTCTACGGGCTGATGCTCGGCGGCTGGGCGAGCGGCTCGAAGTACTCGTTCCTCGGCGCGATGCGCGCGGCCGCGCAGCTCATCTCCTACGAGGTCGCGATGGGCCTGTCGCTGGTGGGCGTGCTGATGATGGCGGGGACGCTGTCGCTGCCCGCGATCGTCGAGGAGCAGTCGAACATGTGGTACATCGTGCCGCAGTTCGTCGGCTTTCTGATCTTCCTCGTGTCGGCGTTCGCGGAGACCAACCGCGCTCCGTTCGACCTCCCCGAGGCCGACGCCGAGCTCGTCGCCGGCTACAACACGGAGTACGGCGGCGCGAAGTTCGCGTCGTACTTCTTCGCGGAGTACGTGAACATCCTCGTCGTCTCGGGGATCGCGGTGACGATGTTCCTCGGCGGCTGGCAGCTGCCGTTCGTCGACCCGCCCGGCTGGGTGGACCCGTTCGTCGTGTTCGCCAAGATCTTCGCGTTCGTGTTCCTCTTCGTCTGGATCCGCGCGACGCTGCCGCGGCTACGCTATGACCAGTTGATGAGCTTCGGCTGGAAGGTGCTCTTGCCGCTCGCGACGCTCAATGCCCTCGTAACCGCGATCGTGGTGGTGGCTGTCTCGTGATCCCTCCCGCAAGCCCCTGCACGCTTGGATCGGTCGCTGATCACCGCCTGGCGGCGTCCTCGCTCGGTCATGGCCCAGAGGGCCATCTCCCTCACTGCGTCCTTGCCAGCCGGCGCCAGCAACCACCCAAGCGCACAAGGGCTCACGGGAGGAATCACGCATGACCTGGACTCCCGGTGACGACATGCTCGTCGTGCAGCGCGCGCCCCAGCCCGGCGGCGCCGGCGGGACCTATCGCGCCTTCGGCGAGACGCTGCGCGGCATGAAGACCACGATGGCGCGGCTCTTCGAGGGCCCGAAGACGATCTCCTATCCCGAGGAGAAGGTGCCGGTCTACCCGCGCTTCCGCGGACGCCACAAGCTGCACCGCTTCGAGGACACGGGCCTAGAGAAGTGCGTCGGCTGCTCGCTGTGCGCGGCGGCCTGCCCGTCGGACTGCATCCGCGTCGTCGCGGCCGAGAACACGCCCGAGAACCGCGTGTCCGCAGGCGAGCGTTACGCGGCGGTCTACGAGATCAACCTCGCGCGCTGCATCTTCTGCGGCTACTGCGAGGTCGCCTGCCCCTTCGACGCGATCACGATGGGCCAGGACTACGAGATGTCGGACTACAACCGCTCGGACCTCATCTTCACCAAGGAGATGCTCCTCGACGAACCCCTCGAGCGCACGCCGCTGCGCAACGAGGGCGAGTAGCACCGCCGGCTCCGCCGACTCGGCCCTCGGTCACGTAGATCTCGGCACCGCGGCCGCTTTTCAGCGCCGCTCGCGGGCCAGCTTCATCACATCCCGACCTGTCGGATCGCTCCCGGCGCCTGCACGATCGCACTCCAACGAACCCGAGGCGCGTCAGTCGCCTCTACCGAAATGGAGTGAACATCATGCCTACGAACATCGGGGCAAACGCGATCGCACCCGGCAACGTCCTCGTCGGCGTCGGTCAGGACAACCTGCTGTACCAGCGACGGACCCTCACGAGTGCCTGGGAGCAGATTCCCAGGAGCGGGTGGGTGCTCGACGTCACCGATTCCGGGGGCGGCGGGATGCTCGGCATCGGAGCGATGGACAACGAGGTCTACTCGCGCGACCCCGCGCGCGGCGCCTGGGTGCAGGTGGACAGGTCGCGCGGCGTGAAGTCCGTCGCGGCGTTGCCCGGCGGCAGGTACCTGGGCGTCGGACTCGACAACCTGCTGTGCACGAAGGCGACGCTCACCGCCGACTGGGTGCAGGTTCCGGACAGCGGGCACGTCACCGCCGTCACGGTCCTCGCGGATCAGATCATCGTGGGCGTCGGCCTCGACAACCGGCTCTGGACCCGGACGGCGCTGACCAGCCGCTGGCAGCCGGTCGACGGCTCGCAGACCGTCATCGACGTCACGCAGTTCAGCACCGGCGAGGGCAGCATCATCGTCGGCCTCGGCAAGGACAGGCTGTTGTGGACGCGCAGGACGCTGACGGACCCTTGGCGACCGGTGGACAACAGCGGCCACATGACGGCGATCGCGTCGCTGTCGGCTCCGGCGGCGTAGCCGTGCCGCGCAGGTTGGCCCCCGGCCGTCGGCCGGGGGCCGCATGGCTGCCGCGACCAACCTCTCTCTTTCACACAAGGAACCATCATGATCACCACAAGTCACCGCAAACGCAGGCTGTGCACGGCTCGCTCAGCCCTCATGCCGCTGGCTGCCGGCGCGCTCGTCGTGAGTGCGCTTGCGGCCCCCGCGACGCACGCCGCGACCAGCGCACAGCATGGGCGAGTCGCGTTCGTCAGCTACCGCGACGCCAACCACGAGATCTACGCGCTGGATCCGGATAGCGCCGGCCACGCCACGCGCGTGACCCGGGAGGTGACCGCGACGGACTCGGATCCGTCGCTGTCGCCAGACGGCACGAAGGTCGTGTTCTCGAGCGATCGCTCGCAACCCGGAGCGGGCAAGGCCTTCGAGATCTACATGATGAACGCCGACGGGACCGGACCGGCCACGCGCCTGACCGAGAACGCCACGTCGGACACCGATCCGGCCTTCTCCTCCGACGGCACGCAGATTGCCTTCGTTCGCGGGGGCGACATCTACACGATGCACCTCCCGGACCGCGGCGTCACGCAGTTGACAAGCAACTCGGCGTCGGAGGCCAGCCCGGTCTTCTCGCCGGACGGCCAGCGGATCGCGTTCAGCCGGCTCAGCTACGACAAGACGGCGACCGGCAACGTCGACATCTACACGGTCGACGTCCGAGACCCGAGCGCCGTGCGCCGTCTGACCGACGATCCCGCCGCGGACGAAGATCCGGCCTTCTCGCCCGACGGCAAGGCGCTCGCCTTCACCAGCAACCGCGGCGAGGGCGGGACGCTGTACACGATGGACGCCGACGGCAGCGACGAAGTGCTGATTCCGTCCAGCGAGCTCGGCGACCGCGACCCTTCGTACTCGCCCGACGGCTCGCAGATCGCGTTCAGCAGGGGATATCCGGAGGACGTGTTCGCCATGAACGCCGATGGCACGGGCACCGCGCGGCGTCTCACCACCAGCGCCCAGCGCGACTACGCGCCGTCCTGGGGTGGAGCGCCCCCCGCCTGCACGCCGGGCCGCGACGAGGTCGCCGTGTACGAGGGCGCCAACTACCAGGGCCGCTGCGTCGTCAAGGGCATCGGCAGGTACGACACCGCCACGGCCTTCGCCCCGCTGCCCGACGACAGCGCCTCGTCGATCCGCGTCGGGGACAACGTCGAAGCGGTGCTTGCGAGCGGCACGGTGCTCGGTGGCGACCGGGAGCGGTTCTCCGCCGCCGACGCCGACTTCTCCGACAACGGGCCGATCCCGGGCGAGGAGCTGATCGGCGACAACCGGATGTCCTCGTTCAAGGTGCAGGTCCGCGGGTCACACGGCTGGACCGTGACGCTCGACCTGCATCGTGAGCAGCGGTGGGTCGGCGAGGACAGCTTCGTCGCCGCCGCCACGCTCGCCAAGCCACGTTTCGGCGGGTGGCAGGGCGTGTCGGGGCGCGAGCTGTCATTCGCGTTCGGCGCCACGCCGGAGACCGACCCGAGGTCGCCGCGCTGCGTCCTGCAAGGGTGCACCACCAACGGCGCGGGTGTCGTCACGTGGACGTACGACGCGACCGATCCCGGCACCGATCACATCATCGCCTATTACGATCAGGACGCCAACGGCGTGCCCGATACCGGCGAGCCGCGTACGACCGCAACGGTGACGTGGATCGCCGCGGACTACGTCGCGCTCGGTGACTCGTTCTCCTCTGGTGAAGGGGTCCCGGCGTTCATCCCGGGCACCGAGGACACGTGCCATCGTTCGCAGTACGCCCCTCCGGAGTCAGGCGCCTACTCCGGCTACCTCTACGAAGGCCTCGGAAGCGGCAGCTTCGGCTTCTGGGCGTGTAGCGGTGCGCGAACCGAGCATGTCCTACGCACACGGCAGTGGCCGAACGAGCCGCCGCAAGCGGAGACGCTCGCCGCGATCGACGAGCAGCGCGGGGTGGACTTCGTCACGATCTCGATCGGGGGCAACGACATCGGGTTCGAGGAAGTGCTGACGGCGTGCTGGTGGGCCGGCGACACGTTGTGCCAAGACGACCACGCGACCGACGACAGCGGCCGGACATGGAACGAGGTCGTGCGGGCACGCATCGCCGCACTGGAGGCTCCGGGTGGACCGCTGGACGACGTCTTCGCGGCGATCGCCAAGCATGTGGCACCGGGCGCTCGCGTCCTCGTCCTCGGATATCCGCGGCTCTTCCGGGCGAACCTGCTCGTTCCTCCGCGCACGCGGTGCCAGCACAGGGGTACGCCCTTCGGCCTCTGGGAAGCGGACATGAACTGGATGAACGACATGACGGCAGCGCTCAACCTCGCGATCGAGCGACGCGTGACGGCCGCCAGCTTCCCTGGGGTCGAGTTTCAGTACGTCGACCAGTGGGATGCGTTCGTGGATGGCAGCGGTGTCCAGCACCAGCTGTGCGCAGGGCGGTCAGCCGACGAGGAGTGGCTCCACGGCATCGTGCTGACGGAGATTCCCTTCAGCTTCCATCCCAAGGCACGTGGCCAGCTCGCGATGGCGGAACGGGTCTGGAGCGCGATCCGCGACTAGCAGCCGCGCCCGTTACGGTCACCGGACGCCATCGGTGACCGTAGCGGCTGGCGGCCTGCGTGCGCGACTTAACGCGGGACCGAGGGGTTGGTCGATGGTCGTCACTGTGTGAGCCATTTCACCTATCCGCGCGCGAACCGCCCGTTACATTCGGCTGCCATGGCGGAGCGGTTGCACGAGCCACGTTCGCCGGCCGAGCGGCTGGCGCGCGACGGCGAGGCACAGGGGCGCGTCGCGACGACGGCGGGTGTCGCCGAAGCAGCCCTGCGCGCCGGGCTGGCGCTCGTTGGCATCCTCGCTGCGTCGAACTGTGCCGTCGCCCTGCTCCTCGGGGCCGGCGGTCCGGCCATCGTGCAGGGCCTTGTCCTCGTGGCGGTCGCGGGCGCCGGCGTCATGCGCGTCGACGTCGCGGCGCGCCTGCTGCGTCCCAAGGGGCGCGTCGCCGCCGCCGTCGCCCTGTTCGGCCTGGGCGGCTTGCTCGACGCGGGTCTGTACGACTGGTTCGGGGGCGTCGCCGGAGCCCTCGTGTGCGTGTCCGCGCTCGTGAGCTCGCGGCGCTGGGTCGCGTTGTGCGTCGCAACGGGTACCGCGGCGTATCTCGGCGCCTTGGCGTTGCACGGCCGCGGGCTGACGTGGATGGTCGGCGACGGCAGCTACGTCATCGCCGGCCAGCTCGTGAACCTCGCGGGCAACGCCGCGGTCGGCCTGCTGATGGTCGCGCTGCTGCGCCGGTTCCTCGCGAGCGCGCCGCAGCGCCTGGCAGCGGTGCACGCGGGCGGGCGCTCGCTGACGCCCCAGCTCGCGCTGGCGGCAGGCGGCCGCAGCGTCGCGCTGCTGCCCGCCGCCGACGCGCGAACGCTGATCGCGCGGCTGACGTCCGGAGAGCGCGACGTCATGGCCCTGCTCGCGAGCGGTCGCGTGCCCAAGCAGGCGGCGGGCGACCTGTCGATCGCGCTGTCGTCGTTGCGCTCGCGCATCGCCTCGGCGAAGCGCAAGACCGGGGCTCGCACGCTCGATCAGCTCGTTGCGATGTACGCCGAGGCTCAGCTTGACGCGCCGCGCGGAGTGGTCGACCGTGCCGCTTGAGCTCGAGCCGATCGCGGCGCCGGCGCACGTCGAGCGACGCCTCGCCCAGCCGCCCGCCCTGCGTGGCGCCGAGCTCGTGCATCTTGCCGAGGAGCTGTACTTGCGGATGTTCGCGATCGCGTGCGCGCTGGTGATCGGCGGCAGCGCGCTCGCGCTGTGCTTCGCGACGCTCGATCGCGGGTCGCCGGCCCCGACGACCGTCGCGGGCGTCGCGGCCGCGGTCGCGTTCGCGATCGCCGGGCTGACGCGTTCCCGCGAGCTGTACCGGGTGCTGCGCTCGCGCACCGCGCTGCAGCTCGCGCCGGCGGCCCTGGGCGCGCTCGTGGTGTTGATCGACGGTCCGGAGAGCGAGTGCTGGTGGATCGCGCTACCGCTGCTGTGGGTCGTCGCGACCTTGAGCTCGACGCCGCTGGCCCTCGCGGCGGCCGGCGCGACCGCGACGGCGTTCGTCGGGGGCACGCTCCTCGGCGGGCAAGCGCTCGCCGGCGCGGGGGACCTCGGCGTGCTGCCGGCGACCTTCGCCCTGCCCGCCTACACGCTCGTCGGCCGCGTGCTCGTCGACGGGTTCGCCGGCCTCGTCCTCGGGCGATACCGGCGTGCGCTCGAACCGGCGCGCCTCGCTCCGATCCGGGTGCAGGCGTTCGTCTCGCCAGGGCCGGCGCGGCGTCCCGGCCGGGCTGCGCCGGCGACGCGCGCCCGTGGCCGCTTGCGCCCGGCGTCGCGACTCACCGCGCGCCAGCTCGAGGTCACCCTCCTGCTGCGCGATGGGCTGCGACAGGTAGAGGTGGCAGCCTGCCTCGGGATCTCCGTCCGCCAGGTCGAGCGACTCCTCGCCGGCGCCCGCGAGCGCGTCGGCGCCACGACGACGACCCAGCTCGTCGCCATGCTCGCCGCGGGTGCGCTTGGCGCGAGTCGGCCAGAATGATGCGGCGGCGCACACGCGCGGGCGGCGCCGCGTCTCAAGCGTGATGCGGCCACGCAGGATCGCCGGGCGGCGATCCTGCGGACGAGCGGCGCGCTGACCAGCCCCTACCCCGCCGAGGCCGACGACCCGCGCCTTGGGGCGAGAACGAGCGGTCCGTCCAGCGGATGGGCGGCACCCCGTCCCACCGGGTATCCCCTACGCGACGATCTGGGAGCTGAATGAGGGTTCCATGTCGAGAAGCGCTGACCGGCTCCGCTCATCGTGTGAAGGGCCGCGAGCGGCCCAGCCAACGACACGAGGAGACCACGATGCCGACGTATCTGCTGCACGACGAGTACACGCCGCACGAGCTGGCCGGAGGCCGTTCATGACTGTCCTTCGCCTGGAGCACATCGGCATCGTCGTCGACGACCTCGCGGCGGCGACCGCGTTCTTCACGGCGCTCGGCCTCGAACTGGAGGGCGAGGCGTCCGTCGAGGGCGACTTGGTGGACCGCATCAACGGGCTCGAGGGCGTGCGGGCGGACATCGTGATCCTGCGCACCCCGGATGGCAACGCGAAGGTCGAGCTGGCCAAGTACCGCTCGCCCTCGTACGAGGGCGACGACGGCGCGGCGCCGCCGGCCAACGCCCCGGGCATCCGCCACATCCTCTTCGTCGTCGACGACATCCAGGCATCGCTCGCCGGCCTGCGAGCGCATGGCGCCGAGCTGGTCGGCGAGCTGGTGAACTACGAGAACAGCTACTGGCTGTGCTACGTGCGCGGGCCGGCGGGGATCATCGTCGAGCTGGCGGAGAAGATCAGCTGATGGGCGCCCCATTGTTCGGTCAGCAGCACGTCGACAGATACCGCGAAACCGACGGTGAGGAAGGCCACGACTGGCAGGGCACCACGGTGTTGCTGCTCACGACCACCGGGCGCAAGTCGGGTGCCAAGCGGACGACGCCGCTGATCTACCAACGGTACGGAGACGACTACCTCGTCGTGGCCTCAAACGGCGGCGGCGATCCACCCGGCTGGTTTCTCAACCTCCAAGACGATCCGATCGTGGGCGTGCAGGTCAAGGCCGACCACCACACCGCTCGGGCGCGGGTCGCCACGGCCGAGGAGAAGCCCGACCTGTGGCGCATCATGACCGCGACCGGGACGCCCTACGACGCGTTCCAGGCCAAGGCCGACCGCGAGATCCCGGTGGTGGTCCTCGAGCCGGGCTAGATTGCGGGCTACTACTTGCAAATCACAATCAACCTTCGAAAGGGTCGCGGATGCCGGACACCACCTGCCACATGTCGATCTCGCTCGACGGTTTCGTCGCCGGGCCCGACCAGAGTCGCGAGCACCCGCTTGGGAAGCGCGGACGGGAGGTCCACCGCTGGCACCTCGGCGACGAGCGCGCCAACGACGCCGACGAGACCGCGGCCGGCTGGCTCATGCGCCCGCGCGGCGCCTACCTCATGGGCCGCAACATGTTCGGGCCGATCCGCGGCGAGTGGGAGGAGGACTGGCGCGGCTGGTGGGGGCCCGAGCCGCCGTACCACGCACCGGTGTTCGTGCTCACTCATCACGCCCGCGAGCCGATCGAGATGCAGGGCGGGACGACCTTCCACTTCGTCACCGACGGCTTCGACGCCGCCTACGCACAGGCGCGTGAGACGGCCGGCGACGACGGCGTAGACATCGCGGGCGGCGCCTCCACCGTCCGGCAGGCGCTCGTCGCCGGGGTTCTCGACGAGCTCACGCTCGACATCGCCCCGGTCCTGCTCGGGTCCGGCGAGCGGATCTTCGACGGCGTCCAATCGCTCGGGTTGGAGCCCGTCGAGGTGCTGCATTCGCCGCTGGCCACGCACATCCGCTACCGCCGGGCGAGCTGAGGGCCAGCTTCCGATACGTCTACAGGCACCGCTCCGAGTCTCCCAATGCGGACGGCCAGCGACCCACTTCGGGCGTCCCGCAGGGGATCCTCCAGCGGGATCCGACCAGCAGCGGCGTGGTGCACCACGAAGTGAGTCGGTACCGTCAGGGCGCGAAATGCCAGTCATCGCGGATACGCTCACGACCGCAACGGTCTGGCTAGCCGTCGGGACCTTCGTATTGGCGTTGTCCACGGTCGCACTTGTCCTGGTCACAAGGAAGGCGACGTTCGACGCGCGCGAGGATGCGAAGGCGCAGATCACGGCCACCCGCGAGGCCGCCGAGCGGGAGGTCGCAGCGGCCAGAGCGCAGTTGCTCGCGAATGAGAAGCCGCTCCTGATAGAGGTGTTTCCGTCTGGGCCGATCTACGCCGATATGGGCGCGCGACCAGACCCCGATATTAACGCGGCGCCGGGTCGCGAGGTTCCGCAGGTCATCCTTCTCAGCTTCCGCGGCGGCCCCAGGAACGCGGTTGATCCGCGGAACGTCTTCGTTGAGCTCGGAGTACCCACGTACGTCAGTGTTCCCCTGCGCAACGTGGGGCGCGGTGTCGCAGTCATCGACCCGGACAGCATCGAACTCGTCGGCCCGGCGCTGGGCGAACTCGTCGACGCCTTCGCTCGTCGCTACCGAGTCCCCGTAGGGGAGACGACTCGGATCGACGTGGTCATCGGCTACTCGGTCAACACGCCGCTCAGCGTGACCGACGAGTGGCAGCTTTCGCTCGCGTACTGGGACGTGGGCCGCCAACAGCGCCTGCTCGCCACGGTTCGACTATCGAAGCGTGAAGATCCCGATGGGTGGTTCGTCACCGGCGTCGAGACGACAGAGCGGTAGCTCGGAGCGGTCGCTGCGACGCAAGGCTCAGCCGGCGGCAGCGTCCCGCTGAGGATCCTCGTACGACACGCGCCACCGGGAACCTGACGTGTGTCTGACTTAAAGCCACAGATCGCGGAGTTGATTAGCCCGCATCAGCGGCTCTCCGGCGGTTGGCGTTGATGGTGCTGCAGGCGATGGTACGCGATGCGTTGGCGGCGGGCGCGCATGAGCCCGACGCGACGTGCTCGTCGGATCTGTGGGCCGCGGCCTTCGTGCTCGTCGTCGGGCGTGACGTACCCGATGCCGGCATGCAGGCGGACGGTGTTGTACTCGACGCGGACGATGGCGAGCTCGGCGCGCAGGACGGCGGCGTCGGTGACCTTGTCGAGGTGTGGCCAGTCGGCCTTGATGTGGCTGAAGAGGCTCTCGATCCAGGCCTGGTCGGTCGGGGTGCCGGGCCGCCCGAAGTGCTGCGCGATCGCGCACATCGCCATGAACTCCCTGGTCGATCCGGAGGTCATCTGCGGCCCGTTGTCTGAGACCGCCAGCAGGATCGGCCGGCGAACAGCATCATCGAGGAGAGGATCGGCGAGGCTGTCCTGGTGGGCGGCGACGAGCTCGTCCAGGCCCTCGAGCTCCAGCGCGTCGCAGAACGCGGCCTGGATCTGGGTGCTGGTCTCCTCGCCCGAGACGACCTCGCAGATCCATTTGCGGGTGACGAGGTCCATGATCGTGATCACCGCGACCCGCGGGCAACCGGCGAAGTGCGTGACGTCGTAGATCCAGATCGAGTGCTTGGTGTAGGTCGCCCACTCCGGAAACGGTCGGCGCTCGGACCGGCCCGCGCGCCTGGGCCTTCGCAGAACAAGACCGTTTGCAGCAAGAACACGCCGGACGGTCGCCGGTGAGACCCACACCAGCTGCTCGTAGGAACCGCGGTGCGCGAGCTTGCGATGCGAGCGATCGGTCTCGCCCCACTGATCGAACAGCGCGATGATCGCGGCGCGCTCGTCGGCGAGCAGGCCATGCACGGGCCGCCCGCCCGCCGGCCGGTCTTCGAGGCGGCCGGCTTCGCGGCGCTCCCACCAGCGCCACGCGCGGCCCTCGGCCAGCTCGAGGTAGCGACAGGCGCGGCGGTGCTCCCAGCCGGCCGCGGTCGCCTGGTCGATGAGCTTCAGGAGCCCGGCCTTGGTGGCCGCGTCGACGCGCCGCGGGACCGGGCCACTCAGTCCCAACGCCCTTTTCCCTCGGCCAGCATCAGCCTGACGCCCATCTCCTTCAGCGCTTCGGACAGCCTGGCGATCTCCGCCCTTGCCTCGGCGAGCTGCGGATCGACGCCGCCGGCCTTGACGCCGGGGCGTGACGCCGCGAGCGCCTCCAACGCGCCCTGCTTGGCGACCGTGCGCAGCTTCATCACCGTCGAGCGATCGACACCGGCGCGGTCGGCGGCCTCGCTGATCGTGCTCTCGCCGCGCAGCAGCCCGATCCAGATCTCATACTTCTGTGAGGGCGACAGAAACCGCTTACGACGACGCCCGCTCGATGGTCCTTGCTCGGTCATTCCCGGCTCCTCCTCGACGAGCCCGAGAGCCTACGGATGCGGTCTGATCAAACCCCGGATCTGTGGCGTTGAGTCAGACGCAAACCAAACCCGGAGCGACCTGCGCGACAAGTGGGCACTCGCGTGCGTTCAAGCGGAGGGTTTGCGGCAACCGCGACTACCCTCGGGAGCATGGATGTCGCTCGCCGCGACGAAGAAGACGGCCAGAAGTCGCGCGAGCTCATCGAGACAGGATCCGACATCGCCGGGGCAGCCGCCGGTGGCGCGCTCGGTCTCTTGGGTGGTCCAATTGGGGTTGCGGCCGGTGCCGTCGGTGGCGTGGTGGTGACCCGCACCTTGAAGCGAGTCGGCGCTGAGATCCACGACCGGGTCTTGGCCTCACGGCAGCAGACGCGTGCTGGCGCCACCCTTGCTGTCGCTGGCGATCGAATCCGCGTGCGGCTGGAGAACGCCGAGCAGCCGCGGCAGGACGGCTTCTTCGAGAGCGACGGCTCCCGCCGCACCGCGGCTGAGGAATTGCTGGAGGGCACCCTGCTGACGGCAGCAGATGCCTACGAAGAGGGCAAGGTTCCGCTGCTCGGACGGCTGTACGCGAACCTCGCCTTCGACGAGAGCGTCTCGCCGGCTCACGCCAATTACTTGCTCAGGCTCGCAGATCGATTGACCTTTCGACAGCTTCGGTACGTGCAGCTCTTTGGGACATACAGCAGCGACTCCGCCTTGATCGATCTAGACGTGGCCCGAGCGGAGGGCGACTGGCAGCCGGCTCCAGACGTCGTTGCGGAACTCAACGAGATCGGAAACCTGGACATCATTGGGATAACCCAAGGAGCCGGCGGCGTTCCGCGGCCAATGTCGAGTTCGCCCACGGGTTCCGTCGTTCTCGCCGGACTCGGTCGGATCGAGCTGCGCCCTCTCGGCGCGACGCTCTATCGGCTCATGGGGCTTGTGGAAGGGGCGGACGTACATGGTCTCCTAGCGATGCTCCGACCTACGTAGTGAGACGATCGGGCGCGTGTGCGGGAACCTCGCGGCGAGCACCAGAGCCGTCGCGCACGGGATCGGCGAGCGGGTCCAGCGGCGGGACCTCGTCGGACTCGGCGGAGGGCGCACGCGTGTGGGTCGGACGTGAGAGCGCGGCAGACACCGCAATCAGCGACGCGCTACTGGGAGCTGACCCGAGCGACGAGCCTATTCCTGTGGTGTGCGGTCGCCAGCCAGACCAGCAGATGCAGTGCTCTCAGTAGCAATAGAAGCGGGTTCGGTGGTGAGGCTCGGAAGCACATTGTCAGCTTGTCGCAGGTTGGTGCCCGGCATCTCCAGGCCCTCCGTGGCGGCCGACTCCGCGAGTTCGCCGAGCCAGCTCTCGAAGCTTGACAGTGCGGCGGATGGAGACTTGCCGAACGCAATCGCATCACGGATGCCTTTTCTGGACTCCTCGTACCGGCGGACACCAAGCAAGAGGAGAACCCAGGCCGCTGGTAGGAGCAGCCACCAGAATGCGCTGCCACGGATCGCACCGAGAGTTCCCAACGCGAACATTGGCGGTACCACTGCGACCCGTAGGTCCGCCTCGGCTCGAAGACGGTCGACCTCTGCAAACAGCGACGGCTGTTCGCCAACGAGCAAGGTGGCCGGAAGGCTAAGCTCGCGCTTGAGTTCGGTTCCAAGGGCCAAGCACCGGTCAGAGATTCGACGCGTCAAGTCCCTCCGACGGAGGACGTCATCGGCGGGATTAGGGCCGACCTCCCTCGCATCATCCGGGGATTCGAGCCCGAACCTCTCCGCACGCCTGCGGCCGAAGCGACCGCGTGCCGAAGGACATCGGCGCCTGGCGCTAGTCCGAAGCTCGCTTCGATCGAGTCCCGGACCCACTCTGACGGTTTCCCGAACGGCGGAACGGAGTCGTCGGCGAACCAGCTGCCCCCCGATTCCTCAAGTGCCGTTCGCACCCGTCCTGGGATCAACATGAAGTTGCGGAGACCGTCCGCTACCGCCTGGGAGATGGCGCCGAGTAAGTACGCGGCCACGCTCGCGGCGGCCACAGTTCCGATCGTGCCGACACTCTGTGACAAATCGATGACGTCGCGAACGATGGGATCCTTGTCGACATTCTGATTCGCCAGCAACAGCCACGCAAATAGGAGCCACATGTAGCCCCCGACCAACGGGGCTCGCAGGTCACGGAAGCCGGGAAGCGCGTTAGCCCGGATCGTGCACGAAGCGGCGTGATGTGAGTTGCGGCGATGCGCGTGGCGTGATTGCACGTGTGAGGGTTCACGGTCGGTGCGCGTAGCTGGTTGGGGGCTGCCGTGGCGGCCATGAGCGCGGCTGGCTGCGCGGTGGCGGCGGTTCGTGGGCAGCGGCTCGTTGCGTCGGCGCGCCGTGGGTTTGCTGGTCGTCGTGCGCGCGGTCGCCGGGTCAGGCGAGCGTGGGGAGCGCTCGGGCGCGCGTGAACGCGTCGACGAGTGCTTGCGCCCAGGGCCAGGAGGCGTGGATGCCTAGCGTGGCTGTGCGGGCGTGGAAGGCGAGCCGGGCGGCGACGTGCAGCAGCCGGTAACGCAGGCGCTTGGGCTCTGCGCGCGCGAGTTCGCCATCGAGCAGCAGCCGCTGGGTCCAGATGAGGAGGTCGTGCGCGATGCCGACGAGTTTCAGCCAGACACGGTTGTGCTCGAAGTCGCGGAAGGGCAGGTTGCGCAGGCCGGTGTCTTTGTCGTTGCGGATGTGCGTCTCGGCGTGCGCGCGCTGGCGCTGGCGACGCTCGAGGACCTGGATGTCGGGGTCGGGCTGGTCGGTCAGCACGGCTTGGAAGCGATGGCCGTCATGGTCGGTGAACGACAGCTGCGCGCCGGGATGCGCGCGCTCGCGACGGACGATCACCCGCGACCGCGTCGGCCACGCCGTCAGGTCCAGCGATGCGGTGATTTCGGCGATCTGCCCGTTCTCACGCTCGCTGCCGTCCGTCGCGAGCGCCGAGACCCAGGCGTTCTCGGGGATCTTGAGGATCGCGGCCCTGACCGGATCGGTCAGCTCGTAGCCGACCGAGTAGCGCAGCCGATGCTCACGACAGAAGTCCAACAGGTCGTGCGTCGCGCCAGCGGAGTCGGTGCGCACCAAGATCTCGATCGTCTCGATCAGGTCAGCCGGGATTTGCGCGAGGGCGTCCTGGATGGCCTCGACGTGATCGGCCGCGGTGTTGGAGCCCGCGTTGCCCGGGCGCAGGATCGCGGCGAGTGCTTCGCCGGTCTCGTCGCAGTAGGCCATCAACGGGTGAAAGCCGAAGCCGCCCTTGTAGTTGCCGGCCGCGCCCTCCTTCTCCGAATGACTTGCCAGCAGCGTCGCGTCGACCTCGATCGTGACGCGCTCGAGCGTCTGCGCCTGCCTCCAGACGCGCTCACGCGCCACGGCATGCGCGTCGGCGACCGCGTCTAGCAGCCCGGGGGTCGACGCGATCGCGTCGATGACCCGAAACGCCGTCGAGTCCGACGCGACCGCCCCGAACAGCGCGTCCTGGTCACGCACTGCGCCGAGATCGGCGAGGCAGTCGCCGCCGTCGGCGAGCATCACAGCGAGATCGCGAACGACACGGCCGGGGTCATGCCCGGACCGGCGCTGCTTCAGACCCGCCAGGCGCACCGACAGCGCACCGGTCAGCCCGCTCTTGTCGGCGATCTGCGCCAGCAGCGCGCTACCCGCATGCGACACGAGCCCTTCTCCGTCCGACGTGACTTCTACCGTGACGTTGCGGCCATCGCGCTGCACCTTCAAGGTGATCCTCCCAAGCCAGGGTTCCAGGACGTCGCAACCCCAGAATCCCTGCTTGACCGGACATTCCCGCGCCCCGACCTCGGTCGGGGCGCTCACCTTGCTGGAGGGTCGGCGGGAGGCGCCCGCACCGCGCGGCATAGCCGACTGGCACTGGTTTCCTCCCGCCGCCACTTCGAACCGTGCGTGCGGTTCTCCCGCACACGGCTCACCGACGTTCTTCACCGCCGGCATTCGGGTCACCCTCGCCAGGACCGGTGGGGTCGTGGCGCGACAACGATTCCGTTGAGGTCGATCAGCCCGAGGCGGTCGGGTGACTGGAAGGCCAAGACCGACCAGCCGTAGCCACGGCTGCGTTTGTGACGTTTGGTCACCAGCAGCGCGACACGCCGAGCCGCGTAGTCGCTGATCGCGTCGAAGTGACGGGCCGAGTTTCCATAGCGGAAGTAGCCCGACCAGCCGCGCAGGAAGACGTTGATCTTCTGCACGGTCTCATCGACAGGCCGCAGCAGCCAGCGGCGATCCGTCATGTCACGGATCTGGTCGCGGGCGTGCTGCATCCCCTTGCGTGAGGGCCATCGAGCGAGAAAACAGACGTGCCGAGCGCCCCGAGCGCGTACCCAGCGATGCTGAAAGCCGAGGAAGTCCAGCCCCTCGCCTCCCTCCGCCAGATGCACGATCTGTGTCTTGGCGTCCTTGAGCTGAAGACCCAGCTCACCGAGGATCTGCCGGAGCGCCGCAAGCGCCGCCTCGGCCTCTGCTCGGCTGTGGCACATCACAATCAGATCATCGGCGTAGCGCACCAGCACGCCGCGGCCACGCTGCGTCCAGCACCGGTCCAGCCGGTGCAAATAGACGTTGCACAGCAACGGCGAGATCACGCCGCCCTGCGGTGTCCCGGTCACGCTGCGCTTGACCGCCGCGTCCTGCATCACCCCGGCACGCAGCAGCGCGCGCAGGAGCTTGAGGACCTGACGGTCGACGATCCGCTCCTCGATCGCCGTCATCAACCCGTCGTGCGAGATCGCCTCAAAACAGCTGGCGATATCCGTCTCGACGACCCATCGCTTGCCGTCCCAGGCCTCGTCGATGAGAACCTGAAGCGCGTCGTGCGTCGAGCGCCCGCGTCGGAACCCGAACGAGCACTCGAGCATGTCGGCCTCGAAGATCGGCTCGATCACCGCCTTCAACGCCGCCTGCACAATGCGATCGCGGACCGCCGGGATCGACAGCGGCCGCTGCTCGTCACTGCCGGGCTTCGGTATGAAGACCCGGCGCGCAGCAAGCGGTCGATAGCTGCCTGCCCTGAGATCCGCGGTCAACTCGCCGAGAAGCCGGCTCACGCCGTAGAGCTCGACATCCGCGATGGTCTGACGGTCGATGCCGGCCGCGCCTCGGTTGGCGCGCACCTGCCCCCACGCCCGCTCCAAGACGTCGCTGCGAACGACCTTGTCAAAGAGCGCGTGGAACCGTCGTCCGGGATCGGCCTTGGCCGCCCGGTAAAGCGTTCGCTGTAGTTCTCGAACCTTGTCTTGCTTGGTGGACCTAGCCATCTTCTGGCACTCACCAGCCCTTCCCTACGCGTAACGCATGAACGAAGCAGCGGCCCTTCCCTCACCGTCGGTTTTGTTGTCCGCTCGGCTCAACCGGTACTACGGCCGCCTCCGACGCCCACCCGGCACCCGTCCACTTCCCGGCGCAAACCGGTTATAGGACGCGACGCTCCGACGGCCTCGCAGGCCGCCGAGCCGGGGAGGGCCTCCCCAGTTCCCGCCATCACCTTCTCGACGTTCCACGCCCCATACACCGGGAGGTTCCTCAGGGCAGCACTCCAGGCTCTTCACCCCTTCCGTGGCCTTCGCCGTGATCACCGCGGCTCGGCTCCTCCTTACCCCGCCCGAAGGCGAGCCCGTAACGATGCGGCAGGCTTCGCTTGATGCTGCGGACCGCCGAGTTGCTTCCCCCAACGGGGCTTTCGACGCTGGGCTTCGACCCGACCCGTTTCCAGACCGAGCCGCCAGCCTGCTACCGAGCCTCCTGGCAGCTACTCGGACGGGACTCTCACCCGCTGGCGACGACGAGCTTATGTTGGATCAGCTACTCAATCAGCACCTCCAACTCTGGGCGCACGCAAGATCCGGGTTAGCGAGGATCTGCATTGAGACGAAGGCTAACCGAGGAGGGTCTGGGCACTGCGGGCATGCGCCCCCCTCGGGAGCTGCGGCCCTCCTCAGGGTGTTCTGTTGATGGTGCGCGTCTTCAGCTGACATCTCGCGTGCGGAACTGTGAACGCGACACGCACGGAAAGAAGTCGGGTCGGCGACGACCTCCAGGGGCCGCGCGTGACAGGCGCCGTCCCGTATGACTGGTTCGGTGATTCGTCGCGGTAGCGGAAGCCTCTACGGCACACCGCTAACGCGTCCTGGCTGGCTCCAGCGAGCACGCCGACCGGCCCCTGGATCGTGGCGACGCCCGAGAGTGTCGCTTGTCGACGCACCCGGCCGCTCTCGTCTTCGAGAGCGCTGCCATCGGTAAGTAGGGCGGAGCCGGTGCGACGGATCCAGGACCTCCGGTGGAGCGCAGCGCGTGCCGGCGCAAATGCATGGTGGTCGCCGCCGCTGGCCCGAACGTACGGCACCCCGAGCACCGCCGGCCCCGTCTGGACCGGGCTCGTCGGCGCTGCTGCTGCCCGAGCGCGACCGCGGGCATGACGTCGGCGCGGCTGCAGTCCGAGCGCTTGAAGAGTGACGCGCGGCCGGTCGCTTGCTCGAGCGCGTAGGAGGAGCAGTCGCCGTACTTCGGCCAGCACGTCGATGAACGAGTCACGCTCTCGCTTGCGCGCAGGCCGCGACCGGTGACGAATCGACGACCACGTTCGCTACGTCGGAAGGCCGCCGGGGCCGTATCCGAGGATCTCGTCCGCGCTGCGGACGTCGCGGACGGGGCGGGTGGCGCTGCGGTCGGCTATGGCCCGCACTGCGCTGGCGCGCTGCTCGCGCGGGACGGTGCCGCGGATGCGCTCCAGCCGCTCTCGCACCGCCACGGCGACGGCAGTCGTCAGGCTCTCACCCGTCTCCGCGGCGAGCTCACGAACCAGCTTGTCGGTCCCTTCGTTCTTGATATTCAGGGCCACAGGAACAACCCTAGATTTCTTCCTGATCGGGAACCTCGTCGGGATCCGGCTCGGCGGCCCAGGACTCCTCAAGACGGGCGATCTCGCGCTCGCGGTGCCAGGCGAGCTCGTCGTCGTTGTCGCGGTTCCAGCGCGTCTGGTGGACGTACATGTAGACGTGGTCGGCGGAGATCGGGGCGTTGAAGTCGCCGACGCGCGCGATGAACGCATCGCGGAGCTTCGCGTAGTCATCTTCGAGCGTCACCGACCACCCGTCCGCGCCGAACGTCGCGATGTCGCGGCCGTCCTCGTCGCACACCGGCCGCCCACCGAGCGTCGGCTCGAGCGCCACCAGCACACGCTCGAGCGGCGCGCGGATCGCCCACGTGTCGTTCGTCAGCGCGATCCGCACCTCCAGCCGCAACGGCCGCTCATGGATGCGCAGATCGATCCAGTAGCGGTACGGGTCGCGCAGGATGAAGTCGCGGCGCGCCGAATCGTCCCGCGCGCGCTCGACGTCCAGCGCGACGAACAGCGCCTCGACGCCCCTGGCCTCCTCCTCGGACAGGACCAGGATCCAGTGGGCCGACTCGCGTCCCATCGTGGCGCCAGACCCGCGAGCGTCAGTCCGACTCGACTTGCCGCAGGCTGTCCCACGTCTTGGGTCCCACGATCCCGTCGACGTCGAGCCCGTGGTCGCTCTGGTACGCCCTGACGGCAGCGTCCGTTTTCGGCCCGAAGCGCCCGTCGATCTCGCCGACCTCGAAGCCGCGGTTGATCAGCATCCGCTGCAGGCCGCGAACCGCGACGCGCTTCGCACCTTTCTCAAGCGTCGGGTCGCTCTTGTCGGCGAGGTCGAGCTTCTCCCACGTCACCGGGCCGACGACGCCGTCCGTCTCCACGTTCGCCCAGTTCTGAAACGCCTTGACGGCGCTCTCGGTGAAGACGCCGTAGACGCCATCCACCGCGCCGGGCTTGAAGTCGAGCTCGATCAACGCCTCCTGCAGGTCCGTGACGTCCTGGCCCTTCGATCCGCGCTCGAGCGTCGGCTCTGCCATCGGTGTGTCCCCCTCTGGGTTCGAAAGATTGGCCGCCGAGGATACGGTCAGCGCCGCTCACCCGCGACCTGGCTCAGCGCCGCTCGCCCTCGGATTCGAGCGCGTCCACGACCGCCCATGTCTTCGGGCCGACGATGCCGTCCACGCCGAGCCCGGCCTGCTTCTGCAGCGTCTTGACCGCGGCCTCGGTCTTCGGGCCGAAACGGCCGTTGACCTCCGGAATCTCGAAGCCCGCGAGCTTCAGGCGGTTCTGCAGCCGGCGCACCGGCAGGCCCTTGGAGCCGTTCTTCAGCAGCGGCTCGGTCTGGTCGGCCTCGTCGATGTTCAGCCACGTGATCGGGCCGACGATGCCGTCGACATCGAGCCCCTTGAGCGTCTGGAAGGCCTTGACCGCGTCCTCGGTCTTCTTGCCGAACACCCCGTCGATCGGCCCCGGCGCGAGGCCGAGCGCCTTCAGCGCCTCCTGCAGATCCTTCACGGCCTGCCCCTTCGCACCCTTCTTCAACGTCGGCTCAGCCATCGATCCTCCTCGAGTCGGGTTGGCCGGACTGTAGCTCGGGCGCCCTCTCGCCCGGGGAGCTATGGCACGTCAGACGTGGGTCCTTGCCCTCGCGGCGATAGATTGCGCGCTTCATGGCGGAGGTGCTGTTCTTCCTGGCTGGAATCGGGGCGATTGCTGGGGCAATTGGGGTCGTCGCAGTCCGCAACCCCTTCTACAGCGTGCTGGCGCTCGTCAGCCACCTCCTGTCGCTCGCCGCGCTGTTTCTCCTGCTGCGCGCGGAGTTCGTCGCGGCGGCCCAGGTCGTGGTCTACGCCGGCGCCGTGATGGTGCTCTACGTCTTCGTCGTCGCGTACGTCGGCGGGCAGGACGAGCCGCTCGGCGCGCGCCCCGGCCGCGGCCTGCGCGTCACCGCCGCGCTGTGCGGCGCGGCCCTCTTCGTCGAGCTCTGCATCGCGACCCTCGGCTCGGGCCTGAAGGCGATCGACAGCGACGGCGCCGCGCTCACCCCCGGTTTCGGCTCGCCCGCGCAGATCGGCGAGCTGCTGCTGACGGACTTCCTGCTGCCGTTCGAGATCGCCTCGTTCCTGCTGCTGATCGCGGCCGTCGGCGCGGTCGTGCTCGCGCGCCGGCGCGGCGGGATCACGGCCGCCGAGGACCAGGCGCGCTACAGCGCGATGGACATGCTGCGCCCGGCCTACACGGGCACGATGGCCGAGGGCGTCGGCGGCCCGCGCCCGGGCGCCGCCGCCTCGCGCGCCCTGCCCGCGAGCGACCCGGCGCCCACCCCCGAGGACGAGGACGGAGCCTGATGGCGATCGGCTGGTACCTCGCGGTCTCGGCGCTGATCTTCACCATCGGCGCCGCCGGCGTGCTCACGCGCCGCAGCCCGCTCGTCGTCCTGCTGTGCCTCGAGCTCATGCTCAACGCCGCCAACCTCGCGCTCATCGCCTTCGCGCGCATGCACGGCAACGTCGAGGGCCAGATCTTCGCGGTGATCGTCATGGTCGTGGCGGCCTGCGAGGTCACCGTCGGCCTCGGCCTGATCGTCGCGATGCACCGCCGCCGGCTGCCGATCGACGTCGACGAGATGCGGGAGCTCCAGGGGTGAGCTCCGTGAAGCTCTTCGCGTGGGCGTGCCTCCTGTTCCCGCTCGCGGGGACGATCGTCGTCGCGCTCGCGGGCGCGCGCCTCAAGGGCCGCGCCCCCGGCTTCGTCGCGACCGGCGCGATGGCGCTGTCGTTCTGCTCGGCGATCGCCACGCTCGTCTCGCTGCAGGGTCTCGGCGAGGAGCACCGCCAGGTCCGCGCCGTCGCGTGGGACTACGCGAAGACCGCCGGCATCGACGCCCAGCTCTCGCTGCTCGTCGACCCGCTGTCGGTCTTCATGATCCTCGTCGTCGCGGGCGTCTCGACGCTGATCCACCTCTACTCGATCGCCTACCTGGACTCCGATCGCGGCTACACGCGCTTCTTCGCGTACCTGAACTTCTTCGTCTTCTCGATGCTGCTGCTCGTCCTCGCGGGCAACTTCCTGCTGCTGATCGTCGGCTGGGCGTTCGTCGGCGCCGCGTCGTACATGCTCATCAGCTTCTGGTATCGCCGCACGACGGCGACGAGCGCGGGCATGAAGGCGTTCGTCATCAACGTCCTCGGCGACGTCGGCCTCGTGCTCGGGACGTTCTTGATCTTCCGCCACACCGGCTCGCTGGACTTCCTCGAGTCCTTCGAGAAGGCGCACGACGTCTTCAAGCCCGGCGACGGCGATCTCACCGCGGGCTGCATCCTGCTGCTCGTCGGCGCGTTCGCGAAGTCTGCCCAGGTACCGCTGCACACATGGCTCCCGGACGCCATGGAGGGCCCGACCCCCGTCTCCGCCCTCATCCACGCCGCGACGATGGTCACCGCCGGCGTCTACCTCATCGCGCGCATGCACCCGCTGTTCGAGCTCGCGCCGACCGCCGCCGACATCGGGGCGATCGTCGGCTGCCTGACGCTGCTCGTCGCCGGCACGATCGCGCTCGCGGTCACCGACCTCAAGCGCGTCATCGCGTACTCGACGATGTCGCAGATCGGCTACATGGTCATGGCGGTGAGCGCCGGCGCGTACGCGGCCGGCCTCTTCCATCTCATGACGCACGCGTTCTTCAAGGCGCTGCTCTTCATGGCGGCCGGCTCGGTGATCGCCGCGATGGCCGGCCAGCAGGACCTCGACAAGATGGGCGGCTTCAAGCGCGCGATGCCGCTCACGTACGGCTGCATGGTCATCGGCGGCCTCGCGCTCGCGGGCATCCCGCCGTTCTCGGGCTTCTTCTCCAAGGACGAGATCCTGCTGCTCATCGGCGATCGCGGCGGCTGGTACTGGATCCTCTACGTCGCCGGCTACTTCGGCGCGTTCCTGACGGGGATCTACACGTTCCGGATGATCTTCCGCGCGTTCTGGGGCGACCCCGTGCCCGAGGCGATCGAGCTCGAAGAGGGCCACCTGCACCACGCCGAGGTGCACACGAACCCCGCCAGCGGCGAGGTCGAGGACACGGACGTCGGCTTCCCCGGCCCCGAGCACCACATCGCCGAGCGCGAGCAGCCGATGAAGCTCGCGATGGGCGCGCTCGCCTTCCTCGCGATCTTCGGCGGCCTGCTACAGATCCCGAAGGTCACGCACGTCGTCGACCACTTCCTCGAGCCGACGTTCCACGACTCGGCGCTGTATGAGCGTGACCCGAGCGGCGGGATGATCGGCTTCGGGCTGCTGCTCGGGATCGCGGTCGGGCTCGCGGGCATCGCGATCGCGTACTTCGTCTGGGTGAAGAACCCCGGCCTGTCCGAGCGGATCCGCGCGCGCGTGCAGCCCGTGCACAAGGTGCTCGTCAACAAGTGGTACTTCGACGAGCTCATCGACGCGCTCGTCGTGCGCCCGGCGCTGTGGTTCGGCTCGTTTGCCCAGCAGACGTTCGAGCGGGTCTTCGTCAACGGCCTGCTCGTCGGCGGCGCGACCGGGGTCGTGCGCGTCGGCTCGTCGGCGGTGCGCGCCGCGCAGACCGGCTTCCTGCGCTACTACGCCGCGGCGCTCGTCGTCGGCATGGTCGGGGTCACGACCTGGTTCCTCTTGCAATCGTGACCCTGCACCTCTCCATCGGGCTGTGGCTGCCGCTCGCGTTCGGCGTCCTCGGGCTGCTCGCCCCGCCGCGCTTCGCCTCGAAGCTCGCGCTCGCGGGCACGCTGCTCATGCTCGGCTACGCGATCGCGTACGTCGCCGACTTCGACAGCGCCAACGGCGGCCTGCAGAACGTCACGGACGAGATGTGGATCCGCGAGCTCGGGATCCACTACAAGCTCGCGCTCGACGGCCTGAACCTCTTCCTCGTGCTGCTCACGGGGATCCTGTGGTTCGCGTGCACGGTGTGGGCATCGTTCACCGCGTGGGAGAAGCCGCGCCTGTTCTACTTCCACATGGGGCTCGCGCAGACGTCGGTGCTCGGCGCGCTGCTCGCACAGGACCTCGCGCTGTTCGTCGTGTTCTTCGACCTCATGCTCGTGCCGTTCTTCTTCTTGACCGGCATCTGGGGCGGCGCGCGGCGGGTGCAGGCGACGATGAAGCTCGTCATCTACACGCTCGTCGGCTCGCTGCTCATGCTGACCGCGGCGATCGCGACCGGCGTGCTGGCGGCGACCGGCGCCGACGAGGGCGTCTCGTTCGCGTTCTCGGACCTCGCGCAGCGCACGCTCGGCGAGTCGACCCAGAACTGGCTGTTCCTCGCGTTCGCCGCGGCCTTCCTCGTGAAGATGCCGGCCTTCCCGTTCCACGGCTGGATGCCCGACGCCTACAAGGCGATGCCGCTGCCGGCGCTGGCCGTGTTCTCGGCCGTGCTGAGCAAGGTTGCCGCCTACGGCTTCTTGCGGATCGTGCTGCCGTTCTTCCCCGACGCGACCGACCACTTCCAGACGCTCATGCTGCTCGTCGCGCTGGTCTCGATCCTCTACGGCTCGGCGATGGCGTTCACGACGACCCACGCCCGGCTCATCCTCGGGTACTCGTCGGTCGCCCAGCTCGGCTTCATCGTGCTGGGGATCTTCGCGCTGAACTCCCAGGGCGCGCAGGGGGCGATCCTGCAGGCGTTCAACCACGGCCTCGTCGTCGCGCCCGCGTTCTTCATCGTCGCGCTGCTCGCCGCACGCTCGGATGGCAGCGAGGACATCCGCGACATGGGCGGCCTCGCGATGCGCGCCCCCGTGCTGACCGCGCTGTTTCTCATCGTCACGTTCGCGACGCTCGCGATGCCCGGCTCGTCGAACTTCGTCGGCGAGTTCCTCATCCTGCTCGGCGTCTTCGAGGCGAAGACGGCGATCGCGATCATCGCCTCGACGGGCGTCGTGCTGGCGGCGTTCTACGCGCTGCGCCTCTACATCCGCTCGATGCACAACCGCACGGGCCCGCGCGTCGAGCCGCGCGAGATGACGGTGCGTGACGGGTTCGTGCTCGTGCCGCTCGTGCTCGCGATCCTCGCCATCGCGCTGTTCCCGCAGTTCGCGCTGGATCGCAGCGAGGCGACCGTCGCGCCCGCGCCCGCCGCGGAGATCGGCCAGCTCCCCGAGGTGTCGCCGTGATCTCCGCCGCCGCCAAGGTCGCCGGGCCGGACATCGACTGGGCCGGCCTGTCGCCGCTCATCGCCGTCCTCGGCGGCGCGCTGCTCGTGCTCATGCTCGGGCTGCTGCGCTCGCGCGCGATGCGCGAGAAGGTCGTGCCGGCGCTGTCGATCGTGAGCCTCGCGACCGCGCTCGGCCTGTCGATCTGGCAGTGGGGCGAGCGGACCGACCTCGTCGCCGGCGCGCTGCGCCTGGACGAGCTGACGCTGTCGCTCACGCTGATCTTCTGCGTCGCGGGCATTGCGACAGTCCTCTTGTCGTGGCGCCACGTCGCGCCGCGCGAGGCCGCGCACGGCGAGTACCACGCGCTGCTTTTGACGTCGATCGCCGGGATGATCGTGCTCGTCGCGGCGCAGAACCTCGTGTCGGTGTTCCTCGGCCTCGAGCTGCTGTCGATCCCGCTCTACGTGCTGTGCGCGACGGAGATGCGGCGCGCGTCGTCGCTCGAGTCGGGGCTGAAGTACCTCATCATCGGCTCCGTCGGGTCGGCGACGCTGCTGTACGGCACGGCCTTCCTCTACGGCGCGACCGGCTCGACGGACTTCGCGGGCATCGCCGCGGCGCTGCGCGGCGACGGCGGCCTCACCTCGGACCCGCTGCTGCTGACCGGCATCGGGCTCGCGATCGTCGGGCTCGGCTTCAAGGCCTCCGTCGCGCCGTTTCACCAGTGGACGCCCGACGTCTACGAGGGCGCGCCGACGCCGATCACGGCGTTCATGGCCGTCGCCACGAAGGCCGCAGCGTTCGGCGTCTTCCTGCGGCTGTTCGACGTCGCGCTCATCGACGCGGCGATCGACTGGGCACCCCCGCTTGCGGTGCTGGCCGCGTTCACGATCGTCGTCGGCAACGTCGGCGCGCTCGGCCAGTCGTCGCTGAAGCGGCTGCTCGCGTACTCGTCGGTCGCCCAGGCGGGCTACATGCTGGCGGGCGTCGTCGTCGCGTCGCGGCTCGGGCTGCAGGCGACGGTCTTCTACCTCGCGACGTACCTCGTCATGAACCTCGCCGCGTTCGCCGTGATCGTCGCGCGCGAGCGCGAGACGCCGCTCGGCGACGACATCGCGTCGCTCAACGGCCTCGGCGCGACGCGCCCCGCGCTCGCGTGGCCGATGACGATCGCGATGCTCGCGCTGGCCGGCTTCCCCGCGACCGCCGGCTTCGTCGGCAAGTTCTACCTGATCGACGCCGCCGTCTCGGGCGACTACGCGTGGCTCGGCGTCTTCATCGTCGTCGGCTCGATGATCTCGCTCGCGTACTACCTGAAGGTCGTCGCGGCGATCTGGATGGTCCCCGCGCCCGCGGCCTCGACGGACATCGCGATCGCGAGCGCGCCGGGCGGCGGTCCGGAGCCCGTGCTCGCCGGCGGCGCGGACGAGGCGACGAGCATGAGCGGCCAGGGCGAGGTCGTGGCCGTCGCGGTCGTCTTCGGTGCGCTGACGGTCGTGCTCGGGGTGATCCCGCAGCCCCTCTTCAACCTCGTGCGCGACGCCGGCGCGGCCCTCGGGCTCCTGTAAGGAGGCGTCAGGACTGCGGCGGCGGCGGGTGCGCGATCGGCGGTCGCGGCTGCGCCGCGTGCGACGCTGGCGCGTGCGCCATCGCCCCGTGAGCCCCGGTCAGCGGCGGTGCCATGATCGGATCGCCCGGCTTGCGGCGCACCTGGATCGTGGCCATCATCCCGAAGTCCTCGTGGTCGAGGATGTGGCAGTGGAAGACGAACCACCCGTCGAAGTCCGTGAACCTCGTGCGCATCACGATCGTCCCCGAGACGAGCTTGCCGGCGATCATGCGCTGCTTCGGGATGATCACTACGTCCTTCAGGCCGTTGGCATGCTGGGGCACGCCGTTGCGGCTCATGACCTCGAAGTCGTTGACGTGGATGTGGAAGGGGTGGTCGTCCAGGGTGTCGTTCACGAGCGTCCACTCCTGCACCTGGCCGAGGACCGGCGAGACGAGGGGCAGGTTGGTCGGCGCGAACTGGACGCCGTTGATCGCGGGGGCAAACTTGCCGCCCGGGAGGTACTCGAAGTTAAACGTCTGCTTCGCGTCGACCTTGGCGTGCGCGAGGTCGCTCTTCGGGAAGAGGCCCGGCGGCAGCTTCGGGACCCGTAGCGGGATCTTGCCGCCGGTGACCTCGACCGTCGCGATGTTCTCGGTCGTCGTGGGCGACAAGAGCTGCTTGACCATGTTGTCCTTCAGCTTGGCGCTCTGGGCGTAGGGCTGGCTCTGCAGGAAGTACGTCCCCGGCTTGCCGCCGCGAACCAGCACGTCGAAGCGCTTGCCGGGAGGCAGGAGCAGTTCCTTGTGCCTGGTCACCTTCCAGACCGGCGATCCGTCCTCGGCGATGACGGCGAACAGGTGCTTCTGGAACGACACCTTGAAGAAGTCGTCCGAGCCGATGTTCGCGAGCCGCCAGAGCTCGTAGCGGCGCGAGCGGATCTTGAACGTCGGCTGATACAGCGTGTTCACGAGCCGCGTCGCCGTCGCCAGGCCCGGGGTGATGCTCTGCTCGCCGACGATCACGTTGTCGTCGACCTGCACGGTGCGAAGCGCGAGCTGGCGCTGCGGGACGCCGCGCAGGTTGCGCGGCAGGAGGCTCGCGAGACCGTCGACGACCAGCAGGCCGGAAAGCCCGCCCATGATCTGCTGGTCGCTGTTACCGTGGAAATGGACGTGGTACCAGAAGGTCCCCGGCTCCTGGTTGGCGGGCACGTCGACGATCGACACGTTCTCGCTCCCTCCCGCGAAGCTGCGAAAGACGTTGTCGCCGATGCCGAGCGGGCTCACGTGCATGCCGTGATAGTGGATGTTGGTCGTCGGGTCGGCGATCGACCCGTTGCTCGTCCCGGGCGTCATCTTGTTGACGAGCCGCACCTGAATCCTGCCCTTCGGACGCACGTGGATCGTGGGACCCTGCAGCTGGCCGTTGAACGGCGTGGCTTGGAGCGTGGTCCCCGAGACCTCGATCTCCTCGGTCGTGGCGACGAGCTTGACGTTCACGACGCCGTTGGCGTTCGGACGGATCTGCAACGGCTCACGCAGCGCGAGGCCCGGCGTCGGGCTCCAGCCCGTGGGCGGCGTCGACGGCCCGGATGCCAGGATCGCGCTCGCACCGACCCAGGCGAGCACCACCAGCGTCGCGGCTGCCGTCCCCCCGAGCAGCGCCTTCTTCATGTTGCCCACCCCCGCCTCAAGATGTGAACGCCGACCGCGAAGCTACCACCAGGCGTGACACGCGTCTACTCCCCGAGTCTGGCGCGGCGGCGCTTGACAGCGTGCTGACCGGATGGGAGCCTCCGAGGGTCTTCAAGTACCGGAAAACGGCGGGCGGCTGGCGTATTCGACGGTCCGGATCGCGGACTGTGCCAATCGCGTGCCAGGCCGCGTTCGAGAGGGGAAACGATCGCATGGGCCGGGACCCGAAAGCAGTGAGTGCAGCGCCTGATGCCGACGCGGGTTCGGATGCCCGCTTGGCTGCGCGATGCTGACGCGCGCGGTCGACACTCGGCTTCCGACCCCGTTCGGTGAGTTCGTCCTCCGCGCGTACACAGAAAACGGGTCCGTTCACCCGCACCTCGCTCTGATCCAAGGCGAGGTCGAGGGGAGAGCGGTCAACGGGACCCCGGCTCCTCTGGTTCGAATCCACTCCGAGTGCATGACCGGGGACGTGTTCTCCTCCGAGCGCTGCGACTGCGGGATCCAGCTCGAGGTCGCGTTGCAGATGATCGCCCTCGAAGGCTCCGGCGTGCTCCTCTACCTCCGCCAGGAGGGTCGCGGCATCGGCCTGCTGAACAAGCTGCGCGCATACAGCCTGCAGGACGGCGGGCTCGACACGGTCGATGCCAACCTGCATCTCGGCTTCGGTGCCGACGAGCGCGAGTACGGGGCAGCGATCGCGATCCTCGAGGACCTGGGCGTCAGCGAGGTCCGGCTGCTGACCAACAACCCCGCGAAGCTCGCCGCGTTCGACGCGTCGGCGATCGAGGTGACGGAGCGCATGCCGCTCGTCACACCCGTTACCGAGCACAATCGTGGCTACCTCGCGGTGAAGCGGTCGCGCATGGGGCACTTCCCCGAGGAGCTGCCGCGGTGACGACCACGCTCGACGGCTCGCACACCGACGCCGCCACATCCTCGTGCTGGCGGGCGCTGACGCTGCTCGCCGAGCGGGTGCGCAGCCACGACGGTCCGCTGACGAGCTGCTCGCTGCTGATCGGCGACGACCCGCAAGCGTGCGTCGGCCCACCGGCGTTCGTCAGCCGCGGCGGGTGGCTGGTCTCGGTGATCTTGGACTCGGCCGCGAGCGACGAGCTGCTCGCGCCGGTGGCGGGCGAGCAGCGCTACGTGCTCGACGACCTGATCGTGCTGCGGCGGATCGCCGACGGCGACGTCTCGCCGGTCGCCGCCGCGATGCTCGAGCTCTACCTGCCCTACTGCCTGGCGTCCGTCCACGCCCGCGCGATGCGACGCGCGTTCACCGTCAGCCACTTCGCGCAGTCGCTCGACGGGCGCATCGCCACAGGCGACGGCGATGCTCGCTGGATCGGCTGCGACGAGAACCGCGTGCACGCCCATCGGATGCGCGCCCTGTGCGACGGAATCCTGATCGGAGCCCACACGCTGCGAACCGACCAGCCCGCGCTGACCGTGCGCCATGCCGAGGGCGCGGATCCCGTCCGCATCGTCGTCGGCGACGCCGACGACCTCGCGTGCCTCGAGCAGGCCTCACCGGGCCCGATCGTGCTGATCGGAGACACACGGCGCGCACGCTCCGACCAGGTCGAGCACGTCGTGCTGCCGAGGACCGACGGGCGCATCGCGACGTCCGCGATCCTCGAAGCGCTCTACCGCAACGACATCCTCTCGGTCTACATCGAGGGTGGCGCGACCACGACCTCCGCCTTCCTCGCCGAAGGCAACGTCGACGTGCTGCAGCTGCACATCTCCCCGATGATCATCGGGCCCGGGATCAACTCGTTCACGAGCCCCTCGATCCGCTCGATCGACGAGTGCGTGCGCTTCGACCCCCATGTCTACCGTTCCGTCGGGGACGGCATGATGTTCGTCGGCAGAGTGGCCCAGTGACGAAACGGGCGCTGCTCGTCTCGACCGCCAATCCGTATCCCGTCGTCAAGGACGGGTGCGAGCGACTGGTCCGCGACTACGTCGACTCGATGTTCTGCGGACACGATGTGCACTTCCTGCACGTGGCGCGCGACACCTGGTCGCCGCTGGCGCTGTTTCGCGATGGACGACCGGTGGAGGGCGTGGTCGACTTCGAGCGCCTTCGCGAGGAGGCGTTCGAGTTCCTCGTGTTCGTCGGCTTCAAGGTCACGGAGTTCACCGAGCGCCTGACCAGCCACTGGCCGTCGTTCTGCTACACGGACACGTTCCCGCATCCGGATGTGCCCGCCGGGGTCTTTCGCGGACTGCTGTCGCACCGCCGGGCCAGCGGCGCGGGCGACGAGGAGATCCTGCTCGTCGGCGGCTCGTTCGACGATGCGGTCTTCTACCCGGACCGCCGGCCCGAGGACATCGTTCTGTCCGTCGGCCGGATCCATCCCGACAAGGCTCAGCTCGAGCTCGTCCGCCGCTACCGCGAGCTGATCTACGAGCCCTTCGGGCTGCCGCTGTACCTCGCCGGAGGGGCCACGGACGAGCGCTACCACCGCGCGGTCGCGCCGTACGTCGACGGCGTCGCGGTCATCTCGAGCGTCGTCGATCGAGAGGATCCATACGGCGACGCGAACTGGCACTCGGGTCCCGAGCTTGCGGCGCTGTGCAACCGGGCGCGGCTGTTCGTCTCCGCCTCGCCGAAGGAGAGCTTCAGCATGGCGATGATCGAGGCGATGGCCTGCGGCACGACGTGCGTCGTCAACGGGGACTACCAGGGGTTCGCCGAGGCCGACCTGCGCCCCAACGTCCTTGGCAACATCACCGGCGCCGAGGGGTCCGTGCTCGAGCTCGCCGCCGCGGCGCTCCGCGACGACATCCGCATCGACGCGTCGCGGTGGGCCGCCAAGTACTCGCTGCGCGCGACGCGCCAATCCGTCTCCCGGTTCATCCATGCGCAGGTCTAGCTGATGCGAGTCGGCCTCGTGATCTACGGCAGCCTGAGCACGCTCACCGGTGGCTACTTATACGACCGCAGGCTCGTCGAGCACCTGTCAGCCCACGGCGACGAGGTCGAGGTCATCTCGCTGCCGTGGCGCAACTACGTCCGCCACCTCACCGACAACGCGTCGCCGGCGCTGGCTCGGCGGCTGGACACCGGGCGCTTCGACGTCATCTTGCAGGACGAGCTCAACCACCCTTCGCTCGTGTTGACGAACCGCCGGCTCAGGGGCCGCGCCGACTGTCCGGTTGTCGCGATCGTGCACGTCCTGCGCTGCGACGAGCTGGGCAGGTCGCCGTTGCGCGCCCTGTACGCCGCCGCCGAGCGGCGCTATCTGGCCGATGTCGACGCAGCCGTCTTCTGCTGTCAGGCGACACGTGTGCGGGCCGAGCACGTGCTCGGCGCGCGGATCCCCGGTGTCGTCGCGCATCCCGCGAGCGACCATCTCGGTCCGCTGGCACCGGCGGCGGCCGTCGCGGCGCGCGCGAGCGAACCGGGGCCGCTACGCGTCCTCAGCGTCGCGAACGTCGTGCCCGGCAAGGGCCTGCACGTGCTGATCGAAGCGCTGGCGCAGCTACCACGCGGCAGCTGGCGATTGACGGTCGCCGGCAGCCTGACGACGCATGCCGGGTACGTGCGCCGCGTGCGCCGGCTGCTCGCGCGGACCGGCGCCGGCGCGGACGTCGAGCTGCTCGGCGCCGTGCCCAACGACGAGGTCCGCGAGCTGCTCGCCCGCACCCACGTGCTCGCGATCCCGTCGTTCTACGAAGGTCTCGCGATCGCCTACCTCGAGGCGCTGCGCCTCGGCGTGCCGGTGATCGCGACGAGCGTGGGCGGGGCGGGCGAGGTCGTCGTGGACGGGCGCGAGGGCAGGCTCGTCGACCCCGGCGACGTCGACGGCCTGGCGGCGCACCTCGCCGAGCTGGCGCGCGACCGCGCGCTGCTCCTGCGCATGAGCCTCGCCGCGCGGCAGCGGGCCGAGCGTCACCCGACGTGGGAGCATTCCATGGCCCGCGCACGCCACCTGCTGACATCGCTTGTCGCCGAGCATCGCGTGGGCACGGGAGCGCGAGCGGCATGATCAGCCACGATCGGATCCCCAACTTCTATGACTGGCTCTCGCGCTACGTGCAGCTTGCGAACTGGATCGCGTATCGCGATCGCTTCGCGGGCTTCACGATGCACAAGTCGCTCGCGGTTGCGGGCCACGACGGCGATGATCGCGCCCGGCTCAGGGCGGGGCTCGAGTACGCGAACGAGCGCATGCTGGCGGTGGCGCACGAGGCCGGGCTACCCGACGGCCCGCGGGTGCTCGACGCCGGCTGCGGGTTCGGCGGCACGACGTTCTACTGGCAGCGGCAGGCTGGCGGCCGCTACGACGGGCTGACGCTGAGCAAGGTCCAGGTGGACGTCGCCGAGCGTCACGCTCGCGCGCGTGGCATCGCCGAGGCCTGCCGCTTTCACCTGCGCAGCTACGACGAGCCTCTTGAGCGCGAATACGACGCGGCCGTCGCGATCGAGTCGCTGGTCCACGCACGTCATCTTGACCGCACGGTCGCGAACCTCGCGACCGCCCTGCGACCGGGCGGCCTGCTGCTCGTGCTCGACGACATGGCGACCGGCGACCTCGACGCTGCCCGACCCGCCGACGCCGCCCTCGTTCGCGCGCACTCGGGCTGCCCGGGACGCTATCCGACCGATGACGACTTCCGCACCGCCATGCGGCGCGCGGGCCTGACGATCGTCTACGAGGAGAACCTCAGCCCGCTCATGCGACTGCGATCCGAGGCCTTCCTCGCCAAGCAGGAGCGCGCGTACACGCTGCTGCGGCGCGCGATCCCACTCGGGCCGGTCCGGACCGTCGTCTCTGCCTTTCTCGGCGGCGTCGCCCTCGAGCGCCTGCACGGCAGCGGCGACGTCGACTACCGCCTGATCGTCGCCCGGAACGCCCTCGCGGCCGCGGCATGACCGCGATGTCGCAGCGCGGACTGCGCTACGACGGCTGCGCGGAGATCTGCGGCCGGCTCGACCATCCCGGGCTGGCGACGGACAGCCCGAAGTGGATCAACCACGTCGACCTCGAGACGACGGTCGACCAGGCGCGCATCGAGGAGGCGCTCGCCGGCATCGGCCCGGGACCCGAGCAGCAGATCCTCCACGTCGGCGTCGGCAACTCGCAGCTCGCCCAGCGGTTCGCGCCGCAGGTCGGGCTCGTCGACGGCCTCACGGTGTGGGAGCCCGAGAAGGCGCTCGCCGACTCGCTTGGCATCGCGAACTACACCGTGCACTTCGTGAGCAAGTACTCGCGCGAGTTCCTGCGCACGATCGAGCACTCCTACGACTACGTCGTCGACAACAACCTCGCGAGCTTCGCCTGCTGCAAGTACCACTTCCACCGCATGCTCGACAACTACCTGTGGTGCCTGCGACCGGGCGGACGGATCCTGACCGATCAGCGCGGGATGGACTGGACCGTCGAGGACGATCCGCGCTGGCAGCTGACCTACGACGATCTCGTGGACGTGGGCAGGCTGTTCGTGCTGACAGCGGACAGGATCACCGACACGGTGTACGAGCTGCGGCGCGGGGCGGCCTCGTGAACCCCGCGTTGCGCGAGCTCGGCTTCTCCTCGCGTGACCGCGTCGCGATCGTCCACGCCGACGACGTCGGCATGTGCGGCGCCTCCGTCGACGCGTTTGCGGAGCTGGCGGACGGAGGCTTCGTGTCGTCGTGCGCGGCGATGGTGCCCTGCCCGTGGTTCCCCGCGGTGGCCGCGCTGTGCCGCGATCGTCCGGACCTCGACGTCGGCGTGCACCTCACCCTGACGAGCGAGTGGCAGGGCTATCGCTGGGGGCCGGTCTCGACCTGCGATCCGGCATCGGGCCTGATCGACGACGACGGCTACTTCCATCGCCACCAGGACGCGTGGGGCAGCATCGACCGCGATGCGGCGCGCGCGGAGCTGGCGGCGCAGGTCGGCCGCGCCGTGACCGCCGGCATCGACCCGACCCACATCGACACGCACATGTGCTCGGTGCTGCACGCTGCGCTGGCCGATGACTACGCGGCGGTCGCGCTCGCACTCCGCGTGCCGGCGCTCCTCGTCCGCGAGGCCGGGTGGCTCGCACGCGTGTCCGAGCCGCGGATGCACGCGTGGGAGGACCAGGGGATGGTGATCGTCGACCACGTGCGGAGCATGCCGCTCGACGCGCCGGCGACCGACTGGATCGCGATCGCGCAACGGTGCTTCGACGAGCTGCCGCCAGGTCTCACGCACCTCATCCTGCATCCGGCCGCGGACACGCCGGAGTTGCGTGCGATCACGCCGGACTGGCGCCAGCGCGTCGCCGACTTCGAGACGTTCCGCGATCCGCAGCTCGCGCGACACGTCCGCCGCACGGGCATCGAGATCGTGGGCTACAGGCCGTTTCGCGACCTCATGCGTGCCAGGCAACCGTCCCAGAGGAGTGCGTGACCCGATGTACAGCGTAACCGTGAAGCGCGTCCTGATCGCGCAGCACTATCTCGTCGGCGGCGACTTCGGACGCGAGAACGAGCTCAACTCGCACCGCTTCGAGATCGTCGCGCGCTACGAGGGTCCGAGCCTCGACGAGCATGGGTTCCTCATCGACATCGACGTCGTCGCGCGGCTGCTGGACGCCATCGTCGAGCGCTACCGCGACCGCACGCTGAACGACCTCCCGGAGTTCGAGGGGCTGAACCCGAGCGTCGAGCACTTCGCGCGAATCGTGGCCGAGCGGCTTGCGATCGACGCGCCCAACGTCGCCGCGCTCGAAGTGACCGTATGGGAGGACGGCAGCGCGGCCGCGGGATTCCGGCAGCCGTGCGGAGCGGCTGGCTGAGCGCCGTACATGACCGCCCATGGCTCGCTTGCAGGCAGTCCTGCTGGACTTCGCGAACACCGTCGTGCAGTTCGACCGGCCGCAGATCGAAGCGATCCACGTGGCGCTCGCCGGGCACCTCTCGCGGACGGTCGCTCCGATCGACGCGCGCGCGCTCGGCGCGGTGATGGACCGGGTGTGCATGGCGCAGCCCTTGTCGGAGGACAGACGCGAGCTCACGCCGCACGAGCAGATGCGACGGATCGTGCGAGAGGCGTACGGACGGCCGTTCGCGGCCGGCGACCGGGTCGTGACCGACGCCGACCGCGTCTACCAGGAGGCCTTCGTGGCGTCGCTCTCGATCGACGCGGCGACCCTTGGCGCGCTCGCTCGCATCCGCGCGCGCGTGCCGGTCGGGCTCGTGTCGAACTACCCCTGCGGCGCGTCGCTACGGCGGTCGCTGTCGGCACTGGGAGTGGTGGGCCTGCATCCGATCGTGATCTCCGGGGAGGTCGGCTGGTGCAAGCCGCATCCGCGCGTCTTCGAGGTCGCGCTCGCGGGGCTCGGGGTGCCGGCGGCCGCGGTGCTGTTCGTCGGCGACAGCTGGGCGAGCGACATGGTCGGGGCCCACGCCGCGGGCATGGCGACGTGCCATCGCCTCGGGCTGGCGAGCGTCGATGACCATGAGGAGCGCTACGCCTCCTATCGCCCGGACTACGTGATCTCGCACCTCGCCGATCTCGACGCCATCCTCGCGGGCAGGTGAGCTAGTGGGTCGTGCCCACATCCGACCCACCTTCTTCGTCATCGGGGCCAACAAGTGCGGGACGTCGTCGCTGTATCGCTACCTGCTCACGCACCCCGCCGTGCTGCCGTGCGTCGAGAAGGAGCCGAACTTCTTCGGGCTGCACTCACCCGAGTACATCGCGCGGCACATCGACGACTACCTCGCGCTGTTTCCGACCGTCGAGCATCGCGGTCCGCTGGCGTTCGACTGGCACGCCACGGAGGTGGCCGGCGACCCCGGCGTGGTGACGGTCGTCGTCGAGCGCGAGCCCGGCCTGCGGTACGTCACGGGCGAGGCGACCGCGAGCACCTTCCACGACGTGGCGCCCGAGCTGCTGCACGAGCACCTACCGCAGCTGCGCCTCGTCGTCCTCGTGCGCGACCCCGTCGAGCGCGCGTTCTCGCACCACCGGATGTTCCGGCGCTTTGCGTCCGGCGGCTGGGATCCGGGCTTTGCGATCGGGCGCTTCGAGGACGACATCCGAGCGGAGCTCGCCGCCCACGCGCGCGGCGAGCGGACCGAGTACATCGGGCCGGGCGTCTACGACGAGCTGCTCGATCGCTGGTCGGCGACCTACGGCGAGGACCGGCTGCTCGTGCTCGTGACAGAAGACCTCCGCGACCCGGCGCTCGCCCCCGGCGTCATGCGCCGCCTCGAGACGCATCTCGGCCTCGACCCCCACGACTACGGCGACATCCTCGCGCGCCGCTTCAACAGCGCGCCGCCGAGCGCGATCCCGGCGGCCGAGCGCGCGCTGCTCGCCGCCTTCTACGAGCCCCACAACGATCGCCTGCAAGAGCGCCTTGGCCGGGAGCTCGACTGGACCTCGTCGGGGCGCCGCGGGCCCGCCGGCTGATCGCAGCCGTTTTTGGTGACGGTCGACATTTAACACTCGCGCGCACGAAGTTGGTAGCGTCGGTCGGGTTGGCGCCTTGGCGCTGGGGAGCCTTTTCATGGGGGTAGAGGGATGACACGCTTCGTCGCGGCCGTGGCCGCCGTCGCCGTGGTGGCCGTCGGGGTCACCGGGACAGTCGTGCTTACCGACGACGGCGGCAGCGGGGGCGCCGCCGAAAGCGTCGCGGGCGTCCCGCTCTCGAACGGAGGACCGTGGGCGCCGTACCCCCTGGAGGGCGGGGACGATTTCCGGGAGCCCGAGCAGATCGAGCGCCCCAACCCCAAGAGCTTGGCGCCGCAGGTGATCAACGTCCCGCTGCGCGCCAGCAGCGGCCTGACGACCATCGCCGGATCGGACGTCTACGCGCGCACGTACAACGGCGAGTTCGTCGGCCCGACGATCCACGCCCGCCCGGGGGACACCATCAACGTGGCCTTCACCAACGACCTCGGGACGAAGGACGGCGACAAGCCCGTGTACACGAACATCCACTACCACGGGCTGCACGTCAGCCCGGAGGACAAGTCCGACAACATCTTCCGCACGTTCAAGCCCCAGCCCGACAACCCCGACGACCCCAAGCACCAGAACCCATATGAGTCCAAGGTCGTGCTCGAGCCCAACCAGCCGGTCGGGACGTACTGGTATCACGCCCACTTCCACGGCATCAGCGACGGGCAGGTGATGGGCGGCCTGTCGGGCCTCATCATGTTCGACGGCCTGAAGTCGCTGCTGCCCAAGCCGTTTCAGGAGATCGCCGAGCGCCAGATCACGTTGCGCGACGTCCAGCTCGCCACCGACGACAACGGGAAGATCATCACGACTCCCGACGGCTACAACGTCCTCGGCGACAACAGCAGCATCGAGCCGGCGCCACGGTCCACGTATCGGCTGGTCAACGGCCAGTACAAGCCGAAGATCGCGATGCCATCCAGCGAGTACGAGCTCTGGCACGTCGCGAACATCGGCTCGGACGTCTTCTACGACGTCGCGCTCGCCAAGAAGGGCGATCCGGCGGACAGGCAGAAGCTCTACGTCGTCGCCGAGGACGGGCTCCCCGTGTGGACGGTCGACGACCCGGACCATCTGCTGATCCCACCGGGCAAGCGCTTCGACGTCCTGGTCCTCGGCCGGGCAAAGGGCGACTACGAGCTCATAACGCTGCCGTACCCGCAGACCTCGAAGCCCAACTTCACGCAGCCGAGGCCGATCCCGTGTGCGCCCGCGAATGCTGCGAGCTGGCCGGATTGCCACGGGATCGTCCAGACGCTCGCCACGGTCAACGCCACCGGCGGCGGGCCTGACAAGCCGCCGACTGTGCCCAAGAGCGTCGTGACCAAGGACGATCCGGAGGTCCCGACCGCCAAGGATCTCTCGACCGTCACGATCGCCGACAAGGACAAGGCGACGTTCGCGTTCGACTACCCGACAGGCGGCAAGTTCGAGCCGGTGGTCTACGAGGAACCCTTGAATCCCGACACGGACGAGAACAAGCGCAAGCAGGTCTTCAAGATCACCCAGGATCCGATCATCGCTCCCCTGCTCGGCGCGACGCAGGAATGGACGCTCATCAACAAGACGCCCGACGACCATCCGTTCCACATCCACGTCAACGGCTTCCAGGTGACGCAGAAGACCGACGCGAACGGCGACCTGCAGCCCTACGTGGCGCGCGGGCACCAGGACGTCGTCAACATCCCGAAGGCGATGATGGTGAACGGCGTGAAGAAGGTCGGGAAGGTCGTCATCCGCCAGCACTACGCGGACTTCGACGGCTGGTACGTCTTCCACTGCCACATCCTCAACCACGAGGATGCCGGCATGATGCGGACGGTCCAGATCCGCAAGGACAAGGACACGCCGATCACGCCGCCACCCGAGGCGACGGACCCGGAGCACGACCACTGAGCGCGCAGCTCGGCCGATCGTGGCGGTGTGCCATGCTCGGCGTCGTCGCGGGTCAACCTCGAAAGAGAACGCCATGCCCCCAGTCGCATTCTGCATCGGCCTGAGCCGTACGGGCACGAAGTCGTTCGGGGCGGCGGCCGAGTCGCTGGGCTTCGGCCCGCGGCTCGGCTGGACGGATCGCAGCGACGGGCTGATGCGGGCGTGGCACGAGGGGCGGATCGACGATCTGCTTGCGACCGCCGCGGAGTTTCAGATCTTGCACGACATCCCCTGGTCGTTCGTCTACGAGGAGCTCGCGGAGGAGTTCCCCGACGCGAAGTTCGTGCTGACGCGGCGGTCGTCCGTCGACGTCTGGCTGCGGTCGATCGTCGCTCATACGAACAGGCTGCCGCCGTACTGGGGGCACGAGGCGGCGTACGGCGCGCTGATGGCAGTCGACGCGCCGGACGTCTACCGCCGGTCGTACGCCGACCACCTCGATCGTGTGCGGGGGTTCTTCCGCGGCAGCGACCGGATGATCGAGGTGTGCTGGGAGACCGGCGCGGGCTGGAACGAGCTCTGCGGGCTGCTCGGAGTCCCCCTCCCGGCCGGCGCGCCGTTTCCGCACGTCGGTGGGCTGGCCACGCCCCCTGGCGCAACGCCGCCTGCGGAGTGAGTGGCGCGCTGCGCGACCACGGCCTGCGGTTCTTCGGGATCGTCGGCGCGTGGATGGAAGAGGACGTCATCGGCGCGAGCGTCGCAAACGCCTTGCACCAAGGCTGCGAGCAGGTCTTCCTCGTCGACAACGACAGCCCGGACAGCACGGCCGAGGTCGCGATCTCGCACGGCGCGACCCTCGCGCGCTCCTACCGAACCGAGGGGTACGACGAGCGCGCCCGGATCGCGCTGATGAACGAGACGATGCACGCCGTCACCGAGCGCGAAGGCGCCGAGCGCACGTGGTGGCTGTGGTTCGACGCCGACGAGTTCCCTCACGGCCCGCGGGGACGGCCGCTCGCGACGTACCTCGCGTCGTTGCACGACGCATGCCGCGTCGTCGGCGCACGCTACTTCCAGCACTTCCCCACCGTGCCGCCGTACTGCGTTGCTGGCCTGCACCCCCTCAAGCTGCAGCTCCTGTGCTACGAGCAGCGCTTCGGGCAGCCGTGCTCGCACCGCAAGCACCCGCTCATCCGGCTCGATCGCGGGGCGTCGCCGGTGAAGATGGGCCAGGGGTTCCACGGCTACGACTGCGCCGACCGGCTGATCGAAGCTTCGGGGTCTGCGTTCATCCACCACTTCCCGTTCCGCGCGCCCGAGGTCACGCTGCGGCGCATGACGGCACTCTGCGACGCCGGCGAGCAGGGCGCGAGCCGGATCGCGTCCCAGGATCTCCACGAGCTCACCGCGTTCGGCGCTCGCAGCGACAGCTCCCACCGCTTCGCGCTGTTTGACGCCGTGTACGCCGGCCGCTGGCATGAGGTCACGCGCGCCCTGGCCGATCGGCGTGTCCGCCAGCCCGACGAGGTCGTCCTCGCGGACTGGGCCGCGGAGTGGGACGTCGACGTCTGGTACCCCGAGCCCGAGTTCGCCGAGGCCTCCGCGCGTGCGGTCGGTCACTCCGAGCGGCCGCTGAGCACGCCGGCCTCGCCTGCGGCGTAGGCACGCGCGGCTTGGCGGCGATCGACCGGGGTCACCACCCGGGGCAGCATCGCCTTGGGGGCGGCGCGCAGGACTGCGATCGCATCGTCGAGGCAGTGCTTGCGGGCGTGGATGATCTTGACCTCGACGTTGCCGCCCAAGAAATACGGAAAGCAGGCCCGCAGGTTGTACTCGGGCGTCAGCACCGCGAACCTCACGTCCGAGGCGTAGAGCGCCTCGCGGAACGCCGGCTGGTCGTCGTAGTCGCGCGGCTGGGATGCGAAGATCGCGATCCAGTCGGCGACCAGCGCCTGGAACGCGCGCGTGTTGCGATAGGCGATCACGCCGGTGTTCACCTCCGGGAAGGACGTCGGGCAGCTCGGCGGGCTGTGAACGTGCGCGCGCAGCGGGGCGTGCGCGACGGCCAGCTCGAAGCGATCGAGCAGATCGAAGACCTCGTAGCAGGGCGCCGCGGAGTATGTGTCCGTGTCGAGGAAGAGCGTCCGCTCGAACGGCGACTCGACGAGGGGTCGCAGCTTGTCGACGTACGAGTGCTGACATCCGGGGTGCTCGAAGACGAGGTCAAAGCATCCCGAGGCGCGCGCCGCCGGCTGATCGTCGGTGAAGACAGCCACGGGAACGTCCGGCATCGTCGTCTGAAACGAGCGTGCCGAGCGTTGCGTCTCCCTCAGGTGACGCTCGCCCGTGGCGACGTACAGAATGCCGGTGTCTTGACGCTTGAGCTCGGCCACACCGTCGTTGTACCGGAACTTGTGCAGCGAGAACGGATATAACCGGCAACGTTGTGAAGAGCGCTCATCATCGCTTCGCGATTCGCCGCGCGAGCGCGGTGCGCAGCCTCTGCCGCCGCCGGCTGCCGGCGCTGACGCAGGCGAGCACCGCACGCGACCACGCCTTGGATCTCGACGTCGTCTCGTTCTCGAACCATGGCTACCTCCCGGAGCAGGTGATGAGCATTCGCTCGTTCCTGCGCGAGGCCGGCACGCCGGCAAGCTGGACGGTCGTCTCCGACGGCAGCCACACGCGCCGCGACGCAGATCTCTTGGCGCGCATGCATCCGTGCGTGCGGCTCGTCGATCACGCGTCGTTTCGGCGTCCGGATCTGCCGGGTCGGCTGGTCGAGCACGGGAACTCGCATCCGTGGGGTGCCCAGCTGTGCACGTGGCTGTCGGTCCGTCCCGCCGGGCGGCCCGCGCTGTACACCGACAGCGATGTGCTGTTCTTCCCGGGCGCGCGGCGCCTGGCGGAGATCATCGACGACGTGCGGGTTCCGGCGCTCTACCTGCCCGATGTCCCGGGCGCGCTCACCAAGTCGATGCTGCGCGACGGAGAGGCCGAGCGCCCGGTCAACGCGGGCTTCTTCGCGCTGCACGAACCGCTCGACCTGCGCCTGGGACTGGAGCGCTTCGCGGCTTCGGACCCGGGGCTGACCTTGAAGCGACCCTGGTTCTGCAGCCAGACGCTGATCCACCTTGCGATGCACGCCAGCGGTGCCGCACCCTTGGACCCCAAGCTGTACGTCCTGCAGTTCGACGACACGACCACCGTGCGTGACATGCACCGCTCCAAAGAGCAGCGCATGCGCCACTACTGCAATCCGGTCCGCTACCGGTTCTGGCTGCGCTCGGCGCCCGACGTGCTGGCGCCGCACCGGTCCGTGCGCCGGTGGCGATGAAGCCGGTTCAACCCTCGGGTCGTGGCGGGGCGGCGTGCGCGGGGCGGTAGTCGAACCGCTCGATCAGCGACCAGTCGATCCGATCGGTCACGACCGCGGCGAGCAGGTCGGGCAGCGGCTCGGACGTTGCCGCGCGCTCCTCCAGCTCGGCGTCGGGCGAGGCGTCCACCGCGATCGGAGCGTCGTCCCAGCGGGTCGCGCCCAGCCTGCGCTGCAGGGTGGGCCGGCGCGCGCCGGCGCGGGGTGGGGCGGGTCCGGCGGCCACCGGCACGGGGGCCGCGTACGGCAGGTCCAGCTCGCGCGCGAGACGCGCCAGCAACTCGTCGAGCGCGCCGCGGAGATCCTCGACGCGTACGACCGACGCCCCCTGGCGCGAGCGGTCGACCAGCGCCAGCCAGGCGCGGTAGCACGTGTTGAAGCGCTCGCACATGCCGCGCACCCCCGGGACCAGCAGCTCGACCGCCCGGGGAGCATCGACCGGCAACGCGTCGGTCCATCGCAAGACGGCACGCGCCCAGTCATACGGATCGCGGATCGAGACCACGACACGGATGTGCCCCGCTCGTGCCGCGTCGAACACCTCGTTGGCCACCGCCGCGAGATGCGCCCGCTGACGCTCGTCGCGGTCGATCGCCGTCGTGTACGCGGGAGCCAGGCGAGACGCCAGGGTCACGAACGCGAGCGCGGGCTGTGGGTGGCGCCGCACCGCGTCCAGCGCCTCGCTCAGGTCGACCGGCGGTGAGTGCTTGTCGCCGAGCACGTGCATGAGCACCAGGGTGCCGGGAACGTGTTCCTGGAGAAGCGCTCGCAGCGCATTCGTGCCGGTCCGCTGCAGCCCGTACTGCTTGACGACGATGGTCTGCCCGAGCACGCCGGTCAGTCAATCACACCGTTCTTACAGTTACGGGCACAAGGCGAGCATGAACGACACGGCGCCGGCTCGGGCGCCCGCGGCCGAGAGGAGTATCGTCCGCGCCACCGTGACGACCCCTCCGCGCACGGTCGTCGTGTCGTCGTCACACGTCCTGACACCGGGTGGCCTGGCGATCTACTCCCGCCACGTGTCGGAATGGCTGGCGTCCGAGCACGGCACTGCTGTCACCGTGGCGCGCTTCGCTCGTGACCGCGTCCCACTCCGCAAGTACGCCTATCGGGAACGACCGCGCATCACGCGCCTGCCATCGGGCGTCGAGATCCGGATCATCGCCCCGTCGCGGGTGTCGGTACCGGGACTTCACATGCTCAGCCGGACGCTCGGCAGGCGCAAGCTCGATTGGCTCATGCTCCGGGTCATCGGGCTCGCGTTCGGACGCGCGCTGGATCGGGCCATTCCGCCGACGACGGAGGTCGTGCACGTCGTGGGGGGCGCCTGGGAGCTCTTGGGCTTCGCGGCACTGCAGGTCGCACGCCGGAGGGGCATGGGGTTCTCGATCTGTCCGGCGATCCATCCCGGCAGATGGGGCGACGGCCCGCTCGACGCTCGCCTCCTCACGGCAGCGGACGTGGTCTTCGCGCTCTCCGAGCACGAGGCCGAAACGCTCCACGGGCTCGGCGTCCGCCGCGACTGCGTTCGCGTGACACCGCTCGGCCCTGCGGCCCCCGCGGAGGGCGATGGCAGCCGGTTTCGTGCCAAGCACGAGCTTGGCACGGCGCCGATCGTCCTGTTCGTCGGGCGAAGGTCGGGCTACAAGGGACTTGACTGCCTGATCGAGTCACTTCCCCTCGTGCGGCGCGCTGTGCCCGGAGCCCGGCTTGTCGCGATCGGCGCGGGTGAGCCACCGAGAGCGCGCGCGGATGGCCTGCGCGACCTGGGGGCGGTCGCCGAGCAGGAGAAGGCTGACGCCCTCGCAGCGTGCGACGTGTTCTGCATGCCGTCCACCCGCGAGGCGTTCGGCATGGTGTACGTCGAAGCGTGGTCCTACGCGAAGCCGGTGGTCGTCGGGCCCGCGCCGGCGGTCCGCGAGCTCGTGGAGAACGGTCGTACAGGGCTGCACGCCGACCAGGAGCCGCACGCGGTCGCGCGCGCGCTGGTGACGCTGCTGTCCGATCCGGCGCTCGCCCGGCGGATGGGCGAGGCGGGCAGGCGCCTCCAGCGCGAGCGCTATACCTGGCCGTGCGCTTGGCGTGTCCACACCGAGGGACTCGTCGCGGCGCGTCAGCGCGCGGCGTCCGCGCACCTCGTGCGGCGTCCCGGCCGTTGACGAGCGTGGGGGCGACGCGGTCGTCGAGCTGTACCCGCGCCCCGGAGCCGCTGGTACACGCGGCAGCCGTCAGCACGACCCGAGGCCCCGGCAATCCGCCATGAGCCGGGTCAACGCGCAGGTCGTGTTCACCGGCGCCGCGCCGTACTCCGGCTCGACGTTGCTCGGCATGATGCTCGGCGCGCACCCCGCGATCTTCTACGCCGGCGAGGCGAACAAGACGCGGACGCTGAACGACCCCTCCGCGCTCCTGAAGCGGCGCGTGTGCCGGGCCTGCGGGCCGCGGTGCCCCGTCTGGGACGGGCTGTGCCTCACGGACGGCGAGGATCTCTACGATGCGCTGTCGCGCCGCAGCGGGCGCTCGGTCGTCTTCGACTCGACGAAGGCGATCGACTGGATCGCCACACAGCTCGACGCGTTGCGCGGCGCCGTCCCGGTTCGACTCGTCGTGCTGACGCGCGACGGGCGCGCGGTCGTGAGCTCGCGCCGGCGCAAGCTCGCCGACGCCACGCCGATGGAGGAGCTCGCAGCGTTCTGGGTGACGCAGATGCGCGCCGTCGAGGAGCTTGCGTCGACGTTCCCGGGCCCCGTGCACCGAGTCCGCTACGAGGCCCTCACCTCGCGTCCCGAGCAGGCGCTGCGCGCGCTCGCGGACTTCGTCGGCGTGCGGTTCGATCCCCGGATGCTCGATCCGTGGAGCAGCGAGCAGCACCCGCTCGGAGGAAACGACGGGCCGCTGCTGATGCTCAGGCGCGCGAGCCGGCGAGCGGCCGTACCCGGCGTCATCACCCCGGACGACGCGACGCGCGCGTGGTACGCGGCGCATCCCGCCGACGTCATACCCGACCTGCGCTGGCGCGCGGAGCTGAGCGCCGATGACCTCGCCGCGTTCGAGCGGGTGGCCGGCGAGGCCAACCGCGCTTATGCCCCGGAGGAGCCGGCCTGAGCCTGAGTCGACGATGGGTCGCCGCGCTCGAGCGGCGGCACGAGCTCGCGCCAGTCGCAGACGTCGATGCCCAGCAGGGGATCGCCGCAGAAGCCGGACGCGACGCGCTCGTAGCGGCCGGCGTACAGGTGGTCGAGTGCCTCCAACCGCTCGCGCAGCCGGTCCCGCGTGAATCGGTCCGGGCTGGACGCGTAGCGGCCGCCGGGACCCATCGCGCGGCGTAGCCTGCGCTCCGTGCGCTCTCGCGCGCGCATCGGGAAGTGATGCATCAGCAGCGTCGCATCGTGCTCGCGCGCGCGCCGACCGTCGCCGGTGCCGACGGCGTGATGGCCGGGGAGCGCAAGGACGTCGCCGGACCGGCGCACTCGCATGAGCGGATGCTTCCAGTGGCCCCGGGCGCAGAAGCCGCAGCGACGCCAGTGCGCATGCGGGAAGTACGCGAGCGGCGGCCGGCGCGCGACGTACTCGCTCGACAGCGCGGGGACGTGGTCGAGCACGCGGGCGCCGAGGACGTCCACCCAGGCCGGGGCAGCCTCGACGAGCTCGCGCACGGTCGTGCCGTCCGGTCCGCGCGGGAACTCGTCGGCGTCGAGCACGAGCCACCACACGTCGCCGCCCGCCGCGTCCGTGCGCGCGGCGATCGCATCGCGGAAGCGCTGCGTGCGCAGCGCCTCGGAGTACGCGCCGGCGCTGCGCATCCGCAGCACCTCGGCGCCGGCGGCCACCGCCTCCGGCACCGTCGCGTCGTCGCTCTCGTCGTCGATCACGAGCACGCGATCGACCCCCTGTGAGCGGAGGTGCTCGACGAGCGCGTAGACGATGTCCTCCTCGTTCCAGACGCCGACGACGGCGTGGATCTCGGGACGTGATCGCGCGGAGGGCGACGCCGGCCCCGGGCCCGGGCCGTCCACCTGCCACGCCGCGATGCGGCGCCTGAGCCACGGCGGCGGCGGCGCGACACGTCCGCGTGCGCGCGCGACGGCCAGCTCGAGCACGCGGGCCGGTCGGTCGTAGACACGCGGGACGACCGCTTGCGGAAACGGCGACGTCGGGTCGCGCGCGCGCTCCAGATCGACGGATGTCATCGTTCCCTCACCCGTGCCAGCAGCTCGGTTGTCGAGTGGTCCTTCGGATCGCCGCAGATCGCGATCTCGATCCCGAGCTCTGCGTCGACGGACGCCTCGGGAACGGACTGCGGCGTGTAGTCCGTGCCCTTCGCGTGGATGTCCGGGCGCAGCTGACGGAGCGTCGCCACGAGGTCGGTCTCGTCGAACCACGTGACCGCGTCGACGCAGCGCAGCGCGGCGACGATCTCCGCCCGCTCGGCGAGCGGCATGTACGGCCGTCGCGGGCCCTTGATCTCGCGGACCGAGGCGTCTGAGTTGAGCGCCACGACGAGGAAGCCGCCGCGGCTGCGAGCGTCCTCGAGGTAGCGCACATGGCCGGGGTGCAGGAGGTCGAAGCAGCCGTTGGCGAGGACGACGCGCCGGGCGCTGCCGGCGGCGCGCAGCGCATCCAGACGCACCCGAAGCTCCGCGCGCGAGGTCACCGCGCCACGGGCGCTGCGGTCACGCCGGCGAGCGCGCCGTCGAGCGCCTCGACGCTGCACGCCGCGGCGCCGTGCTCGAGCACGACGACGCCCGCGGCCGCGTTGGCCAGGACCATCGCGTCGGGCGCGGTCCGCCCAGCGGCGAGTCCGACGGCGAACGCTGCCGCAGCGGTGTCCCCGGCCCCGCACACATCGCTGATCTGGTCGGTCCCGGCGGCTGCGACGAACGTCCCTTCCGACGGGAGGTCGTCGCCGAACAACGCCATGCCGGAGCTGCCGCGGGTCACGAGCACGTAGCGGCAGGAGGCCAGGCGCAGCAGCGCCGCGGCGGCCGCCGCGAGCCCGCCGCGATCGTCCACGTCGTTCGGCCGGCACCCCGTGCAGCTCGCCAGCTCTTGCACGTTCGGCGTCATGGCCGTCAGGCCCGTCAGGCCGCCCACCGCGGAGCGGGGATCGAGCACCGCGATCGCACCGTTCGCCGCGATCACGCGCGAGACGTCGCCGATCTCGCCACCGGCGAGGCCGTAGCCGTAGTCGGAGAGCACGACGGCGTCGAGCGAGCCGACGGCCGAGCGCAGCGCAGCGGCGACGGCTGTCCGGTCCCCCGCCTCGAGCGCGCGCGCGGGCTCATGGTCGATGCGCAGGATCTGCTGCAGGTGGCGGCGCGGCTCGGCCGCGAGCACGCGCGTCTTGGTGGGGGTGTCGTAGCCGTCGATCGTGAGCACGCCGCTCGTGTCGATCGACTCCTCGTCGAGCAGCTCGCGCAACCGGCGGCCCGCGTCGTCGGGACCCACGACCCCGAAGACGCGAACGTGGCAGCCGAGCGCGCGAAGGTTGCGGGCGACGTTCGCCGCGCCACCCGCGCCGACGCGGTCGCGCACGTGGCGCAGAACCATCACAGGCGCCTCCCTCGAGAGCCTTCGCGGCTCGGCGTAGAGGTCGTGGTCGACGAGGAGGTCGCCGGCCACGGCCACATCCAGGTGCGAGAAATCCAAACAACGAGCCGCCGTCATGTGTGCGCCCCCACTCGCGTCCCCCGCCCACGCGCAGGGGTCCCGCGAAGCATAGGCCGCTGGACGTCCACGGGCGAGTACCGGGGCGTAGCATCCGTCGCACGTGGCACCGCGCGTGCTCATCGCCAATCCCGGCCACCTCGGCGACCTCCTGCTGTCCCTGCCGGCCGTGACGGCACTGCGCGCGGCGCTCCCGGATGCCCACCTCGCGATGCTCGTCGCGCGGCCCTTCGCCGGCCTCGCGCGCTGCTGCCCGGACATCGACGAGGTCATCGCCATGTCGTTTCCGCGGCTGCGCCCGGACCTCGCGGCGCTGGATGGCGCCGAGCGCGACCGCGGAGTCGCCGCGCTGGAGAGCCGCTTCGACGTCGCGATCCTGTGCAGGAGCCACGATCCGTGGTGCGGTGAGCTCACGACGCTCGCGGGCATCCCGGCCCGCGTCGGGTACGCGGTCTCCGAGATGGGGCTGTTCCTCACGCACCTCGTGCCGTACGACGAACGGCCCCATATGGCGCTGCAGGCGCTGCGCCTCATGCAGCGGGCGGCGGCGCACCTGGGTGCGCCGCGCGGCGACCTGGACGCGATGGCCTCCCTCGTAGACCCGCCGGCGCGCGTGCGCCTGGATCCGGACGGCGCCGACGAGGCGCTCGTCGCCGCGCTGCTGCGCGAGCTGCCGTCCGCGGGAGCGCGACCGATCGTCCTGCAGCCGGGCTCGAGCATGCCCGTGAAGAGCTGGCCGCCCGGGTGCTGGGGCCGGCTGGCGGGCGAGCTGCGGCGCCGCTACGAGGTCACCCCGCTCGTCCACGGGGGTCCCGGCGAGTCCGGCCTCGTCGCGTCGATCGTCGCGGCGGGCGGCGGCGCGTGCCACGGCATCGCTGAGCGGATGTCGATCGGAGCGCTCGTCGCGCTGCTGCGGCGCAGCTCGCTGCTCGTCGCGGTCGACAGCGGCCCGCTGCACCTCGCCGCGGCGGTCGGCCTGCCGGTCGTCGGCCTGTACGGGCCGCTCCCGACCTCGCAATGGAGCCCGTGGTGTGAGCCGGAGCGCCGTCGAATCGTGCGCGTGGCCCTCGCCTGCAGCCCCTGCGATCGGATGTTCGCGCCGCCGTGCGGCGCCACGGTCGACGCGGCCTGCATGACGGCGATCACGGTCGACGCCGTGGCACAGGCCGTCGTCGAGCTGCTCGACGGAGCCGCCCGAGCACACCGATCGCCGGGTCAGGGCGCCGGCGACGACGCGCGCGCGAGCGCCGCGAGGATCACCGCGACCTGAGCGTCGACCGCCCCGCCGACGCCGGCGACGCGCGCTTCCGGCTCCGCGGGCTCGTCGTAGCGGTCGGAGATCCCGGTGAACGCCTCGATCTCGCCGCGGCGTGCGCGCGCGTAGAGGCCTTTCGGATCGCGCCGTTCGCACTCGTCGAGCGGCGTGTCGACGAAGACCTCGACGAAGGGCACGTCGGCCTGTTCGTGGACGGTCCGCGCGGCCTCGCGGTCGGCGGCGTACGGGCTGACGAGGCTGACGATCGCCACCGCTCCCGAGTCGGCGAGCAGCGCGGCGACGTGCGCGGTGCGACGGACGTTCTCGCTACGGCTGGCGGCATCGAACGCGAGATCCCCGTTGAGGCCATGGCGGAGGTTGTCGCCGTCGAGCCGGTAGGCCTGGCGCCCCGCGATGACAAGCCTGCGCTCGACCTCCACCGCGAGCGTCGACTTCCCCGACGCCGGCAGACCGGTGAGCCAGAGCGTCGCCCCCGACTGGCCGAGGCTGCGCCAGCGCTCGGCGCGCGTCAGCGCCGACGGGCTCCAGACCACGTTCGCGCTGCGGCCGCCGACGTCCACGGCTTGCGGCGCGATCGCCGGATGCGGCACCATGCCTCCGCCGACGGTCTGGTTGGTCGTCTCGTCGATGACGATGAAGCTGCCGGTGGCCCGGTTGTGGCGGTAGGCGTCGACGGCGAGCGGCGCAGACAGCCGCAGCCGCACGCGACCGATGTCGTTGAGCCGCAGCTCGACGGCCGACTCGTCGCGGTGCAGCGTGTTCACGTCGATGCGGTAGACGATCTCCTCGGCGAGCGCCTGGACCGTGCGCGTCGTGTGCTTGACGACGAGCCGGCGGCCGGCGCACAGGGACTCGGAGGCCATCCAGCAGACCATGGCGTCGAGCTCGCCGACGACCGATCGCGCCGGAAACCGAGCGTCGAGGAGGTTGTGATCCGCCGCGATGTGAACTCGCTCCAGGTGGTAGAGCAGTGGCGGTCCTCGGTACCAGGGCATGTGCGCCGACGGCTCGACGACGTTGTCTCCCGCGAGCGCGCTGACCGGGATGAAGGTGACGTCTGCGATGTCGATGCGCGAGGTGAACCGCGAGAACTCCGCGACGATCTCGTCGTACGCGCGCTCGGACCAGTCGACGGTGTCCATCTTGTTGATGCAGATGACGAGGTGCGGGACGTGCAGCAGCGATGCGATGAACGTGTGACGGCGCGTCTGCTCGAGCACGCCCTTGCGCGCGTCGACGAGGACGAGCGACAGGCTGGCGGTCGACGTCGCCGTGACCATGTTGCGCGTGTACTGCACGTGACCGGGCGTGTCGGCCAGCACGAACCGGCGCCGCGGCGTGGCGAAGTACCGGTACGCGACATCGATCGTGATGCCCTGCTCGACCTCCGCCCGCAGCCCGTCGGTCACCAGTGACAGGTCGAGATGGCCGGCGCTTCGCTGCTCGGAGAGCGCGGCGACCTCGTCGAGCTGGTCCTGCATGATCGATTTCGTGTCGTACAGCAGGCGGCCGATGAGCGTGGACTTGCCGTCGTCGACGGAGCCTGCCGTCGCCAACCGCAGGAGGTCCGGCTGGGTGGCCGCGAGGGCGTCCGGCATCCGCGCGCCATGCTGGCAGACTGTGGCGCATCTTGGAGGACGTGGTGACACGCGCGCGATGAGCCGGCTCGTCACACGACCGATCGGCTCCGCCCAAGAGCTGATCGATCACTTCGACCGGGTGGCGCCCGCGTACGAGGACGCGCATGGTCACCCTGCGCGGCTGCTGCGCTACCGCATGTCGATCCTCGAGGAGCTGCTCGGCGCGCCCCGCGTCGGCACGCTGCTCGAGATCGGGTGCGGGAAGGCGATTCACCTCATCGGGCTGGCGAGACGCTGTGAGCGCGCGATCGGCACCGACGCGTCGGGCGAGATGGTACGCATCGCCCGGCGCGACGCCGATGCCTCGCCGTGGCGTGACCGTCTCGAGCTGCGCGTCGATCCGGCCGAGGAGCTGGCCACCGTGGCCGACGGCTCCGTGGATGCCGTCCTGTGCGTCGGGGCACTCGAGCACATGCTCGAGCGGCCGCGGGTCCTCGCGCAGGTCCGGCGCGTGCTCTGCGACGGTGGGCGCTTCGTCTGCCTGACCCCCAACGGCGACTACTGTTGGTACCGGTCGCTCGCGCCCCGGCTCGGGCTCGACACGCGGCACCTGTCGACGGATCGCTTCCTGACACCGGGGCAGCTGCGGGCGCTCGTCGCGGACGCGGGCCTGCGGCCGGAGCGCCTCGAGCGCTGGCGCTTCGTCCCGAAGGGCGACATCCCGCCGGCTTGGGGCGGCGTGCTGCACGGCTTGGACTGGGTGGGCCGCGTCACGGGCGCGCAGGCGCTGCGGGGCGGCCTGGCCCTACTCGCGCGCCGCGTCGACTGATTCGTAGGCGAGCAGCACCTGGATGGCGTCGTGCGACGGGCTGTCCAGCAGCTCGTACGCGTCGGCCGCGTCGGCGAGCGCGAAGCGGTGCGTGACGAGGCGCTCGACGTCGACCTGCGCCAGCATCCTCCACGCCAGCTCGCGGCGCCGCTGCGACGTCCAGCGGCCCGACCGCTGCGGGTCGATCGTGCTGACCTGGCTGCTCTTGAGGGTGATGCGGCTGCGATGAAACGCCCCGCCGAGGTCGAGGTCCGCGCGCCGCTTGCCGTACCACGAGCCGATCACGACGCGGCCGTCGAAGCCGGTCCAGCGGATCGCTCCGTCGAGCGCGGCCGGATTGCCCGACAGCTCGTAGGTCAGGTCGAAGTCGCCCTCGCTGCCACCCTCGGTCGCGGGGTCAACGCTGCGATCGGCGCCCAGCGTAGCCGAGAGCCGCCGCCGGGCCGGACGCGTGTCGAGCGTGACGAGCTCCGCGAGCGGGAAGCGGGCCAGCAGCGACGTCGTGAGCAGGCCGACCATGCCCTGGCCGAAGACGGCGACGCGCTCGCCGACGAGCGGCCGGCCGTCCAGCAGCAGCGTGACCGCGGTCTCCATCCCGGCGAACAGCGTCGCCGCCTCGGCGCCGATGCCCGGCGGCACCGGCTCGAGCTCGTCCGCGCGAGCGACGAAGTGGCTCTCGTGCGGATGCAGGCTGAAGACGATCCGGTCAAGCCACCCGGCGTCGGCGTCCGCGCCGACCGCGACGACCCGCCCGACCGTCGAGTAGCCGTACTTCACGGGAAACGCGAAGCGGTCCGTCAGGCCAGAGATCTGCGCGTCGAGCGCCATGTCGCCGGGGACCTCGCCGCGGTAGACGAGCAGCTCGGTGCCGGCGCTGATCGCGGAGACGAGCGTCTGCACGAGCAGCTCCGCGCCCGACGGCGCCGGCATCGGCTCCTCGCGCACCTCGACCGCGCGCGGGGCGACGAAGATCAGCGACTGGCGTGCGCCGTCTGCGGGCATGAGCGCCAGCATGCCACCGGGCCGTCGATCAGCACAGCCCCGGTGTACGACACCAAAGAATGTGACATGAATTGACGACATCGTGCTAGGCTCCCGGAAATGAGCTCCCTGCACGCCGGTCTCTCCCTTCTTGCGGCGATCGAGCCGCCCAAGTCACCCCCCGCCGGGGGGTTCTCCGAACGCGACCTCGGCTATGCGGGTGCCGCGGCCGGCTTCGCGACGGTCGTGCTGATGATGGGCGGCCTCGGCCATCGTGCCGGCCTCGTCCCGGTCATCGGCTGGTTCGAGCGCTTCGCCGAGCGCATCTCCGGCCAGCCCGGCTGGGCCTCGATGCCGTGCGGGCTTGCGATCGGCTCGCTCATCTGCGCGCTGTTCGGCCTGTACTGGGACGTCTCGCTGCACGTCGACGTCGGTCGTGACAACGGCCCGTTCGGCACGCCGGCGCACTACTTCATCCTCGCCGGCCTCTACGGGATCGTGATGGCCGGGTTCTTCGCGATGTGCCTGCCCGAGAAGCGCGAAGGCCCGACGTTCGTGAAGATCACGCGCGACTGGCACGCCCCGCTCGGCGGGATCCTCATGTTCGCCGCGGGCAGCTTCTCGCTGCTCGGCTTCCCGCTCGACGACCAGTGGCACCGGCTCTTCGGCCAGGACGTCACGCTCTGGGGCCCGACGCACCTCATGCTCATCGGCGGCGCCAGCATGACGCTGATCGCCATCGCGGTCCTGCAGGTCGAGGTCATCCGCGCGATGAAGCGCGACGGCACGTTCGATCGCGAGGTCTGGTGGGTCAAGGGCCTGCGCAACACGTGGTGGGCCGGAGGGACGCTCATCGCCCTGTCGACGTTCCAGCTCGAGTACGACCTCGGCATCCCGCAGTTCCAGCTCATCTTCCAGCCGATGCTCATCATGTTCGCCGCCGGCGTCGCGCTCGTCGCCGCGCGCGTCTACGTCGGCCCGTTCGCGGCGATCAAGGCCGTCATCTTCTTCATCGTCATGCGCGGCCTGCTGTCGCTCGGCGTCGGCGGGCTCGGCGAGACGATGGCGCACTTCCCGCTGTACATCGCCGAGGCGCTGCTCATCGAGGGCGTCGCGCTGCTCGTCTCGCCGCGCAAGCCGCTGGTCTTCGGCGCGTGGTGCGGCGTCGCCATCGGCACGATCGGCCTCGCGGCCGAGTGGGGCTGGTCGCACCTCTGGATGCCGCTGCCGTGGCCGTCGGAGATCCTCCCGGAGGTGGCCGCGATCGGCCTCGCCGCGGCGCTCTGCGGGTCCCTCATCGGCGCGTACATCGGCGCGCGCCTCGGAGCCGACGACATCCCGCAGCCGGGCGGACTGCGCTGGGCGGGGCTCGCCGGCGCGATGGCCATGGCCGCGCTCGTCGCGTTCGGGCTGCACACGCCGTCCGAGAGCACGGGCGCGACCGCGAAGGTCACCCTGCACGACGTCGTGACGGGGCCCGAGCGCACGGCGATCGTCACCGCGCGGATGATGCCCGCCGACGCCGCCGACGGCGCGACCTGGCTGACGGCGACCTCGTGGCAGGGCGGCGGCCTGACGACCAACCGCCTGAAGGAGATCCGGCCCGGCGTCTTCCAGTCGACGGAGCCGATCCCGATCCACGGCGACTACAAGACGCTCATCCGGATGCACACCGGCAACGCGATCATGGGCCTGCCCATCTACGCGCCCGCGGACGCCGCCATCCCGGCGCCCGAGGTGCCCGCGCCGCGTGCGTTCGTGCGGCCGTTCGTCTCCGACCACAAGCTCCTGCAGCGCGAGGCGAAGACGAACGACTCGAGCATCACCGCCGGTGCCTACGGCATCATCGGCTTCTGCACGTTCGCGCTCCTCGTGATGCTGGCGTGGGGGCTGCATCGCATCCGCGTGACGGCGTCTCCGGGCGGCTATGCACCCGCGCCGGAGTCGAGCCGCTCGTCTGTGCTGGCCACTCCCCCCGCAGCCTGAGAGGATCGACGTCATGGCTGACACGCTTGAGCTGGTGCCTGACGACAGCGCCGCGCCCGCGGGAGACCGCGGCACGGAGCGCGTCCGAATCGCGATCGTCGGCAGCGGGTTCGCCGGCCTCGGCATGGCGATCCGCCTCAAGGAGGCCGGGATCGAGGACTTCGTGGTGCTGGAGCGCGCCGACGACGTGGGCGGGACGTGGCAGGCGAACACGTATCCCGGCTGCCAGTGCGACGTGCCCTCGCACCTGTACTCGTTCTCCTTCGATCCCAACCCGAACTGGACGCGGACGTACTCGCGCCAGCCCGAGATCTGGCAGTACCTGCGCGGCTGCGCCGAGCGTTACGGGCTGAAGGACCACCTCCGCCTTGGCCACGAGCTGATCGCCGCGACGTGGGACGAAACGCAGCAGCGCTGGCTCGTCGAGACGTCGCGCGGCGCCTTCTCCGCCGCGCTCGTCATCGACGCGACCGGCCCGCTGAGCCAGCCCAAGGACCCCGCCATCCGCGGTCTGAGCCGCTTTCCCGGAAAGCTCTTTCACTCCGCGCAGTGGGATCATGACCACGACCTGACCGGCGAGCGCGTCGCGGTCATCGGGACCGGCGCATCGGCGATCCAGTTCGTCCCGCGGATCCAGAAGGAGGTCGGCCGGATGCACGTCTTCCAGCGCACCGCGCCGTGGATCCTGCCGCACTCCGACCGGCCCACGTCGCGCTTCGAGCGCCAGCTCTACAAGCGGGTCCCGCTCGCTCAGCGGATCGTGCGGACCGCGGTCTACTGGGGCCGCGAGTCGTTCGTCTTCGGCTTCGCCAAGCAGCCGAAGATGGCGCGGCCGGCGGAGCGCATCGCGCGGCTGCACCTGCGCAAGCAGGTCCGCGACCGTGAGCTGCGGCGCAAGCTCGAGCCCGACTTCAGCCTCGGCTGCAAGCGCGTGCTGATCTCCAACCACTGGTATCCGGCGCTGACGCAGCGCAACGTCGAGCTCGTCACCGACGCGATCTCGCACGTCGACGGCAACACGATCGTGCTCGCCGACGGCAGCTCGCGCGAGGTCGACACGATCATCCTCGGCACGGGCTTCCATGTGACCGACCCGCCGACGGCGCACCTCATCCACGGCCGGGGCGGCGTGACGCTCGCGCAGGCCGCCGGCGCGAGCCCGCAGGCCTACCTCGGGACGGCGATGCCGGGCTTCCCGAACGTCTTCAAGATCATCGGCCCGAACACGGGCCTCGGGCACAGCTCGATGGTGTTCATGATCGAGTCGCAGCTCGCCTACGTCATGGACGCGCTGAAGGTCATGGACGAGCGCGGTCTCGCCACGGTCGAGGTGCGGCCGGAGGCGGTCGCTCGCTACAACGAGGAGGTGCAGGCGATGATGCCGGGCACGGTCTGGTCGTCGGGCTGCGCGAGCTGGTACCTCGACGCCGCGGGCAACAACACGACAATCTGGCCGGACTTCACGTTCCGCTTCCGCCAGCGCACGCGCCACTTCGACACGGACGCCTACGAGCTGCGCGTCGGCGCGCCCTCCGAGACCGCGGCGGCAGCATGATGCGCCTTCCGTTCTCGCGCGCCGACTACGACGTCGCCGGCCGGACGGTCTTCATCACCGGCGCCGCGCGCGGCATCGGCGCCGCGATCGCGACGCGGCTGCACGCGGCGGGGGCGAACGTCGCGCTGGTCGGGCTCGAGCCCGAGCTGCTCGACGAGCTGGCGGCGACGCTCGGCGATCGGGCGGCGGCCTTCGAGGCCGACGTCACCGACTACGAGGCGCTGCAGCGCGCGGTCCGCGGGACGGTGTCGCGCTTCGGCGCGGTCGACGTCGGCATCGCGAACGCGGGCATCAGCTACATCGGCCGGCTCGCGACGGCGCCGATCCAGCAGGTCGAGCGCGCCTTGGAGGTCAACCTCATGGGCGTGTGGCGCACCGACCGCGCGCTCATCGAGCAGATCACCGCGCGGCGGGGCTACCTGCTGAACATCGCGTCGCTCGCGGCGGCGAGCCACACGCCGTTGATGGGCCCGTACTCCGCGTCGAAGGCCGGCGTCGAGGCGCTGACGAACAGCCTGCGGGCCGAGACGGCGCCGACCGGCGCGCGCGTCGGCTGCGCGTACTTCGGCTTCATCGACACGGATCTGGTCCGCACGAGCTTCGCCCACCCGTCGTCGCAGATCCTGACCGGCACGCTGCCGAAGTTCGTCTCGACGCCCGCGCCGCTGTCGGACGCGATCGACGCGATCGAGCAGGGCGTCAAGCGCCGTTCGGCGCGCCTGTGGGCGCCGCGCTACGTCGGCGGCGCGCTCGTGCTGCGCGGCGTGCTGCAGCCGCTGACCGAGCTGCAGATGCGCTTCAACCGCGACCTCCCGCGCGCCCTGGAGCTCGCCGATCCGGCGAGCGGCGGGCTGGAGGACCAGGATTCGAAGCTCGGCGTGTCCGGCGACGCGGCGCTGTCGAAGGCGCCCGCGAAGCGTGCGGCGGCGAAGCAGCCCGCGCAGCGCTCGTAGGGCACGCGCCGCGCCAGCTCTCGACGCGGCGGCACCGGCCGCGCGACCATCGCTCATGGCCAAGGGGGTGTCTCGTTCCAGGTTCGCTATACGCACTCAGAACGAGACACCCCCTGACGCGCTCGTCGCGTTGAGGGCTGCCGAGCAGGAAGGTCGGATCGCGACACATGCGGGCCCGGCGCCCGCCTTCAGCCCGACCGCGGGTCCGCGGTGCTGCCGTAGCCGTAGGTCGTAAGTGCCGCGGCGACCTCCGCGCGGTCGTCGTCGCCGAGCACGCGCGGCGTACCGAGCGCGGACGCGTGGACGTAGACGGTGCACGCCCACTCGAGCAGCTCGGTCGCGTCGAGCGCGGCTCGCAGGTCGTCGCCGTACGTCACGGCGCCGTGGCCGCCGAGCAGCGCGGCGGTGCGCCCGTCGAGCGCCTCGACCACGCTGCCGGCGAGGTCGTCGGTGCCGAACGTCGCGTACCGCGCGACGCGCACGCTGCCACCGAGCGTGAGCAGGGTGTAGTGGATGCAGGGCAGCTCGTCGGCGACGCACGCCACCGCGGTGCCCATCGGCGGATGCGTGTGGACGACGGCGCCCGCGCCGCACTCGCGGTAGATGGCCAGGTGCATCGCCAGCTCCGACGTCGGCGCGAGCGGACCCGACATCTGCCGGCCGGAGAGGTCGACGACGGCGATCTCCTCCGCCGTCAGCGACCCGAGCCGCGCGCCCGTCGGCGTCACCGCGACGAGCTCGCCGGAGCGGGCGCTGACGTTGCCCGCCGTCCCGACCACGAGCCCCGCTCGGGCGACGACGGCGGACGTCTCGGCGACCGCCGCGCGCAGCTCGGCGAGGCGATCGTCCGTGTCGGCGGGCCGGCGCGCCATCACTCGTCCATCGGCGTGCGGCACCACGCGCTTGACGTCATCGGCCCTGGATCTGTCGCGTCCGGTCGTGCCACGGCTCCAACACGCCGAGCGTAGCGGGAGCTGCGGCCGGGTAGCGGCGCTACCCTGAACGCTCGCGGACAATGGGAGGGCGCAGCATGCACAACCGGCCGTTGCGACGCGCATGCCTGACGGCAGTGGCGCTGACGATCGCGTGCGCCGCGTTCGCCGCGCCGAGCACGGCGATCGTCCCGCCCACCGACTGCGGCGTGATCAAGGTCAAGGGCAAGCGCTACGACATCAAGGCCGACCAGCTGCGCTGCAAGACGGCGAAGCCGTACGCCTCGAAGTACCTCTCGACGCACCGGCGGCCGACCGGCTACAGCTGCCGCGACTTCGGCAAGGAGACGAAGCTGAAGTTCCGGTGCTCGCGCGGCATCAAGGTCTTCTTCGCGATCAAGCGTTGATCGCCTGGCGTGACCGCCGGCGCGCGCGCAACGCGGCGGCAGCCCTGCTGCTCGCCGCCGCCGCGCTGCCGTCGGTCGCGCAGGCGCACGGGCTCGTCCAGCGCGCGAACCTGCCGCTGCCGGAGTGGCTGTTCGGCTATGCGGCGGCGGCCGTCCTGATCGTCTCGTTCGTCGCGCTCGCGATCCTCTGGCCCGAGCCGCGCCTGGAGCGCGATCGCTGGCGGCCGCTGCCGGCGCGGATCGGCACCGTCCTCGGCAGCCGGCCGCTGGAGCTCGCCTGCGGCACGCTCGGCGTCGCGCTGCTCGCGCTCGTCCTCGTCGCCGGCTACGCCGGGACGCAGAACGCGCTCTCGAACATCGCGCCGACGTTCGTCTTCATCACGTTCTGGGTCGGCCTCGCGTTCGCGAGCGCGCTGTTCGGCGACGTCTTCCGGGCATTCAACCCGTGGCGCGCGCTGGGCCGCGCGGGCGGGTGGCTGCTAGGCCGAGGCCGCGGTCGCGGCCGCGGCGAGTCCGACGACGCACCGGCCCCACGCGCCGGCCGGCGCGCCTACCCGGCGGCGCTCGGCCGCTGGCCCGCTGCCGCCGGCCTGCTCGCCTTCACCTGGATCGAGCTCGTCTCGGGCTGGGGCGAGCTGCCGCGCACGCTGGCGATCGTCATCACGGTCTACACCGTCGCGACGCTCGCCGGGCAGGCGATCTACGGCGTCGAGACGTGGAGCGCGCGCGGCGAGACGTTCTCGGTCTACTTCGGCCTGCTGGCGCGGATCTCCGTCTTCGAGACGCGCGAGCGCACCGTCGGCGTGCGGCCGCTGCTCGCCGGCCTGCCGCGCCTGGACGTCCTCACGGGCACCGTGGCCTTCGTCGCGGTGATGATCGGCACGGTCACGTTCGACGGCCTGAGCCAGGGCCGCGTCTGGACCGAGACCCGCAAGCCGCTCGACGACCTGGCCACGACGTTCGGCCTGACGCTCGAGAACGCGCAGAAGGTCTCCGAGACAGTCGGCCTCGTGGTCTGCGTCGCGCTCGTCGCGGGGTTCTACGAGCTCGGCTGCCGCGCCGCCCAGCGCCTCGCCCCCGCGCTCCCGGCCGAGCAGCTTCGGCGCGGCTTCATCCACTCGCTCGTGCCGATCGCGCTCGTCTACGTCGCGGCGCACTACCTCACGTTCCTGCTGTTCGAGGGCCAGGGGATCGCCTACCTGATCTCCGATCCGCTCGGCCAGGGCTGGGACCTCTTCGGAACGGCCTCCTCGGCCGTCGACTACGGCGTGATCTCGCAGAACCAGGCGTGGTATCTGCAGGTCGCGTGCGTCGTCGCGGGACATGTCGCGGCGCTGACGCTCGCCCACGACCGCGCGCTCGTGCTCTACGGGCAGGCGCGCGCCGCCGCGCGCTCGCAGTACGCCATGCTCGTGATCATGGTCGGCTTCACGACGCTGGCGCTCTGGCTGCTCGCACAGGCAGGCAGCTCGTGACGTTCCGGCGCGCGCTGCTGGTCGTCGTGCTCGGGCTGGCGCTCGCGGCCGGCGGCTGCGGGTCCGACGCCGGCTCGGCGGACTCGACGGCGCGCTCGTCGCGCCTCGTCGACTTCACGAAGAAGCCGCCGTTCGTCAACGCCCTCGACATCGATCCCGAGACGAAGGACTTCCTGCTCACGACCAACCGCGGCTTCTACCGGATCGCTCCGGACGGAGCCAAGGTCACGCCGATCCGCGGGACGATCACCGCGCAGGGCAAGCGCTCGACGATCGGGACGTTCCTCGAGCTGCTCGTCGTCGGGCCGAAGCAGCTCATCGGCTCCGGGCACCCCGACCAGCAGGGCACGTTGCCGTCGTTCCTCGGCTTCATCGTCTCCGACGACAACGGCAAGACGTGGACCGCCGTCTCGCGCCTCGGCAACGCCGACCTGCACAAGATCATCCGCGCGCACGACCGCATGTACGCGTTCGACGCCGTGCTCAGCGCGATCCTCATCTCCGACGACGGCGGGCGCACCTTCACGGAGAACTTCACGCCGCGCGGGCTCATCATCGACTTCGAAGTCGACCCCGCGAACGCCGAGCGGATCGTCGCGTCCAACGACCAGGAGCTGTTTCGCTCGACGGACACGGGCGCGTCGTGGCGCCCGATCGACCGCCGCGAGGGGATCCGGCTCTCGTGGCCGGCGCCCGGCGCGCTGTACCGCGCCCTGAAGGACGGCACCGTGCAGCGCTCCACCAACGGCGGCGACACGTTCGACGACGTCGGCTCGGTCGACGGCGAGCCGTACAAGTTCAAGGCGATCTCCGAGGACGAGCTGTACCTCGCGCTCAGCGACGGCACGATCATGCACACGACCGACGGCGCGAAGACGTGGCAGGCGGTGTTCCGCCCGTGAGGCTCCGCACTGCGCGAAGCGCCGCCGGCGCAACGCTCGCCACCGCCCTCGCCGCTGCGGCGCTCGCCCCCGCGGGCGCGGCAGGGCACTCCCTCGTGCGGCCGTCCGCCGGCATCGTCGCCTACATCTCGGCCGACGCGACGTCGCTGAACACGCTCGTCGTGCGGGCCAACGGCTCGCGGATCGAGTTCCGTGACCCGACCGTCGACGGCGGCATGGACCCCGGCAGCTGCAACCCCGGCGAGATCAGCGCGGACGCCAACGCGTGGATCATCCAGACGTTCTGCCCGGCCGGGGGCGTGCGCTCCGTGCGCCTGGACCTCGGCGAGCGCGAGGACACCGCCACGGTGTCGGTCAACATCGCGACGACGCTGCTCGGCGGCCCCGGCGCCGACCGGCTCACCGGCGGCCCGGCGGGCGACCAGCTCAGCGGCGACGACGGCGACGACACGCTCGCGGGCGGCCCCGGCAACGACACCGTCGTCGGCGGGATCGGGGTCGACGAGCTCGCCGGCGACGCGGGCGACGACGACCTGCGCGCCCGCGACGGCATCCAGGATCTCGTCCGTTGCGGCACGGGAAGCGACAAGGTCGACGCCGACACGCTCGACGAGGTCGACTCCGACTGCGAGAGCGTCGTGCGGACGCTGACCGCTGCCCCGCCGGGTGCCGGGGGCGCGCGCGATCGCGTGCCGCCGCGCGTCGAGGTCGGCGCCCCGGCGCGCAAGCACATCCGCCAGACGCGCACGCTCCGCGTCTTCGCGAGCTCGACCGAGAGCGGTTTCGTGGCGGCGTCGGGATCGCTCACGATCGACGGGCTCGCCCTGCCGCTGACCGTCGTCCGGCGTCAGATCGCCGTCGCGGGCGGCGGCGCCGAGCTCGCCGTCAGGCTGACGGCCTCGCAGCAGCGCCAGGCGCTGCGCGCGCTGGGCAGGCGCAGGTCCGTCGTCGTCCGCCTCGCGGTCGTGGCCACCGACCGCGCGGGGAACTCGCGCGAGGCCAAGCCGATCAAGATCCGCCTTCTGCGCTGAGACGCGCCGCCGCGAGTTCGTGGCGGATGTCTCAAACCCTTGACACCCGGGTATTCTGGGGCTTTGTGGCCGTGGCGCCGGGGACGGGGAGCTGGGCAAGCGCGCCGAACCGCCCAGCAGGACGAAGGAGATGTGATGCCAAGGATTCGCGTAGGTGCGTTGATGGCGCTGGCGACGACGTGCGCGATGGCGCTCGCCGCCTCTGGAGCGGACGCTCTGACCAGGGCCACACGCGATGTCTCGCGTCAGCCCGCCGTGTCCGATGCGACCGTGCTCGGCGCGATCAAGAACGCCTCGCCGTTCGGGTTCAAGCACCACGGCATCCCGATCGACCATCTCCCCGGCGTGCAGAAGAACATGGAGCTCGTCGGTGAGCTGAACCTCATCAGCCCGACGACCCACCTCCCCGTCGCACCCGGCCAGATCGCCGACGTCGCGGTCCACAAGGGCTACGCGTACCTCAACTCCTGGGACAGCGCGACGTGCCAGGACGGCGGCACGTTCGTCGTCGACATCCGCGACCCGGCGCACCCCACGGAGGTCGCGTTCATCGAGGCCGACGATCCCTTCTACCACGGCGAAGGCGCGCACGTGATCTCGGTCAGCACGCCGCAGTTCACCGGCGACATCCTCGCGGTCAACGACGAGACCTACGGCTCGAACGTGCCGGGACCGTGCTCGACGGCGCTGGACAAGACCGGCGGCGGCTTCGACCTCTACAACGTCACCGACCCGGCGCATCCCGTGCCGCTCGTCGAGGGCGCCGGCGACCGCTCGCCCGAGGGCTCCGAGGTCCAGAACCCCGCCCAGGTGGCGAAGTCCTACCACAGCGTCTTCATCTGGCAGGACGGCGCGCGGGCGTACCTCGTGGCCTCCGACAACACCGAGCTCGCGGACGTCGACATCTTCGACATCACCGACCCGACGGACCCCGAGTTCATCAAGGACCTCGACCTCTTCAGCTTCGACCAGGCCACCGTCGACAACATCGTCAGCGAAGGCGCTCACGGCAACGCGATCTTCCACCACGACGTCGTCGTGAAGGAGGTCGACGGCGTGATGCGGATGCTCGTGTCCTACTGGGACGGCGGCTACGTGCAGCTGAACGTCGACGACCCGGCGCATCCCACGTACATCACCGACACGGACTTCGACGACCCCGATCCGCTCGTGCCGGGGGTCGACCCGCCGGAGGGCAACGCGCATCAGTCCGAGTACACGCACGACGGCGAGTTCTTCGTGGCCGGGGACGAGGACTTCGCCCCGTTCCGGACGCTCAGCAGGATCACCGAGGCGCCGTACGCCGGCGTCAACATGGCGTCGGCGCTGTCGGATGCGGAGCCGATCGCGCCGGGCACGCTCATCGACGGCGACACCGTCTACGTCGGCAACGCGTGCACCGGAACCGTGCCGGCACCGCCGGCCGGGGTGACGATCGCGGTCGCCGAGCGCGGCGTCTGCGTGGGTGGCTTCCAGGAGAAGGCCGACGCGATCGAGGACGCCGGCTATGACCTGGGCATCATCTTCAACAACTCCTTCGGCGCCGGTGGCGGCCGCTGCGAGTCGCTGATCAACATGCTCATCGACCCGGCGACCGTCGGCATCCCGATGCTGTTCGTCGGCCGGGCCGACGGCCTGCGGATCCTCAACCTGTTCAACGCGGGCACGTACGCCTGCACCGGCGCGGCCGCTGAGACGCCCGCGGACACCGATGCGCCGGCCTTCCCGCCGACGACGCCCGGCCTGACGGTCCAGATCGGGTCGCAGTTCGACGGCTGGGGCTACTCGCACCTCTACGACGCGGACACGAGCGCCGAGATCGACGCGTTCGCGGTGGACGAGGGGATCGACCAGCGCTACGCCACGGGCTTCGGGGATCTCACGATCCACGAGGCGGCGACCGACCCGACGACGAACCTCGCGTACCTGTCGTACTACAACGCGGGGATGCGGGTCGTGCGCTACAGCCGCGCGAACGGCCTCGAGGAGATGGGCAAGTACATCGACGACGAGGGCAGCAACTTCTGGGGCGTCGAGCAGTTCACGGACGCGGCCGGGAACCGGTTGATCGCAGGCTCCGATCGCGACTTCGGCCTGCAGATCTTCAAGTACACCGGGCCGGGCGCCGTGCTCGCCCCGCCGCCTCCGCCGCCTCCGCCTCCGGGACCGCCGCCGCCTCCGCCTCCGGGACCGCCGCCGCCTCCGCCTCCGGGACCGGCGACGCCACCCCCGCCGCCACCGCCGCCGCCCGCCGTGCCGCCGGCGGCCCCGCCGCCGGCACCGCCGGCGACACAGCCGCTGTCGTTCACGTTCCCGTCGAGCGGACGGCTGACGTTCGGCAGCGACCGGCGGGCCACGTTCTCGGTGGTCGTGCCGGGCGCGGGCCGGGCGACGGCGACGATCAAGGCGCCGAACCGCCAGAGCACGCTGACGCTCGCGACCGCCAGCGCATCGCGCACGAGCGCGGGGTCCCTGCGCCTCTCGTTCCGCATGTCGAGGGCGACGGCGCGCAAGTTCCGCCAAGTGCTCGCGCGCAAGCCGTCCCGGCGCGTGAACGGCTCGATCCGCGTGGCGTACACGCCGACGGGCGGCACGGCGCGCACGCGCAGCAAGTCGCTGTCGATCGGGATGCGCTGAGCCAGACGATGTGACGGCCGCCCGGATCCCTCTCGGGGTCCGGGCGGCCGCGCGTCTTGGCGGCGCAGCCGGCCGCCACGCGTGCTCGCGGCGGCCCGCGCGGCCTGGCGGCGCAGCCCCGGCGGCCCGCGCGGCCTGGCGGCGCGGCCCGCAGCCACGCGTCCCTAGCGGCGCAGCTCGAGCTTCTTCGTGACCGTGCGCTTGTTGCCGGCCGGGTCCTTCGCGGTCACCCGCAGCATGGCGGCGAGCTTGCGGCCGGAGCGCAGCTTGCGCGCGGCCGGCTTCAGGCGGGCGAAGACGTAGGTCCGGCCGGCGCCGGCGAGCGACCACGAGCCGCTGGCCAGCATGACCTTCTTGCTGCCCAGCCGCGCCCGCCGCGCGGCCTTCGCGTCGGCCTCGACGACCACGTCGAGGTCACACGCCTCCGAGCACGACGCCTTGACGACGAGTGCCGTCCCGGCGTCGGACACGCGCTGGCGGCGCTGCACCGTCACGGTCACCAACGGAGCCTTGCGATCGCCGCCGGACCCGGCGGCGCCCGGCCCACCCGGCCCGCTCCCACCGGCGCTCCCGCCGCTCCCGCTGCCGCCACCGCTCCCACTCCCACTCCCGCCGGGGGTCGTGCCGGTACCGGGCGGTCCCAGGATCGACTCGTCCGGATCGCACTCGCTGCCGATCCCGTCGCCGTCGCGGTCGGCTTGGACGAACGGCGGCACCGTGCTGGTCGAGGGGTTCCAGACCGTCGGGCAGTTGTCGACGACGTCGTTGATGAGGTCGTTGTCGTCGTCGCGGTCGCAGGCGTCGCCGCCCCTTGGAGAGCCGCCCTCGCCGTCGCCGTCGAGATCCTCCTGACCGGGGTTCGGAGTGCTCACGCAGTTGTCGTTGAGGTCGAGCACGCCGTCGCCGTCGCTGTCGACCGGCGGGCAGAGGTTCCCGTAGCCGTCGCCGTCGTCGTCTGCCTGATCAGGGTTCGCCACGATCCGGCAGTTGTCCCGTGGGACACCCGGCCCACCGAGGTCGGGGATTCCGTCGTTGTCGTCGTCGGCATCGCAGGCATCCCCCTCCGCGTCACCGTCGGTGTTGATCTGCGTGCCGTTCGCCGTGACCGGGCAGTTGTCGGCCTCGTTCTTGATGAGATCGCCGTCGAGGTCGCTGGGCTCGGGATGCGCGATCGCCGTGCTCGTCCCTGCGGGCGCGCTCGCGACGAGCGCGGCGGCGCCGAGCGCGAGCGCCAAGACTGCGATGACGGCTCGGAGCAGGCCCATCGCCTGTCGATGATACGAGCCTGCCGGCAGCGGACGCGCACTTCGAAGCACGCGCCCGCGCCTACCCGGCCGCCGCGCGGAGCTACCCCCTGGCGACCCGCGTGCGATCGGAGTCCTTGCCCGTGTTGCCGGCACCGTCGCGCGCGGTCACGGCGATCGTCAGGCGGCCGAGCGAGCCGCGGCGCTTGCGCAGCAGCGTCCGGCGAGCGGCCGCGTTGAGCTTGACGCGCACCGTCGTGCGGCCGTTGGCGGACGTGATCCGGCCCGTGAAGCGCCCGATCGTGCCGCTGGCGAGCAGCGTGTCGCGCACCGTGCCGCTGAACGAGCACGCCTCCGAGCAGGTCAGCCGCAGGCGCAGGCCGCTCGCGCGCAGCGTCCGGGCCAGCACGAGCTCCGGCGCGACGAGCGTCACCCGCGGCGCGGTGCGATCGGGGCCCGGGGGCGGCGGCGGGACGACGATCGGCGGTGGCGGCGGGCCGGGCACGACGACCGGCGGCTGCGCGTCGTTCTCCACGATCGAGACCGTGGTCGTCTTCGGCGAGCCGACGAGCGCGCCGCCCGTCGCACCCGACAGCGTGGCCGTGAACGTCTCGCTCCCGGCCTCGAAGCCGGCGTCGTCGGTGATCGGGACCGTGACGAACGCGGCCGTCTCGCCCGCGTCGAGCGTCAGCGTGCGCGACGTGGCCGTGTAGTCGGCGCCCGCGGCAGCCGTCCCGTTCGCCGTCGCGACATCGACCGTGATGCGCCGCTCCGCCGCGGTGCGCACGACGGCGAGCGTCACCGAGCCGCCGCCCTCGCCCACCGACACGGCGCTGGCCGCGAACGACACGCGATCGGCCGGCAGCGCGGCGAGGCCGCTGACGGTGCTCGTCCCCGCGCCGATCGCCCCGACCAGCGCGGCCTGGCCCTTCGCGTTGGAGCCGTTGATCGCGTAGAGCCCCGAGCCGGTGCCGCCGGTCGTCAGCGCCGCGAGGCCGAGGTCGTCGGGGCCCGCGATGTCGAAGCCGCCGACGGGCGAGATGTCGCCGGTCAGCGCGCTGCCGGTGCCGAACAGGCCGGCGCCGATGTCGGTCAGCACGCCGTTGTTGGGCGGGTTCTGCAGCCGCAGGCGATCGGACGCGCTGTCGATGTCGAACAGCGCCGTCGAGATCGCGCCCGCGTTGCTGTTCGAGTACGCCACGGCCGCGACCGCTGCGCCTGCGGCGAGCGGGGTGTCGGTCGTCACGGCGCCGGTGTCGGGATGGATCCGCAGGTTCTGGCCGGTGTTCGACACGACGCGCAGCCGGTCGACCGTCGGGTTGAAGTCGACGCCGAAGTCCGATCCGGAGAGCGTCGCGCCCGTCAGGGCCACCGGGTTCGACGTCTCGCCCGTGAACGGGTCGACCGTGAGCAGCCGGCCGGCGCTCGTGAGCGCGGTGAGCCGGCCGTTGGCGGGGCGCGTGTCGATGCCCTCGACCGTCTCGCCCGCGCCAAGGCCCGTGATCGGCTGCGGCGCGGACGTCACGCCCGGCCTGTCGGAGCGCAGCGTGACGACCTGCTGCGGGCTGCCCTCGACGATCGCCGCGAGCAGGAACGCGTCGCCCGCGATCGCGATGTCGGTCAGCGCCGTGCCCGCGACCGTCACCGTGCCGATCGCCGACAGCGCCGACGCCGTCGACTTCAGGTCCACGCTGTAGAGGCGCTGCGCGCCGCCCTCGCTCAGCAGCGCGAGGCCGCCGGCCGCGCGCGGCGAGATGTCGAAGCCGGCGACCGGACCCGCGTCGACGCCCAGCGGCGCGCGCGTGCTCAGCGTGCCCGCGTTCGGCGGATCCTGGACGGCGAGCACGTCGGTGTCGGTGTCGATGTCGTAGAGGGTCGTCTGGTTGTCGGCCGACGTCGGCGTGTTGAGCGCCGGGACAGAGTCCGAGTACGCGACCGCGCCGACGCCGGGCGCGTCGCCCTCGTTCGGATCCCCCGCACCGTAGGCGAGCGAGCCGTCGGTCGTCACGGCGCCGTTGTTGGGGTTGATGCGCAGGTTGGCGCCGGTCGAGCTGATGACCCGCAGCCGGTCGGGCACGGGGTTGAAGTCCACGCCGATCGAGCCGCCGGCGAGCGCGAACGTCGCGCCGATCGTCGTGGCCGCGCCCGTGACCGGGTCGATCCGGACGACCCGCGCCGTCGTGCCGCTGCGCGCCACGCCGTAGAGCTGGCCGGTCGCCGGGCGCACGTCGATGCCCTCGACGACGTCGCCCGTCGCGAGGCCGGTGATCGCGCGCGGGGCCGAGACGAGCCCCGGCTGGTCGGAGGAGAAGGCGACGAGCCGGCCGTCGGCCGTCAGCCCGTGGACAGTGGCGCGCTCGCGCGGGCGGTCGTCCTCGTCGATCGTCACCGTCGTGCTCGCCGGGGTGCCGATCAGCGCCGTGCCGGTCGGGCTCGAGAGGTCGACGCGGAACGTCTCGTCGCCCTCGAAGATCGCGTCCGAGCCGATCGGCACGGTCACGGTCTTCGCCGTCTCGCCGGCCGCGAACGCGACGGTGGCGGGAGCGATCGCGCCGAAGTCCGAGCCGCTCGCGGTCAGCGCGGCGGTGCTCGCCGTGACCCACTCGGCCACCGATAGGTCCGGCCCGCTGCGCGTCACCGCGAGCACGAGCGATCCCTCGCCCTCGCCCACGACGACAGCCGCGGAGGCGAGCTGGATGCGGTTCTCGCCGGCCGCGGTCAGCCCGCTGACACCGCCGCTCGTGCCGCCGATGTCGCCGATCGTCGCCGCGGCGCCGCGGGCGCTCGAGCCGTCGAGCGCGTACAGCGTGTCGGCGTCGCCGTCGTTGTCGGGATCGAGCGCCGCGACTCCGAGCTCGATCGGGAAGCCGACACCCGCCGGTGGGGCCGTCTGCGTGCGGACGATGTCGTAGGAGGCCTCAGGGCCGACGTCGCCGAGCCCGAGCGAGCCGCCGCCAGCGAGCGGGTTGATCGTGCCGTCGTTCGGGCTCGGGTTGCCCTGCAGGACGAGCCGGTCGCCTGCCGTGTCGACGTCGAACAGCAGCGTCGAGGCGGGCGCCGGGGCGACGCTGTTCGTGTAGGCCGCCGCCGTCTCGGACCCGCCGGCCGTGAGCGCCGTGTCGACGGTCGTCGTGATCGGCGAGACGGTGGGGTTCAGGCGCAGGTTCTCGTCGGCGTCCGAGACGATCCGCAGGCGGTCCGCCGCGGGGTTGAAGTCAAAGCCGGCGCGCGTGCCGGTGAGGCCGATCGGGTTGGCGGCGACGGGCGCGGCCGCGGCGCTCGAGGCCGAGATCGTGTAGAGGCCGTCAGCGTCGGTGAGCGCGTAGAGCGTGCCGTTCGAGGGTCGGCGGTCGAGGCCGATGATGCGCTGGCCGAGCGGGATCCCGAGGACCGGGCCGATCGTGGTGCTGCGGCCCGGCGCGTCGGCGCGGAAGGTGACGAGCGCCTGGACCGGGTCGTCGGTGACCGCGTACAGCGCGGGCTGCTGCGGGACGACCGCGAGATCCTCGAGCGTGTCGCCGGCCTTCGCGCCGAGCGCGCCGACGAGCGTCGCCGCGCCGGTCGCCGTGTCGACCGTGTAGAGGCCGGTCGTGGCGCCCGCCGTGAGCACGGCGTACGGCGTGTTCGTGACGGGCGAGATGTCGAAGCCGGCGGCGCTCGCGGCATCGACGCCGAGGCCGCTGCCGACGGTCGTGATCGGCCCGCTGTTGGGCGCCGTCGTGCTCGCCAGCACGTCGCGGCCCGTGTCGAGGTAGTAGAGCGTCGTCGTGTTCGCCGCGCCGCCGGTCGAGGGGACCGAGTTCGTGTAGGCCGCACCGGCGAGCTGCGGCGCGACGCCGAAGCCGGGGTCGGCGGGCGCGTAGGCAAGCACCGTGTCCGTCGTCGTCACGCCGTTCGGGTTGACGTTGTGGCGCAGGTTCTGACCCGTGGACGACGTGATGCGCAGGCGGTCGGGCACGGGGTTGAAGTCGACGCCGAAGGCGCTGCCGTCGAGCGCCGTGGTGAGGTCGTTGAGCGCCGTCGCGGCACCGCTGACGGGATCGATGCGGTAGACGGTGTCGCCACCGCCCGCGTCACGCGCGACGCCGACGAGCTGCCCGGTCGAGGGGCGATGGTCGATGCCGACGAGGTCCTCGTCGCCGTCGAGGCCCGTCACGGGCACGGCGTCGGACACGCTGCCGGGAGCGGAGGTGTCGAACGCGACGAGCGCGTCGTCGTCGGTGAGGCCGATGGCGGTCTCGGCGCGGGCGCCGTCGGCTCCGCAGGCCACCCCGACGCTCGTCAACACCGTCGCCAGGAACGTCCGCGTACCCCTGCGTGCCATCTGTGCCCTCGCTCGCTGATCCTCGGCAGCCATCCAGCCGCCGATGTTGGGAGCGAGTTCGCTCGACGGCGCGGTTCGGTTCAAGAGATGGCGCGCAGGTGCTGCGCGCCGGCGGGGGCGCTTAGGAGGCGTCAAGGAACAACTGCGGGGTTGGGGCACCGCCTCGCGGCGCCAGACCCCACCCGCGATGCTCGACGGGCTGGCGCCCGCCTGCGCTCGCGGGCGGCGCCTGGCATCCACGATCCGGCACCCCAACCCTCACACTTGTTCCTTGACGCCTCCTTACGCGCGCAGGTGCTGCCAGAGCGCCTGGACGAGCTTGCGATCCTCGGCGGTCACGACGGCCGCGCGGCCGTTGAGCGACCCCGACGCCTTGAACTCGCGCGGACGACTCGCCGCCGACTTGATGACGTAGGCGCCGTTCGTGCGTATGCGATTGGCAGATTTGCTCATCGTCGCGTGGTCTTGACGTTACCGCGCCGCCCGGACTGCCGACCAGCCGAGGCGCACCGTCGCCAGGGAGCACAGGATAGCCGCCGCAAGCCAGATTCCAAGCGGGCGGCTGGTCGGCAGCTCCATCGCCAGCGACGCGGACGCCGCGAGCGCGCAGACGACCACGAGTACGAGCGCCCGCCGGCGGCTGCGCAGGATCTTGTCGACGATGATGTGGTAGCCGGTCACGACGGCGAACCCCGACACGACGGCGCCTCCCGCCAGCAGCAGCGACACGGCCGCGGCGGGCGCCTCGGCGTCGAGCCCCGAGAGCCAGCCGAGCCACAGCAGCACGGACACGGCGAGCGCCGTCAGCGCCGCGCGGGTGGCCTGGCCCTCGCGCTCGGAGACGATCTCGACGTACGCCCGCACGTCCTCGTGCGGCGCGATCCCGCGGGCCGCGTAGAGCGCCGACCGGTTGACGTCGTCGTCGGCCACGCCGAGGTCCGCGATGCCGTCGCCCGAGCCGCCCGGGAAGCGCCCGAGCTCGGCGCGGGCGATCCGCAGCTCCTCCGGGATCGCGATCTCCATGTGAAAGCTCGCCGCCCGCCACGCCTCGGGGCAGTCGATGAGAAACCACGTGCGATCGGGGTTGCGCAGCCGCCAGAGCAGCTCGCTCGGCGAGTACTTGTCGGTCCGCCGCGCGCGGGGCGGATCCAGCGGGAAGTCCTCGCCGTAGCTGTACTTGATCACGCGCCTGGCAGGGCCATTCTCGGGCAGGGCGACGAAGAGGACGTAGTCGGTCGCGAGCGTCGTCAGCAGGCTGCGGCAGGCGGGGTCGCTCCAGACCGCCGCTCGCGTGGCGTCGCCCCCTTCGGCCGCGTCGACGAACGTCTCCAGCGCGTCGACCGCCAGGGCGCCGTCGCCGAAGACGACCTGGCGCAGGTCCGCCGTCAGGGCGTCGGCGCGGTGGTCGGGCGGCGGGTCTTCGAGCGCGTCGTGCGCGGCGCGCAGCAGCGCGATGAGCGCCAGCTCGCGGCTGTCGGCCCGCCCGAGGATCGGCCGCGCCGCGAGATCCTCGTCGATGAGGTCGAAGTTGCGCAGCGGGCGCTTGGTGAGCACCGAGATCGGGACGGTGACCCCGTGGCGCGTCGTGAGGCTGGCGCGCTGCTTCGCGGACAGCGTGAAGTCGATCGACACCCGCCGGCGCGTCTCCTCCTGCGAGAGCATCTCGACGGTCTCGACGCGGCGGTTGATCCACGACTTGGGGTTGGCGATGAGCGCCGCGCACGCGGAGCCGGCCTCCAGGAAGTCCGGGGATGTCTCGACCACGTGCGGAAGTCTGGGGCTCGTGGCGGACGAAGCCTGTGTGCCCTCGATCGGGGTAGCCGTCGGGCCGGTCTACTAGCCTCTCGACCCTCGTGCAGTACCCGGTCGAGACCTTCACGCCCGCCGAGAGCGAGCGCCTGCGGCCGCACGTCACCAACCTGGACCGGCCGGTGTTCGCGCTTGTCAACCTGCCCGAGACCGTCAAGGGCGCGCTGTTCGCGCGCTACTCGCGCTATCCCGGCACGCTGCGCCGGCTGTTCCTCGACGAGTTCGCGTCGTCGCTGCCGGCCGGCGCCGCCGGTTACGACAACGCGGAGGGCGCGCGCGCCGCGGACTTCTACGAGCGGATCTTCGTCGGTTACGGCGACGACTCGATCGCGCAGCTCGGCGGCGCGCACGTCGCGTGCGAGTGGGTCTCGAACGTCCTGACGAAGGTGCTGCAGCGCCCGCGCCTGGGCGCGTACCTCGAGCAGTCCACGCGCTACATCGCCTACGACGCGCCGATCGAGGGCACGTCGCAGTACCGCTACTACCGCGACGCGGCGCTCGGCGCGGAGTACGAGGCCGCGATGGACGAGATCTTCGCCATCTACTCGGATGCGCTGCCGCGGGTGTCGGCGTGGGCGGCCGACCACTACCCGCGTTCCGAAGGTGAGTCGTCTAACGCCCATGCGCGCGCGATCAAGGCGAAGGCGCTGGACCTGCTGCGCGGCCTGCTTCCCGCCGCGTCGCTCTCGCACATGGGGATCTTCGCGACAGGCCAGACCTACGAGCAGCTCATCCTGCACCTGCTCGCGCACCCGCTGCCCGAGGCGCGCCACTACGGCTCGATGATCCTGTCGGAGATCCAAGCCGTGATGCCGAGCTTCGTCTCGCGGGTGGAGCGTCCCGATCGCGGCGGCGAGTGGGTCTCGTACCTGCGCCGCCGCGAGCAGGCCGCCGAGCGCTGGGCGGCCCGCCTCGGCCTCGACCGCCGCGCCGACGACGACGGCGCGGGCGGCCCGTCCGTGCGGCTGACCCACCACGACGGCGACGAAACACTCATGCTCGCGGCGCTGCTCTTCGAGTCGACGGGCGCGGACGAGCAGACGACGCTTGCGGCGCTGTCTGCGCTCGGCGACGACGAGCGCGGCGAGCTGCTGGCCGACCTCTGCGGGGGCCGCGCCAACCGCCGCCACCGGCCGGGTCGCGGCCTCGAGTCGCTGCACTACCGCTTCGAGATCGTGAGCGACTATGGGGCCTTCCGCGACCTGCAGCGCCATCGGATGCTGACCTGCCAGTGGCAGGCGCTGACGCCCGACCTCGGTGCGGGCGTGCCCGAGGAGGTCGATCTTGCCGGCGTCGGCGAGGACTTCCGGCGTGCCCTCGACGTCTCGCAGGCCGCGTACGAGCGCCTGCTCGACGCGGGCCACGACCGCCGCGCGGCGATGTACGCGCTGTGCCTCGGCTACCGCATGCGCTACGTGCTCGACCTCAACGCGCGCGAGGCGATGCAGCTCATCGAGCTGCGCTCGGGGCGCGAGGGACACCCGGCCTACCGCGCGATCGCGCACGCGATGCACGAGCGGATCGCCGCGGTGCACCCGGCGGTCGCGGCGGCGATGACGCACGTCGACCGCGAGACCGAGCCGCGGTTGGAGCGGATCGTCTCCGAGCTGCGCACGCAGGCCAAGCTCGACGCGCTCGCGTAGCCGGCGCTCGCCCAGGCACTCAGGCCCGGTGCGCTGGCACGAGCGCGGCGCACTGGCACGGCGCGGCGCACCCGGCACGGCACGGTGTGCTCGCACGGCGCGGTGTGCTCGCACGGGCGCGGTGTGCTCGCACGGGCGCGGTGTGCTGGCACGGCACCGTGTGCCGGCGCGGCGCGGCGCACCGGCACGGCGCGGTGTGCTGGCACGGCGCGGCGCACCGGCACGGCGCGGCGCACTCGCCCGGCTCGGCGATCGGCCGGCGGCGCGCGCCGCTTGCCTTCGGACCGGGAAGCGGCGGATCGCGGCGCGCGGCCGGGCCGCGGCGGCGCTGCTAGGGTCGCCGCCATGGCGACGGACGACCAAGCCCGTGCCGAGCGCGCGCGCAACCTGGGCAGCCTCGCCCTGCGCAGCCACCGCGACGGCGACACGCACGTCGTCGAGTTGCTCGGCGAGCTGGACATCGCGGGCGCTCCGAGCCTCGAGGAGGAGCTGCTGCGCATCGAGGCGACCGATGCCGCGACGATCGTCTGCGACCTGCGCGCCCTCGAGTTCATCGACTCGACGGGGATCCGCCTGCTCGTGATGGCCGCCGACCGCTCGGCCGGCAGCGGGCGCTTCACGATCCTGCGCGGGCCCAAGCAGGTCCATCGCGTGTTCGAGATCACCGATCTCGTGTCGCGGCTGCCATTCGCTGACGCCTGAACGGGAGGCAGGAGCACGACGTCGCGCAGCGGCGCGATGCACGGCGGCGCCCGGACCCGCCTAGGCACTCTGCCGTTGACCCGGAGCCGCGGCGAGGGCCGCCCGGATGCGGGCCAGCGTCTGCTGCGGGCGCCCCACCGCCTGCTGCCAGTCGACGCGCAGGACGCGCCAGCCGTTGGCTTCGAGGATCGCCTGCTTGTCGGCGTCGTGCTCACGCGTGAGCTTGTGCTCGTGCCAGCGCGTGCTGTCGGCCTCGATCGCGACGCGCCGCTCGCGCCAGATGCAGTCCGGGATGATCGTGATGCCCTCCAAGCGCAGCGGCGCGTTGAGCTCGGGGCGCTGGATGCCGCCGGCGTCGAGCAGGTCGAGGACGAGATCCTCGAGGTCGCTGCGCGTGGGAGCGGGTCCGTCGGCGATGACCGCCCGCAGCGCGCCGCTACCGCGATGCCCGCTTGATCGCGTGACGACCTCGAGTAGCTGCCGCATGTTGACCTGGTGGCGCGCCTGCGCGCGCCGCGCCGCCCGCCGCAGCGCCTTGGACGGCAGGACCGCGGCGAGGTCGAGCAGCGTGCGCGCCGGCGAGGTCGTCCAGATGCCGTCGTGCAGCATGACGTCGCGCCAGTGCAGCGACCGCGCGTTGTGCACGCGCAGGCCCGCCACGCGCCGCCGGCTGGTGCCGAGGATCGTGACCTCGAGCAGGCGCTCCTCCCAGGCCATGAAGTCGAGATGGGTGGCGGCGGAGAAGTGGCTCAGGTACGCGCGGTCGCCGCACGCGAGCACGGCCGCCATGAAGCGGGCGTCGAGCGTCAGGCCCGCGTGGCCAACGGCATACACGCCGCGATAGACGGGGTGCAGTCGGCCATCCTGCACCCGCCTTCGCACCGCGGCGCTATCCAGCCCGAAGGCCCGCAGCTCGCGCGTCGCGATCTGCCCCTTCTGCTCTGCGGCCCTGAGCGCGACGAGCACGTCCGGGGGTGTCTCGTTCTGGGTTCGTATAGCGAAGCTAGAACGCGACACCCCCTTGGACATGAGCCCATGCTGCCGGGGCTCGCGTCACAGAACTACACGCGCTTGCGACAAATCACGCGCGAAACTGCGTCGCCTCGCCCGCGAGCGAGCGCCGGCCTACGCGTCGGCCTCGTCCTTGCGCGCGGCGATGCGGTCCTCGAGCTGGGCCATGACGTTCGGGTCGCGCAGCGTGGTGACGTCGCCGAGCTCGCGTCCCTCGGCGATGTCGCGCAGCAGCCGGCGCATGATCTTGCCCGAGCGCGTCTTCGGGAGGTCGTCGGCCCAGACGATCCGCTTGGGCCGCGCCAGCTTGCCGATCTTCTTCGCGACGTGCTCGCGGATCTCCGCGACCAGCTCGTCGGTTCCCTCCAGCGAGCCTTCGAGCGTCACGAAGCAGACGACCGACTGGCCGGTGTCCTCGTCCGCGGCGCCGATCGTCGCGCACTCCGCGACCTTCGGGTGCGAGACGACGGCGCTCTCGATCTCCGCCGTCGACATGCGATGGCCGGACACGTTCAGCACGTCGTCCACGCGGCCGATCACCCAGAAGTAGTCGTCGGAGTCCTCGCGCGACGCATCGCCCACGAAGTACGTCTCCGGGCCGAACTTCTCGAAGTACGTGGAGACGTAGCGGTCGTCGTCGCCGTACAACGTGCGCAGCATCGACGGCCACGGCTCGCGCAGCGTCAGCAGGCCCTGCTTGTCGCGCTCGAGCTCCTCGCCGTCCTCGCCCACGACCGACGCGAACACACCCGGCAGCGGCTGCGTCGCCGAGCCCGGCTTGCAGTGCGTGATCCCCGGCAGCGGCGAGATCATGATCGAGCCCGTCTCCGTCTGCCACCACGTGTCGACGACGGGACACCGCTCGCCGCCGATCACGTGGTAGTACCAGACCCAGGCCTTCGGGTTGATCGGCTCGCCGACGGTCCCGAGAAGACGAAGCGACGAGAGGTCGTGGCGGCCCGGGTACTGCTCGCCCCACTTCATGCACGCGCGGATCGCCGTCGGCGCGGTGTAGAAGAGCGTCACGCCGTAGCGCTCGCAGAGGTCCCACCAGACGTCCTTGTCGGGGTAGTCGGGCGCGCCCTCGTACATGACCGTCGTCGCCGCGTTCATCAGTGGCCCATAGACGATGTACGTGTGGCCCGTGATCCAGCCGACGTCGGCACTGCAGAAGTAGACGTCGGTCTCGGGCTTGAGGTCGAACACGTACTTGTGCGTGAACGCCGCGCCCGTCAGGTAGCCGCCCGTCGAATGCACGATGCCCTTCGGCTTGGCCGTCGAGCCCGACGAGTACAGGATGAACAGCGGGTGCTCGGCGTCCAGCGCGACCGCCTCGCACTCGGCCGCAGCGCTGGACATGATCTCGTCGTAGAAGACGTCGCCCTCGCCCATCTCACAGTCGATCCCGACGTTGCGCACGACGATCGTCGTCTGCACCGGCATGCCGACCTCGTCGACGGCGCTCTTGGTCGCGGCCACCTTTCCCTTGCGCCGCGCGCCGTCGGCGGTGATCAGCGCGCGCGCCTTCGAGACCTCCATGCGCTCCTTCACGGACTCCGGCGAGAAGCCGCCGAACACGACGTTGTGCGGCGCGCCGATCCGCGAGCAGGCCAGCATCGCCACCACGACCTCGGGGATCATCGGCAGGTAGATCCCCACCACGTCGCCCGCCGAGATGCCCTGGTCCTTCAAAGCGTTGGCGAAGCGCATGACGTCGGCGTGCAGCTGTGCGTACGTGATGTCGCGCTCGTCGCCCTCCTCGCCGCGCCAGTGCAGCGCGACGCGGTCGCCCAAGCCGGCTTCGATGTGGCGATCGAGGCAGTTGTAGGACGCGTTGATCGTCCCGCCTTCGAACCACTTGTAGAACGGCGGGTTGGATCCGTTCAGGGTCGTGTCCCACTCGCTGAACCAGTGCAGCGCGCGCGCCTGCTCCTCCCACCACGCCAGCGGATCCGCGGCCGCGCGCTCGTATACCGATGGATCGTTCAGCAGCGCGTCGCGGGCGAACTCCTCCGGCGGCGGGAAGGACTCGACCTCGAGCAGCTCCTCGAGGCGCTCGGCGAGGCGATCGTGGGACGACGTCTGGTCGGTGCTCGCCATGGTTACTGAACCTCCTGCTTGCTTCGCTCGCGCAGCTCGATGCGGCGGATCTTGCCGGTCAGTGTCTTGGGCAGGTCGTCGACGAACTCGACGATCCGCGGGTACGCGTAGGCCGAGAGGTGCTCGCGCACGAACGCGGAGATCTCCTTGCCGAGCTCGTCGGACCCCTCGTACCCCGCGGCGAGCACGACGAACGCCTTGACGACGTTGCCGCGCCGCTCGTCGGGCCACGCGACGGCCGCCGCCTCGGCGACGGCGGGGTGCTCGAGGCACGCCGACTCGACCTCGAACGGGCCGATCCGGTAGCCGGCCGAGATGATCACGTCGTCCGCGCGGCCCTCGTACCAGTAGTAGCCGTCCTCGTCGGTCGAGGCGGCGTCCTTCGTGTGAAACCACTCGCCGCCGAACGTCTCGCGCGCGGCCTCCTCGTTGTTCCAGTAGCCGAGCGGATAGTGCGGGTTCGAGCGCGCGCGCAGGCAGATCTCGCCGCGCTCGCCCTGCGCCACGGGCCGCTCGTCCTCGTCGAGGATCTCCACCTCCCAGCCCGGCAGCGGCTTGCCCATCGAGCCCTCGCGCACCTCCATGAACGGGAAGTTCCCGCACAGCGGATAGCTCTCGCTCAACCCGTAGTAGTCGAGCACCGTCACGCCGTACTGCTCGCGAAACCAGCGGATCGCCTCGGGGTTCAGCGGCTCGCCCGCCGAGCAGACGATGCGGAAGTCCTGCGGGTAGCGCGTGCCGGCGTCCGAGATGCCCATCATCGAGCGGATCGCCGTCGGCGTGCCGAAGACGTTCGTCGGCCGGTGGCGCGAGAGGAACGCGAGCTGGCCGTGCGGATCGAACCCGCCGCGCCGCTGCAGCACGACCTGCACGGCGCCGTAGCGCCACGGCCCGATCAGCGGCGAGATCCCCGCCGCCCACGCCCACTCGCCCATCCCGTGGAAACGCTCGCCGTCGCGCACGTCGTGGCAGTAGACGAACTCGTTGTGGCCGAGGATGTAGCGATGGGCGTGCAGGATGCCCTTGGCGAGGCCGGTCGTGCCGGAGGTGTAGTAGAGCTGCGCCGGGTCGTCGGCGGCGGTGTCGACGGGCTCGAAGTCGGTCGGGCCGTCATCGAGGTCGCCCGGCTCGATCACCACCACCCCGGTCAGCCCCTCGACCCGCGAGCGGTTCGCCGCGTTCGTCACGACGACGGCCGCCTGCGAGTCCTTCAGCCGGTGCTTGATCCCGTCGTCGCCGTAGAGGACGGACATCGACAGCAGGATCGCGCCGCTCTTCCAGGTCCCGAAGAACGCCGCGGCGGTCTCCGGCGTCGGCGGCAGGAGCATCGCCACGCGGTCGCCGCGCTGCACGCCCTGCGAGCGCAGCAGCAGCGCGAACCGCTTGGACATGTCCTGAAGCTCGCCCCAATCCAGCTCACGGACGTTGCCGTCGGGGTCCTCGTGGATCATCGCGAGCTTGTCGCGCGGGTGCTTGTCGCAGACGTCCGCGGCGATGTTGTAGCGCTCGGGCACCTGCCACGAGTGCCCTGCGCACGCCTCCTCGTAGGTCATGCCTGGACCGTATCGCCCGGTGGAAGGTCGGTGTGCCGGGCCGCTTACCGCCGCTTGCGCTTGCGCTTCTTCGACGACGGGTGCGGCCGGCGCTCGGGCAGCTCCGGTGCCGGCGTCTCGGGCGGCTCGGCGCGCTCGCGCCGGCCGGCGCGGCGGGGGCGCTCGTCGCCGGCGCCACCGGTCGTGCGCGCCATCCGCGCCTCGCGCAGCTCCTGCTGGGTCGGCCACGGCTGCGCCTCGCCGGTGACCCACGCGGGCGGCAGGCCGGCGGGCCAGCGGCCGAGGAACAGCGCGCCGAGCGCGATGAGCCAGAACGACTGCACGATCGGCAGCGACGCCCCGAGCGGGATGATGAACAGGACGCCGACGATGATGCCGAGCACGCCCATGAAGCGGGTGAGCAGGCCGACGCGCATGCCGTTCAGCGCCAGCAGAACGAACGCGAACCCGATCGCGAAGACGCCGACCTGGCGCAGCAGCAGCGCGGCGACGATCGCCGGCCCCTGCAGGACGTCGCGCGCGGCGTCGGAGGTCTGGTTGGCGGAGCTCGCGAACGACGACGCCTCGATCGACACGCCGATCGCCTGCACGAGCCCGGACACGGCGACGAGCACCGCGCCGGCCACGGCCGCGTAGACGACGCCGCGCGGCGTCTCGGGGCGGCGCGCGCGCACGGAGCGATAGAGATGCGTCAGCGCCAGGCCGATCGCCGCGGCCGCGAGCGCGAGGACCACGGAGACGAGGATCAGGCGGATCGCGTTGTCGTCGTACCAGAGCACCTGCCGGGCCTTGAGTCCCGGCTGCGGCGGCGAGCCGCCCGCGAGGCGCTCGCGCATCGCGTCGAGCACGGGCACCGCCGGCAGGTCGCTGTAGACCCAGGCGGCGAGCGCGCCGCCGCCGAGCGTCAGGGCCCCGGCCGCGATCGACGCGACAGCCGCCGGGATGCGCCTGCCTTGCTCGTCGGCAAGCGTCTCGTCCCCGGTGGTCGCCACGGCGCAAGTGTATGTTGCGTCCGTGGAGATTCGAGACGTGATGACAGAGAGCGTCGTCACCGCGCAGCCCTCGGCCACGGTGCGCCAGGTCGCCGAGCTCATGCGCGAGCGCAACGTCGGCTCCGTCGTGCTCCTGGACCTGGAGGGGACGCTCGCCGGGTTCGTCACCGATCGCGATCTGGCGCTCGGCGCGCTGACCGACGGCCGCGACGCCGGCGACCCGGTCTCGGCGCACAGCTCGTCGCCCGTCGTGACGGCGGAGCCGGGCATGGACGTCGAGGAGGCGGCCGAGCTCATGGTCCGCCACGGCATCCGCCGCCTGCCGATCCTGGACGGCGGCCGGCTCACGGGGATCATCACGCTCGACGACATCGCGGTTCGCACGGGCGATCTCGAGCTCGCCCACCACATGACGTCGCAGATCACCCGCGCGGCGCTGCCGGGCTTCTACTTCCACGACCGCGGCGGGTGAGCGACCGCCGGCGCGATGCCGGCGCGCCGAGCGCGGAACCTCCCGAGGCGCCGTGACCGGCCCGCCGCTCCCCACGCGAACCTGCCCCGCCTGCGGCGGGGCGCTCGCGGCCTGGCGCACCGTGCCGGGCTCCGACCCCGCGCTGCCGGGCGACTACGAGCTCGCACGCTGCCGCGCATGCGGCACGGCGGTCACGCTCGCGGCGGTGCCCGAGCAGGCGCACGAAGCCGGCGCGTACGGCGGCGGCGCGCCACGCGGCTCGCGGCTCGTCGCGCCGCTCCTGCGCCGCTTCGACCGGCGGCGCATCGCGCAGCTCACGCGCGCCGGTGCCGTGACGCCGGGCCGCCTGCTCGACGTCGGCGCCGGGCGCGGGCGGTTCGTCGTGCACGCGCGCGCGCAGGGCTGGTACGCCCACGGGATCGAGCCGTCGCAGCGCGGCGTGGACGGCGCCGCCGCGCGCGGCGTCGAGCTCGTCCACGCCACCATCGACGACGCCGAGGTCCCGCCCGGCTCGCTCGACGCCGCGACGCTGTGGCACGTCCTCGAGCATCTCGACGAGCCGGGCGCCGCCCTGGAGCGGATCGCGAGCTGGCTGCGGCCGGGCGGGATGCTGCTCGTCGGCGTGCCGAACCTCGCGAGCGTCCAGGCCCGCGTCGGCGGTTCGCGCTGGTATCACCTCGACGTCCCGCGTCATCGGACGCACTTCACGGCGCGAGGCCTGGAGGCGCTGCTGCGCGCGCACGGCCTCGAGCCGGTGGCCACGCAGCACGTGCTCGCCGAGCACAACCCGTTCGGCCTGTGGGTGTCGTTCGTCAGCCGCTTCACCCGCGTGCCGTCGTGGCTCTACCACGCGCTGAAGCACAACGCCCCGCTGCGCAGCCGCGACACGCTGATCACCGCGCTCGCGCTCCCGCTCGCGCCGATCGCCGTGGCGCTGGAAGCGGTCTTCGGCCTCGCGCGGCGCGGCGGGACCGTTGCGATCGTCGCGCGCAAGCGCTGACCGCGTCCGTCAGACCGCGGCCGTCTCCTCGCGCGCGTCGAGCCAGTCGTCGAGCGTCCCCCACCACGCAAACAGCCAGTCGATGCGCTCGTCGTGCCCGGCCGGGATCTGCGCCGCCGGCGCGAGCCACATCCGCAGCTCCACCGTGCGCTCGCCGAGCAGCATCCGCCAGAGATTGCGCGCGCCCGCAGGGACGCCGGCGTGCCCGACGAACACGACGTCGGCCTCCGGCGCACCCTCCATCGCCGCGAGCGCTCCGCCCGGCCGCGGCGCGGCGACGTGCTCCATCTCGCGCGCCAGCTCGGCCTCCTCGTCGTAGCCGCCCTGCTCGAGGCGCGCGATGCCGCGGGCCCGCCGCTCGGCGGAGAAATTGCCGCCCTCGGGGAAGATGAGCACGGCGTCGTCGCCGCGGAGATCGCGCGACATCGCGATGATCTCGCCCTCGATGTCGCCGCCGCGCGGGTCGACGAAGCGGTAGCGCAGGCGATGGCCCAGCACGTCGAGCAGCGGGTCGAGCTGCAGCCCCTCGTGCAGGACGACGCGCGGGCGCCGCCGGTAGCGGCACAGCAGCGCGTGCAGGATGAGCATCGAGTCGCCCTCGCCCGAGTGGCGGCTCAGGACGATGATCGGGCGGGCGCGCGCCGAAAGGGCCTCCTCGGCCTCCTCGGACGCGGTGACGCGCACACGCACGCGGGCCAGCCGGGTGATCGAGCGGTTGATGCGCGCGACGAACCAGCGCAGCACGTCGTGGTGCGCGTCCTCGCTGCGCGTCGCGTCGGCGCCTGTGACCCAGAGCCCGAGACACCTGAGCGTCGCGACCAGGTGCAGCCCTGCCCATGTCACGCCGATTGCCACCGCGCGCAGCAGCCGCCACTGCCCGCCAGTCAGCGGCGACGCGATCGCGCCGACGAGCGCGAGCAGCGGCGAGGCGATGAGGAGCGCGACGTCCACGACGACGACGAGCGGCGCGACGACGGCACGTCGCACGAGCTTGGGCGGCACGCGCATCAGGACCCGCCCGGCCCGGCGTCTGCGGGCGCGCCGAAGTCGCGCGCGGCGAGGTAGCGCACCGTGGCCTCGTGCGCTCGCGCGATGCGCGCGCCGACGTGCGAGGTGTCGCGGTAGCGAAACTGCGAGATGTCGGTGAAGCGCGGCGGGTCCTGCTGGCCGGTCGGCAGCACGTGCACGTCGACGCTGTCCGGCAGCGCGGCCATGTCGCCGAGGAACCGGTGCCGGCGCGCGATCTCGAAGGCCACGAGGCCGACCTCCCACGGCCAGCGCGGCGGCTCGAGCGCGCGGTCGAGGCGGCCGACGTGCAGCACGAAGATCCGCTGCGCACCGAGCGCGACGGCGCGGCTCACCGGGATGCTGTTGACGATGCCGCCGTCGATGAAGTGCTCGCCGCCGATCTCGACGGGCGGCAGGATGCCCGGCACGGCCGCCGAGGCGAGGACGGCGTCGACGAGCGGCCCGTCGGTGAACCAGTGCTCGGACGCGCGCTCGATGCTCGCCGCGACGCACTGGAAGGGGACCGCGAGATCCTCGATCCGGCCGGTCCCGAGCGCGCGGGCGAGCCGCGCGCGCAGCGCGTCGTTGCCGTGCAGGTGGGTGCGCGTGCGGGCGAGCGTCACCGCGCGCCGCACGACCGACCCGCCGAAGACACCGCGCTGCCCGATGTCGGCCCAGAGGCTCGCGAGTCGCTGCACGCCCGCGGGCGTCGGATCGGCGGCGACGGCGGCGCCGTTGATCGCGCCGATCGACGTCCCGAGCACGAGATCGGGCACGATCCCGCGCTCGAGCAGCGCCTGGAGCATCCCGACCTCATGCGAGCCGAGCGGTCCGCCACCGCCGCCGAGGACGAACGCGACCCCGGCACCCCGGGCGTCCGTCATGCCGGCCCCCGCGCACCGCAGTGCGATCCTGGGACCCCGCCTCGGCGGCGCCGCGTCACACGGCCAGGTCGCGCACCGCCACGTGTCACGACAGCCGGCACCACCCCGCCGCGGCCGTGCCCCGTCGCGCGGCCAGCTTGCGCGCGGCCACATGTCACGAGCGCAGGCGCCACCCCGCCTCGGCGGCGCGCCGTCACGCGGCCAGCTTGCGCGCGGCCGCGACGACGTCGCCGTCGGTGCTGCGGCGCGCGTCCGCCAGCAGCTTCGCCGCCGCGTCGGCCGCCTCCACGATGTGAGCAGGCGAGCCCGGCCCGGTCACGACGGCCACCGGCACCCCGATCGCGCGCAGCTCGCCGCGCGACGGCGACCAGCTCATCTGGCCCGCGTAGTCCGCGAAGAACCCCCGCTGCGACGCGCGGGCGCGCTCGCGGCGACCGGCATCGGCGGCCTCGCCGAGCCATCCGTCGATCGCCTCCGCGGGACCGCCCTCGCGCAGCGCCTCCTCGAGCATCGAGCGCTCCGCACCCAGGGCCTTCGTGGCGGCCGGCACGAATGCGTGCAGCGGCGGGTCGGCAAGCACCGCGGCGCGCGCGAGCTGCGGGCGGCGCACCAGCAGCTCGAGTACGACGAGCGCGCCGAAGCCGTCGCCGACGAGGATGGCCGGCGCCGCGCCGAGCCCCTCCAGCACGGCGGCGGCATCCTCGGACTGCTCCTGCACCGTCGTCGCCGCGTAGGGCTGCGGCGCCCCGCTCGAGCCGTAGCCGCGGCGGTCGTAGGCGATCGCGCGGGTGCCGGCGAGCGCGAGCTCGTCGAGCGCCGGCTCCCACGACGCCGCATCGGACGCCATGCCGTGCACGACGAGCAGCGGGATGCCGTCGCCGCGCTCGACGTAGTGCAGCGCAACACCCGCGCCCTCGATCTCAGGCATGGCCGCGAGGCTACGCCACCGAGCCGATCCGCGAGGGACGCGGTCATGTGCGGGCGCCGAGTGACTACGGCGCGCGCAGGATGACCAGGCGCGCGGCCGTGTAGGCCCTGCCCGACGGCGGCGTGACGGTCAGCCGCAACGTGATGGCGAGCCGCCCGTTGCGACGAAGCGCGCGCCGCGCGGCCGCACTGAGCGGCACGGCGAACGTGACCCGCGCCGCGCCGACCGACGAGCGCTGCTGACGGCCGACCTGCACCTGCAGCGCGCTGCGCCCTCCGCTCAGCGCGCCGCGACGCGCGAAGGCACGGGCGAGCAGGCGCGACCCCGCGCTGCGCACGACGACTGAGCCGCGCAAGGTGAAGCTGCGCTGCGGGGTCGTGACGCGCAGCAGCGACGCGGCCGGCCCGGTGGCCGGGGCAGGTGGAGGCGAGACGGGCGGCGGAGGCGGGACCGGGCCTGGCGGCGCGGGCGACGGCGACGGCGGCCCCGTCGAGCTACCCGGGACCTTGACCGCGCCGGTCATGCCGGGATGCAGCACGCAGTAGAACGCGTACGTCGCCGGCGAGGTGAACGTGCACTCTCCCGTCCACCCCGGCCCCGCCGGGTTGCTCGGCAGCGGCGGCACGGCGCCGGCCGTGGCCGGCGCGGTCTGGGTGCAGGTCGGCTGCGCGTCCTTGAACGCGACGTTGTGAAACGAGCTGCCGGCCGGATAGGAGAACGTGACCTTGTCACCCGCCGCGACCGTGATGTCGGCCGGAGCGCCGGCCGCCGTGTTGAAGGCGAAGTCCGACGCGACGATGCTCGCCACGGGCACCTGGCCGCTGGCCGGCCCGCCGATCGACAGCGCGCCGATGCCGGCGAGCACGACGAACGGAAGCAGGAGCTTGAACATCCTCATGGCGATCCCCTATCCGGCGGCATCTTCGCCGCGCGACGTGCCGTTTGCAAGTGGGTCGTCCGGGGCGCGCCGCGACCCGAACCGCATCACGACGCTGCGCCTCACCGTGTACGGCCCGCCTCGAGCGGGCGGCGGTGTCACCGTGATTCGCACGCTGATCGGCAGGCGCCCGTCGCGGCGCAGCACCTTGCGCGCGACGGCGCTCAGCGACACGCTGAACGCAGTTCGCCCGTGGACCGGCGACAGCACCGTGCGGCCGACGCGGACCTCGCGCGCGCTGGCGCTCGCGTACAGCGCCCGGTGGCGCGCGTAGGCGCCCACGAGCATGGTCGACCCCTCGTACGCCGCGATCACCGAGCCGCGCACGACGAGCCCGCGCTGCGCGACGGCGACCCGCGGCGACGACCCGGCCGGGAAGTCCAGCGACGGGATCGGATTGGGCGGCACGGGCTTGGGCCCGCCGGTGTCCACCGCGGTCACGACGCCTGTCATGCTCGGATGCAGGCCGCAGACGAAGGGGTACGCGCCCGCCGCGGTGAACGTGCACCGCCCTCGCCAGCCCGGTCCGTACGGGTGGTCGGGCACCGGCGCCCGGATGCCCTGGACTTGGCGGCTTGGCACAGCGGACATGCACAGCGACGGCTGCGGGCCCGTGAAGGCGACGTTGTGCATGCTCGCGCCGCTCGGATACGAGAACTCCACCTCGCCGCCGAACGCGATCGTCACCTGCGGCGGCCCGCCGCCGGCCGCGGTGAACGCGAAGTCAGACGCGACGATGCTCGCCGTCGCCGGCAGCTGCGCCCGTGCGGGCGGGCCGGACAGCAGCATCGCGCACGCGGCGAGGACGAACGACAGGTGGCGCACGCGCGGCCGCACCGGCCCATCATCTGCGCCAGCCGTCCTGCGCGCAAGCGCGCCGGACACACAGCCTCCACGCGAGGCGCGGGCCAAACCGCACGACCGCCCGCGGCACGACCGCCCGCGAGCGACCGCCGGCTACCTCCGGGCCGGACCGCGCCGCGGCGCTACGACGCGCGCAGGATGACCGGCCGCGACGCCGTGTAGGTCGCACCCGTCGCCGGGTCCACGGTCACCCGCAGGCTGATGGCAAGCCGCCCGCGGCGACGCAGCGCCTGCTGCCCCTGCACACCGAGGGTGACCTTGAACGCCACGACCCCCGGGCCCGCCGACTTGCGCGACGAGCGCCCGATCTCGACCGCCGACGTGCTCGTCGAGCCGAAGATCGCCTTGCGCGTCCCAAGCGCCCGCACGAGCAGGCGCGAACCCGCGTCGCGCACCTTCACCGAGCCCCGGATCGCGGCCCCGCGCTGGCGGAAGGCCACGGCCGTCTTCGACGCGGCCGGGCCACGGACCGCGGCGGCAGGCGGCGCCGCAGGAGGCGGTGGCGGCAACGGCGGCGGCGCCGTGCCCGGTGGTGGGGGCGGCGGCGGCGCAACGGGTGGCGCCGGCGGTGCGTCGACCGTCACCGAGCCGGTCATCACGCTGTGGATCTCGCATACGAACGGATAGCTGCCGGCAGCAGCGAACGTGCAGTACCCCGCCCAGGGCTGGTTGGACGCCGGGTTCGGCAGCGGCGGCTCGGGGCCCGTCGAAGGAGTGCCCGTGGTCAGCGTGCAGGACGTGGGCTGCGCAGCCGTGAACCTCACGTTGTGGCGGCGCGTCGACGGCGGGGTGGCGCCGACATAGGAGAAGTCGACTCGGCCGCCAGCCTGGATCTTGACGTCCGCGACGCCGCCATCCGCGGTGTTCCAGACGTTCGCGATGGGCGAGCCCACGATGCTCGGCGGGGCGGTCGTCTGGCTCTCGGCCGGGCCTCCGAGCACGAGTGCCCCGATCCCGGCGACCGCGATCAACGGTACGTAGCGCCTGCGCATAAGTCTCCCCCTAGTGCTCCGACTTGCCCCCCGTTCCCGCGAAAGATCCTCCGCGCGGCCGGGCGCCGCAATGGGACAAAAGTCCTAGCCCGCAGGGCCATTCGCCCCGGCCCGCGTGGCCAGCCGCGAAGCCTGCCGGAGAGGCTCGCTACGATGGGCGAACGATGGAAGGCTTCGGAGGATTGTTCGGCGACCCGGATGAGCTGCAGCGGCGCATGGCCGAGTTCGCGGAGCAGATGCAGGCCCAGCAAGGCCTCGTCTGGGCCGACAACGCCATCAAGCTCGCAGTGGAGATGACGGTCGCGGCGATCAACCGCGTCAACATCCAGGGCACGATCGAACAGCAGGCCGAGCAGATCCGCTCGGTCATGGCCACGGTCTTCCCCGACGCCGTCGCGCTCGTGCGCGAAGCGCGCTCTGGCCTTCAGTAGCGCTCCGGCTCCGGCTCCGCCGACGGCGAGCCAGCCGCCCGCTCCGCCGCCTTCTCACGCTCGCGCTCGTCGCGCCCCAGCCGGACCGCCTCCTTGAACGAGCGGATCCGGAAGATCGACACGAGCGCGACGAAGCCGACCGCGAGCGTCGTCACCGCGATCACGATCTGCTGGCCGACCGAGTACGCGGCGACCGTCGCGCCGGTCGCCACGCCACCGAAGACCTTCACGAGCAGCGCCTGCTGCACGCCCGCGCCGCCCGGCGTGAACGGCACGACCGCCGCAACCGCGTTGACGCCCAGCACGAGCAGGACGTTCTTCACCGAGCCTCCGACGTTGAACGCGTCGAGCAGCATCCAGAACGCGAAGAAGCGAAAGCACCACCCGCCGAGCTGCCAGAGGAAGACCTCGCGCACGTAGCGCCGGCGGTCCGTGAGGATCGTCAGCCCCTGGCGCACGCGCGCCCAGAACGCCTTCACCCGCTGCGACAGCACCGCGAAGCCGACGAGCGCGAGCACCGCGAGCGCGGTGATGACGAACAGCGTGAACTTCGGATGCGACGCGAAGAACGACAGGTCGAACGCGTCGAGCTTCGCGAACTCCGGCGGCTTGGGGAACACGCCCTGCGTGAACGCGAAGCTCAGGATGAACACGGCCATGATCGCGTCGAAGACCGCCTCGACGCAGATCGCCGCGCCCACCGCCGGGTACGTCGCGTGCGGGATCGACTGCTTGACGAGGAAGAGCTTGATGACGTCGCCGCCGCGCGCGGGGATGACGTTGTTGAAGCCGTAGGACGCGATGTACGCGCCCCAGATGCGCCGGAACTGAAACGGCTCGGACGGGTACGCGGCGCGCAGCGTGTGGAAGAACGCCCGCGCACGCAGCGTGAGATAGATGACGAACGCGGTCGCGCCGAGCAGCAGCGGACCCCAGCCGACGCGCGACAGGCTGTCGAAGAACGAGCCGATCGCATCGAAGAACGAGGCGATGCTCGCCAGCAGCGGGGCGCCGAGGGTCACGGCGCCAAGACTACGAGGGCCGTAAACCTTAGCGTGCGCTCAATCCTTGCGCTCCGTTTGCCGATACGACACGCACGATGCAAGCGACAGCTCCCCTTGTCCCGAGCCCGACGCGCGTCATCCCGTGGTCGCGACTGGGCGACGAGGCTCTCGCCGGCCGCGCGGCCGGCGGCAACAACGCGGCGTTCAGCGCACTCTACGAGCGCTACTACGGCCCGCTCCTGGGCTACACGCGCTCGATCCTGCGCGACGCCGAGGACGCTCGTGACGCCACCCAGACCGCCCTCGAGAACGCGTTCCGCGCGCTGCCCGGCCGCGACAAGACCCGCCCGCTGCGCCCGTGGCTCTACAAGATCGCCCACAACGAGGCGATCACGATCATGCGCCGCCGCCGCCCGCAGACCGAGCTCGCCCCCGAGCTCGAGCCGATCGTGCCGGGCCCCGAGGTCGACGCCGAGCAGCGCGGGCGCCTCGAGCAGCTCGTCGACGACCTGCAGTCCCTGCCCGAGCGCCAGCGCGGCGCGCTCGTCATGCGCGAGCTCAACGGCCTCAGCTACGACGAGATCGGCACCGCCCTCGGCATGACCAACGAGGCCGCGCGGCGCGCCGTGTTCGACGCGCGCAACGCGTTGCACGCCGCCGCCGACGGCCGCGCGACGGAGTGCGTCAGCGTCCGCCACTCGATCTCCGACGGCGACCGCCGCAGCCTGCGCGCCCGCTCCATCCGCGCCCACCTGCGCTCCTGCGACGACTGCGCGAGCTTCCAGCGCTCGATCGGCGCTCGCCGCGCGGACCTGCACCTGCTCGCCCCGTGGACGTCGGGCGTCGCCGTCGTCGGCGCGCTCGGCCTCGGCGCCGGCGGCGCGGGCGGCGGCGCGCTGCTCGCCTCAAGCGGCGCCGCCGCCGGCGGTGGCGGGATCTGGGCCAGCCTGCCGGTGGCCGCGAAGGGCCTCGCCGTCGCGGCCGCCGTCGCGACGACGGGCACCGCCGCCGTCGAGATCAAGCACGTAGCCGAGCCCAGCCGCTCGGCTTCCACGTCGCAGGTCGCTCAGCAGCGCTCGCCGGGCGCGAGCGCCCAAGCGCTGCACGCGGCCGCCCTCGCCGCCGGCGCCGCGGCTCGGGCGCGGGCGATCGCGCCGCCGCGCCGCAACGGCGTGCGCACCAGCACCGCGTCGACGACGTCGAGCGCCGGATCGTCCGCGACGACCAAGCGCCACCGCGACACGCCGGCGCTCCTGCCGCCCGCGCCCGCCGTCGAGGCGAGTCCCTCGCCGACACCCGCCTCCTCCGTGACCCAGCCGCCACCGCCGCCGCCCGCCGCGCCGGCGGTCGTCGCGACGGCGCCCGAGAGCGCGGTCGCGAAGCTCGGAAAGCTCGGCGACCAGGTCAAGCAGGTCATCGCCGACGCGACCTCGATCGCCGCAGACGGCACGCAGGAGGCGCTCGCGCTGGCGACCGGGCTGCTCGACCGCACGCTCGGGCCGCTGCGCGCGTCGATCGATCGCGTGCTGGCGTCGCTCGGCCTGTCGCTGCCCGGATCGCCGGCGGCGAGGCCCGTCCAGCAGGTCGCGCCGGTGACGAGCCTCCTCGCGCCGGTGCACCAGGTGCTCGACGGCGTCCAGTCGCTGCTGCAGAAGCTGCTCGGCCACCGCTGACGAGAGAGCGTCAACGCGCCAGTTTGAAAAGTTCGTCGAGTAGGCCATCACAACGATCGTGATCGGCCGTGGTAGGGGTCAGACAGACCGATAAAGGCAAACCCGTCGCGAGACGGGGGCGCAAAACCAGGGGCCTCACCGAGGCCGCCCAGTTGCCGAAGGGGGCACAACCCGCATGTCTCAGTTCCGTCGTTCCGTCGCTGTCGCAGCGACTCTCGCCGCCGTCGTGGCGCTTCCCGCCACGGCGTCGGCCGCACCCGCGAAGGCCGTCTCCAAGACGTCCGTCGCGACCGTCCAGAAGAGCGTCTCGAACGCTCAGACCTCGGTCAAGCGCCTCAAGCGCGCCGTCCGCCTCGGTCAGAGCACCGTCGCCAAGAAGCAGCTGAAGCTCGCTCGCTCGCAGACGGCCAACGCCTCGCGGACCGCGCGCCGGATGGCCAACGCGGCCACCAACGGCGCCACCGCCAACACCGCCGCTCAGGCGCTGACGATGGCCGGCACGCAGTACGACGCGCTGCTCGAGACGCTCACCGCGCTCGTCGACGACGGTCCTGCTCAGGCGCTCATCGCCAACGCGATCCCGGCCACGATCGCCGGCAAGGAGCAGATCCTGCAGCTGCTGACCTCGCTCATGGACCAGGTCCCCGCGAGCGTCCAGCCGACCCTGGCGTCGATCATCGCCGCGCTCGGCGCGGGCGATGCGACCGAGGTCGTCAATCTCGACAACGCGCTGAACGTCGGCACGCTGCCCGAGACGATCACGGGCCTGGTCACGCAGTGCCTCGAGATGGCCACGCAGGCGATTCAGCACGCCCTCGAGCTCGTCCAGGGCATCCTGCCGGTCCTGCCGGTCGACGTTCAGGCGCCGCTCGGCGCGATCCTGACGCAGGTCACCGGCATGGTCGGCGACCTCCTCCCGTCGGTGCTCGCCACGGTCACGGGCCTGATCGACACGATCATCAGCTCGCTGCCGTTCGTCAGCGGCGACAACAGCCTCCTCGGCGGACTGCTCAACGGCGTCCTCGGCGGCGTGGGCGGCGGCTCGGGCAGCGGCTCCGGCGGCGGCCTGGACCTCGGTAACATCGGCAACGTCATCAGCGACCTGCTCGGTGGCATCCTCGGCGGCGGCAGCGGCTCGGGCTCGAGCCCGGTCGCCGGCGTCATCAGCACCGTGACGGGCCTCATCAACTCGCTGCTCGGCGGCCTGCTCGGTGGAGTGGTTCCCGCCACATGAACCACAGCGGCGGCCCGTCGGGCAAGTCGATGCGGTCGGTCACGGAGAACCCGTGCCGGACGTAGAAGTCGATGTTGCTCTCCTTGGAGGACTCGAGGTAGGCAGCGATCCCGTCGGCGTCGCAGCGATCTAGAACCGGACCCAGCAGGGCGGAGCCAACCCCTCCGCCCTGTTGGTCTGGGTCCGTGCCGAGCACCGACAGGTAGTAGTGCGGCACCACGGGGTGGCGGCGCTCGATCTCCCGCACCGCGCGCGTCGAGCGCACGATCCGCGGCAGCAGGACCGGCAGCATCGGCAGCAGCATGAGCGACTGCCCGAGGTCCTCCCGCCAGCGGCCCGGCAGCGTCCACAGGGCCGCGCCGGAGTGGTCGGGCGTCGTGAAGATGAGGTCCTGGTCGGCGAGCTGGCGCAACCGGATCCCGAAGAAGCGCCGGGCGCGGACGAGGCGCCGCTTGGGGTTCGGATAGAACCACGTCGTGACGGGGTCGTCGTAGAAGGCTCGCGCGAGCATCGCCGCGAGCGGCCCGAAGTCCTCGCGGCGCGCGCGCCGCACGCTGGCCGGCGGGCTGAGAACCATGCCGGGTCAGTGTAAGCCGATCGCGGATCGGCCAGACCCGGCTCGATCAAGCCGCGACCGGCGTGTACGGCCGTCCCACGACCCACCCGCCGACGTGCTCGGGGCGCGCCGCGCTGTCCGCCAGCTCTACGGTGTCGCCCACGCGGATCGTCCCCGGCGCGATCACCCAGGAGTCCAGCGCGATCTCGCCGCCGAAGCGCGCGTTGATCGTGCGCAGGACGTCGACGTCCTGATCGCCTGAGTCCGGGTCGATCGTCGTGACGACGCAGCGCGCGCGGACCTTGAGGATGCCGATCGTGGCGTCGCCGATCTGCAGCGCGCGACCGGGCCAGGTGCGCTCGGCGCCGGCCGGCACCCCGCCGATCAGGATGTTCGGCCGCAGCCGGCGGATGTCGACGCCGAGCTGCGCCACCTCGCCGTCGGTCGCGACGAGCAGGTTGGCGATGTCGAAGCGCTCCGGCCCGTCGTACGCGGCGAGGCGCGCGTCGGGTCCGGCGTGGGCGCGGACGATGGCCGCCGCCTCGGGCGAGTCCCAGCGATGGCCGGCGACGAGCGGGACGTCGCCGGGTCCGGTCGATGCCGGGATCGTGAGGAGTCCGTGACGGGTGCGCCCGGTCAACGGCGTGCGCGCGCCGCGCACATGGACGAGCCGGTCCCCGGTCACGCCGCCGCACGTGAGCTCGGCGACGTCGAGCGGCTCGGCGCGCAGCGACTTGACCGGATAGCGCCAGAGGGAAGCGACGTGCATGGCGTCAGCGCAGCGGCAGCGGCGCGCCCTGCTGCGCCTCGGTCCGCTTGCCGAAGATCCGCCGCTCGTCCTCGGCGATCGCGACGTCGTTGATGCTCGCCTCGCGGCGGCGCATGTAGCCGTCGCCGTCGAACTCCCAGTTCTCGTTGCCGTAGCTGCGCCACCACTGCCCGTCGTCGTCGTGCCACTCGTACTGAAAGCGCACCGCGATGTGGTCGTCGGTGAACGCCCAGAGGCTCTTGCGCAGCGCGTAGTCCTGCTCCTTGGCCCATTTGCGCGTCAGGAACGCGACGACCTCGTCACGGCCGGTGAGGAACTCCGAGCGGTTGCGCCAGACGGTGTCGGGCGTGTAAGCGGCGGCGACCTTCTCGGGGTCGCGCGTGTTCCAGGCGTCCTCGGCGGCCTGGACCTTCTTGCGGGCGCTCGCTTCGTCGAACGGCGGGACGGGTGGCCGGGTCATCGCGGCGCTCCTAACGGGTCGGCAGGTCGTCTGGCATGCGGTCACGATAGCACCTACCTAACGTCTGCCGCTGTGCGGTACCGTTAGGTCATGAGCTACACCGGGCCGCTGCGCGACGAGCCGCTCGCGATCGAGCTGCACAACACGATCTACGCCTCCAAGGGAGGTCACGTCGACGCGCTCGCCGGCTCGGCGACGGCGCGCGCATGGCTGCGGGCGATCGAACCGCGCCTCGACGCCGCCGCGCACCCCGGCGCCTCGCCGACCGCCGCCGCCCGCGGCTTCGCCCGCGCCTCCCCGCGCGCTCCCTCCGGCGCCGCCGAGCGCGCCTCCCGCACCTCCCCGCGCGCTCGCTCCAGCGCCGCCGAGCGCGCCTCGCGCGTGGCCCTCCCCCGCGGCGCGTGGCCGAGCACCGCGGCGCTGGTCGCGCTGCGCGAGGCGGTGCGCGCCGCGCTGCGGGCGGCCGCCGCGGGCGAGCGCCCGCCGCGCGCGGCGATCGACGCGATCAACGCGGCAAGCCGGCGCGCTCCGCGCGCACCCGTCGCGGTCTGGCAGCCGGGCGACCTCCCTGCACGCGGCACGGACTTCGGCGACGCACGCCGCGCGGACGTCGTGCTCGCCACCTTCGCCGCCAGCGCGATCGACCTCCTCACCGGCCCGCAGCGCGACGAGCTGCGCACCTGCGGCGCCCCCGGCTGCGTGCTGATGTTCCTCCGCGACCACCCCCGCCGTGAGTGGTGCTCGGACGGCTGCGGCAACCGCGCCCGCCAAGCTCGCCACTACGAGCGAACGCGTGGCTCCGGCAGCGAGTAGGCGCGGGTTACGGCCCCTCGAACAGCTCGAGCACGCGCTCGACCGGGCGGGCGAGCACGGCGCGGTCGCCGCGCACGACGATCGGGCGCTGCAGCAGCTCGGGATGCTCGGCCATCAACGCGATGAGCCGGTCGTCGGAGACGCCCTCGTCGAGCAGGCCGAGCTCGGCGACGAGCGGCTCACGGACTCGCAGCGCGTCGCGCGGGCCGATGCCCGCCTTGCCCAGCAGCGAGCGGATCGTCGCCTCGTCGATGCCTTCGACGTGGTACTGGACGTGCTCGGCCGCGATGCCCCGCTCGTCCAGCAGCGCCGACAGCTTGCGGCACGTCGAGCACGCGCGCTTCTCGTAGATCGTGAGCTCGGTCATGACCTGGCGGAGCCTAGCCGCCCGCGGCGACTAGCCTGGTCGCAGTGCCCTTCGCCGTCGTGGACGACCTGCACAAGCGCTATCGCCCGGGGTCGCCCGACGCGGTGGCCGGGGTCTCGTTCGAGGTCGCCGAAGGCGAGGTCTTCGGGCTGCTCGGCCCCAACGGAGCGGGCAAGACGACGACCATCGGAGCGATGACGACGCGCGTGCGGCCGACCGCGGGCCGCGTCGCGATCGACGGGCTCGACGTCGTGAAGGACCCCGTCGGGGTCAAGCAGCGGATCGCCGTCGTGCCGCAGCGGCCGAACATCGACCGCGCGCTGACCGCGATCGAGGTGCTCACGTTCCACGCCGCGTACTTCGGCTGGAGTCGCCGCAGGCGCCGCGAGCGGGCGATGGAGCTGCTCGCGCTGCTCGGCCTCGAAGGGCGCGAGAACGACGACGTCAACGACTACTCCGGCGGCATGGCCCAGCGGCTGATGATCGCGCGAGCGCTCATGCACGACCCGCGGATGCTCTTCCTCGACGAGCCGACGACGGGGCTGGACCCGCAGTCGCGGCTGTTTCTCTGGGACCGCGTCGGCGAGCTGCGAGCGCGCGGCGTGACGCTGCTGCTGACGACCCACGACATGGCCGAAGCCGACCTGCTGTGCGACCGGATCGGGATCATCGACCACGGCGAGATGATCGCGCTCGACACGCCGCGCGGGCTGCGCTCGCTGCTGCCGGGCGAGCGCGGGCTCGAGGTCACGGTCACGGGCAGCGCGGACCCGGTGAAGGCGTTCGAGCCGCTCGGCCGAGTCGAGCTGGCGAGCTCGGCGGACGGGGCCAGCACCGTCCGCGTCTACGCCGAGCGGCCGCTGCGCGACCTCGTCGCGATCGCCGACGCCGCCGGCCTGACGGTCGACGGCGTGCGCCGCATCGAGGGCACGCTCGAGGACGTCTTCGTGCACCTCACGGGAAGGGACCTGCGATGAGCGACGTCCCCGCAAGCGCCCCGCAGCTCAGCCGCGGACGCGCGCAGCTCACCGCGTTCCGCGCGATGTGCGGGCGCGACATCTGGGTCATCGCCCGCCACGACCTCGCCGGATTCCTCGCGCAGAGCCTGCTGCAGCCGCTCTTCTACCTGTTCATCTTCGGGCGCGTGCTCCCGGAGATCGGCGCCGCCAGCGGGTCCTACGGGACCCAGTTGCTGCCGGGGGTCCTCGGGCTCACGCTGTTTCTGACCGCGCTGCAGAACACGGCGCTGCCGCTCGTCATCGACTTCTCGTTCACGAAGGAGATCGAGGACCGGCTGCTCGCGCCGCTGTCGGCGTGGGCGCTCGGCGTGCAGAAGATGGTGATGGCGTCGCTGCGCGCGATCGTCGCCGCGCTGGCGATCATCCCGCTGGCCGCGCTGATCCTCCCCGGCGGCGTCGACTTCGCCGAGGTCAACTGGCCCGCGTTCGTCGTGCTGCTGCTCGCCGGGTCGCTGGCCGGCGCCGCGGTCGGGCTGCTGCTGGGGACCGCCGTCACGCCGCAGAAGATCAACGTCGCGTTCGCCGTGACGCTCACGCCGCTGCTGTTCACCGGCGCGACGTTCTATCCGTGGGAGGCGCTCGACACCCTGCGCTGGTTTCAGGTCGTGACGCTCGTCAACCCGCTGACGTACCTGTCGGAGGGGCTGCGCGGCGCGCTCACCACGGTCCCCGCGATGGGCGCGGGCTGGGTGGCGCTCGGGCTCGCCGTGGCGACGGGCGGGTTCGGCGCGCTGGGCGTGCGCGGCTTCTCGCGCCGCGCGGTCGACTGACGCTACGGCTCCGACGGACTGCCGATCCGCAGCACGCGCACACCGGCCACGGCGAACCCGGCAGCGTCGAGCACGCCGCGGCCGTCCACGACGACCTGCGCACCGCCGAGCTCCTCGGGGTGCAGGCGGCGGTACTCGTCGTGGTCGGCCTGGACGATCGCGCCGTCGATCGCGGTCGACCCGTCCCACGGCTCGTACCCCGCGACGCGCAGCTCACCGGGCGAGTACATCGGGTCGCTTGCGAGTGGCGTCGCCCCGCGCGCGCGCAGCTCGTCGCGCAGCGCCGCGGCCCCGGAGAACGCGGTCTCCTTCACCCCGCCGCGGTAGGCCACGCCGAGGATCAGGATCGCCAGGCCCTCGAGCGACCCCCCGAGCGCCTGGCACAGCAGGCCCACGGCGTAGGCGGGCATCGCGTCGTTGACCTCGCGCGCGACGCGCGGCAGGCGCGCGACGGGGTCGCCGGCGAGCAGGAAGTGGGGGTAGACCGGGATGCAGTGCCCGCCGACCGCGACGCCCGGCCGGTGGATGTGGCTGAACGGCTGGCTGTTGGCCGCGTCGATGACCTGCTGCACGTCGAGGCCCAGCCGGTCGGCATAGCTCGCGAGCTCGTTGGCGAACGCGATGTTGACGTCGCGGTACGTCGTCTCCGCGAGCTTCGTCAGCTCCGCCGACTCGGCCGAGCCCATCGCCCACACCTCCGCCGCGATGAACGCCTCGTACAGCGCGACCGCGCGCTCCTCGCCCTCCGGATCCAGGCCGCCGACGAGCTTGGGGTACGTGTCGAGGTCGCGAAACGCGCGGCCCGTCGAGACGCGCTCGGGGCTGAACACGACGTCGAAGTCCGAGCCCGAGCGCAGCCCGCTCGCCGCTTCGAGATCCAGCGCGACCTTCCAGCGCGTCGTCCCGACCGGAACCGTCGTCTCGAGGCTCACGACCGTGCCGGGCTGCAGCCCCGCGCCGATCGCGGCACAGACGGCGTCGACGCTGCGCCAGTCCGGCCGCGCGTCCGCGTCGACGTACAGCGGTGGCACGGCCACCACGAGATCGGGTCCCTCGGCGACCGCGGCGCTCGTGTGGGTCGTCGCGCGCAACCGGCCGGCGCCGACTGCAGCCTCGATCGCCTCGTCGAGCCCGGCCTCGCCGGGGAACGGCGCGACCCCCGCGTTGACCGCGTCGACCGCGCGGGCGTCGATGTCGCAGCCGACGACGTCGTGGCCGGCGCGCGCGATGTACGTCGCGAGCGGCAGGCCCATCTTGCCCAGCGCGACGACGACGACCTTCACAGGCGCACCGTCTGCGAGCTGCTCGCGCTCTCGAGCACCTTCTCGGCGCAGCGGACGGTCTGCAGCCCCTCCTCGAGCGTGACCGTGGCGGAGTCCTCGCCGCGGACGAAGTCGCAGAACGCCTCGAGCTCGGCCAGCAGCGGCTCGCGGCGCTGTAGCGCGTAGCGTGTCGAGTCGCCCTCGGCGACGCCGCGCAGCGCCTGCGTGGAGCCCCACTCCGAGGTCACGCGCCCGTTCTCGTGGAAGACGAGGTCGGAGGTCAGCGTGTCGGCGACGAGCATCCCGCGGTCGCCGAGGATGCGCATGCGACGGATCTTCGTCGGCGTCAGCCAGTCGACCGTGATGCTGAAGGCCAGCCCGCTGGCGAGGCGGCCGGTGGCGAGCACGAGGTCCTCGTGCAGGCGGCCGGTCCGGTACGCGGTCTGCGCCGCCACGAGGTCGATCGGCGACTTGCCGAGCCAGGCGACGAGGTCGAGGTCGTGGGTCGCGAGGTCCTTGACGACGCCGACGTCCATGACGCGGTTGGGGAACGGGCCGCAGCGCTCGGTGCCGATGAGGAAGACCTCCCCCACCTGGCCCTCCTCGGTGCGCCGGCGCAGCTCCATGAGCGCCGGGTTGAAGCGCTCGACGTGCCCGACCGCCGCGCGCACGCCGGCCGACTCGCACGCGGCCATGATCGCGCGCGCCGCCGCGACCGTGCCCGCCAGCGGCTTCTCGATGAGCATGTGCACGCCGCCGCTGGCGAGCGTCCGCGCGACCTCGAGGTGCTGGTCGGTCGGCACCGCGACGACCGCGAAGTCCGGCGCGCCGCGCTCGATCAGCTCCTCGATCGAGCCGTGCACGAGCGCCGGGTCGCGCACCGCGCCGTGGCGGTCGCCGCCGGGATCGACAGCTCCGGCGAACGCGATCGACGGCGTCGTCTGCAGCAGCCGCGCGTGATGGCGGCCCATCATCCCCAAGCCGACGATCGCACCCCGCAGCATCTCCGATGGCTCGTGCGCGCTCACGGCGCAACCCTAGAGCGAAGCGCGTCGCGGCCGCCCGCGAGGGGACCCGGGCGCGCGAAGCCGCGTCAGGATCTGCACACAATCGCTGCGAATCCGTCTTGTTCCGGCACACCCTCGAGGTCAGCCTGACGACGTGCCGTCGGATGGACCTCCACCAATCAAGCGAGGGTTAAGATGTCGAGCATGGTCACGCACGTCGATGCGGCGCTTCCGCTGCACGCGCTCACGGTCAGCGACGTGCAGGCGATGGTCGAGGCGGGGATCCTCGAGGAGAACTCGCGCGTCGAACTGCTCGACGGCGTGCTCGTCGAGATGAGCTCGCAGAGTCCGCCGCATGCGTACGCATTGCGGCACCTCATGACGCTGGGGGCGCCCGTGGCGATTGCAGCAGGTCTCGAACTCAGCGCGCAGGGTCCGCTCGACGTCGGCAATCCCATCAGCCTCCCCGAGCCCGACTTCGCGATCGTCCCCAAGACGCCGATCGATCGCCATCCGACCGGCGCCCTGCTGGTCGTCGAGATGGGCAACACCTCGCTTCGCATGGACCTCGGCCGCAAGGCCCGGATCTACGCGGAGGGTGGAGTCCCGGAGTACTGGGTCCTGGACATCCAGAGCCGGGAGATCGTCGTGCACCTCGCGCCTGTGGGCTCACGCTACCAACGCATCGAGCGCGCCCGAGTCGGCGACATGTTGACCGCCATGCGGGTGGCGCTCACCGTGCCCGTCGCCGACCTCGTCTGACGCCGCAAGCCGGCCGGGTGCGCACCCCGATGAGGATTCGGTGAGACCTGGCGAGCGGCGTGGCGGGTCGCGGCTATCTTGCGCCGGGCGCATGCGACGCTGCCTTCTTCTCGCGCTTCTCGTGACCGCATCCGTCGCGGTCTCGCCGGCGCAAGCACAGACGACCAACCCCGTGCCGCCCGCGGCGACGACCGGCGCGGCCTCGGACCTCACGCTCACGAGCGCGACGGTCGCCGGCACCGTCGACGCCAACGGATCGCCGACGACGTGGTACGTCGAGTACGGGACCACGACGTCCTACGGCCTCACGACGGCGACCAAGGACGCAGGCGACGGCAACGCACCCGTGCCGATCACCGCCGCGCTCACCGGCCTGACGTCGGACACGACCTACCACTACCGCACCGTCGCGACGAACGCCGCGGGCACGGCGCGCGGCGCCGACCGCTCGCTGAGAACGGTGCGGCCACCGACGCCGCTGGCGCCGACCGCGTCGACCGGCGCCATCGCCGACCTCGGGCCGCGCGGCGTCACCCTCACCGGCTCGGTCAACCCGCGCGGGACGGCCACGCGCTATCGCTTCGAATGGGGCACGGGGACGAGCCTCAACCGCGCGACGGCGTACGTCGCGGCCGGCGCCGGCACGGCCGCCATCCCCGTCGCGACGTCGCTCGCACTCGAGCCGAACACGCGCTACAGCTACCGCGTCGTCGCGACCAACGCGGCCGGCACGGCGCGCGGCGGTCGCCGCTCGTTCACGAGCCCGCGCGCGCCCGCGCTGCTGACCACGGCGCTGCGATCCAACCGCGTCCCGTACGGCGACACCGCCGTCCTCAGCGGCAGCGCGACGAGCGCGGGCAAGGGCGGCGTGCCGCTCGTCCTCGAGCGCCAGCTCTTCCCGTTCGCAGGCCCGTTCGAGCGCATCGCCTCCGAGCGCTCCGCGAGCAGCGGCGCGTTCAGCTTCAGCGTCTCGCCGCTGCTGCTCAGCGCACGCCTGCGGGTCGTCGCGCAGACGGTGCCGCCGGTCACGAGCGTCGCGCGCACCGTCCGCACGACGGTGCGCGTGTCGATCGCCGCAAAGCGCCGCAGCGGCCGGCGGGTGCGCTTCGAAGGCACCGTGTCGCCCGAGCTCAGCGGCGCCCGCGCGTCGCTGCAGCGGCGCAAGCGCGGGCGCTTCATCACGTTGCGCCGGGTCCAGCTGAGGCCGCCCGGCGCGGCCACGCGGTCGAGCTACCGCATCACGATCGCCGCCCGCCGGACGGCCGCCTACTACCGTGTGATCGTGGTCCCGTCGCCGTCGAGCGGGCACGCCCGCGGCATCAGCCCGCTGCACTACGTCGGCGGCCTGCGCCCCGGGTAAAGGCGCCCGCACCACCCGCCGCCCTTCCGGCCCGCGTTCGCGATCTACTACACTGCGACGCAGATTTCTTAGTCATTGCGGAAGGAGCTTCACCCCACATGGGCAAGACCATCGGTATCGACCTTGGCACCACCAACTCCTGCATGGCAGTGCTGGAAGGTGGCGAGCCCACGGTCATCGAGAACTCCGAGGGCGGTCGCACGACCCCTTCGGTCGTCGCCTTCGCGCAGTCGGGCGAGCGCCTCGTCGGCACCGTCGCCAAGCGCCAGGCCGTGACGAACCCGCAGAACACGATCTTCTCGATCAAGCGCTTCATGGGCCGCAAGGAGGCCGAGGTGCGCGAGGAGGAGTCGATCGTCCCGTACAAGGTCGTCTCCGGTCCCGGCGGCGACGCGCGCGTGGACGCCGGCGGCAAGCAGCACTCGCCGCCCGAGATCAGCGCGATGATCCTGCAGAAGCTGAAGGCCGACGCGGAGGCCTACCTCGGCGAGACCGTCGACGGCGCCGTCATCACCGTGCCGGCGTACTTCAACGACGACCAGCGCCAGGCCACGAAGGACGCAGGCAAGGTCGCCGGCCTCGAGGTCAAGCGCATCATCAACGAGCCGACCGCCGCCTCGCTGGCGTACGGCCTCGACAAGGAGTCCGACCAGACGATCCTCGTCTTCGACCTCGGCGGCGGCACGTTCGACGTGTCTGTGCTCGAGATCGGCGACGGCGTCTTCGAGGTCAAGTCCACCGCGGGCGACAACCACCTCGGCGGCGACAACTTCGACAAGGCGCTGGTGGACTGGCTCGCGAGCGAGTTCAAGAAGGACCAGGGCATCGACCTGAAGAACGACCCGATGGCGCTGCAGCGTCTCTACGAGGCGGCCGAGAAGGCGAAGATCGAGCTCTCGACGGCGCAGGAGTCGCAGATCAACCTGCCGTTCATCACGGCCGACTCGAGCGGCCCGAAGCACCTCGACGTGCGGATGACGCGCGCGAAGCTCAACGAGCTGACCGCCGACCTGCTCAACCGCGTGGTCGCGCCGGTGCGCCAGGCCCTCGACGACGCCAAGGACAAGGGCGCGTCGAAGATCGACCACGTCGTCCTCGTCGGCGGCATGACGCGCATGCCTTCCGTGCAGGAGAAGGTCAAGGAGCTCACGGGCCAGGAGCCGCACCGCGGCGTCAACCCGGACGAGGTCGTCGCGATCGGCGCGGCGATCCAGGCCGGCGTGCTGTCCGGCGACGTGAAGGACGTCCTGCTGCTCGACGTCACCCCGCTGACGCTCGGCATCGAGACCAAGGGCGGCGTCATGACGAAGCTCATCGAGCGCAACACGACGATCCCGACCCGCAAGGGCGAGGTCTTCTCGACCGCCGAGGACAACCAGCCCTCGGTCGAGATCCACGTGCTGCAGGGCGAGCGCGAGATGGCGAGCTACAACAAGTCGCTCGGCAAGTTCCAGCTCACCGGCATCCCGCCGGCGCCGCGCGGCATCCCGCAGATCGAGGTCGCGTTCGACATCGACGCCAACGGCATCCTCAACGTGTCGGCGAAGGACCTCGGCACGGGCAAGGAGCAGAAGATCGAGATCAAGTCCGGCTCCGGGCTGTCCGACGACGAGATCAAGCGGATGGTGCAAGACGCCGAGTCGCACGCCGACGACGACCGCCGGCTGCGCGAGCTCGCCGAGGCGCGCAACGGCGCCGAGAACGCCGCGTACCAGGCCGAGCGCCAGGTCAAGGACCTCGCGGAGAACATGGACGAGTCGCAGAAGACCGAGATCGAGGGTCTGATCAAGGACCTGCGCGACTCGCTGCAGTCCGAGGACCCGGCCGAGCTCAACGCCAAGGCCGAGGCGCTGCAGTCCGCGTTCCACAAGATCTCCGAGGCGATGTACGAGAAGGCCTCGGCGCAGCAGGCGGCGTCGGGCGACAACGGCGCCGGCCCGGACGGCGCCTCGGCCTCCGCGGAGGGCGACGAGGAGGTCGTCGACGCCGAGGTCGTGGACGAGGCCGCCGAGACGGTGGACGAGGGGCGCTAGCCGGTGTCCACGCCGTCGCCGGAGCGAGAGGTGGACTCGGAGCGCGAAGCGTCCGAGGGGTCGGCGTCGCCGCCCGGCCCCTCAGGGGCCGGGGATGGCACGCCGCCCGACGCCGAGCAGGTCGTAGCCGAGGCCGAGCTCGGCGATCAGGCGGACTCCGAGCCCGCCGGCGACGGCGTCGTCGAGGAGCTCGACGACGCCGAGCTACGCGAGCGCGCGGGCAAGGCGGACGCGTACCTCGACCTCGCCCAGCGCACGCAGGCCGACTTCGACAACTACCGCAAGCGGATGACGCGCGAGGTCCGCGCGGCGGAGGCGCGCGGCATCGGCAAGCTCGCTCGCGAGCTGCTGCCGGCGCTCGACAACCTCGAGCGCGCGGTGGCAGCCGTCGAGTCCGCCGATCCCGAGCATCACCTGTCGGCCGGCATCAAGCTCGTCACGGCGGAGCTGTCGGCCGCGCTGGGGCGGACGGGCATCGAGGGCTACAGCCCGGCCGGCGAGCCGTTTGACCCGACCCGCCACGAGGCCGTCGCCCAGCACCCCGTCGAGGGCGCGGAGTCCGGCACCGTCGTGCAGGTGCTGCAGTCCGGTTACCGTCTCGGCGAGTCGATCCTGCGGCCCGCACGGGTGATCGTGGCGAGCTGAGCCATGCCCGCCCAAGACCACTACAAGGTGCTCGGCGTCGGCCGCAAGGCGACGCAGGACGAGATCAAGAAGGCATACCGCAAGCTCGCGCGCCAGTACCACCCGGACAAGAACCCGGGCGACGCGAAGGCCGAGGAGCGCTTCAAGCAGATCTCGCAGGCGCACGACGTCCTCGGCGACGCGGACAAGCGCAAGGAGTACGACCGCGCGCTGCTGAACCCATTCTCGGGGGCGGGTCGTGGCGGCACCGGCCAGCCGGGGTTCGACGCGGGCGGCTTCGGCGACATCCTGTCGGATCTGTTCGGCGGGGGGACGCGGGGCCGGGCGGGCGGCGGTGCCGGCGGTGCTCCGCCGCGCCCGCGTTCCGAGCGCGGCCGCGATCTCGAAGCCGAGATCTCGATCGGCTTCGAGCAGGCGGTCAACGGCGCCGAGGTCCCGATCTCGGTGCCGACGTACGAGCGCTGCGGCACCTGCGGCGGGACCGGGGCGAAGCCGGGGACCGCGCCGAAGGTCTGCCCACGCTGCCAGGGCCGGGGGGTCGAGTCCGAGGGCCAGGGCCTGTTCTCGATCACGCACCCGTGCTCGCAGTGCGGTGGGGCGGGCACGATCATCGAGCAGGTCTGCCCGACGTGCCAGGGCCAGGGCCGCAAGCGCACCGTCAAGCGGTATCGGGTGAACGTGCCCGCCGGCGCGCGCGAGGGCAGCCGCATCCGGCTCGCCGGCAAGGGCGAGCCGGGCGCCAACGGCGGCCCCGCGGGCGACCTCTTCGTCGTTACGCACGTGCAGGAGTCTGCGGTCTTCGCGCGCAAGGGCGACAACGTCGAGGTCGAGGTGCCGCTGACGATTCCCGAGGCGCTGCGCGGCGCGAACATCGAGGTGCCGACGCTGGATGGCCGCAAGACGCTTCGCGTACCGCCCGGCACCCGGCCGGGCACGGTCCAGCGGTTGCGCGGTCTGGGCCCCAAGCGCTTCGGCAAGCCGGGCCGCGGAGACATCCACTACCGCTTCGTGCTCGACCTCCCGTCGTCGCTGACCGACGAGCAGTCTGCGGCGGTCGACGATCTCGCGAAGGTGCTCAACGGCAACCCGCGTGAGAGGCTGTTCACGCCATGACGTCGCGACGCCGCACGACGACTCGCATCGAGGTCTCGTCCGACCGCGGCGTCTTCATGATCTCGGTCGCGGCGGAACTCGCCGAGATGCACCCGCAGACGCTTCGGATGTACGAGCAGCGCGGCTTGATCGAGCCAAAGCGCTCGCCGAAGGGCACGCGACTGTACTCGCACGAGGACGTCGAGAAGCTGCGGCGCATCCAGCAGATGACGGCCGAGCTCGGCCTGAATCTGGCGGGCGTCGAGAAGGTGCTCGAGCTCGAGGAGCAGCTCGAGCGCACCCGCCGCCGGGTGGCCGCCCTGGAGCGCCGTCGTGCGGAGCTCGAGGAGGAGATCGCGGTGCTCGAGGGCCGTCGCGAGGAAGTGAAGGCGGAGATCGTCCGCTACGAGGCGGCGAAAGGCTCAGCGCTCGTCCGCGCAAGCGACATCCGCCCGTACACCATCCCGATCCGCCGGATCGACTGACCCGCTCGCCAAGCCGAAGACCGGTTCGACGATCGGGTCAGGCCGCGGCGACGGCTCCGCGACAGCGTCTGCTGGCTACCGTGTCCGCGCGGGCAGCTGGTCGAGGCGACGGGTGTTGAGAACGTCCGCCGCGGTCGCGCCGCCGCGACGCGCCGTGGCGACCGCGTACTGCATGTTCTCGAGCCCCTTCACCGAGTGGGCGTCCGTGGAGCAGACGATCTTCACGCCGGCGCGCAGCGCGTCGCGGACGTGCTCGCCGCTGAGGTCGAGCCGCGGTGGGAGGCCGTTGACCTCGATCGCGACGCCGTGCTCGACCGCGAACGCGAACACCTCGTCGAGGTCGACGGCGTTCTCCGGGCGGCGGTTGATGTAGCGGCCCGTGGGGTGGCTCAGGCAGCGCACCGACGGGTTTCGCAGCGCCTCGAGGACACGACGCGTCATCTCGGCTCGCGGCATGCGCTGGCCGCCGTGGACGCTCGCTTGGACCCAGTCGAGCTCGGCGAGGACGTCGTCGGGCAGGTCGAGCCGGCCATCGGGGAGGATGTCGACCTCGATCCCGCGCAGGATGCGAAACGGCGCGAGGACCTCGTTCGCGGCGGCGATCTCGTCGGCCTGGCGGCGGACGTCGTCGGCAGTGAGGCCGCGCACCGCTCCGACCGCGGGGGTGTGGTCGCAGATCGCCAGGTAGTCGTAGCCGCGCGCCATCGCGGCGCGGCCCATCTCCTCGGCGCTGGCACGGCCGTCGGACCACGTGGTGTGGCTGTGCAAATCGCCGCGGATGTCGTCAAGTGAGACGAGCGGTGGTGGCTCGCCCTCAAAGCCGGCCTCGCGCAGCTCGGGCGGACACCACGGGATGCCGAGCAGCGCGTAGAGCGCGTGCTCGTCGGGCGCATCGGGCAGCGGCCCGAGCGACTCGACGTACTCGGCGGAGCCCGTCGCCCGTGCGAGCGCGGTTCCGTAGCGCGACGGCTCGGCGACGACGAGCGTGACCGGCACGCCCTCCACCGTGACGCCCACCGCCTCCCGCTCGGCCGAGGAGATCAGCGCGACGAGATGCGGCAGCGACGCGAACCGCGTCAGCAGCGGCTCCGGGTCCCTTGCGGCGCACACGACTGCGAGCTCCTCGCACGAGTCGCGCCAGCGCCGCGCGTCCCCCGCGATCTCACCGCCGAGCACGCCGGCGATGCCGCCGAGCAGCTCGCGCGCGTGATTGAGCAGCAGGCCTTCGCGAGGGCGCGGCTCGCCCTCGCGGCCGAGCGCCTCGAGCAGCCGCGCCTCGGTGGTGCGCCCGATCCCCGGCACGCTGCGTAGCCTGCCCGCCTGCGCCGCCTCGCGCAGCTCGTCCGCCGTGTGAACGTCGAGCGCCCGCGCGAGCTCCACCGACCGGCGCGCGCTCAGGCCCAGGTAGCGCCCGAGCCCGATGAGGTCGGGCGCGAGCTCGCGCTCGAGCTCGGCCAGCTCGGCGATCGAGCCGGTTTGCACCAGCTCGCGCAAGCGCGCCTCGATCCCCGAGCCGATACCGCGCAGCTCGCGCACCCGCCCCTTGCGCACCAGCTCCGCGACATCGACGGGCGTGCCACGGATCGTCTCGGCTGCGCGCCGGTACGCGCGAGCCGTGTACGGATTGGCGTCGGCGAGCTCCAAGAGCGCAGCGAATGCCGCGAGGCGCTCGGCGATCAGCTCGTTCTCCATGCAGCAAAGCCTTGCGCATCGCTACGGCGCGCCGTGTTGCACGCGCGACCATAGTGCTACGGTAGGGCTATGGCCCGCACGCAGACGATGGTGCAGCTCACGCGGGAGCTGGTCGAATCGCTCGACGCGCTCGCGGAGCGCCGCGCGATGTCGCGATCGGCGCTCATCCGCGAGTTCGTCGTCGAAGGCCTCCAGCAGAGCACCGCAGCCGCCGTCGGCGAGCGCATCGCCGAGGGCTATCGCCGTATTCCGCAAGCGGCACCGGATGAGTGGGGCGATCTCGAGGCCGCGTCCGACATCGCAACGCGCGAGCTCATGGCGCGGCTCGACGCCGAGGAGCGCGCGGCGGGCCACGAGCCGTGGTGAGACGCGGCGAGGTCTGGTGGTATGAGCACCCGCAGAGCGCACGCCGGCCGTACCTGATCCTGACTCGCGACGAGGCGATCCCCGTGCTCAACCAAGTGCTCGCGGTCCCCGCCACGCGCACGGTTCGCGACATCCCGACAGAAGTCGCGCTCGGGCGAGCGGACGGCATGCCGTCGGCCTGCTGTCTCACGCTGGACAACGTCACCGTGATCCGGTCCGCGCTGTGCGTCGAGCGGATCACGCGGCTGTCGGCAGCGCGCATGCGCGAGGTCTGCACCGCGCTCGCGCTCGCCACGGCCTGCGGCGACCGCTAGGCTCGGAACCGGCGGTCGCGCTGGTCATAATGGCCCTGGGATGAACCAGGACATCACTGCGCTGTACCGTGCGCTTGATCCGCTGCGAGCTCTTGAAGCCGGCGACGAGGACGATGCGCTCTATGTCGACTGGCAGCGCAAGCTCGACCGCGACCCGGACCCCAACGACGCGAAGTCGCAGCTCGTGCGCGCCTTCATCCGGCAGGCCTCACCTGAGTACCCGATCACCCGGCTGATGACCGGGCACACCGGGTCCGGCAAGACGACCGAGCTCAACCGCGTGCGGCGCACGCTCGAGCAAGGCCACGAAGGTAAGCGCGTGTTCGTCTCGACGCTGGTCGCGGAGGACTACCTCGATCTGCAGGACCTCCAGCCCGAGGATCTGGTGCTCCAGATCGTGCGCCAGCTCGCCAGCGACCTCGCCGAGACGGGCATGGAGCTTGGCGAAAAGCGTCTGCGCCAGTTCCTAGCGCCGATCTGGAACACCGCTCGCAGCATGCATCTGGAGAAGGCCGAGGTGAATCTCCGCCCGGTGAAGTACAGCTTCGCACGTGCGGATTACCCGACGGAGCGCGACGAGTTCCGCAACGTTCTCCGGGGACACTTGCCGACCGTCTTGGATTTCGTCAACACGGAGCTGATGCCGGCCGCGCGCGAGCATCTGAGGTGTCCGCGAGGCGCAGAAGGGACGGGCTACGACGACGTGTTGCTCGTAGTAGACGGCCTCGACAAGATCCCCCGGCAAGTCCTGTCCGCAAGCACTGTGACCAACCATGAGAGCTTCTTTCTCGATAACTCCGGGCGACTGCGCGCCATCAACTGCAGTCTCCTGCTGACCGTTCCGATCGAACTTGCGTACTCGTCCTCCGAAGGTCGCTTGAGCGATGTATACGGCGCTCCGATCGATGCGCTGCCGTTGATCTCCATCGCGAACCGAGAGGGCAAGCCGAACGTCGTCGCCGAGAACGCGCTCTTCGAGATCCTCGGCCGCCGCGCGCATGCCGCGTTGGGGGGATCGGGCGAGAGCTTCGCGAGTTGCACGGCGCGGATCTTCAAAGACGAGGCGTCCCTGTGGCGGCTCGTGCGCTTGTCAGGCGGTCACGTTCGAAGCTTGCTTCGCAACGTCACCAATCTCATCGGGTCCGTAGACGCGCTGCCGATCTCTGCCGACGCCGTGAACCGCTACATACCTCGGTCGGCGAGGGGATTCGCCCGCTCGCTCACCGCGGCCGACCGCAGGATGCTCATCGAGCTCGACGCCAGCGGCACGCCGCCGGAGGATCCCCGCTTCTGGAATCTCATGCGTAACCTCTACGTCTACGCCTATGAGTCGCCGGACGAGGAGACCTGGTATGGCTTGAATCCGCTGTTAAAGGAGATCAAGCTGTGATCCCCAAGCATTCCTCTGCCGCCGCGTTGTCCGAGGACAACCATCAGGAGCTGAGGGCGCTTGAGCGGATGATCGTACGTGGTGACGGCTCCTTCCGAATCGCGCTGGCGGTGGTGAACCATCCCGGGCTGCGCGATCGCCTCATCGCCGAGCTACGCGCCGACCTCGACGATCTCGAGCTCGTCGAGGTCGCACTCGATCCGGAGGACCAGACCGAGAGCGTCGTCTTGGCGATCGAAAGGGCTGTGCCCCCACAACACGCGGCGGTGTTGATCACGGGGCTCGAGCCCCTCGAGCCGGACTCGCCGAAGCTGGGGGAGTTGAACTTCAACCGCGACTATCTACGCCGTGTCCGCCCGCAGCCGATCGTTGTGTGGCTTCCGGAGTTCGGGTTGCGCGCGTTCTCGTCAGCCGTCGATCTCTGGTCGGGCCTCTCCGGCCTGCACGTCTTCGCTCCCGAGCCCGGCGACGCGCGCGCGACCGCGGAGTTGGCCATCCGCGACCTATCATCGTCGAGGTCCGTCCAGCGCCGACGCCACTGGGAGACGCTCCTCGAAGACGTCCTGGTCGAGCTTGGGGAACACGACGACCCGCAGGCGCGAGCCGCAACGTTGACCGCACTCGGAGTCGCTGCGCTGGCGCGCTCGCGCGCCGACGAGGCAACGACCCTCTTCGAGGAGGCGCGAAGCCTGTATCGCGACCTGCACGATCCAAGCGGCGATGCGCGCGCGCTTCACAGCCTGGCCGACGCCAAGCAACTCGACGGCCGCTACCACGAGGCGATCGAGCTGTATCAGCAAGTGCTGCCGTTGCACTCTGACCTCGGCGACCGGCTCGCCGAAGCGAACGCGCTCAAAGGCATCGCCGACGCCGAGCGCATGGTGGGTCGAACCACTGCCGCCGTGGAGCTATACGGCGCGGTCCTGCCGCTGTACGTCGACCTCGACGATCGTCGCGGTGAGGCGAAGGTGCACAAGAGCCTGGGTGACGCAGCGGCGATGCGGGGTCGCCACGTGGACGCGATCGCACATTACGATCACGCGCGGGCGCTTTTTCGCGAGGTGGACGACGATCTCGGCGAGACGAACGTCGTCAAGAGCCTTGGTGATGTGGCCACGATGCGGGGCCGATTCGACGACGCGATCGAGCAGTACCACCTTGCCCTATCGAGCTACGGCGTCATCGCAGACCGGCCAGGTGAGAGCAGCACCCTGAAGAGCCTCGGAGATGCGTTCACCATGCAAGGTCGCCACGAGAACGCGATCGCACACTACGAGCGAGCCCTCCCGATCCAGCGCGAGATCAAAGACGCGCACGGCGAGGCCAACACCCTGACGAGCTTGGGCGACGCGGCGCGCATGCAGGGCCGCTATCAAGACGCGATCGACTTCTATGAGCTGGCGTTGCCGATCCACCAGGACACGCACGCGCGAGATGCCGAAGCGAACACGCTCAAGAGCCTCGGCGACGCAACGGCCGGGGAGGGTCGCTTCAACGACGCAATCGTGCTCTACGACCAAGCGCTCAAGATCCATCGAGACATCGGCGAGCGCCTCGGCGAGGCCAACACGCTTACAAGCTTGGGCGACGCCGCACGCGAGCAACGTCGCTATGGAGCTGCCATCGAGCGGCACGAGCAGGCGTTCCTGATCTACCGCGACATCGGCGAGCGCCTTGGCGAGGCGAACACGCTCAAGAGCTTGGGTGACGCCGCCGCTGGGGAGAGCCGCTACGACGACGCGGTCGCGTACTACAAGCGAGCGCTTCCCATCCACACCGAGATCGGCGCGCGCAGCGCCGAATCCAGCACGATGAAGAGCCTCGGCGACGCCACCGCAGGGCAAGGGCGCCTCGACGAGGCGGTGTACTACTACAAGCAGGCCCTCCCGATTCAGCGCGAGCTCAACGATCGGCTCGGGGAAGCGAACACGCTGCGAAGCCTCGCGGATTCGGCGGCGGGCCAAGGGCGGCTTCCGACGGCCATCGCACGCTACGAGCAGGCGCTCGCCAAGTACCGCGAGATCGGCGACCGGCTGGGCGAGGCCAACACGCTGCTGGCTCGTGGCTACGCCTTGGAGCGCTCGGGCTCAGTCAAGGCGCGCGACGTGCTGAATGACGCTGCTCGCGTCTTCAACATGCTGGGTGACGCTGCTGCCCGCCACGGTCATCATCACGACGCGATCGCGCTGTACGGACAGGCGCTTCCGGTCTACGAGGCGATCGGAGACCGCAGCGGCCAGGCAAGCACCCTGCGCAGCCTCGGCAACGCGGTGGCCGGACAAGGCCGCTTCAACGACGCGATCCAGTTCTACGAACAGACGCTCGCCATCCACTGCGAACTCGGCGCTCGCAGCGGCGAGGCACTCGCGCTTACCGACCTCGGCGACATGGCACGAATGCAGGGTCGCTATCACGATGCGATCGCCCGCTGTCAAGAGGCGCTGCAGATCGTGCGCGAGGAGGACGACAGGCGTGGCGACGCCCGAGCGCTACGCAGCCTCGGTGATGCCACGGCGGGCCTGGGGCGATTCGGCGACGCGCTCGCGTTCTACGAAGAGGCGCTCTCCGAACACGAAGCGGGCGATCGGCGAGGGGAGGCCGCGACGTTCAAGAGCATGGGAGACGTCGCGACGATGCAGGGCCGGTTTGTCGACGCGACATCGATCTACGAGAAGGTCCTTCCGATTTACCGTCAGCTCGAGGATCGGCTCGGTGAGACCAACACGCTCAAGAGCCTTGGCGACGTCGCCGCCAAGCAGGGCCGCTTCCACGACGCGATCGAACGGTTCAACGAGGTGCTCCCGATACACCGCAAGATGCGCGCGCGGAGCGCCGAAGCCAACACACTCAAGAGCCTTGGCGACGCCCACGCCGCGCAAGGGCGCCACGACGAGGCGATGGTGCTGTACAACCAAGCGCTGCCGATTCACCAGAAGATCGGTGACCTCGTGGGTGAGGCCAACACGCTCACCAGCCTTGGCGACGCCGCACGTGAGCAAGGACGCCACGACGATGCGGTCGGCCTCCAGCGGCGCGCCCTCGAGATCTATCGCGAGATCGGGGACAGGCTGGGAGAGGCGAACATCCTGAAGAGCCTCGGCGACGCCGCGGCCACGCAGGGGCGCTACGCAGATGCGATCGACCTCTACAACCAGGCGCTGACGATCGACCGCGAGATCGGGGCTCGCGCAGCGGAGGCCAACGCGCTGAAGAGCCTTGGGGACGCGGCCGCTGGCGAGGGCCGCATCGATGACGCCATCGCTGCGTACCAGCAGGCGCTACCGGTCCAGCGGCAGATGGGTGACCTGCTCGGCGAAGCCAATACGGTTCGCAGCCTCGGCGACGCAGCCGCGGCTCAGCGTCGGCCCGGGCCCGCTACGGCGTATTACGACCAGGCTCTCGAGATCTATCGTGCGATCGGCGACGGCTTGGGCGAGGCGGACACGGCGCTCGCGAGATCGCGTGCGCTCGAGATGGTCGACCCCGACGGCAGCGAGTGATCTGGACGGCCGGCCACCTCGAGCAGCCGCTCTACGCCGCGACGCGAGGCGAGCGGGCGAAGCGGCAGAGGCGGCTGGTGGTGGTCCTCTCGACGACCGCGACGTAGACCGTGCCGGCCGTGCGGGTCCGGCGGGTCACCGTGAACGTGCCGTCCGCGCGCGTGCGAGTGATCGAGAAGCGCTTGGCACCGGAACCCGCGTGGCGGAGGACCACGAGCCGGTTCGAGTGGCAGGCGGCTCCTCCCGTCGAGCTGACCTTGCCGAGGTAGCGCACGGCCGAGCCCGCGCCGCGGCGCAGCGTCACGCCCGACTTGTACGGCTTTCGCGGAGCGCGGGGCTTCGTCCCGGCGGGGGCCGCGGGCAGGATCGCGTCCGCCGGCGAGAGGCGCAGCCGCCAGCGCGCCTTCGGCTTGCCCCGCACGCTGATGAGGGCTTCGGCCGGCGTGCCGACGATCGGCGCGCTCACGACCTGCTCGGGCTTCGCCTCGAGCGCGGGAAGCAGGGCGTTCTTGACGGGGTCCTCGATCGTCACCGCCGCCTCGCATGCGTCACACCCCATACCACCGGCGACACCAAGCTCGACCGTCACCGCCTGACCCGGAAACAGCCACGCGCGCATCCTGTCGACGTCGCCGTCCGCGTCGATCGTGCCGTAGTAGGACGTGTCGCCGGCCAGGGGCCCGAACGCCTGTGCCAGGAGGTCGTTCGGCTCGGGCACCGTCACGTCCGCGAAGTCCGGCAGCGGCGTCGCGTCGATCGCATCCGTCGCGTGGCCACCCGAGTCGGTCACCGTGAAGCGGTACGTGCAGCCCGCGGCCTCTTCGCCCTCGGCGGAGAACGTCAGGTGAAGCGGCTGCGACGGGTCACCCTGCTCGCCGGGCGTGTCCTTGGGCACGATGTCGACGAACTCGCTGCCGACCTCGAGCTCGCCACTCACGAACGGCTCCACCGCCTCGGGCGCCCGCAGCAGGTAGCGCACGAGCCCGCCCGCCGGCGAGAGCGGGCACTCCGGCGTCCCCGCATTCAGGAGGTTGAACAGGAGCTTGACCTTGCGGGCCGCTTGGAACTGGACCAGGAACTCGTCGACGTCGGTCACGGTGGCGAGCGTCCCGATCGCGCCGTCGCGCGAGATCGGCCCGGTCAGCTCGAAGACGTTCTCGTTCGGCTCGGCCTCGACCGTCGGCGCCGCTGTCGCCGAGCCGGGACCGGCAAAGAGGAGGCATGCGGCAACGAGCAGGGACCTCCGGAGCAGCCGCATGCGGCGCAGCCTATCGGTGGCGATACCGCCCGTCGCCGGTACGCCCTTGAGAGATGAAATCTGAGTCGTCTACACTCAGATCCATGCAAGCCGACCGCTTCACGATCAAGACCCGGGAGGCCCTGCAGGCGGCGCTCGCCCTCGCCCCGACGAGGCGCCACGCGCAGGTCTCCCCCGAACACCTGCTCGCCGTGCTGCTCGAGGAGCAGGACGGCGGCCTCGTCGCGCCCGTCCTGCGCAAGCTCGGCGCGTCGCCCGACGTGCTGCGCGCCGACGTCAACGCCGCGCTCGACGCCCTCCCCACCCTGGCGAGCGAAGCCGAGCCGACCACGTCGCCCGAGCTCATGTCCGTGCTGAGAGCCGCCGAGCGCGAGATGCGCCAGCTCAAGGACGAGTACGTCTCCGTCGAGCACCTGCTGCTCGCGCTCGCCAAAGACGACGGGCCCGCCGGCAAGGCGCTGCGCGCCGTCGGCGCGACGCGCGAGCGGCTCCTCCAAGCCCTCTCCGACGTGCGCGGCTCGCACCGCGTCACCGACCAGTCGCCCGAGGACAAGTTCCAGGCGCTCGAGAAGTTCGGCCGCGACCTCACCGACGCCGCCCGCGACGGCCTGCTCGACCCGGTCATCGGCCGCGACGAGGAGATCCGCCGCGTCATCCAGGTCCTGAGCCGCCGCACGAAGAACAACCCGGTCCTCATCGGCGAGCCCGGCGTCGGCAAGACGGCGATCGTCGAGGGCCTTGCCCAGCGGATTATCGAGGGCGACATCCCCGAGTCGCTGCGCGACCGCAAGGTCGTCGCGCTCGACATCGGCGCCCTGCTCGCCGGCTCGAAGTACCGCGGCGAGTTCGAAGAGCGGCTGAAGGCCGTGCTCAAGGAGGTCCAGGAGGCCCGCGGGCAGATCGTCCTGTTCCTCGACGAGCTGCACACGATCGTCGGCGCGGGCGCCGCGGAAGGCGCCGTCGACGCCGCCAACCTGCTCAAGCCGATGCTCGCGCGCGGCGAGCTGCGCGCGGTCGGCGCGACGACCCTCGACGAGTACCGCAAGCACATCGAGAAGGACGCCGCGCTGGAGCGTCGCTTCCAGCCGGTGATGGTCGGCGAGCCGTCCGTCGAGGACACGATCGCGATCCTGCGTGGCCTGAAGGAGCGCTACGAGGTCCACCACGGCGTGCGCATCCAGGACGCCGCGACGATCGCCGCCGCGACGCTCAGCCACCGCTACATCGCCGACCGCTTCCTGCCCGACAAGGCGATCGACCTCATCGACGAGTCCGCGTCGAAGCTGCGCATCGAGATCGACTCCCTGCCCGAGGAGATCGAGCAGCTCGAACGCCGCGCGATGCAGCTCGAGATCGAGCTGACGTCGCTGGCCAAGGAGAAGGACGAGGCCTCCAAGACGCGCCGCGTCGCGCTGGAGCGCGAGCTCGCCGAGCTGCAGGAGCGCAGCTCCGGCATGAAGGCGCAGTGGCAGCACGAGAAGGCCCAGATCACCGCCGTGCGGACGCTCAAGGAGAAGCTCGAGGCCGCCCACCGCGAGGCCGAGCGCGCCGAGCGCGAGTCCGACCTGCAGCGCGCCGCCGAGCTGCGCTACGGGGAGATCCCCGAGCTGCAGCGGGCGCTCGCCACGGCGGAGGAGCGGTCCGACGCGAACCAAGGCTTCCTCAAGGAGGAGGTCACCGCCGAGGACGTCGCGGAGGTCGTCGCGCGCTGGACGAACATCCCGGTGAGCCGGATGCTCGAGGGCGAGGTCGAGAAGCTCGTGCACATGGAGGATCGCCTGCACCAGCGGGTCATCGGCCAGGACGAGGCGGTCGAGGCCGTCGCGAACGCGCTGCGTCGCTCGCGCGCCGGGCTGCAGGATCCCGATCGCCCGATCGGCACCTTCCTCTTCCTCGGCCCGACCGGCGTCGGCAAGACCGAGCTCGCCCGCGCGCTCGCGGAGTTCATGTTCGACACGGGCGAGGCGATGATCCGCATCGACATGTCGGAGTACATGGAGAAGCACTCCGTGTCGCGGCTGGTCGGCGCGCCCCCCGGCTACGTCGGCTACGACGAGGGCGGCCAGCTCACCGAGGCGGTGCGGCGCCGGCCGTACGGCGTCGTACTGCTCGACGAGATCGAGAAGGCCCATCCCGACGTGTTCAACGTCCTGCTGCAGGTCATGGACGACGGCCGGCTGACCGACGGCCACGGCCGCACGGTGAACTTCAAGAACGTCGTGCTGATCATGACCTCGAACATCCCCGGCGGTGCCGCGGGGGCGGAGCTGACGTTCCGGCCGGAGTTCATCAACCGCCTCGACGACATCGTCGAGTTCTCGACGCTCGACCGCTCGCAGATCGGTGAGATCGTCGCGCTGCAGGCGCGCCGCGTCATCGATCGCGTCGCCGAGCGCGGGATCGCCGTCGAGCTGACACCCGAGGCGCGGACGCTCCTGGGCGACCTCGGCTACGACCCGGTCTACGGCGCGCGCCCGCTGAAGCGCGTCATCCAGAAGCGGCTCGTCGACCGCCTCGCGATGGCGATGCTCCAGGGTGAGTTCACCGACGGCGACACCGTCCGCGTCACCGCCGCCGAAGGCGAGCTCGTGCTCGTCAAGGCGCCGGCCGCGGCGGACATCGCCGCCTGATCAGGGCGACAGCGCCGAGAGCAGCACCGGGTCCGGCTGAAACGGGATGCTGAGCGCACCGCGCATGTAGCCGATCAGCAGGTCGCCGTCCCAGCCGCCGAACCAGAAGCGCACGTGCCACGGCTGCTCGGTGTCGATGCGGCCGCCGAGGGCGCTCCTGGCAGCCTCGCCCTCCGGCGCGATCGTCTGCTCACCGTTGATGTCGAACTCCCACTCGAGGCGAAAGCCGAGCTTGTTGATGACGCGATCGCCCCAGAACTCGAGCTGGTACAAGCGCGTCTTCGCCTCCTGGATCTCGAGCTCGAAGCTCGCCGGGTCCAGGTCGGGCGCGGCGAGCGGCGGCTTGCCGGCCTCGAGGCGGGCGATCTCCTCGTCGAGGAACGCCCGGCGCCCGCGGAAGTACGCGTAGCCGTCGAACACGCTGATCGCCTGCATGACCTCCGGCGACGCGGGGGCGAACTTCGTCGGGAACCGCCGGCCGTACAGCGCGGGGTTGTCGATCTGCCAGATCTCCTGGGTCTTGTTAGCGGGGTTCAGGTGGTCGACCGCGCGCAGCGAGACGCTCTCCGGGCCGGGCGGACAGTCGATCGAGAGCTCGAACGGATTGACGGCGAACGCCATCGAGTCGTCCGAGCCGACGATGTTGTTGCGGCTCTCGAAGATCGGCCCGCCGAAGATGTCGTTGATGCCCCCGAGGCTGACCCTCGCGTCGACGAGCGGGTGATGGCCCTTCAGCTGCACGCCGTCGAACGCCACCGACCGGACGTTGACGCCGACGTCGCGCCCGATCTGCGGACCCGGCCGGCGCAGATGAGACTTGACGTAGTCGTCGGGCTGCAGCCGGATGACCTGGTCCAGCGGCCGCTCCCGCGTGAGCGCCATCGTGTAGCCGCTGCGCCCGCGCGGCTCGTTGTTGGGGTCGGGGTCCGTCGCGAGGCGGCACATGAAGTAGCCCTCGAAGCCGGCCGTGAGGTACTTGACGATCGCTGGCATGACTCACCTCAGACCGAGACGAACTTCGTGTACAGGCCGGCCTGATAGGTCTGGCGCAGGTTCGATCCCGTGCGATGGGCGCTGTGGTACACGTAGCGCAGGTCGTCGGCGATCTTCTTGCGCGTCTCCTCCGGCACCCACGCCGGCACCTCTGTCACCGCGCGCTTCGCGACCGCGTCGATCGCGCCCGTCATCTTCTCCCATCGATCGAGCAGGAAGACGATGTCACCGAAGCACGGGTTGAGCTCGAGCTTGTCCGTCGCCTGGTTGTACGTCGGCGTCAGCAGCGCGAGGTCGTCGGCTCCGAGGTAGTAGTTCGAGCTGGTTCGCTTCGAGTCCTCGCCGGCGATCGGCAGCAGGACCAGGATCTCGTTGAGCGCGCGCACGATCATCGTCATCGCCGGCGCGAACGCGTTCTGGCTCAGCGCGGTGGACAGGAAGGGGTACTTGTCGTCCTTCGCGGGGACCGCGTGCTGGTAGAGGCCGGCGAGGACGAACAGCAGCGTCACGTACGCCTCGTTGCAGACGTCGAACACCGCGCGAGTGAGGTCGTTGTCGATGTCCTCCGACGCGGGGTTCTGCAGCAGCGGATACGCCGGGTCGAACTTCTCGTCCTTGGCATTCATCTCGCAGAACTCGGTGCGGATCTCGTAGAAGCGACGGAAGTGGCTGTCGAGGTTCCACGGATCGCCGAGCCCTTCGCCCTGCTCGAGGATGAGATCGACCGCCGCGACCGCCGTGGCCCGGTCGGTCACCGGGAAGGCGAACACGTTGTACTCGACGGGAACCTCGACCTCCGGCGGCTTGGCGACGAAGATGTCCTCGAGCGTGGCGAACGCGTCCTTGATCGCGGTGTAGAGCTCCTGAACGCTCCCGGCGACGAAGGCCTCCTCGGCGTCGAGCAGCCCTGGCGTCTCGACGAGCCGGGTCTCGGGCTCGGGGCCACCCTCCTCGCTCGTCGCCGTGAGCGGCGGGCCGTCGCAGTGAAAGCACCACTTCGGGTAGACGCCGGCGGGCAGATGCCGGTACGGCGGGCTCTCGCCGCAGATGAAGCGCCCAAGCGTCTCGAGGTCAAACCGCGCGAAGGTGTACGGCAGCGAGCGCGGCGTCGGATCGCCCTTCGCGGTGCCGGTGTCCAGGCTCTCGCTCGTGAAGAACGGCGACAGCAGGCCCTGCTTGCCGATGTTCCGGCGGGCGAGGTGCACCGGCTCGCCGATCGCCGTCAGCATCCCGGTGGCGAACGAGAGGTGCTCCATCTCCTGGCGGGCGATCATGAACAGCGTCGAGGACCACCGGCGGACCGCCTCGTACTGCGCCGGCGTGCATCCCGGGCCGGGATCGCGTTTGAGTGAGAACCCCGCGTACAGGTACTGCAGCATCAGCTGATGCTCGAGGTTCGCCGCGTCGCGCAGCCCCCCGGCCAGCCCGGCCTTGGTCGTGAACGCCACCCTCGCCCTCTCTCTCCGCTGGTCCTCGCAGCGTACTCCCGTCTCACCGCCGAGGGTGAGAAGTTTCAGCTATGAGGGGCCGGTGAGATCCCAGGCCGGCTCGTCGTCGCCGGGCGGTGGCTCGTAGGCGCAGAACGTGCCGGTGCGGATCGCGCCGCCGAGGCTGCGGCCGAGGACCGGGTCGTGGTCGGCGATGCGCTTCAGCGCGGTGCGGATCGCGCGGGTGACGTTCACACGCGCGCGCTCGGCGTCCGAGCCCGTCTTGCGATCGCGGCCGCCGAGGCCGACGGCGCCCGCCAGCTCGCGCGCGAGGAAGCCGAGCTCCTCGCGCGCGCGGGACGCGCGCTCGGGGTCGTTGAAGGACTCGGCCTCGTCGATCTCCTCCTGCAGCTCGCTGACCCGCGCGCGGTAGGCCGCCTTGGCCTGCACGTCGAGCAGCGGGCCCGCGTCGCCCTCGCCGCGCCCGCGGACCTCCATGCCCGAGCCGACCGCGACCGCGACGCTCGTCCCGCGCTCCGGCGGACCCGCGACGAGGTCGAGCGCGTGGAACTCCACGCGCGGCGCGGCGAGCAGCCGCACGATGTGGCTCAGGCCCTTCGCGTGGCGCAGCTGGATCTGCCCGTCCGACGGCCCGATCGTCCAGATGTCGCCGCGGCGGTAGAAGGCGACCGGCCCGGCGGCGGGCGCGGCCACCGCGGCGACGTCCGGCACAGGCTCCGGGGGCGCCGCCGCTGCGGCGGCCGCCGCAGCCGCCGCCTCCGCCTCGGTCTCCCAGCGCTCGAGCAACCCGTGGAGCTTCATCCGCTGCGCGCTGCCGATCCCCTTGGCGCGCAGCACGCGCGCACGCTCGGACTGCACCCCGGCGCGCTCGAGGGCGTCGGCGAGCTCCACCCGCACCGCCGCCACGAGCGGGTCCGCGCCCCACTGCCGCGCGGTCGCGAGCGCCGCTTCCAGGTAGGGAATCGCGTCCGCGTAGCGCCCGTCGGCGATCGCCGCGATCGCGACGAAGCGCGAGACGGGCCCGAACGTCGTGGCGCCCCGGCCGGCGATGACCGAGCGATCGGCGTACGGCTCGAGCAGCCTCCCGAGCTCGGCGGTGCGCGGGGCGTCGCCGAGCAGCGCGCCCGTGCGGATCAGCAGCGCGACCGTCGACAGCCACTCGCCGTCGCGCGGGACCTCCGCGAGACCGCTGCCGCTCAGCGCCTCGAACGCGCGGCGCGCGTGCTCGGTGCGACCCATCGCGGCGCTCGCGAACGCGGCCGCCGCGCGCCACACCGGCGCCGCCGGGTAGCGCCGCGCGAACTCCTCCAGCGACTGCTCGACCTCCCTCAAGCGCCCCTGCATCATCCGCAGCGCGAAGAGCTGCACCGCGTAGAGCTGCGCGGCGTTCTGGGCCTGCACGCCACGCCCGGTCGCGAACGCCTCGGCCGCGAGCCGCTCGGCGTCGGCCATGCGCCCTTCGAGCATCGCGCGGTTGCACTGATACAGCGGCACCTGCCAGAGGTGCAGCGGGTCGCGCAGCTCGTCGGCCAGGCGCGCGTGGATCGCGAGCTCGATGTCGGCGCCCACCCAGTCGCCGAGCTCCATGAGCGACACGATCCGCCAGACGTGCCCGCGCAGCACGAGCTCGCGATCGCGCGCCTCCTCGCCCAGCGCGACGACGTCGGTCGCGATCTGCAGGCGCTGCGTCGAGTTCTCGGGCCCCCACAGCGTGAGATAGCGCGCGCTGAGCGTCGAGGCGATCGTCGCGCGGTCGCCGAGCCTGCGCGCCATCGCGACCGCGTCCTCCGAGAGCTGAACGCGCTCGGCAGCCCGGTCGGAGTAGTACAGCTCGGTCGCCATCCGGCCGAGCACGCGCGCGAGCAGCGGCAGGTCGGCCGAGCCGAGGCCGTCGCGCGCCTCCTGCAGCAGGCCGATGAGCGCGTCGTCGACGAGGCCGAACTCGAAGCCGCCCATCCCGGCGCCGTAGCCGAGCGCCGCGCGCGCCAGCCGCTCGGGCGACTCGAGCTTGCGCGCGAGGCCAGCCGCGCGCAGGAACGTCTCGCGCGCGCCGCGAGCGTTGCCCGCGCGGCTCTGCGCCGTGCCGTAGGCGAGCAGCAAGTCGCAGCGGCGCGGCACGTCGGCGCGCTCCTGCAGCCCGTAGGCCTGCAGCGCGCGCTCGAAGTGGTCGGACGCCTCCTCGTAGGCGACAAGCGACAGCGCCCGCTCGCCGGCGCGCACCGAGTAGTCGATCGCCTTGGGCAGCTCGCCCGCCGTCGCCGCGACGAAGAAGTGGTGGGCGAGCTCGGAGACGTGCGGCTCGGGATCGGCCGCGTAGAGCTCCTCGAGCGCCGTCCCGACGCGGCGGTGCAGCAGGCCGCGGCGCTGCGGGCCGAGGTCGTCGTACAGCGCCTCGCGGATGAGGCCGTGCGAGAAGGCGTACGCACCGATCTTCGACGGGCGCTCGGCGATGACGCCGCAGTCGACGGCTTCGGACAGCGCGCCGTCGAGGTCGGCCGGCTCGAGGTCGCACACGCGCTGCAGCGTGTCGAGGCGAAACTCGCGCCCGATGACCGCCGCGCACAGCAGCAGCTTGCGCGCCCGGTCGGGCAGCGGCGCGAGGCGGTGGCGGATCGTCTCGCGCACGCCGTCGGGGATCCGCAGGCTCATGACGTGCGCCTCGCTGTCGAGCCGGCCCTCCGCGCTCAGCAGCCGCACGACCTCGTCGACGAAGAACGGGTTGCCCTCGGTCGCCTCGTGGATCGCGCGGACGACGCGATCGGACGGGCGGCGCCCCGCGACCCGCTCGACGACCGCCGCGACGTCGCGCTCGCGCAGCCCCCGCAGCGGCAGCCGCTGGCCGTGGCGGATGATGTCGCCGAGCGTGCCGGCGAGCTGCGGATCCAGCCGCGCCTCGGCCTCGCGGTACGTGCCGATGACGAGGATCGGCGAGTCGCGCAGGTGGACGGCGAGGAAGCCGAGCAGCAGCAGCGACGGCTGGTCGGCGCCGTGGAGGTCGTCGAGGATCAGCACGAGCGGGCCGCTGGCCGCGGCCGAGCGCAGCAGCGACGTCACCGCGTCGAAGAGCTGAAAGCGCGCCGCGGCGGACTCGCCGGCGCCCGTGTCGCCGGCCGCCGCGCTGCCGCCCGGTGCCGGAGGCGGCACGATGTCGGGCATGAGCCGCGCCAGCCGCGCGCACGCCTCGGGACCGAGCGCGTCGATCGTCGCGCTGACGTCCCGCTCGACCGACAGCCGGCGCATGATCCGCAGCCACGGCCAGTAGGCGGGCGCGCCGCCGCCGTCCCAGGCGCGGCCCCACAGCACGAGCGCGCCCGCGGCGACCGCCTCGGCGCCAAGCTCGTCGGCGAGCGCCGTCTTGCCGACGCCGGGGTCGCCGGCGACCATGAACAGCCCGCCGCGCCCGTTCAGCGCGCCTTCGAGACCGTGGCGCAGCTCCGTCAGCTCACGCTCCCGGCCGACGAGTTCTCCCCGTGCGTGTGACACGGCACGAGTCTACGGCGGCCTCCCGCGCGCGGACCCCCGGTCCCGTTGTCACTTCGTGAAGATCTCGACCGGCTTGCGCACCCAGATGTACGGGGACTTGCTCGTGGCGCGGGTGTACTTCTTGTTCGTGTCGAACTGCAGGATCCAGCGGCCGCGCTCGGCGGGGAACGGGAAGAGGTGGCGCTCACGCGTCCTGCGGATGACGCCACAGGTCCCGAGCGCCGTCCCGAGGCGCACGGTCCGGCGGACCTTCTTGCCCGGCGAGACGTAGTGCAGGTACACCGAGGCGTGGCGGCGCAGCAAGCCGAAGCCGTTGACCGCGAAGCGCACGGTGAGCGTCTTCGGGTCGCCCGAGTCGGGGTCGAAGTCGGCGAAGATCTTCGTCGTGCGGTAGCGCGTCGAGGCGGCGTTGAGCGCGCCGTCGGTGGCCGTGAGCGACGTGATCTGCTCGCGCGCGTCGCGCGGGAGCTCCGCGGCGGGGAACTTCGCCTGGAAGTTGCCCGTCGCGTCCGCCGTGGCGGTTCCGAACGGCGCGCCGTCGCGCGTGATCGAGATCGTGCCCATCGGCGCGTAGCCGGCGCCGCTGACGACGACGTCCTGGGTCTCCTGGTAGCAGCGCGTGTCGGTCGCGAGCGTGGCGGCCGTCGCGGCGGGGGCAGCGGCGAGCGCGGCCGCCACGGCGAGGATCGAGATGGCGGCGCGCTGCATCGTGTGCCGACGGTAGCCGATGCACGGTCCGATCGATGCGGGTCCGCGCCGCGATCGGATACAACGGTCGTCACGAGCCGTACGACCCAACCGATGGAGCCGCCATGCCGACGTATCTCATGCTCAGCACGCTGACGTCCGAGGGCGTGCAGACGGTGAAGAACAACCCTCAGCGCATCAAGGAGGTCAACCGCGAGGTCGAGCAGCTGGGTGCCAACGTCAAGGCGCAGTGGGCGACGCTCGGGCGCTGGGACTTCATCAGCGTCGTCGAGGCGCCCGACGACATCACGATGGCGCGCGTGTCGATGGAGCTCAGCTCGCGCGGGACGTCGATGTACGAGACGCTGCCCGCCTTCCCGATCGACGACTTCATCGCGAAGCTGTAGCGCGGCATGAGGGTCCTCGTCGTCGGGGCGGGTGGGCGTGAGCATGCTCTCGTGCGTGCTCTCGCGCGGTCTCCGTCCGAGCCGGAGCTCGAGTGCGCGCCCGGCAACCCCGGGATCGCCGCCGACGCTCGGATCGTCGACGTCGCGGTCGACGACATCGCGGGGCTCGTCGAGGCGGCATCCGGGTGCGATCTCGTCGTCGTCGGACCGGAGGCCCCGCTCGTGGCGGGCCTCGTCGACGAGCTGGCCGCGCGCGGGATCCGCGCGTTCGGGCCGAGCGCCGCGGCCGCGCGGCTGGAGGGCTCGAAGGCGTTCGCCAAGGAGGTCATGGCGGCGGCCTCCGTGCCCACCGCAGCGTGGAGCGCCGTCGACGGTGTCGAGGAGGGCATGGCCGCGATCTCGGGATATCCCGTCGTGCTGAAGTTCGACGGGCTGGCGGCGGGCAAAGGGGTCGTCATCGCCTCGACCAAGGCCGAAGCACGGGCCGCGCTCGAGGAGTTCCTCGTGGCGCGGCGCTTCGGGGCGGGCCAGGTCGTCGTCGAGGAGTGCCTCGTGGGCGACGAGGTGTCGCTGCTGGCGCTGTGCGACGGCGAGCGCGCTGTCGCGATGGCACCCGCACAGGACTACAAGCGGATCTTCGACGGCGACGAGGGGCCGAACACCGGCGGGATGGGCTCCTACTCGCCGGTGCCGGGCGTCTCGGCTGCGCGGGCGGAGGAGATCAGCGCGCTGGTGCACCAGCCGGTGGTGGACCTCCTGCGCTCGCGCGGGACGCCGTTTCACGGGGTGCTGTACGCGGGGATCATGCTCACCGCCGACGGCCCGAAGGTGCTCGAGTACAACGTGCGCTTCGGCGATCCCGAGACCCAAGCGGTGCTGCCGCGGATGCGCTCGGACCTGCTCGAGCTGCTGTCCGCCGCCGCCACGCCGGGAGGCCTCGAAGGCCTTCGATTGCGCTGGAACGGCGACTGGGCGGTGACCGTCGTGCTCGCGAGCGCGGGGTATCCGGCTTCGGCGTCGCACGGCGACGTCATCACCGGCCTCGACGACGTGCCAGAGCTCGTCGAGGTGACGCACGCCGGCACGGCCAGGCGCTCGGACGACGGCGCGATCGTCACTGCCGGCGGGCGGGTGCTCAACGTGACGGCGCTGGGGACGACGGTCGCGGGCGCGCGCGACGCGGCCTATGCCGCGGCGGAGGGGATCGTGTTCGACGGTCGCCAGATGCGCAGCGACATCGCGCTGCGGGCGGTCGAGTAGCTGAGCTATCGCCTTTACGCTACGGTAAAGGCATGCCGAGGATATCCAGCAAGCACCAGGTGACGCTCCCCGTCGAGACGCTTGAGCGCGCTGGCTTGAGTCCCGGCGACGAGGTCACGATCGAGGCCGAGGGGCCAGACCGCATCGTGGTCAGCCGCAAGCCGCCGCAGCCGGACAGGGGGCTCGGAGTCTTCGACGGACTCTACGAGCCGGGGTACCTCGACCGCCTTCGGGCCGGGGAGCGCGCATGACCGCGTGCGTGCTCGACACAGACGTCGTGATCGCGGCGCTGGATCGTCGCGACGCACACCACGACAAGGCGGCGGCCGCCGTCTCCCGGATGATCGAGGCCGGCACGGATCTGCTGTTGTCGCTCGTCAACTACGCGGAGACCCTCGTGCGGCCCGCCGAGCACGAGCGCACGCTTCGGGCCGCCGTCGATGCCCTCGGTGCACTTGGGATTCGCCTCGCCGCGCCTACGGCCGCGATCGCCCGAGATGCCGCCCGGCACCGCCGCCTGAACATCAGCCTGGCAGATGGTTTCGCGATCGCGACGGCGCAAGCCCGCGGGGCGAGTCTCGCAACATTCGACCAGCGCGTGCGCCGTGCGCTGCCCGTCGTCGGGGTGGACCTCGCCACCCAGCTGTCCTGACGCGCGTCAGCTCGGCAGGACCGTCATCCCGAGCGTGCGGGCCGCTTGGGCCTGGCGCAGGTCGAACGTGACGAACGCCAGCGCCGAGCCGCCGACGCGCTGAGCCGCGGCCAGATGGAGGGCGTCGAGGCTGCGAGCACCGGTCAGCTCGGCGATGCTAGCCGCGGTGTCGCAGGTGACCTCGTCGAGCTCGACGATCGCGAACGCGGCCAGGTCCTCGGTGAACGCGGTGCGCGCGGCGACGGCGTCTTGCTCGTCGAGCAGCCGGGCGAGGTTGCGCCGGACCTCCACGACGGTGTGGCGCGCGGTGAGCAGCGACGCGTCGCTTGAGAGGATCGCGCCGGCGGTGTCGGAGTCCGGCTCGTCGACGTAGCGCTTGAGCAACGCGCTGCTGTCGACGTAGAGGCTCATTCGCCGCGGTCGTCGCCGAGGACGTCGAGCACGCGCCGCTTCGCGCTGCGCCGCCGGATGTCGCGGAGCACGGCGCCCGACGGTGGCGAGATCCAGCCGGCGGCGACGCCCTCGTCGATTCGCTCCCGTCCGGGCAGCGGGCCGAGCACGGCCTTCGGCCGGCCGCGGTCGGTGACGCGGATCAGCTCGCCGCGCTCGGCTCGATCGAGGTACTCCGAGAGCCGCTGCTTGAGCTCGCGCACGCCGACGTCAGCCATGTGGTCACATTAGCACTGCGATGTGTCCACACTGTCGTCGAACCTGCGGCTTTATCCTGCCCGCACACAGCACATCGAGCGACGGGGACAGGTGAGCACGCTTGGCCGAGACCGAGGACGAGCTGGGGACCGGCCACGCGGAGGGGGCGAATCCGATCGCCGGCCAAGCGACGCAGACGACCACCGCGGTCGAGTTCGAGTCGATCGAGGTCGACGCGCCGCGCGTCGGGATCATCATGGGCTCGAAGAGCGACATGGACGTCATGGACAGCGCGGCGAAGGTGCTGCGCGAGGCCGACGTCCGTCACGAGATGCGCGTGATGTCCGCCCATCGCGAGCCTGAGCTCGTCGCCGAGTACTGCCGCAGCGCGCGGATGCGCGGGCTGCGGGTCATCATCGCCGGTGCCGGCCTGAGCGCCGCGCTGCCGGGCGTCGCCGCCGCGCACAGCGACCTGCCGGTGATCGGCGTGCCGCTCTCGAGCCGGCTGTCGGCGATGGGCGGGCTCGACGCGATCCTGTCGGTCCTGCAGATGCCGCCGGGCGTGCCGGTGGCGGGCGTCGGGCTGGACAACGCGAAGAACGCCGGGGTTCTGGCGCTGCGCATCCTGCGCGCCTGAGCGGCGCGACGGTACGCTCTTCGCATGGTCCCGGTCGCCGCGCCCGTTCATCGCCTGTCAGTCGAGGACGTCTACAAGATGGTCGAGTCCGGCGTGCTCGAGGAGAACGAACGTGTCGAGCTCGTCGAGGGGGTGCTGGTCGACATGGTCCCGATCGGAGCAGAGCATGACGGAGCGACCGCGTGGCTCACCGGCCATTTCGCACGCGTCGCCACCGGTGCGTGGGAGGTCCGTGTGCAGAGCGTCCTCCTCGTGGCCGGGGGCTATCTGCTGCCGGACCTCACGCTCGTCGCCCCGCTGCCTCGCAGCGCCCAACCGTCTACCGCGCACCTGGTTGTCGAGATCGCCCAGACGTCACAGGCACGCGATCACGAGAAGGCGCGCGACTACGCCGCCGCGGATGTCGCGGAGTACTGGATCGTCGATCTCCTCGCCCGCACGGTGATCGTGCATCGCGGCCCGCTCGCCGGCGCCTACGAGGAGATCACGACCTTCGCCGACGGAGCCTCGATCAAGCCGCTGCTCGCGGACGCACCCGAGGTCGGCGTCACCGAGCTGCTTGGCTGAGTGCAGCCCGCAAACGTTCAGGCCGCGGCGCGCAGCGCCGGCCCGGGCCGCTCGCGCAGCGCGTGCACGACCGCGTCAAGCGCGCTCGTATCCCCGAGCCGCCGACCGTCCGTGACGGCGTCGATGACCGCTCGCTTGCGCTGCAGCACGGCCGCCATCTGCTCGTCGATCGTCTCGGAGGCGAGCAGGTAGTACGCGGTCACGGCGCCACGCTGGCCGATGCGATGACAGCGGTCCTCGGCTTGGTCGTGGCGCGACGGCGTCCAGTCGAGCTCGAGGAACGCGACGTTCGACGCGCGCACCAGCGTGATGCCCTGGGACGCGGCCTGCATCGAGCAGACGACGATCGCGGGCCCGTCGGGGCGCTCGAAGTCGTCGACCGCGGCGGCGCGCGCGGCGAGGTCGTCGTCGCCGAGCACGTGCGCCGCGCCGGGGAAGTGCGCGACGAGGGCGCGCTGGACCGCGCGGTGGTGGGCGAACACGACCAGCGGCTCGCCCGACGCCACGAAGTCCTCGATCCAGGCGATCGCGGCACGCAGCTTGCCGGCGGCGGCCAGACGGCGCAGGTAGTTCAGGCGCGCGAGCTGCTCGGCGCGCAGCGCTGCGGCGACCTTGGCCTCGAGCGTGCGCAGGTCCAGCGGCTGGGTGCGCAGCCACGCGACGACGTCCTGCTCGGCGAGGCGGTACTCCGCCGCGTTGTCGAGCTCGATCGGCACGCTCGCGAAGCGCTTCGCCGGGAGCTGCGGCAGGACGTCGGCCTTCGTCCGGCGCACGTAACAGCGCGCGCGCAGGTTCCAATGCAGCCGGTCCAGCGCCTGCGCGCCGCGAAAGCGCCGCGCCAGCCCGGCGCCGCTGCCGAAGTCCGCGAGGCGACCGATGAGGCGCAGCTGCGCGACGATGTCCTTCGGGCGGTTGACGATCGGCGTCCCGGTCAGCGCGAGCCGCAACCCGTCTTCGGGGACGCTCTCGGCCAGCTCGATCGCCGCCTTCGTGCGCTTGCGCCGCGGGTCCTTGCAGTAGTGCGACTCGTCGAAGACGGCGGCACGCAGGCCGCGTGCGGCGAGGCGCCCGGCATGGGCCTCGAGGATGTCGTAGTTGCACAGCACGATGTCGGCCCGATCCGCGCGCCCGGCGACCCAGCCCTCCTCCGAGCGGCCGTGGACGACCCCGACGCGGCGGCCAGGCAGCCAGCGCTCGCACTCCCGCTGCCAGACGAGCTTCATGCTCGCGGGACAGACGACGGCAGCCGGGAACGCCCCGTCCGCCTGCAGCGCGGCGAGCGCCTCGATCGTCTTGCCCAGCCCCTGCTCGTCGGCGAGGAACGTGCGCCGCTGCGACAGGACGTACCGGACCGCCGCGCGCTGAAACGGCCGCAGCTCGCCTCCGAGCCCGTCGACCTGCAGCTCCGCGTCGTGCGCGAGCGAGAGCGCGATCGTCGCCTCGCCCCGCGCCCGCTCGGCCTCGAGCGTCTCCATCCGCCGCACCGCGGCGTCGGTGGGCGCGACGTCCGGGTGCGCGTCGAGCAGCTCGCGCAAGCTCGCGGCGAGCGCGGGGTCGGCGGGAATGGCGAGCACGTCCTGCTGGAAGTGGTAGGAGCACTCCTCCTCGCGCCGGTAGGCGATGACCGACTCCGGCAGCCGGGCGAACACCCGTGGAACATCGGTCAGCCAGTCGGTCTGAAGCTCGAAGCGCTCCGCGCCCTCCTCGTCGCGGCCGAGCGCGAGCGTCGCGCCCGCTGGACGCCGGCCGTCGCGCAGCGCCTGGACCGCCGCCGCCGCGGACGCGTCGAGCCGGATCGACGCGTGCGCGTCGTCGAGCAGCCGCGCCGCCGCCGGGTCGGCGCGCAGAAGGAGCGCGCCTCCGCCATCGTCGTGCTCGGCGGCATCGAGCAGCTGCGCCGGCGGCTCGCCGTAGAGGCTGATCACGACAATCCATGGGTCGCCCGCGTGCTCGAGGATGGTCGCGAGCGCCGACCACGTGCCGGCGTGCGCGTCGAGCCACGCCTCGACGTCGTCGCCGATCGTCAGCCAGGGATGGTCGTCGAGCAGCGTCTGCAGCTTGGCGGCCAGCGACGGGACGGCGGGGACGACCCACGTGCGATCGACGTAGTCGAAGCGCCGGCCGGGCAGGCGCTTGATCGCCGCGGTCAGCTCGCGGTCCAGCGGGAAGGCGAGCACGAGTTCCTCCCCGTGCGGGCCGTCGCGCATCCACGCGCCTGCGACTCCCGCGAGGGCGCGTCGCTCGAGCTGCGCGATCAGCGCGTCGAAGTCCGCGTCGACGGGAGGCTGGCGAGCGTCGAGTGCCGGCCGCTGCGGCAAGCCGAGCATCGCCGCGGTCGTGCGCGGGTCCTCCCATGCCACGCTCGGCATGGCGAACCTGTTGCGCGCCGCCTTCAGCGCGCGCCAGTAGGCCGGGTCGCGCTCGGCGCCATGCTCGTAGCGCGGCTTGAGCGCGCCGCCGCGCGACACCTGCGCATCTGCGCCACAGCACTTCTTGTGCTTCTTGCCGCTGCCACACGGACACGGCTGGTTGCGACTTGGAGCCGACATCGGCCCGCGAAGCTACCGCCGGCCGCGGACGGGTCGTCGGCGGGCCCGCCGGTGCAGGTGCTCGCCCGGCCCGTCCGGCCGTGCGCCTACCTTGGAGCCTGGTGATCGAAACGACCGAGAGGAGCGGCATGCAACCGGCGCGTGCCATGGACCAGACCGACGTGCGAGCGCTGCGCCAGCTGCGCGAGCTGACCCACTGGGTCGGAGAGGGCCGCACGCTGACACAGACCGGCCGCATCCGGCTTGCCGACGCGCGCGAGCTCGTCGCGCTGCTCGGCACGCGCGATGAGCTCGACCCGATGGATGGCCGGTTTCGGACGACGAGCAGCGCCGACCTGCCCGAGCTCACGCTCCTCGTCGAGTGGGCCAAGGCCTGCGGCCTTGTTCGGGTCGCCCGCGGACGGCTTCTCGCCGTGAAGCGCCACGCGGCCCTGCTCGACGACCCGCCGCGGCTGTGGGACCGGATGTTCGACGCCTTCGGTCGCCTCGGCCCCGCGCTGTGCCCCGACGGCTGGGCGCAGTCGTTCCTGCGCGACGAGTTCGAGCACACGATCAGCGGGGTGTTGCTCGTCGCCTACCGCCGCGGCCCGGGCTTCGCGATCTCGGAGGCATGCGCGCTCGCATGGGAGCTCGCCACCCTGCGCTACGTGCTCGACGCAGCGACCGAGCTGCAGCTCAAGACCGCGCGCGCGACAAACGATCGCGATGTGCGCCGGGCGCTTGCGATGCTCGCGGAACTCGGCGCCGTGCGGCTCGCCGGCGACGCGGTCGCGCTCACCGAGCGCGGCCTCGCCGGTATGCGCCGCGCAGCCGGGGACCCCGAGCCCGGCGACGCCGTCTTCGAGGTCATGATCACCCTGCTCGACGTGACGCCGCGGGTGTGGCGGCGCCTGCTCGTCCCGGCCGCCATGCGGCTGGACCGGCTGCACGACACGATCCAGGTGGCGATGGGCTGGACGAACTCGCACCTACATGCGTTCCGCGCGGACGGCGCCGAGTACGGGCCCGTCCTCCCCGATCTCGACTACCGCGACGAGCGCAAGGCGACGCTGCAACGCCTGGTCGCCAAGCCCGGTGACCGGCTGGTCTACAGCTACGACTTCGGCGACGACTGGGAGCACGAGGTCGTCGTCGAGCGGGTGCTCGCCGCCGAGCCCGGCGTGCGCTATCCGCGCTGCGCGGCCGGCGCGCGCCGCTGCCCGCCGGAGGACTGCGGCGGCTCGTGGGGCTACGCGCAGCTACGCGAGATCTTGGCCGACCCGGCCCACGACGAGCACGCCGACATGCTCGAGTGGCTTGAGCTCGACGCAGGCTCGGAGTTCGATCCCGCGGCGTTTGACGCCGAGGCCGTCAACGCCGCGCTTTGACCCGCCGGGCTCGCCCGGTCGGGCAGCGCCGCGCCGCCGTCGGCAGGGTTGGGGCGAGCAGCGGCCTGATCGCAGCTCTCGCGCTCGCCCGACGGCCGCAGCATCGTCGCCGCGGGTCGCTGGCTGGTCAGACCTTCACCTACGACGACCGCTGATGCTCCGCGCCAGTCGGCGCAGCAACTTCGCCGCGAGTCGCTCGCTGTCAGGGCAGGAACTCGACCTCGATCCCAAGCGCGCGGTAGGTCTCGAGCGCCCGGCGGTCGCGGCTGGCCAAGGGAAGCCCGTGCTCGGCAGCCGCCGCGCCCACGAGCGCGTCGTAGACCGATCCGCCGGCGATGCCGATCGAGTCGAGCCGCCCGAGCAGCGACGCGCTCGCCTCGGCGCCCAAGAACCTCGAGCTCGGAAAGCTCTTGGCGAGCAGCCGCGCGACGGTCGCCGGGGTGCGCCGAGCTGGCGCCGGCAGGCGCGTCAGGACCGAGAAGGTCTCGAACGCCGCGTGCCCGGCGAGCCCGAGGCGCCTGCCGCCCAGCCGCTCGAACGTATCGTCGTGGTGCTCGTGATCGGCGACCGTGAGCGCGACGGCGACGCTCGTATCGACGAGCAGGACGCGCTCAGCGCTGGTCGCCATCGCGCAGCGCGCGGACGACATCGGCGCGGATCGGTGTCCCCGCGGCGGGAATCACGAGCAGATCGCCACGCTCGACCAGCGACTCGGCCGCGAGTGCTTCGACACGCAACCCCGCGCCGTCCACGACGACCTCGACGACCCCGGGCTGCAAGCCGACTCGATCTCGCAATGGCTTCGGGATGACCAACCGACCTGCCTTGTCGATGGTTGCTCGCATGACCGCACGCTACCACGCCGACGCCGGCGGTCTGCGCGCCCGAGCAGTCGCCGTCCTGCGGGCCATCGCGCGTCGAGACCCGCAGATCGGTCGCCCGCTCCCGACGGTCAGGCGCCGCAGCAGCGCTTGTGCTTGCGCCCGCTGCCGCACGGGCACGGGTCGTTGCGCCCGACCTTCGCTACGACGACCCGCGAGCCCCCGTAGGACGCACGTTCCGCTCGCCGCGCCGCGCGCACGATCTCTTCCGCCTCGTCCTCGCGGCCGGGCTGACCGGCGAGCACGTCGCCGAGGCGCTGCGACACCGCGGCCACGTCCCAAGCACTGCCGTCTCGGCCCTGCGCGAGGGCGAGCGCCCGGCGATACGCCCGCTCGGCCTCGCGGGCGTCGCGGAGCGCGGCGCGGACGTCGCCCGCACCGACATGCGCCCACACGTCGTCGGGGGCGCGGCGCAGCAGCGCATCGACGCGCGGCAGCGCATCGTCGCCACGACCGGCCTCCGCGAGGATCACAGCGACGTCGCGGGCGAACGTCGCGCCGTCCGAGGCGTCCAGCGTGGCGTACGCGTCGCCGACCGCGACGGCCTCGTCGACCAGCCCGCCTGCCGCGAGGGCCAAGGGCAGCTCGAGCAGCCAGGACGGCGATAGCCGCTCGGACTGAAGCAGCTCCTCGAAGCGCTCGGGCCGCCCGGCGAGGCGGCCGGCTACCGCGAGCGCGAGCTCGGCATCGCGCTCGAGCTCGACCGCCGACAAGCCGATCGTCGGGTCGCGCCCCGTGATGTCGTCCAGCTCGAGCAGGAGCTTGAGCGAGAGCCCGCACGTCGGCTCGCCGAGCATCGACGAGGCTCCAAGGATCGCGTCCATGCCCTCCTTGTTGCTGTGCCAGCCACGCTGCATGCGCCCATCGATGAGCGTGTCCGCCCGCTCGACATGCGCAGCGCACATCTGTGCCGTCGCTTCCGAGATCTCGGCGGGAAAGCCGAAGCGCGCCCCGCTACAGGCCGGGCAGTCGGGGTCCGGCGCGTCGACGGGCGCCAGCCGCACGGGTGAGCGATCCAGGTCGACCGGACCGAACGCCTCCTGCACGACGTCCTGGATCGCGCCGAGCCCGATCGGCTCCCAGCCCGATGACCTCAGGCCGACGGACGCAGGCTTGAGCGCCGGCAGCCGCCCGGCCTCCGACAGCAGCCCGGGCGCAGTGCCGGCAAACGCGATCTGCGGGTAGACGCCGGCGACAAGGGCCTGCTCGTGGCGCGCGCCGACATCGAGCACGGACGCGGCATAGCCGCCGAGCACGTCCGCGATCCCCGCGCCCGACTCCCGTGTCTCCCAGAGGACGTCGTCCAGCTTGAGATAGAGGACGACCTCGAAGCCGTCGCCGTCGCCGGTCGCCGTCGCGCGAGCCGGCCGGCGACCGTGCCATTCCAATGCGTCCCACGTCACGAGGAAAACGCGCAGCCGTGCAGCGATCCGCGCCGCCGGCTCGTCCAGGCCCGTCCACGCCAAGCTCAGCTCAAGCAGAACACGCTCGTCGTCGGGCGCGCGATCGAGCGCTTCGAGCAGCTCGGCTGGCAGGCCATCGCCGGTCACGCGCCCGACGGGTACCGTGCAGTGACGTGCCCGAGCAGCAAGCCAGCGCACCGAGCGCTCTTCGAGCCGCTGGATCCGGGGCTACGGCTCACGCAGCGCCGCCTCGTCCGGGGTCGGTCCACGTCAAGCGCTCGTCGTCGTCGGCGGCGCGATCAGTGCCTCGTGCAGCTCGGCTGAGAGGTCATCGCCCGGCATGCGTCGTCGGGCGTCGCCGGTCTGCCGTCGCACGGCTGCCGGGTCCTACGACTTCGCGTCCCCGCTGAACGGCAGCACCCTCGTCGCCGGGGTCGCGTACGCCGATCTGGCGGCGATCAACGCGACGACGTATCAGTACACCGTGCGCGCGGTCATCCTCGGCGCGGGGAACGCGCAGGTCGAGAGCGCGGGCACTGCGAGCAACCCGGTGATCGCCGACGGCACATCTCGTGATCGAGGTTGCCCACAGCTCGCACGCCCGCGGATCGCGACAAGGGGCGCCGCCGCCGTGTCGGAGTACTGGATCGCCGACGTGCTCGCCCGCTCCGTGATCGTGCAGCGCGGGCCGCTGGCCGGCGCCTACCAGGAGTTCACGCCGCTCCTCGCACAGGTACCCGAGGGCGAGATCACCGAGAGCTGCTCGGCTGACCCGCTCGGAGCCTTCCGAGCTCACGGCTCGCGGGGCGTCACCGTGCCCACTCGGTCGATGGATCGATCGAAGGACACGATCTCCGCGACTCCTGTTGCTTCGGCCTGAGCCACGAGATACGCCTCCGCGAAGTCGATCCGGTCGATTTCGTAGATCGCGAGGGCCCGCAGGAGTGAGTCGGCGTCCACGGTCTGGATGCTCGGCAGCGCGACCGCAGCCCTCATGAGCTCCGCAACGCGGGCACGCTTCACCTCGTAGAAGGACTCAAGGACATACACGCACTCCGCGACAACGAGATCGGCGAGCAGCAGCGGCCCGGGCTCGGCGAGGACGGCGGTCGCACGCGCAGCCATCGCGGGTGGATCGCCCGTGAGATGTCGGATCACCACATTCGTGTCGAGGAACGCGGTCAGCGTCGTGCTCCCGCTCGCTCTTCGCGCGTCCCGCGGAGCACTTCATCCCACGCCGTCCCTCGTTTGGCTGCAGGGACCGCAACGGAGCCGGCGAGCTCCAAGAAGTCCGGCGTCTTGGCGACGATCGCGCGCTTCTGCTCGACGCGGAACACGACCTCGTCGCCTGTGCGCAAGTCGAGTGCGTCGCGTACTCGCTTCGGGACAGTCAGCTGGCCTTTCGACGTGAGGCGTGCGCGCTCGTCCACGATCCCGGCTCCTTACTCGCATGTGGAGGTAAGACGTTATCGAGGTGGCCCGCGCTCTTCGAAAGCCGGCTTCGCCCGAGCCGTCCCGTGGTGGGGCGCACCGGGCAACCCGCACCGGGCATACTGGCGCCGTGCGAATCCCTCCACAACTCTTGCTGCGCAGCGTTGCCAAGTTCGTCGCCGTCGTGGCGGGCGCCGGCTTGGCGGGAGCCTTGATCGGCATCGGCCTGGCGGCGCTGTCGGGCGACGACGACACCGGCACGGCTGCGCTGCCGGCAACGACCGCAGCCACGTCGACCTCGGCCAAGCGCACGCAGACCAAGGCCCGCTCGACGTCGACCGCTACGACAGGCACGACATCGTCGACGTCGACGTCCCCGGAGCAGCTCGTCTACCGGATCCCGCGCGTCCAGGTGCTGTCGGCGCGGTTGGAACCAGTCGACGAGACGACGGAGAGAGCGCTCGTCGCGGTGCGCGTTCGCGTGACGAACCGCGGCCTTGCCGCGCTGAGAATCGCGACGCCGGTGCTGCTGGCGGGCGACGACGAGGTGCGCCTGGGAGCCGCCGGGCGCGAGGCGGCGCGACGGCTGCGGCGACCGCTCGCCGTCGGGTCCAGCGCCACCGGAACCCTGCGCTTCGCCGTCACGGCGGCCATCGCGCAGCGCCTGAGCGAGACTCCGAGCGCGCGGCTGCGCGTCGCGCGGCGCACTGTCTCGGTGACGCTCGCGACATCGTCAGGCGAGGCGGGAGCGACGACCGGCGAGGCGGGAGCGACCGGCGAGTGATCGCCCGCTACACGCGGCCCGCGATGGGCGCGCTGTGGAGCGACGAGGCGCGGATGGAGGCGTGGCGCCGCGTCGAGGTCGCGGCGTGTGAGGCGATGGAGGGGCCGACGGAGGAGGAGCTAGACGCGATCCGCGCGGCGACGTTCACCGTCGAGGCCGTCAACGAGCGCGAGCGCACGACCGACCACGACGTCGCAGCGTTCGTCGACGTCCTGAGCCAGTCCGCCGGCGACGCCGGTCGCTGGATCCACTTCGGCCTGACGTCGAGCGACGTGCTCGACACAGCGACGGGCGTGCAGCTGAAGGCCGCCGGCGAGATCATTCTCGCGGGCGCGCGCGAGCTCGTGGCGGCGCTGAGCGACCGCGCACGCGAGCACGTCGAGACGGTCTGCGTCGGCCGGACCCACGGCGTCCACGCCGAGCCGACGACGTTCGGCATCAAGCTCGCGGGCTTCGCGATGGAGGCGTCGCGCAACGTCGAGCGGCTGCAGCGCGCGTTCGCCCAGGTGTCGGTCGGCGCGATCTCGGGCGCCGTGGGCACGTATTCCGCCGCGTCGCCGCAGTTCGAGGAGCGCGTGCTCGCCGGGCTGGGGCTCGAGCGCGAGCCGGTGTCCACCCAGGTCGTCGCCCGCGATCGCCACGCCGAGCTGCTGCAGGCGATCGCGCTGGCGGCCGCCGGCCTCGAGCGCTTCGCCACCGAGATCCGCCACCTGCAGCGCACCGAGGTCCGCGAGGTCGAGGAGCCGTTTCGCGCCGGACAGAAGGGCTCGAGTGCGATGCCCCACAAGCGCAACCCGATCACGACCGAGCGCATCACGGGCCTGGCGCGCGTCCTGCGCGGGAACGCGAACGCAGCCGTCGAGAACGTCGCGCTGTGGCACGAGCGCGACATCTCGCACTCCGGCGCCGAGCGCGTGATCCTGCCCGACTCGACGATCCTGCTCGACTACCTCCAGCACCTCGCGATCCGCGTCGTCCGCGGGATGGTCGTCCACGCAGAGCGCATGCGCGAGAACCTCGACCTCACCTACGGCGCGCTGTTCTCCCAGCGCGTCCTGCTGGCCCTCGTGACGAGCGGCATGACGCGCGACGAGGCTTACGGCGTCGCGCAGGAGCTCGCGCAGCGCGCCTGGGACGAGCGCACCCCGCTGCGCGACCTGCTCGCGGAGCGCCCGGAGCTCGGCCTGGATCTCGACACCATCTTCGACGCGAGCCACTACACGCGCCACGCACAGGAGATCGTCGGCCGGCTCAGCTCCGCCTGACGCGCTGATCGAGCCCGCCCGGAATAACGCGCGAAGCTCACGACAAACAGTAAAGGCCCGCCATTTTTGGTGGCTCAGCACGTCACATCGCGGCGCGTGGAAGGTTCTCGCGCGCAAAGCCCCCGCGAGGTAAGGAAAGCTGTCAGCACGCGTTTCGCGACAAGCGAACCCGCCAATCGATGACGCTGCTCGCTGTGCGGTCGACACAGAATGCGAGGCCCGGCGAGGCCTCGCTCGTGTCCGCTGAGAGCCACAGGCATCGCCTGTGCGCACCCGAGGGAGCCCCCCGTCATGTCCGTCAACCGCCGCCGCGTGTTGCTGCGCGGCCGTCTCCTCGTGCTGCTCGTGTTCGCACTCCTGGCGTGCGTCACGTCTGCTGCCCGCGCAGGCGTCGCCGCCGACTTCTATGGAGTGAACGCCGGACAGGACGTGCTTGACGATGCCGCCGGCCGGCCGGCCGCGCTGCAGACGATGCGCCTCGTGGGCCTCGCGTACGTCCGCATCGACGCCTCTTGGGATCGCGTGGAGCCCGCTGCGCCGATCGCCGGTCAGCACCGCTACGACTGGAAGGTGAGCGACGAGTACGTCGCGGATCTCGCTCGGCAAGGGCTTCGCTGGTATCCGATGATCGGCTACTCCACCCCGTGGGCGGCATCCGAGGACCGAGACCCGTTCTCGCCGCCCGCGAACGACACCCACTACGCCGACTTCGCCGCGGCCATCGCCGGACGGTACGGCCCGTCGGGCAGCTTCTGGGCCCGCCATCGCGAGCTGCCGCGGACCCCGACGCATGTGTACGGGATCTGGAACGAGCCGAACAACCCGGACTTCTGGCGCGGTGGACAGGCCACGCCAGCGCGCTACCTGCGCTTGTACACACTGCACGCGCGGCGATCCATGCCGTCGACCCCACGGCCCGCGTCACGACCGGCGGCCTGCTCGACTCCGGCGGGATCGACGCGACGGCGTTCCTGCAAGCGATGATCGCAGCCGCTCCGGGCCGCCCCGAGATCGACGCCGTCGACTGGCATCCGTATGTGGGCGACGTCTCGGCGATCATGCAGTCGCTCAAGCGCGCCCGCGCCACGCTCGCGCACTCGGGCCTCGCCGGCGTCCCGATCGAGGTCTCGGAGGTCGGATGGAACGGAGCGATCTTTGGCTCCGTCGGCCGCAACCTCGCGCTGAGGTCCCTTGCATCGCAGCTGCCAGCCGCCGGACTGGGCGTCGAGCGGCTGATGCCGTACGTCTGGAGCGGCGCGCCGGACTTCCAGCTCGCCGACCGCAGCGGCGTCACCGGTTCAGGAGTGGCGGCCTACCTCGCGGGGATCCGTGCGGCGACATCCGCCGTGCCTGCCGCCGCGCCCGTGACCGGGGCGACGAAGCGGTGCGACTCCAAGCGCAAGCGGGCCGCCAAAGCCTCGGTCGCGCTCAGTCAACCTCCTCGAGCGCGCGATGGCGCAACGCGGCGCAGAGCCGCCGCGCGGACGGTGTCTCGTCGCGCGTGTCGGACGTCTCGCTCAGGGAGCGCAGCAGCGCCGCGCACGAGCGATCCAGGAACGAGACGCGCTCGAGCGTCGATGCGCCCCGCAGCCGCGCCCGCCGCATGAGTGTCCGGCTGTCGTCGATCACGCCGTCGTAGCTGCCGCTGTCCAGCGCCGTGATCAGGGCGTGAATCCACTCGTCGACCCGCGGGCGTCCCTCGGAGCCCGCGAACCACCCGCCGGCCGGCGACTCGTAGGTCGCCCTGAGTCCCGCGGTGACGATCTGATCCGCGCGCGAGCGCAGCAGCGCGGCGGACCGCGGCAGCGCCCGGTCCGGCGGCTCGACGAGACGGACCTTGGGCAGATCGGATCGCTGGCCGGCGCGCAATCGCCGGACGTCGTCGATGCGAAACCGGCGATGGCCTCCCGCGGTGCGGATCGCGGCAAGCCTCCCGTCGTCGCTCCAGCGCCGGAGCGTGCTCGGCGATACCCCGAGCGCGTCGGCCGCCTCGCGCATGGTCACCGTCGCCGCCGGCGCGATCTGGGCCGGCGATGCGCCGGGACGCGAGGACGCCCGCGGCAGGGCGGAGGCCAGCGTCGCCTCGAGCTGCCCGGCCGGGACCGGCCGCCCGAACAGGTAACCCTGCGCGACCTGACAATGAAGCTCTTCGAGGGCCGTGGCCTGCTCCTCGGTCTCGACGCCCTCGGCGACGACGTCCAGGTCGAACGCGCGCGCCATCCCGCCGATCGCCTCGATCAGCGATCGCACCTTCGTGTCGGTTGCAAGCGCCGCGACGAACGTCGCGTCGAGCTTGAGCCCGTCGAGGGGAAATCGTGTGAGCCACGAGAGTGACGCGTTGCCGGTCACGAAGTCGTCGAGCACGATCCGCACGCCGAGCGCCTTGAGCTCGGCGAGCGCGACGAGGATCGGGGGCCTGTCCTGCAGCACCGTCTCCGTGACGTCGAGGGTAAGTCGCTCGGGTGGCAGGCCGGCCCCGCCGGTCGCCTGTGCGACGGCGGCGTAGAAGCCCGGATCGGACACCTGCGTGGTCGAGACGTTGATCGACATCGCGGGCACCTGGCGACCGGGAAACGCCGCCGACCACGTCGCGATCTGCCGCGAGGCCTCGCGCAGCACCCAATATCCCAACGGCACGATGAGGCCGCTCTGCTCCGCGACGGGCAGAAAGCGCGCGGGCGCGATCAGGCCCCACGCCGGGTGCGCCCAGCGCACCAGTGCCTCGACGCCCACCACAAGCCTGTCGTGCAGCGAGACGAGCGGCTGGTAGACGAGCCGCAGCTCGCCCTGCTTGATGCCGCGACGCAGATCGCGCTCGATCTGCATCCGCTCGACGAGCTGCTCGCGCATCGAGGCGTCGAACACCTCGACCGCTCCGCGGCGGCGCCGGTGGCTGCGACGCAGGGCGGCGTTCGCATCGCGGACGAGGCTCGGCGCGTCCGCCCGCTCGCCGGCGACGACGATCCCCGCGCTGGCGGTGAGGTGCAACTCGACGTCGTCGACGACCAGCGGCCGTGCGACCGCCTCGATGAGCCTGAGCGCAAGGACCATCGCCTCGCCGACATCGGTGGGCCCTTCGCGAAACAGCGCGAACTGGTCGCCGATGATGCGAGCGAGCGTGTCGCCGCGCTGGACCCCGTCGCGTAGTCGTGCGGCCAGCGCGGCGAGGACTTCGTCGCCGGCCTCGTGCCCGAGCACGCCACCGATCGCGCCGAAGCGATCGATGTCGAGCACGATCACCACGGGGGGCGATGCGGGCTCGCTGCGCTGGAGCGCCTGCTGCAGCCGATCGACGAAGAGCGCGCGATTGGGCAGACCGGTCAGGGCGTCGTGCAGCGTCTCCGCTCGCAGCGTGTCCTCGAGGATCGTGCGCTCGATCGCATGGCCGAGGATCAGAGCGACACCCTCCAGCAGTTCCCGATGCGTCGCCGTCAGCGCTTCCGTGCGCTCGCGTCTCACGGCGAGCAGCCACGTGGAGCCGTCGCTCGCCGGCACGTCCACCCACAGGATGCCCGTCGCAGCGGCCAACGCGTCGGACGCCGAGCTCGTCGCCGGCGAACAGCATCAGCGCACCGTCGGGGCCCGCCCGCACAAGCGCGCAGGCGCTCGCGCCGAGTTGACGTCGCACGTGCGATGCCGCCGCGGCCGTCACCTCCGCGAGGTCCGCCGAGCCGAGGGCCTGCCTGGCGATGAGCCACAGGCTGGCAGCGTTCCCGGCAACGTACGTCACGGCCCGAGCTTAAGCGCAAGTGCACTGCGATTGGGCGAGCCGGAGAAGATTTCACACACACACGCAGGAGAAAATGTGAACATTGCGTTTCGGCGTCAGCGACCGCGCCCGCGGCGCGTAGGTCTCCGATTGGAGACACAGGCCGCCTCCATCGAACGCGCGCTGATCGTGATGGCCGCGCAGGCGCGGAACCCGGCACGCCGCGGTTCGCGCGCCGCCGCCCAGATGAACATCGCGTGACGGCGTCAGCCGCCGCCTCGCCCGCACGTACAGACCTGACATGACCAGGTGGGGAAAAGTCGGATGCAGCTCATGAGGGATCGCCGGCGACCACGACGCCAGATCAGCAACGCGAAGCTGAACATGCTCAGGCCGTTTCTGCGCTACTCCTACTCCCGGGACGCCTACGTCCTGAGAGTTGTCGGTCGAGACTACGGACCCGTCTACCAGCTCTCCGACTCCGCGGCTCGGTCGAACGCGTCATCCGCGGGCGAGGCAAGCGCGCCAGCTCGGACACGCGACGGCCATCCGGGCTGAGCCGCGGCAGCGATCCGGCCGTAGACTGCGCGGCGGTGCAGAACCCTGCCCTGGTACACGACTACCTGCTGGTCATGCGCGGGGCGGAGCGGACGTTCGCCGCGATGGCTGCCTGCTGGCCGGGAGCGGCGATCTTCACACTCCTCTGCGATCGCACGCAGATCGAACCCGAGTTCGCCGGCCACGCGATCACCACGTCGTACCTCCAACGCCTCCGCCCCGGCCAGGACGGGTTTCGCCGCCTACTCCCGCTGTTTCCCCGAGCCGCCGAGAAGCTGCCCCTCGGTGAGCACGATCTCGTCATCTCAAGCAGCAGCGCGTTTGCGCACGGCGTGCGCACGAAGCCGGGCGCGACGCACATCTCCTACTGCCACAGCCCGTTTCGCTACGCGTGGCACGAGCGAGACTCGACGCTCGAGCGCACACCGGCGGCCGTGCGCCCGCTCGCTCGCGCGCTGCTGTCAAGCACACGTCGCTGGGATGTGAGCGCCTCCGAGCGGGTTTCGCACTACATCGCGAACTCGAAGCTCACGCAGCGGCGCATCCACGACTGCTACCGGCGCGAGGCGACGATCATCCACCCGCCGGTCGACATCGACCGCTTCCACACCGCGCCCGCGGAGGACTTCTTCCTCGTGGTCTCCGAGGTGCTTTGGCACAAGCGGCTGGAGATCGCGATCGAGGCGGCGCGGATGGCAGACAAGCCGCTTGTCGTCGTGGGGGGCGGGCCCGAGCTCAAGAGCCTCGAGGCGCGCTACGCGGGGCCGGGCGTGACGTTCAAGGGACGCATCCTCGACGCCGAGCTCGACGATCTCTACGCGCGCGCTCGCGCGCTGGTGGTGCCGAACATCGAGGAATTCGGGATCGCGGCCGTCGAAGCGCAGGCGTCGGGACGGCCGGTCATCGCTGCCGACGGCGGCGGTGCGACGGAGACGACCATCTCCGGCGTGACGAGCATCCTCGTTCCACACGGCGATGTCGACGCGCTCGCCGACGCAATGCGCAACGGCGACTTCGACAGCTTCTCCTCCGAGCGCATTCGGGCGCACGCGTCGGAGTTCTCCGTCGACGAGTTCAAGCGCCGGTTCACCGCCGAGGTCGACCGGCTGACTCAGACACCCATCGCGCTGTAGGCGTCGACCATCTCGCGGGCGACGCGCACGCGGTCGCAGCGCGCGGCAGCGCTTGGTGCCGACGATCGGATGCGCTCCACGGCGGCACTGTCCGCAAGCACGGCTTGGAGCGCCTCCGCCCAGCGCCATGGCTGGCGCGGCGCGAGCAGAAGCCCGTCGACCCCGTCGGAGACGATCTCGGCCGGCCCGCCCACGGAGGTCGCCGCCACGAGGCAGCCCATCGCCATCGCCTCGACGACGATTCGCCCGAACGGCTCCTCCCACGACGGGGCCAGCAGGACGTCGACGGCGGCGAGGAGCGCGGGAACGTCGCGGCGCTCACCGAGCCAGCGCACGTGCGGCTCGAGCCCCCGGACGCGTTCGAGCTCGCGCAGCTCGGCGAGATAGCGCTCGTTGTCGTAGCGAGTCGCGCGGGCGACGAACTTCGCCTCGCCCACGATCAGCAGGCGAACGCGGGGATGCCGGTTGCGCAGCGCGTCGACGATCTCAAGCGCGTCGCGCTGCCCCTTCCACGGCGTGATCTGCGCGATCACTGCGAGGACCAGGTCATCGGCATCGAGGCCGAGACGCTCGCGTGCGGCCGCGCGCGTGCAGCGCGCCGGATCGAACGCGGCGAGGTCGATGGGGTTGTAGACGACGCGGAGGCGAGGATCGTCGGCAGCAAGCCCGAAGCGCCCGGCGGTGAAGGCGGAGTTCGCGAACAGCAGGGACGCCTGCGCGCGGATCAGCGCGCTTGTCGCCCGAGCCGCGCGGCCGGCGGGGAGCGCGTCGTGGAGGAACGTCGCGACCGGTGGCCCGCCGAGGCGCCGAGCGCCCGCCGCGACGAGGCTCGCCCGCAGCGTGTTCGCATGGACGAGGTCGGTGTCGCGCGCGCGCGCGAGCCGTCGCACGCCGGACGACAGCACCGCGAGCTGGGCGAGCGCGCGCGGCGTGTCGCGGGGGTCCAGGCGCAGGCTGCCGGTCAGCGGCCGCGTCGTGACGACCTCGATGCCGAGCGCCGCGACCTCGTCGGCCAGCGGCCCCCGCGGGCAGGCGACGACGGGCTCGACGTCGTCGCCGAGCACTGCGAGCAGGTCGAGCAGGCAGCGCTCGGCGCCGCTGACCAGGCCCGTGTCGTTGAGAAAGAGGACCTTCATGGCCGCGCGATCGCCTGCAGCAGGACGTCTTCGACGCGCGACGCCATCCGCGGCCACGAGAACTCGGCCGCCCGGCGCGCCCCGGCGTCGCCCATGCGCCGCGCTCGCTCGGCATCGAGCAGCAGTCCCGCAATCGCATCGGCGATCGCATCGGCCTGGTCCGGCGCTACGAGGACGCCCGTCTCGCCGTCGACCACGGCGTCGAGCGCGCCCGCCACGGCGCCGGCGACGACCGGCAACCCGTGCGCCCCGGCCTCGAGGAACGCGATGCCGAAGCCCTCACCCCCGGCGCCGCCCGGCGGCAGCCGGCTCGGCATTGCGAAGACGCGCGCGCGATCCAGCCACGCGTCACGCTCCACGTCGCCGACGGCTCCGGTGAAGCACACGGCATCGCTCACGCCGAGTTGCCCCGCTCGCGCTTCGAGCTCCGGGCGCAGCGGCCCGTCGCCGACGACGATCCACCGCGTCCCGGCAACGCGCTCGCGGATCGTGCGCAGCGCCTCGAGCATCACGTCGTGGCCCTTGTAGCGGTCGGTGAGGCGGGCGACGGTGACGATCAGCGGCTCGTCGGATCGTTCGGTCCGTGGCGAGAGCGGCGGGTCCACGCCCGGCTCGACGATCACGACCCGGCCGGCCGGCGCCCCGAGCTCGATCGCGAGATCGCGGCCGTAGCGGCTCAACACGATCGTGCTGCGCGCCGAGCGAAACGCCGCGCGCGCGAGGCTGGGCTGGGCCGGCCCCTCATCGGCGTACAGGTACGCGACGATGGGCGTGCGCGTGATGCGGCCCGCCAGAACGGCCGCCGGGGCGGCGACGATGTGCCCGCACAGGATCACGTCGGGCCGAAACGCCCGCGCCTGTGCCAGTGCCAGGCCGTTGAGCGCGACAAGCCCGGCCCGGCGGCCGCCCGGCGGCGCCGGCGCTCGGCGCACGTCGAGCCCGCTCGCGGCGTCCCAGCGGGCGGCGTCGCCGTGGGTCCGCGTGACCACCCGCACCGTGACGCGCGAGGCGAGCGAGGCGAAGCGGTGCAGCAGAAGCTGGATGCCCCCGGGCGCCGGAGGGAAGTCGGGCGTCAGGAGCAGGACCCGCGGACGGCTCACCGCGGCGATGATCGGCCCGCGATCGCCAGCGGCGAGCGTGCCGGGACGCGCCGGCCCGCGGCGGCGATGTCGCCCGGCGGATCCTCCGGTTCGGGCCGGGTCGCCCATCCCGCAAGGAACCAGAACAGCGGTGTGACCGCGTACTCGGCTCCGTTGAGCCACTGGCCGAGGGACACGACCAGGAGGCCTGCGACGGCGAACGAGAGAGCGTCGCGATGGCGGACGTAGCGCGCGAACACCGTGCGGAACATCAGCAAGACGATCGCGACGTAGAGCAGCCCCCCGACGATCCCGAGGTTGACGAACGCGTTGGAGATGTCGTTCTCCGTGTCGAGCTTGGCATTCGTGGCGAGCGTCGATGCGCCCGCGCCGTGACCGGCGGGGTTCTTGACGCCTTCGGAGAACCCGCTGACGATGCTGCCCCAATGCCCGATCACGGTCGACTTGCCTGGATCCAGCGGCTTGAGGATGCCGGAGACGTTGCGCTCGACGACCGCGTTGCCCCCCAGCCCGGCGGCACGATCGATCCGTGGGCCGAACGTCGCGGCGGCCGCATAGATGACGACGCTCCCGACGAGCACGACGAGGATGCCGCTGAGCCAACCGCGCGTCAGCAGCGCGAGCAACAGCACCGCGGCGAGCACCGACATGACGAGCGAGCCGCGGCCGCCGGCGAGGAAGAGGGCCAGCAGCAGGAGAGGCAGCACCACCACGACGCTGACCCGGCGACGCAGGATGAACGCGACGCAGAACGTCGTCGCGATCGCCAGGAACGTCGCGTACTCCTGATTGCTCGAGAACGTGCTGAACGGCCGGATCTTGTGACCGCTCTCCAGCGCCCCGATGTTCAGTCCGGTATAGCCGTTGAGGTCCAGCCACGTCTTGTCCCATGACGTGATCGTTCCGAATTGCGTCTGCAGGAGGCCGTAGATCGCGACGAGGCACGCGACGACGATCGTCCCGTACAAGAGGACCGTGACGCTCCGCGCGTCGCCGAGCTCGCGGCCGACGAAGAACCACAGCAGCGGGATCCCGACGAACAGCACGCCGGTCGCGGCGGTCACGAACCCGCCCTCGGCGAAGGGGTTGAACACCTGGACGAGCGTGACCGCGAAGAGTGCCGCGACGAGCTTGAACAGGCGATCGTGGCTGCGGCGGCCGTCGACGACGTAGACGCGGTACAGGAGGAACACCGCCACGACCGGCCCGACGAGCAGCAGCGGGTCGTTCGAGGTGAAGCCGGCGTCGGCGATCAGCAGGCGCCGGACGAGCGCGAGGAACGGCAGGAGCAGGAGTGTCGCGAGAGCCGCGGCGCGCGGCCACTTCATCCCGAGGACGACGAGGTTGACGCCGACCGCGAGCGCGAGCGCCGTGCGGTACCACTCGGGATGGCTGACCGCGATGAGGCCGGCGCCGGCGGCGCTGAGGAGCAGCAGCGTCAGCCCGGTCGCCGACGCCACTGCTCGACCCGGCGCTCCGGATGTCAGACGCGGGATGCGCAGCGGATTGGTCGTCATGCCGCCAGCCCCCGCGCCGTCGAACCCCTAGTAGTAGCCGTAGCCCTTGTCCCGGGCGCCGGCGAAGTTGGCCACGAGCCCGAACGCCGGGGCGTCGATGCGCTCGAGCTGGTCGCGCAGCGCGTTCGCCTCGACGCTCGTGATCCTGCCGACCCGGCTCACGACGATCACCGCGCTCGCCTCGCTCATGAGCGGGATCGCGTCGGCGACGATGCCCACCGGCGACGTGTCGATCACGACGAGGTCGTACGTGCGCTCCGCCTCGCCGATGAGCTTGATCATGCGCTCGGAGTTGATCAGCGCGCTCGGGTTGCTCGGGATCACGCCGGATACGACGACATCCATGTGCAGTGCCGCGTTGCCGTTGGCGCCGTGGATGACCGAAACGCTGTGGACGACGTCAGCGAGCTGGGTGTCAGCCTGCGCAAGGTAGCTCGCGAGCCCCGCCGCTGCGTCGATGCCGAGGATCTTGCCGATCGACGGGCGCCGCATGTCCGCCTCGATCAGCAGGACCTTGCGCCCGACCGACGCGTCGGCCATCGCGAGGTTGAGCGCCACCGTGGTCTTGCCGTCGCCCGAGGCTGCCGACGTCACGACGACAGAGCGCAGCTCCCGGTCGGTGTTGAGGAACCGCAGGTTGGCCCGCAACATCTGAAACGCCTCACGCTCGGCGGGAGGCAGCGACTCGACGCCCTTGCCGCCCGTGTTGGCGATGGCACGGCTCGTGGGGACGTTCGCGAGGATCGGCAGGCCGAAGGTCTCACCGAGATCCTGGCTGCCGCGCAGGCGCCGGTCTAGCTGCTCGCGAACCAGAGCGAGCGCGAACCCGAGCAGCAGGCCAGCGAATCCACCGACGACGGCCGCGCGGTTGGGCTTCGGTGACGCCGGCGACGAAGGAACGCTGGCGCGCTGGAGGATCTCGGCGTCGCCGGTCTGCACCCCGGCAGCTTGTGTGAGCGCCTGGATGCTCGCCCGCAGCTGGCCGATGCTGGCGAGCTGCTGCGGATTCGCGCCGGGCGGCCCCAGTTCACGGAGGGACTTCTGCGCGAGCCGTCGGGCCTGGAGGATCCGGCTGCGACTTCTGGCCTTCCTATAGGCCACGTTCTGCTCGGCGATCGTGTTCGCAACTAGCGCCGCCGTCGCCGCGGTCGGTGCCGTGCCAGTGATCTTCACGGCCTTCGACTCGGCCGCCGACAGCGCCGTGGCATCGGCAACCGCAGCCGCCGCGCCCGCACCGAGCTTGGGGGTGAGCTGCTTGACCGCGCGCGCCTTGATCGGCTCGGACAGCACGAGCGCCTCGCGATCGGGCGCGGTGTTCGGCGTCGGCGTCCCAACGACCAGGCCAGCCGGCCCCGGCGGCGCGTCGCGCAACAGCAGATTCGCAGACGCCTCGTACGTGGCATCTTGCCCCTTGGAGTACACGTAGGCGGCACCGCTGGCGACGACGGCGCACACCACGACGATCCATCCGCGGCGCCGCAGCACCGCGAAGAGCGCGGAGATATCCCGCCGGTCGACAGCTTGGCGTGGGTCGGTCACATGGCCATCCTAACCCTGGAAACCCGGCCCTATACGCACGGGGGGTTTCGGGCCAGCCTCGAGGACGGGCTCATTCCGTCACGACGCATTCCGCCTACACGGGTGCGACCAGTGCCAGCGTGCTCAATCCGGCTCATGCCCACGGCGCACGACGCCGTTGAGCCTGGAGTCGGGCGTGAAGCGCTCGAAGTCCTGTACCGTGGGGCCCCGGCTGGTCGTTCCGGCAGCAAGCCTGTGGCCCGCTCGGAGTTCCCGTCCCCGCATACATGCCTACCACCGACACTTCTCCGAGTGGATCCGCCGATCTCCTAGACCTCGTCGGCCCTATCTGGCGCCGCAAATGGCTGGTGCTCGCAATCGTCGTCATGGGCGCCGTAGGCACCTACACAGCGTCGTCACACCGCGCGGAACGCTTCCGGAGCTCAACCCGGGTCTTCGTCGCGAGTTCCCAGGTGCAGACCATCGTAGGAGGGGGCGCGGCAGAAGGCAGCGACCGCTCGACACTCGACCAATCCCAGCTGCTCCTGTCGCGGCCGGTAACCGAACGGGTGATCAAGCGATTGGGCCTGAAGGAGTCACCGCAGGCGCTGGTCAGGACAGTGACCGCTACGCCGGTCGTCGGGTCCAACTTCGTTTCCGTAACGGCAGAGCGCCGCGCGGGCGAGGAGGCCGCAAACGTGGCCAACGCCTACGTCAAGGAGTACCTCAGAGTTCGGAACGACCAGCTAACCCAGGAGGCCAGGCGGGCGATAGGCCGGCTACGCGCGCAACTCGGGACCATCCCGAACCGGACCTCCAACCAGCAGCAGAGACGTGATCTCCAGGAGACGATCCGCCAACTCCAGGTGACGCAGGCATCGCTGCCGTCAGCGACTCGCCAAACCGACCAGGCTGTCGCGCCCTCGAAGCCCTTCAGTCCGACTCCAAAGCGCGACGCTGTGTTTGCCTTGGCGATCTCACTCGGACTCGCGCTAGCACTCGTGTTCGGGCTGGAACGCTTCGACCGGAGACTCAAGAACATCGAGGACGTGGCGGACGCATACGGCGTTCCGGTGCTATCGGCGATTCCCCACAGCGGGAGATCGCTCGCGGAATTCCATGACGGTGAGGCCGCGGTGCCAGACGCCCTGCGCGAGGCATTTCGCGGCCTGCGGACCAACCTGCACCTCGCGTCCCTCGACCGGCCGCTCAATTGCCTCGTGGTCGCCAGTGCGATCGCGGGTGAGGGCAAGTCGAGTATCGTCCGCAACCTCGCGCTGACCTATCGGGAGTGGGGGCTCAGCGTCGTGGCGGTCGAAGGTGACTTGCGCCGACCAAGGCTCCGAGGCTACTTTGGTGTCGACAAGGAGGGCGATGGTCTCACGTCCGTGCTGACCGACGACAGCACACTCGATGACGTGCTGATCGACATCGAGTTCCACGCAGCGAGCCTCGATTATCTCGACAAGGTTCGCGTTTACGGTGCCGGGCCTGAAGCGGTCGGTACGGCGGCAACGGCGAGTACGAGCAAGCTTGTGCTCCTGCCCGGAGGAAACACGCCGCCTAACCCCCAGGCGGTGTTGGCCGCAGACAAGACGCGACAACTCATCGAGGAGCTATCGAGACGGTTCGACATGGTGCTCATCGACACTCCGCCGCTGCTCGCGGTGAGCGATGCGATTCCGCTGCTGCCACTGGGCGACGGAGTCATCATGGTGACGCGCATCGGCAAGACCGAGCGCGCCGCAGCCCAGCGAGCGACCGCGCTGGCGAAGTTCGATCCAACGGTCAACGTCATCGGGGTTGTGGCGAACGACCTTCCCGACGAGCCCGGCGGCGGATACGGATACGGATACGGATACGGATACGGATACGGGCAAGAATATGGCAGTGCCAACAACGGTCGCCGCAAGACTTCAAGCTAATCGCAGAGTAGACCCATCGGCTGTGGCTGCCGTCATCGGTGCGTCGGTCTGCGCGATCCTGACCATCTCGCTGGCCACCACCGACGGCCCCAAGGCGCTGGGGGTCGGGGCCTTCATGCTCGTGGCGGTGTGGTGTTTCACGCACCGCCGCGTTGACCACACGCTGGTCGCGTTGGTGCTGTACCTCGGCCTGCTCGACGGCTATGTGAAGCTCAAGACGGGCAGTCCCACCGTGACGCTGGCGCGCGACGCCCTGGTGATCGCGATCGCGGCCGGAGCGCTCGTCCGCGCCTCGCAATCGAAAGAGCGGCTTACCCTTCCGCCGCTCGGGGGCTTCGTCCTCGCGTTCAGCGCGGTGGTCCTCATCGAGCTTACGAACCCCGGCGCACGCGGCCTGACCGCCGGCCTCGCCGGCGTCCGACAGCACCTCGAGTTCGTTCCGCTGTTCTTTCTGGGCTACGCGTTCGTGCGCACGGAGTCGCAGATTCGCACAGCCCTCGTCCTCCTCGTCATCTGCGCCGCGCTGGGAGGCGTGGTCAGCTACATCCAGTCGAACCTCACACCTGAGGAGCTGGCCAGTTGGGGCGTCGGATACCGTGAGCGGGTCCTGGGTACAGGTGCCTTCGTGGGTCACGCGCGGGTGGCGTTCGACGCCGCCGGTCAGTCCGTACGGCCCTTCGGTCTCGGATCTGAAGTAGGCTCGGGCGCAGCCCTGGCGGGGCTTGCGCTGCCCGGGCTCATCGCCCTGCTCCTGGCCGCGAAGCGCCGCGGCCGATGGTTGATGGTGCCGCTCTCCGTCGGCGTCGGTCTCGCGGTGGCGACCTCCGGAAGCCGTGCCGCGATCGTTGTCGCGTGCTTATCACTCGCCGCGTTCGGACTGCTCACCGCGGCCTCTAAGAATGCGGTTCGGGGAGTCGCGGGCATCACCGTCGGTGTCGCTCTGATCTACTCCGCGTTCGTTCAACTCGGCCCCAACCACGCCACGGTCCAGCGCGCACAGAGCGTGGCCCCAACTCAAGCCCTCGGAACGTTCGCAAGGGAACGCGGGGGCAGCGTCATCGCCTTCGGAGGCCTGGCGCGCGACCATCCGTTGGGGGTCGGCCTCGGCACCGTCGGACCGGCGAGTTCATTTGCGAGCGCCCGGAGCGGTGGATCGTACAACTCCGAAACCGAATGGAACTTCCTGGTCGTCGAAGTCGGGCTTGCAGGCGTCGTCATATATGTCTTGTTTCTCCTGCGCATTATGTGGCTTTCTCTGACTCGCATCCGTCGCGTGGGTGATACGAAGACGCGGCTATATCTCGCGGCGCTCGCCGCGCCGATCTTCGGCCTCGTGGCAGCCGGCTTCTCGGGACCCGTGTCCGCAGCACCACCGCACGCACCGTACCTCTGGCTGGTCTCAGGCGTACTCGCCTACTGGCTTGTCACCGCATACCGGCAAGGCGGGCTCGGGCTCATAGACCCCGACGATCCCGGCCGGGCCAACGCGAACGCGCACTCCTAGATTGCTCCGTCACACTCGATTGTCAGGCCGAGCCCCAACCCGCGCGGTGACACGCGTATGCCCATCGCGCGCTTTGCCGCCGGGAATCCCTTCTGCACTGCCTGGGCGCCCGTGACGACAACCGACGACCAAATAGGCGTGATCGTCGCGATACCGACGCGCAACCGCGCGGCCCTCCTGCTTCGCGCCGTGGCATCGGTGCTGGCACAGGATCACACAGCGCTTACCGTGCTCATCTCGGACAACGCGTCCACGGATGACACCGCAACGATCTGCCGGGATCTCGCCGCCGCGGATCATCGTCTCATCGTGCATCGACACCCCTCGAACGTCGGACTCACGGGCAACTACAACTGGCTCATGCAGCGCGCCCTTTCCGCGCGCGCGCCGGGCGATGGCTTCTTCATGTTCCTCTCCGATGACGACTGGCTCGAGAGCGACTACGTGAGTACCTGTGTGCGGAAGCTGCGTGCGACGCCCGACCACAGCATGGTCGCCGGACGAACGTTGTTGGAGGCCGGTCTCGACACAGCGCTCGCCGAGAATGACGTGAACTTGATCTGCGACTCCGCCGCCGCTCGACTTTGGTGCTTCTGCCAGGAGGTGCTACCCACGGGTGTCTTCTCTGGCGTCATGCCACTGGACGTGGTCCGCAGGCTGCCTCCGCAGCGCAACGTCCTGGGTCACGACTGGATCCTGCTCGCCAGCATCGCCGTGCTGGGCAAGATCGCGACGGCCGAAACCACGGCGATCCACCGTGAGTCGGACGGCGCGAGCACCTCGTTCGATGGGCTCGCGCGCACACTGGGCATCTCGCGGCTGCAGATCGTGCGTCCATTGGCCACGATCGCCTGCTTCATGGTTGCCGAGTGCCTTCGTCGGTCGCCGGTGATGGGCCGGCTCCCACCCGCGCGCCGGGCACACCTGGCCTGCGTGATCGTCCTTGCGCTCTTCAGCCGCAGAGCGGTCCCGGCGCTCGAGCGCGACGACTCACGTCTAGCCCGTCTTGCCCTATCCGGCCTTCGGACCGTCCGCAGGATCATGTTGAAGCGCGAGCCGGCGCCGGCGGAGCGGGCTCCCGTGGACGAGTGGCCGCCGGCCGACCTCGAACCCGTTCGATGCTGTCCCGTATGCGGGTCAGTCGATCGCCGGCCGATGCACGAGGGGCTGCCCGACCAGGTCTACGGAATAGCCGACGGCCGCTGGAGTCTCCAACGGTGCCCTAGCTGCGCGACAGCGTTCCTAGATCCTCGACCCGCCCCGCACGCGCTCCCCCGAGCGTACGGCGACGGCTACTACACACACGGCGACTGGCGCCCGCCGCCCGACCTCGCCAACGGGTTGGGCGGCATCCGGTTGGCCAGTCGCAACGCCTACGTAAATCGCCGGTACGGCTACGACCTGCAGCCGTCCTCTCGACCAGCGTTGCTGCTCGCCTATGCGAACCCCCGCTCCCGCGCCGCCGATGCGCGGAGCTTCCGACACCTGCGCATGCCGCGAAACGGGGCGCGCCTGCTCGACGTCGGATGTGGGAGCGGAGAGTTCGTGGCCCGCGCGTCCCTGCTCGGCTGGGACGCCATGGGTATCGACGTCGATCCCGCGGCGATCGCCGCGGGGCAGGCCGCTGGACTAGCGGTTTCCACGACCACGCTCCACGAGCTCGCCGACTCGATGCAAGCCACGTTCGACGCAGTAACGATGTCACACGTGATCGAGCACGTCCCGGACCCGGTCGCGCTTCTGCGTGCCGCTCGGTCACTTTTAACGCCCAGCGGAGCGCTGTGGCTGGTGACGCCGAACCTGAGTTCTCGGGGGCACCGCCGCTTCGGCGACCGCTGGGTGCATCTGGATCCGCCGAGACATCTGGTCTTGTTCAGCGCAGCTGCGCTCGACCGTGCGCTGACCACGGCAGGCTTCGACACCCCACACGCGCCCGCGTCCGCGTCGGGGACCATCGCCTCGTTCGCGCAGAGCTGGAGGATCGAGCGCGGCCGCTCGCCGCTCGATGGGTCTCCGGTGCCGCCACTCGTCAAGGTGCAGGGCCAACTAGTCGGACTGCTGTCGCTGGTGAGCAGCACCTCCGCTGATGAGCTCATACGGCTCGCACGGCCGAAACGAGAGCCATGAGCGTCGGCCCCCGTCAACTTCTTCCTGAGCTGGAAGCCATGTTGGCCGAGATGCGGGACGCCCCGGCGATCGTCCAGCCTTCTGCTTACTGGGAGAGCCTCAACGAGGCCAACATTGACATGCTCTCCCGCGACGGATTCGAGAACTTTAAGCGCACGATCAATCGCCACTACTTTGGCTGGGTGCCCCGCTCCCCGCTCAACGAGCATTTCAAGGTAGTCGCCAAGGACTGGGTCAAGCGTAGGGGCGGGCCACGGCCGCTGCGAGCGTCGCTGCCGAGCACCGACGAGATCGATTTTATCCCGCGCGCTCTCCAGAGGCGCACGCACGCGGTGTTCCTGGCCCTGCTGTGGGAGTACGTTCGGGCCCGTGATAAGCGCGGACTGCTCAGCGCCACCGACGAGCCACCGCTCGGCAATCCCATCACCGTGTCGTACCGTGGCCGCTGTGTGAGCCAGGACGTCTGCAACTCAGCGCACGAGATCCACAGCATGCTCGAGGGCTTCGGGACCGCGGAGCGGCTGGACCGCGTGATCGAGCTTGGTGGCGGCTATGGCCGCGTCGCCTGGCTCATGCTCAATGCGTACCCCTCGGTTCGCTACGTCCTAGTCGACATCCCTCCGGCACTGGCGCTCGCGGAGCGTTACCTCACCACGCTCTATCCCGACCGACCAGCGTTTCACTTTCGGTCGTTCGATGATGGCAATGCCGTCATTGACGAGGTAAATCAGGCCCAGCTGGTGTTTCTAACCCCCAACCAGCTTGATCTGCTCCCGTCGTTGCAGGCCGACTTGTTCGTGAACATCAGCTCGCTGCACGAGATGCGCCGCGACCAGATCGCTCATTACCTCCTTGCCGTTGACCGGCACTGCGCGGGATGGTTCTACACCAAGCAATGGCAGCGGTCGGTCAACGTGACGGACGACCTCGTCATCTGCCGCGACGAGTATCCGATTCCCCCGCATTGGGAGGTCGCATACTCACGAGACCATCCACTCCAGATCCAGTTCTTCGAGGCCTTGTACCGGGTTCGCCCTGAACGGACCCACCCGCCCGATCCGGTGCACCCCTCGTCCGCGGACTAACGGCTCGCGAACCGGGTGATCGCGGCTCCGTACGCGTGCTCGTGCTCGGTGAGGACGCGCTCCCACGAAAAGGCCAGCGCGCGGGCGCGCCCGGCAGCCGCAAGTCGTGCCCGAGCGCTCTCGTCGTCCAGCAGCGCGGATATGGTCCGGCCGAGAGCCGCGTCTGACGTCAAGACGCCAGCTCCGCCCTGGAGAACGAAGCGCGCACCTGGGTTCTGGGTGGCCACCACCGGAACCCCATGGGTCATGGCCTCGAGGTAGGGCATGCCAAATCCCTCGTACGTACTCGGCATCGAGAATAGCCATGACGATCGGTAGAGCCGCGACAACTCCTCGTCGGTCGGAAACCGGATCCACCTCACGCCCGGCTGCTCGTCGCAGCGATCGCTCACCATGGTCAGCTGCGCGGTCGGATGCTGCGGCAGCACGTCAGCGACGAAGCGGTCGACGAGAAACGCTCCACGCTTGCGCCCCTCCCATGTCCCGACGAAGAGCACTGACGGGTGGCTCGTGCGGACCACGCCGGCCGGTGAGGAGGGATCCATAACCGCCAAGGTCAGGGAGCCGTGGGTGCGGTAGCCCGGGGGCAGATCCGAGCCGACGTCGAAGCTCAAGGTCGCCAGGCGCGAGGCGAGGACCTCCAACGGATACACCATCGCGCGGGTGACACGGCGCTCGATGCTCGTAGCGGTTCGCGCCTCAAACAGCGCCGAACCGTGAAACGTCCGGACCGTCGGAATTCGCCGGCGGTACATGAACCAGTCATCCCCGTGGAGATGCAGCACGTCAAAAGCGGTCAGCATAAGCCGATTGAGCGCCAGCGGTGCGAGCGTCAGTCTCGCCGCATGCCTGGCGCCCACCCACTCCGGCCCGGCCGCGGCTACGTCGTACCGCGCATTGTCGGGCCGAGCGGCGAACGTGAACATGGTGACTTCGTGGCCACGATCGACGAGACGATTCGCCAGGCGATGCACGAAAACCTCTACGCCCCCGACCTTCCGATCCGGGGACGGCAAACTGCTGTGAAACTGCGCGATGCGGAGAGGTGTCATGCTCCCGATGGTTCCCGCCGCCACGTCACGATGCCGGCGAACCGTCCGCTGTACGTCGCCCGCAATGCGCGCACGATGGACCGCCGCAGTCGTGGCAGGAGCACCAAGCACACGCCCAGGCCCGGGCGTCTCCGCGTGCCCCACAGCAGCGCCCAGAGCAGCCAGAGGCAGCGTCGCGCGGGTGGGAGGAACTCCAGAAGCGCGAGTGTCTCGTTGTGCGCCTCATCGGCGAGGTCACGCCAGGTAGCCGGCGAACGGTCATGGTTCCCCTCCGGTCGCGGGGAGGTGTAGTGATCTACGGCCACCGCCGGGTCGTACACGAGTCGCCCGCCCGCGCGTCGGACCCGCAGCGAGATCATGAGATCGTTGTGGACCTGCGCTCCCTTACCGCGCAGCCGCTTGTCAAAGCCAAAGCGCCTCAGCCACGCCGTGCGAAAGGCCATGTTCGCGCCTTTCAGGACGTCCACGCACCGCGCATCCCCTACGCCGCGGTGGTGATTGCCGATGATCTTGCCGTACGCGCCAACGAGCCCAACGTCCGGATGGAGCCCATCGGTTGCGAGGAGGACCACATCCCGGCCCCCGACGCCCGCCACGCCCGGATCGGCAAAATGCATGTGCAGCCGCGAAACCCAATCGGCATGCGGGGCCGTGTCATCGTCGGTGATAGCGGTGATGTCACAACTCACAGCACGCAATCCTGCGTTCAGTGCCGCCACCTGTCCGTGGTGATCTGCCACAACCTCCGTGACCGCAACATCTCCAACCGACGCCACCACCGCGCGCGTCGCGGCGTCCTCCGCGCGCACGACGACGACGACCTGGTCCGGGGGGACACGCTGCGCGGCGAGCGCGCGCAGACACCGGGTCAGATCGGCCGGGCGGCCGTATGACGGCACGAGGACCGCGCACGACGCGCGTTTCACGCTCAGCATGTGCGATGGCCGAGAGTGGTCGACTTTTCACGAATCGAGGCGCATCGCGTGCGTGTCATACCACCCCGGCAGAGGCCTGCGTAACACATGCCCGGTTCGGATGAGAATCGTACGGCGGAGGCGCGATCGGCGCGCCCACGAATGGTCACCGACAAGCCGGTACCCGCGGAATATCCTCCGATAGCGGGCGATCGCCTGATCGCGCGTCAGCCATGGGCCAACGTCGGGACCGAATGGCCCCGACGTGTGACGCTCGAACTTGAAGGTCATGCTGCCCCCGTCGATCCGGGTTGCTCGATCCACTTGGGAGATGTCGGCCTGCTGCACCACGGCGAACCGCTCATACCCGAGCTCGCTCAACATGTCGAACTCACCAATCAGCGCCTCGAAGTCGACCTTCTCGGACTCAAGTGAGACGTACATCGGGCGCGCGGTCAATCCGCGGAGTGCTTCAAAGCACTCCTTGTCGGCACCCTCGATGTCCACTTTGAGATAAAAGGGCACCCCGAACTCGCGTAGCCGTTCCGCGAAGTTCACCGCCGGCACCGTCACAATCTCGCTGCTTCCCACGTGTTTGTTGCGATCAGCCCAATCCGGGCTGGTCGTGCCGAACACCGAGTTGGGATGTCGAAAGAACGTCACTGTATTAGCAGCCTCAGTGGTGATCGCGCCCTCCACCAGGGTGAGTCGCCCATCCTGGAGCTCGCGAGCGAAACGTCGTCGGCAGTATGCCAACAAATCGGGGTCGGCCTCGAAGCCCACGACGTCATAGCCGAGCGCAAGATAATACGCGGAGTCTTCCCCCCGATGCACGCCGACATCGAAGATCAATCGCCTCTTGCGTTGCATGCCCAGCGAATCATAGACTGGCCCACGCCTCCGACGCCCGCTGAGCGGAACCCACACTGATGGGCTGGCTTACGCGCATCGCGCGCTCTTGTTAGCGGTGGCCCACTCGCGGAGCGGTGCACGTAAGCGGATCAGCGGCGCTTGAGCCGATCTACGACCCGACCCACGCCAGGCAACGAGCGGAGTGCTGCGAGATCGTCGCGGCGAGGGACGAGGAGCTCCCGCCAGCCGAAGCCAAGCAGCCGGCGCACGTTCACGAGGAGGTACAGCGCAGTCACCGTGTAGGCGGCGACGCTGATCAACGCTGCCGCCTCGCCGCCGTACTGCCCAACGAAGACCACCAGCAACGGCACGGTGATGACGATGCTAATCAGCTCGCCGCGAGCGGCGATGCCGGGCTCGTTGAGCCCGTTAAGCGTCGTGATCATCAACTGCACGATCCCGAACGGGATGGCCGCAACGACGAGGATCTGGCACATCAGGACGGCGCCTGAGAAGCTGTGGCCGAAAACCAGCGGAAGGACGAATGGGGCCGAGACGAAGAGAAGCGCGCTCAGCGCGGTCGTGAGCGTCACCACCACGCGCAGGGCGCGCGCGACAACATCGGCGTCGTCCGCGGCGACGCGCGGCAGCAGGGCGCTGCATGCGGCATTCGTGAACGAGCTCTGGAGCAGGCTGAAGTTGAACGCGACGACGTAGAGCCCGAGTTCGGCGCTCGGGACCATACGCGTCATGAGCAGCTGATCGAGCCGAGTGTTCGTCGTGTTGGCCAGCGCGGTGACCCACACCCGTCGGCCGTACCGGCGAGCCGCAGTGGCGACGGCTGGGTCGTACTCGGGCCGGCCAGCGTCGCGCAGTACGACCCAGCTCGGCACCATCCCGCCGACCGCGAGCACCACCATCGTGATGCCAGCGCTCATGACGGTGAGGCTGTCGAGCAGATAGAGCGTGGGGAAGACGATGAGCGTACCGGCCGGGAGGGCCAGGCGCTGGAGCGCGTAGATGCCCCACCGTTGCTGGCCCCACACGATGGCCATGGTCAGCCCCGATGGGATGAGGAGCGGACTCAACAGCAGCCCGGCCAGCAGCAGCACGGCGACCGCATCGCGTCCGTGAGCCACGAAGTCGGCTATGACCGGCGCCACCACGGCGTAGAGAATCCCGAGTGCGAGCAGCTGCGGTCCGACGGAGCCGACCAGCGTACGCACCGCCCTTCCGCGCGCGCTTTCACGGACGGCGTACGCCCCCAAGCCAAGGTCACCAAGTGCGCCGACGAGCCCGAGAACCACCGTCACGGCTGCCAGCTCGCCTCGCCCGACCGGCCCAAGCGCACGCGCCTGTAGCGGACTCGTGACCAGCGCCGCCAAGGTGTACGCGAGGTTGACGAGTGTGAGGTTCCGAGTGACGATGCCGAGGCGCGACTTCTGCATCGCCGCGCCTAATTCGGCGGAACCAGCCGTCACCGCCACTCCGTCGTCGACGCGCTCACGATGCGGCATAGTCTCGCAGGCAGCGGCGAGCGCCAGCGCGCCCTAGGCCAGCCGTCCCGAGCAGATCAGGCACGACCAGTCCTCGCCGACAGGCGGCTCGCAGGCGTTGGGTAAGGTCGGGCTCCGAGGAGGCTGCGCCCCGCCCGCACTGACCGCCTCCCGCCTTGCGGTTGTGCGCGGGAAGCACGTCGCCCAGCCAGAGTCCTGCCAAGCAAAGGTCCGGCGATAAGGTTCGCGGATGCACATTCGGAAGTCTCTGGCCAGCCGCTCCCACGTGCTCCTGCATCGGTTGGGCCAGTCGCCGCGTGCCGCTCACGCCGCGGTGATCGTGCGCAACCAGTGCAACGCCTTGATCGGCTACCACCTCGCGGAGGGCAGTACATTCGAGCAGGGCGGCGAGACACACCTCATCGCCAAGGCAGCACGACACGTCAGGACGTTCATCGACGTCGGCGCGAATGTCGGAGGGTGGACGAACCAGCTACTCGCCTATCAACCCGACGCACGCGGCGTCCTCATTGAGCCCGCGCCTGACGCCCTAGCCCAGCTCCGCGCCAACGTTCCGGACACGATGACCATTGTCCCTGCGGCCGCGAGCGCCGCCGCCGGCACGATGACGTTCTACGACGAGGGGGCCGCGAGCACCGAGTCGTCCGCGTTCATTGGTCTGACCACGGGGGCAACGGCGATCGATGTGCCCGTGGTCACGATCGATGACGTCTTGACCGATCAGGGCTGGAACAGCGTCGACCTCCTGAAGATCGACGCACAGGGCAATGACGGCCACGTCCTCGAGGGCGCGGCGAGCACGCTCGCGCGGCAGGCTGCCGAGATCGTCCAGTTCGAGTACGCGTATCACTGGATGCTGGGCGGCTCGACGCTCACGGCCACCGTCGAGATGCTGCGAGATGCCGGCTACACGATCTGGGTCCCGAGGGTCGACAGCATCGAGCCCTACGACCATTCGCGGTTCGGGGAGTTCTTCTGGTACTCGAACTTCGTCGCTACGACCCCGCAGGGCGAGAGCTGGCTCACCGACGCGTAGCTAGCTAGCTAGCTAGCTAGCTCGGGACCGGTCGGGCAGCGCATCATCGACTGGCGGAGGGCCTGGCTAAGTTCGCCAACGTCTGAACTCCCACCGGCGCGGCGTTCGACGACGAGCCGGGGATCCTCCTGTCGTATGCTGCCGAAATGCGGCTCGCTGGACTCAAGGACATCGTGGCACCTGCTGCGGTCGGCGCGACCGGCCGTCCAACCGCCACAACGGACCGGTGATGGACGTCTGCGACGGGTGTCGGACGCCCATGGCTCGCGCGCAGGCGCGCGGTCGTCGAACGCCCGCGCGCCCGTATGCGGATGCAACCAAGCGTTGATGCCTCGCCCCTCGGTCGCGCGAGCGGCTCCGCCTCGCACCGTTAGACGCGACGGACGTGCGCGCGCTCTTTCGCACGCGTGGGTCCGACCCACCGCGGAGATCGCCCAAGCGTCATGAGGATCGCCTGTAGCGGCGTGCTGGGCCCAAACCACGGCAGCGTTGCCACCGCGAGCTTTGCTGTCGTAAGAGAGCTGCTAGAGCGCGGGCACGAGATCGATTTCTTTTCACGGCCTGGGTTCGTGGCTCCCGACACTCTTGACGGCTATGACGCCTTTCGCTACGTCGATTGCAGTACCGCCCGCCCTCGCGGTCTCACAAGATCCGTGCGCTCGGCTAGCCGCGTCGCTGACCTCGCGCTGGATACGGCTGACAAGCTCGCCTATATGCGCGGCGTCTCTCGCCGGATGCGAGCTGAGCAATCGGAACGCCGGTATGACGTCGAGTTCTTCGTGGGCCAATGGGCGTATGACCGGGTTCCGAGCGTTCCCGTGGTCAGCTGGGTGCAAGGACCACCCGGAACGGATGTGCGCTCGGTCCTGCGCCAGCGGGCTGCGATCAAACGGCGATGCGGTGTCCCCGAATACGCCAAGCTCCGCGCCTATTCACACTACAGGAGCTCGCCGCTAGGACAGCCTCCGTTTAACAAGACCGATGTCGTCATCTGCGGTAGCCAGGACTCCCGCCGCACGTTGACGCAGAAGTACGGTGTGAAGGAGAGTGCGGTCCACGCACTTCCATACCCCATCGATCTCACGCAGTTCCGTCCGGCCGCGACCACAGCTTTGACGGCTCCGTACCGGCTTCTTTGGGTGGGCCGCATCGTTCCCAGAAAGCGGCTGGATCTTTTCCTCGGGGCTGGCCAGGCATTGACTGACGCCGGCTTGGACGTGACACTTGAGGTCATCGGAGACTTTCCTTGGGCGCGCGGCTTCGCCCGCCTACTTTCGGAGTTTCCTTATCCGGACCGCTTGACCCACACCACGTATCTTCAGCGAGATGCTATTCCCGACAGATACAGGGCGGCCGCTATGCTAGTCCAGCCTAGCGAGGAGGAGAACTTTGGGTCGGCTGTAGGGGAGGCCTTGGCGTGCGGCACGCCCGTGCTCGTTGGCCCGACAAATGGCACCAGAGACTACATCGACGATGGCGGAGAGCTATTTGACGATTATAACGCTTCGGCCGTCGCATCGGCCACCCGTCGCCTGCTCTCGCGCCGCATCTCGCAGAGCGACCGTACCCAGACCGACGCCCGCACCGCAGCGGAGCGCCATCTGGATATTGCGCGCGTGGCGGATTCGCTCGAGAGCATTCTTACGAATGCGACCGTGGCGCCGTGCGCGATATCATGAGGTGGCGGCCATATGCAGTCCGCGACGCTCGTACCATGTGGTCAAGACCGGCTCTGCGCGAGATAAGCGTTTCCGTATGGATCGCCCGGGCGTACGCGCGCGGACTGCTGCCGACTGAACCCACCCGCGGCATCTTCTGGCGCCTCGCCGGAAGGTCCAAGCGGATCAAGTCGGTGGTCGTTACGGTGCCTGTCACGTTTCCCGGCGGTTCGCTCACGCTACGCCTCCCGTTGAGTAACCGGCTCAACTGGCTGATGCTCTTCAAGGGAGTGTCCTCCTCCGAGGACGCGGAGATGCTCAAGGCGTTTTGTCAGCACGCGCGTGAGGCAACATTTGTCCTGGACATCGGCGTGAACTCGGGGCTCTACATCTACCACGCCGCGACTGTCTGCCGTCCGGACACGATGATTGTTGGGATAGAGCCCAACGCCGATCTCGTGGCAAGCGTCAACGCCAATCTCGTCGCCAATGGGCGGCACAACGCCGTAGTGCGACATGCGGCGGCGACCGATCACGCCGGTGTCATCCGGTTCTACCTCGGCAGCGAGGACCAGGTCGCCTCCGTGGATAGCAGCCACGTCGCCGAGTTTGGAGACATTCTGGAATGCGTCGAGGTCCCAGCGATTCCCATCGATGACGTCGTGGACGAGTGCGGTAGGTGCCCGAACCTCATCAAGCTGGACGTGGAGGGGCATGAGCTTGTCGCGCTCCGCGGAATGGTCAGGGTGCTCGCGCGCTGCAGCCCTACTCTGCTCGTGGAGGTAAAGGCGGCCAACGTCGCGGCCGTCGATGCGCTCATGGTCGCGCACGGATACCGAGGGCGGAGGTGGCACAACGACAGGATTCTTGTCTCCGATTTGGACCCTGGCGACGAGAGCCACGCCAACTACCTGTATGAGCCGAGCGGCGCGTGACGCGAGTCGCTGCGTAAGCCGCGGGACTCGTCCGCGTTCGACTACGAGCACATTGCGGCCTCGACGCGCGCCATGTCACCTTCCCACTCCTCGACGCTCCAGTTGCGCGCGATAGCTCTGTAGCCGCGCTCACCCGACTCCCGCGCCAGCGCGGGGTCGCCGAGGAGACGGACGAGGTCCTTCTGCCAGGATTGCGCGTCGTCCGACACGTGAAAGCCCGAGCCACCGAGAGCTCTGTCGCAATACGCGGTCGTCAGGGTGGCCCTGGCGCTGGCACCCGCCTCGAGCAGTTTGGTTGGGATGCCTGCCCCGTAGAAGATCGGCGACAGCACTGCTTGCGCCCGCCCGAGTTCAATCGTCACGTCCGCCACTTCGCCGACGAGCTCGGCGTTGCAAGGGAGCGGTCCGAGGAGTTCCGGCGTCATGCCCCGACCAACGATCCGAAGGCGTGCTTCGGGCAACTGACGCGCCACCTCCGGCCAGACGTTCCGCAGCACCCAACGAATCCCGTGGACATTCGGGCCCCAGGCGCTGCCGATGAACAGCGCCACCGACTCGTCGGGGCGGGCGCTGCGTGCATTCGCGAAGCTCGAGAGGTCCACAGCCGCTCGCAAGAACCCGACGTCGCGCCCAGTCGTGCGCCGCAGCCAGTTCGCGTCCGCGATCGCGGGCACCGTCAGCATGTCTAGCCGTCTAAGGTAACGACGCTCGTAGTGGAGGCTGGCGACCGTATGTGCTGCCGCGGCCGCCGCACCCAGCGTGATGCCGCCGTGGCGAGCCGCACGGGCGTGCAACAGTGACAGGCAATCCCAGTCCCAGCTCACGCGCGTCGAGCGCGCGCGCAGTTCAGACAAGAGGCCGCGGTCGGCGACTAATGGTGGATAGCAGAACCATACCCAGTCAAAACCCACGGTGGCCGCCAGAAGCTCCGAGCCAAGCAGCTTGACAGTCTTGACGTCATAGATGCGCTGTGTCCAGCCGCGGACCGGCGGCGCCACCATTGCGGACCCAAGGGTTACCCTCGGCGATACCCGTTCCCTGAGGTCGGCCGCCGCGTCGGCCGCGGCAACGCAGGCAGATTGATCGCGATACACCGGGAACAGCGTCACCTCGTGACGCATGCCCAACCATCGCAGAGCCCGGACGTTGCGAGCGCTCGCATTGTCCAACCGCGGGACGCCGTCCAGCAAGAAGTAAGCGATCTTCACACGGTTGGGTCCCCAGGTTGGGGCCCCACCAGCAGTCTCGCTTGCCGCCGCCGTGGATGCCGGAGCGTAGGAGTCGGCCGCGGCGAGCGCGCGAACAATAGCTGAACCGAGGCGGCCGTCCGACAGTGAGACGCGTATCACAAGAAGGTTCATTCGTAGAGACGCCAACTTTGCGACAAACGCCGCCGCGGGCGCGGCAATCTTCGCAGAAGCGCACGATCGCCGGCGTCGCCCGTTAGCACCGCCGCCGTGGATCCACAGAGGCTCATCGCGGCTCGGGCTGGCGCCGGGTTCTCCGGGCTGTGCGCCGCGGGCCCTCGCCGGTCGGGCGTGTGGCTGCGCGCCTCGCATGGCACACCCGCGGGGACGGCCCGAGCTTGCCGGGGGGCCGTCGCCGTCGCCGCGCACGCGTCGTCAGCGAGCGGTCCTTCAGTCCGTGCCGGCCTGCACCGACGTCTGCAAACATGGCGGGCCATGATACCTGCGACGCCCTTCGGATACGACTCGTCGGAGGCGCTGTCCTGCGCTCCTTACGTGTTCCCGCTTGTCGAGCGGCTCGCGCGCGAGGCCCAAGGGCCACCCGCGCGAGTCCTCGATGTCGGGTGCGGTAACGGCGCGCTGTCGGGCATGCTAGCCGCGGGGGGGTACGACGCCACCGGCGTTGACCTCTCCTCCTCGGGAGTCGAGATCGCGCGCGCCAAGTATCCCCGCTGCCGATTCGAGGTGACTGCGGCAGACGGCGCAATCCTGACGCAGTTGGGTGTTGATCCGTTCGATCTCCTGGTGAGCACCGAGGTTATCGAGCACCTGTACGACCCGCACGCGTTTGTTCAAGGTGCGTACGAAGCGCTGAAGCCGAGCGGCACTCTGATCATCTCGACGCCCTATCACGGCAGATTGAAGAACACGCTCATCGCCGCTACCGACAAGTTTGACGCGCACGTTGTGCCCCTGCGCAACGGTGGCCACATCAAGTTTTTCAGCCGAGCGACGCTGTCCTCTCTACTGACGTCCCACGGCTTTGAGGACGTCCGCTTCTACGGTGCTGGTCGACTGCCGTGGCTCTGGAAGTCGATGTTGCTAACGGCTCGCAGGCCCCATTAGGGTGGTTGGCACGGAATCCCGTCCAGACAGGTCATCGCGTTGCCCCCCATCGTGGAGCGCGACTCAGGAGCTGCGCGCTTCTCGGCGGCCCGCGATCTCGCCAGCTTCGCCCCATGCGAGCACGGCTCCATCCAATCACGGCGCCGCTTCCTGCGCGCGATCATCGACGCTGGCAGGGCAAGCGCTCAGTGGCGTAACAGGCACGCGCGTGAGCCTATCCGCCCCCTATCGTGGGAAGTCCGGCGGTTTCGTCGCGGACGAGCGCCGGTTCCTCGGACGGCGCGACGCCTCGGGGCGGCGTTGTCAATCTCCTAGTGAGGTCTAGCACCGGTCGCTCAACAAGCCGGTACGAAGCTGCGGCCAGCGCGAACGTGAGGAGGAGCCGAACTACGAGTTCCAGCGCATGCCCGCCGACCCCGAGCCGCACATCAGTGAAGTAGACAAAGATCGAAAAATGGTAGAGATAGAGCCCATACGAGCGCCGACCCGTCCACACGAGAGCGGGATGAGCGAGAATCCTCGTGAGTCGGGAAGCGCACAGAACAATGTGCGCAATTATGATAGCTGTGGCAATGGCAACCACCAGCATTCCGCCCTCGTAGGCGGGCATGCGCGCTTGCTCGAGGCTAAACACCGACACGATCAGGACCATGAGGGCGACCGCTGCGACGTTGGCTCCTGCGTACCGCGTGATGCGGGCGCAGGCAATGGACTGGCTCAGCGCAAGTGCCAGGCCGCAGCCAACAAGCAGAGCTCCCGCCCGAGCGTCGGACCGGTAGGACGCCGCTGCTAGATCGTGACGAGCGATCGCGTATCGCGCGAGATAGCTCAGGAGCGCGACGCCGCAGACGAGCACCGCAACCCGTCGGATGGCAAGACCGCGCTTCAGCGCGACGATGAAAACCAGCGGCCACAGCAAGTAAAACTGCTCCTCGATGGAGAGCGACCATGCATGGTTAAGCAACCCGAGATTTTGATGGCTGGCGATGAACCAATTTGCGACATACAGCCAGACCTTCCAGATCGAGGACACCACACCATCGACCGGGCGGATCGTGGGATCAGAGGCATAGAGGCCGACGACTAGCAAGGTGGCTAGTCCTAGCGCCGGTAACAGCCGCGCGGCGCGACGTAAGTAGAAGTGTCTGACGGAAACGCGTCCGTTGCGCCCATATTCGGCTATCAGGAGTGCCGTGATCAGATAGCCCGACAGCACGAAGAACACCTCGACACCGATGAACCCGCCATGGATCGCGCCGTAACTGCCATGGGCGGTAAACACGGCAAGGACGGCTCCTGCTCGGACGCCGTCCAGCGCCGGCAGGTATCTGCGCTCGCCGGAGCCGCTAGTTGCGTCAGTCGTGGTGGGCACCGTGAACTGGGCTATTCGCGAAGCCTAGACCGTATCCCGCGACGCAGCATGCAGATGCAGTCCGACGGGTTTGAGGATGCGCATCGCGTCGCGCGCGACCGGCCCCGGATGCGGCCGCCTGCCGGGAAGTGCTCCACGGCGCCAGCCACAGCGACGGAGGCTGCGGTACGGCTGGACGTCGTCCTGCCCCGCGAAGCTGTGCGCATCTGCGGCCACCTGCGGCCGGGCGGCGAGCGCCGTATTCGCTCCGGGACGGCCCCGCGCGCGAACTGTCACGGGACGCGTAGAAACGCGTCAGTCGTTCGCTCGTAGACTGATCCCGGCGGAAAGAAGGCAAACCCTTGGTCCTCAATGACCTCGACGAGCCGCGCATAGTCCACAATCGCGGGGTGAAACTCCACGATGAGCGCGGCGACCCCCGACAGCCACGACACGTCCTCGTCAAGGATTTCCTCCTCCCCGCCCTCGATGTCCATCTTGACGAGCGCGAGGCTCCCGCCTGCGCGCGCCAAGATCTCCTTCGGCGTCAGTAGCGCCACAACGAGATCGCCTCTGACGTCGATTCGACCACGGTTGCGGTCAGCCGACGTAGCGAAATGGACCGTTCCACTGACTGCCCCGACGGCACCCTCGATCACCTCCGCTGCCACCTCATTCTGCATCAGATTGCGCCTCGCCAGCGCCGCATTGTCCGACACTGGCTCGACAGTGATGGTGCGGTCGAAGCCGTACCTGAGCGCTAGGTACACGCTTGTGCAACCGATGTTGCCGCCGAGATCGAGCAGGACGCCGCCCCGCCCGTCGAACTCGAACGGCAGGCGGTAGACCTGGTCAAACCAGACCTCTCGTACCGTCTGGATATCTGCGCGACTTAATCGGTACGTGACCTTCGCGCCGCTGCGCGTACGAATCGTGCGTAGGCTCCCGGCACGGGGAATCGAATGCTCGCGCATCACACGCGACAGCACTATGTCGATGCCGTAACGTGTGAACGAGCTCAGGTCGCCGCAATGCTTCGCCGCGACGCCGTACTCACGACCGATACCGCGCAAGAAGCGGCGGGCGCGCCCGCCGTAATCACGACCGATATCGCGCAAGAAGCGGCGGGCGCGCCGAGTCACGTACGTTCGCCGGAGTGCACAATCGGTGCTGACGAGCGAGTCGCGGGCCGAGCCGCTTCGCTCGTCATGCGCTGGAGCTTGACCATCACCGCGTTACCGTGGCACGTGGGCCGCCGCAACCGGAGTCGTCGACCGGGTCGGGGCCATGTGTAAGCGTCTGACTCTGCATTCCAGGGAAGACAGGCCGGAGAGCATTCACCGATCGACTCACCGCACCCCATACGAGTGACTTCCCTTCGAGCCAACGGTGCGAGTACTGAGCGCCGGTGCCGGGCCTGCTGCGGGAAATGACCTGGTGTTATCACTCGCGCCGACAACTGGTGCTGTGTCGTCGCTGCAGAGTTCCACAGCGTCCACGCAGGCGAGCAAGGCAGCGCAGTCGGGGTCACGAACACCTACTAGGCGAGCTTCGTGGTGGACTCTGATCCCATCGGTGCCTGCGCGCAGGGTACCATGACGATGGCTTGATCGACGCGGAAGCCTTCCCCGAACCACCTTTGGCGCCGGTGGTGATGCCCTCCGCTGGTCAACGCAGAATAAGTTCCGAATGGTGCGGTGTCCCGATTCAATCGGCGGGCTTGCCGTACCGCGACGCTACGTACCGCGCCGCGCCGCCAACCAGACCGACGTCCGTGGCGAGACGTTCACTTGGGCGCCCACGAGGCGACCCAGCTCCCACAGAAACCGCCCGACTCCCGGCACGAAAGGCGATGTGCCCTCGTAGAATCGTCTGAATTCGCCGAGCCCTGCGCTGCGACAGTCGGCCTTCAGCTTGCGAACGGAGATGCCGCGCTCGATCCAGCCGAGCTCCTTCGACGTCCGGCGCGCGTGCGAGGAGATGGAATGCAGCCAGCTCGGCTCACCGAAGAGCACCCAGCCCCCCGGCTTGAGGTGCTCGCTGATCCGCCGGACCACCTCGCCTTGACGAGAGGAATGGTGCAGGGCATCGAACACGAGGACGGCGTCGTAGGTCTCGCCCATGTCGATCGTGTCCATGTCGGCGACAGCGAACTTGGCCGCCGCTCCGTAGCGCTGTGCCCGACGCTCCCCGACGGTGACGCTTGCTGGAGCGATGTCAACCCCGGTCGGACGAAATCCGGTCTCGGCGAGGAACACGGTGGTCCAGCCCGTGCCCATTCCCAGGTCGAGAATCGTTGCGTCCGCTTCCAAGCCGAGCTCGAACAGCGCGTGTGAGATCGTGGCCCACTTCGTGAAATAGCCCGAGCCCCAGAAGCGCCCGAATGGCTTGGAGTTCGCGTGCGGCTCGTCGGCTGACATCGCCGCGGACTCGATCTCGCGCTGCTTGTTGGGCTCCTCGACCAGGCTCATCTCGGGCAACTGTATCGCCGCCACTTGTCCCGAACCGGCGCGAAAGTTCGAAATCCTTGGGCCCGGCGATCACCGAAGCGAGACCCGTGTTGGGCTATAGCCTTCGACCCATGGCATCGGTTGCGGGTCCAGACCTGAAATGAGGCGTGCCCGCGTCCTCGTCCTGACCCCGGACTTCCCTCCCGCGCACGGCGGTATTCAGCTCCTGGTGCACCGCGTCGTAGCCGGCTGGGACAGGATCGATGCGACGGTCGTAACGCCCTCTGGCAAAGGTGACCGAGCGTTCGATGCGACACAACGCTTTCGCGTGCGGCGGGTCGCCGCTCCAACGTCTTCGCAGCCCCTGAGGATCGCGTGGCTCAATGTCCGCAGCGTCGTGCATGGGCTCCGATCCAAGCCCGACGCAGTGCTCTGTGGACACATCGTCTGCAGCCCAGCGGCAGCGGCGATTCGCCGGCTGCGGGGGATCGGCGTACTGCAGTACCTCTACGCCAAGGAGCTCGATGGTCGACCTGCGCTGGCGCGGTTCGCTACGAGTCGGGCCGACCGGGTGGTCGCGATCAGCGGGTACACCCGCGGTCTCGCGCTCGCGCTCGGAGCCGACCCGCGATCGGTCCGCGTGATCCTTCCCGGCGTCGACATTCCCGCGGAACGCGTCGCTGAGCGAGCCGCTCGGCCGACGATCGTCACCGTGTCGAGGCTCAGGGATGCCTACAAAGGTCACGACGTGCTGCTCGAAGCACTCCCCCGCGTCCGGGCGGAGGTCCCAAACGTGCGCTGGGCGGTCGTGGGCGACGGACCGCTTCGCGCCTCGCTGGAGGCCGAGGTCGCGCGTCGCGGACTGGGCGACGTCGTCGAGTTCGCCGGCGCGGTCTCCGATCATGAGCGCGACGCGTGGCTCGATCGCGCCTGGGTCTTCACCATGCCCAGCCGCACGCCACCGGGAAGCATGTCGGGCGAGGGCTTCGGCATCGTCTTTCTCGAAGCCGGGGCGCACGGCCTCCCGGTTCTTGCAGGCAATGTCGGTGGAGCACTGGACGCCGTCCAGCACGGCGAGACAGGGGTGCTCGTCGACCCCACGGACCCCGCCGCGGTCGCCGAAGGACTCGTTCGCTTGCTCACAGACAAGGAGCTGACCGCCAGGTGCGGCGCCGCGGGCCTCAAGCGCGCACGGAGCTTGCAGTGGCGGTTCATCGCGGCGCAGGTGCAGGACGAGATCCTCGAGCTCGTCGATCAGGCCCGGGCGCGTAGGCGTTGATGGGCGTCGACACGGCGCGGGCCGCCTGACGTTGCACGTCCTGCTCGTCGATCACACCGGCCACGTCAGTGGCGCGGAGTACTCGCTGCAGTCGCTCATCGCCGGTCTGCAGGCCGCCGGTATCCGTTGCACGTTCGCCTGCCCGCCCGGCGCCAACCAGGCTCTGGCGCGCAGCCGCGGGATCCGCCCGCGGACGATCCTCGCCACGGAAGGAAGCCTGCGGCTGCATCCGGCTCACACTCCTCGCGCTATCGCACAGATCGCTTACGCCTCAGCGCAGGTAGCCCGGCTCGCCAGCCGCCTCGACGTGGACGTCGTCCACGCCAACTCGATCCGCGCAAGCCTCGTCGTCGGCCTCGCCGGCCGGCTCAGCCACCGCCCGGCAGTGGCGCACCTGCGTGATCGGCTGCCACCCGGCACCGCATCCAAAGCCAGCTTGCGGCTGATCGGAGCGACATGCAACCACATCGTGGCCAACTCCCGGTACACGCTTGAGGCGCTGGATGAAGCAGGTGTCCACGGTCCTCGCTCCGCTGTGTGCAACCCGGTCGACCTCGACCTGTTTCGGCCGCCATCCGAACGGGACCGGATCGACACACGCGCCGGCCTCGGCGTCCCGGCCGAGACGTTCTTGCTCGGTGTCGTCGGGCAGATCACGCCATGGAAAGGCCAGGACATGGCGCTGCGCGCGCTGGCTGCGATCGCCGATCGTCATCCCAACGTTCGCCTCGTCATGGTGGGGGAGGCGAAGTTCCTCAGCGACACCACGCGCTTCGACAACGGCGCCTATCTCAAGCGCCTGCTCATGCTCGCGCGTGACGACCGACTAGCCGGCCGCGTGGAGTTCCTCGGAGAGCGCGATGACGCACCGGCGATCATCGGTGCGCTGGACGCGCTGCTCGTCCCGTCGCACGGCGAGCCGTTCGGGCGCGTCGTCGTCGAGGCGATGGCGGTCGGGACGCCGGTCATCGCAAGCGCGGCGGCCGGGCCGGCGGAGATCATCGAGGACGGCCGCAACGGATTGCTTGTCGCGGAGGACGACGTCGGCGCGTGGGCGCGGGCGATCGAGCGGCTCCTCACCGACGACAGTACACGCGTGAACCTCATCGAACGTGGGCGCGCACGCAGCGCGGACTTCTCGATCAGCGCGCACGCTGAGCAGGTGCTCGGCGTCTATCGCGACGTGCTCGCCTTCGAGAGGCGCTGACGAGCCATCCACCAGCGCATCGTGGCCTCGAGTCCGTCGTCGAGACGGTACGCGGCAGCGAAGCCGACCTCGTCGCGAAGACGCGCCACGTCCGCCGTGATCTCGGGCGGATCGCCAGAACGCTCGGCGATCGCGCCGACGTCGAGCAGATCCGGGCGACCCGCGGCGTCAGCCAGGCGCTCGACGATCGCGCGCACCGCTACGCCCTGACCGGACCCGACGTTGACCGCCCCGACAACGTCGCCGGCGACGAGCGCCGCGAACGCCCCAGCGACGTCGTCGACGTGCAGAAAGTCGCGCCGCTGGAGCCCCGTCGTCGTCGCCGCCCGTTCGCCCGCGGCGAGCGCTCGTGCGACCGATGCCACGAGCCGACGCTCGTCCTCTCCCGGACCGTAGAGGAAGAAGATCCGCCCCCACGCAACGGAGATCGCGGCGCGTTCGGCCACTCCCTCGACGACGCGACGTGTGGCGTCCTTGCAGATCCCGTAGAACGTCGCCGGAACGATCGGCGCGTCCTCGGTCAGCGGTTGGGCTGCGCTCCAGTCGTATTCCGCGCACGTCCCGGCGAGCGCCGCTCGACGGCCGCCGGCCGCCGCGAAGTCCTCGACGAGAGCTACGGTCGACGCGAGCCAGTCGGCGTTTTCTCGCGCGGTCCAGTACGCGCCGGGTTTGGCATACCAGGCGAGATGCAGCAAGTGCGAGGCTCGCACGGACGCGACGAGCTCGCGGCGGTCCGCAGCGTCGAGTACGTCTGCGGCGTGCCACACAACCGCAGCGGGCGCGCCTTCGGGCGCCGCGGCCGTCCGACCGGTGCCGTGGACGTCGAACCCTGCGCTGACGAGCGGTGCGAGGACCCGACGACCGATGAACCCGCTGGCGCCGGTGACAAGCACGCGCGGCGCGCTCATGGCGCGTAGTCCGGATAGCCGGCGTCCTTCTCGGACATCAGACGCTCGCCGGAGCGCGGTGCCGGCCAGTCGATGCCGAACGCCGGATCGTCCCAGCGCGCGCCGCGTGCCGCCTCGGGCACGTACACGTGACCCATCACGTACTGCACCTCGGTGTCGGCGGTCAACGTCTGAAAGCCGTGTGCGAGGCCGGCCGGCAGGTAGTAGCCCCTCCGGTTCTCCGCGGTCAGCTCGACGGCGTGCCAGCGCAGGTAGCTCACCGATTCGGGGCGCAGGTCGACGCCAACGTCCCAGATCGCGCCGCGCACACAGCGCACGAGCTTGGCTTCGCCATGCGGCGCTGCCTGGAAGTGCAGACCGCGTAGCGTGTCGCACGTGGCGTTGAAGGAGCTGTTGCACTGCACTCCGACCGGCGCGAGTCCTCGCTCACGAAACAGCGCCTCGTCGTATGTGCGGGCGAACCAGCCGCGCTCGTCGCCCAGCAGATCGAGCTCGATGACGTACGCCCCGTCGAGCGGCGCGGGCTCGAGCCTCATTCGAAGAGCCGCAGCTTGGGCGAGCGCGCCGCGAAGCGCCCTCCCCAGTCGCGGATGTGGGCGAGCTGCTGCATGATCTCCTCCCGGATGTTCCATGGCAGGATCAGCACGACGTCAGGCTTGCGCTCGGAGATCGCGTCGGGCGACAGGACGGGGATGTGCGTACCCGGCAGGACGTTGCCCTGCTTGTGCGGGTTGGCATCGCACGTGAAGTCGAGGAAGTCGCGGCCGACGCCGCAGTAGTTCAGCAGCGTGTTGCCCTTCGCGGCCGCGCCATAGCCTGCGATCGACAGACCCTCGTTCTTCAGCTCGATCAGCAGCGAGACGATCTGGCGCTTGTCGGCGACGACCCGCGCGCCGTAATCGAGGTAGGTCTGGACGTCGCGCAAGCCCGCGGCATCTTCGCGCGCGAGCATCTCGCGGGCGGCCGTGCTCTGCTCGCGCTCGTCGTCGGCATGACATCCGAAGATCCGCAACGACCCGCCGTGTGTGGGGACCTCCTGGACGTCGAACAGCCGCAACCCGTGCGCCGCGAAAACGCGCCCGACAGTCGCGAACGAGAGGTAGGAGTAGTGCTCGTGATAGATCGTGTCCCACTGGTTGAGCTCGATGAGCTTCAACAGGTGCGGAAACTCGATGGTGATCGTCCCCCCGGGCTTCAGCGCGATCTGCATGCCGGCGACGAAGTCGTTGATGTCGGGGACGTGCGCGAGCACGTTGTTGCCGAGCAGCAGATCCGCCTGGACGTCGAGCGCACACGCGGTCTCAACGCCCCAGAACTTCACGAGTGTCGGGATGCCCTTGTCGATCGCGACCCGGGCGGTGTTCGCGGTCGGCTCGACGCCGAGCACGGGAATGCCCGCCTGCACGAAGTACTGCAGCAGGTAGCCGTCGTTTGATGCGAGCTCGATGACCTGGCTGGACGAGTCGAGACCCAGCAGCTCGATCATCTGCTCGGTGTAGCGCCGGCTGTGCTCCAGCCACGACGTCGAGTACGACGAGAAGTACGCGTAGTCGTCCCGGAAGATCGGCTTCGGCGTCTCAAACGGCGCGAGCTGCACGAGGAAGCACTCCGCGCACACGAGCGCACACAACGGAAAGAACGGCTCCATCGCGTTCGCCTCGTCGAGCGGCACGTTGTCGTTGGCTACGGGCGACATGCCGAGGTCCGCGAAGACATGCTCGAGCGGGGCGCCGCAGAAGCGGCAGCCGGGAGCTAGGCCCATGTGCGCCACAGGGCCTGCTCGGACTCCCACAGGGCTTGCAGCTCGTGCCGGTCGCGCTGTGTGTCCATCGCCTTCCAGAAACCGCGGTGGTGGTAGACGCTCAGCTCACCGCGCTCCGCGATGCCGCGCAACGGCTCCTCCTCCCACTTCGTGGCGTCGCCGGCGATCGCCGGGCCGACGCCCGGCTCGCAGACGAAGAAGCCGCCGTTGATCCAGGCACCGTCGCCGCGTGGCTTTTCGGCGAAGCGGCGCACCGCGTCACCCTCGATCTCCAGCGAGCCGAAGCGTCCAGGCGGCTGCACCGCGGTGACCGTGGCCAGCCGGCCGCCCGCACGATGGTGCGCGATGAGCGCCGTCACGTCGACATCCGCGACACCATCGCCATAGGTCAGGCAAAAGGTCTCGTCGCCGATGTACGGCAGCACCCGCTTGAGGCGCCCGCCGGTCATCGTCTCCTCCCCGGTCTCGACGAGCGTCACGCGCCACGGCTCGGTCGTTGACTTGTGAACCTCCATATCGCCGCTGCGCATGTCAAACGTCACGTCGGAGGTGTGCAACGCGTAGTTCGCAAACCACTCCTTAATGACATAGCCCTTGTATCCGAGGCAGACAACGAAGTCCTCGACGCCGTGAGCGGCGTAGATCTTCATGATGTGCCAGAGGATCGGCTTGCCGCCGATCTCCACCATCGGCTTGGGCTTGACGGTGGTCTCCTCGCTCAGGCGCGAGCCAAGACCGCCGGCGAGGATGACTGCTTTCACGCGCCCAGGGTAGACGCTGGCGCGCTCGGCTCATGTCGCGGTCACACCCGCCTGCTGGCCGCCTCGAAGGCGCTGATCTGGTCCAGAGTTGCCTTGCGCATGTCCTCGCCGTCGCGAAAGGCGCGGTACCAGCTCGACGACGCCGGCGAGTGCATCGTCGAGGTCCCAGGTCGGCGTCCAGCCGAGTTGCCCGTGCGCCTTGCGTGAGTCGAGCGCGAGATAGTGGGCCTCGTGCGGGTGCGGCCCGGGGTCGAGGTCCCAGCCCAGCTCACCGTCCCACAGGTCGGTTATCCGACTAGCGATCCAGCGTACGGTCCGTGCGTCAGCAAGCGCCGGGCCGAAGTTCCAGCCGCCCTGGCTCTCGCGGTCGACGTACAGCGCCTCGGCGAGGCGCAGGTATCCCGACAGCGGGTTGAGCACGTGCTGCCAAGGTCTTACGGCGTCGGGATTTCGCACGTGGATCGGTCGAGCGGCAAGCGCGCCGCGCATGAAGTCGGGGATGAGCCGGTCCTCGCCCCAGTCTCCGCCGCCGATGACATTGCCCGCGCGCACCGAGGCGACGCGCGCAACGCCGTCGTCGCCGGTGAAGAACGAACGCCGGTAGGCATCGACGACCAGCTCGGCGCAGCCCTTGGAGCTCGAATATGGATCGTGCCCGCCCATCGGATCGCCCTCGGTGAAGGGGCGCGGCGAGCGCGACGGGTCGTTGTCGTAGCACTTGTCGGAGGTGACGTTGACGACGACGCGTACCGACGGCGTCGCGCGGACCGCCTCAAGCACGTTGACCGTGCCCATGACGTTCGTCTCGTAGGTCCTGTGGGGATCGACGAACGATCGCCGCACGAACGCCTGGGCGGCCAAGTGGATGACGATCTCGGGGACCGATTCGGTTACCGCGCGCAGCACCGCATCACGGTCGCGCACATCGGCGCGGAATTCGTTGATGGGGTCCCCTACACGCGCCAGCTCGTAGAGAGCCGGGGCTGTCGGAACGCCGTCCGCGAATCCGCTGACACGGGCGCCCATGGCCTGCAGCCACAGCGCGAGCCACGCACCCTTGAACCCGGTATGACCGGTCACCAACACCGCGCGGTCCCGCCAGAAGTCAGGATCCACGAGTGGGGGCATGACCTCGCGCATGCTAGCCACCGGCCATTCGCGCGGTGAGCGCTCGGTATCGTGGGCCGCCGTCGACAAGGGGAAGACCGCAGCGTCCGTGACCACGACAGGGCTCGTCCATGACTACCTGCTCGTCCTGCGAGGGGCCGAGCGCTCCTTTGCAGCCATGGCCGACCGCTTCCCGGATGCGCCGCTCTACACCCTGCTCTACGACGAGGCAGGCACGAAGGGGCGCTTCGCCGGACGCCCGATCACGACGTCGTACCTCCAGCGCCTGACCATTCGCCAAGACGGCTTTCGCAAGCTCCTGCCGCTCTTTCCGGGGGCCGCCGAGCGGCTGCCGGTCGGCGACTGCGACGTCGTGCTGTCCTCGAGCAGCGCCTTCGCCCACGGCGTGAAGGCGGGGCCGGACGCGGTCCACGTCTGCTACTGCTACACGCCGCTGCGCTACGCCTGGTTCGAGCAGGAGCGCGCGCTCGCCGAGGTCCGCGCGCCCCTGCGGCCGCTGCTGCGCGCGACGCTCGCCCGCTGCCGGTCCTGGGACCGGCGCGTCTCGCAGCGCGTCACGCGCTACGTCGCGATCTCGGAGCTCTCGCGCGAGCGGATCGCCAGGTACCTCGAGCGCGACGCGGAGATCGTCTACCCGCCCGTCGAGATCGACCGCTTCACGCCCGGCCAGCCCGAGGACTTCTTCCTCATCGTCTGCGAGCTCGTCCGCCACAAGCAGGTCGACGTGGCGCTTGAGGCCGCACGACGCGCGGGCGCGTCCGTCGTCGTGGTCGGCTCCGGCCCGGACCACGAGCGGCTCGCCACGCAGTACGGCGACGTGGCGCGCTTCGTGGGCCGGCTCGACGACCACGAGATCGCTGCGCTGTACGCCCGCGCGCTCGCAGTGCTGATCCCCAACGTCGAGGAGTTCGGGATGACGGCCGTCGAGGCACAGGCCAGCGGACGGCCCGTGCTCGCCGCCGACGCCGGCGGCGCCCGCGAGACGGTCATCCCCGGCGTGACCGGGACGCTCTTCGCGCCCGGCAGCATCGACGCGGCGGCCGAGGCCATGCGCGAGGTCGACTGGACCCGCTTCGACACGCGCCGCTGCCGGGCGCAGGCAGAGCGGTTCTCCGTACCCGCGTTCCAAGACGGCATCGTGGAGCAGCTGCGCCGTGCCGGGGCTAGCGTCGACGGCGATCGGCCGGCTCCCGGCGTCGACCTGCCCGTCGGCGCCTGACACCTCGACCACGTGATCGACCTGCATTGCCATCCCCTGCCGGGAATCGACGACGGGCCCCGCTCGACGGAGCAGGCACTCGCGCTGCTGCGCGCCGCCGCAGCGGGCGGCACGCGAACGATGGTCGCCACGCCCCACGTGTCCGACCACCACCCGCTCACCCGCGCCGAAGGCGTGGCGGCCGCAGTATGCGCGCTGCAAGCCGAGGCGGACACGGCGGGCATCGACATCCGACTCGTCGCGGGGGCGGAGCTCGCGCTGATGCACCGCGAGATGCTCGGCGACCGCGAGATGCCCGGCCTGCGCCTCGGCGACGGTCCGTACACGCTCGTCGAGCTGCCGTTCACGGCGATCCCGCGGTTCGCGGAGCAGCTGCTGGCGCTGTATAGCGACGTCCATCCGGCAGTCCTCGCCCACCCCGAGCGCTGCCTGGCGTTCCAGCAGGACCCGGACCTCCTCGCCCGGCTCGTCGGCCAGGGAATGCTCGCGCAGCTCACGGCCGGGTCGATCGCCGGTAGCTACGGCTCGACGGTCCAGCGCTGCGCGTGGAACATGCTGGAGCAGGGTCTCGTGCACGTCGTCGCCTCCGACACGCACGACGCGGTCCGTCGCCCGCCGGCGTTGCGCGCGCCGCTCGAAACGGCCGGGCTGGGCGAGCTCGTCGCGACGCTCTGCCAGGACGGTCCGGCCGCGATCCTCGCCGGCGAGCGCCCCTCCCCGGCGCCGCCGGTCACCCCGCCGCGCGCGATACGCCGCGGTTGGCGGCGCGCCATGGCGCGCAGACGTTGAGCCAGCGCGCCGCGACCAGCTGCTGTTGCACGGTGTGAATAACGTGTGACTTCGGGTGACACGGCTGGCCCGGATGTCGATTCGGTTTGGCCATCGGGCATCTGGCGCGCGGAGGGCTCGCTGGCTACGTTGGACGGGACGCTATTTCAGAATCAGCTCGGGTGGTTCCGTTAACCCAGGCCCCGAGGGAACGCCTTTCCCACTTTCCATGTATCAACTTACTCGGCCCGAACGGGCACGCGGGCGATCTGTCTTGCCACGGATTCGATCGACACGATCTCTCGCGCTTGTCACTCCAGAGCCCCAATCGTGGCGCCAGATCGCAGCGCGGCTGCACTCCGAGGGCAACGCCCGCGAACGGCGGCTGCGCATCGCGCTGGCGCTCGCGGACATGGTCGCGGTCACGGTCGCGCTCTTCGCGACCGTCGCCCTGCTCTCGACGCCTCCGCTGACGCGGTGGGCGCTGCTGCTCCTTCCCGCCGTCGCGGCCGCCGCCAAGCTGCTCGGCCTCTACGAGCGCGACGACCAGCTCATCCGCAAGACGACGGTCGACGAGCTGCCACGGCTCGCGCAGCTGGCACGCTGCTCATGCTCGGCATGTGGCTATCGGACGACGTGCTCCTCGGAGCGCCGGCCAGCAAGGACCAGGCGGTGCTGCTCGGGGTGCTGTTCGTCGTCGCCGCCGTGCTCGGCCGCCGCAGCGCGCGCCGGATGACGCATGGCTCACTGGGGCGGGAGCGGTGCATGTTCATCGGCGACGAGCGCTCCTATCAGCGCCTGCGGACGATCTTCGACCGGCACGAGCTGACCTCCGACCTCGTGGCGTACGTTCCGGTCGAGCCGGGGATGATCGACGGCGGCTCGGATCTCGGCGCGGAGTCGCTCGCGCTCATAGAGGTGATCGCCCGAGCCGGCGCTCACCGGCTGATCATCGGCGCGCACGACTTCTCGAACGCGATGACGTTCGAGCTGCTGGAGGCCGCCCGCGAGGTGGAACACGCGTCTCGCTGCTGCCGGACATGCTTGAGGTCGTCGGCTCGTCCGTGGACTTCGACGACCTGTATGGCGCCACGCTGCTCGGCGTGCGTCACACCCAGCTCAGCCGCTCGTCGCTCGGCCTCAAGCGGGTGTTCGACTTCGCCGGCGCGGGGCTCGTGCTCCTTATGACGGCGCCGATCATGGCCGTCGTCGCGATCGCGGTGCGGGTCGAGTCGGCCGGACCGGTGCTCTTTCGCCAGTGGCGGATCGGCCGCGACGGCGAGCCGTTTCGGATCGTCAAGTTCCGCACGATGGTCGACGGCGCGGAGGAGCTCAAGGACGAGCTGCGTGCGCTCAACGAGGCCGACGGCCTGTTCAAGATCAACGGCGACCCGCGGATCACGCGCGTCGGGCGGCTCCTGCGACGCACGTCGCTCGACGAGCTGCCGCAGATCTTCAACGTCCTCAACGGCCAGATGAGCCTCGTCGGCCCGCGCCCACTCGTCGCGGACGAGGACGGGCGCATCCTCGGCGTCCGCCGTGGCCGCCTGCGCCTGACGCCCGGCATGACCGGCCAGTGGCAGATCTCCGGCTCGGCGCGCGTGCCACTCGAGGACATGGTCAAGCTCGACCACCTCTACGTCTCCAACTGGACGCTCTGGGGCGATATCAAGATCCTGCTGCGCACCGTGCCGTACGTGCTCTCGCGGCGGGGCCAGTAGCCGGCGCAGCACTCGCTACCGTACGCCGGCAGTGCACTGGTCGAGGCTCTGGCGGTGGTCGACGCGCAGCGATGCCGGGGCGAAGCCGCTCGTCAGGCCCGGGGATCCGGTCGAGCACGTCGAGCCCAACAAGCACGCGGAGATCGTCACAGCGCGAGCATCGCTCGACGGCGGCGAGCCGCATCTCTTCCGCAAGCCGTTCGGCTCGCCCTGGGGCGTCGACCCGTTCCTCAAGTGGGCGACGATCGGCTACGCGCTGCAAGCGCTCGGCACCGACCCCCGCGCCGAGATCCTCGATCTCGGCTGCGGCGAGGGATGGACGTCGGTGTTTCTCGCCGAGGCCGGCTACCGCCCGACGGGTGTCGACCTCGCTCCTGCGCGGATCGAGATGGCGGTCGCCCGCGCGGCGCGCTGGTCGGTCGACGCGACGTTCGCCGTCGGCGACATGGACGAGCTCGACCTCGGGCGGGAGTTCGACGTCGTGCTTGTCTACGACGCGCTGCATCACAGCGCGCGCCAGCGCGTCGTCGTCGCGAACGTGGCGCGCCATGTGCGGCCCGGCGGCTGGGCGCTCTTCGGCGAGCCGTCGTGGCTGCATGCCGTGTCGCCGGAGGCACACCGCACGACGCGCGAGCTCGGCTGGATCGAACGCGGCATCCGGGTCCGCGGCCTGCGGCGCGACTGCGCCGCCGCCGGCCTCGGCGACATGCGTCGCTTCTTCGAGCCGACCCGGCCTTACGCGGACCGGCTTCGCGGGTTCGCGTGGCAGTCCGCGCGGCTCGCGGCGGCCGATGTCGCGGTGGCGCCGCAGGCCTCGGTATGGCTCGCCGCTCGGCGCCCGCCTACGCCGGCACCGCGATGAGGAAGAACCTGCCGCGCAGCGTGTTCGTCGCGGGGTCGTATGCCACGAACAGGTCCGTCTCGCCCGACGCGGGCGCGACGAGGATGCGGTAGGGCGGAGCGAAGCACGCGACGATCTCCGCGGGCGGGCGGTCGAGGCCCTCGCCGACGTGGACCTCGACGAAGAACGTCGTGCGGCCGGCGGCGATCGTCCGCGCTGCACCCGCGAGCACCTCGCCCTCGAACCCCTCGACATCAACGAGGACGACATCCGGCGAGCCGAAGCGCGCGGCCAGCTCGTCGACGGTCACGGCAGGGACCTCGACTCTGCCCCAGCGCTTGCCGTCGTCCGCCACGTGGCCGTCGAGGCTCTCCTCGAAGAGCAGCGATCCCGAGACCGCTGCGCCAGCAGCGTGGACGACCTCGAGGTTGCGGGCGGCGTTGAGCGCGCGGTTGCGCTCCGCGAGGCGCGCGTTGTGCGGCTCCGCCTCGACCGCGACGACCCGACCGCTCGGGCCGACAGCGTCCGCGAGCATGAGCGCCAGGACGCCCTGATGCGCTCCGACGTCGAACACGCGCGCGCCGGGAACGAGACCGTGCTCGCGGAGCCGCTCGAGCTCCGGCAGCGCGGGCCAGTCGTGGTCATACCAGGCCTCCGCGAGGCTGTCGGCGAGCTCCACGGTAAGCGTCGTCGCACCGTAGGAGTGGGTGACCTGGCGGCGGGTGAAGCGGGAGATGCGGCGGGCGATGAGCCGCTGCCGGCAGAGCCGGTAAATCGCGTTGGGAAGCATGTGGCGGGCGCCGGTCCGCGCGAGCTGCGTGACGCTCGGCGGCGCGGACCGCGCCGGCCGCGCGGCGGTCGTGGCGGTCCGGGAAGTCCAGGTGGTCCAGGCCGCCAGGAGGACCTGGCCGCCGGCGACGACCGCGAACCGCGTCGCGCGCCGCGGGGAGCGCACGCGATACAGCGATCCGGGAGCGGCGTGCCCGAGCCAGTTGCGCGCCAGCCGCAGCGGGTGCATCAGCGGCCCGGACAGCGGGACGCGCCCTCGCGGAAACACCCCGGGCTGGCGTCGCTCGAGCAGGAGATCGCTGGCCACGAGACGCCCGCGGTCGACCATCTGACGCGCGCTCATCGCCCGCGGGGTGTGGGTCACGATCATCAGTGGCTCGAAGCCGATCGGCCCCATCGCCGCGACGCGGAGTCCGAGATCGCGGTCCTCGCCGTGCGCCGTGGGGAAGCAGGCGGCGAACCCCCCGACCGTCAGGAGCACCGAGCGCCGGTACGCGATGTTGCACGTCCAGTGGTGGCCTGGCGCGGAGGTCTCGATGCTGTACTCGTACAACGGATCCCACGGCGGCGATCGCACGACGCCCTCGACACCGGCATCGCCGGGATTCGCGTCGACGTGGGCGAGCGCGTGCTCGATCCAGCGCGGATCCACGACGACGTCGTCGTCCGTGAACAGGATCAGGTCGCCGCTCGCCGCCGCGACGCCCGCGTTGCGCGCCAACCCGGGCCCGATGCCCGGCGTGCGGATCACGCGCAGATCCATCCGGCCGCCGAGCTGCTGGGCCACCGGCGGCTCCGATCCGTCGTCCACGACGATCACCTCGAACGCAGCCGCGCCCTCTTGCGCGTCGAGCGCGTGCAGGCAGCGCGCGAGGTCGGAGGGACGATCGCGCGTCGCGATCACGACGGTCGCGGTCAAGGGCATGAACCCGGCGATGCGTGCCGATCGCCCTGTGGGCGACGGCGAAAGCAGACGTTGGCGTACGTGAAGCCCGCGGCGCCCGGCGCTGCCGCGTGGGTGGCGGGCAGCGTCAGGTGCGCCGGCTCGATCGCATTGCGACGCAGCCGGACCGGCTCATATCCGTGCCGCTGGAGCAGGCCGACCACGTCGCGCGCGCCCCGCATCGAGCTGAGCTCGACGATGACGAACGCCGGCGGCGCGTCCCGCAGCGTCGCCATCGCGCCACGCAAGACGAGCTCCTCCGCGCCTTCGACGTCGATCTTCAGCAGGCGGACGGGCGGCAGCACGAGCCCGGACAGCACCGCGTCCAAGGTCGTCACGTCGACACTGATCGGGTGCTCGCGGTCCAGCCAGTCGTGGGCGAGGATCGAGCTCGTCAGGCCCGCCGAGCCGTCCTCGTAGAGCGCGGTGCTCCCCTCGGCGTCGGCCAGCGCCTGGCCCCGGACGTCGACCTGCCCGGCGAGCGCGCTGAGGTGCACCGAGCGCTCGAGTAGCGCGCGCGGGCGGGGGCCGGGCTCGAAGGCGACGACCCGGCCGCGCGCGCCGACGAGGCCGGCAAAGCGCAGCGCGTGCCAGCCGACGTTCGCGCCGACGTCGATCGCGACATCGCCGGGTCGCAACACCGCTGCCGCCCAGCGCTCGATGTCGGGCTCGTAGCGCCCGGCGACATAGCTGAAGCGCAGGCCCGCATCGCCGAGCGGCACGAGCAGTCGCAGGTGGCCCTGGCGCACGCACGCGATCGCATCCGGCGAGCGCAGCGCGCCAACGGCGCGGCTGAGCCAGTAGAGCGCCGCGTCGGCGCGCGGGCGGCCGTGCAGCCGGCCGACGAGACGGCCCAGCCGCACGATCGCCCGTTCGAGCGCTGCGGTCACAGGTCTGCGCGCCGGCGAAAGAGGAAGTCGGCGTCGACGACGTGCCCTGTCTCGCGATCGACGAAGTTCGGCTGCACGCCCACCGGGACGAACCCCGCGTCGTCGACGAGGTCGATGAGCTCGCGTGCACCGGGCTGTCCCTCATATAGCGCGACGAGTGACAGCTCGCACTCGAGGACTGACACGCTCGAGTGCGCGACGGGCTCCCCGCAGAACCTCGTCCTCGTAGCCTTGCACGTCGATCTTCAGCATGACGCGATCGTCGACACTCAGATGCTCCGCGAGTACGTCGTCGAGACGCACCACAGTCACCGCCTGGGTATGTGCGACGGCGACCGGGAGCGGGGAGTCATGCGTGGTGCGTGGTGTGAGAAACGAGCTGAGCGTCGTGGTGCCGGTCGTCACATTGATGTGACGCTCTTCTTCTACGGCTCCGAGCGCCTGCTGCCGGCAGGTCCAGCGCGGATCGGCTGCGCATCTCGACGCAAGCAGCGCGTAGGCTGCGGCGACCGGTCTCGAAGGACACGATCCGCCCGGTGAACGCGCTCGCGCTTCGCAGGTCGCCACCGTACTGGCCAGTGTTCGCGCCCACGTCCAGCACGAGGTCGATGCCCGCGCTGCGCATGACCTGCCCGCGCCGCTCGTGGACCGTCAGGTCCGTGCGTCGGCGTGAGACCTCGAGCCCGAGCGGTCGCGCGATGCGCCGCGCGGCGCGAGCGACCAGCGACACGCGACCGGGGACCGCGGCGGCGCGCAAGATCATGGGACCATGCTAGACGCCGTGGATCCCCAGCAAACGCCGGACGTGCCGCGCGATGAGGTCATCCGCCGCGGGCGCGAGGCCTTGGCGCTGGTCGCGGCAAGAGGGCTCGCGACTCGCCTGATCGGCGCCGTCGGCTTCGTCGTGTTGGCAGGGCTCCTCGGTCCCCGCGACTTCGGGCTGCTGGCTCTGGGTCTGACCTTCCTGACGCTCGCCGGGTTCCTGTCTGATTTCGGCGTCGGCGCGGCGCTCCTGCGGGGGCCGGCCTCGCCGAGCCGGGAGATGCTCGCCGCGATGCTCGGGTTCCAGCTGACGCTGAGCGTCGGTTTTGTCGCTAGTCGCGATCGCAGGCGCGGTCATCGTCGGCGCGGGCGCGGCCGTCACGGCGATCATGGCCGCAAGCCTTCCGCTGTACGTCCTGCGCGGGCCGCCGTCGCTCATGCTCGAGCGCCAGTTGCGCTACCGCGAGATCGCGACAGCGGACGTGATCGAGACCTGTATCTATGTGGTGTTGTCGATCGGCGCGGTGCTGGCGGGCGCGGGAGTCGAAGGTGTCGCGGTGGCATTTCTGCTCAAGCCGCTCGCGGGCACCTGGCTGCTGATCCGCGCGGGCGCCATGGGGTTCATTCGGCCGCGGTGGGACATGACGCTGATCCAGCCGATGCTCGCGTTCGGATGGCGACTGGGCGCCAACCACCTCGTCAACCTCGGGCGCGACCAGGTGTTCGTCCTCGGCACCGGTGCCATCGGCGGCCTGACCGGCCTTGGGCTCTGGAACCTCGTGACCCGGTTGATGATCATCCCCGCAGTGCTGCTGGAGTCGGTCGCGCGCGTCTCCTTCCCGACGATCTCGCGGCTGATCGACGGGGGATCGGACCCTCGCGGGCCGGTTCGCTCGGCCATCGCGATCGCCACGGCGATCCTGGGCTTCCTGCTCGCAGCCATCGTCGCTGCGGGGCCCAACCTCCTGCCCGCGCTCATCGGCGCGCAATGGCGTCCGAGCGCGGACATCCTGCGCTGGTTCTGCCTCGGGCTGCTCATCAGCGCGCCGTTCGTGACCGTGGCGACCGGGTACCTGCTCGCGCTCGGGGACGCGGCGACGCCGCTGCGCATCGCGACGGCCGACGCCGCGGTCGCCGTCTTGGTCGGGCTCGGGCTGCTCCACGCAATGGGCACCGAAGGTCTCGGCGTCGGCGTGGCCGTCGGTGCGTGCGTCAGCGCGGCGCTGTTCGATCGAGCGCTCGCGGGGCATCTAGAGATGCCCGCGCCGATCGTCCTCGCGGCGAAGCCGGCTGTGCTCTCCGCGTTCGTCGGTGCCGGTGGGTGGGTCCTGGCGACTGAGCTGCCCACGACGCTCGCGGCCGGCGCGGCCGCGGTCCTGGCGACCATGGCGGTGCATGCGATCGTGCTCGTGACCGTCCTGCCACGGCTGGCGGCTGCGGTGAGGCATTCGCTCGCGGCAACGTTCACCGCTGTGCTGCGGCGACCCGCGGCCGAGATCACGTAGTCCGGGCCGCGGCGGCGCGGGATCCGTTCGGCACCCGCTACGTGCGATAGACCACCCGGCGGGCCAGGCGCTTCCAGGCCGGCACGTGTGGCAGTGCCGCGCGCGCCGAGGACCAGTCGATCATCGAGTCGTTGAGCTCGAAGTCGCCGCACTGGGCATCGGGCACGTCGCCGGCCTCGATGCGCCGGATGATGTCCGGCAGCTCGGCGTAGAAGAGCTCGGAGCGATACGTCGGATGCACGACCCACATCCCGGTACCGCTCCCCAGAAGGTCGACCCGCACGAGCCCCGTCGCCCGCATCGCCTCGGTCAAGCTGATCTCGAGCGGGGCGACGGGCGCGTGGCCCTCGCTGCGGCGGTGCGCGCGCGGCGGCGGGGGGAGGCGGCTGAACGCGGGCAGGCGCCGGCGATCAAGGAGGAAGCTGCGCGTGCTGACGTGCGCGAACTCGTACGCGCGTCCCGGGCCGGGGTGGTCGTTCGGAGCGCTCGATCCCGGCTGAGCCCGCGCGTGGCGCCGGACGATCTGCGCCGGCAGCCGGCCGTCGGCCGTCGGCGGGCCCGGCAGCGGGCCGCTGACTGCGATCCGATTGTCGCCGGCGAGCAGCGCGGCGGCTTCGGCGAGCCACGTCTGGCTTCCACCGCCCAGCAGCATGTCGCTGTCGAGATGCAGGACGAGGTCGTGGCCGGCCTCGTGCAGTCCGTGCAGGTAGGCGTAGAACGGCGCGCCGACGCAGTCCTTCTCAGGCACGGGGGCGCCGCCGAAGAACCGGCCGGCCACGGCGTCGCGCGCCGCCGCGCCGTAGTCGACCTCGCTGACGCGGACGGAGGGCAGGCGCTCCCACTCGCGCAGGCACGCGAGCAGCTGCGGCAGACGCTCGGCGTGGTGCGCGCCGCGCGGGCCTGGGCTCGGCTCGAGGTCCGCCGTCAGCAGGATCTCCTCGACCTGTCCGCCGAGCTGGCGCAGCTGGTGCGGGATCGTGTCGCGGGCGTGCGGCACGTCGCCCGGTGCGAGGCTGATCTGGAGGGTGGCCGCGAGCCGCATCGCGCCGATCAGTCTCGCCGGGGCGTGCGGCGCGCGCGCTTGCGGCGAGGGCTCTCCTCCGCTCGCGACGCGAGGATCTCCGAGTAGACGGCGATGTGCCGGTCGACGATCTGCGGCCACGCGTAGGCGGCGGCCACGCGGCGCGCCGACGCGCCCACGCCCTCGCGCAGCGCCGCGTCGTCGAGATCCGAGAGCCGGGCGGCGATGCTTTCGCCGTCGCGCTGGATCCAGAAGCCCGTCTCGCCCGGCTTCAGCAGCCCGTCGGCGTTGGACTCGCGCGTGAGCAGGAGGGCCAGCCCGGTGGACGCGGCCTCGATCGCCGCCAGGGGGAATCCCTCGTAGCCCGTCGGCAGGACGAAGGCGTCGCCGGCTGCCAGCAGGGCCGCCGGGTCGCGCGACTCGCCGGCGAAGTGCAGCCGCTCCCCGGTCCCTGCTCGCCGCGCCTCGTCGCGGAAGGGCTCGGCCATCCCGGGGCCGACCACGAGCAGATGCCACTCGGGCGCCGCCGCGAGCGCCGCGACGGCGAAGCGCAGGCCCTTTCGCTCCCAGTCGCCGCCGACGAACACGGCCAACCGCGCCCCCGGCGCGACGCCGTGCGCCGCACGAACCCGCGCGCGAGCGGCGGCGTCCGGCGCGAACTGCGAGGGGTCGACGCCGTTGGGCACCACGACGCTCGGCGCGGCGCCCCGGTCCGACACCGCCGCAAGCCCGTCGCGCAGCGCGCTCGAGACCGGCAGGAAGCGCCAGACCCGGCCGGGGCGATAGCACCAGCGCTCCATGGCGACCGCGACCTCGTGGTTGATGGCGCTGTTGACCCGTCGCGGAAAGCTGGCGTTGGATCCGCGCAGGCCGCGGGCCGCAGCGTTGACGTACTGGACGATCACGACGTCGACCGGCCACACCACGATGGCGCCGAGGGCGGTGACGATCTCGTCTGCGCCTGGCCCGAAGCGCGGCGCTCGCGCCGCGAACGCGAGCTGCTCGAGGGGCGCGGGCCGGCGGGGGACGCGGACGCGCACGACCTCGAGGAGCTCGTGCGCGGGCAGCTGCGTCTCGCGCGCGACGACGCGGACTCGCCAGTCCCGCGCCAGCAGGCCGATCACGACCTCGCGTTGCGCCCGTTCCATGCCGCCGTTGGGGTGGACGGCGTGCGCGTAGGCGGTCACCCGCGGTTGGGCGCTCATGGGTGCCGAGAGGATACGCCCGGTTGCTCGTACTCTCTCGGGCCGTGTGCGCCCGGAGCCCGTCGCGATGAGGATCGCTTGGATCGGGCCGATGCCGAGCGCTGACGGCGGCGTCCCGTCGATGGCCACGCAGCAGCTGCTCGGGCTGAGCGCGGCCGGAATCGAGATCGAGGCGTTCGTGAGCTGCGCACGCGGCTCCGCTTCCGCTGTCGCTGCGCGGCCGGCCGGGGCTTGTCGTCCATCCGCCGGCCACGCGGTGGCGCTATGACCGCTGGTACAGCCGGACGGACATGACCAAGCACCTCTCCGGAGCGATCGCCCGCACCGCGCAGCTGCGCCGGATCGGTGCGAGCGTCATCGCTCGCCACGAGGAGCAGCCGTTTGATGCCGTGTACCAGTTCTCGATGCCCGAGCTGTTCGCGCTGCACGGCCGCCGGCGCCGGCTGCCGCCGGTCGTCGTGCACCCCCAGGTCCACGCCGCCGGCGAGCTGCGCTGGCAGCGCCGCGAGCGCGCGCTGGCCCTGGGCTCGGAATCCGCCGTTCACCACCTCGCCATCCGCTCGACGCTCGCCGCGCGCAGCGCGATCCAGCGCGGCGACCTCTCGCGCGCAGACCTCGTCGTCGCGCCCTCCGCGCGGTTCGCGGAGCTGCTGCGCGAGGACTGCGGCGTAGCGGGCGACCGCATCCGGGTGGTCCCGAACCCGATCGAGGTCGGGCACTTCCGGCCGGCCCCGGGCGGCGCTTGCGCCGAACCGCGCAAGGTGCTCTTCGTGTCGCGAATCGCGGTGCGCAAGGGCGTCGAGACGATCGTCGAGCTCTCCCACCGGATCGCCGATCTCGAGGGTGAGGTGGTCATCGAGGTGCTCGGCGACCGTTCGCTGTGGTCGGACTACCGGCACTTGCTCGACGACCTGCACCGCGGCGTGTCCGTCGTGCTCGGGCACCGCTCCAACGACGAGCTGCGCAGCCGGATGCAGAGCGCCACGGCGCTCCTGCAGCCGAGCCGCTTCGAGCCGTTCGCGCTGACCGTCGGCGAGGCGCTCGCGTGCGGCACGCCTGTGATCACGAGCGACGAGGTCGGCGCGACGGAGGACGTCGACGGGCGCGTGGGCGTGCGCGTCCCGGCCGGCGACGCGCTCGCGCTCGAGGGCGCGCTGCGCGACCTTCTGACCGCGGTCGCGGATCCAGCCACCGAAGCCGAGCTGCGGGCGCTGTCACGCGCCGAGGCTGAGCGCCTGTTCGCGACCGATGTCGTCGGACGCCGGTTGGCCGGGGAGCTCGAGGCGTTCGCGGCGTCCCGATGACCAGCGTCACCATCGTCGTCCCGAGCTATCGCCGGCCCGAGCGACTGCGGCGCAGCCTCGCGGCGCTCGCCGCCCAGGACCGACCGCTGGACGAGCTGATCGTCGTGTGCCGACGTGAAGACGCGGAGACGTCCGCCGTCGCCGGCGCGACGGCTGGCGTGCAGCGAGTGACCGTCGACGCCCCCGGCGTGCTGGCAGCGATGCGCGCGGGCGCCCGCGAAGCGCGCGGCGAGTGCATCGGCTTCGTCGACGACGACGCCGAGCCACACGAGGGATGGCTCGCGGGCGTGCTGGCCCATCTCGCGGACGCCGGCGTCGGCGCGGTCGGCGGCAGGGACATCGTGGAGCTGCCGCCCGGCCGCCCGCCGGCGCGCGACGTCGGGCGCATCACCGCGGTTGGCAAGCTCGTCGGCGGCCACCACCTCGGGATCGGGCCGGCGCGCGACGTGGACGTCCTCAAGGCCGCGAACATGGTCTTCCGCCGGACAGCGCTCGCGCTGCCGGACGGCCTGCGCGGCGTCGGCGCGCAGGTGCACTTCGAGGTCGCGACGTGCCTCTGGGCGATCGACCGGGGCTGGCGGCTCGTCTACGACCCGGCGCTGGTCGTCGACCACCTGCCGGGGCCACGCTTCGACGACGACGCGCGCGCGGGCCGCTCGGCCGCCGCGACCGCGAACGCCGCGTACAACCTCTCCCTCTGCCTTGGCGTGATGCGCCCGGCGCTGCGGCGCCGGCGGTTCGTCTACGGACTGCTCGTCGGCGACGAGGAGCTTCCGGGGCTGGCACGGGCCGGCCAGGCGCTGCTGACGCGCGATCTCGCCGTGGCCGCCCGGCTCGTCCCGTCGGCTCGCGGCCTGCTCGCCGCCTACCGCCGCCTCCGCGAGGACGGACCAGCGGTGCAGATGCGCACGTATCCGTCGCCGGGAACCGAGGACGTGTCGGACGATCGCTGACGCGCGGCGCGGTGCGGTGGGCGGGTGTGCGAGCGCGGCGCGGCGTTCAGGCGCCGAGCGGGCCGATGCCGGCGACGCTGGCAGCCCCGAGGAGCAGGAGCGCCGAGCCTGCGCCCGCATAGCCGGTGATGAGCAGGCGCAACCGCGCCGGTCGCGCATGCGATGCGCCGCCCGCCACCAGCCGGCGGCGCAGCGCTCCACGAAACGCGGCCGACGGGACGGGGCGCTCGCGGTCCAGGCGCTCGGCCAAGGCGATCAGCTCGTCGGAGGCGCCGGGCTCGAGGTCAGCGCCGATGTCGCGGCGGGTCATCGCGCCCCCAGCAGCGGCGAGCGTGAGTTCAGGCGCTTGGCGGTGCGCATCGCCTCGAGGGCCGCGGTTGCCTTGCCCTGGCGCGCATCGATCCGCGCGAGCACGACCCACGGACGCCAGTTCGTGGGCTCGTCGGCGGTTGCGGCCCTCGCGGCCCTGGCCGCGGCCGTCAGCGCGCCGGCCTCTTCGAGCACGAGCGCCCGCTGCAACTGCGGCGTCGCGGCGTACGGCTGGAGGCGCTCGGCCGTGCGCCCATCCTCGAGCGCGGTCGAGAGCTGACCCGCGGCGGCGGCATCGCGGCTGTCGCGCGTCGCGAGGGCGCTCGCGAGCGGCACGGCGACCGCGCCCATCGCGACGACGGCCAGCGACGCCACGGCGACGCGCGGCACGCGCCTGCGCGACGGCGTCGCGTGGTCGGCAAGGTCGGCGTCGTGCCGGCCGGCGACGATCACCGCGCCGAGCGCCATGACGACGCATCCGATCGCACCCATCTCCCACACCCATTCGAGCGCAGCGGCGGTCATGAACGCGGCGAGGCTGCCCATCGCCGCGGCCATCCAGAGCCGCGCGGCCGGTGCCGCGCGAAAGGAGCGCACGACAGCGGTCCCGGCGAGCATCAGCAGCAGGCCAAGGAGCAGCGCGAAGCCGACGATCCCCGTCTCGGCGAGCGTCTCGAGATACAGCGAGTGCGCGTCGCGAGCGAACAAGCCCGGCTTGTCGTCGCGCGCCCACCAGAACTCGAACGTGCCGGGACCGATGCCGTGCAGCGGCTGGGACTCGAAGGCGCCGGCGGCCGACTGCCAGGTCTGGTAGCGCCCCGTGCCGTTGAAGCCCTGCAGCCGGGTGAAGACACTGTCCTGGCTGCCCGCGTCGACGGTCCCGATCGGCGCCTTGAACTCCTGCCAGCGATCGCCGAGGCGGTCGGGCACACCGGCAGCTACGCACGCGACGAACACGATCGCAAGCACCGCCAGAGCGCCGAGCGCCGTCGTCCGCCTCCCCGGCGCGAGCAGCCTCGGTCGCCCCACGTGACGCGCGGCGAGGCCGCTTGCCACGTGCAGCAGCGCGACGCCGGCGCACACGATGACCGCGAGCCAGAGTAGCTCGCCGCCCTGCTGCATCGCCGCAGCGGTCGGCACGCCGTCCTGCAGCGCGTCGCGCTGCGCGACAGCCGCGATGAGGATCGCCGACCCCGCGCCTGCCACCGCCAGCGTCGCGAGCGCGTGCAGGCGGCGCGGGACGAAGAGGACGAACACGGCGACCCCGACGACCAGCGCGAGCGCGCCCCCGCGCGAGATCGTCAGGTACAGGCACAGCGACGACAGCGGCAGCGCGGCCGCGGCGAGCGCCTGGCCAGCGAGCGTCCGCGCTGCGAGCGCGACACCGAGCAGCAACGGCACGCCCATCGCGACGAGCGCCGCCAGCGCGTTCCAGTAGTTCAGGGGGTAGCTCAGCTTGCGCGCGGCGTCCGCGCCGAGGAACTCCTGCTGGTCGTTGGCGGGGAACCACTGCGGGTGCAGGCGGGAGAGCACCGCGAGCAGCGTGATGAGCGCGATCGCGCAGGCGAGCCCGTTGATCGTGTGGCGCGCGGCAGCGCGTCCCTGCAGCGCGATCGCGAGCACGAGCACCCCGACGTACATCGCGACGCGGCCGAGCTCGACGACCGTGCGCTCGGCGCTCTCCGACCACGACGCCGCGATGCCCGTCCATGCCGCGAAGCCGGCGAGCAAGCCGATCGCGAGCCAGCCGGCCCGGCCGAAACGCGTCGGCAGGACTCCCGAGAGCGCGCCCAGCAGCACGACCCACCAAACCGCGATGCCGACCTCCGACCGGACGATCGTGTCGTAGCCGCCGTTGCTCAGCGCGAGGTAACAGACGAGTGAGAACGCGAGCGTCCACGCCGCGATCGCCGGCGGATCGACGCGCACGGCCAAGCGCCGCGGCTGCGCGAGGGCATCGACGGATCCGGAGGCGGTGAGCTCCATGGGTCAACTGTACGTCGCGGCGCATCCCACCCTGACGGGTCCCGTGCGGACCGTTACGCTGGCGCACCTGCCCCGATCGCGCGACTTCTCAGCCGTCTATGACGAGCACGTCTGGCAGGTCTACGGCTTCTTCGCCTACAGGCTGCGCACTCGCGCCGACGCCGAGGACCTGACCCAGCAGACGTTCGAGCGTGCGCTCAAGGCGTGGCCACGCTACGACCCGGCGCGAGCGAGCGTCGGCACGTGGCTCATCGTCATCGCCCGAAACCTGCTCGTCGACCACTTCCGCGCGGACCGCAGCGCGCGTCAGCAGCCCCTCGACGAGCTCGACGGAGGACACGATTCGCTCATGCAGACCGGTGATGCGCCAGATTTAGGTCTGGAGCCCGAGCTCGAGCGCGCGCTGGCCATTCTCAGCGCTCGCGAGCGCGAGATCATCGCTCTGCGGTTCGGCGGGGAGCTCAGCGGGCCCGAGATCGCCGAGGCGACAGGCCTCAGCTTGGCGAACGTCCAGCAGATCCTGTCGCGCTCGCTCCGGCGAATGCGGGAGGTTCTCGACGGGGAGCCCGCCGAGCGCGCGCATCGCGGCGAGACCCGGGGAGATCGAGGGCCGGCCCCCGGGTGATCGCGAGCCCGTCCCCGGGGGTTTGTGCCAAAGCGCACGGGGTGGACGAGTTGTCGACTAAATGACATCCGTTGTTCGACATTTCGGCACGCTGAACTCTGTTAGCGTGAGGCCAGCCGGTCCGTCATGGCTGACGGGACGTCGCAGCAGAGCGTCAAGGCTGACGCTCATAGGGGACCCACTTGTATGGACCAACCCAAAGCCCATGAACGGGCGCGTGAGCGATCGCCGTCGCAGCGACCTCGATCGAATCGCGCCCATCTCCTACCACGACCAGCGCTCGTCGAGCCGGCGCCAGCATGGCGTGAGATCGCCGAGCGCCTGAACGCCGAGAGCAATCTCCGCGAGCGGCGGCTGCGCCGCTCTCTGGCGTTCGTCGACCTCGCCGCGCTCGCGATCGCCCTTGTGATCACGGTCTGGGTCGCCTCGCCCGATCATCTGGAACCTTGGGCTGTGCTGATGTTCCCGGCCGTTCTCGCCGTGGCGAAGACGCTGGGCCTCTACGAGAGCGACGACCAGCGCATCCGCAAGACCACGATCGAGGAGCTTCCCCGCTTGGCGCAGCTCGGCGCGCTGCTCGTGCTCGGCGTATGGCTCGCGGACCGAGCGCTCATCGGCGGACCCGCCGGCAAGAACCAAGCGCTCGTGCTCGGCGTGGTGTTCGTCTTCTGCGCGTTGCTTGGGCGGCGAGCCGCACGCGGCCGGCCCACCGGGAACCTTCCTCGCGAGCGTTGCCTGTTCATCGGCGACGAGCGCTCGTTCATCCGCCTACGTGCGATCTTCGACCGCCACGAGCTGCAATCCGACCTCGTCGATCACCTGACGATCAACGAGGGGATGACGAACGACGCGGCAGAGGTCCCCGGTGAGCCGCAGGCGCTGCTGGAGCTCATCGCTCGGGCCGGCGCGCACCGGCTGATCATCGGGCCGCATGCCTTCACGAACGCGATGACGTTCGAGCTGGTCGAGGCGGCGCGTGATGTGGGCACGCGCGTCTCGCTGCTTCCGGACATGCTCGAGGTCGTCGGATCGTCGGTCGACTTCGACGACCTCTACGGAGTGACGCTGCTCGGCGTTCGGCACACGCACCTCAGCCGCTCCTCGCAGCGCCTCAAGCGCGTGTTCGACATCGCCGGCGCGTCGCTCATGCTCGTCCTGATGGCGCCGGTCATGGCGATCATCGCGATCGCGATCCGGCTCGATTCGCCCGGCCCCGCGCTCTTTCGCCAGTGGCGGATCGGCCGCGAGGGCGAGCCGTTTCGGATCTTCAAGTTCCGGACGATGGTCGACGGCGCGGACGGCCTCAAGGATGACCTGCGCGAGCTCAACGAGGCCGACGGCCTGTTCAAGATCAACGGCGACCCGCGGATCACGCGCCTCGGCCACCGCCTGCGTCGCTGCTCGCTCGACGAGCTGCCGCAGATCTTCAACGTCCTACTCGGCCAGATGAGCCTCGTCGGGCCCCGGCCGCTCGTCGCCGACGAGGATGGGCGCATCCTCGGCGTCCGCCGCGGACGTCTGCGCCTCACTCCCGGCATCACGGGCCAGTGGCAGATCTCCGGCTCGGCCCGTATCCCGCTCGAGGACATGGTCAAGCTCGACCACCTCTACGTCTCCAACTGGACGCTCTGGGGCGACGTCAAGATCCTCCTGCGTACGGTGCCATACGTGCTGTCGCGTCGCGGCATGTAGTGCGTCTGCTGTCAGCGTTGGCCGCCGAGCCGCGTAGATTGATGGTGTGACCCGCCTGCTGTCCGTGCTCGTGGCACTCGTGCTGCTCGCCGTCCCCGTCTCGGCAATGGCGGCCGCGCAAGCACCGCAGACGAATGCCCCACCCGGCAACGCCGCGATCGACGAGTACCTCGAGACGGTGCCCAGCGCGACGGGCAACCAACGCCCGCGTGAACCCGGAACGGGCAGCGCCGGCACCACCACCCTGACGCCCGCCGAGCGCGCACGTTTGGAGAAGCTCGGCCCGGACGGCAAGGCGCTCGCGGATGCCGTCGATGCGACCGCGCCGCAATCCGCCGCCAAGCGCGGACGTACGATCGACACCGGGAGCGTCGAGGGTCGCTCGCCGATCGCCTCGGTGCTCGACGCCGCGACTGGCAGCGACGGCGGCGCCGGGATGGGCGTCTTGCTGCCTCTGATCCTCCTTGCCAGCCTGCTCGGCATCGTGGCGCTCGCGGTGCTGCGCCGCCGCTCGGCGTCCTGATCGCGCTTGTGAGGCGCCTTGTCGCAGCCCTGCTAGGTGCGGCGCTGCTCGCGCTCGCCGCGCCGGCCGGCGCGCAGGCCGCCCGCCCGCTGGCGCTCGGCTTTCTCGACGGCGTCTTCGCCACCGACGCCGCTGAGCGCGGGCCATGGCTGACGCGCGCCTCGGACTCCGGCTCGGACATCCTGCGAATCGACATCGGCTGGCCCGCCGGGACGAAGCCCACCGACCCGCGCAACCCCGCTGACCCGGCGTACGGCTTCACGCGCGCGGACGCCGCGATCGCCGATGCGACGTCGCGCGGGCTGCGGGTGCTCGCGTCGTTCACCGGCGCGCCGCGGTGGGCCGAGGGCCCCGGCCGGCCCGCCACCGCCGACGAGGGCAGCTGGAAGCCTGACCCCGTCGCGCTCGAGGGCTACGGCGCCGCGCTCGCCCGGCGCTACTCGGGGAGCTTCCCCGACCCCGCGCGACCCGGCCGCCCGCTGCCGCGCGTCGATGCGTTCCAGCCGTGGAACGAGCCGAACCTCGACAAGTACCTCGCGCCGCAGTGGAGCGGCGGCAAGACGTTCGCTCCAGCGCACTACCGGGCCATGCTCAGCGCGTTCTACCGCGGCGTGAAGTCCGTGCGGGCGAGCGCGCTCGTCGTCAGCGGCGGGACCGCGCCGTTCGGCGACCCGGTCGCCAACGGCAACCGCATCATGCCCGCGCGCTTCGTGCGCGAGATGCTCTGCCTGCGCCAGTCGAAGGGGCGGCTGCTCGGCACGTCCTGTCCGGATCCCGCCCGCTTCGACGTCCTCGCGCACCACCCGTATTCAGTGGGCGCGCCGACGCGCACCGCGCTCAACCCCGACGACGTCTCGATCCCCGACATCGGCAAGCTCACGCGCCTGCTGCGCGCGGCCGAGCGCACCGGCGGAGCGCTGCCGCGCAAGCGCCATCGCATGTGGGCGACCGAGGTCTCCTACGACTCGTCGCCACCGGACCCCCAAGGCGTCCCGGTCGCGCAGCACGCGCGCTATCTCGAGCAGGCCTTCTACCTCCTGTGGAAGCAGGGCGTCGACACGATCACGTGGTTTCAGATCCGCGACCAGCTGCCGCAGCCGAGCTACGCCGCCACGAACCAGTCGGGCGTCTACTTCGCCGACGGCCGCGCGAAGCCCGCGCAGCGCGCGTTCGCGTTCCCGCTCGTCGCCGAGCGCGCTAGCCGCGCCGCGCTGCGCGTCTGGGGACGTGCGCCCGTCGCCGGGTCGGTGCGGATCGAACGGCGCGTCGGCGCCCGCTGGCGCCTCGTTCGCGCCGTGCGCGCGACGCGGCACGGCACGTTCCTCGTGCGGATCGCGGCACGCGAGCGCACGAGCCTGCGGGCGCGCATCGGCGCCAAGACGAGCCTCACATGGCCCGCCACGTAGTGCTCGCCTCACAACAAATCACTGCTGCGGCCCCGAATCGGGTACGGTCGCAGCGCACATCTTTTTGGCGCCTCAAAGGAGTCCGATGAAACGCTTGCTGATCCTTGCCGGGCTCTGCTTGGCCGCCGTGGCCGTCTTCTCGTCGTCCGGTAGCGCGCAGACGACCCCGCAGATCGTGCGCGGGTCACCGCAGATCGTCACGTCGACGACGACGCCGAGGCGTGACCGCACGCGGCCCTTCACGTTCACGACGACCGGGCGGATCATCCCTCCGGCCAGGTACTGCAACCCCGGCGAGAACCCGAGCTCCGGCGTGAACTGCATCCCGATCCTCTGCCCGCCCGGCGTCCTCGACGTGCGCTACTGCCTGCGCCCGGGTCGCAGCGTGATCTGCACGGGCATCGTGACCGTCAAGTTCCAGCGCGTCACGACGACGATCTCGTCGCGGTCGGTCGGCGTCAGGCCCGACTGCACGTACCGCAGCAGGGTCACGTTCCGGCTGCGGCTCCCGACCCGCATCGGGGTGTTCCGGGTTCGCGCGCGCTTCCAGGGCAACCCCGTGATGCTCCCGAAGAACGCCGCGGTGCACACGGTTCGAGCGGGGTAGCGGCGCCCGGCGAGCAGCGGTCGCGCCGGCGACCGCCGCTCGCCCGAGCGTCAGCTTTCCGGTGCGGCGGCCGTACATGCGGGTAGTCGATGCATCGAACCCCGCGTCAAGGAGTCTCCGTGAAACGTTTGCTGGCCCTCGCGGCCGCAGTGCCCGTGGCAGCCATCCTGCTGATCCCCGCATCCGGCAACGCGCAGAACGCGCTGGACTCGATCGTGCGCGCGGAGCCGGTTCAGGTCACGAACACGACGCTGCCGCGGCGCGACCGCTTCCGGCCCTACACGTTCACGACCACTGGACGCGTCATCCCGCCGACGCGCTACTGCAACCCCGGCGAGAACCCGGGCACCGGCACCGCGAACTGCGTCCCGATCCTCTGCCCGCCCGGCGTGACGGACATCCGCTACTGCCTGCGGCCCGGCCGCAGCGTGATCTGCACCGGCACGGTCACGGTCCGCGTCCAGAAGCGCGGCACGACGATCTCCTCGCGCAATGTCCTGGTCAACCCCGACTGCACCTATCGCAGCAGGGTGACGTTCCGCACGCGGCTGCGGTCGCGAACCGGCTTCCTCAGCTTCCGCGCACGCTTCGGCGGCAACGCCGTGCTGCTGCCGCGAAACTCATCGACGCGAACCGCCCGCGCCGGATAGCTCGCCCGGTGGGCGGCGCCGTCGAGCGCCGCCCATCTTGTCGATCGCCTCGTGTCAGGATTGGCGCGTGGACTCCGTAACTCGGTGTAACCCACGTGTCCGCACCCTCTCACTAGGAGTCGTCGTGAAACGTTTGCTCGCCATGAGTTCGCTGTCGCTGACGGCTGTTTTCTTGTTCGTCTCACTCGCCGACGGTCAGAGCGGGCCTGTCCGCGCCGCGACCCAGCAGGTCACAAGCAACACCACCCCGCAGCGCGACAGGTCAAGGCCGTACACCTTCACCACGACCGGGCGCGTCGTCCCGCCGCCGCCCTGCGCTCCGGGCGTGTTCCCGACGGTCCCGGGGGGCAACTGCGTGCCGGCGATCTGCCCGCCCGGCGCCACGAATCCCGCGTACTGCGTGCAGGTGCCCAGGGTCCTGCTCTGCACCGGCAAGGTGACCGTGCGCTTCAAGAAGGCCGGCGGTCCGTACACGATCTCCGCGCGCAGCGTGGGCCTCAGGCCGGACTGCACGTTCCGCAGCCGGGTCTCGTTCCGCACCCGCAACCCGCTGCGCCGCGGAACGCTGAGGGTCTACACGCGCTTTGAGGGCAACCCGTTCCTGCTGCCGAAGAACGGCCCCACGAGGACGGTTCGCGCCGGCTGACACCCGCGCCGCCGCGGGGCGCTCGGCGCGATGTCTCGCCGAGCGCCCCGTCCGGCCGGGGCTCAGCCCGTGATGCACCTGTACGCGCGCGCGGTGCCGAGCGACTCGACGCCGAGCGTGCCGGCGTCGGAGACCGTCGCGTAGCCCTGCGCGAGCGCGAGCGTCGCCGCCGTGACGTCGGCGCTCATCTCACCGCTGCCGAGGTTGATGCCGGTGAGGATGCGCGCGCCGAGCAGGACGTCCGGCGGGACCAGCCGGCGGCCCGCCGAGGCGCACGCGGCCGCGGCATCGGCGTAGGCGAGCGCCACGTGCGGCGCGTTCTCGATACAGCCACCGCCGGCGAGGGTCGTGTTGGCCGGGCAGACCGTGCCGCCCCCGGCACCGCCGCCGGCCTGGATCGCCGCGACGGCCGCGTTGGCGGCCTGCGTGACGAGCTCGTTGCCGTTGAGGCTGTCGACGCGATCGGCGTTCAGCCCGACCGCGACGCCCGTCCCGTTCGTGACGAACGGCGCCGAGTCGGGCTTCGGCGTCGTGAGGCTCGGGCCGATCTGGATCGTCCCGGCGACCCGGCTGAGCTTGACCTGGAAGTCGAACGCCTTGCCGTTGGCGAGGTTGTTCACCCGGACGCACGGCGTGCTGCGCTTCGGATCGCCGATCGCCTGCGCGTCGAGCGCCGAGCGGCAGCCGTAGATCGCCGCTCCACCGTCGCCGAGGTTCGACTGGCGCGTCCCGTACGTGTCCTTGCCCACGTTGGCGATGATCTGCGTCTCCTTCGCGGCGCTGCCCGTGGCCGGGTTGCGCACACCCTCACGGAGGGTGTCGCGGGTCGCCGAGAACGCGAACGGCGACCCGATGAGCACCACCACACCGGCTAGGACGATCGTGGACGTTCGACGGGACATGTCTCCTCCTCCGCTGGGTGGTCTTGCCGTTGCCAACACGCGCACGCTGACCAGGATGCGCTCCCGAAACGGCCGGACCCGTTGCTAGCCTCCGGCGCGTGACCACGCTCTCCGCTCTCCCCCTCATCGCCTCGGGCAAGGTGCGTGAGATGTACGACCTCGGTGACCGCATCCTGATGGTCGCGTCGGACCGCATCTCGACGTACGACGTCGTCCACCCCACGCCGATCCCCGACAAGGGCAAAGTGCTGACCGCGCTGTCGGTGTTCTGGTTCGAGCAGTCGGCGCAGATCGTGCCCAACCACCTCGTGTCGATCACCGAGGACGTGCCCGACGAGGTTCGCGGCCGCGCGCTCGCGGTGCGCAAGCTCGAGATGCTGCCCGTCGAGTGCGTCGTGCGCGGCTACATCACGGGATCGGGCTGGAAGGACTACCAGGCGACCGGGTCGGTGGCCGGGATCGCGCTGCCCTCCGGCCTGCAGGAATCCGAGCAGCTGCCCGAGCCGATCTTCACGCCGTCGACGAAGGCCGACGTCGGCCATGACGAGACGATCGACTTCGACGCCGCCGCCGCGATCGTGGGCGACCGGGCGGTCATGGAGGAGCTGCGTGACCTGTCGATCGCGCTGTACTCGTTCGCCGCCGAGCACGCCGCGGCGCGCGGGGTGATCCTCGCCGACACGAAGTTCGAGTTCGGCCGGGACGCGAGCGGCGTCCTGCGCGTCGGCGACGAGGTGCTGACGCCGGACTCGTCGCGCTTCTGGCCGGCGGACGGCTACGCGGTCGGCCGGGGGCAGCCGTCGTTCGACAAGCAGTACGTGCGCGACTGGGCGTCGGGCACCGGCTGGGACAAGAAGCCGCCCGCGCCGGCGATCCCCGACGACGTCGTCGCGGGCACCCGCGCGAAGTACGTCGAGGCGTACGAGAAGATCACCGGCGACCCGTTCGACGCGTGGCTGGCACGGGCGGGTGCGTAAGTGCGCGCGCGCGTGCTCGTCCGGCCGAAGGCGGGCATCCTCGATCCGCAGGGCGTCGCCGTCGAGCGCGCGCTGCCGGCGCTGGGGTTCGCCGGGGTGGCCAACGTCCACGTCGGCCGGCTCATCGAGCTCGACGTCGACGACCCGTCGCAGCTTCACGCCATGTGCGAGAAGCTGCTCGTGAACCCGCTGATCGAGGACTACGAGATCCTCGAGAGCGTGTGATGCACGTGATGCGTTAGCCTGTGCATCATGCGCACCACCGTGTCAATCGACGATGAGTTGCTCGCATCTGCGAAGGCACGTGCTCGCGCACGTGGGGTGACGCTCGGAACGCTCCTCGAGGATGCGCTGCGCCACGAGCTCTCGTTGAACGCCAAGCCTCGTAAGCGCGTGCCGGTGCCGGTCTTCGATGGCAAGACCGGGCCACGGCCGGGAGTCAACCTCAACTCAAATCGCGAGCTGCAGGAGTTCCTCGACGAGGGTCTCCCCTTCGAGAAGCTGCGCTGAGCGTGCTTCTACTCGACGTCAATGTCGTCGTCGCCGCCCACCGCGTCGACCACGCCGATCACGTCAGGGCGCGTCCATGGTTCGACGACCTACTCGACGGGACGGAGCGGTTCTCCGTGCCCACGGTTGTCTGGGGATCGTTTGTCCGGCTCGCCACGAGTCGTCGGGTCTTCCAGCGGCCGACGCCACTGAAGGAGACGTTCGAGTTCGTGGACTCGGTGTGCGCGCAGGAGCACCATGTCGTGCTCGGACCAGGGCCGCGCCACCTCGAGCTCCTCAGGAAGGTCTGCGAGGAGGGCGACGCGACCGGCGACCTCGTCCCTGACGCCGTCATCGCGGCGATCGCGCTCGAGCACGGCTGTGTCGTGGCTTCGTTCGACCGCGACTTCGCTCGCTTCCCCTCCGTCGACTTCGTCAGACCGGGCCAAGGCTGAGCCCGGATGAGGTTCGGCGTCATCCGCTTTCCGGGCTCGTGCGACGAGACCGACGCCGCGCTGGCGTGCGAGCGCGTGCCGGGGTCGTCGGCCACGCTGCTGTGGCACGGCGACAAGCACCTGCACGGCGTCGAAGCCGTCGTCGTGCCCGGCGGCTTCTCCTACGGGGACTACCTGCGCGTCGGCGCGATCGCGCGCTTCTCGCCGGTCATGGAGTCGGTGATCTCATTCGCACGCGAGGGCGGGCTCGTGCTCGGGATCTGCAACGGCTTTCAGGTCTTGTGCGAAGCCGGGCTCTTGCCGGGCGCGCTGCTGCCGAACGTCCACCTGCGCTTCATCTGCCGCCAGGTCGACCTCGAGGTCGAGCGCGCGGCCATGCCGTTCATGGCCGACTGCTCCCCCGGCGAGACGCTGTCGATCCCGGTCAAGCACACGACCGGCCGCTACTACGCGCCACCGCAGGATCTGGAGCGCCTCGAAGCACACGGCCAGATCCTCCTGCGTTACGCGGGCGGTGGCAACCCCAACGGCTCGTCGAACGACATCGCGGGCGTGACCAACGAGGCGGGCAACGTCTTCGGGCTCATGCCGCACCCGGAGCATGCCGTCGATCCGCTGACCGGCTCGGACGACGGGCTGAAGATCTTCCTCTCGATGGCCCATGCGCACGGTTGACCGCGCGCTCGCGCTCGGGCTGACCGAGGGCGAGTTCGACCTGATCTGCGACAAGCTCGAACGCGCGCCCAACGAGGTCGAGCTCGCGGTGTTCTCGCTGATGTGGAGCGAGCACTGCGCGTACAAGCACTCCAAGAAGCTCCTGCGCTCATTGCCCAGCGAGGGGCCGCGGCTGGCGATGGGCCCGGGCGAGAACGCCGGCGCGGTGACGGTCGGCGACGGCTGGGTCTGCGCGTTCAAGGTCGAGTCGCACAACCACCCGTCCGCGGTCGAGCCGTTTCAGGGCGCGGCGACGGGCGTCGGCGGCATCCTGCGCGACATCTTCGCGATCGGCGCGCGGCCGATCGCGGTGCTCGACTCGCTGCGCTTCGGCGAGCCCGGCTCGGCGCGGACGCAGTACCTGCTCGACCACGCCGTCGGCGGGATCGGCCACTACGGCAACTCGATCGGCGTGCCGACGGTCGGCGGCGAGGTCTACTTCGAAGGCCCGTACGAGCAGAACTGCCTCGTCAACGCGATGGCGTTGGGGCTCGCGCGCGCGGACGGGTTGATCCGCAGCGCCGCTACGGGTGTGGGGAACGCCCTGATCCTGTTCGGCGCATCGACCGGCCGCGACGGGATCGGCGGTGCTTCGGTGCTTGCGTCGGCGGAGTTGGGCGAGGAGGACGCGTCCAAGCGCCCGACCGTGCAGGTCGGCGATCCGTTCGCAGAGAAGAAGGTCATGGAGTGCTCGCTCGAGCTGCTGGATCGTGGGCTGCTGGTGGCGCTGCAGGATCTCGGCGCCGCGGGGCTCTCCTCTTCGAGTGCCGAGATGGCGTCCAAGGGCGAGGTCGGGCTGGACATCGACGTCGCGCTCGTCCCGCTGCGCGAGGCCGGCATGGAGCCGTGGGAGATCATGATCTCGGAGTCGCAGGAGCGGATGCTGTGCGTGTGCGAGCCCGCGCGCGTGGACGAGGTGCTGAGCGTCTGCGAGAAGTGGGAGGTGCACGGCGTCGCGATCGGGTCGGTGACCGAGGAGCGCGTGCTGCGCGTGCTCTGCGAGGGCGAGGTCGTGGGCGAGATGCCCGTCGAGGCGCTGGTCGACGACTGCCCGCTGTACGACCTGTCGCCGGCGCGCCCGCCCGCCGGGCTATACCCGGCGCCGACGCGCACGCTCGCGGACGACGTCGCCGACCCGCGCGCGATCCTGCTGGCGCTGCTCGCGTCGCCGAACATCGCGTCGCGGCTGCCGCTGTTTGCGCAGTACGACTGCATCGTGCAGTCGCGGACGGTGCGCCGGCCCGAGCAGGCCGACGCCGCCGTGCTGATGCTGCCGGGCGGCGGCGCGCTCGCGGTCTCGATCGACGGCTCCGGGCGGCGCGTCGCGTGCGACCCGTACACCGGCGCGATCGAGGCGGTGCTCGAATGCGCCGCGAACCTCGCCTGCACCGGCGCGGAGCCGTTGGGACTGACGAACTGCCTGAACTTCGGCAACCCCGAGAAGCCGCACATCGCGTGGCAGCTCACCGAGGCGATCCGCGGCCTGGCCGACGCGTGCCGCGGGCTCGACGTGCCGGTCGTCGGCGGGAACGTGTCGCTGTACAACGAGAGCGGCGGCGGGCCGATCTACCCGACGCCCGTCGTGGGCATGGTCGGCGAGCTGCCTTCGGCGGAGCGGGCCGGCCGGTCGGGGTTCGCGCGCGCCGGCGACGCGGTCGGCTTCGCCGGCGTCTTCCGGCCGGCGCTGGCGGGCTCGGAGCTTGCGAAGCTGCGCGGCGAGGAGCTGCCCGACGGGCTGCCGGCGCTCGACATCACGTCAGTGCGCGCGGCGCAGGAGGCGATCCGCGACGCGGTCCGCTCCGGCGATCTCTCCAGCGCCCACGACGTCGCCGAGGGCGGCTTCCTCGTCGCGGTCGCGGAGTCCTGCCTGGCGGGGGGCGTGGGCGCGACGCTCGACCTTGGCCCGTCGGACGATCTCGAGCGGATCCTGTTCGGCGAGTCGCCGGGCTCGGGCTTCGTCGTGTCGGGGTCCGAGGAGGCGCTGCGCCGGCTGGCCGAGCGCGTCGACCTCGACATCTTCGGGACGGTCGGCGGCGACACGCTCGACGTCACGAGTGGCGACACGCGGATCGTCGCGACGCTCGCCGAGCTGCGCGAGGCGCACGCGGCGCTCGCACCGCTGTTTCCCTAGCCGCTCAGGCGGTCGGCAGCGCGCGCTCGACCGCGGTCAGGCGATCGCCGCGCCGGGGACGGCGGCGGGCCGGCTTGGCCGGCTCGCGTCCGTCCGCCCGCGCGAGCATCGCGCCGAGCGCGAGTCCGAGCACGCAACCGCTGACCCACAAGACCGACAGCGCGATGGCGATGAAGAGGAGCATGTTGCTCTCGTCATCGGCAAGTTGCGGTGCCCTTTGAGCGATTGGACAGATGTACGGCGGCCCGTCAGCGGACGGTGAGCGGCGTGCCAGCCTTGACGTGCTGCGCCATCCACATGATCGCGGTCGTCGTCATCCGGATGCAACCGTTCGAGGTGGCGCTGCCCATCTTGCTGCCGGGGATGTTCACGATGCCGTGGAACGCGACCTGGCCCGGCCCGCCCATGAACTCCTTGAACACGCGCGAGCGGGCGCTCGTAGCGAGTGCGTACGGGTAGCCGACGTGCTTGCGCGGCAGGCGCAGCCCCTCCTCGATGAAGAACTCACCGCGCGGCGTCGGCGTCGACGGCTTGCCGACGACGACCTTGAAGGTCTTCAGGCGGCGTCCGTTGCGGTAGACGTGCACGCTGCGCGTCGCGATCGAGACGACGACGTGCCACGGCGTGGTGGACACCTTCGTGCCGTCGGCCGTGATCCAGCCGCTCGGCGGCGGCGCCTTGCGGTGCATCTCGCGACCCGGGAGCCGCACCTGCAGCCACTGGTGTCCCTCTGCGTCCTTCGTGGCCCCGATGATCGGCATCGTCGTGAGCACCAGCGACAGCGGGCGCTGATCGGCCAGGTTGCTGACGACCGCCCTGCCTGGGAAGACCGGCTTGGCATACACCGTCTTCAGCGACTCAAGCGTCACGACCGGCGTCAGCTTCGCGATCTTCAGCGCCGCTCCCGGCCGTGCGGCCTGGCCACCCGCGGGCATGAGGAGCACCGCGGCGAGCGTCGCGCAGCCCAGCGTCCAGAGGCCGCGTCGGGTTGCCGGCTTCGAGCCGAGCTGGTTACGTGTCCAAGTCATCATTGAGCAGCGCTCCGCAGTCCGTTGAGAAGGTCGTGCCGGTCCCATCGGCCGAATGTCCGATTCTGCTGAGAATCCGTCGCGATCGTTGGACGTTGCGCATCTTGTAGAGGTCTGGGGCCTTCCGCGGTGCACTCCCGCGTCCGATCATGAGTTCGCCGCCGAACGCCTGGCTATCCTCTGGCGAGTGACCACGCTCGATGGCCGCGAGGGGCCGCGTGACGAGTGCGGCGTGTTCGGGATCTACGCTCCCGGTCACGACGTCTCCCGCCTGGCCTACTTCGCGCTGTACGCATTGCAGCACCGCGGGCAGGAATCCGCCGGCATCGCCGCGGCGGACGTGGGCGGGCACATCATGACGCTGCGCGACCTCGGCCTCGTCAACCAGGTCTTCGACGAGCAGAAGCTGCGCGCGCTCGGCGGGCAGGTGGCGGTCGGGCACGTGCGCTACTCGACGACGGGCTCCAATGGCTGGGACAACGCGCAGCCGGTCCACCGGTCGGACCGCCGCGAGCTTGCCCTCGGCCACAACGGCAATCTCATCAACGCAGTCGAGTTGCACGCCGAGTTGCGGGAGCGGGGAGTGAGCTTCCGGTCCACGTCGGACTCGGAGATCATCGCCGCTTTGCTGGCGTCTCACGAGGCCGAGGCTATCGAGGATGCGGTCGCCGACGTCATCCCGCAGCTGCAGGGCGCCTTCTCGACGGTGCTCATGACGAAGGACACGCTCGTCGCGTTTCGCGATCCCGCGGGGCTGCGTCCGCTGGTTCTCGGCAAGGTGGGCGAGCGCTATTGCGTCGCGAGCGAGTCGTGCGCGCTGGACATCATCGGCGCCACCCGCGTGCGCGACGTGAGGCCCGGCGAGATGGTCTGGATCAACGCGGATGGCCTGCAATATCGCCAGATCGTCAGCGGCGTCCGCGAGGCGTTCTGCATCTTCGAGTACATCTACTTCGCGCGGCCGGACTCGCGCATGAACGGCGACGTGCTGCAGGCGATGCGCGGTCGCATGGGCGAGATCCTCGCGCGCGAGTCACCCGCGCCGGGCGCCGATCTCGTCATCCCGGTGCCGGACTCCGGCGCGCCCGCCGCCCGCGGGTTCGCGCGTGCGTCCGGCCTGCCGCAGGACGACGGGCTGATCAAGAACCGCTACGTCGGGCGGACCTTCATCGAGCCCGGCCAGGAGCTGCGCAAGCACGGCTTGCGGCTGAAGTTCAACCCGCTGCCGGAGATCGTCGGCGGCAAGTCGATCGTCGTCGTCGACGACTCGATCGTGCGCGGCAACACGACGCGCCACCTCGTGCAGATGCTGCGTGAGGCCGGTGCGCGCGAGGTCCACCTGCGCATCTCGGCCCCGCCGATCAAGCACCCGTGCCACTACGGCGTCGACATGTCCACGCGCGAGGAGATGATCGCGCACGACCGCACCGTCGACGAGATCGCTCGCGAGCTGCACTGCGACTCGCTCGCGTACCTCTCGCTGGAGGGCGTGTACGAGGCCGTGCGAGGCTCGTCGGAGCGCCATTGCGACGCGTGCTTCAGCGGTCGCTACCCGCTCGAGGGGACCGACGAGGCGAACGGCAAGTACGCGCTCGAGCTGCCGCTCGTGCGGGCGTAGCTACTTGACCTGCGGGCCGTAGCCCCACTTCGGCATCGCCGAGCGGGCGCCGACGGCGACGGCGCGCTCGGTGTCGGCGCTGCGCAGGGTCGTCGGGTACGGCGGGCGCTTCCAGGGATGCCAGCCGACCGTGCCGTAGTGGTTGCGCAGGAACGCCGTCAGGTCGCCGCGGTGATCGGGGCAGGCGTAGCGCGTCGGGCCGTACAGGCCCTTGCCGTGCCAGACGAGCCAGCGCTCCGGCAGCGCGTCGAGGTAGGCGCCCCACACGACCTCCGCGACCGTCTTCTCGAGGCTCAGCTGTGTGAGCGGATCGGGTTTGCGATCGCAGTACTGACAGCGGAACACGAGACGGCACGGCATGTCCTCATCTAGACTACCCCGGCGACCTAACCGGTCAATCGACGGGCCCCGCTTGGCCGCCGCTTAGGAGCCCCAGCCGCCCTGGCGGCGCGTCGCGGCGAACCAGGCGTGATCGGTGTCGGAGTGCCGCAGGCTCGACGGGTAGGGCGGGCGCTTCCAGACGTGGTAGCCGATCGTGCCGAAGTGCTCGCGCAGGTACGCGACGAGGTCGCCGCGGTGCTCCTTGCACGCATAGCGCGGCGAGCCGTACAGCCCGCGCGCGTGGAAGACGAGCCAGTCGCCCGGAAGCGCCGTCTGGTAGGCGCCCCACGTGTTCTCGCGCATGGCCGTCTCGAGGCTCAGCTGCGTCATCGGATCAGGCTCTGCGTCACAGAACTGGCACCTGAAGATGAAGCGCACCGGCACGCGATCCAGCGTAGCGCCCGCACCTAACAGGCCTGGACTGTTACGAAACCGCGCAGACTTCGCAACAAGTCTGCGCAACGCCGGGGTCCGCGCCGCGATGGGCGGTACTGTCGGCGACGCCATGGACCCCGCTGCCGCCCTGCGCAAGCACTTCGGCTTCGACGCCTTCCGGCCCGGACAGGAGGAGGCCGTGCGCGCCGCGATCGGCCCGCCCGCGCGCGACGTGCTCGTCGTGATGCCCACCGGTGCAGGCAAATCGCTCTGCTATCAGCTACCCGCGCTCGTACGCGACGACCTGACGCTCGTCGTGTCGCCGCTCGTGTCGCTCATGCAGGACCAGGTCGAAGCGCTCGAGCGCATCGCGCCCGGCCGGGTCGCGCTCGTCAACGCCCAGCGCGACGGCGCCGACAACCGCGCGGCCCTCGAGGGGGCGATCGCCGGCGAGCTGCGGCTGCTGTACGTGGCGCCGGAGCGCTTCTCGTCGGCGCCGTTCCTGGACGCGATGAAGGGTGTGCGGATCGGGCTGTTCGTCGTCGACGAGGCGCACTGCGTGTCGCAATGGGGTCACGACTTCCGGCCTGACTACTTCCGTCTCGCCGATGCCGCGCGCTGGCTGGAGGCCGAGGCGATCATCGCGTCGACGGCGACGGCCACGCCGCAGGTCGCGCGCGACATCGAGTCGCGGCTGGGCCTGCGCGATCCGGTGCGCGTGTCGACGGGATTCGACCGCCCGAACCTCTCGTTCGCCGTCATCCCGTGCGCGACGACGACCGCCAAGCACCGCCATATCGCCGCCGCCTTGGCCGAGCCGGGCGCGACGCCCGCGATCGTCTACGCGGGCACGCGTGCGGGCGCCGAGAAGCTCGCCGTGAAGCTGTCGACCGCGGTCGAGGGCGGTGTGGGCGTGTACCACGCCGGTCTCGGTCGCGAGCAGCGGGCCGCGGTGCAGCGCCGCTTCATGGACGGCGAGCTGGCGGTCGTGGTGGCGACCAACGCGTTCGGCATGGGGATCGACAAGGCGGACGTGCGCACGGTCTGCCACGAGACCGTGCCCGGCTCGATCGAGGCGTACTACCAGGAGGCCGGCCGTGCCGGGCGCGACGGTGCGCCCGCACGCGCGCTGCTGTTCGCCGAGAGCCGCGACAAGGGTCTGCACGTGTTCTTCATCCAGCGCGGGGAGCTGTCCGAGCAGGCGATCACGACCGTCGCGCACCGGCTGCAGGCACGCGCTCGGGAGGGGCGCTATGACATCGGCGCCGACGAGCTCGCGGCGATCCTCGGCGCCCGCGGCGAGGAGTCCGACCAGGTGCGGTCGGTCATCGGCCATCTCGTGCGGGCGGGGGTCGTCCGTCCCGCGCCGTCGTCGCCGGATCGCGTTCGCGGGCGGATCGAGGGTCCGTTCGACGCGCGCGCTCGCGCGGCGTGCCGGGCGTCGGCCGCCGACGGCCAGCGGGCGCGGTGGCGCCAGTACCGCGCGGTGTGGGCGTTCGTCGAGGGCACGGCGTGCCGGCGGCGGACGATCCTGCGCCACTTCGGCGACAAGGGCGCCCCGCGCGCCGATCCGGGCGTGCCGTGCTGCGACGTGTGCGACGCGAGCTGGGTCCCGGCGGCGCCGGCGACGCGCCGTTCGCGGGCGCCCGCGACGCGCGCGGAGCACGGTTCGCCGGGCACGGAGCGCACGAAGCTCGACCTCGACGGCGCGATCACGCGAATCGTCGCAGGCGCGTCGCCGCCGGTGGGCAGGACGCGCTGCGTCGAGATCCTCCGGGGCGGGCGGGCGAAGGAGCTTCTGGCGCGCGACTACGACGGCCTCCCGGACTACGCGACGTTCGACCACCTCAGCGCGGGCGACGTGCTCGCGCGCGTGGACGAGCTGATCGAGGCCGGGCGGCTGCGATCGACCGGCGGCGCCTTCCCGAAGCTCGAGCCGGCCGCTGCCGCGGCCTCGGCCTCGGGCGAGGACCAGCCGAGCGCCGACCCTCCTGCGGCCGCCCCCGCGGAACCGGTCGATTCCCTTCCCGCGCCCTCCGCGCGGGCGGCGGCGTAGCCGTGGCACGCGATCCGCTGCGCGTCGGGGTGCTCGCCTCGGGCGCCGGGACCAACCTCCAGGCACTGCTCGACAGCGTGCACGGCAAGGAGGTCGTCGTCGTGGGCGTGGCCACCGACCGGCCGGGCGCGGTCGCGCTGGAGCGCGCGAGCGAGGCCGGGATCGAGACGGGGGTGTTCGTCCTCGCCGACTACGAGGACCGGTCCGTACGCGACACGGCGATGGCCGACTGGATGTCCGAGCGGGACGTCGAGCTGATCGTCCTCGCGGGCTACATGGCGATCCTCACAAGCCCGTTCCTGCAGCGATTCACGGGCGCGGTCGTCAACGTCCATCCATCGCTGCTGCCGGCGTTCCCCGGCGTCCGGGCGATCCAGCAGGCGCTCGAGTACGGGGTGAAGATCTTCGGCGTCACCGTGCACTTCGTCGAGGACGACGGCGGCGTGGACACCGGGCCCGTGATCCTGCAGCGCGGCATCGAGCTGCCTTGGGCGAGCGATGCCGGCGAGGTCCACGAGCGCCTGCGCCCGATCGAGCACGCGCTCATGCCCGAGGCCGTCCGGCTGATCGCGAGCGGCGCGGTGACGCGCGACCCGGACAACCCGCGCCGGGTCCTGATCCGGCAGGAGGCGGAGGCTTAGCCGCGACGAGGGGCATCGCCCGCAACCTCGCTCGCGCCACGCGCCCGCGGCAGGCAGCGGTGCAGCTCGCGGCAGGCTTCGGCGTAGCCCGCGGAGGCCGCGGTTCAGCGCGCGGCGGGCTTCGGCTCAGCCCGCGACCGGTGGCGGCGCCGGCTTCGCTCGCGACCTGCGCCGCCGCGCGACCGGAAGCTGCGACGACGGGCAGAAGTCCGCGAGCACGCAGTCCTCGCAGCGCGGCTTCTTCGCCCCGCACACGCGCCGGCCGTGGAGGATCAGCCGGCACGAGAACAGCCCGCGCTCGGCCGCCGGCACCATCGGGTTGAGCTCGGTCTCGACCTTCACCGGGTCGTCCTGCGCCGTCAGGCCCAACCGCCGCGACAGGCGCAGCACGTGCGTGTCGACCGGCAGCCCCGGCTTGGCGAACGCCACGCTCAGCACGACGTTCGCCGTCTTGCGCCCGACGCCGGGCAGCGCGACGAGCTCCTTCATCGTGCTCGGGATCTCGCCGCCGTGGCGCTCGACGACCGCGCGCGCCATCCCCAGCAGGCTGCGCGACTTCGCGTTGAAGAAGCCGGTCGAGCGGATCATCTCCTGCAGCTCGACCTCGTCGGCCGCCGCGAGCGCCTCGGCATCCGGGAAGCGCTCGAACAGCCCGGGCGTCACCGAGTTGATCATCTTGTCCGTGCTCTGCGCCGAGAGGATCGTCGCGACGAGCAGCTCGTACGCGTTGCGATGATCGAGCTCGCACAGCTCGGCCGCGCTGCCCGGGTACTCGCCCGCGAGCCGCGCATGCGCTTCGCGCGCCCGGCCGGGCGCTGTCCGAGGTCTCACCATGGACGCCGGATCCTACGAGGCGCGCCGCTCAAGCCCGGCGCGCGTCGCGCCGAAAGGTGGCACATCGCCGCGATCGCGCCCTCAACCAGCCCGGCGGCGCCGCCCACCGAGCCTTCCCGCTTTACGCGCACACGGCAGACCGCGATGATAACCCCGTGGGTCCCGGTCAAGCCGAGCGCATGACGCTGCGCGCATTGCTGTGTGGAGCGCTGCTCGCGTGCCTTGTCGCGGTTCCCGTCGCGCATGCGGTCGTCCGCGACGGCGGCGGCGGACCCGACCACATCACCGGCACGAACATGCGCGACCTGCTGCGCGGCGGCCACGGCTCGGACCGCGTCGTCGGTCGCGGTGGCGAGGACGTCATCATCGGCGACTTCGGCAACGACCGCCTGTTCGGCGGCACCGGCAACGATCGCCTGCAGGGAGACTCGGGCAACGACCGCCTCCTCGGCGACGTCGGCGTCGACCAGCTCGACGGCGGCAGCGGCAACGACAAGGTGGACGGCGGCCCCGACGACGACCGCATCGACGGCGGCGACGGCGACGACACCCTGCTCGGCGGCGACGGCAACGACTTCATCCTCGAGAAGGGCTTCGGCAACGACATCCTCGTGGACGGCGGTCCCGGCGACGACTACCTCAACACGAACCGTGGCAGCGACCGCGCCGTGTTCGGCCGCGACGGCGACGACATCCTCGTCGGCGGCAACGGCGCCGACACGCTCAACGGCGGCGGCGGCGCGGACACGCTCGAGGGCGGCCAGGGCAACGACACCCTCGAGGGCGAGGGCGAGGACGACACGATCATCGCGGGCGGCGGCGCGAACACGATCCGCGGCGGCGACGGCAACGACACGATCTGGAGCGGCTTCAACCCCGGCGACATCGACTGCGGCGAGGGCATCGACACCGTCTACGGCGAGTACGTCTCGCTCGGGCGCCTCGAGCGCGCGTCGCCGGAGCGCGCGCAGGATCCGGTCGTCCGCGAGCCATGGGCGTTTCGCAACTGCGAGGTGCTGATCCCGATCAGCGTCCGCGACTTCGCGCTCGGGCCAGAGCGGGTCAACTCGCAGTGGATCGACCCCCGCAACGAGGAGGGCAAAGCCTCGAACGCGGGGCGCGAGCAGGCCGGGCCGCCGGGCGCCGCCGCCATCGAGACGGTCAAGAACTACAACGCCTCGCAGCCCGCGCCGCGCTACGGCCAGGCGACCTCCGGCAACGACTCGCTCAGCGTCCGCAACCCCAAGTCGCTGGCCTCCGACGGCGGGCTCTACGGCCTGTCGGGCAACGACCGCCTCGAAGGCGACAACAGCTCCGACCGCCTCTACGGCGGATCCGGCAACGACGGCCTGTACGGCCGCGGCGGGTCCGACGTGCTCGACGGCGGCGAGGGCGCCGACACGCTCGAAGGCGGGCGCGGCGAGGACCTCCTCGACGGCGGCAACGGCGGTGACCACCTCAACGGCGGCTTCGGCGACGACCTGCTCGACGGCGGTGCCGGCAACGACGTCATCACGTCCGTCTCGGGCGGTCGCGACAAGATCGACTGCGGGCCCGGCAACGACCGCGTGATCATGGATCGCACGGACACCGCCGTGAACTGCGAGCGTCGCGGCTGAGGCGGGCGGCCGAGGCGCACCAGCGGACCCGGGCGATATGCTCGCCCCATCGCCGACTCGACCGAAACCCAGACCTCCGAGACGCTCACCGAGCCGGGGGCGGTGAAGGTCCGGCGCGCGCTGCTGTCGGTCTCCGACAAGCGCGGCATCATCGAGTTCGCACGCGGCCTCGACGGCCTCGGCATCCAGCTCGTCTCCACCGGCGGCACCGCGAAGGCGCTGGCCGGCGCCGGCCTCGCCGTCCGCTCGATCGAGGACTTCACGGGCTTCCCGGAGATCATGGACGGCCGCGTCAAGACGCTGCACCCGCGCCTGTACGCCGGCCTGCTCGCCGTCCGCAGCGACCCCGATCACGTCGCCGCGCTCGCCGAGCACGAGATCGAGGAGGTCGACCTCGTCTGCGTCAACCTCTATCCGTTCGAGTCGACCGCCGCGCGCCGCGACGCCGGCGAGGCCGAGATCGTCGAGAACATCGACATCGGTGGCCCGACGATGATCCGCGCGGCCGCCAAGAACCACGCGTACGCCGCCGTCGTCACGAGCCCCGAGTCCTACGACGCAGTGCTCGACGAGCTGCGCGAGTCCGGCGGCCTGCTCTCGACGCCGACGCGCGAGTCGCTCGCCGCCGAGGCCTTCGCCTACACCGCGCGCTACGACACCGCGATCGCCCGCTGGTTCGCCGAGAAGTCCGAGGACTTCCCACCGCTGCACGTCCGCGCCTACGAGAAGGTCACCGACCTGCGCTACGGCGAGAACCCGCACCAGCGCGCCGCGTACTACTCGCAGATCGGCGCGCGCACGCACCTGCTCTCGCAGGTCCAGCAGCACCACGGCAAGGAGCTGTCCTTCAACAACCTGCTCGACCTCGACGGCGTGCGTCAGATCGTCGCCGACTTCGACGAGCCGGCGTGCGTGATCGTCAAGCACGGCAACCCATGTGGCGCCGCGCTCGGCGCCGGCCCGCTCGAGGCGTACGAGCGCGCGTTCGCGACCGATCCGCTGAGCGCGTTCGGCGGCGTCATCGCCTTCAACCGCCCCGTCGACGAGGCGACGGCGAGCAAGCTCTCCGAGCAGTTCGTCGAGGTCCTGTTCGCGCCGGGCTACGACGAAGCCGCGATGGAGATCCTCACGCGGAAGGCGTCCATCCGCATCCTCGAGAACAACGAGCGTCGCACGGCGATGGTCGCGGAGCCGGCCATCCAGCAGGTGCTCGGCGGGCTGCTCGTGCAGGATCGCGACATCGAGTTCGGCGATCGCACCGAGATGGAGATCGCGACCGCGCGCGAGCCGACCGACGACGAGTGGCGCGACCTCCTGTTCGCGTGGCAGGTCTGCAAGCACGTGCGCTCCAATGCGATCGTGCTCGCGATGGACCGCGCGACGGTCGGCGTCGGCGCGGGCCAGATGAGCCGCGTGGACTCCGTGCGCCTGGCGGTCGACAAGGCGCGCGTCGAGTCGCTGCAGGGCGCGGTGCTCGCGTCCGACGCGTTCTTCCCCTTCTCCGACGGCCCGGAGATCGCCATCGGGGCCGGCATCACGGCGATCATCCAGCCCGGCGGCTCGCGCAACGACCCGCAGGTGCGCGAGGCGGCCGACGCCGCCGGCATCGCGATGGTCTTCACGAGCCGGCGTCACTTCCGGCATTGACAGCGCCGGCCACCGCGCGGGAGGCGGCGTGAGCGCGGTCGAGCGGTTCGGCTCCGGCGGCCCCTGGGAGACGTCGTTCGGCTACTCGCGCGCGGTGCGCTGCGGTGACTTCGTGCTCGTCGCGGGGACGACCGCGGTCAACGAGGACGGCGTCGTGCTCGCGCCCGGGGACGCCGCCGGGCAGGTCCACGCCGTGATCGACCTGGTCGAGGCGGCGCTCGAGCGGGCCGGCGCGCGGTTGGACCAGGTCGTCCAGACGCGCATGTTCGTCAGCGACATCAGCCGCGCCGAGGAGATCGGCCGCGCCCACGGCGAGCGCTTCGCGGCCATCGGACCGGTGTCGAGCATGGTGCAGGTCGCGGCGCTCATCGACCCGCGGATGCTCGTCGAGATCGAGGCCATGGCGTACCTCGGCGAGACCTGACGGCGAAGTCCCTGCACCCGGCGCGCGAGGCGCCGATCCGTCCGGCCCGTGCCCCACACTCCGCCGCTCGTGACCGCCTCGCAGACAGCCAGCCGTCGCCTCGCGGGCGGGCGGGGCCTCACGCTCCGCGCCTGGCAGGAGGCCGCGCTCGCGCAGATGGCGGCGTGGCAGGACGGGCCGTTTCTGCTGTCCGCCGCGCCGGGCGCCGGCAAGACGATCCCGAGCCTCGTCTACGCCCGGCGGCTGCTCGACGCGGGCATCGTCACCCGGGTGCATGTCGTCTGCCCGACGACGCCGCTCACGCGCCAGTGGGCCGAGGCCGCCGGCCGCCTGGGCGTCCAGCTCGCGCCGGACTCCGACGAGCTGCACCCGCCGCGCGACTTCCACGGCATCGCCGCGACGTACGCGCGCGTCGCGTCCTCGGCGAAGCGCTGGGCGTCGCAGTGCGGCGAGCGCACGCTCGTCATCGCCGACGAGTGCCACCACATGGGCGACGAGCTCGCGTGGGGCGAGGGATTCTCGAAGGCGTTCGCGGCGACGTCGCGCTGGCTGCTGCTCTCCGGCACGCCCTTCAGGTCCGACCAGTGCGCGATCGCCGGCGTGCGCTACGAGGCCGGCGTCGCGATCCCGGACGTGAGCTACAGCTACGCGCAGGCCGTCCGCGACGGCATCTGCCGGCCCGTCGCCTTCATCCCGTACGACGGCACGCTCTCGTGGCAGTCCGGCGACGACGTCATCGAGTCCTCATTCGACGACGTGCTGAGCACGCGCGAGGCGAGCCGCCGCTACCGCACCGCGATCTCGACCGAGTTCGCCGACGGGCTGCCGCGGATCCTGCGCTCGGCGCACGAGCGCCTCGAGGAGGTGCGCGCGTCCGGGCATGCCGACGCCGGCGGCCTCGTCGTCACCGCGGACGGCGGCCACGCCCGCCGCGTGGCGGCCGTGCTGAAGGAGATCACCGGCAAGACGCCGGTCGTCGTCGTGCATACCGACGCGCGCGCGGCGCAGAAGCTGCGCGCGTTCGGCAAGTCGCGCGACCGCTGGATCGTCGCGGTGAACATGGTCTCCGAGGGCGTCGACATCCCGCGCCTGCGCGTCGGCGTCTACGCGACGGCGGCCAAGACACCGCTGATCTTCCGCCAGATCGTGGGCCGCTTCGTACGCACGCTGCAGGGTCGCCCGGCGGAGCTGAGCTACCTCTTCCTCCCCGCCGACCGGCTGCTGCGGATGCATGCGGCCGACGTCGAGGAGGAGCTGCGCCATGTCCTGAAGCCACCTGACGAGCCCGGCGACGGCGAGCTCGACGAGCTGCGCGAAGCGCGCCGTGAGGCCGAGCCCGACCTGCCCGACGCGTTCGTCCCGCTCGCCGCGGACGTCGCGCCGCAGCTCGCGCTCTTCGGCGGCGGCCCGCCGCCACCGGTCGTCAAGCCGCTGGCGTTCGCGAGCGCCACGGGTGGGCCGCCCACGGAGCCCGACCAGCCGCCCGAGCCCGCGTTCAAGCGCCGCGCGCGGCTGCGCGACAAGCGCCACGGCCTCGTCAAGACGCTCGCGGGCTTCAGCGGCGCCACGCATCGCGAGATCAACGCGTGGGTGAACCGCAAGACCCGCGTCCAGAGCGTCGGAGACGCCTCGATCGAGCAGCTCGAGCAGGCCATCGAGGTGCTGCTCGCCGAGCTCGACCGGCTCAGTCGCCGGCGGGCGGGGTGACGCCGCGGAGTGGGCCGTCTGGGACTCGAACCCAGAACCTCGAGGTTAAAAGCCTCTCGCTCTGCCAATTGAGCTAACGGCCCGCCGTCCAGGCCCGGTGCCCGCGGCACGCCCCGGCCCGAGTACCCCCAGGGGGAGTTGAACCCCACTCCTCGAGCTTGAAAGGCTCGCGTGCTGACCGTTACACCATGGGGGCGTACGCCGGGGGCATTCTAGGGGCGCCCGGCGCGCATGCCGCGGAGGAGCCGGCGAAGAGTCGTCGCGAAATGAGTAGCCTGCCCCGGCGCGCGTAGCTCAGAGGCTCAGAGCATCGCCCTTACAAGGCGAGGGTCGCCGGTTCGAATCCGGCCGCGCGCATCGCGCGAGCCGCGACCGCGTGCTCCGCCTGCTGCCGACCCATCCCGATCCATGCGTCTACGACCGACAACGACCGCGATCGCCCTCGTGCTCGGGCTCGCACCTGCCGCGAGCGCGGCGGTCCCGTCCACGGCGACGATCACCAACCACATCGTCACGCAGCCCGGCGCCGCCGACCTCGGGACGCTGACCTTCCGGACGACCTACGCCGACCGGACCGCCACCGCCACCGCCACGGCGACCCCGCTGCGCCTGGCGCTCGGCCCGACGTACCGGATCCGCACGTGCGTCTGGGCGAAGGCGCCGGCGGTCGCGCCGCAGTCGGTCTGCGAGACCGCCGAGACGCGCCCGAACGCCGTGACGATCGTGTCCGGCGTGGCGGCGCCGGCCGCGAGCATGACCGTCGAGCGCCCCGCCGCCGGCAGACCGGCGGCGACGATCACGGGCACGGTCCTCGTCGACATCCGCCAGTCCGACGGCACGTACCTGCCGCGCGGGAGCTCGTGGCCCGGCGAGGGCCTCCCCGCCGCGGGCGCCGCCGTGCCCGCGGCCGACCAGGCCGCCGCGCCCGTGCTGGGGCCGCAGGGCGTCGCGCTGCCGGGCGTCCCCGGCGGCGGCATCAACTCGGGAACGCAGGACTCGATCTGCCGCGAGGACCAGGTCCCGGCGACGACCCCGGACGAGGGATCGACGACGGCGCTCGGCGACCTGCCGTTCGCCTACGAGGTCGGCGAGCCGACCGCCGGCCCCGTGCGCGGCGTCATGCTCATCCTGCACGGCGGCGCGTGGTCGAGCGTCGGGCGGGCGAAGCTCAGCATCACCCGGCCCGACGCCGCGCGCTGGCGCGCCCGGGGCTGGCGCACCGTCAACGCGACATACCGCCCGTGCGCGGCGTCCGTCGGCGACGTCCTCTCGCTGTATGACCGCGTCCGCCGGACCTACGGCTCGGCGCTGCCGGTGTGCGCGTTCGGCCGCTCCGCCGGCGGGCACCTCGCGCTGCTGCTCGCGGCGCGCCGCCCGAAGCTCGCCTGCGTCGTGTCCGAGGCCGGCCTCGCCGACCTCCCCGCGCTCGCGCGCCAGCAGGCGGCGGCCGGCGCGGGCGGGCCGGCAACCGTCGCCAACTGGGCGACCGCGGCGTTCGGCGCCGACAGGCTCGCCGAGGTCAGCGCCGCCGGCTCGCCGGTCAAGGCGCGCGTGCTCTACGCGATCGGTGCCGCCGACACGCTCGTCCCGTTTGCGCAGGCGACCGACTTCGCCGCCGCCCAGCGCCGGCGCGACCCTGCCGCCTACGTCGACACGCTGCGACTCGCGCCGGGGACCTCGCTGTTCGAGCACGCGTTCGTGTCCGATAGCGCTTTGGCGGAGTTCCACGCCCGCGAGCAGGAGCTCGTCGCGCCGCTCGTGACGGGCGACGTCGTCGCGCCGGTGACCGCGCGGCTGCGGATCGTCCAGGCGAACGGGCTGCGCGCGCGCTTCACGTGCGCGCTGCGCTGCAAGGTGGCGGGGCGCCTCGAGCTGAGCGCGCGCACGGCGCGGCGGTTCGGGCTGCCGCGCACCGTCGGGCGCGGGTCGGCGAGCCGCTCGTCGCGCGGCAAGGGCATGCTGACCGTGCGGCTCACCGCGGCCGCGCGGCGCAAGCTGGGCGCGGCGACGCTACAGCTCGTCAGCGATGTCACGGCGGGCGGGACGCGCCGCCGCCAGACGGCTCGCGTCGTGCTGCGCCGCTCGTGAGACGGCCGCCGCGGGTCGCGACGTATCGGCACCCCGCGCCCCGGCCTTGAGCGAAGTTGGACACATCTACCTAGTTGGCCCCTACCGTTCAGGTGAGCCCATGTACCAGCCGATCGCCTCGGTATGGACAAACGGCTCAGCATCCTCTGCAGAACCCTATGCGTGGGCCTCGCGATCGGTCTCGCAGCGCCGGCGGCACAGGCGGCCGCCGCCTCCGACCCGCTCCTCTCCAGCCAGTGGGCGCTTGTCGAGCCGGACGCCCTCGGGGCCAAGGAAGCGTGGACGCAGTCAAGCGGCGCCGGCGTTCTCGTCGCCGTGCTCGACACGGGCGTGCAGCTGAACCACCCCGACCTCGCCGCGAACATCTGGACGAACCCCGGCGAGATCGCCGGCAACCGCATCGACGACGACAAGGACGGGATCGTCGACGACGTCCACGGCGCGAACATGTTCGACTTCAGCGCGAACGTCGACGACGACAACGGCCATGGCACTCACGTGGCGGGCATCGTCGCGGCGCGCCAGGGGAATGGCGTCGGCGGCTCCGGCATCGCTCCCGACGCGAAGATCCTGCCGGTCAAGGTCCTTGACTCCACGATGGCCGGCAACACGGACGCGCTCGCCTTCGGCATCCGCTACGCCGTCGACCGCGGCGCCAAGATCCTCAACGTGTCGGTCAACGCCGACGCGCCGACCGACACGGTCAAGGCCGCCGTGCGCTACGCCGGCGATCACGGCGCGATCATCGTCGCGTCCTCCGGCAACAACGGTCGCAACATCGACCTGCAGCCTTCGTATCCGGCGTCGCTCGCCGATCCCGCCGTGTTCAGCGTCGCCGCCGCGGACGAGGCGGGCCTGCTGTGGCAGCTCTCGAACACCGGCCTGCTGTCGGTCGACCTCGCGGCGCCCGGCGAGCACATCGCCTCGACCGCTCGTGGCTCGAGCTACCAGTCGCGGACGGGGACGTCGGCCGCCGCGCCGTTCGTCGCGGGCTCGCTCGCGCTGCTGTCGTCCGCGCGCCCCGACCTCTCGATGACCGCGCTGCGCGACGCCGTCGAGGACACGACCAAGCGCACGAGCATCCTCAGCTCGCTGCTGGGCGGCGGCCGCCTGGACGTCGGCGCCGCGATGCACCGCGTCCTCGCGGGGCGGCCATGGCGCGACGCCACGCCGGCCGCCGCGCCGGCCAGCGCGACGCTGCGCCTCAAGGTGAAGTCCAAGGCGCGTGCCGGCTCGAAGATCACGCTGCGCTGGACCGCGTCGGCCGCCGAGACCGTCGACCGCTGGCGCGTGTCGCTCGATGGGCGCGTGGTCAAGAGCGTCCCCGTGACGGCCGCGGGCGTCTCGCGGCGCATCGCCCGCACCGGGCGCCACACCTGGCGGGTCGTCGGGTTCGCTGCCGACGGGACGAAGGTCGTCGCCGCGCAGCGCGCGTTCCGCGTCGTGCGCGGCTGACCCCGTCGCGCCCGGCCGCGGGCTACGGTTGCGCTCGTGACCGTCGCGCCTCCATTGCTTGTGCCGGCCGCCGAGCTCGGCGAGCTGCTCGGGCTGCGCTGAGCTCGTGGTCGGCGTCATCGTCCCGGTGCACGGCTTCCCCGGCTACCTCGCCGAGACGCTGGACTGCTTGCTCAGCCAGGACCCTGCGCCGGAGGCCGTCGTGGTCGTCGACGACGCGTCGCTTGAGCCTGTAGCGCTGCACCCGGACCACCTCGCGCACTGCACGCTCGTGCGGCGCGAGCGGTGCGGCGGCCCGGCGGCCGCGCGCGCGACGGGGCTGACCGCGTTGGATCCGGCCGTGGACGTCGTCGCGCTGTGCGACGCCGACGACGCGTGGACGGACGGCAAGCTCGCAGCCCAGCTCGCGGCGCTGGACGAGTTCCCGGACGCGGGGTTGTGCTTCGGCCGTGCGCTCGTGGTCGGCGCGGACGGCCGGCCGACCGGCGAGCGCTGGACGCTGCTGGAACCCGGCCTGCACGAGGGCCCGGCGCTGCAGTCGCGGCTCTATACGTCCAACCCGATCCCGACGTCGAGCGTGGTCATGCGGCGAGCGTCGCTCGAGCGCGCCGGTGGATTCGAGTCGCCCGTGCGGCTGGCGGAGGACTGGGACCTCTGGCTACGCCTCGCGGCTCGTGGGGAGGGGTTCGTGTGCGCGCCCGATGCGGTCGTGCGCTACCGCCGCCACCCCGGAGGGCTGACCGCGGACATCGCCGCGCTGGCCCGCTGCCAGCTCGAGCTGCACCGCGCGCACGGCGACCTCGTCACGGCCGAGATCCGCGACCGAGCGCTGGCGGCCGACGAGGCCGCACTGCGCTCGGCCACGCGCGGCGGACTGCGCGCGCTCCTGCCCCGCAGGGATCCCTACCGGCGCTGACCCGCGCCCGCGCCCCTCCGCGCCCCTCGCCCCGCACCTTCTCCGCGCCCCTCCGCGCCCCTCGCCCCGCACCTTCTCGCGCCCCTTCCGCGCCCTCGCCCCGCACCTTCTCCGCGCCCTCCGTGCCCTTCGCCCCGCCCCGCCCTTCGCGCCCCTCCGCGCCCCCCGCCCCGCACCTTCTCCGCGCCCTCCGCCCCTACCCGCACCCGCCCGCGCGCCCTCTCGGGCGCCGGCCGGGCGCCGTCAGCCCCGCCGAAGCCTCGGCCGTGGCCGGTTCGGGATCAGGCGACCGAGCTCGAACGCCCAGACGGCGGGGCCGTCGAGCAGGCCGAGCCGCGCCGCGTCGCGGTCGCCGCGCGCGGTGGCCAGCAGGCCGGCGGCCGTGCGGCGCGCGCTCCACCACGCCAGGCCCGGCCAGCTGCGCCGCGGCAGCGCGCCCGGCCAGCGGCGCCCGAGCCACGCGGCGCCCGAGCCGTGGCGGAAGCGCTGCGCGAGCATGCGCGGGATCGTCGCGCGGTTGCGATGCGTGACGGCCGCCTCCTCGCGCCGTTCGAGCCCCCAGCCGGCGGCGCGAACGCGGAAGCACATGTCCGCGTCGCCGCCGGAGCGTACGCCCTCCTCGAACCCGCCCGCCTGCTTGAGCGCGACGCGCCGGAACGCCGCGTTCGCGGTCTGCGCGAACGCGAACTCGCCGTGCGCGAGCGTGACCTCCTGGCTCATCGACGACTTCAGCCACGCGTAGCGCTCGGCAACGGTGGCCGTGCCGTCGGCGGGCGGAGCCTCGTCCACGACCGCCCCCGCCAGCACCCCGACCTCGTCGCCGGGGACGCGGTCGAAGTACCGGTCGAGCAGATCCACGGGGGGATGCACGTCGGCGTCGAGGAAGACGATCCACGGCGCCACCCCTGCGGCGACGCCCCGGTTGCGCGCGAAGTACGACGTCCGCCGCCCCACCGCGCGCAAGATCGCGACGTGTCCGCGCCGCCCGTCCACAGCACCTGGCCGGTTGTCGGCGATCGTCACGGTGTCGCCGGGCCGCAGCTGTAGCGCCGCGAGCCGCGCCACGACCCGCTCGAGGGCTTCGTCGGACCCGCGAAACGGCAGCACGACATCGACGGCGGGGCGCGGGCTCACCCGGCGCAATCTACGGCCGGTGGCGCACGCCCGCGCCCCCGGCCGGCGAGTCGCGGCAGCCCGCCGGTCTCGCGGTGCCCTGCCGGCGCGACGTTGGCCTACACTTCTCGCTCCCCGCACATGGGGGCGTAGCTCAGTTGGTTAGAGCGCCGGCCTGTCACGCCGGAGGTCGCGGGTTCGAGTCCCGTCGCTCCCGCTCCGCAGCGGACCGCAGGAGTCCGCAATAGCAGCAGGAGCAGGAAATTTGCCACGGGACGCTCCGGAAGGCGATCCGCAGCAGTCCGCAGCGATCCGCAGGGGTCACGGCGAAATATGTGACGGGCGATGTGACGAGACGCGGACGAGTTCGTGCCGTCTAGAACGAGCGCGGGTACGGCGCGTGGCTGTCGTCCAGATGAGCCGACGCTTGGCGTCGAGACCGAGCGGTTTGGCGCCGCGCTCGTCGAGCTTCTCGTCGGTCGCGGCAGAGCACCTCTGCCCGATCTCGGGCCGTGGCGCCCGGAGGACGCAATGAGTTCCCCGGCGGGTCCGCACGGACGCCCAGCCCGTCCGGGTCGCGGCGGTCGTCGCGCAGCCATACCGCGCGGTTTTGAGAGCGATGCCGTCCGCGGGCTACGAGAGCGGCTCGGAGATGGTGTGGTTGATTCATCTCGCAATGGCCTGTTCATGCACTGGGAGTTGGACGCTGGCGGCGACGGGATCGTCTCGTCGCGTCTTTCCTCCGCCGACGTCGCGAAAGGCGAGACCGCCCTCGGCCAACTCCAGACCGTGCTGGACTTCTGCAGTCGTCAAGGGCTCCGCCCGAGGTGGGTGACCGTGAGCATTCGCACCACCGGCGACCTTCACTACGAAGATCGCACCGACATGGACTTCACGAGGAGATGCCTCCACGAGGGGGCGATTCGGTGGGCGGCTTGGCGCGACCCGGACCGACTAGCTCGCAAGACGCTGAGTTCCCAGCAGTACTACCGCCTTCTGCAGGATCGCGGCATCCATTTGTACCTGGTGATCCTCGGCCGAAAGATCGACTGGAACGATCCGAGCGACCAGCTGATGCTGACGACTCTGGGGGCGATCGGCGAGTACGAGCGATCGGCGATCAAGCGACGTACGCACGACGCGATCACGCGGCGGTATCTGGAGGAGGGACGAGGCTGGCCGAACACGCAAGGGGCCGGCTTTCGTCGCGACGCGCAGAAGTTCGTCGAGGTCGACCCGGAGCAGTGGCCGTTCATCAAGCGGATCCACAAGGACTACCTCCGCCTCGACCCCACCGGCAACGCCGGCTTGCGGCCCCTCGCGGCCCACATGACGAGCCTCGGCTTCCCGATTGGTCGCCAGCGGCTGAACGACATCCTGCGGGACGAGATGTATGTCACCGGAGAGTGGTCGGTCACCACACGCGAAGGCGTCGTGTACCCCTGCCGCAGAATCGAGATCCCGGATCCCATCCCGCGCGAGCTCTTCGACCGCAACCAACTCGTGCTCGACTCAAACCGAGGCAAGTCGCGGTCCAACCCGATCGGGCGCTACCTCCTGAACACGGTGCCCCTGTACCACGAATCATGCCGCGGCAAGACACTGCCGAACGGGAAGCCCGTCATGCTCAGAGCTAGCAAGGGCAGGTACCGCCACACTGGAAACGTGTTCGAGGGGTGTCGAGGGTTGGCGATCGACGCGGGGGAACTCGACAAGCTCGTCGTAGACGAGATGCTGCGGCTCGTCGAATCGCCCGAACTGCAAGCCGAGTACCGGAAGCGCGCGATTCCAATGCCAAGCGAAAGCGGCAAGCAGCAACTCCGTTACCTGCAGCACCGCGCGCGCCAGCTGGAGACGCAGCGCGCCGAAATGAAGCGCCGATGGCTCGAAGACGGACTGGCGGGAGGCGATCTCGACCCGCGCTACCTTGCCGAAGCACTCGGAACGCTCGACCAGGAACTCGTCGCATTGACTCGCCGGCAGCAGATCCTCAAGCACGAGTTGAGCAACCCATCGGCGATTCGCCCGGACCCGAGTCTTCTTGCGGCGGCGCGCGAGGTGCTGACTCCGATGCCGCCCGATGATCCAGACCTTCGGCAGCGGCGCCTAGCGTTTGTTCAAGCTGCAATCAGCCAGGTCGTCGTGCGTACGCACGACGATGGCACATTCGACGTTGAGATCTTCGGAGCGATTGCTCCTCCTGGCGAGTCGTCCGGGTCGGACCTGCTCGAGTCGCATCGCTCCGAACTGTCCGGTTCGGCAAGGCGAACCGGACAGTTCGGATCTCGACAGAGTCGCGGCGACTGTGTCGAAAGTTGGCGGTCGGGATGGATCGAGCGCCGCGGTTGCGTTTCGCGTCTAGGCATCAAGCAGACTCCGCAGTACTCGCTTGAGCAGGTGCATGCCTGGTTCAGGAGCATCTCGGCGCAGTGCCCGCCCGGTCGGATCTACGGCCCTCGAGCGGAGGAGTTGCTGCTGTCGATCGGCGTGGAAGCGACGTACGGGCGACTTCTGTACGCCTTGAAGCAGCAGGGCCTCGCGTGGGGCGATGGGTGGCGAGGAGCTCTCGGGGTGTCAGAGGCGCTTCGGCTTGCGCGTGTGGGCTGCCGCAGCATCGACGACTGGCGGGTTGTCGCTGGATGGGCCGTCGACGCCGACGTGTCATTCGACCGCAACTATCAGCGTGGCTGGGACGCCTGGCGCGAGATCCTCCCCTCCGTTCCGGACCATGTGGCGATCAAACATCACGAGCGCTCCCTGGGGTTCTCGATGCGTGCCCTGGCCAAGGCGATCCAGGCCGAGCGCGACGTCGCGGATCCTGGGTGGAGCGGCACGAGGGATCAGTGCCGTCGCGCGTTCATGGCTGCGGACGGCGCACTTCCGTTGGGTCGCATCACGTTCGCGGCCTACGACGACTGGGCGCGTCGCGTCGGAGATCAGCCGACAGGCCTCCAGCTGAAATGGGCTCTCGAGAAGCACGACCTCCAGTTCTCGGCGGGCTTTCGGATGGTGCTCGGGCGCAACGCCGTCGTTCGGGGGCGAGTCAGACCCGAGACTTGCGACGAGTGGCTGAGCCTGATCGCGGTCGCTCAAGAACACGGGTTCGTCTTATCGGGCCGCGCGTGGGTCGAGAGCTGGCGCTCCGTGCGCCGGCGAGGCTTGCCGTGGCTACCGAGTCATGAGACCGTCCATTCGGCGCTGCAGCCGTACGGTGGGATGCGAGCCATTCTGACCCAGGATCGGTCCGAAAACCGCGTCCACCGTCTTGGCGCGTGCTGAACACTCGGCGTGCCGCCGCTACATCACACGGCGGCGGCGCTGCGGACCGCCGTGAAGAGTCCTGCGATACCTGAACGGTTGGTTCCAGCCTTCCGCTGGCACTACATCTCGTTGTGCTCTGCTCGCTCTGCGACACCGAGCGAAGGCCGACCGGCCTCCGTGCGTGGATGAGTGCGGATGAACCCGGGAGCGCACAGACCCGGGGGCGATCACGTCAGCGGCCCGCAACCGGAGTTGGGTACCTGGGCGGTCGGGACGAGGCAGCCGATTCGGGCGGCCCGTCACTTCGGCGGCACCGGAGCATGCTCGGACAGCGCCGATGCCGGCAAGGCCGTCCGGTGCCCTGCGCCCACCGACGGACGAGCCGGGCGCGGCGACGCGCGACCGAGTTGTCACAGCCCGGCGCGCTGCGCGACAGCGACGAGTGTGCTGTCGAGCGCGGCGATCGTCTTGAGGAGGTTCGTGACCGCGATGTTGATCTCGCCGCGCTCGACGCCGGCCAGGTACCGCGGGTTGAGGCCCGCGCGACCGGCGGTCTCCTCGATCGTCAGGCCGCGCTCGGTGCGGATTGCTCGGAGCGCGCGGCCCAGGCGAGCGTGCTGGGCGGACTTCGGCTTGGCCACCCGTCCAACCTGTCAACGCACGCACCAGCGCTCCAGGCTATATATGTCCTGTGATGTCAGGGCGCTCCCAACCGCACGACGACCCGCTGGTCAGTCGTACGGCGCGTATGCCGCCGGCAGTCATCGCACAGCCTGCGACGCGGCACCTACTCGATCTTGTCGAGCAGTGCGGCGGGACGCAGCTCGGGCGCTCGAGCGAGCGTTGTGATCGTCCGCAGCCGCGGCTCGCGGCCCGCGCCGGCTGACGACCGAGTTGCGCGCAGTGCTTTCGTCCGGATCGTCTCGGGCACTCCTCGCGCACGTCGTCCTCGGCTTGGTTGTCGTCGTCGCGACGTGCTCGGACGCCGACGCCGCCGCGGCACGGATATCGGGTCCAAGCCGGCCGCCGGCGGGCGAAGCCGCGACGTACGTGCTGCGCGCAGCGCCCGGAATGTGGTACCGCGTCGTCGTGCTCGCGGGCAGCCGCCCATGCCCGGGCGTCCTGTTGGTGGGCAACCCCGCGCAGACGTTCGACGCTTCGGGCTTCCTCAACGGCAACGGCGCCGGCGCCCAGCAGCTCTCGTTCTCAAGCGGCCGCTCGACGCTCTGCGCGTACGACATCCGCAGCGAGACCCTGGTCGCGGCGAAAGCGATTCGCACTCGCCCTGGACGCGACCGGTTGCGCCTCACCGCGACGAAGCGAGACGCCGACAGCAACGTGTACGTCAGCGCGACCGGCGCCGTCGGTCGCGCCGGCAGCTCGCCGTTCCCCGACGCCGCCGACCAGTACAGCGGGACCGTCACCGTCCTGGCGCGCTCACGTAGCGCGCGGTGCCCCAAGCACCCACCGGACCGCTACAGCCCTGGTGTGGCCCAGGGCGACATCAGCGGGGCGCGTTTCGCTGTGGATCTGACGATCTTCGACGCGCTCAAGATCGTCCGCGATCTGCGCGTGTGCGGCTGGCTGACCGCGCCGCGCCGGGTGGCGGGGATCGTGCAGACGCGCACCGTCGCCCGTGCGCAGAAGCGCCTGGCCGCGACAGCGAGCGACACGCCGAGCAGCAGCGACAACGGCGATGCCGAGTCGCTGCGCGGAGCCATGCAATGGCTCCTCGTCGTCGGCCTGCTCGCTGCCGGATTCATCGCGACGATCTGGATAACCGAACGCAGGGACAAGCGCAGGTCCGCCGACAAGTCCCCGCCGGACCCAAGCGGCGAGACATCCCACGATGCGGCCGTCGCCGACTCGACCGACCCGAGCCCGGACTACGAGTTCGTGCAGCGCCGCCGCGGCGAAGAGGTCACGTTCGCGATCCAACGCGCCGTCGGGACCACCGCCGACGTGTACCGCGACCGGCTACGCAGCATCCTCGAACACCAAGACGGCCCCGACTGGCTGGCCGCGTTCAACGCGCGCCGGCGCGCCGACATGCTCGCCAAGGGCCAAGGACCCCCCACGACCTACGGCTCACTTGAACCACGGGCCGTCCTCAACTGCCTCGCTTACGACCCGGCGGGCCTGCAGCTCATCGGCCTCGACGCGGTCGCCGCGGCCCGGCAGCTTTGCGGTCTCGCGAACGCGGCGCATCACCTCGACCCCGACAAGCCACTCAGCGACGCCGACTACCAACGGGCATGGAGGCTGTACTCGCAGATCACCGGCTACGCGCCGCCCTTCGACACCTATCGCGGGGAATGACTGACCTACCGGATCCGCCGCGTTCTTCGGTCAGATCGCGTGCTCCGTCAGCCACACCCGGAGGCACTGAAGCACTCGACCGGCTGCTGCGCAGGTTACGGATGCCCTACGTTCGCAACGCCGCGCCGGAGGTCCTGGCGACAGCGAAGCCGCAGCGCTGGGACCCGGCCGAGGTGCTGCGCGTACTGCTCGCCGAGGAGGCCGCCGGCCGCGACCAGGCGACGATCCGGATGCGACGCCGAGCCAGCGGACTGCCGGCCGGCAAGACGTTCGACGCGTGGAACGAGACGGCGTCACCGATCCCCGCCGCCGCACAACAAGCGCTCAGGACGCTGGAATGGATCGCTCGCGCGGAGAACCTCTGCATCTGCGGCCCGAGCGGGACCGGCAAGAGCCATCTCGCCGAAGCGCTCAGGCATCGCGCGATTGACGAGGGCAAGACCGTTGCATGGCACACCCTCGAGTCGCTCGCGACGCTGCTGCGCCGCCACCGCGCCGACGACAGCGTGAGCAAGGCGATCGGGCGGCTGATCCGCGCCGACCTCGTCATGATCGACGACATCGGCATGCCGCCCGACGCCGCCGAAGCCTTGTTCCGGGTCGTCAACGCGGCCTGCGAGAAGCGCTCGATCGCGCTCACCTCGAACATCCATCCCGCCGGATTCGACGAACTGATGCCCAAGACCCTCGCCGCGGCGACCGTCGATCGGCTGCTGCACCACGTGCACGTCCTGCTGACCGACGGCACCGACTCCTACCGCCTCGCACAAGCGACCGCCGGCAAGGGGGTGACGCCCCTCACCCGAGGAAGCGCGCAGCGCTGGGGAGAACCGATGGCCACCAGTGGGGAGAGAACGTGAGCGCCAGTGGGGAGATCCGATGGCCGTAGCTTGGGAGAAACCGATGGCCGTTGACAATGTCGTGGGGCGGCGTCCTTGGCGGCGCTGCGGCGTGTCCACGAGCATGAGCCGCCGAGGCACCTGAGCCGTCCGGTGGTAGCCGAGCGATACGCAGAGCTCGGTGCCGCCGACGGCGCGATCTTGTGCGGTCCCTGAAACCGCACGGCGCGTCGATGGAGGCTGCTTGGATCGCTGCGATCGTAGAGGGGCAGTCTCGCCGCTGCCCCTCACGCCGCCGCCCGACGGACTTCTTCGACCCGGCCCGAAAGCGTCCGCTGGACTCCTGTGAGAAGGCTGGGCAGCGGCGCTCAAGCGCGTCGTTGTCCATAGGGCCAAATCTGGACGGCGCTGGTTTGACTGGGGGACGAAGACGCGATAGGCCTCGTCGCTCAATATGAACCCACGACGCCAGATAGGACTAGGACGGGCCTATATCCGTCCTTCGGATCCCGCCCATGGGACTCGGCCGATCGACCGGAGAGCCGCTGTTTCCGGCTTAGCGGTCCATCGGAGACGGAGTGCGAGATCGCTAGCAACTCGTGCTCCGTTGGCGTTTGGGAAGCCGGGCACGCACCTCCTCCACCCCTGGAGGCCGGCTTGGTTTCGCGCCTCACAAGCGAGGCGAGCGAGCCACCTGCAAGGTCCCACAACGCAATGAACCCTGCCATAACGGAGCCCGTGTCCGTTGAGGATGCCCACGTCAGCCCCATGACGCGACCCGGCGGGCACTCGGCTCGGGTCCGTGCCCGCCGTGTATGCCGCAGTCGAGGAACTGCTCGTCGCGCGTGGCTCTGAGGCGACCTCTATCCCCGGCAGTCGCCCAGCGCGCCGGCTTGCATGCGACAACGATCTAGCGGCGCTGGGGCACAGCCGCGAATCTCCTCTCGGCCGTCGCGCTCAGCCGCGTTACCGGCGACATCGCGGTCCCGGACACAGGCTCGCCTCGCGCTGACCTTACGCGCTGGGTTCGCGAGATCAGAACGGACCTGTCGGATCCCGATGTGCTGCTGATGCTGCGCGCAGTGCTCGGTGCAGCGCGCGACGCCAGCGCACCGTGCCACCTGCATGCTGGACCGACGCCAACAGCTCGAGGCGATACTTGCATTTCCTCGCGCCGTTTGATGACGCGGCGCTGGCCGATGAGCGCGTTGAGAAACTCGTCGATGGCGCGCTGGGCTAGCGGATCGCTAACCGTTGCTACGGAGAACGTTGCAGCCCCCGCGGGGACCGCGGCTGCGCTTGCAAGCCCCCTTGAGCGGCCGCGTGATGCCGAGCGGCGCCACGCGGCCGCTCAGCGAGACGGGGACTTAGCCCGTCAGGAGGATCTCACGTGCGTTCTCACCCTCCTTCTGCAGGGTTAAGGCGTAGCCGGCGTCCTTCTGGTCCTCGGCGAGCTTAAGCAGCGTCAGCGACTTGCGGATCACCTGCGCCTTGGAAATGCCTTCCTTGCGCGCAAGTTCCTCGAGAACCTCCTCCAGACGATCATTCATCTGGATCGTGTACTTCGCCACGTTGGACTCCTTTCTTCGTCATTGACTGGACATCTTCCGGACAGAGTACCGGAAGATCGACGGTAATACAACGGTGCAACAACGTATAGACACCAGGTTTCGTATCGTTTTGTACCGTTGCAATGCCGTTGTATCACCGTCGGCCCGGCGGTATGCTGACCCTACCCGAGAGCGAAGAAAGGCTGGGGGTGATTCAAGATGCCTGGACGCAGCATCGATGATTGGCTTTGGCTGGTCCAACGGACCGTCGGCATCGCGCACAGCACCGCGGTACGCGACGACAAGCGCGCGGAAGTCGAGCTGCTGCTCAAGCGGTTCTGGAGCCTCCCGCCATCGTCGGATGCCAAGGTCGCCGACGCCGTAGTGCGTTTGGCGCAGGACCTGTATGCGCTCAAGCCGCTGATCTGGCTCCTGTCGTACAAGCACGCGACCATTGCTGCAGCGACCGCCTGCGAGGAACTGCGCAACCTTGGCTGGTCCCCCGAGGAGGGTGCCGAGCGAGCGTTCGCCAAGCTTCTCCGCGAGGATCCCAGCGGGTGCGACACAGCGACGGTCTCCCTGCAGATGCTCAGTCTCGTGCTGTCCAACGGAGGCTCGCCTTTGCGAACGCCGGGTGTCGATGGAATGGTCTACCTGAGCGTGCCCTTCTCCAACCGCACGCCGATCACGGCGCTGGCGCTGAAGCGCTGGGCACAGGACATCGAGGAAGCCCTCGAGGAGATCGGCGCACGCAACGGCCTCCGCTTGTTTCTGATCGTGCCGGGTCTGCCGGAGCGCGACTGCAACGATCTGGTCGGAAGCGTTCGGAAGGGGCTCATGCACTCGGTTCTGCATCTCGTCCTGGCGCCTGGCGGTGGCACGCCCGGCATCGGTCGTGAGCTGCAGTCGTCGATCAGCCGCCGTCGGCCCGTGGTGTGGTTCACGCCGCGAGGTCAGGACGCTCCGCGCTCGGTTCGTGCCGCCGCGAGTGAATCGGACGTAGAGGTGGTCGAGTTCGGGGCCTCGAACGGGGGCTCAGAGGAGCTGCGCTCGGCTGTGCAGGACGTCGTCGCCCGCAGGCTGCCGACGATACGCGAGTTGCTCAATGAGAAGGATGCCATCCCGGTTCGGCTCATCGAGCTACAAAGCGAGATGCGCCGACGCTGGATGCGCGCCTCGAGCGAGGCTTCGAGCGAGGTGCTGACCGGCACGCGGATCAATACGGAGCGCGCCAACCTCCTCCTCACAGACCCATTCGTGCTGTACCACGAGGCAACCTGGAGCGAGCTCGACGCGTTCAGTAGCGCGCTCGGCATCGACCTGTTCAGCGCAATCGATCGCTCGCAGCGCCAAGGCTAGAGGCGCGCGAGTGCTAATCGCAATCCCGCTGGTTCTTTGGTGCCGACGCCAATCGACGACGCGCGTCGTCGTCAGTCAGATGGCGGGCGTACCCGTAGCCGTCCGATGCCGGTCCGGTTATCGCCGTTTCCAGGACGAATTTCCCCCGAAAGGCTGTGAACAAATGCATACTGTCGGCCGATGGATCGCGCCAAGGCTCTCACGGACGAGCTCAAACGGGTTATCCGATGCGCGGCGCGAAAGTCCGGCGACCTGCAGGACACGATCCCGGTACTCGAAAGCTTCGCCCTCGTTCAGGCCGCTGGCGAGCTCGATTCGGAACAGCGGGTGCATGTCGTGCTTGGTGAGCTGATCCCCACGTACGCCGCGCGCCTTCCCGAGAATCCGGAGGGTATGGCGATCCGGGAACTGCTGAAGTGGCGAGACGAGGACGAACGAGTGCAGAGTCTCACGACCCGCTACGCCGCCGCCGCGGAAGTGTTGGGCGTCGCTCCGGCCGACTTCGGACGCCGCAGAGAGCCGAAGCTTTTGCGCGAATGCGCCGACCGGTTCATCGTGATCGAGCACAAGGAGCGACGTTCGCGCGACCTTGGCCCCAGCGACGATCCGCCCGCTCCGCTGGCACCCGCGGATCCAACAGCGGGCATTGTCAACGTCCACCGGAGGCTTGATCTGTACCGCTTGGCCGAGGAACTACCCGAGGCGTTGAAGATCCTGATTCTGAACACGTGGATTCCCGCGTTGGACATCTTCGCGGGGGAGTTGGCCCAAGCACTGGCAAATGGGGCAGAGGTCAAGATCCTCATGCTGCACCCGAACTCAAGTGCCGCGCGGCTCAGAACCGCGGGCTTGAACACGTCATCGCGCTTCCGTACGCACGAGGTCGAGCATGGCGTCGGCAGTTGCTTGAGCAAGCTCGGCAATATCGCGGCCGAACTCGACGAGGAGAGCCGCTCGCGTTTGAAAGTCAGGCTCTATGACTCGCTGCCGTCCATCGCGGTGTACAGCGTGGACGGACGGGCGATGGTGAGTGTCTTCACGCATGGCAAGCTCGCAGTTAGCTCCCCGCAGATCGAGGTGCACGACTCCACGTCGTGGCTGGGACAGTCGATTGCCGAGGAGATACGCACGTTGTGGGGCATCGCTGCACCCGTCACCGACCTCACGAACTGGCAGGAAGAGATCAACGCAAAGAAGCTCAGTGCCGGAGCCCGACGGTGAGCCAGAGCACCAACGAACTGAACGCCGACGTCGTCGAACGTCAGCTGCTCGCGCGCTTCACGAGCCATCCGGTCCTGCAGGCGGTAGGCACCCTGCCGGACGAGCAGTTCCTCGCCGTGCTGCTTCAACGACGCTTCCTGTCGCTGATCTTCACGACCGTCTACGACATCGGGATCGATGCGCTGTCAGACGAGACCGCCACCAAGTTTGTCGGGGTGATCCTGCGCGAGGAGTATCCAGACGACACGGGAGAAACGCGCTCTCATCGTGAGGATCTTGTCGGCGACCTGGACGTCCTGGGAGCGACAAAGGCGCAAGTCCTTGGCTGCCGGCCGACGGCCGTGACCACCTCGATCTTGCTTGACACGCTGGAGCTGATCGGCGACTCGGCCGGTATCGGTGCCGCCGGCGATGTGAAGGTCCTGGCGATGCTGCGCTTCTGGGGCGAGGTGCTCGTGTCGGTCGAGTACGGCATGTACTGGAAGCGCATGGAACGGCTTTTCCAGGACGCCGGCGTGGAGTCTGAGTTCTATCTCGCGCACATCAACCACGATGGTTGCGAGGCGCTCACCGATGCGTCAGACCAATCGGTCACCCACTCAGGGATGTTGGGGGCGTGCTTGAAGCGGCTGCTCGCCACCCCTGATGCAGATGCTGCATTCCTCGAGATCGAGACGCGTCTCGTCGAGATGCGGCTAAGGTTCTACGACCAGTTTCTGCCTGCCCCGCCGGAGTACTTCGCGTAAGCGCAGTCCTCCGGCGGAGTGGACCACTAGGGCGGTTTGCGTGGGCGGCTCGTTGCCGCGTACGCCATCAGCCACTCATGGCTTGTTGAACAACGTTTTCGAGCGTCGAGGTCGCACCCGCCTGGGAGGACGTCTCGCTGGCGTCGATCTCCATGCCAAGGATCGCGCACAGGTCGTCGATCTCGCTGGCGCTGGCCTGGTGGTAGAGCACGAACGGATTGGTGAGTAGCAGTACGGCTCGCGCGGGCTTGATGCCGACCATCTCAAGCGCCATGTGGAGGACATCGATCGACGTGGACGCTCTCAGAAGCCAGTTGCGTCGCATCTCCTCTTGGAGCTCGATGATCCGGACCGGGATCGCGTCCTTCTCGTCGAGCAGTCGCTTGATCGCGGGAAGCTTGCGAATCACGTTCGCGCGTACGGCGGCACGGAGCTCTACTTCGCTGTCAAACGCCACGACGCTGATGTCTCCTTCGAGAGACGCGGCGACCACCGAGCTCGGCGTGCCCTCGCCGGGCGGAACCAACCACACGACCGGGCGGCGACGCGTGAGCGAGTTCTGAATCTCGATCCCCACGCCGGTGCTGCCACCGCGCGCGCCGACCACGAGATGCAGCGCCGAACGCCGCAGGCCCGACCGAACGACTTCCACCAGCTCGTCGGAGCTCCGCCGAGCAAGGCCGGGAACCCGCAGGAAGATGGGGATGCCGATCATCGTTCCAACCGCCTCAAGCTCCTCCTCGATGATCGGAGACCACCGCTTGAGCAGCGCGCGAGCGGAGGGGGTGCAGCCGGAGACCGGGATGCTCAGGTACACCTCGATGACGTCCTGCCGCTCGGACGAAACGGGGGCGCCGCCGACGGACAGGATGCGCGCGAGCAGCCGCGCCAGCGATGCGCGGCGCCGCAGGTCGTCGGCAAGAATCTCGATGCTCCGCAGCTCCGGCGCCCAGCCGCAGTGCCGCAGATGCGCGACCGCGGTCGCCGCCGCCACGGACGCCTGCCAGGGGCTCAGCCAGAAGCGCAAAGGCTTGATCTCCTGCAGCTCGCGCGCAATGTTCGCCGCCGAGGCGGCAACGGCCTCCCGTGAGGTATCGCGCGGGTCGCTGTGTCGCAGGACGCGCTCTACCTCGTACAGCTTGTCGGCTCGCAGGGCCTGACGGCCGGCGACCCGCGTGCAACGTTCTACGAGACCAATCCACTCATCCATCGTGAAAGCAGCCATGTCTGCTCCTTCGCTTGACATTTCCAGCAAGGAGACGGCATACTAACGGCAGAACAACGGGACGTCAACGGCAAAATACCGGCGCGGCGCCGTCGCAACGCCGGTAAGTCCCGTGGAAACCGACTACCGAAGGGATCGGCAATGACGAAGTACACGATCCAGATGAATGATCAGCTCGACGCGGTACTCGACGAGCTCACCGCGAAGCGCGGGATCTCGAAGGCCCAGGTGATCCGCAAGTCGCTGACGCTGCTCAAGCTCGCCGAGGACCAGAAGGACCACGGCTACGCGCTGACCCTGCAGAAGGAGGGGCACGCGCCACGCGAAATCCTCCTCACGGGATAGCCCATGCGTCGACCACGACAGCGAATCAGCAAGCGGCCTCCGGACACCATGACCGCCTCGGCGGACACCGGCGTGGTCTCCCTCGAGGCCTACGCGGAACGGTACGACCTCGTTGCCCGCAATCTGCGGACAGCGCAGTTTCATGGCGGGCTCGCGCTCGCCAAGAGCCTGATGTGGCTCATCGCGTTTGTTCTGATGCTCATCGCCGTGTTCACATGGCTGACCTACCCGGGGGCAGACGCGACGGTGGACGAGAAGACGGTGTGGTTCACCGAGACCAAGGATCTGATCCAAGCTGCTCGTGGTATCGATGCTCGTCCCGATCTTCGCGACGCTCCTCGGCTACATCTTCGGCCGCCAGGAGATCCGAGCAGACAGCGAAGAGCATTAAGCAAGACGCCGTTCGATGTGCCGCCGGCCGTCGCCCTATTCGGGCGGCCGGCGTGCGCACGGCCGGCCGGGCGATATCGCCCGAGCCACTCGGAGCGTCCGACGGCACGCTCCGCGGCGATTCGCGGGTTCGCTCCGCGAAGAACCCAGCCGGATCCGCCACGCGCGCTACGCCCGGGCACGGCATGACGGATGTGACCGGTCCGGACTTCACCGCGCCGCCGGGTGCGCGCCGCTAGCGTTGGCAAATCGCGGACGGCCCTCACACCCAGGAGGATCTCGAGGCGCGTGCCAAGGTCGCAGCGGCATTCGCCGCGATCTTCACGGCGCTCGCGGGCGCGGGATTCGTCGGGCTGGTCCCGAAACCCATCGCGGTGATCGCCGCCTGTCTCGCGTTGGCGGGCTTGATCGCGGCGTTCTTGTTCCTCGTCGAGGCGCGTAACGCTGGCCGTGTACTTGCCAACGAGGAGGCCGAACGCGAGCGCGTGGAGCTAGGACGCCATGCATTGGTCGCCGCCGGCGAGACCGTCGATCCGACGGCAATCGGTGTTGATGCTGCGGTGCAGGACATTCTGCCCGGTGGCGAGGTTCCTGAGTACGTCGCGCGCGACATCGATGAACAGCTCTCCGCAGCGGTCGCGGCGGCCTTTGATGGCAGCGACCGATGGTTGGTCGTCGTGATCGGACCATCGAAGGTAGGAAAGTCGCGCGCTCTCTTCGAAGCCGTGACTCGCGACGTGCACGGGCACCAAACTGAGTTCGTTGCTCCCTCTGATGCCGACGCGCTGCGCGCGATCCTCTCGTCGGCCGCGCGTCCAACGCCATCGACGCGGACCGTCCTGTGGCTCGACGACCTTGAGCCGTTTCTCAACGACGGCGTGACGTTCGCGACGCTGCGTGAATGGCAGGCTGGCGCTCGCGGCAAGATCGTCGCCGCAACCTATGGCGGTAAGGGCAGCGAGCGAATCGCGGGGTTGGCCGTCGGCGGACTGACGACGATCGCTGCGGAGGTGCTGCAGAGCGCGCACGAGATTGCGATGACGGCGACAACCACACGCGAGCTCGGAGTGCTCCGCACACGCGTCTCCGCTGAGCAGTTCGCGTCGCTGCAACGTCATGGGCTCGCCGCATACCTCGTGGCAGCGCCGCTGCTCGAGCGCAAGCTCGCGACGCGACGCCACGCACCCGGTGACCCCGACTGCCCCGAAGGCGTCGCGGTCGTCGCGGTGGCGGTGGATTGGGTCCGGTGTGGTCGAACCGATCCGATCCCTGACGACACGCTGCGGGAGCTCTGGCCGAGCTATCTGCCACCAGGTACGGCGCCCACAGACGATGCATATCAGGTCGCGCTCGCATGGGCCCTTCGACCGGTCGCCGGGACCATCGCCTTGATGCATCGCACTGCCAGCTTTCAAGCGTTTGATTATGTAGTCGAGCTCGTGCGCGACAGGCGAGGTGGCGGCCCGCCGCCCGACGTTGCGTGGGATGCCGCCATCGACCGCGCCACGGATGCGCAGGCCCTCGCGGTCGCGATCGCGGCGTACTACGACAATCGCCTGAGCGACGCTATACGCGCCCTTGCCACCGCGCGTCGATCATCCGTCGATGAGGTCGCGTCGCTCGCCGGATACAACCTCGGTGTCGTTCTCGGCAAGCTGGATCGCTTCGAGGAAGAGTTCCTGGTTTATGACGAGGTTTCCGCACGCTTCGGCGACGCGACCGAACCGACGTTGCGCGAGCGCGTGGCCCGCGCGCTATTCAACAAAGGCGCCAGGCTCGGGGCGCTGAATCGCTCCGCAGACGCCATCGCGGTCTACGACGACATCGTCGCGCGCCTCGGCGATGCGACCGAACCTGCGCTGACCAAGCAGGTCGCCCGCGCGCTGTTCAACAAGGGAGTCACACTCGGGACGCTGGGTCGCTCTGGGGACGAGCTCGCGGTCTACGACGATGTCGTCGCGCGCTTCGGTGATGCGACCGAACCCGCACTCCGCGAGCACGTTGCCCGCGCGCTGTTCAGCAAGGCGGTCACACTCGGGACGCTGGATCGCTCCGCAGACGAGCTCGAGGTCTACGACGATGTCGTCGCGCGGTTCGGCGATGCGAGCGAACCCGCACTGCGCGAGCAGGTCGCAAGCGCGCTATTCAACAAGGGCGTCACACTCGGGACGCTGAATCGCTCGACAGACGCTGTCGCGGTCTACGACGACATCGTCAAGCGCTTCGGCAACGCGACCGAACCCACGCTGAGCAAGCAGGTCGCAAGCGCGCTGGTCAACAAGGGGTTCAGGCTCGGGACGCTGGGTCGCTCTGGGGACGAGCTCGCGGTCTACGACGATGTCGTCGCGCGGTTCGGCGATGCGACCGAACCCGCGCTGCGCGAGCAGGTCGCCGGCGCACTGGTCAACAAGGCGGTCACACTCGAGGCACTGGATCGTTTCGCGGATGCGGTCGCGGTCTACGACGACATCGTCACGCGGTTCGGCAACGCGACCGAACCCCCGCTGCGCGAGCAGGTCGCCGGCGCACTGGTCAACAAGGGCGTCGCACTCGGGACGCTGAGCCGCTCCGAAGACGAGCTCGCGGTCTACGACGACGTCGTCACGCGCTTCGGCAAAGCAACCGAACCCGCACTGCGCGAGCAGGTCGCCGGCGCACTAGTCAACAAGGGCGTGGCACTCGGGACGCTGGATCGCTCCGCATACGCTGTCGCGGTCTACGACGACATCGTCGCACGGTTCGGCACTGCGACCGAACCCGCGCTGCGCGAGCAGGTCGCGCGCGCACTGGTCAACAAGGGCGCCAGGCTCGGGATGCTCGGTCGCCCCGCCGATGCTGTCGCGGTCTACGACGACATCGTGGCGCGGTTCGATAACGCGACCGAACCCGGGCTGCGCGAGCACGTCGCCCGCGCACTGGTCAACAAGGGCGTCGCTCTCGGGACGCTGGATCGCTCGGCGGATGCTGTCGCGGTCTACGACGACGTCGTCGTGCGGTTCGGCAACGCGACCGAACCCGCGCTGGACAAGCACGTCGCCCGCGCGCTGGTCAACAAGGGCTTCAGGCTCGCGGCATTGCATCGCCCCGTAGACGAGCTCGTGGTTTACGACGACGTTGTCGCGCGATTCGGCACAACGAACGAACCCCCGCTCCGCGAGCACGTCGCCCGCGCGCTATTCAACAAGGGCGTCACACTCGGGACGCTGGATCGCTCGGCGGATGCTGTCGCGGTCTACGACGACATCGTCGCGCGGTTCGGCAACGCGACCGAACCTGCACTACGCGAGCACGTCGCCCGCGCGCTGATCAACATGAGCGTCACGCTCGAAACGCTGAATCGCTCCGCAGACACTGTCTACGACGACATCGTCGCGCGGTTCGGCACAGCAACCGAACCGGTCTTGCGCGAAGCGGTCGCAATGGCCCAAACAGTTATTGAGCAACGCCGCGCCAATTGAAGCACTGGGCACACGACTGGACCTCCCCCGCTTCGGTGGACACGGGCTGATTAGGCGACCTGGGTCGCTGGTGAGCTTGCAGTGAAGCTGATCTGAGCAGATGAAGGGAGCCGCGAAGCGGCGTCGATCGGTCCGCTCGGGCTCAGAGTGCTGTTTTCGTAGTCGACGGGGGATCGTTGCCCGAACGTGCTGTGGTGGAAGCGATCGCGAAATCCTCCTCAGCGA
>CAVUOK010000007.1:0-46853 GCA_963743055.1 uncultured Actinomycetes bacterium | reverse complement strand
GAGCTTGAGGTAGGGCTGCTCGCCGTCGAGCAGCGCGAGCGTCGTCAGGCCGGCGACGACGGCGAGCGGGTTGCCCGACAGCGTCCCGGCCTGGTAGACGTCGCCGGACGGGGCGATCCGGCGCATGTGCTCGCGCGGGCCGCCGTACGCCGCGGCGGGCAGCCCGCCGCCGATGACCTTGCCCATGACGGTGAGGTCGGGGGTGACGCCGCGCAGGCCCTGCACCCCGCCCGGCGCGACGCGAAAGCCCGAGATGACCTCGTCGAAGATCAGCAGCGCGCCGTTGTCGTCGGCGCCCGCGCGCAGCAGCTCGAGGAAGCCCTCGGCCGGCAGCACGAGGCCCATGTTGGCCGGGTAGGGCTCTGCGAGGATCGCGGCGAGCTCGTGCTTCTCCAGCGCTTCCGCGAGCGCGGCGGGGTCGTTCCAGGGCACGACGATCGTGCTCGCCGCGACCTCCGCGGGTACGCCGGGCGATGCGGGGATGCCCTGCGTCGCGAGGCCGCTGCCGGCGTCGGCGAGCAGGCCGTCGACGTGCCCGTGGTAAGCGCCGGCGAACTTGAGGAGCTTCGTGCGACCCGTGACGGCGCGCGCGAGGCGGATCGCGCTCATCGACGCCTCGGTGCCCGACGACGTCATGCGCAGCATCTGCACGCCGGGCATGCGCCTGGTGACCTCGACGGCGAGGTCGACCTCCGCCGCGGTGGGCGCGCCGAACGTCGTCCCGCGGCGGGCGGCGTCGCCACTGCGGCCACGATCTCGGGGTGCGCGTGGCCGTGGATCAGGGGGCCCCACGAGCAGACCCAGTCGACGTAGCGGTTGTGGTCGACGTCGATGAGCTCGGCGCCCTCGGCGCGGTCGACGAAGATCGGGTCGCGGCCGATCGAGCGCATCGCGCGGACCGGTGAGTTCACGCCCCCCGGCAGGTAGGAGACCGCCCGCGCGAAGTGCTCGGCGGAGCGCGTGTCGGTGAGCGAGGCGGTCATCGGAGCAAGCGGCAGGGTCGACTCAGACCGCGCCGTGCTCCCGTTCCCAGTCGGTGAAGTCGTCCGTGAAGTACAGGAGGCGGATCTTCTTGAACTCGGTGGAGGAGTACAGCGTCGCGCGCTCGGTGATGCCGAACTCGTCGGCGATCGCGTCGAGGATCGCGTCGCACTCCTCCTTCGAGCGCCCGTGGGCCATCGTGAAGACCGAGTAGGGCCAGTCCTCGTACGTCGGGCGCTGGTAGCAGTGCGAGATGCCGCGGAAGGACGCCATCCGCGGGCCAAGCTCCTCGATCTTCTCGTCGGGAACCTTCCAGACGCCCATGCCGTTGGCAGAGAACCCCGCGCGGCGGTGGTAGAGGATCGCGGCGACGCGGCGCAGGATCCCGCGCTCCTTCATCGCCTCGAGGTGCTCGAGCAGCTCGTCGACGGTCATGCCCAGCTTGGCGGCCGACTCGGCGTAGGGCTCGGAGACGACCGGCAGGTCGCCCTGGGTCGCGCGGATGACCTCGCGGTCGCGCTCGTCGTAGGCGACGCCCTCGAGGTCGACCGGGGCCTGCGCCTCGCCCTCGGTCGACAGCGACTTCGTGTCGCCGTCCATCTCGAGCTCCATGCGGATCTTGAACAGCTTGAGCGTCGGGAGCTGGCGGATCGAGGTCGCGCCCGTGAGCTCCTGCATGAGGTCGAGCGTGCCCTGCAGGCCGAGCTTCGAGTCGCCCTCGACGGCGAGCGTGAACCACATGTTGAACTCGTGGTTGCGCAGGTAGTTGTGGCTCACGCCGGGGTGCGAGTTGATGATCTTCGCGGCGCGCCACGGGTGCTCGGGATCGACCTTCGCGGCGACGAGCATCGAGCCGTAGCCGAGCGCGCGCGTGTCGAAGATCGGCGTGACCTGGCGGATGATCCGCTGGTCGAGCAGATGCTGGACGCGCGTGAGCACCTCGTCCTCGCTGACCTCCGCGAGCGCCGCGACGGCCGCGTACGGGCGCGGGGCGATCGGGAAGCTGCCCTGCATGAGGTTGAGCAGCTTGCGATCGACGTCGTCCATCGCGATCGCGGCGCCACCCTTGCGGGAGCGGATCTTCGGGATAGGGGTTTCGCCGTCGGATCGCCGGGTCCGGCGACCTTCCTCCGCTACGGGCTCACCCTCTGATCGCCGGGCCCGGCGATCTCCCAGCGACGTTACTCGATCCACAAGGCGGCGTCCTTCGCGTGGTAGCTGATGATGATGTCGGCGCCCGCGCGGCGGATGGAGGTCAGCGTCTCCAGCACCACGGCGCGCTCGTTGAGCGCGCCGGCGGCCGCGCCCGCCTTCACCATCGCATACTCGCCGCTCACGTTGTAGGCGGCGACGGGCATCTGCGTGACGGATTTCACACGCTGGATGATGTCGAGATAGGCCAGCGCCGGCTTGACCATGACGACGTCGGCGCCCTCCTGGACGTCGAGCAGCGCCTCGCGTACGGCCTCGTCGCCGTTGGCGGGGTCCATCTGGTAGGCGCGCCGGTCGCCGAAGGCGGGCGTCGAGCCCGCGGCCTCGCGAAACGGGCCGTAGAAGGCGGAGGCGAACTTCGCGCTGTAGGCGACGATCGGCGTGCCGGTGAAGCCCTCCTCGTCGAGCGCGGCGCGGACGGCGCCGATGCGCCCGTCCATCATGTCGCTGGGTGCGACGATGTCCGCGCCCGCGCGCGCTTGGCTGACCGCCGCGCGCGCGATGAGCTCGACGCTCGAGTCGTTGTCGACGTGGCCGTGCGCGTCGATCAGGCCGCAGTGGCCGTGGTCGGTGTACTCGCAGAGGCACACGTCGGTCATGACGAGCAGCTCGGGGTGCGCATCCTTGATCGCGCGCGTCGCGAGCTGGACGATGCCTTCGTCGTCGTAGGCGCCGGTGCCCTCGGCGTCCTTGCGGTCGGGGATACCGAAGAGCAGGACGGCGGGCAGGCCGAGCGCCTGCGCCGCGCCCGCCTCCTCGACGGCGGCGGAGATGCTCAGGCGGTCGACGCCGGGGAGCGAGCCGATCGGCTCGCGGCCCGCTTTGGACTGGACGAAGAGCGGCAGGACCAGGTCGTGCGCCGTGAGGCGCGTCTCGCGCACGAGGTCGCGCAGGACGGGCGTCGAGCGCAGCCTGCGCAGGCGGGTGGCGGGGAAGGCCATGCCTGTGAAGGGTAGCTCGGGCGCAGCGGCCTCCGGGGTGGCCCTGACGGCGGCGCTCTACGCGCTATTCGGGCTTGATGGCGGGCTTCGTCTCGGCCAGCCGGCGCTTCTGGGACTCGATGTAGGACTCCGAGCGGAAGTGCAGCACGGGGTCGTCTGAGACCTCGATGCCCGGCGGCACCTTCGTGGGGTCGAACATCGAGCGGTCGACGAGGTCCTGGTCCTCGTGCATGCGGTCGAGGACGAGGCGGCCGGCCGTGACCGTGCGCCGGCTGTCGGGCCAGTGCTTGGTCATGTCGTCGGTCGGGTCGCCGGGCTCGGCCAGCTGGAAGACGAGGTCCCACGCCGCGGGCTCGCGCGCGACGCGCTGCTTCATCTCGCCGACGAGGTACTGCGGCGGCAGGAAGCGGTTCTCCTCCGGCGTGAGGCCTGCGCGCGGAGCGACCGCGACCCAGCGGTACCTGAACGCGCGCCGCGTGCCGGCGGCGTCGACGAGGAAGTAGGCGTGCAGGCCGTTGAAGGACGTGCGCGCGAAGCTCTGCGTCGTGGGCGCCTTGAGGATCGCGAGCAGGCCCTTGAGGCACCAGGGGTGCGTCGCCATGAAGAAGGCGAGCCGCAGCGGGTTGGGCTTGCCCTTCTTGTTCTTCTTCTGCGCGCCCGCGAGGCCCGCGAAGTCGTCGGGCTTGCGCGCGGGGAAGTCGGCGATGTTCAGCGCCGCCCACTCCGAGGTCTCGCCGGAGGGCAGCGCGAAGCGGATGCCCAGGCCGAGCACGGCATTGCGGTCCGGCGTGTAGGGGTTGCCGGCGCCGTTCGAGAGGCGCACGGTGACCGCGATCTCGTCGCCTCGCATGTGCTCGGCGATGGTGAGCGTTGCGGCGTCGGGGGTGGCGGTGAAGTGCCCGCGAAAGGCCGCTCCGCGGCCGTGTGCCCGGCGAAAACCCGGCACGTAGCCGATGTTCGCCTGCATGTTGCCGAGCGTCCGCTCGACGCGCTCGGGCCCGCCGAGCTCCTTCGGATCCTGGCTCACGATCGATCTGCTCCCCGTTTTCCGCCCCGTTCGACGAAAAACGGGTGCGTTGGGGTACAGGGTCGCAGCCGGGGCGGATGCTGTCCATGTGAGACCGTGCCTCCGGCGCCGCTTGGCGTGGGCAGGCGCGGTGTGGCGCGCCGCCCGGGCGTCCGCCATCCTGAGCGTGGTGCAGACGGTCCTCCACGTCGCGCCGCATCCCGACGACGAGCTGATCGGCGCGCCGGCCGCGTTGATGGGCATGCAGGACGCCGGCTACCGGGTCGTCAACCTGGCCGCCGATCTGACCCGCGGACCGCAGCGCGAGCGGCGCCACGCGGAGCTTCGGACCGCCTGCGCGCGGGCCGGCTTCGAGCTCGTCGAAACACCGCTTGCACCCGCCGGGACCGACCCGGAGGACCACCTCGCAGGTGTCGTGTCCGGCGCGCTCGACCGCATCGAGCCGGCTGTGGTCGTGTCGCCGAGCCCGCACGACCTGCATCCCGCCCATGAGCGCGTCGCGCGCGCGACGCGCCGCGCGCTGGAGACGCGCGAGGTCTCGCCGCGCTGGTGGATGTGGGGGCTGTGGGGCGATCTGCCGCTGCCAAACCTCCTCGTCGCGTTCGACGAGGCGCGGCTGGCGCGGATCCTCAAGGCGCTCGCGGCGCACGAGCAGGAGCTCGCGCGCAACGACTACCGCGCGCTCGTCCGTGGCCGCGCGATGATGAACAGCGTGCTGGGCTGCGAGCGGATCTTCGGCTACGGATCCGGCCGCGCCGCCGGCGCCGAGTACGCGGAGCTCCTCACGGAGGTGGTCCGCCACGAGGGGAACTGGGTCGCGGGCGAGGGCCGGACCCTGGACGTCGACGATCCGCTGCCCGCCGTCCGCGCGGGACGCAGCCTCACCTGGTGGCTGGACACGCCCTCGATCAGCCGCCACTGACACAATCCATCGGCATGCCAGGTGAGGGGCCAACACGCGACTGGCGGCTGGACGGCGTGCGCGTCGTGCGCGCCGGCGAGCTCGACTCGAACACGCCGCAGACGCCGGGGATGAGCCGCGCCGCGGCGATCACGACCGCGCGCGCCGGCGCCGAGAAGCTGTGGGCCGGGACCGTCGTCATCGAGCCCGACGCGAAGACCGGCGCCCATCACCACGGCCCGGTCGAGAGCGTGATCTACGTCGTGAGCGGTCGCGCGCGGATGCGCTGGGGCGAGCGGCTGGAGTACGTCGCCGAGGCGGGCCCCGGCGACTTCATCTTCGTGCCGCCGTACGTGCCCCACCAGGAGATCAACGCCTCGGGCGAGCCGCTGTCATGCGTGCTCGTCAGGTCGGGCCAGGAGCCGGTCGTCGTGAACCTCGACCTCCCCGACGTCGAGCCCAACCCGCAGCGCGTGCGCTGGGTCGACGACCTGCACGGCGGCGCGTAGCTCGGCCGCATCCCGGCCGGTGTCAGGTTCGCGCCGCTGCGCGTGAGCCGATGTGAGGCCGCGGGGCGACATCGCCGCGGTGGCCGCCTTGCACACGCACCAGCCCAGGAGAGCCATGGTCTCGAGAATTCGCCGGCACGTCGGCGGGAACGCCGTCGCGTACGTCGCCTTGTTCGTCGCACTTGGAGGATCGTCGTACGCCGCGACCCGGGTGACGGGCGCGGCCGTCGAGGACGGGTCGCTCACGGGCGCCGACATCCGCGCGCATTCGATCACGAGCCGCAACATCGCGCTGCCGGCCCGGTCGGCGTCGCTCACGGCGCAGTCCGCCGCGTCGCGACGGGGGCGGCGCGGGCCGCGCGGCTTCCGCGGCTACAGGGGCTACCGCGGCTACACCGGGCCGATCGGTCCCGCCGGCCTCGCGGGCGCCCAGGGAGCGCCCGGCGTCAGCGGCGTGCAGATCGTCATGGCGTCGAGCGGCACGGACTCCGGCGCGGGCAAGTCCGCGAGCGCCCTCTGCCCGGTCGGCAAGCGAGCGATCGGGGGCGGCGCCGACATCGACGGGACGCTCGAGACCGGCGCCAGCGAGAGCAATCCCGCCGTCTACCTCACCGACAGCCAGCCTGTCACCAACGGCGCGCAATCCGGATGGCAGGGCGTCGGGCGCGAGGAAGCGCCCGGCTACGACACGAACTGGCGCATCGACGCCTATGCCGTGTGCGCCGTGGTGAGCTGACCGCGCGGGCGACGGTCAGCGCGGGCGATCGGCCGGCTCTGCGGGCGTCTCGCCGGCCGCCCGCCCGTCGGCGCCGGCCGCGCGCTGGACCTCGAGCGCCGCGGCCTCCGGCGGCAGCCGCGGCGCCGGCGCCTGGGCGACGACGAGCGGCGACTGCGTGCCCCAAGGCTCGAAGACGAGGTGGTCCTTGAGGTAGACGACCGTCTCGCGCAGGATCGCGGCGATCGGCAGCGCGACGAGCGCGCCGACGAACCCGTAGATCTCGCCGCCGAGCAGCAGCGCGAAGATGACGAGCAGGGGGTTCAGGCGCAGCGACCGCCCGAAGACGTTCGGCGCGACGACATGCCCCTCGAGCTGCTGCAGCGCGAGGAACAGCAGCGCGACCCAGACGGCCATGAGCGGGTCCTGCGCCAGCGCGACGATGATCGGCGGCAGCGCGCCGAGCAGCGGCCCGACGTACGGCACGAGCTCCATGAGGCCGAAGAACACGCCGAACGCGAACGCGTACGTGCGCCCGTCGGGGAAGATCCCGATCACGCCGAAGATCCACAGCGCGACCCCGGCGCTCGTCCCCATGATCAGGCTGAACAGCAGCTGCCCGCGCACGTAGCCGAACACCGCGCGCTGCACGCGGGTCGGGAAGTCGTCCTCCGCCGTGCCGTTGCCCGGCGGCATGACCTTGCGCACGAGCCGCCCGATCTCCGGCCCGTAGATGAGCATGTAGATCGACAGGACGATCACGAGGATCACGTAGAACGACAGCTCGACGAGCCGGCCGAGCAGCTCACCGGTGATCGCGACGATCTCGCCCGAGCCCGCGACGACGCTCTCCTGCAGCGACGCCAGCGCGCTGTCGGTCTGGCCCTTGATCTGGACGTCGACGCCCCTGTCGTCGAAGAACTCCTGCACGTCGTCGAGCGAGGCGGACGCGTCGTCGACGAGGCCGGGGACGTCCTGGGCGAACGACGTCGCCTGATCGGAGACGGGGCCCGACAGCAGGAAGCCCGCGAGCGGGATCGCGGTGAAGAACACGGCGTAGACGGCGATCACGGCGAGCGTGCGCGGCAGCCGCGCGCGCTGCACGAACGCGACGAGCGGGTTGAGGATCAGCGCGACGACGGCCGCGACGATGAACAGCAGCAGCACGACGCCTGCCGCGTGCGCGAGCGCGTACAGCGCGAGCACGCCGAGCGGCAGCATGACGAGCTGCACCCAGCGCGCGACGACCACCGGTGCGGCCGGCGGCGGCGCCTGCTCTTCCAGGGTCGCGGCCTCGTCAGCCATCCCGCGTCAGAGTATGCGTCGTGCCCGATGCTCCCGCGACCATCCTGTTCGTCGGAGACGTCGTCGGATCGCTGGGCAAGCACACGCTGCTGGGCCTACTTCCCGTCCTGCGCGAACGCCACGCTCCGACATTCGTCGTCGTCAACGGCGAGAACGCCGCGGGCGGGCTGGGGATCACGCCGAAGATCGCCGGCGAGCTGTTCGCGGCGGGCGTCGACGTCATCACGCTCGGCAACCACGCCTACCACCGGCGCGAGATCTTCCCGTACCTCGACTCGCGTGCCGAGATCCTGCGGCCGTACAACTATCTGAAGAACCAGCCGGGCCACGGCCTGTGCGTCGTCGAGCGTTCTGGGGTGCGGCTCGGCGTCGTGAACCTCAGCGGCAACCTCTTCGTGCGCGCCGGCTATCCCGCGTTCACCTGGATCGAGCAGGCGCTCGGGGAACTGCGCGACCGCGTCGACCACGTGCTCGTCGACTTCCACGCGGAGGCGACGAGCGAGAAGGTCGCGCTGGGCTGGCACCTCGACGGGCGTGTCACCGCGGTCGTCGGCACGCACACGCACGTCCCGACGGCGGACGCGCGCGTGCTCCCCGGCGGGACGGCCTACATCACGGACGTCGGCATGACCGGGCCGCGCGGCGGGGTCATCGGCGTCGTCAAGGAGCAGTCGATCCGCGGGTTCGTCACCCAGATGCACGAGCGCTACGAGACCGCCGACGAGGATCCGTGGCTCATGGGTGTGGTGATCGGCTGCTCCACCAAGCCGCTGCGCGCGGCGTCGATCGAGCAGGTCCTGCTTCCCGCGGTGTAGGCCCTTTGCCCGCCTCGGCGCGGGGGCAGGTCCCGCTTCCCGCGGCATACGGGCCTCTGCCCGCCTTCGCAGCGACCGGGCATCGCGCCGGGCGCCGCGCGCCGGGCGACGGGCGGCCTTGCGAGGCGGTTTGGCAAACTCGGGCGCATGACGACCATCGAGCACCTGCGCGCGATCCCGTCGCTGCGCCCGCTGCGCGGCCACCATCCGGCGATCGTCGTCTGCCTGGACGACCCGTCGCCCTTCGAGCGACGTCGTGACGAGATCCACGCGCTCGACGCGAAGCTCGTCGTCGAACGCGAGCCCGGCGACCTGTCGGCGCGGCTCGGCCGCCCGTCGGTGACCGTGTGCGACCGCTACCTCGAGGTCGCACAACACGCCCACGACATACCGGTCGATGACGCGATCAAGCTCGTGCGCTGGCTGGAGATCCGCTGCGAGGAATGCCCGCAGTCCGGCGTCGACATGGCGCTCCGTCCAGTGTCCTGCGACTGAGGCCCACGTGATGCTTCGCCGCGTTGGCGAATGGTGGCGCGCTCGACGAGAGCGACCTGTCCGCGCGCGATTTCGTTGGGCCTCCGGCGATCTCGGGGTGCCCCGGGCGGATCTCGAGGACAAAGACGCCGTCCGCGCGGTGCTCGACAGCTCGTGAGCGGCTAGAGAGGGCGCGCTCGCCCGGCGGCAGGCGCGCTCAACGGCTCGGGGTGCGCGCGAGCGCGACCGCCAGCGTGAGGAGGGCCGCGAGCAGCAGGACGTTGCGCGCGGCGACGACGACGATGACGTCGTGCTGCTGGTTGATGAGGTCGAAGTAGCGGCTCGGGAACTCGACGTGGGTCAGGACGATCGCGGCGGTGACGAGGGCGGCGACCGCGCGCTGGCCCCAGACCCAGGCGAGCGCCGCGAAGGGCGCCAGCCAGATGACGTACTGCGGCGAGAAGACCTTGCCGAGCGTCACGAACGCGAGCAGCGCGGCGAAGCCGCAGAGCACGAAGTGGCGGGGATCGGGCGCGCGGGCCGCCAGCGCGACGACGCCGGCTAGCGCCGCGACGAGCAGCAGCGCGAAGAGCCGCTCGACCGTGTCCGCTTGCCCGCCGTCCAGGCCGTTGGACTTGAAGCGGTCGGGGCGCAGGTTCGTGCCCGTGACGTCCGACCCGCCGAGCGCGAAGAGCACCGTGGCCGGCGTCGACTCGATCTGCACCGGGCGGTCGAGGTGAAACGTGAACGAGTCGACGTAGCCGGCGCCCGCGAAGGGCAGCGAGATCGCGAGGACGACCGCCGCGAAGATCGCCCCCCCGCGCAGCGCGGCGCGGTGCTCGCCGCGCGCCTCCCAGAGCCAGACGAACGCGACCACGGCCAGCAGGCCGGGGAAGAGCTTCGTCATCGTGCCCACGCCGAGCAGCGCGAAGCCCAGCAGCGGCCGCTCGCGGGCGAAGGCGAGCAGCGCGCCGAGCGCGATCGCGATCGGCATCGCGTCGAAGTGCGTGCGGACCGACGCGCCGATGAGGATCGGCGTGAAGGCCAGCAGCCACGCAACGGCGACGGCCTCGCGCCGCGGGCGCGCGAAGGAATCCCCGGCAGCGCCGCCGGCCAGACGTTCGCGCGCGGCGGAGCGAGCCTCGTCCGCCGCACCCGCGAGCTGCGCGGCGAGCTGCTGGCCGGCCACCGCGCAGGCGCACATCAGCACCGCGAACGACACCGCGTAGGACGTCTCGTCGGTGCCGGGCACGCCAGCCAGCCACAACGGGATCGCCGCCAGCGGCGGGTACTCGAAGCCGAAGTCGAGGTAGGGCAGCTGCCCGCCGACGAGCAGGTCCGCGTAGGACCGGTACACGAAGAGGTCGTTGACGGTCGTGTCGGAGAACGGGCCGACGGTCGTCGCGACCGCCCATGCAACCACGAGCGTCAGCGCGGCCAGCGCGAGGTGCAGGCGCTCGTCGAGGCCCGCGATCCTCGCGCCGCGCGCGGGAGAGCGCCCGCTCACGCGCGCAGCGCGACCCGCACCGGGGGCCCGAGCCGGCCGAGCAGCGCGATCATCGCGAGCGGGAAGAACCACGGGATGTAGAGGTAGAACCAGTGCGTCACGCCGAGCTGCAGCGCGATCAGGATCGCCGCGCTCAGCGCCGCCAGCCCGACCACGTCACGGCGCCGCGGCACGAACGCCAGGCCCACGGCGCCCACGACCGCGACGACCTGAACGACGCGCTGGACCGTGTCGATCCACGCCCCCTCGTACAGCCCCCAGACCGAGAACGGCGAGCCGCGCTCGGCCTGAAACGCGATCGACGCATCCCAGAAGCTGCGCAGCGAGTTGTGCGCGACCACGGGCACGAAGGCCAGCGCCGCGGCCACCACGAACCCCACGCCGAACCACGCCACCGTCCGCGGGCGAGGCCGCCCGTGAAACGCGAACAACGGCGCCAGCACGAGCGGCGCGAACTTCGTCAGGCCCGCCAGCGCGAGCGTGACGCCGCGCGCGAACGGCCGCGCGGACGCCCACACCGCCGCCAGCACCAGCGCGGCGACGAGCGAGTCGTTGGAGTTCGTCATCGACGCGTAGAGCGTGAACGGGAACGTCACCCAGCAGTACGCGAGCACGACCCCCAGGTCGGGCCCGCGCACGCGCCGCCCGATCAGGTAGCAGAGAAAGCACGCCAGCAGGTCGAACGCGATCGACGCCGCGTGCGCCGCGGGCAGGTCGTCCCACTTCCCGCTCCACGGCAGCGCCTGCTCGAACGGCACGTACGCCTCGTAGACGACCGGCCCGTACGTGTCGCCGTTCTGGTTGTCGCGCGGGAAGACGCCGTACAGCGCGCGCCCGTCGGCGAAGCGATCCGCCCCGATGACGCCCGCGTAGCCCACGTCGATGACGTTCGAGCGGGTCACGTTCAGCGCGACCCGGAACCCGAGCAGGAACACGACGGCCACCGCGAGCCACGTCACGGGGACGAGCAGCTCGAGCGGGCGGCGCGCGACGTCGCGACGCCGCAGCCCGATCCACAGCATCCGCCCCAGGACGTAGAGCAGCAGCGGGTACACGAGCGGCACCGACCAGTCGATCCGCGCCGCGTTGAAGCACGCGAGCGACACGGAGAACGCGCTGAGCACGAGCAGGTCGAGGTGCAGCATCCGCCGCCGGCGCCACGGCCCGAGGAACGGGACGACGAACAGCACGGCCAGCGGGATCCAGACGATCGGCGAGTTCACGACGCGCCCGAACGCGCCGGGGTAGCCGCGCGCCATCGTCCACGCGACCTTGTAGTTCGTGTAGGCCTCGAGCACGTCCCCGCTGCGATCGTCGATGACGATCTGCGCGATCTCCTTGCGCGGCTCCCCCGCCGGGACCTTGGCGAAGTACGCGACCTGCCAGCGGTCGGTTCCCTTCTGGAAGACCTCGCGCGCCGAGCCGGGATAGCGGCGCAGCTCGTGCGCGACCTCGTCGATCTTCTCCGCGATCGCGCCGACCTGATTGGCCGACAGGCGGTGGCCGGGTGGCGGGGTGTCCTGTGTCGGCGGAGCGACGAGCTGATCGCCGGGCACCGGCACGGCGGACAGCGCCTGCAGCGGGTTCGTCGTCTCCGGGACAGCCGTGCCGAGCGCGGTCGCGGACGTCGCGGACTGCGCCGATCCGGCGGCCGGGGCCGGGGCTGCCGCCAGCAGGAAGGTCAGCAACGCGGCGCAGCACGCCGCGCGAGTCACGCCCTGAAGCTCCAGAGCTTGTTGCCGAGGAAGTTCAGCGGCGTCGCGGCGACGATCGCGATCGCCTGCGCCGGCACCTTCTGCACCCCGGCGAGCTCGACGAGCAGGAACAGCAGCAGCAGGCTGAAGCCGAACGCCACGAGCGAGACGACGACGAAGCGCGCCGCCTGGAAGCCCGCGTGGCCGTCGCCGGCCTTGAACGTCCACGCGCGGTTCCAGACGAAGTTGTTGGCGAGCGCGACGGCGAACGCCATGACCGCCGCCGCGCCGTAGCCGAATCCCGCGCCGTGCACGGCGGCCGTGAAGACCGCGAGGTTGACGATGTAGCCGCTCGCGCCGACCGCCCCGAAGCGGATGAGCTGCAGCCAGTTCGCGGGGTGGCGCAGCGCTGCGCGCACGCGCGTGCGCTTGCGCTCGCGAGATGGCGCCTCGGCGACCGGCACCACGAATGCCTCGTCGGTCATTCCCGCACAGGCTAATGGACCCCCGCGGAGGGTCGCCCCGCAACCTTCGAGGTTACGAACGGCCGCCCGCGGGCGAACCGTCGCCGGCGTCGAAGTGCGCGAGCACCAGCGGCGCGATGTCGCTCAGCGACCACGGCCCCTCGACCGGGCAGTCCAGCCCGCAGAACAGCAGGGCGCCGAGCGAGTCGACGCGATGCAGCGAGCCGTGGCTGCCGCCGCGCACGTGCGCGCGCTTGCCCCAGTCCGGGAACTCGTACGCGGGCTCCGCTGACAGCAGGACGTCGCCGGACGTCTCGCACTCAAGCGCCGACCACACGCGGCGCAGCGCGTCGGGGTAGTGCTCGCTCACGAACAGGCCGTCCTCGATCGTCGCAAGCAGCGCGTCGAGCTCGCCGCCGACGTCCCAGCGCAAGCCGCGATCGTCCGCGACGGCGTCGCCCGGCGCGAAGGACAGCTCCCCCCGCTCGCCGGCGATCCAAGCCCTCCCGCCCGCCCGCCACATGACGAGGTCGACGCCCTCGATGTCGCGCGCGGTCGCGACGACCCGCCCGAGCGCGTCGCCGCGCGACTGGTGCAGGAGGTAGACCATCGCCGAGCGCTGCGCCGGGCACAGCGCGATCTCGGCCTCGCTCGCGTTCGTGCCCGACGGCCGCAGCACCTTCCAGTCCGCGTACGCGCCGGTGAAGTCGACGACCCGCTCGATGTGCGAGTGCGAGTGGTCGGCCATGACGATCATCGCGTGCTCGTCGAGGAACCGCTCCGCGCCGCCGCCGGCCTCCATGACGCGCCACAGCTCGGCGTCGGCCGCCGCGATCGACGCGATCTGCGCGTGCGGGCCGTTCTTGTGCGAGTGCGCGTCGTTGTCGGGCAGCGACAGCAGCAGGAAGTCGAAGAGGTCGTGCTCGACGAGGTAGGAGCCGACGCAGCCGGCGTGCTGGTCGCGCATGCCGGGGATCCCCATCCGCGACCAGCAGCCCGTCTTGCGGCTGGCGAAGATGTCGGCGTAGAAGAGCTCCTTCGGCCCCATCACCGAGCGCTTGAAGAGCTGCGAGGCGACGCGCGTCAGCGCCCAGTCACGCGAGACCTCGTGCGCGTGGCGGCCGCGGAAGATGAGATACGACGTGCAGGCCGTGCGCACGCCGGCGTCGTCGAGCGTCTCGAAGATCGTCGGGACGTCCGCCGACAGGTGCTGCGAGTTCATGTTGAAGATCGTGTCGACGAGCTGGCGGTTCAGGCCGAACTTGCGCGACGCCGAGAACGACGAGCCGTACTCGACGTAGCGCTCCTCCTCCCGCGAGTACCAGTTCATCGACGGGATCCGGTGCTCGTCCTGCATGCGGCCGGTCGAGATGACGCCGGCGCAGACGGGCGTGACCGACGGGAACGCCGCGACGCAGTCGTCGACGTACGTGCCGCGGTCGCGGATCGCCTTCAGCGCCGGCGCGCTCCCGGCGCCGATCGCGCGCTGGAGCATCGTCGGCTTCATCCCGTCGATGACCGTCAGGACGAGCTTCGGGGGTCTGCTCACCGCAAGATGCGCAGGCCGGCGTACTTCTCGCCCTCGCGGCGCCGGCCACCGCGCAGCAGGAAGGCGAAGAAGCCGATCGCGACGGCGGAGACCGGGGGGGCGACGACGGCGAGCGCGGCGAGCACGACCGCCGCGCCCATGAGGTACAGCGGCAGCGCCGCGCGCGCCTCGTCGTCCAGGCGGGCGCGGGTGCGCTCGACGAGCGGGTACGTCGCCGACCAGGCGAGCGCGGCGCAGAGGCCGCCGCCGAGCAGGCCCGGCCACCACGCGTAGCCGTGGTCGGCGAGGGCCCCGGCGAAGAGCAGCGCCCCGAATCCGATGCCGATCCCCGACAGCGCCGAGTCGCGCAGCTTCTGGCTGACGCCGCGCCGCTGCGCGATGACGGCCACGATGAGCGCGAGCAGGACGGCGAGCAGCCAGCCGGGCGCTTCGAGGAACGCGAAGGGGGTTCCCTCGTAGTCGATCCCGACGTCCGCGGTGGCGAACGCGCCGGCCACGAGGGCAGGCAGAAACGGGCGGATGCCCGCCGCGCCGGCCAGACCGGCGCCCTGGAGAATGTCGATCAGCAGTCGCAAGCGTCCGGTAGCGTGGGGGCGCATGACGATAGACGACAGGGACGCGCGGGCCGGAGGCGAACCCCACCGCATCACACCTTCGTCACGCGCCGGCCGTACCTCGCGCGACCTCGAGCGCTACGCCGGGCTCTTCGCGGCGCGCACGAAGGTCATGCGCTCGTCGGCGATGCGCGACCTCATGGCGCTGACCGAGCGCAAGGACATCATCTCGCTCGCCGGCGGCCTGCCCGACACGTCCTCGTTTCCCGCCGAGTCGTTCGCCGCGATCATGAGCCGCGTCGCGGTCGACTCGTGCGCGCGCTCGCTGCAGTACGGCCCCACCGAGGGCCTCGCGGTGCTGAAAGCGTGCATCGCGGAGGTCATGGAGGAGGAGGGCACCGTCATCGACCCCGAGGACGTCCTTGTCACGACCGGGGGCCAGCAGGTCATCGACCTCGTCTGCAAGACGCTCGTCGATCCCGGCGACATCATCATCGCCGAGGCGCCGACGTATCCCGGCGCGGTGCCGACGTTCTGCTCCTACCAGGCGCAGGTCATCCAGATCGAGGGCGACGGCGACGGCATGCGCATCGACCTGCTCGAGGCGACGCTGGAGGATTTGGATCGCCAGGGCAGGCGGCCGAAGTTCATCTACACCGTGCCGACGTTTCAGAACCCTTCGGGCACGACGATGTCGCTGCCGCGCCGCCACCGCCTCGTCGAGGTCATCCGCGAGCGCGAGCTGCTCGTGCTCGAGGACAACCCGTACGGCCTGCTGCGCTACGAGGGCGACCCGCTGCCGTCGTTGTATGAGCTCGAGGGCGGCGATTTCGTCATCTACCTGGGCACGTTCTCGAAGATCCTCTCGCCGGGGGTGCGGCTGGGCTGGTCCGTCGGGCCGCGGCCGGTGCTCGAGAAGATGAACGTCGGCAAGCAGGCGGCCGACCTGTGCTCGTCGTCGCTGACGCAGTTCTTCGTCGCCGCGTACTTCGCGAGCGGGCGCTGGCAGGACTACGTGCACTCGCTGAAGGAGATCTACCGCCGCCGCCGTGACGTCATGCTCGACTCGCTCGCGGAGTGCTTCGGCCGCGAGTGCTCGTGGACGCACCCGCAGGGCGGGCTCTTCATCTGGGCGACGCTGCCTTCGTACATCGATACGACCGACCTCCTCGCTCGCGCGCTGAACGAGCACGTGGCGTTCGTGCCGGGGCGTGCGGCGTTCCTCGACGACCGCGGCGGCAACTGCATGCGGCTGAACTTCTCGGGCGTCGGGGAGGCCGACATCCGCGAGGGCGTGCGGCGCATCGGCGAGGTCGTGCGCGAGCAGATCTCGCTGTACGGCACGTTGACGGGAACGCACGAGATCGTTCCTCCGGCCGCCGAGCCGGTGCCGGCCGAGCCCGATGCCGTGCTCGCCGACGTGCTGCACCTGCCGGCGCCGGAGCGCCGCCGGCGGCACGACGCGCGCGAGGGATGACCCGCGTCGCGGTCTTGAAGGGCGGGCGCTCGCTCGAGCGCCAGATCTCCTTGAAGTCCGGCGTGCGCGTGCAGGACGCGCTGGAGCGTCTCGGCCACGAGGTCATCGGGATCGACGTCGGGCACGACCTCGTCCAGCGGTTGCGTGAGGCGGATCCGGAGGTCGCGTTCGTGGCGCTGCACGGTCGCGACGGCGAGGACGGCACGGTGCAGGAGCTGCTCGAAGCCGTCGGGATCCCGTACACGGGGTCGGGCGTGTCGGCGTGCATCCGCTGCGCCGACAAGGTCATCGCCAAGCACGAGATGCGCGACGCGGGCATCCCGACGCCGGACTTCTTCGCCTTCAACGAGACGGCGTTCAAGGAGCTTGGCGCCGCGGAGGCGCTGCCGGCGATCGAGGAGCGGCTGCGCTTCCCGATCGTGGTGAAGCCGTCCAACCAGGGCTCGGCGCTGGGGATTCGGATGGCGCGCGCCGCGAAGGACGTGCCGGGCGCGTTGGTGGCCGCGTTCTCATACAGCGACAAGGTGCTGCTCGAGGAGCACGTCGAGGGGCGCGACCTCGCGGTGTCGGTGCTCGATCGCGTCGGCGGCGGCGAGCCGCTCGTGCTGCCCGTCGTCGAGGCGATCCCGCACGAGGCCGACCGCTACGAGGCGCGCTATGAGATCGGGCGCACGGAGTTCGTCTGCCCGGCGGACCTGCCGGACGAGGTCACCGAGCGCGCTTGCGCCCTTGCTGTGGAGGTCTGGAACGCACTCGGCTGCAAGGGCTTCGCGCGCGTCGACTTGATGCTGTGCGACGCGACCGGCGAGCTCACGGTGCTCGAGGCGAACACCGTGCCCGGCATGACCGACACGTCGCTGCTGCCGCAGGCCGCGGACGCCGCGGGCATCGGCTTCGACGAGCTCATCGGGCGCGTCGTCGAGCTCGCGCTGACGTAGCTCGTCCTCGGGCGGCCGCTCGGCGTACACGCGCGCGTACCGCGTGTCTGCCGGCTTCCTTGCGCGCGTGTGGGGCCGCGCAGCTCGACGGCCCCTACGCAAGACACCGAGATGGATGACGCCGGCCGACAGCTCGGCGAGCTGACCACCCTCTCCACATCAGGCGATCTCGACCGCGGCCGGGCGCCGCCGGCGCGCGATCGCGAGCGACGGCCGCGCGATCCGGACCCCGCGCAGCGCCGCCGCGGCGAATGCCAGGCCGACGAGCAAAAACGCGGCGCCGACGGCGATCCCGAAGAGCGAGATCTGCTCGGCCATGTAGCTGGTGTTCAGCGCGGTCGTGAGTGCCGTCTCGGTGACCCAGAGCTGACCTTGCGGGTTGGTCATCGGGCCGCCGTCGGGCATCTTGACCGCGCGGGCCATGTCGAAGGTGCCCTTGCCGTCCTTGCTGGCAAACGGCGGCAGCTGCGCGTACGTCTTGCCGCCCGTGGCGACGAGCGCGTCGATGCGCATGTACTGGGCGAAGCAGCGCGCGCTGTCGCCATCGTCGATCGGCGTGCCGGCGACCGAGCACGTCGGCAGCTCAACGCCCTTCAGGCCGGCCTTCTTGGCGTTGGCCTCGATCCCTGCGGGGGTCATGTGCGGCGCGCCGGTGACGCCCTCGAGCGCCAGCGCGTCGCGAACGGTGGACTGCCCGTTGAGCCCTTGGGCGATCGCGGCGACGCCGAAGACCGCGAGGACGGCTGCGGCTGCGAGCCCGGTGATCCGGCGACGGCGGCTGGGTGATGGTGCGTTCTGCATGACGACGTCCTCCCTCTGAGAATTTGTGACTGTGGAGGTAAGACCGCCGCGGTGAGCGATTCTTATCGCCCACCGGTCAGCCCAGCGTGGGGAGCATGTCCACCTCGTCGCCGGTGGCCTCCTCGCCACGAGACGACCCACGAGTGGGCCTTCTTCAAACGTCCGTCCGGCAATGCCGGGCGCCAATTACCGCCTGGCCGCGTCCTCGGACCTCGATGCGCAGCAGCGGGTTCGTGCAGTGGCGATCGACTCGTGTCCTGGCTCATCGGTGCGGTGCAGGCCGCCGTCGTAGGCGAGCCGGCTCGCCCGCCGCGCGATCTCGCGATCCCGGTTGTCCTCGGCGACGCCGGCCTACCTGTGTGTCAGGGCCGGTCGAATGTGGACCGGTAGCGTCCTGGGATGCGGGTGGTTCTCGGTGTTGCGGAGATTGCTCCCACTTACGGCGGCGACGGTGTCCGTGGTCGCCTACTTCGCAGCTCCACCGTGACCACCGCGCTGGTCACGCGTGCAATCAACGATCGGGCAACGCGACTGACCACACTCATGACCCGCGCTCTGGGGCGCGTGCTCAACTCCGCGGCCGACCGTCAGCCCGGCGCCGGCCGGCGTCGCTCCGAGGGTCGTCGCGTTCAGTAATCGATGTCGCGTACCAGTCGGTAGGCGCCGCACGATGCGCTGCGCTGCTCGGGGCCGCCGGCGCGTCATGTGGTCCCCGGGATCGGATTCGCCGCCAGGTCGCCCCGGAGCGCCGCGGCGAACGTCGGGACCGTCACGGCGAGCTTCTCGAGGAGATCCACGACGGTCAGCGGCGGATTCCGCAGCGCGCCCGCCTGGCGGGTGATGATGTCAACCGCGAGCTCGGAGTCCAGGCCATACAGGACCACCAGGAACTCGTCGGGGTGCAGGATCTCGATGCCGTACGGCGCCGACGCCGTCTCTGGGAAATCCTTGAGGTTCATCGTGACGACCGCCTGGGCTTGAGAGGCGACAGCCGCGGCGAGGACGTGACGGTCCTTGGGATCGTTGCTCATCGCCGACTCCAAGCCTGCGATCGCCGCCGCACCGACGCAGGCACCGTCGAATGCCTCGGCCATCTTGCCGCGCAGGCGACGGGCGCCTTCGGCGCTCACGCGGCCGTGGGCGATCAGGTTGCGCTCGGCCTCATCGAGGATCCGCGTGCTCCACAGCACGTCGTAGAACTCTGCGTACGCGAAGCGCAGCAAGGTGTCGCGTAGCGACGCCGGGTACAGCACGCAGGCATCAAGCACGACCGAGTACGCCACGCCCGCAGACTAGCCACGGGCGTGACACTCACATACGGCGGTCCTAGCGGTACTCGCCCTCGAGGTCCTGGGAGAGCTGGGCGAGCTCGCGCAGCTGCTCGCCCCGGCGTTCAGCGCGTGCGGCGCGGTACGCCAGAACGTCCTCGACGCAGACACGGCGATGCGTACCGACCTTCTCGTAGGGGATCTCGCCGCCGTCCAGCAGCTTGACGAGGTGCGGCCTGGAGACGTGCAGCAGCTCGGCGGCCTGCTGCGTCGTCAGCCGCGTGCCGATCGGCATGAGCGTCATCGTCTGGCCGGCCGCCATCCCACGCACGACAAGCGCGAGCGCACGAAACGCGGACACGGGCAGCTCGAGATGCGCGCCGTCCGGTCCGATCAGCACCGGGCGGTAGCCCGTCTGGAACATGCCGTCGACCTGCTCGTGCAGCGACTGCATCGCCGCACCCTCCGAGGGGTCCGGCGCAACCACGTTGTCGAGCATCTGAGAATCAGGAGCCATGAGGAGCTTCGCTTCCTCGTCGAGCCCGGACGCCGTCATTGTCGGCGCCCCTGGCCAGAGGGTCGTTGTCGCAATATACGCAACGAACGAAATAATCGCAAGGCGGTCGGCGGGATGTTGCATGGACTGCCGGCGCCGATCGCGGGCGCAGGACCAGCGAGCGGTACGACGCGGACGGCGAGCATCATGGTTCGAGTGGACATCCGAAGCCCTCTCCCGAACCTGGGCGCGCGCTACCCGTCGTCGCCGGCGAAGTCCTCCGGGGACACCTGGTCGAGGAAGTCCTTGAACTTCTCGACGACCTCCTCGGTGTCCTCGACGTCGTGCTCGAACTCGATCGCCGACTCGGCGATGACCTCCTCGGCGGCGAAGATCGGCGCGCCCGAGCGCACGGCCAGGGCGAGCGCGTCGGAGGGGCGCGAGTCGATCTCCATCTCTTTGCCGTCGATCGCGAGCGTGATCGAGGCGAAGAACGTGTTGTCGCGCAGCTCCGTGACGGCGACCTGCGTGCAGCGCACGTCGAGCTCGCCGAGCATGTCCACGAGCAGGTCGTGCGTCATGGGCCGCGGCGTCGTCGCGCCCTGCAGCTTCATGAGGATCGCGGCCGCCTCGGGATGCCCGATCCAGATCGGGAGGAACTTGTTGCTGTCGACGGTCTTCAGCAGCACGATCGGCTGCTTGCCGACCATGTCGAAGCTGACTCCGTAGATGACCATCTCCTGCACCCACGGGAGCATAGCTGCGAGGCAGTACCTCCCCTTACGTCCCGGGCGGCCCTATCATCGGGGGATGGCGCCTTCGCAGTCCAAGACGCTCGACCGTTCTCGTAGTGGTCGCGACCGCATTCTCGACGCCGCGTACGACCTCTTCAGCCGTGCCGGCGTGCGCGCCGTCGGCGTCGACACGATCACCGCCGAGGCCGACGTCGCGAAGATGACGCTCTATCGCAACTTCGCCTCCAAGAACGACCTCGCGCTCGCCTTCTTGGCGCTGCGCGAGGAGCGCTGGACGGTCGGCTGGGTGCAGGGCGAGGTGTTGCGCCGCGCATCGACACCCGCCACCCAGCTGCTGACGATCTTCGAGATCTTCTCCGAGTGGTTTCACCGCGAGGACTTCGAGGGCTGCGCGTTCGTCACCTCGCTGCTCGAGTTCGAGGATCGCGCCGACCCGGTCCGCCAAGCCTGCGTCGTGCACCTCGCGAACATCCGCGCGTTCGTCTGCGACCTGGCGAGCGCCGCGGGCGTCGACGACCCGCAGCGCTTCTCCGCGCAGTGGCACATCCTCATGAAGGGCTCGATCGTCGCTGCCCACGAGGGCGACCGCGACGCCGCGATGAAGGCGCGCGAGCTCGGCGAGCTCTTGCTCGCGCACCACGGCGTGGCGCTCGCGGCGTAGCCGATCCTCGCTGCCGGCGGTCTACGGAGCCGCGAACTCCGCGCACTTGCCGCTCGCCGTCGTGACCGCCGCAGGCGACTTGCCCTCGTTGACCTGCTTGTTGACGGCGAGGATCTCGTTGGCGTCGTTCCCGGCCGCTTCGAGCTTGTCGGCGATGCAGTCGCACAGCGGCTTGTCGGACGCCTTGCCCTGCTGGCAGTCCTTCGAGAGCGTGGCCTTGGCTTCGACGATGGAGGTCTCTTTACCGCCGTCGTCCGATCCGCACCCGGCGACGAGGCCGATGGCACCGACGGCGGCGAGCATGGCGAGGCGAGTGGCTGCGCGGTGAAGAAGGGGCATGGCGCGCAACCTAGCCCGGGTGTGGCGGGGGTCGCAAGACGACTTCCCAATGGCCGATAGCCGATGCCTATCGATCAGGCCGTCAGGACGAGCGGCGCGCCGTCGCGCACGACGATCGTGTGCTCGACGTGCGCGGACGCCGAACCGTCGGACGTGCGCACCGTCCAGCCGTCTGAGGCGAGGTGGACCGCCGGGCCCCCTTCGGCGACGAGCGGCTCGATCGTGATGACGAGCCCCTCGGTGAGCGGCTGGCCGAGCAGCGGGTCGTACTCGTTCGGCACGTCGGGCGCCTCATGGATGCGGCGGCCGATGCCGTGGCCCATGAGCCCGTCGCAGACCGCGAAGCCGGCGTCGTGGACGGTGCGCTCGACGGCGTCGCCGATGGCGTTCAGCGGCGTGCCGCTCGTGGCGACCTCAAGTCCGCGGGCCAGTGCCCGCTCCGCCGTGCGCACGAGCCGGACCGTCCGCGGGCGCGCCTTGCCGACGAACACCGAGCGGCACGAGTCCGCGTAGAAGCCGTCGAGCTCGGCCGTGACGTCGAGCTTGACGAGATCGCCCGCGCGCAGGCGGCGGCGGCCGGGAATGCCGTGCACGGCCTCGTCGTTGACGCTGATGCACGTGGTCCCGGGGAAGCCGTAGTCGAGCTGCGGGCCCGAGCGCGCGCCGGCGCGGGCGAACACGCGTGCCGCGATCGCGTCGAGCTCGGCGGTGCTGACGCCGGGCGCCAGGGCGCGGCGCATCGCGCGGATCGTGTCCGCGACGACCTTGCCCGCGGCCTTGAGCGCACGCAGCTCGTCGGGAGTCGAGACGGACATGCAACCGAGGGTAGACGGCATTGCGCCAGCTCGCGACGAGGAGGAAGCTGACCGGCGCGATGTTCGATCCCGTCCAGCCGGACTACCTGCTTCAAGCGCGCCAGATGCAGGCGCTGTCGTTCGCGGTCCACATCCCGCTCGTGTGCTTCGGCATCGCGTTCCCGGCGATGGTCCTGCGCGCCGAGTGGCTGTGGATGCGCACCGGCGACGAGATCTACAAGGTCATCGCGATGCGCTGGACGAAGGTCATGGTCGCGCTGTTCGCGTGCGGCGTCGTGACCGGCACGATCCTGAGCTTCGAGATGGGCCTGCTGTGGCCCGGCTTCATGGGCACGTTCGGCGCGGTCTTCGGCCTGGGCTTCGCGCTCGAGGGCTTCTCGTTCTTCCTCGAGGCGATCTTCATCGGGATCTACGTCTACGGCTGGAACCGGATGTCGCCGCGGGCGCACTTCGCCAGCGGCTTCCCGATCGTGCTCGCGGGGATGACCGGCTCGCTCTTCGTCCTGTCGGTGAACTCGTGGATGAACGACCCCGGCGGCTTCAAGCTGCGGCCCGACGGCACGGTGACCGACGTCGAGCCGGTGAAGGCGCTGTTCGGCAACGGGCATCTCGGCTACGAGCTCGTGCACATGTACCTGGCCGGCTTCATCGTGACCGGCTTCCTCGTGGCGGGCGCGTACGCGGTGGGAAAGCTGCGCGGTCGCTGGGGGCGCTACGAGCGGATCGCCCTGACGATCCCGCTGACGGTCGCGGCGCTCGCGGCCCCGGTGCAGGTGCTCGTGGGCGACTGGGCCGCGCGCGAGGTGGCCAAGTCGCAGCCGACGAAGCTCGCGGCGCTCGAAGGGGTCGGCCACACGGAGCGCGGCGCGCCGCTGCACCTGCTCGGGTGGTACAGCAACGGCGAGGTGAAGGCCGGGATCCCGATCCCGAAGGGGCTGTCGCTGCTGGCGTTCCACGATCCGAACGCCGAGGTCGAGGGCCTCGATGCCGTGCCGGAGTCCGATCGCCCGCCGGTCAACGTCGTACGGATCTCGTTTCAGCTCATGGTCTCGATCGGGACGTTCCTCGCGGCGCTGAGCGCGTGGTACCTCTACATGCGCGTGCGGCGCAAGCGGGTGCCGTCCGGGAGGTGGTTCTACCGGGCGCTCGTCGTCGCCGGGCCGCTGTCGATCGTCGCGCTCATCAGCGGCTGGGTCACGACCGAGGTCGGCCGCCAGCCGTGGGTCGTCTACAAGGTGATGCGAACCCCCGAGGCCGTGACCGCTGCGCAAGGCATCCCGGTCGGCTACGCGACGCTCGCGACGTTCTACGCGTGCCTGATCGTCGCCGTCGCGTGGATCCTGCGGCGCCTCGCGCAAGTCCCGATGCCCGACGCCTACAAGCCCGAGCAGGCGGTGAGCTGAGTCGGTGCTCGGCCTCGACCTCTACGAGCTGCCGCTGTTCTTCGCGCTGCAGGGGGTCGCGCTGTACGCGATCCTCGCGGGCGCGGACTTCGGCGCCGGCATCTGGCAGCTGCTGGCCGGGCGCGGCGAGCGGGCCAAGCGCATCCGCGAGCACGCGCACCACTCGATGGCGCCGGTCTGGGAGGCCAACCACGTCTGGCTGATCTTCGTCCTCGTCGTCGTGTGGACGGGCTATCCGGTCGCGTTCGCGTCGATGGCCTCGACGCTCGGCGTCGCCCTCACCGCGGCGGGCCTCGGGATCATCCTGCGCGGCGTCGCGTACGCGCTGCGGTCGGCGAGCACGGGCGACTCCGAGGCGCGGGCCATCGACACGATGACGGCCGTCGGATCGCTGCTCGCGCCGTTCGCGCTGGCCGCGGCCGCGGGCGGGATCGCGTCGCTGCGCGTGCCGGTCGGCAACGCCGAGGGCGACCTGTGGGCGAGCTGGCTGAACCCGACGTCGCTGATGGCCGGCGTGCTGGCGCTGCTGTCGAGCGCCTACCTGGCGGCCGTCTACCTCGCCGCCGACGCGCGCCGCGAGGGCGACGAGGAGATGGCCGTCGTGTTCCGCACGCGCGCCCTGGTGGTCGGATCGGTGGCCGGCGTCGCGGCCATCGCGGGCGGGCTCGTCGTGCGCTCGGACGCGCGCTGGATCTTCGACCGGATCGTCGACACGCCCGCGGTGCTGAGCGTCGGCGTGTCGGTGGCGGCGGGCATCGCGACGCTGCTGCTCGTCTGGCGCTGGCGGCTGGACGCGGCCAGGGTGAGCGCAGCGGTCGCGGTCGCGGCGCTCGTCGGCGGCTGGGCGCTCGCGCAGAACCCGGTGCTGCTGCCCGGCCTGACCGTGCGCGGCGCGGCCGCGCCGGACAACGTCATGGTCCTGCTCGTCGTCGTGATCCTCGCGGGCGGGCTCGTGCTGTTCCCGTCGCTCGCGCTGCTGTTCCGGCTCGCGCTGCGCGGGAGCTTCAACGCCCCGCCGGCCGTCATCCGCGAGGCCCCGGCACCCGGACCGACCGGCGGCTTCACCGGCGCGCTGACCGCGACGCGCCTCGCGGGCATCTGCTTCGTGATCGGGGCGGCACTGCTCGTTCTCGGCGACAGCGCGTGGCCGCACGCGGCCGGGGTCGCCGCGCTCGGCGCGTTCGTCGTGCTCGGGCTGTCGGCGCTGGCGGGTGAGGACGCGCGCGAGTAGCTACGCGGCGTCGAGCCGGCGCGTCACGGCGTGACCACGATCTCGCCGACCTGTGTCGCGATGATCTGCGGGCGGTTCACGACGACAGCCGGGTCCGACGCGATGTTCTGCGAGCAGTCCACCGTGACGTTCGACGGCGACGGCAACACGATCGCCGTCTCGACCAGCAGGCCGGCCTCCTGCGTCGCGTTCGCGCTGTCACCGACGACGGTGGCGCCGGTCGCCTTGACGTCACCGTTCACCTTGATCTGACAGGTGGTGTGAAGCCCGATCGGCCCGACGAGCTGTGGACTGCCGAAGAACCGCAGCTCCCACGCACCCGCGGGAACGGCGTCCATCCGGCGCACCTGGGTCTGGACGGCCGGGGCGCCCGCCAAGCGCACCCCGTCGGCCGCCGGCGCGATGCGCAACGTCGACGGGCCGCGCGGGCCGGCCGGCCCCTCCGGGCCGCGCGCACCGCGCGCGAGGCTGCCCGACAGGTCCTTGCGCAGCAGCGATCCGTCGCGCACCTGCAGCGTCCCGACGGAGTTGCGCGGCAGCTTCGTCACGGCGTAGGACGTCCCGCCGAGCGCGATGAACAGGGCAAGCGTGGCGGTCACGTTGGAGTACGTCAGTTGCATGCGACCTCGAGTCCATCGCTCATGTGTGCCACCTCACGCCGCCTCCATGCATCGCGATCAAGCCTCCGCCATCCTGCCACACCCCGTGCGCGCCGCGGGGCGGATGGTCGCTTGCGTGATGGCGATCGGGGATACTGCCGCGGATGCGAACTGAACCACGGCGGGTTCTGGTGGGCGCGATCATGGTTCTGGCGCTCGTGGTCGCAACCGCGCACGCCCAAGACGCGATCCTCACGGGCACGGACGGCAACGACGTGATCAACGGGACTCCCGCCGGGGAGTCGATCTACGCGCGCGCGGGCATCGACGTCGTCAACGGCGGCGCGGGCGACGACGAGCTCGACGGCGGCCCGGGCGCGGACGTCCTCAACGGCGGCGACGGCAACGACGTCGTGTCCTACAGCGGCGCCACGCCGGTGCTCGTCACGCTCGACGCCATCGCGAACGACGGCGCCGCGGGCGAGGGCGACAACGTCGGCAACGACGTCGAGGACATCTTCGGCGCCGACGGCCCCGACAAGCTGACCGGCAGCGCCAAGGCCAACACGATCGACGCTGGCGCGGGCGACGATCGCGTCACGGGCGGCAGCGGCAAGGACGCGATCTTCGCGGGCGACGGCGACGACGTCGTCGAGGCGCGCGACGGCATCGTCGACCGCATCGACTGCGGGACCGGCAAGGACGTCGCCACGGTCGACAGCAACGACGTCTCCAAGGGCTGCGAGCGGCTGCTCAGGCCGCCGGTCACCGATCGCTTCGATCTCACACTGCGCCCGCGCGAGCGGACGCTGATCGTCGGCTCGATCGACCCGGTCTCGACGATCGTGATCGCGTGCGTCCGCGGTTGTCACCCGCGCTCGTCGCCGGGGCGGGCGCTCCTGCGCGTGAGCTCCGTCCGCGGCCCGCTCAGGCGCATCAGGCTGCCCGGTCGCGTCACCGGCGCGACGCTCGAGATCGGCGTGACGCGGCGCGGCGCGCGCACCGCCTGCCGCCGCTTCCGGATCGGGGCGGGCTTCAGGTCGTTCGTGCAGCAGAGGAGCAAGCAGTGCACGACCGTCGCGCGCTCGCTCGCGTCGTAGGTGGCCGATCGCGTGGCGGCGCTCCGGGAAGCTGCGACGGGCCGGCTGATCGCGCTCGCGGTGGCCGTCTGCGTCGCGCTGTTTCTCGTCGCGTTCTTCGCCGCGGGTGGCGGGGCTTCCGATCCCGCGCCGACGCCCGCCGGCGAGGTCGTCATGCCCGCGCCACAGCCGGCGAAGCTCGCCGGCCTGCGCGCGGTCGGCACGATCCCCAAGCTCCCCGCGCGGCGGCGCAAGCCCGCTGCGCCGCCGCCCCCTCCACCGGTCGCCCCGCCTGTGGCGCCGCCACCGGTCGCCCCGCCACCCGTCGCGCCGCCGCCGGTGGCCCCGCCGTCGCGACCGCCGCCCGCGCCGCCGGACTGCCTCGGCGAGCGGTGCTGAGCAGCCGCCGAGCCGCGATCGAGCCGATTGCGTCGGCCAGGGTCGCGGCCGGTGGCAACGGCTAGCACGATGCTGCAGCCCGGCAACACCCTCGCGGGCTACCGCATCGAGGCCGTGGCCGGGGTCGGTGGCATGGGCGTCGTCTACCGCGCGACCCAGCTGTCGCTCGACCGTCCCGTCGCGCTGAAGGTCCTGTCGAGCACGCTCGTCGGCAACCGCACGTTCCGCGAGCGCTTCCGCCGCGAGGGTCGCCACGCGGCGGCACTCGACCATCCGAACATCATCCCCGTCTACGAGGCGGGCGAGTCCAACGGCCTGATGTTCATCGCGATGCGGCTCGTCGACGGACCGAGCCTCGCCGATCTCATCAGCGCGAACCAGGTCAGCGGGCGCGAGGCGCTGCGCGTCGTCGGCGCGATCGCGTCGGCGCTGGACGCCGCCCACGAGGCAGGGCTCGTGCATCGCGACATCAAGCCGCAGAACATCCTGCTCACGAAGACCGGCCACCCGTACCTCGCGGACTTCGGCATCACCAAGGGGTCGGGGCACGGCGGCCTGACGCACTCGGGCGACTTCGTCGGCAGCCTCAACTACGTCGCGCCGGAGCAGATCGAAGGCGACGACGTCACGGGCGCAAGCGACATCTACTCGCTCGCCGCGCTGCTCTTCCACTGCCTGTCGGGCGCCTATCCGTACGAGCGCGACAGCGACGCGGCGCTCATGCACGCGCACCTGCGGGCGCCGCCACCGTCCTTCGCCGGGCTCGGCATCCCCGCCCCGGCCGGGCTCGACGCCGTCTTTCAGGTCGGGATGGCGAAGCTGCCCGAGGACCGGTTCGCAACGGCGACGGGGCTCGTCGAGGCCTGCCGCGACGCGCTCACGATCGTCGAGCCCCGGCTCCTCGACGACGCGCCCGCCTTCCCGGCACCGGGCGTCCACGACGCCGACGCGGAGCCTGAGCGAACGCCAGAGCCGGCCGACGACCCCCTCACCGGCCCGCCGCCGGGATCGCCGGTCGCGCTGCCGGGCGGCCCGCGCAACCTCACCGCCGCCGACCTCAGGCGCGACGCGGAGCTGTGGGGCGAGCCCGAGCGACCCCCGCGGCGTGTCTCCAACACCACGCTCGCGATCGCCGGGCTCGTCGCGCTGCTCGTCGTCGCGCCGGTCGCCGGCTGGGCGCTCGGACACGACGACCCGCCGGCGGGACCCGAGCAGGCTCGCTCCGCCGCGCTCACGCTCGAGCATTCCGCCGCGTGGTCGCGGGGCAGCGGCGACATCGACGGCCTCGAGCTCGAGGACCCGATCACGCTGCGCCGCGGCGACGGCGTGAAGCTCGCCGCGGGCCGCATGCTGACCTTCCGGGCCGGGTTCGATCCCGTGCCGGCGGCGCTGCGCGACCGCTTCGCCGGCAAGAGCGACCCGGTGACGGTCCGCCTCGGCTCGCACACCGCCGCGCGCCACGCCGTGGCGCTGCGCTCCCGCGAGCGGCTGTGGCTCGCGCTCGTCCCCGACGACAAGGGGTGGATCGCGATCGCCTGCGAGGGGCCCGGCGCGGACCGCCCCGGGGTGTGCCCGGCCGTCGCGTCGACGCTCGACGTGATCGCGGCGAAGCCCGTGCCGCTCGGGCCCGACAAGCGGCTCGCCGAGCAGATCGACGGCGCGCTGACGAAGCTCAACGCGGTCCGCGCGGCCACGGCGCTGCTGCTGCGCGCGCGCTCCGCGGCCACGCGCGGGCGCGCCGCCGGCCGCTCCGCGCGCGCCCACGCGGCCGCGGCGCGGACGCTGGCCGGCCTCGACGCGCGCCCGCAGGAGGCCCCGCTCGTCGCGCTGCTCGCCAAGCACCTGCGCGGCCAGGCGGACAACCTCGAGAACCTCTCGCGCGCCGCGTCGCGACGGCGCGTGATCCGCTACGACAGCGCCCGCGCGGCGATCAAGATCCGCGAGCGGCGGGTGCGCGCCGCGCTCGCGCGGCTGCGGTCCGTCGGATACGGCGAGAGCTGAACGGCCGGGAGTATGGTGATCGCAGCTTGACGGTCGACACCGGAACAGCAGCCAGCGCGGGGGCACGCGTCGAGCTTCGCCTGACGCTGCGAGACGCCACGCACGACCGCGACGTCGTCGTGGACGCGAACGCCCGCTCGACCGTCGCGGACCTCGCTGTCGCCCTCGCCGATCACGCCGGCGCCTCGTCCGGGCCGGGGGTGCTGTTCGCCGACCGGCTCGGCCGCCTGCGACCCGACGACGCGATCGGCACGTGCGGGCTGCTCGGCGGCGACGTCGTGTCGCTCGCCGGGCCGGTCGACCCGCGCGCCGTCGCGACCCGCGGGCAGGGCGCGCCCGTCGCGACGCTCGTCTGCACCGGCGGCCCGTCGGCCGGCCTGCGCGTCGGCCTCGCGCCCGGCCGCTACGCCGTCGGGCGCGACGTCTCCGCGGACGTGCACGTCGCCGACGCGTCGCTGTCGCGCAAGCACTTCGCCGTCGAGATCGACAGCGGCGGCGGCTGCCAGGTCGCGGACACCGCGTCGAGCAACGGCACGGCGATCGAGGGGGTCGGGCTGGCGGACGGGGTCAGCCAGCTTTTGAACGCAGGCCAGGCCGTCGAGGCCGGGCGCTCGACGTTTACGTGCGACCCCTGGCGCCCGCCGGATCGGTCGGCCATCAACACCACGGGGTCGCGGATCGCGTTCAACCGGCCGCCGCGCGTCTCGCGCGGGTACGAGCCGCCCACGCTGCGCGTCGACCCGCCGCCGTCGTCTGCGCGAGCGATCCGGATCCCGGTCGTCGTGGCGATCGTGCCGGTCTTCATGGGGCTCGCGCTGTTCCTGCTGACGAAGTCGCCGATCATGCTCATGATGGCGGGGTTCACGCCGATCATGATGATCGGCTCGTCGCTCAGCGAGCGGCGCTCCGGGCGCCGCGAGCACGCCGAGCAGCTCACGCGCTTCAACGCGTCGGTCGCGCAGCTCGAGGAGCAGCTCGCGCGCAGCCGCGTCGAGGAGCAGGCCGAGCGGCGCGCCGGGACGCCACACGCCGGCGAGCTCGCGGCGCGCGCGATCGAGCATCTGCCGGATCTGTGGGAGCGCCGCCCGACCGACAAGGACTTCCTCGACCTGCGCCTCGGCGTCGCCGATCAGCGCTCGATCGTGTCGGTGATGTTCCCCACCGGCGGCGACCCGAAGCTGCGCGAGGACGTCGAGCAGAAGATCCGCGCGCACGAGACGGTGCCGGTCGTCCCGGTCCACGTCCGCCCGACGCAGGTCGGCGCGATCGGCGTCGTCGGCGACGCGGCCGTCGTGGACGGCGTCGCGCGCTGGATCATGGTCCAGTTCGCGACGCTGCAGAGCCCGCGCGACGTCGTCATGACCGCCGCGCTGTCACACGAGCGGGCCGCGGCCTGGCGCTGGCTGTCGTGGCTGCCGCACGTCGACCACGCGGCGTCGCCGCTGGACGGCGCCCACGTCGCGATCGGCGAGCAGCCGGCGCGCGAGCTCGTGCGGCGCATCGCGACGATCGCGAGCGAGCGCCACGCGGAGGGCGACCGCAAGCGCGCCCGGCGGCGGACGACGATCGTCGTGCTCGTCGACGAGGACGTCGCGCCCGAAGCCACCGTCGTCGACGACCTGCTCGACGGCTGCGCAGAGGTCGACATCGTGGCCGTGTGGCTCGCGCGCGATCGCCGCCACCTGCCCGGCGGCTGCAAGGTCATCGTGCAGGCGTCCTCCGAGCGCGCGGTCGCCGACGTCACGTGGACCGAGACCGGCACGACGGTCAAGGAGGCCTCGCTGGACACGCTCGGCGTCGAGATCGCGGACGCGGTCGCGCGCTCGCTGGCACCCGTCGAGGACGTCACCGCCGGCGGTGCGGCGGCGAGCGTCCCGCGCTCGGTAGCCCTCGTCGAGCTGCTCGACCTCGTAGAGCCGACGTCGCAGCGGATCGCCCGCCGCTGGAGCGCGCGCAACCCGGATGCGCTGGACGCCGTCGTCGGCGTGGGCGCCGACGGGCCGTTCGCGCTGGACCTGCGCGCGGACGGGCCGCACGCGCTCGTCGCCGGCACGACCGGCGCCGGCAAGAGCGAGCTGCTGCAGTCCTGGATCGCGGCGCTCGCGGCATCGCACCCGCCCGACCGGATCGCGTTTCTGCTCGTCGACTACAAGGGGGGCGCGGCGTTCAAGGATTGCGTCGGCCTACCGCACAGCGTCGGCATGGTCACCGACCTCGACGCGCATCAGGTCCAGCGCGCGCTGATCTCGCTGAACGCCGAGCTCAAGCGCCGCGAGCACGTGCTGCACGAGTCGGCCACGCGCGACCTGCTCGAGCTCGAGCGGCGCGACCCGGCGGCCGCGCCGCCGAGCCTCGTCATCGTCATCGACGAGTTCGCGACGCTCGCCAAGGAGGTGCCGGAGTTCGTCGAGGGCGTCGTCGACGTGGCGCAGCGCGGGCGCAGCCTCGGGGTGCACCTCGTGCTCGCGACGCAGCGCCCCGGCAACGCGGTCACGGAGAACATCCGCGCGAACACGAACCTCCGGGTCGCGCTGCGGGTGGCGGGCGTGCCGGAAAGCGACGACGTCATCGGCGCCCCGGACGCCGCGCGGCTGCCGCGCTCGGTGCCCGGCCGCGCGCTCGCCCGGACCGGGCCGACCGAGCTCGAGCTCTTCCAGGCCGGCTACGTCGGCGGGCGCACGGCGTCCGGCGCGGCGGCTCGCCCGATCGAGATCCGCGACCTGGCGCCGCGCGCCGGGAGCATCACCTCTCCGGGGGGCTCGGGCGACGACGACGAGGTCACCGACCTGCAGCTGCTCGTCGAGGCGATCCGCCACGCCACCGCGAACCTCGGGATCGCGCAGCCGGCGAGCCCGTGGCTGCCGGCCCTCGGGCCGACCGTCACGCTCGACGACCTCGGCGCCGCGGCGCAGGCCGGCGTCGCGACGATCGCCCTCGTCGACGAGCCGAAGCTCCAGCGCCAGGTGCCGTTCTCGGTCGATCTCGCCGTGGAGGGGAGCCTGCTGATCTTCGGCGCCGGCGGCTCGGGCAAGACGACGGCGCTGCGCACGATCGCCGCGGCGCTCGCTCGTACGCACAGCCCGCGCGACCTGAACCTCTACGGCCTGGACTTCGCCGGGCGCGGCCTGCAGGCGCTCGAGACGCTGCCGCACTGCGGATCGATCATCCCCGGCGAGGACGAGGAGCGCGTCACGCGGCTCATCAGCCTGCTGCGGCGCATGATCGAGACGCGCTCGCAGGTGTTCGCGAACCGCCGCGTGGCGAACCTCGCCGACTTCCAGCGGCGCTTTCCCGACGAGCCGCTGCCGCGCGTCGTCGTGCTGCTGGACTCCTACGCCGGGTTCACCGAGGCCTACGAGCGCGTCGATCTCGGCCGGCTCGTCGAGGCGGTGCCGCGGATCGTGGCGGACGGGCGAGCGGCGGGCGTGCATCTCGTCGTCACGGCCGACCGGCGTGCCGCGGTGCCGGCCGCGGTCGCCTCGCTCATCGCCGCGCGGCTGATCATGCGGATGGCCAGCGAGGACGAGTACCAGATGGTCGGCCTGCAGCCCAAGACCGTGAAGGGCGCGGTCGTCCCGCCGGGCCGCGGCTTCCTGCCCGACGGCCGCGAGGTCCACGTCGCGACGGTGGCCGGCACGACCGAGGCGAGCACCGAGGCGCTGGAGCTCGCGGCTTTGGCCCAGCGGTTGGCCGCGGGGACCGACGAGCGTGCGGTGAGCATCGAGCCGCTGCCGCTGCAGGTCGCGGCGTCGGCGCTGCCGCTGTCCGAGCGCCCATGGTCGGCGCCGTTCGCGCTGGACGACCTCGACCTCGCGCCGGTGTCGGCGTCGCTCGAGGACTCGCACTTCGTCGTCATCGGCCCGTATCGCAGCGGGCGATCGACGGCGCTGGACACGATCGCGGCGGGCCTGCGCGCGTCGACGCCGGGGCTGAAGACGCACCTGCTGACGCCGCGCCGCTCGTCGCTCGCCGGCGAACCTCCCGAGTGGACGTCGGTGTCGCGCGGGATGGACGCCTGCGAGGCGCGCGTGCGCGAGCTGCTCGACGAGCTTGTCGGCGCGCCGGCCGACGGGCCCGTGGACCCGGTCCTCGTCGTGCTCGACGACGCGGGCGAGCTCGCCGAGTCAGCGGTCGCAAGCTCGCTGGAGCTGCTGATCAAGCGCGGCCGCGACGCCCAGCTGCGCTTCGTCATGTCGCTTGAGACCGGTCAGGCGCGCCACTACGCGACGTGGATCCGCGAGATCCGCAAGGACGGCCGCGGGGTGCTGCTGGACCCGAACCTCGACCTCGACGGCGAGCTGCTCGGCGCCCGCCTGCCGCGCCGCAGCAGCGCGCTGTTCCCGCCCGGCCGCGGCTACGTCGTCACGGACGGGCAGGTCGTGCTGGCGCAGGTGGCGCGCTTGCGCCCCTCCTGACGAGGCTGCGTCAGCCGCCGGCCTGAGTCAGCGCGGTCGCGCGGTTCTGGACCTCGCTCGCGCACTCGCGCAGGCCCTGTGCGACCTGGGTGAAGGTGTTCTTGAACTCGCCGTCCCACTGCGCGCGGAAGCGCTGCGCTGCACCACCCTCCCAGTCGGTCGAACCCAGCTGCGCCGAGATCCGCGAGACGAGGCTCTCCAGCTCGGCCACTTCGCTGTTGAACTTCGCGCCCATCGTCTGCATCTGCTCGACAGTGCCGCCAATACGACCACTCATGTGCTACCTCGCGTGTGTTTGATGTGGAAGGAAGACGAGGGTAACGACGATGGGTGGCGGGGCGCAAGCGCCCATAGGAGGCGCGCGCGGCGCCATGATGGTGGGCTGTGAGCAGTCCCGATCTCATCCGCATCGCACCCGGAGACGTCGTCGACGACTTCGAGATCGGCGAGCTGATCGCCGAGGGCGGCTCGAGCGCGACGTTCCGCGCCACGCACCGGACGCTCGCTCGCGAGGTCGCGTTGAAGTTCGTCTACCCGGCCGTCTTCGCCGACGACCGCGCCGCGATCGAGGCCGCGCAGGCCGGCGCGCGGCGGGTCGCGCGGCTCGAGCACCCCGGCATCGCGCCCGTGTTCGCGGCCGGAAGCCACGAGGGCGGGCTGTACATCGCAAGCTCGATGCCGAAGGGGCGCACGCTCGCCGACCTCGGCGCGCGGCGCGCGATCACGCCGGTCGAGGCGGCGAAGGTGCTCGCCGACGTCGCCGCCGCGCTGCAGGCGGCGCACGAGCAGGGCGTGGTCCACCGCGACCTGCGCCCGGACTGCATCACGATGGATCGCTGGGGCAACGGCGTCGTGCACGACTTCGGCGTCACGCGCACGAGCGGTCGCACCGGCTTGCTGACGCGCGCGGAGATCCTCGAGTCGATGCGCTACACGGCGCCCGAGCTCGTCCTCGGCAAGCCCGCGGCGCCCGCCTCGGACGTGTATGGGCTGGCCGCGGTAGCCGTCTGGTGTCTCACGGGTGCGCCGCCGTACAGCGACCGGCGCCCCGCCGAGTACGTGCTGTTCCGGACCACGGCGCCGGCGCCCGTGCTCGCCGACGCCGAGGGGACGCCGGCCGCCGAGCTCAACGCCGTGCTCGCGGCGGCGATGGCGCTCGACCCGGCCGCGCGGCCGGGTCCGCTCGAGCTCGCGACCGCGCTGACGGACGCGGTCGCGGCCCTGCCGGCGGGCGTCCGCGGTGAGGGCTGTCCGCTCACCGCTTCCGAGGTCGCGGTCGCGGACTCGCCCCCGCCACCGGCCCAGGCCAGGCCCGGCGCGGCGATCTCGGGGCAGGACACGACGCGCATCGAGCACCGCCGGCCGCTGCCTCCCAAGCCGGACGCGCAGAGCGGGCCCGTCCCGTGGGCGACCTGGGTGGCGTGCGCGATGGTCGCGCTGTCGATCGGCCTCGCCGGCCTGCTCGCCGGCCGCGCGAGCGTGCCGGAGCCCGGGCCGCCCGTTCGCGTCGGCGCGTTCACGCTCGACGCCGGCGACACCTGGACGCGATCCACCGCGCCGGCGCCCGGCGGCGTGCAGCTCTCGGGCGCCGCCGGCGAGTCGGTGACGCTCGCGGTCGCCGACGATGTCCGCCTGCCGGGCGATCCGCTGGCCGCGAGCCTGCTGCCCGACCGCAAGGCCACCCCGCGCGCGGCGACGAGCGGGACGACCGGGCTCGTGACCTACACGGGCACGGGCGCGCGGGTCGTCGCGCGGCCGACGACCGAGAGCACGCTGTTCGCCGTCTGCTCGGAGGCCACCTCGGCGGGCCGCTGCACCGCGCTCGTCGTCCACGCGAAGGGCCCCGGCAAGGACCTCCCGGTGCTGGCGTCGGGGCCCGTGAGCGAGCAGCTGCACGACATGCTCAAGGCGGTCGAGCAGGCGATCGGCGTCGCCGCGGTCGACTTCCGCGGTGAGCGCTCCAAGCGCGCCACCGCGGCGCAGGGGCTGTCGTCGGAGATCGCCGACGCGGTCTCGGGGTTCTCGGCGAAGGGCGTCGACCCGGGCACCGCCGCCGTCATCGCGCGGCTGACGAAGGCGCTCACGCAGCAGGCCCGCGGCCTGGAGGACCTCGCCAACGCCCTCGACAAGGACTCGAGCGCGGCCTTCGGCAGCGCGGCGGCGGACATCCGCGCCGGTCACCGTAAGTCGGTCGCCGTGCTCGACGAGTTCAAGCGGGCCGGATACGCGGTGCGATCGTGAACGCCATGGAAATGGACGCGCGGCGGTCGGGCAGCTACCTTCGCGATGTGAAGTTGCGACGTCCATCACGCGCTGTCACGCTCGCCACGGTGGCGGCGTGCTGCGTCCTGGGCGCCGGCGGCTACCTGCTGGGCAGCCGCTCCGACGGCGTCGAGCCCGCCGCGACGGCGCCGCTGCAACCCGCCAAGCCGGCCGGCGGCGGCGAGACGATCCTCGTGCCGTCCAAGGTGGAGCTGCCGCGCCGATGACCGAAGCGGAGGTCTTCGGCGATCCCCAGGCGATGCGCGCGCTCGCGAAGGAGATCGCCGGGCGCGCGGAGATCATCGCCGCGGTCCCGGCCGGCTTCGCGGCCGCGCTGGACGGCGCGGTGTTCGAGGGCGGCGCGGCGCAGCGGCTGCGCGGCGCGAGCCAGACCGCGCGCGGCGGGATCTCGGCGGCCGTCTCCGAGCTCAACGGCCTCGCCGCGGCGCTGTTCAGCGACGCGGAGGTCGTCGAGCAGATGAACACCGACGCGCGCGAGCAGGCCGAGCGCGAGGCCGACGCCCACGAGGGCGACAACGGGGGCGACCCCAAGCCGGCGACCGCTGCCACGCCGGGCGAGGCGCCGGCGGCATGACGGCGATCCGGATCCAGCCGCAGCAGGTGCGCCAGTCCGGCGTGGCCGGCGTGACGTGCGGCGACGACCTACGCGCGCAGGCCGCCGCGCTGCAGGGCGTGCCGGTGCCGGAGATGCCCGGCGCGATGGCGGGCAAGTACACGGGCGCGCTGTCGGGCGTCGCGTCGCGGCTGAACTCGCTCGCCTCGCAGTACGGGAGCGTCGGCGAGGAGCTGCAGGTGCGCGCCGCCGCGGCGGAGGTCGCCGACGCGCCGGGCCCCGCCGCCACGGCCGCCGCCGGGGTGCCGCTGGCCCGCGCGGTCAGGACCACCACGACGACGATCGTCGGAGCGGGCGGCACGCCGACCACCGTCCAGCTCACGACGAGCTCGCAGGGGACGGTCGCGTCGACGAGCACCGGCGCGCGCGTCGTCACGCCCGACGCGCTCGAGCGCCCGGCGTCCGCGACGGCAGCCGCCCCGCCGGGGACCGCGCCCGATCCGCACGCCACGCCGCACGACACCCCGGCCGCCAGTCGCGAGGTCGACGCGAACCGCCAGATCGGCGGCGCGCCGGCGGCGGCCGCCTATCAGGCCGCCGCGGGCGGCGGCTCGGGCTCGGGTGAGGCCGGCCCGGTCAGCCCGACCGCCGACCAGAGCTACACGGTCGATCCGAGCGACATGCCGCCGGGCGAGCACCGCGCCGAGCAGCAGAGCCTCGGCGGGGCGGGCGGTGGCGAGGGCCACGGCACGCCGGCGCCCGTCGACATGCCGTCGGCGCACGAGACCGACCGCCAGGACTGGGCTTGCTGGATGGCCGCGACTGCCGCGCACGAGGGCCTGCCGCCGACGCTTCCCGTGATGATGGCGCTCGCGCAGAGCGGCCTGCGCAACATGCCAAGCGGCGAGAACGACGCCGGCTTCTTCGGCATCGACCCGGCCGCGACGTACGCGCCTCCCGGTGCCGGGGTCGCGCGCGACACGCATCCGGCCGGCGACTGGTGGGTCGATCACCCCGACGCGCAGCTCGACCACGTCGTCGGCCGCCTGTCGGGCTTCGGGGGCGGGATCCGCGACGGCGGGCTCGACGACCCGGACGCGCTCGGCCGGTGGGCGTCCGAGGCCGTGCCGGGCATCGATCCGTCGCAGTTCAGCCAAGCCCACGCGGCCGCGGGCGAGCTCGTCAGTCACTGCAAGATGGAACACGCCGCGATCGCGCCGGCGGCCGGCGGGCCCCTCTCGGCCGCCAAGAGCCAGCTCGGCGTGCACGAGTTCGGCGACAACACCGGCCCGCAGGTCAACAAGTACCTCGCGACCGCCGATGTCGGGCCGGGCAACCCGTGGTGCGCGAGCTTCGTCCAGTGGTCGGTCGAGCAGTCGGGCCACGAGATGCCGGGCTCGGGCTGGGCGGCCGTCTCGAACTGGGTCAACGCCGCCGAGGCCGGGCAGCACGGCATGCACATCGTCGATGCCGCGCACGCGCGCCCCGGCGACATCGTCGCGTACGACTGGGGCGGCGGCTCGGACTTCACCGGCGACGGCCACATCGGCTTCCTCGAGTCGACGGTCCACGACGGCCAGTTCACGACGGTCGAGGGCAACGCCGACGACGCCGTGACGCGCCAGGATCGCAACCTCGGCGTCGGCAACGTCGTGTTCATCCGGATGGGCGGTTAGCGATCTCCGAGCCGTTCGTCCGGTCGATCAGCATCGACTACTCCGACGACGAGCTCGACGCGATCTCCGAGGCGTTCACGCGCCGCGACATCGCGCGCCGGGGGCGCGCGGGCGACATGCACGACCCCATCCGCCGGGCCCAGAACCACACGGCGCTGCGCGGGCTGGTCGCGCGGCGGGCGATCATGCTCGAGGGCACGTTCGAGCGCCCGCGCCTGACGTTCCTCGAGCCGCACGCGACGCTGCTCGGCGCGTTCCTCGGCGCCGAGGCGGTCGCGACGATCCGCCGCGAGGAGCGCTCGACGGCGCGTGCCGTGACGCTGTTCGCGCACCGCGACATGGTCGTCGAGCAGGGGGCGCGCGACGGGCTCGCGATCCAGCGGATGACCGCCCACAGCCGCGACCTGGCGGGCGAGCTGCTGCGCCGCGAGCTCAGGCTGGCGGTGGTTGCCGCGGATCTCGCCTCGCGCGGGGACGTCGGGGCGACGGTGGCCGGCGCGGACCCCGCCGCCGAGCCCGAGCAGGTCGAGCTGACCGCGCGGATGATGTCGCAGACGATCGAAGCGGTCCGCCGGCGCGAGGAGCCGCCGTCGTGCGTGCCGGCGCGGGCCGCCGACATCCTCTACGCGCGCAGGTCGTCGGGCTCGGTGACGATCACGGCGCGCGACCGGTCGGGCACGCGCAGCGCCGAGAAGTGGTCGTGGGTCGACGCCGGCGAGCTGGGGTTCTGGCGCGTCGTGCCCGACGGCGACGGGCCGATCCTGCGCCTCGTGGGAGCGCGCGCGGAGCCGCTGGGCGCCGAGATCGAGGCGGCATGGGCCGCAGTGGCGCAGGCCGCGCCGAGCCCCTGAGCCGGCGGCTCGCCCGGCGAAGCTCTCGACGGTGGTCCGATTCGGGTCCGCGGGGTTGCGGGTAAACCGGATCGCATGACCGCGACCGCCAGCCAGCCACTCGACGTCCTCGCCGACCGCGCCTCTGAAGCGGCGGTGCTGGACGGACCCGCCGAGCAGATCGGCAAGACCGTCCGCGACCTCGTCTCGGGCCCCGTGAAGGACGTGCTCAGCGGCACCTGGATGGGCCACGCGCTGCATCCGGTCCTGACCGACGTCGTCATCGGGACCTTGACGAGCGCCAGCCTCCTCGACCTCCTCGGCGGCGAGGAGACCGACGCTGCCGCCCGGCGCCTGATCGGGGTGGGCCTTGCCGCGTACCCGCCGACCGCGCTCACGGGTTGGAGCGACTGGGCCGACAGCGAGTCCGTCGACCCCGACGTCCGCCGCGTCGGGCTCGTGCACGCCGCGGTCAACGGCGTCGCGTTCGCGCTGTACGCCGGGTCGCTCGCGAGCCGCCGCCGCGGCAAGCGCGGTCTCGGCGTCGGGCTGGCGCTCGCCGGGGCGGGGGTCATGAGCGCGGGCGGCCACCTCGGGGGGCATCTCGCGCTGCGGCTGGGCGTCGGCGTCGATCAGACGGTGTTCGACCGCGGCCCCGAGGAGTGGACGCAGGCGCTGCCCGTCGACGAGCTCGACGCGACCAAACCGGTCGCGGGTCTGGCCGGCGACACGCCGGTCGTGCTGATCCGCGACGGCGAGCAGGTGCTCGCGCTGCACGACCGCTGCTCGCACCGCGGCTGCTCGCTGGCGACGGGCGACGTCGAGGACGGGGCCATCACCTGCCCGTGCCACGGCAGCCGCTTCGACCTGCGCAGCGGCGCGATCCTGCAGGGTCCCGCGACGGCGCCCCAGCCCGTGCTCGAGGCGCGCACGCGCGCCGGCTGCGTCGAGGTGCGGCGCGCGCCGTAGGCGGGTATTCGCCTCCACCAGGCGAACACAGGAGGACGCAGACATGGCAACGCAACGGCCGCCGATGGACCCGAACACCGACGAGGCCGACGCCAAGCAGCTCGATCTCGCGCGCCAGCAGGGCGAGGCGTACCGCCGCGCGCTGGAGCACATGGCCAGCGACGTCGCCCACGACGGCGGCACGACGACCGCCGGCGAGTACCTCATCGGGTACGCGGTCGAGGAGGCCGAGGGCATGTACGAGTGGGAGGACGGCGAGCTCGTCTGGCACGACCCCGACGGCGAGAACCTGCACGTCGAGATCGCGGTGTGCGACGCGTCCGACGGCCGCTTCATCCCGTGCCTGAAGGTGCTCGGCACGCTCGTCGATCCGGGCGGCAACGAGGTCGGCAGGCACGAGCACCCGATGCTCTGGCACCCGATGCTCTACCACTACGGCCGCAACTGGACGGTCCCGTCGGACGGCACCTACCAGCTGCACGTCCGCGTCGAGCCGCCGACGTTCATGCGCCACGACGACGTCAACGGCTGCCGCTTCAAGGAGCCCGTCGAGGTGACGTTTCACAACGTCCAGGTCGAGCGCGGCTCGGACTGATCGGAAACACGCCGTCGCCCGCCGCGTGGCTCGTAGCCTGCGCCGGGCGGCCGACTGACGCCCTGGGCGGGGGCCGACTGCTCCGTACCTCGTCGGACGGGCGCCGTCCTTGGCGGATGGCGAGACCCGGACTCGAACCGTCCGGACGATGTCCTCGGTTTGGGCACGGATGCCATCGTGCGCGGATGGCGAGACCCGGACTCGAACCGTCCGGACGATGTCCTCGGTTTGGGCACGGATGCCATCGTGCGCGGATGGCGAGACCCGGACTCGAACCGGGGACACCACGATTTTCAGTCGTGTGCTCATGCGATTGAAACATGCTCATATGCAGGAGGAACGCGCTCGACGAGAGTGCTCGCAGGGCACCGGGTGGTGCCTCGTGCATTGACGTAGCCGAAGGTAGGGGCACGAGCGTACGCGCCCCGTGTCTTTTCACGGAGGCACTCGAGACTCCGGATTCTTGGCTTTCGCTGGACTGCGGGGTCATGCTCGCTGCGCGCGGGCTGGTGTCGCCGGCCGCCCGCCCGATCGAGCTCGCGTGCCTTCTCCCAAGCGCCAGACCATCACCGCGAGCGAGATGCTCGAACAGGACGCGACGGAGCGGCGCACAGGATTCGCGACGCACCTCACGTCGCTGCTGCGCGGGGCATCAAGCACGCCGCCGGCGCCGATCCTCCATCCGATTGTCGAAGCGGCACCCGTGGTAGTCGGGAGGCCCGGCAGGGGAGGACGCAAGCGGCGCCCCGTGCGCAACACCGTCGAGGGGGTGCTTAATGAGCTCGACGCCCGGTACGGATCGGGCAAGGAGCTGCGAAAGCACCGCCACATCCTGCGCTACTTCGAGATCGACCCCGAAGGCGACGGCGCTCTCATGGCCCGCCTGTCGGGGAACGACATCAGTGCCGGCGAGACGGTCGCCGTGCAACTCGATGTGCAGCACTCCATGTCGGAACGGCTCGGATTACGCCCGCGCTGGGTCATCGTCGAGCTCAACGCCGACCGCAACGTCACCTATGAGGAGCGCATGGGGTTCGCGCTCGTCCGAGATCTCGTGGCGTTGCACGGGCTGGAGTGGGTGAGCTGGCGCGAGATCGATCGCATCGCTCGAGATCAGATGACGAACATGGCGTTCTGCAAGTGGCTGCGTCAGCACGAGATCCGGCTCTACTTCGCGACTGAACAGAACCCCCTGGTGGATTGGAACAGCCCCCGGCTGGATCACTCATTCCGCCGCCTGCTCGCGGAATGGGAGGCCGACAAGATCGTCGAGCGCACGAGTAACGGTCTCATCCGGCGCTTTCTCGAGACCGGTCGCGGCTGGCCGGGCCTGATCCCGTTCGGATTTCGTCGCGGGCCGCAGGACTACCTCGTCGTCGACGACGAGCAGTGGGCGATCGTCGAACTGATCTTCGCGTCGTACCTGTCGCTGCACCCTGACGGACGACCGTTCAGCATTCGCGATGTCGTCAGGCGGCTCCGGAAAGAGGGCATCGACATCACCTACTACGTCGTCCAGCGCGTGATCAGCGATCGCGTGTATGTCACCGGGTGCCTCACGGCCACCTACAAGGACAAGACCTACGACGTCCGCCCGATCCAACTGCGTCGACCGATCTCCGAAGTGGACTACGCCCGCGCGCAGGCCCAGCGCGCCGCGCGTGGAGGAAAGAACAACGTCACTCCGTACGGATGCTTCCTGCTGAATCACGTCCTGCTCGTCCACGCGCGATGCCAGAACGATCACGATGACAGCGGACGACGCATTCGCCTTTCGGCTCAACTCTCGTCTCGCCGGCCGGCGTCGTGGCCCACCGTCTCCTACAACCACACGTCGCGGCCCGAGAAGTGCCCGGTCCTGGCGCTGCCTGCCGCGCCGCTCGAGCGGGCGGTCATCGAGGCGATCTATCGCCTTGCCGATGACGAGACGATCAGAGCTCAATGGATCGCCAACGGTCGCGGCGAGGGGCAGTCACGGATCGAGGACTCCACCGCCGCGGAGACAGCGACCATCGAGGCGAAGCTGCACCGCCAGCGCCACCGTCACGCCGACCTCTTGGCACGCTTCGTCTCCGACGACCACGCGGAAGGGGACGCCGTCGCGCAGTACTCAGAACTCGCAAGCGCCCTCGCGGTAGACATTCGTCGCCTTGAGCAGAGGCTTGATCGTATGCGCCGTAAGGACGCTTCCCACCCGCACGCCGTCGACCGTACGGCGCTTGAGCGTCGCCTCCGCGAGGAATTGCCAATCGAACCACCGCTCGATGACCCGATCGCGATGCGGCTGCGCGTGGAGATCCTGCGCGCGTGCGTATCGAAGGTCATCGTGCACGACGACAGCGACCAAGGACTCATCAAGATCGAGATATTCGGACCGCTGATCGCACCGACGGCGCCGCCCGTCACGTTTCTCCCCGGCGACGATCTCGGTCCGCAAGAAGTGATTGGTAAGACTGTCCTTGCCGATCAGTTCTTGCATGCTTGGCGATCTCCGCTCCTCCCGGTTGTCGCGTGCGCTCGACGCCCCACCACCGTATCCTCGCTCGCGGCTGACGTTCGACTGGTTCATCAGACATCTCCAGTCGGAATCATGTTTCGGTATCGGTCTGGCGAGCGCTGCGCCTGGACCGACCGGCGGGATGAGCTCGGCCTGAAGAGCGCGACCGTCGTGCGCAGGACGTGCCGCCGTATGGGCTGCACGCCAGCCGAAGTCGTGCGCGGGGCATTGAGCCCGAGGGAGATCGTCGATGGGCGCCGTCTCGGCCGTATCAACGCCGCGGAGTGGTACGCCGCGCTGTCGATCGCGTTTGAAGGCGGACTCGTGCCAGGCCGCGGATGGCAGCGCGAATGGAAGCGGCGATGCTGGCCGGAGTACGCAACGCTGCACCTCTTCGCCAAAGCGAACGCGTTCAGCCCATCTGACCTACTCGCTGTCGCCTATCTCGCTTGGTGTGAGGGCTCCGATGGATGGACCGTCGCGATCAAGTCGTTCGGCACGACAGTCGATCGCGCGGTCGATCTCGGAGGCGGAGCGCCGGTCGATGACAGCGAGGACCAGTGAGCGCCCTCCATGACATCGGCGACGCTCTTAGGCAGCGCCGAAAGGAGCTGGGCTTGACTCAGCAGCAGGCCGCAACTCTCGCGGGCATCTCTCGCGGATATCTGAGCGGGATCGAGCGTGGCAGGCGCGACCTGTCTGTGACGATCCTTCTCGAGATCGCCACAGCACTTCAGCTGCAATGCCGGTGCGTACCGTTTGGCGACGCGCACACACGGTCTCACGCGGCGATGGTCGATGACGCCACGGCCGAGAGCGCCCTAGGCAGGGTGCGCGGTAGAGGGGAGCGGGCGCGCGCTCAAGGTGGTGCACACCATCGGTAGGACCGACCAGCCTCCTCTGGAGAGGCGTCCAGCGCCCGTGTCATGTGCTGGATGCGCCGTCTTGCGCGGCGGTGGCTGCTCCGTGGCAATGCCAGCGAGCAGCGAGCGGCTCGTCATCGAGAACTGAGTGACAGCGCCGCTATCGTCGACGAATAGCAGCGCTGTGCCGGATGGCCACAAGGTGCGCTGGCAGCAATCAAGTCGTGCGGCGTGTGTCCAGGATCTGAGCTGCCGCTGCTGCTCCTGAGCCCGGGACCCAGCCAGCGCACTTGCCTTGATTGATCAGCCGAGGACAATTCACGCATGACCAGCTACGACATCTTCATCAGCTACGCGCACGTAGACAGCGAGCGCGCACACGCGATCCGCGGTGCTCTCGCCGCGCGGGGGCTGAACGTCTGGTTGGATGAGGCCGAGATTGCGGACTTTGATGGGATCAGCCGCTCGATCGGCCAAGGCCTTGCGCAGAGCAAGGCACTCCTGGCTCTCTACTCGGCGGTGTATCCAACCCGCCGGGCATGTCAATGGGAGCTGATGGCAGCGTTCCTTGGTGCCGAACGCCACGGGGATCCGTGCCGACGCGTACTTGTGGTCAATCTCGAGGCTCGTGATACCCACATTGAGCCGTCGCCGTTGCGTAACGCGCTGTTCCTGCGCGCCCCAGTGATAGGTGATGAATCAGGATTTGCAGAGCTTGGAAGACGTGTAGCCGACCATGTCGCAGGACTTTCCGGAGCGCTCGGAGATCTGGGCGCGCCGATCGCGCCCGCATGGTACGGCAAACGCCCTCTCGGATCTACGCGATTTGTTGGGCGGCTTACGGACATGTGGAATGTTCACTCCGCGCTTGCCGCCGGTGAAGTGGCCCTGGATTGTGGCGCGCGCGGAGCCTCTTTCGCCCGAATGACCGGAATGGGCGGTATCGGCAAATCACTCTTAGCAGAGGAGTACGCGATTCGGTTCGGGGCAGGCTACCCAGGCGGGGTTTTCTGGCTCCGCGCCAGTCATGACGCGACTAAAGATGAGCCGGGTCCCCAGACAGGCAGGGCCGAGCAGGATGAGCAACTGCGGGCTTTTGCCATCGCGGTCAGCCTCCCGGTCGCCGATCTGTCACCGCCACAGGTTCGCGCCGCCCTGGCTGGCGCCTTGGATGCCCGAGAGCAACCTTATCTGTGGGTGGTGGACGACCTTCAACCGCGGTCGGACCTCGACTCGTGGCTCGCACCTAGCCGATGGGGCAAGACTCTGGTGACAACGCGGATTCGCGATGACATAGGCCCTGGTATTCAGATCGACTTGGGTGTGCTCCCTCAAGACGAGGGAGTCGAACTCCTGAGCGCGCATCGGGAACCAAGAGGTGAGGACGAACAGACTGCGGCAAGAGCGCTTGTCAACGACCTAGGGGGTCACGCGTTAGCGATTGATGTCGCTGGCGCGGCGTTGCGCGCTGAGCAGGGCATCCGCTCCTTTGCGGCATTTCGCCACGCGCTAGCCCATCCGACCCACGACGAGCTTGAGCTCGCCACTGAGCTGTCGGGCGACTTGCCCGACCGTCAATCGCGAAGCATCGCGACCACACTGACGCGAAGCATCGCTCTCTTGGATGAGAGCGGCTTGGACTTCTTGCGACTTGCGGCGCTCCTCGCTGAGCATCCTATCCCAGCGAGCTTGGTGGTCGCCGTATTCGCCGACGCAGACGACTTGGAGCCCGATGTCGCGCGTCGTCGCGCTGTCAAGGCGATGCACGACGCACGCCTGCTCTCCCTCGCCGACATCGTTGGCGACGACGGCCTTAGTGCTGCCCGCCGCAAGTTCGGTCGTGATCAGGCGGCGACTGTGACCGGTGGGTCGTGTTGGTGTTCGTCGAGGCGGGTCAGGAGGTTTGCGAGGTCGTCGCGGGTGAACGTCCAGTCGAAGGGCTTGGCGATCTTGTTGTAGTGATGCTCGAAGTCGTTGAGGGCGCGTGCGAGCTCGGCGGTGCTGGCGAAATTGTTGGGCGCGAGCAGCTTGCGCTGGATGATCGAGTGGTAGATCTCGACCTGGTTCAGCCAGCTCGCATGCACGGGGAGATGGACGAGGATCAGCGTTGGCCAGCGGCGCTGTAGGCGCTTGATCGATGCTTGGCCGCGGTGATCAGAGCCGTTGTCGACGATCCAGAACACGCGCCTCGCGGACGCGTAGGGCTCTTTGGTCATGACCTGCCAGACGAGCCTGTCGAACGGCGCGATGCCGCCTTTGCGTTCGCTGCGTCCGATCACCCGACCGCGCCGCACGTCCCACGCGTCGTGGTAGCAGACCGAGCCCATCCGTTCGTACTCGTGCTCGACGCGCTGCACACGTCCAGCTGCGGGCGGCGCGCTGGGATGGGTGCGCTTGCGCGCTTGGATCGATGGCTTGGCGTCGGCGCCCGCGCGACGGGCTGATGACCGGCCTGGTGCGGCGTACCGGGCTCTGGGTCCGGCTGGTCCGCACCTCGCTCGAGGTGATCGTGCTCGCTGTCGGCTGAGTTGCTCAGGGGGAGCCGCTCGGTCTGGGCACCGTCGTCTACGCGCTGGCCATCGGTCCGCTCGTCCACACGATGCTCCCCGTTGGTGCACCGGTCGACCTGGGTCCGGCGTACGCCGTCGAGCCGGTGCTCGACCCATGTCGACCGGCCGATCGCCAGCTGATCCCTTGCGCTACCCGAGCAAATATCGATACACCTCGCTCGTTCCTCGCTCGGCACTCGACCACCGAGACCACCGAGACCACCGAGACCACCGAGACCACCTAGACCACCGAGACCACCGAGAGGGAGGATTCGTTGGTCGAGTAGGGCCGCCCAGGCCCGTATCGAGACTCAGCCCGAACCGAGCTCAGCGACGTGTGGCGATGACCGCACGAGGCGTCGGAGGCGATCATCACCTCGACGGCGGTGAACCGCTCGTCGGTCAGCCACTCCTCGCGCAGGGTGTCGACCCGGCCACGATGGATCGGGGGCCAGACCTCGCACGGCGTGAAGTCGTCGAGCACGACGAGGCCTACCCGCTCGACCAGGTCGGCCACGGCGTCGACCCGCACGCTGTCGGGCTCGCCGGAGTCGAGGAAGAGCAGCGAGAACGGACCCTGGTCGGTCAGCATCGACCAGTCGGCGGCCAGCACGTCGACCGACGCGTCGTCCTCGAAGATCTCGGCCGCGGCGGTGGCCAGCTTCCTAATCAGCTCCGCGGTCACGATGCGTACGTCGTCGCGCACGCCCGAG
>CAVUOK010000006.1:0-307194 GCA_963743055.1 uncultured Actinomycetes bacterium | reverse complement strand
TGACGTCTTGGTCGGCCGGTACCGTTTGAACTCGTGAGCCGCTCGCCTGATGATTCGATCGCGCAACTCGAGCATCAACTCGAAGGGGCGGAGCGGACGCTGTCGGGCTTGGGAATGCTTGACGCTCAGCAGGCCGGTCGCGTCGCGCAGCGCATGGACCGTCTCGCCTCGCAGTTGCTCGAGATCAGTGCGCCACCACTCATCGACGCCGTGCACCAGCGGCTTGGCATCGCGCCTTTGGGGCCGGATGAACTCGAATCGCTCGCCGATCAGATGGGTCCTCGCGACGGCGAAGGCTGAGGGTGGCGAAGCGTCAGCGCCTCGCCGTGCGCTTTGACGAGCAGGTCTGGAGCGAGGCGATCCGCGGCTTCTCCGGCCGACCGCTTCAGATCGCGACCAGCGCACGCGCGCAGATACAACGCGATGACGTGGCGCTCACCTCGCTGCTGCCCTGCGAGGCGCTCGGACCCGACGGCACCCGAGTTCGCCGGCTGCGCCAAGCTGTATCTGCCAATCACCGACGACCCTCCATCGCAGCGACCCTTCGCGTTCGTGCTTCAGCTGACGCGCGATAGGCAGGACCACACGCTCGTGTGGCTGTTCATCGCGTTCGGACACCGTCACCCAGGCGCCGGCATACGCAGCGCCTACGAGCGCGCACATCGACAACTCCACGGAAAATTTCCGTCGAAGCCGCATCGCTGAAAGCGCGTCCAGGTCCGTCCCGCAGAGACGGCTCCAAGCGGCCCACCAGCCCATGCCGCCGCCGGGCGTGTGGATTTCGCGCCGATGATGGCGCTACCCCGTGCTGTGAGCCCGCTCACGCCATGTCGGCCGACGCGCTCAACGCTCGAAGACGCGCTTGAGCAGGCTTGCGGCGACGAGCGTGCGGGTGCCCCAGAAGACGAGGTTGACCCCGACGAGCAAGCCGATCGCCCATGCCGCGGAGCTCGGCAGATCGACTGCGATGAGCGCCGCGAGCAGGATCGCGAGCACGCCGCCGAAGAGCATCCAGCCGGCTCCCGGCAGGCCCCGCAGCTGGCGCGCGGCCGCAAGCTGCAGCCCCCCGCTGAGGACGAACCAGATGACGAGCAGAAGCGTGAGCGAGAGCGCTCCGGCACCCGGGAACAGGACCATGTAGATGCCGATGACGAGCGCCAGCAGCGCCTGCAGGGCGCGTTCCCACGTGCGGCCGGCGGCCCGTTGCGTCCAGGAGTGAATCGCCATGACGACGCCCGAGTAGACGAGGATCCACCCGATGAAGATCGTCATCGTCACCGTGGCCACCGCCGGGACGACGATCGCCGCTGCGCCGCCGAGGAGCGCGAGGATCGCGCTGACCATGAGCCACCTACGCGCCTTCCTGACGTCGTCGTCGGATAGGCGCAGGTCGTTGAACCACGCCGTCATGATGCCCGCGGGGGCGACGTCGACCTGCGCAAAGCGTTCAGTCCAAGGCTGGGCCATCGCCGAGTCCTCCTTTGAGTGACGGGGTCGTGCACGTTCCATAGGCCGTCTTCACTCGAGCGCCAGCATCACAGAGTGAACCCGCGGTGCATGGGCAGTCCCGTCATCGGAGATAGATACACGGACCGTGCTCGGCGATACCGATCCCCTCCGTGGCCCGGACGCGACGCTGCGCATCGGCTGCGTCGCGGAGCTCGCGCTCCAGCGGGTGCAGTCCTTCGTGGGCGCGCTGTACGCGTCCGATCCGCACCTCGAGGCTGAGCTGCGGCACCTGCCGAGCGCCGCACAGGTGCGCGCGTTGCAGTCCGGCGAGCTGGACTTCGGCCTGCTCTACGGCACCGGCGACCTCGACGGCATCGAAGCGGTGCCGATCTTCCCGGGCGAGCGGCTCGCGGCAATCGTGCCGATCGGTCACCGCCTCGCGCAGCGCCCGGCGGTGATGGCGCGCGACCTGCGTCAGGAGGAGCTGCTGACCGTTCCGCGCCGGATCGATCCCGCGGTGCACGATGCCCTGATCGCGCGCGTCCGGGACGCCGGTCACGAGTTTCGCCGCGTGCGCGAGTGGGGCGGAGGCGACCCGCGCGACGTCCTCATGGCGGTCGCCCACGGCAACGGCGTCGCGCTGGCGCCGGCGCCGCTGCTCGACACGGTCGGCGAGATCGCCACGATCGTCACGTCCCGCCCGACCGATCCGCCGGTGCGGATGGCGGCGATCGTGCTCGCCTGGCGCGCCCCGGCGAATGCGACGGTGAGCCCGCTGCTGGAGGTCGCGCGGGCGGCCGCGCGCGAGCTGCACGGGGTCTGACTATGGCTCTATGGCTCACGTAGCCGCGGGCGATCTCCGGTCAGGCGGTTGTGGCGCGTGGACCGCGGTCTACTGCTCTGTCCGATGGAGCCAATCGCGTGAGTGGGCAGACCGCGGGATACGTCGATGCGGGACCGGTCATCGCCGGCACGCTGAGGGAGCTGGCCACCCTGCGCCCGCCCGTGCCCGTGCTGAGCCTGTACCTCGATCTCGATCCCCGCGAGTTCGGCACGCAACCGGCGCGCCGTAGCGCGGTCACGTCGCTGCTCGACACGGCGCACAAGCGGATCGAGGAGTACGACACCGACCACCGCGGACGCGTGTCTCTACGTGCCGATCTCGAGCGGGCGACGGCGTTCTTCGACGAGCTCTCGCCCAAGCGATCCCGTGGCGCGGCGATCTTCGCCGCCAGCGCGGCGGACGTCTTCCGGCCGTACCTGCTGCCCCGCCCGACCCCCACGCGCGCCGTCATCGACGATTCGCCGTTCATCTCTGCGCTCGTGCGCGCGGCGGACCTGCGCGATTGGCTGATCGTGCTCGTCGACACCCGCCACGCGCGGCTCCTGCACGGCAACACCGATCACATCGAGGAGATCGAGCGCGTCAACGACAGCGTCCCGGGCCGGCACGAACGAGCCGGACCGAGCGACCACCAGCGCCACGTCGAGAAGGCGGTCGACGTCCACCTCGAGCATGTCGCCCGGGAACTCGACGCCCGGCTCGCGACCGGCGGCCACGAGCGCGTGATCCTCGGCGGGCCGCCCGAGATCCTGCCGCGCCTGGAGTCATCGCACATGAGCAACCCGGCTCGCAGAGCGCCTCGCCGGTCACATCGCGATCGAGGTTCGCACAGCGGTCGCGGACGAGGTCCGCCGTGCCGCGACCCCGGTCTTCGAGGAGGACGAGCTTCGCCACGAGCAGGCGCTGCTCGACCGACTGGCAGCGCGCTTGGGGCGTGGCGAGGGCGCAGTGGCGGGCCTCGACGACGTGCGCGACGCGCTCGTCCAGCGACGCGTCGAGACGCTGCTCTACGACGAGCGCGAGGCGCCGTCGAAGTCGGCCTTGGAGAGCGCGATCAAGGAGGCCGTGGTCCAGTCGGCTGCGATCCTCCCGGTCCGCCACGCACCCGAGGCGCTGGATCAGCACGGCCACATCGCGGCCATCCTGCGGTTCTGAGCGAGAGGAGCCGGTCGGATGCTGCGGTTTCGCGAGGGCGAGCAGCGCGCCACGAGGGTCGAGCTGTTCTTCGACCTCGTCTTCGTGTTCGCGATCACGCAGCTCTCGGCGCTGCTCATCTCCGACATCTCCTTCGAGGGCGCGGTGCGGGTCCTCTTCCTGCTGCTCGTCGTGTGGTGGGCCTGGATCTACACGGTGTGGATGACGAACTGGTTCGACCCGGGGCACCTGTCGGTCCGGCTCGTGCTGATCGCCTGCATGCTGGCGGCGTTCCTGATGGCCATCGCGATCCCCGACGCGTTCGGCGAGCGGGCGGTCCTGTTCGCCGGCGGCTACGTCGCGCTGCAGTGGGCCCGCAACACGTTCGTCGTGCTGGCGAGCGACGCCAGCGAGCCCCTGCGCGCCTCGTGGGTGCGGATGTGGATCGGCTCGCTGTGGGTCGGGCTGATCTGGATCGCGGGCGCGATCGTGCCCGACGAGGGGGTGCGGATGGCGATCTGGATCGCGGCGCTCGTGCTCGACTACGGCGGCCCGCTGGCGGGCTTCTGGGCGCCCGGACTGGGGCGCACCGACGCGACCGAGTGGGAGCTCGAGCACGGCCACTTCGTCGAGCGCTTCGAGCTGTTCGTGATGATCGTGCTGGGCGAGTCGATCGTCGTGACGGGGTTGGCGGCCTCACAGCTCGGCCTGACGCCCGCGCGCTCGGCGGCGCTGGTCGTGGCGTTCCTCGGGACGACGGTGTTCTTCTGGCTGTACTTCGACGAGGTCGCCGATCGTGCGGGTGAGCGGCTTGCCAAGGCGGGGCCCGAGCGTGGCAGGCTCGCGCGCGACGCGTTCGCGTACCTGCACATCCCGATCGTCGCCGGGATGCTCGTGACGGCCGTCGGCGACGAGCTCGTCATCGCTCACCCGCTGGACCCGTTGCACGGCGAGCAGATCGTCGCGCTCGTGGCCGGCCCGGCGCTGTACCTGCTCGGGCACGTGGCGTTCGAGCTGCGGCTGACGCGCGCGTTGCCGCGCCAGCGCTTCGTCGCCGCGCTGGCCGTGCTGGCGCTGGCGCCGGCGGCGTCGATGCTGCCGGCGCTCGTGACCTGGACGCTCGTCTACGCCATCCTCGGCGTCGTGGCTGCGATGGAGACCCACGCGCGGCTCTGGGGTCGTCCGGATGGGATCGGGCGGCCCGGCTGGGCCGTCGGCGGGCGGATCCGGTCAGGTGGTCCGAGCCGCCACGGCTTGACCTGCAGCCCGCCGGGCCTACCGGCGGGCCCGGGCCATCCGCGCGCGGCGCCGGCGACGGCGAGCGCGAGGCCTTGCGCCCGAACGACAACCGACGACCGTGAGAGGACGAGACCGATGACGACCGAACTCGTCGTGCAGGATGGACACCCCACGATTCGCCACGAGGAACGCCATGCGCTCGGCGTGATCCTCCAGCGCACGCTGGTGGAGCTCACCGATCTAGCGTTGATCGGCAAGCAGCTGCACTGGAACGTCCAGGGATTGCAGTTCCGTTCGCTGCACCTTCAGCTCGACGAGCTCGTGGACGCCTGGCGCGAGCTGGGCGACCGCGTTGCCGAGCGGGCGGTCATGCTCGGCGTCTTGCCCGACGGGCGCGCGGCGACGATCGCCGAGCACACGCCGTTTGACGCGACCGAGATCGCTGGGCCGCTCGAGGACGCGATCGTCGTCGACTACCTCACCGGTGTGCTGGCGGAGGCGGTCGCGCTGGCGCGCAAGTCGATGGAGCAGAGCGGCGAGCTCGACGACGTCAGCAACGACCTGCTCATCGACGTGGTGAACACGCTTGAGGAGCAGCTCTGGATGGTCAGCGCCCAGCGCGTATGACATGCACGTCCGTCGCGGCCTGAACTCGGACGCGCCTGACTGCCCTCAGCGAGCCGACTGGACCGTAGAGGCTGGGCTCGCGGGAACGCTCCGCGCTGACGCGCGGAGCGTTGGCCGGCTCACGGTGCATTCTGAGCGCGACGGCATCCTGCATACCCTGCGGCTTGAGGGCGAGCTTGACCTCGCTACCGCCGAGCAGCTCGAGCGTGAGCTACTGCGGGTCGAAGCCAGCGACGCGCTGTCGATTGCGCTCGACCTCTCGGCACTTGAGTTCATCGACTCCACGGGCGTACGACTGATCATCCAGGCCGATGCGCGGTCCCGAGCCGAGTCACGGCGCCTGGTGCTGCTGCGCGGACCCAGCGCCGTGCAGCGCGTCTTCGAGCTGACCGGGCTGCTCGATCGCCTGCCGTTCGCCGATTGACGTTCGGCGGTCGACGCAGCAGGACGGCGAGGGCGCGCGTCACCCACTGACGCCCGGTGGCTCCGCGACGGCCGTGACGTGGCGCTCGATCATCTCGCGCAGCTGCGCGGGTGGGGCGGCGCCGACGAGTCGGTCGGCTTCCTGGCCGTTCTTGACGACGATGAGCAGTGGGATGCCCTGGACGCCGTAGCGTGCGGCGATGGCCGGTGCCTCGTCGATGTTGAGCTTGACGACCTTCAGGCGGCCGGCGTAGTCGCGTCCCATCTGCTCGACGACGGGTGAGACCATGCGGCACGGGCCGCACCAGGGTGCCCAGAAGTCGACGAGCACGGGGACCGACGCGGCGATCTCCTCGTCGAAGCCGCCGGCGTCGGTCTCGACGATCCAGGGCAGCGGGACATGACAGACGCTGCAGCGCGGGATGCCCTCGGCGCGCGGGCGGACGCGGTTCTTCGTGCCGCAGTTCAGGCACGTGATGATCGTCGGTTTGGCAGCCATGATGGCTGTCGACGTAGGACGCGGGCCGGGCCGGACAACCCGACTTGAACGCGCGGCGGCGATGGCCTACCGCTGCGGTCTCCTACCCGCGAGAGGAAGAGGTGCCGCATGCCGACGACGTCTGAGCCTGCGCCGATCGAGGAGACGCCCGACATCTACGGCGCCTATCCGCGCCTGAGCCCCGAGCAGATCAGGACGCTCGCAGCGCTCGGCGAGCGCCACGAGGTGCGTGCCGGCGAGGTCCTCTACGGGGAGGACGACACGAGCTGTGACTTCTTCGTGATCCTCGAGGGGAAGGTGGCGGTCGTCGACAGCTCCGGTGGCGTCGTCGCCGTCCATGGCCCGGGCCGCTTCGTCGGCGAGCTCGGGCTGCTCACGGGCCAGCCCGTGTTCCTGACGGCGGTCGTGCGCGAGCCCGGCGCCGTCGTGCGCATCTCGAGCGAGCGGTTGCGCGAGCTCGTCGCCGGCGACCCCGCGCTCGGCGACCTCATCCTGCGCGCGCTCCTGCTGCGGCGGTCGATCCTCGTCGGCCTCGGCACCGGCTTTCGCATCGTCGGCTCCCGCTACTCGCCCGAGACGCGCCGCCTGCGCGAGTTCGCGGCGCGCAACCGGCTGCCGCACCGCTGGATCGATCTCGAGGAGGATCCGGGCGCGGAGCGGCTGTTGCGGATGCTGGGGGTCGGGCCTGACGAGACGCCGGTGGTCATCCTGGGCGGCTCGCAGGTCCTGCGCAACCCGTCCAACCAGGAGCTGGCCCGCGCGCTGGGGCTGCTGGACTCGAGCGAAGGCGAGATCAGCTGCGACCTGCTCGTCGTCGGCGCGGGACCCGCGGGGCTGGCCGCCTCCGTCTACGGCGCGTCGGAGGGCTTGAGCACGATCGCGTTGGAGCGGCTCGCCGTCGGCGGGCAGGCGGGCACGTCGTCGCGGATCGAGAACTACCTCGGCTTCCCCGCGGGGATCTCGGGCGCCGAGCTCGCCGAGCGCGCCGAGATCCAGGCCCGGAAGTTCGGCGCGCGCCTCGAGGTGTCGGCCGAGGCGACGGCGATCGAGCCGCGCGACGGCGGGTACGCCGTGACCTGCGGCGATGGTGAGGGCGACCACATCCACGCGCGCAGCGTCGTCATCGCGGCGGGCGTGCAGTACCGGCGGCTGCCGATCGAGCGCCTGGAGGAGTTCGAGGGCGTCAGCATCTACTACGCCGCGACGATCGCCGAGGCGAACATGTGCGGCGGCGATCCCATCGTCGTCGTCGGCGGCGGCAACTCGGCCGGCCAGGCGACGCTGTTCTTGGCTGAGCACGTGCCGCTGATCCACCTCGTCGTCCGGGAGCCCGACCTGAGCGTGAACATGTCGCGCTACCTCGCCGATCGCGTCGAGCGCACCCCCAACGTCAGGATCCACACGAGCACCGAGGCGCGCAGGCTGCTGGGCTCGAAGGCGCTCGATGCGGTCGTCGTGGAGAACAACGCGACAGGGGAGTACGACACGCTCGAGGCGCGCTCGCTGTTCATCTTCATCGGAGCCGCGCCGCATACGGACTGGCTCGGCGGGCTCGTCGAGCTCGACGACGGCGGCTACATCCGTACCGGCCGCGACGTCGCCGCAGCCGGCAACGGCGCGGGGCCCGGGCGCGAGCCGCTGCTGCTGGGGAGCTCGCAGCCGGGCGTGTTCGCCGTCGGCGACGTGCGCAGCGGCTCGGTCAAGCGCGTCGCGACCGCGGTCGGCGAGGGATCGATGGCGGTGCGCCTCGTCCACGAGCACCTCGCGGGACGCGAGCACGCCGAGCACGCCGCGCTGCAGCGCGCACGACTGGAGCGCGCCGCGTCGCAGCCGGCCGGGCCCACGACGGCGAACGCCTGATACGGACGAGGTCCCGGGTTCGAATCCTGGATCGTCCGTTTCGAGGAACCTTCCGTCGCTAATCGAACCCTTGCGGCGACCCCTCGGTCCGTCGGAGCACAACCCAACGCTGTTGATCATCAGCCACGACCATGCGAGCCGGGTCCTGGCGGCCACGAACAGCGCCCCTTCCGTCGAGAAGCGAAACTCTGGGCGAACGCACAACCAGCAGGTGAACCAAAAGCATATGAGACCACGCCGGGCTGACATAAAGGCGTCGGCGCTGTAGATGCCCGCTGGCCCTCGTGACGCCGCAGTAGCGAGCACCGCGGGGTCGGCACGGGCGTTCCCGCGCGTCTGGAGCGTTCCGCCTCGCCCGGGATGGACGTCTGAGATGATCGAGCCGATGACCCCGGAACCCCGCGATGCAGTATGCGCTGCACGGTCGCGAGAGCGTGTTGAGTGGCCGTTCGCGTCCAATTGCGCTGCCCGACGGGGCACTGCGTGAGACGGGCTTCGCCTCGGTTACCGAAGCGTCGCCGAGCGCCGCCGTCGCGGCGCCGCCGTCGAATCGGCACTTCTCAGTCGCTAGAGAGCCTCGCCTCGAGCGCTCTGCGGTATTTCGACGGCCACATCGCCCGCATCGGCGTCGTCGCCGCCGTCGTGGGCGCCTTGGCAGCAGTGTTGGCGCTCAAGCCGTTTGATGTGTTGTGGCCGTCCGGCGGCGCGTCGAACGACGATAGCGTCAGGTGGGCTGTAGAGCAGTTTTACGTCTCTAATGGTCCGCCTCGCGACTCAGACGTCATTGACGACAGGGAGTCCGCTGCCCGAGTCGGTATCACCATGCTAAACACCGGGCGGTCGCGGGTGGTGGTAACACAGGCGCGCATACGTGTAACCGCTATCGCTCAACTCTTTGCCTGCTTCCCGCTTACCGCGGGCGACACGCCAGTCTCAAACGCATACGGCGTTGGGCTGCCAGCGCCGCCGTTGAAGTCCAACATTGTTGTCAAGAACCTTCATCAGCAGATAGCGGCGGATCACGCCGACAGGATACTCATCAGGTTTGCTCCACCCCCGGCCACGCTAGCGGGCGGGTTTGTGTACGCCCTGCATATCAGCCTCAAGGGTAGTGGCGCTCCGGCAGTGTTTGCGGGTCGTGCCGTGCTTATTGTTCCAGGCGGCGTCATCAGTCACAGCTCTGATTTCATTCCAACGAGCTCCGCGCTCCTACGAGGTTATCTTCAGTTCCCGCAAGGCCGCCCGCTTGACGCATCGCAGATTTGGTGCTTGCGTCACAATCGTGCGGAGATTAGACGCGTCGTCGCACGCGAAGGTCTCCGCTCACCGGCCGTGGTAACGATGGCAAACGCCGAGCCCGCACCCGAATGGATGAAACTCAGTGCCCGTTTCCCCGCACGACAGGCGGCACTAGCACTAGCGGACTCCAGCGGAGTCCTACCCAAAGCGACGGACCCCCTCGTAGCAATCTTTGCCGCGCAACAGACTCGCGACGCGGGCTTGGTCCGGCGCGTGCGCTCGCGTGCAGCGCGCTTCTTGCTACAGCTTGCAAAGCAGGAAGGATTTCTCGAGTCACGCATCGCGATTGGACGCGGATCACTCGAGGCTCAGCACACTGCAGGAGCCGCCGCTCTCGTGGCGGAGGCGGAGCGCCAGACACTTGCTGGCCAGCGCTGCCTAGTTGTCTCGGGCCGAAAGCTGGATCCGAGCTGCTGCTGCTAGGGTCGCTGTCGGTTCTACGCAGTGTCGCTTGTCGCGCTGACCACCCTCCCGTCCAGTCCGGCCGGCGCTCTCGTCGTCCATTGCGACAGCCCCGCTGGGGAACGCACCGTGGCAGGGGCATTCACTGCAAGCGTGACTCAACTGCCCTCAGACCCTGGTGTCATGCGGCGCGGAAGGCGAGCCCGAAAGCATCCACGATAAACTCAGGCGTCCAGCTTTCGCTGAAGCTGGCTCAGAAGGTGTGCTTCCGGTTTCCAACCGAAGCGGACGAAGAGGTCTCGCGCCCACTCGACGGCAAGCTCTCTTGTCTCCCCTACTAGGCGATCTCGCTCAATTGTGTCCGACTTGCAGAGTTCGTCAGTATCGGACTTGTAAGGCACCATGAACCCTGCCACTTCATAGTGGCGGTATCCCATCACGAGCGCACGGTTCTTGAGACCGGAAAGCGTCACCGAGACAGTCATCTGGTCGGCGCCTGCCTCGGTCAGGCTTAGCCTGGCCGCGAGCTCGAAGACCTCGGTCAGGTAGTAGAGAAGCTCCCAGACCTCAACAACGGCGTCAAAGCCTGCGGGCACTCGCGTCGGGCCTTCGAAGGCCTCCCAGTCTGCGGCGACTACGCGAAGGTGGTTGAACTGCCCGCTCTGGAAGAACCGCCACGCCTCATAGAGACCAACCGTACTGGCATCAACGTCGGCACCGATCCAGTTTGCGCCGCGTTCATATTCGCCTGGGTATATGTACGGCACTGGCCATCCCCGAAGGCGGACGACAGCCTTGAGCAACAGGTCGTCGAGTTTCTCGTACGCGACCCGATCCTGGATGTAGTGCTCCGGTCGGATCGACGCATTCCAATAGCCCTTTGAACGAATCTTCTCGATGATGGCGCTCATTGCCAACCAGCCTTCCGTTCTGTCTCGTACAGGTCGGCGTCAGACGGGCCTCCGCTGCCGAGATCAACTCCTGCTCGGCGTGCGGTGCCGACGTAAGCGCGCAGGGCCTTCTCGGTCGCAATGTCGATGACCTCACGCATTTCGACCACGCCTGCAATCTCAGATGTTTCGGGCACCTTGCGCGGGCGCACATAGAGCGCGCCCTTGCGGAGAGCGTCCGGGTAGTCCTTGGCGCATAGATGCGGAATGTCCGCGAACTCCTCGACTTCCATCACAACCACGCGCACCCCAGAACTCAGGTCGAAAGCCTCGATGCCGATTGTTAGCGGGGGCGCCGCGTACTCCGCGAGCTTTCGCGACACGTCGTCGTAGGCGGTCCAGGAATCAACCTCGGCCTGACTCAGTCCGGGTTGCATCGCAGCAGGGTCGGCATCATCGATGCCGATGACGACGTATCCGCCATCGCGAAGATTGCCCATGCCCAGCGCCGCCCGCGTGACCTTGGCGAAGAAGTGCGAGTCCGTGCGCATCCCAGCGGTCTTGAACTCGATACCACGAGTCTCCCGACCGAGACGTAGAACGTCCTCAAGCTCCGCAGTGGAAAGCACGTTTCGACACTATATGAGTCGTTCCACGGATCGGTCAGGCGTAATAGGCCGTGAGGTTGCGCGGCGGGCGCCCAAGACGGTGGTTCAGCGCGATCGCCGCGCTCAAGGCGAGGAACTTCGAGGCAAGGCGGGCGCGCAGGGTGTGCAGCTGGCGGGCACCGTGGGTTTCGAGGCCGAGCATGTGCCTCATCGTCTGAAAGATGCTCTCGACGCATTGGCGGATCGGCGCGAGATGCGGTCCTTGGCCGGGCTCGTCTTTGCGGCGCGGGCGGACGATCAGGACATCGAGTTCGGCGGCTCGGGCTTGGAAGTCGCGGCCGGCGTAGCCCTTATCGCCGACGACGGTCAACTTGCCGAGGCGGTGCACGCGGGCGAGCATGCCCAGACAGACCTCGCGCTCACCGGTCTTGGGGCTCGTCAGCGCGAGTGCTCTGGGGGTGCCGTCGATCGCGAACAGGCCGTGCAGCCTGAAGCCCCAGAAGTACCGGGAGTGGCTGGGCGCACCATCCGTAGTCGGCGGCGTCTGCGAGCGCGCTGCGGCGCATCGTCTCGACGGAGCGCCCGCACTCGACCGGGGTGCTGTCGACGACGAGCAGATCGTCTTCGAAGCCGGGGCTATGGCGCGCGAACTCCATGATCAGCGCCTCGATCGTGTCGCTGAGCAGCAGTCGGCGCTTGACGAACCCGGGGCGCTTGATGAGTCGCGGGAAGAGGTGTCCCAGGCGCCCGGGGGCGCCCGCCCAGAACTTCTCGTCAGAGCTGATGCCCAGCAGCTGCTGGGCGACACAGAGCGTCACGACCTCCGCGTCGATCAATACGCGTCGGGCATTCGCAGCGCGAATGGGCAGGAGATCGTGCGCGGTGCAGTAAACAGCGATCAGCAGCAGGTCGAGGTCGGCGTCCATCGAGGCCCCCCTTGGGTCGGCGCTGGGTATTGAGCAGCGCCGTCTTCGACCTGTCTGCGTTATGTCCCCCTCACGTCCACCGCCCGACCCCGGCCGTGGAACGACTCATCTATTGCGCGTCGCCCGGTCAGGTGGGCAACCATCTCGATTGTTTGGCCACTGCGAGAATATGCCAGCGTGTTTGAGCGGGTGTCGCTTCGGCTCAAGCTTCGCTATGGCGGTCGGTTCCCGCCGCCGACGCTGCGTGAACGCAGGCGTTCGCTGCTGCCTTCCATGCACCGTGCAGCGAAGCCGACAGCCCAGAGCGCGGCTTTCGCGCGCCAGGGGCGCTTCGCCGGTCCCGACCTGCACGGCGCTGCTTCTCGCGCATACGAGCGCTCTCGCCGCTCAAGCGCCGCCCGTCTGCCTCTCGTCCATCGCAGCAGTCGCCGGGCGGTGCGCCGGAGCTGCCGCTCCTGCCTCGACGCGGAAGCGAGCGCGGTCCCTAGGACCGATGCCGCAGGGTCCAATCTCGCGGTCTCTGGTTAGCGCTAACGGGAGCCGCGCCGTTCTCGTTCCGCCGCCTTCAGAGCGGCGATCCGCTGGTCCGGGGTGCGGAGGCAATACGGGCAGCCGCCTTCGTTGACGAACGCCTCTCGGCTCGCGATGTGGCTGCTATCGAGCGCGCAGCGGACAATCTCGGCTGTGCGCCCTTCTTCGCTCCCGTAGAGCGGAACATCCAACGAATTTTGCATGTGCGGCTGATTCTCCCATTCCGTGGTATGCGTCACCGGACGCTAGCAATCGGAGAGTACGCCGGCTTTCCGTTCGCCTCGAAGCGGCAGCGTGGGGCGGGGTAGTCGTCGAGCCTCTGCGAGTGCCAGCTCTCGTCCAAAGCAGCAGCGCGGGCCTCTCGCTCAGTCTCCTGCGCATAAGCGTGGAACATGCCGTGCAGTTCGTCAGAGACCTTGGAGGATGCGACGCCTCAGCTCTGCGCCTTCATCGGCGGTAATCGCTCCCGTGGCAACGAGCATCTGCGCGTGGGCGAGACGGGCCTCGGTCGAGTTCGGCCCTGCCGCGCCCAGACCACCGGGCGCCGAGCCGATGGGCCCGTCACCGTCGGCCGTCGGGAGCTGCGCCGGCGCGATCGGGACGTAGTCACCGGTCCGCGGGTCGTAGATCGCATCTCCCTTGTTGGCCTGTTTGGCCCCATCCCAGTGCCGCTTGAGCTCGTCGTAGTCGAATCCGAGTCCCACAGTGCCCCCTTAGCTCACTCGGCCTATTCATAGACCACGACTGGCGGTCTGCGCAAGCGTGGCCTATCGTTGCCGGATGAGCCCTCCCGACCCGGACGTCTCGCGCTGGGCGACAGATTCACCGGCCGACTCGCCGCCGCAGCGTCTGAGGGGCTGAACCAGGCGACGGCGGGCGACCCGGAGGGCGCGGATCAGCGTCTGAACGACGCGCTTGCGACCCTCTCGCTCGATCTCAACGGCGACGACGCGGTCGCGCGCATCCACGCCTTGATCAAGTGGATGAGCATCGAGCTCGCGACTCAGGCGGCGTGGCTTGCGGCCAAGGACGGAGTGCCGACACAGGAATGGCTGCGCCAACATCGGAAACGCGTTCGTGTCGCAGGAGCGCTCGACCCGCAGACAGCCGAGCGTCTGATTTCCGAGCAGCGCCGCCCCGCCTTCTGAGCCGTCCCGGCTTTGACGGAGACTTCTGAAACAGGACTGTGGTCCTGAGAAGGGAAGTCGAAGGCATATGGCTCGAGGACGGCAGTACTCAACGGAGTTGAAGGCGCGCGCCGTGCGCACGGCGCTCGACAGCGGCAGGCCGATCACTTAGCTTAGGTCGCCAGGGATCTGGACGTCGGTTCGGAGTCGCTGCGCAGCTGGGTGCGCCAGGCGCAGGCCGACGCCGGCACGCGCCGTGATCTCGCGACCAGCGGCGATCTCGAGGAGCTGCGCCGCCTGCGCGGCGAGAACCGAGAGCTCCGTAAGGCCAACGAGATCTTGAAGGCCGCGAGCGTGTTTTTCGCGGTCGAGCTCGACAGGACCCCGCGGAGGTGAGCGCCTTCATCGATCAGCAGCGGGCGGCCGGCTTTGCTGTCGAGCTCATCTGCCGCAGCATCGGGACCGCGCCGTCGGCGTACTACCAGCGCGCGACCGGCGAGCTGTCGACCCGGGCGCGAGAGGACCAGCGGCTGCTCGGCGAGATCCGTCGCGTGTTCGAGGCCAACTACGAGTGCTACGGATCCAGGCGCGTCTGGGAGCAGCTGCGCCGCGACGGCGTCCGGGTCGGTCGCGGCCGCGTCGAGCGTCTGATGGCCGCCAATGGGCTCGTGGGAGCCAAGCGTCGCGGCCGCGCGTGGAAGACGACGATCGCTGACCCCGGTGGCTGTGAGCGCCCGGATCTCGTCAACCGCGACTTCACCGCGCTCCGCCCCGACGAGTTGTGGATCGCGGACTTCGAGCGCCACGAGGCGCTGTTTGACCGTGCGGTGATGAAAGGACACCGCGGCCCGCTTGTCGCAGCAGGCGGGAGCAAGCTGGGGGCAGCCTGATCCGGGAGACGCCGGTGAGGGCGGACAGCAGCCCCGACAACGACGGGACGGGCCGGTACTGCCAGACGGCCCGGGTCCGGCAAGCAAGACGAGAAGGTGTACGTGAGAAACCAGCGCCTGAACGCCCCTCAATCGACACCACCAGCTCCTAACCTGGCGGATTTGGGCTGGGCTGCCGCGCGCACCCGCCAGGACGGCGGGAACTCTTGGACCGGTTCGATGTCGCCGGTCGGGAGGCCACGATGAAGGCCTGCGGCGTAGTCGTGGCGAAGCGGCAGGGGCATAGTTGGGCACCTCCCTTGTCAAGCGGTCATGCAGTGAACGTGGGAACCGTCTCGGCGACCCCTCACCCACTGGTCTTCGGGCTGGTGGGCGGGAAGGTTCGTCGTCGGCTGATGTTGCCGGGACGGGGCGGAGGACCCGTAGTAGTCCGAGGCCGGGAAAGCCGGCCGCATGGCGAAGGGGTCCAGCGAGATCGCAGCATGCACGCATCGCCGGGAGGTCGCTGGTGAATATCGGCGCGCCGTGGCCCGACCTGCATGAGGCCGAGCAGCGGGTACTGGCGATGCAGACCAAGCTGCACCGATGGGCGGCCAGCGATGCTGGCCGCGTGTTCGATGACCTGCACAACCTCGTCTATGACCCGGCGTTCCTCGCCGTGGCGTGGAACAGGGTGCGGGCCAACAAGGGCGCGCGATCTGCGGGAATCGACGGGGTCGTCCCGTCGAAGATCGCTGATCCCGGCGCGTGGCTGGCTGACCTTCGGAGTGATCTGAAGGCTCGCCGGTTTCGGCCCGGTCGGGTGCGTGAGCGGAGGATTCCCAAGCGCGGCGGCAAGCTGCGCAGGTTGGGCATCCCGACCGCGGCCGACCGGGTCGCGCAGGCGTCCTTGAAGCTGGTGCTCGAGCCGATCTTCGAGGCGGACTTCAAGCCGTGCAGCTACGGCTTCCGTCCGAGACGGCGCGCCCAGGACGCAATCGCCGAGATCCACTACTTCGGATCACCCAAACGGAACTACGAGTGGGTGTTGGAGGCAGACATCGCGGCGTGCTTTGACGAGATCGATCACCGTGCCCTGATGGATCGGGTCGCCGGTCGGATCTCCGATAAGCGCGTGCTCGGGCTGGTCCGGGCGTTCTTGGCCTCGGGGATCCTCTCCGAGGCCGGGATCAACCGGGCGACGCACACCGGCACCCCGCAGGGCGGGATCCTCTCGCCGCTGCTGGCCAACATCGCGCTTGCGGTGTTGGACGAGCACTTCACGCGCAAGTGGGAGGCACTCGGCCCGTCCTGGACACGCGCCAAGCGGCGCCGCCAGGGTGTCGCGGCTTGTCGACTCGTTCGCTATGCGGACGATTTCGTCGTCATGGTCGCCGGCACGCGCGCGGACTGCGAAGCGCTCTGGGACGAGGTCAGCGGCGTGCTCGCACCGATGGGCCTGCGCCTGTCGGCCGAGAAGAGCGGGACCTGTCACATCGACGAGGGGTTCGACTTTCTAGGGTTTCGCATTCAGCGGCGCTCCTGGGACGGTCGACCCGGCAAACGAGCGGTCTGCACCTACCCCTCAAAGCGGTCATTGGCCGCCGTGATCGGAAAGGTCCGAACGCTCACCCGCCGCGCTCGTCACCGAACACTGGCAGACCTGCTGCAAGCCATCAACCCCGTCCTGCGGGGATGGTGCAGCTACTTTCGTCACGGCGTGTCCAAGCGCGTCTTCGGCTACCTCGACCACTTCGCGTGGTGGAGGATCGTCGGCTGGCTGCGCAAACGACACCTCGGCCTGAACTGGGGCACGCTCAGCCGCCGCTACCTCCCCGGATGGGAGATCCGCGACGGCCGAACGGGCATGTTCCGGGCACGAGCGGAAACGGTCACCCGTTACCGCTACCGGGGCACCAAGATCCCCACGCCATGGGCCGAGACGGCGTGATCTCGTGGAGAGCCGGATGCGCGGAAACGTGCACGTCCGGTTCGGAGGGCGGGCCGGGGAAACGGACCGGGCGAGAGCCCGGCACCGCGCCCCGGTCCGACCCCTACACGTACCTGCGTGGCTGGGAAGGCGTGGGCTACTTCAGCTTCGTCATCGACGTCTACAGCCGCCGCGTCGTCGGCTGGCAGCTCTCGTCGAACATGCGCACCGACCTCGTCCTGGACGCCCTGAAGATGGCGCTCGGCACGCGGCGTCACGGCGCCGACGTCAAGCTTGTCCATCACTCCGACCGCGGCTCGCAAGGTGGATTCACGCGGTCGTTGCAACACCTCGAGGAGAGGAGTTGCGATGGGCAGGCCGGCTGGTTGGATGAAGGAGCTGACGGGTCGTTCGGCGATGAAGTCGCCGGGCAAGCCGTCGCATCGACGCGATGTCGAGCGGCGGTTCTGGTGTGAGATCGCGAAGGGCCTCAGCAGCGAGGAGGCGGCGCATGCGGTCGGGGTGTCCTCGGCGGCCGGCGTCCGGTGGTTCAGGGAGCGTGGCGGGATGGCGACGTTCTTGCTGGACGAGGTCTCGTGCCGGTATCTGTGCTTTGAAGAGCGCGAGGAGATCGCGATGTTGCGCGCCGAAGGCAAGGGTGTGCGGGAGATCGCGCGCGAGATCGGTCGGTCGCCGTCGACGATCTCAAGGGAGCTGCGGCGCAACGCGGCGACCCGGGGCGGCAAGCTCGAGTACCGGGCGTCGGTAGCGCAGTGGAAGGCGGAACTGGTGGCTTGTCGGCCGAAGACGGCCAAGCTCGCCGCCGACGGTCGGCTGCGCGAGTACGTGCAGGACCGGCTCGCCGGCAAGGTGCGGCGGCCAGACGGGACCGCGGTGGCGGGTCCGGCGGTCAAGCCGTGGAAGGGCCGCAACAAGCCGCGTCGCCAGGACCGCAGGTGGGCGACGGCGTGGAGCCCGGAGCAGATCTCGGCTCGGCTGCGCGTTGACTTCCCCGATGATTCGTCGATGCGGATCTCGCACGAGGCGATCTACCAGTCGTTGTTCGTGCAGGGTCGCGGAGCGCTGGCCCGCGAGCTGACCGTGCCTGCGCACCGGCAGGGCACTGCGCGTCCCCCGGGCCCGGGTCGGCGCTCGTGGCAAGGGCTTCATCTCTGAGGAGGTGATGATCAGCCAGCGGCCCGCCGAAGCAGCCGACCGCGCCGTGCCGGGGCACTGGGAGGGCGACCTGATCATCGGGACCGACCGCTCGGCGATCTGCACGCTGGTCGAACGGACGAGCCGCTTCACCATGCTGCTGCACCTGCCGCCGATTCCCGGCCGCGACGGTCCCCGGACCAAGAACGGCCCGCCGGTCACCGGCGCCGGGGCCGAGGCCGTCCGCGACGCCATCACCGCCGAGCTCGGCGAACTGCCCGCACACCTGCGCCGCTCGCTGACCTGGGACCAGGGCGCCGAGCTGGCCCAGCACGCCAAGCTGAAGATCGACACCGGCCTGCAGGTGTACTTCTGTGACCCGCAGAGCCCATGGCAGCGCGGCACGAACGAGAACACCAACGGCCTGCTCAGGCAGTACTTCCCCAAAGGCACCGACCTTGCCCGCCACAGCGCCGACGACCTTGCCGCCGTCGCCGACGCGCTCAACAGCCGACCACGCAAGACGCTCGGATGGCGGACCCCCGCCGAGGTCCTCGACGAGCACCTCGCCGCCGCAGCCTGACGGACCGGGGGGCTCTCCCCAACGAAGATCGACACCACACCCCGGCGCGGACCTCCGCGGCGACGCGCGCGCGTGGCTATCGCCGCTGCGGCCTCGCCCTACGGGCTCGGCCTCCGCGACGACACCCACGCGGGAAAACCTCTTCCCGGCAGCGTCGTTTCACTCGCTACCGTTTGCCTCATCAATCACCCGGTGTTGCGACCGGTTGAGTCCGGGCAATATACGAGCTATGACGTCGCGCAGGCCCTTGACGATCACCATGTGCTTGCGTCGGTCGGCTCGACCGGCGACGCCTATGACAACGCGATGGCCGAGAGCTTCGTCGACAGCTTCAAGACCGAGCTGATCCGCGATCGCGTCTGGCGAACCCGCACCCAGCTCGAGCTGGCGATCGTCGAATGGGTCGGCTGGTACAACCACAGCAGACTGCACTCGGCGCTCGGCTACATCCCACCCGTAGAACACGAACACCGATACGGCCTGAAGTTCGATGCATCTCCCTCTCTCTGATCATCGAGAGAGATTCCTAACCCGGATCTTGCGTGCGCCCAGAGTTGGAGGTGCTGATTGAGTAGCTGATCCAACATAAGCTCGTCGTCGCCAGCGGGTGAGAGTCCCGTCCGAGTAGCTGCCAGGAGGCTCGGTAGCAGGCTGGCGGCTCGGTCTGGAAACGGGTCGGGTCGAAGCCCAGCGTCGAAAGCCCCGTTGGGGGAAGCAACTCGGCGGTCCGCAGCATCAAGCGAAGCCTGCCGCATCGTTACGGGCTCGCCTTCGGGCGGGGTAAGGAGGAGCCGAGCCGCGGTGATCACGGCGAAGGCCACGGAAGGGGTGAAGAGCCTGGAGTGCTGCCCTGAGGAACCTCCCGGTGTATGGGGCGTGGAACGTCGAGAAGGTGATGGCGGGAACTGGGGAGGCCCTCCCCGGCTCGGCGGCCTGCGAGGCCGTCGGAGCGTCGCGTCCTATAACCGGTTTGCGCCGGGAAGTGGACGGGTGCCGGGTGGGCGTCGGAGGCGGCCGTAGTACCGGTTGAGCCGAGCGGACAACAAAACCGACGGTGAGGGAAGGGCCGCTGCTTCGTTCATGCGTTACGCGTAGGGAAGGGCTGGTGAGTGCCAGAAGATGGCTAGGTCCACCAAGCAAGACAAGGTTCGAGAACTACAGCGAACGCTTTACCGGGCGGCCAAGGCCGATCCCGGACGACGGTTCCACGCGCTCTTTGACAAGGTCGTTCGCAGCGACGTCTTGGAGCGGGCGTGGGGGCAGGTGCGCGCCAACCGAGGCGCGGCCGGCATCGACCGTCAGACCATCGCGGATGTCGAGACTCTACGGCGTGAGCCGGCTTCTCGGCGAGTTGACCGCGGATCTCAGGGCAGGCAGCTATCGACCGCTTGCTGCGCGCCGGGTCTTCATACCGAAGCCCGGCAGTGACGAGCAGCGGCCGCTGTCGATCCCGGCGGTCCGCGATCGCATTGTGCAGGCGGCGTTGAAGGCGGTGATCGAGCCGATCTTCGAGGCCGACATGCTCGAGTGCTCGTTCGGGTTCCGACGCGGGCGCTCGACGCACGACGCGCTTCAGGTTCTCATCGACGAGGCCTGGGACGGCAAGCGATGGGTCGTCGAGACGGATATCGCCAGCTGTTTTGAGGCGATCTCGCACGACGGGTTGATGACGGCGATCGAGGAGCGGATCGTCGACCGTCAGGTCCTCAAGCTCCTGCGCGCGCTGCTGCGTGCCGGGGTGATGCAGGACGCGGCGGTCAAGCGCAGCGTGACCGGGACACCGCAGGGCGGCGTGATCTCGCCGTTGCTGTGCAACGTCTATTTGCACCGGCTGGACCGGTGCTGGACGCAGCGTGGCCGCGGCGTGCTGGTGCGCTACGCCGATGATCTGATTGTGATGTGCCACAGCCGAGCAGAGGCCGAGGCGGCGCTTGCGGCGCTCCGGCAGATCCTCGGTGAGCTGGGTCTTCAGCTCAAGGACGCCAAGACACAGATCGTGCATCTGGCGGAGGGAGGCGAGGGGCTGGACTTCCTCGGCTTTCAGCATCGCTGGGTACGCGCTCGGGGCGCTCGGCACGTCTGTTTTCTCGCTCGATGGCCCTCACGCAAGGGGATGCAGCACGCCCGCGACCAGATCCGTGACATGACGGATCGCCGCTGGCTGCTGCGGCCTGTCGATGAGACCGTGCAGAAGATCAACGTCTTCCTGCGCGGCTGGTCGGGCTACTTCCGCTATGGAAACTCGGCCCGTCACTTCGACGCGATCAGCGACTACGCGGCTCGGCGTGTCGCGCTGCTGGTGACCAAACGTCACAAACGCAGCCGTGGCTACGGCTGGTCGGTCTTGGCCTTCCAGTCACCCGACCGCCTCGGGCTGATCGACCTCAACGGAATCGTTGTCGCGCCACGACCCCACCGGTCCTGGCGAGGGTGACCCGAATGCCGGCGGTGAAGAACGTCGGTGAGCCGTGTGCGGGAGAACCGCACGCACGGTTCGAAGTGGCGGCGGGAGGAAACCAGTGCCAGTCGGCTATGCCGCGCGGTGCGGGCGCCTCCCGCCGACCCTCCAGTAGGCGGCGTGTGTGAGTTGCGGCGGCGCGCGTGGCGTGAGTTTGTTTGGTGAGTGCTCGCGGGAGGCTCGGATGATGGTGTGGAGGCTGGGGCAGACGTAGTCGTGGCGCGGCGAGGGGCGATGTTGCGCGGTGTGCGGGCAGCGACTCGTCGCGCCGGGCGCTGAAGGCTTGCTCGTCGTCGTGCGCGCCGGCCCGAGGTCAGGCGAGGGCGGGGAGCGCTCGGGCGCGTGTGAACGCGGCGACGAGCGCGTCTGCCCAGGGCCACTTGGCGTCGATGCGTAGCGTGGCGGTGCGGGCGTGAAAGGCCAGGCGGGCAGCGACGTGCAGCAGCCGGTAGCGCAGGCGCTTGGGCTCGCAGCGCGCGAGTTCGCCGCTCAGCAGCAGGCGCTTGGTCCAGGCGAGCAGGTCGTGCGCGATCGCGACGAGCTTCAGCCAGACGCGGTTGTGCTCGAAGTCGCGAAACGGCATGTTGCGCAGGCCGGTGTCCTTGTCGTTGCGGATGTGCGTTTCGGCGTGTGCGCGTTGGCGCTGGCGGCGCTCGAGGGTCTGGATGTCGGGGTCGGGCTGGTCGGTCAGCAGCGCTTGGAAGCGATGGCCGTCGTGGTCGGTGAAGGACAGTTGCGCGCCGGGATGCGCGCGTTCGCGGCGAACGATCACGCGCGACCCTGTCGGCCACCTGTCCAGATCCAGGTCGTTGGTGATCTCGGCGATCTGCCCGTTCTCACGCGGGGTGCCGTCCGTCGCAAGCGCCGATATCCACACTGTTTCGGGGAGCTTGAGGATCGCGGCGCGGACCTGGTCGGTCAGCTCGTAGCCGGCCGAGAAGCGCAGGCGATGCTCGCGGCAGAAGTCCATCACCTCGTGTGTCGCGCCGGCCGAATCGGTACGCACCAAGATCTCGATCGTCTCGATCAGCTCGGCCGGCAGTTGTGCAAGCGCGTCCTCGATCACGCTGACGTGATCGGCGGCGGTGTTCGAGCCGGCGTTGCCGGGCCGCAGGATCGCGGCGAGCGCCTCGTCGGTCTCGTCGCAGTAGGCCATCAGCGGGTGAAAGCCGTAGCCGCCCTTGTAGGTGCCGGCCGCGCCCTCCTTCTCCGAATGGCAGCCAACGAGTGTCGCGTCGATCTCGATCGTGACGCGCTCGGGAGCCCCCGTCTGCGACCAGACATGCCCACGCGCCCGGGCGTGCGCGTCGGCGAGCGCGTCAAGCAGCCCCGGCGTCGACGCGATCGCATCGATCACCCTGAACGCTGTCGAGTCCGACGCGACCGCTCCGAACAACGCGTCCTGATCACGCACCGCACCCAAGTCGGCGAGGCAGTCGCCGCCATCGGCGAGCATCACCGCCAGGTCTCGCACGACGCGGCCGGGGTCATGCCCGGCATCGCGCTGCTTCAGGCCCGCCAAGCGCACCGACAACGCCGAGGTGAGCCCGCTCTTGTCGGCGATCTGCGCCAGCAGCGCGCTGCCCGCATGCGACACGAGCCCTTCTCCGTCCGACGTGACTTCTACCGTGACGTTGCGGCCATCGCGCTGCACCCTCAAGGTGATCCTCCCGAGCCGGGGTTCCAGGACGTCGCAACCCCAGAATCCCTGCTTGACCGGACGTTCCCGCGCCCCGACCTCGGTCGGGGCGCTCACCTTGCTGGAGGGTCGGCGGGAGGCGCCCGCACCGCGCGGCATAGCCGACTGGCACTGGTTTCCTCCCGCCGCCACTTCGAACCGTGCGTGCGGTTCTCCCGCACACGGCTCACCGACGTTCTTCACCGCCGGCATTCGGGTCACCCTCGCCAGGACCGGTGGGGTCGTGGCGCGACAACGATTCCGTTGAGGTCGATCAGCCCGAGGCGGTCGGGTGACTGGAAGGCCAAGACCGACCAGCCGTAGCCACGGCTGCGTTTGTGACGTTTGGTCACCAGCAGCGCGACACGCCGAGCCGCGTAGTCGCTGATCGCGTCGAAGTGACGGGCCGAGTTTCCATAGCGGAAGTAGCCCGACCAGCCGCGCAGGAAGACGTTGATCTTCTGCACGGTCTCATCGACAGGCCGCAGCAGCCAGCGGCGATCCGTCATGTCACGGATCTGGTCGCGGGCGTGCTGCATCCCCTTGCGTGAGGGCCATCGAGCGAGAAAACAGACGTGCCGAGCGCCCCGAGCGCGTACCCAGCGATGCTGAAAGCCGAGGAAGTCCAGCCCCTCGCCTCCCTCCGCCAGATGCACGATCTGTGTCTTGGCGTCCTTGAGCTGAAGACCCAGCTCACCGAGGATCTGCCGGAGCGCCGCAAGCGCCGCCTCGGCCTCTGCTCGGCTGTGGCACATCACAATCAGATCATCGGCGTAGCGCACCAGCACGCCGCGGCCACGCTGCGTCCAGCACCGGTCCAGCCGGTGCAAATAGACGTTGCACAGCAACGGCGAGATCACGCCGCCCTGCGGTGTCCCGGTCACGCTGCGCTTGACCGCCGCGTCCTGCATCACCCCGGCACGCAGCAGCGCGCGCAGGAGCTTGAGGACCTGACGGTCGACGATCCGCTCCTCGATCGCCGTCATCAACCCGTCGTGCGAGATCGCCTCAAAACAGCTGGCGATATCCGTCTCGACGACCCATCGCTTGCCGTCCCAGGCCTCGTCGATGAGAACCTGAAGCGCGTCGTGCGTCGAGCGCCCGCGTCGGAACCCGAACGAGCACTCGAGCATGTCGGCCTCGAAGATCGGCTCGATCACCGCCTTCAACGCCGCCTGCACAATGCGATCGCGGACCGCCGGGATCGACAGCGGCCGCTGCTCGTCACTGCCGGGCTTCGGTATGAAGACCCGGCGCGCAGCAAGCGGTCGATAGCTGCCTGCCCTGAGATCCGCGGTCAACTCGCCGAGAAGCCGGCTCACGCCGTAGAGCTCGACATCCGCGATGGTCTGACGGTCGATGCCGGCCGCGCCTCGGTTGGCGCGCACCTGCCCCCACGCCCGCTCCAAGACGTCGCTGCGAACGACCTTGTCAAAGAGCGCGTGGAACCGTCGTCCGGGATCGGCCTTGGCCGCCCGGTAAAGCGTTCGCTGTAGTTCTCGAACCTTGTCTTGCTTGGTGGACCTAGCCATCTTCTGGCACTCACCAGCCCTTCCCTACGCGTAACGCATGAACGAAGCAGCGGCCCTTCCCTCACCGTCGGTTTTGTTGTCCGCTCGGCTCAACCGGTACTACGGCCGCCTCCGACGCCCACCCGGCACCCGTCCACTTCCCGGCGCAAACCGGTTATAGGACGCGACGCTCCGACGGCCTCGCAGGCCGCCGAGCCGGGGAGGGCCTCCCCAGTTCCCGCCATCACCTTCTCGACGTTCCACGCCCCATACACCGGGAGGTTCCTCAGGGCAGCACTCCAGGCTCTTCACCCCTTCCGTGGCCTTCGCCGTGATCACCGCGGCTCGGCTCCTCCTTACCCCGCCCGAAGGCGAGCCCGTAACGATGCGGCAGGCTTCGCTTGATGCTGCGGACCGCCGAGTTGCTTCCCCCAACGGGGCTTTCGACGCTGGGCTTCGACCCGACCCGTTTCCAGACCGAGCCGCCAGCCTGCTACCGAGCCTCCTGGCAGCTACTCGGACGGGACTCTCACCCGCTGGCGACGACGAGCTTATGTTGGATCAGCTACTCAATCAGCACCTCCAACTCTGGGCGCACGCAAGATCCGGGCTGATGGGAAATCCCGTTGTGTTCAAGCGGCGGCTCGTTCTTGTAGCGTGACGGTGTGTCCGAGGCGCTCGAGATGAGCGACGAGGCGTCGGGTCTGCTTGTCGGGGTCGATGCGGGTGTAGTAGTCGCCGCCGGCTTCGCGGTAGACCTCGCCGGTCGAGAGCATGTGCCAGGCCGCGACGATGATGGAGTGCTTGACGGCGCCGATCGCGCGGCGATGGCCACGGCGGGTCTTCAGGCGCCGGTACTGCGCGGAGAGGTAGGTATCGCGGCTGCGGGTGTTGGCCTGCGCCGCTTCGGTCAGCGCGATGTCCAGCCACTTCGAGCCCTTGCGCGTGCGGCCCGAACGCCGCTTGCCGGCGGACTTGTCGTTACCCGGACACAGCCCGGCCCATGATGCGAGGTGCCCGGCGGTGGGGAACACCGACATGTCCGCGCCGATCTCGGCGATCATCACTTCGGCGGTGCGCCGCTGTACGCCGGGGATCGTGCACAGCAGCTCAACCGCCTTCTCGAAAGGGACGATCTTCTTCCCGATCGCGTCTGACAGCAGGCTGATCTGCTCGTCGAGGAAGTCGATGTGGGCGAGGATCGCGCCGACGACCAGTGCGTGCTCGTCGTCAAAGCGGCCCTCCAGCGCCTCACGCAGCGCCACGATCTTCGCGCGCAGCTTGCCCTTGGCCAAGTCGGCGAGCACGGCCGGGTCCGTCGTGCCGGCGACCAAAGCGTCGAGCATCGCACGACCGGATTTGCCGAGGATGTCCGAAGCGACGCAGTCAAGCTTGATGCCGGTGTCCTCCAGGATCTTGTGCAGCCGGTTGGCCTCGCGTTGACGCTCGCCGATCTGCGCCTTGCGATAGCGCGTGAGGTTTCGCAGCGTGCGGATCGGCTTGGGCGGCACGAAGCTCGCGTTCAACAGGCCGGCCTCCAGCAGCTGACACAACCACGCCGCATCGGACACGTCGGTCTTGCGGCCCGGAACCTGCTTGACATGCCGCGCGTTGACCAGCAGGCACTCAAACTCGTCCTCCAGGATCGCCCACGGCGGCTTCCAGTACACGCCGCTGGCTTCCATCACGACATGCGTCACACCGTGCGCATGCAGCCAGTCGCGCAACGCCAGCAGTCCTTGGACCGTGGTCTTGAACTCCGCGATGTGCTGCTCGCGCCGGCGGCCGACCGGCGTGCGCACGCACGCGGTCACCTGCTCCTTGTGCACGTCCAGCGCCCCCGGCCGCTCGATCACCGTCTCCACCACCAGCCCCCTTCCCGATCGACAGCATCACGATCGCCCGGGGAGCCCTGGAACCTGACGAGTCTGATGGGCGTGCTCAAAGCAACAGTCCGGGGTGCCGGCAGAACTCCCACGCCAAACTAATCACGGGCTCACGAGCACCAAGCGGAACCGGCGTCAGCAGGCGACCACCGAATCCTCGCCGATTTCATCCGCCCGCGGGTGGCCGAAGGCCAAGGCCAACTAATCCAAACGTCTCCGTCGGATCGGGATGGCTCATACCACGCCAAGCTGTTGGCGTTCGCCGCGGAGACCGCCGACCTGAGTTCCTCGTAAAGGTGTAGTCGCTGGCCGCCAGTGGTCACCTCCACGCCCCGCATCAGCAAGTCAAAACTGTTGGAGAATCCCGGCCGCTCTGGGTCTGGGTGCGTGTAAAACGGGCGACTGCCCATTGGGTAGCCACTTACGAAGACGAAGTCTGAACCATGCTCCGTCTTGGCCCAGTTACCAAGCCAGCGCTCATGGGCAGGCGATAACCCCAGTCTTCCAACGACGCGCTCGCCAGTCGCTACCTCAAGCATCCTCTGCGCGTCCCAGAAGAGCACGGTGGGGATCTCATGGTAGACCGAAGGCAGATCGACGCCCAGCAGCGCGACCGAGTCTGACGCGAAGGCGCGAACCGCATCCGTCATCCCCGCCACGACGTCACGAACAACCCGCATGACACTCCGGTGATCCTCGATGAATGCGATCTCGGCATCAAGCGAGACATACTCCGCGAGATGTCGCGGGGTGTCGTGCGGTTCAGCGCGAAAGACGGGACCGACTTCGAACACTCGCTCAAACACCGCAACCATGACCTGCTTGTACAACTGCGGGCTCTCCGCAAGGCAGGCGTGGCGACCAAGGTAGTTGATCGCGAAGGCTCTCCGTTCTTCGCCTTCAGTATCCGTAGCCACGATCTTCGGAGTCTGTACCTCGGTGAAGTCCATCGATCCGAGGGTCTCCCGAAAGCCGCGCATGGAGGCAGCCGCGATCTGAAACTTCGCGCGCTCCCGGGTGTGCCGAAGCGCTATCGGTGCGTTGTCGAGAACAGTGGGCAGCTGCTCTCTGAGACGGGGCGGGCGGAGGTTGATCGGCGGCGTACCGACCGCAGGCGAAATCACACGGATGCTTGACGCTCTGAGCTCTCGCCCCCCGGAGGCCTCATCTGACGCAACCACCTGTCCCTCGACCACAACGACCGTCTCCGCCACCAGACGACCCGCCGCCGCCATAAGGTCGGGGGCGTCCACAACGATCTGCACCAAGCCACCGCGATCACGCAGCAGCAGAAAGACAACGTTGCTGAGATGTCGGGCCGATTGGACCCAGCCGGCGACTTCGACGGGCTCGCCAATGTGCGCGGCCAGCTGGCCGGTCAACAGCCGTGGCATAGCAGCTGACCCTATGGCATCCTGCTGCGTGGCCCTAGGGCGGTGGCTGCCGTGATCCGGGCTCCGGCGTGGGCGGAGAACCACGCGACCGGTCGCGCCGTCGTAGCGTTCGTCGGATCCGGCTCGAGCTGAGCGAGTTGGCCACGAGCGCCTAATGTCGCCGACTGCCTCGCATCACGTCGTGGCGATTACGTCTTTGCGTCCCTACGCGTAGTCATCGGCCAGTCGCTGCCTGATCGCTGCGGCTGCGCCGAGCACCCGCTCGAAATCGCGCGCACGCCGCTTCTGGCGTGTCGCCGGCCACTTCTCCGCATAGCTTTGCAGAAGCGCAGTCCGACTACGACACGTGGCGATCTTATCCGCAGCCCAGTACACATAGTTGTCAACGATTTCCTCACCATGAGGATCGTATATCGCTTCGTCGAAAGGACGTACCAAAGAGGACAGCCTCATAAAGACACTCCGCGGGCAAGTCTTCGGCTCTCGCGACCATCGTCGTAGCGCCGGCGAGATTGTGAAGCTCACAAAGGTCTGCCAGCACCGTCGGGTGCTCGTCGAACTCGCGTCCACGCACGATAAAAACGCGGACAAACTTCACGTTGCGACCGGTAGCTTCATGAGTGAGGCGCAAGTACTGAAGACCCTCTGTCACCCAGTATGTGACGCCGGAAGCTCGGGCGATGTTGATGCTGTCGCAGCTCAGAACTGTCTCATCGGGCTTCAGGGCCGCAATCACGCATTGAAGCGCGGTGTAGAAACTAGACTGCGACGTCCGAACGCGATTGGACGCAAGATCGCTCCGCAGTCCGAAATCCGGGAACGCAACAATGTACTGGCGAATGGGACCAGGGACTTCGACATGTTCGGCCAGGTCCCGGCCAAGCGTGCCGAGATACCTAGTGAACTGACGGCGAAACTCATCGTACGAGCGGTACCGTGTACATAGCCCGGCGGCGAAGGCACTGGCGCGGAATGCTCGGAGACGTTGCAGCTGCTCGTCGTCGATGGCATCGGGATTTGTCGGTGCATCAGAGAAGAACAACGCGACCGGCTTGCCAGCTGCGCGGAAAACGTCGATCTCCTCCAGCGTGCCGGACTCAGCATCACGGGTGGGAGTGCCCAGACGGGTCCAGGAGATTCCGACGAGGATGTCCGACGAGCGAACGATCTGGCGATTCAGTATGTCCTGCGGAGGAGCCCCGTCCTCTGGGACCGCGTGGGACAGCCACGAGACAGGTTCGAACGCGAGTCGGGCGGAGCGCGCGTGGACCGCGTTCCAGTCGGCGATGACCTGATGGACGATCTGGCGCTCGTCGGCGACATCGGAGGGCGCGGCGACGAAAAGGCGGTGGAGAGTTAGGCGATCGGGCATCGATTCGTTTGGTCGAACAGCCTTCGAGTAGCTTGGACCCGGACGCTTGGACCCGGACGCGGCAAGATATTCGCATAGGACCCGGGTCGGCCCCAGAGCGCACAGCGAATACGCCGGGTGGAACGGACGGACGGTGGTCGCACCCATCCGAACCGACGACGCCCGACCTTGGAGAGTGCCCATCCTCGCGCAAGAAGCAGTCGCTACCCAGCCGCGAGCGACGCGCGCTTCTCGTCCATTGCGGCACGGGCCGGGCGATCCAAGGGTGCTGCGGCTCCCGCGCCACAGCCGAACCGCCCCCCGGCTCGTCCGCCGCAGGATGCAAACTGCTCGGCGTGTCGGACTCGCTACTCGACCAGATCGAACCCGATGCGCTGACCGAGACGGACTCGGTTGCGGCCGCGCTCCGCAGGTGCGTGCGCTCGGGGGACGGAGTGGGTCGGAGGTCCTACGCAACTGGGCGACGCGCGAGCTCGAGGGCTACTACGGCGCGGACGATCGCCCGGAGGATCGCGTGATCTCCGCTGCGATCCTTCAACCAGCAGACCGCGTCCGCGTGGGTCGAGGCGGTGCAGGCGGGGCAGAAGCCGCCGCCGGAGATGATCGTGGCCTCTACCTCGAGACGACGGACGAGACGGCGGCTCTGCAGGGCACGAACAACCTCACGCTCAAGAACGCCCCTGGGCTCCGCGTCAGGACCAGCGACCGGCGACGGCGTAGGACGTCGGCGGCGCCGAATACGGTCTGACTGTGAGTGGGGAACCGCAGCCCGTAGACGAGGACGAGGTCACGCGGTGGGTGACCGCTGCGCATACTGCCCGGCTGGCGTCGTACGTGCTCGACGAAGTCCGCGATCCGCTGCCGGCGACGCCGCTGGCCACCGACGACGAGACACACCACCGACAGCGAGTGCGCGACGACGTCGTGCAGCTCGCGCGCGATCCGCGTGCGCTCCGCGGCGGCGGCGATCGTCGCCTGCTGGTCGCGCTCGGCGGCGAGCAGGCGCGTCTGCTCGCGCAGCCCCTCGCGCTCGCGCAGCCGCGCGCGCATGCGATCGCCGAGCGCCGCGGCGAGCAGGATGTGGATCGTCACGACGAGCCACGTGACGGCCGCGCCGGAGTCGACGCGGTCGTCGTAGTGCAGCGCGAACGGCACGGTCCCGGCCACGGCCACGGCGAAGCCGATCGCCGCCAGGCGCCGCGGCCCGTACGCGATCAGCGTGTACAGCGCGACGAGCGCGCCCGTGTTCGCGGCGAGGAGGTCGTCGACGACCAGCAGCTCCGCGCCGCAGGCCAGCATCACGCACGCGAACACGGCGACCGGCGCGCGGCGCCGCAGGGCAAGCGGCACCGTGAGCGCCATGGTGAACGCGACGCTCGCGAGGTCGGCGTCGAACTGCTCGCCGAACAGCGTGCTCAGCGAGAAGGCGAGCAGCACCGCCGCGAGGGCGGTGTCGCCGGCCGCGGGGTGGCGATCCAGCCAGCTGTGCGCGCGCGGCAGCATGGCTCAAAGCCTAGGCCGCGCGCCATCGACCTCAGGTATCGGTGCGTGTCATCCCCGGGTCGTGAGGTCGCCACCGTGTTCGGCACCCGGAGCGGACCCGGCCGGATCTAGCGTGGCGTCATGCGATCGAATCCCTCCGCCGCCCCGCGCTGGGCGGGCTACGTAGCGGCGCTGTTCGCCCTCGAGTACGCCGTCGCGAAGGTCGTGATGGCCGGGCGCGGGGAGCTCGGCGTGCCCGGCCATTCGGCGCCGCCGGAGGACTACGAGCGCTTCTCGGGCGACGTCGTGCTCGCGCAGCTCGGCAACGCCGCGCTCGGGCTCGTCACCGCCGCGCTCGCGCTCGCGCTCGTGACAAGCTGTGGCCGTCGCGTGCCTTCGGCGCTGCTCGCCGGCGGCGCGATCGTGGTGCTGGCCGCCGCCGTCGCCGGGTCCGTCGTGGTGGTGAGCTCGCTGACCGGCCTGCGCGAGGACCACGGCCAGTGGGGGTTCGACTCGCTCGTGCTCGGCGTCGTGCCGTTGGTGGCGTGGCTGGTCCTCGCTGTGGCATCGGTGCGCGGCGAGCGCGGCCGGGTGAAAGCGCTGACCGCCCGCATGCGCGGCGCGGCTCGCGCCGCCACGCGACCGGGCCGGCGTGCGGCGCTCGCCGCCGCCACGGGCTGCGTCGCCTACGGCGCGCTGAAGCTCGACTGGGCGCTCGGCGGGGAGCTCCTGCTGCGCCAGACGCCGCTACCCGCCGGCGCCGTGCGCGACATGCTCGAGCGCGAGACGTGGCCGGTCGTGAGCCACTGGGCGTCGGTCGCGCTGGCCGCGACGGGCGTGGCCCTTGCGCTCGCCACCGTGCGCGAGCGGCGCGCTCCGCGTCTGCTCGCCGCCGGGCTGCCCGCACTCATCGGGGTGGCGATGCTTCTGCGCGCGGGCTGGAGCGCGGTGAGCGACGTTCGCGTCCTGGCCGGCGCCGCCGGCGAGCCGGGCTATCCGGCCGGCTGGGATCTCGGGCTGTGGTCGCCGTTCTTCGCCGCGTGGGGCAGCGCGTGGATCGCGGCCGCTCGCGCTTGACACATTCCCATATCGACATATGATGTGGCCGGCATGGCACGAGCAGCGACGACAGCGGACGCGTTCAACGCGGTGGCAGAGCCCCGGCGCCGGGAGATCCTCGACGCGCTGGCAGGGGGCGAGCGGCCGGTGAACGACCTCGTCCGCCTGCTGGGCTTGGCCCAGCCGCAGGTGTCCAAGCACCTGCGCGTGCTGCGCGAAGTGGGCGCCGTCGACGTGCGCGACGCCGGCCGGCAGCGGCTGTACCGCGTCAACGGTCACGCGCTCAAGCCGATCCACGACTGGGTGAAGGGCTACGAGCGGTCGTGGTCGCAGCGCTTCGACCTGCTCGACGACGTGTTGGACGACCTCAAGCACAAGGAGCAAGGAGATGGTGTCAGTGACGAGTAGCGGGACGGCCACGGTGACCCTTCCCACCGACGAGCAGATCCTCATCACGCGCGAGTTCGACGCGCCCAGGCACCTCGTCTACAAGGCGTGGACGACGCCCGAGCTCGTCAAGCGCTGGTGGAGCGGCGGTCGCGGCGAGGTGACGATCGCCGACATCGACCTGCGCGTCGGCGGCGCTTGGCGCTACGTGCTCGTCGCGGACGGCGGCTTCGAGGTCGCGTTCCACGGCGAGTACCGCGAGATCGTGACCAACGAGCTGATCGTCTGCACCGAGGTCTACGAGATGCCCGGCGCGCCCCCGCTGGCGCCGCAGGACGAGCCGGTGAACACCGTCACGCTCACGGAGTCGGACGGACGCACGACGCTGGCGCTGCTCGTCCAGACGACGAGCAAGGAGCTGCGCGACATGATCGTCACCTCGGGGATGGAAGCCGGCATGCAGGACGGCTTCGACCTGCTCGAGCAGATCGCGGTCTCGCTCGCTGAGGGCTGCCGTTAACCCACGTCCCGAGTGAACGTGCTCCCGCCCTCGAGCGGGCGGTAGATCTGCTTGAAGTCGAAGCCGTAGTCGAAGTCGTCGCGCTCGAAGTCCCGCGCGCCCTCGATGTCGAGGTTGTGGACGATCACGAGCTCCTCGCGCGTGTGTGACGCCTGGACGAGGCAGATGCCCGACGGCGCCCAGATCCCCGAGCCGCCCAGAACGATGCGCCCGTGACGCCGTGGCGGCCGACGGCGTTGCAGGCGATCGTCCAGACCTGGTTGCAGGCCGACTGAAGAGGTAGTCGTAGCAGGTGGTGAACCCGAGCCGGCCGTGTCGCGTGTGCACGACGAGCCGGTCGTCGCGGCCGCTCTCGGTGTAGTCCTTCTCGATCCCCGGCAGGAAGACCTTGTCGTAGGTGTTCTCGTCGGCGAGGTAGTCCGCGTCGCGCCCGACGGCGAACGTGCGGTTCAGAAAGCGGTGCTGCGTCGCGCCGGCGGTGAGGTTGTTGAGGACGATCGCCTCGAGCCGGCCGCCGATCAGGGGCTGCAGCTCGCGCTCGATCCAGCCGGCGTGCCGCTCGCTGACTGGTTTGCGTCTGACTCAACGCCACAGATCCGGGGTTTGATCAGACCGCATCCGTAGGCTCTCGGGCTCGTCGAGGAGGAGCCGGGAATGACCGAGCAAGGACCATCGAGCGGGCGTCGTCGTAAGCGGTTTCTGTCGCCCTCACAGAAGTATGAGATCTGGATCGGGCTGCTGCGCGGCGAGAGCACGATCAGCGAGGCCGCCGACCGCGCCGGTGTCGATCGCTCGACGGTGATGAAGCTGCGCACGGTCGCCAAGCAGGGCGCGTTGGAGGCGCTCGCGGCGTCACGCCCCGGCGTCAAGGCCGGCGGCGTCGATCCGCAGCTCGCCGAGGCAAGGGCGGAGATCGCCAGGCTGTCCGAAGCGCTGAAGGAGATGGGCGTCAGGCTGATGCTGGCCGAGGGAAAAGGGCGTTGGGACTGAGTGGCCCGGTCCCGCGGCGCGTCGACGCGGCCACCAAGGCCGGGCTCCTGAAGCTCATCGACCAGGCGACCGCGGCCGGCTGGGAGCACCGCCGCGCCTGTCGCTACCTCGAGCTGGCCGAGGGCCGCGCGTGGCGCTGGTGGGAGCGCCGCGAAGCCGGCCGCCTCGAAGACCGGCCGGCGGGCGGGCGGCCCGTGCATGGCCTGCTCGCCGACGAGCGCGCCGCGATCATCGCGCTGTTCGATCAGTGGGGCGAGACCGATCGCTCGCATCGCAAGCTCGCGCACCGCGGTTCCTACGAGCAGCTGGTGTGGGTCTCACCGGCGACCGTCCGGCGTGTTCTTGCTGCAAACGGTCTTGTTCTGCGAAGGCCCAGGCGCGCGGGCCGGTCCGAGCGCCGACCGTTTCCGGAGTGGGCGACCTACACCAAGCACTCGATCTGGATCTACGACGTCACGCACTTCGCCGGTTGCCCGCGGGTCGCGGTGATCACGATCATGGACCTCGTCACCCGCAAATGGATCTGCGAGGTCGTCTCGGGCGAGGAGACCAGCACCCAGATCCAGGCCGCGTTCTGCGACGCGCTGGAGCTCGAGGGCCTGGACGAGCTCGTCGCCGCCCACCAGGACAGCCTCGCCGATCCTCTCCTCGATGATGCTGTTCGCCGGCCGATCCTGCTGGCGGTCTCAGACAACGGGCCGCAGATGACCTCCGGATCGACCAGGGAGTTCATGGCGATGTGCGCGATCGCGCAGCACTTCGGGCGGCCCGGCACCCCGACCGACCAGGCCTGGATCGAGAGCCTCTTCAGCCACATCAAGGCCGACTGGCCACACCTCGACAAGGTCACCGACGCCGCCGTCCTGCGCGCCGAGCTCGCCATCGTCCGCGTCGAGTACAACACCGTCCGCCTGCATGCCGGCATCGGGTACGTCACGCCCGACGACGAGCACGAAGGCCGCGGCCCACAGATCCGACGAGCACGTCGCGTCGGGCTCATGCGCGCCCGCCGCCAACGCATCGCGTACCATCGCCTGCAGCACCATCAACGCCAACCGCCGGAGAGCCGCTGATGCGGGCTAATCAACTCCGCGATCTGTGGCTTTGAGTCAGACACACGTCACTGACCGCTTCGCGCATGTAGGCAAGGCAGTCCTCGCGCTCGTCCCAGAAGTACCCGGACAGGCAGAACTCGGGGAACACGCAGATGTTCACGCCGCGCTCCGCGAAGATGCGCGCGGAGCGCAGGACCTTGTCCTTGTTGCGCTCGATGCCGGGCACCTCGGCGTGGATGTTCGCCAGCCCGATCGAGAGCTTGGACTCGTCGTCGGAGTACGTGCGCTCCACGACCAGGAACTCGTCGACGGTCTCCATGCCGGCGCCTGAGGCTACTTCGTCGCGTGTGAGCGCAAAGTCTGGGGTCGTGGTTTGGGGTTCTCCCCATGTCCAAGCCCACTCGGCGATGGCAGCATCGTGCGTCCCCCACCGGAGACGGCCGTCCCCCTCCGGGGCGGCGGCATGACGATCGCCGCCCTTCACGACACCTTCGACAGCGGTCTGGATTGCCGTTGACCCACAACCACAAGGAGCAGCGATGATCAAGTTCAGGAAGGCGCTGGGCGCTGGAGCGCTCGCGATCGCCCTTGCCGGGGCCACGTTCGCGGCCGCGGCGAGCCCGGCAAGCGCCGCCGTCACGACTTCGGCGGCAGGCTGGCCGTTCGGATGCCCGTCGCAATACGTGTGCCTGTACACGGGCGCGGCCGGCAGCGTCCCGTCGGGGGCGCACACCAACTACAAGTACTACGGCTACGACAACTTCTCCAACGTGCTGGGGAACCACTGGATCGTCAACAACCAGACCGGCGGGGCCAAGGTGTACCCGTGCCTCGGATACAACGGCACGAACTGCAACGCCTACACGTTCTACTGGGGCGACGGCTCGGCGACGCACTACATCAAGGCGGGTACCGGCCTCGTGCTCAACTTCACCCCGATCAACTCGATCAGGCTCACGCCCTGATCGATCGCGACGGCTCGCTCGCGCCGGCCGCCTCGGTGGCCGGCGCTAGCGGCTAGCGCTGCTCCAGCGCCTTCGGGAGCTGCAGCCGCGAGCGGATCTCGAGCTTGCGGTAGGCGCCGGACAGGTGAACCTCGACCGTCTTGGCCGTGACGAACAGCGCCTGGGCGATCGCGCGGTTCGTCATCCCCTCCGCCGCCATCGTCGCGACGCGCAGCTCGCTCGGCGTCAGCGCCTGCGGCCCGCTCACGCGAGCACGCCGCGGCCGGGCACCCGCGACCCGCAGCTCGGTGCGCGCGCGCTCCGCGAGCGGGACCGCGCCGCAGGCGTCGGCGAGATCGAGGCCACGGCGCAGGAACCCTCGCGCCGCGGTGCGGCTGCCGCTGCGGCGCACCGCGGCGCCCAGCTCGACGAGCGTCTCGGCGCGCACGAGCCGAGCCGGCGAGCGTGCGAGCACGGCGAGCGAATCGTGCAGGCGCGCCAGTCCGGGCTCGCCTCCCTCGGCCTCTCCTGCCACGCGCAGGGCGCGGCCAAGCGTCCGCGGCGCGCCCCAGATGCGCGCGAGGCGGACCTCCTCGCAGGCGATCGCCCGCGCCGCGTCGACATCGCCAAGCTCGAGGTGCGCGAGCGCGGCTTCCGAGCGCCACGGGGCAAGCGCCGGGTTGACCCGTCCGGTGGCCGCAAACCCGCGGGCCGCTTCGAGCACCATCTCGAGTGCGCCGGCGGCATCGCCCTCGGCGCGCCGCAGCCGCGCGCGTGCCAGCAAGAAGAACGGCATGTCCGCGAAGCCACCGATCTCGTCTGCGAACCGCTCGAGCCTGTCCGCCGCGATCTCCAGCTTGCCCTGCTCGATCAGCGCCAGCGTCAGGTACGTCAAGCCGAACGGCAGCGCCGTCGCGACGCCCCCGTCACGCGCGGCGGCGAGCGCCGCCTCGGCGTCGGACTCCGCCTCGGCGAGCGCGCCGCGGTAGACCGCGAGCCCGCTGCGAAACGCCATCCCGACGGCGAACGAGGTGATCGACCCGCGTGCCCGCGCTCGCCTCAGCGCGCGCTCGTACGCGGATGCGGCCGCGTCGAAGCGGTCGGCGACGATGAGGACCCGGCACGCGTACGCGAACGCGCTGCTCGCCTCCTCGCCGAGCAGCGCACCGCCGGCGAGCGCGCGCGCGGCGCGGTCGGCGCACGCCTTGCGCCCGTCGCCATGCCGGGCGTCGTGATACGCGGTCATCGCGAGCAGCATGCGCCCGCCCACGCCGTCGGCGCCCGGCGCGGCCTTGATCGTCGCCAGCTCGCGCTCGGCGATCGGATAGAGCTCCGGGCGCACGATCGTGACGGCGAGCAGATCGGCCTGCAGGCGGCTGCGCAGCTCGCCGCGGCCGGGGCCCAGCAGCGCGATCGCATGCGCGAACGCGCCGACGGCCTCCGCCGAGCGCCCGGCGAGAAACAGCGCCCGCGCGAGGTGCGCGCCCACCCGCGCGCGGCGCTCGTCACCGTCGATCAGCTCGAGCGCCTCGCGCAGGTGCGCCACCGCGGCAGGCAGGTCGACGAGCTTCTCGGCGAGGCCAAGCTCGATCAGGACCTCCGCGCGGACGCCCGGCTGAAGCGGGCCCGCGATGACGGAGCGCAGGTACGCGACGGCGGCGTCGGCGGAGCCGTGCGCGAGCGACTGCTGCGCCGCGTCGCGCAGGATCGCCAGCGCGAACGGCTCGTGGCGGGAGCAGAGGAGCAGGTGCGCCGCGATCTGCTCGGTCGCGGCCTTGTCGCGCCACAGCAGCCGGGCGGCGTTCGCGTGCGCGATCTCGCGCTGCAGCGGCGCGATCGTGTCGTAGATCGCGGCGCGCTCGAGCGGGTGGGCGAACGACAGCGGCGCGTCGACGCGCAGCAGCCCGGCGCGGCCCAGCGTCGAGGCGGCGCTCGCCGCCGTCGCCTCGTCGATCTCGGCCAGCGCCGCCGCGTGGGCGAGGGCGGCGCCGTCGCCGAGGACCGCGGCCGCGCTCGCCAGCGACCGGGCCTGCGGCGTGAGACGGGCGAGCCGCAACCGCACCAGCGGCGCGACCGCGTGCGCGCCGATCTCGCGGACGCGGCCGCTCTGCGCCGCGTCGGGGACGACGCCCTCGTCGGCGAGCGCCACGAGCATCTCGCGCACGAGCAGCGGGAGGCCGCCGGTCGCCTCGTGGCACGTGGCGCTGAACTCCTCGGCGGGGTCGGCCGCGAGCGCGTGGCGCACGAGCAGCGCCACGGACGCGACTCCAAGCGGCGCCGGGCGCAGCACGCGGGCCTCGGCGATCGCCTCGGCGAGCAGCGCGGCGCGTGTGCTCGGGTGGTCTGCGTGGACGCTTGCGACGACGAGCAGCGCCAAGCCCTCGAGCCGCCGCACGAGATAGGCCAGCCAGCGCAGCGAGCCGGCGTCGCACCATTGCAGGTCGTCGATCGCGAGCATCAACGGCGCTCGGGCGGCGACGTTCGCCGCGAGCCAGAAGAGCCCGTGCAGCGCTTGGAACGCAGCGTCCGCACCGGCTTCGGGGGTGTCGGCGAAGGCGTGCTGCGCGGTCGCTCCGACGAGCGGTGCGGCTGCAGCGGCGGCGCCCTCGAGCAGCGTGTCGCGCTCGGCGGGCGTCGCACGGACGAGCAGCGTCTCGAAGAGCTGGCGCGCCACGCCGAACGAGAACTCGCGCTCGAGCTGGCCGCCGCGCGCGTGGAGGACCAGCATGTCGGCGTGCGCCGCGCGCTCGCGCGCGGCCGCCAGCAGCACCGTCTTGCCGACGCCGGGCGGGCCCTCGACGACGACGAGCGATCCCGCTCGCGCCCGCGCGCTCGCGATCCTCCGGTCGATCGTCCGCAACTCCCGGTCGCGCTCCAGCAACCCGGGCGGTGGGGGCGTCTGCAGCGCCCGCGTCCCCTGCAGGCTCACGCTCGACACGGTACCCAGGCATGCCCGCGCGGCGAGCCGCCAGGGAGCGGGACGCGTGGCCGCGATCAGACCTTTGCGGGCGCCCGCGCCGCGCGGCGCTTGCGCGCGGCCACGCCCTTGCTCGTCGTGATCTTGCCCTGGAAGAGCCACGAGGTCTGCCGCAGCGAGAACTCGAGGTCGCACGGCTCGACGGCCGAGACCGCGTCCTTCGGGATGACGACGTCGTACCAGCGCAGGGCCGCGCTCGCGGCGGTGTAGTGCACGCAGATGTTCGCGACCGTGCCGCACAGCACGATCGTGTCGACATTCCACAGCCGCAGCATGTGGTCGAGCTCGGTGCCGTAGAACGCGTCGTAGCGGACCTTCTGCACGACGAGCTCTCCCTCGCGCGGAGCGAGCTCCTCGATCATCTCCCAGCCCCACGTCCCGCGCAGCGCGTGCGCGGGCCAGATGCCGAACTCGGGGTCGCCCGCGTCGTGCGTGTCCTGGCTGAAGGCCACGTGCATCCCGCTCTCGCGTGCGAGATCGAGCAGCCGGCGGATGGCGGGCACCGTGGCGGGCGCGCTCTCGACCTGCAGCGTGCCCTCGTCGCGCACGAAGTCGTTCTGCATGTCGATGATCACGAGCGCCGTCGTCGCCGGGTCGAGCGTGACCTTCTTCTGCACCTCGTACTCCGGGATCTCCACGGTCTTGGGCATGCGTTCTCCTCGGGGTCGGGTCGCGCCTACGCGGCGGCGACGTCGACCCAGTAGTTCTGGCCGTAGCAGCTGTCCCAGGCGACGCAGCCGGTGTTGTCGGTGTTGTTGAACCACAGCTCGATGCGCGTGGCGTCGGCCGGCACGGCGACCTCGGCCGAGCCCGACTTCAAGCCGATCGACTCGACGTCCTGACCGGGGTGAAAGCGCGCGTAGCCGGCGATGCTCCACGCATCCTGGCCGCGGTAGCTCGCCCGGCACCGCGGCAGGCGCGACGCGTCGTACTCGATGCGCAGCGGCTCCCCGCGGCGCGGCTCGCCATCGCGCTGCAACGACCAATCGGACAGAAAACGTAGCGTTGACACACATGCCTCCAGACAGAAGTTGGCCCGCGACACCGTCGCGCTCGGAGCTGTCCACCCGCCGGCGACGATGTCAGGGCTGGCGCGCGAACGCAACGTACAAGGTGGCGCACCGCGGGCTGTCCGTTGCGCCCCGGCGGCCTGCGCGTCGACGCGGCCTCCTTAGGACGCGCGCATCGCGGTCGAGGCCGTCGCGGATCGCGCCGCGCCCAAGCGCCGCTCGTGGACGACGATCACGACGCCGAAGGCGATGAGCCACAGGCTCCACAGGACGTAGCCCAGGAAGTTCGCCGTGTCGATGACAGGCAGCCCGAGCGGCGAGAGGACACCGGCGAGCACGAGCACCGCGGACACGCCGCCGAGCACCTGAAACCAGCGCCCCGCGTAGCGCCGGCCGAGCGCGACGATGACGAGCGCCGTCCACGTCGCCGTGAGGAGGTAGCCGATCGTCTCGCCGATCGCCGTCCCGAGGATGTCGCTCGCGGTCGTGAACGAGTCGCGCGCGGCGGCCGCGATGCCGGGGTCGGCGCTGGCCGCGTCGGATGCGTAGCCGGGCACGAGGATCGGCCAGCGCGACAGGCCGACGACCTGCACGACGGCCGCCGCGATCCCCACCGGCACGGCGATGCGCATGAGCCGGTGCGCCGACAGCCGCGCGACGCCGATCGCGATCGGCGCGAACAGCGCGGCGGACAGCGCGAGGACCGTGAACCACCCGCCGATCGCGGTCTGGTTGTCGCGGAAGTCCGCGAGCACCGACGTCGCCGGCTCGTCGAGCACGTCGGGGTAGTTGAAGATCGATCCGAGGGCGGTGAAGCCCACGTTGGCCAGGACGGCCGCGAGGATCAGCAGGGATGCGGTGAGCTTGACGTTCATGGCGGCTCCTGTCGGGGAGGGGTTGGCGGTGCCGCGGAGCGCTGGCTTGCGCCGGCGATCCAGGCGACGAGGACGTTGTCGGGGTGATCGGCGAGGTGGTCGCGCGCCAGCGCGTCCACCAGGTCGCGGTCGCCGCGCAGGTGCGCGGCGGCGATCGCCACGAGCTGGCGGTCGCGGGTCGTCGCCGCCAGCTCCGCGGCGCGAGCCATGAGGCGCTCTCCATCCGGGGCGAAGAGCGCCGCGGCGACGAAGCTCGGGGAGCGTTGGCGGCATGGGGCCAGCGTCGAGAACGCCGCTGACAGCGGGCTGACACCGTGCTGACAGCGCCCGGCCGCGCATAGACTTCGCCGGTGTTCAGAGTCTCGGTGCTGGGCCCCGTCGAGGTCAGGCGCGACGGCCTGCTCGTGCCCGTGCCGGGCGGCAAGACGTCGGAGCTGCTCGTGCGCCTCGCGCTGGAGGCCGGGGTGCTCGTGCGCGCCGACCGGCTCGTGGACGACCTCTGGGCGGCGGACGCCGTCAACACGCGCCGCAACACGCTGCAGTCGAAGGTCGCGCGGCTGCGGCGCGCGCTCGGAGATCCGCTCGCGATCGCCAGCGGCGACGGCGGCTACAAGCTCGCCGTCGACCCGACGGCGGTCGACGCGCTCGCCGTGCTGCGCGAGGCGGCCACGGCCTGCGAGCTGCTAGAAGCCGGCGATGCTCGCGGCGCCGGCGAGCTGAGCACGTCGGCCCTGGAGCGCTACCGCGGCGAGATCCTGCCGGCGGCCGGCGAGGGCGAGTGGGTCCGGCCGCACCGGGCGCGCCTCGAGGCGGCGCGCATGACGCTCGCCGAGACTCGCCTCGAAGCGCGGCTGCGGCTCGGCGACGCGGGCGACGTGATCGGCGAGCTCGAGGCGGCCGTGGCCGCGGACGTGTACCGGGAGCGGCTGTGGGAGCTGCTCATCACGGCGCTGTACCGCGCGGGGCGCCAGGCCGACGCGCTCGCGACCTACCAGCGCGTCCGGGCCGTGCTCGCCGACGACCTCGGGCTCGATCCCGGGCCGCGGTTGCGCCAGCTCGAGCGGCAGATCCTCGAGCACGACCCTGCGCTGCGCGTCCCCGCTCCGCCGTCGGCGCCGCCGCGGCCGCCCGCGGGAAACCTGCCGTCGCTGTCGGCGCAGCTCGTCGGCCGCGAGGAGGACGTCGCAGGCGTATGCGATCTGCTGGAGGCCGAGCGGCTCGTCGAGGTCGTCGGGCCGGGAGGCATCGGGAAGACGGCGCTCGCGATCGCGGTCGGGCGGAGGCTGGCCGCGCCCGTCTGGCTGGCCCGCCTCGAGACGGCGACGACGGCCGACGACGTCCTCGACACGCTCATCGCCGCGCTGCAGGTCACGGGCGGCGAGCCGGCGCTGATCGAGCGGCTGAAGGGCGCCGCCGCGGTCGTGATCCTCGACAACTGCGAGCACGTCATCGACGTCGCGGCGGCGCTCGCCGTGCGGCTCCTCGACGCGGCACCCGCGCTGCGGATCCTGTGCACGAGCCAGGCGCCGCTCGACGTCGAGGGCGAGAGCGTGTTCGAGCTGACCCCGCTCGCGCTCGCCGACGCCGTCGAGCTGTTCACGCGCCGCGCGCGGCGCCGCGACCAGCCCGCTGCCGCCGGCGCGGTGCGCGACCTGTGCCGCTCGCTCGACGGCCTGCCGCTCGCGATCGAGCTCGCGGCCGCGCGCACGAAGACCCTGTCGATCGAGGAGATCACCCGCCGCCTCGACGATCGCTTCAGCGTGCTGAGCGACCCGGCCAGCCGCCGGCCGCAGCGTCGCCGCGCGCTCAAGGCGACGATCGGCTGGAGCTACGAGCTGCTGTTTCCCGACGACAAGCGCGGCCTGTGGGCGCTGGCCACCTTCGCGGGCGGGGCGCCGCTCGCCGCGGTCGAGTCGGTGCTCGAAGCGCTCGACGTGCCCGCCGCGGCCGCGATCGACGTCGTCGGCCGGCTCGCGAGCCGCTCGCTCGTGCTCGTCGACGACGAGGGCGCGTCGCGCTACCGGCTGCTCGACAGCATCCGCGCGTTCGCGCTCGAGGCGATGGCCGACGCCGGGCTGACCCAGCGCGCGCTCGCCGCGCACGCGGCGTGGTTCGCCGACGCGGCCGCGACCTCGACGCAGGGCGTGCGCGGCGCGCGCCAAGCCGAGCACCTCGCGTTCGCCCGCGCCGAGCGCGCGAACATCGACGCGGCGCTGGCATGGAGCGCCGCGCACGACCCGCTGCTCGCGCTGCAGCTCGTCAACGGGTTCGGCTGGGCGTGGATCGTCCTCGGCGACAGCAGGGGTGCGCAGCGGATCCTGACGGCGCTCGACCGCGCCGGCGACAGCGCGCCCACGGCCGACCGCGCCGGCGCGCTGCTGCTCGCCGCCTGGATCGAGGCGTCGACGGGCCACTTGCAGCTCGCCCGCGAGCACATCGCCGCGGCCAGCGAGCTCGCCGAGGCGATCGGGGACCTCGACCTGCAAGCGCGCGCCAGCTACTACCTCGCCTACGTCGTCTCACATGACGGCGAGTTCGCCCGGGCGATGGCGCTCACCGATCGCGCCAGCGCGCTCTACGAAGGCCTCGACCGGCCATGGGATCAGGCCGCGAGCTGGCTCTTCGCGTCGAGGGCCGCGATCTCGGCCGGCGATCTCGAGCGCGCGGTGCAGGCGCGCGATCAGGTCGGGCGCTGGCTGCGGACGGTCGACGACCCCTGGCTGCACGTCAGGCGCGAGGCGATGCTCGGCGAGCTGGCGCGCGTCGAGCGTCGCTTCGACGACGCCGTCGCGCACATCGGCCGCGCCGCGCAGACGTCGGGGCGGCTCGGCTTCCTGCAGACCGAGGCGTACCAGGTCTCCAGTCTCGGACGTGCGCAGTGCCAGGCCGGCGACTACGTCAGCGGCGCCGCCACGCTGCAGCGAGCCATCGAGAAGGCCGAGGCCACCGGCGACGTCCGCATGGTCGCGCTCGCGCGCGTGCATCTCGGGCGCGTCCTGCGCGCGCTCGGGCGAACCGAGGGTGCGCGGGCGGCGCTCGAAGCGGCGACCGCCTGGCACCGCGCCGCCGGGGGCGGGGAGCAGGCCGCGCTCGGCGAGTGCCTGTTCGCGGCGCTCGACGCTGAGGACGGAGACCCCGGCGCGCGGGCGAGGCTCGACGCGATCCTGGCCGACGCCCGGCGCGACGACGACGCCCCGGTCGAGGTGTTCGCGCTCGACGCGCTCGCGCGCATCGCGGCCGAAGCGGGTGACGCGGCCACCGCGCGCGACCTCTGCGAGGCAGCCGACGCGCGCATGCGCTTCGCCTCGCACTTCATCACCGATCTGGACCGGACCGGGGCTCGCGCCGTCAGGCAGATCGCCTGAGCAGCGTGCGCTCGCCGCGCTGGTGGAGCACGACGAACGCCAGCAACCCGCAGACGACGATCGCGATGCCCGCGATCTGGCGCTCGTTGACGACCTCGCCGAGCAGGAGGAACGACCACACGACCGCGAGCGCGGGCTGCGCGACCTGGGCGATCGCGATCGTGCCGATCTGGATCGTCTTCTGCGCGTACACGAGCAGCCCCTGGGCGGCCACGCCGCTCGTGAACGTGAGGATCAGCATGTACGTCCAGCCCGTGGCGCTCATCCCGAACACGTCGCCGTGGGCGATCGCGAGCGGGAGCACCGCCACGGCCGCGATCGGGCAGATCGTCGCCATGAACGTCGTGACGTCCATGTCCCTGCGAAAGTGCCTGGTCGACGCGACGTACCCCACCAGCAGCAGCATCGCGATCACGCCGAACACGTTGCCCTCGAGCGACGCGTCGCCGTTGGCGGGCGCATTGAGCAGGACGAGGGCCACGCCGCCGAACGCCAGGACCGCGAACGCGAGCGCGCGCGGGTCGATGTACTCGGCGAACAGCCAGGCGCCGACCGGCACGATGAGAAACGGGGCGAGCGAGCCGATCAGCGCGGCGTTGGCGACGCTGTTGTGCGTCGCTCCCGCGAAGAACACCGCGAGGTTCAAGCCGAAGAAGACGCCGGGGATCCACGCCTGGCGCACGTTGCCGATCGTGATCCGCCGGCCGGTGCTCAGTAGCAGCACGTTCCAGACGACGGACACGGTGACCATCCGCCAGAACGCGACGAGGACCCCGGGGGAGTCGGCGCGCTTGACGAGGGTCGAGCTGAGCGAGAACGCGACGACCAGGCCGGCGACCGCGAGCACGCCGAGCGCGAGCGCGGTCGGTGCGCTCTTGCGAGCGCGGAATGCTGGCCTGTGCTTGGACGCGAACATGAGGTGCTCCCAGTGTGTCCCTCGGAGAGGTCGCCAGACCGATCAGGAATCGAGAAGCGCGGACGCCGGGGCGCAGCTAGCGTGACCGAGACCGCGAGCTGATGCGCGCCGGCCGCTGGCTAGGCTGACCGCGTCAGCTGAAGGCCAGGCGACGCCGACGGAGGCCGCGAACGCGGGCCCGCCCAACAGATGGAGACACGATGAGCACAGCCACGAGGACGGACGCGCAGTCGCCTGCGATGCACGTCGCCGACAGCCACGACCTGATCCGCGTGCACGGCGCGCGCGTGAACAACCTCAAGGACGTCAGCATCGAGATCCCGAAGCGGCGGCTGACCGTGTTCACCGGCGTCTCCGGGTCGGGCAAGAGCTCGCTCGTGTTCGGCACGATCGCCGCGGAGTCCCAGCGGATGATCAACGAGACCTACAGCGCGTTCGTGCAGGGCTTCATGCCGACGCTGGCGCGGCCCGACGTCGACGTCCTCGAGGGTCTGACGACGGCGATCATCGTCGACCAGGAGCGGCTGGGCGCGAACCCCCGCTCCACGGTCGGCACGGCCACCGACGCCAACGCGATGCTGCGCATCCTCTTCAGCCGGCTCGGCAAGCCGCACATCGGCTCGCCGAACGCGTACTCGTTCAACGTCCCCTCGGTGCGCGCGAGCGGTGGCATCACGGTCGAGCGAGGCGGCAAGACCCAGACCAAGACGGCGACGTTCAACCGCCTCGGCGGGATGTGCCCGCGGTGCGAGGGCCGGGGCTCCGTCACCGACTTCGACCTCACCGCGCTGTACGACGAGACGAAGGCGCTGAGCGAGGGCGCGCTCACGATCCCCGGCTACAGCATGGACGGCTGGTACGGGCGCATCTTCAGCGGCGCCGGCTTCGACATGGACAAGCCGATCGGCAAGTTCAACAAGAAGGAGCGGCACAAGCTGCTCTACGGCGAGCCGACGAAGATCAAGGTCGAGGGCATCAACCTGACCTACGAGGGCGTGATCCCGAAGATCCAGAAGTCGATGCTCGCGAAGGATCCCGAGGCGATGCAGCCCCACATCCGCGCGTTCGTCGAGCGGGCGGTCACCTTCACGACCTGCCCCGAGTGCGACGGCACGCGGCTCGCCGAACCGGCACGGACGTCGAAGATCGGTCAGGTCAACATCGCCGACGCCTGCGCGATGCAGATCTCAGACCTCGCGGACTGGGTGCGCGACCTCGACGAGCCGTCGGTCGCGCCGCTGCTGGAGGCGCTGGGCGAGACCATCGAGTCGTTCGTCGAGATCGGCCTGGGCTACCTCAGCCTCGACCGCCCGTCGGGCACGCTCTCGGGCGGCGAGGCGCAGCGCACGAAGATGATCCGCCACCTGGGGTCGTCGCTCACCGACGTCACCTACGTCTTCGACGAGCCGACGATCGGGCTGCACCCCCACGACATCCAGCGGATGAACGAGCTGCTGCTGCAACTGCGCGACAAGGGCAACACCGTGCTGGTCGTCGAGCACAAGCCGGAGGCGATCGCGATCGCCGATCACGTCGTCGACCTCGGTCCCGGCGCCGGGACCGCCGGCGGCGAGGTCGTCTTCGAGGGCTCACTCGAGGGGCTGCGGGCCAGCGACACGCTCACCGGACGCCACCTGGACGACCGCGCCGCGCTGAAGCCGGCGGTGCGGACGCCGTCGGGGGTCCTGGAGGTGCGCGGCGCCAGCACCCACAACCTGCGCGACGTCGACGTCGACATCCCGCTGGGCGTGCTCGTGGTGGTCACGGGCGTGGCCGGGTCGGGCAAGAGCTCGCTGATCCGCGGCTCGGTGTCCGGCCGGGAGGGGGTGGTGTCTGTCGACCAGGGCGCGATCAAGGGCTCGCGGCGCAGCAACCCGGCGACGTACACCGGGCTGCTCGAGCCGATCCGCAAGGCGTTCGCGAAGGCAAACGGCGTGAAGCCGGCGCTGTTCAGCGCGAACTCCGAGGGCGCCTGCCAGGCCTGCAACGGCGCGGGCGTCATCTACACCGACCTGGCGATGATGGCCGGCGTCGCCAGCACCTGCGTGGACTGCGACGGCAAGCGCTTTCAGGCCGAGGTGCTGGAGTACGAGCTCGGCGGCAAGGACATCAGCGAGGTGCTGGCGATGCCGGTCACCGAGGCGACCGAGTTCTTCGGCTCCGGTGACGCGAAGGTGCCCGCGGCCCACAAGATCCTGGCCCGGCTCGCCGACGTCGGGCTCGGGTACGTCAGCCTCGGCCAGCCGCTCACCACGCTGTCCGGCGGCGAGCGCCAGCGGCTCAAGCTCGCGAGTCGCATGGCCGAGAAGGGCGGCATCTACATCCTCGACGAGCCGACGACCGGCCTGCATCTCGCCGACGTCGAGCAGCTGCTCGGCCTGCTCGACCGGCTCGTCGACTCCGGCAAGTCGGTCATCGTCATCGAGCACCACCAGGCGGTCATGGCGCACGCCGACTGGATCGTCGACCTCGGCCCCGGCGCCGGCCACGACGGCGGGCGGATCGTCTTCGAGGGCACGCCCGCCGACCTCGTCGCGGGGCGCTCGACGCTCACCGGCGAGCACCTCGCGGCCTACGTCGGGTAGCGCGCGGTGTGCACCAGGGTCGGGCTGGCCCGGTGTGGCACGATCTCGGGGGTGACCAGCGGACCCGCCGGGGCGCAGCGCCTGAGCGACCTCGCGTGGCTGCGCCGCGTCCGCGACCGGATCGACCGGGAGTACGCGCAGCCGCTCGACGTCGAGGCGCTCGCCCGCGGCGCGCACATGTCGGCCGGGCACCTGAGCCGCCAGTTCCGGCTCGCGTACGGCGAGTCGCCGTACGGCTACCTCATGACGCGGCGCATCGAGCGCGCGATGGCGCTGCTGCGTCGTGGCGACCTCAGCGTCACCGTCATGGACATCACCATTCACGCGAGCTTCCTCCCGCACGACGACCCGGACGCCGCCCGGGGGTTCTACCGCGACACCCTCGGCTTCGAGGTCCGCAACGAGGTCGCCTACAACGGGATGCACTGGATCACGGTCGGCCCCGCTGGCCAGCCCGGCACATCGATCGTCCTGCATCCGCCGGGCGCCGACCCCGGCATCACCGACGACGAGCGCCGCACGATCACGGAGATGATGGCCAAGGGCACGTATGCGGCGATCCTCCTGGCCACCGAGGATCTCGACGGCACGTTCGAGCGGGTGCAGGGCAGCGACGTCGAGGTCGTCCAGGAGCCGATCGAGCAGCCCTACGGCGCGCGTGACTGCGCCATCCGCGATCCCGCGGGCAACATGATCCGCATCCAGGAGCTGCGCTGAGCCGGCCGCGGGACGAGCTCTACGGCGCAGGTGCCGCGCTCGCGGAGCCTTCGCCCACTCTGGTGTCGTCGAGGATCGGGGACGGCCTGAAGCCCTTGACGAGCGTATAGATCGTGATCGACGCCTCGAAGACGATCTCCGGGATCGAGAAGAGGAAGTGCGCTCCGTCCTGCTCGTAGGCGCCGAAGAGCACGGCGATCGCCGAAGCGAAGATCAGGGGGCCGCCGACGAGACCGAACAGCGCCATCCATCTCGGCACGAGCCCCGATCGGTAGAACAGGTAGCCGAGCAGCAGCCCGTTCACGCCCACGCAGAAGCCGGGCCCGAGCAGGAACGTCCAGTCGTGGATGGCGACCAGCGACTGGCCGGCGACGGTCAGCGAGCCGGCATCCGCGCCGGCTCCCGCGAAGTCCTCGCGCAACGTCACGACCGTCAGCAGGCTGATCAGGCCGACGACGATGATGATCGACTCGACGACACGACTGGCCACGTAGCTGATCGCAAGCGTCTCGCTCTGCCGCCTGGCGATGGGCCACAGCACGACCGCGGTGCCGATGTTCGTGATCGCGAGGAGGATCTCGCAGAGCGCGCCGAGCTGGACGCGCGTGTCGGCGCCGGCCCCGAGGATGTAGTTGGCGTCGTTGAGGACCGGGTCGTAGAGGACCAGCCCTGCGATCGAGGTGACGAAGGTCAGGGCGAACAGCACGCCGAAGCTGCGGGCGCGCCGTTGCTGCTCTGGGGATGGGGTTGGCATGCCGGCTCCCTGCGTTCGGAGGATGCAGCCCCGCGACTGGGCCGGGCGCCGGCCGGCAACGCGAGCCGCGACGAAACATAGTGCCGCTGCTGCTGGGCTGCCAGCCATGTCGGACCTTCCTGAGAGGATGGCGGGATGTTCCTGTTCTTCTCCAACAACCTCGGCTGCCTGGGCTCGATCCTCGTCTCGCTCGTCGGCACGCTCGTGCTCTTGCTTCTGCTCGGCGTGCTCTGAGCTGCGCGGTCGAAGAGCCGCGTCGGGGCGCCGCACCGCGCTTCCGACAGAAACACCGGGCTTGACAAAATTATTTGTCCGCGGCTACGGTGACTGCCATGCACGACGTCACCGTCATCGACGACCCCGCTGCGGCCGAGGCGTCGCTGGACCCGATCCGGGCTCGCCTGCTGTCCGCGCTGGCGGAGCCCGGCTCCGCGACGACCCTGGCCGCGAAGACGGGCCTGACGCGCCAGAAGGTCAACTACCACCTGCGCGCGCTCGAGCACCACGGCCTCGTCGAGCTCGTCGAGGAGCGCCGCAAGGGCAACTGCACCGAGCGCGTCATGCAGGCCACGGCGGCGTCCTACGTCATCTCGCCGACCGCGCTGTCCGCCGTGGCTCCGGACCCGGGGCGGGCGCCTGATCAGCGCTCGGCGCGCTGGTTGCTCGGCGTGGCCGGGCGCCTCGTGTCCGAGGTCGGCGAGCTCATCGCCCGTTCGGGCGTCGCCGGCAAGCCCGTGGCGACGCTCGGCATCGACAGCGAGGTCCGGTTCGCGTCGGCGACGCAGCGGGCCGCGTTCGCCGCAGAGCTCGCGACCGCCGTCAACGGCCTCGTCGCCAGGTACCACGACGAGCACGCGACCGGCGGCCGCGACCATCGGCTCGTCGTCGCCCTGCATCCCAAGATCACCAAACCCAGCACCGAGGAGCCCACGACATGAGCCGCGAGTTCGAAGTCATCCGCGAGATCGACCTGCCGGCCGCGCCGGACGACGTATGGACCGCGATCACGGCTCATCCGGAGGCGTGGATGTTCCCGACGGGCATGGAGATCCCCGCGGGCGATGCGCCTCCCGAGGGAGCTCCGGTGACCACCTGGGACCCGCCGCACCGGCTCGTGATCCGCATGGAGTCGCCGGACGGCACGTTCAACGCGCTCGACTACGCGATCGAGGCCCGCGACGGCGGCACGGCGCACCTGCGCTACGTCCACAGCGGGATCCTCGCCGACGGATGGGAGGACCAGTACGACGCGATCGGCGGCCACACGGACTTCTACCTGCACACGCTCGGGCAGTACCTCGAGCACTTCAACGGGCGTTCGGTGACGTACGTCGGCCAGCCGTCGTCGGGGATCGAGGGGCCGGAGTCGGCGGGTGGCGAGGACGCGATGGACACGCTGCGCGCCGCGCTCAACATCGCCGACGGCGCGGCGCCGGGCGACGCGGTCCACGCCGAGCTCGGCGGCGCGGGCGCGCTGGACGGCGTCATCGACTACCTCACGCCGGACTTCATCGGCGTGCGCGACGCCGACGGGCTGTGGCGCTTCTTCGGGCGCAACGCCTTCGGCAGCGTGGTCGGGATGAGCGCCCACGTTTTCCGCGACGACGTCGACGCGGCACGGTCCGAGGCGGTGCTGAAGGCCTGGCTGGACTCCGTCTATGCCTAGCGCACGAACTGCCACGCGTAGGCGCCGACCGGCAGCTTGACGTAGTTGCGGCGCACCGCGACCGTCTCCGAGCCGCCGCCGCGCTTGCGCGCTCGCAGCGCCGTGACGCCGTCGGGTACGGCGACGGTGATGCCCGACGCGGGGAGGCCGCTCGCGATCCCGTGCTTGACGGCCTGCGCGATCGTGACGCAGCCGCCGCCGAATCCCCGCCCCGCGGAGCTGCCGAGGCAGATGTAGCCGTGGCCGGGGATGAGGTAGCGCCCAGGCGCGATCACCCGGGCGCCGCCGGCGTCGAGCGCGAACTGGCTCACCTGGCCGGCGAAGCCGCGGATGGCGCGCACGGCGCCCGGTCTGGGGCGCCGGTCGCCGCGCAGCACCGCGAAGTGCTCAGCCGCCGGGTCGTCCTTGGGCCCGGCGCCCGGATGCGGGAGGAGGCGCAGCCTCGCGCGGTTGGTCGCGGTGAACGGCAGCCGTTCGTAGACCTCAAAGCGCATCACGAGCTTGTTGTCGTAGCGCTTGCCGAGGCTCACGTTGCTGTCGGTCAGCGTGAAGCTCCGGGGTAGCGCCGTCCGCGCGTCGAGGTCGTAGATGGCCGACGCGCCCTTCGGGTTGCCGGGAAGCTCGACCGCGTAGTGCTGCGGGCCGAGCTTGCGCAGCTTGCCGGTGCGGTAGGCGCGGCGGAAGATCGCAAAGGGGTCGCCGCCGGCGAGCGGGTTGGCCATGGTGCGGCTCGACGAGACCGGCACCGAGATGTAGTCGTCGGAGGCCGCGATGTAGGTCCGCGAGCGCTTGGGCGTCGTCCGGTTGTCGTCGGTGAGACGCGCCTTGCCACGCCGCACCGTGTAGCGGACGGAGTGCGTCACGCCCTTGCGCGCCCAGCCCTCGACGCGCTGGTGGTCGATGTGGTGCCCATTCGAGTAGCTGTGACGCTCGATGCGCCAGTGGATGATGCCTTCGCCGGTCGTCGCCGCGTAGGCGCGCGCGGCCAGGCTCCGCTCGGGACCCCGCTCGCCGGGCGCCAGCAGGACGGCGAGGAACGTTGCCGCCGCGGTCGCGAGGACGGCGACGGCGAGACGCAGGCGCCGCGTCCGGCGCGGGCGAGCGCTCGACCGCCCCACGACGCGGGCGGTCAGCTCCGGCGAGACCTCGAGCGCGTCCGCGTCGACGGGGTTGGCGTGGCGCAGGTCGTCGAGCACGTCGGTCATGGGGACCCCTCGGGTGCGGCGATGGACACGGTGAGCTCCCCGGTGCGAGCGAGCTCGGCCTGCAGCCGCGCGCGGGCGCGATGCAGGCGCGTGTGGACGGCGTGCGGCGAGCAGCCCAGGACGACGGCTGCGCCGCGCGCGTCCAGGCCCTCCCACGCGATGAGCATCAGCACCTCGCGGTCGGCGGGGCGCAGCGCCGCCAGCGCCTCGAGCAGCGGGGAGCCCGCTGCCGTGGGGGCCGCTCCGCGCTGCAGCTCCTTGAGCACGGACGTGAGCGCGGCTCGCCGCCGGGCGCTGCGGCGGTCGTTGGCGAGCACCCGCCGGGCGACGCCGTACAGCCACAGGCGCGCGTCGAGCGCGGGAATGCGGTCGAGCTTGCGCCCGGCGACGAGGAAGACCTCGGAGACGACGTCCTCCGCCGTCGCGGGGTCGGTGCGGCGCAGCGCGTAGGCCAGCACCTCCGCGGCATGCAGCCGGAACAGCTCCTCGAGCGTCCTCACACGACCGCCATGTCCGCCATGCGCGAGATCCTCACACCCGTCGGGAGTTCCGCCGAGCCCGAAGGATCGGCTTGACGGCGCCGACCCGCGGGGGTCCGACCCTGTGAGTCGCCGCCATGGCGACGGACGACCAAGCCCGTGCCGAGCGCGCGCGCAACCTGGGGAGCCTCGTCCTGCGCAGCCACCGCGACGGCGACACGCACGTCGTCGAGTTGCTCGGCGAGCTGGACATCGCGGGCGCTCCGAGTCTCGAGGAGGAGCTGCTGCGCATCGAGGCGACCGATGCCGCGACGATCGTGTGCGACCTGCGCAGCCTTGAGTTCATCGACTCGACGGGGATCCGCCTGCTTGTGATGGCCGCCGATCGCTCGGCGGGCAGCGGGCGCTTTACGATCCTGCGCGGGCCCAAGCAGGTCCATCGCGTGTTCGAGATCACCGATCTCGTGTCGCGGCTGCCGTTCGCTGACGCCTGAGGGGGAGCAGGCAGGGGTCGCGTAGCGGCGCGATGCGCGGCGGCGCCCGGACCCGCCTAGGCACTCTGCCGTTGACCTGTGGCCGCAGCCGCGGCGAGATGCACGGGGGCGTTCGGCGGTCGGCGCGGCCTACGCGCGCTGCCCTTGACCCCGGGCCGCGGCGAGTGCCGCCCGGATGCGAGCCAGCGTCTGCTGCGGGCGCACCATCGCCTGCTGCCAGTCGACGCGCAGCACGCGCCAGCCGTTGGCCTCGAGGATCGCCTGCTTGTCGGCGTCGTGCTCACGCGTGAGCTTGTGCTCGTGCCAGCGCGTGCTGTCGGCCTCGATCGCGACGCGCCGCTCGCGCCAGATGCAGTCCGGGATGATCGTGATGCCCTCCAAGCGCAGCGGCGCGTTGAGCTCGGGGCGCTGGATGCCGCCCGCGTCGAGCAGGTCAAGGACGAGATCCTCGAGGTCGCTGCGCGTGGGAGCGGGTCCGTCGGCGATGACCGCCCGCAGCGCGCCCGCGCCCGAGTAGACCCCGCGATAGACGGGGTGCAGGCGGCCATCCTGCACCCGCCTTCGCACCGCGGCGCTGTCGAGCCCGAAGGCCCGCAGCTCGCGCGTCGCGATCTGCCCCTTCTGCCCTGCGGCCCTGAGCGCGACGAGCACGTCCGGGGGTGTCTCGTTCCGGGTTCGCATACCGAACCCAGAACGAGACACCCCTTGGACATGAGCCCATGCTGCCGGGGCTCGCGTCACAGAACTACACGCGTTTGCGACAAATCACGCGCGACCCTGCGCGCTTCGCCCGCGGGGGCTCAGCAAACGATCGTCGCTCGCAGCGCTGCTTGCGGCGGTTCGCGGCCGACGGCTTCACGCACTCGCACTTCACGGCTCGAGCCTCCTCCGCGAGCAGACGAGGATCACGCCCTGACGGCGTCGACGCGCAGGGTCCTGCGCCCGGAGCCTCGGATCAGGCGCTGCCCCCAGGTCGTCCGGCTCGGCGCCTCCTCGCCCGACTCGAGGTACGACCACGCCACGCCGGTCAGGCCCGCCTCCTTCCAGCCGGGGACGAGCCGCTCGGCGATGTGGCCCTCGTCCTCCAGCGGCGGCAGCTCCAGCCGCGACGCGTGCTGCTCCTGCTCCGCCGCGCTGGCGTTGAGCAGCGCGCGAACCGCGGCCCCCGGCTGCATCAGCTCGACGATCGCGCGCAGATCCTCCACGCGCGGCCAGCCGACGGCCAGCAGCAGCGAGCCCCACGGGAAGTTGACGGTCACCTCGGTCGCGACGCCGCGCAGCACGCCGGGAAGGCGCTCGAGGCTCGCGACGACGAACACGGCGTTCTCCGCGCCGCCGCGCGCCGGCTTGCGGCGTGCCCTGCCGGCCGACGCGGCCATCGCCGACGCGACCGGGTCGATCCCGATCACGAGCGCGTCGCCGCGCGAACGCGCCGTTCGCAGCACGTAGCGGCCGTCGCCCGTGCCGAGGTCCACGACGATTTGGCGGTACGGTGCGAGGCGAGCGGCGAACTGCTCGGCGGGCACCTGCTCGCTGCCGCCACCGATGACGACCTCGACGCTGTGGGTTGCAGACCATGTCATCGCCATCATCCTCACGCAGCGTCGGCTCGGGCCGCCTCATCGTATGTCCCACGCCGATCGGCAATCCGGCGGACCTCAGCGAGCGCTGCGCCGCCGCGCTGCGCGACGCGGACCTCGTCGCGTGCGAGGACACGCGCCGCACCGGCCAGCTTCTGGCCGAGCTCGGGACGCGGCCGCCACTGATGAGCCTGCACGAGCACAACGAGGCCACGCGGGTCGACGCGATCGTCGCGCGCATCCGCTCCGGCGAGACGGTGGCGCTCGTCTCGGACGCGGGCACGCCGACGGTCTCGGACCCCGGCTACCCGCTGATCAAGGCCGTCGTCGACGCGGATCTGCCGCTGACCGTCCTGCCGGGGCCGTCCGCGGTGCTCGTCGCCGTCGTCGCCTCCGGCCTGCCCCTGCATCGGTGGGCGTTCGTGGGGTTCCTGCCGCGCAAGCCCGGCGCGCTCGAGAAGCTCCTCGCCGACCCGCAGCCGCTCGTCGCGTTCGAGTCGCCGCGCCGCCTGGCGCGCACGCTCGAGCTGCTCGCCGGAATGGATCCCCACCGCCCCGTCGCGGTCTGCCGCGAGCTGACCAAGACCTACGAGGAGGTCGTGCGCGGCACGGCCGCGTCGGTCCGCGACCGCTTCCTCGCCAGCCCGCCGCTCGGCGAGATCGTCGTCGTGATCGGGCAGGCGTCGCCGACGAGAGGGATCGACGCCGGGGTCGACGCCGTCGCCCGCCTGGCGAGCTCCGGGGCGCGCCCGCGCGAGGCCGCCGCCGTGATCGCCAGCGTCACCGGCCTGTCCAAGAACGAGCTCTACGACGCGTGGCTGCTGCGGCGCTGACGCAGATCGGCCGTCATCTGGGGTGCTGGCGGCAGTACTCGTACAGCGCCAGCGACGTCGCCGTCGCGACGTTGTAGCTGTACGGCAGCCCCCAGACCGGGATCTCGACGCAGACGTCCATGAGCGCCAGCTCGTCCGGCGACAGCCCCTTGCGCTCGTTGCCGATCACGAGGACCGCACGGCGGGGGAACGCATAGCTGTGCAGGGAGGCCGAGTTCGTGGTCTGCTCGAGGCCGATCAGCGGATAGCCCTCCGTGCGCAGGCGGCGCAGCACGGGCGGCAGGGAGGCGTGAAGCTCGAGCTCGAGGCTCGTCGCACCGTCGCGCGCGACCGCCCGGTCGATCTTGACGTTGCCGGTCAGGATGACCTTCTCGATCGCGCAGCAGCCCGCGGTTCGCAGGATCGCCGACAGGTTGACGTTGCTGCGCATCGCGGCGCAGGCGACGACGAGCTCGCGCGGGCGGTCCAGCGGCGCGGGGGGCCGGTGGCGCACCTGCTCGAACGCGCCGCGGGCGTGGTCGGACGTCACGAGCGCGATCCTAGAGGCGGCGCGAGCGGCCGGTCCGCAGTCATACTGACGGCGACGCCAACGCGGCCGGGGATCGCCGGTCGGAGTACGACGGGGAGGGGGGCCGATGTTCACGCTCAACTGGGATGCGGGCCGGGTGCGGCAACCCACGCCGCGCGGCCACGCAGGCAATCGTCGGCAGGGCGCGCGCCCGCGGGCCACTTGAGCACCTCGGAGCTGCTCGCGCTGGCCACCGAGGCCGCGCGGGCGGCCGGCGACCTGCTGCGCGAGCGCTTCCACGCCGGCGGCGAGCAGCCGGTCGGGTGGAAGTCCTCGCCCACCGACCTCGTCTCCGAGGCCGACAAAGCGGCCGAGCTCGCGATCCGCGGCGTGATCCTCGACCGCCGTCCCGGCGACTCGATCCTCGGCGAGGAGGGCGGCGAGACGCTCGGCGAGAGCGAGCTGCGCTGGATCGTCGACCCCCTCGACGGCACGGTGAACTTCCTCTTCGGGGTCCCGCACTGGTGCGTGAGCGTCGCCGTCCACGACGCCGCGGGCGGCCTGGCCGGGGTCGTGCTCGACCCGCTGCGCGACGAGCTGTTCGCCGGCGAGCGCGGCGGCGTCGCGACGTGCAACGGCCGGCCGCTGTCGGGCTCGACGCGCACGGATCTCGCGACGTCGCTCGTCGCGACGGGGTTCTCGTACGACCCGGCGGTGCGAGCGACGCAGGCCGAGGTCCTGACGCGGCTGCTGCCGGTCGTCTCGGACGTGCGGCGGATGGCCGGCGCCGCGCTCGAGATGGCATGGACCGCCGCGGGGCGCTACGACGCCTTCTACGAGCGCGGGATCAAGATCTGGGACACCGCGGCGGGCGAGGTGCTCTGCGGCTGCGCGGGCGTGGACGTGCGCCAGCTCGAGGGGCGGCCCGGCTCACCGCCGGGCGTGCTCGCAGCGCCGCCCGCGCTCATCGGAGAGCTCGCGCGGATCATCGGCTGAGCGGCGGCGGCGAGCCCGGCGGTCGCGGCGGGCCGGGCGGTCGCGTCGCAGGACGCGCGTCGCCGCGAGACGCCGCGCCGCTGCCCGCACCGCCGCGGGACGAGCTACGTCGCCGCGTGCGGCCGCAGCTCGCCGTGGAGCACCGGATGCGGCTCCGCGGGCGGGTACAGCCCGAGCGACTCCTCGCGCTCGCGCTCCTCCTCCGTCTGCGGGATCCGCTGCTCGGCGACGCGCATGACGGGCGCCGCCATGAACGACGTGATGATCGCGACGAGCAGGAGGATCGTGTACGAGGTGGCGTTCAGGATGCCCTGCTGCAGACCGGTCGTGGCGATCACGATGCCGATGACGCCGCGCGCGTTGAGCCCCGCGCCCAGCGCGATCGACTCCCAGCGGGGGAGCTGGCTCATCCGCGCTCCGAGGTACGCGCCCGAGAACTTGCCGACGATCGCGACGACCACGACGAGGACGCCCGCGGCGGCGACGCCCGGCTCGCCGAGCGACGACAGGTCGACCTTCAGGCCCGCCGTGACGAAGAAGATCGGCGCGAGCACCGCGATGACGATGACGTTCAGCGGCACCGCGCGGCTGACGTCGACGGCCGGGCAGGCGCCGATGACCATGCCGCAGACGAACGCGCCGGCGACCGGCTCGGCGCCGATCCCCTCGGTCGCGTAGGCAGCCGCCAGCACGAGCCCGGCGAGCACCGCGCCGAGCACGACGGGGCTGCCCTCCGCGACGGGGGTGACGATCCGGCGGACCAGCGGACGCCCGACGACGAGCGCGAACACGACGATCGCGACGACCTTCAGGACCGCGCCAGCGATGCCGAGGAACGTCACCCCGGCGGCCGCCGCGCCGAGCACGACGGACAGCAGCAGCCAGCCGACGGCGTCGTCGATCATCGCCGCGCTCAACGTGAGCTGCGCGAAGTTGCGATGCAACAGGCGCATGTCGATGAGCATCTTCGAGATCACCGGGATCGCGCTCACGCACAGCGCGACGCCGATGAAGATCGCGAACAGCACGCGCTCGGTCCCCGAGCCGATCAGCGACGCCGGCAGCAGCATGCCGGCGCCGGCGCCCAGCGCGAGCGGGATCAGCAGGCCGCCGAGGCTGATGCGCGCGGCTGGCGCGCCGTTGCGGCGCGCGAAGGCGAGGTCGACGTGCATGCCGGTGATGCCGACGAGCAGCAGGACGCCGATCTTGCCGGCGGCCACGACGAGCGGCGAGGGGGTCGTCGCGGTCTCGGCGAGGTCGTCGAGCGACGAGGGCGCGAGATGGACGAGCAGCGAGGTGCCGAGGACGACACCTGCGCACAGCTCTCCGAGCACGGCCGGCAGCCCGACGCGACGGGCGAGACGCCCCATGAGCAGCGCCGCGACGACGATCACGGCGAGGGGGAGTAGCAGCGTCACGAGGCTCATGGCAGCCGAGGCTAGGCATCGTCCGCGGAGGCTTGTGTGCGTCACCGCACATTCCGGTCGATAGCCCCGGCCTAGGATCGCCACCGTCCAGTTAAACGAGAGCGCTCACCGGCCACTGGACGTCCAGTGAGGAGGAAACCATTGAGGGTAGGGCTCGTTGGTGCAGGGCGGATAGGAGCGATCCACGCGACTGCGCTCGCCGCAGATGAGCGCGTCGAGCAGATCGTCATCGTGGACACCGACCGATCGCGAGCAGAGTTCGTCGCCGCGGCGGTCGACGGGGAGGTCGGCGGCAGCATCGAAGAGCTGCTCATCGGTCGTCCGGACTGCGTCGTCGTCGCGACCCCGACGCACACGCACGCACGACTCGTGCGCCGCTGCTGCGACCTCGGCATCGCCGTCTTCTGCGAGAAGCCGGTCTCCTCTGACCTCGACGAGGCCCAGGATCTCGTCGACCTCGTCGACGCGTCCGGCGTCATGGTGCAGGTCGGCTTCCAGCGCCGCTTCGACCCCGGCTACGCGGCCGCCCGCGCGACGCTGCACGACGGCGGGATCGGCGAGCTGCGCCGCCTGCATCTCGTCACCGCCGACCCGGCGCCGCCGCCGCCCGGCTACGTCGCCCGCTCGGGCGGGATCTACCGCGACTGCCAGATCCACGACTTCGACGTCCTGCGCTGGGTCACGGCGCGCGAGGTCGTCCAGGTCTTCGCCACGGGCGCCAACCGCGGCGACGAGCACTTCGAGGCCGTCGGCGACGTCGACGAGTCCGTCGCCGTGCTGACGCTCGACGACGGGACGCTGGCCACGGTCCAGGCGTCGCGCTACAACGGCGCCGGCTACGACGTCCGGATGGAGCTCGCGGGCACGTCGGCGACGATCGTCGCGGGGCTCGACGAGCGCACGCCGGTCGTCTCGGCCGAGCCGGGAGCGCCGGCGCCGGGGTCGCCCTGGCCCGGCTTCCTGCAGCGCTTCGCCGAGGCCTACCGGCGCGAGATGGCCGCCTTCGTCACGACGGTCGACGAAGGGCTGCCGAGCCCGTGCACGGTGCACGACTCGCTGCAGGCGCTGCTCATCGCCGATGCGGCCGGGGTGTCTCGCCGCGAGCGCCGGCCCGTGTGGGTCGAGCGTGCGCCGATCGTCCGCGCCGTCTCCTCCGAGAGCGTGACGTGATGGCGATCGCCGAGCACATCGACGCGCGCCACCTGCCCGCCGCCTGGCGGGCGCTGTCGCCGCGCGAGTTCGCCGACCCGCGCTGGCAGCTGCGCCAGGCCGCCCGCGGCATCGAGCAGGTGCTCGAGCACGTCGAGGAGCTGGCGGGGAGCACGTTCGCCGCGTCGCTCGCCGCCGGCACGCGGCGCGCGTCGATGGAGACGCGCATCACGCCGCACCTCTTCTCGCTCATCGACTGGCGCGATCCCGAGCACGACCCGATCCGCCGCCAGTTCCTGCCGATCGTCGAGGAGCTCGAGCCCGACCACCCGCACCTGACGTTCGACCCGCTCGGCGAGCGCGGCGACAGCCCGGTGCCGGGCCTCGTGCACCGCTACCACGACCGCGCGCTGTTCCTCGTCCTCGACGTCTGCCCGGTGTACTGCGCCTTCTGCACGCGCAGCTACCTCGTCGGCGGCGCGTCGCAGGAGGCGAGCAAGGACTCGATGCCGATCGACCCGCGGCGCTGGACGGGTGCGCTCGAGTACCTGCGCCGCACGCCGCAGATCAAGGACGTCATCCTGTCGGGCGGCGACGTCTGGCTGCTCGCGCCGCGCCACCTGCGCCGGCTGACGACCGAGCTGTCGAAGATCGAGCACATCCGCCGCGTGCGGCTCGGGTCGCGCGGCCTCGGCGCGCTCCCCACCCGCGCGACGTACGACGACGAGTGGTACTCGGCGCTCGCCGAGGCGTCCGAGCTCATGCGCGGCGCCGGCAAGCGGCTCATGATCCACACGCACTTCAACCACGCCAACGAGGTGTCGGTCGAGAGCCGCACGGCGCTGAGCCGGCTGCGCGAGCTGCCACTCGAGGTGCGCAACCACTCCGTGCTGCTCGCCGGCGTCAACGACACCGCGGACGCGATGGTCGACCTGTTCGGCGCGCTGTCGGACGCCGGGACGCAGCCGTACTACGTCTTCCAGTCCGACCTCGTCCCGCGCGCCGAGCACCTGCGCACGGCGCTGTCGACGGCGATCGAGCTCGAGCGCGCGGTCCACGGGCGGATCTCCGGCTACGACATCCCGCGCTTCGTCATCGACCTGCCGAGCGGCGGCGGCAAGCGCGGGCCGTGGAGCTTCGACTCCTACGACCGCGCGACCGGCATCAGCATCTACTCCGGATCGGCGGTGCGGCCCGGCCGCTTCGTCTACGTCGACCCGCTGCACAGCCTCTCGCCGGAGATGGCGCAGCGCTGGGTCGACGGCGAGGTGCGGATCCCGGCCGAGGACGAGCACGCCTTTGCAGCCGAGACCCGGAGGGTCGCCTGACATGCGGATCGGATTCGTCTACAACCTGCGCACGGACCACCCCGACCTCGAGACCGGGCCGGACGACGTCTTCGCCGACTGGGACGTCGCCGAGCCGATGGCCGAGCTGGGCGACGGCCTGCGCCGGATCGGCCACGAGGTCGTCGACGTCGGCGACCCGCACCGGCTGCTCGAGGGCGACCTCGGGCTTGACCTCGTCTTCAACGTCGCCGAGATGACGGGCTACCGCTACCGCGAGGCGCTCGTGCCGTCGCTGCTCGAGCTGCTCAACATCCCGTACACGTTCGCCGCGCCGGACGGCATGGTCCTGACGCTCGACAAGAACGTCTCGAACCTGCTCGTGCGCCAGGCCGGCGGGCCGGTCGCCGACTGGACGATCGCCCGCACCGCCGACGACGTCCTGCTCGACCGCTTCCTCGACGAGCACCCCGGCGCGCGCTTCCTCGTCAAGCCCGTCGCCGAGGGCAGCAGCATGGGGATCGGCAAGGACGCGGTCTGCGACACGCCCGACGCGGTGCGCCGCCTCGTGCGCTCGAACGTCGAGACGTACGCGCAGCCGGCGCTCGTGCAGATCTTCCTCGCCGGGCGCGAGCTCACGTGCGCCGTCGTCGAGGTCGACGGGCGCCCGCAGGCGCTCGGGCCGATCGAGATCGAGAACGGCACGGCCGAGGGGTCCGAGCTGTTTCACTTCGAGAGCAAGGAGGCGCTCGGCGAGGAGGTCGTGCGCTGCACGCCGCTTGAGCCCGGCGACCCGCTCTACGGGCCGGCACAGGAGGTCTCCGTGCTGGCCTTCGCCGCGACCGGCTGCCGCGACGTCGCGCGCATCGACCTGCGCTGCGCGGACGGCTCCGACGGGCTGTCGTTCCTCGAGATCAACGCGCTGCCCGGGATCGATCCGCTGTCCGCCGAGGCGATGACCGACGACTACGACGCGCTGCTCGAGGCGATCGTGGCGAGCGCGATGCGCCGCGCGACGGCGCTTGAGGGCGCCGAGCGTCCCGCTTGACGGACGCCGCGCCGCTCGCGGAGGTCGCGAGGCTCCAGGACCTGGCGCTCTGGGGCAGCGCCGAGGCAGCGGGCGAGGAGGACATCCGCGAGCTCCTCACGCGCGCGCGCGCCATTCACGTCGCGTGGCGCGACGGCGAGATCGCGGCGTACGCGATCGCGGACGACGACGGGGGCGCGGAGCTCGTCGTCCGGCCGGGCTGCGCGGAGGACGCCTTGGACGAGGTCGTGGCGTGGATGTCCGCGCACGGCGTCGAGCGCGTCGAGGCGCCGGCCGGCGACGCGCAGCGGCTCGCGGCGCTGCGGCGCGGCGGCTTCGCGCCGGGCGTGCTGAGCGTCGACCTCGAGCGGCCCGCCGCCGAGCCGCTCGAGCCCCCGGCCTGGCCACCGGGCGTGCACGCCGGGACGCTTGACGGCGCCACGCGCGACGCGCCGGCCCGGCCGCCCGCGGGACACCCGGCGTTCGCCCCGGAGCACCAGGTCGCCGCCTGGCGCGGCCGCGAGCTCGCGGGCGTCGCCGTCTGCCGCACGTACGGCGCGACGCACGGCTGGGTCTCCGAGCTCGCCGTCGCCGACGGCGCGCGGGGGATCGGCCTGCGCCGCGCGCTCCTGCTCGAGGCCTTCGCTCGGCTCGCCGCGAGCGGGGTCGACGTCGTCGGCACCTCCGTGCAGATCGCCGACGAGAGCGAGCTCGAGCGCTACCGATCGCTCGGCCTGACGGCGCGGCGCCAAGTCGTCGTCTGTGCCCGCCCGAGCGCCCGGATACGCGGCCGATCCGTCGACCCCGGCGGCTAATCTGAACGCCTCCGGCCCGTTGTGTTGCACATGTCACACAAGGGACGGGGCCCATCCCGCATCGTTTGCGCCGCAGCGCGGGAGAGCACCAGGAATCCGCGCCACCACCAACCTGAAACACCACCTGGAGGCACTGCACGACATGAGCGCAAACGCCGCATCTACTCGCCTGAAGGACACGATCGGGGGGGTGCGCCAGCGCATGTCGATGCGGGGAGGCTCCAAGACGGCCCCGGACGCGCTCGACGCGACGCGGGCCGATCACGGTCACGACGACGATCTGACCGGCATCCTCGATCCCGACTTCCTCGCGCTCGGGCTCGGCGCGACGAACATGATGGCGATGGCCTGGACGGTCGCCATGGGGCGCAACGCCGTCGGCGTCGAGATGCGCGGCGACCCGTCGCTCGGCGTCCACTGGAACATCCGCGAGCCGCTGTACCACCACTTCGGCGCGATCGACGCGCTCATGGCCGAGCGCTTCGAGGAGGACCGCCTGCCCAAGCGCGGCGACGGCTCGATCTTCCGCCTCGCCGACTGCTTCTACACCCCGGACACCGTCGCCGGCCCGATCGCCGCCGACGAGATCGTCACCGGCTGGGACGTCGAGACGCACCTCGGCGGGCGCATCAGCCACACCGAGTTCATCGACGACCGCTGGAAGGACGGCGAGCCGCACCGCGACGTCACCGTCGTCGCCTCGGCGGTCGCGCCCGACCGGCCGGACATCACGCAGACCGACCTCGACATCAAGGAGGTCCTCGACGGCCCGTCGACGTTCCAGACGGGCGCCTCCGAGGTGCTCGTGCTCCTGCGCCGCTACCTCGAGGCGATCGAGAAGATCGACATGGAGACCGGCGTCGAGAAGCCGCGCGTGCGCCTGTTCACGCGCCACCGCGTCATCGACCCGGGCAACGACGGCGACGGCTACATCCGTTGGTTCAAGCGCGACGACGGCTTCGTCGAGCTGGCCGACGGCCGCAAGCGGATCCGCATCGAGGCGCTGCGCGAGCTCGACTACAAGGGCAAGTTCAAGCGCGTGCGCACGCCGGGCACGGTGCCGATCGAGATCGGCGTCCCCGAGCTGTTCATGGTCGCTCAGGGCTTCGACTCGAGCGACGCGGACCGGCTCGGCTTCAAGCAGGAGGACGTCAAGGTCGACCACGGCGACGGCAAGGGCCCGGTCGTGGCGCAGGCCGACTACCTCGCGGCGCTCATGCAGGTGCTCGTCGACGGCCGCCTGCGGCGCCGCATCGCGTCCGAGTTCGACAAGGAGGGCAACGAGTACTGGGCCCGCCAGATCGCGGTCGGCCACGAGGACGACCCCGAGGTCGGCTGGATCCTCGTCCAGGTGCCCGACTACAAGACGCTCGACCCGATCCTCGCCGGCCTCGTGCCGAGCGGCACGGATCGCGACTCGGCCGAGTACTTCGCCGCCTACCAGCACGTCCTGCGCGACTACTTCCTCGAGCAGGCGGCGCTCATCCTCGAGATCCCGAAGGAGGAGCTCGAGTCGGTCGCGCTCGTCTACGGGCCGAAGCTCTTCAGCCTCGTCGAGCGGATGGGGCGCGACGCGCGCATCGCCACGAACGGGGTCGTCGCCGGCGACTCGTTCGGCAACGGCCACTTCCTCACGAGCGGCGGCGCGATCACGGGCATGGTCGGTCACAGCTCGCGCGTGTACCGCTACTGGCAGGACCGCGACGCGGGCATCGCGCCGGAGCAGGCCATCCGCGACCTCGCCGACCGGATCAAGGAGGACACCGAGGGCTGGCTCGAGGTCTCCGCACAGGAGTTCAGCCAGGCAGTGCCGATCAACTTCGGCTCCGAGCGGATCGAGACGATCTCGAAGGCGACGGGCCGCTCGCGCGAGCAGCGCGCCTCGACGATCGACGCGACCCGCCGGCACCGTCACTCGCTGCTGCCGCTCGACCCGTCGGACTGGCGGCGGCTCGTCGTCCAGCAGGGCCGCACGCACGCCCAAGGGCTGCCACCGCTGAGCGAGGTGCATCCCGCGCTTCGCGAGAACCTCGAGGCCGTCTGTCCGCTGAAGGAAGCGGCGTCATCGGAGCCCGTCGCCTGACCGGCGGCGGATATACGGAGGCCGACATCATGAAGACACTGCGACGTAACGCGGCGGCGCCGCGACCGGACATGCACGCCCTGCGCACGCTGCGCCAGCGCCAGTACGCGCTGCTCGTGCTCTGCGCGGGGACGCTCATGGTCATCCTCGACGGCTCGGTCGTGAACGTCGCGCTGCCGTCGATCAAGAACGGGCTGGACTTCTCGCAGTCCAACCTCGCGTGGGTCGTCAACGCGTACCTCATCCCGTTCGGCGGGCTGCTGCTGCTCGCCGGCCGGCTCGGCGACCTCTTCGGGCGCAAGCGCCTGTTCCTCGGCGGCATCGGCCTGTTCACGTTCGCGTCGCTTCTGTGCGGCGTGGCGCAGAGCCAGGAGATGCTCGTCGCGGCGCGCTTCTTGCAGGGCGTCGGCGGCGCCGCTGCGTCGGCCGTCGCGCTCGGCATGATCGTCACGATGTTCCCCAAGCCGCACGAGCAGGCGAAGGCGATCGCCGTCTACGCGTTCGTCGCGGCGGCGGGCGCGTCGATCGGCCTCATCGTCGGCGGCCTGCTGACCGAGGCCTTCACGTGGCACTGGATCTTCTTCGTGAACATCCCGATCGGCCTCGCCACGATCGCGCTCGCCTCGCGGCTGCTCGACGAGAACGAGCGCGACACCGACGACGAGGCCGATGTCCTCGGCGGCGTGCTGATCACGGCCGGGCTCATGCTCTGCGTGTACACGATCGTGCAGACCGACGAGCACGGCTGGGGCTCGGGCCGGACCCTCACCCTCGGCGCGGTCACGCTGGCCCTGCTCGCCGCCTTCGTGGCGTGGCAGCGGCGCGCGCGCAGCCCGCTCATGCCGCTGGAGATCCTCCGCGCCCGCAACGTGGCCGCGGCGAACGTCGTGCAGATCTTCATGGTCGTCGGGTTCACGGGGATGTTCTTCCTGGGCGCGCTGTACATGCAGCAGGTGCTGCAGTACGGCGTCCTCGAGGTCGGCCTCGCGTTCCTGCCGGCTGCGGTCGCGATCGCGACGATCTCGCTCAAGGGCGCGCCGAAGCTGCTCGAGAACTACGAGCCGCGGGCGATCCTCGTCGGCGGCCTGCTGCTCATCGTCGCCGGCCTCGTGCTCTTCGCGCAGGTGCCGGTCCAGGGCGACTACCTGACCGACATCCTGCCGGTCATGGTGCTGCTCGGCTGTGGTGCCGGCATCTCCACGCCCGCCGTCCTCACGATGGCGATCGCGGGCGCGACCGAGGACGACGCGGGCCTGCGCTCGGGCCTCGTCAACACGACGCTGCAGATCGGCCCGGCGCTCGGCCTGGCCGTCCTCGCGACGCTCTCCAGCGGCCGCACCGAGGAGCTCATCAAGGGCGGCGAGGCGCCCGCGGCCGCGCTGACCTCGGGCTTTCATCTCGCCTTCTGGGTCGCGGCCGGCCTGGCCGGCGCCGCGATCCTCTTCAGCGTCGCGCTGCTGAAGTCGGCGCTCCCCGAGACGGCGCCGGACGACCTCGACGACGCCAAGGTCGACCAGAGCGGCGACGAGGACCCGTCGGGCGTCCTGAACCCCGAGTACCTCGCGCTCGGCCTCGGCGGGACGAACATGATGGGCATGCTGTGGAGCATCGCGCTCGGCCGCCGCGCGGTCGGCGTCGAGATGCGCGGCGACCCGGCGCACGGGCTGCAGGAGTGGAGCCTGCGCGAGGAGCTCTACCACCACCTCGCGGTCATCGACGAGATGATGATCGAGCGCTACGGCGTCGATCGCATCCCGCGCCGCGCCGACGGCAACCTGCTGCTGCTGTCCGAGTGCTTCTTCAACCGCGACGTCGAGGTCGGCGACGCCGTCGTCGACGAGCTGGTGTCGGCCTTCGACACGAACGGCCACATCGCGGGCACGGTCAAGCACATCGAGTTCATCGACGACCGCTGGCGCGACGGCGAGCCGCAGCGCACCGTGGTCATCAGCCCGCCGCCCGAGCTGCCCGAGGCGCCCGACCCGAGCCGCCTCGACGCGCCGCTCGTCGAGATCCTCGAGCGCCCGTCGCCGTGGTCGGCGCCGGTCGCCGAGATCCTGACGCTCATGCGCCGCTATCTCGAGGAGATGGAGCAGATGGACCTCGCGAGCGAGCACGAGCCTCGCCTGCGCCTGTTCCTCAACCACCGCGTGGTCGACGTGCCCCACGAGCAGGACGTCGCCTGGTGGCGGCGCCGGCTGGCCCAGCGGCGCATCGACCGCGACGGCTTCCTCGACGCCGGCGAGGGTCGCAAGCGGATCCGCATCGAGCGGATCGTCGAGCTCGACTACAAGGGCAAGTTCCGCCGTGTGCGGGCGCGCGGCACCCACCCGATCGACATCGGCGTGCCCGAGCTGTTCGTCATCGCCCAGGGCCAGGAGCACCGCGACGCCGGCCGGCTCGGCTTCGAGCAGGAAGAGGTGCTCATCGACCACAACGACGGTCGCGGGCCGCAGGTCGCCCAGGGCGACTACCTCGCGGGCCTCCTCGACGTCCTCGTCGAGGGCCGCCACCGCCAGCGGATCGCATCCGAGTACGACGCCGCGGGCAACGAGTACTGGGTGCGTCAGGTCGCGGTCGGCCACGAGGACGACGCCGAGGTCGGCTGGGTCGTCGTCCAGGTGCCGGAGTTCATGACGTTCGACCCGATCCACGCGGGCCTCATCCCGGCGGGCACGAACCGCGACTCGGCCGAGTACTTCGCGGCGTACAAGCACCTGCTGCGCAGCTACTTCCTGGACCAGGCGAGCCTCGTGCTCGAGATCCCCGAGCGCGACCTCAGCGACGTCCAGCTCATCTACGGGCCGAAGCTGTTCGAGGTCGTCGAGCGCGTCGGCAGGCATGCGCAGGTCGCGGCCAACGGCGTCGTCGCCGGCGACACGTTCGGCAACGGGCATCACTTCACGAGCGCCGGCGCCATGACCGGCATGCTCGGGCATGCCCTGCGCGTGCGGCGCTACTGGGAGTCGCGCGAGGCCGGCGTCGAGCACGCGGAGGCGATCAGCACGCTGGCGGAGGCCATCAAGGAGGACACGCACGTGCTGCAGCACGTGTCCGCGCAGCAGTTCATCGAGCCGCCGGCACCGGCAGCCACGACGGACAGCGAGCTGCGGGCGCGCGCGTCGCGCGAGGCGATCATCGCCGAGACACGCCGTCACCGCCGCTCGTTCGTCTCCAAGACGCACGCCGACGACTGGCTGCGGATCCTCATCCACCAGGGCCGGCTGCACTCGTACTCGCTGCCGCCGGTCCAGGAGGAGCACCCGGCCTACCGGCCCGAGTACTACGGCCGCCGCGTGCTCGAGCGGCCCGAGTACGCCGGGCTGCGGATCACGAGCTCGAAGAACGTGCGGATCGCGCGCCGGGTCGACGAGGACCACGCGCCGGACGAAGATCCGGCGCCCGCTAGCTGAACTCGTCGAGCAGGCAGTAGAAGTCGCGCTTGGGCTCGTCGATCGCGGCGAGCCCGTAGCGCGTCGCGAAGCGCTCGGCGTGACGGCGATGAAAGCCCCACGCCGAGCTCTCGTCGCCGTCGAAGTTGCGCAGCAGGATCGCGAGGTCCTGCCAGCGGTCGGCGACGCCGACGCGGCCCGCATCGATGAGCGCGACGACCTCGCGCCCGGCGGGGTCGACGAGGACGTTGTCGAGGCAGAGGTCGCCGTGGCAGACGACGAGGTCGTCCTCGGCGGGCTGCGGGGTCGCGTCGAGCTCGCGCAGCAGGTCGGCGCAGGAGAAGCCGCGGTGGCCGGGATCGAGGTCGTCGAGGTCGACCGTGCCGTTCGCGACCGCCGCGCGGGCGCGGGGGAGGGCGACCGCGAGACGGCCGTCGAACGGGCAGCTCGTCGTGGGCAGCGTGTGCAGCGCGCGGGCGATGTCCGCGACCGCGCCGATCACCGTCAGGCGCTCGGCGGCGGTCCAGCCGGGGTCGGCGGCGGTCCTGCCGTCCACGGCGCGGGTGACGAGCCAGCGCAGCCCGCTTCCCTCGCCGACGTCGACGACCGCGGGCACCGGCATGCCCTGCGCGGCCAGCCACCGCAGGCGCTCGGCCTCGGCGGCGGGGTTGAAGCGCGGGTCGCTCGTCGCGAGCGCCGGCGCGAGCTTCACGTAGAGCTCGCCGAGCCGGTCGTCGGACACGCGCTGGATCGACGTGCCGTCCGAGCGGGCGGCGACAAGCGACGCGCGCGCGGCGAGCGACGCGAGCGACTGGCTCACGCCTTCACTCCTGCGGCGTGCGGGCCAGCGCGTACGGCGCGCGCCGCACGATCTCGAGCGCAGGCGGGACGATGCCGTTGAAGTCGCACGCGAGCTCGAGCGTATAGCCGGTGATGTTGCCGAGCACGATCCAGTCGCCGGCGGCCGGGATCGGCGCGCCCGCGGCCACGGGGACGACCTCGTCGTCGTCGAGGCGGTCCTCCTCGAAGCAGCTGCGCCCGACCGGCTGCCAGCGCAGCGGCTCGCCGTCCTCGCCCGCGCCGATCGGCCCGAGGACCGGATAGCGCAGGTCGTAGGCCCACTGCAGGTGGCTCATGAGCCCGAGGTCGAGCACGAGCCAGGCGCAGTGCTCGTCGGGCTTGACGTCGAGCACGCGCGTGACGAGCGCCATCGTGTCGACCATCCAGAAGCGCCCGGGCTCGAACGTCAGCTCGACGTCGGGGCCGGTCGCCGCGCGCACGGCGCCGAAGAGGCCGCCCAGGTCCTCCACCGTCGCGGGGAGGACGATCCCGCCGCCGAGGTCGAGCGCCTCGAGCGCGATCCCGCTCGCCGCCGCCGCGGCGACGATCTGCTCGGCGGCGAAGACGTAGCTCGCCGTGTCGTTCTCCTCCGACGCGTTGTGGGCGTGCAGCCAGCGCAGCGAGCACCCTTGCGCGGCTGCGATCTCCCGGGCGGCCGGCAGCTCAGACAGCCGGATCCCGAAGCGGCTCGGCCGGTACAGCGGCATGCCCGCGGGGATGCCGAGCCCGTCGAGGCTGACGCGCACGCCCACCGTGCGGCCGGGGCACGCCCGCGCGAGCTCGTCGAGCTGGGCGAGCGAATCGGCGTGCCAGCGCCGGATCTCGCCGCGCGCGAACGCCTCGTACAGCGCGGGCCGCTCCTCGATGCCCAGCGCGGGGGCGGTGAGGCTGACCTCGGGGTCGCGCCAGACCGACCGCGCGGCGGCCAGCTCGCGGGTGTTCGCGACGTCGAACCCCAGCCCGTGGCGCGCCGCGAGCGACAGGACGTTCGGGATCGTCGACGCCTTCACCGCGCACAGCAGCCGGACGTCGTGCGGCGCGGCCGCCGCGACGGCCGTCGCGTAGCGGCGCTCGAGCGCGTCGAGGTCGAGCACGAGCCCGTGCCGTCCCGCTTCGCAGCGCGAGCGCAGGATCTCGAGCAGCCCGGGCGACAGGTGCTCCGCCGGCGGCAGCAGCACCGCGCTCACCAGCGCCCCCGCAGATACTCGGCGAGGAGCATCGCGACGTCCTGGCAGACGTCGGGGTCGTGCGCGCCGAAGCCGACCCGGATGACCCCGTGCGGCGGGAGGCCGCGCGTCTCGGGCGGCCCCTTGGCCTCGTACGCGCTCAGCGCGGTGTAGTGAAAGCCGAAGCTCGCCGAGCGCCAGACCGCCATGCCGTGCTCGGCGCCGAGCGCCTCGAGCGCGTAGACCTCGGCGTCGAGCTCCTCCTCGCGCACGGGCGCTCCGAGGCCAAGCAGGTGGATGGTGACGAAGCACGCGTGGTCGTACTCGCGCACGACGAAGCGCCCGCTTGCCTCGAGCTCGCGTGCGAGCACGCCGCGCCCGATCCGGTTGGCCTCGCGCACCCGCCCGTTGGCGGTCACCGCGAGCGGCGGGATCGGCAGCACACCCGCCCGCGCGATGAGCCGCACGGACGACGCGGGCGCGTACAGCCCGCTCACGCCCATGATCGACTCGACGAACGTCAGCAGCTGCGGGCCCCGGCTTGACGGCTTCGCGGACCTGTCGTAGGCGATCGTCGCCGAGCCGAACCCGCACAGCTCGAGGCCGAGCTGGTCGAGCTTCGGATGGCTGCGCAGCACGGCCAGCGGCACGGCCAGCGACGTCAGCCCGGCGCACGGGTCCGCGATCGCCGGCGCGCACGTGCTGTCCCAGGCGACGCAGCTCACGCGCTCGGGATCGGCCGCGCGCAGGACGCGCGCCACGCTCGCCGGGTCGCCGCCGGGATAGGTCGAGTCGAGCATGACGACGACCGGCTGGCGCGCCCGGGCCAGCTCGACGAGGATCTCGTCGAGCCCCGCACAGCCCCGGATCGTGAGGTGCGCCAGCCCGGCGAGGCCGAACAGCCGGTCGGTCTCGTAGTAGACTTGGTTGGTCAGGACGAGGTGGTGCTGGTCGCGCTCGGCCGCGACGCGCGCGACGCCCGTGAGCCAGCCCGCGATCGCCGCCATCCCCGACGTCGTGTACAGCGTCTTGGCTTGCGCGCCGACGCGCCGCAGCCAGGGATACGGCTGCGCGAGCGGCGCGTCGGGCGCCAGCTCCACCTCGGCGCGGTCGTACTCGTGCGAGCAGAGGACGGTGTCGAGCGGGTCGGGCGTCCCGCCGACGTAGGACAGCGAGTTGCGCCAGCTCAGCGCCTCCTCGCTGGAGATGCACAGCCGCCGCGCCTCGAACGAGCGCCGCACCGCGTGGCGCACGGACTTCGGCTCCGTCGACTGCCACCACGCCGCCTCCTCGACGAGCCGGTCGCGGCTCGCGCCCTGCGGCGTCGTCGCGATCACGCGCCCGAGGACGTACAGAACCTCGGCCGAGATCCGCGCAGCCTGGCTCGTACTCGCCTCGACGGGGATCGTGCTCAGCGAGAGCCTCCCGGGCACAGCTGGAAGCCCCGAGCGCTCAGGCGCTCCCGCACGCGACCGGGGTCGCGGGTCGCGACGAAGCACGGTGGCTCGTCGCGGTTGTCGATGCTCGTCGACGTGAGGTCCTCGGTGCAGGCCAGGCCGTCCTCCTGCAGCCCGAGTCGCAGCAGCGCGTAGCCGTGCGCGGCGAGGGCCTCGCACACCGGCGAGCTGCCCGTCACGTCGACCTCGAAGTCCTCGAAGACGAGGTCGCGGATCGCGCCCTCGCCAAGCAGACGGGCAGCGCCCCGCAGGAAGGCGAGCTCGGCGTCCTCGACGTCGAGCTTGACGACCTCGGCCCCGTCGATCTCGTCGTCGAGCTTGACGACCGGCACCTCGTAGAGGATGACGTCGTCGCTGCCGGGCGGCGTCAGCCGCGCGTCGCTGCAGTCCTGCGACTCGCGCGGCTGCCCGAACGACAGCACCGCCGGTGCCTCGCCGACGGCGACCTCGCGGACCTCGACCGGCGCGAGGTCCGGCTCGGAGGACCAGCGCATCGCGTTGCGCCGCAGGACGCGCGCGACGTCCGGCTGCGGCTCGTAGCACGTGACCCGCCCGGCCGGGCCGGCCGCGCGCGTCAGCACGGCCGTCATCGCCCCGACGTTCGCACCCACGTCGACGACCCGGTCACCCGGATCGGTGAGACGCAGCAGCGTCTCGGAGACGCAGAGGTCGTACAGGCCGGACTGCACGACCCGCGTCCCGATGTAGTCGTCGGGCAGCACCGTGATCGGGATGCCGGTGGCATGCGCGACGGTCGCCGGCGCCGCGGCCGGCAGCGGCACGCCGAGCGGCTGCTCCGACGGCAGCGACTCGGCCGCCGCGAGCGGCACGACCGCCGCTAGCGGCTCGACGGCCGCTAGCGGCTCGACGGCCGCCAGCGGCTCAACCGTCGCCAGCGGCTCAACCGTCGCCAGCGGCTCAACCGCCGCCAGCGACGCGACCGCTTCGACCGGCGCGGCCGATGCGGCCGATCCGGCCGAAGCGATGTCCACGAGCTCTCCCATGTCGGATCAGACGTGCGCTCCGCTGGGCGCGTGCGCCGCGATCTCCTCGACGGTCCGCTCGACGCAGGCCAGCAGCTCCTCGTCGTCGACGAGCGCGCCGCCGAACGCCTCGCGAGCGAACTCGCGCTTGCGCTCCTCGCCGATCTCGCCGCCGTCGAAGCCGTCGCGCTCGGCGATCCGCTTGGCGCCCTGCTCGAAGGCGTCGATCGCGTGCTGGACCTCGGCGTCGCCGAAGGCCGCGGTCACCATGTGCGTGCCGCTGTCCTCGAACCAGGCGCCGTAGTCGAACGCTGCGCGGTAGATGTCCCACGACAGCTGCTCGGAGCCGACGACGATGTCGAACATCATCGACGGGCCGCCGAGCCACGCCGGGATCCCGACCGACTTCAGGACGTCGCGCATGCCTTCGCGCAGGTTCGCGCCGAGGCGCTCGCAGCGCTCGTGCACCGAGCCGTCGGCGATGATGTCGAGGACCTTGAGCGCGGCCGCCATCGGCGGCACCTCGCGGGTGTACGTGCCGGCGACCTCGGCGTCGTCGTAGGAGTCGATGAGGTCCCGGCGGCCGATGACCGCGGCGAGGGAGTGGCCGTTGGCGAGGCCCTTGCTGATCGTGATGAGGTCCGCGGGGACCTCGCCCGTGCCGTTGACGCCGTGCGGGCCGTAGCGAAACGCCGTGACGACCTCGTCGATCATGAACAGGACGTCGCGGCTCGCGCACAGCGACGACCAGCGGCGCATGACGTCGGCGTCGAACCAGGCGGGCTCGGGGGTGATGAAGACGGCCGCGATCCGGTCGGAGAACTCGTCGAGCAGGCGCTCGAGGAACGTCTCGTTGTAGCCGAAGCAGACGACGCCGGTGGGCGGGTCGTAGCCGAGCTTGAGGTAGCGCAGATGCCAGTCGTGCCAGCCGTGGAAGCCGCTCGTGAGGATGAGGTCGCGGCCGGTGTTGGCGCGCGCGAGCCGGATCGCCGCGAGCGTCGCCTCGGAGCCGGTCTTCCCGAAGACGGCCTTCTCGCCGCACGGGAACCACTCGCACAGGCGCTCGGCGAGCTCGATGCGCGGCATCGACAGCGTGCTCGCGAACATCGAGCCGTGCTGCTGGATCGACTGGCAGATCGCGTCGACGATCTGCGGGTCGCGGTTGCCGAGCAGCAGCGCGCCGCTGGCGGCGGTGACGTCGAGGCAGCGGTTGCCCTGGAAGTCGCGCATCCACGAGCCCTCGGCGCTCTCGTAGACGCCCGGAAACCGGGTTCCGATGTCGTAGATCTCGGCGGCCGTGCTGAGGCGGGCGCGCTCGATGAGCGACTCGCTGCTCGGCCCTGCGCTGGCGCTGCTCATGAGCGTCCCTCCTCCATGACTGGCTTGGCTGCGTTCACGTTCTCGCTCTCGTGGTCGTTGACGACGAACATGCTGCGTAGTGGGGCGGCGCCCTTGCCGTACTCGAGCACCGAGCGGTACTCCGCGAGGGGCAGCGGGTCGCTGACGAGCGGCCCGAGGCGGACCGCGCCGCTCGTGACCGCTTCGAGGGCGCTGTCGATCTTGCCGTAGCCCGACAGCACGCCGATGACCGTGACCTCGCGCAGCATGACGAGGCTCGGCTGGAACTCGGTGGTCTCCTCGCCGGAGTAGCCCACGAGGACGTACGCGCCGCCCTGCTGGGTGGCGAGCAGGCCCTCTCCGAAGACGCGCGCCACGCCGGTCGCGTCGAAGACGACCTCGCGCGGCTCGGCCTTCCACGCCTCGAGGTCGGGCTCGGTCGACGCGATGCCGACCTCGGCCGCGATCGCCCGCCGTCCCTCGGCGGGATCCGCGACCGCGACGTCGGCGGCGCCGGCCGAGGCCGCGAGCTGCGCGACGAGCAGGCCGATCGTGCCCGCGCCGATCACCCCGACGGTCTTGCCGGCGAGGTCGGGCGCGCGCTCCATCGCATGCATCGCGACGCACAGCGGCTCGAGCAGGCAGGCCTCGTCGCCGGGCAGGCCGTCGGGCAGCGGCCGGAGGTTGTCCAGCGGCACGCAGAACGCCTCGGCGAACGCGCCCGGCAGCGTGAAGCCGAGCTCGTCGAGCTCGACGCAGAGCTGCTCGCTGCCGGCGAGGCAGTACGTGCAGCGCCCGCACGCGCGGAAGTTGTGCCCGACGACGAGGTGGCCGGCGAGCTCGGGGCGATCGGGCGCCGCGAGCACGCGGCCGGACCACTCGTGGCCCGGGATGACCGGGTAGTCGGCGTCGTGCAGCGTGCCCGCCAGCAGCCGCAGGTCGGTGCCGCACAGCGCGACATGCGTCGTCGCGACGAGCGCCTCGCCGGGGCCCGGCGTCGGCCGCGGCACCCGTTCGAGCGCATGCTCGCGCGGACCGCGCACGACGAGCGCGAGCATCTCCTCGGTCGTCGTGCTCATGCGTCGGGGTTCGGGCTGTCGCCGAGGCGGTGGACGAAGAACGCGCGACCGTGCCAGCCGTAGCGCAGGAACTCGGAGTACTCGTAGAAGCCGTCGGTGGCGGCGAAGCACTCGCGCATCGCCCGGCGCATGCCGAAGCGCGGGTTGGCGCGGTTGCAGTTGTAGTCGTCCATGAGCAGGATGGCGCCGTCGGGCAGAAGCCGGCGGCCGAGGAGGTGGTCGAGGACCGTGACCGTCGACCCGTAGAGGTCGCAGTCGAGGTTCGCGATCGCGATCTCCTCGGTCAGCGGGTGCGCGACGAGGCTGTCCTCGTACATGCCCTTGACGACCGTGCGCCCGTCCTCGCCGAGCAGCCGCGCGAGCTCGCGTCGCAGCATCTCCTCGGTCCCCGGGGGCGAGGCGTCCTCGTGCTCGCGCCAGTAGCCGCTGTCGGCGACCTCGTAGGAGACGACGTCGACGGTGTTCGTGCTCTTCGGAAAGCCCGCGAACGAGTCGTAGACGTAGAAGTGGCGGGGGAACACCTCGGCGTAGAAGTGCTCCTCCTCGCGAAACGCCGCCAGCAGGTCGCCCATGAGCAGCGAGCTGAAGCCCTCGAAGCAGCCGAACTCCGCGACGGCGCCGGGGATGTGGCTGCCGTAGACGTACTCGAGGCTGAGCCGGAAGGCCTCCCCGTAGATCTCGCGGGCCCGCTCCGTCGACGAGTAGGTCGCGTTCTCGACCTCGCGTACGCCCTCGCTCATGCCGGGCCCTTCGCGTAGAGCTCGGGATCGACGCCGATGTCGAGGCTCAGCTCGCAGCAGCGGTAGCAGATCGGCTCGAGCTGCTCGCGGATGTGCTCGCGCATGGCCGTGTACTTGTCGCCCTGCCAGACGTCGGTGAGGCTCGAGTCGCGGATCGTGCCCATGCCGGTGTCGGCGAACGGCGTGCAGCTGATGATCTCGCCGTTCGGGAGGATCGTCGTCTGCGCCCAGAGCTTCGGGCACGTCGTCTCGCGCACCGTGGAGCGCCAGTCGTCGGAGAAGAACGTCGCCTGCTCGGCGCTCGAGTAGCGCACCGGCGCGACGAGCACCTCGACCGAGCTCGACTTGTTCTTGGCCTCCTCGAGGACCTCGTAGAGCAGCTCGCGATCGACGGTGTCGTGCTGGTGCTCGTTGCAGAACGCGCGCCAAGAGGTGAACGGCCGGCCGGTGATGCCCTCGAAGGCCGGCTGCGTGGCGATGCCCTCCTCCTTCGTGAAGTACATCGCGAGGTCGACGGTCACCTGCGGGACGCCGTGCTCCTCGGCGAGCGTGACCATCTGCGGCAGCGCCGTGTAGTTCATCCCGGTGAGCGTGAAGTTCAGCGCGATCTTCGGGCCGTGGCCGGCGCGCTCGGACGCGTCGCGCAGCGACTGCAGCCCGCCCATCGCCCGTGCGAACGACGTGCGGCCGCGGATCGGGTTGTTGATCTCGGGCGTCGGCCCGTCGAGCGAGATGTAGATGATGTCGATGCCGGCCTCGACGAGCGCGTCGGCCTTGCGCGGCAGCAGCGTCCCGTTCGTGCTCATGTCGATCCAGCAGCCGGGCGCGCGGGTCTTGGCCTGCTGGATGAGCTCGATGATGTTCGGGTGGATGAGCGGCTCGCCGCCCATGATCGAGATCGACGGCGGCAGCGGCTGCGTCGCGAGCTCGTCGACGAGCCCGTTCCACATCTCGACGGACATCTGCTCGCGCTTGACCTCCTCGAGCCAGTCGTTCTCGCCGGACGAGTCGCCGTACAGCCAGCACTCGCGGCAGCGCAGGTTGCACAGCCAGTTGACGAAGACGGTCACGTACCGCGGTACGGGGGGAAGAGCTGGCCGGTGGGTCACCTGGGTACCTCTCGCGGGTCGTCGAAATCGGTGGGATCGGAGTGCAGCGGGGCAAGCCTAAATGTGCCTTGCGGGCGGCTAAGTGAGTCACCGCACACAAGCGCGACTCGCCAGCCCGTAGACAGCTATCCAATGAGCGACACGCGCCGCAACGGCTCTTCTGCCGACCATCGCTACGACGCATGCGTCATCGGCAGCGGAGCCTCCGGCGCCGTCGTCGCATCCGAGCTCGTCGCCGCCGGCTGGGACGTCCTCGTGATCGAGCAGGGCGACCACGTAGCCGGCGGGACCTACCTGCACGAGCTGATCCCGAGCTTCGAGACCGCTCGCGCCCGCGACAACGACGGCGAGTGGACCGACGAGGGCTATCCCTGGACGGCGTGCTGCGTCGGGGGCGGGACCCGGTTCTACGCCGGGATCTCGATGCGGCTGCGGCGCGTCGACTTCGACGCGTCCGACCACGTCGTCCCGGAGGCTCTGCCGCCCGCGTGGCCGTTTGACTACGACGTGCTCGAGCCGCACTACGACTGGGTCGAGCGCCGGATCGGCGTGACGTCGCACTCGGACCTCGACCCGTCGCGGCCCTCGCCGTCGCTGCAGGTGCTGCCGCCGCACCCGCCCAGCCTGCGCGCCGCGACGCTCGCCGCCGCCGCGACCGCGCGCGGCCTGCAGCCGTTCCCGCTGCCGCTGTCGGTCGCCTCGCAGGCCTTCGGCGCGGCGCCGATCTGCTCGGACCTCACGACGTGCACGGACTACGTCTGCCCGAGCGGTGCGAAGGGCGACGTCTACCAGCGGTTGCTCGCGCCGATGATCGGGTCGCCGAACTTCGAGCTGCGCACGCGCCTGAAGGCCCTTTCGCTCGTCGAGCGGGGTGCCGGACAGGTGTCCGAGCTTCGGTGCCGTGACCTCGACTCTGGCCGCACCGAGACGATCCGCGCCGACCTCTTCGTCGTCGCCGCGAACGCGATCCAGTCCAGCGCGCTGCTCTTGCGCTCGACCTCGGCGCACTCGCCGGCCGGCCTGGGCAACGGGCACGACATGGTCGGCCGCGGGCTGTGCATGAAGGTCGGCCAGAACGTGTACGCGCGGCTGCGCAGCGGCCTCGAGGGCCCGATCCCCGTCAACGGCGGCCGCTGGGCGACCGTCGGGATCACCGACTTCTACGAGCATGCCGACTGCCCGACCGGGCTCGGCGGGCTCATCTACGACACGGGCCCGCTCGACGAGGGCTGGCGCGACGACCCGCTCATCCTGCGCCTGGAGTGCCTGCTCGCCGACCAGCCGCTGGCGTCCAACCGCGTGCTCGTCGATGGCGAGCGCGTGACGATCGACTACCGCGCGCACCCGACCGACCTGCGCCGCCTCGCCTTCGTGCGCGACAACGCGTCCGAGCTGCTGCGCGAGGCGGGCGCCGACGAGGTCGTCCCCGAGCCGATGGACTTCACGTTCGGCAGCGGGCACCTGCACGGGACGTGCCGCATGGGGGAGGACCCCCGCACCTCGGTCTGCGCGCCGTCGGGCCGCGTCCACGGCTTCGACAACCTCGTCGTCGCGGACGGGTCGCTGATGCCGTTCCCCGGCGCGGTCAACCCGACGCTCACGATCCAGGCCAACGCGCACCGGGTCGTGACGGGCCTGCTGGCCGACTCGTTCCTGCGCGGCTGAGTCGCTCGCGGGCCGACTCCTCGCAGCGCGGCCGAGCCGCTCGCGCGCGGCCGACGGTGGAGGTGTGCCGTGGGGTGCCCCGCTACGCGATGGTCTCGGAGCGAGATGAGTGGTTCCATGTCGAGAAGCTCTCATCGGCTCCGTTTACCAGGGAAGCGTCACGACAGGAGCGGCCCACGACACCAGGAGACCACGATGCCGAAGTACCTGCTCCTCAAGCACTACCCGCGGCGGCCCGGAGCCGCATCGTCCGACGACTACCCGGAGGCCCCGATGAGGACCGCTAAACCCGAGATCGTCACCCCTGAGCAGTGGCGCGCCGCGCGCGAGGCGCTGCTCGAGCAGGAGAACGCGCACACCCGCGCGCGCGCCGCCCTTGCGGCCGAGCGCCGCCGCATGCCGATGATCCGCGTGGAGAAGGATCATCGCTTCACCGCGCCCGGCGGCGGTGACGTGACGCTCTTGGACTCTTCGACGGCAGCCGCCAGCTCGTCTTGTATCGGTTCTTCATGGGTCCGGACATGGACGTCTACCTGAAACGCAGCTGCCCCGGCTGCTCGATGTACGCCGACCAGTTGAGCAACCTACTGCACGTGCGCGAGCGAGACACCCGCTTCGTCGCCGTCAGCCGCGGCGAGCAGAAGCACCTGCAGCGCTATCGCGAGCACATGGCCTGGGAGTTCCCCTGGTACACGCTGCGGGACGACTTCGACGCCGACCACGACGTCGCGGAATGGCACGGCACCAACGTGTTCCTGCGCGACGACGACGAGGTCTACCGCACGTACTTCATCGACGCCCGTGGCGACGAGGCGCTCGGGTCGACCTGGACCCTCCTCGACATCACCGCATACGGCCGCCAGGAGGAGTGGGAGGACTCCCCGAGGACTGGCCGCAGACCCCGCCCTGCACCTGGGCGGCTGGCACGACAAGTACGACCACACACTCTGACGTGCTCGCCCACGTCGCAGGCATCCCCGTCGAGGAGGCGCTGCTGGCCGCGCCGGCGCTGCTGACCGGCGCGACCGTGATCGCCGGCTACGTCCGGGCGACCGCCGCACGTCCGCGCCGCTGAATCCGCCCTTGCCCGCAATGCATCTCGCAGGCTGCGGTGATCCACGGTGGCGAGCCCGCGAGCATCAGCAGATCCAGGCCAAGCCCTGGTCCGTCGGCGAGCGGATCAGGGGGATCAGGCACGGCGCGGCTGCGAGCGTCCGCGCCGGGGGCCAGCTTCGGATGGATCGTGACCGGCAAGCGACGCGTCGTCCTCGCCGCCCTCGAGACGCGACGTCCTCGATCATCATCGGCCTCTCGACGAGTTCCCCGGCCTCGGCCCTCAGCCCGTGTGCGGCGAGCTGTGACGTCCCCCGGATCGTCACCGTCGCCGCGCTCTAAACGAAGCGCGGCGACACTGCGGCGTAGTCAGCTACGCGTCACAATCGTCAAATCCTCACGACCGGCACGGCTGCGTCGGCGGGCGCGGGAAGTTGCGGGCCAGGTTCGCGGGGCATACACTGCGCGATTGTCCATGTGTTGATCTTGGGTCTCAGCGTGGTGAGGAACCGAGGAGGACTGATGTTACGAGCGGTTGTCGCACTCACCGTGGCTAATGCGGCTGGCGTCCTAATCGCCGTTGCGCCGGTCCTGTCATCATCGGCCAAACCGTATCCGTCTCAGCACTCCTTCAACATGATGCCGCTGAACTCTTTTGGCAAGTGCCTTGACGTTGCCGGCGCAAGCACTGATGATGGCGCACGCGTCATACAGTACACGTGCAACCGCGGGAGGAACCAAGCGTTCGTATCGGATAACCGTACGACGGATGGTCTCATCCGAATCGTGCATAGCAATAAGTGCCTCGATATCGACGAGGGAAGCAAGGCGAACGGCGCCGCCCTCATTCAGTACCAGTGCCATGGCGGCGATAACCAACGCTTTCGGATGAGAAATGGTTCTCTACAGGCCGTGGCATCTGGAAAATGCCTGGACGTGGAGGCCGAGAATCGCGAGAATGGCGCACGCCTTATCCAGTACCAGTGCAGCACGACGAGTCTAGATAATCCTGGGCGCGCCAATCAGCGCTTCTCGATATACCCGACCGATGAGACTGGCGCACCCCCGGCTTTACATTATCTTTTGTCGTGCAGAGATCGGGAGTGGATGTCGTCGGCGGGCGGCAACCATCGCACGGGGAAGAACTTTGTTGTGAGCTTCATCCCCACCGCCCAGGCCCGCCGCGTCTCACGCACCAGTGCCTTTGCGACAACGACCGCCGTTCTGGAGTCGCGTACCGATGAGGTCTTACGGGACCTGAAGCGGTGTGCCGCCTTCCCGATGGCCCCAGAGCTCACGCAGCCCCAGCAGTCAACGCTGAGGAGTCAACTATTTTGTCATTTGAAGACGGGAATCAGTAGAGAAGGCGGAGTGACCTGGGATCTGGAGGCAACCCCGAAGTCGCATGGTTCCTGCGCCCGATAGGCCACGTGCGCGGCAGCGGGTTAGCAGGTGGACGAGCTCTTCGCGCAGCTGCTTCGCGTAGACCGTCGTCGTGGACGCTACCCTGCCCGTCGGCGCCCGCCGACGTGGGGCAGACCGATCCCGGAACGCCGTGCCGCGGGCAGATGCCGACAAAGGCACGCTTGGCGTCCGCCGGATGCCGGCCGACTGGGTGACGGCTGGCGGTCGCGCTCACCAGCTCGTCGACTACGAGCACGCGCTCGAGCGCCAGGCGCGCGACTCACTTCGCGCCGGCGCGCTCAGCGCGGCGTGCCGCCTCGCAGCCATCAGTGCGACATCGCCAACGCGTCGCCGAGGTTCCGCCGCGCGAGCTCGTGCGCCTCGACGCATGCCGCCGCGAGATCGCCGCGCTCGAGCGGCGGCGACCAGCCAGCTGTGCGTGCTCCCCCGTGATCGAGGTCGCACAACGCATGTTCGCGGCGACACCCGTCGGCGCCAGGCGCGACTGCCTGGCCGTGTTCACAAATACGAAGGCTCGGCGCCGGCGAACGCTTCCATTGATGGCTCATCCAGTGCCTGCACCAATGTCCCGCCGCCGCGTCGGCGCCGTGCTCGCGCGGCGGGCACGGATGTCTGGTGGGCGACGCGAGCTGCGAACTCGCGCGCTTGTCGCAGGGCGTGTTCGAGCTAGAAGACTCCTGAAATAGTCGGGTTGCCGTCCGGTGGGTTTAAGACCATTGCGGGATGCTCGCGACACGGTCTGCTCAGGTTGGGATGTTCGATGCGGCGCTGTTGGCGCGGCCGTTGCCGGAGGGCTCGTTTTACGCGTTGTTGGCCGAGCACGGTGACCGGATCGTGCGTGATGAGGACTTCGCTGCGTGCTACTCGGCTGGGATGGGACGCCCGTCGATCGCGCCGTCGCTGCTGGCGAAGGTGCTGCTGTTGCAGCACCGGACCGGCTTGTCGGATGAGGCGGCGATGCAGGCGGTCGCGTGGGATCTGCGGTGGAAGATCGCGCTTGGGCTCGCGGTCGATCACGAGGGCTGGCATCCGACGTCGTTGACGAAGTACCGCGCGAGGTTGTTGTTGCATGGCAAGGAGGGAGTGGCGCTGGAGGCGACGCTCAGGTTGGCCGAGGAGATCGGGCTGCTTGAGGGCACGGTCGAGCAGATCATCGACTCGACGCCGATGCTCGGCGCGGCGGCCACGCAGGACACCGTCCGGTTGGTTCGCCACGGCGTCAAGAAGTTGCTCGACTCGATCGCGGCCGTCGATGAGGGTGCGGGGCAACGCCTCGATGACGGCCTGGATTTCGACTACGCCCAACCCAACGACAAGCCCGATTGTCGCTGGCGTGAGAAGGCCGAGCGCGAGCGGATGCTGACGCGTGTCGCGCAGGACGCCGAGCGCGCGCTGCGTGCCGTCGAGCGGGCTGACGGGCTGCTTGACGACGAGCGCGTCGCCGACGCGCACAGGCTGCTGCGCGATCTGGTCGGCCAGGACTTCGACATCGATGACGACGGTGTCCCGAGGTTGCATCGCGGCACGGCGTCAGACCGGATCATCTCGACCGTCGACACGGAGATGCGTCATGGCCGCAAGAGCCGGCATCAGCGTTTTGACGGCTACAAGCTGTCGGCGTCGGTGACGAACACCACCGAGCCGCTGATCACCGCCGTCGCGGTCGCGCCGGCGTCTGAGCAAGACGGCCCGCAGGCCGCGCCGCTGATCGACAGCCAGACCGAGCAGCTGCGCCCGCAGCGCGTGCTCGGCGACACCGCCTACGGCACCGGGCCGGTCCGCGCAGAACTGGCCGAGCGAGACATCGAGGTGCTCGCACCGGTGCCGCCGGGCGCGGCGATGGAGGGTCGCGTGGCCAAGCGCGACTTCGACATCGATCTGGACGCGGGTACGGTCACGTGCCCGGCCGGTCAGGTCGCCGCGATCCGCAGCGAGCCATCCGGACAGCGCCGCGCGCACTTCTCCAAGCATATCTGCGACGGTTGCCCGTTGCGCGAGCGCTGCACCACCAAGCGCGGTGACCGCGTGGTTACGCTCGCAGCCGACGAAGAACTGCTGATCGCTGCCCGCCATGCGCTCGAGGACCCGGCCACGGCCGAGCATCTGCGGCGCACCCGGCCGCGGATCGAGCGGCTGCTCGGTCTGCTCGCGCATCGTTACGGAGCCCGCAAGAGCCGCTACATCGGCCGCGCCAAGGCACGACTACAAGCCGCCTGGGCAGCCGCGCTCGTCAATCTCAACCCGATCGCTCGTCATCTGGGCGCCCAGACCGCCTGAGCGCGCCCCGACGCGCCACCGCCGAGCAGCGAGCACCCACGCCCGCCATTCTCACCCACACCCGCGTCCGGCAGGCCCGCGGCCGAACAGCACTTCTTCAGGAGCCTCCTAGAGTGTCAAGCCGAGCCAAGCGAGCATTGTTGTGACATGCGATTTGCCGAACGACGTATGCCATGCTGAGTGCGGTGCGACCGCGTCGGGGCGCGTCTTCGTCGAATCGGTGCGTGACGCCCCAACCCCTTCGCTCGGGCACCGTGTCGTCGTCATCGATGCGGTCGTCCCCGAGGTACGATTCTGAGCCTTCGACATATTGCGTTCTGGCTGCTGATACCCGAGGTGTTCGGGCTGCTGGTGACCGTCGCCGTCGCGGATGGGGTCGTGGTCGGCTCCTCTGAAGCTCGTCTGTGCCATGTCCCTCTTGATCGCGAGGGTCGCGTCCGCGCGCGTCGCCGCTAGGTCGTTCGTCCGGTAAGGCGCTGCACCTTGATTGCGCCGCGCGGGGACGCGGTTACACTGCCAGGAGGGGGACGGCGGCCGCGGCCTTGAGGTGTCCCGGATCATCCGGCGGTGAACGAGGTCGGAGAGAGGTAACGTGAGGATGCGGCGGGCTTCGCGCTTGCTGTGTCCGCGGGCCGACGGCTCGCGTAGATCGCTGTAGCGCGCGGTTCGGAGCGTAGCTGCCCGACGGCCACGCGATGCAGGACCGCGGTTGACGCGGCGGTTGTCGCCGGGGTCTTAGCGGTGACACCAGGTTGGCCGGGGCCTTCGGCGGGTTGACGCGGCCAAGGGTGCGGTGTCGTTTGAGCGCGCGAACCCGCCCTCGGTCAAGCGGCGCGGGTCGCCGATGTCGAGCAGTTCGGCGACCGATCTGGTCGACAGGCCGGACAGGTCGCCCAGCGTGCTGTGGCTGGCGCGCACGAACTCCTCGAGCTGCTGGACCGCGGCCTGCTCGTCGCGGTCAAGCCGCGCGCGCGAGCGTCTCGCGGGCGATCCGCTCGCGGTCAAGCGTGTCGGACTGGCCGCGCTGACACGCGCGGTCGGCGCGCGCGGTGCGCATCGGGCAGACATCGCGCACGTCCTGGCCGCGGCCCGGCCGCGGCCGGCCAAGACACCGTGGTGTGGCGTCCCCAGCCCGATGCGCCCTCCATTGCGTAGCGCGCGATCGGCCCGAGCGACCGCGCCCACGCCTCCAGCGCGCGGTGCCCATCACCGGACACCCGGATGTTCGGTCGCGAGGATCCCGTCGCGCACGGTGACGACCGTCGCCGTCAGCGTGCACGTGTGCGGATCGATCCCGACCACGTTCGCAGTCCACTCGCCGACGGGGCCAGGAGCCCTGTTGGACGACCGTCATCGCTTGACCTCCCGGCGGTACGCTTGTCATGACGGACCGGCCGATAACTATCCCGGCGGGGCGCCCACGACGGGTGGACGAACGTTCCTACGAAGCGACGCCCGCGGCCTCGGCGACGGGCTCGGGGGCCAGCAGCGGCGCGTCGACGGCGGGCTGGACCGGCACCGTGTGCAGCGGCACCGGCGCGGCGATCGCGCGGTAGATGCCCACGAGCCGGCTCGTGACGCTCGACAGGTCGAACTCGCTGGCCCGGCTCATCCCGCGCTGCCCGCAGCGCGCGCGCAGCTCCGGCGAGTCGAGGTGGCGCTGGACGGCCGCGGCGATCGCCGGCGGGTCGTACGGCGGCACGATGAGCCCGGCCTCGCCGTGGTCGACGGCGTTCGGCAGCCCGCCGACGTCGGTCACCACGACCGCACGCCCGGCGGCGAGCGCCTCGAGCACGGTCCCGCCCATCTCCTCGTGGCGCGACGGGATCACGACGACGGTCGCCTCCTTGATCTCCTCGGCGATCTCCGCGCGATCGAGGTGGCCGCGCAGCTCGACCCGATCCGAGATGCCGAGCTCCTCCATGCGCGCCCGGCAGTGCTTGAGCTCGTTGCCGTCCCCGCACATGACGAAGCGCGCGTCGGTGCCCTGCTGCACCATGACCGCGGCGGCCTCGATGTAGTCCGCCCAGCCCTTCTCGGGAGCGAAGCGCCCGCAGTACAGCACGACCGGCGCGGCGTCGGGCTCGGCCGCGGGAGCGACGGGCTGCAGGTTCGGGCGAAAGACGTCCAGGCGCACGCCGTCGGGCACGACGTGGACGCGGTCGGGCGTCGTCAATCCGAGGTCGATGTAGACGTTGCGCACCCGCTCGGTCAACACGATCGCCGCGTCGGCGCGGCGCACGGCCATCCGCTCGAAGACCCGCGCGGGGCCGATCAGCAGCTTGCCGAGCAGCGTCTCGGGGTGGAAGGTCGCGATTGCGCTGCAGTGCGTCGTGAGCATGAGCGGCCGGCGCAGGATCATCTTCGCGAGCACCGCGAAGAGGAACGTCCACGGCAGCTCGCTGCAGTGCATGTGAATGAGCGAGAAGCGCCGGTGGCGGCCGCGGACGCGCTGGACGATCGACCACACGACGACGGCGAGGCCCCACGAGATCAGCAGGCCGATGTAGCCCTTCGAGCGCGTCGGGATCGGCGTCACCGGCAGCTTGAGCAGCTCGAAGCTCGTGCGGTCGTCGCGGTCGACCTGGCGCGCCATGCCCGGCCGGCGCGGGAAGACGACCGACTGCGAGGCGCCGTTCGCGGAGACCTCCTCGGTCGTCTGCATGATCTGCACCTGCATGCCGCCGATCGGCTCGTACTGCAGCTCGCGGTGGGTCAGCTCGCGCTCCGGGAGGTAGTAGTACGGCGTCAGGCGCAGCACATGCAGGCTGCTTGCGGGTGGTTCAGAGGGCGTCATGCTCACTCCTGACCTTGTCAAGCGCTTGGACGATGTCCTGCGCGTCGACGCCGTCGCCGAGCAAGACGCGGTGGTGGCACAGCAGGGTGGTCTCGCAGTAGCGCTCGCAGCCGTCGAAGGATCGGTCGAGCGCTCGCCTCCGCCCTTCGTCGGTCCAGATGGCGGCGTAGCGGCGCTTGGTGTGCGGCCGCAGCATGAGGCTGCGGTGCAGCGGGTCGTCGGGCGCGAACCAGCCGATGCCGAGCTCGGCGCTCAGCGCCTCGCCGACGCGGCTCGCGGGCGCGTCGCCGAACGTGCCCGGCTCGAAGCGGATGCCGTACTCGTAGACCGAGCGCTTGTCGGCCTGCGACGGCAGCGGGATCGGCCCGAAGCCGCCGAGCTCGGCGAGCCCGCGCTCAAGCTCCTGCGCGACCTGCTCGCGGCGCTCGTGGTCGGGATCCAGGCGCGGGAAGCTGGTCGAGCAGCACCGCCGCGGCGAGCTCGGACATGCAGTAGTTGGCGCCGAGCACGTCGCCCTGCTCGACGAGCTCCATCTCGCCGGGGCCCGCGTCGGCGTCGGGATAGCGGCGCGAGTCGGCGCGCAGCTGCTGCGCGCGCCGGTAGATGTCCGGGTCCGACGTGACGACCGCGCCGCCCTCGCCTGCTGCGAGCACCTTGCCGGCCTGGAAGCTGAACGCTCCGACGTCGCCGTGCGTGCCGACCGGCTGGCCGCGCCAGCGCGCGCCGTGGGCCTGCGCGCAGTCCTCGATCACCTTGACGCCGGTCTCGGCGGCGAGCGCGAGGATCCCGTCGAGGTCCGCGACGGTGCAGCCGAGGTGCACGACGATGATCGCCTTCGTGCGCTCGGACATCGCCGCGCGGATCGTGTCCGCGGTGACGCAGCCGGTCTCGGGATCGACGTCGGCGAGCACGGGCAGGGCGCCGGCGCGCAGGACGGAGGTCGCGGGCGCAACCCAGGTCATCGCCGGGACGACGACCTCGTCGCCCGCTCCGACGTCGAGCGACTCCAGCGCGACGAGCAGGGCGCTCGAGCCGTGGTCGACGCTGACGCAGTACGGGACGCCGTTGTAGCGGGCGAACGCCTCGGCGAACTGCCGCTCACGGGAGCGCGAGCCGTCGCTCGGCCAGCTCACCGTCCAGCGCCGTGCGCGAATCGCCTCGACGACCGCTTGCTCGGTGGCCTCGTCGTATCGCGGCCATGCCGGCCAGGCGCGTCCGTTGCGCACGGGCTGGCCGCCGTTGATCGCCAGGGCATTCACACGGCGGCCAGTCTGCTGGGTGATCATGTCGCGAAGGGCTCCTACGGGTCATGAGCCGGCGGGCTCGAGGACTGGGGTGGGGCGACTGGGACGGGGGCAAAGTCCACCAAGCCGGGTTGCTTTGCAGTGTGAACTTGCGCACTCAACCGCCGTACGATCTCCGGCCATGGCCGGAACGCTGCTCGTCGTCTCCCCGCATCTCGACGACGCGGTGCTCTCCGCGGGCGCGACGATCGCCGCGACACGCAGGGACGTCGTCGTATGCACGGTGTTCGCCGGCCTGCCGCAGCCACCGCTGTCGGCGCCCGCGCGCGAGTTCCACGCGGTGTGCGGGCTCGGCGACGACGCCGTCGCCGTGCGGCGCGCGGAGGATCATGGCGCGCTGGCGCTCCTCGGCGCGCAGGCGGTGCACTGGGACTTCCTCGACGGGATCTACCGGCGGATGGGCGATGGCTGGCTCATCGACGAGCTCGGCTTGCACCTCGACGCCGCGACCCGCTTCGAGCCCGAGCTCGCCGACGCGATCGCGTCAGCCTTGGGCGAGCTCGTGCGATCGCTGCGGCCGTCGGCCGTGTGGACGTGCGCGGCGATCGGAGACCACGTCGATCATCGCGCCGTGCTGGCCGCGTGTCGTGTGGCCTGCGCCGCCGAGGACGTGCCGGTCTACGTGTGGGAGGACATGCCGTACGCCATCGGCCGGCCGGCGCCGCCTATCGCCACGGCGCTCGTCGCCGAGCCCGCCGACGTCGCCGCGAAGCTCGACGCGATCGCCTGCTACGGCTCGCAGCTCTCGATGCTCTTCGGCGAGACGGACTGGCGCGGTTCGTTCGAGGAGCACGCCCGCGAGCGCCGGCGCGCCCACGGCGCGGCCGAGCTCATCTGGGCTGCTGGAGCACCATGAGCACGTCGCGCGCGCCGAGCTGGATCGTGCGGCCGAGCCGCTGCGACAGCTCCGCGGCGAGCTGCGCCGGGTCGACGTCGCGCAGCAGGGCGGGGTCGTAGTCGGGGGTGACGATGTCGTAGTCGAGGTGGCTCGACGCCGCGACCTGGACCCAGTGCAGCCCGCTGGCCAGGGCGCACTCGACGTAGTCCTCGAGGAAGAGGCGGTTGACCGTCGTGGAGTCGTAGACGTGCGTGACGAGGATGTCGACGAGGTCGGCGGGCAGCCCGGAGAGCAGGAGGGCGCGCAGCTCGTCGCGCTCGTAGGCGAGGTGCGCCCAGGGGGGGAGGTAGGTGTCCTTCCAGAAGACGAGGTCGCGGCCTTCGTAGGTGACGTACTCGAGCTGGTGGCCGTCGATCGCGCTCCAGATCGGGCCGAAGTGCGCGTACAGCAGGCCGCCGGGCTTCAGGACGCGGCGCGCCTGCGCGAGGGTGGCGGCGATGTCGACGAACTCGAACGCGTTGCAGGAGAAGACCGCGTCGGCGCAACCGTCGGGGAGCGGCATCTCCTCGGCGCGGGCGGCGATGATCTCGTGACGGCCGTCGGGGCTTTGATCGGCGCCGCGAGCCGGATCGATCGAGTACCACTTGTTCACCCCGGTCGCGAGCAGCTGTTCGGTCGGGTACGCGCCGCCGACCTCGACGACGACGGCGCCCTCCAGCGCGATGCGAGAGGCGAAGTCGGCGAAGACGGACTCCTCGTCCTCGGCCAGGGCGACTGGTGCTTGCACGTCGCCGATCGTATCCAGCGACGGGACGCAACCGTCGAGGCGTGCCCGCGGGTTTCAGTCCTTGATTGGCGAAGCCTTCAGCGCCAGCAGCGCCTCGTAGGCGTCGCGGCGGGACAGCTCAGTCGCCTCGTGGACCGCGAACGCGACCTGCCGGGTGGGGACGCCGCCGCGCAGCAGTGCCGTGGCGATCGCTGCCACGGTCGCGTCAAGCGAGTCCGCGGCGCCATCGTTCGCCGCCGCCGGAGCGGCCGCGACCACGATCGCGGTGCGCCCGCGGCCGCCGGGCACGGTGAGCGGGGTGCCTGCGCGCCACGGGAGGTACTGCTCGCGGGGAGATCCTTGGTCGAGGGCGACGAGGCCGCGCTCGGCGCCCTCGAGCGCGTGCTCGACCTGGTCGCCGCGCACCCCGGTGACCACACGGCAGCTCCCGCGTGCGAGCGGCGGCAGCTTCGCGGCGGACGAGACGATGGAGAGCCGGTTCGTCGGCACGCCGGCGACCGTCAGGGCCGCGGCGATCGGGGCGAGGCCCGGCACGGGCAGGACGGCGTGGCCGGCGCGGTGGGCGGCGTCGACGAGGGCAACCGCGCGCGGATCGTCGCCCGCGGAGGCGCGCAGCAGGACGCGCTCGCCCCGGCCGAGGGAGGCGAGCGCGCGGTCGGCGTCGCCGTCTGCGAGCGGGGAGGCGAGGTCGATGTCGAAGCGCGCGGCTCGGGCGAGCTTGTCGGCGCCGCGCGGCTCGCGCCAAAGCGGCCCCGGATCGACGAACAGCGCGCCGGGCGCGTCGCCGCCGATGGAGGCGATCGACACCTTGACCTCCGCCTCGGGGCGCGCCAGCTCGGCGACGAGGTCCCGGTCGAGCGACGAGGCGTCGCCGTCGGCGCCCACGATCAGGGCGTCGCGGGTGACGGCGGCGTCGCGGCGCACGATCAGCGGGTCGCCGGGACGGAAGGCCGGGTTCAGCCGCCCGCGCACCGAGCCGCGCCGGCCGCCGGCCTCGATCGTCAGCTCGACGCGGCCGGTGAGCGACGCCAGCGCGGCCTCGTCGATCCGGGTCGCGACCGCGACGACGCACGTCGCCGCGCGCCCGATCTCCGCGCCGCGCGCGAGCTCGAGCGTCTTGTGATGGGTGCCGCGGATCGCTCCGTGCCCGGCCGCGGTCCCGGCCACGCTGGCTGGTCGGGCGCCGGGGCTCATCGTCTGATCCTCCCACGCGGGCGGGGTCGAGCCGCTCGCGCGCTCACCACCCGCGCAAGCGAGCCGCCCGCGCGCTCCCTGCGCACGTCACCCGCAGCAGCGAGCCGCCCGCGCGCTCCCTGCGCTCACCAACCGCAGAACGCTCGCCCACGAGGCGAGAGGCGGTAGCCGGTCTCGAGCGACTCCGTGAGGCCGAGCTCCTTGAGCTTGCGCACGTCGCGCTTGAACACGAGGGTCTCCAGGCCAAGCTCGAGCGCGAGATCCGCGGCGCGCACGCCGGGCCGGCGATGGATGATCTCGAGGGCCGTCGCCGTCCACGGCCCGCGGCGCGACGCACCGTCGAAGCGCGCGAGGCGCGCGGCGAGCCGCGCGCGATCGCCGTCCGACAGCTCCGCGTCCTCGCGCAGGGCGAGCCGCGGATCGGGCCCCGCGTAGCGCAGACCGATCCGGAACACCGGACGCTCGGGGTGCTGTCGCAGGAACGCGACAAGCTCCTCGATCGACGAGAACCCGGCCCGCACGGCCTCCGACGCCGTGATGGCGTCGACCGTCGTCTCTCCGACCGACGTGACCTCGACGAGCCCGATCTGCGTTCGCAGTCGCGTGCCTTCACGGACGCGTGCGGCCGTCCAGCGCCGGAAGGCCAGGTCGACCGTGCCCTCGCGGATGGCGTCGAGTTCGGCGCGCCGAATCAGCACGATCTCAGGTGCTCGTGATCAGCACGACGAGCGCCACAAGCCAGACGAGCAGGCACACCGCGCCCCCCGCGACGCTGCGCCGGATCGCGATCCGGTCGTCGCCTCCGGCGAAGAGGGCAGCGCGGAAGAACAGCGCGCCGCCGGCGAGCGGCACGATGTAGCTCGCGTAGACGGCAAGCGCCGGCGCCTGCGCGCGGGGCGTGCTCTCCTCCGCCAGCCCGTAGTCGAGGCCGACGAGCGCGCCGATACCGATCCACGCCAGGACGGCCACCGCCGCAACCGTCCTGACGAGCACAAGCATCGGCGGCCGCATCGGTCAGCGACGGGGCACGCGGATCGCGGCGGACCGGCGTGATCGGGAGCCCCTGACGGCGAGCACGCGGATGAACTTCCCCGAGATCTGCGCGGTGCGCAGCGTCACCCGGAAGAGGGTGCCTCGCCTCGCGGGCAGCTGCACGAGCGCCGTCACGGACTCCGCGCCCTTCGTCTTCGACGCGAGCACGTGGAAGCGGACCGTCGCCGGACGCAGGATCCGCCACGAGAGGACGGAGGTCTTCTTGCCCCGGCGAAGGCGCAACCCGCGCGGCAGCGGCGCCGGCGGCCCGGCGGGGCTGAGCTGCGGCGGGATCGTGCGCTGCACCGGAGCGGCTTGCGCGATCACCTGGCCGGTCGTCGTCACCAGCCGCCATGGTCCCGTGGCGGGTGCGTCGACGAGCAGCCGCTCGCCACGGGCGAGCCGCGCCGGCGCGAACGACGCATGCGAGAAGACGCCGTCGCGGCTGACGCGCGCGAGGTAGATCGCCGGCACCGAGTCGGCCGCTGCCGCGAGCTGGAGGTTCGCGAGCCGCGCGGGGTCCTCGCTGCGCACGACGGCCGGGGGGCCGGGGTCGCCGAGCTGCGCGCCGGTGGCCGCGTCGAGCCAGCGCATCGGGGGGTCGGCCCCCGCGTTCGCGCCGGATGCCGTGAGCTGCGCCTGATCGCACGCCACCGCGACGACGCCGTAGACGCCGTCGGGCGGCCGCGAGTACGAGCCGCACGACAGCGCTTCATCGACCGGGTCGGCAGGGACCGGCGCCTGCGCCGCGGCCGCGAGCGGGCTTGCCGCCTGACGCGGACGCGCTCGCTGCGCGCGCTCGGCGTCCGCGCACAGCGTCGCGGCACCCCGGACCGTGCTCTGGCGGATCGGCGCGCGGGGTCCCGAGTTGCCGAACTGACCCTGCCAGCAGCCCCATTGCCGGTTGAGGTTGTTGAGCCTCGTCGTCACGGACTCGGGCACGGCCGACGTCACCGCGCCGCCGTGGCCGCACGTGTGGTCGGCCGCGGGCAGCGGGCCGTCGTGGAGGTAGAGCTGGTGGCGTCCGCAGTCGCGGTACAAGCCGTGCGATCCGTGCGCAGCATAGATCTGGGGGTTCGTGCCGACCTTCTCGACCTCGTTCCAGGCGTAGTGGCCGTACTGGTCGCTGGCGTGTCGCGACAGCGTGATCCTCAGCGGGCGGCCGGTCGGCGAGAAGCGGATGGCGACGTGCTCCCAATCGCCTTCGTGCTTGGACAGGTCCGCGATGTGCACGCCCGGGATTCGCACGTCGAAGAAGTTGTAGGTGAAGAAGTACCAGTACTCGATGACGAACGTGCGGTCGGCGTCGGCGTTGCCGACGAGGTAGTACGCCATCCTCGCCAGGGCCTGGCGTCCGAGCCCGGCATTGGCCGGATAGCCGTTGATGCGCAGCGTGCGATCGATGAGGGCCGCCTGCTTGTCGCGGTCGTTCGGCGCCGGATACTCCAGGTACCTGCCCTTGCCCTGCGTGGACGGCAGCGGGATGTTCACCGGTCCGCGGCAGCGCTCGCCGTCATGGACGCACGGCGCCTTGTCGTCGTTGTTTCGCAGCCGGGGAACCCAGCGAAAGCTCACCGGGTAGAACCCGTCCGCGACGTCCTGGTAGATGAACGGGGCGTACTTCGTGACGAACGGCAGGCTGGCGGCCCCGCTCGTCGAAGCCGCCGCGAACGCGATCAGGCCGCTGCCATGCCCGGTCGGCGACACGTTGCCCGCCTCGTCGACGGCGTTGACCTCGATCGTGTACTGCACCCCCGCCGACAGGCCGGAGACGATCGCCGACGGGTACGGCGTGCTCGTCCACTGCGTGACGGGCGTCCCGCCGTCCAGCACGAGGTACTGGTAGCTCACGCCCTGCGCGCCCTGCGGAACGTCGACGACCGGGTTCCAGCGGATGTTCGCCGTGTCCGCCGTGTTGCTCGTGACGGCGATCCCGGTCGGCGTGGGGGGTGGGGTGTGGTCGATGTACGTGTCCCACGTGTCGGTGACGCGGCTGATGTGGCCCGCGAGGTCGTGCGCGCGCACCTCGAAGTGGTTGCGGCCGTCGGGCAGCTGCGCCGCGTCCACCGAGAGCGTCTTCGTCGTGAGGTGCGGACAGGACCCGTCGGCGACGTCGCGGTCGGTCGCGGCGCACGTGTCGACGCTGGCGATGACGCGGCGTCCGTCGTCGTTGACCGCGAGCAGGTCGAGCTTCGTCACGCCCGACAGCGCATCGCGGCCGTCGAGCGTCGCGCCGACCCGCCCGGCCTCGTTGGTCCACTCGTCCTGCAGCGCCACGAGCTCGCCGCGCGCACGCCCGATCGGCGGCGTGCGATCGAGGTGCACGCGCCACGTCGCGGGGTCGCTCTGCAGGCCGACGTGATCGGTCGCGGTGGCCGAGAAGCGCAGCGTTCCCTCGGAGATCGTGCGGCCGTCGATGGAGACCTCGTTGGGGTAGTCGCTGGGGCACGGCTGACCGGGCGGACCCACCACCGGGCAGGCGTCGCTCGTCGTGTCCACGACCCGCGCGCCGGTGTCGTCGGTCGCAGTGAGGTCGGTGCGCTGGATGCCCGAGCGGTCGTCGTGCGCGTCGAGGCGGACCTGCGCGCTGATGTCCGCCGGGTCGACCCAGGCCTCCTGCGCGTCGTGCAGCGGTCCCGTGGCCTTGATCCCGGGCTTGGTGCGATCGATGTAGACGGACCAGACGTCGCTCGTCGCACCGTCGTCGCTGCTGTTGCCGGCGTAGTCGGTGGCGCTCGCGCTGAAGCGGTTCTGGCCTTCGGGCAGGCCCGCCAGGTCGACGACGATCCCCGCCTGCGTCGTGTGAAACGGGCAGATGTTGCTTCCCTGCCCGACGGTGTTGTGGGCGGGGTCGCAGAGCGGGGGAGAGGACTGGATCTCGTGGTCTCCGGCGCTGTCGGTCGAACGCAGGTGCCACGCGTCGATGCCGGCTCCGGGATCGACGAGATCGAGGTTCACCGACGACGGGCCGGTGCCCTGCGTCCAGCGATCGGCGAGGTCGCGCAGCGCCCCGGAGGCTGTCGCGGTGGGAACGTCGTCGTCGAGGAGGGAGATGTCCACGCCGCCGACCTTGAGGATCGAGGTGTGGTCTGCCGGGACGAAGCGCGGGCACAGCGGCGGCGTCTGGTCGAGCTCCGAGGGCGTGCAGGGCGGCGTGAACATGACGATCTGCGCTTGCCTGGCGTCCGCGCCGGGACTGTCGAGCACGACGTGCTCGCGGACCAGGGCCGTGGCGCTGGCCACGAAGTAGTCGTCGGTCGGCGGCGGGCCGCTGCCGCCGGCAAGCCGCAGCCGCAGGCTCTGGCGGTCGCGATCGTTGCGCTCGATGACGTCGCGGAAGTCGATGCTCGCGATCCGCGTCGTCCCGGGTGCGTTCCACGCCAGGTCGGCGCCGGCGTCGGGCGGGAACACCTGGCCGTTCTTCGGCGTGATCCTGATCCCGACGTTGGCGTTGAAGCCGGTCGGATCGCGCGGGTCGAGGGGGCTCGGCTCGGTGAGGATGTCCGTGTTGTAGAAGGCCACGTCCGTCGACGGGTCGACGAACCATCCCTCGGTGCCGATCCCCGCCTGGCGCGACCAGTCATACGCCGATTCCCACTCCGGGTCCGCCGCGATCGGGTAGCTGAAGCCGCCGCCGCGGTGGCGCACGGTCACCACGAGGACGTTGCCGCTCGCGGTGAGCTCGATCGGCACGGCGGCGCCGGCCGCGTCGCGCGCGATCGGCGCGCTCACGCGCAGGACGGTCCGGCCGTCCTGCGTCACCCTGGCGACGCCGTCGCGCTCCGCCAGCGCCTGGCCCGCGACGAGCCCGAGGTGGTAGGTGAAGCGCTCGGTCGCCGCGGGCCCGCGGATCTGCTCGAACGTCTCGAGCCCGCTGCCCGTCGGGCGAAGCACCGTGTCGACCTCCGGGTGCGAGTCTGCCACGACGAGCGCTCCCGGACCGAGCACCACGGCGGCCGCGGGATCGACGCCCAGCGGCGTGACCATGACCTGGCGTCGCGCGCCGGGTCCGATCGCGAAGCCCTTCGCGGCGCTGGTCGCGATCGTCAGCGCGAACGGCGCGTTGCGAGGGGCGAAGGCACCTGCGGCGGTCTGCGCCAGCGACACGTCGACCGGCTTCGAGGATCCGTCGGGCGCGAGCGTGCGCAGCGGGCGCGTGGAGATGACGAGCTTGGCTCCGCGCTCCGTCGCCACGCGCGCGATGTTGTCGGCCGGATACCCGAGGACCCGCTCACCCGGGCGGCCTGCGACGCCACCCGCCGCGACCGGGGCGACGAGCGCGGGAAACGTCTCGGCGAGGCTGTCCCACGCTCGGACGGCCGGCGCGCCGGCCGCGCGGATCGACGCGGGTGCGGTCGTCACCCCCGAGGCCGCCGGCGCTGCCCCGAGCACGAGGAGCACCGTCACCCCGAGGAGCGCGCGCCTCATCGCCGCGCTCTCGGTGGGCGCACGGTGATGACGAGGTTGCGAACCGTCCGGCGGCCCAGGACGTCGCCCACCACGATCCGCACGCGGCCCGTGACCGACCGCCGGTGACGGGCGAGCAGTCGCCGGCTGCGTGGCGTCAGCCGGATCGCCACGCGCTGGTCGGCGCCGGGGAGCGCCCTCATCCGCCCCGAGCCCGTGCCGCCGGCCCGTCCACGCCGGAACGTGAGCGTGGCGGTGCCTGAGCAGACGCCGCGGGTCGCCGCCGCGCAGCGCGCGTGGAGGGTCACGACTCCGGCCGCGCTCGCACGCACGACACGCGCTCCGAAGAGGAAGAGCCTCGGCGGCGGGCTCGGGCGCGTCTTGCGGTTGCCGACGAACAGCGTCTCGCAGTCGGCTGCGATCGTGTCCGGCACGTCGGCGTGCACGGTGTCCGCGCCCGTCCCGCAGCCCACGATGTCGGCCAGGAGCGGATCGCCGCTGACGCGGAACGTGTCGTTGCCGGCGCCGCCCCGGAGATCGTTGACGACGCCGTGCGCGTCGATCAGCGTGTCCGCGGCCGAGCCGCCGATCCCGTTCTCGACGGATGCGTCGACGGCATCGTTCTCACCGGGGCTGCCGCTGTGCGCCGTGCCCGGGGCGATCGTGACCGGCGACGTCCGATACGCGTAGGTCACGGTGTCGGTCCCCGCGGCGCCCGCGATCGCGTCGGCTCCGAGGCCGCCGTCGAGCGTGTCGTTGCCCATGCCGCCGTCGAGACCGTCGAGGCCGGGGCCGCCCGTGAGCACGTCGTCGCCGGGGCCGCCGCGCAGGGTCCCGGCGGCGGCGCCGAGCGCGAGCGCGTCGTCGGCGCCGCCCCCGACGAGCACCTCGACGTCGGCTGCGACGTTGTCGGCCTCGCCCGCGAAGCCGTCGTCTGAGAGGCCGTTGAGCGACACCCGCACGGCAGACGTGACGGCGGAGTAGTCGGCGACGTCCGCCCCGCTGGCACCGGCCAAGCGGTCGGCGCCGTTGTTTCCGGCGAGCGTGTCGTTGCCATCGCCGCCGTCGAGGTCGTCGTTGCCGTCGCCGCCGGTCAGGCGGTCGTCGCCGGCGTCGCCGCGCTGCGTGTCGGCTTGGTCGCCACCGTCGAGGTCGTCGGCGCCCTGGCCGCCGCCGAGCGTGTCCGCGCCGCTGCCGCCCCGCAGCGCGTCGTTGCCGTCGCCGCCGGTCAGCGTGTCGTTGCCGTCGCCGTCGGTGAGCGCGTCGTTGCCGGCATCCCCGGATGACGTGTCGTTGCCGGCCTGTCCGTCGAGGACGTCGTCGCCGTCGCGACCGGCGAGCGCGTCGCCGCCGTCGCCGCCGGCGATCGTGTCGTTGCCGGGCCCTGCGTCGGCGTTGTCGTTGCCGCTGCCCGCGACGAGGAGATCCGTGCCGGACCCGCCCGCGAGCGTGTCGTCGCCCGCGCCGCCGTACAGCTGGTCGTCGCCCGTGCCGGCGTCGATGACGTCCGCGCCGTCGGCGCCGTAGAGCTGGTCGGCGCCGTCCGCGCCGGTGAGGCGGTCCGGTCCGGCGGCGCCGTACAGCGCGTCTGCGTCGGCGCCGCCCGCGAGCACGTCGCCGCCGGAGCCCGCGTAGAGCGTGTCGGGCCCGGCGCCGCCGTCGAGGATGACGTTGTGCAGCGACGAGTCGTTGCTCAGCGTGTCGGCGCTCACGCCGCCTTCGATCGTGACCGCCTGGGTGACCTGGCACTGCACTCGCGAGGGCGTGATCGACGCGCAGCCGGCCGGGAGGGTGCCGGTGTGTGCCGCGTCGGAGTCGTCGGACACGATCAGCACGCCGCTCGCGCCGTCGCTGAGCGTCAGCGCGTTCGGCGTCGCGGGAGCGCCGGTCACGGTGAGGGCGGTGGGCGAGGCCGAGATCGTCCAGGCCGAGGCCGACGGCACGCCAACGTTCGCCAGCACGACCGCACCGACCAGTGCCCGTCTGAACGCTCGCATCGCTGACTCCCTCTCATGCGGCGGTCGACTCTCGACCACAGCAGCCCCGGCCCCGTGGGGGAGATGATGGCACGGATCGGCCTCGCGTCAGCGGCGGCTGGACGTCTTGGCCATGTGGGTCCTCATCGGACCTCGCGTGTGTAGTGGGGGTAAACGGCCGCCGACGCCCGTTCGCATGCCCAGCATTTGCGGAGTCGGGTGGACACGACGACGCTTCCGCCTTCCCGTCAATTGGGGAGGCGGAGAGCCAGGACAAGGCCCTCCGCGTGCGCACTAATTGCGGAAGTGGTGAGTGACACGCTCGGTTAGTGTCGCTGGCGCCTAACCCTCGTCACATCGATATCACCTGAAAGGCGTCACCTCGTGGACGACTGGTCGCTGTTTCCCGCGCGCGCGTACCTCGATCAGCATTACGGCGAGATCTTCCCCGAGACCGCGACGATGATGAGCGCGATCGTCGATTACGTCCGTGACCGCGACGCGGGGCCTGCCGAGCAGGCGATCGAGGTCGCCGGCGGGCCGACGGTGTTCTCCCTGCTCGCCCTGACGGCAGCGCTTGGCACCGCGCCGCGGCGGATCGTATTCACCGACATCGCGCACGCGAACCTCGCCGAGGTCGACGACTGGCTGCGCGATCGGCCCGAGGCGTTTGACTACTCACACCTCTACGCGTGGCTGGACGCGGAGGTGGGGGTGGATCCCGAGCGCGTCGCGGCGGCGCTGCGCGCGGCGGACTGGGAGCTTGTGCAGAGGGACTGGCGTGAACCGCCGCCGCGCCCTTGGGTCGGCGCGTTTGACGTGGTCTCGTCGCATTTCTTCGTCGAGTCAGCGACCCACGACGTCGATACCGCACGGACGTTCGCGCGCAACTACGCGTCCGTTGGCCGCGGCGACGCGCTCGTCCTGCTGTCGTTTTTGCAGCACGCCACGTTGTGGGACTGCCACGGCTTCACAGTGCGGTGCCTCGGGGTACGCGAGGGGATGATCGAGGACTTCCTGAGCAACGTGGGCTTGACGCTGGCCGACGCGCAGGTCAGGAGCGCAGCCGGCCGGCGGCCGGCTGACGTGGCCGGCTACGCCGGTGTCGTCACCGTCTCGGGTGCGCGGGTGCCCGCCGGCCAGCATCGTGTAGCCGCGGTCGCGTGATGCAGGACCTCGGCGAGGTCATCGCGACCCGGGGGAGGCTCGCGGGTCCTCCGAGCGTCGTGCCGTCCCACTACCCGTTCGTCACGCGCACGGTCATCGACCTGTTCGGCTGCGGCGCGCTACCGAACGTGAGGAGCGTCGAGGTCGAGCCCGAGTGGGGCGACGCGACCCGCATCACCTATCGCGACGGGCAGCAGCGCATGATCTACGGCGACGATGTCGGGCTGAACGCCGGTGCCGGGCCGTACGTCGTCGCAGACAAGGCCTACACGAAGCACTTCCTGCAGCGCAGTGGCTTCGCGACACCCGCCGGGCGCACATTCCTCTTTCCGTGGTGGGCCGACCGGCTCCGCGCGTCGCACCCCGGCGCCGCGCTTGTCACGACCGCCGACGCGGAACGCCACGTGCGCGAGAGCCTCGGCTTGCCGGTGTACGTCAAGCCCGTCACCGGGTCCGCCGGCAAGGGGATCTCACGCTGCGAACATGCGCACGAGCTCGCCGGCGCGCTCGCCGAGCTCGACGCGCTGCGCGAACGCGCGGCGCTCATCGAGGAAGCGGTCGACATGCCCGACTACAGGCTCGTGATCGTTCACGGCGAGCTCATCACCGCATACCGGCGCGACCCGCTGAGCGTCCTCGGCGACGGCACGTCGACCGTGCGCGCGCTGCTCCACGCTGTCGACCGGGCACTCCGCGATTCCGGCCACCACCTGGACGTTTCCGTGGATGACTCGCGCATCGCGAGCAGCCTGCGACGCCGTGGGCTCAGCGCCAACTCGATCCCCGCGATCGGTGAACGCGTCGTCTTGCGCGACATCTCCAACCTGTCCGCGGGCGGCACAGCGCACGACGTCACGCCGCACGTGGCCGAGCGCTGGAAGCGCCTCGCTCGCGCGCTGACGGCAAGCTTCAGGCTGCAGTACTGCGGCATCGACCTGGCATGCGCCGACATCACCGACCCTGCGGCCGACTACTCGATCCTCGAACTGAACGCCGAGCCGGGACTGGAGCACTACGCCTCCGCCGGCGCCGGCCAACACCGGGTCGTCCGCGAGTTCTATACGCGCGTGCTCAACTCGCCGCCCACCCATCGACCGGCACCCGCGACGCCACGGCCGGCGCCAAGCGAATGAGTCAACGCCGGGTGCGTGGAAGGGTTGCCGGCGTAGCCTCGCGCATGGGATGGTCGGTTCGATGATCTTCTCCCACGGTGTCGCGAGCGGCGATCCACTGCCCGATCGCGTGGTGATCTGGACGCGTGTCAGCACCGACGAGGCGACGCTGCCTGTGAGCTGGGTGCTGGCGCGCGACGAGGACCTCGCGGACGTCGTCGCGCGCGGGACGGCCGACGCCGACGGTGAGCGTGACCACACCGTGCACGTCGATGTGGGCGGTCTCGAGCCAGCCACGAGCTACTACTACGGCTTCCGCGCCGGTGACGTGGCAAGTGCGGTCGGGCGGACGCGAACGTTGCCGGTGGGCGCGGTCGGGCGGGTGCGGTTCGCGACGTGCTCGTGCGCGAAGCACGACGCGGGCTACGCCAACGCCTACGCGCGGATCGCCGAGCACGGCGACCTGGACTTCGTCTTGCATCTCGGCGACTACATCTACGAGGCCGCCGCGGGCGCGAAGAGCTCGAACCCGAGCGTCGATCTGGGTCGCCCGTTCGACCCGCCGAACGAGTGCCGCACGCTCGCCGACTACCGCCGCCGGTATGCGCAGTACCGCGCCGAGCCCGAGGTCCAGGCGCTGCACCGGGCGCTGCCGATGATCGCGACGCTCGACGACCACGAGTTCGCCGACGGCGCGTGGTCGGGCGGCTCGACGAAGCACGTCGAAGCCGAGCACGGCCCATGGTCGGTGCGGCGCGATGCCGCGCTGCAAGCCCGCTGGGAGTGGCTGCCGGCCCGGCCGCCGGACGCGGGCGATCTCACGCGCGTCTTTCGCACGATCTCACTCGGCGACCTCGCCGACGTCCAGCTGCTGGACATTCGCAGCCGCCGCGACGAGCCGGTGCCGCCGCCCGCGATGGACGACCCGCGGCGCAGCATGCTCGGCGACGAGCAGCGCGCGTGGCTGCAGGACGCGCTCGAGCGCGCGGGCGAGCGCGTCGCGTGGCAGCTTGTCGCGACGCCGTCGATCTTCACGCGCACGTGGACGCAGGGGCCCGCGGAGCCGTTGCGCACGGCGATGCTGAAGCTGGGGCTGATGAACGAGGACGCCACGGGCCCGGACTTCGACCAGTGGGATGGCTATCCCGCCGAGCGCGCCGCGCTGATCGCCGCGCTCGAAGCGCTGCCCGATGTGGTGTTGCTCAGCGGCGACATCCACGCGAGCGTCGCCGGCGAGGTGCGCGACGAGGCGGGCCGGGCGGTCGCCGTCGAGCTGACGGCGCCGAGTGTCAGCTCGCGCAACCTCGACGATCGCCTCGGCGTCGCCAACCGCGATCCGCGCGTGACCGGCGCCGAGGACGCGTTCAAGGCCGCGCTCGATCACGTCGCGTGGTGTGACTTCGCATCGCACGGCTACGTCGTCGTCGACATCGACGCGCAACGGCTGCGCGGGGAGTGGTGGTACGTCGACGCGACGACCGAGCGCTCCGACGGCGTGCGCCGCGGCGCCGTGTTCGAGGTGCCGCGCGGCTCCCCGACGCTGCACGTTGTCCAGTAGCTCTACAGCTCGCCGTGCTCGACGAGCCGGCGCTGGCGAAGCGCGCTGACGGCGCCGATCGCTTCGTCGTCGGTCGTAGTGCAGTAGCTCGACATCCGCTTGAAGGGCGGCGCGGTCGGTGTGTGCCTGCCGCCCATCGCTCACTTGCGCACGCTGCGACAGGTGCAGCGACGCACGTGCGCCCGCCGCTCGTCGCCCACCGCGTCGCAGCATCGCGCCGCCGCCCCCGGCCCGTGGGCGCTGACCGGCCCTTCCGGGACGGGCGCGTAACCCACTCCGTGGCGGTGCTCAAGCAATCCGTGTCCGGGCGACCGGCTGGGGCTGTCGTAGCAGGCGTGCGAGGACGTAGACGTGCAGGAGTCAGGCCCGCTCGATGCCGTTATGCGCGAGCGAGGTGGCGACGAGCGGTGCCGTGATTCCGACGAGCAGGTCGCCGATCCCGGCCGGCGGGCGAATTCGGCGGGCATGTCTCCGCGCAACCACGCGATCAGGAACAGACCGCCGACGACGGGGTAGAAACTGCACGCCGACGAGCCACTGCAACGGCACGCTGCCGGTTGTCCGACGGGCAGGCGCGAGCGCGAGCACTGCGCAGCCCAGCACGATCGGGATCACGATCGCCGGGCCGATCGCGCGAGGCCACGTCGTTGCCGTGGTCTGCTCGTAGACGCCCTGTTTGGCGAGCGCGACTGCGAGCGCGAACCATGCCGCGACGGCGCCGCCACCGGTGCACACGTTCTGCTGCGATGATACGGTTATAGTATGCGGTCCAGAGTGACGGTCACCGTCGATGAGGCTGCGGTCCGCGCGGCCGAGAAGGCGGTCGCTGCTGGTCACGCTCCCTCAGTCAGCGCGTGGGTGGCCGTCGCGATGACCGAGCGCGCCCGCCGCGAGAGCCTGGCAGATGTGCTTGCCGAGATCCGCGCGGAGCTCGGCCCGGCAAGCGACGAGGAAACCGCGTGGGCCCGAAGCGTGCTCGGCCTGTAGTCCTCGACGCGGGCGCCTTGCTCGCGGTTGATCGGGCTGACCGGCGGGTCGTGCGGTTGTTGGAGCTCGCGCAGGACGTCCACGTGCCGGCCGGAGCGCTCGCCCAAGCGTGGCGAAACCCGGCTCGCCAGGTCCGGCTCGTGCGTGTGGTGTCGGCCGAGGGCGTTGTCATCCATCCGCTGGACGCCGCTCTCGCGCGCGCTGCGGGACAGCTGTGTGCCGCGACGGCTACCTCCGACGTCGTCGACGCGTCGGTCGTCCTCGTAGCCCGCGTTGTCGACGGGGTGACCGTTACCAGTGACCCCGACGATCTCCGCCGACTGGATCCGGGCATCGACATCGTGGATTGCTGATGCGCGTGCGGCGAACGTTCCGTCGGCGAGTTGCCACGGGCCTGGCGATGAAGCGCTTGCAGGAGTACCGCCCGGAAGGGTTGGCGGGAGAAGCGAATGCTCGATAACGTGCGTTATGTAAACCGGATCGTTCCCAGCATTCGGAAGTGTCAGGCGACACCAGCGTGATCCTGGAGAACCGGGGATTGCGACACGTCGTGATCCTCAAAACGACAGCGCGTGATCCTGGCGACGACACAAGGTGAACCTCGATTGCTGCTACTGCGGGTTTCGGTGGCTCGACAGAAGGTACATCCGGGTCGCCGCGGTCCCCAGTTGGCAGTCGCGTGCTGCGCGCGGCTTGCGGCTCGCCGACATCGGTGGTCAGGCGCGTCGCCGCCTGAGCGCGACAATCGACCGACGCCCACATCGACCCCGGTCCGCGCAGCGAGCCGGTCTCTGGATCGACCGTCACCAGGCCGTCCTCGGGACCGCCGGTACCGGACGGTCGAGGAGCAAAAGCAGCCGCAGCCCGACAACCCATAGTCCACAGACCATCCTTAGCTGGGTCGAGCGGGCGTCCACGAGGACGTCGCAGTCGGGGGTCAGATCGATGTCGGCGACATCGCTCGGAAGGCTCAACCCCACGACGAGCCCCGGCGGCAACGCGCCGCCGATCGCGGCCTCGGCCACGGCGTCCCAGCGATCCCTGCTGGCGTCGTCGGGGTCGTGCAGCCAGCGGGCCTCGACGGCGACCTTGCACAGAGCCCGCGCCACGTCGTCGCGGCCCGATTCCGGGCCGGTGCTTGCGACCGCGCGAAGCCGAAAGCGGCATGGTTCGTGAGCGTCGACCTCCGCGCGCCAGCGGGTGTCCACGACGGCGTCGACGAGGCGACCACGCCGGTTGGAGACTTGCGCGAGCGAACGGAATACCGAGACCGGCGGCCATTCGGCGAGCGCCTTGTCACGCAGCCGCTTGAAGTTGCGGCGATACGGCTCGCGGGTGCCGCGCGTCAATGCTGCTCGTCACGCAGCGGCTATGAGACCCTGATGCGAGCGATCCGCGGCGCCGCGCGTCGCCGGGTGTTCGCGCTGATGGACGAGCACGGCCAGATCGACCGTCACCGTGTCGACGAACGGGTCGCTACGGCGATCGCCGCCGGCGACGAGGACCTCGCCGCGACGCTCGCCGCCCGCGCGCACGCAGACGTCACGGTGGGCCCGCGCGACGGTGCTCAGCCGGCCGTTCGTCGATCGCTTGGTCGCCGCCCTCGCTGCGGCACTGCAGGGCGCGACGCGGCTCGCCGAGCCGCCACGAACGGCGGTGCTCGAGGTCCAAGCGGGCGTCGAGGTCGCGGTTCGGCTGCCGCTCGAGCTGCTGGCGCGCGTCGACGAGGCCGCTGCGGCTGCGCGTGGGCGGGTGCGACGCGGCGACCTCATCCGAGTCTTGCTGAGTGAGGGCCTCGGCGGCTGAGCGCCCCCGGAGGAACACCAGCGAATTGTTCGCGCGATCACGTTGCAAGTGACCAGAACACGCGACCCCGCTGAGCTGGAAGGTGACGCGGTCGTCCGCCCGCGGCGCGATCGGACGTGTGCGATCAACAGAACGGCGAACCGGGCAGCGCGTTCCAACATCTGATTCCGCGGTTGAGCTCGCTCTCATGTTTCTCGAGCTCTTCGCTAACGTGCTGCGCAGCGTCGACAGTGATGTTGCCGGCCTGCTCGCCCACCCAACCGCCGCCCCAGGACCCGGCGACCACTAGCGGCGCACACGCGAGGAGGCCCCAGCCTACCGTCGCGATTCCCAGCGCCCCGCACCCCGCGGCGCCTAGGTATGCGCCGCCCACGGAGCCACCCGTCTCAAGGCCTGCGCGAGTAATGGCCTCCGGCTGGGACTGACCTTCGGAGACGTAGCCGAAGTAATCGCCGACACCTCCGAGTACCGAGAGAACGGGGCCGGCGCGCCGGAGGACGATGGCGAGACGGCTCGCATCGCGAAATACAGCTCCGCTGACCTGCCCACTAGGGAACCTGCGCCCGAAGTTCGACGCCCGGCGCTGCGAGAACTGGATGACCCCGTCGAGGGCGGGACCGAGGAGCGAAGAGAAGTCGAACAGATCTTGGGTGACCGACAGACCTGTCAGCAGCGATCCCCCGGCACCGCTGGCCTCGAGCTGGCCGTAGGCGGCGAGGTTCCGCCGCCCCCAGCCGCTCAGCGTGAATGGGTCGACGGTGTTCTGGAGATACCGGCCATCCACCGTCACCTGCGGGTTGTACGTCGGCTGGAGCACCTGTGCCGTCGATCCGCCGCCCTGCAGTGAGCCGCCGTTCCAGCCGCCATTGCTGACGCCCACGGTGAGCGTCTGCTGCGGGCTCGCATTCGACACCGTCAGGTAGCCGAGCAGGTCCGTCTTGCTGCTCGGGTTGCCGTTCACGAACTGGTACTCGGCACCGGTCGCCGGCGCCGCCGGGTCAAGGCCAATCGGGTCGCGCTGCAGCCAGGTGCCCTGGATCGGGTCGTAGCTGCGGGCGTAGTAGTGGTTGAGCACCGGGGTGTCGTTGCCGATCCCGTTGCCGGGTGGTAGCAGTGAGTCCGCGAGCTCGCCGCCGAAGCCGAACGCGGACCCGCTCGTCTCGAGGTTGAAGCCGTAGTCGCTGTACGCGGTGGGCCGCTTCAGCGAGGGCTTACCGTCCGTCGCACCCAGAACTGACCCGAGCGCGTCCGTCACAAACCACGCCGTGCCCGCGCTCGGCGTGCGCTCCGCGAGCAGGCCGCCCGCGCCGTCGCGCAGGTAGAAGCTCGCGCCGGCGCTCGACCCTGCCAGAACGGGCCGAAGGCCGTCGGAGGTCCACGTCTTCGTGGTCGTGCCGGTCGCCTCGGTCACGAGCTGCCCGAGGGCGTCGTAGCTGCGGGTGCTCTCGCGCTGGCCGTTGCCGTTTCCGCGGGCGGGCCTGTCGCCGACCGGCGACTGCGCGATGAGCCGGTTCTCGGCGTCGTAGTCGTCGCCCGTCCCGCTCGACTGTCCGGGCGCCTGCGCGACCGTATCGCTGCGCAGGCGATTGCCGTTGCGGTCGTACTGGTAGGTCGTGACGTCGGTGAAGGCGGCGCCGCCGTTCTCGCGCACCTTCGTGCTCGTGAGGAGCTGGCCGGCCGCGTCGAAGGCGTTCGTCTGCACGAACGGATCGCGCGGCTTGGGCGTCAGCGGGTCGTCGGTCGCCGACCAGCTCAGGCGGTTGCCGGCGGCATCGTACGAATAGCTGCTCGGCAGCGGGCCCCCGGCGCTGCGCGTGAGCCGGCGCAGGGCGTCGTAGGTGTAGTCGGTCGTCGTTGTGTCACCCACGTTCTGCACCCGGCGAGCCACGCTGCCGACCGCGTCATAGGCGTAGCCGAAGGACGCAAGCGTCGCGGAGCCCGCCGCCGTGGTCAGCCCGGTGACGTGGTCTGCCGCGTCGAACGTCGCGACCGTCCGCGTGCCGTTCGGGCGGGTGACCTGCCGCAGGCGATCGTCCTCGTCGTAGGTCATCTGGACCGCGCCGAGTGAGCTGTTCAGTCGCGTCGGCCGATCGCCGGCGTCGTATTCGTAGTCCACGACGTGGCCGCCCGGCAGCGTCATCCGCGTGCGGTTGCCCGCCGCGTCGTAGCGATAGCCGAGCGTGCGCCCGGTCGCGTCCGCACGCGACACGATCCGTCCGAGGGCGTCGAACGCGGTGCTCACGCTGCCGACGCTGTTGACCGCCGACACAGGGCGGCCGACCGAGTCGTAGGAGAACGCCTCGTCGGGCGTGTCGTCCGAGTAGGAGCGCCGAAGGACGAGGTTCCGCGCGTCGTAGTCGAAGGACGTGACCACATTGCGGGCATCGCTTCGCGAAGCGAGGTTGCCCGCCCCGTCGTAGCGGTAGCGCATGGCCCTGCCGAGCGGGTCGGTCTCCGACGTCAAGAGGCCGCGAGCGTCGTAGCCGAACGTCGTGTCGCGACCGTTCGGATCGGTTGACGCCGTCAGCAGGTTCCGCGCGTCGTAGGCGTACCGGCTGGCGACGTTGATCGCCGCGCCCGGCGCCTGGCCGGCGCGACGGTTGCGCACGACGGCGCTGAGGTTGCCCACCGCGTCGTAGTTGCGCTCCGTGACGATCCCGTCGGCGGCAACCTCCGCGGTTGGGCGCTGGTTGAGGTCGTAGCGAACGTTGACGGTCCGGCCGAGCGGATCCGTGGTCGCGGTCCTGTCGCCCATCGCGTCGTAGCTGAAGCGGGTGCTGTGGCCGAGTGGATCGCGGCGCTCGGTGACCAAGCCGCCGTCGTCGCGAACGAGCGTCGTGGCGTTCCCGTTGGCGTCGGTCGTGCGCGTCGCAGCGTTCATCACGTCGAAGGTCGTGATCACCGCGTGTCCGTTCGGGTCCGTCACCCGCGTGCGATTGCCGGCGGCGTCGTAGCCGAACGTCGTCACGCCGCCGAGCGCGTCGGTGACGGAAAGCAGCTGGCCCGCGGCGTCGTAGCGGTAGCGCGTCACGCCGCCGGACGGGTCGGTCGTGGCGACGCGCCGGCCGACCGCATCGTAGGCGTGCCTGGTGACGCCGCCCGCGGCATCGGTCTCCGCGACCACGCGATCGCGAACGTCGTAGGTGCGGCTCGAGACATGCCCCAGCTGGTCGGTGACGCCGACGGGACGACCCACCGCGTCCCACGCGAGCTTTGTCTCACCGCCGGCCGGATCGGTGACCTTGATCGGGCGCCCGTTGGCGTCGAGCGCGTAGCTCGTCGTCGCCCCCGTCGGATCCTCGGCCGCCACGACGCGCCCGTTCGCGTCGTAGCGCGTCTTGCTCGTGTTGCCACGCGCATCGGTCGTCGCGACGGGGCGCCCGAGCGCGTCCAGCTCGTAGGCCGTCGTGTGCCCGAGCGGGTCGGTCTGCGAGGTCTGGCGGCCCTCGCCGTCAAACGTGTTGCGCACGACACCGCCGTTCGGAAGGGTGATCCGCGTGACGTTGAGCTCCGCGTCGCGCTCGTAGCGCGTCACGCCGCCGCGCCGATCGGTCAAGCTCGCCAGCTGGTCGTTGACGTCGTAGGTCCGGCGTTCGGTCGAGCCGTCCGCGTACGTCGTGCGGGTCAGCCTGCCGGCGACGTCATACGTGTAGGAGGTCGTGCGCCCGAGCGCGTCGGTCATCGCCGTTCGCCGGTTCGCGCTGTCGTAGGTGAACGTCGTGGCACGGCCAAGCGGGTCGCTGACGCGCCGCGTGTTGCCGCGGCTGTCGTATTCGTAGGTGGTGACGGCGCCGTTCTCGTCGGTGCTCGATTTCAGGTCGCCGGCCGCGTTGTAGGTCCGGTGCTGTTGGGTCCCGTCGGGATTCGTTACGGTCACCGGGAGGCCGTCGGAGTTGACGTCCAGGGCGACGGTGCGGGTTGCGCCCGCTGCGCCACCGCCATCGGTCGTCGATGTGCGATCGCCGAAGGCGTTGTACGTAGACGACACGACGTTGCCCAGCGGATCGGTCTGCGACGCAGGCTGCCCCGACGGCGTCGTACGTCATCGTCGTCGTGTGGCCCAGCGGGTCGGTCTCTATCTTCGGCAGCGTGTCGGCGTTGTAGCTCGTCTTTCTCGAGCCCGACAGCGCGTCGCGGATCTCCGTGACCTGCCCGAGCGCGTTCCAGTGATACACGTTCACGGCACCCGTCGTGTCCGTGTAGGTGGTGGTCTCGGCGTCGTCGTCGTATGCCAGGACCCGCGTCTGCCCGAAGGCGTTCTTCTGCTCCACGACACGCGACCGGTCGTCGTACGCGTTGCGCAGGAATGCGACGCCGTCTTGGCCGACCTGAGACGTGATGCGGTGTTCGCCGTCGTAGACGTGTCGACGCTCGGTCCCCAGTGGGGACGTCACGGAGACCAGGTCGCCGGCTGCGGAGTAGACGAGCGTCCACGCGGAGCCACCTGGCCGCGTGAAGCGCGTGATGCGCCCGTCCGCGTCTGTCGCGACATCAACCGTCTGACCGGCGTCGTCGGCGATGCTCGCCAGCTTCGGGAACAGCGCGCCGGTCCCGCTGTAGCTGAGCGTCGCGGCGTTGCCTTGGCGATCACTGGTGGAGGTCAGCATGCCGCGCCCGGCTGCATCCTGCTCAAACGTCATGATCGAGCCGGTCGTCGTGGACCACCTGAAGGTCGAGTCGCCAACCTGATCGAGCGTGGCAAACGCGCCCGCGCGGGCTTGTGAAGCCGCCATTGCCGTCCGAGTCGTATGGCAGCGCGCGGCCGTCGGGCAGGTACACCACGACCGTGCCGTCGTTGTACTGCTGCAGGTAGGATCCGTAGGCGAACTGCCAGCCGTAGCCGGTCGGCGAGTCCTGGCCTGACTGCGCGTTGTAGTTCAGCGTGAGATCGATGGCTTGGCTGCCGACGCCGGGCAGCGAGAAGATCTCTTGTGCTGTCGAGAAGTTGCCGGTCGACATCGAGATCGGCTCGGCGTTGTAGCGCAGGAAGCGCTGATAGCCGAGGTTGCGCAGCTGCTTGAGCCGTGCGGCGCTGGGGCGCGCGGGAAACTTGCCGAGACACTTGAAGCCCTTGCTTTCCAACGTCCTGCCGATCGCGGTGACGATCGCGTCCACCATCTCCGCTCGACCGCGGGTGATGACCTCCCAGTCAAACGAATGATCGAGAAACATCATGAAGAACTGCGCGTACGTCTTCGGCAGCGCGGCGAACTCCGGGTACGGGTAGACCCGTCCACCGGTCTGCTCCTCGTTGACCGGAGTCGTCGGCCGGCCCGTGAAAGCGCCCATCTGGTTCGTGAGCTCGGTGCCGAAAGCAAGGTTGCCGGCCACGCTGGTCGCAAACGCAGAGCTGCCGCCGTCAGCCGGACTCCCCCACTCCACGCCCTCGTTCGCGTTGAGACGAGAGCGTCACCGACACGTCGGCGTCCTGCATCTGCGCAGCCCGCTGAGAGTTGATCACGAACGGCGGAAAGGTGTCGCGAGTAATGACGATGTCAGCGGCGCAGACCGACGGCAGCTTGGCCTGCACGGCCAGCGCGATGTCATGCTGGATCGGCAACCCGTGGTACTCGATGCCGTCGTGGAGACCTCTGGCGAAGTCGTCGTCGGGGTCGAGCACGACCTTCGGCGCGTCCGCAGCGATGGCCGACGGCGCCACCACCTGGATGGCGAAGAGGGCCAGCACGACGATCGCGGGGAGCTGCCATCTCCGCGGACCAACTGCTGACAGACACCCGGCGGCCCGGCGCACGAAGCGCACGTGATTATGAGAGGTACTGGGTGTCATCGCGTTCCCTATCGCTTGTGCAGGCACACGGCAGCAGCCGGCGGGCACGCGAACCGCGTCGCGGTTCGGGTCTCCCGACGGCGGCTTCTATCGCAGAATCATAGAACGCATGTCAAGTCTTTCAATAGTTCCGAGGTCGTCGCGCGAGGCGAGCGCGCGACTTGGCGAGCCGCGAATACGCGCTGCGAGGTGCCGCGCAGCCGCGCGCCAGGGCACTACTCTGCGAGGCCGTACCCCCGCACCAGCGCAGCGTCCGACGACGCGACGGCGGCCGCTCTGGCGGTCCGTCTCGGCGCGCATTGATCGTCCCTTCGTCGCCCTCTTGGCGGGTGCGGGAGCCGGCGCGGTCGCCAACGGACCAGCGGGGAGGGGAGCCCGGACCGATGCCGGGAGATCCGCGCCCGACGTGCCTGAGACGACGACGACGGCTGCACCGCAGCCGCCACCACCGCAGACCGGATCGCGCCTGTCACGCTCGCTGGTCGACATCCGCCTGGCGGCGTTGATGCTGGACGGGATCGATCTGAAGGGCCGCTGCTGCGTCGTCGCGCTGGGCGTCAGCACCGACGGCGTGAAGGTGCCGCTGGGGCTGTGGGACGGCTCGACGGAGAACAAGACGATCACCGTCGCGCTCTTGGCGGACCTCGTCGACCGCGGCCTGGACGTCGAGCAGGGCGTGCTCGTCACCCTCGACGGCGGCAAGGCGCTCAGAGCCGCGGTCAACGATGTCTTCGGCGCCGTGCCCGTCCATCGCTGTGTGAGACACAAGGAGCGAAATGTGCTCGATCACCTGCCCGACCGCGACCGCGCGAAGGTCAAGCATCAGCTGCGCGCCGCATGGGCCCAAGACGACCACGCTCGCGCGCTGGACGGCCTGCGGCGCCTCGCCGCCGAGCTCGACCACCACCATCCCGGCGCCGCCGCGTCGCTGCGTGAGGGTCTGGAGGAGACCGTCACGCTCACGCGCCTGGGAATCACGGGGAACCTGCGCACGACGCTGCAGTCGACCAACGCGATCGAGTCGATGATCAGCATCCTGCGCCGGACATCAAGGAACGTGAAGCGCTGGCAGAGCGGCGACATGTGCCTGCGCTGGACGGCCGCCGGGATGCTCGAAGCCGAACAGCAGTTCCGCAAGATCATCGGCTACAGCGATCTCGCCAAGCTCGCTCTCGCCGTCGAGCGTGACGTGGCCGCCAGCCGTTCGTCGACGACCTCGCCCGCGACCGCCGAGCCGGCCGCTACGCTCGTCACCGCCTGACCGTCAACCGCGGATCGTCACCGCGAAGTTCCACAGCCGTCGGGGCATCGTCCCAAGAAGGCGCTGGAGCTACTCAAGGCGCTCCTGCGCATCGAAGTGACCTCGACGCCCTCTGGGAGCGACTGGTTGCCTGACTGGAAGCACGGCACGTTTCGCCATGAGGACTATCTCGTCGATCGGACCGCGCGGTCGATACTCGCCCCGCTCGTGGCTGCCAGCGCGCGCTCCACGGTCAAAGCGCTGATCCGCATCCTCGCTGCCGCGCAGCGCGGCCTCGCTACCGCGGACTCCACGCGCTGGCGCGACGATGTGGAGCACACCCGGTCGCCGTACGGCGACGACCCACGACACCTTGTGCTTGAGCTGCTACGGGACGCAATCGAGGCGCTCGCCGAGCGCGAGAGCGCAGAGCGAGGATGGGCGTTTGAGCAGCTCGAGGCGCAGGAGTCAGAGATCTTCGAGCGACTGCGGCTGCACCTACTGGCCGTCCTGCCGGACGAGGCCGCACGCCGCGAGGCGGCGCTGGCGGATGCCGACATCCTCTTCGGCCGTGCGCAGCTCGGCGAGGTCTACCGCCTATTGCCCGTCCACTACGCGGAGTGCAGCGACGACGAGAAGCACTTGCTGCTTGGACGCATCGAGCAGGGTCCTGCCCCAAGCCGCTACGGCCTGCCGCCCGCGGAGCTTGAGCAACTGGGCGACGAGATCGAACGGTGGCAGGACGAGTGGCGCCAACGGCTGCTCTCAGCGTTGGAGTCGCAGCTCGACGAGAACGCCCGACAGCGTCTCGAAGCCTTGCGCGACCGCCGCGGCTCGCTCCCGAATCCCGGCTTTGGTGGCATCCAGAGCACAAGCTGGATCGGGCCCACATCACCGAAAAGCGCGTTGCAACTCGCGACAATGGAACACGATGAGTTCGTCGCGCTGCTGCGCGATTTTCGGGCCGAGCATCATGTTGCGGTGCCAACCCCCGAAGGCTTGGACCGAGAGCTCGCACACGCGGTCGAATCCGATCCTCAGCGATGGAGCTGGTTGGCCATGCGCCTCTCAGAAATCCCGCCCCTCTACGTGCGCTCCTGGTTGACCGGGCTGAACGCGGTGCTACGCGGCGGCGCGCTGCTGCCCGATCTGGGGATACTGAACGCGCTGACGTGGGTGCTCGAGCAGCCCGCCGACGCCGGCGCTGGAGCGAATCCGCTCGATGTCGATATCGACTTCTACAGCGCGCAGCTCGCGGCCGCCGACGTGCTCGTCGGACTGCTGTCGAGCGCTTCGCTCACGATATCCGACCGCGACCGCGCGTGGAGGCTCATCAATCGGCTTGCCGCCGACGCAGATCCCACGCCCGAGCGTGAGGCGTCAACGGAGGCGGAGCCGCTCCAACTGGGATTGGTGGCGCTGCGCTCACGCGGCGCCGTGGGGCTTCTGCGTTACGTGCAGTGGCTCGATGGCCGCTTACCCGATGGCGCGCGGCCGAGCCAGCGCGGATTCGCGGCCGTGCCTGAAACCCAGGGGCAGCTCGAGCGGTTCATCGACGAGGATCCATCGCACGCCGTACGCGCCGTATTGGCCGCCGAACTGCCCGTCCTGGCCGCGCTCGATAACGACTGGCTCGCGGCCCGCATCACCGCCGTTGCGGACCCGCATGGCAGCACGCTGGCGCAAGTTGGCTGGACCACATACGTGCGCTACGGCGCACTCTACGGGAATGTCACAACGCTGCTGGCCGATTCCTATCTCCGCGCCGTAGCAGCGATAACCGACATGTCGCACGACGATGATCGTCGACAGCTCACCCAACACGTCGCTGTGATCTGGCGCGACCTGCCAGACACCGTCCCGCGGCTGCTGGAGGGGTTGCTCCGCGCAGGAAGCGACGATGATCGCGCGCGAGCCATGGGGACGCTGGGCCGCGCCTTGCACAAGCGAGGCCCCGGTGACTACGAGCCCACCGCGGCAGACCTTGAGCGCCACCGCCAGCTGTGGGACAGCCGGCTCAAGGCGAACCCTGGGCCCTTGGAACTCCGGGAGTTCGGTTGGTGGTGGAGCTCCAGCCGGTTCCGGCGAGAAGAGGACATCCAGCGGTTCACCGCGACGTTGGCCGCCGCTCATGGCCGGATCGGGGACATTCGCGACGCGGTGACGCTCGTGTGGAGCTACTACGTGAGGATCCGACCCTGGTCGCAGCGGTCGTAGACCTCCTTGAGGCCTTGGCCAGCGCCGGCACCGCGCAGTCGCAGTACGTGCGTCCTGACCTGCTGTCAGATCTCCTGCGTCCCGCTCTCGAGCGCGACACGCTGCGCGATCACGCCGTGGCGCTGGTGCACCAGTTCGGTGAGCAGGGGTACCTTACCCTGCGGGCGCTTCTGGACTGAGCGAGAAGCAGATCTCCACATCGACATGGTCAGCGATATCGAGCGTCACATAATCATTGGCGGAGCGAACGGCGGGCCTGTCCGGTGGCCCGTGCCGAAGACGCGCGCTGTCGCGCTGTCGCCGGGGAACAGCGATGATTCGCGCGGGGTATGTTTGCCGGCAGGGCCGTGGCTGAGATCAGCGCGGGGCCGACGTAGCTCGCTACCGAGGACGGAACCTCAGGCCGCCGTAGATCGAAGAGCTATGCGGCCGCGTTGGCGCCGGACTAGTGTCGGCCGACTCATGGCCCCTTTGATCTTCATCAGCCACAGTGCGAAGGATCCAGAAGCGGCGGAGGCTCTGCCTGAGCTGGCGCTTCGCCTACGCGAGGCCGGGCTCGATGCATGGTATGACCGCGAGCGCCTGGCTCTCCCCGGATTTCAATGGCGCCATGAGATCGAGGAGAACCTTCATCTGTGCCGCGCCGCAGTCGTGCTGATGTCGCCGTCTGCGCTGCAGTCGGACTGGGTGCTGTACGAAGCCTCCGTCCTGGCGCATCGCAGCCGCATGGCCGCTGGTTTCTTGCTGCTGCCCATGCTCGTCGACGGCGTCTGCGTCGAGCAGCTGCGGGGGCCGCGATGGGGAGCGATCGAGCTCGACGCGGTCCAAATCGTGCATGGCGACCCCGTGCGCTCGCAGCAGAAGGTGCTCGAGCGACTGCAGCCCCTTCGCAAGCGCTACCAGGCGGATGCACCTGAGGCTCGCTTGGAGAACGCGCTCGTCCACCACTTGAACAAGGCCGGGAAGGATGCTCAGCGTTCCGCTGCCGCACGACTCAAGATCGAACCGCGGGAGTGGGAGATCGACCTCGCCACCGCCGTGGCTCGCCGGCTGCTCGAGGTCCCGATCGAGGCGCAGTTCGACGCTCTTCGAATGATTGCTGACACCGAACCAGACGTTGCGATCGACCTGTACGAGAAGGTGGCTCCGCACGGCTGGATCACGCCCGATGTCGCCGAACAGGTGCGGCGCGCCGCAGGGCGGCCCTCGGGGGAGCGCGGGTTTGGTCTCAATGCCGAGCGATCGGTCACATGCGCGATGCATGTCCGATCAGGATTCTTCGGCTGGCAGATCTGCGAGGTTGAGGGCAGCGTCAGCGACGATGACGTCGCGGAGTTCGTTCGGCGCGCTCGTGCATCGCTACTGCAATGGATGCGACACGACTTTGACCACGCACCCCCGGACGACGACGAGATCGACCACGAGATCTCTGTTGCGGACGACCTGCCGTTCCTCGTGCTGCCGATCGACGCGGCCTTTCCGGCCGTAGTCGCTGCTATTCGCCAGGCTTGGCCGCACGTGCCCATTCTCTTGCGCTGTCCTGGCGAATCCTCGGAACTCTTCGCTTCGCGTGGACTACCCCATGCCGCAATGCTAGAGCCACCGATCGAGCCCGCGGAGGAGATACGAATCATGAGGTTGTACGCCAACTGCCGCAGCAGCCTTAGGCGCCGAGCCCGGGACTGAACACGTGGATCTCATCTTCCACCCAAACCCCGTCGTTGAGCACGCGTTGCCCGCAGGGATGGCGCACGTCGGCGATCGACTAGAGGGCTCGGTCTACGTCTACTCCGACGAGATTGTGCTCGCGGTGAACGTCGCGTTGGCAGCGCAACGTCCGTTGCTCGTCACGGGACCGCCTGGATCGGGGAAGTCGTCGCTTGCGCTGAACGTTGCGCGTTGCATGAACTGGTCGTATGAGGAGGAGGTCATCACGCCGCGGACGCAGGCCCGCGACCTACTCTGGCGGTTCGATGCCTTGGCGCGCCTCCGCGACGCGCAGGTCGACCGTCTCGACGAGTCCGACCAGAGTTATCTTACGCGGGGTGTTCTGTGGCGCGCGTTTCAGCCGGCCAGCGCTCAGCGCGCTGTCGTCCTGCTCGACGAAGTCGATAAGGCTGACTCCGACGTTCCAAATAGCCTGCTCGAGGCGCTCGGGACATTGCGCTTCACAGTCGCCGAGACTGGCGAGGTAGTGAGTGCCAGCGGGGCGACCCCGCCGTTCGTAGTGCTGACGACCAACGAGGAGCGTGAGCTATCAAAGCCGTTTCTGCGCCGCTGCGTCGTACTGCGGCTTCATCGGCCGACGTCTGAGCGGTTGCTCGCTATAGCGCAGGCTCACGGGCTGGCGGACGACGTGGCGCTCACGCGCCAAGCCGCTGAGCGCGTCGAAGGGCTGGCCAACGATGCGGATCTGGCTGGACAGCCGGCGCCGAGTGCTGCTGAGTTCATCGATGCCCTCCGGGCGGCGCGCGAGCTCAAGGTCCGAGCGGACGATCCGGAATGGGCGGCAGTCATGGATATGGCGCTGGTCAAACGGATGGACCTTGGCGCCCCCTAGTGCGGCCGTCGCTCGTCTCGCTCGGCGACCTCCTTCGTGTGTACCACGCGTTGCGGGTCACGCCCAAGCATCGGGCGGATGTCGTCGCGTGCCTCGGACTCGAGGTAACCGGCCCCGCGTCAACCGAGACAGCGGACGCGCCCTCTAATCCGACCAGTTCTTCGGCCACGGTGGCGAGTGAGGATGCAACCGTGCCTGCATCGCACGGTCGGTCTGGGTGGGAAGCGACTGAGAATCCGGCTCTGCTGTCATGGCTGCAGCCACCCCTGCCCCGCGAGGACGCGCCGCTCCCACCATGGCTGCTCAGCTCTCCAACGATCGGACGGGACCCCGTCGCGGGCGTGCGAAAGGTAGATCCCGAACCCCTGTTCGCGCCGAATTGGACCCGCGGGATCCTCGAAGCGCTGGTCGGCAGTCCGAGCGATGACGGGCCGGTGGATGCGGCGGCGGCCGTGGCAATCCTCGCACGCCGAGAGCCACTGCATGCAGTACCACGACTCGCGCACACAACGCTGGGACGTGGGGCTCAGATTCTGGTCGACGCCGGCGACGGTCTGGTGCCGTTCACGCGCGATCAAGCTCGGCTGGTGGCTGATCTCAAGCGAGTGATAGGCAGCACCTCGCTGGAAATCTTGCGCTTCGCCGGGACGCCGTTGCGTGGCGCGGGCATTGGCGGGCGCCGCCATTGGGAGCCCTGGCAGCCCCCGGCCCGACCTAAGCCGATTGTTCTACTCACCGACCTCGGTATCGCTCAGCCGCCCGCCGGCGAACGGGTGACGTCGACGGAATGCGCTCCTTTGCCGAGCGTGCCCACCGCGCGCGATGCCCTGTTGTTGCGCTTGTGCCGTACCCCGTTGATCGCCTGCCGGCGGTGCTAACACAGGCAATCGCCGTCGTTGAATGGGACCGTCGTACAAGCGCGGGCGCCGTGCGCGCTGCGGTGTCCCGGCCGACAGGTCTGCGGCCGTGAGCGCGCAGGATCTGGCCGGAGCAAAGCGGCTCGTCGACGAATGGGGCGAGGGGTACCCGGAAGCCATTCCGCTCGCGGAGACGCTGTCCCTTGCGGCGCACGTCGACCCAGCATTGTTGCGCGCCGCACGCCTTGCACTGCGACCCATACCGCACTCATCCGCCGAGGCAGACGTGTGGTTCAGTCCTCTTGTCGAAGCGGCTAGCCCGTCCGGATTCACGCTACGCGGCGACGTAGCGGAGGTTCTTCGGCTTCGGCTTGCTCGCGACCCTTCGCGGCTTTGGCGTTCTCGCGAGGTTGTCGCACAATCTCACCTGGGGGCGAGGGAAACAGTGCGCCTTGAGGAGGAAGTGACATGGCTAGCGCTACTCGACGACGATATGTCCTGGGGGCGCATCGCCGAGATCTGGCGCATGGCACTCGCGACTATCGTGCGTGAAGAGGACCGCGCGCCGGCCATTGCGCGCTGGGCGCAACGTGCCATCGCATCGGCCCCCCCGACGGCTCGGCGTGGTGAGGCCGTCGAACTACTTGAAGCGTGTGCGGGCCTTCACACCGGTACCGGGCGAGCGGCGAGTGGATGGCTGCCGTGGATGGCACCCGACGGTCTCGGAACGATGCCGGTCGGAGTGCGCATGGTCAGAGGTGGTGTACAGCTGACGTTGCCGCCCGACCGGGGGGCGGCTGTCATCGATCTGCCCGCGACTGCACCCCCGATTCTGAAGATCGGCGTGGGTCGGGACGATCACGGCGTACCACTTGCCGCTCGGGAGGGCTCGCCCACCGCAGTCGCCGTAACGGCAATCCACGTATGGCAGGTCCCCGAGGGCGAGCAGATATCCAGCTTCGGAGTTGAAGGCGCAGTGAGCGCATTGGCGGTTCGACCGGGGCCAAGAGGTATCGCGATCGCGCTCGATAACGACCAAATCGAACTGCTCGAGGCCACGGGCGGTGGCCGGTGGGGGCTGATGGACGGCGTGCGCCGTATGCGCTCACTACGCTTCGCCGCCGACGGCGAATCACTCATCGCGCGGGACGAGCTCGGGGCAGTGTGGAGGAGTGTCGGTTTCGGAGCCGGCTGGCAAGCGGTCTCTTTGGTAATACCCTCGGGATTCTCGATCGCGGATGTTGTTGCTGACCCTGCGCGGGTTCTCGGGGTCGACTCCGACAACGAGCTTCGCCTCCTCGACTCGCACGGTAACACGAAGCGCTCATTCGGACCTGGGCCATGGGACAGGATCGCCGCGCTGAACGACACCGGCACTGTCGCTGTCGGCGTGCGAAGCGGAGCTGTACGGTGGTTCAGGACTAGCGACGGTGAGCCGATTGGAGAGAGCGACGCGCCCGAAGGTCTCTCGCACGTCGCGGTATCGGGGTCGGGGGTGCTGGTGGGAAGCCCCCAGGGAACAATCCAGATTGCCCATGATCGCGGCGCACTTGAACTTGGGAGCGATGAGGCCCTCGCGATCGGACTTTCGAGTGACGGTGTGGCAATGGCGGCCGTCGTCCCGCAGTCGCTTGAGCTGCGCACGGTCCGTGGCGAACGCTGGCTGCTGGAATCAGTGCTGCTGGACGATGCCGCAGCCGGACAGTCGATTGATGATGCACACCTAGCCGAGTCGCCTCGCGGCACAGCAAAGCGCACGCGCTTGATGCAAGTCACCGACAAGCTTGCAGAGGATGTAGGGAACCTGTTCGGGCAGATGGCGGATAGGACGGCATTACCGCTTTTTCGGTACATGCGTCACAACAGGCCAATCATCTCGAGCGGCGCCGTAACGGTGGTTGCGCTAGCTGAGGACGTAAGGGAGGTGCTCGGCGATTCGGCGCGCTTCACGGCTGGACTTGACGGGGCGAGGATGGACGGGATCGTGGACCCGCTCGCCGTCGGTATCGGCGACGGGCCGTCGTACCGGCACCAGCACGCCGCGATGAATCGCTCGGTGCGTCGCGAGGACCCGGCGATGCTTGGGAGATTGATGTTGGGCCATGCCCGTGAGCTTGTCGTCGCCGCCGGCGGCGAGATCGACGTGGTCACTGGGCTCGCTGACCCCGCGCTGATTCGGTCGATCGACGCGTACTTCGGCACGCCCGGACCCAACGCGCCGACGCAGGCCAAGTGGGCGCGCGACATCTACTGGCAGCTATTTATCAACACGAACAACGCCGCTCACACCCGTGATCGTGCCCTCCGCGACGCGGCCGAATGGCGCTCGCGCATCGACGGACAGATCGCCGAGCGCAAGCGGGCGCTGCAGGCTGGCGAGGACGTGGCCGATGACGTGCTGAGCCGGCTACTGCGCGCTCAGGCCGAGGGTGAGCCGAGCTTCAACGACAGGGCGATCCGCGACAACATCCTCGCGTGCATCGTCAACTGGATCCCGACCATGTCCAACTCGATGGCGCACGCGGTCGACGTACTGCTCGAGCGCGAGGACGAACTTGAGGCCGCACGGGAGGCGGCGCGCATCGGAGATAGGGAGATCGTCGGCCAGTATGTTTGGGAAGCGCTGCGCTTCAGCCCGCCGAGCTTCGCGTTGCTGCGCCGTGCGCCCGAAGAGACGACGATCGCCGCAGGCACGGAGCGGGAGACGATTGTCCCCGCCGGATCGACAGTCTTCGCCGCCACGCTTTCGGCGATGCACGACGAGCGCGCACTTGCAGATCCAGAAGTGTTTCGCATTGGGCGGCCGTGGAGTGACTACATGCTTTTTGGGCACGGCCTGCATACGTGCTATGGGGAGCAAATCGCTAAGAATCAGTTGCCCGCGATGGTAACGGCGCTCCTCGAGTGTCCGGAGATCAGGCGCTCCCGCGGCCGCGCTGGCAAGCTGAGCTGGGAAGGTCCATTCCCGTCGAGCCTAAGCGTTCGCTACATCCGCCCACCTGCTGCAGCCGGCCGCGACGCGGGGAGGCCGTTCGTTTTTGTTTCCTACATGCGTGAGGACGCGTCAGCTGTCGAGAGGCTCGTCGCCGACCTCCAGGGGCAAGGTGTGGAGGTCTGGTTCGATCGCGATCGACTCAAGCCGGGTGTCCGATGGCGGTCGGCTATTCGCGACGCGATCAAACAGGGGGCGTTCTTCATTGCGTGTTTCTCAGAGAACGTGTCGGCTCGCGAGCGCTCATACATGAACGAAGAGCTGACCATAGCTGTTGACGAACTACGTAAGCGTCCAATCGACCGCGGGTGGTTTTTGCCGATTCTTCTCAGCCCGGACGCTGTGCCGGCACTCGCTATCGGCGGAGGAACCACGCTGCGCGACATCGCGCCGGTCGCGCTCTATGACGACTGGGAGCAAGGCGTCGAACGCCTCGTCCGCGTCATCCGCCCTGAGGCATCGGCGAGACGCGACACCGTCGGCGCAAGCCCGGCGCCCGCGGAGGCTCCCGCAGGCGTCGGCGCAAGCCCGGCGCCCGCGGAGGCTCCCGCAGCCACCCCAGTCGCGACTTCTTCGGCGCCGCGGGCCAAGCGGCGTGACAGCATCGCCAAGAGGATGGCTCTGCACTCCGCCGGCAGGGGCGCGCGGCGCGGGTACCTCGCACCCGGCGACCCCAGCCCCCCGCCGACAGCCACGACGGACTACCTCGACTACCGCGGGGTCGCATCGTGGCAGGAGGCGCAGAACCTCGATGGTGGGCAATTCCCGTTGGGGGCGTTCATCGACCTCAGCAAGGGGAGGTTCCGCGGCTCGCTCGGGCTTTCAGGAGAGGTGATCAGCCGACACGCCGTGGTCGTGGGGCCTGCCGGCTCGGGCAAGACCTTCAGCCTGCTCATCCCTTGGATATACGCCGCGCTGATGGCCAACTGGTCCGTCATTGCAGTCGACGCCGCGGGCACCCTTCGGGACGATGTCCTGAACTACGAGGCCGCGCAAGGTTCGGCGCCGCTCGGCGCTCGAGTGACGAAATGGGACTTCACTGACCCGATGGGATCTTTGCCATGGTCGTGGTTTGGCGAACTGGAAGACGACGCGCGCGTGGATGCTGCGATCACCGCGCTGCTCGGGCGGCGACCCGAGCAATCTGCGGATCCGTACTTCTACCAGCGGGACTACCGCACCCTTCGCGGGCTCCTGCTTTTTGCGCGCTTCACGGCAGCGTCCACGCGCACCGCGAGCGAGCTCATCCGGATGCTGGAGGACGACACCAAGCTCGACGCGCTCGTCACGCAGAACCCGCGCGCGCCGGGCGTGACGGACCTTGAGGCCGCGCTCCGCTATCCCCGGGCCGACTACGCACAGATCATCGGCGGGGTGGTCGCGGCGCTCCGTCCGCTCGATAGCTCAGGCGTCAATGCCGTGACCCGCGGGACGTCCAAACGTCCGTCGATCAACCTCGACGCGGTGCTCGACGACCACCAATTGCTGATCGTCGGCGCCGCGCTCAAGGGCGGCCGGACATCGGCCGTGCTATCCAGCATGCTCCTCAACCAACTCTCGCAGCGCCTCAGTGAGCGGCTCGGCCGAAAGCACCGCCCGGTCCTGCTCGTGATCGACGAGGCACCCCAGATCATCGAGCGCGTGGATGTAGCGCGGCTCATGGCGGTGTCGCGCAACGCGGGCATGGGCGTTGTCATGGCGATGCAGGACGTTGCGCAGATCAAGGCGGAGAACGATCGGTCCTGGATTGTCTCGGACCCCGGGGTTTTCGCGATTCTCCCTGGGGCGAGTCCAAAGAGTGTCACGGACTTCGGCAGGCGTTTGGGACAGCGCTTCGAGACGACGATCGGAGGAAGCCTGGGCGATCGTCGCACCTCCTCTGGAGCGCCGCCACCATCGCAGGCACTCGGGACCGAGGGGATCCCTGTTTTGCGCGAGCGCGAGATCATGCAGCCACCGTTTGGCGAGCGGCCCGCAATCATCCACGTCACGGCCGCGGGTGTCACTACGAAGCCGCTGCTCGTAGACATGCAACGGGACAGATGACCGATGGCCGCGACGCAGCGGTTGCGACGCGGTCTGTTAAGCAGCGCGACGACACAACGCCCGATCGCGTGCTACGCCAACTCCTTCCAACGTCACGCACGCGACGAGAGGAGCGCAAGATCCGACCTCAAGCCATCGCTCCGGGGAGTCGGCAGGGCACTAGTAGAGTCGAGTTCAACGAGGCAAAGGCTGCGGCGGTGCATCGCCCGGCGAGGTGCGCACGAGATCGACGTCCGACCCGGCGACGGCGGACATCGCGCAGCCGCCAAGTCACGAGCGCCCTCGTCCGACGATCTGCGAGTCGTAGATACCACGCCAGCCTCGAGCTATTCGCGACGACTCGCCAGCGCCTCGCCTCCGGTGCCGACGCGTTCACGCGCGCCGGAGCGCTCCCCGGCTCGGCTCTCAACTCTGCTGACCGCGCGCCGTGATCTTGCCGGGCAGCGCTGCGCGTTGCGTAGTCGGCGACCGCTCGTCCTCTTTGACAGTGCGGTCAACACTGAGCGCTCGGGCGCCCCGTCGACGCCTGGGTTGTAACTCCCTGCGCCTGAAGGCATGCTACGCATGGTCGAGTCGAGTCGAGTCGACCGCCTGCCTGGGCACCGGGTTTCGCGAGCGCTGAGCGCGGGGCGGACTTCCTACCGGCGCTGTTGGTTGCAACCGCGATTGCAACCACGCGCACCGGCGCTCTCGACGGGCGGGCCAGCTGTCGCAGCGGTCGAAGTTGCGGGGAACTCCGTCCTCGGACTCACTCGGGTTCAACTCAGCGCACGGTGCAGCCCACCCAGGGGTTGCGCAGCAGTGGCCCGCACGCAACGATTGCCGTTATGGACCCCGGTGGTCTTCCTCGTCACGCCACGCGGCCGACCGGCCGACCGGCCGTCCGGCCGCGGCTCTCAGGCTGCTGCGCGTGCGCGCTGACGGCGCATCCGGGGACCGCAGCCGATCGGCATGGCGTGCGGGTATTGCCGTGGGTCGACATCGACCACCCGGGCCTTCAGGGCCGGCTCGATCTCGCGAGCGATGCTCAAGGCCCCTTCAAGGCCGGATGCGCCGCCTTCGTCGAGCAGCGCGCGCAGCTGCGCCAACCGGAATTCCGCGAAGACGCTCGTCCTTGCCGAACACGCGGGCGATGTCCGCGATCGTCTCGGGTGACGGACGCTCGATGCCTTTCGCCAGTGCGGAGAGAAAGCTCGGCGACAGGCCGCGACCGGTCTGCTCGACCAGCTGCGCCGCGAGATCGCGGTAGCTCATGCCGGCGGCCTGCTTGAGCGCCGTGAGCGCCTCGGCGAACGGCGCATCGGTCTGATCTGGAGGGGTACCCATCGCCGTTGCACGATACTAGGCAGAACACGCTCCTACCGGCGCGATCCGGGGGGTTTCGGCGTAGCGGCGGGCAGTCGGTCATGGGCACCCATCCCGGACATCATCCCAATTCGATGGTTCGCTCGAAACTCTTCGCGATCCTTGACGACGAGACCGCTCGGACGATCGTCAGGCGAACCAACGACCGGGCGTGTACGCGGCAGTGGCTGATCAAGAACATCGATCCGGATGCCAAGAACCGGGTCGGCGAGATCGTCCGCTGGCTGGCGACGTTCGGGTTTCTCGACGGCAGCGCCCGCTACGGCTACCGGCTGGCCGTCGGGGAGCTCATGGATGTCTTTGACCTCGTGCAGCGCAGCCCGATGGAGGATGCCCTCTGGGACACCCTGTCGAGGCCCGTCGGCCGAGCGGTCCTCGCGGCGCTCCTGCACGGTGAGCGCAACCGCAAAGAGCTCAACGAGCTGGCGCCTGACAAGGCCGTCGGAGCCGAGCTCAGGGTGCTGCGCGCCGGGCATGTCGTCCGGCGCACACGCATGGGCCGTGTCATGTGGTGGACGCTGCTTGAACCCGGCCGCTACGCCCAAATCCTGGGTGGCGTCGACATGATCGTCTCGCACCTCGGCAACCAACTGGCCTTGCGTAGCGTCCAAAGCGTCCGCGCCATCGCGTACCCGTCCGGCCACGTCGACGACTACGAGCCGTCGGCGAAGGGAGCCCGCCGGCCTCCCGAGGAGGTTCCCCGGCCACTCTCGGTCACTGGGCTGCGCCCGACCGTCAATCAGCGAGCGGCCTCGCAGATCTGGCGTGACCTCGCCGCCACCGGCCTCGTTGACGCCAAGGACGTCGCGCTGGTCAAGAAGTCGCTGACGCGCCTGCCGACACAACCGTTTCCGTGGGCCGACGTCGTTCCCGACGCCACGAACTACATCGACCTGCCCGGCGTCGCCGAAGGACTGCTTCAGCCGCTTCCCCCGATGCCATCGGGCGACATGGGCCGCTGGCTTCGCGCAGTGGCGATCAAGGCGGGAACGCGACCTGAGCTCGAGCCGCTCAGGCCCGGCCAGATCCGCGGCCTGCTGCGCAACACGCTCCGCGAAGGAGAGCTCCCCTACACCGCCGCGGACCTGCAGCTCCCAAGCATCGTGTGGGTCGGAATGAACCACGGCGGATTCCGCCACGCCGCCACGTTTGACGCCGACACCAACGAGCTCGCGATCAACTTCCACTGGGCCGGGCTGATGAACCTCTTCGAGGAATGGCTTGACCAGTCCAAGACGATCTCAAGCTGGATACAAGGCGCCGTGCTGCTGCAGCACGCGCTGAAGCTCGTGCAGTGCGTCGTCATTCACGAGCACGAGTACGCCGACTTGGTCCTCGACGACGGGCCGCCGCCGATCACCGAGGACATGCTGCGCGCGGCGGCGCACTGGACCGCGGCCGAGCGCCAGGAGCTGCGCCGCAGGATCAACCAGCATCGCAGCGCCCACGTACCGCAGCCCGCCACCGAGACGTAGCCGCGGACGTCCTCACGTCCTCACGTCCACGCGGCGGCGGGCCCCTCACGCCATCGGTCGATGGCGTCGACTCGGTCCGGCACATCCCAGCGCCCGTCAGGGGTCCGGCGGCTGCGGGCGTGACATCCGCTCCCACTGCACATCGCGGTAGCCGTCGACGTCGCGCAGCGCGTTTCGCGCCGCGACCCACGTCCCGTCGCTCATCCATTCGTGCAGCTGCGTGCGCGCACGTCCGCCGGAGCCGTATTCAAGCTCGGGCGGCACGGCATCCCACGGCACCCCGGTCCCGAGCACGAGCAGGATCGCGTTCAGGTAGCCGCGTGTGCGTCGCAGGTACGCGGCGCTGACGTCGCGGCGGAGCAGCGGCCGCACGTTGTTCCAGGACTCGCGTGTCAGCCTGAGCTCCTCGATCTGCTCCCATGCAGCGTCGAGATCGTCGTCGAAGCGGCTGAGCAGCTTGCGTGCGCGCGGGCTTTCCAGCGGCGCCCGTGGCTTGCGCCCCGACAGGACGTTGATCCACACATGCCGGGTCGGCGCCGCAGCGATCAGCTCCGCCAGGTCGTCGGGGAACCGCAAGGGCAAGAACGGGTCCGTCGCGCCGGGCCCGATCTGGGCGTCATGGCGTCCGGTCAGCAGGTACGCGTGGTAGCGCCGCGCCGTGGACCGGTGCGTCGCCGCGGTCGCCGGTGCAACGCCGGCGCGCAAACGGTCAAACGCCCAGTCCTCGATGTCGGAGGCGTTGTGCTCGAACGCGTCGATCTGCTGGCGCCGGCGCCATTCCAATAGCGACTGGATGATGTGCGCGTTCAGCGCGCGGGTCCGCGGCTCGTTGCGGCCCTCCAACCACCGGGCAAGCGTCTCGTCGCTCGCTGGCAACGGATGCGCCAGCGTCGTGTCCTCGACGATCATGTGGTCGCGCGCGACAGGCGACTCGATCGCGTCCGGCAGCCACAGGTCAAGTTGTGTCCGCGCGGCGCAATGCTGCACGGCGTCGGCGAACGTGTCCGGGCGTAGGCGGTGGCCGCGGGTGTGCAGCGCGATGTCCAGTGCGTGCAGTCGCATGACGTTCCCGGCCCGGCTGCGGGGCCGGTCGAGCAGCTGCAGGCCTGCGGCGAGGATCGCGAGACGCAGCTGCGTTCGTCCGAACGCCTTGATCGTGACCTCGACGCGCCGCCGCAGCAGCGCGACCTGACTGATCAGCCTACGGTCGAGCGCTCGGTAGCTTGAGGTCAGCGGCGACATGTCGACCGCCGGGTCGCGCTGCGCGTCGACGAGATCTGCGACGAGCGTCGCCGGTGCCCGCCGGCCGCCCGCCGCGATGAAGCGCTCGCAGACGTCGCAGTCGGCTCGCCCGATCAGCAGGACACGATCGATCGCGTCGAGGTCGCGCAGATGCAGCAGATCGGGGACGGTGCCGGCCGCGAGCGCGTCGGCGCCGATGACGATCAACGTGCTGATCTGCGAATCCAGCAGCGGCCACAGCGCGTGGCCGTCGGCGCGATGCTGCCGCGACTCCGCGTCGCTCACCGCGAGCTGGCGATGGATGTCCGCGAGAACGTCCTTGAGGCTCGCGTCCGGAAAGGGCTCGACGACGACGGCGGCGCTGAACACCGGGTCCAGTGCCTGCAGCTCGTCGCTGAGGCCCCAGTCAACGTCCGCTTCGGAGATCCACGAGATCATCACCTGACGGTAGACCGGCGGGACACTCGCTCCCATCGCACGTCGCGGTAGTCACCGGCGTGCTGCAGTTCGCTGCGCACCGCACCCCACGTCTCGTCCTTCACCCACGCACGCAGCTGGCGATATGAGCGCCCGCCCGAGCCGTAGTTGAGCTCGGGCGGCACGGCATCCCACGCCAGCCCCGCCCCGAGCACGAGCATGATCGCGTTCAGGTACCCGCGCGTGCGACGCGAATACTGGGTGCTGTCGCCGCGGCGAAGGAGCGGATGGATCGTCGCCCACACGTCGTCGGAGAGCCTGAGAGCCTCGATCCGCCGCCACGCGGCGTCGAGATCGTCGCCGAACACGCCGAGGAGCTTGCGTGCCTGCGGACTTTCGAGCGGCGGTCGGTGCGGGCGCCCGGACAGCAGGCCGAGAGCGGCCGTGATGTGCCGCGACGGTGCGGCCCGGATGAGCGCCGTGAGCTCGCCCGGGAAACCCGGGGGCGGCTGCGACTGCCTCCATGCCGTGCGGGTCGGACTGATCTGCGCGTCATGTCGGCCCGTCAGCAGGTACAGGTAGTAGCGGCGCGCGGAGGAGCGATGCAAGACGGCGTTGCCGGGCGCATCGCCGGCGCGCAGACGATCAAACGCCCAATCCTCAACGTCCGCGGCCGTGTGATCGTGGGCATCGATCCGCTCGCGCCGACGCCACTCAAGCAGCGGCTCGACGGCGCGGGCGTAGACGTCGCGTGTGCGCACGTTGCCACATCCGGCAAGCCATCGAGCGAGGGTCTGAGCGTTCGCTGGCAGCGGCCGATCAAGCGGGGTGGCGGCCACGATCATGCTGTCGCGCGGCAACGGAGGGTCGATCGCGTCGGGTAGCCACAGGTCAAGCTGCGTGCGCGCTTCGCACTGCTTCACGGCGTCGGCGACCGCATCAGGACGCAGGCGGTAGTCGCGGGCGCGCAGTGAGATGTCCAGCGCGTGAAGTCGCGTGATGAACCCGGCGGTGCTTCGGGGCCGGTCGAGCAGCTGCAGCGCTGCGGCGAGAATCGCGAGACGAACCTGCTTTCGCGGGAACGCCTCGAACGTGACCTCGATGCGTCTGGACAGAAACACGATCTGGTTCAGCAGGGCGCGGTCAAGCCGACCATAGCTTGCCGCCAGCGGCGACACCTCAACTGCCGGCTCGCGATAGCCGTTGGTGACATCCGCGACCAGTTCCACGGCTCCCATGCGGCCCCCGCCGGCCACGAACCGCTCACAGGCCCTCGAGTCCGACCGGCCGATCAGCACGACACGATCGAGACGTTCGATGTCGCGCAGATGGGCGAGGTCGGGCACGACGCCGCCGGCGACCGCGTCAGCGCCGACGACGACCAGCGTGTCGATCCGCGACTCCACGAGCGGCCACAGCGCGCGGCCCTCAGCACGATGCTCGCGCGACTCCGCGGAGCCGACCCCGAGCGCAACATGGATGTCGGTCATCACCTCCCCGAAGCTCGCGTCGGGGAACGGCTCAACGACGATCGTCGAGCCCAACAGCGGGTCCAGTTCCCGCAGCGCGTCGATGAACCCGCCGTCGACGTCCGCGTCAGAAACCCACGAGATCATGGCCTGACGGTACGCGTCAGCGCCGTGCGACGGCTGCGACCAAGCCGTCTGCGCGGCAGTGCCCTGTGCTCACGGCGGAGGCGACAGCGAAGAACACGCCGGACACCTCACGCTTGAGCGCGTCGCGGACAAGCTTGAGGCCACCGCGCATCACCTGCGACGGGCCGCCGCGTTCGAGCGAGACGTGCTCGACGAACGCGGGCGCGCAGCACTGCTTCGCCACAGCGACGATGCACCTTCGACCGACGCGGCGGCCTGAGCGCCCTCCCGCGGGGCCACGTCCTCGCGCCGCCCAAGCCCGGTTGGCCACCTGATACTCCGCGACCACGCCGACCGCGCAGTCGTCCCCGGGGTGCAGGCGGGTCAGCTTCGCGTCGCCATGCACACCACCCGCCAGACACTCCGGTCCGCGTCGCTCGGGTGTCACGGCACACCGAGCGACCCGGCCGGCAGGAAGATGCATCCGAGTCCGAGACCCTTGTCCATCGCAGCCGCCCGAAGCGGTACCGCTCAGGAGAAACGCGTGGATGCGCCGCGCTGCACAAGACGCTAAGCAACGGTGCCGCGGCCCGGCACCCCCGTCGGGTCGCCATCCGTCGCGACCGAGCTCCTCGCGGTGCCCGCATCCGACCTCCGGCATCCCGCAGCACGAGCCGCGCTGCATACGGCGGCGGATGCCCCGCGACACATCGAGATCCGCGGCGCCGGGCCCAAAACGCGTGCCAAGCAGATCGACCCCCGTAGCGGCCGCCACCAAGGCACCAGGACCGGCGCTACGCCCGCTGCTCTGGCACGGGCGTGCCTGCAAATGAGCGCTTTCTGACCGCTGGTGGGAGCGTCTACACGCTGGCACTCAGGATCACGTCATGTCGCGGGCGATTTGATTCTGGAATCACCCTGGTGTCGTTCGACAGAAGCGACAAGCGACAGCTGCCAGACGAATCCGGGCTGGGACACAAACGAAGTCCGCGTGAGAATGTGAGGACGGGTCGTGATCGAGGCGCCGCCGCCTCGCTCTCGCGGCGATTGGCAGCGCCGCCCGCGTGGTAGACCGGGCCCATGCCGACGATGACCGTCGGTGTCCTCGCTGCCCACGACGACGCCAAAGATCTGGCCGGCCGCCTGACCGCCGAGCTGCCGGCTTCGCTCGGCCGGCACTATGAGAACGTCGAGTGGCACGTCCGGCAGGCCGAGTCCGACCCCGCCGACCCGGCCGCGGACGAGCGCGAGCTCATCGAGGCGACGCGGCGCCGCGCCCTCGACGAGGGCTGGCAGCTCACCATCGGCCTCACCGACCTGCCGCTCAGCGTCCGCCGCCGTCCGGTGCGAGCCCACGTGAGCGCGCAGCACGGCGTCGGGCTCGTGTCGGTGCCGGCATTGGGAGCCGTGCGGCGCGAGGCGCGCCTTCACGACGTCGCGCTGTCGCTGATCGAGCAGCTGGTGGGTGACGGCCATCGCACCGGGCTGCTCTCGACCCGCGTCGACGAGACGACGGCACGCTCCGCGGCGACGTTCGAGTTCGCCGGCTCGCTGCTGCGGGCGGACTTCTGGCTTCTGCTGGGCATGGTGCGCGCCAACCAGCCCGCGCGCGCCGCCGCGGGGATGTCGCACGCGGCGCTCGGGGCGCTGGGCACCGCCGCCTTCGCGCTGACGTCGCAGAACATCTGGACGCTCGCCGACCACATGAGCGTCCTTCGCCTCGTGGCACTGATGCTGACCTCCGTAGCGCTGACGACCGTGGCGCTGATCGCGGCCCACGGCCTGTGGGAACGCACGTCCGATCCAGCCGCGCGCGAGCGCGTCGTGCTCTTCAACCTCTCGACGACCCTCACGCTCGCGCTCGCCACCGCCGCGCTGTACGTGGCGCTGTTCGTCATCGCCCTGCTCGGCGCCGCGGCGCTGATCTACCCGGCGGCCCTCCAGGAGAGCGTCGGCCACGGGGTCGGCGTCGGCGACTACCTCCAGCTCGCCTGGCTCGTCGCGACGATCGCGACGGTCGGCGGCGTCCTCGGCTCCCTCATCGACTCCGACACCGCGATCCGCAACGCTGTCTACCACCCGCGCCCCGGTCATGGTGAGGTCCGGGACGGGGCCGAGTGACGTCCATGCGGAAGGCGGCGGCCTATCGCGGCAGCGGCACAGGCGGTCGAGCCTACGCTCGCCAGGCGCGGTCGCGGCCGCGCGCGTGAGCTGGCGCGAGCGCCGTCACCCCGCGCTGGACGCGGGCGCTCGCTCGGCCTCGCCGCGCGCGTCGATGAGAGCGCTCGTCTTGGCCGCCAGTCGCAGCTCGGCCTCGGTGAGCCCGGCGTGGTGCGAGTTGACAATCGTCAGCCGGACGTGGTTCTCCGAGATGCACATGTCGGGTCGGCGCAGGTAGTCGACCGCGATCTGGCCGACGCGCTCGACGAGCCGCAACGCCTCGTCGAAATCGCGCATCGACAGATCGCGGATGAGCGTCTTGCCGACGCGTCGCCACCGGGGGTGCCCGGCGAGCGCCCGGTCGACCTCGCTCGGGCTGAGGGGCACGGCTGGGCTGCCCCGGCTACATCGCGGCCGGCTCGGCCGGGGCGCCGTTGCCCGAGGGAGTCTGGATCTCCACGCGGCGCGGGCGGGCCTGCTCGGGCTTGGGCACGGTCACGCGAAGGATGCCGTCGTCGAGCGACGCCTCGATGCTGTCGGCGTCGATCGGGCCGGGCAACGTGACGCGGTACTCGAAGCGGCCTACCCGGCGCGTGCGCCGGCGGAGGATCCCCGCGCGCTCCTTCTCGAGGATCTCGCCGGTGACCTGGATCTCGTTGTCGTGCGCCTCGATGTGGATGTCGTCGCTCGTGGCGCCCGGAAGCTCGGCCTCGAGGATCCACGAGTCCTCGGCCTCCTCGATGTCGACGGCCGGCACCCAGGCGCCGACGCCGGCGAACGGGCTCGCGCCGAGCATGCTCTGCAGCAGCTGGAAGGTCTGCTGCTGGATCTGGTCGAGCTCGCGCATCGGCTCACCGTCGGGTGCCTGACGGGCGTGATGGGTGCCTCGGTGAAGGACTGGGACGGCCATGGGACTCTCCTCTCGTCTTGCCTTACAAACAGTTCAGGTGTACGGGTCACGTCGCCGGCGTCGGGCGCGGTAGACGCACCGCGGACTCGACGGTCGACGGCGGCTGCACCTTCACGCGCGACGGCAGCGGGAAGCCGAGCAGCATCCGCGCCGCGTCGTCGGCGTACATGTCGTCGACGACGATGTCGAAGTACGCGGGCCGCATCGTCGAGACGGCCTCGAAGCGGCGCCGCGACTTCGTGATCAGGTACATGACAAGACCCATCACGGTGCCGACGAGCGTGCCGAACCAGAGCCCGTCGATGATCAGCCAGCCCGAGGCGATCCTCGGATCGAACCAGGTGAAGATCGCGAAGAGCCAGCCGATCAGCAGGCCGGTCACGGCGCCGGTGAGCGCGCCGCGGGCGGCGGCGTCGAGCGCGGTCAGCCTGCCCGTGACCTGCCGGACGAGCTCGAGCTCGCGCCCGACGATCGCGACGCGCTCGACCGGGAACTTGTTGTCGGCCAGGTAGTCGACCGCCTTCTCCGCGTCGCGATAGTCGGCGTATGAAGCGACGACCCGCGGCGCCGGCTGGGGCGTGTCGTCGTACGTGGACGTAAAACCGCTGTTCATGGCTCACCCTCTGCTGTCGCGGTCGATGTCCCCCGGGGACGCCGAGGGTGCGTGTGGCACATGCGGTAGGACGTGCCACCAACGCGACAAGCAGCCGTAACAGCCGCTCAACCCGGCGAGCCGGCGCCGACCGTCTCTGCGTCCTCGACCGCTGTGGCCTCGGCGCCGTCCGCACTCGGGTCGGCACCGGGGTTGCGCCACGTGACGCGCAGCTCCTCGCCGTCGGCGTCGAGTCCGATCGTCGCCCCGTCGAGGATCCGGCCGGACAGCAGCGCGCGGCCGATCTGCGTCTCGACGACCCGCTGGATATAGCGCCGCAACGGGCGGGCGCCGTAGACCGGGTCATAGCCCTGGCGGCCGATCAGCTCGCGCGCCGGCTCGGTCAGCTCGATCGTGATCTGGCGGTCGGCCAGGCGCTTGCGCAGGTCCCCCATCTGCAGATCCACGATCTGCTCGATCTCGGCCAGCGTCAGCGGCTTGAAGAGGATCGTCTCGTCGACGCGGTTGAGGAACTCCGGGCGGAAGTGACCGCGCAGCTCCGCCATGACGCGGTCGCGGACGTCCTCCATGATCTCGCCGCTCGCATCGATCCCGTCCAGGAGATGCAGCGAGCCGATGTTCGAGGTCATGATCACGACGGTGTTACGGAAATTCACCGTCCTCCCCTGCGCATCGGTCAGGCGCCCGTCATCCAATATCTGCAACAGCGCGTTGAAGACCTCGGGGTGGGCCTTCTCGATCTCGTCGAAAAGGACGACCGCGTAGGGCTTGCGACGCACGGCCTCGGTCAGCTGGCCGCCCTCCTCGTAGCCGACGTAGCCGGGAGGAGCGCCCATCAGGCGCGAGACGGTGTGGCGCTCCTGGTACTCGGACATGTCCAGGCGCACGATCGCCTCCTCGGAGTCAAACAGCGACGCGGCGAGCGCCTTGGAGAGCTCCGTCTTGCCGACGCCGGTCGGGCCGAGGAAGATGAACGAGCCGATCGGGCGGCGCGGATCCTTGATCCCCGCCCGCGCGCGGATGACGGCGTCGGCGACGAGCCGCACCGCCTCGTCCTGGCCGATGACGCGCTCGTGCAGCACCTCGTCCAGGCGCAGCAGCTTGTCGCGCTCGGTCTCCAGCAGGCGGTTGACCGGAATGCCCGTCCAGCGCGCGACCACGGCGGCGATCTCGTCCTCGGTGACCTCCTCGCGCAAGAGGCGCGACGCGCTCTGCTTGTCGGCCAGCCGCTCCTCCTCGGCGCGCAGCCGGCGTTCGAGCTCGGGCAGGCGCCCGTGGCGCAGCTCGGCGGCGCGGTTGAGGTCGTAGGCGCGCTCGGCCTGCTCGATCTCACGGCGCACCTGCTCGAGCTCCTCTCGCAGCGCCTGCAGCCTGCGGATCGCCGCGCGCTCGGCCTCCCACTGGGCCGTCATCGCGTCGGCCTGGGAGCGCAGCTCGGCGAGCTCCCTGCGGAGGATCTCCAGGCGCTTCTTGGAGGCGGGGTCGTCCTCCTTGCGCAGCGCCGTCTCCTCGATCTCCAGGCGCGTGGCCCGGCGCGTGATCTCGTCCAGCTCGGCCGGCATCGAGTCGATCTCGGTGCGGATGACCGCGCAGGCCTCGTCGACGAGGTCGATCGCCTTGTCGGGCAGGAAGCGGTCGGAGATGTAGCGCGTCGACAGCGTCGCGGCCGCGACGAGCGCCGTGTCCTGGATCTTCACCCCGTGGTGGACCTCGAAGCGCTCGCGCAGCCCGCGCAGGATCGAGATCGTGTCCTCCGGCGACGGCTCGTCGACGACGACCGGCTGGAAACGGCGCTCCAGCGCGGCGTCCTTCTCGATCGTGCGGTACTCGCTCAGCGTCGTCGCGCCGACGCAGTGCAGCTCGCCGCGGGCGAGCATCGGCTTGAGCATGTTGCCGGCGTCCATCGCGCCCTCGGCCGCGCCGGCACCGACGACGGTGTGCAGCTCGTCGATGAACAGCAGAATCCGGCCCTCGGCCGCCTTGAGCTCGGCAAGCACCGCCTTCAGGCGCTCCTCGAACTCGCCGCGGTACTTCGCGCCTGCGACGAGCGAGCCCATGTCGAGCGCGAAGATCGTCCTGTCCTTCAGGCCCTCGGGGACGTCCTGGCGCACGATCCGCTGGGCGAGGCCCTCGACGATCGCGGTCTTGCCGACGCCGGGGTCGCCGACGAGCACGGGGTTGTTCTTCGTCTTGCGCGACAGGATCTGGATGACGCGCCGGATCTCGGCGTCGCGCCCGATGACCGGGTCCAGCCTGCCCGAGCGCGCCTCGGCGACGAGGTCGCGGCCGTACTTCTCGAGCGCCTCGTAGGCCGCCTCGGGCATCGCGCTCGTCACGCGCTGCGCGCCGCGGACCTCGGTCAGCACCTCGAGGAAGCGGTCCGCCGACAGCCCGCGCTCTGAGAGCACCTTGCCCGCGGGCGCGCCCGAGCGCAGCATCGCCAGGACGAGGTGCTCGACGGAGACGTACTCGTCCTTCAGGCGCGCGGCCTCCTTCTCGGCGTCCTCGAGCGCCAGCGCGAGCCCGCGCGCGACGCGCACGTCGCCGCTCGCGCCCGACCCCGACACGCGCGGCCGCGACTCGAGCGCCTTCGTGACGTCGGCGCGGACCGCGTCGACGTCGACGCCGGCACGCTCGAGCAGGCGCGGGATCAGGCCGTCGGCCTGGTCGAGCAGCGCGAGCAGCAGGTGCTCGGCGTCGACCTCGGTGTGGCCGAAGCGCATCGCCTTGGTCTGCGCGTCGTGGACGGCCTCCTGGGACTTCTGAGTCAGACGGTTGATGTCCATCACTGGCTCCTCGGGCGAGTTGCGGGTTGCGCTCGTAGCGACGCGAGTTGCCGCTCGAGGACGTCGATGCGGGCGAGCAGCTCGCTCGCCAAGACGGCGCCCGCGTAGCCGATGCCGAGGTCGCGTCGCAGCCTGGCGGCGCACGCGAGAGCGGCAGCGTCGTTGCGCTCAAACAGGGGCGCCGCGGCGGTTCCGCCGGCGGGACCGACGAGCCCGAGCGCGACGAAGCGCCGCACGAGCTCGGGGTGCAGGCCGGTCTCGCGCGCGAGCGCGTCGAGCGAGAGCAGCGGTCCTGTCACGCCGGGACGCAGGACGAGCGCGAGCGTCGTCGTCTGCGTGCGCCTGCGCTGTGGGGTCACCGCCATCAGCCGGTCGCTCTCGAGTCGAACTTCGACACCTTGCTCAGCTGCTCGAACAGGTCGCGCTCCTTGCGCGTCAGCTTCTTGGGCACCTTGATCGAGACGACGGCATAGAGGTCGCCCTTGCCGCCGCCCTCCGTCGGCAGGCCCTCGCCGCGCAGGCGCAGCCTGCGCCCGCTCGACGAGCCCGCCGGCACCGTGACCTGCGCGGTGCCGGTCAGCGTCTGCACCGGGACCTTCGCGCCGAGCGCGCCCTCCCAGGGCGCGATCGGGAGATCGACCTGGAGGTCGTCGCCCTTGACGCGCAGGCGCGGGTGCGGCCGCAGCCGGATGCGCAGGATGAGATCGCCGTCGCTGTCGTCGGAGGCGCCGCCGCGCACGCGCAGACGCTGGCCATCGCGCACCCCGGGCGGGATGTCGACGTCGAGGTCGCGGCCATCGATCGACAGGCGCCTGTTGCCGCCGGCGGCCGCGTCCTCGAGCGACAGCTCGAGGATCGCCTCCTGATCGGCGCTGCGGCGTGTCCGGCCGCTGCCGCCGCCGAAGCTGTCGAAGATGCTCGAGCGACCGCCGCCGAGCCCGCCACCGCCGCCGAACAGATCGCCGAAGAACTCGCTGAAGTCCGCGCCGTCGAGGTCGCCGCCGAACTCGACGCGGACGCCGTCACCGAACCCGCCGCTTGGGCCTCCCCCACCCCCGGCACCCGCTCTGGCGCCGCCGCGCTGCCGGCCGCGGCGGAAGACGTCCTCCCAGCCGGGCGCGCTGGAGACATCCTGGCCGGCCTTCCAGTTCGCGCCGAGCTGGTCGTAGCGCTTGCGCTTGTCGGGATCGCGCAGGACCTCGTAGGCCTCGGAGATCTCCTTGAAGCGGTCTTCGGCGCCCGTGTCCTTGTTGACGTCGGGATGGTTCTCGCGCGCGAGCTTGCGGTAGGCCTTGCGGATGTCCTCGTTGCTCGCGTCGCGCGGGACGCCGAGGGTCTCGTAGTAGTCACGAAACGCGACGGCCATCAGCCTGCGGCGGGCTCGGGGCGCCGTGCGACGATCACGAGCGCGGGGCGCAGGATACGGTCGCCGATCGCCCAGCCCGAGCGCACCGCCTCGAGGATCGTGCGATCGGGCGCCTCGTCCGTCGCGCGGGCCTCGATCGCCTCGTGGCACTCGGGATCGAACTGCTCGCCGGCGGCGCCGATCCGGTGCACGCCGTAGCGCGCGAGGATCGACTCCATCTGCTCGAGCAGCGCCCGCAGCCCTTCGGCTGCGGGCGTGCCGTGGCTCATCTGCAGCGCCCGCTCGACGCTGTCGACGGCCTCCAGCCAGTCGCGCAGCAACGACTCGCGGCTCTGCTCGACGCCCGCCTGCAGTTCGCGGGCGGAGCGCTTGCGGTAGTTGTCGAGGTCGGCCAGCGCACGCTTGTAGCGATCCTCCATGCGCGCCAGCTCGGCGCTCCGGTCGGCCGCGCCGTTGCCTGGCGCGGACGTCGCCGCGACATCGGAGGGGTCAGTCACGGGTGAACTCCGCATCGACGACCTCCTCGTCCTCCTCGTCGGCGGCCTCCGCGGCACCGGCGCCGTTGCCGTTGCTCGCGCCGTTGGCGCCGGCACTCGCGCCGGTCGCCGCCGCCGCCGGAAGGCTGCTGGCGAGCTGCTGCAGATCGGAGATCAGCGGGCGCACGCGATCCAGCCCGGCCTCCTCGGAGATCGCCGCGCGCGCATCGGCGATCGCCTGCTCGGCGCGCGCCTTGTCGTGCACGGGCAGCCTGTCGGCGAGCTCGCCCAGCTGGCGCTCGACCTGGTAGGCCAGCGAGTCGAGCTCGTTGCGGGCGTCGATCTCCTCGCGCCGCCGGCGGTCGGCCGCCGAGTTCTGCTCGGCCTCTCGGATCATCCGGTCGATGTCGCCCTGCTCGAGGTTCGTCGACTCCTCGATCGTCACCTGCTGCTCGGCCCCGGTGTCCTTGTCGCGCGCCGACACGTTGAGGATGCCGTTGGCGTCCGTGTCGAACGTGACCTCGACCTGCGGCATGCCGCGCGGCGCCGGGCGGATGCCCTCGAGGCGGAAGCGCGCGAGCTGGCGGTTGTCCTGCGCCATCTCACGCTCGCCCTGGAGGACCACGACGTCGACCGCGGTCTGGTTGTCCGCGGCGGTCGAGAACGTCTCGGTACGCCGGGCGGGGATCGTCGTGTTGCGCTCGATGACCTTCGTCATGACGCCGCCGAGGGTCTCGAGCCCCACCGACAACGGCGTGACGTCGAGCAGCACGACGTCCTCGACCTCGCCCTTCAGCACGCCCGCCTGCAGCGCGGCGCCGAGCGCGACGACCTCGTCGGGGTTGACCGACATGTTCGGGTCCTTGCCGCCGGTCAGGCTGCGCACGAGCTTCTGGACGGCCGGGATGCGCGTCGAGCCGCCGACGAGGATGACCTCGTCGATGTCGCCGGCGGTCAGCTTGGCGTCCGACAGCGCCTGCTCGACGGGGCCGCGCGTGCGCTCGACGAGGTCGTTGACGAGCTCCTCGAACTTCGCCCGCGTCAGCGTCATGTTCAGGTGCTTGGGGCCGTTTGCGTCGGCGGTGATGAACGGCAGGTTGAGCTGCGTCGACGTCGTCGCCGACAGCTCGATCTTCGCCCTCTCGGCCGCCTCGTAGAGGCGCTGCAGCGCCTGCGGGTCGCCGCGCAGGTCGATGCCCTGGTCGCGCTTGAACTCCTCGGCCATCCAGTCGACGAACCGCTTGTCGAAGTCGTCGCCGCCGAGGTGCCCGTCGCCGCTCGTGGAGCGGACCTCCACGACGCCGTCGCCGACGTCGAGGATCGAGACGTCGAAGGTGCCGCCGCCGAGGTCGAAGACGAGGACCGTCTCAGAGCCCTTCTTGTCGATGCCGTAGGCGAGCGCCGCGGCGGTCGGCTCGTTGATGATCCGCAGGACGTCGAGTCCGGCGATCCTGCCGGCGTCCTTCGTCGCCTGACGCTGGGCGTCGTTGAAGTAGGCGGGGACCGTGATGACGGCCTCGTTGACCTTCTCCCCCAGCCCCTTGGCGCCGTCCTCGGCGAGCTTGCGCAGGATGATCGCCGAGATCTCCTCGGGCGAGTACTGCTTGCCGCGGACCTCGATGCGGACGGCATCGTTGGGTCCCTTGACGACCTTGTAGGAGACCATCTTGGCCTCCTCCTCGACCTCATGCCACTTGCGTCCTATGAACCGCTTGATCGAGTAGATCGTGTTCTCGGGGTTGAGGATCATCTGGCGCTTGGCGACCTGGCCGACCAGCCGCTGCCCGTCCTCGGTGAACGCGACGACCGACGGCGTCGTGCGCTGGCCCTCGGCGTTCGGGATCACCTCCGCCTGGCCGCCTTCCATCGTTGCTGCCACGACCGAGTTGGTCGTGCCGAGATCGATACCAACCGCCTTGACCATTACCGCTCCTCCTCAGTCGAGAGTGAAGGTGATGGGGCGCGTCAGGCTTCGTGGCCTGCACGCCCGCTTAGATGGCAGGTAGGGCAGACCGCGCAGGCGTCAAGGCCGACTGTCACCGACCCGGCGGCTCGACGGTCAGCCCCCAGGCTCAGGACGCCCTTTGCTGACGCAGGGAAGCGCCCTACAGCAGGCCGCGTGAGCGTTAGTCCACCGATCCCCGAGACGGTCTGCCCGCACGTCACGATGATCCGGCCGGTCACTCCGCGCACGCCCCGGGGCTGCGAGGAATGCCTGCGAACCGGCTCGCCGTGGGTGCACCTGCGGTTGTGCCTGACCTGCGGCCACGTTGGCTGCTGCGACAGCTCGCCCAACCGCCACGCCCGGCGCCATGCCCACGCCGTCGGCCACCCGATCGTGCAGTCGTTCGAGCCCGGCGAGGACTGGCGCTGGTGCTACGTGGACGCGGCGTTCGTCTGACGCGACGGCCGTCAGAGCTTCTCGGCGAGCACGTCGATCTGGTGGATCTGCGGTGCGTCGGCGAACAGGTCGGCGGCCTTCTCCATCAGCGCCGCGGCGACCTTGCCGTTGAGATGGGCCTGACGGCCCGCGTCGTCGGCGAAGACGTCGAAGATCCCGAACCGCCCGGGGCCCATCTGCACGGCGAACCAGGAGATCGTGCCGGGCTCCTCCTCGACGAGCGCCTGTCCGGCCTTCAGAAACTCCTCCACCTCGGCCTCCTTGCCCTCCTTGGCCTGCAGCGGCACCCACAGTCCCACGGTGACCTTGCTCATGGCGTCCTCTCGTCGTGCATCGGGTTGGTGACCCTCTCCTATGCCCGTGGCGACGAGAGTCAAGGCTGCTTGGCGCGTTCCCCGTCGGTGAACTCGAGTGGAGCTGACAGGGTCCTATCGAACCCCGAGGTTGTCGCACGGGGTCGAGCGTGCGGGCGCGGCCAAGACGGAGTGCCTTCCCGAGGTGCATGGTCGGGTGCGGCTGGAACGCCGGCGTCAGCACGGTTGGGCGCGCACCGCCAGTCCTGGAGATTCTCATCGGTTCGGCGGCGCCGATGACGCCGGGTGACGCGCACGCGCAGCTGAAGGTCCGGTATCCGGGGACGCCTGTCCCGTACGCGACGGTCAAGAGCGGCTTGGCTGAGGAGGTCGTCAGACCGAGCTCCCGCATCCAACGCGATGGCCGGGGCATGTATAGAGCCGTCGCCTGAGCTCCGGCTGCGACCGCGAGCTGACCAGAGCCCTGGGCCGCCACGATCGGCCCCACCACGCACATACGACCGCTCCTATCACGCGAGGCTGTCGCGTAAGTCCGGCTGGAGTTCGATGGGACCTGGGTCCGCTTGGAGTGATGCCTGGCGATCGGCGCGGCGACGGCGGGCCGTCAGGCGATCGCGGTGGCGAGCTGGTGCTTGTGGAGCTTGAGCAGGTTGTGAGTCGCGGTCATGAGGCGCCATTCGGTGCGAACGGCGGATCTGCCGCGACGGTGAAAGCGCTCCATCCGTCTGTTGAACTTGGTGTTGGCAAAGACCGGCTCGATGAGCTGTTGTCGCTGGCGATACAGCGCGGCGCCTTCGTCGGTCGCCAAGGCCTGGCGCATCACGGCGTACAGCCCCCCGTCCCATCCGGGCCGCGCGGTCTTGCGGCGACTTGAGTCGGGCGGGATGAGGACCTGGGTGCCGCCGGCGATCATCCGTTCCATCTGCGGCTGATGCCAGTAGCCGGCGTCGGCGACCACGACGGCTGGGATCTCGTCAACGCCGGCGCGCTACAGTTCGCTGCGGGCGGCGTTGAGCATCGGCTCGAGGTGCCCGAAGTCCGGCGACGCGACCGTGACCTCGGCGGCGATCACGATCTGCTGCTCGTTGCTGGCGGCCTGCGCGTTGTAGCCCTGCAGCCAGCCGCGCATCCCCTTCACCAGCCGGGCGTCCATGTCGGTCGTGTTGATCGTGCCCTGCGGCGTCGGCGGTGGCGTGTAGGGCTCGGGCGTCGTGCTGGGTCCCATCCGCCGGCCATTGCTCATCACGCCGCGCGCGCGATAGGCCTCATAGGTCTTGTTGGCCTGGCACTCGACCCACAGGTCCTCTTCAAGGCGCCGCTTGGATTCCTTCAACCGGGCCGGGCGCGAGCGCGGGATCGGCCGGGCCTGCTCGGCGCGCTGGTCATCCAGGCGACGCTTGGCCTCGCTGAGCAACTTCTTGCGGCCCCGGCCCGTCGCGAACTCTGGCGGTAGCTCGTCGCCGCGCGCGTCGCCGTAGAGCTCGTCCTCGGCGGCATCGATCGCCTTGGCCTCCTCGATGATCTCGCGCGCGATGCGTTCGTAGTCACACGTCGCGTCGCGACTGGCGTTGGCATGGATCTTCGCGCCATCGATCGCCAAAACGCCGACTCGCGCCAACCCCGCCTGCGCGCAGAGCGCGAGCACCGACCCAAACAGCCCCGCCAGCGCCTGCTCGTGACGCTCGACGAACCGAGCGATCGTCGCGTGATCGGGCGCCTGCTGCGCCGCGATCACCCGGAACGCGACGTCCTCCTCACACGCCCGCTCGATCGCGCGGCCCGACCGCACCCCACGCGCGTACGCGTACAGCACCAGCGCCACCATCATCGACGGGTCATACGCCGGCCGCGACCTGCCGTCCTGCCGGTAGGCCGCATAGAACGCGTCGAGATCCATCTCGGCCACGGCGTCGATGACGAACCACGCAAGGTGCCCTTCCGGCAGCCACTCGCGGACATCCGGCGGCATCAGAAACGACTGCTCGCGATCGTGGTTTGCGTCTGACTCAACGCCACAGATCCGGGGTTTGATCAGACCGCATCCGTAGGCTCTCGGGCTCGTCGAGGAGGAGCCGGGAATGACCGAGCAAGGACCATCGAGCGGGCGTCGTCGTAAGCGGTTTCTGTCGCCCTCACAGAAGTATGAGATCTGGATCGGGCTGCTGCGCGGCGAGAGCACGATCAGCGAGGCCGCCGACCGCGCCGGTGTCGATCGCTCGACGGTGATGAAGCTGCGCACGGTCGCCAAGCAGGGCGCGTTGGAGGCGCTCGCGGCGTCACGCCCCGGCGTCAAGGCCGGCGGCGTCGATCCGCAGCTCGCCGAGGCAAGGGCGGAGATCGCCAGGCTGTCCGAAGCGCTGAAGGAGATGGGCGTCAGGCTGATGCTGGCCGAGGGAAAAGGGCGTTGGGACTGAGTGGCCCGGTCCCGCGGCGCGTCGACGCGGCCACCAAGGCCGGGCTCCTGAAGCTCATCGACCAGGCGACCGCGGCCGGCTGGGAGCACCGCCGCGCCTGTCGCTACCTCGAGCTGGCCGAGGGCCGCGCGTGGCGCTGGTGGGAGCGCCGCGAAGCCGGCCGCCTCGAAGACCGGCCGGCGGGCGGGCGGCCCGTGCATGGCCTGCTCGCCGACGAGCGCGCCGCGATCATCGCGCTGTTCGATCAGTGGGGCGAGACCGATCGCTCGCATCGCAAGCTCGCGCACCGCGGTTCCTACGAGCAGCTGGTGTGGGTCTCACCGGCGACCGTCCGGCGTGTTCTTGCTGCAAACGGTCTTGTTCTGCGAAGGCCCAGGCGCGCGGGCCGGTCCGAGCGCCGACCGTTTCCGGAGTGGGCGACCTACACCAAGCACTCGATCTGGATCTACGACGTCACGCACTTCGCCGGTTGCCCGCGGGTCGCGGTGATCACGATCATGGACCTCGTCACCCGCAAATGGATCTGCGAGGTCGTCTCGGGCGAGGAGACCAGCACCCAGATCCAGGCCGCGTTCTGCGACGCGCTGGAGCTCGAGGGCCTGGACGAGCTCGTCGCCGCCCACCAGGACAGCCTCGCCGATCCTCTCCTCGATGATGCTGTTCGCCGGCCGATCCTGCTGGCGGTCTCAGACAACGGGCCGCAGATGACCTCCGGATCGACCAGGGAGTTCATGGCGATGTGCGCGATCGCGCAGCACTTCGGGCGGCCCGGCACCCCGACCGACCAGGCCTGGATCGAGAGCCTCTTCAGCCACATCAAGGCCGACTGGCCACACCTCGACAAGGTCACCGACGCCGCCGTCCTGCGCGCCGAGCTCGCCATCGTCCGCGTCGAGTACAACACCGTCCGCCTGCATGCCGGCATCGGGTACGTCACGCCCGACGACGAGCACGAAGGCCGCGGCCCACAGATCCGACGAGCACGTCGCGTCGGGCTCATGCGCGCCCGCCGCCAACGCATCGCGTACCATCGCCTGCAGCACCATCAACGCCAACCGCCGGAGAGCCGCTGATGCGGGCTAATCAACTCCGCGATCTGTGGCTTTGAGTCAGACACACGTCAATGCCCGACGAGCGGGCGGATCGAACATCGCGACGAGCGGCTGGATGGGCGTCTCGCCGTGGTAGCGGACGCGGTGCAGCTCGGCATGACGCTCCTTCTCGCCCTGGTGGTAGAGGTCGAAGACCTCCGGGCCCGTGTCGCCGAGCTGGAGGGGCCACTCCGTGCTCGCCAGCATCACCTCCTCATGGCCCTTTGGAAACAGCACCGGCAGATGGGCTGGCCCGAGCCAGCCACCCAGCCCGCCGATGGGCACCCAGGTGCCGCCGTACGGGTTGCTGGTCAGCCAGTCTGCGAACGGGTTGTCCCGCTTCATCACGCGGTCTCGTGTGCGTTCATAAGGCCGCGGCGTTGTTAAAGCCAGTCGGAGCCGAGGGAGGCGAGCGAACGTTCTCGCATTTCTTGGAGGTCGTCCACAGTGACTCGGCGTTCCTCAAGTTCGAGCGTGCCGAGCGGAAACGTCCACCTGTCGAGCACGCGTCCGGCATCTTGAGGTGTCGCTTCAGGCGGTACGCGACCTCTGGCGTCGAGTGCTTCGAGGATCTGGCGGTTGCGCGCTTGGACCGTGACCCAGTGTGTGTCGGTCTCAAGCACGACGCCGCTCCACGCGTCGCTTACCACGTCGAGGCTTTCTCGAGCGAAGAGACCCATCCGATGCATCGCGACAATCAGGTCGAGAACGGGGAGGTCGTGGCCGAAGTGCATTTCGTCGTAAGCCGCCGGCGTGACCCAGCGGTCTCCGTCCTCGTCATGGACGTAGTCGACGTACAGACTCTCCTCGCGCGTTGCGAGGATTTGGTTGCGGTAGATCCAGTCGACGTCATTGGGCCCGTCGAGATATAGCGAGGGCCGCATCGAGTCGACGATCGAGCGCACCTCGCCGAAGGTCGCTGGGTTCATCTCTGCCATCTCAACGTAGATGCGTCGCACGAGGTGGTTGTAGAAGCGCTGGACCTGGATGCTCGCTTTCGCTTGGTCTTGCCAACCCATGCGCACCAAATCGAGGAGGATTAGTGCCTTAGCGGCCTCCTCTTCTGCTTGCGCGGCCACAACGGTGAAGCCACGGACCCGATCGTTGCGCGCGAGTCGCCGAGCGTCGCGGCGCAGCGTCGCAACGTGCTCGGCGAGTAGCGCGAGCCCCTCGGCTATGGGATCGACGCGCTTCGCCACAGGCAGTTGACCAAGACGGTTTAGCGCACGCGGCTGCACGCACAATACGGTAGCCCCTCCTCTGGCTCGCGTTGCTGCGTCAGAGGCGCCCGAGCCCGTCGGCATCGGGCGCAGCGGGTTCGATTCCTCGAAGACGTAGCGAGATGCGCGGCATATCGAGCGAGCCCCGAGCGGCGAGCGGCTACTCCTTCGAACGAGGGCCGGAACCGCGCGCCGCGCGACGAGAGTTTCGAGATGCGCGAGAAGGGGCACTCCGTCGCGCGGGCGCGGCGCGGCGCGGCGCGGCCGACTACGGGCGGACAGGCAACAGCGAGTCACTTCGCCGGCACGGGCGGCTGCTGCCCTGGCGAGGCCCGCGCTACGGAACCTCTCCTGAGCACAACCAAGACCCTGGGGCGTCCGTGAAGTTCATGCCACGAGCGACGCGGCCAAGTCAGTGCGTGGTGCCGTGCCGTTGGATTGCCTCCTCGACCTGCTCCACTGGGTCGGTGTGCGGTGCCATGAGCTCAGCAACGGCAAGGGGCATCGGCGAGGCAGTGCGCGTTCGATTGAGAATCTCCACGATCGCCTTGTCGCCGCTGAGAAAGAGGTCGGCTTGATAGACGTTGTCCCGGCCTGTGTAGAACTTTGTAGGTGGCGGTCCTCCCGCCTCGTCCGGTCCCGCTGGGACCTTGGCGAGTGCGAACAAGTCCATCGAGACGAGGAGAACCGCCATGAGGACCGTAGAGCAGCAGCAGGTCGCCACCGCTGAGCTCGGGCTGCCGCCCAGCGTGCAGGTCGCGTTGGGAGAGCTCGTCAACGCCGCGAAGGACGGGCTGCTGGCGTTGAGCGTCGGTGTCGGCCTGGGCGTGCTGAGCACGCTGATGGAGGAAGAGGTGACCGAGGTCGTCGGGCCGAAGGGCCGCCATGACGCCGACCGCACGGCGGTCCGTCACGGTCACACCGGCGGCGAGGTCACGCTCGGTGGCCGGCGCGTCGCGGTGCCGCGTCCACGCGTGCGGTCGGTTGACGATGAGGAGATCGAGCTGGCGACGTACGCGCATTTCGCCGATCGCGACCCGCTGACGCGCGTGGTGCTCGAGCAGATGCTCGCCGGCGTCAGCACCCGGCGCTTTGAGCGCACCCGCGAGCCGGTCGGCGAGGAGGTGCTCGCGGCGGAGCGCTCGGCGAGCAAGAGCGCCGCGAGCCGCGCGTTCGTCGGCCGCACCGGCGAGCACTTGCAGGCGCTGATGTCACGCTCGCTGGTCGACATCCGCCTGGCGGCGTTGATGCTGGACGGGATCGATCTGAAGGGCCGCTGCTGCGTCGTCGCGCTGGGCGTCAGCACCGACGGCGTGAAGGTGCCGCTGGGGCTGTGGGACGGCTCGACGGAGAACAAGACGATCACCGTCGCGCTCTTGGCGGACCTCGTCGACCGCGGCCTGGACGTCGAGCAGGGCGTGCTCGTCACCCTCGACGGCGGCAAGGCGCTCAGAGCCGCGGTCAACGATGTCTTCGGCGCCGTGCCCGTCCATCGCTGTGTGAGACACAAGGAGCGAAATGTGCTCGATCACCTGCCCGACCGCGACCGCGCGAAGGTCAAGCATCAGCTGCGCGCCGCATGGGCCCAAGACGACCACGCTCGCGCGCTGGACGGCCTGCGGCGCCTCGCCGCCGAGCTCGACCACCACCATCCCGGCGCCGCCGCGTCGCTGCGTGAGGGTCTGGAGGAGACCGTCACGCTCACGCGCCTGGGAATCACGGGGAACCTGCGCACGACGCTGCAGTCGACCAACGCGATCGAGTCGATGATCAGCATCCTGCGCCGGACATCAAGGAACGTGAAGCGCTGGCAGAGCGGCGACATGTGCCTGCGCTGGACGGCCGCCGGGATGCTCGAAGCCGAACAGCAGTTCCGCAAGATCATCGGCTACAGCGATCTCGCCAAGCTCGCTCTCGCCGTCGAGCGTGACGTGGCCGCCAGCCGTTCGTCGACGACCTCGCCCGCGACCGCCGAGCCGGCCGCTACGCTCGTCACCGCCTGACCGTCAACCGCGGATCGTCACCGCGAAGTTCCACAGCCGGCGGGGCATCGTCGGTTGATACGCGTACAGAGCGATCTGGTTGTCGGCGGGAGTGCCTGGCGTGACCTTGCGAACGCTCTGGAGCAGCATCACGGCCCAGCGCAGCCATTCGCGAGGTAGTTCCTCGACGCCCACCTCGTGAAGCCACAGTCGATTCCAAGACTCGAAGCTTCGGCCAATCGTGGGCAGGTCGAGGAAAGGTGCGATCCAGTCGAGATAGGGCTGCCGAGGTTCGTCGATCAGGGAGTGCCACCAAAGACCGCTCGACATGAGCCGCCACACGTCAACCGCCGTCCCGTCCCAGCCAGATAGGCCCCCGATGGGGCGTCCCGTCCAGCCTTCCAGCTGAACCTGGTCATACTGAATCGAGCCCATACCGGCGCGCCGCTCCTTGGCTTCCTGTCTTGCTCGTTCCAGAAGATCGCCCTCCAAATATCCGAGCCGACGTGCCTCAGCGCCAGGTTCGGACCGTGCGCGACGCCAGAAACCTCCGCCGGTCGACCAATCCGCCTGCAACTTGTGGTAGTAGCTGACGTCCGGAACGGCGACAAGCCACTCGGGGCGTCGTTTCTCGAGCATCAGTCGAACGTCGCGGCAGTCCTCGTAGACCTCGGGCATCAACCTGGTCCACGCGCCGAGGGTGATGGCCTTCAAAAGGTGTCGGCGCATCACGGGATCAGGCGTCCGCAACATCTCGTGCACAACCCCTGGCGCTACAACCATCTCCGCCTTTTGCGCTCGTACGAGCGCGCGAAGGCGCTGGACAGCGTTCGCATCGACGACGTGTCGCCAGACGTTCGTGTCGAGAAGTAGTCTCGCCGTCAAGGAACTCTGGTGGCGAGGGTAACTTCTCCTGCGTCAACGTCACGCCGCATCCCGCCTGCCTCGGCCACGCTGGTAGCCGCTACTTCCCCAGAGGAAAGCACAAGCTGCACCAACCGTCGCTGCTAAGCGCTGGCTTGCGCGGTGGCTGTCGCGCAAAGCGGGGTTGTCCGGCGCGCCTAAGACGATGGGGGCATGCCCCAGAACTTCTTGTCGTGCGAGCGTGAGCAGGTCTTGTTGATGTCGCCGAGCCTGCGCGACTGGCTGCCGGAGGATCACCTTGCGTGGTTCGTGCTGGCGAGTGTCGAGCAGCTCGATCTCGGGGCGTTCTACACGTCATATCGGGCGGATGGTCACGGTCGCGCGGCGCACGATCCGGCGATGATGGTCGCGTTGTTGGTGTACGCGTATGCGCGTGGGCAGCGCTCGTCGCGGGGGATCGAGCGCTCGTGTGTGGAGGACATCGCGTTTCGGGTGATCGCGGCCAACCAGGTCCCCGATCACGCCACGATCGCACGGTTTCGCCAGCGTCACGAGGACGCGATCGCGGACCTGTTCAGCGGCGTGCTCGGGTTGTGCGCGAGGGCCGGGATGGTCGAGGTCGGGGTGATCGCGATCGACGGCACCAAGATGCACGCCAACGCCTCCCAGCACGCGACGCGTGGCTATGACCGGATCGCTCGGCAGATCCTCGGCGAGGCCGATGAGGTTGACCGCGAAGAGGACGCGAGCCATGGGCATGGCGCGGCGATGAGTTGCCGCGCGAGCTCGCGTCACGCGAAGGTCGCGAGCGTTGGCTGCGTGGCGCCAAGCGCGATCTGGATGAACGCCGCGCGGTCGAGGCCCGGCCGATCCCGCACTCGCGCCAAGCGCGGTTGAAGGAGGGCAAGCGTCGGTTGGAAGAGGAGCTTGCGGTCGAATGCGCAGCAAACACGGCGTATGAGGACTACCGCGCCACCGGCCGTCAGAAGAACGGCCGGCGCTTCGGCACGAATGCGCCGAAGCCCTACACGCCGTCCGCGACACCGGCCGGGAAGATCAACCTGACCGACCTGGACTCCCGCAACGTCAAGACCGAGGGGCGGCTACCTGCAGGGCTACAACGCGCAAGCCGCGGTGACCGCCGGGCAGATCGTGATCGCGGCGGAGATCTTCGTCAGCTCACCGGACTTCGGGTTGCTCGGACCGGTCCTGGACGCCACGCTGAGCGAGCTCGTCGCGGCCGGCGTGAGCGACACGCCCGACGTGCTCGTCGCCGACACCGGCTACTGGCATCACGTCCAGATGCAGCAGATCGTCAACGACGGCATCCAGGTCCTCATTCCACCCGACGCCGGCAACCGCACGAGCGCACGACCCGGCTGGGACGGAGGGTGGTACGCGTTCATGCGGCTTGTCCTTCAGACCAACCTCGGTGGTGATCTTTACCGCAAACGCAAGGGCATGATCGAGCCGGTCTTCGGCAACACGAAGTTCAACCGGGGCATCGATCGCTTTCAGCGCCGCGGCCGCTCCGCGGTGCGCTCGGAATGGCGACTGATCACCGCAACCCACAACCTGCTGAGGCTGCACACACACCACTTGGCCATCGCCGCGGCGTGACAGACACCACGCGGCCCCCGTCGGGGGGCTCGGGCGCACCCACGCGCGGCCATTCGCGACCCGATCCCGGCGCGCCCTTGACCGCTTGACCCGGCTCCCGCCGCTCGAGCCCGCCAAACCAGGCCCGCCCGCGCCACGCCAGCCTTTGCACGACAGCCACCGCGAGGAGCGGCGCTCTGCGGCGAGCGCCGCAAGCACGCACGATTGCGATAGCCACGCCCAACGCCGCCAGGCTTGCCCTCACTACCCGGCTCATGGGGGCCGAGTGAACGAGGCGGTCGGGCGCGGCTCCAAGCGACTCAGCTCGTCTTGAGCGGGGTTTCCGCCTTGAGCTTGGCTAAGGCCGCCGGGTAGAGCGAGGCCGGATCGTGGCCCGCGCATGTGATGAAGCGCATCACTCCGTACTGCGCCAACCGTGCGGCAGCACCCAGCGACCGCGTGACGCCGGCAGGATCTGGCAGCAGCCTAGCGCGCAGGTACCCCGGCTCGTATTCCTCGCCGACCGCCACGTTGTAACCGACGTGCTGGAACCAGTTCTTCCCGTGCGCCGCGGCGCTTGCACTGCGCCAGAGCACCTCCAGCTCCGCGGGCTTCATGTCGATGGCTGCGGCGCACTCGCGAACCATCATCGAGTACTTGGGCTCGCCCGCCTTGATTCGCTGGAAGGCGGCGGGATCTCCGACACGCTGTTCGACGAGCCCCATCCGTTCGCGTACCGCGGGCGCTCGCTCGTCGTCCGTCATCTCGAATGCCAACGCCATTTGTCGTAGGTCGTGGTAGAGCAGCCGCAGGTGCCGATCGACGCGTTCCGCTGACGACGCCTGATCGAGTATCCAGACCGCCTGCGCCGCGGCTTCGAGTCCGGCACGCGCGAGCGTGTAATACGGCCGCGGCGGGTTACGCACGACCATGCCCTCAAACACCGTCTGCGGGGCGATGATGTTTGCCCAGACCACAAGGTGGTCGAGCGCCGCGACCAGCATCGATCTCGTCCAGGCCGAGCACTTCTCCCAGGGATTCGCCCAGGCCGACGGCGGCCGCTACGCCGCCGAGCGCGACCCGCGCGCGGCGGCTGACGCACTGCACACGATCGCGCGGACCGCGCGCGAGGCGCAGGCCGAGATGCGCCGCGCCCTCGGCGTGCTCGGCGAGCGGCCGGACGCGCCGCTGCGCCCCCAGCCCGGCGTCGACGACCTCGCCGAGCTTGTCGCGCGCACGCGCGAGGCGGGCCTCGGCGTCGAGCTCGTCCACGACGGCCACCCCCGTCCCCTCGCGCCCGCCGCCGGCCTCGCCGTGTACCGGGTCGTCCAGGAGGCGCTGACGAACGTCCTCAAGCACGCCGGGCGCAACGCCCGCGCGCGCGTCGTGCTCCGCTGGGAGGCCGAGCAGGTGACGGTGCTCGTGACCGACGACGGCGGCGACGCCGGGCGGGACGGCGCGAGCGCAGGCGACCCCGCCGCGACTGCTGGCGGCGGCCACGGGCGGGACGGCGCGAGCGCAGGCGACGCCGCCGCGACTGCTGGCGGCGGCCACGGGCGGGACGGCGCGACCGCCAACGGTGCCGGCACCGCGAGCGACGGCCGCGGGCTCGCCGGGATGCGCGAGCGCGTGCAGGCGCGCGGCGGCACGTTCAGCGCCTGCCGGGCAGCGGGCGGCGGCTTCGAGGTTCGCGCCGCGATCCCCGCCGCCGAGCCGGCCAGGACCCCCGCATGAGCGACGGCGCGATCCGCGTGTTCCTCGTCGACGACCAGGCGCTCGTGCGCGCCGGCCTGAAGCTCGTGATCGACGCGCAGGCGGACATGACGGTCGTGGGCGAGGCGGGCGACGGCCGCCAGGCGCTCGAAACGCTCGGCGTGACGACCGCCGACGTCGTGCTCATGGACGTGCGCATGCCCAAGCTCGACGGCGTCCAGGCGACGGCGCGCCTGATCGAGCGCGACGGTGACGATGCGCCGCGCGTGGTCGTCCTGACGACGTTCGACGTCGACGAGTACGTCTTCTCCGCCCTGCGCGCCGGCGCGAGCGGCTTCATGCTCAAGGACGCCGAGCCCGAGGAGCTGCTGGCGGCGATCCGCGCGGTCGCGAGCGGCGACGCCGTCGTCGCGCCGAGTGCGACCCGCCGCTTGATCGAGCAGGTCGCCGACCGGCTGCCCGGCACCGGCAGCCCGGACGCGCGGATGCAGAGCGTCACCGAGCGCGAGCGGGCGGTGCTGCTCGCCGTCGCGCGCGGCGCGTCGAACGCCGAGATCGGCACCGAGCTGTTCATGGCCGAGGCGACGGTGAAGACCCACGTCGGCCGCCTCCTCGCCAAGCTCGAGGCGCGCGACCGCGTGCAGCTCGTCGTCTTCGCATACGAGACCGGTCTGGTGCGCGCGGGCTCGTAGCGAACCGCGAGCCGCGGCCGCGCGCGCCGAGCTCGACCGCGAACCGCGACGCTCGCCCGGCCACTCGCGACCGCGGACCGCAAGCCTCGCGCCGCGCACCCCGGCCCTTCGCGACCGCGGTCGCGCGACACCTGCCCCCGAGGTCGCACATCGCCGCGACCCGAGTCTGACGAGATCGCCGCCGCGCTCGGCCAGCATCGGGGCCATGAGCACACACGCCATCGACATCCGCATCCGGGCCGCCCATGACGGCAGGCCCGCGCCGCGCTGGGCGACGATCGCGGCGCACCTCGTCCCACTCGTCACCCTCCCCTCCGCGCTCTGGCGCCTTGGGCTCGTCGTCGGGCTGTCCATGGGCATGCTCGACAACGGCGCCCGGGTCGAAGTGGGCGGGTGGGAGAGCGTCTACATCGTCGGGCTCAGCGTCGTCTCGGAGGGCGTCGCGCTGCTGACGCTCGGCCTCGTCCGGCCATGGGGCGAACGCGCTCCCGCGTGGATCCCGGTCATCGGCGGGCGTCGCATCCCACCGTCCGCCGTCATCGTGCCGGCCGCGATCGGGACGGTCATGCTCGCCCTGATCTGGGCCTACGCGTTCCGCGACTTCCCGAACGTGGGCGAGATCGAGTACACCCACACGGCCTGGAAGGTGCTGCTCATCGCCTGCTACACGCCGCTCATGCTGTGGGCCCCGCTGCTGGCAGCCGTCACGGTCGCGTACTACCGGCGGCGCTGCCGTCCGTGAGCCCCGCGACGCGCCGCTCGAGCAGCCGCCGCTCGGCCTCGTCGTGGACGAGCGCGAGCGCCCGGTGGTAGGCGTCGCGCGCCTCGCCCGTCCGCCCGAGGCGGCGCAGGAGCTCGCCGCGGGTCGCGTGCAGGTAGTGGTAGTCGGAAAGCTCAAGGCCGTCGACGATGTCCAGCCCCGCTTGCGGACCCTCGTCCTCGGCGACCGCGACCGCCCTGCTCAGCTCGACCACCGGCGAGCCAGTGAGGCGCGCGAGCTCGCCGTACAGCGCGGCGATCTGCGGCCAGTCGCGCGGCTCGCCGGCGTGCAGCGACGCGATCGCCGCCTGCACGACGTACGGGCCGCGCCCGCGCAGCGCCAGGGCGCGGTCGAGCACCGTGCGCCCATCCGCGATCTGCGCGGCGTCCCACAGCGAGCGGTCCTGGTCGTCGAGCAGCACGACGTCGCCGTCACCGTCGAAGCGCGCCGCGCGGCGGGCGTCGTGCAGCAGCATCATCGCCAGCAGGCCGTGCACCTCGGGCTCGTCGGGCATGAGCTCGGCGAGCGCGCGCCCGAGCCGCAGCGCCTCGGCCGCGAGGTCGATCCGGCCGCCGTAGCCCTCGTTGAAGATGAGGTAGACGACCGCGAGCACCGCGGCGAGGCGGTCGGGCAGCAGGTGGTCGGACGGCACGCGAAACGGGATCCCGGCCGCCTTGATCTTGCGCTTCGCCCGCACGAGCCGCTGCGCCATCGTCGGCTCGCCGACGAGGAACGCGCGCGCGATCTCGGGCGTCGTCAGGCCGCCGAGCGTCCGCAGCGTCAGCGCGACCTGCGCGTCGGTGGCGAGCGCCGGATGGCAGCACGTGAAGAGGAGCTCGAGCCGCTCGTCGCTGAAGGGCGTGTCGTCCATGGGGTCCTCGGCTGCCTCGGGCACCTCGAGCAGGCGCGTCTTCTCGGCGAGCGTGCGGTTGCGGCGGATGCGGTCGATCGCCCGGTTGCGCGCCGTCGTGACGAGCCAGGTGGCCGGGCTCGTCGGAACGCCGTCGCGCGGCCAGCGCTCGGCGGCGATCGCGAAGGCCTCCTGCGTGGCTTCCTCGGCGAGGTCGAAGTCGCCGAGGAAGCCGATGAGCGCAGCGAGGACGCGGCCCCAGTCGTCGCGGAACGTCTGCTCGAGCAGCGCTACCACTCCTTGGTCGGGCGGATCTCGACGGCCCCGCCCATGCTGGCCGCCGGGATCCGCGAGGCCAGCTCGATCGCGCCGTCCAGGTCGTCGGCCTCGTAGAAGCAGTAGCCGCCGATCGACTCCTTGAGCTCGGCGAACGGGCCGTCGGTCGTGAGCGTCTTGCCGTCCTGCACCCGCACGATCGTCGCCATCTCCGGCGACTCCATGCCGACGCCGGGCGTGAGTCCCGGCGTCTCGTTGATCGCCTTGTACGCGGCGAAGACTGCGCCCTGCTCGGCTTGCGAGAGCTCGTTCCACGCGTCGCCGCCCGGCGTCGGGGTGGTGCCCTGGTGGATCAGCAGCATGTACTTCATCGCGTCCTCCTTCTTGGGGATGGTCGCGTAAGAGACGAACGGCAAGCGCCGGAATCGACAGCCGCGCGAGAAATCTCCGGTCAAGGACACGACTGCGTGCCGCGCACCTCGAGCAGCGCGCCGACGAGCGCGGTGCGCTGCACGTTCGTGACGAACCGCGTCCGGACGAGGCGGCGGCTGTCACGCAGCAGCGCCGCGCGGGCGCCGCGGCGGCAGCGCAGGTCGCCCAGCCCGGCGAGCGCGTCGGCGATCCGCGGCGTGAGGCCGGCGAGCTTCGCGCGGATCTGGGCGAGGTCCGGCACGGGCTCGTCGGCGGGGAAGCCGTGCAGCAGCCACTCGTTGCCCCAGCCCAGCTCGACGACCTTCGCCGCGTCGATCTCGGCTACAAACACGGCCGCGACGCCGGCTTCGCGCAGCCCGCGCTCGCGCGCCGCCGCGCGTGCGGTCGCGATGACGGCGCGCTCCTGCGGGAGATCCTCGACCGGGGAGCGGGTCTGCCACTTCGAGGCCATGACGCTGCGCATGACCGAGAGGCGCTCCGCCGAGAGAAAGAGCGCCGTGCGCGCGGCCGTCTGCGGTGCCGGGGTCTGCGCCGGCGCAGCGGCGGGGACGAGCGCCGCGATCGCGCCAAGCAGGAGGACGAGCACCGCACCGCAGCGACTGCTCGCGACGCGCGTGACCGGAGGTGACATGGGTCGGCTCCTTTCAGGTGTGTGGTTTGCGACCGGCGCCCGCCGCGGTCCCGCGCCGCCGAGCGCGCGGTCTCAGCATGGCGAACGCTCGCGCCGCACGCCGCTTACCAGCGCGGGCGAACGCCCGCCGCGGCACGTAGGATCCGGATGCGATGGCAAGCTGGAGCGAGATCGAGGCCGCGGAGCCCGAGTTCGTGGGGCGCGTGCGCGAGCGCTTGGACGGAGGCGTCCACAAGACGATCGCGACGCTGCGCGCCGACGGCTCGCCCAGGATCAGCGGCATCGAGACGATCTTCGCGGAAGGTGACCTGTGGTTCGGATCGATGCCGCGGGCGCGCAAGGCGAACGACCTGCGGCGCGACCCGCGCTTCGCCCTGCACAGCGCCTCGTCCGATCCGCCCGACTGGCCCGGCGACGCGAAGCTCGCCGGCCGCGCCGAGGAGATCGTCGAGCCGGAGCGGCGGCTGCGCATCTTCCGCACGCGCGGCGCCGAGCCGCCCGAACCCGACGCGCAGCTCTTTCGCGCGGATATCTCGGAGCTCGTCCTCGTCGGCCTCAACGACGCCCGCGACAGGCTCGTCGTCGAGCACTGGCACGAGGGTCGCGGCGTCGAGCGCGTCGAGCGCGCGTAGGCCCAAGGTTGCGGCAGGCCGTTACCGGGCACCCAAGCCCCGGCGATGTCCGGCGATCCCGACCACCCCGGCGAGCCGGAGACCGACCAGCCGCAGGAGGCCCCCGAGCCCCACGAGATGTACGCTCGCACCCGCGAGGAGGGCGAGCGGCGGCTCACGCGCTCGAAGCTCGAGCTCACCACGACCTCGCTCGTCGCGGGCTTCGACGTCGTCTTCGGCGTCATCGCGCTGTCCGCCGCGACCGCGGCGATGGCGCCGCGCTTCGGTCCGGAGGCCGCGCACTTCTTCGGCTCGCTGGCATTCGGGATCGCGTTCATCTTCATCGTCGTCGGGCGCTCGGAGCTCTTCACCGAGAACTTCCTCGTCCCGGTGACCGCGCTGCGCCGCGGCAGGCTGTCGAAGATCAAGCTCGCGCAGCTCTGGACGATCTCGCCGGTCATGAACATCGTCGGCGGCGCGGCGCTGATCCTCATCGTGAGCTCGAAGGGCGTCCTGCCCGAGGGTGCCGCGCCGGCGCTCGTCGACGTCGCGGAGACGATCGGCGAGCTCAGCCACTGGAGCGCGTTCCTCAGCGCTGTCGCCGGCGGCGCGCTCATCACGGTCATGACGTGGATGGTCGAGGGGGTCGGCACCGTCGGCGGGCGGATCGTCGTCGCCTGGATCGCGGGCGTGCTGCTCGCGCTCGGCGGGTTCAACCACGTCATCGTCGTGACGCTCGAGCTCATCTTCGGGATGCGCTTCGGCGCGGACATCGGCTTCGGCGACGTCGGGCTGAACTTCGTGATCGCCGCCGCCGGCAACCTCATCGGCGGCATGCTGTTCGTCACGCTGACCCGCACGAGCCAGGCGATCGGCGCCGGCGACACCGACGGCCCGACGCGATAGCGGCCACACGTGTACTCGACGTTCACGCCGTCGCACCGCGGCGGCTGCGGATCGCCGCTCGTCTGCCTGCACGGCTTCAGCGACACGTGGCGCCTGTGGGAGCTCGTGCTGCCGATGCTCGAGCGCCGCCACGACGTGCTCGCCTCGACGCTCCCGGGCCACGCGGGCGGGCCCGAGCTCGCGGGCGAGGTGAGCGCCACGCTGATCCCCGACGCGGTCGAGCGCGCGATGGACGAGGCGGGCTTTGAGACCGCGCACATCGCCGGCAACTCGCTCGGCGGCCTCGTCGCGCTGGAGCTCGCGGCGCGCGGCCGCGCGCGATCGGTCGTCGCGTTCGCGCCGGCCGGCGGCTGGGCCTCCGACGACGAAGCGCCGTGCGCCTTCGCGAGGACTGGCTGCCGCACGCCGACTGGGTGCTCCTCGACGACGTCGGCCATTGCCCGATGCTCGACGTCCCGCTCGAGGCGGCGCAGCTCATCCTCGGGTTCACCTCGCCCTGACGCGCTCGTCGCGCTGCGCGCCGGGGGCTCGAGCCGCTGCGCGAGCCGATTCGCGGCGGCACCGACGGCTCGCGCCTGAGCGCGATCGTCCTGCCGCCCCTCGCCGAGACGCCCGGACACGCGTGCGTTGCGCCGCGCACGGGCAGACCGGGAGCTCGAACGCCGCGCACCGGCCACCCGACGATCGGAGAACCACGCCATGCCCCGTCCGCGCCTCATCGCCCTGCTCGTCGCCCTGAGCGCGTCGCTGCCGCTGGCGCTCACGGCCGCGCCCGCGGCGAGCGCCGCTGCGGACGACGTGAACATCGGCTGCGTCGCGCACCCAAGCTACGACGGCGTGTTCGGCGCGGACGCAGCCATCCCCCATGTGGCAGGCAAGAGCTGGTTCGTCCCCCAGGGCCTGGCCCACTGGCCCAAGCACAACTGGCTGATCGTCTCGTACTACTACCCGCACGCCGACCCGGACGTCCCCGGCGGCCCGCGCGAGGCCAAGCTCGCGGTGATCGATCGCGGCACAGGCAACGTGGTGAAGAACGTCACGCTGCGCGGCATGACGGGTCACGCGGGTGGGATCGCGGTCGGCCACGGCTACCTGTGGGTGGCATCCGAGCGCTCGATCTACCGCTACGGCCTCGGCCAGCTCGAGCGAGCGGCGCGCGGCGGCGCGATCGCGGCGGGCCGCCGCTTCGACCTCAGCTTCGACGCCGGCTATCTCACGTTCGCCGGCGGCGCGCTGTGGACCGGCAACTTCGTCGAGACAGGCGCCGGCGGGGTCATGCGCAAGTACGCGATCGCCAAGGGCGGCAACCTGCTCACCGCGGAGCCGCTGGTCTCGATCGCGACGCCGGCCCGTGTCCAGGGCGTGGTGGTCCGGCCGAGGTTCTTCGTCTTCAGCACGTCCTTCGGCCGGGGCAACTCGAGTCGCCTGATCACCACGACCCGAGCGGGCGCGCTGCAGCGGCTCATGTACGCGCCGGCGATGGCCGAGGGCGCGACGCTGGTCGGCGGCGAGTTCCTCGTCGTCTACGAGTCCGGCGCGCGAACCTACCTGCGCCCGTCCGAAGGCGGCACGCAGCCATGCACGCCGCCCACCCTGCGGATCCATCGCACGGCGGTCTCGAACCTGAGCTGAGTGACTCAGCCGACCGCGCAGACCCGCCGGCGCTCGCGCGATGGCGGGATGCCCGGCGCGAGGCCGCCCGCGATCACCGCTCCTGCAGGACGGACAGCACGTTGCCTGCCGGATCGCGAAACCAGGCGATGTACGGCCCGCCCTCGCGCATGATGCCGCGCTCGTCCTGCGGCATGCCGTCGTAGCGCTCGAACGTCACGCCGCGCGCGACGAGCTCGTCGACCGTCGTCTCGATGTCGTCGACCGGGAAGTTCAGGATCGTGTAGTCCGCGGCCACGTGGCCGGGCTTCGGATAGGCGAGCGTGTCGCGGTCGCCGGCGAGGTGCAGCCACAGCAGCCCGTGCTCCTCTGAGGTCGTGATCCCGAGCGTCTCGCCGTAGAACGCGCGTGCCCGCTCCACATCGTCGACGGCGAATCCGCTGAACGCCTTGGTGTCCGTGAACATCAGCACTCCTTCGGTGGTCTGTGCTTCCACGACTCATGACCGCCCGGCGCGCGGAAAGTCATCGGCGGGCCAGGTCGCCGACCAGCGCCCGGGCGGTGCCGGGATCGATCCGCCGCAGGACGACCGCGCCGCCTGCGGGCTCGTCGCGCTCGAGCCAGAGCCCGTGCGCGCGCGACTCGACGAGCGTCAGCTCCTCGCCCTCGATGCGGCCCTCCGCGCCTTGCTGCCACGCGACCGCGGTCAGGCGGCGCGCGTCGGCGACCGCGGCGACGTACCCCGCGGCCGCGGGATGGCGCACGGAGGCGACCTCGACGCCGTCGCTGCGCAGCAGACCGACGGCCTCGTCGAGCTCCGCGCGCGCAAGCCTCCGCGGCTCGCCGGGCTCGGATCCCGCCGCGGCCGGGAACGTCAGCACGTTCGCCAGCAGCTCGCCCAGCGCCGCCGCCGACCCACCCCTGAAGTGGTGGATGCCCGCAGGCCACACGGTCTGGCGGACGAGCGCCTCGCTCTTCAGCCACACGACCTCGTGGCGGCTGTCGCCCTCCTGCGGCGCATAGACGATCGTCAGCCGCAGCGACTCGCCGGCGGACAGCACGATCCCGAGCAGCGCGTCGACGGCCGGCCGCGCGGCCCCGTCGCGAGCCAGGACGTCGCGGGCCGCCAGCGCACGCGCGACGGCGTCACGAGCCGCGCGGTCGAGCGCCCTCGCTCGCGCGTACGGGAACGCCGGCGCGCCCACCATCCCCGCGAGCAGCGTGAGCTCCTCGTCGGTGAGTACAAGCGGCGGCGGCGCGGGCTCCACGTCAGCCGGCGGCCCGGACGAGCCGCGTGGCCTGCTCGCGAGCCGACGCGACGGACGTCCGCTGCACGGTCACCGCCCCGCTCGCGGGCAGCTCGCGCACGACCCACAGGCCATGGCCCGGGGACTCGATCAGCGTGAGCTCCTCGCTGTCGACGCCGCCACCGTCGAGGTGGCGGCGTGCCTCGAGGCGCGTCTCCCGGCGCATGTCCGACAGCGCGTCGAGATACCCCGCGAGCTCGGGCGCCCGCTCGCGGGCCGCCGCCGTCCCCTGGCTCGCGTTGAGCTCGAGCGCGTCGAGCAGCACACGCTCGGATACGGTGTGAGGCTCGCCGGACGGCGCGTCGGGCGCGACATCGAGGCGCAGCGCGACCGCGAGCAGGTCGTCGACGGCCGAGCGGTCGTAGACGAGCAGGCGGTGAGTGCCGTCGTAGCTCGGCCGGTGGCGGGCGACCGCGCCGTCGCGCAGCCACACGACCTCGTAGCGGTCGTCGTCTCCGCCGGCCGACCTCACGGTCAGCCACAACGAGCGATCGGCGTGCAGCACCGTGTTCAGCAGCGCCTGCACGACCTCGACCGCGACCGGCGGCTCGTCGTCGCGCAGCACGCCGCGTGCGATCAGCCCGCGGCCGACCGCCACCCGCGTGGCGTCGTCGAGCACCGGCGAGCCCGTGCACGGGAAGTACGCCGCGCCCGCGAGGTTCGCGAGCAGCGTGAGCTCCTCGTTCGTGAAGACGAGGTCCGGCACGGCTCAGTGCCGCGGCTGTCCGTGCGAGTCGAGGACCTTCGCCCCGCTCTGGCCCGCCGCGCTGCCGCCGGCCTTGCCGGCCTCCTTGATCGCCTCGGCTTTCGTCGCCGCCGCGCGCTCGGCGGCCTCGCGAGCCTCCTGCACCTCGGTCCTCAGGCGCTCGTCGGCGAGGTGGGCCTGGCCGCGCGCACGCGTCAGCTCGTAGTGCTCGCGGCGCTCGCGCACCAGGCGATCGGCCGTGCTCTCCCCCGGTGGGCGCGCCTGGTCGTGCTCGCGCTGGGCGCGGTCGCGCACGACGCGCGCGTCGTCGCTGGCCCTGGCCGCGGACTCCTCCGCCTTCTTCGCCGCGCCCGCGGCGCGCGACGCCTTCGCGGCCGACCCGGCCTTCGACATCGGCGCCAGCAGTCCGATGATGCCCACGGTGTTGCGCCCGGCGCCGTGCGCGTTGTCGCCCTTCGCGTGGTCGTCGTAGGCGACGAGGTCCTTGCCGACGCCGGTGGCGAACTCGCCGGGGTGGTGCAGCGCCCAGTCCGCCGCGGCGTCGAGGTCGCGGCGCTGCTTGGCGAGAAACGGGATGTGGTCGCTGAGGCGACCCATGCCGGGGATCTGCGGAATCCGGACGAGCGGGTTGTCGCCGTCGATCGTGTGAGCGGCGATGCCAAGCCCGGTGTTCCCCACGCCCTTGACGGTCTCGACCGTCTCGTCGTACGCGCCGTCGAGGAAGTCCAGCGGCCCGTCGTACCAGTGGTGCTTCTTGGGCTTCTTCGGGTCCGCGGGCAGCTCCCACGGCGACAGCAGCGAGGGGCCCGAGAGATCCAGCGGCGAGCCGAAGGGCCCGTCCGCCATCAGCCCGCGCTGAGCGCGCGCGGTGAGGAACTCCGACTGGCGGCCGGCCGCCGCCGAGCTGCGCGCGAGCTGCGCCACTGCGGCGCGCAGCTGGCTCGTCGCCTCCGGGGGCATGCCCTCGGGCGACGGCAGGCCCGCGACACGCTGAGCCGTCGCGTTCGCCTCGCGCGCAACGGTCATGCAGCGCCTGGCGCCGCCGCGCAGCGAGGAGGGGACGATGAGGATCCTCATGGCAGCGCGCTCGTGATCCGGCGCCCGAAGTCCGCGACCTGCCCCAGCAGCGAGTCGCGGGAGCGGTCGTGCTGGGCCTGCGCCTCGGCGATCTCGCGTGCCTCGCGCAGGATCGCGTCCGCGGCGCTGTCGAGGATCCGCTGCGCGACGAACAGCGACTCGGAGACCTCGCCGACGTTTGCCTCCAGACGGCGCGCGGCCGGCCCCTCGAAGACGATCGTGTCGGGGATCGAGGCTTCGAGCCGGCCGGCGGTGGCCGCGTTGTCGGCCTCCTGGCGGACGGTGCGCGCCAGCGCCCGCAACGCCGCGGGATCACCGTCCGGCCGCGGGCCAAGCCCCGCGAGAGCGCGCTGCGCCGCATGCAAGCCTGCGCTGAGTTCGTCGAACAAGCTCACGCCGGCCGAGGGTACCGCGCGCGCACCCTTCCGGCCAGCCTATGCTCGGGCCGTGATCGTCGTGTTCATCGTCGCGTGCGTGGTCGCCGGCGTCCTGCTGCAGATCCCGGGACCCGGCGAGGCCCTGGCGGTCGCGGGCTTCTGGGTGGTCATCATCGGCGGCTTCATCCGCTGGCGACGCATGAACTAATTGCCAGTGACGCCGGCGCCGCCAGGCGCGATGATGCACCCCATGGGCTGGAAGGACCGGATCGCGTCGGGAGCCGCGCGCGCGGGTGAGCTCGCGCGCGACGCCGCCGACTCCGCTGCGGTGAGCAAGGTGCTCGACTCCGCCCCGGTCCAGGCCGTGACCGACGGCTACGCCGGCCTGAAGGCCATGTTGGCCGACGAGGAGGAGCGCGAGTTCGCCATCGAGCGCGGCCTCGTCACGCTCGTGCGCAGCGTCCGCGACGACGACGATGACGACGGCCTGCTCACCGACCGCGACGTCGAGAAGGCGGCCAAGCGCCGCTCCAAGCGCGCCCGCCGCACGGCGCTGCTGGCCGGGCCGGCCGCCGGCACCGCGAACCAGCTCGTCGACCTCTACTGCGAGACCGCGACGGTGTGCGACCTCGACCGCCTGCACGGCCTCGGCATGAGCGACGAGCAGATCGCGGCGCACATGCTCGTCCTGTGGGACGTCACGGAGGACATCGCGGTCGCGGAGGCCGCGATCCTGCAGACCGGCACGCCGGTCACGACGCTGCTGGGCCAGCGCTTCGGCGCGCAGGCGGCCGCCAGGATGCCCGAGGACACGACCTCGAAGGTCGCGATGTTCAAGGCGCTGTGGCGAGCGCGCGGCCTCGCCGGCGAGGTCCGCGAGAGCGTCATGGGCGAGCGCAACGTCACCGGCGTCTTCTTCGCGGGCAAGCGCGTGAAGGCGTTCATCGCCCGCGCCGAGACCGCGCTCGGCGTCAGGCGGCTGACCTGACGCGCGTCACGCCAGCACGCGGGTGTCCTTGCCGCCGCCGTGCTGGGAGGAGTTGACGACGAGCGTCCCCGCGTCCAGCGCGACGCGCGTCAGGCCGCCCGGCAGCAGCGCGACGTCGTCGCCACAGAACGCGAACACGCGCAGGTCGACGTGGCGCGGCTCGAGCCGCCCGTCGATCACCGTCGGATGGCGCGAGAGCGCGACGGTCGGTTGCGAGATGAAGTTGCCGGGATCGGACTCGAGGTCGCCGGCCAGCCGCTCGAGGTCGCCCGTCTCGGCGTGCGCGCCGATCACGACGCCGTTGCCGCCGTAGCCGTCGCGCGGCTTGACGACGAGCTCGCGCAGCTCGCCGACCGACGGCCGCCCGTCGAGCGCCCGCGTCGGCACCGAGCGCACGAGCGGCTCCTCGCCGAGGTAGAAGCGAACGCAGTCCTCGACGTATCCATGGACGAACTTGTCGTCGGCGAGCCCGTTGCCGAACCCGTTGACGAGCCCGATGCGCCCGCTCAGCCACGGCTCGAGCAGCATCTGCGCGATGTCCGTCGGCTCCCCGCCGGCGTCGCGGAGGGCATCCTCGTTCGTGCGCCGGTAGACGACGTCGACCGGCCGGCGCTCCCCGCCGGGCAGCCGCACGCTGACGCGCTCGCCGTCGTCGCAGAGGTCGGCGAGCGTCGCCAGCAGCGCGCCCGTCCGCCGCGCGACCTGCTCGTGCTCGTAGTAGGCCACGTTGTCGGGGCCGTCGGTGACGACGACGAGCACCGGGTCCTCGACGCCCGGCGGCGCGGCGGCCCGCAGCGCGTCCCCGAGCAGCTCCCAGGCGAGCGGGTCGACCGGCCGCGACGGCGGGAACCCCGGCGGCAGCTCGTCGCTGAGCGCGGCCCGCGCCGCCAGCGCGTAGGCGAAGCCCGACGGTGTGCGCAGGTTGTCCTCGAGCACGAGGAACTCGCCGCCGGGATCGCGCACGACGTCGAACCCGATGACCGCGGCCGGCGGCCCTCCGGCGGGCAGGTGGCCGAGCAGCTCCGGCTCGTAGCCGCCGGCCTGCTCGATGGCGTCCCGCGGCATGACCCCCGCCCGCACGATCCGCCGCTCGCCGTAGCCGTCGCGCAAGAGCGCGTTGAGCGCGCGAGCGCGCTGCGCGAGGCCCGCGGCGAGCGCGTCCCACTCGTCCGCCGCGATCAGCCGCGGCACGGGATCGACGACGAACGGCTCGTCGCCGAAGCTCACGCCGCGACGGTTGAGGCGCCGCGCGACCGCGCGGCACAGCTCGTCGAGGTCGCAGCCGCCGAGCGCTGCGAGCGCCTGCGCGTAGCCCGCGCGCGGCACGCCGGCAGAGTCGCGATCCTCGTCGTAGGCGGCGGCCAGCGCCTCGGCGTCGAAGCCGCCCACGTCAGATCCCATGGCGCCCGCGCGTCGTGTCCTCGGGCGTCGCGAGCTCGCTTGCGGGTCCACACACGACGGGCGTCATACCCCGCTCCCCGGGTCCTTCACTTGGACCTGCGGACAACAATCGCCGCCGCGGACGGGACCGCCGCGCCCACCGAGCATGGGCGCGACGGACTCCGGAACGCCTACCCGTGGACGAGCGCGGGCTCCGCCGACGTGGCCACGCCGGGCTGCAGGCTGCGGCTGGTCAGCAGCGCCGCGCACACGACCGCGCCGACGGCGTAGATCGCGGCCGCCCACCAGAACGCCGTCGTGTAGCCGTGCACCGCAGCGCTCGCGAGGGCGACCGGATCCGGCCGCCCGGCGACGTCCGCGAGCTGGCTCGTGACGGCCGACGCCGCGAGCGTGCTGAGCAGCGCGGTGCCGATCGAGCCGCCGATCTGCTGCGTCGTGTTGACCATCGCCGACGCGACGCCGGCGTCGCTCGGCTGCACGCCGAACGTCGCCGTCGCCATCGCCGCGCTGAAGACGAGCCCCAGCCCGGCGCCGATGATCATGATCCCCGGCAGGACGTGGCCGGCATACGACGTGTCGACGCCGATGCTCGTCAGCGTCAGCATCCCGATCGCGGCGAGCATCATGCCGCCGCCGATGAGCGGCCGCGGGCCGACCTTCGGCAAGAGCTTCGTCGACCCGCTCGTCGCGCTGACGACGATCGCGAAAGTCATCGGCAGGAACGCCAGGCCCGACTCGATCGGGGAGAACGCGAGCGTCTGCTGCAGGTAGTAGGTCAGAAACAGGAACACGGCGAACATGCCGGCACCCGACAGCAGCATCGCGATGAGCGAGCCGCCGCGATCGCGGTCGAGCACGACGCGCAGCGGCAGCAGCGGGTGCGGGCTGCGGCGCTGGATGAGGACGAACGCCGACACGAGCAGCACGCCCGCGACGAGCATGCCGATGGTCACCGGATCCGTCCAGCTCTGGGTCTCGGCGTTCGCTAGGCCGTACACGATCGCGAACAGGCCCGCCGTGACGGTCACCGTGCCGGGCAGGTCGATCCGCGCGCGGGTCTCGGGCACCTGGTTCGTGAACAGCGACTGCGCGGCGAGCATCGCCGGCACGGCGATCACGAGGTTCACGAACAAACACCAGCGCCAGTTGAGGTACTCGGTGAGCACGCCGCCGAGGATCAGGCCGATCGCGGCGCCGCCGACGGCGACCGCGCCGAAGATGCCGAACGCCTTGCCGCGCTCCTCGGGGTCGACGAACGTCGTCGTCAGCAGCGACAGCGCGGCGGGCGCGAGCAGCGCGCCGAAGACGCCCTGCAAGGCACGAGCGGCGACGAGTACCTCGAAGCTCTGCGCGAACCCGCCGAGCGCGCTCGCGGCCGCGAAGCCGCCGAGCCCGACGACGAACGCCCGCTTGCGGCCGAAGAGATCACCGATGCGCCCGCCGAGCAGCAGCAGGCTGCCGAACGCGAGCGCGTACGCCGTGATGACCCACTGGCGCTGGTCGTTTGAGAACGCGAGCGCCTCCTGCGCGGACGGCAGCGCGATGTTCACGACGGTCGCGTCGAGCACGACCATGAGCTGCGCGATCGCGATGACGAAGAGGATCAGCCAGCGTCTGGCGTGATGTGGGTTGGCGTGCGGCTCTTGCATGGTGGTGTCCTCGATTCGGGCTAACTGGAGTGCTAGGCTCCATGTGGAGCAAGGTCCTCAACTTCTTGGGCGCACCGTAGCACACAAGTGGAGGACTTGTCTCCACTTTCGTGAACATCTTGTTTCGATGAGCACCGCCACCCCTCCATCCGACCGCCCCCTGCGCCGCGATGCCGAGCGCAACCGCCAGCGCATCCTCGAAGCCGCGCGCGAGGCGTTCGCCGAGGAGGGCCTGTCGGTGACGCTCGACGAGATCGCGCGCCGCGCGGGCGTCGGCGTCGGGACGGTCTACCGCCGCTTCCCCGACAAGGAGCAGCTCATCGACGCGCTGTTCGAGGACCAGATGCAGGACTTCGTGGCCCTTGCCGACGACTGCCTCGCCTGCGACGACGCATGGGACGGCCTGCTGGCCTTCCTCGAGCGAGCCTGCCACGTCCACGCCTGCGATCGCGGCTTCAAGGAGGTCGCGCTGTCGGGCACCCACGGGCGCGAGCGCGTCGCCCGCGCGCGCCAGCTCATGTTCCCGCTCGTCACGCGGCTCGTCGAGCGCGCCCAGGCGGACGGCAGCCTGCGTCCCGACGTCGAGCCGACCGACATGCCGATGCTGCAGCTCATGCTCGGCACGCTGAGCGAATGCACGCGCGACGTCGACCCCGACGTCTGGCGCCGCTACCTCGGCATCGTCACCGACGGGCTGCGCACCCAGCGCGACGAGCACTGCGCGCTGGAGTGCGGGGCGCTGTCGGCGGCGCAGACGCAGGACGCGATGCGCGCCTGGAAGCACCCCGCGCGCTGAGGCGCGCCTACAGGTCTTCGAAGCGCAGCGGCAGGCCGAACAGCGGGAAGACGCGCTCGACGTCGAGGAAGAACGTGAACTCCACGACCTTGCCGTCCTCGATCTCGAGCACCTGCAGCGCCCAGGGCTCGTAGCCGTCGCCCGTCTCCGACGGCTTGTACTGGCCGAACGCCGGCGAGCCGTTGGCGGCGATCGTCGGGACGACCTTCGACCCGCGGCAGCCGTTGCCCTGGCCGACCCACCAGGCGAGGATGTCCTCGCGCCCGCGCAGCCACAGCTCGAACGGCGGCATCGACTGGGTCGCGTCCTCGTGGATGAGCGACGTCAGCGCGTCCATGTCGTAGCCCTGGAACGCTTCGACGTAGCGCTCGAGCATCGCGGCGTCGGCGGCATCGACGGACGACGACGTCGTCGCGAGGCTCACGTTGCTGGACTCGAGCGTCGCGCGCGCCCGCTGCAGCGCGCTGTTGACCGACGCGACGCTCGTGTCCAGCAACGTCGCGACCTCGGCCGCCTTCCAGCGCAGCACCTCGCAGAGGATGAGCACCGCGCGCTGGCGTGGCGGCAGGTGCTGCAGCGCGGCGACGAACGCGAGCCGGATCGTCTCGCGCGCGACGGCAACGTCGGCGGGGTCGCCCTCGGCGGGCACGGCGACGGCGTCGGGGATGGGCTCGATCCACGTCACCTCGGGCAGCCCGCCGTCGAGCACGCTCTCGGGGTCGCGGGCGGGCCCGAGGTCCATCGGGCGTGCGCGCCGCTTGCGGCCGTCGAGCATGTCGAGGCAGACGTTCGTCGCGATGCGATACAGCCACGAGCGCAGCGCGGCACGGCCCTCGAAGCGATCGAGGCTGCGCCATGCGCGCACCATCGTGTCCTGCACGGCATCCTCGGCCTCGACCGGGGAGCCGAGCATGCGGTAGCAGTGCGCCGTCAGCTCGATGCGATGAAGCTCGAGCTGAGCCTCCACCGCGGTGGCCGTGGCCGACGAGCCGATCGACGATCCCTGCACGCCGTACATCCTAAGCGCATCGGCCGACGGGGTTCGCAGCCACGCGCCGCCGTGCCCGCGCGGCGGCCGGCCGCGCGGCCGCGATCGGCTCAGCGATTGCCGCCCGTGGTCCCTTCGGGCTGCCCGCCAAGCTCGGCCTCCGCGGCTGCGATCGGCTCAGCGATTGCCGCCCGTGGTCCCGTCGGGTCCGCCTGCCAACCGCTCGGCCTCGGCGCGACCCGGATGATCCGGGGGCAGGTCGTGCGGGCTGATCTCGTCGTGCACCTCGGGCGTGTCGCCCAGCGGCGTCTCGTCATCGGGGGTCGCCGGGCCGAGCGGCTCGTCGGCCTCGTCGTCGTGTGGCGGAGCTGGCTTGTCGCCCATCTGGCACCTCTCGGGTCGTGAGCTACTCCGAGTACCCGCAACGCGCCGCTTCAGCGCCGCACCACGGTCATCGAGCAGCGCGGGCCGGGCGCGTGCGCAAGCCGGGCGTCGGCGGTGACGAGCGCGCAGCCGAGCGCCTCCGCGAGCGCCACGTACGTCGCGTCGTACGCCGTGAGGCTCTCGCGCAGCTCCCACACGCGCTCCAGCAGGCCGACGGCCGCGAAGCGCCGCACGCCCAGCCGCGCCCAGCGCTCGAGCGCGACGCGCGCGCCGGCGGGCTCGACGTTGCCGCGCAGCACCTGCCGGAGCAGCGCATGCGCGATCTCGGAGTCCGCGAGGTGCGGCACGGCCACCGTCTCGGACGCGAGTGTCCGCCTCGCATCGGCGTCGTTGAGCAGGGCGAGCACCGCGGCCGACGCGTCGAAGACGATCACCGCGAGGCGCGCGCGCCCTCGACCCCGGCGACGACGTCCGCGCTCGACACCCCGAGGTCGGGCAAGTCGCCGAGCAGCGAGGGGTTGTCGGCGCGGCGCGCGACATCGGCGAGCTCGCGCAGCGCGAACGACGAGACGGACATCCCCTCGCGCGCGGCGAGTGTGGCGAGGCGCTCGCCGACCTCGTCGGGCACGTTGCGCAGGTAAAGCGTTCTCATGACGCAGAACGCTAGCAAGGTGCAGCGTTTCTGCGACGGCAATCTCATCCGCTCTGATAGACCGGCTCGCGTGAGCGAACCAGCGCCGCTTCGCCTGCCCGACCCGTGCCTTGTCGTGCTCGTCGGCGCGACCGCGGCCGGGAAGTCGCAGTGGGCGGCGGAGACGTTCGCGGCCGACCAGGTCGTGTCGTCGGATCGGCTGCGGGCCGTCGTCGGCGCCGGCGAGCGCGACCAGCGAGCCAGCCGCGACGCGTTCGAGGTGCTCGAGCTCATCGTCGCCAAGCGGCTCGCGCGCCGGCTGACGACCGTCATCGACTCCACGGGCTTGGATGCCAAGCGGCGCGCCGGCTGGCGCGCGCTCGCCGAGCGCCACGCGATCCCGGTCGTCGCCGTCCGCTTCGAAGCGCCGGCGGCACTCGTGCGCACGCGCAACCGCGCTCGCCAAGATCCGGTGCCGAGCAAGGTCGTCACCGCGCAGCTGCGCGAGTTCGGCGCGCTGGCGCTCGAGCACGAGGGCTTCGCGGCCGTCCACGAGCCCGGTCGCGTGTCGCTCGTGGCGCCGTCGCTCGTGACCGCGCTCGACTCCGCGGCCCGTCAGCGGGAGGATCCCCTCGTGCTCGACTTCGGCCTGCAGATCTCGCGCTTCGGCTTCCCCGGCCACCCCGCGACGACCGCGGCCACGCTCGCCGAGGTCGCGCGCGCCGCCGAGGAGACCGGCTTCACGAGCCTGTGGGTCATGGACCACCTCCTGCAGATCCCGCAGGTCGGGCGCGAGTGGGAGGACATGCTCGAGAGCTACACGACGCTCGGCTACCTCGCGGGCGTCACCGATCGGATCCGGCTCGGCGCGCTCGTCACCGGCATCACGTATCGCAACATCGCGCACCTCGCGAAGATCGTCGCGACGCTCGACGTGCTGTCGGGCGGCCGCGCGATGTGCGGCCTCGGCACGGCGTGGTTCGAGCGCGAGCACAAGCTCTACGGCTGGGACTTCCCGCCGCGCGCCGCGCGCTACGCGCGCCTGGAGGACGCGCTCGAGCTGCTGCCGCTCATGTGGGGCAAGGGCGCACCGCGCTTCGAAGGGCGCACCGTCACCGTCGAGGAGGCGATCTGCTATCCGCGGCCGCTGCAGGAGCGCATCCCGATCCTCGTCGGCGGCTCGGGCGAGAAGGTCACGCTGCGCCTCGTCGCGCGCCACGCCGACGCGTGCAACCTCTTCGGCGACCCCGAGACCGTGCGCCACAAGGTCGCGATCCTGCGCGAGCACTGCTCCGACGAGCATCGCGACCCCGCGCAGATCACGGTCACGCACCTCGCCGCGGCGCGCGTCGTGGCATCCGAGGCCGAGCGGGAGGGCGATGGCGCGGCAACCGTGGACGAGCACGTCGGGCGCTTCCGCGAGCTGGCCGAGGCCGGGGTCCAGACGGCGATCGTCGGCCTCTCGGACGCCGGCGGCGCGGAGTCCGTGCGCCGCTTCGCCGACGTCATCGCCGCGTTCCGCCCCACCGGTTGAGCGGATGCGCGTCAAGCGTGCCTGCACCGAACCCGTGCTTGCCCGCTTCGCCGGGTATCTACCATTTCGCAACCGCCGTACTCGAGCCAGGGGGCCCGCCCGCGCGATGACGATCCGCCGGACCAGATGCGCAGTCCTGCTCGGCATGGCCACGCTGGGTGTCGCCGGCTGCGGCGGCGGCGGTGGCAGCGACGGTGCGTGCGCCGCGAAGCCCGGCTCGTCGCCCGGCGCCATCGAGGCGCCGTCGGACTGCGCGGTCGACACCGTGGTCGCGGTCGACGCGACCGGCGCGCTGCTCGACAAGGCGCTCGCCCGCGACGTCAGCGCCGCGGCGTCCCGCGCGGCCGAGCAGACGATCACCGCGGGCGGCCGGCTGCGGATGTTCGTCTTCGCCGGCGACGCCAACGCGGTCGAGGTCATCTACGACGACGACGTGCCCACGCTCGAGCAGTCCGACGAGACGCGCCGCGGCCCCGACGAGCAGGCCCTGCGCGGCGCGCTGGCCTCGACGCTCGACAGCGCGCTCGCCATCAACCGCGACGACCCGGCGCTGACGCGCCGCGTGCGCGCGCTGCTCGAAGGCGGGACGTCGGACATCGCGCGCGCCGTGCGCAACGGCCTGCGCTCGCTCGAGCGCCAGGACGGCGCGAAGGCGATGACCCTCGTCTCCGACGGCGCGCAGTCCAGCGACCAGCTCATGCTCGCGAAGCGCATCGCGGCGGGCGGCTCGGCGGACAAGCTCGGCGCGGAGCTCGGCGACCTGCTCGGCAGCGCGAGCGGGGTCGACGTGCTGCAGGTCGCGGGCCTGGGCCGGCTGCCGCAGCGCGTGAACCAGAGCGCACGGCGCACGGACGAGCTCGTGGAGATCTGGAGGACCGCGTGCGAGCAGGCCGGCGCAGCGCGCTGCGAGATGACGACAGAGCTGTGAGGAGCCCATGAAGGACGACGAGCACACCCCGACCCTCCCCCCGCCGCTGCTGGCGATCCCGCCGATCGGCGAGCCCGCGGAGACGCCCGCGCAGCCCGAGCCGCCGATCGCCGAGGGGACGCTCCCGGCCCCCGACCTCTCCGACAGCACGCGCACGGCCGCCGGGCACCCGCGCGACGACGCCGACCGCACGCGCGGGGAGATCGTCGCGGAGAGCATCGCGCAGCACGCCGACCACGTCATCGGCGCGCGGCTGGGCCCGCTCATGGAGCGCGCCGTCCTCGTGCGCGCGCTCGACGACGACCTCATCAAGGCGAACGCGGCCGCCGATCGCATCGAGACGCAGCCCGGCGAGGCACCGCCCGCGACGCCGTCGGGCTGGCGCGGGCGCCTGTCCGCGCGGATGGCCGCCGGCGGCGGGCTGCTCGCCCTGTTCTTCGCCGTGGGGATCGCCGAGGCGCTGTTCGCCTACGACGGCTTCCGCGAGCTCGCGCGCTTCCGCGAGACCGATCCGGCGCTGCTGCGCGAGGGCGCACCCGCGCTGTCGGCGATCGTCATCGCGCTGCTCATCGCGGTCGGCCAGAAGGCGGTCGGCAAGAACCTGCGCCTTGCGCACACGCGCGAGGAGGAGCCGGTGGGCTCGGGCACCCGGGAGGACTCGGGCGCCGCCGCACCCAAGCGGCTGATCGAGCGCGACCAGTCGACGGCCGCCCGCTATGCCGTCTCGTTCGCGATCGTCGTGACGGGCCTGGGCCTGTGGTACGGCGTCCAGAGCGCGCGCACGACCGCCAACGACGCGGCCGCGGCGCGCGCGCAGGCCAACCAGGCGGCGGGCGCGCGTGGCGCCGCCGCCCAGCGGCTGTCCGAGAACACCCAGCCGTCCGCCAGCGCACCCGGCGTGTACTTCCTCGTGTCGGCGTCGGTGTTCCTGCTCGGCATCGGGGTGGCGTACCTGCTCGTCGATCCGGCGCGCGAGGCGAAGGACCGCCGCCGGCGGCGCGACGCGGACACCCTCGAGCACCGCGACGCGGTCCGGGCGCGGCTCGCCTCGGAGGTCGGGGCGCTCGTCGCCCAGCGGGCGGAGATCGCCACGACCGTCGCGAACGCCAAGCGCCAGATGCGCCAGGAGGCGGTGCTGCATCCCGAGGTCGCGTTCCTGCAGCGCGCGGACGGGTTCCCGCGGCTGTACGGCACGTGGCGCACGCGCGGTGCGTCGCCGTTCCCGTCGCTGCCCGAGGTCGGGGAGGCGCACCACGCGCAGGCGGACCTCGAGCGCGACAGCGCGCCCACGGTCCCCGACAAGCTCGCCGACGTCGACGCGCTGATCGCGGAGCTGCTCGGTCGCAACCTGGCGGCACCGAAGCCGGCCCCGGCGGACCAGACCGCAGGCCCGCCGCGGTGAGCCGGCCCGCCGCCCCGCGCCGCGCGGTCCCAGCCCGCGAAAGCCGGCAACTCCGCGATGAGCCGGCCGACGGCCCCGCGCGTCGCAGCCTCCAGCCCGCGAGAGCCCGGCTTCGCCGCGATGAGCCGGCAGACGGCCCCGCGTGTCGCAGCCGTCAGTCCGCGGGAGCCGGGGGCTCCGCGATGAGCCGGCTAGCGATCCCGGGCCGCGGAGCACCGATTCCGCGCGAGCCCGCTCTGCCATGAGCCGGCCGGGCGCGCCACGCGGCGGAGCGCCGGGGCCCCGGCGGGCGCCGGCGCCGCGCTCGGGCGCAGGCGCGCGCGGACCCGGCGGACCGCGTGACGCCGGCCGCCGCCACGGCCCGCACCGCATGACCGCGCCGGGCTACGCCGCGCGGGAGCTCGCGGCGCCGCCGGTCGTCGAGGTTCCCGCGCCTGCTCCGGCCGAGGGCGCCGCGACGCGGGCGCGCCGGCAGGCGCTCCGCGAGGCCCTCGGCGAGCGCCGCGAGCGCCTCCGGGCCGCCAAGCTGCGGCGCACGGAGGCGAAGGCGGCGGCCGCCGAGCTGCGGCGCGCCGAGGCAGAGGCGGCGGCACTGCAGCCGCCCGGTGAGCTGTCAGGGCTGCGCCTGCTGCTCGACCAGCTCGACGCGCTGCTGCGCGACCCGACCCTGGCGCTCGCGCTGCGGCGCTTCACGAGCAACGTCGCAGACGGCCTGCGCAAGCTGGCCACGGCCATCCGGCTCCCGCGGCTGCGGCTGCCGCACCTCCCGCGCTGGCTGCTGCTGCCCCTGCTCGCGCTCCTCGCGACGCTGATCCCCCTCGCGCTGCTGTGGCCCGACGGCGACGACCGCACGGCCAGCGCTCCACCGGCGAGCGCCGGGCTCGCCCTCCCGGGCGTCGGCATGCCCGACCTGCGGGCGGCGCCCGAGGACCCGCCGCCCGCCCGGGTCGCGCTCGTCGTCGACGACAGCTACACGCCCGCAGCGCTGCGCCGCGAGCTGCAGTCGCTGAGCGGATGGCTGGCGGCCAACCACGCTCCCGGAACGCGCGTGTCACTGATCGACGCGGCCACCGGCCGTGCGAGCGCGCCACTGAGCGCCGCCGACCTCGCCCGTGGCGTCCCGACGCGCGCGCAGGGCGACGCGGACGCGGCGATCCGCTCCGCGTTCGCCGGCACGGGCGGCCGGCGGCTGCTCGTGAACGTCGGCTCGCCCGCGCCCGCCACCTCCGCGAGCACCCTGACCGTCGCCACCCGCCCCGGCGCCGGCGCGCCGGTCAGCGTGCCGCTGCGCCGCGGGCAGCGGTCGCGGGTCGAGATCGACGCCCGCCGGCCCGACGCGCTCGCGGCCAGCGTGGCGCGCGCGCTCATCGCGATCTCGGGGCAGACCGAGCGCCGCTGACGGTCCTCGGCCCGAAGCCCGCAGGCGTCACACCCGGCGTGCCGGAGGCCAGCCGCGCCGGCTGCTACTTCGTGAGCTGCCTCAAGATGGCGCGCTGCTTGGCCATGTCGACCTTGGCGAGGTGCTCCTCGGCCGCGGCAACCGGGTCGCCGCCGGGAGCTCCCGGGAGACGCTTGTCCTGACTGGGGGCAGCGGCGGGAGCGCGTGGGCTCTGGTCCGCTGGCTTGTCGCGCTGTGACATGGTCTCCTCGTGGGTCGGGTGTGATGCCCATCTACCAGCCATGCTGCTCGATTCCTGCCAGCGGCTGGGCGCCAATCCCACCCGCAACAGAAACGCGGGACGCCGGTGACGGCGCCCCGCGTTACGGATCAGACGGCCTGCCCGATGTGGGCCTTCAGCCCAAACAGACCGTGCGGCGGGCCCGCGGCCCGGCCGACGACGACTCGCTAGCGCGGATTGGACCGCGAGTGGTAGCCCTCGAAGTCCTTCTCGGGGACGTGCGGAAGCTTGACCCCCGTCAGCCGCTCGATCGTCGCGGCACTGACCGGGTTCAGCGCGGTCGGCGCGTCGACGACCGTGGGAAACGCGGCCGCTCCGCCGCGTGCGACCTTCCCGAGACTTGCGGTTCCTGCGTTACCACCTGGGTTCTGCAACGTTCGCTCCTTCCGGATGGATGAACTGACGCGGCACCCGGAATGTGCCACGCTTGATACGCACTCGACTTCCTGCTCCGCCACTCCCTAGGCGAGAGGCGTCGCGTGCCCGCCGTACTCGCACACGGGGCCAGATCCGGCCCATTTGCAGAGCATGTACCCGGCGAACAGGCGGGAAGATAGCAAAAGAAACCTGGCGCGTCACCTCCTCTTTGCCCGAGGCGGTCCACCCCTCCCGGCCCGCGGTCTCGCACCGCCCCGCGGACTCGAACCGACCGCCGGCAGGCCACCTCAGCGCGATCTCGCGGAGGGCGTTGTTGCTCGCGCAACTATCTGCTATCCTGCCTCTCGGCGACGCACGGGTTGGAGCCCGTACGCTCGACCGCCCTCCCCCACGTTCAGCACAACCGCCCCCGCGCGGAGTGCGAGCTGAAGGTGAGGTTACGTCGCGGTTCGAGTCGCGCCGACACTTGAAAGGGTACGCATGGCCAGGACTTCTACAACGACTGCAAGCCGCCGCCGGGGCGAGCACGACGCGCCCGCGAAGCGTCCGCCGCGCCGCGCGACGGTCGCCGACAGCGCACGCACCGAGCGCCGGGCACAGGCCGAGGCTGCCTCCGACTCGCTGCAGATCTTCCTCAACCAGGCATCGCGCCACGCACTGCTGACGGCCGCCGAGGAGATCGAGCTCGCCAAGCGCATCGAGCGCGGCGACGTCGACGCCAAGGACCGCATGATCAACTCGAACCTGCGGCTCGTCGTGTCGCAGGCACGCCGCTACCAGGGGCTCGGGCTGCCGCTCGGCGACCTGGTCCAGGAGGGCACGCTCGGGCTCATCCGCGCGGCCGAGAAGTTCGACTGGCGCAAGGGCTTCAAGTTCTCGACGTACGCGACGCTGTGGATCCGACAGAGCATCCAGCGCGGCCTTGCCAACACGTCGCGGACGATTCGCCTGCCCGCCCACATCGAGCAGCGCGAGCGCAAGCTCGCCCGCGTCGAGCGTGAGCTGACGGCGAAGCTCTCGCACGATCCGTCCGATCAGGAAGTCGCGGACGCCGCCGAGATGACGGTCGAGGACGTCCACGCCCTGCGCGAGGCGCGCAAGGTCGTGACGAGCCTCGACGTCCCGATCGGCGACGACGGCGACAGCCACCTCGGCGACTTCATCGCAAGCGATGCGCCTGACCCCAGCCAGCAGGCCGTCGCGACCGAGCTCGAGAGCACGGTCGCGCAGGCGCTCGGCCGCCTGACGCACGAGGAGCGCAGCGTCGTCGAGCTGCGCTTCGGCTTGCGCGACGGGCGCGAGCGGACGGTCGAGGCGACCAGCCGCGAGCTGGGCGTCAGCCGCGAGAAGACCCGCCAGCTCGAAGAGCGGGCGATGCGCAGCCTCGGCGACGAGCCGAGCCTCGCCGGTCTGCGCGAAGCAGCCTAAGCACGTTCGGCCAGCCGCCGGCAGGGTCCCTCGAGGTCCCGCCGGCGGCTTCGCTGTGCCCGCGGGGCGTACCCGGAGCCGAGCCGGCGGGTGGTCAGCGGATGGCGTTCGCGAGCTCCGCGATCCCGCGCGCGATCACAGGCGCGCTGACGTTGGCGTAGCCGAGCACGAGCGCTGGCCGGCGCGGCGCATGACCGTGGCAGAATCCCTGAAGGCCGTCGAGGGCGAGCCCTCGCTCTGCCGCGGCCCGCACGGTCGCGCGCTCGTCCGACCCCGCGGGCAGCCGCAGCACGGCGTGCAGGCCCGCCGCGATGCCTTCGACCCCGGCGCCGGGCAGATGCTCGGCGACCGCGGCGACGAGCGCGTCGCGCCGCGCCCGGTAGCGGCGGCGGGTGCGGCGCAGGTGGCGGTCGAGCTCGCCGCTCGAGACGAGGTCGGCGAGCGTGAGCTGGTCGAGCAGCGGGCTGCCACGGTCGGCCTGCGTCCGGTGGCGGGCGGCCGGCTCGGCGAGGCCCGCCGGCAGCACGAGCCAGCCGATCCGCAACGCGGGCGCGAGCGTCTTCGATGCCGAGCCCGCGTAGACCACCCGCTCCGGCGCCATGCCCTGCAGCGCGCCGACAGGCTGGCGGTCGTAGCGGTACTCCGCGTCGTAGTCGTCCTCGACGACGATCGCGTCGCGGCGCCGCGCCCAGTCCAGCAGCGCTGCCCGGCGCTCGGGCGCGAGCACCGCGCCGGTCGGGCACTGGTGCGCCGGCGTCAGCGCGACCGCGTCGACGTCGAGCGCCGCGAGCTGCTCCACGCGGATGCCGCGCTCGTCGACGCCGACGCCGACGGGCTCGAGGCCCGCAGCGAGCGCCGTCTCGCGCTGCGCCGACCAGCCGGGGTCCTCGATCGCGACGCGGCACGCGCCCGCCTCGCGCAGGACGCGCCAGACGAGGCCGAGCGCGTGGCGCGTGCCGCCGCTGATCAGCATGAGGTCCGGGTCGGCGACGACGCCGCGCACGCGGCCGAGGTACGCGGCCAGCGCCTCGCGCAGCTCGATCGCGCCGCGGCCGTCGCCGTAGCCCAGCCGCGCGTCGGGCAGCGCGCGGAACGTCCGCGCGCCGGCGGCGAGCCACGCGGCGCGCGGGAACGCCGACAGGTCGGGCGAGCCGTAGCGGAAGTCGTAGCGGGGGGCGAGCCTCGGCGCGGGGATCGAGCGCCGGGCCCGATGCACGCTCCCCGGGTGTGCCGAGACGACGGTCGCCGCGCCCTGGCGCGCGCTGAGCCAGCCCTCGGCGACGAGCTGCGCGTAGGACTCGACGACGACCCCGCGCGAGACCCCGATCTGCGCGGAGAGCCCGCGCGTCGAGGGCAGCGCGGTGCCGGGCGCGAGCCGCCCGGCACGCACGGCCTCGCGGATCTCGCGCTCCAGCCGCCGGCGCAGTGGCGTGCCGTCGCGGGGTTCGAGGTCGAGGAAGAGCTCCACTGGTCTAAGGATTACATGATCTGCTGGTCCTGTTCACCGGACCAGTCGCACCGTAGCCTGACGTTCATGCCGACCACCGCTCCTCCAAGCCCCAGGGTCCGCGTCCGGCGCGCGCCCAAGCGCGGGATGTACGACCGCGCGCAGATCGACGCGATCCTCGACGAGGCGATCGTGTGCCATGTCGGCTTCGTGCACGACGAGCAGCCGTACGTCATCCCGACGCTGCATGCCCGCGTCGGCGACGCCGTCTACCTCCACGGCTCGACCGCGAGCCGCATGGTCCGCACGCTCGCAAGCGGCGCGCCCTGCTCGCTGACCGCGACGCTGCTCGACGGCATCGTGCTCGCGCGCTCGGCCTTCCACCACTCCGCGAACTACCGCTCGGTCACCGTGCTGGGGCGCGCACGGCTCGTCACATCCGAGGACGAGCGGATGAGCGCGCTCGAGGCCTTCACGGAGCAGCTCGTGCCCGGCCGCTGGGAGCACGTCCGCGCGCCGAGCGCGAAGGAGATGAAGGGCACGCAGATCCTCGCGCTGCCGCTCGACGAGGCCTCGGCGAAGATGCGAACCGGCCCGCCGGTCGATGACGACGAGGACATGGATCGCGACGTGTGGGCCGGCGAGCTACCACTGGCGCTGCAGGTGTCCGAGCCGCGCCCGGACCCGCAGCTCGCCGCGGAGATCGATCCGCCGGAGCACGTTCTGCGCTGGGTCGCTTCGCGCCGGGCAGCGGTCACGGGTTAGGCGACGCGGGGGCGGAGGGCCCGGACCGCGCAGTGCGGTGCCGCCGGCCGGGTCGCGCGCCTCAGGCCCGGCGGATCCGGATCGTCGTCTTGAAGCGCGTGCCGGTCCAGTGGATGCGGCGCTCGCGGATCTGCGACGGGCAGCAGTTCGGATCGGTGCGGGCGTACTTCGGCTCGCGCTCGACGAGATCTCGCCCGGCGGTGCGCAGGCCGAAGACCGCGTCGTTGAGGCGCGCGTAGGCGATCGCGTAACCGGGGCCGTCCTTGCGCAGGATCGCGATCGGCGACGGCGAGGACACCGTGCAGCACTTGTAGAGCGCGGCGCGATCGAGATCGCCGTCGCCGTCGAAGTCGGCGCACAGCGAGCGCGAGACCGTCGTCAGCACCGTCGACGGGGCGTCGTCGCCGAAGACCGACCGCAGCCGCGCGTCGCCGTCCATGCGCGCGGGCAGGCCCGCCTGGTCGGCGGCGGCCTTCGTCGCGGCCTTGTCGCACGGCTTCCAGGTGCGGCTCGCGGCGGGTGCGGCGGCCGCGACGACGAGCGTCGCTCCGAGGGCGATCGTCGCGGTCACGCCGACGAGAAGGCTGCGCATGCTCGTCAACCTACCTCGGCCGGCCGATCTCGAACCCGCCGCGCGGCCGGGTACCGTGGTGGCCGTGGCCGACGCGTGCCGGATCCTGCTCGTCTCCGGCAGCCTGCGCGCCGCGTCGACGAACTCGGCGCTTGTGCGCACGGCCCGCGCCGTCGCGCCCGCGGGCGTCGCCGCGGTGATCTACGAAGGCCTCGGCACGCTGCCGTGGTTCAACCCGGACGACGACCCGGTCGGCGGTCCCGTGCATCCCGCGGTGGCCGACCTGCGCGCGCGGATCGCCGCGTCCGGCGCGATCCTCTTCTGCACGCCCGAGTACGCCGGCGCGCTGCCGGGCTCGTTCAAGAACCTGCTCGACTGGACGGTCGGCGGCGGCGAGACGTACAGCATGCCCGTCGGCTGGATCAACGTCTCGGGGCCTGCGGCGCCGACAGGCGGCGCCGGCGCGCACGGGTCATTGCGGGCGGTCCTGACGTACACGGGCGCGGACATCGTCGAGGCCGCCTGCGTGCGGCTCCCGGTCGCTCGCGGCGCCGTGGGAGCCGACGGGCTCATCGCCGATGTCGAGATCCGCGCAGGCGCCGCGGCCGCCCTCACGGCGCTCGCCGAGCGCGTCGCGGCCCGCGCATCCGCGTGAGCGGTCGCGCGCGGGCGTATCCTGCGTCACATGGGTGAGCTCGCCGTGCGCCGGGACGGGGCCTTCTACGGCGTCACGATCCGCGCCGTGCTGGACTCCGGTGCGACGGCGCCGCTGTACGTCGCGATCCGCGCCGAGCGGGTGGAGTGGCACGACCCCAACGATCCGGCGGCCGGGCCGGGCGGATGGGTGCGCAGCGTCGCGCCCACGGCCGTCGAGGCCGAGCTCGAGCTGTACTTCACGCGCGACAAGGTCCACGCCCGCGCGCTCGAGCAGCTCGCCACGTGGCAGGCCGACCCGCCGCCGCAGCTCGTCGGCGTCAGCTCGGTCGAGGAGCAGTACGTCGGGCTCATCGACCAAGCCGAGGGCAACGGGATCGGGATCAAGCTCACCGACGCCGAGCAGGACCGCTCGAGCAGCCGCGCCTACGCGACCTGGTCGCGCGGCAAGCTCTGCGGCGACTCGCCGTCGCCGGCGCAGTAGCTCGCGCCCGGAGGCGCCGCGGCGGCCCCGCGCCCGGAAGCGCCGCGGTGGCCCGCGCCAGGCGGCGCCCGGCAGCTTGCGCCTACGCCGCGCCGCGCTGCTTCTCGGCCGGCATCACGACGGCCACGACGCGACCCTCGCGGATGTCCTTCGCGATCTCGCGCTCGGGGCGCGGCGGGCGCGGCATGCGCTTGACGACGCGCTTGCGCCACAGGCCGATGAGGCCGATCCGCCACGCGATGTAGCCCGAGCGGCCCGGGATCGCGGAGAAGTCCATCTTCGCGAGGTGGCTCAGCGCGCGGCGCGACAGGTACGCCGTGCGCAGGATGTGGCCGAGGCGCGGATACATCTTCTGCTCCTCCGTCACCGCGTGGACGCGGGTCAACAGCCGCTTCCACAGCCACGCCGGCGGGCGCCAGATGCACAGCAGGTACAGCAGCAGGTTGTAGACGCGCGGCGGGATCGACATGAACGTCGCCGAGATCTCCTCGATGTCGACCCCGCGCTCCTTCATCGCCTTCTCGAGCTCGGTGTTCGGGATCACCTTCAGCGAGTAGATGAACAGCGTGTACGGCCGCTCCATGTCGTAGAGCAACTGCAGCGTGTCCTTGAGGTCCTGGGCCGTCTCGATCGGGTTGTCGGTGATGATGTCGTAGGCCGGGGGGATGTGGTACTTCGGCGAGAACGACGCGTTGACCGACCCGGCGGCGAGGATCTTCTCCGGCGGCGAGGGGCGCTTGTAGAACGCGAGCGTGTTGCGGCTGCCGCTCTGGATGCCCATCCGCACGCGGTTCATGCCGGCCCACGTCAGCAGCTCGAACTTGTCGCGGTTGACGTAGTTCGGGATCACGCCGTAGACGGCGAACGGGAGGTCGAGTTCGGCCTTCCACAGCTCCGCGAACTCCTCGATCTGGCGATACGGGATCGCCATGAAGCTGTCGTCGTGGAAGCTGACCTGGCTGAGGTGCGGGAAGCGGTCGCGCGCGGTCTTGATCTCGTCGACGATGTAGCGCGCGCTCGGGTGGCGGATGCGCTTGTACTTCGGGTCGTTGGAGATGAACTTCGTGTTGCCGCAGTACGAGCAGTGAAACGGGCAGCCGATCGACCACAGCGTCGTGTAGCTCAGACCGTCGTTGTCGATGTAGTCCGACACCTTCATCGGGATGAAGCCGTCGCCCGCCTGGTAGATGAGCTCACCCTCGCCGTACTGCGGGAAGGGCAGCGACTCCATCTCCTCCTGCGACATGAGCGGCAGGAAGTGGTTGCGGATGACCTCCTCGCCGCCCTTGCCGTCCTTGAACCAGAAGTTCTTGATGTTCGTCGGCTTATGGCCGGCCATGAGCTCGTCGTAGAGCTGCTGGAAGGCGAACTCGCCCTCCCCCACGCAGATCGCGTCGACGTTGGAGAGGATCGCGTCCTCGGGGTGGATGATCGGGTGGATCCCGCCCCAGATGACGTACGTCGACGGGTCGATCTCCTTCACGCGGGTGATGAGCTTGCGCGTGAGGTCCGAGTAGCCGGTCATCGAGGAGAAGCCGACGAGGTCGGACTTCGCCAGGTCGCGTGCCGCGAGGTCGATGTCCTCGGGCTCGAGCGAGCCGGCGCTGCCGAGGGTGCCGCGCAGGCCGTTGCGGATGCTGCGGTAGCGGTTCGTCGAGACGTAGCAGGACTCCGTGTCGTCGTTGATGCGCGCGACGAACGCGGCCATCTTGCGAAAGCCGCACGACGTGATGCCATCCTCAAGCGATACCAGCTTGATCTGCATGCAGAACTCCCCCGCTCCGTCGGACGAAGGTTGATCGTAGCGATGGCACGTTCGCCGCGCACGCGCTTGGCCCTGCCGCTGGACGTTTGTTCTAGGTTCTCGGGCAATGCGCCGGCGCGAGGATCTCGAGGACGCGATCATGGCGGGCGCCGTGGCGTCGGTCCTGAGCGGCGTGCCCTCGACGCTGCACGCGCTCGCGACGCGGGTCAACCCGCTCGAGGCGTCGCTGGCCGCGGGGACGCTGCTGCTGCCGCGCGAGGAGCGCGCGTCGCGCCTGCTGCCGGCGGCGATGGCGGCGCACGGCGCGCTGTCGCTCGGCTGGGCGGCCGTGCTGGCGGCGACCGTGCCGCGGGGGCGCGAGGTCGCGGGGTCGATCGCGGGCGGCCTCGCGATCGCGGCGCTCGACCTTGGCGTCGTCGGTCGGCGCTACCCGCGGATCCGGGCGCTCCCGCTCGTGCCGCAGGTGCTCGACCACGTCGCCTTCGGCGCGGCGGTCGGCTGCGTGCTCAGCCGCCGGCGCTCGCGGCGGGCTCGGCCGCGCTGAGCCGGGCCATGGTCGCGTCGAGCGCGGTCGCGTCGACGGCGCCGGGCAGGCCGATGACGACGAGGCGCGAGCCCGGCTCGTCGTCGCCCCACGGCCGTCCGGGCTCGATGCTGTAGCGGCGGCCGACGAGCTGCAGCAGGTAGCGGTGGGCGGCGTCCTCGCGCAGGTGCAGGATCCCCTTCGCGCGCACGATGCCGTCGGGGAACGCGCTGATCGCCTCGACGAGGCCGGCGCCCGAGAGCGGCGCGGCGCCGGTGAAGCTCCAGGTCTGGAAGTGCGCGTGGTCGTGGCCGGCGTGGTCGTGGGGATCCGCGGCGGGACGGCCGCGCGAGGCGGCGGGGAGGTCGGCGACGGGGCGGGCGCCCAGCAGGACGTCCGTCGGGACGTCGCCGCGCTCGGCGTTCACGATGCTCGTCGACGGGCCGACGACCTCGCGCAGCCAGCGGCGGACGTCCTCGAGCGCCGCGGGCTCGACGAGGTCGGGCTTGCTGACGACGAGCAGGTCGGCGGCGCGCAGCTGGGCAAGCACGCCATGGCCGGTGTCCTCGTCCTCGGCGCGCGCCCGCACCGTCTCGGCGTCGGCGACGACGACCACCGCGTCGCGCGCGTAGCCGGGCATGTCGCCGAGGATCGCGATCTGGCCGGGGTCGGCGACGCCGCTGGCCTCGACGACGACCTGGTCGGGCGGGTCGTCGACGTCGCGCAAGCTTGCCAGCGCCGCGATGAAGTCGCCGCCGATCCCGCAGCAGATGCAGCCGTTGGTGAGCGTCAGCATCTCGCCCTCGCGCGACTCGATCAGCTCGGCGTCGATGTTGATCGCGCCGAAGTCGTTGACGAGCACGGCGAGGCGGCGATCGCCCGCGTCACGCAGGACGTGGTTGAGCAGCGTCGTCTTGCCGGCGCCCAGGAAGCCGCCGATCACCGTGAGCAGGATCCCGGGAGCGGAGGCCATGGCGCGCAGGCTAGACGAGCCGCTGCGCGACGATGCTCGCCACGCCGCGCTGCTTGCCGCGGCGCTCCACCACGCCCTCGCGGTAGTGGCGCACGTGCAGCCCCGCGAACGCGCGCAGCAGCTCGTTGCGCTCGAGCACGTAGGCGGGGTTGAACGGCTTGCCGAGGTCCTCGACGTGCGCACGGGCGAACGTCTCGTAGAGGAGCAGCCCGCTGGGCGCCAGCGCGCGTTCCAACGGTTCGAAGAGATCGCGCTGCAGGTAGTTCATGCATACGACGACGTCGTACGCGCCCGCCGGCAGCGTGTCGTGCTCGAGGTCGAGCGTGCGCGCGTCGATCCGCAGGCCGCGCTCGGCGGCGGCCGCGCGCAGCGCCGCGACCGCGACGTCGGACACGTCGACCGCGTCGACCGCGAAGCCGAGCTCGGCGAGCCGGCGCGCGTTGCGCCCGTCGCCGCAGGCCACGTCGAGCGCGCGCGCCGCGCCGCCCTGCGCCAGCTCGCGCAGCAGCGGATCGTGCTCGACGAGCCACTCGGCCGGCGCGTCGGGGAGCGGGTGAAACGCATCACCCGCGTAGCGCTCGTTCCAGCGCTCGCGCGCGGGCGCTTTGCCGCTCATGCGCTGGACGGTAGCGGCCGGCGCCGCTCGCACGCGGCTCATACACGCCCGCGCAGGCGGGTAGCCCAACCGAAGACCGCAAGCGATGACAGGAGGAACAGGCATGTCGGAGCAAGAGATGGCAGATCCGCAGACCTACCGTGGCGGCGTCGAGGAGCCCGAGAACGCCAAGGGTGGCGCCCCCGGTGGAGTCGTGCCGCGCGAGCTCGTCGACGAGCCGACCTCGGACGCGTCCGACGGCCAGGAGCTCAAGGACGCCGCGCTCGGCGGATTCGCCACCGAGGAGTCCGAGCACCAGGTGCCGCGCGACGGCGGCGACAACGCCGACGCCACCCGCGACGGCGGCCCCGACGCCGACTCGCCGAGCCGCACCGGCGCGGGCTCCGTGCCGCAGCCGGGCACCGTCGGCAACTCGGAGTCCGACTCCGACTCGAAGGCCTAGCAGCAGCCCGGGGGTCGTCCCGCGCCGCGGGGCGACCCTTCCCGCTGTCGCCGCCTTTAGTTCAGGCGGGCGCGGAGGGCGCCCAGCTCGATGCGCAGCGCCTCGACGCGCTTGTGCTCGAGCGGCAGCGCGAGCCGCAGCTCGGCGGCCTGGATCGTCCGCGAGAGGTCGGCGCGCCGGCCGTAGGCGCCGACGAGGTTGTTCAGGATGCGCAGCGCGGTCTCGTGCGCGCCCCAGGCACGCACGTCGCGCGGCGACTCCGCGACGACCGGCTCCCCGCCCGTGAACGGGTCGATGAGGATCGGAGGCTCGGCGTCCAGGTCGCCGACGACGGAGTGGCCGGGGAGCCCGACGCCGCACAGCCGGATGCCTGCGCGCCGGGCCACCGCCACGTAGAGCACCGACAGCAGGATCGGCAGCCCGCGGCGGCGCTCGAGGACGAGGTCGAGCATCGAGTTGTACGGGTGGTCGTAGCGCTTGACGTCGCCGGTGAAGCCGTGGCGAATCGCCAGCACCTCGCGCAGGGCGTCGATTCCCGCATGCGGGCCGTCGAGCGTCGCACGCACCGCTACGACCTCCGCGCCGAACTCGTCGAGCAGCGAGATCGCCGCGCCGTCGTCGACGTCGCGAAACTCGGCGGCGAGCGACAGCGCGAGCTCGTCGATGCGCGGAGCCGGCTGCGCGGCAAGGGCGAGGAAGGGCTCCACGGGCACTACGACATTGTTCCCACGCGGCGAGCCCGCCATGATTGGCCGTATGTCCAAGATCAAGATCGACGAAGCCGACCACCTGCTCGTGCGCGACGTCCTGCACGCCAAGCTGAGCGCGCTCGAGGCCACCGCGACGATCGCCGACGTGCGCGCGTACTTCGCCGCGAGCGCCAGCCGGCGCCAGGCCTTCGTGCTCGACGACGGCCGCTACGTGGGGTCGCTGACCCCGGCGCTGCTCGAGGGGGCCGAGCCCGGCCGCCTTGCCGTCGAGGTCGCCGACCGCGGCGGACCCACGATCGGGCTCGACGCGCCGGCCACGACGGGCCGCGACCTCGCGCTGCAGACCGACGCGCGTCGTGTGCCGGTGCTCGACGACGACGGCAAGCTCGTCGGCGTCATCGCCGTCACCGGCGATCTGACGTCGTTCTGCGGGACGGACAGCGAAGCGGTCGCGCGCAGCCGAGCGGCCTAGGACTCCTCGAGGATCTTCTTGGCGGCGAGCGTCGCCGGGTGGTCGACGCCGAAGATCCGCTCCATGTCCGCGACGAGCATCGTCTGCAGCTTGTTCGCCTTGTCGGCGTTGCCCACCTGGCGGTAGGACGACGCGAGGTCGCGCCGGGCGGTGAGCGTGTCCGGGTGGTCCTCGCCGTTGATGCGCCTGCTCTCGGAGACGACCTCCTCCTCGACCGCGATCGCCTCGTCGCCCCGATCGGCCGACCACAGCGCCTCCGCGAGGTTCCCGCGCGCTTCGAGCGTGTCCTCCTCGTCGGCGCCGAGCACGCGGATGCGGTCGGCGAGCACCGCACGACGGACGTCGATCGCTTCGGCGACGCGGCCCGCGGAGGCGTAGGAGAACGAGAGGTTCGAGCGAGCCGTCAGCGTGTCGGGGTGGTCGAGGCCCAGCACGCGCTCGCTCGCGTCGAGGACCTCCTCCTCGATGCGGATCGCGTCGTCGTGGCGCCCGTCGGCCCAGTAGCTCGCGGCGAGGTTGACGCGCGCGCGCAGCGTGGCCGGCGCGTCGGTCCCGAGCGTGCGCTCGGAGATCTCGAGCACGTCCTCCTCGATCGCGATGGCATCCGCGAGGCGGCCCGTGTGCCAGTAGGAGTAGGCGAGCTCGCCGCGCATCTCGAGCGTCGCGGTGTGCTCTGCGCCGAAGGCGGCGATGTGCTCCTCGACCTGGCTCTCCTGGCGTTCGATCGCCTTCTCGACGACGGTCTTGATCGTCTCGGCGTCCATCTCCGTCTCCGCCTGCTCCTGCTCAGCCATTCAGCACCCTCCTCGTTCAGCGAGAGGGTAGCGAGGCTCCTTGCCGCGGCGACGTGCCTGGCGCGGCGCCGTCAGACGGGCAGCGGCGGCTCGCGCAGCGCGCGGACCTGGTCCTGCGCGGTGGCGAACTCGCAGCAGCAGTCCATCAGCGGGCCGCCGAGCGCGCGCAGGGTCGCGATGCGCTCGCGCTCCTGAAGTGGCTGGTAGCTCTCGACGTCGCGCTCGGTCACGTAGGACGCGGCGAGCTCGCAGAGCATCTGGGCCTGCTCGCGCACGAGCGTCATGGGCGCCTCGTCGCCGAAGACGGCGGTCGAGGCGAGCAGATCGTCGAGCGTCATCCACGTGCGCAGCGCGAGGACGTCGTCAGCGGCCTCATGCTCCACGCGCGACAGCTGGTCGCGTCGCCACGCCAGGGCGTCGCGGAGCGCGTCGACCTCGCCGCGGGCGAGGGTCGCGTCGCAGACGGCGGTCAGGCCGTCGCGTCCGATGCGGTAGCTGCGTTCCATGAGAGAGCTGATACCCATATTCACATGATCGGCATGAGTGCTGTGTGACGTTACGTACGGAGGGCCAGAAATTCGACGGATCACTCTGGCCCGCCGGTATTTCATCCGGGACTGGTCTCCAGGGCCGCCGCGCAGGCGGTCCTGATCGCCGCCGCGAACGCGTCGACCTCGTCGGCCGTCGTGTCCCAGGAGCACATCCAGCGTACCTCGCCGGTCGCCTCGTCCCACGTGTAGAAGCGCCAATCGCGCTGCAGGCGCTCCGTCGCGGCCCGCGGGAGCACGGCGAAGACCCCGTTGGCCTGGACCGGTTGGGTGACCCGGACGCCGGGTGCGTCTCCGACCGCGGCGGCCAGGCGAGCGGCCATCGCGTTGGCGTGCGCGGCGTTTCGCCGCCACAGGTCGCCCTCGCCGAGCAGCGCGATGAACTGCGCCGCGAGGTAGCGCCCCTTGGACGCCAGCTGCAGCGTCTGCTTGCGCAGGTAGGGCAGCCCGCCGGCGAGCTCGGGGCGCAGCATGACGACCGCCTCGCCGAGCAGCAGGCCGTTCTTCGTGCCGCCGAAGGACAGCGCGTCGACGCCGGCGTCGGTCGAGATCGCGCGCAGCGGGACGTCGAGCGCGGCGGCGGCGTTGGCCAGGCGCGAGCCGTCGACGTGCAGCAGCAGGTCGTGGTCGTGCGCGAACGTTGCGAGCTCGGCCAGCTCGGCCGGGCTGTAGCGGGTGCCGAGCTCGGTGCTCTGGGAGATCGACACGACGCGGGGCTGGACGAGGTGCTCGTCGCCCTTGCGGCCGAGGCGCGTTGCCACGAGATCCGGCGTGAGCTTGCCGTCCGGCGTGTCGAGGGGGTGCAGCTTCACGCCCGCGATGCGCTCGGGCGCGCCACCTTCGTCGACGTTGACGTGCGCGGTCGCGGCGCAGATCACCGACTCCCATGGCCGGCACAGCGCGCGGAAGCACAGGACGTTGGCGCCGGTGCCGTTGAAGACGAGGAACGACCGCGCCTGCTCGCCGAGGTGCTCCCGGAACAGCTCCTCGGCGCGCGCGGTCCACGGATCCGCGCCGTACGGCGTCGCCTGGCCGACGTTGGCCTCGGCGATCGCGGCCAGCACCTCGGGATGCACGGGCGCGTAGTTGTCGGAGGCGAAGCCCTTCATGCGGTGAGGGTAGAGCGACCGCGCGGCGGGCCGGAGGCTCGCCTCGGGGGGCGGGCGGTGGCTTCGCGGCGCAGCAGGCGGAGGCGGCAGTCGGCGCGGCGGCTAACGGATGGTCTCGCACCCCGAGACGCGATCGCGCGAGTCGACGTACGCGACGTCGTCGCCCGGGCCGCACGACACGCGGTCGCTGCCGCCGCCGCGCGAGATGATGCTGTCGTCGCCGGGCCCGCCTTCGACGCGATCGGCGTCGAAGCCGCCGTTGAGCTGGTCGTCGCCCTCGCCGCCGCGCAGCGTGTCCTTGCCGCGGCCGCCCTCGAGCTCGTCGTCGCCGCTGTTGCCGACGAGCAGGTCGTCGCCGAAGCGCCCGAAGATGCGGTCGTTGCCAGGTCCGCCGAAGAGGCGGTCGTCGCCACCAGCGCCCTCGAGGTCGTCGGCGCCGCCGCGGCCCTCGCACGTGTCGGCGCCGTCGCCGCCGAGCAGCGTCTCGGGCGCGTCGGTGCCGCCCGCGCGGCACGGCACGATCGGGAAGTCCGGCTCGTCGAGGACCGTTTCGCAGTTGTGGATGTCGGGCCGCTCGCTCTGCAGGTTCGACAGCACGACGTCGTCGCCGGGGCCACAGTCGACGATGTCGTGGCCGGGGCCGCCGAGGATGACGTCGTCGCCGGGACCGCCGAAGAGGTGGTCGACGCCGCGCGCGCCGTCGATCCAGTCGTCGCCTGGACCGCCGCGGATCGTGTCGCGGCCGAAGCGCGCCTCGACGAGCTGGTCGTCGCCGGGCCCGCCTTGCAGCTCGTCGTCGCCGTCGTCGCCGTCGAGCAGGTCGGCACCCGAGCCGCCGAAGAGGTCGTCGTCGCCGGTGCCGCCGTGCAGCTTGTCGCCGCCGTCGCGGCCGTAGAGCTTGTCGTCGCCGGAGTCGCCCTTCAGCAGGTCGCCGCGCGAGGTGCCCTCCATGTGCTGCCCGCCGAAGCCGCCGGAGCGCGCCTTGCCGGTCCGGCTGAAGCTCGGCTCCGGGCGCGACACGAGGACGGACGCCTTGCGCAGAGTCCCCGGCGCGGCACCGTCGGCGGTCGCCTCGAGCTCGAGCGTCACGCGCAGGACGCCCGCGCCGGCGAGCGCCGCGCGGCTCGCGGGGTCGAGCGCGAGCGTCAGCTTGACCGGCTCCCTGCTGCCGGGCGCGACCGCCGTGGTGGCCGCCGAGATCTCGCGGCCGTCGGAGGCGAGCAGGCGGCCGCGCAGCTGCGTCGCGCCGAAGACGCGTGCTTCGACGAGGACTCCCGCGGCGCCCGTGTCGAGCGTCGGGCCGCTGACGAGGTCGACGAACGCGCGCTCCTGAGCTTGCGTGCCCGCGAGCGGCAGGCAGGCGAGGACGACCAGTCCGAGGAGCAGGGGCGCCATGCGGCGGGGTGTGCGTGCCGGGGAAGATCCGGGTGGCGGGCGGTGCATCGCGTCAACTTCCTCGACGTAGGCGCGTAGACGGTGACAACGTACCGCGATACTTGGGTCGTGATCGTCGGCGTCCCCACGGAGATCAAGCCGGACGAGTTTCGCGTCGCGCTGACGCCTGCGGGCGTGCGCGAGCTCACCGCGCGCGGGCACGAGGTCGTCGTGCAGGCCGGGGCCGGGGTCGGCAGCGCGATCGAGGACGAGCACTACGTCGCGCAGGGCGCGCGGGTCGCGGCCGGCGCCGCCGAGGTCTTCGCGGTCGCCGAGCTCGTCCTCAAGGTCAAGGAGCCCCAGCCCTCGGAGGTCGCGCTCCTGCGCCCGGGCCAGACGCTCTTCACCTACCTGCACCTCGCGGCCGCGCCCGAGCTCACCGCCGGCCTGCAGGCGTCGGGCGCGACCTGCATCGCCTACGAGACCGTCGAGGACGCGGTCGGGCGGCTGCCGCTGCTCGCGCCGATGAGCGAGGTCGCCGGGAAGATCGCGACGCAGGCCGGCGCGTTCATGCTCGAGAAGCCGCTCGGCGGGCGCGGCGTGCTGCTCGGCGGCGTGCCCGGCGTCGCAGCCGCGACCGTGCTCGTCATCGGCGGCGGCGTCGTCGGCCTGAACGCCGCGCTCATCGCGATCGGCATGCAGGCCGACGTCTTCGTCTTCGACCGCTCGATCCCGCGGTTGCGCGAGCTGGACCTCGTCTTCGGCGGGCGCGCGTCGACCGTCTACTCCTCGACGCTCGCGATCGAGGAGATGCTGCCCGAAGCCGACCTCGTCATCGGCGCGGTGCTCATCCACGGCGCGCGGGCGCCGCGCGTCGTCACGCGCGAGCAGCTCGCGCTCATGAAGTCACGCGCGGTGCTCGTCGACGTCTCGATCGACCAGGGCGGCTGCTTTGAGACCTCGCGCCCGACGACGCACTCCGACCCGACGTTCCAGGTCGACGACATCACGCACTACTGCGTGACGAACATGCCGGGCGCCGTCCCGGTCACCGCGACCTACGCGCTGACGAACGCCACCCTCCCCTACGTCCTCAAACTGGCCGAGCTGGGCGTGCAGGGCGCGCTCGCGGCGAGCCCGTCGCTGCGCCTCGGCGTCAACGTCGCGGCGGGCGAGATCGCCCACCCCGCCGTCGCCGAGGCGCTCGCGATCAGCGCTTGACGAGCACGTCGTCGACGCCGGCCTCGACGAGGCTCGCGGTCGACGCGTCGGCGGCCTCGATCACGATCCGCACCGTCTGGCCGTTGAACGCCGGCGGGATCGTGAGCGTCTGCGTCGCCCAGACGCCGTTGTCGTTCTCCGCGCCGCCGAGCTCCTGAAACACCGTGGACGTGGTCGTGCCGACGACCTTCACGCGCAGGTAGTCCGCGGTCGAGCTGTTCGCGCCGTGGGCGAGGTAGTAGTTGAAGCTCAGCGTGTAGCTCGTGCCGCCGGTCAGCGCGATCTGGGGCGACGTGATCGTCGTCAGGCCACCGTCGACGTCGTAGACGCCGGCGCTGGCACCCGCGAGACGGCCGGTGACGAGGTCGTTGACGCCGCTCACCGTCGTCCCGAGCTGCTTCGCCCCGGCGTCGGACGTCGCCGCCGGGTCGCCGCGCTCCCAGCGCCCGCTCGTCGCGGTGTCCGCCGCGCTGACGGTCCAGCCCTTGTTCGTCTCGAAGTCGTCGGTGAAGATCGTCGTGCTCGGGATGCCGCAGTACTGCGTCTCCTTGGCGATCGCCTTGTACGGGCAGTCGGAGATCTCGAGCAGCCGCAGGACGGCCTCGCGGTTGCGCGTCGTCTGCGCCGGAATGGCCTCGTCGGGCGGGTAGAAGCCGGGGTTCGAGGTCGTCGGGTACATCTCGAACGTGTAGCCGAAGATCCCCTCGGCGCCCCACAGCCAGTCGTCGATCGCGCCGTCGGCGATGTAGAGGTCCGACGCCTGCTCGGGCGTGTAGCCGTTCGTGCCGGCCAGGTTCTGGCCGAGCGTCGCGAACGTGTTGCGCACGTCCGCGGTCATCGTCGGCGTCGTGTCGGCGGTCGTGTAGCCGTAGGGCCACAGGACGAGCTCGGAGTACGTGTGGAAGTCGATGCCGGTCTTGATCTGCTGCACGCCGCCGATGCGCCGTGAGAGCACGAAGTCGCGCACCCGCTGGGTCTCGGGCGCCGAGAACGCCGACGCGCCGCGATAGGTCTCCGACGAGAACGTCCCGCTCGAGCCACCGCAGCAGCCCCACTGGAAGGACCAGTTGCGGTTGAGGTCGGTGCCGATCGCCGTCGAGCCGCTGTTCGGCTGGCGGTTCTTGCGCCACATCGCGTACGAGCCCGTGGAGACGTCGAACTCCGCGCCGTCGGGGTTGACCGTCGGGATGATCCAGATCTCGCGCGTGTCGACGACGTTCTTGATCCGCGAGTCGGTCGCGTACTTGCTCGTGAGCTCGTTGAGCAGGTACATCGCCATCTCGACCGTGAGGTGCTCGCGCGCGTGCTGGTTGGCGGTGAAGAGGACCTCGGGCTCGGACTCGTCCGTCGCGACGTTGTCGGACACCTTCAGCGCCCAGATCGTGCGGCCCTGGTAGGTCGTGCCGATCGACTGGCGGCTGACGAGCGACGGGTACGCCGCGACGATCGACGCCGTCTCGGCCGTCACCTCGTCGTACGTGTGGTAGTTGCTGTCGGCCGCGGGGAACGCCGCCGCGCGCGCCCGCAGGCCGCCCTTGGCCGCCTTCGGCTCGACGTGCCGCGTCACGCGGTAGAGCCCCAGCGCGCGCAGCTTGCGCACGTCGGACGCCGACGCGGTCACGAGCACGGACGCGTGGTCGACCTCGACGATCGCCGCCCCCGCGGCCGTGACGGCCGATCGATCGAGCGACGTGCGCACGCCGTCGACGTCGTAGGTCTTCACGGCGCCGCGCGTGGCGGCGCTCGCGGAGCTCGCGCCGCCCAGCAGCGCGATGGCGGTGCACATGGCCAGGGTCCGTCCGGCGATCCTCATGCGCGAACGCTACAGCCGCGCACCGGCGAATGCGACCCTCCGATGGGCCAGGTTGGGGGTGGACGGCGACGGCACCGTCGATCATGCGTCCATTCGCCTCAAGGTCGCATCGCCACGACCGGGGGGTGAGCCGACAAGCAACCCGTGCGGATCTCAAACTTGCTTCCCGGCGGACCAGTTCGCCTTGGAACGCGCCGATCGTCAGCCACGGTCGCCCTCGACATCGGCCCCGACGCCATCGTCGTCCTCCAGTCGTCGGGTACCGAGCGCGCGCGTGTGCGTCGCGCCATTGTCCATCCACTCCCGATGGGGCTCGTCGTCGACGGGGAGGTCGTCAACGCCGACGCCCTCGCCGTCGAGCTGCGGGCGCTCTTCTCGGAGCACAAGCTGCCGCACGACGTGCGCGTCGGGCTTGCCCATCCGCGCCTCATGGTGCGGATGGTCGAGCTGCCGGCGTCGCTCGCCGGGCGCGACCTGGACAGCGCCGTCCGCCATCTGGCGGGCGACCTGCTGCCGGTCGGCCTGGACCAGCTCGTCGTCGACTACCGGTGCATCGGCAAGGCGCCCGGCAGCCAGGGACCCCCGCAGCAGCGGGTGCTCATGGCCGCCGCCCGCGTGGACGGCATCGACCGTCTCACGCAGGCGCTGTCGGGCGCGCACCTGCGGGCGGAGTGCATCCAGCTCTCCGGCCTGGCGATGCTGCGCGCGCTCGAGCAGCCCCCGGTCGGCGGCAAGGCCATCCTCTACGTCCAGGCCGGCGCGCTGACGAACGTCGTCATCGCCGAGGACGGCGAGCCGCTGCTGGTGCGTGCCGCCTCCGCCGGCTCGGAGGCGATCGCGATGGGCCTCGCCGAGCGCACCCAGATCAGCCACGAGGACGCACGCGCCCACATCGCGGCGATGGGCGTCCGCACCGCGCCGCGCCACGGCGCGCCGGCCACGATCTCCGACGAGCTCGAGTCCGCCGTCGCACTGCAGGTCCGCGAGGGCCTGCGCCGCGTCGTCGCCGAGATCCAGTCCTCGCGCGGGTTCTACTCTGCCCGCCCCGACGCTCGCGAGATCGGCGGCGTCGTCCTCACGGGCGCGATGACGACCTGGCCCGGCGTCGCCGAGCTGCTGCGCGACGAGCTGAACCTGCCGATCCTGCCCGCCGGTCGCCACGCCTGGCCGGACCTCGGCACGGTCGCGGTCGCACCGGAGCGTCTCGACGTCGCGGTCGGCCTTGCGCTGTCCGACGGCGACGACCGCCCCGACCTGCGCCCCGCGCGGCGCGACTCGGCGAAGGTGATCGAGGCGGCGCCGAACGCGCGTGTCGCCCAGGTCGTCTGCGGCGTCGTCGCACTGCTCGCGATCGCGGTCGTCTACATGGTCATCGTCGCCAACCAGGTGAGCTCCGGCAAGCAGGAGATCGCCAACCTCGGCGGCCAGATCGTCACAGCCGAGAAGCAAGCGGCCGCGCTGAAGCCGTACGCGGACTTCGCGCAGGTCACGATCGCCCGCCGCGAGGCCGTCAAGACGGTCGCCGGCGCGCGCTTCGGCTGGGACCGCACGCTGAACCAGCTCGCGCGAGTCGCCCCGGGCGACGTCTGGCTGACCTCGGCCAAGGGCACGATCAACTCGACGATCAACGTCAAGGGCGGCGGCAGCGGATCCTCCTCGCTGCGCGGCGCGCTCCCCGGCCCTGCCCTCGAGCTCGCCGGCTGCGGCAAGCGCGAAGGCGACGTGCCGAAGTACATGGATCGCCTCTACTCGATGTCGGGCGTCACGGAGGTCGGCTTCGGCAGCACGAAGCGCAACGACTCCACGAAGAAGGCCACGTCATCAACTGACTGCGGAGGTGTCCCGGGCGCGTCGGTCTTCTCGCTCGTGACCTACTTCAAGCAGAGCCCGGCGCTCGCCGCCGCGGCGACCGCGGCGGCAACGCCCGCCGGGACCACGCCGACGCCCGCGGTGGCCCCTTCCGGGGCGACGGCACCGGCGGCAACCCCGGCCCCAGCCAACCAGACCGCCGCCACCGGCACGGAGGCCCCGAAATGATCGGCTCGTCCCCGCATCAGCGCATGATCATCGCGACCGTCCTCGCAGGAGGCGCGCTGCTGGCGGCCCTGTGGGTCCTGGCGATCGCGCCGAAGCGCAGCGAGAGCGCCAGCGTGAAGGCGAACGTCGCCACGCAGCAGAAGCGCCTGAGCGACGCTCAGACGCAGCTCGCAAGCTACGAGTCGGCCCGCAAGCAATACCCGGGCATGCTCGTCGAGCTCCGCGGCCTGGACAAGGCGGTGCCGGCGCGCGGTGAGATCCCCGCGCTCCTGCGCCAGCTGCAGAAGCGCGCCAAGGCGAGCAAGAGCACGCTGCGGCTCGTCAGCCTCGAGTCCACCGGCGCCGCTCCGGTCGCCGGGGCAGCAACCGGCGCGAGCCTGACGCCGGGCGCGACGCCGGGCACCGGCGGCCTGGCCACCCTGCCCTTCGCGTTCGAGTACTCGGGACGCTACTTCGACCTCGTGAACATCCTCAAGGCGGCACGCCGCACGGTCACCGTGAAGTCCGGCGACCTGAAGATCAACGGCCGCCTGGTGACGATCGAGGGCCTGTCCTTCGCCCGCGAGACGCCCGAAACGTCGCTCATCACCGCGAACGTCAGCGGCACCGCGTACATCGCAGCCGCTCCGCCAACACCGACTGCGGCACCCGCTGCCGCGACGCAGGGAGGGTCATGATGCTCCGCAGCCTCGTCGACGAAGTGGTCCGGCGCCGTCTGTGGCCGATCCCGCTCGTCGCGCTTCTCGTCGCGATCGCGGCGCCACTGCTGTTCATGAAGTCCGCACCGCCGGACGCCCCGTCGGCCACGGCGGCACCCGCCGCCGCGGCACCGGGCAAGCTGCCGGCTCGCGCCGGCAAGCTCGTCGCGACGAGCGACAAGGCCGTGACCCCGCGCCAGAAGTCAAAGCCCAAGGCGCAGGATCCGTTCGCCCCGCCGTCCTCGGCGAAGGCCGACAGCGCGGCGGCGGCGAGCACGAGCTCCGCGCCGGCGAGCAAGGGGGCGACGAGCTCGCCCAAGTCGATCCCGCTCGTGATCACGAACTCGAACGGCGAGAAGCTGACGGTCTCGGCGCAGAAGCCGAAGACGTCCACGAAGAAGTCGACCACCGCCGCGCCGCAGACCCCGGCCGTCCCCGCCTCGAAGGGCGTCGTCTACGTCGACGTGCGCTTCGCGGAGAAGGGCGGCAGCAAGGTCCTGCGTCGCGTCCCGCGGATGGAGACCTTCCGCGCGGAGGGCAAGGTCGCGGCGATCTTCGTCAAGTACTCGCCGGCGCGCCGCAAGGCCGTCTTCGCGATCCCCGCCAGCACGGCCGTGAAGGGCGACGTGAAGTGCCGCCGCAAGGCGGGCGTGTGCCGCTACGTCGACATTCCCGAGGGCAAGCACGTGCGCCTCACGATGCGCGCCTCGGACGGCTCGCTCGTCAGCCGCCGCCTCGACGTCGTGAGCATCCACGGGGAGCCGGCCCCGGCCGCTGCGGCCGCGGCCCCCGCCACCGCCCCGCGGACCACCCCGCTCGACCAGGCCACGTGCCTGCTCAAGCGCCTGCTGTCGCTGTCGCCGGTTCTCCCGTCGATCTCAGTCGACGCCTGTGAGTAGCCACCCGCGCACCCCGGCGGCGCTCGGCGCCGATCGTGAAGCCGGTTTCACGATCGTCGAGGTGATGGTCGCCATGGTCATCCTGCTCGTCGGGGTGCTCGGGACGCTCGTCCTCATCCAGGGCAGCCTCGCGAGCACGAGCCGCACGACAGCTCGCGAGCAGGGGACGAACCTCGCTCGCGACCTCGTCGAGCGCGCCCGCCAGGCCTCCTACAACAACATCACCGTGGCCCTCGCCCCGGCGACGCTGCGGGCGACGCTGCCCGCGTCCGACGGCGCGACGCCGCTCTCGGGCTCGTCGTTTCAGGTGAAGCGGCGCAACGTGACGTACACGGTGACGATCGCCGCCTGCTCGATCGACGACCCCACCGACGGCGCCGGACAGGGTGACGCGAACTTCTGCGCGACGCCCTCCGCCGGCGGGTCCTCGACCGACCCGCCGCCACCGCTGGCACCCGCCTCCGTGCGCGTGCTGGGGATCGACGTCTCGGCCGGCGGCAGCTTGCTCAGCACCGTCTGCAACGCCGTCGGGACGAGCACCGAGATCGCTCGCAGCCTGGCGGCGGCGCTCAGCCCGGTCGCAGCCGTCGGGCTCTGCCCGGCCGCGGCCGGCGGCGGCGTCCAGATCGACAGCGACCCCGACGACCTGCGCCGCGTGCGCATCGACGTCGCGTGGAACGTCCGCGGAGCCAGCCGCGTCAGCCAGACCACCCTGCTCACCAACCCGTCTCCGAACTGATGTCCATCGCCTCCCACGTCCGGCACAACGAAGCTGGCTTCACGCTGATCGAGCTGATCGTCGCGATGGCGCTGTCGCTCATCGTGCTCTTCGCGACGCTTCAGTCCTTCGACGCGTTCACCTCCGAGACCTCGCGCCAGACGCGCGTCACCGACGCCAACGACCAGGTGCGGTCGATCATGGACCGCACCGTGCGCGACCTGCGCGGGGCGTCCGTGATCACGGTGGGCGCGGCCACGAACCTCGTCTACTCCGTGCCCGACTCGGCCGGCGTGCGCACCGAGCGCATCTGCGTCGAGTCGAGCGAGCTGTACAGCTTCACGCAGGTCACCGCGGTCGCGCCCTCGACGCCGACCGCCGCATGCTCGAGCGGCGCGCGCCTCGCCCACCTGAAGTCGACCACGAGCACCGCGTTCACCTACGACGGCGCGACGTCCGCCGCGACGCCCGCGACGGTGCGCAACGTCGGCCTGACGTTCAGCCTCGACGCGACGCGCGTCGGCAAGCCCGGCAGCAGCACGCTGAAGGCCAGCGCCGCCGTCCGCCGCACGACGGCGATGCTGCCGATCGGCGAGGAGGACGTCGACGTCGTCTGCTCGACCGCCGGACCCATCCTCAACCTCGGTCTCGGGCTCGGCCTGGCCGAGGACGTCGGCCCGCTGTCGGTCGTCTTCACGGGCAACGGCGGCGTGACCGTGACCGGCGGCAGGGTCGATCCCGTCACCGGATCGGCGCCCGTGCTGCTGCCGTCGTCGGTCACCGCGGTGACCGCGACGATCACCGACGCACTCGGCGTCGTCCGAGCCATCGTTCCCGCCAAGCCTGTGGGGTGCCAGCCATGATCCGACGTCTCTCGCGCGACGAGACCGGCTCGACGATGATCACGGCGCTGCTCGCGACCGTGGTGATGATGGCGCTCGGGTTCGCCCTGCTGTCGATCGTCGACATCCAGGCGAAGGAGTCCGGTGTCGAGCGCACCCGCGACTACGCCTTCAACGTCAGCGAGAGCGTGCTCAACAGCGAGGCGTTCGTGCTCGGCCGCAACTGGCCGGAGACCGCGCCCGCGAGCAACCCGGCGTGCGGGGCGACGGGTGCAGGCTTCGGCGACCCGATCGGCACGACCACGCCGTCGAGCACCGCCGCCGGCCGCTTGCAGCACAACCTCGACGCCAGCTACAACCCGACCGTCGAGCCGGTCTACGCCGGTGCCACGTGGCAGGCGAACCTCTGCGACGACGTCGACCCCGACGGTGCCGGGCCGGCGGAGGGCAAGACCGTGTGGGACGACACGCTGCTCTCCAACGCGACGTGGGACGCCAACGGCAACGACAAGCTGTGGGTCCGCGCTCAGGCGACCGTGGGCGGCAAGACGCGGGCCATCGTCGGCCTCGTCCGCGCTCGCAGCACGCCGGCGCTGAACGCCCGCTACGGGCTGGTGTCCGGCGGCGTCGCGGACGACCTCGGCACCTCGCTGAACACGCTGACCAACCAGGGCGTCCTCGGCAAGATCGTCGACGGGCTGCTCGGCTCGACGCCGACGGTGGCCGAGGATCCGACCGCGGGCGCGTCCACGCCGAACGGCGTGACCGGCGTGCGCTGCGGCGCCCTGGACATCCGCAACGGCTCCACGTGCGTCAGCGGGACCATCGCCGCGGCGGGCGCGCTGCCGATCGTCAGCGACCTCGTCACCGACGGGCGCATCGAGAACTTCCCCGCGACGGCGTCCACGAGCGACGACACGATCGCCCGCCTGCGTGCGCAGGCTCGCGCGGCGGGGACCTACACGGAGATCTCGGCCGGTACGCCGCCCTCGGCGACGAGCGGGAGCCTGCTGAACCCGAACGACACGGCGCCGGCGAGCATCGCGGCGTGCACGCTCACGGGCTCGCCGACCGCGGACTCGGTCGTCTTCATCGAGCAGGTCGGCACGAGCGGGACGAACAACACGGCCGGCGGCCCCGGCGACCAGTACTGCTCGATCGACGTCGGCACGGCCAAGCGCTACAAGGCCATCGTCGTCGCGAGCGGCCGGGTCGTGATCCGCGGCAACAACACGACGACCGCGGCGAGCAACACGGCCGTCAACACCTTCACCGGCGTCGTCTACGCGCTGAACCTCCAGCGCCGCTCGGTCGCCGCAGGTGGCCGCGGGCTGGGCGACGCGGCGTCCCCCGGCCGCGAGGTCCTGCGCATCGATCGCGGCGCGCACATCCGCGGAGGCGTGGCCGCCGACGGCAAGAGCGCGAAGGTCGGGGTCTATCCGCCCCCGGTCACGATCACGACGAGCGGCCTGATCAACGCGCTGATGCCGTGCACCAACATCCTCACGTGCGCCCTGCGAAACGTGGTCCAGTCGACCGCGAACCTTCTCGGCGGCCTGCTGGACGACGTCATCCAGGCGCTGGTCACCATCGGTGGCACGAGCGTGTCGGACATCGCCAACCTGCTCCTCAACCAGGTCGAGCCGCAGCGCACCGCGTACGGCTCGGCCATCACCGCGGACGTCGCAGCCATCAACGCCCTCACGGTGTATGGCGCGTCGAACGTGGTCCCCGGCACGTTCCGGGACCTGCAGGCGCGTTAGCGTCAGCCGCGTCCGAGTGATCCGCGGGCGCGCCGCTTACGCTCAGACGGGCATGAGACGACACCTGACGCTCGCCGCGCTGCTCGGCGCGGCAGCGCTCGCCGGCTGTGGCGGCGGCGACGACAAGCCCGCCGCCACCGCCGCCACGACCGACACGATCCGGATTGCGCAGTTCCTCTATGACCCGGAGCCCGCGACGGTCAAGGCGGGCGCGAAGATCACGGTCACGAACGCCGACAGCGCTCCGCACACGGTGACCGAGAAGAGCTCGTCGCGGGCGTTTGACAGCGGCACGATCCGCGGCAAGTCCAGCGGCTCGGTGACGTTCGACAAGCCCGGGACGTTCACGTACTACTGCGAGTTCCACGCCACGATGAAGGGCACCGTCACCGTCGTGCGGTAGCCGGCGCAAGCGCGGGTTTGCCGGACGGCGGGCCGGGGGTAACTCCCCTCCCGCGCGCGAGGCGGTGGTGAGACTACGCCGCCTCGCGTAGAGCTTCGAGCTCGCGCAGGCTCGCGAGCCGCTCGAGCGCCCGCTCCTCGAGCTTGCGCGTCTCGGGCTGGGTGATGCCCAGCCGCCGGCTCGCCTCGCGCAGCCCGACCGGCCCTTCGGCGCCGTTGACGCCGTAGCGCAGCTGGACGACCTTGCGCTCCTCGTCCGGCAGGCCCTCGAGCGCGGTGCGCAGCGCCTCGTCGCGCAGCGCGACCTCGACCTCCTCGGCCGGGCCGGCGCGCTCGTCGCCGAGCAGCTCGCCGAGCGCGGTCTCGCCGTCGTCGCCGACGGGGCGATCGAGGCTCGTGACGGTGCGCGCGATGTCGCCCATCGCCTCGACCTGGGCAAGCGGCAGCTCCGTCTCGGCCGCGATCTCCTCGTTCGTGGGCTCGCGACCCAGGCGCGTGTTGAGGAGGCGGTTCGCGCGCTGGATCTTGCGCTCGCGCTGGGCGATGTTCGTCGGGACGCGGATCGTGCGCGCCTTGTTCTCGATGCCGCGCTGGATCGCCTGGCGGATCCAGTACGTCGCGTACGTCGAGAACTTGAAGCCGCGGCGCCAGTCGAACTTCTCGCTCGCGCGGATGAGCCCGAAGATGCCCTCCTGGATGAGGTCGAGCAGCGGCAGCTCGTTCTGCGGGTACTTCTTGGCGATCGACACGACGAGCGCGAGGTTCGAGTTGATCATCCGCTCCTTCGCCGCGACGTCGCCCTGCTCGATGCGCTTGGCGAGCTCGACCTCCTCCCCTGCCGTGAGCAGCGGGTGGCGGCGGATCTCGTTCAGGAAGAGGCCGAGCGCGTCGGTGGTGGCGTTCGCGAGGCTGCCGTTGCCGTAGTCCGTCTGCGGGACGTTCGTGCGCCCGCAGTCGTCGGAGACGCTGATGCCGCGGGCCTCGAAGGCCTCGTGCAGCGCCGGGAGGTCCTCGTCGTCGACTTCCAGGCGGCGCGCGAGGGTGTCGAGCTCGGAGAGGTTGACGCAGCCCTGCTCCTCGCCGCTGTCAAGCAGCGCGGCCAGCGGTGCGGGTGGGCTGTCGAGGTCGAGATCCATTCGTCAGCGGTCCTTACCCTCTTTGGCCGCGCCGCAACGAGATCGGCGCGGGTGACCTCACCATACTCCCCGCCGCGCGCTCGAACACACCGATTGCGCTTGCCTCGGCGTTCTTGGCCCGGGACGTCAAACGGCGCCCGGTGGGCCGGGCGCCGTCGCGTTGCTCGCGGCTCTGCGGCGCGCCGTGCGTCGCGCGCGGAGCCTTCGTTGTCAGGCCTTGGACAGGTTGCCCGCGAAGCCCTGCACGAGCTGCGTGAGGACGGCCTGGACTGTGCCCTCGCCCATCGACGCGGCCTTGCCGCTGATGTTGGCGGTGCCGTCGATCGTGCCGCCGTCGCCGCCGATCGTGATCGTCACGGTGCCGTCGGCGTTGCTCTGCCCGCCGGCCTCTCTCGCCTGCGCGCGCACCACGGCGCGCTTGGAGCCCGCGTCCTGCTCGACGATCTCGACCGGGCCGGAGAACTTCATGCCCATCGAGCCCATCTTGACGTCGATCTCCGCGTTGGCCTTGCTCTGGCCCTCGGCTGACGTCACGGTCGCTCCCGGCACGCATGCCACGAGCTTTGAGATGTCAGAAACGACGCCCCATGTCTGATCGGGGTTTGACACAGTGAACTTCTGGTTCACCTGGGTTGCCACGTGAGGCCTCCTCGTAATCGGGTCTCACGTCTTGCCGTACCCCGATCTTGGCGCGCTAACGCGCGGATCTCAGCGCGGGCGGTTGCGCTTGCGCTGCTCGCGCGCGGCCTTCGCCTTGGCGCGCTTGCGTGCCTGCTCGCGCTCGCGCTCACGCGCGGACTTCGTCTTCGGCGTCCCCCCACCGGCCGCGGCGGCCGCCTTCGCGCTCGCCCGCGCGGCGGCCGGAGCCGAGTGGCGCGCGTCGCGCATGATCACGTACCCGATGAGGCCGACCACGCCGATCGCCGCGCCGAAGATCAGGACGAGCTGCAGCGTCGTGAGGCCGGTGTCCTCCTCGGGGGCGACGGAGTCGGAGTCGTCGGTCTGCGTGAGCGGCGCGGGGACGTTGGGCCCGAACTGCGCCGCCGCCAGCGCCGGGACGGCGAGGCCGAGCGCGAGGGCCGCGAGCATGACTGCGAGGCGTTTCACGAGCGCGAGACTACGCGGCGAGGCGGGTGGTTGTCGACCCGGTGCCCGCCTCGCAGCGGCTGGCGTCACCCTGCCAGCGGGTGGCGTGCGATGGCACGACACCCCGAGATTCGGAGGATTCAGGTGAGGTCTACACTGTCGGCGGCAATGGCGAAGCAGCGACAGGTCCGCGTCGAGCAGAAGAGCGCGCTGGCCGCGATGTCGGCGCTCGAGCTGCGCTCCGACGACGAGCTCGCCTCCGAGACCAAGCACCGTGCCGCCGCGCAGGCGATCCTCGGCGCCCGCGCCTCCGAGCGCTACGACGCGGTCAAGGCGCGCGAGCACTTCCGCAAGGCGATCGCCGCCGCGCGGCCGCAGGAGCGCATGCAGCTGCGGCGCATGGCCGAGGCGTCGCTGGCGCTCGCCGAGCGCCGCCCCGACGACCTGAAGGCGGCCGTCGAGAAGATGGGTCAGCAGGCGCCGTCCAGCCGGCAGCTCTTCGTGCTGCGGCTCATGGGCCTCATCTCCCCCGCCCAGGGCGCGGGCCGCCTGCAGAAGATCCGCGGCGGCCTCATCCTCGTCGCGATCGTCGTCGGCCTGATGGCGATCGGCTTCGCCGTGGCCTCGCTCGTCCTGCTGCCCTTCGGCGGCGGCTCGACGATGGGCTCGTTCGGCCTCGGGCTCTTCATCGTGATCGTGGCGCTCGCGGTGCTCGCGCTCGTCGGCCGGCGCAAGCAGCGCAAGGCCCAAGTGAAGGCGCGCGAGTCGCGCGCCGGCGGCTGATGTGCGGGCGCTACACGCTCGCGACGCCTGACCCCTCGCAGCTGCGGGCGCGCTTTGGGCTGGGCGAGCGCCTGGAGGTGCGGCGCCGCTACAACGTCGCGCCCGGCGACGACGTCCTCGCCGTGTTGCGCCCGCGCGACGCCGAGCCCGAGGGCGCGCTGCTGCGCTGGGGGCTCGTGCCGTTCTGGGCGTCCAGCCCCGGCGAGGTCGCCGCGAAGACGATCAACGCGCGGGCGGAGACCGTCGCCGAGCGCCCCGCGTATCGCGACGCGTTCGCGCGCAAGCGCTGCCTGATCGTCGCCGACGGCTTCTACGAGTGGTCGGCGGGCACGCCGCACTGGATCACGCGCTCCGACGGCGCGCCGTTCGCCTTCGCCGGGCTGTGGGCGTCGTGGCGCCCGCGCGGCGCCGACCGCGACGTCGAGCCGCTGCGCAGCTGCGCGATCGTCACGACCGCGGCCGCCGGCCCGGTGCGCGAGCTGCGCGACCGCATGCCCGTGATCCTCGAGCGCGACGAGGAGGAGCGCTGGCTGGACCCGGCCGCGCCCGCCGAGGAGCTGCACGCGCTGCTGGTCGCCGCCGGCCCGGGCCTGCAGACCCGTCCCGTGAGCCGCAACGTCAACGACGCGCGCCACGACGCGCCCGACTGCCTGGACCCGCCCGAGCAGACGTCGCTGTTCTGACGTTCAGAGCGCAGCTCGCCGTTTGCGCGCCGCGAACGGGGTGTTGCGCTCGGCCTCGGCGGCGCCTCGGGCGGCAGGCCGAAGCCCGCGCTGAGGGTTGGCAGAGGATGTCTCATGCGGACTCGCGCAGCCGTTCGCGCTCCACCTTGCCGATCGCGTTGCGCGGGAGCGCCGTGGTGAACACGACGTCTTGCGGGTGCTTGTACGCCGCGAGCTCGCCGTCGAAGAGGCCCTTGACCTCGCCGGCGCTCATCGCGCCGGGCTCGTTCAGGACGACGAACGCGACCGGCACCTCGCCGAGCCGCTCGTCGCGCCGTCCGACCACTGCGGCCTCCGCGATCTGCGGGCAGTCCGCCAGCACGGCCTCGACATCGGCGGGGTAGACGTTGCAGCTGCCGACGATGATGACCTCCTTGAGACGGCCCGCGATCGACAGCATCCCTTCGTCGCCGAGCACACCCGCGTCGCCCGTGCGAAACCAGCCGCCGTCGTGAAACGCCTGCTCGGTCGCCTCCGCGTTGCGCCAGTACCCGGCCATGACGCCGGGGCCTTGCACGAGCACCTCGCCCTCCTCCCCGTCGGGCACCGGCGTGCCGTCAGCGTCCGCGATCCGGACGCGGCAGTGCGCGACCGGCCGTCCGGCGGTGTGGCGCAGGCGATGGGCATCGCGCAGCGGGACGATCGTCACGACCGGCATCGTCTCGGTCAGCCCGTAGTCCTGCAGCACCGTCACCTCTCGGTCAAACCACGGCGCGAGCACGTCCTCGCGCACGGTCGTCGAGCCCGTGATGACGCAGCGCAGGCTCGAGAGGTCGGTCGCGTCCCAGCGCGGGTGCGACGTGAGCGCCTTCGTCATCGCCGGCGTCGAGATCCCGAGCGTGATCCGGTTGCGCTCGATCGCCGCGAGCGTCGCGCCGGGGTCGAACTCGCGCAGCACCGTGACCGTCGCGCCGGCTGCGAGCGCGGGCGTCGTGAGGATGTTCAGCGGGCCGGTGTTGAACAGCGGGCCGTTGGTGAGCACCTCGTCGTCGGCGCAGATGCCGACCGCGGCGGCGACGTTCAGCGCGTTGACGCGCAGCGACTCGGAGGTGAGGACCGCGCCCTTCGGTGGCCCCGTCGTACCCGACGTGTTGATGACGAGCAGCGGCGAGCGCGGCGAGCGATCCGGGTCCAAGGGCAGCTCGGGCGCGCCGTCGAGCAGCGCGTCGAGGTTCCCCGGCCGGTCGACCGCGCCGAGGCTCCCCGGCCCGTCGCCCGCGCCGAGGCTCCCCGGCCCCTCGCCCGCGCCGAACACGATGACCTTCGCCTCGCAAGGCTCCGCGGCCTCGCTCGCGGTCCGCGCGAACGGGGCCTCGGCGAGCAGCGCCTTGGGCTCGGTGTTGCCCAGCACGACCTGAAGCTCCGGGGCGGGCATGCGAGCGCTGAGCGGAACGAGGATCGCTCCCAGGCGCGCGCACGCGAACAGCAGGTCCAGCAGCTCGGGCGCGTTGTGGCCGAGGTACGCGACGCGATCGCCCTCGGCGATCCCTTCCCGGTCGTGGAGCGCGCCGGCGAGCCGGGCCACGCGCCGCTCCAGCGCGCTGTACGTGATCTCCCGATCACCGAAGCGCAGCGCGAGCTTGTCGGGGCTTCGCCTGCTCCACCCGGCGATCCATCCCGAGATCTCCCCGTCGGTCAGGCGCACGTCGCCAAGCGTATTGCGGCGCCGCGGGTGCGGGACATGCGGGGGTTGACCACACCCCGAGACGCCAGGGGGCACTACTGCGATACCCCCCTGGGGTAACGTACGGTTCGGGCTCACCAACCGCCGCGACCCACCGGAGGCGATCACGATGCAGACGAAGACCCACCCCGAGACCAGGCCGTCAGTCCCGCGGCAGGAGATCCCCGAGCCCCGCGCGGACGAGCCTCGGCGCACGCCCGTGCGCACCTTCGTCCGCCACTACGCGGAGATGCTCGCGGCGATGTTCCTCGGCATGTTCGTCCTGGGCTTCGCGGTCGCGGCGCTGCTCGAGCTGGCGGGCGTCGACGTCTCGAGCTGGGACAGCGACGCTCCGGCGCTCTTCCTGCTGAGCATGGCGGTCAATATGACCGTCCCGATGGTGGCGTGGATGCGCTACCGCGGGCACCGCTGGGGGCTGACGATGGAGATGAGCGCGGCGATGTTCGTGCCGACCTTCGCCGTGATCGCGCTGCTCTGGGCCGGCGCCGAGTCGGACGTCCACGCGCTGATGGGCATCCAGCACGTCGCGATGTTCCCGGCCATGCTCGGCGTCATGCTGCTGCGCCGGGAGGAGTACAGCTAACGGCGCACGATCCGGATCGTCTTGATGACGACCGGGTCGATCGGCATCTCGGTCGCGGGGTCGGTCGCGAGGCGGGCGATCCGCCGCACGACCCTGTCGCCGCCGACGATGCGGCCGAGGATCGCGTAGTCCGGCGGCAGCGGCGCGACGTCCGCGGTCACGATGAAGAACTGGCTGCCCGACGCGCCCGGCGGGTCCTCCGCGGTCTTCGCCATCGCGACGACGCCCTTCACGTAGCGCGTCTTCTTCGCGGGCTTCTCGACGACGGAGTAGCCCGGCCCGCCGTTGCCCGTGAGCAGCGGGTCGCCGCCCTGGATGACGTAGTCGTTGCCGCCCGGCTTGGCGATGCGATGGAACGTGAGGCCGTCGTAGAAGTGCTTGCGCACGAGGCCCGCGAACGACGACGTCGTCTTGGGCGCGCGCAGGACGGCGAGCTGGATGCGGATCGTGCCGCAGTTCGTGTCCAGCACGGCGACGTACGTGGCCTTGCGGCTGAGCTTCTTGCGCGTGAGCCCGGGGTCGGCGTCGGGCTTGGGCTCCGGCGCCTCCACGGCCTCGCATCCGTCGCGTGCCGATCGCGGCGGGATGGCCGTGGTCGCGGTCGTGGCGGTCGCCGCCGCCGGTGCCCCGGTCGTCGTCGTGCTGTCGCCGAGCGGGTCGTCCTTGCCGCACGCCGCGACGGCGAGGACCGCAAGCAGGATCACGATCAGGCCGGTGGCACGCCGCACGGCGTCGAAGGGTAGTCAAACTCCTGGTCGTGCAGATCACCCCGCGCGTGGCGCGCTACGACCACATCCTGCTCGACCTCGACGGCTGCGTGTGGGTCGGCGACGAGCCCACGCCGGGCGCCGCGGACGCCATCAGCGCGCTGCGCGCGGCCGGCAAGAACATCGCGTTCGTCACCAACGACTCGCAGCTCGCGACCGAGGAGTACGTGCGCAAGCTCTGGCGCCTCGGGTTCCAGGCATCGCTCGAGGAGGTCGTCACCGTCGGCGGCGCGCTGCAGTTCGAGCTCGCCCAGCGCTTCCGCGGCGGCGCGGCCGTCGTCATCGGCTCCCCGGCGCTGCACCGCCACGTCGAGGCGGCCGGGCTGCGGATCGTCAACGGCACGGCGTTCGCCAGCCGCGCGGACGTCGTCGTCGTCGCGTTTCACCCGGAGTTCCACTATGCCGAGCTGCGCGAGGCCACCCAGGCCGCGCTGCGCGGTGCCTTCCTGATCGGCTCCAACCGCGACGCGACGTTCCCGCAATCCGACGGCCTGTGGCCGGGGTCCGGCGCGATCATCGCGGCGGTCGAGACGGCGTCCGGGCGCACGGTCGCGACCGTCGGCAAGCCCGAGCCCACGCTCGTGCAGACCGCGCTCGACCGGCTCGGGCCGGGCAAGGCGCTCATGATCGGCGACCGCGTCGACGCCGACCTCGGCGCCGCCTACGCCGCCGGGATCGACGGCGCCGTGGTGCTGACCGGCGCGAGCACGCGGGAGGTCGCCGAGACGGCCTCGGACCCGAGCCCCGTCGCGATCGCCGAGCGCCTCGAGACCCTCGTCCTCGCGTGATCCGTTCGCGAGCCGCCGATCCGTGCGGGGCGACGGCCCCCGGCGGCGAGACGCCGCGAGATGCGGGAGGTTCGGGAGCGTGATCCTGGGCACGAAGATCGCCGTCGCGCGCGCGGCGGGTTCGCTGTCGCGTCGCAGCGGGCGCGGCGGGACGAGCCTGCCGGGCAAGCTGCTCATGCGGATGGAGCCGCGCGCCATGGCTCGGCTGTCCGGGCGCTTGCGCGACGGCAGCGCCGTCATCTCCGCGACCAACGGCAAGACGACGACCGCCGCGATGGTCGCCGCGATCCTCGAGGGCACCGGCGCGCGGCTCGTGCACAACCGCGCGGGCGCGAACATGGCCGGCGGCGTGACGACCGCGCTCCTCGGCGCGGCGCGCGGGTCGTCGATCGACGGCGACACGGGGCTCTTCGAGGTCGACGAGTTCTGGCTCGACCAGGTCGTGCCCGAGTTGCGGCCGCGCGCGCTGCTGCTGTCGAACCTCTTTCGCGACCAGCTCGACCGCTACGGCGAGCTCGAGACGATCGCCGACCGCTGGGCGGCGGCCGTCGCTGCGGCGCCGGAGACCGCGCTCGTGCTGAACGCCGACGATCCGCTCGTCGCCGACCTCGGGCGCGACCGCGGCGGCGTCACGTACTTCGGCGTGCAGGACGACTCCGTCGCGCTGGCCGGCATGGCGCACGCGTCGGACTCGAAGCACTGCCGGCGCTGCGGCGCGCCGTACGTCTACGACGCCGTCTACATGGGCCACCTCGGGCGCTACCACTGCCCCAACGGCGATGGCCCGCGGCCCGCTCCGGATGTGTGGGCGAGCGACATCGTCCTCGACGGCACGCGCGCCGCGAGGTTTCGCCTGCACCTGGGCGGGTCGTCCGCGCGCGTCGCCCTTCCCCTCCCCGGCCTCTACAACGTCTACAACGCGTTGGGGGCGGCGGCGCTGACGCAAGCGCTGGGCTCGCCGCTGCATGCCATCGTCGCCGGGCTGGAGGCGACGCAGGCCGCGTTCGGACGGGCCGAGACCGTCGTCGTCGGCGAGCGCGAGCTCGCGATCCTGCTCGTCAAGAACCCGGCCGGCGCCAACGAGGTGCTGCGAACGCTCGCGCTGGACCCCGGCGAGCACGACGTCTTCGCCGTGCTCAACGACCGCACCGCCGACGGCCACGACGTCTCGTGGGTGTGGGACGCGGACTTCGAGCTCGTCGCCGACCGGGTGCGGCGCGTGACGTGCAGCGGGACGCGCGCGGCGGAGCTCGCGGTGCGCTTCAAGTACGCCGGCGTGCCGCCGGAGCGGCTGCACGTCGTGCCCGCGCTGGAGGCCGGTCTCGATGCTGCGCTCGCGGCCGGCGAGGGGCGGCTCGTCGCCCTGCCCACGTATACCGCGATGCTCGACCTGCGCGGGCTGCTCGTCGCCCGCGGCGCCGCGAAGGGGTCGTTCGGGTGAGCGACGTCATCTGGCACGATGTCGAGTGCAGCCGCTACGCGGCGGACCTCCCGGTCTGGCGCGAGCTCGCGCGCGAGGAGGCAGGCCCCGTCCTCGACCTCGGCGCGGGCACCGGCCGCGTGACGCTCGACCTCGCGCGCCTCGGCCACCGCGTCGTCGCGCTCGACCGCGAGCCGCTGTTTCTCGAAGCGCTGCGCGAGCGCGCGGGCGACCTGCCCGTGGAGACCGTCCTCGGCGACGCGAGCGCGTTCGACCTCGGCGACCGGCGCTTCGGCCTCGTCATCGCTCCGATGCAGACGATCCAGCTGCTCGGCGCGGCGGGTCGCGCGGGCTTCCTGCGCTGCGTCCGCAAGCACCTGTCGCCGCACGGGCTCCTCGCGTGCGCGATGGCGCACGAGCTCGACGCGTTCGACGCGTCGACCTGCATCCTGCCGCTGCCCGACCACGCGGTCATCGACGGCACGAGCTGGTTCAGCCAGCCGGTCGCGCTGCGCGACGTGGGCGACCGCATGGCGATCGAGCGCGTGCGGACGATCGTGCGACCGTCCGGCGAGCGCTGGTCGACCGACGACGTCATCCACCTCGACAAGGTGGGCGCGGGTGAGGTCGAGGCCGAGGCGGTCGCGGCGGGGCTGCGGCCGCTGGAGGTCCGCGTCATCCCGCCGACCGAGGAGCACGTGGGGACGACCGTGGTGATGCTCCGTGGCTGAGCTTCGCGTCTGCGCGCTGTATCCGGACCTCATGAACATCTACGCCGACCGCGGCAACCTGCTCATGCTCGAGCGGCGCTGCGCATGGCGCGGGATCGGCTTTCAGGTCACCGCCGCGGGCCTCGGCGAGCGCGTCGACCCCGACGCGCACGACCTCTTCTACCTCGGCGGCGGGCAGGACCGCGACCAGCGCCTATGCGCGCTGGACCTCGTGTCCACCAAGCGCGACGCGCTGCACGCGGCGGCGGCGCGCGGGGCGATCGTGCTCGGCGTGTGCGGCGGCTACCAGCTGCTCGGCCACCGCTACGAGCTCGGCGCGGATACCCGATCCCCGGGCGTCGGCAAGGGCGGCGTGGCGGATCTGGGCACAGGCGAGATCCCGGGCCTGGGGCTGGTCGACCTCGAGACGATCCGCTCGGCGGACGGCTCGCGGCTCATCGGCAACGTCGCGATCGAGGTGCGGCTCGACGACGACGGCGCGCCGCCGCGCGTGCTCGCCGGCTTCGAGAACCACGGCGGGCGCACGCACCTTGGCGCGGGCGAGCAGCCGCTCGGGCGCGTGCTCAAGGGCCACGGCAACACGGGCGCGACCGGCTTCGAAGGCGTCCGGCGCGGCAGCGTCATCGGGACATACCTCCACGGGCCGCTGCTGCCGAAGAACGCGTGGTTCGCCGACTGGCTCATCCGCGCCGCCACGGGCCTGGACGAGCTCGAGCCGCTCGACGACGAGCTCGAAGATGCCGCCCACGCGTCGGCGCGCCGGGCCGCGCGGGCGTAGCAGGCTACGCGTCGCCCGGCAGGCGGCCGTGCGCCTCGCGGAGGCGCTCGAGGTCGAGCTCGTCGACGCCGCGTCCCGTCGCGCGCTTCATCGCCACGAGGTCGGCGAGCGAGCAGATCGCGGCTTCCACGCCGTCGATCCGCCTGGTCGCGCGCACCGCGCCATGCCGGATCACGGCGAGCCCGCCGACCACGACGTAGCGGATTCCCGCACCGTTGAGATCGCGGAGCGCCGCGGCGAAGTCGTTCAGCACTGCTGCCATAGGTCGATCGCGACCTTGCTCAGCGCGACGCCCTCGTCGAGCAACTCCTGGGGGTCGCGCATGGCGTCCTCGATGAGCACATAGCGCCGCCAGGCGTCGGACGCGCCCCACGGGTCGCCGCGCCGCTCGGCGGCGTGCGCAGCCGCGGCCGCGGCGTCCAGGCGGGCGTGCTGGTCGATGACCACGACGCGATCGTACGCCGCCTGCTGCGTTCTGTACGCGTCGAGCGCTTCACCGCGACATCACGATCTGCGTAGCAGATCACCCGCGTGCCGCCGGCGCGTGAAGTCGCCGATTATGAAGTCGAGGTCCTCGCGCGTGAGAACCTATCTGCAGCGCCAGCGCTGCGGGTCGCCGATCCGGTGAGGGGAGTGACGTCGCACCCGCGGACGACTCCGGGGTGAGTCGCGACGTCACCTGCGCCCATCGTTACCCGGTGAATAGGTCTTACTGGTGATGGTGATGCGTGGCGTGCATCGGGTCATGCGTCGCGTGCATTGCTCCTTTGACCGCGGCGTGCGCGAGGTACTGTCGCGCAACTGGCTCGTCTTCGACCGATCGAGCCGGTCGTGTCACCACCAGGGGAGGAGAGTGAGCGTGCGCATGATCGAGAGGCGCGGCCCGTCGGTCGTGATACGTGCTCTGAGTCTCGCCGCGGTCGTGGCCGGTGGATTCCCCGCGCTGGCTGCCGGTGACACGGGACGCGCCGGTCTGCGACCGTCGGACTTGCGCATCTCCCAACCTTCGCGCGGCGCCGTTGTCTTCGGTCACCAGGTGCACGTCACGGTCCGGGTCGGCAGCGACGTGCGGTCGTTTCGCGCGAAGCTGGACTCGACCATCGTGACCGGCTCGTTCGAGCGGGCTGGGCAGGGACGGCAGCGGATCGCGACGCTGCGCCACGGCACGACGAAAGGCCTTCGGTTTGGACGCAACACCCTGCGCGTGCGGACGGTCGACAGTCGCGGTCGGCGGCGGTTCAGCGAGGTGCGGTTCGTGCTCGCCCGGCGGGTCGACGGGCTGCTCGCCGGCGTCTCGGGGCGCCCGGCGCAAGACGGGGGCGCGACGGTGACGGTGCGGTTGGCTCGTGCGAGCCTTCGGTTGAGCGTACGGCCGGATGGCGGTCCGGCTGTCCGCGTTCACGCGGGCGGGCGCACGCGCGTCGTGTCGCTGGATGGCGATCACGGCCTCCGACCCGGGACGAACGTACTGCGCGTGCGCGCGGTCGACGGAGTTCGCGGGATGTACACGCAGCGGCGGGTGCGACTGCTGCTGCCGCGCGACGCTCCCGTCGCCGCAGCGGGGCCGTCCCGGCGCGGGGACCTGGGTGACGCGGTCCGGCTCGACGCCCGCAACTCCGTGCCCGCGACTAACACGACGCCGCTGCGCTACCGGTGGTCGATCGTTCGGGCGCCGAGCGGGTCACGCGCTCGCCTTCAAGACGCGACGAGCCGACGACCGCTGTTGCGTCCCGATCGGCCTGGTCGTTACAGGCTGCGCGTGACGGTGTCGCATGCGAGCGCCGCGACATCGCGGCGAGGGGGCTTCGCCGCCTCGGCGGCGGCGTCCAGCAGCGACGACGTCGACTACTCGGCGGCGATCTCGGGCCCGCCGCTCGGCATACCGATCGACACGATCGCGAAGAACAGCGATGGAGCATTCGGGGTCCAGGTCGGCGACGAGACCACGAGCGGCGCCAGCTTCTATGCCGCGCCGGATGCGACCGCGGCCCTGCAGCTCGTGGTACTCGATCGCGGGACGCTCGCGCTCGTCAGCAACACGTCGTTCGCCAACGACGCCACAGGCGCGGCGGCACTGCTCACGACAATCCAAGCGCTGCCCAACACCACGCTGGCGATCCTCGCGAGGCCCGATCCAAGCGTCATGAACTTCTCTGCCCCTTGCGCGTCCTCCTGCCCCGTTAACCCCGCCACCTCGATCAACGCGGCCATGGCCGCGATCGGCGCGGGGGATGTCCCGTCCGTTCTGCTCTCGGACAGCGCCGGATGCGGGGGATTTGGCCAGTGCTCGGCATTCTCGGTAATCGGCGTGCCGGGCACCCCGGTCGGGCAAAGCCACTTCAATCCGGGGCTGGCCGGCCTGCCCTCGGGCGTGCCGGCGGGGGGGCTGCACGGCTACCTCCAAGAAGACTTGACGGGGCAGAGCTACGCGTTCGTCGACACCCAACGGGTGCCCTTTGACACCGGCGATCCGACCGCCAACCCGGCCGTCATGACGATCGGAAGCGCAGAGACACAAAGCCCGGTTGCGCTCAGGTCCTACACGTCACAGACGCTCGACGGCCCCGGCTTCTTCGTGCTCGTCCTGGATTCTGGGAGCCTTGTCGTGCGAGCCAAGGGGACGTTCCCGATGACGAACGCCGGCTTGAGCGACATGCACACGTTGTTGGACGATGCGGAGCGGGACGCGTCCACGCTCGTGTTCGTGCGCTCGATCGGCGTGGTCGGGCGGGTGTCGAGCGGCACCGGTCAGGTCGGCGCGTGGGATGCGGTCGCCGGGGACCTGCAGGCTCTGGGCGGCAGCAGCTTCTACTTCAACGCCCTCGACGGAACGCCCACCAGCAGCGGGTACGCGCAGGTCGCTCCGGGCCGCCCGGGCGGCTATCCGAACCCATGGACGCAAGTCGCAAGCCCCGCGCGGTCGGGTACCACGCGACTGAGCGGACTGCTCGCCCGCAACACGTCGGGTCAGCTGTACCCCGGCGAGTCGCTGCCCTCTGCCCTCGTTGCGACCTCCCCGAGCGACTCGGTCTCGCCGCTGGCCGGAACGCTCACCGGGCTGATCTCGCTACCCACGAGCGCCTGGCCGATGCGCGCTACCGTCGGTCAGCAGGCCGTCCTGAATTGCATCGCCGAGTACATCGATCCCAACGGTAAAATGCCCACGCCGATCGAATCCAACTATGACGACACGCACTACGCATCGCTGTGGGCGTCTTGGGCCGACACGATTACCGCGGACGACTACGCCAGCAAGCTCGCGATGCATTCCGACTGCGGTTCCTTCACGGAGCAGGACGTCGACGACGTCACGAACCAGCTCAACGAGGAGTGGCAGGCGGTCGGGCCGGTGTGGGATGCGATCGGCAGCCTCAAGGATCAGCTTGTCGACAGCCAGGGCAACGCATCGGACGTCTTGAGTGCCGCAGCCGCGGTCGACGAGGACGTCGCGGCGGCGCCCACCAGCGGTGTGCACTACGACGTGGCTTCCATCGTCAGCGACATCTTGTGGTCCATCAGCGGCTTTCTCCCGTTCGCAGCGGAGGTCGCCGGCGCCCTGAACGTCGTCGCCGGCGGCCTCGGCTTGGCGTCCGAACTGAACGTCGCCCCCGACGGCAGCAGCGTCGTGAACGACGTCAGCACGACTGCTGCCGACCTCGCCGTGAGCCTCGAGGACACCTACACGAGCAGCGCGACGCTCCTCGACCAGCAGGGAAGCATCCTCGTCAGCGACTGGACGAAGTTGCAGATCGCGGGCCAGAACGCCCTGGGGCTCGGGGAGCCCGCGGCCGACTGGACGTGGAGCGCCGGGGACATGGCCGAGGCAGCCGCTGTGATCCGGCTGAGTGCCCGTCGCCTGGCCTACCGCACCCTGCTCCCGGCGAGATATTCCTTGTACCGGCTTTCGAGCACCGCCGCCGCGCCTCTGGACCCCTCAAGCATCACGCCCTACACCTGCGAGGGGCTCCTGGATTCCTACTGGGGCACCGTTGTGACAACGTGGCAACCGTTCGCCACCGTCAACGCCTACGGCGGCGTCGCGCCCGTCGTGTCGGGGGAGGGAACCCTCGAGCAATGGGCGTACGCCGGCCCTGATACCGCGTTCTTGACCGGGCAGTCCGAAACGGCCACCGGCGACTTCCCGTCACAGAGCCTATTGAACCTGATGTTCGTGGCACCTTTGTCCGACCCGGTCCAGGGGTCCCAGCCGCTGTTCGCGTCACCGCTGCAGTTCGCGCTCGAGGCCTACGCAAACGCCACCAGCGCCACGATCAACGTCGCACACGTCACGGAGACGGAGGGGTTAGTCTCCTCGAATCTGATCTGCGATCCGAGCCCGAGCCAGTGATGCCGTCCGAGGACCCGATCGGCGGTCGGGCGTGGTCCGTCGCGTCGGTTGCCACGGTCGACACCGAGAGCTTCGCTTCGCGCGGACGGCCGTCGTCCGCGGCTGCCGCCGGCGAGGCCGCGAGCGCAAGCGCAGCGACGCACTCAGGGCACGAGCAGGGCGCTGACTCGCGGACAGGGCATGACGTGATCTCCGGCCTCGTCGGTGGTGCAGGCGCGTTCCAACGCGGTGCCGAGGTCCGGTCTGCGCGGGCAGCGCACGCACGCTCGCCGTCCCGGCCGGTGGGCCCGTCAGGCCGCCTCATGGGCGGGACCGTCAGGGCTCGCGCTCGGCGATGACGCGCAGGGCGCCGACAAGTCGCTCGACGCGCTCCTCGCCGGCGCGTCGACGCTCCCACACGGCGGCGACGCGAACGTGATCGACGTCCACCAGCGGCCGGAACGCGACGCCGTCCCAAAGATGGAAGTCGCCCTTCGCCGCAGCCATCGTCCAGCCGCCGCTGTCCGCGATCATCGACAGCACGTGGCACAACGAGATCGCCGGCGCACCCAGCACGAACTCGACGTTCTGCGCGCGAAACAACATCGCGACACTGCGCATCCAGAGGTCGTGGGCGGGCTCGGCGATCGCCGGCAGCGCGCGAAGCTCCGACAGCCGGACCTCCGGGCGTTGCGCCAGAGGATGCGTCTGCGGTAGTGCGATCCACGGCCGGCGATAGCCGAGCGTGATGGACGCCAGATGCTCGGGCAGCGCGACGGGCAGCGGATAGATGCCGACGTCGACGAGGTCCGACAGCGGATCGAAGCCGTCGGGCCATGCCAGTTGGCACAGCTCCGGCTGCGCGTCGCCGCGGGCATCGATCGCACGCTCCAGCGCGGCAAGCCATTCGAAGCCCAGGGAGTTCAGTACGCCCAGCACCGGTGCGGCGGCGGTGACTCTGCGGGCGCCCGAGATGGCGCGCGCCAACGCGTCGATCGACGCCCGCGCCCCCGGCAGGAACGCGTGCCCGGCGTCCGTGAGCGCCGTGACCGTGCTCGTGCGATCGAACAGCCGCCTGTCAAGCCGATCCTCGAGCTGCGCGATCGTCCTGCTCAACGCCGGCTGTGACAGCGAGAGCTCAGCCGCAGCTTCACCGAAATGTCTGCGGCGTGCGAGCGCGATGAACGCCTCGAGATGACGTATCTCGATCCCGCCTGGCGCTCCCGTGGCCCCGGTCATCGGCACGGCATGGTACGCACCCGATCCGGCACGGCAGGAGCCCGATGCCAGGCGAGCGTCGCGGTGGCGGGCACCGGCGCACACCGAGCGTGCACGACCAGCTGTCGATGCACCGCGCGGGTCTCGCGTCGCCGGCATGTGCCGAGCGGACCGGTCATCGACGCGAGATCCGAAGCCGGAGGCCGCGTCATCTTCAGCATCTTCGCGCTCATCGTGCTGGCCATCGTCCTCAAGGAAGCGCTGTAGCGCCGGACGGCGGGGTAGGATCGCGCCTGTGCAGGCCCAGACCGCAAGCTCGTCAGCGGAGCCGCTGGAGTTTCGCGATGTCACGAAGCGTTATCCCGGCAGCGCCGCGCCAGCGGTCGACGGCCTGTCGCTCGAGGTCCCTGCCGGCCAGATCTGCGTGCTCGTCGGCCCGTCGGGCTGCGGCAAGACGACCGCGATGCGGATGGTCAACCGGATGATCGACATCAGCTCGGGCGACATCCTGCTCGGCGGGCGCAGCGTCAAGGAGCGCAAGCCCGACGAGCTGCGTCGCAACATCGGCTACGTCATCCAGCAGATCGGCCTGTTCCCGCACCGCACGATCGGCGAGAACATCGCGACGGTCCCGCACCTGCTCGGCTGGAACCGCAAGCGCATCGCCGCGCGCGTCGACGAGCTGCTCGAGCTGATCGGCCTCGACCCGCACGAGGTGCGCGACCGCTACCCGTCGCAGCTCTCCGGCGGCCAGCGCCAGCGCGTCGGCGTCGCCCGCGCGCTTGCCGTCGACCCGCCGGTCATGCTCATGGACGAGCCGTTCGGCGCGATCGACCCGATCAACCGCGAGCGGTTGCAGAACGAGTTCCTGCGCCTGCAGGCCGAGCTGCGCAAGACGATCGTCTTCGTCACGCACGACATCGACGAGGCGATCAAGATGGGCGACCGCATCGCCGTCCTGCAGGTCGGCGGCAAGCTCGCGCAGTACGCGCCGCCCGCCGAGCTGCTCATGGCCCCGGCGAACCCGTTCGTCGAGGACTTCGTCGGCGCCGACCGCGCGCTCAAGCGCCTGGCGCTGCAGCGCGTCCGCGACATCGACCTGTGGACGGTCGCGACCTGCCGCTCGGGCGAGGCGACCGCCGAGGTCCGCACGCGCCTCGCCGACGCCGACCTCGACATCGCGCTGCTCGTCGACGAGGACGAGCGCCCGCTCGGCTGGCTCTCCGAGCGCGGCCTGACCGGCGAGCGCGTGCGCCCCGAGCTGCGCTCCCCCGCCGACCCGATCGTCGAGCTCGACGACATCCTGCGCGACGCGCTGTCGGACCTCCTCGCGCGCGAGTCGATGTACGGACCGGTCATCGACGCCCGCGGCCACGTCGTCGGCGCGCTCTCGATCCAGGCGATCTCCCACGCGATCGGCCATGCCCGCGAGGAGGTCGCCGGCCCGGCGGAGCGTGCGGCCGCCGCCGAGGCGGCCGGGCTGGCGAAGCCGGCGGTCGCCGCGGAGCGGGCCGCGACCGGCGAGCCCTCCGAAGAGCCGTGACCTTCGCGGAGGTCATCGCCCAAGGCGGATTTCTCCGCGACCGGGCGGGCGAGACGGGCTGTCCGAGCAACAACGGGATCTGCGCGAGCTGGGTCCTCGATCACGTCGATCGCTACCAGACGCCGTTCTTCGAGCACGTCTACCTCACGCTGATCCCGCTGGCGCTCGGGTTCACGATCGCGCTGAGCATCGGGCTGCTCGCCCACCGCCAGCGCTGGCTCATCACCCCGGTCACCGGCCTGACGAGCGCGATCTACACGATCCCGAGCATCTCGTCGTTCCTCCTCCTGCTCCCGATCACGGGCCGCGGCAACGACACGGCGATCGTCGCGCTGACGGCCTACACGCTCGTGATCATCTTCCGCAACGTCATCACCGGGCTCGCCGGGGTGCCGCAGAACGCCGTCGACGCCGCGCGCGGCATGGGCCTGACGAGCCGCCAGCTGCTGTTTCGCGTCGAGCTGCCGCTGGCGCTCCCCGAGATCCTGGCGGGCCTGCGCATCGCGGCCGCGACGACGGTCGGCCTCGCCGCGTTCGCCTACCTCGCGGGCGCCGGCGGCCTCGGCCGCAACATCGACCAGGACATCGAGTTCCGCGGCAACGTCCTCTTCTGCGGCCTGCTGCTGACGCTGCTCGCGGCGGCGCTCGACTTCACCGTGCTCATGGTCCAGCGCTCCCTGACGCCCTGGCGGCGAGCGGCCGTGTCATGACGCCGCTCGCCTCGATCCTCACGACGTTCGGCGACGCCATCGACTTCATCTTCCATGCGCGCGAGTCCGGCGCCGGCACCGTGCAGGTCGGGGGGCTGTCGGAGATGGGCCACCTGGCCGGCAACCACTTCGCGGTCTCGGCGCTCGCGATCGTCGTCGCGATCGCCGTCACCGTGCCGCTCGGCCTGTGGCTCGGTCATCTCGGACGCGCCGAGCTGCTGGCGGTCGGCGTCGCGAACGTCGGCCGCGCGGTCCCGGCGCTCGCGATCATCGCGTTCTGCGTCGCGTTCCTCGGCACAGGCTTTCGCAACATCCTCTTCGCCTTGACGCTGCTCGCGATCCCGCCGATCCTCACGAACACGTACGTCGGCATGCGGCAGGTCGATCCCGAGCTCGTCGACGCGGCGCGCGGACAAGGGCTCAGCGACCTGCAGATCATCCGCCAGGTCGAGCTGCCGCTCGCACTGCCGACGATCTTCGGCGGCATCCGCATCTCGGTCGTGACGGTCCTCGCGACGGCGATCATCTCGCCCATCGCGGGCCTCGACTCGCTCGGCACCCCGATCTTCTCCTCGGAGGTGTACGGCACCGACGGCCAGATCGCCGCCGCCATCGCCGTCGCCTTCCTGACCTTGACCACCGACGCGGCGTTCGCCCTCATGCAACGGCTCGTCACCCCGAAGGGGCTGAAGGTCGCCGCCCGCGGCGCCCGGCGCTCCCGACTCTGGCCCACACCCACAAGGAGAGTGCAGACCCCGTGACTCGCTTCCGCACCCTGTTCGCCCTGCTGGCCATGCTCGTGCTCGCCGTCGGCTTCACCGCCTGCGGCGACGATGACGACAGCGGCGACACGTCGACGCCTGCTGCCCAGTCCACGGGACCGGCGGACAGCGGGGAGGTCTCGGCCGACGAGAAGGCCGCCAACAAGATCCAGCCGATCGACGGCGCCTCGAAGGTCTCGTTCTCGGTCGGCTCGAAGAACTTCACCGAGCAGTACATCCTCGGCGAGATCTACTACCAGGCGTTGAAGGCGGCGGGCTACAACGTCAAGAAGGACCTCGATCTCGGCCCTGAGCTCGTGGCATACAAGGCGCTGCGCGAGGGCGAGGTCGATGCCTATCCGGAGTACACCGGCACCTCGCTGACGGCGTTCTTCAAGGTCAAGGTCGCCGACGTCCCGAAGGACCCGGCGCAGGCCTACGAGCAGTCCAAGGCGGACTACGCGAAGGTCGGCATCACGTCGCTGGCGACCACGCCGTTCGAGAACACCTACCGCCTGGGGATCACGAAGGCCAAGGCCAAGGAGCTCGGCAACCCCACGAAGATCTCCGACCTCGAGGGCAAGACGCAGGACATGGTCGTCAACGGCTTCCCGGCGTGCCGACAGCGCATCGACTGCCTGCTCGGCGTCGAGAAGGTCTACGGCTTCAAGTTCAAGAAGTTCCTGCCGGGCGAGAACAAGTTCCAGATCCTCGACAACGGGGACGCCGACGTCGCGTTCGTGTTCACGACGGACGGCCCGCTGTCGTCGGACAAGTACGTCGTGCTCGACGACGACAAGAGCGTCTTCCCGCCCTACAACATCAGCTTCACGATCCGTGACGAGGTGGCGAAGAAGCTCGGTACCGCGGGTCAGAAGGTCATCACGGACGTCCAGAAGTACATGACCGCGGAGATCATGCAGGAGCTCAACGCCCGCGTCGACCTCGACAAGGAGGAGCAGGCGAAGGTCGCGGCGGACTACCTGAAGAACTTCGGGTTCACGAGCTGAGCGGAGGTGCCCGGGTCAGAACACGCGAGCGGCGCGCTGCTGCAGCACGATCCGCTTCCCGTCGAGTTCTGGCCCGAGCACACCGCGCAGGCGCATCGCATGCTGTACGCGGGGCTCGGCTATCACGGCGGGCCTCGCGACGTGACCGGCATGGCGCTCGTGCCAGACGCGCCCGTGCCGGCCGGCGGGTTTCCGATCGTCGGCTACGCGCACGGCACGACCGGGCTCGGCGACAGCGCCGCCCCCTCGCAGGTGGGGTTCACGCGGCTTGAGCGCGAGCACGTCGCGCGCTGGCTGGCGGCGGGCTACATCGTGGCCGTGACGGACTACGAGGGGCTGTCGACCCCCGGCCCGCACCCGTACCTCAACGGCGAGGCGGTCGCCGACGACGTCGTCGACGCGGTGCGGGCCGCCCGCCAGCTCGGCGTGGCCACGAGCGGCGGGTGGGTCGTCGCGGGGTTCTCGCAGGGCGGCCACGCGGCGCTGTTCGTCGGCTTGATGGCGAGCCGCTACGCGCCGGAGCTCGACTTCCGCGGCACGGTCTCGCTCGCGCCGCCCGTGCACATGCCGCTGCTGATCGGGACGGCGACCGCCGAGGGCTCGCGGCAGGTGTCGATCCTGACGTCCTATCTGCTCGCCGGTCTGCCGATCTCGCACCCGGAGTTCGATCCGCGCGCGCTACTGACCGACGAGGGCGATCGCCTGGTCGATCTCGCCGCGACCGCGCCGCTCGTGGACGTGCTGAAGGCCGGCCGCGGGCTGACCAACGACCGCGTCGGCACGACCAACCTCCATGACCGCGAGGGCGTGCTCGCGCTGCTGGACACCTGCCGGGTCCCCGTGACCCGGTTCGATCGCCCGGTGCTGCTGGCCGCCGGCGGCGCCGACGAGGTCGTGCCGCTCGAGGTCGTGCAGCAGTTCACCGACGACCTCCGCGCGGCGGGCACCGACGTCGAGTTCGTCTGCCACGAGGGCGCGAGCCACGGCGCCGTGCTGACGGCCGACGTCGACGCGCTGACGCGCTGGTCCACGGCGCAACTCTCCGCGCCTGGGCCTGCGCCTGCAGCGAGCGCGGCGGCCGGCGGTGCCCGCGACTCGCGGTTCAGCCTGCTCGACCCGACCGGCGACGGGTACGTGACCCGCGACGACTACGAGGCGTTCGCGCTGCGGCTCGTGCAGGCCTTCGGCCAGCCGCCCGGCACGCCCGCCGCGCTGGCCGTGCGGGAGGGCTATCGCCGGCTGTGGCAGGGGCTGGCCGACCGAGCCGAGGCCGACCGCGACGGCCGGATCTCCGAAGCCGAGTTCCTTGCCTGGGTCGGCGCTGTGGGCGAGGACGACGGCTTCGACGACGAGATCGCCCCGCTGGCTCGGGCGGTCGTCGCGCTCGCCGACGAGGACGCCGACGGCGTGCTGACCGAGCCCGAGCTCGGACGTCTGCTCGCCGCGTGCGGCTTGTCGGCGGCGCAGGCGCAGCGGGTGTTCGCCGAGCTCGACTCCGACGCGAGCGCCGACATCGACGTCGTCGAGCTGGTGGCGGCGATCCGCGCGTTCTGCCTGAACCCCGCGGCCGATCAGCCTGGCGCTTGGCTGTTCGGCACGATCTGAGCGTCGCGGCCGACCTTCCCGCGGTCGGCACGCGCCCCGAGCCCGCAGACGGTGCCGTCTGCCGGAAATCGGGCGGGGATCTGGACTACGACGTTCTGGGGTGGCGCCATCATCGGCGCGAAATCCAACGCTTAGTGTTTGTCGCCACTCACGCCGAGTGGCGGAGTCAGAGCGCTTCCTTCGCCTGACCGCGACGACCTGTCGCAGCGGTCGCAGGTGTCCGGCGGGCGGCGGCTGGCGGTGCAGGTCGTAGCGGCCGAGGGAGTTGACGTGCGCGCAGGCGACCGGGGCGACGCGCGCTACCGCGGTCTCGTCGGCGACGACGTCGGGCTTGGTGATCACGCGCGAGGACGGTGCGCCGTTCGCGTTCGCCGGCTTGTGGGCGTCGTGGCGCCCGCGCGACGCCGACGACGTCGAGCCGCTGCGCAGCTGCACGATCGTCACGACGGCGGCGGCCGGGTGCGCGCGCTGCGCGATCGCATGCCGGCCATCCTCGAGGATCTCGCGACGCAGATATGGATCATGGACAGCGACGCGCTGTACGTCACCTAGACCATCGTGCACCTGCCCGACGCGGAGATCGAGATGGCGCCAACCGGCGGTGGCAGCTACCGCATGCAGACGCGTGTCGCACGCTTTGAGAGCGTGCCCGAGATGCTGCGCATTTGGGGGTCTCCTGACGTTGCCGTGGGTCGGTGAACGCCGTGTTCACCGTGGGAGCGGCGGGCAGAGGCCGGCGAGCGAGAGCATCGCGAGCGCGATCAACGCGCCCGGGCTGTGAAAGCCGTAGGCGCGGCGGGTGATCATCCGGATCTGGGTGTTGATCGCTTCGACGCGGGCGTTGGACAGGCCGTGCTCGATCGCCGCGACGATCCCCGCGCGCTGGTTGGTGACCGTGCGGGCGAGCTTGACGAACGACGCGAGGCGACATCGTCTGGCCCATGCGATCCACTCGTCGAGCAGCCGGGTCGCGGCGTCGGCAGGCAGCCGGTAGATCTGCCTGAACTGCTCCTTGAGCAGGTACGCGCGGTAGAGCCTGGCGTTGGTCTTCTGGATGCTCGAGAGCTTCGCGGCCTGGCGGTCGGTGAGGTTCTCCGGGTTCTTCCAGAGCGCGTACCGTGCGCCCTTGAGATCGCGTGCGGCGGCGATCTCACCGTTCTTGCGCGCCTCGTTCCAGACCTCGCGGCGGATCTCGTCCAGCGCGTCGGTCGCGAGCGCGATGACGTGAAACGGGTCCACGCAGCGCACTGCATCCGGCAACCGATCGGCGACCGGCCCAGCGATCCACGACGCCATGTCGCAGGACACCAACTCGATCTGTTTGCAGCGCTGTTCGCCGAGTTCGTCGAGGAAGCGCTCGACCGTCTTGCGGTCTCGCCCTGCCGCGGCCCACACCAGCCGGCCGCTGTCGTGATCGACAACGATGGTCAGGTAACGCTGGCCCTTGCGATGCGATATCTCGTCGATGCCGATCCTGCGCAGCCCGTCGAGCAGATCGGTGTGCTGGCGGGCCTCGACGGCAACGCGCTCGCAGATACTGCCGACCGTGCGCCACGCCACGCGCATCAGCTCCGCGACAGCAGACTTCGAAGTGTTGACTGCCAGCCACGCCGTCTGATCCTCAAACGCCTTCGTGAACCGCGAGCCATGCCTCGCCCACGGCACCGCGCACACCACCACGCCGTGGCGACGGCACGTGACCCTCGGCGCGTCGGCTTGCACGAACGCCAGCGTCGTGCCGAGATCCAGCGCCCGCCAACGCCGGCGCCCGTCACCGAGATCAAAGCCCGGGCTGCGTTGCCGACACACACCGCACCTATCACGCTCGCGCCAGTCCGGCCTGACCGACACGACCAACTCTCCCTCATCGCCGATCTGCACGTCCTCGACGACCGCCCGCTGGATGCCAAGCAGCCGCGCCCATACCCTGATGCCGCGCACGTCGTTCCGCCCTCCCGTGGTTCCAGCCCTGAAGAAGCCGGAACCCTAGGCGCGGCACGGCGTGCGCCTCGATCAAGCGCTCACATCAACCCACGGGAACAGCAGGAGCGCCGCATTTGGCATGTCGCGCGCAGCCGCGTGTTCTCCGCCAGCAGCTGCTCGTTTCTCGTGCCGCAAGCCAGCCGCCCCGACGTCAGCACACCGACCGCAGCCGTCCGGGGCGACGCTGCGCGCTACCCCCACCGACATGACTGACGATCCACCGCTGCAAGATTCCCTGTTACACCGCAGGAATCCCGCCATCACCGAAGAAGCCTGGCCCGCTCAGACCGTCGCTAACACAATACCCTCCAAGTAGCCGAGCGCAGACCTCTAGCCGAGATACTTCAGCCGATACCGGATGTGCAGCCGAGCTCCGGTAAGAGGCCGTTCGAACTTCACGATGGCGAGGTTTCCTTCGCTTGTCCGGACGCACAGTCCACCGCTTGGCGGCAGCTTGGCGAGCCCCGATGCGTTCCACTCCCAATCGCTTTCGGGGATCTGAGCGCAACGCTCAAAGTCGGTTTCACCCAGTTGGTCCAGTCGTGCTACTCGGACACCGCGTGCCGGGGGATTGAGGGCGTCGATCCAGCCTCCTTCGTCGCGTCCGCTGATGTCCGCCCCCGCGGAGGTTTCGCTCGCAGTCACAGTGCCGCAGTCCAAGTCGACGGCGCCGCGGAAATCGATCGGCGGAGGGTGAGCGCGACGCACCGTACCCGCCTTGAGTCTCGCCTCACCGCACGGCAAGCGCTCATCCCCAGGACCGGACGCAGCGGCGCGGCGAGGCTCCGACGGCGCAGGAGGCTCCGTCGACTCGTTGCCGTCATCCAAGCTGCCGGCTGGCACGGGGGACGTTGTTGTTGTGCTCTGTCCGCTGGGCGTCCCGGGCGGCTGCGGTTCGTGATCTCCACCGAAGACGCCGCCGAAGTAGCCGGCGGAGGCGAGGAGAATGAGGCCCGCAACAACTGGTCCGACGATGGCCGTCTTCCACCAAGGCGTCTCGTTGCTGGGGTCGGCCGAGCGCATCACGAGGACGACACCGTACCCTGGAGTAGCGTCTTTTGCCGCAGCAACACTCTGCCCTTGCCATTGCGCTGAGTCCACGAAAGGAGTCTTCTTGACGTTTCGTAGAGGGGTCTGCCTAGCATCGGAGCAGAAGTGCGGCCGTTCGGTTAGTGGAAGTACGGCTGACCGCTGAACTCGACCTCCGGCCCGATGGCGTGAGCCGTCAGACTGCGATTTGTAGCGCGTACGTGGTTGTCGATCGGTGTTGATCTCGTCGAGGGTGGTGGCCGGAGGTTGTGGCCGCGTCCGGGGCGGGTGTTCGCGGCTGCGCGGTCGCACACGTTCCTCGCGTTGGCGGACGCGATCGATACCGCGTTCGCGCGCTGGGACCGATCGCACCTGTATCTGTTCGAGCTCGCCGATGGCACCGACGTGTGCGGCCCGATCGCGTGGGACGATCCGCCGGCGGGATCGGTGCCTGCGAGCGCGACGCGGCTGAGTCGCCTGCGCGCGGGCGAGCAGCTGCTGTACACGTTTGACATGGGCGACGACTGGACGCACCTGTGTACGATCGCCGAGCAGCGCATCGATCCGGTGGAAGCGCTCGGGATCGTCCCGGACCAGCCGCTTCCGTATTGGGGGTGGGGCGAGATCCCCGACCAGTATGGCCGGCGCAGCGAGGTCGACGACGGCGAGACACCGCTGGCGGCGGATCCGCAGCTGGCCGATCTGCCGCCGCTGCGCCCGTATTGGGGCACGCGTTCGCGGTGATCCTGGCGACCGCAGATCGGGAGCTGCGCGCGCTCGCCGACGATTTGGGCAGCGACGCGGCAGTTGCTGAACGTCTTGGTCTGGTCCTCGATGAGCTGATCGAGGCCGCCGAGGCCAGGACGGAGCGGCTCTTCTGGGCAGTTACGAATCCGAACGGGTATCCGGGTCCGCGGACGCACGGCGCGCTTACGGGCGCGTGGTTTCACGGTGCGCGGTGCGCCGCCGTCTGGCGAGACCGCGAGGCGTCGCTGCCGGCGCGGCCGGTGGGCGCCGGCGATCTGATGGAAGCCGTGCAGGCGTTTGAGGCGGAATCGGACGAGACCGGCGATTCACGCGCGACGCTCAGCCGCTACGGCCTGGTTCGCGCGACGCTCCAGCCGGAGTTCGGAGCGTGTTGAACACGACGACCGGTCGAGGGGCGCGACCTGCTGGGGCTGTTCGCGATCGACGGGACGCTTGGAGACGCGCTCAAAAGCGGATCCGGGGCCGCCGCCCGCGCACATCCTCGGGTAGCGCCATCAACCGCGCAAGATCCAACGCTTAGGGTTTGTCGCCACTGACGCCGAGCAAGCGTCGACGCGTCGTTGCCCGCCCGTATGACTTCGCTGGCCGGGGTATCAATTCGACGGGTCCAGCGGGACGACGAGCATCGCGACGGCGCAGTTCGCCGGCGCGGACCTCTGTGGCGGTCGAGAACCGCCCGATCGGCGCGGTTCGCGCTGTTGCCTGCGCAGAGCCGCACGTTGCGCCCGACAGCCGCCCCTACGCGGGGGACAGCAGCGCAGCGCTCTACGAGCGCAGAATCCTCCGTATGACCCATTCGACTGGATGTTCGACCCCGGCCAGAGGATCTCTCGCCCCGGCACTAAGATCGGCGGCGCGTAGCGCAGACACGATGAAGCCATCGAAGGAGCGCACCTGCCGGGTCATCACGATAGTTAGGTGTTCCAGGCGCTCCAGCGAAGCCAGAAATCGCGGCGCAAGGAGTTCCTGGTCGGGACTCGGCACGTCGTCGAACAAGCCGCGCAGCGCGTCCAGCTCCAGGGTAGTCAACAAATCGGCCTTCGAGACGATGACGCCTATGGGCTTGGTGAGCTGCGGTTCACCGCGCGGCTCGATACTTCTCAGCACCTGGAGGGTCGACAGCAAATCGTTGACGTGGTCGGCGACTTGATCGGGGGCCTTCTGGAGCGTGTCTGCGGCGATGAAGTACAGCAGGGCGCTGCTCTCGCCCACGTACTCAAAGAACGTTGAGTCGATCAGCCGTGAGAGCTCTCTCGGCTCAGGATCAGCGACTTCATCCCAGAGATCGCCGGCCGAGTCTCCCAGTTCGAGGTCGAACTCGATGCGTCCCCGGATGAGGCGACGGTAGAACGGTTGGTAGAGCAGCTCCACCTTGCCGCGGTATCGATCGATGTTGTCGCGGCCTGTGCTCGGCGGCCACCGTTCGCGACGCAGGTCGCTTATGACCCGGTAGACCTGCTGAGCTGTGCGCGCCTCCGGTGTGAACCGAAGAATGGCCGACTCACTCTCCGCTAGGCGGCTTGCCACGACGTTGGTGTACACGGTCTTGCCGACGCCTTCCGAGCCACCGATGGCGATCCGCGCTGGAATGGTTCGCGTCATCAGAACGCGCCGTCCGGCGACGAGCATGAATGCCACGCCAACAATGACCGGGAACGTCACCGCCAGCAGCGTTGATCGCTCAAGGCCCAGGACTGGGCCGAGGACGGACACGGTGGAGATGACGACCCCGATGACGGCAGCAATCTCGGCCGCGTAAAGGGAGGAGCGAACGTCGTCTCGCTGCGTGCTAGGCGCCACCGCGCGCCGCCTCACGTGCTTGCAGCCGCTCGGGTGCGGTGGGTCCGTCCCAGAATCGAATTAGCACGAGGAAGGAATAGATGCCGAACACGATGAGGAGTACGTAGCCGCCGGTGGTGCTCTCTGGGTGGCTCTCGTGCACGGCGGTGAGGTCCTCGCGGATGTCACCGAGTTCGGCGGAGCTCACCGAGGCCATCGGACCCTCGTGCTGCACGCGTTCGAGGAATGTGATGCGGCTCTCGATTCGACTCGGATCCACAACGTGTTGGCTGAACGTGCCGCCGAAGTAAAGCGCGAGCATCACCTCGAGCAAAGCGACGATGAACAGGAGCGGCAAGTACTGGGCGCCACGGCCGTGAGTCAATATGCGCACGAGCGCCGCAAGCGTCAGGCCGAAGACGCTCAGACCGACGTGAAACAGGCCAATGGAGGAGAGCGGTCGAGCCCCGATGGCCGCCGTGATCGCGATCTCACAGATCAGTGGGGCGAGCGCGATGGCCACGGTCCACCACATAGCTCCGGCGCCGTCGCCTCCTTGAAGCGGCGGTGGTGTCAAGGTTGGGCCAGCGCTCGCCTGAAGCGGCAACGGGTTCAGCCGCTCAGGCATCGACCGGATGCTAGCGTCGCGGGTGGATGCCCCGGCGAGTAATTGCGCTCCTGCTGCCTCCTGTGTTCCGATCTCAGCATGGACCTGTGGCTCAATGTCGCAGCAGCGTGGTCGTCGCCAGCAGCCTCGCGGGTTGCGGTTCGTCTGCGAGGTGCTGCCCGCGGCTCCGGCCACTAACTGCTCTTTGTCGCCGCCAAACCGCCGATCATGGCGACAAACCGGCTCCCAGGGCTGCCGCGATACCGCCGCTGGCGCGGCGACAAATAGGTGTCCGGCGCAGGTGTCTTGGCACTGGCCGCGCAGACAGCTTGGCACCGGCAGTACCTGCGCGCGGCGGGCTAGGTCGTGGTCGGTGGCGCCTGTGCGCGACGCGCTGCAAGCCGGCTTCTGTAGCGGCGCTGCGCTACCGCCTTCGAGCAGGTGCGCGAGCAGTACATGACGCCGGTCATCCGAGATTGGCCGTGGGCCGCGCCGCCCTCTTGACGCACGAAGGTCTGGCCACAAGCGGGGTTCTGACAGCTCTTGAACGACGCGTTCTCAACGATGTGCCTGAACAATTCGAGTACCAGCACCTCGAACATCGTCACGTTCAGTGGCTCGGGCGTGGTAGGCGTGGGCGACATCTCGAAGACGCGGCGTTGGGCGTCATCGAGTAGCCACATCCGCGGTGAGAATCCTCGCAACGCATCGCTGACGGTGTGCTCGAGGAACGTCGCTATCGCTGACACCGCGAGGTTCCGGGATTGCTCCGGTTGTGGCATGCGAGGGTTGGCCCAGTCGACTTGTCTCGGGTCGTCGCCGTCGCGCAGGCAGCGCCAGGCGGCGTGAAGATCTCTGATCGCTCGGGCTCCCCAGCGGAACTCTTCGAGTGTTTCGTTGATCACCCAGATTGGCGCGGCAGCGCGTTCCGCCTCACACTGGGCGACGGCCTCAGCTCGAAGCGACGAGTCGTACGACGATCCTCGGCCCGCGTCTCCGAAGCCGGGGTAGTAGCGCAGAATGCGCAGCGTCTCGGAGCGGGGCGCTGCAACGCCGTACCACTGGCGCTCAACGGGCGGCGCGTCCAGGGCGCGGATGTCGAGAACGTTGAAGGTGCTCACGTAGTCGAGCACGGCGTCGATGTCGTCGACGTCGAGTTGGCTGAGCTGGAGGTAGCTCTCGCCACGGCCCGCCCGATACTCGCGCTGCCATCGTAGGTAACGCCTCTCATCGGCGGACCACAGATCCTCGACCGAGCTGCCGGGAGGATGGCGGAGGCGTGGATCGTCGAGCCATCCGTGGTAACTCGCGAGCTCGTAGGAGACGAATGCTCCCCCGTCCCACAGCCCGATCGGTCCCTGGTGTCCCAACAGGGGCAGCGGCGGCGGCGAGTTCGGCCACATGCCGGCCCGCCACCGCCTGGATTCATCGCTGCTTGCCATGCGCTAGGGAATCTAGGAATCCCGCGGGATACGAACCACACGACATTTCGTATCACGCATGTGGCCGCAGGCTGCCAGCAGTTGTTTCGCTCGCGGCGCGACGTCTACCGCACAGCCCGAGAGACGCCGCGCCGCTGTCGCTGGCGCTCGTCAACGGCATCGACGAGGCGCGCGGAGCTCACCGCGGTGTAGACGGTCGTGGTGCGGATGTCGGCGTGGCCGGCGAGCTCGCGGATTACGGCGGTGTCGGCACCGATGTCCGCGAGGTGCGTGCAGAACGTGTGGCGCAGAACGTGCGGGGAGCGCCGGTCGTCGGGCAGGTCGGCAGCGGCTGCGTGGCGGCCGACGATCCGAGCGATGTCGCGAGCACCGAGCGGGCCGGCCGTGCCTGTGCGCGGCATCGACAGCAGCAGATGCTCCGTTGCCGCCGGCGGGCGGCTCTTGACCCACGCGACGATCGCCTCGAGCGTGTCATCGTCGAGCGGCACGACGCGGCTGCGGCCGCGCTTTGCGTAGCGGACGGTCACCCACCACGACGTGGACCCTTTGATCGCGTGACGCAGCCGCGGGTCGTCCGCGCGGCGGCGCTCGTCGACATCGGCGAGGACGAGCGCGGCGGCTTCGGAGCGTCGTAGGCCGGCGGAGCCGAGCAGCTGCAGCAGCGCGAGGTCACGCTTGCCTTGGCGTGTTCGGCGGTCGGGCATCTTCAGCAGGCGCGCGTACTCCTCGTGCGACAAGGCGCGCGGCTCGCCACGCGCGACGCTCGCCGACCGGACTGTCCGCACGTCGGCGTCAGCACCAACCGCGGCAGCGAGCCCGCGGATTGCCGAGAGGTGCTTGGCGATGGTCGCCGGTGAGCGGTCGGCGTGCTCGAGCGCGTCGCGGTATCCGCGGACGGCTTCGGGCGTGAGGTCCTCGACGCTGGCGTGCTCGCCGAGGAACGCGAGCAGCGAGCGGTACACCGCGGCATAGGTGCGGCGCGTCTGTGGCGAGCGCTGACGCGCGGCGACTTCGGCGGCACGCAACGCAAGGCAGCCCGGGTCGAGGATCTCCGTCGTCGGCGCAGATCGCCCCGCGGGCAACGTCACAGCGCGCCCTCGAGCATCTTGCCGCCGAGCTCGCTCAAGGTCTTGGAGCTGAGATCGATGGCGAACTCGCGCAAGCGAGCCAGCTTCGTCCGCTTGTCCTCGTCTGGCTCCACCGCGGCGAGCTCGTCGAGCGCGGTGATGAGCCGTTCGCCGGCGGCCCGAGCATCAGCACCCGGCCAGCCGCGGGTACCGCTGAGCGCCTTAGCGAGCGGGCGCGCGCTCAAAGGGCCGTCGCTCGCCGGCCCGTAGTCGGCGGCGACCCACTCGTCCTCGTGCAGCAGTTCCAGCGCGCGGGTGAGCGCGAGATCGTCCGACGACCGGTTCAGCTCGCGGGCTACGGCCGTGACGGAGATCGCTGCGCTCGGCGACGCGCCGTGACGCTCCCAGAGCTCGACGATCGCGTGGAGCACGGGTCGAACGGCGGCCCAGCTGATGTCGACCGGCTCGGCGCGTTCCGCGCGCGCTCGCTCACGTTCGTACTGGGCAACGCAGTCGATCGCCTCGCGCGTCGGCCTGACCGAAGACGCGCCGCCGAGATCGTCGATCCGCACGAGACCCAATTCCTCAAGCTCGCTCAGGTCCTCACCGTCGACCGCCGGCCCATCGACGGGCCACGCCTCATGTTCGAGCGCGTCTCCGCTGGAGAACGAGCGAAACCACATGAGCGGCTGGCGGCTGCCCCCGACGTCCGTCTGGTAGGCACGAACGATGGCTAGCAACAGCGGCTCAAGTCGAGCAACCAACGTGATCATGTCCACAGGATCCCCGACGGGGCGGACAGACGTTCGTGTCCGGGAATCATCCTTCCCGGACACGCGATTCGGTGCCGGACGGACGAGTGCGCCATGAGTATGCGAGCCAAGCGAAGTCGGTGCTACAGAGCTCGGATCGTCAGACGGTGGATGTCCTCGTCATTCCATCGGTACGGAGCACCACCGAGGCCCTCGGATTCGAGCCTCTCGCGCATTTTCGCTGTTACCGACGACATGGTCTCCACGCTGAACTTGAAGAATCCCGGGGCTTCATGCACGAGGCTGAGAGGGTGCCCCTGCTGCAGGATCACGTCCGACCCGTACGGCCCGTCGGCAGGCGCAAGGAAGCATGGAAACGCGGGACGGCTTCGCGTGAGCGCGTTGCAGGCTTGAAGGGCTGTGAGGCGATCGTCGGTCACGTCGCGTAGCACGCCGGAGGTCACGAACAGCACGTCCATTCCGAATTCCAGACTGAGCGCGACGTAGACGCTCTCGTCAAGAACTATGGCCAGGTGTGCACCGCGGAAGGAGTCAGGCAGGGTGACTGGGCGAAATCCGCATCGCGGAGCTAGCGCGCGGATGCGATCGAGCTGGACCACGCATGCCGCACGCATCTCCTCCATGGGGTCTCCATGTGGGCTTATCACCGTCCCTGGGCCTGATCGAGCTCGCGCGATGCTCGAACAACGCCGAGCCCATGGAACTTCACCCCAGACTTGCCTCCGGGCGGGCTTTCACGCTCGTGGGCTAGGAAGGCATCGTTCGTGCGAGCAAGCATCGCCGCAACCTCGTCTACGCTCGTATACCCGGCTGCCTCGAGTTCGTCAACGAGTTCCTCGATCTCGTCCAAGTGACCCGGCCACCGGTCTGGGTATCGCTGGTTCAGATATCCCGCGAGGCGCATCGGCGTGAGCTCCACCATGATGGACGTCACTCTATCCGGACGCGCGCCGCGCGCGGCGCCGTTTCGCCGACGCCCCCTGACGCCACACGACGATCACCCGCGACCACGTCCGGGAATGCCCTTTCCCGGACGTAAGCCCCGCCAAGAAGCGCTGACAGTCGTTGGGATTCTCGTCGGTGGAGGCTCGGATTCTCAGGACGCCTTTTCCGCTCTAAGCGAGGTCGGTGGCCCTGAGGCGGTAGCCGCCGCGCGACTCGCGGCGTAGCGTCGAGCATCGGGAAGGAGCCATCGACGCCCGAGAGCCAGCAGCCGAGTGGAACCGACGTCGCGTTGCGTGCGCAGGCGGCGGCACGCGTGGTCGCTGACCTGATCGACGCTCGCGGGCGCGGCGACCTTCGCGCGGCGAGCGTCCGCGATGCGGCCGAACGTCTCGGCGTCGGCGAGCGCACCGTGTGGCGTTGGATCGCCGCCGGCGGACCGTCGCAGCGCCGAACGGTGAGTTCGCGCCGCCTCGAGCTCGACGGCGAGCTGCGTGACGCGTATGTCCGGCTGCGCGGCAACGTCGCGGCCGTGTGGCGTGAGCGGCGCGAGCTGGGCCATGACGTGGCGCCGTTGCGGACGTTGCAGGCGGCGTTCGCGCGTGAGCTGCGGCCGGCGGAGCGCGCGTCGGCCAAGCGTGGAGAGGCGGGGCGGCGCGAGCACGGGCTGTATCTGCGCTATGAGGCGCCGCATCGCAACGCGGTCTGGCAGGCCGATCACAAGCAGCTGCCGGTGCTCGTCGTCGCGGCCGTCGGTCGCCGTCCACGTCGTCCGTGGGTGACGCTGTTCATCGATGACTTCTCGCGCGCGATCATGGGCTGGGCGATCTCGCTGCAGCCCAGCTCCGCCGAGGTGCTCGCCGCGCTGCGTGACGCGCTCGTCGTTCAGCCCGGCCGCGGGCCGTTCGGCGGCGTGCCGGACCGGCTTCGCTGGGACCACGGCCTGGAGTTCGTCGCCGGCGCGGTCGAGCACGCTGCGCTCGCGCTCGGCGTCGAGCTGGATCCCGCGACGCCATACGCGCCACACGAGAAGGGCAAGATCGAGCGGCTGCATCGCACGATCGCCGAGACGCTGATCGCGACGCTGCCCGGCTACACCGACGGGCCGCGCGACGTTCGCGGCCGCCTCGAGGACAGCGGCGACCTACTCTCGCTCGGCCAGCTCGTCGAGGCGTTCGCCGGTTGGGTGTTCGCCTACAACGGCGAGCGTCCGCACCGCTCGCTCGGAGCGCTGACGCCCGGGCAGCGGTTCACGGCCGATCCGACGCCGCTGCGGCTCGTCGCGCCCGAGGACGCGCGTGCGCTGCTGACCGCTCGCCGGTCGAGGATGGTGCGCCGCGACGGCGTCCACCACGGCGGACTGCCGTACATCGCCGTCGAGCTGACCGAGCTCGTCGGCGAGACCGTCGAGATCGCGTTCGCGCCGCACGACCAACGCTCGATCGAGGTGTCCTGGCGCGGCGCGTGGCTGTGCACCGCAGTGCCGCACAGCACGCTGAGCGCGGCGAAGCAGGCGCAGATCATGGCCGAGCGCCGCGCCTACGCCGGTGAGCTTCGCCGCCGCCAACGCCGCGCGACGCGACGAGCTCGCGGCCGTCTTGCGCCGGCGACGGCGCAGGAGCCCGATCCGCCCGAGGTGACGAGGCTGCCCGAGCGTGCGCTTGATGCTCCCGAGCGTCGAGGCCCGCGTGACGAGCAGCTGCGTGCGGCCGCGCGCACGGACCTGCTGCTCCCGGCACCCGGTCCGCCCCGCGCGCGCGAGCAGTAGTGAGGCTGGCGTGGCGCGGCACTTCCTCGATCTGGCGGACGCAGCGACGCTCGAGACCGAGTCCTACCTGCTCGCGCAGCACGCAGTCGCCGACGCCGTCGAGGCCTGCGCGATGGCCGTGCTTCACGGCGGCGCTGGCCTCGGCAAGACCTACGCCGTCGAAGACGCGCTGGCGGCGCCCGACATCCGCACCGTGTGGGTGTCCTTCCCGAGCCGGCCAACGCCGCGCCTGATCGCGGCGACGCTACATGACGAGCTCACGGGCCGTGAGACGCGCCTTGATCGCTTCGCGATCATCCGCCGCCTCGTCGACGAGCTCTCGCGCGCGCCGGCGATCGTGGTCGTCGATGAGAGCCAGCTGTTGACGTCGGACTGCATCGAGTTGCTGCGCTACCTGCACGATCACCGCACGACGCGGTTCGCGCTTGTGCTTGTCGGCGGCAACGGCACGTGGCGTGTGCTGTCGCGCGAGCCGATGCTCGCCAGCCGGGTCTACCGCCGAGTGCGGTTCGCGCCGCTGACGCGTGCCGACGTGCTCGCCGCGATCCCCGATTTTCACCCGATCTACTCCCACGTCGACCCCGTGTTGATCGCGCTCGTCGACGACGTCTTCGCGCACGGCAACCTGCGCAACTGGGCCGCGTTCACCGACAGCGCGCTGCGCCTGCAACGCCGTGTCGGTCACGACACGCTCGATGAGCGGCTGACCCGCAACGTGTTCGCCTTGCACGGTGGCGCGGACCGCTGAACGCACCCTGACCGTCGTGCTTGACCCGCATGACGACCTGCACACCCTCAACCGGCTGCGTCGCCTGCACGCGCGCCCGTTCGGCCAGGTCGTCTGCGAACCCGCACCCACCGGCGGCCCGAGCGGACTGGCGCGCAGCGTCCTCGCCGCGCTGGGCAAGGATCCCGATCTCGGGCCGCGCCGCGATCCGCTGTGGCGTCTCGTCGAGGTGCATCTGCGCGCCGAACGCACGCGGCAGCTGATCGTGCTGCGCGCACATACGCTCACCTACGCAGCGCTGCGCCGGCTCGCCGACATCACCGACTCAGCCGAGATCCACCTGTGGCTCGTCGTGCACAGCGAACGCCTCCCAGGCCCGGTCGCGCAACTGCTTGAGGGACTGCCGCACGACACCGGCGAGCTCGACCTGCTGCTCGAGCACACGCCCGACATGAGCGATGAGCACGACGACGTCGACGAGCTGCCCGCCGCCGCGGGACTCGAGTTCCCCTACCTGCACGACATCGGCGGCCACGATGGCCGTCCGCGCAGCGCAATCGTCCGGTCGCTCTCGCGTCGGCAACGTGCCGTGGTCCACGACGTCTGGGATGAAGCCCACGCGTGGATGACCCGTTGGATCGACGAGCACCCCGACGCGACCTACCAGCAGTCCGCGGACGCCGTCTACCTGCTCGCTCGCCACGGCGACAGCGCCTCGGAGATCTACACCCGCATCCGCGCCGCGCTCGACGCCTTCACTCGCGCCGGCGAAGACACCGACGTGCGCGCCGTCGACGCGGCCCTGCGATGGAGCCTCGGCGAGGTCCGACCATGCGAGTTCAACGTCGCGTTCGCCCGCGCGGCAGCACTCGCCGATCAATCACCGGATCCGCAGCTCGCCGCGCTCATCGCGCTCGCCGCCGTCATGCGCTGCCCGCGCTACATCCGTGCACTCGACCACCACACGATCGCCGCCGACGGCAGCCGGCTCTACGGACCCTGGGGCGGCCTCTTCGCCATCCCACCCGAGCTACGACGCTTCATCGCCACTCAGCACGAGCACCTCAGCGGATACGCCCAGCACCGCCGGGTCGCGATGCTCCCGGGCAGCGCGCACGGCCGCATGAGCCAGCAGTCGATCCGCCGCGCGCTCGCCGAACTCGACGCTCCCACGTCGCTATGGCACGACCCGCCCGGCACGACCATCGGCGAAGGCGCCAACGCCGACGGCCGCATACTCCTGCACACCCTGACGGCGTGGACCCTCTGGCTGCGGTGCGAGCCTCCGGACCCGTGATTGCGTCAGCCCTGCGTCACAGGGTGCGGTTGCGACCTACCGTCGCCACGGCTCGACAAATGCGTCGTAGCCCCATCCAGCGGTTGCCGCGATGAGATCGTCGACGAGCTCGTGGGCAACATCCGCGGGACGCTCGAGCAGCGCACCGGCGAGCGTGCGCGTGTGCCGCACGTAATCCTTCGCACGGTACGGCTCGGTGAGCTTCCGCCCGTTGGGTGCGCGTGCTCTGGGTGTGCGCGTGTATCGCCGGCGACAACCGCGCGAGGTCGACGTCGTCGAGCAGCCGGCCGGCGGCGCGCTCGCGTTCGACGATCGCGTTCATGTGGTGGGTGTTCCACGTCACGATCGCCGCCGACACGAGCGCGAGCGCGGCGGCCTGCGTGCTCTGGCGGTCCAGTGTCTGGAGGCGGATGCGGCCCTCGTTGCCGTAGAAGACGGCATCTTCGAGGCCGTGGATGCTCTCGCCCTTGTTGAGCTGGCGATGGATCCCTCGGCGTTCAACGGGGCGGGTGAGGTAACGCAGCACGAACTCGGTCTTGACGAGCCGGCCGTAGTCCTGCAGTGCGGCGGCGAGCATGCTGCGTCGCTGCTGGGCGTGCAGGCGTGAGACGAGCAGGCTCGCGGTCACGGTCCCGTGGTCAAGCGAGCCGGCGACCCGCAGCAGCTCATCCCACTGGCGATGGATCAGGTCGAGCTTGAGACGGTTCTTCAGCAGCCGGCCGGCCGGGGTGTCGTGCGCGGGACCGGTTGTCCAGAGGCGGGTGTCGGGCAGGCCGGCGAGGCGTGGCGCGAACTGCAGGCCGAGGAGGTCAAACAGCGCGAAGATGATGTCGCTGTAGCCGGCGGTGTCGGTGCTGTGGATGCGGATCGGTAGCTGGCTGCGGTTGTCCAGGATCCCGTCGAGGGCGTAGGTGGCGTCGCGGACGGTGGTGCGGATCACGCGCGTCGCGAAGTGCGTGTGCTGATCGGAGACGAAGGCGTAGTGCGTGAGGCCGCGCTCGCGGCCGAAGTAACGCGGCAGCGCCCGCGCCTGCTGACTCTGCGGGCTGACGCGGCGGCGCTTGCCGTCGCTGCTTGACCGTTCCCCGGTGCCCATCCGTTGGGCGAGCGCGATCGTCGACTGGTGATCGACGACACGGCCTGTCGCCGCTTCGAGCGTCCCGTGGCGCAGGTACCACTCGCTCGTCCAACCGACCTGGGCCGGCGACAGATCGCTCGCCCTGGCCATCCTCCCCGTCCCGAGATTGCATGCATGCGCGATCAACGCCGCGAACAGATGGCGGGGTGATCGGCGCGCCGCGGCGCGGATCCGCCGGCGTGCGTGAGCCTGCCGGGTGAAGCCGGTCCAGCGGTCGACCTCGATCAGCAGGTCGGGCAGGTCGATGACGGGCAGCTGGTTGGCGATCTCCTTGGCGAGCTCGTCGACGTTGAGCTCCCGCGGCTCGGCCCGCAGCCGCGTGACGCTGAGGTTGCCCTGCTCGCCGATCGTCACATCGGCCTCGTCGGCCCGCAGGTCTCGATCGAGCACGTCGCGGTGTCGGGTGGTGCGCTCCAGGAGGTTGGCGATGCGGTCGTCAGCTGATGGCGGTAGCTCGAGGTCGTGCAGCACACCGGGCCGGGCGGCGGGCCAGTCGGTGCGGGGGATCAGGAAGCGCTCGGGGTCGGTGTAGCGGCGGCCGCCATGCACCCAGATCTCACCGGCACGCAGAGCGCCGCGCAACTCCGACAGCAGGCACAGCTCCCAGTGATGGCGATCGATCCCGCCCTCCGGCGGATGAACGTACGGTCGCCAGCTGCGCGGCACGAACCCGACCGGCGCGTCGTCGGGCACCTTCCGCGCGCCACGCCGGTTGAGATCGCGCAGCACATCGACCGCGGCGAGCAGCGCCTCGCCGTCGGGATTGGCTCGCAGGCGCAGCGTCGCGAGGAGGCGTGGCGCGAACTGCCGCGCGGCGTTGTCGCGCTCTCCGAGCTGCTCGACATGGTTGTCCTCCAACGGCCGCTTGATCTCCGCCGCGAGGTCCAGCGCGAGCTGCAGCTGCTCCGGAGTCGCGCGCCGCCACACGGCCTGGCGGACCTGCGGGTCGGGGATCTCCGGATCCAAGAGGATCTCCAGCAACTCGCCGAGCAGCACCACCGATGCGTTGGCGCTGTCGGCGACGTCGAGCTTGAGCTTGACCAGCGCGCGGCGGGCTTTGGCGTGCTGGATGCCGATCCCGTCGTCGAAGAGGTCGACGATCTCGTCGGTGACCCGGGCTGCGGCCTCGGCGCAGAACGCCAGCAGCGCGGGATGACGGAACACCGGGTCGCGGCGGCCAATCGCTTGGCTGGTCGCGTGACGCACGTACTGCGCGAGCATCCGCCGCCGGTTGGCAGGGATCACCTCCAGGTCCCAGTCTTCGGCCTGCAGCGAGCGCAGCAGCTCGAGCTTCTCGATCGACTCGCCGATCCGACCGACCGACCGCACCTCCTGACCGAGTTGCTTGACCGGCGCCGCCGTCGCGCCGACCCTGACGACGAGCAGCTCGTCGAGGCCGTCTTGCAGCCCGTCGGTCAGGAGCGGCGCTACGCGACGGTGGATCTCTTGCTCACCGTCGCTGCGTGCCGCGGCGACGAGCCGCTCGAGCACCGTCAGACCGGGACGCACCAGACGGTCGCGGCGGAGACGGTCGACGGCGCTTCGCAGCAGCGCCAGCGGGCCGTCATGCCCGAGCGCACGGTCGGCCAGCCACGCCCGCAACGCATCCAAATCGACTTCCCGGCAGGGCCAGAACGCGCTGATCGCCACGGCTTGGGAGATGTGCTCGCCGCGAGCAGCGCGCTCGGCGTTCAGACGAGCCGGCTGGATCGACGACAGCGCGATGTCGAGCTGGCTTGCGATCAGAGCGGCGGCGGGCTCGGGGAGCTCCTCCAGCGCCGCGGGGACGAACCCGAGCCAGCGCAGCGCGCCGACGGCGACCGCGATCGCGAAGCGGCCGTGAATGTCGCGGTGCCCGGCGATCTGCTCGAGCTCGTCGTCGGCGAAGGAGAAGAACGCAGTCAGCGAGGCCTCGTCGATCTCCTCCGGGAAGCGCTCCCACTCGGCGCGCTGACTGGCGGTCAGAATCTCGACGGGCATCAGAAATCGATCTCCAAATCCGAGACGGCCGTCTGGCGATCGGCCTTGGACGGCAGGCTGTAGCGCCGCGTCGTCTCCAAGCGCCGGTGGCCAGCGAGCTCGGCGACCAGGACGAGGTCGTTGCCCGCTCGCACGAGCCCGGTCACGAACGTGTGACGCAACACGTGGGCCGATAGCTCCAGCCTCGCGCGCGCGGCAACCCTCCGCACCGCGAGATCGATCGATCGCGATGACAACGCGCTGCCGGTCCGCGATACGAAGAAGCTCGTCTCGCCTTCCTTGGCGATCTTGGCGCGCTCCGCGACCCACTCGTCAAGCATCGCGCGCACGAGCGCGTTGAGCTCGACCTCCCGGTACGCATCGCCCTTCCCGGAGCGCACGACGACCAGGCCCTTGCGCGCCGAGATACGAACGTCAGAGACCCGCAGCGCGGCCGCCTCCGAGAGCCGCAGCCCCGTGAACAACAGCAGCGCGACGATCGGGCGGTCCCGCGCTGTCGACTCCTCCGCCGCCTGCAGCAGCCGGCGCTGCTGCTCGACATCGAGCGCCCGCGGCGCGCTGCGCGGCAGTTCCTCGCGGCGCACGATCGCGGCCCCGAGCCGGAGGAAGCGAAACAGGTGATCCATCCCGGCGAGCGCCTGGTTGACCGACGCCGGCGACAAGCCGCGCTCGACCTTCATGTGACGCTTGTAGTCCCGGGCGGCGAGATCACGCGCGCGCGGCGCGACCAGCGCTTCGCCCGGCCCCGCGTCGCGTCGATCCAGCCACGCGACGAACGCGGTCACGGCCGCAAGATACGCCTCGCGCGTCCTGGCCGACAGCGGCTGCTCGCCAAGCCACGCCGCGTACTCGGCGAGCACCGTCGCGCTGTCGCGCCTGTTGATGGAAGCCGATTCGTCGTCTTGTCGATGCGCCATCTGCGCGTTGATAGAAGCCCAACCGGACGGAATGTTCGATCAACGGGTGTTAGGCGAAGCACCGCCACGTCTGACGTCTGGAACGCGGCCAACTCCCCTACCCGGTTCTACCGGAGCCGGTCAGGCCGACAGGCCCCGCGACGCGCCCATCGCGACGATGGCGTGGAGCTTGACCCTTCGAAGCCTGCCGCAGCCCAGGCGTTAGACGCAACGGCATGACGCGCGTGACGCCGAGGGAATCGCGGCCCGACCCGCCAGCTACGTCTTGGCCGGGGGCGGACTGTCCGGTGGCGGGCTCAGCGGCACGAGGTTCGTTGGTACAGGCGGTGTGGTTGGTGTTCGGGATGGCGTCTGTGATGCACGTTCGTCGTCCGATGGCAGGTGTGTCGTGATGCCAGACGGGCGGATTGGTCGGCGCTCGCTCATGACTTGCCTCTCGCCCGCGGCGAGGGAGCCGTGGGTGTGCCCGTCGTGGCTCGCCCATTCGTCGGCGGCGCATGAACGATCACCTGGGCGATAGGTACCAACGCCGTCGTGGCCGGGGGCTCGGTGGGGGTGTGAAGCGCGCTGAGTGCGCCTTCCTGGATCCGAAGCGATGGGTTGGTCATTCTTGGATCGTATCGGCCGGGTAGGACGCCGTCTCGACACCCGCAGTCGCGGCGGGCACAATCTCGATCCTCGCGATCTGCGAGGCTGGGAGCCACACTCCCCGTGGAGGGTCGGTGGCACTGATCAACTCACGCAGGCCATCCTCCCGCTCTCGAACGACGCATAGCCGCTGAAGGTAGACGTCGTGAGCTGAAGGCGTCTGGCCGGCGGCCGACTGGCGGCCGTACAGGCCGCCCAGTAGCCGCGGTTCAGCCGCGGTGTGGCCGATGAGCTCGATGATGACCCAGGTGCCGTCACGGCTGACGCGTTGCCACATGAAGTCGTATGCATCACGTGCCTGTCCGGCGCCCAACGCAGCGGCCCAGAGCGAGGCCGGGCCGTCTCGCCGCTCGGCCTTGGCAATGGCGATGTTGGCCAGGACGCCCAGTGCGGTTGGCACCGCGACAAGCACCACGACGCTGTAGATCACCAGAGCCTCGACGTGGTCATCCCACGCACCGGGCGCGTCGATGCGCTGGACGAGGCTAACCGTCCACATGGAGAACGCGAGATGCACCATCAGGGCGTAGGTCAGCGCTCGAAGCGCGAGCTCGAGGTCGCTGCGCGATGAACGTGCGCCGCGAGCCGCCGAAAGTTCAGCAATGATGAAGCCAGGCAAGAGCAGCGCGATCGCCGCGAGCACCGACACCGCGGTGGTCAGCATGTCGCCTCTGCGACGGCGCAGACCAGCATAGGGGGATCGAGCCCGGTACTCGTCGGCGTGATGGTGAGCGGAGACCGAAGCATGAGACTGATCGTCGCGCCACTCCCGGACGGACCTTCAAGTGCACCACGGACACGCAGCGTGTCCGGAGAGTCCTCCTCGCGTGCTCCCCGCAGTCGCTCAGGCGGAGCCGGTCGAGCCGAACCCGCCCTCGGCGCGGGCCGTCGCGGCGAGGGCGTCGACCTCGACGACCTCGGGCGCGGCCACCGCAACGACGACGAGCTGGGCGATGCGGTCGCCCGCGGCGATCTCGAACGCGCTGCCGCGGTCGGTGTTCAGCAGCAGGACCTGCAGCTCGCCGCGGTAGCCGGCGTCGATGAGGCCGGGGGCGTTGACGAGCGCGATGCCGTGGCGGGCCGCGAGGCCGGAGCGCGGGAGGACGAGCCCGGCGTGCCCTCGCGGGAGCTCGATCGCGATCCCGGTGCGGATCTTCGCGCGGGCGCCGGGCTCGAGGGTGGCGGCGTGGAGCGCGTGCAGGTCGTAGCCGGCGTCGTCGTCGTGGGCGCGGACGGGGAGGCGCGCGGCGGGGTCCAGGCGGCGGACGCGGAGCGTCACGCGAGGCGGTGGAGGCTCGGCACGGGCAGGCGGGGGCTCGCCGCGCGCGGGCCCAGTGCAGGCGCGGCCAGGCCCTGGCGCGGCGCGGGCGCGGTCACGCGTGCGTGCCGTTGACCGAGAAGCGCGCGTAGCGCTCGGCCAGCGTCGCCGGCAGGCGCGCGTGGATCCGCACGCCGTCGGGCGTATCCGTGCGCTCGAGGTCGCCCGCGGCGTCGTGCAGTTCCGCGAGGCGGGCGCCGTCGGCGTACGGCAGCAGCAGGTCGACGGAGCGCAGCGAGCGCCGGAACTCCTCCTCGATGCGGTCGCCGAGCTCCTCGATCCCCTCGCCCGTCACGGCGGAGATGAGCGTGCCGTCGGGGTGGGTGAAGGCCAGCTCGGCGCGGCGATCGTCGTCGAGGGCGTCGGCCTTGTTGAGCACGAGCAGCCGCGGCCGGTCGCCGGCGCCGACGTTCTCGAGCACCTCGTCGACGGCGCGCAGCATCTCCCCCATCTCCACCTCGGGCGCCGACGCGTCGACGACGTGCAGGATGAGGTCGGCCTCGCGCGTCTCGTGGAGCGTCGCGGCGAACGCGTCGACGACCTGGTGGGGCAGCTTGCGAATGAAGCCGACGGTGTCGGTCAGCAGGTACGGGCGGCCGTGGACGCGCAGCTCGCGCGTCGTCGGGTCGAGCGTGTGGAAGAGCCGGTCGCGGACGCCGACCTCGGCACCGGTCAGCCGGTTCAGGAGCGTCGACTTGCCCGCGTTCGTGTAGCCCGCCAGCGCGACCTGCGGCAGGTGCGCGCGCTCGCGCTCGGCGCGCATCGTCGCGCGCGACGCGGTGACGCCCTTCAGCCTGCGCCGCAGCGCCGTGATCCGGTTGCGCGCGAGGCGGCGGTCGGTCTCGATCTGCGACTCGCCGGGTCCGCGGGCGCCGATCCCGGGCTGCGCCGCGCTCGCCCCGAGACGCTCGAGGTGCGTCCACAGGCCGCGCATGCGAGCCATGTTGTACTCGAGCTGCGCGAGCTCGACCTGCAGCTTGCCCTCCGCGCTGTGCGCGTGGCCGGCGAAGATGTCGAGGATCACGGTCGTGCGGTCGACGACCGGCATGCCGAGCCCCTCCTCGAGGTTGCGCTCCTGGCGCGGGCTCAGCTCGTCGTCGCAGACGACGACGTTCGCGTCGGCGAGCTTCGCGGCCTCCTTGACCTCGACGAGCTTGCCGGGCCCGATGTACGTGTTGGGATGCGGCTGCTCGAGGTGCTGGACGGTCTGCCCGACGACCGCCACGCCGGCGGTGCGCAGGAGCTCGTGCAGTTCGCTCAGGTCGTCGCCGGCCTGGAGCGCGGCGATGCAGTACGCCCGCTGCTTCGGGCGCCCGGTCGCCTCCTCGTCGGCATGGCGATCCTCGCCGGTGCGGCCGTTGCGCGTGCGCTGCATGCAACGCAGTCTAGTCGCACGCCGGACGCCCGCTCACGGGTTCGAACCGGCCTACGGCCGCACGCCCGTGGCGGCTTCAGTGCTAAAGGGCAGTGTGCTTGTAGCCGGAGGGCACCGGTGTCAGGGCCCCACCGGTGCCGCAGCGGGTTCGGCTCCGGGCGCGCGCAGGAGCGGCACCAGAGCCACGTACGTGTGGAAGGCCTTGTCCTCCTCACGGAGCGTCGGAAGCTCGGCAAGCAGGTCATCGATGCGCGCGAGCGGATGCGATCCGGGCGGTGCGGAGGACACGAGGTAGCCGAATCTCACTCGTTGAGCCGCAGCGCGCCGGGCGGAACTCACGATCAGCTGCTGGTGCTCAGGATCGGCCGGCGTAAACAAGGTGTAGCGCAGTAGCAGCAGCAAGACGCGCAGATAGCGCGGCCGCTGGACGTCAAGCATCCGCGTGATCAGTTCGCTCCGGTTTGCGCCGGGCGCCGCGAGGTCTGTCTTGAGGTCCTCGAGCGCCTTCCATAGGGCTGCCGAGCCAGCGGCGAACTCATCCTGCTCTCGGTACATGCGGGCGTGCGCCGCCTCGGTGCGGTCGCCCTCGCTGCGGTCGTCGTCCGGGCCCTTCGACTGCTCGGGGGCGAGACCCCAACTCCCGCCGTCGAGGAAGCGCTGCCAGAGATTGCCGCGAAACGCGCGGTCGCCCATCGTGGTCGAACCGGCTGGCACTACCACAGCCGGGGTCACGAGGAAGGGCGTCTTGCGGACGCGAGCCTGAGCCTTGGCGACAGCGTCCAGATCGGCGTGCGGACCGCTGACCTCGTTGTTGTTCACGAGGAATCGGCTCTGGCCGTCCATGATCACGAGCATCACGTGCTCGGGCGCGCCGATCAACTCGAAGCTGAGGTTCAGGCGCGGGGACGCGTCGCGGCCGGCGCGGTAGACCTCGTAGGCCACCATGACGGCGTAGACGCCGCAGTCGCGCTCCGCTCGGCCCGCGAGATCCGTAGGCATCTCCGACGCGAGGTAGCTCGTGCCCCAGTCGCGGACGTTGTACGCCGTGTGGACTGTGAACGCCCGCAAGTAACGGCCGATCAGATCCATCAGGAGCTTCAGCGCATCGGTGCCTGCCGTGCGCTTGAAGAAACGAAACATCGCGTTCCAGACTCTGAGACGGTGGCCGATCTCGTTCATGTCGATATCCCGCTTCGGGAAGGCGGCGACGACCTCGGGCACCGCAAGAAGCTCGTCGAGAAGATCGACCTGCCCAGCCAACGCTTCGCCAACCTCCTGAGCCGACCCGTATTGGGCCAGCGACCCGGGCGACTCGGCGTCGGTGTCCTCGTCCGCCTTGGCCCCGTTCTTCGCGCCGGCGGCCTCGGACTTCCGGCGCCGCTTGCTCGATTCGACCTCGCGCGGTAGCGGCAGTCCTGGTAGCCGCGTGAGGTCCGTCTCCGCCAGGTTGGCGCCGTGCAGACGCAAGCCCGGCCCCTTGGGCGTTTCGACCTCGGTCACGTCCGCCATCAGGAGCTCGGCCGAGGGGGTGTACCGATCCTTGATCGCCTCCCGCAGGCGGCGCCCCGCAACTGCTGCGTTCCGCGCGCCATTCGCGTCGCCCGCCAGTTCGAGCTCATGCTGGAGCTGCCGGTGGAAGCCCAGGATCCGGCGCATGTCGTCGTACATCGCGCCGAGCGAGTAATAGGCCGATACGCGTGAAGGCGCGCTCAGGCTCGGCCTAAGATCGGCGGCGAGCTTGTCATCTAGCGATGTCGCGTGCCGTCCCCCGGTGGTCTCGATGATGAGGATGAGCGCCATATAGGCGCGGGTGAGCACCTCATGGGCGAGCCCGAGATCGCCCGCCCGCGCCGCCGCCTCGCCGCGTTCGACGAGCGAACGCGGCGACACCGAGCCGAAGGCGTACTCATTGGTCATGTCCACATCCGCGTTCATCGCCCATGACACGTCCCAGCTCGCCTCAAGCGACGACAGCACGCGACGCGCAAGCTCGTTTAGACCCTCGCGGAGCAGCCAGTCGGCGAGTGTGGGGCCGTACTTCAACACATCAGCGCGGTCGTTGAGCCCAGCGACTAGTTCCGACGCCATGGCCCGGGCGCGCTTGTGATCGTTGGCGCGCGCCGTGACGAAGTCCTCCCACATGTCGGCGAACCTCGCGGAGAATGGCGGCATGACGGCGGCTACCGGGGCGCGGGCGAGAACCCGGGGCTCGCCGGACTGCTGCACGACATGCGTCAGCTCGTGGGCGAGCAGGCGCCGGCCGTCGTCCGTGGCCGGCGCGAAGTGCCCTGCACCGAACACGATGCTGTCGCCGACCGTGTAGGCACGCGCTTGGACGTCACGTGCCGAGCGAGCCGCAGGCTCGTCGGTGTGTACGCGGACGCGCGAGAAGTCCACGCCGAATCCGTCTTCCATGTCGGAGCGCACAGCCGGAGCGAGCGGCGAGCCCGTCGTCGACAGTGCGCTGCCGACGCAGGCGGGTGCGACTGGGCCGGCCTCCGAACGCCCGGCCAAGCGCGACACGCGCGTGGCCAACCGCGATACGCGCCACGCCTCTGCGCCGCGGCCACCGATCGCCGATCCGGCGACCCCCTCGGCCTCCCGCTCGAAGCGATCAGGCTGCGCGTCGATCGTCAAGCTTGGCCGCCCGGCGCTCGGCGCGTTCGCGCGATCGGGCACGACGACCGCGCGGTGCGCCCGCGCAACACTCGACGACGCCACGGTCTTTGGCGCCTGCAGTGTCCGCGCGCGCTCGGTCATGTCAGCTCGCTTCCCGCCACTTCGTCATGTGTCGCCGACCCGGCTGTCGCATTGTGCGCGCCGGCCTGTGCGGGATCAAGCGGTGCGGGCAAAGTGCAGGGTTGCGACCCCGACGCCGCCGCCTCGCGGCTCGCAGGATACCGAGCAGCTCCTGCCCGGCTCAGCGCGGCGCGGCCTGCAGGCGCGAGATCGCGCGGCCGACGTACGGCCCGAGCGTTCGCGAGAACGTGCGGGTGAGGTGACCGATGTCCTTGATGACGAGCGCCCCGCCGACGACCGGGAAGCAGCTGCTGTCGTCGCACATGAAGTCCGACAGGTCGAGGAGGTGCACGCGCTCGGAGTCCGTGCGCTCGGCTGCGACGGCCGCCTCGTCGGGCTGCAGCGCGCCCGCGCGCGGCCGGGCGCAGCGCAGCGCGGGGTTGCGGCGCTTGGCGATCGCCCGCGAGACGCACGTCGCGGTCGAGTCGCGGCTGTGTGGCGCGTCGCGCAGGACGAAGATGTCGCGGACCGACTGCGGCAGCGCCTTCCAGGCGTCGATGTAGCCGTTGATCTTCGTCGTGCGCAGCGTGTGCCCGCCGGCCGCGACGACCCCGGAGCCCGAGTTCGCCCCGACGACGACCTGCTTGACCTCGGGATGGGCCTTCAGCCAGCGTCGCACGCTGCCCGACCAGCCCTTGCAGCGGCCCCTGCCGGGCGTCTTGGCGAAGGTGTACGGACACTGGTTGCGGGTGATCGAGATGCCGTGCCAGCGCTTGCCCTCGGCGACGACCGCGACCGCGGCGCGCCACGCGGTCGCGTGGCTGTCGCCCAGCAGCGCGATCGACGAGACGGACTTCGCGGCCGGCGGGCCGAACGCGCACGCCGACGGCTCCACGCCTTTGATCGGCTCGCACGGGGCGCTCGGCTCGAGCGCCGCGTTGAACGGCGTCGGGATCGCGACGAAGCTCAGCTTGCGATTCAGGCACGGGTTCTCGGCGTCGCGGGCGGCGGCTCCGAAGCACGCCGGGCTGGCCGCGGCGCGCGCGTCGATGGTGCGCGGCGGACCGGCGGGCGCCGCGGCTGCGGCGACGAGCGCCGCGAGCGCGGAGAGGAGCAGCGCCGGCGCGGCGCGTCCGCGCCGGTCTCGCCTCCGCGGCGGCGCGGGCGAAGCCCCGGCCGCGCGGCGCGGCGACACGAAGCGGCCGCGTCGTGTTCTGGCGCGGAGCACGGTCGCCGCAGCGTAGTACCGGCGCGCCGGCATCACGCCAGCGGCGCCCGCGCGGGCGGCGGCAGCGGGTCGTAGCGCGGCAGCAGCTCGTCGACGGGCAGGACGATGACGCCCTCGCGCGGGTCGCCGACCCAGGACCCGCCGCCGTTGGCGAGGATGTACGCGGCATACGCCGCCGCGCAGGCGTCGAGCTCGTCGAGCGTGCGATGCCACAGCCCGCCGTCGGCGTCGACGACGCCGCGCGCGCGCAGCGCGTTGATGCGCTCCTGCAGCCCCCAGGGCGTGCGCTTGGGCGACGGGCGGTGGCCGATCATCGAGCAGAACACCGCGTCGGGATAGGTCTCACAGAGCCGTCCCCAGCGCAGCTCGCCCCGGCCGATGCGACCCTGCACGGCGCCGCCGGCCTCGGGCCGGAAGACGGCGAGCGAGTCGAGCGCCGCGAACAGCTCGAAGCCCAGGCCGATCCAGCGCTCCCACGCCGCGAGCGCCTGGTTGGCCGACGGCACCGGATACAGCGGCAGCCGGCGCCCGAACAGCAGCGCGTCGCAGACGCGGTGGCGCTCGAAGCGGCCGTCGGGCACGCCGAGGACCTCGCGCAGCGGCTGCCCCGGTGCGAGCAGGTCGAGGCGATGCCCGGACGGCGCGTCGACCGCCGCCACCGCCTCGCCCCCGAAGCCGAGCACCGTCCGGGCGATCGCGTCGACGTCGCCGGGCGCGTAGAACGTCGCGACGAGCTCCGGGACGCCGTTCGCACCACGCCGCTCATGCAGCGTGCAGAGCTGCTGGTGGTTGACGATCCCCGAGACGTCGATGCCGCAGTACCGCACGTCGGCTCAGGTGGCGGCCGCCAGCTTGCCGAGGCGCTCGACGGCTTCGAGGAGGCGATCGTCGGGAGTCGTCAGCGAGATCCGGAAGAAGCCCTCGCCGTTGGGCCCGTACGCACCGCCCGGCGAGATCACGACGCCGGCCTCGTCGAGCACGTGCTCGCAGTAGGCGGCGGAGCTCGCGAAGCCGGCCGGCACGGGCGCCCACACGTAGATCGTCGCCTTCGGCGGCGTGACCTGCACGCCGATCGCGCGCAGCGCGTCCACGACGAGGTCGCGACGGCGCGTGTAGAGCGCGTTCATCTCGGCCTTGTCGCCGTCGGCGTCCGGGCTCAGCGCGGCGATGCCGGCGAGCTGCACCGCCTCGAACAGGCCCGAGTCGATGTTCGTCTTCAGGCGCCAGTAGTGCTCGATCGCCTCGGCGTTGCCGACGATCGCCGCGCAGCGCCAGCCCGTCATGTTGTAGCCCTTGGACCACGAGAAGACCTCGATGCCGACGTCCTTCGCGCCCGGCGTGGCGAGGAACGAGGGCGCGCGGTAGCCGTCGTACGTCGTCTCGGAGTAGGCGTTGTCGCTGACGGCCAGGATGTCCGTCCCCGAGCAGAAGTCGACGACCTCGTCGAAGAACCCGGGGCGCACGGTCGCGCCGGTCGGGTTGTTCGGATAGTTGAAGAACATGAGCTTCGCGCGCGCCTTGTCCTCTGCGCTGACCTTGGTGAGGTCAGGCGTGAAGTGCTGCTCGGGGCGCAGCGGCATGAGGACGGGATCCGCCCCCGCGATGATCGGGCCGCCTGTGTAGACGGGGTAGCCGGGGTCGGCGGAAAGCGCCGCGTCACCCGGGTCGAGGAACGCGAGGTTGAGGTTGAAGATGCACTCCTTCGCGCCGATCGCCGGCATGATCTCCGTGTCGGGATCGAGCTCCACGTCGAAGCGGCGCATGTAGAAGTCCGAGACCGCCGCGCGGAAGTCGGGGCGGCCGCGGTTTGAGGGATAGCGGTGCGTCTCGGGCTCGGTGATCGCCTCGGCCATCGCCTCGACGACGAGCGCGGGCGTCGGGCGGTCCGGGTCGCCGATGCCGAGCGAGATGACGTCGACGCCCTGCGCCTTCTTGGCGGCGATCTTGCGCTCGAGCTCCGCGAAGAGGTACGGCGGGATGCGGTCGAGTCGTCGGCTTGGCTTCACAGGCTCTCCAGTTGTTCGCGGAAGTCGTCGGCGAGCTCGCCCCGGTACACGGGGACGGCCCAGCCACGCAGGCTGTAGTGCAGGTCCTCCTCGACCTCGACCTGCAGCTCGCCGCCGTCGAGGCGCACCGTCACGGGCGAGTCGCCGCCGCGCAGGACGTACGCCACGGCGGCGCCGCTCGCGCCGGTGCCGGAGGACATGGTCTCCCCTACCCCGCGCTCGAAGATCCGCGCGCGGATGACGCCGGGCTCGAGCTCGGCGAACCAGCTCACGTTCGTGCGGTTGGGGAACAGCTCGTGCGCCATGATCGCGTCGCCGATGGCCGGGAGGTCGAGGGCGTTCAGGTGCGCGGCGCCCTCGCGGACGTGGATCGCGCACTGCGGGTTGCCGACCTGGACGTGCTGAAAGCGCCACGTCGTGCCCTGCGCCTGCAGCGTGCCGGCGCCGTCGGCGTCGCCGCTCGGGAAGTCCGGCGATCGCGTGCGCGCGCGTCCCATGTCGAGCGTGCAGGTCGTGTCACCCGTGATGTGCGGGCGGATCTCGCCCGCGGCGGTCTGGATCGAGAAGCGGTCGGAGTCCGTCCAGCCGGCGCGGCGCAGGTACATGACCGCCTCGCGCGCGCCGTTGCCGCTCAGCTCGGCCTCGGAGCCGTCCGGGTTGAAGATGCGCAGGGTCGCGACGAAGCCGGGCTCGGTCGGCTCGCTCAGCAGCAGGATCCCGTCGGAGCCGATCCCGGTGTGCGGGTCGCAGATGCGCTCGATGCGCGCTCGCGTGAGCGCGAACGGCAGGGCCCGCTCCTCGAAGATGAGGTAGTCGTTGCCGAGCGCCTGCCACTTCTCGAATGCGATCGGGGTCATGCGGGCGCGGAGTCTATGAGGGTCGCGATCTGCTCCGGGGTTCGCCCGGCGATGTCGACGAGCTCGACGCCGGGCAGCTTGCGCATCCACGTCAGCTGGCGGCGGGCGTAGTTGCGGGTGCGCTGCTTCATCGCGCCGACGTCGTCGCGCAGCAGCTCGTCGAAGCCGAGGGCGACGCGGGCGGTCGCCGATGCGCCGTTGTCGTGCGCGCGGCGCACCTCGTCCTTCGCTCCCGCCGCGACCATCGCGTCGACGCGCCGCTCGATGCGCGCGTAGAGCTCGTCGCGGTCGCGCGTCAGGCCAACGAGGCGGGTCGGGTGCCGGGTCTCGCTCGTCCACAGGCGGTTGGGTCCGTGCGGCGGTCGCAGCGCGCCCTGCTCGAGCAGCTCGAGCGAGCGGATGATGCGGTGGCGGTCGTTCGGGTCGATCTTGGCGGCAGCCCAGGGCGCCTTGGCGGCAAGCTGCGCGTGCAGCGCCTCGGGACCTCGTGTCGCGAGATCCGCCTCGATGCGCTCGCGCACGCCTTCCGGCGGGGGCGGCCTCAGCTCCAGGTCGGCGAGCGCGGCGCGCAGGTACAGGCCTGTGCCGCCGACGACGATCGGCGTCGCCCCTGCTTCGAGCAGCCCGTCGATCTCCGCGTGCGCGCGCGCCGCGTACTCGGCGACGCTGAAGCGGGCGTCGACCGGCACGAACGAGACGAGCCGGTGCTCGAGGCGCCGGCGCTGGGTCGCGTCGGGGACGCCGGTGAGGATCTCGAGGCCCTCGTAGACCTGCAGCGCGTCGGCGGACACGGCGACGGGGCGCTCGCCGCGCGCTCGGAGGCGGTCGGCGAGCGCGATCGCGATCTCGGTCTTGCCGACGCCGGTCGGGCCGAAGAGGGCGAGCATGCCCGCCAGTATGCGTCTTGACCTCGGACCGGTCGGTGCGCCAGGATCGGCGATGTGACCTCCAAGGCCGGCTACTGGATCGGCGGAGGGCTGATCGCGTGCGCGGTCGCCGGCGCGATCCTGTGGGCGGTCCTCGCGTTCGCGCACATCGTCGGCACGATCGACGACTTCCAGCACGTCGCGATCCCGGCTAGCGAGAGCGTGCGGCTCGAGGCGCGCAAGTATGTCGTCTATGTCGAGGGCCCGAACGCCGACGAGAACGTGCCGCCGGTGCGCATCCAGGTGACCGACGACCGCACCGAGCAGCCGGTCGCGCTGCACGACTACAGCTCGTCGCTGACGTACTCGTTCAACACGACAGGGTCGGCGCTGGCGACGGTCACGCCGCCTCGCGCGGGCGTCTACCGGGTGCGGACAGCCGGGTCGCCACCCGGCTATCAGCTCGCGATCGGCGAGAGCATCGGCGGGAAGATCGTGGCGGCCGTCGTCGGGGCGTTCGCCGTCGGCGGGGTGCTCGGCATCGCCGGCACCGTGCTGCTCATCGTCACCGGCGTGCGCCGCTCGCGCCGTCGCCGGCAGCAGCCGCCGCCGGGCGGCGTGCTGCCCGGCATGCCGGCGTAGCCGTCGCGCGGGTGCCCCCCGTGGCGGTCTCGCGGTGGTCGAGGCGCCGGCACGTCGCGGTCTCGCCACGTCGCCCCTCGCGGTCTGGCCGCCTGCGCGGGCGGGGGCCGCCGTGGCCTCGCCATTTCGCCCTCGCCACCTGGCCGCCTGCGCGGCCGGGGCGCGTCGCGGCCTCGCCATTCGCCCCTCGCCGCCTGGCCGCATGCGCGGCCGGGCGCGTCGCGGCCTCGCCATTCGTCCCTCGCCACCTGGCCGCCTGCGCGGCCGGGCGCGTCGCAGCCTCGCCAGGTCGCCCCTCGCCATCTCGCCCCTCGCCACTTGGCCGCCCGCGCGGGCGGGGCGCGCCGCGGCCTCCCGGGCCCGAGCCGCACGGCCGGTATCGTCAGCAGTCCATGGCGGTGCGCATCGCGTGCGGGTTGTCGACCGCGCCGGACCCCCGAGCCGGCGCGCTCGAGGCGGCCGCGGACGTCGCCGCCGCGCTCGACGGCTCGCGGATCGACCTCGCGATCGTGTTCGCCTCGGGTGGTCATCTCGCCGCGCCGCAGGCGACGATCGAGGGCGTCCACGACGTCCTCGCGCCCGACGTGCTGCTCGGCTGCGGCGCCGGCGGGATCGTCGGCGACGGCCGTGAGATCGAGGGCGGCACCGCGGTGACGGTGTGGGCCGCGTCGTTCGAGGACGGCGCGGTGTCGACGTTCCACGCCGAGGTGCAGGAGGTCGAGGACGGCGTCGCGATCCGCGGGCTGCCGGACCTCTCGGGCGCCGGCGGCGCGATCCTGCTGCCCGACCCCTACTCGTTTCCGACCGACGCGGTGCTGAGCGAGCTGCACGCGCGCTCGCCGGGCGTGCCGGTCCTCGGGGGCGTCTCGAGCGCGCGCACCCTGGGCGGCGAGGCGGCGCTGTTTCTCGGCGAGGAGGTCGTCGGCGGCGGAGCGGTCGGCGTGCGCTTCGACGGCATCGAGCTGTTGCCGTGCGTCTCGCAGGGCGCGACGCCGATCGGGCCGGAGCTGACGATCACGGCCGGCGAGGGGCGGATCATCCACGAGCTGGCGGGTCGTCCCGCGCTGGCGACGCTGCGCTCGGTCATCGAGGAGCTCGGCGACGAGGAGCGGCGGATCCTGTCCGAGGGGATGCTGCTCGGGATCGTGGTCGAGAGCGGGCGACCGGACTACCTGCACGGGGATTTCCTCGTGCGCAGCGTGCTTGGCGGCGATCCGGAGACGGGCACGATCGCGGTCGGCGCCCCGATCGCGACGGGGCAGGTCGTCCGCGTGCACGCGCGCGACGCCGCGTCGGCGGACCGCGACCTGCACGACGCGCTCGGCCTGCGCCGCCAGGCGCTGGGGTCGGAAGTCCCCGCGGGCGCGCTGATGTTCACCTGCAACGGCCGCGGGCGCGGGATGTTCGGCGTGCCGGATCACGACACGTCGGCGGTGACGGCCGAGCTCGGGGCGATCCCGACCGCGGGCTTCTTCGCGGCCGGCGAGATCGGCCCGGTCGGCGGGGAGAGCTTCCTGCACGGCTTCACGGCAACCGTGGCAGTCTTCGCGCCATGAACGCCGACCTGGGCCGCCGCCACCCACCGACCGTGTCGCGACCGCCTTGCCGCAACCAGCTGCGCCTCCGGCCGACCGCGACGCCACGCCACGCCATCCGGCGCGTCCGGCCGACCCCGGCGGCGAGGCCCGCCTCGTGAACGTCTCGGGACGCAGCGTGCTGCTCACCGGCGCCACGGGCGGCCTCGGCCACGCCATCGCGCGGCGCCTGGCGGGCGCCGGCGCCTCGCTGATCCTCTCCGGCCGCCGGGCGGACGTGCTCGAGGGGCTGGCGAGCGAGCTAGGCGCGGTCATCGCCCCGGCCGATCTGTCCGACGCCGAGTCCGTGCGCGCGCTGGCCGAGGCGCACGGCGACGTCGACATCCTCGTCGCGAACGCGGGCCTGCCGGCGTCCGGGCGCCTGCAGTCCTTCACCGAGGAGCAGATCGACCGCGCGCTGCTCGTCAACCTCCGCGCGCCGATCATGCTCGCCCACGCGCTCGCGCCCGCGATGGTCGCGCGGGGATCGGGGCACATCGTGATCATGTCGTCGCTGTCGGGCAAGGCGCCGGCGGCCGGCAGCTCGATCTACAGCGCGACGAAGTTCGGCCTGCGCGGCTTCGCCGGTGCGCTGCGCGCGGAGCTGCACGGGACGGGCGTCAGCGTGTCGGCGATCTTCCCCGGCTTCATCCGCGACGCGGGCATGTTCGAGGACGCAAACGTCAAGCTCCCGCGGGGGACGGGCACGAAGTCGCCCGCGCACGTGGCTGCCGCGACCCTGCGCGCGATCGAGCGCGACAAGGGCGAGATCGACGTCGCCCCGATCGCCTTGAAGCTCGGCGCCACGATATCCGGCATCGCGCCCGAGCTGTCGGCGACCGTCACGCGCAAGGCCGGCGGCGACGCGATCGCCGCGCAGTTCGAAGCCGGCCAGCTCGACAAGCGCTAGCGGGACCCCGCCGGCTCGCCCGTCCATCTCAGAACAGCGTCGTCTGGTCATCGCTCGGCAGGGGTTGGAGGCGCTCGCGCGGCGACGGCTGGCGCGCGCCGAAGCGGCTCGGCCACGAGACCTGGTCCTCGCGGCGAACCAGCGACGCCAGCCGCCGGCGCTCGTCCCGCGACGCGTACGCCCCGCGGGCGTACAGCCGCTCGTAGCGCTCGACGAGGTCCGGCCGGTTCGCCCGCAGCCAGTCGAAGAAGAGCTTGCGCACGTCGCCGCGCAGGTGCAGCCCGATCCCGCCGATGTTGGTCGCGCCCGCGGCGGCGACGGCCTCGAGCAGCGGCTCGAGCTGCTCGGGTGCGTCGTTGATGCCGGGCATGAGCGGCGCGATCAGCACGCCCGTCGGGATGCCGGCGCGGTTGAGCTCGGCGACCGCCTCCAGCCGCGCACGTGGATGCGGCGTGTGCGGCTCGGTCGCCCGCCATGCCTTCGCGTCGAGCGTCGGGATCGAGAGGTTCGCGTGGATGTCCGTCACGGCCGCGATCTCCTTCATGAGCTCGATGTCGCGCAGCAGCAGCGGCGACTTCGTGAGGATCGAGCACGGGTTGCGCGCGTCGCGAAACGCCTCCCAGATCCCCGGCATGAGCTTGTAGCGCGACTCGACCCACTGGTACGGATCGGTGTTCGTCCCCATCGCGACGTGCTCACCCTTCCACGACGGCCGCCGCAGCTCCGCGCGCACGACCTCGGGCGCGTTGACCTTGACCACGATCTCGCGCTCGAAGTCGCGGCCGGCGTCGAAGTCGAGGTACTTGTGGGTGGGCCGGGCGAAGCAGTTGTGGCTCACGACGCCGTTGGCGATGAAGTCGCCCGTGCCGGTGGTGATGTCGTACAAGCGCTCGGCGCCGCCGAGCGGCTCGATGGATACCAGGCGCGTGTCTGCGTCGGATTCAAGCGCGATTGCCTCGATGTCCAGCTTGCGACGAATCGCCGGGTCGACCGTATGAAAGAACCGCAACCGCTCACGCAGACCGCCGCGCAGACGCACGACGCAACCATGACTGACGGTCCCGGGCTCCTCGAGGACCGACTCAAACGCGAAGTGGCGCAGGCAATGCTGGATCCAGCGCAGGATGGTCTCGTCCGCGTTGCTGAGCCGGATCACGCCGCTGCCTGACCCTTCCGCGTCGAGGGTCCCGGCCAGGAATCCCTTGCACCACTCGTCGCTGGGGTTCAGCGGCCAGCGGATCAGCTCGCCGACACGTTCGCATTGAGATCGCGCCCGGGTTGTGATGGCGTACATCGGCCGTCCGCCGGCGGCGCCAGGAAACGCGAATGGCGTAGCGCACACACCGTGTTCGGAGAGATAGCTCCTGGCTCGATCGAGCGCTTCGCCGTAGGCGGCCAGGGTCCCGTCTCCCCTCACGATCCCGCTGAGATAACCGCGCTCGTATTCCGCCCCGCCGCGCGGCGCGTCAGCGAACCGGCCTGTGCCGAGCAGCGCGTCGCCCGTGGTGAGGTGAGGCCGCTGAGCAGGCCGCTCGGCAGCCATCACATGCTTCCAGCCGCGCTCCGTCAGGAACCGATGATCGCCGCTCGCGACGAGCTCCGTCCCGTCGGCGAGGACGACCCGGTACGCCGGCTTGACGCTCGACCAGTGCGCGAGCACCCGCGTTCGAACGTACCGGCGCCATCGCCCCCGGCCCTCGGTCCCGTAGATCTCGTCGCCGGCGCGGAGATCGCTCAGCGGCTTGTGCGCGCCGTCGGCCATCAGGATCGGCGTTGCGTCCCCCAGGCAGTACACGCAAGCATGCGAGCAGCCCCGGTACGGGTTGATCGTCCACCGAAACGGCATCTGCGACGCGTTCGGCACGCGGTTGATCGCCGACTTCGCGTGGATCTCGTAGAAGCGCATGTCGAGCGCCTCCGGTGCCTCGAAGCGCCGGACCGTCGCCGGGTCGCGATGGCCCGGCAGTCGCGCCTGTTCGTCCGCGGCCGTTGTTAGGTTGTCCCAACGCACGAACGTATGTTCTCATAGCGACCGGACGCGGGTACGGTGGCCACGATCCAGAGGAGCAACCATGTCGACTGCCCGCTTCGTCCTGACCCCGCGCGGGGACTTCTCCCTCGCGGAGGCGATCCGCTTCGTCCACGGCTTCGCGCCGCTGTCGCGGGACGGCGATGCCGCCGGCCCGGACCTCACGCTGCGCCTGGCGTTCTGCGCCGATGACGACTGGCGCGCGGTCGCGATTCGCGCGCGCCAGAGCAGCGCCGGGCGCGTCACGGTCATCGTCTCGGGCGCGGACGCGGACGCCGTGGACCCGATCCGGCGCCAGGTCGAGCGCATGCTCTCGCTCGACGTCGACGCGTCCTCGCTTCCCGACGTCGTCGCCGGCGACGCCGTCGCGGCGGCGCTGGTCCGGCGATCGCCAGGGCTCCGGCCGGTCTGCTTCGCGTCGCCCTACGAGGCCGCGTGCTGGGCGGTGATCAGCCAGCGCATCCAGATGAACCAAGCCGCACGGATCCGGCGCCGGATGTGCACCGACCTCGGTGACGCCGTGGACGTCGACGGCACGAGCATGCCCGCGTTTCCTGCGCCCGAGCGGCTTCGGAGCATGTCCTCGATCACAGGGCTTCCGCAGGTCAAGGTGCAGCGGCTGCACGCGATCGCGACGGCGGCGCTGGACGGCCGCCTCGACGCCGCAACGTTGCGCGCGGCGGGACCCGAGCAGGCGCTCGCCGACCTGCAGCAGCTGTCCGGCATCGGCCCCTTCGGCGCCGAGCTCGTGCTGGTCCGCGGCGCCGGCGAGCCCGATCACTTCGCGCGCAGCGAGCGGCGTCTGCACGCGGCGATGGCCGAGGCCTACGGCGTCGATCCCGACGACCTCGGCGCGCTCGAGCAGATCGCGGGACGCTGGAGCCCGTTTCGCAGCTGGATCGGCTTCCTGTTTCGCTCGCGCGCGGCCGGGGCCGACGCGTGACGACGTCTAGCATCGCGATGCGTGGGTGCCATCGACCACCTCGATCTCGTCGTCACGTCGCTCGAGCGCAGTCTCGCGTTCTACCGCGGCCTGCTGACGGCGCTCGGCTACGTGCGCGTGAGCGAGATCGCGGGCGAGCGCGGCGAGCGGGTGCTCTACCTCGGCCGCGCCGGCGGCATGGGATCGGTCTCCCTGCGCGAGGCGCAGTCCGACGCGCACGCCGTGCCATACGACCGCTATGCGATCGGCTTGCACCACCTCGCGTTCAGCGCGGCTTCGCGAGCGACCGTCGACGAGCGCGCAGCGTGGCTGCGCGAGCAGGGCGCCGAGATCGAGAGCGGACCCTCCGAGTACGACTACACGCCCGGCTACTACGCGGTCTTCTTCTACGACCCGGATGGCATCAAGCTCGAGCTGGTGCACCGGCCGCAGGAGCCCGACCTGGTCGAGGAGGTCCGTCGCCTCGCAGCTCGACTCGAGCGCCTCGAAGGCGAGCGCGGCTGACTGATCCGGAGGCCCGGCGAACGGTGGCGCCGGGAGGATCGCTCGTCGGGGCCACGGCCCCCACGGGGCCCACGGCGCGTCTGCGACCCGCTGCGACGGGTGTCTGGTCCGGCGGCGGTCGGGGCCGAGCGCGTGCGCGTCCACCGTCCCCTGCGGCGATCACCGCGACCGGACGGCAGCCATGCCGGCGCGCCGGTCAGCAGACCCACGCGGCGATCACCGCGACCGGGCGGCAGCCATGCCGGCGCGCCGGTCAGCAGACCCACGCGGCGATCACCGCGACCGGGCGAGCCTCACCCCCGCGCGCGCGTCCACCGGTGCGACACGGCCATCGTCACGATCGCGAGCGCGAGACAGCTCAACCACGCCGCGATCTCCGCCCCGGCGACCGCGCCGGGAGCGGCCTCGGTGACGGTCTCGGCCACGGCGGCAGGGCCGCCGAGCGCACCGAGCGGCCGCGACAGCGCGACGAGCGCGATCAGCGTGGCCGTCACGGCGGCCGCCGAGGTCGCGCGCCGCGTCACGCGCGGCGGACCGAAGAGGATCCCGATCGTGCCGCCGAGCGCGGCGCAGCACAGGTGCGAGACAGCGGCGACGGCGACATCGCCGGCGAGGACCGCCCGGTCGAACGTGTCGTGCCTGCCGAGCAGGTTCATGAGCAGGGGGAAGCCGATGAACACCACGGTGAGGCCGACGGCCACGAGCGCGGCGAGCACGAGGTCAAGGCCGGCGCGAGCACGCCGGCCCCCGAGCGCGACGGTCACCATGTCGGCCTGCGCCTCCGGCTCGCCGGCCAGCATCGCACCGACGAGCCAGGCCGCCAGCGCACAGCACAGCAGGGCGGTCGGGCCCCAGGTCCCACCGACCTCGTTGTGCGGATACGCGAAGACGCCGATGACGCAGAAGAGCGTGATCGCCAGGGGCACGAGCGGCGTGCGCGTCCGCGCCGCGATCAGCGCGACGTACCGCAGACGGGCGGTCATGGCGGCACGTCCTCGACGCCGCGACGACGAGCTGTCACCGTCGCGCCTCGTCGGCCTGCGCGGCCGAGCCGTCATCTCCGCACCTCCTCCACGTGCCACCCGTGGGCGAGCAGCTCGCGCAGGATCTCGTCGCTCGTCCCCTCGACCACGTCGCGCGAGAGGTGCCGCCCGTCCGGGTGGGTGGCGACGACGCGGAGTGTCGCAACGTCGACGAGCACGTCGGCGCGACCCATGGGTTCGCGCTCGCTCGCCTCGCCCACACGTCCCCACTCGCAGGCGCCGTCACGCAGTCGCAGCACAGCGCCGGGCGCCAGGCGGCTGCTCGCCGCGCCCGAGTGGTCGGTCAGCAGGACCGCCGCGCCGCCGGCGAGCAGGGCCGCGATGCGATCGCCGAGCCAGCCGCGACCGTCGGCATCCAGACCCGAGAACGGCTCGTCGAGCAGGAGCAGCGCGCAGCCGGACTCGATCGCCTCGACCAGCGCGATCCGCTGGCTCATGCCCTTGCTGAGGACGGCCGCCGATCGCCCGAGGACCGACGCGTCGAGCCCGCTCGCGACGACCGCGCGCGGCCAGTCCACCGGTTCGAGGCCCCGCAGGCGCCGCATCGCCGCGAGCCACTCGCCGCAGCGCAGCGCTGGCGCGAGCGTCACCTTCTCGGGTACGAACGCGCACGAGCCGCGGCGTCGCAGCGTGCCGCGCCGCGCATGGGTCAGGCCGGCAAGCACGCGCAGGAGGCTCGTCTTGCCGCTGCCGTTGACGCCCGCGAGCTGCAACACGTCGCCGGCGAGCACCTCGAAGCTGACGTCCTTCAGGATCGTCCGTCGCCCGCGGCCCACCTCCAGGCCGCCGGCCTCCAGGACGACCGACCCCTCACGGCCGCCGGCATCCCGGACGACGGGCCGGCCGAGCCGGTCGGCCTCAGCGCGCAGACGCCCCCGCCACCAGCGACAGCTCGCCGATCAGCGTCTGGCTCGTCGCGCCGGTGATGTGGACCGGCACGATGTCGCCGGGCGACGCCAGGCCGCTGAAGTTCACGGCCTTGTTGTGGCGCGAGCGCCCGCGCAGGCGCGACGGGTCGGTCCGCGACGCCCCCTCCACGAGCACCTCGAGCTCGCGGCCGACGAAGCGCTGCGCGCGTTCGGTCGCGCGGCGCTGGACCACCTCGACGAGCCGCTGCATGCGCTCGACCTTGACCTCGTGATCGACGAGTCCCTCGGTGAGCGCGCCGGCCTCGGTCCCGCGGCGAGGCGAGAAGACGAACGTGAAGGCGCCGTCGTAGCCGACCTCCTCGCACAGCGACAGCGTCTGCGCGAAGTCCTCCTCCGTCTCCCCCGGGAACCCGACGATGACGTCGGTCGTCAGCGCGACGTCTGGGACGTGCTCGCGGATCAGCGCCACCCGGTCGAGGTAGCGCTCGCGCGTGTACGTGCGGCGCATCGCCTTCAGCACCCGCGACGAGCCCGACTGCAGCGGCAAGTGGATGTGCTCGCAGACGGACGGAAGCTCGGCGTGCGCGCGGATGACGTCCTCGCGCATGTCCTTCGGATGGGGGCTCGTGTAGCGGATGCGCTCGATGCCGTCGATCGCGTCGAGCTCGTGCAGCAGGCCGGCGAACGTCGCCGCCGCCGGCCGCAGGTCGCGCCCGTAGGAGTTGACGTTCTGGCCGAGCAACGTCACCTCGCGGACCCCGTCGGCGGCCAGACGCGCGACCTCGGCGACGAGCTCGGCGGCCGGCCGCGAGACCTCGCGGCCCCGCGTGGACGGCACGATGCAGTACGAGCAGGCCATGTTGCAGCCGACCGAGATCTGCACCCACGCCTGGAACTCCCGCGCGCGCTTGTCGGGCAGGTGCCCGGTGAAGCCCTCGAACTCGAAGAAGCCTTGCGCGCTGAGCGAGTCCGACGTCAGGAACTCCGCGAGCTTGTGCACCTGACCGGGTCCGAACGCGACGTCGACGAACGGGAAGCGCGCGAACACCTCGTCCTTGACGGACTGCGCCCAGCAGCCGCCGACGCCGACGACGCGCGAGGGGTCCTCGAGCTTCAGCCGCTTTGCATGGCCGAGGTGCGCGAGGAAGCGGCTGTCGGCCTTCTCGCGGATCGAGCAGGTGTTGAAGAGGATGAGGTCCGCCTCGTCGGGCGCCCCGGCCTCGGTGTAGCCGATCGACTCGAGCATGCCCTTCATGCGCTCGGAGTCGTGCTCGTTCATCTGGCAGCCGAACGTCGTGACGTGGTAGCGCTTCATCGCCCGGCGAACGGTAGCGCGCGCCGGACGGACGATCGCCGCGGGATGGAGGACCGCCGCGGGATGGAGGATCGCCACGGGATGGAGGACCGCCGCGGGACGGAGGACCGACGCGGGACGGAGGACCGCCGCGCGGGGACGCTACTTCGCGAACTCGACCGCGCGCGACTCGCGGATGACGGTCACCTTGATCTGGCCGGGGTACTCGAGCTCGCGCTCGATCTCGCGGGCGATCTCGCGCGACAGCAGCATCGCCTCGTCGTCGCCGATCGTCAGTGGCGCGACGATCACGCGGATCTCGCGCCCGGCCTGCATCGCGTAGACCTTCTCGACGCCCTCGTGGCGCTGGGCGATGTGCTCGAGCTCGCGCAGGCGCTTGACGTAGGACTCGAGCGACTCGCCGCGCGCGCCGGGCCGGGCGCCCGACAGCGCGTCGGCGGCCTGCACGATGACCGCCTCGACGGTCTGCGGCTCGACCTCGTTGTGATGTGCCTCCATCGCATGCGCGACGGCCTCGGTCTCGCCGTGGCGGCGCGCCATGTCGCCGCCGACGAGGGCATGTGGCCCTTCGACCTCGTGCGAGACGGCCTTGCCGATGTCGTGCAGCAGCGCCGCGCGTGCCGCCGTCTTGCGCGACGCACCGAGCTCGTCGGCCATCATCGCGGCGAGCTGCGCGCACTCGACGGAGTGGGCGAGCACGTTCTGGCCGTAGCTCGTGCGGAACTTCAGGCGGCCGAGCGTGCGGACGATCTCGAGATCGAGGCCCTGCACGCCGGATTCGAACGCCGCGTCCTCGCCGGCCTGCTGGAGGTGCGCCTCGAGCTCGGACTTCGCCTGGTAGTAGGTCTCTTCGATGCGCGCCGGGTGGATGCGGCCGTCCGCGAGCAGCTTCTCGAGCGTCATGCGGGCGATCTCGCGGCGGACGCCGTCGAACGCCGACAGCACGACCGCGCTGGGGGTGTCGTCGATGATGAGGTCGACGCCGGTGAGGTTCTCGATGGCGCGGATGTTGCGTCCCTCGCGGCCGATGATGCGGCCCTTCATGTCGTCGGAGGGCAGCTGCACGACGCAGACGGTCGTCTCGGCGGCGTGCCGCGCGGCCAGGCGCTGCATCGCGACGGCGAGGATCGAGCGCACGCGCCGCTCGGCATCGAGCTTCGTCTGCTCCTCGATCTGGCGGATCTCGCGTGCGCTCTCGTGGCGCACCTGGTCGGTGATCTCGCTCATCAGGCGCTCCTTCGCCTGCCCCGCGCTGAGGCCGGAGATCTCCTCGAGCGCCTGCTCGTGCTCGCGCCGGCGGCGGGTGAGCTGCTCACGCTCGGCCTCGAGCGCGCGTGTCTGGTCGTCGAGCTCGCGGGTGCGGCGGTCGATGTCCTCGGCGCGCGCGTTGAGGCGCTCCTCGAGGCGGACGAGCTCCTCGCGATCGGTTGTCACGACGCTGGCCACGACCGGCGGATGGCGATGGCGCGACAGGAGCGCTGCGGCCAGGATCGCCACTGCCACGATCGCTGCCGGCACGATCAGCTCCATTGCCGTTCCTCTCCCCGCGTGGCCGGACGGCGTCCGGGGTTCGCGGTCCAACGTCGATGTCAGGGAGTCAGAACGGGCGCGGCGGAGGCAGGCGGCAGTCGGCGCTCAGCGCCGTGCTTCACAAGGACGGGTGCGATCTGTGGTCGAAGTGGTGGTGTCGGGGATGGTCGCGGGTCGGGATGCGTATCGTCGTCGGAAGCTGCCGGGTGGTTCAAGAAAGCGTTCAGATGCTGCGATGATCGCCCTCGCGGGCTCGGTCTGACTGCCCTTGATCATAGGAGGGTGGCCAAGACGGCACAACCGGCACGCACGCCGCCAGCGGCGAAGGCCTCGCGCGATGACACCCTTTCTCAGCCGGCACCCTCAGCCTCGTCGAGATCGGCTTGGGCGCGCGTCAGCGTGGCGTCCGCTTCGGCTGCGTCCGCGCGCGCGGCGGTGAGGGCCTCGTCGGCACCGCGCAGCGCCTGCGCAGCCTGGTCGCGCTGCTCCTCGGCGGCTTGCAGAGCGGCCGTCGCGGCGTCCGCGCGGCGGCGTGCCGTCGCGTGCGCGGCGCGCGCGTCACGCCGTGCGGCGGCCCGTTCGCGCCGCGCCCGCTCCTCCTCGGCGCGCTGCTCGGCGGCGCGCTCGCGCTCGGCGCGCGCGGCGCCAGCAGCCTCCTGGCGCCCGACAGCCCGCGTGCGGCCCGTCGAGGAGGAGCTCCCGGCGGCCGGAGTCGCGCCCCGGCGCTTGCTCGCGCCCGAGGAAGGCGACGGATCGCCCGAGGAGGACGACACCCCGCCGGAGGACGACGCCCGGCCGGAGGAAGACGACGGATCGCCGGAGGACGACGACGACTTCTTCCCGCGCGCGGGACCTACCGGCGCCACGCCCGCGCCCAACCCGAACCCGAGCCCGACGTGGCGTAGCTCGCGCTCGAGGCGACCGTCGCGCACCTGCTCGCGAGCGTCCTCGTCGAGCGCGGCGGCGTGCAACGTGTCGGAGACGCGGTCGACGACGGCAGCGCTGAGCTCGCTGCCCGCCGAGCTCAACAGCCCGCGCGCACGCTCCACGAGCTCGTCGACTGCCGCCCGCTGCCGCTCGCCGGCCGCCCGCAGCATGCGCCCGCTTCCTTCGCCCGACAGCAGCTCGGCCTGGGCGTCGCGCAGCGCGTCGCCCGCGTCGAACAGCTCCTGCACCGCCGCGCCCTGCGTGCGCACGAGCTGGTTGACCGCCCACGCGGCGACCGACGGCTTGCGCAGCGCGGCCGCCTCCGTGGCCGCCTCGCGGCGCCCCGCCTTGCGCAGCTCCTTCGCGAGCGCGCCGCGTTCGGCGACGAAGCGGTCCAGCGCCAAGCCGTACAGGTCATCGGTGTCCATATCCCACATGTTGCCGGGTCGCTGCTCCCGTCGTGGCGGGTCTCTGCCAGAAAGTGCAGGGTGACAACCCCGATGCGACGACTCGGGGCACGAGCCAGGATCGGCGCAAGCGCTGTGTCACGTGGTTGCACTCGCACACCAAGTCACGGTGAACAGGCAGGGCCCGACCCGCCGCGGCGAGCTGGGCACGATCCGTCCCACTAACGCCAAAAGAGCGCGGAGGAGGCCTCATGCCCTCGGCATTGTCGTTCCCGGGCATCTACATCGAAGAGATCCCAAGCGGTGTCCGGACGATCACGGGCGTGAGCACGTCGAACACCGCGTTCGTCGACTACTTCGTGCGCGGGCCGCTGAACCAGGCGGTCAGGATCACGAGCTTCGCCGACTTCGAGCGCGTCTTCGGCGGCGTGCAGCGCGATAGCGAGGCGAGCTACGCGATCAAGCAGTACTACCTCAACGGCGGGTCTGTGGCGTTCGTCGTGCGCGTCGCCGCCGGCACCGTCGGAAAGGCGTTCGTCGAGCTCAAATCAGCGCCGCCCGACGAGGCGCCGACGCTCAAGATCACCGCCGCGTCGGAGGGCGAGTGGGCGAACGACGCGGTCCAGGTCGCCGTCGTGCCGACGACCAGCGGTCGCTTCAACCTCTTCGTCCGCGAGGTGGCCGTGCAGGACGGCAGCGTCCTCCTGGAGAACGGGCAGCCGCGCGTCCTCGCGAGCGAGGCCTTCCACAACCTCTCGATGGACGCGACGTCGCCGGACTACGTCGTCGCCGCACTCGGAGACTCCGAGCTCGTCGACGCCGACGACCTCGACGTCGGCGATCCGCCCGCCGGCCAGCCCGGCGACGCGTCGGGCGGCCCCGCCGGCCCGAGCGCGTGGAAGCCACTCGACGGCGGTGCCAACGGCACCCCGCCGACCGCGAGCGCCGAGCTGCTCGGCAGCGAGGCGGCGGGCAGCGGGCTGTTCGCGCTGGACGCCATCGCGCCCGAGGTCTTCAACATCCTCTGCCTGCCGGCCGCGGCGACGATGAACGACACGAACCTGAAGGCCTCCTACGACGCGGCGCTCGCCTACTGCATCGCCAAGCGAGCCTTCCTGCTCGTCGACATCCCGAAGAGCGTCAACACGCCCGCGGAGATGGTCGCGCAGCTCGGCAAGGTCACGACCCACAACCACGCGGCCACGTACTTCCCCCGCCTGCTGCAGTCCGACCCGCTGAACAACGGCCGCACGCGCGACGTCGCCGCGAGCGGCACGATGGCAGGCGTCTTCGCCCGCACCGACGCGACGCGCGGCGTCTGGAAGGCGCCCGCCGGCACGGAGGCGCAGCTGCGCGGCGTCGACCTCACCACCGTCATCTCCGACGGCCAGAACGGCGGGCTGAACCCGCTCGGCCTCAACGTCCTGCGCAACTTCCCCATCTTCGGGAACATCGCGTGGGGCGCGCGCACGCTCGACGGAGCCGACCAGAAGGCCAGCGAGTGGAAGTACATCCCGGTGCGGCGCACGGCGCTGTTCATCGAGGAGTCGCTGTTCCAGGCGCTCAAGTGGGTCGTGTTCGAGCCCAACGACGAGCCGCTGTGGGCGCAGATACGCCTCAACGTCGGCTCGTTCATGAACGACCTCTTCCGCCAGGGCGCCTTCCAGGGCGGAACGCCACGCGACGCGTACTTCGTCAAATGCGACAAGGAGACGACGACGCAGAGCGACATCAATCGCGGCGTCGTCAACGTCGCAGTGGGATTCGCGCCGCTGAAGCCCGCCGAGTTCGTGGTGATCCGCATCCAGCAGATCGCCGGACAGCTACAGGTCTGAGGAGGCCGAGATGCCCGAGTTCAGCGTTAATCAACGCCGCTTCGACCCGTACAAGAACTTCAAGTTCCGGGTCAAGTGGGAGAACCGGCACGTCGCCGGGGTCAGCAAGGTCAGCGCCCTCAAGCGCACGACCGAGGTCGTCAAGCACCGCGCCGGCGGCGATCCGAGCACGAGTCGCAAGTCGCCGGGCCGCCACGAGTACGAGGCGATCACGCTCGAGCGCGGCGTGACACACGACACCGAGTTCGAGAAGTGGGTCAGCAAGATCTGGCAGACCGGCACGACCGGAGCCGGCAGCGGCAGCGAGACCTCGCTGAAGGACTTCCGCAAGGACATCATCATCGAGGTCTACAACGAGGCCGGGCAGGTCGCGATCTCCTATCGCGTGTACCGCTGCTGGGTCTCCGAGTACCAGGCGCTGCCCGACCTCGACGCGAACGCCAACGCCGTGGCGCTTCAGACCATCAAGCTCGAGCACGAAGGCTGGGAACGCGATCTGGAGACGGCCGAGCCGGTTGAGCCGATCCTGGCCATCCCCGGCTGATCCGCTCCGCCGTGCGTCCGCTCACGACCACGGAGCTCCTCGCCGCCTGGGAGGAGGGCAGTGCCCTCGCGCCCGCGGCGCGCCCGCTCGCCCTGCTGTCGGCGGGCTGCCCCGACCGTCCCGCGGACGAGCTCGCGCAGCTACCGGTCGGCCGGCGCGACGCGCTGCTCATGCTCGAGCGCGAGTGGGCCTTCGGCGGGGAGGTCGTGAGCATCGCCGGGTGCCTGGAATGCTCGCAGCCCGTCGAGCTGCGCTTCCGCCTCGCCGACGTCCGCGTCGACGGCACGCCGGCCGACGAGCCGATCGAGCTGCGCTCGCGCGGCTACCGGCTGCGCGTGCGCACGCCGACGAGCGCCGACCTGCAGGCGGTCGCGGGTGCCGCTGACGAAGCGGGCGCGACGTCGGAGCTGCTGCGGCGCTGCGTGCTGTCGGCGCGCCGCGGCGGCGAGCCGGTCGGCGCCGAGGACCTCCCGCACGAGGTCGTGGAGGCGATCGACCGGCGGCTGGCCGCTGCCGACCCGCAGGCCGACGTCAACCTCACGCTCACCTGCGACGCGTGCGGCCACAAGTGGCTCGGGACGTTCGACATCGGCGACTTCTTCTGGACCGAGGTCGAGACCTGGGCGCAGCGCGTGCTGCACGACGTCCACAGCCTCGCGCTCGCCTACGGCTGGGACGAGCCGACGGTGCTCACGCTCAGCCCGCGGCGCCGCCAGCACTACCTCGACCTGGTCGGCGGATGAGCTTCCTCGCCAATCTGGCGCGCAGGGGGCGCGATCACCCTGCGCTCGTCCGGCCGCGAGTCCAGGCGCTGTTCGAGCCGTCCGCCTCCGACGAGCTGGACGACCTCGAGGTCGTGGACGAGTCGTGGCAGCCCGCGACGACCCGGCGCGGACAGCGGGTCGCCGAACCGCCGCACCGTCCGGACACCGTGGGCGGGGCGCCAGCGCGAGCGGCCGGCGGCCCGCGGTCCGCCCCGCCGCTCGAGTTGCGCGCCCCCGCCGGCGACGGCGACGATCTCGATCCCGCGCCCGGCGCAGCGTCCATCCCGATCGCCGCCGCAGACGCGCCGGACGGCGCCTCGCAGCAACCGGCGCGCGAAGGCGCGCGGAGTGCGAGGAGCCCATCGCCGCCCGCGGTGCGCGCGAGCCTCGCCGGCCCCACCGCCGCGGGCGCGCTGCAGCGCTTCCCGGAGACGCCCGGCAACAGCGCCGGGACCGCCGCCCGCGGTGCCGATCCCCCGGACACGCCTCAGGCGCCCGGCGCCGCGACGGGGGCGTTGCTCGCCGCGGCTTCCGGGACGTTGCTCGGCTCCGCGACGCGGCGAGCGACGCCGACCGGCGAGCTCGACGCCCCCGGCGCCACCGCCCCCGAGCACCGCGGCGCGCTCGCAGCACCCGAGCCGGCACCGCGAGCCGGCGCCACGCGTCTGCCCGCCGCGCCGCACCCGGCACCACCGGCACCGACCTCGGCGCTGCTCGTCCACCCCGAGCCGGCCCGACCGGGATCGATCCCCGAGCGCGACGTGAGCGAGCTCGACCGCGATCCGGCCGCGCCGCACCCGGCGGCCCCCGCCGCCGACCCGACGACGGGCCCGCGGCGGCGCGCTGCGGCGACCCGGCTGAACCTGCGCGAGCGCGCGCTCCCGGGCCGCACGGCGCCGAGCGCACCCGGCCACGCGACCGGCGACGCCGCGGCGGCCCCCGCGGTGCACGTGACGATCGGTCGCATCGAGGTGCGCGCGACGACCGCCGCGCCTGCGCGCGTGACGCCAGCGCCCGTCGCGGAGCCGATGAGCCTCGACGAGCACCTTCGCCAGCGCGCGGGTGGCAGGCGATGAGCCGCGCGCAGGCAGTCTCCGCGGGTGGCAGGCGATGAGCCGCGCGCAGGCGGTCTCCGCGGTCACGGCCGCGATGCGCAACCTGCTCGATCTCGGCACGCGCGACCACCCCGCCGGCACGGTCGTCACCGCTCGGCCGCCCGACAAGGCGCGCGCCCTCATCGCAAGCAACCAGCTCAACGTGTTCCTCTACCAGACGACCCTCAACGCCGCATGGCGCAACCGCGACATGCCCAGCCGGGTGCGCCCCGGAGAGACGAGCCCGCCCCCGCTCCCACTGACCCTGCACTACCTCCTGACGGCCTACGGCGCGGACGACGACGACACGCTCGGGCATCACGTCCTCGGCCAAGCCATGAGCGTCATGCACGACCATCCGATCCTCTCGGCGCAGGAGCTGCGCGCGGCGCTCGGCCCGCTCGTCGAGCAGTTCCCGCCGATCGTCGACCAGACCGAGGGCGTGCGGATCACGTTTCAGCCGCTCTCGCTCGACGAGATGTCGAAGCTCTGGACGACGCTGCAGACCCAGTACCGCATCTCGGCCGCCTACCAGGTGTCCGTCGTCCTGATCGAAAGCCGGACCGCGGTCAAGACGCCGCTGCCCGTGCTGCACCGCGGCGACGACGACCGCGGCCCGCTGGCCGCCCCGGACCTCACGCCGCCGTTCCCCGGGCTGACCGGGATCGCCGCGCCGGATCCCCGCTTCCCCCCCGAGCTCGGCGACACGCTCGTGCTCAGCGGCCATCACCTCGACGGCGACAGCGTCCAGGCCCGCCTGCGCCACACGGGCCTGGACATCGTCAACGTCCTCGCCCCGGTGGGGACGCCGACGGCGGGCGAGGTCACGATCCAGATCCCGGACGGCGCCGTCGCCGCGACCGACTGGCCCGCCGGCGTCTACACCGTGTCGCTCGTCGTGACGCGCACCACCGGCGGCACCGACGTCGAGCGCGTCACGAACGAGCTCGCCGTCGCCCTGGCACCGCGGCTGCTCACGATCGGCCCCAACCCGGTCACGCCGGACAACAAGGCCATGCTCCACCTGACCGCGACGTTCGTGCCCGAGGTGCGGCCGCTGCAGCGGGCCGCGCTGCTGATCGGCGACCGCGAGGTCGCCCCGCTGGCGCCGGCCGACCCGAAGCTCGCGACCGGGACGCTCGCGTTCACCTGTCCCGCGGTCCCACCCGGCGACTACTTCGTGCGCCTGCGCGTCGACGGCGTCGACAGCCTCGTCGTCGACCGTGCCGCGGTCCCCGCGCAGTTCGACGCCAACCGGAAGGTCACGGTCCAATGACCGAGCCCGACGCGTGGGCGCGCGCCAACGAGACGTACCTCGCCGCCGCGCTCGCGTGGCTGCGCACGCGCTTCGCGCTGCGGGTCGGCGCGCGCGACACGTCCGGCAACGGCGGCGCGCGCCCGCTGGCCGGCGGCGTCGCCGGCACGGTCCCGCCGGCCGGGCCGGCGCCGGGCGCCGACGACCCCGGCGAGCCCCGCCGGCGCAGGTTTCGCAACGCCCCGGCGGCGCCATCCCCCGATCCCGTGTCCGACGTGCTGGCGCTGCCGCCGGCCAGCGAGCCGTCGACGATCGAGGCCGAGGCGGCAGCCGCGGAGGCGATGCTCGCCGCCGAGCGCGAGATGGACGTCCCGCCGGCGCTCGTCCTCCTGGCCGAGCGCTTCGGGCTGACGCGCTTCGAGCGCGACCTCCTGCTCCTGTGCGTGGCGGTCGAGCTCGATCCGCGCGTCCCGGCGCTGTGCGGGCAGGCGCAAGCCGACCCGCACCTGACCTACCCGACGTTCGCCCTGGCGTTCAACCTCTTCGACCAGGCGACGTGGCAGCCGGTGCTGCCCCACCGCCCGCTGCGCCACCTCGGCCTCGTCGAGATCTTCCAGTCCGCCGGCACGCCGCTGACGTCCAGCGCGCTGCGCGCCGACGAGCGCGTCCTGAGCTTCGTCAAGGGCGTGACGTACCTCGACGACCGTCTGACGCCCCTGCTCGTGCCGCTCGACGTCGAGATCGCGACCGGTGGCGTCGAGGCACCGCCGTCGCACCTGGAGCTCGTCGCGCGCATCAGCGCCGAGCTCGAGCGCCAGCCAGCGGACGCCCCGGCGGCGGTCGTGCAGATGCTCGGGCCCGACGCGGTCACGAAGCAGCTCGTCGCGCGCCAGGTCGCGGAAGGCGCCGGGCTGCCGCTGTACCGCCTGCCGTCGGAGCTGCTTCCACGCGACCCGGGCGAGCTCGAGCGCCTCGCCCGGCTGTGGCAGCGCGAGAGCGTGCTCCTTCCCACGGCCCTGTACGTCGACGGGGCCGGGCCGGCGCACGACGGCCAGCCCACGCCGGTCGCGCGACTGCTCAGCCGCGGTGGCGGGCCGCTGACGTTCGTCGACACGAGCGAGGTCCTGCACTCCTACGGCCGCCCGGCGATCGTCGTCGACGTGCCCCGCCCGACCCGCGACGAGCAGCGGATCGCGTGGGACGGCACGCTCGGGACCGGCAGCGAGCGGGCCGCCGAGCGGCTCGCCGGCCAGTTCGACCTGAGCGTGACCTCGATCCGCCGGGTGGTGGCGTCGGCACGCTCGGGCTCCGAGCGGGAGCCGCTTGCCGAGCGCGTGTGGGACGGGGCGCTCATCGAGACCCGGCGCGGACTCGACGGGCTGGCGCAGCGCATCGACGCCAAGGCGACGTGGGACGACATCGTCCTGCCGCCCGAGCAGCTCGACTTGCTGCGCCGCATCGCCGACCAGGTGGCCCAGCGCAGCACGGTGTACGAGACGTGGGGGTTCGGCAGCAAGACCGCCCGCGGGCTGGGCATCAACGCGCTCTTCACCGGACCGAGCGGGACGGGCAAGACGATGGCGGCCGAGGTCATCGCCAACGACCTGCGCCTGAACCTCTACCGCATCGACCTGTCGGCGGTCGTCAACAAGTACATCGGCGAGACGGAGAAGAACCTCGCGCGCCTCTTCGACGGCGCGGAGGCCGGCGGCGCGGTGCTGTTCTTCGACGAGGCCGACGCGCTCTTCGGCAAGCGCAGCGAGATCCGCGACAGCCACGACCGCTACGCGAACATCGAGATCAACTACCTGCTGCAGCGGATGGAGGCCTTCCAGGGCCTCGCGATCCTCGCGACGAACATGAAGAGCGCGCTCGACAGCGCGTTCGTGCGCCGGCTGCGCTTCGTCGTGAGCTTCCCCTACCCGAGCCTCGCGCAGCGCCGGGCGATCTGGGAGCGCGTGTTCCCGGCCGAGGCCAGGCTCGAGGCGCTCGACTACGACCGCCTCGGCAAGCTGAACTTCTCGGGCGGCAACGTCTTCACCGTGGCGATGAACGCCGCGTTCCTGGCGGCCCGCGACGGCAGCGCGATCACGATGGAGCATGTCCTCGACGCCGCGCGCGCGGAGACGCTGAAGCTCGACCTGCCGGTCAACGAGCACGACTTCGAGCCGCGGCCGAGGGCGGTGACGGCATGACGATCCACGTGCACGTCGAGCGGCTCGTCCTCGACGGCTTCGAGCTCGGGTCACGCGATGCCGGTCTACTGCGCGACGCGCTCGGCGCGGAGCTCGTGCGCTTGCTTGAGGAGAGCGGGCCCGCCGGCGAGCTCGCGAGCGGCGGCGCGGTGCGCGCGCTGCGCGCGCCGTCGGTGGCGCTGCACGCCGGCGCGACCCCCGCCGCGATCGGGACGCAGGTGGCCGGCGCGGTGCACGGGAGCTTCGCGTCGTGAGGCGCAAGCGCCAGTCCGGCGCCGTCGCGCTCGCCCCTGCCTCGGCGACGCTCCAGCGCGCGTGCTCCTGCGGTCAGCACCGGCACGGCGGTGGCAGCTGCCCGGCCTGTGAGTCCGGCGCCGCGCCGCTCGCAGAGGAGGCGCGCGCTCAGGTGGACCGAACGCTGTCGTCGCCGGGCCGGCCGATCGACGCGGGCGCCAAGCACGACATGGAGGCGCGCTTCGGACGCGACTTCAGCCGCGTGCGCGTGCATACCGACGCCGCGGCGGCCGAGTCGGCCCGCGCCGTGGAGGCGCAGGCCTACACCGTCGGGCAGGACGTCGTCTTCGGAGCCGGCCGCTACGCGCCCGCGACCTCCGGCGGACGTCGCCTGCTGGCACACGAGCTGACGCACACGATCCAGCAGGGCGGCGCGCGCGCGCCCGCGGAAGGGCTGACGCTCGCTCCGGCTGACGGCCCGGCCGAGCGCGAGGCGCAGCGGGCCGGCCACCGGGCCGGCGAGCTTGCCGGCGGCGCCGCGGCGACGGTCGCGCGGACGCCCGCGGGCGTGCTTCAGCGCGCGCCCGACGACGCAGCGGCCACGGAGCAGGCGCCGGCGAGGGCTGCCGCTCCCCCCGCGGCCGCCACCGCGGTGCCCGCTGCGCCACCGGCACCAGCGCCCGCACTGACGCCCGCCCAGATCGTCGAGGAGACGATCGCCGACTTCGCGATCTACACGCAGCACTGGGTGGATGCCGAGGCGATCGGGATCTTTCTCGATGCGGCGCTGTTCGGGGGGACGCTCGACAGCCACCTCGAGCGGTTCAACGCGGCGGAGGAGCTGATCGACAAGACGAGGCGCCTCAGGAGCGACCCGGATCTTCGCAAACGGCTGCGCGCTGCGTACATCGCGCTGCTCCGCGCCATGATGCCCGTCGCCGCGCGCTTCTTGAAGGTCTCCGTCGACGATCTGTACCGCATCTACAGCGGTCGCATCCCGATGTGGGCCTGGCCCATCGCACACCGGACGCAAGCCAGGATCTCGACCCCGGTTCCCATCGAGGGGACCACCGTGAGCAGGGGCGCGGCGTCGTTCTCGGCGGGCGCGTTTCTGATCACGATCCTCCCGGATACCACCGACACCGCGGTGGACGGCGCGGAGACCAAGTGCGAGATCGAGTGGGGCCAGCTCAGGCCCACTCGCAAGGACGACGCGGACGGAACGATCGAGAAGTTCACGGGACCGTCCCGGCCCAAGGCCACGATCCAGACGACCTACGGCAAGGACAGGACGCCGAGCGATCAATCCGGGTACGGACGGGGGACGACGGCCGAGGACGAGGACGCGGGCAGCACGTCGATCGGCTTTCACGAAGGCACGCACGGGATCGACTTCGCCGCGTGGCTGCGAAGCCACAATCCGCCGGCGTTCGGCGGCGCGGCCGGGCAGACCAGCGCCGACTTCGATACGGCAGTCGACAAGTTCAAGCTGGACACCGTGCAGTACGTCGCCGACATGAAGGCGGACACCACGAAGCGGACGGAGTGCGTCGGAACCTCGATCGACGCGTACGACCGCAAGAAGGCCGGCTTGTTCGCGACGATCACCGCGGTGAAATGCACGCCACCGCCGCCCAAGCCATGAGCCACGCTGTCGCAGAGTCGGTCTCCAGCGACGTCACGGCGATCTCGGCCGCCCCGCCGACGCTGCTGCAGCGGACGTGCTCGTGCGGTCAGCACGCGCTGGCGGGTGGCGAGTGCGAGGGCTGTCGCAAGCGCCCGGACGGGCTGCAGGCCAAGCTCACGGTCAGCCAGCCCGGCGACGAGCACGAGCTCGAGGCCGACCGCGTCGCGGATGCGGTCATGCGGATGGAGGATCCCGTGGCCCCCGGCCTCGAGCCGGCGCCCGCCTCCATCGGCGAGCGCGAGGAGATCGATCGCCAGGCGGAGCCGGGCATGCAGGACGAGCTCGACGAGGACGACGAGGACGAGCAGGTCGACGCCAAGGCCACGAGCCGCGACGCCGGCCCGCCCCTCGCGGAGGGCCCCGGTCCAGCGGACGGCACGGCCACCGACGTCCACACGCGCCTGGACCAGACGCGCGGCGCCGGTGCGCCGCTGCCCGCATCGTCGCGCGGCTTCTTCGAGCAGCGCTTCGGCCAGGACTTCAGCGGCGTGCGCGTCCACGCCGATGCGCACGCCGGCGACCTCGCGCGGTCGCTGCGCGCGCAGGCGTTCGCCCGCGACCAGGACATCTACTTCGCACCGGGCCGGTACCAGCCCGATTCGCCGAGCGGGCGCCACCTGCTCGCCCACGAGCTGACCCACACGCTGCAGCAGCGAAACGGCGTGGTGTCGAAGGTCGCGATCCAGCGGCGCACGCTGGCCGGCGCGCCGCCCGCGGCCGCGCCCGCCCCGGCCGCCGGCGCGGGCCCGTCCGCAGCCCCGCCCGGCTCCGCGCCGGCCGCGACCGCCGCGCCGGCAGCCTCCCCCGTCTCCACGCCGCCGGCGGCGCCGCCCGCAAGCGGGGCGCCGGCCGGCGGACCCCCGGCGGGCTCCGGCGCTGCGGGCGGCGCGAGCGCCGCGACCGCCGCGGATGCCGGCGCCCCCGCGGCCACGAGCGACGGCGCCGCAGCGGAGACCGAGCCCGCGACCCTCGACACGTCGAGCGAGAGCAGCGTCCTGCAATCGCTCGCGAAGGTCCCGGTCAGCTCGTTTGCACCGGCCGTGACCGAGGCCGACCGCTCCACAGCCGAGATCCACACGCGCGAGCGCACCGAGCTCGGCGAGAGCCTGCCCGAGATCGAGACGCCCACGGGTCTCCCGGCGCTGGCCGATCGGCGCGATCCCGAGGCCACGACCGTCGAGCAGGGCGACGCCCCCGCGCCGGACCTCCCGGGCCCGAGGGCCGAGCCGCAGGCCGACACGACGCACGACGCCGCGCAGGGCCCGCTCCCCGGCGAGCGCGCGAAGACCCGTGTCGAGGAGCCCGCCGACGACGAGAGCGGCAGCTGGTGGGACTGGCTCACGGGCGCCGTCAGCCGCTTCCTGCACCGCCTGCCGACGAGCGATCCGGCACTCGACACCTCCGCCGGGGAGCGTCCGCGCGTCGACACGACCGGCGACGCCGACCCGGCGCAGAACGAGCGCCAGCGCCGTGCGTCCGACGACGAGATCGCCGCTCGCCGCGACGAGGCTGACCTGGCGACGCACGCCGACTTCGGCGAGAACGACGTCTATCCGGACGCGGCCGGCGGCACGATGCGCCCCAACTACACCCCGGGCGCGCCCCGGGGTGGCAAGTCCGAGGCCGGCGAGGCCGGCGCCGACGGGGCGCCCGAGGCCGTGCGCAAGGGCTTCGACGCCGCGGGCCGCGGCCACATCGCGAGCAAGGTCGGCGAGCAGATCGAGCAGGAGCGCCGCGATCGCGAGGACTACGAGCGCGACTCCAGCGACGAGCGCACCGAGACCCAGCGCCAGATCGACGACGAGACCGCGCGCGTCTGCTCCGAGCAGGAGAAGGAGCAGGGTGCCGCGCGCAGCTCGATCTCGGGCGAGCGAACGGCGTGGCGCGAGCGCAACCGCAGCATCCAGGAGCGCTACGGCACGGACGCGACGAGCCACAGCGAATCCAGCTCGCGCCAGATCGACGACGAGATCCGCACGAGCGAGCAGCGTGCCGACAGCGAGCTCAAGACGGCCGAGCGCCAGGCGGAGGACAAGCGCATCGAGACCGAGCGCGAGGCCGAGGAGCAAAAGCGCGAGGTGGAGAACCGGCCGCGGGGGTTCTGGTCACGCGTCAAGGGCGCGGTGTCCGGCGCCTTCGACGTGGTCATCGACGGCTTCACCAAGCTCTTCGACGCGCTGCGGGCGTTCGTGCGCGAGGTCATCGAGCGCGCGAAGCGCTTCGTCGTCGGCCTGATCGAAGCGGCCCGCAAGACCATCGTCGGCCTGATCAAGCTGTTCGGCGAGGGCCTGAAGGTGATCGTGAGCGTGGCGCTGATCGCCTTCCCCGACGCCGCCGAGCGCGCGCGCAAGTTCATCGACGGGCGCGTCGACGGCGCCGTCGACCTCGTCAACCGCGCCGCCCGCGCGCTGCAGGCGTTCGTCCGCAAGGCCTTCGATCTCCTGGCGAAGGTGCTCGACGCGATCCTCGCCTTCTACCAGGCGGCGTACCTGGCGATCCTCAAGGTCCTGCGGTTCCTCGCCCTCGGGCTCGTCGAGATCATGGAGAAGATCGCCAACCTCGTCGAGGCGGCGATGCAGATGCCGGGGCACTTCATCCCCCAGGTCACCGAGGAGCTGGTCGGACAGGATCTCACCCAGCCGCTCGTGTTCGAGCGGACCAAGCCGCTGACCGCGGTGAGCGCGCTCGGCGCGGCCGCGGACGCCGGCGAGCTGACGCCCGAGGACGCGAAGCTCATGTCGCGCGGCACGCTCGGCCCGGGCGACGTGAGCGTCGACCAGATGGCCGACCTCGGGATGGACGTGGAGCTCATCAACGCGCTGAACCTCGACGAGGGTCAGTCGGTCGAGTTCGGCGCCAACAGCGACCCCTCACGGACCCTTGCGGCGGCGCAGGAGGAGGCCATCGCCGAAGCGCAGGGCGCCGCCGAGCCGGACGCGGCCGCGCAGGACGCCGAGCCGGACGGCGTGGCGGACCCGCACGCCGCGAACGAGCCTCAGCCGGGCGCGGACACCGATGAGACCGGACCGGTGCTGACGGCCGAGGAGCAGACCGAGAAGGACCTCGAAGAGAAGATGGCCCAGGAGCCCGAGGAGAAGTGCCCGACGCAGGCGTCGACCACGCCCGCGGGCCCGACGAGCTTCCCCGAGGACCAGAAGATCGGCCCGCTCAGCCCGTGGCAGCGGGCGAGGTACCTCACGAGCCAGATGATGAAGGGCGTCCGCAACTGGTTCTCGTGCCATCAGGTGGCGATCATCTTGGGCACGATCGCGGTCCTGACGGTCCTCGTCGCGCTCGAGGTCCTCACTGGCGGAGCGATCACCGCGGCGCTGCCGCCGATCATGCAGGCGATCGCGGCCGTGATGCTCGGGGTCGCGGCGGTCCGCATGGCGCTGTGGATCGGCGAGTACCTGTCCAAGGGCTGGGCCGGCGACATCGCGGGCGCCGCCAAGAGCCTCGCGCGCGGGCTCGCCGTCGGCGCTATCGAGCTCATCTTCACGCTCCTGTTCGACTTCGCCGCCGTCCTGAAGGTCGCCAAGCAAGGCATCAAGGCCTCGCTGAAGGGCGGTATCGCGGCCGGCAAGGCGGGCTTCAAGACCGTGGTGCAGTCCGCGAGACGGGTCGGTCGCGCGCTCACGCGCACGGTCCGCCGTCCGAAGGTCGCGCTGGGGCTGCTCGGCCGCGCGGCCGCGCGGAGCGGCAAGCTCGTGCTGAAGGGCGTGCGGTCGGGTGTCGCGCGCGGGGCGCGCTCGCTGGAGGAGCTCGCCAGGCGGCTGTGGAAGGGGACGCGCTTTCGCCGCTTCAAGCTCGTGCGCACCCGCTGGTTCCTCGAGCTGTGGGCCGAGATCAACCCGTGGTGGCTCGTCGGCGCGACGGTCCTCCCCGGCCCCGCCAAGGGGAGGCATCCGGAGCTCGGCGACGTCAAGACCCTCCCCGGCGGCCAGAAGGCGTTCCTCATCGGCGTGAAGGACACGGAGGCGAGCGGGTTCGTCAAGGACCTCAGGGACATCAAGGACGCGGCGGTGCGCCAGAAGATCTACGACGACATGCTGACGCTCCCGAAGGATCAGATCCGCAAGCTCATGATCAACCGGGAGTCGACCGCGGCGCTGCGCAAGGGGATCACGGGTACCAAGCCACCGCATTTCAACGCGCACCACATCGTCCCGCGCGAGCTACGCAGCAACTCGAAGATCAAGGGCTTCCTGGACGAGATCGGGTTCAGCTGGGAGGACGGCGCGCGCAACGGCGTCATGCTGCCGCCCAACAAGGCGCTCGGCGCCTCGCACGGCCCGCCGTGGACCAACGCCACGCCGCACTTCACCTCGCACCGCAACTACACGCGCCGTGTCGCCACCGAGCTGACGACGATCGAGGATGCCTATCGCAGGGCGCTCGCCAGCGGCGTGCCGAAGGACCAAGCGAGGGCCGCGGCGGCGAGCCTGGTCGACAGCTACGCCGGCGGTCTTCGCAAGAACCTGCTGGCCGGAACGGAGGCCTTGGACTGATGCCCGCGTCTTGGGTCGTCGACGCTCATGTGACGGACGACGACGTGTTCGTGATCCGCTACGACGGGGCTGAGCACATCGAGCAGCACTACCTCGAGGCGGTACCGATTGCGCCCGGCGAGCCGATCGAGCTGTACTACGAAGGCGCGTCCTCGCGCAAGCGCGACTACGTCGCGGGCGTGCAGATGTTCCCGGTCGTCTCCGCGCGTCTGCGCGAGGTGCTCGACGACGCCGGCGTGCGGGGGCTGGAGTATCACCCCGCCGTCCTGATCTGCGCCGACGACGGTGAGACGGACACCGGCTACCACGTGCTGAACATCCTCAACCAGGTCGCCGCGCTCGACCGGGATCGCGCTCGCGTGGAGATCTTCCCCGGCACCGAGGACATCGTGGCCCGCGTCCACGAGCTGGCCGTCCGCGAGGAGGCCCTCGCGGGCTATGACCTCGTGCGCCTCGAGGAGGTCCGGCCGATCGTGCTCGCCAGCGACCGGCTGCGAGCGACGATCGAGCAATCGGGAGTGTCAGGAATGACGTTCATCGCAGTCGAGGACTACGGCAAGCGATGAGCCCGCTCGCGAGCACACCGCGGACGACCAAGGGCGCACTCGTCGCCATCGACCTGTTCGACCCGATCCCGTCGGTGATCGTGTTTCAGTACAACCCGGCGACGGTCACCCGCACCCTGCAGGGGCAGGCCTCCGGCGACGGCGGCGCGCGCTCGGAGGCGCTGCGCCTGAAGGGCGCGCCGGTGGAGACGCTCAAGGTCGACGTCGAGATCGACGCCTCCGACCAGCTGGAGAAGGGCGGTGGCGTCGCGTCCACGCTCGGCCTGCATCCGCAGCTCGCGGCGCTCGAGCTGCTCCTCTATCCCGACAGCTCGCTCGTCATCGCGAACACGGCGCTGCTGGCCGTCGGGACGATCGAGGTCGTCCCCCCGGTCGGCCCGTTCACGCTGCTCGTGTGGGGCTATCAGCGCGTGCTGCCCGTCCGCCTCACCGAATTCAGCGTCACCGAGGAGCTGCACGACGCGCAGCTCAACCCGATCCAGGCCAAGGTCAGCCTCGGCATGCGCGTCCTGACCTACAACGACCTCTCCATCACCCACCCCGGCTACTACGTCTTCCTCACCCACCAGATCGTCAAGGAGACGATGGCCCGCGTGGGCCTCGTCAGCGATCTGGCGGGCGCGGCGGGCATCGACGTCAAGTTGTTCTGAGGACTTCACATGTACGACTTCACCAGCCGCTACTTCACGCTCGAGACCGCGATCTTCACGCGACCGGACGGTCGCGAGGTGCCGTACACGCGGCGGCGCTTCCTACCCGCGGCCGGCGAGATGACGCCGCTCACCGAGGTGGTCGTCGCCCAGGGCGAGCGCTTGGACGTCATCGCCGCGCGCACGCTCGGCGTGCCGGAGGCGTTCTGGCGGATCGCCGACGCGAACACGGCGATGAGCCCGTTCGAGCTGACCACGACCCCGGGGCGGCGGCTGCGGATCGCCCTGCCGCAACCGTGAGCGATACGCGTGCTGCTCGGGATCCATCTCACCCTGCTCATCGGACCGGCCGTGCCGGTCCCCGCGCCGCCTGCGCTCACCGAGGCGCTGCAGAGCGTCGAGGTGACCCACAAGGAGAGCGGCCCGAGCGGTTTTCACCTCGTGTTTCAGGCCGGCCGCGCGGGACCGATGGACATCGTCGACCATCCGCTGCTGCTCAACCCGCTGCTGCGCCCGTTCAACCGCGTCGTCCTCATGGTGACCTTCAACGCGACCCCCCGTGTGCTGTTCGACGGCTTCATCACGCGCCAGCAACTGCAGCCCAGCGCCGAGCCCGGCGCATCGACGTTCACGGTCTTCGGCGAGGACGTCGGCGTCATGATGGACCTCGTCGAGCGCAAGCTGCCGCACCCGGCTCAGGACGAGCGGACGATCGTCCAGGTCACCCTCGCGCAGTACATGCCCGTCCTGCTCACGCAGCCGAGCCTCCTGCCGCCGGCGTTCATCGACGTCCCGCCGCCGACCGACAACATCCCGACGCAGGCGGGGTCGACCGACCGCGCGTACATCGACGCGCTGGCCAAGCGCGTCGGGCACGTCTTCTACATCACGCCGGGTCCGCTACCGGGGCAGAACACGGCCTACTGGGGCCCACGCCGGCGGCTGGACAAGCTCATCCCCCAGCCGGCGCTGTCGGTCAACCTCGGGCCGAGCACGAACGTCGACTCGGTGAGCTTCGCCTACGACGCGATGGCCCCGACGCTCGTCGCCGACACCGTGCAGGTGAGCAAGCCGAGCCTGCCCTTCCCGCTGCTCTGGGGACCCAACACGAGCCTTCCGCCGCTCGCGCCGTTTCGCTCGCCGGAGTTCAACTTCCCGACGGTCAAGTACTCCGTGCTGACCAAGCCGCCCGCCGAGAGCAGCAAGGAGCCCGACACCAGAGCGGCTCCCACGATCGCGCAGGCGTACGCGCTGGCGGCGGCCAAGGTCAACGCCGCGGCGGACAACGTCGTCAGCGTGACCGGCCAGCTCGACGCGCTGCGCTACGGGCACATCCTGGAGCCGCACGGCTTCGTCGGCATGCGCGGCGCGGGCTTCACCTACGACGGCATGTACTACGTCAAGGACGTCACCCACAGCATCAAGAAGGGCGACTACAAGCAGAAGTTCACGTTGTCACGCGAAGGCGTCGGCGCCCTCACACCGATCGTGCGGACCTAGCGAGGAGCCCGAGCATGGACAAGTACTACGGCAAGTACCGCGGCAAGGTCATGAACAACGTCGACCCGATGGGGATCGGGCGCGTGCTCGTCAACGCCCCCGACATCATGGGACCGGGCGCGAACTGGGCGATGCCGGCAGCGCCGGTCGCGGGGATCGCGTCGGGCATCTACGCGGTGCCGCCGATCGCGGCCAACGTCTGGGTCGAGTTCGAGGCGGGCGACTCGCAGCGTCCGATCTGGAGCGGCGGCTTCTGGGACGAGGGCACGGCACCCCCCGTCGCGCTCGTCCCGCCCGGGGTCGACCACGTGCTCATGCAGACGACGCTGCAGAACACGATCCACGTCGTCGACGGCCCGTCGCCGCCGCTCGCCGGCGGCGGGATCCTGCTGCAGAGCGGCAGCTCGATGATCATGGTCGGCCCCGACGGCGTGAAGATCGTCGGCGCGAAGGTGGAGATCACCGGGCTGACTAGCATCAACGCCACCGCGCTGGTGGTGACGCTCTGATGCCGGGCCTCCTCCTGACGATCGGCGCGACCGCGTCCTGCCCGCACGCCGCGCCGATCGCGATCGCGCCCTCGCAGCCCAAGGTGCTCGTCGACGGCCAGGCCGTCGCGACGGCCGACGCGGCCATCACCGTCGCCGGCTGCCCGTTTCAGGTTCCGGCCGGCGTGACGACGAAGCCTCAGCCGTGCGTCACGGCGAAGTGGTCGATGCTGGCGACGAAGGTCCTGATCGGCGGCAAGCCGGCGCTGCTCGGCCCCGCGCCGGGCACCGGCGCGGCCGTCTGCCTGAGCGCCGAGCAGATCCCCCAAGGCCCACCCACGATCAGCGCGATGCAGTCGCGCGTCAGCGGGACGTGATCGAGCGATGAACGTCGACTACCCCTACCACGTCGACGCGCGCGGGCGTACGGCGGCCGCGACCGACGACGACCACGTGCGCGACATGATCGAGCAGGTGCTGTTCACGAGCCCCGGCGAGCGGGTCAACCGCCCGGAGTTCGGAAGCGGGCTGCTGCAGCTCGTCTTCTCGCCGAACAGCCCCGAGCTCGCGACCGCACTGCAGTTCACGACCCAGGCGGCGCTGCAGCGCTGGCTGGAGGACGTCATCGAGCTGCGGGCGGTCGACGTCGTCGCCGACGACGCGGCGCTGCGCGTGACCGTCGAGTACGTCGTCAAGCGGACCGCCGAGACGAAGTCGGCCGAGTTCAGGAGGACGCTGTGAGCGCCGTCGCCAACATCCACTGCCGCGACGACGAGCGGCGCAGGCTCGCCCGCGAGCGCGGCGTCAACGGCATCGACTACGTCGACGTCAGCCCCGACCAGCGCTCGCTGCGGGTGTTCTTCCTGCTCAAGGCACCGCCGGAGGTGACGGTCGCCAACGTGCGGATCGACGGCGGGCGGCGCATTCGCGACATCGCCGTCAGCGACGTGCGGATGTGCCGCGTCGAGGATCCCGACCTCGACGACTGCATGGTCGTGCGGGTCGACCGCTTCGGCGACTTCTCGACGCACACGCTGTGCCTCGTCGACCCGGACGAGGACGGCGAGCCGGGGACTTCGCCGATGACGGGCCTGGACCCGCGCCACTCGTGCGCGGAGTTCTCCTTCAAGGTCGACTGCCCGGCGACGGCGGACTGCCGGGTGGAGGATGCCTGTCCGCCCGAGCACTACGACGAGCCGGAGCTCAGCTACCTCGCGAAGGACTACGCGAGCTTCCGCCAGCTCATCCTCGACCGCCTCGCGCTCGTCATGCCCGACTGGCAGGAGCGCCACGTCCCGGACCTCGGCATCGCACTCGTCGAGCTGCTCGCATACACCGGCGACTACCTCAGCTACCACCAGGACGCCGTCGCCTCCGAGGCGTACCTCGACACCGCGCGCCTGCGCACCTCGGTGCGACGGCACGCGCGGCTCGTCGACTACCGGCTGCACGAGGGCTGCAACGCGCGCGTGTGGGTCTGCGTCGAGGCCGACACGGACGTCGAGCTACCCGGCGACGTGAGCTTCATCACCGGTCCGAGCGGCCTCGACGCCGAGGATCGGGTGCTGACCCTGCGCGAGCTCGAGCAGCGTCCCACCGGCTCCTACGAGGCCTTCGCGCCGGTCGCCGCCGGCCCGGTCGCGATCTGGCGCGCGCACAACGCGATCAAGCTGCATACGTGGGGCGATCGCGAGTGCTGCCTCGCGAGCGGGGCGACGTCGGCGACGCTGCTCGACACGGCGGCGCCACCACCACTACCACCCGCCGACCCGCCCGCGTGCGAGGAAGACGACGACGGCGGTGGCGGCGGCGACCAGGACAAGGCCGGGTACGGTGGCTACGAGCAGCAGCCCGAGGAGCCGCAGCCGCCGCCGCGCTCGCTGCACCTGCGCGCCGGCGACACCCTGATCTTCGAGGAGGTCCTGGGCGCGAAGACCGGCGAGCCGGCCGACGCCGATCCGCTGCGCCGCCACGCCGTGATCCTGACGGACGTCGAGGAGGTCGTCGACGCGGTGACCGGCGACCTCGTGCTCGACGTGCGCTGGGGCCATGACGACGCGCTGCCGTTCGCGCTCTGCATCTCGAGCGTCGGGCTCGCGCCGGAGTGCCGCGAGCTCACGGACGTCAGCGTGGCGCGCGGCAACGTGATCCTCTGCGACCACGGTCGCCGGGTGCGCGACGAGGTTCTCGGCGACGTGCCGGCCGTCGGCGCGGTCGTGCCCTGCGAGGACGCGGCCTGCGGCGAGGCCGTCGCGTACACCGCCGGTCGCTTCCGGCCCCGGCTCGAGCAGCGGCCGCTGACCTTCGCCGTCGCGCTCCCGGCGGGCCACAGCGCCCGCGACGTCACGCGGGCGCCGGATCCGCGGGCGGCCGTCGCGGTCGCCGAGCTCGGCAGCATCCCGCTCGCCTCCGGCGCTTCCAAGACGCTCTTCGGCCCGGGCGACCTGACGGCGCCCGAGAGCCTCGTCGCACGCCTGCGCGACAAGGACGACCCCGTCGCGCGGGCGCTGCGCGAGCGCCTGTCGGCAAGGACCGTCGAGCTGCTCGAGAACGAGGACGACGCAGACGGGATCTCGACCGCCCTGAGCGAGGCGCTCGAGACGGACCTGCGCTGGCTGCTCGAGCCGTGGACCCCGCGGCCCGACCTCCTGAGCAGCGACGGCCAGGATCGCGACTACGTCGCCGAGATCGACGACGACGGCTTCGCCCACCTGCGCTTCGGCGACGGCGACCTCGGACGCAAGCCGGCCGCGCACGCGACGTTCGTCGCGAGCTACCGGGTCGGCAACGGACCGGCCGGCAACGTCGGAGCCGAGTCGATCACGCGCGTCGTGTTCGACCGCACGGTCATCCACAACGTCGAGCTGCTGCCACGCAACCCGATGGCCGCCGGCGGCGGCTTCTCCCCCGAGCCGATCGCCGACGCCAAGCTGCGGGCGCCGACGGCGTTTCGCCGCGAGCTCGTCCGCGCGATCACCGCGGACGACTACGCACGCCGCGCCGAGCGCCATCCCGCGGTCCAGCGCGCGGCGGCGACCATGCGCTGGACCGGGAGCTGGACCGTCGTGCGCGTCGCGATCGACGCCCTCGGCGCGGACGCGACGCCCGCGCTGCGGGCCGAGGTCCGCGCGCTGCTCGAGCCGGCGCGGCGCATCGGGCACGACGTCGCCGTCGTCACCGCGACGAACGTCCCGCTGCACGTGCGCCTGCGCGTCTGCGTCGATCCCTTCGCGCTGCGCGCGCACGTCGAGCTCGACCTGCGCCGCGCGCTCGGCGCCCGCGCGCTCGCGGGCGGCGGGCTCGGCTTCTTTCACCCCGACGCGCTGACGTTCTCGAGCGACATCCACGTCAGCGCGCTGGTCGCGCGCGCGCACGCCGTCCCCGGCGTCGAGTCGGCGCGCGTCATCGAGCTGCGGCGCCTGGATGGCGTCGCCGGCACGGAGCTCGACGAAGGGGTGCTGCGGTTGGGCGCGCTCGAGGTGGCGCAACTCGCAGACGACCCCGACTTCCCGGAGCACGGACGGCTCGAGCTCGAGCTGGAGGGTGGACGATGAGCGAGAACTGCGGGTGCGCGGGCGTGTGCGGGTGCTGCGAGGGCGTCGAGCCGGTCACGCCGGTCACGCTCGTCAACCGGCCGGGGCTCGACGCGCTGGCCTACCGGGTGGGCACGCACGGTCGCTTCCTCGAGACGATGGTCGCGCAGCTGTCGCGGCACGAGCTGTCCGTGCCGACCGCCGAGCGCGACGGCGACGGGCTGCCGGTCGCCGAGCTCATCCGCCCGCTGCGCGGCCTGCGCACGCGCGATCTCGACGACCCGTCGCTCGCGCTGCTCGACGCCTGGGCGACGGTCGCGGATGTCCTGACGTTCTACCAGGAGCGGATCGCCAACGAGGGCTACCTGCGGACCGCCACCGAGCGGCGGTCGGTGCTCGAGCTCGGACGGCTGCTCGGCTACCGGCTGCGCCCCGGCGTCGCCGCGACGACGTTCCTCGCCTACAGCCTGGAGGCGGACGCGCGCACGACGATCGCCGCGCGCAGCAAGGTCATGAGCGTCCCGCTGCCGGGTGAGCTGCCGCAGACGTTCGAGACGGTCGAGGAGGCCGAGGCGCGCGGGGAGTGGAACTCGCTGCAGGTGGCTAGCACGCGACCGGTCGACGCGGGCGCGCTCGCGGACGTCACGAGCGACCGCAGCCGCGCGCTGTGGTTCGGTGGCGTGACGACGCGGCTGGAGCTCAACGACCCGCTGCTCGCCGACTTCGGCGAGCAGCAGGAGCTGTTTCGCGTCGTCGAGGTGACGCCGGACACGGCGGCCAACCGCACGCGCGTGTCCGTGCGCCCGTGGCAGACGCCGCCGCCCCCGGCGCCGCCGCCATCCGACGACGTGGCGCTTGAGGCGCCCGTCGACGAGGTCGCGCAGCTCGAGGGCGTCGTCGAGCGCTACACCGACCGCCAGGCCGCGGGCGCGCCGAAGTCCACGGCCGCCGTGCGCCGGGTCGTCGACGTCCTCGAGCGGCTGCGGACGAACCTCCTGCTCGGCCTCGAGGGCAAGGAGCTGCGGGCGCTCGTCGCCGCTGACATCCTCCCCGCGATCGAGGCCGAGCTGCGCGCCAACCGGCGCCCGTCGGCACCGGTGGCGGCATGGCTCGAGCGCCTCGTCGAGGAGCTCGCGCCGTTCCGGCCGGCCGGCACGACGGCGGAGCCCTCCGCGGACGCTGGCGGCGGTGACACCGACGACGGCGCGTCCTCGATCGGCGACGCCCTGACGTCGCTCGCGACGCCGCCGTCGACCCAGCCGGCGAGCCCGCGCGACCTCGAGCCGGGCCTCGACACGACGTTCGGCTCGTCGTCCGATGTCCTGCCGAGCCTGCTGACCGTCATGCGACCCGAGCTCGCGCCCGTGCTGTACGACGCCTGGCGCAACCTGGAAGCCACCCCGCCGTCGCAGCTGCGGATCTACGCCCTGCGCACGCGGGCGTCGGCGTTCGGCCACAACGCGCCGCTCGACACGGTGCGCACCGACGAGGGGATCGTCACCGCCACCCGCGAGTGGACGCTCCAGCGCGACAACGGCGTGGGCATCCCCGAGGACTTCGCGCTGAAGCTCTCGATCCCGGACAGCCAGTTCGGCTCGCCGCCGCCGATCGCGACGATCAGCGTCCAGGTCGCCGACGCGAGCGCGGAGGCCAGCGTGTCGGTCGGCCAGCTCCTGCAGGGGCCGTACACGCTCGCTCTCGGCGCGAGCGAGCAGGTCGTCGTCACGCTGACGGCGCCGCGGCAGTCGCCGGTCACGCCCGGCTCCGTCGCGATCGTGTTCGCCGAGCGCGGCATGACCTTCTCGACGACGCTCGAGCGATCGGCGAGCCTCACGTGGTCAAGCCAGGGCAGCGACCCCACGATGCTCACCTACTCGCTCACGGGCGGGGGCGACGAGCTCTCGGCAGGCAAGCAGCGCTGGCGCGTGCAGATCAGCGGCACGCACCGGCCGGTGGGACGCGAGCCGACCGAGGACCCCTACGTCGTGTCGCTCGACGCGACGCGCCCGGCGATCGTGCCCGGCGGCTGGGCCGTCGTGCAGCGGCCGGCCGTCGCCGGGAGCCCGCCCCGCCCCGGGCTCATCATCGCCCGCGTCGCCGGCGTGCGCGACGCCTCGCGCGCGGACTACGGCATCACGGGGCGCAGCACGCTGGTCGAGCTCGACCGGCCGTGGCTCGCGCTCGGCGCCTCCGGTGACACGTTCACCGTCATCCGCGAGTCGGCGATCTACGTGCAGAGCGAGGCGCTCGAGCTCCTGGACGAGCCGCTCGACCCGGTGCTCGAGCCCGTCTGCGACGGCGAGATCACGCTGGATCGCCTGTACGACGGCTTGCAGCCCGGCCGCAGGCTGATCGTCGCCGGCGAGCGGGCCGACGTGACGCTCGGCGAGGACGCGCCGGACGCGCCCGCGGTGCCGGGCGTCCGGGCGGTCGAGGTCGTCATGCTCGCCGCCGTCCGCCAGGACTTCGACCGCAGCGAGCCCGCGGCGAAGACGCGCACGACACTCGTGCTCGCCGCTCCGCTGGCGTACTGCTATCGCCGCGACACGCTCACGATCTACGGCAACGTCCTCAAGGCGACGCACGGCGAGACGCTGGCGGAGGTGCTCGGCAGCGGCGACGGAACGCGCCCCAACCAGGCCTTCGAGCTCAAGCAGAAGCCGCTGACGCACGTCTCCGCGATCACGCCGACCGGGGTGAGCAGCACGCTCGAGGTCGCCGTCGACGGCGTCGTCTGGCACGAGGCGGACAGCCCCGTCGGCCTCTCGCCGACCGACCGCCGGTGGGTGCCGAGCACCGGCGACGACGACGTCACGAGCGTGACGTTCGGCAACGGCGCCGAGGGCGCGCGGCTGCCGACGGGACAGGAGAACGTGTCGGCCGTCTACCGCTTCGGCATCGGTGCCGGCGGCAACGTCGCCGCCGACCAGCTGTCGCTGCTCGGGACGCGGCCGGGCGGCGTGGTCTCGGTCACGAACCCCGAGCGCGCGAGCGGTGGCGCGAACCGCGAGGGCCGCGACCAGGCCCGCCGCAACATCCCGCTCGCGGTCACGGCGCTCGACCGGATCGTGTCGGTGCAGGACTACGCGGACTTCGCGCGCACGTTCGCGGGCATCGCCAAGGCCAGCGCCACGCGCCTGGCGGACGGCCGCCAGGAGCTCGTGCACGTGACGATCGCGGGCGAGGAGGACATCCCGATCCTGCCGACGTCGGACCTCTACGCGAACCTGCGCGGCGCCCTCGCCACGTTCGGAGACCGCTTCCAGCCGTTCCGGGTCGAGGTCCGCGCGCTGCGTCTCATGGTCGCCGTCATCAAGGTCGCGGTGCACCCCGATCACCGCTGGGAGATCGTCGAGCCGGCGATCCGCGCGGCGATGGCCGACCGCTTCGGCTTCGCGCGCCGCGAGCTGGGGCAGGACGTCGTGCGCAGCGAGGTGCTCAGCGTGGTTCAAGGCGTGGCCGGGGTCGTGTACGCCGACACGGACATCCTCGACACGATCGACGAGCGCGCCATCGTCGAGGAGCTCACCCATCCGTCGGGGGGCGGCCTGGCCGCCGAGCTCAGGCTCCGCGAGCGGCTGCGGGCGCACCTCGCGCGCACCGTCGAAGGACCCCCGCGCGCCGTGCGCCCGGCCGAGCTCGTCGTGCTCAACCCGGCCGCTGCGCAAACCCTGACCCTCCTGGAGATCGACCCATGACCCGATCGCCCGACCGACTGTTCGAGCTGCTGCCGGCGGTCTATCGCCTCCGCGACGCGGACCACCGGCACGTCCTCCAGGCGTTGCTGCAGGTCATCGCAGAGCAGGTCGACGTGCTCGAAGACGACCTCGAGCAGCTCTACGACAACTGGTTCATCGAGACGTGCGAGGACTGGGTCGTGCCGTACATCGGCGAGCTGATCGGCTACGCGCCCGCCAGCGAGGCGGGCGCCCCCGGCGACGTCGACCCCGCCGGCCAGCGGCGCAACCGGGTGCTCTTCCCGCGCCGCGACGTCGCCGGCACGATCGCCGCGCGGCGCCGGCGGGGCACGCTCGACGCCGCTGCGCGCCAGGGCGCCGCCGCCGGTGGCTGGTCGGCGCGGGCGGTGGAGTTTCAGACGCTGCTCGGCCGCACCCAGTCGCTGGCGCACCTCGACGTCGCACGCGGGCGCGTCGCAGACCTGCGCGACGGCGTCGCGCTGGAGCGGCTCGGCGGCGCGTTCGACACGGTCGCGCACACGGTCGACACGCGGCGCCTCACGGTGGCGTCGTCGGCGGGACGCTTCAACGTCCCGTCGGTCGGGCTGTACGTGTGGACGATGCGCTCCTACAGCGTCACGCTGCGCCAGCCCTACAGCCAGGAAGGGGTCGGGCCGCAGTGCTACACGTTCAGCGCGCTGGGCAACGACGCGCCCTTGTACACGGGGTCGGAGCGTCCCGGCCGCGACCGCCCGATCGACGACGAGCTGCAGGTGCCGACCCCGATCAGCCGGCGGCTGCTCGAGCGTCGCCTGCCCGACCTCTACGGTCCCGGCAAGAGCATCCAGATCTGGCGCGCGACCGCCCGCGGGCGGCGCCGCGCGAAAGGCGCCGCCACGAGCGCGCGCCAGACGCTCGTGCCTGTCGAGGACATCGTGGTCGCGGACCTCACCGACTGGCAGTACCGCACGCCGCGCGGGAAGGTCGCCGTCGATCCCGTGCTCGGGCGGATCGCGTTCCCGCCGCATTCCGCGGAGCTGCCGCGCGACGGCATCCGGGTGAGCTACCGCTACGGCTTCGGCGCGGACATCGGCGGCGGCGAGTATCCGCGGACGCTCTCCGGATCAAGCGACGACACCGTCACCTACCGCGTCGGCGAGCGCGCGCCGTTTCGGCGCATCAACCAGGCGCTGGCGCGCTGGGCGGACGAAACGCCCCGTCGCGGCGTCATCGAGATCGAAGACAGCGCCGTGTACGTCGAGCAGGTCGCGATCGAGCTCGCCGAGGGACAGGCGCTCGAGCTGCGCGCGGCGAGCGGCTGCGCACCGGTCATCCGGATGCTCGACTGGCAGACCGAGCAGCCCGACCACCTCAACGTGACGGGCGCGGCCGGCAGCTGCTTCGTCCTCGACGGCATCCTCGCGACGGGGCGCGGCATGCGCGTCGCCGGGGAGCTCGGCCGGCTGGTCATCCGCCACAGCACGCTCGTCCCCGGCTGGTCGCTGCAGCCGAACTGCGAGCCGCACCGGCCGGCGGAGCCCAGCCTCGAGCTCGACGAGGTCGACACCCGGGTGACGATCGAGCACAGCATCGTCGGCTCGATCCAGGTCTGGCACGACGAGGTGCTGCGCGACCCCGAGCCGATCACGATCAGCGACAGCGTCGTCGATGCGACGAGCGTCGAGCGCGAGGCGATCGGCGGCCCCGGACGCCAGTTCGCCCACGCCGTGCTGCACATCCGCCGCAGCACGATCATCGGCGCGATCCAGGCCCATGCGCTGCTCGAGGCCGAGAACAGCATCTTCGACGGCGTCGTGCGCGTCGCCCGCCGCCAGCAGGGCTGCGTGCGCTTCTGCTGGTTGACGCCCGGATCGCGCACGCCACGCACGTACAACTGTCAGCCCAACCTCGTCCGCGCCGCGGTCGACGAGCAGCACGCGCGCGGCGAGCTGACCGACGAGCAGCGCGGGCTCGCCGTCGAGCGCGAGACGCTGCGCGTCGCGCCGGAGCTCGTCGCACGGCGCTACGGCCGCCCGGCGTACTGCCGGCTGGCGCCGACGACCGCCGACGAGGTTCGCAGAGGCGCCGACGACGAGGCCGAGATGGGCGTCTTCCACGACACGTTCGAGCCGCAGCGCCTGGCGACCGCGCAGAGCCGGCTTGCGCAGTTCACGCCTGCGGCGGCGGACGCCGCCGTCATCATCGTCACCGAGGAGCGCACATGAAAGCCGATGTCGGACGCGTCACCTTCGAGCCCGACAAGGGCTATCAACGCGTCGTGATGCAGCAGGGCCGCGTGCAGATCGAGTCTGACTTCAACGAGCAGATCGCGATCCTGCTGCAGGTCTCCAGGACGCTCACCCGCGACCTTGTCGGGCCGTGGGGCGGGACGCCGGGCGCGTTCGAGCTCGATGTCATGCCGGACAACTCCGGCGACTTCTCGATCGGCCCGGGCCGCTACTACGTCGACGGCGTCATGTGCTCCAACGAGCCCCGCGGGGAAGCGACGGCGATCAGCTACCTCACGCAGCCACACCTCCCGCTCGAGGACGACGACCTCCTGAGCAAGCCCGGCTCCGGCCGGCGCGAGTACCTCGCCTACCTGGACGTCTGGGAGCTGCTCGTGACGGCGACCGAGGACGAGAGCCTGCGCGAGGTCGCCCTCGGCGGGCCGGACACCTGCGCCCGCACGCGGGTCGTCTGGCAGGCTCGGCTGTTCGAGATCGCCGAGGGCGACCTCGCCGAGGTCGGCTGCTCGGCGATGGGCTCCCGCTGGCAGGACCTGCTCGAGCGGATCTCGCCGGATCGTCGCGGCCTGCTGCGCGCCCGCGCGAAGGTCAGCGACGCCGAGCTCGATCGTCCCTGCGCGATCGATCCGCGCGCGGCGTACCGCTTCGACGAGAACGCGCTCTTCCGCGTCGAGGTCCACACGCCGGGCACGGCCGGCACCGCGACGTTCAAGTGGTCGCTCGACAACGGCGCGGTCGCGTTCGCCGTCGAGCGCTTCGCCGGCAAGCGGGTCGCGCTCGCCTCGCTCGGGCGCGACGCGCGGCTCACGCTGCAGGCCGGGGATCTCGTGGAGCTCGAAGACGACGGATACGTGCTGCGCAACGAGTCCGAGGCGCTGTTCGTCGTCGAGTCCGTCGACTACGCGGACCTGACCGTGACGCTCGACCGCGCGCCGGCGCCGGTCGCTGCCACGCAGCACCCGCGCCTGCGGCGCTGGGATCAGAAGGGCACCAACGCCGATCCGCTCGAGGACGACGGCACGGTGCTGATCACCGAGGTCGCCGGGGTGTCGGATCCCTGGATCTCCCTGCGCCACGGGGTGCAGGTGCAGTTCCAGGAGCACGCGTCCGAGGGGGACCACCACGAGTACCGCACGGGCGACTTCTGGCTGATCCCGGCGCGCACCGCGACCGGCGACGTCATCTGGCCGCGCGAGCCCGACGAGGGCGACGGCACGGTGCCGGCGGCGGTGCGACCCGGCGGCGTCGAGCACCACTACGCGCCGCTCGCCCACGTCGTCGTCGACGGCGACGGCGTGCAGATCGGGGAGCGCTTCGTGCGGTCGATCCAGCCGCTCGCGAGCTGTCCCGAGCGGTCGGTGGCCAACGGCTCGTAGTCCAGGGTGGACACCCCGCTCGTCAGCTGCATCATGCCGACGCACGACCGGCGGCGGTTCGTGCAGCAGGCGATCGCGTACTTCCTGCGCCAGGACTACGAGCCGCGCGAGCTCGTCGTCGTCGACGACGGCGACGACCCGATCGACGATCTCGTCCCCGACGACGATCGGATCCGCTACGTGCGCCTCGGCGAGCGCTTGCCGCTCGGTCGCAAGCGCAACCTCGCGTGCGAGGTCAGCCGGGGCGACGTGATCTGCCACTGGGACGACGACGACTGGTACGCGCCGAACCGCGTGCGCATCCAGGTCGGCGAGCTGCTGGGCAGCGGCCGCGACGTCTGCGGCGTGAGCGAGCTGCTGCACTACCGCCCGGCGGCCGGCGACGCGTGGATGTACCGCAGCCAGCCCGGCGACCGCCCGTGGCTCGCGGGCTCGATGCTCGCCTACCGACGCTCGACGTGGACGCGCAGCCCGTTCCCGGACCTGCACGTCGGCGAGGACGCGGGCTTCGTCTGGCAGATGGACTCGGCGCGGGTCCACGCGATCACGGGCCGGGGCCTGTGCGTCGCGCTCCTGCACGGTGCCAACACCGCCGAGAAGAACCTCGCCGACGGGCGCTGGACACGCCGCCCGCTGGACGAGGTGAGTCGTCTGCTGCGCCCGGACCGCGACTTCTACGCGGGGCTTCGCAACCGTCGCGGCGCGCGCCCCCGGCCGCGGGTGGGAGCAGCGCCCGCGATCACGGTCGTCGCGCCGTTTCTCACGTACGACGGGTATGGCAGCATGGGCGAGTACCTCGCGCTCGGGTTGCGGCGGGCGGGTGCGCGGGTCGATCCGATCGCGCTGGACGTCGACCGCGACGGGCTGTCGCGGGAGTTCCTCGCGCTGCTGGACGGCGCGGCGCCGCAGCCGGACGCGCCGGTGCTGTTCTACTCGTGGCCGAGCCCGAGCCTGCGCCCATACGCCGCGGCGCCGGAGCTGTTCGTCAACACGATGTGGGAGAGCAGCGAGCTGCCGGCCGCCTGGCCGCGCGCGCTGAACGCGGCGCGAGCGGTGATCGTGCCGACGCGCTTCGTGGCCGACGTCTGCCGCCGCAGCGGCGTGCGGGTGCCGATCGAGGTCATCCCGGAGGGCGTCGATCCGGCGGTGTACCGCTACGAGGAGCGGCCCGAGCGCGAGACGATCACGACGTTGATGGTCGGGCCGGTGGTCGAGCGCAAGCACACGCTGGAGGGCATCGCGGCGTGGCGCCTTGCCTTCGCGGGGGATCCGCTGGCGCGGCTTGTCATCAAGGCCCGTTTCGGCTACGGGAACTACACGCCGGACGACCCGCGGATCACGTTCGTCGATCGCGACGAGCGAACGCGCGGCATCGCGCACTGGTACCGGGAGGCGGACGTGCTCATGGCGCTTGGCAACGAGGGGTTCGGGCTGCCGCTCGTCGAGGGGATGGCGACGGGGCTGCCGGTCGTCGCGCTGGACAGCGAGGGTCAGTCCGACGCGTGCCGCGAGGCCGGGGACCGGCTCCTGAGCGTGCCGCCCGCCCGCTGGCAGCGCTGTGACGACGCGCCGTTCGGCCCGGCCGGGGTGCGCGGGGTGCCGGGGGTCGCGGACGTCGCGGAGCGCCTGCGCTGGGTGGCGTCGCATCGCGACGAGGCGCGGTCGCTGGGGCGCGCGGCGTCGGCGTGGGCGCTGGCGCGGCGCGACGTGTGGGAGAAGGGCCCGGCGGTGCTCGCGGCGCTGGAGCGCCATGCGCGCGTGCCGCTGTCGGCGCGGACGCCGCCGCCATCGGCCCGGACGCCGCCGCCGTGGGCGCGGACGCCGCCGCCGTCCGCCTGGACGCCGCCGGTGTCGGCGCGGACGCCGCCGGTGTCGGCCCGGACGCTGTGGGCGCCCTCGCTCGGTACGGCGTGCGGCATCTCGGAGTACGCCCGCGAGCTCGCGCGCGCGGCTGGCGCGCCGGCGTCGGTGACCGCCACCGCGGCGCCCGGCGACCTGCGCGGGATGCGGTTGCTGCACGTGCAGCACGAGCCCAGCCTGATCGGCGACGACGAGCTCGCGCAGCTGGCGGGCAAGGCTCGAGATCTGGGCGTGCCGGTCGTGGTGACCGAGCATGCCCTGACCGCCGCCGGGGCCTGCGCCGCCACCGGGACCGGCGCCACCACCGGCACCTGCGCCACCAGCGGAACCTGCGGGGCCGCCGGGCCGGCGTGGGAGCGCGACGTCGATGCGCTCGTCGCGCACACCTCGGCGGGCGCCGCCGTTCTGCGAGCGCGCTGCCCGGATCAGCGCGTTGCGCACATCCCGCACGGCTGCCCTGCGTGGTTTCCGGCGCGCAAGCGCATGCGCGGGCGCGTCGTGGGGGCATTCGGATTCCTGGAGGCGCACAAGGGGATCGCCCGGCTCGTCGAGGCCGCCGGGTTGCTGGGCGACATCGAGCTCGCGCTGTTCTGCCACGTCAAGCCCGGCCGCGCGGAGCCTGCGTGGCAGGCGAGGAGAAGCCGCGTGCCGCTGCGCTGGGAGCGCGACTTCCTCGCGCCCGAGGTGCTCGCCCGCCGCCTCGCCGCCGAGGTCGACGTGCTCGTGTACTGGTACGACGAGACAACGCTGCACGCGGTGAGCGGCGCGGTCCGGATCGGCCTGGCGACCGGGGTCCCTGTGCTGGCCTCACCCACCCGCTGGTTTGATGACGTGCGCGATGCGACGTACCAGCCCGACGACCTCGCGGCGGGCATCGCGCGCCTGCTCGAGGACACCGCGCTGCGCCAGGATCTCGTCGCGGCCGCCCGCGATCACTGCCACGCGAACTCCTGGGAGCGAACCGCGCAACGCCACCAGGAGCTGTGGCGGACGCTCGAGCGTGCCTGAGCGAAGCCGCGACATATGCGGATCGACGGCACTCGGGGTCGCTCGTGCCCGAGCGGCGCCGCGACATGCGCGGCTCGAACGCTATTCCGGATCGCTCGAGAACGCGCGGACCGCGTCGTAGGCCAGGTCGAGGTCGTAGCCCTTGCGCGCGAGCACCCTCAGCGCGCGGTCACGCTCGCGATCGCTGTCGGGTATGACCGCGAAGCGGCGGCGCAGGAGCGCGACGGCCGCGTCGAGCTCGCCGGCCGCGTCACGGACCGAGAGCGCGCCGGCGACGAGGTCGGGCGAGACGCCCAGCGCGAGCAGCCGCCGCTCGATCCGCTCCGGCCCCCATCCGTCGAGCGCGCGGCGATCCTCGGCGAACGTCCGCGCGTAGCGCGCGTCATCGACGTAGCCCTGGCGCACGAGCGCCTCGAGCGCGCCGTCGATCGAGGATTCGTCGACCTCCTTCGCCGCCAGGTGCCGGCGCACCTCGGCCTCGGTGCGATCGCGCTTGCCGAGGTAGCGGTACCCGAGGTCGAGCGCGCGCTGCAGCCGGGCCTCGGGGTCCTGCCCGCATTGCAGCCCGGCCTCGGGGTCGAGCGAGTCCTCGTCGGCCCCGACCCCGCCCCCGGCCGGCGCGTCCTGAGCGGCCGCAGGGCCGACGGCGGGGCGAGACGACATCGTCGGTCGCTCGCCTCCGCTAGGCGGCTTCGCCGACGCCCGCTACCACCGGCACGGGGATCGTCTCGTCGTGCTCGATCGGGGCCACCAGATCCTGGCCGATGCCGAGCGCCGAGTAGACCTTGGCCTCGATCTCGCGCGCGATCTCCTGATGCTCGTCGAGGTAGCCCTTGGCGTTCGCCCGGCCCTGGCCGAGGCGCTCGTCGCCGTAGGAGAAGAACGAGCCCGACTTCGAGACGACGTTGTGCTCGATGCCGAGGTCCAGCAAACAGCCCGACGTCGAGATGCCCTTGCCGAACTCGATGTCGAACTCGGCTTGGCGGAACGGCGCCGCGACCTTGTTCTTGACGACCTTCACGCGCACGCGGTTGCCGACCGCCTCCGTCCCGTCCTTGAGCGTCTCGATACGCCGGATGTCCAGGCGCTGGGAGGCGTAGAACTTCAGCGCGCGACCGCCGGGCTGCGTCTCCGGCGAGCCGAACATCACGCCGATCTTCTCGCGGATCTGGTTCGTGAAGAGGCACAGCGTCTGCGTGCGGTTGAGGTTGCCGGCGAGCTTGCGCATCGCCTGGCTCATCATCCGCGCCTGCAGGCCGACCGTCTGGTCGCCCATCTGGCCCTCGAGCTCGGCGCGCGGCGTCAGCGCGGCGACGGAGTCCAGCGCGACGACGTCCACGGCTCCCGACCGCACGAGCATGTCGCAGACTTCGAGCGCCTGCTCGCCATAGTCGGGCTGCGAGACGAGCAACTCGTCGATGTCGAGGCCGATCCGCTGCGCGTACAGCGGATCCATCGCGTGCTCGGCGTCGATGAACGCGCACACGCCGCCGAGCCGCTGGGCCTCGGCGAGGACGTGGTAGACGAGCGTCGTCTTGCCTGAGGACTCCGGGCCGAAGACCTCGACGATCCGCCCGCGCGGCATGCCGCCGATCCCGAGCGCGAGATCGAGCGAGAGCGCGCCGGTCGGGATCGCGTTGACCTTGACCTGCGCGCCGGGGTCGCCCATGCGCATGACGGTGCCCTTGCCGAACTCGCGCTCGATCTGCGTGAGCGCCCCCCGGAGGGCTTCGTTACGGGCCTTCGCGGCCTTGTCAGCAGCCTTGTCGGTGTCGGAGAGAGCCATGAGTACTCAGAAGCCTTTCTGCGCTCGGAAGAACAGCACACGGTACGGGCGGGATCGGACGGAAAACGCAGGCTAGAACGAGCCTCTGCAACGGTTCAACACCGCTTTGTCACAACACTGCGCAGAGTCTGCGCGATCGCTCGGACAGAACGTCCGTTCGATGCCTCAGGAGGGCAGGCGGGCGCTCGCCAGCGCCTCGTAGCGCACGCCGCCCCGACCGGTGTGCGAGCAGTACAGCCCCAGCGCCGGCGCGCTGAACGTCAGCGCCGGCGGCGCCTGCGGCGCGGCGAACGCCTTGGCGCCCACCTGCGCGTCGCGCGAGAAGCGCCCGACCGTCACGTGCGGCCGGAACGCTCGCCGCTCGGGCACGAAGCCGACCGCGCGCGTGAGCCCCGAGACGAGCGCGGCCTGGAGGTGGACGAGCCCGTGGCCACCGTCGATCGCGACCGCGAGCACCGCGGGCCGGTGCAGCGGCAGCCAGAGCGCACCCGCCGTCGACAACGACTCGACCGCCGACGCGGCGGCCAGCCGCTGCAGCAGCGCTGCGATCGCCGCGGTCTCGTCCGTCGAGCGCGAGCCGAGAAACGCGAGCGTCAGGTGGAGGTTCTCCGAGCGCACCCGTCGCACGCCCGGATGCGCGACGCGCGCGCACCAGTCCGCGAGCGCCGAGCGCACCTCCTCCGGCAGGTCGAGCGCGACGAAGAGCCGCAGCCGGTCGCTCATCTCCCGGCGGCGGGGCCCGAGCCGACTCGAAGGGAAGCGGCCGGTTCGCAGCCGACCCGACATGCCACGCAGCTGCTCACGTCGAGGCGGCGGGCTCCGCGAGCAGCAGCAGCCGCCGCACGAGGTGCATGGCGATCGTCGTCGAGCGGTCGCGGATGTCGGCGCGCGATCCCGGCAGCTGCACGCTGCGCGTCAGCCGCCGGCCGTCGCGATGCGACACCGACAGCCACACCAGCCCGACCGGCTTCTCCTCGCTGCCGCCCCCCGGCCCCGCGATCCCGGTGACGCCGACGCCCACGTCGGCGCCCAGGGCCGACCGCGCCCCGTCGGCCAGCGCCTCGGCGACCTCCGACGAGACGGCCCCGCACGCTGCGATCAGCGCGGGGTTCACCCCCGCCAGCGCGACCTTCGCCGCGTCGGAGTACACGACCAGCCCGCCGAGCATCACCTCCGACGAGCCCGGCAGGTCGGTGAGCCGTCCGGCGAGCAGCCCGCCCGTGCACGACTCCGCGACCGCGATCGTCTCCCCCACCGCGGACAGCAGCCCGAACACCTGCTGGTCGACCGTCGTCCCGTCGTCGGAGAACAGCGTGTCCGCATGGCGCGCGCGCACGAGGTCCGCGAGCTGCGCGTACACCGCCTCGTCGGCGGGCTCGAAGCGCGTCACGACCTCGACCTCGCCGCGCCGCAGGCACGTCGTGATCTCGAGCCGGTCCAGCGCGATCCCGCTCTCGGCGGCCGCCCGCAGCGTCGCCGCGATCTCCGACTCCGGCATGCCGAACAGCCGCAGCATCCCGCGCCGGTACTCGACCGCGCCCGCGAGCGCCGCCCGCACCTCGGAGGTCCCCACCGCGACCGACCACATCGGCTGCAGCTCGCGCGGCGGTCCGGGCAGCACGACCACCGTCGGCCCGGGACCGTCCAACGGCGTCACGACGAGCCCCGGCGCCGTGCCCACCGGCTCCAGGATCGTGGCACCCGCGGGGACCACCGCCTGCTTGCGGTTGGAGGCGAGCACGGCCGCCGGGTCGAGGTCCGGCCAGCGCGCCATCAGCGGCCGCAGGATCTTCTCGATCCGGCCCTCCAGCGGCTCGTCGAGCACCATCTCACGACCGGCATAGCGGCCCACGACCTCGGCCGTGAGGTCGTCGGCGGTCGGCCCCAGCCCGCCGCTCGTGACGACCAGCGCGCAGCCCTCCGACGCCAGGAACCGCAGCGCCCGCAGGATCTCCTCCGGCCGGTCCCCCACGACGACGATCGCCGCGGTGTCGGCGCCCAAAGACAAGAGCTGGTCGGACAGCCACGGCCCGTTGCGATCCGACACGCGCCCCGTCAGCACCTCGGTGCCCGTGACGACGATCCCCGCGCGGACGCTCACGGCCGGCAGACGGGGCGCTTGTCCGCCGACAGCGGCTGGCGCCCGCCGCGCGGCGTGATCTGCATGCCGATCGGGTCGGCCGACGGCGCGACGCTCCTCGCCTTCCCGTTGACGAGCAGCCGCACGCCGTTGTTGCCGAGGGTCATGCGAAAGCGCGCCGAGCGGTAGATCTTCGTGCTCTCCCCGGCGGCGAGGGTCTCGCCGTCGACGAGCGTCCGGTCGCCAGCCTTCAGGCACACGTACACGTCGCTCGTCGCCGCGATCCGCAGCCGCACGCGCCGAGCGGCCGCCGGCGGTGGCGGCGGCGGGTTCGCGGCCGGTCGCGCCGTCGTCTGCGTGTCGGGCGGCGCCGTCGCGGCGGGCGGGGTCTTCGGATCGTCGCCGCCGAGCAGCCCGAGCGTCACGATCAGCGCGACGAAGATCAGCACGAGCAGGATCCAGCGCGGGATGATCGGCCCCTGGCGCCGGCGCTCGCGCCCCGGCGCGGCCGCGTTGATCGGCTGAAGCTCGACCTCGCTCAACCGCTCGTGGCGCAGCTTGTACTCGTCGACGAGCAGCTTCGCGTCGAGGTCCAGCGACTCCGCGTAGGTCCGCAGGAAGCTCTTGACGTATGTGGGACCCGGCAGCAGGTCCCACTCCTCGTTCTCCAGCGCGCGCAGGTACTTCGCGCGGATCTTGGTCGACGCCTCGACCTCGGAGATGTCGATCCTCGCGCGCATGCGCGCTTCGCGCAGCGTGGCTCCGATGTCAGGCATCGGCTTGCAGGCTACTCGCGGACCACATCTGCCTCGGCGGGCTCGAGCAGCGTCTCGACCACCGCCGCGTCCGTCGTGCCGGCGCGGCGCTCGCGGAGGTTCGCGATGAAGCGCTCGACGTCGCCCGCGCCGACGATCACCTGGCGCGGCTTGGAGCCCTCGTAGCCCGAGATGACGTTGCGCCGCTCGAGCATGTCGATCAGCCGGCCCGCGCGCGTGTAGCCGAGCCGCAGGCGGCGCTGCAGCATCGACGTCGACGCCGTCCCCATCTCGACGACGAGCCGGATCGCGTCCTCGAGCAGCGGGTCCTCGTCGGGGCTGAAGCCCTCGTCCGGGCCCGCCGCGCCGTCCATCACCTCGTCCTCGACCTCGTCGAGCAGGTCCTCGCGCAGCTCCGGCTCGCCCTGGCGGCGCCAGAACGTCGTCAGCGCCTCGATCTGCGGCTCGTCGATGTAGGCCCCCTGGATGCGCTGCAGCCGCGACGTGCCGACCGGCGAGAACAGCATGTCGCCCTGGCCGAGCAGCGACTCCGCGCCGTTCTGGTCGAGGATCACGCGCGAGTCGGTCTGCGACGACACGGAGAAGGCGATCCGCGACGGCACGTTCGCCTTGATCATGCCGGTGATGACGTCCACGCGCGGCGACTGGGTGGCGAGCACGAGGTGGATGCCGACCGCGCGCGCCTTCTGGGCGAGGCGGATGATCGAGTCCTCGACATCGGCCGGCGCGACCATCATCAGGTCCGCGAGCTCGTCGATGACGCAGAGGATGTAGGGCAGCTCCGCCTCGCCGCGCTTCTCGCGCGAGCGGTTGAGCTCGATCAGCGAGCGCGTCTTGGCGAGCGACATGATCGAGTAGCGCTGCTCCATCTCGCGGACGAGGTTCTGCAGCGCGTTGGCGGCCATCCGCGGGCTGGTGATGACCGGGGTGAGCAGGTGCGGGATCGACTCGTAGTGGTTGAGCTCGACCTGCTTGGGGTCGATCAGCACGAGCCTGAGCTCGTGCGGCGTGGCGCGCAGCAGCAAGCTCGAGAGCATCGCGTTGATGCACGCCGACTTGCCGGCGCCGGTCGTCCCGGCGACGAGCAGGTGGGGCATCTTGGCGAGGTCGGCGCCGATCGCCTTGCCCGCGACGTCCTTGCCCAGCCAGATCGTCAGCGGCGACCAGCCGGCGGGCGGGTTCTGCAGGACGTCGCCGAGCTGGACGATCCTTCGCCGCGCGTTCGGGACCTCGACGCCGACGGCGGTCTTGCCGGGGATCGGCGCGAGGATGCGGATGTCGGTCGCGGCGAGCGCGTACGCGAGGTCGTCCTTGAGCTGGGCGACCTTGCTCATCTTGATGCCGGGCGCGAGCCGCAGCTCGAAGCGCGTGATGTGCGGGCCGGCGACGGTGCCGACGATCTTCGCCTCCACGCCGAAGTGGCCGAGCGCCTCGATCAGGCTGCGCGCGGTCTTCTCCTGGCCGGCGGTGTCGGGCCGCGTCTGCTCGGCGGTCGAGCGCTTGAGCAGGCCGACGCTCGGCAGCTGCCAGGCGAACTCGGGGTCGTCGGTGATGGAGCCGCGCAGGCGGCCCTGCGGGGTGAGGTCCTCGGCGGTCGGCGTGCGGTGGCGCGCGGGCTGGCGGGTGACGTCTGCGGCCACCTCTGGGGGCGCAGGCTCGGGATCCTCGAGCGCGGGCTCGATCGGCAGCTCGAGCTGCGGGTCGCCGCCGTCCTCGGGGAGGGGCTCGCCGTAGAGGTCGGGGTAGCGCGTCGCGCCGTCGAGGGAGGGCGCCTCGACGTGCGTCGCGGTGATGACGACCTCGCCGTCCTCGGGCTCCGGCGGCTGCAGCGAGCGGGGCAGCTCCGGCGCGTCGAACGCCGGGGCCTCCCCGAGCAGCTCGTCGGCGGCGCCGCGCTTGCCGCGGCCTCGCTTGGGGCGCTCGGGCTTGGGCTCGGGGTCTCGGGCGGGCGCGCGGTCCGCGGCCGGGCCCGGGACCGGGGCCGGGCGACGCGCGGGCACGGCCCGGCCGAGGGCACGCGTGGTGTCCGCGAGCCCCGAGCCGGTCGCTCGCAGCACGCCCGCGACGGACGCGCCCGTCAGCAGCAGCACCGCCGCGACGAAGAGGAACACCGCGAGGATGTGCGCGCCGATCGTCGAGACCGCCGTCGCGGTGACGTACAGCAGCGCGTCGCCAGCGATGCCGCCGCGCACCTCGAAGAAGGGCGCGTTCCAGTAGCCGTCGCGCACGCCCGCCGGGCCGATGCCGAACGTGCCCGCGGCGAGGGCCAGCGTCAGGGACATGAACAGGCACAGCGCACCGGCGCGAAACGGGCGCACGGCGGGCAGGACGGGCCGCAGCACGAAGAGCGCGCCGCCCAGCACGATCGCCACGGGCACCCCCAGCGCGACCTGCCCGACGAGGTACGCGAGGCCGTCCGTGGCGGCATGCCCCGCGGCGCCGCCGTCGAAGCCGAAGTAGACGGGGAACGCGAGGAACACGCCGATCGCGACAAGCCCGAGGCCGATGAGATCGAGGTGGCGCTGCTCGAGCAGCGGGACCTTCATGGCGTCCACGGACGAGCGCCGCGCGCGGGCGCGCGGCGCGGGCTTCTTGGCCTTCGAACGTGTGGATGCGGGCTTGCGGGCAGCGGCCATGGTTGGCGGGAACGGCTTTCGACGCCGACCCGGCACGCTCCTGCCCGCCGCCGGGTGACCGTCTGGGCGATCACCTCGGTTCGTGAGCGCTACTCGCTGACGCTGCGCCGCGTCTCGAGCGCCGCCCACACGCGGTCGGCCGACAGCGGCAGCTCGCTGAAGCGGATGCCGGTCGCGTCGCGCACGGCGTTGACGACCGCGGGCGCGACCGGGTTGTACGGGCTCTCGCTCATCGACTTCGCGCCGAGCGGGCCGAGGTCGTCGCTTGTGTCGGCGAAGAGGATCTCGGTACGCGGGAGGTCTGCGATCGTGGGAACGTGGTAGTCGCGGAAGCGGCGCGTGATCAGGTGGCCCTCGTCATCGAGGACGACCTCCTCGTGCAGCGCCGCGCCGTACGCCTGGCCGATGCCGCCGTCGATCTGGCCGCGGCACTGGTTGGGGTTCACGACGCGGCCCGCGTCGGCGGCGTGGACGGACTGCAGGATCTCGATCCGGCCGGTCCGCGGGTCGACTGCGACCCGCACGGCGTGGACGTTGAACGCGACCGAGCGGGCGACGCCGTCGCAGTGCCCCTCGGCGCGCAGCGTGCCCCCGCCCGCGCGCGCGTCGGCGAGCAGCTCGTCGAGGGAGATGCAACCGGATCGGCGACCACGTCACCGGCAACGTCCGGATCGAGCTGCCGTGACCGCGTCGCTCGCCGGGCAGGCCGCGATCGTGGGGATCGGCGCGACCGAGCTTCTCCAAGGCGTCGGGCCGGACCGGCTTGCCGTCGCCGAGCGTAGGCGCTCGCCGCGCTCCAGGACGCCGGCCTGACCCCGGCGGACGTGGACGGCCTGGTCACGTTCACCCAGGACACCAACGCCGAGATCGCGGTGGCCCGTGAGCTGGGCATCGCGGAGCTGACGTTCTTCAGCCGCGTGGACTACGGCGGCGGCGCGGCGTGCGGCACCGTGCAGCAGGCCGTGATGGCCGTGGCGACCGGCGTGGCCGAGGTGGTGGTCTGCTATCGGGCGTTCAACGAACGCTCCGGCGCCCGCTTCGGCCAGTACGGGCCGCCGACCTCGAACCGGATCGACGCCAGCTGGCACCACCCGTTCGGGCTCGTATCTCGGCCGGCTGGTGGCCATGTTCGCCCAGCGCTACATGCACCGCTACGGCGCCACCAACGAGGACTTCGGCCGTTACACGGTCGTCGCCCGCCGCCACGCCGCCACCAACCCCCACGCCTGGTTCCACGGTCGGCCGATCACGCTCGAGGACCACCAGCTGTCGCGCTGGATCGTGGAGCCCGTGCGCGCCTGCTCGACTGCTGCCAGGAGAGCGACGGCGGTGTCGGCCTCGTGGTCACCAGCCGAACGCGCCCGCGACCTGGCCCAACCCCCGGCGTGATCGCCGCCATCTCCACGCCCCCGCTCGGCGGCCACGTGATGTTCGACTACTACCGGCGAGGACTTGCCGAGGTGCCGGCGCTGGCCGCCGCCACCTGGGCCAGTCGGGCCCGGGCCGCGCCGACATCGACGTCGCCCTCCTCTACGAGCACTTCAGCCCGATCGTCTTCCTGCTGGAGGGCTGGGGTTCTGCGGACCCGGCGAGGCGGCCGCCTTCATCGCCGACGGGAACATCGAACTCGACGGCCCCCTGCCGGTGAACACGCACGGCGGGCAGCTCGGCGAGGGGTACATCCACGGGATGAACGGCATCGCCGAGGGCGTCCGCCAGGTCCGGGGCAGCGCTCTGAATCAGGTCGCGGGCGTCGAGCACGTGCTGGTACCGCCGGAACCGGCGTGCCGACGAGCGGGCTGATCCTTGGTAGGGACGGTGCGTGACCCTCTGATTACGCTACCTTGCGGATCTGGGAGCGCCTGGTTCTATGGGTTTCCTCCGCGACCCACGGGCGGTCGTGGGAGAGGAGCCAGACAGTGTCGACGGCGACGGTTCGGAACGAGGGCGTCTCGGGCCTCCATCACGCGGGGCGACGAGCTGCCGACCGGCTCGCCGCCCGCGACCGGCTGGAGGCCCTGCTCGTCTCCGGCGAGAACTGCCCGGTGTCACGGTGGCGCGAGGCCTACCTCGACGACCCGCTGCTCGGGGTCTGGGGTCGGTCGCTGATCTGGGAGGCCCGCGGCGCCGACGGCACCTGGACCCCGGGCTGGCCCGCGCCGCACCGCGACGGCGTGCGGTTGGTCGGCGCCGACGAGGCCATGATCGAGATCGCCGAGGACACCACGCTCCGGCTCTGGCACCCGATGCGCGCCACCGCCGAGGAAGTGGCCGCCTGGCGCGACTTCCTCGCCCGCCGCGAGGGCTGGCAGCCGTTCAAGCAGGCCTACCGCGAGGTCTACGTGCTCGACCGGGACCAGGTCGCGCGCCGGTTCGAGGGACACATCCTGCGCCTCAGCCGGGCCCTCGCGCTGATGGAGTCGCGCGGCTGGCGTGGTCTGGAACTCGCCGCGCGGGACGGCGAACCGCAGGCCCACGGCGCCGGCCGGGAGGTCGCCGGCGGGGCCTGGCGGGTCACCCTTGGGCTGCGCCGGGAGCGGTACGGCGAGGTCGCGGTCAGCGTCACCGAACAGCCCGCCTACCAGCGTCGCGACGGCCACCGGTGGACCAGCGTCGACCCGGCCGAAGTGCCGCCGCTGGTGCTGTCGGAGACCCTGCGAGACGTCGACCTGTTCGTCGGCGCCGCCTCGATCGCGCATGACCGCGGCGCCCCGCCCTGTCCGCGCCCCGCCACCGCGGCCACCGGGAGCAGGCCAGCTTCGGCCCGCTCGCCGAGTCGGCGGTGGTCCGCCGGCAGGCGCTCGCCCGGATCATGCCGCGCACCCGGATCGCGGACCGGGTCACGATCGCCGACCGCTACCTTCGCGTCCGCGGCGACCTGCGGATCTACAACATCCACCTCGGCTCCGGCAACGTTCTGATGGAACCGAACGACGCCTACCTCTGCTTCGACCGGGTGCTGGACCGGGATGGCCCGCTGTTCCTGCCGTTCGAGGAGGATGGCGGCCTGCTGGCCACGATCCTGTCGAAGGCGTTCCCGCTCGCCGCGACACGACCATCACCAACCCCACCCTCACCGCCCAGATCAACGCCAGACCCCGCACACTTACCCGCTTTGGGCAGCCACCACCTTCCCGCTTTGGGCCACATCTTCGGCGCTATAACACCGAAGATGTCGCCAAAGCGCGCTGGGTGGGCGAATGCGCGGCGGGAAACGGCGGGGCGGCGGGCCACCGACCCTCTAGGTTCGAGGCATGAACGCAAACGGGCTGACGCCGACCTCGCGCTGGGAGACCGCACTGACCACGGCGGACCACACCGCGCTGTCGGCGCTGCTGGCGGCGGCCTTCTCGAATGAGGACGGTGGGTTCACCACGCAATCCTGGGGCTGGGCGCGCAAGGAGGCCCGGCTGTGGTTGGCCGACAGCGCGGGACGGCCGGTCGCGCACCTCGCGGTGGAGCGCCGGCTGGTGGACGTGGGTGGCGCGGAGGTGCTCGTCGCGGGTGTGGGTGACGTCGGGGTCTCGCCCGACCTGCACGGTCAGGGTGTGGGCGCGGCGCTGATGGCCCTGAGCCTCTGGGCCGGCGGCTGCGCACCGACTTCGCCGCCGACTTCGGCTTCGTCCAATGCAGCGACGATGTCGTCGGCTTCTATCGCAGCAGCGGCTGGACCCCGGTGCCCAATGTGGTCCGGCACGTCGATCCGGAGGACGAGCGGACGGTCAGGGAGGGGCTGGTGGCCCGCGCTGGTCCCCGCCGGCCGGCCCCGCTGCCCGAGTGGCCGGACGGGCTGGTGGATCTGCGCGGACTGCCGTGGTGACCCGTCCTGATCTTGGCTTTGGGCGACATTTTCGGTGCTATACACCCGGAAGATGTCGCCCAAAGCGCGAAGGTTGGGCGCGGCGCGGGTTGGGGTGCGGCGCCAGGTGGGGGGATTCAGCGGCCTTCGTAGCGGGGTTCGCGTTTTTCGGCGAAGGCGCGGGTGCCTTCCTTGGCATCGGCGGTGGCGAAGATCGGCAGCCCGATCTCCAGCTCGACCTTGAGCGCCTCCTCCTCGGGGAGACCCTCGGTGGCCTGCACGGACCGCTTGATCGCCTGGACGGCGAGCGGCCCTTCCTGGCGATCCCGCTCGCCGCCTTCATCGCCTCGGCGAGGGCCTGACCGTCCGGCACCACGCGGCCGATCAGCCCGATCCGTTCGGCCTCGGCCGCGGTGAGCGTGTCGCCGGTGAGCAGCAGCTCCATCGCCTTGGTGTACGGGATATGCCGCGCAGCCGCACGGTGGAGCCGCCGACCGGGAACAGACCGCTGGTCACTTCGGCGAGACCGAAGACGGCACTCTCGCCGGCGATCCGGATGTCGGTGGCTTGCAGGATCTCGGTGCCGCCCGCGACGGCGTGCCCCTCGACGGCGGCGATCAGCGGCTTGCGCAGCTGGTGATTGCGCAACAGGCCTTCACGCCACCCCGGTGTCCTGGCGTAGCTGCTGGCCGAAGGCGTCGTCGGCCTGGCTCGCGTTGAGCGCCTTGAGGTCGGCGCCCGCGCAGAACACCCCGCCCGCGCCGGTCAGGACCGCGACCCGGATCTCGGGATCGTCGTCGATCAGGTCCCACGCGCCCGCCATCCGGACCAGCATCTCCGGGGAGAACGCGTTCCGGACTGCGGGACGGTTCATCGTGACCACGGCGACGTGGTCCGCGCGTTCGACGGTGAGGTGCGGGTCGGGCATGGCGGCCTCCCAGGCGGCATGCGGCGCGTCCGGAACGTTCAAGATAGAACACGTTCTCAGTTACGACAACACGAACGCTTGACACGGCCATAACCAGCTCGAAACACTGCCATGGGCCCCGCCGACGATAACGAGAACGCGTTACCGAAATTCGTCGTGCCCGGCTGGTTCCACCCGCACCGCAGCTGCCCGCACCGCACCGATCGTGCTGAGCGAAGGAGGGGCCATGGGGGAACTCGGGTTCTGGTCGATCGCCGAACGGGAACCCGACCGGCTCGCCGTCGTCGACCCCGACCACCGCGAGATCAGCTACGGCGAGCTGTAACGGGAGGCCAACCGGCTCGCGCATGGGCTGCGGCAGCGTGGCCTGGGCACCGGGGACGTCGTCGCCACCGTCCTGCCGAACAGCGTCGAGGTGGTCGCGCTCACCTTGGCCACCGCACAGATCGGCCTCTACCTGGTGCCGGCCAACTATCACCTGACCGGACCCGAGATCGGTTACCTGCTCGCCGACTCCGGCGCCAAGGCCCTGATCGCGCACGAGCGGTTCGCCCAGGCGGCGATCAGCGCGGCGGATGATCGGCAGCTGGCCCGGTTCGCCGTGGGCGCGATCGACGGGTTCGACCGTACGCGGCGCTCGCCGCGGATCAACCCGCCGACCTGCCCGCCGAGCGCACGGCCGGCGCGCTGATGACCTACACCTCCGGCACCACCGGCCAGCCCAAGGGCGTCCGTCGCCCGCTGACCGGCGTGGATCCGCACACCGCCGGCGAGTACGGCACGTTCCTGTTCCACGTGTACGGCATCCCGATGCTCGGTACCGGTGTCCACCTGGTGACCGCGCCGATGTACCACACCGCGGTCACCAACCACGTCACCGCGTCGCTCCACAGTGGCCACGCGGTGGTCCTGATGGACCGCTGGACACCGGAGGACATGCTGGCGCGGATCGCCCGCTACCGGGTCACCAGCACGCACCTGGTGCCGACCATGTTCCACCGGATGCTCCGGCTGCCCGAGGACGAGCGGGCCCGCTACGACGTCTCGTCGATGACGCACGAGGTCCACGGCGCCGCGCCGTGTCCGGTCGCCACGAAGCGCGCGATGGTCGCCTGGTGGGGCCCGGTGATCTACGAGTACTACGCGGCGAGCGAGGGCGGCGGCACGCTGGCCACGCCAGAGGACTTCGAGAAGAAGCCCGGCTCGGTGGGGCGGCCGTGGGCGATCAGCGAGATCGCGGTGACCGACGACGACTTCAACCCCCGCGCGCCCGGCGAGGTCGGCACGGTCTGGATCAAGATGGGCGCGCAGACCTTCCGCTACCACCGGGACGAGGAGAAGACCCGGCGATCCTGGCGGGACGGCTTCTTCACGGTCGGCGACGCCGGGTACCTCGACGACGACGGCTACCTCTACCTGTGCGACCGCAAGTCCGACGTGATCATCTCCGGCGGGGTGAACATCTACCCGGCCGAGATCGAGTCGGTGCTGCTGAAACACCCGGACGTGGCCGACTGTGCCGTGTTCGGCGTCCCCAACGACGACTGGGGCGAGGAGGTCAAGGCGGCCGTCGAACCGATTCCCGGCACGCCCACCGACGACGCCCAGGCCGAGCGGCTCATCGCCTACTGCCGGCAGAGCCTGGCCGCGTTCAAGTGCCCGCGCACGGTCGACTTCGTGCCGGACTTCCCGCGCGACCCCATCGGCAAGGTCTACAAGCGGCGGCTCCGCGACCCGTACTGGGCGGACCGCGACCGCCAGATCTGAGAACGCCCGCTGGAAGTCGTTCTCAGCCGTCCGCATCCCGATCGGAGGCGCACTGGTGGAGTACAACCTGGCCGACCTGTTCGAGAGCGTGGTCGACACCGTGCCGGAACGCGAGGCGCTGGTCTGCGGGGAACGCCGGCTCACCTTCGCCGAACTCGACGCCCGCGCGAACCGGATCGCCCATCACCTGGAGGCCGCGGGCATCGGCCCCGGCGACCACGTGGGCATCCAGCTCTACAACGGGCCCGAGTACGTCGAGACCATGCTGGCCTGCCTCAAGCTCCGCGCCGTGCCGATCAACATCAACTACCGGTACGTCGCCGCCGAACTGCGCTACCTCTATGCCGATGCCGACCTGGTCGGGCTCGTCTACGACGTCGAGTTCGCGCCCCGGGTGGCCGGCGCCGTGGACGCGCTGCCGGCGACCCCGCTGCTGCTCGCCGTCGGCGGTGACCCCGCGCTGCCCGGCGCCGTGCGGTACGAGGACGCGCTGGCCGGATCGCGGGCCGACCGCGGCTTCCCGGCCCGCTCGGCCGGCGACCTGTACGTGCTCTACACCGGCGGGACCACCGGCGCGCCCAAGGGCGTGATCTGGCGCCACGAAGACCTGTTCTTCGCCGGCATGGGCGGCGGCGAACCGATGGGCGAGCCGGTCAAGACCCCGGGGAGCTGGCCGAACGCGTCGCCGCGTCCTATCCGCTGGTGATGTTCCCGGTCGCGCCGCTGATGCACGGCGCCGCGCAGCTCGCCACGTTCATCGGCTTCTTCGGCGGCCGCAAGGTCGTGCTGGTCCGCCGGTTCGACCCGGCCGTGGTGCTGCGCGCGATCGAGCAGGAGAAGGTCAACGCCGCGAACATCGTGGGCGACGCGATGGCCCGTCCGCTCGCCGAGGCGCTCGCCGGCCCGCTCGCCGGCACGGACATGAGCAGCCTGTTCGCGATCAGCTCGGCCGGCGCGATCCTCTCCCAGAGCGTGAAGGACACGCTGCATGCGCTGCTGCCGAACACCGTCCTGCTGGACAACTTCGGCGCCTCGGAGTCCGGGTTCAACGGCACCGGCGTGGCCGGCTCCAGCCCGGAGGCGGGGCTGCGGTTCAGCGTGAACGAGCGCACCGCCGTGCTGGACGAGAACTTGGCCCGGTGGAACCGGGTTCCGACGCGATCGGCCACGTGGCTCAGCGCGGCCACGTTCCGCTCGGCTACGACAAGGACCCGGTGAAGACCGCCGAGGTGTTCGTCGAGGTGGGGGGGAGCGATGGGTGCTCCTCGGGGACCTGGCGAAGGTCGAGGCGGACGGCACGGTGCACGTGCTCGGCCGGGGCGCGGTGTGCATCAACTCCGGCGGCGAGAAGATCTTTCCGGAGGAGGTCGAGGCCGCGCTCAAGGCGCGACCCGGCGGTCTTCGACGTGGTGGTCGCCGGGTATCGCCGGACCCGACGTACGGCGAGCGGGTCGCCGCGATCCTGCAGTACCGACCCGAGCTCGACCCGCCCACCGAGGCCTCCCTTGACGCGCATTGCCGGGAACGGCTGTCGGGCTACAAGGTGCCGCGCACGTACGTGGCGGTCGCGGAGATCCTGCGTTCGCCGAGCGGCAAACCCGACTACCGCTGGGCCAAGCGCACGGCGGCCGACGCGGCCGTACCGGCGGCGAAGCCCCAGGTGGAGCC
>CAVUOK010000005.1:0-251030 GCA_963743055.1 uncultured Actinomycetes bacterium | reverse complement strand
ACCGGAGCCCGAGCCGGAACCCGAACCCGAACCGGTGGCGTCCGCGTCGACCAGCGCGGACCAGGTCTGGGTGCTCAACGGCCGGCCGCGCTACCACGCCAGCTGCCTGATCATCAAGGGTCAGCCGGCGCTGGCGATCCGCGCGGGCCCAGGCCGATCGACGACGGCTTCCTGCCCTGCTCGCTGTGCGAGCCGACCTCGCCCGGTCGTCTGACCGCGCGAGGGACCGCCCGGTCAGCCCGCCTGCGCAGCCAGACGCGCAGACCGAGCTCCTCGTCCTCGCGCGCGTGAAGACCGTCCTCGGCCGCCGGCGCGCCCTCGTCACAGCGACGTCGCCAGCACCTCGGTCGGCCAGCTGGCTCGGCGTGCGTCCGGATCGCCTCGGCCGGCTCCGGTGAGCCGCCGACGCGCCACCACAGCTCGATGCGGTCGGTGACCTCGAGCCCGGCGTTCTTGCGCGCCTCCTGCACCAGCCGGACGATCTCGCGCACCAGCCCGGCCAGCCGCAGCTCGTGGGTGAGCTCGAGGTCGAGCGCGACGGTGTCCGGCGCCGGCGGACGCGACCGCCCAGCCCGAGCGCGGCGTCTCGGCGACGACGACCTCGTCGCCGCTCGATCGGCACCGTCTCGCCGTCGACCTCGACGGTCACGCGTGCCCGGCGCGGTAGCGCGCGCGACGAACGCGTCGCCGGCGTCGGCCGCGCGCGATCGCGTTGCGCGACCGGCTGCGTGCGCTTGCCGAAGCGCGTCCGAGCTCGCGGAAGTTCGGCTTCACCGACAGCTCGACGAGCTCGCCGGCGTCGCCGAGCCTGGCGAGCTCGACGACGTTGAGCTCGTCGCGCACCTGGTCGCTGCAGCTCGGCCGGGCAGGCCGCCCAGCCCGGCGCCGAGATCAGCGCCCGGCCGAGCGGCTGGCGGGTCTTGACCTTCGAGTCCGCGCGGGCCGAGCGGCCCAGCTCGACCAGCCGGCGCACCAGCGCGACCTGCTCGCCGAGCGTCGCGTCGACGACGTCCGGGATCGCGTCGACCGCGGCCACGGCGCGAGGTGCACCGAGTCGACCGGCCGGTCGGCGGCGAACAGCGCCCCCCACACCCGTCTCGGTCACGAACGGGACGAACGGCGCGAGCAGCCGGGTCAGCACGTCGCAGGCACTCGTGCAGCGTCGCCGAGCGCGGCCGGGTCGCCGTCCCAGAACCGGCGCCGCGAGCGGCGCACGTACCAGTTCGACAGGTCGTCGATGTAGCCGGCGAGCGCCTTGCCGGCCCGCGCGGTGTCGAAGTCCTCCAGCGCGTCGTCGACCTCGGCGGCGACCCGGTGCACCTCGGACAGCGCCCACCGGTCGAGCAGCGGTGCGGTCGCCGCCGCCGGCGCCGGGCGTCCAGTCGTTGGCCCGGGCGTACAGCGACTGGAACGACGCGACCGACCAGTACGTGCGGATCACCTTGGACGCGATCTCCTCCAGCACCTTGTGCCCGACCCGGCGCGACGACCACGGCGAGCCGCTGCACGAGCATGAACCAGCGCAGCGCGTCGGCGCCGTGCCGGTCCATCAGCGGGATCGGCTCGAGGATGTTGCCGAGGTGCTTGCTCATCTTGCGGCCGTCCTCGGCGAGGATGTGGCCCGAGGCAGACGACGTTGCGGTACGACGACTGCGTCGAACACCAGCGTGCCGACCGCCATCAGCGAGTAGAACCAGCCGCGGGTCTGGTCGATCGCCTCGCAGATGAAGTCGGCCGGGTAGGCCGCCTGCGGCCTCGTCGGCGTTGCGGTACGGCGCGCCGAACTGCGCGAACGGCATCGAGCCGGAGTCGAACCAGGCGTCGATCACCTGCGGCACGCGCCGGTACGTGCCGTCCTCGCCGGGCAGCGTGAAGGTGACGTCGTCGACGAAGGGCCGGTGCGGGTCGTCGAGCTCGACGCCGGACAGCTCGTGCAGCTCGGCCAGCGAGCCGACGCACACCAGCCGGGTCGGGTCGGCGTCGTTGCGCCAGACCGGCAGCGGCGTGCCCCAGTAGCGGTCGCGCGACAGCGCCCAGTCGATGTTGTTGTTCAGCCAGTCGCCGTAGCGGCCGTGCTTGATCGTCTCGGGGTACCAGTTCGTCGCCTCGTTCTCGGCGAGCAGCCGGTCCTTGATCGCGGTGGTGCGGACGTACCAGGACGGCAGCGCGTAGTACATCAGCGGCGTGTGGCAGCGCCAGCAGTGCGGGTAGCTGTGCTGTAGGGGACGTGCCGGAACAGCAGGCCGCGCGCTTGCAGGTCGGCGACGATGACCTCGTCGGCGTCCTTGAAGAACATGCCGCCGACGAGCGGGAGGTCCGCCTCGAAGTGGCCGTCGGCGCGTCGATCGGGTTGACCACTCGGCAGCCCGTTGCGCCGCACCGACTCGAAGTCGTCGGCGCCGAAGGCCGGGGCCTGGTGCACGAGCCCGGTGCCGTCGTCGGTGGTCACGTAGTCCTCGGCAGCACGACGAAGTGCGCCCTCGGCCCGGCCACGGCACGAGGTCGAACGGGCGCTGGTAGGCCCAGCCGACCATGTCGGCCCGGTGAACCGTCGTCGAGCACCGTCGCAGTCCTCGCCGAGCACCTTGTCGACGCAGGTCTCGGCGACGACGAGCGTCGCCGTCGCCGTCCGCGCGACCGACGTAGGTGACGTCGGGGCTGCACGGCGACGCGCGGTGTTCGACACCAGCGTCCACGGCGTCGTCGTCCAGACCAGCATCGCGGCCTGTGCCGGCGCACGGCCCGGACGTCAGCGGCAGCCGGACGTACACCGACGGGTCGATGACGTCCTCGTAGCCCTGGGCGACCTCGTGGTCGGACAGGCCGGTGCCGCAGCGCGGTGCAGTACGGCGCGACGCGGTAGTCCTCGACGAGCAGGCCCTTGTCGAAGATCGTCTTCAGCGCCCACCACACCGACTCGACGTAGTCGGGCGTCATCGTCCAGTAGGCGTGCTCGTAGTCGGCCCAGTAGCCCATCCGCTCGCTCATCGCCTCGAAGGCGTCGACGTGGCGCTGGACGTTCTCGCGGCACTTGGCGTTGAACTCGGCGATGCCGTACGCCTCGATGTCCGGCTTGCCGGTGAAGCCGAGCTCCTTCTCGACCGCGAGCTCGACCGGCAGGCCGTGGCAGTCCCAGCCGGCCATGCGGGGGACGTGGTAGCCCTTCATCGTCCGGTAGCGCGGGAAGACGTCCTTGAACACGCGGGCCTCGACGTGGTGCGTGCCGGGCATGCCGTTGGCGGTCGGCGGGCCCTCGTAGAACGTCCAGGCGGGCCGTGCGCGGTCGCGTCGAGGCTGCGCTGGAAGACCTTGCTCGGCGCGCCATGCTCGATGACCTCGTGCTCGAGCGCGGGCAGATCGACGTGCGGCGGCAGCGGCTCGTAGCGTGGCGGCCGCGCTGCGGTGTCTCCTTCGAGTCGGTGCGTCGGACTCGAGGGACGACGTCCCGGACATCGCTGGTCGGCCGCGGTACCACCCTCGTTGACGCCACCTCGGCGGCGCGCCCACTTCGTTCGCGGTCCGGTTCTACTGAGGCCGCTCGCTGGCGCCCGTTCTTCCGGTGCTCGGAGGTGATTTCGCCGCGCGGCCCGTACCCCCGGGCTCACACCGTCCCCGGGTCGCTTGGGCCGGATTCCGCCGCTACTCGTCCTCGTCGATGCAGCTCTCATCGTAGCGATCCGGGGCCAGCGATGCATCCCGGCTCGGACGCCGGGCGCGCCGCGGCGTGGGTGCGTGGACATGGCGGCGATCCGCGGCTCATATATTGGCCGCCTTTGCGGTCGTTATTCGGCTCGAGTACAGCGCGCCGCCTGGTCACCCGGCGCAGCTGCCGCAGGACGAGTGGGTTCGATGGCTGCAGTCGGACGGATCGGGCGCGCGCTGCGCCGGGTCGGCGGTCCGATGACGCGCACGCCGCGAACGGCGGCGGCGCCGGCCGCGACGGCCGCGGCCAAGACCGCCGCGAAGAAGCACCGCGGTCGGCGGCGGCGAAGAAGGCTGCGCCGGCCAAGAAGAGCGCGCCGGCGAAGAAGGCTGCGCCGGCGAAGAAGGCGCGGCGAAGAAGGCGCGCCGGCGAAGAAGGCGCGCGGCGAAGAAGAGCGGCGCCGGCGAAGAAGGCGCGCCGGCGAAGAAGAGCGGCGCCGGCGAAGAAGCCGCGCCGGCGAAGAAGGCGGCGCCGGCGAAGAAGGCGCGCCGGCCAAGAAGGCGGCGCGCGAAGAAGGCGCGCCGGCGAAGAAGGCGGCGCCGCGAAGAAGGCCGCGCCGGCGAAGAAGGCGGCGCCCGCGAAGAAGGCCGCGCCCGCGAAGAAGGCCGCGCCCGCGAAGAAGGCGCCCGCCAAGAAGGCGCGCCGCGAAGAAGGCGCGCCGGCGAAGAAGGCGCCCGCGAAGAAGGCGGCGCCAGCGAAGAAGACGCCCCGCCAAGAAGGCGGCGGCCGCAGAAGACGGCTGCCGAAGCCGCGCCAAGAAGGCCGCCGCCGCGACGCGAGCCGCGCGCCAGCGAAGGCGGCACCCGCGAAGGCCGAACGCCGCCACAGAGCGCCGCGGCGCCAGCAGCCGGCGCCGAGCGATCGCCGTCCCCGAGGGCTCGGAGTGGACGAAGGCCGAGCTCGCCGAGGTCCGCGCAGCAGCTCGTCGACGAGCTCGACGGAGATGCGCAGCGCCTACGACGACTCGATGCGCGAGCTCGACGACCTGCAGCGCTCGAGCACCGACGGCGCCGGCGACGACCAGGCCGACGCCGGCAGCAAGACCTTCGAGCGCGAGCAGGAGCAGTCGATCGCGGCCAACCGGTCGACCTGATCACCCAGATCCAGCACGCGGTCGAGCGCATCGACGCCGGCACCTACGGCTTCTGCGAGAGCTGCGGCAAGCCGATCCCGAAGGCGCGCCTGAAGGCGTTCCCGGCGGCGACGCTCGACGTCGCCTGCAAGCAGCGCGAGGAGCGCCGCTAGAGTTGCCGGCCGGTCACCGCTTCGCGACGGACCGCGTGCGGCGGGGCACCGCCGGCCGGCCCGACCGCGCCCGTGGTCGCGACCGGGTCCGGCTACGGGACAATGGCGCGGTGACCCGACCGACGCGCCGGGACGCGAGTCCGGCCGACCCGCGGACCCGCCGGCCGCGCCGCATCGGGCTGTTCGCGGCGTGGCCGTCGTCGTGCTGGCGCTGGACGTCGTCTCCAAGGTCCTGGTCGTCGCCAAGCTGCCGACCGGCCACGCGCCGGTGCGCATCCTGGGCGGCGCGCTCTACCTCGACCAGACCCGCAACTCCGGCGCCGCGTTCTCGCTCGGCACCGGCTTCACGGTGATCCTCACCGTCGTCGCGCTCGCCGTCGTCGTGGTCATCGTGCGCACCGCGAGCCGGCTGCGCTCGCGCCGGCTGGGCGGTCGCGCTCGGGCTCGATCCTCGGCGGCGCGCTCGGCAATCTCGACCGACCGGCTGTTCCGCGCGCCGGGCGTGCTGCGCGGCCACGTCGTCGACTGGATCAGCCTGTTCGGCCCGAACGGCGAGTACTGGCCGATCTTCAACCTGGCCGACTCGGCCATCGTCTGCGGCGCGATCCTGGCCGCGCTGCTCGCGCTGCTCGGCGTCGACCTCGACGGCCGCGACGGCCGGGACGGCAGCCGCACCCGTGACTGACGTCCCGGCTGCTGCCGGTGCCCGGACGGGCTCGACGGGCTGCGCCTCGACGTCGCGCTCTCGCGGCTGTTCGGGTTCTCCCGCACCGCCGCCGCCGACCTCATCGACGCCGGCCGGGTCAGCGTCGACGGCCGCAGCCGCCGCGCGCAGCGCCAAGGTGCACGGCGGCTCGTTGCTCGAGGTCACGCTGCCCGAGCCGGACGCGCCGTCCGGCGCCACCCGAGCCCGTCGACGGCCTGGTCGTCCTGCACGACGACGACGACATCGTGGTCGTCGACAAGCCGGTCGGCGTCGCCGCGCATCCCGAGCCCGGGCTGGACCGGCCCGACGGTCGATGCAGGGCCTGGCCGCGATGGGCTACCGGATCGCGACGTCGGGCGCGGCCGAGCGGCAGGGCATCGTGCACCGCCTCGACGCCGGCACCACCGGCGTCATGGTGGTCGCCAAGAGCGAGCGCGCCTACACGCTGCTCAAGCGGGCGTTCAAGGAGCGCACCGTCGACAAGCGCTACAGCGCCCTCGTCCAGGGCCACCCCGACCCCACCCGCGGGCACCATCGACGCGCCGATCGACCGGCATCCCGGCGCCGACTACAAGTTCGCGGTCGTCGCCGGCGGCCGGCCCAGCGTCACGCACTACGCGACCGAGGAGGCGTTCCGGGCCGCGACGCTGCTGGACGTCCACCTCGAGACCGGGCGCACGCACCAGATCCGGGTGCACATGGCGGCGGTCCGGCACCCGTGCGTCGGCGACCTCACCTACGGCGCCGACCCGGTGCTCGCCAGGCGGCTCGGGCTGACCCGGCAGTGGCTGCACGCCCGCGAACTCGGGTTCGCGCATCCCGGGCACCGGCGAGCAGCTGCGGGTCGAGTCGCCGTTCCCGGCGGATCTGCAGCACGCGCTCGACCTGCTGCGGTGCCGAGTCGCTGAGCGACTCGGGTAGGCGGGTATGATGCTGGACATCCGGACGCGCACCGCTGCTCGTCGCCTCCAACCGCGGACCGCTCACCGTCGTGGCGGTCGAGGACGGCGACGACGAGGTCCGGCGCGGCGGCGGCGGGCTGGTCAGCGGCATGCAGGCCGCGCTGTCCGCCACGCCGGACGCCGTCTGGGTGTGCGCGGCGCTGAACGATCGCGAGCGTGCGCTCGCCCGGCAGGCACCCGAACGGGCGGATCTCCGAGCTGCCGCTGGTCGCCGACGCGCTGCGCGGCGACTTCGACGTCCGCATGCTGCCGATCGACGCGCAGACGTTCCGCAACGCCTACAACGGCGTCGCCAACTCGACGCTCTGGTTCGTCCTGCACCAGCTCTACGACCTGCCGACGCAGCCGATCTTCGACGCCGCCTGGCGCCGGCAGTGGACGCGCTACGTGCGCTACAACCAGGCCTTCGCCCGACGCGCTCGCCGAGGAGGCCGCGCCGAAGCGCGACGGTGATGGTGCAGGACTACCACCTGTTCCTGGTGCCGCGGATGCTGCGCGATCTGCGCCCGGACGTGCGGATCGGCCTCTTCACGCACACCCCGTGGGTGCCGCCGGACTACTTCGCGATGCTGCCCGACGACGTGGCGCACGCGCATCGTCGACGGCATGCTCGGCGCGGACGTCCTCGGCTTCCACACCGAGCGCTGGGCCCAGCTGTTCCGCGACACTGCGCAGGCGAGATGGACGTGGACGTCGCCGACGACTGCGTGCAGGTGTTCCCGCTCGGCACCGACCCGGACGAGATGATCAGGCTCGGCCGCCGCCGCGACGTCGACAGCGCGCTGCGCGTGCTCAACGACAGCGTCGGCGACCGGCTCGTCATCGGCCGCGTCGACCGCACCGAGCTGTCCAAGAACGTCTGGCGCGGCCTGCTGGCCTACCGCGAACTGTTGCGCACCCGTCCCGAGTGGCGCGACCGCGTCGTGCACGCCGTCTTCAACAACCCGTCCCGCGAGGACCTGCCCGGCCTACCGCGAGTACACCGCGCGCATCGAGCGGCTGGCCGAGGACATCGACGACGAGTTCGGCACCGACGAGTGGACGCCGCTCATCTTCGACATCGGCGACGACTACCCGGCCGCGCTCGCGATCCTGCGCCGCAGCGACGTCCTCTTCGTCAACTCGGTGCGCGACGGCATGAACCTCGTCGTGCTCGAAGGGTCTCGTGCTGTCCGAGCGCGACCCCGCGGTCGTGCTCTCCCGCGAGACCGGCGCCGCCGAGGTGCTCGGCGACGGACGCGCTCACGGTCAACCCGTTCGACGTCAGCGCCACGGCCGCCGCCCTGCACGAGGCGCTGCTGATGCCCGCGGACGAGCGGGCGCCGCGCGCCGCCCGGATGCGCGACGCGGCGGTGCAGCTGCCGCCCGACGCAGTGGTTCCAGGCCCAGCTCGACGCGCTCCGCTAGACGACCGAGCAGCGAGCAGTGCCACCAGGCTCGCGCGCGGTCGCGACCGGTACGTCGGCCGCCTGCCGCGGCGCGCTCGACGCCGCTCGCCTCGACGACGACGCCGACGCAGGCGCTGCCCGTCCGCGCGCAGCCGGCGGATCTCGCTCGAAGCGCCGGGCATGTCGCCGAGGTCGTCACCGCCGAACAACACGGCGCGGTCGGTGCCGTCGGCCAGTCGGCGCAGGGCCCCGGCCTTGTCGAAGCCGGGCAGCCGCAGCTCCAGCACGCCGCTGCCCGGATGGACCTCGAAGCCGAGCTCGTCGGCGAGCGCGGTGACCGGCGCGCGCACGCGGCCAGGCGGCGGCCGGATCCGCGGCCTTGCGGGCGTGCACGACGAGCGACAGCCGCTTGTCCTCGATCCACACCGCCGGGTCGGCGCCGCGCGGCGAGCGACGCCGGCAGCCGCTCCTGCAGCGCGGCCATCGGCGCCGGCGTGTCCGGGGTCGTCGAGCTCGCCGTCGGTCCACGTCTCGATGCCGTACAGCCCGGCGACGACGACCCGGGGACGGCCGCGAGCCCGCCGAGCCGGACGCACGGTGTGCGCGTCCCGCCCGGTGATGACCGCGACCTGCGCCCCGCGGCCGGCGAGCGCGGCGAGCGCCTCGATCGCTCCGTCCGCCGGGCGCGAGTCGTCCGGGTCGGGACGCAGCGGGGCCAGCGTCCCGTCGAAGTCGGTGGCGATCAGCGCGTCCGGCAGGTGCGGCCGCAGCGCGGCCGCGAGCTCGGCGACGTCCATGCGACCACCCTGCCCGACCGACCACGCGCGACGTCCGCCCGGGTCGATCGGACCGGTCGCACCTCGAGGGCGAGGCAACCTGATCGGCGCGGATCCCGTCTAAGGTGTGTGGCGATGACGGCGACGAGGACTGCTCTGTTCGGCGCCGCGGCCCTGGCCGCGGTCCTGCTCACCGGATGCGGCTCGGCCGGCGCTCCCCAGCGGAGCACGCCGCCCGTCACCCCGCCCTCGACCGTCGCGCCGTCGACCGAGGCGCCCTCCACCGCCGCGCCGTCGACGTCCCCGCCGGCTGCCGAGGTCGCGATCCCCAGACCGCCGAACCATTGCCGGACGAACCACGCCGCGCAGCTCGTCCTGGTGAAGCTGTCGGCGCAACACATGTGGCTGTGCGAGAAGAACCGCACGGTGTACTCGAACGCGATCACCAGCGGCATGTCCGGCCAGTACACCGAGACGCCCACCGGCAGGTACCACGTCCAGGGCCGCAACCGCGACACCGTGCTGACGCTCAACACCGGCGCGACGTACGACGTGAAGTACTGGATCCCGTTCGACGCGCCGCTGTTCGGCTTCCACGACTCGTCCTGGCAGCACTTCCCGTACGGCAGCGACCAGTACAAGACCGACGGCTCGCACGGGTGCATCCACATGCCGCGAAAGCCATCGCGCACCTGTACCGGTGGGTCGACATCGGCGCGGACGTCTCCATCTCCTGACGTTCGACCTGAGGTCGAGAGACACGCGCGGACGACACGCCGACACCTGTCGGTGCTCGGTGGCACTATCGGTTCCCGACCGACCGGAAGGAGTCCGAAACCGTGCCCGCAGGTGACAACGACTCGTTCGTGCACCTGCACGTCCACACCGAGTACTCCATGCTCGACGGCGCCGCGCGCCTGACCGAGCTGTTCGCCGAGACCGCCCGGATGGGGATGCCGGCGTTGGCGATGACCGACCACGGCAACGTGTTCGGCGCCTACGACTTCTACCGCAAGGCCAACGACGCGGGCGTCAAGCCGATCATCGGCATGGAGGCGTACCTGACGCCGGGGACGGCCCGCCAGGACCGCACCCGCGTGCGCTGGGCCGAGGGCGGCGAGAACGACGTCTCCGGCGGCGGCGCCTACACGCACATGACGCTGCTCGCCGAGACGACCGAGGGCATGCACAACCTGTTCCGGCTCGCCTCGCGCAGCAGCATGGAGGGCTACTTCTACAAGCCGCGCGCCGACCGCGAACTGCTGGCCCAGTACGCCGGCGGCATGATCGGCACGACCGGCTGCCCGTCCGGTGAGATCCAGACCTGGCTGCGCATCGGCGACTACGAGAAGGCCCGCGCCAGCGCTGCCGAGTTCCAGGACATCTTCGGCAGGGGCAACTTCTTCCTCGAGTTGATGGACCACGGTCTCGGCCTCGAGAAGCAGGTGTACGACGGCCAGTTGCGGCTGGCGAAGGATCTCGGGCTGCCGATCATCGCCACGAACGACCTGCACATCGTACATGAACTGCTCGAACAGAAGGTGCCGCTGAAGGCCCTCCGCCCAGTCATCGAAGAGCTCCGCAACCGCTACGGGAATTGGCCGCTCCAACACGCCAAGCTCGAGACCGTGACGGCGCCCGCGATTACCGTCGCAAGCCTGTTGGTCCGTGACGGAGATCTGCGACTGGAACTCAGAGGACCGGCATGGCAGCTCGTAGAGGGTGCGACGGTCAACCCTGTGCAGGTCAGTCTCGATCTGCGGCGCGGCGGGTGGGCGGTGCGCGGACGTGACGACATCACGCATGTCGAGATCGACCCGGACAGGCTGAGCGGAGCACCGGCCGTCCGCGGCAAACGCGTGCCCATCGCGATCGTTGCCGAGCTCGCCGGGACGCTCGATGGCGAAGAGACTCTTCGCGAGGATTACGCCCTTGATCCGGATGAGATTCGTGACGCCCAGAACTGGTGGGCGCTCGTGGCCGACTACGACCGACCAGCCGCCGCCACGGGGTAGCTTCGCGGCATTTCATGGCGAGCGGCCTTCGTTTGATTATTGTTGACGCTGACCTTCCCCGACGGTTAGCCGGACAGCTCCGGGATCGCGGGCGAGATGCAGTCTCTGCCGCCGAGCTCAGTGTCGACCAATACAAAGATCCTGACCTTCTTCGCGAGCTTTCAGCAAGATACGAATCACGGCTCTGGATTCTCGTTACTGGCGACGACGCCATGCCAGCGGAGCATGGGGACATCCTGATCGAGACACGAGCCACGATCGCGACGATCCATCCCGAGCATCCAACGGGACTCACGCAGGACGCGTGGCGCCGCGATGTCGTGCATAGGTGGGCGCACGCGTTTCAAATGCAGACCGATGCGAACATTCGCCGCTACAAGAGCTCCAGCTCGCAGCTCTGGGCGCCGCGGCGTCGGCATTTGCGGGCGGCGGCGGCTGAGGGTTGGAAGCCGTGGCGCCGCGAAGACATCCCCGCGAGCGACGAGGTCGTCCCAGAGCCTGGTACCACGCGGCACGAGGCCGACCGCTTGCCTGGTTTCGAGTAGAGGACGCCGCTGCCGCCCGAGGCGACTCGTCGTTCTCCTCCGCGCGAGAAGCGGGTGTCTGGCAACACCTTGCCGTGGCGCTCACCACCTCCTGCTCGACGAAGTCACCCCAGACGACGCTGGCGACGATATCGCGCCTTGCGTGTGGGCGGTGTCGATGCTCTCGGCCTGGTGGAGCCCCGTCCGGCGATTCGCCCCGCACGTTGCCGGTGATGGGGTCACGACCGACACCGGTGTCCGAGCGTGGACACGTCCGAAGGGCGTCGACACCCAGGGGGACTCATACTTCGCTGGACAGATGGCTCAAACTCGACCACCACGAGCGGCCCGCAGTCTCCGAGCACTCGCTGGTCCGACGTTGCTTCATCTCGGCACCGGCGGACGCGATTGTTGTGCCTCTCGTCCAAGCGCTGAGGGACCGCGGCTGGGAGCCGTTCCTGCTTTCTGACGTGGCGAAGCTCGGGTCGTCGCTCACCGAGTCGGTTCAAGACGCCATCCGCGGGGCCGACGTCGTGATAGGCCTCTTCGCTCACGACGCCCGGGCGCTCGCGAACACGGCGTTCGAGCTCGGCTTCGCTGTGGCGTTGGGAAAGCCCGTGCTGCTTGTCGTCAGCCCCGGCGCTCAGGTTCCGTCAGACTTGCAGTCGTTCCTCTACGTCCAAGCGGAACCGGACAATATCGAGGCCGTCGCTCTCGCGCTGGACAACCTCGACCGTTACTCGGCTCCCGTGCGGGCAGAGCGATCACGATTGTCAAGCGCAGCACCGCTGGGCGCCTATGCGGACCAGCTCCTGCAAGAAGCGCGCACGCTTGCCGATGCTCCGGATACCGCATTCGAGGAACTCGTGGCGCGTGCGATCGAAGCAAGCGGCGTCGTAGCGGTGCCGACTAGCCGGGGACGCGACGGTGGCTTTGACATCGGCGTCTGGTCGGACGACCTCGATGCTATCGGAGGCAATCCTCTCCTGATTCAGCTCAAGCGCCATGTCAGCGATAACAGCGTCCGGCAAAGCCTAAGTGCGCTGCATCAGACCCCAGGCGCGCGAGTGGCTCTGGTGGTCTCGCTCGATGAGACGGCAGCGGTCAAGGCCGCTTTGCTGAGGTGGCCGGTCCTTTGGATTTCGCTCGCGGATCTTCTGCGACGCATGCGTGATGAGAGCTTCCCAGAGGTCATTCGAGATCTCCGCAATCGGAGTGTTCACGGACTCCCACGCTGATGCCGGAGATCGACCGAGGCCGAGTCCGTGACTTTCTATGCCAAGGAGATGGGGCCGCTACGAAGGTAGAGAAGGGGCGGGCTCTCGAAGACCTGATCGCGTACGTCTTCGAACTTATCCCGGGAGTCTCCGTGACGGCTCGGAACGAGATGAACGCGTTCGAAGCCGAGGAGATCGATATTGCGTTCTGGAACGAAGGCGTTGCATGCGGTCTGCGGCTCTTCGATCACCTCCTTCTTGTGGAGTGTAAGAACTGGTCAACGCCTGTTGGTTATCCGGAGCTCGCGGTCTTTTACGACAAGCTCCAGAGCCGCGGCCGGCCGATCGGAATCCTTGTCGCCGCGCACGGCATAACAGGCGACCGAGTACGACGCACCGCCGCGCACGAGGTCCTTTTACGGGCGCTCGCCAATGGTCGTGAGATCTTGGTGCTCACACGACGGGAACTTGAAAGGCTTCGCACGACGGACGAACTCGTGGACCTGCTCAAGCGGAAGCGCGCGCAGCTCATCGTGTCCGCGACGATTTACGAGATGCCATGACGTTGGGCCACGATCCCTGCAGCGCGAGAACGCTCCGCAGATCAGCGCCCGTTGCTCGGCTGCCGACGACCGGGTAGAGCGCCCTCCTGGGACGTTGCGGGCGATCGTGGCGCCGCTGCTCAGGCACGGCCCGTCGGCACGCCCGACGCGACGGTCGAGAGCGCCCCTTTGCGCGCGAAAAGGGGCAGTCTCGAGCGGTCGCAGGCGGTCGCGTCGCGCGACATGGGCTTCCGGCCGAGGTGGCCGACCGCGAGTCAGCCAAGGCGCAACGCGACGGGAAAGGTTTCGCGACGGAGGGGCGGAGGAGATGCTGTCTGCGCGGATACCATCGACTCATGGCCCAATTCCTCCGGTCTTCCGAGGCGAACGTCATTGCCGTCATGGGCGAGGCCGACGGCGGTCTGGTCGAGGAATTTGCTGGGTGTCATCGCGCATGCCGCGCGGTGCGCGCTGGGGCCCGACCGCGGCGGCCACGGCGCGGGGTCTTCTTGTTGGCGTCGCGCGCCCGCTTTTCGTTGCCGTCAAGCTTTCGCTTGCCGCGCGCCAGCACCTTGACCATCTCGCGTCCGACGCGGTCGCGTGTGTCCTCGCGGAAGACGTAGTTGTAGATCTCCTCCGTCGTCGAGGCACGTTGGTGTCCGGCCTGCTTCTGAGCGTAGATCTGCGGCGCCGAACTGTGCGCGATGAGCGCGACATATGCGTGGCGCATGCCGTGTGCCGTTACGCGCGCAGTGATCGGGGGACAGCCCTTCCGGTGGCGGAGGTCGTTGGCGGCTCGTACCAATCTGGGCATCGTGCGCCGAGCGACGTTGTGCCTGCTGAGCGGCGTCCCCTTGCTTGTGCGGAACGCGTACTCCCCCTCGCGCCATGTGTCCCCGCGAGCCTGGATGTAGGCATTCAGGACGGGATGGGCCGGCGGATGGATATGCACGACGCGCCGTCCGCTCTCGGTCTTCGAGTCCTGGACGTAGATGTTGCGGTGCAGCATGTGGATGTCCTCGCAGCGCAGCGCGAGCGCCTCGGAGATGCGGAGACCCGCGATGAACAAGACCCAGATGAGGGCCTCGTACATCCGCACGCGGACAGTGGGGTCCACCTTGCCGAACTTGCTTGCGTGGTAGTACGCGGTGCTCTCGGGAACCCCGAGCTCCGCTGCGATCTGGGCATGCGTGCGTCCCTGTCCGCGCAGCCGCAGGCACGCTTGTCGCAGGCGTCGGGTCTTCTCGTTCTCGATTCGATCGTCCAGGACGGCGGACGCCGCGAGAAGCGAGACGATCTCGTCTGGCTCGAGCATCCAGTTGGGCTTGCGGGCGTGATCGCGCTTGCGCTTCGGTCGGCGGTCCCAGACACCGACTGGATCCTCGTCGAGTTCCTTCGTCTTGATGACGTAATACCTCAGGATCTGAGAGAGAAGCTCGAGGTGCCGGATGATCTCGCCGTTCGAGATCGGCTTGAGCTTCTGGGTGGGGCGGAGCTCCCCGCCCCAGCGTTCGATCTCCCGCGTCGTCGGCGGGCGGCGCGGAACGTGGACCGCGGGATCGTTCTTGGCCAGCCTGGTGGCCTCGCGTATCGCGTCGTTGTGCGCGCGAATGCCGCCGACGTACTCATCGAGCATCTGGTCGTCGATCGCGGTGATCGGTGTAGACGGGCCAATTCCTGGCAACAGGTGCACCTCGATCTTCGAGCGGTAGTCGGCGAGCGTCGCACCCGAGATTTCTTGGTCCTTCTTGTCTGCTAGCAGCTTCGCGCACGCTGCCGCGAACGTCGTCGGTGCCGCGCTGGCTGCCGGGCGCCGCTCCGGGCGCGCGGGCTGCCACTCGCCCCGACGAATCAGCGCAGCGATGACCGCTGCTTCGCCGTTCGCCTTCTCCATGTTGAAGCCCTGGCTTCGGCGCCCGAGCTCGATCGGTGACTGCGGGTATCCATTGGCGCGGAACCTGAGCATGTACACGAGGTCTCCGCCCGAGTGGCGAGTGTAGATCTGACCTTTGGGAAGTCGAGGCATGTCGTCACATCCTGGGTCGCGGTGTCAGGCCGTAGGTTTCGTCGCATGGGGAAGCGGGACGAGGCTTCGCTGGTGCCGGCGCCGCCGGGGGAGGGTGTGATCCGCCTTGCGAGCGGGAGCGGGCGTGCCGCGCGATCTCGGCCAGGGGGAACCTCCACTTGCCGCCCCGGCTCTCCGCTGTCTTCCAGCCGCCAAGCTCCTTCCCATGCAGCCGCACCCAGCCCTCCGAGAACGCGATGATCTCCGCGACTTCCTTCGTCGTCCCGAACTCGTCGCTCATCAGCCGACGGTTTGCTCGCTGGCGCTCGACGAACAGACACCCGAGAAGGAAGGCGACGCATGCGTCGGTCTGTTGCGCGCCGGAGGAAGAAGTAGAGACATCCTGATGTAGACGATAATCTACATTCAGGTTCCTTGCAATGTCGGGTTCGGCGGCCACGAGGTCATCGCCGTTTCGGGCCGCGGCGCCCGCATGGCGTCTCCGCCCAGACGGGTAGGTCTGCGCCTCTGCGGTTGCGTCGACACGCGCCGATGTCGGGCGCGAGCGTCGATGACACGACATCGTTCCCGCGAAGCCGTCCGGCGGGTGCAGCTCGACCCTGGACGCGGCGGGATGGTCGCTGGCTTGCACCGGTTGCGCTGAGGTGCCGCATGCGCGAAGACGGAGGGACAACTCGTGTTCGACCGAAGGCCCGAGGTCCCTGATTGCCGCTCCGCGGAGGCATGCACCCGAGACTCACCAGGTCGGGCCTGCTTGGGGAGGGTCGCTGTTGACTAACGCTCGTTCCACCCTCGCCAACGCCCGAGAGCGCGAGATCCTGGCCCTACATGCCGCGCCGATGTCGAAACGAAAGATCGCCAACGAGATCAAGGTCTCGCCCGGCACGGTACGGCGGCACCTCCCACGGGCAAAGGCGACGGACGACCAACCGGCGAGCGGCGTGCGCCCTGGCGTCGTCGAGGACGCCGACGCCCGTGAGCAGCGGCGGCGCCGACAGCGCGCCCTCGATGTGGAGCGCGGGTTGTTCTGGCTAACCCTGTTCGGGGTGCTCCCGAACACCGAGAGCTGGAACGCGACGAAGGCCCGAGAGAAGGGTGCAACGTCCTTCTTCTGCCACGAGTTCCCGTTCTTCTCGCGGCTCGACGGGAGGTGCCACCCCTGGGCCTCGCCGCAGCGGATCGCGCGCGACTTCCGTTCGGAGGACCTGCGGGACCGCGGGTTGGACGCCTTCGGCCGCGTCGTGGCACGCACCGCAGCGGCGCTCGAGCTACAGGGGACTCCGTACGCTCCACTCGCGTTCCGAGAGTCGGTGTTCTCGGCAGCGATCGCGGCCGGCTCTCGCCTGAGCATGGCGGATCCGACGATGTCCCCGCCGCCTGCGGTTCTTTGTCGGTCGCTTCGTGAGGACACCACGGGTTGGGAGAATCCCGCGCGCTTCGGGATGTCGCCGTGGGGCCCGTTCGGTTTGCCACGGGTCGAGGAACGGGGCCTTGTCGTGATCGCCAGCCGCGACGCCGAGCGCCGGTTCGATATCGCGCGAAAGGTGGTCCTCGCGGATCTCGTCGATGACGGCGTCGGAGTCTCGATCACGTCTACGCCGTCGGGAGTCACGATCGCATCGCGGGTTGGTCCCATACCGGCGCTTGAGCGCTTCGTCGCATGCGGTGTCCACGTGGGCACCGGCGCGCGCGTGACCATTCCGGAGCGCGCGAGCGGCACTGAGCCAATGGCAGATGGCGCGCGCAATCAGGGCGCTCGCACCGGACTGCTGGCGGGGCTCAGGTGGGCTCTCGACTGCGGTCCCGAGTTGACCGCCGCGGGGCATCTCTCGCTCGTCGTCGCCGAGGCTCAGGCGAACGGGAATACGGTTCTGCCGGAGCTCGCCGCGTTTCTGGACTTGTGGTCAGTACGCCACGCGCCCCCCGATCCGGCAGCCCTCGCCGCGGTGCTCGATCTCGCGGCCTCGGGTGATCTCGGATGTGCGGAGACCGAACTCGCCGCGCTCACCAGTTCGTTGCTGGATAGTCGCCTCGCGGTTGTCGCGATCATCGAGCCGTCGAACGACGACGATGAGAGCTATCTAGCTTCGAGGGCGACGTACACGTTCGAGTTCACATCCGACGACGGCATCGATCGCAGCGCGATTCTCGACCCCGGGCACGGAATCAGCACCGCTCATTTGACGGCCATCCGTAGGGCGCTCGAGACGGCGTAGGGGCTGATCGGATGCGCGCTCAGCTAACCAGCGCGGACATCGGCACCCCGAGGCCCGCAGCCAGTCGCGACAGCTCGCCGAGTTCGAGGTCGCCATTCCCGGTCTCGACTGCGCGCAGCACGTCCACGGACACGGCAGAGCGGACCGCGAGCTCGTTGACGCTCCACCCGGACTCATCGCGCAGAGAACGGATCCGTCGTCCTACCTGGTTCATCGCGGCGGTTGCTGCTTCGTCGAGCGGGTCCACCATGTAGACGATAGGCGACATATGCGCGAGCCGCCCGATCTGACCTAGTGTCTCGACCATGCCAGCCCCGCTCTCCCCGATGCACGCCGCCGTTGGCGCCGAGCTTCGACGCCTGCGTGTCGAGCGCGGGCTAACCCAGGAGGGCGTGGCCGAGCGAGTCGGGATGCACCGCACCTATCTCAACCAGATCGAGGCCGGAAGCCGTAACGTGTCGCTGGGCGTTCTTGCGAGGCTGTCGGCCGCGCTGGACGCGAGCCTGTCGAGCGTGGTCGGGGTCGGCGATGGACTGGATCCCGGTCCTGCCTCGGGCGCTTGACACTGGCGCGTAGTTCGCGCAGCTCTCGACGGTGCTTCAAACGTAGCTGCGGTGAAACCCGCGATCGCCGCAGGCAACCTCGTGAAGATCGCCGCCGATCTGACGAACCTTGGCAGTCGTCCGCAGCATCGTGAACTCGCCGAGTCTCGTCCGGGTGTTCCTTGACATGCCGCGCTCGGGGCGAATGTCTGTGCATGGCTACCGCCGTGAGCGCGGGCCGGGGTCTGGCGCGACGAGCTGATCCAGACTGATGCCGAGCGCCTCGGCGACGCGCCACAAGACGAGGACGGACGGGTTGCGTTGCCCGCGCTCGGTCTGACCGAGGTAGGTCACCGAGAGTCCGGCTTCGTTGGCGAGGTCCTCCAGCGTCAGGTCGCCAGCGGTACGCCGCTCGCGGATGTTGGCGCCGAGGGCTCGAAGGCGCTCGCGATCGACCGGGGTGAGTGCCTGCGCCACCCCGGCAACCTCGCGCCCCGCCGCCTCCACGACCAGTAACGATCGTTACTCTTGCCGCGTGTTCGCGTCAGGACCGACCAGAACGCGCGCCACAAGCGTCGTCGTCGGGTTGCTCGTCGCCCTCGGCGGCACCTGCTCGGACGCCGACGCCGCCGTGGCACGGATATCGGGTCCAAGCCGGCCGCCGGCGGGCGAGACCGCGACGTACGTGCTGCGTGCATCGCCCGGAATGTGGTACCGCGTCATCGTGCTCGCGGGCAGCCGCCCATGCCCGGGCGTCCTGTTGGTGGGCAACCCCGCGCAGACGTTCGACGCTTCGGGCTTCCTCAACGGCGCCGGCGCCGGCGCCCAGCAGCTGTCGTTCTCAAGCGGCCGCTCGACGCTCTGCGCCTATGACATCCGCAGCGAGACCCTGGTCGCGGCCAATGCGATCCGCACTCGCCCTGGCCGCGACCGGTTGCGCCTCACCGCGACGAAGCGAGACTCCGACAGCAACGTGTACGTCAGCGCGACCGGCGCCGTCGGTCGCGCCGGCAGCTCTCCGTTCCCCGACGCCGCCGACCAGCACAGCGGGACCGTCACCGTCCTGGCGCGCTCACGCAGCGCACGGTGCCCCAAGCACGCACCGGGCCGCTACAGCCCGGGCGTGGCCTGGGGCGACATCAGCGGGGCGCATTTCGCTGTGGATCTGACGATCTTCGACGCCCTCAAGATCGTGCGCGATCTGCGCGTGTGCGGCTGGCTGACCGCGCCGCGCCGGGTGGCGGGCATCGTGCAGACGCGCACGGTCGCCCGTGCGCAGAAGCGCCTGGCCGCGACAGCGAGCGACACGCCGAGCAGCAGCGACAACGGCGATGCCGAGTCGCTGCGCGGAGCCATGCAATGGCTCCTCGTCGTCGGCCTGCTCGCTGCCGGATTCATCGCGACGATCTGGATAACCGAACGCAGGGACAAGCGCAGGTCCGCCGACAAGTCCCCACCGGACCCCAGCGGCGAGACATCCCACGATGCGGCCGTCGCCGACTCGACCGACCCGAGCCCGGACTACGAGTTCGTGCAGCGCCGCCGCGGCGAGGAGGCCGCGTTCGCGATCCAACGCGCCGTCGGGACCACCGCCGACGTGTACCGCGACCGGCTGCGGCTCATCCTCGAGCACCAAGACGGCCCCGACTGGCTGGCCGCGTTCAACGCCCGTCGGCGCGCCGACATGCTCGCCAGGGGACAGGGACCACCCGCGACCTACGCGTCGCTTGAACCGCGCGCGGTCCTCAACTGCCTCGCCTACGACCGCGCGGGCCTGCAGCTCATCGGTCAGGACGCCGTCGCCGCCGCACGGCAGCTCTGCGGCCTCGCGAACGCGGCGCATCACCTCGACCCCGACAAGCCACTCACCGACGCCGACTACCAACGCGCGTGGAGGCTGTACTCGCAGATCACCGGCTACGCGCCGCCCTTCGACACGTACCGTGGGGCATGACCGACAGCGACAAGCGACCGCGACGACCGATCCATGCTCCAGGGGGTCGCCGGACCAGCGCCGTCGAAGCACGGCGGCTGCCTCCCCGCTCCCGCGGTGATGTCCTCGGGGAAGGGCACCACGACGGGCTCGTCGAGATCCTCGCGCGAAACGTGGATCCCGAGGAGGCGCTCATCGCTCTGGGCGTACCCGGCGGTTCGCGGGACGCGTACGCACTCCGGACTCGTACTCGTGGGCTTGCGCCAAGAGCTTCTCGGCGGTGAGATCCAGAGCCTCGGCGATCCGACGCAGGGTGAGGTAGCGCGGACTATCGACCTTGCCGGTCTCGATGCGGCTGATCCAAGTCGCGTCCAGAGCCGCGCGCTCCGCGAGATCGCGTTGCCTGAGCCCCTTCTCAAGGCGTTGGGCGCGGATAGCCCACCCGATCGACTCACTGCCGTTCGGGAGTCGCGCGTCGTCGGACACGCTCGAACGCTAGCGCCGCCGGCCCGCCGGCTGATGCGGCGACTATTGAAGCAGTCGTGAGAGGAGCCGATCGGCGCGTCGTCGGAACGCCGCACGCTCGAACCGTGAGAGGCCGACCTGATGCTTCAGGAGCACGGAACGCAGCCAGAGGGCGTCTTTCATGGCCCCGACGATGTCCTGACCGCGGTGTTGCGCGAGCCACGCCGCGATGGCGCGCGTGGCCACCGCATCCAAGTCCATCGCGACCGGTGGATATGCCGCGACCCCGTTCTCCCTGTTTGCGGAGAGAACCTTGCCACGATCCGCCATACTTTGAGAATACCACAAGTTATTGCGGCGGCTCGTCCGTCGCCCCGCCTATCTTCCATGCGATGCATGCGGCAACTACCAACGACTCCGCCTCGGTCCGATGACCGGTCCGCGCGCCGTCGTCCTGCTGTCCGGCGGCCTAGATTCGAGTACCACGCTGGCGATTGCCCAGGACGCGGGGTTCGACTGCTTCGCGCTGTCGTTCTCGTACGGCCAGCGCCACTCGATCGAACTCGACGCCGCCCGCCGGGTGGCAGCGGCGGCAGGCGTCGCGGACCACGTGATCGTCGAGCTCAACCTGCGGGCGGTCGGTGGGTCGGCGCTTACCGACGAGATCGATGTCCCGAAGGATCGTGATGAGGACGAGATGAACGCTGCCATCCCGGTGACATACGTGCCGGCGCGCAACACGGTTTTCATCTCGGTAGGTGTCGGCTACGCCGAAGTCCTCGAGGCCGACCACCTGTTCCTAGGGATCAACGCGGTCGACTATTCGGGGTATCCGGACTGCCGACCCGAGTACATCGCGAAATGGCAGGAGTTGGCGCCGCTGGCCACCAAGCGGGGTGTCGAAGGAGCGCGACTGGCTATCCACGCTCCGCTGATCGACATGACGAAGGAGCAGATCATCCGCCGCGGCGGCGAGCTTGGAGTTGACTACGGGCTGACGATCTCCTGCTACGACCCCTCGCCCGCGGGCGAGGCGTGTGGGCGGTGCGATACGTGCAAGCTTCGTCTGAAGGGGTTCGAGGCTGCGGGGCTGGCGGATCCCGCGCCCTACATGAAGGCGGACCGGTGAGCGGCGCGGCGGTCGCGGCTCAGGCGTCGGCGAGCGTTCGAACGCTGCCGGTCATTGAGGTTTTCGGCCCGACTCTTCAGGGGGAAGGCCCCCAGCAGGGACGCCCGGCTTACTTCGTGCGCTTTGGCGGCTGCGATTACCGCTGCACATGGTGCGACTCGACGCATGCCGTCGAACCCTCGGCTGTCAGGGCGAACGCCCGGCACATTTCTGCAGCGAGCATCCTCGACGAGGTACGCGCACTCGCGCAGGGCCCAAACCTCGTCGTGCTATCGGGCGGGAATCCCGCACTTCTCGAGCTCGGGGGTCTCGTTGCTAGCTTCCATGACCGAGGCTACGAGGTCGCGGTCGAGACGCAGGGCAGCCGATGGAAGGCCTGGCTGGCGGACGTCGAATGCCTGGTCGTCTCTCCGAAGGGACCCTCCTCGGGGATGGACTCGCAAGTCGCGCGCGCTCACCTCGCCGACTTCGTGGCGCGGGCGCAGGGGTCTAGCGCGCACACGACGCTGAAGGTCGTCGTGTTCGACGACGCGGATCTTGAGTACGCGCGATGGATTGCAGAGCGCTTCGCGGGTCTCGAGCTGTACCTCTCGGTCGGGACGCCGGTCGGAGGCGACGACGCTCCGACCGTCGGTCTGGTCTTGAAGCGGCTGCGATGGCTGAGTGAGGCGGTCGCGACCGACCGAGTATTTCGCCGCGCGCGAGTCAGCGCGCAACAGCACGTTTTGACCTGGGGAACGCGGCAGGGAGTCTGACGATGACGCTTCACGACGAGACCTGGGCACCGGCCGTGACCGACAAGCGTCGGCCGACGACACACACCGTGTCGCTGTGGAAGGAGTTCCGCTTCGAGGCGGCACACCGGCTACCGCACATGCCCGTCGACCACAAGTGCGCCCGACTCCATGGCCACTCGTTCCACCTCGAGGTGCATCTCGAAGGTGGGGTCGACTCCTATACGGGGATGCTCGTTGACTATGCGGACATCAAGGCGGCCTTCAAGCCGCTTGAGGAGCGCCTCGACCACCACTACCTCAACGAGATCGACGGATTGGAGAACCCAACTAGCGAGAACATCGTCCGCTGGGTCTGGGAGCGACTCAAGCCGGAACTCCCTGGGCTTTCGCGGCTCGTGCTGCGTGAGACCTGCACCGTGGGCTGTGTGTACGAGGGTTCCGAGGACCACCGATGAGCCTGCTGGACGCCGGTGTTCTGCCGGACGTTCAAGCACAAGGTGACGACCGCGAGGTGCATCTCGACGCCGTCGGCGTGGCAGGGCTATCGCTTCCCGCATCCGTTCTGGGACCGGACGGGATCGCGCAGAGGACGATTGCTGACCTGGAGATGACCGTCGCGGTTCCGGAGTCCGTCAGGGGCACGCACATGAGCCGTTTCGTCGAAACCGCTGTTTCGCTTCCCGCGCTCACACCCAGGGTCGTGCTCGACTTCGCGCGGACCTTGGCAACTCGGCTGGAATCAGCAGCAGCCCACGTCCGGATCTCCTTCCCGCTCTTCATAGATCGAGGGGCGCCATCGACCGGAAAGACGGCTCCGCACCGCTATGACGTCTCGATCCAGTCCCAGGTCAGTCCTTCTGGCGCACGGATCTGGATCGGCGTCAGCGTGCCGGTCAAGAGCCTCTGCCCGTGTTCGCGTGAGATCTCGGACTACGGGGCGCACTCGCAGCGCGGCATCGTCGACCTCGAGGTCGAGTCCCCAGCCTGGGATGGCGGGACGGGCATCTGGCCCCAGGAGCTCTTCTGCTTCGCCGATGAGGCCGGCTCAGCGCAGATCTACCCGCTGCTGAAGCGCCTCGACGAGCGCGCGGTCACGATGAAGGCCTACGACAACCCGGCCTTCGTCGAGGACATTGCGCGCAATGTCGTCGTCGCGGTCAGGAGCGATGAGCGCTGCGCGTCGTGGAACGTCACCGTCACGAACGAGGAGAGCATCCACGCCCATCAGGCGATCGCTCGAGTGAGCGGACACCGGTGACCGCGACGTCGGGCATCTTGGTCGTGACGTCGTGCACGTCGCTGAAAGCGCCAACGGCTCGTGCCGAGTCGGTCGCGGCCGAGAACCTCTATACCGGCCAGCAGCACCTACGACTGATGCGCGGCGTGCGCGCGTACCGACGAGCTGGTTCGCCTTGGGGGCCGCTCGACCTGCGGATCCTCTCCGCCTGCCACGGACTCGTCGATGCGAGGACGGAGCTCACTGGGTACGACGAGTCCTTCACAGGACTTTCGCGGGAAGCGATCAAGGTGCGTGCTGACGCACTCGGGATCCCTAGCGCGGTCGCTGCGCTCCTGAGTAGGCCGTGGCGTCTGGCGCTCCTCCTGCTTGGCGACACCTACCTCCAGGCCGCACGAATCTCAGATCGGCAGTCGCTTCGGGGGCCAGTGGTTGCTCTGACAAGTCCCAAGGCGGGCGCTCGTCTTCCCTCGCTTCCGTTGCTCACGGTGATCCACCTGTACAACCCCGAAGCCCGGCGCTTCTCATGCGGCCTCACTGCACTTAAGGGCGAGCTCGGTGCGCGGGTGCTTGAACGTCTCGCAGCGGCTCCCGATACCCCGCTAGCGGCTCGTTCGGGCAACTGGTTGGAGTGGCTTGAGGGCGCCGAGTCGGCCGACCAGTTGCCGCTTGTGGCTTAGCGCATGGACTTCTACTTCCCCGACAGCCAAGACCAGATCAACCCTACGTTTGACTTCATCACGGAGGAGCGGTCGCCGTACCACGTACGCCAGCGCGATGACCGCTACCCGCACGAGGTGCATAGCAGGCCGCCGTACACCGGCATCCTTGTTTCGAAGGCGATCATCGACGGCGTGGGAGGCGCGGGAAAGTACACGGTCGCCCAGCGCCACCGCCTGTATCGACTCGGCGTTCGCGGATTCTTCCGCTTGGACGAAGCGCCCGGTCCGCGGCTGCGGACGATGGGCGACTGCGGAGCCTTCTCATACGCTTCGCAGCCCGAACCGCCGTACAGCGCGGACGAGGTGCTGGACTTCTATGAAGGGTGCGGGTTCGACGCCGGTATCGCGATCGATCACGTCATCTTCGGATATGCCCCACACGCCGACGAGACCGGCGAATGCGACCCCGCGTGGGTCGCGCGACACGAACTGAACTTTCGACTCGCGGAGCAGTTCATTGAGCGCTGCCAGACCCGCGGGAGCCGCATCCAACCGGTTGGCGTGGCGCACGGATGGAGCCCAGCGTCATATGCGGAGTCGGTTCGTCGGCTCCAGGAACTCGGCTACAGCCGCATCGCGATGGGCGGCATGGTGCCGCTCAAGACGATGCAGATCATCACGTGCCTTGAAGCGGTCGCCGATGTCCGCGAAGCCGCTACTGAACTTCATCTCTTGGGCGTGACGCGAACGGAGCAGGTCTCCGCCTTCGCTGGTTACGGCGTGACGAGTTTCGACTCGACGTCGCCGTTTAGGCAAGCTTTCAAGGACGACAAGGACAACTACTACACCCGCACCAGCACCTACGCCGCGCTGCGCGTCCCCCAGGTCGAAGGGAACACCCGCCTCCAGTCGATGATCCGGGCGGGTCGAATCGACCAGGCCGAGGCACGGGGTTGCGAGCGAGCGGCGCTGGACGCGATCCGTGCGCTCGACCGGGACGAGTGCTCGGTGTTGGACGCTCTGGCCGCGCTCGAGGCGTACGACCTCCTCCAAGGCCGTAAGCCGCTGAAGGAAACCTACCGCCGGACGCTGACGGACCGTCCCTGGAAGCGCTGCACATGCAGGGTTTGCGGTGCCGGCGGTGTAGAGGTCATGATCTTTCGCGGCACCGAGCGCAACAAGCGCCGAGGCTTCCACAACCTGTTCGTCTTCAACCAACGACTTCAGGGACACCTCGCCTCGTCCCAGAATCGGACGACCAAACCGATATGACCGACAACGCCATCCTCCGTCTTCCCGCTCTCGAGATCCGCCAGGGGCCAAACCGCATCGTCTACTCATTTGCGGTTGACGGAAAGCGTTTGCCCGAGTTCACTACGGTTTCAAGAATCCACCGCGCTGACGAAGGCACGCTTTGTGGCTATCAGCGGCCCGAAGCGCTGGCGCACGTGCGCGCGATCAAGCGGTACCTCGAGAGCCCAAACGCGCTCATGCTCAATGCCCTCGTGGTCGCCTTCGATCCGCGGGTGTACTTCGAGCCTCTGACCGGACCGGCCGAGGAGGGCGGGTCGCGCCCTGGGCACCTGGTTGTGCCCCTGGTTCAGGGTGACGAGGAGAAGCCGGGTTGGCTGGTCGACGGCCAGCAACGATCCGCAGCGCTCCGCGACGCTGAGATTGAGTCCTTTCCCATTCCTGTCGTAGGGTTCATCACCGGAGACGTCGCGGAACAGCGGGCCCAGTTCATTCTGGTCAACAACACGAAGCCACTCCCAACGGGGTTGATCAACGAACTCCTGCCGGCCACTGAAGGCGAGCTTCCTGTCGCTCTGCTGCGACGGCGGTACCCCGCCGTACTTCTCGAGCAGTTGAATCTCCATCCGGACTCGCCGTTGCGGTCGCGGATTCGCACGCCGACTACGGTCGAGGGCGTTATCAAGGACACGTCGATGCTCAAGATGCTCGACGCTTCGATCAACGACGGCGCCCTCTATCGCTTCCGGGATCCGGTCACGGGCGGCGGCGACACCGAGGCAATGCTGGACCTCCTGTTTGACTTCTGGGGAGCCGTATCAGGCGTCTGGCAGGACGAGTGGCACATGCCGCCGCGAAAGTGTCGCTTGACGCACGGTGCGGGTATCGCTGCTCTGGGATATCTCATGGACGAGATCGTTGACCATCGCAGTTGTGGCGCGCAACTCCCTGACCTGGGCGTCTTCATCCGAGATCTTGATCGCCTCGCACCGTCCTGCCGGTGGACTGCTGGCGTATGGGAGTTCGGAATGAAATGGGACGAGATCCAGGTGGTGCCTGCTCACATAACGCTCCTCACGGACTTCTTGCTGCGCACGTATCGAGATCTTGTGAGCCCGTCGGCGCTGCCAGCGCGCGTAGCGTGAGGTTCGTAGGAGTCGCGAATGTGCGCTGCGCGCTGGGCCGCTATCCGGCGATGTCCGCGTGATCGCGGGTAGAGGTACCGGGTGATGTAACGAACCCATCGGCGAGCGATGCCGATAGGGGTCAGATGTCATTCTGACGCATGCTTAGAGATCGTGGCCGCCATGGATGAGTTTCAGACCGATGTGATGACCGACTGGGCCGGCGCCCTTGTGGTGAGCCTGGACCATCGCGATCTCGGGATCGGCAAGGTTGCCAGCGTCGCTGGGCATACGATCGCGGTGGAGTATTTTGATTCCGTGGCCAATCCGGTCGCACAGCGGGTTTCGGTTGCGGCCAATCGCCTGCGTTCGGCGCCGCTGGACGTACAGCAGAGGGTCTGGTACCGCCACCAGGACCAATGGCGGGTCGCGCGCTTGATGGAGATAGAGACAGGGCGCGTCCGGGTTCGGCCGTCGGGCGACCTGCCGGACGTCTGGCTCGGAATCGAGGAGATGTACGTGCGTTGGGATCGGCCGCTCGCAGACCCCATCGCCGTCATGCAGACGCGGGAGCTCGAGAGCCCGCACTACTTCTTCGCGCGGCGACGGTTCATCGACGGCATGCTGGAGCAGGACGCTGCTGCGCGCGGCCAGCGCGCGCTGACATCAAGCGCGATCGAGCTTTACGACCATCAAATCGATGTCGCAACGCGCGTGCTGAGCGATCCGATCCAGCGGTTCTTACTTGCTGACGAGGTTGGTATGGGCAAGACGATCGAAGCCGGCATCGTGGTGCGCCAACATCTGCTCGACAACCCTCACGGCACCGTACGCGTCGTTGTTCCAGAGCGCCTGTGCGAGCAGTGGCAGCGCGAACTCGCGGAGCGCTTCTTCGTGGACGACTTCACATCCGCGCGGGTCGACGTGTTGCCGAGCTCTCACCGCACTTCGTGGTCGAAGACCGGCCCAGGAGGTGCGCCCGAGTTGCTCGTCATCGACGAAGCACACCACGTCGCGCGCTGGGCGCATATGCCCGGCCTCCACCAAGCGCGCTTCGAGGCGGTTGCCGCGCTTGCTCACGCGACCCCTGGGCTGCTGTTGCTCTCCGCGACGCCCGTGGCGCACAACGAGTCGACCTACCTGGCCATGCTGCACTTGCTCGATCCCGACAACCACCGACTTGACGACCTTGAGTTGTTCCGTGACCGGGTCGACCGGCGCCATGACCTCGCTCGGACATTCGCGCTGTTTCGTCCGGGTCAGCGGTACCGCCGTCTCGAGCGCAATGCGGATGCCTTCCGCGAACTCTTGGCGGGCGACACCGAGAGCCTGAAGGCGCTCGACGCGATGCTCGCGCTCGGTCCCGAAGGCCCGCAGGACGACCTGGATCGCCGCATACGCGCACTGCGACTCTCGGTCACCGACCGTCACCGAATCCATTATCGGATGCTGCGCAGCAGGCGCGACGTCGCCGACGACTTCCCGGTACGGGGCCGGTGCTTCGCGCATGCGCTGGAGACCTCCGCAGAGCACGTCGACGAGCTTGCAGCGTGGTGGGACCAGTGGCGCGATGCGCTGATCGCGGACGCCGAGCCGCCGGCGACGGTGACGCCCGTCGTCGGCGTGATGCTCGATCGCCTGCTCGCGTATCCGGATATGTTCACCGGGGCCGTGCACGCACGTCTGGGGCACCAGGCTCAGGGCGAGGCCGCGTGCCTGACCCACGAGGAAGCGGATGTGCTCCGCGCGCTGCCCGTGGGCCCGCTCGAGCGCGACGCGCTCGAGGAGCGGTTGCAAATCGACGACGGAGGGATCGCCGACGCGCGGACCAAGGCCATCGTCGACTACGTCTGGTCGGTTCCGCGGCGGCGCAAGATCGTCGTGTTCACGACGTTCGCGACCACCGCGGTTCGAATCGCGCGCGCGTTGGAGCAACATCTGGACGACGGGCAAGTGGTCGTCCACGTGCTCAAGCAATCGGCCGAGCGTTGGCGGGACGCCGCGCGGCGATTCCGCGACGAGCGCGCGTGCAACGTGCTGGTCTGCGACGCGTCAGCGGAAGAAGGGCTGAACCTTCAGTTCGCTGACATGATCCTCCATGCCGAACTCCCCGTTGACCCAAACCGTCTCGAGCAGCGGATCGGCCGACTGGACCGTCATGGTCCCGACACGTCAGTGGAGAACGTCGTCCTGACCGAGGGCCGCGACGGGTCGGTGCTGGATGGGTGGCTTGTCGCGCTCCGCGACGGGTTCGGGATCTTCGAGCGCTCGGTCTCGTCGTTCCAGTTCGTGATCGACCGTCTCATGCCAGAGCTCGTCGCCGAACTAGTTGAGCGCGGGCCAGCCGGCGTGATAACGCGCGCGGCGTCCATCCCCGACCAGCTTGAGGCCGAGCGCCGCGAGATCGCCGACCAGGACCAGCTCGACGCGATCGAGGCGATCGAGCTCACGCACGCTGTCGCCGACGGGCTGCGTGCGGCCGATCAAGCCTGGCAGAAGTACGAGGACGCGGCCGAGCGCCTTATCTGTCGCGGAAAGGGACAGCTGCGCTTCACCCGTCGCGAACACTTCCAGAACGCGTCGGTCTCGAGCTACTGGGCCGCCGATCCGCTTCGTGGCGGTGAGCCGCTGATTCCGCAGCGCGACCTCACGGCGTACATGAACGGCACATTCTCGGAGTCCGAGCGAGTGCTGTACGGGACGTACGACCGCGGCATCGTCCTCCGCCGGCCGGGCACGCGTCTCTGGGCGGCCGGTGATCCGTTCCTCGACGGCCTGGTCCGCTACGTGCGGGAACGCGATGACCGTGGCCGGGCCTATGCGTTCTGGAGACGCCAGCCCTGTCTCGACAAGGACGCAGTCATCGCCGCGCTCCGGTTCGATTTCATCGTCGAACCGATGCTCCCGTCGGACCACGCGACAACGGACGCCGAGCAGTTGGCTCTCTCGCGGCGCGCGCACGGGTTGCTCCCCCCGACGACGGAGACCGTGTGGATCGGCGTCGACGACACCGAGGTGACTGACCCGAAGATCGTCGGGCAACTTGCGTCCCGCTACTCGTCAGACTTCGGCGATATCCGGCTGAACGGATCGCGCTGGGAGACCGTCGACCGGGCTCTTCCCGGCATAGAGTGGGAACCCTGGTGCCGGGCGGCGCACGTTCTTGCAGTCGATGCCGCGCAGGCGCGCGAGGACGTCACCTCGCGGATCGCGACTGCAGGCGCGGCAGCCGAACGGCATGGGCTCGCGCGGATCGAGGCGCTGCGTGGACGCACGCGGCTCGGGGCGGACGCGGATGCGCTCGCGTTCGAGGAACGCGCTGCCGAGATCGTGGGAACGGCTGTCTCCGCGCCGCGGTTTGTCCTCGACGCGATGGGGCTCGTAATCTTGTCGTTCCACCCGTTCGATGCGCTGTGAGCGACGGGCTGACCTGGGCGTTGCGAGCCCTCCGCGAGTTCCCGGACCTTCCGGGCGAACCGCCCGACTTCGCTCGCTGGCCGCGCAGTCAGCGCCGGCTCCGCGATGCGCTGGTCGGCGCGGCCACGGGCGACAAGTCCCTCCCGACCGGCCGGCGCGACCTTGTGCCGCTCGTCCGTCATGTCGTGCTCGCGGCTGACATGACGCTGCCTGTGCGTGTTGCGCGCCGCGACGTGCTTCCCTTGCAGGAGGACTGGCGTGCAGCGGGGTGCGCTTGCACCATCCTGCCGGACCACTTTGAGGTCACTGTGCGGGAGTGGACGCCGACGTGGCTCAATCTCTCTGCGGTTGCGCCACCGGCGCGACCCGCCTGCGTCGGCCAGCACGAGAACCTGCCGCCGGTCCACGACGACGGGCCCCCGGCCGACCCCTTCTACGCGCACGCTACCAACCACACGCACTACCGAACCGCCGGCCAGCGGATCGGTCTCCAGACCGTGCTCGGGGCGCGGGCGGGCAGCACGGTCATCGCGAACCTGCCGACCCGCAGCGGCAAGAGCGCCCTCGCATTCGTCCCTGCGCTCCTCGGCGCGTCACGTGGGCGCACCGCGCTGGTCGTCGTACCGACAACAGCCCTGGCACTTGACCAGGAGCGGCAGTTCCTGGATCTCGGGTCCCCGCTCGCGACGAACGCCCCAGGGGTCCTCGCGTTCCACCGGGGACTGTCCGAGGGGGCGAAGGACGAGATGAAGCGCCGCATGCGCGACGGTACGCAGACGATTATCTTCACGTCGCCGGAGGGCGTGATGGGTGCTCTGCGGGCGGCGGCGACAGACGCGGCCGCGGCGGGCCGGATCGGACTGTTCGCGATCGACGAGGCACACACAGTGAGCCAGTGGGGCGACGACTTCCGGCCCGAGTTCCAGGCGCTGGGAGGACTGCGTCGTGCGCTGCTGTCCGCAAGTCCGGCGCCGTTCACGACTCTGTTGATGACTGGCACGCTGACGGCGACCACGCTCGACGCCCTCGTTCTGCTCTTCCGATCGGCGGTGGGAAATCACGTCGTGTCGTCCGTCGACCTCCGCGCCGAGCCGTCGTATTGGTATGCGCACGCGGCGAACGCGACGGAACGCGACGCGCGGGTGCTGGAGGCAGTCCACCACCTCCCACGCCCGCTGATCCTTTACACGACTCGTGTGAAGGACGCCGACGGCTGGACGGAGCGGCTGCGGGAGGCGGGCTACGCGCGCGTCGAAACCGTGACCGGAAAGACGCCACCCGGTAGGCGCCGGAGCGTCATCCAAAGGGTCCGCGGAGATTCGCACGACGCCGCCGGCCGCGTCCGCACGGGGCTCGACGTCGTGGTCGCGACGAGCGCCTACGGGCTCGGTGTGGATCAACCCGACGTCCGCACCGTCCTTCACGCGTGCATCCCAGAGTCCATCGATCGCTTCTACCAGGAGGTAGGACGCGGCGGACGCGACGGCGCACCGTCGGTCTCCCTGCTCGTCCACGAACCCGCTGACGCGCGGACATCCGAGAAGCTTGCGCTCACAACGGTCATCGGTCAGGAGAAGGCGCGCAAACGGTGGGAGGCCATGTGGCGGAAACGGCAAGCGGCGGGCCCAGATAGCCATCTCGTTCGAACCGACACGATCCCCGCATATGGCACCGCGAACAACGACTACAACGAGCAATGGAACCTCCTAACCCTGCTGCTGATGCAGCGAGCACGGATGATCGACCTGGATGTACCGCCACCACCCGATGAAGCCTCGGACGACGACGCTCGCGCATGGGAGTCCCTCTGGACCCAGCAGATCGTCCGGCTCGTCGCCGATGACCTCGGCGACACTGGCGGTTGGGACGCGCTCGAGCGAGCGGCCGCGCAGACGCACGCACGTGACCGGCGCGCCCTCGGTCTCCTGATGGAGGCACTCGACGAGCGGCGTTCGATGGTCGACCTGTTGCGCGACGCTTACACGATCCATCCGGGTGACTCGCTGACGATGCCCGAGCTTGAGGTATCGGTCGGCGTCTCACACGGCGGATGCCCCGTCTCACGCGCGGCCGGTGTCCCGCCGCGCCGGGACACCCCGCCAACCCCGCGGCCGCTGCGCGACGCCGATGCCACGGTGACCGGACGCCTGGGCGAGTTGTTCGGCAAGGACGACCTCGTCACCGTCGTCTATGACCCGCCGTCCGCGGCGGAGCAGGCCCGGGCGAGGCGGATGATGGAACGCGTGGTCGAGGGCCTCGCGCGCGCGGGAGTACGAACGATGGTCGCATCCGAGCACGCGCTCGGGCACAGCGCGGTCCAAACTTGCTGGCAATTTGCGCCCACGCGCTCGGTCTTCGTTGCCTCGCGATACTCCGAGCGCAACCTGCCGGGAACGGCATGTTTGCTCATCGCCGATCACATGACGACGCCGAACGAACTGCAAGCGTTCCTGGGCGCACGTGTTCCGCGCGTCCTGATCGGTCCGTCCGACCTGCCCGATCACGAGCGTCCCGACAGACCGATCTCAGACACCCTCGCTCCGATGTCGATAACAGACTTCGCCAAGGCGGTCGCATAGATGGGCGTCGTAAATCCGTCAGAGGTGCACCCGGGAATCCTCCGCGCGCTCTACCGTCTCTACGTCGAGCGCGGGTCCGAGTTCGCGGCCGCCACCGACCATCTGATCGCGCTGCTGGCTCCGACCGCGGCGGTGCACGAGGGCGCGAACCCCCGGCTTTCCGTGCGGCTTTCCGTGAAGGAGGCTCAGACAATCGGCATGCTCGAGCCGGCGTCGAAGTCTGACGGCCGTCTGCGGCTCGCGCTCAGCACCCCTCCTGACGGCTGTGCCCCCGCGGCAGCTGACGCCTTGTTCGTGCGCGAACTGCGGCGCATCGTCATGGCCGCGCGTAACAACGAGGGACTGTTCGGCGAGGGCGCGAGCCAGGAAGACGGTGCCGAGCGTGAGAAGCACGAACGTCTATCGACTACGCACGCGCGGGAGTTCACGCGGATCCAAGCATGGGTGCTCCTTGGCGATCCGCGCGCGGGGTCGCTCTTCTTCACCCACCACCGCAATGCGCAACGCAACGTGCAGTTGTTGCAGGATCGCTACGACGCGACGGACCTGGTCGTCAACGGCAACCGGTGGACCAACTTCCGCCGCTGGTCACTCTTCCTCGGCTTCTCACGCCACGACCACCTAGCAGGCAGCCCCAAGGCCGGAATCGTCCCCGACCCGACGCGCGCGGTCCGCGACGAACTTGAGTCCATTCGGTCGGAAGCGACCGAGATGTCACTGCTCGAACTTCGCGACCGACTCGCCGAGCGGCTTCCCGTCCTCGACGGTGGGAGCTACCGAGCCGACGTCCGCCGACACGTCGGCGCTCGCGAGGACGCACGGCTCGCGTCGCCGTCGCTGGCGTTGGCGCTCCTGCGGTGCGAGCGGGCGAAGATGCTGCGGTTCGAGGCACGAGCGGACTTTGGGGGCGGCACGCTTACGATGGGCACCCGGTCGTACAGCCACGTGCGACTGGAGGAGGCCTGATGCGTCGGTACGCCTGTTGGGAAGGTCGGGAGGTGCGTCGCACGCTCGTCGACGATGCGAACCGCGACGCGCCGGCGGTTTTGGGCGCTGTCCACCGGCCGGCGCACGTCTTGCGCAAGGACATCAGGCGCGAGGCGGCGGACCCCGGCACCGCCGTCGGCGAGCACGACGTGCTCGAGGCGCTCCTCGGCGGGGACCCGGAGGAGGACCGGATCGTTCCGATAGTCGGCCGATCGGGCAGCGGCAAGTCGCATCTGATCCGCTGGCTTGACGCGCACATCGAGCGGACCGAGAACCGCCACGTCGTCTACATCGAGAAGCGTGGCACCAGCCTCCGCCAGGTTGTCCACAAGATCCTCGAAGCGCTGGATCGTCCCGGCGTCCGGCATCAGGAGCGATTCGCGAAACTTCGGACCGAGGTCGACAAGGCGCGCGACATGACCGCGGAGACCGCGCGGCTGCGCTTACTCACCGAACTCGCGCTGACAGTGCGCGAGTACGGGGTAGAAACGAGCACGTCGGACGACGAGCGCATTGACAGGGAAGACCTCGCTGAACGGCTCCCCGACTTTCTGACAGACCCTGAGTTCCGGGTGCCGCTGCTCTCGGACGGCGGCGTGATCGACCGGACCGTCGACAAGGCGTTGGGCAAGGGACCGGATGACGGAGAGGCCCCGGCGTTCGAGAACCTCGACCTCCAGGTTCGGGATGTTCGCCGAGCCGGGCAGACGGCGCGTGACGTGTACGACGACCTTCGTGGCGACCGGTCAATGAAGGAGCTCGCACTGCAGATGCTCAATGAGCAGTTGAACTTCGCCGTGGGCGCGCTCATCGGGGTGGACCGCAAACAGATCTACGACGTGATGCTCCAGGTGCGCGAGGCGCTGAACGACGAAGGCAAGACGCTGATCCTGCTCGTCGAGGACTTTGCGCTCCTGCGCGGCCTTGAGACTCAGTTGCTCGACGCCATGATCGCCGACGCCGAGAGCTTCGGCGAGCGCGTCCTCTGCCCCATGCGCAGCGCGCTGGCCGTGACGAGCGGCTACTTCGAGGGGAAGGACACCGCGCTCACCCGGATCCACTCGCGTGGTCGCTACATGTACAGCCTCGACACAAACCTCGGCGAGGTCAGCGGGGTCTCGCAAGAGTCTGTGGAGTCGTTCGTCGCGACGTACATGAACGCCGCCCGGGTAGGACTTGAAGACCTCAAGACCGCGTTCGAATCGCGCGACCCAAACGCCTCTGGTGGGGCCTGGGTACCCAATGCCTGCGACCTGTGCGACTACCGCGGGTCATGCCACGCGGCCTTCGGCGAGGCTGAGGGGTACGGCCTGTACCCGTTCAATCCCGCGTCGCTCGAACGGATCGTGAGTTCGACGCTCGAGTACTTCGATCCTCGCCACATCTTGCAGATTGTCGAGCGAACGCTCCGGGGCCAGCGGAAGAAGCTCACCGACGGACTCTTTCCGGACCCGGCGTGGGCCGCCGACTTCTCCAGCCTACGCGCGGTCGACGGAGAGGTCCTTCCGATGCTCAGCGCTGCGGCGGAGACCGCGTACGAGATCGCCGACCCGGATACGGTCGAGCGCCGGAAGGTCCTCATCACATTCTGGGGCGGGGCCCCTATCCCGCCGGTGAACCTCGACGACACGATCCACGAGGCGTTCGATCTGCCGCCGATAGCGGGACTGCCGGTGTTCCGCGGCGGCCCGCTGCCGTTCGGCGACGATCCGGCGGCCGAGCAGCCTGAGCCTGCCGAAGATGCGCGAGGCGCCGTCCCCGCTACAAATCCCGCGGGGAAGGAGGGTGGTGAGGGCGGCAACGCCGGGGTGACCGCCGACCCCATAGTGCGCGCGCTCGATAGATGGGGCAACAATCTCGTGCTTGAGCAGCGGGAGGCGCTCGCGATCCGCACGGCATTAAGCGATGCGGTGCTCGGCGCGCTCGACTGGGCGGCGCTGGGCGTGTCGCAGCGGCGTCTCACCGAGGTGGTGCGTCCGCAGGCCTTTTCGCTCGGCGCTAACGCCAAGGGGGAGGCGTCGGCGTCTGCAGTCATTGGCACATTGGAGCCGTCCGCGCGGAACGCGTTCATGCTCCAGGGTGCCCTCGCCGCTAGCCGGGGCGTTCCGTGGGACGACAGTCGCGGGCTGGACCAGTTGGCGGACTTCGCCGAGAACGTCGACGCATGGGCGAACGTTGCGCTCGTTCGACTGCGCCAGCAGGAGTCCCCACGTACGCTCGCGGAGTTGTTGCTGCTTGGCGGCGTCGTTCTCGGGCTCGCCGGCTCGGACGACACCGCGGAACAGCTCGTAGAGGGCGTGTTCGGCGTGCCGAGCACGACCACCGATGGCGCGTGGGGCGCGTTTCAGCGTCGCGTCCTGTCCGGAGCCTCCGGTAGCGCGTCGCGGCGTGGGCTCGTGGAAGCGCTCACGGTTGCGTGTGGGCTGCACCGTGCGTCGGACGGGGGCTTACTCATAGCTGTCGACGTCGCTCCGATCCTCGAAGCCATCGACGGACTCCACCAATCCGCATGGACGGTGCCATCGGAGGAGGCACTCCGTGCCCTGCCGCGCGAGGTCCGACTCCACGCCCAGATGCTGCGCAATGATCTAGCCGACGAGGTCGCCACGCGTCTGCGAACCCTTTCTGAGCAGCGCGCAAAGGCCTTGCGGCTCGTCGGCGACGAGCGGGACGCGCGGGTCGTAATCGACGCAGTGGCTAATGCTTATGTATCGGCCGGGGACATCGGCATCGGTGGGGGAAGCCACGCCGCCGAGCGCGGTGCCCACGAGGCGCAGTTCGGTGACGCCGACCTGAAGATCCTCGACCGGCTCGCAGACCTGGATCGACTCGAGGAGCTCTCGTGGCCCGAATCGCTGGGCGTCCTGGTCCGGGCAAACCGCGAGAACCTGTCGCCTGTCAGCGAGTATCTTGCGTGGGCCGACGCTGCCCTGGCCGAGCGCATGGATAAAGCCGACACACACCTTGCGGGCCAGGAGGGCGACGACAGCTTGACCAAGACGACCGCAGTGCTTGTTGCAGCGCTGACCGCGCTTGCCGGCGACCTGCAGGATCTGCTCCCGTGACCCTCATCGAGCGCGCGCACGAACTGTCGGCAGCTGCCGAGCGACTTGCTGCTCGCAAGTCCGCGGCGGCAGACGCGTCGGCACTGGGTGAGGCGCTGGAAACATTCGAGCGCCAGCGCGCGGTCTGTGAGCCTGCTAAGAGGCGCGTGCATGCGATACGAGCTGTGGGCCTGAGCGTCACGCTCCCGACGACTGGCGCTGACATCGCAGCGGAGTTGCTTGCGCTCGCTAGTCGCATCGATGCCGATCCCACCGCCGTCCGTGATCGCCGCGCGGTGGTCGATCGCGTCGCCAGCTTCGTCGAGGTCGTGGCCAGGGACGTAGAAACGGTGCTCAGCGAGTACGTGGCTCGGGTGCGCGGCGGCGCCGATCGCGGCCTCGTGCGAACCCTTCGTGCCATTGGTCTCGACGATGCCGCGGAAAGCGTGGAAGCGGCGCTCAAGACTCTAGAGCGGTACGAGGCCCAACTGCCCTCAACGCGCGAGGATCTCGAAACCGTGGATGCCGCCGGCGTACGGATCCGCCAGGTACTTGGCGAACTCGAGGACCCTGACTGCGCACGGCTCGTCGACTTCATGTCGGCAGTCGCCAGCGGCCTGTACGGCCTCGATCACCTGGACGCGGCACTCCTCGAGCAGCTCAAGACGAGCGGCGCTGCGGCCAACTTCGTCATCGGGTATCGCAGGCAGCAGTGACTGATTCGGCGCTCGATGTGCTCGGTGCGCTCGAGCAGGCGGAGACTCGCCTGCTCGCCTGGGGCCTGATCGACGGAGCGCTCAGCGAAGACGTCGTTCTCGAGTTCCTCAAGCGGGAGGCGAGCCGCCTCGAAGTGTTCGTGTCGCCCGACGATCTGCTGGACGAATTGCTCGCGCGCCGCCTGCTGGTTCCGGCTCCGGACCAGCCTATGCACTACCGCACTCGCATGGCCGAGACGGTCCGACTCATCGCACGGCTCCGTCAACTCTTTACCAAGCACCACGGCCCGGCGTGGAGGAGCGCTCCGCGTCTGGTGGGCGACTTCCGCTTCTCCATCCAGCCGCGCCGCTACCCGAAGCGCGACGTCCCGGTCGCCGATGCTCTCAGGGCGCTCGGTGCGCGCGTCAGCGGCCTCCCGCAGACCACCCTTCGGGCCGTGGAGGCGATGCTCACCGGACGCTCGGCCGATTTCACGCTGTCCGCCTTCCAGGTGGACGCGACGGAATCGATCCTCCGCGGCATGCGCTCCGGTGAGCCTGGCGCGACGATGATCACCGCGGGGACTGGTAGCGGGAAGACGCTCGCGTTCTACCTCCCGGTCTTGTCGCACATCGCAGGCGCCCGGGGAAGTGGTCCCAGTGCGGTCGCGATCTACCCGCGGAACGAGTTGCTCAAGGACCAGTTCTCGCAGACCTACCTAGAAGCCCGGCGACTCGACGGCGTGACCGCCTCGGGCCGGAAGATCACCATTGGCGCGTTCTTCGGCCCGACCCCGCACGCTCCCGACGAGCAGGACAAATGGCTAGGCAATCGTGGCTGGACGCGCCGTGGCGAGGGGCGCGAATGCCCCTACCTGCGCTGCCCGCGCCCCGGGTGCTCGGGGCCGCTCGTCTGGACCGATTCCGACCGTGGCGCCGGGATCGAGCGACTTGTGTGCTCCGGCGCACGGTGCACAGTCCGCATCGAGTCGGACGAGGTGGTCCTCTCGCGCGACCGCCTAAAGCGCGAGCCGCCGGACGTCCTCTTCACGACGACCGAGATGCTCAACCGGAACCTGAGCAGCTGGGAGTCCGCGCGGCTGATCGGTCTCGAGGGGCCGCGCCCGTGCGTTGCGCTCGTCGACGAGGCGCACGCGTACTCGGGTATCTCGGGGGCCCAGGCTGCCCTCCTGCTGCGCCGCTGGCACGCCGCGGCAGGCCACCGCATCCACTTCGTCGGACTGTCGGCGACGCTCGCGGACGCCGCGGACTTCTTCGGCCGCCTCACCGGCATCGCAGACCACGCGGTCACACTCGTCGAACCCGCAACCTTCGACGAGGAAGGTATGGAGTACCAGTTGGTCCTGCGTGGGGACCCCGCGTCGGGCTCGCAACTGCTCTCGACGACTATCCAGACGGCGATGCTTATGCGCCGGTCACTCGACCTGCGCGAGGCACCGCTCAGTCGCGGGGCGGCCGGGTCGAAGGCGTTCATCTTCACCGACGACCTCGATGTGACGAACCGCCTCTATCACGCGGTGCGAGACGCGGAGGGGCTCGGACCGTACCGGCAGGACCGCCGTCCCGGCGCGATGCCGCTTGCCTCGCTCCGAGCGACCGCGCACGGCGACCTCGACGCGCGCCGGCAGGACGGTCAAGCTTGGGACCTCGCGGAGCAACTCGGGCATGACCTCTCGGGTGCCTCGCTGCTGACCGTGACGCGCGTGTCGTCCCAGGACGCCGGCGTCAACGACCGCTCCGATCTGATCGTCGCTACCGCGTCGCTGGAGGTCGGCTTCAACGATCCCGAGGTCGGCGCCGTCCTGCAGCACAAAGCGCCGCGCGACGAGGCGGCGTTCCTCCAGCGGCGCGGTCGCGCGGGCCGCACCCGCGCAATGCGCCCGTGGACAGTTGTAACGCTCGGCGACTTCGGAAGGGACCGGCTCGCGTACGAGGCATACGACACGCTCTTCGACCCGACGATTCGGCCGCGCTCACTGCCGGTCGCCAACCGCGCGGTCCTGCGGGTGCAGGCGACCTACGCATGGATGGACTGGATGGCGCGCCGTCTGGCCCCGAGTCAAACGAAGTCGTCGGTGTGGCGCGCGCTCGCCGGGCCGGATGGCCGGTCGGCGATGCAGCACGAGGCACTCGCCGCGCTGATCGAGCAGACGCTTGACGATGCGTCCGTGCTCGAGGAACTCGTCGCGCACCTGCGCCGGTCGCTGCAGCTAACTGACGAGCAGGTCGAAGGTGTGCTTTGGGACCCGCCGCGGGCGCTCGTCACGGCGGTGCTCCCGACGGCGCTGCGGCGGTTGCGTTCGGGGTGGCACCACCCTGCACGGAACGGCGGAGGCAAAGGGCGCGACTTCCGCGCGCGCTACGACCCGTTGCCGGATTTCGTGCCGTCGAACCTCTTCAGCGAACTTAGCCTCCCCGAGACACAGGTCGTCATCCCGCCGCAGAACCGGGCAGCGGGCGAGGAGACCCACGCCGTCCCGATCCTCCAGGCGATGCGGACCTTCGCTCCCGGCAACGTGAGCCTGCGGTTCGCGATCGAACGGCGCGGGGCGCGCTCGTGGGTTGCGCCGTCCAACGGCCCGACGCTGGACGTCTCGGCGTTCATCGAGCACCGCGAGTCGCTTGGCACCTGCTCGTACGTCAGTGACGACGGATCGGTGGAGGCGCTCGAGTGGGCCCGCCCATGGCGCTTGCGCTCGGAGGCGATTCCCGAGGTCGTCACGGACAGCTCGCGCGGCCGGCTAGATTGGAAGTCGCAGATCCTTGGCGGCTCTGCGCCGCACGAGATCGCGGCGCCGAAGCTTTCGTCGTGGCACGGGGTCTTCGGCTCGCTTGACTTCCACACGCACAACCGGCGCAGCCCGGCGACCGTCCGGCGCTTCGCGATCGGCGGCGAGAATTCGCTGCTGACCAAGGCCGGCGACGAGGTCCAGAGCTCGCACCGCCTCGTCGACGGGGACACTCCGGTCGCGCTCGGGTTCGAACTCGATGTCGACGGCTTCGTGCTCCGGCCGCAGTTGCCCAGCTACGTCACCCCGAACGAGGTGGGCGATGCCGAGATGCCCGCGTTCCGCGTGGCGCGGTTCACGGAGCGGATCGCGACGGATGCGCGCCTCGCCGGAGTCACAAACGCGTTCAAGCGTGGACAGCTCGAGCAGCTCTATCTCAGCGTGCTCGTGGACCGCGCGCTACGCGACGGGATCGATCTGAGGTCGGCGTGGAATGCTCTTCACGCCGGGGACGCGAGGTCGGAATTGCGGGACGCCGTGGCCGGGATCTTCGCCACGGGCATCCCGGCAAGCGCCTCGCAGGACGACACGGAGGAGCAGCGCGGCGTCGACCGCTTGGTGGCCACCGCGTCTAACCCGGGCGTGATCGACGTCCTTCGGGAGCTTGCGCCGACGCTATGGGAGCCGCCCGACGCGGACAGCGACGCGTGGTCGCGGCGGCGGCTTCTCGCTACGATCGCCGCGGGGGTCGCGTCGGCGTGCGAGCGGCTGTGTCCTGAGTTCTCCAGCGCCGATATCGTCGTTGACGTCGGCGCCGGCGTGCAGCAGGACGACTCCGTTGATGCGGAGTCAATCTGGGTGACGGAACGGGTCATTGGTGGCGGCGGTGTCATCGAACAGGTCCATCGCCGCGTCGCGGCCGACCCGCGACGCTTCTTGCGGCTCATCGACCGTGCGCTCGCGCCCGGCGACTTCGAGATCGTCGATGACGAGATGCGCCGGATCCTCGACCTGGCGATCGTCGACAGCCCAGTGCGGTCTAGTCTTGGCGAGCTCCGCGCAGCAACCTCGCCGCTCGATCGGCGCGCCTGCCTTGAGGCGTTCATCGGCGCGCTCGACGCCGCCGGGATTGACACACGGCATGCAGTTGTTGCTTCTGTCAGCGCGCGCATCCTGCGTCCGGGCACGTCAGTCGCGACCGACGCGGCGCTCCAGCGACTCAGCGACGATTGGTTGGCGGCCGAGCGGCAACTCGGCATCGAGATCGAGACGCGGATCTTCGCTTACGCCTGCCGCCATCGGGACGATCTCGAGAAGGCGATACCGGAGGCCGCGGGAAGCGACGCGGGCTGGCGCTACGGCCAGGCCCTCGGCGTGCTCTGGCCGCACGGCTGGCGGATACGCGCCAGCGCGCTTTCGACGTACAACGAGTTCTCGCCGCACGCGCCCGTCGACCAGCGCGCGCTCCGCCGTCTCGTCCCGCCGAGGGTGGCTCGGGTCGACTTCGCCGACGGCTGGTGGGAGCTCGTTGCCGCCGCCCTCGCGCGCGACGGGCTGTGTGAGTTGGCGTGCGCGAGCACGAAGGCGGGCGCCCTCGCAGAGGCCCTCGGCGTGCTGGTCTCGCGTGCCGTCGACACCGGCTCCTACCTGCTCTACCCCTTTGTCGAGCGGATCGATCGCGGCCGCGACGCAATCCGCGCCACCATCGCGCTGGAGGCGCCGACCCCGTGACCGCCACCAGCACGCGCACGATCTTCAAGCGTCACGACCGTGCCCGTGAGGAGGTTCGGCGACTGCTCGCCGCCGTCTTCGTCGGCGAATTGTCGGAGCCGTCCGGAGAGCTCTGGCTCGTCTCGCCGTGGATCCGTGACGTCCTGGTGCTCGACAACCAGGCGGGCGACTTCAGTGCACTCAACCCGGAGTGGGGCCAGCGAGGCATCCGACTGCTCGACTGTCTCTCGGGCCTCCTCGCGCGCGGCTCGTCCATATACGTGAAGACGAGCGACGATGCGCCGAGTCGGAGCTTGCTCGACGCGCTCGAACGTCGGGCCCGAGACCTGAGCGCGAGCAATCGCCTCCATACGCGCACGAGCAGGCTGCTCCACACGAAGGGTCTGTTGACCTCGCGCTGCCTCATCCGCGGTTCAATGAATTTCACCGCGCGCGGCATCGAACTCAACGAGGAGGCGGTCACCTACGACCTCGACGCACAGGCGATCGCCGAGATGCGGATCGCGTTGTATGAACAGTGGTGACTGCAGATGACAACCCCGTCGGCTCGTTCCTGGACGCATTCTTTTCTCCGCCGAACGAGATCGTTCCCGGCCAAGCGCTCGAACCGTGGATGCGGTTGCTACGGCGCGGCGAGTCGACGGTGCTGCCGGTGCGCCGCGACGGACAGCTCACGTTCTACGGCCTAAGTTCGTCGCCCGCCGCCGGGCGGGGGCTAGCCGAAGACCTCGTCGCGTCCGTCGGGCCTAGTTGGTCCGGATTCGAGGGTGCGGCAGCTGCGCTCGATCCGGATGACGCAACCGAGGCGGCGATCATCGCGAGCCCGCATGCGGCCCAGGGCGGGCCGACCTTTCGTCTGCGGGTCGCCCCGTCGCACGAAGCCCCCACGTGGAGCGCGCTCGAGCGGATGCGGCGCTCGTGGGCGCGGCGCCCGGCACCGCGCGACAGCGACGTGCTGCTGGCGCCGCTGCCCGATGTCCTGCGCGATGTTGAACTCGCGCTGCAGACGCTGGCCGTCGACGAGGCGACGAGGCTCGTTCACGTCCTGCGACGACGCGGGGACCTGGACAGCCAGAACCTGCTGTTCCTGGACCTCCGCCTGCTCGCGGCGAGCGGCCGGGTACAGGACGTCCTGCACCACCCGCGCCTCGATGACGTCCTGAGCACACGGCGGCCTGTTGGCGTCACCGCGATGCTGCTCGGCACGCTCGATGCCGCATTCTTCGCTGCCCCCGCAGCGGCCAGCGATGCGGAGGCGGCGCTGTCTGTCTTCCGCGAGCGCGTCGCCGGGCGGTTCGCGCAACTGCTCGACAGCAGCGCTGACCTCACGTCAGCGGCAGCGCTGCAGTTCCGGGTCCTGGCCGCGGTCGATGCGCTCGCGTCGGAGGAGGAACTCGCGTCGCTCGTCGGGCTGGCGGACGCGAGCGTCGCACCGTGGCTCAAGACGCTGGCGGCGCTGGCGGTCGAGCGCCGCCGGGCCGAACCGAGCGAGGCGCCGCCGCTGGTCGCGCCCGTGGCCGCCCCAACGCACACTGCGCGCGAGGCGCTCTATGAGGGCCAGCACGGGCGCGTACTAGAGTTGCTGGCCAACGTCCCGGTTTCGGCAGAGGTCGTCGACCTGATGGTGAACGCCGCGGTCGCGCTGGGCACCGTGCATGCGGCGACGGCGGCGACTGGGGCATTCCTGCGTCTCGAGCCGGGAGAGCAGCAGGCACTGCGGCGCCACCCGATCCTGGCGGACCCACTCGAGGGTATTCTGGCGCTCAGCGCTGGTGCCGAAGCGGTCCGTTCGTGGTCGGGTTGGCTGGCCCGCCTCGCACACGACGCGCCATTCGAGCAAGCACTGCCGATCGCCGAGGTTGGCGCCGTCGAGTGGCCGACGGCCGAACCCGAGAGCGAGGAGGCCGCGCAGGCGCTCGCGACGGCCCTGACCACGGTGCCAGACCGGGCACGCCGGACGCTCGAGCGAGCCGTGCCGTACATGCTCGCGTATTTCGATCGCCGGCCGGTGCCCGACGACCTGGCACTCCCGGTCCTTGGAGCGGTCTTGGAGGTCTTCTCGTACGGCGAGTCGCGTACCCGCGCAGTTCGCGAGGCATTTCTCGCCGTCGTTGACCCTTTGCTTCACGGGACCCCCGGTCCGGGGTTGTACGGTGATGTCGTTGAGTCGATCGAGGTGATCTGGGCAGACGTACGCGCGGTCCGCACACTCTCGTGGTTGGCCGACGTTCTCGCATTGCTTGCGGCTCACGCATGCCCGCTGCCGGAGCGTCGCATCCATCTGATGAGCCTGGGCATCAACGAGGCCATGACGATGCGCGACGTTGATCGCACCGACCTCGAGTTCCTCATCATGCTGGCCCTCGATCCCGTCTTCGACGGTGCATTCGCTTCCGAGGTCGAAGCGCTCGAGCAACTCCTAAAGGGGGTCGAGGAATCGTCGCCGGCTGCGCCGCTCGAGGTTGGTCGCTTGACGGTAGGGATCTACACGCTGAGCCCCACCGCCGCACGACACGCGCAAGCCGTCCTCCATCGGCGGTTCCCAAGCGTCGAGATTGAACTCAACCACGAGAAAGACGGGTCGCCGCTTCTGCGCGCCTTTGCGCAACGGGCGGACATTCTCGCCGTAGTCATCGCGAGCGCGAAGCACGCCGCGACCAATGCGCTTCGCGAGAGTTGCCGTCCCGATGCGTTCTTGCAGGTAGGAACCAAAGGCACCACCGGTCTTGTACGCGCCATCTCGGGTCGAATCGAGGAACTCGTTTCTTCTTGAATGCTGCCGAGCGAGTCGGGCGGTAGTTCTCCGGCATCCTTCGGAACGCGGGTGCTGATCTCAACGCACATCCGCATCAGCCCGACGCGCAAACTCCGAGGTGGCGGCGAGGCTCAGCGGACCGTGGGCAAGTGCTCAAGGATTCGCGAGAACAAGCTTGGCTTGACCACAAGCCGCTGGCGGAATGCCTCGCGGTATTCCGGGGGCATGTTCAACCACGCCGCGAAGGCATCGAGGTGATCGAGCGCCACGTCGCATAGGATCGTTTCGTCGGCGCCAGCATCTACCATAAGCCGACGAAAGACGTTGTCCCGGTTTGCGTCAGCGTCGAGTAGGCCATCGATCATGGCCTTGCGCCACGGGCCGTCCCGTATCAGTCCGCGACGAAACAGCGTGACGCATTGCTCGTGGCCGTCGTCTCCCGCAATCAGTTGCTTCGCCAAGCGGCGGGCGTCGTCCCCGTGAGCATCTGCGGCTAATGAGGGCACTGCCCATTGATCATCAAGCGGGTTGGGCCCGCGTCCGACAAGCACCCAGGCCAGCGGGGCCGCCGCGCTTCGCCGCCAGCCGTTCTGGAGCTCGATCGACGGCGTCGCAGCGGCCAGTGACCTAACGCCAACAAAGGTCCGCCGGTCGTCCACTTCACCCAGGAGCATGCGCAGTTCAGATCCGCTGGCTTCGCGGCACCATCTCGCAAATAAGTCATAGTTCTGGCCCAGGATGCCGCATACGCGCTGGAGGCCTCGATCATCCAACGACCGATCGTAGTCCCAACTGGTCGATCCGATCGCCTCTCTGACGACAGCGCGCATCCCTGCCACCCCCGCCGTAACAGTCTCTCGGTGGGCCGATGCGCTGGCGCTGGGGGCTTCTGCGGGTCCGGTCAATGACGCGTGCGAACCAGGTCGTGAGAGGACCATCGGTTGGGTGAGTCCATCCACGAACTCGGTCCAACTCGTCCTCTGCGTCGATGACCACAGTTCGTCGATGTGCTCGTGGAACGCACATCCCGCGAGACCTGCGGCCGCCGCTCGCGCTCGCGGCTTAGGACCTGTCGCATTCCGTGGATGCACGGAGACGCAGCCGGTCAGTCCATCGGCAGTGAAATCCGTCACCAACTCGACGTCCGGCCAGAGCGACGTGGGCACGACCACGTGTAAATGCGAAACGAAATGGTCGAAGTCTGCCCCCGGAAGATCGCGAACCGGTAGTGCCGCCTCGTTGGACCGAAACTGTTCCACCAAATCCAGCGCTAAGGCATGGTCACATTGCTCGTCATGACTGAACTGGCGGGCGCGAAGCCGCGACGCGGGCACGGCCGCCAGGGACGGGAGCGCGTCAACTGTGCACTCCGAGGCGGAAAGCCAGACATCACAATCGGGCCCTGCGGCGGCTAGGTCGAGATCGTCTCTATGCCCCATCAGCAGATGCACGACGTATCGGTCGCGCCCTACGGCGTCCAACCCACCGTCCGGCATGCACTTGTACACGACATTGCAGTCATCGACGGCGAAGCACCCAAACGTGATCGTCTCGCGCCAGGCTGGGAAGAGCTCCACACGCGTGGACCCAGGAGCCATCAACCGGAGCTTCCTAGCGGGCACCGCGTTGTTAAGCCACTGAGCGTGCTCCTTGAGCCGAGGCGTCAGTGCGCCAAACCCGAGGCCCTTGGAGCCACCGCGATTGCTGGAGGACCAGGTGTATATCGCCTGCTCGAGCGTCGATCGCGGGAGCGCGAACGGTGGCACGCTAGTCGACGGCCTCGTCGACTGAGGGCTCAGGTAGCGGAGACGGCAACAGCCCCGCCATGTCAAACGCTTGAAGCATTGCAAGGCCGACGCCCTCGGGACGAGGCTCCAGCATCCACGAGGACCCTCCATCATCCTGTTCGGCCATTGACACCGGCATCGTAGACGTCGCGGACGCGACTGCGTAGCGAATCCACTTTGGCGCGAGCAGGCCTTCGATCTCGGCCACGACGAGTTCCCCGCCGAGCGAGCACAACGCGGCGCGGGCCGTTTCGGACGCCTCGTGTAGGACGCTCTCGCGCTCGTCGCCGGCCGCGAGAGCTTCTAGCGCCAGCCCAGTCTGCTTGAACCACTCGAAGTCGGACGGCCACGCAACGGCATCAGCTTTAGCGACAACGAAGCAGAAGGGTATTTCGAGACGGCGGGTCGGTGTCGACCAGGCCTCGGCGAGGGTCTCTATGATCACGCGGATGCCTCGACGGACACCTACCGCCGCATTAAGGCGCTTCTGCGGCGACGGTGGACCCGAGTCATCGAAACTCGACGGGAGGAATTGATGTGGATCGATTAGCACGATCATGGCGCGGCTAAGTAGGAGGAAGCGAGCCGATTTCGCGGCCTTCATGATGTCGCCAAGGTTCTCGCCCGCGACGTCATACATTAGTAGCGAGTATTCGGAAGGGTCCGGGTCGCGTGGGCCTGATCCAATCTGGAGCTTGTATCCGTAAGGACCCAGCAGGCCGGTGTCTTTCTCTGTGGGTTCAAGTGCCTTGCCTGCCGCGTAGATCTCCTCTACATCGTCCGTGATCTTCGAGTTCGCATATAGGCTGGTAGTGAGGCGAACACCTACGCTATCCAGCTTCAGCATGTCATGCAGTTCCCGCACAATCGCAGGTAGGAAGTGACTCTTTGAGGCGCCACTCCCGCCCAGGACCGCGATGGGGAACTGCTCACCGCGATTCCCGTCGACCACATGACCCTTCGGACATCTGAATTCGAATGGCTGGAGACGCTCGACATCGAGATGGCGCCCATCAGTCTCGCGGCGGCGTCCCACGGCTACCTCGACGCGACGGCTTGTTGGTGCCTAGGAGCACCTGCATCAGCGTTGCAGCACGCTTCGGGGATGCCGGCGCCGGCCGATCGCCCGCATCATGCCGATCGAGCCGATTAACCTTCGCTCCGTCGAGGAGGACATCGATAGCATCCGTGGTGTAAGCGAATGGGCATTCGCCGCAGATGACGTAGCGTATCGGGTCGAACGTCATGTTAACTCACCGGACGTTTGGGTCGGGTGGTTGATCTGAGCGGCGCGCGGAACGGCGGCCGGCTCTACGTGTTGCGTTGCGGCGCTCCTCCGTCCTACGCTTCGCGGCGAGGTCGGCCAAGGCTTGTCCTCGGCGCGCGCGAGCGGCGTTGACCCGATCGACGCTGTCCGCACGGCGCGTTCGCGCCCGCTCGTCAATTTTCTTTGTATCAGCACCGCGCTTAGATAGTTCAGCGCGCCCGATGCCGATAATCATAAAGATCAGTGCGTCCATCGCACGCTGCCAGACAATGATGACGGCACTCCGCGCTGTCTCGTAAATGACATCGAGATAGGGGGTAAAGAACCGCACAACGTGCGTCAAATAATAGAGTGGAAGCGACGCCAACGCGAGGATGAGTGTGACTCCCAACGCCAAGCCATACACTCCGGACAGCGCCGTAACGGCGCATAAACTAAAGCCGACATAGCTCAAGAACGGCGCTACGAGGTCATTCACATCGTCCGGCTCGCCATCGCCGTCGATATCATAATCTCTCAGGTCGATGAACAGCTGGTAGAAAATGATGAATCGAAGGGCGTAGACGACCGCCAGTATAACCAACATGGTTATTGGTGATCGGAACTCGGTGTCAGCCCGGGACACATCGGGCAGCACTTCCAAGACATGGCGAAGACCGAGCATCCCACCAGGCAGGTGGTCCGCGAAGGTGACGACGAATGCAGCGGCTCCGAGGAGTGCCCAGCCGAAGCCACCCTCCTGATCGCGTTCGCGGACGAAGACGGCCGCGAAGAACAGAACGATCGACCACAAGAAGCCCAGTGCCACGAGTGTTCCGAGGACGACGGTCACGCGCCAAACATATCCGTTCGAAGGACGCGGGGTTAGGAATCCGCTCCGCCGGGCGCGCGCCGACGACTCCGATGCGGGGTCTGCACCCCGCATCGGGCCGCGCCTCGCTCACGATGTTGCTGTCCGAGGTCGCCCGACGCGTATAGCATCGCGCCATGTCGCTCGCCTCACTATCCCGGATGCAGCATCCGCTGCTCGGCCTGTTCGAATGGCCGGCCCGGCGGCTGGTTGGCTGGTTGGAGCTGCAGCCTGGCAGGACATATGTGTTCGGGCGTGAACCCCAGTCTCGGTCGAGAGCATCGTGCGCTTGCTGGTCGACGGCTTGCGTTCCTCCCCCTCGAGGGCGGTGAGGACGCCCCCGACCTCGCGCGAGTGCAGGGTGCGCTTGAGGTTTCGCGAGCTGGAGTCAGCGCCTGCGATCTCACTGCTAATGGCCGCATGCGCTTGCAGGAATGGGGCGCTCCGATGAGACCCAAGCCGCTCGCTCGGGTGCTCGAGACGCTCCCAGGCCTCACCTGCCTGTGGACCCCGTCGCCCAGGCAGGGTGATGTTGAAAGCTACCAATTGGCGGTGGTCAATCCGGCGGTCATGCGCCTCTTGGACGAGTCGCAGACTGCTGCGCTGGAGGGTCAACAGGTCGTGCGAGGCAATCGGGGCATTGCGAGCGCAGGACGCGTGAGCCCCGTTCCCACAGCCGAGCAGGTGGAGGCGATTGTCCTCCGCTGCGGGTGGATGGTCACCTTCCCGCCGCCGGCGCCAAGTCTTGCGGCGACCGGGGATGGCCGCAAGATGGACCGGCGCCTCGACAACCTCAACGTGAAGGTGAGCGCGTTCGTCGGCACCGGATTGGGTAAACAAGGAGCAATCTCGTGGCTGGCTGCGGAGGGATATCTGCACCCGGATTTGCTCAACCGCACGGCGTGCGCACTTGGCGTCGATCTCGGCTTGGGCTGGCTTGAGACCGCACTGAGTCGCGTCAGCAAGCAGCGCGCTGCGTGAGGACAATGCAGCAAGCCAATCCGGCCGCCGAGGATCCCGTTCTCGCCGTGCTCGTCGAACTCGAGGGCGCGCTGAACTCGACGCGCCTCGCTGATAGCCAGGTGAGTTTCCGGACCAGGCTCCTGAGTCGCGTGGTCGGCGCCGATGCTACCGACACGCCGAGCAAGAGCGAACGCCGCCGGAGCGAGGCACTCGGGCTGCTGACCGTCGTGAGCACCGGCACGATGTTCATATGTGGCGTGACGGTCCTCGTCGTTGGCGGCATCCTCAGCCTCGGATTCGGCGGCCTGCTGATAACGCTGCTGCTCGCCGTGACTCTGCCAGCGGCACTGTTTAGGTACGACCGCGCCGTTATCAATGCCGTGGATGTCAGCGTGGACCTCGAGCAGAGTCGTCCCTTGATCAGCTGGGAGCCCACTGCCGGGGAAGACGTCGAGGTAGCGCGCCGCGAACTCCGGATGCGCACCTACCGGGTGCTGTATCCCGCGCGATCCGCTCGCCCGCCGGCAGTCCCGCTCATTCGGCAGGCGATCTCGTTGTTGATCGCGGCGGTCACGACGCTTGCCTTTGCCACCGCCGCATTCACGAGCCGTCATGAGATCGTGCCGCCGCGACATACGGCCGCCAGCGTCCAGCAGCAACTGACGGCGATCCAACCGCGACTTGCGACGGCCGAACACCGCCGCAGCGCAAGGCTTGCCCGCGCGCAGCGGGACGTCAAGACTTTGAGGTTCCTAGTTCGTGAGGCCGGGTTTGCGGCCGGGCGGTGCCCCGCCGCGCAGCGGCACTGCACAAGGGTCCTCGTTGCGTTGCGCAAGGCCAAGATGCGGATAGTCAGATGGAGGCAGCCGCTCGCGCGAAACGGCGCAAGAGCAGAACGCGAGCTCCTCGCTCAGGTGGCCGCCCTGACGCGCGAAGTGCGCCAGCTCAAGACCAACTCCATCACGGCGGCCCGGCGTACGCGGGCCGTAGGTGACCGGCTCAAAGACCTCGCATCTCACGCTTCCCGGCTCGAGATCTGGCTGGTCTCCCTCAGCTTCCTGATAGTGCTGCTTGGTGTCGACCTGGGGACCCTTCGGCTCCGGCATGCGCGGCTCGGCGAGTCCGAACTGCGCAGGGTTCAGCGCGCTCGCCTGCGCAAGTTCACTACGTTGCGGCGTGAGTTCATCGCCAGCCGGGACCTTTGAAGCGGGCATCGGGACGCCGCGTGACCAGTTGCTCCGTGCCAAGGCGGTGACCGCGTGAGCCAGCCGACAGGGCTTGATCCGGTCACGGTCGTCCTCGACGACCTGCTTCGCGATCTTGAGTCGACCCGAAAGAGCCCAGAAACGATCGGGCGGGCGACGCATGCCTCATGCGCGTTCGCTGGATTGGACCCCACCGACATGACAGACGGCGATCTCCGTCACTACCGGGTCATGGGACTGCAGATGTTGTTCTCGACCCTGTTGGCGTTCCTCGGGTTCTGCGCGATCGCAACGTTGTCTGGCGCTTCTGGCCTCGGGATCTTCGCGTGGCTGCTCGTCCCGCTGCTGGCCGCGCTACCCGCGGCCGCGGTGTATGCCTGGGACCTCAGCATCGTGAGCCAGACCGACGCCGGCCTCGAGCGCCTCGACGCAGATGCTCTCATCACGTGGACACCGGCCGTCCCCGAGTCCGAGGACGAGGCGCGAGCGCCGGTTCACGCGGGACGCCAGCCTGATCCGGCCCGGGTCGAGGTCGACAATGAAGAGCGGGAGCCGGCGCTCGCGGCCGATGATGCAATGGGCGAACTAGGGAATCAGCCCGACGGTGAGGAGCCGGCGACGGAGCCCGCGCCTCGCGCTTCCGCAGGGTCCGAACACCATGATGCATCGTTGGATGACGCCGAGCGCCAGGGCCGCCAACGCCAGCGTCAACAGCGCCAGCATCTGGAGGTCCAGCGGCTGCGACTCAGTGCGCACAGGCTCCTGCAGCCGTTTGACGGACTGAGCTCGCGAACGTTCGGCGTACGGCTCGCCTACGGGGTCGTGGCGGCGCTGCTCTTCACGCTTGTCCTCGACACAGTGATCTTCAGCAAGGACGTGCAACTGCAACAGGAGGCCCGCGCGTCCGCCGCCTTACAAGGATCGGTGAACGACCTGCAAAGCAAGGTCAACCTTGCGAATAGTCGGCGAGCGACGGCGTTGAAGACGGCAGAGGCAAGCGAGCCGGGACTTCGAGCGCAGGCCCGCCGTGAGTACTTTGGCCAGCACCGCCAATGTCGGCCGAGAACGGCCTGTGCCCAGAATCGTGAGGAGTTGCGTCAGCTCCAGACGGAGATGGCTCGTCTCAAGCTCAAGCTCAGCGACGACCGCACCGATCCCGACAGGCTTCTTCCAATCCAACTCAAGTCCAAGCGGGATTCACTTTTTTATTTTAATCACCCTGAGCAGACGCCGCCACCGGGCGTCACACTTCCAAGCCTCGAGCCCGGCGGGCTCGGCCAGCACGTTGCGGACCTCGTGACATTTATGCTCGCCAACCCCGGATCGGCCGTTATCTGGGTGCTGCTTAGTCTGGCGCAACTCGGATTGGATCTCGGCGCCGTACTACACAAGTGGCGTTCGCGCTTCTCGGAATACGAACACCGTCAAGCCAAGCGTGCGCGCATTCGCCACTTGACCCTGACCCGTCGGCAGTGGTTTGCGGAGCAGCGGGTGGCAACGGACGAGGCGTTTCGCAGCCGGCACGACATCCAAGACGCCCAGCGCGCGGCGGCTGAGCGCGAGACAGAGCATGTCACTGCCTTGGCGCGCGAGCAGTTCACACAGCGCGCTGCGCGCCGCCTTTCAAGCGAGGGCGACGACGAACTGGAGCGTAAGGCCCTCGCCGGGATGGTGGATGTCCTATCTGAACCGCTTCGAGAGCTGGCAGCACGTCAGGCCGTGCTTGATGCTGAGCGCGCCAAGGCGCTCGCCGAGCGAGCTGACGCCGAGGTGCGTCGGGCCATGGCCGAGCGCCAAGCCGCGGAGGCGTGGGCGGCCGCCCACGCTGCCACTGCGACCGAGCGTGAGCGCGCCGAGGATGAGGACCGCAGGCGTCAGGAAGCTGCTGATGCGCGTGCTGCCGCGGATGCGCGGGCGGCAAGTGAGCGGCAGCGGGTCGTGGAGCAGGCAGAGAAGACCCGGCGAGATGCCGATCGTGCCCAGGCTGAGCGGGCTCGAGCTCAGCAAGATGAATGGGCTGCCGCTGCCGCTATCCGGGTTGCAGAGGCGGCCGCCGAAGCTAGTCGGGCAACGCACCCTGAGGCCCGGTTAGTAGTCGGCGAGGTGGAGCAGGCGGAACCCGACGCGAAGACTGCGGACCGCGCGGCGCAGCCAACGGACGAGGCTGGTGTGGCCGAGGCGACCTCGTCTGGCTCGGCCGGTGAGCGCGATGAGCCCGCCGCAGAGGGAGAAGGCAGCGACAGGAACGCAGCGAATACCTCGCATGGTAGGGGCCGGACTACTGACGAAGCGCGCGAGGGCCCGTCTGCCGAAGAGGCGGAGCTGGCAAGGATCGAAGTCGAGGAGACCGAGCGCACGAACTTGGTCGCCGAGCAGGCGGAGCGCGCGACGCCGGTCGCGGAGCCGGAGCGCGAGCAGCGAGCTGATGAGACGGCAGAACGCGAGCGCCGAGCTGCTGAGGCGGCGGAGGGGGAGAGGCGAGTTGCAGAGGCGGCAGAACGCGAGCGCCGAGCTGCTGAGGCGGCGGAGGGGGAGAGGCGAGTTGCAGAGGCGGCGGAGCAGGAGAGGCGAGCTGCCGAGCAGGCGTTGCGCGATAAGCGTGCTGCCGAGGCGGCAGCGGAGCGAGCCGACCTCGCGGCGAGGGGTCCAATGGAAGCGGCACGTGCGGGACGCGCGGCCGCGTCCGCTGCTGCCGACGCCGTACAAGCTGCCGCGGTCGCCGCCGAGACAGACCTCGCCGCGGAGGCCGACCGTGCCGCCGCGGTGGCTCAGCGCGCCGCAGCGCAGGCAAGGCGCGACGCCACAGAGGCAACTCGGGCCGCCGAAGCCGCGAGAGCTGGCGGATCGCCGCGTACGTCGGACGCGGAGGAAGCAGCGGAGCGCGCGAGTGCCTGTGCGATCGAGGCCACGCGCGCTGCGGACCAGGCCCGAAGCGACGCTCGCGCAACGCGACGCGATGAGGACGCAAAGCGCGAGGCCGAGGCTGCCAAGCAGTCCGCTGACGAGGCGAGGCGCTCCGTCTGGCAGAGAAAGATCGACACCCTCACGATCAACGGCGCGAGGGGTGGAACCTATGAGATCCATGACGAGGACCCGGTGTACTTCAGCGAGGATGGCGGCACCGTGGTTTGTCGCGCCGATCTGAGGAGTCACTCGGACTTCACAAGGGCGCCTATTTACGCGCGAGACAGCACGCTCATCGTCAAGTTCGGCTTGCCGCGAGATGGAGTCGGCCCTGCCCGCGAGGACCTCGAGCTCGAGAGGCTGTTGCGCAACGAGATCGCCGTCCTCGACAAGTTCCGCGGCTTCGCTGGCGTCGTCGATCTCATCGACCACAGCGAGCCCACGGAGCATCCCCCGTTTATTGTCATACGCGAGTATCCCTTCAACCTCGAAGAGTGGTGGCAGGAGACCACGTTGCGCGATCTCCGCAAGGTCGTCGGTCCAGTGGCTCAGATCGTCGGCCAATGGGCGAGTTGGGATGGCGCGCTCGTCGAGCCGGACCGCAAGCTGACAAATGTAATGGTCGACCCGACAAATCCGAAGATCATCGGGGGCTACCCCATGCCCGAGATGGTGCAGATTGACTTCGGCCAGGCGTTTGCAAAGAGCTCGCCTGCCGGGTTCGAGCATAAGTCGCGCGGCTCGCTGATCTACAGGTCGCCGCGTTTTGACAACCCGGATATCCGTCCGGGACCGCTGGACATGCTCTTCTCGGCCTGCGTCATGCTTTGGCGCGGCATCACCGGCGACCTGCCGGGAGCCGAGCATGAGCGGATCTCGGATCGGGAGGGCATCGACATGGCGGCGCGTCAGCGTGTCAACCGTGCGCCGACTGTCCTCACGCTCGGTCAGATCGCCCCGCATCTCCCTAAGCAACTCGTAGATGTCGTCGAGTCGGGCCTGACCCTGGCCTACGACAAACGGGAGAGGAACGAAAACAGGCGCCTGGAGAAGGCCGGCCGGGAACTGAACGAGATTCTTGAGCAACTGCACAAGCGAGCGAACCGCGATGAGGACGACATCATTCTCGTTGGCACCCGCACGGCCTTGGCTAAGCCGATAGCCCGTCGCCCCGCGGCATTCGATCCGCCAACCGCTGGACGTGCGGGCGCTGGCGTCGGAGCGAGCGCGAGGGGAGGCATGCACGTGGATCCCCTGACGGGCGTGACGACGTACGACGGTGAACCCAGCAACACAGAGCGGTTGCGCGCGGCCGAGGCGGCGCCGACTACGAGCCGCGGTGTCGTCCGCCGACTCCGTGACAAGCTCAGCCGCTGAGGGCGACCCGGAGTCCTGAGTCGGCCGGCGCTCCAGCGGGGCGCACACCCCGCTCAGCGGACCTGGCCCATATCCAATTGGGCAGGCCGCTGCGACCCTTTGCCGGGCCATCTCGTGCATCCGGCTAAGGAGGACTCTCGTGGGACAGATCGTGCAGGTCATCATCGTGATCGCGCTGACCGGCGTCGCCGCGTGGGCGCTTCTTCACTGGGCTCGCCGCGGCCGCAGCGAGGTGTTCCAGGACTTCGGCGGCCGCATCGCCGATGGCCTTCCGGGTCCAGCCTGGCTGCGGAGGCCGTCATGGGAGGGCGGATCAAGCAAGGCTGGCCTTGGCCGCGCCCTCGCCTACTCGCTCAGCGGTGAGAAGACCTGGTTCTCCAAGCAGCTGAAGGTCACAAGCGGGCGCTACGTGATCTTCGCGTCCCAGCAGGACTACCTGAAGGTGTGCGCCCACCTCGGAGACCTTGTCAACGATGTCATCGAGTACCTGCATTCGGAGTCGAAGGCCGGGAGGATCGTGCTGGCCTGTCGGCGCAACGCCAGCGGTCAGATGGAGCCATTCGAGCTCGACGTGGTGCAGGTGCTCTGTCGTGACCACGTCCGGGCTGGCCAGCCGCAGCTGTCTGCCTACGCTACCGCGAGGGCCGAGGAGCTCGCCCGCCAGCAGACCGCGGAGCAGGGCGGGATGGAGTGGCAGCCGCCCGTCAACCGCCTGCTTGAGCCCGATGAGCTCGACGGCGGCCTCAGCGCGCAGGAGTCCGGCGTGCATCCGCTGACAGGCAGCCACAGCGCGCCGTCTGCGGAACTCGACTTCGCGGAGTTCGAGGCATCGGCCAGCGGTCCGGCATGGGCATCCAGCCATGGTTCGCTGGTCGATGCGCCGCCGTTCACCGCCCCCTCCGGGTTCCAGTCGTCGGCGACGGCGAGAGCGCTCGAGACGCCATCCGGCATGGCCCACCTGGAGGTGCTTGAAGCGCCGGAGGGAGTCGACATGCCCTCATATCTGACAATGACCAACGGCGCCGTCTACGGGCGTTCAAGCGAGCTTGGTCCGGCGGCGATTCCGGTCGGCCGGGTATCGCGCCAGCAGTTCGCGCTGCACCGCGAGGCCGGCGCCTGGTGGCTGCAGGATCTCTCGAGCAACGGCACCATGGTCAACGACGAGATTGTCGACGGACCTGTGAGGCTGGACCACGGCGACACGATCTCCCTCAGCGACTGCGTCGCGCTCGCGGTACGGATGCCACGCGGGGACTTGCCCACCGACCGCTGATGACCGCGGTCCGGCATGCGACGCTCGCAGGTCGCCCGAACCTCGCGGCGATGCGCACCGGAATGCCGCCGGCGCTAGCGCTTGCCTTGGTTCTTGCGCTAGTGGACGGTCTCGGCCGAATGGCCATCGCCCAGCGCCTTCCAGGCGGCGCGACCTTCCAGCCGCTCGCGGCTGCGCTTGCCTGCGCGGTGCTCTTGGCGGTCTTCTCTGCCGGACAGCGCGTACGCTCTGATGCGCTGCTTCTGCTAGTCCCTGCCTGCGCGCTCGGCGTCATCGGCGATCTCATCGCCGTGCGGATGCACGCCGGGGGCCTAACCGACACGCATGGCGGGCAGTTCGTCGCCGCCGTGGTGTTCGTGATGGCTCTCGCGACGCTTGGGGACAGGCGGCGAGTGTCCGCGGTGGCGCCGCTGCTGGGCATGGTGGGGCTCGCGCTCGTAGCGCTGCCGCTTGTGCCGTTGATCGGGCTGGACCCGGTGCATGGCCAGTTCGTGAACGCCGGGCTGGGTCCGTTGCGCGGCCAGCCAGGCGAGCTGGGCCGGCCGCTGGTGCTGATCGGCATGGCCGCTACGTTCGCCAACATGCCGATGCCCGCTGGCGCCAACCTCGACCTTGAGGACATCCGCCCGCACTTGGGTGTCGCCCTGCTACTGCCGCTGCTGGCTGCCGGCATCACTGCGGCGGGCGGCGACCTGGGCCCGGCCGCGCTGCTCATGGCTTGTGCGCTGCTGATGGTCGCCATCGTCACCGGCCGCGGGCGCTTCCTGTTGGCTGGCGCCGCTGCGCTGCTTGTGCTCCTGGCGCTTGGGTATCTGCTTGCCCCGGGACGCGTTGGCGGGCGCCTCGGTGACTTGGTGCATCCGTTTGCCAACGGGGACAACCAGATCGCCCTGGCTCGCCAATGGCTCGCCTGGGGACGTACATGGGGCGTCGGACTCGGTGGGGGCGTGGTCAACTCCCACCACGCAGCCTTCCTTCCCGCGAGTGCCACCGACCTTTCCCTGGTCGCGTGGGGCACCGAGCTGGGCCTCGCAGGACTGCTGGCTTGCCTAGCGCTTGAGTGCGCGCTGGTGTGGGGGCTGTTCACCTTGTCGATGCGCGCGCCCGCCGGCTTCTTCCGTTTGTCGGGCTGCGCGTTGTCGTGCCTCGTTGCCGTGCAAGTCGGCTGGGTCGTCGGTGCCACTTGCGGCTTCCTGCCACTCACGGGGATCAGCATCCCTCTGATCTCCACTGGTCGCTCGGCCGCGCTCGGAATTGCGCTCGTCTGCGCCTGGGTGTTGCGGCTGCCGGTCCGGGAAGGCGAGGAGATCGTGGTGCGCGGTGTCGACCCACGGCGAATGGTCGCCGTATTACGCCTGGGCGCCGTCGTCGTGCTGGCCGCTTGCGGGGTTGCGGCCGCTACGCAGTTGCGGCAGGACGCACGGCTGGTCAACCGCCAGGACGACAACCACGTCCGCTGGCTATCGGCGCTTGTCTCGCGTGGTCCCATCGCATCGCACGACGGCGCTCGCTTGGCATGGACGTCGGGGCTCGCGTCATATGAGACGGCCCAGCGGCGCTACGGCCACTCTGAGGTCGCCGATCTCGTGGGGCGCGCACAGCTCGGCGCGCCCGGCACTGGTGTGGAGAGTGCATACCAAGCTGCGCTGCGCTGCGCCGGCTCCGGGCAGGCCCCGGCCGACGCGCCGTCGCAAGTCGTCCAGGGGGACCCTGCGTCCTGTCGGCCGGCCGGCGTCACAATGACGCTGGACCTGCGGTTGCAACAGCAGCTCCGGGATGCCCTGGCCGGGACCACGGGCGCGATTGTGGTCATGGACACTGGCAACGGCGCGGTCGAGGCGATGACTGGCCAGCGCGTCGGGGCGAGGGATCCGCAGAACCTGCAGATGGCTGCGCGCACAGCCGTGGCACCGGGCTCGGTCTTCAAGGCGGTCACCGCGGCGGCAGCGTTAGGTGCGGCCAGCGGGGTGCGTGTGTCCACCACGACCGCCATGATGTCGGCGTGGCAGGTGCCCTGGGGGCCGGTGATCCACAACGGTGGTGGCGAGACCTGCGGCGGTAGCCTGGAGCAGGCTTTCGCGATCTCGTGCAACACGCACTTCGCACAACTAGCGCTCCGTGTCGGGCCCGGCCCCCTCGAGTCGACCGCGTCCCTGATGGGCCTCACCGGTCGGATGCCGCTATCGGGCCTGCCAACCGTGCCCGGTCAGGTGTTTACGCGAGGCATTAGTCCCCCGTCCGACGCCGCCGTCGCTGCCTCGGGCTTCGGGCAGGGCACCGACACGGCGACCACGCTCGGGCTCGCGAGGATGACGGCGACCATCGCGTCTGGTGGGGCTGTCGTCACGCCCACGCTGGTCGAGCGCGTCTGTGACGGCGCGAAGACCCTCGCATCGTTGCCCTCGAGCACCGGGATGACCAACGAGCACCTTGGCTTGACACATACAACGGCCGGGACGGTCGGGCACCTTATGCGTGCCGTCGCCACAAGCGGTACCGCGCGGGTGCTGCGCGCCCCGGGCGCGTGGGCGGTAAAGACCGGCACGCCGCAGCTACCGCCCATCGCTGTCGCCGGTACGACCACAGGTACGGGCGGCATCATCGTCGGCTTCCCCACCCGCGGACCAGCAGCGCACAGGGTCGCGGTCGCCGTCATGCTGCTGCCCGACCTCCGCCACCCGGCGCGCTCCGGGCCCGCGGATGCCGTCGCCGTGCTGCAGCGCATCGCTCCCGCCGTTATCGCTGGCCAGGTACGCCGCCAGCAGCACGCGGCGACGTGTCCCCTTGGGGGCTAGCGTGCGCCAGCCCGAATGAGGCCTCCAGCAAGAGTTGTTCGCGACCAATGAGGATGCCTGGGGCTTGGGAGGGAGGGTCACCGGTGCGGCGACGGGCAAGCTGCCGGATTCCTGCCGTGCCGCAGTCCGCGGCATGGTCGGGGCTTCGAACCAGCGCAGGTCTCGGGGTCGCCAGTCTTGCTGGGTGATTGCGGCGAACGCCGTTAGTCGAAGTTCAGAAAGCTCCGTGACAATCTCCGGGCGCGACTTCAGCGCCGACCGGGCGCTCGCCGCCCTTCTGCGGTCCTCCGCTTCATGGCGAGGTGCGCGAACGCCTGTCGACGCCTGACTCTCGCGGTACTCACCCGATCCATGCTGCTCGCCCGTCGCGCCCGCGCGTACTCGTCGATTGTCTGCCGATCCGCGCCTCTCCGAGTCAGCTCGGCACGGCCAATCCGAAGAACCACGAAGAGGATCGCGTCGAGGGCAACCTGCCAGGCGATGAAAGCGACACTACGAACGATTTCGTACGTCACGGCCACATATAGCCTGAAAAACCGTATGGTGACGCCGACGTAGTATGCCGGCACCGCAGTCACAGCAAGGATGATCGTCAAACCGAGGGAAGCCTCGAAGATCAAGGCAATCGCAGTTACGAGACATATGCTGAACCCGATGTAGCCGAGGACCGGAGCCACGAGTTCGTCGACCTCGTATCGCGCGCCGTCGATCTCGACGGCGGGCAGCCTGACGAAGAGTTGGAAGAAGACCACGAAGCGGATGAAAACGACAACAGCGACTGCGATCAGCACCATGGTCGGCGACTGAAACTGGGCATCGTGCGGCGTCACGCCAGGGATCCACTCGAGGAGTCGTCGCGCTCCAGTTGCATCACCAGGAAGCCGATCGCAGAAGACCAGGATGAAGAGTGCACCGCCGACTACCCACCATCCCCACCCGGCCGCAACCGTGCGGAGACGAAGGAGCGCGCTGACCGGTACGGCCGCGAACCATATGAAGCCTGCCGCAACCAAGGTCGCCACGGCAGTGGTCGGCGCGTGCTGAGGGCCTGCGAGGGCGAAACTTGCTGCCGCAAGAGCAACAAACAAGGTCCACGCGACCCTCCCAGAGCGCGTGAACGGGGGCGACTGCGCTTGCTTCGCGCGACCTGCGTCTAGCGCAGTCGCCGCGGAGGATGAGCGAGCCGGCACTGAGAGTTCCGGCGACCGAAACGCCGCGCTGTCGCGCTGGAGAGCGACGATCAGGTCCGCCCCGAACGTTGGTTTCGCGAACGCCGGAGCCTTGAACCCATGGCCGCTTCGGGACACGGCCCTGAAGAGTCCGGACGACAGGCTACTCATGGCCGTGTCCCGAGCGTCGATTCAGTCGTCTCGTCGCTCGCACGTGGCTCGGCGGTTCCAGTGCTCGCGAGTTGCGCCGGGGAACTCCTGGGCATGGGCTCGTCCTGCAAGGTCACCTGCCTGGCCATCTGCTCGATGAGGAGCGGCGCGGCTACGCCCACCGCTATCGCACCTAGCGGCCCCGTGATTTGCCCGGTCTCGCCGGCCGCGGCCGCAAGGCCAAGTCCGATGCCAACTCGGATGATTATCGACACTAGCAAGGGTCCGCGCGCAGGCTCGCCTGCCGACCTCCAGGGCCAGTCGCCGGTCCGTCGTAGGGCCCCATAGAACTCAAGGGCCTCCACCGCGAGACCGCCGAAGGCACCCCAGAGCGCGTATTGCCACCATGCCATGACCAGGGCGCCAAGCTACACCATGACCCGTGGTGAACGACCAAGCAGTGAAGGTAGCTCCGCGGGCGAGCATACGCGGTGATCCGGCACGGACCAGCCCGCTACCGCCCGACAACCGGGCGACGGCCTGCGCGATACTCGGCGACCGCCACCCGCGGCCGAGTACGTGCTTCGCCTAAGTGCGGTTAGCTTAGACCGAAGTTCCCCTTGTGAGGTAGCCGAATCCGGCGGATTCGCTGGTGTTTCGGTGGTTGGGGTGTTCGGGTCGTGTCTACCGAGCGACCGTGATGCGGCGGTCGAGGACCTCGCGGGCTATGCGCGCCCGAGCGCACCGCGCGCGAGCCCCGCCAGCGCGCCACGCAGTTCCGCGGCGCCGGCGTGCGCGAGGTCGACGACGTCGAGGATCTCCTCGTCGAGCACGCGCTTCAGCACGACTCGCGGGTGGCGTTGCCGCGGACCGCGGCGATCACGCTGCGCGGCCGCCAGCTGCTGCGCCCCGCGATCTCGACGCTCGAGCGGCTCGTAGCGTCCGCGCGGGCCGCGCTGAGCGTGACACCTACGAGCGCCTGGAGCCGCTGCTCGACGCTGAGACGCGGCGGGCGCTGGACGCGCTGTGCGTGACCGATGTGCGGCGTGCGCCGGCTCGTGTGGCTCGACCGAGAGGCTAGGTCGCCGAGTCCGGCGCAGATCGTCGGGCAGCTGGAGAAGCTCGCGTGCCTGCGCGAGCTCGGCGCACCCGACTGGCAGCTTGAGACGGTCTCCACGAACCGTCGGCGTCAGCTTGCCGCGGCTGGCCTGTCGCTCGACGACCGCGGTGCTCGCCGGCCGGCCGGATCGCCTTCGCTATCCGCGCTGCTGTGCTTCCACGACGACTAGACCGGCCTCGCCTGCCCTCCCTGGAGTCGTGGCCGGTCATTCGCAGGGCGTATCTGAGTGCACATCGATGAGCTGGCGGTAGCGCTCGATCATGAAGCGAGCGTGCAGGTACGCGTCGGGCTCGGTCCGGCAAAGTCCTGCGATCGGAGCAGGTGCCGATGGCCGACCCACTCGCTTCGCCGGCCCGCGGGCCAACGACACCCCGAGATCCGCACAGTGGATGTAGCGCAGTCGGTCGGAGTTCTTCTAACGGTTCCGCCGGTTCGCCGGACTTAACAGCCGACACGGTCTCCGTCACGTCTCATCTCGGGGGCTGGCAATCGATCAGTCGCTCGACCACCGCCGGTACGATGGCCGAAACGACACGAAAGGGCACGGGCACCAGATCGGCGGCCACTCCGGCGCCGCCGCTTCCGGGGTGAAAACCCTGCATATGCAGGGGGTACTTCGATGGCGAGACCCGGACTCGAACCGGGGACACCACGATTTTCAGTCGTGTGCTCTACCAACTGAGCTATCTCGCCGCGGCGCGGAGGATATCGACGCGGACCCGCTAGCCCGGAGCCCAGGCTCGCAGCTCGGGCAGCGGGTCGATCGGATAGCCCCCCGCGATCCGCCAGCCGACGATCCAGATCTCGAAGTGCAGGTGTGGGCCGGTCGCCGTACCGGTGCTGCCGACCTGACATAGCGGCGCTCCCGCTGCGACCACGGTGCCGGGCGCGACCACCGTCGAGCGCCGGATGCAGTGCGCGAAGAAGTAGTCGCGGCCGTCGGCCGCGTCGAGCACGACGTACTCGCCCGCCCCGCCCGCCTGGTAGCTCGTGCTCGACACCGTCCCGCCGTACGGCGCGACGACCGGCGTGCCCGCCGCCGCCGCGATGTCCTGGCCCTCGTGGATGTGCCCGGGCCGCCCCGCTCCGAAGCGGCCGTCGGCACCGCCGAAGTCGAACGCGCCCGCGACGGGGAACACGCCGCGGCCGCCGGGGGACGCCGCAGGCGCAGGCAGCGCCGCGGACGCAGGTAGCGGCGCTGCGACCTGAGGAGACGGGCGCCCGCGCACAAGCAGGCGCGTTCGCCCGGGCGTCCGCGCCGTGCGCCGCAGGTTGTGCCCGCGCGAGTCCTTGGCGTGCAGCCGCACGACGTACCGGCCCGCGCGCAGCGCGACGTCCTTCGGCCACCGCACCACGACCTGCCGGCCCGTCCGCACCCAGCCGACCGCGATCCGCGCGACCGGCACGTTGTGCGGCAGCCGCACGACGACGACCCGCGCCCGCACCCGCTCGACCCCGCGCTGGCGCACGCGGAAGCGCAGCCGCGGTGGCGCGTCCCCGGCGATGACGGTGCGCGGCGTGAGCCTCAGCACGCTCGCCACGGGCCGCACCGCCGGCCGCGGAACACCCGCGCCGTAGACGGCACCTCCGCTCGCCGCGGTCCCGCTGCCGCCCCTCGCCGCGGCTGCCGCGCCACCGCTCGCCGCGGACCCGGCCCCGCCGCCCGCGGCCGCGCCGCGCGCCGTCGGAACGCCCGCGGCCGCGCCGCGCGCCGTCGGATCGCCCGCGGCCGCGCCGCGCGCCGTCGGACCGTCGGTCGTCGTAGCGGCTGCGGGGCCACCGGCAGCACTGCCCGCCGTCCCGCCCCCCTCGGCCGCGACGGCGGAGCCGGCGAAGCCCAACGCGACCACGAAGACCACCAAGAGCACGAAGAGCCCGGCAAGGACGTTCGGGCGCATGAAACCAGAGTCGGGCACGCGCGCAGCACACTCAAGCGCTGCAACGCGTCGCGCAGAATCGCCACGATTGCAGCTACCTCGCCGCGTGGCCGATACTCAGCGCATGGCGACGGACCAGCGACCTGTGGAGCTCATCCTCGCCCGCGGCCTCATGTCGAATCTCACGACGCCGGCGTTCCTCGTCGACGAGGGCGGGACGCTGATCTTCTTCAACGAGGCGGCCGGCGAGCTGCTCGGCCTGCGCTACGAGGAGGCCGGGCCGATGGACCTCGTCGAATGGGGTACGCGCTTCATCCCGCTCGGTGAGGACGGCCGGCAGATCGCCGTCGACGACCTCCCGCTCGCAGTCGCCCTGCGCGACAACCGCCCCGTCCACGTGCGATTCACCGTGTGCTCGCTGCAAGGCGACGAGCGCGACATCGAGGTGAGCGCGTTTCCGATCCTGGGCCACGCGGGCATGCAGGGAGCCATGGCCATCTTCTGGGACGCCGGAGCCGACTGATGCGCGTCAAGGTTCTGGGCGCGCGCGGCTCGATCCCCTGTCCGGGCCCAGACACCGTGCGCTATGGCGGCAACACCTCGTGCGTCCAGGTCACGCTGGCCGACGGCGCGGTGCTCGTCCTCGACGCGGGCACCGGGCTGCGCAACCTCAAGCTGCCCGACGACGAGCCGCACCAGATCCACATCCTGCTCACGCACCTGCACCTCGACCACATCCAGGGCCTGCTGTTCTTCGAGCCGCTCTTCGACCCCCGCAACGAGGTCACGATCTGGGGCCCGTCGATGGCCGGCGCGACGCTGCGCCAGCGCATCGCGCGCTACCTGTCGGCGCCGCTGACGCCTGTCGAGCTGCGCGAGGTGCCGAGCAAGCTCGAGTTCCGCGAGTGCCCGGCGGGCGAGTGGCGGATCGGATCGGCGAGCGTCCGCGCCGAGTTCGTCAACCACCGCGGCCCGACGCTCGGCTACGCGATCGCCGAGCCGGGGGCGACGTTCTGCTACCTCCCCGACCACGAGCCCGCGCTCATCGGCAAACTCGACGAGCTCGAGGCGGCCTGGATCTCCGGCTACGCGCTCGCGCTCGACGCCGACCTCCTCCTGCACGACTCCCAGTACACCGAAGCGGAGTACCGGCGGCACGTCGGCTGGGGACATTCCTCGGTCGCCGACGCGCTCTGCTTCGCGCGCCGCACCCGCGCCAAGCGGACGCTGCTCGCCCACCACGACCCCGATCACACCGACGGCGACCTCGACGAGATCCTCGGCGTCGCCCGGGCCCGCTGGACCGAGCACGGCGGTGAGCCGGGCGCGATCGGCATGGCGACCGAGCTCTACGAGACCGAGGTCGGCGCGGTCAGCGCTCGAGCATCCGCGCCATGACCTCGAGGGCGCCCGCCTTGTGCAGCGGCTCGTTGAGGTTGCCGCACTTCGGCGACTGGACGCACGACGGGCAGCCGCGCTCGCACGGGCACTCGCCGATCAACCGGTAGGCATCGGCGACGAGGGTCTCGAACGCCAGATAGCCCTGGCGCGTGATGCCGACCCCGCCCGGGTGCCCGTCGTAGATGAAGATCGTCGGTCCGCCGGTCTGCGGGTGGTGGTTGGTGGACAGGCCGCCGATGTCCCAGCGGTCGCACATCGCCAGCAGCGGCAGGACCGCGATCTGCGCGTGCTCGGCGGCGTGCAGCGAGCCGAGCAGCACCTCCAGCGGGAAGTCGTCGGCGAGCAGGTCCGCGTCGAGCTCGTACCACAGCGCCTGCGTCTGGAACGTCGTCTCGGGCAGGTCGAGGCCCTGCAGGTCGACGATCTCGTGCGTCGGAAGCTTCTTTCGCTGATAGGCGAGCACCTGGTCGGTGACGTGGACGCGGCCGAAGGAGAGCGTCACGCCGAGCGTCGTGCGCCGGTCGAGCAGCGCCTCGATGTCGGTCATCGTCTCCTTCTTCGGCTGCGTGTAGAAGTCGCCGCTGAACGGCTCGACGAGCGCACGCCGCGATTCGAGATCGAGGCCGCGGACGATGTACGGGCGCGCCTGGTGCAGGTAGACCGCGCCGTCGTGCACCGTCATGTGCGAGCGCGACGTCTCGACCGTGCCGAGCAGCTCGCCGTTCTGCACGTCGACGATCGCGACGGTGTCGGGGGACGCGCTTCGCAGCGACACGCGTGCGGCCGGATAGTCCTCGGGGTGTCTGAGGACGTACTCGCCCTTGCGCTCGACGAGCTCCCCCGCGGCCACGAGCGCCTGCGCGTGCAGCTCCCAGCGCGGGCCGAGCGTCTCGGCGTCGGACGCGCTCAACGGCCCCTCGTGCGCCGCGCACAGCAGGTGCGCGAGGTGGATCTGCTCGTTCTCGTACTCGAGGATCGCCGCCTCGACGGGACGATCGAGGAACTCGTCGGGATGGCGGCAGAAGAACTGGTCGAGCGCGTCCTCGCCGGCGACGTACACCGCGAGCCCGCGGCCACGCCGCCCCGCCCGCCCCCACATCTGCTTGAGCGAAGCGACGGTCCCCGGGAACGTCACGACGACCGCCGCGTCGAGGCCGCCGATGTCGATCCCCAGCTCGAGCGCGTCGGTCGTGATGACCGCGAGCAGCTCGCCGCGCATGAGCTTGCCCTCGAGCTCGCGACGCTGCTGTGGCGTGTAGCCGGCGCGGTAGGGGACCACGAGGTCCTTGAGGCCGGGGTCGGCGAGCCCGACGAGCCGCGCCACGAGCTCCACCGCCTTGCGCGACTTGATGAAGCAGATCGTGCGCGCGCCCTGGTGTGCGAGCTCGGCGACGATCTCGGCGGCCTCGCCCAAAGCCGATGCCCGCGTGCCGAGCGCCTCGTCGGTCAGCGGCGGGTTCCACATCGCGATCTGCCTTCGCGCGCCCGGCGAGCCGTCCTGGTCGACGAGCGCGATCTCCTCGAGGCCGGTGAGTCGTTCGGCGAGCTCGACCGGGTTGGCGATCGTCGCGCTCGCGAGCAGGAACCTGGGCGAAGTGCCGTACGCGTTCGCGATCCGCCGCAGCCGCCGCAGGACGTTCGCCACGTGCGAGCCGAACACCCCGCGATAGACGTGCGCCTCGTCGACTACGACCACCGCGAGGTTCGAGAAGAAGTCCCCCACATGCGGTGGTTGGGGAGGATCCCCATGTGCAGCATGTCGGGGTTCGTGAGCACGAGGTTCGCGCGCCGGCGGATCTGCGTGCGCTGCTCGCGCGCGGTGTCGCCGTCGTAGATCGCGGGGCGCACCTGCTTCGTCAGCCCGAACGCGTTGATCGCGCGCGCCTGGTCCTGGGCGAGCGCCTTCGTCGGGTACAGGTACAGCGCCCGCGCCTTGGCGTCGCGGCACAGGACGTCGAGCGTCGGCAGGTTGAAGCACAGCGACTTGCCCGACGCGGTGCCGGTCGTGACGATCGTCGGCCCGGCCCAGCCCGCCTCCAGGGCGTCGGCCTGGTGGCTGTAGAGCGTCTCGATGCTCGCACTGCGCAGCGCGTCGAGCACGGCCGGATGCAGCGTGTCGGGCAGCGGCACGGTGACCGCGGTGCGCGCGCCCTCGAACGCCTCGCGCACGAGCCGCTCGTCGGCGCGCCCCGCGTCGAGCAGGGCGCTCCAGGGCTGGGTGTCGGGGGCGACGGACAAGAGCCGCTTGAGATAGTACGAGCGGGGTGTCGCTGCGCAGCTTCCATCACTCGGACTTTCCGGCCGATCGCTTGCGAGCCGAGCGAGAGGAGACGATCTCGGTGTGCGTCCCGGCGCGCGAGGAGGCCGCGACGATCGCCGGCGTGCTCTCGCCGCTGCTGTCGCTGCGCGCGCGGGGGGTCATCGACCAGGTGGTCGTCGTCGATGCGTCGTCGGCCGACGGCACCGCGGCGATCGCGGCCGCAGCGGGCGCGGAGGTGTTCGACGAGGCCGCGCTCGTGCCCGAGTTCGGCCCGGTCGTCGGCAAGGGCGACGCCATGTGGCGCGCCCTGAGCGTGCTGACCGGCGACCTCGTCTGCTTCGTCGACGGCGACACCGAGGAGTTCCACGAGCGCTTCGCCTGCGGCGTGCTCGGCCCGCTCGTGTGCGAGCCGCGCGTGCAGTTCGTCAAGGGCTTCTTCCGGCGCCCGTTCCGCGATTCGGGCGGCACCGCGCCGACCGGTGGCGGTCGCGTCACCGAGCTGACCGCACGCCCGCTGCTGGCGGCGTTCTACCCCGAGCTCGTGGACATGCGCCAGCCGCTCGCGGGCGAGATGGCCGGCCGTCGCGACGTGCTCGAGCGCGTCGCGTTCTGCACCGGCTACTCGATCGAGATGGGCTTGCTGCTCGACGTCTACGCCGAGGTCGGCCTCGCGGGCCTCGCCCAGGTCGACCTCTGCGTGCGCCAGAACCGCCACCAGCCGATCGAGGACCTCGCGTCGATGTCCGCCGCCGTGCTGGCCGCGGTCACGAGCCGCCTGCACCGCGAGGGCCGCCTGCTCGACCCGGCCGGCGGCGCGCCCATGCTCGAGCGCCCGCCGCTCGCGGAGCTGCGCGGGGCGGCCCGGGCCTTGCGCGCGCCGCTCGGCGTGTCAGCTCAGTAGCCGCTCCCAGGCTGCCTCGAGCGCCTCGGTCGCGCGGCGGCGGGCGCCTCGCCGGGCCTTGTGCGACAGGATGTCGAGCCATGCGCGCCCTCTACGTCGACCTCGACGGCACCCTGCTCGGCCCCGACGGCACGCTCCTGCGCGGCGGCGACCACGCCTTCTCGCTCGCCGGCGTGCGCGCGCTCGAGGCCTGCCACCGCGCCGACATCGAGGTCGTCCTCATGTCCGGCCGGCGCAAGGTGACCGTCGCCGAGAACGCCCGCCTCTTCGCCCAGACGTCCTACATCTTCGAAGCCGGCTCGTGCCTCGTGCTCGACGGCGAGGAGATGTGGCTGACCGGCGACTACCAGCCCCGCGACGACGAGTCGATCCACGACCAGATCGAGGCGTCCGGCGCCCCGAGGATGCTGCTCGAGACCTACGCCGGAAGGCTCGAGTACCACGACCCGTGGCATCACGGGCGCGAGGTCTCGCACCTCTTCCGCGGGCTCGTCGACGCGCACGAGGTCGACGATCTGCTCGAGCGCGAGGGCCACGGCGGGCTGCGGCTCGTCGACAACGGCGGCGTGCACCGCCGCTCGCCCGCGCTCGTCGGGCTGGCCGACGTGCGCGCCTATCACCTCGTCCCGCGCGGCGCGTCGAAGGGCAACGCCGTCGCCCGCCACATGCGCGCTCGGATGATCGCCCCCGAGGACGCGATCGCCGTCGGCGACTCGCGCGAGGACCTCGAGACCTGCGCCCACGTCGGCGCGTTCTGGTTCGTCGCGAACGCGCTCGAGCGCGACCCCACGCTGCGCGACGTCATCGCCGGCCGGCCCAACGTCCACGTCGCCGAGGACGTCCCACGGCGCCGGTGTCTACGAGGCCGTCGTCACGACGCTCGCCAAGCGCCGCGGCGCCGCATAGGGCGTCAGGCGGGCGCGTCGGCGCGCCCGAACAGGCCGCGCCCGCGCGCGACGCCCGCGACCAGAACCCCGGCGCGACGCGCCGCCAGCGCGTCGGCGTCGGCGGCACCGTCGTGCGTACGAGCGCGACCCAGTCCTCCAGCGGCAGCTCGCCGGAGATGAGCTTCGCGAGCCCGTCGGTGACCGGGGCCTCGAGCCCCGCGTGGTTCAGCGCGCGCGCGAGCAGCGGCACCGACTCCAGCGACTCGACGGCCTGCCCGATCCGCTCCGGGATCTCCGCCGCGGGCACGCCGGCCGCGAGCAGCTCGCCCGCGCGGCGGTTGCGCGACTGCGGCGCGAGCACCGTCGCGACGAGGTCGCCCGTCCCCGCCAGGCCGAGCAGCGACTCGGGCCGCGCGCCCTGCCCGTCGGCGTAGCGCCAGACCTCGGCGAAGATGTGCCCGGCCGCCGCGCCCGCGGCGTTCAGACCCTGCGCCTCCGTCGCGCCCGCCGCGAGGCCTGCCGCGTTCTTCGCGGCGCCCGCCAGCTCGACGCCGATCGGGTCGTTTGACTGCTCGCACACCACGCCCGCCGCGGATGAAGACGCCTGCCAGCGCGCGCGCGAGGTCCTCGTTCGTCGAGGCCGCGACGAGCCCCGCGCCCTCGCTCACCATCTCGCGCGCGTGCGACGGCCCGCCGATGCACGCCACCCGCGCCTCGCCGAAGCGCTCGCGCAGGAGGATCGTCGGCGCCAGCCCGTGCGGCGGCGTCAGCCCCTTCGCCAGCGAGATGACCGCGCTGCGATGGGTGAGGCCGGCCTTCGTCAGCCCCGCGATCGTCTCGCCGACGCCCGTCGACGGCACGCCCAGGAAGACGAAGTCCGCGCGCCCGACGCCGGCATCGACGCTCTCGATCCGAAGCTCCTTCGGCAGGTCGACGCCCGGCAGGTACACGTGGTTCTGGCGCTCGTCGAGCAGCGTCCTCGCCTGCTCGGGCGTGCGCGTCTGCAGCGTCGTGCGAAAGCCGCCGCGCGCCAGGAGCACCGCGACGGCGGTTCCGAACGACCCCGCCCCGACGACGATCGCGCGCCGCGTCGGAAGCGAGAGGCTGGGTCGGGAGCGAACGTCGGGCACCGCGCGAGCGTACGGGACCCCGGCGCGATGGGATCATCCGCGGGTGGCCGCACTCCTCCTTCGCCATGCCGACCCCGACCGCGACAGCGCCGACTGCGCCGCGATCTACGCGCCGAACGTCGAGGCGAGCGTGACGTCGTTCGAGGTCGTCGCGCCCGACGCCGAGCAGTTCGCGGCGCGCATCACGGCGACGATGCGCACCCATCCGTGGGTCGTGCTCGAGGACGACGGGCGCGTCGCCGGGTACGCGTACGCGTCGCAGCACCGCGCTCGCGCGGCGTACCGCTGGGCGGCGGACGTCGGCATCTACGTCGACCCCGGCTACCAGGGCCGCGGCGCAGGCCGGCGGCTGTACGAGGGGCTCTTCGCGCTCATGCGCGCGCAGAGCTACCGCGTCGCATGCGCGGGCGTCACGCTGCCCAACGCAGCGAGCGTCGGGCTGCACAGGGCGCTCGGCTTCGAGGAGGTCGGCGTCTACCGGGCGATCGGCTACAAGAACGGCGCCTGGCACGACGTCGTCTGGATGCAGCTCACGCTGAACGACGGCGGCGGCACGCCAGCCGAGCCGCGCGTCCCCTGGTGGGCGCCGGGCGAGCCCGTGTGACCGCCCGGATCGACCGGACGGTCACGCGGTCTCAGCTGCCGGCGGCCCGGCGGTAGCGGGCCACGGCGAGCGGCGCGAAGATCGCGAGGATCACGGCTGCCCACACGAACGCCCCCCACACGCTGTTGCCGGCCGGCGCGCCGACCCACAGCGAGCGCATCGCGTCGACGACGATCGTGAACGGGTTGACCTCGGCGAACCACTTCAGCGCGCCCGGCATCGAGTCCGTCGGGACGAACGCCGACGAGATGAACGTCAGCGGGAACACGACGAGGAAGCCGAGCGAGTTGGCCGCCTCGGGCGAGGAGACCATGATCCCCAGCAGCGCGAAGACCCACGAGAACGCGTAGCCGAAGAGCAGCAGCAGCGCGAACCCGCCGACGATCTCGATGAGGCTCGCGTCGAACGAGAACCCGATGATCAGGCCGGTCCCGAGCAGGACCGCGACCGACACGAGGTTCGTGAAGACGTCCGACAGCGTGCGCCCCGCGAGCACGGCCGAGCGCGTCATCGGCAGCGAGCGGAAGCGGTCGATGAGGCCCTTCTTGAGATCCTCATTCAGGCCGAGCGCCGTGACGAAGCCGCCGAACGCGATGTTCTGGACGATGATCCCGGGGAGCAGGAAGTCCTTGTAGTCGTAGCCCGGCGTGACGATCGCGCCGCCGAAGACGTACACGAACAGCAGCAGGAACATGACGGGCTGGATCGTGAACGCGGTGACGAGGTCGGGCGCCCGTGTGAGGCGGATGAGGTTGCGCTCGGTGATGACCATCGTGTCCGACACGAGCTGCCTCATGCGTCCGTCTCCTCGTCTTCGGTGGGCTCGGCCGCGCGGCCGGTGAGCGACAGGAACACGTCGTCGAGCGTGGGCCGGCGGGTGGCGAGGTCGTCGACTCCGATGCCGGCTTCGCCCAGCCGTCGCACGGCCTCGACGATCGCGCCGGCGCGCTTGCGCACGCTCAGGCGCACGATGGCGCCCTCGGCGACGGGCGGCTCGTCGGACATGGCTGCGAGCACGTCGACCGCCGTGCCGGCGTCGCTGCGCTCGGTCAGCGTGACCTCGAGGCGCTCGCCGCCGACGCGGTCCTTGAGCTCGTCCGGCGTCCCGTCGGCGATGACGCGGCCGTGGTCGATGACCGCGATCGTGTCGGCGAGGCGGTCGGCCTCGTCGAGGTACTGGGTCGTGAGCAGCACGGTCGTGCCGTCGGCGACGAGCGACTCGATCGTCTCCCACAGCGCGATCCGGCTGCGCGGGTCGAGGCCGGTCGTCGGCTCGTCGAGGAACAGGACCGGCGGCTTGGCGACGAGCGCGTCGGCGAGGTCGAGGCGCCGGCGCATGCCGCCGGAGTAGGTCTTGGCGGGGCGGTCGGCGGCGTCGAGCAGGTCGAACGTCCCCAGCAGCTCGCGCCCGCGGGTCTTCGCCTGCGCGCGCGACATGCCGTAGAGGCGGCCGACCATGACGAGGTTCTCGAGGCCGGTGAGATTCTCGTCGATCGCCGCGTACTGGCCCGCGAGGCCGATCCGGTGGCGCAGCTTCGTCGCGTCGGCGACGACGTCGAGGCCGGCGACGCTCGCCGTGCCCGAGTCGGGCTTGAGCAGCGTCGCGAGGACGCGCACGGCGGTCGTCTTGCCCGCGCCGTTGGGGCCGAGCAGCCCCAGCACGGTGCCCGGTGCCGCCTCGAAGGACACGCCGTCGAGCGCGCGGACGTCGCCAAACGCCTTCGAGAGGTCCTTCACGGCGATCGCCGGCGCACCCGGCGGCGGCGCCGGGCCGGCTGCGTCTCTGTTCTTGACCTGCGCTGTCGATGGCATGCGGGGTTCCCCTGTCTCCGAAGTCTTCGTTGCAGCTTCAGACGGCGTGCGGCCGCAGAACTCATCGGTGCGGCTGCCTGGCCTGCAGCCTAAGATAGGTCTAGGCCAGTTACTGGCCGCAATGCGTGCGACGCTGTGCATCATGCATGGGACCTCCGGACGTCTGCTCAAGCTGCTCTCGTTGCTGCAGACGAGGCGCGACTGGCCGGGCGGCGAGCTCGCCGACCGGCTGGAGGTCTCGCCGCGCACGATCCGCCGCGACATCGAGCGGCTGCGCGATCTCGGGTATCCGGTCGAGGCGTCGACGGGCCCGTTCGGCGGCTATCGGCTGCACGCAGGGACGGCGATGCCGCCGCTGCTCCTGGACGACGACGAGGCGGTGGCGATCGCCGTCGGCCTGCGCACGGCGGCGGGCGCGTCGGTGACGGGCATCGAGGAGACGGCGATCCGCGCGCTGGTGAAGCTCGAGCAGGTGCTGCCGTCGCACCTGCGCCGGAGGGTGAACGCGCTGCAGTCGGTGACGTCGACGCTGCCGGCGACGGGGCCGCGCGTGGACCCCGAGGCGCTGACGACGATCGCCGGCGCGTGCCGTGACCGCGAGCGGCTGCGTTTCGACTACAGCGCGCGCGATGCGACCGAGTCGCGTCGGCTCGTCGAGCCGCACAGCCTGGTGAACCTCGGCCGCCGCTGGTACCTGGTGGCGTGGGACTGCGATCGCGACGACTGGCGCACGTTCCGAGTCGACCGCCTGGAGCGCCCGTCGACGGGCGGCGCGCGCTTCACGCCTCGCGTCTTGCCCGGCGACGGCGACCCTGCCGCCTACGTCGCGGCGAACCTCCGCCAGTCGCCGAGCCGCTTCACCGCACGCATCACGATCCACGCCCCTGCAGCGGCGCTCGCCGAGCGCTGGCCGTGGATGCGCGAGAGCCTGACGCCTCTGAGTGCCGAGACGTGCGAGTACCGCACGAGCGACGACTCGCTGGACTGGCTCGCGATGCGCGTCGGCATGATCGACGTCGACTTCGAGATCCACGAGCCGCCCGAGCTCATCGCCGCGATGCGAGCGCTGGCCGACCGCGCCGCGCGAGCATCACGCCCGCGCCTCCCCGGGTAGCGCGGTCGGCCGCCTCGGCGAGGATGCGAGCCAGCGTCGCCGTCCCGGGGACCAACGGCGCGATCTCCCTCATCCCACCCGGCCGCGACGCGACGTGATGCACGCCTCTACGTAATTCGTCCACCGGTCTGCGGAGGACCCGGCACCGCGCCGACAAGGTGCATGCAAGCCGCAGCCGTGGTGCCTCGTCGCACCCTGCTCGCCGTGTCCCGTTGCCTATGCATGCCCGTCGAGCGGGCCCACTCGCCAGGAGAAGGATCATGTTCTTGAAGGGCTCCGCACCGCCGACGCGCAGACGAACGGCTCGGCGCGCGATCGCGGTGGTGGGGTGCCTCGCCGGCGTGCTCGCTCCGGCGACGGCGCAGGCCGCGCCCTCGATTGCCATCACGCCCACCGTCGCGGTCGGAACGCAGGTCGCGCTCGGGGACGTCGCCCAGGGACAGCTCCTGCTCGCGAACCACTCGACCGCGCCCGAGGACGGCGGCTATCTCAGCGTCTCGGAGCTCACGCTCGTGCCGTCGTGCGGCGCCGAGCTCGCCGACCGCAACTGCACGATCTCGCCCGGCCCCGACTTGGGCACGATCACGATCGGCGACAGCGCCGACGCCTCCGGCGCGTGCACCGGCAACAGCTTCTCCGTCACGGACACCGACCCCGTCTCCGGCAAGGTCACCTTCACCCCGGACTTCCCCATCATCCTCGGCGCGGCCGGCCCCGGGTCGACGTGCGTCGTCTCGTTCACCTACACCGTCCACCGCTTCCCGGCGAAGGACTCGGGCAGCGAGGAGGACGGGCTGCAGACGGACATGGTCGCGTTCACGCGGGCCACCGCATCGTGGAACGGCCTGCAGACTCCCGGCGTCGGCTACGCGACGGTGACGGTCGTGCGCGACGTGCCCGAGCTCACCGTGAGCGCCCCGCCGACGATCCCGGCGGGCGGGCGCTTGTCGGCCGCCGTCACGCTCGCCGGCACCCATCCCGACGGGGCCCTCACCTGGGATCTCTTCGGCCCCGCGGACCCCGACTGCACCGCTGCGCCCATCTACACGAGCACCATCGCCGCCACCGGCAACGGCGTCTACCAGTCGCCGGTGGTCGTTCGCTCGGAGGCCGGGACGTACCGCTGGAAGGCCTCCTACGGCGGGGACGAGGACAACGACCCTGCCAGCTCGGACTGCAGCGCCACCGACGCGGCGACCGAGGTCGTCGCGGAGGAAGTGACAAGCCCGGACGACAGCGGCGCGGGACTCGCCGCGGGCGACCGCGTGCGCCTCGACGCGTTCGGCCTGAGCCGCAAGACCTTCGCCCGCGCGTCGACCGCAACCGCGCTGACCGCCGCCGCCGCCGCGACCAAGAAGAAGAAGACCAAGACGGCCAGGGGGACTACGATCAAGTACAAGCTGTCGCGCCCGGCGACGGTCACGATCCTCGTCCAGCGCGTCGCCTCCGGCCGGCGGTCGGGGTCGAAGTGCGTCAAGCCGACCGCCAAGCTCAAGCGCAAGAAGCCCTGCACGCGGTACGTCAGGATCTCGACGCTCAAGCGCGTGCACAAGAGCGGCGGCGCGAAGAAGGTGCCGTTCAGCGGCCTCGCCGGCCGCAAGCCGCTGGCGACGGGCAACTACCGCCTGCAGGCGGTCGCATCCGCCGGCGCGGGCACGACGAGCGCCATCCGCACCGCGAAGTTCAAGATCGTCAAGGCACCGGCCTAAGCCCCCCTCCGCCCTTTGCGGTCGGCGCGCGACCGTTAGCGTGCTCCGAGCGCATGAGCTTGGTCGATGACCTCCCCGCCGCCCCGAGCCCCGACTCGGTCTACGACGCGTTCATGGACTGGACGGCGCGGCAGGGCCTGACCCTGTACCCGCACCAGGAGGAGGCGGCGATCGAGCTGTTCTCCGCCAGCAACGTGGTCCTCGCCACGCCGACCGGCTCGGGCAAGTCGCTGGTCGCGGTGGCCGCGCATTTCGCGGCGCTGGCCGATCGCCGCATCACGTTCTACACCGCGCCGATCAAGGCGCTCGTCTCCGAGAAGTTCTTCGCGCTGTGCACGATCTTCGGCGCCGAGAACGTCGGGATGCTGACCGGGGACGCGTCGGTCAACTCGGACGCGCCGATCATCTGCTGCACGGCGGAGGTGCTGGCGAACATCGCGCTCCGCGAAGGCGCCGGCGCCGACGTCGGCCAGGTCGTCATGGACGAGTTTCACTATTACGCCGACGGCCAGCGCGGCTGGGCGTGGCAGGTGCCGCTGCTCACCCTGCCCGACGCGCAGTTTCTGCTCATGTCGGCCACGCTCGGCGACATCAGCGAGATCGCGGACGACCTGACCCGGCGCACGGGCCGCCCCACCGCCGTCATCGACAACGCCGAGCGGCCTGTGCCGCTCACCTTCTCCTGGTCGGTCCAGCCGATCCACGAGCTGCTGGAAGAGCTCGCGGCGGCCGACCAAGCGCCGATCTACGTCGTGCACTTCACGCAGGCCTCCGCGATGGAGCGCGCCCAGTCGCTGCTGTCGGCGAAGCTGTGCACGCGCGAGGAGCGCGACGCGATCGCGACCATGCTCGGCGCGTTTCGCTTCACCGCCGGCTTCGGGCGCACGCTCTCCAAGCTCGTGCGCGGCGGCGTCGGGGTGCACCACGCCGGGATGCTGCCGCGCTACCGGCGCCTCGTCGAGCAGCTCGCGCAGACCGGCTTGCTCAAGGTGATCTGCGGCACCGACACGCTGGGCGTCGGCATCAACGTCCCGATCCGGACGGTCGTCTTCACGAGCCTGGCGAAGTTCGACGGCACCCGCCACCGGCTGCTCAAGGCGCGTGAGTTCCACCAGATCGCCGGGCGCGCCGGACGCGCCGGGTTCGACACGCGCGGCTACGTCGTCGTGCAGGCGCCCGATCACGTGATCGAACGCACGCGCGCGCTGGCCAAGGCGGGCGACGATCCGAAGAAGCGCCGCAAGGTCCAGACCAAGAAGCCGCCCGACGGCGTCGTGAGCTGGACCGAGGAGACATTCGAGCGCTTGAAGACCGCAGTGCCCGAGCCGCTCGTGTCGCGGATGCGAGTCGACCACGCGATGATCCTCAACGTCGTCAACCAGCCGGCGGACCCGGTGCAGACGATGCGGGCGCTGATGGAGGACAACCACGAGGACGAGCGCGGGCGCCGCCGCCTCTCCGAGCGGGCGCAGGAGCTCGGGGACGAGCTCGTGAACGCAGGCGTGCTCGTGTGGCTCGCCGAGCCCGACCCGGACGGCCGCACGCTCAAGCTGGCCGTGGAGCTGCAGTCGGACTTCGCGCTCAACCAGCCGCTCGCGTCCTTCGCGCTCGAGGCGTTCGCCCTGCTGAACCCGGAAGCCGAGACCTACACCCTGGACCTGCTCTCGGTCGTCGAGGCGATCCTCGACGACCCGTTCCCCGTGCTCATGGCGCAGGCGCACAAGGCGCGCGGCGAGGCGGTCGCCGAGATGAAGGCCGAGGGCATCGAGTACGACGAGCGCATGGAGCTGCTCGAGGAGGTCACCTATCCGAAGCCGCTGGGGGAGCCGCTGGTGGACGCGCTGCGCGTGTACCGCGAGACCCATCCATGGGTGCGCGACTCCGACCTGTCTCCGAAATCCGTCGTGCGCGACATGTACGAATGCGGGCGCACGTTCACCGAATTCGTCTCGTTCTACGGTCTCGCCCGCTCCGAAGGTCTCGTGCTGCGCTACCTCAGCAACGCCTATCGCGCGCTGCGCCACACGGTGCCCGACGAGGTCAAGACCGACGAGCTCGACGACATCATCGAGTGGCTCGGGGAGACGGTCCGCCAGACCGACTCGAGCCTGCTCGACGAGTGGGAGGCGCTCACCGACCCGGAGTCGGTAGCCCGCGTGGCGGCCGCGATGGCAGCCGGCGAGACGGCCCCGCCACCGCGGCCGATCACGGCGAACACCCGCGCGTTCACCGTGATGGTCCGCAACGCCATGTTCCAGAAGGTCCAGCTGGCGTCACGCGACGACGCCGCGGCGCTCGCCCAGCTCGAGGTCGCGGCGGCCGCGCTCACCGACGGAACGGGCAGGGTCGCCATGACCGCGGATGCGTGGGAGGCCGCGCTGGGCGCCTACTGGGACGAGTACCCGTCGATGCAGACGGGGGCCGATGCGCGGTCGCCGGAGCTGCTGATGATCGACCGCGACCCGCCATCCGATCGTCTCGAGCGGTCATGGGCGGTGCGCCAGATCATCGAGGACCCCGAGGCCAACCACGACTTCGCGATCGTCGCGACGGTCGACCTCGGTGCTTCCGATGCGGCCGGCGAGCCGGTGATCCGCACGACGTCCTTCGGATCGGATCACCTGGCCTCGTGACGGACGCCACGCCGTGGCGGTAGCGGCACTCACCGTCGCATACCTTTACAGAAAGTGCGCGAGCTGCGCTCCGGCCGCTTCGATCGCCTCGATCGTGCCCGCCTCGACGATCGCCTGCAGATCGAGGATCCGGGCGTCGAAGCCGTCGATCGCGTCGTGTGCGACGACCGCGTGGCATGGCACGCCTGCCTGCCGCGCGCGGATCGCGGCCTCGCCGGCGATGCGGCCGGCGAGCGTCTCGCGATCGAGGCGCCCCTCGCCGACGACGACGGCTCGTGCCGCTCGCATGCGCGCGTCGAAGCCGAGCTGCTCGAGGACGAACGCGGGACCGGAGACGAGCACGGCACCGTAGCGCGCCCACAGCGCGCCGGCGAGGCCGCCACCGGCCGCTGTCATCGCGGTGGCGCGCGGGTCGCGGCGCAGATCATCCCCGCGCATCGTCCACGCGCCGCGCGTCTCGCACAGCACGACCAGCGACACGCCGGGCAGGCCGCCGCCGTCCTCGATCGCCTCGACTACCCCGGTGCCGCCGTCGAACGCTCCCGCGCCGCCCGCGCACACGAGCACGACCTCGACGCCCGCCGCCACGGCGGCCAGCACCCGCGAGCCCGTCTCCTGCGCGGACGCGCCCAGCTCGACCAGTCCCGTCCCGCCGTCCTCGATCAGCGCGAAGCCGTCGCCCGTCGCGCCTCCCAAGACGGGCAGCAGCACCTCGATCGTCCCGCGGCCGCCGCCCGCCGACGGGCAGAGGTCCGGCGGCGGCGAGACGCCCGCCCGCTCGAGCCCGCGGCCGATCGCCGCCGCGACGACGGGCGCGCGCAGCTCGTCCGAGAAGGCGGACGGCGCGACGAGGACTGGCATGCTCTGAGCCATGGCCGCGCATCAGTACACACCGCGACGGCTCGCGGTGCCCACTCGGCTCGCGCGCACGCGCCTGGTCTGGCTGCTCATGCGCGTCGTGCCGCACGAGCGGATGTCGCGCTGGGCGGCGCGCGGCCTGCTCAGACCGATCGCGCTGCTCACCGCGCGTGGCGAGCTGTCGATCCTCGGAGGGCTCGCAGTGCGGCTGCGCATCGACGCGCGCTCGTTCAAGCCGTGGGGGGCGCAGGCCTACGCCGTCCTCACCGGCACGCACGAGATGCAGGTCCAGCAGGCGATCGTCCGCTCCGCCCGCGCCGGCGACCACGTCTGGGACGTCGGCGCGAACATCGGCTACCTCGCGCTTGTCGCGGCGCGGATCGTGGGCCCGTCCGGGCGCGTCGTCGGCAAGGCCGATCGTCGTCTGCGAGATGCACGGCCTGAACGGCGAGTTCTGCAGCGCGATGCGCGCCGCCGGCTACACGGTCTCGAATCTCGACGGCCCCGAGCCCGTCGGGGAGGCGGGCGACAACGTCCATGCTCTGTGCACGCCGTGCGATCCCTCGCGCGCTCGCACGGACCCAGACGAATGACAAGCGGCGCGGGCCCCACCAAAGGCCCGCGCCGCTCGCCAGCGCTCGTCCACGTCGTAGGACCCCATCCCCGGCACGCAGCAAGCCGGCGATGGGGTCGGTCTACGACCGTCTATCCCGTTCACACCATCGGAGCCACATGGGGGAATGTGACCAGTCCTCGGCGTGTTCTGCGATCTTGCCGCCACGACGGGCACGGCGCACTAGGGCACCCCCCCGGGATATTTGGAACCTGGACAACCCGCGCCCGGAGCGGGCGGCGTCCCCCGGCGCCGCCCGCCCGCGGTTCACCCCTACCCCGTCACACGCCCGCCATCGGCAGCGGGATGCCCGTCTGCTCGGCGCCCGGCAGGTCTGTCTTGCAGACGTCCTTGCACGACTTCTCGAGCGTGCAGCACAGCGAGCAGATCGGCCCCTTGTGGAAGGGACACAGCGCGACGTCCGGCATCTCGAACTGCTCGGTGCACACGCTGCACTGCACCTGCACCGTCGAGCGCTCCGCCGGCGGCACGGTGGGCTCGCGAGCGATGTACACCCCGCGGTTGCGGAACACGAGCGACAGCACGACCGACAGCACCATCGCGATCGTGATGGCGAGGAACGGCGACCACGCGTCGAGCGTCGGGCCGAAGGCGCCGAAGTACGCGGCGATCGACACCGCCGACGCGATGACCATCGCGCCGAAGCCGACGGGGTTGAACTTCGGCGTGTGCGCACGCTTGAACTCGATGTACGACGGGCTCGTCTTCAGCAGCGGCTTGTTGATGACGAGGTCCGCGACGACGGCGCCGATCCACGCGATCGCGACGTTCGAGTAGAAGCCGAGCAGCTCGTTGAGGAAGCTGAACATGTTCGCCTCCATCAGCACGAGCGCGATGCCCACGTTGAAGAACACGAAGTACACGCGGCCGGGGTACCACTTCAGCGCGGTTGAGAAGAAGTTCGTCCAGCGCAGCGAGCCCGAGTAAGCGTTCGTCACGTTGATCTTCACCTGTGACAGCACGACGAAGAACACCGCGATGCCGAGCGCGAGGCCGTACGGCAAGAACTCGTTGAAGCCGGCGAGGAACTGCTCGACGGGCTGGGTCGCGACGGCGGAGCCGACCTCGCCGACGATGTAGAACGCGAGGAACGCGCCGCCGAGCTGCTTCAGCGCGCCGAGGATGACCCAGCCCGGGCCGGCGGCGACGACGGCGATCCACCAGCGCTTCGAGCTCTCCTTGGTCTTGGATGGCATGAAGCGCAGGTAGTCCACCTGCTCGCCGATCTGCGCGATCAGCGACAGCGCGATGCCGGCGCCCGCGCCGAGCGCGACGAGGCTGAACGCCGTGTTGCCGCCCGTCGCGCCGCCGTAGTGCGTCCACTGCTCGTAGGCGGCGGGGTCCTGGATCGCGATGACGATGAACGGCAGGAACATGCCGACGAGCCACAGCGGCTGCGTCCACATCTGCATCTTCGACAAGAGCGTCATGCCGAAGACGACGAGCGGCGGGATCATGAGCGCCGAGACGCCGTAGCCCAGCCACAGCGGGATGCCGAGCCCGAGATGCAATCCCTGGGCCATGATCGACCCCTCGAGCGCGAAGAAGATGAACGTGAAGCTCGCGTAGATGAGCGACGTGACCGTGCCGCCGAAGTAGCCGAAGCCGGCTCCACGGGTGATGAGGTCCATGTCGATCGAGTACTTCGCGGAGTAGTACGCGATCGGGAAGGACGTCAGGAAGATGACCGACGCGGCGAGCAGGATCGCCCAGAACGCGTTCGTGAAGCCGAAGGTCACGGCGAGCGATCCACCGATGGCGAAGTCGGCGAGGTAGGCGATCCCGCCGAGCGCGGTGTTCGCGACGGCGAACTCGCTCCACTTGCGATAGCGGCTCGGCGCGTAGCGCAGCGAGTAGTCCTCGAGCATCTCCGAGCGCGCGTCCTTGGGCTGGGCGGCGGCCGGCGCGGCGGGCGGCGGGTCGGCGACGGCCACGGCGCCGTCGCTCAGCTCGGGGTCGATCTCCTCGGGTTCGACGATGGGCTCCACGAAGCGGCTCCTCTGCGGTCGGGGTCGGCGGTTCTGGTTGGGAGCCACGGTCGCGGCGACCGGGGTGAGCGCACATCCCCCCGGGAGAAATTCACCCCGGGTGATTTGGCCCTGCGGCTGTTGTTCGGAGCGTGCGCCTGCGCGAGCCTGCGCAGCGTGAGCACCGCGAAAGCCGATCGCGTGCGGCGCCCGACGCGCCGATGACGTCCGCGCTCTCCACGCGCGACGACGCCAGCGCCGTCTTCCCGCAGACCAAGTTCCACCGGCCCGCCATGCGCGACGAGCACGTCGAGCGATCGCTGCTGCTCGACGCGATCGAGGCCAGCGGCGCGCGGATCGTGGTCGTGACGGCGCCGCCGGGCTACGGCAAGAGCACGCTGCTCGCGCAGTGGAGCGAGCGCTGCGCCGAGCCCGACCGCGTCGTGTGGGTCTCGCTCGACGCCGACGACGGCGGCGCGCGGCTGTGGTCGGCGGTCCTGACCGGCCTGCGCCATCTGCTCGGCTCGGACCTCGATCCGGCGCTCGACGCCGCCGAGGCGCCGGACGCCGACCTGCGCAGCGGCGTGCTGATCGCGCTGCTCGACGCGCTCGCCGAGACGCGCGAGCCGATCACGCTCGTCCTCGACGACCTGCACCTCGTCCTCGACGACGGTGCGACGCGCGACAGCCTCGATTGGGTGCTCGCGCGGTTGCCCAGCCCGCACCGCGTGCTGCTGGCGAGCCGCCGCGATCTCGGGCTGACGTCGCTGGGGCGGTTGCGCATCCAGGGCGAGGTGCTCGACCTGCGCGCCGACGACCTGCGCTTCGGCGACGACGAGGCGCTGCGCTTTTTGCGCGACCGGCTCGGCCTGTCGCTGGATGTCGCCGACGTCGCGGCGCTCGAGGAGCGCACGGAGGGCTGGCCCGCGGCGCTGTACCTCGCGGCGCTGCGGTTGCGGCTGGGCGACGGGATCGAGGACGTCATGGAGCAGCTCGCGGTCAGCGGCGAGGACCTCTTCGGCGCGCTGACCGACGAGGTCCTGCGCTCGTCGCCCGAGCACGAGCGGCGCTTCATCCTCGAGACCGCGGTCCTCGACCGCTTCAACGCCGACCTCTGCTCGCGCGTGCTCGGCGACGACGCGACGACCCGCGGCGCCTTCCGCACGCTGACGCGGACGTCCCTGCTGCTCTCGCCGCTGGACCGCGGCCGGACGTGGTTTCGCTGCCATCACCTCCTACGCGAGGTGCTGCACAGCCGCCTGCTCGAGGACGACCCGGCGCGAGCGCGCGAGCTGCACGTGCGCGCCGGCGCGTGGTTTGAGACCGAGGGCGGCGAGAGCGAGTTGCACGAGGCGATGCACCACTACCTCGCGGCGTGCGAATGGGACCTGGCTTCCGAGCTCCTCACACGCCACTCGATCCGGTTCGTGCAGTCCGGCGCCCTGGGCGGGCGGGCGCGGGACTGGCTCGCGCGCTTCCCCTCGGCTGTCGTTCGCGAGGACCCGCGCCTGTGCTATGTCAGCGCGCTGCTCGCCGCGCTGGACGGGGACCGCGCGCGGCGTGACGCCTGGCTGCTGGATGGCGAGCGCGCGGGCTGGGAGGGGCCGATGCCCGACGGCACCGCGTCGCTGCGGCTCGCCGGCCTGTGCCTGACGGCGATGATCTGCTTCGACGACCTGGGTGGCGCGGTCGCGGCGGCGCGCGAGGCGCTCGATGTGCTGCCGGCGGGCTCGCCCGTGCGCTCCGCGGTGCAGGCGCTGAGTGCGTGGCACGCGCTGCTGCTCGGCGAGATCGAGCAGGCGCAGCTCCTCGCGCGCGACGCGTTGGCCGGCCAGGTGCACCTGCCGTCGGCGGGCCTGCCGCTCGTCGCGTACCTGCCGGTCGCGGTCCTGGCGCTGGCGGCCTGCGAGCGCGGCGACCTCGACGCGGCCGCGGGCTTCGCGGCCGAGGCTGTCTCGGCACGCGACTCGGGGCCGCTGCGCGCCGCTCCACATTCGCTGCCGGTGATCTGCGCGAGCGCGCGCGTCTTGACCTCGCGGGGTTCGGCGGAGGACGCCGCGATGCGCTGCCTGGCCGGCCTCGAGCTCGCGCGCGACTGGCGCGACTCGTCGCTGATGGTGCCCGCGCTGCTGCTGGAGCTGGCCCGCGCCTACGCGGCGCTGGGCCGGGCCGAGGACGCCGCCGGCGCGGCGCGGGCCGGCCGCGCGCGGATCGCCGGCGCGCGGGACGCGGGCGTGCTCGCGGCCGCGTTGCAGGTCTTCGAGGGGGATGAGTCCGGATCGCGCGGCGGCGGCCAGCGGTCCGGCTCCGGCGCCGGCGGCGCGCCAGATGGCTCCGGCGCGGGCGGCGCGCGAGCTGGCTCCGCCGTGGCCGCGAGTGGCGCGCACGATGGCTTCGGCGCGCGCGCGGGCAGCGCGCGAGATGGCTCCGGCGCGGGCGGCGCGCGAGACGCCTCGGGCTCGGGCATGTATGCCGCCGGGTCGGGCTCCGGCCAGGGCAACGCCGCTGGCCGGCGCGCGCCCAACGGGACCGGCGAGCTGTCGGGCCGCGAGGTCGAGGTGCTGCGCGCGCTCGCCGGCGCGGGCAGCCTGCGCGAGGTCGCCGACGCCCTGTTCATCTCGCGCAACACGATCAAGACCCACACGCGCGCCCTGTACGCGAAGCTCGGCGTCCGGACGCGCGAGGAGGCCGTCCGCCGCGGCCGCGAGCTCGAGCTGCTGGGCGGCACGCTGACCCGTTCCCGAGAGGAGTTCCCGCCGTGACGCTGGCCGACTGCACCGTGATGGTCGTGGAGGACCACGAGTTCCAGCGCCGCACGACGCTGCAGATCCTCGCGAACCTCGGGGCCGGGGAGCTGCTCGAGGCCGCCGACGGCGAGGGGGCCCTCGCCCTGCTCGGCGCCGAACCGCGCCCGGACATCGTCGTCTGCGACCTCGACATGCCCGGCATGGACGGCGTCGAGTTCCTGCGCCACGTCAGCGAGCTGCGCGCCGGCACGGCGATCGTCATCGCGAGCGGCCTCGACGACAGCGTCCTGCGATCGGCGGAGGCGACCGCCCGCGGATACGGGCTGGAAGTCCTCGGCGCGATCCGCAAGCCGCTGACCGCGCGCAGGCTGCTGCAGGCCGTGGGCCTGCACCGTCCCGCGACCGCGGGGTCCGCGCCCGAGGCTGCCGCGACCGGCGACGACCCGTGGGCCGCCGCGCTGCGCGAGGAGCGCGTCGTGGTGCGCGTGAGGCCGCGCGTCGAGCTCGCCTCCGGCCGCCTCGGCGCGGTCGAGGTGCGCGCGCACCGCACAGCCGCGCCCGCCCCCGCCGCCGCCGCGCCCGCCGTCGCGCACGCGCCGGCCTCCGCCTCCGCAGCGCCGGGCTCCGCCGCCTCCGCCTCGCCGGCCTCCGCGGCCGCCGCGCCCGCGCTCGCCTCCGCCGCCTCGCCGGCCGCCGCGCTCGCCTCCGCCGCCGCCGCGCCCGCGCTCGCCTCCGGCGCCCCCGCGGCACGACCCACCGACGCCGACGCCGCCACCGATCCCTCCGGCGCACCGCGGGGCGAGTCCGCGGACGCCGTCGCCGAGCTCGTCGCTCGCGCGGGTCTCGGCGCGCAGCGCCTCCTCTCCGACGCGGGCGAGCTCGTCGACGTCACGCTCGTCCTGCCGCCCTCGGCGCTGACCGCCACCCGGATCGTCGACCGCCTCGCCGAGCTCGCCGCGCAGGCAGGGGTCGAGCTCGCGCGCATCTGCGTCGCGCTGCCCGACGCCCGCGGCGCGTCGCCCGCCGCCGCGCCCCTCGACGTCCTCACGCGTTTGCGCGTGCGCGGCTTCGGCCTCGGCATCGACGGCTTCGGCGCTGCCCGCGCGACCCTCCGCGAGCTCGCCAGACTGCCGCTGACCGAGGTCAAGATCGCCTCCGACGCGCTCGTGCGGGCGGCGGCGTCCAAGCAGGGCGCCGAGGCCTTCGCCGCCACCGTGCAGGCGCTGGCCGACCAGGGCGTGCGCACCGTCTGCGACGGCTGCGACTCGCACGCCGAGTGGGAGCTCGCGCTGCAGGCCGGCTGCGACAGCGCCCAAGGCGCGCTCGTCGGCCCGGCGCTCGCACCCGAGGACGTCGCCGGCTGGCTCGCGCAGTGGAGCGGTGTCGCGTGATCGCCAGCCGCCCGCCGACGATCCGCGTCCTGTTCGGCACGCTGCTCGCGCTCGTGATGCTGCTCGCGGCCGGGCTCTTCTCGGTCACGATCCTCCAGCACGACACCGCCACGCAGCGCACCGACGCCGAGCATCAGCGCGTCACGTCGTTCCGGCTGTCCGACCAGATGCGCCAGAGCTCGAACGACCTCACGCGCATGGTGCGCCTCTACGTCGAGACCGGCGAGCGGCGCTACCGCCGCTACTACGACGAGATCCTCGCGATCCGCCGCGGAGCCGCGCCGCGCCCCGTCAACTACGACAGCTCGTTCTGGGATCGCGTGCTCGCCGACGGCGAGGCCAAGATCCGGACGGGACCGCCGACCTCGCTGACCGAGCTCATGCGCCGCGCGCGGTTCTCGGCCGCGGAGTTCACCGCGCTGGACGCCTCGCTACGCGCCTCCAATCACCTCGCCCGCCTCGAGGAGCGGGTCATGGATGCGGTCGCGCCGCGGATCGACAAGCAGGTCGATCGTGCGTACGTCGGCGACGTCGCGCCGCAGTACAAGCTGCTCGTCGACGATGCCTACCACCGCGAGAAGGGTCAGATCATGGGGGCGATCGAGCGCTTCACCAAGCTCGTCGACGCGCGTACGAGCGCCCGCACCGCCGACCTGCAGGCCCGCACGGAGAAGCTGCTCGTCTCGCAGACGGGCATCCTCGTCCTGCTCGGCCTCACCCTGCTCATCACGCTCGCGCTCGCCGCGCGCCAGATCGCCCGCCCGCTCGCGCGCCTGACCGCGGTCACGCGCCGGATCGCCGGCGGCGACTGGTCCGAGCGCGCGCCGGCCGACGGCGTCGCCGAGCTGCGCGAGCTGGCCGGCGACTTCAACGGGATGGCCGACGCGGTCGAGCGCGACCTCGCCGGCCGCCGCCGCGCCGAGCGCGAGGCGCGCGACGCCTCCGAGCGCCTGCGCACGATCGCCGACCGCGTGCCCGGCGCGGTGTTCCAGTTCCACGTCGACACCGACGGCGGCCTGTCCGTCCGCTTCGCCAGCCGCGACGGCAGCATCCACGGCGTGGCCGACAACGAGGAGGTCGACTTCCCGTCGGTCGCGCGCGCGGTCGACGCCGACGACCGCGGCGCGTGGATCGACTCGATGGTCGCGGCGGCGCGCCGCGGCGGGCCGTGGCGCCACGAGTACCGCATCCACACGCGCGCCGGCGAGGTGCGCTGGATGCAAGGGCAGGCGATCGGCCAGCCGGCCGGCGACGGGTCGGGCGAGCTCTACGGCTACGTAGCCGACGTCACCGAGCGCAAGGCGCTCGAGGTGCAGCTGCGCCGCGCGCGCGAGGACGCGGAGAGCGCCGATCGCGCGAAGTCGGCCTTCCTGGCGATGATGAGCCACGAGCTGCGCACGCCGCTCGTCGCGGTGACGGGCACGCTCGAGGTGCTCGCTCTGGGTGCGCTCGACGCCGAGCAGGGCTCGCTCGTGGACGTCGCGACGCGCTCGGCCCGCTCGCTGCTCGGCGTCATCGGCGACGTGCTCGACTTCTCGAAGATCGAGGCCGGCCACCTCGACCTCGTCGCGGTCGCGACGGCGGTCGGCGCGCTCGTCGAGGACGTCGTGACCCAGCACCGGCTCGCATCGCCGAACAGCACCGTCGCGTTGCGGACGCGGATCGACGGCGAGCTCGCCGCGCGCCACGAGGCCGACCCCGTGCGCCTGCGCCAAGTGCTCGGCAACCTCGTCGGCAACGCGCTGAAGTTCACGCCCGAGGGGTCGGTCGAGGTGCGCGTGTCCGTCGGCGGCGAGGCGAGCGACGGCGTGCAGCAGGTGGCGATCGAGGTGCAGGACACCGGCATCGGCGTCTCGCCGGAGGATCAGGCGCGGCTGTTCGCGCCGTTCGAGCAGGCCGGGACCGACGCCGCGCGCCACGCCGGGGGCACCGGGCTCGGGCTCGTCATCTGCCGCCAGCTCGTCGAGGCGATGGGCGGGCGTGTCGAGATGGCGAGCGCGCTGGGCCGGGGCACGACGATGCGCGTCGAGCTGCCGCTGCCCGTGGCGCAGGGTCCGGCGGACTCCCTCGCCGACGTGCCCTTGACGCGTCGCGCGCTCCCGGCGCGCGCCGACGCCGAGCGCGAGGGTAGCCTGCTGCTGCTCGTCGAGGACCACCCCGTCAACCGCGAGATCCTCGCCCTCCAGCTCGAGGCGATCGGCTTTCAGACCGACATCGCGGCGGACGCCGACGAGGCTTTGAAGCGGTTCGAGCGCGCGCGCTACGGGCTCGTGTTCACGGACATCCAGCTGCCCGGTGCGGACGGCTACGAGCTGGCGCGCGAGCTGCGTGCGCTCGAGGAGCGCGCCGGCCGCGGACGGGCCCCGGTCGTCGCGCTGACGGCGAGCGCGTTGAGCGGCGAGCGCGAGCGCTGCGCCGCGGCGGGCATGGACGACGTCGTGATCAAGCCCGCGACGCTCGCGATGCTCGCGCGGACGTTGCGCCGCTGGCTGCCCGACGGCGTGTGGTCGGACGCCGGGGCGCGGCCGCTCGCCGGCCCCGCGATCGACCAGTCCGCGCTCGACGAGCTGACCGGCGGCGACGAGGACCTCAACCGCGACATCGTCACGCGCTACCTGCAGTCGCTCGGCGACGACCTCGAGGCGCTGTGGCAGGCGCTGCGCGACGGCGACGCCGATGCCCTGCGCCGCCAGGCGCACCGGATCGCGGGGGCGAGCCGCACGGTCGGCGCGCATGCCGTGGCCGCGCAGGCGACCCGCCTCGAGCAGGCCGCGCAGAGCACGGCCGACGGCGCGGAGCTGGCGCGCCTGGCCGAGGAGCTGCGCGAGACCGCCGCGCGCTGAGCCACGCACGCCGGCGGCCGCGCCGCCGTGAACCTTCGCGCCGCGCACGCCCCGCCCTGTCGCGCGCACCTTCGCGCCGCGCTGACGGCTATCAGGTTCGAGCCTGCGCCAGCGTGGGCCTGCTAGGGGCCTATGCCCGATTTTGCGGAACCCTCTTCGATTTGATCGCGCCGCGAAGCTCAGCGAGAGGCGGAACGAGCAACGCCGCTCTTGAACTGGCCTCGCGTAGCTGGTCGAAACGCACTCGATGCGAGGTCTGGACGCTGTAGCAACATTCGGCTACAGTCTTATCCATGACGTTGCCGCCGGGGCAACAGGAGGAGGACGCTGAAGATGGACAACGAACTCAAGCAGCTCGTAGGGCGCCGCATCCGCGAGGAACGCGAGCGTCGTGGTATGACGCTGGAGCGCCTCGCGGCCGCCGTCGATGTCGCGACGCGCGGCCAGATGTCCCGGTTCGAGAGTGGCGAGCGAGGCGTTGACAGCATGCTTCTGCATCGGATCGCTGTCGCGTTGGAGGTGCCGATGGACGCATTCTTCGATGCGGAGCGCGGCCAGGTGCTGTCGATGGCGCGTGCCGGCGGAGCGTCTGATGAGGCCTTGCAGCGCATGGCCGACGCGGGTCTGGAACTTCTCGCGGACATTGAGTTCGCCGAGGAGCTCGTAAGTGCCCACGGTTGGTGAGGTCCCGCCCTACATCGAAGGCGAGAACGCCGCCCTGGCGCTGCGCCATCGCCTCGACCTGGGTGACGCGCCGATCAACATCTGGAAGCTGATCCGGCAGCTGGACATCGCGCTCTGGCGCCACGACTTTGGTGCCGAGTTCGGCGACGGGATGTACATCCGCAAGACCGGCCGGGCGTTGATCATTGTCAACGCTGGCCGGCGGGCGTCCAAGCAGCGATTCACGGCGGCGCACGAACTCGGCCATCATGAACTCCACCGACACGACCATGAGAACTTCGTGATCGGCGACATGGATGTCCTGAAAGCAGGCAACGCTCCTGCCGAAAAAGCGGCGAACGCCTTCGCCGCCAGCCTCCTCGCCCCATCTGGCGCGATCCGAGATGCCCTAGGCGATAAGCGAGGGAGGAAGATCCTTCCGGAGGACGTTGTTCTGATCATGGGCCTGCTCGGGCTGTCCTACGAGGCGACCTGCTGGCGGCTCCTGAACTCCGGCGTGGCGACCAAGGCGCAGGTAGAGGCACTTCTGTCGCAGCCGAACATCGAGCTCCTCGTCGCCGAGGCCGGCATCGACGAGGAGGCGGGTTTCCCTCCAGGGCCGGCTCTTCCGCCGACCTTTGCCGCCAAGGTCCACAAGCTCTGGCGCCATCACGCAATCGATGACAGCCGGCACGCCGAGATGCTGCGCCTGGATGACGAACGCGCTGCCACTGAGCGCGAGCGCCTCGGCATTGTCCGCGACGACCTCCCCGACATCGACGAGGACGCCGCGGCCTCATTGCTCGACGCATGACAGCCAGATCGCCGGACCCGACGGCCGGCGACGCGACATCCCCAAATACGCGCTGCTGTCTGGACGCCATGGTTTGCATCATCCTGGCGGGCATCGGGCGTCTCGACCTGCTGCCGAGACTGTTCGGGCCGCAGATCTACGTGCCCCGCCGGGTCTTCGAGGAGTGGCACGGGACCACGGAGACGGGCGGCGCCGTCGACCAGGCGCCATCGGTGGAGATCGTCGAGCCTGCCCCGGTTGACGGTCCTGTTGTCGCCCGTCTGCACCGGCGCTTCGGCAGCGTCCCTCCTCGCAACGACGGAGAGGCACAGCTACTCGCCGTCTGCAAGAGGACGGGATACGTGGCCATCACCGAGGACAAGCAGGGCTGGGTAGCTGCCCGCGACGAAGGCGTGTCCCGGGCGTACATGGTCACTGTGCTGGCGTGCGCGGCGGGTCAGGGGCGCCTGAATCCGACCGACGCCTGGCGGCTGCACGTCGTGATCGAGAAATGGCGGCAGAGCAAGAGCCCGGATCGCATGCGGTTCTCTGTGATGCCGTACTACGAGGACTACCCATCCGTCTTCATGCAGGTCCACGCGGCTTTCCGCAAACGCTGGATCGATGCGGGCCGACCGCCGTGGTGCGACTTTCTGGTGACGCCGCAGCTGGACGAGGCGATCGTGCTTGCTGTACGGCGTGCTCGCTGAGCGGCGAGGATCCTCCCGCTCGCGACCCGGTGGCTGTCACCAACGCGGCGTCCGCGGCGAGAGCTCGACCGGTGGGCGTCCGTGTACCACGCGCTCGGCGCGGCGCGCCGCCGCGGGCGGTCACACTTGTGAACGTGGACGACCTGTTGCCCGGTGAGCGCTTCGCCGGCTGCCGCATCGAGGCGGTGGCGGGCCGCGGCGGCATGGGCGTCGTCTACCGCGCGACCGAGCTCGCGCTCTCGCGCCGGGTCGCGCTGAAGGTCGTCGCGCCCGAGGGCGTCGCGGACCGCGACTTCACCGAGCGCTTCGGCCGCGAGGTGCGCATGGCGGCCTCGATCGACCACCCGAACATCGTGCCGGTGTACGGCGCGGGGGAGGAGGCGGGCCGGCTGTACCTCGTCATGCGCTACGTGGACGGCACCGACCTCCACGCGCTCGTCCGCCGCGCTGGACGCTTGGAGCCGTCGCGCGCCGCCGGGATCGTCGCGCAGGTCGCCTCCGGGCTGGACGCCGCGCATGCGTCCGGGCTCGTCCATCGCGATGTCAAGCCGGCCAACGTCCTGCTGACGTCGTCCTCCGGCGAGGACCACGTCTACCTCACGGACTTCGGGCTGACGGTCGAGGTCTCGTCGGGTACGCGGATGACGACGACCGGCCACTGGATCGGCAGCGTCGACTACATGGCGCCCGAGCAGCTGCGCGCCGAGCCCGTCGACGCGCGCACGGACGTCTACGCGCTCGGCGGCGTGTTGCACGCCGCGCTCACCGGGCAGGCGCCGTTCAGTCGCGGCACGGTCCCGCAGACGATCGCCGCGCACCTCAACGACCCGCCGCCGCGCCCGACCGCGCTCGCGCCGGTGGACCCCGCGTTCGACGCCGTCATCGCCCGCGCGCTGGCCAAGGACCCCGCCGATCGCTACCGCTCCGCCGGCGACCTCGGCCGCGCCGCCCAGGCCGCGGCGCGCGGCGAGCGCGTGACGATCGGCGAGCGGACCGTCGCGCGCGGGCCCGCCGCGCCCAGCGAGGACCCGACGCACAGGATCCCCGCGCGGGTGGCGACGCGGGTCGTGCCGTCGGACGTCGTGGTACCTCCGCCGCGCCGCAACCGCCTGACGCCAACGCCGCCGCCGGCCGGCTCGCCGATGGCCAACGGCGCCGCGCCTGCCGCACCCGCTCGTGGCGCGGAGGCGTCGCCCGCGGCCTCGCCCGCCGTTCGCCCGCGGGCAGCGGCGGCCGATCCGGCGGGCGCCGCAGCCACCGCGCCCGTCCGCCGCCATCGCGCCCGGCGGCGCGTCCTGCTCGCCGTCGCTGGCCTGCTCGCGCTCGCGGCGGCCGGCGCGACGGCCGGCATCCTCGCCAACGCCGGCGGTGAAGGCACGCGTGCGGTCTCCGCCTACCTCAGCGCCGACGAGGTTCAACGCGCCGCAGAGGACTTCGCCGCGGCCTACGGCGACGAGGACGCCGACGCCATGCGCTTGTCGCTCGCGCGCAACGTCCAGCGCGTCGCGCCCGACGGCGCGCAGACCGGCCGCCAAGGCGTGCTCGCCGTCTACCGCCGGCAGTTCGCGGCCGCGGACGTCGACGCCTACGAGCTCGGCGACCTGAACGTCGTGCCCGGCGCTGCCGGCCGCGCGGCCGGCAGCTACACGGTTCGCCGCTCCGGCCGCGAGGACATCAAGGGCCGCGTCGCCTTCGGCGTCGTCCGCGAGAACGGCCGACCGCAGATCGCCATGATCGCGACGCAGCCCGACTAGCAGCAGCGGTAGGCGGTTGCATCAGCGGGCCGCACCCGACTACTGTCGCGCCGTGCGACGCGCTGCTCGGCCGATCACGCTGCTCCTCGCCGGCCTGCTGCTGGCGCTCGCCACGCCCGCCGCGCACGCCGCACCGACGATCCTGCTGCTGCACGGCGGTGGCTGGCAGACCGGAAACGCTTCGGAGATGACCGCCGTGCGCGACGACTTCGAAGCACACGGCTACCGGACACGCGTCGTCGCCTACCCGCTTGGCAGAGTCACGCGCTCGATCGACTTCGCGGCCGCCGCGGCGCGCGCCGAGCGCGAGCGCGGTGAGCCCGTGATCGCCTACGGCGTCAGCTCCGGCGGGACGATCGCGGCGGCGCTCGCCGCCACGGGAGAGGTCGACGGCGCGGTCGACGTGATCGGCCCGACGGACTTCACGCGCTGGGACTCGCTCGCCGGCGCCGTGATCATGCTCGCGGCCAAGATGAGCAGCGCCGAGAAGCTGTCGGCCTCGCCCTACTGGCGGCTCGCCGGCCACCAGAGCCCGCAGCTCCTGCAGTGCGGGCGGCTGGACCCGGTCACGCCGTACGACCAGTGCACGCGCTACGTCGCACGCGCCGCGGCAGGCAACCCCGACACGACCCTGCAGAGCATGCTCAACGCGCACAGCCAGTGGCCCGCCGACCGCGATCGCGCCCGCGAATGGGTGCAGGCGCGCTGGCCGGTCAGCAGGTCTTCGACACGACGACGGTGACCTGCGCCCCTGCGTCGACCTGCGCGCCGGCCTCCGGGTTCGTGTTGCAGACGAGCCGCGGCCGGCGGCGGAAGGCGTCGAACAGGTCGTCGTAGTTGACGATCCGCGTCTTCAGGCCGAGCTCCTGCAGCGCGTCGCGCGCGGCCTGCTCCTCCTGGCCGACGAGCGCGGGCATCTCGATCTTCGAGCGGCGAGTCACGCGCAGCGCGCGCCAGACGGCGCGCCTCCCCGGCGCCGACGCCCCGACATCCACGACGTTCGCTCCCTCGCGCAGGTCGACCGCGTGCGAGAAGGTGCCACCGCTCACCGTGACGCGCTCGCCCAGCACGATCACCCGCGCGGTCGAGGGCGAGACGCTGCCGCTGATCTGCACGGTCGGCTCGCGGGTCGTGTCCGCGTCGCGGGGCGCGGTGAGCGAGAGGACGACGGGCGGGCGCGGGGCCGGGGGCGGCTCGTCGCCGCAGCCCGATGCCGCCACCGCGAGCACCGGCAGCAGGAGCAGGAGCACAGGCCGCACGATGCGCACCAGCGTAGGCGCCCCGCGGCGCTACAGCGACAGCTGGTCGACCTTGCAGTCGGCCGGCGGCTTGTCGTCGCGCCAGCGCACGACCTTCGTCCCGTGGCGGATGCGGCCGTCGGAGACGTGGTCGTACGTGATCTCGACGACGAGCTCCGGCCGCAGCGCGACCCACTCGAGATCGCGCCCGTGCGTCCAGCGCGACGGCTCGCCGCTGCCGCGCTCGCCGGTCTCGTACGGCTGCAGCTCGCTGACGAGCTCGCGCTTGCGCTTGACGGTGAAGCCGCTCGAATGGCCGACCTCGCGCAGGCGGCCGTCGTCGCCGTAGAGGCCCAGGATGATCGCGCCGACCGTGCCCTCCAGCTTGCCGGGCCGCCAGCCCATGACGACCGCGTCGATCGTCCGCACGCGCTTGACCTTCACCATGCCCTTGCGCTCGCCGGGCAGGTACGGGCAGGCGAGCTCCTTGGCGATCACGCCTTCCTCGTCGTGCAGCCACTGCGCCGCGTCGGCCGCCGCGCGCACGACGGGCGTGAGCTCGAGCCCCTCGATCGTCTCGAGCACGGCACGGCGCTCCTCGTACCCGCGCTCCATCAGCACGTCGTCGTCGAGCGCGAGCACGTCGAACGCGACGAAGCGCGCGGGCGTCTCCTTCGCCAGCCGCTCGATCCGCGAGGCCGCGGGGTGGATGCGCTGGCCGAGCGTGCCGAACGTCGCCGCGACGAGCTCGCCGTCGACCACGTAGCGCCCGGCCGGGAACGCCACCTCGGGGAAGTAGCGCGACATCGGCTTGCCGTTGCGCGACTGCAGGTAGACGTCGTCGCCGTCGACGAACACGATCGTCCTGAAGCCGTCCCACTTCGGCTCGTAGGCCCAGCCGTCGCCCTCGGGCAGCGTCGCGCGGGGGCGGGCGAGCTGCGGGAGGATCGGCGGCTGCAACGGGAGGGCCATGCGAACCGCAACGCTAGCGCCGCGGCCGGACCGCCGCACCCGCTTGCGAGGCCACGGGGTGGCCGGCCGGCCCCGCGCGCGCTACGCCGCTTCGCTCGCGGCCGCGCGCGGCGCGAGAACGCCGACGGGCGCCGGCTCCGCGTCCGGCGCGCCGCGCGACTGCAGCGCGACGACCGCGGCAACGACGAGCGCGCCGCCGAGCAGCTGCGCCGGGCCGAGCGTCTCGCCGAGCAGGACCACCGCGAGCGACACGGTCAGCACGGGCTCAACCGTCGAGACGATCGACGCGGTCGGCCCGCCGACGCGCTCGAGGCCGAGCAGGAACGTGCTCACCGGCAGCACGGTCGAGACGAGCGCGATCGCGGCGATCCACAGCCAGGCGATGCCCGCGGGCGCCGCGAGCGAGCCGGTCACGACGCCCGCGCTCGTGACGGCGATCGCCGCGCCCGTCGTGACGAGCGCGCTGAAGAGCCACGCGTCGATCCGGCCGACGACCCCGTCGGCGACGAGGATGTAGACGCTGTACGTCACCCCGGCTCCGAGGCCGAGCAGGACGCCGGTCACCTGTAGCGCGCCGCTGCCGCCGCCGAGCAGCACGAGCGCCGTGCCGGCGCTGGCGAGGCCGAGCGCGGACGCCTTCCAGAGGCCGAGACGCTCGCGGCCGAGGGCGACGGAGCCGACGCAGACGAGCGCCGGGAACGTGTACAGCAGCAGCGACGTCAGGCCGACGTCGATGTGCCGCAGTGCCGAGAAGAAGAACCCGGACTGCGCGCTGTAGCCCGCGCCGAGCACGAGGGCGACGAGGATCGTGCGGCGCGGCGTGGCGGCGCGGCGCGCTCCGAGCTCGCTCGGCGCGGCGAAGGCAGCGGCAGGCGCAGCCGCGCGGGTGCGACGCACCCAGACCACCGCCCAGAAGACGGCAGCCGCGAGCGCGAAGCGCAGCGCGAGCACGGTCGTGACGCCGAGACCGGCGTCGTAGGCGCGCGTGGCGAAGATCGCCATGAGGCCGAAGCCACATGCCGACACGACGCACAGCGCGATGCCCGCGCGGCGCCGATCAGAGGTTGCGGCGGCGGGCACGCTCGGGGCGCTCGTCGAAGACCGGCCGGGAGTCGGCCCCGTAGCGGACTGCGAGCACCTCGAAGAGCCCGATGGCGGTGATGATGGAGGCGAAGATCAACATGAGCAAGATCTTCCGCCTTTGTGCGCTCCAGCGGTAGCCTTGATTGTCTTGACTTCCTCAAGGCCTAGCCTGTACCACACGAGCCGCCGCAGCGAGCCGCCGCCGGCCCCGAGCCGATGACGCTGCAGCAGCTCCAGTACGTCCTCGCAGCGATCGAGCACGGCTCGTTCTCGGCGGCCGCCGAGGCGCTGCACCTCGCCCAGCCGTCGCTCTCCGAGCAGGTCCGCCGGCTCGAGGCGGAGCTCGGCGTGACGCTCTTCCAGCGCGTCGGGCGAGGGCTCGTGCTCACCGAGGCGGGGCGCGCGCTGCGCCCGCACGCGGAGGCGGCGCTGGCCTCGGTCGAGCGCGTGCGCGAGTCGGTCGGCGCGATCCGCGAGCTGCGCGGCGGCCTGGCGGCGTTCGGCACGTTCGGCACGGCGCGCACATATCTCGGCGCCGACCTCGTGCAGGACTTCCGCCGCAGCCACCCCGACGTGCGCGTGCGGATCGTCGGCCAGAACTCGTCCGAGACGGCCGAGGCGATCCGTGCCGGCGAGCTCGAGGCGGGGCTCGTCGTCCTGCCGATCGACGATCGCGGGCTCGTCGTGCGGCCGGCGATGCGCGACGAGGTCCTCTACGTCTCGACGGACCCCGAGCGCCTGAAGCGCCCGATGACGATCGCCGAGCTTGCGACCGCGCCGCTCATCCTGTCGGAGGCGAGCTGGGGGTCGGAGGACCCGACGCGCCGCCAGCTCTCGGAGCTCGCCCAGCGCGAGGGCGTCGCGATCGAGCCGCAGATCGACGTCGAGGACATGGAGGTCGCCCTGGCGCTCGCCGCGCGCGGCCTCGGCGACACGATCGCGCCGCGCGGGATGCTGCGCCAGCTCGCGCCGCGGCGCGTCGGCTGGGTCCCGTTTGCCGCGCCGATCTACGAGATGTTCGCCTTCACGTGGCGCCGGGGCGCGCAGCTCTCACCCGCGACGCGCGAGTTCATGACGTTCGCCGAACGCCGCCTCGACGCGCTCGCCGAGCAGCTGCAGACGCAGCCCCCGCGACGCCGCGCCCCGGGTGGCGCTTAAGCGAGCCGGGAACAGGGGCGCACAAGCCCGGTCCGCTGACCCGGTGCGCGTGGATTGGCGCGCAGCAGTCGTTGACGGCTCGCGCCGGCGCGCCGATACAGGACGGACGACAGTCATGAGCACGTCCATCCCCAACCGCCGCGCCGCTGCGCCGCCGGTCGCCTCCGGCGCCCGCCTCGACGGGGCGGTCAGGCTGCCCGCGCGGCTTGCGGCGCTCGTCGCCGAGGGCCTGCTCGACGGCGGCCCGGAGCCGGTCTTCGATCGCTTCGCCCGCGTGGCGGCGTGCGTCGCCGGCGCGCCCGTGGCGACGCTGACGCTCGTGACGGAGGACCGCCAGTACTTCGCGGGGATGAGCGGCGTCGCCCAGCCGCTGGCGGACGCGCGCGAGACGCCGCTGTCGCATTCGTTCTGCCAGCACGTCGTCGCGAACGAGGCGCCACTCGTCATCGAGGACGCGCGCCGCGACCCCGTGCTCTGCTCGAACCTCGCGATCGTCGACCTCGACGTCATCGCCTACGCGGGTTTTCCGATCGTCACGCCGCAGGGCCACGTGCTCGGGAGCCTCTGCGCGATCGACGACACCCCGCGCGTGTGGGACCCGCGACACCTCGACGCGCTCGCGGACATCGCCGTGCTGATCGGCAACGAGCTCGAGCGCCGCAGGCTCGTGCGGCGCCTGGAGTCCGACGCGCTCACCGATGCGCTGACCGGGCTCGCCAACCGCCGCGCGTGGGACGTGCAGCTCCCGCTCGCGCTGGAGCACGCCGCGCGGTTGGGCCACCCGCTGTCGATCGCCCTCCTCGACGTCGACCACTTCAAGCTCTACAACGACCGCCACGGCCACCCGGCCGGCGACCTCGCGCTGCGCGAGCTCGGCGCACGCTGGAGTGCGGCCGTCCGCTCCATCGACGTCCTGGCCCGCATCGGCGGCGAGGAGTTCGGCCTGTTGCTTCCCGGCTGCGACGAGGACGAGGCGCTGCACGTCGTCGAGCGCATGCGCCACGACGCGCCCGCGAGGCTCACCGTCTCCGCGGGCATCGTCGCGTGGACGGCGCCGGCTACCGCCGCGGAGCTCGTCGCCCGCGTCGATCGCGAGCTGTACCGCGCGAAGGCCGAAGGCCGCGACCGCGCGTGCGTCGGCTCGCGTGGCTCGGGCCCGCGGTCTCCGGGCGCTGACTGACCTCGCCCCCAAGAGCGGCCTCGGCGGCATTGTGAGGCGACCGGCGCGGCGGAGGGTCTGCAGGCCGTGCCGCGCCGCCGCGGGCCCCCGTCAGTCGCGCCGCGGCGCCGCGCTGATCCCGCGCAGCCGCCGCAGGGCGCGGTCGGCCCAGCGTGGCGAGATCCCGTGCAGGACGCCCATCCCGCGCACGGGCGACTTCCAGTACAGATGGCGGCTGTCGCGCTCGACCGCCTTGATGACGCACAGCGCCAGCTCGTCGGCCGAAGCGGCCTGCGCGCCCCGGTACCACGCGGGCATCGCGACCGCGGGCTGGTGGTCGTGCAGCGAGGTCGCGACCTCGCCGGGATAGACGGTCGTCAGCGAGACGCCGCTGCCGCCGAGCTCGTGGCGGATCGCCTCGGCGAACATCCGCTGGGCGGCCTTGGTCGCGGAGTACGCCGCGGCCTCCGGGAACGACCGCAGGCCGGCGCCCGAGGACATCACGACGATGTGCCCGCTGCCCTGGCGCAGCAGATGCGGCAGCGCGGCCTTGATCGTGTACACGGTGCCAAGCCAGTTCACCTCGGTCATGAGCTCGATCGTCTCGGTGTCCTGGGTGACGATCGGCTCGTAGTGGGCGATCCCGGCGTTGACGACGAGCAGGTCCAGACCGCCGGTCGCGGCGACGAAGTCGTCGACCGCAGCCGTCACGGAGTGGCGCAGCGCGACGTCGCAGACGAGCACGTGGTGCGCGCCCGGCAGCGCGGTCGCCAGCGCCTCGAGATCGGAGGCCGACCGGGCGGCGAGCCCGCACGTCGCGCCGCGTGCCGCGAGCTCGCACGCCAGCGCGCGACCGATCCCGCGCGAGGCGCCGGTGACCAATGCCCTTGTGCCAGATCCGACGAGCAAGGCGGCGATGCTATTGGCCCGCTTGACAACCCCGCATTTCGCCCGGCCGATAGCATCGCGCGGAGATGACGACCGATCACGCGACCGTCGCCGAAGAGGAGTATCTGCAGACGCTGTTCTGGCTGCAGGAGGCGCAGCTCCCGATGACCGGCGCGAACGTCGCGCGCGCCATGCAGCTCTCGGCACCGACGGTCCACGAGATGGTCGGCCGCCTCGAGCGCGACGGCTACATCACGCGCGGCTCGGACAAGGCGATCAGCTTCACCGACTCGGGCTTTGACCATGCGGAGGGCGTCGTCCGCCGCCACCGGCTCATCGAGCGCTTCCTCACCGACGTCCTCGGAATCCCGTGGGACGAGGTCCACGAGGAGGCCGAGCGCCTCGAGCACGCGATGAGCCCCGTCCTCGAGGAGCGCATGCTCGCCGCGATCGGCGACGCGAAGACCTGCCCGCACGGCCATCCGATCGTCGGCGAGGCGCGCCTGGAGGGCGTGCCGCTGGCCGACGTCGCCGAGGGCGCGGCCGTCCACGTCCTGCGCTTCGAGAACGAGGCCGAGGACCTCCTGCACTACCTCAAGGAGACGGGCCTCGAGCCGGGCCTGCGGGGAACGCTCGCGAGCTCCACGCCCGAGCAGGTGACGATCACGACCGACGGTGGCGGCGAGGTCGCCGTGACGTTCTCGGTCGCCGAGACGGTGTCGGTCATCGCCGATCCGTCGCCGCCGTCGCGCACGGCTTTGCCCGAGCAGCTCGTGCTGGCGCGCGAGCGCTACGGCCGCTGACTCACGTGCCAGCGCGCAGCCGCCGATACCCTGGCTGACACGTCCTGATCCGCATGCAGCGGGGGAGCACGACATGAAGACCCAGATGGTCTGTCTCGAGGATGGCATCACGTCGTGCGGCTTTCGCAAGATGGCCGCATACGTCGCCCAGCTCGAGCCGGGAACGGAATCCGTCTACATCTCGACCGAGCGCTACCGCTCGGTCAAGGCCGCTGTCCGCGGGATGGGCGACAAGGGCGTCATGTCCGACGAGCAGGTCGACGAGATCGCCCAGGGCCTGAAGGGCTCGGACCTCGTCGGGTTCTCGTCGATGACCGGCTACGCCGCGCTCACGCACCGCGTCATCAAGCGCCTGCGCGAGCTGAACCCCTCGACGTACATCGTCTGGGGCGGCATCCACCCGATCATCCAGCCGGAGGACGCGATCCTCGGTCCCGTCGACGCCGTCTGCACGGGCGAGGGCGAGTTCGCCTTCGAAGAGCTGCTGCAAGGCCTGAAGGAAGGCCGCGACGTCACGAGCACCAAGAACTTCTGGTTCAACCCGACCAACGGCAACGGCGGTCAGGAGATCATCAAGAACCACTTCCTGCCACTGATGACGGTGCAGGAGATGGAGTCGCTGCCGTTCCCGCAGTACGGCGCGCCCAACGAGAAGATCTACCTCCCCGGCAAGGGCTTCGTGAAGACGACGGCCGAGGACTACCTCCTCAACGACGGCCTCGGCTACACGACGCTGTGGTCGATCGGCTGCCCGTTTCACTGCGCGTACTGCGGCAACACGAAGTTCATCGCCAACGACAAGACGTACAAGCGCATCCGCCACCCGAGCGCGCGCTACATGGTCGACCAGGTCAAGGACGCCCGCGCGCGCTTCCCGCACCTGTCACAGGTGTCCTTCCACGACGACAGCTTCATGGCCATCCCCTACGGCCAGCTCGAGGAGTTCGCCGAGCTGTGGCACGACGAGCTGAAGCTGCCGTTCGCCGTCTACGGCGTCATCCCCAACTACGTGCGCCAGGACAAGTTCGAGTTGCTCTCGTGGGCGGGGATGAACCGGATCCGCATGGGCATCCAGTCTGGCTCGAAGGACATGCTCGACTTCTACAAGCGCCCGACCCCGCCGGAGAAGATCCTGCGCGCGGGCGAGGTGATCGCGTCGTTCGCGCCGAAGTACCACATCCCCGCGGCCTACGACATCATCATGGACAACCCGATCGAGACTCGGGACGACGTGAAGTCGACGCTGCAGCTGCTGTACATGATGGACCGGCCGTACACGCTGTTCATCTACTCGCTGAAGGTCATCCCGAACACGGGCCTCGCGACGGCGATGCAGGAGCGCGGCGTCGACCTCGACGAGATCGACGACTCCTACCTCGCGATCCCGCCGCGGTGGGCGAACCTCATGCTCTACATCATCGCCCTGTGGCGCCCGCCGCCGCGGCTGTGGAACCGCCTGATGAGCCGCGTCCGGGCGAGCCACGAGGAGCAGACGCTCTATCCGCGCCTCGGGATGTTCCTGCGCACGCTGTATCTGACCAAGCGCGTGCTGTGCCACGTCCGCGTCATGGACTTCTCGATCACCCCCGGCAAGACCGGCTACTTCGCCTGGAAGGTCGGGCTCGTCAGCTTCTGGCAGAAGCACCTCACGCGCCGCCCGCCGCGCCCCGCGCGCACCGTCGTCAACAAGCCCGAGGTCAAGGTCGCGCTGCAGGTCATCACACCGCCGGATCTGCTCGCCGACTGACGCGATCTCGCAGCTTTGCTTGCATTGGCGCGCAAGCGGCGTAGTTGCGCCTGCGGGGCGGCTACTCTGAGAGACATCCTGGCTTGGGGAGCCTGCGGGCGCCGGGGTTCAGTCTCATGACTCGCATCGCCATCATCGTTGCCGTCGTGCTCGCGACCCTCGCCGCCGCGAGCGTCGGCGCGCTCGCGTGGGCCAGCGGCAGCGTCGCCGGCAAGCTGCCGGAAGGCTCGAAGATCGCGGGTGTCGACGTCGGGGGGCTGACGAAGGAGGACGCGCTCGGGCGCGCGAACCGCCGCATCGCCGCGCTCATCACGCGGCCGGTCTACGTGAACCTCGGCGACAAGCGCTACACGCTGACCGCGAAGCAGGCGGGCGTGCGCGTCGACATCAGCCGCCCGGTCGAGCGGCTGTACGCCAGCGGGCGCGAGGGCTCGTTCCTCAAGCGCGGCCTGCGCAAGATCACCGGTGAGAAGGTGAAGTCCAACCTGCCAGCCAACGTCACGCTGGATCGCAGCGCGATCGGCTCGTTCATCGGTCGCATCGAGAAGGAGCAGGCGCTGTCCCCGGTCGATGCCGGGGTGAAGCTCACGCTGACGAGCGTCACCGTGTCGCCCTCCAAGGCGGGCCGCCGGCTCGCCGCGCGCGACGCGCTCATGGCCCGCATCGCTCGCCGGCTGACGACGACGACCGACAGCCGCACGCTCCGCGCGAAGACCGTCGAGGTCGCGGCGAAGCTCACCGAGGACAAGGTCTTCGATGCGAACCCCGTCGCCGTGACCGTCTCGCGCAGCGAGACGAAGGTCCGCCTGTTCAAGCGTGGCAAGTTCGTGAAGAGCTATCGCGTCGCGGTCGGCTCGTCGGAGTACCCGACGCCGACCGGCCAGTTCGTCGTGCAGACCATGCAGAAGAACCCGTCCTGGAACGTGCCGAACTCGGCGTGGGCAGGCTCGCTTGCCGGCCAGACGATCCCCGGCGGTGCGCCGGGCAACCCGCTCGTCGCGCGCTGGATCGGCTTCAACGGGTCGGTCGGCTTCCACGGCACCGCCGACGGTGGCTCGCTCGGAAGCGCCGCGTCGCACGGCTGCGTGCGGATGGACCCCAGCGACGTCATCGACCTCTTCACGCATGTCGACGTCGGCACGCCCGTGCTGGTCGCCTAGCGGCGTAGCATCTCGCCGGGGACGGCCCGGCCGGGCCGTCGGAAGATCGAGTGGGGAGTATCGACATGGGGATCTCGGTAACACGAGGCAGCCGGCGCGCGGTCGCGCTGGCGGTGCTGGCGACGCTTGCGCCGGCATGGGGAATCGCGCAGGGCCAGGCCGCGGCAACGGAGAAGCGGACGACGTGCTCGACCGCCGACTACCAGGACGACGCGCGGCTCGGTCCGAAGCGGCTGCCGAACGCGGGCCCGCTCGCGACGGTGCTCAAGGGCTATCACCGCCTCGCCGGCATGACGGCGAAGAAGTACCTCAAGACGTACTACGACGCCGCCGCCAAGTCGTGGCGTTACCCGCCGCAGGGCGGCTACCTGCTCACGCCGGAGGGAGCGCCGACGAAGATGCAGCTTACGATGTTCGCCGGCCAGCGGATCGACCGCTTCGGGTCGGAGTTCGGCGGCTACCTGGCACCGGAGGGCACGCCGTACGGCGCCCGCGCGGTTCCGCCGCAGACCCTGGACAACGCGAACGATCCGGCGTCGTGCAACTACTCGCGCTACAAGGTCCTGAAGGACATCCCGGTGTACTCCGGGCCGATCGCGCCGGGGCTCGGGCAGCCGGGCTTCGGGCTGCAGTACGTGCTCGACGCGTCGATCTTCCCGGGCGCGCCGGCGACCGGCTTCAACGTCGGCTACCTCGTCACGAACGGCTTCCTCGAGCGCGTCAACGACCCGCCCGAGGGCTCGTACGGCAGCTGAGCCGCGGGCCGCCGCTCCCCTCGCGCGTCGGGGGGAGCGGCGGCCGGCGCTGCGCTTATGCCGCGGCGGGCGCTCCGGAGACCGACCGGTACGCGTCGGCCAGCCGTGCGATGCCCTCGCCGATGCGGTCGGCCGTGACGCCCGAGTAGGCCAGGCGCAGCATGTTGTGGCCGCCTTCGAGCAGGAAGTCCGACCCCTTGACGAACTGGACCCCGCGCTCCTTGGTCGCCTCGAACAGGGCGTCGACGTCGGCGTCCTCGGGCAGCGTCACCCACATGAAGTAGCCGCCCTCGGGCGCCTGGTAGACGGCCTCCGGGAGGTGCTCCGCGAGCGCCGCCGTCAGCACCTCGACGCGCTCGGCGAGGGCCGCCTTGACGGTCGCGATCGAGCTGTCGATCCGGCCCGACACGCAGAACTCGTGGACGATCGCCTGCGAGACCATGCTCGGCGAGATGTAGGTGTTCGTCGCGAGCTTCTGGATCTGCGCGATGAGCGGCTCCGGCCCGACGAGGTAGCCGACGCGGATGCCCGGGCACACGGTCTTCGAGAACGAGGACGCGTAGACGACCGTGTCGTTCTCGTCGCGCTCGATCATCGTCGGGATGTCCTCGCCCGTGAAGCGGATGTGGCGGTACGGGTCGTCCTCGAAGATGACGAAGCCGTGCTCCTTGGCAAGCGCCAGCAGCGCCTCACGCTTGGCGAGCGACAGCGTGTAGCCGGCGGGGTTCTGGAAGTTCGGGATGATGTGCACGAGCTTCGGCTTGACGCCCTCGTTCAGGAGCGCTTCGAGCTCGTCCGTGTCGATGCCGTCGGTCTGCAGCGAGACCATGCGCACGTCGGCGCCGAGGCTGCGGAGGTTCAGCAGCGTGCGGTCGTACGTCGGCTTCTCGACGACGACGGGGTCGCCGGCTGAGACGAGCGTCGCGAAGAGGAACGCGTCGGCCTGCATCGAGCCGTTGGTGACGAGGACGTTCTTCTCGTCGACGCCGTGCTGCTCTGCGATCCAGCGGCGCAGGGGCGGGTAGCCGATGCTCGTGCCGTAGCCGGTCACGCCGCCGGGGTCGTTGGTGAACGCCGCCACGGCGCTGTCACGGAGACCGTCGACGTCGACGATGTCCAGCGACGGGGCGCCGCGGGCGAAGGAGATGGTGTCGGTAGGGGCCATGTCCCGAGGGTACCTGTCGCGCGCGCAACCTTTGGTCTTCCGCCGCAGTTGGAGGCGCACATTCCAAGACCTCGGACAGGGTGGTGCACGTCTCATGAGCAAGTCATCGAACGCCGGTTGGGCTCCGTCGGCGTCCAGGGGAACGTTGTGCGGGGCGTTGCTGTTCGCGCTGCTCGGCGCGCTGCTGATGCCCGCGGCCGATGCTTCGGCCGCGGCGAAGCGGTGCAACACGACCCGTGGGGTCGAGCTCGCTCATAGTGCCGTCGTGAAGGTCTACAAGGTGAAGACCGGGGCCTCCTACCGCTACTTCGGCTGCGCCAGGCGCAGCGGCCCGGTCGTCGCGCTGACCCAGCCGTTTCGCGGCAACCAGGTCAAGCTCGTCGCGGCGAAGGGCGCGTACGTCGCGTTCACGCGCACGATCTCGGCGAAGGACACGATCGCGGTCGTCGACGCGCGCACCGGCAAGAAGCGCCACGGCCTGTATCCGCCCGACGACATCGAGTTCGACATCGACGCGAGGACGCCGCAGATCGGCGCCGCGCGCGTCAACACCGAGGGCGAGCTCGTGGTGTCCTACGTCGGCCTCGGCGATGGCAGCAGCACCGACTCCACGATCTACATCTACGCGTTCGACAAGCGCTACCACGAGCAGCTGCTCGACAGCGGGACGAGCTCGGCGCTCAGCGCGAGGTCGATCCGGCTCAGCGGCAAGGACGTCAGCTGGACGCACGGCGGCGCGAAGCGCACCGCGAAGATCGGCGAGGTCTCGCTGAGCATCGCGTCCGGCGGTGGCCCGACGGCCGGTGACGTGACCACGTCACCCGAGGGCGCCATCGCCTGCCACGTCGCCGGGGCCGTCCTCACGGGCACGTGCATCGGCTCCTTCGCGCCCAACGACTACGTCACGGTGACGGCGACCGGCGGGCCGAAGGCCACGGTCACCATCAGCGGTGCCTGCTCGGCCGTGCATGCGCCGGTTGCCGGTCAGGCCACGAGCGTCGCCAAGTGCAGCGTGACGATGAGCAGCGCGAAGGCGGTCAAGGTGACGTTCAGCTGACCTTGAGCCGCAGGAGGTCCGTCACGGTCACGAACGTGTAGCCGCGGGCCTTCAGCGTCCTGACGATCGAGGGGATCGCCGCCAGCGTCTGGCTGCGGTCCCCTCCGCCGTCGTGGGCGAGGATGATCGCGCCGGGCCTCGCGCCGGCGAGGACGCGCTGCTTGACCTTCGCCGTGCCCGGGCTCAGGAAGTCCTGCGGGTTGACGGACCACAGCGTGCTCGTGAGGTGCCTGCGCGCGAGGGCGCTCAGCAGCTTCTTGCTCGTGCGGCCGTACGGCGGGCGCAGCAGGCACGGGGTGAAGCCCGTCGCCGCCTCGATGGTGGACTGCGTGTCGTCGATCTGGGTCAGCTGGGTCGGGGTCGCCTTCGACAGGTCCACATGGGTGAAGGAGTGGTTGCCGATCATGTGGCCGCCGGCGAGCATCCGCGACAGCAGGTCCTCGCGGCCGGCGACGTTCTTGCCGAGGACGAAGAAGGTCGCCGGGACGTGCTCGCGCTCGAGCACGGCGAGGATGCGCGCGGTGTAGGGCGATGGTCCGTCGTCGAAGGTCAGGGCGATCCGGCGGGGGTTCGATGGTCCCGTGCTGGCGCTCGTGGACCGCTGCCGGTACTGGCAGCCGGTGGTGCCTTGCGGGTTGGCCGGCGCCGACGCGTCGCTTGCCGCCGTCGCCGCGACAACGGACCCGCCTGCGACCGCGCCGGCGGCCAGGACCAGTGCGATCGCAAGCGCGCGGCGCGGCAGAGGCGGGCGACCGGACATGCCGCTTAGCGTGGCACGCCCGCGGGTGCGACCGGGTCAGTCGAGCAATGTGTCCAGCGCGGCTGGCCACGCGCCAGGTACGTGTGTCCGCGTGCCTCCAGCACCCCGTCGCTCAGCCGATGACCGTGCCACGTCCGAAGACGGCGCCACGACCCCGATGCCTTCCCCACCGAGCAGACGCACCATCCACGTCGCGACGAGCACCAACCGCGCCGCCTTGCGCGAGCTGCAGCGGGCGATCCGCGAGTATCAGCGCGTCAGGCGCCTGGCCGCGGACCGGACCAGCGCGTCAGAACGCCGTCGCGAGGACGAGCGGGAAGACCGGGCCTGACCCGCGGAGGCGCAGCTGGCCGCCGGTCATCGCCTGCGTCCAGCCGCTGAAGCGCAGGTCGTCGACGAGCAGGCACGCTCCGGGCGGTGGGTCAGCCGTGACCGCGAACGCGCCGCGGACGTTCGCGACCTGCTGGACGCTGTTGGCCATCTCGCGCTGCGATGGGCGGTCGTGCGCGCGTTCGAGCACGGCCCGGTACTCCAGGCCGAGCGCGCCGGCGAGCCGCCGGGCGAAGTCCGGCACGAGCTCGCCGCTGCGGTTCGATGGCACCGCGGCGACCCACGTCACGGGCGCCGACCAGTCGCGCACGAGCGCCGCGGCGGCGCGGACGAGCTGGTCGTCGAACGAGGCCGCGCGGCGGCCCGCCTGCACGACCGGATCCCAGCCGCCGTCGCCGATCCGCGCGAGCGCTCGGCCCTCCTCGACGACCACGTCCGCGCCGATCTTGCGCATCTTCCCGTCGGCGTCGGGCGACATCCTCTTCGGGTCGAGCGTCAGCGGGCGCGAGCGCAGGTGCTCCAACGCCGCGCGCACGAGTTCGCCCTCCGGTGACGCGTCGTAGCGCGGGCCGGCGCAGACCGAGCAGCGCCCGCAGTCGCGTGGATCGGGGTCGTCGAGCTCCTCCTGCAGCGCGCGCATGAGGCAGCGCCCGTCCGCGCCGAAGCTCGCCATCGTCGCCTGCTCGCGACGGCGCAGCTCGGTGACCTTCGCGTAGCGCTCGGCGTCGTACGCCCAGGCCGAGCCGTCGGACGCGAGCAGCCAGCGGGTGCCGTTGCGCGTGACCGCGCCCTCGACATCGAGCACCTTGAGCATCGCCTCGATGCGGCCCTTGCCGAGGTTGACCTGCGCGGTGAGCTCGGCGGTCGTCGCACCCTCGTCGCCAGCGTCGGCGAGGTAGGACAGGACGGTGTCGACGACGTCGCGGCGCGGGAACGCCTGCTCGATGAAGAAGTCCTGGATCCGGCGGTCCTCGCGGCCGCGCAGCAGCACGACCTCCGCGCGCTCGATCGCGCGGCCCGCGCGGCCGACCTGCTGGTAGTACGCGATGACGGAGCCCGGCGCCTGGTAGTGCACGACGAAGCCGAGGTCGGGCTTGTCGTAGCCCATGCCCAGGGCGCTCGTCGCCACGACGCACTTCAGGTCGTTGGCCAGCAGGCGATCCTCGACGCCGATCCGCCGCTCGGTCTGGCTCTCGCCCGTGTAGGCCTCGGCGGAGATCCCGCGGCCGGTGAGCCACGCCGCGACCTGCTCGGCGTCGCGCTTGGTCAGCGTGTAGACGATCCCCGAGCCCGGCAGCGACTCGAGGTGGGTGGCGAGCCACGCCAGCCGCTCGGCCTGGCCGGGCAGCTCGACGACCTCCAGGCGCAGGCTCGTGCGGCCGAGCGGCCCGCGGTAGGCGACGAGCGAGACGTCCGTGTGGCCGGTGCGCAGCTGCTCCTCGACGTCGGCGACGACGCGGTCGTTCGCGGTCGCGGTCGTGCACAGCACGCCGACGCCGGCCGGCAGGCGCTCGAGCATCTCGGCGATGCGCCGGTAGTCGGGGCGAAAGTCGTGCCCCCAGTCGGAGATGCAGTGCGCCTCGTCGACGACTAGCAGCCCGACGCGCTCGGCGAACGCGGGCAGCATGCTCGACCGGAACTGCGGGTTGTTCAGCCGCTCGGGGCTGATGAGCAGCAGGTCGACGGCGTCACCGTCGAGCAACGCGGAGATCTCGTGCCACGCGTCGCGGTTGGTCGAGTTGACGGTGTGCGCGCGGATGGCGATCCTGCGCGCCGCCGCGATCTGGTTGCGCATGAGCGCGAGCAGCGGCGAGACGATGAGCGTGGGACCCGCGCCGCGCTCGCGCAGCAACGCGGTCGCGATGAAGTACACGGCCGACTTGCCCCAGCCCGTGCGCTGCACGCACAGCACGCGCGCGCGGTCGTCGACGAGATCGCGGATCGCCTCGAGCTGATGCTCGCGAAACGAAGCACCGGGCCCGGCCAGGTCACGCAGCAGCTCGCCGGCGCGGGTCGCGATGTCGGTCGTCGAGGGCATCTACAAGACCATAGGCGCGAGCCGCGAATTCTCCCCCCTCGGGGGGCGAACTTCTGCCGCCGTGGCCTATAGGAGGTATGGACGATCATGCGAAGGAGGATTACGATGGACGCCGTGACGGCGACCGTACAGATGACGGCTCGGGAGTTCCTGGCGTTGCCCGAGGATCCCGACGGCCGCCGCGCGCAGCTGATCGACGGTGAGCTCGTGATGAACGAGCCGAACCGGATGCACAACGGATCACAGGGCGCCGCGTACTTCGCCTTGCGCCAGTGGGCGGAAGCGGAGCCGGGGCGCGGTTGGGTTGCCCTTCCCCTCGACATCCAGATCGACGACCGCAACGTGCACGCGCCGGACGTCGCCTGGTATCGCCACGGCCGCGAGCCGGCTCGTGCGGACCCCGCGCCCTACCCCGCGCCGGACCTCGCGGTCGAGGTTCGCTCGCCGTCGACGTGGCGGTTCGACATCGGTCGCAAGAAGCAGAACTACGAGCGCTACGGCGTCGGAGAGCTGTGGCTCGTCGACACGGCCGCCGACATCGTGTTCGTCTTCCGGCGCTCCACCCCGCGATCGGGCCGCTTTGACATCAGTCTCGACTTCAGCCCGGGCGAGACGCTGACCTCGCCGCAGCTGCCCGGCTTCGCACTCGGCGTCGCCCGGATCTTCGAGCTCTAACCGCCGAGCACTTCGACCGCGATCGCGGCGACCTGCGTCGGCGTCCGGCCGACCCGCACGCCCACCGCTTCCAGCGCGGCGATCTTCGCCAGGGCTCCGCCGCTGGATCCGGACACGATCGCCCCCGCGTGGCCCATCGTCTTGCCGGGCGGAGCGCTCACGCCCGCGATGTAGCCGACGACGGGCTTGGTGACGTGCTGAGCGATGTACGCCGCCGCCTCCTCCTCCGCCGAGCCCCCGATCTCGCCGCTCATAACGATCAGCTCGGTCTGCGGGTCGGCTTCGAACAGCGCGATGACGTCGACGAAGCTCGACCCCGGCACCGGGTCGCCGCCGATGCCCACGATCGTCGAGTTGCCGAAGCCGCGCTGGGCCAGCTCGTTGCCGATCTGGTAGGTCAGCGTCCCCGACCGCGAGACCACGCCGACGTTGCCCTGCTTGAAGAACTGCGCCGGGATGATCCCGACGTTCGCCTCGCCCGGCGACAGCACGCCGGGGCAGTTCGGGCCGATCAGGCGCACGCCCGGGTTGCGGGCGAGCGTGTTGAAGACGAGCAGCTCGTCGTGCGCCGGCACCCCCTCGGTGATCGCGATGATCGTCGCGATGCCGGCGTCCTCGGCTTCGAGGATCGAGTCGGCGGCGAAGCGCGCGGGCACGAAGACCATCGCGGTGTTGGCGTCGGTGGCCGCGACCGCGTCGTGGAACGTGTTGAAGACCGGGATGCCGTCGAGCGTCTGACCGCCCTTGCCCGGCGTCACGCCCGACACGACGTGCGTCCCGTACGCGCGGTTGTTCAGCGTGTGAAACGAGCCCTCGCGGCCGGTGATGCCCGACACGCACAGCCGCGTCTCGCTGCCGACGATGATGCTCATGTGCCCGCTCCCGACGCCGCGGCCAGCTCGACGACGCGCGCCGCGGCGCCGTCCATCGTCGCCTCCGTGAAGACGCCCGGCAGCGCGGCCGCCGCCAGCAGCTCACGCGCCTCGACGTCGTTCGTCCCGTCGAGCCGCACGACGAACGGCACCGACGGCGACAGCAGGCGCGTCGCCTCGATGATCCCGCGCGCGACCTCGTCACAACGCGTGATCCCGCCGAAGACGTTGAACAGCACGGCGCGCACCTTCGGATCGGACAGGATGACCTCGACGGCCGCCGCGATCGAGTCGGCCTTCGCGCCGCCGCCGGCGTCGAGGAAGTTCGCGGGCGAACCACCGGCCTGCGTCACGACGTCGAGCGTGCTCATGACGAGCCCGGCGCCGTTGCCGAACACCCCGATGTCGCCGTCGAGCTTGACGTAGGTCAGGCCGCGCTCGGCGGCCATCGCCTCCTGCTCGTCGATCGCGCTCACATCCGTCAGCGCCGCGTTGGATGGGTGGCGGTACAAGGCGTTGTCGTCGAGCGTCACCTTCGCGTCGAGCGCGATGACCCCGCGGTCGGGCGTGATGACGACCGGGTTGACCTCGATCAGCATCGCCTCCTCGCCGCGGAAGGCCGCGTACATCTGGCCGAGGAGCGCGGCGACCGGCCGCACGACGTCGTCGGCGACGCCGGCCTCGTACGCGAGGCGCCGGCCGTGGAAGGGCATGAAGCCGACGAGCGGGTCGACGTGGAGGGTCGCGATCGCGTCGGGCGTCTCGGCGGCGACCGCCTCGATGTCCATCCCGCCGCGCGTCGACAGCATCACCAGCGGCTTCTTCGCCGAGCGGTCGAAGACGACCGCCGCGTAGTACTCGTCGGCGATGTCGGTCGCGCGCTGGATCAGGACCTCGTGGACCGTGAAGCCCCGGATGTCCATCCCGAGAATCGAGCCCGCGTGGCTGCGAGCCTCGTCGACGTCGGCGGCGATCTTGATCCCGCCCGCCTTGCCGCGCCCGCCGATCTTCACCTGCGCCTTGATCACGCACGGGTAGCCGACTTCCTCGGCGAGGGCCACCGCACCGTCGACGGTGCTCGCGGCGCGACCGGGCAGCGTCGGCATCCCGTAGCGCTCGAAGAGCTGCTTGCCCTGGTACTCGAGGAGGTCCATCGGCGCGTCGACAATAGTCCACCCGCTCGCGACGCCGCCGCTACCTCGCCCGGCGTCCAGGCCGCTGGATGAGCCGAACTCCTATCATGGCGCCGCAATGGCGCTACCGAAGCAAATCAATCTCGTCACCTTCGATGTCTATGGAACGCTCATCGATTGGGAACAGGGCATCGTCGATGCCTTCGCTACGGAAGCTGCCCGCGACGGCTTCACGATCGACCGTGAAGAGCTGGTCCGGAACTTCCACGAGATCGAGCGCGAGATCGAAGGCGGCTCCTACGAGCTGTATGCCGAGGTACTGCGCCGCACCGCCGTCGAGATCTCCAAGCGCGTGGACTGGCCGCTCGAGCCGTCGCGCTCGGGCTTCTTGCCCGACAGCGTGCAGCGCTGGCCGCCGTTCAAGGAGACCAACGCGCAGCTCAAGAAGGTCGTCAACAAGTTCCAGACGGGCCTGATCTCGAACATCGACGACAAGCTCCTGGGTCAGACGCGGCGCCACATCCCGCACGACTTCGACCTCGTCGTCACCGCGCAGCAGGTGCGCTCCTACAAGCCGGACATGGCGCATTTCACGGAGTGCGCGCGGCGGATGGGCACCAAGAAGGGCTGGGTCCACGTCTCGGCGAGCTACTACCACGACGTCGATCCCGCGGTGAAGAACAAGATCCCCGTGATCTGGGTCAACCGCAACAAGGAGACGCTCGAGCCGGGCCAGAAGAAGCCGACCGCCGAGGTCAAGAACCTCGCCGAAGCGGTCAAGCTGCTCGGGCTCTGAGGACCGCCCTGTGCGGGTGGTCGGCCTGCACCGCGACGTGCTCGTCGCGACGAGCCGCATCTGGCAGACGACGTGCACGATCGTCCGCAACGGCGACGAGTGCTTCGTCGTCGACTCGCCGGTCCTGCCCGACGAGCTCGAGGTGCTGCCGGCGATCCTCGAGCACTCCGGCTTCCCGTTCACCGGCCTGCTCGCGACGCACGCCGACTGGGACCACCTGCTGGCGCGCATGGCGTTCCCGCAGGCCGCGCTGGGCGTCGCCGAGACGACCGCAGCCAGGCTCGCCGCCGAGCCCGGCGCCGCGGCGCGCGAGCTGCGCGCGTTCGACGACGAGTGGTACATCCAGCGGCCCGCGCCGCTGTCGCTCGGCCAGGTCCAGGCGCTACCGGTCCCCGGCCACTGCGCGATCGGCGACGAGGAGATCGAGCTGCATCCCGCCGACGGCCACACGCAGGACGGGATGGCGCTGTGGATCGGCTGGGCGAAGGTCCTCGTCTGCGGCGACTACCTCTCCCCGGTCGAGATCCCGTGGATCTCCGAGGGCGGCTCGCGCGACGGATACCTTGCGACGCTGCGGCGGCTGCAGACGCTCGTCGAGCAGGCCCAGCACGTCGTGCCGGGCCACGGCGAGGTCCTCGACCCGGTCCGCGCGCTGGCGATCCTGCGCGAGGACGTCGCCTACCTCGAGGCGCTGCCCGACGCCGAGCTGCCGATCGCGCGCCGCTCGCCGGCCCAGCGCGCCATCCACGCTCAGAACCGCCGGCGAGCGGGTACCCAGCGGCCCTGAAACCCGCCCGACCGGCCAGCCGGGCGCATGCGCGCTCGCGCAACAGGCCCGCCGGGCCGACGCTCTTATGCCGGTCTTACGCAGGACCGCTCCCAACTTAAGGATCATTGACGAATCCGACCTACCGTGACCGTATGACGAGCGACCCATCGCCCGGAAGCCGGCCCGGGCACGGCCGCCTGTGGACCGACCCTCGCGAGACCGAGGAGCACACCCCCTGGCTTGAGCCCAAGCGGGCCATCGGCCCGCCGCCTCCGCCTTTCGCCCCCCGCGACCACGAGCCCGACGACGACGGCGCGCTCTACCGCCGGCGCCGGCTGGTGGGGATCCTCGTCGGCACCGTGCTCGCCGTCTTGCTCATCGGTGCGGGCGTGCTCGGCGCGAGTCTGCTCGGCGGCGACGACGCGGGGCAGCCCGCCGCGCTGCCGGTCGTCCCCGGCGCCGCGCCCGCCGACCAGCGCTCGCGGTCGATCCGCGCGATCTACGCGACCGCGCGCAAGAGCGTCGTCCCGGTCCGCGTGGTCGGCCTGACGAGCGCCGGCAGCGGCACGGGCTTCGTCATCGACAAGGGCGGCGTCATCGTGACGAACGCGCACGTGGTCAAGGACGCCGACAACGTCCAGGTGCGCCTCGACGACAAGGCCGGCTACGTCGATGCGGACGTCGTCGGGACCGACCTGTCGTCGGATCTCGCGGTGCTGCGCGTCGACGGCTCGGCCGCGTCCAACCTGCGCCCGCTCGCGCTGGCCGACTCCGACAAGGTGCGCGTCGGCGACGCGACGCTCGCGATCGGCTATCCGCTCGGCCTGAACCGCAGCGCCTCCGCGTCGGCCGGCATCGTCTCCGGCCTCGGCCGCTCGATCGACGCCCAGAACCAGTTCTCGATCGACAAGGTCATCCAGACCGACGCGGCGATCAACCCCGGCAACTCGGGCGGGCCGCTGCTGGACTCGCTCGGCCGCGTCATCGGCGTCAACACGGCGATCCTCACCGCGGGCAGCGGCGGCAGCGTCGGCGTCGGCTTCGCGGTGCCGTCGAACACGATCCGCGAGGTCGTGCCGCGCCTGGAGCGCGGCCGCACGGTCGAGCGCGCCTACCTCGGCGTGCAGACGCGCGAGAGCGCGACCGAGTCCGGCGCCTACGTCGCCGGACTCACCGCGGGCGCGCCCGCCGCGGACGGCGGCATCCACGTCGGCGACACGATCGTCTCCGTCGACGGTCAGGCGGTCACGACCCCCGAGGACATCAGCATCGCGATCGAGGCCCGCAAGCCGGGCGAGCGCATCGAGATCGAAGTCAAGCGCGCCGGCTCGCGCAAGATCCTGAGCGTGGCGCTGGGAACCCGCCCCGAGACGGCTCCCTCCACCGGCGCCGTCCCGGACCCGAGCACGCCGTAGCCGATGACGTTCGCCCAGCCGGTCTTCCTCGTCGCCCTCGCGCTCGTGCCGCTCGGCCTCGCCGCGTACGTGCGCTACGAGCACACGCGCCGGCTCGCCGCCGACGCGTTCGCCGCGCCCGCGGTGCGCGACTCGGTCGCGCCCCGCACGCCGGGCTGGCGCCGCCACGTGCCGCTCGCCGTCTACGCGGTCGCGCTGACCGTGCTGCTCGTCGCGCTCGCCAAGCCGCAGACGACCGTCGCCGTCCCGATCGAGCGCGCCTCGATCATGCTGACTACCGACTACTCCGGCTCGATGCAGGCGACCGACGTCGCGCCCACCCGGCTGCAGGCCGCGCGCGCCGCTGCCGAGCGCTTCCTCGACCAGGTGCCCGGCAGCGTGCGCGTCGGCCTCGTGTCGTTCAACCAGGCGGCGCGGCTCGTGTCGAGCCCGACGACGGACCGCGTGCCCCTGCGCGACGCCATCGCCACGCTCAAGCCGAGCGGCGGCACGGCGACGGGCGAGGCGCTCGCGGTCTCGCTGACCGCGCTCGCGGCGGAGACCGACGACTCCGGCGCGCGCGTGCCGTCCGCGGTCGTGCTGCTGTCGGACGGCAAGTCCACCCGCGGCCGCACGCCGCAGAGCATCGCGCAGCGCGCCAAGGAGCTGAAGATCCCCGTCTACACGGTGACGCTCGGCACCGCCGCCGGCACGATCACCGCGCGCAAGGCCGACGGCACGACGGAGACGCGCCCCGTCCCGCCCGATCCCGCCGAGATGCGCGACGTCGCGGCGATCTCCGGCGGCCGCGCGTTCACCGCCGACAACCTCGAGGAGCTCAGCACCGTCTACGAGCAGCTCGGCTCGCGCATCGGCTATCGCAAGGAGCAGCGCGAGCTGACGGCCGCCTTCAGCGGCGGCGCGCTGGCGCTGCTGGCCGCGGGCGCGCTGCTGTCCCTCTTCTGGTTTCGCCGTCTTGTCTGACCTGATGTCACTTCGAAAGGACCCGAGATCCCGATGAGCACCATGCACCCGCACCCGCCGGACGAGGACGACGGACGCGCTCCCCGTCAGGTCCTCGAGGAGGCGCTGTACGAGATCAAGCGCGTCATCGTCGGGCAGGACGCGATGCTCGAGCGGCTGCTCGTCGCGCTGCTCGCCGGCGGCCACGTCCTGCTCGAAGGCGTCCCCGGCCTCGCGAAGACGCTGACGGTCCGCACGCTCGCCGAGGTCATGGGCGGCACCTTCCGCCGCATCCAGTTCACGCCGGATCTCGTCCCGGCCGACCTCGTCGGCACGCGCATCTACCGCCCGGACTCCGGCCGCTTCGACGTCGAGCTCGGCCCGGTCTTCGGCAACTTCCTGCTCGCCGACGAGATCAATCGCGCGCCCGCGAAGGTCCAGTCCGCGCTGCTCGAGGTCATGCAGGAGCACCAGGTCACGATCGGCACGGAGAGCTTCCGCGTGCCGGCGCCGTTCCTCGTCATGGCGACGCAGAACCCGATCGAGTCCGAGGGCACGTACCCGCTGCCCGAGGCGCAGATCGACCGCTTCCTCTTCAAGGTCCTCGTCGACTACCCGACGCTCGGCGAGGAGGCCTCGATCGTCGGCCGCTCGCTGCGCCCGCCCGAGGACGTCCAGGTCCGCCTGACGATGACCGAGCTCGTGCGCTTCCAGCAGGCGGCGGCGGACATCTTCGTCGACCGCGAGGTCGTCGCGTACGCGGTGCAGCTCGTCGACGGCACGCGCAACCCCGAGCGCTACGGGCTCAGCGACCTGCGCGAGCAGATCCAGTACGGCGCGAGCCCGCGCGGTGCGATCGGCATGGTCCAGGCGGCCCGCGCGCTCGCGCTCCTGCGCGGCCGGCGCCACGCGCTCTGCGACGACGTCCGCGACCTCGCGGCCGACGTCCTGCGCCACCGCATCGTGCTGTCCTACGACGCGCTGTCGGATGGCATCACCACGGACGACATCCTCGACCGCATCCTCGACGCGCTCGGCGACGGCCGCGCGACGCCGGTGCCGCTGCCCGCCGACCACGAGGCCGCGTAGACCCGGATGAGCTCGTCGCTGCACGTCCCTCCGGCGCGCCAGGGGCCGGGGCCGATCCCGGCTCCGCTCGTCGACGCGCTCGCGCTGTCGCTCGCGCGCCGCGGTGCCGGCGTGCTGCCGGGCGACCGCCTCGCGCCCGGCGTCGGCAGCGGCACGGAGCTCGCGCAGCTGCGCCCCTACCAGATCGGCGACGACGTCCGCCAGCTCGATCCGGCCGCGAGCGCGCGCACGGGTCAGGCGCACGTGCGCCTGCAGGTGCCGGAGCGGATCCTCACGACCTGGCTCGTGCTCGACCTCTCCGCGTCGATGGCGTTCGGCACGGCCGATCGCCTGAAGTCCGACGTCGCCGAGGGCGTGTCGCAGGTCGTCGCCCGGGCGGCGACCCGCCACGGCGGCCGGCTCGCCGTCTTCACCGCGGGCGTCGAGCGGATGCTGCCGCCGCGCGGCGGCCCGAACGCGAAGCTCGCGCTGCGCAAGCTGCTCGACGAGGGCGTCTCGGTGGACGGGGCCGGCGACCGTGGCATCGCGCCGGTGCTGCACCGCGTGGGGCGGCTCGCCCGCCAGCCGGGACTCGTCGTCGTCGTGTCCGACTTCCGGGGCGAGCTGAACTGGCAGCGCTCGGCGCGCGCGATCGCCGCGCGCCACCGGCTGCTCGCCGTCGAGATCCGCGATCCGCGCGAGGAGCGCCTCGAGCCGGCCGGCCGGCTCGCGCTCGTCGATCCTGAGACGGGCGGCCACGTCGAGGTCGACACGTCGCGGCGCAAGCTGCGCGAGCGGTTCGCCGCCGCGGCGGCCGAGGAGCGCGCCGGGGTCGCCCTCGCGCTGCGCCGCGCCGGCGCCGACCACATCGTGCTCTCGACACAGGGCGACTGGCTGCGCGCGCTCGGGCGGGCGCTGCGATGACCGCTCACCAGCCCCGTCTTGTCGCCAATACCGCTCTATACGCGGACTATTCGACAAGACCGCGCGGATCGGGGGCGTACGCGTGCTCGCGATGACCTTTGCGACCCCGCTTGCGCTGCTGTGCCTCGCCGCCGTGCCGCTCGCCGTGCTCGCGCACGTCGCCGCGCAGCGCCGCCGCCGGCGCTACCCCGTGCGCTATACGGCGCTGTCCACGCTCGCCGCGGTCGCCGGGCAGGAGCCGCGCTGGCGCCGCCACCTCCCGTTCGCCCTCTTCGCGCTCGCGGTCGCGGCGCTGACGCTCTCGCTCGCGCGCCCGGAGCGCACCGTGGCCGTGCCGGTCGAGCGCGCGTCGGTCGTGCTCGTCACCGACGTCTCGCGCTCGATGTCGGCGACCGACGTCAGCCCGACCCGCCTCGAGGCCGCGCGCCACGCCGCGCAGAGCTTCCTCGACAAGGTCCCCGCCGAGCTGCGCGTCGGCCTCGTCTCGTTCTCGGACGCCGCCCAGACGCTGCGCACGCCGACGACCGATCGCGAGCTCGTGTCCGGCGCGCTGAAGACGCTGCAGCCGATCTCGGGCACGGCGACCGGCGCCGGCCTGCGCACGGCGCTCGACGACCTGAAGATCGGCGGCGACACCTCCGCGCGGCGCCCGCCGGCGGCGATCGTGCTGCTGTCCGACGGCTCGGCGACCGACGGCACCGCGGCCTACGAGGTCGCCGCCGAGGCCAAGCGGTTGCGCGTGCCGATCTACACCGTGGCGCTCGGCACGCCGGACGGGACGATCGAGCTCGGCGGTCAGGTGCTGCGGGTGCCGCCGGACATCGAGGCGCTGCAGCGGATCGCGTCGCTGTCGGGCGGCGACGCGTTCAAGGCCGAGGACTCCGACGAGCTCGGCGCCGTCTACGACCGGCTCGGCTCGCAGATCGGCACGAAGCCCGAGAAGCGCGAGATCACCGTCGTCTTCGCCGGGGCCGCGCTGCTGCTGCTCGCGGGCGCGATGGCCGCGTCGCTGGGTCTCAACGGCCGCCTGCCCTAAGCCCCTCGGTGGCGGAGCCTCGCCGCCGCGCGACGGCCGTCCGAGGCGCGAAAGCTAGTGCAGCTCGCGGATCGCCTCGGCGACGGCCTTCGCGGCGATCGCCGTGCCCGCGACGTTGAGGTGCACGCCGTCGGACTCGCGCACCCGCACCTGGCGGCCGCGGTACAGGATCGAGTCCGCGTAGCCGTGCGGCGAGAACATGAGGTCGATCCGCAGGACCTTCACGCCCTCTAGGCCCTCGGCCGCCCGCTCGATCGCGACGTTGACGGCGTGCGTGATCTGCGCCCGCGGCCCGTAGCGCGGCTCGGGCGGCGTGAGCCACACGACGCGTCCCCGTCCCTCGCGCAGGAACGTCTGCATGAGCCCGCGCACGCGATTGGCGTACTGCTCGATCCACGGCTCGCCGCAGCACGCCTGCAGCACGCCGATCGGGTTCGGGATCGGCATGCCGTCCGAGGCCGCGCCGACCGACATCACGGTCGCGCGCTGGCGCAGCCGCTTGGTCTGCGACTTCGCGTGCCACTCCCAGTAGACCCCGCGCGAGACGCCGCTGCCGGGTCGTGCGTCGCTGACGACGCTCGCCCAGCCGGCGAGCTCGTCGGACAGGAAGCTGTCGATGCCTTGCATCGTCGAGTCGCCGGAGGCGAGGACGATCGGCAGCGGCTTCGGCGGCGGACCGCTCGCGCCGCCGACGTCGAACGCCGCGCGGATGCGCGCACGGTGCGCCCGCAGCTCGACCCGCCAGCGGCCACGCTCGCTCGCCCGGAAGCGGCGGCTCGCGACGGTCACGGCGTGCGGGAAGGCGAGCGTCTTGCAATGCGGGTCCGAGCCCACGCGGCCGATGCACAGGTCGGGGTGGATGCCGCCGATGCCCCAGCGGTCGACGACGCGCACGGTCGCCTTCGCGCCGGGCTTCATCCGCCGGGGCGCGCTGAGGGTGAAGCGGCTCGTGCACGACGGCGTGCGCACGCTGTAGGAGCCGAACGCGATCGTGCCGTCGGCGAGCACGGACACGCCGGCGAAGCGCCGTGCGACCCGATCGCACGACCACGCGGCCGCGTCCTCGAAGATCGTCGGCGCGACGTCGGGTGCGGCGCGCTTGGCGCCGAGTCGCTTGAGCCGATCGCCGACGCATTCGAAGAACACGACGCGCGCGCCCTTGGCGTTGTAGAAGACGAGGTCGATCGTGCCGGGCTTCGTCGCGTCGGCGACGAGGTAGTTGGAGTCCGTCGGGGTGGCGCAGGGGTCGATCGGCGGTGCCTTCGGCGCGGCCGCGTGCGCGACGCCGCCGCACGCGACGGCCGCGGTCGCGGCGAGCGCGATCCGCCAGCCACGCGAGAGCCTTGAGTGAATGCCCCTGATCGTCCTCATCCGCTGCTCGCATTGTCGGCGGGTCGCCACCGGAGCTTGAGCGCGCGCCCGCGCTCCTCGGCCACCGCGCCGGCGCTAGTCGATGGGCCGCCCGAGGAAGAGGTCGCGGCCGCCGCCGCCCTTCGCGCGAGCCGAGAAGCCGTGGCGCTCGTAGAGCGCCAGCGCGGCGGCGTTCTCCTCGTTGGCGTCGAGCTCGATGCGCTTGGCGCCGCGCTCGCCTGCCTCGGCGATCGCGAGCCCGACCAGCGCGTCGCCGACGCCGGCGCGGCGAGCGTCGGCGCGGACGAAGACGTCCTCGACCCACGCGTCCGGCGCGGCCGTCCACACGCTGAAGCGAAAGCGCAGCTGCAGGACGCCCGCGGGCGGGGAGTCGTCGTCGGGGGACGCGAGCAGGTACGCCGTGTCCCTGTCCTCGAACAGCCGCTCGACGGACGCGAGAAACGAGTTCTCCGACGGCCAGTCCGCGCCCATGTGGTCGCGGAACTCGACGAGCAGCGCGGCCACGACCTCGGCCTCGTCAGGCTGGGCGACCCAGGCGCGGGCGCCGCTCACGGTGCGTCCTCGATGACGGCGAGGGTGTCGCCGCTGCGGACCGAGTCGCCGACCGAGATCGGCAGCTCGGCGACGACGCCGGCCTTGTGCGCGGTGATCTCGTTCTCCATTTTCATTGCCTCGATGATCGTCACGATGTCGCCCTCGGCGACCTTCTGACCCTGCTGAACCGGCACCTTCCAGACGTTGCCCTGCATCGGCGACGTCAGCGTGTCGCTGCCCGGCTTGGCGGCGCGCTGGCGCTTGGCCGGCGTGGCGCGCGCGGGCCGCGCGGGCCCGGCGGGCGCCGCGCCGTTGGCCTCGGGTGCCGCGCCGATCACGCGCACGTCGAAGCGCCGCCCGGACACCTCGACGGTGTAGGTCTGCTCGACGGCATCCTCCTCGTCGTCGGGCTTCGCGGCCGGCTCGAATGCGAGCGCCTTCAGCCAGTCGCGATCCTCGAGCAGGTCGCGGCATGTCTCCCCGCGCGCCCACTGCTCGCTTGCCAGCAGCGCGCGGTGAAACGGGATCAGCGTCTTCAAGCCCTCGATCTGATACTCGGCGAGCGCCCGCAGCATCCGCGCCGTGGCCTGCTCGCGGTCGGCGTCCCAGACGATGAGCTTGGCGACCATCGGGTCGTACATCGGCGACACGACGCTGCCCGCGCGCACGCCCGAGTCGACGCGCACGCCCGGCCCCGACGGCTCGACGTACGCCCCGATCGCGCCCGGCGCCGGCGCGAACTTCTTCGATGCGTCCTCGGCGTTGATACGGCATTCGATCGCGTGCCCGCGCAGGACGACGTCGGCCTGGGTGACCGAGAGCGGCTCGCCGGCCGCGACGCGGATGCCCTCCTTGACGATGTCGATCCCGGTCGTCATCTCCGTGACGCAGTGCTCGACCTGCACCCGCGTGTTCATCTCGAGGAAGAAGTACTCGCCGGTGTCGGATGCCAGCAGCCCCTCGACTGTCCCGGCGCCGCGATAGGACACCGCGCGCGCCGCCTCGACCGCGATCGTCCCGATCCGCTCGCGCAGCTCGTCGTCCACGATCCACGACGGCGCCGGCGACTCTTCGACGAGCTTCTGGTGGCGGCGCTGGATCGAGCAGTCGCGCTCGCCGAGGTGGATCGTCGTGCCGCCGGCGTCGGCGAGGATCTGCACCTCGACGTGGCGCGGGTCGGGCAGGTAGCGCTCGAGGTAGACCGTCGCGTCGGAGAAGAACTTCTCGCCCTCGCGCGCCGCGCCCTCGAACGCGGCCTCGAGCTCGCCGGCGCTCAGCGCGACGCGAAAGCCCTTGCCGCCGCCCCCGCCCGCAGCCTTGACGGCCACGGGATAGCCGATCTCGTCGTCGACGATCTTGCGCGCCGTCTTCAGGTCGGGGACCGGCTCGACCGTGCCCGGCACGATCGGCACGCCCGCGTCGCGCATGAGCTCGCGCGCCCGCGTCTTCGAGCCCATTGCGTCGATCGCGTCGGCCGAGGGGCCGATGAAGACGACGCCCGCGTCCTCGCACGCCCGTGCGAACGGCGCGTTCTCGGCGAGGAAGCCGTAGCCGGGGTGCACGGCCTCTGCGCCCGACTCGCGCACGACCTCGAGGATCCGCTCGGCGTTCAGATAGGACTCGGCAGGCGCCGCGCCGCCGAGCAGGTACGCCTCGCCGGCCCGCGCGACGTGCGGCGCGTCGCGATCGAGCTCCGAGTAGACGGCCACCGACGCGACCCCGAGCTCGTCGCAGGCGCGGATGATCCTGACCGCGATCTCGCCGCGGTTGGCGATGAGGATCTTCGAGAACACGCGTCCAGAATACGGCCGCGCTCGATTCGTGAGGACTACGTGAGAGCGGCGCCACCCGGCCTACCCCGCGGGCAACCATTCACCCATGACTCTCTCGAAGACGCAGATCACACCCGGGCGGACGCTGGCCGCGCTGGCCGCTGCCGGCACGATGCTCGCCGTTCCGGCCTCCGGGCTGGCGAAGATGCGCCACGACACGAGCAAGGGCAAGGCCGGCAAGGCCGCTGCCTGCGCGAAGGCGCACCACGCCGCCTTCGTGGTCACCGGCAAGCTCGTCAGCGTCACGGCCGACAACCCGGCGACCCCCGCGAGCGAGGCCACCGTCACGCTCGCGCTGACCGCCGCCAACCGCCATGCCCGCAAGTCGGGCGAGATCGCCGATCAGAACGCTGCCAAGAAGGGCGTGCAGCCGCGAGGCTTCGTCTACACGGTGCCCGCCGGCGACGCGTACAGGCTGCGCCTGCGCGGCTACCAGGGCGCCGACACCCCGTCGCCCGGCGATCGCGTCCACGTGGTCGGCCGCATCGCGGTCACGAAGCCGCGCTGCGCCGCGCCCGGCACGAGCGTCGCCGACCGCTACGGCGCGGTGGACGTGCGCCGCGTCGCGATCGGCGATCGCGACGCCGACTGAGCTCGCCGTCAGAGGACACCACTGAGCGACCCGCGGCCGCCATGGAGGGCGGTCGTTGTCGTTGTTCAGACGATCACGCGGTGGCCGGCTGGCCGGTACCCGCGGTGGCGGCGAGGACGGGCATCCCCGGCTCACTCACGCCTGTGCGGAACAGCCGGAGGTACGGGTCAAATCCGCTGAGGACGCGTCAGGCCAGCGGGTACCAGCCGCTGGCCGACGACCACGCCGGTGTCCACGTGGCACGGCTCCGTGCACGGTCGGTATCGGCCGCCGCGTGCCCGAGACTTCGACTTTGGCGGACTACGATGGCGCGATGACATCGCTCTACGAATGGGCCGGCGGCGCGGCGGCGTTCGAGCGGCTCATCGACGCGTTCTACGACCGCGTCGAGGGCGACGACCTGCTGTCGGGGCTGTTTCCGGGCGGGGTGAGCGAGGAGCACCGGCTGCACGTCATCGCGTGGTGGACGGAGGTCTTCGGCGGCCCGGCGCGCTACACCGACGAGCTCGGTGGCTACGAGCGGATGCTCGGCAAGCACCGCGGCCTGGGCATCACGCCCGAGCAGCGCTTTCGCTTCGCGTCAACGATGAGCCGCGCCGCCGACGACGCCGCGCTGCCCGACGACCCCGAGTTCCGCTCGGCGTTCATGGCGTACGTCGAGTGGGGCACGCGGTTGGCGTTGGGCAACTCGCAGCCCGACGCCGCGGTGGTCGAGCACGCGCCGGTCCCGCGCTGGGGCTGGGGCGAAGCCCCGCCGTACGTGCCGTAGATCCGGGCGGCCATGCTCTACCCCGCGCGCTCGTCGGCGGGCGACGGGGATGGTTGCGGGTCGGCGATGCTCACGCCGCATGCGGCCGCGAAGACGTGGGCGTTCGCGAGCACGTCGTCCCAGCTCATGCGGACGCCGCGCAGCGTCGTCGCGCCGCGGATGCCGTCCAGCCGGCATCCGCGCAGCTCGACTGATTCGAAGCGCGCTCCGCTGAGATCGGCGCCGGTCAGGTCGCTGTCCTCGATGAGCACCTCGTGCAGCCGCGCTGACTGCCAGTCGGAGTCGCGCAGGTCGCAGCCCGCGACCCGGACGCGGTCGAGCTTCGCGCCGGCGAATGATGCGAGATCCGCGCGGCAGTCCGCGAGCTCGAGCTCGCCGAGATCGGCCTGCGACAGCAGCGCGCCCGTGAGCCTGCCGCCGGCGATGCGCACGCGCCTGGCGCGCGCACCGCGCAGGTCGGCGTTGGCGAGGTCGCACCGGCGCAGCTCGGCGTCGCGCAGCTTGGCGCCGCCGAGGCGCGCGCCGGCAAGCACGACGCTGTCGAGGACGCAGGCGTCGATCGTCAGGCCGGGCGCGTGCAGCCCCGGGAGCGCGACGTCCGACAGCGTCGCGTCGTGGAGCCCCTCCTCGTCGAGCGTTTGCGCGGGGTCGAGCCGAGTGGGCAGGTCCGGCGGGTCCGGTCGCACGCGGCGAGCGCTACCCGCCGGTGCCCCACGGCGTGCGCTCGTCGCGCGCGTGACCGGTGCCTTCGAGCAGCCCGGCGCGCGCCCAGGCCGGCGGACCGGCAGGCGGCGCGGGGGCGGGCGTCGGAGCGGTGTCGCGCATGAAACGCTCGAGCGCCGCGACGATCGCGGCCGCCTCCTCGGGCGAGGCGGCGGGGGCGACGATGCGCAGCTTCGGGCGGCGGTTCACAGCGCTTCAGGCTAACGCCGCGCCGGGCGTGGCGGCGAGACGTCGCTGCCGGCCCGTGATCGCCACCGCGACGTGGCAGCCCGCCGCGAGCCGGCCGCGCAGCGACGACGGCCCGCCACGCTCGACCTCCACGCGCGCGAGCCGGGCGCGGCCCCGCATGCGCACCGAGAACTCGCGCACGTCGCCGTCCTCCCACCTGCAGACTGCGCATGACGAGCGCGAGTGGGAAGCGGCGGGCGCGGACCCTCGTGCGCACGCGAAGCTCCCAGCCGTCGCCGCGAGGGTGCCAGCTCGAGCGGCAGGGCGGCGCCGAGCGGCGGGCGTCGCCGGATGCAGCCAGAGCACGGCCTCGATCCTGCGTGGCGTGGTCACTCGTCGTCGCGGGCTGCCTTCGCGATGTCCGCGTTATCCGTGAACACGCCGTCGACCCCGAGCGCGAAGAACTGTTTGAACTCGGCGATCGCGTTGCCGTACTCGACGGGGTTGGCGCTGGAGCGAAGCTCGAGCGGCAGGAACGTGTTCTCCGGGCGAAACGTGTACGCGACGACGTCCAGGCCGGCCCTGTGCGCGTCGGACACGAAGCTCGTCGGCGGCAGCGACGCGCCGCTCGCGTCGCGCGGCACGATGTAGTCCTTCGACGGGCTTGCGACGTCGGCGTACTTCGCGACATCGCGCAGGCCGGCCGGCGTCGCCATGTCGCCGTAGGTCGTCGAGCCGCCCGCCGCGAGGACGTCGCCGGGCTTGCGCGCCTTGGCGTCGTAGAGCTGGACGAGCGGGACGTCGCGCAGCACCCGGCTCAGCGCCTTGAGGTTGGCGACCTCGAAGGACTGGACCGTCACCTTCGCGCCGCGGTCGGCGATGCGGTTGCGAGTCAGCGTGGCGACGAACGGCTCCTCGAGCGCCAATCCGATCGAGCGGAAGTACGTCGAGTGCTTGAGCTCGGGGATGAGCCCGACCTCGCGGCCAAGCTCGCGCGACAGCTGGTCGCGGACGGCGATGACCTCCTGGAAGGTCGGGATCGTGTAGCGCCCGTCGTAGATCGTGTTGCGCTGGCGCACGTCGGGCAGGCGCTCCTTCGCGCGCAGGGTCTTGAGCTCGACCAGCGTGAAGTCCTCCGTGAACCACTCGTCGGCGAACGTCGTCCCGTCGATGACCTTCGTCGTCCGGCGACTCGCGAACTCGGGGTGGTCCGCGACATCGGTCGTGCCGCCGATCGCCGGCTCGTGGCGAGCGACGAGGACGTGATCCTTCGTCGACACGAGGTCGGGCTCGATGTAGTCGGCGCCGATGCGCGCGGCGAGCCGGTACGACGCGAGCGTGTGCTCCGGCCGGTAGCCGGCGGCCCCGCGGTGGCCGTAGATCGTGGGGCGGTTGTCACGGTCGTTGCCGCGGTGGGCCGATGCGGAGCCGGCCATCGAAGGGGCGAGCATGGCAACGGCCGCAAGCAGCGGCAGTGCGGTGGCGCAGAGCAGGAGCGCGCGTCGGCGGGAGGTGAGCATGCGCGACAGCAAACCCGCGGATCCGCACGCACGCGTGACGCGCCGGTGAAATCGAGGCGCGGGGCGAAGCCGCCCCTCAACGCGCCCCGCGTCGTCAGCAGATCATGCCCGCGCCGACGGTGTCGTTCGTGGCCTCGTCGATGAGGATGAACGAGCCGGTGGCGCGGTTGCGCGCGTAGGGGTCGAACGCGAGCGGCTTGGAGGTGCGCAGGCGCACGCGGCCGATGTCGTTCAGCGACAGCTCGGTCGCCTCGCCGTCGGGCTGCAGCGTGTCGACGTCGACGCGGTCGACGACCTCGTCGACGACCGCGCGCGCCGCGTGCGTGGCGTGCTTGATCGCGTACCTCGCGCCGGCGCGCAGCGGGGCGTCGGTCATCCAGCAGACCGTCGCCTCGACCGCGCGCTCAAGCGACGGTGCGCCGTCGACCGCGCAGATGAGGTCACCGCGCGAGACGTCGATCTCGTCCTCGAGCAGCAGCGTCACCGACATCGGGGCGAACGCCTCGCCGACCGGTCCGTCGAACGTGTCGATCCGGGCGATCCGCGAGCGCGCGCCCGACGGCAGCACCTGGATCTCGTCGCCCGGCCGCAGCACGCCGCCGGCGACCTGGCCGGCGTAGCCACGGTAGTCCGTGTCGTGGTCGCGGATGACCCACTGCACGGGGAAGCGCACGTCGTCGAGGTTGCGGTCGTCGGCGACCTGCACGGATTCGAGATGCTCGAGCAGCGGCACGCCGCCGTACCACGGCATCCGCTCCGAGCGGTCGACGACGTTGTCGCCGTGCTTGGCGCTGATCGGGAAGTAGGTGATGTCGCGCACGCCGCCGAGGCCCCGCGCGAACTCCGAGAACTCGCGCACGATCGTGTCGAAGACGTCCTCGGAGAAGTCGACGAGATCCATCTTGTTGACCGCGACCGCCATGTGCGGGATCCCGAGCAGCGACGAGATGTACGCATGGCGCTTGGACTGCTCCAGCACGCCCTTGCGCGCGTCGACCAGGATCACCGCGAGGTCGGCCGTCGAGGCGCCCGTGACCATGTTGCGCGTGTACTGCACGTGCCCGGGGGTGTCGGCGATGATGAACGTCCGCCGCGCGGTCGCGAAGTAGCGGTACGCGACGTCGATCGTGATGCCCTGCTCGCGCTCGGCGCGCAGCCCGTCCACGAGCAGCGACAGGTCCACGACCCCCTCGCCGCCCCGCCGCCGCGACGCCTCCTCGACGTGCTCGAGCTGGTCGGTCAAGACCTGCTTCGAGTCGAACAGCAACCGCCCGATCAGCGTGGACTTGCCGTCGTCGACGGATCCCGCCGTTGCGAGGCGCATCAGGTCAGCCGCTGCCAGCCCCATTAGAAGTACCCCGCGATCTTGCGATCTTCCATCGCCGCTTCGGACACTCGATCGTCGGCGCGCGTCTCGCCACGCTCGGTGATCCGCGTCTTGGCGATCTCCGCGACGACCGACCCGAGGTCGGCGGCGGAGGACTCCACCGCGCCGGTGCAGCTCATGTCGCCCACGGTCCGGTAGCGCACCGACGTCGTGAACGGCGCCTCGTCGGGCAACAGCTCCACGACGTCGGACACGGCGTAGAGCATGTTGTCGCGGGCGAACACCTCGCGCTCGTGCGCGAAGTAGATCGACGGCACCTCGAGCTCCTCCTCGGCGATGTACTCCCACACGTCGAGCTCGGTCCAGTTGGAGATCGGGAACACGCGCACGCTCTCGCCGCGCCGGATGCGCCCGTTGTAGATGGACCACAGCTCGGGCCGCTGGTTCTTCGGATCCCAGCCGCCGAAGTCGTCGCGGAAGGAGAAGATCCGCTCCTTCGCCCGCGCGCGCTCCTCGTCGCGACGCGCGCCGCCGAACGCCGCGTCGAAGCCGTGCTCCTCGATCGCGTCGAGCAGCGTCGTCGTCTGCAGGCGATTGCGCGACGCGCGCGGCCCCGTCTCCTCCTTGACGCGCCCCGCGTCGATCGACTCCTGCACCGACGCGACGATCAGCCGCTCGGCCAGCTCGGCCACGCGCCGGTCGCGGAACTCGATGACCTCGGGGAAGTTGTGACCCGTGTCGACGTGCATCAACGGGAACGGGAAGCGCCCCGGCCGGAACGCCTTCTCGGCGAGGCGCAGCAGCACGATCGAGTCCTTGCCGCCGCTGAACAGCAGCACGGGCCGCGACAGCTCCGCGGCGACCTCGCGCATGACGTGGATCGCCTCGGACTCCAAGGCCTGCAGGTGCGTGAGCCGTGCGGTCATGCTGGCACCACCTCTACGTCGTTCGGGGACACGCGGCGTCCGCGCGAGATCATGTAAGCAAGCGTTCCCACCGCGATCGGCATGCCGACCAGTGCGGCGGGCGGCACGTCCAGGCCGGCCTTCGACAGCACGCCGAGCGCCGAGCCGAGCAGCACGCAGCCGAGCGTCGGCCGCAGCACGCCGGACGGGACGTGGCTGATGAGCGCCGTCCCGACGAGCACGCCCGGCAGCGAGCCGGCGAGGATCGTCCCCATCAAGACGAAGTCGACGTTGCCGCTGACGAGGTGCGCGAGGCCCGCCGCCCACAGCAGGATCGCCGCGTGGAAGACATCCGTGCCGACGACGCGGTGCGGCGTGAGCTTGAAGACGAGGATGAGCGCGAGGCCGATCAGCGCGCCGCTGCCGACCGACGTCACGCCGAGGATGAGCCCGAGGAACGCGCCGATCGACACGGCGGTGACCTTCGTGCGCCGGGTCTGCTCGATCGCCTCGACCTCGCGAGCGACGAGCTTGGGCATGAACATCGCCCGCCCGAGGATCGTCAGCGCGACGATCAGCAGGGCGATCGCGATCGCGATGAGCAGCGTCGGCTCGAAGCTCTTGCCGTAGGCGGCGTGCAGGCGGTCCAGCAGCCAGACGCCGAGCAGCGCGCCCGGCACGCTGCCGACCGCGAGCCACTTCGACACGCCGAGGTCGACCGTGCCCTTGCGCAGGTGCCGCCAGCCGCCGAGCGTCTTCGTGACCGCGCCGTACGCGAGGTCGGTGCCGATCGCGACGACCGGGTGCACGCCCGCGAACAGGACGAGCAGCGGCGTCATGAGCGACCCGCCACCGATCCCGGTCAGGCCGATGAGGATGCCGACGCCGAAGCCGAAGGCGATGACCAGCGGGTCCATCAGCGGACCCCCGCGGCGACGGCTCGGGAGGCGCGACGCATCAGACGTGCAGCCCGCACTCGGTCTTGTCGGTGCCCGCCCAGCGCCCGTCGCGGCCGCTGCCGGGGTTCGTGCACGGGGCGCAGCCGATCGACTCGTAGCCCGCGTCGTGCAGCGGGTGATACGGCAGGTCGCGCTCGTGGATGCGCCGCCAGAGGTCGCGCTCGGTCCAGTGCGCGAGCGGGCTGTACTTCGCGATGCCACCGCGCTTCTCGTCGGCCTCGACGCACTCGGTTCCCGCGCGCGTCGGCCCCTGCTCGCGGCGCAGCCCGGTGATCCAGGCGTCGGCCCCGGCCAGCGCGCGGTCCAGCGCGGCGACCTTCTGCGACCCGCAGCAGTGCTCCGGCCCGGTCCACGGCGGCCTGCCGTACGCCTCCTCGACCTGCACCCGCACGCCGAAGCGCTCCTCGAACGCCCGCCACGTCGCAAGCGTCTCGTCGAACAGCACCCCGGTGTCGATCGTCACGACGCGGACGTGCGGCGCGATCGCGAGCAGCTCGTCGAGGATCACCGACTCCTCCTTCTGAAACGAGCACAGGAAGACCAGCCGCTCGTGGGCGGCCGCGAGCCGCAGGGTCTCGGTGAGGGACCCGGCGACGTCGATGGGTGTGTCTAGACCGCGCACTCGCCCTCGCCGCGCGCGACGACGAACGGCACGTCCTTGTTCCAGTCGATGAACGTGTTCATCGTGTCGAGGCTGAACTCGGCCGGCAGCGCGAGGTCCCGGACGAGGTCCTCGAACGCCTTCGCCCCGGCGCGCGACGCGAAGTCGTTGAACGGCTCGCCGTCGAGGCGGTCGGCCTCATACCAGCGCAGCCAGCGCTCGACGGCGTCGGGGATGCGCTTGGAGGGCAGGCGTACCTTCAGCCGCGTCCCGTAGACGATCTCGCCGCCTTCGAAGTTGCCGGCGATGTGGGCGACGTACGCCGGGATCGTGTGCTCGCCGACCTTGATCGACGCGCCGTAGAAGCCGATGTTCGCGATGTGATGCTGGCTGCAGCCGTTCGGGCAGCCGCTCATCTTGATGTGGATCGCGCGGGTCAGCGGATCGGTGATCTGCATCTCCTCGAGGCGCTGCTGGAGCGCCGCGTTCAGGCCCATCGACGACGTGATGCCGAGCTTGCACGAGTCGGTGCCCGGGCACGAGACGACGTCGGTGATCTTGTCCGGGCCGGTGTCGGCGAGGTCGAGCGCGTCGAGCGCCTGCCAGACCTCGTAGACGGTCTCGTCGCGCACCCAGCGCAGCAGGAAGTTCTGGTGCACCGTCATGCGCATGAACCCGTTGCAGTAGCGGCGCATGATGTCCGCGATCCCGCGCAGCTGCTCGGGGGTGAGGTCGCCGCGCGTGACCTTCACGTGGACCGTGCTGAAGCCTCCCTGGCGCTGGGCCTGCACGTTGTCGGCGGCGAAGCGCTCGAACTGCGAGAGGTCGCCGTTCGGCGACGCGTACGTCTCGGGTTGCGCCGGCGCCAGCGCCTCCTCGTCGACGTCGAAGCGCAGGCCGTCGACGTCGAAGTCGCGCTCGTTCACCCAATCGCCGGCGAGCTCCTCCTCGACCATCTCGCGGAAGCGGTCCATGCCGACCTTGTCGACGAGCACCTTGATGCGCGCCCGGGCGCGGTTGACGCGCAGGAAGTCCTGGCGGTCGAAGATCCGCAGGCACGCCTCGGCGACCTTGAGGTACTCGCCGTCGTCGAGCCCGACGAAGTCGTACAGCGTGGGCGCGACGCGCGGCATGATCGACGTGCCGCCGCCGACGCGCACCTCGACGCCGCGCACGCCGTCGCGCTCGCGTGCGAGGAAGGCGATGTCGTGAATGCCGGTCAGCGAGCGGTCGGCCTCGGGCGTGCCGTCGAAGGCCGTCTTGATCTTGCGCGGCATCATCTGCGTCGTGGGGTGGCGCACGAAGTAGCGCACGTACGCGCCCGCGTAGGGCGTGAGGTCGAAGAGCTCGTCGGGCGCGACGCCGGCCCACGGGTCGCCGGTGACGTTGCGCACCGTGTTGCCGCAGCCCTCGCGCGAGGACAGGCCGGCGTCCGACAGCTCGCGGATCGCGGCGGCGGCGTCGGGCAGCGGGACGTGGTGCAGCTGGATGTTCTGGCGCGTCGTGATGTGGCCCTTGTTCAGCGGCACGTACTTCTCGATGACGTCGGCGAAGGCGTCGAGCTGGTCGGGTGTGACGCCGCCCCACGGGAGCTTGATCCGGATCATCTGCACGTCGGGCTGGCGCTGGCCGTAGACGCCCTGCTTGAGGCGGAACTTGATGAACTCCGTCTCCTCGATGTCGCCCCGCAGAAAGCGCTGGGACTCCGTGTCGAAGTCGTCGAACTCGCGCTGGATGATCGGGATGATGTGGCCGGGGACATCCTCGCGAACCTCGGGGTTCTCGAGTGTTCCCTGGCGGCCGGCGGTTGTGCTGGGCTCCATGGGCGTCAGGACTCCGTGGTGGCGTGCAGAGCGACGGACTATACAGGGCAATCTCTGTCCGCTTTTAGGAGTTTGAGGTGGATCTATGTAGATATTGCAGAGCGGGTTTGTCTGCAACACGCAGCGACTACGCTCCCCGCCGTGCCCGATCTTGCGGTCCTCGATCACGACGCGGTCCTTGCCGCTGTCTCAGCCAGCGCCGCGATCGAGGCCACGCGCGAGGGCTTCCTGCGCCATCACAGCGGCGCGTGGACGATGCCGGCGAAGGTCTACGTCCAGAGCCCGCCGTTCGGCGACTTCCGCGCGATGCCCGCGCTCGGCGGCGGCTTCGCGCTGCTGAAGTGGATCACCTCGTTTCCCGGCAACCCGGCGCGCGGGCTGCCGACGGTCAACGGCGTCGTCTGCCTGTCGGACGCCGAGACCGGGTTGCCGCTCGCGCTGCTCGACGCGCCCGCCGTCACGGCGCTTCGCACGGGCGCGGTCGCGGCCGTCGCGTCGCTCGCGCTGGCCCGGCCCGAGGCGCGCACCGTGGGCCTCGTCGGCTGCGGCCTGAACGGGGCGTGGGTCGCTCGCTGCATGGCGGCTGCGGGCTACGGGCCGGGCGTCTGCTGCGACCCTCGCGCCGACGTCGCCGGCGCGCTCGCGGCCGAGCTCGGCTGGGCCGCCGGCGACCGCGCGGCCGCGCTCGCGTGCGACATCGTCTGCTGCGTGACGCCGGGCGCCGAGCTCGTCGTCGACGAGGCGCATCTGCAGGTCGGCCAGCACCTCAACATGCTCGGCGCCGACGGCTCGGGCAAGGCCGAGGCGACGCTCGACGCGATCAGCCGCTGCGAGCTGTACTGCGACGAGTGGGAGCAGGCCTCCCACGGTGGTGAGCTTGCCGGCGCGGTCGCGTCGGGGCTCGTCGTGCGCGAGCAGGTCACGCCGCTCGGCGCCGTCCTCGCGGGCGACGCCCCGGGGCGCGGGACGCCCGAGGCGGTCACGCTCTTCGACTCGACCGGCCTCGCGATCCAGGATCTCGCGGTCTCGGTGGCGGCGCTGCAGGCGGCTCGCGACGGCGTGGTGCAGGCCGGCACGTTGCGTCTCTGACGGGCGGGCGCGACCTCCCTGGAGGTCGTTGCCTGCGGGGGGCCTCTCGCGCGACCTCCGTGCAGGTCCGTTCCCTGCGGGGTCCCTTACCGCCGGACGGTGAAGCGCCGGGTGATCTGCGTGCGCTTGCCGCCGGGCTGCACGATGTCGGCGAACACCTGCAGGCGAGCCCGCTTGCGGCGCTGCAGCAGCGCGCGCCTCGCGGGCCGCGGACGCAGGACGAACGTCGCGCGGGCGTTCGGGCGCGGAGTCGCGTCGGAGAAGACGAGCGTCTCCTTGCCGAGCAGCAACCCGACGACCGCGTAGCACACGTAGACCGGGCAGCTGACCTGCACGCGGACGCCGTCGCGGATGACGGCGGCGATCCTCTTCGGCGGCGACGGCACGCTGATCCGCGGTTGCGGGATCGTGTTGCGGGCCGGCAGCGAATAGGGCTGTCCGAGCACGGGCTTGTCCGTCGGGGTGGCCGTCGGCCGGCCGCCGCCGGGCAGCAGCGGCTTCGTCTGGTCGATCACCCAGGTGTCCGACGAGACGACCGCGCGGCCTGCGCGACGCGCGTTGATCCGCACGAAGTAGCGACGGTCGCGCGAGACCCGGTCGGGCGCGCGGAACGCCGACAGCGAGGGCGGAGCCGTGCAGCCCTGCTCGGGCAGCACGCACGCGGACCCCACGACGTTGCGCCCCGCGAACGACGTCGGCATGAACGGATTGGAGATCGCGACCGAGGAGAACTCGAGGAACTCGAACGTCGTGTCCGGCTCCAGGCGCCACGAGACGATGAAGCGGTCGGTCGCGTCGATGCCAGCGGCGATGATCTGCGGCTCGCCCGCCGCCAGGGCGGGTGCCGGCAGCGCGCACGCGAGCACCGCGATCGACCCCGCGAGCACGCACAATCCGCGTCCCGGGCGAGCTCGGCGAGCGGCCCTGAGCGTGCGCGAGGGAGATCTCATCCGGCGAACGTACAGCCGCAGGCCGACGCGTGGGGTTTCGAGCGCCCGCGCGGCCCCCGCCGCCGCCGTCACGGCGCGGCCGCGGTCTCCACGATCCGGCTCGCGGCCATGCCTCCGATCCACGCGACCTGCGGCCGGCCGCCCGGGCCGAGGGCGAGCGCGGGCTGGCGCGTCCGGCGGCGCGGCGGCGACACCGTGACGGGCGCTCCGAGCTCACCCGCGGCCGACAGCGACCGTGCGAGCACGCTCGCCTCGCCGCGGTGCGACCAGACGAGTAGCGCACCGCCGCTCGGCAGGGCCGCGATCTGGATCGCCTCGTGGTCGCTCGTGAACGGGTCGGTCGTGGCAAGCACCCCGGACGGCGAGAGGGTGGCGGCGCGGACCTCGCCCTCGGGGTCGATGTCGAAGGAGCCCGTGAGGTAGGCCGTCCCGTCCGGCCCGAGCGCGAGCCCGGCGTGGTGGTCGCCGATGCCGAGGTCGCGGATCGGGCCGAGCTTGCCCGCCGCCGATCGCCGCCGGACGTGCAGCGGGGTGGCGGAGCGCCCGCCCGGCGAGGCGCCCCACGCCACGATGCCGGCGCCGCCGGCATCGAGGACGAGCTGCGGCGCCTGCGAGTAGACGCCCGGCGCCGAGACGGTCGCGATCGCGCCCGGCGGCGCCGAGCGCGGCCATGGGCGGGTGAGGATGCGAACGGCGCCGCCGCCGCCTGCCTCCCAGGCGAACAGGGCGTCGCCGCCGGCGTCGATCGCGACGCTCGGAGGATTGAAGCCCGTGCCCGGCGTCGCGGCCGAGATGTCGACGGCCGGCCCCGGTGCGCCGCCGCGCGGCCACCTGCGCGCCATCACGGCGGCGGCGTTGCCCGTCCGCTGCGTCCATGTCAGCAGCGCGTCGCCGCTCGCGTCGACGACGACCTGCGCTCCGTCGCGACTCGCCGCCTCGGTGACGACGACCGGCGGGCCGGGTGCGCCCGTCGCCGGCAGCGCACGCGCCCGGACGATCGCCGGCCGCCGCTTGCGCCGGACGATCCAGACGACGACGGCGTGCCCGCTCGGCGCGACGGCGAGCTGCGCGCTGGCCGCGGACTGCCCGGGCGCGGACACGGCGAGGACGGGACCGAGGTTGCCGTCGGCCGATCGCCGCCGGGCCTGCACGCGGACGACGTCCCCGCTGCGGCGCAGCCAGCTGAACGTCGCGACGCCGCGCGCGTCGATCCCGATCCGCGGAGCGCTGAGTTCGCCCGGTGTGGACACGCGCACAACCGGTGCCCGGGCCGCGCTCGCTCCCGCTGTCGCGGCGAGCGCTGACAGCGACACCACGGCGAGAGCGACCGTGACGCGATGGGTCACACCAGCGATAACGCGCGGCGAGCGCGGAAGTGGCGCCCGATCGCCCGGCAGGCGCAGCGCCGCCGGGGGCGCGCCGCGTCAGACAGGCAGGACCGGGATGTCGCTGAACCAGCCCCACGCGAAGACCGCGCCGCACGCGAGCAGCACGGCGATCGTGCTGAGCACGCGCTCGGTCCGCGAGGAGGTCTGGGCCCGCGCCTTGGCCTGCTCGCCCTTCTTGACGGCGGCCTCGAGCAGCTGCTCGGCCCACGCGAACTCGAGCGAGAGCACCGCGAGCCCGATCGGGATGACGACGAACGCCGGCCCCGGCGTGATGAGCATGATGATCCCCGCGAGGACGATCGTGAAGCCTGCGACGACGTACAGCGCGCGGATCGGCCGCGCGCGCTTGCGGTGGCGATCACGTTGCGCTTGCAGCCGCTCGATCAGCGGCGGCCGCTGCGGTTCCGTGCTGCCCATTGCAATCAGCCTAGTAGCCATCGATCCTCGCCCACGCCGGTGTCGTCCATAGCGGTCAATGCGGCGACGAGCGCGGCGCGGATCAGGCCGCGAGCACCGGGTCGGCGGCGTCGGCTTGCGCCGAGTTGGCGGCCGGCACGAAGCTCATCGCGCGCTCGGCGAGCGCGGTGATCGTGAGGCTCGGGTTCACGCCGACGTTCGCCGGCACGACCGAGCCGTCGCAGACGAGCAGGTTCTCGTAGCCGAAGAGGTGGTGGCGTCCGTCCACGACGCCCTCCTCGGGGGTCCGGCCGATGACGACGCCGCCGAGGATGTGCGCGGTCGTCGGGATGCTCGCGATCGCCTCCATGAGCGAGCTCTGCGGCACGCCGCCGATCTCCTCGGCGATCCACTCCGCGGCCTGGTTGGCGACGGGGATGAACGTCGGCGCCGGGCGTAGCGGATCCTGCTCGGTCTGCAGTCGCATCGATCCGCGGCGACCGGGCCGCGGGCGCAGCGCGATCGCGTTGTCGAGTGTCTGCATGACGAGCAGGATGATCGTGCGCCGCGACCATCCGCGCGGATCGAACAGGCGGGCGAAGTCGATCGGGTGGCGCAGCGCGGCCATGACAAGCTTCAGCGGACGCGTGACCTTCGTGCCGTCGCCGACGAGCAGCGTGTGCAGGAGGCTCATGCCGTCGCCGGCGTGGCCGTAGCTCACGGTCTCGATGTGCGTGTTCTCGTCGGGGTAGATCGAGCCCGAGATCGCGACGCGCTTGGTGAAGTCGACGCTGTCGTCCTTCGCGGTAACGGCGAGGATGGCCTCGCTGTTGGTCCGCACGAGCTCGCCGAGGCGCTTGGACACCCTCGGCAGCGAGCCGTTGTGGACGCAGCGCTGCAGCAGCCGGTTGGTCCCCAGCGGGCCGCTCGCGAGGACGACCGCGCCGGCGGTGTGCGTCTGGCGATCCTTGCGCAGCCACGCGCCGGTGCGCTCGGTGACGATCTCGTAGCCGTCCTCGCCGTTCGTGGCGCCGAGCGGGCGGACGTCGACGACCGTGCGGTTCGGGAGGATCTTCGCGCCCGCGTGCTCGGCCATCCAGAGGTAGTTCTTCGGCAGCGTGTTCTTCGCGCCGGTGGGGCAGCCGACCATGCAGCGCCCGCAGCCGATGCAGCCCGTGCGCGGCGGGCCCGCGCCGTCGAAGTAGGGGTCGTCGACCTTGACGCCGGGCTCGCCGAAGAACACGCCGACGCGGGTCTTGGCGTAGCTCGCCTGGGCGCCGATGTGCTCGCCGAAGGCGCGCAGGGTGTCGTCGGCGGGGTCGTCTGTGGTGACCGTTGCGACGCCGAGCATCCGCTCCGCCTCGTCGAAGTGCGGCGCGAGCGCCTCCTCCCAGTCGTCCTCGAGGGCCGCCCACTGCGCGTCCTCGTAGAAGCGCGGGCGGGCGCGGTACAGCGTGTTCGCGTAGCCGAGGCTGCCGCCGCCGACGCCCGCGCCGCTGACGATCGAGACGTCCTTGAACAGCGAGAGGCGGAAGATGCCGTGCAGGCCGAGGCGCGGCGCGAAGAAGTAGCGCCGGAGGTCCCAGGTGGACTTCGGGAACTCGTGGTCGGCGAAGCGCCGGCCGGACTCGAAGACGCCGACGCGGTAGCCCTTCTCGGTCAGGCGGTGCGCCGAGACGCTGCCGCCGAAGCCGGATCCGACGACGATCCAATCGAAGTCGTGCTTGATGGCTGACCGTGCCATGAACGTGAGCGTACCCTAAACATGACGGGGGCGTCACATTTGCGCGCGAGCGCCTACCTCGTGGCGACGAGCACGGCGCCGGCCTTGCCATCCAGGCCGAGGACGACCGCCGTTTTCGGGATCGGCAGCGTGGTCGCGGCGCGCAGGCGCAGGACGGTGAAGGTGTCGGCCTCGCGGCGCGCGTTGAGTGCGAACCCGGGCGCCGGCATGGGGGGATCCCGCGGCCGTGGCGGGTTCGGCCGCTCGCCCGGGCTGCGCTCCGACAGCGCGATGTAGTCGATCTCGGCGGTCGCCACGGCGCCCTGCGTAAGCGGCTGCGCGCCGGGCAGGTAGTAGCGCAGCGGCGGGAGGGCGGAGGCGGGGCTGGCCACGAGGATCCGCGGGCCCGGCACCGTTCCGAGGGCGCGGACGGCGCCGCGCCAGTCGTCGCGCTGGCTGCGCGGGTCGAGCGCGACGCCGACGACCGCTGTCAGCCCGAGCAGGCAGGCGGCGGTGATCGCGGCAGGGCGGACGGCCGGCCAGATGTGCTCGGCCTGCACGAGCCCGGCGCCGGCGAGCGCGGCGCCGATCGGCGCGACGGCGAGCAGGTTGCGGGTGATGAGGTGGTCCTCGCCGATGAGCGCGGCGAGCGCGGGGAGCAGGAGGGCGGTCGCGAGGAGCGCGGCGAGCTGCGTGGCGTCGTCGCGCGCTCGCCCACGGGCCCCACGTTTGATCAGCGACCAGAGCCCGGCGAGCGCGACGAGCAGCACGATCCCCGACAGCACCGCGAGCAGCGTCTCGGCCGGCGAGTCGTAGCCGACGAGCAGCTGCTTGGGAACCTGCAGGATCCGCGTCCCGAGCGCGCTGTCGCCGATGAACGCGGCGCTGTCGTTGGCGCGCTGCCCGAGCGCCAGCGGTGCCAGCGCGACCAGCACGATCAGCGGCGGCGCGAGCGCGGCGGCGCGGGCGCGGGTGTCGCGCGCCCCCGCCAGCAGCAGCCAGAGCGCCTGCGGGGCGACGAGGAAGATCGCGTAGTAGTGGGTCGCGAGCGCGAGCGCCGCGACGATCCCCCAGGCGGCGGCTCGCCCGGGCGCCGGCTGCTCGAGCGCGCGCAGCCACAGCAGCGCGGACAGCGCCGCGAGCAGCACGAGCAGCCCGTACGCGCGCGCTTCCTGGCTGAACCAGACGAGCATCGGGTTGATCGCGACGAGCGCCGCTCCGTAAAGCGCCGCCCGCTCCCCGCCGAGCCTGCGCCCGAGCGCCCAGACGACCGGGATCGTCGCCGTTCCGACGAGCGCCGAGAACGACCGCAAGCCGACCTCGCCCGTGCCGAAGACGTGCGTCCACAGCCACGCGAGCACGTAGTACAGCGGCGGCGAGGACTCGCTGTCGGGGATCGCATGCAGCAGCCCCGAGAGATCCATCCGCAGCAGCTGCGCGGTGACGGCCTCGTCGTACCAGAGGCTCTGCCCGTCAAGCGTCGCGAAGCGCAGCACCGCGCCGGCGACGCACACGAGCGCAAGCATGGGCGGGATGCGCCGGGTCATGGCACCACCCGGAAGCCGGCGGCGGCGAAGTCGGCGTCGAGCGCGAGCGCGGCCTCGAGGCCGCGGCGCCGCATCACCTCGAAGCTCACGTGGTCGACGAGCGAGGACCGGCGCCGCACCGCCTTGAGGTGCGCTGTGTGGCCTGCGGCGTCGCGGTCGAGCGAGGCGGGGAGCGCCGAGGGGCCGACGTACGTCACCCGCCGCAGCCGTCGGCGAGGTACTTCTCGTGGCGCTGACCGAGATCGCTCACACCGGACGCGCCCGAGCCTGCGGCCGCGAGCGCGCGGTCGAGTGCGTCACTGCCCGCGCGCGCGATCGGCGGATCGAATGCCTCGCAGAGCGCGGCGGCTCTCGAAACGCCCCGACGCCGAGCGGCGCGCACAACCTCGCGTAGCTGGACGACTGTGCGAACCATGGCGCGGACGGTATCGCGAGGGATGAGTGCGATGACACTCGCGCCGAAGCCCCCTGTCGCGTGGCGTCAAGAGACCACCGCCGTAACCGCGAGCTCGCGCGCGAAGCCGGTCGCTGAGCACGACGTCGTGCGGTAGGTGCTTCAGCGCTTGCGGGTCCACCGCGACGCCGTGGCGTCTCAGCGCCGCGACGAGCCATGCCCGGTGATCGACCTCCATGTCCTCCGCTGAGCGCCCGTCGACGGGCTCGTCCTGCCCGACCACGACCCGCGCCGTCTCCTCGATGTCGTGGACCGATATCACTGGCCGGATATCGGCCGGGTCCTTGGCGCCGGTGCCATCGGCAAGCGTGACGAAGCGGGCGACGGCAGACATCGGCGAATCTTCGCAACTCGCGTCGCCGCTCGCTCACCCTTGCGCTCCATCACGCGCTCGCCATCGGGGGGTGAAGCGCCCGAACACGAGCGAGCCGTCGCTAGAGGAAGCCGCTGGCAGACGAGCCGATCATGGGCTCCTGCGCGAGGAGCGTGCGTAGGTCCTGTGCCGCGAGGTCGCTCGATCGGCCCTCCGGGAACCCGGCGGCCTTGATGCCCTCCAGCCAAACGTTGCGCCCGTTGGCGGAGACGACGCCCGATTCGTCAGCGTCGTCACCTGCCTTGGCTCGGATAGCGAGGCGTTCGAGCTCGTCGAGCACGCTCGATCCCGCCGCCGTGCTCTGCCCGAACAAGCCAAGGAGATGCGGCCAGTGGATCGCGAGCGCCGAGAGCTTCGCGAGTTGCTCGTAGGACGGGGTCTCGAGTTGGCGCAGATCGCGTCGCACCTGGATGAATGCGTAGAAGCGGAAGACGTTGATGTAGCGCTTGATCTCGCGCGGGTTGCTGGACAGCGTCGTCGCTTGGGAACGGATTGCCTCTTGGACGATTGGATCGTCGTCGCGAAAGCGCTCGCTGAACTCTGCCTCGGCGGCGCGGATCACGTCCTCCTCGGCGATCCCCGGTGCGTCGTATAGCTGCTTGGCTGCTTCCGAGATCGCGCCGATACGATCAATCGGCGGATCGGCACCGAGCCTGCGCATCGTCTCGTGAAGCATCTGGCGAGCGCTCTCGACGCTGCTTGCGTCGAACATCTCTTCGTCCGCCTCGCCCACCAGCAACGAGCTGACAAATGCTTCGACCTGGGTCTTGTTGGGCGGCGGGAGGCTGAGCGGTAGCTGCACCATCTTCTCCAAGAAGCGCCAACCGAGCTGACCCTGCTCGCGCGCGGATAGGTCACCCTTGACGGTCTCGAACAGATCCTTGTAGGCGACCTCGATCTGTGCGGCCACCATGTCGGGCTCCATCGCGATCACAAAGATGCAGTTCGGGAACTCGCCGGCTAGAAAGAGGTTGATCGCTTCGATGACCTGCGCGACGGATTGATACGAACATCGGTCAAGGTCGTCCACGAAGACCACGACCGGCTGTTCGGGCGTGGCGACGAGGTCAAGGACGCGGTCCATGTCCGACCGGACGTGGTGCAGGTAGCCGGCCTTTCCTTTGTAATCGGGCTCGGAGACGAGTTCTCCGAACGACCCGGCGACTGGATCGTTCAGGAACTTGCGTGACTTGGCTACGGCGCCGGCGGCGAATACCGCGACCGAGCCGATACCAAGGGCGCCGGCAGCCTCGCGGGAACCGGGTATGAAGAGGAGTCCCAGTGAGATGGTCCAGGCGACGGTCAATCCCAGCGCGAACGGTAGGAGTCGCTCCAAGAGCGCCCTGTAGATCCGCCGACGCACGAGCGCCGTATCGACGCGGCGCAGGTTGAGCTGCGCCCAGAAGCGCTCTCGCACGATGCGTGGCATGCGGAGTGTCAGCTGACCGATAATCGCGTCGCCGAGACCGGCCCAGACCTGCTCAGCGCTCTGGTACATCCAGGCGTTGAACCACACTGTGGGCCGCTGGTCCTCGTCGGCCGACGCCTGCAGATCATCGATGGGCACTCGTCGGTCATCCCGCGCGACACGTGTGTGCTCAAGTACCTCCTTGTTGCTGATCGTCGCGCTCGCCGCGCGAGGATTCAGCTCGCTTGTCAGGTCCGGATCGAGCCGTTGCCGGACCATCCGCATGAGGGATGTCTTGCCAGCGCCCCAAGGCGCCTTGATGCCGATCGTCAGCGGGGGACGCGTGTCCCGGTGCTGGATGAAGGCGGCGACTGCGTCGGCATAGAAGTCGTAGCCGAGCCGGTCATCGACGGTCCAGTAATCTCGCGAGATCGTGGCGGAGGGTCGGTAATCGGTACCCGCAGGCCTCGGCGTGGGCGCCTCGTCGCGCACCGCGTGGGATTCGTCGGCATCCGGGGATGGTGCTTCAAGCTCGGCTTCTGCCGCGCGGCTCGCGCGCGCCGCATCTTCGGCGCGGCCGTCGAGGAACGACATCCCTGCGGGGGTGTCCAGCGGCCAGCGTGCCGCACCTGCGATCACCGGCGCCTCTGGTGGGGCCGACGTCTTGCTGCCGCTGGCATCGGTGCGCGCGGACTCATCGCGTTCGGTCCTCTCTGCTGCGTCGCCGGACGCCTGCCCTTTTGCGCGTGGCGCCTCCACGATCCCGGGGCGTAGGTCCGCGACGGCCATCGCGCGCGCGGCGTTGACGAGCGCATCCGCGTCAGGAGTGTCCAGAACGCGAGCCACGGGCGACCATCGCAGGTTAAGATCGCTCGTCTGGGCCAGGTACTTCGCAAACTCGAGCAGCCGACTGAGCATGTGAAGTTGATCGTCATCCGGCCCCAGCAGTTCCAGGCCGGCGGGTGAGCCGAGCACGTCGTGTGCGTAGCGCACGGGTTCCAGCGCGATATCTCGGAATGCGCGATGCGTGGCCGATTGATCGAGCTCCCGATGGTCGCCATCGAGCACCTTGAGCTCTTGTTCTGGCGTGGCGTCCCAGGCCTCGACGGCGCGCTGGATGATCGGCGTGTTCACCAGGAGAAATGCGCTGACGGTCAGCGTCAGTCGCCGCTGGCCGCCAACGTCTCGGACCTCGCGGAGCCGATTCGTCAGCACGGCGAGATCTGCGATCAGATCTCGGATGTTGCTATCGACCGTGCGTGTGGCCATGGCCTGCAGACCCTCGCATAGACCCCTGCCGCGCTCAACCGACCACGGTGGGCCAAGGTGTCCCGGCCTGGCTACAGCGGGATGTTGCCGTGCTTGCGCTTGGGCGGCGTGGCGCGCTTGGTCTGCAGTGCCTGCAGCGCCGCGATGACCTTCGGGCGCGTCTCGTGCGGGATGATCACGTCGTCGACGTAACCGCGTTCGGCCGCCGAGTAGGGGTTCGCGAAGCGTGCGCGGTAGTCGTCCTCGAGGCGCTCGCGGCGCGCCTCGGGCGTCGGCGACCCGGCGATGTCGCGCTTGTAGATGATGCTGACCGCGCCCTCGGGACCCATCACCGCGACCTCGGCGGTCGGCCAGGCGAAGTTGAAGTCCGCGCCGAGGTGCTTGCTCGCCATGACGTCGTAGGCGCCGCCGTACGCCTTGCGCGTGATGACGGTGATCTTCGGCACGGTCGCCTCGGTGAAGGCGTACAGCAGCTTCGCGCCGTGGCGGATGATGCCGCCCCACTCCTGCTTGGTGCCGGGCAGGAACCCCGGCACGTCGACGAACGTCAGCAGCGGGATGTTGAACGCGTCGCACGTGCGCACGAACCGCGCCGCCTTGACGCTCGCGTCGATGTCGAGCACCCCGGCCATGCTCGCGGGCTGGTTGCCGACGACGCCGACCGCGTACCCGTCGAGGCGCGCGAACCCGCAGACGATGTTGGTCGCGTAGTGCTCGTGGACCTCGTAGAACTCGCCGTCGTCCACGATCGGGCGCACGACGTCGCGCATGTCGTACGCCTTGTTCGGCGTCGCGGGGACGACGTGATCGAGCGCCTCGTCCATCCGGTGCGCGTCGTCGGTCGGCAGCATGCGCGGCGCGGTCTCGAGGTTGTTGGACGGCAGGAAGCTCAGGAGATAACGGGTGTCCTGCAGGCAGTGGTCCTCGTCCTCGCACGCGAAGTGCGCGACCCCGGACGTCGTGTTGTGGGTCATCGCGCCGCCGAGCTCCTCGAAGCCGACCTCCTCGTGCGTGACCTGGCGTATCACGTCGGGTCCCGTGATGAACATGTGCGACGTGTCCTTCACCATCGAGATGAAGTCGGTGATCGCGGGCGAGTACACGGCGCCGCCGGCGCACGGCCCCATGACGAGGCTGATCTGCGGGATCACGCCGGAGCAGTTGACGTTGCGCATGAACACCTCGCCGTAGGCGCCGAGCGACACGACGCCCTCCTGGATCCGCGCGCCACCGGAGTCGTTGATGCCGATGACCGGGCAGCCGATCCTCGCGGCGAGATCCATCACCTTGCAGATCTTCTCGGCCATGACCTCGCCGAGCGAGCCGCCGAAGATCGTGAAGTCCTGGCTGAACACGCAGACGCGGCGGCCGTCGATCGTGCCGTGGCCGGTGATGACCGCGTCGCCCCAGGGGCGGCGCTTCTGCATGTCGAAGTCCGTCGTGCGGTGGCGGGTGAACGTGTCGAGCTCCTGGAAGCTGCCCGGATCCAGCAGCTTCTCGATGCGCTCGCGCGCCGTGAGCCGACCGCGGTCGTGCTGCTTGCGCTCGGTCTCGCCGGTGACGCGGCCCGCGGCCTCGCGCAGCTCGGCGAGCTGGGCCAGCTTCTGCTCGGCGGTCTCGGGGCCCTTGGAGCGCTTTGACATGACGCGTCGATGGTAGGCGCTACGGCGCTCGCCTCGCCTCGGGGTTGGGAGCCGCTTGTCCCGAGGCGAGGCTCTGGCCCCGAAGGCTGTTGCGTCAGTCGCGGGAGAAGGGGCGGTGGTGCGCGGAGCCGAGGTTGTCGAGGACCTCGCCGAGGATCTCCTCGGTCCGTGCGGAGTCCAGCGAGCGGATCTGCGGCGGAGGCGGCGGTTGCGGCGCGGGCGTCGGCGGGACTGGGTCGGGCGCGGGCGGCATGGGCCCCGGTTGGGGTGTCGGCGTGGGCGGAGCGGGGTCGGGCGCCGGTGCGGGCGGCGCCGGGATCGAGGCGGCCGGCGTGGGCCGCGGAGGATCCGCAGGGGCTACCCGCTCGGCAGCGACCCCTTGCTGCGCGCGTTTGCGGAAGAGCCGCGAGAAGAAGCCGCGCGACTCCTGCGGCGGAGCGGGCTGCGGGCGCGGCTCGATCCGTGCCGGCGTCGCAGCGGGCTCCGCTGTCTGCGTGACCTTCGAGAACTGGCGCGCCGCCGATCTCTGGGCGGCGGGCGCGGCAGGCATCGCTGCGATGGGCTCGGGCGGAACCTCCGCCGCGGGCGGCGGTGCCTTCGCCGGGGTCGCGGTCAGGATCACCTTCGTACCCCACCCCGTCGGGGCCAGCTCCACCGTGCCGCTTGCGCGATCGCCCTCCCAGGCGACGGTGGTCTCCGGCTTGACGCGGGTGATCTTGATCTCGCCGAACTCCGCGAGGTGGCGGCCCAGCGAGTCCTCGCTGCTGACCTCCGCCCACAGCTCGGGCGGCGACTTGACGAGGCGGCGCGTGGCGGACTGCTTCATGGCTCCGAGGTTCGTGCGCCCCCGGCGGACTCCTGCGCCGACGACCCAAACCTGACGCCGGCTGCAACGACCCGCCCGTCGGCGGTTGGCACCGGCCCGCGCGCCCGCTCGGCTACCCTGCAACGACATGCTTCAGGTGCAGACGATCCGCGTGCTCCACTGCAACACGAAGTCCGGCGACGGCTGGACTGCGGACAGCCCCGACCTCAAGGGCTGGAGCGTCGAGAGCTCCTCCTACGGGGAGTCCAAGCGCCGCGCCGAAGAGGCCGTCCGAGCGCAGCTCGAGGCCAGCGGCGCCACCGACGCGACCCCCGAGATCACGCACCACATCGCCTGCTCGCGCTAACGCGCCGGCGCTCAAGCACCGCCCGCGCCATGCCGATGAGCGAGCGTGCTCGCCCGCTCGCTCGCCATCGCCCTGCTCGCCACCGCCGGCGCGCTGCTCGCCCCGCCCGCAGCAGCGCTGGCCGCGCCGACGTGCCCGCTGATCATCCTCTGCCCGAAGCCGGCACCCGCGCCGCCGCCACCACCACCACCAGCGCCGATCCCGCCCGCCCCGGCACCGAGCCCCGAGACGCCCGCCATGCCGGGCGTGCGCCTGCTGCCGCCGAGCGTCCCGCCCGGCCATGACGCGTCGCTCGCCAACCCGCCCGCGCAGCCGCTGCCGCTCGGCCGGCTGCGCCGTATCACCGGCGGCGCCGGGCCCGACGCCATCCGCGGCCGCGCGGGAGCCGACCTCATCCAGGGCGAGGGCGGCGCCGACCGCCTCCTCGGCCGCGCGGGCGCCGACCAGATCTTCGGCCAGACCGGCCCCGACCGGCTCGTCGGCGAGTCCGGCGCCGACTGGCTCGACGGCTCGTCCGGCGACGACGTGCTGCTCGCGGGCGCCGGCGCCGACGTCCTCGCGGGCGGCTTCGGCCACGACCGCCTCTACGGCTCGTCGGGCGACGACCTGCTCTACGGCCAGGCCGCCCAGGACCGCCTCGTCGGCGGCGCCGGCGCCGACGTCCTGCACGGCGGCTCGGGGACCGACACGATCCTCGGCGGCTCGGGCCCCGACTTCCTCTACGCCGACTCGGGACCCGACCGCCTGCTCGGCGGCGACGGCGACGACACGATCCACGCCAACGACGGCGGCCGCCAGGACTACGTCGACTGCGGACCCGGCACCGACACGGTGATCCTCGACGCACGCGGTGCGCGCGGCGGCGTCTCCGACGACCAGATGCTGCGCAGGGGCCGCGTGCGCGGCTGCGAGACCGTGAGCTACGCGCCGGCGCCGAAGGCCGACCCGTCGCGCGGCATCACCTGGCTCGGCCCGAAGCGCGGCGCATCCAAGCGCGGCACGCGCCGCGACGACACGCTGCTCGGCAGCAGCGGCGCCGACATCATCCACGGCCTCGGCGGCAGCGACGTCATCTGGGGCAACCAACTGCACGGCGACGCCAGCCGCGCGCTGGACCGCCTCTTCGGCGGCGCCGGAGCCGACACGATCTACGGCAGCCCCGGCCGCAACACGATCCGCGGCGAGGACGGCGACGACTTCCTGCAGGGCGGCGCGGGTCGCAACGCGATCTACGGCGGCAACGGCGACGACGTCATCCGCACGCGTGGCCGCGGCCCCAACGCGATCGACGCGGGGCCCGGCAACGACACCGTCCACAGCTACAGCGCCGGGTCCACCGCGATCGACTGCGGGCCGGGCCTCGACACCGTCTACGTCGACCGCGACGACCGGATCTCCGGCTGCGAGCGCGTCGAGCGCCGGTGAGCTCGGGCGCCGCCCGCGCCGTCAACGCGGCGCGGGCGGGCCGTCACCCCCCGAGATGGGTCAGCGGCGCTGGAGCGTCAGGCGCTCGGTCTTCTTGCGCAGGACGCCGTCCTTGCCGCGCGTCTGCACGGTGACATTGACGCGCACGGTCGTCTTGCGGCGCAGCAGCGACCGCCCCGCCTTCGAGACGGTGACGCGCACGGCCCCGGACCGGTCGGCCGCGATCGAGAACGTCCGCGATCCGATCACCTTCGAGCCGCTCACCGCGCGGACGCTGCCGCGGCAGACCTTCGCGCTCGTCGACGCGGGACAGCGCACCTGGACGGTGAAGCGGCCGCTTCGGTCCACTCGCAGCAACCGTCGCTGGATCGCCACGGTCGCCTTCGCGGCTCCGGAGCCCGCCGGCGGCGGCGGTGGGGGCGGCGGTGTCGCGGGCAGCCCCGGTGCCGGCACCGCGGGCGGCGGCGGCGGTGGGGGTGCCGGCGGTCCTGCCGGTGGTGGCGGCGGGGGTGCCGGCGGCCCCGCCGGTGGCGGAGGTGGCGGCGGTGGTGGTGGTGGCGGCGGCGGTGGCGGTGGTGGCGGCGGCGGTGGCGGTGGCGGAGGCGGAGGCAGCACCCCGAGGTGCTGCATCGCGCCCCTCACGAGCAACCGACCCGTGCCGGGATCCACGCCCTCGAGGCCGAAGCCCCAGTACACCGAGCGCGGTGTCTCGATCGCGACGCCGTCGCGGTAGCCGAGCGTCCCGCGCGAGGTCCACTCCCGCTGGTTGCCGAGCGTGCCGGCCGGCGGCGGGCCCGCGACGAAGCCGCCGAGCCCGTCCTCGAACGAGGTCGAGTCGGTGACCGCGCCGTTCTTCGTGATCTGCACGTCGTCGAGGAAGACGCCGAGCCCGCTGGAAGCGAAGTCCTGCACGTAGCTGATCGACACCTCGACCGGCGAGCCGGCGTACGCGCTCAGGTCGATCTTCCACGACTGGTAGCCGCCGGAGTTGCCGGTGGCGCCGTTCCACGTGCCGGTCGTGCCGGTCGGCGTGCAGTCCTCCTCGCCGGCGGTCTGGCTCTTGTCGGTGTTCGTCTGGTAGTGGGCGAGGAACGGATGCAGCGTGTCCCAGTTGATGTCGCACGACGCGCCGACGTCGTCGGACGTGTGCCCGTTGACGTCGGGCAGCGTCGTCCAGTCGTCCTGGCCCGGATGGTGAGCCTCGACGATCACGAAGTCGTACGTGTTCTCGGTGTCGTAGGAGACCTTGAACGAGAGGTCGCCCGACGTCGCGCCCGTCATGTCGATCGTCCTGCGCAGGCGCTGATAGCCCTCGTCGTCGTTGGACGCGACGGCGTATTGCGAGCCCGTCAACGGGTCGAACGACGCCGGGCGGGCGAGCAGCGGATCTCCGACGAACGATCGGAACTGCGGGAACTGCGCCTCGGGCAGGATGCTCGTCGTCGTCACCATCGTGTAGACGTGCTCCTGGTTGTCCGCCGAGCCCGCGCCGTTGAGCCCGAACCCGATCACGCCCGCGGGCAGGTGCAGCCCGAGCGGCAGCGCCGACGCGCTGGCCTTGTCGGCGGCGGCATCGATGTGGATGTACGCGCCGAGCCAGTACTGCAGGAAGTCGTTTGACAGCGGCACGCAGCCGGGCGTGTTCGACGGCGTGGCCGCGTCGCAGTACGGCGGCTCGCCGAGCGGGTTGAACGGGAACGCGTTCACCTGGGCGAACGCCGCGTTCTGCCCCGTGTAGAGCAGCTTCCCGCCGTCGTTGAGGTAGTCGCGCACCGCGAGCACCTCGTCGTTGGCGAGCTTGGCGACGCCGGTGCCGCCGGGCACGCCGACGTCGCGGATGAGCGAGTCGTTGCCCGTGTACCAGACGACCGCGTCGTAGTGCGAGAGCACCCCCATCGGATCGGGCGCCGTGCGCCCCTCGGCATCCACGTCCCAGACGTCGTAGGCGACGTTGTTGTCGTTGAGCGCCTGCTGGTAGTACGAGAGGTAGTTGGGGGCCGTCCGGCTCGGGTAGGCGGGGAGACTCGGTCGCCGCGCCGGGCTTGCCGGAGTAGTCCTCGGCGGCGAGGATCAGCACCTTGTTGCCGGTGTCCGAGCGCACGGTGTAGCCGAAGGACTGCGACCGCTCGCCGCCGGCCTCGAACCAGACGCGGACCTCGTCGCCGGGGCTCGTGCCCGTGACGTCTCCGCGCAGCTCGTGGTAGTAGACGTCGAGCTGGCCGCCGTAGCGCTCGCCGCCGTCGTACTGCTGCGTCGCCGCCACGTGCTCCGCGCCGCCGTCGACTGTCCAGTGGAGCGACACCGGCCCGAGCGAGCGCTTGGCGTTGACGCGCACCGCCTGCGGGTTGCCGAAGGAGACGGTGAACGGGTGGATCTCGAACGGTGGCGCCTCGCGGCCGAGATGCGACACCGGGTTGGCCGGGTCGGCCGCGGACTTCGCGACGTCAAGGGCGAACGGGAGGTTCTTCTCGAACGCGTCCGCGAGGTCGGCCTCGGAGTCCTGGAAGTCGAACACCGATCCGCCGCCGCCGCGGGCGGGGTCGGCGATGTCCATCTCGGGCGTGAACGACAGCGTGCGGTGCTGCGCGTGCGCGGTCTCGTCCGTGTCGCCGTTGGTCGTGTAGAGCTCGGAGGAGATGTCCGGGTCGTACGGATCAGGCGCGCCGGGCGGGTTGCCGGCGATCGCCGGGTCGGCGTCGGTGCCCGCGAGCGCGCGGTAGATCGGGTCGTCCTCGGCGTCGGTCTGGACCTGGAAGCCCGTGCCGTAGAGCAGCAGCTCGGCGGCCGAGTGGTAGTTGACGAGGAACTCGAAGCCGACGCGCTTGAAGAGGCCGACGGCGGTCTGCGTCTCGGGCTCGGACGCCGGGCCGGTGCCGCGGAAGGTCTCCGCCGTCGGGTCGGGCGAGGAGCCCTCGTTGTCAAAGCCCCAGTGGCCGGGGTAGTTGCGGTTGGGGTCGACGCCGTCGCTCGCCGTGATCTGCCCGTCGCCGTCGTTGTCGTGCAGGTTCTTGCGCCACTCGCGGTTGCCGGGCGTGAACGTGTAGTCGTAGCCGTCGGGGTTGGCGATCGGCAGGATCCAGATCTCGCGCGAGTTGACGAGGCTCGTGATCTCGGCGGCCGTCACGCCCGCGATGTCGTGGCCCTGCGTGTCCTGCGCCGCGCCGCTCTCGCCGTAGTTGTCGACGAAGAGGTGGGCCAGGCGGCGCGTCTGCTCGGCGGTGATCCACTCGCGGGCGTGCTGCGTGGACATGTACAGCGCGGCGGGGCGGGAGCCGTCGGGGTTCGTGGACTCGCGCGCGTCGCGCGTGATGCGCAGCGCGATGATCGGCTTGCCGTTGATCGAGTGGCCGATGACCTCGCGCTTGACGATGTCCGTGTGCTCGTCGGCGAGGCGCGTGTACTCCTCGTAGAGCGTCTCGCGCGGCGTGCCGCCCGGAACGCCGCCGACGGTGCCGACGTACGTGTGGTCGAAGTAGGGCCGGTAGACGTCGTAGCTGCCGTCGGCGTTGATGCGCGTCGAGCGCCGGCTGGCGTCGCTCTCCAGGCGCGGGTCGAGGCCGAACTTGCGCAGGCCTTGCGCCTGCTCCGCGGTCGCGACGATCTGGATGCGCCCGCCGCTCGCGCCCTCGGTCAGGTCGAAGCCCTGCTGGGCGAGCAGGCGCAGGGCCTTGCCGGACTGCGCCTTGACGCTGTAGGCGTTCAGGCCCGAGGGCGCGGCCTGCGCGGCGCCGGCGACCACGCCGAGACCGAGCGCCGCGACGAGGGTGGCGCGAGCGATGCGAACGACAAAGCCTTGCATGTGGAACCCCCTGGAGCGGCCTGTCAAGTGAACGAGCGCGTCTTCCGCTCCTGCATGGACCCACACCGTCTCCACCCTGTCAACCCCCGGGCCCGCATCGCGAGGGTTCTGACGGGCCGGGCACCGAGGCCCGGCCCGTCCGAGATCCTCAGCGCGTGAGGCGCACCGAGCGGGTCTTCGTGACCGCGGGCCGCACGCCGGTCCAGGTCGCCTGCACGGACACGCGCAGCTTGGTCGCGCGCCGCAGGCGCTGCTTGGCCTGGGACGTGAGCTTCGTCCGGGACTTCGTCGTGCGTCCCGCCGACACCGTCACGGTGCGCCGCCCGATCCGCCGCGAGGGAAGCTTGTAGGCCCGCTGCGTCGCGCGGTCCACCACGAGATCCACGCGCACCACGCAGCGTGCATTGCACCGCAGCGTCGTGAGGACGCCCTTGCTGCGCACGATCGCGAGCTTCTGCGTGCTCGGGGCCGTCAGGCTCATCTGCCGCGTGAAGGGCGGAGCCGGCGGCGGGGGTGGTGGTGGCGGCGGTGGTGGTGGGGGCGGTGGTGGCGGCACCGTCTCGGGCTGGCCCGCGGGCGCGTTGAACGCCGGCTTGCTCGGCGCGCCGAGATGCGTCAGCACGGCCTTCATGAACGCGTTGCGGTTCGCCGCGCCGGTGATCGCCTCGAACGCGAAGCCCGTGTAGACGCTGTCGTCCGTCGTCACGACCGGAGCCTCGATGAACGGCGCGGACTGCGCGCGCATCCAGCCGGTCTCCTGCGACTGACCGCCCGACCCCGCCGGCCCGGGAGGCCCGGGGAGCGTCCAGCCGTCGATCCCCGCCTCGAACGAGGGGTCGGCGCTGTTGATCGGGGCGTTCGCCGAGTCGACGACGCGCAGCTCGTCGAGCCAGGTGCCAAGGCCGAGCGTGCCAGGATCGGTCGCGACGGTCACCGCGATGTCGACGGTCTTGCCCGCGTAGGCCGCCGGGATCGGCAGCGACCACTCCTGCCAGCCGCCGGAGTTGCCAGTCGTCGCGTTCCACTCGCCGCTGGAACCGGTCGGATCGCAGTCGTCGCCGGACGCCTGGACCGTCTGGTAGTGGGCCAGGAACGGGTGGTTGGTCTGCCATGCCGAGCCGACGCCGCCGGCGTCGGTCGGGCACGACAGCCCGGTGTCGTCGCTCGTATGGCCGTTCTCGTCCTCGAGCGTCGTCCAGTCATCCGTGTTCGGGCCGGTTGCCGAGTGGATCTCGACGAACATGTAGTCGTAGTCGGGCTCGAGGTCGTACGACGTCCAGAGCTTCACCTTCCCGCCCCCTGCCGGGATCGTGAAGGTCTTCTGCAGCCGCTTGTAGGCGCGATCGTCCGCGCCCGCCGAGAGGAACTGGCTGCCGGCATGCGGGTTGAACGGCGACGCGAACGGCCGCTGCCACGCCGCGACCGCCTTGGAGTCCTTGAACAGCGGATGCAGGCCCGGGTCGAGCACCGAGGACGTCGTCAGCAGCGTCGCGGTGCTGTCGTTGTTCCGCGCCGAGTCGGCGCCGTTGAAGTCGAACGTCAACGGCGTGAACGGGCTCACCGTCCCCTGGACCGGGAACGGAACGCCGTTCTCGTCCTCGCCGCCGCCGACGACGTAGCGGTAGGCGCCGAGGTAGTACTGCAGGAAGTCGTCCTGGACGGCGATGCACGACGGGTTGTCCAGGCAGAACTCGTGCTCCTCGGCCTGGAACGGGTTGTACTGGTAGCCCTCGGCGAAGGCGCGGCCGGCGTTCTTGCCGGTGAAGAAGACCTTGCCGCCGTCGTTCATGAAGTCGCGCACGGCGTTCTGCGTGTCGATCGCGCTCTTGGTGATCCCCGAGCCGGCCGGCTGGCCGGGCTCGCGCGGCAGGTAGTCGTCACCCGTGAACCAGACCACGTGCGAGTAGTGCGCGAGGATCCCCAGCGGGTCCGGAGGACGGCGCCCGTGCGCGTCGACGTCGTAGACGTCGTAGCTCACGCCCGCGGCGTCGAGCGCCGCCGTGAAGTAGGAGAGGTACTTCGGGGCGGTCTGCGTGGTCGGGGTGGTGTTCGGCTGCACGCCCGAGTAGTCCTCGTTGGCGAGGATCAGCAGGGGCTTGCTGCTCTCGACCACGGCCTTGTACGTGAAGTGCGCAGACGTCTTGCCGCCGGCCGTGAACCACGCCTCCACCGAGTCGCCGGGCGACGTGCCGACGACGAACCCGCGCACGCGGTGGTAGAAGACGCCGGGGTCCTTGTAGTAGCGGTCGCCACCGGCGTACTCGCGCGTCGGCACGACCTGCGTCGCTCCGCCGTTGACCTTGAAGCGCATCGTGACCGCGCCGAGCTTGCGCTTGACGACGGCGCCCACCGGCTGCGGGTCACCGTAGGACTCGGCGAACGTGTCGACCGTGAAGTCCTCCGCCACGTTGTCGAGGTGCGAGACGGGCTCGGACGGGTCGGCCGCGGACTTCGCGAGATCGAGCACGAACGGCAGGTGGCGGCGGAACTCCTGCTGGATCTGCTGCGGCGAGTCGGGGTACTCGAAGCCCGTGACGTTCGGGTCCTCGGCCTGCGTCCCCTCCGGCGTGAACGACAGGGTGCTCTTGACGTTGTACGCCCAGTCGGTGAAGTCGCCGTTGGTGATGTAGAGCCCGGCGGAGAGCTCGGGCAAAAATCCCTCGATGCCCGGCTTGAACGGGTCGCCCGCCAGCGCCGTGAAGATCTCGTCGTCGGCGGAGGGGGTGTCCTGCTGGAAGCCCTGCGGGTACAGCAGCAGCTCGGCCGCCGTGTGGTCGTTCTTCTGGAAGACCGGCTTGATCTCGGCGAACAGCGCCTCCATGGCCTTCGTCTCGGGCTCGGATGCCGCCTCCGGGCCGCGGTAGGTCTCGGAGTCGACGCGCGGCGAGGAGCCGTCGTCGTCGCGGCCCCAGTTCGACGAGAAGTTGCGGTTGGGGTCGACGCCGTCCTTGTTGTCGATCATGCCGTCGCCCAGCGGATGGCCCGGCGTCGCGTTGTCGCGCAGGTTTTTGCGCCACAGCCTGTTGCCGGGCGTGAACGTGTACTCGTAGCCGTCGGGGTTGTTGACGCAGACGAACCACAGCTCGGTCGAGTCGACGAGCTTCGTGACCTCGAGGCCGGCGCTCGTGCCCTTGCCGTAGTTGTCGAGGAAGTAGTCCAGCGTGCGACGGCACGTCTCGCCGGCGAGCCACTCGCGGGCGTGCTGCATGGCGTTGTAGAGGACGGCGGGCCGGCCGGCGATGTCCGCGCCGGTCGCGCCCTTGGTGACCTGCATCGCGATGATGTCGCGACCGCCGTAGGTCGTCCCGACGACCCGTTGCTTGACGAGATCCGGAAAGCGTTCGAGGAGGCGGTCGTACTGCTCGAGGTACTGCACCTTCTGGTTCTCGGGGCCGCCGGGCTCGGTGACGCGGTCGTACTTCGTCCAGACGTCGAACGCGGCGTCGGTCGCGCCGGCGGTGGCGTCGCTCTGGGCGCTGCGCGGGCCGTTGCGGGTGGCTTCGCGGGTGAAGCTCGTCAGCTTGCGCGCGTCGACCTTGGCGGAGCCGATCTGGGCGGCGGTGCCGACGACGTCGATCGTGCCGCGCTTGGAGTCACGCCCCTCGGTGAGGTCGAAGCCCTGCGCCGCGAGGGCCTTGAGGTTGGCGGGGGTCGCCTTGACCCGGTAGCCGTTCAGCCCGGCGGCGGCCTGCGCCGAGCCGGCGAACGCTGCCAGCCCCAGCGCGGCGACCAGCGTGACCCGGACCGTGTGACGTGCGAATCCCTGCATGTGAACGACCCCCCAGGAAGCGACCTGCCCCGATGAACGTGGGCGTTTGTTACCCGAGATGGATCCAAACCAGCCGCGCGCTGTCAACCCCGTGGCTTGTACGCCCCGAACACGTCGCCCAGCGCGCCGCACACCTCGCCCATCGAGCAGCGGTCCTTCAGCGCCGTGCGGATGTGCTCGACGAGGTTGTCGGGTCCGCGTGCGGCGTCGCGCAGCTGGTCGAGGCGCTGCGCCACGAGCTCGTGGTCGCGGTCGGCCTTGAAGGCCGCGAGGCGCTCGAGCTGCTCGCGCTCGGACTCGGGATCGACGCGCAGGATGTCCTCGATCTCGATCGCCTCCTCCTCGTACTTGTTGACGCCGACGACGATGTCCTGCTTCAGGCGGTAGCGCTCCTGATAGCCCCACGCGGACTCGTCGATCTCGTTCGTGATGAACTCGATCGCGTTGACCGAGCCGCCCAGCTCGTCGACCTTCGCGATGAGCTCGTACGCGCGCGACTCGATCTCGTTCGTCAGCGACTCGACGTAGTACGAGCCCGCGAACGGGTCGACCGTGTCGGTCGCGCCGGACTCGTGCGCGATGACCTGCTGCGTTCGCAAAGCGATCTTCGCGGCGCGCTCGGACGGCAGCGCGAGCGCCTCGTCGTAGCCGTTGGTGTGCAGCGACTGCGTGCCGCCGCAGACCGCGGCGAAGCCCTGCAGCGCGACGCGCACGACGTTGTTCTGCGGCTGCTGCGCGGTGAGCGTCACGCCGCCGGTCTGCGTGTGGAAGCGCAGCTTGAGCGAGCGCGGGTCCTTCGCGCCGAAGCGGTCGCGCATGATCGTCGCCCACATGCGCCGGGCGGCGCGGAACTTCGCGACCTCCTGGAAGACGTTGTTGTGGCCGTTGAAGAAGAACGCCAGTCGCGGCGCGAACTCGTCGACCTCGAGGCCGGCTTCCAAAGCCGCCTCCACGTACGCGATCGCGTCGCACAGCGTGAAGGCGATCTCCTGGACCGCCGAGCAGCCCTTCTCGCGGAAGTGGTAGCCGGAGATCGAGATCGTGTTCCAGCGCGGGACCTTCTCCTTGCAGTACGCGAAGAGGTCCGTCGTCAGCCGCATCGACCCCTCGGGCGGGTAGATGAAGTTCCCGCGCGCGATGTACTCCTTGAGGATGTCGTTCTGCGTCGTGCCGCGCAGCTGGTCGGTCGGCACGCCCTGCTCCTCGCCCACGAGTGCGTACATCGAGAGCAGCACGGCGGCGGGCGCGTTGATCGTCATCGACGTCGAGACCGTGTCGAGCGGGATGCCGTCGAAGGCCGTGCGCATGTCGTCGATCGTGTCGATCGCGACGCCCGTGCGGCCGACCTCGCCGAGGCAGCGCTGGTCGTCGGAGTCCAGGCCGAGCTGCGTCGGCAGGTCGAAGGCCATCGACAGGCCGGTCGAGCCGTGCGCGAGCAGGTACTTGTAGCGCTCGTTGGTCTCCTTGGCGGACGCGTAGCCCGCGTACTGGCGCATCGTCCACGGCCGCGAGCGGTACATCTCGGGATGCACGCCGCGCGTGTACGGGTAGTCGCCGGGATCGCCCAGCTCGAGCTCGGCGGGGAGGTCGTCGGCCGCGTAGATCCGCTCGACCTCGATGCCCGAGTCGGTGAAGCGCCGGGGATCGTCCGGGCCGACGATCGGGGCGACGGTCAAGCGTTCTTCTGTGGCCATAGCGACCTAGCGTACCCGCGCCAAGGCGGCTCGGCGGTGCGCGAGCCGGTGGATTTCGGGCCCGCTTCTCGCGTTTTTCTTACGTGCGGGTGAGCTTTGGTTCAGCGCGCTCGGATGTAGTGACGGCCATGGCTACCGCTACGGAACCCCGCTCTCCCGCCCCCCGAACCGACCTGCGCCGCTCGCACTTCCTCGCCGGGCTGCTCGGCGCCCTCGTCGTCGCTCTCCCGATCCTCGGCCTCGCCATCGGCGGGGCCTTCTCGACGTCGAGCTCCTCCTCCGGGAGCACCGGTGCCGCCGCGACCCCCTCCGTCGCGGCGGCGCCGGCGCCGGCCTCGGCCTCGGCCCCGGCCGCGGCGCCCGCGCGCAGCGCGACCGACGTGTCGGCGCTCTACGAGCGCGTGAGCCCGGGCGTCGTGTCCGTCGAGGTCACGACCGCCGAAGGCGGCGGCACCGGCTCGGGCTTCGTGCTCGACCGCGACGGCTACATCCTCACCAACGACCACGTCGTCGACGGCGCGCAGACCGTGCGCGTGCGCTTCGGCGAAGGCGCGCCAGTGACGGCGCGCGTCGTCGGCGTCGACCCGTCGACGGACCTCGCGCTCGTGAAGATCGATCCGGCCGGGCGCAAGCTCACGCCGCTTCAGCTCGGATCCTCCAAGGACCTGAAGGTCGGCCAGCCCGCGATCGCGATCGGCAGCCCGTTCCGCCTCGAGGGCACCCTGACGACGGGTGTCATCTCCGCGCTGGGCCGCTCGATCCAGGCGCCCAACGACTTCTCGATCGACAACGTCGTGCAGACCGACGCCGCGATCAACCCCGGCAACTCCGGCGGGCCGCTGCTCGACGCGAGCGGCAAGGTCGTCGGCATCAACGCGCAGATCGCGACCTCGACGCAGTCCAACTCGGGCGTCGGCTTCGCGATCCCGATCGACACCGCCAAGCAGGTGCTGCCGCAGCTGAAGACCGGCCAGGAGATCAAGCGGGGCTACCTCGGCATCCAGACCGCCGACGCCGCGACCGGGACCGGCGCGGTCGTCGGGTCGGTCGTCCCCGGTGGGCCGGCCGACGACTCCGGCCTGCGAGCCGGCGATCGCATCGTCGCGATCGGCGGGCGCGCGGTCGAGCGCGCGGACGGCGTCGCCGCGGCGATCGCGAGCTTGCCGCCCGGCAAGTCGGTCGACGTCACGGTGCAGCGCGGCGGTGAGAAGAAGGTCGTCGCTGTCAAGCTCGGCACCCGCCCCTCGCAGGCGCAGCAGCAGCCCGGCTGAGCATCGCCCGGGTTGCCCGCTCGCCGGGGGCGGGGGCCGAGGCTCGCCACCCGGCCGGCGCCGCAGCGGCCGGGCTCGACGTGCACGATGGACGTCGGCGGGTCGTTTCGCCGAGCTTCACAGGCCACCGGGCTCGAGCCACGGCTCGAGGCCGGGGTCCGTCGTGCCGAGCAGCGTCGCGCGGGTGATCGCCGCCGTGCCGAAGCGCTCGCGGACGTCGTCGAGCGTGGCGTCGAGCGTCCCGGCATCGTGCCCGTGCAGCGGCAGCGCGAGCTGCCCGCTGTCGCGCTCGATGCCCGAGATCGTGATGCCGACGAGCGTGACGCCGCGGCGCTGGATGAGCGGCCCCGCCGCTTCGAGCAGCGCGCGTGCGATGAAGAGGATCGAGTCGGTGGCCGCGGTCGCGCGGGCCAGGGTGCGCGATCGCGACGCGCGCTTGAAGTCGTCGAAGCGCAGCCGCAGCGCGATCGTGCGACCGGTCAGCCCGGCCCGGCGCATGCGGCGGGTGACGCGGTCGACGAGCGCGACGATCACGCCGTCGAGCTGCTTGGGGGTCATCGCGTTGCGCCCCAGCGCGCGCTGGGAGCCGATCGAGCGCCGCCGCCGGCCCGAGCGCACCGGGCGCACGTCGCGGTTGAACGCGGCGTTGTGCAGGTAGCGCCCCGACGAGCGGCCGACGATCGCGACGAGCGCGGCCTCGCCGGCCTGCGCGAGGTCGCCGACGGTGGCGATGCCGCGGTCGTTGAGCTTGCGGCCCGTGACGGCGCCGACGCCCCACAGCCGGCCGACGGGCAGCGGGTGCAGGAACGCGAGCTCCTCGTCGGGCGCGACGAGCAGCAGCCCGTCGGGCTTCGCCACCCCGCTGGCGACCTTCGCGAGCAGCTTCGTCGTCGCGATCCCGACGGTCAGCGGCAGGCCGACCTGATCGCGCACCGTGCCGCGCAGCCGGGTCGCGATCTCAAGCGGCGTGCCGATGATCGTCTCGAGTCCGCGGACGTCGAGGAACGCCTCGTCGATGGAGACGCACTCGACCGTCGGCGAGGTCTCGACGAAGATCGCGCGGACGGCCTTGCTGGCTTCGACGTACGCGGCGAAGCGCGGCGGCACGGTGATCGCCTGCGGGCACAGGCGCCGCGCCTTCGCGCCGCCCATCGCCGACCGGACGCCGAACGCGCGCGCCTCGTAGCTGGCGGCGAGCACGACCCCGCCGCCGACGATGACCGGCCGGGCGCGCAGCGACGGGTCGTCGCGCTGCTCGACCGAGGCGAAGAACGCGTCGAGGTCGGCGTGCAGGATCGTCGCCTCGCGAGGCACGAACGTATGTTCGCACGCTCACGAGGCGACGGCAAGGCTCGCCTGCTAGGAGACCGTCTCCGGAACGCGCTCGACGGGCTCCGGCTGCGCTGCTTCGTCGTGCTCGGGCGTCCCCGCGCCGTGGCCGGGTGGGGGACCCATCTGGGCGTTGCGCAGCAGCCCGGCGCCGATCGCGGCCGCGGCGAGCGCGAACAGCGCGCCCACGACGAACGACAGGTGGTAGCCGCTGGTCAGCGCCGACAGCGCGCTCTCGCCGTCGGCGAGCAGGCTGCTCGAGCGCGAGTCCGCGAGGCTCGCGAGCACGGCGAGGCCGAGCGCGCCGCCCATCATGAACGCGGTGTTCACGACTCCGGAGGCCAGGCCGGCGTCCTGCGGCTCGACGTCGCTCATCGCGGCGAGCAGCACCGGGTTGAACGCGATGCCCGCGCCGACGCCGAGCAGGATCATGCTGGGCAGGACGTCGACGACGAAGTCGCCGTCGACCGGCGCGCGCGCGAGCCACAGCAGCCCGAGCGCGGCGACCGTCAGCCCTGCGCCGAGCGGCAGCCGGAAGCCGTAGCGCATGACGATCTTCGCCGACAGCACGACGGAGAAGAACATCATCACGAGGTTGCCGGGCAAGAACGCGAGACCGACCTCGAGCGGGCTGTAGTGCAGCACGAGCTGCAGGTACAGGGCCGACAGGAAGAACCACGCGAACATGGCGGCGGCCCACAGCACGCCGACGACGTTCGCGACGGCGACGTTGCGCTTGCGAAACAGGCCGAGCGGCATGAGCGGCGAGCGGGAGCTCGCCTCGATCGCGATGAAGACGGCGAACAGCACGATCGCGACGGCGAGCATGCCGAGCGTCTGCGCGGAGGTCCAGCCCTTGTCGTTGCCGTTGACGATCGCGTAGACGGCGATCATGAGCGCCGTCGTCACGGTCACTGCGCCGCCGACGTCGAGCTGCATGTCGCTCGCGGGGCCGCGACTTGCGGGCAGCAGCTTCACGACCGCGACGAAGACGGCGATCCCGATCGGGAGGTTGACGAGGAAGATCCAGTGCCAATCGAGCGCGTCGGTCAGGATGCCGCCGAGCACGACGCCGACGGTGCCGCCGCCGGAGGCGACGAAGCCGATCACGCCCATCGCCTTCGCGCGCTCGGCGGGTTCGGTGAAGAGCGTCATGACGAGCGACAGCGCGACGACGGCGACCAGCGCGCCGCCGAACCCCTGGATCGCGCGCGCCGCGATGAGGAACTCCTGCGATTGCGCCGTGCCGCACGCCAGCGAGGCCACGGTGAACAGCGACAGCCCGACGAGAAACAGCTTGCGGTGGCCGAAGAGATCGCCCAGCCTGCCGCCGAGCAGCAGGAAGCCACCGAACGTCAGGAGGTACGCGTTGACGACCCACGCCAGCGAAGTCTCCGAGAAGCCGAGGTCCTCGCGGATCGACGGCAAGGCGACGTTCACGATCGTCGTATCCAGGACGATCATCAGGTTGCCCGCGCACAGCACGATCAGCGCGAACCAGCGGGTGCGGTTGTCCAGAGTCACGGGGGTGTCATCCTCTCGCTGTCGGCGGCGGGGTCGTTCGGCGGGAGCCTCTGTGCTCTCACGCTAGCGACCGACGCGGCGCAGGAACCATCGGCATTTGGTCCTAAGACCGCGGTCGTGCGCGAAACTCATCGGCCGGGTTCGAATCCAGCGGCCGCGAGCGCCCTACAGCGTCGAGCGCCCGTTGGCCGCGCCGGGGGCGACGAGCCGATCGCTGCCGTCGGCGACCACGATCGCGTGCAGGCCGTCGTCGCGGCGCACGAGCGCGCGGCTGCCGTCGGCGGACAGATCCTGTGCTTGGCCGTCGGGCATCTGGCGCCGCACCGCGCCGGTGCCCACGCTGACGACCGCCGGGGCGGCGCCCAGCTGGACGAGCAGGCAGGCGCCGTCAGCGGACCACGTGACAGGCACGACGCCGCGACCGTCGGTCGCGAGGATCGTGCGACGCTTGCCGCCGGGGGTCAGCAGCCGCAGCTGCGAGACGGTGGCCTGCTGGTACCTCCCGTCGCCGTTCTGCCACGCGAACGCCAAGCCCCGCGTGCCCCAAAGAGGGTTTCTGCCCTCCACGAGATCACGCTGGCTGGCAGGCTCAAGGCGCCGGTTCAGGACCGTGATCTGACCGCACTCGGCGACGGCGAGACGGCCGTCGGGGGCAAAGCTGCTGCCGCAGTCCTCGCCCACCTGCACCGTTCGCCGTGCGCGGCGGATACGGGGTCCGACCGCGTACAAGCGTCCCCCGCGCTCGGAGATGATCCGCCGGCTGTCGTGATCCCACGTGATCCCGACGGCCTGCTCGAGCAGGCGCCGCGGCTGCCCACCGCGGATCGGGCGGACCCACAGATCGGTGCCCGGCCGGACATTCCGGCGGCCGGCGCGCAGGTACGCGATCCAGCGGCCGTCGGGCGACGGCTCGGGCGCCGTGCCCGTCGTGACGCGACGCAGCAGCGACCCGTCCTCGTTCGCCGTCCAGATCGCGCCGTCGCGCTCGAAGACGAGCTTGGCCTGCGCCGAGGCGGCGCAGGCCAGGCCGGCGACGAGGCAGACGAGCGTGCAAGCGATCAGGCGCATGGGTTGGATGATGGCAGTGGGTAGCCCTTCCCGCGCGCCCAGTCGCGAACCGCGCAGTAGGCCTGCCGCGGTTGTGGGTTGGCCACGCCGGGAGTCGGTCCGATCCCGTACGGGCGGATCCCCTTCGCGGACAGCAGGTCGGGTCCCAGGCTCAACATGCCCGTGTCGAACAGCGGGTTGGGTCCCACCGCCGCTGCGGCCGACGGGTATCCCTCGGCGAGCACCCAGGAGTTGAACATGCCCACGCCGTTGGACGCCGCGACCTGCAGCGCGCTGCGCAGGTACGTCGCGCGTTGCGCTTCGGTGTGGGCGTTCACGCGGCTGCCGGGGTTCGGATATGGGACGTTGAAGTAGCCGAACTCGGTCATGTACAGGCTGGGGAGGTTGCCGGTCGGCGTCGCCAGCCGGCGCTGGCCGCCGACCTGCCGCCACAGGCTCCGGATCCGGTCGCGCATGATCTTCGTGTCGAAGATGCCGATGCCGCGGCTGTTGACGCGCGGTGATGTGCGGTGCTGATACGGATGCCAGGCGATGCCGTGGGCGCGGACGTCGCCGTCCGCGACGACCTTGGAGAGGTACTCGGTCGCGCTCAGGCTGTGCGTGCGCCGCGGCCCGGAGCAGGTGTCCTGTCCGCCGCGCGACTGCTCGGACAGCTCGCCGAGGTAGATCCGCGCGCCTGCCTGTGCGAGCTTCGCCCGCCGGTATCCCTCGAGGTAGAGCTCCCGGTACTTGGCGGCCGTGTTGTGGCGTTTGCCGTTCGCGCATGTGACCTTCAGGAACACGCCGCTGGGGAGGTTCGGCTCGTTCCACATCGCGAAGCGCCGCACGCCAAGGCTCTCGAAGTCGTTGACGACCCGCCCGACGAAGTCGCCGAACTCGTCGGCGGACGGGCTGACGTTGTGGGCCGGGGAGTCGTACGCGGCGCTCATCAGCGTGAAGTACACGGTGAGGTTGCGGGCGTTGGCCTCGGCGACGCTCGCACGCAGCGCGGCGCGGTAGTTCGCGCTGCCCTCGTACTGGCCCCACATGACGTTGATGCGGACCCACGCCGCGCCGGACTGCCCGATGCGGTCATACGCGAGCTTCGCAGCCACGGGGTTGGGGGTTCCGCGGTCGGGATTGAGGAAGTTGACGAGGAAGTTGTCGTCGCTCCAGCTCAGCGCCATGCGCGACGTCGCGGCCGGCGCTGCGGTGGCGCGGGACGCGAGGCCGTCATCCTCGGGATCCTCCTGCTCGCCGGCCTCGGGGGCGTATGCCCCGGGGGCCGTCGCGGAGTACGGCCCGCGATTGAGCGAGACCCACACCGAGCTTCCCTCGACCCCCACGAGGTCGCCGCGCAGGTCGGCGTCCACGTCGGCGACGCCGAGCGTCCGGGCCGCCGGCCAGGCTCCGGCCGGGCGGGGCGGCCCGAACGACCCGTCGCCGGCGGGGCTGACCGAGACGGAGCCGTCGGCGGCGCGCGCGACGAGGTCGGCGCGATCGTCGCCGTCCATGTCCGCAAGCGCGACGTCGGCTCCGGCCGGAACCGAGCCCCAGACCTCGGGTGCTCCCACGGCGCCGCCGTCGGAGCGCCTGACGTGGACGGCGCCCGACGGGAGCACCTGCACGAGGTCGGCGGTCTCGTCGTCGTCGACGGACGCGACGTGGAGGTTCGCGGCGGGGCCGACGTCGGCGAACGGGCCCTGGTCGTAGAAGCCGCCGTCGTAGCTGTAGGCGGCCTCCACCGTGCCGTCGGAGGCCTGAAGCAGCAGATCCGAGGCGCCGTCGCCGTCGACGTCGCCCACGAGCATGCGGCCGGGTCCGCCTGGCGACCACTCCTGCGCGGGTGCGAATCCCGAGCCCGAGGAGACGAGGACGAGCACCGCCCCGGCGGTGCCCTGGCGGGCCACGAGGTCGGCGTCGCCGTCGGCGTCGGTGTCGGCGAGCGCCATGGAGTCGCGCGCCGTCGTGGTGCCCCACTGCTGTGGCGCGCCGAATCCGGTCTGCGTGCTCGGGCGGACCGCGACCGTCCCGGCCTCGTCGACGGTCACGAGATCGGCGGCGCCGTCACCGGTCGCGTCGCCGAACAGCGCCTGCTCACCGGCGCCGAGCGTCGCCCAGACTTGAGCGTCGGCGAGCGTCGAGATGACGCGCCAGTCGTCGTCGTACACGTATGTGGTGCTGCCTCCGTCCGGGTCGGTGACGACCGTGCGATGGTCGAAGTAGGCCAGCGTCGTGGTCTGCGGCAGGCCGGCGAGCGCCGAGCCGGAGCCGCCCGTCGCCGTGTACGAGGTCACGCGCCCGCCGCCGTCGACGACGAGCTCGACGACCGTGCCGTCCGCCGCGTCGATGCGCGCGAGGTGGCCGCCCGCGTCATACCCGTAGCGCGATTGCGGCCCGGCGGGGGCGTCGACTTCCGTCAGCCGGCCTGCGACGTAGCGGTAGTAGTGATGTCCGCTGGCGGGGTCGTCGAGCTCGCGAACGAGGCTGTCGCCGTTGTAGGAGAGGTTCACGCGCCGTCCCGAGGTCGTGCCGTAGCTCGACAGGACGGTGCGGCCCGCCGCGCTCGTGTACTGCACGGTGAAGGCACGCCCGGAGACGTCGCGCGTGCCGGTGAGAACGCCCGACGCGTCGAACGTCCACGTGTCGCCGGACGAGTCGCGCCGCAGCTCCCAGCCCGAGCCCGCGCGTGTCAGCAGCCCGTCGAATCCCGCGGGAGCGTCGTAGCCGCCGTCGCTGCGCAGCGCGAAGCGCAGGACGTACGCCGAGGGGCCGGTCAGCAGGATGTCGCCCGACGGCTGCGGCGCGACGCGCGTGCCGGGACCGACGTCGAAGCTCCAGCGCGGGCCGAGAATCGAGAAAGCGCTCGAAGCCACGCTGTTGTAGGCGCGGTCGACGACGACGTGGTGGTTCGCCTCGCTGTCGGCGAGGTCGCGCTCGCGGACGAGGAGATTGCCGCTGGCGACGTTGACCTTGGCGCCCGCGGAGTCACCGATGAACGTGTAGAAGCCGCTGTCGCCGGTGCCGGGACTGTTGGCGGCGTGCGCCGCTGGCGCCAAGCAGAGCGCGAGCGCGCACAGCATCCCTGCAATACCGGTAGGCATTCCGTGCCGATTCATGTGTCTCCCTGTATGACCGTGTGTACGTCAAGCCGCGCGGAGCTTGACGGTTAATGGCGGATCGGTCAACTCATACGATCAGAAAGATCACACCCATCGCCCGTGTCGCTACGGCAGGACCGATCGTTAGCGCGCGACGACCGTCACGTGAAACGGCGTCCGGAACTCCTCGACGACCGTGAACCCGCTCAGCGTCAGCATCGTCCGCAGCGCCGAGGGGGTGATGCCCCAGTACCACGGGCCGAAGCCCTGACCGGCGCCCGTCGCCGGCTCGGCGTTCGGGTGCTCGTCGCGGCCGGGGGCGAGGATGCAGGTGTTGCGCCGGCCGGGCGTCTCGGCGACGGTCTCGGTCGCGAGCAGCAGCGTCTGGCCGGTGATCGAGCGCAGCCGTTCGAGCGTCAGCAGCGGGTGCGGCGCGTGGTACAGCACGCCCGAGCACCACACGACGTCGTGCACGCCGATCTCCTCGATCGTCGCCGGCGCGTGGACGTCGCCCGCGACGAAGCGGACTTTCGAGCCGCGGCGCACGCGCTCGCTCTCGAACTGCTCGGACGGCGCCATGACGTCGACGCCGGTGACGGTCGCGGCGCCGGCGTCCTCGGCGGCGAAGCACAGCGCGCCGTGGATCGTCCACATGCACCCGACGTCGACGAACGACCGCCCGGCGACATGGCGAGCGATCAGCTCCGCGCGCGGCGGGGTGGCCTTGCCCGCGCGCGCACGCAGCTGCGCGATTGCGGTGAGGGACCTGCCGAGCAGCTTCTTAGATGGCGCCGCCGGCCGCGGGCGGGGCGGTCGGGTCCGCGCCCTCGGAGGCGCCGAAGCCCTCGCGCGCGATGTACTCCTCGGCGAGCAGCGGGTTGTCGCGCGCGCGCTCCACGACCTTCAGCAGGTCGTTCATCGTCGCGACCTCCTCGACCTGCTCCTTGATGAACCACTGCATGAACTGCTCGCTCGTGTAGTCGCCCTCCTCGCGGGCGACGGCGGCGAGCGCGTTGATCTGATCGCTCACGCGGCGCTCCTGGTCGAGCGCCAGCGCGACCGGCTCGACGACGTCGCCGAAGTCGTTGCGCGGCGCGTCGACGCCGGGTATCGGCGCCTCGACCCCCGCGTCGAGGAGATACTGAACCATCATCAAGGCGTGGTTGCGCTCTTCGAGCGCCTGCGCGTAGAAGAACGCCGCAAGGCGCGGGAGGGTGTCGTCGTCGTAGTAGGCGGCGATGGCGAGGTACTGCTGCGAGGCCGCGAACTCGTGGCCGATCTGCTCGTTGAGGCGCACGACGAAGGAGGAGGCGGGCATGCGGCGGAACTTTACCTCGGGGCGCCTTGACGCGGGGCGAGGACGTGTTAGGTTCACCTAATGGCGGCGCGCTTCAAGCCGAAGAAGGGGTGCTGCAAGAGCAACCCGCGTTGCAAGCGCTGTCCTGTCGTAGCCAAGCGCCTCGTCGTCCGCGGGCTCGCGACGCGCCGCAAGAGCGGCATGATCGTGATCTCGCCGGACGCGACGAAGAAGCAGCTCAAAGCCGCACGCTCGCGCGCGGCGTAGCCACCGCGCGATAGCCTGGCAGCGATGGCCACCTGCCTCGTCACCGGTGGCGCAGGCTTCCTCGGCTCGCATCTGTGCGACGAGCTGCTGCGCCGCGGACACAGCGTCGTCTGCGTCGACAACCTCGAGACCGGCTCGCTGAAGAACGTCGAGCACATCCGCTCGCCGGACTTCCGCTTCGAGCTGATCGACATCGTCGAGCCGTACTTCGTCGAGGAGCCGGTCGACTTCGTCTACCACCTCGCGTCGCCGGCGTCGCCGATCGACTACCTGCGCCTGCCGCTGCACACGCTGAAGGTCGGCTCGTATGGCACGCACCACACGCTCGGCCTCGCGAAGAAGCACCGCGCGCGCTTCCTCATCGCCTCGACGAGCGAGGTGTACGGCGACCCGCAGGTGCATCCGCAGCCCGAGACCTACTGGGGGCACGTCAACCCGATCGGCCCGCGCGGCGTCTACGACGAGGCCAAGCGCTACGCCGAGGCGCTGACGATGGCCTACCACCGCCAGCAGGGCGTCAACACGGCGATCATGCGGATCTTCAACACGTACGGCAGCCGGATGCGCCCCTACGACGGCCGCGCGATCCCGACCTTCATGCGCCAAGCCCTGCAGAACCGGCCGATCACGATCTTCGGAGACGGCAGCCAGACGCGCTCGTTCTGCTACGTCGACGACCTCGTCCGCGGCATGATCGCGCTCGCCGAGTCCGGCGAGGTCGGGCCGATCAACATCGGCAACCCGAACGAGTTCACGCTGCTGCAGCTCGCCGAGACGATCATCGAGGTCACGGGATCGGACTCGGAGATCGTCTACGAGGCGCTGCCCACCGACGACCCGCAGGTGCGCCAGCCCGACATCTCGCTTGCCCGCGAGCTGCTCGGCTGGGAGCCCGAGATCGAGCTACGGGAGGGCCTGCTGCGGACGATCGAGCGTTCCGGCACCGACGCGCTCGTCGGCGCGAGCGGGACTTGAGCCCGACCCGCCCCGGCCCCGGCCCACGGACGCCGGGGATACCGGGGCACGCAACCGGAACATCTGCGATCGTGTCCCGTTAGGAGCAGGGAGATGCCGACGACGCAGCAGCAGCCACGGGACGGCAGCACGGGGGAGGCGCAGGAGGGAAGGCCCGCGCCTGACTTCACGCTGAGCAATCGCGACGTGCGGCGCAAGCGCCCGCCGGTCCTCGCCTTCTTCTTGAAGCTCGACACGGTGCGCAAGGTCGTGCGCATCAGCGCGCTGTTCACGCTCGACTTCTTCGGGATCTACATGGCGCTGCTGACGGCGCTGCTGCTCAAGGCGGGGCTGCTCAACGGCGACTGGAACCCGCGCCACCAGGCCGGAGCGATGGACCCGGAGTTCCAGTTCGCGTTCCTGGCGACCGTGCTGCTGTTCGCGCGCTCCGGGCTGTACTCGTCGCGCGGCGAGCGCCCCGGCATGACCCGCATCGTGTCGTCGCTGTTCCAGGTGGCGCTCGTCGCGTTCGTCTTCGTCGTGAGCACCGGCAACCGCCACCAGTACGACTCGTACTACCTCTTCTACGGCACGCTGTTCTTCGCCGTCATCTACGTCTCGCTGCTGCGGCTGAGCTACGAGAAGTTCACGGGCACGCTGCTGCGGCTTGCGGGCTACCAGCGCCGCGCCGTGCTCGTCGGCAGCGGCGAGCACATCGAGGCGGTCGGGCATGCGCTGCGCGACGCCGCGACGCCGACCGTCAACGTCGTCGGCTTCATCTCGCTGACGCCGCGGCCCAACAACGGGCTCGTGTCGCTCGGCACGCTCGGCGAGCTGTCGGCGGTGATCGTCGCGCACCGCATCGACGAGGTCATCATCGCCGACCCCGACTTCCCGCAGCAGAAGGCGGTCGAGCTCGTCGACATCTGCCACAGCCAGGGCGTGCGCGTGCGGATCGCGCCGTCGACCATGGAGCTGCTCGTCCATCGCGCGGAGTTTGTGCCCGGCGAGGCGGTGCCGCTGTTCGAGCTCAAGCCGCCGGTCTTCGAGGGCTTCGACTACGCGCTGAAGCGCACGTTCGACATCGTCGGCTCGTCGCTGCTGCTGCTCATGATGAGCCCCGTGCTGGCCGCGGCCGCGATCGCCGTGCGGCTCAGCTCGCGCGGCCCGATCGTCTACCGCTCGATGCGCCCCGGGATCGGCGGCAGGCCGTTCGCGTGTTTGAAGTTCCGCACGATGTACCGCGACGCCGACCAGCGCCAGGCCGACCTCGAGTCGCTGAACGAGGCGACGGGCGCGCTGTTCAAGATGCGCGACGACCCGCGGATGACGCCGGTCGGGCGGCTGCTGCGCAAGTACTCGATCGACGAGCTGCCGCAGCTGTTCAACGTGCTGCGTGGCGAGATGTCGCTGGTCGGGCCGCGGCCCCTGCCCGAGCGCGACTTCGACCGCCTCGAGGAGTGGCACAAGAAGCGCTACCTCGTCACGCCGGGGATCACCGGCCTGTGGCAGGTCTCGGGCCGCTCGGAGCTTGACTTCGACGACCTGGTGCGGCTGGACTTCCTGTATCTCGAGCGGTGGTCGGTGTTCCTGGATCTCTCGATCCTCGTCAAGACCGTGCCGGCAGTGTTCACGCGCAAGGGCGCGTTCTGAAGCCACGCAACGTCGCGGTTACGGCGCTGTTCGTCTTGGTGCTGGTCGCCGCGTCCGTCTGGGTGATCCGGGGCGGGGGCGATGCGAAGCCGCTGCCGGGGCACTCGCTGAAGTTCCTCGCCAAGGCGCGGGGGATGGAGATCGGGACGGCCGTCCGCGGCGACGTGCTCAAGCGCAACCGCGCCTACCGCCAGCTCGTCGCGGCCCAGTTCTCGACCGTGACGCCAGAGAACGAGATGAAGTGGGAGCTCGTCGAGCCTACGCGCGGCGACTACGAGTTCGGCCCCGCCGACGACATCGTCAAGCGCGCCCGCGAGGCGAAGCAGAAGGTGCGCGGGCACACGCTCGTCTGGCACTTCCAGCTGCCGGGCTGGGTGCGCCAGCTCGGCCGCGACGACCTGCGCCAGGCGATGCGCGAGCACATCCGCACCGTCATGGAGCACTTCTCTGAGGACGTCGGCGTGTGGGACGTCGTCAACGAGCCGATCGCAGACGGCGGAGGCTTGCGGCCCTCGGTCTTCGCCCGCCGCCTCGGGCCCGGCTTCATCGAGGACGCGTTTCGCACCGCGCGCGTCGCGGACCCCGACGCGAAGCTCTACCTCAACGAGATCGGCGCCGAGGGGATCGGCCCGAAGTCAAACCGCCTGTACGAGATCGTCCGCGACCTGAAGGCGCGCGGCGTGCCGATCGACGGCGTCGGCTTTCAGACGCACGCGAACCTCCAGGGCCTGCCCGCGGACTTCGTCGCGAACATGCAGCGCTTCCGCGCGCTCGGCCTCGACGTCGCGATCACCGAGGCGGACGTCGCGCTGAAGCTGCCCCCGAGCCCGGCGGACCTGCAGGTACAGGCGGACATCTACGCGCAGATCGTGCGGGCATGCCTCGCGGTCAAGTGCGCGTCGCTGACGTTCTGGGGCTACACCGACGGGCGCTCGTGGATCTCCGAGACGCAGGCCGGGATGGGCGCCGCCACGCTGCTCGACGACGCGCTGCGCCCGAAGCCCGCGTTCTCCGCCGTGCAGCAAGCCCTCGGCCGGTAAGTCGTATCCAGCGCCGCCGACGCGCCTCCTTGCAGGTGGAGGTCGCGAGCCGCGGTGCCCGCGACGACACGACGAGAGCGGAGTTGCGGCATGCCAAGAGAGTGCGTCAGGGAGGTTCCGGCCGAGGTGCGCCAGCGCGTGGCGGAGGACGCGGCGCGTCCGGGGGGCGTGTCACGTGCGCCGCAGACCGATCCCACGCTCGGCATCGCGGTGGCGCGCAAGCCGTCCGAGGAGGAGCCGACGCACCGCCTGGTGGCGGTCGGCGACTCGCTGACACACGGCTTTCAGAGCGGTGCGATCCACAACACCGATCTCTCCTATCCAGCGCTGATTGCTCGCGAGCTCGGCGTCTACAACCGCTTCCAGCACCCGAGCTACGACCGGTTCGGTGGCCTTCCGATGAACATCGAGTACCTCCTGCGCGAGCTCGAGGCGCGCTTCGGCGACAAGATCAGCCCTTGGGAGCTGCCGTTCGCGGCGCTGAAGATCCGCGACATGATGGACGAGATCGAGGACTGGTGGGAGCGCGACGAGCAACTCCCCAATCGGTTCCTCACCCGCAACCACAACCTCGGGGTCTACGGCTGGGACTTCCACGACGCGAACACGCGGACCGCCGCGGCATGCCGCGCGGACATCGTCGAGCCGACCAATGCGCTGCTCAAGCAGCTCGTCCAGAACGCCAACGAGCGCGCGGCGCTGCGAGTGCTCGCGCCCGGGCCGGCGGGCCAGGAGAGCCTGAGCCCGATGGCTACCGTGGCCGCGCTCGGCGCCGACGGCACGCTGGAGAACCCCGGCTCGGGAGACGGGATCGAGACGCTCATCGTGCTCCTGGGCGCCAACAACGCGCTCGACACCGTCGTCAAGCTGCGTGCGTGCTGGTCGCCGCCGAGCCCGTCCGACGATCGCAAGGATGCGAAGGACTACACCGTCTGGGACCCCGCGTACTTCCGCCAGGACCTGGCTGCACTCGTGGAGGCCGCACGGATGGTCCGCGCGCGGCACGTGATCTTCGGGACTGTCCCGCACGTGACGATCGCGCCGATCGCGCGCGGGATCGGCGACAAGGTGTCCGACGGCTCGCGCTACTTCCCCTATTACGCGCGCCCGTGGGTCAGCGACGAGGACTTCGATCCCCGCAAGCACGACCACCTCACGGCTGACGACGCGCGGGCGATCGACGCCGCGATCGATCTCTACAACGAGGCGATCGAGGAGGCGGTGCACAACGCTCGGGAAGCGGGCCTCGACTGGTACCTGCTCGACATCTGTGGGCTGCTCGACCGGCTCGCCGCGCGACGCTACATCGACGATGCCGCCTCGCGCCCGCCGTGGTGGACGCCGTACCCGCTGCCCCGTGCGCTGCGCGAGCTATCGCCGGTGCCCGACTCGCGCTTCCTGCGGGCCGACCCCGAGCACGGTCGCACGCGGGGCGGCCTCTTCTCGCTGGACGGCGTCCACCCCACGACGATCCTCTACGGCCTGATGGCCCAAGAGTTCATCAAGGTGATGGAGATCGCCGGCGTGTCGTTCGGCGAGCACCGGCCACCCGGGCCCGTGCAGATCGACTTCGCCCGCCTGATCCGCGAGGACTCACTGATCTCCGACCCGCCCCGGTCGCTGTCGGGCGATCTCGCGATCATCGGCTGGCTCGACGACAAGTACGGCTTCTTCAGGCGGCTCTTCTCCAAGGGACCGTGAGGTGAGTCACAGGTGGGGCTAGCCGCACCGCGACTGGGGAGCCCGCCCACCTTGGTCGCGGTGCGCTGCGACGCGAGACTGGCTCGGCGTTGCTTGAACTCACCTCAAACACACCCAAGGAGTCACCCGAAATGAAGACCATGAAGATCCGCAAGGCCGGCAGCATTCGTCTCACCGCCGCGTTCTGCTACGGCTGCTGCTGCTGCGCCGGCAACTAGTCACTCGCAACCGGTCCCGCGGCGCCGGATGCGCGCCGCGGGCCCTTCGCGCTTTCTCTCTTCCTCCCATGTCCGCGTTACTGTCTCTGCACCCGCTGTCCTTCCTCGAGGACGGCGACGAGGTCGTCATCGGGCGCCGTGACGTCGACAGCTACGCCTACTTCCCGCCCGACGGCGCCGCGCTCGTCCGCCAGCTCGGCGCCGGTAGCTCCCCCGCGCAGGCCGCGGGCTGGTACCGCGACACCTACGGCGAGGCGATCGACATCGACGACGTCGTCGCGACGCTGCACGAGCTCGGCTTCGTGCGCGACGGCGACGCGCCGGACACCGCCGCCGCCGCGGCCCGCCCGCTGCGCTGGCAGCGGATCGGCCGCGCGCTCTTCTCACCGTTCGCTTGGGCGCTCTACGCGCTTGCCGTCGCCGCCGCGCTCGCCGCGTGCGTGTCCGATCCTGCGCTCGTCCCCGGCGCCTCCGACATCCGCTTCAGCGACTCGCTGCTGATCTCCGGCGTCGCGCTGTTCGCCGGCCAGGCCCTGCTCGCCCTCGTCCACGAGAGCTTCCACGTGCTCGCCGGCCGCCGGCTGGGCTTGAACACGAGCGTGCGCATCTCGCGGCGCTTCTACTACGCCGTCTACGAGACGCGGCTGGACGGCCTCGTCAGCGTCCCGCGCCGCCGGCGCTACCTCGTGATCCTCGCGGGCCTGCTCGCCGACGTGCTCGTCGTCGCCACGCTGATCCTCGTCGCCGCCACGACGAGCGGCACGCTGCGCGGCCTGTGCCTCGCGCTCGCGTTCACCACCCTGCCGCGGATCATGTGGCAGTTTCTCTTTCACCTGCGCACGGACGTGTACTACCTCATCACGACCGTCCTCGGACTCGACGACCTCGACGGTGCCGCGCGCCAGCGCTTGCGCGAGCTCGTGCGCCGCAACGGGCGGGAGGCCACCACGGCGCGGGTCTTCGGCGACCGCGACCGGCGCGCCGCGCGCTGGTACGCGCCGCTCATGGTCGCCGGCTACGCGCTGTCCGTGACGATGCTCGCGCTCGTCATCGTGCCGCTCGCGGCGCACTTCTTCGGGCCGGCGCTGCGCTGGCTCGCCGGCGAGCCCGCGGGCTCGCAGACGCTCGGCTCGGCCGTGCTGCTGAGCCTCACCCTGTTCGAGCTCTCGCTCGCTCTCGCGGTCGCGCTCCGCGAGCGGCGGGCCACCCGGCCAAGCGCGGGGAGCCTCGCATGACCGCTACCTACGTCTCGTCCGCCGCCACCGCCTCGCACCCGACGATCGCCGACGTCGACGCGCACCGGCGCCTGCGCGGGCCGTACACCGCTGCCGGCTCGATCCTGCGCGCGATCGTCCCCGAGATCGTCGAGCGCCGCCCCGACCTCGCCGAGCGCCACGACTTCGAGATCCTCACCGCCGCGCCCGACCTCGACGGGCTCGTCGAGAACCGCCGCGCGACGCTCACGTCGTCGTCGTCGGGCGACGAGCGCACGCGCTTCTACCCCGACGCCCACACGCGCCGCGTCGCGCACGGGATCGCGGAGCTGCTCATGAGCTGGGCGCAGGAGCTCGGCGGCGCGACGATCGAGCTGCGCCGCATGGACGAGGCCGACGCGACCGACGCCGAGCTCGTCGCGATCCTGCAGCGCCGTGCCGATCCCGCGCAGCTGCGGATCGTCGTGCGCCCGAACGTCGCGGGTGGCGACGAGCACGACCTGCGCTCCCCGATCGAGCTCGCGACGGCGTACGTGGCCGGGGAGTGCACGAGCGAGCGCCGCGCCGAGGCCGAGGCGTACGCGGCGCTGGACGCCGCCACGCGGGCACGGCTGCACGACGAGCGCGCGCTCGAGCTCGAGGCCCGCGGCGACCGCTCGCTGGAGCTCGGCGCGATCGCCTTTCACCGCGAGCACGGCTCGGACCGCGCGGCCGGTGTCGCCGCGCTGCGCTCGGCGCTCGAGCGCTGCCTGCTCGCCGGCTGCTATGACGCGGTGCTCGAGTTGTGCCCGCGCGCCCTTGCGCTCATGGACTGGGACTCGGACCCGCGCCGGTGCTGGCTCGTCGTCGCGAAGTGGGTCACGGCGCTGACCGCGATGGGCCGCGCGGACGAGGCCGCGGCGCTCTACGACGACGCCTGCTCGCGCACGGCCGACCCGCTCGTGCACCTGCAGGCCGCCTACGGCCGCGCGATGCTCCACACGCGCTTCTACGACAAGCCGCGGCGCGACCACGCCAAGGCGAAGGCCGAGATCAACATCGCGATCGCGATCTCGAGCCTGCTCGACGACGAGCGCAGGCGCGCGTTCAGCCTGACGTTCAACGAGAACGGCCTCGCGCTCATCGAGATGCACCTCGGCGATCTGCACGAGGCGCTGCGGCTCGTGGACGCCGGCCTCGAGCGCATCGAGCGCGAGTTCGAGCCCGGCCAGCACGCGCTGCATCGCTCGGTCCTGCGCTACAACCGCGCGCAGCTACTCACCCGCGTCGAGGGCCTGCCGGCCGCGATCGAGGAGTACGGCCGGCTGATCGCCGAGGACCCCAACCACTCCGAGTACCGCTTCGACCGCGCCGCGCTGCACCGCAAGCTCGGGCGCTACGACGCGGCGCGCGCCGACCTCGACGACGCGATCCGCCTCAGCCCGCCCTACCCCGAGGCGTTCTACAACCGCGCCGACCTGGCGCTCGAGCTCGGCGACCTCGAGGGCGCGCTGGCCGACTTCTCGCGCGTGCTCGAGCTCGACCCGGCGTTCCGCGACGCGCACCTCAACCGCGCCTCGGTGCTGCTCGAGCTTGGCGACGTGGACGGTGCCGAGCGCGACGTCGCGGCCGGCCTGGACATCGCGCCCGACGACGCGCACCTGCACGCTCTGCGCGGCACGCTGCTCGGGCTGCGCGGCCGGGCGAGCGCCGCCGATGCCGCGTACGCTGCCGCGCTGGATCGCGACCCGTCGCTCGTCAGCGCGTGGAGCAACCGCGCGGTGCTCGCCTTCGACCGCGGCGACATCGCCGCCGCGATCGACCTGCTGACCCGCGCGTTGCAGACGGGCGGGCCGGACCCGACGATCCTCGCGAACCGCGCGCTGGCCTACGAGCACGTCGGGCGCTTCGCCGACGCGGCCGCCGACCTCGCCGCGGCGCTCGAGCGCGAGGCCGATCCGGACGAGCGCGCCGAGCTCGAGCAGCGGATCGCGGCGCCTCGGACTCGGTAATCCTCCGAGGACGTCATCCGTCGCAGCGCGACCGCCGGGCGCATTAACCGGAAATGGCCCTCCTGTGACCACCGTCACAGGAGAATCACACATGTCCGCTAGCCTTCGCCGCTAGCCAACGACCGGGGAGGACCGCACCCGCATGCAAGGCCCGTGCAATCTGCGGTTGTCGGTGACCCCGCGTTCCGGGGAGCCGGGTTGAGCCCCGTGGAGGTCTCCGACGTCGATCGCGCGATCCTCGTCGCGCTGTGCCGGCCGTACATCGAGAAGCGCCAGTTTCCGGTCCCGGCCAGCGACGCGCAGATCCGCGAGGAGCTCGGGCAGCAGGGCTTCGAGCTGGATGACGAAGCTCTGCGACTGCGCCTGCGTCAGCTGTTCTCCGAGTTCGGAGTCGACGACCATCTGCCGCCGGGACCGCGCCGCATCGAGCTCGTGAAGCGGGTCGAGGAGAGTGGCGTGCTGTGGTCCGATACGTGGTCTCGGCGCTTGCTCGCACGAGCACGGTCCGTCGGCGTTCTGCGGCTGGCGGCCGGTGGCGTCGCAGCGGCGGCGCTCGTCGCCGTCGTCGCCATCTTCTTGTTCGACGACTCGTCGGACCCGGACGCGATCAAGGCCGCGCCCGCGGCCGACATCGGCGACATCGATCCCGGCCTCGCGGACACCGCCGAGGGCACCGTCCGCTACTGCACAGGCGACGACGTCGCCAACGGCCAGCACAAGACCGCGGTGGCGGACTTCAACCAGACGTACGGTGCCACGGTGAACGCCAAGCTCGTCGAACTGGGCGAGTCCGCCGATCAGGTCTACGAGAAATTCGGCAGCCTGCAGCGCAGGCGGTCGGGTGCGTGCGACGTCCTGTACTCCGACGTCACCTGGACGGGGGACTTCGCGCGCCAGGGGTGGCTGCACGACCTGTCGTCCTACGTGAAGCCGCGCAAGGCCGACTACGTCCCGCCGATGTACGAGGCCGCCACGGTGGAGGACCGGCAATGGGGCGTGCCCAAGCAAGCCGACGCCGGGCTGCTGTTCTATCGCACGGACCTCGTCCGCGACCCGCCTCGCAGCTGGCAGGAGCTCTACGAGGCCGCGGCGACCGAACCGGGGAAGCTCCTGCGCTACCAGGGGCGAGCCTACGAGGGCTTGACCGTCAACTTCCTGGAGATGGCCTACGCGGCCGGTGCCGAGGACGTCGTGACGCCCGAGGGCAAGGCGAACTTCAACCAGCAAGCCGAGCAAGAGGCGCTCGCGCTGATGATCTCGGGCATCCGGACCCGTGCCGCCCCGCGCGAGGTCATCCTCCAGAAGGAAGAGCAGAACATCAAGGCGTTCGCCAAGGGCAAGGCTCTCTACATGCGCAACTGGCCATACGCCTACGACCGCATCCTCAGGCGCAACCCGAGCCTCCGCGGCAAGATCGGCGTCGCGCGGCTGCCGGGATGGGACGGCGGCAAGTCCGCGAGCGTGCTCGGCGGCCACATCGTCGTGATCTCCGCGTACTCGAAGAACCCCGGAGCAGCGCTCAAGCTCGCGAGCTACCTGACGTCGAGCTCGATCATCGAGCGCGACGCCGTCGACTTCTCGCTCGCGCCCGCGCTGACCGCGCTGTGGAACGACCCCGACGTGGCGCGGGAGCTGCCCGCGTTCCAGGCGCTCAAAGCGGCGGTCTTCGGCGCCAGGCTGCGGCCGTCGGTGAGCGACTACCAGAGCTTCTCGAGCGCGATCTACACCAACATCAACCGCGCGCTTGCCCGCGAGACCTCGCCGGGGGACGCGCTCGTCACCGCCGACGACCGCATCCAGCAGGTGCTCGACGCGGCTCCCTGAGCCGCGTCAGTCCGCACGCGGCGGTTGGCACGCGGCCTGGACCTGCCGCGAGACCTCGACGAGCAGCGTCTCGCGCTGCACCGGCGACATCCCGATCAGCGGCTCGTCCGGATCGTTGAAGGCCTGAAACTGCGATAGCGCGGGGGTCTCGCGAAAGCGGCACGGGCTGACGATCAACGGCATGATCCGGGTGCCTCCGTCGTGCGCGGCGCGCAGCAGCGGCGGAAGCTCGTTGTCGACGATGAAGTCCGAGGCCAGGAAGTGGGCGCTGACGAGCAGCACCGCGGCGCCCGCGCTGGCGAGGTTGCGGCTGATCTCCTTCTCCCACAGCTCGCCCGCCTCGAGCTTGACGTCGGCCCAGATGTCGATCGCATGGTCGCGCTCCAGCGGCCGCAGATGCACCCTGAGCTGCTCGAGCCACGTCGCGTCGTGGTGGCTGTAGCTCACGAAGACCGCCGTGCGCGTGACCGCGGGCTTTGCGTCCGGCGTGATCCAGCGCGCGCGGGGGGTGCTGCGCAGGTAGAACGCGAGCTGCGGATCGTCGAAGGTGAGCCGCCGGTCGCGGTCGTCGTACAGGATGTGCTGTTCGTAGTCCGGATAGCGCTCGCGAATCTCGTTGATGAGGCGCTCTTCGACGAAGCGCCGGATCCCGGGGGCGAGCGCGGGCCGGCTGCGCGCGAGCTGCTCGAGCGCGACGCTGCCGTCCTCCGACCACGAGAGCTCTTGCAGCAGCTCGATGCCGATGTGCTCGCTCGCTCCTCCGGCCGCGTCGAAGGCCCGAACCAGGCCGCTGAACTTGTACTCCATGTGCGCGAGGGCGTGTGCGACGGCATCGTCGACATCGCTGTGGATCGCGGTGTGCGTGGGCTGCGTGCGAACGACGCCGTTGCGGGCGCAGATCTGAAAGCACAGGATCTGGGCGATGCTGAGGCTGCCGCTCGCGGCCCGGACGAGGTCGTCCTTGCGCTCGAGCGAGATGTTCAGCGCGTCTTCGCCCTTGGCGATCATGGCGAGCACCACGTCGTCCTTGACCTGGTCGAACCGGATCACGTCGAACCGTCCCCCGAGGTCGTGGCTGTCCTCGACGAGCCCCCGCTTGACGTCCGGGACGCCGACGAGCACGATGCGCCGATCTTCCTGCTCGACGTCGGCCAGGTACTTCAGGTGGTCGCCCAGCGTCATGCGCAGGGGCGCGTCGAGCCGGTGGAAGTCGTCGACGGCGACGGTGCCCGCGTGCCACGACCCGATGCTGCGCAGGCGCTCGACGTGGGCGGGGTTGCGCGCGCTGAGCTCGGTGACGTCGCCGAGGGCGGCGTTGCCCTCGAGGTCCGCGAGCGCGCGCCGCAGGGCCGTCGTCTTGCCGATGCCGGACGGCCCCTCCAAGACGACTCCGCGGCCCGGCTGGGTGAGGCTGAGCTTCAGGAGGTAGAAGTCGTCCGGCTCGACGAACGTGATGGTCGGCATGCCGCTGCGCACGAAGACCCGCCCGAGCTCGTGCACGACCTTCGGCTCGTCCGGCGGTGGCGGCGCGGGCGTGCCGACGAGGGTGTCGAGCGCGACCCGCAGGCCATCGGCCACGCTCCCCTCGGCGGAGCCGCGCGATTCCCATTCCGTGATGGGCCGCGCGTTGCGCGGCAGGACCTGCAGGCGGCCGAACCCGGAGCTCTCCCAGACCGCCGGCCGCACGAGGACCGGGATGACCCGGAAGGTGGCCGAGCGGGTGCTCTCGAAGACAAGCCGATCCACGTTCGGGCGGAAGGCGAAGTCCGATGCCAGGAGATCGGCGCTGATGAGCGGCACGACGATCGCCGGGACGTCGCCCGCGAGCAGCCGCTCGAGCGTGGCGGCGAGCGCGGGGTCGGCGACCGCGCGCCGCTCGAGTCGCCCGATCACGCCCGCTCGCTGGAGCGGCACGAGCAGGCGCGCCAGTCGCTCGGCGGTCTGATCGTCGCGCTCGTGGAAGACGAAGACGACCGCGGGGGCGGCCGGGTCATGCGGCGCGGCGTCCTCGGGCTTCTGCCGCCGCCCGTGCAGTGCCGCGAGCAGGTGGGCGCGCGCGTCCGCGTCGTCGAGCCCTACGAGGTCGATGCACTCGAGCAGGGCGAGCGGGCCGACCGGATCGCACTCGCGCACGCGGATCGGGATGGCGCTCGAACCGCGCTCGAACGCCGCACCCCACTCCGACTGCGTCTGCAGCGCCGCCAGGTAGCTGGGCGAGAGGAGGGCGATCAGCTGCGCCGGCGGCGCTCGCTGCAGCTCGACCGCGAAGTTGGCGCCGGGGCGAAACGGCCAGCCCTGCAGGACGACGGCGTAGCCGGCGTCCTCGAGCTCCCACGCGATCCACTCCGCCCACGCGCGATCGTCGGAAGCGAAGCTGATGAAGAAGTCGGCGTCCATCGAGGGGGAGCCCCGCGGCCTCGGGGCGACCTGCCACGATAATCGCCGCGTGGCCTATCGGTACCTGTTCGAGCAGATGGTCCGGCGCGAGCTGCGCCAGAAGTACAAGGGGTCGGCCCTCGGGGTCCTGTGGTACCTCATCAACCCGCTCGTGCTGATGGGCGCCTACTACCTCATGTTCGGCGTGCTGTTCAACGTGGCAGGGGCCGACCAGCCGCAGCACTACCCCCTGTTCCTGCTGGTCGGCCTCGTCGTGTGGATCTTCTTCAGCCAGGCCGTGCTGAGCTCGGCGCCGTCGCTGCTCGACCACGGCGCGCTCGTGCGCAAGGCGCGGTTTCCGCGCGAGACGATCCCCGCGTCGGTCGTGACGGTCCAGCTCGTCACGTTCCTCGCGCTCATCGCGCTGCTGACGCCGATCACGGTCGCGATCCGCGGCACCGGACCGGCGCTGCTCGCGCTGCCGCTGGTGCTCGCGTGCCTGTTCGCGTTCGTCCTGGGGCTCGCCCTCGCGGTGAGCGTGCTGCACGCGTATTTCCGCGACGTCGCGCCGATTCTCTCCGCCGCGCTGCTGCCGTGGTTCTTCCTCTCGCCGATCTTCTTCGACCCGGCGACGCTGCCGCGCCTGAGCAACGAGCACGTCGCGATCTTCGTCCTCGAATGGCTGAACCCGGTCGCGCCGTTCATCGTCGCCGTGCGCGACGTCGTCTACGGCGGCGTCCTGCCGTCCGTCGCGGTGATGGTCTACGTGGTCGTGGCGGCCACGATCGCGCTCGCGGGCGGGCTGACCCTGTTCCGGCGCATGCAGGGCGAGCTGGCGGTGGTCGTGTGAGCCGCCGTCGCCGCGCGGCGCTCGACGAGGGCGTGCGGCCCGGGGAGATCGTCCTCGAGCACGCGTCGCGATCGTTCAGCGTGAAAGCCGACCGCGGCCGGACGCTGAAGGAGATGCTCATCGGCCGCGCGCGCGCGGGCGGGCCGGCGCCGGTGGAGGCGCTCAAGGACGTGTCGCTGCGCATCGAGCCCGGCGAGACCGTCGGGATGGTCGGGCGCAACGGGGCGGGCAAGTCCTCGACGCTGCGGGTGCTGTCGGGGATCGTGCCGCTGAACTCCGGGCGGGTGGCGTGCGGCGGCCAGGTCGTCGCGCAGCTCGAGCTCGGCGCCGGCTTCGGGCGCGACTTCTCCGGGCGCGAGAACATCTTCCTCAACGGCGCACTGCACGGGCTCGTCAAGGAGCAGATCGAGGAGCGGATCGACGCGATCGTCGCGTTCTCCGAGCTCGGCGACTTCATCGACGCGCCTGTCGCCACGTACTCGTCGGGCATGTTCCTGCGGCTCGGCTTCTCGATCGCCGCGCACCTCGACGCCGACGTGCTGCTCATCGACGAGGTCCTCGCCGTGGGCGACGAGGCGTTCCAGCGCAAGTGCGAGACGCGGATCGCGTCGCAGATCGAGGCGGGCGCGACGCTCGTGCTCGTCTCACACGACGCGGCGCTGATCGAGCGGACGTGCCGGCGGGTGATCGTCCTCGACGGCGGGCGCGTGGTCTTCGACGGGCCGGTTGGCGATGGGATGCCCTTCTACCACCGGCTCATGGGAACGTCCGAGCCGGTGCCATCGTGAAGCCCGAGGAAGCCTTGCCGGCGGCGCGCGCGGCGGCCGCGGCGCGCGACGACGCGCTGCCCGCGGGAGTGGCGATCGAGCCGACCGAGCGCGTCTCGATCGAGCAGCTCATGGAGTGGGCGGCGATCGAGCCGGACATCGAGCTGATGGTCTCGACGCGGCGGCTGGGTGCGCCGATCACGTGGTTCAAGCGCAAGGTCATCCACTTCATGCGCCAGTACTTCCGCGAGCTGCAGTCCCAGCAGACGCGCTTCAACCTCAACGTCCTGATCCGGGTGGCCGAGCTCGAGGATCGAGTGGCGCGGCTGGAGGAGAAGCGGGCGCCGGAAGCGTGATCGTCCACCAGGTCCTCAGCGGCGCGGGGCCGTACGACGCCGTGACGACGCAGGCGTTCGCCTTCCGCGCGCTGTTCGGGGACTGGGGCTGGGGCGGGCGCGACGTCGCGGCGGAGATCGATCCGCGCGTCGGCTCGCGGATCGCGCCGCTGCGCTCGCTCGGCGCGCAGCCGGGCGACATCCTGCTCATCCACTACTCCGCCTACGCGCCGAAGCTGCGCGCCGTGCTCGAGCTGCCCAACCGCAAGCTGCTGCTCTCGCACAACATCACGCCCGCGCGCTGGTTCTGGGACCACGACCCGCAGGCCGCCGTCGTCTGCGCGCTCGGCCGCAAGCAGCTTCCGCAGTTCGCGGCGGCTGCCGACGTCGTCGCGGGCGTCTCGCTCTACAACGCGCGCGAGATGGGCTCGGAGACCGTCATCCCGATCCTGTTCGACCCGCGCGCGCTGGGCGCCGCCGCGCGCGACGGCGGGCCCGAGCCCGGCCCCCCGACCATCCTCTTCGTCGGTCGCCTCGCGCCACACAAGCGCCAGGACGCGATCATGCGCGCGTTCGAGCTCTACCGCCGCCGCCACGCGCCCGGCGCGCGCCTGCACCTCGTCGGCGCGCCGGTCAACTGGGCCTACGACGCAGCGATGCGCGAGCTCGCCGAGGAGCTGTCGCCGGGGGCGATCACGATCGAGTCGGGACTCACGCGCGAGGAGCTCGCGGATCGCTACCGCTCCGCGCACGCCTTCCTCTGCCTCTCCGAGCACGAGGGGTTCTGCATCCCCCTGCTCGAGGCCTTCCACTTCGGCGTGCCGGTCGTGGTGCGGCCGGTCGGCGGCGTGCCCGAGGTCGCCGGCGACGCCGCGCTGCTGCTCGGCGAGGACGACGGCGAGAGCGTCATCGCCGAGCTGCTCGCGGTGGTCGCCGGCGACGCCGAGCTGCGCGCGACGCTGCGCGCCCGCGCTGCCGCGCGGGTCGCGGCGTACGCGCCCGAACCGACCGCGCGCAAGCTGCGCGCGGCGGTCGAGTCGCTCGCGCGCTGAGGCCCCGCGCGCGCCCTCCCCGCGGGGGTGTCTCGTTCTGAGTTCGCCAGGCGAACTCGAAACGAGACACCCCGCCGGAGTGGGGTCACGACCCCACTTCAGACGCGCCAACCCGCTGCCGATACAGGCCAGGCAGTGGACGTCTCCTCCTCCCTCACCAGCGACCTCCCACCTGCCGCCGGGGGCCACGACTCCCCCGGCGGCTGGGAGGGCCGCATCGCCCGCGGGTTCCGGCTGGCCCGCGTCGCGCTGGAGGTGCTCGCGAGCGATCGCCGGCTGCTGCTCCTGCCGATGCTGTCCGCGTTCTGCGCGCTGGTGGCGCTCGTCGTGACGGCGACGCTTGCCCGCCGGCTGCACACCGGCGCCGAGGCCGTACAGGTCATCGCGCCCGTCTGGATCGCCGCCTACGCGGTCTCGTTCATCACCATCTTCTTCAACGTCGCGCTCGTGCACGTTGTCGCGGCGCGCTGGCGCGGTGAGCCCGCGCGCCTGGGCGACGGCATGGCCGCCGCGCGCCGCCGGGTCGGCGCGATCGCCGGCTGGGCGATCCTCACGACGACCGTCGGCCTGCTGCTGCAGCTCGTCGAGCGGGTCACGTTCGGCGTCACGCGGATCGTGCTCGACGTCGCGTGGTCGGTGACGAGCTTCTTCGTCGTGCCGGTGCTGGTCGTCGAGCGCCGCGGCCCGGTCAAGGCACTGCGCCGGTCGGGGCAGATCGTGCGCGAGCGCTGGGTCGAGGGCATCGCCGGCGCGACCCCGATCGCGCTTGCCACGCTCATGGTCGTGCTGCCGCTGCTCGGGCTGATCTTCATCGGCGTCGTCCTGTTCGTCACCGGCCTGACGGCGCCCGGCCTGCTCGCGATGACGGGCGGCGCGCTCGCGATCGTCGCCGTGTGCATCGTCAGCGGCGCGGTGACGCAGGTCTTCACGCTCGCGGTCTTCCAGCACGCGACGGGCGGCGCGTACTACGAAGGCTTCCCGGCCGCCGACCTCGAGCGCCCGCGCGACGGGAAGCCGCTTCGCTTGCTGCGCCGGCTGCGCGACCGATGAGATCGCGTGCACCGGATGGGCCACTATGCGCCGGGCCGTCTTATGGGTGATCCGATCGACTGTGACGGTTCGCACGAATCAACACACCCCCACCGCCGCTCTTTGTCACATGACCTCCCTCCACACCCACCGGCCATGACCACGCCACGCGTCACCGAGCTGCCGCGGCGACTCGAGCCCAGCTCCCGCGACACATTCCTGGGTGCGCGCGAGGACGCGCCGATCGACCGCCGTCCGCTGGCGACCGTCGTGGCGCTGCGCCCGCGCGACCCGCTCGCCCCTCGCCGCCGGCCGCCGGCTCGGCGCGGCCCCCGCCCGCTGCGCGCCGTGGCCGCCATCGGCCCCGGCGACAGCGCCGCCTGATACTGCTTGGCCGCGAGCCTCGGCGCAGGCTCGAGGACTACGCCCGCGGCTGCGCGAGCGCGTGCACCGGGCCCGCCACGGCGACGTCCGCGGGCCCGTCGAGGTTCGTCACGACGTACCCGAGCTCATCCATGAGCGCCACGAACGGTTCGTTGGTGTCGTGCAGCTCGCACACGATCGCGGGCCGGTGCTCGGCGATCGTCACGCGCGCGCCGTCGATCGCCTGCAGCTCGGCGCCCTCGGTGTCGATCTTCAGGACGGCGGGCGGCGGGATCGTGCCGGCCGCGACGAGGCTGTCGATGGAGACGACCGTGACGTCGATCTCCTCGCGCACGTCGGCGTGGCGGCCGGTCGACTCGAGGTGCGACCAGCTCGCCTCGCCGACGACGAGCAGGCGCGCGCTGCCGTCGGCCGCGCCCACGGCCTCGGCGCGGATCGCGGCGTGGTCGAAGCCGTTGAGCTCGATGTTGCGCCTGACCGCGTGCGCGCACCACGGCACCGGCTCGAACGCGACCACGCGTCCGGAGGGCCCCACGAGGCGCGCGCCGACGAGCGTGAAGAAGCCGACGTTCGCCCCGACGTCGTAGAAGACGTCACCCGGCGCGAGCAGCCGGCGCAGCGCCTCCTGCACGGGCGGCTCGAGCGTACCGCGCACGATGAGCCCCGCGTGGGCGTGGTCGAGCGGAAGGTCGGCGGTCGACACGTACAGCAGGTGGCCGAGCCCGCCCGCGATCGGCACGGGCGCGCGCCCGTACCAGCCCGACGCCCGGGACAGCAGCGCTCGCGACACGCGCCCGCGTCGCACCTTGCGCGCCAGCTCCGCCCGCCGGTCGTCCGGCAGCCCGGTGATGGCGTGCGTCGCGCCGTTGCGCACCCGGCCGGTCAGCTCCTGGCGCAGCTGGCGAAGGGGACGCGACATCCGCGCGGATGATGGCAGCCGGCGTCTGTGCGACGACCCGACGCCGATGTGCTCCAGCGGCGATCTACTGGTCCGGGTAACGACCGTGCCGGCGCTTGTGGGCGACGCTGCGGACGCGGGGGCGCGGATGTCTCTCGCCGAAGGCGATGAACGCGAGATACGGGCCGCGATCGTCTCGACCTGGCGAGAAGATGAAGCCGAAGGGCCGTTCGGATGAAGGACCGGTCGAGATCGGAACATAGGCCTTCACCAGCCCGCCGAGCCTCGTGCCGTCGGATCCTTCGGCCGCGCACCGCTTCACATCCGTCAAGCGGAGGCCATCGATCTCGAGTCTCGCGCGCTCACGCTCCGCGGCCGTCCGGGCGACCGATCGCCGCTCGTACCGCTCGACCTCCTCGCGCCACACCTTGGCATCGATTCGCAGGCCAACCCGTGCCCCGGCATCGCGGGGTGTCACGAGCCCTCAGTTGTCGTCGTCGGCGGGAACGTCCCCGAGTAGGACCTCGAACTCCGCGCTCGACAACGGCCGCCCACCGTGCGCTGCGTGGATCTCGGCGACCGTCTTGGTGATGGCTGGCTCAAGCGCGACGCCGCCTGCGTCATCCGACACGACGTCATAGCGTCGACCACCGATCTCGACCACATCGCCGACTCGCAAGTCGAGCTTCTTCACCGCGACGGCCATACATCGCATCGTAGCCCGCCCCCAGCGCTCGAGGTGCCGGGCCGGCGAACGGATCGAGATCGCGACAGCGCCTCGAAACCTTCCGTCGCGGCTGCCTGGAGAATCGGACCCCGGCGCGGTGTGGTCGTTGCTATGGGAAGGCGTCGCCGATCAGCAGCGCCGCGGCGACGCGTTCTTCGTGCGACTCACCTCCGTCGAGGTCGTGGACACGATCGAGCTTCCGGACCTCCTGGAGTACTTCCTGGCGTCGCTGTACGAGCAGCTAGGCACGAGCCTCGGCCGCAAGCTGCGCGACTCGAAGCCGGAGCGCGGGCTGTCGTCGAGAACCGAGCCCTTCGAGCCTTGGCGAGGCCTGCGCCGGCTCTACGCGCTCGCCGATCTCGCCCTGCACGGCTGGGTCGCGACCGCCCTCGCAGCACGCGGATCCGGAGCGGACCTGTCCGACCTTCGCAACCTCGAGCACATCTACGACGAAGCGGCCGCAGACGATGCTCAGGAGTGGGTCGGCGGCCTGCGGCGCCGCGCTCCCGGGCTAGGCCATCACCAGCTCCTCCTACGGGTCCAGCGCTGCCTCCGAGTGTGCTCCGAGCTCTCGACGCTGGCTCCACCCTCCGCGGCGGCGCCGCTGCTCCCGGGGGTGCGTCTGGCGGCGGGAACACTTGCAGCGGCGGCTCGCGAAGGGGCTGTGGACGTGGTGCGGCAGGCACGCGTGGCGCTTGAGCTCCTCGCGGCAACGCGGTGATTCGCTACCGCCCGCGGTAGGGGTCGACGTGGACGTCGTCGATCGTCCACGCCGCCGAGCCGCGCGGCGCGACGCGCAGGCGGACGGTCATCGCGTTCCCCCGCGCGGCGGCGAGCCCGTTGACGACCATCGGCACGATCGCGCCGGGCGCCCAGCGGCTCGCGCCGGACACGGCGCCGATGCGCAGCGCGCGCTGCGCGCCGCCACCGTCCGCGTAGAGGACGTCGACGTCGAGCGAGCTCGACGCCGGCGCCTGTGCGAAGAAGCGCATCGTGCGGTGCTCGGCGCCGATGCAGAACGGCGGCGACGTCGCCGAGCTGCCGGCGGGCATCCGCAGCGACCGCACGTCGCCGGCGGACACGACGCGGAACGGCTCGTTGCCACCGCTCACGCCGGCGCCGCCGCGCAGCGACCAGCCGGCCGCGCCGCGCTCGAAGCCGCCGTCGGGCGCGAGGAGGTAGTCGGCGACGTCGCCCCACGGCGCGAACGGCTGGCCGACCGGGACGTCGGGGCAGCCCGCGCCGGAAGCAGGAGCGGCGACCGCCGACGCCGGCGTGGCGAGCAGCGCGGTCGCGGCGAGGCCGGCGAGCAGAACACGGCAGCGGGCAGCGATCGAGGTCACGTCGGATTCCTTCTCGTCGAGTGTGCGGGCTGAGCGACTCGGCGGGACGGCCTCGCTCACGCACCCCATCGGCCCTCGCCCGCCCGCCCGGAATCGGTCCCGAGGAAACTCGGACATCCGTCCAGCGCCCGTCACAGCCGTAGTAGGCCATCGACGGCCAGATACGCTGGCGTCCATGTCGGTGCCGATCCGGCTCATGGAGGAGTCGCGCGCACGCCTGAGCTCGCCGATGCAGGCTCGCGAGCTCAAGGTCCACCTGCTGGTTGGCGCGCCGTTCGCCCTCGTGGCGATCCTGCTCGTCGTGGTCGGGCTCGACCGCCCGGTCGACGCCACCGAGGTCGCCGTCTTCGTGCTGGCGGCCGCCGTCATGGGCCGCCTGGAGTTCGAGACGGGCGCGGGGTTCATGGTCCCGGCGCAGCTCATCTTCGTGCCGATGCTGTTCGTGCTGCCGCCGGCGATCGTGCCGCTCGTCGTCGCGGCGGCGCTCGCCCTCGACCGGCTGCCCGAGGTGCTGACCGGCCGCCTGCACCGCCAGCGGCTGCTCGGCGTGCTGAGCGACGCCTGGTTCGCGGTCGGCCCGGCCGTCGTGTTCCTGATCGCCGACGTCCACGGGCCGCAGTGGAGCGACTGGCCGATCTACCTGCTCGCCCTCGCCTCGCAGTTCGCCTTCGACCTGCTGAGCTCGACCGCGCGCGAGCGGCTCGCCGGGCGCGTCGCCCCGAAGCTCCAGCTCGACGTCCTGCGCGAGGTCTGGCTCGTCGACGCGCTGCTCGCTCCGATCGGGCTGCTCGCCGCGTTCTCGAACGCCGAGCAGCGCTACGCCTTCCTGCTCGTCCTCCCGCTCGCGATGCTGCTCGCGATCTTCGCCCGCGAGCGGCGCGGGCGGATCGGCACCGCGATCGAGCTGAGCGCGACATATCGCGGCACGGCGCTCATGCTCGGCGACGTCATCTCCTCCGACGACGAGCTGACGGGCCGCCACAGCCAGGGCGTGGTCGTGCTCGCCCTTGCGATCGCCGACGAGCTCGCACTCGACGAGCAGCAGCGCCGGCTCGTCGAGTTCGCCGCGATGCTGCACGACATCGGCAAGATGGAGACGCCGCGCGAGATCCTCCACAAGCCCGGCCCGCTGAGCCCCGAGGAGTGGGAGGCGATGCGCGAGCACACGATCGCCGGGCAGCGGATGCTCGATCGCGTCGGCGGCACGTTGCACGACGTCGGCCTTGTCGTGCGGTCGGCGCGCGAGCGCTACGCGGGCGACGGCTACCCCGACGCGCTCGCGGGCCAGCAGATCCCGATCGCCGCGCGGGTGGTCGCGGTCGCCGCGGCCTACAGCGCGATGACGACGCGGCGCCCGTATCGCCCGGCGCTCGCGGAGCCGGACGCGCTGGCGGAGCTGCGCGCGGGCGGCGGCACGCAGTTCGACCCGCGGGTGGTCGACGCCGCCTGCGCCGTGCTCGCCCGCGGGCTGCCGGACGTGGCGGACATCGTCGCCGACGCGTCCTGACCGAGGATTGATGGACCGATCGGTATCTCTATCCAACGGCCCGCACACGGCGCGTAACATGGATGAATCGGCGATCGCCCCGAGCGCGCCGCGGCGCAAGGACATCGTCGGAGACCCTGAGGAGCTGTCATGACTGTGAGAGAGGCGCGCCTGGCGGCACTGGCGAAGATGCGCGAGCGGCGCATGGACGGTGGCCGGATGCAATCGGCGATGCCGATCGACCCGTGGCGCCTGGTCTCGCGGCGCTTCTCGGCCGAGGGGTTCGGCGAGTCCGAGACGATGTTCGCGGTCGCCAACGGCTACATGGGCATCCGCGGCACGCACGACGAGGGCTTGCCTTCACACGATCCGGCGATCTTCCTCAACGGCTTCCACGAGACGTGGCCGATCCCGTACGGCGAGTCCGCGTTCGGCTTCGCGACGACCGGGCAGACGATCGTCTCGGCGCCCGACGGATCGGTCATGCGCCTGTACGTCGACGAGGAGCCGCTCGTCCTGTCGGAGTCCAAGCTCCTGTCATACGAGCGCGTGCTCGACATGCGCGCCGGCGTGCTCGAGCGCTCCGTCAGGTTCCGCACCGCGCGCGGCGCGGTCGTCGAGCTGAAGTCCCAGCGCCTCGTCTCGCTGCACTGGCGCCATCTCGCGGCGATCTCCTACGAGGTCACGCTCATCTCGGGCTCGGCGGAGCTCGCGATCGCGTCCGAGCTCGTCACCCACCTGCCGCGCCCCAAGGGCGGCGACGACCCCCGCGTCGGCGTGCGCATGACCGACTCCGCGCTCGAGCCCGTCACGCAGTCCTGCGACGGCACCCGGGTCGTCCTCGAGCTGCGCACCCGCTCGAGCGGCATGGGCCTCGCGTGCGGCATCGAGCACTCGATCGACACGCAGCTGCGCCACAGCGTCGAGTCGTCGGTCGAGGAGGACGAGGGCCGCGTCGTGTTCTTCCTCGACGCCGAGCCGGGCATCCCCGCGCGCGTGACGAAGCTGCTCGGCTACCACCACGCCGAGCACGCGTCCGCCGGGGACCTCTGCCGGCGCGTCAACCGCACGCTGGACCGCGCCGCGTCGGACGGCTTCGAGCGCATCGCCGAGATCCAGCGCGAGCGGCTCGACGCGTTCTGGGAGCACTCGGACATCGCGATCGAGGGGCCCGGCGACATCCAGCAGGCCGTGCGCTTCAACCTCTTCCAGCTGCGCCAGGCGTCGGCGCGCGTCGAGGGTCACGGGATCGCCGCGAAGGGGCTCACCGGGCGCGGTTACGAGGGCCAGTACTTCTGGGACACGGAGATCTACGTCCTGCCGTGTCTCACCTACACGCAGCCGCACGTCGCGCGGCGGCTGCTGCACTTCCGCTACGAGATGCTCGACGCCGCGCGCCGCCGCGCCGAGCAGCTCGGCCATCGCGGGGCGCTGTTCCCGTGGCGCACGATCTCCGGCGAGGAGGCGTCGGCCTACTACGCCGCCGGCACCGCCCAGTACCACATCAACGCGGCGATCTCCTACGCCGTGCGCCAGTTCGTGCGGGTCACCGGCGATCAGGAGTTCCTCGCGCGCGAGGGCGTCGAGATCCTCGTCGAGACGGCGCGCTTCTGGGCCGATCTCGGCTTCTTCTCGGTCCGCCGCGACGGCAAGTTCTGCATCCAGGGTGTCACGGGACCGGACGAGTACTCGGCCGTCGTCGACAACAACGCCTACACGAACCTCATGGCGCGCGAGAACCTCGCCGCCGCCGCGGAGTGCCTGCAGCTGCTGCAGGACACCGACCCCGACGCGCACGCGCGCCTCGTCGCCCGGCTGAAGCTCGAGCCGCACGAGCCCGACGAGTGGTGTCGCGCGGCGGAGAACATGTTCGTCCCCTACGACGAGCGCGCGGGCGTGCTGCTGCAGGACGAGCACTTCCTCAACCGCAAGCCGTGGGACTTCGAGGGCACGCCGGTCGAGAAGTACCCGCTGCTGCTGCACTACCACCCGCTGAACATCTATCGCCACCAGGTCATCAAGCAGACCGACGTCGTGCTCGCGACGTTCCTCGCCGGCGACCAGTTCACGCTCGAGGAGAAGCGCCGCGTCTTCGAGTACTACGACCCGCTCACGACCGCCGACTCGTCCCTGTCGTCGTGCGTGCAGAGCGTGATGGCGTCCGAGGTCGGCGACTGGCAGGCGGCCTACGACTACTTCCTCATCTCCGCTGCGATCGACCTCGCGAACCTCGCCGGCAACGTCGGCGACGGCATCCACGTCGCGTCGTGCGGCGGGGTGTGGATGGCGCTGGTCAACGGCTTCGCCGGCCTGCGCGACATCGAGGGCCACGACCTGCGCTTCGCCCCGCGGCTGCCCGTCGACTGGGAGTCGATGAGCTTCCGCGTCATCGCGCGCGGCAGCCGGCTCGAGGTCGAGATGACCGCCGACGCGACGACCTACCGCCTGCTCGACGGCCAGCCGCTGTCGCTGATCTCCGACGGCGAGGCGTTCACCGTGACGCAGGACGCGCCCGTCACCGTGCCGACGTCGCCCGAGGGCGGCGTGGCGCCCCAGCGCGATCCGGACCTGCGGCTCGTTCCGGAGTAGCCCCGGCCGGTCTCACACGGTGCGCAGCGCCTCGGTCGGCGACAGGCGCGCGGCGCGCATCGACGGGTACAAGCCCGCGATCGCGCCGATGACGAGCGCCGCGACCACCCCTCCCAGCAGCGCCTCGGGCGGGACGACGGCCGGGAGCCCCTGGCTCGTCGCGTAGACACCGGTGACGATCGCTCCGAGCAGCGCGCCCGCCATGCCCCCCGCCGCGCCGAGCAGCAGCGACTCCGTGAGGAACTGCAGCGTGATGTGGCGGCGGGTCGCTCCGAGCGCGCGCCGCAGCCCGATCTCCGAGCGGCGCTCGAGCACCGAGATGACCATGACGTTCGCGATGCCGACCCCGCCCACGAGCAGGGCGACGGCCCCGAGCCCGAGCAGCAGCGACGTGAACGCGCCCTTCGCCGCGGCGCGTGCCTCGAGCGCGTCGGACGGGCGGCTGACCTCGACCTCCTCGGGATGCTCGGAGTTCGCGGCGTTGGCGACGACGTCGCGGACGGCCGGCAGGCGCTCGGGGTCGGCGCGCAGGTAGATCGTCAGCGGGTTCGCGTCGATGCCGAGCAGCCGCTGGGCGACCGGCAGGCCGACGAGCGCGGCGCGGTCGATGCCGCTGTCGAGCGTGACGGGCTTGAGGATCCCGACGACCGTCCAGTAGCGGTCGGCGATCCAGACCTGCGGCTGCGCGTCGACGGTGCTCAGGCCCAGGCGCTGGGCGGCGACGGCGCCGAGCACGACGGTCGGGAAGCGCTCGGTGGCGGCGGTGAGGAAGCGGCCGGAGGCGAGCTTGGCGCTGAGCGCTTGGGGCAGGTCGCGATCGGCTGCCTGCACGGAGATGCCGCTCGTGTCGCCGGGATCGACGAGGCTGTTGCGTCGCACGGTCGCGCCGTCGACCGCGTAGACGGAGGCCGCCTGCTGGACGCCGTCGAGTCTTGCGATGCGCCCGCGGGCGGTCTGCGGCAGCTTGCTCTCGTCGCCGAAGAAGGACTCGCCGGCTTGCAGCGTGAGGAGGTTCGTGCCGAGGCGGTCGATCGTCGCGAGCAGCTCGGCCTGGCTGGAGGCGGAGATCCCGAGGACGGCGACCATCGACGCGATGCCGATCGCGACGCCGACGGCCGACAGCGCGGCCCGCAGCCTGCGGGTGCGGAGGCCGATGCTGCCGACGGCGAGGACGTCGCGGGGAAGCAGGCGGCTGGGGTCGAGCGCGGGTCCGCTCGCGGAGGCTGCGGCCGTGCGGCGCCGGCGCGGGATCATGCGGCTTGGCGCCCGTCGCTGACGATCTCGCCATCGCGCAGCTCGACGCGGCGCGGGAACGCCTTTGCGACCTGCGGGTCGTGCGTGATGACGACGAGCGTCGTGCCCGCCGCGTTGAGCTCGCGCAGCAGCTCGACGATGCCCGCGCCGGTCTTCGAGTCGAGCGCGCCCGTGGGCTCGTCGGCGAAGACGATCGCCGGCCTGGCGACGAGCGCGCGGGCGATCGCGGTGCGCTGGCGCTCGCCGCCGGAAAGCTGGGTCGGGTGGTGGCCGAGGCGGTGGCCGAGCCCGACGCGATCCAGGGCCTCGCGGGCGCGCTCGCGGCGCTGGTTGCGGGGGACCCCCGCGTACAGCAGGCCGCCGGCGACGTTGTCGACCGCCGGCAGGCCGTCGAGCAGGTAGAACTGCTGGAAGACGAAGCCCATGCGGCGCGCCCGCAGCGCGGAGAGCTCTGCGTCGGACGCCGCCTGCGCGTCGAAGCCGTCGATGGTCACCTCGCCCGCCGTAGGGCGATCGAGCGTGCCCATGATCTGCAGCAGCGTCGTCTTGCCCGAGCCCGACGGGCCGAGGATCGCGACGAGCTCTCCGGCGGCGATCTGCAGGTCGACGCCGCGGAGGGCGTGCACGTCGCCGGGGTACTCCTTCGTGACCCCGCGCAGGCGCAGGACCGGCGCGCCGCCGGGCTTCGGCACGCCCGGGGCGGTCGTCGCAACAGGGTCCGGCCCGCGCCCGGACTCGCCGTCGGGGGCGGCCGGCGGAGGCGGGTCCGGCCCGCCACCGGGCTCTGGCTCGGGGCCGGGGGCGGTCATCGCTCAGACCGCGGCGTTCGCGACGCGCATGCCGGGCCGCAGGCCCGCGCCGTCGATCTCGACGTAGCCACTCGTGAAGAGGCCCGTCGTCACCGGGACGACGCGCCTGTGTCCGCCCTCGACGACCTCGACCGCGAAGGCTCCGCCGCTGCGCGCCATGAGCGCGGTGACCGGGATCGCGAGGACGTCGCGGCGGCGGCTGCGCTCGAGGCGAACGGTGACCGGAGCCTGGTCGATCGCCTTGGCGCGCTCGGTGAGCTTGATCGTGAGCTTGATCGTCGGCGGCGAGGAGCTGCCGTCGCTGGCCTGCTCGCTCGTCGCCGTGGTGCCGACGCGGGCGATCCGCCCGTGCACGGCCTCGCCCGACGGCAGCTCGACCGTGACCCGCGCGCCCCTGACGGCGACGGACTCCTTCGTCGTGTCGAGCGCGACGGTCACGATGCGGTGCGTCGAGGTCGTCGTCATGAGGTTCGTCGAGGGGGCGGAGGATCCGGAGTCGGACTCGGAACCGCCCGAGCCGCCCCCGCCACCGCCGGTACCGCCCGCGCCGCCGGATCGCGCGGAGGCCGCGCTCGCCGAGGCGCCGCCACCTCCACCGCGCGAGTCGCCCCCGCCTCCGCCGTGACCCGCGCCCGATCCTCCGCCGTCCCCGCCGCCCGAGTCGCCCCCGCCTCCGCCGTCCCCGGCGCCCGATCCTCCGCCGTCGCCGGCGCCCGATCCTCCGCCGTCGCCGGCGCCCGATCCTCCGCCGTCCCCGGCGCCCGATCCTCCGCCGTCGCCCGCGCCCGATCCTCCGCCGTCACCGCCACCCGAGCCTCCCCCGCCGCCCGAACCCGAGGGGGATGTCGGCTTCGTGGCGGCGGGGGTCTTGGCCTTGGGCTTCTTCGGGGAAGGCTTCGGCGTGGTGGTCGTCTGCGGAGTGGTGGTCGTGGGTGCTGTCGTCGTGGGCGCAGGGGTCGTCGTGGGAGTTGTGGCCGTCGCCTCGTAGGCGACGAGCCGCATCGCGCTCGCGTCGGTCGCGTCGTACGCCGCGGGCTGGTTGGAGCCCTCGCCACCGCCACCTGACCCCGATCCGGCGCTCGCGCCGACCTTCAGCGCCAGCGACGACACCCGCCGATCGCCGGGCGCGAACACGACGCGGCCAAGCGCGATCGTGCCCGTCTCCGCGAGTCCCTTGCTGTGCTGCAAGCGCTTCACCGCGGCCGTCGTGCCACCGTCCCAGGTCCCGTCGACGTCCATGAGACCGCTCGGGTCCTTGCCGAGCGCGCGCAGGTTGCGCTCGAGCGCGCGCACGTCCTTGCCCGAGATGCCGGGCGCGAGGTCGCGGTACGCGGGACTCGAGCCGTCGAGCAGGTACACCGCCTTGCCGTCCACGGCGTACAGCCGCCCGTTCGTGCGCACGACCGACCCGGCGCGCGGCAGCCAGGTGACGGTCCCCGACATCCGGTTGACGACCGCGCGGCTGTCGGCGTACCCGAGCGTGCCGTCCTCGGTCTGGACCTCGACGAGGTCGCGGCGCTCGATCGTCGTCGTCGGCGTGCGACCACCGGCCGACGCGGTCTCGCCGTCCGGGCCCGACCCGGCGACGAAGACCACGACCGCCCCCGCGATCACCACCGCGCCGGCGCCCAGCGCCAGCGCCAGCGGCCTCGGCCCGCGGCGCGTGCGGCCATCCTCCACCACCGCCTCGGCGGAGTGCGGCGAGCGACGGCGTTCGCCACGCATCAGCGCGCTCGCGCCGGACCGCCGAAGCGGACGCGGCCACCGGGACCCTTCGGCAGCTTGTCCTCGCAGGCCTTCATCGCGGCCTGCGTCTTCGGGCTGTCGCGATCGATCCGGGTACCGGGGCCCTGGCTGCGGCGGGCCTGCGCACCGCCGCCCGGGCCGCCGCCACCGCCGATCACCGGATCGGGCATGTCGACGCCGTGCTCGCGCATGCAGGCAGCGAACTTCGTAGCGGCGTCCTGGAACTCCTGGCGCTGCTGCGGCGTGATGCTCCCGAATGCCTCCTGCTGGTACTTGCGGCACTTCTGCATCGCCTGCTCGTCCTTCGGCGTGGCCCGCACGACCCTGCGCCGGCCGCCGTCGCTCGTCTTGATGTCGACGCCGTTCTCGCGCAGGCACTGCTCGAGGCGCAGCCGCGCCTTCTCCGCCTTCGCGTCGGCGTCGGCGGCCGACGCGGGATCCTCGCCGCTACCGCACGCCGTAAGGCCGACCGCGACGCCGGCCAGCGTCAGCAGGATCGCGCCCTTGCCAAGCAGGATGCTCATGGATCTCACGTCGGTCCTCCGATTCGCGCTCGTCGCGCGGACGCCGCGAGCGCCCGCCGTGAGGGCCATCAAGCACGACGAACGGAAGCTGCGCGTGAGGGTCTGCGAAGAATCGCGTAAGGCCGTGTCTCAGGGCAGGCGCACGGTCCAGCGCCCGGTCAGGCGTGGCGTCTGGTCCACGCCGCCGGGGCCGGTGATCTTGCGTCCGAAGGCGATCAGCTTGACCTTGATGTCGAGCAGCGGCCGCCGAGCTTGCGCGAGCGCCCGTCGCGCGGCGCGGCGCACCTGCAGGCGCACGAAGCCGCTCGTCTGCATCGCGATGTCGAAGCTCCGCGTGCCGAGCGTCAGGGCCTTGCGCCCCGGGCGTCGCAGCCGCGCCGTCACCCGGCCCTCGCACTTGCTCAGCGGAGCCGCGAGCTTGTTGCAGCGGGCGGGCAGGCTGAGCACGCCGCGCGCGCGGCGCGCCGGCGCCGTGGCGATCTGGAACATGTCGAAGACACCGAAGTGCACCTCTTCGCAGTCGAACCCGATGCGCTCGCTCTTCTGCGGCGCGAGGGCAAGGCCGTCGCGCCCGGCGCCGCACACGGGTGGCGAGTAGCTGGCGCCGAGCCCGGTGCCGAACGCGTCGTCGCCGGCGCCGCCGTCGAGCAGCGCGCCCGTGCCGGCGGTCAAGCTGTCGTTGCCCGCCTCGCCGAACGCGCGGTCGCCGGCGGTCAGCGCGGTGAGGTTGTCGGCACCGTCGCCTCCGTACAGCTCGTCGACTCCGTCGCCGCCGTTGAGCTTGTCGTCGCCACCGCGGCCACGGAGGACGTCCGCGCCGTCGCCGCCGTTGAGCCTGTTCGAACCGGCGTCCCCGGACAGCGCGTCGGCCCCCTTGCCGCCTTCGACGTTCTCGATGCCGGCCAGCGTGTCGCGCTCGCCCGGCCCGCCGTCGGGCGCCGGGTCGGCCAGATCGACCGCGACGCCGGCCGCGCGCGAGGCGTAGCTGACGAAGTCGGCGCCGTCGCCGCCGTCGATGCGGTCGTTGCCGGGCGGCGGGTCGCCGGGGTCGCTTCCGTCGACGTCGCCTGAGAGCGTGTCGTCGCCGCCCAGGCCGCGCAGCACGTCGTCGCCGGCGCCGCCGCTCATGCTGTCCGAGAGCGCGCTGCCGATCAGCGTGTCGTCGCCGGGGCCACCATGGAGCGTGCCCGGCCCTTGCAGCGTGTCGGCGCCGTCGCCGCCGGACACGGTCGCCGCGAGGTAGCGAGCATCGGCCGCGCCGTTGAACGTGTCGTCGAGGTCGCCGAGCTCGATGTCGGCGAACGAGATCGGCAGCGACGAGCTGCAGCGCGCGGTGTGCAGGTCGAACGTCGCGCAGCCGGTGCCCGCGATGAGCGGCGCGCCGGCGTCGCGCACGAGGAGGGTCGCGCCGTCGCGCGCCACCGCGACGCTGTTTTGCTCGCCGGCGTTCGCGGTGAAGGTCACGCGCGCGTCACCGGACGTGTACCTGTCGCCCCGGATCTCGCGCAGGCTCACGGTGGAGGCAGAAGCCGTCGCTACGGGGACGGTGGCGACGAGGACGAGCGCGAGCGGCAGGAGGCGGGGCACAGCGTGTTGAACGCGCTCACCGGCCGAGAGTTGTGGGAACCGGTCAGGACGCGGACGGCTGTTCGGCGCGCGCCGGCGCCTCGCGCAGCGCGGCGTCGCCGGTCGCCAGCGTGGGCAAGGTCATGACGAAGCGCGACCCGCCACCGGCGCCTTCGTAGACCGCGATCGTGCCGCCGTGCGTGTCCGCGACCTGGCGCACGATCGCGAGGCCCAAGCCGGAGCCGGGCCGGCCGCGCGCCGTCGCGCCGCGGTAGAAGCGATCGAAGACGTGCGGTCGGTCGTCCTCCGGGATGCCCGGGCCATGGTCGCGCACGCTCAGCTCGCCGTCGAGGAGGGCGACCTCGACCTCGGTCCCCTCCGGCGAGTACTTCGCCGCGTTGTCGAGGAGGTTGGCGATCGCCCGGCCGAGGCGGTCGGGCAGACCCTCGACGGCAGTCGGCTGCAGGTCGGTCGTGAAGGTCAGCGCGGGCCGGCGTCGCCGCGCGCGGTTGACGGCTTCGGCGACGAGCGCGTCGAGCTGCACCTCCTCGACCCCCGACAGCGGCTCGTCGCCGCGCGCGAGCTCGATGACGTCCGTGATCAGGGCGCTCAGCTCCTCCGTCTCCGCGCGCACGTCCTCGAGCAGCTGGCGGCGGTCGTCGGCGGGCAGCTCGCCGCCGGCCAGCAGCACCTCGATGTTCGTGCGCAGCGACGTCACCGGCGTGCGCAGCTCGTGCGACGCGTCGGCCACGAGCTGGCGCTGCGCGTGGACGGAGTCGTCGAGCGCGCGGCGCGAGCCCTCGAGCGTGTCGAGCATCGTGTTGAAGCGCGCCGCCATGCGGCCGACCTCGTCGTTGCCGGGGACCTCGATGCGCCGGCCGAGGTCCTCCGTCTGCGTGATGTGCTCGGCGGCGGCGGTCAGGTCGGTGACGGGCTGGATGACCTGGCGGCTGAAGAGCCGGGCGAACAGCGCGGCGAGCAGCATGCCCGCGAAGCACAGCAGCGCGAGCAGGATCTTCAGGCGCGAGAGCGTCGCGTCGACGTTGCGCAGGCTGCGGACGAACTGGATCGCCAGGCCGCCGGTCCCCGGGACCGTAAGCACGCGGAGATGGACGTCGCCGGAGTGGGTGTCGCGAAGCAGCTCCACGCGCTGCCCGAGCGCCACCGAGCGGTCTTCGCCGTCGACCGGCACGGCAAGGTCGCCCTGTGCGCGGATGAAGATGTCGCCCGCCGAGGTGATGACCTGCACCGGTCCCGCCGGCCCGCCCGAGCGCGCCGAGGGCTCGGGGAATCGCATCCCGGGACGCACGACCACCCGTCCCTCGGCGCGCGCGAGCTGGTACTGCTCGGCGAGCGCGTCGTCGACCTGGCCGCGCAGCTCGCTGCGCAACGCGACGTACGCGACGAGCGAGATGAGCACGACCGTCACCCCGACCGTCGCGGCGGTGAGGATCGTCAGCCGGTGTCGCAGCGCCATCATGGGTCGCGCAGGACGTAGCCGATGCCGCGCACCGTGTGCAGGAGGCGCCGCTCGCCACCCGCCTCGGTCTTGCGGCGCAGGTAGCCGATGTAGACGCCGAGCGCGTTGGACGTGGCGCCGAAGTCATAGCCCCAGACGCGCTCGAAGAGGACCGACCGGGTCAGGACCTGGCGCGGGTGCTCGAGGAACAGCTCGAGCAGCGAGAACTCGGTGCGCGACAGCTCGATCGGGCGATCGCCGCGTCGCACCTCGTGGGCGGAGGTGTCGAGGACGAGGTCGCCGAACGCGAGCGTCGGGCCGCCGGGGTCGACGCGCCTGAGGAGGGCCCGGAGCCGAGCGTTGAGCTCGCGCAACGCGAACGGCTTGACGAGGTAGTCGTCGGCGCCGGCGTCGAGGCCGTCGACGCGGTCGTCGATCGCGTCGCGCGCGGTCAGCATGAGGACCGGCGTGCGATCGCCGGCCGCGCGCAACCGCCGGCAGACCTCGATGCCGTCGATCCGCGGCATCATCACGTCGAGCACGATCGCGTCGACGACGCCCTCGGCGAGGATGTCGAGCGCCTCCTGGCCGTCCTCGGCGAGCTGCACGTCGTAGCGCTCGAGCGCCAGCGCGCGCTGCAACGCCGACCGCACGCTCGGCTCGTCGTCTACCACCAGGACCTTCACGCCTGTATTTCAGCGCACGTACCTAAGAGGCGGCGAAGTCGCCGAGCGTGACGACGGGGATGTCGTGCGCGATCGCGATCGCCTCGTCTCCGGGGTCGCCGCAGCCCCATGAGGCCCAGCCCGCGCCGAACCCCTCTGCCTGCGCAGCGAGGCAGTTGTCGATGCTGTCGTCCAGCAGCCAGACCTCGGCCCGATCCAGCGATTCGCGTGCGGCGATCTCCGCCAGCGCCGCCGTCTTCTCGGTCAGCCTGTCGAAGATCCGCGCTGGATCCGGTCGAACCCCGTGCGAACCGAGGATCTCGAGCACCGACGCGCTGTCGCGGGCCGTCGCGAGGTACGCGCCGTCGACGAGCCGCGACACCTCCGGCCAGACGCCGTGCAAGGCCAGCCACGAATCCCGGTAGCGGTCGCTCACCGCCGCGCGGTAGTCGCGCGCGGCGACGGCGAACTCGTCGGCGAGGCCGTCGGGCAGGCTCGCGAAGCGCTCCGCGAAGGCCGCTCGGCCGACCGGCGCGGGAGCGTCGAGCAGCGGGACGACGAACTGCGCCAGGTGACGCATGAACGGACGCGTGCGCCAGTAGCGCTCGGCGACCTCGGCGGGGACGTCGTACTCGCCGCCGTCCAGGGCCGCGAACGCGTCGACCGGCGCGCCCGTATGGGCGTACCAGCCGATGTACAGGCACTCCGTCGCGGAGTCGCAAAGCACGCCGTCGAAATCCAGCACGAGCTGCTTGAAGGCCCGGATCGCCGGGCTCATGGCGCCACCGGCGCGGCGTCGACGCGGCTTTCGACGAGCGCGATGAACGTCTTCATGAACAGCCCAACCTCGCCGTAGTACCGGCACGTCACGATGTTGTTGTCGACGACGACGTCCGCGTCCTCGATGATCGCTCCCGCGAACTCGAGATCGTCACGTAGGCCGGGGTAGGCCGCCGCGTGGCGCCCGGCCATGATGCGGCTGGACGCCAAGATCCACGGGCCGTGACAGAGCCCGCCCACGGGCTTACCGCGCGTGTGCATCCCTGCGACGAAGCCGGTCGCACGCTGGTCCTGGCGCACGCGATCGGGTGCCTCGTAGCCACCCGTCGCGATCACGGCGGCGTACTTGTCGACGTCGAGTTCGTCGAAAGACACGTTCGCGCCCGAGGTCTTGTCGAGCGGGATGGGCGCGCCGAAGCGGCCGTGGACGGTCGCGCCGTCGGCCGTCGCGAAGTCGACCTGCATGCGGGCCTCGCGCAGACGGTAGCCGCAGTAGATGCAGTCGTGATCCTGGAACCCCGGGCCGGTGAGGACCAGCACCCGCGGGCGGTGCTCGAAGTCGGACGGGCGGCTTGAGAGGAGCGTGACGGCCATGGGAGCTTCCCTTCGGTGGGCGGTGGATGTCGTGTGCGACTGACATCGACGATGCCGCTTGCACGGGCCCTCGAACACCCGGTTTTCCGTAGGCGACACCCGGTTTGCCGGGTACGGCAGCGCTCCTACCAGAGGTCCCTGCCGCCAGAGAGCTCGTGCTCGAGCCGGTCGCCATAGCTGGCCGCTACGCGCAGCGGCTCCTCGAACCCCTCGGCGTCAAGGTTCGCGAGCGAGAACGTGTGCCGGAAGATCACGATGTCCGAGCTGCAGAGCGCGAGCCCGCCCACGACCATCCGCCCACTGCGCACGAGCGCGTCGCGCGGCGAGATCTCGTCAGCGCGGCAGATGGCCGTCGAGATCTCCGCCCAACCCGAGTCTCCGATCCGTGTCACTCGGACGGCTTGCGTGCGTGAGCCCTCGACGTAGAAGACGAGCTTCACGCAGTCGCGGCTGTCCTCGGCGATCTTGTAGTGCCGCGCGATGTAGCTGCGCAACTCGGCCCAGCCATCCATGCTGTCCTCCGTTTCGCGGTCGGGCCCCTGACTCACCCGGGCACCCGCGAGGTGTGACAGTGTCAGTCCGGCCGGTGGTGCGTTCTGCGCAGACGAGCGACGACGCTCGGCACGCCACCGTGGCGGATGAGCCGCTCGCGCTGGCGGCCGATGATCTGCGTGATCGTGTTGCCGCGGATGTTCTTGGCTCCGTAGCCGGCGAACTCGGCGTTCACGACGCTCGCGATCTCGTGGTGGCGCAACTCGCTGACAAGCGCGAGCTCGACGACGCGCACGTGGCGCTGTTGGACGTTCGCCGCGCGCAGCACCGCGAGCGCGACCTGCTGCTCGGTGGCGGCCTCGTCGAGCCGCTCACGCAGCTCGAAGACGTCCTCGGGACCCGGTCCGCGCGCCGCCGTGAGGTCGCCCAGCGTGCTGCTACTCGACCTCCCGACCGGGGCGTCCAGACGATCGTAGGAGCGGCGGCGCTGGTATCGCAGCTCGTTGATCCAGCGGCGCTCGGTGACGATGCTGATCCAGCCGGTCACATCCTCTCCGCGGGCGATGATCTGGTCCTCGCGCTTGACGTAGTCCTCGAGCGCCTGACCGGCGGCCCCGTACGCGTCGCCGCGTGGGTCGAGCCGATCGAGGATCGCCGCCTTGCGGAGCGCGGCGTCGACGGCGCTGCGACGCACCCTGGCTCGTGCCGCAAGCGGCAGGAGCGAGGGTGCGAGCGTGCGGGGATTCGGTAGGGCGGTGGAGGCGTCCATCGGAAGAGATGGCGACAGTACCAAGATATTCCAGAGACATGGGAAAATCTTGCTACAGATATGAGATATCTCTCATGCGGCCAGCCTCGCGGGCTCGGACACGAGCGCCCAGCGGATCGTCAGGTGCGGGTGCGAGCCATCGGCCCGGGCCAGGTCCGGTGGTGTGATGACCGAGAAATCGCCCCGCAGGATGGAGCCGAGATCGAGCGAGATCGCCGCGCACAGGCCGTCGGGCCGTGCCGCGAGCTGTGCGCCCGTCTCGACGGTGAGACGGCAGCCGTCGGAGGCGTGGGCCGGGCGCAGGAGGGCCAGCGGCGGACCGCCCGCGATGGGGGCGAGCGGGGCGAGCGGGATCGCCTCGGCGTCCTCCGGCGCCGCATCCGCCTCGTTCTCGTAACAGCTGGCAGGCGCGCGCGTCGGGTCGTCGTAGCGGACGAGGTCGCGCTTCAGTTTTGGCGACTCGAGCTCCACGAGCCGCATGCCGTCCGCGGTCGAGCTCTGGTGGCGCGCACCCGCCGCGATCACGACGACGACGCCAGGCGTGAGCTCGATCTCGTCACCGTCACCCGTCGTGAGCACCCCCTCGCCTTCGACGCAGACGAGGATCGTGGCTTTCCTCGTGTGGGCGTGCATCGAGGTGCACGTTCCGCGCTGAAGGACGAGCATCCAGGCTTCGCTGAGCGCGTCCTCGTAAATCTTGTACTCGAAGCCCCAAGGCTTGGACACCACGCGATCGAGATACGCCTGCAGCGGCTGCAGTGCGTTGGCGAGCAGCATCGGCCACAGCGCAAGCATGTCCGCGAGCGCTTTGGCGTCGCTGTCGCTGCATGCGACGACGTGGATGCGCGCCGCGCGTACTGCTGAGAAGGCAACGGTTGCCATGTCGGTCCCCTGTCCAGTAAGAGTGAGGTCCTCAAATGAGGTAACTCACACTCTGGATCGACGCCGACCGCGTTCCAGCCCTGTTCCGCGGCGTATATGCCCGGTTCTCCGGGCGGTGAAGTCAGTCGCAGGACCCGCCGGCGACAAGGTCGGCGTACGCGAGTGGGACCCACACGTTCCCGTGCTCGGCGGCGAGCTTCGCAAGCGACGTCGAGCGGCCGTTGACGACAACGGGCTTACCGCCCGGCAGTAGCCGCTGGGGGATCTGCTCGTTGATCGCCTCGACGAAGGCCTGGCGGCGCCCGTGCACCACGTCCTGCGAGATGCCGAGCGCCGCCGCGATCTCCGGCGTCGGCACGTCGTCGGCCAGGTACGGGAGCAGCGCGGCACAGGACGGCGGCAGCGAGAGCTTTGGGTAGCCCTCCTTCGCCGCGTGCGCCCAGCGTCCCTCGCCGCGGACGTGCCAGTCGTACGCCTGCCAGATCTCGTCGAGCTGGTCGGGCCAGGTCTTCATCCTGTCGATCGCCTGGATCCCGCCGCACTGCACGAACGCCCACGCCAGGCCGGCGTTGAAGCGCGTCGTCCAGAGCACGCAGGCCGGCGGATCGGCGTCCCGCTGGGCGAACTCGTCTCGGATCCACGCCATGAGGCAGAGCCCGCGCTCGACGTACTTCTCGCGCCCGTCCCCCGTCAGCATGTGGTCGATGAGCACGATGTCGGGCAACACGTCGTCGTTCGCCGCGCGCAGCAGCGCCGCACGCGCCGCGCGGTCTGACTTCACGACGGTCCCGAACCGGACGAGGCGGCGCGGCTCGTCGCCGTCGAACTCGCAGCGGCTCGCGCGATCGCGCTCGAACTCGCGGTCGAAGGTCTCGGCATCGTCCTTGTCCTCGACGCAAAGCACCGTCACGATCTCGCTCACATCACACCTCGCCTTGGTCTACGTCGGATGGTCCTCGATGCCGTCCAGCGCCACGATGCTGAACGACGCCTGCACGCCGAAGAGCTGCGCCGGGCCGGGAAGCTCGATGAACGACCCGGAGACCATCCCACGGACATCGATGTCCCCGCCGGGCAGCAAGCCGGCCAGCGTGCGCAGGTTGCCGTCGCCGTTGCCCCTGCCCGGCCGCACTGGCCCCGGCCGCACGCGGTTGGCAAACCGCACGACGACGCGGTCGCCCTCGAGCCGGCAGTGGGTGATGAGGGGCCCGGTGCCGTGGCGGCGAGCCTCGCGGACGACCTCGGTGATCAGCAGGCGCAGCGCGCGAGCGCTCCGCCGCCGGCGAAAGCGCGTCTGCGCCAGCCGGCGCTGGTAGTAGGTCGGGTCCTCGAGCGTCACGGGCTCGGGGTCGCCGTTGCGCAGCGCCTCCTCGAGCAGCAGCGCGGCCTTGGGCTCGGAGCTCATGACACCCGCGTCCTGCATGGCGCTCTCGAGGAGCTTGCCGAGACCCAGCGGCGTGCGACGCGCCCAGCGCTCGCCTTCGCGCGCACGCACGCCGAGCATCCCCGCCGACTCGCGCAGCTTGCGCACGTCGCGCACGGCGCCCGCATCGTCCGGTGAGCGCTCCTCGATCGCCCGCGCCGCCGCGAGCAGATGGCGGATCGCGTCCGCGATGCGCGCGTCGGCGCGGTCCCGCGCCCGGCGAGGCGTGAGCAGCCCGCCGATGAGCGTGCGCGCCAGCAGCGTCGCCGACAGGGGGAGCATCGCGCCGTAGCTCGCGCCGATGATCGCGACGACCGTCATCGCGATCGCGAACTCCACCACGACGTCCGCGGTGGTCGCGTCTTGGATCGCCATCCCGCCCGCCAGCAGCCCGCCCACGACGACCATCCACGCGAACATGCGCGTCCACACGAACTCGGGGCGCTGCCACCAGTTCGTCCAGCCGGACGCGAACACCGCGACCGCCCAGCACGGCGTGAGGGCGATCGCGACCAGTGACAGCGGGATCTCGACGACCATCAGCCAGCGCCGCACGTGCGCGCCGCGGGCGTCTCGGCGCATCACGGTCGTCGCGATCCACGGAGCGCACAGCGCCGTGCCCGCAGACCACGCGCCTGCCAGCGCCCACGGCAGGTCGCGCAGGCTCCAGCCGTCGTGCAGCGGGATGTATCCCAGCGAGGCCGCGGCGAGCAGCGGCGCCCCGGCGACCAGTAACGCGCGCGCCCACAGGGTGAACAGGAGCACCGCCCACTCGGTCTGGGGGGTGTTGAGGATGCGGACGTCGTCGAGGACCGCGCCGACGCGCGCGAGGACGTCGCGGCTGCGGGGTCCCAGCCGGTCGGGCAGGTTCGTCGGATCGCCGTAGAGCCGGATCAGCACGTCGGGATCCTCGGCCACCGCCGACTTGGCGAAGCTCCCCGACGCGCTCGTGGGGACACGATTGCGCCAGGCGCGGCGCTTGTCGCGCGAGCGAGCGAGGTCGGCTTCGATCGCGCGAATATCCGCGACGGCCGCTGCGACCGCGCGGCGGTCGTCGCCAGTGGCCGCAGGCAGGCTCGCGAAGCGCGACTCGGCTGCGACGAGTGCCTCGCTCGCTTCGGCGAGCCAGCCGTGCGTCGGCAGATCGACGAACTGATCGGCGAGCATCTGCTCGATCTGGCGCCGGTGGGTCGCGAGGCCGAGCCCGGCCTGCGCGAAGCGCTTGACGGCGAGCGTCGCGACGAGGTCGCTGATGCCGGCGATGGCCCAGACGAGGCCAACCGCCACCGCGAGCGTGGGCGAGAGCCCGGCGCCGGCGCCGGCGCCGGTCGCCACGCCGCTCGCGGCGACGGTACAGGCCCAGCGCCGGCTGGAGTTCGTCGAGCCCAGGTGGCTGGTACGCAGCCAGGCGACGCCGGGGGAGCGAACGAGCGCGTCATCGGCGGGCGGACGGTTCGCGTTGCGCGGCGTGCCGATCATGAGCGGTGTCTACAGGGATCGAGGGCATCTGGGGCGGCGGGTCGTGTCATGCGGTGCCGTCCCTGCACGCTACGAGTCCCGTCGGCGAAGCTTCGCCGCGATCGCCGGGCCGTGTTGCCCGGATTTCCGGGTGCCTACGGCTCGACGTCTTGCCGCCGGCGTAGAGCTTCTTCACGGTCAGCACCATCTTGCGCGAGCAGCGGTCGCCGGGCGCCGGGGCGAGGTCCGGCTTGAACTTGAAGAGCTGGTAGCGGTCGAGCAGCACGAGCCATGCGAGGCCCCGCTCACCGTGCAGCCGCGCGCCGCGCCCGGCGTCAGCGCAGGTGGCGCTGGCGGGCTTGTGCCATGACCCGGCTCAGGAACACCGGGTTGCCGACCAGATAGCGCCGCCACATCCGCTGCGGCTCGATCGCCAGCCTGAAGATCCACTCGAGCCCGTTGTCCGACAGGGAGGCCGGAGCGCGCGGCACGCGCCCCGACACGAAGTCGAACAGCGCCCCCACGCTCCACAGCACCGTGCAGTCCAGGCGGTCGACCGTGCGCTGCGCCCAGATCTCCTGCTTCGGCGTGCCCATGCCGACGAGCAGGATGTCCGGCTTGCGCCGGTTGATGTCTTCGATGACGCGCTCGTCGTGCCCGGAGCCGATCTCGAAGTAGCCGTGGTGCGTGCCGACGACGCGCAGCTTCGGGTGCGCGCGGCGCAGCCGCTGGCCGGCCTGGCGGGCGACCCCCGGCTCGCAGCCGAGCAGGTAGACCGACGCGTCGCGCGCCTCGCAGAGCGTCGCGAGATCCCAGATCCAGTCGGCACCGGTCATCCGGTGCGGGATCTCGGTGCTCAGCGCCTTCGCGGCGAGGCGGACGCCGTAGCCGTCGCAGTAGACGAGGTCGGCCCCCTCGAGAGCGCTGCGCAGCGCCGGGTCCTCGCGCGACTGGTTGAGGACGTGCGCGTTGACGTACATGACGCGCTTCGTCCGCCCGCCCGTCCCGACCCAGCCGATGATCCGCTCGAGCAGCTCGTCGGGATGGCCGAGCTCGATGGGCAGCTCGAAGATGCGCGACTGGCGCGGCTGCGCTGCGATGTCGTCCTTGACCTCTTGCACGGCCGCGCCCATGCTAATCGAGCGCGATCCGGTCATGGCGCGGACGGCTTGCGCCAGACGAACAGGTGGCCGCGCGCCTCACCGGTGAGGCCGAGCTGGCGCACCGCGTCCGTGACGCCCGGGTAGGCGTCGTCGGCGTAGTCGTGGAAGCCCACGATGCCGCCGGGCGCGAGCGCGGGCTCCCAGGTGCGAAACGTCGCGACGGTCTCCTCCAGCTCGTGCGAGGAGTCGATGAAGACGGCGTCGACGGGCGGCGGGTCCTGCGGGCCGAGGCCGCCGGGCCGGTCGTAGAGGTGCACGCGCGCGCGGTCTCCGGGCGACAGTAGCGCGAGGTAGCGGTCGCGCTCGGGGTGCGCCTCGACGTCCCAGCTGTGCACCTCGCGATCGGGCCTGGCGAGCGCGATGCAGGACGTCGTCCAGGCGGCCGCCGTCCCGACCTCGGCCACGCGGCACGCCGGGCTGAGCGCGTCGAGCAGCACGCGCAGCTCCGCCGGCCGGCACGCGACGTCGATGCTCCACGTGTCGCGCTCGGCCTGCGCGCGGCGCAGCGCGCGCCACCAGAACAGCGCGACCGGCCGCGGGAGCTTCGCGAGGCTCACGGTCTGCAGCCCGACCCGCCGGGCGCGGTGCACGGCCGAGCGGTCGTCGTCGGTTCGGAACAGCCCAAGGAAGCCGCGGCTCATCGCGCTGCAAGCTAGCGGAGCGGGCCGGCTCGGCCTGTGCTCGGCCGGAGGGTCGCGGGCATGGCATGGTTGTCGCGTGCCGATCGTCGCCATCGATGCCCGCGACGCGTTCGCGCCGCAGCTGCGCGGCTGGGGGCGCTACGCGAAGGAGCTCATCGCCGCGCTGCCCGAGCGCGACGGCCTGGACTTCCGCTTCGTCGCGCGCGGCGGGCCCGGGCCGGAGCTTGTCTTCGAGCAGATCGGGCTGCCGATCCGCCTGCGGCGCATGGGCGCGGACCTCGTCCACACGCCCAACTGCTTCCTGCCGCTCGCCCGGCCATGCATGGGCGTCGTCACGATCCACGACCTCGCGTTCGAGGTCTTCCCCGAGGACTTCAGCGGCCGCACCGGCTGGAAGTACCGCACGTTCACGCCGCAGGCGGCGCGCTCGGCGCAGCGGGTGATCTGCGTCTCGGGCTACACCGCCAGCGACGTCGTGCGGCGCTACGACGTCGACGAGGCGCGCGTGCGCATCATCCCCAACGCCCCCTCGCTGCCGATCGGCGACCTGCCGCCGCCCGCGGGTCCGTACCTGCTCGCCGTCGGCGACCTGCGCCCGAAGAAGAACCTCCTGCGCCTCGTCGAGGCGTTCGCGCGGCTGCGCGGCGAGGGGCTCGAGCACCGCCTCGTGCTCGCCGGCGTCGACACGGGCGAGGGCGAGCGCGTGCGCGAGGCCGCGGGCGGCCACCCGGTGCAGCTCACCGGCTACCTGCCCGACGACGAGATGGACGCGCTCATGCGCGGCGCCGACGCGCTCGTGCACCCGTCCCTGTACGAGGGCTTCGGGCTCGTGCTCGTCGAGGCGATGGCGCGCGGTGTCCCCGTGATCGCCGCTCGCGCGACCGCGCTGCCCGAGACCGGCGGCGACGCGTGCGACTACTTCGACCCGCTCGACGTGGCCGACATGGCCGCCGCGATCCGCCGCGTGATCGACGATCGCGCCCATCACGCCGACCTCGCCGAGCGCGGCCTCGTGCGAGCGGGCGCGCTGTCGTGGGCCAGCAGCGCCGCGCTGACCGTCGCCGTCTACGAAGAGATGCTGTGAGCCAGGGCACGACGGTCCTGGTCCTGTCGGTCGACGAAGCGCCGCTGCTCGAGCACTGCCTGCCGGCGGCCGTCGCGCAGGACGGCGCGGACGTCCTCGTCATCGACAACGCGTGCACGGACGCCACGCGCTCGGTTGCCGAGGCGAACGGCGTGCGCGTGCTCGGGCTGCGCGAGCGCGTCTCGTACGCCGCCGCGATCAACGCCGGCATCGTCGCCTCCGAGGGCGACGCGGTCTTGCTGCTGAACGCCGACTGCGTGCTGGGCGAGGGCTTCCTCTCCGTCGCCCGCGAGCGGTTGGAGATGCGTGGCGTCGGCTCGGTCGCGCCGCGGCTCATCCGCGCGACGGGCATGTCGGTCGAGGAGCGCCTCGACGTCCTCGACGCGGCGGGGATGGTCGTCGACCGGCGGCGCAAGAACACGCTCGTCGGCCACAACGAGCCGGCGTCGGCGTATTCGCACGCGGCCGAGGTCTTCGGCGGCGACGGGGCGTGCGTGCTGTATCGCCGCGAGGTGCTCGACGCGTGCGCGGTCGGCGGCGAGGTGCTCGACGAGCAGCTCGAGCTGTGGGCCTCGGACGTCGACCTCGCCTGGCGCGCGCGGCTGCTCGGCTGGCGCTGCATGTACGAGCCGCGCGCCGTCGCCTGGCACATGCGCTTCTACTCGCCGTCGACCCGGTCCGGGCTGCCCGAGGCGCACCGCCGGCTGCAGTTTCGCAACCGCCTGCTGATGATGGTCAAGAACGACAGCTGGGCCGACGTCCGCGGCGACCTGCACCGGATCGCGTTCTACGAGGTCCTGGCGATCGGCCACACGCTGCTGCGCGAGCGCCACCTCCTGCGGGCGTACCGCGACGCGTTTCGCGCGCTACCGGACGCGCGCCGCCGGCGCCGCGTCGTGCAGGCCAAGCGCGCGGCCGGGGTGCGGCCGCCGTTCGGGCTACGTGCGCCGCGTTAGCGTCGGGGCCCTCGCCGCCAGCCGCCACCCGGGGCCCTCGGCATCCGCCCTCGCCGCCAGCGGCCGCGCCCGGGCCCTCGGCATCCGCCCTCGCCGCCAGCGGCCGCGCCGGGGTGCTCGGCTTCCGCCCTCGCCCCTACGCGGCCGCGCCGGGGCACTCGAATGGCTCAGCGCTCGGCCGCGGCCTCCCGCGCGGTGGCGAACAGCTTCGCGGCCTCGTCGTCGAGGTAGTAGTCCGTGCCGCCGTCCTCGCGGCCTTCGGTGGAGATCGGCAGCTCGCGACCCAGCTTGCGGCTGTAGCGACCCGGCCAGGCGAGGATCCCCGCCACGCCGTGCGCGCCCTTGTCCAGGCGCAGGCGGTCGGCGATCTCGTTGCCCGAGAAGCGCCGGCCGGGCGCCTCGATGAGGACGTCGAACAGCTCGCGCGCCGGCGGCGCGAGCTTGCCGTACAGCCACGCGGCCTGCTCGGCGTCCTGCGCCGACCACGCCTCGGCCTCGAAGTGAGGCCGAGGTGGCGCGAAGCCGTGGCCGCGCCGTCCGCCCCACGGCATCGGGCCGCCGCGCGGCGGTCCGGTGCCGGGCTCGGCCGAGAGGAACTGCGCGAACCAGACGTAGAACTCCGGAACGCGCTCCTCGGGCACGGCGACGGTGACCTGCTTGTCGGCCATCAGGCCGCCGCGGTCTCCGGGCCGCTCGCCGGCGGCGGCGCGGCCGGGACGCCGACCTCGGCCTCGTGCTGCTCCTCGTGGTGCGGGCCGCAGCGGTGGCCGTGCGGGCCGTGGCCACCGCGGTGTCCGCGGTGATGCGGTCCGCCGCGCCGCCTGCGCCCCGGGAAGCCGGCGAGGAACTGCCCGTAGAACGCGTAGAACTCGGCCACGCGGTCCTCGGGCACGTCGATGATGATCTGCTTGTCCTTCGTGGTGGTCTCGACTGTCATGTCGATACTCCTTCGGTTGCTTACGACCACCAGCATAGCGAAGTAAAATACTTAAGTAAAGACCAAGCCGAGAAGAACGCTCAGGCCGACGGCCAGCACGACGGCCGCGCCCGCGACGCGCACCACGCCGGGGCGCCGGGCGCCAGACGGCGGCGGCGCCGCCGAAGGCACCCACTTCGCGTGGTGCTCGGCCGCCCACGCGGCGGGGACCGTCCCGTGCAGGATCCCCGAGATCGACGGCAGCTTGCTCGGGCTGATCGCGATCCACACGTGCCCCGCGACGAGCACCGCGCCAAGCAGCGTGGCCATGTCGTGCAGCGCGATCGACCCCGGCAGCCGCCACGCCGTGTCGCGCTCGCCCAGCCACAGCAGCGTGCCCGACACGGTGAACAGCACGGCCAGCGCGGCCTGCACCACGGCGTGCAGCTTCTGGCCCGCGTTGAAGCGCCCCTGCGGCACGTCGCCGCGGCCGCGCTGGCGCAGCCACAGCACGTCGTCGGCGCCGAAGCGCTCGAGCTCGCGGCGCGTGCGGCGCAGCGCGCGGCCGTCACCGAGGATCGCGACGAGCGCGAGCGCCGTCAGCCACGCCACGGCCGCGGTGAGGTGGATCGCCTTCATGAGCGGCCGGCTCGAGAAGACCTGCGCGAGCGCCGGCACGTAGAGGACGAGCCCGGACGCGAGCATGACCGCGAACGCCGTGCCGTGGAGCGAGTGCAGGTTGCGCTCCGTCGCGCCGAAGCGCAGCACGCGTCCGGCGGGCTCAGCGGCCATTCGAACCGCCGATCCACGCGTCGCGGTCATAGCCGCGCTGCTGCCAGTAGCCGTCGGCGACGCGATCGGTGACGACGATTCGCCGCACCCACTTGACGCCCTTGTAGCCGTACATCTTCGGCATGACCACCCGCGCCGGCGCGCCGTGCTTGCGCGCGAGCGGCTCGCCGTCCATGCCGTGCGCGAGCATCGCGTCGGGCTCCGAAAGCTGCTCGAGCGAGAGCGAGTCGACGTACGGCTCCTCCGCCGACTCGAAGCGCAGCGCCCGCGCGGCCGGCAGCGGGCGCGCCGCCGCGAGCAGGTCGGCGAAGCGCACGCCGCTCCAGCGGACGTCGTCGACCGACCAGCCGGTGACGCAGACGAAGTCCGACGTCTGCTCGGCCCGCGGCAGCGCGAGCAGCTCGGCGTAGCTCAGGCTGAGCGGTCGCTCGACGAGGCCGTCGATCGCAAGCCGCCACGTCGCCGGGTCGAACGTCGGATGCGGCGGGTTGACCGCGTAGATGCGCCAGCCCTTGCCGAACGGGATCGCCGCGCGCAGCGGCTCGGGCAGCAACCGCGTGCTCTGCGCCGCGAGGTCGAGCGCGGCACCGCCCCAAGCCAGCGACGACAGCCCGACGCCGACGACGCCGAGGAACGCCCGCCGCCCGATCGGGCGACCGAGCGATCCATCCGAATCCGCCGAGCTCACCGCCACGACGATCGCAGCGCGAGCTGAACGCGCGCTTACGTCATCCGCGCGCTGCCCTTTAACCGGCAAAGGCCGACCATCGCGAGCGCACGCGATGGCCGGCCAGGCCGAGGGTCGGTCAGACGAACCGTGGAAGGGTCGTTCAGTCCGTGACCTTCTCCTCCTTGGGCGACTCCTGGGCGTCCTCCGAGCGGCTCTCGCCGTTCTTCGGGGCCTTGCGCTGGACGGTCTCGCAGGAGCCGTTCGGCGCAGCGGCGGTCGCATCAGTGATGACGTCGACGTTGTCGAGCAGGGCGCGGTCGTTGCCGGGGCCGCAGGTCACGCGGTCGACCTCGCCGTCGCGGGTGCGGAAGACGTCGTCGCCGTTGCCGCCGTCGAGCGTGTCGCCGACCTGGTCGACGCCGGGGCCGGGCGCCACGTCGCCGCGGGCGAGCGCCCACAGGACGTCGTCGCCGTCGCCCCCGGCCGAGGTGTCGACGCCGAGGTTGGCGAAGATGACGTCGTTGCCGCCGCCGCCGTTCTGGTTGTCGTCGCCGGTGCCGCCGGACATGCGGTCGCGGCCGCTCTCGCCGAGGGAGACGTCGTTGCCCGCGCCGCCGGACATGCGGTCGGCGGAGTCGCCGCCCTTGAGCGTGTCGTTGCCGGCCGCGCCGTAGATGCGGTCGAACGAGGTGAGGTCGCCGGTGTTGTTCGCGTCACCGGTGATCGCGTCGTCGCCGGGGCCGCCGTTGAGCAGGTCGTTGCCCTGGACGCCGGTGATCGTGTCGTTGCCGCCCATTCCGAAGACGCGGTCGTTGCCCGTGCCGCCGATGAGCTGATCGGGGCCGCCGCGGCCGTGGATGCGGTCGTTGCCGCCGTTGCCGTCGATCATGTCGGCGACATTCGTCCCGCGCAGGTTCTCGCCGCGAGGTCCACCGATGATCGTCGCCGCCAGCGCGCTGGCCGGGATGACGAGGCCGATCGAAAGTGCTGCACCGACGAGCTGAGTCCTCTTGAAGTTCATGCTGACTGCCTCCTGGCGTTGGGTGCTTGGGCTTACTCTGCGCGCCGGGAGGCCGCTGCTCACGGTGCTCTCACACAGTCCTCACCGACGGTGAGAAGTCGATGAGACTGCGGGCAAGAGACGCAGGACGCGCGCGACGTGCGTCATGGTGTGTGCCATGCACCGACGCTTGCTCGCAATCGCGCTCGTCTTGGTGCTCGGCGCCGGATCGACCGCGTTCGCCGCGCCCGCGCAGAAGGGCACGCGCGGGCCGGACACGATCGTGGGAACGCCCGGCCCCGATCGCATCAACGGCAAGGGCGGCAACGACAACATCTTCGGAGCCGGCGGCAGCGACCGGCTCAACGGCGGTCCCGGCGACGACCTGCTGTCCGGCGACGCCGGCAACGACACCCTCAACGGCGGCCCCGGCGCGGACAGGCTGCTCGGCGGCGCCGGCAACGACACGATCAACGCGCTGTCGGGGCCCGGCGACATCGTCGTCGGGGGCGACGGCAACGACGTCATCCGCGCCGACGACGGCGCGCGCGACGAGCGCATCAGCTGCGGGCGCGGGCGCGATCGCGTGTTCGCCGATCGCGGCGAGCAGGTGGCCCGCGACTGCGAGGTCGTCAAGCGTGGATGACGAAAGGCCGTCCGGCCCCGAGGGGCCGGTCGTCCTGCTCGTCGACGACGACGCCGCGATCCGCCGCGCCGTCGGCGCCGGCTTGGAGCTCGAGGGCTTTCGCGTCGTGCGCGCGTCGGGTGGACGCGCGGCGCTCGCGGCGAACGAGTCCGTGCGCCCCGCGGTCATCCTGCTGGACCTCGCGATGCCCGACCTCGACGGGCTCGAGGTCCTCGCGCAGCTGCGCGGCGCCGGCGACGACGTCCCGGTCTGCATCCTGTCGGCCCGCGACGAGGTCGACGACCGCGTGCGCGGGCTGCAGGCCGGCGCCGACGACTACGTGGTCAAGCCGTTCGCGATCGAGGAGGTGACGGCGCGGCTGCACGCGCTGCTGCGCCGCCGCCCCGCGACGCCCGACGCCGCGCTCACGGTCGGCGACGTCGCGATCGACCCGCGCTCGCACACCGCGCAGCGCGCCGGCCGCGACCTCGAGCTGACCCGCCGCGAGTTCGACCTGCTGCACCTCTTCATGCGCCGCCCGGGCGAGGTCGTCGAGCGCAGCCACCTGCACGAGGAGGTCTGGGGCTACACGTTCGACCCCGGCACCAACGTCGCCGACGTGTTCGTCGGCTACCTGCGCCGCAAGCTCGAGTCCGATGGCGAGGCGCGCGTGCTGCACACGGTCCGCGGCGTCGGGTTCATCCTGCGGCCCTGAGTGAGAGGGTGAGCGCGTGCGAAGCCTCCGCGCTCGTCTCACGCTGGGCGTCACGATCGTCCTCGCGCTCGTGCTGTCGGGGGCGGGCGTCATGGTGTCGCGCTACGTCGGGCGCTCCGAGCGCGCGGCGCTCGACGACCGGCTGACGCGCACGGCCGAGCTCTCGCGCGACACGCTGCTGCAGGCGCTCGACGAGGGGCTCGCGAAGGACAAGCGCCTGGACAACGCGCTGATCGCCAACCGCACGTCGCTGCGGCTCATCCTCAAGGACGACCCGCTGCGCTCGTTCGGCCCACCGGCGCCATCGGCACGGATCGCGCGCACGAACGGGCTGCACACGATCAGCGTCGGCGGCCGGCGCTACCGCTCGTACATCATGCGCGTGCCGGTCACCGGGCTGGGCGGGCTCACGCGCTTGGAGGTCACGACGCCGCTGGGGCCGGTCGAGCGCAAGCTCGCCGCGCTCGATCGCCGCCTCGCCGGGTTCGGCCTGGCCGCGCTGCTGGCCGGTGGGCTGGGCGCGTGGTTCGCGGCGACGCTCCTGCTCGCGCCGCTGCGCCGCCTGCGCGCGGCGACGGCGCGGATCGCCGGCACCGAGGACCTCGACCAGCGCGTGCCCGGCGACAACGGCGCCGCGGAGCTGCGCTCGCTCGCCGCGAGCTTCAACGACATGCTCGCGCGGCTCGGGCGATCGGCGGCCGACCGCGAGCGCGCGCTGGCCGCGACGCGCCGCTTCACGGCGGACGCGGGGCACGAGCTGCGCACGCCGCTGACGAGCGTGCAGGCGACGCTGTCGGCGCTGAGCCGCCATCCCGACATCCCGGTCGCGCAGCGGACCGAGCTCGTGCTCGACGCGCTGTCGGAGCATCGTCGGCTCGTCGACCTGCTCGACGGCCTGCAGGCGATGGCCCGCGGCGACGCGTCGCCGGGCGAGGTCGGCGACGTCGAGCTGTGCGAGGTCGTGGCGGCGTCGCTCGATCAGGCGTCGTCGCGCCACCCCGCGGTGTCGTGGACGTCGTCGCTGCCCGAGGAGCCGGTCTGGGTGCGAGGCTGGGAGCCGGGCCTGCGGCTGCTCGCCGACAACCTGCTGGAGAACGCGGCGCGCCACGGGCGCCCCGACGGGACCGTGCGCGTGAGCGTCGATCCGCGCGGCGGGCCGCTCGTGACCGTCGAGGACGACGGGCCGGGGATCGCCGAGGCCGACCGCGAGCGGATCTTCGAGCCGTTCGTGCGCGTCGGCGACGGCGACGTGCCGGGCTCGGGGCTCGGGCTCGCGCTCGTGGGCCAGCAGGCGCGCGCGCACGCCGCGACGATCGAGGTCGGCACGTCGGCGCTCGGCGGCGCGCGGTTCGACGTGCGGTTCAGCTAAGAACCGGAGCGATGTCACAGACCGCGGGGGGCCGGGTGTGCGAACGTCCCCGCCGTCTTGCGTACGAGCCTCGTCTTCGTCAGCTTGCTGCTCCTGGCGCTGCCCGCGAGCGCGCTCGGCCACGGGGGCGGCCTGGCCGGCACGCTCGTCGAGGAGCACGGGCATCGCCCCGACGGCACGGAGGTCCGCCAGTCCTACGCGCTGCGCTCGAGCGGCGGCATGCTCCCGCTCGCCGACCCGCAGCCCGATGGCCTGATCGGCCAGCGCGTGCACCTCGACGACGCCGACGCGGCGTCGCCCGGCCTGCAAGGCCAGGTGCGCGCGGCCGGCGATCAGCGCCTCACGGCCGCCGTCGCGCCGGGCCCGCGGTCGCTGCTCGTGATCCTCGTCACGACGCCCGACGAGCCCGACGCGCTCATGACCGCCGACGCAGCGCGGGCGGCGGTGTTCACGAGCGCGACGTCCGCGAACGCGCTCTACAAGCAGCAGTCGGCCGGGGCCACGAGCTTCGTCGGGCGGGTGCGGCCCGACGGCGACGTCGCCGGACCGGTCGCGATCGGTGTCTCGACGCTCGGCTGCCCGACGTCCGCGATCGCGAACGCGGCCGACGTTGCGGCGACCGCCGCCGGGTTCGCCGTCGCGGCCTACGACCACGTGCTGTACGCGCTGCCCCGGACGGGGGAGTGCCAGTTCAGCGGCCTCGGTCAGCTGCCCGGTCGTCGCACGTGGGCCAACGGCGCGCTGACCGCGTCGGTCGTCGGTCACGAGCTCGGTCACAACCTCGGCGCGCATCACGCGAACTCCCTGGCCTGCACGGACGCGGGCGGCGTGCCGGTCACGCTCTCGACGAGCTGCGTGACCGACGAGTACGGCGACCCGTGGGACGTCATGGGCATCGCCGGCAAGCTCATGTCGAGCTGGCACCGGTCGCAGCTCGGCCAGCTCCCCGCGGGCCAGGTGCTGCGGGCGAAGACGTCGCAGACTGTGTCGCTCGTCTCCTCCGACGACTTCACGAGCGCGGGTACGCGGCTGCTCGTCGTCCCGCGCAAGACCGCGGCGGTGCCCGTGTCGAGCTCGCTGGCGGTGGAGCTGCGCTCGTCGACCGGGCCGTTCGACCTGTTCACCGTGGGGGATCCGGTGACGACGGGCGTGTCGATCCGTTCGGTGCCGAACCTGTCGGTGGCCACCCAGAGCAACCTGCTCGACGCGCGGCCCGCCTCACCCACGCTCAGCGACGCGCCGCTGCAGGTCGGCGAGACGCTCAGCGACGCGCGGTTCGGCATCTCGATCCGCCTGAACTCGATCGCGGGGACGACGGCGAACGTGACCGTCACGATGCCGCCGCTCGTCGACGACGTGGCACCCGCCGCGCCGGCGGGCGTGCGCTTGAGCGGCAGCACCGCCGGCGTCTCGGTGGGGTGGTCGGCGGGCTCCGACGACGAGGGCGTCGACCACTACGACGTCGAGCGCGACGGGCAGGTCGTCGGGTCGTCGGCGGGGGTGGGCTTCAACGACTTCGGGGTCACGGCGCTCACGACGACGAGCTACCGCGTGGTGACCGTCGACACGAGCGGCAACCGCGCGCCGTCGCTCCCGGTCACCGCCGTTCTGGCCGACGCGACGCCGCCGACGGGCGTGCCGGGGCTCAAGCTGAGCGCGCGCGGCGGGCAGGTCACGGCGGCGTGGGGCCCGGCGGGGGACAACCGCGGGATCCGCGTCTACAAGGTCTTTCGCAACGGCGTGTTCAAGCGCGACGTCTTCGGCTTCAAGTTCACCGAGAAGCCGCCGAAGGGCAAGCACACGTACTCCGTGCTGGCGGTCGACACGTCCAACAACGCGGGTCCGCCGATCGCCGTCGTCATGCCGAGTGCGACGAACGGCTCGTCGGTCGCCAAGCCGCGGATCTTCCTCGCCAAGCGCAAGCGCCACGGCCGCCTGCTGACGGTGAGGTTCCTCGCGAAGGGGGCGACGGGGATGCGCGCCTACCGCGGGCGCAAGCGCATCGCGCGGTCGAGCAAGGACCGCATCAGCGTGACGGTGCGCCTCCCGCGTCGCGGGCGCGTGCGGCTGAAGATCGTCGCCGCGTCGTGGGCGGGTGACCGCGTGAAGTACTACCGCGTGCGCTGAGCCACGTTCGCGCGATCCGGGCCGGCCGGCGAGCGGCCGGCCCGGGGCGTCGCGATCAGCCGAGGTCGAACCGGTCGAGGTTCATGACCCTGTCCCAGGCGGCGACGAAGTCGCGCACGAACTTCTCCTTGGCGTCATCGCTGGCGTAGACCTCGGCGATCGCGCGCAGCTCGGAGTTCGAGCCGAACACGAGGTCGACGCGGGTGCCGGTCCACCTGACCTCGCCCGACCCGTCGCGGCCCTCGAACCTGCCGGCGTCGTCGGCTGTCGCCGACCATGTGGTGCCGAGGTCGAGCAGGTTGACGAAGAAGTCGTTCGTCAGCGACCCGGGGTTGTCGGTGAGGACGCCGGCTTCGGAGCCCCCGGCGTTCGCGCCAAGGACCCGCATGCCGCCCACGAGGACGGTCATCTCGGGGGCGCTGAGCGTCAGCAGGTTCGCCTTGTCGACGAGGAGGTACTCGGCCGTCAGCCGGTGGTCCTCGGCGAGGTAGTTGCGAAAGCCGTCGGCCGACGGCTCGAGCGGATCGAACGAGTCCGCGTCGGTCTGCTCCTGCGACGCGTCCGCGCGCCCCGGCGTGAAGGGAACCTCGACGTCGGCGCCGCCGGCCTTCGCCGCCTGCTCGACCGCGGCGCAGCCGCCGAGCACGACGAGGTCGGCGAGCGAGACCTGCTTGCCGCTGCCGTTCTGGGAGCCGTTGAAGGACTCCTGGATCCCCTCGAGCGCGCTTAGCACAGCCGCGAGCTGGCGTGGGTCGTTGACCGCCCAGTCCTTCTGCGGCGCGAGGCGTACGCGCGCCCCGTTGGCGCCGCCGCGCTTGTCGCTGCCGCGGAACGTCGATGCGGACGCCCACGCGGCCTTGACGAGCGCGGACACGGACTGGCCCGAGTCGAGGATCTGCGCCTTCAGGGCCGCGATGTCCTCCGGCCCGACGAGCTCGTGGGTCACCTCGGGGATCGGGTCCTGCCACAGCAGCGTCTCGTCCGGGACCTCGGGGCCGAGGTACCGCGCGATCGGGCCCATGTCGCGGTGCGTCAGCTTGAACCAGGCGCGGGCGAACGCGTCGGCGAGCTCGTCGGGGTTCTCGTGGAAGCGCCGCGAGATCGGCTCGTAGTCGGGGTCCAAGCGCAGCGCGAGGTCCGTCGTCAGCATCGTCGGGGGACGCATCTCCGAGCCTTCTTCGGGACCGGGCACCGTGCCCGCGCCGCCGCCGTCCACCGGCTGCCACTGATGCGCGCCCGCGGGGCTCTTCGTCAGCTCCCACTCGTAGCCGAACAGGTTGTCGAAGAAGCTCGTCGACCACTTCGTGGGCGTGGCGGTCCACGTGACTTCGAGGCCGCTCGTGATCGTGTCCGCGCCCTTGCCCGTGCCGTAGGACTGGCGCCAGCCGAGGCCCTGCTCCTCGAGCGGAGCGCCCTCGGGCTCGGGGCCGACGTACTCCTCGGGGTCGGCCGCGCCGTGGGCCTTGCCGAATGTGTGGCCGCCGGCGATGAGCGCGATCGTCTCCTCGTCGTTCATCGCCATGCGGGCGAACGTCTCGCGGATGTCCTTGGCGGCGGCGAGCGGGTCCGGGTTGCCGTTCGGACCCTCCGGGTTGACGTAGATGAGCCCCATCTGGACCGCGCCGAGCGGCTCCTCGAGCTCGCGGTCGCCCGTGTAGCGCTCGTCGCCGAGCCACTCGGTCTCCGGGCCCCAGTAGACGTCCTCGTCGGGCTCCCAGACGTCGGGGCGCCCGCCGGCGAAGCCGAAGGTGGTGAAGCCCATCGACTCGAGCGCGACGTTGCCGGTGAGGACCATGAGGTCCGCCCACGACAGCGCCTGGCCGTACTTCTGCTTGACGGGCCACAGCAGGCGGCGCGCCTTGTCGAGGTTGCCGTTGTCAGGCCAGCTGTTGAGCGGCGCGAAGCGCTGCTGGCCGGCGCCTGCACCGCCGCGGCCGTCGCTGATGCGGTACGTGCCGGCGCTGTGCCACGCCATCCGGATCATGAACGGGCCGTAGTGGCCGAAGTCCGCGGGCCACCAGTCCTGCGAGGTCGTCAGCACGTCCTCGATGTCCTGCTTGACGGCGGGGAGGTCGAGCGTCTTGAACGCGGCCGCGTAGTCGAACTCCTCGCCGAGCGGGTTGGCCACGGCGGGGTTCTTGGCGAGGATCTTCAGGTTGAGCCGGTCGGGCCACCAGCCGCGGTTGCCACCGCCCTGGGTCGGGTGCGGGGCGCGGTCGGCGCCGCCGAACGGGCAGCCGCCAGCGTCCTCCGGCTCGTTCATCTCTCCAACAACGGCGTCAGGCTGTTCGGACACAGGAACCCTTTCGAGGATCAGGGGGTGGACTTCTTCAACTGGCTTGCGGTCGAGCACTCGGAGCACAGGCCCCAGTAGATGACCTCGGCCTCGTCGATCGCGAAGCCGTGGTCGTCGGCTGCGGTCAAGCAGGGCGCGGTGCCGACGGCGCAATCGACGTCGGCGATGGCGCCGCACGTCCGGCACACGAGGTGGTGATGGTTGTCGCCGACCCGCGACTCGTAGCGTGCCACGGAGCCGGGCGGGTGGATGCGTCGTATGAGGCCGGCGTCGGTGAGCGCTTGCAGTCCGTCGTAGACGGCCTGCTGGGACACCTGCCCGATGTTCTCGCGGACGGCCCCGATGATCGAGGTCGTGTCCGCGTGGGGGTGGTCGTGCACCGCGGCCAGCACCGCGACCCGCGGACGCGTGACGTGCAGGGAGGCCTCGCGCAGCATGCGCTCGAGTTCGGCGGTTGCCGGCATGCCTTGCAGTGTGCCACATATTCTGGAATGACTCCGGATTCGGTGGCTCGCGCGCTCCCTTGCGCGGCGAGGCGCGGATAGACGAGCGCGACCTCGGCAGCTGGCATGCGGAGTGGTCGGCGACGGCTGTGGGCGTCGCGGAGATGGCCGCGCGCGAGCGGGAGGCGGGGCGTTTGGAGTCGGCACGGCTCGCGGGCTCGCGTATCTGCGGGCGTGCACGTACCACCGCACCGCCGGCGATGCTGATGGGCGTGCCGCGCGACTCGCGGCTCGCGTCGGCCTACGCGGCCCAGTCCGGAGCCTTCCGCCGGGCGATGGCGCTCATGGATCCGGTCGGCGAGGCCATCGAGATCCCGTTCGAAGGGGCGGTGCTTCCCGGCTGGTTCCTGCGCGCCTGCCCCGACGATCGGCCGCGCGCGACCGTGATCCTCACGGGCGGCTATGACGGCACTGCGGAGGAGCTGTACGCGGCCAACGGCGCTGCCGCGCTCGCGCGCGGCTACAACGTGCTGGCGTTCGACGGACGGGGGCAGGGCGACGTCCTGGTGCGCCAGCGTCTCGCGCTGCGGCCCGACTGGGAGCGCATCGTAGGTTCGGTGCTGGACTTCGCGCTCGCCCGCGCGGGCGTCGACGTCAACCGTGTCGCGCTCGGCGGCATGAGCCTCGGGGCGCATCTCGCTCCGCGGGCGGCCGCGTACGAGCACCGGCTCGCCGCGCTTGTCGCGGACTGCGGCGCGTTCGACCTGTACGACGCCTTCCTCGCGCGGCTGCCGGCGCCGTTGGCGCGTGGATTCGCGGGCGTCGCCGGCGCGTGCGGAATGTCGTGGGGCGGCTGCTCGAGCACGTGGCCGCCAAGCCGACGGCCGGATGGGCGCTGCGCCGCGGGATGCTCGTGCACGGCGTCGAGGACCCGCTCGCGCTCGTCGACGCGATGCGCGCCTTCACGCTCGCGGGGCACGCCGAGCGCATCGCGTGCCCGACGTGGGGCTGCAGCGCCGAGGGCGACGATGTCGGCGCATCCGCGCCGCAGCTCGTTGCGGCGTTGCGTTGCGAGAAGGGGTACGTCCGGTTCACCGCGGCCGAGGGCGCCGGCGACCACTGCGAGCAGGGGGCGCGGACGCGCTACCACGCGCGCTCGTTCGGGTGGCTCGACGGGCTGCTGCAGCCGAGCGTAGTTGGGCGGCTGGCCAGCGCGTCCGGCGAGACGCGCGGTTCGTGAGATCCCGGCTCTAACGCGCGAGCATTGCCGCCGCGACCTCGTCGGCGGCGGTGTCGGGGATCGCGGTCGCGGCCTGTTCGAGCACGAGCAGTCGCGCGCCGGGGATCTCGCGTGCGAGCGCTTCGCCGTTGCCGATGGGGAAGAACGGGTCGCGGCGACCGTGACCACGAGCGTCGGGATCGCGAGCTCGGGTAGGCGTTTGCGCCAGCGCGACTTGCAGTCGAGTTTGGAGAACACCATGCCCAGCGACGCGTTCTCCGCGCTCACCCTCACAGGCACACGGCCGGTCGCCCCCGGCCGCGTCGATGGCGACCCTGCCCGGCAACGATGCGCCGCCTGTTCTCCCGCGCGACACCCGACTGGTCTGACCGCGCCGCCGTCGCCGAGCACGCCGCGCGCGCAGATCCTCGGCGACGACCCCGCCGCCGCGCGCACAACCGCCGCACGCATCTGGGACCGCACCCATGACACCCAGCCCGCCGTCCAGATGGCCAACCAGCGGGGTGGTCGAGCGCGGCGACCTGGGCGAGCATCCCCGCAGACGCCGATGTCCGCCAGGTGCGCGGGCCGGTCGTCGAGGTCGCGGGCGAGCGCGGCGGCGTCGGTGGCGAGGTCGCGCAGTGTGTACGCCGGACCGTTGGGATCGATGGTGCTCGATGCGCCGGCGTCGCGCAGGTCGTAGCGCACGACGTGTCGTGCGCCGCGCGCGAGCGCCGCGCACAGCGCGACGGGCCACGAGAGCATCGTCATGGCGCCCGCGAGCAGAACGAGCGGCGCCCCTTCGTCGCCGAAGTGCTCGACTCCGAGCGTCACGCCGTTCGCTTGGACCGTCGTCATCACGCCTGCGCCGTCGCGATGACGCGGCCGGATGTGCGGAGGATGACGCGGCCGGACGTGCGGAGCGGGTGGACCGTCGGATACATCGTCACCCTCCAGCCTCGTTGCTCGCACTCGGTCCGCGCGAATCGCCACGAGCAGAGAAACCGCCGCCGTCGGCGAGCTGAACGCCACGCCGCGAGTCGAACTGGACGTGCACGGCAGCGGCAACCTGCGCGGCGAGGTTGAAAGAACCCAGGCTCGTGCGCTACTCCCGGGCCTTGCGCGCTACTCCGCCCGAGATCTGCGCTACTCCACGTAGACATGGTGATCGCCGTGAGCGACGACGAGGCGGGCCGTGCGGATGGCAGAGGATCGCCAGGACGCCGAGCTCGTCCGCATCGCCGCTTAGGCCGGGCTGCGCCGCGGCGAGCTCGCCGCGCTGCCTGGCGCGATGCCAACTTCCGTCTTCGCAAGCTCGTAGTGTCCCGCGCGGTGAGCACGACATCGACTCGTCGTCCACGAAGTCGCGCCGCGCCCGCGAGGTCCCGCTTCCGCACCAAGCGGCAGGTGCTCTGGATCGCCTATCCCAGCGTCGGGACCTCACGAGGCCCGATCGCTACGTCTGCGCCACCGCCTTGGCTGCCGCCGCGACGGGTCGGCCATCCGTCGGCAGCATCGATCTCGCATCGGTGAAGTCAGCGATGGGCCACTCCCGCATCACGACGACCGAGCTCTACCTGCACGCGCGATCGGCCGGCGAGCTGGCGGACAAGTTCACGCAGGCACTCGGGGCTGGCCAGACGGCCGCCGCTTCGGGGCCTGCGGCCACGCCGGCGCCGTGATGGCCGAGCGTCGGGAGGTAGTCGATCCCGACGGCCGCATCATCGTCCTCGACGAACGCACGATTGGCCACCTGTCCCGCCGCCGTCCGCAGATGGTCGCGCTGCTCGGCGCCATCCTCGATGCGGTCGAACGCCCAGACCTCCGAGAGGACGATCCCGTGCCTGGTCGAGAGCGCTTCTACCGCCGCGATCTCGACCCTCGCCGGTGGTTGAGGGTGGTCGTAGACTTCAACGACACCCCGGCGTTCGTCGTGACCGCCTTCGTCCAAGACCAAGAGCCGGGGCGCACGCCATGAACGTCACCATCGCCGGCACCACGTTCGACCAGCACGAGTACGACGAGCGCGGCGACGTGCTCTACCTCAGCGCAGGGGCACCGCGGACTGCGGTGCGCACGATCGCGACGCCCGAGGGACACGCGGTCGACTATGACGAGTCTGGCGCCGTCATCGGCATGGTGCTCGTCAACGCGCGCTTCCTCCTCGAGCGCGACGGCGCGGTGACGGTCACGATCCCGCCGGATCGCGTTGTGGCGGCACAGCTGGCGCCGGCGCTCGTAGCTGCCTGAGGAGCGCGGGCCGTCGAAACCGCCGCCCGTGGGTCACGCTGATGCGAAGCGCCGCGCGAGTTCGACCGCGATGGCCCGGACTTGCTCTCCGGTGAGCGGCCCGTCGTCGGGGAGGCGCTTGGCCAGCGGCCCTCGCACCTGCGGCACCGCTTTGCGTACTTCCTCCCGAGGACAATGTCCTTGGGGGCGGCACCGTGTGTGCGACCTCCAGAAGCGCTCCGCGAACTACGTGCGCCGGAAGGTGCGGACGAGTTTGGCGGACTGGTACAGCTCCTCGCCGAGCCGAACCTCGGGCACGGTCGCGACGATCCGAACCCCGCGGTCTGATCTACGCGCCGTGATGTACCGCTGCTGGGACACGCGAGCTGTCGGCCCCGGTGGAAACCGACCCCCTCACGACGGTGTTGCTGGTCCGGCTGACCTGGCGCTCGGACACCTGCGCGCCGTGCTCGGCGACCAGGCACACACCGCTCCGGTTTCACGCTCACAGACCGGATACTGGTGCATCAAGAAGTGCCCGGATGTCCAGGTACTTCCCAGAGCGGGAGCGACGGGACTCGAACCCGCGACCTCCGGCGTGACAGGCCGGCGCTCTAGAACATAGATCTCCCTGCAAATCGGCATGATATGTCCTTTCCTCGTCACATCGCAGTCACAAATTTCCGGCGTGTACCATCACGATGGCCCCCTTCGCCCGGACCGGTCGAAGGCGACCCATCGCCGGGACGAGCCGTCTCGGACGGCGTCGATGACCGCGGTGACGCGGCGTGAGGAGCAGCGCTTACGCGGCCCGGTCCGTAGAGTCGGAGCAGTTCCTCCCTGAAGTCGATGAGACCGGCCACGCACAGCAGGTATGAGAACCAGTCCATGCGCCGCGTCTGACCGTCGACGTCCGCGCGTAGCGCCGGCGGGAGCGACGGACTGAACCCCCTCACGCGGCAGGCGAACTCGTGCCCCGGGCTCAGCGGTATCGGTTCGTACGGCTCGCCTGCGAGTTTGCGCCGCCTGATCTCCGCTCGCAGGGCTCGCCGATAGGCCTCGAAGGCAGACTCGCCGCCGCGTTTGCCCGAGTGGTAGAGCTTTGCGATGTCGCTGGGCCGCGGCCATGCACGTAGCACGGCTGGTTCCAGGACTGGGTGATAGCCAGCGAGGTACCGCGCGTAAGCCTCGATCCGATCCTCGGTGCGAGGGAGCGACTCGTCGCCGCGCGCCAGCGACGAGTTCCATGCCTCGCTCGTCGGCGCCGAGCGGTGCCGGGCATACCACGCGAGGCCGGCCTCCATCACGGATTCCAGGTCGTGCTTGAAAGGCGTGGTGGACCCGAGGTACCGGTAGACGGTCGTCTTTGAGACGCCGAACAGCTCGGCGAGCCTCCCAACGCTCACCCCTTCCGCGCTCAGCGCGCGGATGATCCTGCGACGCTCCGGAATCGATAAACGGATTCCCAGTGGGATCGGCACCGGTCGCCCCGAAATTGGCTGGCGTGCCTCATCCGCAGCCATCTCGCTCGCCAGTCGGTGCGCCGCCGTTCAGGCCATACCCCGCCTGCCGTCGGCGGGCGTCTGAGTCGGCTGCGAGCGGACGTCCTCTACGACGCATCGGCCGCTGTCGCAGTCGCCACGATGTCGGCGAGCGGCGCCTTGGCCGCCCGCGCGAGTTTGAGCATGTTCAGGTACGACACGTTGTGCTGTCCGCGCTCGATGCGTCCGACATAGCCGCGGTCCATGCCGGCCTCGCCCGCGAAGTCCTCCTGCGAGAGCCCCGCGTTGCTCCGCGCTGCACGGAAGGCATCGCCGAGGGCGCGCAGATCCGGGTGGGCGGTGGTTGCGGGCACGCAAGCCACCTTGCACCGGTTGACCATTTCAGGCCACGGCATATAAGTCCCATCGGGGGAGGCGGCTGACGATGGAGCCGCTACTCGAGCAGCTCCTCGAGGAAGGTCTCGCTGCGCTGCGCCAATGCATCGCCGCTGCCGCGACCGAAGCGATCGACGCCGCGCTGACCGCCCGCGCCGGGAACTGGCCGGAGTGCCGCGCCTGTTGTGAACGTCCGGCTAGCGAACGCGCTGACGAGGACGAAAGGGAGCCTATGGTGACGCGTGATCAGCTCGCTGGGGAACTCGGCGTCGATCTCGCAACGATCGACCGCTACCGCGACAGCCGCGAACTCGAGTCGTACAAGTTCGGTAGGAACGTCCGGTTCAAGCGCAGTGACGTCAAGGACTTCGTCGAACGCCACCGTGAACCGGGTGGGCCGAACTCGGAGCCCGCGGCATGACCGACGAGCGTCCGAGCGAACCCGACCAGCGTCTCGATCCCGCCGCTGACGAATCTTTCGTCCCACGCCTGCAGGCGGCCAAGCAGCTGGGGCTGCCGCCTGAAGCGCTCGACCGCGCTAAGAAACGCGGCGACATCGCGGCGGTGCGCGACGCCGTGACGCGCCGGGTGTACTTCCGTCGCGAGGAGCTCACGAACTACGAGCGCCGCGTCGAGGACGGAAGCGTGTCCGTATTCCGCGCACGAGGCGCGTACACGCCCACCAGTGACGGTCGGCCCAAAGCTCTCAAGCCGATTCCAGAGCGGGAGCGGCGTACGACGCCAGACGTTCCGGGGAAGCGAACCGGTAGGTTTATCGCCCGGTACAGAGACGCCGACGGCAAGATCAGACAGGTCGGAATCCTCCGAAGCAAGGATCAGGCAGCCAAGGAGACGGCACGGCGGATCGCCAAGGTGACCGGCGTTCCGCTTCACTCAGCGGAGGAGCAGCTCACCATCGGCTACTTGGCCCGCAACTGGCCATACGCAGCACGGCTCGACCCGAGAACCGTGTCGACGAACTGCGAACGGCTTGAGCGTTACTTCATTCCCTACCTCAAGCACAAAGGCGTCACGCCGCTGCGCGAGATCACGAATGTCCGCGTGCTCTGCATCCAAGACCGGCTCCTCGCGCGTGGTCTCGCGAAAGCAACGATCGACGGGGCGATCGCGGCGATGAGAGCGCTCTGGAAGGACGCGTCACAACTGGGGATCGTGGCGCGCGAGCCCAATCCCGCCGCGCGCGTGACGGTAGACGTCAAGGACCACCGACTCAACCCAAAGTCGCGACGCAAACACCGAGCGATCCGACTCGACGAGCTACGCGCGTTCGCGATCGAACTGCCCCCGCACTGGGTCGCACGGGCCCTGATCCCCCGGTTCACCGGTGTACGACCCGGCGAGTTCCCCGTCATCAACCTTCGACGCCTCGACCGCAACGCGCAGATGCTCCACATCGGCGAGACGTTCTCCGCCGGCGCGCCGCCCGCCCCGCGCAAGGGAACGAAGACCCACCGCGTGACTCCCGAAAACGCCGACCCGGGTCGTTGGGTGCCGTTCCCGAGCGCGTTGACAAACTGGCTGCTCGAGCTTCAGCCCGAACCCATCGACGGCTACGTGATCCGCGCGCCCAGAGGCGGTCACTACGCACTGAGAAACTTCTACCACAAGATCTGGACTCCCGCGATGAACAACGCAGTCCGGAACGCTGGCATCGTCAGATTCGACCTGGGCGATCTGCGGCACGCGTACACCTCGTATCTCCACGCCGCGGGCGTACCGGATGCGGACATCATGAAATGGATGGGTCACAGCGACCCGCGCTCTGCAGCCCAATGGCGGAGCGGCGCTGCGGACCGTGAGCTCCCGGACATCAGCACGAACGCGTATGTCTATCGGCACGGCACGAACGACGCGCTCAAGTTCGCGCTGAGCGTCCTGACCGAGACAATCGAGGCGATCCGGGACGCCACCGGGCCGCAGCTACGCCTGCTCTCGGACGACCTCGAGCCCGAGCCGCGGGCCCGACCTGGGGAACGCGCACGGCACTACGCCCATGACCCTGCCGCTGGCGTGCGAGCGATCCTGAACGCTACGTTCCCCGTCCACGTTCACGAGCGCGTCCCGATCACCGCCGAGATTGCCTCCGGGCTCACGCCCGAACACTGGCAGCAGGTGATCGAGGCATACAATCCACCAAGCGAGCTTCGACGCCAATTGCGGTCCGTAGCGCCGACGAACCGCGGCGAGAAGCGCGCCGCGCTGCTGCGCGCCGCGGCGGAGTACCACGACCGATATGGACACCTCAGAGTGCCGCGACGACACGTCACGCCCGACGGCCTCGCGCTCGGCAAGTTCATCCAGAACCAGCGCGATGCATTCAGAGGCACGACGAGCCGGCGTCTCACGTCGAAGCAGGCCGATGAACTCGACCGGATCGACGCGAGTTGGCGCGACGGCATCGCGCCCCCTTCACCGGATACGCGTGGCTCCGCCGGTGGACCCTCGCGCGATCAAGGAGCGCGTGCACCGGCGGCCGAGAGCCCCCACGCCCTCTGATTGACACCCGCGGAGCCAACCGATGGGTCGTCGCGCCCACGTGATTCTCCGCCCAGGCGAAATCGCTGCGGTTGCTCAACTTCTCGGAGCGCGCTATCTCAGCCCAGCTCGACGACGCAGTGGTCACGCCGCCGCGGACCATGTGCCAGGTGCGGTGCATGCCGTTGACGAAGCCCGAGCGGTCGCGGTCCGGCCATCGATGGACGCCGGTCGACATCGATGCCGACGACCTTCGTCGCGGACGCCTGCGCCTCGCGATCAGTCAGCACCACTCGCCTACCGCGCGCAGCGAGCTGGGCAGTGATGCCGCGCGTCACTGTCGTGTTGCCAACTCCGCCCTTCTGGTTCGCGAACACATAGGTGTCCATCTCCGCCACCAGTCGTCATGCATGCATTCGAGCCTGCATGCATGAAGAGCCGAGCGCGGCAAGGTTGGCCCCCCTGACGTCAGATCGCCGCGACCCTCGGCGACTCGACTGCCGCGACCCATGGCGACTCGCCATGAGCGATACGTTCCTCTACGCATGGCGACCACCGTCGAAACCCTCGAACAAGGCCAACGGGTCCGCGTCGTCGCCCCTGGCGTGCCCGAGTTCGCCACCGTCCGCTTCGTCACGCCAGCCGACGCCGAAGGAATCGCCGCGGTCTTCCTCGCCGACGACACCGGCGGGGTTCACGAGGTCCGTGTCGGTCCCGGGGAGCCTGGGAGCGTTCGTGCGCTGGTGTCTGATGGCTCAGCGGAGTCGGCTCGGGTCCTCGCTGGGATGTGGACGAGGTGGATGGCAGCTGCGGCAACCAACGCAGAGTCCAGTGCCATCGCGTCTACGCAGCTGCGGCCGTACGCCCATCAGACGACCGCGGTTTACGGGGCAATGCTCCCGCAGCCGCTGCTGCGTTTCCTGCTGGCGGACGAGCCGGGCACAGGCAAAACGATCATGGCCGGCCTATACCTCCGAGAAATGCAACGTCTGGGCCTGGTTCAACGCGCAATCGTCGTGTGCCCGGCGGGCCTCGCATCTAAGTGGATCGCCGACTTCGCGCGGTTTTTCGGTGGAGGCCTACGCCACCTCACAGCGAACACGATCCGCGAGGACGCGGTCGGCTCGCACAACCTCTGGGTCGTCTCTCTTGAGCTGGCAGCCGTGAACCCTGCGGTCCAGGAGGCGATCCGTCCCGACCTCGCCGGATGGGACCTCGTCATCTTCGACGAGGCTCATCGTCTGACTCCAACGGCGACGACCTTTCACCAGGTCGGCCGGCTGCTGGCCAAGAACACGCCTCGAGCGCTACTGATGACCGCCACTCCTCATCGCGGCAAGGAGTGGCTCTTCAGGCATCTGTTGCACCTGGTTGACCCCGAGGTCTATCCGGATCCCGGTGAGGATCCGAACATCACGCTAGCTGCTCTTCGCCCAGGACCGATCCACTTCTTGCGACGGATGAAGGAAGACCTCGTCGACTACGACGGCAAGACGCGGCTGTTCAAGAACCGCACCGCCGAGAACTTCGGGATTCCGCTATCGGCGCTCGAGTTCGGCTTCTACCAGGCCGCCCTTGAGATGGTCGACCAGTTCTTCCCGCCGGTGGCGCAGCCGTTGGCCCGCATGGTGTACGGCAAGCGTGCAGCGTCGACTATGGAGGCCCTTGCGAGGACGCTCCAGCGGCGCCATGACCACATGGGCGAGAAGAGCGAAGCGGAAGCGGTGATGGACGCCAACCGCGATTTTGCCGGCGACGAGGCCGAGGCCGATGAAGCGCGCGTCGTCCACGCCGGCTCGACGGCGACGCGCGCTGAACGCTCAGCGGTCAAGGAACTCATCCGTCAGATCCGGGAACTCAGCCCAGAGTGGCGACCTTCAAAGTGGAAGCGCCTGATCGACGACTGCTTGGCGACGAACGGGATCCTTCCCGGCAACACCGAGCAGGCCGTGATCTTCAGTGAGTACGCCGACTCGGCGGAATGGATCGCCGGGCGGCTCAAGTCGGAGGGCTTCACAGCGCGCGTCTACTCGGGCCGACAGTCCCATAGCGAGCGGGATGAGATCCGCCTCGCATTCATGCGCGGCGACTTCCAGATCATCGTCACGACCGACGCCGGCAATGAAGGCATCGACCTCCAGGCCGCGCACGTGCTCGTCAACTACGACATCCCCTGGTCTCTTGTGCGCCTTGAGCAGCGCATGGGCCGGATCCATCGCGTGGGACAGACACGCGACGTCTTCCTCTACAACCTGATCGCATCGGACACGCGCGAGGGCCAGACCCTGCTCACACTCCTGGACAACTTCGTGAATGCCGCGAACGAGCTGCACGGGCAGATGTTCGACAGCCTCTCAGCCGTCGCCGAAATCACCGGCGTCGACTACGACAAGTGGCTGACCGACCTCTACGGCAACGACGAGGACCGCAAAGCAGCGGCCATCCACGCCGCACAGCAGGTGCAATCTCATGACCTTCAACGCGTTGCACGGCAAGTCAAGGACACCGAACGGCGACTTGCAAGCCAAGTCGACGCCGTCGCCGCGCTCACGCTCCTCCAGCGCGATCTGTTCGCGCGCATCAACCCAGCCATCGTCGAGGCATACCTCGATCGCCTCAACGCAGCCGGCATCGCGTCCGTCCAGAAGACCGCCGCGGGCGACGGCTTTCGACGGATCTCGAGACCGGCAGGCCTTCCCAAGAGCCTCGGCGGAGGCACCAGCGCGCTCGTGGCCACGAGCGGCATTGCCGTCCGGGAGGCAACAACGATCGATCTCGGAGGACTCATCACGCTCGGACCGGGCGAGCCGGCATTCACGGACCTGATTGATGTCGCGGACCACGAGCTGGCCGAAGACGTCTTCCAGTCCGGCGCAGTGGAGGATCCAACCAGTCTCACCGCATACGACCTCTACGCCTTCCAAGCGGAGATGACCGAATCCGACGGCAAGCGGAGCAGCGTCTGGGCCACCCTCGTCAAGGTGGACGACGGTGGCCACGCGCGCCCAGTGCGCTGGGAGACGCTCGCCAATCTCCTACCGGGCCAGGTCTCCGGCACCCTGCCTCATCCTGCTCGACTGCAGGCTGCCGAAGGCGCGGCCGAGGAGGTCGCGCAAGCGACGCTCGTGGAACACCGCAAGGTTCGCGGTGAGTGGTTTGCACAGGCGCGCAAGGACCTCACGAATCTTCCCTTGGCGCTCACCGATGCGATCGACGATCGCGACGAACGCATCGCGCTTCGCAAGACCCTCCAGCAGCAGACCGCCCGGAGGCTTGAGCAGCTTCAGCAACTCGCTCAGGTGGAGCTGACGGCTCCGAAGCTGATCGGCCGCCTCCGTGTTCTGCCCGCGGCCACCCCCGAGCTCGCGGAAGACGCCCAATCGGAGTGGGTGGCGATGACCCACATTCGAAAGCTCCTCGAAGGCGACGGGTGGCATGTCGACGACGTCCACACCGAGGGTCGCGGGTACGACCTGGAGGCACGCCGACACTCTCAGATCCGCCAAGTTGAGGTCAAGGGCGTCGCGGGCGACGCATCGAGCGCCGGCATCCGGATGACCGGCAACGAGGTGCTCATCGCAACGCAGCACCGCACGAGCTATTGGCTTTACGTCGTCGACCAGTGTTCGGATGGAACCGGTCGGCTCTTCGGCGCTTATGAGGACCCCGCGACCCTGTTCAGCACCGACATGGTCGGGGACGCGATCTTCCGCGTGCCGGGCTCGACTCTAAAGAACGCCCCAGGTAGCACGCAATGACGCGAATGATCGAGCGTTGGTTCCCGTGCACTCAGGTCTCCGAGAACAGCTCGCGTGGTTGGGGTTCCGGGAACAGCGAAATCTCTCTGTTCACCTGGTTCGCGAAACGCCCCACAGCGCAGGCGAAAGCCGCTGTGATCTGTTCGCTACTGCCATGGCCAGACACTGTCGCAGAGCAGCAACGCCTGCAGGATCTCGTTGTTGGAGCCTTCGAGGGGCGCTACGCCGCATGGAAGGAGCTGAGGACGGAGCTCGCCGGAAGCTATCCCGGGAACCCCGAGATGCTTGATCCATTCTCCGGGCGAGGAATGATTCCGCTCGAAGGCGCCCGTCTCGGCGTCGCCACCGAAGCGATCGACTACAGCCCTGTGGCGGTTCTCGCCAGCTACCTACTCGTCGATGCCCCTTTCAAAGACTGGACCGGCGAGCCGAAACTCCCGTTCGGTCAGCCGAGCCGGAGCCTTGAGACCGGCGACAATGGTCGCCTGCTGAACGACATCGAGGGCATGTTTGATGAGATCCAGGCGCGCCACGCCGAGGCGATGGCCCCCTTCTATCCCGAGTACAAAGGGCGCCAGCCATGGGGATACCTCTGGGCCGTCAGCATCCCGTGCCAAGAGTGCGGGCGACGCTTTCCGCTTGTCGGCTCATATGCGTTGATCCTCCCGATCGGAGGCAAGGATCCGGTCTCATTCCTCGTTCGCGGCGATCGCGACACGGCGACTTGGTCAGCCGAGGTCTACGCCGGGGCTCCAACCGAGGCACCTACATTGACCAATGCCGTCCTCGACGGCCGCAAGGTTCCGGGAAAGTCGGCTGTCTGCTGCTTCTGCTCACATGTACATCCGCTCGACGTGCATCGCCGTCTCTTGCAGGAAGGCCACGGGCGAGACGAGTTGCTGCTGGCAGCAGACAACGATGCGGGTGGCAAGAGCTTCCGCGTACCGACATCGGCCGAGCGACTCGCAGCCGAGGCGGCTTCACGGCAACTCAGCGCCGAGCCGCGCTTCTCGCCCCTCCTGCCAGCCGTGCCCCAAGAGGCCATCGCCCCAGGGAACAACAACATCATTGGCCCAAGCATCTATGGTGCCAAGACCTACGGCGACTTCATGGTCGACCGCCAAACGCTGTCGTACGTCCGAATGGCGCAGGCGATCAACAGCATCGCCGGCGAGCTTCGCCAGGCGGGCCTCTCGCACGAGTACGTGCGAGCTCTTACGGGCTATGCGACGGCCGCTGTCGTCAAGAAGCTCCGGCGCTCAACGCGAGGTGCCCGCTTCCAGTCGAAGGGCGGCGCACAGGTGGGCGACCTGTTTGTAAACGAAGGCTCGATCACCTTCTCGCATGACTTCTTCGAGGCAGGCGTCGGTGATGGTCCTGGTACGTGGCTCTCGATCTCGAGCAACATGCTTGCGGCGTGCCGAAACCTCTTCGTAGGCCTGCGCGGCGAAGCCGGCCATGTCCACCGCGGGACGGCGACGTCACTGCCGTTTCGCGACGCCGACTTCGATGCCGTCGTCACCGACCCACCCTACGACCAGATGATCGCGTACGCAGATGCATCCGACCTGTTCTACGCGTGGATCAAGCGCTGTCTACATTCGACATGGCCGGAGCTGACAATCACGGCGGACCCGGATGGTTGCCAGGAAAAGTCGGACGAAATCATCGTGAAGCGCGTCCGCGGCGAAGCACCGAATGAGCATCGGACGCGAGAGCACTACGACACTACGATCGCCAAAGCGTTCGGCGAGATGCGGCGGGTAGTCCGGAGCGATGGCGTCGTGACGATCGTCTTCGGCCACGGCGAGCCAGAGGTTTGGCAGCGACTGCTCAGCTCGATCAAAAACGCCGACCTTGTAATGACCGGGTCATGGCCAGCGAACACTGAGTCGGGAGGTGGACAAGGCAAGGCAAACATCCAAACCACGCTCACAATGGCGTGCCGACCAGCCCCGCCGAACCGACCGACCGGGCGCAAAGGCGTCGTCGAGTCAGAAATCAGCGCCGAAATCAGAAAGCGATACCCCGATTGGGAGCGCTGGGGGCTTGCGCCGGCCGACATGCTCATGGCGGCGGCCGGGCCGGCGATGGAAGTCGTCGGGCGCTACTGCGAGGTGCTCGACTCGAGAGGGGAGCCGGTCGACATCCATACGTTTTTGCCGCTCGCACGATCGGCCGTCCAGGAAGCAATGGCGGTGAACATCGACAACCGGCCGCTCGACAGCTTTGACGCCCGCACGCGATTTGCCCTTTGGTGGGCTCGGCTCTACGGGCGACAGCCCCAGGCGAAGTCCGAGCTCCGCTGGCAGGTGCTCGCGTCGTCACTCGACCTTGAGGCGGTTCGCGATCTTGTCGACGGCGAGTCTGGCGTTGCGCTCGTGAGTTCGAGCAGGTTCGAGGGCCGCATCACGCCGGACTCGGCGGTAATTGACGTCGCTCTGGCTCTCGGAGCTGCATCCGAGCAGGGGTTGGCTTCGATGGGCGAGGTCCTCGCCGCGTCGAATCTGGAGGCCGACGATGAGTTTCTTTGGGCGGCGATCCAGTTCCTAGCCGATCGGCTCCCCGACTCGGACCCTGACGCCGTGGCGTTTCATCGTGTCCTGCGCGCGCGCGCGGGAATCGGGACCGCCGCGGAGAACGTTGCCGAAGTTGTCCGGCGCCGAGCGGGCGCGGCAAGACGTAGAAGACCGCCAGATCAAGCTTCTGTGACCAAGTGACCGACATGCCGGCGAAAGTAGTGATCGCGTGAGCAAGCCCACCCCCTGGTGGAAGGCCCTCAAGCTCCGCCAGGAGATCCTCGATGCGTCGGGCCAGATCGACGACGTCCAGATGTCGCTCTTCCAAGCCGTACACGGCATCGGCGTGACCCGACCGGCCGTACGCAGATGCCGGCTACTACGGCGAGATCACGCACCCGACGGAACGACTGGTCGATCTGCTCACCGAGATCGCGATCCGCATCGGAGGGGGCGAGGATTATCTGCATGCTCGGGCCGTCACGCGGCTCGATCAGGGGATGGGTGGCGGCAAGTCTCACGCTTGCATCGGCGCGTTCCACCTCGCCGCCAACCCGGACGTGTTGGTCAGCACCCAGTTGGGAGGACGCATCGCCGAACGCGCGAAGCAGAAGCTCGGCCGAGAACTTCCTGCGGACTTGTCGTCGCCGCACATGGTCGTGTTGCCGTGCGACAACATGACGCCCGGAGCGCCGATCCAGGAGTTGGACGGACCAGCGGACGAGTCTCCACGAGCGCTTCCTGTGGCGCCTTTTCTCGAAGGACTACACGCTATATGAGCGCTACCAGCCGTTCTTCAGCGACAAGAGCAAGATCGCCGAGGCGCTTAAGGCCCTCAACCGGCCGGTACTCATCATCGTCGACGAGATCCTGGACTACGTCGGCAACGGCTTAGACGGCGCCAATAGGCCGGAACTCGCTGCACAGGACATGGCGTTTCTCCGCGCGCTATTGGATGTGGTGAACGATGTCCCGCATGTGGCGTTGCTCGCGGTCATGATCGCGTCCGACCGCGACACGACCTCTCTGTCGCCCGTCTGCGAAGGAGCGACGCGATGATCTAAACGCCCTCCTCGAACGCAACGGCTCGCCGGCAACGGTCACGGAGGTCGGCGACTTCGCGGACATCCTCCGCCGACGCCTATTCGACGGAGAACCGCCAGCCGAGGTATTGTCCGCGACCGCCGCGCAGTACGCGCCGATCCACAATGATCCTGCCTGGAAGAAGAACGTCTGGGAGCAGATCGGGGCGAGCTGGCGCGACAACTGGCAACAGCAGGTTGCGGAGTGCTACCCGTTCCACCCGTACCTCCTAGCGATCGCGCGTGAGGAATGGAGTCAGGTGACGGGCTTCCAGCGCGTTCGATCGACGATCCGGATCTTCGCTGCAACGGTCTACGCCCAGCAGGAGCGAGGTAAAGCCGGCGAGTGGGCACCCGCGCTGATCGGCCCGGGCGACCTCCCGCTCAACGACTCGGCGGTGCGGGAGGCCCTGCTCGGCTCAGGCCTCGTCGAGGACGATCGGACGATCGCGAACTACCGCAGTCTTGCCGAACTCGAGGTTGTCAATCAACGACCAGACGACGGGTACCGCGCGGCGGCAGGACCTCGAGCGGACATCTCTCATGTGGGGCGACGCGAACCCGCGCGCCGCGGAACGCGCGGCGAGTTTCGTGTTTCTTGCGAGCATCGTCGGCACGCTCCGCCCGGGCAGGGGCCGCGGGGCGAGCGCTCCTGAGGTCAAGGCCGCCGCCAGCGTTCCGGACCTAGCCTTCACCGTGACGGATGCCGACACCGTCGTCGAAGAGCTTGTAAGCCCGGACACTGGCATGTCTGCTGTAGAGGTCATCCCTGGGCAGGGCCACAACAAGCCCGCTCGCTACTACCTGTCGACGCGGCTCACTCATCGGATGCTTGTCAACAACATCCGTCGGACGATTACGGAAGGCGAGCGCGAGGAGGTGATCGCGGAGTTCGCCCAGCGGCTATCGAGCAGTGGGCCTTTCCGCGATCTCCGTTTCGTCGATGCCGATGCAAAGCGGACGCCAGCCGAGGTCCTCTCCACCGCGGGGATTGATACGGCCCACACGACGCAGGTTGGTCGTTCTGGATCCTGCTCAGTTCAGCCTGCGGAACGGGAGCGAGCAGTCCACCGTAGACGCGCTTACCGTCGCCACGGGCCTCGGCGCTGGCACGACACAGCTCCCCGTGCAGTGGGCGTCGAGCTGCATCTTCGCCGTGGTCAACACGCAGCGTCGGTCGAACGCGCGCGCCATGGCCGTCGAGTTCCTCGCTAGGAAGAAAGCGCTGGCCGCGCCAGAGATCCAGGCCGACGACGAGCTCAAGGCGGCGGGCACCAAAGAGCTGGCGGCGGCGAAGGAGCAGCTGGAGAAGGCGATCAAGCGGGCGTACCAGCACGTCGCCTACTTGGCCCAGCCAGACCCAGAGGGAGAGCGTCAGCTTGAGCAGGTTACGTTCGACGACGAGCACAGCACCAGCCTCGATGGCACGATCGTGTGGAAGGCCTTGGCCGAGCGCGACAAGGTCTTCGATGCCGGCGCGTTCAGCGCTAAGGCTCTTGTCCACAACCTCCGCGACGGTGACTACGGTCGGACCCTGTCGGATCTGCGGGCGTCCTTCTACTCCGCACCACGCCTGCCGCTCCTATATGCGGGTGACCGGGACCTGCAGCAGGCGATCTACGACGCCGTAGCAGCGGGCGACGTGCAGATCGTCGATGGCACCGACGATCCAGTGGCCGTTACCGCACCGAATCAGGTGAACCTCGCCAGCGCCGGCCTCCGCCTCGTTAAGACAAAGCCGATCCAGCCGGAAGCGCAGCCTGGTGGAGCATCCGAGGGCGGCACGACCGTTCCGGGCGGGACTACTCCTCCGGGCGGGGTGTCCCAAGGCGCACCCGCCGGACCGGGTGGCGCTGCGCCCGTGACCGAAGCGAAGGAGCAACAGATCGCGTTCTCGTTCACAAAGAACGTCCTCGGCGACGGAGCCGCTGCCGACGATCTGGCAGCACTCTTCAAGGCCGTCTACCAGGCCCTCGACGAGCGCTCCATCTCGTACGGTCAAGGGACGCTTCAGCTCGTCGTCAACGAAGACGTCGCTGCCGAGCTTTCGGCGACACTGCAAGCGCTAGGAATCAGCGCGACGATCAAGCCCGTTTGACGGACGCGACCGCCATCTAATCGGGTGGGTCAGATAGGCCCCGGCACCCACGGGGCGGACAGATCGCCGCGATGCCCGGTTCAGCGCCCTCACGGCATCCCAACTCGTCGCGGAGGCCGTAGGTCGATTCGCAGCTCGGCGGCGAGCGCTGCGGCGCGGTCCGGGCCCAGACGGCCGAGCAGGTGGTCAATAACGTCCTCCTGGCGGGCTTGTCCGAAGGCCAGCCGATACACCGCGAGCGCGTCGCGGAGCCGCTTGAGTCGATCGAGCTCTCGGCTGAGCGGGAGGGCCAGGATGTGGCGTTCGACCTTCGCCCCGTTCTCGACGGGGTAGATCCAGTACGGGACGAGCTCCGAGTCAGTTTCGAGTCTGTCTTGGCATGCGAGCCCGAACGCGGTTTCCCACGCGTCTCCACCATCGGCGAGCGCGCCGGCACCGTGCTTCAGCGCCACGTTCTTGCGGACTGCGTGGCCCTTGTAGCGGTGGACCCGTCCCTCGCGCTGCTCGAGGTCGACAGGATTGGTGGGGAGATTCCAGTGGACGACGATGTGGCAGTAGGGGTGGAAATCGAGCCCTTCCTGGCCGACCGACGTGCTGATCAGGACGAACGGCCAATACGGCGAGTTGAATCCCTCGCGCAGTTGCGCGGCTCGCGCGGGGGCCTCGCCGTCGGCCCGTTCACCGCCGCCTTCCTCGTCGCCAAAGCGCATGGCGAACGCGGTGTGAAGCCGCTCAGCCTTGGGCGCGACCGTGTCCTGGGTGATTGCGAGGTGGCTGTAGTTGACCCGCGACGCCCGCAGCGCGAGAGCCCGGATCATCGCGTCGGCGATCGTGGAGGCCGCTGTCTCCGGTGGCTCGTTCGTCGCGCCCTCGGATTCCATGAGGACGTGCGCGTGCTCGTCGAGCACCGCCTGAAGGCATCCATCGATGCAGTGGCGCATCACCTCACGCCAATAGCTGTCCTCGCGTGACGCCCGGCCGGCCCGCAATAGCGCTGTGGCCTCGGGCGCGTTGAACAGCCCGCGGAGCGCCCACGCGACCCGTGCGGCCGCAAGCCGGGCGACCATCGAGTCGGCGGGAAGGTCGGCGACGCGCGTAAGCGCGCGCAGCGCGAGCGTTCCCGGGCCAGCGACCGCGAGTCTGGCGAGCACCTCGGGAAGATCCTCCGGACGCCGCCCCAGCGCCGGATCGAGCGTGCCGTCCACGGCCGAGCGTGCGAGTTCCACGTGCTCCTGCCAGCGACTCTCCTGCGCGGAAGCTCGTTTATCGCAGCCCGTCCACTCCGCGGCCAGATCACGATGCGCCCACCAATCGGCGTGGGTGTCCAGCATGAGGGGTGCCGCCCAGTACCAGCGTTCATCGAAGTCGCCCTCTGCGGCCCCGCGCGGAAGTCGATCGAGCAATGGGGTGATCTGAGCCTGAGCCCACGTGAGGAGATCCTCGATGGAGTTTGCTTGATGCTCGGCGGCGAACGCGCGCGGGTCCGCGCAAGCAGCGAGTGCTGGCGACGGGTAGAGCAACGCCAGCGCGGGCATGCCGGTGCGCCGTTCGTTCGCTCCGATCGCGAACGCAAGCCGGTTGCGCTGGCTTGCTCGACGCTCGGGTGTGTTCTGCGCGCGCGAGTCGGCCTCAAGCGTGAGGCGCCGCTCTGCGAGGTAGCTGAGCAGGCCAGCAGCTGCACGCGGGACGGCTTGCCACGCGGAGAAGACGAGCCGCTTGGTGAAGCCGCTGAGCTCCGGACGTGCGTAGGCGCCCCCGAGCTTGTGGTAGGGCATCGACGGTGGGATCCACAGCATGCGCCACGCCTCGCTGTCGATTACGTCCTTGACGAGTTCGCGCATGCGCGGACCGCCAGGATCCACAGCGTCGTACGTGCGCAACTTCGCGCGGTCGAGCAGGTCGGCCTTCGTCGCGTTGAGTAGAGCCGCGAGCTCGGGGGCCTGATCTGGCGTCTTGCAGGCCGTGTCGAAGCGGCTGCGCAACTTGTACCCGTCGAGGAAATTCAGGAGGTACGGGGCGCTCTTCCAGAGCTCGGTGACGTCATGCTGATCCAGCTCATGGGCGACGTCCTGCGCGAGCAGGTACTGGTACAAGTCCGCGGCCGTGGGCGACGCAACGCGGGGGACGTGGCGGAGCATCGCGTCGTGCTGGCCAGCGGCGCCGATCCGCTCGGTCCGCGCGATGTAGCGGGTGAGCAGGGCCTCGATGTCGCCTCCGATCGCCCAGAGGCGCTCGGACGCTTCAGGGGCGCTGCCGTACAGCCCGCGTTGGTAGTCACGAAGGAGGCCCCGTAGCTCATCGGCGCGGGCATCGCTGTCTGCAAGGAACCGGACCGTGGCGAGGAAGTCCTCATGGTGGTTGTCGTCGCCGCCATCTCCGGCGACGGTGAGCGCTCGGTATGGAGTCGCCGAGAGCATCAGGACGCGGGCGTGCTCGCCGGTCTCTGGACGCTCCCAATCGAAAAGCGCACGGGCGAGGCTCACTGCCTCGCTCTCGGGATCGTCGACAAGGAGATGCCGGAAGCGCTGGAACTCGTCGAGGATGACGAGGTCCGGTTCAAGGGCCTCCACGCACGCCGCGGCCAGCAGGCCGCGGAGCTCACCGATCAGCGCATCACGCCGTCGCGTCTGCTCGCGAGGAATCCGGGTGCGAGTCCGGCCGAACTCGTCACATAGCGCGTAGAAGCGCTCGCGGATCGACGAATGGCCATCAGCCGCCTCCTTGGCGATCCGCTGATCGAGTGTCCGCGCAAACTCGCCGGCGATGCCGGCATCGATCTTCGTCCGGTCGAACCCTCGGAGGCGGTGGCGAAAGTCGTCGGCGCGAGTAACCCACCCCTGCAGAATGTTCTTCGGGGCGGCGCGGTCGCCGAGCGACCAAGCCTCGCGTAGAAGCCAGTAGAGGAGTACGCGTTCGTCAGCGCGGCCGGCACCTCCGGACTGCTCGAACGATGTGCCTGGCGTCAGGGCAACCAGGTTGAGGGACTGATTGCGTAGGTCGCGCACCTGTGTGGCAAGTAGCGTTAGCCGTCTCGCGCGGGCGGTACCGGTGCCGGTCACGTCGAGTTTGCGGACGTTCTGGTCGGCGATGTCGCCGTTGGAACAGATGTAGACGATGTCGATGCGCTCGACGCCGTCGCGATTGAGCCGGTCGATCGCTTTGGCCACGACTCCGCGAGCCACCATCGTCTTGCCGAGCCCGACTTCATCTGCGACGAGGAACCTCCGCGTCGAATCCGGCGCGTCGAAAAGGCGGTCGAACGCGTGCTCGACGGTCGCGCGCTGAAAGTCTTTGAGGCCGGCGAGAACCTGATCGGTGTCGACGTCGATGCTCACGGGCGCGACTCCCGGACCTCGGTGATCGTCGCCCAGAGCTTCTCGAGCTCAGGAGGGAGCAAGCGGTCGGTCGACGCTCCTGCAGTGCGCATGTCGTCGAGTAGGCGGTCGATCTCCTCCAGACGCTTGGGAGCGCGGTGCAGCGCCCGCAGCATCGGTTCGAGCAAGGGGAGGCCCTCGCCGCCACGGCTCGCGCTCCCGCTGCCGCCGACGGTCTGCTCGGTGAGCAGCGCTTCGAGCTCGGCCAGCATGCGGTCGCTGTCGCCGTCGTCTGCGAGAAGCAAGAGGATGAAGCGCAGCAGGCGGTCCGTGTCCGAAAGCAGTTCGGCCGTGACTGCCTCGGCTCGTCCGCCAGGAGCCCCTTCCATTGGGAGCCGGACGGCGACGTCGAGGTGCTGCTCGCTCCCGCCGTCTGGGCGCGCGGTCAGCCGGAGCGCGAAGAAGGGAGTCACCGACGAGAGCCCTGTGGGCGCAAAGGCCGCGGCGGGATCCGCGCCAAGATCGACCGGCTGCAGGAGCGGCTGGGACAGCGGGCGCGCGCGGACCTTGACGTCGGCGAGGTCCGTCCGCCGAGTCGCGAGCAGGATCGTGCGCCACCTCCCTTCGCCAGCCGGCTCCACTCGTGCCCGCATCGCCCCGGCCGCGAGCTGGTGGGCTGCCCGTTCCAGGGCCCGCTGCATGTCCTCAGACGGATCTTCGGGCACTGGCTCGGGACCGGGTTTGAAGGGTCTGAGCAGGTTCGCGTCTTGCAGGAGGGTGCGGACAGCCTTCGTGCCGTGGTGGGTGCGCCAACCATCGAGTTCAACGAGAAACTCCACGTTGCGCTCGAATGCAGCCTCGGTCGCGTTGGCCGATCCGATGAAGACGGCGGCGCGTCTGTATCGCTCCCCGACGAAGACCTTCGCGTGCAGGCCGGAGAGTTCCGGGCGATCGGGGTCCTCCGCTGCGGCCGCCTTGCCGGCGTCCGCGTCGTCGTCGACGTCGAGGAGCGACGACACGTCGTCGAACACATCGACCTCGGCGAGTCGTTCGATCGTTGCGGAGTCCAGCTTCGCGAGCTCGTCGAAGCGGCCGATCACGCTGAACTCGGCCCGAACTTCGGTTGCTAGCCGCTCGATCGCTGGGGCTCCGACGAACGGGGAGATGACCGTGAGGCGGTGGAGGTCAGTCACCGGCCAGGAAGGCTTGCCGTCGTGGCCGATGGGGTGAAACGCGATGTCGTCGAACGCCTCGGGCAGAGACCATTCGACACGCCTCACCTCAGACGTTAGGAGTCCGATGCGCTCCTGAGCGACGGTGGGAAGCTCGTGGCCGGCGGCCCGCGCCATCGCCGGGAGGGCGGCGAAGAAATCAGCCAGTGGACGGTTCGGGCTGTTGCGTCGCTGGCGCTCCAAGAGCTCGCCGTCGAGTGAGAGGGCAACGTCCCACGAGCGATCAAAGGTGAGGTTCCGGGACAGGACCAGGAGCCGGTATCGGACCGGCTCCTCCTCATACTCGGGCGCGAAGCGCAGCAGCCAGCACTTGGGGTGGAAGACGCCTCCTCGTGTCGGTGGCGTCACGGGGTGCACAGAGCTCTCCAAGAACGCGAGCAGGGGAATGTGATTGGCTGGGACCTTGGTCGCGCCCGCGTGGCAGAAGAGCGAGATCCGGCTTGCGTTGCGACGCAACGCCGTCAGCAGCGCGAACGGGTTGTCGACGGGACCACCCCCGGATCCCGACCAAGGGAGCGCAGTCGCGGAGAGCGGTACGCGCAGCAGCGCGAGCAGATCGAGCGTGTACGTGGTCCCAACGCCGTGGTCGAGGGTGTAGCCCTCGGGTGGGGCGAGCACGTCGAGGAGCAGCCGCCGGTCGGCCGGAGCGAGCATCAGCTCCCCGCCGGGGTGACGATGTCCAGCAGCTGTCGCTGGGTGCTGCTCCAGCGGTATTCCAGCTGGCGGCGACCGCGACAAGGCCAAGCGGCCGCTGATGGGGGGCGGCGGCCCGGGAGCACGCCGATCGCCTGATCGTGACGTCCGACAACCCCCGCAGCGAGGACCCCGAGGCGATCGTCGATCAGGTGATGGAGGGCGCGGGACCCGGGGCGGAGCGCGAGGTCGACCGCCGCCGCGCGATCGCGCTGGCGATCGAGACCGCCGAGCCCGGGCGACGTGGTCGTGGTGGCCGGCAAGGGCCACGAGCAGGGGCAGGAGTTCGAGGGCGGGCGCAAGGAGCCCTTCGACGACGTCACCGTCGTGCGCGAGGCGCTGCGCTCGGGCTACTCGCGGATGGCGCGCAGGTGAGGCTTGTCAGCCGCCCGGGTCGTCGTCTGACCCGTCTTCCTGGCTGTCCTGCTCGCCCTGTCGCGCTCTCCTGCTGCTCCTGTTGCTGCTCTCCCCCGGCCTCGGCCTGGTCTGATGTCTCGGGCCCCTCGGCCTTGGGCTGCTTGTCGCCGAGCGCGCCTCGAGCGCCCGTCCGACACGCCCGCGGGCGCGCTCCATGTCCTCGATCAGCTGACCTCGCCTCCGAGGCGACCGCCTCGAGCTCGAACACGCGGCGCTCCAGCACCCCGGCGACGCTCCTCCTCGGCCTCGAGGGCGGCGCGCAGGTCGTGCTCGATGGCGATGTGCCGCCTTGCGGCGCTGCTCGCCCTCCTGGGCGGCTTGGCCACCTCCTGGTGCAGGGCCTCGGCGCGCGTGTCGGCGTCCTCGAGCTCCGCGGCGCGGCGGCGTCCCCTCCTCGGCGACGAGCTCTGCCTCGTCGGTCGCGGCCTCGGCGTCCTTGGCCATCCGGCGCGCCTCGGCGGCCGCATTCTCGGCCTCGCCCATGAGGCGCTCCCGGCCTCCCTCGGCGCGGCTCTCGGCCTCCTTGACGGTGGCGCGGCGCGGCCATCAGCTCGCCGGCGCGCTCGGTGGTCTCGGCGCGTGACTGCTCCAGCCGCTCGGTCAGGTCCGCGGTCTCGCCGCGGGCTTCCTTGACGGCGGTCTCGAGGCCGGCCGTGCGCTCGCGCAGCGGCTCCAGCTCGGCGACCTGGGCCTCGGCCTGCTCGCGCGCGGCGCGGGTCTGGTCGAGATCCTCGCGCAGGCGCGCCTCGACGCGCTGATGCTCTTCCTTGTCGGCGTCGAGCTGCTCGCGCAGCGCGCTGACGACGCGGTCGGCGGTCCTGCTTGTCGGAGTCGAGGCGCTCGCGCAGCTTGGCCAGGACGCGCTCTTGCTGGGCGCGCTCGAGCTCGACCTCCTCGCGGAGGGTGCGCTCGGACCGCTGCAGCTCGGACTTCTCGGCCTCGAGCTCGTCGCGGACGCGCGCTACGGCGCGGGCATGGCGGGTGGTCGCGTTCTCGAGCTCCTCGCGCAGCTCGCGGCTCGTGCGCTCGAGCTCGGCCTTCTCGGCCTCGAGGTCGCGGACCGTGCCGGCGGCGCGCTCGCGCTTGACCTGCTCGCTCTCGAGCTCCTCGCGCAGGTCGCGCTCGATGCGCTCGCGCTCGGCCGTGGCCAGGCGCAGTCGCTCTTCGACGCCTGGCAGCTTGCGGGCGTGCTCGCGGCGCGCGTCTTCGAGGCGCTCCTCGAGCTCGGCGGCGGTCTGCTCCTGCTCACGCAGCTGGGTCTTGAGCTTGTCGCGCAGCTCGGTGGCGGCGCGCTCGCTCTGGCGGATCGAAACGAGTTGTCCGCGGAGCTCGGCGGCGGCGGTCTCGCGCTCCTCGACGCGCTCGCGCTGCTCGGCGGCCGTCTTGCCGGCCTCGCGCAGGCGCTCGCGGAGCTGGGCGCGCTCCTCGATGGCGCGTCCGCCCTCGCGGAGCTGGTCCTCGATGCGCTCGCGCTCCTCGGCCAGCTCGCCCTCGCGTGCCTCGTAGCGCGCGGTCGCCTCGGCCAGCTCGGCCTTGGTGGCCTCGAGCCGGCCGCCGTGCTCCTCGGCGGTGCGCTCCAGCTCCTCGATGCGCTCGCGCTGGGTGGCTGCGGCGCTCTCGGCCTGCTCGAGGCGGGCCTCGAGCTCGTTGCGCTGCTCCTCGGCGGCCTGCTCGGCCTCGTCGACGCGGGCCTGCAGCCGGGTGCGCTCTTCCTCGAGGGTCTGCTCCGCCTGCTCGAGGCGCTCGCGCAGCTGCTCCGGCCTCGGCCGCGGTGTCCTTGATCTTGTTCAGCTCGCCCTCGAGGCGCTCGCGGCGCTCGACGGCTGCCCGCTCGCGCTCCGAGCCACGGAGCGGTCGCGCTGCAGCTCGGAGAGCTGTGCGTCGAATGGCTCGTGCTTGGTGGCAAGCTCGGCCTCGCGCGCCTCGACGCTCTCGCGCTCGGTCTGGCGGCGGCGCGCTCCACGTCGGCAAGCCGCTCGCGCTCGGAGGCGATCTCGACCTCACGCGCCTCGAGGCTCTCGCGCTGCTCGGCGGCGGTGCGCTCGGCAGCGGCGAGCTGCTCACGCAGGCTGTCGCGCTCGGCGACAACGGCCTCGGCCGCCGCGAGCTGCTCGCGCAGGGTGTCGCGCTCCGCGGCGACGGTCTCCGCTGAGGTGAGCTGCTCGCGCAGGGTGTCGCGCTCCGCGGCGACGGTCTCCGCTGAGGCGAGTTGCTCGCGCAGGGTGTCGCGCTCCGCGGCGACGGCTTCGGCTTCGGCGAGTTGGTCGCGAGGGTGTCGCGCTCGGCTGCGACGGTCTCGGCCGCCGCGAGCTGCTCGCGCAGGGTGTCGCGCTCGGCTCAACGGTCTCCGCTGAGGCGAGCTGCTCGCGCAGGGTGTCGCGCTCGGCCGCAACGGTCTCCGCTGAGGCGAGCTGCTCGCGCAGGGTGTCGCGCTCCGCGGCAACGCCCTCCGCTGAGGCTACCTGCTCGTGCAGCGCATCGCGCTCCGCGACGGCCGCCTCGGCCTCGGCCAGCGCGGACCGGATCGTCGGCCAGCTGCTGCTCGAGCTGCTCGACCGCCCCGCCGGCTTCGCGGGCCGCGGCCAGCTCCCGCTCGAGCCGCTCGCGCTGCTCGGTGAGCTCGTGCTCGCGGGCCTCGAAGCCCGCGCGCTCCTCCTCGGAGGTGCGGGCGGCCTCGCGCAGCCACTCCTGAAGCTGGTCGCGCTCCGCGACCGCGGTCTCGGCGGCGCCAGCCGCCCTGCAGCTCGTCGCTCGCCGGGGGTCCCTCGGTCTCCTGGAGGCGCTCCTTCGAGCTGGCCCGCTCGGTGACGGTGGCCTCCACCTTGGTCCAGCCGCGCGCTTGAAGTTGATCGCGTTCGGAGGTGACTGCTCTCCGCTCGTCGCGCGAGCTGCGCCTTCAGCGCGTCGCGCTCGGCGCCCGCGATCTCCGCCTCGCGCCGCCGTGCCTCCAGCCGCTCGCGCTCGCTCGTCGGCCTCCTGGCCCGCTGGCCAGTCGCGCCTCGAGCTGCCTCGCGCTCGGCGGCCGCCTCGCGCTCACGCTTCTCGAGCAGCTCGCGCTGCTCGGCAAGCTCGCGCTCGCTCTGCTCCAGCCGCTCGCGCTGCTCGCCGGCCACTCGCTCCGCGTCGGCGAGCCGCTGCTCGAGCTCGGCGCTTGCGCCCGGCGGCGCCCTCGGTCTGGGTCAGCCTGCTCCTGCGAGGCGCGCGCGCTCCTCCGCTGCCTCCTCGGCCTCGCGTACCCGCGCCTCCAGCGTCTCGCGCTCCTGGCCGGCGTCGCGCTCGACCTGCGCAAGCAGCTCCTCGCGCTGCTCGGCCACGGCCGCCTCGGCGTCGCGCAGCCGTGCCTCTAGCCACTCGCGCTCCGCGACTGCCGCTCTGCTCGCGCTCGCCGCCTCGCGCAGCTTCTCCGGAGCTGGGCCTCCATCTGGCTGCTCGGTGGCCTCGCGGTCGCGCTCGGCGGCCTCGAGCCGCTCGGCGAGCTCCGCGGCCATGCCTGCTCGCGCTCGCGCGAGCTTGGTCCTGGAGCTCCGTGCGCATCGCTCGCGTAAGCCTGCGGGTCTTCCCTTCGGCGGCCTCCAGCTTCGCCCGGAGCTGCTCGACGACCTCCTCGGTCGCTCACGCTCTCCCCGCGGCCGCTGCTCCAGCTCCGCGACCGCCTGCTCGTGACGCTCGCGCTCCTCGGCCAGCCGCTGCTCCATCTCTTCGGCGCTCGACGCCGCGGCCGTACGCTCCTCCTCCAGCTCGGCGCGCGCGAGCCTCCAGCTCCGCCGCCCGCTGCTCCACCTCCACCCGGCTGCTTCTCCAGCTCGCTCACGCGGGCCTGGGTGGTTTGGTCGCCCTCGGTCAGCCGCCGGTCAGCTCCTCAACGCCAAGCTTGTGCTGCTCGCGCTCGCGCTCGAGCTCGGCGCGCATCTCGCCGAGCGCTCGCTCGCTCTGGTAGCGCTCGCCTTCGAGATCCGTCCGTAGCTCGCGCAGCGACTGCTCGAGGGTCGCCTTCTCGTTCCTCCACCTCGGAGCGCAGCGCCAGGGCGGCCCGCTCGGCCTCCGCTTGCGCCTGGTCTCGATCCCGCCCTCGAGGTTGCGGATGGCCCGCTCCAGCTCCGACTTCTCGGCCTCGAAGCCCGTCGCGGACCTTGCCGATGGCACGGTCGCGCCGGGCGCGCTCGGCCTCCAGCTCCTCCAGCAGCTCGCTGGTCTGCTCCGGTGGCGCAGCTTCGACTCGTACTCCTGCTTCAGCTCCTCGAGCTTCCGCTGATGCTCCTCGTCGAGCCGGGCGCGCTGCTCCTCGCCGCCGGGCGCGAGTGGCGACGGGGGCGGGCGCCGGGCCGCTCTCGCCGTCGGGCTGCCAGAACACCGCGGTCGGCTCGATGTCGGGCGGCGGTGCGAAGGTCTTCGGGCCCGAGTTGCCGTTCTGGTGCTCCTTCCCTCGCCCTCGGCCGGCTCCACGACCGGGACCGGCGGCGCCTGCTTGACCCTCGATCGGGGGCAGCGGCAGCTGCGCGCGCGCAACGCCTCGATGTCGCTCTTGGAGGCGACGGCGGGGCGCACCTCGAGCTTCGTCATCACCGCGATGTCGTTGATGCCGAGCCCGTCCGAGGGATCGGCCATGGCGACGATCAGCACGCCATCGTCGGTGAAGGAGATGGGAACGGCCTGGTAGCGCTTGGCGGCGCCCGGGTCGATCAGGTTCGCCGCCGCATGGTTCATCCTCGAACTCCTTGAGATCGATGTGGTCGATCCCGTAGCGCTCGGCGACAGCGCGCGCGAGCTGGTCCTCGGTGATGGCGCCGGTCTCGACGAGGATGTTCTCGACCTTGCGGCCCGGTGTGCGGGCGGCGATGACCGCGCCGTCGACGGTCTCGGAGTCCACCATCCCGAGCTCGACGATCACGTCGCTCAGGAACCCGGGGCGCCCGCCGGGCTGGGTTGCCGGAGTGACCCCCTTGCTCACGGGGCGGTGCCGGCTCCTCCCGCGGCGGGCCGGGACGGCAAGCCCCGCGAGGTCGAGGGCCTGCTCGGCCGAGGCGGCGTCGGCGAGCGTGAGGTGCCGTAGGTCACCTCGGGCTCGACGGGACGTCCGCCCTTGACCTTGTCGAGGGCGCAACTGAAGCGATCGAAGAAGGCCTTGGCTCCCTCGGGGCCCTTACAGCCCGACGAGCACGACGCCGAACTGGTTGGCGCCGACGCGGCCGAGGTAGTCGGTGCGCCGGATCGTGCCGCGCAGCACCTCGGAGACGTCCTTCATCAGCAGGTCGGCCATCGCGTCGCCGTACGTGCGGCGGACGCTCGTCGAGGTCGCGCATCCACGCCACCAGCACCCAGGAGGTCACCGTGCCGCGCTTGGATCAGCTCCCACTCGCGGTCGAGGGCGGCGATCCAGGCTGGGACGGTTCGGGAAGGCCGGTGACCTTGTCGGTGCGCGCGGGATCGCGGAGCTGCTCCTCCATGCGGCGGACGTCGGCGCGCGACTTGACGGACTCCCACTCGTAGTTGAGGAGGCGGCCGCCGATCGTCAGCAGCTCGGCGTGCTCTTGGGTGAAGAGGCCGCTCTCGAGCCCCAGCGCGCAGAGCGCGCCGAGGGTCGTGCCGTTGCTCGTGTCGAAGGGGACTGCGAGGTAGCTCTTGACCTCCAGCTCCCGCAGCACCGCCCGGGTCGAGCATGCCGCCCCTGCGGACGCCGCCCCCGTCGCCGTTGGCCTCCTGAGCGGTCCAGGGGAGCGCCGAGCCGCGCTCGATCATCTCGAAGCCCTCGCCGCGCGCGTCGACGACGCTGAGGGCGCCGTCGTCCGGGTTCAGCTCACCGACGATCAGCTTGGCGCCGGGAAGCGCTTCTCGAGCACTTCGAGCACGGGATCCGCCGCTTCGGAGAAGCTCTGAAGCTCGTCCGGCCACTCGGGCAAGGGCGGTTATCGCGGCGCGCTCACCTTGTCTGTATCGGCAGCAACGGCAGATCTGAGCCTCGGGACGCCCGCTGCGTAACTAGACTGGCCCCGTGATCGACCGCGACGCCGCGTTGGCTTGCTCGGGCGGCTGGCGGAAGGCTCGTCGTCGCGGCCACGGAGGCCGGGGGCCGGGGCGGGCGGTGGTGGATTCGCGCTCACTTCGGCCCGGCGACCTCTTCGTCGGCCTGCCCGGATGCGGGTCGACGGCGGCGAATTCGCGGCCGCCGCACTGGAGGCGGGGCCTGGGGCGTGCTCGTGTCCGAGGACCGCGCGGAGGAGCTCCGGCGACGGCCGCGGGCCGTGATCGCGGCCGCCGACCCGCTTGCCGCGCTTCAGTCCCTCGCGCGCGCGTGGAGGCACGAGCTGGGCGCCAGGGTCGCCGGGGTGACGGGCTCGACCGGTAAGACCTCGACCAAGGACATCCTCGCCGGGATGCTCGGCCCGCCTGGCCACCCACCGAAACCGCGAGAACCTCAACACCGAGCTTGGGCTGCCGCTGTCGGTGCTGGAGGCCCCGCGGGCACCGAGGCGCTGGTGCTCGAGATGGCGATGCGAGGCGAGGGCCAGATCGCCGAGCTGACCGCGATCGCCGAGCCCGACGTGGGGGTGATCGTGAACGTCGGCCCGGTGCACCTGGAGCTGCTGGGCACCGTCGAGCGTGTGGCGGCCGCGAAGGCCGAGCTCGTCCGCGACCTCCGGCCCGGCGCGGCGTGCGTGGTCCCGCCGAGGAGCCGCTGCTCGAGGCCCACCTGCGCGAGGACCTCGACACCTGGACCTTCGGGCCCGGGGGCACGTAACCTGGTGACCTTCGAGTAGGTCGCGCCCCGATCGAGGCGCGAGGCGAGGCATCGAGCTCGAGCTGCCCTATGAGAGCCGTACAACCTGCTCAACACCCTGGCGGCGGTGGCCGCGGCGCTGGCGCTGGGCGTGCGGCCGGCGGGCCGGGTGGAGGCGCGTTCTCGTCGCTGCGGGGCGAGATCGTGGAGCTTCCCGGCGGAGTTACGGTCGTGAACGACTGCTACAACGCCAACCCGATGTCGATGCGGGCGGCACTCGGGCACCTCGCGGAGAGCCCGCGGAGCGGCGGATCGCGGTGCTCGGGACCATGGCCGAGCTCGGCGAGCGCCGCCGGTTCCACCTCGAGACCGGCGAGCTCGCGTCCGAGCTGGGGCTCGACCCGTTGGTCACCGTCGGCGCCGAGGCGGTCCCTACGCGGACGGCTTCGGCGGCGACGTCACACGGTGGGCGAGCCCGAGGAGGCAGTGCGCTGCTCGAGGAGATCGCCCGCGCCGGGCGACAGGGTTCTGTCAAGGGCTCGCGGTCTGTGGGCCTGGAGCGGGTCCTCTCATGACCCGCGGCCGCTGAGTAAAGTGCTCGCCTGCAGTCGAGGCGTCGCTCCCCGTTTCGGCGGCACCCGGCGAGGAGAGTGTCTGATGGGGCGAGTTCTGATCGGCGGGATGGCGTCCCTGTTATCTGCGTCTTCATCGGGCCAAGTTCATCGACTTCCTGCGCGAGAACGAGTTCGGGCAGCACATCCGCGAGGAGGGCCCCGAAGGCCATCACGGCAAGGCGGGCACGCCGACGATGGGCGGCCTCGCGCTCTTCCTCGCGGTCTCGGTGCCGTTCCTGATCTTGAGCGACTACAGCGCGATCAGCGTCGCCGCCTTCGGGACCGCGATCGCATGCGCCGCACTCGGGTTCGTCGACGACTGGACGAAGCTCCGAAGCGCGCTCGCTGGGGGTCTCGGGCCACAACAACTGATCATCCAGGCCCTGATCGCGATCGCGCTCTGGCTGATGGCGACCGAGTACGTCGGCCTCACCGACACCTCCGGCTGCGGCTGTTCGACGCGTCGGTGGACGTTGGCCTCTTCTACCCGGTGTTGATCTTCCTCGTACTCGCGGGGGCGAGCAACGGCGTCAATCTCACCGACGGTCTCGACGGCCTCGCCGCCGGCTCGGCGCGATCGTGCTGCTCGCCTACACGGCGATGACCTTCATCACGAACGGTCAGGAGGACCTCGCGCTGCTGTCCGCCTGTCTCGTCGGCGCCTGTGTCGGCTTCCTCTGGTTCAACTCCTTCCCGGCGGCGATCTTCATGGGCGACACCGGGCTCGCTCGGCCTCGGCGGTGCGATCGCGGCTCTCGCCGTGATGACCCAGACCGAGGTTCTGCTGCTGATCATCGGCGGGATCTTCGTGATCGAGGCGCTCTCGGTCGCGATCCAGGTCTTCGCCTTTCAGCGCTTCCGCCGGCGCGTGTTCCTGATGGCCCCGATCCATCACCACTTCGAGCTGTTGGCCTGGTCTGAGACGAAGATCATCCTGCGTTTCTGGATCGTCGCGGCGATCTGCTCGGCGATCGGCTTCACGCTGTACCAGCAGTCCATAACGTGAGCCGCCGGCCGCCGCTGCCGACGGCCCCTACCTGGTCGTCGGCCTGCGGATCCGGCGCTGGCCGTTGCGCGCCTGCTGCGCGACCGCGGCGAGGTCATCGGCTGCGACACCGGGAGCCCGGAGGCGCGCTCGCTCGAGGGCGTCGAGGTCCACCTCAGAGCGACGGGATCGACTGCTCGACCGGGGCGCGGGCGGTGATCAAGAGCCCGGGCGTGCCGCGCAAGGCGCCGGTGGTCGTCGCGGCGCTCGAGCTCGGGGTGCCGGTCCTCGGCGAGCTCGAGCTCGGCTGGCGGCTGCTCCCGAGACGATTCGTCGCGGTGACCGGGACGAACGGCAAGACGACGACGGTCGAGCTGCTGGGCGCGATCCATCGGGCGGCCGGGCTGCCGGTCGAGGTGGCCGGCAACGTCGGCACCCCGCTCGGCGCTCGTCGGGCGGCTCGATCCCGAGCGACCGTCGTGGTCTGTGAGGCCTCGAGCTTCCAGCTCGAGGACACGTCGCGTTCGCCCCCGAGTGCGGACTGCTGCTGAACGTCGAGCGAGGACCACCTCGACCGCCACGGGACGTTCGAGGCCTACCGGGAGGCGAAGCTGCGGACTTCGCGAACCAGGGCGCGAGGCGACGTCGCCGTCGCGCCGGCGGGCTCGAGCCCGCTGCCCGGCGCCGGCGGCGCGTGGCGTTCGGGGGCCCCGAAGCGGAGCTGGCGCTCGCGACGGCGAGCTGCGTGGCAGGGCGAGGCGTCGATCGGGCCGGCGACATCCGGCTGCGGGGCGCCCACAATCTCGAGAACGCGATGGGCGCCGCCGCCGCGGCGCTCGCGAGCGGGATCGAAGCGGGCCGGTCGCCGCGGCGCTGCGCGAGTTCGCCGGCGTCGCCCCACCGGCTCGAGGAGGTCGCGCGAGGTCGGCGGCGTGCTCTACGTCAACGACTCGAAGGCGACGAACGTGGACTCGGCGCTGCGCGGGATCGAGGCTTTCGAGCGCGGCTGCACGCGATCCTCGGCGGCAGCCTCAAGGGCGGGGGCTTCGCCGAGCTGCGCGACGCCGTCGCCGGCGCTGCCGCGCCGCCTACCTGATCGGCGAGGCCGCCGACCGGCTCGAGGCGACCTCGAGGGCGCCGCGCCGCTGCGGCGCTGCGGCGACCTCGAGACGCGTTGAACGCAGCACGGGGCCGCCGCAGCCGGCGACGTCGTGCTGCTCTCGCC
>CAVUOK010000004.1:0-321745 GCA_963743055.1 uncultured Actinomycetes bacterium | reverse complement strand
CGCGGCGGACGCCCTCCGTCACCGGCAGGGCCGCGAGCGCGTCCGACAGCCGCTGGCCCGCCGGCGTCTCGAGGTCGAAGTCGAGCTCGAGCAGCGGGATGAGGACGAAGCGCCGCGCGAGCACCTGCTCGTGGGGCAGCGTGAGGCGCTCGCCGGCGAGCTCGACGTCGCCGAGCAGCAGGACGTCGACGTCGATCGGGCGCGGGCCGTGGCGCGGGCCGCCCGCGGCGCGGCCGAGCTCGCGCTCGACAACCTTGCAGACGTCCAGCAGCGCGTCGGGCTCGAGGTCGGTCTCGATGTGCAGGCAGGCGTTGAGGAAGTCGGGCTGCTCGAGGATCTCGCCGACGGGGTCGGTGTCGTAGGTCGACGAGCTGGCGACCGGGCGGACGCCGTGCGCGGGCAGTGCGTCCGACGCCGCCTGCAGGTGGGCGCGGCGGTCGCCGACGTTCGAGCCGAGTCCGAGGTAGCCGATTCTCATCCGCGCGGAGTTTGACGCGCTCGCCGGAGGCAAGCATGATCGCCCCGTGCCGCGCGCCTTCGCATGTTTCCTCGCGGCCGCCGTGCTGCTCGCCGGCGGTGCGTGGGCGAGCGCAGCCGCCGGTGGGGCGCAGGACGACACGTTCCCGCTGGACACGCCGCTCGTCGCCGACCTCGACCGCGACGGCGCGGACGAGACCGTGCTCGCACGCGAGACGCGGTGCTACACGAACGACGGACCGAAGCCGCCGCCGTGCGAGAAGGGCGGCCTGCGGTCGCTGTACATCGACGTGAACGACACGTGCGCGACGGGGCCGCGGGTGCTGACGCTCTCGCGCGAGATGGACCTCGTCTCGCTCGCGAAGATCGTCGACGCCGACGGCGACGGCCTCGCGCGCGAGCTGGCGTTCGAGGTGCGCGCCGGCGCGACGTCGCGCGGTGTGCAGGCGAAGGTCGTGCGCTTCGGCCGCGACGCCGGCAACTGCATCGCGGCGCAGAAGACGCTGTTCTCCTATCCGCGCCCCGCGACGATCGGCAAGCGCCCGAAGGGCACGTTCTTCCGGACCGGGTTCATCTCGATCGGCAACCTCGACAAGACGCGCAAGGGCGTCGAGCTGCGCACGGACGAGACCTACTCGCGGCTGACGGATCCCGGCTGCTGCCCGAGCTTCCGGCGCGTGACGACGTGGACCTACGTGCCGTCACGGCTGGGCTACACGGCCTACCGCACGAAGCTCAGCCGGCTGCCGCGCCCCGTGCCGAGCTGAGCGTCCGCCGGGTCAGTCGTCGAGCTCGCCGAGCTCGCGCCAGACCTCGACCGACACGTCGTCGACGACGAGCGGGATCGGCGGCTCGGGCTTCGCGGCCTTGACGGAGACGGCTTGCGCGTCGAAGTCCTTGAGCAGGCGGTCGGCGATCGCGGCGCAGAGGCGCTCGAGCGTCTTGTCGGAGCGCTGCGTGGCGACCAGCGCCGCGACCTCGCAGACGCGCCCGTAGTCGACCGTGTCCTCGACGCGGTCGGTGACCGTGGCGTCAGCCTCCCCGAGCTCGAGGCGGATGTCGAGGATGAGCCGCTGGCCGACCTCGCGCTCGGCCGCCGTGACGCCGTGGTGCGTGTAGAGCGACAGGCCGTTGACCTCGACGGTCACGACCGTCTGGATGCGATCCTCGTCTTCGTCGAAGTCGTCGTCGTCTAGCGCTTCGTCGTCGGCGTCGTCTCCGGATCCCATCGCCCGCGCAACGTAGCAGCCGCGACGGCGAGCGCATCGCGCGCCTGGGCGACGTCGTGGACGCGGAACACGCTCGCCCCTTGCGCGAGCGCGAGGACGTTCGTGGCGATCGTGGCCGCGACGCGCTCCTGCGGGACGCGGCCGGTGATCTTGCCGAGAAACGACTTGCGCGACGTCCCGACGACGAGCGGGCGCCCGAGCGCGACGAGCTCGCCGAGGCGCCGTAGGAGCTCGAGGTTGTGGTCGATCGTCTTGCCGAAGCCGATGCCGGGATCCAGCCAGATGCGGTCCTCGGCGATCCCGGCGCTCACCGCGAACGCAAGGCGCGCGGCGAGGAACGACTTGACGTCGGCCACGACGTCGCCGTAGGCCGGCTCGCGCTGCATCGTCCGCGGCTCGCCGAGCATGTGCATGAGCACGCAGCCGCAGCCGCGCTCCGCGACGAGGCCCGCCATCGCCGGGTCGCCGCGCAGGGCCGTGACGTCGTTGACGATCGTCGCGCCGACGTCCAGCGCGGCGGCCGCGACAGCCGCCTTAGAGGTGTCGATCGACAGCCGGGCGCCGGCGTCGCGCAAGCCCTCGAGCACGGGCACGACGCGCCGCAGCTCCTCGGCCTCGGTGACCGGCTCGGCGCCGGGCCGCGTCGACTCGCCGCCGACGTCGAGGATCGCCGCGCCCTGCTCGATCAGCTCGCGCCCGTGCGCGATCGCGGCCGCCGCGTCGAGCCACTCGCCCCCGTCTGAGAACGAGTCCGGCGTGACGTTGACGACCCCCATCACGACGGGCTCGCCGACCTCGGGCGCCACGACGCTCACCGCCTGCGGTCGCTGCATGGCCAAGAGGTCCTGCGCGATGACCTCACGCGCGGTCATGTGGAAGCCGGCCCGGGAGGCGAGCTAGATCAGGTCGGGCTTGCGCGGCTCGTCCGCGCGGGCCTCGAGGCCGCCGGCGAGGCCGGGGCGCGGCAGCGTGCGGGGGGCGTCGCGACCGGGCGCGTCGACCGGGGGCGCGGCCGGCGGCGGGAGCTGCGGCGTGGCGACCTCCTCCGGGAACACGTCCTCCTCGGCCTGGCCGTCGATGAGGGCCTCGAACTCGGCCTTCTCGATCGTCTCGCGGCGGACGAGGATCTCCGAGACCGTGTTCAGCGTCTCGCGATGCTCGGTGAGGATGTCCTTCGCGCGCTGGTGCGCGGACTCGACGACACGGCGGATCTCGTCGTCGATCTCGCGGGCGATCTCGTCGGAGTAGTCCGGCTCGGAGGAGAACTCGCGCCCGAGGAACGGCTGCGAGTGGTCGTGGCCGAAGACGCGCGGGCCGAGGCGCTCGCTCATGCCGTAGCGCATGACCATGTTCTTCGCGGTCGCCGTGACCTTCTCGATGTCGTTCGACGCGCCCGTCGTGATCTCGCCGAAGACGATCTCCTCGGCGGCGCGGCCGCCGAGCGTCATCGCCATCGAGTCCGTGAGCTCCGCGCGCGTCGTGAGGAAGCGGTCCTCGGTCGGCATCGAGATCGTGTAGCCGAGCGCCTGGCCGCGGCCGATGACCGAGATCTTGTGGACCGGGTCGGAGTGCTCGAGGTAGTGGCCGACGATCGCGTGGCCCATCTCGTGGTACGCGGTGATCCGGCGCTCCTTCTCGCTCATGACCCGGGTCTTCTTCTCCGGGCCGGCGATAACGCGCATGATCCCCTCTTCGAGCTCGTGCTGGCCGATCTCGCGCTTGCCCGTGCGAGCGGACAGCAGCGCGGCCTCGTTGACGAGGTTGGCGAGGTCGGCGCCGGTGAAGCCGGGCGTCTGGCCGGCGAGGGCGTCGGTGTTGATCTCCTTCGCCAGCGGCTTGCCGCGCGTGTGGACGTCGAGGATCTTCGCGCGGCCCTTGCGGTCGGGGCGGTCGACGACGATCTGGCGATCGAAGCGGCCCGGGCGCAGGAGCGCGGGGTCGAGGATGTCGGGACGGTTCGTGGCGGCGATCAAGATGATGTTGTCGGTCATCGTGAAGCCGTCCATCTCGACGAGGAGCTGGTTGAGCGTCTGCTCGCGCTCGTCGTGACCGCCGCCCATGCCGGCGCCGCGATGGCGGCCGACGGCGTCGATCTCGTCCATGAAGATGATGCACGGGCTGTTCTGCTTGGCCTGCTCGAAGAGGTCCCGCACGCGCGAGGCACCGACGCCGACGAACATCTCGACGAAGTCCGAGCCGGAGATCGAGAAGAACGGCACGCCGGCCTCGCCTGCGACCGCGCGGGCGAGCAGCGTCTTGCCGGTGCCGGGAGGTCCGAACAGCAGCACGCCCTTGGGAATGCGGGCGCCGAGCGCCTGGAATTTCTTCGGGTTCTCGAGGAACTCCTTGATCTCGTGGAGCTCCTCGACCGCCTCGTCCGCGCCCGCGACGTCGCGGAAGGTGATCTTCGGCGAGTCGACCGACATGCGCTTGGCGCGTGACTTGCCGAACGACATGACCTTCGATCCACCGCCCTGCATCTGGTTCATGAGGAAGATCCAGAAGCCGATGAAGAGCAGGAACGGCAGCACGTAGGTCAGCATCTGCAGCCAGCCGTTGGTGCGCGTGCCCTTGACGTCGAACTTCTGGATGAGGCCCTCGTTCTCGGCCTTCAGCAGCGTGTCGGTCAGCTTGCCGCCGTAGTTCGTCGCGAAGCCGACGCGGTACTGGCTCTTGTCGTCGCGCGTGACCTGCAGCTCGTTCGTGCGGTTGCGCATCTCGATGTTCTTGATGTCGCCGTTGTTGAGCTGCTTCATGAACGCGCCGAAGCCGGGGTCCTTCTTCTGGCTCGGGCCGCTGATGAGCTGCGACGCGAAGAACGCGAGGATCACGACGATCAGGATCGGGAACGCGGCGCTCTTGGAGAACCTGCTCATGCTGAGAATTCCAGGTCGGACACGAAGCAGTGAGCCTAGCAAGTGCGGGGGCCGGTCCTGACCGATGGTCGGGGCGCGCCAAGTCCGGCGGGCGGGCCGCGGTCAGGCGGGTTCGGCGAGCACCGCCACGTAGGGCAGGTTGCGGTAGCGCTCGGCGTGATCGAGGCCGTATCCGACGACGAAGCGATCGGGGATCTCGAAGCCGACGTAGCGCGGCTCGACGGCGACCTTGCGCCGCGCGGGCTTCGTCAGAAGCGCGCAGACCTCGATCGACTCCGGCTCGCGAGCGGCGAGGTTGCGCAAGAGATATTGCAGCGTCAGGCCGGAGTCGACGATGTCCTCGACGATCAGCACGTGGCGTCCCTCGATCGGGTCGTCGAGGTCCTTGAGGATCCGCACGACGCCGGACGAGTCCGTCGACGATCCGTAGCTCGCGACCGCCATGAAGTCGACCTCGCACGGCACCTCGATGTGGCGCATGAGGTCCGACAAGAAGAACACGGCCCCCTTCAGGACGCCGACGAGGAGCAGGTCGCGCCCCGCGTAGTCCGCGGTGATCTGCAGGCCAAGCTCGCGCACGCGCCGCGAGAGGTCGTCGGGCTGGACGAGGATCTCGCCGATGCGTTCGTCGCGCATGAGGGCGGGAGTGTAAGCGCGGTCGCGCGGCGCGCCGTGACGGGCGGCGGTCAGGGCAGCGACTGCGGCTGACCGGTCGCCGGCGGCTCCGAGGGCTCCGGCGCCGCGCGGCGAGCGCTGCCCTGCGCCGAGGGCTCCGGCGCCGCGCGGCGAGCGCTGCCCCGCGCCGAGGGCTCCGGCGCCGCGCGCCGAGCGGCGCCGTGCGCCGGCGGCGTCGCCGCGCGCGCGGCGCGGCCCTGCGCCGGCCGCGCGGGCGCCGAGCGGCCAGGCGGGGTCGGCTCGACGCGCAGCACGCCCCCTTCGACCACCGCGCGCGCGCCGTCGCCGAGGTCGAGCGCCCCGTCGCCGAGGTCGAGGATCTCCGGCAGGCGCGCGGCGGCGCGGGCGCACAGGCGGCCGGACGCGTCCTCGGCGAGGCGCCGCACGACGAGCCGCGCGAGCGCCGGCGGCAGCGCCGCGAGGTGGCCGACCTCGATCCGGTCACGGCCGGCGAGCGCCGTCGCGACCACCTCGTCGAGCACCGCCGCCTCCTCGCGCAGCAGCTCCGCGGTGCGCACGACGTTTGCCTCGGCCGCCGGATGCAGCTCGCGCAGCGCCGGGACCAGGCCGGTCCGTGCCCGGCTGCGGGCGTAGGCCGGATCGGCGTTGGACGCGTCCTCGCGCCAGGCCAGGCCGCGCGCGCGGCAGTGCGCCGCGGTCTGCGCGCGGGTCACGCCGAGCAGCGGCCGGACGAGCAGGCCGTCGCGCGGGGACATCCCGAGCAGCGCACGGCGGCCCGGCGAAGCGGCGAGCCGGTAGAGGACGGTCTCGGCCTGGTCGGTCGCGGTGTGGCCGGTGGCCAGCCGCGCACCGCGCGCGGCGGCGATCCGGGCGCCGGTGCCCAGGCGCACGTCGCGCGCCCAGGCCTGCAGGTTGCCGGCGTCCTCGGGCCGGCGCGCCGTGAGCACCTCGAGCTCGACGCCGAGCTGCGCGCACAGCTCCCGGCAGCACGTCTCGTCGTCGGAGGACTCGGGGCGCAGGCCGTAGTTGACGTGCAGGGCGCTCACGGCCCGCGGGCCGGCGAGGCGCACGGCCACGTCGAGCAGGCAGACCGAGTCGCGGCCGCCGGACAGCAGCACGACGACCGGCCGGCGCTCCGGCAGCAGCCCGGTCGCCCGCACGCGCTCGAGCAGGTCGTCCGTCACACCAGCGAGTGTAGGCGTGGCTCCCGCGAACGTCTCCGACCGGCACGACGACCCTCGGACGACCCGGGTCGTCCCCTAGGGATCATTCCCAATAGGCACGGGGCGCTCCCGAGCAGACACTGCGACGCATGAACTCGACACCCGACACCCCCCTCTCGCCTCCACCGCCACCGCCGTCGGACCCCGGTCCGCCAGCGCCGTCCGATCCGCCCCCGTCCGGGCCCAAGCGCTTCGAGCGCTCGAGCACCGATCGGCTCATCGGCGGCGTCTGCGGCGGGCTCGGCCGCTACTTCGGCATCGACCCGACGCTCGTGCGGATCGGCATGGTCGCGCTCGCGCTGCTCGGCGGCACCGGCCTGATCGTCTACGCCGCGGCGCTCGTGCTCGTCCCGTCCGACGGCGAGGTCGCCGCCGGGCCCAACGACACGCGCGACCGCGCCATCGCCGTCGGCCTCGCGATCCTGCTGACGATCGTCGGCCTGTCGCTCGGCCTCTTCGGGCTCGGCATCGGCGGGGCGCTCTTCCCGCTCGCCTTCCTCGCCGTCGCGGGTCTAGCCGCCTGGTGGCTCGTCTCCGGCGAGCGGCCATCGGGGAGCCCCGGGGACATCGCGCGCCGCGCGGCGCTCGGGGTCGCCCTGCTCGCTCGGCTGCTTCGCGCTCGCCGTCGGCAGCTTCGTCGCGAGCGGCTTCGGCGGCGGCCTCGTCATCGCCGCGCTGGTCATCGCCGCGGGCGCCGCCCTCGTCGCGGCCGCGTTCGTCGGCGGTGCACGCTGGCTCATCCTGCCGGCGCTGGCCATCGCGCTGCCGCTCGGCTTCGTGTCGGCGGCGGGGATCGACCTCGACGGCGGCTTCGGCGACCGCGAGGAGCGGCCCGGCACGCTGGCCGAGGTCAAGAGCAGCTACAAGCTCGGCGCCGGCGAGCTGACGATCGACCTGCGCGACGTCGACCTGCCCGCCGGCGATCGCCGCCTGAAGGTCGGGATGGGCACCGGTCACGTGCTCGTGCTCGTGCCCGAGGACGTCTGCGTCGCGAGCACCGCGAAGGTCGGCATGGGCGGCGTCTCGGTCTTCGACCGCGACGGCGGCGGCATCGACGTCACGTGGAACGACTCGCGCCGCGCGCCGGCCGGCACCGCGCGACTCGTCATCGACGGCGACATCGGGCTCGGGCTGCTCGAGGTGCGCAACGACGGCGCCCGATCGCCCGGGCCGCTGGCGCGGCGCCGAGTTCGACCGCGACGGCGACGGGCGCAACAGCGCCTGCGCGACGAGGACGGCGAGCAGCGGTGCGTCGAACGGCTAGCCCCATCGCGTGTCGCTCACGGCGGGCCTCGTGCTCGTCGTGCTCGGCGTCGTCCTGCTGCTCGACAGCGCGGACGTGCTCACGCTGAGCTTCGGCGCCATGGCTCCCATCGCGTTCGGCGCGGTGGGAGCCATCCTGCTTGCGAGCGGCCTGTCGCGGCGCACGTGATGATCTCCGGCATGGCAACCTCGGCGGCGCCCGGCGTGCGCGACCTGCGACGCGATCCGCGCAACGGCAAGATCGCCGGGGTCTGCGCCGGGCTCGGCAAGCGGCTGCAGATCGACCCGCTGCTCGTGCGCTTCGCGTTCGTCGCGACGACGCTCGCCAGCGGGATCGGCCTCGTCCTCTACGTGCTGGCGTGGATCCTCATGCCGGCCGAGGAGGCCGACGCCGGGACCGCGCTCGCCTCGATCCAGGACCACGGCCGGCGCGGCACGGTCGAGGTCGCGCTCGGCGCGGGCCTGCTGCTGCTGTCCGTCCTGCTGGCGTTTCGCGAGCTCGGGCTGCCGTTCTCCGACGTGCTGATCTGGCCGCTGACGCTCGTCGCCGCTGGAGGCGCGCTGATCTGGCACCGCTCGACCGGCGGGCCGGAGCGCCTCGCCGAGGCCGGCCCGCCGCGCGCGGTGCTGACCGCCAGTGCCAGCCCCGGCGCCGCCGCGCCGTCGCTGGCCGCGACCGCGCCCGTGCCCGGCGGCGAGTCGCGGCCGGCGGTGATCTCGCGGATCGGGATCGGCGTGACGCTCGTCATCGCCGCGGCGATCGTCTTCCTGCAGTTCAGCGGCGCGCTCGCGGCCGCGACCGACGTCGCGCTCGCGGCGCTCGTCGTCGCGATCGCCTTCGGCGTCATCTTCGCGCCGTGGTTCGTGCGGCTCGCGTCGTCGCTGACGGCCGAGCGCGCCGAGCGCATCCGCTCGCAGGAGCGCGCTGAGGTCGCGGCGCACCTGCACGACTCGGTCCTGCAGACGCTCGCGCTCGTGCAGAAGCGCGCGGGCGACCCGCGCGAGGTCGCCGCGCTGGCGCGCCGCCAGGAGCGCGAGTTGCGCTCCTGGCTTGCGGGCGCGCAGGCGCACGAGCCCGGCGAGCGCTGGCTCGCCGCGGAGCTCGAGTCGGCCGCGCAGGAGGTCGAGGAGGCGCACGGCGTGCCGATCGACGTCGTCGCCGTGGGCGACGCGCAGCTCGATCGAGACGGCGAGGCGCTCGTCGCAGCGGCCCGCGAGGCGATGCTCAACGCGGCGAAGTTCGCGGGCGTTTCGGGTGCGCCGGTGGCCGTCTACGCCGAGGCGGGACCGGAGCGGCTGGAGGTCTTCGTCCGCGACCGCGGGCCCGGCTTCGATCCCTCGGCGGTGCCGGCGGATCGGCGTGGCGTGCGGGAGTCGATCGTCGGGCGCATGGAGCGCCACGGCGGCCGCGCGGCGATCCACGCCTCGCCGGGCGGCGGGACCGAGGTCGAGCTCGTGCTCGTCCTCGACCGGAGCGGATCGTGACCGCCGCCCCCGAGCCCGTGCGGGTGGTCCTGGTTGACGACCATGGGCTGTTTCGCGCGGGCGTGCGCGCGGAGCTGGCGGGCCTCGTCGACGTCGTCGGGGACGCCGCGACCGTCGCCGAGGCCGTCGAGCTGATCATCGCCGAGCAGCCCGACGTCGTCCTGCTCGACGTGCACATGCCGGACGGCGGCGGCCTCGAGGTCATCCGGCGCCTGCGCGCACGAGAGAGCGGCGCGGTCCCCGGCCGCCCGCAGTTCCTCGCGCTGTCGGTGTCCGACGCCGCCGAGGACGTCATCGCGGTCATCCGCGCCGGCGCGCGCGGGTACGTGACGAAGACGATCTCCGGCCCCGACCTCGCCGACGCCGTGCGCCGCGTCCACGGCGGCGACGCCGTGTTCTCGCCCCGCCTCGCGGGCTTCGTGCTCGACGCGTTCGCGGGCGCGGCGCCCGGCGCGCCACCGTCCGCCGGCCGCGACGCCGACCTCGACCAGCTCACCCCGCGCGAGCGCGAGGTCCTGCAGCACATCGCGCGCGGCTACATGTACAAGGAGATCGCGCTGCGGCTGGGCATCTCGGCGAAGACCGTCGAGGCGCACGTCTCCGCCGTCCTGCGCAAGCTGCAGCTCTCAAGCCGCCACGAGCTGTCGCGCTGGGCGGCCGAGCGCCAGATCGGCGGCTGACCCGACATGACGACGGCGGAGCCTCGGCTCCGCCGTCTGCGGGCGATGCGGCCCGCTGCCTCGGTCGACGGCGCTCGTCTTCGTGCCGGCGGCGCCTTGCGAGTGGACAGCCACCCACTGTTCGACCTGGTGTCCAGATGGATACGCCTTGCCGGGCGCGCTGTCAACGCGTCTTAACGTTGGCGCGCGCGCCGGCTACGCGAGCAGGTGCGGGTACTCGTCCTCGATGACGGCCCGGTACTGCGCGTAGACGGGCTTCGTGATCGGGATCAGCGCGAGCGCGGCCTTGATGTCGCCGCCGGTCTTGATCCGGCGCCGGGCGATCGCGACGGGGACGTTCTCCTTGCCCTGGAAGTACTTGTTCGCCGTCTCGGCGGACATCTTCATCTGGACCTTGGACGTCCAGTCGACGTCGTCGCTCCACTCCCAGTGCAGGCAGCCGTCCTCGCCGTCGCGCGCCGCGCGGATGTTGACGATGAGGTCGAGATCCTCGAACTCGAAGCGCTGCGGGACGTCGGCGTCGCGGAGCTTGGGACCCATGTCGGCGTCCTCGCTCATGAGCGTGAAGACCCGGTCCATGACTTCGCGGAACTCCTTGGGGCTGTCGAACTCGACGCCCATCAGGTCGCGTCGGCCGGCTTGGGCTTCGCGGGCGGGCGCTTGCGCGGCTTGGCGGCCGCCGAACCGCTGCTCGCCGTCGCCGCCGCCGGCTTGGCCTTGGCGGCCGCCGCGCGGCGCGGCGCGGGCTTGGCCTTCGCCTCGACCTCGAGCTTCTCGACGCGCGCGGTGAGCGCCTGCAGGTCAGCACGGAGCGTCTTGACCTCCTCGGCGGAGGCGGGCCGCAGGTCGTCCACGGCCCCGCGCAGGCGGCCGGCGGTGTTGCCGAGCTCGTCGAGCAGCTCCGAGATCCGCTCGCGCGGGATCTGCGTCTGGAAGGCCTGATCGACGGCTTGGCGGACGGCGTCGGTGCGTGATGTGGGCTTCTTCTTGGCCATGGCCCGATCATATGCCCCGCCTCTCATGCCGGTACACATCCACCCGACAGCCGATCTGGCTCCGCGCGCGCTGCTCCCCGGCGATCCCGGGCGCGCGCTGCTGCTCGCCCAGCTGCTGACGACGGGCCCCAAGATGTTCAACCACAACCGGGGCCTCTGGGGCTACACGGGGCTCGCGGCCGACGGCGAGCCGCTGACGATCCAGAGCACCGGCATGGGCGGGCCGAGCGCCGCGATCGTGCTCGAGGAGCTGTGCGACCTCGGCGTGCGCCACGCGATCCGCGTCGGGACGTGCGGGGCGCTCGCCGCCGGCCTGCAGCTCGGCGACCTCGTCGTCGCCGACGCCGCCCTCGCCGCGGACGGGACGAGCCGCGCGCTCGGGGCCGGCGAGCGGGTCGCATGCGACGGTTCGCTCGTCGCGGCGCTGTGCGCGGCGGCCGGCGCCGGAGCGCGCGTCGGCGCTGTCGCGACGTCCGACCTCTTCTACGACCCCGACCTCACGCGCGCTCGCGCGTGGGTACGTAACGGCGCGCTCGCCGTGGAGATGGAGGCGGCCGCTCTGGCGCGGGTGGCCGAGCGGCGCGGGATCGCGTTCGGGTGCCTGCTCGCAGTCGCCGACATCATGGGTCCCGGCGACGTCCGCGAGCGGCTTGACGCCGAGGGTCTCGTGACGGCGGGCGAGCGGCTGGGTCGCGCGGGCGCCGCCGCGCTGGCGTCGCTCGTCGCGCAAGCCGATCCCTCAGGTTCAGCCTGAGACCTTCATCCGCTCCTGGCGAGCGGGCACCGGCTCCGTCGCGCCCGGCAGCGACCCGCGCAGCCCCGCCAGCTCGCGCGTCAGCGCGCCGAGCTGGACCTCGATCGCCTCTAGGCGCTGGTCCATGCTCGTCCCGGCAGCGAGCGCCGACAGCCGTTCGTCGAGCCGGTCGATGCCGTCCTCGATGCCCTCGAGGCGCTGGGAGACCGAGCGCACGCGGCGCGTCAGCCGCTCGATGTCGGCCGCGGTGGGGATGTTGAGCGCCGCGAACGTCGCCTCCTGGGCCGAGGTCGCCTTGTCGCGCGCGTCGAAGGCGCGCGCGATCGCGCCGCTCACGAGCGGGTTGGCGAGGAGGTCCTCGGCCAGCCGGCCGAAGGTGTCCTCGCTCTGCTTGGTAAGCCGCTCGCGCAGCCCTTCGGACTCGGTCTCGTCGCTCATCTGGCTGCGATCCTCCAGCCTGTTGGGGGCCGCTCCGAGGCTAGCGCAGGCAGGGTGACGCGACGGTGCCCGGTTGCGCTGCCCGCTGACCAGCAGCGGCTGGAAGCGCGCCGGGACGCGGCCTACACGTGCCCGCGCGCGTGCGAGGGTTCCGTCCGCCGCGGGCAGTGGAATGCCCGTTCGCAAGCGGTCGTTAGGCGGGGCTTAGCGCTTCGTGCCATTTCCCGGTAGGCTGCCGCGCACGCGCATCGGGAGTCGCGTACTTGGAACACCTCCAGGGGGGAGATGCAGGAACACATGCACCACAAGCGTAGGCTGCTCATCGCTCTGGTGGCGACCAGCGGGATCTCTGTTGGGATGGCGTCGTTCGCGGTCACCGCGAACGCCACTCCGCGAACCTTCGTCGTCACCGTCGTCGGAAACATCAAGAAGACCGTCACGGTCGACGTCGGCGCTGACGTGCCGCTCGACCAGATCAAGCTGCCGAGCATCCTCGGGCTGCCGATTCTCCGCATCGACGAGATCACGCAGGCGGCGCCCATCGCTCCTGCCGCCCCGGTGGCGCCAGCGCTGCCCGGCGCGACCGCGGAGCCCTCCGCGGGCGAGGCGATCGCCGACGCGAGCGCGACCCAGGCCCAGCGCACGACCGGCAACAAGAAGCGTGCCCCCCGTGCCGGCGAGCGCGCGCTCGACTCGGCCGGCAACGTCATCAAGGGTGCCATCACGAAGGTGCAGCGCGCCCTGCCGGAGAAGACGAAGCTGCGCTTCCCGAACGGCGTGCCCACGCTGCAGAACCCGACCATGTCCCTGGCAATCCCGGGCCCTGTGGCGGTCGGTGTTCCGAACTTCTTCATCGACAAGTTCCGCATCCCCGTCTTCCTGCTCCCGATCTACCAGGCCGCCGGCATCCAGTACGGCGTGCCGTGGGAGGTCCTCGCCGCGATCAACGAGATCGAGACGAACTACGGGCGCAACCTGAACGTGTCCACCGCCGGCGCCGTCGGCTGGATGCAGTTCCTCCCGTCAACGTGGAAGATGTACGGCGTCGACGCCAACGGCGACGGCAAGAAGGACCCGTACAACCCGGTCGACGGCGTGTTCGCCGCGGCACGCTACCTCAAGGCCGCGGGCGCGCAGGAGGATCTGCGCAAGGCGATCTTCGCCTACAACCACGCCGACTGGTACGTCAACTCGGTGCTGATGCGCGCACGCTTCATCGGCGGGATGCCGGCCGACCTCGTCGGATCGCTCAGCGGTCTGACCCAGGGCCGCTTCCCGGTGCACGCCAAGGCCACCTACGCGGACGACATCTCCGAGCGGGCGGCGACGCGCCGGATCGCACGGGGCAAGAACGCCGCGCTGCCGGTCGAGAGCACGTCGCGTCGCGGGCTGAACATCTTCGCGAAGGCGGGCTCGCGGGTCATCGCCGTGCAGGACGGCACGATCGTCAAGGTCGGCAACAGCCGGCGCCTCGGCAACTTCGCCATGCTGCGCGACGTCTACGGCAACACGTACACGTACGCGGGTCTGAAGAAGATCGCGACGCAGGTGCTCGTGCCCAAGGCGAAGACGCAGAGCAAGGCGTCGATCGCCAAGGAGCTCGCACTGCCGAAGGACAAGGCGCCGTCGAAGGCCGCCAGCGCGGGTCGCAACGTCGGCAAGGCGGTCAAGAAGGCCGCCGACACCGCGGCCTCCGTGTCCGAGGACGCCGCTGCCGCGGTCGCCAAGGAGCGCCTGTTCGCCAACCCGACGCGTCCGAAGGCGATGCGCGCGGGCGGCAAGCGCCAGCTCATGGAGTCCGAGTCGGCGCTCGGCGAGGGCGCCAGCAGCTCGTCGTACTTCTCCGGGGTCTACGGCCTCAAGAAGAGCGACGTCGTGCTCAAGCCGCTCGTCAAGGGCCGCCGGATCATCGCCGGCACGGTCCTCGGTCGGATCGGCAAGACGTCGGACATCCTGGCACCCCACATGCTGTTCGAGATCCGGCCGGCCGGCCGCGGCGCGCCGCGGATCGATCCGAAGCCGATCCTCGACGGCTGGAAGGTCCTCGAGGCCACGGCCATCTACCGCGCGCAGGGCAAGAACCCGTTCTTCGGGGAGGACGCCCAGGGCGCCACGATCGGTCAGATCCTGCTGATGAGCAAGGAAGCGCTGCAGCAGCGCGTCCTCGCGAACCCGCGGATCGAGATCTACTCGTGTGGCCGTCGTGACGTCGAGGCCGGCGTCGTCGACCGGCGCGCCCTCGCGGTGCTCGAGTTCCTCGCCTCCAGCGGCCTGAAGCCGACCGTCACGTCGATGCGCTGTGGCCACGGCTTCTACACCGCCGGCGGCAACGTCTCCGCGCACTCGTCGGGCAACGCCGTCGACATCGCGAAGATCAACGGCATCCCGATCCTGGGCAACCAGGGCGCGGGCTCGATCACGGACATCACGGTCCGCAGGCTGCTGACGCTGCAGGGCACGATGAAGCCCGCGCAGATCATCACCCTGATGACCTACGACGGCGCCTCGAACACGCTGGCGCTGGCCGACCATGCCGACCACATCCACGTCGGCTTCCGTCCGCAGTTCGATGCCACGACGAAGGCGGGCAGGCTCGCCGAGTCGGTGCTGAAGCCGTCGCAGTGGGTCAAGCTCATCGACCGCCTCGGCCAGATCGACAACCCGACGGTGGCAGTCGCGCCGTCGAAGTACGCGATCAAGGCCGCCAAGGGTCGCGCGAGCTCGGCTCACGTCACCGAGTAGCAGCCATCGCAACCGGTCCTCCGGTCGCAGTCGCACCGAAACCGCCGTGACCTCGTCACGGCGGTTTCGCTTTGTGCAGTTCGAGTTCCCGTGGCCGCTCGGGCCGGACCCGGGGCGCTACTCGATCCGCGAGCACCTCGGCGAGGGCGTCCGCTGGGTGCTCGTGCTGCGCGTCTTGGGGGCGCCGGAGCGGCGGCTGCTGCCGCGCCGGCGGCGCCGCGCTGCCGACGCGCCGCCGGAGCCTCCCCCCTCCCCCGTGGTCACGTCGCGGGCGACGCTCGTCGACACCGTGGCGCTGGACGGCCGGCCGGCCGCCGAGGAGTGGCTGCGCTCGGCCGACGTGGACGCGCTCGCCGGCGAGGCCGTCGCGCGGCTGAACCGCGTGCTGCACGCGCAGCGCGTCGCGACGGCGGACCCGTGCACGCGCGAGGTGGCGCTGTCGCGGGCGATCGTCGTGCGGGTCGGCTACGGCGACGGCGAGCACGTCGCCGACGGCCGCTGGCAGCGCGCGCTCGAGCTGCCACGCGCCGCGGAGCCGTCCGCGCTGCGCCGCGTGTCGCTGCGCCCGCAGGAGCGCCTCGCCGCGGTGCTCGCCGGCCGCGACCCCGTGCTCGCGTGTGAGGAGCTCGTGCTGCGAGCGCGCGGCGACCTCGACGCGGAGCGCTGGCGCGAGGCCGCGCTGCAGCTCGGCGTGGCGCTCGACGCGGCGCTCGCGGAGCTCGAGCCGTGGCGCGAGCAGGCCGGGCTCGCGGCGCGCCTCGACGAGCTTCGCGGCAGGCACGACGAGGTGCGGTCGGCCGCGGCCGCGGCGCTGCAGGGAGGTCTGGAGCCGGGGCAGATCGCGGTCGTCGGCGCGGTCCTCGGGCGCGTAGAGGCGGCGCTACGAGCGCGAACCGCCGGCGGCGTCTGAAGGGACGGCGCGCGGCGCCCCTACAGCGCCGCGACGAGTGCTCGCAGCTCGTCCTCGATGTCGCCGTCGAGCTTCACCGCGGCGCGGTCGTCCCACGGCGTCGGGCCCTTCGTGACGATCGCGAGCTCTCCCCCGCTTCGTAGCGTCAGCTCGGGCAGGCCGGCGACGGGATGGACCTCGAGCGACGACCCGATGCAGAGCAGGAGGTCCGCGCCGGCGGCCAGCTCGGCGGCGCGATCGAGCGTCTCGGTGGAGAGGTACTCGCCGAAGAGCACGACGTCGGGCTTCAGCGGCCGTCCGCAGTCGCAGGCGGGCATGACGGCGCCGGCCAGCCGGCCGATCACCTCGTCCAGCCCGTAGCTCGCGCCGCAGTCCTCACACGACGACGAGGCGATCGAGCCGTGGACCTCGACGAGCGCTCGCGTCCCCGCCTTGCGGTGCAGCATGTCGATGTTCTGCGTGACGACGGCGTCGAGCAGGCCGCGATCCTCGAGTTCGACGAGCGCGGCGTGCGCCCCGTTGGGCTGCTTGTCGCCGAGCGTCTGGAAGCGCTGGCCGTAGAAGCTCCAGAAGCGCTCGGGATCGCGGCGCCAGGCGTCGATGTGCGAGACCTCCATCGGGTCGACGTGCTGCCAGATGCCGGTGCCGGGCGTCCGGAAGTCGGGAATGCCGGACGGCACCGAGATCCCGGCACCGGTCAGCGCCACGGTGGAGCCCGCCGAGCGGACGAGTTCCGCAAGGCGCGCGACGCCGTTCACGCTCGCCGCCTCCGCGCGGCGCGTCCGCAGCCGCCGCCGCCGGCGCAGCCGCCGCCGCTGGCGCAGGCGCGGCCGCGAGCGTCGAGGCCTACTCGCCCTTCCACGCGGGCTGGCGCTTCGTCAGGAACGCGCCGATGCCCTCGCTCGCGTCGGCGGTCGCGAACACCTCCGCGAACGCGGCCTGCTCGGCCTGGATGCCCTCGTCGAGGTCGGCGTCGCCGGCGGTCGTGCGCTTGATCGCCTGCACCGCCAACGGCGCCTGGCCGGCGAGCTTGCGCGCCCACGCCAGCGCGACGTCGTGCAGCTCGTGGTCGGGCACGACGCGCGTGACGAGGCCGATCTCGAACGCCTCCGCGGCGGAGATCGGGTCGCCGACCAGGTTGAGCTCCAGCGCCCGCGCGGTGCCGACGAGCCGCGGCAGCCGCTGCGTCCCACCGAGGCCGGGGATGATGCCGAGGTTGATCTCGGGCTGGCCGAAGCTCGCCGACTGCGCGGCGATCCGCACGTCGCACGCCATCGCCAGCTCGCAGCCGCCGCCGTAGGCGATCGCGTTGACGGCCGCGATCGTCACCGTCGACGAGCGCTCCATGCGCCGCAGCAGCGCGTGCCCGTCGGCCAGCATCGCCGCCCCCGCCTCCGCGTCCATCGTCTTGAAGCCCTTGATGTCCGCGCCGGCGCACCACAGCATCGGGTTCGCCGAGCAGATCACGAGCACGCGCGCGCCGGGATCGGCGTCCACGCGCTCCCAGATCCGCTCCAGCTCGGCGACGACCTGCGGCGACAGCGAGTTCGCCGGCGGGCGGTCCATCCACGCGATCGCGACGTCCCCGCGGGTCTCGAGCTTGACGGCCTCGCCCTGCTCGAAGTCGCCGGAGTCAGGCCGGGCGTACGCGAAGAAGCCCTGGCCGGCCTTGGCGCCGAGGCGACCCTGCGCGACGAGCCGGCGCAGGATCAGCGGCGGCGCGAAGCGCTCGCCCCACTCGGCGGCAGCGGTCTCGAGCTGGCCGAGGAGCACGTCGAGGCCGGTCTGGTCGGCGCGCGCGAACGGCGGCGGGATGAGGCCCGCGCCGGCCATCATGCCGAGGTCGATGTCGCGCACGGTCGCCATGCCGTCCTCGAGCACGAGGCACGCCTCGACGAACGCCTTGAGCACGAAGCGCTGAGCGAGCTCGTCGGCGTCAAACGACGTCTCGCCGCCCGAGCGCGGCTCGCCGTTCTCGTAGAAGCCCTTGCCGGCCTTCGCGCCGAGCTCACCGGCCTCCACCAGCGCCGCCATGCCCTGATGCACGTAGAAGCTGTCGCCGTAGGAGTCGCGCAGGTGCTCGGCGACGTGCAGGACGGTGTCCAGGCCGAGCAGGTCCGTGAGGAAGAACGGGCCCATCGGCGCGACGCGCGAGGCGGCGACCGCGTCGTCGATCGCCTTGATCGACAGCCCGCGCTCCTCCTGCATCCGCCAGACCTCGGAGATCGCTGAGTTCAGGATCCGGTTGACGACGAAGCCGGGCTCCTCGCCGCACGTGATCGGCATCTTGCGGATGGCCTGCGCGAACGTCGTGGCGACCTGCATCGTCTCCGCGGACGTGTCCTCGCCCTCGACGATCTCGACGAGCCGCATCATCGACGCGGGATAGAAGAAGTGAAAGCCGACGACCTTGTCGGGACGGCTCGTCGCGAGCGCCATCTCCGAGATCGCGAGCGCGGACGTGTTCGACGCGAGGATCGCGTGGCCAGGCGTGCACGCGTCTAGCTCGGCGAGCACCGCCTGCTTGATCTGCATCCGCTCCGGCACGGCCTCGATGACGAAGTCGACGTCGCCGAAGCCGTCGTAGTCCGTCGTCCCGCTGATCCGGCCGAGGATCTGCGCCGCCTGCGACGCGGCCTGCTCCTCGCTGATCTTCTGCTTGTGGACGAGCCCGCCGAGCTGCGCCCGGGTGACCTCCTCGGCCTTCTTCAGCCCGAGATCGACGAACTCCTGCTTGACGTCCTTCAGCACCACCGGGATGCCAGCGGAGGCGATGACCTGGGCGATCTCGCCGCCCATCGTCCCTGCGCCGACAACCGCGGCCTTGAACACGAACACCTTGTGGGAACTCCTTGTGGTTGGGGGCGCGGCCTTGGGGCCGCGGGAAGTCTAGGTAGGGCTGGTTAGCTGCCGAGCAGCTCGCGCCGCAGCAGGTCGACCGCGACGGCCAGCTCGTCCAGCCGCGGACCGAGCTCGGAGACGAGCGTGTCGCGCTGGGCGGCGCCGGTCTCCGTCAGCCGGTAGAAGCGCCGCGACCGCCGCTCGGGGTGCTCCCACTCGCCCGCCACGAGGCCCTCGGCCTCGAGCGTGCGCAAGAGCGGGTACATCGTGTTCGGGTTGACGCCGACCATGCCGCCCGTCAGCTCGCTCACGCGCTCCATGAGCTGGTTGCCGTACGACGGGCCCTGGCCGAGGAGGTGCAGGACGAGCAGCCGTAGGAGACCGGCCTTGCGCAGCCCGGCGACGAGCGGGTCGGCCGAACCTGGCCCGCCCGCTCCTCCTCCGCCGCCGGGCGGGCCGGGCTCGCGCGGCGCAGGCCCTCCCGCCGCCGCCCGGACGTCGCTGCGGGCGGCCGTCTCTGCGACGGCCGCCTCGGTCGTCCGACGGCGTGGCGCCATCGGCGCAGTATGGCGGGCGTCGAGCCACGGCCGTCGCGGCAGCGACGGGCCGCTACGCGGTCGCCGTCGCCGGCTCCTCGATGCGCCGCGGCAGCAGCGTCTCGCGCGCGATGACGAGCCGCTGGATCTGCGAGGTGCCCTCGTAGAGCTGCATGATCTTCGCGTCGCGCATGAGCTTCTCGATCTTGTACTCCTTGATGAAGCCGTAGCCGCCGAAGATCTGGACCGCGTCGGTCGTGACCTCCATCGCGGTGTCGGCCGCGAAGCGCTTGGCGTGCGAGGACTCGAGCGTGTTGCGCTTGCCCTGATCGAGCAGCACCGCGCTGTTCCATACGGCCAGTCGCGAGAGGTGCACCTTCGTCGCCATGTCGGCGATCATGAACTGGATCGCCTGGTGCATCGCGATCGGCACGCCGAACTGGACGCGCTCCTTCGAGTAGGCCGTGGCCATCTCGAACGCGGCGCGCGAGATGCCCGTAGCCATCGCCGCGACGCCAGGCCGGGTACGGTCGAGGACCATCATCGCGAGCTTGAAGCCCTTGTTCTCCTCGCCGAGCAGGTAGCGCGCGTCGACCTCGGTGTCGTCGAACGTGATCGTCGCGGTGTTCGACGCCCGCTGGCCCATCTTGTCTTCCTTCTTGTCCACGATCACCGTCTCGTCCTTCGCGACGAGGAACGCGGAGATGCCGCGATGGCCGGCCTCGGGGTCGGTCTTCGCGTAGACGACGAAGTAGTCGGCGTAGCTGCCGTTCGTGATGAAGCACTTCGAGCCGTTGATGACGTACTTGTCGCCCGTGCGAACAGCGAGGGTGCGCATGCCGCTGACATCGGAGCCGGCGTCGGGCTCGGTCAGGCAGAAGGAGGCGAGCTTGACGTCGTCGATGAGCGCCTCGCAGAACTCGCGCTTGACCTCCTCCGAGCCGCCGAGCAGCACGGGCGCGGCGGCGAGGCCGTTGGCGCCGAGCGACGTCTGGACGCCCGAGCAGCCCCACGACATCTCCTCTTCGATGATGCAGCCGTCGAGCGTGCTGAGGCCCGGTCCCCCGTACTCCTCGGGGATGTGGGTGTTCATCAGGCCGACCTCGTGCGCCTTGTCGATGATCGCCTGTGGCCATCCACCGTCGCGGTCGAGCTCCCATGCGACGGGACGGATCTCCTTCTCCGCGAACTCGTGCGCGAGCTCGCGGAGGTCCTTCTGCTCGTCCGTCAACGTGAAATCGACCATGGGATTTGCTCCTGGAAGTGGGTCCGATTGACTGGTCAGTCAACTTGCGATACCCGCAGAGTATCGGACTTCCACGTTGATTTCCAAAGCGCCCTCCGTACGCTGCGATCATCGCCTGGATGGAGGAGGCCCTCGTCACGCTCGTCATCGTCGTCGTCGTGTTCGCCTCCATCGTCGCGCTCTACACGCTGGCGACGAGCGGGCACGCGTATCGCGAGATCGGCAAGGGCGGGATGGACGCGCCGGCGGTCGACGAGGCGCCGGCCGCGGTCGCGCCGCCGGACGACCGCGACGAGGAGATCCGCGAGCTCCTCGAGGCGCGCAACGCCCGCCGCGTGCGCCGCGGCGTGCCGCCGCTGGACGTCGACGCCGAGCTCGCGGCGCTCGATCGTGGCGACGCGTCCGCCGGCCCGGCGCCCGCCGTGGCGGCCGGCGAGCTGCGCGACGAGGTCCGCGCGCTGGTCGAGGCGCGCAACCGGCGGCGCGAGCGCGCGGGACTTGGCGCGCTCGACGTCGAGGCCGAGATCGAGCGTCGCCTGCGCGACCTGAACTGATACAGATAAGCCCATGGCCAACCCCCGTCAGTTCGACCTCGAGGACATCGTCAACCGTCCCGGCACGTACTTCAACCCGCAGACCGAGGTGCTGATCGTCGTCGACGACTCGCCCGACGTCGACACCGAGGTCTTCAACATGGAGGACTTCGAGGGCGCCGACTGGGTCCTCATCGCCGACGACGTGCCGATCGACGAATCGGCCCGCGACGAGCTCATGCAGGCCTTCCAGGTCCGCCACGGATCTGCGCTGACCGCCGGCCTCAGCAGCGACGACGAGATCGTCGACGACGACGAGAACGCCGAGCCCGAGGCAGACGAGGTCGAAGAGCTCTAGGAGGCTCGCGCGGCGCCTCCTTCGAAACGCACCGCGCCGGCGGGCGCGCCCGCCCCGCGGCGCAGGCGCGTCGCCGGGAGCGTGCCTACGCGGCCGACGACTTGCGCGCCGTCGCCAGCGCCGCGCCGCCGGCGACGAGGCCGAGCGCGCCGACGATCAGCGCGACGATCGCGAGGCCGTTGCCGCCGCCGTCGTCGCCAGAGTCGTCGTCGCCGGCCGGCGCGGCCGTGGCGGACGGCGCCGCGCCCGCGGCGGGCTCGGCGTCGGCGACGAGCGTGACGATCGGCGCCGGGTGGTCGGCCCCCTCCGCGCCGATCCAGCGCACGACCTCGCCGCCCGTGTAGGTCTGCAGCGCCTTGAACGCAAGCTTCGTGCCGGCGGGCTTGTCCGGCAGCCCGAGCGACAGGCCGAAGTCCCGGAACTGCCCCGGCTTGATGCCCTTGCCCGGCGCCGCGGTGAACGTGATCGTGCCGAGCTCGTCGGTGAGCACGTCGCCGTCGTCGGCCGTGATCGGCTTCGGGAGCTTCTTGCGGGTCTCCTTCACCGTCCAGCCCGCCACCGGCTCGTACGACGCGTCGGCGAACCCGGACGGCATCTGGACCTCGACCTTGACCGTGTCCTTGGCGTCCTCCTCGTTGGGGACGCGCACGTCCAGGCGCGCGAAGCCGCCGGCGGGCGCCTCGGAGGGCTGCAGCGTGACGTGGGCACCGGCGGCGGCGGGCAGCGTGAGCGCGGCCACGATCGCGGCGGCGATGGAGATGGTCCTGCGGGTCATGGTCGGGCTCCTTCTCGGAGGGATGGACGCATCAGCGCACCGGCACCTTCAGCGTCGCGTCGTACTGGTCGAATTCGGAGATGCGGCTCGTCACGTGCAGCCGCCAGTCGCCGCCCGGCACGAGCTGGACCGTGTCGACGACGAAGTGGCCAGGGCCGGCCGGGCGCGCGGTGGTATCGAGCGGGCCGATGTCCTTGGCCGGCAGCGACAGCGTCACGGTGAGCTCCTTCGTGCCGTCAAACGGCGTGCCGTCCGACGACTTGAGGAGGTAGAGGTGCAGCTCGTTCGGCCCGACGCGGGCCGGGTCCACCGTCGCCTCGAGGCGCAGCGGCCCGAGGGTGGCGGTGCCGCCGAACGGGCCGCCCGCGAGCGAGTCTGGCGGCGGGTAGCTCACGAGCGCCGCTGTCACGCCGAGGACGACGAGCACGAGCACGACCTCCGCGCGCAGCGTCCGGCGCAGGAGGTGGCCCGCGGCGCCGGGCGCGGTCGCCGACGCAACGAGCGCGCGCAGCTGCGGGATGACGCGCCGCCGGTTGACCGCGCCGACCGCGACGAGCACGAGGACGAGCCCGCCCTTGACGAGCACCGCGCGGCCGAAGCCCGTGTGCAGCAGCTGGCTCCACGCCGCGATGTGCTCGATCGCCTGGATCGTGCCGGTGACGAGCAGCATGACGACGCAGCCGAGCGCGATCGGCGAGAAGCGGATGAGGCTGGCGGCGAGCAGCCGCGTGCGGTCGGGCGCTTGGAGGCGGCGGGTGGCGGCGGGCAGGGCGAACAGCAGCAGCATGAGCCCGCCGATCCACGCGCTCATCGCGAGGACGTGCGCGACGTCGAGCGGAAACAGCAGCGCGAGGGGCTGCTGCACGCTCGCGTGGCCGCCGAGCGCGGGCGCGATCGCGACGAAGGCGGCGGGGATCGCGGCGAGGGCGAGCGCCGCGCGCGGGAGCGCGGGCGCGGCCAGCCCGTCCGCGCCGAGCGCGACGCGCTGCAGGCCGGCCGGCGCCGCGGCGGCGCGAACGTTGCGCAGGAGCAGGCCGATCGCGACGCCGAGGATGACAAAGGCGAGCACGCGCAGCGACCAGACCTCGCCGAAGCGGGTGCCCAGGACGTCGCCGACGACGCTCGGCTTCAGCGCCGCCCACGCGTTGGTCGCGCCCGCCGTCGCGCCCTGCAGCACGATGCCGGCGATGCCCGCGACGGCGCCGACCAGCGCGCCGCCGAGCAGCAGCCGCCGCGCCGCGCCGAGGAAGCCGCTCGAGGCCTCGACCCACTCCTCCCCCGCTCCGGCCGCCGCGCGCAGCGCCGGCAGCCAGACCGCGAGCAGGAACGCGAGACCGCCGAGGACGAGCGCCGTGGCGAGATAGGTGAGGCCGCGCGCGATGCCGAAGGCGGCCTCGGTGACAGGGCCCGCGTCGGAGTCGCCGATGAGGTCGGCGACGGTCGGCGTCGCGGCGGCGCCGGGTGCGCCGATCGAGAAGACGAGGCCGCCGGAGACCGGGTGGCTGTCGGCGGAGATGACGCGATACGTCGCGACGTAGGTGCCGTCGGGCAGCCCGGGCTTCAGGCCGACCGCGAGCTGCGAGCCGGTGCCGCCGGGGTGCACGGTCTGGCCGTCGTCGACGCGCTTGGCCGCGGCGTCGAAGACGCGCACGGCGCCGAAGTTGCCCTCGACGGACTCGCTGAAGCGCAGGACGACCTGCTTGGGCTCCTGGCGCAGGGTCGCCCCGCGGGCCGGCACCGTCGATTCGAGGATCGCGTGGGCGGACGCGCCCGCCGGGGCGAGCAGCGCGACGAGGATCGCGAGGGCGGCAAGAGCGCCGCCGCGCCGCGCCCGACGCGCGGGCGCCTGCGTCCGCCTCGCGCGAAGGGGCGGCGCCGGCGAGCGCCTCGGGCTCAGCGCCCGCGCACGGGTGGGCGGTGCGCCGAGCGGCTGGCGGTGCGCGCGCACCTCACCAGGCCTCCGCTTGCGGCTCCCGCACGGTCGCGCCGCCGCCTTCGCCCTCGCGCCTGCGGCGCCGCACGATCACGACCGTCGCGGCCGCGAGGAGCACGAAGAGCGCGAGCCCGACGAACGCCCCGGCGGGCGGGCCGCCGCTCGAGCCGCGCCAGAAGAGCGACCCGGTGACCGCGCCGTCGGTGCCGCCGGTCTGCAGCGGGACCTTCCAGTCGTTGATCTTCGTGCGCACCGCCTTGTCCTTGACCTGCGGCGGGTCCTTCGCGCCCATCCAGTGCATGCGGTGGTCGTGGAACTGGTAGCGCCCGTCGCGCGCGACGACCTTCCACTGCGGCGCGGCCTTCGGATCGGCGGACTTCGGAATGGGCGCCGAGCCCTGGCGGTCGTTGTTGAGGTAGTAGGCGGGCGAGCGGACGTTCACCGACACCGTGCCGTCGGACGCCATCCGCACGTACGGCTCCTTCTGGTAGCCGCCGATCGTGATCGTCTTCGAGCTGTGGTTGACGACCTCGAGGCGGTCGTCGCCGTTGAGCACGACGACGCTGAAGCCGGGGATGCTCGGCGTCACGCCGCCGACGAGCGACTCGTAGTTCGGGTTGCCGGCGTGCGCGAACGCCGACGCGGCGAAGAGCGCCGAGGCGAGCGCGGCAAGCGCGGAGGCGAGGATGGTGCGACGGGCCACGTGGCGGCCCTCCTTCGGGGTTCGGGACGGAGGAAGGCTCCGGTCCGCGAAGGCGCCGGAGCGAGCTAGGCGGTGAGGCGCAGCGCCGCCGGGGGCGGGCGCACGGCGAGCGAGGCGGCGATGAGCCGGCCTCCGCGGGGCACGGCGAGCGGTGAGCGGCGAGCCGTGGTCGGCAGCGAGCCGGCGGGGCGGCGGCGCGTGGCCACGAACGCGGCGGCGAGCCGGGCGAGGTGCTCCTCGCCGACGTAGCGGCCGGCGAGCAGCGGCAGCGCGAACAGCAGCACCGGCAGCACGAGCAGCACGTCGCTGTGCACGCCGACGAGCGTCAGCGCGGCCACGGCCAGCGTGAGGCCGGCGAGGCCGAACAGCAGATGGCGATCGCGCCGTGTCATGAGCGACCATGGTGACAGGCCGGGCGCGCGGCCTGCAACCAGCGACCACCCGGTAGGCGGCGCCGTGCTATACCTCCGGCCCGAATGCGAGGATCCGACCCACGACGCTGCCGCACCACCGCCCTCGCGGCGGTCGTCGCGCTGACGCTCGCCCTCGCGCTCGGCACGGGCGTCGCGCTGCTGCTCGCCCCGGCGGTCGTCCTGTTCTGCCTGCTCATGCTCGGCCTGCGGCCGGGCGAGCAGATCATCGAGCGGCTGCGCGACCGCCGCCGGCGCCCGCGCGAGCACCGCGCTCCGCGCTCCCTCACGGCGCGCCACCGCATCGTCGTCGAACCCCGCACCTCCTGGCTGACCGCGTCGCCGCTCGCGATGCGCCCGCCGCCGGCCGCGCTCGCAGCCCATCAGCTGAGGTAGCGCGCCCGGTCCGGCGGTAGGTCCGGCTTCGCGCCCGGTCCTACTGTCGATCCCGAGGAGGAGGTGGGCGCACATGCGCCCGATGCACGTCGTCGCGACCCGCGCCTGTGGCGCGGGCGCGACAGCAGGTCACACCACGACGCGGCTCGCCGCGATCACCGCCGCGATCTGGGCGCTGGCGCTCGGCGCGAGCCCGGCGGCGCACGCCGCGGCGCCCGCGCCATGCGGCGGCGTCGCGCAGATCGCCGACGACCGGGGCGACGGCCACCATCCGAACTCCGACGTGCTCGGAGGTTGGTTCTCCGAGGAGGCCGCCGGCCGCTTGCAGGCCGTCATCCAGACCACCTTCGGCGACTGGGCGCCGGCGCACGAGGACTCCGAGTCGGCGGGGTTCGCGATGCTGTTCGCGCTCGGCGGCCAGACGCAGTTCGTCCGCCTCGCAACGCCCCGGCTCGGCACCGGGCCGCTGCGCTTCGACTACGGGACGTGGTCGCCGGCGACGGGCTTCGTCAGCGCCGGAGCGACGACGGGCGAGGTCGTGGCCGGCCTGCCGGGCTCGGTGACGCTCGACGTCCCCGCCGCCACCGGCGCCGTCGCGGGCGCCCGGCTCGCGCAGCCGTTCGTCATGACCTACGACGGCGGCACGTCGCTCGCGCCGCACTGGGTCGATCGCGCGCCCGGCGGGGCCGGAGCGACGACCCCGGCCGAGGCGGCGTTCGGCGCCGACTACGTCGTCGGCTCGTGCCCGCCCCCCGGCGGCGGCGGTGCCACCGGACCGGGAGGCGGCGCGCCGACGCCGCCAGGGCTCGCGCCCATCACCACATCGATCCTGCTCGAGGCTCCGAGGCGGCTCACCGGCGGTGGGAGGCTGCGCGCGAGCGGGCGTGTCGTTCCGGCGCGCCCCGGCATCGCGGTGCGCCTGACGCTCAAGCCCCGTCGCAAGAACACGGCGGCGGTGGTGCGCACCGTTGCGACGCGCGCCGACGGCACGTACGCGTACGACTTTCAAGCGGTCGAGACGTCGCTCGTCGACGCGGTCGCCGAGGGCGTCAACGCGCAGACGCAGACCGTGACGGTCCGGTCGACCGTGACGATCAAGCTGCGGCGCCTGCGCGGCGGCAAGACGGTCGTCAGCGGCGAGGTCGCGCCGCGGATCCCGGGGCGCGTGCTGCTGCTGCGGTCAAACGCCGTCGCCGCGACCGCGTCCACGTCGGTCGCCAAGGGCCGCTTCCAGTTCAAGGCCCGGCGCCTCTCCCGTGGCCGCTACCAGGTCGTGTTCATCCCGTCCGGCGCCCGCGCCGAGCGATCCACATCCAAGACAGGAGTCGTTCGATGAAGCATCTCCGCACATCCAGCCTGGCCGTCGCCGCGGCGGCGCTCGCGATCCCGGCGGGCGCGTCCGCGCACCCGACGGTCTACGTGACGTCCGCGCCCGTCCTGTCGACGACGGGACTGTGCAGCGCCACGGGGGCGACCCCGCCCTACGCCGCGGCCGCGTTCCTCGCGACCTGCGTGACCCAGACGCGCTACGTCTTCACGAACCACGGCAACACGGCGTTGCTGCGCGAGTCCAACGGCAAGACGACCGGCGGCGCGATCAGCTACGCCCACCGGCCGGCCGGTCTCGCGGCCGCGACCGACTACGACGTCTTCGCGACCGCTCCGCAGGGCCCCGCTACGGGCGCGCAGGTCCACGCGACGTGCGACGTGCCGGCGCTCACCACGCCCACCGCCATCCGAAGCTGGCAGGGCACGGATCCCTTCTACGCGTACGTCCCCTTCCAGCGGACGTCCGCCGGCTTCGACGACAACGCCGCCACGTGGCTCGGCATCGTCAAGACGGCGACCGGCGTCGATCTCGACGCGGTCGCGGACACCGATGCCGCACGTGAGGCTGCCTGCGAGACGCTGCCGGGAGCGACCGCGAGCTCCTACGCGCCCGCCGACGCGACCCAGTCGACGAAGGCCGCGTGGGCGCTCGGCCCGGTCGAAGAGGCGATCAAGCCGCTCGAGGCGCACGTCACGAGCCTCACCAGCGACCTCGCCGCCAAGACCGCGGAGCTCACGAACGTCAAGGGCGCGCTGAGCAACGCCACCACGGAGATCGCGTCGCTGAAGGCGGCGCTGACCCGCCTGAAGCTCACGTTCCCCGCCACCGCCCCGACGCTGGACGCTCTGGCGAAGGACGGCCTCGCGCTCAAGCTCGCCGGCCCCGCGAACCAGACCGTGAGCGTCCGGCTGATGGCCCCGGCCGACAAGCTCAAGAAGCTGCGGTTGAAGTCGCGGATCTTGGGGGCCCAGAAGGTCGTGCTGGGCTCCGACGGCAACGCGAGCCTCGTGCTCAAGCCGACGGCGACGGCCGCGACCGCCCTGCGCAAGCACTCGGGCAAGCTCGCGCTGCTGGGCGAGGCCACAACGGGCGACCGCCGGTCGCTCGCGTCCGCGACGCTCGGCGGCTGATCGCGTGCGCACGCGTCGATCGCTGGTCATCTCGGTCCTCGTGGCGGCGGTTCTCGCCGTCGCCGCGGGCACCGCGTTCGCCCACACGAAGGTCAAGTCCACCAGCCCGGCGAGCGGCAAGACGGCGAAGACGAGCATCGACCGCGTGACCGTCACGTTCAGCGGGCCGCTGCGGCGCGGCACGGTGCGCGTCGTCGGGCCGGGCTCGAAGGTCGTCTCGGTCGGCAAGGGCGGGCGAGATCCGCGCAACATCAGCCGCCTGCTCGTGGCGCTGAAGGGCTCGCTAAAGGCCGGCTCCTACACGGCGAGCTGGACGATCGTCGCGGCCGACGGGCACGAGCAGCAGGGCTCGTTTCGCTTCGGGCTGAAGCGATGAGGCGAACCATCCGCACGCGAGGCCGCGCGCTCGCGGCGACGGCGGCGACGGCCGCCGCCGCCCTCCTAGCGACGGCCGCCGCGCCCGCGGCGGCGCACATCCAGGTCCGCCCGGCGCAGGCCGCGCCGGGGGACCCGGTCTTGTGGACCGTGCTCATCCCGTCCGAGGACGAGACCGGGACGCGGCAAGTCGAGCTCGCCGTGCCCAAGGACGTGCTGCCGTTCTCCTACGAGGAGCAGCCCGGCTGGACCCGGACGGTGCGACCGAACCCCGACGGCTCGGTGCGCTCGATCGTGTGGCGCGGGCGGACGCCGGGAGACGGCCTCGCGACGTTCCGCTTCCTCGCCTCGACCCCCGAGCGCGAGGGAGCGATCGCGTGGAAGGCGATCCAGACCTACCGCGACGGCGAGGTCGTGCGCTGGATCGGCTCGGGCGCCAGCGACACCCCCGCCTCGGTGACGACGATCTCGCGCTCGGCGCCGCGGGAGAACGCGGGCGGTGAGAGCGGCGGCGCGACCGCGCCCCCCGCGTCGGATGCAAGCGCCGCCGCCGGCGACAACGACGGCGCAGGGCCGGACTGGCTGGCCCGAGGCCTGGGCCTCGCGGCGCTGCTCGCGGCGCTCGGCGCGGTCGCGCTGCGGCGCAGATCCGGGCGAGGATGAGCGGCGGCGCCTGATTCCTAAGGCGAGCCGGCGTCGACCGTGGCTCGAGCCCGCCGGCGTGGCCGGCCCGGACGCGAGCGCTCGCGACCCTCCGCGGCAGTCGCGCCAGCGGCGAGCTCGCGGATGTCCACGACGTCGTCGCACCAGGTGTCCGCCAGCACGCGGTCGTGGGTGATGAGCAGGACACCCAGCTCGCGCTGCGCCTGCTCGGCCGCGATGACCTCGAGCAGCGCGGCCTGCGTGGACACGTCGAGCATCGACGACAGCTCGTCGCAGATGAGATAGCGCGGCGCCACGACGAGCGAGCGCGCGAGGCAGGCGCGCTGCAGCTGGCCCTCGGAGACCTCGTGCGGGAAGCGCTCGAGCAGGTCGTCGGTGAGGCCGACCCGCGCCGCCCACGCTGCCAGCAGTGCCACGCGCTCCACGGCGCCACGAGGCAGCATGTCGCTCGCGGCCAGCGGCTCGAGGATCGCTGCGCCGACGCGCAACCGCGGGTCGACGGACATCCGCGGCGCCTGGAAGACGAGTTGCACGCGATGGCGAAGCTCGCGCGGGCAGCGCACGCCCCACACCCCGACGCGGTCGCCGTCGATGGTGACCGCCCCGCTGTCGGGGGCAAGCAGCATCGCCAGCACCTGCGCGAGCGTGCTCTTGCCCGCGCCGCTCGGACCCACGAGCCCGAGCCGCGCGCCCGGTGGGAGCGACAGCGACGCGCGATCGACCGCCCGCACCGTCCCGCTCGGCGAGCGAAAGCTCTTGCAGATCGTCTCAGCGATCAGCATGCAAGAAGCACCTCGCGCGCGCGTCGTGCGGCGCCGGATAGAGATCCGGGATCGACTCGGTGCACGGCTCGAAGCGGTCCGCGCAGCGCGGGGCGAACGCGCAGTGGCCGGGCAGCGCCGTGAGCTCGGGCGACAGGCCGGGGATCGACTTGCCCTCGCGCTCGGGCAGCGCGCTCAGCAGGCCGCGCCCGTAGGGGTGCGACGGCGCGGCGAAGAACGTCGCCGTCGGGCCGACCTCGACGATCCGGCTCGCGTACAGCAGCGCCAAGCGGCCGCCGAGCCGCTCGGCCAGCCGCAGGTCGTGGGTGATGACGAGCAGCGAGGCGCCGCGGGCGGAGATCGCGCGCAGCTGGTCGGCGGTCGCCTCGACGAGGTCGGAGTCCAGGCCCGACGTCGGCTCGTCCGCGATGACGATGTCCGGCTCGCCGACGAGCGCCAGCGCGTTGACGACACGCTGCTGCATGCCGCCCGAGAGCTGGTGGACGTAGCGGCCCGCGACGACGTCGAGGTCGAGCCCCAGCTCGGCGAGCAGCTCGGTCAGGCGCCGGCGCGCGCCGGCTTCGCTCAACCCGCGGGCACGAGCAGCCTCCATGAGCTGGCCGCCGAGCCTGCGCACGGGGTTCAGCGACGACGCCGGGCTCTGCGGGATGAGCGCCATCCGCCGGCCGCGCACGCGGCGCAGCTCCGCGGGCTCGAGGGTCAGCAGGTCCGCGTCGCCGAGGCGGACCGACCCGCTGACATCGACGTTGCGCGGCAAGAGCTGTAGCAGCGCGTGCGCGAGCACGGTCTTGCCGCTGCCGCTCTCCCCCACCACGAGCAACAGCTCGCCCGGCTCGATCGTCACGCTCGCCTCGGTCAGCGCCTGCACGACGCCGCGCCGCGTGCGAAACCCGACCGACAGCTCCGAGACCTCGAGGCGGGCGCTCACAGCTCGAGCTCCGAGCGCCAGCGCGGGTGCAGATGCTCGCGCCAGTACTCCGCGATCGTCCCGATCGTCATCGCGGCAGCGAGGATCGCGAGGCCGGGGAACAGTGCGATCCACCAGCCGCCGGCGAGCAGCGAGCGCTGCCCGTCGTTGAGGATGTTGCCGAGCGACGCCTGGTGGGCGGGCAGGCCGAGCCCGAGGAACGAGTACGCCGACTCGTGGAAGATCGCGTGCGGGACCGTGAGCACGAACGCGAGGCCCACGGCCGGCAGCAGGTGCGGCAGGTAGTGGCGCCGCGCGAGGCGCCAGCGGCTCGCACCGCCTCCGACCGCCGCGGCGACGAACGGGCGCTCGCGCAGCGACAGCAGCTCCCCGCGCACGATCCGCGCGAGCGACGGCCAGTGCGTCAGCCCGATCGCCAGCATCACGGCGCCTGCGCCGCCGAGCGCGGGACGAAACAGGACGAGCAGCAGGATGCCGGAGAGGAGGTGGTTCTGGGAGGCGAACACGTCCGTGACGCGCATGACGACGGCGTCGACCTTGCCGCCCATCGTGCCCGCGAGCACGCCGACGAGGGTCCCGAAGACGACCGCCGCGAACGCCGCCAGCGCGGCGATCCCGAGCGAGATGCGCACGCCGTGGATCACCCGCACGAGCAGGTCGCGGCCGACCTCGTCGGTGCCCATGGGATACGCCGCCGACGGTCCGTCGAGCACCCGGTCGAGGTCCACCGCCGTGTCGTCGAGCGGCGCGATGACGTTCGCGAGCAGCGCCACGACGACCATGAGGGCGAGGAAGGCGGTCGCGATGCGCATGGACGTCGGCCAGCGCCCGGCCGCGTCGCCGAGCCGGTGTCGCAAGCCGCCGCCGGCGCGCAGCGCCGTGCCGGCCGCGCTCACGTCGCCGCCTCGCGGACGCGCGGGTCCATGACGCGGTAGAGCACGTCGGCGAGCAGGTTGCCGAGCACGACGAGCACGCTTGCGAACAGCGTGACGCCCACGAGCAGCGGGATGTCCTCGCCGAGCGCGGCCTGCAGCGTGAGCTGCCCGAGCCCCGGCCAGCCGAAGATCGCCTCGACGAGGATCGTGCCGCCGATGAGCTCGGACAGGTGCGTGCCGATGAGCGTCACGAACGGGATCAGCGCGTTGGGCAGCGCGTGGCGCAGCAGCACCGCGATCTCGCCGATCCCCTGCGCGCGCGCGAACTGCACGTGGTCCTCGCGCAGGACCTCGAGCAACGTGTTGCGCACGAAGAGCGTGAACCACGCGTACTGGGTCATCGCGAGGACCACCATCGGCAGGACGAGGTGCTCGAGATCGACGCCTTGCGCGCCGACCGCTCGCGGGTCGGACGTGCCGCCCGCCGGCAGCCAGCCGAGCTCGATCGAGAAGACGTAGAGCGCCAGCAGCCCCACCCAGAACGACGGCGCCGCGGTGTTGAAGTAGCACAGCGTGCGCACGAGCCAGTCGAAGAACGTGCCCCGGAACGCGGCGGCGAGGATGCCGAAAACGAGCCCGCCGGCGAGCACGAGCAGCAGGGCGCCGCCGACGAGCGCGAACGACGCGCCCCAGCGCGCGAGGATCTCGTCGAGCACGGGCTGTCCGCCGGCCACGATCGAGTTGCCCATGTCGCCCTGCGCGAGGTTTGCGATCCAGCGGCCGAAGCGCTCGTACAGCGGCTGGTCCAGGCCCCACGCGTGCGCGATCTCGGCCTTGCGCTCGGGGCTGACCTGGCTCTCGGCGCCGACGTACGCGGTCACCGGGTCGAACGGCGAGATCTCCGTCAGCCCGAACGTGATCGCGGCGACGGCCAGCAGGATGACCGGCAGCAGCGCGAGCCGCCGGGCGATCAGCTTCAGCATGGTGCGGTGCTCCGCCGGGTCAGCTCTTCGGCTCCAGGGACCAGTCCTCGAGGTTCCACGACGTCCCGCGGGAGAACCCGTGGGCGTGCGGCTCCACCTGCGGATCGACGCCCTTCACGCGCTTGGAGACGACCGAGATGTGGCGCAGGCGCACGAGCCACAGCCAGCTGGCATCCTGCGCGAGCTGCTCTTGGAGCTTTGCGAAGTCCGCCTTGCGCTCGCCCTCGTCGAGCTTGGAGCGCTCCGCGTCGAGCGTCGCGTCGATCGCCGTGTTGCGCGTCCGCGTGTAGTTCGTGAACGCGTCGTCGTCGGCGCTTGCGAACTTCGAGTGAAAGAGCCCGTAGAGCTCGATGTCGGGGTCATACGGCGTGCCGTAGCCGAACTCCGTCGCGCCTGCGTCCTGGCGCTTCTCGATGACGTCGAACGTCAGCCCGTCGAGCTTGACGTCGACGCCGATGTCCTTCATCTGCGACGTGAACGCGAGCGCGACGTCCTTGCGCACGCTGTCGTTGGACGGATACATGAGCGTGAACGAGAGCTTCTTGGCGCCCTTCGTGCGCGTCGCGTCACCGCTGCGCTTCCAGCCCGCAGCGTCGAGCAAGCGCCCCGCCTGCGCCGGATCGAACGGCCGCTCGGCAGCAGGCGAGTAGGCCCAGTGACCCTTCATGATCGGGCCGTACGCGGGCTCGCCGGCGCCCGCGAGCGCGCTGTCGACGATCTTCTGGCGGTCCACCGCGTAGCTCAGCGCCCGCCGCACCGCGGGGTCACGCAGCACCGGATCGCGGTTTGGCAGCGCCGCAACGCGCGCGTCGGCCGTGCGCACCTCGAAGACGTTGTAGTTGCCGTTGTCGCGCACCCGCTCGGCGAGCTTCGGGACGATGCCGGCGGCGTCGATCGTGCCCTTCTCGAGCAGCGCGACGCGAGCGTTCTCGTCCGCGACGGCGGTCTCGACGATGCGCTTGATCTTCGGCTCACCGCGGAAGTACGCCGGGTTTGACTCCATGACGATGCGCCCGCCCGGCTGGAACTCCTTGATGATGTACGGGCCGGTGCCGATCGGCTTGCGGTTGAAGGCGGCGGTCTTGATGTCTTCGCCCTCCAGCGCGGCGGCCGGGACGATCCCGATCTGCAGCTTGTCGTAGAAGGCGGGATCGGCGCGGTTGAGCTTGAACTCGACGGTCGTGGCGTCGAGGGCCTTGGCGGACTCGAGCGTGTCGAGCGTGGTCGCCATCGGCGAGGCCGAATCGGGGTCGAGGATCGCGCTGTACGTGAAGGCGACGTCCTTCGACGTGAGCGCCGAGCCGTCGTGGAACGTGACGTCGTCGCGCACCTTGACCGTGACGGTCTTGCCGTCGGCGCTGCGCTCGGGCATCGCGCTCGCGAGGTCGGGCTCGGCCTTGAGATGCTTGTCGTAGCGCAGCAGCCCGTTGAAGAACTTGAGGTTGCCCTCGTAGATGTTGTCGCCCGCGATCGGGTTGAGGTTCTCGGGCTGGCTTGGGAGTGCGATGACGAGCGTGCCGCCGGTGGCGGCGGAGTCAGCCTCGTCGTCGCCGCCGCACGCGGCGACCGCGACCATCGACGCCGTGATGACCGCGACAACCCCCAGCCGAGCCCTGGACATGCATCCCCGTTTCCTTGCGTTGTCGGTGTATCGCGGTGCGACCCTAACAGCCTGGCCATCTGTCTTGCAACTGATTCGCTCTAGCGGACCTGTCCGGCGTTGCCGCGCCGGCGCGTCGCCGTCGTGTCTCGCTCAGCCGTTCCCCGCTAACACACCGTGTCACATTTGTGTGTGACACAAGACACACGCAAACGATGTAAGGGTTACCTAAAAATGCGTCTCATCTCGTGGCGTGACGGTTTCAGCATCCCGTCGCTTGGAGATGCCTCGTATGTCCAGGCTGACTCGAGAGGGTCGGTCACACAAAGCCGGAGGTAACGTATGTTCAGGTCCAAGATCGTCGCGCTCGCCGCGCTCACAGGCGCCCTGCTGCTGGTGGGGTCCAGCTCAGCCCAGGCCGCCCCGACGCCCCAGAGCATCTGCGGCAGCGGCTACTCCGTCCAGACTTCGCACGCGCTCACGGGCGCGCGGGTGTACCTGCTCTACAACGGCAGCAGCAATTGTGTAGTTACCATTAAGACGTCGTCCGTCGGCACGCCGACGCGCACCACGGCCGGCCTGCAGGTCGCCGGCGGCCAGTGGGCCTACGACACCGGCATGTACACCCAGTACGCCGGTCCCGTCAAGCAGGCCGCAGCCGGCAAGTGCGTGCGCTACTTCGGCTTCCACGCGGGCAGCGAGTTCACAAGCCCGTTCGGTCACTGCGGCTGATCGAGTCGCGCCGCCCCACGGCCCGGTCTCCTGCGCGGAGACCGGGCCTGCGGACGCCGTCGCTACATGGAATGGGCCTCGTCCTGTTCGTCCTCGCCCGCGAGGCGTCGCGCGGCGCCCTCGGGGTCGCGCCGGTCGGCGATCAGCGAGGCCGTGATCCCGACGATGAACGCGACGGCCACGAGACCGAGGCTCGCACCCGGCCCGATCTTCACGATCGGCTCGATGAGGATCTTCACCGCGACGAGCGCGAGCACGACGGCGATCGTCTCGTCGAGGTAGCGGAAGCGCTTGATGAGCCCTTCGACGAGCACGAACAGCGCGCGCAGGCCAAGCAGCGCGAAGACGTTGCCGGCCCAGATGATCAGCGGATCGGTCGTGATCGCGAACGCCGCCGGGATCGAGTCGACGGCGAACGCGATGTCGGCGGCGACGATCGCCGCGAGGCACAAGAAGATCGGCGTGACGTGGCGCTTGCCATCCTCCCGCACGAACCAGTGCCCCTCGCGGAAGCCGTCGGTGACGGGGAAGAAGCGGCGCACCCCGCGCACGACGATGTTCTTGTCCGGGTCGACGTCCTCGCCGACGCCGCGGTAGATCCGGTAGGCGAGCACGAGCAGCAGCACGCCCAGCGCGTAGAGGATGAAGTGGAACTGCTCGATGAGCGCCGTACCGCCGAGGATCGCCAGGCCGCGCAGCACGAGCGCGGCGATGATGCCCCAGAACAGCAGGCGCGCGCGGTGCGCGTGCGGCACGCCGAAGTACGCGAACAGCAGGATGAAGACGAAGAGGTTGTCGAGCGACAGCGAGCGCTCGATGAGGTAGACGGTGAGGTAGCTGACGCCGTCGTCGGAGCCGTTGAGCACCCAGACGACGCCCGTGACGGCCAGGCCGAGCGCGAGCCAGCCCAGCGACCAGACGACGCTCTCGCGGAACGTCGCCTCGCGGCCGCGCGCGAAGAAGTGCGAGTCGAGCGCGAGCAGCACGACGAGCACGACGACGAGCCCCGCGAACTCCACCAGCTCCATCTAGCGACCGGCCACTACGCGTAGAAGAAGACGACGCCGAGGACGGCGTAGACGGACAGGAGCTGCACGCCCTCGTACCACGTCGACTCGCCGTCGTGGGTGACGTGGTTGGCGATGAGGATGGCCAAGAAGACGGCGCCGAGCTCGAAGCCGTTGAAGACGAGCGCCATCGGGTTCGGGCCGACGAGGAACGAGATCAGCACGAGCACCGGCGCCGCGAACAGCGCGATCTGCGCGCTCGAGCCGATCGCGATGTTCACCGCGAGGTCCATCTTGTCGCGCGCAGCGAAGTAGATCGCGACCCAGTGCTCGGCCGCGTTGCCGACGATCGCCACGACGATCAGTCCGACGAAGAACTCGCTCAGGCCGATCGTGTGCGACGCCTCGGAGATCGAGCCGACAAGGATCTCCGACATGACGCCGACCGCGACGCCGGCGCCCGCGAGCGTCAGCGCCGAGCGCTTCACGGTCCACGGCTCGTCCATGTGCTCCTCGGCCTCCGCGGTCGGGTTGAAGAGCGCGCGGTGCGAGCGCAGCGAGAACAGCAGGCCGCCGGCGTAGGACGACAGCAGGATGAGCGAGACGATGAGCGACATCGACTCGAGGTCCGAGCCGAAGTTCACGCGCTCCTCGCCGACCTGCGGCAGGCCGCCGCCGGAGACGAGCTGGAAGATCGTCGGCATGACGAGCGCGACAGCCGCCAGCAGCAGCATCGAGGACTGCACCGACGCCGCGGTCGCGTTGAACGTCTGGCGCTCGCGCTTGAGGCCGCCGACGAGCATCGCGGCGCCCATGACGAGCAGGATGTTGCCGAGGATCGAGCCGATCAGCGACGCCTTGACGACCTCCTGCAGGCCCTCGTTGAGCGCGAAGAACGCGATGATGAGCTCGGGCGCGTTGCCGAACGTCACGTTGAGAAAGCCGCCGATGCCGGGCCCCGCGCGGTGCGCGAGCTCCTCCGTCGCGCGACCCATGAGGGCGGCCGTGGGGATCACGCCGGCGGCCGCGGCGGCGAAGATCAGGACCGCGTCGGCGTGCACGAGCTCGAGCACGATCGCGATCGGGATGAACGGGACGAGCAGGTAGGGCCAGCCGGAGCCGGACAGCAGGAAGCGGCGCAGGCCGCCGATCCCGCCCGGCGGGGCGGGTGTGTCGCCCCCTTCAGCCACGGGCTGCGGTCAGCTGGCGCAGGTCGCGATCGGGCTCGATGCCCCAGCGGTGCGCGACCTCGTCGAGATGCGGGCTCATCCCCCAGCGGTCCGGACGGGCGTCGCCCTCGTGATCGGGGCTCGCGCCCTTGAGCAGCATGCTGCCGGTGTTGTCGCCGATCGCGCGGATCCGCGCGACCTCGTCCGCGTCGAGCAGGACGTCGGCCGGTGTGGCGAGCAGCTCGGCGCGCTTCTCCTCGATCGAACCCCCGGCGGGCTCCTGGATGAGCGTCGGCACGACGCAGGCGACGGGCTCGTGCGCGAGGCACCACTGCGCGGCGAGCTGCATCGTTGTCAGGCCGTGGCGCTCGGCGATCGGGCGCAGCTTGTCGAGCTTGTCGATGCCGGCCTCGACCCAGCCTTTGGGCCGGTAGAGACGGTGGTCCTTCGGAGCGAACTCATGGCCGGGACGGACGTCGTCCCAGAACATGCCGCCGTAGTCGACGACGCGCGTGAGCACCTCGACGTCGTGCTTGGCCGCGGCGGCGAGGCACAGCTCGCCGGGCCACGGCTCGAGCGGGTTGAGGATGACCATCGCCCAGTCGATGAGCTCGCCGAAGCGCTCGAGGCAGTCGATGACGTCGAGCGTGAAGCCGTTCGCCGGCCCGGGCGCGACGCCGAGGCTGTGCGCGAGGCCCTCGTCGCGGACGGCGCGCATCGCGTCCCAGACGGCCTCGCTCGTATAGCCCGTGCGGTCGGGGTTGTGCAGCAGCAGGACGTCGAACGCGTCGATCCCGAGCCGCTCGAGGCTGCGCTCGGTCGCCATCCGGACGTACTCGCCGTAGTCCTCCGGCGCGCGCAGCGCCGGGTCGGTGAAGCGCGGGAAGCCCTTCGCGCCGTCGCGCTCGGCGGTGTAGAAGTCATGGCCGATCGCGCCGACGACGCTGTAGTCCGCGCGATCGACGCCGGCGAGCGCCCGGCCGAGCAGCGTGTCCGCCCCGCCGGATCCGTAGGCGTCGGCGGTGAGCAGCGTGTCGAGGCCGTCGCCCGGTCGCAGCAGCGCCTCGAGGCGCTCCTCGGCGATCGGGACGCCGAAATGCAGATAGCGCCCGCCGCTCCACGTCCCGATCGCGGTGTGGGAGGGTCGGCGCATCGCCACAGGGTACGGGGCGCGGGGGGTTGTGGCCGTTGTCTCTATGGATTCGGCGCGAGCTTGGATGCGCACTCGACGATGTCGGTGGTCTTGCCGCCCGCGGAGCTCAGGCACTTCAGGAACTCGTCGCCGCCGTCGCCGCCACCGGTCCCGCCCAGGATGCCGGCGCCGAGGCCCGAGAGCAGGGCGCCGAGGCCGCCTTCGCCGGTCAGCTCGGACAGCGGGCGGGCGTTCTTCGGCGCGACGGGAGCGACGGTCGTCGCGTTCACGCGATCCAGGCGCACGCGCAGCGTGATCTTGCCGCCGTCGAGGCCTGAGATCGGCGACTGGCCGTTCTTGAACGCGAAGTCGACGACGACGGCGAGCTGGCGCAGGATGTTGTCCTGCGCGCCGGACCAGACGTCGACCTTCGACCCGGTGACCGCGTCCTCGATCTGCTCGCGCAGCTTGGGGCTGAGCAGGCCGTCGTCACCGCTCGCGCTGCCGCCGAGCAGCTTGGAGACGTCCTCGAGCAGCGCCTCGACGTCGAGCTTGCCCGAGATGCGGGTCGTCTCGACGCCCGCGATCGTCGCGGTGCCGTTCTCCTGCGGATCCTCGACCCACTCGCTCGGATCGAGGCCGAGCGACGCGATGCCCGCGCCCGATCGCTTGCGAGCTGACGGCTTGTCGTCGTGCGAGAGCAGCTCGTCGAGGAAGTCCTGGTCGATCTTGTAGTCGCGGCCGTCGATCGTGAGGAAGCCCTGCTTGCCGGTCGAGATCGCGCGGGCGCTCAGGGGCTTGCGAGCGAGCGAGCCCGCGACCTGCAGGTCGAAGCGCGGCAGCTCGCCCTTGGCGCCGGACGCGAACGGGCCCGAGCCGCGAAACGCGATCGGCCCGCCGAGCGCGAGCAGGCCCTCGGGCTCGAGCTGAAAGCTCGCGGTGAGGTGCGCGTTGTCGAGGTTGGACGTCGCGGCGAGCGTCTGGGAGAGCGAGGCGCCGGCGGCCGCGTCGGGCTCGTCGTCGGCGTCGCCGCACGCCGCGAGCAGTCCGGTGCAGAGCGCGGCGCAGGTGAGCAGGAGCGCGGCGCGGAGGGTCGGGCGGTTCACGGTGAGGGCCTTTCCTGCAACGACAACTGCAGCGACGGGGACATCGGCAACCTAGCATCGAGGCCGTGCGCCGCACCTCAGTTGTGTGGGTCGTGTGGACGCTGGCGCTCGCACTGCCCGCCACCGCCTCGGCCTCGCCGTTGCTGACGCTCCGCCACGACGGCGGGACGTTCGTGCGCGACGACCCGTACCTGCCCGCGCCGAGCGCGCTCGGGGAGCCGGCGCCTCCGCGCGGCGCCGCCGGAGCCTCGCCGGCCGCCGGGCGCGGTGCGGCCGGAGGCTCGCCCGCCTCCGGGCGCGGTGCGGCCGCAGCGCCGCTGGCCGCCGGGCGCGTCCGCGCCGCTGCTTCCAAGCGCACCGTGCGCGGCGAGCTCGCGCGGATGCTGAGCGCGGGCGCGATCGACCGCGCCACGTACGACGCCCGCCTCGCCACGTACCTCGACGCACGCAAGCTGCTGCGCAAGCTCGGCGGGACGCGCCGCGCCGAGCTTGGCGCGGTGCTGCGCAACCTCGACGATGTCGCCGCCCGGGGCGATCTCAACGTCTCGCGACTGCCGGCGCTGTTCACGACGATCGCGCGCAACCGCCAATGGTGGGCGAGCGGGCGCCTGCTGAGCTACGGCCAGCGCGTGAGCTTTCAGGGCAGCCCGCTCGTATGGCAGTACTACACGGGCGAGGGCCTGCAGATCCAGTGGCTCGGCACGTTCGGCAAGGCGAACGCGCTGTGGAAGTCGAGGACGCACGACGACGACCTGCGCAAGCTGCTCGACGACGCGCTCGCTCTCGCCGCCCAGCGCGCCGGCGGGATCGCGTTCGAGTACCTCTTCGACTTCGACGGTGGCAGGCCGCCGTGGGCCAGCGGGCTGGCCCAGGGCACGGGGATCCAGGCGCTCTCGCGCGGGGCGATCCGGCTCGCCGACCCGCGCTACTTCGAGGCCGCCCGCTCGGCGCTCGGCATCTTCCGTACCCCGCCGCCGAGCGGCGTGCGGATCGCCACACCGGCCGGCGCGCACTACCTCATCTACTCGTTCGCGCCCGGCATGCGCGTGCTCAACGGCTTCACGCAGGCGGTCAACGGCCTGCACGACTTCGCGCTGCTCGCCAACGACGCCGAGGGCTTGGCGCTCTTCAGCGCCGGCGAGGCGCAGCTGCGCGCCGAGCTGCCCGCCTACGACACGGGCGCGTGGTCGCGCTACTCGCTGCACACGGAGGCGGACCTCAGCTACCACAAGCTCGCGCGCGACTTCCTCGTGAACCTCTGCGGGCGCCTCAAGGAGGACGCGACCCGAGCAGCGACGGGCACCGCGGCGGCCGGGTCAGCCCAGACCGGCGGCGCGATCCCGGCCGGCCCGCCGTCGCAGCCGGCCGCGCCGGTCCCCGACGCCGCGCCCTACTGCGGCGCCGCCCAGCGCTGGACGAGCTACCTAAGCCAGCGCCCCGTCGTGACGCTCGTCTCCAAGCGCGTTCGCGCCGGCAAGCCCGCGGCGCTGCGGCTGTCGCTGTCCAAGCCCTCCTACGTCAAGCTCGCGGTCGTGCGCGGCGGGCGCACGTTCACGGTGCTCAACGCGCGCCTGGGCAGCGGGGTGCGCTCGCTGCAGTGGGCGCGGCCGCAGGCCGGCGAGGGCTACGAGGTGCAGCTGCGCGCGACCGACCTCGCGGGCAACGTCGCGTCGGCGAAGGGCGAGCTCGAAGTTCTCGCGGCGCGCAAGAAGGACGCCTGAACGACGCAGAGCGGGCTACTTGCGCGAGCCGAAGTAGAAGCCCATTGCCGTGCCAAGCAGCCCCATCAACGCAGGCACGACGACATCGAGAAGCTCTTTCGCGTCCGTCCAGGACCTGCTGCCCACCTCAATAAACGCGAGTACGATCACGACTCCGAGCAGCATCAGTAGCGACAGCGACAAGCCGGCGCGAACAAGCTCCTGCACGAAGAGGCGACGGTTAAGCGGATGCAGTGTCAGGCGGTCCGGGGCGTCCTCGACGTCGCCGCCGGGCAGCGGCCGGAGCTCGTGCTCACCGGGACGCACGGGCGAGGACCGTGTATCCGACACCTCACCGCCGGGAAGCTCCGGATCGATGGTCATCGCCGAGGTCCCGTCACGCCGCGAGGGGACATCAGTCGCGCGGCACGACTTCTCGAATGCTCCCGTCGGGCTGCTCTACGAGCACCTTGTTCCCCGCACGGCGCGTCTCGTCAAACCAGCGCTCGAGCGCGATGGCGTCCCTGAGCACCTCCGACATGGTGGTGCCCTTTCGTTCAGCAAGCGTGCTCAGGTCGCGAAAGGCGCCATCCGAAAAGTTGACGTTGAAGCGGTGGCTCTTGGTCATCTGGGATCTCCTGGTGGATCGGGGTTGCTCAGCGATGGCCCCACAGTATGCCCGGTAGAGCACCGCTTGAGGGCTAAAAACGCATCTTTGCCGCATAGGTTGCGCGTTTGGACCACCTGAAGCATGGCGATCCGTGTGGACGAGCCTGCCGCTGCCTGCGCGCAGAGCGCGCCGCGGCTGCCATCTGTGGGATAGGTCACCGTTGGCCGTGCCAAGTGGCCGATCGACCGGCGCCGCCGGCGCGCATGGCGCGTTGGTCGTGACCCGCACTCATACATATCTCTAGGATGCCGCCGATGGGAGGGCTGCATGGCAAGGACGACACTATTCGGCAGGGCCTGCCAGGAGACTGGTCGGATGTCGCTCGCGGGCCGGCGAAGTTCGTGCTCCCCAAGCCCGGTTGGCGTGAGTTGATGACGCGATACGGCGGAATGAGACCATCGGCGCCGCTCGACGAGATTTTCAACGTGACTGTCGGACGTGAGAGCCCGACGCGCGTCCTGCTCGAGAGCGGTTACATCGATGAGGACTTCCGTGACGAGTACGTCAGCTTTTACGCCAAGACGCACCGCGACCTCCCGCGCCGCTGTGAACGGTTGCATTTCTTCGACGACAGGGAGGAGCACCGCGAGGACTACCTGGGCTACGTGGTGATCCGCCCGATCGTCTACCGCCCGGTGTGCCGCACGATGCTGCGCCCGCCGGCGCATCTCGCGCGGTACGTGTCATGCACCGCGAGGTACACGACCACGCCGTGGGGATACCGCAAGCATGTCGACGGCTTCCCTTTCCTCAGCCAGGACTCACAGTTCGGCAGTTGCGCTCACGCGGCGATCTGGATGATCGCGCTGTACTTCCACTTGCGCTTCGGTCGCCCGCGCTATCACCTGTCCGACCTCGTGCGCAGCGCCAGCGTGCATCACGACTTCCATCGCGCCGTGCCGACAAGCGGACTGACCCCGCGCCAGATCTCCGCCGTGCTGCACGACCTCGACATGACGCCGATGATCTACGAGCTCGACAGGCTGGAGGACATCGCAGAGACCGCCGAGGCCATCGCCTGCCGCTACCTCAACTCCGCGCTGCCGGTCATGCTGCTCACCGAGCAGGGTGAGAGCCGACACGCCCAAGTGCTCATCGGCTACGGACGAGATGACGACGGGCTATTTTTCGTGTACCACGATGATCAGAAGGGCCCGTACCTCAAGACCCGTCAGCTTTCCGGCGACGCCGACCGGCAGGCCCTCGTGATCCCGATGCCTGGCAGAATCTACCTCTCGGGTGAGGAGGCGGTGAAATGGGCTCGCCACACGATCAACGAGATGGCGACCCAGCACGACCACCTCTCGTGGCTATCGGAGGGTCTGCAGGACAGCCGGCTGCGACTCCAGCCGTATGTCATCGACATCGGTGACTACAAGCGCGGGCTGCGACGCCGCCAAGCTCACCACGACGTGGTCGTGTGGCACACGGGGATCAGCACCTCGCACTGGGTATGGGTCGTCGAGCTTCAGCTTCGAGACGCCGCGCGCGCCGGCGGATCATGCGTGCTCGGCGAGATCGTGTTCGACGCAACCAGCGACGATCAGTGGATCAACGCCCTGTTCGGCAACCTACCCAGGATAACGATGCAATGGCCGAGCCTCGGCGAGGACATCGTGACGGGAACATCGGGGCAGGACGAGACGCCGTATCTGACGGGTTGCCCGCTGCACGTGGCCGACTAACCGGCGTGACCCGGCAGCCTGCCCCCAGGTGAGAGCGGAGACTCACGAACCGCCCAGGCGCTCGGTGCTGGCACGGCGCACCGCGACGATGTTTCGCACCGCCTCGCGCACGGGCTCAAGGCGCTCAGGAGGCGCCGCGGTCAACGGATCGGGAGCCGTCTGCAGCTCGACCTTGAGCGAAAGATCAAGCGTCAGGACGCCGAAGTCGCTCGTGTCCTGATCGCGATCCTCATCCAAGCCGCCAGCCGACCACCCTGGCTGCGTCGTTCCCCCGTGCACGACTCGGACCCTAGTAGATCCCGCGCGGGCCCGCAGGATCTTTCGCCCCGACCGGGTGACCGCACGCGCCGGCGGCCCTCAGACCTCGGGCGCAGCTGACGGGAGCGTCTGCGCGGCGGGCGTACAATCGGCCGATGGCCGACGCCGCCCCGCGCACGTGGATCCTCACGTCCTCGCCCGACAACCACGTCGCGACCGCGGAGCACGGCTTCGCGGTCATCGGCATCAAGGAGCGAAACCGCGCCCGGGCGTTGCAGATGGAGCCCGGCGACCGGATCGTGCTCTACCTCACGAAGGTCATGCGCTTCGCCGCGGCGATTCGCATCACGGGTGAGCTGTACGAGGATCGCGCGAAGATCTGGCCGGGCAAGCCGGGCAAGGCCGACGCCTATCCGTGGCGCTTCGCCACCGAGCCCGAGCTCGTGCTGGCCGAGCCGAGCTGGCTGGCGGCCGAGTCGGTGAAGGACGACCTCGAGCACATCCGCAAGTGGCCGCCCGAGCACTGGAAGCTCGCGTTCCAGGGCCAGCTGCGCACGGTCTCCGGCGCCGACGCCGCGCTGCTCATGGAGCGCATGCACGCGGCAGCCGGCGTCCCCGCGTGACGGGACGCGCCGCGCGGCTGGGCGCGGCGGGCCGCGCGCTGGACCGCGACCAGCGCTTCGTCGCCGGGGCGGCGCTCGCGCTGCTGCTCGCGATGTTCTTGCCGTGGTATGAGAAGTCGGTCGTCGTCGCGGGCAGCAAGAACTTCGCGAAGGACACGATCAGCGCGTTCGGCGCGGTGTCGTTCGTCGAGGCGGCGATCTTCCTCGTGTCGGCCGGCGTGCTCGTGCTCGTGCTCACCCGCGCCGAGGGCGGGAAGTTCCACCTGCCGGGCGGGGACGGGACGGTCATCATGGCCGCCGGGCTGTGGGCCAGCGCGCTGATCTTCTACCGCGTCTTCGATCGCCCGGACGTCAGCGGCGACGCGGGCACGGTCGGCATCCAGTGGGGCTTCTTCGTCGCGTTCGTGGCGGCCGGGGCGCTCGCGTACGCGGGCCAGCGGATGCGGGCGGCCGCGCGCCCCGCGACCCCGCTGCGCTCGCGCCGCGGCGCGCCGGAGTCCGCGAGCGAGGACAGCACCGACCTCGTGTCGTGGTCGGACACGCCGACGTCGGTCGCCCCGGTGCAGCGGCGCCCGCGGCGGCGTGCCGAGGCGCCTCCGGAGGCGGAGGTCGTCGAGCCGGCAGACGCCGACACGACTCGTCTCGAGCGACCGCCGGCCGCCCGCGCCGAGCCGGCACCCGGCGCGCCGCGACCGCGCGACCGCGCCGTCCGGCGCGAGGACGCGAGGGTCACGGTCGACGACCCGCCCGATGCCCCGCTGCGCCCCGGCGAGGGCCCGCGAGCGCGCGACCGCGACTAGCGCGCCGCGCGGCGCTGGGCGAGGCGCGCCTGGCGCGCGAAGACGTCGAAGGACGGGCGCAGCGTGCCCTTCGCGGTGACGAGCGCCGAGTCCCAGCTCGTCCCGCGGTCCGCGCGCCAGTGGTAGATGTAGACGCGCGAGATCCGCGGGCTCAGGCGCGCGAGCTCGAAGACGCGCTTGGTCGCGGCGACCGCGCGGCCCGGGCCGGTGCGGATGAGCAGCCGGCGGTCGCCGCTCTGCGTCTTCGTCGGCCTGGCGCGGCTGATGATCGCGCCGGTCTCCGTGAACCAGATCGAGCCCGGCGCCACGCGCAGCATCGCGCGCGTGCCCCAGCTCGACCTCGAGTTGACGTCGACGTAGTTGTGCAGGCCCCACAGCTTCGGCGCGTTGCCCGGCGCGAACGTCTTCAGATACGCGCGCATCCAGCGCTCGAGGCGCGAGTTGTCGACGACGTCCGCGCCGAGCACCTTGCACGCCCGGCACAGCGATCGCAGCGCGCGGTAGTAGGCCGCCATGCGCCGCGGGTTGTAGTTCTGCGGGTGCACGGCGAGGTTCGGCTCGTTCCACGGGCTGTACTCGCGCACCCGCGGGTAGCGGTGCATGAACTTGCGCGCCTGGCGGCGGTACCCGGCCACCGGCGGCAGGCTGAAGCGCCGCGTGCGGCTGCGCCCGAACGTGACGACGACGTCCATCTTCGCCGCGGCAGTCGCACGCATCCAGTGGTCGAGCTCCTGGCGCTGCCAGCGGTAGTCCAGCGCGTCCCACGCGACCGACAGCCGCGCGTGGCGGACCGGCAGCCCGGTCAGCCGGGTGTCCGAGAACGAGGCGGCCTGCTGGTCGGCGATCCCGACGACGATCGCTTGCGCGGGCGCCGCGGCCGCGAGCGCGCCCAGCACGACGAGCGCGAGCGCCGCGGCGATCGGCATGGCGCGACGACGCATGCCGACAGGATGCAGGATCGGGGGGACGTGACGGCGCCATCTCCCCCTGCGACCGGCGCCGACCTGATAAGCACTCACTCCATGACGACCCGCGCACGCACGGCACCGGTGGCGGTGGCCGACGGCATCTGGCGGTTGACGCTCGGCATGCCGCTGAAGATCAACGTCTTCTTCATCCGCGAGGGCGACGGCGTCGCGGTCTTCGACTCGGCGACCAAGGCGCTCGGGCCGAAGGTCCGCCGGGCCGCGGACGCGCTCGGCGGCGCGACGCGGGTCATCATCGGCAACGCCCACCCCGACCACCGCGGCGGCGCGCGGTCGATCGGCGCGCCGGTGCAGTGCCACGTCGAAGAGCGCGCGGACATGGAGTCCGACGGCGGCTGGCACTACTTCGACTTCGGAGCACTGCCGTGGTTCGCCCGCGGGCTGACGAAGCGGGTCATGCGGTCCTACGACGACGGGGCGCTGCACGTCGCCAAGACGCTCGAGGAGGGCGACCGCGTCGGCGACTTCGAGGTCATCCACCTGCCCGGGCACGGCCCCGGCTGCATCGGCCTGTGGCGGGCGTCCGACCGCCTCGCGCTGAGCAACGACGCCTTCGCGCTGTTCGACCCCGCCCTGCCTCGCCCGGGCAAGCCGCGGATCCCGCATCCAGCGTTCAACTGGTCCACCGAGCGCGTCCCTGGGTCGATCGAGAAGCTCGCGGCGCTCGGGCCGCGGACCTGCTGGCCGGGCCACTACGGCCCGCTGACCGGCGATGTCGCGGCGCAGCTGCGCGCGATCGGCTGACGTTTCCGCGCCCGCGCGTCGGGCACCCCCTCGGTGAGGAGTCGCTGCTGCCGAGAGGAGACGCGAACGCCATGGCCCCCACCGATCTGCTGCTCGCCGAGGAGCTTCTGCTGCTCGCGCTCGACGACAAGAAGGGCAACGACAAGACGATGGGCGCCGACACCGGGCTGGCGGGTGCGCTGCTGCTCGAGCTCGTCGCCGAGGGCTGGCTCGAGGAGGCCGGCGGCAAGCTCGTCGTGGCCGCCGAGCCGCCCGCCGGAGCCGCCGGGCCACCGGCCGGAGCGCTCGCCGATGCCCTGGCGGTCATCGAGGCCGACGCCAAGCCACGCGACGCCGGCCACTGGGTCCGCAAGCTGCCGGGCGAGCTCAAGCCGATCAAGGGGCGCGTGGCCGGCCGCCTCGTGGAGCTCGGCGTCCTCTCCGAGCGCCGCCACAAGGTGCTCGGGCTGATCGGCGTCGACCGCTGGCCCGAAGCCGACCCCGAGCCCGAGCGGACGCTGCGCGAGCGGTTGCGCGCCGAGCTGACCGGCGCCGGCGAGGTCTCGGTGCGCACGGCGCTGCTCGCACCGCTGCTGCGCGCCTGCAACCTCCTGCGCACCGTGGTCGCAAAGGACGAGCGCAAGGGTGCCGACCGGCGCGCGAAGGAGATCGCGGACGACCCGGCGCGCGTGGGCAAGGCGGTTCAGTCGACGTTCGACGCGACGTCGGCCGCCGTCACGGCCGCGCTCGCCGCCTCGGTTGTGACCAGCACCGGCTGAGCCGGGGCGCCCGCGAAGGTCCTCCCGGCGCGCCCGGTCAGCGGTCGCGCATGACGGCGAGCTTCAGCCGGCCGTTGCCGTCGATCTGGCTCGACGCCGACGCCACGCACGTCTTCGGGTTCTTCTTCGGCAGCTCGAGCTGGCGGGTGTCCGGCGGCGTGGCCTCGTAGTCGCCCTGGGCGGTCGCTCCCGTGCCGCAGGCGAGCGTCCAGTTCACGGTGACCTTCTGCTTCGGCGCCGAGCTGACGCGCAGCCAGATCTCGCCTGGCTTGCGCATGATGTCGCCGACGTTCACGGCCGCATCCTTGCCCTCCGCGCGCTCGACAGCCACCGTGCGCAGGGCGGGCTCGTCGCCGTCGTCCGAGTCCGAGCCGGAGTCGTCGGAGTCGGAGTCGGAGGACTTCTTGTCGGACTTGTCGGCCGACTTGGTCGTGCCGTTGCCGGCGGACTTCGGCTCGTCGTCGTCGCCGCCGGTCAGCAGCGTCACCGCGACGATGGCCAGCACCACGACGACGGCGACACCGACGACGAGCTTGATCTTGGTACCCATGGTGCCTCCTCGTTCGATGCGTGCGTGCAGTCTGCCATCACTCGCACGTCCCCGCCTCCGCGCACGGGCGCGGGTCGACCGGGTCGTCGCGATAGGCGAGGTACCCCCCGACGACCATCAGCACGCTGCCGGCGAAGAGGATCGCGATGCCCGTCGCCGCGGTGCGCCGCGAGCCGCCGATGTGGCCGCCGACCGCGACCAGCGCCCCGAGCGCGATGACCGCCGCCACCAGTCCCTCGGGCAGTGCCGTCGCGGCGAGGACTGAAACGGGCACGACTTGAGTTCCTATCATCCGTCGACCATGGCCGCCGCCCCCGACTCCGTCGCCGCCCTCGCCGACGGCCTGCGCGCCGTCGGCTATCTGCCGGGCTCCTCGACGGCGCTGGTGAGCTTTCTCGCCTGCAACCTCGGCAAGCCGATCCTCGTCGAGGGACCCGCGGGCGTCGGCAAGACCGAGCTCGCGAAGGCGCTCGCCAAGGTGCTCGACCGCCGGCTCGTGCGGCTGCAGTGCTACGAGGGGCTCGACGAGGCCAAGGCGCTCTACGAGTGGAACTACCGCAAGCAGCTCCTGCGCATCCAGGCCGAGGCGACGGGCACCGGCTGGAGCGAGGTGCAGGACGACATCTTCGGCGAGGAGTTCCTGCTGTCGCGCCCGCTCATGGACGCGATCACCTCCGAGCTGCCGATCGTGCTGCTCATCGACGAGATCGACAAGACCGACCAGGAGTTCGAGGCGATGCTGCTCGAGCTGTTGTCGGACTTCCAGATCTCGATCCCCGAGCTCGGCCGGATCGAGGCGCGCTCGCATCCCGTCGTGCTGCTCACCTCGAACAACTCACGTGAGCTCACCGAGGCGCTGAAGCGGCGCTGCCTGTACCTGTGGCTCGACTACCCCGAGCTCGAGCACGAGCTCGCGATCGTGCGACTGCACGCGCCGGAGCTGCAGGAGACGATCGCCCGCCGGCTCGTCGAGATCGTCGGCATGGTGCGCGACCTGGACCTCAAGAAGCCCCCGTCGATCGCCGAGTCGATCGACTGGGCGCGCGCGCTGCTGTTGCTCGGCGCGCAGGACATCGACCGGGCGGTCTTCGAGGAGACGCTGTCGGTCATCGTCAAGCACCGCACCGACCTCGACGTCGTCGCCGAGCGCGTTGGCGTCAAGCTCGAGCAGCGCGCCGCGGCCTCCTGAGTCAGATCAGCTGCGTCTTCACGAGGGGCAGCGCCGCCTGGCGCTCGTCGCGCGTGAGCAGCGTGAGATCGTGCGCCAGCGCGGTGGCAGCGATCCAGAGATCGTTCGACGGGGTGCGCCCCGCAACGGCGCGCAGGTCGCCGTAGGCGGTCGCCACGAAGCGGTCGATCTCGAGCACCGTGGCATCGGAGAGCACGACCGCGAGGCGCCGCAACCTTCCCGGCTGGGTCGCGTCGCTGCCGAGCAGCACGCCGGCGTAGAGCTCGCCGACAGCCACCACGCTGACCGCCGAGTCACCCCCGAGCGTCGGGTGCGGGCCGTCGGTGGGCCCGGCAAGCACGCTGGTATCGAAGAGCGTCGTCAGTCTGCCCATATGTCCACCGAGTTCGCTCGATCCTCCTCCCTCATACGCTTGAGGTCCTCCGCCCACTGGGAATCCACCGGCGTTTCCTGAAGGGCACGCCACAACTCCGCCACGCTCGTGCCGCCGGCCTTTCGCGGTGGCGGGCCGAGCTCGGCGACCGGCCGTCCAGCAACCGTGATCGTGAAGCGCTCGCCATCCTCCGCACGGCGCAGGATCTCGGAGACGTTGTTGCGCAGCTCTCGTTGAGGGATCGTCGTCATGTGGCCGACCGTAGCAGTTCGTCTACGGGCTCTCCAGCAGGCCCGGCCATCCGCTCGCGCGCGACGCGGCGGCCATATCCTCGTGGCGTGGCCGCCGCACGCGCACCTGCCGACCGGACCCCACCGCCCCCCGGCATCGCCGCGCGGCTCGTCGAGTTCGCCGCGGAGCTGCGCGCCGAGGGCGTCAAGAGCGGGACTGCCGAGCTGCTCGATGCCGTCGCCGTGCTCGAGCAGATCCCGTGGACGGACCCGGAGGACTTCCGCGAGGCGCTCGCCGCGACGCTCGCGAAGTCCTGGGAGGACCGGCGCCTGTTCGAGCTCGTCTTCGAGCGCTTCTTCTTCCGCGCGGCCGAGGCGGCCGCGATCGTCGAGGGCGTCAAGGAGGGCGGCGCGGGCGGCGTCGAGGGTGGCGAGGGCGGGGAGGTCGACCTCGAGACGCTGCGCCGGCAGATCGCGGCCGCGCTGCGCGACGGCTCGGAGAGCGCGATGCGCGACCTCGCCCGCCTGGCGATCGCGGCGTTCGGGCGCGCGGGCAACGGCTCCGGCGTCATCGGGGTCGACGTGCAGCGCATCCGCCGCGCGCTCGGCCTGCGCTCCGAGGCTCAGCCCGAGCTCCCGCAAGACGACCCGCGCCGCGACGGCGTCCCGCGCGAGCAGCTGCGCCGCTTCGAGGCGCTGCTGCGGCGCGAGCTCGAGCGCGGGCAGATCGAGCGCACCGCGACGCTGCCACCCTCCCGGCCGCTCAACGAGCTCGACCGCGCGCTGCCGTCGGGGCCGCTGCAGGACCTCGCCGCGGTGCATCGCGTCGTCGCGCAGCTCAAGCGCCGGCTGAAGACGTCGGGGCAGGAGAGCCGCGGCCATCGCCGCCACGCGCACGTCGACGTGCGGCGCACGATGCGCGCGTCGCTGCAGACCGGCGGCGTGCCGGTCGAGCTGCGCTTCAAGCCGCTGCGCCCGCGGCGGCCGGAGATCTACGTCCTCTGCGACGTCTCGACGAGCGTCACGAGCGCGTCCGTGTTCTTCCTGTCCGTGCTGCACGCGCTGCACGACTCGTTTCGCAAGATGCGCTCGTTCGTCTTCATCGAGCGCATCTCCGAGGTCACGGACGTCTTCGACCGCGAGCGCGACTTCCGCGCCGTGTCCGAGGCGATCGCGCGCGACGCCGGCGTCGCGGACGTCAGCGGCTACACGGACTACGGGCGCGTCTGGACCGAGTTCCGGGCGCTCGTCGAGGACGACCTGCACCCGCGCGCGACGGTCATCGTGCTGGGCGATGCGCGCACCAACGGCCGCGATCCGCGGGCGGACATCTTCGCCGAGATCGCGGCGCACGCCGGGCGGACGTTCTGGCTGAATCCCGAGCCGCGGCTGTACTGGAACTACGGCGACTCGGTCATCGCGACCTACGAGCAGCACTGCCAGGCGTTCGAGTGCTGGACGACGAGCCAGCTCGAGGACTTCGTCAAGGCGCTGACGCGGCCCGTCCGCGCCGCCTGACGCCGCCCGTCAGTCCAGCGGGACCAGCAGGAAGATCTCGACCGCGACGTCGGGCTCGTGCAGGTTGTCGGAGAGAAACGCCTCGACCTTGCGCATCGTGAGGCGCTCGACGGCGGCGATGAGATCCTCGCGCATCGTGTCCTGAAAAGCGCGGCGCATCGCGAGCACCTCGAGTGCCTGCCCGCGGTGGGCCAGCGTGCGCTCGGCCTTGGTGAGGCTGTCGCGCAGCGTCACGACGATCGTGTCCGAGCCGATCGTGGTGCGGGCCTGCGTCGGGCCGCGGCCCGTGAAGTCGCGCAGGAGGCCGACGACGGCGTTCGAGATCGCCGCGGTCAGCGGGCCGTCGGTCGTGGCGACGGGTGCGACAGGTGCGTCGACCATGGGGTCGGCTCCACGCTCGCCCTCCCTCGGCGTGTGGCGCGGCTCATGGGCGAGAGGAGGCGATAGAGACCCGAAGCAGCGATGCTACGCCTCCCAGAGTAGCCGCTGTCCGCGACGCATGAGAATCGCGCGACCGGGGGATGACCGCCGGGCATGTCCGAGACGCGCATCACTCCCTACCGCGACGGACCGCTCATCGTGCGCGGGCCGTTCGTCCTCGAGGACCAGAACGGGCGGCCGATCGACGCCGGGCGCGAGACCATCGCGCTATGCCGCTGCGGCAAGTCGCGCATGCGGCCGTTCTGCGACGGCACGCACCGGCTGGTCCGGTTTCGCGCGCCGAGCGCGGCCGAGTCCGGCCGCGAGCCGGGTTCGGCGGCGTAGCCCCCTCAGGCGGCGAGCGGGCGGGACAGCTCGGTCCGCAGCGAGCTGACGCCGAGCTCCCAGGCGGCAAGCGTGTGCCGCGCTACGCGGTCGTCGAGCGCGACGAGCGTCGCGGCGCCCCACAGGATGTCGCGTGCGAGCTGGGGCTGCTGACGCGCGAGGCCGCCCGCGAGGTCGACGGCGGCGATCGACTCGTGGATCGCGTCGGCCATGACGTGCTCGTCGAAGAACGCGGTCGCGCGGGCGCCGCAGCCGAGCCGGCGCAGGCCGCTCGCGTAGCGGCGGTTGGGCAGCGAGGACTCCATCTCGAACAGCGCGAGATGCCCGACGATCGCGCCGCGCCAGCGGCGGTGCAGGCCGAACATCGACATGAGGTTCACGGTCGCGAGCGTGACGGCGGGCACGTGGCCGACGTAGGCGCCGTAGCGCGAGTCCAGGCCGAGCTCGTCCATCGTGTCGGCGAAGAGCTGGGCGTGGATGCGCTCTGTCACGCCGCCGCCGTACTCGTCGGCCTGGATCTGGACGAGCGCGGCCTTCGGGGAGCCATGCAGTCGCGGGAGCGCCCACGAGTGCGGGTCGGCCTCCTTGAGCTGGTAGGCCGAGCGGTGGGCGATGAACTCGAGGACCTGCTCGAGCGTCGCATGGCGTTCGATGTAGCGCGACAGCGAGGGCGCGTCCGACGCGTCGGCGACCGCGCGCAGCGCGAGGTCCATGTCCTCGGGCGCTGGCGGTGCGGCGGCTCGCGGGACCGCGGCGCGCAACGCCGCCTCGAAGCAGGCCTCGAGGTCGCGCCGCAGCGCCAGCAGGCTCGGCTCCCACTCCCACTCGTCGGCGACGGAGGGCAGCCCGCGGTAGTGCAGCTCGTAGCAGAGGTACAGCGCGAGCTGCAGATCCTCGTCGGCGAGCGCGTCGGGCGGCGGCGCGACGATCGGTGGGAGCAGCGGGTGGACGGGCTGCGCGAGCTCGGCGAGCAGGTGCTCGGAGATCTCGCCGCGCGGTTCGGGAAGGACGAGCACGCAGGCCGGTTACCCGGGGCGCGGGTGCGTCATGCCCCGGCGAGCCGGCGCGGCCTCAGGCCATGCGGCTCGGATCGCCGGGCTGAGCCCGCGCTCAGCGCCGGACGCTGTCGAGCTCGACGACGACGCCGCCGCGCAGCCGCGTGTGACCGAGCGTCTCGAGCTCGGGCAGCAGCACGACGCTCTCCTGCTCGTCGGGATCGGTCCTCGCGACGATGCACGTGGCCGGCTCGTGCTCGCTGGCGTTGATCGGCAGGTGCGCGACGCCGGCCGGGATGTATGCCATCTCGCCCTCACGCAGCGCGAAGCGGTACTCCAGGCGATCGCCGTACCAGCACACCGTCTCGCCCTGCAGCTGGTAGATCGCCGACTCGTGATCCTCGTGCAGGTGCGCACGAGCCCGCCCAGCCGGTGGTATCGCGATGACGTGCATGCACAGGCCGCGAGCACCAGCGCTCTGCGCCGAGATGCCCTCGAAGACATGATGGCCCTGCTTGCTGTGCGAAAGCCCCCGGGGCTTGACGGTGACGCAGTGCGGCTCGGCCTGCCGGTCGTCCTGCGACTGCGCTGCGGCGATGCTCATCGTGGTCCCCTGTCGTTCATGGCTGCGGATGCACAGGACAGTGCCAGCGCAGGGCCGGCGCGCCCGGGGGACCAGCCCCGTGTCCCGCGGTTCGCGTTTCCGAACCCCGGGTGGCGGATTTTCGCTCTGCTACGGTGGTCGCGCCGATAATCAGGGGTGCTGGGGTGTCCGCCCGGCTGAGATGAGTGGCCGCTGCCACAAGACCCTTTGAACCTGTGGGGTAATGCCCGCGGAGGGAGCGATGCAGACGCGGACTCAAGCGCCCCGGGAGGCGCCGGCGACGGGAATCGACCTCGATGCCGTGCGCCTGGATCGCGTGTCGAAGACCTTCCCGGCCGCGCGTCGCGGCGCCGCGCCCGTGACCGCGCTCGACGCGATCTCGCTGCGCGTGCGCACGGGCGAGATCGTCGCGGTCGTCGGCCCGAGCGGCTGCGGCAAGACGACGCTGCTCGAGCTCGTCTGCGGGCTGATCGAGCCGGACGCCGGCACGGTCGAGTCGCAGGCCGCGGCGCTCATGGCCCAGCGCGACCTGCTGCTGCCGTGGGCGAGCGCGGCGGACAACGCGGCGCTCGCGCTGCGCGTGTCCGGCCTGGATCGCGCGCAGGCCCGTGCCAAGGCGAGCGCGCTGCTGCAGGACTTCGGCCTGGAGGGGTTCGAGCGCGCGCGGCCGCACGAGCTGTCGGGCGGGATGCGCCAGCGCGTCGCGTTCGCTCGCACTTTGCTGGCAGGGCGCCCGGTGCTGTGCCTCGACGAGCCGTTCGCCGCGCTCGACGCGCTCACCCGCCTGCAGATGCAGGACTGGCTCGCCGAGACGCTGCACGCCGACCCGCGCTCGGCCGTGCTCGTGACGCACGACGTGGAGGAGGCGGTGATGCTCGCCGACCGGGTCGTCGTGCTGTCGCACCGGCCCGGTCGCGTGCTGGCGACGCTCGACGTGGACGTGCAGCGGCCGCGCCGCCGCGACGACCCGCGGCTCGTCGCGCTGCGCGCGCGGGCGCTCGAGGAGCTGGGCGCGTGAGGGCGCTGCTGCTGCTCGCGCACCGGAGGCTGGCCGCGTGATGGCGCCGCTCGCCGCGCGCACGTGCAAGAGGCGGCGCGCGTGAGGGCGCTACTGCTGCTCGCCGCCGTCATCGGCGGCTGGGAGGCGTACGTCTCGCTCGGCGGCGTCGACGAGCTGCTGCTGCCCGCGCCGAGCGCGATCGCGCAGGCCCTCGTCGACGACCGCGCCCTGCTGTGGAGCAACTTCGCGGTCACCGCGCAGGAGATCGCGCTCGGGATCGCTGCCGCCCTCGTGCTCGGCCTGCTGACGGCCGTCGCGATCCACCTCTGCCGTCCCGTGCGCCAGTCGCTGTACCCGCTGCTCGTGACGTCGCAGACGATCCCGATCCCGGTCATCGCGCCGCTGCTCGTCGTCTGGTTCGGCTACGACCTGCGGCCGAAGATCGCGATCGTCGCGCTCGTCTGCCTGTTTCCGATCGTCGTCTCGACGCTGGACGCGCTCGGCCGCTCGGACGCCGACCTGCGCAAGCTCATGCGCTCGTTCGGCGCCTCGCGCTGGCAGACGTTCCGGCTCGTCGAGGCGCCCGCCGCGCTGCCCGGCCTCATCACCGGCGCCAAGCTGAGCCTCGCCTTCGCGGGCATCGCCGCGATCCTCGCCGAGTGGGCCGGCTCGGAGAGCGGGCTCGGCCACCTCGTCCTGCAGGCGCTGCCGCAGTTCGAGACGGCGCGCGCCTACGCAGGCGTGCTCGTGCTCGCGACGTTCTCCGTCGCGCTGTTCGGCGCACTGTCGCTCGCCGAGCGCCGCCTCGCGCCATGGGCCCACGCCACCCGCACATGACCCCATCGAGAGGAACCACCCCGTGACGATCCGCCGAGCCCTGCCCGCCGTGCTCGCCCTGCTCGCCCTTGGCGTGAGCGCCTGCGGCGAGCGCGAGGAGCCGACCGGCGGCGGCGCCACGCGCGAGCGCGTCAGCCTCGTGCTCGACTACTTCCCGAACGCCGACCACGCGGGGATCTACAACGCGATCGGCGGCGGGCAGTTCGAGCAGGCCGGCCTCGACGTCAAGCCGCGCACGCCCTCGGACCCCGCGGCGCCGCTGAAGCTCCTGACCGCCGGCCGCGCGGACCTCGCGATCTCCTACGAGCCCGAGCTGCTGCTCGCCCGCGCGAAGGGCGCGAAGCTCGTCGCGATCGGCGCGCTCGTCCAGAAGCCGCTGACGTCGATCATCTCGATCGGCCCGAAGGCGATCCGCGAGCCCGGCCAGCTCGAGGGCGCGAAGGTCGGCACGGCGGGGATCCCCTACCAGGACGCCTACCTGAAGACGATCGTCGACGAAGCCGGGATCGACCCCGACCGCGTGCGCGCGATCAACGTCGGCTTCAGCCTCGTCCCGGCGCTGCTGACGAAGAAGGTCGACGCGACGCTCGGGGCGTTCTGGAACATCGAGGGCGTCGAGCTCAAGCGCCGCGACAAGGATCCGCGGATCCTGCGCATGGACCAGATCGGCGTGCCCACGTACAACGAGCTCGTCGTCGTCGCGCGCGAGGAGGACGTGCGCAAGCGCGGGCAGGTGCTGCGGCGGTTCATGCGCGCGCTCGCGCTCGGCCACCTGGCGCTGCGCGACGACACGGCCAAGGCGGTCGACGAGCTCGTGGACGCCAACCCGGATCTCGACCGCAAGCTGCAGAGCGCGCAGGTCAAGGCGACGCTGCCGGTGTTCTTCCCGCGCGACAAGACCAAGCCGTTCGGCTACCAGGACCCCGTGGCGTGGAAGCGCTACACGCAGTGGATGCTCGACAACGACCTGCTCGCGAGTCCGGCCGGCGCCAACCGCGCCTTCACGAACGAGTTCCTGCCGGGCGAGGGCATCTAGCTGAGCGCGACGCGCACGCTGTCGCTGCGCGAGGCGCGCCGCCTGGCCCTGCACGCGCAGGGTCTCGCGGTGGCGCCGCCGCGCGGGCGGGCGGGCTCGCAGCCCGAGGCGATCGCCGCGGTCGTGCGGCGGATCGGGTGCCTGCAGCTCGACCCGGTCAGCGCGGTCGCGCGCAGCCCCCTGCTCGTGCTGTTCTCGCGCCTGGGGCCGGTGCGCGAGGAGGCGCTCCTGGAGGCGGCCTACGAGCGCCGCTCGCTGTTCGACGCGTGGGCGCACGAGGCGTCGCTCGTCGCGACGGCGGACCTGCCGCTGCATCGCTGGGCGATGCGGACCGTGACCGACGGCACGGGCGCGCGCGCCGTCCGCGCCCGAGCGTTCCTCGAGGCGAACGGCGCGTTCTGCGAGGAGCTCGTCGGCGAGCTGCGCGCGCGCGGCCCGCTGCGAGCGCGCGAGCTCGAGGACCGCTCCGCCGAGCCGTGGCGCCACGGCTGGTGGACCGACGAGGTCTCCGGCCGCCAGACGATCGCGCGGCTGCTGCACCTGCTGTGGCTGCAGGGGCGCGTGGGCGTCGGCGGGCGGATCGGCGGCGAGCGGCTGTGGGACGTCTTCGAGCGCTGCCTGCCGCCGGACGCCCCCGCGCTCGACCTCTCCGACGACGAGGCCGAGCGCGAGGCGGCGCTGCGCGCGGTGCGGATGCTCGGCGTCGCGCGGCCGGCGCACGTCCGCGCGCACTTCCTGCGCCGGCGCTACCGGCGGCTGCCGGACACGCTCGCGGCGCTCACCGGTGCCGGGCGACTGGAGCGCGTCGCGGTAGCCGGCCTCGGCGACGCGTGGTACGCCGCGCCCGAGGACCTCGACGGCGTGGGCGCCCTGCGGCCCGGCTCGCGCACGACGATCCTGTCGCCGTTCGACAACCTGCTCTGCGACCGCGCCCGCGCGGCCGAGCTGTTCGGCTTCGAGCATCGGCTCGAGATCTACGTCCCGCCCGCGCAGCGGCGCTGGGGCTACTACGTCCTGCCGATCCTGCATCGCGAGCGGATCGTCGCGCGCGCCGACGCGGCGATCGACGCCGGCGCCGGGGTGCTGAACGTCCACGCGCTGCACCGCGAGCCGGGCGTGCGGCGCTCGGCGGCGCTTGACCGCGCGGTGGCGCGAGCGCTCGAGCGCCTGGCGGCGTGGCGCGGCGCGGGCGAGGTGCGGATCGCACGCGACGTCTGACGCGGGCCCCCGGGACTCACGCGGCGAGCAGCCGCTGCGCGGGCGCGGGCGAGCCGAGCGCGTGCTTGGCGGCCAGGCCGCGCCACTCGCCGAAGCGCTCGAACAGCGCTCGCACCTCGGCCTCCTCGGCGCGCGCGGCGGGGTCGCCGCCGCTGCGCCAGCGCCCGAGCAGCTTGAGGTAGTTCAGGTCGCCCGCCGGCAGGACGTCGTAGCGCCCCTGCCCGTGAGCCGCGACCATCTCGACCGTCCAGCGGCCGATCGTCGGCACAGCCAGCAAACGCCGCCACGCGTGCTCGTGGACGGGGCCGTCGAGGTCGATCCGGCCAGCCGCGACCTCGCGCGCCACCCGCACGAGCGCGATCGAACGCCGCGCCGACAGGTCGAAAGACTCCAGGCGCGCGGGCGCGCAGGCGCCGACGACCGCGGCCGACGGGACGTCGCGCAGGCCGGTCTGCTCGCAGCGCGGGCCGAGCCTGCAGACGATGCGCCGCTCGATCGCCGCCGCGCGCGGCGAGTCGATGAGCTGCTCGCAGACCGCCCACGCGAGCGCCTCGAAGGCGACCGGCCGGCGCGAGATCCGCAGCCACGGCTTGCGCCGGACGGACGCGCCGATGAGCGGGTCGTCGCGGAAGCGCTCGTAGAACGCGCCGAGGTCGTCGTCCACGGCGAGCGCGAAGCGCATCCGCGCGATCGCGGCCTCGGCGTCGGCGCGGTCGTGCGCGCGGGCGCCGAACAGCACGCGACGCGGCCCGGTCTGCGCGACCCGCACGACCGCCGGCCGCCCGCCGACATGCAGCATCCGCTCGAGCACGCCGCCGCGGCAGCGCAGCACGCCGTCGCCGCCGCCGTGCGCGGGCAGGCGAAACGTCCAGCGCGGGATGACCTCGATGCGAAGCTCGACCACGGCGCCGCCGAGCCTACGCGGCGCACAGGACGCTCGCGACACCCGATCGCGCTCCTTGCGGCAACTCGTCCGTCATTCGTCCGGTGGGCGGTCCGGCCGCGGTCGCGCTGCCGATAAGGGCCCTGATGACCAGCCGACCACTGCTCGCGCGCCATGCTGCGGCATCGTGGCGCGCCTTCGCCCTCGCGCTCCTCGCCGCCACGGCGGCCTGCCTGTGCGCCGCTGCGGGGGCCGGCGCGGTCACGATCACCGAGTTCTCCGAGGGCATCAGCGACGGCGCCCAGCCGAGCCGGATCGCGGCCGGCCCGGACGGCAACCTCTGGTACACGGACAGCGCCGGCGCGCGCATCGGCCGCGTCACCCCCGCGGGGACGATCACGGAGTTCAGCGCGGGGATCACGGACGGCAGCTACCCGTGGGGCATCACGGCCGGCCCGGATGCCAACGTCTGGTTCGTCGAGCTCGCTCCGCCGGGTGCGGTGGCGAAGATCACCCCGGGCGGCGCGGTCACCGAATACGGGCTCGGCGGCGTGGTCCCCCGCAGCGAGATCGCGCTCGGGCCCGACGGCAGGCTGTGGTTCACGGCGCTCGTGCCCGGCCCGGGTGGCTCGTACCTGCCCGCGATCGCGGCGCTGACGACGGCCGGCGTGGTCACGTCCTACACGGCCGGCCTGGCCGCCAACAGCGTGCCGCTCGGCATCGCGAGCGGGCCGGACGGCAACCTCTGGTTCACGGACCTCCGCGGGCGCATCGGCCGCGTCACGCCCGCGGGCACGATCACCGAGTTCTCGGCCGGCATCAGCACCAACAGCCAGCCGCACGAGATCGCGAGTGGGCCCGACGGCAACCTCTGGTTCACCGAGCAGCAAGGGGGACGCGTCGCGCGGATCACGACGGCGGGCGCCGTCACCGAGTTCGAGTCCGGCATCTCGCCGGACGCCGCGCCGACAGGGATCGCCGCGGGCCCGGACGGCGCCATGTGGTTCACCGAGTCCGGCGCGCACCAGATCGCGCGGATCACGCCCGCCGGCGCCGTGACCGAGTTCTCGGCGGGCATCAGCCCAGACAGCGACCCGCTCGCGATCGCCGCGGGCCCCGGCGGCACGATGTGGTTCGCCGACTCCGGCGGACCGCGGATCGGCCGCGCCTTCGTCCTGGAGGCGCCGTTCGTCACGACCAGCCTCACGACCGAGATCGAGACCGACTCGGCGACACTGCACGGATCCGTCCTCGCCAACGACGCCACGACGAGCGCGCACTTCGAGTACGGCGAGACCGCCGCCTACGGCAAGAGCACGCCCGTCCAGACGATCGAGGGCTCGGACGCAACGGATGTCTCGGCCACGCTGACGGGCCTCGAGCCCGACACGCGGTACCTCGTCCGCCTCGTGGCCACGAACGTGCACGGCGCGAGCGAGGCCACGCGCGCGTTCAGGACCAAGGCGATCCCGACCCCACCTCCGCCTCCCCCACCGCCGCCGCCCCCGGTGACCCCGCCACCACCGCCGCCACCGCCGGCCGTGGTGCCCCCGCCGCCACCGCCCGTGGCGCCGCTCGCGCCGACGGCGATCCCCGAGGCGAACCCGGGGCCGGCGCAGTCGCCGCTCGTCACCGAGGCCGCCAAGCGCTGCCCGCTCGTCGGCAACGTCATCGTGGCGACCGACGCCGCCGATGCCCGCGGCGGCACGGCGAAGACCGACCTTCTCTTCGGGATGTCCGGCGACGACGTCCTGCGCGGCGGAGCGAGCGCCGACTGCCTCTTCGGCCAGCCCGGAGCGGATCGACTGTTCGGCGGCGCCGGCGCCGACACGCTTTCCGGCGGGCCGGGCGCCGACGTCCTGCAGGGCGACGACGGCGACGACACGCTCGACGGCGACGACGGCAACGACCGGCTCGACGGCGGCAAGGGCGACGACAGCCTCGACGGCGGCGCCGGCGCCGATCGCCTGACGGATACGCGCGGCACCGACGAGCTGAAGTCCGGCGCGGGCAACGACCGCGTCAACGCGCGCGACGCGTCCGCCGCCGGCCGGCGCGGGTCAGACCACGTGAGCTGCGGCGCGGGCCGCGACACCGCGGTCGTCGACCGCAAGGACAAGGTCGCCCGCGACTGCGAGCGCATTCTGCGCCGCTGAGCGCGGGGCCGCGCAGGCCGGGGCCGGAAGCTCCGCCGCGGACGCGCCCGCTGAGCGCGGGGCCCGAAGGCCGCGCGCCGCGGCGATCGGAAGGCTCGACGTCGGCGCCTCGAGCCGGCCGGGAGGCTCCGGCGCGTCGGTCCGCTACTTACGCTCGCCGAGCATGTGCACGTCCACGAGGAACGAGCGGCTCGCGAGCACCGGCGCGATCACCCGGCGCCGCTTGCGCGCGAGCCTGCGCAGCTTGCGCCGGCGCACGACGGCGACCGCGGTCGCCCCCGCCATCATGCTCACGCCCACGAGCGCGACCGTCTGGACGACGGCCGGGGTCAGCATGCCGGCGGCGGTCCGCGGCTGCACGACGCGCGGCTCGTCGAGCACGGCCACCCCGTCGACGATCTCCGCCTCGTCGGTCAAGTCGAGGCCCCGCGTCCCGCGAGCAGCCGGTCACCCGTGCCCAGCATGTCGCCGAGCTTCGTGAACTGCAGGTGGTCGAGGTAGTAGTGCTGGAGCAAGGTGGACAGGATGACGATGTAGTAGGCCTTCTGCAGGTCGACGCCGAAGACGCCGTGCAGGAGCAGCACCAGCATGCCCGCTACGGCGGTCAGAAGAACGGCGAGCCCGTAGAACTGCCACGGGCGATCCGGCCCGTTGCACTCCGCCACGAAGCGGTTGTCGATCTCGCCGCGCTCCTTGCGCATCGCCATGAGGAACCAGACGAGGCCCAGATATTGCACCGAGTGCCAGACGTTGAAGCCCTGGAACGCGACGTCGATGTTCGGAAACAGCGGCAGCGTGAAGCCGATGGCGATCGTCAGGCCGACGAGCAGCACGCTCGGGATCAGCAGCGTGCCGCGGCGCAGGTCGCGGATCGTCTTGGCGATCCACAGGATGAAGAAGCCCGCGAACAGCGCCGCGACGGCGACGATCTGCACGTCGGCGACGATCCCGTGCGTCGCCCACTCCGGCACGTAGAGCTGGGTGCCGCCGAGCTGGAAGGATCCGTCGAGGATCTGCGGCGTCGCCATCGGATACAAGCACAGGAAGACGACGCCGTAGTCGACGACGCGCTCGCGCAGCGGCCGGTCCACCGGCCCCTTGGCGACGTAGCAGTCGTTGATGTACGTGATCTGGTGAAGCACGTGGATCGACGCCCACATGAAGAAGATCGTCAGTAGCACCTGCAGGTTCACGAAGGCCATCGTCGTGACGATGACCGGCAGCGCGAGCGACGCCGCGAGAAAGCAGCGGTGCCGGCGGCGGTAGTTCGGCTCCATGAACGTGTACGTGAACGTGGAGTACAGGTGCGGGCCGCCGATGAGCCCGGCGACGATGAGGTTCACCGCCGTCTGCGAGACGCCGAGGCCGTGGTACAGCAGCAGCGGGATCGGGACGAGCGCCGCGCTGAGGATCAGGAAGGTCAGGTCCCAGCCGGGGGAGCGAAGCCAGACGCCTGGCGCCGGGACGGCCTTGCCGGCCGGCCGGACGCGGGGACGGGGCATGACGGCCACGTTCATCAGAACCTCGATTCGTATACGCGGAAGCGCTTCACGATCCTGCCCCCCATCGCCTCCATTCCCCGGTTCATCGCTCGATTGGTCTCGAGAATCCAGCCCATCTCGCCCCATGTCTGAGGCGTGACGGTGGCCATATCGAAGTGTTCCACGTAGAAGAGAGCGGCAGTCCCCGTGTGCTGATACTCAGGCTTGACGCCGAGAAACCCGACGCGCACCCGATCGATGTGCTTGCTACGGCGAAAGAGAAACGTAACCCACTTGAACGGAAAGATCTTGCCGTTCATGACCTTCAGCAGCTGATTGACGTCCGGCACGGTGATCGCGATGCCGATCGTCTCGCCGTCCTTCTCGGCCGCCATGAACCAGTTGCGGTCATAGACGAGCTGCAGTTCCTCGGCGTAGTGCTTGAGGTCTGAGTCCGAGTAGGGCACGAAGCCCCAGTTGCGCTTCCAGGCCGTGTTGTAGACCTCGCCGAAGACGCCCTTGATGTTCTTCGAGAGGTCGCGGCGGCGCAGGTGGCGCAGCACGATCCCGTGCTTGGTCACCGCCTGCTCGGCGAGGTCGAAGATGACCGGCAGGATCTTCTCGCGGTCGGAGATGTCCAGCGCCCACATGTAGAGGTCGATCGCCTTCTCGAGGCCGGCCTCCTCCATGCGGCGCTGGTAGTACGGCGGGTGCCACGGCTGCTTGATCATCGGCTCGCGGTCGAAGCCCTCGATGAGCACGCCGCACTCGTCGTTCATCGTGTAGTCCATCGGGCCGATCATGTGCGAGCGCCCGCGCTCGGCGAGCCAGCCCTGCGCGGCGTCGAGCAGGGCGCGGGCGACCTCCGCGTCGTCCTCGAGCTCGAGGAAGCCGAACATGCCCGTGCCCGGCCCGTGCTCGGCGTCGTAGGCCTCGTCGAACTGCGCGCTGATGCGCCCCACGACGCGCTTGCCGCGGCGCGCGACGAACTCCTGCGCCTCCGCGTGCTTGAAGTACGCGTTCAGCTTGCGGCTGTGGAAGAGCTTGCGCTCGAGGCGGATCGGAGGGATCCACTGCTCGGAGGTAGCATGCAGCCGGAACGGGAGCTCGATGAACTCCCTGCGATCCCGCCGTGTCTTCACGGCCCCCACCTCGACGTTCACGGCGCCTAAGGTACATGGCCTCCACGACACAAGACGTCTTTGCCAAGGCCCGGGGCCACGAGCGCGCCGAGCAGCTGCGCGCGGCGCGCGAGGCGGACCTCCTGCCGTACTTCCGCGCGCTCGACGGTCCCGCGGGGCCGGTCGTCGAGATGGAGGGCGCCGAGCGGATCATGCTCGGCTCGAATAACTACCTCGGGCTGACCGGCGACGCGCGCGTCATCAAGGGCGCCGAAGACGCGCTGCACAGGTTCGGCACCGGCCTCACCGGCTCGCGCCTGCTCAACGGCACGATCTCGCTGCACCTCGAGCTCGAGCGCGAGATCGCCGAGTGGATGGGCACCGAGGACGCGCTCGTGTGCTCGACGGGCGCGCAGGCGAACCTCACGGCGCTCGGGACGCTGCTCGGGCCCGGCGACACGGTCGTCGTCGACTCCGGCGACCACGCGTCGATCATGGACGGCTGCATCCTCGGCCGCGCGAAGCTGCGCGCCTTTCGCCACAACAAGCTCGACAAGCTCGAGCGCACGCTGAGCAAGGCCGCGGGCGACGGCGGCGGCATCCTCGTCGTCGTCGACGGGGTGTTCTCGATGGAGGGCGACGTCGCGCCGCTGCCCGAGATCGCTTCGCTGTGCGAGCGATTCGGCGCGCGGCTCATGGTCGACGAGGCGCACGGCGCCGGGGTGCTCGGCGCGCGCGGCGCCGGCGCGTCGGAGCTGCATGGCGTCGAGGACCGCGTCGACCTGCGAATGGGCACGTTCTCCAAGAGCCTCGCGAGCTGCGGCGGCTTTCTCGCCGGCACGAGCGAGGTCATCGACTTCCTGCGCGTCCAGAGCCGGGCCTTCCTCTTCACGGCCGCCGGCGTGCCGGCCGCGGTGGGCGCCGCGCTCGCGGCGGTGCGGATCGTGCGCTCCGCGGACGGTCCGCCGCTGCTCGCGCGCGTCCTCGGCAACGCCGCCTACCTGCACGCCGGGCTGCGCGAGCGGGGGTTCAAGGTCGTCAAGCACGAGGGCGACGCGATGACGCCGATCGTCCCCGTCAACGTCGGCGACGACTGGAAGGCCGTGCTGCTGTGGAAGGCGCTGTACGACGCGGGCGTGTTCGTGAACGTCGCGATCCACCCGGCCGTCCCGCCGGGTGGGGCGCTGCTGCGCACGAGCGTCATGGCGACGCACGACCGCGCGACGCTCGACCGCGCGCTCGACGCGTTCGCGGCCGTCAAGACGGCATTCGAGGCCGAGCACGGCCCGCTTCCGTCCTGACCGGCTGCTATGAGCTTGTCCAGATCTTCACAAGCGCGCAACGGAAGAAAAACATCGCTCTGAGCGGTGGAGTTGCCACGCCGTGCATTGACCGCCGCACCGCCTCCGACGTAGCCTCGCGGAGCGCTCAGCGAGAGGTGTGTCGGGGAAGGCAACCGGACCCGCCAAGCGGCCCTTTCGGGGCAGCTTGGTGACGGCAGACGGCGGCCTCGCGGAGAGAGCTGCGCGCGCTTGTACAGGTCAATAATTCATCACACGCTGCCTCTCCACGGACGGGGCAGCCAGGGAGGACTAATGCACGACGCAACAGCGACGATCGCCCCTGCGCCGCAGCATATGCAGGCACTTCAGCGCGCGAACGAGGTCCGGCTCGCGCGCGCGGAGCTCAAGCGCAGCGTCGCCGAGGGGAGGACGACCGTCGGCACGGTCATCCTTGCGTGTCCGTGGGAGGCGGCGAGCATGACGATCGCCGAGCTGCTGCTCAGCCAGCGTCGCTGGGGGGCGACGCGGTGCAGCAAGTTCCTCGCGAGCATCGGCTTGACGGAGACGAAGACGGTCGGGTCGATGACCGACCGCCAGCGCCGCGCGCTCGCGGCGATGATCTAAAGGGCTCCGCTTGCGCGAGCGGCGGCGCGATCCGCGACGAGGCGGGTGACGCGGCGCCGCTCGGCGAGCAGCAGGACGGCGGGCAGCACGACGAGCACGCCGAGCAGCGAGACGGTCAGGTCGACGACCGTGACGAAGCCGAAGTCGCGCAGCATGCGGATGTCGGAGGTGACGAGCACCGCGAAGCCGGCGATCGCGGTCGTGCCGGAGGCGAGCACGGCGGCGCCCGTCGAGCGGTAGGTCCTGTGGAGGGCCTCGCGCGGCTCGTGCCCGCCTGCGCGCTCCTCGCGGTAGCGCTCGGACAGAAGCACGCTGAACTCCGTGGAGATCGCGATGACGAGCGCGCCGAGCGTCACCGACATCGGGTTCAGCGGGACGCGCAGCGCGAACAGCACGAGCGCCGACCAGCCGCTGGCGAGCGTGATCGGCGCGAGCGGCGTCAGCGCGCGGTCGAGGTCGCGGAAGGCGGCGAGCAGGACGAGCGCGACGGCCGTGAGGCCGGCGAGCAGCGTCAGGATCCTGCGCAGGCTCGACGAGACCTCGGCGTTGGCGTCGGCGGCGAGCACGGGCAGGCCCGCGAGCTGCGCGCGCATGTGTTGCGGGCGGCCCTCGGTCAGGCGGGCGCGCATGTTGTCGATGACGCGCTTCTGCTCGTCGAGCGGCATGAGCCGGATGCCGAACGCGAGCGTCGCGGTGCGGCGATCGGCCGTGATGACCGAGCGCGAGAAGTACGGCGGGACGGCGTCGAGCAGGTCGTCGATCGCGCCGGCGTCGCTGCGTGAGGCGGCCGTCGTGAAGAGGTCCGGCAGCGAGAAGGCCGGGCACAGCGCGGCCTGCCCGCAGCCGCGCGCGGCGCTGAAGCCGTTGTGGTCGAGGATCTTGGTCTGGTAGCGGGTCATCCAGGCGATGACCGCCGGGCTTGTGAGGTCGGCGCCCTCGATGACGACGTCGACCTCGCCGCCGACGCCCGTCGAGCGCTGCAGCGCGTCGAGGTCGCGCAGCGCGGGCATGTCCTGCGGCACGAGGCGCTGGATGTCGGACTCCACGCGCGTCTGCGTGTCGAGCGCCCAGCCGCAGGCCGCGAGCGCGAGCCCGATCGCGAGCACGCGGCCGGGACGGCGCAGCGCGAAGGCCAGCGTGGCGCGGCCGGCGCGGCGCAGCTCGCGCCTCGCGTCGCCGGCGACGAGCCGCGCGCCGCTTGGCCGGCTCGCTTCCGTCGCCCGGCCGCGCGCGATCGTCCCCGCGCGCTCGCCGGCCTGGGTGCGCGCCCCCTCCGCGCCCGCTTCCGCGCGAACGCGCACCACCCCCTCCGCGCCCTCCCCCGCCCGGCTGCGCACCGCCGTCGCGCCCGCCTCCGCGCGACCGCGCGCCGCAGCCTCGGCGCCCTCCCCCGCGCGGCTGCGCACCGCCGTCGCGCCCACTTCCGCGCGACCGCGCACCACCCCTTCCGCGCCCTCCCCCGCCCGGCTGCGCACCGCCGTCGCGCCCGCCTCCGCGCGACCGCGCACCACCCCTTCCGCGCCCTCCCCCGCCCGGCCCGCGGCGCTGCTCCGCCGCAGGCGCCAGGGTCGCGCGCGGTCGGCGACCACGAGCGCGGCGGTGCCCGCGAGCAGCGCCACAGCGAAGGCGATCGCGATGCCGGCGACGAGCAGGATCCCGAAGCCCCGCACCATCGGCACGGGCGAGAGGGCGAGCACCGCGAATCCCGCCGCCGTCGCGGCCGCGGCGACGGCGATCGCGGGCGCGCCGAGCAGCGCCGCCCGGCGCGCGGCGGCCCCGACCCCCAGCCGCGGCGCGGCCTCCCCGCCCCCCGGGACCTCCGCCCACCGCGCCGCGCCCTGGTGGCCGCCAGGCTCGTCCGCCCGCCGCACCCCAGCGTCACCTCCCCCCGCTCCTCCGCGATCCGCGACTGCAGCTGGATCGCGTAGTCGACGGCGAGGCCGATGAGCACCGGCAGGACCGCGATCGAGGCGATCGTCAGCGACGCGCCGACGACCGACAGCGCGCCGAACGTCATCGCCGCCGCCGCTAGCGCGAGCGCGAGTGGCAGAAGCCGCGGGCGGCTGCGGAAGACGAGCAGAAGCATCGCCGCCATGACAAGCAGCGCGACCGCCAGCAGCGTGCGCATCGAGCGGCCGATCGACGCCGACAGGTCCGACACGACGACCGGCGCGCCGGTGACCGTGTACGTCGCGCCGTTGCGCGGCTTGAACTGCGTCATGCGGACCGCGGCGCGCACGAGCGCGATCGCGTCCGTGCGCTGCGCCTCGCTCAGCCCGGACTTCAGGCGCACCTGCACGAGCGCCGTACGCCCCGGTCCGGCGCCTTTCGAGGGGAAGAGGTAGGCGAACTTGCGCTTCGGCGTGCCCGGTGGCTTGGCCGCGTCGAAGACGAGCGTCGAGACGAACGTCGTGTCATCGAGCTGGGGCACCGACGTCAGGCCGTAGCGGGCGGCGAGCGCCAGCAGTTCGGCGGAGAAGCGCGACTGCACACGCGCCTGAGCGGCCGCGCCGCGCCGCGCCACCGCGGCGCGCCCGAGGCCGTCGCGCCGGGCGCGATTGCGAGCGGTCGCCTCCGCGGCATCGGCGAGCAGGCGCGTGCGCAGGAGGCGCTGCTCGTAGCCGGCGCGCAGCTCGCGCACCGCCGTGTTGACGAACGTCCCCGGGCCGAGCACGACCTTCACCGGCCGCGTCCGGGCGAGACGCCCGCACGGGCCACCCGCGCCCCCCGGCGGCTTCGCGTCCGGCGGCGCGTTGCCGGCGATGCAGCCCTCGAGCGCCAGCAGCCGCTCGACGTCCTGGCTGAGCAGCAGCTTCTGCAGGTCGCCGCGGACGAGGACGATGATCGCGTCGTCGCCGAAGCGCTCGCGCAGCGTCTCGGTCGCCGCGCGCGACGGACTGCCCGAGCCGACGAGCGTGTCAACCCCGGCATCGGGCTGCAGGCGCAGCGCGAAGGCAAGCCCGGCGATGGCGAGCGCGACCGTCAGGGCGAGCACGAGCGCCGGGCGCCGCGTTGCGAGCGCCGCCGCGCGATGCAGCGGGCGTGACGAGTCCCTCACGCGGTCAGGCTAGAGGCGCGCGCGGGCCTCGGCGCCGCCCGCGCTCTATTCCATGCCGAGCGGGCCCGCCGACTCGCCGGCGAGGAACTGGCGCACGAACTGGTTGTCGGAGTCGAAGAGCTGCTCGGCCGGGCCGGACTCGACGATGCGCCCCTTCCACAGCACCGAGATGTGCTCGGCGACGCGGCGCGCGGTCATGATGTCGTGCGTGATGAGCGTGAAGGCCGGCGGGGGGCTGCCGCGCTTCTGCGCCTCCTCCATCATGTCCGCGTGGATCTCTTGGATGAGTTCGCCGAGCAGGGCGGTGCGCACGGGATCCAGGCCCGAGTCGGGCTCGTCGAAGAGCACGATGTCGGGGTCGAGCACGAGCGCGCGAGCGAAGCCTGCGCGCTTGCGCATGCCTCCGGAGAGCTCGTTGGGCATCTTGTCGTGGGCGTTCTGCAGGCCGACCTCGGCGAGACGGCGGTTGACGATCTCGCCGATCTCGTCCTCGCTCTTCTCCGTGTGCTGGCGCAGCGGGAAGCAGACGTTGTCGAAGACGTTCATCGAGCCGAACAGCGCGCCGTCCTGAAAGAGGACGCCGAACTTCTGGCGCATGGAGAACAGCGCGTCGTCGGTCATGCTCGGGACCGACTCGCCGTGCACGAGGACGTCGCCTTGGTCGGGGTACAGCAGCCCGACCATGTGCTTGATGCAGACCGACTTCCCGGTGCCCGACGGCCCGAGGATCATCGAGATCTTGCCCTCGGGCAGGCCGAGGTTCAGCCCGCGCAGGATCTTGTTGCGGCCGAACGCCTTGTGGACGTCGACGAACTCGACGGCGTCGCGCGACCCGGTGGGCTCCGTGCTGCCCGTGTGCCAGCGGTACTCGTCGTCCGCCGACCCGGAGGCCGGCGGACCGAGGTTCTGGTCCCGCGCGAACGCCACGCGGGCGATGCTATCTAGCGGTAACCGCGGGCCTTGTCGTACTGGTACTGCGCGCGGGCCGACGCAGCGGCGGCCTCGATCGAGTTGCGCTCCCAGCCCGGCGCGCAGGCGAGGCTCTGGTAGTCGGCCCAGGTCTGCTTCTGCGCGGCCTCGAGCTGTGCGAGCTCCGGCGACGGCGTCTTCTGCCCGTAAAACGTTTCGTGGCCTTGCGGCATAAGTTCCTCCAACGCTCGATTGCTTGAACGCGGGCGCGCGTGTCGCGATTGGCCGCGACCCCGTCTCCCCCGCCTATGTCTCTTGCCTTGACCTCACCCGGAGTGCGCTCCAACGCGCAACCGGTGGCTGCGCGCCGACTCACGGCTCCGGATCAGCCGCGCGCCGAACATCCCGATGAGACGCAGGCACGATATTTAGCAGCTATCGAGGTCGGCGTAGCTGTATCGGCGCGATCCGGGCGACCGCGCACGCGCCAACCGCACGCCCCGGGCGCCCGTCGCGCGGCCCGATGGGCCCGTTTCCGCGGCGGTTGCTCGTCCGCCGGCGGGCGCACCGGCGGACGAGAACTATGCGTTTTGAACTCGGCGCGTTCGTCGCCCGACAGCCGTCACTTGCCCAGCGCGCGCTTCGCGGCGTCGAGCGCCTGCGACGCCCGGGCCGCCGCGGCAGCCAGTTCGATCGACTGCGGTTGCCAGCCCGGTGACGGCTGCTGCCCCGAGTAGGCGGCCCAGGCGGCCTTCTGCTCGGCCTCCAGCCGCGCGACGTCCGCGGCCGTCACGGTCCCTTGCTCCGGCGGCGGCGGAGCTGCCGGCGCGGGCGCGGGCGGAGGCGGTGCTGCCGCCGCCGGCGCGGGCGGAGGCGGAGCGGGAGGCGGCGGCGCCGGCGCTTCCGCCGCCGGAGCGGGGGCGGGCGGTGATGGCGGGTCCGCAAACGTGGCGGGTGTCGGCGGGTCGACCGGCTTCATCGCGATCGGCTCGGGCTCGGCCAGCGGAGGCGGTGCGGCAGACGCGGGCTCGTCCGTCGATACGTCGGGCTCGACCGCAGGCGCGGGCGGCGCCGGAGCGGCGCTCCGCAGGCGAATCGTGCCGTGCCCCGCGCGCCCACTCGGAGCGGGCGCCGCAGCATCTGGCGGGGTCTCCGCCCCCGCGGCCGGTTCGACCGGCGCCGGCTCGGTCGCCGCCGACGCCTCGGGCTCGGCGGTAGGCGTCGGCGCGGCCGGCGGGGCCGAAGCGGCGCTGCGGAGGCGGATCGTGCCGTGCCCCGCGGGCCCACTCGGAGCGGGCGCCGCAGCGTTTGGCGGAGTATGGGGCGCGGCGGCCGGTTCGACCGGCGCTGGCTCGGTCGCAGGCGACGCCTCGGCCTCGGCCGCGGGCGATGGCGCCGCGGGCGAGGTCGGAGCGGCGCTCCGCAAGCGAATCCTGCCATGTCCCGCAGGCCCGCTCGGAGCGGGATCCACAGCGTCCGCCGTCGCCGCGGACACCTCCGTCGCCGCGACCGGTTCGGCCGCTGCCGGCTCGACCGCAGGCGACGCCTCGGGCTCGGTCACAGGCGCAGGCGCCGCCGGCGGGGTCGGAGGGGCGCTCCGCAGGCGAATCGTGCCATGCCCCGCCGGTCCACCCGGAGCGGAATCCTCAGCCTCCGCCGTCGCCGCGGGCACCTCCGCCGCCGCGACCGGTTCGGCCGCTGCCGGCTCGACCGCAGGCGACGCCTCGGGCTCGGTCACAGGCGCAGGCGCCGCCGGCGGGGTCGGAGGGGCGCTCCGCAGGCGAATCGCGCCATGCCCCGCGGGCCCGCTCGGAGCGGGATCGGGAGCGTCCGGGGCCGGCTCAGGCGGCACCTCCGCGCCGGGCTCAGGCGGCACCTCCGGGGCCGGCTCGAGCGGCGCCTCTGCGCCGGGCTCAGGCGGCACCTCCGCGGCCGGCTCGAGCGGCGCCTCCGCCGCGGGTGCCGGTTCGGCGGGCGCCGGCACCTCGGGCTCGGCCGAGACGGGCGACGGAGGCGCGGCGAACCGCAGACGGATCGCGCCATGCCCGGCCCGCTCGCGAGGAGCGGGATCCGGAGCCTCTGCAGCCGGCTCGGGCGGAGCTTCCGCGACGGGCGCCGCTGCGGATGCTGGTGCCTCGGCCGGCGCCGGTCGCGGAGCCGGTGGTGGCGCGGCCGGCGGGGCCGGTGCCTCGGCGTCCGGCGGGTCCGCCGCAGAGGGCGGGGCGGCGGGCATGCGCAGACGGATCGTGCCGTGACCGACCGGACCCGACCCAGGGGGGCTTGGCGCCGGAGGGGCGGGTGCGGGCACCGCGGCCACGGGAGCAGCCGCGCGGTACTTCGCATACGCCGCAGCCGACGCGGCCGCCGCCTCCTCGGCGCGCGCCGCGAGATCGTCCGCAGCGGCAGCCGGCTCCGCGGCCGCCGGTGCGTCGGCAACGGCCAGCGCAGGCGCCGCGGGCGCGCGGTACTTCGCATACGCCGCAGCCGACGCGGCAGCCGCCTCCTCGGCACGCGCCGCGAGATCGTCCGCAGCGACAGCCGGCTCCGCGGCCGCCGGTGCGTCAGCAACGGCCGGCGCAGGCGCTGCGGCCGCGCGGTACTTCGCGTACGCCGCCGCCGATGCGGCCGCAGCTTCCTCTGCACGCGCCGCGAACTCGTCCGCGGCAACGGCCAGCTCCGCGGCCGCCGGTGCCGCAGCGACGGGTGCCGTTGCCGCGCGGTACTTCGCGTATGCCGCCGCCGACGCGGCAGCCGCCTCCTCGGCGCGCGCCGCGAGATCGTCCGCGGCGACAGCCGGCTCCGCCGCCGCCGGTGCCGCAGCGACCGGTGGCGTGGCCGCGCGGTACTTCGCGTACGCCGCCGCCGAGGCGGCCGCAGCTTCCTCCGCGCGCGCCGCGAGATCGTCCGCCGCGACAGCCGGCTCCGCCGCTGCCGGTGCCACCACGACCGGGGCAGGCGCCGCGCGGTACTTCGCGTACGCCGCCGCCGAGGCGGCCGCAGCCTCCTCCGCGCGCGCCGCGAGATCGTCCGCCGCGACGGCCGCCGGTGGCGCCGCGCGGTACTTCGCGTACGCCGCCGCCGATGCCGCAGCAGCCTCCTCCGCGCGCGCCGCGAGATCGTCCGCCGCGACAGCCGGCTTCGCCGCCGCCGGTGCCGCAGCCACGGGTGCCGTTGCCGCGCGGTACTTCGCGTACGCCGCCGCCGATGCCGCAGCAGCCTCCTCCGCGCGCGCCGCGAGATCGTCCGCCGCGACAGCCGGCTTCGCCGCCGCCGGTGCCGCAGCCACGGGTGCCGTTGCCGCGCGGTACTTCGCGTACGCCGCCGCCGATGCCGCAGCAGCCTCCTCCGCGCGCGCCGCGAGATCGTCCGCGGCGACTGTCGGAGCGGCGGGCGCCGGAGCCGCAGCTACGGGAGCAGCCGCGCGGTACTTGGCGTATGCCGCCGCTGATGCGGCGGCCGCCTCCTCCGCGCGCGCCGCGGAGTCGTCCGCGGCGACGGGCGGCGCCGCAGCCGCGGCCGCGGGAGCAGCCGCTCGGTACTTCTCGTACGCGGCGGCCGCCGCCTCGGCACGCGCCGCCGAGTCGCCTGCCGCGGGCGCGACGGCCACGGGCGCGGGCGCGGCCTCGGCGGGCCCGGGCTCGGCGGGCTCCGCCTCGCCGCCGTTGCGCTTGAGCAGGCGGATCGCGCCGTGGCGGAATCCCGCGGCGCTTGGGATGTCCGGGAGCTGCTCCTTGAGCGTCGCCGGCATCTCCTTGAGCGTGTCAGCCGCCGACGACGCGACCGACTTCGCCTGCGTCACGAACTTCTCGTATGCCTCGGCAGACGCCGCCGCGGCCTTGGCTGCCGCCGCCGCGAGCTCCTCTCTCGACTGGATCATGTCTCTCCCGCATCGCTGACCAACATGGCTGAAACGAAACTCGAAATACCCGAAATATGCTCGCCGTCCGCCGGCCGAGTGCCGGCGGACTGACGTGCTGGTCGCCTGCTGACGACCCGCTCACCACGACCGGCGATCAACCGCCGACCCGAGCCTTCGCCGCCGTGAGCGCCTGCGCCGCACCCGCCGCCCTGGCGAGCAGCGCGGCGCCGTCCTGCGCCGGCCGTCCCTGCCCCGGGTGGTAGTTCTGGTACGCCGTCCACGCCGCGTTCGCCTCGGCTTCGAGGCCGGCGAGGTCACCCCTCGGCACAGCCAAGACGGGCGCGGTGGCGACCGTGGGCGCCGGCGCGCCGGTACCCACCGGCGCCGCCGAGGACGTCCGCAGCCGGATCGTCCCGTGGCCCGCGCCCACATAGGACACCGCCTCGGCCGCGGCAGCCGGCGCCGGCGACTCCACAACCGGCGCAGCCGGCTCGACGACCGCCGCGGCCGGCGAGACCGCCGCCGACGGCATGCGCAGGCGGATCGCCCCGTGACCCGCCCCCGCGGTCGAGGTCGACACAGCGGCAGCAACCACCACCTCCGCAGCCGGCGCGGTCTCCCGCCCGCGCAGTCGAATCGTCCCGTGACCCGCGCCCGTGACGGACACCGCTGGATCCTGCTCGACCTGGTTCATGACCACTCCCGCACTCGTTGCACACGTGGACCTAAGCACCACACCGGGCCCCGTGTGAACTCTGATTGCCCTCGCCCTGGCCTCGCCGAGAACGCGTCCATGCACGCTCACCCTCCGATCGGGGCGCGCGGATTCGCGCCCCAGAACAGCTGAGTGCCGAGCATCCCTATGAGGTGCACCAGCACGATGTTCAGGACCATCGACTTCGCGGTCGCCGTTCCGACGCCGACCGGGCCACCACGCGCGTGGTAGCCGTAGTAGCAGCCCACGAGCACGATCGCCGTGGCCATCACCATCCCCTTGGACAGGCTGTAGAGCAGGTCCTGAGGGTTCTGGAACATCCAGAAGATGTCGAGGTAGCCGCCGCGCGACACCTCGCCGATCTGCTGCACGACCGCGACGTACGAGGCCAGAAAGCCGGCCCCGATCGCCGCGATGTAGACGAACGGCAGCACGAGCCACGCTGCGAGCAGGCGCGTCGCGCAGAGGAACGTGATCGAGCTGATGCCCATGACCTCCAACGCGTCGATCTCGTCGGAGATCCGCATCGAGCCCAGCTCGGCGACGATTCCCGTCCCCACCTTTGCGGCCATCATGTAGCCGAACGCGTACGGGATGAGCTCGCGCAGGTCGCACCACGCCGCGAACACGCCCGCGTACGCGGGATTGCCGACCGAGCGGTTGAAGTACGCGCCCTCGATCCCGCACTGCAGGCCGATGATGAACACGAGGCCCCAGATGACGAGCGTCGACGAGACGATGAGGATCCCAGCCTGGCGCAGCCCCTCGCCGAAGAAGCGCAGGACGCGCCCCGAGAAGACCTGGCCGACGATCCGCCCGGAGAACTTCGCGATCTCCCCGAACGAGGCGACCCAGTCGCGCGGGATGGCGAGCCAGCCGCCCATCAGCGCAGGTTCGCGAGCTCGGGGTTGGTCGCCAGCAGCGTCTGCGTGAAGACGTAGTTGAACGCGAAGATGCCCAGGAAGGCGATCACCACCGCCTGGTTCACGGCGCGCCCCACCCCCTCGGCCCCGCCCGACGCGGTCATCCCCTTGTAGCAGCAGACGATCGCGATGATCGCCCCAAACAGCGTCGTCTTGAGCGTCGACCCCCACAGGTCCGTCAGCGACGCGGCATTGAAGAACGAAGCCCTGAACGCCCCAAGCGTCCCGCCGTTGACGACCGTCGCCAGCACGCCGGAGAACACGCCGAAGACCAGCGCGTAGACGTTGAACAGGCCGGTCACGAGCATCAACGCGAGAAAGCGCGGGACGACGAGGTTCTTGACGGGGTCGACGCCGAGGACCTGCAGCGCGTCGAGCTCCTCGCGGATCTTGCGCGCGCCGAGGTCGGCGGTGATCGCCGTCCCCGCCACGCCGGCCAGCACGATCGCGGTCACGAACGGCGCGAACTCGCGGATCGAGGCGAGCACGAAGAACCCGCCGAGCCGGTCCAGCGCGCCGAACAGTACGAGGAAGTTCGCCGCCTGCAGGCCCGGCGCGCCGTAGCCGAAGGCGATCGTCGAGACGAGCAGCGGAAACCAGCACAGCTTCAACGCGAAGAGGAACTGGTTGACGAACTCGCCCCCGTAGGGATACGGAGGCCGCAGCGCGGACACGATCGTCCTGCCCGTCAGGATCATCATGTCCCCGACTTCCTCGAGCACGCTCCGCGCGGGAAGAAACGCTCGATCGGCGACGTTGCGGACCATCAGTGTGGCTCCCTCTGCTCCCGGCCCCGGCGCAGACCGGGCGCCGTCGGGCCAGCGTATGTCAACCGCCCGGCGAGCGCCAGCGGCAGGCACGACGCGGCCGTGCCACATCGGCGCGCCGGCGAGGGGCAGCCGCGCCGCCCGCGTTCAGCCCGGCTCTTCCGGGTAGGCCAAGCCGCAGCAAGACGTTCGCGCCGCGACTCGACGTGCGCGGATGCCCACGGCAGGGGACGACCGATTCCGAAGGAGACAACATGCCGCACGACGGTCTGGCCACGTACCTCAACGACCACCTCGCGGGCGCGACCGCCGGCGTGAAGCTCGCCGAGCTCGCAGCCGAAGAGCATCAGCAGGACGAGCACGGCCAGTTCTTCGGCCAGCTCGCCAGCGACATCAAGCTCGACTACGAGGCGCTCGGCGTGATCATGGCCGCCTTGAACACCGGCAAGAGCGCGGTGAAGTCGGCGCTCGCCGAGATCGGCTCGGCCGTCATGCAGCCGAAGTTCACGGGCGGCGACGACGCCATGAACGTGTTCATCACGCTCGAGACGCTGTCGATCGGCGTCGAGGGCAAGGCCTGCATGTGGCGCGCCCTGAAGACCATCGAGGGTGATCCGACGCTGGACGGCGTCAAGCTCGACGAGCTCATCGAGCGCGCCGAGGATCAGCGCGGCCGGATCGAGGCCAAGCGCCTCGAGATGGCGCCGGAGGCGCTCGCGCACACCGTCAACGCGTAGCTCAGCGAGGCAGGCGGGGCGCGATGATCCGGTAGGCCTTCAACCCCAGCCCGAGCCGCTCGCGGTCCTCGGACTGCATCGGGTCCAGGCCGGTCAGATCGCGCACCCGCTCCAGGCGATACGCCACCGTGTGCCGGTGCGCGTGGATCGCTGTCGCGGTGGCGCTCATGTGGCAGTTGGCGGCGAGGTACGCCTCCAGCGTCCCGACGAGGTCGGTGCGGTACTGGTCGTCGTAGCGCACGACCGGCGCGACCGTGTCCTCGTAGAAGGACCGCACCTCCTCGGGGTGCGAGGCGAGCACGCGGAACAGGAGCCGGTAGGTGCCCTGGTTGATGTCCTCGGCGATCGGCTCGCCGGAGACCGTCAGCACGTCGAGCACGAGCTCGGCCTCCTGCACGGCGCGCGCGAGCTCGGCCGGATCGGCGTAGAACGACGACAACCCGACGGTCCCGTGGCGCTGCAGCCGCGCGGCGAGCCGGGCGGCCGCGGCGAGCGTGGCCTCGGCCGCGTTCTCGACGGCCAGCGCCGGCAGCAGCGCGTAGATGCGCCCGCCCTGCGCGTTGTGCGGCGAGGTCTCCATGTGCTGCGCGAGCGCGCCGGGGACGTCCTCGGCGATCGTCGCGACGACGTGCCGCGGGCGGTCGGTGTGCAGCTCGGCGCAGAGCGCGATCGCGCCCCGGCTGAGGTCGCAGCCAAGGCGCGCGCCGCGGCGCACGAGCTCGTCGGGCGCCAGCCCGTGTGCCGTGCGCAGATCCTCGAGGAACGACCCGCGCAGGTTCTGCTCGACCTCGTCGCGCGCCTCTTCGACCGCGACCTCGGTCAGCGACGCGACGGCCGCGAGATGCAGGTACTCCGCCGCCTCGGCCGCGCCCGTCGTCGCGCCGTCGAGCATGATCACGGCGCCGACGGACTCGTCGCCCGACGCGATCGGGATCTCGGCGGCGAGGCCGCGCGGCGCGTGCGCCGGGCGGTCCTGCACGAGATCGGCGACGTAGCGGCGCAGCTCGGGCAAGCGCTCGCCGGACGGCTGGCCCGCCGGAGCCATGACCGCCGTGCCGAGGCGCGGGATGATAATCGCCACCGACCCGCCGACGGCGTCGGCGGCAAGCTCTGCGACACGTTCGAGGCCGTCCCCGGCCAGGACGGCGTCGACCATTCTCAGATGCAGCCCCCTAAGCCGCTCGACGAGGGTGGCCGCTGTCGGGGCGGCCACCCTTTACCCACTCCCTATCCTGCCGCCGCAGCAGCGGCGGCGTCCGGGTGGGCTTGCAGCGTGTCCTCGCCGGACTCGCCGGTGCGAATGCGGTAGGCCTCCTCGACGGGTACGACGAAGACCTTGCCGTCCCCGACGGCGCCCGTGCGGCCGTGCTTGAGGATCGTGTCGACGATCGTCATGACGTCCTTCGTCGCGACGACGCACTCGATCTTCACCTTGGGGCGCAGGTAGTTCGTCAGCTCCGCCCCCCGGTAGCGCTCGGTGATCCCCTTCTGGCGACCCGAGCCCTTCACCTCGCTGATCGACAGCGAGGGGAACCCGAGTGCCAGCAGCTCGGTCCGGATCGGCTCGAACGCCTCATGCCTGACATAGGCGATCACCATCTTCATACGGGCATCTCCTTCGTGGACATCGCGGTGACCGGTGCCGGCGGGACCGTCGCCGCGGGACCGCCGCCGTATCCAATGAGCTCCGCGGGCGGGATGAACGCCTCAGGGTAGCCGTACATGCCGTGCTCTGAGATGTCGAGGCCGGCGTCCTCCTCCTCCTCGGAGACCCGCAAACCGTAGGTCTTCGAGATGACGTAGAACGTCGCGTAGCTCATCGCGAAGACGAACGAGAACGCGACGAGGAACCCGAAGAGCTGGGCGGAGAGCTGCGCGAACGAGCCCGAGTACACGAGGCCTCCGGCCGGATCGCCGAACGCGTTGTACTGGGCGAACCGCGGCGAGGTGAACAGTCCGCAGGACATCGTCCCCCAGATGCCGCAGATGCCGTGCGCGGTGAGCACGCCGACCGGGTCGTCGAGCTTCTTGTCGATCCACAGGACGCACGGCGGGACGAGCAGGCCGGCGACGAGGCCGATCGGCACCGCGGCCCACAGCTCGACGTAGCCGGACGGCGCCGTGATGGCCACGAGCGCGCCGATCGCGCCGTTGCCGCACATGCCGATGTCGAGCGTCTTCTGCATGATCCGCGACATCAGCAGCGCGCCGAGCACGCCACACGCGGCGGCGAGGTTCGTCACGACGACGATCTCGGCGAAGCGCCCGTCCTGGATGTTCAGCGTCGAGCCGGGGTTGAACCCGAACCAACCGAGCCACAGGATCATGACCGCGAGGCCGAACAGCGGCATGTTGTGACCGGGGATCGCCCGCGGCTTGCCGTCCTTGCCGTACTTGCCCTTCCTCGGGCCGAGCAGCAGCAGGACCGCGAGGGCGCCTGTCGCGCCGATGAGGTGCACCGCCGTCGAGCCGGCGAAGTCCTGCATGCCGACGAAGCCGAGGTCCTTCCAGATGCCGACCGGCACCTGCAGGAAGCCGCCGCCGAAGACCCAGTGCGCGCCGATCGGGTAGATGAGCCCGGCGAACACGACGGCGTAGATGATGTAGACGCCGAACTTGATGCGCTCGAGCGTCGAGCCCCACACGATCGCCAGCGAGACCGCGCAGAACACGAACTGGAAGAAGAACTTGGACTCGACCATCGCGTTCGAGAGGCCCATGACCGGGAACGCGGCGGTCGGGTCGCCGAACCCCTGCAAGAAGAAGCCGGTGCCGCCGATCAGGCCGCCGAAGCCCCCCGGCTCCGAGCCGAAGGCGAACGCGAAGCCGCAGACAAACCACATGACCGCCGCGATCGAGAAGTTCGTGAGGACCTTCGCGACGACGGTGCCGGCGTTCTTCTGCCGGGAGAACCCGATCTCGAGGAACATGAACCCGCACTGCATGAACATGACGACCATCGCCGCGACGATCACCCAGAGCGTGTTGAAGCCGACCGAGTCCGGAAGAACGCCGTTGTTGTAGGCGTCGAGGGTGTCCGCGGACGCGAGCCCCGGCACCACCAGCGAGACCGTTAGCCCGGCGCATAGCGCGGGCAGCACCTTCAGCGCCAACGTCCGTCTCATCTGTCCTCCTCGATTGGATCCGCTCATCGGGGGTCATGGTCGACTGCGGCCTGCCGCAGGTCTTCGGCCCCGCGGTCAAACAGGCGCGGTTCGCGTTTGTCCCTGTGGACAACGACCAGCCGAACGCGCGAGGGTTAGGCTCAGCCACAGGAATCCAGACTCAGGAGGCACAACCGGCACCATGGCCAGAATCCGGCAGCAGAACGTCACAGCCGCGCAATGGAGCGCCAACGGCGGAGCGCTCGGCTCGCCCGATCTCACGCTTCCCGCAAACCAGGTCTTCGGCGCGAACGTCTTCAGCACGGAGGTCCAGCGCGCGCGCCTGCCCAAGCACGTCTTCAAGGCCTTTCAGGCGTCGCTCGCCAAGGGCGAGGCGCTCGACACCCCGCTCGCCGACTCGATCGCGCAAGCCATGAAGGACTGGGCGCTCGAGCGCGGCGCGACGCACTACACGCACTGGTTCCAGCCGCTGACCGGCATGACGGCCGAGAAGCACGACTCCTTCTACGGGCCGACCGGCGAGGGCTCGGCGATCGCGTACTTCTCCGGCAAGGAGCTCATCCAGGGCGAGCCGGACGCGTCGTCGTTTCCGAGTGGCGGCCTGCGCGCGACGTTCGAGGCCCGCGGCTACACCGCATGGGATCCGACGTCGCCCGCGTTCATCCTCGAGAACCCCAACGGCGCGCTGCTGTGCATCCCGACGGCGTTCGTCTCGTGGACGGGCGAGGCGCTGGACACGAAGATCCCGCTGCTGCGCTCGATGGACGCGCTGTCGACGTCCGCGATCCACGCGCTCGGCCTGCTCGGCGACCACGACGCCTCGCGCGTCTTCACGACGGTCGGCCCGGAGCAGGAGTACTTCCTGATCGACGAGCAGTACTACTACGAGCGTCCCGACCTCGTGACGACCGGCCGCACGCTGTTCGGCGCCAAGCCGCCGATGGGCCAGGAGCTCGACGAGCACTACTTCGGCTCGATCCCCGAGCGGATCCTCGCGTACATGATGGAAGCGGAGATGGAGCTCGGCAAGCTCGGCGTGCCGGTCAAGACGCGGCACAACGAGGTCGCGCCGAACCAGTTCGAGATCGCGCCGATCTTCGAGAACTCGAACGTCGGCTGCGACCACCAGCAGCTGACGATGCAGATCCTGCAGAACGTCGCGCGCCGCTATGGCCTCGTCTGCCTCCTGCACGAGAAGCCGTTCGCGGGCATCAACGGCTCGGGCAAGCACAACAACTGGTCGATGGGCACCGACACGGGCGACAACCTGCTCGATCCCGGCGACACGCCAAGCGAGAACCTGCAGTTCTTGTTCTTCTGCGCGGCGGTCATCCAGGCCGTCAACAAGCACCAGGCGCTCCTGCGGGCGTCGGTGGCGAACGTCGGCCAGGACCACCGCCTCGGCGCGAACGAGGCGCCGCCGGCGATCATCTCGATCTTCCTGGGCGGCGAGCTCGAGAAGGTCTTCGCGGCGATCGCGAGCGGCGAGGCGGCTGTGTCCGCGGACAACGGCTTCCTCGGGCTCGGCACGCCGGTGTTGCCGCCGCTGCCGCTGCACTCCGGCGACCGCAACCGCACGTCGCCGTTCGCGTTCACCGGCAACCGCTTCGAGTTCCGGATGGCCGGCTCGTCGTCGTCGCTCGGGCTGCCGAACACCGTGCTCAACACGATCGCCGCCGAGGCGATCGACGAGCTCGCCGCGTCGCTGGATGCCAAGCTCAAGGCGGGCACGGGCATCGACGACGCCGTGCTCGAGGTCGTCCGCGAGTCCTACTCCGCCAACAGTCAGATCGTGTTCGGGGGCGACGGCTACTCCGAGGAGTGGCACGCCGAGGCCGAGAAGCGCGGCCTGCAGAACCTGCCGTCGACGCCCGACGCGCTGCCCTGGCTCGCCCACGAGCAGACCGTCGACGTCATGTCGAAGTACAACGTGCTCTCCGAGCGCGAGCTCGAGGCGCGGATGGAGGTCGCGGTCGAGCAGTACTGCACAAAGCTCAACATCGAGTCGGAGACCGTGTCTCAGATCGCGCGCACGATGTTGCTGCCCGCGACGGTGCGCCACCTCAACATGCTCATCGCGAGCGGCCGCGAGGGCCTCATCGACGAGTTCGCGCCGCTCGTCGGCGAGTTCCACGACGCGATCCTGGAGCTCGAGAAGGCCAACGGCGATCCCGGCCTGCACGGCCTCGAGTTCGCCCAGTACATGCGCGACACGGTCTTCGTCGCGATGACCGAGGTCCGGACGATCGCCGACAGGCTCGAGAAGCTCGTCGCCGACGACCTGTGGCCGCTGCCGAAGTACTCGGAGATCCTGTTCATCAAGTAGGACCCCGTCCCACGGCGCTGCGCCCGGAAGCCCCGCTGCCCCGGCGGGGCTTTCGTGTCTCGGAGCAACCCCCGCAACGAGTGCGAGGGCGGCGTCGCTCCATCATCTCGGGTAGCGTCGGCGCATGGCCGTTCCTGACTTCCAGACGGTGATGCGCCCACTGTTGGTGGCGGTTAGCGACGGAGGGGAACACCGGATGGTGGACATCCGCGCGGCGCTCGCAGATCATTTCCAGCTCAGCGACGAGGACCTCGCTGAGGAGCTACCCAGCGGTCGCACTAAGACGTTCAACAGTCGCGTCGGGTGGGCGACGACTTACCTCTACAGAACAGGTCTGCTCAATCGCCCGAAGCGGTCAACATACCGGATCACCGCACGCGGGACAGCAGTGCTCAGCGCGAACCCCTCGCGCATCGACCTTAAGGTGCTGGCGGCGTTTCCGGAGCTCCATGAGTTCCGCCAGGGTAAGGCCAGCCCTACCTCAGACGGAACGGGACCAGCGGCGGAGCCGGAGCTGGCCACGGACAGTGGGCATACTCCGGAGGAGCAGATCGAGATGGCGTACCGCTCGCTCCGTACGGCACTTGCCGCCGATCTGCTCGATCGCGTCCACGAGCAGACGCCGGGACTCTTCGAGCAACTCGTGCTCGATGTCTTGCGCGGAATGGGGTACGGCGGTGCACACGACGGAGCCGTGGAGAAGCTCGGGCGGTCGGGGGACGAAGGCGTTGCTGGAGTCGTTCGCGAGGATGAACTCGGGCTGGACCTCATCTATGTCAGGCGAAGCGATGGAAGAACCCAGTCGGGCGACCCGAGATCCAGAAGTTCTTCGGTGCGCTGCACGGCAAGCGCGCGACGAAGGGCGTGTTCATCACGACCTCGACGTTTACGTTGGAGGCAGCGTCATACGCCGACAACGTGACGCCCCGCGTGATCCTGGTCGACGGTGCGTACCTCACGCGCCTCATGATCGAATACGACGTCGGAGTAACGGTCGCTAGGACCTACAAGCTCAAGCGAGTGGACCTGGACTACTTCACGGACGACGACGACACGGGTGAGATCGCGACAATCGTGGCTGTTGGACCAAGCGTCGGCCACAGCGAGTAGCGCCCGGTCTCATAGTGGGCCGCGTGGCGCGAGCCCTCTGCCACCGTTGGAACGATTGGTCGACATGCATTCGGCGTCGAGGCGCCGACGAAGCCGGTGTGCGAATGGACTCGTGCGGCGAGTGGGTGTGATCGCAGGGCCGGACGCGCCGCTCGCCCCGCCGTTCAAGTCCGGAGGCCCAGCCGCGACGTCCGGACGATGCTTCCAGGAGCCGGTCACGGCATGCACCGACGGGGGCTCGAGCTGCGCGACGCGTACATCGCTGTCATCGCCGAGAGCAAGTACAACAAGGGACAGCATCAAGTTCGGCGAGGCCGAGCGGCATCACGGCCGAAGCTTGCCCAGCGTCCTTCAGGGTCACATCGGGGCCGTCATGGACCGTGACGGGATCGCCGGACAGCGCCAATGCAAATATCGTCCCAGGACGGGCGAATGGCCACCGCGCCACGCGGCAAGCGCCGTGCACAGGGCCGTGGAGCGAATCTCGGAGCTTCGCGTCAACGGGCGGTGCCGGGGTCCCGTCGCAATGCACGGGCGACATGACCACGCTGAGCTCGACTCCGGCACCGGTCCGCGTGCTTGCGGACGGATCGGGGCAGGTCCCGGCGGTCGAGGCCTGGGCGCCGGTCGTGGCCACCGACGGCTGAGAGGTCCGCCGGGCCCGCGGCGGGCTAGATTGTCGATCGGCCGGGTGAAGCGATCAAGGGAGGCGTATGGCTTCGGAGTTGTGTCGTGGTCGGGGATGCACGTGCGCCGCGCGGCGCGACGGGTTCTGCTCGGACTACTGCGCGGGCGTCGTGCCGCGCGGCGACGGCGAGTACGGCCTGTGCGCGTGCGGCCACGACGAATGCGCGGCCCCGACGAAGGCCGAAGGCTGGGACGCCGTCGCCGGGATGGCGCCCGAGGGTCGGTTCATCAACGACCCGCCGCCGCGCGACTGGTGACGCCGACCCGTGTCGAGCAGTCCGCGGAGCTGCTCGACGCGCGGTCTCACACCACGGCACCCGCCTTCTCGGCGCCGAGGCCCGTCTCCGCGCGCACGCGCAGCTCGGCGAACTCGCGCTCGTTGCCGTGCTCGGAGGACAGCATCGTGCCCAGCCAGCAGCCGATGAAGCCGAGCGGGATCGAGATGATGCCGGGGTTCGCGAGGTCGTAGAACGACAGCGCGCCGCCCTCGCCGTCGGCACCCGGCCAGACCTTCGGCGAGATGATCACCAGCACGATCGCGCTCAGCACGCCGAACGCGACGCCCGTCACGGCGCCCGCGGTGTTGAAGCGCCGCCACGTCAGCGCGAGCAGCAGCGCCGGGAAGTTCGCGCTCGCCGCCACCGCGAACGCGAGCCCGACCATGAACGACACGTTCAACCCCTCGCCGCCGATGATCGCGATGGCGATCGCGATCGCGCCGATCGAGGCCGCCGCCACGCGGGCGACGAGCACCTCCTCGTGCTCGGACTCGCGCCCCTTGCGGATGACGTTTGACCACAGGTCGTGCGCGACCGCGCCCGACGCCGACAGCACCAATCCCGCGACGACCGCGAGGATCGTCGCGAACGCGACCGCCGCGATGACCGCGAGGAAGAGGTCGCCGCCGAACGTCCCGTCGCCGCCGCCGAGGAACTGCGCGAGGTTCGGCGCCGCGAGGTTGCCGCCCGTGCCGGCCGCGGCCACGCCCTCCTGGCCGAGCAGGGCGCGAGCGCCGAAGCCGATGAACGTCGTCAGCACGTAGAAGCAGCCGATGATGAACATCGCCCACACGACCGACGAGCGCGCCGCGCGCGAGTCCGGCACCGTGAAGAAGCGCATGAGGATGTGCGGCAGGCCCGCCGTCCCCAGGACAAGCGCGATCCCCAGGGACACCGTGTCGATCGGCGATGACAGGAACGTGCCCGGCCCGAGCGAGAACGTCGACTCGGCGGTCGTGTTCGCCTCCGCGCGGTTGAACAGCTCGATCGGGTTGAAGCCCACGCGCTCGAGCACGAACAGCGACATGACGAGGATGCCCGTCATGAGCAGGACGGCCTTGATGATCTGCACCCAGGTCGTCGCGAGCATCCCGCCGAAGACGACGTAGCAGAGCATCATCACGCCGGTGATGAGCACCGCGATCGAGAAGTCGATGCCGACGAGCGCCTGCACGAGCACGCCCGCGCCGACCATCTGCGCGATGAGGTAGAACGCCGCGACCGTCAGCGTGCCCATCGCCGCCGCCGTACGCGCCGGGCGCTCGCGCAACCGGAAGGCCAGCACGTCGGCGATCGTGTACTTGCCCGCGTTTCGCATCCGCTCGGCGAGCAGGAACATGACCGTCAGGAACGCGACGAGGAAGCCGACGGAGTACAGGAAGCCGTCGAAGCCGAAGATGAAGATGAGCCCGGCGATGCCGAGAAACGAGGCGGCGGACAGGTAGTCGCCGGAGATCGCGAGGCCGTTCTGAACGCCCGAGATCGAGCGGCCGGCGGCCCAGAAGACGTCCGCGCCGGTCATGCGCTTGGACGCCTGGTACGTGATGACGAGCGTGATCGAGAGGACGATCGCGAAGATGACGAGCGCCTCGACGTTTGCGGCTGCGATCGTCATCGCGCGGTCACCTCCGGCGCGGTCGCGGCGGGCGGTGGTGGCGGTGGCGGCGGCCCGGCGTCGCCGTGCGGCCCGAGCGCGTGGCGCACGACCGCCGCGGCGAGCGGGTCGTACGTGCCCTCCGCCCGGCGCAGGTACATGAGCCCGAGCGCGAAGACCATGACGAACTGCGTCAGCGCCAGGCAGTAGCCGACCGTCAGCCCCTCGTAGACCGAGCGCGCCATAAAGTCCGGCGCGTAGCCCGCGAGCAGGATGAAGCCGACGTACCAGGAGAGAAAGAAGATCGTGGCCGGCAGCACGAAGCGCCGCCGCGCCGCGATCAGCTCGCGGAACTCCGGTGACTGCTCGACCGCCTCCCAGTCCACGCGCGGATCAGGTCCCGTCATGGCGCCCCCCTTCGATCGGTTGTGCTGTTTCGCACCTACCCGGCAGGCCATCGTGCCAATGCGCGCGGACAGAAGGGCATGGCGCCGGCGAGCGGCGGGCCCCGCGGCCAAAGAGCCGGGCTGCCCGCACACGCACCGGGTCTACGGAGCTACAGCGCCTTGAGGAACGCGATCGACGGCATGAAGAAGTAGTCGCCGCCCTTCATCGTCACCGCCTGCGGCGCCGCGGCGACGAGCTTGTTCTCCGTGCCGCCCCACGTGACGGAGCTCTCGGCCTTCGGGCGCGTGCCCTGGCCGATGACCTGGTCGAGGCCGGGCTGCGGGCGGCCCGGCGGGATGTTGAACGGGAACCCCTCGTTGTTCGCCCACGACTGCTGCGTGAACTCGAACTGCGCGTCGAGCTCGGAGTTGAACGCCATGAACAGCAGGCCGACGCCACCCGTCGGGCGCGCCGACGGCGGGAGGTCGGCGTTGGGGTCGTCCGTCCGCGCGCCGAACGTCTGCCCGCGGCGCGCCATGAGGTGCTGGCGCTCGTCCGGCCCGGTCGCCGACTCACGCGGGTTGGTCTTGCGGATGTGGCCGTGGAACGGGCAGCGCCCGCCCGCCGCGTCCTTGTCGTAGTCGAAGTCGTTGGGGATCGGGTCCTCGCCGAGCGCCTTGCTGTGCGCGGTGACCGCGGTCCCGTCGCGGAAGCGGCCGACGATCTGAGCACCGGCGCGCTTGCGGTCGGCGCCGGTCAGGCCGAGCGCGTCGGCGAGGTCCTCCTCGGCCTGGTGGAAGGCGCGCACGTTCTGCTCGAGCTTGCGCAGGACGAAGAAGCTGCCGAAGTGCTGCACGGGGTTCGGCGCGGCCTTGTCCTTGACGAGGACGCGGCTCAGCGCGAACGCGGGATCCCACCTCGCCTTGGGCTCGGGGGTGATCTCCTCCTTGAGAAACAGCGGCTGGCTGCGGCCGTCGATGTAGCCGAAGTGCTCGATGCCCTCGCCGCGAGCGTTGTTCTGGCCGAGGCCCGTCTCCTCGCCGAGCACCTTGACCTTCGACGTCAGCAGCGCGCGGATCTCCGTGCGCTTGGCGGTGACCGCGGCCTTGCTGGCGTCGCCGATCAGCACGACGGCGTGGATCGTGTGGCGGTAGGGCTCCTCCCAGCTCGCGCGCGGCGGGTCGGACAGCGTCGTGATCGACGACGCGTCGCGCATCGACTTCTCGAACGGCCCCGACTTGGGGATCCTCGCCGTCGCGATGCCGAGCTTCTTGTAGCCCTCGAAGGTCAGCCCGACGCCGATGTACGGCGTGCCGGGCGTCCCGGACTCCTTGAAGCGCTCCGCCTCGAGCAGGTGCTTCTTCGCCGACTTCATCTTGCGCGCGACGGCGCCGAGGAACGCGCGGGCCTCCGCCTTGTCGGAGAACTGCAGCAGCATGATCCGCATGTGGTCGCGGACGTGACCCTTGAGGATGTTCGGCTGCAGCTGGCTGAGCATCGCGGACGTGTCGCCGGTCGCGGTCTTCCAGGCCAACGGCTTAGTCAAATCGACGGGCATGAATGCACCCTTTCGGCGCTCGTGGTTTGTCCCCGCTCGCAAACAACGACGATGAGCGCCCACGAGTTGCGCGTGTGAGAGCTGTCTCACAGATGGTCCGCGGGCGCGCGCGGCGCCGTGACAAGCTTGCGCGCGATGGCCGAGCCCCTGCGCCACGTGACCGCGACGCGCTACGTCGCGCCCCTGCGCGAGGGCGGCTCGCTGCCGGGGTTGCTCGAGGCCGACGACGACGGCATGTACGTCACGAAGTTCACCGGCGCCGGCCAGGGCGAGGGCGCGCTCGTCGCCGAGGTGCTCGCGGGCGAGCTCGCCCGCGCCCTCGGGCTCGCGGTGCCCGAGCTCGTCGTCGTCGACGTCCCGGCCGAGCTCGGCCACGCCGAGCCCGACCCCGAGATCCAGGAGCTGCTCGCGGCGAGTCCCGGCCTGAACCTCGGCATGGACTTCCTGCCAGGGTCGCTGCCGTTCAGCCTGCCGGCCGACCCGCCGATCGACCCGGCCTTCGCCGCCGACGTGGTGTGGTTCGACGCGCTCGTGACCAACGTCGACCGCACGCACCGCAACCCCAACCTGCTCGTCTGGGGCGCGCGGACCTGGCTCATCGACCACGGTGCCGCGTTCTTTCGCCAGCATGGCGAGCGGCCGCTCGCGCAGACCGCGCGCGACAACGTGCCGATGCTCGCAGAGCACGTCCTGCTGCCGCTCGCCGGGCCGATCCGCGATGCGGACGCCAGGCTCGCCGCGCGTGCGCTCGCGGCCGTCGACGCCTCCGCGGCGCTCGTGCCCGACGTCTGGCTCGGCGCCGACCCGGCCGCGCGGCGCGCCGACCTCGCCGCGTTCCTCAAGGCCCGGCTCGCGCAGCCGCGCGCGTTCGTCGAGGAGGCCGAGCATGCCCGCGGGTGACGTGCAGCCGTTCGCGTACTCGGTGCTGCGCGTCGTGCCGCGCGTCGAGCGCGGCGAGCGCATGAACGTCGGCGTCGCGCTGTTCTGCCGCCGCCACGACTTCCTCGACCTGCGCACCCGGCTCGAGGTCGAGCGCCTCGCAGCGTTCGCGCCCGACCTCGATCCGGCACCCGTGCAGTCGCGGTTGGAGGCCCTGCGGCTCGTCGTCCGCGGCGACCCCGCCGGCGGCGCGCTCGCCGCGCTCGAGCCCTCGGAGCGCTTCGGCTGGCTCGTCGCGCCCTCCTCGACGATCATCCAGCCGTCGGAGGTGCACACCGGGATGACCGGCGACCCGCGCGCCACGCTGGATCGCCTGTTCGCCGCGCTCGTCGTCTGAGGCGAAGGGTGCCGGCGGAGAGCCGCCACGCTCGTCGTCCGAGGCGTAGGACCCCGCCCGCGGGCCCTGAACACTGTTCAGCCGGAAATCACGCCTTCGGGGCATGGACGACGACCTCACCGCAGCGCTGTTCACAGGACGTGAGCTGCACGGCGACGGGCCCGCAGGGTTCGTGCGCGAGTGGCAGCCCGACATCGTGGCCGGCCACGGCCTTGGCGACCTCGCCGCGCTCGTCGCGGCCGGCGCGCTGGACCTCGCCGACGCGCTGCGCCTCGCGGTGCTGCGCGAGCAGCTCATCGCGCACGCCAGCGAGCACGCCGGCGGCGGCATGATCGAGATCTCCGGCGCCGACGCCGTCAACGCCGCCACGCGCATCGCCAAGCGCAGCGGCGCGCAGATCGCCCGCCACGACTCGCCGTCGCGCGCGGCCCTCGCCGGCTCGCACGCGCAGCTGCGCCGTGCGCGCGCCGCCGCCGCCGAGCTGCAGGTCGCGTTCCGCGAGCTCGAGGGCTCGGCTGCGCTGCACTGCTCGGTCATGTCGACGAGCGCCGACGTGTTCGCCTCGGTCCTCGAAGAGGTGCCGTTTCGCCGTCCGTCGATCCTCGTCTTCTCCTCAGTCACGGCCGAGCCGATCGACGACCCGCGAGCCGAGCTGGCGCGCGGCCTCGAGCGGCCCGTGCTGTGGAGCGAGACCGTGCGCGCCCTCGAGGCGGCCGGCGCCGCGCGCTTCGTCGAGGCCGGCGACAACGTGCTCGGCGACCTCGTCTGCGAGACGCTCGACGCGCTCGTCCATGCCTGACCGGTGGTGAGCGCTGTCGCAACCCGGGTCGGCGCGAGCGAGTTTCGCCATCGCGTCGCCGATCACGCGGCGAGCGGCGCGCTGCGCGACCTGCTCGAGCACCACCGCGCGTCCTACGCGCCCGAGCCGCTGTCCGAGGGCGCGGCGTTCGGCTACTCCGGCGCGCTCGATCTCTCCGTGCGCATCGCCGACCGCGCCGTGCCCGTCGTCGACCTCGACGGCCGCGCGCCGTCGCTCGAGCTCGACGCCTGCCTGCACCTCGGCCTCGACGCCGAGTGGCACGCGACCGACGACCCGAGTGCCGGCTGGGAGCAGCTGCGCCGCGAGCTCGAAGACGGCCATCCGGTGCTGCTGCGCGCCGACGTCGCCGAGCTCGACTACCACGACGACCGCCCGCACGACACCCGTCACGCGGTCGTCGTGACCGACTGCGACGTGCAGGCCGGCGTCGTCTGGGTCGCCGACCGCTGCTTCGCCGACCCGCAGCGCTGCGCGCTGCACTCGCTCGCCGCGGCGCGCGCGTCGCGCGGCTGGCCGGAGCCCGCCCGTCATGGTCTCCTGCGCGTGCGCAGGCCCGCCCGCCTCGCCGAGCCCAAGGCCGCGGTCCGCGCGGCGCTCGTGCGCGTCGTGCAGAGCATGCGTCACCCCCATCGCAACGGCCATCCGCACATCCGCAGCGGGCTCGCCGCGATCGACGCGCTGGCCGGCATGTGGCAGGACCTGCCCGAGCTCGCGGGCCCGCTGCTGGGGCAGACGCTCGCGTCGCTGCGCTTCCGGATCTGCCACGGGGGCACCGGCGGGGCGCTGTACCGCTCGCTGCAGGCACGCTTCGAGCACGACGCCGCGGCGCTGCTCGGATCGCTCGAGCTCGGGCGCGCCGCGCTCGTGTGCGACGACCTCGCCGACGCCTGGCGAGGGTTCGCCGTCGCGATCGGCGACGACGACCCGCAACGCGCACACGTCGCCGCGGCGCCGTGGCTCGAACGCGTCCGCGACCTCGAGCACCGCCACGTCGAGGCGCTCGAGGCGCAGCTCGGGATGCGCGCCCTGAGGATCGCCTGATCCATCGCCCGGCGACGCGCCAACCATAGAAAAGCGGGTATCGGACCGGTTATGGTCCCGCGGTCGCCTAGCATCGGATAGCAATGCGTGACTACCGATCCGCGATCCGCACCCACGTCGTGCTGTTCGACGGCGGCATGGGCGCGACGCTCGAGCAGTTCGACCTCTCCCTCGAGAGCGACTACAAGCTGCCCGGGCGCGCTCACGAGGCGCTCATCCTCAACCGCCCCGACGTCATCGAGGGCGTCCACACATCGTTCCTCGACGCGGGTGCCGACGTCGTCCAGACCGACACGTTCCAGGCGAGCCGGCTGAAGCTCGACGAGTGGGGTCTCGGCGACCTCACGCTCGAGATCAACCGCAAGGGCGCGGAGATCGCGCGCAAGGCCGCCGGCGAGAAGCGCTACGTCGCGGGATCGGTCGGCCCGACCGGCTTCCTGCCCGCATCCGACGACCCGACGCTCGGCGACATCTCCTTCCGCACGCTGCGCGACACCTTCGCCGAGCAGTGCCTCGGCCTCATCGAGGGCGGCGTCGACGTCATCCTCATCGAGACCGCGCAGGACATCCTCGAGGTCAAAGCCGCGATCTTCGGCGCGCGCGCGGCGATGAAGATGGCCGGCCGCGACGTCCCGATCCAGACGCAGGTCTCGCTCCTTCCGAACGGCGGCAAGATGCTGCTCGGCACGGACATCTCCGCCGTGCTCACGACGCTCGAGGCGCTGAACGTCGACGCGATCGGCCTGAACTGCTCGACGGGCCCCGAGGACATGCGCGACGCGATCCGCTTCCTCGGCGAGTTCTCGCCGGTCCCGGTCTCGTGCATCCCGAACGCCGGGATCCCGATCCAGGGGCACGACGGCGAGACGATCTTCCCCCAGGGCCCGGAGGACTTCTCGAAGGCGCTGATCGAGTTCGTCGATCGCTACGGCGTGAGCATCGTCGGCGGCTGCTGCGGCTCGACGCCCGAGCACATCCGGATGGTCGCCGACGGCGTCAAGGGGCGGCGCGCGAAGGCGCGCCCCGCGCCGCGCGAGGCGCACGTCAGCTCGATGATCGCCGCGACGCCGCTCGTGCAGGAGCCGCGCCCGACGATGGTCGGCGAGCGCGTGAACTCGCAGGGCTCGCGGCTTGCGAAGCGGATGCTGCTCGCGGACGACTACGACGGGCTCGCGCAGATCGCCGAGGACCAGGTCGACGGCGGCGCGCACGTGCTCGACCTCTGCGTGGCGTTGGTCGAGCGCGACGACGAGGCCGAGCAGATGCGGCGCGTCGCCGAGATCGTGTCGCTCGCGCAGCCGGCGCCGATCCAGGTCGACTCGACCGAGCCCGAGGTCATCGAGACCGCCCTGGAGCAGATCCCGGGGCGCGCGATCGTCAACTCGATCAACCTCGAGGCCGGCCGCGACAAGCTCGATCGCGTCGTGCCGATCGCGTTGGCGCACGGCGCGTGCCTCATCGCGCTGACGATCGACGAGGTCGGCATGGCGAAGACGGCGCAGCGCAAGCTCGAGATCGCGCAGCGTCTGAAGGAGCTGGCCTGCGACGAGCACGGCCTCGATCCCGAGGCGCTGATCTTCGACTGCCTGACGTTCACGCTGACGACCGGCGACGAGGAATGGCGCCCGTCGGCGGTCGAGACGATCAACGGCATCAAGCTCATCAAGGAGACCATCCCGCACGTCAAGACGTCGCTGGGCGTCTCGAACGTGTCCTTCGGCGTCTCGCCGCGCGCCCGCGCGATCCTGAACTCGGTCTTCCTGCACCACTGCGTCGAGGCCGGGCTGGACCTCGCGATGGTCAACCCGAACCACATCACGCCGTACTTCGAGATCGGTGAGGAGGAGCGCAAGCTCGCCGACGACCTCGTCTGGAACCGCCGCGAGGACGCGCTCGAGCTGTTCATCGCGCACTTCGAGTCGCAGTCTGAGGTCGCCGAGGCGGAGAAGGCCGATCCGACCGCGGGCATGGAGCCGGAGGAGGCGCTGCACTTCCACATCCTGCGCCGCAAGAAGGAGGGCGTCGAGGACTGGATCGACACGTGCGTCGAGAAGATCGGCGCCGTCCCGACGCTCAACGAGGTGCTGCTGCCGGCGATGAAGGAGGTCGGCGACAAGTTCGGCGCGGGCGAGCTCATCCTGCCGTTCGTCCTGCAGTCGGCGACGGTCATGAAGCGCGCCGTTGCGCAGCTCGAGAACTACCTCGACAAGGTCGAGGGCTACACGAAGGGGACCGTCGTTCTGGCGACCGTCTTCGGCGACGTCCACGACATCGGCAAGTCCTTGGTCAACACGATCCTCACGAACAACGGCTACACGGTCGTGGACCTCGGCAAGCAGGTCCCGATTTCGACGATCCTCGAGGCCGCGCAGGAGCGCAACGCGACGGCGATCGGGCTGTCGGCGCTGCTCGTGTCGACGTCGAAGCAGATGCCGCTCTGCATCGAGGAGCTCTACGAGAAGGGGTTGGATTTCCCGGTGCTCATCGGCGGCGCCGCGATCAACCGCGACTTCGGCCTGCGCGCGCTGTATCCGAAGGGCAAGGCCGCGGACGACATCTACGAGCCGGGCGTCTTCTACTGCAAGGACGCGTTCGAGGGGCTGAACAAGATGGACCAGCTCATCGAGCCGGAGACCCGCGCGAAGCTCGTGACGAAGGTGCGCGAGGACGCGCTGCACTTCCGCCTGCACGGCAAGGACCCGCCGCCGCTGATCACTGACGACGACAGCGTCCGCTCGGCCGCCCGCACCGACGTGCCGATCCCGGAGCCGCCGTTCTGGGGCGCGCGCGAGATCGACGTCCCGCTCGACGACATCTTCCCCCACCTCGACACGCACGTGCTCTTCAAGCTGCACTGGGGCGGGCGCGGCGTGAAGGGCGAGGCGTGGCGCAAGCTGATCGACGAGGACTTCCAGCCGCGCCTGGAGCGGATGTGGCGCGAGCAGGACTACCTGCGCCCGCGCGCGCGGCTGGGCTACTTCCCGTGCTACAGCGAGGGCAACGAGGTCGTGGTGCTGGACCCCGACGATCGCTCGACGGTTTTAGAGCGGCTCGTCTTCCCGCGCCAGCCCGCGCACAGCCGCATCTGCCTCGCGGACTTCTACCGGCCCCGTGGATCCGGATCCCACCCACCCGAGCTCGATGTGGTCGCCCTGCAGGCGGTGACCGTGGGTCCGCGCGTGACCGAGGTCATCACGGCGCTGGAGCAGGAGGGCGAGTTCGCCGAGCAGCTCTTCACGCACGGGCTCGGCGTGCAGTCCGCGGAGGGCACGGCGGAGTGGCTGCACTCGCGCGTGCGCAGCGAGCTTGGCATCGGCCCGACCGAGGGCCGGCGCTACTCGTGGGGCTACCCCGCGTGCCCGGAGCAGTCCGAGCACGAGAAGATCTACCGGCTGCTGGACGCGCCCGCGATCGGCCTCACGCTCACCGGCGGCTACGCCGTCGAGCCCGAGCAGTCGACGCTCGCGATCATCGCCCACCACCCGCAGGCCGTCTACTTCGGCATGAAGTCGGGCTTCCTGCCGAAGGAGCGGGCGCCGGACGACGTCATCGCCGGCTCCGATCGCGACGCGACCCTCAAGCGCGACCACGACCCGCGCGACGGCCCGCCCGAGGACGAGCCCGCGCTCGCCGTCGACGCGCGCGCCTGACTATCCGGACGCGCCCGACGCGAGCGCGACGCGGCGGAAGATGGCACTGGGGTGCTCCAAAGCCGCGGCCGCTGCTTCGACTGCCGGAGCAAGCTCGGCCCGATCCCGGGGGGTAAGGTCGGCTAGATCGGGGGGAGTCGCGACGACGGCCCGGCGCAAGAAGTGATTGATCGGACGAAGGTCTCCGATCCCGCTGGTCGCCTTCGTCCAGACTTCCAGCCAAGTATGTGCCTCCGGCCGGGTGTGCAAGACGAGATACATGAGCATGAGCTCGAAGCTCAGTTCGCTCACGAGCCCGCCACCGGACATCAGCTGCGCAGCGGTAGCCGCGAACGATGCCCGCGGACCGAGGGCCGATTCGGCCGCGGTATAGCCGACACCCTCCGATACGACGCACAGCGTCGTGCTGTCACGGGGCCCAAGCCGGCGGTGGCAGTCGAGCAGCACCTCGGTCGCCCGCGCGAGATCGCGCGCTTCCGCGGCGAACGCCTGCTTCGCGGCGAAGATCAGACGCAGCCGATCGTGATCCGGCGCCATCCGGTTCGCAACCTTCTCGTGGGCCTCGAACCACGTTCGCGATAGACCTGGTCCGAGCGCGTCGACTAGCAAGCCAAGCGCGATTCGGTCGCGATCGTCGAGGGCACGACCGGCTGCACTCGCCGCAGCAAGTCCACTCGCGCACGCGGCGAGCGGATCGCCGGCGCGCTTGTTCGCAACCGCGACTGCCGTTTCCACAACGGCCCGCAGCTCGTTCGCCCGCATGTCATCCAGCTGCCAAACGCGCGCGGCTAGGGACTCCGACGAACGCTGCCTGTGACCACCGGCGGCAAGCCCTACCGCCTCAGCCACGACACCCACCGCGAAGCTGGCTAGTCCGTCACCGGGCGTTGCGATCCAGCAACGGGCCGCCGTTACCAGCTCGTCAAGAGTGGGGAAAAACGGCCACGCCCCGTATCGCGTGGGATGTTTGTCCGCGGAAAGCGCCGCCACGACGTAGCGTTCGGCGGGCGAGGTGGGGCTCACCACTGCGAGCTGCGCGACGAGCTCCTGGCTCTCGAACCATACCCGCAGGAATTCAACGATCGCCGGCAGCTGCTGGCAACCAGTCTCGCGGTACTCGACATGGTGGCGTAGCAGAGGCTCACGAAGTGAGTACCAGGTGGCCCGCTGATCGGTTCCGGCCCGCTTTTCGCGGCGCACCCAGCTCGCGTCATGCAGGCGGCCGAGCGATGTCGCCGCGGCTCTCTGCGACAGCCCCGTCGCGTGAGCGAGATCCTTAACGGTCGAACCCGGGGCACGGCACAGCTCGTAGACGAGCTTGCGCTCGCTTCCGGCCAACTCCCAGAGCCGCTGCTGGTAGTAGGGGGCAAGCTCGTCAAACAGAGCCTCGACAAGCGGCACGAGCTCGTCGAGCAGGTCGACCGTGATGCAGCCGGCGAGGACGGTCCACATGCGCGGAGAGCCACCCGCGAGGTGCTTGACAGCCTTTACCCGAGCGAGCCCGGTCGGCGTGTCGAGCGAGGCAGCGAGCTCGTCGTCGCCGGCGGCGACTGCAACTCGATGCAGGAGCGTGCGGCCCTCCTCGGCATCGAGCTCACGGAGATGCTCCACGTCGAACGAGCCGTACCACGGCCTGGCGTGATCGGAGACGGCCTCGAAGAGCAACGGCGTCGAGGCCAGGAGGAGAAGCTTGCCGCTCGTCTCCGTCAGGTTGCGGAGGCGCGCTTGGCCCTGTTCGCCGAGATCTCTGAAGACACGGTCGAGGTTCTCGATGACGAGCACCAGGACTCGGTCACCGAGTAGCTCGAGGATCATCCGCTCGATGCCCGCGGTGTCATGACGCACGCGCGCATCGCGCGCCTCGTCCCGGCGCTCGTCGGACCCGCCCGGTGTGCGGTCGACGACGCTGACGAGCAGGTCGTCGTAGCCGGCGATCTCGACCGCGTCCTCGGGGAGCATCGCTACGGCCACCGCGTCGGCGATCTGCCCGTCGGCGAGCGCCTCGTGCAACGCGACGATCAAGAGATGCGACTTGCCGCTGCCGCGGGGACCCACGATGAGCTGATGTGGGCGGTTGTCGGTCGTCGCGGCCGTCCGGATCGCGCGCACGAGACGCTCGATCTCCGCCTTGCGCCCGACCGTGCGCATCGCCAAAGCCTCGGGCGACACCGCGCTCGGCGTGAACACCGGCAGTGCTGCCCGGTGACGCCGCGTGTCGATCGCTCGCGACATCACCATGCGCGCATGAGCCAGGCACGCCGCACGAGATCGAACGCGAATCGCAGATCGTCGCCCTCGTAGACGAGGTAGTGATCGTCGACCAAGCGCTCGAGGACGTCGCACAGCAGATCGTGGTCGACGGGAGCCGGAGCGGATGTGGCGACGCGCGCCTCGATGTCGCGGAGGCCGAGGGCACCCGGCTGCGGCGCGAGCGCGTCCAGCACGGCGGCGGCGACCGGGGCGTCGTCCCCGTAGTACGGCCGCACGCGGTCGCGATAGTGGCGCAGCTCCCACGGGTCATCGGGTGGGCGAAGCGCCTCAGCGACGAACTCGCGAACGTTCGCCGCGGTGCACCCGTCGGGAGCGCGTCGCGCGATCTGCGCGACGAGCCGGTGCACGTAGAACGGCACGCCCTCGACGGCCTCGCCCACGGCGCGCGCGAGCGCGGTGGGATCCGCTGAGGTGACGTTCGTCGACAGGAAGATGCATTCGGCGAGATAAGCGGCATCTCGCGATGCGAGGGGTCCTAAGCGGTACCGCTCAAGGTCGTTGAGGGCGCCGAGCGCCTCTCGCGCCACGTGATGGAAGCCCACTGATCCGAGGCACAGCATGCGCAGCCGGTCGCCGTGTTCCTGGCGCAGCCGCCGGAGCAGGTGCAGCGCCGCCGCCCCATCCCCTGCGCGTTGTCGATCGAGCTCGCGGACGAAGAGCGGGAGCTCGTCGATGATGAGCAGCAGTCGCTCGTCCGCGGCTGAGACTGCTGCGGACACCACCTCGTCCAGCACGCGGTCGGCGACGCCAGGGTTGATTCTCAGCGGCCCCAGCTTGAGCTCGAAGCCGCCGATGACGGCGCGCATGGCAGCGGCCAGCCGACCTCCAGCAGTCGTCATCCCGGCGATGAGCGCCTCGGATAGCTCCGCGACGCTCGTGAAACCTTCGGCGCTCTGCGACACGACAGTCCAGCCGCGCGCGTTCGCATCGCGTGCGATGACCCGAGCGAGCGAAGTTTTGCCCATCCGTCGCTCGCCTGTGATGACGACGCCGACGGATTCGAGTGACGTGAAGATGTCGGCGCTGGCGCGCTCACGACCCACCACGTCCTCCGGTGCCATAGGTCCGCCTGTGTTGAGCGGGATGGGCCGCAACGACGACATGTGAGGGGAAAATACACCACGGCCTCGTTGTACAACAGTGTCGTGGTGCATTTAGGGCGGCCTTCCCCATGAATGAGTGCGCAATCCCAGCACGACGCGAGAGGCGGGAGACGAGCCAGGTCGCTCGCGGGTTCGCGGAGTTGCGAGTACCGTGCCGGGCTTGGACGCACCTCCTGCCGAGCTCCGCGCTGCGCGCACGGCCGCGCTGGCCGCCGGCGCGGCAGCGGTCGACGCCGAGATCGCGCGGGCGCCGGTCGACGACAGCTTCGTCGCGTTCCTGCGCGCCTGCGCGTACGGCGCGCACCGGATGCTGGCGCAGCTCTGTGATCGCATCGGCGACCCCGGGCGGCCGATCGACGAGGCGCCCGCGCTCGCGCTGCTCGAGGCGGTCGGCGACGAGGCCCGAGCCGAGCGAGCCGTGCGCGCCGCCGTCTGGGTCATGGTGGCGCGGCGCGTCGCGCAGACCTGGCCGCTGACGTGGTTCGAGGTGTTCGCGGTCGCGCGCGAGGCGATGCCGATGGACGAGCACACCTTCGAGCGCGTGCGCGGGATGGTCGGGCTCGTGACCGTCTCGGTGGACACCGAGGATGCCGGCGATCGCGAGGGCATGCGCTTTCAGTTCCTCCGCGAGTCGCTGGAGACCGTCATCGCCGCCGCGGTCGGCTATCCGCCGCAGCGGCGGGAGATGCTCGACGTCGTCCAGCACTGGACGGCGTGCTTCGCCGCGGGCATGAAGGCGGCGGACGCGCGCCTGCGCGAGCTCGCGTAGCGCTCAGGATCCGCCGGCCCGCAGCGCCGCGCAGACGCGGTCGACCTCGTCGTCGGTGAGCTGGGCGTGGATCGGCAGCGAGAGCACCTCCGTGCAGGCGCGCTCGGCGTTCGGACACGAGGTCTCGCGGCAGCGGCCGTCGAACATCGGCTGGCGGGCGAGCGGCGCCGCGTAGTGGATGAGCGTCGCGACGCCGTGGCCGTCGAGGTGCTCGCGCAGCGCGTCGCGCGCGGGACTGCGCACGACGTACTTGTGGAAGACGTGCGTCCGGCCGGGCGCGATGCCGACGGGCCGGTGCGGCGTCTGCGCGAGCGCCTCGTCGTAGCGAGCCGCGATCGCTTGGCGGCGCGCGGTCCAGGCTGGGTCGTCGCGGACGAGCTTGTCGTGGAGGATCGCCGCCGACGCGGTCGGCAGCTGCGAGTTGTAGCCGAGCTCGACGTGGCGCCCCTCGCTGTCGCGGCCGTGCCAGCGCAGGCGGCGCAGGTGGGCGGCGAGGTCGTCGTCGTCGGTGAGCACGGCACCGCCGCTGCCGGGTGCGGCGACGGTCTTCGTGGGATCGAACGAGGTGCAGCTCAGCAGGCCGATCGCGCCGGCGGCGCGGTCCGGCGCGACGCTCCAGCGCGCGCCGAGAGCCTGCGCCGCGTCCTCGATCAAGGCGACGTCGCGCTCCTGCGCGAGCGCCTCCAGCGCCGCGACGTCGACGACCTGCCCGAAGACGTCGACCGCGAGGATCGCGCGCGTGCGCGCCGACAGCGCGCCTTGCGCCGCGACCGGATCGAGCATGAGGTGCTCGTCGACGTCGGCGAACACCGGCACCGCGCGGGCCCGCAAGACGCAGGACGCCGAGGCGATGAACGAGACCGCCGGCACGACGACCTCGTCGCCCGGCTGCACGCCCGCGGCGATCAGCGCGAAGAACAGCGCGTCGGTGCCCGAGCCGACCGCGACCGCGTGGCTCCGCTCGCAGCGCTCGGCGAGCGCACCCTCGAACGCCGCGACGGCCGGACCCTGCAGCGACCTTCCGCTCGCGAGCGCGTCGGCGATGAGGGCGGCGTAGCGCTCGCCGCGGGCGGCCCAGGTGCGCTCCGCGGCGAAGAACGGGATGGGCGCGGAGGTCACGTGGCGGGCTCGCAGCGGCAGCCGCCCGCGCCGAGGTGGACGGCGAGCCTCACGCCGCGGGCTCGTCCCGCGCGCCTGCCGCCTCGAGGTAGGCCGCGAGCCCGTCCTCGAGCGAGCAGCGGGGGCGGTAGCCGAGGACGGTCCGCGCGCGGGCGATGTCGAGCGTTCCGCGGCGCGGGCGCGCCGTCACGACCGGGCGGCGGCGCACCGCGACCGCGTGCCCGCGCGCGCGGACGACCTCGATCGCCTCCCCCAGCGACCTCGACCGGCCCGCGGTGAGGTTGAACGTCTCGCCCACCGCGCCGGGGCACGTCGCCGCGTCGGCCAGACCCCGCGCGAGATCCTGCACCCAGGTGAAGTCCAGGCGGGTCGCCGGGTCGGCGGTGAGCTGGAACGTCCGCCCGGACGTCGCCGCCTCGACGAGGCGCTGCAGGAAGCGGCCGTTGGCGTCGCCGGGCCCGTAGACCGCGGACGGCCGCACGATCGTCCACGCGAGATCCGACGCGCGCACGAGCTCCTCCGCCTTGAGCTTGCACGTGCCGTACGGCTCGCGCGGGCGCAGCGGCGCGCTCTCGGGCTGCGGGTCCTGCGAGAAGTCGCCGTAGACCATGCTCGACGAGACGAAGGTCAGCCGCGCCGCCGGCGCGTGCTCGCTGAGCGTCGCCAGCACGTTCGCCGTGCCGTCCACGATCGAGCGCCGCGCCGCGGCCGGATCCGCTGCGGCCACGCCGGCGAGCGGCATGTTCGCGAGGTGGACGACCGCGTCGGGCGCCGCGTCGCGCACCTCGCGCGCGAGGCCGGCCGGGTCGTCGGGCCCGCCGGACCGCAGCTCGGCACCGCACAGCAGCACCTCGCGACGCCACGCGCGCGCCCGGACGGCGTCCGGCTCACCGCCGGGAAGGTAGGTCCGGTCGTCGTCGAGGACGACCACGTCGTGCCGGCGGTCCAGCATCTCGCGGGCAAGATGCGCCCCGATGAAGCCTGCGCCTCCGATCAGCAGCACGCGTCCCACTGCGCGCCATCCTGACATCATCGCCGCGGTGTCCGCCACCCCGGTGTCCGAGCCGGTCGCCGGCAACGTGTACGACAAGTACGGATCGGCGAACCCGATCGTGCGGCGGCTCATGGCGTCGTTCTACGCCGCAGTCGACGCGCTCGTGGCCGACGCGAGCCCGTCGTCGGTGCTCGACGTCGGCTGCGGCGAGGGGGTCGTCACGCGCCGGCTGGCGGCCGCGGCCGCCGGACGCGTCGTCGGCCTGGACCTCGCGTCGCCCCGCCTGCAGGCGGCCTGGGACGGCGACGCCGGGCGCGTCGACTACGTCGTCGGCGACGCGCAGGCCCTGCCGTTCGCCGACGGCGAGTTCGACCTCGTCAGCCTCGTCGAGATGCTGCAGCTCGTGGTCGAGCCGGACCGCGCGCTGGCCGAGGCGGCGCGCGTGGCGCGGACGGCCGTGCTCGTCACCGTGCCGCGGGAGCCGCTGTGGCGCGCGCTGAACGTCGCGCGCGGGGCGTACGTGCGCGCGCTCGGCGACACGCCCGGGCACCTGCACCACTGGTCGCGCCGCGCGATCGTCGACCTCGTGTCCACGCACGCGCGGATCGTGGCCGTGCGCAGCGCCACGCCATGGACGCTGGTTCTCGCCCGGCCTGGCTGAGCCGGGCCGAGCTCGGGGGGCCCGCGGCCATGGTGGTCGTGGGCGTCGCCGCGTGGCTCGCCTTCCCGGTCGAGCCCACCTACGACTCGCTGTACTCGCTCGTGTGGGGCCGGGAGATCCTCGACGGCATGGCGCCGGGGTTCGCCGACTTCGGGGCGCCGACGCAGCATCCGCTCTGGGTCGCCGTCGGGACCGTCCTCGCCCCGTTCGGCGACGCCGGCGCGCGCGCGATGACGCTCGTCGCCGTCCTGTCGTTCGTCGTGCTGCTCGCGGCGACCTACCACCTCGGGCGCGCGACGTTCGGCCCGCTCGCGGGCGCGGTCGCCGCCGCGCTGCTGCTCACACGGCTGAACTTCGGCTTCTACGCGGCCTTCGCGTTCGTCGACATGCCGTTCGCGGCGCTCGTCATGGCCGCGGCGGCGCTCGAGGCCGCGCGGCCGCGGCGCGGAGGCGCGGTGTGGGTGCTGCTCGTGCTGGCGGGGCTGCTGCGACCGGAGGGGTGGGCGTTCGCGGCCGCCTACGGCCTGTGGTTGTGGCGCGACGCCGACGGCGCCGGGCGAGCGAAGATCGCCGCGTGGGTGGCGCTCGCGCCGCTGCTGTGGGCCCTGTCGGACCTCGTGGCGACGGGCGATCCGCTCTTCTCGTGGACGTACACGACCGGCGAGGCGGGCCGGCTCGGGCGCCAGCGCGAGTGGGACGAGGCGCCGCGCGCGCTGTGGTCGGCGCTCGCGGAGCTGCTCAAGCCGCCGCTGGCGCTGCTCGGGTTCGCGGGCGTAGCGCTCGTGGCGGCGCGGCGCGAGCGCCGGCGGGCGGCGGCTGTGCCGTTCGCCGTGCTGGTCCTCGGCACCGCGACGTTCGGGGTCGTCGTGCTCGGCGGCGTCTCGGGACAGGTGCCGCGTTACGCCGCGATCGCGGCGGTCGCGCTGCTGCTGTTCGCGGGCGAGCTCGTCGCAACCGTGCTGCGCCCGCGCGCCGGGACACTGCCGCGCGTGGCGGCCGTCGTGCTCATCCTCGGCGGCGCGGCGTGGACGGCGTCGCGCCTGCATCCCAAGAGCGTCACGGACCTGCTCGGCTTCCGCGAGGAGGTCGAGGACGATCTCGCGGGCGTGCTCGGCTCGGACCGCGTGCGCGCGGCGCGGCGCTGCGGCCCGGTCGCGGTGCCGACGCACAAGCTCACGCCGCTCGTGCGCTGGCAGCTCGACACGCCGGCCGCTGGCGTCGTCGCGCGCCACGACCCCGGCGCGGCGAGCTACGGGCGGCCCGGCGTCGTCCTGCTCGAGCGCACGAAGCGCCTCATCCACGACCCCGGCTACGGCGCCTTCGGCCAGCAGGGCGCGGGCAACTCCCCGGTCTCCGCGCAGGCCCCGCCCACGGGCTACGCGCACCGCGGCCACACGCGCTACTTCGAGATCTACACGCGCTGTTAGAGGGTTGCCTTTACTAAGGTAGGCGCTATGGTAAAGGCGTGCCGCGCGTCTCGTCCAAGAACCAGGTGACGCTCCCGGTCGAGGCGATGCGCGCGGCAGGTGTCCACGCCGGCGACGAGGTGACGATCAGGGCGAGCGGCGATGGTGAGCTCGTCGTGGCGGTTCGGGGTTCACGCGTGCGCCGGCACGCCGGCATCGCGACCGGCATCTACGAGCCCGGCGAGCTGGATCGGGTGCGCGACGAATGGGACCGCTGATCCTCGATGCGAGCGTCCTGATCGGGCTGCTCGACACCGCGGACACACACCACGAGCGCGCGGTGACCGACGTCGAGCTGGCCGACCGGACAGGCCGATCGCTTGCGACGTCCGCAAGTGCCTACAGCGAGGTGCTCGTCGCGTTTGCGCGGGCCGGCCGGGTCGCCGACGCCCGCGAGGCGATCGCGGCGATGGGCATCGCCGTCGAGCCGCTGACCGCGCCGATGGCCGAGCACGCCGCCGAGCTGCGGGCGAAGGACAGCCAGCTCCGGCTGCCAGACGCGATGGTGCTCGCATGCGCGCAGGTCACGGGCGCCGCCTTGCTGACCTACGACGCGCGCCTGGCCCGGCCGGCGGACTAGGCTGGCGCCCGGCGAGCAGTGCGGGAGGTCGTGCACGCCCGCCGCCGCCACGGCCCGGCTCAGCCGCCGGTGCGCTTGGCGTCGTAGAGGATCTCGAGGAAGCGCTCGGGGTCGCGCTCGTCGACGCCGGCGACGAGCGGGCGCAGGGCGCTGTCGAGCTGCGCCGCGAGGCGAGTGCGCGCCGGCGCTTCGAGCGCCGACCGGCGATCGAGGAAGGCGCGGATCGTCGCGGTGTCCTCGGCGGAGACCGCGCTGACGTCCCAGCGCGGGCCCGTGCCGAACGGGTCGCCCGCCGGGGCCGGCGGCGGCGCTCGATGAACGACGCCGTCGACCTCGCGGCGGTCGCGGATGACGACGGTGTCGGCGGCGAGGTCGCCGAGGCGCTGGTTTCGCTGCGTCACGAGGATCGAGACGATCGTCGGCAGGTAGCTCAGCGCGAGCCCGTCGATCAGGCGCATCGCGTTGCGGATCACGCTCGCGGTCACGTCGACCGGGCGCCCGCTCGAGCGCACGACGCGCAGGCCGCTCCAGCGCTTGCCGGGCGTGCGGCCGCCGGCGAGCGTCTCGAAGGCGACGTCGTAGCCGAGCATCCCGAGCGCGACGGCCGGCACGATGATCTCGGCCCCGCCGAAGCCCAGCACGGCGATGACGAGGACGAGCAGGCAGACGAGCAGCAGCGCCTTCAGGACGAGGTCGATCGTCCCCGCGATCGCACGCGATCCGAGCCCGGCGAGCGTCAGCTCGAGCGACACGCCTTCCGGCGTGGGGATGGTGATGCGATCCTCGTACTGGATCGCATGAAGGTAGAGCGTTTCATCTCAGAGCGGGAGGGCGATTGGCGCGAGCTCGACGAGCTCCTGCGGTCGCGTCGCCGCGCCCGGCGCCGGACCGTGCCGGACGTCCTGCGGATGGCCGCGCTGTACCGCGGCGCCGCTGCGGACCTCGCGCTCGCGCGGCGCGGGCATCCCGGCGATCCGGTCGTCACGCGGCTCGAGTCGCTCGTCGCCCGCGCGCGCCAGGCCGTCTACGCCGAGGAGCCGCGGCGCGGGTCGCTGCGGACCTTCTTCGCGCGCACGTACTGGGTGCGCGTGCGCGAGCGCCCGGCTCCCCTGCTGCTCGCGATCGCGCTGCTGCTCATGCCGGCGCTGCTCGCGGCGGCGTGGGCGCTGGCGGACCCCGGCGCCGCGATCGGGCTCATCCCGGGCCAGTTTCGCGGCGCCGTCGAACCGGTCGGCGACACCGGCATGACGCCCGCCGAGTCGGCGGCGTTCTCGAGCACCGTCATGACGAACAACATCCAGGTGACGTTCCTCGCGTTCGCCGCCGGGATCCTGCTCGGCCTCGGCACCGCGCTCGTCGTCGCCTACAACGGGCTCATCCTCGGCGCGGTGGCGGGCGGCGCGATCGCGAACGGCAACGGCGCGACCTTCGCGGAGTTCGTCACCGCGCACGGGATCATCGAGCTGTCGTGCATCGCCGTCGCGGCGGCGGCGGGCCTGCGCATGGGGTACGCGATCGTCGCGCCGGGCTCGCGCACGCGCGGGCGCGCGCTCGCCGAGGAGGCTCGTCCGGCGATCTCGATCGTGCTCGGCACGATCCCGTGGGTGATCCTCGCGGGGATCATCGAAGGCTTCGTCACGCGCGCGGGGTTCGGCCTTGTGCCGGGGATCGTGCTCGGGGTCGGCGTAGGCGCGGCGTACTGGTCACTTGTCATCGTGCGCGGCCGGGATCCATCACACAACTTTGTCGAATAATGGGCGCATCCGCCCACGTTGCGGCATCGGTCTCCCCCGTACACCCTCCTGCAAGCGGGAGTGATATACAGGTGCTACCAGCGTGCGCTTTACCACACCGGGGCGGCGCGTTTGAGAACAAACCTCTCACGCTAGCCACCAGGACAGTGCCGGATTGGAAGCGCGCGACATAACGGCGTCGGCGCGCGGTCAAGCGCGGGCGGTAATTATCCATCTGTCTCATCGGGGAGATGTCATGGCATCCACAGATTTCCTGGATCAGAAGCGACAAGAAATCGCCACACGACTGCGAGAGCTCAAGCCGCTTGCCGAGGAGTACCAGCGCTTGGAGGCAGCCGCCGCTGCGCTCGACAGCGTCACCACGGCGGCCTCGCCGCCCAAGGCGCGTCACTCCGGGCGGCGTGCGGCCAGCGCCGCGAAGCCGCGCGAGCGCGGCGAGGCTCACAGCCCGCGCCGGGGCCGTCCCAAGGGCAGCGGCACGCGCGGCGCCGAGGCACTCGCGCTCATCACCTCCACCCCCGGCATCACGATTCCCGAGCTCGCTCAGAGAATGGGCATCAAGCAGAACTACCTGTACCGCGTGCTCCCCGCCCTCGCCGAGGACGGCCGCGTCGTCAAGGACGGCCGCGGGTGGAAGCCGAAGGATGCCGGCACCGCGGAGGCCGCGTAGGTATCACATCCGGCGCGCTCGAACTATCTGCGCGTTTATCCGTAACGAGTTGCCAATGTTCGCGTGACGGTGCGAACGGTCGCGGAGGGAGACCTTCGCGCGTTCGAGGTGCGCGCGTGCCCGTGCGGCGGCGCGCTCAGATCCGCGCGCGCGCCTTCGCGCTGAGGTACGCGCCGACGCACGCGCGTGCCAGCGCGGACGGTGGTGTTTCCAGCACACGCGCGCCGGCGCCCCGGACACGGGCGGCGGCGTGCTCGCGCGCGGCGAGCATGTCGAGCGCGGCGGCGGCGCGGTAGACGTCGAGCTCCCGGGCCGGCCGCGTTCGGACCGCCGCGTCGAGGTCGGGGTCGACGACCCCGGCGACGACGACCTCGTGGCGGCGAGCGAGCACCGGCACGGCCATGACGAGCGAGCGCGCCGCGACCTCCTCGATGAGGTCGGTGAAGACGATCACGAGGGCGCGCTTGGATGACGCGATCGTGCGAAACGCGAGCTCGTAGTCGGAGTCGACGGGCGCCGGCTGCAGGTCGAAGACCGCGCGCACGAGGGCGTCTCCCCCGCGCCGACGCGGCGCGAGGCGGCGCTGCACGGTGCCGTCGAAGGCGACCGTCCCGCAGCGGTCGCCGAGCTCGTCGGCGACGAGGCCGACGGCGGTCGCGGCGTCGACGGCGACGTCGAGCCGGGTCGCGCCGCCGCTCAGCGGCGCCGCCATGAGCCGGCCGCAGTCCAGCACGCAGATGACGTCGCGGTCCTGCTCGATGCGGTACTGGTTGCTCATCGGGCGCCCCATCCGCGCGGTGGCGGGCCAGTTGACCTGGCGGATGTCGTCGTCTGGGAGGTAGTCGCGGATCGACTCGAACTCGGTGCCCAGGCCGAGCGGGCCGCGCGACTGCTGGCCGGACTCGCGGAAGCGCCCCATGCGGACGGCGAGCGCGAGCCGGCGCGCGGCGGGCAGGTCGGGGTAGACGAGCAGCTTCGCGTCGTCGCCCGCGCGGTGGTCCCACGTCGCCAGGCCGAGTGGCCCGGTCGCTCGCACGGCGGCGGGCGGGAGCGTGAAGGCGCCTCGCCTGCGGCCGACGATCTTCGCGTCGAGGCGGCCGTCGGCCTCCTGCGGGGTGACGTCGATCTCGGCCGGGCGCGGCTGGCGAATGCGCCCGCGCGCGGTTCCCGCGATCTCCACCGTGAGCGTGGCGGGGACGCCGCGGGCGACGATCGACGGCACGTCACTGCGGACGTCGACGGGCCGGCGCGCGGCGAGCGCATCGGCGAGCACCGCGCCGGCGAGGGCGGCCACGAGCAGCGCGGCGACCGCCGGCCCCAGCGCGATGGCGAGCACCGCGACAGCGGCGAGCGCGAAGGCCGCGCGCGGGGTCGGGCTCACCGCGGGACGGGCACCGACTCGAGCGCGGTGCGCACCGCGTCGGCGGCGTCGTAGCGCTCGAGCTCGGCCTCCGGACGCAGCACGAGCCGGTGCTGCAGGACCGGTCCCGCGAGTCCCGCGACGTCGTCGGGCGTGACGAACGCGCGACCCGCCAGCGCGGCCGACGCCTTCGCCGCGACGAGCAGGTGGACCGCCGCGCGCGGGCTCGCGCCGAGCGACACGCTCGGCAGGTCGCGCGTGCGCCGCACGACCTCGACGAGATACGCCCCAACCTCGTCCGACACGCTGATCGCGTCGACCCGGGCGCGCGCCGCGCGCAGGTCCTCCGCCCGCGCGACCACCTCGACGTCCTCGAGCGACACCGGCCGCAGCCCCTCGCGCGCGAGCCCGAGCATCCGCAGCTCGCCCTCGCTCGACGGGTAGCCGACCTCGATCTTCATGAGGAAGCGGTCGAGCTGCGCCTCGGGCAGCGGATAGGTCCCCTCGTACTCGATCGGGTTTTGCGTCGCGACGACGAGGAACGGGTCGGGCAGCGGCCGGCTCTCGCCGTCCGCGGACACCTGACCCTCCTGCATTGCCTCGAGCAGCGCGGCCTGCGTCTTGGGCGGCGTGCGGTTGATCTCGTCGGCCAGGAGCAGGTTCGTGAACACCGGGCCGGGCCGGAACTCGAGCTCCCCGGCGCGCAGCGTGCTCGTGCCGGTGAGGTCGGACGGCAGCATGTCGGGCGTGAACTGCACGCGCCGGAACTCGAGCCCGAGCGCCCGCGCGACGGCGCTCGCCAGCAGCGTCTTCGCCGTCCCCGGCGGGCCTTCGAGCAGCACGTGCCCGCCGACGCCGAGCCCGATGGCGACGCCGCGCACGACCTCCTCCTGGCCGACCACGACCTTGCCGACCTCGCCCGCCAACCGCTCGTAGAGCTCTCTCATCGCCGTCCTCTCGAAAGGGCCCGCCCAAGCGCGAGCGTCTCGTTCGCGTTGCGCTCACCCGTCAGCGCGGCCACCTCATCCTCCTCGAAGCCGAGCCGCAGCGCGGCGTCGCGCACGGTGCCGTCCTCCGCGTCGGGCGCGAGCGCCGCGCGGCGGATCACGTGGGCGCGCGCCGCGGCCTGCACGGGCTCGAGCGCGGCAGCGGGCTGCCCGGTCCGCCGCAACGCGATCGCCAGCGCCTCGACGTGCTCGCGGCGCGCCGGCGCGGGCTCGCCACCGGAGTCCTCCGGCGGCCCGAAGCGCCGCGCGCGCGAGGCGAGCCACAGCAGCCCCGCGAGCACGCCGAGGACGAGCGCGACCTTCCAGCGGCCAGGCAGCGCCGCGAGCCCGCTCGATTGGCCGAAGCCGTGGACGGATTCGACGAACGTCACCGCTCGCCCCGGCTCGCCCGCGAGCGCGAGCCCGAGCGCGGCGTTGTCGGCGTGGCCGAGCAGGCGGTTCTGCAGCGGCGCGGAGTCGGCGAGCAGCAGCGCGCGACCGGTGCTCGTCCGCGCGACGGTCAGCAGCGACGAGCTCCCGTCGCCGAGCACCGCGAGCGTGCCGCCGGGCGAGGCGAAGCGGCCCGCGCCGGAGCTCTGCACCACGCGGACGGTGCTCGTCTCGGGGACCGGCACACCGGGGCGCGCGAGCCGTGGCCCGGACGGCAGCCAGACCGGCGCGCGAGCCACGACGCCGCGCCCGGCGTCGGCGCCGCCGGCGACGAGCCGCCCGCCGTCGCGCAGGAAGGTCCGCAGCGCGGCCCGCTCGCGGCGCTTCAGCGACGGCGCGTCGAGCACGACGAGCGTGGACCGCGGATCGAGCCGCGCCTCGCCGAGCGGCGCGCGCAGATAGGAGACCTCGTGGCCGGCGCGGCGCAGCAGCTCGGCGTACGCGGCCGCGCCGCGCGGCTGCGTCGCGTAGGCGGAGCCGGTCGCGCCGCTGGGCTCGGGCCGCACCGTCGAGACGAGCAGCGCGACGACGTTCACGACGACGAAGAACGCGACGATCAGCACCACGGCGCGCGCGCCCGGCGAACGGGGAAGCAAGCGACTCACCGCCCGCCGGCCTCGTCGCACGCCGCCGGCCGGCACCGCGCCCGCTCACCCCCCAGCGCGACGGAGCGGCTCACCGCCTCGTGGCACGCCGGCCGGCACCGCGCCTGCTCGCCCCCCAGCGCGACGGAGCGGCTCACCGCCTGCCCGCCTCGTCCGGGACCCGCGGCCAGCCTTCGCGCGCGCTGCGCACGTCGTCCTCCTCCGCCGAGCGGCCGCCGTACGCGACGGCCTCGAACCCGTCCACGAGCCCCTCGAGCGTCGGCGACGGGACCTCGCGCAGCAGCTCGCGGTTCGTCAGCGCCGGGCGCAGCTCGATGAGCTCGCGGCTGTCGAGCTCGAGCAAGCCCGCGCGAAAGCGCAGCCGCACGGCGCGATCGAGGTCGCCCGCGCGCTCGGCGCGCTCGGCCTCGCGCCGCAGCTGCGCGGCGCTCTCGCGCTCGCGCCCGCCTTCACCGCGCGGCGCGTCGCCTGCGGCCAGCCGCCGCCGCGCACCCGCTCGCGCCGCCAGCACGGCCGCCCCACCGAGTACGAGCGCCGCGAGCAGCCCCCACAGCACCGACTTCCCTCCCGGCAGCCAGCCCGCGACCCACTTGAACAGGTCTTCGAACGGCCGCCCCAGCTTTCGCAGCCCGTCGCCGATGCGCTCGCGCACGCTGCGCAGCGGCGCCGGCACGGAGCTCGAGTGAAAGCGCCGCTGAGCCAGGATGTCGCGCGCCTGCTCGCGAGCGCGCGCCGCCGTGCCGGCACCCGCCGTCGCCGGCGGCGCAGCGCCCGCCCGCCGGTCGACCACGCGCACCTCCCGCAGCCGCGCAAGCGCCTCCGGATCGCGCTGCGCGGCCTCGCCCAGCGAGCGCACCTGCGCCGCCGCCACCTCCACCCCGCGCGCGACGGCCGGCCATCCCGCGCACGCGAAGACGCACGCCAGCGCGCCCAAGGCGGCGGCGCGAGACCTCACCCGTGCGGAACCCCGGGCAGCCGCGGCGGCGACTCGTCCTCGTCGTCGCGCGGGTCCGGCACAGGGGCCTCGCCGCCCGAGCCCGGTGGCTTCCAGCCCGGCGGCGGCGGCCAGTACGGCGCCCCGGTCCGGTCCACCTCCTCCGCGGGCGGCAGCAGCGGCGCCGGCGCAGTGCCGTCCGGCGCGGCCGGCACGCTGCCGCCGATCCCCTGCGCCAGCAGCTCGAGGTCAAAGCCCTCCTTGCGCACGCGCAGGTCGAAGTACACGACGGTCAGCAGCGCGGCCTGAAACGGCGTGCCGATCGCGAGGCCGACGACCCCGGCCAGCGCGCTCAGCACAAGCACGAGGAGGTCGTTGTCCGGCTCGACGATGATCCCGACGAGGAAGGCACCTTGCACGATCGTCGACACGACGCCGGCCAGGATGAAGCCGACGGCGAGCACGCCGAACGTCCGCCACCAGCGGCCCTTGACGAGCTGGTAGGACCGGCCGAGCGCCGTGCGCCCGCGCAGGCCCTCGACGAGCAGCACCGGCATCGCGAACGCCCACGCGATGTACAGCCAGACGCCCGGCGCGATGAGCAGCAGCGTCGCGAAGCCGACGCCCATCGCGTAGAGCAACGTCAGCCACAGCAGCGGCCCCGCGCGATGCAGCGCGTAGGACAGCGACCCGCGCCAGTCCGGCGAGTCGCCCAGGTACGCCTGCGCGATCGCGCGGAAGCATGCCGCCGAAGCGAGCAGCACGGCGAGCACCTGCAGCAACGTCGAGATCGCAAGACCGCCGAGGTAGCTGTTGAGCTCGTCCAGCGTCTCCTCGGGGGTCTTGTCGGCGTTCGCGCTGAAGTCGAACGACGAGGCCGTGTAGTCGGCCGTCAGCGCCGTGCTGACGATCTCCACCGGCACGACGACGATCAGCACCGCCTTCAGCAGCGTGCGCCAGTGGCGCAGGCAGATCTTGATCGAGACGTCGAGGATCTCGCCCAGCGACAGCGGCCGCAGCCGCGGGCGGATCCCCTCAGGTGTCGTCACGTGGGGTCAGGCGACCGGGTAGTCGCTCACCGGTACCACGACGGAGCCGGCGAACTTGTCGTGCCAGGTCTGCTTCTCCTTGTCCCACAGCATCCAGAAGTAGCCGAGCAAGATCACGACCGCGGACACGATGCGCCCGATGTAGCGGATGAACCCCCGGCCGTAGCCGATCGGCCCGCCGTTGGCCAGGTCGTAGACCCGGATCCCGAGCGCCATCTTGCCGACGGTCTGGCCCTTCGGCCCGCCCTCCAGCATCGTGAAGTACGCGATGCCGATGATCAGCGACAGGACGACGCCGATCGTGGGATCGATCAGCTGGAGGACCACCTGCACGGCGCCGATGACGATCGCGTCGATGAGGTACGCGCCGAAGCGCCGCCAGAACCCCGCGCGTGGCCCCGAGGGCCCGGCTGCGGGTGCGGTCTCGTTGAGCGGCGGCGCAGCGCCAAACGGGTCTGGCTCTTGGGTGGTGCTCATGCAGCCCTCCATCTCGTGTAGTTCGCCCCCCTGCTCGTTGGACCGTATCCGTTCCGCAGGACGGTGACGAGCGATGTGGACACAACTCACACACGTCCGTTATGCCGGCAGGCGGGCCTCCTCGAGGTCGAGGTCGCGCTGGATCTCGCGCATGACGTCCGGTTTGAGCCGGCCCTCGTTGCGCAGCCCGAGGATCGCGTCGCGCTCGACGCCGATGAGCTCGCGCCGCAGCTCGCCGTAGCGCGCCGCCGGCTCGCGCGACGCCGCGCGCGCCTCCTCGCCGTCGCCGCCGATCACCGCCATGCAGCGCCGGAAGCGCGCGCGATACAGCTCGCGCATGCGGCGCAGGCGCTCCTCGGTGATGCGCTCCTCGCGCTCGAGCTCGTCGAGGCGGTCGAGCGCGGCCTGCGCCGCCTCGAGCCGCGCGATCGCCTCGTCGGGGCTCCACTCGCGATCGCCTTCAAGGCCGAGCTTGCGCAGCAGCGCCGGCAACGTCAGCCCCTGCCCGACGAGCGTCACCGCGATCACGCCGACCGTGACGAAGATCAGCAGCTCGCGCTGGTCGAACGCGGCGCCCGAGTCCAGCACCTCGGGCAGCGCGAGCGCCGCGGCGAGCGAGATCGCGCCGCGCATGCCGCTCCAGCCGACGACGAGACGCTCGCGCCAGTCCGCGCCCGTGTCGGCGCGCGCGAGCGCGGGCACGCAGCGCCCGAGCAGCGGCGGCACCGCCTGCCACGCGAGCCGCACGCCGATCACCACGAGGCTCACGACCGCGACGTCGGCGAGCAGCGCGGCGGTCTCGCCGCTGGCGCGCAGGCTCTCGTAGACGCCCTCGAACTGCAGGCCGAGCAGGACGAACAGCGTCGCGTTGAGGCCGAACACGAGCACCTGCCAGAACGCGAGCGCACTGAGCCGCGTGTCGGCGTCGAACATCTCGTGGCCGTACCAGCCGTACCAGACCCCGGCCGTGACGGTGGCGAGCACGCCCGACGGATGCAGCCACGCGACGCCCACGACGTCCTCGGCCCAGACCCCGATCTGCTCGGCGCCGATGTACGCGCCGTATGCGAACAGGATCGTGAGGAAGATCGACAGCGGAGGGTCGGACAGCTTGCGGTGCACGCGCACGCCGATCCAGCCGAACGCCAGGCCGACGCCGACGCCGCCGACCACCGAGACGGCGAACTCCGCGATCGCGTCGCCGAAGTGAAAGCTCCCGGCGACGACGGCCGTCACCGCGACCTTGTACGCGGCGAGCGCGGCGGCGTCGTTGAGCATCGCCTCGCTCTCGACCGCGAGCGCCACGCGCTCGGGCACGCCCATGCGGCTGAACGTGGCGGCCGCGGAGACGGGGTCCGTCGGGGCGAGGATCGCGCCGAGCACGAACGCCGCGGGCCAGCTCATGTCCGCGATCACGGCGTGCGCGACGACGGCGACGACGCCCATCGTCACGAGCACGAGACCGAACGTCAGCGAGACGAGCTGGGCGGTCGCGGCGCGCAGCTCCTGCGGCGACGCGTTGAACGCCGAGGCGTGCAGCAGCGGCGGGAGGAACACGAGGAACACGGCCTCGGGCGCGAGCTCGATCGCGGGCACGCCGGGCATGAACCCGATCGCGACGCCGCCGACGACGAGCACGATCGGATACGGGATCGAGATGAGGTCGGCGAGCCGCACGAGCACCGCCGCCGCGAAGAGGACCGCGATGAGGAACTCGATGTCGCCCACGGGGTGGGGAGTCTATGTCGCCCGATCGCCCGATCGCAGGCGCGCGCCAGCGTCCGCTACCGTCGCGCTCCGTGTCCTCCCTCATGCCCCCGCTCGGCCCCGACGACCACGTCGACGGCCCGCCCGGCGCGCCGCTCGAGCTCGTCATGTACGGCGACTTCCAGTGCCCGTACTGCGCCGCCGCGCAGTCGATCGTGCGCCGCGTGCGCCAGCGCCTCGACGGCCGCCTGCGCTTCGCCTTCCGCCACATGCCGCTGCACGACGTGCATCCCTACGCGCAGCTCGCCGCCGAGGCGTCCGAGGCCGCCGCGGCGCAGGACGCGTTCTGGCCGATGCACGACCACCTCTACGCCGCACGCGGCAAGCTCGGCTTCGAGGATCTCGTCTCCCACGCGCGGGCCCTCGGGCTCGACGCCGAGCGGGTGCGGCGCGAGCTGACCGACGGGGTGCACACGGCGCGCGTCGCGCGTGACCGGGAGAGCGCCACCGCGGCCGGCGTGCAGGGGACCCCCGCGTTCTTCGTCAACGGCAAGCTGCACGCCGGCTCGTTCGACGCCGGCTCGCTCGTGGAGGCGCTGGAAGCGGCTTAGCCGCGCTGCTGCGGGCCGGTGGCGAGGAACAGCATCGCCGTGGCGTAGATCGCCAGCAGCGCGCCGATCCCGAGGATCAGCCCCGGGAAGACGCTGACCGGCGGCCACGTGCCCGCCAGCTTGTCGAACTGCTGGCCGCGGGCCTCGAAGATCGGGACGACGTCCAGGTCGAGGTAGTCGGCGAACTGCGGCGCGGTGCGCACTGGCGTGCCGAGCTCGAAGCGCTTGAGGTCCTCGCTGCCGGGGATCGCGTCCCAGCCGCTCGTCACCGGCCCGACGGCGAGGATCGCCTGCGCCAGGCCGGGCGTGCGCTTGCGCAGCAGCCGCACGAGCCCGTCGCCGCCGACCTGCAGCTTGCGCGACAGGATCGCGACGAGGTGCGCCACCTCGTCGGCGACCCCGGTGAGCGGGATCGCCTCGAACAGCGCCATCGTGCGCGGCACGGCGCGCGTGAGCTGGCGGCGCACCGCGCCCTCCGACAGGCCCGCCCGCCCCGAGATGAACGTCACAAGCCGCGGCAGCTCGTCGGCGGCGCCGCCCGACGGGGTCATGATCGGGTCGCCGAAGCGCACGGCCTGCACCGCGAGGTCGGTGCCGGCCCGCAGCCCGAGGACGCGCTGCTCGTCGAACGCGGGCTCGAACGTGGCGATCGTGTCGTCGGCGCCGTTGAAGCGAGGGAAGTACTGCAGCGCGCCGACGATCAGCAGGACGAGCACGCCGACCGCGACGACGGCGCCCCATGCGATCCGGCCGGACGGGTGGCTCGCCGACCAGCGCGCGTGCACGAGGCCGAAGATCGCGAGGCCCGCGCCGACGACGAGCAGCAGCCACGGGATGTAGCCGATCCCGCCGGAGCCGGCGAGCGCCTGGAAGTGGTCCTGCTCCTCGTCGACCGCGCTGACGAGGTCGTCGCGCAGGTACTTGCGAAAGCCCGGCATCGTCTTGACCGGCTTGCCGGTGAAGCGCGTGAGGCCTTCGATGCCCGGCACGTCGTACCAGCCGCTCGTGACGGCCGGCAGCTCGGAGAGCAGCTGGTAGATGCGGGGGAAGGTGCGGGCGAGCTCGTCCTGCAGGTCCTCGGGCGCGATGTTGAGCGTCGTGGAGAGGTAGTTCGTGAGCTTCTGGCGCTCGGCGGCGATGCCCGAGAACGGCACCGCGCGCAGGAGCGCCTCCGTGTGCGGGGCCTCGCGGCGCAGCAACGCGCGTGCCCGCTGCGCCGACACGCCCGTGTTGCGCTTGATCATCGTCACGAGCCGGCGCAGCTCGTCGCGCGAGCGGCCCCTGCGGGTCATGAGCGGATCGGCGAGCTCGACGAACTGCGCGAGGAGCTCCGTCCCGCCGACCTCACCCTCGACGGCCGCGTCCGTCATCGCCGGCTTGGCCGTGTCGATGACCTCCTGCCCGGCCGTCAGGCGCGGGATGAGCTGCAGGCCGAGGACGAGCGCCACCACGACCACGCCCACGGCGGCGACGCCCACCCAAGCGCGCGACGCAGTGGTCGACAGGAGTCCCTTCATCAGATCGGTCCCACCTCCAGGGAGTCGGCGGGGACGACCACCCGCCGGGTCGGCGCGACGATACACGGGGTGCGCGCCGCGCGGTCCGTCCGTCGCAGCGGGCAGGATGCGGGCTCGATGGCTGCCGACCAGGGGGTGGATGCGTGGGTCTACCTGCTGTGGTGCCGCGCCGACGACACGCTCTACACCGGCTGGACGAACGATCTCGAGCGTCGCCTGAGCGCGCACCGCGCCGGAACGGCAAGCCGCTACACGCGATCGCGCTTGCCCGTCGAGCTCGCGCTCGCCATGCCGATGGCGGATGCGAGCGCCGCCCGGCGCGAGGAGGCGCGGATCAAGCGGCTGACGCGCGGGCAGAAGCTCGCGCTGATCAGCGAGCTCGGGTCGCGCGAGCCGTAGGCACGGGCTCCGCGGCTCCGCCAGCACCTCGTCCGCCATCTGAGGCGGGGTGAGACCTCACGTCAAGTATCGAATAATCATTTTGGGAAAGGGTTGGTGGTTAGAGATTTCGGGCAGGTGCTGAACGTCGAGGCGCTCGCCTCGCACTCCTAAGAAAGCGACGTGTTGTCCCATGATTCCGACCCCCCAGATCCCCGGCGGCACCGCGTCCTCGATCGTCGACATCATCAACGGCGTCCTCAACGCCATCATCCCGCAGGTGCTCGCGCTCCTGAGCCTGAGCCCGCCGGTCTGATCCGACTGACTCCGGCGCGACGGTGTGCCGGGGTGCGAACCGCCGGACGGCGCTCACGTCGCTGACAGGGCGCGTGCTCGTCGTCGGGTGAGGCCACCGGCTCAGCGCGCGCGTCTGCGCCACGGCACGCGTCGCGGGGCGCGTTGGCCGAGACCGCTGGTGTCCTCGCCGCGCTCGTCGAGGGCCTCGGTGAGCAAGCGCAGCGAGGTCTGCGTCCTGGGGTGCTCGTCGCCGAGGACGCGGCGAAGCAGCGTGTGGGTCTTGCGCAGAAGGCGCAGGCCCGCCGGGTCGCCCAAGGCGTAGAGCACGATGGCGAGGTTGTGCATCGAGTTCAGCGTCTCGGGGTGCTCCTTGCCAAGCACCCGCCGCATGGTGCCGAGCGCCTCCTCCAGCAGGGCGCGCGCACCCTCCAGGTCCTCCTGGTCGCCCAGGGTGAGGGCGAGGTTGTTGATCGACCGCAGCGTGGCGGGATGCTCGTCGCCGAGGACCCGCCGCATCGTCGCGAGCGTCCGCTCGTGCAGGGCGCGGGCGCCCGGCAGATCGCCCATCTCGCGAAGGGTGCTGGCGAGGTTGTTCATCAAGGTCAGCGTCTCGCGATGCTCGTCGCCGACCAGCCGCCGGCGGGTCGCGAGGGTCTGCTCGAACAGGGCGCGGGCGCCCGCCAGGTCCCCCAGCCCGCTCAGCGTGTCGGCGAGGTTGTTCATCGAGGCCAGCGTCGCGGGGTGTTCGTCGCCGTGCACCCGCCGCAGCGCCGTGAGGGTCTGCTCGTGCAGGGCGCGGGCGCCCGCCAGATCGCCCGACGCGTAGAGCGCGGTCGCGAGGTTGTTCATCGAGACGAGCGTGGCGGGGTGCTCGTCGCCGAGCAGCCGCCGGCGGGTCGTGAGCGTCTGCTCGAACAGCGCGCGAGCGCCGGCCAGCTCCCCCAGCCCGCGCAGCGTCTCGCCGAGGTTGGCCATCGAGGTCAGCGTGTCGGGGTGCTCATCACCCAGGGCACGCCGCTGAGCGGCGAGGACGCGCTCGTGCAAGGCGCGTGCGCCGGCCAGGTCCCCCGCCCAGTCCAGGGTGAGCGCGAGGTTGTTCATCGCGGTCAGCGTGGCGGCGTGCTCGTCGCCGAGGACTCGCAGCATCGCCGCGAGGGTCCGCTCGTTCAGGGTGCGGGCGCCCGCCAGGTCCCCCAGCTCGCGTAGCGACTCGGCGAGGTTGCCCGTCGCGATGAGCGTGGTGGGATCCTCGTCGCCCAGCAGCCGACGCATGGTGTCCACGACGCGTTCCTGCTGCGCCCGTGCGGTGTGGAAGTCGCCGCGGTCGGAGTCATGTCTCGCAACCGTGTCGAGCAGCGCGGCGTGCTCCAGGGTGCGCAGGGGGGCGGCGAGGTGGCGGGCGTGCGCGAGCAGCACCCCGTCGGCCGGCACTCGCCCGCCCTCGAGCTCGTCCTCGTTGAGGCGCGTGGTGAGGGTGCTGATCGCGGCGTCGCGCAGCGCGTTCGTGCGAGCCGGCGAGGACTCGCGATGGCGGATCGTGCGCGCGATCAGCGCGTGGACGCGTCGCTCGTCGGGTGCCGCCTGGTCGGCCAGCGAGCGGATGACCGCGGCATGCATCCCGCTCACGGCCGTCTGGCGCGCGGCCGGCTCATCGAGGCTGTCGGCGACGGTGAGCGTGTCGATGACGAGGCGCGCGGGGATCGCCTCGGTCGCGAGGCTCGCGGCGAGGCGCAGGAAGTCGAGGCCCGCCGGTGGGAGCTGCACGATGCTGCGCATCAGCGTGCTCGCGATGCTCGCCTCGTGGCCGCCGGGCAGCTCGTCGGCCAGCTCGGCGGCGAGCTCGAGCTCATCGGCTGCGGGGTTGGCGAGCGCGGCCTGGTAGCCGGCGTACGTGCGGGCGCCCTGCTCGGCCGCGAGCGCCGCGCCGGCGACGTCGAGCGCCAGCGCGTGCCCGCCGAGATCGCCGACGAGGCGCGCGGCGGCCTCGTGCTCGGCGGGGGTGCCGGGTGCGCGGTGGCGCTCGAGCAGCTCCAGGCCCTCTTGCGGCGTGAGGACGCCGAGGTCGATCTGCGCGCCGATCGCGGCGTACTGGCGGCTGCGGGTCGTGACAAGGGTGCGCCCGCGGGACCCCGGCGCGAGCCATTGCTCGAGCGCCGGGGCGTCGAGGTCGGCGGGGAGGTCGTCGACGACCCAGAGGAACGGCTCGCCTCGCTCGTCCAGCGCGCGGGCGAGCGCACGGCGCAGCTGGTCGGGCGTGAGGTCGCCGGTGTCCAGGCCGAGGTCGTCGGCGAATGTCAAGAGCTGGGTGTCGCGGTCCGCATCGCGGGCTTGGCGGGTCGCGAGAGTCGCGGCGTCGGCGTCGTGGCCGTGCGCTCGCAGCCAGAACACGCCGCCGGGGTATGCCGCGGCGAAGCGCAGCGCGTACTCGTGGGCGAGCAGGGACTTGCCGATGCCGCCCATCCCGGCGACCTTGACCGCCGGATCGGCGGTGCTGTGTCCGCTGATCAACCCGACGCTCGCGGCGCTCAATGCGCTGTGGACGGCCCACATATCGCGGGTGCGTCCGACGAAGCGCGCGGCGCCGACCGCGCTGCGTCCGTGCCACGCCGGGCGCGTTGCGACGCCGAGCGCACCCAGCTCACCGCTCACGCCCTGCAGGTGTGAGGCGACGCGTGCGGCCAGCGCCTGCCACCCCTTGTGATCCGCCGCGGGCGCGGGCGCGGGCGCCGCGGCGTGCAGCGCGTCGCGCAGCTCGACGGGCTCGATATGGGCGATGCCCGGTTCGGGGTTGACGACGAGGATCCGCTCGCGCGGGTCATGCCCGGCGCGCTGCGCGGCGAGCAGCGCGACGGTGAGCTCCCACTGGCACGCGCGGCGCAACGGATAGGCGTGCGAGTAGAACGCGAGCAGCACCCGGCTGCGCTCGAGCCCCTGCTCGATCGCGGCGCTGATCGATGTGAACGTGTCGATCTGCGCGTCGTCCAGCCACACCCGCAACCCGGTCTCGGTCAGCGCGTCGCCCAGCGCAAGCACGCGCTCGCGGTCGGCGTGCGCGTAGCTGACGAACACGTCAAAGGCCGCCACCCCCGGCAGTCTCACCGTTGCGAAGGGATGGCGTGTGTGACGTACATCCACCCGCACCGCGCGCCTCGCTCCGCCCCCGCCGACCCGGCTCACTGCACGTGGTTCGCGTCACGCGCGCGCAAGTAGTCACGGTGCCGTTGGGTGACGCGGGCGGGATCGGCGAATACTTGGCCGTTCCAGCCACGGACCACCGAAGGCCTAAGTGACGCGGTAGCCGGCTGCGAGAGTGTTCGATCGTGAGTCCAGAACTGTCATGCGCGATAACGCCGATTCCGTCAATCTGAGTTTGCTCATGCGCGGCCGAGGTGTGGGTGGTTATGGACGCGGCCGTGCGGCCGCGTTCCTGGCGGGCAGCGGACACCTGACTGCGCGGGTTGCGCAACCCTCGGCGATCTGGTCCGATACGGGCCATGAACCAGCAGCTGCAAGCGCGACTCGAAACGGTCCTTGAAGAGACCTTTGGCTCGATCGAACCGATTGCGCGAACCGAGCCTCCATCGCCTGTCCACGCGCTCATCGACCGCGCGGCAGAGGCGGTTCTGGAAGACGCCCCGCAAAGGGATCTTCAGATTGCGGAAGCGAACTTCAGGCGTCTCCTCGCGGAGGCAGCAGCGGAGGCCGCTGCTCGGGGCACGTCGCCGGTGTACGACGAGGCGTCACTTAGGGGCGCCCTTAGGAAGCTCTGTCCCGTATTCCCTTTCTGCTGAGCTTCATGGGCGCGATGTCCGAACAACGCAAGGCCGCGTTCGACGCGGCGAGCGATACCACGAAGCAACTCATCACGCTCGCCACCGGCATCATCGCGATCTCGATTACGTTCTCGAAGGACATCATCGGACACACCACAGCACATCGGGGGGTCCTAAGCGCGTCGTGGATCGTCTACGTCGTCTCGATCTGCTTTGGCGTCTGGACCCTGCTTGCTCTAACTGGCGAGCTACAGCCGACGACGAGTGCGGACCAGGAACCGTCGATCAGGAAGCTCAATGTCACATTGCCGTCAATGCTTCAGATCGCAGCGTTCGTAGTGGCCACCGGCCTACTCGTCGGATACGCCTCTTGAATCAAGACGATGGCCACGCCGATGCTGGCGAGTAACACGCGGCAGCTATCGTTTCACCGCGTCCGCTCACCGCGATAAATCCCGGCGTCGCAAAGCCACCGCAGCTGGTGAGCGCGCCAGCGACTGCATGCACGCCGGCCGGTCCGATCTTCGAGCGCTCGCGCGGGCAGTCACACGCGCACGGCGACGGCGCTGCTTCGGCGTCCTGGATGTCAACAGAGCGCCGTGCACCAACGCGGCGTGAGCGCCAGCGGCATGGGCGAGGCGCCGCGCGCGTGCCCCGGCGGGCTAGAGCTGTGTCGAGCGCTCGATTTCGGCGTCGGAGTCTCGATTCGAATGCTCAATAACATCCCTGATGTAAACGCAGCGTTCAGAACTGTGCAACGAGAACGCCGAAGGGCGCCACTGGGGCCGGGCTCTGGCGCGGATCGACGATCTCGACAAGCAGCGTGCCGTCGCGCTCGCGCCTGGGGCACAGCCCGAGGAGGTCGCTGCGGCGATCCGCATGGTTGGCCGGTCCGGAGGCGCAGTACGTCTCGGGATCGACGTGTTTGTCGACGCAGCCAGGACGCTGTATCCGCGTTTCGTGTGACCGTGGCAGGGCCGGGCGGGGCGATCGGGCCCCCGCCCGGCCGGCTTGTCATCACGAGCCGAAGACGTAGTCTGCGCTCGCGCTCGCGCTGTCACGGGCATCGCCGAGGCCCAGGAAGGTCTGCGTCAGGGAGCTGTTGGACATCGGGCTGCGCAGGATCGACCCGGCGGCGATCGAGGGCTGCCCGATGGATTGCAGGTAGGAGTTGATGTCATGCAGACCGTAACGGGCGGTGACGGTGCGGGCCGTCCGGTCGATCGTGGGAGTGCTGTTGGCGATCTGGTCGGCACTGCCGTCGGCGGCGAAGGAGGTCACGTTGGCGAACGGGCCTGCGTTGACGTTGCCTGGTGAGATCGTGCTCACGACGCTGCCTCCGCTGTTGCCGAAGCTGAAGCGCACCTCATAGCTGCTGCGGGTGGTCGCGTTGGCTGCGGGCAGCGCTGCGAGGCGCTGCCCAACGACGAGGTTCGCGCCGTCGGTGGACAGGTCGGCGCTGAGCAGATCGGCGAGCGGCCGGTTGGAGCCCAGCGCGCTGCGCGCGTCGCCGGCGGGATCGGTGATGATCGGGTGCGTGGCCGCGTCGGCGCCGGCCACCGTGCCGCAGAACGCGACCACAGTCAGCATGGTGAGCGAGAGACGTCGGCCAAGCATGTCGGGCTCCAATCAGTAGATGAGAGCCCCAGTCAACTCACCGGGTGTGAACGCCGACTTACGCGTGGCGATACCGATATTCGCCCGCCCGCCCGCTCGTTAGCGGTCGCGGCGGTGCTTACGTCGCACACGCGGCCGCGCGACTGGCGATCGCGTCCTCGCCGCAGCCATTGACGCAATCGCTGCCGCGATGCCCGATATCCGCCCCGACCGCGTCCGCGGACGTTGCCCGGCGCCAGCCCAGAACCAGCGCCCGAGAATCGCGTCTCTCACGAGCGACCGCGGCGCCGGCGCCGGCGCCCGTCGACGCTGAGCACGGGCTCCCCTCCCCGGGGTTCCCGCGGGGCGTTGCGACGCGTAAGCCCGACGCCCCGGCGAGCGGTGGCGCGCGCGAGCGCTTCCGCCATCGCCGAACGATGGCCGGCGACCTACGTCGCGATCCGCCGTGCGAGCGTCGCCTGCAGCGGGTACGCGTAGCTCATGCCATACGACCCGAAGAAAGTGATGCCGGCGCCGCCGCGCTACCAGCCCGCCGCCGACGCGCCCGACGAGGAGCCCGGACCCGTCTACGACGACAACAACGCACCCACGTTTAAGGATCTCGTCAAGGCCGCCCATCGGGCGCGCAAGGGCCTCAAGGACCTCAAGCCCTGACCAACGCCGTGAGCCGGGCTGGACTCCGCGAAACCGGATCACAGCCATGTGAGGGCACGCTGGTCGCCTGCCGGACACCGAGCGCGCGCACCAGGCGGGCGTGCGCCCGCGGCACGCGTGAGCGAAGCGGGGTCGATGTCAGCCGTTGAGCGCTGCCCGGGGCTGCGGAGCGCTGCCGGGTCGCTGCGCTGCGCATCGGCTGCGGCGGTGAAGCCCGCTCCCCTCAGAGATGCCGTTCTTCCGCCGACCACGCCGACGGTGTCCGGTGCAAGGCGCGAGAACGCGGCTTACGTAACCTCGAGCTGGGAGCGGTGCTGAAGCCGAGCTACGGTCCGAAGTCTTCGAGCATGTTGCCTTCGATGATGAACAGCCAGGTTCGTGGGTCCTGGTATCCCTCGTAGACCCAGCAAGTTCCGCGCTGGCGTTGCATGCCGGCCTGCAGCAGCGCTTTCTCGTTCGCCGTTCGCAGGACCGCACGTAGTTGCTCGTCCGGCCCGGGAAAGATCGCGTCTCGCTGAGGCCCGCGCTTGCGGAGGTTGATCACGAATGGCTCCACACAGTCAGCGGGGTACTTCGGGTAGCTTTGAAAGAAGTCCCTCGGCTTGGCCGCCTCGATGCTGGCCGTCACGATGAGTGCGAGCTGGTCAAACCCGCAAACGGCGCGCTGACGATCCTCCTCTGCGGCTGAGGTCATGCCGAAGCCCGGCTGCGTCCTGAGGCGCTGGCGAGCGAGGTTCAGGATGTTGTCATCGGCCGGGTCGCTCGATCCACGAGCACTCATGACCTGCGCATGACGCAGCCACGTCGCGTAGACGCCGCCTTCGACGGGCTGGCGCTCGACAATCGACCGAAGCGCGCGCCAATCACCCTCCCGGACTGCAATGGCGCCCAGAGCCCAGAGGTCGCCCGCCGCCTCCTCATACAGCCGCAGGTCGTCCTCACCCGCGCCGTCCCGTTCGACAGCCCCCAGCCGGTACGTCGCAAGCAGGGCATCTAGCGCTGAGTCGACAACGCCCCGCTTGCCGCGCCGTAGCGCGATCGCAGCGGCGCTGCACGCATTGCACACGGTGATCCAGGCGTCGAAGCGATCATCCGGCTGGCTTCGCAAGCCCTCGACGATCGATCGCAAGTCGCGGAGGCAATCGAGCAACTCGCGATCGTTGCCATCGGCGATCAGGCGATTGACGGCTTGGTCGAACGCGTCGCTGTTGGATTGAAGAAGAAGATGGTCCACCCGAGACATCACCGCCGACGCGGCGGCGGCGCACCGGCTCGGACCAGCAAGTCGAGACGGATCGATCCTGGTCTGCCGTATGTCTTCCGTCATCGGGACAGATCACCGAACCGGTGTTGCGGGACGTCGGTCGTCCCGCGGCTGCTGGACTTGGTCGCCGAACTGGCGCCGCCTACGGTGTGCCGCTAGCCGTTCCGCATCCGACGCATGCCCACGGACTCCGGCGGGCCGTTGACATCCCGAGGTCAGCCGGCCCGCGCGGTTCGCTGGACCGGTTCGTGCCACGCAGACTGCGAGCGCGGCGCCGTCCGATGCTCGCTGCACGGAGCAAAGCCGCCGACCGGCTAAATCTCAAGCCGCTGATCCTCGAGATCGAGCTCTCGCTCGACCCGGCGCATCACCTCGGCCGAGATCGTGCCGTCCGCCCGCAACCGCAGCAGCTCCGCCCGCTGCGCCTCGAGGACCTCGCGGACGAGCGTCTGGTAGGCGACCGAGCGGTCCTCGTAGCCGTCGTCCTCGATCCTTCCCGCCCGCGCCGACAGCCGCCGCTTGCGGTACTCGTACAGGCCGCGCATCCGCTCGATGGTGTCGTCGCGCGTCCACTCCTCGCCGCCCAGCTCGTCGATCCGGGTGATCGCCGCCTTCGTCACCACCAGCCGCGCCTTCAGCTCCTCCTCCTCGGCCCGCCCGCCGTCGCTCACGCCGAGCTTGCGGATCAGCCACGGCAGCGTCAGACCCTGCCCGACGAGCGTCGCCGCGATGACGCAGAACGTCAGGAAGATCACGAGATCGCGCTGGGGGAAGTCGGCCGGCAGGGCGAGCGCGGCTGCCAGCGACACGGCACCGCGGATCCCGGCCCAGCCGCCCACCGTGCGCGTCCGCCAGTCCGTGCGCTGCGCGACCAGGTGGGGCCGGCGGTCGATCGCGCGAATCAGGAAGACGATCGTGTTCTGCCACACGAGTCGCGTCACGATCACGACCGCCGAGACGAGCAGCCCCCACCCCACCAGCGTCATCACGGAGAAGCCGCCGAGGCCGTCCACGATCACAGGCAGCTGCAGCCCGATCAGCACGAACAGGATCGCGTTGAGCAAGAACACGAGGACCTCCCACAGCATCGACCCCTGCAGCCGCGTCGCCGGCGACACGATCCCCGCCGAGCGGTACCCCATGTACACGCCGACCGTCACGGCCGCGAGGATCCCCGACGCGCCGATCCGCTCCGCCGGGATGTACGCCGCATACCCGGACAGCAGGCTGATCGTGTTCTCGATGAGCGGATCGTCGAGCCTCCTTCGCACCTCGGCGATGACCCACCCGGCCGCCAGCCCGATCAGCACGCCCGCACCCGCGTCGACGAGGAAGTGAAAGCCCGCGTCCGCCAGCGAGAACGACCCTGTCACCACCGCCGCGACCGCCACCTTGTAGGCCACCAGCGCCGTGCCGTCGTTGATCAGGCTCTCCCCCTCGAGCACGCTGCGCATCCGCCGCGGCAGGTTCATCCGCTCCAAGATCGCGCTGACCGCGACCGTGTCCGTCGGCGCGACGATCGCCCCGAGCGTGAACGCCACAGCCCAGCTCATGTTGTCGATCACCGCGTGCGCGGCGAGCGCCACCGTGCACGCCGTGGCCAGCACGAGCCCGATCGCGAGCAGGGAGATCGGCCGCAGATCCCTGCGCAGGTCGCTGAGGTTCGTGAAGAACGCGCTCGAGTAGATCAGCGGCGGCAGGAAGATCACGAGCACGAGATCGGGGTTCAGCCGCGCCTCGGGCAGCCCCGGCACGACGCCCAGCACGATCCCGCCGAGCACGAGCACGATCGGGTACGGCAGGTGAGCGGCGCGCGCCGCCGCCGACAGCACCGCGACCGACACGAGCAGCGCGATCAGGATGATCTCGATCTCGTCCATCAGACCGAGCGGCGCTCAACCTCGACCGGCGGAAGGGCTCAGGCCGTCTCGCGCGCGCCGCTGCCGCGCACGCCGAAGCCCTGGACCGGCGCCAGCTCCACGGGCGACGCATGCATCGCGCGCAGCCTCACCTCGCGCCACGACAGCCCCTCCTTCACCAGCGCCGGCGTCCCCATGACGATCGCCGTCGCGATCTCGACGGCCTGCAAGATGATCCCGTAGGCGAGCGCATCGGCCGCGCCGACGCCGTACGCCGTCAGCACCGCGACGCACGCGGCCTGAAAGACGCCGAGGTTCGACGGCGTCGCCGGCAGGACGGCCGTGACGTTCACCGCGAACAGGACCGCCGCCGCCGCGCCGATGCCGGCCTCACCATCGAGACCCAGCGCGACGAGCAGGACGTAGCAGGACATCCACTGCACCGCCCACGCCGTGAGCTGCGCGACCGCCGCCGTGCCGCCAAGCCGCGGCTTCCCGAAGACCCGCAGCCCCGCGCGCACCTGCACCAGGGCGCCGCGCGCCTGCGTGACGAACGTCGCGACGCGCCGGAACCGCGATGGCTTGCCGGAGCGCAGCAAGGCAGGCGCGCAAAGCATCAACACGACGATCGCCAGCGGCGCGATCGCGACCGCCAGCAGTGCCGTGTGATGCGTGAACAGGTCGACCGTCGAGAACATCGTGATCCCGAGCACGATCAGCGCGAGGACGTTCAGGAGCGTCTGCGAGACGATCGTCCCGAGCACGACGGGCAGGTGCAGCCGCGGGTTGCCGATCCGCCGCGCGACGACGAACGCGCGCGCGGGCTCGCCCAGCCGGGCCGGCAGGGTGGCGGACATGAGCACGCCGATGAACGTGCCCTGCAGCGCGTCGAGCAGCCGCACCGTCGAGTGCGGCAGCGCGGCGCGCAGGATCGCGTGCCACGCGACGCCGCGCAGCACCATCGAGAAGCACATGAGGCCGAGCCCGACGAGGACCCACGTCGGCGTCGCCGCGAGCAGCGACTCGCCGATCCGCTCGACGCCGATGCGCTGCAGCGCGAACCCCGCGAGCACCGTGGCGAGCACGGCGGCGAAGCAGATCGCACAGCGCCGCGCCAGGCGCGCGGCGGGCCGCGGCGCGCCGCCGCCGGCTTCGGGCACAGGCTCGAGCGTCGGCAGCCGGACCGCCGGGACGCGGACGCCGTCGGCGGGCGTGAAGCCGAGGCGCACCGAGACGCGCGAACCGGCAGGCGCGGGCATCGCGATCGCGTCCTCGTAGGCCTCGAGGATCTCGCTCGCGACCCGCGGCCAGGCGTAGCGCTGCGCCGCATGGCCGGCGGCGATCGCCAGCCCGTCGCGGCGCGCCGGATCCAGCGCGAGGTCGCGCAGCACCTCCGCGAGCGCGGTCGGGTCGGCGCGCGGGACGAGGACGCCGTCGACGCCGTCGGTCACGACGTCGCGGTAGCCGGCGATGTCCGACGCCACGACCGGCGTGCCGGCCGCGAACGCCTCCGTCAGCACCATGCCGAAGCTCTCGCCGCCGAGCGACGGCGCGCACAGCATGTCCGCGCGCTCGAGCACGGCCCGCTTGTCGGCCTCGCTGCACTTCCCCAGGGCGAAGACGTCGCGCGCGTCGATCATCAGCGGCGCGACCTCGTCCGGCGTCACGCCGACGACGTGCAGCTCGACGGACATGTGCTCGCGCAGCGCCTCGAACGCGCGCAGCAAGACGGGCAGCCCCTTGCGCTCGACGGCCTGGCCGATGAACGCGATGCGCAGCGGCTCTCCGGGCGTGCGGGGGGCTGGCACGCGCAACACCCGCGGGACGTCCACCCCGTTCGGGATGACCCGGTAGCTCCCGCCGAAGAAGCGCCGGCCCGTCCACGCGGCGGCCTCGGACACGGCGATCCGCACGCCCAGCCGGTTCAGCCGCCGCCGCGCCCCCATCGCGTTCGCGACGTTGTTGGAGATGACGTTCTCCGAATAGCAGTGAAACGTGCCGACGAGCGGCGCGTCGACCGCGCACAGCGTGTCCCAGCACGAGAACGGCGCGACGGGCTCGTGCAGGTGGATGACGTCATAGCCGCCGCCGCGCAGCTCGCGGCGCAGCACGCTGACGCCGGACGGGGTGTACGGCACGTTCGAGACGGCGCCGTTTGACGGGAAGCCGACCGTCCGCCCGAGCGGGACGAGCCAGTCGGGCAGCTCGCGGCCGGACGGGCGCGCCCCGCGGTGCATGCGCGCGGAGATGCGGTCGTCAGGATCGACCGGCGACAGCACGCGAACCTCGTGGCCCTCGGAGAGATACTGCTCCGCGAGCGCTTCGATGTGCCGCGTAACTCCGCCCGGGTACGTCCACGAGTACGGAGACACCAGCGCTATGCGCATCACGGCATCGTACCCTCGCGCGCCAGCTCCGGGTCTCCGCGCACGTACGCCGTCACGCATGCGAGCACGAACACGCCGAACACCAGCAGGATCGGCCCGGAGTCGTTGAACAGCGCGCCGACGATCGAGGCGGCCAGCCCGCCGGCCAGCGCGGCCCTCCACGCCGGCGATCCGCGCAGCGGCGCGTAGACGCGCTCGCGGTAGCGCGCGGCGTACGCTGCCGCGAGGATCGCGAGCAGGGTGATGAACGGCATCGCCCCGGTCTGCAGGACGTTGAAGGCAAGCGTGTAGCGGCGCACGACGACGTCCCACAGCGCCTGCGCGCTGTCGGCCTTGAGGATCGTCCTCGTGAAGTGCCCGTTGCCGCCGGTCGCGAGGTCGAGCAGCGCGAGGCCCACCACCGCCAGGATCGGGGTGATCAGCGCGAGCGCGATCGTCCGCCGCGACGGCGTGCCCGGCAGCATGAGCACCGCCATGACCGCGATGCCGCCGCCGACCGTCATGACCCCGCCGACGTCCGCCCCGAGCTGCCCCGCGCCGACGAACACGGCGGCGACGAGCCCCACCGCGACGACGAGCGCCGCGGCCTTGCGCGAGCGCCCCGGCCCGCTGCCGAACGGCGCGCTCGCGGAGTCGAAGTCCGCCCGCCGCATGAGCAGCGCCCCGAGCGCGACCATGAGCAGCACGACGAGCGTCGCCTCGAGCTCGTTGCCGAGGCCGTAGAAGCGCGATCCCGAGCGCGGGTTGACGCCGAGCAGCGAGCGGATGAGCAGCGTCGAGCCGAACGCGAGGTCGGTGCCGTAGGCCACGAGCGCGACGAGCGCCGGCACGAGCGGGCCGCGCGGCCAGCGCACGAGCCGGTCGGTGAGCGCGGCGACGACGAACGACCCGCCGGTGACGATCCCGATCTCCGCGAGGCGCGTCGGCGCGAGCCAGCCGGTGAAGAGCAGCAGCGGCAGCACCCACAGCATCGCCAGGCCGCCGATGCGCATCCCCGCGCGGACCCCGCGGCGGTCGGCGACGAGCCCCAGCGCGAGCGTCAGCGCCGCCCACGAGAACAGCAGCGCGAAGATCGTCGGCGTCCGGCGGCCGCTGACGACCTTCAGCCGCGCCTCGAGCGTCGTCAGGGCGCCCGCGTCGCGCGTGCCCTCGACCGTGATCGGCTGGCCCTTGACGTTCTCGGGCGCCGCCAGGCCGAGCCCGTCGAGGATCGTGACCGGGATGTCGATCGCGGCTACGACGCCGTGCAGCCGGGTCGTGGGCGAGGTCAGCACGCCGTCGCCGCCGCCGGGCAGCGCGGCGCCCGCGGGCAGCAGCAGGGGCACGAACGCGCGCGGCGGCGCTTGCATGACGATGAGCACGTCGTCGCCGCGGCGGTCGCGCATGAGCCGGCCGAGCGCGGCGTCGCCCTTGTTGGCGGTCGGCAGCCCGACGACGACGAGCCGGTGGTCGACCAGCAGCCGCTGGACGCGCTCGGCGAGATCCGACGCCGTGCCGAGCGACACCGCGTCGACGTTCCCCTCGACGTCGGCGGCCGCGATCGCCTCCGTGTTCTTGCGCCCGCGCACGCCCGCGTAGCCGGCACCGCCGGGGACGTGGCTCGCGAGCATGCCGGGCTGGATCTCGGCGAGGGCCGTCGTCGCGCGCTCGAGCACCTTGCTCCAGCCGAAGATGAAGCCGCTGCCGTCGCCGCCGACGACGAGCTCGAGCTTCGGCGGAGTGCGCGGCTCGTAGACCGCGGCCGACGTGCGCGACCCGGCCGAGATGTCGAGCAGCGACTGCGCCGGCGTGTAGCGGCCCTGCGTCGCGCTGACGAGCCCGATCGCGAGCTGCGGGCGGGCGTCGAGGCGGTCGAGCACGGGATCGGGGTTCTCGTCGCCGCCCTCGGGCAGGAACGCCAGCACCGCGCGGGGCTCTCGCGCCACGGCCGCGCACGGCGCGACGGCGAGGGCGGCGCAGGTCGCGAGCAGAAGCGCGGCCACGGCGGCGAGCCGTGGCGCGTGGAACGCGTGAGCGGGCATCGCCGTTGCCTATCCTGTCTGATCGTGCCGACGCGTCATTTCGTGAAGTACACCTTCCTCAAGCTCGACCCTGCCTGGCGGCGCCTGGACGCAGCCGAGCGCCAGGCGCACAAGCGCGAGTTCGCGGCCGCCTGCGCGGACTTCGCGGACGGCCATCTGCTGCGCGCGTTCTCGACCGTCGGCACCCGCGGCGACGCCGACCTCATGCTGCTCTCGCAAGCGCAGAACCTCGATCGGATCCACGAGTTCCACGTCGTGCTCGCGCAGAGCGGGCTCATGAAATGGTCGCAGATCCCCTACTCGTATCTGGCGATGACGAAGGCGTCGGAGTACTCCGACGAGTCGCGTCTCGAGGTCCGCCCCGCGCACGCGAAGTACCTGTTCGTCTACCCCTTCATCAAGACGCGCGCGTGGTACGGGCTGCCCGCCGACGAGCGCTGGCGGATCATGCAGCAGCACATCAAGGTCGGCAAGGAGTATCCGGACATCGACCTGAACACGTCGTACTCGTTCGGCCTCGACGACCAGGAGTTCGTCGTCGCGTTCGAGACCGACGACCCGGGCTCGTTCCTCGATCTCGTCCAGCAACTGCGCACGACCGAGTCCTCGCTGTACACCAAGCAGGACACGCCGACGTTCACGTGCATCAGCGCGACGGTCGAGCGCGCGCTGGCGGCGCTCGACGGCGAGACGCTCGCCGCGGAGGTCGGCTGATGCCCTCCGAGGCCGCCGGCGACATCCGCGACATCACGGTCATCGGCGCCGGGCCGGTCGGCCTGTCGACGGCGTTCTGGGCCGGCATGCGCGAGGCGACGTCGCGGATCGTCGATTCGCTGCCGCAGATCGGCGGCCAGCTCACGGCGCTGTATCCCGAGAAGTGGATCTTCGACGTGCCCGGCCACCCGAAGGTGCTCGCGAAGGACCTCGTCGAGTCGCTGCGCCGGCAGACGCTCGAGCAGTTCGACGTCCCGGTGCACCTCGAGACGACGGTCGAGTCGATCGACTGGGAGGACGACATCGTCGTCCTGCGCACGAACAACCCGCACTTCCCCGAGCTGCGCAGCCGGGCGGTCATCATCGCCGGCGGCCACGGCGCGTTCGAGCCCAAGAAGCTGCCGGGCTACGACCTCACGCCGTGGGAGGGCCGCGGCGTGCACTACCTCGTCGGCTCGAAGTCCGAGTTCGCCGGCAAGCGGGTGCTCATCATCGGCGGCGGCGACTCGGCCTGCGACTGGGTCGTCAACCTCCTGCACACCGCCGAGTCGATCGCGCTGTGCCACCGCCGCGAGGGCTTCCGCGCGCACGAGCTGACCGTCAACCAGGTCATGCAGGCGGCGCAGGACGGCCACGTCGACCTGCACATCCCATTTCAGGTCCGCGAGGTCTCCGGCAACGGGGCGATCGAGCGCGTGCGGCTGTTTCACTCCGAGGACGAGACGCACGAAGTCGAGCTCGAGGTCGACGCGATCCTCCTGCAGCTCGGCTTCAAGACCGCGCTCGGCCCGCTGAAGAACTGGGACATGGAGATCTCCAAGGGCGCGATCGTCGTCGACCAGGTCATGAAGACGAACCTCCAGCAGGTCTGGGCGTGCGGCGACATCACGACGTTCGACGGCAAGCTCAAGCTCATCGCGACGGGGTTCGCCGAGTCGGCGGTCGCCGTCGCGCAGGCCGTGCACTCCTTCCGGCCCGAGATGAAGATCCAGCCGAAGTACTCGACGAACACGGGCGTCCCGGGCGGAGCCGGCGGCCAGCCCTGAAGTAGCCGGCGAGGCGGCGCTTGGCCGTCGGCGTGGCAAGCTATCTTGCCGCCGATGACCGACGAGGAAGAGGCAGCTCAGCACACGTCGTTCGATGCTCCGGATGCCGACAGCGCGGACGCCGGCGCGTCGATCCCGATCTCGCGCTTCGACGAGGCCTACGCGGAAGGCCGGCCGCCGTGGGACATCGACGGACCCCAACCGGACTTCGTCAAGCTCGTCGACGACGGCCTCGTCGCCGGCCGCGTGCTCGACGTCGGCTGCGGCACCGGCGAGCACGCGCTGTTCTTCGCCTCACGCGGCCTCGAGGTCGTCGGCGTCGACGCGTCCGCGATCGCGGTAGCGCGGGCCACCGGCAAGGCGGCCGAGCGCGGGCTGACCGCGCGCTTCGCCGAGGCGGACGTCACGGATCTCTCACGCGTCGGCGAGGTATTCGACACGATCACGGACAGCGGCTGCCTGCACACGCTCTCCGACGAGGCGATGCAGGCCGCGGTCGAGAGCGCGCACGCGCTGCTGCGCCCCGGCGGCACGTACTGGCTGAAGTGCTTCAGCGAGCGTGCGACCGGGCCGGGCCCCCGGCGCCTGACGCAAGCGCGGATCGCCGCGCTCTTCGCCGGCGGGTGGGAGGTCCTCTCCGTCGAGGCGACGAAGTTCCTCCTGCGCGAGAGCTACGACTTCGGCGAGGACGCCGCGCTCGCCTGGCTCGCTCGGATCGAACGTCGCTGACCGGCGGAGCAGAGGAGGAGGGCCGGCCCCGAGGGGGGAGCCGAGCCCTCCACGGTGGGTCCTGCTCGCCGCGCGAGACCTCCGCTTAGACCGCCGAGACCTCTTCTTCGTCGGCGACGCGGAACGAGGAGCCGCAGCCGCAGGCCGCGACGACGTTCGGGTTGTTGACCTGGAAGCCGGCGCCCTGGAGGGACTCGACGTAGTCGATGACCGACCCGCGCACGTACGGCAGGCTCGGCTGGTCGACGTACACCTTCAGGCCCGCGTACTCGAAGACCTCGTCGCCGTCGCGCTTGGAGTCGAAGGCGAGGTTGTACTGGAAGCCCGAGCAGCCGCCGCCCTTGACACCGACGCGAAGACCGGCCGAGGAAACGTCGGCATCCTGGGACTTGAGAAACTCGTGAACCTTCTCAGCGCCCTTGTCCGTGATGGTGATCATGCGAAGGTCTCCAGACGTCGTTTCCGGCTTGTCGTCCAATACTTCAGGAAGTGTAGCGGCCCGCTACCCTGTTCTCACATGCCCAGCGCAGACGAGGTCAAGACCCGTATCGAGACGGCGATCCCCGGCGCAACGGCCGAGGTTCAATCCGCCGACGAGGTGCATTTCAGCGCCACCGTGCGCGCCAGCGCCTTCGACGGTCTCAGCCGCGTGCAGCAGCACAGGCTCGTGTACGACGTGTTCGAAGGTGAGCTCGGCGGCGCGATCCACGCCCTCGCACTCAAGACGGAGGTCCAATGAGCGACAACGAGATCCGCACCGCGATCGCCACGGCGATCGCCGACAACGACGTCATCCTCTTCATGAAGGGCTCCCCCGCGGCGCCCGCCTGCGGGTTCTCGGCCCGCACGGTCGCGATGCTCGAGGCGCTCGAGACGCCCTTCGCGGCGGTCGACATCCTGCCCGACCCGCGCATCCGCCAGGAGCTGTCGGCGCTGTCGCAGTGGCCGACGATCCCGCAGCTCTTCCACAAGGGCGAGCTCATCGGCGGTTGCGACATCGTCACCGAGATGTACGAGTCCGGCGAGCTCGCGACGGTGCTCGGCGCAGCGGCCGACGCGCCCGCCGAGGCCCCGGCCGGCGCAGAGCCCGAGCCGGCGCCGATCGGCATCGAGAACCGCCTCTAACCCGCTCGTCCCTTCGCGGGAGCGGCCGGGTCCCACGCCGTGGGGCCCGGCGCCAGCGGGGGTCGCGCCCAGCCGCGCCCGGCTACTTGCGGACGGTCAGCGTGACCCGGGCGTCGCCGCTGATCCGCAGCTTCGGATCGCGATGCGCCTCGATGTCCACGCCGCCGATCGACGCCGTGACGCCGTCGTAGCGCTCGAGCTCCTCGAGCGACGAGCGGATGTCCTCGACGGACTCCGGCATCGGCCCCTCGTCGGTCGAGTCCTCGAAGAGGATGCTGAGCTCCGAGTCCTCGTTCGGATTCGAGCCGCTCTCCGTGTCGGTGCCCGCGAGCTTGATCGTGCGGGTGCCCGGCGAGATGTCCGAGGGGATGCGCAGGTGGATCGTGCGCGTGAAGCGCACGCCGGTGCCCGCGCGGCGCAGGTTGAGCTTCAGCGCGATCCGCTTGCCGCGGCGGGCGCGGCGCGGGCCGGTCGCGTCGACGATCCACGCCTGACGCAGGCCGCGGCGCACGCGCAGCCCGACCTCGATGCTCGTCGGGTGCAGCACGCCGAACGGATAGCTCTCGAGGATCGCCGCGGCCTGGGCGACGTCCGTCGCGAGCGCGCCCGCGAGCGCGTTCGGGCCGTTGCCGTCGACGGCGTAGCTCTGGCAGATGCGCGTGGGCTTCTTCAGCTCGCGCAGCGTGATCGACATGCACATGTCGGCTGTCTGGCGCGCCGGCGCGCCGCCGAGCACGCTCGACGCCGCCTCGGCGACCGCGGCCGCGCCCGCCACGCCCGTGATCGACGGGCCGGCGGGGCGACCCACATCGCCCTCGTCGGCGACGAGCATCGCGAGGCTGCGCGTGCGGCCCGTGTCGAGATCCTTCGCGAAGACCTTGAAGGGGAAGCTCTGCGGCAGCGCGCCCAGCCGGCCGCCGACGGAGCTCGTCCCGTCGCTCGTGACCGTGCCGATGTCGTTGCCGGGCGAGCCGAGCTTGTACGTCGACAGCTCGGGCGCGCCGACCGGGTTGTCGATCACCGCGTGGATGTAGGCGTCCTCGAGAAACAGCGAACGGCGGCCAGCGGCGTCGAGCGAGTGGCCGAACAGCCACACGTCGGGGCCGTCGGTGTAGGCGACGGTGCCGATCGCGCCGACGCCGATGGCGCCCGAGGTCAGGGCGACCGAGGCGGCCGAGCCGGGGACCAGGGTCTGCGGCGGGTAGCCGACCGACCGCGGCGCGGCGCCGGCGGTGAGCAGCGGGTAGCCGGCCTTGCGCGCGGCGCTCGCGAACTTCGCAGCGAGCGCCGGGCTGAGCCCCGACAGCGTGAGCGGCCCCGCGAGGCTGCGGCTGCCGACGACCGCCGAGCGCGCCGACGAGGGCGGCTGGATCGGCTCGGCGAGGATCTGCTCGATCGGCGTCGCGAGGCCGACCTTCCCGCCGTACTGGCCGATCGAGGCCGAGACGGCGCCGATGTTGCGCGGCCCGCCCGCGCCGGGGCAGTAGATCGGCGAGCCCGAGAAGCCGGGGCCGATGCCCGTCGCGTCGACGGCCGGGCCGCTGACGCGGACGAGGATGCGCGCGGACTGCGGGCGATCGCGATCGATGACGTCGAGCACGTCGACGTCGAAGCTCGTGATCGCCGTGCCGCGCACGACGGTCAGCGCCGTGCAGTGCATGCCGGGCTGGACCTCGCCGAGCGGCATGACCGGGTCGGCGGCGTCGGCGCCGGCCGGCGCCACGAGCACAGCCGCGAAAGCGGCGAGAAGCAGGCGGCGCATGCCGCTCGACAGTAGCATCGCGTCGTGGCCGTGTCCCCGGCATCGCTGCCCGTCGTCGCGCTGAAGTGGCGCGGCGGGCGCCTCGAGATCCTCGATCAGACCGTGCTGCCGTCGCGGGAGACGTGGCTCGAGCTGCGCGACGCCGGGGAATGCGCCGCCGCGATCGGACGGCTCGCGATCCGCGGCGCGCCGAACATCGGGATCGTCGCGGCGTACGGCCTGGCGATGCAGGTCGCGCTGTCGCCCGACGACGACGGCGTGGCGCATGGTGCCGGGCTCTTGAAGGCGTCGCGGCCGACGGCCGTGAACCTCGCCTGGGCCGTCGACCGCGTCCAGGCCGCCGTGCTCGCCGTCGCGCCGCGGGAGCGCGCCGCCGTCGCGCGCGCAGCGGCGGAGGCGATCCACGCCGCCGAGGACGGCGCGAGCGCCGCGATCGCCGCCAGCGGGGCCGACTTCCTCGCCGGCACGCGGCGCATCCTCACGCACTGCAACACGGGCACGCTCGCGTGCGGCGGGACCGGCTCGGCGCTGGCCGTCGTCGTCGAGCTCGCGCGGCGCGGCGCGCTGTCGGTGCTCGCGTGCGAGACGCGGCCGCTCTTGCAGGGCGCGCGCCTGACGATCTGGGAGCTGCACCGCGCCGGCATCCCCCACGAGCTGCTCGTCGACGGCGCGGCGGCGGGGCTCATGCGCCGGGGCGAGGTCGACGCGGTCATCGTCGGCTGCGATCGCGTCGCCGCCAACGGCGACGTCGCGAACAAGGTCGGCACCTATGCGCACGCGCTCGCGGCGCGGGCGGCGGGGATCCCGTTCGTCGTCGCGGGACCGACCTCGACGATCGACGCGTCGATCGCAAGCGGCGAGGAGATCGTCATCGAGGAGCGCGACGCCGACGAGGTGCGCCACGCGGGCGGCGCGCTGCTGACGCTCGACGACACGCCGTGTCGCAACCCCGCGTTCGACGTGACGCCGGCGTCGCTGATCACGGCGCTCGTCACCGAGCGCGGGATCGCGGAGCAGCCGACGCGCGAGTCCGTGCTCGGGCTGCTGGCGACGCCGTTCGGTGAGCAGTCCGACGCTGCATGATGAGGGTCGCGCGGTCGCTGACCCCGCGCGAGGTGGTCGTCGAGGAGCGGGCCGATCCGGTCGCGGGGCCCGGCCAGGTCGTGTGCCGCGTGCTCGCGTGCGGCGTGTGCGGATCGGACGTCAGCGAGACCTACGTCGCGCGCAAGCTGCCGGGCGTGCTGGGCCACGAGGTCGTGGGCGAGGTGGTCTCGCTGGGCGCGTCGGTCACGGGCGTCGCGGTCGGCGACCGCGTCGTCGTCCACCACCACGTGCCGTGCGGGGAATGCCGGCGCTGTGAGCGCGGCCACGAGACGCTGTGCGAGCAGTTCCGCTCGACGGCGCTTGACCCGGGCGGGTTCGCCGAGCAGGTCCTCCTGAGCGCGCCGCTCGTGAGCGAGCTGCTCGCGCTGGACGGCCTGGACCCGGTCGCGGGCACGTTCGTCGAGCCGCTGGGCTGCGTGCTGCGCGCGTTCGACCGCGCCGGGCTGCGGCCGGGCGACGCGCTGCTCGTCGTCGGCGCCGGCTCGAACGGTCTGCTCGCTGTGGCCGCCGCGCGGGCGCGGGGCGTGCGGACGGTGTGGGTGCGCGAGCCACGGGCCGATCGCCTTTGCGTCGCCGAGGGGCTCGGAGCCCGCGCCCACGACGGCGAGCCCGTGGACGTCGCGTTCGTCACGACGGCGAACGCCGGCGCGATCGCCGACGCGGCGGCCGCCCTGGACATCGGCGGCACGCTGAGCCTCTACGCGACGACGGGGCCGGGCACACCCGTCGGCCTCGACACCGAGCAGGTCTTCCTGCGCGAGCTGACGGTCCGCTCGAGCTGGTCGGCCGGGCCGGCGGACATGCGCGCCGCGTACGACCTGATCGCAAGCGGCCGGATCGACGTACTCGCGCTCGTGACCCATCGCCTGCCCCTGGAGGAGACCGGCCGGGCGCTCGGCCTGCAACGCACGGGCGAGGCGCTGAAGGCCGTGATCGTGCCGTGAGCCACGAGGGTGGTGCGGCTGAGGCCGCCATAGACCGAGTAGAACGCACCACGTCCACGCGCGACCGGCGCCGGACGATGCGTGCGGCGATGCTGCACGGCCCGGGCGACCTGCGCGTCGAGGAGGTCGTCGAGCCCGAGGGGGAGGTGCTCGTGACCGTCGAGGCCGCGACGGCGTGCGCGACCGACCTCAAGGCGCTGCGCCACGGGCACCTGATCCTCGGGCCGTATCCCGCGCGCTTCGGTCACGAGACCGCGGGCGTGCGCGAGGACACCGGCGAGCGGGTCCTCGTCGGCGACTCGCTGCCGTGCGGCGCGTGCGGCGCGTGCCTGGCGGGCTCCACGCAGCTCTGCGAGGACATGACGTGGGTGCTGGGCGGCTTCGCCGAGCGGATCGCGGCGCCGGCGGCGGCGCTGCACGCGGTGCCGGACGGCCTCGAGCCGGCGGGCGCGGCGATGGCGGAGCCGCTCGCGGCCGCGGTGCACGCGGTCGCGCGGGCGGGCGCCGAGCACGCCGACGCGGCGGTCCTCGGCGGCGGCACGATGGGGCTCATGCTCGCGCGGTTGCTCGTGCTCGAGGGTCGCGACGTGACGCTGTGCGACCGCCACCCGCAGCGCCGCGCGCAGGCGCGGGCGCTGGGCGCGCGGGCGGTCGAGCGGCTCGGGCGCCACGAGCTCGTCATGGAGGCCGTGGGCCGGCCCGAGTCCTGGCGCGCGGCGATCGCGGCCGCCCGCCCCGGCGCGACGGTCGTGCTCGTCGGCGGCTGCCCGTCCGGGTGCGAGGTGACGCTGCCGTCGGGACCGCTGCACTACGCCGAGCTCGACGTGCGCGGCGCCTTTCACCACACGCCGGCCGAGGTCGACCGCGCGCTCGCGCTGCTGGCAAGCGGCGACATCGACTGGCGCGGCTTCGCCGGCGAGACGATCGGCCTCGGCGACCTCGCTGCGGCGCTCGTGCGCCCGTCCGCCGGCGAGGCGCGCAAGCTCGTCGTCGACCCGCGCCGCTAAACGCACTCGCCCGCTGGCCAAGCCCGCGTGCCGGGATTATGGTGGTGGTGTGAGTCGCCAGGACGTGGTCGCGCCACCGGATCGGACGCTGCGCCCGGCGCCCGGCCGAGCGTCCAGGGAGGCGCGACACTCGGCGTCCCCGGTCACGACGCTCCCGTCGGCACCCGTGCCCGCGCATCGCGCCGACGGTCTGTCGACGCTCCTCGCGCGGTCGGTGTCCGGCCGCCGCCGGATTGCAACGCTCGACCTCCCGCCGGCCGCGAGCCACGCGCCGTCGCTGCTCGCACGCGAACCCGCGCTGCTCGAGGCGCCGGACCTGGCCGACCAGGGACCGGCGGACCTCCCGCCGCCGGCGCAGCGACGCATGATCCGTCGCGGCAACACGGGGCGCGAGGTCCGCTACGCACAGGAGCGGCTCAACGCGCACATCGCGGCCGGACTCGCGACCGACGCCATCTTCGGCCCGCTCACCCAAGCCGCGGCGAAGGACTACCAGCACAGCCACGGGCTCAGCGCCGACGCGATCGTGGGCCCGCGGACCTGGGCATCGCTCGACGGGCCGACCTCGGTGAGCGGCGGGGCGGGCGCCGGCAAGGGCGGAGGCGCGGGCGGCCCGGGGTCCAAGGTCCTCCTGTACGACACGGCGGCGAACACGTTCACCGCTCCGGCCAGCACCCTCACGATGGCGAAGGTCCCGACCGAGGTGAAGGCGAAGCAGGACGCTGGTGAGCTCGGCCCCACCGTGGCGGTCAAGGGCGTCGCGGCCGGCTCCGAAGCGGAGCTGTTCGTGTGGAACGTGCTGCTGCAGCGCGCGGCGAAGGCCAACTGGGGCAGCGAGCTCGACACGATCACCGCGATCGGCAAGGCGCCGGCGAAGCCCGCGGGAGCCCCGGCGCCGATCGGCCAGGTCACGATCCGGATCGACGGCAAGGGCAACGCCGAGGGCGTGCTCGTGGCCGCCGGCGCACCCGCCGCACCCGCGCAGTTCAAGGACGAGACCGCGGCGAAGACCGCGCTGCAGAAGGACTTCGGCTTCTCGGTCGTGCGCGACGGGACCGGCACCTGGACGCTGGCCGACCTCAACAAGACGCACGCGGGCCTCTCGCGGCTGCCGGCGGCAGACCGCGCCGCGCTCAAGGGCGTCGACCTGATCCGCGAGCTGACGCTCGTCGACGACGACGGCAAGCCGCTGTCGGGCAAGTTCGCCTTCAAGGAGGGCGTCTCCGGCACGACGGTGATCGACGAGCGCCAGCTGCTCGTCGCCGACATCGCGTTCTCCGACGACGCGCGGTCGTTCATCGGCGGCGCGGCCGCGGCCGGCCCGGCGAGCTTCCACACGATCGTGCACGAGGCCGGGCACGCCGTCGAGAAGAAGGCCTCGCTCGACGCCAAGCACGCCGAGAGCGAGGCGCTCGTGAGCTCCAACAAGGCGCAGGACGCGACGAACGCGGCCGTGGCCGTGGCCAACGCCGAGGTCACGAAAGCCGAGAAGGTGTTCAAGGGGCGCCCGAAGGCGACGAAGACGCAGGCGGCCGCGTATCACGGCGCCGTCGGCACGGCGATGTCGGCGATCGACGCGTTCGCCAACGACGCCACCAACGCCGCTCACCCGAAGACCGAGAAGCCGGCGACGGATGCGATCGCGGCGCGCGACGCGCAGCGGGCCAAGGTGCCGGCCGGCAACCCGGTTCCCGGCGACTTCGCCGCGGCGAGCAAGGCGCAGGACGACTGGTTTGCGACCGGCCAGGCGCGCGCGGCGGCGCGCGCGAAGCTCAGCGCGACGCGCGCGACCCTCAAGACGACGGGCAGCTCGGGCAACACGGCGCGGGTGCAGGCGTTCGTCGCCTTCGTCACCAAGGAGAGGATCCCGGCGCTGACCAAGTACGCCAAGGACAACTGGCCCGGGCACCCGGAGGAGTTCTTCGCCGAGGCGTACTCGCTGTGGCTCAACGACCCGGAGTACCTCACCAGCCAGGCGCCGACGCTGAAGACCTGGTTCGACGCGGGCAACCACCGCGTCTGACGGCCCGCCCCGCCGCGGGCGCGGCGCTCGCGGCCTGGACGTGCGACCGGCTAAGGTCCGCGACCGATGACGGTCGCGGTGGTCACAGACAGTACGCACTACCTGCCCGCCGACGTGCTCGCGCGGCATGGCATGCACGTCGTCTCGCTGTACGTCAAGCGCGGCGAGACGCACGAGCGCGAGAGCGAGATCTCAGACCTCGACGCGTTCTACGAGCGGCTGCGGTCGGCGAGCGACGTGCCGACGACGTCGCAGCCATCCGTCGGCGACTTCATCTCGGCGTACGAGCCGCTGCTCGACGCCGGTCGCGACATCGTGTCGGTCCACCTCTCCAGCGCGGTCTCGGGCACGTACGACTCCGCGCTGCAGGCGCGCGAGCAGCTCGCGGAGCGAGGGCTGGGCGATCGCGTCGCGGTGGTCGACTCGCGCAGCGGCGCGGCCGGCCTGGGCCTGGCCGCGATCGCCGCCGCGACGAAGGCGAGCGCGGGCGCCGGCTTGAGCGACGTCGCCGAGCACGCCGCGCGCGCGGCGGGGCAGGCGCGGATCTGGTTCTGCCTCGACACCCTGGAGTACCTGCGCCGCGGCGGGCGCGTCGGCGGCGCGCAGGCGTGGGTCGGCGGCGCGCTGAAGATCAAGCCGATCCTGACCGTCGACGGCGAGATCAAGCCGGTCGAGCGCGTGCGGACGTCCGGCAAGGCGTTCGACCGCATGGTCGAGTACCTGCACACGCTGCACGCCGAGGGCGTCGACGGCTGGCTCGTCCAGCACATCCAGGCGCCGCAGGTCGCGGCGCGGCTCGTCGACCACGGCCGCGAGCTGTTCGGCACCGAGCCGCTGTTCGTCAGCGAGGTGGGGCCGGTGCTCGGCGTGTACCTCGGGCCGGGGATGTTCGGCGTCGCCGGCGTCCCCACGGCAGCGCTCGGGTAGGCCGCCGGCGCCTGCGCTAGCAGGCCCGGCGACGTACCGTTGCGTGACCCACACGCCGAGCGGCACGACCCGCCGCCGCGCGCGATCCGGCCCGCTTTACGGCGTCGCCGTCGGCAATCCTCGCCACGTCACATTCACGGTCGGCGACGTGGCGAGCACGATCTGGTCGCCGGGGACGAACTGCACGATCCGCGCGAGGTACGTGACCGCTGCGGACGTCCGTCCGGCTCGCCGACAGCGACACGCCGCCGCTGGGACGCGCCGAGGCGGGCGCGGCCGCCAGCGAGGTCGACCCGGCGAGGGCGACCGTCATGGCGAGGGCGCCGATCACGCCACGATGCCGCACGGCGCCCGCGAGATGCCGGCCTTGGAGGGCTTTCTTGCCTTGCTCATGGTGCACTGCCTTCCTTGTGATTTGCCTTCAATCACAAGAGCGCCCGATGCGCAGCACCGATACCGAGCACCGCGCCGCGGGGTGTGTGATGTCACACACCCCTGGCAGTGGACGGGACCCAGCGCGCGGGTCAGGCAGGCGAAGGCTTGCTCGGCTTCGCCCGCTTGCGCGGTGGCGGTGGCAGCGGCGGCTTGTCGGGCGGCGGCTCGAGCTCGGCAGGCGGCGGCTCGGGCTGCGGGCCGAAGAACTCGCGCAGCACGATCTGCAGCGCCGCCACGACGGGGATCGCGACGAGCGCGCCGACGACGCCGAGCAGCGCCGAGCCTGCGAGGATCCCGACGATCACGGCAAGCGGGTGCACGTTCACCGTGCGCTTGAAGATGAACGGCTGCAGGACGTTGTTCTCCACCTGCTGGTAGAGGATCAGGAAGACCGCGTAGATGATCGTCGCGCTCGGGAAGTCCGTGAACAGCGTGACGACGAGGATGATCACGCCGCCGATCGTCGCGCCGACCAGCGGGATCAGCCCGAAGAAGGACATGAGCACCGCGAGCGGGACCGCGAACGGCACGCCGAGGATCGTCAGGATGCAGAACGTCAAGAAGCCGTTGATCGTCGTGATCGTCAGCGCGCCCGTGACGTAGCCCGACGTCGAGCGGTAGATGCGCCCCAGGACGCCCTCGAGCCGCGCCTCGTGATCACCGCCGAAGCGCCGCAGCAGGAAGCGCGCGAAGCGCTTGCCGTCGAGCAGCAAGAAGAACGTCATCGTCAGGATCGTCAGCAGCTGGAAGGCGGCGTTGAACGCGCCCGCCGCGATCGACTGCAGCGCGCCCGCCGCGTCGCCGAGCTTGTCCGGGAGCTTCTTCGCCTCCTCCTGCAACCGCGACGTGACCTCGTACTTGTTGTCGAAGTCGCGGATCGTGTCGTTGTTGCGCAGGTCGTCGATGTAGTTCGGGATGTCGCGCGAGAGGTCGCTCGCGCCGTTGACGACGGGCGGCACCACGAGCGCCAGCACGCCCGCGAACACGAGGAAGATCATCACGTAGATGACGAGGATCGCCGCCCCCCGCGGCATCTGCTGCGAGAAGCGATCGACCGCCGGCCCGAGCGCGACGGCGAGGAAGATCGCGATCGCCAGCAGCAGCAGCGTGCTGCGGATCTGGACGAGCAGGTACAGCAGCCCGCTGAACGCAGCCACGGTGAAGAAGATCCGCGCGAGCTGGCGGGTGGTCAGGGCTTCCCAGACCGACACGCTCGCGAGCCTAGGGCCGCCGTCGGACGGCGCCGACGCGCCCCTCTAGCGCTTGCGGCGAAACAGGCCGCCGAAGGCGGCGATGCCACCGGCGATGACGAAGCCGGTGACGGCCGCGCCGATCAGCACCGGCTTCTGGTGCTCGACGAGCTGGCGGCGCCAGTCCGTGAGCACGGCGATCTCCTGGTGCAGGCGCTCCATCGAGGTGCCGAGCTCGCGGCGGTTGGCCTCGATCGACGCCCGGATCTCTTCCGGTGTGCGTGTCGGAGGCATCTACTTCTTCTTCTTGCGCCGGAACATCAGCGTCTTCTTGATCTTGCCGGCCTCGTCGATCGCCATGTCCGGGGTCGGCGGCGAGCTCTCCTTGAGGAACTTCGCGGCGAGGTAGCCCGCGAGCCCGCCCATCACGAACAGCAGGCCCGCCACGAAGAAGAACCCCCAGAAGTACGCGCTGTTGCCGACCGGCAGGGCGAACCACGCCAGCCACGCGAGGCCGTGGAGGAAGAACAGCAGGCCGGTGATCGCGAAGATCCCCGCCGCGGCGCCGATGACGATGCCCTTGAGGAGCTTCGTGATCTTCGTCGTGACCTCGGCCTTGGCCAGCTCGATCTCCTCGCGCACGAGCAGCGAGACGCGCTCGGAGATGTCCTGTACGGCCTGTGCGACGTTCTGGGGAGAGGTGTCAGTTGCCAAGGCGTCGCAAGATCATGGCGGCGATGATGCCACCGGCGAAGGCGGCGCCCACGGCAAGCTCCGGCCGCTCGGCGGCGAGGACCTTGACGGACTCGAGCGGATCGGCGGGCGGCTCGGCCGCGTGCCCGTCGAAGGACGGCGCCGTGGCGCCGGGGGCGCTCGAGACGTCGACGATCGGGTTCGCGGACGGGGCGGGCGGGTTCGCGTAGGCGGGCGCCTGCTCGACCTTCAGCGGCGCGGGACCGGCCGGCAGCTCGACGGCATCGCTGTCGACGGCCGGCTCGGGATCGGTGGAGGATGGCTCGCCGTTCATTCCGGCGGGTCTTCCCCGTAGATCCGGCGCCAAATCAGGCCGGCCGCGCGCGTGGTCGCGATCGACGCGATCGCGCCCAGGCCCGCGAGCAGTCCGGACCAGACGAGCCGCTTGACGATGTCGTTCTGGGTCATCCGCATGCATCCTCTCAGACGTACCGGGCGGCTCGCCCGCTCACTTCGTCCAATCCACCGCAGATCGTCTCGACGATCGACGCCTTGGCCTGCTCGTACTCCGCCTCGCCCTCCGGCAACATGCCGAAGATCCAGCCGGTCAGCACCTGCTCGATCGCTCCGTAGAAGGCCAGCGCGGCAAAGCGCGGCGACACCTCCCGCTTGAAGGTGCCCTCCGCCTGGGCCTTCGAAACGATGTCTCCGATGAGCGCGTACGCCTCCACGATCTTCTCGGAGTGCCGCATGCCGAACGAGTTCGCCGAGCGCATGACCTCGACGATGATCACCTTCATGAGCGCGGGGTCGTAGCGGTAGAAGTCGATGATCGCCGCCGCGATCGCATGCAGCTTGTCGCGCGGCGCGACCGACTGGCGGTCGGTCTGCGCGATGAACTCGAGCAGGATGTCCCAGCGCTCGACGAACAGCGTGTCGAGGATCTCGTCCTTGGAGCGGAAGTAGTGGTAGACGAGCCCGTAGGCGACGTTCGCCTCGTCGGCGATGTCCGACACACGGCACTGGTGAAAGCCGCGCTTGGCGAACGCGACGACGGCGGCGTCGAGGATCAGGCGGCGCTTGTCGGGGCGCGCGGGCGTGGTGTCGCGCGTCGAGGCCGCCATCAGGCGGGCGCCTCGACGGGCCAGCGGTACGCCGACGGGCGGCGGTTGGCGAGCGCGGGCAGCTCGCGGCGGATGCGCGCCTGGGCGTCGAGGTCGAGGTCGGCGACGATGTGTCCCTCGCGGTCGGCGGCCAGCGCGAGCACGATCCCCCACGGGTCCACGATCATCGAGCGCCCGCCGGAGCGCAGCGCGGCGCCCGCGCCGCTCGCGGGCGCGTGCTCGCCGATCTGGTTGGCGGCGATGACGAACGCCTGGTTCTCGATCGCCCGCGCGCGCAGGAGGACCTCCCAGTGGTCGCGCGTCGTCGGGACGGTGAACGCCGCCGGCACGGTGAGGACGCGCGCCCCGCGGACCGCGAGGATCCGGTACAGCTCGGGGAAGCGGACGTCGTAGCAGATCGACAGGCCGAGCTCGACGCCGCCGGCGAGCTCGGAGAGCGCGACGTCGTCGCCCGCCTGCTCGTTGTCGGACTCGCGGTAGACCGTGCCCTCGACGACGACGTCGAACATGTGGACCTTGCGATACGCCGCGCGGATCTCACCGTCGGGATCGACGTGCAGCGACGTGTTGCGCAACAGCTCCTCGCCCGCGACGCGCTCCGAGATCGAGCCGGCGACGAGGTCGATGCCGAGCTCCCTGGCGGTCGCGCGCGCCCACGTGACGGCCGGGCCGTCGAGCGGCTGGGCGCCGGCTCGCAGGTCGTCGCCGCGGCCCAGCACGCTCCACTTCTCGGGCAGCACGACGAGCTGCGCGCCGTCGGCGGCGGCGGCGCGCGTGAAGCGGTCAGCGCGCTCGAGGTTGCGGTCGAGGTCGGGGGTGCTGGTTAGCTGGACGGCGGCGACGCGCATGGCTCTCACTCCAAGATTGACTGGTCAGTCAACGGGCTGGATCCTACCCGGCCGCACACCGCGTTTTCGTCCGGCACGCAGGCCCGGTCAAGACGGACTGCGAATTAGGTGCCGTCGTCGCGTCCGATCACTATCGTCAGGTGTTAGGGGACGTAACACGTCGGCAACCAACGCAGGGGGACATTCTTCATGAAGCTTCGACGGCCCAGCCCGGCGCTCGTCATCTCGATCGTCGCACTCGTCGCGGCATGCGCCGGCACCGCGGTGGCCGCCACCGTGATCACGACCACCCAGATCAAGAACGGCACGATCCAGAATGCCGACATCAAGGACAGCACGATCCAGTCCAAGAAGCTGTCCAAGGGCCTGCAGAACGTCCTCGCCAAGAAGCCGGCGGCTCCCGCCCCGGCGAAGATCGCCTACGAGCAGGTGCGCAAGGCCGGCCCCGAGAACCAGCCCGCAGGCGTGCTGGCGCGCGTCACGAGCATCACGGTCCCGCCCGGCGCCTACGTCGCCACGGCGAACACGATCATGACCGCCTTCACCGGCAAGTCGGACATCATCGAGCTCTTGCTCGGCACGAACGGCTCGGTCGGCGGCACGTGCATCCTGGACTTCGGCGGCGTCACCGCCTCGTCGCTGCAGACGATCGCCATCAACGACCGCCAGACGCCCGCGACGCTCGGCATGCAGCTGACGCGCACGGTCAGCGCCCCGACCGAGATCATCCTGAAGTGCGCGGGCTCGATCCCCTGGCGCTCGTCGGAGTCCTCGATCATCGCCACCAAGGTCGACTCGATCACGCAGACCGTCGAGAAGTAGCGGCGCGGGCGCCACTGGGTCCGCCCGCCGGCTCGATGGCTTGAGCTACAGCGGGCAGACGCGCGCGGCGCCCGTCGCCTGCAGGACGTACGGCTTGGCCGCCGCGTCCTCGAGCGGATGCAGCTCGAGGGCGTGGCCGGGCGCGATCGGCAGCACGCCGACCACGACCCACTTGTCGTCTGCGAAGCGTCGCGCGCGGATCGTGAGCGGCGCGGAGCGCGGCGCCTCGACGCGCACCCCCTGCGGCGCGACGGGGCCTGTCCCTCCGCGCCACGGCCGGTCGCACGCGGCGCCCGCGTTCGGCGGCACGGGCGAGATCGCGAGGCCGCCGGCCCGGATGAGCGTGTCGTCGGCGAAGCCGCGCGCGTCCTCTGAGGCGCGGACGAGCTGGGCCGGCGTGTAGCCGGGGTCGCCGCGCAGGTCGTCGAGCGTGTCGAACCAGTGCCCGGCCTCGAGGAACGGCGCGGCGAACGGGGCGATCTCGAGCTTCGCGTCGACGCGGTCGCGCCCCAGCAGCTCGACGGCCCCGAGCGACGCCCGCACGCGCTCGGAGCGCTGCAGGAAGAGGCTGCGCCCGTCCTTGAACGCGATCTTCGAGTCCTTGGAGAACGAGATCAGCGCGAGCAGCACGACGAGGTACGGGACCCACGGGCGGATCTTCCAGCCGCGCGCGGCCTCGACGAGCATGAGCAGCAGGAAGACGAGGCCGACCGTGAGATAGCGCGACGAGGACGCCGGCGCGACGTCGTGGCGCGAGATCGCGGTGAGGCCGTAGAACATGAGCAGGACGGTCGCGATCGCGGCGAGGCGGATGCGCGACGCGGGCTTGACCCGGAACGTCCGGTAGGCGAGCAGGAGAAGCAGCAGGACGAGGAGCTGCTGGCCCGGCTCGACCTGGCGCTCGCCGATGAGGGCGCCTGCCGCGTGGCTCATCGCCGTCCATGCCCAGAGCGCGCTGAGCGTCAGCTCCTCGAAGCCCGCGCGGTTGGTTCCGAACGCCGCGTACCAGAGGACGTAGAGCGCGAACGGCGCGCCGACGACCCACAGCCGCTGGCGGCCGGCGGACGTCAGCAGCAGCTCGACGGCGACGCCGACGAGGATCGGGATTCCGAGGCCCGACGAGCACAGGGAGACGATCATGAGGCCGCAGAGCAGGCGGTCGTCGCGCTGCGAGGGCGGGCGGTCGAGGATCAGGAACGCCGCGACGCCCGCGACGATCGACGCCATCTGGCCGGCCTGGCCGGGGATGAGGAAGTTCTCGAACGCGAGGCCCGAGAGCAGCGCGGTCATGACGACGGCGAACGCGATGCCCACGCCGACGCGCGCCTTCGCGGTGACGAACAGCAGGACCCCGAGCGCGAGCTGCAGCGCGATGAGCGGCACCATGAAGAGCGCGAAGGCGTCGAGGCCGCCGATCTTCAGGAGGGCGATGAACGTCGCGATGATGAGGACCGACAGGTGCTCGTTGTGCGGCGCGAGCAGCGACGGCGCGCCGGGGCCGCGGCGCTCGGTCACGACGATCCACTCGTCGAGGTTGAACGTCAGGCCGCGCGTGAGGTAGAGCATGAGCCCGGCGACGGTGACGAGCAGCGCCCCGAGCGCGACGTACCAGACGACCGGGTGCTTGGAGGGCTCGTGCCGCGGTCGCTCGGCCTTGGCCGCGGCCGGAGGAGCCTCGGCGGGTGGGCGGGCCGGAGGATCCTCCGCGGCGGCGGCGTCGGGCGCGCCGGCCGGAGGATCCTCCGCGGCCGCGCGGTCCGAAGGAACCTCCGCAGCCGCGCCGGCGCGGACCTCGGCCGGAGGCTCCTCCGCGGGCGCGCGGTCCGAAGGAACCTTCGCCGCCGCGGCGTCGGCCTCGGATCGCGGGGGAACGCTCATGCTCGGCGGGACCTTAGCCCGCTCGCGGCTGCCGGCGCGCATGCCGCCCGGCGCGACCCGTCAACATCACGGCATGGCCTTGCCGATCCTCACGGACCGACTGTGGATGCGCCCGTACGAGCCCGGCGACCTCGCCGAGCTGCACAACGTCCTCTACGGCGACGCCGAGGCCATGGCGCTCCTCGGCGGTGCGCGCGACCTCGCCGGCACGCGCGCCTCGATCGAACGCTCGATGCTCCAGCAGGAGCTGGGCGGCTACTCGTTCTGGCCGGTCATCGAGCGCGAGACGGGCCTGCTCGTCGGCGAGGCGGGGCTCTTCCCGCTCTCTCCCGGCGGCCCGGACATCGCGCTCGGCTACGCCTTCGGGCGCGACTACTGGGGCCGCGGCTACGCGACCGAGGCCGCGAGCTACGTCCTCGAGGAGGCCTTCGGCCCGCTGGATCTCGACCACGTCGTCGCCATCACGCGCGAGGCGAACGCCGGCTCGCGCAACGTCCTCGGCAAGCTCGGCTTCCGCCTCGACGGCTGCCGCCACGTGTGGGGCGCCGAGCAGCTGTACTTCACGCTGCGGCGCGCCGAGTGGCGCGCCTAGCCTCCGAGACGGCGAGCGCCAGCGTGGTTCAAAACGCTCACCTGGCTTGCGTTTTGAACCACGGTCCAGCGGCTCACGCGAGAAACGACCCGCCGGCGCCGGCCGCCGGGCCTGCCACGGCGCCGCTTCGCAGCAGCTCCGCGATCTCAGCGTCGTCGTAGCCCGCCTCGCGCAGGACCTCCGACGTGTGCTCGCCGAGCTCGGGGCCCGGCAGGCGGTTGGTGTCCGGCGGCGTGCGCGACAGCTTCACGGGCGCGCCGAGCTGACGGACCGGCTGCGCCGCGCCCGGCTGGTCGAGCCCGACGACCATCCCGCGCGCCGCGACGTGCTCGGATGCCAACGCCTCGTCGAGGCTCAGCACGGGCTCCAGGCAGCACTCCACCTCGCGCGCGAACGTCTCCCACTCCGCGCGCGTGCGGCCGCAGAAGATCGCCTCCAAACCCGCGTGCGCCGCGCTGCCGGGCGCGGCGAACGCCTCTCCGAGGAGATCCTCGCGGCCCACGCCGTGGCAGAACGCCGCCCAGAAGCGCGGCTCCAGGGCAGCGAGCGTGACCCAGCCGCCGTCCGCGCACGCGTACGGCCGGTAGCAGACGAGCCCGCCCGCGAGCGGGTCGCGCCCGCGCTCGGGCGCCGGCTCACCCGCGAGCCGGCGCGCCGCCGGCATGGCCAGCCACGACAGCGCGCCGTCGGCCATCGACGACGTCGACGTGCTGCCCCTCGCCGCTGCGATCGCGCTCGCGCAAGGCGGCCAGGATGCCGAAGGCCGCCATCAGCGCGCCGCCGCCGAGGTCTGCGATCTGGCCCGCGGGCAGCGCGGGCGGCTCGCCCGGGCCCTCGCCGCCGAGGCCGAGCATCCCGATCAGGGCGAGGTAGTTCATGTCGTGGCCGGCGCGGTCGCGCAGCGGTCCGTCCTGGCCGTAGCCCGAGATCGAGCAGAGGACGATCCGCGGGTTGGCCGCGCGCAGCGCGTCGTAGCCGACGCCGAGGCGGTCGAGCACCCCCGGCCGGAACGACTCGAGCACGACGTCGTGCGTGCGCACGAGCGCGAGCAGCGCTTCCCGCCCGGCCGCGTTCTTCAGGTCGATCCGGATCGAGCGCTTGTTGCGGTTCAGCGCGAGGAACAGCGCCGACGCCGCGCTGTCCGGCACGCCGTCCACCCGCGGCGCGGCCCAGCGGATGTAGTCGCCGGCGGCGGTGTCCTCGACCTTCAGCACGTCGGCGCCGTAGTCGGCGAGCAGCAGCGAGCAGAAGCCGCCGGGCAGCAGGCGGCTGAGGTCGAGCACGCGGATGCCCTGCAGCGGGAGCGAGTTCATGCCGCCATCGAAGCAGCCGCAGCCGATCGGGGCGCTAGGGTCGGCCAGTGACTCAGGCCGACCGACCCGCAGCTTCCGCACGCAAGGGCGGCGACCAGCGCTCGCGCTTCGACCGCTTCGTCGAGGCCGCGTACCTGCGCGTGAGCCAGGCGCCGTTCTTCGTCTTCTGCGTCGCGCTCGTGCTCGTGTGGCTCGTGAGCGTGCCGCTGTGGGCCGACCTCGCCGCGTGGCAGTACGCGCTGCACACCGGCACGAGCATCCTGACGCTGCTGCTCATCGCGCTGCTCGAGAACGCCGGCCGGCGGGCGGAGGAGGCCGCGCAGGAGAAGCTCAACGTCATCGCCGAGGCGCTCGCCGCGCTCTTGGAGTCACGCGCGATCGAGGACCCGCAGCTCGAGGAGGCGCACAAGCGCCTCAGCGAGGCCGTGGGGCTCGAAGAGCGCCACTGAGCGGCGCGCCCCCCCGCGCCGCCGCGCCGGGAGCGCTCACCCCAGCAGCGGCGCGATCGCGTCCGCGACGATCTCGGCGTGCCCCGGCGCCGCGGACGTGATCTCCGCGCCGAGCAGCGTGCACGCGGCGCGCATCTCGGCGAGGAAGGCGCGCAGCTCCGCCGCCAGCAGGCCGCCGTCGACCGCGAACGCAGCGGGCATCACGCTCGGGTCGAGCACGTCGAGGTCCAGATGCACGAAGACCTCGTAGCCCGCGAGCTGCTCGGGCGTCTCGACGAGGTGCACGCCGCCGCGTGTCGAGGCCGACGCGCTCGCCGCCCTCGACGTCGCGCACGCCGTGCATGATCACCCGCGGCGGCTCGAGGCCCGCCCCGAAGCCCGTGTCCCACAGCCCGCACGCGCCGGCCAGGCACATACCGCCGAGGTAGCCGCTGCGCGTCGTGTCGGGCGTGTGGAAGTCCGCGTGCGCGTCGAGCCACAGCACGCGCGCGTCCGGGTAGCGGCGCACGAGCGCCGGCAGCGTCGAGATCGCGATCGAGCACTCCGCGGCGAGCAGGATCGGCATCCGGCCGGCGTCGAGCGCGTCGTCGAGCTGGCCGCCGGCTTCGAGCAGGCAGCCGTGCGAGTCGCGCAGGTCGTCCGACCAGCCGGCGGTGCGCGGCTCGCCGGGCGAGCCGACGATCCGCGCGCCGAGCAGCTCCGCGAGCTCGCGGGTGCCGGTCGCGCCGCCGGCGGAGCGCTCCGACGTGCGGCACAGCAGCGCGACTACCTGCCGGTCCACCGCGGCTCCCTCCGCTCGAGGAACGCGGCGACGCCCTCGCGCGCGTCGTCGGTCCGCAGGGCGCCGTCGAGCTGCGCCCGCAAGAGCGAGAGCGCCTCGTCGAGCGGCATGTCGCGCGTGGTGGCCAGCGCGTCCTTGCCGAGCTTGAGGATCGCCGGCGACCGCGCCGCGAGCTTCCCCGCCCAGTCGGCGACAGCAACGTCGAGCTCGTCCGCCGCGACGACGCGGTTGACGATCCCCACGCGGCGCGCCTCGTGCGCGTCGATGCGCCCGCCGAGCAGCAGCAGCTCGCTGCACGTCTTGCGCGCGACGCTGCGCGCGAGCAGCGCCGACACCATGAACGGGAACAGGCCGACGTTGATCTCGGGCGTGCCGAACGTCGCGCGGTCGCTCGCGATCACGAGGTCGCAGGCGAGCGCGAGGCCGAGCGCGCCCGCGAGCACGTGGCCGCCCGCCGCGCAGAGGACTGGCTTGCCGAGCTCGCGCGATGAGCTGAACACGCGCGGGAACAGCGTCGTGTCGGCGGTCGCGAAGTTCGCGAGGTCGCCGCCGCTCGAGAAGGTCGTCGGGTGCGTCGAGGCGAGCACGACGCAGCGCACGGCCCCGTCGTCACGTGCCGCGCAAAGCGCCGCCAGCAGCTCGCCGAGCAGCGCATCGGAGAGGGCGTTGCGCGTGCCGGGGTCGTCCAGCGCGATCGTCGCGACCGCGCCGGCGACCTCGTAGCGCAGGCTCGCGTACGGCACGCGAGCAATCAGCGAAAGCCGGTCAGCGTGAGCGTCTCGGTCAGGCTCGTGCGCTTGGCGTCGGGGCTCGTGCCGACGATCTTGCCGCTCCCGCGGATGTTGCGCCACGCGCCCGTGCCGCCCGTGACCTTCAGGGTGCCCGTGTAGGCGACGCCGGCGATCGTCGGGGTCGTGGCCGGCGGCACGGGCGGCGCGAGCGTGGTGACGAACGCGATCTTGAACGTCCCCTTGATCGTGCCCGTGTCGAAGAACAGCTTGAACGGGCCGGTGAAGTCGCCCGTCGTCAGCGACGTGCGCATGACCGTCGACGAGTCCTTCTGCACCCCGAAGCCGAACGGCTTGCCGCAGTTCGCCGAGCCGTAGTTCGCGGCGGTCGGGGCCGGCTGCGGGATCGTCGCGAACAGGTCGAGCTTGCAGGTGACCTTGCGCGTCTTCGCTTGCGCGGCGGTGGCCGGCAGCGCCACGACGGCGCAACCCGCGATCGAGCGCGGTCAGGCCGCTGAGGCCCGCCCGGCGGAGAGGTGAGGTGGACATCCGGCGACCCTCGCAGCGCCGCGGCCCGGCCGTCAAGCAGTGCGAAACGGCCTGCTCAGCGGTCGATCCGGGCGGCGCAGGCGGTGGCGCGAGCCGCTCCGCGGCTCCGCCGCCGAGCACGCGGCGCACGAGCCGCGGAGCGACGACGCGCGCCGTCGCGGCCAGCCAGTACGGCCGCGGCACATAGCGCTCCGCCCTGCCGCCCGGCCCGGCGTCGACGATCGCGTCGGCGACCCGCTCGGGCGTCGACACGACCCAGCGCGTCAGCGCGCTCGAGACGAGCGCGCGTCTGCGGGAAGCCCTCGGTCGCGACGAAGCCCGGCAGCACGAGGCCGACGTGCACGCCTTGCCCGCGCTCCTCGAGATGCAGCGCGTCCGTCCAGCCGGCGAACGCGAACTTCGCGGCCGAGTAGGCGCCCGAGCCCCCGCGCGAGACGCGGCCGGCGGTGCTCGCGACGTTGACGATCGCGCTCGGCGCCGACCGGCGCAGCAGCGGCAGGAGCGCCTCGGTGACCCGCACCTGGGCGTCGAAGTTCAGCTCCATGTGGCGGCGCACGTTCTCCCAGCCGCCGTCGGCGAACGTCCCGTGCCACGCCGCGCCGGCGTTGTTGACGAGCAGGTCGAGCCGGCCGTGCTCGCGCTCGACTGCCGCTGCGATCCGGGCGGGCGCGCCGTCCTCGGTGAGGTCGGCGGCGATGACCGTCGCGCCGCCGAGCTCGGCGGCGAGCGCGGCGAGCTTGTCCGCGCGGCGCGCGACGAGGACGAGCCGCGTCCCCGGCTCGCGGGCGAGCCGGCGGGCCGCGGCCTCGCCGATTCCGCTCGACGCGCCGGTCACGAGGGCGATCATGCTGCGCAGGCTACGGACCACCGCCGCGCCCGGGTGTGACTTCGAGCAGACGGCCGTGTTCAGGCCGGCGTCGCCGCGCCCCCGTACACCTCGAGTGCGAGCGCGAGGAACGCGCCCGCGGCGGGCGAGGGCCGGCGCTCCGCGCGCGAGGCGAGCGTGACGTCACGGGTCAGCGGCGGGTCGACGAGGTCGGCGACCGCCACGACGGCGCCAGGGCCCGCGGCGTCCGAGCGCGGCAGGATCGCGACGCCGAGGCCGCGCGAGACCAGGCTGCGGATCCGGCGGCTCTCGTTGGACTCGAGCGCGATCCGCGGCTCGAAGCCGGTGCGCTCGGCCGCGCGCATGAGCAGCTCGCGCAGCCGCGCGCCCTCGCGGAACGTGATGAACGGCTCGGCGGACAGGTCGCGCAGCCGCAGCGTGTCGCGGCCGGCGAGCGGGTGGTCGGCGGGCAGCACGACGACGAGCTCCTCGCTGACGAGCGGGCGCAGCGAGAGGCCGCGGCTCTGGATGCGCTCGGTGACCGACAGGAACGCGAGGTCGACCTCGTCCTCGCGCAGCATCCCGGCGAGCTCCTCGCTGGACTGCTCTCGCACCGTGAGCTCGACCGCCGGATAGCGATCGTGGAACATCGCCAGCAGCAGGGAGACGTCGACCGGGCCCATCGTGTGCATGGCCCCGACCGACAGGCGGCCCGCCTGCACGCCGGCGAGCGACTGCAGCTCGGCCTCGGCGGCGTCGAGCTCGGCCAGCGCGCGGCGCGCGCGGGCGACGAGCAGCTCGCCCGCCTGGGTCATCGCGACGCGGCGGGTCGTGCGCTCCACCAGCGCCAGCCCGAGCTCCGCCTCCAGGCTGCGGATCTGCTGCGAGAGCGCCGGCTGCGCGACGTGCTCGCGGGCTGCGGCGCGCGTGAAGTGACGCTCGTCGGACAGCGCCACGAGATACCGCAGCTGACGCAGATTCATGCGTTCAGCTTATGACTAACGTCGAATCTGTGTCTTGGACATCTGGATCGCTTGACGGCACTATTCAACGCGTTGCCTCCTCCCGCCATCGCGCCCCACCGGACAGACCACCTCCCGTCCGGTGGGGCCGCGAGGGATTCCTGAGGCACAGCGCCGCTCGCTGAGAGTGCGCAACTCCGGTCGCCCGGCCCCGTCCCATCAGGACGATGCCCCGCCCGGCCCTGCTCGTCGCACTGATCGCCGGAGCGCTGGCACTCCCGGCCGCGGCCTCCGCGCGGCCCTACGGCTTCCTCGCGACGCCGACCGACCAGCTCGCCGTGCCCGGCCACCTCGCCGGCTTCGAGATCACGCCCGAGGGGTTCATCTACGGCGGCTATGGCGAGCTCGTCATGCGCGCCGGGCCGAACCTCGTCGGCCTGCGAGCGCCCGTGCGCACGCTCTACGGCGGGCGCTACCCGCTCCTGCGCTACGGCCAGCGGATCGCCGGCGTGCGCTACGACGTCGAGACGTTCGCGTCGATCGCGGCCGGCCAGCCGGTGGCGCTCGTGCGCGTCGTGCTGCGCAACGAGACCGCGCGGGCCCTGCAGGGGCGCTGGGCCGTCGGCCTGCGCTCGTCGGGCGGCGCGCTGAAGCCCAGCGGCGTGCGGCGCTTTCGCTTCCCGCGGCCCGCCGTGCCGCAGCTGCCCGGCCTGTACACGCAGCCGGGATCGCTGTTCGAGCCGGCCGCCGACTACGAGCTCGGCGACCGCGCGATCCTGCGCGACGGCGCGGTGATGGCGACGTTCCCCGGTCCCGCGCCCGGCGTGCAGCTCGAGCTCCAGCGTCGCGAGGGGACGGGCCCCGTCCTGCCGTCGACGGTGTTCGGGCTGGCGGAGTACCGGGTCGCGCTTGGGCCGCGGGCGACGCGCCGGCTGGACTTCGTCGTTCCGTCGAAGCCGGTGGCCGAGGGGACGCCGGCCGCGCTCGCGCTGCGCGCGGTGCCGTTCACCGCGCACCGCAACGCGATGCTGCGCGACTGGCAGGCGACGTTCGCCCGCGCGATGCAGCTCAGCCTCCCGGAGCGCCGCGTGCAGGACGCGTACTACGCGAGCCTCATGCACATCCTGCTGCCGCGCTACCAGCTGCCCGATACCCGCTCGCCTGGCGGCTCGCAGGGCACAGGCGGCGACTGGGTCCAGCCCGTCAACAAGCTGCGCTACCACGCGTTCTGGCTGCGTGACGCGTCGATCATGACGCAGGCGCTCGACCTCGCCGGGCTGCCTCGCGAGGCCGACGAGAACCTCGGCTTCTTCGACAAGTGGCAGCACGACAACGGCCAGTTCATCTCGCGCGAGGGCCAGCTCGACGGCCACGGCCAGGCGATGTGGGCGATCGGCGAGCACGCGCTGCGCAGCCGCGACCGCTCGTTCGCGCGCGACGCGCTGCCCTCGCTCGCACGCGCCGTCGCGTGGCTCGGACGTGCGCGCCGCGCCGACGCGCTCGGCCTCGTGCCGCCGTCAGACCCGCGCGACAACGAGCTCGTCGCGGGGCATCTCGCGGGCGACGACTTCTGGGCGGTCGCGGGGTTGGAGGCGGCAGTCGGCGTCGCGCGGATGCTCGGCGACGGCGAGCGGCTCGCCGACTGGAGCGCGGAGCTGGTCGCGCTGCGCACGACGGTGCGCGAGCGCGTGGACGCCGCCGCGGCGCGCAACGGCGGCGCGATCCCGCCGGCGCTGGACCGCGCCGGCGGGCGCGACTGGGGGAACCTGTGGGCGGCCTGGCCCGCCGCGGTGCTCGACCCGATGTCACCGCTCGTCACGCGGACGCTCGCGCGGGCCCGTGGCCGCTTCCGCGAGGGACTGGCCACGTACGGCGAGTTTCACAACCTGCATCACTACCTCGGCTTCCGCGTCTGGCAGACGGAGCTGCTGCGCGGCGAGCAGGCGCGCGTCGTGCAGGGCCTCTACGACTCGCTCGCCCACACGACGAACACGAACGGCGGCTTCGAGACCGGCGTGCGCCCGTACGCCCGGCGCTCGGTCGACGACAACCTCGCGCCGCACGGCTGGTTCGCCGCCGAGCTCGTCGCGCTGCTGCGCAACATGCTCGTGCGCGAGTCCGGCGGCGGGCTCGAGCTGCTCTCGGCGGTGCCGGGGCGCTGGCTGGAGCCGGGTCGCCCGACGGTCGTGCGCGGCGCGGCGACGACGCTCGGCTCGGTCGACGTCACGCTGCGTCCGGTGCGCGGTGGGGCGGTGCTGACGTGGAACGCGGCGGTGCCGGCCGGCACGCCCTTGTGGTGGCGCGTGCCTGCAGCGGCGCGTGCCGTGCGCGCGCCCGGCCTCGTCGCGGGCGCTGACACGCTCCTGCTCCCCGGCCGCGCGGGCGTGCTGCGAATCGCCTGGCGGCTGCCGAAGCGCAGCTCGTCGTTTGACGGCGTCGCGTCGGCGCTGCGCAAGGCCTACCGCGAGCGGGGCCTCACGCCTCCGGCGTGACGCCCGTCGGCCGGCCCTCCCTCGGCTCCCGCGTCCCGCGCGAGCCTACCTTCGCCTCCGGCGCGCCACGCCAGGCGGCCCCTTCCCTCCCGCGTCCCGGGCGAGCCGGCGTTCCCTCCCGCGCGCCGCGGGGCGGGCTCCCTTCCCTTCCCGCGCCCCGGGCGGGCGTGGCTATCGTCACGCGACCGGCGAACGGACAAGGAGCCAGGCTTTATGGGAGTTCTCGATGGGAAGGTCGCGATCGTCACCGGCTCGGCGCGCGGGATCGGCCGCGCGACGGCTGAGCTGCTCTGCGAGCACGGGGCGAGCGTCCTCGTCAACGACCTCGACGCCGACCTCGCCGAGCAGACGTCGTCCGAGATCGCCGGCGACACGATCGTCCACGGCGGCGACCTGACGGCGCCCGGCGCGTGTGACGCGCTCGTGCAGGCCGCGGTCGACGAGTGGGGCAAGGTCGACATCGTCGTCAACAACGCCGGCTACACGATCGACGGCATGCTCCACAAGCTGACCGACGACCAGTTCCAGCGGATGCTCGACATCCACACGGTCGTCCCGTTTCGCGTCTGCCGCGCGGCCGCGCCATACCTGCGCGAGCCGGCGAAGCTCGAGCGCGAGCAGGGCGTCGAGGTCTTCCGCAAGATCGTCAACGTGTCGTCGATCTCCGGCACGATGGGCAACGCCGGGCAGGCGAACTACGCCGCCGGCAAGGCCGCGGTCGTCGGGTTGACGAAGACGCTGGCCAAGGAGTGGGGCCAGTTCAAGATCAACGTCAACGCGGTCGCGTTCGGCTTCATCGACACGCGCCTGACGGCGGCGAAGGTCGCGGACAACACGATCGAGGTCGGCGGCGAGACCGTGCAGCTCGGCATCCCCGAGCAGATCCGGGGGATGTCGTCGATGCTCATCCCGCTCGGTCGCCCGGGCACGGCTGTCGAGGCCGCCGGCGGCATCTTCTTCCTCTGCTCGCCGTGGTCGAACTACGTCCATGGGCAGACGCTCAACGTCACGGGCGGGCAGTTCACCGGCATGACGACGTAGCTCGCCGCCCGGGCTCTTCGACGGATCCGGTCGATACGACGAATTCCGACCTGCGGGTTTCCGACAATCGGATCTGAGAGTAGTCTTGGGCGACCGTGCGCTTCGTCAGAACCCCTCCGGCAGGCATCCGCGTCGTCAACGGCGCGGCCGAGGTGTCGCCCGAGACGGCGGGGTCCGAGAACCTGTACATGGGCCGCTTCAGCGTCCCCGCCGGCGCGCAGTCGCTGCCGCACTACCACGCGGACTGCGAGTCGGCCGTCTACATGCTGTCGGGGCGGCTGAACGTGCGCTGGGGCGAGGATCTCGAGAACGCGGTCAGCCTCGAGCCGGGCGACATGGTGTACGTCCCGCCGCGTGAGACGCACCTGCTCGAGAACCCCTCGGAGGAGGTCGCGGCGGAGTACGTCGTCGCGCGCGACGCACCCGAGGAGCACTCGGTCGAGGTGCCCTGGGCGTCGTAGGCTCAGCCCCGGCGGGGGGTGTCGACGAACCCCGCGCTCGCCTCGCCGATGATCACGTCGGGCAGCACCGTGTTGTCGAGCCAGATCGTTCGCCGGACCCTCCTCGAGGACCCACCGGTGACGCTGTTGATCCGCAGCACCCCGCTGGGCACGTGGATGTTCAGCAGGCCGGTCACGTCGCCGTAGGCCGGTCACGTCACCGTAGCTCTGGCCGCCGACCCGCAGGCCGAAGACCGTCGACGAGCTCGAGAGCGTCGTCGAAGCGCGCCCCGCGTGCACTCGGCCGTCGCTTCGGTGACGGTGGAGCTCGTGGCGACATCGATCGGACCGATGAACGCCCGAGTGGTCTGCACGGACGCGAAGGATCGATCGCCGACCACCGGCTGGGTCGAGGCGACGTCGTCGGGGCGCTGGTCGGTGAACATGCTGCGCGATTGGGCCAGCGCCCTCAGGCCGCCGAAGGTGAGCAGGCTGTTCGCCACCGCCGTGAGCGCTGTGTCCTGGCAGGGGTCGTCGGGTGCGTTGGCCACGATCTGCTCGGGCTGGCCCTCCATCCGCAGCGCGCTCGCACGGCACGTGAACCTCCCGTCGCGATCGTCGTCGAGGATCGTGCCGAGGCCGGCGCGCCATCACCGATCTCCGCGTCGCCGGCCGCCGACAGGTTGACGGTGTAGGTCTCGTCGGGCTCGTCGACGATGTCGCCCGCGACCCGTATCTGGACGTCCTTGTGGGTCTCCCCGGGAGCGAACGCGAGCGTGCCCGACGCGGCTTCGTACTCGCCCGAAGGAGTCACGGATGCCCACCACCTTCCGCCGCCGTGTCGTGGCGGGCGGCCTGACGCTGCTCGTCGCCGGGCTCCTGCTCAGCTCTCTGCTCGACGCGGACTTCGCCGCGGCGGGCGGACCCGCGCCAGACGAGCTGCTGGTCCCCGGCATGCGCCCACGGAACTCCCGGGAGGCTCCCGGGCGCGCGCTTCACGCTCCGCTTCGCAGCATTCACTCTGGGACGAGGAGGAGCACCATGAAAGCCGCACGACTGAGCCTGTCCGCCGCAGCCGCGACGCTCACAGGGCTCGCGCTCGTAGTCGCCGCGCAGGGAGCCCCCACCGCGAGCAAGCGCTCGACGGCCGTGAAGATCGCCGGCGGTCACACGACCGACGCTCGTGATGCAGGACGGCCTGTCGTGCTGATCGCGGCGGCGCTCGGCGTGCCGGCGGACGTGTTCCGCCAGGCGTTCTCGGCGGTGAATCCCGCGGGCGCCGGTGAGGAGCCGAGCGGGGAGCAGGTGCAGGCGAACAAGGCGGCGCTGCTGCGGGTGCTCGCGCCCTACGGCGTGACGAACGAGCGCCTCGACGAGGTCTCCGACTACTACCGCTACAACGGCTCGGCCGGGGAGGTCTGGCGTCAAGTCCACGCGACCGCGAAGGCCGTCCTGCGCAACGGCAAGGTCGTGTCGGTGCGGATCGTCGGCGGGGGGGCGGGCTACAGCTCAGCGCCGAAGGTGACGCTCACCGGATACCCGAAGGTCAAGGTGCGCGCGACGATCGCCCACGGCACGAACCTCGCCACGAACGGCCGGGTGTCGAAGCTGACGATCGTGAGGTAGACCGGGCTCAGCGGTAGCGGCGGGTGCGATCGCGCGCGGCGCGCTCCTGGCGCGCCCGCTCGCGCTCGGCCGCGTCGCGCTCGCTCGAAGGCACAGCCGAAGATGCGCGCGGACGGCGCGCAGGCTTCGGCGTCGGCTCGGCCGGCCGTGGCCGCTCGGCGCGGCCTTCGCGCGCGGCCCGTCCCGCCGGCGAGAGCATCCTCACCGCCCCGCCGGCGGCCGCGGCCAGCAGCAGCAGGACGATCCAATCGAGCCACGGCATGTACTTCGCCGTCGCCTTGATGCCGCCGGCCGTCGTGTACGTGCACGTCCGCGAGCCCGGCGGCGAGAACGACGGCGACGAGCTCGCGCTGCTGCCCTGCGGCAGGGTCCCGAGGTCCGGGCAGGGGTTGCCGAGCGGCTTGATCAGCCAGACCACGAGGAGCCCGGCCACGAAGACGGCGACCGCCGCTCGCAACGGGCCCTGCCAGGCGGCGGGCGAGCTGGCGGGCGGCGCGGGCGGCATCCGCGGGGAGGCTATCCGCGCGGATACATTGCGTGGCCGTGGCGCTCTCGACCCAACCCACGCAGGCCCGCCTCCCGCTGCCCGGCGGCAGCGCCGGCGCGACCGTGTCCGTGCGTCCGCTGCGCTGCGGCGAGATCCTCGTCCCGCCGCGCGCGCTCGACCGCCCCACGGGACGGCTCGCGCAGCAGCGCGCGATCTTCGGTGCGAAGCGCTCGCGCTGGATCTGGATCCCGGCCCCCGTGTTCCTGCTCGAGCATCCGACAGCGGGCCGCATCCTCGTCGACACCGGCTTTCACGCCTCGGTGCAGGACGGCGCGCGTTCGAGCCTCGGCCTGCGCCAGTCCTGGCTGCTTCCCGCCCGCCAGGCACGCGGCGAGTCGGCGCCCGAGCAGCTGCGCGCGCTCGGCATCGACCCGGGCGACATCCCGACGATCCTCATGACCCACCTGCACAACGACCACGCCAGCGGCGCGATCCAGTTCCCGAACGCGACGTTCGTCGTCGACGTCGCCGAGTGGGCGGCCGCGAGCACCGGCGGCTTCGCCGAGGGCTACCGCCGCACCCACTACGACCAGCCGCTGGACTGGCGCACAATTGACTACGAGGGCGCCGAGCCGTACGCCGGCTTCGAGCGCACGCTCGACCTCTTCGGCGACGGCTCGGTGCGGCTGCTCTCGACCGTCGGCCACACGCGCGGCCACCAGTCGATCCTGCTGCGTTTGCGAGACCGCGAGCTGCTGCTCACCGCCGACGCGGCGTACACGCACCGAGCGATCGAGGGTGACGTCCTGCCGATCTTCGTCTTCGGCGGGGAGGAGAACTACCGCCGCTCGCTCGGCGCGATCCGCGCGTACGCGCAACAGCACCCCGAGGCGGTCGTCATCCCCGGCCACGACGCCGAGCGCTGGCCCCGGCTCGAGCCGATCTACGAGTAGGCGGCCCGCCCGCCGCGCAACCTCCGCGGCCGGCACGAGTTTCCTCCAAGGCATGCTCCGCGCCACGCTCACGACGCTCCTCGCCGCCGCGGCCGTCGCGCTCGCCGCCGCCCCCGCGGCGGACGCCCGCGCGATCGTCATCGCCACCGGCACGAACAACCTCGTCCTCACCGACGTGTCGTCGAACAAGGTCGTGGCACGCGTGAACCTCGGCGCGCCGACCCGCGCCGTCGCCACCGCGCCCGACGGCTCGCGTGCCTACGTCGCGGCCGGCAAGCGCGTCGCCGTCCTCGACCTGACGACCCGCGCCGTCCCCGGCGGCGTCAACCTCGCGGGCGCGATCAGCTCGCTCGCGCTCACGCAGGACGGCTCGCGACTGCTCGCCGCCCGCCGCGGCGCGATCGACGTCATCGACACGGCCACCTTCGCCGTCGTCGGCGCCATCGACCTCGACGGCGACAAGCCCGGCGCGATCGCGGTGTCCGCCGACGGCGTGAAAGCGGCGGTGGTGCTCGGCAAGCGCGTCGGCCTCGTCGACGTCACGACGTCGCGGCTCATGCGCCGCACGAAGGCCACGGCGTTCGGCACCGTCAAGCGCGGCAAGCCGGCGCCTACGCCGGCCGGCGTCGCGTACCCGGGCAGCGGCTCGCTCGTCTGGGTCAGCACGACCGACGGCGTCCTCAGCGGCCTGGACCGCGTGACCGGCAAGCGCCGCGCGAAGGTCAACCTCAAACCGGGCGTCGGCGCGTCGCTGGCGATCTCGCCCGATTCGAGCCGCGCCGTCGTGGGAGCGAACCCCGGCAGCCGAGCCGCCGCGATCGTGAACCTGAACGCCAAGCGCCTGCTCACCAGGGTGCGCACCGGTGAGGGCCCCGGCGCGCCCGCGTACGCGAGCGAGGAGGAGCCGCGGCTGTACATCGGCGACGGCGGCGACGAGACCGTCTCGATCCTCTCCACGGGCTCCTACCGGCGGCTCGGCGTGCAGCGGCTCGGCAACGGGACGCACCCCCGCGCGCTCGCGACGCAGCCCGGCCTCGCCGTGCAGCTCGGCACCGAGGGGCCCGATCAGCTGTTGGGCACACGCGGGCGCGACCAGATCATCGGCCTCGGCGGCGACGACCTGCTGCGCGGCGGCCGGGCCAAGGACGCGCTCTTCGGCGGCCCGGGCAACGACGACCTCGGCGGCGGCGCGTCCAACGACACGCTCGACGGCGGCGACGGCGCCGACCGCCTCTCCGGGCAGGCCGGCAACGACACCCTCCTCGGCGAGCCCGGCAACGACACGCTGTTCGGCGGCACCGGCAACGACACGCTCGACGGCGGCAGCGAGGACGACTTCCTCGAGCCCGGCGACGGCGACGACATCGCGCGCGGCGGCCCCGGCAACGACAAGATCGTCGAGGCCGATCTCGGCAACGACTTCCTGCTCGACGGCGGCGACGGCGACGACTTCGTCGACGGCGCCCGCGGCACCGACAACATCGCGGGCGGGGCGGGCAACGACACGCTGCGCGGCGGGCCGGGCTCCGAGAAGATCGACGGCGGGATCGGCGACGACAACGTCGACGGCGGCACGGGCGGCGACCAGATCTTCACGCGCGAGGGCAACGACACCGTCAAGGGCGACGCCGGGCGCGACCGCATCTCGACGTCTGTCGGCGACGACAACGTCGACGGCGGCTCGGGCGACGACACGATCTCGACGTTCAGCGGCAACGACGAGATCGTCGGCGGACCGGGAGCCGACAAGATCACCGCGGGCTCGGGCAACGACATCATCCGCGTCGCCGACGAGGACGCCGACACGGTCGACTGCTCGACCGGGCGCGACACGGTCTACGTCGAGAGCACCGCACCGAGCCGCGACACGCTGACGCGCTGCGAGACCGTCATCCAGATCGCGCCTCAGCCCTCCACCGACGCGCCGCAGACGGCACGCACGATCCCGGGCACGCCGGGCAACGACCTCCGGCAGGGCGGCCCCGACAAGGACTCGATCTTCGGCGCCGACGGCGACGACGAGCTGTTCGGCAACGGCGGCGACGACTACGTGGACGGCGAGAACGGCAACGACGTGCTGCACGGCGGCCCCGGCAACGACCAGATGTACGGGCGCCGCGACAACGACATCGTGCTCGGCAACGAGGGCGACGACTTCCTCAACGGCGACCGCGGCTCGGACACGATCAACGGCGGGCCGGGCAACGACCGCATCTTCGGTGGCCTCGACCCCGACGTCGTCACCGGGGACGAGGGCGACGACCGCATCGACGTCGTCGACGGCGCGGTCGACACCGTCGACTGCGGCAATGGCGTCGACACGGTGTCTGCCGACCTCCTCGATATCGTCGCGCCGAACTGCGAGACCATCCGGCAGTAAGGCGCGTGCCCGGCCTGCGCGAGTGGGTCGCGCCGCGGGCGTCCGTGGTACACCACGCTGCGTGCGCCGCGTGAACCTCAGCGACCCGGGCTTCGCGTACGAGGACGACGATCCCGAGGGCATGCGCTCGGGGATGTATCGCGTCGGCCCGCTGCTCGGCGCCAAGGACACGGGCGCCTCGCTCTACGAGCTGCCGCCGGGGCAGGCGCTGTGCCCGTATCACTACGAGTACGGCGAGGAGGAGTGGCTGCTCGTCGTCGCGGGCCGGCCGACGGTCCGCGACCCCGAGGGCGCGCACGAGCTGAGCGAGTGGGACCTCGTCTTCTTCCCGCTCGGCCCGGCGGGCGCCCATCAGGTGCGCAACGACTCCGAGGAGACGGTGCGCGTGCTGCTCTGGTCGAACGTCGTCACGCCGACGGCGTCGGTCTATCCCGACAGCGACAAGATCGGGATCTTCACCGGCAACCCCGACGACGACGTCATGGTCAAGCGCTCCAGCGGGGTTCCCTACTTCGAGGGCGAGGGCGGCTAAGCCAGGCTAAGCCAGGCTAGGCCGGGTTCGAGTCCACGGGAGCGCGAACGCGCAGTCGGGCACCCTTGTAGGTGACATGCTTCGCGCCGCACATCTCCTGCGCGTCCTGCGCCACCGCGACTTCCGCCTGCTGTGGATCGCCAACTCGACGAGCGTCGTCGGCGATCTCATCGTGACGGTCGCGCTCGCGCTGTTCGTCATCCAGCTCACGGGCAGCGCGACCGATCTCGGGCTCGTGCTGGCGGCGTACAGCCTGCCGCTGATCGTCTTCCTGCTCGTCGGCGGGGTCATGGCCGATCGCCTGCCCCGCCATCGCGTCGCCGTCGTGACCGACCTCGTGCGCGGCGGGCTGCACGCCCTGCTGGCGGTGCTCATCGTCACCGGCGAGGTGCGCATCTGGCATCTCGTCGCGATCGGCGTCGTGTTTGGCACGGCCGAGGCGTTCTACCGCCCGGCGTCGACCGGCCTGCTGCCGCAGACGGTCCCCGAGGACGAGATCCAGGAGGCCAGCGCGGCGACGATGATGTTCGAGAACGTCGCGGAGCTCGTCGGCCCGGCGCTGGCGACCGTGCTGGTGCTCGGCTTCAGCCCGGCCGCCGCGTTCGGCCTCGACGCGGCGACGTTCCTCCTGAGCGCCGCGCTGCTCGTGCGCGTGCGCCCCCGCGAGCGCGAAGCGCCGGCCGCGGGGGACGACCGCGCGACGGCCGCGCCCTCCGCCCCCGAGTCGATCCGCGCCGACCTCGTCGCGGGCTTTCGCGAGGTGCGCTCGCGCGCCTGGGTGTGGGCGACCGTGGCCGGCTTCTCCGTCGCCGCGTTCACGATGGGCGCTCCGATGATCGTCGTCGGCCCGCTCGTGGCTACCGACCAGTACGGCGACCTCGCGGTCTTCGGCTACGTCTGGATCGCGCTCGGCGCCGGCCTGATCGCCGGCTCGCTCACGGCGCTGCGCTGGCGCCCGCGCCACCCGCTGCGCGCGGGGATCGCGCTCATCATGCTGTGGCCCGTGGCCGTCGCGCTGTACGCGGCGGGTCTCCCGCTCGAGCTCGTCGTGCCCGCGATGGCGGTTGGCGGCGTGGGCGCCGCGCTGTTCGACGTCTGGTGGGTCACGGCGCTGGCCGAGCGGATCCCGCCCGACAAGCTCTCGCGCGTCAGCTCGTGCGAGTGGGCGGCGTCGCTCGGGCTCATGCCGCTGGGCTACGCGCTCGCCGGCCCGGTGGCGCACGCGCTCGGGCCGACGACCGTCCTGCTCGGCGGCGCGCTGCTGGCGCTCGTCGGGATGGCGCTCGCGCTCCTGCCGAGGGAGACGCGGATGCTCGCGCGGCGCGACGAGCCCGCCGCGCCGGTCGTCGCGCTCGCGGAGGCGCGCCCGCACGTCCCGACGGTCTGAGCAACGCCCCGCTACGGCTGGTCGGCGGCGACCCGCAGCGTGTCGCCTGCTCGCCAAGCGAGCACGGCGCTGCCGGCGCGGTCGCGCGCGAGCAGCGGCGCGCTGGCGGGGCCCGTGTCGACCGGCTCCTCGGCACCCGGCACGCGCAGGATCGAGAGCGCGCCGGAGAAGACCTCGAGCTGCGCGCTCTTGCGCAGCAGGCCGATGACGAGCTGGCCGGCGTGCGTGACCACCGCGGTGTCGGCGCGGGCGTCGGACGCGAGCGTCGCGGGCGCGCCGAACGGCGCGCCGCGTGGCGCCGTCGCCGCGCGGGCGAGCAGCGGCGGGAAGTCGTACGAGCCGCCCTGGTAGACGACCGCGAGGCCGTCGCCGGGCAGCGCGCGCAGCAGCGCACCGGTCGACCCGCAGCCGAAGCGCGGCGACTCGATCGTCTGGGCCGAGCCGAAGCGCGCCTCGTCGCGCTCGCGGACGACCACGCGGATGTGCCGCCCCCCGCGGTCTGCGACGCACTCGCCGCGCTCGCCCTCGATGCCGGTGTCCTCGACGAGCACGCCGGCGCGCCCGCGCGCCGTCACGGCGATCTCGACGAGCCCGCTGACGGTGCGCTGGACCTCGCGCCGCAGCACGGTGCCCGACGATCGCAGCGACGCGACGACGAGCCCGGAGGCCGGCGACGACACGGCCGCGACGAGCCTGCCGCGCCCGTCGACCGCGAGGTCCAGGCCGCTGTAGCCGCGCAGCGCGATGCGAGCGTTGTGCGGATGCGCCGGAATGCCGCCGTCGGGGCGGGTGACGAGCTTGAGGACCGAGCCCTCGGGCCAGGCGACGAACGTGCGGTCCTTGCCGCGGGCCAGCGCGCCGATCGACGCCTTCGTGCGCACGGACCAGAGGTCGTAGACCTTGCCGGAGGGCAGCACGCGGCGCAGGGTGATGTCCGCCCGCTTGAGGGGGTCCGAGCCGTGGCGCACGAGCAGGTCGACGCCGCCGTCCTGGCGGGCGACGCTGTCGAGGATCGCGGTGTCCTTGAAGCTCTCGCGACGACGACCGGGGATCGTGATCGTGTGCTGCGCCGGCTCGCTGCTCGGCTGGCCGCCGTCCTGCGTGACGAGCACGCCGCGTCCGCCGGCGAAGGCGAGCGCACGCGGCGTCTCGCCGCCGGAGGCGGGCACGGAGACGGGCGGCGCGAACGTCGCGGCGGCGGTCGCGGGCGCGGCCAGGGCGACGGCTAGGCAGACGAGGAACGCGCGCATCGGCGATGACAACGCGCCGCGCCGGCGAAGGTTGCGCCGCGGGGGCCGGCGGCCGCCGCCGGAGGCTCCGGCGGGCGAGCCGCCGAGGCGGGGCGGCGGGTGCCCGCGCCCCGCGAGCGATCAGCGCCTGTCGCTGTCTCCGAACCAGCCCTGCACGCGCGACCAGGCCTCCTGCGACGCGGGCGCGTTGAAGCGCGGGCCCGTGTCGTTGAAGAACGCGTGGTCGGCCTGCGTGAACGTCAGGATCTGGTGCTTCAGGCGGGCCGCGACGAGCGCGGCCTTGGCCGCGTCGCGCGTCGCGTTGACGCGCGTGTCGAGTCCGCCGTACACGCCGAGCACGGCAGCACGCGCGTTGCGCAGGTCGCCGCCCGTCGGAAACGGGCCGTAGAACGGCGCCGCCGCGGCAAGCCGCTTCTCGCCCGCCGCCAGCAGCCGCCAGATCATGCCCCCGCCGAAGCAGAAGCCGATCGCGGCGATCGGCTTGCGCGCGACGCGCCTGCGCAGCTCCGTGACCGCAGCCTTCATGTCGTTGTCGAAGCGCGTGGGGTCGGCGACCGCCGCGAGCGCTGCGGACGCGGCCGCCTCGCCCCCGGTCGCCGTGACCGCCGCCGTGCCGCCCTCCTCGGAGAGCAGGTCGAGCGCGAGCGCCGACCAGCCGCTCGCGGCGAAGCGCCCGGCGACGTTGCGGGTGTGGTCGTTGAGGCCGCGGTTCTCGTGGATGACCAGCACCGAGCCCTTGACGCGACCGTCGGCGGGAGCCCACGCCGCCTGGAGGGTGCCGTTCGGACCCGCGAACGTGATCGGCTGCGTCGCGACGGGCCCCCAGTCGTCGGCGCTGCCGAGTCCGCCGCCCTTGCCCTTCGCCTTGGCGGGCTTCGGCTTGCTCGCGGCGACGGCGGGACTCGCCGCGGCGGTCAGCAGGCCCGTCGCAGCAGCACCGGTGATGCCCATCATCCCGAGGCGGCGCATGGCCTCGCGCCGCGTGATGATGCCGTCGCTGAGGTCCTCTGCGACCTCCTCGGCCAGGTAGCGCTGAAGCTCGGTCATCGTTCCTCCCTAGAAGGCGTCGGGGCGGCCGTGCGAGCCGCCGGTGCGAGCAATCTCGCAAACCTCCCATACCCCGTGCGACGGTCCCGGGGCCAGACCGGGACGGATGTCCCGCCCCCGGGGCGCCTACGCGGTCGCGGCACGCTTCTTGCCGCGGCGCTCGAGCCGGCGCTGCTCGCGCACGCGCTGCAGGACGCCCTTGCGCCCGAGCGACTCGAGACCGCCGTGCAGCACCTTGATCTCGCCGAAGATCTCCTCGGCGACGGCCATCTGCTGGTCGCGCGTCGGCGACTCGACGGCCTCCCAGCGGATCGGGTCGCCGTACTGGACGGTGACCTTCGGGAACTCCCCCTTGCGCCAGTTGCGCACCTTCGAGGACCCGTGGATCGCGACCGGCACGATCGCCGCGCCGGTCTGCAGCGCGAGCTTGCCGATGCCGGGCTTGGGCCGCTGCGACAGCGCGCCGTCCTTCGAGCGCGAGCCCTCGCAGTACATGGCGACGCACCCGCCGCGGTCGAGGATCGCGCGCGCCGTGACGAACGCCTCCTCGTCGCGATGGCCGCGGCGCAGCGGGAAGACGCCGCCGTGCGAGTAGACGTACTGCAGCGGCGGCTGGAAGAGCTGGGACTTCGCCATGAAGCGCACCTTGCGGCGGATGAACGACGCGAGGAAGAAGTGGTCCATGAACGAGCCGTGGTTCGGCGCGAGGATGACGGGCCCCGACTGCGGGACCTTCTCGCTTGAGATCGTGCGCGCGCGGAAGAACGTCAGCGCCCACAGCCCGGTGAGGATGCGGACGATCTCGTAGGCGAAGTTCGGCTCCTCCGTCCGCGAGCGCCGGTGGAAGACGTCGAAGAACTCCGCCGGCCGCTCGTCGCGGCCGCCGCCGACCGCCACGAACTGCTCGCCGCGCCTCAACCTCGCCATGAATGCAACATTACCCCTGCGCCCAGCCGCGGGAACGCCGCACGGCGCGTCGCCATTCGTCGATCAGCGCGTAGCGCTCGTCGTCGCCCATGCGCGGCTCGTAGCGCGCGCGCTCGCCGTCGCGCGCCGCGACGTCGGATTGCGTCCACGCGCCGACCCCCACGCCGGCCAGCAGCGCAGCGCCGAGCGCCGTCGTCTCGGCGATCTCCGCGACCGCGACGGGCGTCCCGAGGACGTCGGCCTGAAACTGCATGAGCCAGCGGTTGGCGGTCGCGCCGCCGTCGGCGCGCAGCTCCTCGAGCGGCTTCGCGGCGACGCGGTCCATCGCCTGCACGGCGTCGACGGTCTGAAACGCCATCGCCTCGAGCGTCGCGCGCGCGATGTGGGCGCGCGTCGCGCCGCGCGTGAGCCCGACGATCGTCCCGCGCGCGTAGGGATCCCAGTGCGGCGAGCCGAGGCCGGTCAGCGCGGGGACGAAGTAGACGCCGTCGTTTGACTCCAGCGACGCGGCGAGGTCCTCCGTCTCGGCGGCCGCGTCGATGATCCCGAGCCCGTCGCGCAGCCACTGCACCGCCGCGCCGGTGACGAAGATCGCGGCCTCCAGCGCGTAGATCGTGCGGTCGCCGATCCCCCACGCGATCGTCGCGAGCAGGCCGGGCGGCGCGGTCGGCACGCTGTCGCCCGAGTTCAGCAGCACGAACGAGCCGGTGCCGTAGGTGTTCTTGCCGAGGCCGGCGTCCAGGCAGCCCTGGCCGTACAGCGCGGCCTGCTGGTCGCCCGCGATGCCCGCGACGGGGACACCGTCGTTGCCCTCGCCGAGCGCGCCGTCGCGCACCGTGCCGAACTCGCCGATGCTCGGCAGCACCTCCGGCAGCGACGCGCGCGGGACGCCGCCGAACAGCTCGAGCAGCTCGTCGTCCCAGTCGCCGCGGCCGATGTCGTAGAGCATCGTGCGCGACGCGTTCGTGACGTCCGTGCGGTGCTCGCCGGTGAGCTTGAAGACGAGCCACGCGTCGATCGTGCCAAACGCGGCGCGACCGTCGGCGGCACGCTCGCGCAGTCCGTCGACGTTGGCCAGCAGCCACTCGATCTTCGTCGCGCTGAAGTACGGGTCGAGCACGAGCCCCGTGCGGGTGCGCACGAGCGGCTCCTCGCCGGCGGCGCGCAGCTCGTCGCAGCGCGCGGCCGTGCGGCGGTCCTGCCAGACGAGCGCGCGGTGCAGCGGCTCGCCGGTCTTCGGATCCCACACGCAGACCGTCTCGCGCTGGTTGGTGATGCCGATCGCCTGCAGGTCGCCCGCGGATCCGCCCGCGTCGTCGAGCGCCTCGAGCGCCACCGCGCGCGTCGTGTCCCAGATCTCGGCAGCGTCGTGCTCGACCCAGCCGGGCTTCGGGAAGTGCTGCTCGAACTCGCGGTACGCGCGGCCGGCGAGCTGCGCGCCGGCGTCGAAGACGAGGCAGGTCGTGCCGGTCGTGCCCTGGTCGATCGCGAGGATCACGGGCGGCACGCTATCGGCGGTCGACGCGCGCCGCGACCCCGTGTGGGTGACCGCGACCCTGCGGCGGCGTGCGCACCGCGGCGAAGCGGTCGCTCCGCGGTGTCGTCGCAGGCTGGAGGTCGCGCAGCGCAACGCGCGGGATCGGGCTCGTCGCCTTATCGCAGCCGACGCGCCAGCGCAGGCAGCGGTAGCGCACGAGGAAGGCGTAGGCCGCGAGCGTCGTCTCCGCGTTGCTCGCGATGTAGCCCTCGTACTCGCGCGGCATGTCCAGGCGCGCCTCCAGGGCGTCGATCGCCTCGCTCTGGCGCGAGGGGACGGGGCCGCCGACCCAGCCGGAGCTCCACGCCGTGTAGAAGCCGCCGATCTGCAGCGGGCGGTACAGGCGCGTGCGCCACGCTGTGACCGCGCCGCTGCGCGGCACCTGCACGCGCAGCGCGATGCGCGCGACGAGGTCGGCGTAGCTGCGGCTCACGGCGTCGCCGGCGCGGTAGCCGAGCTCCGCCTCGAGCGCTCCGAACAGCAGCGTGCGCGTCGAGGTCACCCAGCCGGTCTCGCAGCGCAGCGGGTGGCAGCGCGAGAGCCCCAGCCAGTCGCTGGCCTGCACCTGGCGCTCGAGCCGCTGGGCGGTCTCCCGCGGCGTGCGGCGGCGCAGGTCGAGGTCGCGATAGGTGGCGTCGGGTCCGCGCTGCTGCGCGATCTGCAGCGCCTGCGCGGCCTCTGCCTCGGGGTCGCTGAACGACAGCCAGCGGTAGGCGTCCAGCGGGACGCGGCAGACCTTCGAGCGGTACTGCAGGTGCAGCGTGGTCGCCGGCGGGACGCGGCGGCAGTCGCGATAGAGCTCCGCCGCGAAGACCATGTCCTCGCCGACGCCGCGCGGTGCCGCGCCGCGCTCCGTGCTGGCGCGCGCGCCCCACCACATCGGCGAGTACAGGTCGCGGTCGGGATGCAGGCCCGCGAGCCGCACCGTGGCGCGCATGCCCGCCGCGCGCGGATCGCCGTGGTAGCGCAGCCACCAGTAGCCGTCGATCGTCGCGTGGCGGATCGTGTCGCGCGTCGAGCGCAGGCGGCGGCGCTCGGCGAGCGGCACGACCAGCACCCGCTCGACGGTGCTATCGCGCGTCCGCCACACGCCGGCGTCGGTCTGGCCGATCTGCACGCGCACCGGCCTGCCCGGCGACACCCCGCCGGCGAGGCGCAGCCGGACCCGGAAGTACCCGGGCCGGTAGTCCCAGTCGACGTCGGCGAGCAGCTCGAAGCCTTGTGGCGCGCGGGCGCCGGTGCCGGTGCCAAGGTCATCGAACGTCAGGAGGCTCGTCTCGCCGGCCGGCCCGCGGGCGAGCTCGCGAGCGCTGTTGCCGGGCTGGCCGAGCAGCCGCCAGCTGCGATCGCCGAGCCGCTGCACGCGGACCGGCAGCGCGTAGTACTCGCTCATGACCGGGTAGTGGCGTCCCGCGGCGAGGACGCCGTCGGGCACGTACAGGCCGGCGATGAACATGTCCGCGAGCCGGAGCGCGTCGTCGATCCGCGCGAGGTCGGGCGGCGGCCCGAGCAGGCGGTTCGGCGGCGACAGGTCGGCGGGCGTGAAGGCCACCCGCGGGGGGGCGTCCGCCGCGCGCCACAGGACGAGCCCGCCGAGCGCGATCGGCGCGAGCAGCAGCGGCCAGACGACGGCGCCGGCGACGACCCGCACGCTCCGCCGCTCCGAACGGCGGCGGCCCGGGGCGAGATCGCGCGGGCGCGCACCACCGGCGCCTCGCCACAGCGCGTAGATGAGGACGGCGGTGAACGCCGGCGCTCCGCTGGCGAACCAGCTCGCCACCGTGCCCCAGCCGCCGAGCGTCCCGATCCACGTGCCGGCCGCGATCGACAGGGCCGTCAGCGCTATGAGCCACAGCGTCGAGCGTCCCTGGCAGCGCAGCCACGCCGCCGTCCAGGCGCACCATGCGAGCTCGCCGAGCGCCAGCGCGACGACCCAGCCGAGATCCTCGAAGAAGACGCGCGTGCCGACGAACGCCAGGCTCGCGGCGATCCCTGCCGTCAGCGCGGTCCAGCCCACGCGTCGCGCGGTGCGATCGGCGAGCGCGCGGCGCAGCCGCCAGGCGCGCGCGCCAGTCTTGTCGCAGTCCAATGGATCTCCGAGGTCGTTGCGATGTCCAGCCGACCACGACGTCCCATCGTGCTCAGGCGCGTCCTTGCGTCCTCGCGCAACGTAGCGCGCTGCACCGGAAGTTGGTCAAACGATGGCGCATCGGAACTCGCGGGCGCGGGCGAGGCTTGAGGCGGGCCGCTCCCGAGCACGGACGAGCCCACGGCGAGGCGCTCCGAGGCACAGGCCGGGACCGGGAGGACAGTGGCCCCGGCCTGCATCTCTCGGAATCCAGAAGCGTCAGATCCGCGCGGGGTCAGTGCGCGAACGTGCTCCTAAGGGCGCCGCCTGCGACGGGCATGACCGCCGACGGTGCTGGGATTCAAGGTACGCCCGGCCCCGGGTCCGTCCCACCGACGCTCGTCCAAAGTCCGGCGGCGCGGATTCGACAGGCGGGCGAGTCAGCCGGCGACGGCGAGCCCCGCCGCGACGGCGGCAGCGGCGGCGATCCACAGCGCCTCCAGGCGGCGGGCGCCGCGCGTCTCGGGGTTCGGCCCGCGGCGCCGCTCGCTCACGAGCACGAGCGCCGCGCCGGCCATGAGCGCCGGGTGGTGGGCGATCGCCATCGGGAGCATGAGCGCCCAGCACGTCGCGACGCAGCGCGTCCCGGCGAGCAGCCCGCCGCGGCACTGGTCGGCCAGCGCGCGCCAGCCGCGCACCGCGGGCGCGCGCTGCACGCCGCAGCGGCGCAGCAGCCTGCGCCGCGCCGGCGCGCGCTGCCACCACGCCGCCACGGCGAGCGCGACGGCCACGGCCGCGATCTCCCCGCGCACCGGCTCGAGCAGCGCGATCGCGAGCGCGCCGGCCGCGACCCAGACGGCGAGGAAGGCACCCGTGAACACCGCGACCGCATGCCGGCGGCGCGCGCGCAGCGAGCGAAACGCCAGCCAGCGCGCCTGCTTGCGCACGAGCGGCAGCATCATCGCGACGACCATGAGCGCCCACGACCCGACGAGCGCCGCGTAGGTCATCTCGCTCGCGGCCGGCCCGCTCGCCGGTGCGCCCGCGGCGTGCCCCATCCCGTGACCGGCGTGCAGCGAGCCGGCCGACATCGCGAGGAACATGAACGTCAGCGCCATCCACGCCGCCACCGACGCACCGCCCAGCCACCAGTCCGGCGCGCGCGCCGTGAACGCGCGCCAGTCCTCGCGGATCGTGCCGTGCGCGGGAACCGGCGCGGTCGCCATCAGCCCGCGTAGATGCTGATGCGCCCGGCACGCAGGTCGCCGCCCTCGTCGTGCTGGCCGGCGAGCCCGACCGGCACGATGTGGACGGTCACCTTGGCCGGGTCGAACACGAGGTCGTCGCGCTCGATGAGCGTCGCGACGGCGGCGGTGATGTCGAACGTCGCGGTGATGCCGGCGCCGCCGTGCTCGGCATCCGGGTCGCTCGCCTCGGGGATGCCGAAGCTCGGGATGCTGCCGACGCGCAGGTCGGGGTGGTCGATGCCGGTCGCCTCGCCCGGGAGGTCGATGTAGACGTCGTAGGCGGCGACGGTGGGCTCGCGCCCCACGATGTCCTCCACGCGCAGAAACCACCTGGTCGGCGCCGCGTCGGCGCCGGCGACGGCCGCCTCGCCCGGCTCGCTGGCGGCGAGCTCGATGCCGACCGCCGCGCGCTTGGAGAGGTCGACCCCGCTGGTCGCGCCGAGGAGCTCGGGCTCGCCCATCACGACGGGCGCCGGTGCGAGCTCGAGTGACGGGTCGGGGCCGAGCGTGCCGGCCGGCTGATCGACCGACTCATAGATGTAGCCTAGGTTCGGCGTGGCGAGGATGTCGCCGATGCGCTTGGACGCCCGGTTGCCGTCGCTGTCGAAGAGCTCGAACTCCGTGTCGAGCCAGGCCGTATCGGTGGGCAGCAGGTCGGCCCCCCACTTCGCGATCCAGACCTCCCACAGCCGGTCGAGGTTGCAGTGATGCAGCCAGAAGACGGGATCGAGGCCCGCGGTCTCGAACTGGCTCATGAGGCCGGTCGCGCCGCCGACGAGCCCGTGCACCACCCCGTGCGGGATCCCCTCGAGCGAGCCGATCGCCCGCTGGTTGGGCGTCGCGTCGTCGACCACGCCACCCGCGAAGCTCCCCGCGGCCGACGCCGGGTCGATGGCGAAGTCGCCGAGCTGCAGGGCGTCGCGCGCGTCGCACAGCCTGGCCGGGAGCGGCTGCGGCGCGCGCTCGTCGTTGATGCGCGGGTCGCGCCGCGAGGTGAAGAGCTCGTTGCCGGTCGTCGGGGAGCGAAACGGCTCGGGCAGGATCCGCGCCGCCTCGTCGCCGACCTTCGTGTAGTCCCAGTAGGGCAGCGCCCAGGTGGGGTCGCCGACGTGAAACTGGATCATGCTCTCGAAGTAGAAGAGGTACACCCGGTGCCACGGCAGGAAGAACCAGCTGTTGTGGCGGCAGCTGCCCCAGTGCCGCGGATGGCCGAGCGACGCGGCGAGGCCGGGAAAGCCGTGGATCGCGGCCTGAAAGCGCCAGCTGCGCGGATCGGTCGGGTCGCCCGGGCCGGCGTCGGCGTCGATCGCCTTCATCGCGGAGATCGCGGTCGCGTAGTCCTCGAGCACCTTCAGCCCGCTCGGTCCCTCGGCGATGAGCGACTGGACGTCGCGCCTGACGCGTGGCTCTGGGTCGCTCATGAGTCGTCCTCTCACGTCGGGAAGCGTTCGGCCGACGCTAACCGGGACGCCGAGCCCGCTGCGTGAGCGACCTCACAGAGCGGCGGCGATCGCCTCCGCGGCCGGTCCGACCTGGTGGTTGGTGAGGTGCTCCCACACGACGTCGTCGCCGTCGTAGCGGCGCACGACGAGCGCGTGCGTCGTGAACATCGGCACGGCGGCGCGGCCGCGGTCGACGGCCTCGCGCACGTCGCGCAGCGCGATCTCGCGCACGGGCGCGCAGACGCCGGCGCCGACCGTGCGCTGGTCGAGGATCCGCTGCGAGGTGACCGTGAGCTGCGCGATCGGGCCCCACTTCTCGCCGTTGTCCGGCCAGCCGCACGTGAACAGCACGTCCTCGCCGGGTTTCAGGATCGTGAGCAGCTGCTCGACGAACGCGGGATCTGGGTCGTCGCCGGCCGTGCTCTCGGCGTAGAGGCTCGCGATCGTCGCCGCGTCCTGCATCGCGCTACCGGCGGCTTGAGTAGACGGCGACGAAGTCCGCGAGCTGGCGCGCGCGGTGGGCGAACCCGCGCCACGTCTTGCCGGTCGCGCGATGCACGAGGTCGAGCGGCACCTCCTCGACCCTGAATCCCGCGCGCGCGGCGTCGACGGTCATGCCGATCTCCATGCCGAAGCGCGGCGCGAACGGGACGACGGTCGCGAAGGCCGGGCCGCTCAGCGCGCGCTGGCCGGAGATCGGCGCGCGCAGGTCCAGGCCGCACAGGCTGCGGATCGCGCGGTGCGCGAAGCCGACGGCGAAGCCGAACCCGCCGCCGACGCGCGTGCTGAAGACAGCGACGGCGAGATCGCAGCGCCCGTCGCTGACGGCTTGCGCGAGGGCGGGAAGCCGCGCGGCGCTTGAGCCGAGATCGCCGTCGCACAGGACGAAGACGGGCGGATCGGGCTCGAGCGCGCGGCTCAGCACGGTGCGCGCGGCGAGCGTGTTCGCTCCGCCCTTGCCGATCGCGCGCTCGCCGCTGCGCACGACGCGCGCGCCGCCCGCGATCGCGACCTGCGCGGTGCCGTCGGCCGAGCCGTCGTCGGCGACGACGACCTCGGCGGCCGGGAAGGCCTCCGCGAGCGCCGCGAGCGTGGCGGGCAGGCGGTCGGCCTCGTCGTGGGCCGCGACGATGATGATCGTGTCCGCGGGCATCGTCGCGGCAACTCTCGCAGACGCCGTAAAGACGTCGGGCGCGACGGCTACGCTCCCGGCATCGCGCGCCCGATGCATCCGAGGAGGAACAGCCGTGGTTGAAGTCGAGGCCCACATCACGGGCATCGTGTGGAAGATCGAGTGCAAGGTCGGCGACGTCGTCGAGGAGGGCGACACCGTCATCACGCTCGAGTCGATGAAGATGGAGATGCCGGTCGAGGCCGAGGAGCCCGGCGTCGTGAGGGAGATCCTCTGCGAGGAGGGTCAGCCGGTCGACGAGGGCGACACCCTCGTCGTGCTCGAGTAGCCCGCGGGCGCCGAGGCCGCGCGGGGCGTACATTCCCCGCAGATGGCGGGGAAGCTCGAGATCGACAGGCCCCTTGACGGCGTGCTGCGCCTGTCGATCTCAAACCCGGCCAAGCGCAACGCGCTCGACCAGACGATCCTCGACGCGATCGCCCGCGCACTCGGCGACCTGGGCGGCGCGCGCTGCGTCGTCATCACCGGCTCGGACGGGATGTTCTCCTCGGGCTACGACATCGGCGAGATCCCGCCGGAGCTGTTTGCCGTCGAGGCCGAGAAGCTCGTCGCGCACCCGTTCAGCGCGGCGCTCGCGGCGCTGGACGAGGCCGGCGTGCCGACGCTCGCCGCGCTGTGCGGCTCGGCGATCGGCGGCGGCCTCGAGCTGGCCGTGAGCTGCGACCTGCGGATCGCGAGCGCGCGGATCGAGCTCGGCATGCCGCCGGCGAAGCTCGGGCTGATCTACTCGCACACGGGGATGCGCCGCTTCCTCGACGCGATCGGCGAGCCGCGCACGCGCGAGCTGTTCTTGCTCGGCCGCTACATCGACGCGCCGACGGCGCTGAGCTGGGGGCTCGTGAACTGGGTCGTGCCCAACGACGAGCTCGAGGCCACCGCCGTCGCGATCGCGGGCGAGCTCGCGGCGAACGCGCCGCTGGCGATGAGCGGCAACAAGCTCGTCCTGCGCGAGCTGCTCAGCGCCCGCGCGGCGCTGCATCCCGAGATCGAGCACGAGCTGCTGACGCTGCGCGAGTCGAGCTTCGCGTCGGACGACCTGCTCGAGGGCGTGTCGGCGTTCGCCGAGAAGCGCCGGCCGAGCTGGAAGGGCCGCTAGCCGGAGAAGCGCCAGGCGGGCCGCGGGCCGGGGTCGATCCGAAGCCTGTCGAGGATCTCGCGGGCCTCGCGGCGGGTCTTGGCGGACGCCTTCGGGCCGATCGCGACGAGGACGTGGAAGTACCGCCCGCTGTCGGCGAACATGAACCAGTGATCGGTGAAGCGTGCCTTGGGCACGCAGAGGCGGGCCTCCGACGGGCCGCCGAGCCGCGGCCCGAAGTGCTTCGGTCGCGGTGGGAAGGCGTTGCCGGTCACGCCGCGGCCGCGCTCCTGCAACGTGACGAGCGCGTCGCCCGGACCGAGGTCCTCGAGCGCCGAGCCGGGCATGTGCGCGCACGCCGTCCGGTGGTAGCGCAGCGGGAAGGTGCCGACGGCGACGACCTCACGCGGATCGACGAGATGCGGCGTGAGCTTTCGCGGCGCGCGCTGCCAGCCGGCCGGGAGGGTGACGGTGATGCCGCGGGCGGTGTGCTTCGTCGCTTTCGGCGCCGCGGCGTCGGCGCCGCCGCCGCACGCGGCGAGCAGGAGGGCGGCGAGCGAGGTCGTTGCGAGGCGCATGCATGGAGTACGTCGCAGACGCGCCGAGAGGTTCCTCCTCCGCGACGCCGGCCGGCCGCTATGCCGGCTCGTCGCCATGCGCGATCGCGAGGTCGGCGAGATCCTGGAGGTCCTGCGGGCGCCCCGCTGCGCGCTTCATCGCGCGGAGCTTCTCCAGCGAGGCGATCCGGACGCGGACACCCTCCACCTCGGCCGCGATCGCGTCCGCCGCGAGCGTTGGATACGCCTGATCGCCGTCGATCCCCGATACCCACTGCATGACGTCGAGGATCCCGTGCGGCGTCTCGAGGCGGAAGTTGCCGCCTCGGGCGAGGTCCTCCGCGCGGGTCGGATCGAACGGCATCTCGTTCGCTTCGAAATCACCGACTCCGAGCTGCACGACGCCGAGGTCCGCGAGCCAGGCGGCGAGCCGCTGGAGGTTGCTCCGATCCGGGCCCGGGCAGATGTCGAGGTCCTTCGTGACGCGAACCACACCGTGCGAGATGACCGCGAAGCCACCGATCACCACGTGCTCGATGCCCGCTACGGCCAGCGCACGCAGCAGCGGCACAGGGTCCATCGGGCCGTTCACGACGCTCGGGCGCGAGTCGCGACGCCGAAGAGCGCCCCGGCGGTGCGTGCGAGTCTGACCCCGTCGGCGAGGTTCTCGCTCGGACTGCGCGCGCCGTCCTTGCGCAGCCGCTCGCGCCGGGCGCGCTCGTTGCGCTCGGCGTCGCCCGCCTTCCACGCGGCGATCTCGGCCTCGGTGCGCTGCTCGCCAGCCATCGTCACATCGTGCCTGACGCCTGAGCGCGCTGCCACCCGCGGCCGCGCGACGCGTTACGCTGGATGACTCGTGCGGACTCCGACAAGGGGGTGGGGCATGAACCCGCTACGTGGCATCTCGATGGTGCTTGGCATGGCAGTCTTCGGCCTGACCGCGGCCGTGGTCGCACCGGCGACCGCGCTCGCGGTGGACACCACGCCGCCGACGATCACGATCACCGCGCCGACCGAGGGCCAGCATTACCAGCTCAACGGGGCGTACAACGCCACGTACGTCTGCAACGACGACGAAGCGGGCGCCACCGGCGTCGCCACTTGCGTCGCGGCCGGGCCCGTGAGCACCGCGACGCCCGGACCGCACACGTTCACCGTCAACGCGACCGATCACGCCGGCAACGCCGCGAGCAAGTCCGTCAACTACGTCGTCGACCCGGATGCCACGCCGCCGACGATCACGATCACCGCCCCCGTGGACGGCTCGCACCACGCGCTCAACACGCCGATCGACGTCGCCTACACCTGCGACGACACGGGTGGGTCGACCCTCAGCACATGCGCGGCAGCGGGCCCGATCGACTACTCCGTCGGCACCCACGCGTACACGGTCAACGCCAGCGACGTCGCCGGCAACGTGACCAGCAGGACGGTGCAGTACACGGTCGACCCCGACCCGACGCCGCCGACGATCTCCATCACCTCGCCCGGCAACGGGCAGCATTACCCGTTCGGCACCGCGTTCCCGGGGACGTTCACCTGCGGCGACCTCGGCGGATCCGGCGTCGCGACGTGCGCCGCGGTGACGGGCATCGACCTCTCCGCCGGGACGCACGTGTTCACCGTCCGTGCGACGGATCACGCCGGCAACGTCACGACGCGGTCCGTGACGTACATCGTCGACCCCGCGCCCGGCGGCGGGACGGGCACCGGCACGGGGACAGGGACCGGGACGGGCACTGGGACGGAGACGGAGACGGGCCCGGGGACGACCACCACGACCTCGACGCCGCGGGTCGTCGCGCCTACGCGCGCGTCGACCACCGCCCTCACCCGCGGGCTGTCGCTGTCGCTCTCGGGCCTCAAGCCGCGCTCGCGCGTCGAGCTGCGAGTCCGGCGCGGCTCGCGGACGATCAAGACGCTGCGGACGACCGCGAGCGCGACCGGCAGAGCGAAGCTGACGCTCAGGCTCACCCGCGCCCAGCTGCGGACGCTGAAGGGCAAGACGCTCACGCTGCGCTACACGACGACCGCCGCGAACGGCAAGAAGCGGGTCGTCACGAAGACGCTGCGGGTCGTCTAGCGAGCCGAGCCGGCCCGCCCGCCCGCCCGCGGGGCTTCGTCCTAGGAGGAGCCGCGCGCCGCGTCCAAGCGCCGCCACTCGATCGCCGGGCAGCGATCCATGACGACGAGCAGACCGGCCTCGACGGCGCGCGCTGCCGCGGGACGGTCGATGACGCCGAGCTGCATCCAGACGGCGCGCGCGCCGATCGCGATCGCCTCGTCGACGTGCGCGCCGGCGTCCTCGGAGCGGCGGAAGATGTCGACGACGTCGACCCGCACGCTGTCGGGCAGGTCGTGCAGGGACGCGTACGCCGGCTCGCCATGGACCTCGGTCGCATGCGGGTTCACGGGGATGATCCGCTTGCCGCGCGACTGCAGGAGGCCGGCGACCCGGTGGCTGTCGCGTCGCGGATCGGGCGAGCAGCCGACGACGGCCCACGTCTCGTAGTCGGCGAGCAGGGTGCGGATCGTCTCCTGCATCGACGTCAGCCTAGCCTGGGCCCGCGCCATGGTGGCCCCCGGCGTAGCCTCCGCGCCAAGCGATGAAGCTCGTCATCTGGAATGTCAACGCCCTGAAGGGGTGGGTGCCGCGCGTGCTCCGGCTGCTCGACGCTACCGCGACTGGTGTCCAGCCGTGCCCGCGTTCCACTCGCCCGTGATCCTGCTGAAAGGCGTGGCGTGGCGAACGATGCGCTGAGCTGCGCCGGCGCTCGATGCTGGTCCTGCAACCCGACGACGACAGCTCGACTCGATGGCACGTCATGACTGGGTGGGAATCCTCGGCGCGTCAGATCGCGGCCTTCCGCACGAGCCGATAGAGGAGGATATGTCGAACATGGAGCACGAGCCCTCCCCTGAAGAGATCGATCGCATGCTCGACGCGAACCCGGATGCACTTGAGCGCCTCCCGCCTCAGCCGGGACTTCGCGTACATCTTGAGGTCCCGATGGACGGCGCTACGCTGCGGGCGTTGCAGGAGCGCGCTGATCGCGAGGGGCGCGCGCTGGCGGACGTCGTGAGCGACGCGGTTCGCGTCGGCGCCGCCGCCGCGTAGCGCGAAGGTCACCGACGACGCGTTCGCCGAGCAGCCGCGAACGAGTTCCTCCCCACGCACCCTGCCGCTGCGCAGCTGATTCGTCCGATGCGGCTGGCAGTCTTGCGCCGCACATGCCACCGCTCATCACTCGGGAGGAGGCGCTGCGGCTCGGGGACCTCGACGATCGCCCCGCGATCGAGGCCCTGATCGAGCGCGCGTGGAGGGTCCGCGTCGACCGCTTCGAGGACTCGACCGACCTCTGCTCGCTCGTCAACGCGAAGTCCGGCGGCTGCGCGCAGGACTGCGGCTTCTGCGCCCAGTCGAAGTACGCCGAAGCCGAGACGCCGCTGCACGCGATGATGGAGCCCGAGCAGATCCTCGAGCACGCGCGCGCGGCCGAGGCAGCGGGCGCCCACCGGTTCTGCATGGTCACGCAGGGCCAGGGCCTCTCCAAGCGCGACTTCGAGAAGGTCCTCGAAGGCACGCGCCTCGTCGCGGAGCACACGAACCTCAAGCGCTGCGCGTCGGTCGGGCACATCTCCGTCGCCCGCGCGAAGGCGCTGAAGGACGCCGGCGTCCAGCGCGTGCACCACAACGTCGAGACGGCCGCGTCCTACTATCCGGAGGTCTCGACGACCGTCCGCTACGAGGGCCGCCTGCGGACGATCGACGCGGTGCGCGAAGCCGGGTTGGAGACCTGCGTGGGCGGCATCCTCAACCTCGGCGAGACGCGCGAGCAGCGCGTCGAGATGGCGTTCGAGCTCGCGGAGATCGACCCCACCTCGGTGCCGATCAACCTCCTCAACCCGCGCCCCGGGACGAAGTTCGGCGACCGCGACTACATGGACCCGTGGGAGGCCGTGAAGTGGATCGCGATCTTCCGCCTCATCCTCCCCGACGCGCTGTTCCGGCTCTGCGGTGGCCGCGTCGAGAACATCGGCGAGTTGCAGCAGCTCGCGGTGAAGGCCGGGATCAACGGCGTGATGATGGGCAACTTCCTCACGACGCTCGGCAACACGCCCGACGAGGACCGCGCGATGTTCGAGAGCCTCGGCCTGAATGTCGCCCGCCATGACGACAACGGCTCCAACCCGCGGCCGGACAACCGCAGCGGCTGGCTCGACGGCGCGACCCCCGACCCGAGCCACCCGCCGGACGGCGACGCCGCCGCGGACTGGGCGGGGCTCGAGGTGCGGATGTGGGATCCGTCGACCCAGCTGCGCTTCGCGCGAAAACGCCACGTCCCCGAGCGCCCCGACGGCGCTCTCAACACGACCCCGGCCCTGCGGGGCTGAACCCGGAGGCAGGCGCCATGACCGAGATCCAAGCCCGGCTGTCCGAGCTCAAAGGTCTCGGCCTCTACAGGCGCACGCGGCTCGTAAGCGGGCCGCAGGGCCCGAACGTCGTGCTCGACGGCCGGCCGGTCACGCTGCTGTGCTCGAACAACTACCTCGGGCTCGCCGACCACCCGCGCGTCCAGGAGGCGGCCGCCGACGCGGCGATGCGCTGGGGCGTCGGCGCCGGATCGTCGCGTCTGGTCAGCGGCACGATGACCGTGCACAGCCGCCTCGAGCAGAAGCTCGCCGCGTTCAAGGGCACCGAGGCGGCGCTGCTGTTCGGATCGGGCTACCTCGCGAACCTCGGCGTCGTCGGCTCCCTGGCCCGCGCAGGCGAGGTCGTGTTCTCCGACGAGCTCAACCACGCGTCGATCATCGACGGCTGCCGGCTGTCGCGGGCCGAGGTGTTCGTCTACTCGCACAACGACATGGACCACCTCGAGTGGGGCCTGCAGCAGGCCGGCTCGCGGGCGGCGCTCATCGTGACCGAGTCGGTCTTCTCGATGGACGGCGACGTCGCGCCGCTCGAGCAGATCTCCGAGCTCGCGCAGGACTACGACGTGCGCGTCGTCGTCGACGAGGCGCATGCGACCGGCTGCCTGGGCATCGGCGGGCGCGGTGCCGTCCACGAGGCCGGCCTCGAGCGCGAGATCGACGTCGTCGTCGGGACGCTCGGCAAGGCGCTCGGCTCCTACGGCGCGTTCGTCGCCTGCGACGCCGAGATGGTCGCGCTGCTCACGAACACGGCGCGCTCGCTGATCTTCTCGACCGCTCCCCCGCCGCCGGCCATCGCGGGCGCGCTCGCCGCGCTCGAGGTGCTCGAGGAGCAGCCGCGGCGCGTCGAGCGGCTGCACGCGAACGCCGAGGTGCTGCGCGGCGAGCTCGCGCGCGAGGGCTTCGACGTCTCGGGCTCGACGACGCAGATCGTGCCGCTGATCGTCGGCGACGCCTCGACGGCGATGCGCGTCTGCGAGGCGGCGCTGGAGCGCGGCGTGTTCGCGCAGGCGATCCGGCCGCCGACGGTGCCGGCCGGCACGTCGCGGCTGCGGCTCGCGGTGATGGCGACGCACACGAAGGACGAGCTGCGCGAGGCCGCGCACGTGCTCGGCCGCGCCGCGTTGCACGCGGGCTTCCGGCCGGCGACCGCGATGCCCGTCGCCGCCGCGCATGAGGCCGCGCACGCCGAGGCGCCCCGGCGGGGCGCAGCCATGCACGCCGGCGCCCGCGCGGGAGCCCCGTTCGACGTGCGCGGTCCCGCCGGCGACCTGTTCGACTCGCGCAGCCCGGCCGGCGACCTGTTCGACGCGTACAGCCCGGCCGGTGGGCTGTTCGACGCCGAGGCTCAGGACCCGGCCGTGCGGCCGCCGCGCCGCGTCTCGCGCGCCGCCTGAGACGTGGCCGCACGCGGCTGCTTCGTCACCGGCACCGACACCGGCGCCGGCAAGACGATCCTCGCCGCGTCGCTCTGCGCGGCGATCCGCGCCTCCGGCGTGAAGGTCGCGGCGTTCAAGCCCGTGGTCACGGGCGTCGGCGCGCCCGGCGACGAGCCCTCGTCCCGGGACGACCGCGACGCGGCCGGGGCTCGGCCGGCCGCCGAGGCCGCCGCCGGAGCCCACGCGGCGGGCGAGGCCGCGGCCAGCGCCCGCGGGGCCGCCGCGGCCGCGGCTCGAGCCCACCCCTTCGGCGCCCGCACCGCAGGCATCCACTGGCCGGAGGACCACGACCTCCTCGCCGCCGTCACGGGTACGCGGCCCGCAGACGTCACCACGCAGACCTTCGCCCCCGCCGTCTCCCCCCACCTCGCCGCCGCGCTCGCGGGCACCACCCTCTCGCTGGACGCGCTCGTGGCGGGCGCGCGGAACGCCGTGGCCACAGCCGAGGCTGACGTGCTCGTCATCGAGGGCGTCGGCGGCCTGCTCGTCCCGCTGAGCGACGAGCACGACATCCGCGACGTCGCGGTCGCGCTCGGGCTGCCGCTCGTCATCGCCGCAAGGCCCGGCCTCGGCACGATCAACCACTCGCTGCTGACGATCGAGGCCGCGCGCCGGGCCGGACTCGACGTGCGCGCCGTCGTGCTGACGCCGTGGCCAGACGAGCCGACGGTCATGGAGCGCTCCAACCGCGAGACGATCGCGACCCGCGGCCGCGTCCAGGTCGCGACGCTGCGGTCGGTGCGCGACGTCGATGACCTCGCGGACGCCGGCGCAGAGCTCCCCTGGGTGGATTGGCTGGGGGGTGTCTCGTTCTAGCGTCGTATAGCGCTACCAGAACGTGACACCCCCTCCACCCGGAGCTAAGGTCGCCCTCAGTGGCCGCGTTTCTCACCGCCGAGTGGCATCACGTCCTCGGCGTGACCTACCCCGCCGACGCGCAGCTGCTGCAGCCGTACCTCCCCCGCGGCGCGCAGATCGACGAGCTCGACGGCTCGCCCCGCGTGAGCCTCGTCGCGTTCGGCTTTCGCCACACCCGCGTGCGCGGGCTCGCCATCCCCGGCCACATCACGTTCCCCGAGATCAACCTGCGCTTCTACGTGCGCCTCGGCGGCGAGCGCGGGGTCGTCTTCATCCGGGAGTACGTCCCGCGGCCCGCGATCTCGATCGTCGCCAAGCTCGCCTACAACGAGCCGTACCGCACGACGCGCATGGAGCACGTCGTGACCGCCGCCCGCGACGCGCTGCACGTCCGCCATCGCTTCGGCCCGCGCAAGTCGAGCCTCGTCGAGACGATCGCGAGCCTGACCGCTCGCCCACCCGAGCCCGGCGGCGCCGAGCACTGGCTTACCCACCACGACCTCGGCGTCGGCCGCACGCGCGACGGCCGCGCGCGCAGCTACCGCGTCGAGCACCCGCTGTGGGCGCTGCACGACATCCTCACGTTGAACGTCGCCGTCGACTTCGCCACGCTCTACGGCGAGCAGTGGGCCCACCTCGCCGACGCCGAGCCGTCGCACGTCACGCTCGCGACCGGCTCCGAGGTCCGCGTGCTCGCACCCGGGCCGGCACAGGCGTCCACCCCGGTGCCGTCGCGCGTCTAGCCTTGAGCGCCCGCGCCGCGCCGCGTCCTGCTGATCCTCACCGCATGCGCAGCCGGATCACGTGGCGGCTCGTGACGGGCCGGACGAGCTCGCGGCGGCGTCTGGCCTACCAGGCGCGACCCTCGACCTGCGACCCACCGGCTGAGACCCCGCCGGCTGGACCTCCGCCGACGCCGCCGGCCCGCCGATCCTCCCCGCCCTCGCGCGCTACGCCGAGGTCGCGAAAGACCACGCGATCCGCTTCACCGCGCGCCGCACGCGCAAGGCCTACGTCCGACACGCGCGGCCTGTACCGCTGACCTCGTACCCTGAAACGGAGTCCACCAGGAGGCCTGCACATGAACCACCGCACGCTCGGTCCCGGCCTCGACGTGTCCGCCCTCGGCCTCGGCTGCATGGGCATGTCGGAGTTCTACGGGCCCGCCGACGACACCGAGTCCATCAAGACGATCCACCGCGCGCTCGAGCTCGGCGTCACGCTGCTCGACACGGCCGACATGTACGGCCCGCACACCAACGAGCAGCTCGTCGGCACCGCGATCGCCGACCGCCGCGACGAGGTCGTGCTCGCGACGAAGTTCGGCGTCGTGCGCGAGGAGGGACAGCCGCGGCGCGTCGACTCGAGCCCCGAGTACGCGCGCACCGCCTGCGAGGCCTCGCTGCGGCGCCTGGGCGTCGACCACATCGACCTCTACTACATGCACCGCCGCAACCCCGACGTGCCGATCGAGGAGACCGTCGGCGGGATGGCCGAGCTCGTCGACGAGGGCAAGATCCGCTACATCGGGCTCAGCGAGGTCAGCGCCGACACGCTGCGTGCCGCGTGCGCCGTGCATCCGATCGCCGCGCTGCAGAGCGAGTGGTCGCTGTGGACGCGCGGCCTCGAGGCGGACATCGTCCCGGCCGCGCGCGAGCTGGGCGTCGGGATCGTCGCCTACAGCCCCGTCGGCCGTGGCTTCCTCACGGGCGCCTACGCCTCGACGGACGACCTCTCCGCCGACGACTACCGCCGCTACAACCCCCGCTTCCAGGGCGACAACCTCGAGGCGAACCTCAAGATCGTCGAGCGCGTGCGCGAGATCGCCGACGACGTCGGCTGCACGCCGGTCCAGCTCGCGCTCGCATGGCTGCTGCACCAGGGCGACGACGTCGTCCCGATCCCCGGCACGAAGCGCGTGCGGTACGTCGAGGAGAACTGCGAGGCCGCGGAGATCAGCCTGACGTCCGACCACCTCGGCGCGCTCGACGAGGCGCTCCCCGCCGGCATCGCGGCGGGCACGCGCTATCCCGCCGAGGCGATGGGCACGCTCGAGCTCTGAGACAGGCGGTGACCGAGCCGAGGCAGCGCGCGTCCTGGTGGGAGATCCTCGGCGCGTGGCTGCGGGTCTGGACGCCGCCGCGCGACGTCGAGATCCCGTCGCCGCGTCGCACGCTGATCGTGGCGACCGTCGTGCTCGCGGCCGCCGCCGTCGTCGGTGTGACGCTCGTGGCTCCGGCGATCGACCGCGCGAAGGACCGCGACGCCGCCGAGCGCGCGCAGCAGCGCGAGGTCGCCAGGGTCGCGCTCGTGGCGCGCCTCGAGACCGAGCAGCGCGCGCACCGCGGGCGCGCCGCGGAGGTCGCGCGCCTGTACGCCGCCGGGCGGCGCGCGGCCAGCCTCGCCGCCCTCACCGCGGCCGCGCGCGCGAGCGTGGGCCGCGACGTCCGCGCGCGCGTCGCCGCCGGCGCGCTGTCCGGCCCGATCCGCCGCGTCCAGTGCGTTTCGCGCTCGCGCGAGCGCGGCGCCCGCGTGCACCTCGACTGCCTCGCGGTGACGGCGGCCCACACCCACAAGCGCATCCACGAGCTGGCGCTCGGACACCCGTTCGTCGTCGGCGCCTCGCTGCGCAGCGGGCGCTACGCGTGGTGCAAGGACAACGCGAAGCCGGCCGAGGGCTCGTTCGGCAACAACGTCCAGGTCCCCTTGCCGGGCGCCTGCACGGATTAGTCGTCGCCCTTGCGGAAGATGAACCACCACAGGCAGAAGCAGACGGTGTAGCCGATGACGATCGCGACGAGGCTGCCGAACTCGGTGAACGTGATCGCGAGCATGCGTCAGCGGTCCCCGTCGGCGGCGACTTCGACGATCGACGTGTCGACGAGCCACTCGACCGGCGCGACGTCGTCGGTGTAGACGCGCCCGCCGCCCAGCGCCGGCCGCAAACGCGCGGCAGCTTCGCCCGCGACCGGTCGCAGGAGCACCGGCAGCGCAGGTGCCGCGCCGCGCAGCCGGCCGCCCGACGCCGAACCGTTCGTCGCGAGCAGGACGCTGTTCGTCGACTGGGAGGGATCGCGCAGGACCGTGTCGAAGACCGCGCCCAGCGTCGCGCTCAGGACCTGCTCGAGGCGGTCCGATCGCTCCGGGTGGCCGACGTTGATGAGCACCACGCCGCCGTCGGTGAGCCGGTCGCGGGCGAGCTCGAAGAACTCGCGCGTCGCGAGGTAGAACGGGATGTACGGCTGGCGGTAGGCGTCGACGACGATGGCGTCGTAGCGCTGCGTGGAGCGGCGCAGGAACGGGCGCGCGTCGGCGGCGTGCGTGTGCAGGCGAGGCCCGCTCAGATCGAAGAAGCGCCGGCCGATCGCGGTCAGCTCGCCGTCGATCTCGACGGCGTCGACGCGCGTGCGCGGGAAGAAGTGGCCGTAGGCGCGCGCGGTCGTGCCCGCGGCGTTGCCGAGGATCGCGATCGAGCGCGGCGTCCGTCCCCGCCCGCCGGCCGCGAACGGCAGGACCAGCATCTCGTCCCAGTAGTCGCCGGTCAGGTACGTGCCCGGGTGGCGAACCGAGTGCACCGCTTGGCCCTCGTTGAGCTCGAGCGTACGCGTGCCGTCCTCGGACTCGACGACGCGCGCGTACTGGTACTCGGTGTCGGCGTCGTAGATGACGCGCGAGCCGGGGTCGGTCTCACCCTTCACCGTGCCGACCGGCAGCGCGAGTAGCACGGCGAGCACGACCGGCGCGACGGCGTACGCCACCCGCGCGAGCCCGATCGCCGCGATGACGACGAGCACGAGCCCGAACACGACGAACGTGCGGCGCGTGCCGATGAGCGGGATGAAGAGCAAGGCGGAGGCCCAGGTCCCGAGCAGGCTGCCGACCGTGGAGATCGCGTACAGGCGGCCGGAGACGGTCCCGGCCTCGCCGACGTCGGCGACGGCGAGCCTGAGCGCGTACGGCGCGACCGCGCCCGAGACGAGGATCGGGGTCGCGACGAGCACCGTCACGCCGAGCAGGGAGCCGACGAACCCGCCCGCCGAGATCGAGTCGAGCGCGTCGACGGCGACGCCGAGGAACGGGTCGGCGACGAACGGGACCGCCGCGAGCAGCAGCCCGGCGAGCAGGACGATTCGGTAGAGGCCGGCGCGCGTCGGGTTGCGGTCGGCGAGCTTGCCGCCGTACCAGTAGCCCACCGACAGCGCGACGAGCACGATCCCGATCGTGTTCGCCCACACGATCGTCGACGCGCCGAAGTACGGCGCGAGCAGCCGGGCGGCAGCGATCTCCGCGCCGAGGATGCTGAAGCCGACCGTGAAGACGACGAGGGCCAGCGGGGGCTCGGGGATACGGCGCACGGGGCGCGGAGCGTAGTCGGCGGCGGGGGCGGCGGGTCGCGGCCGCGGTTACTCGCCGTGCGACTGCTCGCGCAGGTACAGGACCCCCGCCAGGACGAGCAGCAGCGCCATCGACGCGAAGCCGGCGAGCCGGACGGTCTGCAGCCACTGGGCGTCGATACCGAGGATGACCTTGCCGCCGAGGCCGAGGATGGCGTTGAGGAAGAACACCCCGCCCGCGAGCTCCGCCGCCTCCTTGGGCGTCATGTGTCGCATCGTAGCCTCGCGCGGGTCACGCTCGAGCTTCGCTGCGGCCGCGCGGGGCGGCCTCGCCCTGTTTCGTCCGCACGCCCGCCTAGGGTCCATGCCATGACCACGCGCGAGCTTGCAGCGATCGACAAGCGGGTCCTGTGGCACCCGTTCACCCAGCAGCAGGGCTGGACCGAGGAGGACCCGCTGATCGTCGAGCGGGCCGAGGGCTGCACGCTGTATGACACCGACGGCAACGGATACCTCGACGGCACCGCGTCGCTGTGGTGCAACGTCCACGGCCACGCCCACCCGGCGATCGACGCCGCCGTGCGCGCGCAACTCGAGCGCGTCGCGCACACGACGATGCTCGGGCTCAGCCACCCGCCCGCGATCGAGCTCGCCGAGAGGCTCGTGGACATCGCCCCGCCCGGCCTCACGCGCGTCTTCTACTCCGACAACGGCTCGACCGCGGCCGAGGTCGCGCTGAAGATGGCGTTCCAGTACTGGCGCCACCGCGGCGAGGAGCGGCCCGGCTTCATCACGCTGCGCAACGCCTACCACGGCGACACGATCGGCTCGGTCTCCGTCGGCGGCATCGACCTCTTCCACGCGAGCTTCGGCCCGCTGCTGTTCGACACGTGGCAAGCCGAGCCCGGCGACGCGGCGAGCATGGCCGCGCTGCTGCGCGAGCACGCCGGCGAGGTCGCCGCGGTCATCGTCGAGCCGCTCGTGCAGGGCGCCGCGGGCATCCTCACGCACCCCGACGGCTACCTGCGCGCCGTCCGCGAGCTGTGCGACGAGCACGACGTGCTGCTCATCTGCGACGAGGTCGCGACCGGCTTCGGCCGCACCGGCACGATGTTCGCCTGCGAGCAGGAGGACGTCGCACCCGACCTCATGTGCGTGGCGAAGGGCCTGACCGGTGGCTACCTCCCGCTCGCCGCGACGCTCGCGACCGAGCGCATCTACGAGACGTTCCTCGGCGACTACGCGGAGCTCAAGACGTTCTTCCACGGCCACACGTACACCGGCAACCCGCTCGCCTGCGCCGCCGCGCTCGCGACGCTCGAGATCTTCGAGCGCGAGAACACGATCGCCAACCTCCAGCCGAAGATCGCGCTGCTCGCGGCGCTGCTCGACGAGCACGTCGCGCCGCTGCGCACCGTCCGCGAGGTGAGGCAGCGCGGCGTGATGGTCGGCATCGAGCTCACCGACTTCCCGCTGGAGCGGAGGATGGGCCACCAGGTCACGCGCGCCGCGCGCCGCCGCGGCGCGTTCGTGCGCCCGCTCGGCGACGTGATCGTGCTCATGTGCCCGCTCTCGATCACCGACGACGAGCTCGAGCGGCTGGTCACGATCACCGCCGGAGCGATCGCCGAGGCGACCGCGTGCGTGCCCGCGCTGCAGGCCGCTTAGCGCCAGCCCGGTTCACCACGTGTACGGCAGGTACTTGCCCTCCATGGTGATCTTGACCCGCGGTCCGTCGGGATGCTCGACGCGCTCGATCCCGAGGTTGAAGTTGATCGCGCTCATGATCCCGTCGCCGAACTGCTCGTGGATGAGCGCCTTGATCGTCGGCCCGTAGACCTGGACGATCTCCTGCAGGCGGTAGATCGTCGGATCGGTGGGCGGCACCGGCAGCGCGCCCCGCATCGGGATCTCCACGAGCACGGCGGCCGCCGCCTCAGGCAGGCCGAGCAGCTCGCTCACGCGCGTGGCCTGGTCCTCGCTGAGCGGGTGCTGGCCGAGCAGCGCCGCCGTCAGCCAGACGGGATCGGCGACGAGGTGCTCGGCGAGCTCGCCGAACGTCAGCCCACGAGCGCGCTTGGACTCGAGGACGAGCGCGGTCACTGCATCACGATCCATGACGACCTCCGATCGAACGGTCAACGGTCCGCCCCTGCGGCGAAGGTGCCAGATCGCGGCCCGGGTCGCAATCCCGCGACCGCGCCGCGTCGCGCGGTCCTTGCAGCCGCGGACGGATCCCGCCCGCGTGCGCCTACGTCCGCTGGCGGTGCGCCGCCACGCCCGCGATGACGAGCGCCACGCCCGCGACCTCGACCGACGCCGGGACCTGCGCGAGGACGAGCACGCCGATGACCGTCGCGATCGCGGGCAGCAGCGCGACCATGAGCGCGTACGTCGCGCGTGGCAAGCGCGCCATCGCGAGCTGGTCGGTGACGTACGGGATGACCGACGACGATATCCCGACCCCGATCCCAGCGAGCAGCGCGAGCGGATCCAGCAGCGCGGGCGCCGCCTCCCAGCCGCCCATCGGCGTGACGACGACGAAGGCGACGAGCATCGCCGCCGCCAGGCCGTCGATGCCGCTGAGGCCGGGCCGCTTGGCGACGCGATCGGCGAGCACGATGTACAGCGCGAACAGCACCGCGTTGGCGAACGCGAGCGCGATGCCGAGCGGCTCGCCCGCGAGCTGCACGTCGGTCAGCAGGTACACGCCAGCGGCAGCGAGCGCCAGTGCGAGCATGTTGCGTAGCGACCGCATGCCGACCGCGGCGAGCGCGATCACGGGCAGGAACTCGATCGCGGCGACCGTGCCGAGCGGCAGCCGCGCGATCGCGCTGTAGAAGCAGACGTTCATGAGCGCGAGCACGACGCCCCAGCCGAGCAGCAGCCGGCGCCCGTCGCGATCGAGCGCACGCGCCGCGCGCCACGGCTTGCGCCACAGCGCGAAGATCAGCGCCGCCGACGCGATCCGCAGCCACGCGACGCCGAGTACGTTGACGCGGGCGAACAGCAGCACCGCGAACGACGGCCCGAGGTAGTGAAAGACGGCGCTGACGACGAAGTACGTCTGCGGCGGAAGCTCGGCGACCCGGGTGATGGCCGAGGCCGCCGGCGGCGCGGCAGCGGACGGCGAAGCGGCCTGTGTTTCAAGCGAGGGATCGTGGTGCACCGACGCCGTAGTCTTGTCGGCGCAGCCGCCTGCGTACATGACTAACCAGAGCTATTGTGCCGTGCATGCTTGAGAATCGAAGGCAGAACGGCCGTCTCGCCGATGGCGCTCAGATCGATGCCACCAACCGCCGGCTGCTCGTCGAGCTGCAGGCCGATGCCCGGCTGAGCCTCGCGGAGCTCGGGCGCCGCGTCGGCCTCTCGTCGCCCGCGGTCGCCGAGCGCCTGCACCGCCTCGAGCAGGACGGCGTCATCCTCGGCTACCACGCGCGGATCGACCCGCGCGCGCTCGGCTTCGCGTTGAGCGCGGTCATCCGCACGCGGCCCGCGCCCGGCCAGCTGAAGGTCGTCGCGCGCGCCGCGCAGCAGACCCCGGAGGTCGTCGAGTGCCGGCGGATCACCGGCGACGACTGCTACGTCATGCTCGCGCACGTCCGCGACGTCGAGCACCTCGAGGAGGTCGTCGACCGCTTCACCGCCCACGGCTCGACGACGACCTCGATCGTGCAGTCCTCGCCCGTGCCACCCCGCGGCCTGGGTCTCGAGCAGGAAGACGAGGCCGTCAGCTCGCGCCCAGCGCCTGCCTGATTGCGGTCGCGGCGATGGCCGCCCCGGAGACGTTCAGGTGGATCCCGTCGGGCTCGCGCACGCGCACGGCGTGGCCGCGCCAGCTGATCGCGTCCTGGTAGACGCCGTTCGGCGTGAAGAGCTGGTCCATCCGCAGGATCCGCACGCCGTCGAGGCCGAGCGCCGCGCGCGCGATCGCGCGGTTGACGGCGGCGAAGATCGGCACGCGCCGCGCGTCGCGCGGAGTGGGCAGCGTCAGCCAGAACACCTTGCCGCGGCCGCCGCGCAGGTAGGTCTGCATCATCGAGCGCACGCGGGCGGTGTACTCGGCGACCCACGGCTCGGTGCAGCAGGTCACGCTCGCCCCGGCATCCGTCATCATCGGCCAGGCGTCGTTGGCGCCGATCGAGATGACGGTGACGCTCGGGCGCAGGCGCTTGACGTCCTGCGCCGAGATCCGCGCCCACGGGTTGAGCTTCGAGATGCCGGTGCCGGGCCGGACGTCGCTGCGGACGGTCGCGTTGTCGCCGAGGTTGTCGGCGAGGAAGTTGTCGATGCCCTGCATCGTCGAGTCGCCGGTCGCGAGGAGCGTCGGCAGGGTGGGCGCGGCGGCAGCGCCGGCGCCGGCTGCGACCGCCGCGCGGACGCGGTGCTTGCCGACGCGCAGCTCGACGCGCCAGCGCCCGCGGACCCTGGCGCGGAAGCTGCGGCTGGCGACGGAGACCGCGCGCGGGAAGGCGAGCGTGCGACACGCGCGCTTGGCGTGCGGCGGCGTGACGCAGAGCTGTGGGCGGATGTTGCCGATGCCCCAGCGGTCGACGATCCGGATGCGCGCGGTCGATCCCGGCTTCACGCGCCGCGGCGCCTTGACCTCGAAGCGCTGCGCGCAGGACGGGGTGCGGACGCTGAACGTGCCGACCGCCCGCGTGCCGCCAGGAAGGACGGCTGCGGCGGCGAAGCGGCGGACGGCGCGATCGCACGACCACGTCGTCGAGAGCGACGTCATCGTGTTGGGCGCCGAGACGGCGGTGCCGACGTGCTCGACCGCGTCGCCCACGCACTCGACGTAGTCGACGGGCGAGCCCTCGGCGTCGAAGAAGATGAGGCGGATGACGCCCGGCTCGCTGGCGTTCGCGGCGAGGTACTGGCTCTCGGCGGGCGCGGCGCAGGGATCTGTGGCGGCGAGGGCAGCGCCGGCTCCGGCGCCCGCGAACCACGCGGCGACGGCAAGGAGCACGACAGCCACGGCAAGGGTCGCTCTCGGGGCGGCGGTCGTCATGCCACGATCATCGGCTTGGCCCGCGCCCGCCTTGAGAGGGTCCTGCTTCGGACCGGCGGGCGAGGGGGTCCTGGTTCGGACCGGCGGGCGAGGGCGGTTTGGCTCGGACCGGCGGGCGAGGATCCTGGCTCGCACCGGCAGGCGAGGGATCCCGGCTCGCACCGGCAGGCGAGGGATCCTGGCTCGCACCGGCAGGCGAGGGATCCTGGCTCGCACCGGCAGGCGAGGGATTCTGGCTCGGACGGGCGGCTGGGCGTAGCGGCTCGATCCGGACGACGCGGAGGGCCCCGTGCCGGCCAGACCGGGGGCTGCGTCAGGCCTCGAGATCGCGCAGCAGCGCGACCAGCTCCTCGTCGTCGCAGCCGTTCTCGGCCCAATCCGCGGGGGTGCCTCCGTGCAGCGCGTCGCGCAGTCTCGCGTCGGCGCCGCCGGCGAGCAGCGCGCGCACCGCGCCTGCGTGCCCTCCGCTGGCGGCCAGGTGCAGCGGCGTCGACCCCTGGCTGTGGTCGGGGCCGCCGAACGTGGAGCGGCCGTTGGGATCGGCGCCGAGCTCGAGCAGCCGCTCGAGCGCGGCGACCCGCCCGCACGCCGCGGCCCAGGTCAGCGCGCTGCCGCGGTAGACGTCGGCTTCGAGCCGGGCGCCCAGGCCGACGAGCGGCTCGAGGATGTCCGCGCGGTCGTTGCGAGCGGCCCAGGAGAGCGACTCGTCGAGCGCCTCCTGCGGGTCCTCCGACGGCTGCCAGGCCGGGAAGCCCGAGTGCGGGCGGTAGAACGCGCGCTGCGCGCCGGCGGCGGGCGTGCCGGCGACCTCCGCGACGAGGCCGGCGCGGCCGAGGCCGCCGGCGGTGCGCAGGTTGCGCGGATGCACGCCGTGCTCGGCGAGCAGGTCGGCGGTCTGCGCGTGGCCCCAGAACAGCGCGACGACGAGCGGCGTGCCACCCTCCCCGCGCGCCGAGACGTCGACGGGCGCGCCGGCGTCGAGCAGCATCGTCGCGAGCAGCGGCAGGCCGACGTACGCCGCCTGGTGCAGCGCCGTCCACCCGTGGACGTTCGCGCCCGCCGGGTCGGCGCCCGCGGCAAGCAGCCGCGCGACGAGGCGCTCGTCGCAGCTCGCGGTCGCCATGCCGAGCAGGTCGTTGCCGTTGGTCCCGCGCGCGGTCGCGATCTCCGGCTCGAGCTCGAGCTGCTCGCCCAGCGCATCCGGATCGTGCGCCTCGATGGCCGCGTAGGCGCGCGCGAACGGGTCGCGCTCCTGCAGTCCGGGGAGGTGGCGGCACAGCGCGCTCCACGACACGAGGCCGTGACGCCGCGCGACCGTGTCGCGAGCGCCGCCCTCCGTCAGCGCCTCGCCGGCGTCCGCGAAGGCGGCCACCGCGTCGGGGGTGCCGTCGGTCGCCGACGCGAGCAATCCGCGGGCGCGGTCTTCGTAGTACTCCACGTCTTCGCGGTAGGCGAGTTCCATGGCGGGGCATGGTACGTGGAGGGTGCGTGCGGGCCGCCGTCGGTCGTGCGCAATGCCTAGGTATATACCGACCTGGGTGCTTCAACACCTAGACTCTGGCCACCAAACAGCTAGGCGAAGGGAGTTCGATGGCCGGTCCAGGAAACACCAGTGAGCTGCAGTCGCTGCTCATGAGCCGCTCGCTGAGCGACGTGGAGCTCATGCAGGCCTCCGGCGACGCGCCCGACTACGCGATCTTGCCCGACGTCAGCGTGCTCAAGATCGGCGGGCAGAGCCTCATCGATCGCGGCAAGTCGGCGGTGCACCCGCTCGTCGAGGAGCTGGTGGAGGCCCGCAAGAGCCACCAGATCCTGATCGGCACGGGCGGCGGAACCCGCGCGCGGCACGTCTACTCGCTGGCCGCCGAGCTCGGCCTGCCGACCGGCGTGCTGACGGACGTCGGCGCCGCCGTGGCCGGGCAGAACGCGTCGATGCTCGGCTACCTCATGGCCCGCCACGGCGTGCCCGTCGTGGGCGGCTCGGCGTTCGGAGCCGTGGCGCTGTATCTCGACCAGTGCGGCGCCGCGATCTTCTCCGGCATGCCGCCGTACGACATGTGGCAGCCCGTGCCGAGCGAGGGCGTCATCCCGCCGTACCGGACCGACGCCGGCTGCTACCTCGTCGCCGAGGTCTACGGCTGCAAGAACATGATCTTCGTCAAGGACGAGGACGGGCTCTACACCGCGAACCCGAAGAACGATCCGGACGCGAAGCTCATCCCGAAGGTCACCGTCGACGAGCTCGACGAGATGGACCTGCCGGACCTGATCATCGAGCGCCCCGTGCTCGAGCTCATGCGCAACGCGCGCCACGTGAAGTCGGTGCAGGTCATCAACGGCCTCAAGCCCGGCCTGATCGCTCGCGCGCTCGACGGCGAGCACGTCGGCACGATCATCTCGGCCGCGTGATGGGAGACAAGGACATGACCACAGACTCCGGTTTCGCCTCGAAGGACGTGCAATCGCCCCTGATGCGCCAGACGCTGCTCGATCGCGAGCTCGTCCGGCCCGTCACCAGCCGCCCCGTGATCCGGCTGCTGCCGTGGCTGAAGGTCGTCACGATCGGCGGCCGCTCGATCATCGACCGCGGTCGCGACGCGATCCTGCCGATCGTCGGCGAGCTCGGCGACGCGCTCGACGAGCACAAGCTGCTGATCCTCACCGGCCCGGGGATCCGCGCCCGCCACGTGCTTGGCGTCGGCCTGGACCTCGGGCTGCCGACGGGCGTGCTCGCCGCGCTGCTGTCGACGGAGGCCGAGCAGAACGGCCATCTCGTCGCCGCGCTGCTCGCCGAGCACGGGGTGTCGTATCTGCCCCATCACACGGTCAGCCATCAGCTCGCGGTGCACATGGCGGCCTGCAACGGCGCGGTCTCGAACGGCTTCCCGCCGTACGAGCTCTTCGAGCACCCGCCCGCGGTCGGCAAGATCCCGCCCCACCGCACGGATGCCGGAGCGTTCCTGCTGTCGGATGCCTACGGCGCGGCGGCGACGATCTACGTCAAGGACGTCGACGGCGTGCTCACGTGCGACCCCGCGTCCGGAGACGACGGCGAGCTCATCCCGCGCGTGAGCGCAAGCGAGCTGCTGGCGATGAACCTCGACACGCTGCCCGTCGACCGGCTCGTGCTCGAGCTCATGGCGCATGCCAAGCACGTCAAGGAGATCCAGATCGTCAACGGCCTCACGCCGGGGAACGTCACGAAGGCGCTGAACGGCGAGCACGTCGGGACGATCGTGCACGCGGGCTAGCGACCGGATGCGGCCGTACGGCGGTTGTCACGTCGCGCGCGCCGGAGCCGCAGGCGCGGGGCGGCGGCAGGCGGACGGTGGCCCGGCGGAGTCGCGGGCGGCCGCCACGGCCGGTGCATGCAGGGGCGTCGGCGGCGTCGGAAGGAAGCACTCGCCGTGGACTGCAGGCACCGGCCGTCGCGGCCGTCGCGCGCTCAGCTCAGATGCCTCCGGGGGTCGGGTCGCCGTTCAGCGCGGCGATGATCTCCAGGCGCGCCGCGTGCAGCGCGTCGTCCGGCGGTCCGGCGACCACCGTCGCGCCGAGCCGCCCGGGCCCGTAGCCGAGAGGGACCGGCCCCGCGCCGGCCGGGCCGTCGAGCGCGGCGAGGATCTCCTGCTGCGCGGCAGACGTTGCGGCGTCATCTCGGGCCATCGATTCCTCCTTCGAAATCAGCATCGCTCTACCTATGCAATGCCTATGCGGTCGCGAGTATAGCGCCTTAGCGGGATCCTCGTTCGACCATCACCGACGTCGCTTTCACCGTCGCTGTGGCCTCCGCGCCCTCGACGAGCCCGAGCTCGTCGATCGCGTCGCGCGTGACGGCGGCCGTCACCAGGAACGGCCCGGCCTGGATCTCGATCAGCCCCATCACGCCGTCGACTTCGATCGACCGCACGATGCCGGGAAAGCGGTTGCGGGCCGAGAGCGTGTCGCCGGTCTCGTGGCGTTGCGGGTGCGACTGCAGCCGCGCGACCTCCTCCGGCGGCACCCGCCGCCGGTTGCCGGCGTCGCGTGTTGTCTGCAGCTTGCCGGCGCGATCCCACCGCCGCAGCGTGTCCACGCTGACGCCGATCACCTTCGCCGCTTCTCCCAGAGTCATGTCAGGCATGTGAACAGGATCGCGGATCGAGCGGATGTCATGGGAAGTGCGAATTCGCGCCAACTCCTGTGCATATGCACTGCCTCGGTGGCCAACCGCCCCCGGCGGACACCTCGAAGTTGTGGGTGACATACGCAATACATACGCTGCCGGGTCGTGCGCCAGTCCTCATCAGCACCACGTCTGCCGCGTCACGCCGCGGCCACACTCGCCGCGGTGGCCGTCGCCCTCGCCGCCGGCACCTCCGGTGCGGCGTTCGCGGCACTGCCGTCGGTCGCCGTCGATGCGGTCACGGTGCCGCTCGCCGACATCGGGTCGCACCGCGGCGTGACGGTGACCGCGGCATGCCCGGCCGGATCGCGGCTCGTCGGCGGCGGCAGCTACCTGCGCCGTGTCTCCGATCCCGCGGCGCTGCCGACCAACGGGCTCGTGCTCGGCGCAACCACGCCGTCCACAGGCAGCTCGCCGGTCGACCTCTCGGTTGCCGACGGCGCGCTCGACCCCGCGTCGTGGATGTCGATCGCGAACTACACCGGCGTGAGCGAGGCGAGCAACCAGGCGTCGACGTTCGCGCTCTGCGCGACGGCCGGCGGCCCGGCGCACACGCTCGTCAAGACGGCCACCCGGACCGGCGCGGTCGCGACCCAGGAAGTCAACCCGCCCAACCTCGCGACCGCGACCTGCCCCGCCGGCGCCAGGCTCGTCGGCGGGGGCGCCGCGACGCGCACGCCCGATCAGGTCGACGACGGCGTCACGGTCGGCAACAACGGCAACCTCAAGCCGCTCGGCAGCTACCCGTCCGACGCCGCCGGCGTGCCCGCGCCGGACGGGTCGACGGCAGCGAACTCGTGGTCGGCATACGGGTCGGCCGGCATCACGAGCCCGACCGACACCGTCACGGCGTTCGCTCTGTGCTCGAGCGACGCAGGCACGCCGCCGGTGCACGTCGCGCGCGTGGACGTCGACGGCCCCGACGCCCAGCCCGGCACGACCCCGACGATCGCGACGGCGACCTGCCCGGCCGGCACGCGCATGCTCGGCGGCGGCTACCGCGTCGACGAGACGGTCGCCGGTGCCGGCAGCGGCCTGCAGCCCCAGCAGGGCTACCACATGCGCGGCAGCCACCCGGGAGGCCCGTCCACCCCGGCGGCCGACGGCGCCACGGATCCCGCGAGCTGGACCGCGCTCGTGCAGGCCGGCGGCCAGAACCTCTCGGCGGGCAAGCACATGACGACCCGTGCCTTCGCGATGTGCGTGACCGAGCCGCCGCCGGCAGCGAGCGCCGACCTCTCCGTGGCGGTCGCCGACGATCCCGACCCCGTGCTCGTCGGTGCCACGCTCGACTACGCGCTGACCGTGCACAACGCGGGTCCGTCGGCGGCGACAGACGTCGTGCTGAGCCAGACCCTGCCCGCGGACGTGACGTTCAGCTCGGCGAGTCCGGGATCGTGCACGCACGTCTCGGGCACCGTGACCTGTCCGCTAGGCGCGATCGCGAGCGGCGACGACGTGACGGTCACGGTGCATGTGACCGCCGACGCGCCGGTGACGCTGACCACCAGCGCGTCGGTCTCCGCGGGCACGGACGACCCGGCCCCCGGCGACAACGACGCCACGGCGCAGACCGCCGCCCGGCTGGCGGTCCGAGCGATCCCGACGATCGCGGGGCAGGCGCCCGCGACGGCCACGCTGGGAGCGACGATCGCCGATGCCGCGATGCTCGCCGGTGGCGCCTCGCCGAGCGGCACGGTCACGTTCGACCTCTACGGCCCGGGCGACGCCGGCTGCGCGACCCCGATCGCGAGCTCGACCGCGCAGGTGACCGGCAACGGGTCGTATGCGTCGGGGGCGCACGCGACGACCGCGACCGGCACCTACCGCTGGATCGCCCGCTACAGCGGCGACGGTGCGAACGAGCCGGCCGAGACCGCGTGCGCCGACGCGGCCCAAGCGGTCTCCGTCAAGGCCGCGCCGGCGCTGACGATCCGCGCGTCGGCGGCGGCCGTCGCGGGCACCCCCATCACCGCTACGGCGACGCTGGCCGGCGGCACGATCCTCACCGGGGCGATCACGTTCCGCGTCTACGGTCCCGGCGACGAGGCCTGCGCGGCCCCGCTGCAAGCGACCACCGCCTCGGTGTCGGGCAACGGCATCTACGCCGCGACGGGGTTCGCGACGACGGGTCCCGGCACGTATCGCTGGACGGCGGAGTACGGCGGCGACGCGAACAACCGCGCCGCCGGGCCGACGTCGTGCTCGGACCCGGCCGCGGCGATTGCCGTCAGCGCGGCGCAGCCGCCGGCGCCACCACCCGCGGGCCCTCCCCCGCCCGCACCGCCACCGCCCCCCGCGGCCCCCGTGCCGTCGAACCGCTTCACGATCGCCAGCGCGCGGGCCGACAGCCGCGGCCGCATCCGGCTCTCGCTCAGGAGCCCAGCGGCCGGGCGCTTGAGCGCGCTAGCGACGACGCGGCGCGGTCGCACGAGCTACCGCTTCGGAAGCGGCTCGGCAGCGGCGCGCAAGCGCGCCACGATCACGCTCACGATCGCGCCGAGCCTGAGGGCGCGGCGCGAGTTGCGGCGCAGGAGCCTGCGCGTGAGCGTCGCGGTCGGCTTCCGGCCGACCGGCGGCGCGGCGCGCACCCGCACGAAGCAGGTCGTCGTCAAGCGAAGGGCCTCGAGATGACAGCAGCCGCACCACCGCGCCACGCAACCGGCCCGCGGGGTGGAGCTCCTGCGCCGCCGCGCCAGGCAACCGGCCCGCGGGGTGGAGCGCCTGCACCACCGCACCAGGCAACCGCCCCGCGGGGTGGAGCGCCTGCGCCGCCGCGGGAGGGGACCGCTCGGCGGGGAAGTGCCTCCGCGCCGCCCCGCCAGGCCACCGCTGCGCGACGCGGCGCGCTTGGGCCGCCGCGGAGCGACACGCTCGCCCGGGGGCCGCGCCGCGCGCGCACGCTCGCCGCCGCGACGATCGCCGCTGCGGCGTGCACGCCGCTCGTCGCTGGCGCCGCGCACGCCGCCGCTGCGCCGGCGACGTCGATCTCGAGCTCGAACGTCGTCGGACCGTCGACGACGTTCAGCGAGGTCAGCACGACCTCGGACTGCGGCGGGCGGCTGGTCTCCGGCGGGGGCACGCGGCTCGCGCAGAGCACGCCGGCGGTCACGCACAACGGCATCCGCCTGTACGCGAGCACGCCGAGCCCTGGCCCCGACACCGCATCGGCGAGCGGCGAGCGCAACCCGACGCACTGGCTGTCCTCCGGCGGCTCGGGCGGCGGGGTGCCGAACGACGCGCAGACGCTCGGCTACGTGCTGTGCCTCGACGCCGGCGTGGCCGCGACGCAGGTCGTGAGGGCAAGCACGGCCGGCCCCGCCGGCACGTTCGCGACCGTCCATGCGACGGCCACCTGCCCGCCCGGCACCCGCCTGCTGAGCGGCGGCGCCCGCACGACGCCCGGCACCGTCGGCAGCCTGAAGCCCAACGGGAGCTTCCCGAGCGACGCCGCGGGCGCGCCGCTCACCGAGGGCGCGAACCCGAGCTCGTGGACCGCCACCGGGCTGAACGGCGGCGGCGGCGACCAGGGCAACACCACGCACGCGTTTGCCGTCTGCGCGACGGGCGCTGCGCTGCCGAACGTGGGCATCGCGCACGCGCGCGTGCCCGGCCCCGCGGCTGCGAGCAGCGCCGCGCAGGTCAGCGCATCGTGCCCGGCCGGGAGCACGCTGCTCGGTGGCGGCGGGTTCATCAGCGACGCGTTCGGCCTGCCCGGCTCGCAGGGCGACCATCTGACCGGCAGCTATCCGAGCGACGCCGGCGGGACGCCCGTCGCGTCCGGTACCGCCGGCTCGTGGACGGCCGCGTCGCACACCGGCGGCGTCGACTCGGGCGCCCTGACGCAGACCGACGTCTGGGCGCTCTGCGCGAGCGCTGCGGACGCGCCCGCCCCGGTGCCACCGCCGCCACCCGGCCCGGCGCTGCCAGCCAGCACAAACCCGCCGGCGATCGCCGGGACGGCGCGGCGCGGCAGCGTCTTCACCGTGCGGCCGGGGACGTGGACGAACGCGCCCGCGACGTACGCGTACGCCTGGCTGCGCTGCTCGAGCGACGGCAACGGCTGCGCGACGATCGCCGGCGCGCGATCGCCGAGCTACCGGCTGACGCTCGCCGACACGGGCGCGCGGGTCCGCGTCCGCGAGACGGCGAGCAACGTCGCGGGCGCGGGGACCTGGGCCGTCTCGGCGGCGACGGCGATCGTCGCCGGCGGGCGGGTGACCCCGAGTCAGGTCCGCACGGAGCTTCGCCGCTGGCTCGCGCCCACCGGCCGCGGGGCACGGATCGGGTCGCTGCTGGCGCGCGTCCCGGTCACGCTCGCGTTCCGCGCCCTGCGCTCCGGTCGCGCGACGATCTCGTGGTACGAGCGCGGCGGCCGGCGAAGGCTCGTCGCCCGCGGCAGCCGAGCGTTCACGGGCGCGCGCGCGACGACGATCGGCGTCCGCCTCACGCCGGCGGGCCGGCGCGCGCTCGGCCCGGCGAAGCGGTTGCGGCTGCTGGCGGTCGGCACGTTCAAGGCGCCCGCCGAGGCGACGGTGCGCACAACGAAGATGTTCGACGTGATCCGCTGAGCGTGCTCCGGCGAGCATCAGCGGCGGCGGCCGCGCGCGTCGTCGCAGCGGCGGCGGCAGCGCTGGTCGCGCTTCCCGCGGCAGCAGGTGGCGAAGCGGCGCCCGGCACGCGTGCCCCCGCCGCCAGCGAAGCGGCGCTCGCCACGCGCGCCACCGCGGCCGGCGACGCGGCGTCCGGCACACGCGCGCCCGCGGCAGCAGGCGGCGAAGCGGTGCCCGGCACACGCGCGCCCGCGGCAGCAGGTGGCGAACCGGTGCCCGGCACGCGCGCCCCCGCCGCCGACGAAGCGACGCTCGCCGCGCACGTGCTCCGCGCCCAGGGCACGGTCGGCGCCCAGCCCGGAGTCGCGTTCTCGCGCACGCTCGGCGGCAGCGGCTTGGACGCCGCGCGGGCGGTCGCGGTGGACCGCGAGGGGAACACCTACGTCACCGGCGACACGAGCTCCGCCGACTTCCCCGCGTCGCCCTCGCGGCGCTTCGCTCCACGCGACGCGCAGACCGCGGCGTTCGTCGCCAAGCTCGACGCCGGCGGCCGGCTCGTCTACGCGACGGTCATCGGCGGCGACCGCGTCAGCTCCGGGCGCGGGATCGCGGTCGACGGCGCCGGGCGCGCCTACGTGGCCGGCGCGACCAACGCGACCGACTTCCCGACAACGCCCGGCGCGCTGCAGCGCAGCTACGGCGGCGGCCCGTTCGACGCCTTCGTGACCGCACTCGACGCGCGCGGCCGTCTGCGCTGGTCGACGCTCCTCGGCGACACGCACTACGACGAGGCAAACGCGATCGCCGTCGACCGCTCCGGGCGGGCGGTCGTTGCCGGCAAGACGGTGTCGCCCCAGTTCCCCCGCGCCGGCCGGCTGCGGCCGCCCGTCGCCGGTGGCGCGTTCGTCGCGAAGCTCGACGCCACCGGTTCGAAGCTCGTCTTCTCGACGGTCTTCGGCGGCGCCGATCGCGGCAACCACGGCAACACGGCGTTCGGCGTCGCCGTCGACAGGGCCGGTCGCACGTACGCCACCGGCGTCACCAACGCGGCGAGCTTCCCGGTGAGCCGCGCGCTGCAGCCCGCGCTCGCCGGTGGCGGCGACGCGTTCGCGATCAAGATCGATGCCGCCGGGCGCAAGGTCGTCTACGCGACGTACCTCGGGGGGCGCGCGGACGACGGCGGCCGGGCGGTCGCAGCCGACACCGCCGGCAACGCGTACCTGACCGGCGTGACCCGCTCACCCGACTTCCCGCTGCGAGGCGCGCTGCCGTTCGCGACCGCGGACGCGGACGCGTTCGTCGCGAAGCTCGACCCGCGCGGCCGGGCGCTGAGCTATGCCACGCGGCTGGGCGGCAGCGCGAGCGACGCCGGCGCGGCGGTCGCCGTGGACGCCGACGGCGCGGCCCACGTCACGGGCAGCACGAGCTCGGCCGACTTCCCGCTGAGCGGTCCGTGGTCGCAGGGCGCCGGCGCCGCAGTGCCGGCCACGCCGGCGGCAGCGCAGAGCGCAGCCGCGGCGACCACCCCAACGGCAGCGCGGAACGCCGCCGCACCGGCCACCCCGGCGTCGGCGCCGAACGCCACCGCGACAGCCACCCCGGCGTCGGCGCCGAACGCCACCGCACCGGCCACCCCGGCGTCGGCGCCGAACGCCACCGCGACAGCCACCCCGGTCGCGGCGCAGGACGCAACCGCGCCGGCGGCCGCCGGCGGAGGCGCCTTCGCGACCCGCCTCGCACGCAACGGCGCCGCGCTTGGCTTCTCCGCTCGCCTCGACGGCACGGCGACCGACTCCGCGCTCGGGATCGCAGTCGACCGCTTCGGCGCACTCGCCGTCGCGGGCACGCGCGGGAGCGATGCCTTCGCCACGGTCCTCTCGCCGTCGCCGCTCGTCCAGCTGCGCCGCCAGCTCGTGCCACGCGGGCACGCGACGAGCCTGCGCAGGCTGCTGCGCCTGGGCCACGCCGGCCTGCCCTTCGACGCGCTCGGGGCCGGCACCGTGCGTGTCTCGCGGTACGCCGGGCGCACCCGTGTCGCCGGCGGGCGAGCACGCTTCACCGCGACGGGCCGGCACACGATCGAGGTCCTGCTGACGGCCGGCGGCCGGCACCGGCTCGAGCGCGCCCGGCGCGCGAAGCTCACCGCGCGCGGCGTCTTCGCGCCCGCCGGCCGCGCCCGAGTCAGCGCGCGGACGACGTTCGCGCTCTCGCGCTGACGCGCGCCGCGAGCTCCACCAGCGGGAACGCGCGGTGGCGGCGGGGTGGCACGAGGAAGTTCTGGCGCCGTGTCGCGGTCACGAACCGCTCGATGCCGTTGCGGCGCTCGTCCACCCCGTGCTCCTGTACGAGGTCCAGCGACGCCTGCGCGCGGCGCATGTCGGCGAACAGCTGCGCCGTCGGGACGAACATCGCGAAGTGCAGCTTCGGCTGCTTGGACCCGTCGGGGACGTCGAGCGCGTCGAAGCCCGCGCCGTCGGCGCGGATGTGCAGCGGCGTCGTGTCGGCCGCGCGCGAGCAGCGCTGCAGCGCCGTGAGGTGGCCGATACGACGCGTGGCCGCCGCGCCCGCGCGCACGTCGGCCGGGTCGTGGAACGTGTTCTGCAGGAACGCGGGCCCGCCGCCGTCGGCGAACTGGTCGGCGTTGCCGGGCGCGGGCGGCGGGTTGGGGCGGAACATGCACTGGACCCGCTCGCCGTAGGGCTCGGCGTAGAACTGCTCGAGATCCTCGACGAGGTGCGACAGGTGGACGATCGAGCCGTTGTCGAAGTAGTCGCCGCGCCGCGCCGTCGTCAGCCGCGCGGAGTGGCTGCCCGCGAACGTCACGACCGGGGCCGGCGCGCTGGCCGTGACCTGCTGGTCGGCGAACCCCATCCACATCGGCGAGCGCGGGTTGATCGACCCCGCGAACGGCAGCCGCTCGCGCTCGGCGACCTTCCGCGGCAGCCCCATCTGCTGGAACATCAGCCGCCGCGAGGTCACACGCAGCAGCCCGTCCATCCGCTCGACGAGCTGGCGGATCACCGCGTCGATGACGCGCGTCGAGTCGCTGCGCGCGATCACGAGCATGTCGTTGGACTCGATCCGGACCGGCATGTCGAACCGGCGCTTGGCGACGCCGGGGTTCGAAGCATGGACGTCCGTCGGCCCGGGCACCGCCTCCTCGAGCGCGGGCCGCGCGGGGTCGGCGCGCAGCCGCGGGATGCGCTCGCGCACGAGCGAGCCCGGCAGACGCTCGAAGTACGGCAGGCCGTAGGCGATCGTCAGCAGCACGCCGCGCGGGGTGAACGGATAGCGGCGCTCGATCGCGCTCAGCGCGTCGCGCAGGCGGCGCTGGTCGGCGAGCGACGGCCGGCGCCGCAGCCTGATCGTCGTGAAGCTCGTGTAGACCGGCGGGAAGCGGACGACGACGCCGTCGACCGTTCGCGCCGGTGCGATCGCCCCGGCGACGTCGAACTGGATGTCCGGCCGTCGCCCGCCCGCGGCGTCCGCACGCGTGGGCGCGAAGGCCAGCGCGTCGAGCGCGCCGAGGGTCGACGCGGCGAGGCCGAGCCGCGCCGCGGCCGCGACGAAGGTCCGCCGGTCGACCGCGGGTGGCGATGCCTGTCGCTCAGGGTTCGTCATGCGTGGAGATCTTGGTGACGAAGGCCGACCCGCCGCCGCCCGCGGTCGCCGCGAGCTTGGCCGGCGCGCCCTGGACCGGCCGCAGGATCGGGAAGTCCGGCGAGCCCGTCTGCCCGCTGACGTACGCGTCGCCGGCGCGATCGAGCGCGAGGCCGAGGCCGATCTCGGCGCCGGCCCCGCCGAGGTACGTCGAGAGCAGCAGGCTCGACCCGCCGCGGCCGAGAGCGGTCACGAACGCGTCGCTCGGGCCTGCGAGCTGCGACTGCACGGCGCCCGGCGTCGCCGGGAAGTCGCGCGCCGTCGTCGTGCCCGCGACGAACGCGTTGCCGAAGCGGTTGACCGCGATCGCGTTGGCCGCGTCCTCGCCCGCGCCGCCGAGCAGCACCGAGTACGCGAGCGCCCGCCCGCCCGCGGCGAGCTTCGCGACGAACGCGCTCGACCCGTCGCCGGTCGCGACCCCCGGCAGCGCCGGCCCGGCGACCGGGAAGTCCGCCGACGAGGTGTGGCCCGCGACGTACGCGCTGCCCGAGCCGTCGACGGCGATCCCGAGCCCCTCGTCCTCGGTGCTGCCGCCGAGGAAGGTCGAGTAGGCGATCCGCGTGCCGCGCGCGTCGATCTTCGTGACGAACGCGTTGCTGCGCATGCCGCGGTAGCGGGCCTGCAGCGGCCTGACCGTGGGGAAGTCCGGCGCCGACGTGATCCCGGTGACGTACGCGTTGGAGTCGCGATCCAGCGCGACGGCGAAGGCGGTGTTCGAGCTGTTCGACGGATCGGCGCCGCCGAGGACCGTCGAGTACGTCACGCGCCGGCCGCCGGCGGCGAGCTTCGTCACGAACGCGCCGCCCTCCGGACCGGGCTCGATCCGCCCCGCCCCGGGGAACCCGTCGTGGGCCGTGCGCCCCGTCGCGACCGCGGCGCCCCCGCCGTCGACCGCGATCGCGTAGCCGCGGTCGTTGAACGGCCCGCCGTTGAACGTCGAGTAGACGATCGCGCGGCCGGACGCCGACAGCTTCGTCACGTACGCGTCGAACGGGCCGCCGCCGTAGTCGGGCTGGACCGCGCGCTTGACCGGGAAGTCATGCGAGCCCGTGCCGCCGGTCACGTACGCGTGGCCGCCGCGATCGACCGCGATCCCCCGTCCGTCCGTGTAGCCGTCGCCGCCGAGGTACGTCGCGTAGACGAGCCGGCCGGCGCGATCGAGCTTCGCAACGAACGCGTCGACCGGCTTGCCGCGATGCTTCGCGCGCAGCGGCCGGCGCAGCGGCAGGTCGGCCGAGGTCGTCGTGCCGGTGACGTACGAGTTGCCCGCGCGGTCCACGGCGATCGCCGTCCCGACGTCGCTCGCGCTCCCTCCGAGGTACGTCGACCAGCTGATCGTCGGGTCGATGACGAGCGCCGCCGAGCCGTCGTACGGGCCGACAGAGAAGCCAACGCGGCGCGGGCCGCGCAGCTCGTAGCGCCCGGCGACCGCCCGGCGGACCCCGCCGCGCAGCTGGTAGATCCGCGGCGCGTCCTGCACGAGCGTGCGGTGGGCGAGCCGCACGACGAGCCGTCCGCGCGCGTCGATGCGCAAGCCGCGCGCGCCCCGCAGCTCGAGGCCGATGCGGCGCGGATCGGCGCGCGGCGCCACGTCGAAGTCGTACTCGAGCTGGCCGCGCGCCGCGTGGTAGGAGAGGTCGATCCCGCGGTACACGCCGCGGTAGGCCACGCGGCCGTACGCCGGCACGCCGCGCCGCCAGCGCGACGCGTCGCCGACGAGGTAGTTCGCCGTGCCGGGACGCAGCGCCCGGCCGACCGGCTCCGCCGTACCGTGGGTGCCGAGCAGCCGCATCCGCAGCACGTCGGGAGCGGCGCCCGGCGTCGCGAGCGCGAAGACCGCCTCCGTCGAGGTGAGAAACAGCGCGCCGCCGGGCGCATGCGCGAGGAAGCGCACGTCGCGGTCGGCCTGACCGACGTTGCGCTCGAAGCTCACCGGGATGCCGATCGGCGCCGCGACGGCGGCCCGCGTCAAGGACACCGCCGACTCGGGCGCGCCGAGGATCGCGGCGCCGGTCAGCGCGGCCGCCGCCGCGAGCGCAGCGACGAGCAGCGCGAGACCGCCGAGCAGGAGCGCGCGGCCTGCCCGCCCGTGGCCCGGCGCGCGCCGCCGACCGCCCTGCGCGCCCGACCCCGCGCCGCGGCGCGCGGCCGACCGCCGCGAGAGCGGGCGGGGGCGGCGCGCGGCCGAGCGCCGCGAGGGCGGGCGGGCCGGCACCTCAGGGCGCCGCGGTGGCGGCATTGCGCGTCAGGACGAACGCCTTCGTGCCGGTGACCGGCTTGCGGCCCTTGCGCGTGAACGTCCCCACGGCGGTGAGCCGCAGCCGCGTGGCGCCGCGCAGCACGCGCCTGCCGGCCTTCGTGAGCTTGACGTTCACGGTCCTCGTCCCCGAGCGCGGGAACGTCTGGCGCCCCTCCGCGACGACGATCGCCTTCGTCCGCTTGCCGCGCACCTTCACGGAGACCGTCCGCCAGCGGATGACGAGCGTGCCCGCATCGAGCGCCTTGAACGACAGCCTTGCGCCACCCTTGCGCAGCAGCTCGGGAATCCGCGCCGCGTTGCCCTTCGGGATCATCTGGCGCCGGACCGACTGCAGGACCCGGGAGACCGTGATCCCGCCGGCGATGTCGCCGATCGGCGCGACGCCCGGCGGCGGCGCGCCGGCGCCCGGCCCGGCCCCGCCACCGCCGCTCCCACCCGGGCCCGTACCGGCCTCCGTCGCGCACATCGCCCAGACGTTCGTGTCGGTGAGCGGACCGGAGTAGGTGCCGCCGGTGTGCGAGCTCGCGGTCCACGAGCTCGCGGTCCCCGCGGTCACCGGGGTGCCGCTCGCGTCGCTCGGAAAGCTGCCCGTGAGGTGGTCGCCCTGCGAGCCGGGGAGCGCGAAGTGGTCGCTGATCCAGCCGCCGCCCCCGAGTAGCAGGCTGCCGGCGGGGCACGTCGTCGTGACCTGCGCGCCCGTGCTCGCGTTCTCCGGCCCGTCGACGCGGGCGTTCTCCACCGTGACGGTCGGTGTCGCGGCGCCCGGCGCCGTGCAGATCGCGAAGGCGTGCGTGGTGTTGGCGTTCGGCGGCTGGCCGCCGTTGAGGCCGGCCGCCGTCCACGACGACGCGTTCGCGCCGGACAGGACCGGCGCCCCGCTGCCGTCGCTCGGGAAGCTGCCGTTGGGCTTGAGGCTGCCGACGGTGCCGGGCGTCGTCCGCGCGCCGCCGCTCAGCAGCCGCGTGCCGGCCGGGCACGACGCGGTCGCGAGCCTGCCGGTGAACGTCTCCGACGGCCCCGGCGTGCTCGCGTAGACGACCCTCGTCGCCGCCGGGCCGGCGTCGAGGCAGATGCCGTACGCCCAGGTCGTGACGCCGTTGGTCGCCTGGCCGCCGATCGCGCCGGCGCCGATCCACGCGGTCGGGCCGGCGTCGCCGTTGGCGGACTGCCCGATGCCGTCGGGCGTCGGGTACGAGCCGGCGAGGTGCGTGCCGTTGGAGAGCACGGTCTGATCGACACGCGCGCCGCCCCCGGAGACGAGCTTGCCGGCGCAGGCGACGCTTGCGTCGCCCTCGGTCATCGCGGCGTTCGGCCCCGCGACGCTCGAGCTCACGACGGACGTCGAGAGCGCCGCGCCCGCGCTCGCCGGAAGCGCGATCGCGGCCGCCGCCGCCAGCACCGCGCTCGCGCACGCGACCGCGCGGCTGCGCCCGCGGCTCGACCTCGTGCCTCGCCCCTCGATGTCCATCGCTCCCCTCAAGCTTTCGCATAGGCAATACGTAGCTCGGGAGCCTATCGCCCGGACTACCGGGGAGTTTGCCTGCCGCGAGCGAACAGGCGGCTACGCTTGCCTATGCGTTGCATAGGATAACTCGCGAGAACGCGCACTGTCTACACATCCCGGCGCGCTACCAGGGTGGCGCGAATCCGGCTGCCCGCAGCACCCGCTGGCCAAGCGGGCCGAGGGTGAGGTCGATCCAGACCGCCGCGTCCGCGGGCTGCTCCGCCGCGCGCAGCGCGCACAGCACGTACGTCGCGGGAACCGCGGCCGCGCGCGGCGGCTCGATCGCGCGCAAACGTCCGCCCGACGCGGCGACATCCGTCGCGTAGAGGATCGCGGCGTCGGCCTTGCCGTCGTACACGACGGCGCTCACGGCGTCGACGCTGTCGCGCTGCGCGACGACGTTGTCGAGGACGCCCTGCGCGAAGTCGCAGCCGTACAGCTCGCCGAGTCCGTCCAGCAACTCGCGCGTGTAGTCGCCGAGCGGGATGCCCGCGATCTCGATGACGATGCGCGTCCCGTCCTCGGCGAGCACGCTCACGTCGCCGATGTCGCTCGCGGCCGGGACGGCCACGACGAGGCGGTTCGACGCGAACGGCAGTCCCGGCCAGGCAAGACCGAGCCCGGCGAGGCGGTCGGGCTCGTTCGGGCTGGCCGACGCGAAGACGTCCGCGGGGTCGCCCGCGAGGATCGCCTCGGCCAGGACCCCGGCGTTCGCGTAGCGGATCTCGACGAGCCCCGGCCAGTGCTCGGCCAGCGCGTCGAACGCCGAGCGCAGGGAGCCGGCGGCGAACACCCGCAGCGGCACCGCACACGTCTTGACGTTCTCACCTATGCGACGCATAGGCAGCATGTACGGCTATGTCGCGATCGCCAGCGGCGCGCACCGCGCGATCGCGTCGAAGTCGCTGTCGGCGTGGAGCAGCGCCGCACCGCATCGCATCGCGACGATCGCGATCACGCACTCCGGCAAGCGCCTCACCTCGGCACCCTCGTCGCGGCAGCGCCGGTAGAGCTCGGCGGCGCGCTCGAAGTCGCCCGGCGCGTGGACGGGGAGGTACTCGCAGCGGGCGAGCATCCGCCGCAGCTGCTCTGCGTGCGCGTCGTCGCGCGCGCCCGCGAGGACCTTCATGACGACGAGATCGGTGACGGCGAGCCGCTCGTCGGCCTCGACGAGCTCGCGCAGCCGGACGTCGGCCGGGCTCCCCGTCGCGCGCAGGAACTCGATCCACGCCGTCGCGTCGACGAGGATCACCGACCCGGCGGCCGCTCGCCGCCGGCGCGCGCGCCGGCATCCCAGCCGGTCCCACGCATCGCGAGCGCCTCGTCGCGGCTCATGCGCCGGGAGAGGAGATGGCGCAGCGCGTAGTCGATCGCGAGGCGCTTCGTCGGGAGTCCGCGCACGCGCATGACGCGCGCGATCGAGCTCCTCGTCGATCTCGGGCGCCTCGGCCATCCGAGCGAGCATAGCCTCCGCATTACATGGGCGTTGCCTATGCCTCGCGCGCGCCCAGAGTGGAGCGTCGCCCGCTACCCCGCGGTCGACAGCAGCTCGAGGATGTCGGCCTCGGCGGCGTCCGTCGCGGACGGGTCGAGCCGCAGGCTGCGGTCGACGAAGCGGACCGGGCCGTGGCCGACGGGCTCGGGCGCGCCGGCCGGCTCGGGCGGCGCGACCGGCTCGGGCGCCGGGACCGGCGCGGGCGCCATGGCGGGCGCCGCCGCGGGTCCGGGCGCCGCCGCGGACACCGGCGCCGGGGTCTCCTCGACGGGCTGGCGCGGCTCGGTGAGGAGGCGGATCGTCCCATGTCCGACGGGCTCTCGTGTGGCGGCGACCTCCGGGGCGGTGACGCCGGGGGCGGTGTCACCCTGCGGGGGAGCCGGCTGGGACCGGAGCCGGATCACTCCATGTCCGACAGTCGCACCGGAAGCCACCGCCACACGCACGTCGGAGGGGTCGGCGGCGGACGCGTCATCGGCTACGCCCGCCCCTTCCAAGGCAGCGAGGATTCCCACTTGCGCGGCCGCGGTCGCGTCGTCGACGACCGGGCCACCGGACCCCTGCTCTGACTCGAACATGCCTACCCCTCCTTCGTTTGCCTATGCATTACATAGGTAGCCGTCGGAAATCGTACCACGCCTCGGAGCGCGTTCAACGGGAGTCGTCGAAGCGCACCCCGCCGTCCACGCGCAGCGTGACGCGCTCGCCGAGGGCAGGCCCGGGATACGCGCTGCGGACCTGCAACTCGCCTTCCTCGAGCGCGACCTCGCACAGCACGCCGTCCTCCTCCGGCACGCGCCGCGTGACGCGTCCGTGCAGCGCTCCGCACGCGTCGAGCGCGACCTGCGGCGGGCGGACGTAGCGCCAGGACCCGTCCGGCTCGCGGACGCGCCCGCTGAAGCCGAGAAACCGGGCGACGTCCGGGCTGTCGGGTCGCTCGAGCACCTCGTGCGGCGTCCCCTGCGCGGCGACGCGCCCGTCGAGCAGCACGATCAGCCGATCGGCGAGCGCCCACGCCTCCGCGCGATCGTGCACGACCACCATCGTCGCCCGGTCCGCGTCGTGCAGCGCCGCCGAGGTGTCGCTCAAGAGCTCTGCACGCGTCGGCGGATCGAGGCCGGCGAACGGCTCGTCGAGCAGCAGCGCGTCGCTGCGCAGCGCCAGTGCGCGCGCGAAGTGCACGCGCCGCGCCTCGCCTCCGGACAGCCGGTCCGCGAAGCGATCGGCGAGGTGCTCGATGTGCAGCAGCCCGAGCGCGTGGCTGACGCGCTCGGCCCGCTGCTCGCGCGGCACGCCCCACCAGCCCATGGCCAGATGCAGGTTCGCGCGAACCGAGCGCCGCGCCAGCGCCGGCGACTGCAGGGCAGCGGCCACGCGCCCGTTCAGCGTCACCTTCCCGCCCGCCTTCGGCAGCAGGCCGGCGAGCACGGCGAGCATCGTGGACTTGCCGACGCCGTTGGGGCCGAGCACGACCACGACCTCGCCGCGATGCAGGCTCAGATCGACGCTGTCGAGCAGCACCCGCTTGCCGCGGGACACACGCAGATTCTCGGCGATCAGGACGGCAGACCCCGGATGCATCACACCTTCCTTCAGCCCCGACGAGCCGTCGCGTGCTCCTCCCGCCCGCGACGATAACACGTAGGTAATACATAGGTCGCGGCCGCGTTTGCCCAGCACCACGGTAGATCGTGCGCACTTCCTATGCATTGCATAGGCTATGGCCTGGGCACGGGCTCGCGACGCGGTTGATCGGAGCGCCGTGGTGACAGATCTCTACACGGGAGGGCAGGATGAAGCGCATTTTCGGGGGAGCGCGGTACGCGAACGTGACCGCGACCTTGGCACTGGTGATCGCCTTGGGCGGCACGAGCTACGCGGCGGTCGCGCTGCCGCGCAACAGCGTCGGAACCACGCAGATCAAGAGCAACGCGGTGACCGGCGCCAAGATCGCCTCCAGCGCCGTGACGGCGAGCGACGTCAAGAACGGATCGCTGCTCGCCGCGGACTTCAAGCTCGGCCAGCTCCCGGCCGGAGCCAAGGGCGACGCCGGGGCGGTCGGGCCGAAGGGCGACGCGGGCGCGGCGGGCGCTGCCGGCCCCGTCGGACCGGCCGGACCCAAGGGCGACCCCGGCCCCGCCGGCGCCAAGGGCGAGGCCGGCGCTCCCGGCGCCGACGGCGCCCCGGGCGAGGACGGCGCCCCCGGCGAGGACGGCGCTCCCGGAGGCGCGAAGGCGTATGCGTTCGTGCAGGCGAACCTCCCGTTCAACGGCCCCCAGCCGGCCTTCGTCGGCCCGCATCCCGGCTTCGCGTCGCTGCGGCGCGGCGACCACTCTGGCGTCTACTGCCTCACGCCGGAGGCCGGGATCGCGATCAACAACGTCGCGATCATCGCGTCGGCGGACCTTGGCAAGAACGGCGTCGCCAAGCCGGCGGTCATGACCTCGTCGGTCGTCCTCACCGGCAACTACTCGGGGTGCAACCTCGGCGAGCTGCTCGTCGCCACGTTCGACCTCAGCCTCACCGACAACGATCCGCTCCCGACCACCGCGGACAAGGTCTCGTTCAGCGTCGCCGTGCTGTAGGGCGGCCGCCGATCGCGGCTACGGCCGTCGGCCTCGGCGCAGCGATGCGGGTCAGCGCGACCCGCACCTGCGCCGGGGCCGACCAGCCGCTGCGGTGCTCGAGCCGCTACCTGCTCGTCACCGTCACGCCGGCCTTCTTCGTGCGCGCCGTGCCGCCCGCAGGTGTGAACTGCACCGCGACGGTGACCCGCAGCCTGCGTGCGCGCTTCAGTGCCGCCGCCGCGCGCGTGCCGGGCTTGATCCGGATCGCGATCGTCGAGGCGCGCTTCGCGGACTTCGAGACGCGCACGCCGTAGGTCGTCGTCGTCGCCTTCCTGGCCTTCGGCGCGCGCACCTTCGCGGTCGTCGCGACCGCGAGGCGCCCGGCGCCCGGCACCGTGACGCTGAGCGTGATCGCGCCCTTGCCGGCCGACCGGACGCTCCTGATCACGACGACGTTGGACGGCTGTGCGGGAGCGACGGGCGGCGGCGGCGGAGGCGGCGGCGGGACCCCCGGAGGCGTCGGTGGAGGTGGAGGCGGCGCGGGCGGCGGAGCCGGCGGGGGCGGCTCGACGCCGGTCCCGCTCAGCGCGACGACGTCGGGGCTCGAGGCGGTGTCGCTTGAGACCTGCAGGCTGGCGAGCGCGTACGGCCCGATCTCGGCGGGCGCGAACGTCACGTCGACGCTGCAGCCCGCGCCGGGCGCGAGCGCCGCCCCGGCGCAGGTGGCCCCGGCCAGCTTGTACCCGACGGCGTCGCCGCCCGCGAGCGCCAGGCCGGCGACGTTGAGGGTCGCCTGCCCGGTGTTCGTGATCGTGACGGTCCGGGTCGCGGCCGCTCCGGCGACGACGTTTCCGAACGCCACGCTCGACGGCGCCACCCCGGCCTTGGCGACCGGGCTCGTGCCCCGGATCGCGTTGCCGACGCTGTCGACCACGACGCACGTGCCCGTGCCCGCGCACGACACGCGGCTCTGGCCGACCGCGCCCGGGCTCGCGGGCGTCCACACGGGGCTCGCGGCCGCGGGGTTCGTCGAGTACACGGCGCCGCCGCCGGGCAGCCCGACGATGACGCAGAGCGCGGTCAGCACGCACGACACCTTGCTGTCCAGGCCCGACACGCCGTCGACGAGGACCGGCTGCGACCACGTCGGGGTCGCCGACGTCACGTTCGTGGAGGTGACGACATGCCCGGCGCTGTCGACGGCCACGCACAGCCCCCGGGGGGCGCAGGACACGTCGCGCAGGTTCCGTCCCCCGTCGATCTGGGCGGGCACCGACCACGTCGGGCTGGCCGTCGACGGATTGCGGGAGATCATGACGTTGCCGTTGTCGCTGACGGCCACGCAGCGCGTGCTCGTCGCGCACGACACCGCGGTCAGCAGACCTTCCGCCCCGGTCACCCTCGGCGACGACCACGACGGCACGGCGGCGGTCCCGGCGTTCGTCGAGAACACGGCTTTTCCGGTCGCCGTGACGACCACGCACAGACCGCTCTCCACGCACGAGATCCCACGCGGGTTGCCGTCGCTGCCGACGCTCGTGATCGGCGTCGTCGACCACGCCGGCGTGCCGGCCGCGACGTTCCTCGCGGCGACGGCGGAGCCGGCGTTCGTGTTCGCGTCGGAGCCGAGGCCGACGCAGGTCCCCCCTCCTGCGTCGATGCACGAGAGGCCCACGACGCGGTTGCTGCCCGACGTCGCCGCGACGGGCGCAGACCACGCCGCGCCGCCATCGCGCGACGTCGTCGCATGACCGGTCGCACCGCCCGCGACGCAGAGGTCGCCGTTCGCGCACGACACCGAGGACAGGCTCGTCGTGCCGCCGAGGTTCGTCGCGGCGGACCACGTCGCCGGCGCCGGAGGGGCGACGAGCGCGTAGCGCACGCTGCCGCCTGCGTCGCCCGCGATGCACCCGCCGCCGCCGACGCAGGCCACCGCCCTGAGGCTCGTCGCGGCGCCCGTGAAGACCTTCGTCCAGGCCGGGCTCGCCGCATCGACATCGGGCAGGATCAGCGAGTTGCCCGCGTTGTCGACCGCGACGCACAGTCCGGTCGCGGTGCACGACACCGCGTTGAGCGCGCTTGTGGCTGTCGTCGCCACCGTCGACCACGTCGGCGTCGCGGACTTGACGTTCTTCGAGATCAGCGCGTTGCCGGCGCTGTCGACCGCGACGCATGTCTGCGGCGCGATGCACGAGACGTCGTTGACGGCGTTCGATCCGCCGATCTCCTGGACCGCCCACGCCGGGCTGGCGGCCGTGACGTTCGTCGAGATCGCGACGTTCGCGCTGCCCGTGCCGCCGACGCACGTCCCGCCGGGCAGGCAGGACAGCCGCGCCAGGAAGATCCCGGCGAGCTCCGGCCCGCGCGTCCAGCTGACGCCGCTGTCGACCGAGACGGCGTAGGACCGCACTGCCGTGGCCGCCACGCAGACGCCGTCGCTCGCGCATGACAGCGCCGTGCCGCGATCGCCCCCGAACGACACCTGGTAGATGAGCTTGGGCGGCGACCAGGTGGCGCCGCCGTCGGTCGAGCGCACGGCCTGGTTCGCGCTGTCCGCCGCGACGCAGGTCGAGCTCGTCGTGCACGACACGGAGTGCACGCTGCCGGGGGCCACCGCCTTGGGGGGCGCCCAGGTCGGCGCGCTCGCGCCTCCGGCGTTGGTCGTGCGCTGGACGTTGCCGCCGGCGAAGGCGACGCACGTCGTGGGGGTCGCACAGCCGACCGCCCCGATCGAGCGAAACAGGGAGAACGGCGGCTCGGCATCGACGAGCTGGGGCTGACCGAAGCTCGGTGGACCGAACGATGCATAGGCACTCGTCACAAACGTCGACAAGCCGAGGAGGCTGGCAGCGAGCGCGAGGAGCAGCGCGCACGCCCACCGCCCGGACGACCGATCCCGGCCAGTGATAGCCGTGCCGCGCGCGCTGCCAAGCAGATCGTGATCAGGCATCTCCACCTCCGGTCGAAGCTCCCCGCGGCGCCGACGAGCACTCCGCGCACGCATAGGCACATCCTAGGCGATGCCAGTGGTTCCCGATTCAGCCGCCGACCGAACGCGGCGAGCGGGGCGGATCATCGCCGGGGTCGGTCGGCAGGCATACGAGTAGCCCCGTCAAGGGGAAGGTTCCGCTGACCGATGCGATCGGTCGCTTTGCGTCGTTCTGAGGCCGCCCTGCCCGTTCTCGGAGACGTATTCCACATCCGGATCGCTGCGTACGTCGGCGAGAGCGGCCTCCGGCAACGCTGCGGAGAAGCCGTCGTCCCAGACGTTCAAGACGCGGCCACCGCGGGCGCGGGCGAACCGCGCCACGCGCTCGACGTCGTCCGGGCCCCTCCCGTCAGTGAGGATCACGATGAACTCGCCCTCGATCGCGTCCGGGCCCACCCGCTCCAGCGGGGCGAGCGCGGGTGGTTTCCCTGTGCTGCCCTCAGCCGCAGGGTGCCGGCGACCCCCGACACATCCGGTCGTGGGAGCACCAACGTCACGCCCACGGTCCCTGGGCTGGGGATCGGAGTGTTGTCGCGGGCGAAGGCCATCGGCGCGGGCGTGCGAGATCCGACGATCCCGAGCCGAAGACGCTCATGAGGCCTTCACGCGCTGATCGCGCGATACGTGGTCGACATCAGGATCGCCGCGCACGGCTGCCAAAGCCGCGGCGGGAAGATCCGCGCCGAAGCCAAGCAGCGCGGCCCGATACCGGGTGGTGACGCGCCCGCCGTGGGCGCGCGCCAGCCGTTCTACGCGCGCCGAATCGCTCGAGCTGGCGTCGTCCCTGAGGATCACGAGGTACGACCCCTTGATCACACCCGGACCCGGCGTGCGCAGCGGCGCCAACACGCGCCGCCTCCGCTCGTCGACCCTGGCCGCCGGCGCGCGACTGCCCGCCGGCGGTGCCACCTCGACCGAACCCGGGCGCCGGGACCGCGGGGCTCGAGGTCGGCGCTCGCGGCTCGCGGTGGTCGCGACGAGCGCGGTCATCGCACGGATGCTCCGGCCGCGGTGCCGGCCGCGTCGTGTGGCACGACGACGTCGCCGGCGTCGTCGGGCGTGACATCGGGGTAGAGCGCCGCGAGGACCACGATCGCGATCACGCCGCCGGCGAGTTGCGCGACCGTGAACGCCGGGACGGAAGCCGGCGCGATCCCGGCGAACGTGTCCGAGAAGATCCGCCCGACGCTGATCGCCGGGTTGGCGAAGCTCGTCGAGCTGGTGAACCAGTACGCCGCGCCGATGTAAGCCCCGACGGCAGCGGGCGCGCTGCTGGACCGACCCGTGCGAGCGAGGGAGAAGATGACGAGCAGCAGGCCGAGCGTCGCGATCACCTCCGCGAAGAGATGCGCGCCGCTGGCACGGTGATGCGAGGAGATGCTGATCGCGCTGAGCGCGAACATCGCGTTCGCGGCTATCGCGCCGGTGACGCAGCCGGCGATCTGCGCGGGGATGTACGCGGACGCATCGCGCCACGACAGGCCGCCGAAGTGCGCGTCGACGAGCGAGACGACGGGGTTGAAGTGCGCGCCGGAGACCGGGCCGAACATCAGGATGACCGCGAACAGGCCGGCGGCGGTCGCGGCGGAGTTCTCCAGCAGCGCGAGGCCGCTGTCGCTGGGTGAGAGCTGCTCGGCGGCGATGCCCGACCCGATGACGATCGCCGCGAGGAACGCCGATCCGAGGAACTCGGCCAGCAGGCGCCGCGAGAGCCCGTGCTTCACCGTCGGCTGCTCGCTTGGCCGGCCGGTCGCACGGCCGCCATCGTATGCATTGACAACTGTCGTTTCAATCGATAGATCTAGATCGATGTCCGTCGATCTGCGACTCACGCCGAAGCGCAAGCGCGCCGCCGGCGAGCGCTGCTGCGAGCCCGTCGTCTACCCCGACGTGCAGCGCGCGCACGCCGCGCGGATGGCGGAGGTCGCCAAGGCGCTGGGCGACCCGATCCGGCTGCAGCTCGTCGACGTCCTGCGCCGCCACGCCGGCGAGGTCTGCGTCTGCGAGCTCGTCCCGCTGTTCGACGTCGCCCAGCCGACGCTGTCACATCACCTGTCCAAGCTGCGCGCGGCCGGGATCGTGGACTCCGAGCGCCGCGGCCTGTGGGCCTACTACTACGTCCGTCCCGACGCGCTCAAGGAGCTGTCTGCATGGCTGGCGTGACGGTCAGCCTCCGGCCCCGGCCCTCGCCAGATCGGGATTGAGAGGCGTCAAGCCGCCGGCGTCGAGCGTGTCGAGGTCCGGTTGCGGATCGGAGTGGTAGTCGCGCGCGTAGGCCTTCAGCGCGGCCGATCCTCGTGTGAGCACCTGCGGCACGATGCGGACGTCGCGCGCCGGCTCGCCGCGCAGCAGCGCACGCGGGAGCTCGACGAGCGCCTCGACGAGGTCGTGCGGCCGCGCGGCGACGACCGCGCGCAGGACCTCGTCGCCGCGCAGCGCGTCGATCGTCGCGCGCGACGTCAGGGAGGGCCCGCCGAGACCGCCGGCGTAGAGCGTCGACAGACCACCCCGATGGGCGGTGCGCAGCGCGCGTGCGGCGGCGACCGCGCTCACGTCGTCGTTGCACAGCACCATCCGGACGTCCGGATGCGCTCTCAGCGCCCGTGCGATCTCGGGGGCGGCGGGATCGCCGGCCGAGGCGGGACGCACGGACGCCGCGATCCGCAAGCGCGGCGCGAGCCGCGCGAGCGTCGCCCGCAGCGCCCGCTCGCTGGCGGGCGCCAGCACGGCGAATCCGGTGATGGACGCCGCGTTCGCCGCCGGGCCGACGAGCAGCACGTCTCCTCGGCCGCCCAGCCGCGTGCGCGCCCACCCCGCCGCATGCGTCGCGAGCAGCGTGCCGAGCTGCGCCGGATCGACGGTGATCGCGGCCGTCCGCGGCTCGAACGCGATGAGGTAGCTCACGACCTTGACGCCGATCTTCATGGCCGCGGCCGCGATCGGAGCGACGCGTGCGGGGTCGGCGCCGCCGACCACGGCGAGGATGGTGCTCAGCGTCTGCTTGCCGGTCGCCGGATCCACCCGCGCCTGCGCGGTCGAGATCGCCTGCAGGTTCCCGAGCATGGTGTCGTCGTCGATGCGCGCAGCCAGGACCGGCGCGACGCGTCGCTCGATCGCGCGGGCCCGCAGCAGGCGCACGAGATCGCCCAGCGGCTGGCCGCCCGGCGGATCGCCGGAGATCGTCCCGAAGAGGAAGATCGTGTAGTCCGACCGCGGCGCGACGCGCGTGACGGTGCCGCTCGAGCACGCCGCCAGCACGCTCGGAAAGCCGGCCGCGAGGGCCGTCGCGGTGCCCGCGCGCAGCGCGAGCCCGAGCGCGGTGCGCCGGTCGCACGGCTCGCCCTCGAGCACGCGCCGCGCCGGAGTGTCACCCGGCGCGATCACGATCGCGCACCGCGGAGGACCGCGAGCCGGGGCACGGCGATGCGCGGCAGCGCCCGGCCCCGCATCTGCTGCACGATCGTCAGGAGCAGGCCGAGCACGAGCAGCACGACGACGAGGACGATCGCGTAGGACACCATGTACGCGACGCCGTACTCGCCCCGGCTGTACTGGACGTAGAGCACCTCCGTCGTGAGCGAGCCGAGCGGCGAGATGCCGCCGTTGAACGCGACGATCGTGATCGCGCCGACCTCGCCGATGGCGGCGCCCAGCGCGACGATCACCGCGACGACCACGCCGACCTTCGCCTCGCGCAGCGTGAACAGCGCCAGGCGCCAGCCCGACGCCCCGAACGCCTGCGCCTGCTCGCGCAAGCCCGGCGCCAGCCCGAGGAACGCGGACGCGCACAGCGCCACGATGATCGGGAGCGACAGCACCGCCTGCATCGGCGCGAGCCCGTTCCAGCCGTGCAGGAACGGGAGATAGCTGCTCGCCGGCGGGGGTGCGAGCAGGATGTAGTACACGCCCACGCCGACCGGCGGTAGGCCGAGCCCCGCGTTCGCGACGACCCGCCCGACGCGCCGCGGCCTCGAGTTGCCGCTCGCGATCCAGTACGCGATCGGCAGCCCGATGACGAGCGCGATGAGCGTCGCGTAGAACGCGAGCCCGAGCGTGTGGTCGAGCAGCACCCGCAGCTCGGCCTGCTGGTCGTCGAGCAGCCCGAAGCCCTGGCGCAGCATCTCGATCACGAAGTCGATGGCGCATCCCCCCGCTCGGACGCAGGCGTGCCGCTCATGCCGCGCGTCCGAAGACCCGGGCTCCGCGCCCCGCGACGATCGTGCCGCGGCCATGCTGCAGCGCCGTCAAGGTCGCGGCGATGACGAAGAACAGCCCGAAGAGGACCGTGGCGTACGCGACCGCCACCTGCTTGCCGCCCGAGCCGCCGAATCCGCCCTGATCGCTCCCGTACGCCGTCACCGCACCGAGCGCGAGCGATGCGGGCTCGGGACGGTAGGACCCGTCGCCGGCCGCCGCGGCGCTCATCGTCGGCGCTCCGATGACGAGGAGCGCGCCGACCGCGGTGATCGTCACGCCCAGCGCGAGGACGACCCCGGCGAGGACCGCGGCGCGCGCCTCGCGCAAGGCGAGCAGGCCGCACCTCCACGCCGGCGCGCCGAACGCGCGGGCCTGCTCGAGGAGGCCGGGCGCGACGGCCTGCACCGCCGTCGCCGTCAGCGCGACGATGATCGGGAACGCGAGCAGCGTCTGGACGAAGTACGCGCCGTTGGCATCGCCGTTCTGCCAGTTCAGTCCGGCGAGCGGCCCGCCGCCGTATGGCGACGCGGGCGTCAGCAGCAGCACGGCGAAGACCCCGACGACGACCGGCGGCACCTTCGTCAGCGCGTTGGCGACCGCGAGCGCCGCCCGCCGCCCGCGAAACCGCCCGATGCCGAGCAGCAGGCCGAGCGGCAGCGCGGCCGCGGCCGCGATCGTCGTGGACTCGACCCCGAGGCGCAGGGTCCGCACCGTCGTCGCGACCACCAGCGGGTCGCCGGTGACGATGAGGCGCAGCGCCTCCTGGACCCCGTCGGAGACCCCGCCCCAGTTCACGGGCGGTCGGCCTTGTCCGTGACGTACACGAGGCGCCCGTCGGGGAGCCGGAAGACCTTGCCGACCTCCGAGCCCTGGTTGGCGGTCACCGGCTCGGTCGTGGGCGTCGCCGTGCGCAGCTCCTGGTTCTTGCCGACCGCGATCGGGTTGGCCGCGCGCTTGCGAACGTCGGCGATCTTGTCGGGCTTCGTGATGAGCTCGGTCAGGTCCGCGGACTTCAGCGCCGCGAGCAGGAACGCGAGCGCGAGCACGATGCCGAGATCGAACATGTTGACGAGGCCGTCGAGCGGATCGCCCGCGCGATCGGCGTGGCGCTCGGCGTGTGGCTTGACTTCGATCATGCGGGCTCCTCAACCTCCAGGGTGGCGGCGATGAACGTCAGGTCCGACAGGTCCTGCGCGTAGAGCCGGTCGCGGACGAGCGAGATCCCGAACGCGAGCGCGCCGATCATGAGCCCGAGCACCGTGATGCTGAACGCGACGCGCAGGTTGTCGGTGAGCTGGTCGACGTTGCCCGTCGCAAGCCCCGACAGCGCCGGCGACAGCGGGATCAGCGTCCCCATGAGCCCGAGCGCGGGACCCGCTCGGACGAGGATCCGCGTGCGCTCGAGCCGGCGCAGGGAACGCAGGTCGAAGTCCGCGATGCTCTTCGGCACGCGGATCGCCGCCTCCGGCTGGCCGGTGTGAGCCACGATGCGCAGCACCGCGCGCCACATCGCGGCGCTGGTCACGGCGATCCCGAGGCACTTGGCGGCGCTCGCGCGGTCACCGCTCACGAGGGCGGCCCGCGCGTTGACGGCGGCGTTCTGCAGCCGATCGGGGTTGCGGCGCCCGCGCCGGACGAGCTCCACCATGAGCGATCCGAGCTCCACGACGACCGCGGCCACGGCGATCACGGACACGACGAGCACGGGCGTGCGCAGCGCGTTGGAGAGCTCGAAGACGACGTCCTCGATCGTGGCGAGGTCCCCGATCACGCCCACACGCGCCGGTAGCTCGAGGAGCGCAGGAGCCCGCGTCGCCCGGCGGGCCACACCTCGCGGCGCGTCGACGGCAGCTGCTCGAGCGCCGCGCCGCCGATGAGCAGCCCGGCCAGGAGCACCACGCCGCCGACCCACACCGGCCATCCGCCGGTCGACCCCTTGCCGGCGCGCGCCGCGCGTTGCTGGCGGCGCACCTCCTTGGTGGCCAGGTCGGCGAGCGCGCTGCTCGACAGCACGCCGCCGTCGGCGAGCAGCACGCCGTCGATCCGGCCGCTCGTGCTCGAGCCCGGACCCGTGCGCTGGCGCTGCCCGCCGCCCGCGCTGCCGGAGCGCGAGTCGGTCTTGCCCGCGGCCGTGTCCCCGTCGCGCCCGCTGCCGCTGCCGCCGGTCCCGCGCCCGGAGCCCTTGCCGGAGCCCCCGCGGCCGCCCGACCCGCCGCCGGAGCCGCCGCCCGAGCCCGCTCCGGACCGCTGCTGCGGCGTGGTGGCGTCGCGGCTGCGGGGGCTTCTCGGCTTGCCGGCCGCGTCGCGCGTCGCGGTGCTGCGATCCGGGCCGGTCCTGGGAGCGTCGGCATCCGCCGTGCCCGTGGCGCCCGGCCGCGCGCCCGGGTCGCGCGTGGAGCCGACGGGGTTGCGCACGGAGCCCGCCTGCGCCGGCGGGCCTGGCTCGCCCGGGCCATGCTCGCCGTCCGCGCTGAGGATCGTGATCGGGAACTCCGCCGAGATGCCGGCGTCCTGGCCGTCGCGCGCCGTGACCTTCACGGCGTGGTTCGAGGGATCGGCGTACTCGTGGCTCACCATCCGGCCGGCCCGCGGCTGAGCGGTGTCCAGATCGCCGAAGTCCCATGCGAAGTTCCACGTCGACCCGGCCTCGCCGATCGGGACGGCCTCGAACCGCACGCGGTCTCCGACCTTCGCCTGCGAGGTCGCCTCGACCCTGACGCGCAGGATGCGGCCGGGGATCGTCACCTCCACGATGAACGGCGCGTCCGCCTTGGCGGCCGGGACCGTGCCGTAGTCGGCGGGCGCTCGGGTCGTGCGGTCGTACACGATCTCGTTGATCGAGTACTCCTGAAACGCCGCCATGCCGTACTCGAAGCCCGGTCCCCGGTCGGGGTTCTCGAAGCCCTGGACGACCTGCGCCTCGGTCAGCGAGTCGTTCAAGCCGGCCGGGTCGACGACGACGGGGCCGGACAGGTTGCCGGGGTCCACGCCGACGAGCTCGAGGACCTGCTTGACGCTCGTGCCGGGGAAGGTGTACGTCTCGGTCGTGACTTCTCCGAGTGGCGTGCCCCAGATGTGGTTCGGGCTCACCGTGCGCTGCGCGAGGGCCGCGGGCGTGAGGAACGGCACGTTCGCCGCGGAGCCGTTGACCTCGACCTGGACCCCCGCGGCGGCACCCGCGAACGCGGGCGCCGCCGCCAGGCAGGCCGTGGCGGTCAGCGCCGCCGTCGCGAACGCGCGCCAGCGCGCGCGCCGCGGATGCTCAGCCATCGACTGCATGCGCGCATCCTATGCAATGCACAGGTACAGCCTCGGGCGGCCGCGTTGCGCGACCGCCCGAGCACCGCCATCCCATCGGATCTGTCAGTGCCCGTTGCCGGTGATCGACGTCGGGTCGCCGGGGAACGGCCCCGGACCCGAGTTGCCGACGTTGGACACGCTGCCGCCGACGTAGTTGCCGATCGCCCGGACCCCGTGCGAATTGCCCACGAGGCTGAGCGAGTTCGTGATGTGGTTCACGGCGCACTGGCTCGCGGCCACATCGCCGATGACCACGAGACCCGCGGAGCCCACGACCGTCGTCGAGCCGCCGATCGTGCTGTCGCAGACGCGCAGCGCACCGGCGCCACTTGCGGCGATCGAGCCGCTCACGGTCGAGCTCTCCATGTCGAGCCTGCCGCCGCCGACCACGACGACCGAACCGGTGATCGTGGCGTTCACGATGTGCGTGACGCCGCTGACGTACACCGAGCCGTGGCTGCCCGTCACGGTGGTGGTGGTGGCGACGGTGTAGGTCAGGGTGTCGGTGCTGGCGGTGTAGTAGCTGTCGCCGGAGTAGTCGGCCTGGATGCTGTGGCTTCCGACCTTCAGCGCGCTGGTCGTCAGCGTCGCCGCGGAGCTGGACACGCTGACCGGCGACAGGGTGCGCCCGTCGACTGTGAACGTGACCGTGCCCGTCGCTGCCGGCGCGCCGCCGGCCGGGGTGCTCTTGCGCGCGATCGTCGCGGTGAACGTCACCGACTGGCCAAACAGCGACGAGCTCGGCGCCGCCGAGACGGTCGTCTTGGACGTCTGCGCCGTCGTGCTGGCAAACAGCGTCAGCGACGCCGTGTTGGAGTTCGCCGTCACGACATCGACACGGCCGTTGGCGTCCAGATCGCCCGTCGCGACGGCGACCGGCACCGTCGCCGCGCCCGTCGACAGGCTGTTGGGCGTGTAGCCCGCGCCCGTGGCGTCCTTCATCAACGCCGTGATCGAGTTCGCCGAGCGATTGGCCGTCACGATGTCCGGCTTGCCGTCAGCGTCCAGATCGCCGATCGCGACCGCCGCCGGCCGCGCGCCCGTCGCGCCCGCCGTGCTGACCGTGTAGCCACTGCCCACCGCATCCTTGAGCAGCACCGCGACCGAGTTGCCCTGAATCCGCGACGTCGCGATATCAAGACGCCCGTCAGCGTCCAGATCGCCCAGCGCGACCGACACCGGAAGCCCACCGACCGTCCCCGCGCTGGAGACCGTGTACCCGCCACCCGACGTGTCCTTCAGCAGCACGCTCACCGACCCCGCCGTCGGATTGGCCGTCGCGATATCCAGCTGGCCGTCACCGCCCAGATCACCGATCGCGATCGACGACGGCGACGTCCCGGACTGAATCGCGACCGTGCTCGACGTGTACCCGCCACCACTTGAGTCCTTGATCAGCACCACGACACTGTCCAGGCCCGCCGCCGACACCGCGATATCACGCTGGCTGTCACCGCCAAGATCGCCGATCGCCAATGCCGTCGGATTGCTGGCGTCGGGCAGATCGACCGTGCTCGACGTAAACCCGCCACCACTTGCGTCCTTGACGAGCACCGTGACCTGATTGCTCGCCGCGCTGAGCACCGCGATATCGCCCTGACTATCACCACCAAGATCACCGACCGCGACCGACGTCGGCTGCGTCCCGACATCGACCGTCGAGCTCGTGTAACCACTCCCGGCGTTCTTCACGAGCACCGTCACCGTGTTATCCGCCCCATCCGCACTCACCAGATCCTTCAACCCATCACCACTCACGTCACCGACCGCCACCGACACCGGCCCCGACCCCACCGACACCGAACTCGACGACGCCGAAAACGCCGCCTGCGCCACCGACACACACGACAACACTGCGACCACGCAGCCGAGGACCACGCCGCCACCAACACGGCATGCCCTCAGCCCGCGCCCGCCGCGCTGCGGCAACTCCTCGTCCTGCATTCTCATCGCTGACGACACGTCCTGCCTCCCATCGAAATCAAGCGGTTACGACACCAACCCGCAGGACATGCGGGTTGGCGTCGACATCTCCGTCGTGCGCAGGCGGCACGCGTCCCCACGCGCGTGCCAGCCTGCCTGCGTGCACCGCCCGCCGCGCGGCGTGCACCGCCCGCCGCGCGATCCGCGCGGCGGGACGGTTGCGGACCTACGCTGCCGTCAGCAGGGTGTTGACGGCGAGGTGTTCAACGTCGCGCTGGCGCCGGACGTGTTGCCCGTAAACAGCGAGAACGTGAACGGGTACGTCGGATCGGCGTAGTCCGACATCGTGACGCGGTAGTTGGAGTTGCACGTCACCGTGACCCCGCTGAACGTCGCGACACCCGACCCGTTGGTGTTCTGCGTCGCGACCGTCGTCCACGTCGACCCGTTGGCCGGCTTGCGCTGCAGCGTCAGCGGCAACGTCGGAATCCCCGGCTTGGGCGGCGCCTTGTACTTCGCCGTCACCGTGATCGTGACCGACCCGCCCGGCGACGGCGGCGAGGGCAGCCCGAACGTGTACTCCGGATAGGCGTCGGGATTGCCCGCCGCGCTACCCGGCGCAGGCCAGTTCGACAGCCCCGTCTGCGCCGTCGTGCTGACCATGTAGTCCATGAACCGCTGCGCAGCCGCCTCGTTGGGCGTCACACCACTGGGATAGCTCTTAGACGCCTTCAGGATGTACGCATGAAAGTAGTTGGTCTGCAGATCCTGCCCGCCGACGACACCCGCGGAGTTCTTGTCGCTGACGAGCTTGAGGTTCGGATTGGACGCCAGCAAGTTCAGCCACGTCCCGCTGTCAAGCATCGTGTAGCAGCCACGATTGGGATACAACGTCACAGAACACGTATTCGTCGACGTCAAGTTCGGGCCCTGACCCAGCCCGCTGAACTTGTACCACGCCGGATAGGTCCCGCCGCTGCCGGGCTGCTTGCGCGTCGTATCGCCGACCGGCGCGTTGGCGGCCGTCTGCACCGTCACCGTCGACGTCAACCCCCACACCAGCTCCTCCTGCACGTTGGTACCGGAGTTGTCGTTACGCGACACGAACGTCACATCGCTGTTGGACGCGCCACGCGCCGCGATCGCCTCAAACGCACCAACCGCGTCATGACGCTTGTTCGCGAACACCCCCGCCGGATCATTCGTCGGACCCACGATCACGTAGTCGTTGTAAAACAACGCACGCCCGACCGCCTCCTTGGAGTACCCGTCGTCGACGAACGTCTTCTCGAGCGACGGCGCGTGCGTGATCACGATGTCCGCGTAGCCGGCCCGAGCGGCGACCAGCGCCGCGCCCGTCCCGACGAACTGCGGATAGGTCGTCGAGCCCGACGTGAAGTTCAGCGTGTCCCCCGGCTGCGCCGACGTGTATGGCGTCCGCCAGACCTCATCGAAGATCCCCGAGTCCCGGATGTCCGTCGTCGCCTGCAACCGAATGTTGTCGGCGCTCGCCCCTGTGGCTGAGAACCCCATCGCTACAGCAGTCGCTGCCAGCACCAGCGCAACGCGTCTATGCACCATCCCGCATCCTCCCTGTTGGTTCCCCGACTCGTGCCCTACTCCGTGCCGGGCCAGAATACGGGCGATCGGACCGAAGTCAAGCAATTTGCTTAGGCGCTACATATGCATGAACGCCATCGGCCAGCTACGCCATGGTGTCTATGCAGCTCATATGTATATTTCTCGGCCGACCGAGGAAGCAGGAGGACCATGAAGCTCAGCCCGACATCGGCGGCGATGCTCGCCGGACTGTCGCTCGCCGCATGCGGAGGCCAGGAGCCGGCGACGACGGCGGCGCCTGTGCCCGCGACCACGACCGCGACCACGCCGCGGCCTGCCGTCGACCCCTGCGCGCTCACGACGCGCGGCGACGCGACGCGCGCGCTCGGGACCCGTGCACCCGCGGGCGCGCTTCGAGGACCGACCTGCACGTACGACGCGGGGAGCCGGGAGATCGCGGTGACGGTGACGTCGGGGCCGAAGCTCCCCGACCCCGCACGGTCCGTCGGCCGCGGCGAGCGACGCGTGTCCGGACGCGGGTACACCGGCAAGGCTCGGACGTTCATCCCGGCGAACGTCAAGACCGGGACGCAGAGCGGGGTCGCGATCCGGGCGGGCAACACCGTCGTCCAGGTCCTCCTGACCGACCAGAAGAAGAAGACCGGCTCGCTCATGGACCGGGTGGTCGCACTTGGGCGAGCCGCGGCGCGGCGCCTGGTCGCGGCTCAGGGATGAGGCGCGTCGTCGCAGCCGCCGTCGTCCTCGGCGGCGTCTCGCTGGCGGGTTGCGGTGCCACCGACAGCGCGCCGCCCGGGGCCGCTGCCACACAGCCCGCACAGGGCGCGACCGCAGCGGCGACCCCGGCGCAGGGCGCGACGCAGCCGGCGACGGCACCGGCGCGCACCGCGCCGGCGCCTGCGGCCGCGCGCCGCCAGCCCGCGACGTCCGCGCCGGCCAAGGCCACCCGACCGAAGGCCGCGCGTGCTCCGGGCATCGCTCGCGCGAGGTCGCCGTCGGGTCGCCCCGTCGCGCCGTGCGGGCTCCTCACGCGCAGCGACGCTTCGCGGGCGTTCGGCGCGGCCGCGCGGCGCCCTGCGACGCAGGCGACGAGCTGCACGTACCGCGCCGCGGGTCGCAGCGTCATCCTCACGGTCATGCCGGGACGCGACCCGCGGCGGCCGCTGGCAGCCGGCCAGCAGCGCGTGGCGGGAGCCGGCTACACCGGCTTCGCGCGCTCGAACTTCGCCGGCGACCGCACGAAGGGCGCCCAAGCTCAGGTCGTCATCTTCAAGCGCGCGACCATCATCCAGGTCCTGCTGACGGACGCGACGAAGAAGCGCGGCACGCTGCTCGCGCCCGCGACCCGCCTCGGGCGAGCGGCCGCGCAGCGGCTGTAGCGGGCCTCATCCGGCGGCCGGCAGCGCCTCGATCCAGTCCAGGCGCCGGCCGCACAGCTTGCGCGCCTGCGACGCCGGGACCTTCAGCACGGGCAGCGCCACCGGGTCGCTCGAGAGGACGACCGGCCCGAAGTAGAAGGGGTTGATGCGCTGGCCCCGGTTGCCGGGCTGCAGGCCGCCGTCGTCGTAGCGCACGGTGAGGCGATGCTCCCCGCGCGTCAGGACGACATCGCCGAGCGGCAGGTAGCGGCCGACCCAGTTGAGCTCGTGGCGCAGGCTCGCGACCCGGCGCCCGTCGACGAGCACGGTCGTGCGGCCGCGCGTCGAGCCGCGCATCCAGAGCTGCATGCGGCCGCTCGACGCGACGGAGAACGTCCGCTGGATGGTCCCCGGGCCATCCGGCACCATCCCGCCGAGGAGCTTCACGAGCGGCCGCCAGCCGGCGGGAACGGGCCCGCCGAGCGCGACGCGCTCCGAGAGGGGAGCCGAGCTCGGGGCGCCCGGCACGCGATCGAACCCCAAGCTGACGACCGTCGGCGGGCGCCTGAGCACGGTCGCGACCTGCCCGTCCGGCCCGGCCGCGCGCGCCACGGGCATGACGTCGGCGCAGCGGGCGACGCGGCCCTCGTTGCCGCTGCCGAGCGTCAGGTGCTTGACGGGATGCGACGTGTCCGCCACGCCCTCCCACACCGCGTAGTAGCGGCCCGACCAGCGCAGCCGGTAGTCGCTCGCGGGCCGGCTCGCGTCGGGCGCGCGGCGGACGACGAGCGTCCGGTACACGCGCAGCGCCTGCTGGTCGAAGTCGTCGATGTCGACCTGCGCCCCGGGCGGCAGCAGCTGGCCGTTGCGCAGCGGGATCGGGCGGCTGCGCACGGCGGACGGGTTCTCGGCATCCGACGCGCGCAGGATGTGCCGCGGCCCGACGACGCCGGCGTCGTGGAAGAGCGTCGGCCCGCGACCCGCCGTGAGCTTCGCGACGTGCTGCAGCTCGACGAGCTGGTCGCGCGGCGCGAGGTTGACCCAGCTGTACGCGAGCGCGTTTGACCACAGCACGCCCGCCGCCACGAGGCCGCCCGCGACCCAGCCCGCCCAGCGCACGGCGCGCCGCTGCCAGGCGACCGCCGTCGCGGCGAGCGCGGCCAGCACGATCGCCGGCGACGACTGGGCGAGCGACTTGCCGTCCGCCCACGGCGAGCTGTGCGCCCGGATGGCGACGGCGATCCCGACCGCGACGAGCACGTACGCCGGCAGCGCGCGCCAGCCGCGCCGCCACGCCACGACGACGCCCACCAGGGCCAGGGCCACGGCGAGCGCGACGAGCGCGTTGGTCAGCCCGGCGTGGGTCGGCCCGAGCCTGAAGTCGCCGGCCGGCCAGATCCCGGCGAGCTGGCGCAGGTCGAGCCGGTGCCCGAGGTTGCCGAGCTCGTCGGCGCTTGCGAACACGCCGCCGCCGCCCGGCCCGCTGGCGAACAGCGGTCGCAGGAACGTGACGGCGAGCACGAGGACCGGGATCGAGCAGATCGCCCCGAGCAGCGCGAGCCAGCCGATCGACGGCAGCCGCAGCGCGCGCCAGGGAGCGCGGCGCGTGGCGTCGGCGCCGGCGAGCACGGCCGGCAGGACGAGCGGCACGATCCAGACGATCGCGCCGAAGCTCAGCGTCGCGAGCAGCGCGGAGCAGGCGACCGCGAGCGGCAGCATGGCCCGAGCGCCGTCGAGCCCGCCGGGGAGCGCGCGGCGGCGCTGCCCGGCGAGCGCCGCGACGAGCGGCATCGTCGCGGCGGCCACCATCTCCTTGATGCCGCCCCACTGCGAGTAGGCGTAGAGCGTCGCCGGCTGCGCGGCGATCGCGGCGACGGCGACGGACGCGCCCTTGCGCGACACGAACCCGCGCGTCAGCTGGTACAGCGCGAGCGCGAGCATCCCACCGGCGTAGGCCAAGAACGGCTGGTAGAGCCACATGACGTCGGTCCGCATGAGCTCCCGGGTCACGCCGAGCCCGAGGAAGCCGCCGAGCGGATAGCCGTTGTCGAGGTACCCCTGCAGCGAGACGGAGTAGCTCGACGGCGCGAGCGCGTCGACCGTGCGGCCGTGGCTCATGACGTGGTCGATGATCGCCATCCACGACGCGGTGTCGTCGAGGGTGATGTAGCCCGCGAACGTAGCGCCCCCGCTGGCGAGCACGGGAGCGCCGTAGGCCAGGTAGACGACGAGCGCCCCGGCGAGCCACGGTCCGAAGGCGCGGCGCGCCTGCATGCGCCCGAGCACGAGGCCGGCGACGGCGAGCACCACGACGGCCGGCACGGCGAGCTTGGCGGTCGCGCTCAGCGCCGTCAGCGCCTGTGCGAGCACGCTGATCACGGCAAGCCCGGCCGGCAGCAGCAGCGCGCGTGCGATGGGCACGCCCGCCGCGCGCTCGAGCGCGAGCGCGCAGCCCAGCGACAGGATCCCGAGCACGAGCGGGAGGCCGATCCAGGGGACGATCAGGCTCATCGCCGGCGGCTCGCTGCGGCCGTCGTGAACGTCCTCAGGGCGCCGATGCTCGTCCCCCGCGCGTTCGTGGCGACGAGCCGGTAGCGGTAGGTCATGCCGGGCGCGAGGCCGCCGATCGGCAGCGTCACCGATGCCGCGCCGTTGGCCGACCCCGCGTCGTCGACGGCGGCGATCGCGCCGAGGTTCGCGGCGCTCGTCCCGTAGGCGAACGTGAAGGCCGTCCGCACGCCGTGCGCGTCGACCGTGCCCGCGAGCCTCGCGGCGGTCGTCGTGACGGCGCCGGCCGCCCCGGTGGCGACGATCGGGGCGCCGCCCGGCCCCGTGTCGAAGCTCATCGCCGCCCCGGCGGAGGTGCCGGTCGCGTTCGTCGCCACGACGCGGTACAGGTAATGCGTGTCGGGCCGCAGGCCGGACAGGGTCGCCGTGACGGGCTCGGCGGCGTGGCTGTCGTCGAGCGCCACGACGGCGCCGATCGCGCCGAAGCTCGAGGTGGTGCCGTACTCGACGGTGAACGTCGTCGCCTGGCCGCGCGGGTTGACCTGCCCGCTCACGGTCGCCGATGTGTCCGCGACCGAGATCGCCGGCGCCGTCACCGCGGTCGGCGCGCTCGGCGTGCCGCCGGTCGTGCGGAACGCCAGCACGTCGCCGAACACGCTGCCGCCGGCGCTCGTCGCGACGAGCCGGTAGACGTAGGTCGTGTCGGGTCGCAGCCCCGTCAGCGTCACGGACACCGGCACGTCGGCACCGCCCGAGCCGGCGCCGGCCGGCGCGCTGATCGAGCCGAACGTCGTGCTCGTGCCGTACTCGAAGACGTACGTCGTCGCCGAGTCGCGCGGGCCGACGGTTCCCGCGAGCGTCGCGCCGGCGGCGGTGATCGCGCTCGCCGCACCCGAGCGCGCCGACGGCGGCACCGGCGGCGGCGTCGCCGGCAGGTCGTCGAATCGCTGCAGGAACGCGTCCGTGCCCTCGGGGATCGTCTTCAGCGCGCCCGGCGTGGCGAGGCCGGTGTCGCTTGCGAGCCCGCCCACGAACGCGTGGCGCGCGGGGTCGAGCGCGATCGCGAAGATCTTGGCGCCCGTGTGGCTCGAGTAGACGAAGCGGCTCGTGCCGGGGCGCAGCACGCTGAGAAACCCGTCCCTGCCCGCCGCGACGATGGCGGGCCGCAGCGCGCCGGGGGTCGTGGGGAAGTCGGCGGCGTTCGCCTCGCCGGCGACGATCGCGGTACCCGCGCCGTCGACCGCGACGGCGCGCGGGTGGTCGCTGCTCGTCGTGCCGCCGACCAAGGTCGAGTAGACGAGCGCCGAGCCCGTCGCGTCGAGGACGCTCAGGTACCCCGTCGTTCGCGAGGCCGTGGCGCGCACGGCGTCGGGCGTCGTCGGAAACGGGTCGCCCGGCTGCAGCCCGGCCGAGCCCACGACGTACGCGCGGCCGCCGCCGTCCAGCGCGATCGCGTCGCCCGAGTCGCCCCCCGCGCCGCCGAGGAACGTCGAGTACTCGAGGCCCGACCCGTCGGCCGTCAGCTTCGTCACGAACGCGTCGCTCACGCCCTTCGCGCTCGTCTGAAACGCCCCCGGCGTCGTCGGGAACAGCCCGGTCGAGCTCGCCGTGCCGGTGACGTACGCGTTGCCGGCCGCGCCCACGGCGATCGCGCTGGCAGAGCTCGTGTTGCCCGGCCCCTGCAGGTACGTCGAGTACAGCAGCGCTCCGGCTGGCGCGAGCTTCGCGACGAACGCGCCCGTCATCGTCGACCCGGTGGTCGCGAACGCGCCGGGCGTCGTCGGGAAGCTCTCGAACGCGAACCCCGCGACGAACGCGTTGCCCGCTTCGTCGACGTCGACCGCCGTGCCCTTCTCCTGGATCGCGACGGCCGGGCCCGGGCCGCCGAGGTAGGTCGAGTACGCGATGGCGGTGCCCGACGGGTCGAGCTTCGTCACGAACGCGTCGCTGCCGCCGCCGCCGAACGTCCGCTGCGGCGCGCCGGCCGTCGTCGGGAAGTTCGTCGACGCGGTGCCGCCCGCGACCACCGCGTTGCCGGCCGCGTCGACCGCGATGCCCAGGCCGATGTCCTCGCCCGCGCCGCCGAGGTACGTCGAGTACACCGCGGACGTCCCGCTCGGATCGATCTTCATCACGTACGCATCCGTGGTGCCGCCTCCGTTCGCCGGCTGCGCGCCGCCCGCGGTGGCGGGGAAGTCCGTCGATGCCGTGCGGCCGGTGACGAACGCGTTGCCGGCCGCGTCGACCGCGACGCCGTTGACCTGCTCGGACGAGTTCGTGTCGCCGCCCCGGCCGCCGAGGTAGGTCGCGTAGGCGAGCACCGGGTCGACGACGAGCGGCCGCGACGGGTCGTGGCGCCCGACGGCGACCCGCACCCCGCCCCCCGCGGTCAGGACGTACCGGCTCGCGACCGGCCGGCGGCGCCCGCCCGCCATCTGAAAGGACACCGGGGCGAGCTCGCGCACGACGCGCCCGCCCGGCAGCGTCAGCAGCAGATCGCCGTTGGACGCGATCCGCATGGACCGCTGCCCTGCGAACGCCAGGCGGATCCGACCCGGGTCCGCGCCCGGGGCGACGAGGACGTCGTACTCCAGCCGCCGTCGCGTACCGTGAAACGCGACGTCGATGCCGGGCCAGACGCCGGGGTAGACGGCGCGGCCGAACGTCGGCGCGCCGGCCACCGTGCGCGACCCCGAGAGGTAGCTCACGGTCCCACGCAGCCGCCCGCGCCCCACGACGCCCGCCGAGGCCGAGCCCGGAAACGACACCCGCAGCCTCGCGGCCGGCGCCGCTCCCCGCTTGGCGAACGCGAGCGTGGCTGCCCGCCGCCCGAGCAGCAGCGTCCCGGCGCCCGCCCGCGCCGCGAGCCGCACGTCCGGCGCGAACTGGCCGCGGTTGGCCTCGAACGCGAGCGCCAGCCGGGCGTACGCCGCCCGCGCGCGCTGGCGGTCCGCGTCGCCGGCGCCGGCCGAGCTGGGGGCGCGCGCGGCGCTTGCCGCGCCGCGCCCCGCCGCGGCGTCGGAGCCATGGCCCACAGCGGCGGTCGCGAGCACAGCCGCGACGACGAGCATCCCCCACAGCTTCATGGCACCACCGCGTGCTTACGTGGCCGGACCGGTCGTGAACGCCATGACCGCGCCGGACGTCGTGCCGGTCGCGTTCGTCGCGACGACGCGGTAGAGGTAGGTCGTGTCCGGCGCCAGGCCGCTCAGGCTGGCCGAGACGGGCTCGAGCGCGTCGGCGTCGTCGAGCGCGACGACGGGGCTGATCGCGCCGAAGCTCGTGGACGTGCCGTACTCGAAGGTGAACGCGGTCGCCGCGCCGTTGGGGTCGACCTGCCCGTGCAGGACGGACGGAGGTGCCCTGCGCCGGGTCGGCCGGCAGCGTGATCGCGCCGGGCGCGCGCGGCGCGCCGGTCGTCCGCAGCGACCGCACGGCGCCGAACGTCGTGCCTTCCGCGTTCGTCGCGACGAGCCGGTAGACGTACGTCGTGCCGGGCGCGAGGCCGTCGAGGTCGGCCGCGACCGGCGCCGCGCCGTCGCCCGCGCCGCCGCTCACGGGTGCGGTGATCGAGCCGAACGCGGTGGACGTGCCGTACTCGAACACGTACGCCGTCTCGAGGCCGTTCGGATCCACGGTGCCGGCGAGCGTCGCGCCGGTATCGCGATCGCGGCCGCCGCGCCGGACACGACCGCCGGCGCGACCGCAGGCTGGGTGAACTGGGCGAAGCGCAGCTGCGGGTCGGGGCCGACCGCCAGGAACTGGCCGCCCGCGTAGAGCTGCGAGCCCGCTGCGAGCAGCGCGTTGACGATGTTGTTCGTGCCGCTCGTGGCCGGGGTGAACGTCGTGTCGAGCACGCCCGTCTGCGCGTCGAAGCCGGCCAGCGCGGGGCGCGCGATCGTGCCGTTGACGGTCGTGAACTGCCCGCCGGCGTAGAGCGTGCCGCCCAGCACCGCGAGCCCGGAGACGCGGTCATTGACGTTCGGGTCGAAGGCGGCATCGACGCCCCCGGTCGCGACGTCGACCGCCGCGAGGCGGTTGCGCGGGACGCTGCCGTTGACCGCTCGTGATCGTCCCGCCGATGTACAGCTGGCCGCCGGCAAGCGCGATCGCGTTGACGACGCCCTGGACGTTCGGGTTGAACGCAGCGCTCACGAGCCCCGAGTCACGGCGTCGACGGCCGCGACGTTGTTGCGGGCGACCGGCGCGCCGCGCTTGCGGTTGAGAAAGCCGAACGCCCCGCTGAGGTAGATCTTGCCGCCATCCAGCAGGATCGCCGCTGATCCCGCCCTCGACGTCCGGGTCGAACGGATCGACGGCGCCGGTCGCGAGGTCGAACGCCGCCAGGCCCTGGCGCGCGTCGCGCCGTTGACCGTCCGAATGCGCCGCTCGCGTACAGCCGCGCGTCCGCCACCGCGAGCGACGACACGGCATTCGTGGAGCCGGAGATGTTCGGGTCGAAACGCGGGGTCCGCGATGCCCGTCGCCGCGTCGAACGCGGCGAGGTGGTTGCGGGTCGTGGCGCCGTTGACCGTCGTGAAGTCCCCGCCCGCGTAGACCCGCGTGCCCGACACGGCGAGCGCCCGCACGAGTGCGCTCGACATCGGGGTCGAAGCTCGGGATCGAGCGTTCCGTCGGGTCGCATCGCGGCGAGCCGGTTGCGGATCGTGCTCGCGCCGGCGAACTGGAAGCCGCCGCCCGCGTACACCCGCGTCCCCGCGACGGCGATCGCGCTCACGACGCCGTCGACGTTCGGATCGAAGCCCGCCACGAGCGAGCCGTCACCGGCGTCGAACGCGGCCATGCGGTTGCGAGACCGCCGATCCCGGCGACCGTCGTGAAGTTGCCGCCGACGTAGACGGTGGCGCCCGCCACGGCCAGCGAGTTGACGTTGCCGTTCGCGTTCGGGTCGAAGGTCGTGACGGCGCCGGTCGCGACGTCGACCGCCGCCACGCGATTGCGGACCGCAGGGCCGACGTTCGTGAAGAAGCCGCCCACGTAGAGCGTGCCGCCGGACAGCGACGAGCGCCGTGACGGAGTTGCCCGGACGTTCGGGTTGAACGCGACGTCGGCCGTGGCGGTCGCGGTGTCGAACGCGGCGAGGCGGCTGCGCGCGCGTGGCGCCGTTCACCGTCGTGAAGTCGCCGCCGGCGTAGAGCGTCGACCCCGACAGGGCGAGCGTCCGGACGAGGCCGTTGACGTTGGGGTCGAAGGCCGTCGCCGTGCCCGTCGCGGTGTCGAACGCCGCGAGGCGGTTGCGCGTGATCGGGGTCGCGCCGACCGTCGTGAAGTTGCCGCCGGCGTAGAGCGTCGTGCCCGAGAGCGCGAGCGAGCTGACCGACGCGCTGTTGACGCTCGGATCGAAGCTCGTCGCCTGCCCCGTGGCCGTGTCGAACGCGGCGAGGCGGTTGCGCGCGGTGGCGCCGTTGACGGTCGTGAACGAGCCGCCCGCGTAGAGCACCGTTCCCGACAGCACGAGCGCGTTGACGGCGAGGTTGAGGTTCGGATCGAAGGCGGGATCGACGGAGCCGTCGGCGAGCAGATGCGCGAGGCGGTTGCGCGTGACCTGGCCCAGGCGCGTGAAGCCGCCTCCGATGTACCAGCCCCCGGCGCCGTCGCCCACGACGGCCGAGATCGCGCCGTTCGGGTCGCGCGAAGGCGTAGTTCGGCGCTCCGTCGTCGCGGCCGAGGTCCGCGCCCTGGCCCGTGGGCGTGCCGGCGCGCGTGAACGCGCCGCCGATGAACACGCGATCCGCGGAGCGCGCGATCGCGCTGACGTCGCCGTTGGTCTCGATCGAGCGGTCGGGCGTCGAGCCGACCACCGCGCCGGCGGGGGCGGCCGACCGGCCAGTGACTGCCAGGACGGCCAGCAGCACGACGAGGGTGATGCGGCGGGTAGCTCCCGGCCGCGGGGATGAGCTCAAGAGATCCTCCGGACGACGATGCGACAGGACGACGGGCAGGCCTCGGCTCGCCGCGAATGATCCTATGCAATGCCCAGGTATCAAGTGCGTACGATCCGCCGAGGACCCGGCCGCGGGCGGGCGCCGGGGCGCCCGCCCGCGAGAGGGCTCACCAGGTGATGACCACGCGGCCACCGGTGGACAGCGTGTTGCCACCGGTCGTCAGCGTGCCCGAGCTGATCGAGTAGCTGCTGCCGCCGCCGCCACCCGCGCCGGCGCCGCCGCTGCCGCCGCCACCGCCGCCGCCACCGCCGCCACCGCCACCGCCACCGCCGGTCCCGCCGCCGCCGCCGCTGCCACCGCCGCCGCCGTACCAGCCGCCGCCGGCGCCACCGCCCGCGCCACCGCCGCCGCTGCCGCCGTTCGTGCCGCTGCCGTCCCCGCCGGCGCCGCCGGTGCCCTGGGTGCCGGGGAGCCCGTGGCTGCCCGCGGTCAGAAGGCCGCCGGTCCGCGCGGCGTTCTGGCCGCCCGCTCCACCGGCGCTCGGCGTGCCGCCGGCTCCGGGAGACCCGGGGTTGCCGCCGCCCACGGTCGTGCCGCCGCCGTCACCGCTCGCGCCGCCGCCGTTGCCGCCGGCGCCGCTCTGGGCCGCGCCGCTGCCGCCGTTGCCACCGGCGCCACCGCCGCCGCCGGCGACGACCATCGCGGCGGTCAGCGCGCACGACAGGGTGCTGGCGCAGCCGCCGAAGCGCACGTCCGACGCGCCGCCGCCACCCGAGCCGTTGCCGCCGTTGAGCAGGTTCAGGCCGCCGGTGCCGCCGGCCGCGCCGGAGCCGGCTGCGCCACCCGCGCCGGCCGAGCCGTTGAGGGGGCCGCCGCCGAACCCGCCCGTGGACTGGGCGGCCGTGGCGCTGCCGCCGACTGCGCCGACGGAGACCTGCAGGACGTCGGACGGAGCCACCGTGCGCGTGGCGACCGCCAGACCGCCGAGCCCGCCGGGCCGCGACGCGGCCGCCGGGGCGATCGACGCGCCACCCGCGGCGCCGTACGCGGTGACCGTGATCGACGTGACGCCCGCCGGGACCGTGAAGCTGTCCGTGCCGGTCGTGGTGTAGGTGCAGGTCTGCGTCGTCAGGGTGCCGTTGCCACACGGCGGACCGGTCGCGCCGGCAGGGTTGTTCCCCGCCCCCGCGACGATCCCGATCGTCAGGACGGACAGGCTCGCGACGCCGATGGCGCGCCGCGCCCAGCGCGGCGATCCGGCGTCGGCCAAGGCGCCGGCACTCGTCGTGGGCGCATCAGGTTGGTGCATCTGTGACTCTCCTCCTGCCGTGGGATGGCGGTTGCCAGGGCGCTACATATACATGGGTGCGCAGATCCGCGCTACGTAGGCGCTTTACCTAGGTATGACTCGTGTCGAACCCGGCCCGTGACGCGGTCGGGATCCTGTGTCTCAGCGCCTCAGCGCCAGCGTCCTGCTCGCGGTGACGGCACGGCCGCGCGTCGGCGTGAACGCGCCCCTCGCCGTGAGGTGGGCGCGCCTGGCGCGTTTGAGAAGCCGGCGTCCCGCGGGTGTGGCCCGGACCCGGCCGGTGGCCCTCCTCACGCGCTTGAACGTGAGGCTGCCGCGGCCGACGAGCACCGGCTTGCCGCGCTTTGTCGCCGCGGGGCGGTACCACGAGACGACGAGGCGACCCGGCACGAGCGGGGTGAAGACGAGCGGGACCCCGTGCGTGCTCAGCAGCGTGGAGATCCGGGCGTAGCGGGCCGCCGGCGCCAGCTGGCGGCGCAGCGACCCGGCGATCTGCGTGGTGGTCGGGCCGGCCGGCGGCGGACGCGGCGGTGGTGGCGGTGGGACGGGCGGGGGCGGCGGCGGCGGCGGGACGGGCGGGAGCGGAGGCGGTGGGACGGGTGGCGGTGGTGGTGGCGGCGGCGGGGGTGGCGGTGCCGCAGCGTTCGCGCACAGGGCGAACACCCGCTGGTTCGTGCCCGCCGCGTCCTGCGGACCGGCCTGGGCGACGGCCGTCCACGAGCCCGGGGCGGGCGCGCCCGCGGCGACCGGCGCGCCCGCCGGGCTGCTCGGGTAGCTGCCGCGCAGGTGGATGCCTTGCTGCGGCGCCGAGCCGCTGGCGTCGAGGCGCGCGCCGCCGCTCAGCAGGCGGGTGCCGGCAGGGCAGGTGGTCGTGACGGCGACGCTCGCGCTCTGCGTCTGCGGGCCGGGCGCGTCGAGGCGCGCGACGGTCGTGTGCAGGTCGAGGTCGTCGGAGCACAGCGCGAACGCGCGCGTCAGCGCTCCGGCCGTGACGTTCGGCGCGACCGCGATCGCCGTCCACGAGCCGGGGTCGCGCGTGCCGGCGAGCGCGGCGCGGCCGAGCGCGTCGCCGGGGAAGCTCGCGACCGGCCGCAGGTTGGGAGCCGACGGAGGCGTCGCGAGCACGCCGCCGCCGACCAAGCGCGTGCCGGCGGGGCAGGTCGCGGTCACGCCGGTGGTGGCGGTCGCCGCCTCGTCGCCCGCGGAGCTCGCCGCCGCCACGACGACCCGGTGACCCGGCGGCGCAGCCGCGCACAGCGCGAACGACGTCGCACCGTCGCCGGCCTCGCTCTGGCCGCCGAACGCCGCGACCCCGGCCCAGGTCTGCGGCGCCTCGCCGCCAGGCGGCGCGCTCGCCGGCTCGCCGTCGCCCGGCGCCGAGCCGTTGAGCTTGAGGCTGTTGCTCGGCGCGCCGCCGGCCCGGGTCGACGGCGCCTCGCCGCCAGGCGGCGCGCTCGCCGGCTCGCCGACGCCCGGCGCCGAGCCGTTGAGCTTGAGGCTGTTGCTCGGCGTGCCGCCGGCGGTGCGGTCGACGAGCGCGCCGCCGCCCGTCAGCGCGCTGCCTGCCGGGCAGCGCGCGAGGACCGCGACGGACGTCGCGCTTGCGATCGTCAGCTGCGTGCGGAAGGCGTAGGCGTTGACGGCCAGCAGGTCGGGCGCGGCCGCCGTCACGACCGACTCCGGGGCCGCGGCACAGGTGCCCGGCCCGGCGCCGGCGTTGTTCGCGTCGCCGGAGTAGGCCGTGGTCCAGCGGTAGACGCCGGGCGCGTTCGCCGTGAAGGGTTCCGACGCGTAGGCCCCGGCCGCGGTGACCTGCGCCGTCGACGTCGCGAGCGGGGTGGCGCACCCGGGGTCAGCGGGGCCATAGACGGCGAACGTCAGCGTGCCCGCCGGCCGCGCGCCGCCCTCGAGCACCGCGACCACGCCGATCCGCGCGCCTTGGACCGTGCTCGGCGAGCCCTGCGCCGAGAGCGCCGGCGCGGCCTTGGTCACGGCGACCGCCTGGGCCGGGTCGGAGCACGCGGTCGGTCCCGCGGCCTCGTTGTTGACGTCGCCGCCGTAGCGCGCCGTCCAGCGGTAGGTGCCCGCGGTCGCGGCGGTGAGCGGCGCGGACTCGTACGCGCCGTCGCCCGCGACGGTCACGCTCGAGGTGGCGAGCGGGGTCGCGCACGCCGTGTCGGCGGGGCCGAAGACGTCGAACGTGATCGTGCCGGTCGCGACGTGGCCGCCGGCGAGCGTGGCCACGTCGTGGATCGCCGATCCCGCGGGGACGCTGCTCGACGCGGCGCCCGTCAGCGCCGGCGTCGCCTTGACCGGGACGGCGACCGTCGTCGTCGCGGTAGCGGTGTCGTTGGCGGCGACGGGGTCGCCCTGATCGCCGATGACGCCGGCGGTCGTGCTGACCTCGCCGGAGCCGGTGGTGGCGACGACGATCGTCGCCGTCGCCGCGCCGCCGACCGCGAGCGCGCCGAGCGGGCACGCGACCGTGCCGGTGTCGTGCGAGCACGCGCCGGCCGTCGAGCTTGCGGAGACGAACGTCACGCCGGCCGGCAGCTCGTCGGTGAGCGTGACGCCGGTCGCGGCCTGCGGGCCGTCGTTGCTCACCTGCACGGTGTAGGTCAGCTCGTCGCCCGCCGTGACCGGGTCGGGCGCGTCGGCGATCGCGACCGCCAGGTCGGCCGCGTCGCCTGCGATCGCCGGCTGCGCGCAGAGCGCGTAGGCGAACGTGTCGGTGCCCGGCGTGGGCGTGCCGCCGGACTGGACGATCGCCGTCCACGACGCGGGTGCGGTCGTCCCGTCGGCGACGGGCACCCCCGCGCCGCTGCTCGGGTAGCTGCCGCGCACGTGCACGCCCTGCTGGAGGTTGCCGCGGTCGTCGCCCGCGGCGCTGCCGATCGCGAGCTCGCCGCCGCCGAGCAGCTGCGTGCCGAACGGGCAGGTCGCGGTCGCGGTCGCGATCGGGTCCGAGCCGGGGTTCGCGTTGCCCGGGCCGGCGGGGTGGTCGATGGTGTCGCCGCGCACCACGCTCGTATGCAGGGCGGGGTCCGTCGAGCACAGCGCGAACGCCGTCGTGACGTTGGCGATGTTGGGCTGGCCGCCGGACTCGCCGACGGCGGTCCAGGAGTCCGGGTCGCTCACCGGCGCGAGCGAGCCGGTCGCGTCGCTCGGGTAGCTGCCGACGGGCTTCGCGCTCGGCGAGGACGCCGGCGTCATCCGCGCCCCGCCGCCGACGAGCCGGGTCGACGGCGGGCAGGTCGCGGTGACGGCCGCGGTGGTGGACGGGACCGTCGGCGCGTTGACCGACCGCGTCGCGACGACCGTGTGCGCGGGCCCGCCGGCGGTCGAGCACAGCGCGAACGCGGTGGCGCTGTCGTCGGCCTCGAACTGGCCGGCGAAGCCACCGAACGCGGTCCACTCCGAGGGGTCCGCCGTCCCGTCGGCAGACGGGACCGCGCCGGACGTCGGCGTGGTCCCGCGCATGACGAGGCCGTTGATCGGGCGGTACTCGCCGGGGTTCAGCGGCGGTCCCGAGTAGAACGCGTGGATCCCCCCGCCGACGAGGACCGCGCCCGCCGGGCAGCTCACGCTGACCGGCGTCTCGGACGCCTGCGCAGCGGTCACCGGCCCGGTGGCCGTGTGGACGGCGATCGCGGGCACCTGCGCGCGCGCCACCCCCGGCACGGCCGCCAACGCTGCTGCCGCCGCGACCAGGAGCGCGAGCGCGCCGCGCCGGCGTGCGGGCCGCGCCACGACGCTCAACGGAGTCAGGTCGCGGGCGCGGTCGTGAAGCTCCGCACGGCTCCGGTCACCGTGCCGGCGGCGTTCGTCGCCACGACTCGGTAGCGGTACGTGGTGGCGGGCGCCAGGCCGGTCAGCGTGAGGGTCACCGCCTGGCTGCCGTTCGCCGATCCGGCGCTGTCCACCGCGCTCAGCGACCCGAAGGCGGTCGTCACGCCGTACTCGAACGCGAACGCCGTCGGCGCGCCGTGCGCGTCGACCGTGCCCGCGAGCGTCGCCCCGCTGAAGGTGATCGCGGTCGCCGCCCCCGTCGTGGCGATCGGCGCGCCGCCGGGCCCGGTGTCGAACGTGCGGACGGCGCCGGCCGTCGTCCCCGTCCCGTTGGTCGCGACGACGCGGTAGTAGTACGTCGTGTCGGACGTCAGGCCCGTGAGCGTCGCGCTGACCGGCTCGAGCCCGTCGCCGTCGTCCAGGGCGACGACCGCGCTGATCGCGCCGAAGCTCGTCGACGTGCCGTACTCGAACGTGTACGCCGTCTGCTCGGCGTTGGGGTTCACCTGCCCGGCCACGATCGCGGACGTCTCGCCGACCGACGTCGCCGGCAGCGTGACCGCGGTCGGCGCCATCGCCGCGCCGGCCGTCCGGAAGCTCCTCACGGTGCCGGCGCTCGTGCCGGCCAAGCTCGTCGCGACGGTGCGGTAGTAGTACGTCGTGCTCGGCTGCAGGCCGGTCAGGTCGGCCGGCACCGCCGTGTCGCCGCTGCTCGACGGCACGCTCGCCGGCGTGCTGATCGACCCGAACGACAGCGACGTCCCGTATTCGTAGGCGTACACGGCCGGCAATCCGTTCGGATTGACGGTGCCGGTCAGGCTCGCGCCGGTGACCGTCACGGCGCCCGCGACGCCGGTGGTCGCGGTCGCCTTCGCGGGGACGCCCTCGGCGACGACGAGATCGGTGACGTTCGACGCGTAGCGCCCGCCGCGGACGTCGCCGTTCGTGACGAGCCGCGGCGTGCCGGTCGTCGGCTGGCCCGTCGCCCCGGAGATCTCCTGCAGCGCGAGCATGAGCGGGCGGTTGCCGACCCCGGCCTCGGCCGGCGTCACGGTCGCGATGTAGTTGTCCGTCGCCACGGCCGAGACGTAGGTGTTCGGGCCGGGCGTGATGCCCACCGCGGTCAGCACGTCGGCCAGCAGCGGCCCGGTCTCCGTGTTGTTCGTCGGCGTGCTGCCGGCGAGGAAGGTGACGTTCATCGTGGTCTGCGGCAGCGCTGCCAGCTGCGCGGCCGTCAGCGTGATCGACTGCCCGCCGCGCTGGACGATCACGCCGCCCGCGGGTGGCGTGGAGTGAAGCTCCGTGCGCACGGCGACGTCGATCTGCGCGACGGACGTGACGAAGCGGGCGGTGCCGGTGTCGCGCGGGAGCACGAGCTTCGGCCCGCCGCTCGGCGCGACCCCGTTCTCGGTCAGCGCGACGAGCCCGCGGTTGTTGCCGAAGTTCGCGATGAGCTCGCCGAGCGCGAAGGTCACGGGGCCGGCGTTCGGGCCACCGGCGTCGGAGGTCACGGTCACGGCGACGCGCAGCGCGGGGTTGTTGCCGGGCGGAACGGGATAGACCGGCGCAGCGGCCGTGACGAGCGACTCGAGCGACACGCCCACGTATGTCGTCGCGCCGATCGTCAAGGTCGTCTGGGGCAGCGCCGCGAGCTGCGCGGGGGTGTAGGTCGCGGGGGTCGCCACGGTGCCGACGACCGACACGCTCGCGGCCGCCGACGCGGTCGACGCGAGCGCGCCGCCCGCGCCGAGCGCGGCCGCGACGCAGACGAGCCCCAGCTGGATCCTGCGTCTCATAGGCCCGTCCTCGCGCGTGGCGCACTCGCTGTGGTCGTGACGCTGCGCACGGCGCCCGTGGTCGTCCCGATCGCGTTCGTCGCCACGACGCGGTACAGGTACGTCGTGTTCGCGGTCAGCCCGCCGATCCGCAGCGACACGCTCTGCGCCCCGACGGTCGAGCCGGCGCTGTCGACGGCGCTCAGCGAGCCGAACGTCAGCGTCGTCCCGTACTCGAACGCGAACGCCGTCTGGCTGGCACGCGGATCGACGGTCGCCGCCAGCGTCGCGCCGTTGAGCGTCACGGCGCTGGCCGCGCCGGTGGTCACGGCCGGTGCCGATGCCGGGCCCGTCGTGAAGGTCCGCACCACGCCGGCCGTCGTGCCGGTCTCGTTCGTCGCGACGAGGCGGTAGTAGTAGGTCGTGTTCTGCGCGAGGCCGATCAGGGTCGCCGACACCGGCTCGGGCACGTTGGCACCGTCGAGCGCGACGACCGGCGTGATCGATCCGAAGGTCGTCGACGTGCCGTACTCGAACGTGTACGTCGTCACCTCGCGCCGCGGGTTCACGGTGCCGGCGAGGTCCGCGCTCGTGTTGGCGGTGGACGTCACGGGCAGCGTCACGACGTCGGGGCTGGACGGCGCCCCGGTCGTCGTGAAGCTCGACACGGCGCCGAACGTCGTGCCGACGCTGTTCGTCGCGACGAGGCGGTAGTAGTACGTCGTCCCGGCGGAGAGCCCCGCGAGCGATCCGGTGATCTGCACGTCGGATGACCCCGAGCCGACCACAGCGGTCGACGTGATCGAGCCGAACGACAGCGTCGGGCCGAACTCGAAGACGGCCGCCGTCTGGGCGTTGTTCGGGTTGACCGAGCCGACGAGGCTCACGGTCGAGCCGGTGACGGCGGACGCCGCTCCGGTCGTCGCGCTCGGCGCCGCCGCGACGACCGGGGTCCACGTGATCGTCACCTGGCCGTTGCCGGCGTTGATCGTGTCGTCGTTGACGCCGGACGCGAGCGTGCCGCTCTGCGCCCCCGGCGTGATGTAGCCGCTGCCACCACCACCGCCGCCACCGCCGCCACCGCCGCCGCCGAACGTGCCGCCGCCGCCACTGCCGCCGCCTCCGCCGTACCAGCCGCCGCCGGCGCCGCCGCCCGCGCCGCCGCCGGAGGTCGTCGCGTTCGGGTCCTGGCACGGCGGGTTGTGGACGCCGTTGCAGGGCAGGTTGCCGCCGCCCCCGGCACCGCCCGCACCGAACGCGCCGGGCTCGCCGTCGTGCGCGCAGCGCGGGTCGCCGGGCTCGATCGGCGGCGCATGCAGGCACGCGTTGAGGCCGGGGGCGCCGCCGGCGGCCTGCGTGGCGCCCGTGCCTGAGAAGCCGCGGTTGCCGCCGCTGACGTCGGCGCCGCCGTCGGCGCCCGTCTCGCCGCCGCCCGCGCCGCCGGCGCCGCCGAGCGCGTTGCCCTGGCCGCCGGTCCCGCCGCCACCGCCGCCGCCGGGCGCGACGACAAGGCGCGTCGCGAGGCCGCACGTCAGCGCGGCGCAGCCGCCCGCGCCGTAGCGCACGTCCGACGAGCCGCCGCCGCCGGAGCCGTTGCCGCCGTTGAACGCCGTGCCGCCGTTCGCGCCGGCCGCGTCGCCGGCTGCGAGCGTGCCGCCGGCGCTCGAGCCGCCGAAGCCACCCAGCGCGCCCTGCCCGCCTGACGGCCCGTTCATCATGCCGCCCGACCGGCTCGCTGCCGTGCCGTTGACGCCACGCCCGGCGACGTTCACCTGCAGCGTCTGGCCCGGCGTCAGCGCGAGCTGCGCCGTGGTCTGGCCGCCGGGGCCGCCGGGGCGTCCCGTGATGTCGCCCGCCGGCGAGCCGCCGTGTGCCTCGTCGCCGAGGATGAAGTAGTTGCCGCCCTTGCCGCCGACCGCGACGATCGTGGCCTGCGGCACCGCGTCGGGCACCGTGAACGTGTCCGAGCCGACCGTCGTGTACGTGCAGGTGAACGGCCCGCTGCCCGAGAGCACGCCGGTGGCGCCGCAGGGGTTGGGCGGGTCGGCCGAGGCGCTGGAGCCGGCGCCGACGGCGACGGCGAGCACGGTCGCCGCGAGGCCCGCCACGGCGGCGCGAGAGTGCGCCGCGAAGCGACGCTGCGGTCGGGCGGATCGGGCTGCTCGTGGCACGTCGGCTCCTGTTGAAACGTGAGGGTTCAGGTGCTTGACCTAGGCGTTGCCTATGTCAGCGCGCCGAAACCTAGTCCTACGCGTGGCGGTCGTCAACCAGCCGCGCCGCCATCGCGCACGCGCACGCGTGTGAACAGCGCGTTGACCCCACCGTCGACGCGCCAGCGCCCTCCGGTGAGCCGCAGGCGCACGTCCAGCGCCTGGCGGCTCGCGAGGACCGGGTCGTCGATGACAAGCCGCAGCGCCACCGTGGTCGCACCCGGCCGCGCGGGCGCCGGCGACAGCGGGATGTCGAGCGTCGGCAGGATCCTCACCCCGCGGATGGCACTTCGCAGGCCGCGCGTGCTGGCGACGTAGCGGGCGGCCGCCTGCGCGGTCTGCGAGCAGCTCGCGCCGCCGAAGTCGCGTGCGAGCTCGGCGACGGCCGCAGGCGACAGGCTGCGGCACATGCCGCTGACGTCCGCGGTCGCGAGGCGCTCGAGGAAGGCGTGCGCCGCCGCGCGCGCGCCGCCGCCGTCCCCCGCTCGCTCGCCGCAGCCCGCCAGCGCGGACGCGACGAGCAGGGCCGCCAGCGCGCGACGGCCGGCGCGCGGCAGCGGGTGGCGGCGTATGTCAGACGGGGAGGTCATAGCGGGTCGTCTTGCCATCGCCGGCCGCGCGCTCGCACTCGGCCTGGTCGTCGAGCCGGACCGCGCGCGCCGCAGCGACGTCGACCGCGTACACCCGCCCGTAGGCGAGCGCGTGGCGCACGCCGTCGAGCCCGAGCTGGTAGACGTCGTGCGCGCCGCAGACGAGCTGCGGCGCCTGCTGCGCCCAGATCGGATATGCCGCGAGATCCGGCCGGTCGTAGCTCAGCTTCACGGCGACGTCGAGCTCCCACCACGTGCTGAAGACCGGCACCGGCTGGTTGACGCGCTCGTGGCCGATGCGCCCGAACCGCGTGACGACGCCGGGCGCGCCGAGGACGAGCATCGACGCTCCCGCCGGCGGCCGCGGGAGCGCGCGGTGAAGCGCCGCCAGCACGGTGTCCTGCTCGGTGGCGGCGGCCGCCCACAGCCTGCGATCGTCCTGCAGGCGGCCCAGCGCGGTCGTCAGCAGGACGGCGAAGAGCGCGGCCGTGACCGCCACGCGCGGCCAGCGCCCCGGCACGAGGCCGCCCGCGAGGCGCACGATCGCGAACGCGAGCACGCTCAGCGCCAGCAGCGCCCCGATGTTGATGCGGTTGCCCACGCCGGAGGAGAGCGGCTGGTAGCTCGGGTCGGCCGGGACGTAGATGACATAGCTCGCCGCCGCGAAGATCGCGGCGAGGACCGCGACGAGGAGCCAGCGGCCCGCGTCTGCGCCCCCGCCCCGCACCGGCGCGTCGCCCTCCAACCCCGCCGCTGGCACGTCGCCCTCCAACTCCACCGCTGCCGCGTCGCCCTCCGGTCCCCCCCTTGTCGCGCGGCCGCGCGCCGCGCGCACCCCGGCGACCAGGACGACGGCCGCGACCACGACGAGCACCTGCGCGCGCGTGGCGGCGAACGGCGCGAGCGTGCTCGTGAACAGCGTGAGGAGCTGGTCGAGCAGCGTGCGGGCGCGATCGAGCGCGCTCACGCCGGGGGCGACGTCGAGCAGCCGGGTGCGCGTGTTCAGCGCGTAGTGGATGACGCCGATGCCGACGACCACGAGATCCGCCGCCCAGCGCGCCGCCGCCCGCCGCCACGGGACCCGCATGCGGTAGAGCGCCAGCGACAGACCGATCGCGGGCAGCATCGTCTCCGCCAGCGCGAGCGAGAGCGCGAACAGCGCGAGCGAGACACCGTGCAGCGCGACGGAAGCCCACCCCTGGGCGCGCAGCGCCCGCAGGCCGAGAACGAAGCCCGCGGCGCAGGCCGTGAGGCATAGCTGTGACACCGCGGGCGTCATCCAGAAGCGGATCGAGTCGGCGACCGGGAGGGCGAGCGTGAGCAGCGCGATCGCCGCCGCGTCGATCCGAGCGAGCCGCAGCTCCCGCATGAGCTCGTAGAAGACCGCGGCGAGGACACCCGCGAGCGCGACGCTCGCCCCGCGGTGCCACCCGTCGTGGAAGCCGAACAGGTCGTAGGTCGCGAGCCAGTACAGCACGGCTCCCGGCCGGGCACCCGAGTAGAAGTCCAGGTAGCCGTACGCGCTCGCGAAGCCGAGCTCGTGCGGGTAGCGGACGTACGCGCCGAGCCACCAGTCGTCGAGGTAGCGACCGCCCTGCGCGACGTGCGGGCCGAGGATCGCCGCCGCGCAGGCGAGCCCGAGGACGAGCGCGAGGACCGCTTCCAGGCGGGCGCTCCGCGCACCGGATTGTCTACCCATGCATTGCCGATGTATTGTGCGAGCGATCCTCGGCCGACGCCGGCCGAGCGGCCCACACGATGCCCGAACCCGCGGTCACGACCCTCATCTTCCGTCGCACATGCGCCGCGGCGCTCGCGCTGCTGCTGCTGCTGCTCATGATCGCCTCGACGGTGGCGCCCGCGCGCGCCGCGACCGCAGCGTCGCCGGCGGTGCAAGCGGCGCAGGCAGGGGGGACGCCGGTCATCAAGCCGCCCGCCAAGCCCAAGCCCAAGCCCCTGACATGCAAGGTGACGCGGCGCGTGCGGCAGTGCGTCGCGAAGGCGACGGCGTGCACGACGCGCAGCGGCACCAGGACCTGCGTGAACGGGACCGCCCGCTGCCGGCTCGCCGGCCGCGTCAAGCGCTGCACGGTCGTCAAGATCACGTGCACGAGCTCGAAGACTCGCAAGAACCGCTGCCGGCGGACGTCCGTCAAGCGCACGGCCACGCAGGCCTTCGCCGTGCTCGCCAGCCAGGCGATCCCGCGGTTCCTGTCGCGCTCGGGGCCGGCCGCGGGCGCACGCGAGGCAGCCGCCGCGGTCACGCTCGTCTCGAGCCGTCCGGGCACGCCGGCGGCGGGGCCGATGGTGCCGGCTGCGACGAGCCAGCAGCCCTCGGCGAGTGGGGTCGGAGCGGGCATCGGCGCGCTCGCGCTCGCATTCGTGCTCATGAGCATCATGCTCGTACGCCGGCGCCCGCGCCGCGACTGAGCCGCGTCGCCCCGGCGCCCCGCGCTCCCGCGAGGCCCCTCCGCCCGAGCGCCCCACCGCGCCCGCGGCGCCCCGCGCCACAAAGCCCTTCGCCGACCGCCCCCCGCGGCGCCCGCGCTCCCGCAAGGCCCCTCGCCGACCGCCCCCACCGCGCCCCGCGGCGCCCGCGCTCCCGCAAGGCCCCTCGCCGACCGCCCCCACCGCGCCCCGCGGCGCCCGCTTCCCCGTAAGGCCCCTCCGCCCGCGCCGCCCCCCCGCTTCCCGCGAGCGCGCGGCTCAAGATCCGAGCGACGTGAAGCTCAGCGTCCAGCGGCCGGACGCCGTGACTTTGACGGAGCGGTAGCTGCCCGAGGCGGCGAAGGTCTGGCCCGTCTTCCCCGTGCCGGCGATCTTGAGCTTGCCGGCGCCGTCGCGCAGCTCGAACGTCGCACCGGACACCGTCCAGCGCACGACGGCGTTGCGGTCGAGCTTCAGCGTGCCGAGCGTGCGGTCGCCGGTGCCGGAGAACCTCTGCGTGCGCCCGAGCTTCGCGCGCGCGGCCGGGACCGGGACCTTCGCCGGCGTCGTAGCCGGGCGCTTCGCCGCGGGCGGCGGCGGAGGTGGAGACGAGCCACCCGTGGTCGTCGTGGCGCCCTTGCCGCGCGCGGTGGTTGCGGTGCCCGCACCCCGCGGCGTGGTCGCGGTACCCGCAGTCGAGGTGCCCGTGCCGCCTGGTGTGGTGGAGGCGCCTTCGCCGCCCGCCGTGGTAGACGCGCCCGCGCCGCGCGACGTGGTCACCGTGCGCTCGCCGCCCGGGGTCGTCTCGCCGCCCGCCGCCGACCCGGGCGTGCTCGCCGTCACGGCGACGGTCGCCGACGCCACGGGATCCGGCTCGCTGTCGCCCCCGCAGCCGGCAGCGATCAGCGCTGCCGCGAGCGCCGCCGGCGCGGCGACGGCCACGCGCCGCCGCGTCCGGCCCGCAGGTTCTCTGGACGTCGTGGAGATCACCTCCGCAGCTTGAAGGTCAGGTTCACGCGGGGAGAGCCCGTGGCCGTGTAGCGAAACGTGCCGCGCGCGTCGCGATAGCGATCCGTGCCGCCCGTCACGACCCCGCCGGCCGGCCCGTCCGCGCTCGCCGTCGACTGCCCGTAGATGACGCCGTCGCGCAAGACGAAGCTCAGCAGGCACTCGAACACCTCGCCGCGTCCCGGGGCGGTGCGCGTGCACGCCCCCTGGCTGCGGCCGATCGCCGAGCCGCCCTTCGGCCGGAAGAGCATGCCGGTGAAGACCATCTGCGAGCCGGGCTCGCTGCCGGCGCGGCGCGCCCCCGCCGAGAGCTGGCTCTTCAGCGCGAGCGTACGCGACGCCCGCGCGACCCCCGCGGCATCGGTCGTCGCGGTCGCGATGTGGTCGGGCGGCTGGTCGTCCTTGCCGCCCCCGCAGCCCGCGGCGACGAGCGCCGCGCCCACGACCGCGAGGATCGCTGCGCCCCTCATCCGGCCACGGCCCCCGCCGAGCGGGTCTTCAGCAGCCGCCGGCCGCTCTCCCCGACGCCCGCGCAGACCAGCAGGTCGATGACGCTGACCCGGTGCTCGAAGGCGCCGTGCGGCTGCTCGTAGGGCTCGTAGCCAGAGTAGTCGGCCCAGCTCACCGCCACGCCGGCCCGCTCGAACAGCCCGACGTCGAGATAGTCACGGGCGCTCGGGCCGGAGACGTACTCCGTCGCGCCCGTCTGCAGGCAGATGTCGAGCAGCCGCCGGCTGGGGTCCGGCGCCGTCTCGTAGTCGGTCGACCACGAGATCGGCGTGTCGATCTCGAGCAGCTCGCAGAGGCGGCGCAGGAAGGTCGCGTTGACGTCGCTGAGCAGCTCCGCGTCGCACGAGCGATATAGCGGCTCGAGCTCCGCGGCGACCGCGCCGAAGCACGGCGCGTCGCGGTAGGCCTGCTCGATCGCGCTCCAGTGCGAACGCGGCCAGCTCGGATCGGCGATCCGCGTCTCGTCGATGCGCTGCTCGTAGCGGCCCGTGCTCAGCACCGGGATCGTCAGCCAGCGCGTGCCCGCCGCGGTCTTGATGCGGTTGCGGTTGCGCCAGTCGCGGCGGGTGTACTGCACCTCGTCGAGCAGCACGAACGCGTCGACCGAGGCGATGAGGTCGAAGTACCCCTTCCACGGGATGTAGCTCGACTGCACGATGGCGGTGCGCCGGCTCACTGGCTGCTCACGATCAGCCCGAGCGCGATGATCGCGACGCCGGCGACCTTCGGCCACGTCAGCGCTTCGCTGAACCACAGCGCGCTGCCGAAGAGCACGAGCGCGAACGACAGGCTCATGACCGGGTACGCGCGGCTGAGCTCGAAGTGCGTCAGCGCGAGCATCCACGAGGCCGCGGCGAGGAACGCCGCGACGAAGACGCTGATCACCCACGGGTTCACGACGAGCCGGCCGACGAACTGCAGCTGGCCGCCGAGGTCGTCGGGGCGCGGCCCGGCGCGCTCGACCTGCCACTTGACGACGAGCTGCCCGTAGACGGTGAGCAGCAGCGTCGCGACGGGGAACAGGTAGCGGATCACGCGGACGCCGCCCGCGTCAGCACCGCGTCCGCAGACGGCACCGCCGGCACGGGCTGCTCGGCGGCCCACGCCGCGACGGCGGCGACGACCCGATCGCACGTGGCGCCGGTCATGGCCGCCCACAGCGGCAGCCGCACGACGCGCTCGCTGAGCCGCGACGTCCGCGCCAGCGACCCGCTCGCGCGGCCGAGCCGCCGCCCGGCCGGCGACGAGTGCAGCGGCACGTAGTGAAACACGGCGTCGACGCCCCGCCCGCGCAGCGCCGCGATGAAGCCGTCGCGTTGCGCGCGGTCCTCGAGCAGCAGGTAGTACATATGCGCATTGTGGTCGCTCGATGGCGGGATGACGGGCCGCCGTACGAGCCCCGCGCTCTCGAGCTCGGCGAACGCGTCGTGGTAGCGCTGCCAGATGCGCAGCCGCGCCGCGGTGATCGCGCCGCCGTCGCGCAGCTGCGCCCACAGAAAGGCGGCGTTGAGGTCGCTCAGCCCCATCGACGAGCCGAGATCGACCCACGTGTAGCGGTCGACCTCGCCGCGCAGAAACGCGCTGCGGTTCGTGCCCTTGTCGCGCAGGACCTCGGCGCGCGAGACGAGCGCGGGATCGGACACGATCAGCGCGCCGCCCTCGCCGCAGGTGAGGTTCTTCGTCTCGTGGAAGCTCAGCGTGCCGAGCCGGCCGAACGTGCCGAGCGGCCGCCCGCGATGGCTCGCCATCGCCGCGTGGGCGGCGTCCTCGACGATCGCGAGCCCGTGGCGCTCGGCGACGTCGAGCAGCGGTTCCATCTCGCAGCCGACGCCCGCGTAGTGGACCGGCACGATCGCCCGCGTACGCGACGTGATCGCGGCCTCCACGAACTGCTCGTCGAGGTTCAGCGTGTCCTCGCGGATGTCGACGAAGACCGGCACGGCGCCGCGCAGTGCGAACGCGTTGGCCGTCGACGTGAACGTGAACGACGGCATGACGACCTCGTCGCCCGGGCCGATGTCGAGCAGCATCGCGGCGAGCTCGAGCGCCGCCGTGCAGGACGGCGTGAGCAGGACGCGCGCCGCGCCGAGCTGCGTCTCGAGCTCGCGCTCGCAGCGCTCGGTGAACGGGCCGCTCGCCGAGATGTGCCCGGCCGCGATCGCCTCGAGCACCTGCTCGTGCTCGTCGCCGACGTAGTACGGCCGGTTGAACGGGACGTGCTCCGGATGCTCTCCCGCCGCCGGGGTCACGTCGCCGGTGCTGTCGTGAACGTCCGCGACGTCCCGGCGCTCGTGCCGTTCGCGTTCGTCGCGACGATCCTGTAGCGGTACGTCGTGCCCGGCTTGAGGCCGCTGATCGGCAGCGACACCGACAGGGCGCCGCTCGAGGTCCCCGTGCTGTCGATCGCGCTGAGCGACCCGAACGCGTTCGACACGCCGTACTCGAACGCGAACGCCGTCTGCGACGCCCGCGGATCGACCTGCGCGTGAAGCTGCGCCGTCGTGCCGGCGACGCCGGTCGCCGGCAGGGTGACCGCCACCGGCGGGCTCGGCGTGCCTACCGTCGTGAAGGATCGGACGGCGCCCAAGCGCGTGCCCTGCGCGTTCGCGGCGACGAGCCGGACGTAGTACGTGGTGCCGGGGGTCAGGCCGGACACGCGCGCGGTCACGGGCGTCGCTCCGAACGCGACGCCCGGCACGTCCTCGGGCGCAGTCACCGAGCCGAAGCTCAGCGTCGTGCCGTACTCGAAGACGTAGGTCGTCGCGCCTCCCCGCGGGTCGATCGAGCCCGCGAGGTCCGCGCTCGAGCCAGTCAGGCCCGACGCGGGATCGGTCGTGACCACCGGCGCCTCGGAGGCGAGCGTCCACGTGATCGTGACCCGGCCGTTGCCGCCGTTGATCGTGTCGTCGTTGACGCCGGCCGTCAGCTCGCTCGCGATCGCCGACGGCGTGACCCGGCTGCTGCCGCCACCGGCGCCGCCGCCCGCGCCACCGCCGCCGCCGAACGGCCCGCCACCGCCACCGCCGCCACCGCCGCCGAACCAGCCGCCTCCGCCGCCCCCGCCGGCGCCGCCGCCGGACGTCGTGGCGGGCGGCAGCGGGGCGTTGCCGGCGCCGCCGAGACCGCCAGTGCCCGCCGTCCCCGCGAACCCGTCGCCGCCGAGGCGAGGATCGCTCGGGTCCTGCCCCGCGACGTGGCGCGACGGGTTGATGCCCGGCTCGCCGCCCGTGTCCTGCGTCGCTCCGAAGCCCGACGTCGGCTCGGTTGCCGCCGTCGACGAGCGCGCCGCCATCGCCGCCGACCGGGCCGCCGCCGGCGCCGCCCGCGCCGCCGAGCGCGCCCCCGGATCCGCCCGTGCCGCCGCCACCGCCGCCGCCCGCGGCGACGACCACGCGGCTCGCGAGGTCGCAGGTCAGAGCGGCGCAGCCGCCCGCGGCGAGCCGCACGTCCGACGATCCCCCGCCGCCGGATCCGTTGCCGCCGTTGGCCAGGGCCGTGCCGCCGTTGGCGCCGCGCGCGTCGCCCGGCGCGCCGGCGACGCCGCCGATCGAGCCGCCGAACCCGCCGAGCGCGCCGGCACCGCCGCGCGGCCCGTCGCCCATGCCGCCGGTCCGGAACTCGGCGGTGCCGTTGAGGCCGCGGCCCGCGACGTCGACCTGCAGGACCTGCCCCGGCGTCAGCGCGAGCGTCGCCGTCGCCTGGCCACCTGCGCCGACCGGCCGGCCCGTGATCGGCGGACCGTCGATGAAGTAGTTGCCGCCCTTGCCGCCGATGGCGACGAAGGTCGCCCGGGCCGCGCCCGCCGGAACGGTGAAGGTGTCCGAGCCGACGACCGAGTACGTGCACGTGAACGGCCCGCCGCCCGACAGGACGCCGGTCGCGCCACACGGGCTCGGCTGAACGGCCGACGCGCTCGCACCCGCGGCGATCGCCGCGCAGAGGACGCCGACGGCGGCGGCCAGTAGACGGCAGACGTGCCGGGCAGGTCGCGGATCTCGGGACACTGCGGCTCCAAACAGACGATGGTCAGGATTGTGGCGCATGACGACCTATGCTTTGCCTATGTGCTCGCGGAACCCTAGCCCGATCGCCTCGCGGATGCTTCGACGCCGGCGGGCCGGTCAGACGCGCTCGGCGACCATGAGCAGCGAGCCGCCGGCGGGGAGCCGAGCGCCGCGGCGGATGGCGGCGCCCTCGACGCGCATCGCACGCTCGAGCAGGCCGTCGACCCGGCCCGGCAGCGCGAATTCGCGACCGGGATGAAACGGGCGCGGCGACAGCGCCTGCCACGTGCGCGACGCGGCCATAGCCGGCAGCAGCAGCGAGACGAACGAGGTCGCGAGCCGCACGCGAAACCCGCACGCCTCGAGCTTGCCGGCGAGCTCGCGCCGGCTGTAGCGGCGCTCGTGGCCCGAGTAGCGGTCGGTCTCGCTCCACAGCCAGCGGTGCTGCGGGACGGTCACGACGAGCCCGCCGCCCGGTCGCAGCGCGCGCCCGATCGCCGCGAGCGCCGCGCGGTCATCGGCGACGTGCTCGAGGACGTCGAACGCACCGACGACGTCGAACTCGCCCGCGAACGGCAGCGCGCGGGCGTCGGCGCGGACGAGCGTGGCGTGCGGGATCCGCGTGCGCGCGTGGCGCAGCCCCGCATCGGAGAGGTCGCTGCCCGCGACGCGCATCCCCGGGTGGCTGGCGGCGATCGCCGCCAGCACGTAGCCGTTGCCGCAGCCGACCTCGAGCAGGCTGCGCGCCGACGGGAAGTGCTCCTCGAGCGCCCACAGCAGCAGCCGGTTGCGCGAGCGAAACCAGAAGCTGCGCTCCTCGGCGTCCGCCAGCCGCTCGAACGCCTCGTCGGGCAGCGCGCCGCCGCGCGCGAGGTTGGCCGTCGCCGTCACGCCCCCACCGCCGAGCCGACGCCGGTCGCGCCGTAGCCGTTGCCGTTGTAGAGCATCAGCCGCCGGCCGCCGTGCTCGAAGACGTGCGGGTAGGCGACCATCTCCGCATCCCAGCCCGCGTCGGACGCCACGAGGCCGGCTCCGTCGTCGCGGCGGTCCCACGCGAGCCCGTCGGCCGATCGCGCGTAGCCGAGCCGGTAGGCGTCGCCGCGCACGGAGAACCACATCTCATAGCCGCCGCCCCCGCGCACGACCGACGGCCGCGAGAACGCGTACTCGCTCTCCTCGGCGAAGTCCACGCACGCGTGGCCGGTCGTCGACCAGGCGATGCCGTCGTGCGACGTGCCGTGGCGCAGGTGGTAGTAGTGGCGGACGTCGCCCCCGGCGCGCTCCCAGCGCTCGCAGGACACGTACCACATGCGCCATCCGCCGCGGTCGCGCAGGACGTGCGGCGAGGCGGTCATGAACGGGTCGTTCGCGGTCCGGCCGAGGACCGGCGCCTGCGAGACGCGTTCGAACGGGCCGTCGTCGCGGCTGACGGCAAGGCCGATGGCGAGGTAGAAGGGGACCGAGGACCCGAGCGACCAGCCGGTGTAGTACAGGCGCGTCTCGTCGCCGTCGCGCACGACGCAGGACGGCGTCACGCCGGCGTCGTCGAACGCGCCGAGCGCACCGGGCGCGAGCACAGGCTCGGGATCCAGCATCGCGACCCGCGGGCGCTCGCCGCCGAGATCGAGCCGCGCCCGAGCGATCCACGAGCGCCCGCGCGGATCGCGCGTCGAGACGTACATGTCGACGCGATCGCCGCGCGCCGAGGCGAGGTCCACGGTCGGGAGCGCGACGTGCGAGGCCGACCACGCGTGCCCCAGCGGCGCGGCGAGCAGCAGCCCCTGCTTGCGCCAGCCCGCGCCCATCAGAAGCCGTCCAGCTCCCAGCTGCGCTTGGGGAACAGCCGCGTGTTGGGGACGGCGAACACGTCGCCCTCGTCGGTGTCGCGCATGACGACGGCGCCCGCCCCGACGACCGTGCGCGGCGCGATCGTGACGCCGTCGCGGATCGTCGCGTTGACCCCGACGAACGCGTAGTCGCCGATCGTGCAGTTGCCCGAGATCACGGCGTGCGACGCCACGAAGACGTGGTTGCCGATCGTCACGTCGTGCCCGATGTGGTTGCCGCTCCACAGGATCACGTCGTCGCCGATCGTCACGAACGGCTGGATGACGTTGTGCTCGAAGACGAACGAGTTGGCGCCGATCGGCGTCTCGCGCCAGTACGTCGCGCTCGAGTTGACGTAGCTGATGAGCGGATAGCCGCGCCTGCCGCACTCCGCGACGACGCCGGCGCGCGCCTGGTTGACGCGGCTGAAGCCGATCGCCACGAAGATCGCGCAGGTGTCGGGCGGGTACTCGTCGTCGAGCCGCTCGAACGCGACGACCGGCAGCCCCGAGAGGGTCGCGGGCTGCGGCACATGGCGCTCGTGGACCGTGAACGCGACGACGTCGTGCGGGCTGTCGGCGGCGAGGTAGGCCGCGGCGACGCGCGCGAAGTCGCCGAGGCCGAAGATCACCAGGGGCAGCGCCTCGCCCTCCGGCACCCTCAAAGGTCCTCGCGCGTGACGACGACGGTGAACTCCCACAGGCCGTAGTCCTCGCGCAGCTCGACCTCGCCGCCGATCACCGCGCGGCAGTAGCGCACGACCGCCTCCGCGTTGGCGTAGTAGAGGTCGTCGCGCTCGAACTCCTGCGCCGACGCGGCGGGCAGCATGTTGAAGGCCAGCCGCCGCCGGGCGAGCTCGCCGAGCCGCGCGATCGTGTCGCCGGCGTGGTGCGCCCAGCTCGTCCGCGGGATCTCGAGCTTGACGTTGAAGATGCCGCTCGCGATGACGATGTCGGCCGGCTCGAGCTCGTCGCGATCGCTCGTGAAGCGGCGGTCGTCGTGATGGCCGTGCGACCGCTCGGCCGCCTCGATCATCGCCGGCGCGAGGTCGTAGCCGACGTACTCGCAGTCGACCCCGAGGCGGTCGATGTAGTGCGCCATCGCGCCGAACCCGCAGCCGAAGTCCAGCAGCGTCGGCCTGTCGCTCCAGTCGACGCCGTCGAGCAGCGTCGCGAAGCGCAGCTCCTGGGACGCGCGCGACGACCAGTCCACGCCGCGGTGCGTCGCGCCGTGCTCCTCGATCGCGCGGCTGTAGTAGCCCGCGACCGCGGTCTCGATCGTGTCCCGGGCGGGCCGCGTGCGCAGCGCGCTCACCCCTCCCGCGCCGCGGGCGCGGACGCGAGCGCCGCGGGCGCCGCGTCGAGGGACTCGTCGATGACGTACAGCGGGCGCTGCTTGACCTGCTCGAAGATCTTGCCGACGTAGAGCCCGACGACGCCGCTGGACGCGATGACGAAGCCGCTGAACAGCAGCAGCAGCGTGACGAGGCTCGTCCACCCCGGCGCGCTCGAGCCGCTCAGGTTCAGCGCGACGAAGCAGCACGCCAGCAGCGCACCGCAGCCCGCGAGCGCGAAGCCGGCGTACACGATCCAGCGCAGCACGGCCGTCGTCTGGAACATGAGCCCGTCGAACGCGTGGCGCACGAGCGCGCGCACCCCGTACGAGCTCGCGCCGGAGTGCCTGCGCTGCGCGGGGACGTCGATCGTCGCCTGGTTGAAGCCCAGCCAGTAGAGGATGAACAGGTAGTGGCGATCGCGGTCGCGGAACTGCAGGTACGCGTCGGCGACCTTGCGCGAGATGATGCTGAACGTGCCGTACGTGCGGTCGATCGACGTGCCGGCGACGCGGTTGAGCAGCCGGAAGTACACGCCCCCGGCCAGCACGCGCGTGCGCGAGCCCGGCCGCGCCAGCCGCCGCGCGAAGACGATGTCGTGCCCCTCGCGCGCCTTCGCGTACAGGCGCGCGATCTCCTCGGGCGCGTCCTGCAGGTCGCAGTCCATGACGACGATCCAGCGCCCGCGCGCCTGCGCGATGCCCGCCGTGATCGCGACATGCTGGCCGAAGTTGCGCGACAGCCGGAAAGCGCGGATGCGCTCGTCGGTCGCGGAGAGCTGCGCGAGGACGTCCCACGATCCGTCGGCCGCGCGGTCGTCGACGAAGACGAGCTCGTACGCGACCGCCATCGCCGCGAGCGTCGCCGTGAGCCGCTCGTGCAGCGCGTGCAGGCAGGTCGCGCACGCGTACGTCGGCACGACGACCGAGATCTCGACGGCCGGCGTCACCCCTGGCCGCTCCGGTACAAGCGCTCCTCGGGCGAGCGGTAGTACTCGTCCAGGCACGTGACGACGCGCGTGTACCAGCCGAGCAGCTGCTGCGTGCGCGGCTCGTACCGTGAGACCAGCTCGTCGCCGAGCGCGCGGACGTAGTCGATCTGCGGCTTGATGAACGAGCGCGTGAACTGCTGGTTGATCGCCAGGCGGTCGCGGCCCGATCGGTTTGAGCCCGCGGCATGCCACAGCGTCGAGTCGAAGACGACCATCGAGCCCGCGGGACACAACGCCGGGACCGCCGTCGCCCGCATCTCCTCGCGGTCGGGCGCCTCGGCTCGCTGGTGGCTGCCGGGCACGAGCAGCGTCGCGCCGTTCTCCGACGTGAACTCGTCGATCGCGAGGAACGTGTTGATCGAGGCGACATAGCCCTCGATGTAGCGGGGGAAGTCGCGATGAAACGTCGTCTGAAACAGCCGCGGGGCGCCTGTCGCGCCGGCCGGCGGCAGGATCAGGCCGTTCTGCAGGTGCAGGATCGCGGTCGACGACAGGCACGAGTCGACGACCGCAAGCACGGCCTCGAGCTCGAGCAGCGAGAAGAAGTGGCCGTCGTAGCGGAGCATGAGCCGCAGGACGCCGAGCTCGCCGGCGCGCTCGAGGCGCTCGGCGCCGACGTCGGCGCGGATGCGCTCCTGCACGCCGTACATCGCGTCGCGCGTGCGCTCGAGCGTCGCGGGCGAGAGCACGTCCTCGACGATCGCGAAGCCGTCGCGGCGCACGCTCGCGAGCGCGTGGCCGAGCCACTCCGGCCGACGCGCGGTGAGGCGTGTCGAGGCCGTCCGCATCGGCTCAGGCCCCTGCCCCTGGCGTCGTGAAGCTCTGGACCGCGCCGAACGTCGTGCCGTTCGCGTTGGACGCGACGAGGCGGTAGCGGTACGTCGTCCCCGGCGCGAGCCCGCCGATCGGCAGCGACACCTCCTGCGCCGAGCCGCCGCCCGCGCCCGCGCTGTCGATCGCGCTGAGCGAGCCGAAGGAGGTCGTCGTCCCGTACTCGAACGCGAACGCCGTCGCGTGCCCCTTCGGATCGACGCGCCCGGCGAGCGTGGCCGCCGCCGGGGCGAGGCCGCTCGCCCCGAGCGTGACCGCGAGTGGCGGGGTGGCGCCCGGCGTCGTGAAGCTCTTGACGGCGCCGAACGTGGTCCCTGCGACGTTCGTGGCGACGAGCCGGTAGTAGTAGGTCACGCCCGCTTCGAGGCCGGACAGCGACGCGGTCGCCGGCACGACCCCCTCGCTGGAGCCGGCGCTCTGCGGCTCGCTGATCGCGCCGAAGGACAGCGTCGTGCCGTACTCGAAGACGTACGCGGTGGCGGAGCCGGCCGGGGCCACCGCGCCCGCGACCCGCGCCGACGTGGTGCCGACCCCGAGCGGGTCGCTGGTCGTGGCGGCCGGCGCGACCGGGTCGCTGGCGCACATCGCGAACGCGTTCGTCGTCATGTGCTTGCCGGCCGCGAGCATCTGCCCGCCGGCCTGGTGCAGCACCGTCCAGGTGTCGGGGTTCGCGGTCGCGTCGCCGACGGCGCCGGGCGGGCTCGCGGCCGTGTTGCTCGGATAGCTGCCGCGCATGTGATAGCCCTGCTGGGGCTGCAGCCCGCCGACGCCGGCGACCGTCTCGAGCACGCGGTAGCCGCCGCCGAGCAGCCGCGTCGCGGCCGGGCAGGTCGCCGACGCGGCGGTGGCCGTCGTGCCGGGCTGGGCGTCGGGCCCGTCCACGTCGACGCGCGCGACGCGCACGGGCGGCGTCGACGGGTCCGTCGAGCAGAGCGCGTAGGCCGTGACGACGTCGGCCGCCGACGCGACCCCCGCCGAGCCGAAGGCCGACCACGAGGTCGCGCTCGTCGACCCGTCGGCGGCCGGCGCGCCGGCCTCGTCGGAGGGGTAGTCGCCCAGCGGCTTGAGGTTGCCGCCGTTGCCGACGGTGACGCCGTCGTTGACCTGGTCGGGCGTGCTCGTCGCCGCGCCGCCGCCGACGAGGCGGGTCCCGGCCGGGCACGTCGCTGTCACGACGCCCGGCGGGCTGACCTCCTGCGCCGTGTTCGCGCCGGTCCGGCTCGCGACCTCGACCACGGTGTGCGCCGGACCGCCGGCGGCTGCGCACAGCGCGAACGCCGACGCCTGGTCGCCGGCCTCGCTCACGCCGGTGAAGTTCGCGATCGCCATCCACGTCGCCGGATCGGTCGCCCCGTCGGCGACCGCCTGGTCGACCGGCGACGCGCCGGTCGACGTCGTCGTGCCGCCGAGCACGAGGCCGTTCGTCGGCAGGACGGCCGGATCGGAGACGGCGCGCAGGTAGCCGCCGCCACCGACGAGCCGCGACCCGGCCGCGCACGACGCGGACACCGTCACGCCGCGATGCGAGCCGAAGTTCGCCAGCGGCGTCGTCACGACGCTGGTCGTCACGGTCGGCAGGGCCGCGGCGGCGGACGGCAGCGCGAGCGTGAGCGCGGCGGCGCACGCCGCGACGGCGTGTGGCCACGCCCACCCGCGATGCATCCGAGTCTGATCGTTCGTCGGCCTGAGATCCACGCTGTGCCCCCGTCTGGCGTTGCGACCTATGCAACACATAGGTCGCTCGTCAGTGTACGCGTGCGGCGCCCACGCGGTCGCCGCACGTCGCCGATCGCGAACGTCGTAGCTGCGCGGGCGAGCGGTCAGCGCGTGACGCGGCCGCCGCGCAGGATGCGGAAGCTCTTGCGCGCGCTCGCCAGCCCGCCGTTTCGCCCGGTCCGCTGCCGCAGCGTCGCCGTGACGCGGTAGCGGCCCGCGCGCAGACCGCGCACCGTGACGGACGGGAACCGCACCCGGTGCGCCGGCAGGATGCCGATGCGCGGAAGGATCTTCACCGTGCGCGTGACGCCCGCGCCGCGGACGACGTAGGTCCCGGACGGCGGCGTCACCATGTTGCCGTTGTTGCGGACGATGGTGTCGATCAGGACGCCGCCGCCCTTGCGCCTGCGCACGCGCGGCGCGCTGACCTTCTGGCGGAAGACCTGGCGCGCCGACGGCGGGCGCAGGCTCAGCGCGATCGCGATCTGGTAGGACGGCCGCAGCCCCGCCTGCTTGCTGCTCGCGACCCCGCGCGCGACGAGCGCCGCGTAGAGGTAGCGCTTCTTCGGGGTTCCCTTCAGCCGGATCTCGACGACGCGCTTGGAGCCCCGCGCGAGCGAGAACGACTTCGAGTTCACGGCGATCGTGTTGAGCACGCCGCCCTTGCGCATGTCCGGCAGCAAGCGTCCGTCGATCCCCTGGCGCCAGCGCCGCGGCGTCATCGTCACCTTGATCGTCTCGGCGGACGGGTTGCTCACGGTCACGCGGCCGATGACGCCGGTCGTCGCCTGCGCCTCGATGCGCAGCTCGTCGACCTGCAGCCCGGCGGCGCCCCACGCCGCGGATGCAGCGAGCAGCGAGACCGCGGCGAGGAGCCCGGCGCACGCGGCGCGCACGCTCCCCGCGCCAGCGCGCGCCACCCGTCGTTCCCCGTCAAGCCGAAGCCGCATGTCCATCCTCCATCAGATCGCTGTCCCCACCCGCCTAAGCGGACCGCAGCGTGTGCGCGCCGCCCTGCTCCGCCGTATACCTAGGCAGTGCATCGGCACGGGCACTCTAGCCGACGAGGCAGGGGTCAGCAGCTCAACCCGGTCACCGCCACGACCCGCGGCGGCGGGCCCCGCGACGGCTCGGGCCCGGCGACGGCTCGGACCGGGTGCCGGGGGTTAGCTGCGCTCGATGATGACCATCGGCGACTTCACGACCGCCGTCGCCGTCGCGCCCGGCTTGAGCTCGAGCTCGTCGGCCGCCTCGCGCGACATGAGCGAGACGATCCGAAACGGCCCGCAGACCATGTCGACCTGCGCCATGACACCATCGCGCTGGACGTCGATGACGACGCCCGCCATCCGGTTGCGCGCGCTGGACTGCGGGTTGGACCCGCGATCGCGCAGGACCCGCGCGAGCTCCTCGGGTGCGAGCACCCGGCGGCCCGCGCGACGCTCGAACGCGATCCGCCCATCGCGCTCCCAGCGGCGCAGCGTGTCCACGCTGACGCCAAGGGCCTGTGCCGCTACGCCTATGCGGATCCCCTCATCCACGTAGCCGGAGACTACTCGGATGCTCGAATTGCGCAAGTGCGCCTCCGGACCCGGCACCCGCCGCCCCCCGTCGCCGTGACCCAAACGCGGCGGCTGGGCGGGCCAAGCGCCTACTCCTCGCCGAGGGCGAGCAGGCGCGCGTCGGCAGGCAAGAAGCTGGCCCGCGCCGGGTCGCCGCGCCGCAAGCCGAGGCGCTCGAACTCCTCGCGCGGCCCCTCCGCGGTCAGCGCGCCGACGCGCGCGCGCATCCGCCCGCCCTCGGGCGCGAGCGCGGAGATCGGCGCGGTGATCGAGTTGACCTGCCCGTTCGAGGACCCGGGCGCATCCAGCGTCACCTCCCACGGATACACCGCCAGGCCCACGCGGCCCGTCGCGCGAACGTCGGACCGCACGATCGTCCCGTCGTCCAGCAGCACCTCGCTGCCGCCGCGCGCCAGCGGGCTCGCCGTGCCGGTGAGCAGGTTGCCCCCGGTGAGGCTGACGACGAAGGGGTCGGCGGGATGGTCGACGAGCTCGACCGCCGTGCCGATCTGGCGCAGCTGCCCGGCCACGACGACGCCGATGCGGTCGGCGAGCGCGGCGGCGTCGCGGAAGTCGTGCGTCACGAGCAGCGTCGGCAGCGCCAGCTCGGCCAGCAGCTCCTGCAGCTCGCCGCGCACCGTCGCCCGCGTGTGGGCATCGAGCGCCGACAGCGGCTCGTCGAACAGCAGCACCTGCGGCCCGCGCGCCAGCGCCCGCGCGAGCGCGACGCGCTGGCGCTCGCCGCCCGACAGCGACGTCGGCCGCTCATGCGCGAGCGCCGCGATCCCGAAGCGCTCGAGCAGCTCGCCGACGCGCGCGTCTCCGCCGCCGCCGAACGCCACGTTCTTCGTGACCGTCATGTGCGGAAACAGCGCGTACTCCTGGAAGACGAGCCCGACCGAGCGCGCCTCGGGCGCGAGGTTGACCTTGCGCTCCGCGTCGAACCACGCGCGCTCGCCCAGCGCGATCCGGCCCGTGTCCGGGCGGCGCAGCCCCGCGACGGCACGCAGGACCGTCGTCTTGCCGGCGCCCGAGGGGCCGACGAGCGCGACGGTCTCGGATCCGACGCTCAGCTCGACGTCGAGCGCGAACGAGCGAAGGGCGAAACCGACTGTGACGTCGAGTCTCTCCACGACACGATCAGTTTGTAGGACAGCAGGACACCGGCGCTGAGCACGACGAGCAGTATCCCGATCGCGAGCGCGACGTCGAAGTTCGAGTCGAGCTCCTCGTAGACGGCCAGGGTGAGGGTCTGCGTCTGGCCGCTGACGTTGCCGGCGAAGATGATCGTCGCGCCGAACTCGCCGACGCCGCGCGCGAACGCGAGCACCCAGCCGGCGACGAGGCCGGCGGCCGACAGCGGCATCCACACCCGCCAGAACGTGCGGACCGGCCCCGCGCCGAGCGTGCGCGCGGCGTCGACCAGCGCGCGATCGACGCCTTCGAAGGCCGTGATCGCCTGGCGCATGTAGAACGGCGACGCGACGAACGTCACCGCCAGCACGACCGCCCACTCCGAGAACGGCAGCACGATGCCGGCGTCCTCGAGATCGGGGCCGAGCAGCCCGCCGACGCCGAACGCCGCCAGCAGGCCGATGCCCGCGACGGCCGGCGGCATCACGAGCGGCAGCTCGACGAGCGTGATGACGAGCGAGCGGCCGCGGAACCTGCGCGTCGCGAGGACGAAGGCCGTCGGCGTCCCGAGCCCGATGATGAGGAGGTTCGCTACGAGGTTCGTCCGCGCGGTGACGCGCAGCGCCTCCTGCACGGTGTGGTCGCCGAGCAGGCGCGGCACGTCGGCGAGCGGGACCTCGAGGAACAGCGCCACGATCGGCACCGCGAGGAACGCCAGCGTGACGCCGACGCACAGCGCGAGCAGGACGGACAGGCCGAGCCGGCCCGCGCGGGCGTGCGACTGCACCGGGGCGGGCCGGGGCGGGGGAGCCGCCCGGCGCGCGCCCGATACGTCGAGATCAGCGGCCGTGCTCAGGGGTGCCTCAGCTGGGCGGCAGGCCGAAGCCCGCGGCCTTGAGCAGCCCGCGGCCGCGCGCGGAGCGCACCTTCGAGATGAAGGACGCCGCGCCGCCCGCGTCGGCGCCGTTGCGCTGGACCTTGCAGATCTGGTAGCGCACCGGCGGCTGGGCGTAGCGCGGCAGCTTGACCATGTCGGTGCGATCGGCCGCGATCCTGCCGTCCGTCACGTACGCGAAGCCGGCGTCCGCCGACCCGAGCGCGACCTTCGACACGACGTTCGCCACGTTGGACTCCTGGCTGACCGTGTTGCGCGTGAGCACCCGCGACAGGCCGAGGCGCCGCAGCAGCGCGCGCGTGTAGGCGCCGATCGGCACGCCGGCGTTGCCGATGGCGAGGCGGAAGCCGCCCGGCCGCAGCCGGTAGACCGACACGAGGTTCTTGGGGTTGCCCTTGGGGACGATCATGACGAGCTTGTTCGTCGCGAACGTCACGGGCCGGTCGCACTTGCCGCTCTTGAACAGCGCCTGCGGCTCCTGCGTGCTCGCCGCGGCGAAGACGTCCGCCGGGGCGCCGCGCTCGATCTGCGTCTGCAGGACGTTCGAGCCGAGGAAGTTGAACGACGGCGCGGGATCGATCTGGGTGAACACGTCGCGCAGCGACGACGCGGCGTACACGTTCAGCGCGCTGGCGGCGGCCGGCGCGGCCAGCCCGGCTGCGAGCGCGAGCGCGAGCGGGACCCGCAGGCGCCGGAGGAGGGTCTTCGTCATCGGTGACTCCTTCTTGTGTCAGTCAGGGAAATCAGGGGTCGACAGGAAGCCGTCCAGCGCGGTGGCGGCGGCCTCGAGCTCGATCGGGTTGGAGAGGCCGGTGGGCGACGCCTCGCCGGACTTCAGCGACAGCCAGGCCAGCGCTTGACCGTCGAACGTCAGCAGCCGGCCGAGGAACAGGCGCGTCGAGGGATCGGCCGCGTAGCCGACGCCGTTGAGGTACACGCGGACGAGCAGCGTCTCGAACTGGCGCAGCAGCGCCAGGGCCTTGTCCTTCGTCGCGACCGCGTCCTTCGCGAGCACCGTCACGAAGTCGCCCGGCAGCGGCGCGTCGGCGCCGAGGGCGGCGTCGATGCGCATGATGTGCGCGCGCTTGCTCGACGCCACGCGGTTGAGATGGCTGCGCTCGGCGCGCGACCAGCCCGCCCCGGCTTGCTTGTACGCCGCGCGATACACGTCGCGGCTCGCGCGCTCGGCGGTCGCCGCGAACGACAGGAACGCGACATCGTCGCCCTGCGGCGTGGGCGGCGGCACGGCCGCCCCTGCAACGCTCGGGACCAGGCCGGAGGCCGCGGCGGCCACCAGGCCGCCCGCACCCAGGCGTAGGAAGTCACCTCGATCCAGCTCGATCACCTGCGTCCCCTCCCGGGAGAAATCGTGCATGTGCATTCTATAGGCAATGCCTAGGTCCAGAGAATAGACGTTAGGATCCGCCGGTGCCTCGGCCCCGCTCCGCGCTCGTCCTCGTCGTGCTGCTCGCCGTCGTGCTGGCGAGCTGCGGCGGCGACGGCGGCTCGTCGCCCGCCGCGACCTCGGCGAAGCCCGCCGCCGCGGCGCTGCCCGCGCTCGCGCGCAAGCCCGCGCAGACCGGCGAGCTGCTCTTCAGCGGGGAGGCCTCGCCCAAGTCCCACGGGCCGTTCGAGCTGGACGGCCGCTACACCGTGCGCTTCGAGCAGTTCGCGCCGGAGGACCCGAAGCTCGACTTCGCTGGCCAGACGCCCTTCACGGCGAGCCTGCGTACCGCCGGCTCGCGCAGCGACGGCGACGAGCTGTTCGGCGCGGCGGCCGCGAGCGGCGAACGCGAGCTCACGCGCCGGGGTCGCTTCGAGCTCGACGTGAGCTTCGGCGACTTCCCGTACGCCGTGCGCTTCACGCCGCGCAAGTAGCGCCGAGCGTCAGTCCTCGTAGGGCGTGAAGTCCTTCTTGCGTGCGCCGCAGACCGGGCAGAACCAGGTGTCGGGGATCTCGGCGAAGGCCGTGCCGGGCGGGATGCCGCCGTCGGGATCGCCCTCTTCCGGGTCGTAGATGAAACCGCAGGATTCGCAGATCCAGCGCGTGGTCTCGGTTTCGGTCGTCGTCATGGCGTGCAGGGTAATGGTTGCTACCGTCGCGCAGCGGTATGCACCGCCAGCGGCCGGCTACGGGCGAGGCGCTCAACGAGGGCCCTTCCACGATCCCGCGCCAGGCCGCGTCGCTCATCCTCCTGCGCGACGCCGAGCCGGGCTTCGAGCTGCTGCTCGTCCGGCGCAGTCCCGCGCAGCGGTTCATGGGCGGCTATTGGGTCTTCCCCGGCGGCGCCGTCGACGCGCACGAGGGCGAGGGCGAGGCGGCCCACCGCGCCGCGGCCGTCCGCGAGCTGTGCGAGGAGGCCGGCATCGGCGGCGTCGACCCGGCCGAGCTCGTGCGCTACAGCCGCTGGATCACACCCGAGCTGCTGCGCATCCGCTTCGACACCCACTTCTTCCTCGCCCGCGCACCGCAGGGCGCCGTCGCGCGCTGCGACGGCGAGGAGTGCGTCGACGAGCGCTGGGGCACGCCGCGGGCGCTGCTCGACGACTACGCCCGCGACCGCCTGACGCTCGCCTTCCCGACGCTGCGCCACCTCGAGCAGCTGTCGGCGTTCGCCACGGCGGACGAGCTGCTCGCCCGCGCCCGCACGCACGCGATCGCGCCGGTGCTCCCGCAGGTCGTGCGCGACGGCGAGATCGCGCGGCTCGTGCTGCCGGGCGAGCCGGGGTTCGACGCCGCCGCGCCCGGCTCGGGCGATCTGTGACGTAGCACACTGGTTTTGCGCAGATCGGGACCGCCACGGAGCGCGGAAATGCCTGCAAAACGTGCACATTTATGGGGTGGGGCGGCTTGTGTGAGGTAGGTCAAACGTCGTAGGTCGGGGTTGACCCCCGCACACGACGGTGCGTAAGCTTGCACCTGCTGCACTCCTTTTTCCGCAGACCCGGATGGTCTGCTACTCAAGGGCGGGGAAACGATGGTTCTGGGGCGACTGGTAGCCGGTGCTTGACGCAAGCGCCGCGTGTGATGTGCCTGCTGGAGGGTCGTGTGACACCGCGACCGAGCGCGTAGGCGAGCGCTCTCAGCTGCGGGCGTGGCTGCGCCTCGTGATCGTCCCGGGCCTCGAGCAGCTCGCCGACCCGGCCGGCGACCCGGCCGACCTCAGGACGCTGGCCGACGCGCAGGCGCGCCGCCTGCGGGCCGAGCTCGAAGGACCCGAGACGCGCGGTGACGCTCCGGGCCCGGACGACGTCGCGGGCCGCGCCAGGGCCGACGAGCGCGAGTGGGTGCACGGCCACATCCACGACACCGCGCTGCAGATCCTCGAGTTCATCGGCGGGGACGGCTTCGGCACGGGCCTGTCGGCCGCGAAGATCGCGCACCTCGCGGGCGGCGCCGCGCGCGACCTTCGCCGCTGGATCGAGTCCGGCGACGCGCCGGTGCACGAGCTCGTGCCCGAGCTCGAGCAGGTCACCGAGCAGGCGCGCACGCTGGACCCGGGCGTCCGGCTCGTCGTCGGCACGCTTGGCGAGCAGCCGAGCGGCGAGCAGGTCGCTGCCCTGACCGGCGCGGTGCGCGAGGCCGTGACCAACGCGCGCAAGCACGCGCACGCGTCGCAGGTGACCGTGCGCGTCGAGGCGGGTCGCGACGGCCGCACGGCGGTCACCGTCACCGACGACGGCATCGGCTTGGATCCCGAGCGGGTCACCGGCGGGCGGGGCCTCGGCGTCTCGCGGAGCATCGTCGCGCGCATGCGACGCGCCGGCGGGCACGCCTCGCTCGCCAGCGCGCCCGACGGCGGGACGCGCGTCACGCTCGTCACGCCATCGCGCGAGGAGCGACCGTGAAGATCCGCGTCGTCGTCGTCGACGACTTCCCGCTCGTGCGCGACGGCGTCGCGCGTGCCCTGGACTCCGATCCCGCGATCGAGGTCGTGGCGCAGGCGGGCACGGGCCGCGAGGCGCTCGCGCTCGCCGAGCAGCACAAGCCCGACGTCATGATCCTGGACCTGCGCATGCCGGACCTCGGCGGGCTCGCCGTGCTCGACAAGCTGCGCACGTCGCAGCCGGAGATCCGCGTGATCGTCATGACCGCGACGGAGCAGGCCAGCGCGCTGCTCGACGCGATCGCGGCGGGCGCCGCGGGCTACCTGTCCAAGCGCAGCACCGGCGAGGAACTGCGCCAGGCCGTCATCACCGCGCACGCCGGCGGCTCGGTCATCACGCCGTCGCTGGCGAGCCACCTGCTCAAGGAGTTCTCGAGCTCGGCGCGTGGCGAGGGGTCGTCGGTGCGGCCGCTGCAGGGTCGCGAGCTCGACGTCCTGCGGCTCGTCGTGCAGGGCAAGACCGACAACGAGATCGGCAAGGAGCTGTTCATCTCGCCGCGTACGGTGCAGAACCACCTGACGCGGATCCGCGAGAAGACGGGCCTGCGGCGGCGCTCGGAGCTGACGCGCTGGGCCGTCGAGCACGCGATCGGATAGGGGGCGTCGACGCGGGGTCGTCCGCGGCCGGGGTCTACTCGGCTACGCGGATGCGCCCGACCATCCCGCGCTGCTCGTGGTCGGCGAGCGGGCACAGCCACTTGTAGGTGCCGGGCGGCAGGCGCACGACGATCGACGCCTGCCCGCCGGGGGCGAGCGTCTCGGTGCTGACCTCGCCGGCCGGGCCGTCGACCGCGAGGGCGTGGGCTGTCTGACCGTCGTTCGTGGCGACGAACGCGATCACGCCGGGGCGCGCGACGCGCGGGTTGCCGGGTGAGAGGCGGTAGTCCGTGAGCGAGACGTCGACCCTCGCGACCGCGCTTCCGATCGTCGTCGACTGCTTGCCCACGGGCGCCGGCGTGGTCGTTGCGGCACGGCCGCCCGGTCCGCGATCCTCGCCGCAGCCGCCCGCCAGCGCGAGCGCCGCGGCGGCGGCCACGACCACGCCGGCGACGCGCGCGGGCGCGATCACGCGCGCGCCTCTGGCAGCGTGACGACCATGTGGCTGCCGTGCGGCTCGCGACGCTCCGCGTGGATCGTCCCGCCGTGCAGGTCGACGATCCAGCGCGCGATCGCCAGGCCGAGCCCGGCGCCGCCGCCGTCCGCGCCGCGGCGCCCGTCGCCGCGGTAGAAGCGCTCGAAGACGCGCGCGAGGTCCTCGTCCGCGACACCCGGCCCCTCGTCGTCGACCTCGACCGTCACCGTGTGGTCCGCCGACGACGCGCGCAGCGCGATCTCGCCGGGTCGCGGCGAGTAGCGCACGGCGTTCTCGACGAGGTTCATGACGACCTGGTGGATGCGCTCCGGGTCGCCCGCGGCGCGCAGCTCGGCGGGCGCGTCGATCGAGAAGACGACGTCGTCCGGCGCGTGCAGTCGCGCCTCACGCGCTGCGGACTCGAGCACGTCGCGGACGGCGAACGGGCCGATGTCAAACGGCTGGTCGCCGGCCTCGAGGCGGCTGAGGTCGAGCAGCTGGGAGACCAGGCGTCCGAGGCGGCGCGTCTGCGCGAGCATCGTGTCGAGCGTCTCGGGGTCCGGCTCGCTCACGCCGTCGACGACGTTCTCGAGCACCGCCTGCAAGGCGCCGATCGGCGTGCGCAGCTCGTGCGAGACGTTCGCGACGAGGTCGCGGCGCAGGCGGTCGGTCTCGGCCAGCTCGGCGGTCATGCGGTTGAACGCGCGCGCGAGCTCGCCGACCTCGTCGTTGCTCGTCACCGCGACCTGGCGGCCGTGCTCGCCGCGCGCCATCGCGGTCGCGACGGCGGCCATCTCGCGCAGCGGCTTCGTCGTCCCGCGCGCGAGCAGCTTGGACGCAGGCGAGGGCGAGGCCGATGCCGAGGAGCGTCGCGACGAGCGCGGGCAGGTGCGCCGCTCGCACGCCGACGATCGTCGTCACGGCCGTGATCCAGACCGCTGCGACGATGACGATCCCGAGCTTGAGCTTCAGCGACGAGAGCGAGCGCAGCGGGTTCACCGGGGGCCCGGCTTCCCGAACGCGTAGCCGATGCCCTGGACCGTGCGCACGACGTCCGCGCCGAGCTTGCGCCGCACGGCGGCGACGTGCGAGTCGACGGTGCGCCCGCCGGTCGTGCCGTCGATGTAGCCCCAGACCTCCTCGAGCAGCTGCTCGCGGCTGAAGACGATGCCCGGCCGCTGCGCGAGCCGGTGCACGAGATCGAACTCGGTCGGCGTGAGGTGCACGAGCTCGCCGTCGCGGCGGATCTCACGGCGCTCGGGGTCGATCGCGATCGGCCCGGCGGCGATCGGCTTGGACTGCGGCTCGGCGTTGCGCTGCGCACGGCGCAGCAGCGCGCGCACGCGGGCGACGAGCTCGCGCTGGCTGAACGGCTTGGTCATGTAGTCGTCGGCGCCGACGCCAAGCCCGACGATGAGGTCGGTCTCCGCATCGAGCGCCGTGAGCATGAGCACCGGCACCGCGCGATGCGCCTGGATGCGCCGGCACACCTCGTGCCCGTCGATCCCCGGCAGCATGACGTCGAGCACGACGAGATCCGGCGAGATGCGCTCGCACAGCTCGACGCCGCGATGCCCGTCGTGGGCGACCTCGACCGCGAACCCCTCGGCCCGCAGCCGCGCCGCGAGCGCACCGGCGATCGCGGCCTCGTCCTCCACGATGACGATCGTCGTCTTCGGCGCCCCCTCCACGCCGGGGAATGCTAGGCCGATTCGGTCCGTCCGCGTTGGGGGTTGTGTGGAGATCGTGTGGACGCGAGCGGCGAACTAGCCTCAGGCACATGCCGCGCCGCGAGCCTGCCGCCCCGCTGGACAGGCTGCCGCCGCAGGCGCTGTTCGTCATGGGGGCGCTGTCGCAGTACGTCGGCGCGGCGCTGGCCGTGCTGCTCTTCGAGAAGGTTCCGGCCGCCGGCGTCGCGTGGCTGCGAGTCGTCGCGTCGGCGGCCGTGCTCGTCGTCTGGCGCCGGCCGTGGCACACGCGCTGGACGCGACCGCGGCTCAGGGTCGTCAGCGCGTTCGGTCTGACGCTCGCCGCGATGAACGTGACGTTCTACCTCGCGATCGACCGGCTGCCGCTCGGCACCGCCGTCGCGATCGAGTTCTGCGGGCCGATCGCCGTCGCCGCGCTCGGCTCGCGCACGCGCCGCGACGTCGCCGCGCTGACGATCGCCACGCTCGGCGTGCTCGCGCTCGCCGACGTGCACATCGCGGGCAGCCCCGGCGGGCTCGCGCTCGCGCTCGCCGCGGGCGTCGCGTGGGCCGGGTACATCGTGCTCGGTCACAGGATCGCGGCCGACGAGGGGATCCGGCCGCAGGACGGGCTCGCGCTCGGGATGGCGATCGGGGCCGCCGGCTTCGCGCCCGCGCTCGTCTACGCCGCCGTCCCCGCGCTCGTCAGCCCGACCCTGCTCGTCGCCTGCCTCGCGGTCGGAGTCCTGTCGAGCGCGGTCCCGTACGCGCTCGAGCAGGTCGCGATGCGCCGCCTGCCGAGGGCCCGCTTCGCGCTGCTGCTCGCGCTGCTTCCGGCCACCGCCGCGATCGTCGGAGCGGTCATTCTCGGCCAGGTCCCGACGGTCGTCGAGGCCGCCGGGATCGCCCTGGTCGTCGTCGCGTCGCTGCTGCGTACGCACGACGCACTGTGAGGTGACGCACACATTTTGGTAGGTCGCGCACAACTTCCGCCGAATAGGGCGGTTACAGTGCGTGGAGAAACGATGGAGGCTGGAGCACTTCGAGCACCCGCCGCGCTTAACCGGATCTCGGTCACGGCGCCTCTCTTGCGGCTGCGATCGGACGAGCAGCTGGTCGCGCTCTTCCGCGCCGGCAACGAAGCGGCGTTCAGCGTCATCCACGATCGCTACCGCCAGCGGCTCTTCGCGTACTCGCGCCAGATGCTCGGCGGCTCGCGCCAGGACGCCGAGGACGCGCTGCAGGACGTCTTCCTGCGCGCCTACTCGTCGCTGCGCTCCCACGACCGGCCGCTGTCGCTGCGCGCGTGGCTGTACCGGGTCGCGCACAACCGCTGCATCGACCATCTGCGCCGGCCCACGCCGCCCGCCGCCGACCTCTTCGACACGTCGCGCAAGCCGCTGCACGACCCGATGGACGAGCTCGTGCGCCGCGAGGATCTGCGCCAGCTCGTCGCCGACGTGCGCCGCCTGCCCGAGCAGCAGCGCTCGGCGCTGCTCATGCGCGAGATGGACGGCATGAGCTACGCCGAGCTCGCCGAGGCGCTCGGCGTCTCGCTGCAGGCGGTGAAGTCACTGCTCGTCCGCGCGCGGATCGGCCTCGTCGAAGCGGTCGAGGCGCGCGACACCGCGTGCGCCGACATCCGCGTCGACCTCGCCGACGCCTACGACCGCGGCGTGCGGGCGAGCGGCCTGGCCCGCCGTCACCTGCGCGACTGCGAGGCGTGCTCGGAGTACAAGGTCCAGCTGCGCGCCGTGCACCAGGGCCTCGCGATCCTCGGGGGCGGCGGCTCGGGACCGCTCGCGGCCGCCCTGAAGATCATCGGCCTCGGCGGAGCCGGCTCGGCCGGCGCCGCGAGCGCCGGCGGCGGAGCAGCGGCCGGCGGGGGCGTGCTCGCCGCCGCGACGACCGGCACCGTCGCGAAGTTCGCCGCGGTCGTCTGCTGCGCGGCGCTCACCGCCGGTGGCGCCGTCGAGGTCCGCGAGCAGATCAGGGCCGGCGGCTCCGCGAGCAGCGCCCGCAAGGCGACCGCGCCCGCGACGAGCCCCGGCGGCGATCGTGCGCTCGGCACGGCGCCGGCGATCGCCGCGGCCGCCGCCGGCGCGATCCCCGCGACGCAGCCCAAGCCTGCGAAGAGCAGCGACGGCGGTAGCTCCTCGGCGGCGACCGCCCGCCACAGGCAGTTCGCGCCGGCGCAGGCGGACCGGACGGCGCCGGTCATCGATCCCGCCACGCTCACGGCGCCGAAGGTCGTCACGAGCACCGGCGGCACCTCGGCGCCCGACGAGGACGCGGGCTCCGGCGCGGGCTCCGACGGCGTGACGTCGCGCACCGAGCAGAGCATGTCGCCACCGGTCGCCGCGGATCCGACCGTGGGTGCCTCGACGGGTGAGACCGGCGGCGGGCATGCGACCCCGCCCGATGCGGTCGAGGGCGGCGACGAGACGGTCATGACCCCGGGCACCGGCGCCGGGTCGGCGTCTGGCAGCATCCCCCCGGGCTGACCGACCTGACCGACCGATACGCCGTCGCACTCGACCACGAGACCCTGCTCGTGCGCCGTGGCGCGCGCTCGGGGCTCTTCACGATGGTCGCCGTGCACTCGAGCGTGCGCGGGCCGGCGCTCGGCGGCTGCCGGATCTGGCACTACGACGACGCGCGCGCAGCGATGCGCGACGTCCTGCGCCTGTCGCGCGCGATGACGTTCAAGTCGGCGGTCGCGGGCCTGCCGCTCGGCGGCGGCAAGGGCATCATCCTCGCGCCCGACCCGCTCTCCCCCGCGCGGCGCGGGCTGCGCGGCGACGCCCTGCGCGACTTCGGCGACGCGGTCGACGCGCTCGAAGGCGCCTACATCACGGCGGAGGACGTGGGGACGTCCGCCCGCGACATGGAGGTCATCGCCTCGGCGACGACGCACGTCACCGGCCTGTCACGGCGCCGCGGCGGCTCCGGCGATCCCAGCCCGTGGACGGCCCTCGGCGTCGAGGCGGCGATCGGCGTCTGCTGCGAGCGCGTCTTCGGCTCGCCGTCGCTGAGCGAGCGCACGATCGTCGTCGCCGGGCTCGGCCACGTCGGCGCGCGCGTCGCGAAGCTCTGCGCCGACGGCGGCGCGACGCTGCTCGTGACCGACATCGACCGCTCCAAGCGCTCGATCGGCGACGACCTCGGCGCGCGCTGGATCGAGCCCGACGAGGCGCTGGCGTGCGCGGCCGACGTCTTCGTCCCGTGCGCGCTCGGCGGCGTGCTCGACCACGAGAGCGCCACGCGGCTCGGCGCGCCGATCGTCGCCGGGGCGGCGAACAACCAGCTCGCGGACGACGACGTCGCCGAGCTGCTGTCGCAGCGCGGCGTCCTGTGGGCGCCGGACTTCGTCGTCAACGCGGGCGGCATCATCAACATCTCGGTCGAGCTCGAGCCCGAGGGCTACGACCCGCGCCGCGCCCGCCGGCGCGTGCGCGGCATCGGCGACACGCTGCGCCGCATCTTCGACGACGCGAGCGCGACCGGCGCCTCGCCGCTTCACGCCGCGATGGCACTGGCGCGCGAGCGGCTCGCCGAAGCGGCCGCGGCGCGCGGCTGACGCGCGCCCCGCCCGCCGGCGCGCCGCAGCCGCCAGCGGCTCGCCGAAGCGGCCGGCGCGTGGCTAAGGCCGACGGGCGCGGCTCACACGACCGGACGCAGTCCTCCCGGCGGCGGCCACGGCGGGCGCTGCACGCCGTCCGGCAGCCTGCCCTCCTCGTCGAGCTTGCCGAGGTGAGCCGCGAGCGTCGCCGTCGCCGCGAGGCGCAGGCTGGGCGGCGCGTCGTCCCAGACGCGGTCGAGCAACTCGTCGACGTCGCGCAGCCCGTCGGCGAGCGCCGCGACGAGCCGCTGCTCGCGGTCGCGGCGATGCGCGAGGTAGCGATCGAGCAGCGCCGCCGGATCGAGGACCGGCGGGCCGTGGCCCGTGCACAGGAGCGCGAGGTCCAGCTCGCGCAGACGCTCCAGCGCAGCGAGGTAGCCGCGCAGCGCGCCGGGGTCGGGCGCGACGAAGACGCTGCTCTGCGCAAGCACCGCGTCGCCGGTGAAGCAGACGTCGTCGAAGACGAACGCGAGGTGGTCGGTCGCGTGGCCCGGCGTGGCGAGGACCCGCAGCGGTCCGAACGCGTCGCCGTCGGCGAGCACCACGTCGGCCGCCGGCCAGCGCGCCGCGCCGACCGGCGGCCAGCCCTCCGCGTCGCACGCGCGCGCGACGCGACCGCAGCGGGCGCCCTCGCGCACGGCGGGCGTCGCGCCAGCGTGGTCGCCGTGGTCATGCGTGAGCGCGATCCCGCCCACCCCGCCGCGCCGCGCCGCCTCCGCGAGCACCGCCGCGACGTGCTCGTCGAGCGCCGGGCCCGGATCGACGATCCAGCACGGGTCGCGGCCGGCGATCCACGTGTTCGTGCCGGTCAGCGTGAACGGGCCGGGGTTGTCCGCGGGGACGAGCGCGATGTCGCGTAGCCGCAGCGGGTCGTCCACGCCGCTGAGCGTACGACCCGGCTCAGCCGGCGGCGAGCCGGTAGACCGGCCCGTCGAGCGAGATGACGTACACGCGCCCGAGCGCGTCCTCGCCGAACGACGACAGCTGGGAGATCTTCTTCAGCCCGAGCGAGCGGTCGCCGCTCGCCGACCCGGCCGACAGCCGTGCGGCGCGCAGCTCGCCCTTGCAGAAGTCGCCGTAGACGTACTGGCCGGTGAGCCCGGGGAGCTTCGGATCGCGCACGACGTAGCCACCGGTGACCGAGCAGTTGCCGTCGGCGTGCGTCAGCTCGAGCACCGGCCCGACGTGGCCCGGCGCCGACTCGCCCGCGGCGTACCTGCGGCTTCCCTCGAACGGCCGCCAGCCGTAGTTCACGCCGCGCCCCTCGCCCTTGCGCGCGAAGTCGATCTCCTCGATCTCGCCCTGGCCGACGTCGCCGATCGTCAGGTCGCCGGTCGAGCGGTCGAAGGAGAAGCGCCACGGGTTGCGCAGGCCGTAGCTGTAGATCTCCGGCCGCGCGCCGTCGCGGTTGACGAAGGGGTTGCTCGTCGGAACCGAGTACGGCTTGCCGGCGGAGCTGCGCGGGTCGATCCGCAGGAGCTTGCCCTCGAGCCTGCCGAGATCCTGCGCGTTGCCGCGCGTGCCGTGCTCGTCGCCGGCGCCGCCGCCGTCACCGGTGCCGATGTACAGCAGGTTGTCGGGGCCGAACGCGAGCAGCCCGCCGTTGTGGTTTGACTCGATGCCGTCGTAGCGCAGCACGAGCCGCGCGCTGCTTGCGTCCGCGCGCTCGGGGTTGGATCTCGAGCGGCGGTACTCGACGACGCGCTGCACGCCGGAGCGATCGGTGTAGTTGACGTAGAAGCGCCGCGTCTTCGCGTAGTCGGGCGCGAAGACCACCGACAGCAGGCCCTGCTCGCCGCCGGAGGTCACGCGCGACGTGATGTCGAGAAACGGCGCCGGACGCAGCTTGCCGCCGCGCACGACACGGACCTTCCCGCCCTGCTCCACGACGAAGATCCGCCGCCGTTCGCCCGACGGTGCCGTGACGTAGACCGGCGTGTCGAACGTGCCGACGTTGGTGAGCCTCACGCCCTTGGCTGCAGCGGCGGCAGCCGTGCTGCCGGACGTCGTGGCCGCAGCGGCGGTGCCGGAGTCGGGGCCGTCGTCGTCGCCGCCGCAGGCAGCGAGCGCGAGCGCCGCGGCGGTGAGGATCGGTGCGAGCGCGAGGCGGGTCATGGGGTGAGGATGCCACGGCGCAACACCGCGGCGTCGCACTCGCGATACCCGCACGCGCCACGCGGCGAGACGAGCGCCAACGTGGTGCCGGCACAGGAAGGTACGTGCCAGTGGCGCGCCAGCCGATCCGCCGGCGCCGCGTGTCCGCGCGACAGCGCCGCCCGCTAGCTTCCCGCCCGTGTCCGCCGCCCTCGTCGTCATGGCCAAGGAGCCGCTGCCGGGGCGCGTCAAGACCCGCCTGTGCCCGCCGCTCACGCCCGCCGGAGCCGCAGCGCTCGCCGAGGCGGCGCTCGCCGACACGCTCGCCGCGGTCGCCTGGACGCCTGCCCGGCGCCACGTCCTCGTCCTCGACGGCTCGCCCGGCCCGTGGCTGCCGCCCGGCTTCGAGGTCGTCGCGCAGCGCGGCGACAGCCTCGCCGAGCGGCTTGCGAACGCGACCCGCGACGTCGGCGAGACGCTCGTCTTCGTCGGGATGGACACGCCGCAGCTCACGCGCGCGCTGCTGTGCGCGGTGCTCGATCGGCTTGCGGCCAGCGACGCCGTGCTCGGGCCGACGACCGACGGCGGCTACTGGACGGTCGGCCTGCGCGAGCCCGACCCCCAAGCCTTCGCCGGCGTCCCGATGAGCACCGCCGGCACGGGCGCCGCCCAGCTCGCGCGCCTGACGCAGCTCGGCCTGCGCACGGCCCGGCTCGAGCCCCTGCGCGACGTCGACACGTACGAGGACGCGGCCGCCGTCGCCGCGCTCGCCCCCTGGACGCGCTTCGCCGCGACGTTCGAGCTGCTCGCGAGCTGATCCCGCGGGCCCTCACAGGTTGACGAGCCGCGTCGCGGTCGCCTTCCACGACGCGGTGACGCGCACGCCCGGCGCGAGGTGCATGCCGCCGACCGCCGCGCGCGTCACCTCCGCGACCAGCGGCTGCGGCGCCGTGAGTCCGACGCGCACGCGGTTGCCGACCTCCGTCACCGTCACGACCTCCGCCTGCAGGTGGTTCTGCGCCGACGACTCCGCATGCGCGCCCGCCGGCTCCAGCGCGATCTCCCACGGGTGCACGCTCACCGCGACCGGACCCGTCCGCCGGTCGGTGCTCGTGGCGGCGCCGCCACCGTCCAGGTCGACGATCGTCAACCCGCCGGTCCCCTCACGCGCGACTCCGGTCAGCACGACGGCGCCCGTGAAGTCCGCCACGAAGGCCGAGGCGGGCGTGGCCGCGAGCTCGCCCGCCGTGCCCTCCTGCACGATCCGCCCGCCGTCGATGACCGCGACGCGGTCGCCGAGCACGGCAGCCTCGGTGAAGTCGTGCGTCACGAGCAGGGCCGGCACCGCGGCGTCGCGGAGCACCGCGGCCAGCTCCCTCGAAGCGCTCGCCCGCGTCCGCGCGTCCAGCGCCGACAGCGGCTCGTCGAGCAGCAGCGCCCGCGGCGCGACCGCCAGAGCGCGAGCCAAGGCCACCCGCTGGCGCTCGCCACCGGACAGCGTCGCCGGGCGCGCGCTCGCCAGCCGGCCGATGCCGAAGCGCTCGAGCAGCTCGTCTGCGCGGCGGCGCCGCTCGGCGCGCGACATCCCGCGCAGCCCGTACGCGACGTTCTGCCACACCTGCATGTGCCCGAACAGCGCGTAGTCCTGAAAGACGTACCCGCAGCCACGCGCTTCGGGCGGGAGGTTGCGCCCCGTCGCGGTGTCGAGCCAGACCTCCTCACCGCGCAGCACCCGCCCGTGCTCGGGCCGCAGCAGCCCGGCGGCGATCCGCAGCAGCGTGCTCTTGCCCGAGCCCGACGGCCCGGCGATCGCCAGGCAGCCTCCGTCGGGCGCCTGCACGGCGGCGTCGAGCGCGAAGCGACCTAGCGTCGTGCGAGCCTCAACGCGCAGCATCGACGACCTGCTGCTGGCCGAGGAGCTTCGCCGTCAGCAGCAGCGCCGCCGAGAACACGACGAGCACCGCCGCCAGCGCGAGCGCCGCGGTGAAGTCCGTCCCGAGGCGCTCGTAGATCGCCAGCGGCGCGGTCTGGGTGCGCCCGCGGAACGAGCCGGCGAAGATGAGCGTCGCGCCGAACTCGCCGACGGCGCGCCCCCAGGCGAGCGCGAGGCCGGCGAGCATGCCGGGCGCCGCCGCGGGGACGGCGACGCGCAGGAACGTCCGCGCCTCGGTCGCGCCGAGCGTGCGCGAGGCCTCGAGCCACGTCCGGTCGACCGAGGCGAACGCGACCTGCGCGCCGCGGATGAAGAAGGGCGCCGCGACGAACGTCAGCGCGACGACGACGCCCGCCGTCTGCAGCGCGAGCTCGATGCCGGCGTCCGAGATGAGCCCGCCCGCGATGCCGCTCGGCCCGAGCGCCGCCAGCAGCCCGACGCCCGCGACAGCCGGCGGCAGGACGAGCGGGAGCTCGACGAGGGTCGTCACCAGGGCCTTGCCGCGGAAGCTGCGCGTCGCGAGCAGGTAGGCCGCCGGCGTGCCGACGACGACGATGATCGCCAGCGCGACGAGCGTCGTGCGCAGGCTGAGCCACAGCGCGTCGAGGACGCCCGGGTCGTCGAGCGCCGAGACGAGCTCGCCGGGGCTCGTGCGGACGAAGATCGCGACGATCGGCAGCGTCAGGAACGCCAGCACGAGCGCCAGCGCGAGGAAGAGGAGCGCCGCGAACCCGCGGCCCGGCCTCACGCCGGCGGTGGCTCGAAGCCCGCCGCGGTCAGCGCGGCGGCTCCGTCGCCGTCGAGCAGCCCGTCGACGAAGTCCTCGGCCGCGGCGTGGTTCTTCGCGCCCTTGACGATCGCGACGCCGTACGCGACCTCGGGCTGCAGCTCGCCGGGCAGCTCGATCGCCCGCAGCCGCCCGTTGGTCGCCTCGACGTCCGTGATGTAGAGGAAGCCCGCGTCGACCGCGCCCTGCGTGAGCTTCGCGCTGATGCCGCCGACGTCGGGCTCGTTGGAGCGCACGTTGGCGAGGATAGCCTTGCGCTTCGCCGCGCTGAGGCGAGCGAGGACCTTGCGCGTGTAGGAGCCGATCGGCACCGACGTCGAGCCGAGCGCGATCGTCACGCCGGGGCTCTCGAGGTCGTCGATCGAGCTGACCTTCGTGCCCTTCGCCGGGATCGCGAGCACGAGCCGGTTCGCCGCGAAGACCACCGGCTTCTCGACCTTGCCCTCCTTGAAGAGCTGGTCGGGCAGCTTCGTGTTCGCCGCCGCGAAGACGTCCGGCTTGGCGCCCGCGCGGATCTGCGCGGCGAGCTCGTCGGAGCCCGCGAAGGAGAACTGCGCGTTCGCGCCGTCGAACTGCTCGCCGTAGCTCGTGAAGGCGGCCTTCAGCGAAGTCGCGGCGGAGACGAGCAGGTCGTCGTCCGACGAGCCGCAGCCGCTGACGGCGAAGGCGAGGACGAGGAGGAGTGCCAGAGATCTCCGCATCGACCCTAAGCATTGCATATGTATGCCGACGCTCGACGCGACCCTCCGGCGCGGCGCGATGCGTCAGCCGTCACCATCCTGCGATGACCGCGAACGACCCCGAGCCCGACTCGCCGCTCCTCAACTGGCGCACGGCGCGCAAGCCCGTCACCGCCAATGGTTTCATGCAGGGCGACACCAACCTCGCGGCGCTCGGGGCGGTCGTGTCCGAGCCCGCGCGGGCTCGGATCCTGCTCGCGCTCGGCGATGGACGCGCGCGACCGGCCAGCGCCTTGGCCGAGGAGGCCGACGTCGACCCCGCGGCCATCGACGCCCATCTCGCGCGCCTGCTCGAGTCGGGCCTCGTCGCGGTCTCGGCGCAGGGCGACTGCTACGAGCTGGCCGGCGACGACGTGGGCCAGCTCATGCAGACCGTCGCCCGCCTCGCCGCCGGCCGCGCCGGCCGGCCCGGAGCGCCCGGCTAGGCCTGCGGCAGCGTCCCCTCGACCCAGGCGGCGTCGCCGTCTTCGTAGTGCTCCTTCTTCCAGATCGGGGCCTGCGCCTTGACGGCGTCGAGCAGCGCGCGGGCGCCGTCGAACGCCTCCGCGCGGTGCGCGGCGGACGCCGCGACGACGACGCTCGGATCGCCCAAGGGCACGGTTCCGACACGGTGCACGCACGCGACCGCGACGCATCCGTGCTCCTCGACGACGCGCGCCGCGAGCTGGGCGATCTGGTCGCGCGCCATGTCGACGTAGGCCTCGTACTCGAGGCTCGGCACGTCGCGCGTCGTGCCCATGAAGACGACCGTCGCGCCGGTCGCCGGGTCGGCCACGCTGCGCCGCACCGCCTCGACGTCGATCGTCTCGTCCACGACGTCGGCGAGCCGCACGGCGCCGGTCCCGCCCGCCCCGCCGCTGACCGGCGGCACCAGCGCGAGCTCGTCGCCCTGCGCCAGCGCATGCTCGGGCTTGACGTACTCGCGCGCGACCGCCGTCACGAACGGCGCGTTCTCGGGCAGCCCGGCGAGCGCGCCCTCGCGCAGCGCCACGATCGCGTCGGCGACGGTCGCGCCGTCGGCCAGCTGCAGCTCGAGCGTGCCGGCCCCGGCGTGCTCACGCAGGCTCGCGAAGAGTCTCACGGTAACGTCCATGCCCTGATGCTAGTGACCCTCCCGCCCCGCCGGACCTGATGGCGACCGCGTCGATCCTCACGATCTCCGACACGCGCTCGGCCGGCAGCCGCGCCGACACGACGACGACGATGATGGCCGAGATCCTCGGCGAGGCCGGCTTCGAGATCGCCGAGCGGCGGCTCGTCCCCGACGAGTTCGACGACATCGCCACGGCGATCGGCGAGCTGGCGGCGGCCGGCGTCGAGCTCGTGATCACCTCCGGCGGGACCGGCCTCGCGCCGCGCGACGTCACCCCCGAGGCGACGCGCTCGGTCCTCGACCGCGAGGCGCCCGGCTTCGCCGAGGCGATGCGGGTCGAGACGTCGAAGATCCAGCCGCTCGCCTACCTCTCGCGCGCGGTCGCCGGCCAGATCGGCACGACGCTCGTCATCAACATGCCCGGCAACCCGAAGGCCGTCCGCCAGTGCCTCGACGTCCTGCTGCCGATGCTGCCCCACGCGATCAAGACGAGCACCGGCGGCGCCGACTCGGCGCACAAGTAGCGCCGCGTCAGCTCTCGAAGAGCGCGCGCCCGAGGTAGTCGCCGGGACGCACGACGCCCGGCGGCACGGCGAACAGGCCGCTCGAGACGTGCTTGATGTACTCGTTCAGCGCGTCCGGGCCGAGCCGCCGCTGCACGACCGCGAACTGCGTGTGCGCGTCGCGCTGGAAGGCGATGAAGAACAGGCCCGCGTCGAGCTGGCCGAGCTCGGGGTCGAAGCCGTCGGTGAACGAGTAGCCGCGGCGCAGGATCCGCACGCCCGCGTTGGAGATCGGCGCCGCGAGGCGGACGTGGGCGTCGAGCGGGATCACCGGTGCTCCGGCAGCGCGAGCGCGCAGATCGACCTTGTCGTGCTCGGCGCCGCGGCCGAGCGGCGCGCCCGTGAGCTTGTGGCGCCCGATCGTCGCCTCCTGGTCGCCGAGCGACGCGCGGTCCCAGACCTCGATGAGCATCCTGATCCGGCGCGTGACCATGTACGTGCCGCCGCGCATCCACGGCGGCGCCTCGCCGCCGGCCCAGACGAACTTCGTCAGCGCGTCGTCCTCCTCGGCGGTGATGTTGTTCGTGCCGTCCTTGAAGCCCATGAGGTTGCGCGGCGTCTCCTGGGCGTCGGTCGTCTTCGCCGTGCGTCCGAAGCCCAGCTGCGACCAGCGCATGACCACGACGCCGCGCCCGATCCGCGCGAGGTTGCGCACCGCGTGAAACGCGACCTCGGGCACGTCCGCGCACGCCTGCACGCAGAGGTCGCCGTCCGAGCGCGCCGGGTCGAGCTCGTCCCCCGGCAGCGGCTCGATCCGGTGCAGCGCCTCCGGCCGGGCAGCGGCCAACCCGAAGCGATCGCGCCCGCCGGGTCCCGAGAACAGCGACGGCCCGAAGCCGATCGTCACCGTCAGCCGCGCCGCGGGCAGGCCGACGGCCTCGCCGGTGTCCGGCGGCGGCGCCAGCGCCGCCGGCTCGCCGTCGCCGAGCGTGCGCCCCTCGCTCATCCGCGCCGCGGCCGCCGTCCAGCGGCGCAGCAGGTCCTGGACGTCGGCGCGCGACGCGCCGTCGACGACGTCGAACGCCGCGATGTGCAGCCGCGCCTGCGTCGGCGTCGTGATACCGGCCTGGTGGGGACCGTAGTACGCGACGACGTCGTCGCCGCCGTCCGCATCGGCGGAGCCGCCTTCCAGCGCAGTCGCGATCGCGCCGCCCGCGACGAGGCCGCCGGCCGTCAGCCCCGCGGTGCCGAGGAAGCGGCGGCGGTTCATCGCCAGGCGCGACATCAGCTGCTGAGCTTCGCGGCGACCTCGGAGAGCGGCTCGGCGAGCGCGTCCACGAGCTGGCTGAAGACGCGCCGCTGCTCCGTGCCGACGGTGTCGTAGCTCGGGTACTCGCCGCCCTGCTTGATCCGCGCGAGCTCCTTCTGCACGGCGTCGAAGCGCGCCGCGACGTTCGTGGCGAGCTTCGCGTCGCGGGTGCGCAGCGCGGGCGCGAGCAGGCCGAACGCCGTCTCGGCGCCCACGACGTTGGCCTCGAAGTCCGACAGGTCGGTGTGCGAGTAGCGGTCCTCCTCGCCGGTGATCTTCGACTTGGACACCTCGCCCAGCAGCTCGGTCGCGCCGTTGGCGAGCTGCTCGGGCTGGTAGGTCTCCTTCTGGACCTTCGCGTGCAGCGACGCGACGTCGGCGACGAGCTTGTCTGCGATCGCGCTCATCCCCTTCGTCGTGTCGCGCACCCACAGCGCCTGCTCGATACGGTGGAAGCCCGTCCACTTGTCGCCCTTCGCGACGTCGTTGACGCGCGCGTCGATCTCCGGATCGAGGTCGCCGAAGCTCTCGGCGACCGGCTCGATCGTCTCGTAGGGCGCGCGCGCCGAGGCGAACAGCGACTTCGCCTTCGTGACGTCGCCGCCCTTGACCGCCGCCGCGAACGCCTTCACGCGCGTGCGCAGCTCGGTGGCCTGCGTCTTGACGTAGGACTGGTAGCCCGCGACGGCGGCCTGCAGGTTCTTGTCGGAGGTCGCCGCGACGGCCTCGCCGCCGACCGTGAGCTGACCGGTCGCCGCGGTCTTGCCGCCGGGACAGGCGGTCGTGTAGCTGCCGGGCTGCAGCGTCAGCGTGAAGTCGTTGGACAGCCCGGGCGCGATGTTCTCGCGCTCGCCGATGATCTTGCCGCCGTCGAGGATCTCGAACTCGCTGACGCGCGACGTGCCCGCGTTCGTCACGACGAACGTCGTCGGCCCGGCGTCGATCTTCAGCGTCGCGGGATCGCAGCCGGCGTCCGTGAGCTTGACGTCGACCTTCGTGGCACCCGCCGGCGCGTCGTCCTCCGAGCCGCACGCCGCGAGCAGGATGCCCGCCACGACGACGAGCAGCAGCGTCGAGGTCGCGGTTTGCATCGAGCCGCGGCGCAGCTTCGCGCGCACCTTGTCGGGCAGCAGGAGGAAGAGCAGCATCGGCACCGCGTACGCCAGGTAGCCGGCGACCTCGATGACGACCGGGTAGGGCTGCAGCCCGAGCATCCCGGTGAGCAGCGACGCCGTCCACGTGCCCGGAACGACGAGCCAGTCGAGCTCGAACGCGGAGTCCTGGCCGACGTTCAGCCAGCCTGCCTCGTGCGCCGTGTGGAGGGCGCTCGCGACGAGGCCCGCGGCGACGAACACGAGCACGATCCCCGTGAAGCGGAAGAACTTGGCGAGGTTGAGCTTCACGCCGCCGCGGTAGATCGCGACGCCGATCGCGACGGCCGCGAGGACGCCGAGCAGGGCGCCGAGGCCGGCGGTCGTCGGGTTGGTCGCGCTCTGGAAGGCGGCGAGCAGGAAGACGACGGTCTCCAGGCCCTCGCGGATGACGGCGAAGAACGCCATGCCTACGAGCGCGCCGGTCGTCCCGGCGGCGAGCGCGACCTCGGCGCTCGCGCGCAGGTCGCCGCCGATGCTGCGCGCGTGCTTGCGCATCCAGACGATCATGAACGTGACCGCGCCGACGGCGAGCAGCGCGATGATCGTCTCGAGGCCCTCCTGCTCGCGCTGCGGCAGGTCCCGGTTGACGATCTCGAGCGCGACGCCGACGGCGACGCAGATCCCGATCGCGGCGGCGACACCCACCCACACCCACTTCATCGCGGCCTGCCCGCGAGGATCCTTGCGCAGGAACGCAGCGATGATGCCGACGATCAGCGCGGCTTCGACGCCTTCTCGCAAACCGATCACGAACGTCGGCAGCATGTGCGATGCCTCCTGACTTAGGGAGCCCTACTTAGGTCGACCGAAAACGTACCACCACGGTCGGGATGGTGGCGTGCCAATCGCCGGGCCGCCCGCCCCCTCAAGCCAGCCCGGCGCTCACCATCGCGTCGGACTCGAACGTCTTCATCAGCGTCGCGTCGTCGCCGAAGACGGCCCGCCTCGCCGCCTTCCAGCTCTCGATCTTCTCGGCGCCGTACATGTAGTCGAGCTTCTCCGGGTCGAGCCCCGAGTTCTTCGACCAGTGCATCGTGAAGCGGATCCCGGCCTCCCGCAGCGCGGCGTCCATCCGCCGTTCGAACTCGGGGTACGTGTCGTCGTTGATGAGGCCGAACTCGAAGACCGCCGTCTTCGGCTCGTGCTGGGTGAAGCCCAGCGTCGCTTGCGAGCGACGCACGAGCCTGACCTGACTGATCGAGGGCAGGCGCATATCGCGCGCGACCGCCGAGCAGATGTCGATCGTCTCCGGCGCGTCCCTCACAGAGACGCCGAACGCGCTCTCGGTGTAGCCCTCGAGGTAGTAGATCGAGGAGGTGTAGAGCTGGCCGGGGGTGCCGCGGACGCCGTCCAGCAGCGCGAGCTTGCGATATTGCTTGAACTGGATGCCGGTGGTGATGCGCGGCGGCAGGAAGCGCAGCAGGCCCAGGACGCGCAGGACGTTGATGCCGGGGGCGAAGCCGTTCTTGTCGCGGACGATCCAGCGCGGCTTCGGCGTCGGGATGCCGGGCTCGAACGGCACCTTCGGCGCGCCCGCCTCCATCGCGATCTCGTCGCGGGCGTGCGGGTCGAAGATGAACTCGTAGTGATACAGGTCCACCGGATCGGCGTCGGCGAATCCCCTGAGCTTCGCCTTCAGGTCGTCGTGGCTGATGTCGGCGATCGGCGGGAAGGCGAGCTGGTAGACCGGCGCCGTCTCGACGGCCATCGCCGCGATGATCCCGAACGTCCCGAAGCTGACGACGGCCGCGTTGAAGACGTCGTCGTCGCGGATCAGGTCGGCGCCGATCTTCGCGACGAACTCCTCGTTGAGGACGGGCTTGGACGCCTTCTCGATCCACAGCGTCCGGCCGCTGCCGGTGGCGATGTGCAGGCCGACGACGAAGTCGGGCATCGCGCCGAAGTTCAGCTGCGAGCCGTGGGTGTTGCCCGACACGGCGCCGGCGACTGTCTGGCCGTTGCCGATGCCGGCCGCCTTCAGCGCCCGCTTCTTCGAGACGTCCTGCGGGAGCAGCTCGAGGTAGGCGTTGAGCTCGGCGATCTGCATGCCGCCCTGGGCGAGCACCACGCACGGGCGGTCCGCGGCCGGATACGCGGCGTCGAAGTACCTGTCGCCGATGTCGTAGCAGCCGTTCAGGAGCTTGGTGTTCACCAGCCAGCCGTCGGTGATGTTGATCTTCGACAGCGCCCAGCCCGAGCCGATCGCGAGGACGCGCTTGCCGGCGTCGCGGGCCTTGCCGATCACCTCGTCGAGGTTCTCGCCGGCGTTGCGGAACATGTCGAAGCCGGTGAGCAGCGTGCCGCCGGGGCCGACGTTGTCGACGTCGACGAGCTCCGCGACCGTCGTCGCATGCGTGACGTGGACGCCGGTCCAGGACTGCGGGCCGCGATCGTCCGAGTGGATCATCGCCCGCGACTCACTCCAGCGTCCCGGATTGAGACGGCGGGCGGCAGCAGCGCCAGCTCACGCGCGTCGGTGCCCAGATGCCGAGCGTCAGCAGGGTGGCGAGCACCTGCAGGACGTTTCGCCCGACCCTGATCTGCTCGATGCCCAGCCGCTGGCCGTTGGCGAGGCGGCAGTTGGTGACGGGCAGGTCCTGGCGGATCAGGCCCCAGAGGAAGCTGTTGAGGTTCTTGGACTTCCACTCCGTGCCGGGCATGTTCTGCGGCTGGGAGTCGCCGAGCCCGCCGTCCTGGTAGATGAGGTACGTCGACGCGGCGGACAGAAGGCCGGATTGGCCGGCAGGCTTGTCCACGTTCTTGCCTCGGCTGAACATATTGCCGAAAATGCTATCTCTTATCGAAGATAGGTTGGCGGTTTTTCGCTGAACGTGTGGGCTGCTGCCTTCGCCGTCCAGGGCATTGCACAGCGTGGGCGGGCCGCCGGTACGGTCCCCGGCGATGGCCGACCTGAGCCTGCGCGACTTCCTCGACAACTGCGATGGCGTGCGCATCGAGGGTTCGGTCGCGACGGCCGACCCGCGGCCGGGGCGCTTTCACCGCAGCATGCCGGGCTACCGGCGCAGTGCCGTCGCCGAGGCTCCGGGCGTCGCGGAGCACCTCGGGCTCGAGCGGCTCGTCGTGAAGCTGGAGGTCGAGCGCTTCGGCCTGCCCGCGTTCAAGGTCCTCGGCGCGTCGTGGGCGGTGTGCCGCGCCGTCAGCGCCCACGCCGGGCTCGCGGAGCCGGTGGCGACCTTCGAGGAGCTGCGTGAGCTGGCCGCCGTGCAGGGCGCCCTCGAGCTCGGCACGGCGACCGACGGCAACCACGGACGCGCGGTCGCGCACATGGCGCGCCTGCTCGGGCTGCGCGCGCGGATCCTCGTGCCGGCGGGGACCGCCGCGGCGCGCATCGAGGCGATCGCGGGCGAGGGCGCCGACGTCGAGGTCGTGGCCGGCAGCTACGACGAGGCCGTCGAGCTGGCCGCGGGCCGGGCCGGCGAGCACCACCTCGTGATCTCCGACACGTCGTGGCCCGGCTACGAGGAGGTGCCCCGGTGGGTGGCCGACGGCTACGCGACGATCTTCGAGGAGCTGTTCGAGCAGGTGCGCGACGTGCCGCAGCTCGTCGCGATCCAGATCGGCGTCGGCGCGCTCGCGTCCGCCGCGGTGCGCGCGCTCGCGACGCCGGGGCGGGTGCTCGTCGGCGTCGAGCCCGCCGATGCGGCGTGCGTGATCGCTGCCGTGCGCGACGGATCGCCCGTGCTCGTGGAGGGTCCTCACGGCTCGGTCATGGCGGGCCTGAACTGCGGGCTGGCGTCGCAGGTCGCGCTGCCGGAGATAGCGCGGGGGATCGCGGCGTTCTGCTCGATCGACGACCGCGCCGCCGAGAGCGCCGTGCGGATGCTCTACGCCGACGGCCTGTCGTGCGGTGAGACGGGCGGATCGGGCGTGGCGGGCTTGCTGGCGCTGCGCGAGCGCTGGCCGCAGGACACCTGGGAGCGGCTCGGGCTGCCCGCGCGCCCGTCGGCGCTGGCGATCTGCACCGAGGCCCCGACCGACCCGGTCTCGTTCGCGCGGATCACGGGCACCGGCTGAGCCGCCGCGCCGGGCGGAGGCTAAGGCGGCGGTCGCACCGCGCGGCGCGGGATCGCCGGCGGGGCTCAGCCACGGCGCCGGGCGGAGGCTCAGGCGGCGGTCGCGCCGCACGGCGCGGGATCGCCGGCGGGGCTGAGCCGCCGCGCCGGGCGAAGGCTCCGGCGGCGGTCGCGCCGCGCGCAGCGGGATCACGGGCGCCCGCTGAGCCTCCTCGCCAGGGAAGGCTCAGGCGGCGGTCGCGCCGCGCGCAGCGGGATCACGGGCGCCCGCTGAGCCTCCTCGCCAGGGAAGGCTCAGGCGGCGGTCGCACCGCGCGACGCGGGGATGTCGGCGACGAGCAGCGCGGCGATGCCCGTGATCGCGGCGACGATGAAGACCGCGGGCCACGTGCGGACGGTGTCGGCGATGAGGTGCGACGCCACGAACGCGACGAGATACAGGGCCACGAGCCCGGCCGTGCGCGCGATGCCGACCGTGCGGCGCCAGCGCATGGCGCACCAGCCCGCGCCGGCCGCGAGCACGATGCCGCCGAGCGGCCGCACCCCGGTCGCCTGCGCGACGGCGAAGCCCGCCACGAGCGAGCCCGACGCGACGGGCCACGTCATCGCGGTCGCCCGCGCGCGATCGGCGAGCGCCGTCATCGACGCGTGGTCATCCGGCGAAAGAGGACGAAGCAGACCGCGGCCACGACCGCCGCCAGGAACACGATCCCCCAGGAGAACGCCGTGAACAGCGCGAGCAGGAATCCCACGACCGCCACCGCGGCGGCGACGCCTCCCACGAGGACGAGCTGGTTCGCGCGCTTCTCGCGCACGCGGCGCGGCGTTCGGCTGGGGCGCTTGGCAACATCGGACATGGGCGGTCTCCTCGGGCGGTCGGACGGACACCGTAGCCGGAGCGCGCCGGCGATGCGACGCCCGCCGGCGCTCATCGTTCAGGCAAGATGTGCAGGTGTCCAGCGCGTCGATCCAGTGGCCACACGCCGATCAGCCGGGACTGCGCACGTTCGAGCTTCCCGAGGGCGGGCGCGGCGTGCTCATCGGGCGCGCCGGCGGTGCCTCGATTCACCTCGCCGATCCCACCGTGAGCCGCGCGCACGCCGAGCTGTCGCACATGCACGGGGCGTGGCTGATCGAGGACGTGGGATCCGGCGCGGGGACGTACGTGCTGCGCCGCGGCCGGGCGAAGCGCGTGGAAGGCCGCGAGCGGTTGCGCCACGGCGACCGCATCCGGGTCGGCCGGACGGTCCTGAAGTTCCAGGATCCGCCGATGCCCGAGCAGGATGTCGCCACGCTGCTGCTCGACGAGGACACGGTGGTGCTCACCGGTCGCGAGCGCGAGGTGCTCGAGGCGCTGTGCGCCGACGAGCTGGCCGGGGTCGGCGGCTGGCCGAACGACGCCGGCCTGGCGCAGCGGCTCGTCATCGCCGAGAGCACCGCGAAGACCCACATGCAGCGCCTCTACGCGAAGTTCGACCTCGGCGCGGTGCCCAACAGCCAGAAGCGCGCGCGGCTGGTGCGACGGGCGATCGACGACGGCTGGGTGGTGCCGGGCGACAGCCGGTGACGCGATCTCCCCCGGCGGGCGGATGTCGGATCCGCCCGTAGGTCGCATGATCGGCGAGCCCAGCCAACGACGAACGGGAGCCCGAGATGTTGACCATGGTGGCGCTCGCAATGCTGACGCTCGGCGGGTTCTTCGATCAGCTCGCCGAGGAGCTGCACGCGGTGATGATGCGCGAGATCGCAAGCCGCGACGACCTGCACCTGAGCGACGCCGGGCTGACGATCCTGCTCGTCGCCGACGAGGACGCGTCGCCGGGCCGCCCGGCGTTCTCCGCGCGCATGGTGCGCGCGACGCGCACCCCGTCGCCCGCGGCGCCCGAGCCGCCCGAGGCGCCCGAGGCGCCCGACGCGCCCGCGCGGTTCGACGCACCCGGGCCGGCGGCGCCGCCCGAGGCACCCGGGGCGCCCGCGCGGTCCGACGCACCCGGGCCGGCGGCGCCGCCCGAGGCGCTCGCGCCGCGCGTCGTGGCGGACACGCCGGCCGCCGACGACCCGACCCGCGACGTCAAGACCCTGATGGCGTCCCGCGACCTGGAGACGATCGTGCTCGACGCGCCGCCGCTCGAGGCGTGGTGCGTGCTCATCGACGGCAGGCCGGCCGTGCCGGTCGTCGACGAGATCGTCGTCGGGCGCGGCGACACAGCCGCGATCCGCATCGATCGCACCGACGTCTCTCGCGCGCATGCGCGGCTGACCGTGCTCGACGACCACGTCACCCTCGTCGACCTCAACTCGACGAACGGCACCTGGGTCAACGGCCAGCCGATCCAGATGGCGCTGCTCGAGCCGGGCGACGAGATCCGCTTCGGCTCGGAGGTCGTCGCCAGGCTCGAGCGCGGGCAGGCCGCCTGAGGATCCGTCTTTCTCACGCGGCGCAACCGAGGCTCGACCGTCATGGCGGTGCCGGCACTGAGCCGCACCCGCGACTCAGTTGACGCAGACGCGGCCGGTGGCCGGGAGCACCGCGAAGGCGAAGAGCGCCCACGCGGCGGCTGCGGCGCCGACCGCGAGCGCCGCGGCCCGTGGCCGCATGCGGGTCGGCGACGTTCCCAGGTAGATCAGCATCCAGGCGCCCGCGACGGCGAGCAGCACCTCGGCGACCCCCGGGAGCGTGTGCCAATGGCAGTCCGCGGGAATGCCGGCCGGCAGCTCACGGGTCATCGACCGCAGCGCCCACAGCAGCGCCCCTGCGACCCATGCGATCGCCACAAGCCGCGCGAGCATCCGCCCCCAAGCTGGCAGCGACGGCTGCGAGCCCACGGCTGTTACGGGCCATGCGGGTCATGTAGCGGCGATGATCTCGCAGCACAGGCGTCCGGAGCTCGGCATGTCGCACTCTCCACGAGATCGGCCGACGTCGGAGCCATGGCGGGCATCGGTGGGCCGATCTCGAGAACCGGCGGTGAGGTGCGACTCGTAAGATGATATCTTACGAGTCATGAGAACCACCATGTCGACCAAGGGCCAGATTGTGCTTCCCGTCGAGATCCGGGAGGCCGACGGCATCAGACCGGGCGAGCAGTTCGAGGTCGAGCGCGTCGGCCCCGACGAGTACCGGTTGACGCGGATCGTGCCGCCGCTGAACCTGGGCGTCGTCGACTTGCTGCGCGCCTGCCCTGAACACGACTGGTTCGTGGAGATCCCGTCGGAGTCGACCGATTCGCTCTGAGCTGCAGGTGGCACGGAATCTCGTCGACGCGAACGTCCTTTTGGAGGCGACGAAGCCAAGCCCCGATGCGCGGGTCGTGGAGTGGCTGCGGCGCAACGAGCGCGGCCTTGCCGTCGATCCGATCATCCTCGGCGAGGTCCGCTTCGGCATCCTGCTCCTTCCGGCTGGCCGCCGTCGAACGCGGCTTGAGCGATGGTTCGAGGAAGTGGTCGCGAGGTTGTACTGCATCCCTTGGGACGCCGCCACCGGCATGCGCTGGGCGCAGCTACTCGCCTCGGTGCGCGCCAGTGGACGCTCGATGCCCATCAAGGACAGCCTCATCGCGGCGACCGCCCTCGCCCACGACCTCACGATCGCAACCCTCAACCAGCGCGATTTCGAGGCCGCCGGGCTGACGCTCGTCGACCCCAGCGCGGCCACGCCGACCTAGCGTCAGGAGCGGCCGGGCGTCGGCGGCGGCGCCGTGGTCGAGCGGGGAGCCAACTGGCCGAGCACCTCCAGCGCGTCCTGGCCCTACCGGCACCGTAGCTCGCCCAGGCCCGTTCCGTGCACGACGTTCGTCGCCGGACTCGCCGCTCTCGCAGAACGTGAACTGCGAGCCCGGCGACCTGTATCGGGGCGCCCGGATTTGAACCGGGGACCTCTCCGACCCGAACGGAGCGCGCTACCAGGCTGCGCCACGCCCCGATGCCGCGGGATTATCTCATGCCGAGCCCGCGACCGCCCTGTAGTACCGCACGGCGAGGCCCGTTATGAGCGTCTGCAGCGCGGATTCGAGCGTCACGTCGTGCTTGGCGGCGTAGCGCTCGACGCCCGTGTCCTCGATGCGTTGGGCCTGGCGGACGACGTCGTCCATGAGCTCGGGATGGCGATCTGCGAAGTAGGCGCCGAGCGCGTAGAGCGCGGTGTCGGTGAACGACTCGAGCTCCTGATCGCCGCCCGCGTCGCTCAACGCTGTCCCGAGCCCCCGCCGCCGAGCGTCTGGCCGACGGCCGTCGACAGCGGCCGGCTCGTCGTGCTCGTCGCAGTGCCACCGGCGGCGGTCGTGGCCGAGCCCGTCGCGCCGGTGCCACCGGTCACGTCCGTCGCGCCGGAGTCCTCGGCTTCGTCCGCTGCCGTGTCCGTCGCCGCTCCGCCTTGCGTGAGCACGCCCGTGACCGTACCGACGATGGCGCCTATCGGGTCCGATCCGGCCGTGCCGACCCCGCCGCTGATCGCATTGCCGAGGCCCTCGACCAGCCGGCCCACGGGATTGCGCCGCGCGGGCCGCTCGCTCGTCACGTCGCCGAGCGGCGCGTCGACCCCGGGCAGCGAGGTATCCGGAAGCGTCGCGCCGATGTCCTTCGCCGCCGTGCCGCCGGTGGGAGCCGCCGCCGGCGCGGCGTCCGGCTTCACGCCGGGCAACGGGCTCGCGGCGGGCCGCTCGCTGTCGGCGGCGGGACTGCCCGGCACCTGGCTCGCGCCGTCGGTGCTCCCGGCCGGCTCGCCCGCCGCGGCGGGCGTGGCCCCCGTCGCGCTCTCCGGGGCTGCAGACGACCCCGACGAGGACCGCGGAGCCTCAACCCGAAGCACGCGCTCGCGGTCGCTCGACCCGGATACGGACGCGGGCGCGGGCGCCCCGATCGCGGGAGCCTTGGAGACCAGGTCGCGCAGCGTGGCGCGCTCGCCGACGGCGGCGCCGGCGCCGAGGCCCGCGACCGCCACGGTCGCGGCCGTCGCGATCGCCTTCGGCCAGGTCGACACCGTCGCCGGGTCGATGACCGCCACGACCTTCGTCGACCAGTGCAGCGCGGGCGCGGTGTGCTGGCCAAGCAGCTGGTTGGCGTCCTCGAGCTCGAAGCGGCGGCGCAGGAACGTCGGCAGCGGGAGCAGCGCGGCGATCCGCGTCGCGGCCGAGCGCGTCCGCACGCGGTCGAGATCCATCCCCGCGAGGCGCGCGTAGCGCCTGCACGGCTGGCAGTGCGCGATGTGCCGGGCCATCCGGCGCTGGTCGCGCGCGCCGATCGTACGGCCCGCCGGCGCGTCCACGATCCGCTGCACGCGCAGGCAGCGCTCGCCGCTGACGAGCTCCTCGTACTCCTCGCTGAGCCGGCGGCGCGCGCGAAACAGCGTGCTCTCGACCGCCGCGCGGCTCATGCCGAGGCGCTCGCCGATCTCGCGGTACGTCAGGCCCTCGAACTCGCGCATGACGAGGATGTCGTGGTGCGTCGACGACAGCCCGCCGAACGCACCGCAGAGGTTGTCGATCGCGAGCTTCGTGTCGACGAGCGCGTCGGGCGCTCCGCCGCGGTCGACCATCGTGGGGCCGACGCCGTCCGCGCCGTCGAACGAGACCTCGTTGACGTTGCGGCTGCGCCGGAACGCGTCGATGCACGCGTTCTTGGCGATCTCGTAGATCCACGGCTTGAACGCGATCGGCGCGTCGGTCTCGCGCATGCGGCGCAGCGCGGACATGAAGACCTCTTGCGTGATGTCCTCCGCGCGCCCGTGGTCGCGGACCATCCCGCGGACATACGCCGCGATCCGGCTCTGGTAGCGCAGGAACAGCAGTTCGAACGCGCGATCGTCGCCTGCTCTGACGGCGGCGACGAGATCGAGATCATCCGTGCTCTGATCTGCGGGCTTGGTGACGACTGCCAAGGCCGACATGACTTCCCCATTCAATCCGGTGGCTTCCTCTACCCCGCCGTCGAGTCGTGCTTCCGAGCACCCACGACAGGGCGAGAACTGTACCGTTCAGGAACGTGCTTGCCAACCTGCTGGATTACCTCGACGAGCTTCTTTCGCCAGGTGCATTCAGCGACTACGGGCCCAACGGCTTGCAGGTGCCCGGGCCCGATCGGATCGAAACGGTCGTGACCGGCGTGACGGCCGGTGCGGAGCTGTTCCGGCGCGCCGCCGCGCTCGAAGCGGACCTTGTTCTGGTGCATCACGGCATCTTCTGGGCGGGTGCCCCGCTTGCCCTCACGCCGGCCGCCAAGCGCCGGCTGCAACTGCTCTTCGACCACGACATGGCGCTCGCCGCCTACCACCTGCCGCTCGACGGTCACGCGGAGGTCGGCAACAACGCCCTCATCGCCGCGGGCCTCGGCTGCGTGGCGCACGAGCCGTTCGCGCTGCACAAGGGCATGCCGATCGGCGTCGCGGGTCGCTTCGAGGGCGAAGGCGTGGCGGCCGAGGATCTCGTCGCCCGCGTGCGCGAGCTCACCGACCGCGAGCCGCTCGCGTTTCTGTCCGGGCCCGAGCGCGTGCGGACGATCGGCATCGTCTCGGGCGCGGGCTCGGACTACCTCGCCGACGCGATCGCGGCGGGCCATGACGCCTTCCTCACGGGCGAGCCGGCCGAGCGCGTCATGACCCAGGCGGCCGAGGACGCGATCCATTTCATCGCCGCCGGGCACTACGCGACGGAGACGTTCGGCATCCGCCGGCTCGGCGATCTGCTGGCGGAGCGCTTCGGGATCCGGCACGAGTTCGTCGAGGTGGTAAACCCAATCTAAGGATCGTTTGAGCCCGTCCACCGCGGGTGGTACAAGACAAGGGTGCTTGCAACCACCTAGGAGGGTTTCTGCCGATGCCCAATCACCTGACCCCGACGGAACTGGCGCGCGAAGCCGGACTCGATCGCCGGGACGTGATCTCCAAGTGCATGGAGATGGGGGTGCCGATCTTTCAGGGCAGGATTGACAAGACACTCTTTCTGACGAGCCTCGAGCACGAGCGCCCGCGCGAGGAAGTCAAGCTGTAGCCAGTAGCAGAGGAGGCCGTACGAATCCGCGCCCGCGCCAAGCGGGCGCGTTTCGTTAGGGGGCGACGCCGCGCGGCGCCGCACTAGGAGGCTCCTGAAGAAGTGCTGTTCGGCCGCGGGCCTGCCGGACGCGGGTGTGGGTGAGAATGGCGGGCGTGGGTGCTCGCTGCTCGGCGGTGGCGCGTCGGGGCGCGCTCAGGCGGTCTGGGCGCCCAGATGACGAGCGATCGGGTTGAGATTGACGAGCGCGGCTGCCCAGGCGGCTTGTAGTCGTGCCTTGGCGCGGCCGATGTAGCGGCTCTTGCGGGCTCCGTAACGATGCGCGAGCAGACCGAGCAGCCGCTCGATCCGCGGCCGGGTGCGCCGCAGATGCTCGGCCGTGGCCGGGTCCTCGAGCGCATGGCGGGCAGCGATCAGCAGTTCTTCGTCGGCTGCGAGCGTAACCACGCGGTCACCGCGCTTGGTGGTGCAGCGCTCGCGCAACGGGCAACCGTCGCAGATATGCTTGGAGAAGTGCGCGCGGCGCTGTCCGGATGGCTCGCTGCGGATCGCGGCGACCTGACCGGCCGGGCACGTGACCGTACCCGCGTCCAGATCGATGTCGAAGTCGCGCTTGGCCACGCGACCCTCCATCGCCGCGCCCGGCGGCACCGGTGCGAGCACCTCGATGTCTCGCTCGGCCAGTTCTGCGCGGACCGGCCCGGTGCCGTAGGCGGTGTCGCCGAGCACGCGCTGCGGGCGCAGCTGCTCGGTCTGGCTGTCGATCAGCGGCGCGGCCTGCGGGCCGTCTTGCTCAGACGCCGGCGCGACCGCGACGGCGGTGATCAGCGGCTCGGTGGTGTTCGTCACCGACGCCGACAGCTTGTAGCCGTCAAAACGCTGATGCCGGCTCTTGCGGCCATGACGCATCTCCGTGTCGACGGTCGAGATGATCCGGTCTGACGCCGTGCCGCGATGCAACCTCGGGACACCGTCGTCATCGATGTCGAAGTCCTGGCCGACCAGATCGCGCAGCAGCCTGTGCGCGTCGGCGACGCGCTCGTCGTCAAGCAGCCCGTCAGCCCGCTCGACGGCACGCAGCGCGCGCTCGGCGTCCTGCGCGACACGCGTCAGCATCCGCTCGCGCTCGGCCTTCTCACGCCAGCGACAATCGGGCTTGTCGTTGGGTTGGGCGTAGTCGAAATCCAGGCCGTCATCGAGGCGTTGCCCCGCACCCTCATCGACGGCCGCGATCGAGTCGAGCAACTTCTTGACGCCGTGGCGAACCAACCGGACGGTGTCCTGCGTGGCCGCCGCGCCGAGCATCGGCGTCGAGTCGATGATCTGCTCGACCGTGCCCTCAAGCAGCCCGATCTCCTCGGCCAACCTGAGCGTCGCCTCCAGCGCCACTCCCTCCTTGCCATGCAACAACAACCTCGCGCGGTACTTCGTCAACGACGTCGGATGCCAGCCCTCGTGATCGACCGCGAGCCCAAGCGCGATCTTCCACCGCAGATCCCACGCGACCGCCTGCATCGCCGCCTCATCCGACAAGCCGGTCCGGTGCTGCAACAGCAGCACCTTCGCCAGCAGCGACGGCGCGATCGACGGGCGTCCCATCCCAGCCGAGTAGCACGCAGCGAAGTCCTCATCACGCACGATCCGGTCACCGTGCTCGGCCAACAACGCGTAAAACGAGCCCTCCGGCAACGGCCGCGCCAACAGCGCCGCATCGAACATCCCAACCTGAGCAGACCGTGTCGCGAGCATCCCGCAATGGTCTTAAACCCACCGGACGGCAACCCGACTATTTCAGGAGTCTTCTAGGCTCGCTCGCCGCTGTCCTCCGGCGCCGGCTCGTCGCCCAGCTGGCGCAGCAGCGCGCCGGTCGTCTGCTCGAGGATCTTGCGCCACGCCCGCGTCTTGCCCTGCTCGGCCTCGAAGTGCTTCATGACCTTGCGCACGCGCGTCGCCGAGATCTCGATCCCGTGGCGCTTGCAGATCTCGAGGAAGCGCGGGTAGCCGAACGCGAGCTGCGTCGTGACCGACTGAAAGCCGTGGCGCGCGATCGCGACGCGCGACGCGTAGCTCATGATCGGCGTCTGGAACATGAGCTCGTCGTCGGGCTCGGGCTCGATGAGCACGATGTCCACGCCCGGGTAGCGCTGCTCCCACCCGCGCGCCATCTCGTGCAGCCGCTGATAGGCGACCATCTTGAAGACCTGGAAGCCGATCTGGGGAAAGCCCATGTCGCTCACATGGCGGGTGCGCGTTCCGCCGAGCGTACGGATCTTCGTCTTGAAGTCGTTGACGTACGGCACGAGCGGGTTCACGACGACGATGAACTTCGCGCCCGCGTTGACGGCGATGTCGAGGTTCGTCGTCGACACGATGCCGCCGTCGACGAGCTCGCGATCGCGCACCTTGACCGGCGCGTAGACCATCGGCAGGGCGGTCGAGGCGCGCACGGCGGTCGAGATCGGCACGTCGTCCCAGCCCGGCACGCCGAAGACGACGCGCTCGCAGGTGTCGAGGTCCGTGGCGGTGATGTAGAGCTCGGCCGACAGCTCGCGGAAGTCGTCGGTGCGATCGGGGTCGTCGAGGATGGCGCGCAGGTAGCGCTCGGTCCCGGCTCCCGTGTACGCGCCGGCGGGCAGCCCGTCGGCGAGCCCGAGCGCGACGTCCATCGCCGAGATCTGGCCGAGGTTGCCCACGACGCTCGCCGCGAGCTGGGCGGCGCGAAGCGGCAGCGCGACCGCGCTCTTCGCGATGCCCGCGACGTTCGGCCGCAGGAGGTTGCCGAGCTCGAACGCCGGAAACGGCGCGGAGCCCTGGCGGTCGACGCCGCGGATCATCTCCTCGGGCGCCAGCCCGTTGGCCGTCATCGCGGCGACGAACGCTCCCGCGCTCGTCCCGACGTAGACGTCGAAGTCGTTGACCGTGCGGTTGACGGTCAGCAGGTCGAGCGCTCGCAAGGCACCGATCTCGTAGACGCCTCCGGTGAAGCCGCCGCCGCCGAGGACAAGCGCGGTCTTCGACCGCTTCGGCCGCCGCGCGGACTTGCTGCGGGGCCTGTCCTTGGCCTGCGGCTCGAGCTTGACGACCTTGCCCATAGACAGGGCAGTCTACGGAGCCGCCACGACGCCCTGGCCGCGCGATGGGTTGCGGCCGGCGCACCTTCGACCGGCTCGTGTTGTTGTCTACAGCTGGTGAGACGGGTCATCGCAACCCTGCTGGCGCTCGGCGCCACCCTCGGCGGGCCGGCGTCCGCGTCGGCCTACGACGCGGCCGATCTGCGGTCCGCGCTCGCGCGCGAGATGCGCGCGGCGACGCCGTCCTCGGGCGCCTACGTGCTCGATCTGGACTCCGGCGCCGAGCTGTACGCGGCGCGCGCCACGACCGCGCGCGTACCCGCCTCGGTCGAGAAGCTCTACACGACCGCGACGGCGCTGCTACGCCTGGGTCCCGCCGAGACGCTCGACACGCGCGCCCTCAGCAGCGGCGACGTCGACGCGGACGGCGTCCTGCACGGCGACCTCGTGCTTGTCGGCGCGGGCGACCCGTTCTTCGGCGACGAATCCGCCGCGACGCTCGCGCGGGCCGTGAAGGCCGCGGGTGTCGCGCGGATCGACGGCTCCGTGCTGGGCGACGAGAGCGGCTTCGACCTGCGCCGCTCGGGCTGCTGCGTCGGCTATGACCCCGACCTCGGCGGCGTGCTCAGCGCGCTGGCCTACAACCGCGGCTTCTTCGCCGGCGCGCTGCAGCTCGACGCTGCGCGCTTCGCCGCGACCCGCTTCGCCGACCAGCTGCGCATCGCCGGCGTGCGCAGCTCCGGCAAGCCGCGGGCGGGGACGGCGCCGGCGGCCGCGGGCGAGATCGCGAGCCTGCCGTCGATGCCGGTGCGCGAGCTGATCCGCTTCATCAACGTCCCGTCGAACAACTTCGCCGCCGAGATGCTGCTGAAGGCGCTCGGCGATCGCTACCGCGCGACGGGCACGACGCGCAACGGCGCGGCGGTCGTGCGCGAGACGGTGGCCGGGCTGGGGGCGCGGGCGCGCGTCGCGGACGGATCGGGCCTTTCGCGCTCCGATCGCACGAGCCCGCGCGACGTCGTGCGGCTGCTCGAGCGGATGGATCGCGCGGACGTCGGCGCGACGTTCCGGGCGTCGCTGGCGATCGCCGGACGGACGGGCACCGTGAAGGCGCGCATGCGCGGCACGCCGGCGGAGGCGCGCTGCCGGGTCAAGACGGGGACCCTGCGCAACGTGAGCTCGCTCGCCGGCTACTGCCTCACGGCGGGCGGGCGCGACGTCGCGTTCGCGCTGATGTTCAACCGCGCGAACCCGTCGGCCGAGAAGGCGCGCGAGAACCGGATCGCCGCCGCGATCGCACGCCTGTCCGTCGCGACGGCCACGGAGCCGGCGGCGAGCGGCGGCGCGGGCGCGCCCTGAGGCTTCAGGTTTCGGCGGCGGTCGGCGAGCCCTGGCCCTCGGCCTCCGGCGAGACCTCCCCGCTGAGCAGCGCGAGCAGGCCGGGCTCGTCGAGCACCGGCACGCCGAGTCGCTCGGCCTTCTCGAGCTTCGTGCCCGGCGTCGCGCCCGCCACGACGTAGTCCGTCTTCTTCGAGACGCTCGACGTCACGCGCCCGCCGGCCGCCTCGATGCGCTCGGTCGCCTGCTCGCGCGTGAGGTCGGGCAGGGTGCCGGTCAGCACGAACGTCTTGCCCTTCAACGGGCCGTCCCCCGGCGGCGGCCCCTCCTCCTGCATCCGCACCCCGACCTCGCGCAGGTCGGCGATCAGCGCCCGCATCTGCTCGTCGGCGAGCTGCTCGTGGATGCGCTGGGCCATCTTGGGGCCCACGCCCGAGGTCTCGAGGATCTCCTCCTCGCTCGCGGCCAGCAGCGCGTCGATCGTGCGGAACCTCGCGGCCAGGTTGCGGCCCGTCACGAAGCCGACCTCCTCCAAGCCGATCGCGAACAGCAGCCGCCCGAACGGCCGCTCGCGCGACCCGGCGATCGCCTCGACGGTCCGCGTCGCGGAGATCTCGCCGTAGCCCTCGAGCTCGAGCAGCTGCTCGGCCGACAGCCGGTAGAAGTCGGCCGCGGTCTTCACGAGGCCGGCCTGCTGCAGCTGGTAGACCTGCTTCTCGCCGAGCCCGTCGATGTCCATCGCCCCGCGCGAGACGTAGTGCTTGAGCAGTTGCCACTGGCGCCCCGGGCAGAATCGGTTGGGGCACATCGTGAACACGCCCTCCTCGGGCTTCACGGTCGGCGTGTCGCACGAGGGACAGCGCGCCGGCGGCCCCGGCGGGTCCGAGCGGTCGGAGCGCTCGACGGCATGCGGCGCCGGCGACAGCACCTGCGGGATGACGTCGCCCGCGCGCAGGACGATGACCTCGTCGCCGATGCGCAGGTCCTTGCGGGCGAGGTCCTCCTCGTTGTGCAGCGTCGCGAGCTTCACCGTCACGCCGCCGACGTGGACGGGCTCGAGCACCGCGAACGGGTGCAGGTCGCCGAACTTGCCGACGTTCCACATGATGTCCTTGAGCGTCGTGACCTTCGTCGTCGGCGGGAACTTCCACGCGATCGCCCAGCGCGGATCGCGCCCGACCACGCCCAGCCGCCGCTGCAGCTCGAGGTCCGACACCTTCACCACGACGCCGTCGATCTCGAAGTCCAGCCCGCCGCGGCGCTCCTGCCAGCCGAGGCACTGCTTGACGACCTCGTCCTCGGTCTGCAGCAGCACGATGTCGCGGTTGACGGGGAAGCCGGCCTCGCGCAGCCACTCAAGGCCCTCCCAGTGCGATGCGAACGTCCTGCCGCCCGCGCGCCCGATGGCGTACGCCCACATCGACAGCGGCCGCTCGCGCGCGAGCCGCGGGTCGAGCTGGCGGATCGTCCCGGCGGCGGCGTTGCGCGGGTTCATGAACGTCGACAACCCGGCCTCGGCGCGGCGCTCGTTGAGGCCGGCGAAGTCCTTCAGCGACATGTAGATCTCGCCGCGGACCTCGAGGACGGCCGGCGCGTCGTCGATCCGCAGCGGGATCGTCGGGATCGTGCGCAGGTTGTGGGTGACGTCCTCGCCGACCTCGCCGTTGCCGCGCGTCGCACCGCGCACGAGCACACCGTCCTCGTAGAGCAGCGAGATCGCCAGGCCGTCGATCTTCGGCTCGGCGACGAACTCGAACGCCGGGTCCTCGATGCCTTCCCGCGCGAGATGAGCGCGCATCCTGGCCACCCACGCCAACAGCTCCTCCGGAGAGCGGGCATTCGCCAACGAGAGCATCGGGATCTCGTGCTGGACCTTCGGGAGCGACGACACCGGCTCGCCGCCGACGCGCTGGGTCGGCGAGTCCGGTGTGACGAGGTCGGGGTGCGCCGCCTCGATCGCGCGCAGCTCGTCGAGCAGCGCGTCGTACTCGTCGTCGCCGATCGTCGGGTCGTCGAGGACGTAGTAGCGGCGCCCGTGCTCGTGCAGCTCGGCGCGCAGCTCCTCCGCTCGCGCCGCGACCGCCTCGTCCGCCCGCCCGCCCAGCGCGTCCTCACCCGCCACGCTGCCAACCCCATCCTGCGCGTCCTCGACCGCCACGCCGCTCCTCCCGCCCGTCAGTCTCGCTCTTGCACGATCGGCAGCAGCAGCCGCGCGAGGTCGTGCGTGTCGAGCGCGTCCATGCCGGCCGTGTCCGTGAGGTCGAAGTGCAGCGGCGTGACCGCGATGTGCCCGTCGCCGATCGCCGCGAAGTCCGTGCCGGCCTCCTCGTGGAAGCCGGGGTCGGGGCCGTAGATCCAGTACTGCGTGCGCCCCTCGCCCGAGCCGGAGAGCTTGAGCTCGTCGCGGTAGATGCGCTTGCCGAGCCGCGCGATCTCGACCCGGCTCGCCTCGCCGGCCGGGCAGTTGATGTTCAGCAGCGTGCCCGCCGGCAGCGGCACGTCGTCGATCTCCTCGACGAGCCGCGCGACGAATTGCGCGCCGCGGGTGAAGTCGAACAGCCCGTCCGGGCGGAAGTCGGTCGTGCCGGCCGACGACTGCTGCGACACCGCGATCGCCGGCAGCCCCAGCAGCACGCCCTCGAACGCCGCCGCGACCGTGCCGGAGTACGTGATGTCGTCGCCGAGGTTCGTGCCGTGGTTGATGCCGGAGACGATGAGCTCGGCCTCGAAGCCCTCGACGAGGCCGAGCGTGGCCAGGCGCACGCAGTCGACCGGCGTGCCGTCGGTCGCAAAGCCGTGCGTGCCGTCGCCGAAGTCGACCTCCTGCACCCACAGCGGCCGCCGCGTCGTGATCGAGCGCGCCATCGCCGACCGGTTGCCGTCGGGCGCGATGACGACAAGCTCGATGTCCGGCACGCGCAGCAGCGCGCGGCGCAGCTCCTGCAGGCCTTCGGCGTCGATGCCGTCGTCGTTGGTCAGCAGCACCTTCATGCGTCCACCGATGCTAGAGGCTCACACGGCGTAGGCGACCGAGGCGAGCGCGAGGCCGTGCGGCGGGGCGGTCGCTCCCGCGTCGGCCCGCGGGCGCCCACGCAAGAGTGCCTCGAACTCCTCGAGCGAGCGCCGGCCGGTCGCGACGTCGAGCATCGTCCCGACGAGGATGCGGTTCATGTGGCGCATGAACGTGTCGGCTGTGATCCAGAACTCGAGCACGTCGCCGTCCTCGCGCCACTGCGCGGACAGCACCTCGCGCTCGAAGCGCGTGTGGTAGGTCTCCGTCGGCGTGAACGCGGTGAAGTCATGCGTGCCGGCCAGCGCCGCCGCGCACGCGTGCAGCGCGTCGCGGTCGAGGTCCCAGCCGTGCCACCACGCGCGGCCCGCCAGCCAGACCGACCGCGCGCGACGGTGCAGCAGCCGGTAGCAGTACGTCCGCGAGACCGCGTCGCGGCGCGCGTCGAACCCCTCGGGCGCGGGATTGCAGTCCAGCACGGCGACGTCCGCGGGCAGCAGCGCGTTGAGCCGCAGCGGGTCGACCGCCTCGTGCTCGTAGGAGCAGACCTGCCCCCACGCGTGGACGCCCGCGTCCGTGCGCCCCGCCACGGTCAGCGACAACGAGTCGTCGCGCAGGACCATCCGCAGCGCCTTCTCGACCTCCTCCTGCACGGTCCGCTGCTCGGGCTGGCGCGCCCAGCCCGCGAATGCGGCCCCGTCGTACTCCAGCAGCATCCGGCTCGTCATTGCCAGTGCCGCCACGGAGCGTGAGCCGTGCGGTACTCAGTCCCGTTCAGCGACAGCAGCGGATCGACGTGATTTAGCGGCGAGCGGCAGCGAGCAGTGCGTCCTTGAAGAATCGCTCGAAGCCGTGCTGTGTCGTCTCGAAGTAGCTCGAGTGCGTCTTCTTGACTGTGTCCAGGGAGTCCGCGCCGAGCAGCACGATGTCGAGGTCCCGCCGGCCGCGGGTGCGCTCTTCGATCTCGTCATACGCCGCAACGGCTGCGTCGTAGTCGCTGAACTCCTCGACCTCGGCCTCGCCGACGTTGACGTCGTAGATGACCAAGAAGTGGCGAATGTCGTCGATGCTCATCGTCGAACCTCCGTTGGAAGGTACGGTTTCGCCGCTTCGTATCGGCGGATCAACTCCTGCATGAACTCTTCATCGGGCTCGACACCGGACTCACGTGAGGCAAAGAGCTCCGAGACAACGACATAGTAGTCGTGGACGGCTTGATGTCCCTCACCCGCCTTGAAGTTGGCGGCCCACCGCGAGTCCGCCTCAACCTGGTTGGCCCATGTGTCCTGCAACGGCGTTCGCAGTTGCACCTCGAGCCGCCGCTCCTTCTTGACGACGATGATGTGTTTCGCGCGATAGCCGGACGGCTTCGGCGAAGCGACGTAGTCGCGCACACGCTCTATGTGCGGGCGCCAGTTCTTCCGCACCCGCCTCAGCACGTCATCGACAGCTGCCTGTGACGGCAGGACGACGCGAACACCGCCAATGTCCGCCATTTGGCAGAGTTCCATGTTGGGAAGCCGGTTGAGCTTGTCGAGGATGGTGCCCTGCTTCTTCAACCTCTGCGTTACGGGCTTCCGGGTGGAGCCATAGGGCGCCTGCGGCTTGACGTAGTGGCGCAGCCCGGCCGCAATCATGAGCATCGGGTAGGCATGCTGCTGGCGCCACCACTCCACAAGCCTCAGCGCCTCTACGAACTCCGTGAGTTCGTCGCCCGTCATGTCGTCCACACGCGCCGCCTGCCCGGCCATCACCTCCGCATACACGCTCGCAAGGTGATCACCCGCGCGATTGACAATGCGTTTGCTCGGTGGTGTTGCGAACGTGACGATCGGCACGTGCCCAGGCTATCCCGCTGCACGGCCGGGATCTCAACCTCACAGCGCTCGCGCTTCGCTCAGACGAGCTCGAGGTAGACCATCTCGGTGGAGTCGCTCCGCCGAGGGCCCAGCTTCAGGATGCGCGTGTAGCCACCGGGACGCTCCGCGTAGCGCGGCGCGACCTCGGCGAACAGCGTGTGCACGGCGAACTTGTCCTGCCCGAGCGCGCTCAGCGCTTGGCGGCGCGCGTGCAGGTCGCCGCGCTTGGCCAGCGTGATGAGCTGCTCGATCTCGGGCTTGACCGCCTTGGCCTTCGCCTCGGTGGTCTTGATCCGCTCGTGCTCGATGACCTCCTTGCAGAGGTTCATCAGCAGCGCCTTGCGGTGCGATGAGCTGCGGCTGAGCTTGTTGCGTGTCTTCTGGTGGCGCATGAGCGGATCGGGATCCTAGCGGTCGTCAGTCGTCGCGGAGGTCGAGGCCGCGGTTGTGCAGCGTCTCGATGACCTCGTCGATCGACTTCTTGCCGAAGTTCGGGATCGCGTTGAGCTCGCCCTCGGACTTCGAGATGAGGTCGCCGACGGTCTGGATGCCCGCGCGCTTCAGGCAGTTGTAGGAGCGCACGCCGAGCTCGAGCTCCTCGATGAGGATGTCGTGCATCGGGCCGGCCGACGTGCCGCCGGCAGCGCCCGCGCCGCCCGCCGCCGAGGCGCCGTTGGAGCCTTCGAGCTGGCCGCCGGGACCGGCGCGCAGCTCCTCGATGCGGTCGGCGTCGGTGAAGATCGCGAGCTGGGCGATGAGGATCTCCGCCGCCTCGCGCAGCGCGGCCTGCGGATCGATCGACCCGTCGGTCTCGATGTCGAGCGTGAGCTTGTCGTAGTCGGTGCGCTGGCCGACGCGGGCCGGCTCGACGCCGTAGGCGACGCGCCGCACCGGCGAGAAGATCGAGTCGATCGGGATGACGCCGATCGGCTGGTCGGGGGACTTGTTGTCCTCCGACGGCCGGTAGCCGCGCCCGCGCCCGATCGTGAGGTACAGCTCGAGCTTCGTCTTCTTCTCGAGCGTCGCGATGTGCACGTCGGGGTTGAGCACCTCGACGCCGGCCGGCAGGTCGATGTCCTTGGCCGTGATCTCCCCGGGCCCGGTCACGACGAGCGGCGCCTCGACCTCGGTCGCGTCGGAGTGCATCCTGCAGACGATGCCCTTGAGGTTCAGGACGATGTCCGTGACGTCCTCCGTGACGCCCTTGATCGTCGAGAACTCGTGCGCGACGCCCTCGATGCGCACGCTGGTGACAGCCGCTCCCGCGAGCGAGCTCAGCAGCACGCGGCGAAGCGAGTTGCCGAACGTGTAGCCGAAGCCACGGTCCAGCGGCTCGATGGTGAACGAGCCGCGATTCTCCTCAACCGTCTCACTGGTGATCCGGGGGACTTGGAAGTCGAGCATCAGGGTCCTAACGTCGGGGTGAATCGGACCCGCCCGCCCCGCGCGGAAGTCGCGGGACAGTCGGGAGGGGAATGGTCTACTTGGAGTACAGCTCGACGATGAGCTGCTCTTGCACCGGTGCGGCGATCTCCCTGCGCTCGGGCTTGCGGAGCACCTTCGCGCTAAGGGAGTCGTGGTCGGCCTGAAGCCAGGCCGGGACCTGTGCGGTGAGCTCGGTGGCATCGCGGATCAGCGGCTCGACCGGGGTGTTCGGCTTCACCGTGATGACGTCGCCCTCGCGCACCTGGTAGCTCGGGATGTCCACGCGGCGGCCGTTGACGAGCCAGTGGCCGTGGCGGATGAGCTGGCGCGACTGGCGGCGCGAAGCGGCGAAGCCGAGCCGGACCAGGACGTTGTCCAGCCGCGACTCGAGGATCGACAGCAGGTTCTCACCTGTGATCCCCTCCATGCGGGAGGCCTTGTCGTAGTAGATCCGGAACTGCTTTTCGAGCACGCCGTAGTAGCGGCGGGCCTTCTGCTTCTCGCGCAGCTGCACGCGGTACTCCGACTGCTTCTGGCGCCCGCGGCCGTGATCGCCCGGCGGGTACGCGCGGCGCTCGACGCCGCACTTGTCCGTGAGGCACCGCTCGCCCTTGAGGAAGAGCTTCTGGCCCTCGCGGCGGCACTGCTTGCAGGCTGCTCCTGTATCGCGTGCCATGCCTAGACCCTCCGCCGCTTGCGCGGCCGGCAGCCGTTGTGCGCCTGCGGCGTGACGTCCTTGACGCCGGTGACCTCGAGGCCCGCGGCCTGCAGGGAGCGGATCGCGGTCTCGCGACCGGAGCCCGGCCCCTTCACGAACACCTCGACCTTCTGCAAGCCCTGGTCGATGCCCTTGCGCGCGGCGGCGTCGGCGGTGACCTGCGCGGCAAACGGCGTCGACTTGCGTGAGCCCTTGAAGCCGGCTCCGCCCGCAGACTCCCACGCGATGACGTTCCCCTTGTTGTCCGACAGGGAGACGATCGTGTTGTTGAAGGAGGTCTTGATGTGGGCTTGACCGATCGGGATGTTCTTCTTCGGCTTGCGACGGCCGCGTTGTGGTCGCTTGGGAGCAGGCAATGTCGTCCTTTATTTCTTGGTGGCCTTCTTCTTGCCGGCCACCTGCATGCGCTTGGGCCCTTTGCGCGTGCGGGCGTTCGTCTTCGTGTTCTGCCCGCGTACGGGCAGGCCGCGGCGATGACGCATTCCGCGATAGCAGCCGATCTCCATCAGGCGCTTGATGTTCTGCGAGCGCTCGCGGCGCAGATCGCCCTCGACCGTGAGGTCGTCGATCGCGTCGCGGAGCTTCGAGACCTCGTCCTCGGTGAGGTCGCGGACCTTGCGGTCGGGCTCGATTCCCGTCTTCTTCAGGATCTCGTTCGCGGTCGGGCGGCCGACGCCGTAGATGTACGTCAGCCCGATCTCCGCGCGCTTGTTCAGAGGGATGTTGATGCCGGCGATGCGCGCCATGACTACCCCTGCCGCTGCTTGTGACGTGGATTTGAGCAGATGACCAGCACCGCGCCATGGCGGCGGATGATCTTGCACTTCTCGCACATCGGCTTGACCGACGGTCGTACCTTCATGAGCCCTTTCGTAAGACGTGAGGAAGCGCGGGCCAGGACGCGTGGACAATCCCGCCGCGGGCGCGACAACTGAGTGTAGCGAACAGGATTCAGCCGGTCGTCTCGTGCCACGGGGTCAGGACCCGCGGCCCGTCGCCCGTCACGGCGATCGTGAATTCGAAGTGCGCGGCGAGCGAGCCGTCTTGCGAGTAGATCGCCCAGTGGTCGTCCGCGAGGCGCACGTCGTGGCGCCCGACGGTCACCATCGGCTCGACGGCGAGCACCATGCCCTCCTCGAGCTTGACGCCCTTGCCGGGCGGTCCGTAGTTGGGGATCTGCGGGTCCTCGTGCATGTCGCGGCCGATCCCGTGGCCGACGAGCGAGCGCACGACCGACAGGCCGTCGGCCTCGACGCGCGCCTGGACGGCGTGCGACACGTCGCCGAGGCGGTTGCCCGTCCGGCACTGCTCGACCGCCGCATGAAGCGACGCCTCGGTCGTGTCGAGCAGCTTGCGCGCGACCGCCGAGATCGAGCCGACCGCGAACGTCCGCGCCGCGTCGGCGACCCAGCCGTCGAGCACGACGCCGCAGTCGACCGACAGGATGTCGCCCTTGGCGAGCTTGTAGGAGCCGGGGATGCCGTGCACGACCATCGAGTTCGGCGAGATGCACAGCGAGCCCGGGAAGCCGCGGTAGCCCTTGAAGGCCGGGGTCGCGCCCTGCGAGCGGATGTAGCGCTCGGCCGCGGCGTCGAGCTCACCGGTGGTCACGCCGGGGCGGATCTTGCTCTCGACAAGCGCGAGCGTGCGGACGAGGATCGCGCCCGCGGCCGCCATCCTGTCGATCTCCTCCGGCGTCTTCTTGACGATCACAGCTCTTCTTCGAGGCGCAGCGTGGCGATGGTCGCCCGGATGTGGTCGTGCACCTCGGTCGGCGAGCGCGTGCCGTCGAAGCGGCGCAGCAGGCCGCGATCCTCGTAGTAGCTGATGAGCGGCGCGGTCTGCTCGTGGTAGACGGCGAGGCGGTGCTTGACGGTCTCGGGCTTGTCGTCGTCGCGCTGGACGAGCCGCGAGCCGTCGACGTCGCAACGGCCCTCGTGCTTGGGCGGGTCGAACTCGATGTGGTAGACGCGGCCGGTCTTGACGCTCACCCGGCGGCCGGACATGCGGCGCATGACGTCCTCGTCGGGGACCTCGATGAGGATCGCGGCGGTGAGATAGCGGTCGGCCCGCTCGAGGCCCTCGCCGAGCGCCTCGGCCTGCGCGACCGTGCGCGGGAAGCCGTCGAGCAGGAAGCCGTCGAGCGCCTCGGGGGCCTCCACGGCCTCGAGGATCACGCCGGTGATGACGTCGTCGGGGACGAGCTCGCCCGCGTCCATGAAGGTCTTGGCCTGCTTGCCGAGCTCGGTCTCGCTGGCGACTGCCTCGCGCAGGATGTTGCCCGTCGCGATGTACGGCAGGTTGAAGTCGTCCGTCAGCCGCTCTGCCTGCGTGCCCTTGCCCGCGCCCGGGGGGCCGAGAAGGATGAGATTGAGCTCTGACATGGCGACCGCGCGCGGAGCCTACTGGGGCGCGGACGGCCGGCGCGGCGTCACTTGAGGAAGCCCTCGTAGTTGCGCATCATGAGCTGCGCTTCGAGCTGCTTCATCGTGTCGAGCGCCACGCCGATGACGATCAGCAGCGACGTGCCCCCGAAGTAGAAGTTGGCGCTCGTCTGGTTGAAGAGGATCGTCGGCAGGGCGGCGACCGCGGCGAGGTACATCGCGCCGGGGAACGTCAGCCGCGCGAGCACGCGATCGAGGAACTCCGCCGTCGGCCTGCCGGGCCTCACCCCGGGGATGAAGCCGCCGTACTTCTTCAGGTTGTCGGCCTGGTCGACGGGGTTGAACGTGACCGCCGTATAGAAGTACGTGAAGAGGACGATGAAGATCGACTCACCGACGATGTACGCCCAGCCGTTGGGCGAGAAGAACGCGGCGAAGTCCTTGCCGAACTCGTTGTTGAGGAGCTGGCCGACGGTCGGCGGGAACGCCATGATCGACGCGGCGAAGATGACCGGGATGACGCCGGCCATGTTCACGCGCAGCGGCAGGTAGGTCTGGCCGCCGCCGCTCATGCGGCGCCCGATGACGCGCTTGGCGTACTGGATCGGGATCCGCCGCTGGCCTTCCTGGACGAACACGATCGCGGCGATCACCGCGAGCGCGATGAACGGCATCATGACCTTGAAGACGGGGTCCGAGCTCGTCGCCCACGCCTGCACGCCGTTGGGCAGGCCGGCGACGATCGAGGCGAAGATCATGAGCGAGATCCCGTTGCCGATGCCGCGCTGGGTGATGAGCTCGCCCATCCACATGATGAGCACGCAGCCGGCGGTCAGCGAGATGACGATGAGGAAGACGCGCGGGGCGCTGAAGTTCTCGATGACGGACTCGCCGGCGCTGGCGGTCAGCGAGCGGAACAGGAAGACGTAGCCGATCGACTGCGCGAACGCGAGGCCGACGGTGAGGTAGCGCGTGTACTGCGTAATCTTCTGCTGGCCGACCTCGCCCTCCTTGGAGAGCTTCTCGAGCGACGGCACGACGACGGTCAGCAGCTGCAGGATGATCGACGCCGTGATGTACGGCATGATCCCGAGCGCGAAGAGGGCGATCCGCGACAGCCCGCCGCCGGAGAAGAGGTTCAGGAAGTTCAGGATCCCCGAGCCGGAGAACGAGTCCTGAATCGCCTTGACGGCCTCGACGTTGATGCCGGGCACCGGCAGGTGCGCGCCGAGCCGGTAGAGGGCAAGGACGAACGCCGTGAAGGCGAGCTTCTTGCGGATCTCCTTGACCGTGAAGGCGGTGAGGATCGTGGAAAGCACCGGCGGCGCAGCTTAGTACACGGGGGGTTCGCGCCCCGCCAGTGCGCCCGGTCAGCGCTTCGGGATCGGTGGCACGCCGAGCTGGCGACAGATCGCGCGCGCCACGCCCACAGGGGCGTGAGTGCAGGACGGTCGCACAGGTCGGGCACAGGAGCATTCTCGGGGCGCCGTGGCGACCGCGCAACTGTCACGGGGTGTCTTTACACCTGCAAATCGACTGTTTGCGTAGATAATCGCCTGCAACGTGCATCCGCATAGGGTCGCAAGATAAAGATTCGGTGGTGGATATCGAATGCAAGCGAGTTCGTCCGCGGGGTGCGACAATCCGGGCTGCATGCGGGAGCAACCGAGCGCACGAGAGCTGATCACCTACACGGCGGTGCTGACTCCAGGGGACGACGGCTTCATCTGCGCGCAGATCGCCGAGGTCCCGGAGGCGATCAGCCAGGGCCTGACGCTCGAGGAGGCGACGGCGAACGTCACCGAGGCGCTGGAGCTGGCGCTCGAATGGCGCCGCGACGAAGGCGAGCCTCTCCCCGCTCCGTCTCGAGTGACGGTGGTCCACGTGACCGTCACCGCCGCGTGACGCTCGCGCCTCGCGGCGAACCCGGAGCGCGCGTCGCACACGATCCTCATTCGCGCATCCGGCGCGGAACGCAGCCTTAGTCGGTGTGGATCCGACAGGTTCCGCCGGCGGCCTCGATGGCCGCGCGCGCGGAGGCGCTGAATGCGTGCGCGTGCACGGTCAGCGGCTTGGTGATCTCGCCCTTGGCGAGGATCTTCACGTTGACGTCCTTGCGGTTGCCGAGGCCCTTGGCCTTCAGCGCCGCGAGCGTCACGTCGTCGCCGGATTCGAAGCGCGCCTCGAGGTCCTGCAGGTTCACGGCCTGGGTGTGCGTCCGGAACATCTCGAAGGGCATCGACTTCTTCATGTGCGGGCCGCGCAGCTTGCGCATCCGCATGTGAATCGGCATCTGCCCGCCCTCGAAGCCGGGACGGTCCTTGGAGCCCGAGCGCGAGCCCGCGCCCTTGTGTCCGCGGCCCGACGTCTTGCCCATGCCCGAGCCGTGGCCGCGGCCGACGCGCTTGCGCGGCTTGCGGCTGCCGGGGGCGGGCTTGAGCGTGTTCAGGCCGATCGGCTTCTCGTCCTTCTCGTCGGAAGGGGGTGTCATGAGCTCTCCTCGATGCGGACGAGATGGCGGACCTTGTGCAGCATGCCGCGCGAGACGTCGTTGTCCTTCACCTCGACGGTGTGCCCGATGCGGCGCAGGCCGAGCGACTCCAGCGTCGCGATCTGGCTCTTGTCCGCGCCGTTCTTGGATTTGAACTGCGTCACCTTCATGCCGGCTCGGTCCCTTCGGCGGCAGGCGCCGGCTCAGCGGCCGCAGCCGCCGGCTCGGTAGCCGCAGCGGCGGCCGCGTCGGCATCCGCCGGGTCGGCGGCGCCGCTGTCGGTCGGCGCGACGGCGTCCGCGTCGACGCCCGCCTCGGCGTCGGTGCCCGCGATCGTCTCGGCGGCGACCTCGTCGCCGAAGCCCAACCCGAGCACCTTGTTGATCGACAGCCCGCGCAGGTCGGCGACCTCCTCCGGGCGGCGCAGGCCCTGCAGGCCGGCGACCGTCGCCTTGACGAGGTTGATCGGGTTCTGCGAGCCGAGCGACTTCGAGAGGATGTCGTGGATGCCGGCGAGCTCGAGCACCGCGCGCACGCCACCGCCGGCGATGACGCCGGTACCGGGCGAGGCGGGCTTCATGAAGACGCGGCCGGCCCCGTAGACGCCGGTCGTGGTGTGCGTGATCGTCTGGCCGTGCTTGGGCACGCGGAAGAGGTTCTTCTTCGCCTGCTCGACGCCCTTCTGGATCGCGAGCGGGACCTCGTTGGCCTTGCCGTAGCCGACGCCCACGACGTCACGCTCGTCGCCGACGACGACCAAAGCAGTGAAGGAGAAGCGACGGCCGCCCTTGACGACCTTCGCGACGCGGTTGATCTCGACGACGCGCTCCTGCAGATCCAGGCCCTGCTGGTTGACGGATCGATCGACGACAGGTGCGCTCATACGGTGAGTCCTCCTTCGCGGACGCCTTCGGCGAAGGCCTTCACACGACCGTGGTACTGGTAGCCGCCGCGGTCGAAGACGGCGCTCTCGATGCCGGCGGCCTTGGCGCGCTCGGCGAGCAGCTTGCCGGCCTCGGTGGCCTGGTCCATGCTCTGCTTGTCGCGCAGCGCCGCCTCGGTCCAGCTGACGGCAGCGAGCGTGTGGCCCGCGACGTCGTCGACGAGCTGCGCCGAGATGCCGCGGTTGGAGCGAAAGACGGAGATGCGCGGCCGGGCGGCGGAGCCCGAGACCTTCGCGCGAACGCGGCGGCGGCGCTTGAGGCGCTTTGCGGGACGGGTCGTGACGGTCATGCGCGCTTACCAACCTTGCGAGCGACGTACTCGCCTTCGTAACGGATGCCCTTGCCCTTGTACGGCTCGGGCGGGCGCTGCTTGCGGATGTAGGCGGCCATCTCGCCGACCATCTGCTTGGAGTTGCCCTTGACGATGACCTTCGTCGGCTGTGGCACCTCGAACTCGATGCCCTCGGGCGCCTTCACCGGCACCGCGTGCGAGTAGCCGAGCGCGAGCTCGAGGTCTGAGCCCTTGAGCACGGCGCGATAGCCGACGCCCTGGATCTCGAGCGTCTTCTGAAAGCCGGACGTGACGCCCTCGACCATGTTCGCGACGAGCGAGCGGGTCAGGCCGTGCAGCGCGCGGTGCTGGCCGCGGTCGGTCGGGCGCGTGACGACGATCGTGTCGCCGTCCTGCGCGACGCCGATGTCGAGCGGCACGCGCTCTTGCAGCGTGCCCCGCGGGCCGTTGACCTGCACGAGCTCCGGCTCGATCGTCACGGTGACGCCGGTCGGGAGCGGAATGGGTTTCCTGCCGATGCGCGACATGCCGATTACCAGATGTGCGCCACGACTTCGCCACCGACGCCCGCACTGCGAGCCTCGTGGCCGGTCATGACGCCTCGCGACGTGGAGACGATGGCGGTGCCCATGCCGCCGAGCACCTTGGGGATCTCCTGCGACCCGGCGTACGTGCGGCGACCCGGGCGCGAGACGCGCTTGAGGCCGGAGATCGCCGAGCGGCGGTCGTTCGTGTACTTCAACCGGACGCGCAGGATCTCGCCGGGGTGGTCGGCGTTCGGCGCCTCGGTCGAGTAGCCGTCGATGTAGCCCTGCTCCGAGAGGATGCGGGCGCACTCCACCTTGAGCTTGGACGACGGGATGTCGACCGTCTCATGGGCAGCCTGGATCGCGTTGCGAATCCGGGTCAGGAAGTCTGCGATGGGGTCTGTGCTTGCGCTCAAGGGGTGTCTCGGTGGGATCTGCGGGGGATTACCAGGAGGATTTCGTCATTCCAGGGACGAAGCCGTTGTGGGCCATCTCGCGCAGGCAGATCCGGCAGAGGCCGAACTTGCGATAGACGGAGCGGGCCCGGCCGCAGCGGCGGCAACGGCTGTACTCCCGGGTCTTGAACTTCGCGGGCCGAGCCTGGCGGACCCGCTGGGACGTCTTGGCCATCTTAGGGTGTCTCCTCGTTGTCCTGCTCTTCGGGCTCCGCGACCGGCTTCACGTAGGCCTCGGGGTTCTCTGCCTTGAGCTGCTCGAGCGCAGCCTGCTCGGCCTCGGCCTTGGCGCGCAGCTCTGCGTGGTGCGCCTCCTCCTCGGCAGCGGCCTTGCGGGCCGCGGCAGCCTCTTCCTTGGCGCCGGGGCGCCCTTCCTTCGTGAACGGCATGCCGAAGGCGAGCAACAGCTCGAACGCCTCGACGTCGGACTGCGCGGACGTCGTGATCGTGACGTCCAGGCCGCGGACCTGGTCGACGGCGTCGTAGTCGATCTCGGGGAAGATGATCTGCTCGCGGACGCCGAGCGAGTAGTTGCCGCGCCCGTCGAACGCCGTGGCCTTGAGGCCGCGGAAGTCGCGGATCCGCGGGATCGCGACCGACAGCAGGCGGTCGAGGAACTCGTAGGCGCGTTCGCCGCGCAGCGTGACGGACAGGCCGACCGGCATGCCCTCGCGCAGCTTGAAGTTCGCGATCGACTTGCGCGCGCGGCGGACGTTGGGCTTCTGGCCAGCGATCGTCGCCAGCTGGCCTTGGGCCTGCTCGAGCATCTTCGAGTCCTGCTTGGCGTCGCCGACGCCCATGTTGAGCGTGATCTTCTCGATCTTCGGCGCCTGCATCACCGAGGTGTAGCCGAAGCGCTCCATGAGCGCCGGGCGGATCTCCTCGAGGTAGCGGATCTTCAGCCGGGCGGGGGGTGCTGCGGTGGTAGCCACTAGATCTTCGCTCCGGTCCGGGCCGACGCGCGCAGGCGCTGGCCGTGCTCCACGATCGTCTTGACGCGCGTGGGCTTCTTGTCCTTGGGGTCGCGCAGCGCGACGTTCGAGACGTGGATCGGGCCTTCCTTCTCGATGACGCCGCCGGGCTGCGTCGAGCCTTGCTGCGCGCGCGTGTGGCGCTTGATGATGTTCAGGCCCTCGACGTAGACGCGCTGCTTGGCCGGGTCGACCCGCAGGACCTTGCCCGACTTGCCGTTGTCCTTGCCGCTGATGACGATGACCTCGTCGCCGCGCCGGATGCGTGCTGGCATGGCTAGAGCACCTCCGGGGCGAGCGAGACGATCTTCATGAAGTTGCGATCGCGCAGCTCGCGGGCGACCGGCCCGAAGATGCGCGTGCCGCGCGGGTTGTTGGCCGCGTCGATGATGACGGCGGCGTTCTCGTCGAAGGCGATGTACGTGCCGTCGTCGCGGCTGAAGGACTTCTTCGTCCGCACCACGACAGCCGTCACGACCTCGCCCTTCTTGACGGTGCCCTGCGGGTTGGCCTGCTTGACCGTCGCCGTGATGACGTCGCCGACGAACGCGTAGCGCCGTCGCGACCCACCCTTGACGCGGATGCACAGGATCTCGCGGGCGCCGGTGTTGTCGGCGACCTTGAGGCGTGTCTCGTTCTGGATCACTTCGCGCGCTCCAGGACTTCCTCGAGCTTCCAGCGCTTCGTGCGCGACAGCGGGCGGCTCTCGGAGACGCGGACGAGATCGCCCTCGTGGGCGTCGTTGGTCTCGTCGTGCGCGTGCAGCTTGCTCGTCGAGCGAACGATCTTCTCGTACTTGCGATGCCGGCGGGCGAGGTCGATCTGCACGACGATCGTCTTGTCGGGCTTCGCCGACACGACCTTGCCGGTCCGCATCTGCGGCGTGGAGACCTTGGGCTCGGCCGGCGGGGTGCCGGTGCCCTTCTCACCCGACGCCGACCGCTTCGCCTTCTCCTGCGAGCGGCGGCGCGTGCGTGCGGCGGCCTTGGCCTTGCGCAGCTCGCGGCGCTCCGCGTCGCGCTCGGCGGTCGTGCGCGGCCCGCGCTGGGACTTGGCCAGATGGTCGCGGCGAGCGCGCTCCTCCTTGCCGGAGAGCTTCGGAGGAGCAGGCGTGGCCTCGGCCGCGGGAGTCTGCTCGGATTCGGGGGTCTCGTCAGCCATCGCTACTTCCGGTTGGGAATGTCGATCTCGCGCTCGTGCGCAACGGTCAGGGCGCGGGCCAGCTCGCGCTTGGCGCTCCGCATGCCCGCGGTGTTCTCGAGCTCGCCGGTGGCGTGCTGGAAGCGCAGCCCGAAGACTTCCTTGCGGGCGGTCGCGATGTGCTCGACGAGATCGGTCTCGCCGAGGTCGCGCAGGTCCTTGGCGCTGGTCATGAGTGCGTGTCCTCCCGCATGACGAACTTCGTCTTGACGGGCAGCTTGTGGCCCGCGAGGCGCATCGCCTCGCGTGCGAGCGGCTCGGACACGCCGGCCAGCTCGAACATCACGCGGCCCGGCTTGACCACGGCGACCCAGCCCTCGGGTGAGCCCTTGCCGGAGCCCATGCGCGTCTCGGCCGGCTTCTTCGTGAAGGACTTGTCGGGATACACGTTGATCCAGACCTTGCCACCGCGCTTGATCTTGCGGGTCATGGCGATACGAGCGGCCTCGATCTGGCGGTTCGTCAGCCAGCCGGCGTCGAGCGACTTCAGGCCGTACTCGCCGAACTGGATCGAGGTCTGCCCGCGCGACAGCCCGGCCCTGCGGCCGCGGTGCTGCTTGCGGTGCTTGACGCGCTTCGGAGAGAGCATCTAGCGACCTCCCCCACGTGCGCCGCCGGCACCGGGGCCGAAGCCGGGACGCGAGGTCCCGCCGCCGCCACCGCCGCCACGTCCGCCGCCGCCGCCCGCGCCCGGTCCGCCGCCACGGCCGCCCCCACCCGCCCCGCCGCCGCGGCCTCCGCCGCCGCGCCCGCCGCCGCCGCCGCCGCGACCGTCGCGGTCGCCGCGCCCGCGGCCACGGCCGCCGTCGCGATCGGACTGCTGGTTGGACGGGCCTTCCATGTCGGTGAGGTCCGCGCCGGCGTAGCCCTCGGGCATGATCTCGCCCTTGTTGATCCAGCACTTCACGCCGATGCGCCCGAACGTCGTCTTGGCCTCGAAGAAGCCGTAGTCGATGTCGGCGCGCAGCGTGTGCAGCGGGACGCGACCGTCGGAGTAGCTCTCGGTGCGGGCCATCTCGGCGCCGCCCAGGCGGCCGCCGACCTGGATCTTGCAGCCCTTGGCGCCGGAGCGCATGGCGCTCGTGAGCGCGCGCTTCATCGCCCGCCGGAAGGCGACGCGGTTCTGCAGCTGCTCGGCGACCGACTGCGCGACGAGCTTGGCGTCGAGCTCGGGGCGCTTGATCTCGAGGATGTTGACCTTGATCTGCTTGCGCGTGATGCGGTGCAGGTCCTTGCGCAGCGCGTCGACCTCGGAGCCGGACTTGCCGATCACGATGCCGGGACGCGCGGTGTGGATGTTGACCTCCACCTCGTTTGCGTCCTTGCGGATCGTGATGTCCGACAGGCCGGCGTGGGAGAGCTTGCCCGTGATGTGCCCACGGATCGCGACGTCCTCGGCCAGGTAGTCAGCGAAGTGCTTCTCGTTGAACCAGTTGGACTTCCAGTCGTGGATGTAACCCACGCGCATCGACTCGGGGTGAACCTTCTGACCCATCTGGTTACTCCCCGTCCTTTGGCGTGAGTGTGATCGAGAGGTGGCTCGTGCGCTTGCGGATCTTCGTCGCGCGGCCCATGGCCCGCGGACGGAAGCGCTTGAGCGTCGGCCCCTCGTCGGCCTTGACGGCTGCGATGCGCAGTTCGTCGCCGATCAGCTCGTGGTTGTGCTCGGCGTTGGCGACCGCCGACTCGAGCAGCTTGGACCAGTCGCGGGCGACGTCGCGGCTGGCGTGCGCGAGGATCGCGCGCGCCTCCTCGACGGACTTGCCGCGGATGTGGTCGCACACGAGGCGCGCCTTGCGCGCCGACGTGCGGACGTACTTGGCGTGGGCGCGGACCATCGGCGGGTTGTCGCCGTAGTCGTGCGCGGCGCGCTTCTTACGGGGCGCGGACGCGGCGGGCGTCTCCACCTTCGATGACGACGCCGGCTCGGCCTTCCTGCGCGTGCGGCGAGGCTTGGGCTTCTCCTCGGCGACGTCGTCGCCGGCCTCGGCAGCCGCGACCGCGTCCGCGGCCGCTTTGGCAGCCGCCGGCTTGGCCTTCGCCTTGGCGCGCGGCTTCGCCTTGGGCTTCGCGGGTGCCTCGTCAGGGACGGGGGCCTTCGCGTCCTCGGCTGCGTCGCTGCGCTCGGGCTCGGTCTCCGGCTCGTTCTCGTTCTCGTTCTCGGCCATGGGACTAGCGGACCTTCCCTGAGCCGGCGTGGCCGCGGTACAGCCGCGTCGGCGCGAACTCGCCGAGCTTGTGGCCGACCATCGACTCCGACACGAAGACGGGCACATGCTTGCGGCCGTCGTGGACGGCGATCGTGTGACCGACCATCTCGGGGAAGATCGTCGACGCGCGCGACCAGGTCTTCAGCATCTGCTTGGAGTTCGAGTTGTTCAGCGCCTCGACGCGTGCCATCAGGCGCTCCTCGACCCACGGTCCCTTCTTGCTTGAACGGCTCAACGCTTCTTCCCTCTCTTGCGACCGCGGACGATGTAGCGATCGGATGCCTTGTTCTTCTTGCGAGTGCGGTAGCCGAGCGTCGGCACGCCCCACGGTGTCACCGGGTGACGACCCGCCGTCGTCGATCCCTCGCCACCGCCGTGCGGGTGGTCGACCGGGTTCATCGCCGTGCCGCGGGTCTGCGGCCGGACGCCCATGTGACGCTTGCGTCCCGCCTTGCCGATCTTCACGTTCTGATGATCGGAGTTGCCGATCGTACCGATCGTGCCGCGACAGTCCTCGCGGACCAGCCGCATCTCGCCGGACGGCAGGCGCAGCGTGGCCATCCCGGCGTCGCGCGCCATGAGCTGGATGCCGGTGCCCGCGGAGCGTCCCATCTGGCCGCCGCGGCCGGGCTGGAGCTCGACGTTGTGGATGACCGTGCCGATCGGGATGCGGCTCAGCGGCAGGCAGCAGCCCGGCACGATGTCGGCGTCCGGGCCCGAGGACACCATCATGCCGACGGTCAGCCGCGCCGGCGCGAGGATGTACGCCTTCTCGCCGTCGACGTAGTGCAGCAGCGCGATGTAGGCCGACCGGTTGGGGTCGTACTCGATCGTCGCGACGCGCGCGGGCACGCCGTCCTTGCGCCGCTTGAAGTCGATCTTGCGATACAGGCGCTTGGCGCCGCCGCCGCGGTGGCGCGCGGTCTTGCGCCCGCGGGCGTTGCGCCCGCCGGACTTCGTCAGGCCCTCGACGAGCGTCTTCTCGGGACGGTCGGTCGTGAGCTCCGCGAAGTCGGCGTACGTCGCGAAGCGACGGCCGGGACTCGTGGGCTTGGGTTTGCGGATTGCCATCGAACGCTCCTGCCTAGCCCTCGAGGGACTCGAGGCCCTGGAAGATCGGGATGGTGTCGCCCTCGCGGACCTGGACGATCGCCTTCTTCCACGTGCGGGTGCGGCCCTGGATCTGACCGCGGCGCTTGGGCTTGGACTTCACGCTCATCGTGTGGACGCCGATGACGCCGACGTCGAAGAGCGACTCGACGGCCTGGCGGATCTGCGTCTTGTGCGCGTCGGCATGGACGCGGAAGGTGTACTTGCCGGCCGCCGCGAGCACGTAGGACTTCTCGGAGACGACGGGGCGGATGATGACCTGGCTGTGGTCCATCAGACGTTCGCCTCCTCGGCGGGCTCGGGCGCCTCGCCCTTGGCGCGGGCGGTCAGCGCGTCGAGCGCCTCCCGCGAGACGACGACGGCGGCGGCGCCGATGAGGTCGGCGACGCCGACCATCGAGACCGGCAGCACCGAGACGCGCTCGAGGTTGCGAAACGACAGCGCCGCGCGCTCTTGGGCGTCGGTCAGCACGATCAGCGTCGGCGCACCCAGCCCGGAGTCGGTCAGCAGCGCGCGGGCGCTCTTGGTCGAGGGCGTGTCGAACGGCGCCGGGTCGAAGACCGCGATCGACGCGCGCTCGGCATGCACCGAGAGCGCGCTGCGCAGCGCCGCGCGGCGCTCCTTGCGGTTGACCTTGAAGGTGTACTTGCGCGGCGAGGGACCGAAGATCGTGCCGCCGCCGACCCAGATCGGCGAGCGCGACGAACCCGCGCGAGCGCGGCCGGTGCCCTTCTGGCGCCAGGGCTTCGCGCCACCGCCGCGGACGTTGCCGCGCGTCTTGGTCGCGTGCGTGCCACGCCGGCGAGCGGCTAGCTCCGCGCGGACGGACTCGTGCACGAGCGGGCCGTTGAACGGCGCGCCGAAGGCGGTCTCGTCGAGCGCGACCTTCTTGGTTGCGCCCAACACGGGTGCGTCAGCCATCGGTGCGGACCTCCACGAAGCCGTTGCGCGGCCCGGGCACGGAGCCACGGAGCAGCATGAGGTTCTGCTGGGGATCGAGGCGGACGATCTCAAGACCCTTCTGGGTCACGCGCTTGTTGCCCATCTGGCCGGGTCCGCGGATGCCCTTGAACACGCGCGACGGCGTGGCCGACGCGCCGACCGAGCCCGGTGCGCGGACGTTGTGCGAGCCGTGCGACTTGGGCCCCGACG
>CAVUOK010000003.1:0-413837 GCA_963743055.1 uncultured Actinomycetes bacterium | reverse complement strand
CGCTGACAACGAGTACCTCTTCACGTCCGAGTCGGTGACGGAGGGCCATCCCGACAAAGTCGCCGACCAGATCTCCGACGGCGTCTGGATGCGGTTTATGCGCGACGATCCGACGGGGCGCGTGGCGTGCGAGACGCTCGTCAACACCGGGCTCGTCGTGGTCTCCGGTGAGATCTCGACGGAGACGTACGTCGACATCCAGCAGATCGCCCGCGAGACGATCCGCGGGATCGGCTACGTCGACGCGGACCTCGGGTTCTCTGCGGACTCGTGCGCGGTGCTCAACGCGATCGACAAGCAGTCCCCGGACATCGCCCAGGGCGTCAACCGCTCCTACGAGACGCAGTCCGACCCGTCCGACGACGACGAGCTCGACATCGCGGGTGCGGGCGACCAGGGGATGATGTTCGGCTACGCGAGCAACGAGACGGAGTCGCTCATGCCGCTGCCGATCTCGCTCGCGCATCAGCTCGCCGAGCAGCTTGCCGAGGTGCGTCACGACGGCACCCTCGGATACCTGCGCCCCGACGGCAAGACCCAGGTGTCCGTCCGCTATCGCGACGGCCGTCCCGTCGCGATCGAGAAGCTGCCGATCTCCACGCAGCACGCCGACAGCGCGACGCGCCAGCAGATCCTCGACGACCTCTGGGAGACGGTCGTCGTCCCGATCCTGCCGGCCGACATGTACGACGCCAACGCGCTGCGCAAGGACTTCCTCGTCAACCCGACGGGCCGGTTCGTGATCGGCGGGCCGGTCGGTGACTGTGGGCTGACGGGTCGCAAGATCATCGTCGACAGCTATGGCGGGATGGCGCGCCATGGCGGTGGGGCGTTCAGTGGCAAGGATCCGTCGAAGGTCGATCGCAGTGCTGCGTATGCGGCGCGCTGGGTGGCGAAGAACATCGTTGCGGCGGGGCTGGCGGATCGTTGTGAGGTGCAGGTCGCGTATGCGATCGGTGTCGCGCATCCGGTGTCGGTGATGGTCGAGACGTTCGGGACCGAGAAGATCGGTCGTGGCAAGATCGCGGGGCTTGTCGACGAGCATTTCGATCTGCGTCCGGGCGCGTTTCGCAACGAGCTTGATCTGCATCGGCCGATCTATCAGAAGACCGCGGCGTACGGTCACTTCGGCCGCGACGACCGCGACTTCACGTGGGAGCACACCGGCAAGGCCGACGCACTCCGCGAGGCCGCCGGGCTCGGCGCGCTCGAGGTAGTGGGCTAGCCATGGACACCGTCGGTATCGTCGGCGCGGGGATGATGGGCTCCGGGATCGCGGAGGCCGTCGCCGTCGCCGGCCTGCGCGCGATCGTCTACGAGCCCGAGCACGCGCCGCTGCACCGCTCCGACGAACGCATCGAGGCGTCGCTGGAGAAGGCGGTGGCGCGCGGCAAGCTGCAACCCGACGCTGCCGGCGACGCGCGCTCGGCGATCCTCCACACGACGCAGATCGAGGATCTGCTCGAGGCCGAGTTCGTCATCGAGGCGGTCACCGAGGACGAGGCGACGAAGACCGCGGTCTTCAGCGCGCTCGACGAGCTGGTCGGCCCCGACGTCATCCTCGCGTCGAACACGTCGTCGATCCCGATCACGACGCTCGCCGCCGCCACGGCGCGCCCTCACCGGGTGCTGGGCCTGCACTTCTTCTCGCCCGTCCCGGTGATGGCGCTCGTCGAGATCGTGCCGGGCCTTCAGACGAGCGAGGAGGTCGTGGTTGCGGCGGAGGACTTCGCGCGCCGGGTCGGCAAGTACGCGATCCGCTCGAAGGACCGCGCGGGCTTCCTCGTCAACGCGCTGCTGATCCCGTACCTCGTGGCCGCCGTGCGGCTCTACGACGACGGTCTCGCCTCGCGCGAGGACATCGACGACGGCATGCGCCGCGGCTGCGGCCACCCGATGGGGCCGCTCGCGCTGTGCGACTTCATCGGGCTCGACGTCGTCCACGGCATCTGCACGAGCATGTACGACGAGTTCCGGCGCGACGAGTACAGCCCGCCGCCGCTGCTGCGGCGGATGGTCTCCGCCGGCAGGCTGGGGCGCAAGACGGGTCACGGGTTCTACGAGTACGCCCCGCTGCGCGCCGGCGCGTTCGCCTGACGATGAGCACCGTCGCCGCCGACGTCCCGCTCTACGGGCTGACCGACGAGCAGCTCGAGTTTCGCGACGTCATCCGCCAGATCGCTCGCGAGCGCGTCGCGCCGCGCGCCGCGCAGATCGACGCGAGCGGCGAGTTCCCCGAGGACATCCGCCAGCTCTTCGCCGACCACGACCTCTTCGGGCTGCCCTTCGACGAGGCCTACGGCGGGACCGGCACCGGAGCGCTGATGCTGTGCGTCGCGATCGAGGAGGTCGCGAAGGCGTGCGCGTCGTCCTCGCTGCTGCTGGCCGTGCAGGACCTCGGCTCGCTGCCGATCAGGCTCGCCGGCTCGGACGAGCTCAAGGCTCGCGCCCTTCCCCGCATGGCGAGCGGCGAGTGGCTGGCGGCGTTCGCCCTGTCGGAGCCCGACGCCGGATCGGATCCCGGCGCGATCCGCACGCGTGCTCGCAAGGACGGCGACGAGTGGGTCATCGACGGGGCGAAGAACTGGATCACGAACGCCGGCGTCGCCGACGTCTACGTCGTGTTCGCGCTCACGGACCCCGGCATGCCCGGGACGCGCGGGATCTCGGCGTTCCTGGTCGAGGCCGACCGGCCAGGGCTTTCGATCAGCCGGCTGGAGCACAAGATGGGGATGCGGGGCTCGCCGACGGGCCAGCCGGTCTTCGAGGGCGTGCGGGTCCCCGCCGCGAACCTCGTCGGCGAGCGCGGCGACGGATTCAAGATCGCCATGCGCACGCTCGACCACTCGCGCTTGGGCATCGCCGCTCAGGCGCTCGGGATCGCGCAGGGAGCGACGGACTACGCGGTCGCCTACGCCCGCGAGCGGATCGCGTTCGGCCGGCCGATCATCGAGCTGCAGGGCATCCAGTTCAAGCTCGCCGACATGGAGACGCGCTGCGCCGCGGCGCGCGAGCTGCTGTACCGCGCGGCCGCGAAGGCCGAGCGCCACGAGCGCGACCTCGGCAAGTACTCGGCGATGGCCAAGCTCTTCTGCTCCGACGCGGCGATGGACGTCACCGTCGACGCGGTGCAGGTGCTGGGCGGCTACGGCTACGTCACCGAGTATCCGGTCGAGCGCATGATGCGCGACGCGAAGCTCACGCAGATCTACGAGGGCACGAACGAGATCCAGCGCGTCGTCATCGCCCGGGCGCTGCGGTGACGAGCATGAACCCTCCGCTCGCAGCCGCGATGCCGACGACCTACGAGGAGTGGGAGGCGGCGTACGGCCTCTCGCCCGAGCACGGCGCGCCGTTCACCACGCTCAGCGGCGAGCCCGTCAAGGCGCTCTACACGCAGGACGACCTGCCGATCCCGGCGGCGATCGGCCTCCCGGGCGCCTATCCGTTCACGCGCGGCGTGTACTCGTCGATGTACCGCGGGCGGCTGTGGACCGTCCGCCAGTTCGCGGGCTTCGGGACGGCGGAGGAGACCAACGAGCGCTTCCGCTACCTGCTCGACCATGGACAGCAGGGGCTGTCGACGGCGTTCGACATGCCGTCGCTCATGGGGCACGACTCCGACCATCCGCTGTCGCTCGGGGAGGTCGGCCGCGAGGGCGTCGCCGTCGACACGCTCGACGACATGCAGACGCTGTTCGCGGGCATCGACCTCGGCGAGGTCAGCGTGTCGATGACGATCAACGCGCCGGCCGCGATCATGCTCGCCTTCTACGTCGCCGCCGCAGAGCGCCGGGGGATCGATCCCGACCGCCTGAGCGGCACGATCCAGGCCGACATCCTCAAGGAGTACATCGCGCAGAAGGAGTGGTGCTTTCCGATCGACCCGGCGATGCGGCTGCTCGGCGACATGGTCGAGTGGTGCTCGACGGACATGCCGCGCTGGCATCCGGTGTCGATCTCCGGCTACCACATCCGCGAAGCGGGCTCGACCGCGGCACAGGAGCTCGCGTTCACGCTCAAGGACGGCCTCACGTACGTCGAGCAGGCGATCGAGCGCGGCCTCGAGGTCGACGACTTCGCGCCCCGCCTGAGCTTCTTCTTCAACGCGCAGATCGACTTCTTCGAGGAGATCGCCAAGTACCGCGCCGCGCGGCGCATCTGGGCTCGCGAGCTGCGCGAGACGTTCGGCGCGCGCAACCCCAAGTCGTGGCTCATGCGCTTCCACACGCAGACCGCCGGCGTGTCGCTCACCGCCCAGCAGCCGCTGAACAACATCACCCGGACGGCGATCGAGGCCCTCGCTGGCGTCCTCGGCGGCACCCAGTCGCTGCACACGAACTCCTACGACGAGGCGCTCGCGCTGCCGACCGAGGAGGCCGTCCAGATCGCGCTGCGCACGCAGCAGGTGATCGCGCACGAGACGGGGGTCACGAACACGATCGACCCGCTCGGCGGCGCGTACTTCGTCGAGGCGCTGACGGACCGCCTCGAGGAGCACGCGTACGACTACTTCCGCAGGATCGACCAGCTCGGCGGGATGGTCGAGGCGGTCAAGCAGAATTTCCCGCAGCGCGAGATCGCCGACGCGAGCTACGAGCTGCAGACCGAGATCGACGCCGGCGATCGCGTCGTCGTCGGCGTCAACCGCTTTCAGAACCACGGCGACGCGGAGATCCAGACGCTCCGGATCGACCCGGCCATCGAGCGCAAGCAGCTCGACCGCCTGCAGGGCGTGCGCGCCCGGCGTGACGGCCGTGCCGTCGAGGAGACGCTCGCCCGCCTGCGCGCGGGCGCGGCGTGCCCGGAGACGAACCTCATGCCGGCGCTGCTCGAGTGCGCCCGGGCCCACGCGAGCGAGGGCGAGATCATCGCCGCGCTGCAGGACGTCTGGGGCTCGTACCGCGAGACCCCCGTCTACTGATGGGGGCGGGCAGCGGTCGCAAGCTGCGCGTCGTCGTCGCCAAGCCCGGCCTCGACGGGCACGATCGCGGCGCGAAGATCATCGCGCGGGCGCTGCGCGACGCCGGCATGGAGGTCATCTACACGGGCCTGCACCAGACGCCCGAGCAGATCGTCGAGACCGTGATCCAGGAGGACGCCGACGCCGTCGGCCTGTCGATCCTGTCCGGTGCGCACATGACGCTCGTCCCGCGGATCGTCGCGTTGCTGCGAGCGCAGGGCGTCGACGACGTGATCGTCACCGTCGGCGGCACGATCCCGGGCCGCGACATCCCCGAGCTCGAGCGCCTCGGCGTCGCTGCGGTCTTCACCCCCGGCGCAGCGCTGGGGGATATCATCGAGTTTCTGCAACGCAGCGTCGGCCAGCGAACTCCGGTGTGAGAGCCGGGCATCGGCAGGCGCGGGCGGACGCGTAGCGCGGCGTGCTGCCCAACTGGCTACTCGCGCTGCTCGACGTCGCCGCGATCGCGGCGCTGGCGTGCGTCGGCGGTGCCGTCGCGCAGCGGCTGCGCCAGCCGCGCATCGCGGGCGAGATGGCCGCCGTGTTCGCGGCGGGATCGCTCCTCGGCGGCCAGATCGCGGACGTCGCGCCGGGGCAGCAGGCCGGCGGCAGGATCGCCGTGATGTTCCCGGAGACGGCGGTCGCGTGCGTGAGCGCCGTCGGTGGCATCGGGCTCGTGCTGTACATGCTGCTGATCGGCATCACGGTCGATCCATCGCCGATGCGCCGGCGCGCAGGCGCGGTCGTGCTGCTCGCGGCAGCGCCGATGGGCGCGATGCTCGCGCTTGCCCTGGTCGCCGTACCGCTGCTGGCCGACGCCGGCGGCTGGAAGCCGCTCGGTGTCAGCGACAGCGCATTCGTGCTCGCGCTCGCCGCGGCGCTCGCCGCGAACGGCCTGCCGATCGTCGCGCGGATCCTGGAGGACGGCGCGATGGGAGACAGCGCGGCCGGCTCGACCGTGATCGTCGCCGCGACCTTGGCGACCACGCTGGCCCTGATCGCGGCCGCGGTGGCCATCGGTGGCGGCGACGCGGCGGCGACCGCGCGCGTCGCGGTCCACGTCGCGGCCGCGCTCGCCGTCGTTGCGATCCTGCTCGCGATCGTCCGGGCCGGCTGGTTTTCGCTCGGGCCCGCCGTCGCGCTGCCGGCGGTCGTCGTGCTCGCGCTCGCGTCCGCCTATGCCGGCCACAAGCTGCTCTCCAGCGTGCTCATCGGGCCCCTGATCGTCGGCGTGCTCGTGACCAAGTCAGGCGCGACCGCGCTCGCCGTCGAGCGCCGGCTGGGCAGCGCGGTTCGCCGCGTCGGACTGCCGGCGTTCCTCGGGCTCGCCGCGCTCCACACCGACTTCGGCGAGCTCGGCTCGGACGTGCTCGCTCCCGCGCTGACCATGCTCGGCGCCGTGATCGCGCTCAAGCTCGGCGCCGCCTATCTCGCCGCCCGAACCGCTGGCTTCGGCCCGGGCGACGCACGCGCGATCGGCGCGCTCATGCAGTGCGGCGGCGTCATGACGATCGCGATCTCGCTGGAGATCCTCCACGCCGACCTCATCGACCCGCGCATGCACGCGATCCTCACGGTCATCGGCCTCGCGACGACGGTCGCCGCCGGGCCGCTGCTCCCGCGCGCGTGGCGCGGTGGCACCGCGCGACGCCTCGTGCGCCGCCGCCTCAGCGCTGCAGCGCGGCCACGCGGTGCTCCTGCGGGCTGATCCCGCGGACGCGCTTGAACGCCGTGCTCAGCGCGAACGGGCTGCCGTAGCCGACGCGCGGCGCGACCGAGCCGACGGTCGCGCCCGGCTCGCGCAAGAGGTCCGCCGCGAGCGCGATCCGCCAGCCGGTGAGAAAGCTCATCGGCGGCTCGCCGACGAGGTCGTTGAAGCGCCGCGCGAGGGCGGCGCGCGAGACGCCGGTGCTGCCGGCGAGCTCCGCCACCGTCCACGGGTGCTCCGGGCTGTGGTGCAGCAGCCGCAGCGCCTGGCCGACGATCGGGTCGCCGTACGCGCGATACCAGCCGGGCGCCTCGGCTTCCGGGCGCGCGAACCACGCGCGCAGCACGGCGATGAGCAGCAGATCGAGCAACCGGTCGAGCACAGCCTCCTGGCCCGGCTCGTCCTTGACGATCTCGTCGGCCATGAGCGGTACGAGCGGGCAGTCCCAGTCGTCGTCGCGCAGGACGAGCAGCGCCGGGAGCGCGCGCAGCAGCCGCTGGCTGACCTCGCCGTCGAGCAGATACGTGCCGGTGAGCATCTCCGTCTCGCCCTCGGCAGCGTTGCCCCAGGTGCGAACGCCGAGGTCCGTCATCTCGCCGGCGTCGGCACCCTCGACCGCCTGGCACTCCTGCCCGGGGAGGATGACGATCTGCGGCGCGGTCGCCGGGTCGTCCGCCACGGTGTAGGGCTCTGGCCCGCGCACGACCGCGACGTCGCCGCGGCGCAGGCGCACCCCGTCGCCGTCGTCGGGCAGGATCCAGGCGTCGCCGCGGACGACCGCCACGAGCGTGAGCGGCGCCTCGTCCTCGATGCGCAGCGACCACGGCGGGCGCATGCTCGAGCGCAGGAGGAAGGCCCCGCGCGCACGCGGGCCGTCGAGTAGTCCGGCGACAGCGTCGATGACCGCAGATCGTAGACGCTCACGCATGATGTTGCGCAATCGAGCTATGGAGACGCTCATCCCGACGCGGTTGACTGCCTCTTATGAGCACACAGACGCAGGACATCACACTGATACTGGGCGCCACGGGCAAGACCGGCCGGCGCGTGATCGAGCAGCTCGAGGCGCGCGGCGTGGCCGTGCGAGCCGGCTCCCGCGCAGGCGACCCGCCGTTTGACTGGGACGACCGCGCCACGTGGGGGCCGGCGCTCGAGGGCGCAACCGCCGCGTACATCTCCTACTTCCCCGACCTCGCCGTCCCCGGCGCGACCGAGACCGTCGGCGCGTTCGCCGAGCAGGCCGTGGCGTCCGGCGCCAAGCGGCTCGTCCTGCTGTCGGGTCGCGGCGAGGAGGAGGCCGAGCGCGCCGAGCGGGCGGTGCAGGCCTCGGGCGCGGACTGGACCATCGTGCGCTGCTCGTGGTTCGCGCAGAACTTCAGCGAGGGCCACTTCCTCGATCCGCTGCTCGAGGGCGCGCTCGCGCTGCCGGTCGACGGCGTGCGCGAGCCGTTCGTCGACGTCGACGACATCGCGGACGTCGCGGTCGCGGCGCTCACGGAGGACGGCCACGCGGGCCGGCTCTACGAGCTGACAGGCCCGCGCCTGCTGACGTTCGCCGACGCGGTCGCGGAGATCGCCGCGGCGACGGGTCGCGAGATCGCGTTCGTGCCGATCACGCGCGACGAGTACGCCGCCGGGATGGCCGACCTCGGCCTGCCCGAGGACATCGTCCAGCTGACGAACTACCTCTTCGAGGAGGTCCTCGACGGTCGCAACGAGAGCGTGTGCGACGGCGTGCGCCAGGCACTGGGTCGCGAGCCGCGCGACTTCGCCGAGTACGCGCGGCGCGCGGCCGCGACCGGCATCTGGGACGTCGCCCGCATCCAGGATGGGGCCCGATGAGCCGCGCGGTGCCCTGAAACCACGTGCGCGCGGCCAGCGGGATCACCGCTTCGGGGCTGCTGGCGATCGCGCTGCGGTTGGGGCGAGCTCGCCGCCGAGCCCCTGCTCGAGCAGCGCGAACGCCCGCTCGGCCTGCGCGCGCACCTCGCGGCCGAGGCGCGGCGGGCGCGCGCCCTCGGCGATCCGCCGGCGAGCGAACGAGACGAGCGCGCGGTGGACGCCCATCAGCGCGGTCGCCGCCACCCGGGCCTCGATGCCGTCGTCGCCCTCGTCACCCCGGATGACCTCCGCGAGCGACGCCGTGTAGCCGACGAAGATCTGCTCCTCGCGCGCGAGCAGCGCCGGGCTCTCGCGGATCATGCGGGTCATCGCGACGAGCTGCGCTTGCGCCTCCGGGTCGACCTCGCCCATCAGCCCGCGCTGGGCGAGCAGGAAGCGCCGGAACGCCGCGAGGACGGACTCACCCGGCTCACGGGAGCGGATCGCCTCGAGCAGCTGCGCCTCGAACGTGCCCAGGCGCCAGTAGACGAGGTCCTCCTTCGTCGGGAAGTAGTTGAAGACCGTCTGCTCGGAGACGTCCGCGGCGCGGGCGATCTCGGCGACCGTCACGTGCCCGAAGCCGCGCTCGGTGAACAGGGCGCGCGCAGTCTCCGCGATGTGCTCGCGCGTGCGCTGCTTCTTGCGCTCCCGCAGACCGGGCTGTGGGGTCGTCGCCATGGGCGAAAATCTAGCAGCCCAAAAGGTAGTTGCGCAAGAAAATTAGTGTTGCTATAAGTTTATGGCGACCCGATCACGAAGGAGGGCGACCATGCTGCGCCAACCACCGCCTCACGCTCCTGCCGCCGCACCGCACCAGCAGAGATCCGACCGAGCAGCGATCGCCGTGCCGTTCGCGGCGATCGTCCTCGCGATGCTGCCGGCGGTGCTCGACCAGACCATCCTCGCGACCGCGCTGCCCGTGATCGCGGGCGACCTCGGCTCGATCGGCGACATCTCGTGGGTGGTGACCGCGTACGTCGTCGCGGCCGCGGTCGCGACGCCGCTGTGGGGCAAGCTGGGCGATCGTCACGGCCGCAAGCTGCTGCTGCAACTCGCGCTCGGCGGGTTCGTCGGCGCGTCCGCGCTGTGCGCGGTCGCGCAGGACATCACGCAGCTCGTCGTCCTGCGCCTCGTGCAGGGCGTCGCCGCGGGCGGCCTCATGACGCTCGCGATGGCCGCCGTCGGCGATCTCGTGCAGCCGCGCGAGCGGGGGCGCTACCAGGGCTACATCGCCGCGACGTTCGCCGTGGCGACGGTCGTCGGCCCGCTGCTGGGCGGCGTGCTCGTCGACCACGCGAGCTGGCGCTGGGTCTTCCTCGTGAACCTGCCACTCGGCGCCGTCGCGCTGGGCGCGCTCTCCGCGCGCCTGCCCGCCCCGAGCACCGACCGGCCGCGCCATCCGCTCGACGTCACCGGCGCGGCGCTGCTCGCCGGCGCGACGAGCGCGCTCATGCTCGCCTGCATCCAGGGCGGCTCGCGCTACGCCTGGGACTCGGCGCCGATCCTCGCCTTGATCGCGACGACCGTCGCGCTGTCGGTCGCGCTGGTGGTGCGCGAGCGCCGCGCGGACGACCCGATCGTCCCGCTGCACCTGCTGCGCACGCGCACGGTCGCGATCGCCAGCTCGGCGATGTTCCTCGCGACGGCCGCGCTGTTCGCGGTGACGGTGTTCGTGCCGCTGTTCCTGCAGATCGCGACGGGCGCGAGTCCCACGCAGGCCGGCCTTTTGATGATCCCGGCGATGCTCGGCATCACGGCGTCGACGATGCTGTCGGGCCGGCGGATCGCGAAGACGGGGCGCTACAAGCGCTTCCCGGTGGCGGGCCTCGGGCTCATGACGGCCGGGCTCGTGCTGCTGTCGGCGCTCGCGGACGATCCGTCGCGGACCGCGACCGGCGCCGGCCTTGCCGTCTTCGGGCTGGGCTTCGGGATGGTCACGCAGGTGCTCGTCATCGCCGTGCAGAACTCCGTCGACCGGCGCGAGCTCGGCGTCGCGACCGCCACGACGGGCTTCTTCCGCGCGCTGGGCGGCGCGGTGGGCGCGGCGGCCCTCGGCGCGGTGTTCGCCGCGCGCGCGGGCACGCCACAAGGCCAGGCCGACGCGCTCGCGCCCGCGGCCCGTGCAGACGTCGTGGACGCGGTCCAGACCGTGTTCCTCGTCGCGGCGCCGATCGCGGCGCTCGCGCTGCTCGTCGTGCTCGCGCTCAAGGAGGTCCCGCTGCGCGCCGCCTCGGCCGGTCCGGCGGGCGGCGAGCAGCCTTCCGCACCTCCGTCCGCTGGCGGCGAGCGCCCGCACGCGGCTGACGCGGCCGCGCGCCGGCCCGCGACGGCTGCCTAGCAGCACCCGACATCCACCTCAACGCCAGATAGGAGCACATCATGGCCATCTCATTGCGATCCGACGTCCTGCTGCGCGCGAGCCAGAGCGCGGGGGAGATCTCCATCATCGAGATGACGGTCGGCGCAGGGTGGGGAGGACCGCCCCTGCACCACCACGACTTCGACGAGGCCTTCTACGTCCTCGACGGCGAGCTGACGTTCCAGCTCGGCGAGGAGATCGTGACCCGCGGGCCCGGCACGCTGACGTTCGCGCCGCGCGGCAGCCACCACACGCTCGCCAACCTCGGCGCCGCCGAGACGTCCTACCTGCTCATCTGCACGCCCGCGGGGTTCGAGCGGCGCTTCGACCGGCGCGCGGCGGAGGAGGCGGGACGCGAGCCCGACGCCGAGGCGCTGAAGCCGATCCCGCCGACGACGGTCGTCGGCCCGCAGATCGGGGCGCGCGAAGCGAGCCGCTGCGCAGGCTAGGCGTCCGCGATCCGGCGCAGCAGCTCGACGGCCCGGTGGAGCGTCTCGCGCTCCTGCGGGCCGAGGTCGTCTGCGATGACGGTGGCGAGCCACCCTTCGCGGTCGCGCCGGTCGGCCTGCAGCGTCGTGAGCCCCTGCGGGGTGAGCTCGACGAGCGCCCGGCGACCGTCGGCGGGATCGCGCCGGCGGCTGACCATCCCGGCCGACTCGAGGTCGGAGACCGTCTGCGCCATCGACTGCGGGCGCACGCGCTCGGCGGCCGCGAGGTCCGAGACGCCCATCGCGCCCTGCCTGTCCAGCCGGCCGAGGACCGTGCCCTGCGAAAGCGGGAAGCGGTGCCGCGCGCGCAGCCGGCGGACGACCTGGCCGAGCACGTCGCGAAGCTCGGAGGCCAGCAGCGCGGGGTCGTCGGGGTCGGGCATGGACGCGTAGAGTTATACAGGCTACCTGTACAATCGTGCCCGGATGGCCACCCTCTCGAAGGCTGCTCCCGGGCTTGCGTCCGGCGACCGGTACAAGTGGATCGCGCTCTCGAACACGACGCTCGGGATCCTGCTCGCCACGCTCGACGCGTCGATCACGATCATCGCGATGCCCGACATCTTCCGGGGCATCCAGCTCGATCCGCTCGCGCCGGCCAACAGCTTCTACCTGCTGTGGATGATCCTCGGCTATCTCGTCGTCTCGAGCGTGCTGATCGTCAGCCTCGGCCGTCTCGGCGACATCTTCGGCCGGGTGCGGACGTACAACCTCGGCTTCGTCATCTACACGGTGGCGTCGCTGCTGCTCACGATCACGTGGATGCAGGGCACCGCCGGCGCGACGTGGCTCATCGTGTTCCGCATCGTCCAGGGCGTCGGCGGGGCGTGCCTGCTCGCGAACTCCGCCGCGATCCTCACCGACGCGTTCCCCGCCAACCAGCGCGGGATGGCGCTCGGGATCAACAACATCGTGGGCGTCAGCGGGATGTTCGTCGGCCTCATCCTCGGCGGGCTGCTCGCGCCGATCGACTGGCGCCTCGTGTTCCTCATCTCGGTGCCCATCGGCCTCTTCGGCACCGTCTGGGCGTACCTCAAGCTCGAGGAGCGCAGCGAGCCGCGGCGCGTGCCGATCGACTGGCTGGGCAACGTGACGTTCGCGCTCGGCCTCGTGCTGATCATGGTGTCGGTGACCTACGGGATCCGGCCGTATGGCGACAGCGCGACCGGCTGGGGGAGCCCGCTCGTGCTCGCGCTGCTGGGCACCGCGGCGATCTCGCTCGCAACGTTCGTCGTCGTCGAGCGGCGGGTGGCCGAGCCGATGTTCCGCCTGCCGCTCTTTCAGATCCGCGCGTTCACCTTCGGGACGCTGTCGACGTTCCTCGCCGCGCTCGCGCGCGGCGGGCTGATGTTCATGCTCATCATCTGGCTGCAGGGCATCTGGCTGCCGCAGCACGGCTATGACTTCGTCGAGACGCCGCTGTGGGCCGGCATCTTCATGCTGCCGCTGACGGCCGGGATGCTGATCGCCGGTCCGGTCTCCGGCTGGCTGTCGGACCGCTACGGCGCGCGCTGGTTCGCCACCGGCGGGATGCTCGCCGCGGCGCTGAGCTTCGCGCTGCTGCTCGCGCTGCCGACCGACTTCCCGTACCTGCCGTTCGCGGCGATCCTGCTGCTCAACGGCGTGTCGATGGGGATGTTCGCGTCGCCGAACCGCGCCGCGGTCATGAACAGCCTGCCGCCGGGCGACCGCGGCGCCGGCGGCGGGATGAACCAGACGTTTCAGAACTCGGCGCAGGTGCTGTCGGTCGGCGTGTTCTTCACGCTCATGATCATCGGCCTCGCCGCGAGCCTGCCGCACGCGATGAGCACGGGCCTCGAGGCGCACGGCGTGTCGGCGGCGACGGCGGACCGCGTCGCCGGCCTGCCGCCCGTGTCGATCCTCTTCGCGGCGTTTCTCGGCTACAACCCGATCGAGCACCTCGTCGGGTCCGACGCGCTCGCCGCGTTGCCGGCGTCCGACCAGGCGACGCTCACGGGCAGCTCGTTCTTCCCGCAGCTCATCTCGGGTCCGTTTCAGCACGGTCTGCACGCCGCGTTCGCCTTCGCGATCGTCGCGTGCCTCATCGCCGCCGCGGCGTCGTGGATGCGCGGCGGCAGGGAGGTCGCCGATGCAGGTTGAGTGGTACGGCCAGTCCGCGTTCGCGCTGCGCGCGCCCCGCGCGACCGTGTTCGTCGACCTGTTCGGCGACATGTCCGGGCTCGCCGCGTGCGGGATGCGCTTCGAGTACGAGCAGGCCGCGGCGATCGGGAGGGTCGACCTGGCGTTGCTGCCCGTCGGCGGCGGGCCGACCATGGACGGCCGGCTGGCGGCCGCGATCGCGCGGCGGATCGAGGCGACCCGGGTCGTGCCGATGCACTATCGCACGCACCGCACCGACTTCCTCGGACCCGCCGACGTGCTCCTCGACGAGCTCGGCGAGGTGCGCGGCACAGGTGCTTCCTCGTTCGACGCCGCCTTGCCGGACGGCGCCGGCCCGGTCGCGGTCGTGCTCGACGCGCCGTAGGCGGCCTCCGATCGCCGCCGCCTAGAATCGCCTTCACATGATCGATCGAGAGCAAGTGCTGCACGTCGCCCGCCTCGCCCGGCTCGAGCTGACCGACGACGAGGTCGCGCGCATGAGCGACGAGCTGTCGGCGGTGCTCGGGCACATCGAGAAGATCTCCGAGCTCGACCTGGCCGGCGTCGCCCCGACGACCCACGTCGTCGAGGTCTCGAACGCGCTGCGTGCCGACGTCGTGGCGCCGTCGCTGCCGCACGAGGTCGCGCTCGCCAACGCGCCCGCGGTCGCCGACGGCGGCTTTCGCGTCCCGAGCCCGCAGGCCGGATGAGCGCCACCGACGCCACCGCGCTGACGGCCGCCGCCGCGGTCGCCGCGATCGAGCACGGCGAGCTGAGCGCCGGCGAGCTGTTCGAGGCCTACCGCACCGCTGCCGCCGCCGACGAGCTCAACGCGTACCTCTGGGTCGCGGAGGACGCCGCGCAACCTTCGCCGGGAGCGCCGCTGGCCGGCGTGCCGCTCGCCGTCAAGGACCTCTTCTGCACCGAGGGCGTGCCGAGCCAGGCCGGCTCGAAGATCCTCGAGGGCTACCGCCCGCCGTACACGGCGTCGGTCGTCGCGCGGCTGGCTGCCGCCGGAGCGCCGCTGCTCGGCAAGACCAACCAGGACGAGTTCGCGATGGGCTCCTCGAACGAGAACTCCGCGTTCGGGCCGGTGCTCAACCCGTGGGACCGCGCGCGCGTGCCCGGCGGGTCGAGTGGCGGCAGCGCCGCGGCGGTCGCCGCCGGCAGCGCGCCGTGGGCGCTCGGCACCGACACGGGCGGCTCGATCCGCCAGCCCGCCGCGCTGTGCGGGATCGTCGGGCTCAAGCCGACGTACGGCACCGTCAGCCGCTACGGGATGATCGCGTTCGCCTCGTCGCTGGACCAGGCCGGCCCGCTCACGCGCGACGTGACCGACGCGGCGCTGCTGCTGGCGCACATGGTCGGCCGAGACGAGCGCGACTCGACCTCGATCGGCTTCCCCGGCTCGATCGACACGCCGAGCGCCGAGCGCCTCGACGGTGTCCGCCTCGGCGTGCCCGAGGAGCTCATCGGCGAGGGCATCGCGATCGAGCCGGGCGTGCTCGCTTCGTTCAACGCGACGCTGAAGCTCGCCGAGGAGCTCGGCGCGACCGTCGAGACGTGCCGCCTGCCGCACGCCGCGCACGCGCTGAGCGCGTACTACGTGCTGGCGCCGGCGGAGGCGTCGTCGAACCTCGCGCGCTACGACGGGGTGCGCTACGGACCGCGTTCCGAGAGCAACGGCGGTGGGCTCGTCGAGATGTACACGCGCACGCGCTCGGAGCACTTCGGCGCCGAGGTCAAGCGGCGGATCATGCTCGGCACGTACTCGCTCTCAAGCGGCTACTACGACGCGTACTACGGCCGGGCGCAGCGGGTGCGCACGAAGATCGCCGACGACTTCCGCGCCGCGTTCGAGCGCTTCGACTTCATCGTCACGCCGACCGCGCCGACCGTCGCCTTCGAGCTCGGCGCGAAGACCGCGGATCCGCTGTCGATGTACGTCAACGACTACTGCACCGTGCCGATGTCGCTCGCCGGGATCCCGGCGATCTCGATTCCGAGCGGCCTGAGCGAGGGGCTGCCGGTCGGCTTCCAGCTCGCGGGCCCGGCGTTCAGCGAGAACGCGATCCTCGACGCGGCGTTCGCGCTCGAGTCGGCGATCGGCTTCGAGGGTGCGGCGGGGAGGGCGCGGGGATGACCGCGATCGACGACGACGGGCGCTTCGAGCCGGTCATCGGCCTCGAGATCCACGTCCAGATCGCGACCGCCACGAAGATGTTCTGCGGCTGCGCGCTGTCCTTCGGCGAGCCGCCGAACACGCTGACGTGCCCGATCTGCCTCGGCCTGCCGGGGACGCTGCCGCTGGCCAACGAGCGGGCGATCCACTTCGGGCTGATGATCGGCTTGGCGCTGGGGTCGGAGCTCGCGCCGCGGTCGATCTTCCACCGCAAGAACTACTTCTATCCCGACCTGCCCAAGGGCTACCAGATCAGCCAGTACGACGAGCCCCTCTGCAAGGGCGGGCGGCTCGGCGACGTGCGCATCCACCGCGTGCACCTCGAAGACGACGCGGCGAAGCTCGTCCACGCCGGATCGAGCGGGCGCATCCACGGCTCGGACTCGTCGGTCGTGGACTTCAACCGCGGCGGCACGCCGCTCGCGGAGATCGTCACCGAACCCGACGTGCGCTCCGCCGCGCAGGCGCGCGAGTGGCTGACGCTCCTGCGCACGACGCTGCGCCGGCTCGGCGTCAGCGACGTGAACATGGAGGAGGGCTCGCTGCGCTGCGACGCGAACATCTCGATCCGCCCGGTTGGCACGAGCAGGCTCGGCACGAAGACCGAGCTGAAGAACATGAACTCGTTCCGGTTCATCGAGCGCGGGATCAACGCCGAGATCGCCCGCCAGGTCGCGCTCGTGGAGGCCGGCGAGCAGGTCACGCAGGAGACGCTGCACTTCGACCCGCGGACGGAGGCGATCACGTCGCTGCGCTCCAAGGAGGAGGCGCACGACTACCGCTACTTCCCCGAGCCCGACCTCGTGCCGATCGCGATCACCACCGAGATGCTCGACGCGGCGCGCGACGCGATGCCCGAGCTTCCCGCGGCGCGCGAGGAGCGGCTGCAGGGGCTTGGCATCACGGCAGCGAACGCCCGCCAGCTCGCGTGGCGCACGGAGCTCGGGGACTACTTCGAGGCGGCGCTCGCGGCCGGTAACTCGCGCGCGGGCGCCCAGCCGCTCGCCAACTGGGTGTGCAACGAGCTCGTCGCGCGCGTGGGGGAGGACGACCCGGCGCAGTCGAACGTCTCGCCGGCAGCGCTCGCGCAGCTCGTCGCCTTGGTGAGCTCGAAGGCCGTGACGGTGTCCAACGCGAAGGTCGTGCTCGACCGGCTCGTCGAGGGGGGCGGCGACCCCGCCGCGATCGTGGAGTCCGAGGGGCTCGGCTCGCTGGGCGGCGGCGAGGACGAGCTGACGCCGATCGTCGAGGCGGCGCTCGCGGCCAACGCCGACGCCGCCGACAAGATCCGCGCGGGGAACATGAAGGCGATCGGCGCGATCATCGGCCACGTCATGCGCGAGACGAAGGGCCGCGCTGACGGCTCGGAGGTCACGCGGATCGTGCGCGAGAAGCTCGGCGTCTGAGGCCGGGCGCCATTGTGCTACGGTGACGCACATGTCACGCGTGGTTGGTGTCCGTGAGCTGCGCCAGAACCTGTCGCGGTACCTGGCCGAGGTGAAGGAGGGGGAGAGCTTCACCGTGACCGAGCACGGGCGCGAGGTCGCGCGGCTGACGCCGTCGGGCCCGCCGGACTCGGCCATCGCGAGGTTGGTCGCCGAGCGTGGCATGACAATGCCGACTGGCGATCTGATGTCGTTCGGACCGCCTGGCGGGCGACCCGCAGTCGGTCCTCCAAGCGAGGAAGTGCTCGCCGAGCTACGAGAGGAGCGGCTGTAGCCGGCTTCGCGTATCTCGATAGCTCGGCCTACGTCAAGCTGGCGTTGGGCGAGCAACATTGGGAGGCGCTCAGGGCGGAGATCGCCCGCTGGGATGGATCGGCGTCGAGCGTTCTGCTGTCGGTCGAATCCGTTCGGGCGTGCGCTCGCTACGGCACCGAGTACGCGGTTCAGGCCGAGGCCGGTCTGACGCAGGTGGGGCTCCTGCCCATCGATGCGAATGTCCTGGGCTTGGCGGCACGTCTGAAACCTTCCTCTCTGCGAAGCCTCGACGCTATCCATCTCGCCACCGCGCTCAGCCTCGGGCCGGATCTCGGGGTGCTGATCGCCTACGACGCGCGACTCCTCGACGCCGCGCGGCAGCACGGGATCGCGGTCGCCGAACCGCGCTGAGGTCGCGCCGCGGCGCCAAGCCTCGTCCGCGATCCGCCGGCGGGCGTACCATCTTCGGACGACTCCACGGCGCCGAGGAGGCACGCAACATGTCGAAGCTCATCCGCATGGACCACACAGGCCACTCGACGCTCGCCGAGTGGACGGAGGGCGACCCGGCGGCCGTCGAGGCGGCCGTCAGCGCGTTTCGCGCCGAGCTGGACCGCGGCTACCTCGCGATGGTCAGCACCGGGCCCGGGCACGCCGAGCAGGTCCGCGAGCTGCCGCTCGACGCGCCGCTCGTGATCCTGCGCCTGCCGATCGCCGGCGGGTAGGGATCTTCGTGGCCGGCGAGCCGTCGCGCGCCTCGGCCGCGCGGAGGCCCGGCTTCGGTGGCCCCCGGTCGCCGCGCTCCTCTGTCGCACCGCCCCGCGGGTAGCCGGCCGTGGCGTCTCAGCCTCACGCGCTCGATCCCGCGCGCGAGGTCCTGCCCGAGACCGCGTCGGTCCACTGGCGCGCGCGCGTCGACGACGCGCGCCTGCGACGCGTCGGCATGTGGTGGACGCTGACGACGATCTCGCACGTCGTGCCGTTCGCCGGCGCCGCCGCGCTGCTGATGTGGCTCAACCCGCTCGCGCTGCCCGTCGCGCTCGCGTGCGTGGCGCACGCATGGGTGATCCCGGAGCTGTACGCGCAGCGCGGCGCGAACGTCCTGCGCCCGCGAGCGCGCGCCGCGGCCGAGCCCGAGCGCCGCTCGGTCGGGCTGCTCGGCGACCTCGTCGACCACGACGCGCGCGATCTGCACGCCAAGACCGGGCTCGTGCTCGAGCCCGGCCGCCTCGGGACCTGGCTCGTCGGGGAGGGAGGCGCGGTGCTGCTGCGCGGGCGACGCGTCTACTGCTGGTGCATCCGCGTCGACGGCCGGATCGAAGCCGCCGGCGCGCTGCCGTCCGGCGATCGCATCGCCCACCTGCTGCTCGCGCTGCGCGCCGACGAGCAGGGCTTCGCGACCGTCGCGAACCTCAGCTTCTCCGGCGCGCGCTGGCGCTTGCGCCGCCGTGTCGGCGCGGCGATGCGCCCCGCCCTGCAGGCCGCCGTGGCCGAGCAGGACAGGCGGTCCACAGGTTCTCCCTGAATCTCCGACATGCGGCCAATGCCTGGATTTGCAGGCCTCTCCATGATCCTTGACATGTCCGTCTCCGCCGATCTCACCCGCCGCATCCTCGTTCCGGTTGCAGGTCAGCAGCGCACCGCAGCAGCGCCTCGGGTCCGTCGCTACAAGATGGCTCGCATGGCTCCCGTCAGTCGTGAAGATCCGACGATCGACCGCTTCGCGCATCTGCGCCGGAGCTACGACTGACGCACTCCCGACCCGCACTCGCCCACTTGCCGGCGAGGTACTCTTGAAGGCATGTCCACCTCCACTCCTTCAAGCTCCTCACTTGGCAAGCGGGCGATCGCGGCGCTCATCCTGCTGGTCGCGGCCTGGATTCTCATCAAGGCCGTCATCGGGATCGCCGTCGCGGTGTTCTGGGTCGTGCTCGTCGTCGCCGCGATCGTCGCGGTGATCTGGGCGATCAGGGTCCTCTAGCCGGCCGCCTCGATGGCCGGCGGCGCCTACGTCACGATCGTGATCGGCTTCGCCCTCGCGGGCGGGATCGTCGGCCGGATCAAGGGCAGCTCGTTCTGGCTCTGGTTTCTCATCTCCGGGGCGATCCCGTTCATCGGGCTGCTCGCGGCCGTCTGCTACCGCTCCGAGCGCGACGAGCTGCGCCGCCAATGCCCCGGCTGCGGGCGCGTCTGCAAGCTCTACGACGCACTCTGCGTGCGCTGCGGGACCGAGCTCGAGTTCCCCGAGGAGGCGCTCGCCTCGGAGGCCGCGGCTCCCGCCTTGCGCTGACACGCGCGCCGTTGCACGACCACTAGACTGACCTGCTCTTGCCGGCCAACGAGGCTGGCCCGTTCCTGCTGAGAGGAGGTCGTGACATGCGTGCGGTCGATGCCATCATGGAGTGCTTGAAGGCGGAGGGTGTGGACGTCGTATTCGGCCTCCCGGGCGGCGCCAACCTTCCCACCTACGACGCGTTCGTCGACGCCGGGATCCGGCATGTGCTCGTGCGCCACGAGGCCGGCGGCGGCCACGCAGCCGAGGGCTACGCGAAGGCGACCGGCAAGGTCGGCGTCGCGTTCGCGACGTCCGGCCCGGGCGCGACGAACGTCGTCACGCCGATCGTCGACGCGATGATGGACTCGGTGCCGACGGTGTTCATCACCGGCCAGGTTCGAACCGACCTCATCGGCACCGACGGCTTCCAGGAGACCGACACGCTCGGCATCACCATGCCGGTCGTCAAGCACTCCTTCCAGATCCGCTCGCCGCTCGAGATCCCGCGCGCGATCCACGAGGCGTTCTACCTCGCGCGCTCGGGGCGCCCCGGCCCGGTCGTCGTCGACATCCCGCAGGACCTGTCGCGCGCGGACATCGACTACCAACCGATCACCGACCTGCACCTGCCCGGCTACCAGCCGACGACCGACGGCAACACGAAGCAGATCCGCCAGGCGGCGAAGGCGATGGCGTCCGCGCGGCGCCCCGTGATCTACGCGGGCGGGGGCGTCATCAACGCCAACGCGGCGGCCGAGCTGACGGAGTTCGCGACGTCGGACCGCTTCCCGGTCACGTGCACGCTCATGGGGCTCGGCGGCTTCCCCGCGCCGCACCCGCAGTGGCTCGGCATGCTCGGGATGCACGGCACGCGCGCGGCGAACTACGCGATGGACGAGGCGGACCTCATCTGCTGCGTCGGCGCGCGCTTCGACGATCGCATCACCGGCAAGCTGTCGGAGTTCGCGCCGCACGCGAAGTTCATCCACATCGACGTCGACCCGGCGGAGATCTCGAAGAACATCCCGGCGCACATCCCGATCGTCGGCGACTGCAAGAACGTCCTGACGAAGCTCATCAAGGAGTACCGCTCGCTCGAGACGACGGACCCGTCGCGGATGGACGAGTGGTGGTCGCGGATCGAGCAGTGGCGGGCGGACCATCCGCTCAAGTACGACGACTCGTCGGACGGCGAGATCAAGCCGCAGTACATGGTGCAGGCGCTCTACGAGGCGACCGGCGGCGACGCGATCGTCTGCTCGGACGTCGGCCAGCACCAGATGTGGGCGGCGCAGTACTACCACTTCAACCAGCCGCGCCGGTGGATCAACTCCGGCGGCCTCGGCACGATGGGCTTCGGCCTGCCGGCGGCGATGGGCGCGCAGGTCGGCTGCCCGGATCAGTCGGTCGTCTGCATCTCCGGCGACGGCTCGATTCAGATGAACATGCAGGAGCTCGCGACCTGCGCTCAGAACGAGATCCCGGTGAAGGTGTTCATCATGAACAACGGCTACCTGGGCATGGTCCGCCAGTGGCAGGAGCTGTTCTGGGACAACCGCTACTCGCACGTCGACATGGGCCAGTTCCCCGACTTCGTGAAGGTCGCCGAGGCCTACGGGGCGACGGGCATGCGCTTCGAGGACAAGGCGACGCTCGTCGACGACATGAAGGAGGCGCTCGCGACGCCCGGCCCGGTCATGGTCGACGTCCGCGTGACCCGCGAGGAGAACACGTACCCGATGATCGCGCCCGGCCAGCCGGCGCGCGACATGGTGGGCTGAGGTCATGGGCGAGCCAGCGACGAAGGATCGCCTCAGCCTCGAGGACCTCGAGGCCACCGCCAGCCTGCGGACGGGCCGCAAGCACGTCCTGTCGATCCTCGTCGAGAACAAGGCGGGTGTCCTGACCAGGGTCGCCGGCCTGTTCGCGCGCCGCGGGTTCAACATCGACACGCTGACGGTCGGGCCGACGGAGGACGAGCAGTTCTCGCGCATCACGCTGACGTTCGACGGCGCGATGCACCCGGTCGACCAGGTCACCAAGCAGCTGCACAAGCTCATCAACGTGCTGAAGATCCGCGATCTCGAGCCGGCCGACACGGTCGCGCGCGAGCTTGCGCTGTTCAAGGTCGCCGTCGAGGGGCCGCAGCGCGCGGAGGCGATGCAGATCTGCGAGATCTTCCGCGGCAAGGTCGTGGACGTCACGCGCCGCTCGGTCATCCTCGAGATCACGGGGACGACCGACAAGATCGAGGCCTTCGAGCGGATGGTCCGGCCGTTCGGCCTGATCGAGATGATGCGCACGGGCGAGATCGCGATCTCGCGCGGGCGCGGCGAGACCTGACCTGAGTGGCGTCGCAGCGCCACGCGCGTCCAAATACGCCGGGACACTGCGCTACACTCCCACGACCGACCAGGAGCTTGCACGATGGCGAACCTCTTCTCCGATGACGATGCGCGGATCATGGTGCGGCCGAGCGACCGTCGCTCGGACAACTTCGCCCGCGTCGACAAGCAGGCGTACGCGGCCAGCACGAGGCGGGCCATCGCGGGCTTCACGAGCGCGAAGGTCCGGACCGGCAACCAGACGCCTCCGAAGCCGGTCGTGCACCGCATCGTCGACCGCTGACCGGCTGCTCAGCGCCGGCGGCAGGCGCTCGGGGTGGAAATCGTCAACACGCGCTCGCGGCTGACCTCCAGCGCGTCCGTGGGGACCAGGTAACACTGGCCGGGATTGGCGGCGTCGGTCAGGTCACCCCGCGAGTTGGGTAGCGTCATGACCTCCGTGACCCGTTTGCGGTCGACGAGCACGAGCAGCGTGGTCTTGCGCGCGACCCTCCGCGGTACCCGCTGTTCACGCTCCTCGCCAGCGGCGAGCCGCCCCGGGCCGACTGTGCGCGCCACCTCCGCTCTGACCGTTCCCGGAGCAAACGCGTAGAGGCGTGTCCATGGCGTCTCGGCGAATGAGCTGAGCGACAGCCGCTGGTCGCCGCGCGCGGCATCGGCGATCTGCGCCTCCAGGCGTCCTTGCACGCTGAGGCCGTCCTCGCCGGTGGCGAGCAACGGTACGGCGACGCACGTGGCCAGCACCGCGACGTAGGCGCACGCTGCGACCACCCAGTGGGCGGGGCCGCGCCGGGATCGGCTGGGACCAGCATGGGGTTTCGGCGAACCGACGACCGGAGCCGCTGACAGCGGGCCGTAGTTGCTCCATCCCACCGCAATCGTCGCGAGGAGCGCGGCAACCACTAGCGACGTCCACAGCTGCTCGCGCAGCACCGGATCCATGTCGACGATCACGAGCACGCCCCCGGCCAGGACGAACACCGCTGTGCTGATCACCATCCAGCGCACCCCGCTGAAGAGCTGCGTCGCGAACCCGTGCTCGCCCGGACGCACGACGTAGAGGCTGAGCAGTCCGGGGACGAACAGCAGTAGGGTCGCGGCGCTCTCGACGTCGCGCGTCAGATCGCCGAGGCGCCAGCGACCGAGCGCGAGCAGGACGAAGGACAGCATGCACGTGAAGAGCGCCAGGCGCAGAAATCCACTTCGCGCCGCCCTTAGCGCGAACGTCGCCGTGGGGTCGAGCGGCCGCTCAAACGGCGCGACGGGCAGCCCGCCGAGCGCGTAGACGAGGTGCGCGGGCTCCTCCTTGTCGATGCGGCGGAACCGTCCGGCGACCTCGAGCGCCGCCCATTCGATCGTGCCGTCGTCGCTCGGCGCGCCCATCTCGATGTGATAGCTGCGCGCGGAGTCGAGCTGGGCGACGGGGAAGCGCAGCGACACCGGCGACCAGCCCATCCGCGTCTTGAGCCAGCGCCAGAACGAGCGGCCCTCGTCCGCGTGCTCCACCCACGTCAGCTTCAGTACGCGCCGATTATGCGCGTCGCGGCCGGGGACAGCGGCGAGCAGGATGAACTCCTCGATGAGCCGGCCCACGAGTACCGCGAGCGCCGCGTCGGCCATCAGCACGGAGCGCTGAAAGGCCGCGCAGTCGGGGGCACCGCCTGCCGGGCTCGCTGTCTCAAAGCGCTCGAGCGCGTCGACGCGCTCGGTCAGCGAGCCCGTCGCGAGGAGATCCAGGTCTCGTCGCACCTCCGCGGCCAGATCGTGCGGTGGCGCGACATGTTGGTCGTCCGCGGCCGCAGCCACGAGCCCGAAGATATGCGTCTCAAGCGCCAGCACGGCGAGGCGCGCTCCCTCCTCGCGGGTCGCGACGGCGATCGAGCGGCCGTCCTCGTCGCGCAGGTCGAATTCACGCAGCTTGTTGTCGCGCGACAGCCAGGTCAGCGGCAGGTAGCGGATGCCCTCGGTGGGCACTCCGGCGGCGGTCTCCCGCGGAATCGCGAGGTCGAGCGAGATGCGCCGCCGGATGCGGCGGTCGTCCAGAAGCTCGATGCGCTCGACGCGCCGGCGTATCCAGGAGTCCCCCGTAACCGGTTGCTCGCCACGCGACTGCTGCTGCTCGAGCACGAGGCCGAGCAATGCGAACGCCTCGAAGGCCTCAGCGTTCGGATCCGGTTCCGTAGTTTCGGACACGTCGATGGCTGACGGGAGAGCGGGAGTCGTGGCTACCACGACCTTGGAACCGAGCTGACACGACGTCAGTCTAGACTCACGGACCGATGGAATCGGCCCGCACGAACTCCGCGGAGCCACTGCTCTCGCTGGGCGCGGCTGACTTCAAGCGGCTGCATTCCCGCGTGGAGCGGGCCGTCAAGCGAGCGCGCCGGCACGGTTCCCGAGGGGTGCTGGTCGCGCTCACCGTGCCGGTCGCGCGCGACGTCGACCCGTCCGCGGTCGCGCTGCTGTGCCGGCGGCCCGGCGAGTCGTGGTTCTGCGTCGAGCAGCCCGAGCGCGAGCGCTCGGCGATCGCCGCGCTGGGGTCGGTCGTCTCGCTCGAGGCCCGCGGGCCGGGGCGCTTCGACGAGCTTGCCGCGCGCTGGCGGGCGCTCGCGCGCGAGGCCGTGTGCGATCCGCCGGACGGGCCGCGCGGCGCCGGGCTCGTCGCGTGCGGCGGGTTCGCCTTCGCGCCCGAGGGCGGGGCGAGCCCGCACTGGTCGGCGTTCGCGCCCGCGTCGCTGCACGTGCCCGAGGTCGCGCTCGCGCGGCGTGAGGACGAGGTGCTGTTGACCGTCGCGGCGCTCGCCTGCGCCGACGACACGGCCGAGGGGCTGCTCGCGCGAATCGAGGAGCGGTTGCGCGAGCTGCGCAGCGCGCCGCTGCCGCTGCTGGACCCGGCGCCCGTCGGGCGCTACACCGTCGCGGCGAGCACGCCGCCCGAGCACTACGAAGGGGCCGTCGCGCGGGCGGTGGAGCGGATCCGGGCCGGCGACATCGAGAAGATCGTGCTCGCGCGCGAGGTGCAGGTCCACGCGCCCGCGGCGCACGACGTCGCCGCGGTCTACGGCGTGCTGCGCGAGGGCTTCCCGTCGTGCTTCTGCTTCTGCGCCGGCCGCGGGGACGACGCGTTCATCGCCGCCAGCCCCGAGCTCTTGATCCGGCGCGACGGCATGCGCGCGTCGACGCTCGCCCTCGCCGGCTCGACGCGGCGCAGCGCCGACCCGTCCGTCGACGCCCACCTCGGCGAGCAGCTGCTGCGCTCGGACAAGGACCGCTCGGAGCAGGAGATCGTCGTGCGCCGGATCGAGCGCGCGCTGCGGCCGCACAGCGTGTGGGTGACCTCGGCGCCGGAGCCCGTCATCGTGCGCATGGCGAACATCCAGCACCTCGCGACCCCGATCCGCGCGCAGCTTCGCAAGCCGCTCGGCGTCGTGCGGCTGGCCGGGCTGCTGCACCCGACGCCGGCCGTCGGGGGCGAGCCGTTCGAGGTCGCCGAGCCGCTGATCCCCGCGCTCGAGGGGATGGACCGCGGCTGGTACGCGGGGCCCGTCGGCTGGACGGACACCAACGAGGACGGCGAGTTCTGCGTCGCGTTGCGGTGCGCGCTCGTGAGCGGCCGCGTCGCGCGCTGCTACGCGGGGGTGGGGGTCGTGCGCGAGTCCGATCCGGCGGAGGAGCTGGCGGAGACCGACGTCAAGCTCGGCGCGCTGCTGCCGGTGCTCGCGGGCTGACGCGCTCCACGAACGTACGATGTTCCGCACCAACGCGCGCGGGTAAAGTCGCCGTGCCGTGGTCGCTCGCGAACCGCAACGGACTGCCGCAACGGGCCGACGTCCTCCGGGGCCGCGCGTCCTCGCACGCAGGCCGGCGCCGGGGCCGCGGACCGTCGGACGGGCGCAGCGCCGGCCCGGACAGAGCCTCCCGCTCGACACCGTGCTCGCGCGCGCCGTGGCCAAGCGCGCGGATGGCCCGCTGCTGCAGCGCTACGCCCTCCGGCAGGCCACGGTCGTCATGGGCGCGCAGTTCCACGCCCAGGTCAAGCAGGCCAGCGGCAGCTTCCGCGCGCACGGCAGCGTCGTGACGGCGGCCGGTCCCGCGGACACGCAGCTGCGCGTGTCCGAGGACGGCAAGATGGCCGTCGAGGCCACGGACCTCAGCGTCCGCCAGCCGAAGGTCTTCTACGCGACGCAGGCCGTGATGAGCGCGGCCAACACGGCGCTCAAGCGCCACCACTCGCAGTACCTCCTGTACGTCGACCAGCAGAACGCGATCACGGTCGCCGACAGCGACGGCACCGCCGTGCGGCTGCATCGCATCCTGCCCAAGCGCGGCATCGCGTTCTACAAGAGCCACACGGCGGCGACGAAGGGGATGGGCGTCACCGTCAAGCAGGTCTGCGACGAGGTGGCGTCGGAGATCGTCGGCCGCAACGTCACGCTCCTGCTGCCGACGCTCGACAAGGCGCTCGGCATGAACGCGGGACTCGTCGCACACGAGTACAAGGTCGCGCGCTGGTTCGTCGACCGCATCCGCACCGGCGAGGACCACGCGAACGCCCACATCAACGACGAGGTCATCACGGCCCCGCTGACGCGCGAGCAGGTCACGAGCGACTACATGCAGGTGCTGCGCACCGCGCCGGCGACGGCGGCCCTGATCGCGCACGAGCTCGGGATCAACGCGTTCGCCGACCCGCGCGTGGGGCAGTCGTTCGGCTCGATCAGCCTCGGCAACCCCGACGACCACGGCATCGCCGACTACGGCGCGCCCGCCCCGCACCCGCGGCGCAAGCCGCTGACGGCCGACGTCACGCGGGCGTCTGGCCACAGGCGCGACATCTGGGGAACGCACTACGGCGCGGTCATCGCCGAGAGCGCCGGCAACAAGGTGACGCTCGAGAACTATGGGCGCAAGGGCGAGGACCCGACGAACGTCTCCAGCGACCCGATCTACTACTTCCAGATGTACGGGCCGATGGGCCGGCCGTCGCAGACGTGGCACGGCCAGTGGTCCGCGGCCGCCAACCCCGTGATCAACCCGATCACGATGGTCTACGGCTGACGCCTCACTCGCAGAACGCGATCGCGGGGATCCCGATGAGCGTGACCTTCTTGGTCTTCGTGTCGACGGCGAACTGCAGGCGCCCGCCGCCGCTCTTCGGAACCTTGTAGAGCGTGATGGCGAACGTCGCGTCGGTGGTGTGGTCCGCGACGACCCTCGGAAACGCGAGCTTGAGCTTGGCGACCGTGGCGCCTGTGCCGACGCCGCGCGCCTTCGCGCCGCCGGTGACCGCGATCGTGGCGACCTTGCGCGGCGTGGTCTGCGTGAAGTCGACGCTGCCCTTCAGCGGCGCACGCAGCCGCGCCGACCGCGCCTGCGGGCCGGCGAGCTCGCAGCCTGGCCCGATCTTCGCGACCAGCCCGGCGGCGCGCAGTGACGTGTAGGTCCTGCCGAGCTTCACGGCACCGACGCCGGCGGCCGTGATCTGCGCCGTGGCCGCGCGCCCGGTGAGCGCGGAAGCACCCGCGCTGCCCAGCACGGCGACGGTCCCGGCGAGCGCGAGCGCGACGGCGCTCGCGGTGATGCTGCGCGAGGGGTTCATCGCCAAGACCGTACCGCGTGCCGCCGACGCGGTCTCAGGCCGGCGTCGCCGCCGCGGCCAGCGCTCGGTGCAGCGCGAGGTTCGCGGCGCGCTCGGTGCGCACCTCGATGATCGTCGTGCCGGGCTCTTGCGGGGCGCGGTCCAGCGCGGTGCGCAGCTCGCCGACGGTCGCCACGAGCTCGTGCGCGCAGCCGTACAGCGCCGCGGCGTGTGCGAAGTCCAGGCCGTGCGGCGTCGCGATGTGCTCCTCGAACGCGTCGCGCTCGCCGGCGACGGGGAGGAACTCGAAGATCCCGCCGCCGTCGTTGTTGAGCAGCACGATCGTCAGCGACAGGCCCGTGCGGCGGGCGGCGAGCAGGCCGCCGACGTCGTAGGCGAGCGCGACGTCGCCGACGAGCAGGACGACCGGGCCGTCGGACACGGCGGCCGCGCCGAACGCGCTCGACACCGTCCCGTCGATGCCGTTCGCGCCGCGGTTGCAGAGCACGCGCGGTGCGTCGGAGCGAACGCCGACGTACGTCTCGACGTCGCGCACCGGCATCGAGGAGGCGACGAACAGCGTGGTCGACGCGGGCAGGCGGGCGCCGAGCTCGCGGGCGACGCGCGGCTCGGACAGCTCGCCGCCGAGCACCTCGTCGATCGCGCTCGCCGCGCGCGCGTCGGCGTCGCGCCATCCGGCGAGCCACGCGGGGTTGGCCGCGGGCGCGGCTGTTGCGGCTGCCGTGAGGGTCGCGGCGGGGTCGGCGGAGAGCACGGCGTGCAGCGCTCCCGACGGGTCGTGCCAGGCCGACTGCGGGTCGAACGCGAGCTGCGTGACGTCCGGGCCGAGGCCGTCGAGCCAGGCGCGCAGCGGCTTGGAGGTGGGGAGGTCGCCGCAGCGCACGACGAGGTCGGGGCGCTGCGCCGCGGTGAAGGCGGGCGAGCGCAGCAGCAGGTCGTAGTGCGCGACGGCCGCCGCGCCGCGCCGCGCGCCGCTCGGCGGGTCGGCGAGCAGCGGCCAGCCGAGCCGCTCGCAGGCCGCGGCGAGGGCGTCGAGGCCGGGCTCGGCGCGGCCGGCGACGACGACGGGGCGGTGCGCGTCGCGCGCGAGCACCGCGAGCGCGCGGCCGGCCGCTGCCGTGTCCTGGCCGGGGGTCGAGCGCAGCAGCCACGGGCGCCCGCCGCCGCGACCCGGCAGCGGGTCGGGCCCGAGGTCGGCCGGCGGCACGAGCGGCTCGCGCAGCGCGAAGTTCAGGTGGACGGGACCGGGGCGGCCCTCAAGCGCGGTCCAGACGGTGCGGCATGCGAGCATCCGGATCCAGCGCATGCGCGCGACCGTCGCGTCGTGCGTGCCGACCTCGAAGAACCACTTGGCCGCGGAGCCGTAGAGCTTGACCTGGTCGATCGTCTGCCCGGCACCGACCTCGCGCAGCTCCGCCGGGCGGTCGGCGGTGAGGACGACGAGCGGCACGCGTGCCTCGTGCGCCTCGACGACGGCCGGGGCGAGGTTCGCGGCGGCGGTTCCCGACGTGCACGCGACCGCGACCGGGCGGCACGCGGCCTTCGCGGCGCCGACGGCGAAGAAGCCGGAGCAGCGCTCGTCGATGTGCGAGAAGCAGCGCAGGCGGCCGTCGCGGACGAGCGCGAGCACGATCGGCGAGCTGCGCGAGCCCGGCGACGTGCATGCCTCGCGCACGCCGCAGCGCGCGAGCTCGTCGACGAAGGCGCGCAGCAGGAGGTGGGTGTCGGGGCCGGGCGGCATGATGGCGGGCGTGTCCGAGCCGCTTCTCCTGCTGCACGGCTTCACGCAGACCGGGCGCGGCTGGGACGAGGTGGCGCGCCACCTCGACGGCGAACGCTACCGGCCGCTCGCGCCCGACCTGCGCGGGCACGGCGCGGCGGGGTCGCGGCGGCCGATCGACATGGCCTCGTGCGTGCGCGACGTCGCGGGGCTGGCCGCGGGGCGGTTCGCTGTGGCGGGCTACTCGATGGGCGGGCGCATCGCGCTGCACGTCGCGCTCGCGCACCCGGAGCGCGTCGCGCGGCTGGTGCTCGTCTCGGCGACGGCGGGCATCGAGGATCCGGCCGACCGCGCCCTGCGGCGCGCGCGCGACGAGGAGCTCGCCGCCTGGACCGAGCGGCACACGATCGCGGAGTTCGCCGACCGCTGGGGCGCGCAGCCGCTGTTCGCCGGCCAGTCGCCGGAGGTCGCCGCCGCGGCGCGGGCGGACCGCCTCGACAACGACCCGGCGCATCTCGCCGCCGCGCTGCGGGGGATCGGGACCGGCGTCATGGAGCCCGTCTGGGATCGGCTGGGGTCGCTGACCATGCCCGTCACGGTGCTCGCGGGCGAGCGCGACGACAAGTTCGTCGCGCTCGGGCGCAGGCTCGCGGACGGGCTGCCGGACGCGACGCTCGTCGTCGTCCCCGGCGCCGGGCATGCGCTGACGCTCGAGGCGCCCGCGGCGGTGGCGGCGGCGCTGGCCGCCGGTTGATGGCGGCGGGGTCACGGCGGTGGCGCTCGCGGCCGGGCTAGCGCGGGAAGCGCGGGACGGCGCTGCGCCGCGCCGCGCGCTCGATCGTGACCGAGGCTTGGCGCTGGCACCGCGGCAGGGGGCGGCTCGCGAGGAACGCCTCGACCGCGGGCGTCGCGCAGCCGTTGGGATCCAGACCGAGCACGCCGTGGCCGATGCCGTGCTCGACGACGATCCGGCCGTGCAGCGCGTTCGCGAGGCGGCGCGCGTTCTCGAGCGGCGTGCGCAGGTCGAGGTTGCCCGACAGCACGAGCGAGGGCACCGTCGCCGGCAGCGGGGGCGCGGGCTCGACGACACGCTCGCTGGCGGGCCAGTCGCCGCACAGCGGCAGCAGGCCGAAGTTCAGCCCGGCGTCGCGATCGAACGGCGCGAAGACGGTGGCGGGCGCAGCGTCGAGCGCGGCGCGCGCCTGGCTGCGGCGGGTCTCCGCGGGCGCCGTGGGATCCCAGGCGAACGTGCCCTCCTCGCAGGTCGTCGCGGCGTAGATGGCCGGGCTGAACTCGCTGATGCTCTCGCGCGGGCCGCCTCCGTCACCGCCGGCGCCGAGCTTCAGCCGCACGAGCGGCGCGCCGTTGCCGGCCACCGCGGCGCGCACCGCCGGCGGGATGCGGCGCAGGAACGACGGGTTGAGGTCGCCGGAGACGAGCAGCCCGAGCAGGTCGTCCACTCCGACGGAGACCGGCACGCGCCGGCTGCCGCGGCGCACGACGCGCCGGATCGGCGAGCGGCGCAGCCGGGGGACGAGGCGGGCGAGGTCGGCGACCGGGTGCGCCTCCGCGCCGCCGCAGCCCGAGCGGCAGATCGTGCGCAGGACGCGTCCGACGGCGCCGAGCGTCTCGCGCGCGAGCGAGTCGGGCGCGTCGATGCCGATCGGCGAGTCGAGGATCATCCGCTCGAGGCGCTTGGGATAGCGCCGCGCGTACTCGACCGCGACGCGCGTGCCGTAGGAGACCGCGAAGATCGCGATCCGCGGGACGCCGAGACGGATGCGCAGGGCCTCGAGGTCGTCGGCGGAATCGGCGCTCGTGTAGAAGGAGCGCCGCGGGCCGATGCTGCGCCCGCACGCGCCGGCCGCGCTCGTGAAGCTCGTGACGATCCGCCGCTCGAGGCTGCGGCAGCGCAGCAGGCCGGACGCGCCCGTGCCGCGCTGGTCGAGGACGACGAGGTCGCGGCCCGCGGTCGGGAGGATGTAGTCGTAGCTCGACGAGAAGATCACGCCCGCCTGGCCCGGCCCGCCGGTGAGCCCGACGAGCGGCGGCCGCGTGGCGCGCCGCGAGCGGATCCGCGCGGCGCGGATGCGGATCGTGCCGGGCAGCTTGCCGCTGCGATCCAGCGGGACCGTGAAGCTCAGGCAGCGCGCGGGGCGGGGCGCCGGGCAGGAGCTCGCGGCCGCGGCCGGCGAGGGTGTGGTCAGCGCGAGCGCGGCGACGAGGAGCAAGGTGGGGGCGAGCGCGCGCAGCCTGGATGGTGTAGCACGTATGGTCGGGTGGTGAGCCAGATCGCAGCCGTGTTCTTCGCCGTGCTCGCCTCCGTCGTCCAGGGCGCCGTGGGCGGCGCGGTGACCGCGGGCGCGGCGCCCGCCACGCGCTCCGCGTCCGCCGCCCCGCCCTCGCTCACGACGGCGCAGCTGGTCGGCCAGCACATGGTCTTCGCCTACGACGGCCTCGTCCCGCCTGCCGCGCTGCGCCGGCGCATCGCGCGCGGCGAGGCCGCGGGTGTGATCCTGTTCGCCCGCAACGTCCGCTCCGGCGGGCAGGTGCGCGAGGTCGTGCGCGGCCTGCAGGCGATCGAGCGGCCACGCGGCCTGCGCGCGCCGCTGATCGTGATGGCCGACCAGGAGGGCGGGCCGGTGCGGCGCATCCCGGGCGCGCCGTCGCGAGCGGCCGCGGAGGTGTCCAGCACGGATCAGGCGCGCGCCGACGGCCACGCGGCCGCCCGCACGCTGCGCGGCGCCGGCGTCAACATGGACCTCGCGCCGGTGGCCGACGTCGGGCGTAGCGGCAGCGCGCTCGTCGGCGAGCGGCGCATCTACTCGACGTCCCCGGAGCGGGTCGCCACGCTCGCGGGCGCGTTCGCGACGGGCCTGCGCGACGGCGGCGTGCGATCGACGGCCAAGCACTACCCCGGCTTCGGCGCGGCCACGGTCAACACCGACAACGCCCCGGCGCGCGTGACCGCGTCGCTCGAGACGCTGCGCGACGGCGACGCGCGGCCCTTCGCGGCGCTCGTCGCGGCGGGCGTGGACGCGGTCATGGTCTCGACCGCCGTCTATCCGGCGATGGACGCGCGGCCGGCGGCCTTCTCGTCGAAGTGGGTCACCGGCGAGCTGCGCGGACGGCTGGGCTTCAAGGGCGTCTCGATCACCGACGACCTCGGCACCCCCGCGGTGCAGGCGTCCGGCTCGATCGCGCAGCGCGCCGTGCTCGCCGCGGCGGCCGGGATCGACCTGCCGCTGTTCTCCTCGACGTACCGCGACGGCGCCCGCGCGGCCGAAGGACTGCTCGCCGCGGCCAAGCGCGGCGACCTCGATCGGGCGGTGCTGCGCGCTCAGGCCAAGCGGGTGCTCGCACTGCGCAAGAAGCTCCCGCGCTGAGGCCGCTGGCCCGGCCGGGCGCGGGCCGGGCGTGCGCGTCGCGGCGCAGGACCGGCGTCATGGGCGAAGTCTGTGGCGCGCGGGTGACCGGTTTGTCGCGAATGACCCTCCATGAGGGCCTTATTCGACAAAGGCCGGGGCTAAGAGCGGGTGAGGGGAGGTCGGATCGGCACGGCGCGGCGCACCGGACGCTGGGTGAGCCTGCGGACGAGCGGCTACCCCGGCCCGAGCCAGTCCGCGGCCGCGTGCCACGCGGGCTTGGTCGGGTCGATCGGGTCGCGGTGCTCGCCGGCCGGCTCGATGAGCGTCACGGGCTCACCGGCCGCGCCGGCGGCCGCCGCGTAGTCGCGCGAGCGCTGCGGGTCGACGGTCTGGTCGCCCCGGCCGTGGACCAGGGCGACGGGGATGCCAAGCGGGATCCGGCGCATCGGATCCGCCTGCCCCCAGCGCTCGGGCACCTCGCCGGGCACCCCCCCGAGCAGGCGCGCCGCGACCTTGCCGGCGTGCGGGAGATCGCAGACCGCGGCCAGCGCGAGCACGCGCTGCGCGACCACGAGCGGCGCCGCGCCGGGCGCGTCCGCGGGCAGCGACGAACGCGCCGCCGCCCACAGCGCGAGCTGGCCGCCCGCGGAGTGGCCGACGAGCGTCACACGCTCGAGGTCGAGCCGGTCGTCGCGCAGCGCCGCGAGCAGGTCGATCGCCGCCGCGACGTCGTCGAAGGTCATCGGCCAGCCACCGCCGTCGCGGCCCAGCCGGCGGTACTCGACGTTCCACGCCGCGTAGCCGCGCCGCGCCAGATCCTGGCACAGCGGCCGCATGATGAGCTTCGTGTAGGGCGGCTGCCAGTAGCCGCCGTGCAGCACGACCGCCACGGGGTGCGGACCGCGTCCCGGCGGGCGGTGCAGGTCGCACGTCTGGTGCGGCAGCCCGCCGTAGCGATGGCGCTCCGGCGGGCGGCGCAGCAGCGAGCGGGCGATGCGCCACTCGAGGATCGTCATCGGCGCGGCCTCGGGCTCGGTGCGGTCGCGCGGTGAAAGTAGGGCGTCACGCCATCAGCCCCGGGGCCGACGGCACGGCGATGACGCCACCGTGCGGCGGGAACGGGTCGTCGAGGTCCTCGAAGAGGGCGAGCGTCGCGAGGCCGCAGGCGGGCGTGAGCCGTAGCGCGGCGGCCGCGTGCAGCGCCGCGGCGATCCCCAGCGGGCCGTCGAACGTCGAGGCGACGTACGGCTCGGCGCCCGTAGCGCGGACGAGGGTCGCGGCGGCGAGCAGCCCGGAGATCCCGCCGCAGCGCCCGAGCTTCAAGCAGACCGCGTCGGCCGCGCCCGAGGCCAGCGCGCCCGGCTCGGCCGTCGACTCGTCCATCGCGATCCGCACTGCGACGCGCTCGCGCACCGACCGCAACGCGGCCAGCCCATGGACCGGCTCCTCCACGAGCTCGAGCCCGGCCGGCGCGAGCGCGTCGATCATCCGCACCGCCTCGCCGACCGTCCACGCGCCGTTGGCGTCCAGCCGCAGCGCGACGCCGGGCCCGAGCGCCGCGCGCACGGCGGCGACGCGGCCGGGGTCGTCGCCGACGCCGACCTTGAGCTTCACGCAGCCGAACCCCGCCGCTCGCGCCGCGGCGGCACCGGCCGACGCGCCGGCACGATCGCACGCGCCGATCGTCGCGTTGACCGCCACCTCCTCGAGCGCGGAGCCCGCGAGCAGCGACGCGACCGGCACGCCGGCTCGCCGCCCGGCCCGATCCCACAGCGCCATGTCGACGGCCGCGAGCGCCTGGGGGAGGTCGTCGGCCGCGCGGCACGCGTCGAGCAGCTCGCCGCCGTCCAGGCCGTCGTCGCCGTCGCAGAGCACGGCTCGGTAGGCCTCGAGCGCGGCGCGCGCGCGCTCCAGCGACACGCCGTCGTATCCCTCGAGCGGCGCGGACTCGCCACGGCCGGGCACGCCGTCGGCACCCTCGAAGACGAGCTCGAGCACGTCGCGCGAGGCCACCGACCCGTACGAAGTCACGATCGGCGTTCGCAGCCGCAGGGTGCGCCTCGAGATCGCGACGCGGATCGCGACCGCCGCCTCAGCCCGCGAGGATGCCCGCGCCGAGCAGCAGGCAGAACGTCAGCTGCAGCAGGCCGGTCTGCGCGAGCGCCTCGTTGAGCGTCGGTCCGTCGGCGTGCTCGCGCACGGTCCGCACGAGCTTCACCGCCAGCGGCAGCGTCAGCCAGCACAGCAGCAGCCACGCCGACAGCGGGCCGAGCAGCCACGGCAGCGGCGCGACGAGATAGGAGCCGAAGACCATCGCGGCGTACAGCATGCGCCCCCGCTCGCGGCCGAGCCGCACCGCCAGCGTGCGCTTGCCCGCGCGCTTGTCGGAGTCCATGTCGCGGACGTTGTTGACGACGAGGATCGCCGCCGCGAGCAGCCCCACCGGCACGGCGAGGACGAACGCCTCCCACGGCCAGGTCTCGGCCTGCGCGAACGTCGAGCCGCTGACCGCGGCGACCCCGAAGAAGAGGAAGACGAAGATCTCGCCGAGCCCCTCGTAGCCGTAGGGCTTCGGCCCGCCCGTGTAGAGGACGCCCGCCGCGATCGACGCGATCCCCACGAACAGCAGCTCGATCCCGGCGGTCGCGATGAGGTAGAAGCCGCAGAGCACCGCGAGCGCGAAGGTGATGTACGTCGCCATCAGGACCTGCTTGGGCGGCACGAGCCCGCCGGCCGTCACGCGCACCGGGCCGAGCCGGTCCTCGGCGTCGGCGCCGCGGCGCGCGTCGGAGTAGTCGTTGGAGAGGTTCGTCCCGACCTGGATGAGGATCGAGCCGAGCATCGCGGCGACGAACGCGGCCGGGTGGAACTCGTCGTAGAGCTCGTAGGCGAGCGCCGTGCCCACGAGCACCGGCGCGATCGCCGCCGGCAGCGTGCGCAGCCGCGCCGCCATGAGCCAGATGCGCACGTCAGCCGCCGGGGGCCGCCATCACGGCCTCTTCGGGAAGCGCGAGAAGTCCGGCGCGCGCTTGGCCTTGTACGCCTCGCGGCCCTCGCGCGCCTCTTCGGAGCCGTAGAACAGGAGGTTCGCGTCGTGGGCGAGCTGCTGGATGCCGCTCAGCCCGTCCTCGGCGGCGTTGAAGCTCGCCTTCAGCAGGCGCAGCGAGAACGGCGACATCGCGAGCATCTCGTGGCACCACTTCACAGTCTCGTCCTCGAGCTCGTCGAGCGGCACGACGGTGTTGACGAGGCCCATGTCGAGCGCCTGCTCCGCGTCGTACTGGCGGCAGAGAAACCAGATCTCCTTGGCCTTCTTCGGGCCGACGAGGTTCGCGAGCAGTCCCGCGCCGAAGCCGCCGTCGAACGAGCCGACCTTCGGGCCGGTCTGGCCGAAGCGGGCGTTGTCGGCGGCGATCGTGAGGTCGCAGACGAGGTGCAGCACGTGGCCGCCGCCGATCGCGTAGCCCGCGACCATCGCGACGACCGGCTTGGGCAGCCGGCGGATCTGGATGTGCAGGTCGGTGACGTGGAAGCGGCCGACGGAGCCGGCCTTGCCCGGCTCGGTCTCATAGCCGGTGTCGCCGCGCACGCGCTGGTCGCCGCCGGAGCAGAAGGCGAGCGGGCCCTCGCCGGTGAGGACGATCACGCCGACGCTCGTGTCCTCCCGCGCGCGCTCGAGCGCGTCGGAGATCTCGATGATCGTCTGCGGCCGGAACGCGTTGCGCACCTCGGGCCGGTCGATCGTGATCTTCGCGATGCCGTCGCCGCTGAGCTCGTAGCGGATGTCCGTGTACGCGCCGCCGGCGGCGGTCCAGGCGACTCTCATGGCGTGCAGGCTACTTTCACTCAAGTGCTCGTCGAATCCTGGCTCGCCCGCGCGGCTCGCACGCGCCCGAATGCGGTCGCGCTCCGGACGCCGGGCGGCGCGCTCACGTACGCGCGGCTCGACGCGGCGGCCACGCGCGCGGCCGGCCGCCTGAGCGCGCTCGGCGTGCGCCCCGGCGACCGCGTCGCGCTCGCGCTGCCGGCGCGCGCGCCGTTCGCCGAGGCGCTGCACGGGTGCATGCGGCTCGGCGCGGTCGCGGTGCCCGTCGACCTGCGGTTGTCCGAAGCCGAGCGCGCCGCGCGCGTGGAGGGGTGCGCGGCGGTCGTGGACGCGCCGCTGGGCGGCGGCGCGGAGGATCTCTCGGGAGGCGGTGGCGCGGAGGATCCTCGGCGCGGCGGTGGCGCGGAGGATCTCTCGGGAGGCGGCGGCGGCCTCGACCGGGAGGATCCTTCCCGCGGCGCCGTCAGCCACCGCTCCGGCACCGGCACCCGGGAGGACCCCTTCCGGGGCGGCCCCGGCGATCCCTACGGACGCTACAGCCACGACCTCGACGCGACCGCGATCGTCGTGCACACCTCCGGCACCACCGCCGCGGGCCGGCCCGTCGAGCTGACGTACGGCAACTGGCTGTGGAGCGCGCTCGGCTCGGCCGCCGCGCTCGGCCTCGACCCCGGCGAGCGCTGGCTGTGCACGCTGCCGCTGTCGCACGTGGGCGGCCTGTCGATCCTGCTGCGCAGCGCGATCTACGCGACGACGGCCGTCCTGCACGACGGCTTCGACGCGCCCGCGGTCGTCGAGGAGCTGTCATGCGGCGGCGCCACGCTCGTCTCGGTCGTCCCCACGACGCTCGCCCGTCTCCTCGACGCGGGCCTGCGCGACCCGCCCGCGCTGCGCGCCGCGCTCGTCGGCGGCGGGCCGATCCCGCCGGCGCTGCTCGACAGGGCGCGCGCCGCCGGCGTGCCCACGGTCACGACGTACGGCCTCACCGAGGCGTGCTCGCAGGTGACGACCGGCGGGCCGCCGCTGTTCTGCACGCGCGTGCGCACGAGCGACGAGGGCGAGATCCTCGTCGCCGGCCCGACGGTCGCGCCCGGCGCCGCCGGGCCGGACGGCTGGCTGCACACCGGCGACCTCGGCACGCTGGACCTCGAAGGCCGGCTCACGGTGACCGGCCGCGCCGCCGACACGATCGTCACGGGCGGCGAGAACGTCGCGCCGGCGGAGGTCGAGGCGGTGCTGGCGACGCATCCCGCGGTCGCCGACGTCGCGGTCCACGGTACGACGGACGTCCAGTGGGGCGAGCGCGTCGTCGCGACGATCGTCCTCGCGCCCGGGAGCACCGCAACGGCGGACGACCTCGCGGGTTACTGTCGTGTCCGGCTGGCCCGGTACAAGGTGCCCAAAGTGTTCAGGTTCTCCCTAGACTTGCCGAGGACGCAGTCGGGAAAGCTCCTGCGCCGAGATCTGGAGGATTGAATGCCACGAACGGGCCGTCGTCGCTCGCTGACCACAGCCGCTGCTCTTCTCGCCATGCTCGCCGCCCCCGCGGCGGCAGAGGCGGCCACGTACACGGTCAAGGCGGGCGACGGACCCTGCGGTGCCGCCGATCTCGCGTGCGGCTCGCTCGCCGAGGCGGCCACGGCGGCCGCGGCCGGTGACGTGTTCAACGTCTCGCCCGGCACGTACGGCTCGGCGACGTTCACCGTGGGTGGCGTGACGCTGGCCGGCACCGCGGCAGGCGTCGCGGTCGACGGCGCGCTCGTCTTCAACGGCGCCGCGGGCGGCGTGTCCAAGCTGCAGAAGCTGTCGGTCACGCTGCCCACCGGCAACGGCCCGGCCGTCTCGGTCACCGGCGACTCCGGTCTTGAGATCAGCGACGCGGTCATCTTCGGCACGGCCGGCGACGGCGTGCAGTTCCACACGAGCGCCGCGAACAAGGTCGTGCGCACGGTCGTCGCGACGGGCGGTCAGACGACGGCCGCGGTGCGCGTGCTGTCCGCCGACGGATCCGCCTCGAACAAGGCGCTGACGATGGAGTCCACCCTCGTGACCGGCGGCGCAGCGGGCGTGTCGGTGAACACCGGCAACGGCGGTGCCCTGGTCTCCAAGCCCGGCAACGTCGCCCTGACGCTGCGCCATGTCACCGCGGCCGGCTCCTCCAACGGCCTCGTGCTCGACGCGAGCAAGGCCAACCCGCTGACGGGCGGGCCGTTCGGCAGCATCACCGCGGACGTGCTGGACTCGATCATCCAGAACGGGACCGCCAAGTCCGTCTACCCCGGCGTCGTGCTGCTGGCCCCGCCCAACACGGTGACCGACACGTACTCGCGCTCGCTCACCGGGGGCTTCGATGCTGCGGCGGTGTTCGTCGACCCGGCGACGCGGAAGTTCCGGCTGAAGGCCGGCTCTCCCGCGATCAACGCCGGCGGCTTCACCGCCGGCGAGTCGACGACCGACATCGACGGCCAGGACCGCTCCGCGGCGCCGACGGATCAGGGCGCCGACGAGTACGTCGCGCCGCCGCCGCCCCCCGCCGCGCCGCCGCCGGCGCCCGGCGCCGGAAACGGGGACGGCACGCCGCCCGCGATCACGATCACGAAGCCGAAGGCCAACGAGAAGGTCAAGCTCTCCACCACGACGACGAAGACCGTCACGGTCACGAAGAACGGCAAGAAGGTCAAGCAGAAGAAGAAGACGACCAAGAAGGCGAAGATCGGCTTCTCCGGGACCGCGAAGGACCCGGCGGGCATCAGGGGCGTCATCCTGACCGTCGAGAAGCTGGCCGCCACGGGCGCCTCGGCGAGCGCGGCGCCGACGGCCTCGGCGAAGTGCCGCTGGCTCAACGCGACGAAGGGCATCGTCCTGAAGAGCTGCGCGAAGCCGATCCTGCTTCTGGCCAAGACGGCGCCGGACGGCTCGTGGACGTTCAACGTCAAGAGCACGATCAAGCTCGGCGCCGGGGCCTACCGGATCCTCGTCGCCGGCGTGGACAACTCGGGCGCGCGTGGCAACTCGGCTCCGCGTGCCGACGCCATCCACCGCTTCACGCTGGTGAAGAAGTAAGGGCGCTCGAGCGGGTCGTGCGGTGAGCGCGTACGACCCGTCCGCGTTTCGCGACGCCAGCCTGCAGCACTGGGAGCGCGCCGCCCGCGGGTGGGGCGAGCATCGCTCGGTGTTCCAGGCCGGCGCGCGACCCGTGTCGGGCTGGCTCGTCGACGCGATCGAGCCGCAGCCCGGCCACCGCGTGCTCGAGCTCGCCGCCGGGCCGGGCGACACCGGCCTGCTCGCCGCCGAGCTGATCGCGCCCGGCGGGACGCTCATCAGCACCGACGCGGTGCAGCCGATGGTCGACCACGCGCGCGCCCGCGCCGCCGAGCTCGGCATCGACAACGCCGAGTTCCGCACGATGGACGCCGAGTGGATCGACCTGCCGACCGCGAGCGTCGACGCCGTGCTCGCGCGCTGGGTCTACATGCTGCTCGCCGACCCCGCGACCGCGCTGGGCGAGGGCCGCCGCGTGCTGCGCCCCGGCGGTCGCATCGCGCTCGCCGCGTGGACGGCGCCCGGCGAGAACCCGTGGGCGGCCGTCGCGCAGGAGGAGCTCGCCGCGACGGGGGCGCTCCCGCCGCCCGCCCCGGACGAGCCCAACATGTTCTCCTTCGCCGACCCTGCCCGGATCCGCGACCTGCTCGCGGGCGCCGGCTTCGACGACATCGTGGTCGAGCAGCTCGACCTCGCCTGGCGCTACGAGGACCTCGATGCGTGGTGGGACGTCCAGCTCGACATCTCGACGAGCTTGGTGCGGGGCGTCGGCGCGCTGACGCCCGCACGGCGCGACGACCTGCGCGACGCGATCGACGCCCGCCTCGCGCGCTACGTCGCCGACGACGGCTCGGTCACGCTCCCCGGCCGCACGCACGTCGCGGCCGCCGGCGCGTAGCCCCTGCGCGGCGGCGGGGCGGCCTCGTCACGCGGCTCACCAGCGCATCCTCAGGACGTTCAGCAGCCGTCCGTCGGAGGCGCGCCACTCGACGGAGACCTTGGGCCCGAAGCCCCGCGGCAGCGCGACGCGGAACACCTGCTCGGGCACCTCGGCGCGGACCGGCTTGGCGCCGGGCTGCGAGCGCGAGCGCACGATCACGTGATCGGCCTGCGCGGGAACGAGGCCGTCGACCACGAGCCGGCGCTTGCCGCCGACACGCCCGATCCCGATGCCACCCGTCCCGCGCCGGACGGCGACGTCGGTGTAGGTGCCGCCCGCGCCGGCCAGCCGCCCGTCGCGCCCCAGGCTCGCGAGCAGCAGGCCCTCGCGCCCGAGGTTGTCGCGATACGCGCGCTGCTCGCGGTCCAGCGACTCGCGGGCGATCGCGAGCACCTCCGCATCGGTGCCGGGTGCCCGCCGTTCGAGCTCGGCACGCAGCACGGGGATGCAGTCCGGGTCGCGGCCGATCCCGCGCCCGCGGCCTGCCGTGATCATGAGCATGAAGCGGGCGCCGTCCGCGGCGCGCAGCTCGCGCGCGCCGCCGGAGAGCACCCGCGTCTGGCCGGCCATCCGGCCTTGCCGGCGCGCGAAGGCGCGCTCGCGCGCGGTCGCGGGCCGGCGCAACGCGGGGAACGCGTGCAGCGCGAGGTCGCTCGCCGGCAGCGCCGACAGGTACGCCGGGCGGCGGTCGGGGCCGCGCTGGCGGCAGACGGGCACGTCCTCCGTCGCGCGCGTGACCTCGTCGAGCAGGTCCGACGCGCGCTGCGCCGCGCCCGGCCCGCCGATCACGCCCGTCGCCGCGGCCGTGACCCCGCCGGCCGATGCCAGCACGACGGCGGCGGCGAGGAACGTGCGCAGCAGCGGCCGGCGCTGCCGCTTCGCCCCGGCCGCGACCTTGCGCCGAAGCTGAAGCTCGAGATCGTCGAACCCGCTCATGTCAAACCTCTCAGTTGCTCGCGCAGGCGCCGCAGGCCGCGGTGCACGCGCTGGCGCACGACGGCCTCCGAGCACTGCAGGTCGGCCGCGATCTCGCGGTAGGAACGCTCGTCGACGACGTGCGCGACGACCGCGTCGCGGTGGCGCGGCGGCAGCGCGGCCACGAGCTCGGCGAGGTCGGGGATGGCGCACGCCGCCTCCTCGATGCGCTCGAGGTCGACGTCGGTGATCGCCACCGGCTCGAGCGCCAGCCGGCGGCGCGCGTCGCTCTCGACGCGCTGGCGGCGCACGCTGTCGGCCAGCTTGTGCGACGCGATCCCGAGCAGCCAGGCGACGGCCGGCCCGCGGGCCGGATCGAAGCGCGACGCCGAGACCACGACCGCGGCGAACGTCTCCGCCGTGAGGTCGAACGCCGCCTCGCGGTTGGCGACGCGGCGCGCGAAGTACGCGCTGACGGCCGGCAGATGGCGGCGGTAGAAGCCCGAGAAGGCGTCCGCGTCGCCCGCCACGAGCGCGGCCAGCAGCTGTTCGTCGGTGGGCTGCATCTACGGCGCTCTTCGCAGGTGCGGCGGTTCTGTGACAGCGGTGTGCGGCATCGGCCGAATAGGATCGCCGCCATGTTCTACGACGACGACGCAGACCTCTCGCTCCTCGACGGCAAGACCGTCGCCATCATCGGCTACGGCTCGCAGGGCCACGCCCACTCGCTGAACCTCAAGGACTCCGGCGTCGACGTCGTCGTAGGTCTCGAGAGGGATCTTCCTCCGAGGCGAAGGCGAAGGCGAACGGGCTCGAGGTGCTGGCGGTCGCGGACGCCGCCAGCCGCGGCGACCTCATCATGATGCTCGTGCCCGACGAGCTGCACCGCGAGGTCTACGAGGGCGCCGTGAAGGACGGCATCGCCGACGGCAACCTGCTGCTCTTCGGCCACGGCTTCTCGATCCTCTACGACGAGGTGCAGCCGCCGCCCGGCGTCGGCGTCGCGCTCATCGCGCCCAAGGGTCCCGGCCACCTCGTGCGCCGCCAGTACACCGAGGGCTCGGGCGTCCCCGGCCTGATCGCGATCGAGCAGGATCCGCAGGGCGACGCGCAGCAGCTCGCGCTCGCCTACGCGAAGGGCATCGGCTGCACGCGCGGCGGCGTCTTCGAGACGACGTTCAAGGAGGAGACCGAGACCGACCTCTTCGGCGAGCAGGCCGTGCTGTGCGGCGGCGCGTCGGAGCTCGTCCAGGCCGGCTTCGACACGCTCGTCGAGGCGGGCTACGACCCGCAGATGGCGTACTTCGAGTGCCTGCACGAGCTCAAGCTCATCGTCGACCTCATGTACGAGAAGGGCCTCGCCGGGATGCGCTACTCGATCTCCAACACGGCGGAGTACGGCGACTACAGCCGCGGCAAGCGCGTCATCACGGCGCAGACGCGCGAGAGCATGAGGAAGATCCTCGGCGAGATCCAGTCCGGCGACTTCGCGCGCGAGTGGATCGCCGAGAACCGCGCGGGCCAGGAGAACTTCAAGCGCATGCGCGCCGAGCAGGCCGCGACGCAGGTCGAGACGACCGGCAAGGAGCTGCGCTCGATGATGGCCTGGATCGACACGGACTTCCACGAGTAACCCGCGCCGGGCCCCGCTAGACTCCCTCGGGCCGTCGCGACTGGCGTTAGTTCTGGTGGAGCACACCACCGGGGAGCGATGGAGAAGTCCGCGCCGCACGCCTGGGCATCAGTCCTGACCACCGCAGACGCTGCGAGGACCACTGCCATGACGACGAGCACCCTGCTCGAGATTCCCCAAGACCTCCGCCCGGCCGACGGCCGCTTCGGCTGCGGGCCTTCCAAGGTCCGCCCCGAGCAGCTCTCCCGGCTGACGACCGGCTACGCGAGCCTCATGGGCACGTCGCATCGCCAGAGGCCCGTGAAGGAGCTCGTCGGCCGCGTCCGCGCTCACGTCGCCGAGCTGCTGTCGGCGCCCGACGGCTACGAGGTCGCACTCGGCAACGGCGGCACGACCGCGTTCTGGGACGCCGCCGCGTTCGGCCTCGTGCGCGAGCGCGCGCTCGCCCTCGTCTACGGCGAGTTCTCGCGCAAGTTCGCGGACGTCACCGCGCGGGCGCCGTTCCTCGAGGAGCCGCTCCTGCTGCAGGCCGACGCGGGCGACGCGCCGCAGCCCGCCGCGCTGCCCGGCGCCGACGTCATCGGCTGGGCGCACAACGAGACCTCGACCGGGGTCATGGTGCCGGTCCGGCGGCCCGCGGATTCCGGCGACGCCCTCGTCCTCGTCGACGCGACCTCCGGCGTCGGCGGGCTGCCGCTCGACGCGTCGCAGGCCGACGTCTACTACTTCGCGCCGCAGAAGAACCTCGGCTCCGACGGCGGGCTCTGGCTCTCGCTGCTCAGCCCCGCCGCGATCGAGCGCATCGAGGAGATCGCGGCGAGCGACCGCTGGATCCCCGACTTCCTGTCGCTGAGCCAGGCGCTCGACAACTCGCGCAAGGACCAGACGCTCAACACGCCCGCACTCGCAACGCTTGCCATGCTCGCCGATCAGCTCGACTGGATGCTCGAGCAGGGCGGCCTGACCTGGTGCGTCGCTCGCACGACCGCGTCCTCGGAGCTGCTCTACGGCTGGGCCGAGGCGTCCTCGTACGCGACGCCGTTCGTCGCCGACCCCGCGAAGCGCTCGCTGGTCGTCGGCACGATCGACATCGCCGACGAGGTCGACGCCAAGCTCCTCGCCGCGACGCTGCGCGCCAACGGGATCGTTGACGTCGAGCCGTACCGCAAGCTCGGGCGCAACCAGCTGCGCGTCGCGATGTTCCCGTCGATCGAACCCGCCGACGTGCAGGCGCTGACCGGCTGCGTCGACTGGGTCGTCGAGAGGATGGCCTCCTGATGGCCTCCATCGCAACGACCGATCAGGCCGCTGCCGGTGCCCCGGCGGAGGATCGCGCGAAGGTGCTCGTCGCCGAGAACGTCGGCGAGACCGGCCTCGACGTGCTCGAGGTCGCGGGCTTCGACGTCGACACGGGCTTCGACTGGACGCGCGAGGAGCTCGAGGAGCGCATCGGCGACTACGACGCGATCGTCATCCGCTCGGCCACGAAGGTCGACGCGGCGCTCATCGCGAAGGCGACGAAGCTGCGCGCGGTCGCCCGCGCGGGCGTCGGGGTCGACAACGTCGACGTCGCGGCGGCCACGAAGCGCGGCATCATCGTCGTCAACGCGCCGCGCTCGAACGTCGTGACGGCGGCCGAGCACACGCTCGCGCTGCTGCTGGCGCTCGCGCGCAACGTGCCGCAGGCGCACGGCGCGCTGACCGCGGGTCGGTGGGAGCGCAAGAACTGGAGCGGCACGGAGCTCATGGGCAAGACGCTCGGGATCCTCGGCTTCGGGCGTATCGGCCAGCTCGTCGCCCATCGCGCGAGGGCGTTCGACATGGAGGTCATCGCGTACGACCCGTTCGTCGCGACCGAGCTGTACAGCAGCCTCAAGGTGCAGCGCGCCGACGGCCCCGATGACGTCTACGCCGCGGCCGACTTCCTGACGCTGCACATGCCGACGACCGACGAGACCAACGGCATGATCGACGCCGCGGCGTTCGCGCAGATGCGCGACGGCGTGCGCATCCTCAACGTCGCGCGCGGGTCGCTGATCGTCGACGAGGACCTCAAGGACGCGATCGACAGCGGCAAGGTCGGCGGCGCGGCGCTCGACGTGTTCCGCGCCGAGCCGATGACCGACCACCCGCTGTTCGGCTACAAGAACGTCGTCGTGACGCCGCACCTCGGCGCGTCGACTGCCGAGGCGACCGATCGCGCCGGCTACCAGGCCGCTGAGCAGGTCGTCGCCGCGCTGCAGGGCGGCAGCGTCACGACTGCCGTCAACGCGCCGTCGATCTCGGCGGAGGACCTCGAGCTGCTGAGCCCCTTCGTGCTGCTCTGCCGCCAGCTCGGCAAGCTCGCGACGGCGATCGCGGCATGCGGCTCGATCGACAAGATCGAGATCGAGTGCCACGGGCGCATCGGCGAGCGCGACACCGGCCCGCTCGGCATCGCCGTCGTGCTCGGCGCGCTGTCCGGCCGCACGGAGGACTCGATCAACGCCGTCAACGCCCTGTCGATCGCCAAGGAGCGCGGGATCGAGGTCGTCCAGTCGCGCTCGACGTCGGCGCGCGACTACACCGACCTCGTACGGGTCGCGGTGTGGTGTGGCGGCAAGCGCCAGAACGGCGTCGTCGGCACGACGATCGGCCGCCAGCACCGCCCGCACCTGCTCGCGGCGTGGGGCCAGCGCTTCAACCTCCAGATCGAGGAGCACCTGACGCTGTTTCGCTACCACGACGTGCCCGGCGTCATCGGCCGCGTCGGCACGATGTTCGGCGAGCACGGCGTGAACATCGGCTCGGCCGCGGTGGGCCACACGCCGCCGACGGCCGAAGGCGATCGCCCCGCGGTGATGATCGTGACGACCGACGCGGCGGTCCCGCAGTCGCTCGTGAGCCAGATCTGCGACGCCGAGCACTTCGTCGACGGCCGCACCGTCGCGCTGCCCGTCGCCTGAGCACGTCGGTGCGGTGGCTACGCGGCGAGGTCGCGGTCCGCGCGCGGCCTGTCGTCGCGGAAGTCCTCGGCGAGGTCGGCCACGAGGCCGACCAGGCCGTCGCGCTCGGCCAGGCGGCGCTGGCGCGCCGGTCCGCCGTCGACGAGCAGGCCCGCGACGAGCTTGAGCTCCTCCGCGCAGCCCAGCTCGGCTGCGTGCGGCGCGCACGAGAGCATGAGGTCGGCGGTGATGTCCACGATCGAGACCGCGCGGCCCTTCACCGGGTCGACGAGCTCGGCGTCCGTGCCGTCGCGCGCGGCGAGGAAGCGGTTCTCGTCGAGGACCTCCGGCGCGTGGACGAGCGCCGCGTCGGCGTGCCCGTCGACGAGCTCCAGGCGTACGAGCGACTGGACCAGCGCGACGAGCGCCGCCGTCCCGCCAAGCGTCGACTGCGTGTCCATGATCCGCACCTCGACCGTGCCGAGCTTCGGCTGGGGGCGCACGTCCCACCACAGGTAGGTCGGGTCGGGGAACGCGCCGCACTCGAGCAGCAGGTCGACCGCGCGGACGTACTCGCCGTAGGACCCGAACGTGCGCGGGATCCCGACGCGCGGGAACGCCTGGAACAGCGGTGTGCGCGCGGACGCGAGGCCCGTGTCGCGGCCCTGCCAGAACGGCGAGTTCGCCGACAGCGCGAGCAGCACGGGCAGGTGCGCGCGCAGGCGGTTGTACGCCGCGATGCCCGCCTCGCCCGACGGCACGCCGACGTGGACGTGCAGCGCGAACGTCGGCTCGCGGCGGGCGAGCTCGCGCATCGAGCCGTAGACCTCCTGGTGGCGCTCGCGCGAGGACACCCGCATCTCGTGCCAGACCGCGGACGGGTGCGTGCCCGACGCCCCGGCGGCGAGACCGAGCGAGGCGACGACCCGGCCGAGCTGCGCACGCAGCTGCCCGAGCTCTGAGACCGCCCCGCCGACGGTCGTGTGCACACCCGTGCGCAGCTCCACCGCGGAGGAGTGCGTCTCGGAGCTGACATGGTCCTGCAGCTCCTCGGGCAGGGCGTCGAGGACCTCGTCGATCGCCGGCGCGAGCGTCCAGTCGCTCGGGTCCAGCAGCATGACCTCCTCCTCGACGCCGAGCGTGTACTCGTTGCCGTGGCGCCACTTCGACCACGGCGCCTTCGCGCGCGGCGGCTCGTCCTCAGGCGGCACGCGCGGCCCCCGCCCCGTAGGCCATCGCGGTCTCTGCGAAGGTCCGCAGCAGGCGCGCTTGCTCGGGCGAGTCGACCATGCTCTCGGCGTGCCACTGGACCGCGATCGTGAACGCGCGATCGGTGGCCTCGACCGCCTCGACGACGCCGTCCGTCGCCCAGCCGACGGCACGCAGGCCGTCGCCCAGGACGTCGACCGCTTGGTGGTGGAAGGAGTTCACGCGGATGTCCGGCATGCCGAGCGCCGCCGCGACGAGGCTCCCGGCTTCGAGTGCCACAGCGTGCGTCGGGACGCGCGCGGCGCGCTCCTGGCGGTGCACGACGTCCGACGGCCGCTGCGTCGGGAGGTCCTGCACGAGCGTCCCGCCGCGCGAGACGTTGAGCACTTGCAGGCCGCGGCAGATCGCCAGGACCGGCAGCTCGCGCTCCTCGGCCGCGCGCACGAGCGCGACCTCGAAGAGATCGAGGTGCGGCTCGGTCGGGCCCAGCGCGGGGTGGGGGATGGCGCCGTAGACGGTGGGATGCAGGTCGGGACCACCCGATAGGCACAGCCCGCAGAGCCCGTCGAGCAGCGGCCCGATGCTGTCGGTGTCAAGCGGCGGGATGATGACCGGCACGGCGCCGGCGTTGCGGATCGCCTCGGGGTAGGTCAGCCCGAGCGCCAGCTCGCGCGACGGCACGGGCTCGGAGTTCGGGTCGTGGATGACCCGCTCCGGGGTGCGCATCTCCGACGTGCTGACGCCGATGATCGTGTGGGTGGCGCAGGGGATGGGGGCGGGCACGGTCATCGTGTGGCGGCTGGCGTCCATCGGCTGAACGGTTCTATCCGGGCTACCCGGTGCGCGACACTGTCCGACGGTCCAAAGCCCGCCAGCCCGACCTGGCCCGCCTGTCCTACCGGCGCGCGGGGGCCCCGGCCGACCCACCGACTCACCCGGATCCTCCCCGAAATCGCGCCGGTAGGGTTACCGCGATGTGGCGTGCCCGCATCGCCGTGCCGGGCCTCGCCGTGCTCGCCGCGCTGGCGCCCGTGATCGCGCCGGCGCGCGGATCGGCGCCCGGCGAGCCGCTGCGCCTGACGGTCGCCGCCGACGAGATCGGATGGATCTCGGTCGCCGTGCGAGGGCCCCGCGACGGGCCGGTCGTGGTGCGCGAGATCAGCGGGGCGAACGTGGCGCGCCTGACGTTGCGCGGCGGGACGGCCGAGCGCCGGCGCGCCGTGCGCTGGCGCTGCGAGCGGCGCACGCGGCGGCTCGAGGCCACGATGGCGGGCCCGGGCGGCGAGACGGCGAGCGCCACGATCACGACGCCGTCGTGCGCGGATCGGCTGCGGATGATCGTCGTCCCCGCGCGCGTGCGACCCGGCCAGGCGGTGCGCGTCAGCGTCACGGACACGTGGCGCTTCGGCGGCGTCTCCGCGACCGTCTGCGCGCGACCGGGCCCGGCCGCAACGTCATGCCGGCGCGTGAGCCTGCCCGCCGGCACGTCCACGCGACGCGCGCGCGTGCGCCTGCGCAAGCCCGGGCGGCGGACGATCGCGCTGCGGACGGCGTCCGGGCAGCGCCTCGAGGCGCCGGTCGAGGTGCGGCGAGACGCGCGGCTGCGCGTCCTCGTGACCGGCGACTCGCTGACGTACGGCCTCTACCTCGGGCTCGGCCTCGTCCTCGGCGACGGCGCGTCGGTCACCGGCGATGCGCAGCCCGGACGCGGCATCACCACGCCGCTGGGCCTCGACTGGCCCGCGCACGCGCAGCGGATGTCGCGCACCACGCGTCCCGACGTCACGATCGTCGCGCTCGGCTCCGCCGACGGCGGCTATCCGCTGACGGCGCCGACCGGGGAGGCCGTGCTGTGCTGCGACGCGCGGTGGGTCGCCGAGTACGCGCGCATCGCGAGCGGCATGATGACCTCCTTCCTGCGCGACGGCCACGGCGTCGTCTACTGGCTGGTCCTGCCGGCGCCGAGTTCGCCGGAGAAGGCGAAGATCCTGCGCGCCGAGAACGACGCGGTCCGCCAGGCGGGCACCGCGCGCGACGGCGTCCGCGTGGTCGAGCGTGTCGCGCGCGTGATCTCACCGGGCGATCGCTTCCACGAGGCGATCTCGTTCGAGGGGCGTCAGGTGGTCGTGCGCGACCCCGACGGCATCCATCTCAGCCCGGACGGCAACAACATCGCGATCGACATCCTGAAGGCGGCGCTGCGCGCGGACGGCCTGCTGCCGTAGGGCACGGGCACGCACCCCGCGGCCACGCTTTCGGGCACCATGACCGGCGATGCCCACCGATCCCGACGCGCCGTGGTGGCGCGACGCCGTCATCTACCAGGTCTATCCGCGCTCCTTCCAGGACTCCGACGGCGACGGCGAGGGTGACCTGCGCGGCGTCGCGCAGCGGTTGGACCACGTCGCGCGGCTCGGCGCGGACGCGATCTGGCTGTCGCCGTTCTACACCTCGCCGATGGCCGACGGCGGCTATGACGTCGCGAACTACACCGACGTCGACCCGCGCTTCGGCACGCTCGCAGACGCCGACGCGCTGATCGCCGCCGCGCACGACCGCGGCCTGCGGATCCTGCTCGACATCGTCCCGTGCCACACGTCGATCGAGCACCCGTGGTTCACCGAGCACCCGGAGCGCTACGTGTGGTCGGACCGCGACGGGCCGCAGAACAACTGGCTCGCGTCGTTCGGCGGGCGGTCCTGGTCGCGCGACGAGCGCAGCGGGCGCTGGTACCTGCACTCCTTCTATCCCGAGCAGCCGGACCTCGACTGGCGCCGCGACGACGTCCGCGCCGCCATGGCGGACGTGCTGCGCTTCTGGATGGCGCGCGGCGTCGACGGCTTCCGGCTCGACGCGATCGACCGCCTCATGAAGGACCCCGAGCTCCGCGACGACCCGCCGGCGATCGGCCCGCCGGGGCTGCCCGAGCACGGCGACTGCGCGACGCTCGACATGCGTCACAGCCGCAACGCCCCCGACATCGGCGACGCCCTCGCCGTCCTGCGCGCCGGCGCGGGGGAGCAGGCGCTGCTCGTCGGCGAGGTCTACCTGACGGCCGCGCAGTTCGCCCCGTACCTCGAGCACGTCGACGTCGCGTTCGCCTTCGAGTTCCTGCACGCGCCGTGGGAGGCGAGTGCCGTGCGCGCTGCGATCGAGGTGGGGCTGCGCGCCGGCGCCGGCCGTGTCGCCTGGGTCCTGTCCAACCACGACTTCCCGCGCCTGCCCGACCGCGTCGGCGCTGCCAACGTGCGCGCCGCCGCGCTGCTCGCGCTGACGCTCCCCGGGCCGGTGTTCCTCTACCAGGGCGATGAGATCGGGATGGCCGACGGGCCCGGCCGCGAGCCGCCCGACGACCGCGCCGGCCGCGACCGCCATCGCCACCCGATGCGCTGGGACGACACCGCTGCGCACGGCGGCTTCACGAGCGGCGCCGAGCCCTGGCTGCCGGCGATCGAGGTCGCGGGCGGCGGGGTCGGCGCGCAGTCAGACGATCCCGACTCGGTGCTCGCGCTGTACCGCGACCTCGTCGCGGCGCGTCGCGAGCTTGGGGAGGGCGCCGAGTTCGTCGACTGCGAGGACGGCGTCCTCGCCTACCGCCGCGGCGCCGAGCACATCGTCGTGATCAACCTCGGCGACGGCGAGCGCCGCGCTCCGGAGGCGGGCCACATCGTCCGCTCGACGCACGCCGACCGCCATCCGGCGGGCGTCCCGGCGCCGTCCCGGCTTGCCCCCGGCGAGGGCTTCGTCGCGCTTATCTGAACGCAAACGTCCCGCGGGCGCGTCGGATCGAAAGAATGTGCGATTAGTCGCGATTTCCGGGTACGCTCGCGCTCATGTGGAGGGGGGTCATTGTCGCACTGGGTCTCGTGGTGCTGGGTCTCGGCGTCGCCGCGTGCGGCGACGACGGCAGCGGCAACGCCCGCGCGACGCTCACCTGGTTCATCTTCAACGAGCCCAGCGGCGCGCCGCAGCAGATCGCCGACACCTGCTCCAAGCAGTCGAACGGGGAGTACGAGATCAAGTTCGAGTACCTCCCGTCGCAGGCCGACCAGCAGCGCGAGCAGCTCGTCCGCCGCCTCGGCGCGAAGGACAGCTCGCTGGACCTGCTCGGCATGGACGTCGTCTGGACCGGCGAGTTCGCGAACGCCGGCTGGCTGAAGCCCGTTCCCCCGCAGACCGCGGCCGCGGTGTCCGAGAACGTCTTCGGCAGCGTCCTGCAGACCGCGCGCTTCAAGAACCAGCTCTACGTCGTGCCGATCTGGTCGAACACGCAGTTCCTCTGGTATCGCAAGGACCGCTCGCCGACGCCGCCCAAGACGTGGGACGAGATGATCGACGCGGCCGAGAAGCTCGGCCCCGACAAGGGCCGCATCCAGGTCCAGGCCAACCGCTACGAAGGCCTCGTCGTGCTCGTCAACCAGCTCATCGAGTCGGCCGGCACGTCGATTCTCGCAGGACCCAAGCAGCTCAAGCTCGACGAGGCGCCGACCGAGAAGGCGCTCGCCGTGCTCGGCCGGCTCTCACGTTCGCCGGTCGCGGCCTCGAACATCACGACCTCGACGGAGGACACCGCGCGCCTCGGCTTCGAGAGCGGCAACTCGACCTTCATGATCAACTACTCCTTCGTCTATCCGTCGGCGAAGTCCAACGCGCCGGACATCTTCAAGGTCATGGCCGCGGCGAAGTACCCGCAGGTCGATCCATCGAAGCCCGCCAAGCCGCCGATCGGCGGCATCAACATCGGCGTGTCGGCCTACTCCAAGCATCCGACGGAGGCATTCCACGCGCTCGAGTGCCTCGTCAAGCCCGAGAACCAGCTCAAGGTCGCCGAGCTCGGCGGCCTGCCGCCCGTGCGCTCGGACGTCTACGACCAGCCGGAGATCGAGAAGGCGTACCCGGGCTTCGCGAACGTCGTCAGGGAGTCGATCGAGAGCGCCGCGCCGCGCCCGTCGGAGTCGCCCGCCTACCAGGACCTGTCGCTCGCGATCCAGCGCGCCGTGCACCCGACGACGCAGATCGACCCGCAGAACCCCAAGCCCGCCTACGACAAGCTCAAGGACTACGTCGAGAAGGCCATCAAGCGCGAGGGCCTGCTGTGACCGCCGTTCCGCTGGGCAAGCGCAAGGCCGCGAAGGCGGGCAAGGCGCCGATCTCCGACAAGACGCGCGCCGAGCGCAAGCTCGCGTACATGCTCTGCGCGCCGGCCGTGATCTGCATGCTGCTCGTCACGGTCTATCCGATCCTCTACGCGCTCGCGCTGTCGGTCCAGAAGGTCGACCTGCGCTTCCCGGAGGAGTCGGGCTTCGTCGGCCTGGACAACTACACGGCCGTCCTGACGTCGGACCTGTGGTGGCAGGGCGTCTTCAACACGGCGCTGATCGCGATCGTGTCGGTCGCGATCGAGCTCGTCATCGGGATGGTCGTCGCGCTCGTCATGCACCGCGCGATCTTCGGCCGCGGGCTCGTGCGCACCGCGGTGCTGATCCCGTACGGGATCGTGACGGTCGTCGCCGCGTTCGCGTGGTTCTTCGCGTTCGACCCGTCCAGCGGGTTCGTCAACCACCTGCCGTTCGTGCCCGACGACAAGGCCTGGTTCGGGTCGCACGGCAGCTCGCTGTCGGTGATCATCATGGCCGAGGTCTGGAAGACGACGCCGTTCATGGCGCTGCTGCTGCTCGCGGGCCTCGCCACGATCGACGAGGGCCTCTACGAGGCGGCGCGCGTCGACGGCGCGACCGCGTGGCAGCGCTTCTGGAAGATCACGCTGCCGCTGCTCAAGCCCGCGCTGCTCGTCGCGCTGCTGTTCCGCACGCTCGACGCGTTCCGCGTGTTCGACTCGATCTTCATCATGACCCGCGGCTCGCAGGACACCGAGTCGGTCTCGATCCTCGGCTACAACCAGCTCATCTCGCGGCTGAACCTCGGCCTCGGGTCGGCGGTCTCGGTGCTGATCTTCCTGCTCGTCCTGCTCATCGCGTTCTTCTTCGTGCGCATCCTCGGCACGAGCAACCCCGTCGGCCAGGGCGAGAAGTAGATGACCGGCTCGCGCGGACCCCGGGACTACCTGAAGTGGACCGTCGGGATCATGGCAGTCGTCTTCTTCGCGCTGCTGCCGGTCGTGTGGATCTTCATGGTCTCGCTGAAGACGCCCGCGACGGTGTCCGACGGCGCGTTCATCCCGAAGGACTTCACGCTCGACAACTACACGACGCTGTTCGAGGGCGGCTTCGACTCGCCGCTGCTGCGGCCGCTCATCAACTCGGTCTCGATCGCGCTCATCGCGACGGCGATCGCGGTGACGCTCGCGTCGTTCACCGCGTACGCGATCGCGCGGCTGGACTTCCCCGGCAAGAACCTCATCCTCGGCGGCGCGCTCGCGATCGCGATGTTCCCGCAGATCTCGGTCGTCGGGCCGCTGTTCGACATGTGGCGCACGCTGCACCTCTACGACACGTATCCGGGCCTGATCATCCCGTACCTCACGTTCTCGCTGCCGCTCGCGATCTACATCCTCGTCGCGTTCTTCCGCGAGATCCCGTGGGAGCTCGAGCAGGCGGCGCAGATCGACGGCGCGACGCCGTGGCAGGCGTTTCGCAAGGTCATCCTGCCGCTCGCGGCGCCCGGCGTCTTCACCGCCGCGATCCTCGTCTTCATCTTCGCCTGGAACGACTTCATCTTCGCGATCACGCTGACGTCCTCGGACAAGTCCCGGACGGTCCCGGCGGCGATCGCGTTCTTCCAGGGCGACTCGCAGTTCACGGCGCCGACCGGCAACATCGCGGCTGCCGCCGTGCTCGTGACGATCCCGATCATCGTCTTCGTCTTGATCTTCCAGCGTCGTATCGTGGCCGGCCTCACCGCCGGCGCGGTGAAGGGGTAAAGGAGAGCACCCGCACATGTCCGAGATCTCGCTCCACGACGTCACCAAGCGCTACCCGGACGGCACAGAGGCCGTCAAGAAGCTCAACCTCGAGATCGCCGACGGCGAGTTCATGATCCTCGTCGGCCCGTCGGGCTGCGGGAAGTCGACCGCGCTGCGCATGATCGCCGGCCTCGAGGACATCTCGGAGGGCGAGCTTCAGATCGGCGGCGAGCGCGTCAACGACAAGGCACCGCGCGATCGCGACATCGCGATGGTGTTCCAGAACTACGCCCTCTATCCGCACATGACCGTGCGCGAGAACATGGGCTTCGCGCTCAAGCTCGCGAAGGTGCCCGCGGCGGAGATCGACAAGAAGGTCGAGCACGCCGCGGAGATCCTCGACCTCAAGGTCCACCTCGACCGCAAGCCGTCGAACCTGTCCGGCGGCCAGCGCCAGCGCGTCGCGATGGGCCGCGCGATCGTGCGCAGCCCGAGCGCCTTCCTCATGGACGAGCCGCTGTCGAACCTCGACGCGAAGCTACGGGTGCAGATGCGCACGGAGGTCTCGCGGCTGCAGAAGGATCTCTCGACGACGACCGTCTACGTCACCCACGACCAGACCGAGGCGATGACGCTCGGCGACCGTGTCGCGGTCATGCGCGGCGGGGTCCTGCAGCAGGTCGACACGCCGCGGGTGCTCTACAGCAGCCCGGTCAACATCTTCGTCGCGGGCTTCATCGGGTCGCCGGCGATGAACTTCTTCTCTGCGACGTCGAAGGGCGGCGAGTTGAAGCTGCCGTTCGCGTCGGTGCCCGCGCCGGCCGGCGTCGGGGACGCGGGCGAGGTCATCGTCGGCATCCGCCCGGAGGACTTCGAGGACGCGAAGCTCGCGCCCACCGGCCGCCGCCATGGCGTGGAGTTCGACGCGCCGATCGAGGTGCTCGAGTCGATGGGCTCGGAGATCTACGCGTACTTCACGTTCGAGGGCGGCGAGGTGAGCTCCGACGAGCTGGCCGAGCTCGCCCGCGACTCCGGGATCGCCGAGACGCCGGGGGGCGGCGCGGGCCGTGCGGTCGCGCGGCTGAACCCCGAGTCGCAGATCGACGCGGGCGCGAAGGCGCGGCTGTGGTTCGACGCGAGCAAGCTGCACGTCTTCGACCCGGCCGACGGGACGAACCTCGTGCACCAGGGGGCCAGCCACGTGCAGGCACCGTCGGTGGCGGAGGAGGAGGGCGGGGGGACCGCGGCGCCGCCCGCGAAGGCCCCGGCCGGCGACGAGACGGCCGCCGGCGAGACGGCCGCCGAGCCTCCTGCCGCGCAGCCACCCGAGGAGTAGCCTCGCCACGATGCACATCGGCGTCCTCGGCACCGGCATCGTCGGCCGGACCCTCTCGCAGGCGCTCGTCGATCGTGGGCACGAGGTGCGCATGGGCTCGCGCGCCGCGGGCAACGAGCATGCGGTCGCCTGGGCCGAGCAGGCCGGGCCGCTCGCGTCCGAGGGGAGCTTCGCCGACGCCGCGGCGTTCGGCGAGCTCATCGTCAACGCGACGGCGGGCGCCGTCTCGCTCGAGGTCCTCGAGGCCGCGGGGGCCGAGCAGCTCGCGGGCAAGGTGCTCGTCGATGTCTCGAACCCGCTCGACACCTCGAAGGGCATGCCCCCGACGCTCACCGTCTGCAACACCGACAGCCTCGCCGAGCAGCTGCAGCGCGCGTTCCCGGAGGTGCGCGTCGTCAAGACGCTGAACACCGTGACCGCGAGCGTCATGGTGGAGCCGGCCCTCGTGCCGGGCAACCACACGGTCTTCGTCTGCGGCAACGAGGACGCCGCCAAGGCCCAGGCGGCCGTCCTGCTCGACGACCTGGGCTGGCCGCCGGAGTCGATCCTCGACCTCGGCGACATCACCGCCGCCCGCGGGACCGAGATGTACCTCGCGCTCTGGCTGCGCCTCTGGGGCGCGACCGGCACCCCGGTCCTCAACGTCGAGGTCCGCGCCGCCCCGTAGCGCCGATCCGGGCGACAGCCGGGTACGTCGAGCTACGGGGAACGAGCCTCCGAGGAGGCCGCCGTGACTTCGAACGAAGACCGGAGGACAGATGGGTCAGCTTCTGAAATTGGGTGTGATCGGCTGCGGCGAGATCGCCACGGCCCGGCACATACCGGCATACTCTGCGAGAAGCCGCCCGCGGCGTCGCTCGCCGAGGCGCAGCGCCGCGCTGCACCTCATGGGCTACCCCGAGCCGTCGGTCGTGCTCGGGTCCACCCACCTGCGCATCGGCAACCGCGACGGGATCGGCCTGTGGGGGCAATGGGACTGGCGCTCGTTCGCCGTCGAGGACATGGCCGTCGGGCAGGTGCGCTTCGTCAACGGCGCGTCGCTCGTCGTGGAGACCTCGTTCGCGGCGAACATCGAGGCGCCCGAGACGACGCAGGTGTCGCTCATGGGCGACCACGGCGGTGCGGACGTCTTCCCGCTGCGCATCTACCAGGAGCGTCACGGGACGCTCGTCGACACGACGCCGATCAACCGGCCGGCCGGTCCCGATCCCTACGCGCTGCAGGCCAGCCGCTTCGTCGATCTCTGCCTGACCGGAGAGGACCGCGGTGGCGCCCTGGTCACGCCGCGCGAGGGGCTCGCCGTCCAGCGTGTCGTCGACGCCCTCTACCGCTCCGCGAGCTCGGACGAGGCGATCAGCCTCTCGCCGGCCCCGCGCGAGGCCGGCCCGCAGCCCGGACGGCGCGCATGAGCCGGCCGGCGATCCTCGGCGGTGACCCCGTCTGCGAGCTGCGCTCACGCTGGCCGGTGTGGAGCGAGCGCGAGGCGCAGCTCATGACGCAGGCGCTCGAGAGCGGCCGCTGGGCCGGCGAGGGCCCGCTGGAACGCGAGCTCGAGCGCCGCTTCGCCGGCCTGCAGACCGCGCGCCACGGGCTCTGCGTCGCGAACGGCACGCTCGCGCTGCAGCTCGCCTTCGAGGCGCTCGACATCGGCGTTGGCGACGAGGTCGTCGTGCCGGGTCTCACCTGGCAGTCGACGGCGGCCGCCGTGCTCGACGTCAACGCCACGCCGGTGCTCGTCGACGTGCGCGCCGACACGCTGTGCATCGACCCGGAGCTCGTCGCCGCGGCGATCACGCCGCGCACGAAGGCGATCGCCGCCGTGCACCTCTACGGCGCGCTCGCGGACCTCGACGCGATCGCGGCCATCGCCCGCGACCACGGCCGCGCCGTCGTCGAGGACTGTGCGCACGCCCACGGGTCGCGCTGGCGCGGGCGTGGCGCGGGCTCGCTTGGCGACATCGGCGCGTTCAGCTTCCAGTCGAGCAAGACCGTCACGTCGGGCGAGGGCGGGTTCGTCACGACGAGCGACGACCGCCTGTTCGAGCGCCTGCACAGCCTGCGCAACTGCGGGCGCCGGCGCCCCGGCAGCCGCGACGAGGACTGGCAGCCGGTGCAGAGCGGCAACTACCGCATGACCGAGCTGCAGGCGGCGCTGCTCGTCGGCCAGCTCGAGCGCGTCGCGCAGCAGCGGCGCCGGCGCGCGGCGAGCGCCGCAGCGCTCGATGCCGCGCTCGCCCGCATCCCTGGCATCGCCCCCCAGCGCTGCGACGAGCGCGTCACCGGCCGCAACCTCTACGCGTACGTGTTTCGCTACGACCCCGCCGCGTTCGGCGGCCTGTCCGCCGGCGCGGTTCCGGCAGGCGCTCGAGGCGGAGACCGCGGTCGCATTCGGCGCGCCCTACCGGCCGCTGGACAGCTCGGCGCTGCACCGGCCTCAGACCAAGCGCCGCCACCGCCTCGGCGCGGAGTACCAGGCGGCGATCGACCCGCGGCGCTACGAGCTGCCGGTCGCGCGCCGCGCCCACGAACGCTGCGTCGTCTGCTCGCACGAGGTCCTGCTCGGCGAGCCGGAGCAGGTGCTCGGCATCGCGGCTGCCGTCGAGCGCATGCGCGAGCACGGCGAGACGCTGCGCGCCCGGGAGCTACGCGAATCGGTCGCGGCTTGACGGCGCGCCGGCCGCGGTCGCGCCGCGTCGCGCTGACGGCGATCTTCTTCGTCAACGGCGCGGTGCTCGCGAACTGGGTGCCGCGCATCCCGGACGTGCAGGAGCGGCTCAGCCTCAGCGAGGGCGCGCTCGGCGTCGCCCTGCTCGGCGTCGCGGCGGGAGCGCTCGTGGCGATGCCGCTCGCGGGCCGGGCGCTCGGCCGGATCGGGTCGCTGCGGATCCTGGCTCCGGCCGTCCTCGCGTACTGCGCCGCGCTCCCGCTGCTCGCCCTCGCGCCGGGGCTCGCCACGCTGACGGCGGCGCTGTTCGTCGTCGGCGCGGCGAACGGGACGCTCGACGTCGCCATGAACCACGAGGGCGTCGCGATCGAGCGCGACCACGAGCGCCCGATCCTCTCGGCGTTTCATGGCGCGTTCAGCGTCGGCGGGCTCGCCGGCGCGCTCTGCGGCGGCGGGTTCGCGGCGGCGGGTGTCGCGCCGCTCGCGCATCTCGCGACGGTCGCGGTGCTGCTGGGCGCGATCGCGGCCGTCGCGCTCCTGCGGCTGCGTCCGGGCTCGCCGCCCGGAGCGGGCCCGGCGAGCGGACCGGTGATCGCACGGCCACCGCGCTAGCTGCTCGCGCTCGGCGTCGTGGCGTTCTGCTGCCTGCTGGCCGAGGGCTCGGTGGCCGACTGGAGCGCGGTCTACCTGCGCGGCTCGCTCGAGGCCGGCGCGGTCCTGACCTCGGCGGGCTTCGCGGCGTTCTCGCTCGCGATGGCGATCGGCAGACTCTGGGGCGACCGGCTGATCGCGCGGCTCGGCCCGGTCCTCACGACGCGCGCGGGCGGCGCGCTCGCCTGCGCCGGGATGGCGACGGCGCTTGCCTTCGAGGCGCCCGTCGCCGCCGTCGCGGGCTTCGCGTGCGTCGGTGCCGGCCTCGCGACCGTCTTCCCGACGGTGCTGCGCGCCGCGGCGAGCACGCCCGGCGTGGCGTCCGCGACCGGGATCGCGGCGACGTCGACGGTCGGCTACCTCGGCTTCCTCGCCGGCCCGCCGGTGATCGGCTTCGTGGCCGAGGCGGGGACGCTGCGCGGCGCGCTCGTCATCGTCGCCGTCCTCGCGGTGGTCATCGCGCTGCTCGCTGCCACGACCGCGCCGGCGGCTGAGCAGGCTGAGGCGTCCTAGCGCCCGCGGCGCACGCGCTCGATCGCCTCGTCGGTCCAGCTGTGCGTGCGCATGAGGCGGTAGCGGTCGCAGGAGAGGCGCAGGTACGCGTCGGTCTCCGTCTCGCGGCGCCCGACGAGATCGGCCTCGCGCAGCATCGCGACGACCGGCTCGTACTCCTCGTCGAACCAGCGGCGGGCGACTTCCGCGCGGTCGAGGCACACGCCGTCGTGCTGGCTGAGGCGAAAGCCCCACGCCTCGACGCCCTCGGCGAGCGACCCGTAGCCGTAAGGGTCGGTGACCGCGATCCGCGCGCGGGCCTTGCGCGCGAGCGGCACGCGCTCGAGGAACACGCGCTCGTGGCTCTTCAGCGGCAGCACCTCGGCGTCGATCGAGGCGTCCGCCGGCACGCGGGTCACCACCTCGACGACGCGCGCGTCGATCTCCTCGCGCCCCTGCGCCCGCGCGACGGCGACGCGGTGATGTCCGTCGCGCACGAAGTGCAGGTCGCCGACGCGGTAGACGTCGATCGGCGGCATCGACTGCCCGCGCCTCTGCGACTCGGCGATGCGCTCGAAGCGCGTGCGCACGCGCCCGGACGTCGGCCGGAACGCGCGGTCGAACTCCTTGCCGCGGTCGACGGTGCCGACGATCGACTCGATCGCGAGCGTGTGGACGCCGAGGTCGCGCTCGCCGACCCGTCCGAGCGCCTCGACGACCTCGTCGAAGGACAGCATGACGTCGACGTCGCCGGACTCCAGCCGCAGCACCGCCGACAGCCGGGCGAGCACGCGGCGGCGCCGTGCGCGCAGGAAGTCGTCCTGCGCGTCGTTGCTCGGAAAGCCGGTGTCGCGGGCTGTCGGCATGACATCGAGGATAGGCAGCCCGGGGCGTGTCACAACCCGCGTGCGGGTAACAGTCCGTCGCCTCGACCAACCGACCCGGGAGAGCCGACGATGCGCACCGCAGCAGGACGTCCCACCACGCCGGACGAAGCGCGAAGCCACGAGGCGGGGATGCTGCTCATCGGTGCCGGCGCGATCCTGCTCTTCGTCAGCCTGTTCCTCGCGTGGTATCAGCGCGGCACGGATGCCTTCGAGGCGTTCGAGGTCTGGGATCTCGTGCTGGCGCTGCTCGCTGTCGGCACGCTCGTCGCCGTCGCGAGCCGCTTCGGCTTCGGCCCGCCGCGGCCCGCGAGCTGGCTCATCGGCCCGACCGTCGCCGCGCTCGTCATCGTGCTCTTCGCGCTCGTCAACCCGCCGCCGGTGGCGGCCGCGATCGACGACGACCCCGACACCGGGCTCTGGCTCGCGCTGGCCGCGACGATTCTCATGAGCGCGGGCGCGGTCCTCTCGGTGGCACGCATCTCGGTCGCGCTCGCGAGCCCCGGCGTGCACGACCCGCGGGCGCCGCGCCCGGCCCCCGGCGCCGGCCCGGTCGCACCTGGCACCGGACCGGTCGCACGCGAAGCCGGTCCGGTCGCACGCGACGCCGGCCCTGTCGCACCCGGCGCTGCGCCCGTCGCCCCCGGAGCCGTCCCGCCGACCGAGCCGACGCGCAGGATCTGACCCACCCGGGCGCCGGATGGCCGCGCCCGCCGGTCGCCCATCCGCGCGCGTGCGTCGATCGAGCGTCGACGAACGTTTGACGCTCATCCACCCCACAGCCGCCGCGAGACCGTTTAGACTGACCGGCGCATGACGCGTGCCCTCGAGCTTTCCCTGCTTCTCCTGCTCCCCCGATAGGGGGAGCTATCTGCGTGGCGGCCGCACTGCCGCATACCGACTGAGAAGCAGCACACCTCGAGCCTTCACAAGGAGCAAAGACCCGTCATGAGCCAGATCGATCCACAGCACGTCCGCATCTTCGACACCACCCTGCGCGACGGCGAGCAGTCGCCCGGCATCTCGCTGAACACCGGCGAGAAGCTCGAGATCGCACACCAGCTCGCGCGCCTCGGCGTCGACGTCATCGAAGCCGGCTTCCCGATCGCCTCGCCCGGCGACTTCGAGGCGGTCCAGGCGATCGCCCGCGAAGTCCAAGGCCCCATCATCGCCGGCCTCGCTCGAGCTCAAGCACCCGACGTGGAGTCCGCCGCACGAGCTGTCCGCGACGCGGAGCGACCTCGGATCCACACGTTCATCTCGACGTCGGACATCCACATCGTCCACCAGTTCCGCTCGACCCGCGAGGACGTGCTCAACCAGGCCCGCGCGGCCGTCGCGCACGCGAAGTCGTTCGTCGACGACGTCGAGTTCTCGCCGATGGACGCGACGCGCGCCGAGCTCGAGTACACCGCCGAGGTCGTCGCCGCGGCGATCGAGGAGGGCGCGACGACGATCAACATCCCCGACACGGTCGGCTACACCGTGCCCGACGAGTACGCCGCGTTCCTCAGCGGCCTCTACCGCCTCGTGCCGGAGCTGAGCGACGTCATCCTGTCGGTCCACTGCCACGACGACCTCGGCCTTGCGGTCGCGAACTCCTACGCCGGCCTCGTCGCCGGCGCGCGCCAGGTCGAGTGCGCGATCAACGGCATCGGCGAGCGCGCGGGCAACTGCTCGCTCGAGGAGATCGTGATGCTGCTCAAGACGCGCGGCGAGATCTCCGGCCTGCACACGACCTCCGTCACGACCGAGATCGCGCGTACGTCACGGCTCGTGTCACGGCTCACGGGCTACGTCGTGCAGCCCAACAAGGCGATCGTCGGGCGCAACGCGTTCGCGCACGAGTCGGGCATCCACCAGGACGGCGTCATCAAGGAGCGCACGACCTACGAGATCATGGACGCGACGACCGTCGGCCTCGACGCGAACTCGCTCGTGCTCGGCAAGCACTCCGGCCGCGCCGCGCTGAAGCAGACGCTCGCCGAGCTCGGCTTCACCGTCGAGGGCGCCGCGCTGAACATGGCCTTCAAGCGCTTCAAGGAGATCGCCGACAAGAAGAAGCAGGTCACGGCGATGGACCTCGAGGCGCTCGTCACCGACGACCTGCGCAACGAGCTCGCGAGCTACACGTTCGACAGCTTCGAGGTGCATGCGGCCTCCGGCGGCGTGCCGAGCGCGAAGGTGACGGTCACGCCGCCCGACGGCGTCCCGGTCACGGCCGAGTACTCCGGCGACGGCCCGATCGACTCGGTGTTCCAGGCGATCAACGCGGCGAGCGGGATCGACGCGCAGCTACGCGCGTTCCGCGTCGACGCCGTCACCGGCGGCCAGGACGCGCTCGGCGAGTCGTCTGTCGTGCTCGAGTTCGAGGGCCAGTCCGCCTCGGGCCAGGGCGTCGCGACCGACATCATCGAGGCGGCCGGCACCGCCTACGTGCGCGCGCTCTCGAACGTCGTGCGCAAGGCGCAGGCGGCCGGCGACTCGATCGACCTCGGCGCCAACGAGCCGGTCGCCACGCCCTGAGCCCGGCGGCGGGCTAGGCTGGACCGCGTGTCCGCCGAAGCCGCGATCGAGGTCGACGGCCTGCGCAAGTCCTACGGGGCGAACGAGGCGGTGCGAGGGGTCTCGCTGCGTGTCGAGCGCGGCGAGATCTTCGCCTTCCTGGGCCCGAACGGGGCGGGCAAGACCACGACCGTCGAGATCCTCGAGGGCTTTCGCAAGCGCACCGGCGGCGAGGTCCGCGTCCTCGGCGTCGACCCCGAGCACGGCGGCCGCGACTGGCGCGCGCGGATCGGGATCGTCCTGCAGGAGGGCAAGGCGCAGACCGAGCTGACCGTCCGCGAGACGCTCGAGCTGTGGTCGGCCTACTACCCGAACACCCGCCCGGTCGCGGAGACGATCGACCTCGTCGGCCTCGGCGAGAAGGCCGACGACCGCGTCGGGCGCCTGTCGGGGGGCCAGCGCCGGCGGTTGGACGTCGGGCTCGCGCTCGTCGGCAACCCCGAGCTCGTGTTCCTCGACGAGCCGACGACGGGCTTCGATCCCGTCGCGCGGCGCGCGGCGTGGGAGGTCATCGGCGGGCTGCGCGACCTCGGCGCGACGGTCTTCCTCACGACGCACTACCTCGACGAGGCGCAGGAGCTCGCCGACCGCGTCGCGATCATCAAGGGCGGGGTGATCGTCGCCGAGGGCGCCCCGCAGGACCTCGCCGGGCCGGGCGCGCGCGAGACGGAGATCCTGTTCGTGCCGCCGGCCGCCGTGGCGCTGCACGAGCTGCCCGGCGGGCCCGCCGCCGAGATCGGCCACGACGGCCGCGCGCGCCTTCGCACGAGCGCTCCCACGCGGGTGCTCGCCGAGCTGTGCGGCTGGGCGGCCGCCGAGGGCATCGAGCTCGAGCGCCTCGAGGTCATGCGGCCGTCGCTCGAGGAGATCTATCTCGAGATCGTCGGCGAGGCGCATGGCGAGGCGGCCCCGGCCGGAGCCGAGGCCTCCGAGGTGCCGGCGTCGTGACGGCGCTGCTCGTCCAGCTGCGCTCGGACCTCAAGGTCTTCTGGCGCAACCCCGCGGCGCTGTTCTTCACCGCGATCCTGCCCGTGATCTTCCTGTGCCTGTTCGTGTCGATCTTCGGCAACGACCGCGACGAGGACATGGGCAACATCCGCGTCGCCACCCTGCAGGTGCCCGCGTTCATCGCGCTCGCGGTGATCTCGGCGTCGTTCGTCGGCCTCGCGATCGGGCTGACGCGCGTGCGCGAGGACGGCGTGCTCAAGCGCGTCCGCGGCACGCCGGTCGCGCCGTGGGTCGTGTTCGCGGGCCGGATCGGGACGGCGATCGTCAGCGCCGCGATCGTCACGGCCATCCTGCTGGCGATCGGCGCGATCGGGTTCGACGTGAGCATCCCGACGTCGACGCTGCCGGGCTTCGTCCTGACGCTCGTGCTCGGCGCGTTCGCCTTCTGCGCGCTGGGCATCGCGTACACCCGCGCGATCTCGAGCGAGGACGCGGCGCCCGCGATGACGAACGCCGTCGTGCTGCCGCTGTACTTCATCTCCGGGGTGTTCGTGCCGGTCAGCCAGCTGCCCGACGGCCTGCGCCAGGTCGCCGACGTGCTGCCGGTCAAGCCGTTCGTCGACGCGCTGACCGTCGCATTCGATCCCAGCACGACCGGTGCCGGGATCGCCGGCGGCGATCTCGCGATCCTCGCCGCGTGGGGCGTGGCCGGGCTGCTCGTGGCCGTGCGGACGTTCGCCTGGACGCCGCGCCATCAGGCCGGCTAGATCTTCGGCGGGGGCGCCTCGTCGGGCCAGTGGCCGTGCTCGTCGAGGTAGTCGCGTGCGGCGGCCTCCTCGTCGCGCTCGATGTCGCCCGTGACGCCGACCCGATACAGGACGTTGAGCAGGAGGATCGCGCCGGCCGCCCCGACGAACATCGCCGCGCCCTCGAGCCCGTTGAGCGAGTGGTTGAAGATCAGCACGACGACCCCCGCGACGACGATCGCCGCGGGCAGGACGTAGCGGACCGCCAGCACGGCCTTCGACCGCTCGGGTGCGTCGCCGCCGCCCGGCGTCATGGCGCGCCGTCCTGCGAGTCGCCGGCCAGCGCCTCCGGCAGCCCGCCGGCGAACACGGGCCACGCGAGCCTGCCCATCGTGCGCCGCGCGACCTCGCCGTTGCCGAACAGCTGCTCGCGCACGACGAGCGGGTCGGTCGTCTCGTCGAGGATCGCGGTGATGACGCGCATCGGGCCGACATGCGAGCACACGAGCAGCGCGAGCGGGCGTCCGAGCTGCGCGGCCAGGCAGCGCAGGTCGAGCAGGAACGAGAGGCAGCGGCGCGTCATCGAGATGTAGCTCTCGCCGCCCGCCGGCGCGAGCGTGAGATCGACGGCGAGGCGCGGGTCGCGCGGGCGGATCGGCGTGCGCTCGAGCGTACCGAACGACCGCTCGGACAGGCGCGCGTCCTGCACGGCATGGGGGAGGGTGAGCCCGCCGGCGCGGGTCATGAGCGTCAGGGTCTCGATGGCGCGCTCGAGCTGGGATGCGAAGCCGAGATCGAACGTCGCGCCCGCGATCGCCCGGCCGGCGTCCTGCGCCTGCAGGCGCCCGCGCACGGTCAGCGGCGCGTCCGTCATGCCCGTGAACAGGCCGGCCGCGTTCGTCGTCGTCTCGCCGTGGCGCACGAGCCACAGCGCGACGGGCGGCGCCGGCCCCTGCGCCGCGACGCGATCGCGCAGCCGCGCCACGTCCTCGGGGCCCTCCGTCGCGACGGACCGCCAAGCCTCAAGCGGCGTGCGGGCGGTGGGCGGGCGCAGGCTCATCACCGTCCTTCATACCGCAGTGGCCGCGCGGGCAGGTCCCGCCCGGCCTTCGCGCCGTCCGAGGTCCCGCGCCGGGGGCGCGGCACGGGAGGGTTCGGGGGACGGCTCAGGGGCTCGACTCGAGCTGCTTCTGAGCGTCTTCGAGCTGCTTCTTCTGGTCGTCGGTCAGGTTGTCGTTCTCCTTGGCGGCGTCGATCGCGTTCTGCGTCGTCTCCTGCGCCTTCTTCTTGAGGGCCTCGGACTTCGCCTCGAGCTCCTTCGCGGCGTCCTCGGCGGAGATCTTGCCGCTCTTGACGTCCTCGGCCGTCTGCTGCGCCTCCTTCTGCAGCTGCTGGCTGTCCTGCTGCAGCTCCTGACCCTGCTGCTTCAGGTCGTCGGCCTTCTTCTCGTCCTCGCCGCAGCCGGCGAGCGCCACGATCGCGGAGGCGGCCGCGACGGCGAGCAGACGTTGCGAGCGGCGGGGTGAAGCGATCATCTGTCACGTCCTTTGTCGTTCGTTTGGCGCTCAACGTATGGCGCGGCGCGCGGCGACGCCAGCCCGCAAGTGTGCGATGGGCCACGGTCGAGCCGTTTTTCAGCCGCCGAGCCCAAGGCCCTGGGCGTAGCCGCCGGCGAGGACCTGCTCGCGGTGGCGCGCGTCCATGAGGTTCGGGCCCATGACGCGCGCGATCTCCTGCGCCGGGCCGATCATCCGCACCTTCGCGCCGCGGCTGCGCACGGTCAGCGTCTCGAGCGCCGCGGTGCTGCCCGCGATCGCGCGCAGCAGCCCGAACGGCGACGCGATCGCGATGTCGAGGCTCGCGATCGGGTTCAGGCACAGCACCTGCGTCAGGCGGGCCGCGGGCGCGACGTCGAGGTTCGTGTTGCTCCAGACGCCGCCGTCGACGTACTCGCGGTCGCCGATGCGCGTCGGCGCGAAGATCCAGGGCACCGAGCACGACGCCTGCACGGCTTGGGCGACGGTCGCGTCGGGCGCGCCCGGCGACCCGAACACGACGCGGCGCCCGCTCTCGCGGTCGACCGCCACGACGCGCAGGCGCCCGTCGAAGCGCGCGCCGGTCTCGGCGACGCCGTCGTGGATCGCGCTGAGCGACTTGTCGCTGCCCGGGGCGCGGCCGAGCAGCGCCGCCCGCAGCGCGGTGCTGCCCGTCGCGCCGAAGGCGAGCGCCATCGGCGCGAGCGGCGTCGCGGCGACGCCGGCCAGTCGCACCGCTTCGCGCGCGACGCTCTGCACCGCCGAGCGCGAGATCGTGGGCAGCCATGCGGGGAGCTGGGACGCGCCCTCGGGCGCGACGTCGGCGGCCGGGATCGCGCCGGATTCGAGCTGGCGCGCCCCGGACGGCGGCTGGGGTCGTCGGGGTCGCTGGCCGGCGGCGAGCGCGGCGGCGACAAGCGAGCCCGCCGACGTCCCGACGAGCGACTCCGTCGCGCGGAAGTCGTGGCCGGTGGCGTCCTCGACGCCAGCCAAAAGGCCGCTCATCCACGCCTCACCCAGCGTGCCGCCGCTCGCCAGGACGAGCACGTCGGGGGCCATGAATCGCTCGCTCACGCCCCGGGAGCGTAGCGACGCCGTGTCGGGCATACGCTTGTACGTGATAACGTACAGTCGACCATGACGACCATCGAGCACGCAACACCGATCGGCCCGCGCATCCGCGCGCTGCGCGACGCGATGGAGCTCAGCCTGCGCGACCTCGCGGATCGCAGCGGCGTCAGCGCGCCGATGCTGAGCCAGGTCGAGCGCGGCGAGACGAGCCCGACGCTCGCGGTGGCGTCGCGGATCGCGGCGGGCCTCGAGCTCACGCTCTCGCAGCTGCTCAGGCTCGACGAGGGCGCGACCGTCGCCATCGTCCGTGCGGGAGACCGCCGCCCCGGCACGAGCGACCCGCGCTCCGGCCATCAGGCCGAGATCCTCACCCCGCCGCTGCCCGGCCAGCGCGCCGAGCTCTCGCGCCACGTGCTGAGCGCCGGGGCGAAGACCGGCGGCCCCGGCGACCCGCCGATGCACGAGCCCGGCAGCCGTGAGACCGCGCTCGTCCAGGCCGGGGCCGTCGCGCTGATCATCGACGGCGAGCGCTACGAGCTCTCCGAGGGCGACTGCGTCACGTTCGACGCCGACCTTCCCCACCACTTCGAGAACCCCGGCACCGGCGACGCGGTCCTGCTCGCCGTCGTCTCCGCCGGCCTACGCAGGAGCTGACAACCATGACGACGCTGTTCGACAAGATCTGGGCCTCGCACGAGGTCGCGCCGGGCATCCTGTGGATCGACCTGCACCTCGTCCACGAGGTGACGAGCGCCCAGGCGTTCGACGGCCTGCGGCTCGCCGGGCGCAAGGTCCGCCGGCCCGACCGCACGCTCGCGACCGCCGACCACAACACGCCGACCGACGGCACCCCCGTGTCCGCGCGCATCAAGGACGAGCTCAGCCGCGTCCAGGTGCAGACGCTCGAGCGCAACTGCGCGGAGTTCGGCGTGCCGATCTACTCGCTGGGCTCCGATCGCCAGGGCATCGTCCACGTGATCGGGCCGGAGCTCGGCGTGACGCAGCCCGGCATGACGATCGTCTGCGGCGACAGCCACACCGCGACGCACGGCGCGTTCGGCGCGCTCGCGTTCGGGATCGGCACGAGCGAGGTCGAGCATGTGCTCGCGACGCAGTGCCTCGTCGCGAACAAGCCCAAGTCGATGCGGATCCTCTACACCGGCGACCTGGGCTTCGGGGTCACCGCGAAGGACCTCATCCTCGCGACGATCGGCCAGATGAGCACGTCCGGGGCCGTCGGCCACGTCGTCGAGTTCTCGGGACCGGCGATCGAGGCGTTGAGCATGGAAGGCCGGATGACGGTCTGCAACATGACGATCGAGGGCGGCGGGCGGGCCGGCATGATCGCGCCCGACGAGACGACGTTCGCGTGGGTCGCCGAGCACGCGGGGATCGACATCCCGGACGAGTGGCGTGCGCTGAAGACCGACGACGGCGCGACGTTCGATCGCGAGATCACCGTCGACGCGAGCGCGATCAGCCCGCAGGTGACGTGGGGGACGGCGCCCGACATGGTCGCGGGTGTCGCCGAGTCCGTGCCCGAGCCGACCACCGAGGGCCACGAGCGCGCGCTGCACTACATGGACCTCGAAGCCGGCACGCCGATCCAGGACATCGCGCTGGACCGCGTCTTCATCGGCTCGTGCACGAACAGCCGCATCGGCGACCTGCGCGTCGCCGCGGAGGTCGTCCGCGGGCGCAAGGTCGCGTCGACCGTGAACGCGATGGTCGTTCCGGGCTCGGCGCAGGTGAAGGCGGAGGCCGAGCGCGAGGGCCTCGACGAGATCTTCCGCGCTGCGGGCTTCGACTGGCGCGCGGCCGGCTGCTCGATGTGCCTGGGCATGAACCCCGACACGCTCGCGCCCGGCGAGCGCTGCGCATCCACCTCGAACCGCAACTTCGAGGGCCGCCAGGGACGCGGCGGGCGCACCCACCTCGTCTCACCCCAGATGGCCGCCGCAGCCGCCATCGAGGGCCGGTTCGTCGACATCAGGGAGTGGAGCTAATGGAGCCGATCGTCAAGTTCGAAGGCGGCGTGTCCGTGCTCGACCGCGCCGACGTCGACACCGACCAGATCATGCCCAAGCAGTTCCTCAAGCGCGTCGAGCGCACGGGGTTCGGCGAGTTCCTCTTCTACGACTGGGCGAAGGCGCCGGACTGGTCGCTGCCGAAGAGCCCGATCCTCGTCACCGGGCGCAACTTCGGCTGCGGATCCAGCCGCGAGCACGCGCCGTGGGGGCTTGAGGACTACGGCTTCAAGGCGATCGTCGCGCCGTCGTTCGCGGACATCTTCGCGTCGAACTGCACGAAGATCGGCCTGCTCACGATCGCGATCTCCGAGGACGACGTGCGTGCGTTGATGGCCGTCGACCAGGCGACCGTCGACCTGGAGGCGCAGGAGATCTCGTGGGACGGCGGGAGCGCGTCGTTCGACATCGACCCCGAGACCAAGCACCGGCTGCTCAACGGCCTCGACGACATCGCGCTGACGCTCGCGCAGGAGGACGCGATCGCGACGTACGAGGGCGAGCGCGAGCGGTCCGGTCCCGTCACGACGGCGCTCGCATGAGCGCGGTCCGCGGCTGGAACGCCGACGCCTACCACCGCGTGTCGGGCCCGCAGGTCGCGATGTCGGAGGCCGTCATCGAGCGCCTCGAGCTGTGCGGCGACGAGACGGTGCTCGACGCGGGTTGCGGCTCGGGCCGGGTGACGCGGCTGCTGCTCGATCGCCTGCCCGCCGGGCGCGTGATCGCGGTCGACGCCGACGCCGAGATGGTCGCGCGGGCGCGGGCCGAGCTCTCCGACGGGGCGGCGGCCGACGTGCGCCAGGCCGACCTCGCCCGACTTCGCCTGAAGGATGGCGAGCGGGTCGACGCGGTGTTCTCGAACGCGACGTTCCACTGGGTGCCCGACCACGACGCGCTGTTCGCCTCCCTTGCGGTCGCGCTGCGGCCGGGCGGCCGCATCAGCGCGCAGTGCGGGGGAGCGGGCAACGTCGCCGCGGTCCACGCGACCGCGCTGCTCGCGGCCGCAGACGCCGGCCTCGCCGACCGCTTCGAGGACTGGCCGATGCCGTGGAACTTCGCCTCGCCGCAGGTCACCGAGGCCAGGCTGCGCGCGGCAGGCTTCGACGAGGTGCGCTGCTGGCTGCAGGCCTGGCCCGTCGAGCCCGACGACCCGCGGGCCTACCTCGAGACCGTGTGCCTCGGCCCGCACCTGGAGCGTCTCGCGCCCGACGAGCACGAGCGCTTCCTCGACGCGGTCATGTCGCGTCTCGGAGAGCGCCCGCTGCTCGACTACGTGCGACTGAACATCGTCGCGACGCGCGCGACGGACTGACCTAAGCTAAGCCCTAATTCACCGGCGCGGGACGGTGGTGCTGTCCGGCGGTGAGAGCAGAATGACCTCCTGTGCAGGCATTTAGCGGTTGATTAGAGTAACCGCGGCCTGCGCCAGGAGGTCATCTACGTGGTGCAGGATCCCAAGGTCGTCGGATGCGATGGGGTGCGGGTCCGTTTTGATGATGAGCGGGCGGTCGCTAACGCTGGGATCGTGCTGCCGGCGCTGCTCGCGCAGCGGCTTGGCGTTGAGGGGCTCGTTGATGCCTCGGTCGATCTCGGCGAGCGCGATGGAGCGGCGAATCCGGGCCGCAAGGTGATGACGCTCGTCTCGGCGATGGCGTTGGGCGCGGACTGCATCGAGCACTGTGACGTGCTCCGCGCCGGCCGCACCGGCGCGCTGCTGGGACACGACGTCGCGGCTCCGTCGACGCTCGGGACGTTCTTGCGAGCGTTTACGTTCGGGCATGTTCGCCAGCTCGACCGGGTGCTCGCCGACAGCCTCACAAGCGCCTGGCAGTCCGGCGCGGGCCCGGGCGACCAGCGACTCGTCGTGGATGTCGATTCGTTCGTCGGGCAGGTCTTCGGTCAGGCCAAGCAGGGCGCGGCGTTCGGCTACACCGCCAAGCGCGGATATCACCCGCTCCTCGCGACCCGCGCCGACACCGGCGAGGTCTTGCACCTGCGCCTCCGCAAGGGCGCGGCGAACAGCGCCAGAGGCGTCGTTCGCTTCGCCGACGAGCTGATCGCCCGCCTCGATCGGGCGGGCGCGAGCGGCCCGAAGCTGCTCAGAGCCGACTCGGCGTTCTGGAACTACACGCTGATGAACCGGCTTGAGCGGGCCGGCTGGACCTACTCGATCGGCGTGCGCAACTACAAGAACATCAAGGCCCAGACCGCGCAGATCGCCGAGGACGCGTGGACTACGCTCAGCGACTACCCCGACAGCGGCGAGGCACAGATCGCCGAGACCGTCCTGGCCGGCCGACGCATGATCGTCCGGCGCACCCGCTTGATCGGCGCGCAAGCCGAGCTGTGGCCCGATTGGCGACACTTCGCGTTCGTGACCAACCGCACCGACGCGCTCGCGATCGTCGAGGCCGAACACCGCCAGCACGCCGTCGTCGAGCAGGCCATCCGCGACCTCAAAGACCAAGCCCTCGCGCACTTCCCATCCGGCCACTACGCCGCGAACGCCGCCTGGACGGTGATCGCCGCGCTCGCGCACAACCTCATCCGCTGGACCGCGCTGATCGGCCTGCCCGACAAGACGCGTCGCGCCGCCCGCACCCTGCGGCGCCGACTGATCACCATCCCCGGCCGCCTCACCCACAGCGCCCGCTGCTGGACGCTGCATCTCCCCGCCCGCTGGCCCTGGGAAGCGGACTTCATCCGCGCGCTCGCCACGATCCGAGCGCTCCCCGCCGCCTGAGCAGCGCCCCACGAACCCCGACACGCAGGCTCCCGCCCCACCGGCGAGACACCCGGCTGCCCGAACACGCGCCCCACGACCAGCGCACCCGTCACGATCACGTCACCAACCGCCAGATCGGCCCCGCGCTCAACCCCGATCAGTCCTCCACAAGCCCACCGACGCGCACCTGCCGTGCCGCAGCCAGCTTCGCCGACGAACTCCCCAGTCGGCCGAGCAAACGGTGGATTGGGGCTAAGCCTGAATCCACCGATCCTCGCGGCGAATCCCCGCCGCCGATCACGGCCCAGCGCCGATCGGCGGCTTCCGAAGGGGTCCACCCTACGGGTGCGCCGCCGATCGACCCTGGACCGCGCCGGCAGCAGGGATTCATCCACGATCCTCGGTGGATTCAGGCTAAGACAGGGCGCCCTCGGGCTGGCGCACGCGCACCGTCTTCGGCTTGGGCATCCGCACGCCGGAGAGCGCGAACGCGGCGAGCGCGAGGCCGACGAGTAGGAACGCGGCGCCGACGGCGATCCCGAACAGCGAGACCTGCTGGGCCATGTAGCTCGTGTTGAGCGCGTTGGACAGCGCCGTCTCGGTGACCCAGACGTTGCGCGCCGGGTTGTCCATCGGGCGGCCGTTCGGGTACGTCAGCGCCTCGGCCTCGATGTTCGTGCCCTTGCCGTCCTTCGTCGCGAAGCGCGGCATCTGCGCGTACGTCTTGCCGCCCGTCGCCGTGAGCGCGTCGACGCGCATGTACTCGGCGAAGCAGCGTGCGCTGGCGCCGTCGTCGATCGACTTGCCGGCGACGGCGCACGTCGGCACGTCGAGGCCGCTGACGCCGCTGCGCTTGATCTCTGCAGCCATCGCCGAGGGCGTCATGTTCGGCGTGCCGACGATCGACTCCTGCGCGAGCTTGTCCTGGACGAGCGAGTGACCGTTGACGCCCTGGACCGCGGCGGCGACGCCGAAGACGATCAGGGCGGCCGCGGCCGCGGTGCCGGCGATCCGCCGGGCGCGGCTTGGTGCGTTCTGCATGGGAGCTCCCTCTTCGGTGTGGTGACTGGTGGCGCCGGCGAAGCAAGCCGGCGTGATCGATCCTCACCTCGCGCTCTCACCCCGGGCAGCCCCCACCGGGGGGAGCGCCCTCACCCTCGAAAGGCGCGTACGAGGGCGTAAACTCGAGCGGGTGACCGCGCTTCGTCACATGACTGCGGAGGAACTGCTCCAATACAGGCACGAGCCGTACAGGCAGGAGCTCGTCGGAGGGATCCTCCACGAGATGGAGCCTCCGGGAGCAGAGCACGGCGCTGTGGCGATGAACATCGGCTTCGACCTGATGCGCCACGTCAAGGACGCAAACCTCGGCATCGCGATGTCGTCCGAGGTCGGCTTTCTGCTCGCGTCGGATCCGGACACCGTGCGGGCGCCCGACGTGTTCTTCGTCTCCGGCGAACGCGTGGCCGCGGGCGGCATCCCCAAGGGGTACTGGCGCGGGCCACCCGACCTGGCCATCGAGATCGTCTCGCCGAACGACCGCCGCAAGCAGGTCGACGCGAAGGCGCTCGAATGGCTCGCTGCCGGCGCGCGCGCAGCCGTCGTGGTCGACCCGCCGACGAGAACGGCGACCGTCTTTCGCGCTCGCGACGATGTTGTGGTCCTGCATCCGGACGACACGCTCGACCTCGGCGACGTCGTACCGGGCTGGTCGCCGCGAGTCGGCGACTTCTTCGTCTGAAGCCATAGCCTGCGGGCCATGCCCACCATCGTCACCCTTCCCGGCGACGGGATCGGCCCTGAGATCATGGCCCCCGCGCTCGAGCTCCTGCGCACGATCTCCGAGGACTTCAGCTTCGAGGAGCACGCCTTCGGCGGGGCCGCCATCGACATCCACGGCACCGCGCTCACCGACGAGACGCTCGCCGCTTGCAAGCGCGCCGACGCGGTCCTGCTCGCCGCGGTCGGCGGCCCGAAGTGGGACACGACCGACCCCGACGCGCCGCGCCCCGAGCAAGGGCTGCTCGGGCTGCGCAAGGGCATGGGCCTGTACGCGAACCTGCGCCCCGTCCGGCCCGTGCCCGCGTTGTACGACGCGAGCCCGCTCAAGCGCGAGCGCATCGAGGGCACGGACCTGCTCGTCGTGCGCGAGCTGACCGGCGGCATCTACTTCGGCGAGAAGACGCGCACCGCACGCAGCGCCAGCGATCTCTGCTTCTACAGCGTCGAGGAAGTCGACCGAATTGCGCACGTCGCGTTCGACGCGGCGCGCCTGCGCCGCAAGAAGGTCGCGAGCGTCGACAAGGCCAACGTGCTCGAGACGTCGCGGCAGTGGCGCGAGGTCGTCCACATCGTCCACAAGGCGCGCTACAACGACATCGAGCTCACCGACATGCTCGTCGACAACGCCGCAATGCAGCTCGTCGCGCGCCCGGCCGACTTCGACGTCATCGTCACCGAGAACCTCTTCGGCGACATCCTCTCCGACGAGGCCGCGATGATCACCGGCTCGATCGGCATGCTCCCGAGCGCGAGCCTCGGCGAGAGCGGCCACCCCGGCCTCTTCGAGCCCGTCCACGGCTCGGCGCCCGACATCGCCGGCAGCGGCGCGGCCAATCCGCTCGCGATGTTCCTGTCGACCGCGCTCATGCTGCGCCACGGCCTTGGCTGGGACGCAGAGGCCGCGGCGATCGAGGCGGCGGTCGACCGCGCGCTCGACGCCGGGCTGCGCACCCGCGACCTCGGCGGCGAGGCGACGACGGCCGAGGCGACCCGCGCGGTCGTCGACGAGCTCGGCAAGGGGTAGCTCACCGCCGGCCTTGCCGGCGCCTCCGCCGCTCGCGCCCCGGCGGCGGGCGGCCCCCACCGGCCCCCACCGGCCCCCGGACCCGCCCGCGGGAGGTCGCCCGCGGCATCCCGGGATCCGGCGATTCGTCCAACATCCGGCCACGCGCGTGGGGCGGCCGTGCAACATGGCCGAAGGGACCGGCATGCGACTACTGGCCCCACTCTCCATCCTGGTGGCGATCGTCGTCGCGGTGCTATCGGTCGGAGCTCCGGCCGGTGCGCTCGCGCCGTCGCGACTCGTCGTCAACTCGGTGACCGAGCCGCCTGACCTCCGGCCCGTCCGCGGCCACTGGCGCACCACGGTCACGATCTACAACCAGGGCGCCAGCACCGCGGCGTCCGCCCGGCTGCGCATGTTCCTGTCGACAGGCCGCCGGTTCAGCCGCGACGACCTCCCGCGCGAGCTGGTCCTCACCCCGGCCCAGTTCCGGATCTTCCCGCGCATGAGCTCCAAGCGGTTGCTCACACGGCGCGTGACGGCGACGGTCCCCGCTTCGATCCCCGAGCGCGCGTACTACGTCGTCGCGTGCCTCGGCACCGCACGCGTCGACAGCGACGGCCTCGCCTGCCACTTCTCGGGCCAGACGATGCGCGTCGGCACCGCCGACCCGGACGGCGACCAGACCGGCTCCGGCGGCGGTGTCCCCGGCCCGCCCGGCCCGGCTGGCCCCACCGGTGCGGCCGGCGCGACCGGCCCCGCCGGACCTGCCGGACCCGCAGGACCGAAGGGCGACCAGGGCGAGCCCGGCAAGGACGCACCCGGTGGCTGAGCCCGGCAGGCGACTGGCGGGAAGGCCCGCGGCACTCGTGGCGCTCTCGGCGGCGCTGCTGGCCGCCGGCGTCCCGGCGGTGTCGATCGCCCGGCCGAAGCTCGTGGTCAGCCACGTGACCGAGCCGCCGGACGTCCGGCCGGTCCGCGGGCACTGGCGGACGACCGTGACGATCTCAAACCAGGGCAGCACGAGCTCGACCGAGGGCAAGCTGCGCATGTTCCTGTCGAAGGGCCGTCGCTTCAGCCGCGACGACCTCGCGCGCGAGCTGCGCGTCACCCCGGCGAGGGTGCGCCTGTATCCGCGGATGCGCTCGATGACGATGCGCCTGGGCCGCATGACGGTCACGATCCCGGCAGCGATCCCCGAGCGCTCGTACTACGTCGTGACCTGCCTGAGCACCGCGCGCGTCAACACGGACACGCTGTCGTGCCACTTCTCCGGCCAGACGATGCAGGTCGGCTCCGGCTCGGCCGGCAGGCCGGCCGGCACCGGCTCCGGCGCTGGCCCGGCCGGCCCGCCCGGCCCCGGGGGCTCGACCGGGGCGACCGGTGCCCAGGGTCCCGTCACGCCGGGTCCGAAGGGTCCGCAAGGCGACCCCGGCCGTGCGGGCGTGGGCGGCACGGACGGCTGAGCACCGCCGGCAGATAGCCCTTGTGGGGCGCAGGACGCGGGCCCGGCGGACATCCGCCGGGCCCGCGGCGCGCCACGGACCGCCGCGGGGCGAACGCGTGCAATCGTGGCCGATCTCACCCGGCGGCTGGCCCGCGAGCCGCCGCCGCCCTAGAATCGGGCGCACGCCATGACGTCTCGGCCAACCGCTAGGAGCTCGACGTGAAGCAAGCCGACCTCATCTGGATGAATGGGGACTTCGTCGCTTGGGAGGACGCCAAGGTCCACGTCCTCACGCACGGGCTGCACTACGGCACCGGCGTCTTCGAAGGGATCCGCTGCTACGACACGGAGTCCTCGGGCCCCGCGATCTTCCGCCATCGCGAGCACCTCCAGCGCCTCGCTCGCTCGGCGGAGCTCTACTACATGCCGGTCCCGTTCGACCTCGAGGCCCTGCGCACCGCGACGAACGAGCTCATCGGCCGCAACGGGCTGCGCTCCTGCTACGTGCGCCCGATCATCTACCGCGGCTACGGCCAGATGGGCCTGAACCCGCTCGACGTGCCGGTCGACGTCTCGATCGCCGTCTGGGAGTGGGGCGCCTACCTCGGCGAGGAGGGCAAGACGAAGGGCATCCGCACGAAGGTGTCCAGCTGGCGGCGCATCAGCCCCGGCTCGCTCATCCCCGCCGCGAAGGCATCCGGCCAGTACCTCAACAGCGTGCTCGCGAAGATCGAGTCGACGAAGGCCGGCTACGAGGAGGCGATCCTCCTCGACGACCACGGCAACGTCTGCGAGGGCTCGGGCGAGAACATCTTCGTGGTGTGGGACGGCCGGCTCGTGACGCCGCCGCCGGCCGCGTCGATCCTCGACGGCATCACGCGCAAGTCCGTCATCACGATCGCCCGCGACCTCGGCTACGAGGTCATCGAGCGCAACATCGCGCGCGCCGAGCTCTACATGGCCGACGAGGTCTTCATGACCGGAACGGCGGCCGAGCTCGTGCCGGTGCGCGAGGTCGACGACCACGCGATCGGCGCCGGCGAGCCCGGCGAGATCACCCGCGCGATCCAGACGGTCTTCGAGGACGCGCTGCACGGGCGCAGCGACCGCTACCGGGAGTGGCTTGACCCCGTCCCGGCGCCCGCCAAGGTCGCATGACGTCCAACGGGTCTGAGATGGGGGTCGGTCGGCGAATTCCGCAGGCGGCCTGACGCGCACGCGTCCGGTCGCCCTGCCAGCGAACTCGCCCTCAGACTCTTCTTTGAAAGGACCCGGACAGCCATGACACAGATCGAGCTCTACGACGCCACGCTGCGCGACGGCATGGGCGGCGGCGGCCTCACGCTCACCGCCGAGGAGAAGGTGCGCCTCGTCCATCGCCTCGACGACCTCGGCGTGCAGCTCGTCGAGGCCGGCTTCCCCGCCTCGAACCCCAAAGAGGCCGAGCTCTTCTCGCTGCTCGAGCGCGAGACGCTCGCCGGCGCGACGATCGCCGCCTTCGGCATGACCCGCCGGCGCGGCGTCGAGGCCGCGCAGGACGCCGGGCTGCGCGTGCTCGCGGAGTCCTTCGCGCCCGTCACGACGATCGTGGGCAAGACCTGGACGCTGCACGTCGAGAAGGTCGTGCGTGTCTCGCGCGAGGAGAACCTCGCGATGATCGCCGAGTCCGTGGCGTTCCTCGCGTCGCAGGGCAAGCGCGTGATCTTCGACGCCGAGCACCTCTTCGACGGCCTGCGCGCCGACCGCGACTACGCGATCGCGTGCCTGCGCGCCGCGGCCGAGGCCGGCGCCGAGCGGCTCGTCCTGTGCGACACGAACGGGCCGTCGCTTCCATCGCAGATCTTTGCCGCGGTGACGGACGTCGTCACCGCGCTCCCGGGCGTGAAGATCGGCATCCACTGCCACGACGACGGCGGCTGCGCCGTCGCCAACAGCCTCATGGCGGTCGAGGCCGGGGCAACGCAGGTGCAGGGCACGATGAACGGCATCGGCGAGCGCACCGGCAACGCGAACCTCATCACGGTCATCGCGAACCTCCAGCTCAAGATGGGCCACCGCGTCGTCTCCGACGAGCAGCTGCGCCGCCTCACCGACACCGCCCACTTCGCCGACGAGCTGCTCAACCGCCAGCCCGAATCCGCCCAGCCCTACGTCGGCAAGCACGCGTTCGCGCACAAGGCCGGCCTGCACGCCGCCGGCATCCGCGCCGACGCGACCACCTTCGAGCACGTCGACCCCGCCCTGGTCGGCAACCGCCGCGACCTGCTCGTCTCCGAGCTGTCGGGCAAGGGCACGGTGCTCGACAAGGCCGAGCAGGCCGGGCTTGAGCTCGACGACGGCGTCACGGCGCGCGTCCTCGAGCGGATGAAGGCGCTCGAGCACGACGGCTACCAGTTCGAGACGGCCGACGGCTCGTTCGAGCTGCTGCTGCGCAAGGAGGCCGGCGAGTACGAGCCGCTGTTCGAGCTCGAGTCCTGGCGCGTCATCGTCGACCAGTCCGCCGGCGGCCACGTCGAGACCGAGGCGACGATCCGCATCCGCGTCGACGACGAGCGTTACGTGCACACGACGCGCGGCAACGGGCCGGTCCACGCGCTGGACGCCGCGCTGCGCGCCGTGCTCACCGAGGCGCACCCGCACCTCGCGGACACCTGGCTGTCGAACTTCAAGGTGCGCATCCTCGACGAGACGAAGGGCTCGGACGCGACGATCCGGGTGCTCATCGACGCGACCGACGGCGACGAGACGTGGGGATCGATCGGCGTGTCGACGAACCTCATCGCGGCGTCGTGGTCCGCGCTGGTCGACTCGCTCGAGTACGCCGAGCAGTCCGGTCGCGTGCGCGGCGCCGCCGCGGTCCAGTAGGCCTGTGGCCGCGCTCCGGGTCGACGAGGAGATCCCGCTCGCCCGGCCGGTGCTGGGTGAGGCCGAGGAGCGCGCGGTCGTCGACGTCCTGCGCTCCGGCCAGCTGTCGCTCGGCCCGCGCGTACCCGCCTTCGAGGAGGCCTTCGCGGCGCGGCTCGGCGTCGCGCACGCGAGCGCGGTGTCCAGCGGCACGTCGGGCCTGCATCTAGCGCTGCGCGCGGTGGGGGTGAGCGACGGCGACGAGGTCGTCACCTCGCCGTTCTCGTTCGTCGCGAGCGCGAACGCGCCGCTCTACGAGCGCGCCCGCCCCGTGTTCGCCGACATCGACCCGCGCACGCTGAACCTCGATCCCGCGGCCGCGGCGGCCGCGATCACACCGCGCACGACGGCGATCCTGCCCGTCCACATCTTCGGCTTCCCCGCCGACCTGCCCGCGTTCGAGGCGCTCGGCCTGCCGATCGTCGAGGACGCCTGCGAGGCGCTCGGCGCGGTGCACGCCGACGGCGTCGCGGTCGGCGCGCGCGGTCACCCCGCGTCGTTCGGCTTCTACGCCAACAAGCAGCTGACGACCGGCGAGGGCGGCATGGTCACGACCGGCGACATCGCGGTCAAGGAGCGCATCGACTCCGAGCGAAACCAGGGCCGCGCGCCGGACATGGGCTGGCTGGACCACGACCGCCTGGGCTTCAACTACCGCCTGTCGGACATCGCGTGCGCGATCGGGCTCGCCCAGCTCGACCGCCTCGACGCGATGCTCGCCGGCCGCGCGCGCGCCGCCGCGCTGTACCGCGCGGCGCTGGCCGGCATCGAGGGCCTCGAGCTGCCCTGCTCCGACAGCGGCGGCGACGTGCGCGGCTGGTTCGTCTTCGTCGTGCAGCTGCCGCGCGGGGTCGATCGCGACGCGACGATCCGCGCGCTGCGCGAGCGCGGCGTTCAGTCAAAGCCCTACCTGCCCGCGATTCACCTGATGTCCTATTACCGTGAGACGTTCGGCCATCGCGAGGGTGAGTTCCCGGTGTGCGAGGACGTCGCGGCGCGCTCGGTCGCACTGCCGTTCTTCCCGGAGCTGTCCGAAAGCCAGATCGAGCGCGTGGCAGCGGCGCTGCGCGCCGTGCTCGGGCGCTGACCGGCGTCAGACGTCGGGGTCGCGCGGCGCGAGGTGGCCGCCCTCGTTGAAGCTGCGCACCGACCAGCCGCCGTCGGGGAGGACGACGAGCCGCGTGATCGAGCAGTTGTCGGCGTGGGTGAACGCGAACCCGCGGCTGCCGGCGGCCTGGCGGCACAGATCGCCGACGACGCCGCCGTGGACGACGGCGGCGACGGTCGCCCCGGCCGGCACGTTCGCCACGATCCACTCGATCCCCGCGCGCGTCCGCTTCGCGAAGTCCTCCATCGGCTCGGCGCCCGGGATGACGTCCCAGCGCTCCTGCTCGAACACCTCGCGCACGACGCGATCGCCCGCGGCCAGCGCGATCCGGAATGCGCCGCCGTCGAGCTCGCCGAGGTGGATCTCGCGCAGCTCGGGCACGACGACCGGCTCGAGTCCCGTGGCCTTCGTGATGTGCGCCGCCGTCTGGGCGGTGCGCCGTAGCGGCGTGATGAACAGCGCCTGCAGCGGCTCGCCGGCGAGGAACGCGGCGACGGCCGCGGCCTGCAGCTCGCCCTCGGGCGACAGCGACGGGTCGGCCTGGCCTTCGAGCAGCTCGAACGGCTGTCCCTCGACCGCCGCCTGCGAGGCGCCGTGGCGGACGAGCAGGATCTCCACGGCCTCGGGCGGTCGCGAGTAGTCGCGCTGCGGGTAGCTGCGTTCGGCCACGGCGCGGAGGGTAATGGGCCGCATACACTCGCCCTGCGATGTCGCGCTTCTCCGAGCCCCAGGACCCGGTCTTCCGCAGCCTCAACACCTCGCTGGGCTTCGACCGCCGCCTCTGGCACCACGACGTCGCTCAGTCCCGCGCGCACGCGCGCATGCTCGCCGCCCAAGCCATCATCGGCGACGACGACCGCGACACCCTGCTCACCGCCCTGGATGCCGTCGAGGCCGAGCTCGCCGACGGGACCTTCCCGTTTCAGCCAGACGACGAGGACATCCACATGGCGATCGAGCGCCGCGTGACCGAGGTCGCCGGCGCGGTCGGGGGCAAGCTGCACACCGCGCGCTCGCGCAACGACCAGGTCGCGACCGACGTCGCGCTCTTCACCCGCGACGCCGCCGGCCACGCCACCCGCGCCGTCGACGCGCTCGCCCAAGCGCTGGTCGACGCCGCCGAGGCGCACCTCGACTGGCCGCTGCCCGGCTACACGCACCTGCAGCGCGCGCAGCCCGTCTACCTGTCCCACCACCTGCTCGCCTACGTCTGGATGCTGCTGCGCGACCGCGAGCGCTTCCAGTTCGCCGCCGCCCAGACCGCCGCTCTGCCGCTCGGCGCCGGCGCGCTCGCGGGCGTGAACTTCGACACCGACCGCGGCGCGGTGGCGCGGGAGCTCGGCTTCGAGCGCGTCGCGCCCAACTCGATCGACGCGGTGTCAAACCGCGACTTCGTGCTCGACTACCTGAGCGCGGCCGCGACGTGCGCGACGCACCTCAGCCGGCTCGGCGCCGAGCTCGTCCTGTGGTCCAGCGAGGAGTTCGGCTTCGTCACGCTGCCCGACGCGTGGACGTCCGGCTCGTCGATCATGCCCCAGAAGAAGAACCCCGACGCCGCGGAGCTCCTGCGCGCGAAGGCGCCGCGCGTCGTCGCGCACCTCGGCGCGCTGCACGGCGTGATGCACGCCCTTCCGCTGACCTACAACAAGGACCTGCAAGAGGACAAGGAGCACCTCTTCGACACGGTCGACACGCTCGACCTGTGCCTCGCCGCGGCCGCCGGCATGATCCGCGGCGCGCGCTTTCAGCGCGAGCGGATGTCGGCCGCGGCCTCCGACGACCTCATCGCCGCGACCGATGTCGCCGACCACCTCGTCAAGCAGGGCGTCCCGTTTCGCCAGTGCCACGGGATCGTGGCCGGGCTCGTGCGGGTCGCCGTCGACTCCGAGCGCACGCTCGCCGACCTCACCGACGACGAGCTCGCCGCCGCGTCCGATCAGCTCGACCCCGCCGCCTTCCGCGCGTTGCTCGCCCAGAGCTCGTGGCTCGAGTCGAAGGTGAGCGAGGGCGGCACGGCGCTCGCGCGCGTCCGCGAGCAGCTCGAGGCGGCCCGCGCAGCGCTCGCGCGCAACGCCGGGTGAGTGCCGCCGCAGACCGCCCGCCGCGCGGCGGCTCCGCGCCCGACCGTGCCGAGCGCCCGCGCCGCGCCGGCTCCGCGCCCTCCGCGACCGGCCCGGCCGACCGCCACCTCCGCGCGCTCGCGCTGCCGGTCGTCGAGGCGGCGCGCGCGCTCGTCGGCTGCACGATCGCCTACGAGGGCTGCCTCGGCGTCATCGTCGAGACCGAGGCCTACCACGACTCCGAGCCCGCGTGCCACGCGTTCGTCGGCCTCACGCCACGCACGAAGCCGCTGTTCGACGCGCCCGGAATCGCCTACGTCTACCGCTCGTACGGCATCCACGCGCTGCTGAACGTCGTCGTGGAGCCGGCGGGCGTGGGGGCGGCCGTGCTCATCCGCGCGCTCGATCCCGTCGCAGGGCTGCCGGGGATGTTCGAGCGCCGCGCGCGACCGCTGCAGACCGACCTCTGCTCCGGCCCCGGCAAGCTCACGCAGGCGTTCGGCATGGGCCTGGAGCTCAACGCGACGTCGCTGCTCGACGGCCCCATCCGGCTGGGTCCGCCGCTGCCCGATCGCCCCGACCCCGGCGTCGTGACGGGCGTGCGCGTGGGCATCAGCCGGGCGGCCGAGCTGCCGTGGCGCTTCTGCGAGGCGGGCAACCGCAACGTCTCCCGGCCGTGGCCGCCCGGCCTCCTGCTCAGCCCGCGCGCATCGCCCTAACCGCCCGGCGCGGCGAACCGGCGCGTGTCACGGCGTAGGCGAGGCCCCGCCGGACGGCCCGGGGTCGCCGGTCTCGGGCACCGGCGGCGGTTCGGGAGCCGGCGCCTGCGCCGGGGGCGGCACCGCGGGCGGCGCCTGCGGGGTCACGGGCTCGCCACCGTTGGGGTTCGGCGCGACTGGCTCGCCACCGTCCCCGGTGGCCGCGCCGCTGTCGCCGTCGCTGTCGCCCGGCTCGGCGGGGGTGGTCGACGTCGGGCTCCCGTCGCCCGTCTGCGGCGCGGTGGCGTCCTCGTCCGGATCCGTCGCTACGCCGGCCTTGACGCAGCTCGCGGGCGGCGGCGGGGTCTCGCCGTCGGGGTCGTCGGGCTGGGCGTCGAGCTTCTTCTGGTCGGACGCGCACTCGCGCTCCTGGCGCGTCTTCTCGGCCTCCAGCGCGGAGGTCATGAAGTCGTGCCAGATCTGCGCGGGGAAGGTGCCGCCCGCGACCGGGTCACCCTGGTACTCCGTCGTCATCGGCTTCAGGCTGTCCGGATAGCCGACCCAGACGGCGACCGTGAGCTTGTCCGTGGCGCCGACGAACCAGGCGTCGCCGTAGTTCTCGGTCGTGCCGGTCTTGCCCCACGCCTTGACGCCGCCGAGTTGCGCGACCTTGCCGGTCCCGACCGTGATGACCGACTGCAGGATGTTCGTCGTCGTCTCGGCGACGTTCTTGGGCAGGATGCGCTTCTGCAGGCGCCGGTTGCGGCCGCGGACGCGGTGCGAGTCGCGCATCGTCACCCTGCGGATGCCGACCGGCCCGCGCTTGCCCGCGCCCATCGAGCCCGTGACGAGCACCCCGCCGGTCGCGAAGGTCTCGTAGGCGTGAGCCAGGTCGAGCGGCGTCACGCCCCGCTTGAGGCCGCCGAGCGAGATCGCGTAGTTGCTCGACACCGGCGTGCGGATCCCCATCCGCTCGGCGGTCCGCGCGATCCGCTTCGTGCCGGTCTTGATACCGACCTGCGCGTAGACGGAGTTGTCGGAGAAGGTGGTCGCGCGCGCCAGGGTGCTGACGCCTGAGTAGTTGTTGTCGTAGTTGTTGACCGTGAACTTCTCGATGCTGTTCGGGACGTTGAAGACGATCCGCTTGGACTCCCACGTCGAGTCCGGCGAGATCCCGCGGCGCAGCGCGGTCGCGAGGACGAACGGCTTGAACGCGGACCCCGGCTGGCGCTGGCCCTGCGTGGCGAGGTTGAACGGGACCTTCGAGTAGTTGGTGCCGCCGACCATCGCCCGGATCTCGCCGCTGTCGTTGTCGATCGCCACGAGCGCGGCGTGCGGGCCCTGCGGCGGGTCGCCGAGCCAGCGCTTGACGGCCTGGTCGGCGTCGCGCTGCAGGCCGAGGTCGAGCGTCGTCTGGACACGCAGGCCGCCTTCGAGCGCGTTGCGAGCGCCGTAGCGGTCGATCACCTGCTGCTGCACCCAGGTCGCGAAGTAGGCGGCGGACTGCGTCGCGGCCTGCGCCTGCGGCGGACGGATCGTGTCGCTCGAAGGCACCGGCTCGGCCCGGCTCGAGGCGTACTCGCCGCGCGTGAGGTAGCCCTGCTCGTACATCTTCGAGAGCACGAGGTTGCGGCGCCGCTTGGCCGCCTCCGGGTGCGCGATGGGGTCGAAGGCACTCGGCGACGCCACCATGCCGGCCAGCAGCGCCGCCTCGTGGGGCTTGAGCACGCTGGCGCAGCGCTGGACGGGCTTGCCGCACCCGAAGTGGTCGCCCTGGCCGAAGTACGTGCGCGCCGCCGACTCGATCCCGTACGCGCCGTTGCCGAAGTAGATCGAGTTGAGGTACTCGGTGAGGATCTTCGTCTTGGACCACTTGCGCGTCAGGTGGTAGGCGAGCGCCGCCTCGCGCACCTTCTCGAGGATCGTGCGGCGATTCTGGGCCTGGGTCGCGTTCTTGACGAACTGCTGAGTGATCGTCGAGCCGCCCTGCACGGCCTGGCCGGACGTGATGTCCTGCCACAGCGCGCGCCCGATGCCGCGGATGTCGACACCGTCGTTCTGGTAGAAGCGCTGGTCCTCGATCGAGATGATCGCGTCCTTCATGACAGGCGAGATCTCGCGCGACGGGATGATGATCCGGCCCTGGTTGGCGAGCGTCGCGAGATACCTGCCGTGGACGTCGGTCAGCAGCGAGTTCTGCGCCTTCTTGAACTCCTCGCGGTTCTCGAGCTCGGGCAGGTCGGACGCGACGGCCATCATCATCCCGAACGCGGTCGAGACGAGCGCGAGCAGCGACAGGCCAAGCAGGATCAGCGCGAGCCGCAGGCGCTTCAGTCGCGGGCGACCGAGCGGTGGGTCCGAGAGGACCAGGATGTCAGGGCGTTCGGAATCGCTCATACGGCGCGGGGAGGAACGTCCGCGTCCATCGCCGTCGCGCACTCGGGACACCCGAGGGATAACGGGTGGCAACCAGCGCCACGGACGGCCCGGACTCTAGCATTGGCCCGGTGACGGGTTCTGAGGCCAGCGACGCCGCCTTTCTCGCGCGCGACGCCGTCGACTGCCTGCCCGAGGGGGGCCTTGAGCGCAAGCTGGCGTCGGGGCGCCCGCTGCGCGTCAAGCTCGGCCTCGATCCCACCGCGCCCGACGTGCATCTCGGGCACACGGTCGTGCTGCGCAAGCTGCGGGAGTTCCAGGACGCGGGCCACGTCGTGGTGCTCATCATCGGCGACTACACCGCGCGTGTGGGCGATCCGAGCGGCCGCTCGTCGACGCGGCCGGTCCTGTCGGGCGAGCAGATCGACGCCAACGCGCGCACGTACGTCGAGCAGGCCGCGAAGGTGCTCGACCCGTCGCTGATCGAGCTGCGCCACAACTCCGAGTGGCTGGACATGCGGATGATCGACCTCTTCGCGCTCGCGCGCACGACGACCGTCGCGCAGCTGCTCGAGCGCGACGACTTCTCCAAGCGCTACGCCGCGCAGGAGCCGATCTCTGTGTTGGAGCTGCTCTATCCGCTCATGCAGGCCTATGACTCGGTAGCGGTGCGGGCGGACGTCGAGCTCGGCGGCACCGACCAGAAGTTCAACCTGCTGCTCGGGCGTGACGTCCAGCGCGCATACGGGATCGACGAGCAGGTCGCGCTGACGATGCCGATCCTCACCGGCCTCGACGGGACGCGGAAGATGTCCAAGTCGCTGGGCAACCACATCGGGGTCGGCGAGCCCCCGGAGGAGATCTACGGCAAGACGCTGAGCCTGCCCGACGCGGCGATGGCGGGGTGGTACGCGCTGCTGCTCGGCGAGCCGGCGCCCGCGGGTCTGTCGGCGCGCGATGCCAAGCACGCGCTTGCGCGGCGGCTGGTGGAGCGCTTCTGGTCTGCGGACGCGGCGGCGGCGGCCGCTGCCCACTTCGAGCGGGTGTTCGTCCAGCACGCGCTGCCCGACGAGATCGAGGAGGCGTCCTTCGACGGGACGTCGGGGGTCGTCCACATGCCGGCGCTGATCGCCGAGAGCTTCGGGCGCTCGCGCGGCGACGCGCGGCGGCTCCTCGGCCAGGGCGCGGTCAAGCTCGACGGCGACGCGCTGTCCGGCGGCGACCTCGACGTGCCCGCAGAGCGCCTCGACGGCGCCGTCCTGCAGGTCGGCAAGCGCGGATTTCGGCGCCTGCGGCGGGCTGCGTAGGCGATCGCTGCCGCGCCGTGGGGCGGGGGACCGGGGCCCGGCTCGCCGCGCCCGGCCCGGTGCGCCCGTGCCGAAAGGCCAGGTTCTACGCGGATTTGACGTTCCGCAACCATGCCGTCCGACCGACCTGTCTATACTCCCCGCTGCGCTGGTCCCTGCGCCTCTGGCCGGAGCCCTTTTATTGGGCGCCCTCGGAGCGCTATACTGGCGCGTCCTGTCTGCGAGCGGCCTCGGCTGCTCGCTGTAGCGCAGGCCCGGGAGGAGTCCCCTCCCATGGGAACGCGCGGCGGTCTTTGAAAACTCAACAGCATGCGCACTTGGATCGCACCTAGCGATCCAGTGTGCGTCCAGGTTCGACCCCTCGGTCGATGTCGCCGGCTTGCCGGCGTCATGGTCGCGAGGGGCCTGAGAATGAAACCCGTCATAACCGTGGCCCCATCGTGTATTGGGGGCCACATCGGTCATGACAGCTCTACGTGACGAGCGGATGAGGCCTTCGGGCTGACGCCGCTCAGAAGTTCTTCACGGAGAGTTTGATCCTGGCTCAGGACGAACGCTGGCGGCGTGCTTAACACATGCAAGTGGAGCGACGAACCGGGGCTTGCCCCGGGGCAGAGCCGCGAACGGGTGAGTAACACGTGGGTTACCTGCCCCAATGACCGGGACAACCCGAGGAAACTCGGGCTAATACCGGATGTGGTCTTCGGACGAAAGGAAGCTTCGGCCTCCGCATTGGGATGGGCCCGCGGCGCATTAGCTTGTTGGTGGGGTAACGGCCTACCAAGGCGACGATGCGTAGCTGGTCTGAGAGGACGATCAGCCACACTGGGACTGAGACACGGCCCAGACTCCTACGGGAGGCAGCAGTGGGGAATCTTGCGCAATGCGCGAAAGCGTGACGCAGCAACGCCGCGTGGGGGAAGAAGGCCTTCGGGTTGTAAACCTCTTTCAGTTGGGACGAAGGGCTCGCGGTTAATAGCCGTGGAGTCTGACGGTACCTTCAGAAGAAGCCCCGGCTAACTACGTGCCAGCAGCCGCGGTAATACGTAGGGGGCAAGCGTTGTCCGGAATCATTGGGCGTAAAGAGCGTGTAGGCGGCCCGATAAGTCCGCTGTGAAAGTCCAGGGCTCAACCCTGGAATGCCGGTAGATACTGTCGGGCTCGAATCCGGAAGAGGTGAGTGGAATTCCTGGTGTAGCGGTGAAATGCGCAGATATCAGGAGGAACACCAATGGCGAAGGCAGCTCACTGGGACGGTATTGACGCTGAGACGCGAAAGCGTGGGGAGCAAACAGGATTAGATACCCTGGTAGTCCACGCCGTAAACGATGGTCACTAGGTGTGGGGGGTGTCGACTCCCTCCGTGCCGGAGCTAACGCATTAAGTGACCCGCCTGGGGAGTACGGCCGCAAGGCTAAAACTCAAAGGAATTGACGGGGGCCCGCACAAGCAGCGGAGCATGTGGTTTAATTCGACGCAACGCGAAGAACCTTACCTGGGCTTGACATGTGCCTGACCGGCCTGGAAACAGGTCTTCTCTTCGGAGCAGGTTCACAGGTGGTGCATGGCTGTCGTCAGCTCGTGTCGTGAGATGTTGGGTTAAGTCCCGCAACGAGCGCAACCCCCGTCGCATGTTGCCAGCATTTAGTTGGGGACTCATGCGAGACTGCCGGTGACAAACCGGAGGAAGGTGGGGATGACGTCAAGTCATCATGCCCCTTATGTCCAGGGCTACACACGTGCTACATTGGCGCGTACAGAGGGCTGCGATACCGCGAGGTGGAGCGAATCCCTTAAAGCGCGTCTCGGTTCGGATTGTAGGCTGAAACCCGCCTACATGAAGGTGGAGTTGCTAGTAATCGCGGATCAGCACTGCCGCGGTGAATACGTTCCCGGGCCTTGTACACACCGCCCGTCACACCACGGGAGTGAGCAACACCCGAAGCCGGTGGCCTAACCCGCAAGGGAGGGAGCCGTCGAAGGTGGGGCTCGTGACTGGGGTGAAGTCGTAACAAGGTAGCCGTACCGGAAGGTGCGGCTGGATCACCTCCTTTCTAGGGAGCCCCGTAACGGGGCCCGTACAGCACGGCGCCATGGCCGGCGCATCGCCTTCGTCCTCCCCTCGGGGTGGACCTCGCGGTGCGATCGATGCCGTGGTCACCGACTGTGCGGCCTAGTATGTCGACCGGACCTGGCCTGGCGAGCACCTGCATACCGCAGGGCTTTAGCCAGTGCATGCTGTTGAGTTTTGAGAGACCGCGTCCGCGAGTCCCGCGGCGCGCCTCCCTGCGGCCCTTGAAAACTGCACAGTAGCCACATCGCCGCCCCTTTCGATAAGCGGGGCGGCGACGGGTATCACCGAACCGCCGCGGAAGCGGAGGGTTCGATCACCGTCAAGATAATAAGGGCACATGGTGGATGCCTTGGCACCTAGAGTCGATGAAGGGCGTGAACGGCTGCGATAAGCCACGGGGAGGCGCTGAATAGCCTTTGATCCGTGGATGCCCGAATGGGGAAACCTGGCGCTGGTAATGCGGCGTTGCCGCCGGCTGAACACATAGGCCGGCTGGAGACAAGCGGGGGAAGTGAAACATCTCAGTACCCCGAGGAAAGTAAATCAACCGAGACTCCCTGAGTAGTGGCGAGCGAAAAGGGATCAGCCCAAACCGGATGCGTGTAAGCGGTCACGCGTTGCGCAGCCGGGGTTGTAGGACGTGCGTTCCAGGCCGTGACCGGCCTGGCGGAAGTTACAAAGTCGTGTGGTAGTCGAAGCGTGTGGAACCGCGCACCAAAGAGGGCAACCGTCCCGTAGACGAAACTGCATGATCTTCCGTTGTACGTTCCTGAGTAAGTCCACACCCGTGAAACGTGGACTGAATCTGGGGGGACCACCCTCCAAGGCTAAGTACTCCTAGGTGACCGATAGCGGACTAGTACCGTGAGGGAAAGGTGAAAAGTACCCCGGAAGGGGAGTGAAATAGTACCTGAAACCACGTGCCTACAAGCGGTGGGAGCATCCTTGTGATGTGACCGCGTGCTTTTTGCATAACGAGCCGGCGAGTTAGTCGTCTGCGGCAAGGTTAAGCGATGAGCGGAGCCGAAGCGAAAGCGAGTCCAAATAGGGCGACCATAGTCGTAGGCGCTAGACCCGAAACTTGGTGAGCTACCCATGGGCAGGTTGAAGCGGGGGTAAGACCTCGTGGAGGACCGAACCGACCTAGGTTGAAAACTGGGCGGATGACCTGTGGGTCGGAGTGAAAGGCTAATCAAACCAAGTGATATCTGGTTCTCTCCGAAATATATTTAGGTATAGCCTCGGATCAATTGCGTATTGGCCGTAGAGCACTGTTTGGACTAGGGGCCCTACCAGGTTACCGACTTCAGGCAAACTCCGAAGACCAATACGTCTACTCCGGGAGTCAGTTGCTGGGGGATAAACTTCAGCGTCAAAAGGGAAACAGCCCAGACCGCCAGCTAAGGTCCCCAAGTTCTAGCTAAGTGGCAAACGATGTCCGAGTGCATAGACAACCAGGAGGTTGGCTTAGAGGCAGCCACCCTTGAAAGAGTGCGTAACAGCTCACTGGTCAAGTGCTCGGGCGCGGATAATGTAACGGGGCTCAAGCTAGACACCGAAGCTGCGGGTGTGATCTTCGGATCACGCGGTAGGAGAGCGTTCCCTGGCCAGTGAAGCGGCGGCGTAAGCCAGCCGTGGAGGCCTGGGAAGTGAGAATGCCGGCATGAGTAACGAAAGAGGGGTGAGAATCCTCTCCGCCGATTGCCCAAGGATTCCTGAGTAAAGTTCGTCTGCTCAGGGTTAGTCGGGACCTAAGGCGAGGCCGAAAGGCGTAGTCGATGGCCAACAGGTTGATATTCCTGTACCACGTCGCAACCGTTTGACCGATGGGGGGACGAGGAAGGCTAAGGGAACCCAGGCGATGGTCGTCCTGGGGTAAGTATGTAGGGGTGACCCCTGTGAAATGCGGGGTCGCATAACCTGAGACACGATGCCAGCTGGCTCTAAGCCGGCGAGTCCCAGACGCCATGCCTCCAAGAAAAGCCTCTAGGGAGGTTGCGCGTGCCCGTACCAAAACCGACACAGGTGGGCAAGTAGAAAATACTAAGGTGATCGAGATAACCCTCGTTAAGGAACTCGGCAAAATTGCTCCGTAACTTCGGGATAAGGAGCGCCCCGGTAGGGTGAAGCGCCTTGCGCGCGGAGCCCGAGGGGGCCGCAGTGAATTGGCCCAAGCGACTGTTTACCAAAAACACAGGTCTCTGCTAAGTCGAAAGACGACGTATAGGGGCTGACGCCTGCCCGGTGCCGGAAGGTTACGTGGAGTTGTTAGGCGCAAGCCGAAGCAGCGAAGCTAAGCCCCGGTAAACGGCGGCCGTAACTATAACGGTCCTAAGGTAGCGAAATTCCTTGTCGGGTAAGTTCCGACCTGCACGAATGGCGTAACGACTTGGGCGCTGTCTCAACGAGGGGCTCGGTGAAATTGCAGTCTCGGTGAAGATGCCGAGTACCCGCGGCTAGACGGAAAGACCCCGTGCACCTTTACTACAACCTGGTATTGGAATGCGGTGCATCTCGCTCAGGATAGGTGGGAGGCTTTGAAGCATCGGCTGCGGCTGGTGTGGAGCCAACCTTGAGATACCACCCTTGATGTATTGTGTTTCTAACACTGCGCCGTGAATCCGGGCAATGGACAGTGCCAGGCGGGTAGTTTGACTGGGGCGGTCGCCTCCCAAAATGTAACGGAGGCGCACAAAGGTTCCCTCAGCACGGCTGGAAATCGTGCGTAGAGTGTAAAGGCAACAAGGGAGCTTGACTGTAAGACTGACAGGTCGAGCAGGTGCGAAAGCAGGTCTTAGTGATCCGGCGGTAGCAAGTGGAAGTGCCGTCGCTCAACGGATAAAAGGTACGCCGGGGATAACAGGCTTATCGGGCCCAAGAGTCCACATCGACGGCCCGGTTTGGCACCTCGATGTCGGCTCGTCGCATCCTGGGGCTGTAGTGGGTCCCAAGGGTTGGGCTGTTCGCCCATTAAAGCGGTACGCGAGCTGGGTTCAGAACGTCGTGAGACAGTTCGGTCCCTATCTGCCGTGGGCGTTGGAGAATTGAGAGGAGTTGTCCCTAGTACGAGAGGACCGGGATGAACGCACCTCTGGTGTATCTGTTGTCCTGCCAAGGGCATAGCAGATTAGCTACGTGCGGATTGGATAACCGCTGAAGGCATCTAAGCGGGAAGCCAACCTCGAGATGAATTCTCCCATCCCCATGAGGGAGTAAGACCCCTGGTAGACCACCAGGTTGATAGGCCGGATCTGTAAGCACAGCAATGTGTTGAGGAGACCGGTACTAATGGGTCGAGGGCTTGACGGATGACTTTTTGATACCCGTCGCACAGAAACGGTGGCTACCGTGCAGTTTTGAAGGGCCCCGGGGAGACTCTCGACGTTTTCCGGTGGCTACGGCGAGAGGGAAACACCTCTTCCCATTCCGAACAGAGCAGTTAAGCCTCTCAGCGCCGATGGTACTTGGCCCGCAAGGGCCCGGGAGAGTAGGACGCCGCCGGTTTCTTCATCGAAAGGCCGCCCGATCGGGCGGCCTTTCGTCGTTCTGGCGGCGCGCCGCTGGTCCATGCGGGCTGGGCAGTCGGTCACGCTTGGCGATGGCGAGCGCACCAGCGGGCAGCCGCTCACGCCGCCGTGACTGCGCGAGCGCGACCGCACGCGCGCGCCGTGGCCCGGGTCCGCACGGGCGGCCCGGCACGGGCTGGGCCTTGCCCTCGCGCGTGCCGAGAGGTTTGCATTCGTTCGGGCTCGGCGGCGGCCCGGACCCACGTCGCGGGTCATCACTTCGGGTCATCACCGTGGTGGGTGGAGGGCCCGCCTCGTAGGCTTCCGCGCGTGGCCGGCGTCTGCGGGGGAGGGCGGCGGAAGGGGTCGCCCGGGCCCTTCGCCGTTCGCGTGCGGTTGGGTCGGCGTTGGTTGGGGCTGCGGGTGAGCCCCCGGTCGACCCCTTCCCCCGCCCTCTTGGACCGGCCGTGGCCTGGACGACAACCCGCCGCTGGACCTGGCCCGGCCTCCGGCGAGGCGGGACGGCCCGGCACCCGCACTGTCAGTGGCGCTCGGCCTCACGTGTGGGGGGCCGGAGCCACCGCACCGCCACGGTCGCGCTCGCGGACATGGCGGCTGGCGATCGGCCGGGATCGGTGGAGCTCGGGCGAGGTCGCGGTCGCTGCGTCGGGCTCGGACGATCGCGGTGCCGCCGCACGGATGCCGCGGTTCGCTCCGCTACTTGTGCTGAAGGCGTCGCGGCGCGTCAGTTGGACGTCGGGTGCGGGCCCTGTCGGCCGGCGGGCTGCGCCGCGCGGCGGTCTGGGGCCGCGCGACGGTCGGCGCGGCGCTCGAGCGCTTCGCGGCGGTCGGCGCGGTGCTCGAGCGGAGTGATGCAGACCGCGGGCCGGGGCGCGGGGACGCCCGGCCTCCGCGGCGGGTTGGCGGCCGCGAGCGGCGTGCGGTGCGGATGCGCGGCGCGAACCGTCCCGACGACCGCGCGCCGCGGTGCGTCGCGATTGCGGTCGGGCGCGCCTGTGGCGGTCGTAGTCCGATGCCGCTGCGGCGGGATCGTACGGGCGTGATCCTCCAGGAATGCGAACGCGCGGACCAGGGCTGCCGCGCGGCGGAGGCTGGTCCAAACGGAGTGTGCTAGCGCGACGAACATATGTTCGTAGAAGCTACCTCTTGGAGCGGATGGAACGGGCGAAATTTGGGCCGGGACCGGCGAATTGGCGGGGCCTGCAAGCCATCTTGCACGCGGGCGGTGGCGATGGTTGAAGGCATCGTTCGCGGGGCGGGCGGTGGCGATGGTTGAAGGCATCGTTCGCGGGGCGGGCCGCGGCGTGGCTGCGGGCACCGTGGCGGGCGGGCCGTGGCGGGCTTCGCGCCGTCGTGGCGGGCGGTGGCGGGTGGCTGCGGGGCATCGTTGGTGTGGGCGGCGGTGGCGGGTGGCTGCGGGGCATCGTTTGGCGGGCGGGCGGTCGCGGCTGGCTGCGGGGCATCGTTCGCGGGCGGCGCCGCGCGTGCATGCCCGGTGCGCGGGCGTGGTGGCGGGGGGACCGCGCGCGGCGGCGTCCCGCGGGGCGCTACCCGCAGGAGGGGCGGTATTCGACGCCCGGGAGGTAGGTGCTCCACTCCGTGCGACTTAGGCGGCGGCGCGTGGCGGCGCAGAGGCGGGTGATCCTCGCGTTCGCGGTGCCCTTCCAGAGGATCGCGTCAGCGATGCTCTCCGAGTCGTCGAGCACGGAGGACAGCAGGTGCCGGCCGTCTTGGCTGAACGCCACGGCGATGACCGGACCGGAGTGGCCTCGGATAGGCCCTCCGACCGGGGCGCCGGACGCGACGTCCCACAGGCGCGTGGTCGCGTCAGCACTTCCGGCGGCGACCGTCCGTCCGTCGGGGCTGAGCGCGACCGCATGGATGACGCCCCGCCCGCGCAGCGGCGCGCCCAGCGCGCCCCCGGTGCTCGTGCGCCACAGACGCACCGTGGCGTCGTAGCCGCCGCTCGCGAGCACGCTGCCATCGGCGCTGAACGCCAGCGCGTCGACGGTGCCGGCGTGGCCCGTGATCGGCGCCCCGCGCGGCCGACCGGTGGCAACGTCCCAGAGACGGATCGAGTCGCCGGCGGACGCGAGCGTCGTGCCGTCGGGACTGAACGCTACGGCGAGGACGGCGCCCTTGTGCCCGGTGAGCGCCGCCCGGCGCGCGCGGCCCGACTCCACGTCCCAGAGGCGCACGACCTCGTCTGCGCCCGCCGACGCGATCGTCTTGCCATCGGGGCTGAACGCCACGCCTCGCACCACCCCGAGGTGTGCCGCGATCGGCGCTCCGAGCGGCCGACGCGTGCGCACGCTCCACAAGCGCAGCCTGCCGTCGTCGCTGCCGGCGGCGACGATGTCCCCCGCGGGGCTGAACGCGACGGCGCGCGAGACACCGGCTCGACCGGCCCGCCACACCGCCAGCGGCGTGTCGCTGTCGACGGCCCACAGCCGCACGCGATCGCCCGCCGATGCGCGCAGTCGCAGGTCCGGCCGAACGGCCGCCGCCCGCACGGGAAGATCGGCGCTGGCGAACGGCCGGCGATGCAGATGCGTCACCGCCGGGGCGCGCGCGCCGGCGGTCGCGCCGTTCCACACCCTGACAACGTTGTCGCCGCCTCCGCTCACGAGCGTCGCGCCGTCGGGGGCGAACGCCACGGCGAAGGACCCGTAGGTCGTCGTGTACGTCAGCAGCGGCCCGACCGCGCGGGCCGTCGTGGCGCTCCAGAGCCGCACGGCTTGGTCGGTCCCGACGGTCGCGATCGTCCCGCCGTCGGGGCTGAATGCCACGCCGAGCAGCGACCCGCGCGACGTCCCCGCAGGGCGCCGCTCGACGATCGGCGCTCGGGCAGGCCGCCCCGTCGCGACGCGCCACAGTCGCAGCGTGTCGTCTGCGCCCACCGTGGCCATCGTCGCGCCGTCCGGGCTGAACGCCAGACCGTAGATCGGGCCGTGGTGGCCCACGAGCGGATGGCCGATCGCCGCCCTCGTCGCGACTCTCCACAGCCGGGCCTTGCCGTCGTCGCCGGCCGCGGCGACGATCGTGCCGTCCGGGCTGAACGCCAGCGACGTGACAGACGCGCCACCCGCGTCGAGCGCCGGCCTGGCCGCAACGTGCGTCGCCATGTCGAACAAGAGCACACGCGTGCCCGCGCGGCGCGCGGCGGCGGGATCGTCCGCCCGTTCGGGCGCGCGATCGGCGACCGCCAGCAGCCGCCCGTCCGGGCTGAACGCCAAGGCCGTCAGCTCCCGCCCCGGCACGGCGATCGGCGCGCTCAGCGCGCGACGCGTCCGGACGTCCCACAGCCGCACCGTCCCGTCGAGGCTCGCGCTCGCGAGCGTCCGGCCGTCGGGGCTGAACGCGACGCTGCGCAGCTCGGCGCGATGACCCGTCAACGGTGCTCCGAGCGGGCTGCGCGTCGCGAGATCCCACAGTCGCACCGTCTTGTCAGCGCTCGCGCTCGCCACGATCTTGCCGTCCGGGCTGACCGCCACGCTCAGGACCGGCCCCGTGTGGCCGCGCATGGCCCCGATCGAGGATCCGGTGAACCGTAGCGCGTCGGCGAGCGCGTCGCGAGCCTGGTCCGTCGGCTCGATCCGGAACGCCGCGCGGCTCAGCGCCGCCGCCAGCGCGGGATCTGCGCCGGCCACCGCCCCGACCCGGGACGCCGCGCTGCGTGACACGGCGATGCTCCGCTCCCCGATCGCCTCGCCGCGCTTGACGAGCGCGAAGGCCGCGAGCGCGGCCGACACGACGAGCGTCGCGAGCGCGGCCGTCAGCAGCGTGCGCTGGTGCGCGCTGGCCCTGCGCCGGCTCGCGATGAGGTACTCGGCCAGCTCGGCGGTCGGCCGCTCGCCATCACGGCGTCGCAGCGAGCGCTCCGTCACCCGCAGGTCGCTGCCGCGCAGCAGCAGGCTTCGATCGCGCCCCGCCGTCAGCCACTCGTGAGCCCTGGCCGCGATCCGCGTCTGCCGGTCGCGCCACGCGAGGTCGGTGCTCAGCGCTTCGACAAGGCCCGGCAGCCCGGCCGCGAGCTCGTCGGCGTCGCGCATGAGGAGCCAGCTGCGGGCGGCGAGCGCCGGGGGCATGGCCTCGCCCGCCACGTCGCGCAGCACGATCGGGACGACGAGCTTCTCCAGCGCCTCCGCGTGCTCGAGCGCTCGCATGTAGCGCTTCGAGCGCACCGAGTCCGGCGAGATCGCGAAGACGACCGCCGCGCTGTCCTCGATCGCGCCGGCCGCCGTCGCCTGGCCGTCCGGTGCCGCCTCGAGCCGCGCAGCGTGACCGCTCCGCGCAAGCGCGGTCCGCAACGCCGCGACGGCGTCCGCGTCCTCGCGGGCGTGGCAGATGACCACCTGCTCGGCCATCAGAGCGCGGGGCACGTCGTGTGGTAGGGCTCGCCCGGCAGGTACGCGTGCCATTCGGCGCGGCTGAGGTTGCGCCGCGCGGAGGCGCACAGCCGAGCCCGCCGCGCGCCCGGGCTGCGACTCCACAGGACCGAGTCCCAGCGGGCGAGCGCCGCGAACGGGCCGACGCTGACGAGCGTGGAGCCATCCGGGCTGAACGCCACGCTGCCGCCGACCTCGTCGCGGGGGACCAGCGGAGGGCCGAGAGGACGCTGCGTCGCGACGTCCCGTAGCCGCACGGTGTCATCCGCCGCCGCGGACGCGAGCGTGCGACCGTCCGCGCTGAACGCGACGCTGAAGACGCCGGCGGTGTGACCGGTCATCGGAGCGCCGCGGGAGCGATGGGTGGCGACGTCCCACAGCCGCACGCTGCCGTTGCCGGCACCGGCGGCGAGCGTCCGGCCGTCGGGACTGAACGTTACGTCGGTCACCGGCTGCTCGTGTCCGGTCAGCGGTCCGCCGCGCCGGCGCCGGGTCGCGACGTCCCACAGCAGCACCGTGCGGCTCGCGCCGCCGGCGAGCGCCGTGCCGTCGGGGCTGAACGCCACGCTGGAGATGCCGCGACCGAGCGGCGAGCCGATGGCGCGGTGCTCGGCGACGCTCCACAGCCGCAGCGCGCCGTCCGCGCCGACCGCGGCGAGCTCGTGGGCGTCGGGGCTGAACGCGAGGCTCGTGGCGGGCACCCCGTGGCCGGGCAGCGGCGCGCCGACCGGGGTCTGCGTCGCCGTGCTCCAGAGCCGCAGGTTCCCGTCGGCGCTGCCCGTCGCGACCAGCCTGCCGTCCCGGCTGACGGCGATGCCCTCGACCGGCCCGCCGCGACCGTCCATCGGCGCTCCGTAGAACCGCCGGGTGGCGAGGCGCAGCAGCCGCGCGGAGACGAGGTCGTCGGTCACGACCGTCGTGGCATCCGGGGTGAACGCGGCGTCGTGGCCGAACGCCGCGCGCTTGAGCTTCTCCGCGGTGAGGTTCGGGTTCGCGAGCCCGTCGGTGTCCACGCCGGTGGGACCGGACGTCCCCGGCGGCGCGACGTTCCACAGCTTCACAGTGGCGTCGCGGGAGGCGGCGACGAGCGTCTTGCCGTCGGGCGTGAACGTCACCCCGAGCGCCTCGATCCGCGGCGCGACGGACGCGTTGACCGCGGCGAGCGGCGAGCCGATGGGCACCCGGGTGGCGACGCTCCACAGCTGCACGCCACCGGCGTTCGCTGTCGCGAGCGTGTCGCCGTGCGGGCTGAACGTCACGCCCCACACGCTGCCGAGGCCGGCGCGCAGGACCTCGCCGTACGGGCGGCGTGCGGCGACGCTCCACAGGCGGGCCGTCCCGTCCGCGCTGGCGCTGGCGAGCAGCGCACCGTCCGGGCTGAACGCGAGCTCCCAGACCTTCCCGCGGTGGCCGCGCAGCGGCGCGCCGGCGGCGCGGTTGGTCGCCGCGTCGCGCAGCTGCACGGTCCCCGCGGCGTCGCCGGTCGCAAGCAAGCGGCCGTCGGGGCTGTAGGCCACGCTGAGCAGGTCCTGAGCGCCGTGGCCGACCGCGGCGGCGCCGGCCGGTCGGCGCGTGGCGATGTCCCACAGGCGGACGGTCCTGTCGAGCCCCACGCTCGCAAGCCGCTTGCCGTCGGGGCTGAACGCGACGCTCGCGATCCCGCCCGCATGGCCGGTGAGCGGGGCGCCGATCGCGCGGTGGGTCGCGACGTCCCACAGGCGGATCGTCTTGTCGTCGCTGCCCGACGCGAGCGTCCGGCCGTCCGGGCTGTAGGCCAGGCCGCCCACGATCGCGGTGTGTCCCGCGAGCGGAGGGCCGATCGCCGCGCGTGTCGCGAGGTCCCACATCCGCACCTGCTTGTCGAGCCCGACCGCCGCGACCGTCCCGCCGTCGGGGCTCACGACCGCGCGCGACACCGCACCGGCTTGGCCGGTCAGGTCGCCGAGCGACGGTCCGAGCGTCGCGAGGGCGTCGTCGACGGCGCGGTCCGCCTCGGCGGTCGGCTGGACACGGCGCGCTTCGAGGCTCAGCGCGGCCGCGAGCGACGGGTCTTGCTCGGCGACGGACGCCGCGCGCGCGGCCAGCCCCTTCGAGGTCGCGACGTCGCGGTCGTGAACCGCTTGATCGCGCTGGACGAGCGCGAGCGCGGCGAGCGCGAGCGTCAGCGCCACGGCCGCGGCCGCGCCACCGAGGGTCGCGCGCTGGCGCGCGGTGGCCGCGCGACGGCTCGCGACGAGGTACTCGGCCTGGCCGCGCGTCGGCTCCTGCGCGTGATCGGCCTGGCGGCCCAGCCAGTCCTCGCCCTGCTCGAGGTCGCTGCCGCGCAGCAGGAAGCTGCGGTCACGACCGGCGTCGCGCCACTCGCGGCAGCGGATCGCCAGGCGGGTATGGGCGCGCCGCCAGTCCAGATCGACACCAAGTGCGCCGGCGAGCGCGTCGAAGTCGCCGTCACGGATCGAGATCGTGCCGGCGGGCGCGAGCTGCGTCGCCAGCAGCTCGGGTGCGACGGGATGCACCGCCACCGGGATGATGAGCTTGTGCGCCTCCACGGCCTGGCGCAGCTCGCGCTGGCAGACGGCCGATTCGACGGACGCCGGGCTGATGAGGAACACGAACGCCGCGCAGCCCTCGAGCGCGCGCCGGATCCGCTCGTCCCAGTCCGCGCCGGCGACGATGCCCTCGACGTCGATCCAGACCGCGAGACCACGCTCGCCGAGCGCTCGCCGCACGCGTGATGCGACGTCGGAGTCCTTGCGCGCGTAGGAGATGAACGCATCGAACTGCTCGCCGGACACGTCACCCTCCGTCGCTGTGCGCCGACCCTAGTCCGCGCGCGGAGCGGCGCGGTGTGACGTCGGTCACAGCCGCGCGCGGCGCCGGCTGGGGCGGCTACTCGGTCGCCGCAGCGCGGCCGTGCAGGTCGAGCTCGCCGGCGCGCTCCTCGAGCGCGGCGATGACGAACGCGACGTGCTCGTCGAAGTCGACGCCGAGGCGCTCGGCGCCGCCGCGGACGTCGTCGCGGCTGACCGCGGCCGCGAACGACGGCTGCTTGAGCTTCTTCTTGACCGACTTCGGCGTCAGGCCGTGGATGCCCTCGGGCCGGACCTGCGCGCACGCGACGAGAAAGCCGCACAGCTCGTCGACGGCGACGAGCGTGCGCTCCATCGGCGACTCGGGCTCGACGCCGAGGTAGTCGGCATGCGAGGCGATCGCGCGGACCATCTCCGGTGGCGCGTCGCGGCGCTCGAGCTCGGCCATGATCGTCCGCGGGTGGCCCTGCTCCGCGTCGTCCATGTCGGGGAAGCGCTCGTAGTCGGCGTCGTGCAAGAGACCGGTCACCGACCACAGCTCGGCGTCGTGGCCGTCACGGCCGGCATACGCCTGCATAGCGGCCGAAACCGCGAGGCAGTGGCGGCGCAGAGAAGTCGAAGAGACCCAATCCGCGAGCAGGGACCGGGCCTCGTCGGGCGAAATCCTGACGGGCATGGCTGTTACCCTAGCCCAGCCCTCCGGCCCGGCTCGCGTCGCCGGAAGGCGCCCCCTCATGGAGAAGTTCGTCATCGACGGAGGCATCGCGCTCTCCGGCACGATCGTGCCGGCCGGCAACAAGAACGGTGCCCTACCAATCCTTGCCGCCTCGGTCCTGACCGAGGACGAGGTCGTGGTCCGCAACGTCCCCAAGATCGGCGACGCGCAGGCCATGCTCTCGCTGCTCGAGGCGCTCGGCGTGCGCGTCGACTGGCTCTCCGACCACGAGGTCGCGCTGTGCGCCGCCGACCTGAGCCCGGACGCGGTTCTCGACCGCGCGCTGTCCGAGCGCATCCGCGCCTCGTTCCTGCTCGCCGGCCCGCTGCTCGCGCGCTTCGGACGCGTCCGCATGCCGCCGCCCGGCGGCGACGTCATCGGCCGTCGGCGCCTGGACCCGCACCTCGACGCGTTCAAGGCGCTCGGGGCGACCGTCGAGCACAAGCGCGACATCGAGCTCGCCGCCCCCGGCGGGCTGCGCGCCGGCGACGTCTTCATGGACGAGCCGTCGGTCATGGCGACCGAGAACGCGCTGCTGGCCGCCGCGCGCACGCCCGGCCTGACGGTCATCGGCAACGCCGCGTGCGAGCCGCACGTCCAGGATCTCGCGCGGATGCTCGTGAACATGGGCGCCGGCATCGAAGGCATCGGCTCGAACGTCCTGACGGTCAACGGTGACGCGAACCTGCACGGCTGCGACCACTCGATCGGGCCCGACCACATCGAGATCGGGTCCTTCATGGCGCTCGCCGGCGCGACCGGCGGCGAGCTGCGCATCCGCAAGACGATCCCCAACGACCTGCGCATGATCCGCCTCGTCTTCAAGCGCCTCGGGCTGCGCACCGAGCTCGACGGCAACGACGTGCTCGTCCCCGGCGGGCAGGATCTCGCGATGGCGCGCGACGTCGGCGAGCACAAGATCACCGTGCAGGACGGGCCGTGGCCGGCGTTCCCGGCCGACCTCACCTCGATCGCCGTCGCGCTCGCGACGCAGTGCAACGGCACGGCGCTCATCCACGAGTGGATGTTCGAGAACCGCATGATCTTCACGGACAAGCTCGTGCTGATGGGGGCGGACATCACGCTCTGCGACCCGCACCGGGCGCTGGTGAGCGGCCCCTCGCGGCTGCGCGGTGAGCGCCTCGAGTCGCCGGACATCCGCGCCGGCATGGCGATGCTCATCGGCGCGCTGTGCGCCGACGGCCGCTCGGAGATCGGCAACATCCGCCAGATCGACCGCGGCTACGAGCGCATCGACGAGCGGTTGCGCGATCTCGGCGCCCGCATCCAGCGCGTCGCGACCGAGCCGGTCCACGCGTAGGTCGCGCGGTCTTCCGCGCGGCCGTCGCAGCCGCTCGCGTCGTCGCACGCCCCGCTCGCCCGCCGGTCGCCGCACCGGGCGCCCGAATAGATTGAAGAGGAACCCGTGACACCGCCCGTCGACACCCGCACCACGATCCACCCGATCCCTTCCGGCACGCGCGACGTGCTGCCCGACGAGATGCGCGAGCTGCGCGACATCACCGAGGCCATCCGCGGGATCTTCGAGCTCGACGGCTACGGCGAGGTCTGGACGCCGACGCTCGAGTACGAGGACGTCCTCGCCCGCGGCGGCGGCGCCCCGCCCGCGTACCGCGTCGTCGACGACCACGGCGAGGTGCTCGCCCTGCGCACCGACATGACGATCCCGATCGCGCGTCTCGTCGCAAGCCGCTACCCGACCGCCGAGCCGCCGCTTCGCTTCTGCTACTTCGCCCACGCCTACCGCGGCGTGCGCCCGCACCGCGGCCAGATGCGCGAGTTCCTGCAGGCCGGGGTCGAACTCGTCGGCTCGCCGGCGCCCGTCGGCACCGCGGAGGCGCTGACCGTCATGTGCCACGCGCTGACGGCGACCGGCCTGCGCGGCTACCGCATCGGCCTCGGCGACGCGTCGCTGTATCGCCGGCTGCTGCGCTCCTTCCGCGTGGCCGACGTGGTCGGCGACCGGCTCGTCGCGGCGCTCGTGCGGCGCGACTTCGTGCTGCTCGAATCCGAGCTCGCGCAGCTCGGCCTCGGCGACGACGACAAGGAGCTGCTGCTGCGCGTGCCCCAGCTGCGCGGCGGGCCCGGGCTGCTCGCGGGCGCCGAGGGCCCCGTCGCCGAGGCGGTCGAGGGCATGCGCAACGTGTACGAGCTGCTCGCGCCCGAGGTCGCCGAGCGCGTGATCTTCGACCTCGGCCTCTCGCGTGACCTCGGCTACTACACGGGCGCCGTCTTCGAGGTCTACGACCCCGCCCTCGGCGCGCCGATCGGCGGCGGCGGGCGCTACGACGACCTGCTCGGGCGCTTCGGCCGCCCGCTGCCCGCGGTCGGCTTCGCGTTCGGCATCGACCGCCTGCACATCGCGCTGACCGGCGAGGAGGTGGCGACGTGACCGGCCTCGGGTTGACGATCGCCGTCCCGCGCGGCGCGCTCATGCGCGAGACGCTCGACCGCCTCGACGCGATCGGCCTCGACACGAGCGAGGTGCGCTCGAACGACCGCAAGCTGTTGTTCGCCGACATCGGCGTCGTGACGATGCGCCCGTCCGACGTGCCGACGTACGTCGAGGCAGGCGCGGCCGACGTCGGGATCACCGGCAAGGACGTGCTGACCGAGCAGCCCGAGCGCGACGTCTACGAGCTGCTCGACCTCGGCTACGGGCGCTGCGTCATGGTCCTCGCGACGGTCGACGGGCCCGACCCGTCCGTCGAGGCGCTGCGCCGGCTGGGCGTCATGCGCGTCGCGACGAAGTACTACAAGACCGCGATCGCCTACTTCGAGCAGACCGGCCGCCAGGCGGAGATCGTCGAGGTCAAGGGCTCGGTCGAGCTCGCGCCGCTGACGGGCCTCGTCGAGGCGATCGTCGACCTCACGGCCACCGGCACGACGCTGCGCGAGAACAACCTCGTCATCCGCGAGGAGATCTACGTCTCGACGGCGCGCCTGATCGCCAACCCGGTGTCGCACAAGCTCAAGGCCGCTGCGATCGACGCCATGCTGGAGAAGCTGCGTGCGCTGTGAGCGCGTCGAGGCCGGGCCCGATCCGGTAGCCGCGGCGCGCGCCGTGCGGGCGCTGGCGCCGGCGCCGCAGTCGGTGGCGGGCGTGGTGTCCGAGATCGTGGCGACGGTCCGCGACGGCGGCGACCGCGCGCTGCGCGAGCTCGTCGCGCGCTTCGACACGGGCGGTGCGCCGCCGCCGGACTCCTTTCGCGTGGCTTCAGCGGACCTGGATGCCGGCCTGCTCGACGGCGACGTGCGCGCGGGCCTGGAGGTCGCGATCGCGAACGTCGCGCTCGTCGCCGACGCGGGCGTCGGCGGCGACGTCGAGGTGTCGCTGCCGCAGGGTCACCGCGTCGTGCTGCGCGAGGTGCCGGTGGCGCGTGCGGCGATCTACGTGCCGGGCGGCCGGGCGCCGTACCCGTCTTCGCTCGTCATGGGCGTCGTGACGGCGCGGGCCGCGGGCGTCGAGGAGGTCGTCGTGCTGACGCCGCCGCCGATCGCCCCGGTGATCCTGGGCGCCTGCGCGCTGTGCGGCGTGCACGAGGTCTACGCGATGGGCGGCGCGCACGGCGTCGCGGCGCTCGCGTTCGGGACCGAGACGATCCCGCGCGTCGACGTCATCGCGGGCCCCGGCAGCCTCATCGTGCAGGAGGCCAAGCGCCAGGTGTCAGACAGCGTGGGCATCGACGGCTTCTACGGCCCGAGCGACGTGCTCGTGCTGGCCGACGGCGGCGCCGATGCGCGGCTCGTCGCGCTCGACCTGCTCGCGCAGGGCGAGCACGGACCCGGGGCGCCGGTCGTCGCCGTGAGCGACTCCTCGGGATGGCTCGACCGCCTCGAGGAGCAGCTGGCCGCCCTCGCCCCGGAGCGGCCCGCGTCGGATCCGGCGGCGTTCGTCCTGGCGCACGCCGACACGCTGCGCGCCGGCCTCGCCTTCGCGGAGGCGTTCGCTCCCGAGCACCTCGAGCTCGTCGGACCCGGCGCCGAGCGGCTCGCGCGCCGCGTGCGCGCGGCCGGCTGCGTCTTCGTCGGCGCCGCGGGGGCGACCGCGTTCGGCGACTACGTCGCGGGTTCGAACCACTCGCTGCCCACCGGGGGGTCGGCGCGCTTCGCGTCGGGCCTGTCGCCGCGCCACTTCCGCCGCCGGTTCAGCGAGGTTCACATCGGCGCCGCAGCCGCGCCCGCGCTTGCCGCCGCGGGGGCGCCGATCGCCCGCGCCGAGGGATTTCACGTGCACGCCGAGTCGATGGTGGCGCGCGTAGGGGAGAATCGAGAGCCATGAGCCGCTACGCCGAGCACGACCGCGAGACGAAGGAGACGCGCATCCGCCTGTCGCTGGGCCTCGATGGCGAGGGCCTCGGCGCGCGGCGCACGGGCGTCGGCTTCCTCGACCACATGCTCGACCTGCTCGCGCGCCACGCGCGGCTGGACCTCGACGTCGCCGCCACCGGCGACCTGCACACGGGCGCGCATCACACCGTCGAGGACGTCGGGATCGTGTTCGGCCAGGCGCTCGACACCGCGCTCGGCGATCGCGCCGGGATCTACCGCTACGGGCACGCGGTCGTCCCGATGGACGAGGCGCGCGCGCTCTGCGCGATCGACATCTCCGGACGGCCGTACTGCGTCGTGAGCGCTCCGGGCCTGAGCGCGGGGGAGACCGGCGGCTTCGAGCACGAGCTGCTCGAGGAGTTCTTCCGCGCCGTCGCCAACAGCGCGCGTCTCACCCTCCACATCGACGTGCAGGCCGGGACGAACGCCCACCACATCATCGAGGTGTCCTTCAAGGCGTTCGCGCGAGCGCTGCGCGCGGCGATCGCGATCGACCCGACGGAGACCGGCGTGCCGTCCACGAAGGGGACGCTGACCGGATGAGCATCGCGATGGTCGACTACGGGATGGGCAACCGGCGCTCGGTCTCCAAGGCGTTCGAGCACGTCGGCTCGGCGATCGCGCAGACCGCCGACCACGACGTGCTGCGCGCGGCCGACGGGCTCGTCGTGCCGGGCGTGGGCGCGTTCCCCGAGGCGATGCGCCGCCTGCGCGCGCTCGGCCTCGACGAGATCGTCCGCGAGCGCGCCGCCGCCGGCGTCCCCGTCATCGGCCTGTGCCTCGGGATGCAGCTGCTCTTCGACGGCTCGACCGAGCATGAGGGCTCGGCGGGGCTCGGCCTGCTCCCGGGGCGGATCGTGGCGCTCGACACGCGCGGCCTGAAGTCGCCGCACATCGGCTGGAACTCCGTGTCCTGGCAGCGGCCGTCGGCCCTGATCGACGGCTTGCCGGACCCAGCCGCCTTCTACCACGTGCACTCGTTCGTCGTGGAGCCCGCCGACGAGGCGGTCGTGCTCGGGATGGGGGAGTACGGCTCGCCGTTCGTGTCGTTCGTGCAGCACGGCAACGTCTTCGGCGCCCAGTGCCATCCCGAGAAGTCCTCGACCGAAGGCCTGGCGCTCCTTCGCAATTTCGTGGGTATTTGCGCGACCGTGCACGCAGCGACGTGATCGCGGCGCAGCGGAGGGCGGGGTCGTGATCCTCTACCCGGCGATCGACATCGCCGGCGGGCGCGCGGTGCGCCTCGTGCAGGGCGACTTCGACGCCGAGACCGTGTACGGCGACGACCCGTTTCAGGCGGCGTCGGATTGGGTGGCCGCGGGCGCGCGCTACCTGCACGTCGTCGACCTCGACGGCGCGCGCACCGGCTCGCCGCAGAACCTGCACCACATCGAGCGGATCGCCGGCGAGCTCGGCGTGCCGGTGCAGTGCGGCGGCGGCCTGCGCTCCGTGCAGGCGGTCCGCGACGCGATCTCCGCGGGCGCGGCGCGCGTCATCCTCGGCACGGCCGCGTTCACCGACGTCGACTTCCTCGACGAGGTCGTCGCGGAGCTCGGCGAGCGGACGGTCGTCAGCATCGACACGCGCGGGGGGTTCGTCTCGACGGCGGGCTGGACGGAGACCACGACGCTGCCCGCGGCCGGCGTCATCGCGCGGATGCAGGACCGCGGGGTGCGCACGTTCGTCTTCACGAACGTCGACAAGGACGGGCTGCTCGGCGGGCCTGACCTCGACGAGGTGCGCGCGATCGCCGACGTCGTGCGTGGACGTTTCATCTACTCGGGCGGGATCGGCAAGCGCGAGGACCTCGTCGCGCTCGCGGCGCTGCGCCAAGTCAACCTGGGCGGCGTGATCGTCGGCAAGGCGCTCTACGAGCGCAAGTTCACGATCGCCGAGGGCCAGGCGGCGCTCGAAGGTCGCTGAGGGCCGCGGCTACGGCCGCGTGCGACGGCGTGCGGTCTGGCGCGACCCCGCGGGGCAGCGCACGTCGCGTGCCAGGCGATGGTCGCGTGCGCTACGCCGGCATGGACCCGGGCGCGACGCGGGGCGCTCCGTCCGCGCGGGCGTGCTCGCGGGCGCGGGTCCGGCCACGAGGTGCACGAGCCCCCAGCACAGCAGGGTCGCGGCGAGCGCGACCGCGATCGTCCGGAGCGGGTCGCCGTCGCCGAAGCGGGCCCAGAGCACGATCGGCGCGACGAGCAGGACCGACGCCGCGATCATCGTGAGCGCGAGCCGCCCACCGCCGGCGCCGGGGGGCGGTGGGAGTCGCCGCCCGGCGCCGTGGATCTGGGAGTGGGAGCGAACCACGTAGTCGGTATCGGCAGCCGGGCCACGAGGGTTGAGCGCGCTCACTACTCTCGGACGCGTGCATCTCAAGCGCGTCATCCCGTGCCTCGACGTCGATGCGGGTCGCGTGGTCAAGGGCACGAACTTCGTCGACATCCGCGACGCGGGCGATCCCGTCGAGCTGGCGGCGCGCTACGACGCCGAGGGCGCCGACGAGCTCGTCTTCCTCGACATCACCGCGACGAGCGACAAGCGCGACACGGTCGTCGAGCTGGCGCGGCGCGTCGCGGACGAGTGCTTCATCCCGTTCACGATCGGCGGCGGGATTCGCTCGGCATCCGACGCGCAGGGCGTGCTCGACGCGGGCGCCGACAAGGTCTCGATCAACTCGGCGGCGGTGGCGCGCCCCGAGCTCGTCGGCGAGCTCGCCGACGTGTTCGGCGCGCAGTGCGTGGTGCTCGCAATCGATTGCAAGCGGCGCTTGTCCGGCGAGGGGTGGGAGGTGTTCGTCGCGGGCGGGCGGACCGCGACGGGGCGCGACGTCGTCGAGTGGGTGCGCGAGGGCGTCGAGCGCGGCGCGGGCGAGATCCTCCTGACGAGCATGGACTCCGACGGCACGACCGACGGCTACGACCTCGCGCTGACGAGCGCCGTGAGCGAGGCCGTCGGGGTGCCGGTCATCGCGTCGGGCGGCGCGGGGACGCTCGAGCACCTCGCCGAGGCGCTGCACGCGGGCGCGGATGCGGCGCTCGCCGCGTCGATCTTCCACTACGGCACGTTCCGCGTGCGCGAGGCGAAGGCGCACCTCGCGGCGGCGGGGATCGCCGTGCGGCCCTGAGGAGCGTCGTTGGCGCCGTCGCTCTGGCTCGTGCGCCACGCGCCGACTCGTGACAACCTCGACGGCCTTGTCATGGGCCAGCGCGACGTCGCGCCGACGTCCTACGGCTTGACCGCGGCGGCGGGGTTGGCGGACGGCGTGACGTTCGCGTCGGCGGTGTCGTCGGACGCGCGACGTGCTCAGGAGACGGCGCGCGCGATCGCGCGGGATGTCCCGTTGCGTCTGGACCCGCGGCTGCGCGAGCGGTGCTTCGGGGAGTGGGAGGGCCGCGACAAGCGGTCGCTGCGTGCGGCGTGTCCCGCCGCCTTCACGCCGGGCGGGGCGATCCGGCTGGACGCCGACGTCCCTGGCGGCGAGCCGTTGGCGGCGCTGCTCGCGCGCGTCCACGCCGCGCTGTCGGATCTCGCGGATCCAGACGGCCCGGTGCTCGTCGTGGCCCACAACGGCTCGCTGCGCGCGGCGCTGCTGCTGCTGGGCGAGGCCGATCTGGCCGCCGCGACGGCCATGTCGCTGGACTACCTCAGCCCGATGCTGGCCGACCTCGGAACGCTGCGGGCGCCCGGGGCGGTGGCCGGACGCTAGTTGCCGGCCAGGTACTGCTCCCAGGTCTGGATCGCCTTCTGGGCGTTGGTGTTGGAGGGCGCGTGGTTGTTGCAGCCGCCGAGCGCGTCGAAGTTGAACTTCCACTCGTAGACCTGGCAGTTGCCGCCGTAGGTCGACAGGATCGGAGCGGGCGCCGTTCCCTGGGTGCCGTACATCTCCCACGTCATCTGGTAGTCGTTGATCGCGGTCGCGTGGATGTGCGGATCGAAGCCCTGCGCCGCCGTGCGGTGGTACGCGGCGAAGCCGACGCGCTTGAGCGCCGCGAGGCGGTTGTTGATGCCCTTCGTGTCGGTGTCTTTGGTGCGGATGTCGATCGCCCCGCCTGCGCTGTGGGTTCCCTTCGAGTCGGCCGCGCAGCTCGCGCCGCAGTAGCCGCCCTGGACGATCACCATGTCCCAGCCCTTCTCGTTGCTCGCGCGCATGTTGCTCTGGGCCCTGAGGAACATCGCTTGTGTGCGCTCGTTGACGACGTCCAGCCCGTCGTTCGAGTTGCCCCCCTTGGCGACCGAGGTGAGCTGGACCCGCTTGCCGACGTCGATGCGGTTCACGAGGTGAAACCGCCCCGTGCCCAGCTCCTCGAGCTCGTTGAGGCCGGGCAGGCCGTTGAGCGTCCCGACCGAGCTCTGCCCGATGCGCTTCTCCCACTTGCCCCAGGCCGCCGTCGTCGTCGAGCCGAAGTAGCCGTCGACCGCGCTCGCGGCGAGCAGGCCCTTCGCCCGCAGCGCCTGCTCGACGCGCTCGACGCTCGCCGCGGCACCGCTCGTCTTGACCGTGTCGATCCGCGCGGGATCGAGCGAGGCGGCGAGCACGACCCGCTCCATGTCCACCTCGGGCAGCCTCGGGCACGGCATCTCCGGCGGACACGCCGCACCCGCCGGCGCGCAGAACCCAAGCCCCACCCCGCAAGCCATCGCCACGAACGCCGCAAGGCGCGTCACCCCAGACCCCCTTCAGTTGCCAGGGATCGAGACGCTATCGACATGTCACGGCATGTCAACCTGCGCGCGCGCGCCAGTCCGCGTGCTCGTGCGCAAGGGCGGTCCGCGGCGTTCCGTCGATCTGAAGCTCTTGGGCGAGCGCCCACCAGTCGGCCGCGGCGCGCAGCTGGGAGCAGCCCGTGTAGAGGAGGTCGGCCATGCGGCGCAGCAGGATCGCCTCGCGCGGCAGCGAGAACGCGCGCAGCATCTGCCGCCAGTCCGGGCCGAGCGCGAAGAGCGTCTCGGTCAGCTCGCGCTGGACCTCGGGTCCGAGGCGAAACGGCTGGTCTTCGATCATCGATGCCGACGCGATCGTCATGTGGGCGAGCAGCAGGTCGCGGCGATCGGTGAAGGCGCTCCCGTCGCCCAGGTAGCCGAGGTCGCGCATCACGGTGAACAGCGCGTCGGGATCCTGGTCGTAGACCGCCTGCAACAGGACGCCCTCGCGACGCACGTACCCGTCCGGTCCTCCGGGGAGGGCTCGCACCATCCCGAAGTCGAACATGACGACGCGGCCGTCGTCGAGCGATTGCCAGTTGCCGGGATGCGGGTCGCCAAGGACCAGCCCGTGGTCGGCTGCCGTCGCGTAGTAGAAGCGGTGGACGATCTCGGCGACTTGATCGCGCCGCGTTTCGCCGGCGGTCTTGAGGTCGTCGAAGCGCAGCCCCTCGTGGCGCTCGGTGACCAGGACGCGGCGGGTCGACAGCGCGGTGTGGACGCGCGGGACGAGCACGTGCGGATGGTCGCGCCACCAGCGCTGGATGCGGCGCTGGTTCGATGCCTCGAGCTCGTAGTCGAGCTCTTCGGAGATGCGCTCGCGCAGCTCGTCGCCGAGCGCCTTGGTGTCCAGCCCGGGCGCGACCCGCCCGAGGAGCGGCAGCAGCACGCGGAGGTTGCGCAGGTCGGCTTCCACGGCCTCGGCGATCCCCGGGTACTGGATCTTGACGGCGACGCCGGCGCCGTCGCGCGTGGTGGCGCGGTGTACCTGTCCGATCGAAGCGCCGGCCATCGCCTCGGGCTCGATGTCGGCCAGCACGGCGGAGACCGGCTCGCCCCACTCGGCGACCATCAGCTTCTCCATCCGGCTCCACTGCACGGTCGGCGCCGCGTCGCGCAGCTCGGCCAGGCGGCGCTGGATGCGCTCGCCCGCCTCGGCTTCCATCCCGGGGAGCTCCACCGTCGAGATGACCTGCCCGATCTTCATCGCGGCGCCCTTCATCTTGCCCAGCTGCACCACGATCTGCTCGACGACGTCAGCGGTCCGCGCGGCCTGCGCGCGATCACGGGCGTCGTCGGAGCGGACGCGATCGAGCGCGCGGCCTCCGGCGATGCGGCCGCCCTGCACTGCGACGAGGCCCGCGAGCCGGCTCGTGCGACGCAAGCGCGACGCGGTCGGGGTTCCGTCGCTCACGACGATCGTCCAGGGCGTGTCAGAGCCCGCCCGTCTGGCGCGTCGTGGCGGCTCTCCATGCCCTGTCGACGTCGGAGTGCGCGAGGCTCGACGGGTAGGGCGGGCGCCGCCAGACCTGGTTGCCGACCGCGCCGTAGTGCTCGCGGAGGAAGGCCACGAGATCGCCGCGATGCGCCGCGCACGCGTAGCGCGGCGGCCCGAGCAGACCGCGGCCGTGGAAGATGAGCCAGCGGCCGGGCAGCGCGTCCTGGTAGGCGCCGAAGGTGGTCTCGCGCATCGCGGTGACGAGGTTGATCTGCGTCAGCGGATCGGGTCGCTCGTCGCAGTACTGACAGCGGAAGCGGAGGCTGACCGGCATCACCTCTTGAGTTCGCGGCGGTGCGAGCCCCCGATCGCTTGCGGGAGATGTTGGCGCCGACGGAGCCTCCGTCGTGCCGCACGCCGGTCACGCCGCGCCGACCCAACCACGTGGGTGACCTGGCGTCCGCCGGTACTCCCGCGGGCGCTCGGGCGAGCCCGCGAACGCCCGGGTCGCTGGCTCTCGCGCGAGCTTCGGTCGACTCGTCTCGCCGAGCCCGGCGGCCCGGTCAGGCGAGCATCGGACGGCCCGTGGGCCGGAGCTCGTCGTCGAGCTCGAGCTGCTCGTAATAGCGCGTGAAGTAGCGCCCGCTGCGGTACTCGCCAACGTGCGGCTCGATCCGCTCGCCCGCGGCCATGCGGACGATGAGCTCGGGGTAGGTGCGGCCCGGCAGCGCCGCGTACATCGGCGCTGCGAACGCGCCGCCGAAGCGCGGGTTGACGTCGGTGATCGCGATCCCGATCTCGGGGTCGCGGAAGACCTGGATCGTCCCCGGGCCGCGGAAGCGCAGCGTCTCGGCGACCGTCCGTGCCAGCTCGACGAGCTCCGGATCGTCGATGACCTGGCCCTTGATCGACTCGCCGCCGCGCGACTCGAGCATCGTCCGCGGGATCGCGTTCAGGCAGACGCCGTCGAGGTCGCAGAGCACGTCGATCGAGAACTCGTGGCCGCCCATGAGCCGCTGGACCATCACCGGCTCCTTGACGTAGCCGACGAAGAACTCCATCTCGGCGCGGTCGGCGGCGGGGTGGATCGAGCGCGCGCCCGAACCGCGGCGCGGCTTGACCATGACCGGGTAGGAGGCGGGCTCGGTCCCCGGCAGGACGGTGGGCGGGGACGGGAGCCCGTGCGACGTGAGCACCTCGTGGCAGCGGTACTTGTCGTACATCGCCTCGCAGACGTCCGGCGCCGGCGTGAACGCGGGCAGGTCGGCGGCGGCGAGGACGTGGATGTCGAGGTCGGTCAGCGGCACGACCGCCCCGACGCCATGCTCGGCGACGAGCTTGAGCAGGAACGGCACGTACGCCGGGTCGTCGATGCGCGGCGGCGCGACGCGCAGGTCGGCGGCGTACTGCGCGGGCGCCAGCGGGTTGGGGTCCGCGGCGATCGTGAACGTGTGGCGCGCGAACGCCGAGACGATGTCGTGGCGCTTGCCGACGCCGGTCAGCAGGACGGCGGGCTTGGCGTCAGCCATCGAGTTGCAGCTTCGCGACGGTCTCCGAGCGCAGCCCGAGGCGCAGGCTCTCGAGCGAGACGATCGCGGTCGTCGGGATGTTGCCGAGGTTGATCTCGGGGCCGAAGCGGTTGACGAGCCACGTCTGCTGGTGGTGCAGCGGCGCCTCGAAGACGAGCCGGTCGAGGCCGATCTCGTGCGCGATCTCCTCGACCAGGCCGGTGCGCAGCTCGGACGTGCCGCGATACAGCCCGGCGGTCCCGCTCGCACGGCCCTCGCACACGACGAGCTCGGCGCCGGCGTCGAACGCCTGGCGGATGAGGCTCACCCACTCGTACGGGGCCATGATCGCGTCGGGGTCCTTCTCGCCGATCTCGGCGTAGACGGTCATCCGCGTGGCGAGCGTCTCGATGAGCCGCGCCTTCTCGTCGGCCGGGATCGCGATCGTGCCGCTCGAGACCTCGATGCGGTCGATGCCGAGCTCCTCGATCCACGCGGCCAGCTCGTCGATGCGGCCGTGCGCCCAGGCGAGCTCGGTCAGCGTGCCGCCGAGCATCACGGGGATGGCGGCGTCGCGGTAGAGCTCGAGCTTGCGCGCCAGGCAGTCGGTGACGAGCGCCGAGCCCCAGCCCAGGCGGACGAGGTCGATGTGCGGCGCGCCGACCGCGAGCAGGCTCTGCACCTCGAGCGGGCCGAGGCCGGAGTCGAGCACGTGGGTGAGGCCCGACGTGCGCGGCTTGGCGGCGCGCGCCGGAAGCGGGAGGAGGTCGTTCACGGCGCTAAGCGTGCCAGGACGGTCGGCGGGCCGGATCGTCAGCGCCGGCGCACGTGCGTGTGGCAGTGGTTGTGCACGAGCACGACGGTCTTGCCGCGCACCTTGTAGACGTGCTTGTGGCGATGGCAGCGCGGCGGCGGCTTGCCCTTGACCACCTTGTGGCGGTGGCCGTGCGGCGCGTCGCGGAGCTTGGCCTGGCGAGCTTTGCGAGCGCGAGCGCGGTCGGCGGCGCGTTGCTTTGCGCGCGCACGCCGGGCGGCGCCGGCGCGGGCCTTGCGCGCCGCCGCGACGCGCCGGCGCGCGCTGCGGGCCGCGCTGCGCTGGGCTCTCGTGGTCGCTCGCGTGGACCGCTTCTTCGCCTTGGCCTTGCGGGCGCGCGCGTCGAACGGCCGGCCCCGGTGGTCGAGCGCGAACAGCGAGGAGAAGCCCGCGAAGTAGATGCGCCGGCCGTCGCTGATGACGGGGTTGAAGCCGCCACGCCGCGTCTTGTAGACGGTGGCTCCCGTGTGCGCGCCGAGCGCCCACGTCGTGTGCAGGGCGAGATCCGAGACGAACACGAGGTCGCCGACGATCGTCGCCGCGCCGGAGATCTTCTTGCCGAGCGAGCGCACCCAGCGCGGCTTGCCGCTGCGGGCGTCGAGCGCGTAGAAGTGGCCGTCGTAGGAGCCGACGTACACCGCCGGCGGGCTGCTGCCGACCGAGCCCACCGCCGGCGAGGCGTAGACGTAGTTGCCCGTGCCCTTGCGCCACGCGAGCTTGCCGTTGGACGCCGCGAGCGAGTAGATCTCGCCGTTCGTGCTGCCGATGTACACGCGCCCGTACGCGACTGCCGCCGACGAGTAGAAGTTGCCCTCGCCGACGCCGAGCAGCCCGCCCTTGGCGGCGTCGACGGTCCACACCTTCTTGCCGTCCGAGCGGCGAATGGCGTGGACCTTGCCGCCGTAGTCGCCGAAGTAGAGCTTGCCGGCGTCGAGCGCGAGCGCGCCCTTGACGGCGCCGGAGGCCTTGTAGGTCCAGCGCACGGCGCCGTCCTTCGCGCGCAGCGCGAACACCGTCCCGTTCTCGGTGCCGAAGTACAGGCGGCCGTGGTCGAGCAGCGGCGAGGACTCCGCCCGGCTGGGCAGCTTGCGCGACCACAGCGTCTTGCCGGACTTCGCCGTCACCGCGACGACGCGCCCGCCGTTCGAGCCGCGCGTGCGCTCGAGGATGACCGCGTAGACGACGCCGTGGCTGCAGGCCGGCGACGCCGCGGCGAGGTTGCCGAGCTTGCGCTTCCAGCGGGGCTTGCCGGTGGCTCTTGAGAGCGCGTACAGCGCGGCGTTGTTCTTCAGGATGAAGATCTTGCGCTTGCACAGGACGGGCGCGAACTCGAGGAGGACGTTGCTGCGATACGCCCAGGCCTGGTGGTAGGGCGGGCGGGGCGTGACGTCGAGCGGGAGGTGATGCGTGCGCGCCTTCGTGAAGCCGTAGACGGGCCACTCGAAGCGGTCGTCGGCGGGGTGGCGGCTCGTGCCGGCGCGCGCAGCGGCCGTGGCCGGCGTGCTCTCCGTCGTCTCCACGAACCTGACGTCTGAGTTGGAGACATCGCCTTCGCGGCCAAGCACCAGCGGCGCGGCAACGAGCACGAACACCACGACCCCGAGCGCGAGCCGCGCCAGCGCTTGCACGCGGCGGGGCGAAGGGATCACGCTCGTCATGGTAGAGGCCGGGCCGGCGGGATCCGCCGGTGGAGCGGCGGCGGCGGCGCACCGCCCTCGGGGCGGACCCTCTGCTCGGGCTGCCGCGTGGATCGGCGCTTTGGCCGCGAGCATCGGCGGCTTCGCGCTGAAAGCGGCGAGACTGTGGCCGTGTCCGATGCGACCCCCGATCTGCTGGCGCGCCTGCGCGAGCTTCCGTGCGGGCGGCGGCTGCTCGACGTCGCGGCCTCGATGGGCGGCGTGCACCTCGTCGGCGGAGCCGTGCGCGACCTCCTGCTCGGCCGGGACCCGCGCGAGCTGGACGTCGTCGTGGAAGGCGAGGTCGACGCGCTGGCGGCCGCGCTCGGCGATGCCGCCGCCGTGCACGAGCGCTTCGGCACCGCGACCGTCCACGACGGCGACTGCAGCTGGGACCTCGCCGCGGCGCGCGCGGAGACCTACCCGCATCCGGGCGCGCTGCCCGACGTCCGCCCGGCACCGCTCGTAGAGGACCTGCAGCGCCGCGACGTGACGGTCAACGCGATCGCGTTCGACCTCGCGACCGGCGAGTCGCAGGCGGTCGAGCACGCGCTCGACGACCTCGCCGCCGGGCGGTTGCGCGTGCTGCACGACGCGAGCTTCCGCGACGATCCGACGCGGCTGTGGCGCGTCGCGCGCTACGCGGCGCGGCTTGGGTTCGAGCTCGAGCCGCACACCGCCGAGCTTGCCGCCGACGCTGTGCGGGGCCGGTTCGCCGAGCGCGTGTCCGGCGCGCGGATCGGCAACGAGCTGCGGCTCGCGCTGGGCGAGCCCGATCCCTTGGCCGCGCTCGAGCGCGCGGCGGCCCTCGGTCTCGCCCCCTGGCTCGCGCCGGACCGCGCGCGGACTGCGGCCGCCCTGGCGCTGCTGCCCGAGGGCGAGGGCCGCGCCGACCTCGTCGTGCTCGCCGCGGCGCTCGACGAGGACGCCGACGACGCCGACCAGCGCCTCGCCGGGCTCGACTTCAAGGCCTCCGAGCGCGCGGTGCTGCGCGCCGCCTCGCGAGCGCCGCAGGTCGCAGCGGCGGCGCTTGCCGCGCAGCGCCCGTCGGAGCTCGCGCGTGCCCTGCGCGGCCTGCCGGTCGAAGCCGTCGCGCTCGCGGGCGCGACCGCGGTGAATGTGCCCTCCGCGCCGCCGCGCCCGGCCGGCGAGGCCTGCGCCGCGCCGCGCGGCGGCTCGGCCGAGACCTCGCCAGCCGCCGGCGGGCACGGCGCGACGGAGCCCTCCGAGCCAGCGCGCCGCGCCGCCGCCGAGCCCGTCCGGCGCTGGCTCGACGACCTGCGCCACGTCACGCTGCAGATCGACGGCGACGACCTGCTCGCCGCCGGCCTGCCGCGCGGCCCGGAGATCGGCCGCCGGCTCGCCGCGACGCTCGACCTCGTGCTCGACGGCGAGCTCGGCCCCGACCGCGACGCCCAGCTCGCGGCGGCGCTCGACGCCGTCTGACGCAACGCCTTTGTCGCCTATTACACGGTATCCGTGCACTATTCGACAAAGGCCCGGCGACGGCGGCTGCTACAACCGCCGGGTGTCCTCGACGCCGGTCCCGACCCTCGCGCTGCCCGCCCCGTTCGCGTGGACCGGCGAGCACATCGGCTGCGCGCTGCCCGGCGGGCGCATGCTGTTCACCACCCGCCGCGGCGGGGTCTCGCCCGCGCCGTACGACACGCTGAACCTCGGCGTCCTCACCGACGACGACCAAGCGAACGTCAGCGCGAACCGCGACCGGCTCGCCGAGCTCACCGACATCGCACGGGAGCGCACGCTCCAGGGGATGCAGGTTCACGGCACGGTCGTCCGTCGCGTCCGCGAGCTGCCTGCGCGCGAAGCCGACCTCGAGCGAGCCGACGGCCAGGCGACCGCGCTTCACGGCGTCGCCGCGGTCGTGCTCACCGCGGACTGCCTGCCGGTCGCGCTGATCGCGCGCGAGGCGGTCGCCGTCGTGCACGCCGGCTGGCGCGGGCTCGCCGCCGGCGTGCTCGCAGAGGGTGTCCGCGCGCTGCGCGAGCTCGGCGCGCACGGCGACATCCGCGCTGCGATCGGTCCCGGCGCGGGCGCGTGCTGCTACGAGACCGGCCCCGAGGTGCACGCGGCCTTCGCAACGTACGGCCCGCAGGCCCGGCACGGCGACAACGCCGACCTCAAGCACGTTGCCCGGCGCCAGCTCGCGCAAGCGGGCGTCGCCGAGGTCGCGGACGTCGGCCTCTGCACGATCTGCGCGCCGCCCGGCATGTTCTTCTCGCACCGCCGCGACGGCGGCACGACCGGCCGCCAGGCCGCGGTCGTCCAGCGGGCGCCATGGCCGAGCTGATCACCGGCCTCACCGTCGAGCGGGTTCGGGCGAACCTCGCCGAGGTCGAGGAGCGCATCGCCGCGGCCGCCGCGCGCGCCGGGCGCGACCCCGGCGACGTCGACCTCGTCGTGGCCGGCAAGTACGTCGCGGTCGACGATCTGCACGTGCTCAGGGAGGCCGGCGTCACGACGATCGGCGAGAACCGCGCGCAGGACCTGCAGGCGAAGGTCGCCGCGCACGGGGACACCTTCAGCTGGGACTTCATCGGCCACCTGCAGAGCCGCAAGGTCAAGCTCATCGCGCCGCTCGTGCGGCTCATCCACTCGGTCGGCACGGACTCCGCGCTCGCGCAGCTCGAGCGTCACGCGCCGCACGGGCTCGGCATTCTCGTCGAGGTCAACGTCGCCGGCGAGGACGGCAAGAGCGGCGTCGCGCCCGGCGAGCTCGCGGCCTTCCTCGAGCGCGCGCCGGTGCCGGTCAAGGGCCTCATGACGATGCCGCCGCAGGCACGCGAGCCCGAGGACAGCCGCCGCTGGTTCGCCGCGCTGCGCGAGCTCGCCGCCGAGCACGACCTCGGCGCGCTGTCGATGGGCACCACGCAGGACTACGAGGTCGCCGTCGAGGAAGGCGCGACGATCGTGCGCATCGGGACAAGGCTCTTCGTGCGCAGCTAGCAGGAAAAAGGCCGCCGAGGTCTAATCTGTGCAGCGACCATGGCGTTCAGGGACAGCTGGCATCGAGCACTCGTCTACTTCGGCCTGGCCGAGGAGCGCGCGTACGTCGACGAGTACGCCGAGGAGCGCGACCAGCACGAGCAGCGTGAGCGCCAGCGCGCTCGCGAGCCCCGTCCCGCGCCCCGCGCGCCCGAGCCGGAGGAGGAGATGGAGGATCGCTACACCGAGCGAGCCCCCAACGTCCGCCGCCTCGCGCCCCGCCGCCCGCGCCGCGACGACTTCGACGACATCTTCCCCGACGACGAGCCGCGCTCCAGCCGCCGCCCGACGACGGTGCTGCGACCCGTCGATCGCGCCCCGCGCAACGGTGGCGACGTCCGCGTGCACCTCGTCATCCCGAAGTCCTTCAACGACGCCCAGCAGGTCGCCGACAAGTTCAAGCAGTCGATCCCCGTCGTGCTGAACCTCCAGGGCACCGACACGGAGCTCGCCAAGCGCCTCATCGACTTCGCCAGCGGCCTGACCTACGCGATGGACGGCGGCATGCAGCGCATCGCCAGCAAGGTCTTCATGCTCACGCCGCGCAACGTGCAGATCTCCGCCGAGGAGCGCGCGGAGCTCATCGAAAAGGGCTTCTTCAACCAGTCCTAGGCGCGTCCGGACCCGGCGCGGGTGAGGGCTCGTTCATACTCAAGACCATGAAGATCGGGCTTATCGGGGCGGGCAACATGGCGGTCGCGCTGGCGCGCGGATGGGGCGAGCCGGTGCTCGTCCAGGACCTCTTCCAACCGCGCGCGCAGGCGCTCGTCGACGCGGTGGGTGGCGAGGTCGCCGAGTCGCCGGCGCACGTCGCCCGCGACGCGGACGTCGTCGTGCTGTGCCACAAGCCGCACGGCGTCGAGCGGGTCGCGCTGGCGCTGGGCGGCGAGGCGAAGGGCGTCATCTCGATCCTCGGCGGCGTCCCGCTGGCGTCGCTGAAGGCCGCCTACGGCGGAACTCCGGTCGTGCGGATGCTCCCGAGCGTCCCCGTCGAGGTGTGCCAGGGCGTCTCCGTGCACGCCCGCGACGCCGACGCCGACCCCGCGCTGCAGACCCTGGCGCTCGAGCTGTTCGGCCGGGTCGGCCCCGTCGTCACCCTCGCCGAGAGCGAGATCGACATCGCGATGGGGCTCATGAGCTGCGCGCCCGCGTACGTCGCGCTCATCGCCGAGGCGCAGATCGACGCCGGCGTGCGCGCCGGGCTGCCCGCCGACGTCGCGGGTGAGCTCGTCGGCGCGAACTTCGCCGGCACCGCCGCGCTGCTGCAGGCGCGCAACATGGACACGCTCGGCGTGCGCCGCTCGGTGACCTCGCCCGGCGGATCGACGGCACGCGGGCTGGCCGCGCTCGAGCACGCCGGCGTGCGAGCGGCCTTCGACGACGCGATGCAGGCGGTGCTCGCGCGATGACCGACGTGCTGATCGTCGCCACCGCGCGCGAGCAGATCGCGGACTTCCTCAGCGCGCTGCTGCTCGTCTACGTCCTGATCATCTTCGCGTACATCATCACGCAGCTGATCTTCTCGTTCGGCGGCCGCGTCCCGTACTCGCAGTGGTCCAGCGCGGTGCTCGGCTTCCTGCGCGACGTCTGCGAGCCCTACCTCGGCATCTTCCGGCGCTTCATCCCGCCGATCGGCCCGGTCGACATCAGCCCGATCGTCGCCGTCTTGGTCCTGCAGATCTTCGGCCAGATCATCGTCTCGATCATCCGCGGGTGAGCCCGCCGACAGGCGCGGTCGCCAAGGCCGGCACCGTGTTCGCGGCGGTGCTGATCGCCGACCAGGTGACGAAGGCGCTCGTGAACTCGTCGCTCGCGCGCGGCGAGGAGCGCGAGCTCGTCGCGTTCGTCAAGCTCGTCAACGTGCGCAACTCGGGCGTCGCGTTCGGGCAGTTGCAGAACGGCGGGGCGATCGTGTCGGCCGTCATCGCGCTCGCGGTCGCCGCGCTGCTCGTGTACTTCGCGCGCAACGCGTCGCGGCCGTGGATCTGGCTGCCGACGGGGCTCTTGCTTGGCGGCGCGCTGGGCAACGTCGTCGACCGCGTCAACCACGGCGCGGTCGTCGACTTCCTCAAGCTGCCGCACTGGCCGGCGTTCAACGTCGCGGACTCGGCGATCACGATCGGCGTGGTCGTGCTCGTCGTCGTGCTGGAGTGGGGCGATCGTGATCGACGTCCCGCCTGAGGCCGCGGGCGAGCGGATCGACTCGTTTCTCGCGGAGCCGCTCGGGTCGCGGTCGCGCGCGGCGCGGCTCATCGAGGCCGGGCTCGTGCTCCTCGACGGCACCGTCGCGCGCAAGGGCCAGCGCGTGCGCGGCGGCGAGCGGATCGCGCTGCTCGACGAGGAGCCCGCCGAGGCGCCGCGCGCCGGCGCGCCGGTCGCCGACTTCGAGGTCGCATACGAGGACGACCACCTCATCGTCGTCGACAAGCCGGCGGGGGTCGTCGTGCATCCCGCGCGCGGGCATCGCGAGGGGACGCTCGCGCAGGCGCTCGCCGGCCGCGTCGCCGGCGGCGAGGACGACTGGCGCGCCGGGATCGTGCATCGCCTGGATCGCGAGACGTCGGGGTTGCTCGTCGTCGCCAAGAGCGAGGAGGTGCACCGCGCGCTGAAGGCGTCGCTCGCCGCGCGGACGATGCGCCGCGAGTACCTCGCGCTCGTCGAGGGTCGGCCGCCGGCGCTGTCGGGCACGATCGAGGCGCCGATCGGGCGCGACCGCCGCGTCCGCACGCGGATGTCGACGGACACCGACGCTCCGAAGGCGGCGATCACGCACTTCGAGCTCGAGCGCGCGCTCGGGCAGTCGACGCTCCTGCGGGTGCGGCTGCAGACCGGCCGCACGCATCAGATCCGCGTGCACCTGCAGGCGATCGGCTATCCCGTGTGCGGCGATCCGGAGTACGGCACCGCCGGCCTCTACGGCCTGCGCCGGCAGTTCCTGCACGCGACGCGGCTCGCGTTCCCGCACCCGGCGGGCGGCGCGCCGGTCGACGTCACGTCGCCGCTGCCCGACGACCTCGTCGCCGCCCTCGCTGCCGCCGAGTAACGGCGTCCCGTCACGTCGGCGCGTCGTGCTGCGCGCGATCCATCTGCCGGCTGTACAGCGTGGCGTAGAGCTTGGGTGCGGCCATGAGCTCGGCGTGCGAGCCGGATTCGACGATCGAGCCGTGGTCGAGCACGAGGATCCGGTCGGCGTTGCGGATCGTCGAGAGGCGATGGGCGATGACGAAGCACGTCCGGCCCGCGCGCAGCCGAATGAGCGCGTCGAGCAGCGCGCCCTCGATGCGTGCGTCAAGCGCCGACGTCGGCTCGTCGAGGACGAGGATCGGCGCGTCCCGCAGGAACGCGCGCGCGATCGCGAGCTGCTGCTGCTCGCCGCCCGACAGTGTCGACCCGCGGTCGCCGACGACCGTGTCGTAGCCGTCCGGCAGTCGCTCGACGAACGCATCCGCGCCTGCCGCCCGAGCCGCCGCCGCGATCTCGCTCGAGGACGCGCCAGGGCGGCCGTACGCGATGTTCTCGGCAACCGACAGCGGCAGGATGAACGGCTCCTGGAACACGATCGCAACCTGCTCGCGCAGCGAGCGCAGGCGCAGGTCGCGCAGGTCGTGTCCGTCGATCGTCACGCGCCCGGAATCGGGATCGAAGAAGCGCAGCAGCAGGCTCACCAGCGTGCTCTTGCCCGCCCCGTTCGGGCCGACGATCGCGACCACCTCTCCCGCTCGGGCCTCGACTGAGACCTCGTGCAGCACGGGCTGCCCCGGCTCGTAGGCGAAGCTCACGGCGTCGTAGACGACGTGACCGCGCACCTGTGTGAGCGGGCGCGCGCCGTCACGCTCGACCACGTCGGGCGCCGTGTCGAGGACCTCGGCGATGCGGTCCGCCTGCGCGCCCGCGACCTGGTAGGTCGCCGCCATATCCGCGATCTGGTTCAGGGGGCCGTACAGCCCGACGAGGTAGGCCAGGAAGACGATGATCGTCCCCGCCGTCACGCTGCCATCGAGGGCGTAGCGCCCGCCGAGGTAGAGCACGCCGGCGGTGCCCGTCGCGGTCGCGGCACCGACGGCGAACCGAAACCCCTGCGTCGCGATCGTCTCGCGTACGTGTGCCGTGACCGTGCGATCGGCGGACTCGCGGAAGCGGGCGCGCTCGATGTCCTCGCGCGTGAACGCCTGCACGACGGGGACCGAGCTCAGCGACTGCTCGACGATCGACAGCATGCGCCCTTCGAGGTCCAGCCGCGCGCGGCTTCGCCTGCGCAGGAGCGGCCCGAAGACGACGATCGTCACGAGCTGCAGCGGGACGACGCACAAGGCAAGGAGCGTCATGCCGGGCGACAGCGCAAGCATGACGCTGAACATCATCGCGAGCAGCACGACGGCATGGATGGCCGGGACGGCGACCTCCGAGACGAGCGTCTTGACGGCGAACGTGTCGGTCGTCGCGCGTTGCAGCGTGTCGCCGACGGGCCGGCGTCCGTGGTAGCGCGGCGACAACCGCTGCAGATGGCTGAAGACGTCGGCCGCGAGCGCGTAGGTCATCCGCTCACCGAGCCGTACCGACACGACGAGGTACGCCGTCTCGAGCACGACGCTCAGGCCGTAGATGAGAAACGAGCCCAGCGCGACGTAGAGCAGCAGCGTGCGGTCGCTCTCGTCGCCCGGCAGGAACGCGAAGACGTCGCGCAGGACGCCCGGCAGCGGCGCGTCGCCGAGCACGTCGTCGACGAGGATCTTCGTCGGCCACGGGACGGCGATGCTCAGCGCGGATGCGAGCACGACGGTCAGGAGCACGACCGCGAGCGCACCCTTGTGCGACCTCGCGTACCGCAGCAGGCGCAGGCGGCGGATCAGGGCTTCCCTCCCGAAGCGGCGGACATCGCGAGCATCATGACCGCACGCCGCCGGGGCGGCGTGCGATCGATGCGAGCTGGCGAGCAACGCCGTCCTCCCGACCGGGTGGACGTGAGGGCGTCGCGGGCCGGCCGGCCGGTCATGGACAGAGAATGATGCTGAAATTGCTGGGCTTGGTGGTGCACTGATGGAAGGTCGAGAGCGAGCTCGCGGCGGCTTCCTCGGTGTGCTCGGACTCTGACTCGAGACCCTGGAGATCCAGAAGAGACATGTATGTGTTCACCTCCCTCCGCTGAGGAGTGGGTTGACAGAGATGGCATGTGCCGCGGGCGCTCGTGCGCCGCCGAGGCACGGCAGGTGGACGGGCTGGTCGTGCAGCGCGGCGCCGAGCGCCAGCAGCACGCCGGCCGTGCCCGTGGCGAGGTCCATCGAGAGGCGCACGAGCTGCTCGCCGGGGAACGCCAGGTGGCCTTCGTAGCTCAGCGCGTGCCAGTTGAGCCGGCGCACGTGGGCCGCGACCACCGGGTCGTCCGCACCCTGTCCCGGCGCCAGCCCGCGGCTGAGGTACAGGATCATGCCGGCGCGCCCCGTCAGCAGGTCGGGGAGGGCGTAGAAGCCGCTGCTCGCGGCCGCACGGATGCGTGGTCCAGCGTCCGCGAAGCGCTCGTCGTCGCGCTGAGCGAGGTAGTCGTCGATCGCGAAGCCGATGCCGGCGCTGCCGTCCGCGAGGTACGGCAGGGTGCGAGTCCCCTCGTTGACCTCCAGCCCGTCGCCGCGCCGCACGCAGCGGCGCAGGTCCTGGCGGATCGCGGTCGCGGCGAGGTCGAGCAGCCCGTCGTCGTCGCGCTGTTCGTAGAGGCGCAGGAACATAAGCGCGGGCCCCGAGGACCCGTTCAGCAGGCCGGCGAACGGGTGCGCGCCGCCGCTGACCTGCGGGACGCTGTCCTCGCTGCCGAGCCGCTCGGAGACGACGTCGGCGATCCGCCACACCGCGTCCCACAGACGCGCGTCGTCGAGGCGCTCGGCGAACCCGGCCAGGCCGAGGGCGATGCCGGACAGGCCGCCGTGTAGGCCGAGCCCGTGTCCGTCGCCGCGGAGGCGCAACGTGTCGAGGCAGCGCTCGAGCACCTTCAGCGCGTCGTCGTGGCGCCCGAGCCGATCGAGCACGTGCGCCACGCCAAGCAGCCCGTCGTACAGGCCGACGGGCGTTCCTGATGGCGGGCTTGTCGCGCCGCGGACGAGCCAGTCCACGTAGCCCGAGTCGTAGTCCGCGCCGGTCGCGTGCAGCGCGTGCAGCACGCCCGCGGCGCCACAGGCGAGCCCCAGCCCACCGCCGGGACCCGCGAACTGCGCGCGGTGGCCGGGGAACAGCCGATCCTCGCGATCCGGGGTCGCGCTGGCGCCGATCGCGGCCGCCATCGAGTCCCGCACGGCGTACCAGGCCGGCGGGTCGGGCTCGATGCGCGGAGGCCGCGCGCCTGACGCCCCCGCCCAGGCAGGCCCGTGGGCGCGGCTGATGATGCGTTCCGCCGCGGCGAGGAACTCCGTCGGGACCGTCGGGAACACCTCGATGATCGCGGACACGAGCTCCCGCGTCTTGCCGGCGTCCAGCATGCACAGCGCGGTCTGCTGCGGGAGGAACAGGTACAGGCGCAGGCAGGCGAGGGCGTAGCGGTCGCTCGCAAAGCCCGTCTGCGTGGAAGGCGACGCGAACGCGCTCGTCCCCAGCGCCGGACGTGCGTCCTGCGAGCCGAGCATCGCCGCTTCGAGATCGATCAGCACGAGCGAGCCGTCCGCGCGGACGAGCACGTTGTTCGTCGAGAAGTCGCCGACGGCGACGTCGCGCTCGTGCAGGAGCTCGACCGCCGCCTCGACGCGCGCGCTGACGTCAAGCGCCCACGACGCGTACGTTGCGAGTGCCTCCTCGTCGGCGTCGACGACGTGGCCGAGCGGGAAGCGGCGAACGATCTGCGAACCGAGCGTCGGGCCCTCGACGAAGTCCTCGACGAGGAAGTGGTGGTCGCCGAGCGTGAAGTAGTCGCGCAGCGCTGGGACGACGTCGAGGCCGGCGAGCCGCGCGAGCATGTCGCGCTCGTGGCCGAGGCGCGCGACCGCATCGGCACCGTCCCACACGAGCCCCGCGTGCGGGCGCGCCTCCTTGAGCACGACCTCGTCGCCGGTCGCGAGGTGCGTGCCCGCGTAGACGCCCCCGCCGTTTGAGAAGTGCAGCGCGCGCTCGATGCGATACGGCAGCCCTTCGACGGTCGTGCTGTTGCGTGCCTCGAGATGCGGGGCGAGGCACGCGGGCAGCGTGACCCAGGGCGGCGTCGCGAACGTCGGGCCGCGCCGGTCGGGGACAAGCCGTCCCGTCGGATCTTCGAGCGCGAGCTCGCTGATCCCGCCGGGGCCGATGCAGTGGCGCTCGACGAACCCGCCATAGCGGACATGGAGCGGGCCTGCGCCCCAGCGCAGGTCGCTGAGGATGTACGGGCCGGGCTGGCCGTCGAGCTGCGCGCCGAGCTCGGTCAGCACGGCTTCGAGCTGCTCGTCGTCGCGCGGATAGATCGTCACGAGCTTGCCGCTCGAGCTGCGCGCGGCGTACTTGACGTTGCGCAGCAGGTATAGCTCGCGGCCGCGGATGAACTTGAACGGGATCCTCCGCGCGATGCAGTAGGCGTAGGTCGTCGCGATGACGTCCGCTGCTACGTCTGGCGTCGCCGACGCATGGATCTTCCAGCCCTGCGCCGGCAGCACGACGTCCGGCGGGCCGTACATCACCCAGTCACCTGAATGTGCGCGCTGCCACCCTTGCGGCGCCGGGGCGCGGGCCAGGTCGAAGTCGTCCTGCACCGCGGACTGCCGCGTGAACGAGTCGAAGAAGACCGCGTCGGTGAGGCAGTACATCTCGAATGCGTCGTCCACGATCCCCCTAATCGATGGTCCCCAAAAAACACCGACCTGGCGCGGCGTCAGGTCGATCTTCGACGAGACCCGCGGCCATACTTCCAGCATCGAACGTGGTGAGTCAAGTGGGGGGATCCCTCAACATCAGCTCAGCTCGTTCCCGTTCGGTGCAGGTGTCGTGTAGGCGCTTGCTCTCCGGCGATCAGCACGAGGATGTCGAGCACATTCGTGATCGCGCCGGAACCTGGTGCGACCAGGACTCCTTGCGGGGAAGGGGCACATGGCAAAGACCGACGCCGGCGAGACCTTGCCAGGGTCCCGTGCTCGTCGCGCTGGCATTTCGCCCGGCGCAGGTCTCACCCCGGTTCAGCGCGGCCTTGGCGGCCGCTGTGAGAGAGCCGAGCGCCCGTCGGCACCGGGGCTGGTCCTGCTGCAAGGCGCGGCCGTCGCGGGCGACGGTTCGCCTTTCGCCACCCGGTCGTCCGGTCGACCGGGTCGAGCGCGCGCCGCGCCCCCGCGCTCGCCGTGCGCTGGTATGAGGCCGCGCTGCGGCTGCTGCCCGAGACCGCCGCCACCGAAGAGCAGCGGATCGGGCCGCGGGCCCGACCATCCTGCAAACACGAACAGCACTGCTTCCCCGACCGGACCGCCGCGGTCTTGGCTCATTCGACGACCCGCGTCTTGTAGGCGCAGGAGCCTGTCGACCGACCGACGTCGACCGCCCGACAACGCGACGGACAAGACCGCGTGCGCACGCCGTAGCGAAGGTCGTACTCGAGATCCTTCACGCGATCGGGCTGACGTGCGCCGAGCGCTTCTGAAACAGGTTCGCGTGGACGTCGAGCCCGACGATCGCCGGGTACGCGACCGTTGCAGCGGGGCGCTCGAGCGACGCCACGGCCGCCGGCCCGATCGCGAGGAGCAGGATGAGCGCGACGAGCAAGGCCTGGTGAGCGGTCAGCGCGCCTGAGACGAGACCGGTCGGCAACGCAGCCATCCCGTAGTCGCAATGATCACTGGACCTCCCGTTCGGGAACCCACGCGCCAGGTTCCGCAGCACATGCGGCAACGCGGGATCACCACATTCACGGTCGCGGCTCCTTATTCCGACGCACGTGCCAACGGCCCCGCGCCAGGCTGAGCTACTTGACCCTGATAAGCCGCGGCCGCCCGGTCAGGTGAACACCGGCACGGCGTGCCAGCCTCGTACCGTGCTTGAGTGAAAGCGCACGAGGTTCGGCTCGTCCAGCGTCCACGTCGGGAATCGCTCGAGGACTCCTCGAGCGCGACCCGGCCCTCGAGTCGTGCGAGCGCGTTGCCGAGGCAGAAGTGGATGCCGTGCCCGAATGCGAGGTGGCGGTCGATCGCGCGGGTGACGTCGAAGCGCTCGGGGTCCTCGAAGGCGCGCTCGTCGTGGTTTGCGGCGGCGGTGAGCAGCAGCATCGCGGAGCCCGCCGGCACCGTTTCACCGTGCAGCTCGACGTCGCGCGCGACGACGCGCGCCTGCACCGGCGAGGGCGACTCGAATCGCAGCAGCTCCTCGATCGCGCCGGGGACGCGCGACGGGTCGTCGGCGAGCAGGCGACGCTGGTCGGGGTGGCGGGCCAGGAGGTAGCCGGCCCAGCCGATGAGCTTCGTCGTCGTCTCGGTCCCGGCGGCGGCGATGAGCGCGACGTAGTTGACAAGCTCCTGCTCGCTGAGCGTGCGAGTGACGCCCGCCTCGTCGTCGAGCGTCGCGCGGCTGAGGTCGGTGATGATGTCAGCGGCGGGGTGCTCCAGGCGCGAGCGGACGCAGTCGGCGACGACGCTTCGCACGTCGACGTCCTTCGGTCGCTCGTCGCCCTCGTGCTGGCGCATGCCGGCGGCGACGCGGTCGCGCAGGCGTTCCTGCAGCTCGGAAGGGATGCCGAGCAGCTCGCCCATCACCCGCATCGGCAGCCAGGCGCCGAGATCGGCGGCGAAGTCGAAGCCGCCACGGCCGACGTGCGCGTCAAGTAGCGCCGCGCAGGCCGCGCGGATCTGCGGCTCCATGGCGGCGATGCGCCTCGGCGAGAAGATGCCGGCGGCCAGGTGGCGGTGCGCGTCGTGCACAGGCGGGTCCTCGAAGAGGAAGTTCCCGGGCATCCTGTAGCCCGCCTTGATGACTTCGAGCACCGTGCCCCTGGCCGAGCTGTAGGTCCGCCAGTCGAGCGTCGCCGCCATGACATCGTCGAAGCGGCTGAGGGCCCAGAAGTCGTGGACGTCGTTGCGGTAGAGCGGGGCGTCGTCGCGCATGCGCTTGAAGACGGCGTACGGGTCGCGGTCGATCGCCTGGTCGTAGGGGTCGTAGTAGACGTTCGCGAGGTCAGGCATCCGAGTCGGTCGACTCCGCCGCGATCGCCGCCTCGACACCGGCGACGACCTGCGTGCCGTTGCCCCAGCCGACGTAGAACTGCAGCTGTAGGCACGCCTCGCGAAGCTCGGCCGCGGTGAGGTCGCCCGAGGCCAGGCTCCCACGCGCCTGGATCTCGACGAGATCGGCGCGGCCGAGCATCGCCGTCGCGCCGAGGACGAGCAGCCGCCGGTCGCGCAGCGCCAGCCCCGGCCGGTTCCAGATCTCGCCGAAGAGATGCCGAACGGTCTCGTCGGTCACGGCATGTCCCGGCGCCGGGACCCGCGACGCCGCGAATCCCTCCCCGTAGACGGCGTCCAGCATCGCGCGGCCGCGTGCATCGAGGTCATCGGTCACGAGACGCTGCGCTCCTTCGCCGTGACGGTGTCGCGCACCATCGCACGAGCCACGTCGACCAGCGGAACGGCGACGCCCACTGCCACTGCCAGCTCCTGCGCGGCCGCGAGATCCTTGTCCATCAACGCGCGCAGCTTGGGGGCCGCTCGCTCTCCGAGGGGCGTGTGGCGCAGGTCTTGCCACAGCAGCGGGGCGGGGTTCGCTTGCCGGAGCACCGCCGCGAGCTTCGACACGTCGACCCCGGCGCCGGCGACCAGCGCGGTCGCCTCGTGAACCGCGCGCCACGTCGCGTAGGTGACGACGTTGCACGCGATCTTCGTCGCCATGCCGGAACCGAGCGGGCCGCAATGCACGACCGACTTGGCGAACCTCTCGAGCACCGGCATCGCGCGCTCGACGTGGTCGTCGTCACCGCCCACCATCGCGACCGTGCCGCCCTCGGCGGCAGCGAACCCCGGTGTCACCCCGCAGTCCACCAGCGCGACGCCGGCCTGCCCGCACAGCGCCGCGAGCTCTCGGACGGCGTCCGGCGAGATGGTGCACAGGAGCACGACCACAAGGTCCTTCGAGGCGCCCGCGAGCACGCCGTCGGACCCGGCAAGGGCCGCTCGCGCCTGGCCTGCATCGACGACCGCGACGAGCACGATCTCACTCGCGCGCGCGACGTCCGCCGCGCTAGCCAGCGGCGCCGGCACGCCGGCCAGGGCATCGGCCGCGTCGCTGCGCAGGTCGTGCGTGACGACCGCGGCCCCGCTTCGCACAAGGCTCACCGCGACCCCGCCGCCGATCATGCCAAGACCGACGACCCCGATGCGCAGTCGCGGTCGAGTCGCGCTGTCGTCGGTCGAGCTCGACATCAGTGCGAGCGTACCCGAGGGTCGGTCCGCGACCGTGCCGCGAGCCCCTCGCCGGCGCGGGCGGCCGCGGCCGCGCCGGCTCGTCGTCCGGAGAAGACCGCGTCGGCGAGCGACAGACCCGAGACGTAGCTGTTGCTGCAGAGCCCGACGGCGGCTCGGCCGGCGGCGTAGAGACCGTCGATCGCGTCGCCGCTCTCGCGCTTGACCGCGCCGGTGCGCTCGTCGACGACGAGCCCGCCCAGCGTGATGAAGAAGAACGGGAACGCGCGTGAGGCGCCGGCCGAGCAGTCGACCGCATAGAACGGCGCGCGCACGATCGGCGTTCGCAGCTCGTCGCTCTTGCCGAAGCGATCGGGCTTGCCCTCGCTCACGCTCGTGTTGTAATCGGAGATCGACTCGGTGAGCGTTGCCGGAACGATCCCGCGCTTGCGCGCGAGCTCCGCGATCGTCTTGGCGCTGCGTCTGCCCGGGCCGAAGATCCACAGCGCCTGGCCGGCGAGCAGCAGCCCGGCCTGCCCAGGGGCCGGCGCCGGGCCTCGCGCCAGATCCGCGCATCGCAGACGAGGAACGCCCGGCCCGCGTGCTTCTCGACGATCGACCGCGCGAGCGTCGCGCCGTAGAGCTGCTCGTTGCCGATGCGCTCGCCGCCCGGGCCGACCACGACGCCCTTCGTGAAGGCCGACGGCGGGTAGATGAACCGCCAGCCCGACATACGATCGAGGCAGCCGCGCGCCACGCCGAGCTCGGCGGTCAGGCGGATCGCCGCGCCGTCCTCGCCGATCGTGCCAAGCGGCGTGACGTTCGCCTGCGACCACGCCGGAGCAACCTCGGCAATGAGCTCGCGGTCGAACGCGAACCCGCCGGTGGCGAGCACGGCGCCTCCGCGTACGGTCACGCTCTGCGTGGTGACGCGACGGGGTTCGAGCGCGCCGGCCAGCCGGCGTCCCACGGGCGGGTAGTAGATCGAGAGCCTCGCCGCGACCGCGGACAACCGCTCGTGCCAGCAGCCGGGGAGCCTGTGGGGTGGAGGAGCCTCGTACTCGATGCCGACGACCCGCCCGTCATCGACGACGAGGCGCGTCGCACGCGCGAGCGGCTGGAAGGTGACGCCCCGCGCCAGCGCTGACACCTTCAACCGCCGGTAGAGCGTCGCCCCGTAGAGGTTTCGGGCCTTGGTCCGGTGGCCCCGTGGCGCCGGCGGCGCGACAGCCGCGTTCGCGGGAATCTGCTCGTTAGCCACGCGAGCATCGCGCGGGAGCCATCGGCGAAGCGGCGCAGCGTGTCGGGCGAGACGGCAGCCGACACCTCGCGCCGCAGATAGTCGAACATCGCATCGGGCGTGTCGTCGACGCCCGCTCGCGCCTGCTGAGCCGTGCCGCCACCGGCATAGACGACGCCGCCCGACTGCGCCGTGGACCCGCCGCCATAGAAACGATCGATGACGAGCACAGACGCACCCGCTTCGGCGGCCGCGATCGCCGCGCACGCCCCGGCGCCCCCGAAGCCGACGACAACGACGTCGTAGGTGTCTCTGGTCACTCGAAACGCTCTTATACCGTTCGCGGCGGTCTCGAACCCGAAGGTGCGGCGGGGCGGCCCGTCCAAAGGCCGCCCCGCCAACCCCACATCGCGGATCGGGCCCACCGGAGGTAGGGGAAGGGAGGACCCGGTCCGCACGACCTGAAACGAAGGTCGCCGCGAAACCTTGCGTAAACTTGTCGGCTCGATGTCCAACGACCCCGCCGGGGTCAGCGACGCGGCCCTGCCCGGCACCTCGATGCCGGGTCCCGCTTCGTGCCGGCGGGCCTTCCTCAGAGCCTCATCTATCAAGGAGCAGGACCCATGGCCCAAATTGGGATCAGAGAGCTGCTGGAGGCCGGCGTGCACTTCGGCCACCAGACCCGCCGCTGGAATCCGAAGATGCGCCGGTTCATCCACGGCGAGAACGGCGGCATCTACGTCATCGACTTGCTCAAGACCGAGCAGCTGCTGCGCCAGGCGCAGGAGTTCGCCTCGGACGTCGCCCACAAGGGCGGCACCGTGCTGTTCGTCGGCACGAAGAAGCAGGCCCGCGACGCGGTCAAGGACGCGGCCGAGAAGTCCGGCATGCCGTACGTCAACCACCGCTGGCTCGGCGGCCTGCTGACGAACTTCCAGACGATCAACCAGCGCATCAAGCGGCTGCACGACCTCGAGCGCTACGAGGCCGACGGCCAGCTCGCGCTGCTGCCGACGCGTGAGCGCATGGCCGCTCTGGCCGACCTCACCAAGCTGCGCGCGAACCTCGGCGGCGTGAAGAACATGACGCGCCCGCCGAACGCGATGGTCGTCATCGACCTCAAGGTCGAGGAGATCGCCGTCCGCGAGGCGCAGCGCCTGCGGATCCCGATCATCGGCCTTGTCGACACGAACTGCGACCCGGACGGCATCGAGTACGTCATCCCGGGCAACGACGATGCGATCCGCTCGTGCGCGCTGATCATCAACTCGATCGGCGACGTCGTCGGCGAGGGCTCGGCCGTGTTCCGCGCGCAGGAGGAGCAGGCGCGCAAGGAGGCCGAGGAGCAGCAGCGTGCCGCCGCCGAGGCTCGCGCCCAGCGCGAGGCCGAGGAGAAGGAGGCCCGCGAGGCCGCCGAGCGCGAGGCGGCTGCGGCGGCGAAGGCCGCTGCCGAGGCGGCCGCCGCACCCGCGGAGGAGCCGGCGCCCGCCGCTCCGGCCGCAGCGGCACCGGCGCCGGCGGCCCCCGCCGCGCCGAAGTCCGCGGCTCCCAAGGCGGCCGCCAAGCCCAAGCCGAAGGCCAAGCCCGCGCCCGCGGCGAAGGAAGCGGCGGCACCGGCGCCCCCGGCGCCGCCGGCGCCGCCGGCCGAGGCTCCGGCCGCGCCGGCCGCGCCCGCCGAGGCTCCGGCTGCGCCGGCCGCGCCCGCCGAGGCTCCGGCGCCTGCCGCATCCGCCGCGCCTGCCGAGGCGCCGGCCGCGCCGGCTGCCGAGGCTCCCGCCGCACCCGCCGACGAGCCGGCCGCCGTCGCCGTGGCCGCACCCGAGACCACCACCGAGGACAAGAAGTGAGCAACGACGTGAGCAACATCAGTGCGAAGGACGTCAAGGCCCTGCGCGACCAGACGGGCGCGGGCATGATGGATTGCAAGCGCGCGCTGGTCGAGACCGGCGGCGACGCCGAGGCCGCGCTCGAGCTGCTGAAGGTGCAGCTCGGCAACAAGATCGCCAAGCTCGGCGCCCGCGAGGCGTCCGAGGGCACCGTCCAGTCCTACATCCACGCCAACGGCAAGGTCGGCGTGCTCGTCGAGGTCGACTGCAACACCGACTTCGTCGCGCGCAACGAGGACTTCGTCGGGTTCGCTCGCGAGGTCGCGATGCACGTCGCCGCGTCGCCCCAGACGAAGTACGTCGACGAGGACGAGATCGACGAGGAGTCGCGCCAGGCCGAGCTGCGGATCTTCGAGCAGCAGGCCGCCGACAAGCCCGAGAACGTCCGCGCGAAGATCGCGGAGGGCAAGCTGCGCAAGTGGATGGAGGAGACCGTCCTGCTCAAGCAGCAGCACGTCAACGGCGACAAGTACGACGGCAAGACGATCGAGGACCTGCGCGCGGACCTCTCGCGCAAGACCGGCGAGAACGTCGTCGTGCGCCGGTTCACGCGCTTCGCGGTCGGCGAGTAGGACCGTGGCCGGCGAGGACCTCGAACCGGTCTTCAAGCGGGTCCTGCTGAAGCTGTCGGGCGAGGCGCTCATGGGCGACCTGGAGTACGGCACGGACCCCGAGCGGGTCCGCGCCGTCGCCGCCCAGATCGCCGCGGTGCACGCGCGCGGCGTCGAGGTCGCGATCGTGGTCGGCGCCGGCAACATCTACCGCGGCCTGAAGGGCGCGGCCGCGGGCATGGACCGCGCGACGGCCGACTACATGGGCATGCTCGCGACGGTCCTCAACGCGCTCACGCTGCAGGACGCGCTCGAGCAGCAGGGCATCCACACGCGCACGCAGTCGGCGATCACGATCTCCGAGGTCGCCGAGCCGTACATCCGCCGCCGCGCGATGCGCCACCTCGAGAAGAAGCGCGTCGTGATCTTCGCGGCCGGCACCGGCAATCCGTTCTTCACGACCGACACGGCCGCCGCGCTGCGCGCCGTCGAGATCCACGCCGAGGCGATCCTCATGGCCAAGAACGGCGTCGAGGGCGTGCTGTCGGCCGATCCCCGCGTCGACGCGAGCGCCGAGCTGATCCGCGAGATCAGCCACATGGACGCGCTGCGCCGGGGGCTGCGCGTGATGGACTACACGGCGCTTACGCTCTGCGCGGAGAACCAGATGCCGCTGTACGTCTTCAACATGAACGACGAGGGCAATATCGAGCGGATAGTGTCCGGCGAACAGGTGGGAACGGTGGTGGTGACGCGAGATGAGTGAGCTGATCGACGAGCTGCTGGCCGACGCCGACGAGCGCATGCACAAGTCGGTGGATGCGACGAACGGCGAGTTCAGCTCCGTGCGCACGGGGCGCGCCAGCCCGGCGCTGCTGGACCGCGTGCACGTCGACTACTACGGCGCCTCGACGCCGCTCAAGCAGCTCGCGTCCATCAACGCGCCCGAGGCGCAGATGCTGACCGTGCAGCCGTTCGACAAGGCGTCGCTGAAGGCGATCGAGCGCGGCATCACCGAGGCGAACCTCGGGCTGACGCCGTCCAACGACGGCAACATCATCCGGCTCGTGATCCCGCAGCTCACCGAGGAGCGGCGCAAGGAGTTCGTGAAGATGGTCCGCCACATCGCGGAGGAGGGGCGGGTCGCGATCCGCAACGTCCGCCGCGACGTCATGCACGACCTGCGCGAGCTCAAAGACGAGGGCGACGTCGGCGAGGACGAGGAGCGCCGCGCCGAGGCCGAGCTGCAGAAGCTCACCAACGCGCGGATCGCGGATCTGGACGGCCTCCTGAAGGGCAAGGAAGAAGAGATCCTCGAGGTCTAGTGCCGGCGCACCGACGGTGACCACGGAGCACGGCGACGCGGCGCGCTACGTCGCGATCATCACCGACGGCAACGGGCGGTGGGCGAAGGCGCGCGACCTCCCCGTCGGCGACGGGCACGAGGCCGGCGCCGACACGGTCAAGGCGCGGCTGCGCGACGCCGTCGAGCTCGGCGTGCTCGAGCTGACCGTCTACTCGTTCTCGACGGAGAACTGGTCGCGGCCCGAGGACGAGGTCATGGGGCTCATGGCGCTGTTCGCCGAGCGCATCGTCGCGGAGACCCCCGAGCTGCACGCCGAGGGCGTGCGGATGCGCTTCATCGGCCGCCGCGACGGCGTCGAGGAGGCGCTGCTCGAGCAGATGGACTGGGCCGAGGAGCTGACGCGCGACAACACCCGGATCACGCTGTTCATCGCGTTCAACTACGGCGGGCGGGCGGAGATCGTGGACGCGGCGCGGCGCTTCGACGGCGGCGACGAGGAGGACTTCCAGGCGCTGCTGTACGCGCCCGAGATGCACGACCCCGACCTCGTCATCCGAACGAGCGGCGAGCAGCGCCTCAGCAACTACCTCATGTGGCAGTGCGCGTACTCCGAGCTCGTCTTCCGCGACGAGCTGTGGCCGGACTTCGACCGCGCCGCGTTCGAAGCGTGCCTGGCCGAGTTCAGCGCGCGCCGGCGGCGCTTCGGCGGGCGATGATGACAACGCGAGGGCGGGGCGCGGGCGGGGGCGGTCCGCGCGAGCCCGTCCGGCGGCGTGCGCCGGCGCAGCGGCCGCGGCGCGCGCCGCGCGAGCGCCGCCCGCGCCGCGAGGGCGGCTCCGAGCTCGACCGCGCGGATCGTCGTCGCGATCCCGGCGATCGCGGTCGCGGCGACGATCATCTACCTGGGCGGGGCGTGGTTCACGGTCGCGCTGATCGTCCTCGGGGTCCTCTGCCTCGGCGAGCTGTTCGACCTCTACGCGGACGTCGAGCCGATCCGCCTCGCGGGCTTCGTCGGGCTTGCGGGGGTGCTCGTCGCGGCGTACGCCGGCGACGGCTTCCACGTGATGCTCGCCTTCATGGCCGTGTTCGTCGTCGTGTTCGGCCTGACGCTGGCACTCGGGCGGGCCGGCACGCTCGGGATGGCGATCACGATCTTCGGCGTCGCGTGGGTCGGGCTGTCGTTCGCCCACGGCGTCCTGCTGCGCGAGCTGCCGCACGGCGGCGGGATCCTCGTCGACATCCTCGTCGGCACGTTCGTCGGCGACAGCGGCGCGTACATCGGCGGGCGCTGGTTCGGCCAGAGCAAGCTCGCGCCGCGCGTGTCGCCGAACAAGACCGTCGAGGGCCTGGCGATCGGCATGGTCACGGCGGTCCTGGCGACGTGGCTCGCCGGCACCTACCAGGACTGGCTGTCGGGGACCGACGCGCTGCTCATCGGGCTCGGCGTCGCGATCGCGGCCCCGATCGGCGACCTCTTCGAGTCCTTCGTCAAGCGCGACGCCGGCACGAAGGACACCGGCCGCCTGTTCGGTGCGCACGGCGGCGCGCTGGACCGCCTCGACGCCGTGATGTTCTCGGTCGTCGTCGGCTACTACATCTGGCTGGCGCTGCTGTGACTCTCCTTAAACGACTCCGGGACCGTCGCGTTCGACGGTCCCGGAGGGTCGTGCCATGCGTGAGCGGAACTAGCAGCTGATGTCCCACTCGTGCGAGTCGCCGCGGTTGGCGGCGTTCCCGTCGGCGTTGACCGTCGTGCCGGGCGGCAGGCAGATCGTGACTGCGCCGCCCTGCCACGCGTCCTCGTACACCTTCACGAAGGACTGCACGCCGGGTCCCGTCACGCCGCGGTTGGCCCACGACTCGTCGTTGTCGGCGATGTCGCTCTCCCACCAGCCGTCGTCGCCGGTGTGGTTGATCTGCTGACCGGAGAAGTTGGCCCCGGTGTTGACGCAGAAGCTGCCCGACGGGCAGTCCGCGGCCGAAGCCACGGACGGGATCGCGATCGCGCCGATGGCGGACGCTGCGATGGCAGCGGTGATGATGAGACGTCGCATAGTGAGACGTTCCTTTCGTGTGGGGTTCCGGACGGTGAACGTCCGGCTTGTGGGGTGCTGCTGGTCTGTGGGGGAAGATCAGATGAGGTGCCGGCGCACGCGCTCCAGCGCTCCGCGCTCCAGACGCCGCTGGGTCGCGATCGCCGCGGCGAACCGCTCGTCGACCTCGGTCGAGACGCGGCGCTCGAGCGCGCGGCCGGTCGTCGCCAGCTCGGTGGCACGCGCGCAGCGCGCCTCGGCGGTCGCCATGCTCCGCTCGAGCTTGCGGCGCGCCTGGGGCGCACGCCCCTCGGAACGCTTGGCGAAGCTCTTACGGAGCTCGCGCGGCGTGGCGGCCGTGTAGCCGGCGCGGTGCACGCAGGCGCTCCAGTCGCGGTTTGCCGCGCGGAATCGGGGATCGCCGGTGACGCGCTGCTGCGTCAGCGCCTTGAGGTTGACCACCACGGTGTTCGCGCGAAACCAGCGCGCGTGGTCGCCGTACAGGCGCTGGCGGGCCTCGGAGATGCAGCCGGTGCGGCTCGCCGCGACGACGTAGCCGGTCGGCAGGCGAACGGTGACGACGCGGCGAGGATCACCGGCGAGCAGCCGTCCGAGACGCCGCGCGTCGCGCCCGGGGCGGGCAGCGCGCGGCTTCGGCTTGGCTGCGGCTTCGGCGTCGGTGGCGCCGAAGCCGTGACGGCGGGCATGCGTCACGTCGTCGATGCCGTACGGGAACTTCCGCGTGTGGCTCGAGCGCGAGGCGTCCTGCGCGGCCGTCGCGGCCGGCAGCCGCAACCCGTGCGCGCGGACGCAGCGCGCGATCAGCCGGTGCTCGGCGGTCGCGAGGCGGTTGGCCTGGGCTGCCGTGATCGGAGGCGGGACGGTCGCGCGGGCGGCCGGCGCGTCGCCGTCGCCGCATCCGCCGGCGACCGCGCCTGCGGCCACGATCGCCGCGGTCGCGCCGATCTTCGCTGCGTGCCTTGCTGTGGTCATCGTTCACCTCCGTCTCGTGGCTCGATGTGCGATGAATCGAAGGTAGGTGAGGCGCACGGCCCTGCACACCCCGAGGCTCTCAGGGTGAGAAATGCGCCAGATCGGGAAGGGGCGCGCGGGCGCGGCCTGCCAGAATGCGCCGCGTGCCCCGGCGCCTTCTCATCCTCGGCTCGACCGGGTCGATCGGCACGCAGGCGCTCGAGATCGTCGCGCGCGACCCCGAGCTCGAGCTCGTCGGGCTGTCCGCGGAGCGCTCGTCGGACGCGCTGATCGCCCAGGCGCGCCGCTTCGGGGTCGACCGGATCGCGCTCGCCGACGTCGACGCGGGCGCGCGGGCGGCCGAGCAGTGGACCGACGGCGAGGTGCTGTCGGGGCCCGAGGGGCTCGTCAAGCTCGTGCTCGAGTCCGGCGCCGACCTCGTGCTCAACGCGCTCGTCGGCTCGGCGGGGCTCGGCCCGACCGTCGCGACGCTCGGCGAGGGCATCGACCTCGCGCTCGCCAACAAGGAGTCGCTCGTCGTCGGCGGGGAGCTCGTCATGGCGCTCGCGGAGGCGACCGGCGCGCAGATCCTGCCGGTCGACTCCGAGCACTCGGCGCTGCACCAGCTCATCGCGGGCGAGCGGCCGGGGACGATCGAGAAGCTCGTGCTGACGGCGTCCGGCGGGCCGTTCAGAGGGCGGTCGCGGGCAGACCTCGAGGACGTGAGCGTCGAGGACGCGCTGAAGCACCCGACCTGGGACATGGGCGGCAAGATCTCGATCGACTCCGCGACGCTCATGAACAAGGGCCTCGAGGTCATCGAGGCCTACCACCTCTTCGGGATCCCCTACGAGCGCATCGACGTCGTCGTGCACCCGCAGTCGATCGTCCACAGCCTCATCACGCTGATCGACGGCGCCGCGCTGGCGCACCTCGGCCATCCCGACATGGGCGTGCCGATCTCCTACGCGCTGCACTACCCCGACCGCGTCGAGGTTCCGCTGCGGCGGTTGGACCTCGCGGAGGTCGGCGCACTGACCTTCGAGCGCGTCGACCACGACGCGTTCCCGTGCCTCGGCCTGGCCCGCGCGGCGGCGATCGCGGGCGGCACCGCGCCGTGCGTCCTGAACGCCGCCAACGAGATCGCCGTCCACGCGTTCCTGCAGGGCAAGCTCGGCTTCCTCGGCATCGCGGACGTCATCGAGCGCACGCTCGACGCGCTGCCGCCGGCGCCCGTGCGCGCGTTCGAGTCGCTCTACGAGGCCGACCGCGAGGCACGCCTCGTCGCCGCGCAGCTCGTCGACACCGCCGCGGACCGCCTGCCGCGCTGAAAGCCCGTCGTGCGCGTGGAGGGGTGTGCGACGTCACACATCGGGTGGTCGCGGCGCGTAGTGTCGAACGCGAATGGACCGCGTCGATCCACGCATCACGGCGGGTCGATGAACGCGCTCGGCCGGCGGGCGCTGATCGCGACGGCCGTCCTGCTCGTCTGCGGCGCGGTCGCCAGCACCGCGCACGCCGACTGGACGCCCGCCGCGAGCATGACCACCGGCCATTTCGAGCACACGGCGACGCTGCTGCCCAGCGGCAGGGTTCTCGTGACCGGCGGGCAGGACGGGCCGGACATCACGGCGGTGTCCGAGCAGTACGACCCGGCGAGCAACGCGTGGTCGGCCGTGCAGAGCATGAGCGTCGCCCGGGTGCTGCACACGGCGACGCTGCTGCAAAACGGCAAGGTGCTCGTCGCCGGCGGCGCGACGGCGCTCGGCGCCACGGCGACCGCGGAGCTGTTCGACCCGGCGACCGGCACCTGGTCGCCGGCGGGCACGCTCGCTGCGGCGCGCTCCTGGCACACCGCGACGCTTCTGCCCAGCGGCAAGGTGCTCGTGACCGGCGGCCAGGACGCGCTGAGCAGCCTCTCGAGCGCCGAGCTGTACGACCCGGCCACGAACGCCTGGTCGCCGGCGGGGGTCATGAGCGAGCCCCGCAGCGGCCACACGGCGACGCTCCTGCCGAGCGGCAAGGTGCTCGTCGCCGGAGGCAGCCCGGGCGCCCCGAACGCCTCCGCGTCCGCGGAGCTCTACGACCCCGCCACCAACGGCTGGCTGTCGACGCCGGCCTTGGGCGCCGCCCGCCGGCTGCACACGGCGACGCTGCTTGCCGGCGGGAAGGTGCTCGTCGCAGGCGGCGCCGACGCCTCCGGCGTCCTCGCGAGCGCGGAGCTCTACGACCCGGCCGGCGACACGTGGTCGCCGGCTGCAGGCATGAGCGTCGCGCGCGAGGGCCACACCGCGACCGCGATGGGCGACGGCAAGGTGCTTGTCGCCGGCGGCTACGACGCGCTCAACATCATCGCGAGCGCCGAGCGCTACGACCCGGCCACTAACGCGTGGACCCCGGCGGGGAGCCTCGCCTCCGCCCGCTACGCCCACACGGCGACCCTGCTGCCCGACGGCCGGGTGCTCGCCGCGGGCGGCTTCACCTTCGGCCTGCCGACCAGCGCCGAGCTGTTCTCGACCGCCACGCCTCCGCCTCCGCCACCTCCGCCGCTCGCCTGCGGCGACTGCGACCACGACGGCTACATCCCCGTCGCCGACTGCAACGACGCCGACCCGGCGATCCACCCCGGCGCCCACGAAGTTCCCGGCAACAAGATCGACGAGAACTGCGACCGGATCATCGCGCCGTACCCGCGCCTGGGCTCACGCATCCTCTACTCGGCGCGGCTCACGCGCACGTACACCGTCATCACCAAGCTCTCCGTCCAGCCCGCCCGGGCCGGGTCGGCGGTCCGCATCACCTGCAGCGGGAAGGGCTGCCGGTTCGAGGTCAAGCGCGTGTCCATCGCCAAGAACGCCGCCAAGCGCGACCTCACGCCGATCGTGCGCTCGAGCCGGCTGCGCCCCGGCGCCGTCCTGCGCGTCCGCGTGACGAAGCCGGGCACGATCGGCGTCAGCCGCACGCTCACGATCCGCAGCCGTCGCCGCGCGCCCACGAGTGCCACACGCTGCTTGAACCCCGGCGCGGAGATCCCGACGCGCTGCCCGGCATAGCGGCCGCGCTCACGCGAAGCGCCGCAGCCCCGCCCACGCAGCCCCGCCGAACACGACGGTGAGCGCCGCCAGGTGCGCGAGCGCCTGGACGATGCCGGGCGACGAGCCGTTGATCGCCGCGTCGATCCCCTCGAGCGCCGCCTTGAACGGGAACACCGCCGAGATCACCTGGATGACGTCGTAGAGCACGGGGGAGACGCCGCCGCTCGGCACCAGCGCCATGAACGCGATCGGCAGCGCCAGGCCGAACGCCAGCAGCGACGCCGCCCGCACCTCGCGCGCCAGCGAGCCGATCGCGACGCCCAGCGTCGCGAAGGCGATCGCGCTGCCCCCGAGCGCGACCAGCCAGAGCCAGACTCTCGCCATGTCCAACGGGACGAACAGGCTGACGCCGAAGAGCATCGCCACCGTCACGATCATCGAGCACCCTGCCGCGAGCAGCACCTTCGCGGTCAACAGCCGGCCGCCCCGGACCAGGCCGCGCGCGAGTCGGGCGAACGTGTTCTCCTCGCGCTCGAGCGCGAGCAGGCCCGACGCAAGCAGGACGCAGACGAACATGAGCGACATCGTCACGGCGACGGCGATCGCGAACGCGTCCAGTGGCGTGCGGCGCCCGCTGAGGATCGTGCGCTCGACCTTGACGGGCTCCGTCACGGTCGAGAGCACCGCGGTCGCGCGGCCGGAGTTGGCGAGCGCGAGATGCGCGAACTTCGAGACCGGCCCGAGCCGGCGCTTGTTCGCGGCCGTGGCGTGGTCGGCGAGCACGGCGTCGATCCGATTCGTGGAGTTCTTCAAGCCGAGGATCGGGAAGTTCGTGCCGAGGACGTCGATCGAGCCGCCGTCGAGCAGGACGTCGATGTATCCGTTGGCGAGCCGCGATATCTGACCGGACAGCGCGGCGTCCGCCGCCGCGAGCTTCGCCGAGATCGTCGTGTCGACCAGCGACAGCTTGAGCGCGTCGCCGTTGTAGATGACCTCGATCTTCGCGCTCGCGAACCCTCCCTGGGAGAGCTTGACCGCGAAGTCCGGCGGGATGACGATCGCTGCCGCCGCCCCGCCGGACTTGACCTTCTCGACGGCTTGGTTGCGGTTTTGCACCGGAACCTTCTGGATCGCGCCCAGCAGCTCCTCGGTGTACGTGCGGACGTTGATCCGCTCCTTGCCGAGGCGGATCTCCGCGCGGTTGGGCGGGACCTGGTTGAGGTAGGCGATGCGCGGCTTCTCGGGGCTGCTCGACAGGGCGAATCCCATCAGCGTCGCGATCGCGATCGGGTAGACGATCAGTAGGCTGACGAGGAGCTTCGAGCGCCGCAGGATCTGTACGTCCTTGAGCAGGATCCAGCGCATGTCAATGTCCCCTCGCGCGCAGGAAGTTGACGAACGCCTGCTCGAGGTCCTCGCCCTCCGCGGCCTGCGCCGCGGCTTTGAGGTCGGCGGGCGTGCCGTCGAACAAGAGCTCGCCGTCTGCGAGCACGAGGACGCGGTCGCCGTGGCGCTCGGCCTCGGAGATGTCGTGCGTGCAGAAGACGACGCTCGTCCCGCGCTCGGTCAGCCCGCGGATGAACGTCCACAGCCGCTGTCGCTGGCGCGGATCCAGCGCGCCCGACGGCTCGTCGAGCAGCAGCACGGGCGGGTCGGCGAGCAGGCCGACGGCGATGTTCACCCGCTGGCGGTTGCCGCCCGACAGGCTCGAGAGCTCGTCGTCCGCCCGCTCTCGCAGGCCTGTCTGCTCGAGCATGCGCTCGACGACGGCGGCGGGATCGGAGACCTTCTCGAGCCGCGCGAACAGCCGCAGGTTCTGCGCGACCGTGAGCTTGCCGTAGATCGCCGTCTGCTGTGGGACCCAGCCGATGCGCTTGTCGGCGTTCGGGCCCTGCTGGGTGACCGTGCCCGCGTCGGGCGCCCGGATCCCGCCGAGCATCGACAGCAGCGTCGTCTTGCCGGCGCCGTTGGGCCCGATGATCGCCAGCAGCTCGCCGCGCGCGACGTCGAAGCTGACGTCGATCACGGCCCGTCGCGATCCGAAGCTCTTCGCGACGCCCTCGACCACGAGCGACCGCACCTCGGGCGCCGCGGCGACCGCGGGGCTCACTGCCCGTCCTTCTTGGCCTTGATGCCGGCCGCCTCGGCGAGCGCCCTCAGCGAGAGCTGCAGGTTCGCGTACGGGTCGAGCTGCGTCGGAGCGCTGATCTCATGCGGCTCGCCGACCTCGGAGATGTTGATCGTCGCGTCGAGCGACCCGCCCTTCGTCCCGAGCAGCGTCTCGCGGTTCTCCTTGGCGACGACCAGCTTGCCGGTGATGTGGGCCTTGCGCAAGACGTGGTCGTTCTCGCCAACCCACACCGCGCCCTTCACGTCCTTCACGGAGAGCAGGAAGGCCGCCTTCATCTTCGGCGTGAGCTTGGTGGGCAGGCCGACGGCCTCCGTCACGTGGATCAACGTCAGGAAGTCGAAGAGCTTCGCGAGGTCGTTCAGCGCGACGTCGACGAGGACGTCGGCGGTGATCTTCACGGTCGGCTCGCCGGCGACCATCTCGTTGCCGACGACCCGCGCCTTCATCTGCCAGTCCTGCGGGTTGATGTAGAACATCGCGCCCGTCTTCGTCAGCCCGTTCTTCGCCTCCCGTGCCGGCGCGACGAGCACCTGCGAGATCGCATCCGGCAGCTTGTAGCCGGTGCTGCCAAGCGTGATGTAGCCCTTCTCGCCGGCGACGACGATGCCCCCGCCGAACACGCCGCTGTTGAGGCCGAGCGCGACGTCGAGGTTGAGCTCGGGGACGTCCTCGCCGTCGGGCAGGTTGTAGGCCCCGCCGACGGTGATGTCGATCGGTCCTTCGAAGTTCGAGAAGCCCTTGAGGTTGAGCCCGATGGTGCCGTCGATCCGGGCGGAGCGTGCCGCGGAGTTCGGACCCGTCGCCTGCGCGATGCGCTTGTCCGCCGCCGCATGACGCTGGGCGGGCGTCGCCGTGTCGGAGGACGAGCCGGCGGACGACGAGCCGCCGCATGCCACAAGGCTCGCCGCGCCGAGCAGCGCGAGCGCGAGCGAAGCGAGGGGGTGTAGGGCCTTGCGGATCGGCGGGGTCATGTGTGGGCTCCTCCCAGAGCACGGACCGACGCGGATTATGATTGCGTCGATCGATGAATCATAATGCCATGTAATCATCGCGGGCGCCACTCGAACTCGTCCTGCCACACTGATCGGGTGAGCTATCTCCTCGCGTTCGCGGGCTTCGCCGCGCTTGTCATCTTGCACGAGCTCGGGCATTTCGCCGCCGCCAAGGCGGTCGGGATGCGCGTCGAGCGCTTCTCGCTGTTCTTCCCGCCGCTGATCTGGCGCTGGAAGCCGAAGGGCTCGGAGACGGAGTACGCCGTGGGTGCGATCCCGCTCGGCGGCTACGTGAAGATCACCGGCATGAGCCCGGAGGAGGAGATGCCCCCGGAGGTCGCTCCGCGCGCCTACTTCCGCCAGAAGGTGTGGAAGCGGATCGTCGTCATCGCGGCCGGGCCGGCGGTCAACGTCGTGCTCGCGTTCGTGATCCTGTGGGGCCTGTACGCGTTCACGACGCTGACGTTCACGCAGCCGGTCGTCGACAAGGTCACGAAGGGCAGTCCCGCGGCCGAGGTGCTCAAGCCCGGCGACAAGATCGTCTCCGTCGACGGCACGCCCGGCTACTCCGCCGGGTTGCGCCCGCAGGACGGGCCCGATCGCGTGCGCGACCAGATGGACGCGATCGTCGGGCACACGTGCGAGGGCACGCCGCGCGTCGGCTGCCGCGCCGCAACGCCCGTCGAGCTCGTCGTGCTGCGCGACGGCAAGCGCCTGAGCTTCGACGTCACGCCACGCTTCGAGCGGTTGCCGGCGAAGGACGCGGCCGCCGCGCGACGCGCCGGCGACCGCGAGGGGCGGATGCTCGTCGGCCTGCAGTTCGGGCGCGTGCCGCACGACTTCGCCACGTTCGAGGCCGCGCGCTACGGCGCCGACACGATGTGGACCGTCACGACGACCACCGTCGACTCGCTCGTCAAGCTCTTCTACGACAAGGAGGCGCGCGAGCAGGTGTCGGGCGTCGTCGGGTCCTACGAGGCGACGCGCCAGTCCTTCGAGTTCGACACCAAGCAGGCGATCTACGTCCTCGCGCTGATCTCGCTGTCACTCGGCATCATCAACCTCTTCCCGTTCCTGCCGCTGGACGGCGGGCACATCTTCTGGGCGCTCGCCGAGAAGGTGCGCGGTAAGCCGATCCCGTTCCGGATCATGGAGCGTGCCGGGATCGTCGGCTTCATGCTCGTGCTGTTCCTCTTCTACGTCGGGCTGTCCAACGACATCGGGCGGCTGTCGAGCGGCGAGGGCTTCGGCGTGCGCTGAGCCTCGCGCCGCGGGCCGATGACGCGAGCCTGCGCCGGGCGCAGGACGAGGATCTCACCAGCGGCGTGCTCGAGCAGCCAGGCGATGTCCGCGGCGTCGAAGCCGTCCGTGCCGGTGGTGTCCGCGGCGACGACGACCCGCTCCCGGGGCTCGTGCGCGAGCAGCAGGCGCAGCGCGTGGCGATAGGTGCGGCCCCGCTCGATGCGGGCGTCGACGGCCACGCCCGTGCGCGACGCGCGGTGCTCGATCGCCTCCAGCAGCGGCATCGCCTCGGTGCATTCGCGCGAGAGCGGCGCGCCGAGCGGCAGGTGCAGCGGGACCCGCGCGAGGTACGCCGGGACGAGCGTGGCCTCCTCGGCGCGTGCGAGGCGCAGGGTGGCGTCCAGCACCGGCTGCGAGAGCGCGCCGCCGACGAACGGAAACAGAATGCGGTGCGCCGGCGTCGCGAGGCGACGGCGGCGAGCGCGGACCATGTCGAGCCCGCGCCACGAGACGAGCCCCGCGCAGAGGATCCCGAACGCGACGGCGGCGACGGCGGTCATCGCCGGCCTCGACGAGAGCGGTCGGCGACGATGCGGACGTCGATGCCGGGCAGCGCGTCGATCAGCTGGATCGCGAGCGGGTCGCGCAACCGGCCCGTGCCGCGCCGCCTCGACGGCGCGCCCAGGAGCACGTAGGTCGTGCCGCGGTCCCCGGCGACCCGCCTGACGGTCTCGACGAGGTCGCCGTGCTCGACGAGCAGGTGGGCGCCGAGCACGGACGTCAGCCGGCGCAGCGCGTCGAGCTGCTCGCGCTGCTGCGGTGTGGGCTCGCGCTCGGGCGCTCCGACCCACAGGACGTCGAGCGCGGCGCCCAACCGCTGCGCCGAGCGCCACGCGCGGCGCACGATCCGCTGGCTGGACGGCTCGGGGCGCACCAGCGCGAGCAGCCGCTCGGCGACGGCCTGCGGCGCGGCGGCCGTCTGGATCAGGCGATCGTCGTCACGCGCGACGACCTCGTGCACGAGCCGCTTGGCCTCCACCTCCTCGGCGACTTGGAGCAAGGCGATCTCCCGCAGCGCCGCGAGGTTCTCGATCTTGAAGAAGCCGTTGAGCGCGGCCGCGACCCGGTCGAGCGGGTAGATCTTGCCCGCCTGCATGCGGGCGATGAGCGCTTCGGGCGTGAGGTCGACGATGACGACCTCGTCGGCGCGGCCGAGCACGTCGTCGGGCAGCGTCTCGCGCACCGTCACGCCGGTGAGCCCGGCGACCTGGTCGTTGAGCGACTCGAGGTGCTGGACGTTGACGGTCGAGAGGACGTCGATCCCCGCCCGCAGGACCTCCTCGACGTCCTCGAAGCGCTTGGCGTGCTCGGCGCCCGGCGCGTTCGTATGGGCGAGCTCGTCGACGAGCGCGAGCTCGGGCGCGCGGGCGACGACGGCGGCGACGTCCATCTCGGCGAGCTCGCCCGAGCGGTAGCGCACGGCGCGGCGTGGCACGAGCTCGAGGTGCTCGGCCCGGGCGATCGTGTCCGGCCGGGCGTGCGGCTCGAGGTAGCCGATCACGACGTCGCGGCCCGCCTCGGCCTCGGCTTGGCCCTCCTGCAGCATGCGGTAGGTCTTGCCGACGCCCGCGGCCATGCCGAGGAAGATCTTGTGCCGGCCACGGCGCTGCATCCCGAGCGTGTCAGGCCCCGAGCACGTTGTGCACGAGGAGGTCGAGGAGCTTGATGCCGAGAAACGGCGAGATCAGCCCGCCGAGGCCGTAGATCAGGAGGTTGCGGCGCAGCAGCGCCGTCGCGCCGGCGGGCCGGTAGCGCACGCCGCGCAGCGCGAGCGGCACGAGCGCCGGGATGATCAGCGCGTTGAAGATGATCGCCGAGATGATCGCCGACTGGGGCGTCCCGAGGCTCATGACGTTGAGCTGGTCGAGCGGTCCGGGGCCGCCCGCGCTCGTCGCGTAGGTGGCGGCGAAGATCGCGGGCAGGATCGCGAAGTACTTCGCGACGTCGTTGGCGATCGAGAACGTCGTCAGGGCCCCGCGGGTGATGAGCAGCTGCTTGCCGACCTCGACGATCTCGATGAGCTTCGTCGGGTTGGAGTCCAGGTCGACCATGTTGCCCGCCTCGCGCGCGGCCTGGGTGCCCGTGTTCATCGCGACGCCCACGTCCGCCTGCGCCAGCGCGGGGGCGTCGTTCGTGCCGTCGCCGGTCATCGCGACCAGCCGCCCCTGCGACTGCTGCTCGCGGATCAGCGCGAGCTTGTCCTCGGGCGTCGCCTCGGCGAGGAAGTCGTCGACGCCCGCCTCCTCGGCGATCTTCGCCGCGGTGAGGGGGTTGTCGCCCGTGACCATGACCGTGCGGATGCCCATCGCGCGCAGGCGGTCGAAGCGGTCGCGCATGCCGTCCTTGACGACGTCCTTGAGGTAGACGACGCCCAGCACCTGGCTGTCGCGGGCCACAGCCAGCGGTGTGCCGCCCTCACGGCCGATCCGGTCCAGCGTGGCGGCGAGCTCGGGCGGCGCGTGGCCGCCCTCGCCATCGACCCAGTGCAGGATCGCGTCGCCCGCGCCCTTGCGCAGCCGGGTGCCGTCCATGTCGACGCCGCTCATCCGCGTCTGCGCCGTGAACGGGACGAACAGCGGCTCGTGTCCCGCGAAGGCGTGCTCGCGGATCCCGTACGTCTTCGCGAGCACGACGATCGAGCGTCCCTCGGGCGTCTCGTCGGCGAGCGAGGAGAGCTGGGCGGCCTCGGCGAGATCCTCCTCGGCGACGCCCTCCATCGGGATGAGCTGCGTCGCCTCGCGGTTGCCGAGCGTGATCGTGCCGGTCTTGTCGAGCAGCAGCACGTCGACGTCGCCGCTCGCCTCGACGGCTCGGCCCGACAGCGCGAGCACGTTGCGGCGCACGAGCCGGTCCATGCCGGCGATGCCGATCGCCGACAGCAGCGCGCCGATCGTCGTCGGGATGAGCGCGACGAGCAGCGCGATGAGCGTCGCGATCGACGCGTCCGTGCCCGCGAATTCCGCGAACGGGCGCAGCGTCACGACGACGACGAGGAAGATCATCGTCAGGCCGGACAGCAGGATCCCGAGCGCGATCTCGTTCGGCGTCTTGCGCCGCTGCGCGCCTTCGACGAGGGCGATCATGCGCTCGACGAAGCTCTGCCCGGGCTCCTGCGTGATCTCCACGACGATGCGATCCGAGAGGACGCGCGTGCCGCCGGTGACTGCGCTGCGGTCGCCGCCCGCCTCGCGGATGACGGGCGCCGACTCGCCCGTGATCGCCGACTCGTCGACCGACGCGAGCCCTTCGACGACCGTGCCGTCACCGGGGATGACCTCGCCGGCCTCGACGACGACGACGTCGCCGCGCGTGAGGTCCGACGCGGGCTTGACCGTGCCGTCTCGGAGCTTGGCCATCGTGTCGGTGCGCATCGCACGCAGCGTCGCCGCCTGCGCCTTGCCGCGGCCCTCGGCGAGCGCTTCGGCGAGGTTCGCGAACACGACCGTCAGCCACAGCCAGATCGCCACCACGAACGTGTATGTCGCGGACTCGTCGCCGCCGCCGAGCGGCTCCCCTCCGACCGCCTGGATGAGCCAGCCGGAGGTCGTGATGACCGCGCCGGCCTCGACGACGAACATGACCGGGTTGCGCAGCTGGACGCGCGGGTCGAGCTTGCGCAGCGACGCGACCAGCGCGGGACGCAGGATCGCGGGATCCAGCATGGAGCGCTCGGTCATCGCGCGGACTCCCGGTCGAGTGCGAGGTTGAGCTCCAGCACGTTCACGCCGGGCTCGCCGAGCACGCCGAGCGAGCGACCGTCCGTGTTGTCAGACACGAGCGTTTGGACGCGTGCGAGCGGGATGCCACGCACGCGGGCGACGCGGCGCGCCTGGATCGCGGCGTTCGCGGGGGAGATGTGCGGATCGACCCCGGACGCCGACGTCTGCACGGCGTCGACGGGGATCCTCGACGGCGTCAGCCCGGGGTTGTCGGGCCCTTCGAGCTTGAGGTAGGCCTTGACGTTCGCGACGAGCATGTCGCGCAGGTCGGCGCTGTTGGGCCCGAGGTTGTTGAAGTACGTGCCGGCCGGGTCATAGCCCGTGGCCGACGGGCGGCTCTGGAAGTAGCGCGGGTCGCGCTTGAAGTCCTGGCCGACGAGCGCCGAGCCGACGAGCTTGCCGTCGCGCTCGATCCGGCTGCCGCCGGCGGCGTGCGGGAACGCGAGCTGGCTCGCGCCCGTCATGACGAGCGGATAGACGAGGCCGAAGATGACCGTGAAGACGGCGACGGCGATCGCGGAGGAGACGAGGTCGCGGCGCATTCAGAAGAGCTCCGTCGACAGGCCCTGGACGACCGGGCCGAGCAACAGCGCGGGGACGAACGTCAGCAGCGCGACGAGCAGGATCGTCGCGATGAGCAGCACGACGAACGTCGGGGTGTCGGTGCGCATGGTTCCGGGGCCGGCGGGCGTGATCCGCTTGCCGGCGAGCGAGCCCGCGACGGCGAGCGCGAGCACGAGCGGCACGAAGCGGCCGGCGAGCATCGCGACGCCGCCGAGCAGGTCGGCGAACGTGATGCCGAACGCGCCGGCGTTGCCAGGCGCGTTCGGTTGCACGAAGCCCGTGTAGCCCGCGAACGCCGAGCCGTTGTTGTTGGCCTGCGAGACGTACGCGTAGAGCGTTTCGGAGAACCCCTGCGGGCCCGCGTTGTAGATCGACGGCGCGCCGTAGGATGTCGCGATCGCAAGCGCGGTCGTGGCGAGCACGAGCAGCGGCACCGCGATCGTCCCGATGACGACGAGCTTCACCTCCCGCGCCTCGATCTTCTTGCCGAGGAACTCGGGCGTCCGGCCGACCATGAGGCCCGCGAGGAAGACGGCGAGCAGGACGAACAGCAGCATCCCGTAGAGGCCGGAGCCGACGCCGCCGAACACGACCTCGCCCATCATCATGTTCGCCAGCGGCACCGCGCCGCCGATGCCGGTGAGCGCGTCGTGCGCCGACGTGACCGCGCCGCACGACGCGACGGTCGTGATCACGACCCACAGCGCCGAGGTCGCGTCGCCGAAGCGCACCTCCTTGCCCTCGAGGTTCGAGCCCGCGAGGCCGGCGAGGTGCTGGGCGGGCGTGCCGTTCGTCTCGGCCGCGTAGACGATCGCGACACCGGCGACGAAGAGCATGGCCATCGCGGAGTAGATCGCCCAGCCGAGCCGGCGGTTGCCGACCATGCGCCCGAACGTCGCCGTCAGCCCGGCGGGGATGACGAGGATGAGCAGCATCTCGACGAAGTTCGTGAGCCCGTTGGGGTTCTCGAACGGCATCGCCGAGTTGACGTTGAAGAAGCCGCCGCCGTTCGTCCCGAGCTCCTTGATGACCTCCTGCGAGCCGACCGGCCCGAGCGCCAGCGTCTGCTCGCCGCCCGTCAGCGTCGGATACGTGACGGAGTGGGCGAGCGTCTGCAGCGTGCCCTGCGAGACGAGCAGCAGCCCGGCCACGACCGAGATCGGCAGCAGGACGTACAGCAGCGACCGCGTGACGTCGACCTGGAAGTTGCCGATCTCGCTGCCCGAGCGCGACGCGAAGCCGCGGACGACGGCCACGAGCACGGCCATGCCGACCGCCGCCGAGACGAAGTTCTGCACGGCCAGACCGGTCATCTGCGAGAGGTAGGACATCGTCGTCTCGCCGCCGTAGTACTGCCAGTTCGTGTTGCTCACAAACGAGGCCGCGTTGTTGAACGAGACGTCCCACGGGGCCGACGAGAAGCCCTCGGGATTGAACGGATGGATCCCCTGCGTGCGCAGGATCGCGTAGAGCGCGACGAAGGACACGGCGCTGAAGACGAGCGTCGTGCGCGCGTAGGACTTCCAGTCCTGGCCGCTGCCGGGGTCCGTGCCGAGGAGCCGGTAGACGGCCCGCTCGACGGGTCCGAGCACGGGGCTCAGCAGCACGCGCTCGCCGCTGTACACCCGGTGCATGTAGCCACCGACGACCGGGGTGAGCGCCGTCAGGACCGCGACGTACAGAGCGATCTGACACCAGCCCTGGAGCGTCATCTACAACCGCTCGCCGCGCAGCAGCGCGTAGGTCAGGTACGCGAGCAGGGCCACCGCGACGACCAGCGTGAAGAACTCGGCGCCGGTCATATCCGGTCCAACCCCTCGAGCAGCGCGAGGATCGCCGCGAAGACGGCGATGCCGAGCGCGAGTGCGACGAGATCCATACGAGCACTCTCGACCGGCGCTCGTGCAGGCCGCGTGAAGATCGCCGGCCCGGCCATCAAGATGTTGTGAAGGCGCGCTCCCTCAGGCGGGGAGCTGGTTGATCGGGTGGTCGCCCGTCGCCCAGAGGTGCTGGACGGCGTAGGCGCGCCACGGCCGCCAGGCGTGCGACGCGACGGTGAGCGCCGCGGGCGTGGCCGGCAGGCCGAGGGCGCGCGCTGCCTTGGCGACGCCGAGATCGCCGGCGAGGAAGGCATCGGGATCGCCGAGGCCGCGCATGGCGACGACCTCGACGGTCCACGGACCGAACCCGGGCAGCGATGCGAGCTGCCTGCGCGCCCGGGCGAGCGCGGCCACGGGTCCGAGGTCGACCTCGCCCGCCGCCAGCGCCGCGACGAGCGTGATCAGCGTCGTTCGTCGCGAGCGCGGGAGCGCGAGGGTCGACGGGTCGAGGTCCGCCGCGAGGGCCGCGGGGTCGGGGAAGAGGTGGGTCAGGCCGCCCTCGGGATCGTCGATCGGCTCCCCGCAGGCGACGACGAGCCGGGCGGCGTGGGTGCGCGCCGCGGCGGTCGACACCTGCTGGCCGAGCACCGCTCGCACGGCGAGCTCGGCCGCGTCGACGGTGCGCGGCACCCGCCGGCCGGGCGCCGCGGACACCAGCGGAGCCAGGTGCGGGTCGCGCGCGAGGTGCTCGTCGATCGCGACGGGATCGGCGTCGAGGTCGAGCAGCCAGCGGCAGCGGGCGACGGCGCTGTCGAGGTCGCGCTCGTCGTCGAGGAGCAGGCGGCACGCGATGTGGTCGGGCCGCGGCGCCAGCGCGACGATGCCCGCGCCGTGCGGCAGCCGCAGCGTGCGGCGGTACGCGCCGTCGCGCCACTCCTCGGCGCCGGGCACGGCCGTCGCGGCGAGATGGCCGAAGAGGTTGCCGGGCCACAGCGGCGAGCGAAACGGAAGGCGCACGGTGAGCCGTCGGGCGCTGCTCGCGGCGCGCGGCCCGCGCGCGATCGGCGGGCAGCGCTCGCCGTCGCCGGCCATCGCGATCAGCCCGCGAAGCGGTAGCCGACGCCCGCGTCCGTGCGGATGTAGCGCTGCTCGCCCGGCGGCTCGATCTTGCGGCGCAGGTTGGCGATGTGCGTGCGCAGCGTCTGCGTGTCGTCGGCGTACTGCGGTCCCCAGACCTCGCCGAGCAGCGCGCGGTGCGTCAGCAAGCGGCCGCGGTTGCCTGCGAGCGTGCGCAGCAGGTCGTACTCGATCGGGGTGAGGTGGACGTCGGCGCCGTCGCGGCGCACGCGCCGCGCCGCGAGGTCGATCTCAAGGCCGCCGACGCTGATCGCCGGCTCGTCGACGGTGCTCGCCGCGCGCCGCAGCACGGCGTTCAGCCGTGCGATGAGCTCGCGCGGGCTGAACGGCTTGGTGACGTAGTCGTCGGCGCCGGCGTCGAGCGCGGCGATCTTCGCGTCCTCCTCGCCGACGGCCGACAGCACGAGGATCGCCATCCGGCTCCAGCTGCGCAGCTCGCGGCAGACGTCGACGCCGTTGCCGTCGGGCAGGAGGAGGTCGATGATCGCCGCGTCGGGCGGATGCAGCGCGGCGGCGTCGAGCGCATCGCGCGCGGTCTGCGCGGAGACGACGTCGAAGCCGGCCTCGCGCAGGATGATCCGCAGGCCGCGCAGGATCTGCAGCTCGTCGTCGCAGACGAGGACGCGTGTGCGCGTGGCGGTCACGGCGCGTCGCGCGCGGGGGAGGGGACGGAGGGACGCGACGCCGGCGGAGGCGAGGAGCGGTGCGCGGCGGTCGGCGCGGGCGGTGGCGAGGAGTCGTGCGTGGCGGCCGGCGCCGGCTGCGTCGCGAGCGGCAGCTCGACGACGAAGACCGTGCCCTGGCCGGGCAGCGACTCGGCGTGCACGCGGCCGCCGTTCGCCTCGACGAACCCGCGCGCGATCGCGAGGCCGAGCCCCGAGCCCGCGTGGGTGTCGCCATCGGCGCCGCGGTAGAACGGCTCGAACGCCCGCGCGATCTGCGCGGCGGTCATGCCGGGGCCGCGGTCGATGACGCGGATCATCATCCGGCCGGCGACGACGCGGGCGCGGACCTTCACCGGATACCCGCCGCTGTAGCGCCGCGCGTTCTCGAGCAGGTTCACGAACACACGCTCGAGCTGTGCGGCGTCCGCCTCGACGAGCGGCAGGTCGTCATCGAACGAGAGCGCGAAGGCGTCGGCCTGGCCCACCTCGCCGGCGGCGGTCCGGATGACCTCCTCGAGCGAGCACCAGTCGCGCCGCGGCTCGGCCGCGCCCGCCTGCAGCTTGGAGAGGTCCAGCAGCTTGTCGACGAGGTCCGACAGCCGCTGCGCCTCGTCGACGACGACCTTGCCGAGCTCGTCGCGCTCAGCGTCGCCCAGCGAAGGCGATCGGAGGGCATGCCCGGCGGTCATGATCGACGTGAGCGGCGTGCGGAGGTCGTGTGAGACCGCCCGCAGCAGCGCGGTCTTGATGACGTCCGAGCGGCGCAGCGCCTGCGTCTCGACCACCTCGTCCTGCAGGCGGTCGCGTTCCAGCGCCGCGCGCAACAGCGCCTGCAGCGGGGGCGCCACACGAGCGCGCACGCGCTCGGCCATCGCTTCGTCGGCGCTGTCGCCGAGGAGCAGCGTGGCCGTGCGCTCTGCGCCGAGATCGAGCGCGATCGCGGCGCGCCCCGCGCGATCGTTGCCGGGTGCCCCCTCGCGTGCCGGGTACCCCGCGGCCCGCGTGGTCGCGGAGGCCGGGTCGCGTCCCGGGTGCTCCGCGGTGGGCGCGGTCGGCCCGGCAGGCGGGTCGAGCACGATCCGGACGTCGCGAAGCCCGAGCGCGCGCCGCGCGAGCGCGGACGCCTCGGGCAGTGCCGCGGCGAGCGTAGCGCCGCCGAGTAGCACGCGGGCGGTGCCGGCGATGAGGTCGGCCTCCTCGCGGCGGCGCTCGGCTTCGTCGGCGCGGACCCCCGCGAGGTTCGCGACCGTCGACGCGATCGCCGCCGCGAGGACGTACACGCCGAGGCCGACCCAGTCCGTCGAGTCGGCGATCGCGAAGTGCCCCGTCGGCGGGATATGGAAGAAGCTGAACGCGGCCGTGCTCGCCAGGGCCGTGAGCAGACCCAGCCGAAGGCCCCAGTACGTCGCGACGAGCAGCACCGCGACGAGGTAGACGACGCCCGTCGAGAGCACCGGCGCGACCTCGCGCAGCGGGTAGATGAGCAGCGTGGTCGCGGCCACGGCGGCCGCCGCGACCAGCACGCCGATGAGCTGCGAGCGCGGCGCCGAGGCGAGCTGCAGGGTTGGCGAGCGGCGGGACATGGCTACAGGGAACTACAACCTCGACGCACTGACCATCCGGAAGGCCCGGGACACCCATCGTGCTCTCCTTCCACAGCGCCCGACATCACCCGACCGCCGCGGCACAACGCGGTCGTCGCGGGTTCGACGGTCGACCGTCGATCTCGCAGGAAGGCGCCCGCGGCAGGAGCTGATCTGTGACGGACACGCGAATCCGGGGTAGTTGCGAATGACACATGACTGTTCACTTCGCACAGCATCGCGTCAGGGCGGCGCTCGCGCTGACGATCCTCTCGGTCGCGCTGCTCGGCGTTGCCCTGCAGAGCACCGCCGACGCGCAGCAGAGGTACCCGTTCGCGACACGTGGCGACCGGCCACACGTCTCGTCGACCCCGCCCCCGGAGATGTCCGCCCACGGGTGGTGGGTCCGCTTCAGCGGTCCGGCGACCCGTGCCAAGGTGACGATCCAGCTCCAGCAGCGCACGGGCGGCGGCTACGTGAACGTCGGCCGGCGCGGCGTCCAGATCGTCGGGCCGGGCGGCGGCGCAGGCAATCGCGCGACGGCACGCGCCCGCTGCCATGTCTACAAGGGCGGTTTGTACACATACCGTAGCGTCATCGACGTGGACATCATCGGCTTCAACGACACTCCCGAGAAGACGTACAAGACCGCCACCACCGCCTGCTCGGTGCTCGGGAGAGACGCCTGACCGGGTCGGGCAACGCGGCGCCCTACCTCCTTGTCGGGCTGCGCGGGACCCTGGCGCTGGGTCCATGGGCACGCGCGCGGTGGGATGCGGGCGAGCTCGAACCGGATGTCGCCGGCGGCCTGATCGCCATGCGTGCGGAGATGCTCGGGTTCGTCGAGCCCGAGGGCGATGCGGCCGCGTGGGCGCAGCTCGACGCCGGCGGTGCGTGGACGCAGGACGGTGAGGAGCACCTGCTGGCCTGGACGCAGATGGACGTGCGGGCTGCGTGCGCGGACCCGGATCGGCCGCCGCGCGACCGCCCGCGGTTGCTGCCGATCGGCGCGGCGCTGCTCGTCGCCGAGCAGGCGCTCGAGCACCTCGGATCGGTCGACGTGCTGGAGGCCGACGCGATCGTGCCACTGAGGCTCATGGCCGACCCTGTCGCCCGCCTTGCCGTCGGGCGCGACTGGCTTCTGGCCGGCGATGGCGGAACCGCGTGCGACCACGTCGTCGTCGTTGTCGATGCCGGCGGATCGGCGAACAAGTCGCTGCGCTCGGGCGGCCTCGTCGACACGATGATGCTCATCGGCGAGGGCGCGCTCGGAGCCGTCACCGTCCTGCCGTCGCAACCGCGCCCGCCGGAGTTCGTGCATCGCGTCTTCGCGCCGAACTCGGTCGCGCTGCGCTGTGAGATGGCGCGTTGGTCGGTCGCGGCCGCCGCATGGGTCATCGAACTCGTCGCGCGCTCGTGTCGGGAGCTGCGGACGGGTCCCGACGTCATGATCTCCGTGCGCCGCGGCGATGCGCCCGCGCCGACCTGAGCACGCCCTCGCGGCCGGGCGCGTGCAGCCTCGCGCCCGCCCGGTCCGCTGATTACGATGAGCCGGGTGCGTGCTCGTCAGGCGATCCGGCCAGCCGTCGGGCAAGCGCTGGTTCTCGCGCTGCTCGGCGTCGCGGCGAGCGCCGCGAGCGCCGCGCCGCCGTTCGGCGACCCGGTCGACGTCGCGCCCGGCGACACGCAGGCAGGAGTGCCGTCCGCGGCGTTCGACGCTGCCGCCAACCTCGAGATCGGCTGGACAACCGGTGCGGAGACGCCGCGGCTGGCGACGGCGCGCCGCGCGATCGGCGGCGGCTTCGGCGCCGGCCCGGCGATCGCGACCGGCGACGCGGTCGAGGGGCCCGTGCTCGCCGCCGGCCCGGACGGGCAGCTCGTCGCGGCATGGACGGCCGCCGACCCCGACAGCGGCACTCCGCGCGTATTCGCCTCGTGGGTCGGCGCCGGCGGGGAGCCGCTCGGCGCGGTGCCCGTCTCGGTGGCCGGGGAGGAGGCGTCGGAGCCCGCGATCGTGGTCGGGGGCGACGGCCGGGTCGCGATCGCCTGGGCTGTCGCCGACGACGAGCTCAGCCAGGTCAAGGCCGTGCATGGCGGTCTCGGCGCGTCGCTGACGGCCGGCGTCGTCTCCGCCGGCGACGCGACGGCGATCGAGCCCGAGGTCGCGTTCGACGCTGCCGGGATCCTGCAGGTCGCGTTCACTGCCGTCGGCGGTGAGAGCACTCGCGTCAAAGTGGCCGGCGAGATCGCGCCAGGGACGTTCGCGGCGTCGCGCGCCGTGTCCGGCGCGGTCGCCGCCGCGTCCGCCCCGGCGATCGTCGCGGCTCCGGGCGGCGGGCTCGCGATCGCGTGGACCCAGGCGGTCGGCGCGCTGGGCACCGCGGTGCGGGTCGGCATTGAGGCGAGCCCCGGCGCGACGGTGACGACGAGCCTCGTCAGCGGCGGCGGAGACTCCCGCGGTGCGCGCCTCGCGGTCGACCCGGCCGCCGGCACGCTCGACATCGCGTGGATCCGCGCGCTGGCGAACACGGAGTCGGCGCTCGTCGCGCCGATCACCGGGGGCGTCGTGGGCACGCCCCAGGTCGTGTCGGATGCCGACGCTGCGGTCAGCGATCTCGACTTCGCGTACTCGAGCCTTGCGGACGGCGTCGTGACCTGGCGCCGTGACCTCGCGCCGGGAGCGGAGGAGCCTATGGCCGACATCCGCGCGGCGGTCTTCGACACGCCGCGCCCGCCCGTGACGCCGCCGCCCCCGCCGCCGATCGATCCGCCGCCTCCGCCAATCGTGCCGCCGCCCCCGCTCCCGTCTGCGCCGATCACGCTGACTGGTCTCACGGTCGACCCCGCTTGCATCCGCTATGGCGCGCCGTTCACCGGCCCGCGCCGGCGGCTGAGCTTCGGATTCACGCTGTCGGAGCCCGCGACCGTGCGCATCAGCATTCAGCGCCGGCTGAACTCGGGCGCCCAGCGTGTCTGCCCACCGGTGCGCGTCCGCGGCGCGATCGGGCGGCTCGGCACGCCCGTGGTCGTCGAGCTGCCCGCGGGCGCCGGACTCGGTACGGCAGCCTTGGGCGACGAGGGTGAGGCGATCGCCGCCGGTGCCTCGCTGCGACCCCCGCGAAGCGCGACGCTGACGCGGCGCATGGCGGCGGGCCGGCGGCGGTTCGTCGTTCGCCAGTCGCCGACGGCGCTCGCGCCCGGGACGTACATCGCAACCGCGACCGCGACGACTGCGGACGGCCGCCGCAGCACCGCCCCGCTTGTCAAGTTCTGGGTTCTGCTCGGCGCTCGCGCACGCTAGCCCGCGCAGATCTCGACGCGCTCGAGCTCGAGCACCTCGAGCCCCGTTCGCGCCACCGCTCGCGCCACATCGCGGGCCTCGCCGGGCGCGATCGCCGCGATGCCGGCCCGGACCCGCTCGAGATATTCCCGGCTCACGACGGCGCGGCCCTCTGCGAGACCCGCGCTCAGTCGTGCGCGGCCCGCCGCGGATCCGCGATACACCCACACCCGGCCGCCCGGCCCGCCCGCGATGTGCGCCGTCACATCGATGCGGTCGTAGTTGCGCTCGCGCGCGTCGAGCGCCGCGAGATCGCCCGCATCGACGGGCATGCAAACGCCGGTCACCACGCTGTCCGCACACGGCTCGATGTCCAGGAACGCGACGAACACCGGCGGGCGCGAGCCGTCGCAACGCAGCCGGTAGGACTTGTAGCCGGGCACGTCCAGGCGGTTGTCCATCGCCACGCCCCACACGCGCCGCGAGCCGCGCAGCCGTGCGACGGGGCAGCGTAGATGCTCGCCCGCGAGCGAGCCGTAGCCGAAGACGAAGTGCAAGTTGTTCACATCACGGTTGATCGAGCCCCCCGGACCCACCGTAGAATGCACCGACATGGCTTCCACGCGACAGATCATCGTCGGCGGCGTGCCGATCGGGGGCGGAGCTCCGGTCGTCGTGCAGACGATGACGAAGACCGAGACCGCCAACCTGCAGGCGACGATGGATCAGATCCACAAGGTCGCCGACGCCGGCGCCGACATCGTGCGCGTCGCCGTCCCGCGCGACGACGACATCGAGGCGCTCAAGACGATCGTCGTGCAGTCGCCGATCCCGATCATCGCCGACATCCACTTCAACCACACGCTCGCGCTCAAGGCGATCGACGCCGGCGCGCACTGCATCCGCCTGAACCCCGGCAACATCGGCGGCCCGGACAAGGTGGCTGAGGTCGTGGCGAAGGCGAAGGCCGCCGGCATCCCGATGCGCATCGGCGTGAACTCCGGCTCGCTGCCCAAGCACCTGCACGCGCTCGAGCGCGAGAACTCCGTCGAGGCGCTCACCACAGCGGCCACGGAGTTCGTCGAGCTCATGCACCGCCTGGACTTCTACGACTTCAAGGTCTCGATCAAGTCGACGAACGTGCCCAACACGATCGCCTCCAACCGCCTGCTGAGCGAGAAGATCGACCATCCGCTGCACCTCGGGATCACCGAGGCCGGCACGAAGTGGTCGGGCAGCCTGAAGTCCGCGGTCGGCCTCGGCACGCTGCTCGCCGACGGCATCGGCGACACGATCCGCATCAGCCTCTCGACGTTCCACGCCGAGGAGGAGGTCAAGGTCGCCTGGGAGATCCTCAAGGCGCTGCAGCTGCGCGAGCGCGGCCCGGTCCTCATCGCCTGCCCGACCTGCGGGCGGCTGCAGTTCGACATGGACACGGTCGTCATGGAGATCGAGCGCCGGCTCGAGGCCTACGAGGACCCGATCGAGGTCGCCGTCCTCGGCTGCGCGGTGAACGGGATCGGCGAGGCGTCGCACGCGGACTTCGGCATCACCGGCGCCAAGAACGAGGGCCTGATCTTCAGCCGCGGCAAGGCGCTGCGCAAGGTCCCGACGGCGCAGCTCGTGGACGTCCTGTTCGAGGAGATCGACAAGTACGCGACGACGAAGAAGATCGTCGTCGACGAGCGCGCCGCCGCGGAGGGCGCGGCGTGGCTCGAGGCCAACGAGGACGCGACGGCGATGACGCCCGAGCGCCTCGCCGCGATCGAGAAGGCGGAGGCCGAAGCGAGCGGCGGCGGCGACGACGTGCTCGCCCTGCTCGACGAGGACGCCTCGCCGGTCGCGGGACGCCGCTTCACCCGCGCCTAGCCCGCGCGCGAGCACGAGTTTGGCGTCTATTACACGGTATCCGTGTAATAGACGACAAACACGCCCGCCCGCGCGCCCCGGACAGGACGCGCGGGTGGCGACGCGACTCAGCTGCTGGGCAGGCTCGACGCGAGGACCGCGCCGTCGGCGGGGTTGATGACCGCCGCGCGCCACTCGCCGGGGACGGGCAGCAGACCGCTGCGCGTCGCCTGGAAGTAGCCCATCGGGTCGACGGGAACCGTCTCGCCGATCGTGACCCACGGGGTCGACCCGTCCTTCGCGCGCCACTGGATCGACGCGAGGGCCGCCGCGCCGTTGGGCGCGAACCGCAGCTGACCCCAGAGGTTGTAGATCAGCGCGCCGGTGGACGGCTCGGCCGTGTTCGTGTTGAACGCGAGGAACGGCGTCGCGTATGCGCTGGCCGCCGGCTTGGCCTGGCCGGTGACCCCGTACAGGCCCGACTGGTACGTGAACCAGTACGCCTTCGAGGTCTTCGGGTGGTTCTTGACCGGCGCGACGTCGCGCAGCAGGAACTGTGCCTGCGAGGCGATGCGCGGGTTCGACCACGCCTGCCACTCGCCGATCGTGTTGAACTGCGCCTGCGCGGCGAGCGGCACGCCCGAGAACGGGTCCGGCGGGTTGGTCTCGAAGCCGAACTCCGTCATGAACAGCGACAGGCCCCGCGGGATCGCGTTGTTCGTCTTCGCGGACAGGTCGTCGAGCAGCGTTCCGAGGTTCGAGATGTTCGCCATCGTCAGCGTGTCGGGGTTCGGGTCGGTGACCGTCGGCGGGACGTTCTTCGTGTACGGGTGATGTGCGTAGCCGTTGGCGATCAGCCCGCCGCGCGCGGCGAAGTCGCCACAGTCGCGTGCCGACGCCGCGGCGCCTGAGTACGCGACGCCGTCGGGCTGGATGCACGCCACCTCACGCAAGAAGAAGCCGGGCCGCATCGGCGCCTTCGCGCTGCGGACGTCCGACCCGTTCGGGGCGGTCTCGCCCATGAGGATGATGTCGTTGTCGACGCGGTGGCCGGTCGCCACGAGGCCCTTGTAGCCGTACTGGTGCAGCTTGCGATACAAGGCGGGCGAGGCGGGCACGATCGCGCCGCCACGGCGCTCCCACTGCGGGGCCAGCCAGCCGGCCTGGTTGGGCTCGTTCCACAGCGACCAGAACTTCACGCGCGGCAGGGCCGCCCGAGTGCCGTTCTCGTCCTTGTACGTGCCGTCGTAGCGCCGGCCGACGGCCTGCACGAACTGCTTGAAGGCCGCGGGCTTGGGCTTCCACTGGTTGCGCAAGCTGTTGTACTTCTTCGGCGGCTTGGTCATCGCCCACGTCGGGCCGGGCCCGGTGAGGTTGAAGTAGACGCGGATGCCGTTGTTCGCGGCCGATCGGAGGAGGTTGTCGTAGCGATCCCAGTTGCGGATCGGGTACGTGCTCGGGTTCGTCGCCTTGAAGCGCTTGGTCTGCCTCTGCGCGGCGGTCTTCAGCCTGCCAGTGAGCTTCGAGATCTCGGACTTCGTGAAGCGCGTGTTCTCCGCGACGGTCTTCCACAGGACGGTGACGCGGACGGTGTCGACGCCGAGCCGCTTCATCTGCGACAGCGCTCGTGCCGCGACGTCGTCGGAGCGATAGACCAGCAGATCGTCGTCCATCATGATCGAGGTCTGCGCCGGGCTGGCATGCGCGGCCCCGGGTGCGAGCAGCGCGCCCAAGCCGAGCGCGAGGATGAGCAGGCGAGTGGTGCGCGACATGGAGCTCCTGGCAGACGGGGTTTGGACGAGGCGTGCCGGCGGGACGGCAGGATTGCCGTCCCGCGAGCTTGAGAACACCGCGCGAACGACGGAGTTCCGCGCTTGGGTGATCTATCGGTCAGCCGGCGCAGTTGCTGTAGCGCTCGGCGACCTTGGCCCAGTTCACCGTGTTCCACCACGCCTTGAGATACGCGGGGCGGGCGTTCTTGTACGTCAGGTAGTACGCGTGCTCCCAGACGTCGTTGCCGAGCAGCGGCGTCTGGCCCGCCGCGAGCGGCGTGTCCTGGTTCGGGGTGCTCGTGACCGCGAGCGAGCCGCCGTCGACGACGAGCCACGCCCAGCCGGAGCCGAACTGGCCCGCGCCCGCGGCCTCGAACTTCGACTTGAACTCGTCGAACGAGCCGAACGCGCTGTCGATCGCCGCGCCGAGGTCGCCGTCGGGGACGCCGCCGCCGTCCGGGCCCATCGACTCCCAGAAGAGCGTGTGGTTGTAGTGGCCGCCGCCGTGGTTGCGCACCGCGCCGCGCTTGTCCTCGGGGATCGCGTCGAGGTTCGCGACGACCTCCTCGATCGGCTTGTCGGCGAACTCGGTGCCCTCGAGGGCCGCGTTGACTTTGTCCACGTACGCCTGGTGATGCTTGTCGTGGTGCAGGTGCATCGTCTCGGCGTCGATGTGCGGCTCGAGCGCCTCGTAGGGGTACGGAAGGGCGGGTACCTCGTATGCCATCTGGCTGTCTCCTTGGTCGGCTGTCTCGTGGTCGGACTCTACCCGTAGGCTTGCGACTCACCCATGACGTGCCTGACCAAACTTCTCCTGCCCACCGAGCGCGAACCGCCCGCCGACGCGGAGGCCGTCTCGCACAAGCTCATGGTGCGCGCCGGGCTCATCCGGCAGGTCGGCTCGGGCCTGTGGACGTGGCTGCCGGCGGGGTGGCGCGTGCACCGCAAGGTCGAGCAGATCGTGCGCGAGGAGCTCGACGCGATCGGCGGCCAGGAGATGCTCATGCCGGTGCTCATGCCGGCGGAGCCGTGGCGGCGCACGGGCCGCTATGCCATCGACGAGCTGTTCAAGCTCAAGGACCGCCGCGGCGCCGACATGGTGCTCGCGATGACGCACGAGGAGTGCATCACCGGGCATGTCGCGCAGCTCGTGCGCTCCTACCGCGACCTGCCGTTCAGCGTCTACCACTTCCAGACGAAGGAGCGCGACGAGCCGCGGCCGCGCGCCGGGGTCCTGCGCACGCGCGAGTTCATCATGAAGGACGCCTACACCTTCGATCGCGACCGCGCGGGCCTCGACGTCGCCTACGACGAGTACGCCCGCGCGTACGACGCGATCTTCGACCGCTGCGGCCTGGAGTGGTACAGCGTCGAGGCCGACGTCGGGATGATGGGCGGCTTCGGCGCGCACGAGTACATGGCGCCGTGCGGCGCGGGGGAGAACGACGTCGCGCTCGCGCCGGGCTACTCGGCGAACGTCGAGGTCGCGAGCGCCGTCGCCAAGCCCGTCGACCTGCCCGATCCGCTGGAGGCGCCCGAGCGCGTGCACACGCCCGGCGCGACGACGGTCGAGGACGTCACGCGGCTGCTCGGCGTCGCGGCCGGGACGCTGCTGAAGGCCTATCCGGTGGTCGTCGAGGGCCGCGGGCTCGTACTGGTCCTCGTGCGAGGCGATCACCGCGTCAACGAGATCAAGCTGACCAGCGCGCTGGGCGCGCCGTTTCGGCCCGCGGGCGACGAGGAGATCCGCGAGCGGATCGGCCCGCCCGGCTACATCGGCCCGGTCGGCGCCGACGTCCACGTCCTGCTCGACGAGGCCGTCGCCGACGGCGGCTACGTCTGCGGCGCCAACGAGCCCGACCACCACCTGCGCGGCGTCGAGCCCGGCCGCGACTTCGCCTTCGAGCGCGCCGACGTGCGCTCCGTCGAGGCGGGGGACACCGTCGACGGCAACCCGATCACGATCGAGCCCGCGATCGAGGTCGGCAACATCTTCAAGCTCGGGACGCGCTTCTCCGAGCCGCTCGGCGCGACGTACCTCGACGAGAGCGGCAGCGAGCAGCTCATCTGGATGGGCTGCTACGGGATCGGCCCGGCGCGGATCGCGGCGGCGGCCGTCGAGCAGTTCGCCGACGACAAGGGGATCGCCTGGCCGAAGGCGCTCGCGCCGTGGGACATCGAGATCGTCGTCCTCGGCAAGGCCGGGTCCGACGAGCTGGCGGCGGGCGAGCGGCTCTACGACGAGCTGGGCGCGGCGGGCTACGAGGTGCTGCTCGACGACCGCGACGGCGGGCCGGGCGCGAAGTTCGCCGACGCCGAGCTGCTCGGCTGCCCGCTGCGGCTGACGGTCGGGCGGCGCTCGCTGAAGGACGGCGCCGCCGAGGCGCAGATCCGGCGCGGCCTGCAGAGCGTCGAGGGCGGCGTCCCGCTGGAGGGCGCGGTCGAGGCGGTGGCCGAGCTGTGGCCGACGATCCCGTAGACCGGCCCGCGGGGCCCGACCGCCCCGAGCGGACCACGGCGGGCGACCGCGTGGAGCAGGCGCGCGAGGCGACCGCGGAGCGCGTCGAGCAGGCGCGGCTGACGTTCCGCCGGCTGGCGGGGTTGGATCGCTCGGGCCCGCCGCCGCCGCAGACGCTGCGCGACCAGCCCTGGAACGTCAAGACGATCCCCAACGCGATCGGCTTCGCGCGGCTCGCGCTGATCCCGGTCTTCCTCGTGCTGGCGTTCAGCTCGGAGTCGGGAACCGACGCGCTGCCGGCCGTGATCTTCGCGGTCATCTCGTGGAGCGACTACTTCGACGGGATCGCGGCGCGGGTCACCGGCCAGTACAGCCGCTTCGGCGCGCTCCTGGACCCGTTCGTCGACCGCCTGCTCGTCGTCTCGGGACTCGTCGTGTGCTGGAACTTCGAGCTGCTGCCGCGCTGGGCGATCGCGCTGCTCGTCGGCCGCGAGCTGCTCCTGCTGGTCGCCGGCCAGCTCCTGCTGCGCAAGGGCTATGAGCTGAAGATCAACTGGCCGGGGCGCGCGGCGGTCTGGCCGACGATGTCGGCGATCTTCTTCGGCCTCGTCGGCCTGACGACGCTCGCCGCAGTGCTGCTCTACATCGGGCTCGTGCTGTCCTACTACGCGGTCGTGCTGTACGCGCGCGACGCGCAGGCTCAGCTGTCCTCGGCCGCCGCGTAGCGGGCGGGCGGCAGCCCGCGAGCGGCGTCAGCGGCGGCGGCCGATCGCCTTCACCACGACGTCGATCCGCGCGCCGCGTCGCAGCGATGTGCCCTTCCTGCGCGACTGGCTGAAGACGCGGGTGCGGGCGCCGGGGCGGGTGCCACGCGCGCGGGTGACCCTGCCCAGCGAGCAGCCGGCCTGCCGTAGCGCCTTGCGCGCCGCTGCGACGGTCATGCCCTTGACCGACGGCACCACGCAGCGCTTGACGGGTGCGGTGGGCGGTGCGACCGGCGGAGGTGGTGGCGGGCCGGGCGGGGGTGGTGGCGGGACCGGTGCGGGCGGCGGTGGCGGCACGGGCGCGGGCGGTGGCGGGACCGGTGGAGGTGGCGGCGGCGGTGCCGTATCGACGCTGAACACGCGGGTGGCGGGCGTCGGGTCCACGTTGCCCGCCGGATCGGTCGCGCGGACGTCGAAGGTGTGCGAGCCGTCGCTCAGCGCCGCGCTGGTGTGCGGTGACGAGCACGGCGCGAACGGGGTGCTGCCGAGCCGGCATTCGAAGCTCGATCCCGCCTCGCTCGACGAGAACGAGAACGTGGGAACCGGGTCGCTCGTCGTACCCGACGGTCCCGAGTCGATGGTCGTCTCGGGCGCTGTCGTGTCCGGGGGGCCGAGCACGTCGCGGCGAAAGACGTTGCGTTCGACCGAATCGTCGTCCTCGTCGCTGAGGGTGTCCGAGAACGAGCCGAACGCGACGTAGCGCCCGTCGGCCGAGATCGCGGGGTTGAAGCCGTCGCTCGCCGCGCCGCCGGCCCCGCTGGCGCGGCTGACGAGGGTGACCGCGCCCGTCTGGACGTCCCGCACGAGGATCTGCTGGCCTACGCCGAAGGCCGCGGCGAACGCGACGTAGCGGCCGTCGGCCGAGATCGACGCGTTGGTGGCGAAGCCGCCACCGACGTCGGTGGTGACCAATCTCGTCGCGCTCGTCTGCACGTCGCGGACGAACACGTCGAAGTCGTTCTTCTTGTCGTGGTCGCTGAGGTTGTTCGACGCCGAGTTGAAGGCGACGTGCCGGCCGTCGGCGGAGATGTCGGGCTCGAACGACCCCGCGTCGCCGGCTGCCCCGCTCGCCCCCGTCGCTCGGCTGACGAGGGTCGTCGTGCCGGCCTGCAGATCGCGCACGAAGATGTCGGTCGGGTCGCCGCCGCGCTCGTCGTCGTCCTCGTCGCCGATGTTCGTCGAGCTCGACGCGAACGCGACGCGGCGCCCGTCGTCGGAGATCGCCGCATTGCCTGAGTTCCCGTCTCCCGTTGACGCCGGCCCGGCGGCGTTGGAGCGGCTGACGAGCACTGTCGAGCTCGATTGCATGTCGCGCACGAAGACCTGAAGCCACCCCGTGGACTGCTCGGCGGTCAGCTTGCAGCTCGAGACGAACGCGACGTACCGCCCGTCGGCCGAAACCGATCTCCCGCCCTCGCTGAGGCCCCCGAAGCACAGGGTGCCATCGAAGTCCTCATCGGGGCTGACTTGCGCGGTCGTCGCGGCCTGAAGATCGCGCCGCAACACATGCAGGCTGTGTCCCCCGAGGACGTTCGGAAGGAAGGCCGTGAACGCGACGTAGCGCCCGTCCGCGGAGATCGACGGCGAGCCGGTGGCTCCGGGCGCCCCCGCGGGGCCGCCGGGAGGGCGCGGCACGAGGATCGTCTCGTCGGTCAGCGTGTCGCGCACGAAGACGTCGACCCCCGCTTCGTCCGCGTCACTGAGGTTCTCGGCCTCCGAGGCGAACGCGACGTACCGCCCGTCGGCGGAGGTCGACACGTCGTACGAGCGGCCGTCGCCGCCGATCCCCGCCGCCCCTGTGGCGCGGCTGATGAGGATCGTGTCGTCCTTGGCTGCCAAGGCAGCCGCCCCGAGTGCGGCGAGTGCCACCATCGCTGCGGCCGTGAGCGCGGTCAGCCGGCGAGGCCGGTGCGGATGCTCCGCGGCCCGCGCTCGGCGAGTCGTCTCATGCACCGCCCGACGATCGCGTCAGCCGGTGACACGCGGTGTGACATGCGACACACAGTTGGCTCAGCCTGGAAGCTCCAGCACCTCGGCGGCCGAGTAGCGGCCGCCGAACGGGATCTCGGGGACGCTCACCGGGAAGCCCGCTGCCGCCACGTGCGAGGCCAGCTCGCGCTCCGCGGCGAGCTGCGCGGAGATCGCGCTCCAGCGCCCGAGGCGGTTGCGCAGCGTCGCCGACGACGGCAGGTCGGGGCGGCCGGTGGCGTGGCGGTCGTAGGAGACGACGGTCGGGATCTCGCCGAGCTCGTCGACGATGCGCCGCAGCGCCGCCCAGCACGCGCTGTCCGTCCAGCGCCGCGGGCGCGACTTCGCGGATGCTGCGACGGGCTTCATCCCGGCCGCCTCGACGGCGCGCGACCAGCCGCCCATGCGGTTGAGCACGGTCGGCAGGCTCGGCAGCTCCAGCCCGCGCGCGAGCAGCGCGTACTCCTTGGCGCTCGGCACGCGGCCGAGGCCCGCGGCGACGGCCCGCAGCGCGACGATGATGTCGCGCTCGGAGTAGGTCTGGGCCCCGCGCGCGCCCGACATGCTCGCCCGCCGCGCGGCCTTGTCGACCTCGGTGGCGAAGCGCGTGATCGTCGTGCGGCACGCGGCGGCCTGCAGCCCCAGCGCGTTCGCCGCGCTGCGCGGCTCGTGGCCGGCGCGCCACAGCGCGAGCAGCTCGTCGACGCGCGCCTCGGCGAGCTGGGCCGCGCGCCTGCGGCGGGCGCCGGCGACCAGCTCGGGGTCCGGCGCGCCGTGGGCGCGCAGGATCTGGCGCACGCGCTCGCGCGAGACGCCGAAGCGCAGCGCGATCTCGTCGAGGCTGAAGCCCTGCTCGCGCAGCGCGCGCATCTGGCGCATGCGCTGCTGCGTGCCGGGAGCCGCCGCCGCCGGTTCCTCGAACGCCGGATCGGCGAAGCTGGCGAAGATCGGATTGCTGGCGGTCTGACTCATAGGGTCCGAAACGAGCAACGCCCGTCTTAGGGATCCCTAAGACTATGCCATGCGGCGGACGATTGAAAGATCGCGACCGTTCGGTAGAGGCAGGCTATCGCAACCTCGTCGCATTTGGCAGCTCTCAGTCTCAAGCTGAGCTTGAAGCCTCGGTGTGCGCTGGTATGCTCGCCGACTGCCAGGCAGGCACCATTTCTTAGAGGAGAGCATCGTGATGGACACGTTCCCCGACCTTGGCTCGCTTGGAGACCAAGAGCTGAAGGACCTCATTCAGCAGCTCACGCAGGAGGAGGTCGAGGTCTCCTACCGGCGGCGCATCCTGCACGGCAAGATCGACATCCTGCGCGCGGAGCTCGTCAACCGGCTGCGCAAGAAGAACGAGAACGGCGAGGACCTCATCTCCGGGGCCGACGTCCAGCGCCTGACCGACATCCTCGCGGGCCGAAGCGCACCCCAGGAGTAATGGCGCACCACTGCCCCGAGTGCGGGTTCGTCAACGCGGAGGGCGCCAACTACTGCCAGAAGTGCGGCGCGTTCGTGGGTCCGATGGAGTCCCCGAAGGACCCCGCGACAGCGACCTACCGCATCGACGAGACCGGCGACCTGATCCCCGTCGAGCTCGAGGACGTCGTCGCGGCGGAGGGTGCCGCGCTCGTCATCCGCGCCGGCGGAGGCCGCGTGGGGGAGAGCTTCGCGCTCGACGGCGACCGCATCGCGATCGGCCGGCGCCCCGACTGCGCCGTCTTCCTCGACGACGTGACGGTCTCGCGCGACCACGCGCTCATCGTGCGCCGCGGCGGCGACTGGCACCTCGACGACCTCGGCTCGCTGAACGGCACGTACGTCAACCGCCACCGCATCGAGACCCACCACCTCCAGGACGGCGACGAGCTGCAGGTCGGCAAGTACAAGCTCACGTTCCTGTCGCGGTGATCGGCATGGCCATCGACCAAACGCTTCCCCCGGACGTCGGCGAGATCGATACCGACCGGCCGCAGAAGTCGATGACGATCGGCGCCGTCTGCAAGGCGCTCGCCCAGGAGTTCCCCGACATCTCGATCTCGAAGATCCGCTACCTCGAGGATCAGAAGCTGCTGAACCCGCGGCGCACGCAGGGCGGGTACCGGCTCTACACCCCGTCGGACGTCGTGCGGCTGCGGACGATCCTGCGACTGCAGCGCGACGAGTTCCTGCCGCTGCGCGTCATCCGCCAGGAGCTCGCATCGGGCCGTGCGGGCGACGGCGACGGCAGCGTCACGTCGGGGGCCAGCACGTCGGGCGCGGGCAAGCGCAAGCGGCGCGCGAGCGTGTCCGTGCAGGACGGCGGCGCGATGTACGCGCTCGAGGACGTGCTCGAGGACACGCGCGCGAACGCCGAGCTCGTCAAGGAGCTCGAGGACTACGGCGTCATCAAGGGCGAGATCCGCGCGGGCAAGCACTACTACGACGAGACCGAGCGCGAGATCATCCGCGCGGTGACCGAGCTCGCGCGCTACGGCGTCGGCGGGCGCAACCTGCGCGTCTTCCGCTCGTCCGCCGATCGCGAGGCCGCGCTGCTGCAGCAGATCCTCGCCCCGGCGCTGCGCTCGCGCAACCCCGAGCGCCGCAAGGAGGCGCTCGAGGCGCTCGAGAACCTCGCCGCCGTCGCATCGCACCTCAAGCACCTGCTGCTGATCCGCGACCTCCGTCGCATCGCCAACTAGGAGAACCTCTTCGATGACCGCCGACGACGGCTCGCTCGCGGGCTACATCCGCTCGATCCCCGACTTCCCGACGCCGGGGATCGTGTTCCGCGACATCACGCCCCTGCTCGCGAGCCCCACGGGCCTGGACGCGGCGATCCGGGCGCTGTCGGACGTCGCGCGCGACTGCAAGCCGGAGGTCGTGATCGGGCCGGAGGCGCGCGGCTTCTTGCTCGGCCCGGCCATCGCACGCGAGGTGGGAGCGGGGTTCGTCCTCGCGCGCAAGCCGGGCAGCCTGCCGCACGACACGGTCAGCGCGAACTACGCCCTCGAGTACGGCACCGACGCGCTCGAGCTGCACGTCGACGCGATCGCGCCGGGCGCGCGGGTGCTCGTCCACGACGACCTGCTCGCGACCGGCGGCACGGCGCGGGCGCTGTGCAAGCTCGTCGAGCAGCTCGGTGGCGAGGTCGTCGGCTGCGCGTTTCTCATCGAGCTCTCGTTCCTCGGTGGGCGCGCGCTGCTCGAGCCGCACGACGTGCACGCGCTCATCAGCTACGACTCGGAGTAGGCCTGGCTCGCCCGGGCGCGAGGTTCTACGGCGTCGTCTGCGCGGGGGTCGTCGGCGTGGTGGTCGTGCCCGTCGCGGGCGGCTGCGGCGGGACCGTGATCTTGCCGCGCAGGATGATCGTGCCGGGCTTCGCCGGGCTCTCGACGCGCTCGCGCGTGAGGAGGACCTCGTTGTAGCGCTGCGTCTGCGGCGTGAGGTCCGCGACGACCTCGAGCGTGCCCTTCTCGTTGACCGTCCCCTTCGGGAAGCCGACGAAGAGCGCCTGGGTCGGCGAGGTGTAGAGCCACACCGCGTACGCCGATCCCTCGGGCGCGTGGCGCATGTCCTTCGCGGCGATGAGCAGCTTGAACTGGTTGGCCTTCTCGTAGTTGATGATCGCCGCCTCCGCCGAGGCCTTGGCGTCCGACCCGCGCGGCGGGCTCAGCTGGCCCTGCAGGACGACGCGCGGCTGCTCGTCGGGCGTCGTGCGGGCGGGACGGGTGACGGTCGTCGTCTTGGCGGCCGGCGTGTCGTCGTCGCCGCCGTCGAAGACGCCGAGCACGATGATGAGGACGATCGCGACGATGAGGCCGGCCGCGCCGAAGATGATCTTCGTGCCGAGCTGCGAGCCGCGCTGCACCTCCTGCTGGCGGGCGGCGCGCTTGTCGAGCGCCTCGAACGCCTGGTCGACCTCGGCGGGCTCGGCGGGGATGTCGGGCAAACCGTCGCCCGCGACCGGTCGCAGCGCGCCGGCGACGGCGCGCGCCCAGCTGCGCCCGTCGGCGGAGTCCTCGAGGTACTCGCGGGTGGCGGCGCGGCGCGACGCGGTCTGCTGGCCGAGCAGGTAGTCGGCGATCTCGTGGCGGCGGTCGTCGCCGATGTCCGGGCTCAAGGGGCCCAGCGCGCCGACGGCCTCATGCGCGCGCGACTGCACCGCGCTCGCGTCGAGCTTGAGCAGCGCGGCGATCTCGTCGTACGACTTGCCCTGCTTGAGCAGGAGCTGCAACGTGGCGCGCTGGAGGTCGTTCAGGCTGTCGATGCTGGCCATGAGGGCCGCAACCCTAGCGACCGGCGCGCCCGGAGCGAGACGGCGAACCTGTGAACTCCGTAAGAGTGCGCCGGTAGGGTCCCGGCGGCGTATGTCCATCGACGGCCTCCCCGACCGCCCGGTCGGCTTCGACGCGCTGCTGGGTCTCGAGCTGCTTGAGTGCACGGAGGAGCTCGTGCGCGCGCAACTGCCTGTGCGCGACGATCTGCGCCAGCCGTTCGGGCTCGTGCACGGCGGCGTGTTCGCGACGATCGCCGAGACGCTGGCCTCGGTCGGGACGGCCGTGGTGGTGTTCGCGGAGGGCAACGCGGCGATGGGCCTCGCCAACCAGACGTCGTTTTTGCGGCCGATCGCCGCGGGGACGATCCACGGGCGCGCGCTGCGCCGCCACCGCGGACGCACGACGTGGATCTGGGACGTCGAGATCAGCGACGACGCGGGCCGGCTGTGCGCGCTGACGCGGATGACGATCGCCGTGCGGCCGCTGCAGCGCGAGCCGTAGCGCCGGTTGGCCGGGCATGCGGTCCGCAATCCAGCAAGCCCGCCTGCGGCGTGCGAAGCTCGCAGTCACCGGCGCGGCGCTCGCCGGCGTGCTCGCGTGCGCTCCGATGGCGTCGGCGCGCGTGCTGCTGGTCGCCGGCGGCACGCCCGATCTGCCGCTCGTGGAGCTGTCGACCCAGCGCGTCGTCGCGCGGATCGCGCTGCCTGCTGCGGTCAGCGCGGTGGCGACGAGCCCGTCCGGCGGCAAGGCATACGCGGCGGCGGGCAGCACCCTCGTCGAGATCGACATCGACGCGCGCGGCGAGACGCGCCGCGTCGTGCTGGCCGGTGCGCCGGTCTCGCAGCTGGCGGTGACGCGCGACGGGCGGCTGCTCGCGCTGCAGGGCGACCGCGTGACGATCGTCGAGCCCGCGGGCCTGCGAGCCGTGGGCACGATCGTGCTCGGCGCGGCCGGGCAGCAGCTGAGCGCCGGGCGTGCCGCGAGCCGGGCCACGGTCGTGCTGACGGGTGGACGTGTCGCGATCCTGGCCGTCGACGAGGGGCGCGTCGCACGCAGCGCGTCGGTCGCGGGCGCGGCGGGCGCCGTGATCGACGGGCGTGGCCGCACGTGGGTGACGGCGGGCCGCTTCTTGCGCGTCGTCGCGGCCGGGCGGCGCAAAGCGTCCAAGCGCGACCGGATCGCGCTGCCCGCCGGGGTGGGCGGTGCCGTGGCGCTGTCGCCGCGCGACGCGCGGGTGGCGGTCGGCGCGCTCGCCGGCAGCACGGGCGGCGCGATCGTCGACACGGCCACCCGCCGGGTGCGGCGGATCGCCACCGGACCGGGACCGGGCACGCCGTCCTGGAGCGAGGACGCCACGCGCGTCTACATGGGCGACGGCGCCGGGGCGTCGGTCTCGATCGCCGGCGCTGCGAGCGGGCGGCGCCTGGGCCTGCTGGCGCTGCCGGGCAGCACGCCGGTCTGCGTCGCCGAGCAGCCAGGGCTCGCGCTGCTCGCGGGAACCGAGGGGCCGGACACGTTGACGGCGACGGGCGGTGCTGATCGCGTCGAGGGCGGGGCGGGCGACGACTACCTGCGCGGCGGGCGCGGGCGCGACGTCGTCAACGGCGGTCTTGGCGACGACCGGCTGTCGGGCGGAGCGACGAGCGACGTCATCGACGGCGGCGACGGCAACGACTTCCTCACCGGCGGCGCCGGCGACGACACGATGGCGGGCGGCCCCGGAGCGGACGGCGCCGACGGCGGCACCGGCAACGACACGATCGACGGCGGCGAGGGCGACGACGCGCTCGACGGCGGTGACGGCGACGACACGATCCTCGGCGGGCCCGGCAACGACCGCATCGTCGAGAAGGGCTTCGGCAACGACAAGCGCCTCAACGGCGGACCCGGCGACGACGTCATCGAGGGCGGTCGCGGCGGCGACCGCGTCATCGAGGGCGAGGACGGCGACGACCGGCTCTTCGGCGGCCCGGGCAAGGAGACGATCAGCGGCGGCCGCGGCAACGACCTCCTCGACGGTGGCCGCGCGGCGGACAACCTGCGCGGCGACGAGGGCGACGACGAGCTCAAGGGCGACGCCGCCGACGACGAGCTCGACGGCAACGACGGCTCCGACAAGCTCGACGGCGGCTCGGGCGCGGACCGCGTCGACGGCGGGCTCGGCGACGACGCGCTCACCGGCGGACCCGGCGCCGACGCGATCGCGGCCGGCGCGGGGGACGACACGATCCGCGCCGCCGACGACAGCGCCGACACCGTCGATTGCGGCGCGGGCAACGACACCGTCTACGTCGAGGCCGACGTCCCGCAGCGCGACCGGCTCAGCGGCTGCGAGACGGTCGGCCCGATCCCGCCCGAGGTCGCCAACGACACGACGCCGCCGTCGCTGTTCTACGGCACGGTCGCGCCCGAGCTCATCCGCGGCACGCCGGGCGAGGACTCGATTCTCGGCAACGGCGGCAACGACCGCCTGTTCGCCGGCGCCGGCGACGACTACGTCGACGGCGGAAACCGCGACGACGAGCTGCACGGCGGTGCCGGCGACGACATCATGGCCGGTCGTCACGGCGACGATCGCATCTACGGCGACGCCGGCGACGATCGCATCACCGGCGATCGCGGGGAGGACGTCATCGACGGCGGCTCCGGCGCCGACACGATCTTCGGCAACCTCGGCGACGACCGGATCCAGGGTGGCGCCGGCGACGATCGCGTCAACGTCATCGGGGGCGGTCGCGACACCGTGCGCTGCGGACCCGGCGACGATCGCGTCCTCGCCGACTCACACGACCGCGTCGCGCTCGACTGCGAGCGCATCTCTCGCTGATGCGCGAACCTTCGGAGATGGCGACGGTCACGATCTACACGCTGCGCGGGTGCATGCACTGCTTTCGAGCGCGACGCAGGCTGCGCCGCCACGGCGTCGACTTCGAGGAGATCAAGGCGGGTCGCGACGTCGAACGCGCACGCGCCGAGCTGCGGGCGCGGTTCGGCGGCGCGGGCACGTTCCCGCAGATCGTCATCGGTGACAGGCACATCGGCGGCGCCGATCAGCTCGTCGCGCTCGACAAGTCAGGCGAGCTCGACGCGCTGCTGCGCGCGTCGCCGCCGCCGCCGAGGCGGGTCAGCGCCGGACGCGGTAGTGCAGGTGGGTGACACCGTCGCCTTCGAGGACGCGGGTGCGCTCGAGCTCGATGTGCTCGGCGGCGAGGTGGTCGAACAGGCGCCGCCCCTGGCCGAGGAGCACCGGGATGAGGTGGATCTCGAGCTCGTCGAGGACGCCGGCGGCGAGCGCAAGCTGTGCGGTCCCGGCGCCGTGGACGAGCACGTTCCTCTCGCCCGCGGCGCGCTTGGCTTCGGCCATCGCGGTGCTGACGTCCGACACGTGACGGACCAGTGGCCACTGCTCCGTCTCGCTCCCGGGCTTGTGGCGGGTGAGGAGGAAGATCGGCACGCCTCCGTGGTGGTCGCCGCCCCAGCCGCCCGCCGGCTCGAAGGTCCCGCGGCCGGCGACGACCGCCCCGGTCGCCATGAACTCGTCGATGACCTGGCCGTTGGCGCCCGGTAGATCGGCGAGCTCCTCGCGGTCCTCGCCGGCGCCCTTCAGAGCCCACTCGTGCAGGCGGTGCCCGCCGTCGCCGAGCCCGTTGTCGAGGCGTTCGTTGGGCCCCGCGATGAACCCGTCGAGGGACATGGACATGTAGAGAACGGTTGCGGACATGACGTCTCCTCGCTGGCCTGTGGTCTTGGCTCGTGCTCCCGGCGGATCGCCGGTCCTTCATGCCAGTCAAGACCGTGCGCTCAAGCCGGAATCATCGGCCGGGCGTTCCTCGGGCGGCGTTCGCAGCGGCGCGACCGCCGTGTCCGCGACCGCGACCGCGACGAGCACGGCGCTCGCGGCCGCGATCCCGACGATGAGCGTGAGGGGGGCGGTCGCGGCGGCGAGGATCGCCAGCGCAGCCAAGCCCGCCGGCCGCGAGCGCGGGACGTGCTCGAGCGCCCGGCGCAGGAAGAAGACCTGGGCGAGCAGGAACAGCGCCGGGCCGCCGAACGTCAGGAGCGTGAAGCCGAGCGTCGCCTCGTCGCCGGGATGGGCGATCGCCAGCTCGTCGCCGACCGCGATGCCCACGAGCGCGAGCACCATCAGCGTCAGCGTCCAGGTGCCAAGCCAGCCGACGGCGCCCGCGTCCTCCGCGCGCTCGGCCAGCTCGACGCCGACCCGCTCGGCGCCGTGGAAGTAGCACCACCACAGCGCGACGGTCCCGGTGAATCCGATCGCCAGCGCGAGCAGGCGCTCGAGCTCGAACGGCTCGCCGCTGAACGCGGTGCCCATCGTCAGCACGGTCTCGCCGAGCGCGATGATGAAGAACAGCCGGAAGCGCTCGACGAGGTGCCCGCCGGCGATCTCCGTGTGGTCGAGGTCGATCGCGCGCCCGCGCCCGGGCAGCCAGTGCAGCGACCAGGTGCCGGCATGCGTCGCCACGACGGCGGCGCCCCAGAGCGCGAGCCGGGCGTCGCCGTCGGTGATCGCGCCGGCGATCCAGAGCGCGCCGGCGAGGATCTCCCACACGAGGTCGTTGACGAAGTGCTCGCCGAGCGCTCGCCCGCGCAACGCGACGATGAGAAACAGCGTGCGCCCGATCTGGATGAGCAGGTAGCCGCTGACGAACAGCCATGCGCGCCCGTCGAAGGCCTCGGGGATCGCGGCCGACATGAGCAGGCTGGCGAACATCAGCCCGACGAGCAGCAGCCGCACCGGCAGCCGCTCGGGGTCCAGCCAGTTCGCTCCCCAGGCGACCATGTACCAGGCGTAGACGACCGCGAGCGTCATGATCGCCGTCTCGGCGGCGGTCCGCAGGTCGACGTGCTCGAGCAGGTGATGCGAGAGCTGCCCGATCGCGAAGACGTAGACGAGGTCGAAGAACAGCTCGAGTGGAGTGACGACGCGCTCCGCGCCGGGCGCCCGCGAGACGGCGATCCTCATCGCCGCGATCCTACGCGGGCCGCTCGCGGCTGTCGCCCTCCCCGAACGCGGCGATCGGTGTCCTGACAGGGATAGCCTGCCGGTATGACAGAGGAGCCGGGAGCGTCGCAACAGCAGAGCCTCTACGACGCCGTCGGGGGCGAGGCGACGTTTCAGCGGATCGTCGCTCGCTTCTACGAGCTCGTCGCGGTCGACGAGATCCTGCGCCCGCTCTATCCCGAAGCGGATCTGGGGCCGGCCGAGGAGCGGCTGCGGCTGTACCTCGTCCAGCATTGGGGCGGTCCCCCGGCCTACACGAAGCTGCGCGGCCCGGGGCGTCTGGCGGCGCGCCACGCGCCGTTTCGGATCGCGGGAGTGCATCGGGACGCCTGGCTGCGGGCGATGCGCATCGCCGTCGACGAGGCTGGCGTCGCCTCGCCGCACCGCGAGCGCATCTGGGCGCACCTCGAGACCGTGGCGTCGAACCTGACGACCCACGAGACATCGGGGGCGCTGCGAATCCGCTAGGGCTGAGCTTCGTCGGCGAGGTGGTACCGGCGAAGCGGGCGCCAACGGACCGGAGGGCCGTGGGCGCCGCTGTCCGCGAGCTGCGTTGTGCGCTCGCCGGGCCAGGTCGTCGCGGTGAGCGTGAACCCGCTGCCCGCACCGTGCCCGGGCCCCATGACCAGCCACGCGAGCGGGGACTGCGTCGTCGCAGCACGGCCTGCGGACCGCACGAGCTGCTCGATCTCGGCCCAGCCTGCGGCGGCGATGTCCTGGCGCATCGCCGCTTGCCAGATCACGGTCAGCTGACCGTTGCGCGCAGCGGCGAGCAGCGGTGGCAGCCAGCGCTGCGCCGCGCAGTGGGCGACGGCGGGTGGGTCCGCTGCCGCGATCGCCAGCGCCGCGTCGAGTCGCGCGAGGCGCTCGGGTTCGTCGGGCCACAGGAAGGAGCGCAGCGTGATCCGATCCTCGGCCGACGCGGGATCCAGCGGCGCCGTGGCGCAACCGGCGCGGTCGTCGATGCGCAGCGCGCGGGCGACCCGCGATGGATCGTCGACGGGGCTGCCGATCCACGGCTCCTCGAACGTCAGTCGCGACGCGGCATAGCCCAGCAGCGCGCCGCCGGCGTGGAAGCCGAAGCGGTCGGCGACGAGGTTCAGCCCCGCGCACGCGCCGAGCTCCAGCAGGCGAATCGGCAGCTCGTGACGCTCGGTCAGCCACAGCAGGCCGCCGTACAGGACCGCTGCGACGTCGGGCTCGCTGGTCACCGGCCGGCGGCCCAGCAGGTCGTGGATCTGCGCGAAGCGATCGCGCAGCACGGCGGCGGCGACAGGCCACGCCCCGTCGGGCGCGCGCCGGCCACCCGCGCTCGGGTAGTAGCCGGCGAGATCCGCCGCGTCGCCGGCGAGCACGACGCGATGCAGCGCCGCCATCAGCCGCAGGGCCGGTACCGAGCCGGGCGGCACGGGCACGTCGGCGAACAGCTCCGCGACGACACCGCCGCCGCCCAGATCGAGCGCCGCGCCGCGCATCAGCACCTCATAGAGCGGTGAGCGACCGCTGCTTCGCAGCGCGTCGGCGGGACGCAGCATGCGCTCGGCGAGCTCGGCGTTCGCGATCGCCATCGACACGTATTGAACCTCGCGAGACGCGCCGCCCGCCGAGCCGAGGCTCAGCCGCGGTAGCGGTTGGTGATCGGCACGCGCCGATCGCGGCCGAACGCGCGCGTCGTGATCTTGATCCCCGGCGGCTGCTGGCGGCGCTTGTACTCCGCGAGGTCGACGAGCCGGATGACCCGGTCGACGTCCTCCGCCGGCAGCCCGCGCGCGACGAGCTGCTCGCGGCCGAGGTCGTGCTCGACGTAGCCCTCGAGGATCGCGTCGAGCACCTCGTAGGGGGGCAGCGAGTCGTCGTCGCGCTGGTCGGGGCGCAGCTCGGCGGACGGCGGGCGGGTGAACAGGTCGGCGGGGACGAGCGCGCCGTCCGCGCGCTCGTCGCGGCGCCGCGCCAACCGGTACACGAGCTGCTTCGGCACGTCCTTGATGACGGCGAAGCCGCCCGCGCTGTCGCCGTACAGCGTGGAGTAGCCGACGGACATCTCGGACTTGTTGCCGGTCGTCAGCACGAGCCAGCCGAACTTGTTCGACAGCGCCATGAGCAGATTGCCGCGGATGCGCGCCTGCAGGTTCTCCTCGGTGAGGTCGGGCTCGCGGCCGGCGAAGACGTCGCTCAGCGAGGTGTCGAACGCCCGCATCATCGGCTCGATCGGCAGCTCGAGCAGCTCGCAGCCGAGGTTGGCCGCGAGCCGGTGCGCGTCGCCGCGCGTGCCCTCCGAGGAGTACGGCGACGGCATCGTCACGCACGTCAAACACTCGGGCCCGAGCGCGTCGACGGCGATCAACGCGACGAGCGTCGAGTCGATGCCCCCGCTCAACCCCAGCACGACGTGCTCGAAGCCGTTCTTGCGCGCGTAGTCGCGCGTGCCGAGCGTCAACGCGCCGTAGACCTCGTCGACCTCGTCGAGCGGCGGTGCCACCCGCGGCGCGCCGAGCGGCGCCGCGCTCGGGCGGTCGCGGACGGTGAACGACCCGAGGCTGTCGACCGTGTCGCGCGCCGCGGCCGCCGGCGCGCGGCGGCGGGTGTCGCGCAGGCGCGCCGAGCCCGCGGCGACGGCGTCGACCTCGCAGACGAGCAGCGTCTCCTCGAACTGCGGCGCGCGCGCGATCACGGCGCCCTCGTGGTCCAGGACGACCGACGCGCCGTCGAAGACGAGCTCGTCCTGGCCGCCGACGAGGCCGCAGAACGCGACCGCGGCGAGGTCGTCGCGCGCGCGCTGGGCGAGCATCCGCTCGCGCCGCACGCCCTTGCCCGCGTCGTACGGCGAGGCGGAGATGTTCACGATCAGCCGCGCACCGGCGAGCGCCTCGTCCGAGAGCGGCGGGCCGGGCTGCCAGATGTCCTCGCAGATCGTGAGCCCGACCGTCACGCCGTCGACCTCGATCGTCGCGCCGCGCTCGCCGGGCTGGAAGTAGCGCAGCTCGTCGAAGACGCCGTAGTTGGGCAGGTGGACCTTGCGGTAGCTCGCCCGCAACGCGCCGCCGGCCAGGATCGCGGCGGCGTTGTGGACGTCCTCCGCGCGTTCGGGGTAGCCGACGATCGCGACGATCCCCGTCGCCGCTGCGGCGAGGCGGTGCAGCGCCTCGCGCGCGTCGGCGAGGAAGTGCTCCTTGAGCAGGAGGTCCTCGGGCGGGTAGCCGGTCAGAGCGAGCTCGGGGAAGCAGACGAGCTGCGCGCCGGCGTCGCGCGCCTCGGCGATGAGGCCGGCGATCCGCGCCTCGTTGCCCGCGATGTCGCCGACGGTGGCGTCGATCTGGGCGAGCGCGATGCGCAGCGGGGCGGTCACGACCGTCCGCCTACCCGGCGTCCCGGCCGAGCCAGTACTCGACGAAGGCGCGCAGCCGCGGGTCGCCGGGGCCGCGGGCGTCGAGGCGGCGGTCGCTCGTCAGGCCGATCGCCGGGACCCGCAGGCCGGGCTGGCGGACGACGAGCACGGCCTGCCCGGCGGCCGTGAGCTCGGGCGTGGCGGGGCCGCCCGTGTCGAGCGCGAGCTCGCGCAGCGCCGACGTCAGCCGCTCGTCGCTGTAGAGCAGCACGACGTTGCCGGGCGCGACGACCGGGCGCGCGCCCGCGACGCGCTCGGCGCCCGGCCCGTCGGAGCGATGGACCGTGGCGTCGTCGCGTGCGTTCAGGATCGCCATGACGCTCAAGGCTCCAGCCGCGGCGAGGACGAGGACCGCGAGCGCGACGGCCGCGCGCCGCACGGGCTACACCGAGCTCGCGACGCGGGTAGCCGCCTTGCGCCGCCCGTGCGCAGCGCGCCGCGGGATCGACGCGCCCGCTGCGAGCGCGTCGATGGCGGCGCGCAGCTCGGTCGCGAGGACGTCCACGTCGGCCAGCGCGTCGTAGTCGGCGAGCAGCCCGAAGCCGAGCCGGCCGTCGTAGCTCATGACCGCGATGCCGAGCGCTTGGCGGCCGTTGATCGGGACGACCGGGTACAGCGCGCGCAGGCGGCGCCCGAGCAGGTAGAGCGGGAACTGCGGGCCTGGCACGTTCGTCACGACGAGGTTGAAGAAGCGCTGGCGCTGCTGCAGGCGCGCGGCCTGGCTCATGATCGTCGGCGACGCGAAGCCCGCGAGCTCGGTGAGCGTGCGCGCGTCGATCGCCTCGCGGGTTCCCTCGAGCACGCTCGTGGCGTCGCGGATCGCGCGGTACTGCTCGACGGGGTCCTCGATCCCGACCGGCAGCGGCGCAGCGAGCGGCGCGACCTCGCTGCCGTGCTCGGAGTCCTCCGAGCGCACGGAGATCGGCACGAGCGCCCTGAGCACGAGGTCGCGCGTGTCGACGCGGCGGTGGCGCAGGTAGCGGCCGAGCGCGCCCGCGACGACGGCGAGGATGGCGTCGTTGACGGTGCCGCCCAGCGAGTCCTTGATCGCGCGCAGCTCGGCGAGCTCGGCGTCGACCCAGGTGTAGCGGCGATGCGGCCCGACCTTGACGTTCAGCGGCGACGGCGGCGCGGGCTCGAGGCCGGCGAACGCGAGCGCGCCCGCCGCCTGGAGCCGGTCGCGCGCGGTCTGCAGCAGCTGGCGCGGCCCGCGCACGACGGCGCGGGCCGACCGCGCCAGCTCGTGCGGGTGCGTCGCGCGCTCGATGAGCGCGTCGGAGAGCAGCTGCGCCGGCGTGGGGAGGGGACGTGGCACCCACCTGCCGGGCGCCGGCGCGGGCGGCGCGGCGTCGGGCTCGGTGTCGAAGAGCACCCGCGTGATGTCGACGGCCGACTCGCCGTCGACGAGCGCGTGGTGGCTCTTGGCGATGAGCGCGAACTGGTCGTTCCAGAGGCCGTCGACGAGCGACAGCTCCCACAGCGGCTTCGTGCGATCGAGGCGCTGCGCGAAGAGGCGGCCGGCGAGGTTCTTCAGCTGCTCCTCGGAGCCGGGCGCCGGCAGGCCGGCGTGGCGCAGGTGGTAGCGCAGGTTGAAGTGCGGGTCGTCGACCCAGACGGGGCGGCCCTGGTCGAGCGGCACCTCGGCGAGGCGCTGGCGAAAGCGCGGCACGAGGTGAAGTCGCGCCTCGACGTGCGCCCGCAGCTCGTCCCACGACGGCGCGGGGCCGTCGAAGATCGTCACCGACGCGACGTGCAGCCGCTCACCCGCTTTCTCGAGGTGCAGGAACGAGGCGTCGAGGGCTGAGATGCGGTCACCGTGGCCCATGCGCGTCGATTCTACGGACGACCTCCGAGCCATTCGTCATCGTGTGGTGGCGATGGCCCCGATCGCGCACCTCGACGTCGACGCGTTCTATGCCTCGGTCGAGCTGCAGCGCCGGCCCGAGCTGCGCGGGCTGCCGGTGATCGTGTCGGGCTCGGGACCGCGCGCGGTCGTGACCACGGCGTCCTACGAGGCGCGCAAGTTCGGCGTCGGATCCGCGATGCCGACCTCGCGCGCGCGGCGGCTGTGCCCGGACGCGGTGCTGATCGCGCCCGACTTCGACGCCTACCGCGAGGCGTCGCGCAAGGTCATGGACCGGGTGCGCGCGCAGGTCGAGCGCGTCGAGGTCGTCGGCCTCGACGAGGCGTACCTCGACCTCGACGGCCTCATGTCGCCGCGCGCGGCGATGCGCCGGCTCGTCGAGGAGATCCGCGCCGAGACCGGCCTGGACTGCTCGGTCGGGATCGGGCCGAACCGGCTCGTCGCGAAGGTCGCGTCCGATGCCGAGAAGCCACGCGGGTTCGTCGTGCTCTCGCGCGAGCAGGCGTGCGAGCGCTTCGGCGCGCACTCGCCGGGCCTCGTGCCGGGCATCGGGCCGAAGACCGTCGCGCGGCTGGAGCGGATGGGCATCACGACGCTCGCAGCGCTGGCCGCGGCCGCCCCCGGAGCGCTCGTCGCGCAGTTCGGCTCAAACCACGGGCCCGACCTGCAGCGGCGCGGGCGCTTCGAGGGATCGGCCGAGCTGACCCTCGACCGCGTCGCGGTGTCCGAATCGCGCGAGACGACGTTCGACACGGACATCGCCGACCTCGCGCGGCTCGAAGCGATCCTCGCCGACCTCACCGCCCAGCTCTGCGAGCGGCTGTCCGCGCAGGAGCGACGCGGGCGCAACATCGCGATCAAGGTGCGCCTGGACGACTTCACGACGGTGACGCGCGCGCGGACGATCGGCGCGTTCACGAACGACCCCGCGACGGTCGGGCGGGTCGCCGTCGAGCTCCTGCGCGAGTACGCCCCGCGGCGCCCGGTCCGGCTGCTCGGCGTGCGCGTCGCCTCCTTCGAGACGGGCGAGGTCGCCGAGCCGGCCGCCGACCAGCTCGCGCTGCCGCTGTAGCGTCCTCGTCCGATGCCCACGCTGACCATCGACGGTGCCGACCTGCACTACGAGCGCCGCGGCGCGGGCGAGCCGCTGCTGCTCGTCCAGGGCATGTCCGGCCACAGCCTGCACTGGGGCGAGCCGTTTCTCAGCGCCCTCGAGCGCGACTTCGAGCTCGTCCTCTACGACCATCGCGGCGTCGGGCGCAGCGCGCCGCACGAGGGTCCGATCACGATCGCCGGCCTCGCTTCGGACGCGCGCGGGCTGCTCGACGCGCTCGACATCCCGCAGGCGCACGTGCTCGGGATCTCGATGGGCGGGATGGTCGCGCAGGAGCTCGCGCTCGCCGCGCCCGACCGCGTCCTGACGCTGACGCTCGGCGCGACCTACTGCGGCGGCGCCGGGTCGAAGTTCACCGAGGACCGCGTCGTCAACGACATCGCGCTGGCGATCATGTCCGGCGACGCCGACCGCAAGGTCCGCACCGGCTGGGAGTTCAGCGTCTCGCCGGGCTACGCGAGCGGCGAGGGCAACTTCGAGCGCTTCACGGAGGTCGCGGTGAGCTACCCGGTCCCGCTCGCCGTGATCATGGCTCAGGTCCAGGCGATCGTCGCCCACGACACGAGCGCGCGGCTGGCCGAGATCGCCGCGCCGACGCTCGTCGTGCACGGCACCGCCGACCAGATGCTCGCGGCGCGAAACGGCGAGCTCGTCGCGAGCCTGATCCCTGGCGCGCGGCTGGAACTGCTCGACGGCGTCGGCCACCTCTTCTTCCTGGAGGAGCCCGAGCGGGTGGCGAAGCTCGTCGCCGAGCACGCCGCGGCGGCGCGCGATTAGCGCTTCGCCGCCGAGCGCGAGAGCTCGAGCAGTTCCTGGTGCAGCTCGATGCACTTGCGGTGGTACATCGTGCCCGCGACGAGCGAGCGGATGACGCCCGCCGCTCGGGCTCGGCGTAGGACGTCGTGTGCGGCACGGCGAGCCTTACCATGCCAAACGAACTGCCGTCCGCCCGGAGGTCCCTCATGCCGCGCCCGCACACGCCCGCCATCGCCTCGGACCGCCCGGACTACGACGCGGTCGTCGTCGGCGCGAGCCTCGCCGGCTGCACGACGGCGCTGCTACTCGCCCGCGACGGACTGCGCGTCGCGCTCGTCGAGCAGCGCGCGGACCCCGCGGCCTTCAAGCGCGTCTGCACGCACTACATCCAGTCCTCGGCGATCGGCGTGCTCGAGCGGCTCGGGCTCATGGACGCGATCATGGCCGCCGGCGGCGTGCGCTCGCGCACGCGCGTCCTCACGCGCTGGGGCTGGATGCAGCCCCCGCCCGACACGAAGGTCCCCGCGAACGTCAACCTGCGCCGCGAGAAGCTCGACCCGCTGATCCGCGGCGCCGCCGCCGCGCAGGAGGGCATCGAGCTCATCCTCGGCCACACGGTCGATCGCGTGCTCAGGCGCGACGGCGCCGTGACGGGCGTCGAGGCCGTCGCGCCCGGCGGCGCGCGGCGGACGCTCACCGCGCGCCTGACGGTCGGCGCGGACGGCCGCCACTCGAGCGTGGCGAAGCTCGCCGGCGTGCGCACGCGCAGCAAGGAGCTCGGGCGCTTCGCGTACGGCGGCTACTTCGACGGGCCGGAGGTCGCCACAGCTCCCGACCTGACGATGTGGCTGCTCGATCCCCAGTGGGCGGCGGCGATGCCGACCGACGGCGGCCAGACGTTCTACGCCTGCATGCCGACGCTCGACCGCCTCGCGGACTTCAAGCGCGACCCCGAGGGCGCGCTGCGCACGTACTTCTCCGACCTGCCGAGCCCGCCGCCGATCGGCGAGTCGCGGCTCGCGGAGCCGCTCATCGGGTCGCTGAAGATCCCGACGACGCACCGCGCGACGACCGGCCCGGGGCTCGCGCTCGCCGGCGACGCCGCGATGGCGAGCGATCCGCTGTGGGGCGTCGGCTGCGGCTGGGCGCTGCAGACCGCGGAGTGGCTGGCCGACAGCGTCGCGCCCGCGCTGCGCGGCGAGGAGCCGCTCGCGCAGGGGCTCAAGCGCTACCGCAGCGCGCATCGCAAGCGCCTGCGCCTGCACGCGCTCCTCATCGACTCCTATGCGAGCGGGCGGCGCATGCACCCGGGCGAGCGGACGATGTTCTCGGCCGCGGCGCGCGACCCGAAGCTCGGCGAGCTCTCGGCGGCGTTCGGCTCACGCCAGATCCAGCCGACCGCGCTGCTGTCACCGGCCGTGCTCGCACGCGGCGCGTTCGCCAACGCGCGCCACGCGCTCGGGCCGGGCCGCGCGCCCGCGTCCTCGCCGCTGCTGGACGCGGCGACGTGATCGCCGCCGGGCAGGTCCGCGTCGGCGACGTCGACGCGCGCGTGCTGCGCGCCGGCGAGAGCGGCGAGCACGTGCTGTTTCTGCACGGCAACCCCGGCTCCGCCGACGACTGGCGCGGCCCGATGGCCGCGATCGCCGGCTTCGCGCGCGCCGTCGCGATCGACCTGCCGGACTTCGGCACGACGCACGCCGCGCCCGGCTTCGAGCACTCGGTCGCCGGCTACGCGGCGTTCGTCGAGCAGGCGCGCCGGGCGCTCTCCATCGAGGCCGTGCACCTCGTGCTGCACGACTTCGGCGGCCCGATCGGCCTCGCGTGGGCCGCCGAGCACCCCGAGTCCGTCCGCAGCGTGACGCTCATCGACACGGGCGTGCTGCCCGACTACCGCTGGCACTACCTCGCGCGGATCTGGCGCACGCGCGGGCTCGGCGAGCTGTTTCAGGCGACGGCCACCGGGCCGGGCTTCCGGATGATCGTCAACCTCAAGGAGCCGCAGAAGCTCCCGCGGCCGTTCCTCGACACGATGTACCGCCACTTCGACCGCCGCACGCGCCGCGCGGTCCTGCGCCTGTACCGCGCCACGAGCGACCCGTCGGGGCTCAGCCGCGACCTCATCGCGCGCCTGCGCGAGCACGACGTCCCCGCGCTCGTGATCTGGGGCGAGCACGACGCCTACCTGTCCGCGGCCTACGCGGCGCGCCAGCGCGAGGCGTTCCCGAGCGCCGACGTCCACGTGCTCGCCGGCAGCGGCCACTGGCCGTTCGTCGACGCGGCGCCGACCGTCGAGCGCCTGCTCGCGCAGTTCCTGGCCCCCCGACCGTAGGATCGCGCGGGTGGACGACGTCCCACCGACGACGGCGCGGCCGCGCTGATCACGATCGACGTGCAGCCGGCTGAGATCGCGGGCGCTTAGTACAGCGCGGCGGCCATCTTGCGGCGCGTCTCGCGCGCGAGCGGATGCGCGACGCCGAGCTCGTCGAGGATCGCCACGATCACGCGACGGACGCGCTCGGTGTTGTTGTCCTTCGCGGCGAGCACGGCGACGAGCTTGTCGAGGCCGTCCTCGACCTCGCCGTCGTCGAGCGTCGCGAACGCCTCGGCGAGCTCCGGCGACGCGTTGCGCTCGAGCTCGATGCGCGCGGCGAGGCCGTCGGCGCGGAAGTTGCCGGGCGCGTTGGCGACGAGCTCGAGCGCGCCGGCCGCGTCACCCGCGCGGTACAGCAGACTGGGCGAGCGCGAACGCCGCGTCGACGCTCTTCGGGTCGAGCTCGACGGCCTTGCGCAGCGACGTCTCGTCGCCGGCCTCGAGCAGCAGCTGGGTCTCGGAGGGCACGAGGCCGTCGAAGAACTGCTCGACCTGCGACGGCGGCAGGACGCCGACGAACTCCGCGACCATCTCGCCGTCGCGAAACGCCTTCACGGCGGGGATGCCCTGGATGTCGAACGCCGTGGCGAGCTCCGGGTTCTCGTCGGTGTCGATCTTCGCCAGGACGATCCTGCCGTCGCGCGCGGCTGCGGCCTTCTCGAGCAGCGGGCCGAGCTGCTTGCACGGTCCGCACCACGGCGCCCAGAAGTCCACGACCACCGGGACCTCGCTGGAGCGGTTCAGCACCTCGGCCTGAAACTCGGCCTCGCTTACGTCGATGACGGTCATGGGCAGAGGTTACGCAAGGGTCGCTCGCCGGCCGGCGGACGAGCCGATCCGTGCGGGCTGCCACCCTTCCCGGATGGTCGAGCGCGAGATCGCAGGCGCCGGGGGCGTCACCCTCGGCGTCAGCGACGACGGCGAGGGGATCCCCGTCGTGCTCCTGCACGGCCTCAGCAGCTCGCGCCGCTACGTCGTCATGGGGTCGACCGGGCTGCAGCGCAGCGGCCATCGGGTCGTGAGCTACGACGCGCGCGGTCACGGCGTCTCGAAGCCCGCGGCCGCGCCGGACGGCTACGGCTACGACGACCTGAGCGCCGACCTCGCGGCGCTGCTCGACGCGCTCGAGCTCGAGCGCGCCGTGCTCGCCGGCGGGTCGATGGGGTCGCACACGATCCTGCGCCTCGCGCTCGATCAGCCCGAGCGCGTCGCGGGGCTCGTCGTCATAACGCCCGCGTACGACCCCGTCGCGTTCTCGGACGAGGCGCGCCTTGAGCGCTACGACGCGCTCGCCGACGGCATGCGCCGCGACGGCGTCGAGGGGTACCTCGCGGCGTACGACGTCGGCCGGCTGCCGGAGGCGTGGCGCACGTCCGTGGAGACGTTCGTGCGCCAGAGCATCTCGCGTCACGAGCACCCGGCCGCCGTCGCCGACGCGCTGCAGGCCGTGCCGCGGTCGCGCCCGTTCGAGGACCTGCATGCGCTCGAGCGGATCGAGTGCCCGGCGGTTGTCGTCGCGAGCCGCGACGAAGCCGATCCCGGCCACCCGCTGGCGCTCGGCGAGACGTACGCGGAGCTCCTGCCGCGGGGGCGGCTCGTCGTGGAGGAGGAAGGCAAGTCGCCGCTCGCCTGGCAGGGCGGGCGGCTGTCGAAGGTCATCGCGGAGCTCGCGCGCGAAGCCTGGTGAGCGCCGGCCTCTCCACCGCCTCCCCGCGGCGTAGGCTTCGCGGCGGTGAGGAGCGAGACCCGGGACACGGCGGGCTACAGCGGCACGCCGCTCGTGCGCAAGCTCGGCTTCAAGACGGGCATGCGCGTGCACTACGCCGCCGCGCCCGCCGGATTCGACGCGCTCGTCGGCGAGCTGCCCGGCGGCGTGCGCGTGCTCGCCCGCCCCGCGGCCGACCTCGACCTCGTGATCCTGTTTGTGCTCTCGCGCGCCGAGCTCGAGCGCCGCCTCGGCGGCCTGCACGCCAAGCTCAAGCAGGACGGCATGCTCTGGGTAGCCTGGCCCAAGCGTGCGTCGAACGTCCCCACCGACATGACCGAGGACGTCGTGCGCGACGTGGCGCTGCCACGCGGCCTGGTCGACGTGAAGGTCTGCGCGATCGACGAGACCTGGTCGGGCCTGAAGCTCGTCATCCGCAAGGAACTGCGCACGTGAGCACGGCGCCGCCGCCCGGGGAGGCCGTGGTCAAGCCACCCCCGGCCGCGACGGCCGATGCGGTCAAGGCACCTCGCACGCTCCACGCGGTCGTGCGCGTCGTGCGCCGCTTCCCGAAGCGGCTGTTCGACTTCTACTGGGGCAACGGGATCGCCGACGACGTCCCCGCGCTCGCGTACTACCTCGTCCTCTCGCTGGCCCCGTTCGCGCTCGGCCTCGCCGCCCTCGAGGCGCTGCTGCTCAAGGATGTCGTGTCGGCGATCGCTGTGGCCGAGCAGCTCAACCGCTTCCTCCCGGAGGCCATCCACCCCGACATCCGGCGGTTGGTCGTCGGCACGCGCGACAACTCGCCGATGCTGCTCGCGCTCGCGCTGTTCGCGATGCTGTGGACGACCTCCGGCGGGATCGGCGTCATCGAGCGCTGCCTGTCGCGGATCCTCGACGTCCCGCGCCACAACATCTTCCTCGGGCGCATCCGCAACCTCGGGCTGGGGGCGCTGGTGGCGGTGGCGGTGATCCTCGCGTCGCTGAGCATCTCCGTCGTGACGAACCTCTCCTACGAGCTGCGCCCCGGACGCGGCTTCCCCGGCCCGATGATCCTCGTCTTCAACGCGCTCGGATCGATGTTCGTCTTCGCGATCATCTACCGCTACGCACCGCTGACGAGGATGCGCTGGCGCTCGGCGCTGCTCGGTGCCATCCCCGGCGGGCTCGCGATCCAGGCCGTTCCGGCGATCGTGGGGCTGTACGTGTCAGCCGCGACGGGCTTCGCCGTCGCGCAGGTCTTCCTGCTGCTGGCCATCGTCCTGCTCGGGCTGTACATCGTCGCGCTGCTGCTGCTCGTCGGCGCGGGGATCGCCGGCCGGACCGAGCGGCGCTCCTGGGAGGCGCAGCCCGACGACGAACTCCCCGGCGGCGCGCTGGCTACCGGGGTCGAACGTCGGAACTGATGAGGCTGTCGGCGTGGCTCTGCGGCTCGGTGCGCCTGATGCGCCGGCCCGCGGCGCCGCGCTAGCCGTTGAGCTGCTTCTTGAGCGCCGACGCGGCCGAGAACTTGGCGGCCTTGCTGGCGGCGATCTGGATCGTCTCGCCCGTGGCCGGGTTGCGGCCCTCGCGGGCGGAACGCTCGCTCACGCTGAACTTGCCGAAGCCTGCAACGGCGACCTCGCCGCCTCCAGCAAGCTCGGCGGCGATCGCGTCGAAGGTGGCGTCGACGGCGCCCTTTGCATCAGAACCGCTGAGACCGGTGTCCGAGGCCACCTTCTGTGCGAGCTCCTGCTTGGTCATTGAGTACTCCCGAGTCGGGTTCAGATCGACCTACGCTAGCGGTTGCCCCGGCGTCTCGGGCTTTACCGGTTTACGGAAAGGCCGCAACGAGCGTCGCACACCTCAGGCCGCGACGGGTGGGGAAGGCGTTCCTGGAAGGCTGAAGCGCACCCGCGCGCCGCCCGTCGCACCGCCGGCCGGCTCCTCGACGATCCAGATCCGGCCGCCGTGGGCTTCGACGATCGCGCGCGAGATCGCAAGCCCCAGACCGGCGCTGCCGTCGGTGCGCGACGCGCGGTCCGCGCCCTGCGCGAACGGCTCGAAGACACGCTCGCGGTCGTCCGCCGCGATGCCCTCGCCGGTGTCGGCGACCTCGATCTCGACCGCCGAGCCCGCGCGCGCCGCGCGCACCGTCACGCTGCCGTCGGCGGGCGTGTGGCGGATCGCGTTCTGGATGAGGTTGAAGAGCACGCGCTGGATGCGCTCGGGGTTGGCGCGCGCGGGTGCGAGCGCCGGGTCGATCTCCGCGCGCACGGAGATCCGGCCGGCGAGCGCGGCGGGCGCCATCGCAGCGACGGTCTCCTCGACGAGCTCGTCGATCTGGACCTGCTGCATCGTCCACGTCACCTCGCCGGCCTCGATCCGCGTGAGCTCGAAGAGGTCGTCGATGAGCGCGCCCAGCGCGCGCACGTGGACGCCGAGGCGGCGCACGTACTCGCGGCGCGTCTCGGGATCGCCGATCTCGTCGTCGACCGCCTCGGCGAGCAGGCGCAGCGCGGTGACGGGCGTGCGCAGGTCGTGCGAGACGGCCGCGATGAGCGAGCGGCGCGCTTCGTCGGCCGCCTCGCGCCGGGCCTCGGCGGCCGCCAGGCGCGCGACCATCGCCTCGACCTCGCGCCCGACCTGGGCGAGCTCGTCGTCGCCGCCGAGCTTGAGATCAAGCGAGCGCTCGCCGGCGCCGACCGCCATGAGGCCAGCGCGCAGCGTGTCGACGTCGTCCATGACGCGGTTGGACAGCAGGCGCGTCGCCCACAGGCCGAGCAGCGCCCCGTAGACGCCCATCGACGCGGTGAGCAGGGCGTCGTGCGCGGAGACGAACATGAGCTGCACGAACAGGACGAGCGTCACCGCCAGCGGGCCGAAGGCGAGCGCCGCGGTGATGAGCGCCTGGCGGCGCAGGCTGCCGAGCCGCTCGCGGCGCGACAGCAGCGCGCGCGTCGCAGCGACCGTGACGATCCCCAGCGGCGCGAGGATCGCCAGCGTGACGGTCGCGCCGTCGAGGTCGTAGACCGCCAGCACCGCGCCCGCGACGACCAGCGCGCTGCCGAGCGCGAGCGCGACGCCGCGCCAGAGCGTCGCCCGGCTCATGGGCGGAAGCGGTAGCCGACGCCCCAGACCGTCTCGACGAAGCGCGGCTGCGCGGGCTCGCGCTCGATCTTCGCGCGCAGGCGGCGGATGTGGACCGTGACCGTCGACGTGTCGGAGTAGAACGTGAAGCGCCAGACCTGCTCCATGAGCTGGTCGCGCGTGAACACCTGGCCGGGATGGCGCGCGAGGAACAGCAGCAGGTCGAACTCGCGCTGGGTGAGCACGACCTCCTCGCCGTCGACGAGCACGCGCCGGCCTGACGGGTCGATCTCGAGCTCGCCGAAGATCAGCGGCGGCTCGGGTCCCGCCTCGGGCGACGGGTCGGTGCGCCGCAGCACGGCATCGACGCGGGCGACGAGCTCGGCGGGGGAGAACGGCTTGACGACGTAGTCGTCGGCGCCGAGGCGCAGCCCGTCGATGCGGTCGGACGCCTCGCCCTTCGCCGTCAGCAGGATGATCGCGACGCGCGGGCCTCCCGTCTCGCGCAGCAGCCGCATGACCTCGAGGCCATCCAGGCCCGGCAGCATGAGGTCGAGCACAACGAGGTCGGGATGCCACGTGGACGCGCGGGCGAGGGCGGCGTGGCCGTCGCCGGCGATCCGCGTCTCGTAGCCGGCGCGGTCGAGGTAGCGCGCGACGATCTCGGCGATCGTCGGCTCGTCGTCGACCACGAGGATGCGTCCGCGGCTCATGCGCTGATGATGGCCCTCCGGGCGCGGCGAGGCGAGGGTGGGTGGCGCCATGCGACCGACCGTACGCCCGAGGTCTTGCGGAAGTGCTACGCCGAAGTTCGGACTATTACGCAACTTCCGGCGTTCGGAATCCGTTCTGCGGGCGATAGGTTCGGCCGGCCACAGGACGGCGTTCAACTCACAGCACGGGGACGGGACGATGGCTGCGATCACGAGGCTCTTCTTCAGCGCTCGGCCGGCCGCTGCGATCGGAGCGCTGCTTGCGATCGCCGCCGTCGCGCCCGCGACGGCCGGCGCCGTGCTGCCTCAGCCGCCGCCCGCGCGCCCGCTGCCCAGCCCGGCGTTCGTGACCAACGGCACGGTCAACGCGCTCACGCGCAGCGCCGACACGATCTACCTCGGCGGCGACTTCACGCGCATCGGCCCGCCGACCGGCGGTGGCACGGTGCTCGACCCCGCGACCGGTGTGCGCGCGGCGCAGTTCCCCGACGTGCGCGGGACCGCGTTCGCGATCGTCCCCGACGGCGCGGGCGGCTACTACATGGGCGGGCGCTTCACGCACGTCGGCGGGCTGGCGCGCAAGAACCTCGCGCACGTGCTCGCCTCTGGCGCCGTGGATCCGAGCTTCGGCCCGTACGTCGACAACGACGTGCTCGCGCTCGCGCTCGACAGCGGCCGGCTCTACGTCGGCGGCGACTTCCTGCACGTCGGCGACCTCATCCGCCGGCGGCTCGCGGCGCTTGACGCCGCGACCGGCGCCGTCCTCCCCGTGTTCAACCCCGGCGCCGACCAGAGCGTGCAGGACCTCGCGGTCGCCGGGTCGCGGATGTTCGTCAACGGGCGCTTCACCGGCATCGCGGGCCACTCGCGCAGCGGGATCGCGGTGCTGCGCACGGCCGACGGCGAGCTTGACCCGAACTTCGACGCGGTGCCCAACGGCAAGGTCGACGCGGTCCTCGCGCTCGGCAGCCGCTTCTACGTCGGCGGGACGTTCACCGAGGTGTCCGGGCGCAGCCGCGCCGGGCTCGCGGCGTTCGACATCGCGACGGGCAACCTCGACGCGACGTTCAGCCCGTCCACCAACGGCAACGTCTACAACCTCTCGACCGACGGCACGCGGCTGTTCGTCGCCGGCCACTTCACGGAAATCGCGCGCGCGTTCAACAACGCGGTCGCGTCGCTGGACCCGATCACCGGAGAGGCGAGTCAGGATTTTCGGCTGTTTCTCGACAAGGACGCTTACACGCTCGCCATGGTCGGCTCGAAGCTCTACATCGGCGGCGAGTTCACGAAGGTCAACGAGCAGCCGCGCAACAAGCTCGCGGCGGTCGATCTCGTGACCGGCGCGGTCGACCCGGCGTTCGACCCCGACCCCGACAACGACGTCTACGCGCTCGCGATCGCGGGCGGCCGGCTCGTCGCGGGCGGCAAGTTCACGAGCGCGCCGCGCGTGCAGGCCAACCACCTCGCGGCCGTCAACGCGGTCACCGGCGTGTCCGTGCCCACCTGGGGGGCGGGCGTCGACGGGGCCGTGACGACCCTTGCGCAGGCCGACGGGCGGATCTTCGCGGCCGGCTCCTTCAGGACCGCGAACGGCGCGGCGCGCGGCGGTCTCGCCGGCTTCGACGCGGTGACCGGCGCGCTGAGCGTCATGGACGTGCCGGTGCGCGGCTTCGTCTCGACGCTCGCCGCGGACGGCAAGCGGCTGTATCTCGGCGGCTCGTTCGACCGCGTCGGCGGCAAGCGCCATCCCGCGCTCGCGGCGATCAACCTCGAGGCCAACAAGGTGGCGCCGCGGTTCAACGCGCCCCGCACGCTGCGCCGCGCCTCCTTCCGCTACGCGACCGTGCGGGCCATCGTCTCGCGCGGCGCGCGGGTCCTCGTCGGCGGCGACGTCAGCGTGTCGCGCACGGTCGGTCCGAAGGGCAAGCGGCGGACGCAGTTCCGCGGCGGGGTCGTGGCGGTGCGAGCGACCGACGCGAGCGTCGACTACGCGTTCGACTCGCAGGTCGGCGGTGACGTCCAGGCGCTCGTGCGCGACGGCAAGACGCTCTACGTCGGCGGCGACATCTCGCGGCGCTCGGGGACGAAGATCGTGAAGCTCAAGCCGCGCAAGGGTCGCAAGCGCACGCGGAAGGTCCCGATCTACCGCTCGAACCTCGTCGTGCTCGACGCGTCGAGCGGCGCGCTCGTGCGGCCGTTCGCGCCCGCGCCGAACGGCTCCGTGTCCGTGCTGGCGCTGTCGTCGTCGTCGCTGTACCTGGCGGGGCGCTTTCAGACGGTGAGCGGGCGCCGGCGCGACGGCCTCGCCGCCGTCGATCCCGCGACCGGCAGGCCCGAGAGCCTGTTCTCGCCGGAGCCGACGGGCGGCAACCGCGGCGTGATCGCGCTGATCGCCGACGGCGCGCGGGTCTACGCCGGCGGGGACTTCGCGGGCTTCGGGCTCGGCCCGGCGCTCGTGCCGCGGGCGAACTTCGCGACGTTCGGCGTGGGCGCGCCGCCGGCATGAGCCTCGGCCGGGTGCGCCTCGCGGCCGCCTTGGCGGTCGCGCTGGCGCTCGGCGGGGCGCGGAGGCTGCGGGTCGGCGGCGCCTTGGCGGTTGCGCCGGCGTTCGGCGGGGCGCGGAGGCTGCGGGTCGGCGGCGCCTTGGCGGTTGCGCTGGCGCTCGGCGCGGTTGGCGCGCCGCTCGCCTCCGCGGCGGGCACCATCGACACCTCCTTCGGCAGCGGCGGCCTCGCCGGCTCGCTCTTCGGGCTCGGCGCGCGCGCCTCAGCCGTGGCGCTCGCGCCCGACGGGCGGATCGTCGTCGCGGGCGACTCGCGCGGCGCGGGCGGCGAGGGCGCGCTGACCGCGCGCTTCGGTGTCGGTGGCGCGCTCGATCCGTCGTTCGCCGGTGGCGGCGGTCGCGTCGACAAGTTCGGCGACGGCACGACGCCGCAGCGCGCCGGCGCGGTCGCGACGCAGGCCGACGGCTCGGTGGTCACCGCCGGTGTCGCGGGCGACCGCTGGGCTCTCACGCGATTCCTGCCCAGCGGCGTGACCGACGGGCTCTTCGGCGCGGCCGGGGTGACGCTGCGCGATCCCTCGCCGGGCGGCGCCACGGCCGGCGAGTTCTACCCCGGCGAGACGCCGTCGCTGCCGGACGGCACCGGTCCCGCCGCGATCGCGATCGCGCCCGGCGGACAGATCGTCGTCGCGGGCAGCGTCGGCGTGCGCAACGACGACGGCATCCCGAGCGAGCAGATCGTCGTCGCGCGCTTCGACGCGCTCGGCGTGCCCGATCCCGCGTTCGGCGGCGGCGACGGCTTCGCGGTGCTGCAGCTCGGCTTCGGCGGCCCGGTCCGCCACGCCACGTCCGCGGCGCGGGCCCTCGCGCTGGCGCCCTCCGGCGCGATCGTGATCGCCGGGCGCGCGAGCGCGCGCGACGGCGGCGACCGCGCGTTCGTCGCGCGCCTCACGCCGGCCGGTGCGCTGGACCCCGGCTTCGCCCGCGCGGGCCGGCTGCTCGTGCAGTTCGGCCACGCGTCGTCGGTGCGCGTCGCCAGCTCGTCGCTGTCCGCGCTCGCGATGCGCGCCGACGGCCGGCTCGTCGCCGCCGGCCGCGCGACGGACGTCGCCGGAAGCCACGCGGTCCTGCTCGCCGGCTTCACGGCGGCGGGCGCGACCGACGTCGCGTTCGCGCGCCGCGGCAGCGCGATCTCGCAGCTTGGCCGCGTGCAGGTCCCGGCTGCGCCCTCGCAGTTCGGCCGGGCGCAGGTCCCGGCCGCGCCCGTGTCGCTCGGCCGGGCGGTCGCGCTGCAGCCGGACGGCGCCGCGGTCGTCGCCGGTGCCGCGTCGGGGGGCGCGCTCGCCGCGCGCTACGACGCGACGGGTGCGCTGGATTGCGGCTACGGCACCCGCGGGCGCACGCTCGCGTTCGGCGGCCCGCGCTTCGATCCGTCGACCGACGGCGCCGCGGGCGCGGTGCTGCAACCCGACGGCAAGCTGCTCGTGGCCGGGCGGCGCGCCGGCGGCGGCCTGCTGCTCGGGCGCCTGGACGGCGGCGCCGCGGCTCGGCCGGGAGCGACGGCGCCGCGGCTCGTGACGCTCGGCGCGCGCTACGCCGGTCGTGGGCGCGGGTACGCGTACGGACTCGTCGATGGCGGGTGCAAGGTCGCGAACGTGCGCTTCACCGTAACGGGGAGCGGGCCGGCCGTCTCCACGCGCGTGCAGCGGGTGCTCGGCCGCTCCGGGCCGCAGGTGTTGTGCGCGCCGCTGCGCGGGCTGCGAAGCGGCGCGAGGTACAGGATCCGCCTGGAGTCATCGCCCAAGGGCGGCCCGCGCGGGGCGCAGCGCACGCTTCGTGTGGCCAAGGTGACGGGCAAGGTGCTGGCGCAGGCGGGCTGCCGCTGACGCGGCTCGGCGTGACGCGCAGTCTCGGTCGCTGACGCGGGTCGGCGCAACGCCGCAGTTCCTGCGCAGAGGCTGCGCGCATTTGTCGCAATCACGTCTAGATCCGTCACACGCGGCGCGGGACGATCGGGCCATGTCCAGATCGCCTCAGCCGATTCACGTCACCGTTCCCGGCCGCGCGGGAGATCCTCGCGCGCCGTCCACCGACATCCCGGGCGTGGTCGTGCACCACGCGCCGTCGCTTCATCCCGACGACGTCACCGTCGTGGACGGGATCCCGTGCACGAGCGTCTCGCGAACGCTGATCGACCTCGCCGAGGTGATGGACAAGGACGAGCTGCGGGCCTGCTTCCAGCGAGCCCGCGAGCTGGGCATGCTCGATCTGGACGCCGTCGAGGCGTCGTTCGGGCGCGTGGAATGGCGCCCCTCACTGGCGATGGTGCGCGACGTCATCGACGAGTTCGGGACTGGCTGAGCGGTGTCGGACCAGCCCGCAGGCGAGGTACGATCAGGCGATGGGCGTCGCCGATGTCCGGATCCCGCTCTGGCCGCTCACCGTCGAGGACTACGAGCGGATGGTCGACGCCGGCATCCTCGGCGAGGACGACCGCGTGGAGCTCCTCAACGGCCAGCTCTCGGAGAAGGCCCCCTTGAGCCCCGAGCACGCCGGCATCGCTCAATGGCTGGCGACGCTCCTGATCCGCGGGATCGCCGATGACGTCGCCACCGTTCGCATGCAGCTGCCGGTGCGCCTGCCGCCGCACTCCGAGCCCGAGCCTGACATCGCGATCGTCCCGGCCCGCAGCTACGTGCACGAGCATCCAGGCGAGGCGCTGCTGGTCATCGAGATCGCCGTGTCGTCGCGGCGGCTGGACCTCGGCGCGAAGGCCGAGATCTACGCCGCGGCGGGGGTTGCCGAGTACTGGGTCATCGACATCCCCGGGCGGGCGGTCCACGTCCACGGCTCGCCGTCCGACAGCGGCTACGGCGCATGCGAGCGCGTCACGAGCGGAAGCCTGCGGCCGCCGGTGCCTGCCGCCCCCGAGGTCGACGTGGACGCGCTGTTCGCGCTGCTCGACTGAGCCCGTCGATGCACGGATAGGCGCCCGAGGCCGCGGTGCGCCCGCGATCGACGTCGGGGAGCTTTTCGCGTTGCTCGATCGAGCAGGTGACGGGACGCGGCGGGGCGGCCCGGAGGCCGCCCCGTGGGTGCTGCGCCGCGGGTCCGGCTGGGCGTCAGCGCTGGAACGCCGGGCCCTTGCGCGCGCCCTCCTTCGCCGCCTTGCCCTGGCCCTTGCCGGACTTCTCGTAGGCGTACACGGCCGTCGCGTGGGCGGCGCCGTCGCCGAGCTCGTCGAGCGCCGTCGTGTTGACGTTCGAGATCGTGTCGCACGACTGGTGGTAGCAGCGGTCGTACGGCTCGCCGGCCACGCCGCCGAACGTCAGCGCCTCCTCGGTCGTCTTGACGCCCTCCGCGCCGGAGAACAGCCCGCCCGCGGGGATGCCGACCGCGATGAACGGCCCGTAGTCCGAGCGCCCGTCGAACGCCGTCGGCGCGACCGCCTGGCCGCGCGACGCGAAGTACGCGTTGAACGTCTGCTCGATCGCGTCGGAGCCCGCGGGCCCCGCCGTCCCGGTCGCCGAGCCGTCGCCGTCGTAGACGAAGCGCACGAAGTTCGGCGAGCCGAGCATGTCGAAGTTCAGGTTCAGCCCGATCTTCGCGATCTCGTCGGGGCTCAGCGACGCGACGTAGTGCTCGGAGCCCAGCAGACCGGACTCCTCCGCGCCCCAGAACGCGAAGCGCACGGGGTTCGCGGGCTTCTTGAGCTCGGACATCTCCTCGGCGATCTCGAGGATCGTCGCCGAGCCCGAGCCGTTGTCGTTGATGCCCGGCCCGTCGACGACGGAGTCCAGGTGCGCGCCGACGACGACCGTCTTGCCCGCCTTCTTGGGGTTCTTCGCGGCCATGTCGCCGATGACGTTCCACGTCGGGCGCGTCTCGGACTCGGTCGGGGTCGTGATCGAGACCGTCGTGCCGGGAGCCGACAGCTCCCGACCGAACGGGAAGCTCACGCTGATCGCGGGGATCCCGACCGGCGCGCCGAGCGTCCCGGCGAAGAGGTCGGTCCGATCCGGGCCGCCGTTGCCCTGGTTGAGGACGATCGCGCCCTTCGCGCCCGCCGCCTCGGCGTTGCGGACCTTCACGCCGAACTCGCACGTGCCGCGCTGCAGCAGCGCGATGTTGCCGGCGGTGAAGCTCGCGAAGTCCGACGTCTCGCAGCCCGACGTGATCGTGCTCGGGTCGGCGAAGTTCACGTCGACCGGCTGGACCGTGCCGGTCGCGGTGCCGTTGCCGGAGTAGTCGAGGACGTTGAACGTCTCGCCCTCGGTGAACGGCGTGTCGGGGTCGTCGGAGGTGCGCGCGAACGACGCCGGACCCGTCTTGCGGAAGAAGTCGAAGTCGAAGCGCTGGACGCTCACCGACAGCCCGGCCGCCTGCAGGCGGCGGACGGCATAGTCGCGCGAGGCGGCGTAGCCGGGCGTGCCCGACGCGCGGGTCCCGCCGTTCGCGGTGGCGATGTCCTGCAGCGTCAGCAGGTGCTGCGTGATGCCTTGCGGGGTGACCCCGTCGCGCAGCGCGCGCGAGACCTGGTTCGGATCCTTCGCAGCCCCAGCCACCGGGGCGATCACGAGACCGGCGGCGAGTGCGCAGACCAGCGCGCGGACCGCGTGCGTGATGGAGACCATGTGGTCCTCCTCTGTAGATATCGACGGCTCTCTACCCATCACCTCGCGATGGCCCACCCGACCAGGCCGAGGACGCGTGCGAACGAGCAGCGCCGAGTCCGGCGCGCCGGCGAGCCCCGGGCGAGCGGAGGCCACTGGACAGCCCCAAGGTTTAGTCGTGCCATAATCTTTCTCGTGGCACCGCTCACACGACGCAAGCTCCTCGGATCGGCCTCCGCCCTCGGGCTCGGAGCCGCCGCGCTGCACGCGACGATCCCGCACTCCCACGGCGGGACGGCCGCCGCCGCCGAGCCGCACGACATGGCCGGGATGGACCCGGCCGCCGCCGGCGCCGCGAACGAGTCCGCCGGCCACGGCCAGCACGCCGGCTTTCGCGGGGGAGAGGTCGACCACGCGGCCAACGGCTTCGACCCGCACGCGATCGTGCGCGACTTCGACTACGGCAAGACGAGCAAGCTGCCCGACGGCCGCACCCTGCGCGAGTGGACGATCGCCGCCGGCGAGCAGGAGATCGAGCTCGCGCCCGGCGTGAAGTTCGCGGCGTGGACCTACAACGGCCGCATCCCCGGCCCGACGCTGCGCGCCACCGAGGGCGACCGCGTCAGGATCCGCTTCTTCAACGGCGGCAACCACCCGCACACGATGCACTTCCACGGCATCCACCGCGCAACCGCCGACGGCGTCCTCGGGCTCGGCGCGGGCGAGGTCGCGCCCGGCCAGTCGACGGTCTACGAGTTCGACGCGCTGCCGTTCGGGCTGCACCTCTACCACTGCCACGTGCGTCCGCTCGCCGAGCACATCGCCAAGGGCCTGTATGGCGCGTTCATCATCGACCCGAAGGACGAGCGCGAGCGCGCGGACGAGCTCGTCATGGTCATGAACGGCTTCGACACGAACTTCGACCGCGCCAACGAGCTGTACGCGGCCAACACGATCGGCTTCGCCTACAACGAGCGGCCGATCCAGGTCAAGCGCGACGCGCTCGTCCGCCTGTATCTCGTCAACGTCCTCGAGTACGACCTGCTCAACTCGTTTCACCTGCACGGCAACTTCTTTCACTACTTCCCGACCGGCACGTCGAGGACTCCGGTGGAGCTCACCGACACCGTCATGATGTGCCAGGGGCAGCGCGGCATCCTCGAGATGCGCTTCCCGCACGCCGGCAAGTACATGTTCCACGCTCACCAGTCGGAGTTCACCGAGCTCGGCTGGATGGGCTTCCTCGAGGTCTCGGATTAGATGGAGGCCGCGAACCCGACCGTCGAGACCGGCGCCACGCGCCGCCTGCCGGGCTGGCTGCTCGGCGTCGTCCCGCTGCTGCTCATCCTCGTCGCGGTCGGCGCGTTCGTCGCGCTGGACGGGCCCGGGCTCGGCGAGCGCCGCGGGCCGCCCGTCGAGGAGCTCGCGGTCGAGCGCACGAAGCTCACGCCCGGCACGATCGAGCTGACCGTCCGCAACGACGGGCCCGACGACGTCACGATCGCGCAGGTCATCGTCAACGACGCGTTCGCCGCCTTCAGCGGCGCCGAGCAGCCGCTCGGGCACCTGCGTTCGGAGACGCTGCGCATCGAGCAGCCGTGGATCGAGGGCGAGGCCTACGAGGTCGCGCTGCTCACGAGCGCCGGCACGACGATCACGCATGCGATCCCCGCAGCGGTCCAGACCCCGTCCGCCGACGTCGGCTTCTTCGGCCTCATGGCGCTGCTCGGCATCTACGTCGGCGTCATCCCGATCGCGCTCGGCATGCTGTGGCTGCCGTGGATCAGGCGGATCCCCCCGGCCTGGATGCGCTTCGTCATGGCGCTGACGGTCGGGCTGCTCGGCTTCCTCGCGATCGACGCGACGCTCGAGGGCCTCGACCTCGCCGGCCAGGGCTCGCAGGCGTTCGGCGGCCAGGCGCTCGTCTTCATCGGCGCCGCCGTCGCGTTCCTCGCGTTGACCGGCGTCAGCGCGTGGCTGCGCGATCGCCGGCGCGCGGCGGCGGACCACGGCGCCAGCCCGGCGGGCCTCGCGACGCTGATCGCGATCGGCATCGGCCTGCACAACCTCGGTGAGGGCCTCGCGATCGGGACCGCCTACACGACCGGCGCGCTCGCCCTCGGCGCGTTCCTCGTCGTCGGCTTCGCGCTGCACAACACGACCGAGGGCCTGGCGATCGTCGCGCCGATCGCGCGCGCGAAGCCGTCGCTGCAGCGGCTCGGGCTGCTCGGCCTCATCGCGGGCGCGCCCGCCGTGCTCGGCGCGTGGATCGGCGCCGCGGCGTTCAACACGTCGGTCGCGGCGTTCCTGTTCGGAGCCGGAGCGGGGGCCATCGCGCAGGTCATGGTCCAGCTCGCGCCGACGCTGCGCGACGACGAGGGCCGCACCCTGCACCCGCGTGCGGTCGGCGGGCTGCTCGCCGGGCTCGCGCTGATGTTCGCCACCGGCCTGCTCGTGAGCGTCTAGATGGTCACCTCCAGCACCGGTCGCAGCTCCGCGATCGAGGACTACGCGAAGTCGATCTACTCGCTGCAGCGCCGCGCGGGCGGCGACCCCGTGACGACCAACGCGCTCGCCGAGCGCTGCGGCGTGACGCCGGCGTCCGCGTCGGCGATGGTCAAGCGGCTCGCCGAGCAGGGCCTCGCGATCCACGAGCCCTATCACGGCGTGCGCCTGACGGCCGCCGGCGAGCGCCTCGCGCTCGAGATGCTGCGCCACCACCGCCTGCTCGAGCTCTACCTCGCCGAGCACCTCGACGTGCCGTGGGATCGCGTCCACGACGAGGCCGAGGCGCTCGAGCACGTCCTGTCGGAGGACCTCGAGGCGCGCATCGCCGCGAAGCTCGGCCACCCGACGCACGACCCGCACGGCGACCCGATCCCCGATTCGGACCTCGTCATCGACGAGGGCCAGACCGAGGCGCTGTCGAGCGTCGCGATCGGCGCCGGTGGGCGCTTCGTGCGCGTCTCGGACTCCGACTCGCGGATGCTGCGCTTCCTCGCCGAGCAGGGGATCGCGATCGGCGAGCGCTGCGTGGTGGTCGCCCGCCAGCCCTTCGACGGGCCGATCACGGTGCGCTTCGGCACGGCCGAGCACGTGCTCGGCCGCACGCTCGCGCGCGCGATGCGCATCGAGCTCGACTGACCGCGAGCGGCCCGCCGGACCGGGGCCGGGCCGGGCCGGCGGTCGCGCGTCAGCCGCGGGTCAGGCCGCTGTCGGTGATCGTGCCCTGCACGCCCGTCGCGAGTTCCGAGGTCTCCTCGACCTCCCGGCCGGCGACGCGATCGCAGTGCGCGGTGCGCAGCGTCGCGGTGAACGCGTCGCCGTCGGCCGACGCGATCGTCAGCTCGCGCATCTCGACCCGGTCGAAGTCGACCAGCCGCGTCGACGCCGGCGCGGGCAGATCGGTCGACGGCGCGTAGTCTGGGCGCATATGGGAGGTGCCGCCATTCTCGAGGCGCAGCATCTCCCCTCGTGACGGTAGGTCACTGGACGTCCGTCGAGTGTGCGCTCGCTAACACTTGACCTGCCCCGGGTTCGCGCATAGTTTGGCCGCCGTGAGCACGACGACCTCGGCCGCAAAGGCCACCGCCACCGGCACGGCCTCGCGCAACATCGATGGGGTCGCGATCGCGATCACGGTCTTCAGCACGATCAAGCTCACCGGCCGCGCGTTCCTGCCGATCCTGTTCGCGGTCACCAAGCGCGTCCCGAAGCTCACCGAGACGCTTGTGAAGCTGTCGTTCATCCACTTCGCGCGCTGGTCGCTCGTCTCGAAGATCCCGCACAACGGCCCCGAGCAGCGCAAGCAGAAGCTGCGCTACACCCACATGTACTTCGAGAGCAACTTCAACGGTGGCTGGGAGGAGTACATCGACGCCTTCTCGCACATCCTGACAAGGGGGATGGCCGCGTTCTGGGGTACGTCGTACGGCTTCCCGAAGGCGCTGCCCGTCGGCCCGTTCAAGGAGTACATCCAGGTCAACGAGACCGAGGCGTGCCACTACTACTCGGCCTATCCGAACGCGACGATCACGATGATCAAGGCCTCGCTGGACCTTGACGAGAAGCTCGCGCCGCTGAAGCGCAACGCCGCGAAGATGGACCCCGACGCCTTCGCCGCGGCGTACAAGAAGATGCTCACCGACGCGCAGCGCTCGCTATGAGCGACCCCAACGTCTCCGGGCAGGCGTACGGCTTCCTCGCCATGACGCCGATCAAAGACGGTGAGGTCGAGCCGCTGCGCGACTACCTCGAGGGCTTTCGCGACCGCGACGAGCGCCCGTTCGAAGCGGTCCAGCGAACGCACATGGCGCGCTTGGTCATCGTCCCGGACTTCCACAACGACAAGCGCTGGAAGCAGCGCAAGCAGGAGCGCCTCGAGATCCCCTCGCTGATCTTCTCGAGCAACCTCGACCTCGACGGCGCCGGCATCGACAGCTACCTCGACGAGCTGGCCGAGGCCTTCGCGCCGCACATCGCCGGGATCTGGGGGCGCTGCATCGGCGGGCCGCAGGCTCCCGAGGACCTCAAGGCCTACCTCAAGCACAACCAGATCGACTGCGGGTTCTTCTACGCCGCCTACGGTCACGCGACGGTCTCGAAGGTCAAGTCGAGCCTCGACCAGCGCGAGCGGCTCATCGCGTTCGCCACCCGCACGCAGGGTATGGACCCGGCGAAGCTGCAGCAGGAGTTCATCAAGGAGTTCCCGAGCTGATGGCCGCCCCGCACATCGACCTCCGCGACCTGCAGGGCGACATCCTGCGCGCCTACGGCAACGACTACGACCACACGTCGTACGCGTTCGTGCACCTCGAGTGCCCGCCGGCGCAGGCGCGGGCGTGGTTCTCCGGGCTGCTCGACCACGTGACGACGGCCGAGCCGTGGAAGGACGGCAAGCCGCTCACGACGCTGAACGTCGCGGTCACGGCCGCCGGGCTCAAGGCGCTCGGCGTCTCCGACGAGGTCGTCGGGACGTTCTCGCACGAGTTCCGCGACGGGATGGCGGCGCGCGCCACGCGCCTCGGCGACGTCGGCGTCAGCGACCCCAAGGAGTGGGAGCAGGGCCTCGGCTCCAGCGAGGCGCACGTGCTGCTGACGATCAACGCGCAGGAGAAGGAGGACCATCAGCGGGCGCTCGGCAAGATGCGCGCCGCGATGGACGACGCCGGCGGCATCACGATCGTCCACCAGCAGGACACCGCGCTGCTGAAGGGCGCGCGCGAGCACTTCGGCTACGCGGACGGCTTCGCTCAGCCCGCGGTCGAGGGGGCGACGGACGCGAAGGCGCCCGGCGGCGGCGTGCTCGAGAAGGACGGGCGCTGGCGAGCGCTCGCGCCCGGCGAGTTCGTGCTCGGCTACCCCGACGAGGACTCGCGCGACGATCCCAAGCGCCGGCTGCCCAACGCGCCCGCGGACCCGCTGGGCAAGAGCGGCACGTACATGGTGTGGCGCAAGCTCTACCAGGACGTCGCGCTCTGGCGGCGCGTCCTGGCCGACGCGGCCAAGCTCTACCACGGCGGCGACGAGCACAAGCTCGCGGCGAAGGTCGTGGGACGGTGGGCGGACGGGACGCCGCTCGTCACGCACCCCGACAAGCCCGACCCGAGCTTCGATCCCGCCGCGCGCGGCGCCAACGACTTTCGCTACGACGGCGACCTCGACGGCATGCGCTGCCCGGTCGGCGCGCACATCCGCCGCTCCAACCCGCGCGACGCGCTCGGCTTCGAGACCGCGCTGACGTTCCGCCACCGGATGATCCGGCGCGGCATGCCCTACGGCGACCCGCTGCCCGAGGGCGTCACCAAGGACGACCGCGCCGACCGCGGGCTCGTCTTCGTCAGCTTCCAGGCGAGCATCTCGCGCCAGTTCGAGGCCGTGCAGATCCAGTGGCTCAACGACGGCAACATCTTCGGGGTCGGCCACGACAAGGACTTCCTGCTGGGAGATCCGGGGGCCAAAGGGAAGATGACGATCCAGGGCAAGCCGCCGTTCTTCCTCGCCCCCCAGGAGGTGTTCGTCAAGACGCGCGGCGGCGAGTACCTCTACGTCCCCGGTCTCAGCGCGCTCGCCGCGATCGCCGACGGAACGACCGGCTGATGGGCCTCGACGACGAGATCCGCGAGCGCTTCAAGGACGTCTCCGACAAGCTGGCCGAGGAGGTCTCGAACCTTGCCGGACAGGTGGCCGACAAGGCCGCGCCGGGGCTGTTTCGGTTCATGCGCAAGCACAACCCGATCATCCAGACGAAGGACGTGACGGTGGTCGCGCTCGCCGAGGACGTCAAGGAGGTCCTCGGCGACCCGCAGCGCTTCACTGCCGGCCTCTACGGCCCGAAGATGGAGGCCGTCACGGGCCCGTTCATCCTCGGCGTCGACGACACGCCGCTCTATCACCACGACCACGCCGCGATGGACAGGGCTGTGCGTCGCGAGGACATGGAGCCGCTCGGCGACGCGATGCTCGGCTACTGCCGCGAGCTCGTCGCGGCGGCGGACGACGAGATCGACGTCGTTTCGGGACTCGCCGATCCGGCGCTCATCCGCGCGATCGACGACTACTTCGGGACCCCCGGCCCCGACGCCGAGACGCAGGCGCGCTGGGCGCGCGACATCTTCTGGGAGCTGTTCATCAACGTCAACAACCTCGCCGAGACGCGCGAGCGCGCGCTCGCGGACGCGGCGGAGTGGCGCGTGCATCTCGACGGGCTCATCGACGCGCGCAAGGCCGCGTTGCAGGCCGGCGAGGACGTGCCGGACGACGTGCTGACGCGCCTGCTGCGCTTCCAGGACGAGGGCGAGCCGAACTTCTACGACATCTCGATCCGCCACAACATCCTCGGCAACATCGTGGGCTGGATCCCGACGGTGTCCAACTCGATGGCGCGCGCGGTCAACGTCCTGCTCGAGCGCGAGGACGAGCTGGCCGCCGCGCAGGCCGCCGCGCGCGCGGGCGACCGCGAGCTCGTCGGCCGGTACACGTGGGAGGCGCTGCGCTTCAACCCGCAGAACTTCGCGCTGCTGCGGCTCGTCGGGGAGGACACGAAGATCGCGGCCGGCACCGACCGCGAGGTCGAGGTCAAGGCGGGGACGACCGTCTTCGCCGGCACGCTGTCGGCGATGCACGACGAGCGCGCGATCCCCGATCCCGAGGACTTCAAGATCGACCGGCCGTGGAGCGACTACATGCTCTTCGGCATGGGCCTGCACACGTGCTACGGCCAGCAGATCGTGCGCAACCAGCTGCCCGCGATGATGACGGCGCTGCTCGAGGGGCGGACGATCAACCGCGCCGGCAAGCTCAAGTGGGACGGCCCGTTCCCCTCGAGCGTCGCCGTCCGCTTCGACGACGACTGACGGCTCGCGGTCCTGCCTCGCGCCCGGGCACCCGGGTCACGTAGCCCGCCCGATCACCCTCTTTTCTTCCTTTCGAGCCCGACGGCGATCGCGGCGACGATCGCGATCGCGATGATGGCGATGATGACGCTCGGGTCCATGTGAGTCTCCTTGGTCGCGATGTTCCTGTGAGTCGCGGTCGGGTAGGTCCGCCATGCTGTCAAACAGTGTGAGGAGGCAGACCTTGCCGCTCCATGTCGCCTTTCAGGCCGTGCCGGCGCCCGGCCACATCAACCCCGGGCTGGGCCTCGTGTCCGAGCTCGCCGCGCGCGGGCACCGCGTGACCTACGCGATGAACGCCGCGTTCGCTCCGGTTGTCGCGTCGGCCGGCGCCACGCCGCTCGTCTACGAGTCGACCGCGCCCTGGGCCGATGGCCCCGGCACGGTGGTCGTCGACCTCGGCGCGGCGATGATGGCCTTCCTCGACGAGGCCATGGCCGTCCTGCCGCAGGTCCGCGACGCATACGACGACGACCGCCCGGACGTGCTCGTCCACGACATCGGCGCGTGGCCGGCGCCGATCCTCGGGCGCCGCTGGGACATCCCCTGCGTCGTGCTCTCGCCGACGTTCGTAGGCTACGAAGGCTGGGAGGAGGACTTCGCGCCCGACGATCCGCCGGGCGACGGGCCGCCGCCCGCCGACGCCGCGTTCCCCGACGCGCTGGGAGCGTGGCTCGAGGACGAGCGCTTCGGCGGCGGCTTCGCAGAGCTCATGGCGGCGCAACAGGGCCTGGTCGTGCCGCCGCGCGAGTTTCATCCGCGGGCGGACACGGTCGGCCCGGAGTACACGTTCGTGGGGCCGATGCTCGGAGACCGCGGGTTTCAGGGCACGTGGGACGCGCCCGCGGGCGACCGCCCGATCCTGCTCGTCTCCTTCGGGTCGGCCTTCACCGACCGCCTCGACGCCTACCGCGCCGTCGTCGACGCGTTCGCCGACGGCGCGTGGCACGTCGTCCTGTGCGTCGGCCGGCACGTCGATCCGGCGGCGCTCGGCGACCTGCCGGACACGATCGAGGTCCATCGCAGCGTCCCGCAGCTCGACGTGCTCTCGAAGGCCGACGCGTTCGTCTCGCACGGCGGCATGGGCGGCACGATGGAGGCGCTCTCGCATGCCGTGCCGATCGTGGCGGTGCCGGAGATCGCCGAGCAGCGCGTCGTCGCCCGCCAGCTCGAGACGCTCGGGCTCGGCAGCGGCCTGCCGCTGGACGGGATGACCGCCGAGGTGCTGCGGGCCCGCGTCGACGCGCTCGCGCAGGACCCCTCCGTCGCCGCCGAGCTGGCCGCGATGCGGCGCGCGATCCGCGCGTGCGGAGGGGCACGCGCTGCGGCGGACGTCGTCGAGAGCGCCGTCGCGGAGGGGTGAGCCGGGCTACACCGCCGGTTGCGGGAGGTCGTAGACGACCTCGGGCGGATAGACCGTGACGCTGCCCGGCCCGATCGCGCGGAACGCGAGGTCGACGGTGACCGAGCCGGGAGCCTGCGCCGCCGCGAGCCGGGCGCCGAGCGCGGCGGCGATGTCGAACCGGCGCGTGCCTTCGACGGCCGGCGGCGCGGGGACCGCCACCTCGCCGACGCTCAGCGCGAGCGACTCGGCGAGCGGTGCGACCGCGGGCTCGGCCGGAGGTGGCCCGACCTGCTCTGCGACGAGCGCCGGCGCGGGCACGGCGAGCAGCTCCACGAGGACCGCGAGGTCGTCGATGCGCTCGCGGGCGCGCACGAGGACCGTGTCGCGCCCCTGCACGGACTCGCCCGGCAGCGCGAGCCAGACGACGGTCCCGCGCAGCGCGCTGAGCAGCACCCAGACCGCGTTGCCCGCCGGGACCGCGACCGGCGGCACGCGCACCGTCGCCCACGCCTGGCGGCCGGCCGCGGAGAGCGTCGCGCCACCGCCCGCGAGCGCCGGACCCGACGGCACGCCGTCGAGGTCGGCGAACAGCTCGACCTCGAGCTCGGCGGGCAGCTCGAGCGCCATCAGCCCCAGCGCGACGCGCGAGAGCTGCATCCCCGCTTGCGCGCGCACGAGCGCGGACGCGGGCTCGCCGGGCGCCACCCGGATGCCGGATTCGGCGCTCGCGAGATCCTCGGCGAGCGCGCCCCAGTCGCGCGCAGGCGTGCGCTCGGGCGGCAGGCTCTCGAACGTGGCGACCGACGCCGAGCCGACCTGCGCGCCCGCCGGCAGCGCCACGCCGACGCCGACCGGCTCGGAGGCGTCGCGCGCGACGTTGAGCACGACCTTGCCCGCGCCCGCGCTCGGCGCGGCGAAGGAGCGGCGCACGAGGCGGTAGCTCACCTCCAGCGCGGTCAGCGTGAGCGCGCACGGCGTGTCGCTCTCGATGACGAGCGACACCGTCACGACCGGCCCGCCGATCGCGCCGACGCCGCCGACCCCGCCGCCGCCGATCCCGCCGCCGCCGACGCCACCGACGCCGAGCCCGCCGACCCCGCCGCCGCCGACGACGCCGCCGAGCCCGCCGACCCCGCCGATCGCGCCGAGCCCGTCGAGGTGCTCGCGCAGCGCGGCCACGAACGCCGTGCCGGCGCCGATCATCGCGACCGAGCTCGGCAGCGGCGATGCGACCGGTGCCGACCAGAAGCCGACCGCGGCGCTCTCGTCGCCGGGGACCGCGAGGCCGAGCCGCGGGCGCCCGGGCCGGCTGCGCACGGTGATCTCCTGCAGCACCGCGGGCGTGAGCGTCGCGTCGAGCGCGTTCGTCGCATCGCGGGCGCGCAGCGCGAAGCGCCGGTCGGTGAAGTCCGCCGGCGGGTCGGGAAACGCGGTGCGGTTGCGCGCCGTCGCCGTCGGCGCGGGCGCCGGCACGTTCGCGTCGAGGCGCAGCAGCTCGACCGTGTGGTTCGGCCGGTTCGCGAGGTTCACCATCAGCACCTGGCGCGGCGTGTCGAGCGTCACCGCGAGGACGCCCGCCGCAGCGCCGGCGAGCGCCGCGACGCCAGGCGCGGGCGCGGGGTGGTCGCGCAGCGCGAAGGTTCCGGCGAGCGCCGTCTGCGCCGGATCGATCACGAGCGCGTCGGCCCCGTGCAGCGCGAGCCCGATCGGCACGACGAGGCGGTAGGTCGCCAGCGGCGGCGCGCCCACCACGGTCGTGATCTGCAGCGCCTGCGGCAGGACCAGCGGGCGGGCGATCATCGCCTCGGCGCCCGCCAGGTGTCGTCGGGGAGTCGAACCCCTAGCAGGCGTTGGTGCCTGCCGCAACCACACATGACGACAAGCTCTATGTTACACATGAGTCTCGCGAAGGGCAACCGTCAGGACTCCTCGAAGCCGCCGGGCGGGATGAAGATCGGCGGCGTCTCGCCGTCGGTGCGCCGCAGCGCGATCGCCACCGCGCTGCCGAGGATGACCTGCGCGCCGGGCTGCGGGTTCTGCGTGTCCACGACCGTCGGGCTGGCCGCCACGGCGGAGAAGCCCAGGAGCGTGGTCCCCGACTTGTCGGAGGGCTGCTGGACCCGTCCCAGCACGAGCCCGACCGAGGACAGGCGCGTGCTCGCCTGCGCCTGCGTGAGCCCGACGAGGTTCGGCACGAGGACCCGATCCTCGGCCTTGAGGCTGAAGGTCACGGCCGCGCTTGCGAACGGGTCGGTGGGGAGGCGCGCCGCGCCCCCGACGTAGGCGATCACGAGATCCTGGCCCGCGTTGGTCCCGGTGTAGCCGAACTTCGCCTCGCCCTGCGCGTTCGTGACGATGCTCGCCGCGGCGGGACTGTTCGCCCCGCTGACGCGGAACTGGACCGTCGACCCGACGACGGGCGTGCCCGCCGCGTCGAAGACCTTCGCGAGCAGCGACACCCCGTTGCCGCGGAAGGCGAAGCTCTGCTGCGGCGCGAGCAGGACCTGCGTCGGGATCGGCGGCAGCAGGGTCGCGGTGGCCGTCGCCTTGACGGCCGGGACCGACTTCGCCGTGACCGTGATCGTGTCGGTTCCGATCGCCGCGCTGGTCCAGGACGGGGCGGCGACGCCCTTCTCGTTCGTCGCCTGGTCGAAGGCCGCCCGCGGGTTCGCGCCCGTGACGGCGAACGTGAGCACCGTGTCCGCGACCGGGTTGCCCGCGGCGTCGCGGACGACGACCGACACCGTCAGGCCCTTGCCGGTCGTGCCGGCGTAGACCGGCTGGCTGAACGTGATCGACGCCGGCGTCGCGGGCAGATAGGTCTGCGTCGCGATCGCGAAAGGCTCGCCGATGTCCTGCGTGTTGTTGCGGCTGAGGTCGGCGTACGCGGTGATCGTGTCCGTACCGGCCTTCGTGCCCGTGTACTCGAACGCGGCCTCGCCGTTGGCGTTCGTGTTGACCGTGACCGGCGTGACGGTGTTGGCCCCCGCGACGGTGAAGCGCACGGCCACGGCGGGAACGCGCAGGCCCTTGAGGTCGAAGACCGTCGCCGTGAACTTCGCGAGCATGCCCGCCGCGTTCGTGCCGACCGCGGGCGTCAGGATCACGCGCGACGGCGTGCCGGGGCGCGGCGCCGCGATCACCGGCTGGTTGCGCTGCTGCGCGACCGTGTCCGGCGCCTCGACGCCGACCGCGGCGCCGTCGGCGAGCGTGTCGGTGACCGTCCATGTCGCGACGGTCGGCGGCGCCATCGGGACGACGCGCACGCCGACGTGAAATCCGCGCAGGCTCGTCCCGCGCACGACGACGTACGGCCCGAACGTCCCGTGCAGGCGCACGCCCTCGACGGGGGTGACCTTCGCGCGCGGCGGCTTGCCCGCGACGTCCGGCGAGGTGACGATCGCGCTGCGGCGCAGCGTCGCGGTCGTGTCCGAGATCGACACGCTGCGCGCGTTGCCGACGAAGATCGCGAAGCGGTCGCGGCGGTAGTCCGACGGCACGAGCGCGTTGACGACGTTGCCCGACAGCACGACGATGTCCGCCGTCGGCCGCGGCGAGACGCCGGGGCGCGAGACGCCGACGTGGATGCCCTGGATCGTGTCCTGCAGGACGTTGTCGAGGATCCGCACGATCCCCGCGTCGACGCCGGCGACGACGATGCCCTGCCCGGCCGGGGTCCCGGCGGCGACGCCGGGCCGCACGACGACCGCGCTGCGCTCGACGGTGACGCCCAGCGGGTCGAGGATCAGCGCGCCCGTCTGCCACGCTCCGACCTCGAAGCGGCAGCGATCGACGCGCAGCCGCTCGGCGCGCGACTTCGTGCCGGCCTTCGCGAGCAGGCAGCTCTGCGTGCGCGCGTCGGCGTCCGTGCAGGCGAGCGTGCACTCGCTGATCGCGACGTCCGAGCCGCCGAGGACGGTCAGCGCCCCGTTGAGGTGCCTCGTCGCGGCGCTGCCGGCGGCGGGCTTTCCGCCCTCGACGCGCAGGCGCGACAGCAGCAGCTCCTGGCAGGAGTCCAGCACGAGCACCGTCTCGTGCGCGAGGGCGCGCACGATCGTCGCCGGCCCGGCGCCGCTGATGACGATCCGGCGGCGGTCGCCGATGACGAGCGGCGCGTCGAGCTCGTAGACGCCCGCCGAGAGCGCGAGCTCGCCGCCGCGGGCGGGCAGGCTCTCGAGCGCCTTGGCGAGGTCGTCGCCGGGGTCGGCGTGGACGGTCGCCGTGCCCTCGACGACCGCATCGATGCGCGCCGTCAGCTCGTCGACCTTCGACTGCAGCACGGCGCGCAGGTCCGCGTCGCCCTGCGCGACGGCGGCGAGCAGGTCGTTCCAGTCGACGCCCTTGAGCAGGTCTCCGGAGTTGCGCTTCAGGTCATCCAGCGACTGCGCCAACGTCATCACCTCGCATGATCGTCTCGTCCACCGCCAGCGCGGTGCGCACACCGGCCGGCCGGACCTGGGACATCCCGTTCCAGACCCGATCGAGCACCGCCGGGTCGATCGCCTCGTCCTCCGTGCGCCGGCGCAGGCGCGCCGCCACGCTGAAGAGCTGGGTCGGCGACCACTGCATCCGCACGCGAGCCCCCGGCGCGAACGCCAGCACGCCCGCGTCGAACGCGCTCGCCGGCGGGGTGACGTCGAAGCGCACCGGCTCCGGCGGGTCGACGCCGGCGGGCGGCGGGGCGCCGATGATCCGCCGGCCCTCGCGCGTCCACGACGGGCGGCCGGGAGGCGCCGGCTCGTCGTCGCGCTCGAGCTCGAGGTAGCGCCACGTCGAGTCGCCCGGCGGGATCCGGGGCACCGCCGGAATGCCGCCGGCGGCGATGCGGTCGTCCGTCGGCTTGACGTGCAGGACGAGCCGCGCCGGGTCGACGGGCGCGGAGCTCACGAAGGTGCCGTCCGGGTCGGGCGAGCCGAGGTCGCCGACGACGTCGTCGGTCCAGGCGATCGCGCGGACGGCGGGGCGCGGGACGGCGACCCGCTCCGTGCCGGCGTACGCGATCCCGGCGCCGAGCGCGTCAGCGCGCTGCCAGGCCTGCGTGGTGCGGTCGTAGCGCCACGAGCCGCGCGGCTGCGGCTCGGGGCCGTCGTAGAGTGAGTCGAGGCGCCCGAGCTGGACCCACGCGCTGCCGTCGTGATGCCAGATGTCGCGCCGGTCGGCGCGGACGAGCCCGAACTCGCAGCCGAACCAGACGACGCCGTGCGCGTCCTCGGCGATCGCGTGGACGGGGCCGGTGGCGACGTCCGGGTAGGCCTCGAGCGCGGTCGTGAACGCCATCCGCTCGGCGGCGCGCGCGACGTAGCGCGCGATCCCCTCCTCGGTGCCGATCCACAGCGTGCCGTCGCGACCGCGCAGCAACGCGCGCACCGGCGGCAGGAAGACGTCGCCGTCCGCGGGGAACGGCTGCGCCGGGGTGCTCGCGAGCGGGTCGAAGCGATGCCAGTCGGGGTCCTGGTCGGAGGCGCTCTCGCCGCCGTACCAGTACCAGTGATAGGGGCGCTCCTGGTACTCGAACACGCCGCGCTCGGTCCCGAGCAGGAAGCTGCCCATGACGCCGGGGGCGATCGCGTTGACGGCGATCTGCGTGCCCGCGCCGGCGCCGATCGCCAGCGGGTCGACCGCGCCGCCCGGCTCGCGGCTCAGCAGCCCGGCCGGGGTGCCGACCAGCCAGTTGCCGGGTCGCACCCACAGCGCGAGCACCGGTCCCGCCACGCCGGCGACGGGTGTCGCGACGAAGTCGATCCCGGCCGGATACAGCGAGACGCGGCTGATGCCGTCGTCGGTGCCGACGAGCAGCGTGCCGGACTCCTCGGCGAGGCAGTGCGGGCGGGCGAGGCCGGTGAGCGCGACCGTCCACGCGACGCCGTCGCAGCGCGCGAGCGTGCCGCCGCTGCCCGGACCGCCGTCGATCGCCGCCCACAGGACGCGGTCGGCGGTCTGCTTGAGCGCGACGACCGTGCCGGCCGGGATGCCGGCCGCGGGCAGCCACGGGCCGGGTGCGGCGGGGTCGGCGGGCGCGGCGGGGTTCGAGGGATCGCCCGGCGTCCCGTCGCCGGGCCGCGATTGGCTGCGCCCGACGCCCGCGACGCCGCCGAGCCACGAGCTGAACGCCGGGCGCAGCCGCAGCGTCTCGCCGGGCGCGACCGTGTCGCGGTAGCCGATCGCGGTCGGAAGCGGCGCCGCGTAGAGCTCGACCGCCGGGTGCACGGTGGCGGGCGGAGCGGTGCCGTCTGGCAGGCTCGCGGCGATGCCCTCGACGAAGAGCGTCGCCGGCGAGGGCGCGAGGCCGCTGCTTCGCACCGGCCAGTGCATCAGCGGTGCGACCGCGCCGTCGAGGTTGCCGGGCGCCGTCGCGTCGACCGCGTACGTGCGCAGCGGCGCGAACTCGTCGAGCACCATCCCGCGGTCGCGCCGCTCGAGCGGCCCGCCGAGGTCGACCGGCAGCTCGGCCTCGATCATCCGCTCGAGCGCGAGCAGCGTCCCGAGCCCGTCGCGGTACAGCTCGACGATGCGGCGGATGCGCAGGCGATAGGCCTCGACGAGCTCGCGCGGGCTCTGCTCCTGCCACGGGACGACGGGGATCGAGGCGGCGAGCCGCGCGAGGTCGTGGACGTAGGGGAAGCGGACGAGGTCGGGGTCGTGGGCGAGCGGCGCGGGCCGGCCGGCGAGCGCGCGGCGGCGCAGGTAGAACGGGCTGTAGCGCGCGCGGTCGGCGAACGCCCACCAGTGCGCGTGCATGACGAGCGCGGCGTCCCGGTCGGCCGCGTCGATGAGCTCGCCGATGCCGAGCAGGTACGTCGACAGGACGCCGAGGCGGCGCAGCTCGAGCGTGAAGCGCGGGCGCTCGACGCGCGGCGAGAACTGCGCGACGTTCTCGCGCACCGCCGCGACGGAGTCCGGCCGCAGGCCGCCCGGCAGCACGACCGCGAGCGCGTAGGCGGGCGACGGCGCGAGCCCCGGCGCGAGCGTCGCCTCACGCAGGCGCGTGCGCGCGGGCAGCTGCACCGACACGCCGCGCCCGACGCTCAGGATCCGCGGCTCGAGGTCGTCGGGCGCGACCGGGCCGGACGGCTCGACCGCGACGGAGACGAGGTCGGCCGCGGCGAGCGGCAGCCGCTCGTCGGCGAGGTCGTCGTCGTCGGGCCGGTAGAGGCTCGGGAGACGGTCGCGCAGCGCGAGGAAGCTAGGCGCCATCGCCGTCCTCGGGCGTGGCTGTGACACCGTTGACGGTCAGCCGCTCGAGCGGCGTCAGCGGATACGCGTCGCCCGCCTTCGAGAGCAGGCGGCTGAAGCCGCTGCGCTGCGTGACCGCGAACACGACACCGGCGCTGCCGGGCAGCGAGAGCGCGGCGCGCAACGTCGCGTAGGAGACGTCGCCGCCCGTCGCGTCCTCGGTCGCGTTGGCGGCGTTGATCGTCGCGAGCTGCGCCGTCAGCGCCGTGCGCAGCAGCGCGACGTCGGGTGGCGGCACCGCCGCCGGATAGGTCACGGTGGCCGTGACGAGCGTCGCGAGCGCGGGGTCGGCGATCCGCAGCTCGCCGAGCGCGACGGCGGTGCCGGCGATCGTGAGCCGGCCGCGCTCGAGGTCGAGCACGTCGATCGGCAGGTCGCCGCCCGTGACGGTCGCGCTGACGAGATGCACGTCCTCGACGCCGGCGACGCCGAGCGCCAGCCCGATGATGCGGTTCACGCTCGCGGCCTCGCGGATCGGGAGGCGCGCGAAGAAGTCCTCGATCGCCTCGCGCACGGCCGCGTGCGCGGCCAGCAGGTCGGTCTCGAGCAGGTTCGGCGCCGTCGCCAGGCGCAGCTGCAGGTCGACGCGCTCGGGCGCCACGGGCGCGCGCAGCTCGACGCGCACGCCCGCCGGCCGGGCCTGCTCGATCGCGGCCAGCAGACGCTGCTCGAGCTCGGGCGCGAGCGCGTCCTGGTGCGGCGTGATGACGATGTGGCCGAGCTCGGTCTCCTCGACGTCGGCCGTGATCTGCTGGCGCGCGATCGCGGCCTTCAGCGCGCCGAGCGTCGCGCGCTCGCTGCCGACGAGAAACGACTTCGTGCGCGCGCGCAGCTCCGCGTCGGTCTCGTCGAGCGCCGCGCGCGTCGTCGGCGCGGGGTTCGTGACCGCCGCGATGCCCTGGATCGGCACGGGCAGCACGGTCAGCAGCCCGGCCCCGAGCGGCTCGTTGGGCTCGACCTCGCGCGCCGTCACGCGGACGACGTTCTGGCGGTCGGCGAGCGTCACCGTCGCGGTCGTCGCGTACTCGACCGCGCCGTCGGCCGTGACGATCCGCGTGCCGGTCGGGATCGTGATCTCGCCGCGGCCGCCGTCCGCGCGCGTCAGCTCGACCTCGCCCGTCGCGCGCCCGCCGCGCACGCGCTCGACGCCGAGCAGCGCGACGACGTGGTCAAGCGACTCGCCCGTCGCCGTGTCGATGAAGCCCGCGCGGTAGACGGCGTCGAGCTGGGCATAGAGGCGCGCGATCTCAAGCGCCGCCGACTCGGCGAGCGTGCGCACGACGCTGCCCGCCGAGAGGTCCGTCAGCGCGCTGCGCGCGGCCTCGGACGTGTAGCTCACGCTGAGCATCGTCCCCGGGTCGGGCAGCTCGGCGTCGGGCAGCCACGACAAGACGGCGCCGCCGGGCTCGAGCAGGTAGTCGACGCCCTCGCGGAAGCCGTGCGCGGCGCCGTTGAAGCTCCCGTAGACCGACACGACGTCGGCCGCCGGCGGCTGCTCGAGGTGATGCGAGAACGGCGGCTCCTCGATGCCCGGCGGCGGGAACGGGTGCTGCTCGGCCGAGACGCCGCCGACGAGCGTCGTCAGCAGCCCGTCGAGGACCTCGGGGAAGTCACGCCGGCGCACGCTCATGGCGCGAGCTCCAGCGTGAACGGGCCGATCACGACGACCGACGTCTCACCGACCGGCACGACGCGCAGCTCGACCGCCACCATCGTGGACCGTTCCTGAGCTTCCTCCACCACCACGCTCACCACCTCCGCGACTCGCGGCTCCGCCTGGAGCGCCTCGAGAATGTGCACCTTCATCAGGTTGCGCGTCGTCGCCGTGTTCGGGCGCCCGATCAGCGTGTGCAGGCGGCAGCCGTACTCGGGATGCGCGAGCGGCGTCAGCTCGCCGCGCGGCGTCAGCAGGCGGATGAGGATCGCCTGCCCGAGGTTCTCGCGCCCGCGGACGATCGCGAGGTCGCGCCCGTCGGCGTCGAGTGTGTAGACCGGCCGCAGCTCGTTGAAGTGCAGCCGCAGGCGCAGGTCCGACAGCAGGTGCGCGCCGGCCGCGCTCATCCGACCATCACCGTGCCGGCCGCGATGATCTTGCCGACCGGGAGGTCGGACGGGTCGTTGCAGGTCTCGACCATGTCGCCGTTGCGGGCGGCCGGCTTGCCGTTGATCTTCACGGTCTGGCTGCCGAGCTTGACCGTGCCCTTGTTCGCCGGCGACTTCTGGAACGGGCCGCCCTGCGGGACGTGCGACGGCGAGTTCGTCGCGGTGCTGCCCTCGACGGCGGCGGCCTTGCCCTCGATCTTCACGTCGGAGGACAGCGCGCCGTCGAGCTTGCCGGCGAAGGGGTGCGGCAGGGGCGTCGGCACCGGCCCGCCGGGCGACGGGATCATGACGATGTGGGTGTCGGTCGCGATCACCTGATCGCCTTCTTTGGCAGCCGGCTGTCCCATGTCAGTTGAGCTCCACGGTCGAGCCCTTGAGCACGAGCTTGTCGCCGCCGGCGTCGATCGCGATGCCGGCACCCTTGAGCTCGAGCTTGCCCTTGCTCTCGAGGCTCGTCGCGCCGTCCTGGGCGATGGTGAGCTTCGCCTTGCCGTCGGAGACGTCGATCGAGACGACCGGGTCGTCGTCCTTGAGCTCGAGCTTCAGGCCCTTGCCGAGCGTGATCGACAGCGAGCGCGCGTCGCCGCTCGCAAGCTCGATGTGGACGGCCTCGTCGTCGGCCGCGCCGAGCGGCAGGTGCGCGATCGCGACGCCCTTGTCGTTGGCCGGCGGGCGGTCCTCGTCGTTGTAGAAGCGCCCCGTGATGACCGGGGCGTTGACGCTGCCGCCGAGGAACTGGACGAGCACGAGCTCGCCGACGTCGGGGATGCTGACCGTGCCGATGCGCGCCGTCGCGACCGGGACGTGGCCGAGCACGATGCCCGAGTCGCGCAGCGCGACCGTGCAGGCGTAGTTGTCCTTGTCGCCGTCGTCGGCGTGCGGGTGGACGTCCTGCACGACGGCGAGCTCGGCCGTGCGCACGCGCCCGACCTCGTCGGCGACGATGCGCTGGATCGTCTCGAGCAGCGTGCGGCTCACGGGAGCCCTCCGCCGCCGCCCGCGCCGGCGAGGCGCACGAGCGTCGTGAAGCCCTCGGCGCCGGCGAAGCGGTGGCGCACGCCGTCGGCGACGTAGTCGCCGTTGAGCGCGTCGTCGGGTGCGCCGGCGATCGCGACGCCCGCGCCGACGGTGATCTTCGGGTTGCCGGTCGCGAGCACACGGCCGGCGACGGCCGCCGACACGCTCGCTGCGGCGGCGCCGTCGGCGGCGGCCTGGGCGGTGCCCTGGCTGCGCAGCCACGGCGCCGACGTCAACCGCTCGGGAGCGCCGCTGCCGGCGCTGCCCTTGACCGACGACGGGTCCTTGACGAGCCAGCTCCACGCGTCCGCGCCCTGGCCGCCGGCGGCGCCCTCGCCCAGCACCGTGATCGCGCCGCCGCCCGCGGTGCGCGGGCCGGCCCGCAGCTCGAGGATGTCCGCGGCGTAGGTCAGCGTCGCCGCCGGCGGGCCGGCCGGCGCGGGCGCGACCGTCACCTTGCCGTCGGGCGCGACGTAGGCCAGCGCGCCGCAGTCGCGCGCGAGGTCGGCGATCTGCCGCCAGCCGCTGCGGCGGTCGTCGACGACGTAGAACGGCAGGTCGGCGGCCGCCGTGATGCTGCCGGCCGACGCGCCCGCACCGTCGACGAGGTCCTTGATGACGTCGGCCGCCGTGCGCTGCTCGAAGCTGCGGTTCAACCGCAGCCGCGCGATCGCCGCGGCGCCGTTGACGGCGACGACGCGCAGCGCGCCGAGCACGTCGTGCGCGACGAGCTCGACGACGCCGGTGAAGACGAGCTCGGCGCCGCCGTCGTCGAAGCCAAGCTTGATCGTGCCCGCGTCGCCGACGGCGGGGGCGGGGGCGCCGTCGATCGGCGCCACGCGCAGCTCCGCGGAGTCGACGCCCGGCGCCGTGCCGAGGTCGACGGTGATCGACAGGAGCGCGCTCGCCCAGTCGGCTGTCGAGCCGCCGAAGTCGACCTCGGCCACGGGCCGGCGGACGGCGGGAGCGGTGGCGCCGGGCAGCGCTGGCAGGGCGAGCGCCATCAGGTGTCGTCGCCGTAGTGGATGGCGCTGAACACGACCGGCGACGGGAACACCGTCGCCGCCCCGGCGGCGACGTTCGCGGCGCCGGCGGGGTTCGTGAAGTACACGACGCCCTTATGCAGCACGTGGTCGGGGTAGCGGAGGTTCGGGTGCGGGCCCTTGGAGTGGTCGCCCGAGTCGGCCCACTGCATGTTCGGCGAGATCTCCCAGCCGCCGTTGTAGACGAACTCGCGCCCGCCGTTGTAGCGGCGCACGATCTCGCGCTGGTAGACGGCGCGCGTGCGCCGGTCGATCGGCGTCGGCAGGTGGTGGCGCACGACCTCGTAGGCTGCGATCGCCTTCTCCTCCATCGCGAGCCGCACGCCGCTGCGGATGTTCTCGACGAAGCTCCAGACCTCGTCGTCGTTGGGCCCGCGGCCGAAGATGAGGTCGAGCTGGCCGATGCCGTAGCCGTGGGGCGGGCCGAACAGCGGCATCTCGTCCTCGAGCCCGTAGGTCCGCGAGACGCCGGGCGACGGCGACCACGAGCTGCGCAGCGTCCCGCGCCGCTCGAACTGGGCGAAGCCGCGGCCGCCGCTCTCGTGGCGGAAGATCGCGAGGATCGTCGACTGCCAGCACTCGAGCGTCAGCAGCTGGATGCGCGGCTCGGTTGCGTTGGCGGCGTGGTACTGGCTCACGAGCGCGCGGACGAGATCCTCGATCGGCACGGGATCCGCCGGCTCGACGGGGTTGCGGCCGCGGACGCGAAACGGCGCCAAGCGCAGCGGCGAGCCGGGTGCGGCCGGCGTCACGACCGACTCGCCGTCCAGGCGGCGGCCCTCGATGTCGAGCTCGGTGACCTCGAGCACGCCGTCGCCGCCGCGCATGACTTCGGCGCCGGCAGCGTCGACGATCCGCGGCTGCCACTCGACGAGCGCCGCCGGACGCAGGGCCGCGCCGGCCTGGCGGCCCCACGGACGCTGCACGCCGCTCATCACGGCCGCCGCCTGGCGGCGCCCGGCGACCGGAAACGGGATCGTGGTGGCGAGCGGCGTGACCGCCTCGGGCAGCGCGCCGGCCGCGTCGAGCGCGCGGTTGACGCCGGTCTCGTCGGTGAACTGGCCCTGGGCTCCGAAGAACGTCTCGAACGTCTGGCGCTGCTCGAACGTCATGCGGTAGCTGTGGCGCTGCGCCTTGCGCGGTCCGAGGTTCAGCGCGTCGGCGCCGGCGTCGGGCCCGTCCCAGGCGAGCGTCAGCCGCCAGCCGAGCGCGATCCGCAGCGAGACGGGCAGCCCGGCCGCGCCGCGGTCGCGGTGAAAGCGCCGCGCCATGAGGTCGGCGAGCCGCTCGGGCGTGATGCCGACGAGCTGCAGCTCGGCCATCCACAGCGGCATCTCGGGCCGCAGCACGGCGGTGTTGCCGGGCGGGCCCGTCGCGTCCGGGTCCAGCGCGCGCGAGCGCGTGGCGATCGTGTAGCGCGCCATCCGCCGCGCGCGCCCCTGCCCCGCGAGCGCGGCGACGCCGAGCTGCGGCGAGTCCTTGAAGTCGACCTCGATCACCTCGTCGGCCTCGCCGAGCACGGGTCCGCGGGTCGCGGGCGCGGTGTCGGCGACGAGCGCGATCTGCACGCCGCACAGCGCGACGCCGAGCGCCGCGAACGCCGGCCGCGGCGGGCCCTGCGCGATGACGACGACGCGCACGATCCCGAATGCCGCCGACGGATCCGCCGGCAGGAGGTTGACCGAGAACTGGCGCGTCGCCCCCGACGCAGGCTCGAGCGTCGCGAGGAGGTCGTCGGCGGGCACGGCGGCCGGTTCGGCGGCGGGCCGGATCTTCAGCGTCGCGCCGGCGCCGTCGACGAGCCGCACGCGCACGGCGGTCGCCGTCGCCTCGGCCTCGCCGGCGACCTGCAGCGGGCGCTCGCGCGGGCGCGCCGCGGCCGCCGGCGCGGGGGCCGGGCCGTGGAGGGGGACGGTCAGCGCGCCGCCGCCGGTGAACAGCGCGGCGGCCTGGGCGAGGCCGTTCGTCGCGTACGCGACGGCAGGCGGCGCGTCGGCGGGCGGCGGGAAGCTCACCGGCCACAGCGCGAGGTCGTCGGGCCGCGAGATCTGCAGCGTGACGGCGGGCAGCGCGACGATCGGCGCCGCCGGCGGCGCGGGCAGCGTGCGGACGACGAACGCCTGCGCCTGCGCGGTCACGAGCGCGTCGGGCACGGGCACCGCGCCGCGGCTGTAGGCGAGCTCGATCGGCGCGCCGGGGATCGGCACGAACTGCGTGGCGTAGTCCGCCGGCTTCGTCGACGCGGGCGGACCGCTGACGAGCCGCCCCGTGCCGTCCGTCCGCAGGAGCGTCACGGCGCCCGCGGCGCGCCGGTAGATCCAGACGTCGCGCAACGGCGTGCCGGCGCCCTCGACGTGCACGATCAGCCCGCCGCCTGCGCTCACGACGTGCGTCGCCACAGCGACGGCACCCGGACCCTCCGGGTCGACGGCCGCGACGAGGGTCACCGCCTGCGCGAGCGCGCCGCGCGCGACGACGTCGATCGTCCCGTCGGTGCCGGGGTTCGTCAGCTCGACCGCGCCGTCGGGCACGCACAGCCAGCGAAACGTGCCCGCGCCCGCGGGGTTGGGGAGCGCCTTCAGGCGCACCGGCTGGTTGGCGACGAGCGTCGCGGGGGCCAGCGTGCCGTCGGCCGCGGTGATCGTCAGCGCGAGCGCCGGGGCGCCGACGGACATCGGCAGCTTGCCGCGCTCCTCGCCCTCGATCTGCACGCGCAGCGCGACGTCGTCGGCGTCGCCGACGGTCGCCTTCGCGCCGAAGATCGTCAGCAGCTCGCGCGTGTCGCCGGCGAAGCTGCGCGTCGCCGGCCCGTCGGCGGCGCCGAAGCGGATCTCGCCCGCGGCGGTGTCTGCGCGCTTGACGAAGCTCAGGACGATCGGCTGCTGGTCGTCGGGCACGCCGGGGACGAGCTGCTCGTCGCGCTGCTCGCGCCAGCGGATGTCGACGAGCAGCGGCGCGGTGAGGCCCTCGGCGACGCGGTCGGGGCCGACGAGCGCGATCTCCGCGCGGTAGCGGTCGCGGCAGATCGTCCCGCGCACCACCTCACGTCCGACGGTCTCGTTGGGCATCAGGCGGCCGTCACGTCGATGTCGAGGGTCGCTCCGACGATCGCGCCGAGGTTGCTGCCGACGCCGGGCCAGACCTTGCTCGCCGCGCGCAGCTCGTAGAGGACGAGCTGGCGCGCCGTCGTCGCGAGGTCGGCGCCGGCCTTCGGCGGCGCGAACGTCGCGTCGGTGTCGAAGTCCGGCTGGACGTACACCGTCAGCGTGTCGGTCTTCGGCGCGCCGGCGGCGGGTGCCGTGTACGTGAGGTTCACGATCCCGCTCGCGTTCGTCGGGCGCCCGACGGCGGCTGGGTCGACGAAGCCGCGCACGAACCCCGGCTCGGGGCCGTCGAAGGCGATCGCGCCAGCCGCGGCGCCGCCGGTCGCCGCGGTCAGCGTGACGTTCACGCGGTGGCCGGCCAGCGGCGCGCCGGTCGCGTCGGTGACGCGGATGATGAGCTGGCTCGTCTTCGCGACGACGACCGACAGCTTCACGCCGGTCGCGGTCCCGGCCGCCGTCGTCGAGGCGCCGACGGTGATGGCGATCGACGGGTTGGCGAGGTTGTTGAGCTCGAGGATCGACGCGACCATCTGCGCGATCTCCGGTGTCTCGGCGTGCGCGCGCGCGAGCAGCTGGCGCGCGTACATGCGGCTTCCGTGCAGGACGTCGTCGTCGCTCGGGTCCTCCGGGAAGCTGCGCAGCGCCTGGCGGACGATCCGGCAGAAGAGCGCGCTGCGCGCCTCGCTGATGTTCGTGTTGTAGCCGTACCAGTACGTCGGCGCGTCGGCGAAGAGGATCTCCGCCTCGACGAGCGCGACGTGGATCTGGTGGATCGCGTTGGCGAAGTAGCCCTCGTTGGAGACCGCGCGGCCGGGCGTGTCGAACGTCGGGCCCGGCATCGCCGCGGTCGGCGGGGCGTTGCCGCCGAAGAGGTAGACGAAGCGCCGCACCTCGGCCTTGTTGTTCGGGTTGACCCGCGGCAGCTTCAGGTGCTCGAGCGCGCTGTTGCCGGTGAACGGGAACCCGCGCAAGCGGTCCGAGCGCCCGTACTCGGTGCCCCAGAAGTGCTCGACGTACTCGGCATAGCCCTCGAGGATGGCGGTGCTCGGATGCATGATCTCGTCGTGGCCGTGCGCTCCGCCGACGCGCTTGAACGGGATCGCCGGGGCGACCGAGAGGTCGACCATCCAGTGCGTCATCTCGTGGGCGATGACGGAGTCGTCCCACGCGTCCATGCCGCGGCCCGCGGCGTCCGGGCTCATGAGATGGACGGCCTCGGAGTCGAAGCCGTGAAAGCTCGTGCTCGTCTCGGTCAGGTCGAAGTAGAGCTTGTGCAGCTTGTCGGGCACGACGCCCCAGCGGAAGTCCGGCGCGTCGCCGCGCGTGATGTGGTGCAGCCAGCGCTGCATCGCGCGCGCCACGCGCAGGACGTTGACGGCGCCCGAGACGAAGCTCTTCGCGTCGAGGAGCTGGCGGCGGTCGAAGCGGTCGCCGGCGAAGCTCTCCACCGGCTCGGAGGAGAACGAGTGGTCGTCGTCGTACCAGATGCCGCCGAAGTTCGGCCAGTCGTGGTTGACCTGCACGGCGGCCGCCGCGAGCCCGAGGTCCGCGCGCCAGTCGCCGTGCGCGCGCACGCGCAGCGAGACGTCGGGCAGCCGCTCGTCGAGGTCGATCAGCGTCGTGTCGATGTTCGTGCGCGTGCGCACGAGGCGCACCTGGTCGAGGTCGGGATCGGCGACGGCCAGCAGACCGCGCGCGTCGATCACCGACTTGCACGGCGCCTGGAACACGACCTGGCGCGCGAGATCCGGGTCGTAGCGGCGGCCGCTGCCGGGTGACAGCGACGGCGCGTCGCCGACGGTGCCGCTCGCCGCGTCCGTCGCGAGGGCCGCGCGGTGACGCACGAGCACGAGCAGGTCCCAGTACGCGAGCACGGTGCCGTCCGTCTTCATCGACAGCACGACCTGCGCGGCGCGGTCGGTCACGAGCAGGTTGCCGTCTGCGTCGACGCTCACGCCGCTCGGGACGAGCATGGCGAGCGGGCCGGCGACCGCCGGCAGCTTCATGTCGATCCGCGCGACGAAGGCGTCCTTGTCGTCGAAGTGGACGATCTGGTGGTTCAGGCTGTCGGCGACGAAGAGGTGGCCGTTGGCGTCGAAGGCGACGTCTTCGGGCTTCTTCAGCGCGCCGCCACCGGTCGTGATCGCCTTCTTGAACGTGCCGTCCGCGCCGATCACCTGGACGCGGTCGTTGTTCGTGTCGGCGACGTACAAGAGCGGCGCGTCGCGCTGCTCGACGAGCGCGATCCCGCGCGGGCCGTCGAGCTCGGTCGCGCCCGCGCCCTTCGCCGTCCCGATGTCGGCCTTGTGCGCGTGCGCCGCGTCGTAGCGGCGCACGCGGTCGTTGCCCGTGTCGACGACGAAGATGTCGCCATCGGATGCCGTGACGATGCCGCGCGGGCCCTTCAGCCCCGCGAGCGGCGTCGGGTCGGGCTTCAGCGTCAGGACGCCCGCCGCGTCGCGGGCGAACGCGAGCACGCGGTCGTTGCCGCTGTCGGCGACCCACAGCGTCCCGTCGGCGGCGAGATGCAGGTAGGACGGCGCGGACATGTGCGCGCGGTCGCTCGCCGCCGTCCACGGCTCGCCGGCCTTCGCGGGCTGGGTGGTGGCCCCCAGGAAGTTGCCGCCCGGCCCGTGGTGGCGCGCGCGGTGCACCTGGTCGCGAACCATGTCGGCGGCGTAGACCTCGCCGCGCGCCGACAGCGCGACCGCGGTCGCCCCGATGCCCGCCGCGGGGATCCAGTGCAGCTGGTGGGCGCCGGTCGGCGCGTGCAGGCGCTGCACCCGATGGTTGCCGGACTCCGCGACGTACAGGTAGTCCTCGCGGAGATCGACCGCGACCGCCTCGGGCGTGTCGAACTCCGCGTCGCCGGCGCCGGCGACGCCCCCGGCCGCACCGTAGTCGGCCTCGTGGTGCCACGCGGCGAACGGTGCATCCGGGCCCCAGCGCGAGACGGTGTGCTTCGCGCGATCGCAGACGTACAGCCGGCCGATCCGATCGAACGCGACGTCGACGGGCAGGCCGAAGCCCGGGGCCGGGCCGGCGAACGTCGCGACCTGCGTCAGCGCGAGCGCCTGCCGGCGCATCGAGCGGTTGGACCACGACGTGCCGGCGCCCATGATCGCGTCCGTGATGTCGATCGTGTGGACGCGCACCTGCTGCGAGCCCGTGTCGGCGACCGCGAGCAGCTCCGGCTTGTCGACGGCACGCTGCGCGAACACGCTCAGCCCGTGCGGCGCGGAGAGCCCGGCGAGCGCGCCCGCGCGGACGTAGACGCCGCTGCCGGACTCGCCGAACGACGGGCGGAACATCACGATCTGGTTGCCGGTCACGTCGGCGACGAACAGGTTGCGGTAGCTGTCGACGGCCAGGCCGCGCGGCTGCACGAGCGTCGCGTCGCGGATCGTCTCGGTCAGCGTGCCGTCGGGATAGAAGCGCCTGATCGCGTCGCCGTCGATCAGGAAGACGAAGCCGTGGCCGTCGACGGCCAGCGCGCCCGCGAGCGAGCCGGCGCCGTCAGGCGCCGCGAGCCCCGGCTTGCGGAAGCTGCCGCCGCCGAGCCGACCGACGGGCGCGCCGGGCGGATCCAGCCAGGCGCCGGGCGGGCTCGCCGGCGCGTCCATCGCCCACGGCGCCGTCGGCCACTCGTCGGCGTAGGGGTAGGTCGTGTAGCCGGCCTTGGGCAGCTCGTCGCCGACCTTGACGACCTTCGTCGTGCGGCGGTCGAAGCCGAAGCCGCCGAGCGGGTCGTCGGCGCTGATCGTGTCGTAGTCGGCGAGATAGACCTGCACCGTGTCCTGCGGCAGCGCGAGCGGGTTGCGCAGCCCCGAGTAGCTCTTCGCCTGGTCGAAGCTGTGGAAGTCCGTGTAGGAGATCCCGAGCGTCGACGGCAGGCCGACGTACAGCACGAGCGGCTTGGCGGCGTCCGTGTAGGCCGCGATGTTCGGGATGCCGTGGCGATCGGCGTGGCGCGTCTCCCACTCCTCGGGCAGGTCGATCTGCAGGTCGGCACCCTTCGCGGCGGGGACCTTGCGCTTGCCGTCGGGCAGCTCGATCTCGAAGTACGGGTTGAGGTTCGCCTTCTCGCCCTCGTCGAACGTCACGGTGAGCTTCGCCTTGCCGTCGGCGGCGGTCGTGGCGTCGGCCGTCGACAGCGTGCCGTCGATGCACCAGTCGCTGTTGCGACAGCGCACGGTCGCGTCGGGCACCGGGATCTCCGCGCCCGCTGCCGGGTCGAGCGTCATGACGCGCACGTGCAGGTCCGACGTCGTCGCGGCCATCAGAAGCTCACCCCCGCGGTCGCCGAGGGCGGAGCGGACTTCAGCACGCCCTTGGCTGCGCGCAGCATGTCGTCGAACGCCTTCTCCGTGCGCCCGAGCTGCTGCTCGAAGTCGTCCTCGAGCTCGTCGAGGCGCGCGCCGATCGGGCTCAGGACCGCGCCGAAGTCGACCTCCGCGAGCTTGTCCTCGATGGCCTTCCAGGCGACCTCGATCGGCGGCAGCAGCTTCGCGCGCGGGTCGACGCTCGCGACGATCTCCTTGACGGCGTCCAGCGGCTCCTGCACGTCGCCGAGCAGCAGCGACGGCTTCGCGTCCTCGACGACCTTGACGACCTCGGCGTGGATCGCGTCGAGATCGCCGATGAGGCGCGCGGGGTCGAACGCGTCGACGACGGCGCGCAGGTCGGCGAGCACGGTGTCGAGCTCGCCGGCGACGAAGTCGATCCGCAGGCCGGTGATGATGGAGCGCAGCCGCTCGATCGTCGCCTTGATCTCCGCCAGGCGATCGTCGAGGCCGAGGTCGCCGATCTGCGTGAGCACCTCGGCGTGCGCCGCGTCGAGCTCGGCGACGATCTCCTGCGGCGTGATCGGCAGGAGCTTGGCCTTCAGCGCGTCGAAGCGCGCGTCGAGGTCGGTGAGGAAGCGCAGCGGGCTGGCGAGCGCCATCACGCGCTTGAAGTCTTCGACCGACAAGAGCTGGCGCGCGAACGGCGGCAGCAGGCCGAGGACGCGCTCCTCGAGCTGCGCGTAGGCCGCCGTGAGGTCGTCGAACGTCAGCGAGCGCTTGAGGTCCTTCAGCGCGACGAGCAGCTTGTCGTGCGCCGCGACGAACGGGCCGAGATGAAACTGGACGTCCAGCCGGACGACGATCTCCGCGCGCGCGGCGCCGCCCGCCGCCTCGGCCTTGAGCTTCAGCTGCGCGTGCTGCTGGCTCATCGCCTGGACGCGAGCGGGGAGCTTGAGCTTCTCGATCGCCGCGATCACCGCGCCGACGAGGTTCTGCAGCTCGGTCGCGAGCTTCTGCGGCTCGATGCGCTCGAAGACCGCAAGCGGCGCCTGGAAGGCGGCGTGCAGCGCCTCGACCGTCTCCTGCTGGACGGCTTGCACGAGGTCGAGCAGCGGCGCCGCGAGCGCGGTCACCGGCTCGAAGACCTTCGACGGGCGGAACTTCTCGATCTCGGTGTCCAGGCGCTCGAGGTCGGCGACGATCGGCGCGAGCAGCGTCGAGGGCTTGAGCTTCTGCAGCTCGGCCTCGAGGCGGTCGAGCTCGGTGGTGAGGAAGTCCAGCGGCGACGTGAGGTCGAGACCCGCGACCTTGGCCTTGAGCTCGGACAGGCCCTGCTGCGCGGGCGCCATGAGCTGCGCGCCGCTGACGCTCGCGACCGCGGCGGTCAGCTGGCCGAAGGCGTCCTCGAGCGGCTTGAGCAGGACGGACGGCTTGAGCTTGCCGAGCGGGGCGACGAGGTTGCTCTCGTAGAGGTCGTCGAGCGGATCGAGGATCTTGCTCGCGTCGAGCTGCTCGGTGAACTCCTTGAGGACGTCGAACGCGTCGAAGAGCCCGGCGAGGAGCTTCGCGGGGCTCAGCTGGTCGATGACGCCGAGCGCCTCCTCGTAGCGGGCCTGCAGCCCGGCGATCGCCTCCTCGGGGAGCTTCTTGACCTTGTCGAGCTCGTCCTCGAGCGGCGTGCGGATCGTCTCGGTGAAGTCGATCGCGATGATGAGATCCAGGGCGGCCGACAGCGCCTGGCGCAGGAGGTCGTTGAGCTTCGACGCGTCGATCGCCTTGATCTTCTCCGTGTTCTCCTCGAGCCCCGCGATGACGGGGTCGGCGAGCTCGGCGAAGTCGATCGGCGTCAGCTCGTGGACGATCTCGTCGATGGTCCCCTTCAGCTCGTCGAGCAGCGCCTTGACGTCGAGCTGCTCGACGAACGCCGCGAAGTCCGTGATCGCGCCGACGACCGTCGTCGTGGCATCGTCGATCGCGTCGCCGACGGGCTCGAGCAGCGCGGTCAGGCGGTCGAGGAAGTCGTCGATCGCGAGCTTGAAGTCGCGCAGCGTGCCGGCGACGCTCGGTGTCGAAGGATCCGCCGGATCGCCGGCGATCGCGGTCCTCGCGGTGCCGAGCGCATCGTGCAGCTCGTCCTCGACGGCGAACTGAAACGACCCGTCGGGCGCGAACTCGCCGACGCTCTCGGCGAGGGTGTGGACCTCGCCGGCGGCGTCGTGCAGGTAGCCGCGCAGGTCGTCGAGCAGGCCGGTGACGCCGCTCTCGAGGTCGTCGACGACGCCGGTCACGGGCTCGAGCGCGTCGCGCAGCACGTCGCCGATCGCGGCGAGGTTCGCGGACGCGATCGCGTCGCGCAGCGCGTGCAGCCCGTCGAGGACCTGCGTGCGCACCGTGCTCAGGTCGATCGCGGCGATCGCCGCGTCGATGCGATCCAGCAGCGACTTGTACGGGTCGTCGATGTTCGAGACGTCGCCGACCTTCGCGCCGAGTGCGTGGTCGAAGGCGTCGGCGAGCAGCCGCTGCAGCGCGCCCGGCTTGAGGATCGGCGCGTCGGCGACGCGCAGCGCTACCGACAGGACGGAGCGCAGCGCGTCCTTCAGCGCGCGCAGGTCCTCGAGCGCGGCGAGCGCGGCGGCGCGCAGCTCGGCGAGCTCGGCGTCGCCCTTGGCGAGCGCGTCGCCGAGCGCGCCGTCGACGGTCGAGAACGCGCCTTCGACGGCGCTGAGGACGGCGGACGGCAGCGGCTCGTGCAGGAAGGCGTCGAGCGACGCGACGAGCGACGCCACCTTGTCGAAGCCGAAGACGCTCGCCGTGGCCGTGACCGAGCGGCCGACGAGGTCGACCGCGAGCGTCAGGCGGGCGTCGGCGTCGGCGGCCTCGATCAACGGCAGGACGCTCTTGCCGATCTCCTCGACGGTCGCGATCCAGGCGCGGATCTGCTCGGCCTCGGGCCCGTCGAGGCTCGCGAAGACCTCGACGAGCTTCTCGAGCAGCGTCGAGACGAGCGTGCTCGGGTCGGTCGGGACCTGCGCGAAGATGCCGTTCAGCCGGTCGACCGTCTGGGCGACGGCGGTCGGGAAGTCCTGCGACAGGCCGGCTTCGGTCTGCTCCATCTTGATGCCGAAGCCCTTGAGCGCTCCGGCCGGCGGCGCCTTCAGCCCGCCCTTCATCTTGTCCAGCGCGGCGACCGGCGCGCGCGCCTTGTCGACGTCGAAGCTCAGCGCCGAGGTGAGCTTGTCGCCGAGGTCGTCGACGAGCCCGCCGACGTTGCCAAGCGGCGACTCGACGGTCAGCGACGCGGCGCCGGACAGGCCGCTGCCCGGCTGGCCGCTGCTGCCGGCGCTGCCTTCGAGCGTCGCGACGGGCGTGACGCCGGTCTGCAGCGCGGCGGTCTTGTCGACGAGCGTGTCGGCCATCAGGCACCCCCGATCGCGTCGCGCAGCGGGCCGGCCGCGGGGTCGAGGCCGGCCGTCGCGGCCTTCAGGCCGTCGAGCGCGCCGGCCAGCGGCGGGACCGGGTTGCCGAAGTCCGGCACCGAGCCGAGCGCGCCGATCGCGCCTTCGAGCAGGTCGGCGAGGCCGGCGGCGCCGGCGACGGTGTCCGCGAACGAGGACGCCTGGTCGAGCAGGCCGGCATCGAGGTCGGCGAGCGGCGATCCCTTCGGCGGTGGCGGCGGGCTCTCGCGCAGGGCGATCTCGAACGCGAGCTGGTCGGGCCGCACGCCGGTCTCCTCGACGGAGAGCGACTCGATCACGACGTACTTCACCTCGGTCGCGGTGACGATGTCCGAGACGAACGTGATCGGCTCGCCCTTCTGAAAGCGGCTGCGCACCTCGGTGAGGAACGTGTCGCGGTCGTCGTCGCCGAAGACGCTGCCGCGGATCGCGATGCGGGCGGGGTGCGCGTCGATGTCGTGGAAGAGGCTGCCGGGGCGGCCCGGCACGCGCAGCTCGACGAAGTCGCGGCGCTCGAGGGTCTCGAGCGCCGTGACGTGCGGGATCTCGAAGTCGCCCATGACCGGCCGGACCTTCATGACAGGTCGAGCCCGTGGATCCGTGCCTGCTCGACGAGCGTCTCGTTGAGGAGGCTCGCGAGCTCGGCGGGGTCGATCTGCGGCGCGACCGTGGTGAGCTGGCGGTGCGCGCCGAAGGTGTTGGCGGGGATGCCGTCGGTGCTGGTGAAGGCGGTCCCGGCAGGGGCGGGGCGGTCGGGCGCCGGCGAGCGTGGGTCCGAGGGGTCGCCGAGGGGAGCGCCCCTCCGGTGCGGAGCGTCGACGGTGTCGCGGGCCGTTCCGGGAGCGCCGCTCGCGGAGGTGGCTACCAGGCTGTCCGCACCGGGCGTCACGGCGGCGGCGACGCCGATCAGCGCAGCTGCGGCCCCGAGGCCGCGGTCCGCGCGACCGCCGGAGGCTGGACCCGGGGGAGGGCCACCGGTGTTCGTCGCCCGCGCGATCGCCTGCAACGCAAGCTCGGCGAGGTTCGGTCCGAGGCCTGCTCGGGCATCCGCGCCGGAGGAGCTGGCAGCGCCCAGGGCGGAGGCGCCGACGGACGGGCGCCCCGGCGGGGCGGCCTCGGCGGAGGAGCCTGCGAAGAGGGACCCTGCGGAGGAGGCTCCCCCGTTGGAGGGTGCCGCGGAGGAGGCTCCCCGGTTAGAGGAGGCCGTGGGGGAGGCTCCCATAGTGGAGTGGGCCGCGAGGGAAGAGGTGCCCGTGCTCGACGAGCCCGAGGAGGACGGGCCTGTGAGGGATCTCGCCGCCGCCCTGCTCCGCGAGGTGCCGCTCAGAGGGCGCATCGGTTGGCGTGGCGCACCCGTAGGTACCGCGCCGTCGCGGTCTTCGTAGCTGCCTCGCGAGCCGGGGCGACGGCCCGTGGACACCTCGCGAGCCGCGGCACCGGCTCGGTCGCCGGACGAGGTCGGTGCGCTCGCGGTCGCGCGCGCCGCCCCCGATCGGCGAGGGGCGTCGGATGAAGGCGAGGTCTCTTCGCCGCCTGCGTGCGGGCCGGCCGCGGACACGGCGGCCTCGGCGCGGTCGAGGAGGCTCCCGGCCACGGCGGCCGCGCCTGAGGGACCTTCGCTCGCCGGGCCGCTCGCTTGCCCGCTCAAGGCGCGAGCCACCTCGGCACCGCGCGCGAGCTCGCCGAAGCTCTCCGGCGCATCCGCGCCGCGCACGAACCCGCCGAGCGTCCCGTCGGCGGCGTCGCCGAAGCTCGCCCGCGCGGCCATCGCGCGCCGCGCCGGCAGCGGCGGCGAGGGCGGCGGTGCCACGCCGCCGGAGGCCGGTGCCGAAGGCCGCTGCGCCGCGCCGGCGCCCGCCGCCGGTGCCGAAGGGCGCGTTGCCGCGCCGCCCGGTGCCAGAGCCGGTGACCGCTGCGCCGCGTCGCTGCCTGGCGCCGGTGGCGCAGGCTGCGTCGGCGCGCCACCCGCCGACGCCGGTGCCGAAGGCCGGTCTGCCGCCCTGCCGTCCGGTGCCGGTGCCGAAGGCCGCGGCGCCGATCCCGGGGGCGCGCCGGACCGGGACGCCGCGGGGTCGGCACCGTCGCGACCGAGCGACCTCGCGGCCGGCGAAGCGCCATTCGCAACCGGAGGTAGGGCACCCGACCGCCCCCGATCGTGAGGACGCACGGTCGCGGCGGGCCGTGACCGCCCACCTGCCGGGGCAACCGGACCACCAGAACCTCCCGCCGCAGCGTCGAACAACGCAGGCCGACCAGCCAGCGGCTCGAACGGCGCAGCACCAAGCAGCGGCAGCGCCGTACCCGGATCGGCGAGCCGCTCGGCGCGCGCGAACTCGCCCGCGAGCCCGAACACGGGCTGGCGCAGCTGGCCGTACGCGGCGCGAAACGCCTGCACGGACGCGAGAGGGTCGGGCGCGGTCATCCCTGCGGAGCCTCGCTCAGGAGCTGGAGGTGCAGCAACATCTGGCCGACGGTCAGCTCGCTGACCTGCTCGGGCGTCCAGCCGAACGCGCGCTCGAGCGCCAGCGACGCCCGCGCGAGCGGCGCCTGCGCCGCGCTCGCGAGCTCGTCCGACGTCGCGGAGATCCCGCTGACGCGGTTGACGTGGTGCAGGAGGTACTGCACGAGCCCCGCATGCGCCGCCGCGACCTGCTGAACGCTCATCGCCGGCTCCACGAGCGAGCGCTGCACCATCAGCGTCGCCAGGAGCTGGTCGTCGGTGCTCGCGGCGCCCGCGATCAGCTGCAGGTCGTGGACCGTCAGCGGACGCAGGCGCACCGTCTCGCCCGCGCCGGCGTCCGCACCCCCATCGGGGTGCAGGACCGCCGCCGGAACCTCGACGTCATAGGTGAGCCTGCTGCCGGCGAGGAGCGCTTCTGCCGACAGCATCACCCCTCGTCCTGGACGCTGACGAACAGCGCCTTGAAGGCCGCCGCCTCGAGCACGAACGTCGACTCGGGCATCTCGAGCGACCACGTCTCGATCTTCACGTCGTGCAGCGTCACGATGCTGCGGACGTCGGGGACGGCGGTGTTCGCCACCTGCAGCGTCATGTTCATCGCGGGCTGGCTCCAGCTGCCCTGCGGACGGCTGTCGGCTGCCTCGCCGAGGCACAGCTTCAGCATCGCCCCGTTGATGAACGCGCGCCCGATCGTGCCGGTGATCGACACGTTGCCGGGCCGCAGTTGCGTCGCGTAGCGCTCGCCGATCTCGTTGAACGCGAAGACCTCGGAGAGGACCTGGACGTTGACGTCCTGCACGCGGCCGACCGCGATCGTGTCGTACGCGCTGATGACGGCCTGGGCCGCGTCCCCCTCGACGCCGCTGGGCACCGAGAGGGTGAGGGATCCGTCGGATCCGGTGTACACGCTGGTGTTCGCCATGAGGTTGCCTCCCTACTCGAGGATCAGGGTGACCGCGACGAACTCGAGCTCGAACACCGGCTGCAGGATGATGTTCACCATCGCGCGGCCCGCGATCTCGTCGTCCCTGGTCGCGGTCACGGACAGCTGGAATCCGACCAGGGCCTCGTCGACGAGCATGCTCGTGAGGAAGCCGTTGATCGCGCCCTGCAGAGCGGCTCGCACGCGCTGGTTGTTGAGCTTGCCGATGAACGGCTCGCTGACGCCGCGCACGCCGGCCTTCGCGTAGTCGACGATGCGCCGCGTCGTGATGCGCTTGAACGCGCCGTCGTCGCTCGTCAGCGCGCGCACGACCTTCACGCCGCCCCGCTGCTCGAGCACGAGCGCGCGAGCGTTCACGAGCGCCTTCATCTCCGCGTACGAGTAGCGATGCGAGAGCGCGACGACGCCCGGCAGCGACTTGTTCGTCGCGCTGGACTGCACGGTGAGCGTGCTGAGCAGGCCCGCCACGGCCGCCGCCGACCAGTTGCCGCCGAGCGCGACCTCCTCGCCGGCCGCCGAGTCGAACGCGCGGATGCCCGGCGTGACGATCACGATGCGGTCATCCGTCGGGACGCTGTCCTCGATGTCGCCGAGCGCGTCGGTCGCCGTCGGATCGACGTCCGAGCCGATCACCGCGAGCAGGTCGTGGCCGTTGTTCTCCGCGGTCTCGAGGATCGGCCCGAGGACGGCCTTCGCGTCGGCCGTCGACAGCTCGGGCGCGATGAGGATGTTGACGTCGTCCTTGACGAGCTCGTTGTAGGCCGCCGTGAACGCGGCCTGGTCGGCGCCGGCCGCCACGGCCCGCGCGTAGACCGCCCCGCCGCCGTTGCGGTAGAGGATCTCGAGCGCGCGCACGAGGTTCGTCGTGCCCTTGCCGGTGGCGTCGTTCAGCTCGTCGTAGGCGCCGAAGGCGGTGACCGCCTCGGCGTAGGTCGACACGAGTCGCGTGGACCCGGCCCCCTGCGCTGCCGTGCCGACGATCCCGACGTTGCCGGTGGAGACGGCAGGTGCCCCGATGAGGCCCTCCGCCCGCACTTGCACGTAGGGACCGGGGATGACCAGTGATCCCAGTGCGAATGTCTCGGCCATTCAGTTTCCTCCTCGGATGACGGGTGAGTGCGTGGTCACGGCTTAGGGGCCCTCCGGCGGGTCGGGTTCGCCCGGCAGCGCGGGCGCGATCCGGAACGTGCGGTCCGCCGCGGCGGGCGGCACGGCGTGCAGCGGGATCGTCTCGATGACGTCCTCGCTGGCCTCCGGGAGCTGCACGTGCTCGAAGAGCAGGCGAAAGCGGACGTCGCGCGAGAAGCGGTCGACGCCGGAAGCCGAGACGGCCACCTGCGGGCCGATGTCCTCGAGCTCGGCTTCGAGCAGGCCGTGCGAGCGCTGCTGCGCGCGGTCACCGGCGACGATCGCCGAGGTGACCTTCGTCACGGCGGCGTCGAGCTGGTCGGCGTCGGTGGTCCCGACGGTCACGCGGGCGAGCGCGGTGACGCGGTGGGCGCGGATCTCGCCCGGCGGGGTCGCGCTGAGCCCGACGTAGCCGCCGAGCCCGGCGGGCGCGACCCGCAGCGGGTCGACCGCGACCTTGTGCGGGAGCTGCGGGCTCGCGACGGCAGGCATCAGTGCCCCGAACGCCGCGGTCAGGCCGGTGAGCGCATCTTGCTCCACGCGCCGATCATGCTCGCGGCGGTCCGCGCTGACCATAGTCCAGAAGGTCTACGCGAGGGCCCATCGGGCCCATGCGCGTGAACCCGAAGATCTATGCCGCGTCACGCGATGGCCGCGCCAGTTCAACGAGGCCGGGGCGCTGCGGCGTGGTGGTTGGTGCGCGCGTGATCTCGCGCTGAGCGCGACGGCGGTGAGCAGGCGGGTCACGCTGTGAACGCGGGACCTCCGTCGACTCGCCCGACGGACTCCTACGCGCCCGGCAGCAGCACCGCGAGGTATGCGTCGAGCGCCGCGACGGCATCGTCGGGCGCAAGCGCCGAGGGCGCGCTCAACATGTGCCAGCCCAGCCCGTCCGCGAGCGCGACGGCCTGCCGGCTGGCCAGGACCGCGTCGATGCCCGGCTCTGCCTGACCGCTGTCCGCCGCGCGGCGCAGCGCCGAGGCGATCGCCTCGGTGAGCGCGTGGTAGCCGCCGGTGTAGAGCTCGGTGAGCTGCGAGCTGTGCGCCGAGCGCGCCGTGAACGCGATCGCCACGAGCAGCGTCGCGCGGCGGCGGTCGTCGAGGGGGAGCAACTCGTGCAGCAGCGAGCGGATGTACTCGGCGGGCTCGGGGTCGCTGGCCGCGATCTCCCGGGCACGCGCCGTGACCTCGTCGATGACGTGACGGTATGCCGCGAGCAGCAGGTCGTCCTTGGTGGCGAAGTAGTACTGGACCGTGCCGATCGAGACGCCGGCCGCGCGCGCGACCGACCGGATGCTCACCGCATCCAGCCCCCGCTCGACGACGACCGCGATGAGCGCGTCGACGAGGATCGCTGCGCTGGCGCGGGCTTGACGGGGCACAGGCGAGCAATGCTGTCATACAACTGTATGAGCAGCGAGCGACGTCGCTGGTCTTGCAGGAGGGCGTTCTCACGCCGCGAGGGCGCGTCGACAGCGACCGGCGCGGTCACCAGACCGTGACCGAGCGACCGTGCTTACGCAGGCGCTGATCCTTGGTGACGAGCTTGAGGCCGTGCTCTACGGCGGTCGCGTAGATCAGGCGATCGGCGGGATCTCCGGGAAACGCGCCCGGGAGGGCTCCGCGGACCACCACTGGACGACGTGGGTGTCCAGGAGCACCCCGGTCAATCCGTCTCCCACGTCTCGTCGGTGGAGAACAGCGCCTTGTCGTCCGCGGCGCTGACGGCCACGCCGGCGAAGCGGCCCCGCAGCGCGTGGGGCCCCGTCGCCGGCACGAGGCGCGCCACGATCCGCCCGTGCTTGGTGATCTCGATCTCCTCGCCTGCCGCCACGTCGTCGAGCAGCGCGAGGATCCCGGCCTTCGCCTCCGTAGCGGTCACTGTTCTGACCATGCGACCAGAATACCGGTCATCCGCCCGGACGGCGACCCGGCGCGGGCTCAGACGAGCGCGCTCTCCGGCAGGACGCGCTTGGGCGGGATGAGCATGACGCCGCGGCCGCCGTGGTCGCCGAGCTCGGTGCCCGCGCCGAGCATCGCGAGGTCGAGCTGGGAGGGGAGGACGTAGGGGTCCGCGCTCGCGTAGCTCACCGCGTAGCCCATGTCCGCGAACGCGGCGATCGTCAGCCGGCTCAGCGGGTTGGGGCCGTCGTTGAGAAAGCCGGTCATGAGCTCGTTGCCGAAGACCGACTCGCGCCAGTGCGCGTCGCGCGTGCCGGGGCCGCCGACGTTCGCGAGCGGGACCGCGCGCGTCGCCGCGCCGCCGGACAGCGTGGCGAACTCGCGCATCGCGTTGGCGCCCGTGAACGTCGGGTTTACGGTGCCGGCCCCCTGGCGCAGGCCGAGCTCGTCCCAGTTCGTGCCGAGGCCCAGCACGTGACCCATCTCGTGCGTGATGACGCTGACGAGGCTGCCGTCGGCCTCCATCGTCGCGAGGTCGGCGCTGTCGAACTGCATGACCCCGGCGGCGGGCAGGAAGCTGCCGGGGCGAAGCTGCGTCGGGCCGGCCTGGCCGAGGATCCCGCCGCGGCCGTCGATCGCCATGCCGCTGGCCTCGATGACGATGTCGTCGATCGTCTCGCCGTCGACGAGAACAGACGGCACGTCGGCCGTGATGATCCGCGACCAGCGTGCCGCCGCGGTCGTGAACGCGGCCTGCTGGGCGCTCGTCAGGCCGCCCATGAAGCGGACGTCGATGACGAACGCCGGCTCCTGCAGCGCGGCGGTCTCGAGCGCGAGTCCCCAGCTGCGGATCGCGCCGCCGTCGTGGAAGGCGCGGTCGTCGACCTCGAGCGTCCAGGTGCCGTCGGGGTGGCAGGCGTGCAGCTGGGCGAGGTCCCCGCGGGGCCGGAAGCGGCCCGCGAACGGCGGGATCGCGTCGCCGATCGCGACGGGCGCTACCGCGTCGAAGACCGTCTGGCGGAAGTGCTCGGCCTGGCCGCCGCGCCGTCGCGCGAGGACGACGCGCGTGCCGTTCGGGCCGCGCAGGCTCAGCGCGAGGTCGCCGCGCCAGGCGTGGTCGAGGTCGACGGTCACCGACAGGTGCGCGATCGCGCCGTCGCCGACGCCACTGACCTCAAGCGGCGCGGCGGTGACCGCAGGCGCTCCCGCGGGGATCTGAACGGCGTCGCTGCTCGCGAACTCGTAGGGCATTCGCGGGATCCAATCAGACACCCCCGACGTCTCCGGGGCCGTAGGGTGCGCCCCGTGGACGACGACCGGCGCTGGCGCCTGCTGAGCCTGCCCGTCGTCGGATGGATCCTCTACGACTTCGCGAACACGATCTTCTCGTTCGTGATCGTCACGCGGTACTTCAACGACTGGATCATCGAGGAGCAGGGCCACCCGGACATCTACGTCGGGCTCATGGTCGCGTCGGTGTCGGTCGCGCTCATCGTCGCGCTGCCGCTGATCGGCGCCCTCGCCGACCGGATCGGCCGCCACAAGCCGATCCTCATCGCCTTCACGCTGCTGAGCGTGGTCGCCACCGGGTCGCTCGGCGTCATCGACTCGGTCCTGCTCGCGCTCGTCGTCGGTGCGATCGCGACGTTCGCCTTCAACACCGCCGACTCGCAGTACCACCCGCTGCTGAGCGTCATCGCGCCGGAGCCGCGGCGCGGGCGCGTGTCGGGGATCGGCGTCGCGGTCGGGCTCGTCGGCGGGCTCACCGCGCTCGTCGTGCTCGGCGCGATCGTCGACGACGGCGAGGCGCAGCACGCCTTCCTGCCCGCCGCCGCGATGTTCCTCGTGTTCGCGCTGCCGTGCTTCTTGCTCGTGCGCGAGCGCCCGCGGCCCCCGCGCGGTCCCGACGCGCCGCCGTCGCGGCCGTTCGCGCAGCTCGCCGCGACGGTGCGCCGGGCGCGCGGCGCGCCGCACGGCCGCCTGCTGCTCGCGCGCTTCTTCTACGTCGACGCGATCGCGACCGTGCTCGCGTACCTCACGGTCTACGCCCGCCGCACGGGCGACTTCGACGGCGACTCGATCGACATGGTGCTGGCGATCTCCGCGGTGGCCGGGATCGTCGGTGCCCTCGTGGGCGGGATGCTCGCCGAGCGCATGGGGCCGAAGCGGGTCGTGCTCGGCACGCTCGTCATCGCGGTCGTGGCGCTGCTCGCCGAGGCGATCACCGGCTCGGGCGAGCTGCTGTGGGTCGTCGGGCCGCTGCTGGGCATCGTGCTCGGCTCGCTCTCCGCCGTCGACCGCATCTTCCTGCTGCGGCTCGTGCCGCCCGAGCGCCGCGGCGAGGACTTCGCGCTCTACGCGCTCGTCGGCAAGCTCTCGACAGGCTTCGGCCCGCTCGTGCTGTGGGGCGGGACGATCTTCGTGGCGAACGAGCTCGCGGGGTTGTCGAAGTTCGACGCGAGCCGGCTCGCGGTCATCGTGCTGGCGGGCTCGGCGCTGCTGGGCTGGTTCGTCCTGCGCCCGCTGTCGGATCGCGCGCTGCACGGCGCGGCGCCGTCGGAGCCGGTTCTGTAGGTCCGTCGTGCGCGGCCGGCGAGCGGTCGGCTCAGGCGGCGAGCGACCAGAGCGCGCCGTCGCCCGCCGGGTGGTGCACGGCGCGGCCGTCGGCGGTCGCGGCGATGAGGGCGGTCTCGGCCTTGTCGAGGTCGGGCGCGACGAGGTGCTCCGCCATGATCGCTGCCACCTCGGCTGTGGTCAGCGGGTATCCGAATGCGGCGAGCGCGTCGACCGGGTCCTCGGCGGGCGGACGCCGCGTCAGGGTCGGGTCGAGGTTCGCCACGACGACGTCGTAGGCCTCGATCGGCTGAAAGCCACCGGCCTCGAGGCGCTGGCCGTCGTCGGTCTCGAAGATGAGCGACGGCGCCGTGTAGCGGACCGCGCCGTCGCTGTTCGCGGAGCGCTCCTGGAACTCGGTCGGCGAGCCGGCGGCGGTGCGGGCGCGGGCGCGGTCGCGCTCGTAGGCCTCGCGCACCTCGGGGTCCTCGATCGCGCCGGCGATCGCATCGGCGTCGAGGCCGTCGACCGCTGCCAGCGCGTTGCGCAGCGCGGCGGCGTCGTCGAACAGGCCGGTCGTCGTGAACTGGGCGAACTGCAGCGCGCGAAACGTCGCGTACTCGAGCTCGGGGGCGGCGAGGCGGGTCGCGACGATCGCGCGGCACGCCGGCGACGTCGCGCTCAGGCGGGCCTTCGGCGTGACCTGGAACGGCATGCCGTACTTGCGAAACGTCGTGTAGCCGATCGCCGAGCGCTTGGGCGTGTAGCCGATCTTCTCGTAGCGCGACGGGTCCTCCGCGAGGCCGATCGTGACGAGCGTCCAGCGCAGCTGGTCGCCGTAGCGCCACTGCAGCGTGGCGAGCGCGGGCGACGCCGAGTAGGCCCAGGGGCAGCCCGGATCGGTGAAGTGGGTGACGTCGATCATGGGCCCCATCGTCGCATGTCGCGCGGGCCGGCCGGCGCGGGCGCTGCAGGCAAACGTGCAGCGTGCAGGCCTTTTCGCTGGTAGAACGACGCCAGGCCGAGTCGCCTGCTCTCCGGAGCGGGCGAGCGGGGGAACCAACCAGGGGGCGGCTCGGGGAGGGTCATCGAACCGCCGGGGGCGAATTGCCGGCAGCGTGCGGCATAGCGCGTTCGCGTGCGAGCCCGACAGCTCACCCCGCAGGCCCCAATCACGGGGAGACCATGAGACCGACGACTTCGAGACGGCGGCGCGTCCGCGCGCTCGTACAACCGCTTGGCGTGCTGCTGGCGTGCGCGATCGCGCTGCCGCAGGCGATCGCGCGCTCGTCGGAGAGCGGTCCGCGCGATGCGGCGACCGCCCGGGCGGACGTCGCCGTGCCGCTTGCCGCGGCCGAAGGCTCCTCGCTTCGACCCGCGCCGGCGCGGGTCGAAGCCGGCAGCACCGTCGCTGCAGCCCTCGCACGGCGCGCGGGCGGCGAGCCTGCCGGGGGCGTCGCGGTGAACGTCGCGTTCACGCGCGGCGGGGGCACCGCGGACCGTCGCCTGTTTCACCGCGTCGCCGCCAAGGCCTCGCGGCTGCTCGCGCGCCGGGCTGCCGCTCGGGCGGCGCTGCCGCCGCTCGTCGTGCGCCGCGTCATCGCCGCCGGCAACCGCATCGCCAGCGCGCCCTACACCTACGGCGGCGGGCACGGTAACTGGGACTCGGGCGGCTATGACTGCTCGGGCTCGGTGTCCTACGCGCTGCACGGCGGCGCGCTGCTCGACACGGCGCTCGCGTCGGGCGCGTTCATGAGCTGGGGCGAGCCCGGCCCCGGTCGCTGGATCACGATTTACGCGAACGGCGGCCACGCGTTCATGGTCGTCGCCGGCCCGGCGCTTCGACACGACCGGCCGCGAGGAGACCGGCTCGCGCTGGCAGGACGCGATGCGCGACACGTCGGGCTACACGGTGCGCCACCCGCCCGGCCTGTAAGCGGCAGGGCTACCCCGACACGTCGATGCCCATCGTGATCGTGCCGGTGAAGCCGCTGCGGATCGACGAGCCACGCTGCTTGAGGCTCACGATCTGGCCGCTGCCGCCCTGGCGGTAGATGTTGTCCGAGCTGTTGCGCAGCCGGGTGACCCCGCGGCCCGAGTAGGGCGAGAGCTTGGCGACCTTGTCGGTCGTCGCGTCGCGGAAGAAGAGCTGCCCGGTGTGGGCGCGCGTGCCGCCGGAGTATGTCGAGCCGGCGCGGCCGCCGACGTGGGCCATGACGTGGATGTGCGTCGCGCGACCCTGGTACCAGCCGGGGTAGATCGTGCGGATCCGTGCGAGGCCGCTTGCGTTCGTCAGCTGGATGCCGCGCAGGTAGGTCTTGCCGGTCGTGCCCTCCGACGCGATGCCGGAGTACTTGCCGAGCGCGTCGCAGTGCCAGATGTCGACGGCGACGTCCTCGATCGGCTTGCACGTCGAGGCGTTGACGACGCGGATGCGCAGGTCCAGGCGCAGACCGGCCTTGCCCTCGGTGATGTTCGAGCGGATCTTGCGCAGGTCGAGGTAGTACGGGCCCTCGGTGAGCTCGGGCGTCAGGACGCACGAGGCTGCGTACGCCTCGTCCGTCGCGTCGCCGGCGCTGCGCAGCGCGAGGCCGCCGAGCCCGCCGAGCGAGGCGAGGCCGAGGCCGGCGCCGCCGATCCGTCGCAGCGCGCCGCGGCGGGTGAGGGCGGCCTGCTCGGGCGTGAGGATCGCGGGGTGCTGCGGGACGTCGTCGTGGTCGTGGGACATGCGTGGCTCCTTGAAGGCGGGTGGCGAAGACATGGCCAGCATCGGGCGTGCACCCGGGAAGAACCCGGGGAGGTGCTGGGAGACTCTCGCGGGGTCCCCGCCCGCGCGGCGTCAAGTCACGCCGACCCGAGCGGCCGCCTGGCGGCGCGCCCAGAACGGCTGCTCGGGCCAGCGATCCTCGATCGCGTACGCGTCCCGGCGATGCGCCTCGTACGCCGCCCACACGCCGGCGAGGCGCCGTCCGAACGCGTCGCGCGCGTCGCCGCCGGCGCCGCGCAGGCACGCGTCGCGCGCGTTGCCGCCGGCGCCGCGCAGGCAGGCGTCGGCGCACGCGCCTCCGCCGAGCCCCGTGGCGAGCGCGTTGAGGATGCCCTGCGAGGACAGCGGGTCGAACGCGAGCGCCGCGTCGCCGACCGCGAGCCACCGGCCGCCGTGCTCCGGTACGAGCCGCGCGCCGTGCGCGGCCGTGGTGGCCGGGCCGTAGACGAGCTCGACGCTCGCGCTCGCCGGGGTGACGTTGCGCGTAGCGGCCAGGGCCGCGGCGAAGCCCGCGCGCGTGCGCAGCGCCCGGTCGAGCAGGTCGGGGTCGGTGAGAAACGCCACGACGCGCCGGCCCCGCGCGACGAGCGCGCTGTACCACCAGCCCGACGGCGTCGCCTCGATGCGGGTCCGGGCGTCGACGTCGGCGCCCGGCACGCGCACCGTGGCGTAGACCGCGACGAGCCGGTCGGCGCGGTCGCGCCGCGCTCCGAGGCTGCGCGCGATCGCGGCCTGGCGCCCGCTGGCGTCCACGATCCAGCGACACGACACCTCCTCCGCCCCCACGTGTACGCGCACGGCGTGCTCGTCCACGGCGCGGACCGTCACCCGCGCGCGGCGCACCTGCGCCCCGGCGTCGCGTGCCTTGGCGAGCAGCAGCGCGTCGAAGCGCGGGCGGTCGACATGCCAGCCGTGGCCGTAGGGGTCGGCGATCGCGTCGCGCCGAAGCAGCGGCCCGCCGCCCCACGCCGCCGCGGTGCCGGTGCACCGGATCGCGCCCGACGCGTCGATCCGGTCCGCGCCGATCCCGAGGTCGCGCAGCGCGGCCGCGACGATGGCCGGAACGGTCTCGCCGATCTTGAACCTCGGAGGCGCTCCGGCGCGCGGGTCCGCGAGCAGCACGCGGTGCCCCGCGCGGGCGAGCACGATCGCCGCCGCGCTGCCCGCGGGCCCAGCTCCGGCGACGACGACGTCCACGACGCCTCCTACCGGCGGCCCGGCGCGCGGCGGAAGCGGTCGAGCTTCTCGAAGTAGCCCGCCGTGACGTGCTCGGGATCCTCGCCCGACCGCTCGATCGCCGCGGCCACGGCCTGCTCGGCGCGCGCGGGGTCGCGGGCCTCGGGCACGTGCAGCGTGATGAGGTTGCGCCGCGGATCCACCTCGCCCTCGAAGCCGACGTCCGTCTCGACGCGCACCTGCGACCCGAACGCCCCATCCGCGGGCCCCGGCTCGGTCTGCACGACGCCGAGCTTGCCGAACGACGCGATCATGTCGTTGAGCTGGTCCTGCGGCGTGCCGCCGAGCCAGCGCAGCCAGTTCGCGCGACGCTCGAACGCGGCCTCCCGCTCGCCGATCGGCCGCGACTCGTCCATGACGATCTCGTAGTCCGCGCGCGTCAGCACGTGGTTGGGCACCCGCGCGGCCCAGAACGTCGGGACGTACGGGTCGTAGCTCGCGTCGTAGCCCGACAGGCAGCTCGCCGTGTCCGTCTGCCACGGAACCGCCATCCAGCGCGACAGGCTGCCGGGCACCTGCCCGTAGAGCGGCCCGTCGATCTGTGCCACCGCGTCCGGGGTGAGCACGGATCCGAGCTCTGGCGGGACGTCGCCGACCGCGCGGTGGCGCAGCCGGAACGGGGCCATGTACATCGTCGTGTGGCGCATCGGCCACGTCATCTCGCAGCCGGGGTGAAACGCGTCGGCGAGGCAGAACGTCAGCGCGGCGCGATCGAGCATCGCCGGGCGCCGCGCCAGCGGCACGTCGTCGAGCTCGAACGGCGCGACCGCCGGCAGGTCGAGGTCGGGGTCGAAGTCGCCCGCGGCCCAGCGCTCGAGGCTGCGCATCTGCGTCTCCGAGAGCATGATGTGCTGGCGCGGGGAGACCGGCGGGAAGTTCACCGTGTCGCCGTAGATCCACGGCCACGGCACCGGCGCCTCGCCGTCGCGATCCCACTCGCGAAACGCCCGCAGGGTCTGGTTGCGCAGCTCGGCGTGCTCTGCCGCGTCGCTGGCGAGCCTCGCGAGGTACTCCGGGTCGAGGAAATGCTGGCGCCCGCCCTGGCCGAACGCCGTCGCGAAGCCGTGGTTGGCCCACTGCATCTCCGCCATCCGCTCGAGCACCGGGAAGACGTCGCGCATGAACGACACGCGCTGGGGCACCGGCAGCGCGCCGGACTGGATGAACGCGTCTTCGAGCAGGTCGTACATCGTCCGCACGCCGACGAGCTCCGGCGCGTAGTTCGGCGGCGCCACGACGACCCACGCGGGGTCGACCGGCACGGATCGCCCGTCGATCGCGACCGTTGCGGTCACCGGGCCGTCGGACACGTCGTCGTGCCATTTGTCGTTGTTGGCGAAGGTCGTCGCCGGGGTGCCGTCGTGCGACGCCGACACGCCGCGGCCGCCCAGGAACAGCAGCCGGCCCGCGCCGTCGGTGCGCAGCTCGCCGAGGTAGACCTTCTTGCCGAAGAACGAGCCGCTGTCGAAGCGGTATTCCGCGCCCGACTGGTTGGGCCCGGAGATCGTGCGAGCGCCCGGGTCGATGACGAGCTTCGCGCGATCGGCGCCCTTCACGCCTGCGTTGCGCCGCTTGGACGGCATCGCGTCGTCGGGGTCGGCGGCCTCCGGGATGTCGAGCGCGATCTGGAACTCATACCAGGCCGCCTTCTCGTTGGCGACGTGCACCGCCCACTCGACGTCGGCATGCTGCGACGTGAGCTCGGCGACCGCCTCGCCGGCGGCGTTGTAGCCGTAGATCCGGAAGCGCGCCGCCTCGCGCTTGAGCGCGCCGGTCGCGTCCTTCATCTCTCCGGGCTTGATCGGCGGCGGCCGATCGGTCTCGGGGCCGACGTAGAACTCCTCCTTGGAGTCGCCGACACGGGCGATGCCGATCGCCGGGTGGATCGCGGCGCGCACGACGTGCTTGTCGCGGGCATCCGGGTTGACGTCGACGGGCCGCGGCTCGGTGGGCTCGTCGAGCGGGACGTCGTTCTCATCGCGGCGCAGCTTCGCGGCCTCGTCGTAGGCGAGCCGGCGGGCGTCGGCGATGCTGCCGCGGGGCGCGTGCGCGGCGAGCGCGCGCCAGGGGTTGTAGGAGAGGTTCTCGCCGTACCGCGCCTGGCCGTCGGCGTCGACGTCCTGGCGCGGGAGCGTCAGCGTGGCGACGTGGACGGGGGCGCTCGCGCCCTCGTCCCAGCGGACCGTCGCCGCATCGAGCGGCATGCGCTCGGAATCGGTCTGCAGCTGGACGTAGAACTGGAACGTCGCCTCGCTGTCGAGCAGGCGCGCGCGCAGGTCGTGGCGCAGGTAGTCGGGGTCGTCGGTCGACAGCCCGGGGACGGGTTCGCCGCCGCCCCCGGCCGGGACGAGCTTGTACTTCACGTTGGCGTCGTCGCCGAAGGCGTACGGCAGGCCGCTCCAGTACTCGGTGGCGAGCACGCTCGGCACGAGCTTGGCCATGTCGTCGAGGATCTTGGCGGTGGTCGGGTGCGCCTCGAGGTACGGGTCGTAGTCGCCGTCGACCACGCCGGCCTTCGTGAACTCGCACATGTCCGTCGCGGTGTCGACGAAGAACACGTCGTGGTTCTGCAGCAGGAAGTCGTGCGTCGTCTCGTCCGCGTCGAGGTGAAGCAGCTTCGGGCCCGGGACGTCGAAGAGCTTGATCGCGATGCCGCAGGTCGTCTTCAGGTCGGGCGTCGTCGGCCGGGCGTCCGACGAGAAGCGCACCCACGCGGCGAAGCTCGAACCCGCGAACACGCCGACGCGCAGGTGCTCCGGGAGGTCGGGTGAGACCGTGAAGGTCGCTGCGGCGACGCCGTGCGGCTTGAGGAACACCGGCCGCAGCACGGGATCCTGGCCGTCGGCGATGCGCGGCCCCATCGTGCGGTCGACGAACATCGTCTTCAGCGATGCGACGGGATCCGCCGCGCAGTCGACGGCGCTTGCGCCCGGCTTGGAGTCGCCGGACGGCGTGGAGAGATGAGCGAACATGTGCCTCCCATGTCGGCTTGACGCTCTGAATATGTGTGTGGCAGCGTTGAGACCGCCACCATTCACCGTATCTCTTACGCTCAGCGTCCGCAGCACTTCTTGTACTTCGACCCCGAGCCGCACGGGCACGGGTCGTTGCGCCCCGGCTCGTCGCGCGCGACGGCGCCGCCAAGCGCGTCGGCCACGGCGTCGCGCAGCGCCTGCAGGCCGGTCGCGCCGAGCTCGAGCTCGACGTCCCCGCGCTCCTCGGCGGTGGCGAGGAAGCGCAGCACCGCGCCGTCGCCGGCGCGGCTGGCGACCTCGAAGCCGCCCGCCGACGCCCGCCAGGCGAACGGGGCGGTCGCGATCGCGGCGCGGAAGGCGCGGGCCGCGTCGGCGCGCATGCCGTGGTTGTGCTGGTCGGACGCGCCGTCGTCGGCGACGTGCGCGAACTCGACGACCAGGGAGGGGGGAGCGCCGAACGCGATGATCGCGAGCTCCTCGGTGACCGCGAGGCGCCGCGGCGAGCCGAGCGCGGTCCACGCCGTGCGCGCCCGCTTGCGCGCCGGATCGCCCGCCGGCAGCTTCGCGGTCAGCGTGTTCGCGCGCTCCGCGGCGCCGAGCGCGGCGGGGGACTGGCGCGCGGCGGCGGCCATCGCGAGCGTCGCGTAGATCTCGCCGGCCTCGACGGTGTCCTGCTCGCCGCGCGTGGACAGGCCGCCGAGCGCCTGCATCCCGGCGGTGACCGCGACCTCGACGGCCTGGGCGTTCAGCGCGACGTGGGCGAGCTGCGCGAACGCGCTCGTCGTGTGCGGGTGCGACGGGCCGACGGACGCCGAGAACGCCTTGATCGCGTCGGTCAGCGACGACAGCTGCTCGGCTTCGGGCACGCCGGCGTGGCGCTGCACGTCGGCGAGCTTCGCCAGCGCAAGGCCGCTGACCTCGCTCTCGTCGCCCAGCTCGGCGACCGCGCGCTCGGCCAGCTCGCGCACGAGCGAGACGCCGTCCTCGGCCTCGCCGCCCTCGAGCAGCGCGAACGCGCGCGCGCCGGCCGCGTCGATCGCCTCGGAGTGAAGCTGGTCGCTGGCCGGCAGCGGGGTCGTCACAGGGCCTGCGCGCTAGCCGGCGTGCGTGCCGCAGCCGCCGGTGCCGCAGCAGCCCATCTGCGCCATCGCGCTCGCGCCGTCGGGCACGAAGCGGCGCTGGCCGGCGGACGAGTTGGGCACGAGGAACGTCGAGAGCAGACGCTCGGTCTCAGCGGATCCGCACGACGGACAGGCGGGTGATGGCGCGTCGAAGCGCGAGAGGTCGTCGAAGCGCTCGTCGCACGAGGCGCAGGCGTAGTCGTAGATAGGCACGGGGTGATCGTCGCGGCGCGGGGGCGCGCTGTCAAGCGGCGGAGGCGCCGCGGGCGGGACGCCGCCACGTGCGCGGCGGCGCCAACCTGGCTGCGACGGCGCCGGTCTTGGCACACTTCACTGCGTGATCGTCTACCACGGCACCACGATCGAGCACCGGGAGTCGATCGAGCGCGAGGGCCTGCGCCAGAACACGTACGTCGCGCGTACGCGCGAGCTCGCGGAGGAGTGGGCGCGCACCCGCGGCTTCGAGCGCGGCTCGGACGGCTATGTGATCTTCGAGGTCGACGTCCCGGACGCGGCCGTCGTCGAGAGCAAGAGCTGGTGGTGGGCGGAGGGCCAGATGCTCCTGCCGTTCGGCGCGCCGGCCGAGGGGCTCGTGGCGCTCACGCACGAGGACCTGCGCCCCGAGCCCGAGTAGCCCCTCGTGGGATGCTTGCGCCGCCCGTGAGCGCGACGACCGACACCCCGCCGCCACCGACCGTCGACGAGGTCCGGCGGATCAGCGCGATGCCCGACCCGGTGCTGCGCAACCTCGAGATCACGCACTGCTACGCGCGCCTGTCGGCGGCGATGGCGCAGCGCACCGGCCCGTGCTCGAACTGGTGCACGTACGCGACGTGGGCGTCGCGCCAAGCGGGGCGCACGATCCGCGGAGAGGACCTCGTCGAGACGCTGCGCACGCGCCTCGACGTCGGACCGCAGCTGCTGCACCCGCTGGCCTCGCTCGGGCGCGTGGCGCTGCGCAAGGGGCTCTTCAACCCGCAGAGCGCGCTCGGGCGCATGACCGCGCAGCTGCACACGCCGTTCGACGCGTTCGAGCGCACGAGCGACGCCGTCGCGCGCGGCAACCGCAAGGTGTTCGAGGAGATCGGCTACGAGTTCGCGCGCTACCTGCACGCCGTGCCAGCCGAGGCGGGGGCCGGATCGCCGGAGCTGCGGGCGTTCGTCGCCGAGCTGCGCGACGGCGAGCCGCCGGACGGCCAGCGCTACCTCGTGCAGGCGTTCACGCGCTATGCGACCGTAGCCGCCGCCGCGCAGGACGCAGACCAGCCCGACCCGCGGGACGAGCTGCTGCTGCTCGCCAACATCGAGATCGGGATGCACGAGCAGACGCGCTTGCAGCCCGAGATCCGCGAGTCGCTCGACTCGCCGTACGCGGTCAAGCAGGACCTCGACCGGCGGCTGTCGCTCGCGCTCATGCCGTGGTGGCGCCGGCCGGTGCCGCGGGTCGTGGCGGCGCCGGTCGGCGCGCTCGGCGCGCGGGCGCAGCGCGGCGTGGCCGGGATGGTGCGCGAGATCATCACGATGGCGCTCATGGTCATGTCGCTGCCGGGGCGCGTGCTGTCGCTCGGCGCGGACATGAGCGAGCCGTTTCCCGAGGTGCTGCGCGAGCTGCACGTCGCCGACCTCGAGGCGCTGTTCGGCCGCTTCGACACCGGCGTGCCCGGCACCGCCGCGCGCGACTGGTCGGACTTCGACCAGCGGATGCGCTACATCTCACACCTGTTCCGCGCGTTTCACCTGCACGACGAGCTGCTCGGCATGCCGTTCACCGCCGAGCAGGTCGCGCGCTTCACCGCGGGCGTCGTGCCCGACGGCGACTTGTAGCGCGGGTCAGCCCTCCGCGCCCGCGAGGATCTCGTCGTAGATCTCCCTGAGCGTCGCGGCGACGGCCTGCGGGCCCTCCGCGTACGGGACGGCGCCGGGATCGAGCAGGACGCGGGCGAACCCGGCGGTGAGCTCGTCGACGCCGGGGTCGGCGAACCACACGTCGAGGTGCGCGAGGTTCGCCTCGCTGCCGCTGACCGCGCCCGCGATCTGCTTGCCGAGGTGCTCGCCGAGCTCCGGCCTCGGAGGGCCGAGGGGGACGGGCGCTGTGATGAGCTCGTCGAAGGCCATCCGGCCGGAGAGGATGTTCTCGCGGATCTGAAACCACGTCGCGAAGACCTCGTGCAGGAGCTCCTCGACGAAGTCCCCGCCGCGGCGGATGTCGTGCACGCCGGCGAAGTAGTGGTGCGCGATCTCCTCCGACAGCACCCAGCCGAGCAGCGGCTCGCCGTGCTTGGCGAGGCCGAGGTTGACCCACAGGTCGCCGCCGGCCGTGAGGCTCGCGCCGGCGCCCTCCTGCTTGAGCGGGTCGCGCTTGATCGAGACGTTCAGCGCGGCCGGGTAGGCGAGCGCGTCCAGCGAGCGCCGGCAGGCGAGCTCGACGAGCGTCTGCAGCGGCCCGGAGCCGCCGCGCACGCGGATCTTCGGTTCGTCTTCCGGCACGGGCGCCGACGCTACCGCACGACGTGCAGCTCGAACTCGACGCGCCCGCCGGCGATCGTGGCGACGCCCATCGTGTGAGCGGGCGCGCGACGGCGCTCGGTCGGCGAGCCGGGGTTGAAGATCTGAAAGCCGTCGCGCTCGGCGTGCTCGGGCAGGTGCGTGTGGCCGAAGACGACGGCGGCGCAGCGCGGGAACGTCGCGCGCAGCGCGTCGAGCCGGCCGGCGGCCGGGCCGGGCGCGTGGATCATGCCGAGCCGCACGCCGCCGAGCTCGAGCTCCAAGCGCGCGGGGAGGAGGGCCCGCACCGCGGCTCCGTCGACGTTGCCGTGGATCGCGTGGACCGGCGGGCCGAGCGCGCGCAGCAGCTCGAGCACGGGGACGTCGACGAGGTCGCCGGCGTGGAGGATCGCGTCGGCCGCGCGGCAACGCGCCAGGCAGCTCTCCGGGATGGCGCGCCCGCCGCGCGGCATGTGCGTGTCGCTGATGATCGCCAGGCGCATGGGCGGGCGACGGTAGCTGACGCGGCTGCGCCGGCACACGTGTAGCACCGGGCGGACTCGGGCAGCCCCTTGGAAGCACCTGTTCGACAGAGAGGAGCGCAATGCCCACCGTTTCAGAAGTCGAGTCGTGGTCCGGCCAGACCCTCTATGACCGTGACGGCGACAAGATCGGCGAGATCTCGGACTTTCTCCTGGAGCAGGAGACCGGCCAGCCGGCATGGCTGACGGTCAAGACCGGCGGCTTCGGCAAGAAGGAGGCGCTGGTGCCGGTGCACGGCGCGAGCCCGAGCGGCGACGGGGTCCGGGTCCCGTACGACGAGGACCAGATCAAGGACGCGCCGACCGTGAAGCCCGATCAGGAGCTGTCCGACGACGACGTGCGCGAGCTCTACGCGCACTACGCGCTCGACTTCGGCGTCACCGCGACCGACGACGCCGGCGGCGCGCCCCCGGCCGACTCCGGCGCGACGCCTCCCGCCGCGATCGCGGCTCCGGCGCAGCCGATCACCCAGGCGAACATGGGTGGCTGACGCGACCGTCTGACGACATGACGTAGTGCGAAGGGCCGGGCTTGATCGCCCGGCCCTTCGTCATGCCCGGGCGATTCTCAGGCTGAGCCCGGGGCACTCGCGCGGACGGTCCGGAGAGTGCTCGGCATGCCCTCCACCGCCGTCTCCCCTCAGCCGTTGCGCGCGCCGGCGCTCCCGTCGCCGGCACGCGTGGACATCGTCGTCCCGGTGTTCGACGAGCAAGCTGTGCTGGCCCGCTCGATCCGCCGGTTGCACGACCACCTCACCCGCGAGATGCCGTTCGCGTGGCGGATCGTCATCGCCGACAACGCGAGCACCGACCAGACGGCGCGGATCGCGGCCGCGCTGGCGGCCGATCTACCGGGCGTCGAGCTCTTGGCGCTGCCGCTCAAAGGACGCGGCCGCGCCCTGCGCGCCGCGTGGCTTGGCTCGGACGCCGAGGTCGTCTGCTACATGGACGTCGACCTCTCGACGGATCTGCGCGCGCTGCTCCCGCTGATCGCGCCGCTCATCTCCGGGCACTCGGACGTCGCGATCGGGACGCGCCTCGCGCGCGGCTCGCAGGTCGTCCGCGGCGCCAAGCGCGAGCTCATCTCGCGCTCCTACAACCGGCTGCTGCGGCTCACGCTCGGAGCCCGCTTCTCCGACGCGCAGTGCGGCTTCAAGGCGATGCGGACGAGCGCCGCCCGGCAGCTGCTGCCGTCCGTGCGCGACGAGGCGTGGTTCTTCGACACCGAGCTGCTCATGCTCGCCCAGCGCGAGGGGCTGCGGATCCACGAGGTGCCGGTCGACTGGGTCGACGACCCCGACTCGCGCGTGGACATCGTCCGCACGGCGCTCGACGACCTGCGCGGGATCGCGCGCCTGCTCGCCGCCGCGCGGCTGACGCGCTTCCTCGGGATCGGCGTCGCGTCGACGCTCGCCTACGCGATCCTGTTCCTGGTGCTGCGCTCGCCGCTGGGGCCGGCCGCGGCGAACGCGACGGCGCTCGCTCTCACGGCCGTCGCGAACACGCAGGCCAACCGCTTCTTGACGTTCGGCCTGCGCGGGCGCACGCAGCTCATGCGCCAGCACGCGATGGGCGCCGTCGTCTACGTCCTGACGCTCGGGCTGACGAGCGGCGCACTGCTCGTCCTGCACGCGCTCGACGCGCAGCCCTCGCGCCACGTCGAGCTCGCCGTCCTGATCGTGGCGAGCGCGTGCGCGACGGTGACGCGCTTCGTCGCGCTGCGCAGCTGGGTCTTCGCGCGCCGTGCGCAGCGGGCGCTGACGCCGGCCGTGACGGCGATCGCCCGTGTCGGCACCTGAGCTTCCCCTCCATCGAAAGGTCTCGAACCCATGTCCACGTCATCCGTACCGCTGCCCGTCCGCCTGCCTCGCCTCCGCGCTCGCGCGGGGGTGAGGCCGATCGTCGCCAGGCGCCCTGAACTGCTCGCGCTGCTCGTGCTCGCCGCCGTCCTGAACCTCTGGGCGCTGAGCCGCAACGGCTTCGCCAACGAGTACTACGCCGCCGCCGTTCGATCGATGAGCACGAGCTGGCACGCGTTCCTCTACGGGTCCTTCGACCAGGGCGGGGTGATGACGGTCGACAAGCCGCCGCTCGCGCTGTGGGTGCAGGCGCTCTCGGTGCGGATGTTCGGCTTCTCGTCGTGGAGCATCCTCGTGCCGCAGGCGCTGATGGGCGTGGCGACGGTCGGCCTCGCGTACGACATGGCGCGCCGGTACTTCGGCCGTGTCGCCGGGACGGTCGCCGGGCTCGTGCTCGTGCTGACGCCGACGATGGTCGCGGTCTCGCGCCACAACAATCCCGACGCGCTGCTCGCGCTGTGCTGCACCGCGGCGCTGTGGTTCCTCGTGCGCGGGCTGCAGGACGGCCGCACGCGCTGGCTCGTCCTGTCGGGCGTGTGCGTCGGGCTCGGGTTCGAGACGAAGATGGCGGCCGCCCTGATGGTCGTGCCGGCGATCGCGGCGGCGTGGCTGTGGGTGGCACCGGCGCGGCAGGCTGACGGCGGTGGTCGTCTCGTGACGCTGCGCCAGCTGCTCGCCGGCGGCGCGGCCATGGTCGCGGTGGGCGGTGCGTGGCCGCTGCTCGTCGCGCTGACGCCCGCGGCCGACCGGCCGTGGGTCTCCGGGACGGCGGACAACAGCATCTGGTCGCTGATCCTCGGCTACAACGGCCTCGGCCGGATCTTCGGCCAGGCCGGCGGGCCGGGTGCAGGCGCCGGCGGTCCCGGTGGTGGTGGTGGGTTCTTCGGCGGCGAGCCGGGACCGCTGCGGCTGCTGAACGCGAGCCTCGGCGGGCAGGGCGGCTGGCTGCTCGGCTTCGCGGCCGTGGCCGGAATCGGCCTGCTCGTGGTGACGCGGCTGCGCCGCGCGGACGCTCGCACCGGCTGGCTCATCGCCGTCGGCGGCTCGTTCGCTGTCACCGCGCTGGCGTTCAGCCAAGCGAGCGGGATCTTCCACCCGTACTACGTCTCGCAGCTCGCCCCGTTCGCGGCCGTGCTGTGCGGTGCGGGCGCCGGCCTCGTCTTGCGCGACGACGGCGCCGCGCGCTGGATCGCGCCGCTCGCGATCGCCGGCGGCGTGGCGACCGAGCTGGTCGTCCTGCACAACAACCCCGGCGTGTTGTCGTGGCTGCCGGCCGTGCTGGCCGCCGGTGGGCTGGCTGCCGCGGGCGCGCTCGCCATGGGTGCCGTCGCGGGCCGGGCGCGCGCGGCGGTCCTCGCGGCCGCGCTCGGGCTCCTGCTCCTGGCGCCCGCGACGTGGGCCGTGCAGACGCTCGACCATCCGACGAACGGGACGTTCCCGGCCGGCGGCCCGCAGTCGGCCGGCATGATGGGCGGCGGGCCGGGTGGTGGCGGTCGCGGCGGGCCGGGCGGAGGTGGCCCCGGCGGCGGTGGCTTCCGCGGTGCCCCACCGGCGGGTGTGCCGGCGTTCGGCCCCGGCCAGGCGCCGGCGGGCGCGGTGCCCGGAGGTCCCGCGGGCGGCGCCGGCAACATGTTCGGCGGCGACACGTCGTCGATCAACGCCGCGGTGGCCTACGCCAAGGCGCACGGCGGCGGGACGATCGCGGTCTCGAGCCAGTCGGGCGCGGCGGGCTCGCTCATCACCTCGGGCGCGGACGTGGCGGCGATCGGCGGCTTCTCGGGCCGCGAGAGCGAGGTCAGCGTCGCGTGGCTCGCGGATGCCGTGCAGGACGGCCGCATCCGCTGGGTCGTCACGAGCAGCAGCGGACCCGGCGCGATGCGCGACGGGCGCACCGGCTCGACGACCGCGATGTCCGCCGTGTCCACGGCCTGCGCGGCGGTCGCCTCCGTCGACGGCCTCTACGACTGCTCGCAGAGCGCCGCCGCCCTGCGCGCCGAAGCCTGACCGGCGCCGCCGACACGAGGGGCGGCTCGCGAACCTCGCGGGCCGCCGGGGGCGGCGAGGAGGCTCGCACGCTTCACAGGCTGTTCACAGGCTCGTGACCGCACGGCAACGGGTAGGGGGTCGTCTGGTCCTACGGTGCGATCCTCGATGACAAGAGCCCGCCTCGGTTGCATCTGCGCCGCCACGCTCGTCTGCGCGCTCGCGGCCGCAGTCCCGGCGAACAGCGACGTCACGTCGCCCGTGACCCTCCCGTACAGCCAGAGCTGGTCCAACGCGGGCCTGATCATGACGAACGACGACTGGTCGGGCGTCGCCGGCGTACAGGGCTACCTGGGCGACGTCGACAGCGCGATCGACGCCGACCCGCGCACCGTCACGGCGGACAGCCCGACGGGCGACGTCATCGCCAACCAGGCCAACCCGAACACGCTGACGGCCGGTGGCGTTGCGGAGTTCGCAATCGCCGATCCCGTCGTCGCGCTCCAGGGGTCCGGCACCGCGGACGCCCCAAGCGTCGCCTTCCGCGTGGACGCCACGGCGCGCCAGGACCTCGCGATCGCCTTCAACGCGCGCGACGTCGACGGGGCCGCCGACAACGCCGCGCAGCAGATCGCGGTGCAGTACCGGGTCGGCACGACCGGCCCGTACACCCGGGCGGGCATGGCGCCCGGCGACGGGTACGTCGCGGACGCGACCACGGGGCCGAGCCTCGCGACGCTCGTCACGCCGGTGTCCGTCACCCTGCCCGACGCGACCGACAACCAGCCCGCCGTGTTCATCCGCGTCCTGACGACGAACTCCGCGGGCAGCGACGAGTGGGTCGGGATCGACGACATCGCGATCACGTCGCAGCCCGGTGCGGGCAACGCGCCACCGGCCGTGACCTGTGGCGCGCCGCTCGTCCTCCCCGAGGGGCAGGCGGGCACGCGCCAGATCTCGGCCACGGACTCCGACGGCACGGTCGACGCGATCACGCTCGGGACGATCGTGCCCGACCCCGCCGGCGCGATCACGATCGGCCTGACGACCGCCGAGATCGAGGTCAGCGGATCGCCCGCGACCGCCACGGTGTCGGTCGCCGGCACGCTCGCGCCCGGCACGTACACGGTCCCCGTCAACGCCGAGAACGACGGCGGCGCGGCCGGCACCTGCAACCTCACGGTCACCGTGACGGCGCCGACGCTCATCTCGGCGATCCAGGGCGTCACCGGCGACAACCCGAACAACCCGACCGGCTACGTCTCGCCGCTCGAAGGGCAGACCGTCACGATCGAGGGCGTCGTCACGGGCCTCGACGACGAGAACGGCGCGTCGACGAGCAATCCCTCGCCCGGCTTCCCCGACGACCGCGGGATCTACGTCCAGGAGGAGGTCTCCGACGACGACGGCGACCCGCGCACCTCGGAGGGCGTCTTCGTCGGCCAGGTGCTCGACCCGCTGGACTACGAGATCGGCGACAGGATCAGCGTGCAGGGCACGGTCGTCGAGAAGTTCGGCTACACCCAGCTCAACGTGACGGCGGTGAGTCAGCCGGCGATCCTCGGCACCGCGCCGCCGGCGCAGGTCCCCGCGCCGGTCACGCTCGACGAGACGGCCGCCGAGTCGCAGATCGCGCTCGCCGGCGAGATCCCGGGGGACTGCGAGTTCCCGTCGGACATCTGCCGCGAGGGCCGGCGCTCCTACTACGAGCGCTTCGAGGGGATGCTCGTCACGCTGGCCGTCGGGGTCGCGAACTCCGGCGGCGTCAACGGCTTCGCCGAGACGTTCCTGACGCCGGGCCCCGAGCTCGATCCGGTGCTCGTCGCCGACGACGTGCCGGGGACCACCGACCCCGGCGCTCGCTCCCTCATCGGCGTGACGAACGACGCCGGTGCCGGCAACCCGATCAACCCGCTCAAGGACCAGTCGTCGACGACGAACCTGCGGGCCGACTTCCAGGATCGCCTCGAGAACGTGACCGGGCCGGTGACGTTCTCGTTCGGCAACTACGAGATCGTGCCGCAGGTCGGGGCGCTGCCGACGATCGTCGAGGGCCCGACCGAGTACCCGTTCGCCCGCGTGCCCGCGCAGCCGCCCGACACGCTGCGCGCGACGTTCTTCAACGTCGAGAACTTCTTCCCGGTCGGCGGCGATCTGGACGGCGGCATCATCACGGCGGACGAGTACGCCACGAAGCGCGATCGCGTCGTCCACGCGATCGACGGGCTGCTCAGGCGCCCGGACGTCGTCGGCATGGAGGAGATCGGCGGGCTGTCGAACGCCTCGACGGGCCTTGCCTCCCTGCAGGACGTCGCCGCGCGGCTGGGCGGCTACACCGCCTACCTCATGCGCGGGCGCGACAACCGGTTCATCGACGTCGGCTTCCTCATCAAGCACGGTGTCGCGGCGACGAACGTCCGCCAGCTTGGCCTCGACGCCGAGGAGTCGATCGCCGGGACGAACTGCTCGGACGTCGCGCCGAAGCTCTTCGACCGCCCGCCGCTGGCGATCGACGTCGCCAAGCAGGGCGTCGCGGCGACGGCGATCGTCAACCACTGGTCGTCGAAGTCCGCGCCGGACTCGTGCCGCGAGGCGCAGGCGGCGTTCGTCGAGGACGAGGTCGCCGCGCTGGAGACCGCGGGCCGAGACGCGATCGTCGGCGGTGACCTCAACGCGTTCGAGTTCGAGAGCCCGCTGACGGAGCTGACGAGCGGCGGCGAGACGACGCTCGAGGACCTCATCCTCCGCGTCCCGGCCGCGCAGCGCTTCTCCTTCCACTTCGGCGGGCGCCTGCAGGTGCTCGACCACATCCTCGTGACCGATGGCCTGAAGCCGCGCGTGCAGGACGTCCGCTTCGCGCACTTCGACAACGAGTACTACGACCGCACGCTGCTCAACGACGGTGCGGGCTGCTCGGATCCGGCGCCACCGGCCGTGTGTGCGGACGGCCACAAGGTGTCCGACCACGACCCACCGATCGTGACGTTGGCCCTGCCGGCGACACCGCCTCCTCCGCCGCCACCTCCGCCTCCGCCGGGTCCGCCGCCGCCGCCCGGACCACCGCCGCCGCCCCCGCCACCGCCACCGCCGGGCCCACCGCCGCCGCCACCACCGGGCCCGGCGCCGCTCGCGCCACCGACGTTCACGGCGGCCGGACGGCCGGTCACCGTCACGGTGTCGTCCAGCCGGATCGTGACGCTGCCGCGCCCGCGCGTGGTCTGCCCGGCCGCGGCCCCGCGCTGCGAGGTCGTCACGACGGCGCGCAAGCTCGGGCGCAAGCCGTCGGCACCGGCATTGGGCCGCTCGACAGCGGCCATCGCCCGCGGCACGACCGCGAGGGTGCGCTACAAGCTGACGGCGAGCGCCTACCGCGAGCTCAAGCGCGCCAAGCGCATGACGGCCAGCGTCCGGATGGTGGCGAGCCACGGCAGCCGGACGGCGACGAAGACCGTCCGGGTCACGCTCAAGCCGGCGAAGCGATAGCCCGCGGCCGCGGCACCGAGGCTACGGTCGGGTTCGCAGACGACCGAATTGGGTTCCGCCGGGCGTCGTGAGGACGCGGATCGACCCTCGCGTTCAGCGGTGCGTCGCGCACACGGCGATCAGGACGAGGCCGCTGTCGCCGGCGCGGACGTGGCGCGCCGACTCAGGCGTCACCGCGATGAACTGTCCGGGGCCGACCGGGACGTCTTGGGCATCGACGATGACGGTGCCGGTGCCGTGAAGCACGGCGTACACGTCCTCGGCGCCGTCGTCCGCGTGGTTGTGGCGGACCGTTTCCGCGCCGGGCGGGAGCTCGATCTGGTAGATCCCGAAGGCGCGCACGCCGAGGGCTTGTCCAACGCCCTTGTCGTAGGGACTGGCCGCCGGGTGCGTACCCGGAGCCGGCCGCATCTCGGCGACGTCAACTTTGGTGTAGGCCATGCAACTCGCCCGCAAGCGTACGCAGATCTCGCAGGGAGGATGGCGCGACGTTGCATCGTCGCGATCGCGCGCTCCCCAACCGCGACGCGAGCACGGCGATCGGCCTGCCGGACCGCACCGGCAGGCTGCAGAGGGGCCGCTACAGCCGGATGACCGCGCGCTTGGTGGTCCGTCCGTGCGCCGTCACGCGAAGGGAGCGCCGTCCCCGAACGCCGGCGGTCACGCGCAGCGTGACCCGGCATTTCGAGCGCGGCAGCCGCTTGGCCGCGATGACCTCGACACCCTTCCCCGCGACCGACAGCAGCTTGCGCGAGCAGCCGCTGCGCAGCTTCACGACGACGCGGACGGTGCGTGTCCGCGGCCGGCTCGCGACGCCGCCCGGCGACGCGGGCGGCACCGCGGTGGCTGGCACGACCCGCGGCGGTACGACGGCGGGCGGTTGCTGTGCCGGCGCGCTGCAACCCGGCGGCGTGCCCGTCTGGCCGGCCGGGCACGTGGCCGGCGGGCTCGCGCACGCGGGCGGAGTGCCCGTCTGACCGCTGGGACAGACAGGCGTCGGCGACGAACCTGCCGGCCCTACCGGTGCCGCACCCCAGCTTGGGTCGCTGCCTCCCTCGATCAACAGCCGGCGACCGATCGAGCCGCAGTCGCCCGCGCCGATGTCGCCGACCGGGCTGACGTAGATGCGGCTTGCCGTCACGGTCCCACCGGAGCCGACGTCCTGCTCGACCCACGCGACGCCGGCCCCGTCGGGAGCCATCGTCGCGGAGCCCATCTTGAACGCCGAGTCGAAGTAGAACGCCGGGTGATCGGGGTTGAAGACGTCGCAACGCGCGGTCGGCGCTGCCGGGACGGGACCGGGAGCGGTCCACAGCCGCACGCGCATGCGGCTGACGGTCGCCAGCCGGCCGCCGCCCACGGAGGGCGATCGCGCGGAGAAGCCCGACTCTGCAGAGCTCGTCCACGTCGCCGTGCCAGCCGCGCCGAGGTCGTAGTACTCGACGGGGCTCACGAGGGCGCTGGCGCTCATGATGAGCTGTGAGTCGGTCGTCCAGAAGGGCTCCGCGAGGGTCAGGGGAGTCGGGTTGGGGCCCTGCGCGATCACGGCGCCGGCCGTCGAGCCGTCCAGGACGTAGACCTCTGAGGTATCGCCGAGCGCTGGTCCGCCGCAGCCGGGCGGAAGGTAATAGCTGGAGAACATGTCGATCGCGATCTTGCTCGCGTCCGGCGACACGGCCGCCCTGATCCCGTTCGGGATCCGGAAGTACCCGGGACACGGCGTGCCCGGACCCGAGTCCACGCGGGCGATCTGCGGCGGGTCGAAGGGAGGGCGCAGCAGCGTCCCCTGGCGATCCATCTCATACAGCGAGCTGTAGACCCCGCTCGGCTCGGTCCGGAGGCGAGCCGCCACGATGACGCTGCCGTCGGCTGACTGGGTCGGGCTGTAGTAGGGCGTGGCGGCCGTCCCGTCGCTCGTCAGCGGGCGCTGTGTTGTGCCGTCGGGACTGGTCAGCCAGATGTTGCTGTCGCGCGCGAACAGGATGCTGCCGCCCGCGACGGCTCCGGCCTCGCCCGCGGCGGCGAGCGTCAGCGCGACAGCAAGTGCCGCGGCCAGGACAAGCCACCTCATCACAGTGCGTGCTCCGATTTCCGGAACGATGCGGTTACGCCGATGGTGCAAGGTTCGAGGTTCCCCTGGTCGCGAGCCCGCAGTGTACGGTCGCGCGCCGCGGTGCACAAGACGCGGGGCTGTCGCGAGGTTTTCAGTAAGTGGCGCGGCGGTGACCCCTGCCCCGGCGCACGCTGTGCTACGCCACCGCGTCCGTCTGCAGGGCCGGAGCTAGCATCTCGGCGGCCCACTGCGACACGCGTGCCGGCGCGCGCCCGGTGAGCGTGTGGACGTCGTCGGTCAGCGTCGGGTGCGGGCGCGCGGCGATCGAGGCGAACACGTCGCCGAGCAGCCGCACGTTGTACGCGGGCACGCCGGCCTCGGCGAGCGCCGTGCGCCACGCCTCGTTGGGGACGTCAAGCCAGGCGATCTCGCGTTCCAGGGCTGCCGACAGTTCGCTGGCGAGAGCGTCGAACGTCAGCATTTGCGCCGGTGAGCGTAAACGTGCCCGCGATCGGGTCCGCCGCGAGGAGCGCGGCGACAGCCGCCGCCGCGATGTCGCGCGGGTCGATCCAGGCGAGCGCGCCGCTCCCGCCGGGGAAGATGACGTGCCGCCGCTCAGCGGGCCGGCCTGCGCGAGCAGGAGAGGATGCTCGTCCAGACGCTGCGCATGCTGGAGCGCGACGGGCTCCTCACGCGCACGGTCATCGAGACGACCTACCCACCGATGGTGCGCTACGCGCTCACCGACCTCGGCCACACGCTCGTCGCCCCGCTGCGCGGGATCCACGAGTGGGCGGAGGCGAACATCACGCAGGTCCTCGCCGCGCGCGCGAGCCACGATCGCCCGCCCGCGCTCGCTGACCGTCCGGTGTCGTAACGGGGTCGGTCCCTGCGAGGTCGGCCAAGCGAGGACCAGCGGGCACATCGCCTTCCGCGCGTCAGTCGGTCCCCACGTCGCCGTGCGCGACGCCGCAGCCGCAAGCCGTGATCCGAAGCACGTGCGCGCGCTCGGACTGCTCGGCTTGGACGAGCGCGAGCACGATGCGCTCGATGAGCTTCCCGGTCGCATGCCGGTCGAGCACCAGTTCCGGGAGACGCACTGGCGCATCTGCGTATGCGTGTGTCCGTCGTCGGTGTCGTCCAGAACGATGATCGTGGGCATGTCGAGCGACTCGCTCTCTGTCGTCTGACGGGTGAGTGGGTGGTTCCGCGCGCACGGCGCGTGCGGACAGTGTCACCCGGAGCGCATCCAAGCCACTCAACGCGCGGTCGGCCTGCTTGGTCCTGGTCGCGCCCTGTCGCCCTCATCAACTCAGCTTGACATGGCGAGCCTTGTCGGCCCTCTTGTGAGCCATCTCGGTCTCATGGAGTCGGGCTCGGTGGCGAGGTGACGCGGGGCGCGGGGGGCGGTGGTCTGACTGGCGCACGCAGGTTGGGCATTACCCGCGGCACGGGCTGCGAGACGGATGGACCCGGATGGCCTGGCCGGAGCGTCACCGCCGGGGTAGTGAGCGGACGGCGAGTCGGCACAGGCCTTGAGCCAGATACAGCATGCCCTCCCTGATTGCCGCCTGCCGTGCTTCAAGCAGAGGTCGTAGCCGGGAGAGCAGGGCGACCGCGGCTTCCAGATCCCGTGCTCCGCGCACCCCATCCAGCCGCTGCGCATATCTTCGCTGAAGACCCGCCTGCTGCTTCCAGACCGCGGCAGTCCGGGCGTGTTTGACGGCCAACGCCGCAGGGGGCTCGAGTGCATCAAGGCGCGATCTGCGGTCCTCGCTAAGGTCGAGAGCACGGCGCTGGTCGTTGAGCAGCACCTTGCGTCGCACCGAAGCGGTATGCGCCCCAGCGAGCCTGATGCGCAGGGTCCGGTTGCGGCGAGCGACTTCGCGGGCGTCTCGATTCGAGGTGTCGCACAGATCGGCGATGCGTTGCTGATAGTTTGGCGTAGGTTCGATCAACGGCGCGGCTCGGCGACTCGACTCTGGCTTCGCGGCGCCAGAGCTAGCCTCGTCGCGCACGAGAGTCAAGACGCCGCCGATCGCGACGACGACGGTTGTGACGCCGGCGAAGAACGCCACCGCCGTGTTGCCCACGCGAGCGAAGACGCTGGGTCGCTTGCCCACTCGCTCGTTGTCATCATCGCCCCGCTTCGGTTCGTCCACCGACGCATGATCGTGCCGGGCACCGCGGAGGTCAATCCACGCGTTCCGGCCGCAGATCCAGCCGCTCCATGAGCGCAAGGTGCGGCAACCGGTCGAACGGGCGATGGGCGTGTTGTGCCGGCCGGAATGCACCCGTGACATTTAGGGGTCCAGCGCCGGCAGAAAACCCTTCCCACGCGCGCCTGCGCCGGGGAACATGGAGCGAACCCAATACAGCCTCCCGTCAGAGGACGGTGCCCTCGTAGCCCGTCATGGGCCTGTTTGGGAAGCCCGCGACTCGTTGCGTGCATAAGGCCATCCCGCACGGCGCACGTGACCGGCCGTACCGCGTCCGCGTCAGTCGCTGCTCCCCGTAAGTCGCGCGTAGTACTCGACGGCCATGCGGCGGATGTGTTCGTCGCGGTCGCTGAGCAGGGGCTCGATGACGGGCAGTAGCGCCGGCGTGAGGCGGTCGTGTAGTGCGGACATCGCTTCGAAGCGCACGCTGGAGTCTCGGTCGGCGAGCATGCCGACGAGTCGTTTGGTGGCTTGTTCGGTGTCCTCGGCGAGTCGTGCGTAGTACTCGACGGCCATGCGGCGGATGTGTTCGTCGCGGTCGCTGAGCAGGGGCTCGATGACGGGCAGTAGCGCCGGCGTGAGGCGGTCGTGTAGTGCGGACATCGCTTCGAAGCGCACGCTGGAGTCTCGGTCGGCGAGCATGCCGACGAGTCGTTTGGTGGCTTGTTCGGTGTCCTCGGCGAGTCGTGCGTAGTACTCGACGGCCATGCGGCGGATGTGTTCGTCGCGGTCGCTGAACAGGGGCTCGATGACGGGCAGTAGCGCCGGCGTGAGGCGGTCGTGTAGTGCGGACATCGCTTCGAAGCGCACGCTGGAGTCTCGGTCGGCGAGCATGCCGACGAGTCGTTTGGTGGCTTGTTCGGTGTCCTCGGCGAGTCGTGCGTAGTACTCGACGGCCATGCGGCGGACGTGTTCGTCGCGGTCGCTGAACAGGGGCTCGATGACGGGCAGCAGCGCCGGCGTGAGGCGGTCGTGTAGTGCGGACATCGCTTCGAAGCGAACGCCGGGGTCCCGGTCGGCGAGCAGGTCGACCAAACGGGCGACCGCGGCGGGGTAACCGCGGCCCCCAGAGTTCGAGGTCGGCGGTGAGTCCTCGGACTGCGACACGACGGACTCCTCGGTGACGGCGGGACCCTCGCTGGTCGCGACGAGCTGTGATGGCGGCAGTGAGCCCATCTTGGAGCGCAACGCGCGAACCAGGCGTGGGTAGCCATCGCTTGCGAAAAGATCGACTCGGTGCCATCGCGCTAGGCGTTGCGGCAACTCGCACTCCTCAAGGCGCGCTGGAATGACGTAGATAGAACCGTCTGGCTGTCGCTCAGCGACGTCGAGAGCGATCGCGATCTCCTTGTGGACGTACCCGGCGCGGGTTATGGAAGCGTCGGACAGACAAACCACGACGAAGTCCGCGTCGCGCACGGCATGCTGGATCGCCATTTCCCAGTCCTGACCCGGGAGGAGTTCCTCCTCGTCGAGCCACGGATAAAAACCGTCCCCGGCCAAGCGTCGATGGAGCTTGCGGACGTCCGCCTTGTCCGAAGACGCATGGCACAGGAAGACGCGCAGCGCGGCGGCCTGAGCCCTCATGGCATGAGGTGACTTAGTGGTGTTGCGAGGCTGTGTCTCTGCTCCGTCTTCGACCGATGCAGTTGCGCAGCCATCGTGCACATCGGATGCCGCTCGAGGTTGTGTCGGGAGCAGCCGTACCCTCGCGTGGAGTGCGGCGGGTAGCCGAACAGGAACGCGGTCACCGGCCGCCAGCAAGGATCGACTCCGGCACGTACGCCGGGCAGGCGCTCAAACGGTAGCGTCGACGGCGCCGGCGGGGGAGCGCGGCGGCCACGATCGGCTGCAACGTGGTGCTCGTCAACGACGTCTCCAGCATGGTTCGGGCATCGTCCCGGGCGCCGCGGATGTTGGACGACGATTAGTGACGTTCCTCCTAGCGCATGTCACCTCGGTGTGCGGCTCCGCGAATAGCCCCGGCGCGCCGGGGATCGCTCGCGACGCCGAGATCCGGCGCTCGTGCGCAGCCGTTCTGCCATCTTCGGGTCCGTGCGCTTGCCGGCCCCGCTCGTCGTCGCGACCCTCGCCATCCTCGCGTCCCTCGCGACGGCCGCGAACGCGCAGTCCGCGGTGCCGCGCTACGCCTACGACCGCTGCGCCTCGGCCGGCGACGCGCGGGTCGTCATGGTCGTCGGCGCGCCATGCGCCGAGGCCGAGGCGGTCGCCGCGCAGGTCGTGCAGCGGCCGCCGGCCGCGACCGGCGCCACGCTCACCGCCGCCGGGTGGACCCCACTGCGCGCGCAGACGGCCACCGACCTCACCGTGCACGACATCGTCGCGGTCCGCCAGGGCGCCGCGCTGCGCATCCGCCGCCCCGGCCTCGCGCCCGACCTCGACGGCTGGGAAGCCGGCCGCGAGCTCGTCTTCGCGCGGCCGCGGCTCATCGCGGGCGGGCGGGTTCCGAAGGGCGCGGTCGCGTGCACCTCGGCCTGGCTCGTGCGGCTGCCGGGCGGCGCGCTCGGCGGGCTGAGCGCCGCGCACTGCGGCGGCCTGCGCAAGGACCGCACGGTGCAGCGCCGCTACGTCGGCCTGCGCCGGCCCCCGCAGGCGGGGATCATCCTCGGTCGCGTCAAGCAGATCCTCACGCGCTCGCGGCCGTTCGACGCGCTCGTCGTGCCCGTCCCGTCGGCCGCGACGACCCGCAGCGCGGTCCCCGTCGTCGACCGTGGCGTCAGCCGCCCGCCGTGGACCGTCGTCGGCACGAAGCAGCCGCAGCCCGGCGCCGCCGTCTGCTTCTCCGGCCGCACGAGCGGGATCGACCGCTGCGGCGAGATGCAAGGCCGCCGCGCCCGCGGCGCCGAGCGCGTGCTCAGCGCGTTCGCCGGCCTCGTCGTGCGCTGCACGACGATCCGCGCGGCACCGGGCGACAGCGGCGGCCCCGTCTTCACCGCGCCCGACGCCGCCGGCAACGTGCGCGCGGTCGGCATCGTGACGCTGATCATCGTCTCGAGCCGGATCATGTGCTTCACGCCGCTGAGCCCCGTGCTCGACGGGCTGAACGCGCGCCTCGTCACCGCCGGCTGAGTGCGCCGCGCCCTCCGGCGCACCGCCCGCGATCACCCGCTGACGCCCGCCCGGAGGTGGGGTTATCCACACCCCCAAGACGCCGGGTTCCCACATCGAAACGGACGCGTTCGTTCGTCAGCCTAAGACGCACCACCCGAACCGCCCCCCGTTGAAGGAGCCGTCACGATGCAACGAAATCTCGCAGCCCGCATGGGTCGCTGGAGCGCCCAGCACCGCCGCAAAGCCGTCCTCGGATGGATCCTCTTCGTCGTCCTCGCGACCGTCGCCGGCGGCGCGGTCGGCCAGCGCGAGCTGAGCGACGCCGACACGTCCAACGGCCAGTCCGCCGCCGCCGAGCGCGCGATCGAGAACGCCAACTTCCCCGAGGACGTGACCGAGCAGGTCCTCGTCCAGGGCAAGGGCGCGATGAAGGCTTCAGACCCGCGGTTCGCCGCGGCCGTCGACGACGTCGTGCGCCGCCTGCAGGCGACGAGTCACGTCACCGACGTCAAGTCGCCGCTGCGCGCCGGCAACGAGGGCCAGATCTCCCCGGACGGCCGCTCGGCCGTCGTCACGTTCAAGCTCCCCGGCGACGACGAGACCGTCGCCGACCTCATCGACCCGACCCTCGCCACGACGGCCGCCGCGCAGCGCGCTCATCCCGAGCTGCGCATCGAGCAGTTCGGCGGCGGCAGCGCGGACAAGGCGCTCTCGAAAGCCTTCGAGGACGACTTCAAGCGCGCCGAGACGCTGTCGTTGCCGATCACGCTGCTGATCCTGCTCGTCGCGTTCGGGGCGCTCGTCGCCGCGGGCCTGCCGCTCGTGCTCGCCCTCACGGCGGTCATGGGCACGCTCGGCCTGCTCGGTCCGATCAGCCAGATCGTGCCGGTCGAGGAGTCGGTCTCCTCGGTGGTCCTGCTCGTCGGTCTAGCGGTGGGCGTCGACTACTGCATGTTCTACCTACGCCGCGAGATGGAGGAGCGCGACGCCGGCCGCGCGCCGGAAGCCGCGCTCAACGCCGCGGCCGCGACCTCGGGTCGTGCCGTGCTGATCTCCGGCATCACCGTGATGGTCGCGATGGCGGGCATGTTCATGGCCGGCAACGCGGTCTTCGAGTCCTTCGCCGTCGGGACGATCCTCGTCGTCGCCGTCGCGATCGTCGGGTCGCTGACGGTCCTGCCCGCGATGCTCTCGTTCCTCGGCCAGAAGGGCTGGACGGAGAAGGGCCGCGTGCCGTACATCTCCAAGCTGCGTCATCGCACGAAGGGCGAGTCACGGGTGTGGAGCGCGATCATCGACCGCGTCCTCAAGCGCCCGGTGCTCTCGGTGGTGCTGTCGGCCGGCCTGCTGATCGCGCTGTCGATCCCGGCGCTCGGCATGAACACGATCAACCCCGGCGTCGCGGGCCTGCCGCGCACGCTGCCGATCATGCAGACCTACGATCGCCTGCAGACCGCCTTCCCGGGCGGCGCGGAGCCGGCCGTCATCGCCGTCGCGGCGAAGGACGTCACGGCGCCCGCCGTCAAGGACGCCATCAAGGCGCTCAAGCGCGAGGCCGGCAAGACGCAGGGCCTCGGGCAGCCGGTCACGGTCACGAACAGCCCGGACCACACGGTCGCGATCGTCGAGATCCCGCTCGCGGGCGACGGCACCGACAGCGTCTCGGAGGCCGCCCTGTCGCGCCTGCGCGACGACGTCATCCCGGCGACGATCGGCCGCGCGCCCGGCACCGAGGCCAACGTCACCGGCCTGACCGCCGGCTCGAAGGACTTCAACGACACGATGACGTCGCACCTGCCGATCGTGTTCGGGTTCGTCCTCGGGTTGTCGTTCTTGCTGCTGCTCGTGACGTTCCGCTCGCTCGTCATCCCGATCAAGGCGATCGTGCTGAACCTCCTGTCGGTCGGCGCGTCCTACGGCGTCCTGAAGCTCGTGTTCCAGGACGGCCACGGCGAGGGGCTGCTGAACTTCACGTCGATCGGCGGCATCACGTCGTGGCTGCCGCTGTTTCTCTTCGTGATCCTGTTCGGCTTGTCGATGGACTACCACGTGTTCATCCTCAGCCGGATCCGCGAGGCGGTTGCCGGCGGCATGAGCACCGACCGCGCCGTGTCGCACGGCATCAAGCAGACGGCGAGCGTCGTGACGAGCGCGGCGGTCGTGATGGTCGCGGTGTTCGCGATCTTCGCGACGCTGAGCTCGCTCGAGTTCAAGCAGATGGGCGTCGGCCTCGCGGTCGCCATCGCGATCGACGCGACGATCGTCCGCGGCGTCCTGCTGCCCGCCACGATGAAGCTCCTCGGCGACTGGAACTGGTACCTGCCGAAGCGCCTTGGCTGGCTGCCGTCGCTGCGCCACGAGGGCACGCCGGAGCCGTCGCGCGCCTGACAACATGCCGCGCATGAGCGCCTTGAGGGTCCTCGTGCGCGGCAGTGGCGATGTGGGCTCGGCGGTCGCCGTCGTCCTGCATCGCGCCGGATACGGGGTCGCGATCCACGACATCGCGGCCCCGTCCGCGCCTCGGCGTGGCATGGCGCTCGCCGACGCGGTGTTCGACGGCGAAGCGTCGCTCGACGGCGTGCTGGCCCGCCGGATCGACGACGTCGCCGCGCTCGGCGACGCGGTGCGCGGCGGGGAGCTCATCCCCGTCAGCACCGCAGGGCTAGCCAGCGTGATCTTGTCGGTTGAGCCCGACGTGCTCGTCGACGCGCGGATGCGCAAGCGAGCGGTGCCCGAGCCGCAGCTTCACCTCGCGCCGCTGACGATCGGCCTCGGGCCGAACGTCGTCGCGGGGGAGACGACTCACCTCGCGATCGAGACCCAGTGGGGCGAGCACCTCGGCACGGTGGTGAAGGCCGGCGCCACGCGTGCGCTCGGTGGCGAGCCGCGCAGCTTCGAGGGCCACGGCCGCGACCGCTTCGTGTACGCGCCGGTCGGCGGGGTGATGCGCACGGACGCGAAGATCGCTCAGCGGGTGTCCGCGGGGGAGGTCGTCGCGACGATCGGCGACGAGCGGCTCGCCGCGCCGCTGGACGGGATCCTGCGCGGGCTCACGCACGACGGCGCGGCGGTGGAGGCCGGGACGAAGGTCCTCGAGGTCGACCCGCGGGGCGACGTCTCGAAGGTCGTCGGGCTCGGCCCGCGCCCGCGGCGGATCGCCGAGGGCGTGCTGCGCGCGATCGAGTCCGCCTCTTCACCCTGAGAGCACTCAGGTTCACACAGTGCGGATTAACCCGCACCCTGTTGACACGGAGCACCTGCGGGTGCTTGTCACCGATACCAACAGGAGAAGATCATGCATTTCAGGAAGCTCAGAAGCGATGATGACGCAGCCAGGCACCCCGGCGCGTCCCGTAGCAAGGTCATGCGTCGCGGTGCAGCCGTGGCGCTGAGCGTCGCGCTCGGCGCGTCGGCCATCGCGGCTCCCGCCGTCTCGGCGGCCGACCGCGCGGACTCGACCGTGCCGACGGCCGCGTCGAAGTCGACGAAGGCGTCGGGTGCCGTGCTGACGATCAACGCGGCCGACTGGAACTTCCGGTCGTCGGCCAGCGATGTCGACGCCGGCAACATTCTCGGCGTCATCCACGCAGGCCAGAAGGCGGACGTCAACTGCTACGCCGTCGACGCGAAGGGCGCGGTCTGGCTCAACGCCAACCTGTGGGGCGGTGCGGCCGGCGTGTGGGTCCGCGCCGATGTGGGCCCGACCTCGGTCACCCCGGACGTCCTCATCCCTGCCTGCGCGTAACAGCAGCAGGATCCCGCATCACGCAGGACGTGGCCCCGGCGATCTCGCCGGGGCCACGTCCGTTAAGGGGCCGCGGGCTGCACGCCGCTCGATCAGCTGCCCGCGACGACCGCGCCGGGAGCCGAGGCCGAGGCCGAGTCGTTCTTCACGAGCGCCCGCACGACGAACGTCGTGAACAGCAGCAGCCCTGGATCGATGGATCCGTCGTCGTCGACGCTCACCTTGAGCGGCCGCTTGCCCCACGCGTTGCCCTCGACGCTCGCGAGCGGGCGGCCGCCTTCGGCGACGACGTAGCGAGTTCGCCAGAAGCCGCGGGCGTCCAGCGTCAGCTCGCGACCGCACCAGCGCAGCGTGCCGCCCCGCCCGAGCGCCTTGGCGCGGAACTCCCCGACGACGTCGCCCGCCGCATCGGTCGCCTCGACGGCCATCCGCAAGACCCCGCGGCGGACGAGCTCCCAGCTCTGCCGGCCGGCGCTCGCCGTCGCGTGGCGCGACCCCCAGCCGCCGAGGCGCAGCCGGCCGACACGCTCGAGCTCGTAGCGCGTGCTGTCGCCGGCGGCGCGGGTCAGTTGCAGTTCCACCACAGTCATATGCGGCTACCCCGCGTCACCTCACCCGATGCGCGCGCCGATGTCTCCGAGCGAACGGCCGGGTTAGCTCGCCGCTACGATCGCCGCCGCCGAGCCGGCCGCCGCCTTCGCCAGCGCGAACCCGGTGAACGCCAGGAAGAGCAGGTAGCCCGGCTCGATCTCGACGGAGTCCTCCAGGACGAGACGCACCGGCTTGCCGCCTCGCGACCGCGGCTCCATGAAGCCGAGCGTGCGATCGGCCTCGACGAGGATGAAGCGCAGGCGCCACGCGCCTTTGGGTCGCAGGGCGATCGCCCGGTCGTGCCAGCGCAGCGTGCCGCCGCGGCGGAACGCGCGTGACTCGAGCGACCCGACGGTCTCGCCCCGCGCGTCGGTCGCCTCGATCGCGCCCTTCCACGCGCCGACGCGAAAGCGCAGCTCCCAGGTCTCGTCGCCGGCCGTCGCGGTCGCGCGCTTGCGCGTGAGCCCGCGGTAGCGCAGCGTGCCGGTCCCGTCGAGCGTGTACAGGCGCGGCTCATACCTGTCGCGTGTGAGGCGCAGCTCCCGCATCGCTGCGGCGAAAAGGTACCGCGATGCCTGCGGCTGCCGCCGGGCGCCGCGCTCGGCTCCGGGCGGACGCCCGCCGCCGACCCTCCGGGCGAACGCCCGCCGCTGACCGTCCGGGCGGACGCACGCCGCCGAGACTCGCGGGCGTGCCGCGGCGCGGGCGGGCTTCGCAGCCGCCGGGGCGCGTAGGCTGGCGCCCCATGCAGCCCGCTCCCGCACCGCGACGCTCGTGCATGTCCGTGCCCGGGTCGTCGGCGAAGATGCTCGCCAAGGCACCCTCCCGCGGCGCCGACGAGATCGTCATCGACCTCGAGGACGCCGTCGCGACGTCGGCGAAGGACGAGGCGCGCGACACGGTCCTCGCCGCGCTAGCCGAGGCCCACTGGCAGGGCGTGAACTGCAGCGTGCGCGTCAACGCGCCGCGCACGCCGTGGTGTCACGCCGACATCGTCGCGCTCGCGTCGCTGCCGAACGGGCCCGCGTCGCTCGTCGTCCCCAAGGTCGAGAGCGCCGGCGACCTCGCGTTCGTCGAGCGGTTGCTCGACGGCGTCGAGGCGGCCGCCGCCGGCACCCGCCCGATGCGCGTCCAGGCGCTCATCGAGACCGCGGCCGGTGTCTCGCGCGTGCAGGAGATCGCGGCCGCGTCGCCGCGGCTGGACGCGCTGATCCTCGGCTACGCCGACCTCTCGGCGTCGATCGGCCGCGCGGCTGGCGCCGCCGCGCCGCTGGACTCGTGGCTCGCGATCCAGGACCAGCTCCTGCTCGCCGCGCGCGCGAACGACATCGTCGCGATCGACGGGCCGTACCTCGGCATCTCGGTCGACGAGGGCTTCACCGCCGCGGCCGAGCGCGCCCGCGACATGGGCTTCGACGGCAAGTGGGCGATCCACCCCGCGCAGGTCGGCGCGCTCAACGCGCTCTTCACGCCGACCGCGGAGGAGGTCGAGCAGGCCCGCGCCGTCATCGCCGCGCTCGCGGAAGCGGAGCGCAGCGGCGGCGCCGGAGCCGTCGCGCTCGACGGCCAGATGCTCGACGAGGCGGTGCGCGTCGCCGCCCTGCGCGTGCTCGCCCGCGCCGGCGCCGGCTCCGGCTCCGGCTCGCAGTAAGCGCCCGCACAACGAACTCGTGGACGAGGCCGAAGCGATCGAGAGCGACGAGAGCAACAACACGACGAGATCGGTTACCTGCGGAGGGTGAGAGCTCCTCGCGTCGTGATCTTGGCGCCGCGGGGTCACGCCGCGGCAGGCGGACCGAACCAGGTGGTCAGCGCCTCCGTGAGCCCGAGTCGGGTTCGGTCTCCGACCCAGGCGACGTAGCCGTCGGGCCGGATCAACATGGCAGTGGGAGCGCTGACCGCGCCGAGCACCGGGAGCTCCCACTCGCCGACGTACCGAGCGTCGACCAGCTGGACCCGGTCAGCCCACGGGCCGATGTCGAAGCCGCCGGGCTCACCGAGGTTGAGCAGCGCCGGCCGGGCTTCGTGCAGCAGCTCGAAGACACGCATCGGGCCGCCGGCGGTCACGAGATCCAGATCGGGCATGCGGCGTCCGAGCAGCGGATGTCCCTCGCCGAGGTCGTAGTGGATGTCCAGCCCGCAGCGGATCCCGACGAGCCGTTTGCGAACCTCGTCAAAGCTCGCGAGCTCCGACACGACATCGACCACGGCCTGCATGCGATCGTCGCGGCGCTGAAGCGCGCCCAGCGCCATCGTGTGCTGAAGGACGCGGGCGACGACCGGATGGCGCTCCGCGTGGTAGGTGTCCAGGAGGCTCTCCGGGCAGGTCCCGTCGACCACCCGGGCGAGCTTCCAGCCCAAGTTCACCGCGTCCTGCACGCCGAGGCTGAGACCCTGTCCGCCGGCGGGATAGTGCACGTGCGCCGCATCGCCGGCCAGCAGGACGCGTCCCACCCGGTACGCCGCCGCGTGCCGGGTCATGTCGGTGAACCTCGAGATCCATGTGGGACTGTGAACCCCGAAGTCCGTGTCGAACACGGCGGCGAGCGCCTCGCTCAGATCACGCAGCCCGGGCTCGCTGCTCGACCCGATCTGCTGCTCGGTCACGACGACCCGGAATGTCCTCCCATCCTCCATCCTGCTGAGCCCGTGGATGCCGGTGGCGTCGTGCCGCGCGCCCTGCGGCGGCTCCTCGGTCAGCTGCACCTCGGCGATCAGGTTGCTGCGCGTCGCATCCCACCCGGGGAACTCGATGCCGGCCGCCTTGCGGATGACGCTGCGCCCGCCGTCGCATCCGACGAGGTACCGCGCCCGCAGCGACCGGCCGTCGAACAGCTCGACGTCGACGCCGCCGTCGTCCTGCGCAAAGCCCGTCACGTCGGATCCGTAGTAGATCGGCACCGCCAGCTCGCCGATCCACGCGGCCATGATCCGCTCGATCTCGTTCTGGAAGATCCCGAGGAAGTACGGGTGGCCCGTCGGGTGGTCGCTCATGTCCAGCATGGTCGTGCCGAACGGCATGGCCTCGTGTGCCTGACCCTCTGCGAGGAACCGCTCGGCGACCCCGCGCTGATCGAGCACCTCGACCGTGCGCGAGTTCAAGCCGCCGGCCCGTGAGCCGGCGAGCACGTGATCGGGACGCCGCTCGACGACCGCCACGTCGACCTTCGCCAGCGCCAGCTCCGCCGCCAGCATCATCCCCGCCGGACCTGCGCCCGCGATCACCACAGCATGCTCGGTCATACGCATCTCGCTCCTCTCGTTGCCGTACGTCCTGACCTGCGGCGGGCGATTATGCGGCACGACCCGAAGCCTCATGAGGGCCTCTTGTGCGGTATAAATTTGGAGGTGGAGAGGAGCGGTGACGCCCTCCACCTTGTCGCGGTCCGCACGAGCGGCTAGGTTGCACGCCATGAGGTGGGCTGGGGGAGTCGGGTGGTGCGCCGCGATCCTCGTCGCGTGCCCCGGCATCGCGCACGCGCAGCCCTTCGGCTTCGGACCGGCGCCCTCCGCGGGGGCCAACCGCGTGCTGACCCTGCAGCGCAGCGGTTCGGATGTGCGACTGCTCGAGCGCGGCCGCGCGATCCGCAGCTCGGCCGTGCGGCCCGGGACGCCGATCCGGATCGACGGGACCGCGGGCAACGACACGCTGCGCGTCGACTTCAGCGGCGGCAACCCCGCGCCCGACGGCGTCGTCTTCGACGGCGGCGCGCAGGCGGGCGGCGCGGGGGACGGCCTCGAGATCGTCGGCGGCCACTTCGGCTCGACGCGCGTGACCTTCACGGCCGACAGCCCGGGCGGCGGGCACAACGGGATCGTCCGGGTCGACGGCACGCAGATCGCCTTTCGCGACCTCGAGCCGCTGACGCTCGGCGGCACGGCAGCCGATCGCGTCTTCGACATCCCCCAGGGCGACGCGGACAACCTGGCCGTGCTGGAGAACGACGCCGCCGGCCAGCCGACGATGTCGCAGCTGCGCAGCGCGGCCGGCACGTTCGAGACGACCGCCTTCACGCATCCGACGAACAGCCTCACGATCAACCTCGGCAACGACGCGAGCGAGCGCCTCCAGGTCAGCGACGACTCCGCCGGCGTGCCGATCACCGTCAACGGCGGCAGCGGCGCGAACGCCCTCACGCTCGCCGACGGCGAGACGCTGAACGGCGGCTCGTTCTTCGGGGCGGACGGCATCGATCGCCTCGACTACGCCGCCTACACGACCGCGGTGACCACGGACCTCGGCGCGACGGCCGGGCTCGCCGCGAACCTCACGACCGACCAGGAGGTGCCCGCGACCTCGAGCACCGCCTCGGGCATCGGCACGGTCGTCTACGACACCGTGACCGGCACGTTCGACATCGACGTCAGCGTGTCGAACCTGCCGCCCGCGTCCGTCACCGGCTTTCACATCCACACCGCGCCGGTCGGGGTCAACGGCCCGGTCCGGGTCGACTTCCTGCCGGCGACCCTCACGCCGAACGCCAGCGGCGGCTTCACGTTCAGCCGCACGAACGTCGCGCTCCCGCCGGAATTCGAAGCGGCGCTGCTCGGCGGCGGCGCGTACCTGAACATCCACACCGCCCCGTCCTTCCCGAGCGGCGTGATCCGCGGCCAGCTGCTGCCGGGCGCGTTCGTCGACACGCTCGGCACGAGCACCGGCACCGGCTTCGTCACGAGCGTCGAGAACGTCACCGGCGGAGCGGCGGGCGACAGCCTCGTCGGCAGCAACCTGCCCAACGACATCGCCGGAGGCGGCGGAGCCGACACGATCGTCGGGGTGCGCGGCGCGGACACGATGGCGGGCGGCGCCGGCGCCGACCTCGTGACGTGGAGTGACGGCGACGGCTCGGACGTCGTCGACGGCGGCGCCGACGCCGATCGCGTGCAGGTCAACGGCGCCGACAGCGGGGTGGGGGACGTCGTCACGGTCGGCGCGAACGGCACGCGCGTCGCGCTGAGCCGCACGGGGTTCTCGCTCGACATCGGCGGGACCGAGGCGGTGTCGGTCGTCGGGCGCGCCGGCGCCGACACGCTCAACGTCGCGAGCCTCGCCGGCGTCGCGGATCTCACGAAGCTCGAGCTGCACGGCTTCGCCGGCGACGACGTGATGTCGCTCGCCGCCCTGCCCGCCACCGTGACAGCGCAGCTACGGGGAGGACCGGACGCGGACCTGCTGACCGGGCCGAGCGGCGCCTGGCAGCTCACAGGCCAGGACGCCGGCACGCTGCCCGGCGTCGTGACCTTCGACACGACCGAGAGCCTCTCGACGAGCACGGGCGACGACACCGTCGCGCTCGCCGACGGCGCCGGGCTCAGCGGCACGCTCGACACGCAGGGCGGCACGGACAGGCTCGACTACACCGCCTACAGCACCGGCGTGCGCGCGAACCTGGGGGCGAACGTCCCGAGCTTCACGGCGACCCTCGGCGCCGACCAGGAGGTCCCGCCGACGACCTCGCCCGCGACGGGCACGGGCGCGCTCACGTACAACAGCGCGACCGGGACGTTCGACCTCGACCTCGACGTGGACGGCCTCGACACGTCGACGATCACGGGCTTTCACATCCACAGCGCGGGGATCGGCGTCAACGGGCCGATCATCGTCGACCTCATGGCGCTGCTGCCGGGCGGCCTCCCGCCGGGGAACGGCTTCTCGTTCAACGCGACCGGCATCCAGCTGCCGCCGCTGCAGGAGGCCGCGCTGCTCGGCGGCGCGACGTACCTCAACGTGCACAGCACGACGTTCCAGAGCGGCGCCTTGCGCGGGCAGCTGCTGCCGGCCGTGATGGCCGCCGACGCGCCGAGCCGCGCCACGGGCCTCGGCACGGTCGTCAACGTGGAGAACGTGACCGGCGGCTCGGCCGCCGACAGTCTCGTTGGGTCCAACACGGCGAACGCGATCCAGGGCGGGGGCGGGATCGACACGATCGTGCCGGCGCGCGGCGGGGACGTCGCGGGCGGCGGGGCCGGAGGCGACTTCATCGCCTGGAGCAACGGCGACGGCAGCGACACGCTCGACGGCGACGCGGACGTCGATCGCGTGCAGGTCAACGGCGCGCGCGGCGGCACCGGCGACGTGTTCACCGCAGGCGCCAACGGAGCGCGCGTCGCGTTCGCGCGGACGAGCCCCGGCCCGTTCACGCTGGACGTCGGCACGACGGAGAAGCTCGCCGTCGCGGCCAACGACGACGCGGACGCGCTAACGGCGACCGACCTCGCGGGCGTCGCCGGCCTCGACGAGCTCGCCTTCCACGGCGGCAACGGCGACGACACGCTGACGATCGCCCCGTCGACAACGGTGACCGGCGCCGAGAAGGGCGGGCCCGGCGCCGACACGCTGCGCTTCGACCCCGGCTGCCTCGCGGTCACCACCGGGGCGGGCTCGCTGACCGCCGCGGGGCGCCAGCCGGTCACGCATGCGAGCGTCGAGACCGTCGACGTCGCGAGCGCGGTGCGCTTCAGCGCCGCGACCGGCGGATTCGGCGAGGCGGGCGGCGGCGCGGTGATCGGCGTGACGCGCGACGGCACGGCGGCCGGGAGCGTCGGCTACGCGACGAGCCCGCTGACCGCGCTGGCGGGCACCGACTACACGACCACGTCCGGCACGCTGACGTTCGGCAGCGGGCCGAGTGGGCCTACCTCGATCTCGGTGCCGCTGATCCCGGACGCCGTGACCGAGGCACCCGAGACGTTCCAGGTCGACCTGCAGTCCCCGGGTCCGTTCACGAACGTGTGCCCACCGTCGCAGTTCACGGCGACGATCGTGGACGTCCCGCCGCCGCCTCCACCTCCGCCACCGCCACCACCGCCGCCTCCTCCTCCACCACCTCCGCCGCCGCCACCGCCTGCACCGGCCCCGCCACCTCCACCGGCGCCGGCCCCTCCGCCCGCACCGGCCCCTGCGCCGCCACCGGCACCGGTGGTCGTGCCGCCGCCACCCCCGCCGCCGCCGGTGGTCCTCCCGCCGCCGCCCCCGCCGGTTTCACCGCCGTCGACTCGCTTCGCGATCACGGCGATCGCGCCCTCCTCCGCGACCGGTGGCGCGCGCGTGACGCTGCGGCTCGTCAAGCGCGGCAACGTGAGCGTCGTGGCGCGCCAGCTCGGCCGCACGACCGTCGTGGCCCGCGGGAGCGTCAGCCGTCGCGGACCCGGCACCGTGCGCCTCACGATCAAGCCCTCGACCGCCGGCCGCCGCCTCCTCCGGCGATCCGGGCGGCTGCGCACGACGGTGACCGCGACGTTCACCCCGTCGTCCGGCGGCGCGCGCTCGACGGCCAACCGCACCGTGACCCTGCGCCTCACCCGTCGCTAAGCACGCCCGCCGGCGTTGCTCAGCTGATCTCGCCGACGTGCGCGACGTTCGCGCGGTCGTCGTCCTCGTCGCTCGGCCCGGCCTGAAACCACGCGTCGAGGATCTCGGCGAGCTGCGCCTCGGACGTCGTGCGCAGGCTCAGCGCGAGCACGTTCGCGTCGTTCCAGCGGCGCGCACCCGCCGCGGTCTGCGCATCCGCGCACAGCGCCGCGCGCACGCCGCCGACCTTGTTCGCCGCGATCGACGCGCCCGTCCCCGTCCAGCAGCAGACGACCGCCTGCTCGGCGCGGCCGTCGGCGACGTCGCGCGCGGCGGCCTCCGAGCACCAGGCCCAGTCGTCGCGCTCGTCGTCGCTCAGCGCGCCGTGCAGGAGCGGCTCGTGGCCGCGGGCGCGCAGCTGCTCGACGACGGCGCCGGCCACGCCGGTGCGCTCGTCCGCGGCGACAGAGATCCGCATGCGCGCAAGGGTAGAGCCGTCAGGCGACGGTGAGCGAGTTGACCGGCGGCAGGTGGTCGGCGACGGTGCTCCACGTCGCGCCGGCGTCGCCGGAGCCGAACACGTCGCCGGACGTTGCACCGAAGTACAGCTGCAGCGCGGGTCCCTCGGAGCACGTGCCGAACGCCAGCCGGAACACGGTGAGGTACGCGTCGTGCGCCGGCAGGCCGTCGCCGCGCGGCGTCCAGGTCGCGCCGGCGTCGCGCGTCTCCCAGACGCGGACGCGGCCCTCGGGCGTGACGCGATCGGTGTCGGCGTTCAGCGGGATGACGTACGCGCTGTCGGGGTCAGCGGGGTCGACGGCCATCGGGAAGCCGAAGTCTGACGGCAGCCCGGCGGCGATGCTCGTCCACGTCCGGCCTGCGTCGTCGGAGCGGTAGACGCCGCCGTGGAACTGCATGAAGAGCCGCTCGGGGCGCTCGCGGGCGCGCTCGATGTGGTGCACGCACAGGTCGCTGGTCTCCTCCTGCACCTCGTCGGGCACGTAGCCCGCGACGAGGCCCTTGTTGCCGCGCTGCCACGTGGTGCCGCCGTCCTCGGTGTTCCACACGCCGGCGGCGGAGATCGCGACGGTCAGCCGGTCCGGGTCGCCGGGCCACGGCACGATCGAGTGCAGGCAGAGGCCGCCGCCGCCCGGCTGCCAGGACGACCGCGAGGGGTGGTTCCAGAGGCCGTCGTTCAGGGCCCAGCTCAGCCCGCCGTCGTGGCTCTCGAACAGGACGCCGGGGTCGCCGCCCGCGTACACGGTGCGGTCGTCCTGCGCCGCGACGATGAGCCAGACGCGCTCGAGCGCGGCGTCGCCGCCCTGCGGCAGCGCGACGCCCGTCGCCTGCTCCCAGTCGCCGGCCGCGTCCTCGGCGTGCCAGATCTTCGGGCCGTGAAACGCGGAGGTCACGGAGGCGAGCAGGCGGCCCGTGCGAGGGTCGCGCATCGCGTACTCCACGGGCTCGCCCGCGAACGCGCGGGCGGTCACGTCGAAGCCGGAGGCCGGCTCGCCGTCGAGCACGAACAGGCCCTTGCGCGTCGAGACGAGAAGCTCGGTCATGTCTGGATCGTCCTCCTGAAGAGATCGCTGTCACACCTAAGACCGCCGCGGGACGCGAGACTCATCGCGTCAGCGCTGGGTCGGGTGCTCGGCGAACGCCTTGCGGCCGACCTGCGGGTCGATGCCGAAGTGCTCCGCATAGCGTTCGTGCAGATCCGGCCAGCGCTCGAGCGAGTCCGCTTCAGGCAGCGGCGCGCCGCCGAGCAGCGCGTCGAGGCGATCGAGGCACAGGTCCCAGCCAGCGGCGGTCTGCGCGCCGAGCGTGCGATTGCCGAAGGCGTGGGTGAACGTGAGCAGGCAGCCGTCGCCGTCCTCGCGCAGCTCGAAGCGCAGGCGGTCGTCGCCCCAGTCGAACGCGAGCAGGCGGGGCGCGGCGACCTCGACGATCCGGCCGCGGCCGCCCGCGTCGCCCTCGACGTCGAAGCTGGCGCCCGGCTCGAGCGTCCAGCGCGGCACGCCGGGAAACCACTGGCCGAGCTCGTCGGGCTCGGTGATCGCGCGCCACACCCGCTCGACGGAGTGGGCGAGCCGGCGCTCGAAGACGAGGATGTGGCGGTCGCCGGCGGTCTCGAGACGTCCATTCATCGTGGGTTCTCCAGGTGTCGTTCGAGGGCGTCGAGGCGCCGCGACCAGTACGCGCGGTAGGGCTTGAGCCACGCGTCGACCTCCGCGAGCGGCTGCGCGCGCAGGCCGTACCAGCGGGTCCGGCCCTCGGGCCGCACCTCGACGAGCCCCGCGTGGCGCAGCACGCGCAGGTGCTTGGACACGCCCGGCTGGCTGATCCGCAGGTGCACGACGAGGTCATTCACCGAGCGCTCGCCGCCGCGCAGCAGGTCGAGGATCTCCCTGCGATGCGGCTCGGCGAGTGCAGCGTACGCGGTCATGCGACGCCATATTACCACTTGGTTATATCTCGGGACCTACTCGGCGTCGTACACCTCGTCGGCGGGCAGCGACATGACGTGCTCGACCATCTCGAGCTTGAGCTTCGCGAAGCGCTCCTCCTGCTCGTTCGAGCGCGGGTCCGTGCGCGCGAGGGCGATGAACTCGTCCGGCACGATGCCCTCGCGCACGACCAGCGTGGCGCTGCGGTCGCGGTAGGTCAGCTCGAAGACGAAGCGCTCCATCGCGCGGCCGCGCTCGGGGCGTGCGAGCGACTGGTCGACGACGTAGCGGTCGCCCGTGACGGCCCGCGTGACGAGCTCGACCGCGTCGCGCGCGCCGGGACCGCCGAACGCGGTGCGGATGTGGATCTCGCGGCGCTCCGGCGGGCCGTCGGGGCCGAGCAGCGGCATGCCGCGCTCGAGCAGCTTGAACGCCTGGGCGACGCCGCCGGGGGAGCCGGGACCGTGGTACTTGAGCATGTCGTCGAACGAGAAGGCGAGCAGCCGTCCCCGGTCGAGTACGTCGATCGTGCTTGGCATGTGCCGATCCTTTTGCGTCGGTTACCGTTCCCGCTCGTGTCCAGTGTGCCCGTCGCGGGAGGTCAGCTGCACGTCGAGCGCCGCGGCCACGGCGAGCCGCTGCTGCTCGTCGAGGGGATGGGCGCGAACACCGCCCACTGGGGCGAGCCGTTTCTCCGCGCGCTCGAGGAACGCGACTTCGAGCTCGTCCTCTACGACCACCGCGGCGTGGGCCTCAGCGCGCCGATCGCCGGCGACGTCACGACGGCGATCCTTGCCGCCGACGCGCTCGCGCTGCTCGGAGCGCTCGAGATCGAGCGCGCGCACGTGCTCGGCCACTCGATGGGCGGGATGGTCGCGCAGGAGTTCGCGCTCAGCGCGCCCGAGCGGGTCGCGACGCTGACGCTCGCCGGGACGTCGTGCGGCGGCACGCAGTCCAAGGCCACCAGCGCCGACGTCGTGCGGGCGCTCACGCTCGCGTTCCTCGCGGGCGACCGCGAGCGCATCGTGAAGACCGGCTTCGGCCTGCTCTTCTCCGCCGCGTTCGCCGCCGACGTCGCGAACTACCCGCCGTTCGCGGAGGCCGCGCGGATCAACCCCGCGTCGATCAACACGCTCATGGACCAGCAGGCGGCGCTGCTCGCGCACGACACGTGCGGGCGCCTGCGCGGGTTGCAGGTGCCGACGCTCGTCGTGCACGGCACCGAGGACCAGCTGCTGTCGCACGTCAACGGCGACCTCATCGCCTCGCTCGTGCCGGGCGCCCGCCTCGAGCTGCTCGACGGGACGGGCCACCTGCTGTTCTGGGAGCAGCCCGAGCGCGTCGCGCGGCTCGTCCGCGAGCATGTCGCCGCGCACGCTGGCCGCCTCACCGGCTGAGCCGTAGGCTGACGTCATGCCAGGACTCGAGAGCCCCGACGAGATCGATCTCATCGCCGAGGACGAGGACGGCCGCGCGCTGCTGTCGATCGTCCAGACCGGCCCGTGGCCGACGGGCAAGTTCGTGACCCGGGGCCTCGAGCTGAAGGTCCGCAACTACCTGCGCTTCGCGCTCGAAGGCCAGATGGTCGCGAAGTACCCAGTGCTCAAGGACCGCCCCGTCGTCATCGAGCTGACCTACGACGAGGTCCCGCCGAAGCCGGTCTCCGACAGCTGGAGCCGGTCGGCGAAGCTCGCGATGCGCCGCGGCGTGCGCCTCTCGACGCGCAAGCTCGGCGACCAGTCGTTCTGGAGCTCGTAAGCGGCGATCAGCGACGCAGCACGTCGGCCAGCGCGCCGCCGACCTCCGGGAACGCGAACGTGTAGCCGAGCTCGTCCGCGCGGCCGGGCACCATCCGCACCCCGGAGATCGCGTACTTCGCGACCGCGCCGACCATGAGCTTCGCGGCCAGGCCGGGCACGGGCACGACCGCCGGCCGGTGCAGCGCGCGGCCGAGCGCCCGCGAGAGCTCCTTGTTCGTCACCGGGGACGGCGCGCAGCCGTTGATCGGGCCGCTGAACTCCGCCGCGTCGATCGCGCGGACGTACATGCCGATGAGGTCGTCGGTGTGCAGCCACGGCACGTACTGGCGACCGCCCGCGAGCGGGCCGCCGACGCCGAGCTTGAAGGGCGGCAGCATGCTCGCGAGCGCGCCGTAGCCCGCGTCGAGCGTCAGGCCGGTGCGCACCTTGACGACGTCGATGCCGAGCGCCGCCGCCTCGTCCGCCTCGCGCTCCCAGCGCACGCAGACCTCGGCGAGCCAGTCGCGGCCGGCGGGGCTCGCCTCGTCGACGATCTCGTCGCCGTGCGGCCCGTAGAACGCCGACGCCGACGCGCAGATCAGGCGGCGCGGGCGCGGGTCGGCGGCCCGCAGGCCGGCGACGAGCTGGCGCGTGCCCTGCTCGCGGCTGTCGAGGATCTTCGCCTTGACCGCGTCGTTCCAGCGCTGGGAGACCGTCTCGCCGGCGAGGTGCACGATCGCGTCGCGTCCCGCGAGCGCCTGCGCCGGGGCGGGGCCGGCCGTCCAGTCCCACGCGACCGCGTCGACGCCGAGGCTCGCTTGCGCGCGATCGGCGTTGCGCGACAGGACCGTGACGTCGTCGCCGCGCGCCGTGAGCGCGGCGACGAGCCGCGAGCCGACGAAGCCGGTTGCTCCGGTCAGGGTCACCCTCATGGCAGTGCATTCGCGCCAGACCGCGATCCGGATGCACGGCGAGCGTCACACACGCGCGCGCCGGATCGGAGTACGGTCGCCCGCGATGAGCGTGAGCACTCCGCAGCTGGTGGGACGCACAGCGGAGCTCGCGGTGCTCGACGGAGCGCTCGATGCGGCCGAGGGCGGGTCCTCGCCGGCGCTCGGACTGCTCGGCGAGGCGGGCATCGGCAAGTCGCGGCTGCTCGGCGAGCTGGGCCGGAGGGCGGCTGAGCGCGGGCACCTCGTGCTGCTCGGGCGGGCGGCCGAGCTTGAGTCAGACGTCCCGTTCGCGCTGTGGGTCGACGCGCTCGACGGGCATGTCGCGGGCCTCGAGGGCGGCGCGCTCGCAGCGCTCGGCGAGGAGCTGCTCGCCGACCTCGCGGTCGCGCTGCCGGCCGTGATCGGCGTCTGCGGCGTCGCCCCGGCGCCGACGGTGGAGCGCCATCGCGTCGCCCGCGCGGTGCGCGGGCTGATCGAGCAGCTCGCCGCGCAACGGCCGGTGACGGTGCTGCTCGACGACGCGCACTGGGCCGATCCGGCGTCGGTCGACGTCATCGCGCTCCTGCTGCACCGGCCGCCCGCGCGGTCGGTGCTGCTCGCGCTCACCGCGCGCACGGGCCGCGCGCCGGCGATCGAGGAGTCGTTGCAGCGCGCGACGCATGCTGCCCGCATCCTCGAGCTCGCGCCGCTCTCGCGCGCGGACGCTTCGAAGCTGCTGCCCGCCGCGCTCGGTCCCGCGGCGCGAGCGCGGTTGTATCGCGACAGCGGCGGCAACCCGTTCTACCTCGAGGCGCTGGCGGGCGCCGGAGCGGCCGGTGGCGCAGGAGCGCAGGCGACCGGCGCGGGCGACGTCCCGCGCGCCGTGCGCGCCGCGCTCGCGAGCGAGATCGCGCGGCTCGATCCGGTCGCGCGGGCGCTCGTGCAGGGCGCGGCGGTCGCGGGCGACCCGTTCGACCTCGCGAACGGCGCCGCCGCGGCCGAGCTGTCCGACGCGCAAGCGCGCGACGCGCTCGACACGCTGCTGTCCTCCGGCCTCGTGCGGCCCTCCGACGACCCGCGGCGCTGGCGCTTTCGCCACCCGCTCGTGCGACGCGCGGTCTACGAGTCCGCGGGCGGGGGCTGGCGGCTCGGCGCGCACCGCCGGTCCGCCGCGCTGCTGGCAAGCCGCGGCGCGACGCCGGCCGAGCGCGCGCACCACGTGGCGCGCGCGGCCGAGCCGGGCGAGTTGGCAGCCGTCGAGCTGCTCGAGCTCGCCGCGCGGTCCACCGCGACGGCAGCGCCCGCGACGGCCGCCGAGTGGTACGCGGCCGCGCTGCGCCTCCTGCCGCACGCCGCCGAGCACGACGGACGTCGGCTGGCGGCGCTGCGCGCGCGGGCGACCGCGCTGGCGTCGGCGGGCCGCCCCGTCGAGGCGCGCGACACCCTGCGCGACGCGCTCGCCCTGCTCGCTCCCGACGCGGCCGAGCGTGTCGCCGTCGTGATCGCGCTCGCCGAGCTCGAGGCGATCTGGACCCAGCGCCCCCAGGAGGCCCGCCGCCTGCTGCACGCCGAGCACGCCCGCCTCTCCGGCGGCTCGCCGGCCGCCGACGCCGGCCTGACGCTCGCGATGGCCGCCGAGCGAGCGGCCAGCGGCGATCACGCGGCGACCGAGCGCTTCGCCGACGACGCGCGGATTGCCGCCCGCACCGCCGGCGACGAGGTGCTCGAGGCCGCGGCCGCCGCGGGAGCCGCCGACGCGGCGCACTGTCGCCTCCGCGGCGACGATCCGGCCGCGCTCGCGTCCGTCGACGCGAAGATCGCTGACGCCGGCAGGCTCGCCGGCGCGCTGCCCGACGAGCGCGTCGCCGAGCGGCTGCACCTGCTGCTCTCGCTGACGCTTGCGCGCCTGTCGACGGGCGACCTGCAAGGCGCGCTCGAGGTGGTGCAGCGGGGCCTCGGCGCGGCGCGCCGCACGGGGCAGGGCGTCATCACGCCGGCGTTCGTCTGCATGCGCGGCTTCGTCGCGCACGAGCTCGGCCGGCTCGACGACGCCGAGGAGGACACGGAGGAGGCGCTCGAGGCCGCCCTCATCTCGGGCAACGTGCCGGTCGCCTACTGGGCGTCGATCCAGTCGAGCTGGATCGCACTCGCACGCGGCAGGCCGGACGAGGCGCTGACCCACGGCCAGGTCGCGTGGGACATGCTCGGGGCGCACTCGGGGTCGCAGGCGGGCTTCACCATCGCCGACGCGCGGCTCGCCACGGGCGATCCCGACGGCGCGCTCGCCGCGCTCAAGGCGTTCGGCTGGGCGAGCCCGCAGCTGTGGACGCTCGACCGGGTCAAAGCCGCCGACGTCGCGGTGCGCGCCCTGCTCGCGCTCGGCCGGCTGGACGGGGCGCAGGCGTGGGCGCGGAGGATCCCGGAGGAGTGCGGCGGTCGCCGGACCGGCGTCTGCGGGGCGATCGTCGCGCGCGCCGAGGCGAGCGTGCTCCTCGCCTCGGGCGAGCCGCGGGAGGCGGCTCGGGTCGCGCTGGCGGGAGCGCGGGCCGCCGAGGAGGGCGAGGCTGCGTTATGGGCGGGACGTTGCCGGACGCTGAGCGCGGAGGCCTTGGCCGCGGCGGGCCACGCGGCGAAGGCGCGCGAGGAGGCTCGCCGAGCGGCGGCGCAGCTCGGCGCGTGCGGCGCGTGGGGCGATCGCGACGGCGCGCTGCGCGTCCTGCGGCGGCTCGGCGATCGCCCGCGCCCGCCGGCGGTCGCGGCTCCCGCCCGGCGTCACCCGGCGGCAGCGAGTGCGCGTCCACCTGCGGCGCCGGGTCTCGACCCTCGCGACCTCGACGCGCGGCTGCGGGCGCTGAGCCCGCGCGAGCGCGAGGTCGCCGCGCTGCTGGCCGACGGTTGGATGAACGCGCAGATCGCGCACCGGCTCAAGCTCAGCGAGAGCACCGTCGAGAAGCACGTCTCCCGCGTGCTCGCGAAGCTCGGGATGAGCTCGCGGACGGGCGTCGCGGCGCTGCTGGCGCGCCACCGCGCCTGAGCGCGACCGCTGCGTGAGCCCCCGCGGAAGGGCGTCGCGGCGCTGCTGGCGCGCCACCGCGCCTGAGCGCGACCGCCACGTGAGCCCGCGGACGGGCGTCGCCGCCGCTGCTGGCGCGCCACTCCGCCGGACCGCGTCCGCCGCGTAGCGGACGCGGTGGCGGACATCCGCCATACCGCGCGGCGGGCCGCTCGGCGACTGTCTCGGCATGACTATCGAACCTGCCAAGAGGCACCCCATGAAACGCCCGCGTCGACGCCCGTCCGCGTCGATGGCCCTCGCGTTCGCCGCGCTGTTCTGCGCGCTCGGCGGCACGGCCCTCGCCCAGAGCGGCATCATCATCTCGACGCCCGACCAGCTCGGTCCCGCGGTCGTCACCACCCCGAAGATCGCCGCCGACGCGGTCACCTCGGCGAAGATCGCCGATCAGACGGTCTCCCAGGCCAACGAGCGCAACCCGAGCCTGCGGGCCTCGATCCAGCGCGACGGCACGGGCGCCGGCGACACCGGCGGCGGCATCGACCACGTCAAGGGCAGCAACCGCTACGACATCGGGTTCACGAGCTCGGACGTCGGACAGGGCGGGCTCGACGACTGCGCCTTCGCGGCCAACCCGCGGTTTGACTTCGATCAGAGCAGTGGGCACCGCGCGCTGCGCGCGTACGTCAACCACGCGGCAGGATCGCCCACCATCCAGGTGTTCACGTTCGAGCAGCGCTCCGACGGCCGCGAGCTGCCGACCGAAACCGCCTTCGACGTGGTGGCCGCGTGCTGAGCGGCCTCGACAACGTCCGCGCGACGGCGCTCGAGCATCAGGACGGGCTCGCCCGCGCCTGGCAGGGCAAGGCGGGGGCGATCTGCGCCGCTGCCTGACCCACGCGCTCCGGGTCGCCCGTCACCGGGTGGGCGGCCCGGCAGCGCAGGTGTCCGCCGCGCGCGGCTTCGGCCCCGCGCAGCTTCCGGCCGCGCCGCGTTACGTCCGGCGCGCGCGGACGTCGACGCCGAAGACCCGGTTCGGCGACGTGTCCGTGAACGACGCGCTCAGCACGCGCCGGCTGCGGCCGAGGGTCATCCGGACCCGGCGCTCCACCTTGCCGCTCGCGATGTCGCGCATGAAGACCGTGCCGCGACAGAGCGCGACGTTGCGAACCCCGCGCTTGACGGTCGCCGTGGCGCGATATCTCGATGCCTCCGGGTCGACGAGCTTCACGCTGATCGTGATCTGCCCGGACGCGTTGCCGCTGCGGGTGGCCCCGTCGAGCCGGCTCGTCAGCGTGCAGGGACGCTCGGCCGCGCCGGCCCCGTCGTCGAACGACGCCGTCAGCAGCGTCGCCGCGACGGCCGCGGCGACGCTCGCGGTCACGATGGCGAGCACGCGCGCCGATGCGATCACGCTGGATGTCCCGGTGCAGGCGCCATGCCACGCACGCTAGCGGCCCCGGGCCCGAGCCTCGACAGGCGATCGATCTAGCGTCGTCGCACCCGCTCGCAGTCCTTCGCGACGCGGTCGCGGCGGTCGACCAGCGCGACGTCGCGACGGCCCGGCCCGCACGTGACGACGTCGGCGATCGCACGGCCAGACCGCGCTGCGTCGCGCGAGTTGAGGCTGTCGTTGCCCTCGCCGCCCGACAGGTTGTCGCGCCCGCGGTCGTCGACGACCTCGTCGTCACCGCTGTTGCCCGACAGGCGGTCGTCGCCGCTGCCGCCGCGGACGAGGTCGTCGCCGGGGCCGCCGCTCAAGCGGTCAGCGCCTTCGTTGCCATAGAGGCAGTCGCCGCCGCGGCGACCCTCGAGGACGTCGTTGCCGAGCAGGCCGAACATGAGGTCCTTGCCCGCCGTCCCGGCGCGTGTGTCGTTGCGGCTCGTCCCGACGATGACGTTGCCCGTCGCCGAGCAGCCGGGATGCGGCGGCACGGGCGGCGGCGGAGGCGGCGGGGGAGGCGGTGGCGGGGGAGGAGGCGGTGGCGGAGGTGGCGGCGGCGGGGGAGGCGGCGGCGTGGTCGTCGTCGCGACCGTGAACGTGCGCGTGTCGCTGCCGGCGTTGCCGGCCGCGTCGGTCGCGCGCAGGTCGAACGTGTGCGCGCCGTTGGCCAGGGCCGCCGTCGTGAACGGCGACGCGCACGGCGCGAACGTCGCGCCGTCGACGCGGCAGGTCAGCGCGGCGCCGGCGTCGTCGGACGAGAACGCGAACGTCGGCGTCGGGTCGTCCGTGGTCCCCGAGGGACCGGAGTCGATCTTCGCCGACGGCGCCGTCGAGTCCTCGACGTAGGTCAACCCCGCCGAGCACGCCGACGTGTTGATGCTCTCGTCGGTGGCCGTGGCGTAGAAGCTCGTCGTGCTGTTCTCGCCGACGGTCACGTCCAGGCCGGGCGACGCGAGCGCGGCCGCCGTCCCCTGCGCGGCGACGGCGCCGGTGCAGTCCGAGCTCGTGTAGAGCTTCACGGTCGAGCCCGCTTCCGCGGTGCCCTTGATCTGCGGCGTGTCGTCGTTCGCCGGCGAGCTCGGGTCGCTGGTCAGCGCCGGGGGTGCCGGCGCGTCGGTGTCGCCCGCGGAGAACGTGAGGCTGCGCACGTCTCCGAGCGGCAGGTCGAGCGATGCGCTCGTGCCCTCGCCCACGATCTCGCCGTCGACGATGATCCGCCATGGTCCGGGCTCGGCCGTGTCGAGCGACACGGTCTGCGTGCCGCCGTCGACGGCCGTCAGCCGGAAGCGCCCGGCACCGTCGGTGACGTCGCCGTCGATGCCGGCGATGAACACGTCGGCCCCGGACAGGGGCGCCCCGCCGAGCAGCACGCGCCCGCGCACCGCACCCGCGGGCTCGAACGCGTTCGCGGTGTACGCGCCCGTCGTGTGCAGCAGCGATGTCGTAAACGTCCGCGTGGCGGAGTAGACGGACAGGTTCTCGATGCGCAGCGGGCCGTCGACGCCGTTGCCCTGGATCCAGCGCCCGTCGTAGCGCAGCGTGATCGTGCGCAGGCCCGAGTCGAGGAACTGCGACCCCGACGCCCACACGAGCTCGTTGCCGGCGCCGTCGACGAGGCGCGCGTTGAAGGAGTAGGCGTCGGGTTCGCCCACCGACAGCTCGACGTCGACGGCCAGCGTGTCGAAGAGGCCGTCGGCGTCCGGGTCCTCGGTGCGGTCGGTGACCGTGCCGGTCGCCGCGGCGCCGGCGCCCTGGAACGCGGTGCGCGCGTACGCGGCCGTCGGCCGCGTACCCGCGATCGCGTCGACGGCGTCACCCTCGAGCTTCAGCTCGAGACCGCTCACCTCGTACGGGCCGTCCGTCGCGCTCGCGCGGATCGCCGCGCCCTCGAACGGGAGGGAGAGCGTGTGCTCACCCGCGCCGAGCGTCTGCGGGAGGCTGCTCGCCGCGGCGATGAACGTCCCGTCGCCGTCGAGCAGCGAGCCCTCGACGACGTACGTGCCGGGCTCGTGGACCGAGACAGTCGCGTCCACGCTGAGGACCTCGAAGAGGCCGTCGGCGTTGGCGTCCACGCCGTGGTCGGCGAACGTCCCGAAGCGGGCGCTCGGCTGCGCGAAGTCGGTGTGCGCGTAGGCGGCGGTGTCGTGGTCGCTGCCGGCGACGTCGTCGCCCGCGCCGTCGACGATCGCGAGCACCACGTGGTACGGGCCGTCCTCGTCCTGCCCGCCGATCTGCTCGCCGGGGAACGAGACGGTCACGTCGGCCGGAGCCGCGCCCAGCGCGGCGCTCGCCTCGGCGGACCCGATGAACGTGCCGCTCGAGTCCTCGAGCACCGCCCGCAGGGTGTACGTGCCGGCGACGCGTGCCGCCAGCGGCGCGGTGACGTTCAGGCGGTCCTTGTCGGCGTCGGCGTCGTCGTCGATCGCGGCGTCGGTGATTGCGCCGACGAACGCCGCCGGCGGCAGGGTGAAGGCGCCGGCGTCGTACGCCGCGGTGGTGTGCTGCGCCTCCGCGACGTAGAGGTCGTCGGCGACGGAGACGAACACCTCGTAGGGCCCGTCGATGCCGTTCGCCGCGATCGCCTCGCCGTCGAAGTCCAGCGTCAGCGTGTGCGGGCCCGCGGTGAGGTGCTGCGTGCGGGAGACCTCGCCGATCTGCTGGCTGCCGGCGAACAGCGTGGCGGCGACCGCGACGTCGCCCGTGGCGGTCGCGTCGGCGGCGACGTCGACGTGCAGCGCGCCCGCGTCGGCGTGGTCGGTGATCGTGCCGAGGTCGACGAGCGCGCCCTGGAAGTCGTCGGCGTCGTAGGCGCTCGTCGTGTGCGACGCGTCGTCGGCGAGGGCGCCGACGTCGTCGCGCAGCTCGATGGTCAGCGTGTACGGCCCGTCGGAGCCGAAGTCGCGGATCGAGCGCCCGTTGAAGTAGACCGGGACGGTGTGCGGCCCGGCCGTGAGCGTGACGGTGGTCGTCGGCGCGTTCGTGAGGAGGTCGGGGCTCAGGTCGCCCGTCGCGAGGACGTCGCCGCCCGCGTTCTTCAGCGTCGCGAGGACGGCGAGCTCGCCGGCGGCGCTGACGTCCAGCGTGACGTTCGCCGCGAGCTGCTCGAAGAGGCCGTCGCCGTCGACGTCGCGGCCGCTGTCGGCCACCGAGACGATCGTGCCCGCGCTGCTGCGCGTCGTCGCGGCTCGCAGTCCGGGCCGCGGGATCGTCACGGTGTAGCGCGACAGCGACCAGCCGTTGACCGTGCCGGGCGCGGAGGTGATCGTCACCTCGCCCGGCGGCGGCACCAGCACCGGGCACTTGCCCCCGGCGCCGCGCTTGCAGAAGACGTTGCCCTCCTTGCCCGCGTTCGTGTTGGCGCCGGTGAGCCCGAACGTCGGGTCGTAGAACTTGCCACCGAAGGTGCCGTACTGGTGGTTGCCGAACTGCCAGCGATCGCGGACGCCCGTGGCGCCGTTGATTGCCTGCGCCGAGGCGTTGTTGTCGAGCGCTTTGCGCGTCGAGGTCAGAAAGCCGCCGGCGGGCCGGTACTCGCTCGAGCTCGTCGTGATGCCGAGCGACGCCGCGAGCAGCCGCCAGACGTCGCGGAAGACGAAGCAGTCGCCGTTCTTGCCGGCGCCGGCCTCGAGCAGCGTGACCGGGTCGAACTTCGGATAGCCGTAGCCCCAGCCGAGCGGGCTGCTGCCGCCGCCGTAGGCGCCGCTGTTGAGCGCCTCGAGGATGTCGACGTCGGTGCCCTTGCCCGACGCCCAGTCCATCGCGATGTCCAGCCACGCGGTACGCGGCGTGCCGGTCGGGACGGAGGTGCCGCCCGAGACCGTCGTCGTGCCGACGGGGCTGTCGAGGATGACGTAGAGGGTGTGGGTGCGCACCTCGGTCGTGAGCAGCTCGTCGTCGACTGAGACCTTGAGCGTCACCTTGAGCGTGTACTTGCCGATCTTGTCCGGCAGCTTGACGGTGAAGTCGTCCTCCCAGCCTTGCTCGTCGTGGTAGCCGCCGGAGTCGGGACCGCCGCCGCTGATCTCCCACGCGTACTGGACTTTCGGGTCGAACGTCGGGCGCTCGCGCCAGGCGTCGAGCGTGTACTTGTAGGTGAACTCGCGGGCGCCGTAGCCGAACCACCCGCCGGAGATCTTGTCGGCGATCGGGTCGTCGGGACTCGGCGCGTTGAGCGTGCCGTCGGCGGCCTTGAAGGTCCGCTTCCAGACCGGGTCGGTGATGACGTCGTCGGTCTTGCCGCGCTTGATCGACACGTCGCCCGTCGCCGCGGCTTCGGTCTGTGCGATCGCGAACGGCAGCTCGACGCTGGCCCAGTCGACCTGGACGGCCCAGCAGTTGCCCGTCAGGACGTCGATGTCGATCGCGACGTGGTTGACGCCCGAAGTGAGGACGCCCGCCGGGATGTTCAGCGACACGATGCTCCACTGGCTGTCCGCGCCGCTGAGCTGGCCGACCTTCGTGCCGTTGACGGAGACGTTGTCGACCTCGACCGCGCACTGCGGCACGCCCGGCGCGCCGGCCTGATCGACGTCGAACACGCGCATCGTCAACGGGACCTGCTCGCCCGCCGGCGGCTTGAAGCCGCGCAGATCGAGGTCGAAGGTCAGCGGGCTCGCGTCGGAGAAGAGGTACTGGTCGAGCTCGTGCCCGTCGTCCACGCGCAGCATGACCTTGCGCGTCGCGGCGTTGTACTGCGCGGTGGTCGCGCCGACGGCGGCACGGGTCGTGCGCGCGGCCGTCGTCGCGGCACGCGGAGCGTCGGCGGCCGTGTCACGGCCGGCGAGGGACGTCGACTTGGCGAGCCCGATCGGCGGGCCGACACGCGCGGCGGACGCCGCGGGCGCGAGGGCCGGCAGCATCACTGCGACGAGGCTGATGCCGAGCGCGATTGGCCGGCCCAAGCGGTACCCGTCGTGGTGACGACGAGGACGGCGTTCCAGAGGTCCCATAGTTTTCCGCCCCTACTTGGTTGCTGCCGCGAACGTACGCCGGTTGGCACCCGGCGGGGTGTGAGTGCCGTCACACAACGCCGCTCGCCGCCCGGCCCGACGACGTGCTCGATGTCGTAGGGACGTAGGATCCGCCTGTTCGACGCTGTCGTCGTACAAGTAAGCTTCAAGACGATGTACACTTACGCGATGGACGTCGCGATCAGCACGTTGCGAGCCGAGCTGTCGAGCTGGATTGAGCGAGCCCGGGCAGGCGAGGAGATCGTCGTGACCGACCGCGGCACTCCGGTGGCGCGGTTGCTGGCCGTGGACACGGCCCCGCTGCTCGATCAGCTCGTCGAGCGCGGCGTTCTGAGCAAACCGCGGCGCACCGATCGTCCTGCCGCTCGGCGTGCCAGCCGGGTGCGCGCGAGTGGCCCGGTGGCCGACCTCGTGAGCGAGCAACGTCGCTGATGCGGTGGCCATCGTCTACTTCGACAGCAGCGCGTTCGTCAAGTTGCTCGTCGAGGAGGACGGCAGCGACCTCGCCGTCGCGTTGTGGGATGGCTGCGATGCCGCGGTATCCAGCCGCCTCGCCTATCCAGAGGTGCGCGCCGCGCTGGCCGCGGCTGGGCGCGCGGATCGTCTGGACGCTGCCGACCGGCGTCGCGCCGAGGCGGCATGGGAGGACTACTGGGCAACGACCAGGCCGGTGGAGCTCACCGAGCCGGTTACCGCGCACGCGGGAAGACTTGCCGGCGAGCACGCGCTACGCGGTGCCGACGCCGTCCATCTAGCCAGCCTGTTCGCCGTCGGTGGGGACGAGACGGTGTTCGCCGTCTGGGATCAACGCCTGCGGGCGGCTGCGCGCGCGGCCGGTGTGCGACTCGCCCCGGCCGAGTAGTCAGTCCGGATGGCTATCGCCTACAAGATGCTCGGCGAGGGTCCCGGTTCCTCGTCGTCAGCTTGGCCCCGACGCAGGATGATCGGCGAGGGACCAGGCTCCTCGTCGTCGTCGCTTCCTAGCCGCGACCGCGTAGTCGAGAGCAGCAGATCGTATTTGCTGCGATGCGGTGGTGGCGGGGGGGCCGGGGCCGGCCCCTCTTCTTCGTCGTCGCCGTTGCTCATGCGGGATTCCCGTTCAGGCGCCAAGCTGGATGATGGCGAGCGTACACGCGGCCACAGCCAAGAACAAGATCGCGAGGACGAAACAGCCGCCGGCGATCTTCAACCGACTGCTCTTGCGCTCATTGTCCATCCGTTGGCGTTCGAGCGCGTTGATCGTGTTTCGGTAGACGCGCTGGCGCACATCGGCGATCGGCACGCGGTCGTCCGCAAACGAGCGCCACGCGGCGACCTTCAGGCGTCGCGTCTCGCCGGGCAGGACGGCGGAGGTGGCAACCACCGCGCAGCCCACGAGGAGAAGTACCGACGCCAGAAAGCAGGACAGGAAGAGCGGCTCCCCCAGCGCCCCGAGGTCAAGCGGCGCAACCTGCGGATCCTTGCCCGGGCTCAGCCGTGCGAACGTGGCTGTCCCGACGTTCACGACGAGGCCAAGGAGCACTGCCGAGAAGCCGATGAGCGCGGCGCCTCGCACGTTGAATCGTTCAGCGAAGTCTCGCTCGGTCCGAAGGGTGTCCGCAGCCAGCGCGAGGAGGTCCTGATCTACAGCGTCCGCGGTCTGGCGCCGCCGCGGCGCAAGCAGCCCGGCCGCGAACGCTGCAACGACGACGGCCGCACGGCGCACGTCACTCCTTGCGCGACGAGCGGGCGGCCTTCACGCGGTCGGTCGCCGTCAGCAGAACCTTGCGCAGGCGGACCGCGTCGGGCGTGACCTCGACGCACTCGTCCTCGCGGATGAACTCGAGCGCCTGGTCGAGCGACATCCGCGCGGGCGGGACGAGGTTGACCATCTCGTCCGCGTTGGCGCTGCGGATGTTCGTCTGCTTCTTCTCGCGGATCGCGTTGACGTCGAGGTCGTCGGCGCGCGCGTTGGCGCCGCAGATCATGCCCTCGTAGACCTCCTCGCCGGGGCCGACGAAGAGCTGGCCGCGCTCCTGCATGCGCATCAGCGCAAACGACGCCGTCCTGCCGCGGCGGTCGGCCACCAGCGAGCCCGACGCGCGCGTCTTGATCTCGCCCTGCCAGTTCTCGTAGCGCTCGAAGACCGAGTGCATGATCCCCGAGCCGCGCGTTTCGGTGAGGAACTCCGTCCGGAAGCCGATCAGCCCGCGGGCGGGGACGAGGTACTCCAGGCGCACCCAGCCCGTGCCGTGGTTGACCATCTGCTCCATGCGGCCCTTGCGCAGCGCCATGAGCTGCGTAACCGTCCCGAGGTAGTCCTCGGGGATGTCGATCGCCAGCCGCTCGATCGGCTCCTGCAGCTTGCCGTTGACGGTCCGCGTGACGACCTTCGGCTTGCCGACCGTCAGCTCGAAGCCCTCGCGGCGCATCGCCTCGACGAGCACGCCGAGCTGCAGCTCGCCGCGACCCTGGACCTCCCAACTCTCGCCCGCCCGCCCGTGCTCGGTGTCGAGGACGCGGATCGAGACGTTGCCGACGAGCTCGGCCTGCAGGCGGTCCTGGACCTGGCGCGCGGTGAGCTTCTTGCCGACCTGGCCGGCCAGCGGAGAGGTGTTGATGCCGATCGTCATCCCGAGCGCGGGCTCGTCGACCATGACGGGCGGCAGCGCCTTGGGATCCTCGGCGTCGGCGAGCGTGTCGCCGATCGTGATCTCGGGGATCCCGGCGATCGCGATGATCTCGCCGGGCCCGGCCTCCTCGGCGGGTAGGCGCGTCATGCCCTCGGTGATGTACAGCTCGGTGATCCTGGCGGAGGAGAAGTCCTCCTGCTCGTGGCGATACCACGCGACGGTCTCGCCCTTGCGGATCGTCCCGTTGTGCACGCGACACAGCGCGAGCCGGCCGACGTACGCGGACGCGTCGAGGTTCGTCACGAGCGCCTGCAGGCCGTGGCCTTCCGTGTAGGTGGGGGCGGGCACGGCGCTCACGAGGAGGTCGAGCAGCGGGCGCAGGTCCTCGCCCTCGACGCCCTGCTCGAGCGACGCCTGCCCGGCGCGCGCGTTCGTGTAGACGATCGGGAACTCGATCTGCTCGTCGGTCGCGTCGAGGTCGATGAACAGCTGGTAGACCTCGTCGACGACCTCGGCGATGCGGGCGTCGGGGCGGTCGACCTTGTTGATGACGAGGATGACCGGCAGCCGCGCCTCGAGGGCCTTGCGCAGGACGAAGCGCGTCTGGGGCAGGGGGCCCTCGGAGGAGTCGACGAGCAGCACGACGCCGTCGACCATCGTCAGCCCGCGCTCGACCTCGCCGCCGAAGTCCGCGTGGCCCGGCGTGTCGACGAGGTTGAGCTTGACCTCCTCGCCACCCTCGGGCGTGTAGCGCACGGCGGCGTTCTTGGCGAGGATCGTGATGCCCCGCTCGCGCTCCTGGTCCATCGAGTCCATCACGCGATCGGCGACGGCCTCGTGCGCGGCGAAGACGCCGGACTGGCGCAGCATCGCGTCGACGAGCGTCGTCTTGCCATGGTCGACGTGGGCGATGATCGCCACGTTGCGGATGTCCGAACGCACGGGCTGGGTGCCGCCTCGCTCGTCTTGAAGGGGCGTGGCGGGAGACATGGGCATGCCTACACGCTACAAACAGCCGCCGCGCGCTCCGTGACGCGATGGTGATGCCCGGCGGTTCGCGACCTGCACAGGCTCATGTATGCACATGTCGCTGGACCGCCGGCTTCAGATCCTGCTCGACGAGGATCGCCACGCCCGCCTCGTCGCCGTCGCGCAGGAGCGCGGGGTCTCGGTCGCGACGGTCGTACGCGAGGCGATCGACCGCGGGCTGCCCGCGCCGGATGCCAAGCGTCGTGCTGCCGCGCGGCGCATCCTCGCCAGCGAGCCGATCCCGGTGCCCGACCCCGAGGACCTGGTGGCCGAGCTCGCTGCCCTGCGCGCGCGCCGCGCATGATCGTCTTGGACACGACGGTGCTCGTGTGCGACGTCGGGGCGGACCTCCGCTGCGCGAGCCGTGTCGCGAGCTCGTCGGCGCGGTGGCGGCGGGCACGCCGGCGACCACGACGGTCGACGTGCTGCGGGAGCTCGTGCACGTGTGGGCGCGGCGGCGCAGCCGGGAGGATGGTGTGCGCCTGGCGCGCGACTACCTCGACCTGCTCGGCCCGCTGCTGGTCGTCGGCGAGGACGACCTGCGCGAAGGTCTGCGCCTGCACGCACGCAGCGAGCGCCTCGGCGCGTTCGACGCGGTGCTCGCGGCCACCGCCGTACGCGCAGGCGCCCTCGCACCTCGCGACGAGGCCGACGACGAGCCGCTCGCCACTCTCACACCTATCGAGGTCGCGGGCTGATGCCGGGTGTCGACCTCGATGACAGCGCCGCGCTGCGCGACCTGCTCGACGGCGGGGCCGGCGAATGGTCCTCCCCGACGTCACCGTCCTGATCTAGGCCCACCGGGCGGAGCTGCCGCAGCACGACGCGACGCGCAGCTGGCTGGATGGGGCGATCGGCAGCGACGCGCCCTACGGGCTCAGCGAGCTCGTGCTTTCGAGCTTCCTGCGGATCGTCACGAACCCGCGCGCGTTCGTGGATCCGACACCGCTCGACATCGCAATCGAGGCCGTGGAGCGGTGGCGCAGACGGCGCAGCCGCGTGCTGGTGAGCCCCGGCGCCCGCCATTGGGCGATCTCACGCGGTTGTGCCGGGCCGCGGCGGCCATGGGCAACCTCGTGCCCGACGCCTACTTGGCGGCGCTGGCCATCGAATCAGGCGCCGAGTGGATCACCACCGACCGCGAATTCGCTCGCTATTCGGACCTGCGCTGGCGCAACCCGCTTGACACGGGTGCGGGTACCGGTGGCGCCGGACCCGGTTGAAGCGGGCTATTCGCAGCCGTGCGTGAGCACGCGCAGCGCGCTGATCTTGCCGTCACGCACCTCGGCGATGACGCTCGGGACGTTCGCGCCCGCGCAGTCGCTTGGATGCAGGCCGAGGACATAGCCGGGGAACTCGCAGGCGTCGCCGCAGGAGCGCTTGGATGCCCGCTGCGCGGCGCGCTCGGTGCTGCCGGGCCGGATGCCAGCGCTCGTGTGCCAGCGCTTGTCCGACAAGCGGGCGTTGACGAAGGAGCCCTTCGTGCAGACGTCGATCTTCTGGCCGAACGTCGTCAGGTGCGCGACGACGCCGACGGCCTTCCAGCGCATCGTGCAGCCGTCCTTGCTGTTGCGCACCGTCGCCGTCGGCTTGCCGAACGCCTTGCGCAGCGTGGCCGCGCTCGTCGCCTTCCCGCCCTCGCGAAACGGGCCGAACCCCGTCGCCTTGGCGCTCACCGGGACGAGGAACGGGTCACGCGCGGCGGCCGCGACACCAACCGCCGCCACGCAGCCGAGTGCGGCGGCGAGGAGCGCGGCGTGTCGGAAGGCCCGGCCCATGGATCGACCCTATTGCCTCCCGGATCGGCTGCGCAACCGCCGCACCGGCCGTAGACTGGGCGCGTGTTCGGGACGCTCTTCGGCTGCGGCAAGCCCAAGCCGCCGCTCGCGACGCTGACCGGACTGCACGAGAAGGGCGTCGTCTCGGACGAGCAGTTCGAGGAGCAGAAGCGCCGGCTGCTCGGCTGATGGCGCGTTTGCCCGGCGCACGCGCGGTGGCCGCCGGCCTGTGCGCGGGCAGCGTCGTCCTGCTGGGAGTGCTCGCGGCGCCGAGCGGCGGCGAGCTTCCATTCCCGGCCGCGGCCGAGGGCGCCCACGCGGCGAGCCGGAGCCCGAGCGGCGGCGAGCTTCCGTCGCCGGCCGCGGCCGAGGGGGCCCACGCGGCGAACCGGAGCGCAAGCGGCGGCGGGCTCGCGTCCTCGGCCGCCGCCCCCGGCACCGCGCCGGCGATCTACCCCGCCACCGCCGACGCGTTCGTCAGCCCGCGCAGCCCGGCCCGCAACTTCGGCCGCGAGCCGACGCTGCGCGTCGGCGGGCCGTCGCAGACGCGCACCTACCTGCGCTTCACGCTGCCGGAGGCACACCAGCCCGGCGGGCCGCCGGTCCGGCTGCGGATCTTCGCGACGATCGGCGCGCGCTCGGGTGTCGCCGTGCGCCTCGCGCGCAGCGAGCCCTGGCGCGAGCGCTCGATCGCCGCCGCCTCCGCGCCGCGCCTCGGAGCCGTCATCGCACGCCACGGCGCCGTGCAGAACGGGCGCTGGCTGACGATCGACGTCACCCGCGCGGCGCAGGGCAGGCGCACCGTCGACCTCGCGCTCGTGCGACGCGGCCCCGGCACACTGCGCTTCCTCAGCCGCGAGGCCGGCGCCCGGCAGGCGCCGCGGCTCCTCCTCGGCGACGTCCCCGAGCCGGATCCGGTCGTCGCGGCCGCCGGCGACATCTCCTGTGACCCCCGATCGCCGAACCTCCGCAACAAGGTGCCCGGCACGTGCGAGGATCGCGCGACGTCGGACCTGCTCCTGACGCGCCCGCTGGAGGCCGTCCTCACGCTCGGCGACCACCAGTACGAGCGCAACGCGCTCGCCGCCTTCCGCGCGCGCTACGCCCGATCGTGGGGGAGGGTGAAGGCGATCACGCACCCGGCCGTCGGCAACCACGAGTACCTGACCCCGCACGCCCAAGGCTACTTCGACTACTTCAACGGGCCCGGTCGCGCGACCGGCCGGGCGGGACGGCGCGGCGAGGGCTGGTACAGCTACGACGTCGGAAGCTGGCACCTCGTCGTGCTGAACTCCAACTGCGACGAGGTCGGCGGCTGCGGACCCGGCTCGCGGCAGCTCGCCTGGCTGCAGGCCGACCTCGCGGCGCACCCGGCGCGGTGCACGCTCGCGTACTGGCATCACCCGCGCTTCTCGAGCGGCAAGCCGGGCTCAAACGACCGCACCGACGCCTTCTGGCGCGTGCTCTACGACGCGGGCGCCGAGCTCGCGCTCAGCGGCCACTCGCACGACTACGAGCGCTTCGCGCCGCAGACGCCCGACGCCGTGCGCGACGACGCCCGCGGGATCCGCCAGTTCGTCAGCGGCACCGGCGGCAAGAACAACTACCGGTTCGGCACCATCCGGGCCAACAGCGAGGTCCGTGACGCGAGGACGCACGGCGTGCTGCTGCTGACGCTGCGCCCCGGCGGCTACGACTGGCAGTTCGAGCCGGTGCCCGGCCGCACGCTGCGCGACGCCGGATCGGGCACCTGCCACTGAAACGGGGTTCCGACCACAAGGCCGCGGGGGACAACGCTAGCGGCATCGGGCCCCTCTTGCGCGCTCGGGTGGGCCCCTGCGGTGGATGCGACGCCGTGAGGAGCGGGAATGCTTGCGCGCCCCGTCACCTTGGGCCGTTCCGCTTGCGCGAACGCAGAGTGCCTCCGATCGGGGAGGATGCACGGTCCGGAGCATCGATGGACGAACACGAACCATGCGTGCGAAGCCGACGAGCGCCGTCGTGGTTGACAAGCCGGCGGCGCAGACGGCCAGCGCTGTCTTGGTGTCCACACTCACGTAGCCAGGCTATTCGGGGTGCACGGTCGCACGCGAACGTCGCTACTCAGCGAGCTCCACTCGGCGGACTTGGCCCGTGCTGGGGTCGTTCCCCCAGGCGCAAAGCAGGATGACGCGGGCGCTACCCGCCGCCGAGACGAGAGCCACGCACCGAGAAGGCCAGACAGAGCCGACTGGCTCACGTCGCCGGCGGCCTCTCGAAGTCGCTGCAGTCGGCTTCGCTCCTCCTGCGGGGTGTCCGGCGAGTTGATCATCGCGTCAAGGAGCCGTAGAGACCCTCGACCTCCCCCTGCCCTGGTACCGGCCATCCGTGTGTCAGCTGCAGACCCTTCTCGGTGGGCTGAACCATCGCAATTGGTCATGCCGCCGGCAAAATGGACATCTGCGCAGCCGCCCCGCTTGATCTGCTGGAAGACGTTGCACAGCTCACCACCGGTGCGCTCGCTTATGAGCCGCGGACCGAGGTCTTCCTAGTCCAGGACGTCTTCGCCGCGCTCCTCCATGAGCGCGTTGGTCGCGCGGATCACTGGGAGGACGTCGCGCTGCCCATCGAGCACCGCGCCATCCTCTCATGCTCACCGGCGGCGACCGTGCGAGCGCCGGGCTCGAGCCGCGCCGCAGGCAACAGCCCATTCCCTGCGACGCTCGCCCCAGGTAGGCCGTAGGCTCCTCGTGATCCGGCATAGCTATGGCCGACGGACGGTCTCGCGCGCTCAGGCTATGCGGCTACTGTCACGGTCTGTGCGACGGGAGAGGTGAGCCAGAAGTTGCAGTAGAAGCCAGCAACCGTCGCTCCGAACACGTTGCCCGAATTGTGTTTGCCGAAGGTATGGAACGGTGGTAGATCGGAGTTTCGCTCCCAAGCAATCTGGACGCCCTTGGCGGGGAAGTGGACTTGGTAGGTCTTGAACACGAAGGATGTCCAGATCACGAGCGTCTTCTGATTGGCAGGCAAGAAAACTTGCTTCGTCGCAGGGCCTGACATCAGAGCGCCTCCAAGTCAAGGGGGTGACTTGTGCGGAAGTTCTTGTCCGCGCGGGCTGCCTGCAGATCTGCGCTTGATCGCTCTCTGTGCGCGATGATGATCGCCAGGTAGATCTTGCGAATGAGGTCAAGTTTGTCGTTTACCGGGAGGAACCCCTCGGGAAACCCGTCCTTGACGTCGCTCGCCGTGATCGTCACCGCATCCGTCTCAAATATACCGCGCTTGTTTGCGATGGCTCTCAGAGCTGATAGGAGATCTCTGTCTGACGCGAGCGGAAAATGCGACGCATCGAGGCTATTGGCCACCCGTAGCGCGCCAAAAAGCGCGGGAGCGAGTTCAACGGCGACCTGTAGCACCTTGTCGTCACTGAGGCCATACGCGTCGCGCGTGGGCACATCCAACCCGCTTCCATTGAGCACTCTGAAAAGGTAGGCTGGCTTCTAGCATGATCCACAGCGTCGGTCAACGTATTTCGCTACTTGTCGTTCCGACAGACCGCAGCGACCAGCTGTCCCGTCGCGGTCCCGTGGGTACGCCAGGCGTCGTGGAAATCCATGCGGGCGAATGGCATGCAGAACCGGCTGACGACGCGACGTTTGTCGGTGAGGCATTGCGGAGCGCGTGACGGTGCTTCTGCGACCGACAGTCGTCGGCCCCTTGTCAGAGCTGAGCACGTCGGTCCGGGTCAAAGGGCAGTTGGTCGGCTCTACGGTCACAGTCGAGACGGGTGCGCGCACCGTTGCCAAGGGCGTTGCGACGTCCGGAGATCAGCGATTTGATCTGCTGAGCGGCGTCACGCTGTCCCACCTCGAGGTGCTGTTCGCGGTCCAGGAGATCTCTGGGGAGCGCAGCATGGTCCCGACGGGCGATGTGGGCATGGTCGTGGCGGCCACGCCGACGAGCCTCGGCCCGGTGAATGTCGTCTCGCATCTCTACGAGTGCGGGCGCTTCGTGTGCGTCGACGGCGCCTTCCCCGGTGTCGACGTCACGATTCTCGCGGGCAGCAAGGTACTCGGGACAGGCAAAGCCCACGAGGGCACGGCGCGGTTCAAACTGACGGTGGGCATCCCATCCGGCAGCACCGTCGTAGCTCATCAGTCCGCGCCGAAGGTTCCCGCGGGTCCCGACGTTAGCCGAATAGCCGATCCGCTGCCCGGCACAGGGGGCCTGCCACCGCCTGTCATCACACCTGTGCCCCAAGGATGCGCGTCGGCTGTTCACATCGCCGGCGTGTTCGATGGCGCGACCGTGACGCTTAGCCGGCCCGGCGGCTCGGAGAGTGGGGGCGCCGACCGCGACCACGGGTACTTCCTCGTGTCCTCACCGCTGCACGAAGGCGATCAGTCTGACCGTCCGCCAAGATGTCGACGCCCTGTGCAAGAGGCCTTCGAAGAAGTCCGCTCCGGTTACCGTCGCATCGCTTGAGCCACTCGAGCCGCCCGTGATCACTCCGCCGCTTTGCGCGGGCGCAGCCAAAATTCAGGTGACAGGGTTACGGCCCGGGGCGACGGTACATCTCGCGGTCAACCAGGACACCTTCCACGGAACTGCAGGGCCGGACGAGACGACCGTCGAGTGCAACGTACCGCCGCTCACGACCGATCCGGTCACCGCGGCGCAGGAGCTGTGCGGCGTGACCAGTGCCCCGGCGGAGATCGTCACCGTCGATCCGCATGAAGCCGGGGTCGTGCCCACAGACGTGCTTGAGCCGCTGTTCGCATGCGCCAGTTCGGTCTGCGTCATCGGCGCACATCCAGGAGCGATGGTGCAGGTTTTCTCGCGAACGAGCGCCGGCGACAGCGCGATCAGCGGGCACGTGCTGGCTCCCAACACCAATGTCGTGATAGACGTCGCGCCGCTCCTTATCGAGGGCACCGAGGTGTTCGTACGCGAATGGGCATGCAGTGACCACGGAGTCGACGGTCAACGTAGGCCGGTCAAGGCGCATCCCTCACCTGGGCCCGTCAAGGTCCAAGGGCCGATCTTCGATGGTGATCTCGCGGTAGGCGTGCGCGGGGCGAATATGGCGATCGCTGGTTCAGTGATGGAGGTCTCCGCCGTGCAGACGACAGGCTCGCTCGAGTTCCTAGGCTCGGCAGTCTGTGACGCGCTGCACTCCATAACAATGGTTGGTCTTCAGCGAGCGCTCGCCTCCGGCGAGCAGGTGGTCGCGCGTCAGCGTCTGTGTGGGCAGATCTCCGCCGCCGGGGACGTGACTCGCGTGGACAGGCGACCACCCTTCGACCGCCGTCCGGTCTACGTTGTGGGACACAACACCAACACGCTCGCTGACGTCCTTGCGGCGATCAGCGACGGTGCCAACGCACTTGAGCCAGATGTGCAGATCGTCGACGGCCGGCCCGACCGGCTCTGCATCAGCCACGGCACAGGCAGCGCGTCCGCGCCGCTGCTTGGTCCGTTCTTGGACGACCTGCACGCGGCATTGACGCCCGAGCTCGCGCTGGTGATCTTCGACTGCAAGGAGGAGGTGACGTCTCCGGATCACGGCTTCGAACTACTGATGGCCATCCGCAAACATCTCACGTTCGACAACAACCTCAGCATCATCATTTCGATCGCGAACCGCAAGCGTGGCGCTGGCGGCTTCTTCGATCGCATCGTAGACATCCTGGGTCCGCGAGAAGGGCTGATGATCGACGAGGAGCGTCGGCCCGACTTGGTAACGGGCTACTTCACCGACCGGGGCGTCACCAATCAGGGGTACGGAGACGGCATTACGTTCGTCAACTTCCTCTTCGGCCCCCAGTATCGCACCACGCTGGAAACGGCCTGCGGCCTGCGAGCACAGGACGGTCAGCCCCGATTCATCTACGCCTGGACCGTGAACGCCCACGACGAGCTTCGTGAGTACCTCCGAATCGGCGTGGATGGCTTGATCACCGACGACCCAAGCGATCTAAAGGCGATCGTAACCGGCGAGCCCGAGTTCATCCCGATGGTCCGGATCGCCACGCGCGACGACAACCCCTTCGAGCCTGCAAACTTCGCCTACCGGCTGCTGATCCGCACCCGTGACGTGAAAATGGCTGGAACCGACGCGAACGTGACCTTCACCCTCAAGGGAGCCGCCGGGTCGGCGAGCAAGACGGTCAACACTCAACTGATCATGCGCATGGAGCGCGGCCAAACCAACTTCGTGACTATTCCAAGCAGGGATCTCGGGGCTCTTCAGACGATCACGGTTCGACGCGACAACCAAGGCAACGCACCAGACTGGTTCCTCGACAGCATCGACGTCCGCAGCGCGCGCTTCGGCGTCAGTGCGAGGGCGACCTTCAACGAGGACATCACGAACACGTCACCCGTGACTCGCCCGCTTATCTGACGTTGCGCCCTCCCAGCGAGGACGTCGTCCTCGCTGGCCCAGGTCGTGCGCGAGGGTTCGTGCAGACGAGCTACTACGCTCCGAAACAAGCACTCCACTACAGGAGATTTCGGACCGATAGCGCAGGGAAGGGACATTCCCCGCGAACTCCACCGGCCCGGCCGCTCGGACCCGAGGCGCCGTGGGCCTGGAGCGGCGGTGCGCCACGTTGCGCGCGCGCGAAGATGACACGTTTCCTGCGAAGTGGCCCGCCGCGGAGCCCTGGTGAGCGAGTTGAGCGGGCTGTAGAACAGCCCCGTGACTACCGCTCGCAGCCGGCGCGCGCTCCGCCTCGCCACCATGACATCCGACGTGGACCTCGCCGCGGCGATCGGCGCGTTCCTCTCGCAGCCCGACCTACGCGCCGGCGACGCGCGCCAAGCACCGTCAGACGTTCGCCGTCGTCGAGGACGAGCTCGGCGACGCGCCGGTCACCGGCCCGGGCCTCGCGGGCATCGTCGAGCAGGCTGGCATCACGCGTCGACATGGAACCGCCACGTCGCGACCGTCAGGTCTTTCGCGCTCGCCGCGCCATGCGCACCGTTGAAGGTGGCCCGGGACGTGGCGCGCGGCCTCGTAGATCAGCGGAGACGCAGCGAACGGTGAGCTCTTGCGACGATCCTCTTGGTTGCGCGCGAGTCGGCGGCCGGCGGGAAGACCGCGAGGACGGGGAAGCCAGCCACATCGACCGTCGCGGTTCCACCGGGGCACGTGTCGCCGACCCTGATCACGCCAGCGCTACCGAGATCGATGATCTGGCACTGTGCGCTCGCCGGTGCCGCGCCCACCGCGAACACGCCGCTTGCGACCGCTGCGATGAGAATTCCACGCTTGAGCATCTCCGTCTCCTTCACAGCTGTTTGATCGGCCCACGCCGGCCGATTGGCGGACCCGCGGTGGGGACGATAGCGCGAGTTGCCACGGCTGCCGTGGACACGAGCTTGCGCGTCCGGGAAGGATGATTCCGGACACGAACGTCTGTCCGCCCCACCGGCATCCTCGTGCGATGGCCTCCGTAAACGCCGCGCTGCCAGCCCGCGTAACCGCCGTCGACGCAGGCGGACTCGCCGCACGAGCCGCGGAGGTCGCCGCCCGCGAGCGCTCCCCACAGACGCGCCGAACCCACACTGCCGTCTACCGCTCGCTGATCACCTTCCTCGGCGAGCACGCCACCGTTGAGGACCTCACGCCCGAAGCCGTGCGTGGATACCGCGACGCGCTTGAGCACGCCAACCGCACACCGACGACGATCGCCAAGCACCTCTCCGCAATCCGCGGCCCGAGGACCGGCACTCCCCGCACGTGCTCCGCCACACGTTCTGCACGCACCTCGCGGGCACCGCCGTGATCCGCGAGCTCGCGGATCACGCCGACATCCGCACCACGACCGTGTACATCGTCGTGAACCAGGGACGTCTCGTCGACGCCGTCGACGAGCGCCAGCGCCAGCGCCAACGGCGCGGCGCCTCACGAGCCGCTCGGTAGCCGGCCGACCTGCGCGGCGCCGGCCGGCGTGCCACGTCGCCTACGCAAGCACTGCCAGGTCGCCTGCGCCCGACAGAGATGCGTAGTCGCCGTCCAGCGGGTCCAGCGCGGCCACCAATTCTATTAGCGGCCGCGGAAAGCGTTGCCAAACATTTGCGCGCGCATGGTCGCGTCTACATCTTGGCGGTTCTTGAGTTCTTGGTTTGACAAGGGCACCGCGGCGCAGAACTTCGTGTTGTTGATGGTGAAGAGCTTGGGAGTGTCCTGAGGGCAATTGCGGTCGCTGATGGCTTGGGCTGCGCTGGCGATGAACAGCGCGCGACGGGTGGCGCCCGACGCGCGCGCCGAGCGGACGCGAGTTGTGGCGCGACGACCCGCGCGCGGCATGGTGTCTTCGCAGGCGATCGCGATCGTGCCCGGCGCCGCGAGCGTGACCGTGCCGAGGACCGTCATCGTCAGCCGCTGCCCCGGCGTGCTGGGCGGAATCGTCTCGACTGTCGTGGTGCTCGGGATCAGCTTGCCGTCGGACCCCTTGATGCCGCATCTGATCGTCTGGTTGACGGGCGCGCCGTCGGCGTCGCTGACCGATACAGGGGCGGAGATATCGTGCGTTCCCGCCGGAGCGTCGCCTTCACGATCTCGCGAAGCTTCGATCCGACCTTCACGCTGGCCTGCGAGGCGGCGCGCACGTTCTGCTCGACGCCCGAGGAGAGCTGCTGCTCGACGCAGCCGGGTCGGACAGGACGCGCCGGCCGCGACGGCGACCAGCGACCCCTTCGGTGTCAGCACGCGCGGTCTCGCCCCCGACGCTGCGTCGGTCGCCGGATCGACAGCGTTGGCGAGCCCGTCGACGGCGCCGATCACGGGCGGCAGCAAGCCGCCGGAGACGTCGTTGACGCCGCCACTCACGCGCTCGACGATGTTCTGAGTCCCTTATCTCAGGCGCTTCGCCCCGCTTGCTGTGTGCGTCTAGCCCCGCGACGCGATGTGATGTGCGCCGCAGCCGACGCGAACCACAATCACAGGTGCTCGGCGCTGCGGGAAACTCAAGGAGCGCAATACGACGAGGCCATGCGCGCCGCGACAACAAAGACGCTCCCGTCCCATCTTCCCGCGCTGAAGCGAGCGCCGCCGGCCGTCAACCGCCGACCCGGGCGACGCGCGCGAACCCGCCCGGCGTCACGACGAACACGCTCACCTCATTGGCCCCCTTGCGCAGGCTCGACGCCGGCACGAGCGCCGAGAAGCGCGCCGTCTCGCCGACCCAGTAGGTGCGCCCGCCGGCGACGATCCGGCCGTTGACCGCGAACGCCAGGGACAGGCCCCGGTCGCCGCCGCTCTCGAAGTGCCCGGCGACGTACGCCGGCAGCACGCCGGACCGAAACGAGACCTTGCCGAACTCGCGGGCGCCCTCGATCGTCGCGCGGGAGTCGCCGGCAGGGGCCAGCGGCAGCGTCCGCACGTCGCGCCCGATCGGGACACCCGCCTCGGAGCGCAGGCGAAACAGGTCCAGCGGATTGGAGAACAGCCGCCGCTGGCGCGCGAGCTCCGCGTTGCGAGCACGGACGAAGTCGCCGAGCGCTATCGAGACGAAGCGCCCGCGGCGACCGTTGCGCACGCTGGGCCTCACATGCCGCGGCAGGGGCTTCGTCAGCGTGCTGCCGTCGAGCTTGGCCTTCGGCTTGGCGCCGATCGTCGCGGCGATCGTCGGCAGGACGTCCACCGTGCGCGCCGCGGTGTCGGAGATCGACGCGCGGCGCTGGCGGGGGCGCTTGACGAACAGCGGCACACCGGCGATGCCCGGGAAGTCCGCGCGGGTCACCGCGCGCCGCGACCCGCCCGGCCGCAGGCCCACGCCGTGGTCGGCCGTGACGATGACGAGCGCGTCGTCCCACACGCCCGCCGCGCGCAGCCGCCGGACCATCCGCCCGAGCAGCCGGTCCGCGTAGCCGACCTGCAGCAGGTGCCGCTGCACGGCCTGGCCGACGACGAACGGGTCGCGGCTCCACGTCTGGTCGTGCAGCCCCGGCTGCGTCGTGCCGGGCACCGGATACTGGCGGCCGGAGGGCAGGATCCGCCACGGCACGTGCGGGACCTCGAAGTGCGCGACGTACAGCGGCGGCTGCGACCCCGGCCGGCGCACGCCGGCGACGAAGCGCTCCATCCCGCGCAGCAGGTCGGAGAACTCGTCCGTGCCGGCGATCGTCCGGCCGCCGGGCGTGCGCGAGCCCCCGGCGGACGTCGTGACGCCCTTGTCCTCGCCGGCGAAGTCCTCGTAGTTGCGGTCGATCGGCGGCAGTGACGACGCGACGTCGTCCGGCAGCACGAGATGGGCCGCGACGAGCGACAGGTCGGACGCGAGCGAGCCCAGCCGCTCGCGGACCGCTTCGCGCGGGCGCTGGCCGCAGAGTCGCGTCGGGCACACATGCGTGACCGGCTCGAGCGCGTGGATCGCGTGGCTGCGGCCCACGAGCGTGAACACGCTGTCGGGGTACGAGCTCGACGTCGGCAGCCGCTGCGCGGGGCGCCGCCCCGTGAGGATCGCCGGCACGGCGACGTACGTCCCGTCGCTGACGGTCGTGGCGTTGCGATACCACGTCGACGTGGCCGCGAGCTTGCCGAAGTTCGGCAGCCGCCGGGCGTCGATGCGCCGCCGCCCGTCCATGAGCGAGATCGCCGGCAGCTCGTCGAAGATCACGAGCACGACCGGCGTGCGCGACGACGCGGCCGAGGCGGCCGCCGATCCCTCGCCGCCGCCGATGAGCTGGGAGACCGGCGAGAGCAGCAGGAACGACACGAGGAAGATGACGGGCGCCACGCACAGGACCGTCAGCACGCTGCGCAGCGCCTGCCAGCGCGCGTACGCGAGCGCGATCGCCGCGGCGACGAGCGCCGTCAGCGGCAGCAGGACGGCGCTCGTGTCCGGCAGCACGCGCTTGAGCAGCCCGATCGCGACCAAAGCGGCGAGCAGCCCGACGAGCACGAGGTGGGTGGCGCGCGCGACCCGCGGCCCGAAGAGCCCGGCAGCGATCTCCACGACGAGCATGACCGCGGGCGGGCCGAGCACGAGGACGAACGCGAACAGCAGGATCTCCGCGCCGGTGTTCCCGCGCGCGACGAAGAATTCGGCGTTGCGCGCGAGGTCGGAGAACAGCGGCTGGACGATCGCGAACGACCACAGGACGAGCAGGTGCAGCGCGCCCAGCCCGACCTCGCGCCACGGCCGGGCCGCGTCCGGCGCGTCGAGCTGCACGACGAGCCGCGCCTGCGCGCCCATCACGCGCCCAGCGGTCGGGCCTCGTAGAGCACCCGCTGCCCGGACGGCAGCTCGAGCTCGCGCTCGACCTCAAACGCCTCATGCAGGCAGCGCTCGAACCAGGCGCGGTCGTAGTCCTCGTGCGCGCCGTCGCGCTTGCCCGCCAGCAGCCGCTTGACCATCGGGTCAGAGCGCAGCGGGAACTCGACGACGACGGTCCCCCCGAGGCTCGCCAGCCAGCCGACGATCTCGCGCAGCGGCACGTTGCGGGTGATCGCCATGTGGTGCACGAGCGCGAGGCAGAGCGTCAGGTCGGGCTGGCCGCGGTCGGCGAGGGCGCCGCGCTCGCGCCCTCGCCAGCCGAGCGCGGGGGAGGGGTCGCAGACGTCGACGACGAGCGGCAGGATGGACCGCTCGTCCTCGGAGCGCAGCGTGCGGTACAGCCGCTCGACGGTCGGGTGATCGACGTCCATCGCGAGCACGTAGTCCGCCGACCGCGCCGCGATGCGGGCGTACGCGCCGTCGTTCGCGCCGAGGTCCCAGGCGAGGCGACGGCGCCGCCGCCCGGCGGCGGTCGCGACGAACGCGGCCTTCTCCTCGGCGTCGGCGTCCAAGTGCTCGCTCGCGTCGCGGTAGTCCGTCCACGCGGACGTCCCCTCCTGCCAGCTCAGCCGGGTGACGAGCTTTCGCAGGCGGCGCACGTTGGCGAGGATGAGCTCGGATTTGAAGCCGGCGCGGCGCACGTCCTCCTTGGCCGTACGGCCTTCGACCGCGGCGTAGCGGCGCTCGAGGCGGCTGTGCAGGTGCACGTTCGTCAGCACGCCGCGGCGCAGCGCGTCGCGCAGCGACATGACGGCCCGCGCCTGCGCCGGCGTGATCCCGTCGATCGCGCCGCGCAGCCACGGCTGAAACGCGATCCCCTTGTACGCCTGGAGCATGAGCGGATAGAGGAACAGCATGCAGAACTGCCGGTAGGCGATCCACGGCTCGCCCTCGCGCAGGCGCTCGAAGGACCCGATGTCGATGAACACCGGGGAGGCGCCGCGCCACTGGACGTTGTACGGCGAGCTGTCCTTGACCATGAGCGACGCGGTCAGGCAGCGCTCGAGCACGTCGAGCTGCAGCAGGGCGGCGTCGCGCAGCATCCCGAACGTCCACTCGTAGGGATAGGACACGAACGGGACCGCAGCGTGGCGCAGCAGGCCCACCCAGCCGTCGCCGAGCGCGGCCGGGTCGGGCTTCACCTCGTGCGTCTCGACGATGGCGCCGCGCTCGGTCAGCTCGGCGAAGGCCGGCGACGAGCTCAGCGCGTGCCAGTCCTGGAGGCCGCGAGCGCTCAGCGCCCGGAAGACCTCCCCGTCGGACGCGAACACCCGGCTGTCGGGATCGCGAAACGATCCCGGAACGGCGCGCATGGCGTGGGCTCGAGCGCGCGCCGCGCGGTCAGCCAGGCCCGGTGCCGTGGTCGTGCGCCGGGTGCTCGTCCGGCCGGCGGCGGATGTGCAGGACGTGCAGCACCTTGTGCCACCACAGCTTCAGCGCGACCGCGACCGCAGCCGTTCCGCCCAGCACAGCCTGCAGGATGATGCTGCCCGTGCCGGCATCGAGATAGGCAAGCATCGCTTGCGACATCGTGGAGCCTCCGTTTCGGGGGTCACCGCTGCGGGTGCCTGAATCTGGATCGCAACAACAAGGTGACAAACCTACTGCCCGCTGACAATAGTTTTCAGCGGTTTGGGCTCACTCGTCCGCGGGCGGCTTGTCGTAGCGCGTCGTGAACGGCTGGCGCTGCTGCCTGCCGTCCGCGTAGCGCACGACGCGCGTGATCGTGATCGCGAAGTCGCCGTCGGGCAGCGGCTCGCGCTCGCCGGACTCCGCGCGCACGCGCCGGCCGCCGTTGTCGCCGTAGAGGCGGACCGTGACCGCGCCCTCGTCGGACTTCGTCGTGATGAGGATCGGCGCGGCGGTGTCGTTCGTCCACGTCATGTCGATGTCGGGGAAGTTCAAGGTCGCCTCGCGCCCGGCCGGATAGCGGTCGATGAAGAAGCTGTGCGGGCGGTGGCCGTCGATCCGCAGCCCGGCGAAGTAGGCGGCGTTGTAGAGCGTCGTCGAGAACTGCGAGACGCCGCCGCCGATCGACGGCTCGATCTTGCCGTCGGCGATGAACGGCGCCTCGACGTAGCCCTTGGCCTCCGTCCGCTCGCCCGCCGTCTCGTTCAGCGAGAAGCGCGCGCCGGGCGCGACGACGGTCCCGTCGACGTCGGCGGCGATCTGGCGGATGTTCACCACGCGCGGCTGGCCGGCGACGTAGTACGTCGTGAACGTGCCGATGAGCGAGCGCACGTCGCGCGCGCCCTCCGCGGACATCGCCGCCTCGCTGCGCTGCGTCGGGATCTCGGCCTCATGGCGGCCGGCGCGGATCGCCGACCCGATGGCCGCGGCCAGCTCGGCGCGCTTGACCGTCACGCCTGAGCGGGCGGGCGCGGTGACCCGCACCTTGACCGAGCGCGGGCGCCACGCGACGTCGCCCTTGGCGTCGAGCTTGACCTCGGTCCCCGCCGCCTCGATCCGCGCGCTGCGCGCCGGCCGGTCGCGCTTGGCCGCGATCTCGTCGACGAGCGCCGCCAGCCGCGCGTCGCCGGCGCCGAGGCGCACCCGCCGCCCGTCCTCGCGCGACTCGAGCGCCAGCACGCCCGCGAGCACGCCGGGCGTCAGCTCGACCGGCTCGCCCGCGCCGCTGAGGCGCAGCGGCTTGCCGAGGTAGGCGCGAGCCGCGCGACCGACGGCGTCGACCGCAGCGCGGCTCGCGACGTGCCGGGTGCGCAGCGCCACCTGCACCGTCGAGCGCGGCCGTTTCGTCAGGACGTCGCGCAGCCGCGCCCGCAGCTTGGCCTTGTCGACCTCGCGGCCGGAGCGCGGCGGCTTCGTGGCGATCGCGAGCGTGCCGGGCTCGATGACGATCTCCCCTGCGAACGACATGCGCCCGAGCCGGTCGGCGACCGACGCCACCGCGCGCTCGAGCTGGGCGCCGTCGACCGTCTCCGACAGCGCCACGTCGCGCGTCGCGAGCAGACCGCTGACCGTCGACCACAGCCCGCCGAGCGGGCCGCCGCGGCCCGACGTAAGCGCCCGGTCAGCGGTCGCGTCGAGGTCGACGAAGTAGCCCGCGTCGCGCGGGCGCAGCGTCTCGCGGCGATCCTCGGCCACGAGGGTCACGGGCGTCTCGGCCGCCTCGCGGACGATCGATTCGAGGCGGTCGCGGACCTCGTCGCGCGTCGCGCCGCCGAGCGTGACGCCCTCGACGCGGACGCCCGGCAGGACGCGGTCGGAGTGCGTGACCCGCACGCCCACGGCGATCGCGAGCAAGGTGCCGAGCAGGAGCACCGCGGCGGCCGTCAGCCGCCGCCGGCGCAGCGCCGCGCTGGATCTGTGGTCGTTCACCGGCTGAAGCTTCGCTGCGCCGCGCCGAGTGCCTGCGGCGGCCGCGCGCCCGATGGGCTGAGAGCGGGTCGACGGGGGAGGAAGCCACAATGTCGGCGATGCCTCATCTGCGGCCAGGACCGTTGCTTGCGCTGGCGCTCGCGGGCGGGGTGCCGGCGGCTGCCATGGCTGCACGCCCGGCCGCGGGCGCCGTCGCGTTCTCGGCCTCGGTCTCCCCGCAGACGGTCCGATCGCCGGCGCGGATCGTGTACGCGCTCACGATGACCAACGACGGAGAAGCGCAGGAGCGCTTCTCCGTCGCCCTCGTCTCGCCGGTGTACCGCCCGGCGCGAACCGGCGACGCGATCGTCGAGAGCAACGCCGTCCGCCAGGCCGCCGATCCGGCGATCGAGGGATCGGCGACGATCCTCGGCGGCTTCACGCGCGTCGCCGGGCTGCTTGCCGCCTGCTCGGCGGCGGGTGCCGGGGGCCACGGCTACGGCCTCGGCGGCACGAGCTTCGATGTCGGCCTGCCGCCGCGCTCGACGTCGACCCTGCGCGTCGAGTACCAGGCGGGGCTTGCGTTCTGGCCCGACCTCGACCTGCGCCTGCGCTTCTTGATCGGCAGCCGACTGACGACCGGCAAGGCCGGCACGCTGGCCGGCGATCGCAAGCTGCTCACGCCGCAGCCGGCGATCGCGGGGCGTGTCGCGGTGCACCTGACGTTCCGGACGACTCCGGCGAGCGGCCTCGCGAGCTTCATGGGCAAGCCGCCGATCGCGCGCGGCAAGGCCGTCGCCGTCAGCGGGCGCGCGAACCCCGCGATCCCGGGGCAGCGCGTCGAGCTGCGCTACGCGCGAATCGGCAGCCGCTCTGACGTCCTCGAGCGCGGGCGCGCGGCCCGTCCGCGCGTCGCCAAGGACGGCACGTTCCGCGCGCGCTGGACGCCGAAGCGCCCGGCAGCTACGAGCTGTGGGCGCGCTACCGCAGCAAGCGCTCCGGCCTGCTGTCCGACGACACGTGCCCGCGGCTGCTGCGCGTGCGCAGGTAGGTCGAGGGGTCAGCGCCCGACGCGGACCGACGCGATCGCCGGCAGCCGGCTCGCCACGCCGAACCAGGTCTTGCCGGCGTCGCGCGAGCCGAAGATCTCGCCGGCGGTGGCGCCGAAGTAGAGCTCGAGCTGCGCGCCGGAGCCGGTGCGGTCGAAGGACTGGCGCAGGACCTGCAGGTACGCGTCGCGCTCCGGCAGGCCGTCACCGTGCGGCGTCCACGTCGCGCCGGCGTCGCGGGTCTCCCAGACGAGCACGCGGCCGTCCGGCGTGACGCGATCGGCGGTCGCGACGGGGATGACGTACGCGCTGTCGGGGTCGCCCGGGTCGACGACGACCGGGAATCCGAAGTCCGACGGCAGCCCCGGTGCGATGTCGTGCCACGTCTCGCCGGCGTCGTCGGAGCGGTAGACGCCGCCGTGAAACTGCATGAACATCCGCTCGGGGCGACCCGGCGCGCGTTCGAGGTGGTGCACGCAGAGGTCGATCGCGCGCTCGCGACCCTCCTCGGGCAGGTAGTCGGCGACGATCCCCTCGTTGCCGTGGCGCCACGACGCGCCGCCGTCCTCGGTCAGCCACACCCCCGCGGCGGAGATCGCGAGCGCGACGCGGTCGGGGTCGCCCGGCCACGGCGCGATCGAGTGCACCGACAGGCCGCCCGAGTCGGGCTTCCAGCGCGGCCGCGTCGGATGCTCGTAGAGCGGCGCGTTGAGCTCCCAGGTCGCGCCCCCGTCGCGGCTTTCGAACAGCACGCCGGGGTCGCCGCCGGCCCACAGCCGCGAGCCGTCGTCGCTTGCGACGATGACCCAGATCCGCTTGAGCGCCGCGTCGCCGCCGCGTGGCAGGCTGACGCCCTTCGCGGCGGTCCACTCGCCGGTCGCGTCGCCGTCCGTGAACCAGATCCGCGGACCCCAGAACGGCGACGTGACGGCCGCGAACAGCCGCCCCGACACGGGCTCGCGCATCGCGTAGTCGACGGGGTCGCCGACGAACGCGCGCGCCGCGATCTCGAAGGGCTCCTCGCCATCGCCGTCGAGGACGAAGAGGCCCTTGCGGGTCCCGACCAGCAGTTCGGTCATCGGGGGCGTCAGCCGCCCGAGATGGCGGGGAGAATCTCGACCTTGTCGCCGTCGGCCAGGGGCGAGTCGGGCTCCGCGATCTCCCCGTTGACGAAGACGTTGATGTGGCGGCGAAGCACGCCGCGCTCGTCGAGGATCCAGCCCTCGAGCGCGCCGAACGTGCCTTCGAGCGTCGTGAGCATCTCGCTCACGGTCGCGCCACCGATCTCGTGCTTCGAGCCGCTCCCCGCGAGCTTCTCCAACTGTCCGCGCAGCCGTACGATCGCCATGTCCAAAGCATACGTCCGCGGGCCGAGCGCGGGTCAGCCCGGGCGGTTCTGCATGCTGTGCGCCGTCGTCTCGAGGTAGCTCCACAGCTCGTCGCGCTGCGCCTGCTCGAGACCCGCCTCGTCGAGGGACTCGCGCATCGCGAGCAGCCACGCGTCGCGCTCGGCGGGACCGATCGCGAACGGGACGTGGCGCATCCGCAGCCGCGGATGACCGCGCTGCTCGGAGTACGTCGCCGGCCCGCCCCAGCGCTGGACGAGAAACAGCGCGAGGCGCTCCTCCGCGCCGTCGAGGTCGTCCTCCGGGTACTGGCCCATGAGGATCTCGTCGGCGGCTACGCGCGCGAAGAAGCGGGCGACGATCCCGCGGATCACGGGCTCGCCGCCGATGGCCTCGTAGAAGGTCGGGGTGCTCAAGGGCGCCGATCGTAGCGGCGCCCCGGTCCTGCGCTCAGGCGCTGGCCTCTCGTGCCCACTCGAGCGGCACGTCGGCGCGCTTCTCGGCGACGATCGCGACGTACTCGAGCGTCTGGCCGGCAACCGACTGGCGGTGGACGTAGCGCTTGCGCGCGCGCTCGTCGATGACGCCTTCGCTGAGCATCCGCGAGATGAAGCCGCCGAAGCCGGTCTCCTCCTCGATGAAGCGATCGCGGATGTTGAACGCGACCCAGCCGGGCGAGCCGACGAAGTTGAACGCCTCGGCGAACGCGAGCGGCGGGATGTCGCCGAAGCCGAGCGCCGCGACGCACGCCATGACGCTGAAGTCCGGCCGCATGAGGCTGGCGCGGTCGTCCGCGTCGAGGTTCGTGAGATCGAGCGCGAGGTAGTCGCTGTAGAGGCCCGGCCGGTCGCGATGGGCCGCGTCGCGCGCCTCGGGCAGCAGGTCGACGCCCACGATGTCGCCGATCGAGAGCTCCGCGAGGCGCTCGCCGACCATGCCGTTGCCGGCGCCGAAGTCCAGCGCGGTCAGGTCCGCGGGGTGCACCTTCGCGGCGCGCAGGTGGTCGCCCAGCAGGTCGCAGACGACGCGCGGCGAGTCGCATTCGAGCTGCTCGGCGAAGAGCCGCTCGTACAGCCCGGGGATCGCGTAGATCGCCGCGTAGTCGTGGAAGCGGATGCGACGGCGCTCGCCGTCGATGACGACCTCACACCACTCTTGGTCTTGGTCGAGCTCGGCGCGCGCATGCCGTGGGGGCAGATGCAGCGCGAAGTCAACGGTGTCGAGCGTCGCCATGGTGCTCCTCCGATGGGGGATAGACCGGGAATCGGACCTCTCGGTCGCTACCCCAAAAGGTGTTGATGCCAAACGATTTCGGTGACGAGACCGCCGGACCCGCGCGAAAAACCTGTAAGAAGGTTGTGCGGCGGGTAGGCAGGACGCGATGGCGTATGCGCCCCCGCGAACTCTGGACCGAGGTCCATACGGTAGCGCGGCCGTGCGGGGCAACCTGAGAGGCGTGATCGCAAGACGCTTGAGAACCCCTGCCGTCATGGCCGTGAGCGCGCGCTTCGGCCGCGATGTCGAGCGCGGCATCGAGCAGGTGGGGCGCAGCATCGCCGAGGCCCGCGAGCGGGGCGCGGCGCTTGTCGTGCTCCCCGAGTCCGCGCTCGGCGGCTACCTCTACGAGCCGATCGTCGCCGGGGCGCCCGCGCCGTGCGACCTGCCGCCCGCCGTGCGCCGCGACGGCGAGGAGATCGCCCGCGTCGCGCGGCTCGCGGGCGACGTCGTCGTCTGCGTCGGCTACACCGAGGACGCCCCCGGCGGACCGTACTCGAGCGCGGTCTGCGTCAGCGGCGACGGCATCCTCGGCCACCACCGCAAGGTCCACCTGCCGGCCGGCGAGCGCGGGGCGTTCGGCGCGGGCTCCGGCTTCGCCGCCTTCGACACCCCGATCGGCCGGATCGGCATGCTCGTCTGCTACGACAAGACCTTCCCCGAGTCCGCGCGCCAGCTCGCGCTCGACGGCGCCGGGCTGATCGCGTCGCTCTCCGCGTGGCCGGTCTGCCGCGTCGATCCGGCCCTGCGCATGCGCCGCGACCTGCAGGTGCGCCACTTCAACCTGCTCGACCAGACGCGCGCGCTCGAGAACCAGGTCGTGTGGGTGTCCTCCAACCAGGTCGGGCGCTTCGGGCGCCTGCGCTTCCCGGGCCAGTCGAAGGTCGTCGACCCGCGCGGCCGCGTGCTCGCGAAGACCGGGTCGCGTGCGGGCGCCGCGGTGGCGCGCGTCGACGCGCCGGGCGTCGTCGCGGCGGCGCGCGAGCGGCTCTCCTACCTCGAGGACCGCCGCCCGCTGGCGTACCTCGACCACAGGCTGACCGCCTGATGTGCGGCATCGCCGCCATCTACGGCCAGGACCCGGCCGGCGAAGCCGCGCGCATGCTCGGCCGGCTCACGCACCGCGGCCCCGACGATCACGGCGACGTCCGCGTCGACGGCGCGTGGCTCGGGCACCGCCGCCTGTCGATCGTCGACGTCGACGGGGGCCACCAGCCGTTCGCCAACGCCTCCGGCGACGTCTGGCTCGTCGGCAACGGTGAGGTCTACAACCACGAGCAGGTGCGGTCCACGCTCGCCCCGGCGCCGTTCGCGACCCGCTCCGACAACGAGGTCGCGCTGCACCTGCTCGACGAGCGCGGACCCGCGGCGCTCGACGAGCTCGAGGGCATGTTCGCGTTCCTCGTCGCCGGCGACGACGGCCGCTTCATCGCCGCGCGCGACCCGGTCGGCATCAAGCCGCTGTACTGGGCCCGCCCGCCCGAGCGCGACGGCGAGGTGCGCTTCGCCTCGGAGATCGCGGCGTTCGAGCCGGATTGGATGCCGCACGTCGAGGCCTTCCCGCCCGGCTGCCACTGGACCCCGGAGGGCGGCGTCCAGCGCTTCGCGAGCGCCGTGCCGCAGGCCGGCGAGGGCGCGCCCGCCGCGCGCGCCGTGTGGACCGGCGACGCCGAGCCGCCCGACGAGGCGCTGACCGCGACGCGCGACATCCTCGTCGCGTCGGTGGGCCGCCAGATGATGGGCGACGTCCCGGTCGGCGTGTTCCTCTCCGGCGGCCTCGATTCTGCGATCGTCGCGGCGATCGCGGCGCGGCATGCGGCCGAGCGGGGCATGCGCCTGCAGACGTTCGCCGTCGGCACGAAGGGCAGCCCCGACCTGCTCGCCGCGCGCGTCGTCGCCGATCACCTCGGCTGCGAGCACCACGAGCGCGTCTACGACGCCCGCGAGGCCGTGCGCGCGCTGCCGTCCGTCGTGCGCGCGATCGAGCACTTCGACCCGTCGCTCGTGCGCAGCGCGGTCCCGAACTTCCTGCTCGCCGAGATGACCGCGCAGCATGTGAAGGTCGTGCTGACGGGGGAGGGGGCCGACGAGCTGTTCGCCGGCTACGAGTACCTACGCGGGTTCCACGATCCCGTCGAGCTGCAGGCCGAGCTCATGCGCACGGTCCACGGCCTGCACAACCTCAACCTCCAGCGCTGCGATCGCGTGACGATGGCCCACGGCCTCGAGGCGCGCGTGCCGTTCCTCGATCGCCAGGTCATCTCGTTCGCGTTCGGGCTGCCGATGGCGTGGAAGCAGTCGGCGCCGGGCGAGCCCGAGAAGCGGCTGCTGCGGCGGGCGTTCGCCGGCTGGGTGCCCGACGAGATCCTGTGGCGCGAGAAGGCCGAGTTCGGCGACGGCAGCGGCGCGAAGGACGTGCTGCGCGCGAAGATCGAGGAAGGCGTCACCGACGGCGACTTCGCCCGCGGGCGCGGTGCGGTCGACCCGCCGCTGCGCACGCGCGAGGAGCTGGCCTACCACCGGATCTTCGCCGAGCACCTGCCGGGCGTGCGGCCCGAGCTCACGCTCGGGCGCTTCGCGACGGCCTGACGCGCGCTCCGCCGTCCGCCCCGACGCGTCCTCAGCCGCGGCCCTGACGGGCGCCCTGGTGAGAGCTCCGCCGTCCGCCTGACGCGTCCTCAGCCGCGGGCGCGGTTGACCGAGCGGTCAACTGCTCGCATGGCGAACAGCCGCCGGCGCATCGTGGACGCCACGCTCACGACGCTGAAGGAACCTGCTCGCCCAGCTCGTCCCCGACAGCCGCGAGGTCGAGGAAATCCTCGCGACCGGTCGGCGGATGGCGCCGCTGGTCGACGCGTTCGGCAGCGCGCCGAGCCCACCCGGCGCGAGCGGCTGACCGCGATGCCGGGCGGTCCGGCGCGCCTGGCGTCCCGGCGAGCCTGCGAGCTGCCTGCGTGGTGGGACCTGCTCGGCTTTGCGCCCGGATCGCGGTCAGCCGACGAGGCAGAACACCGAATGACCGTGGCCTATTGGCCACCGCCCGATTTGGTGAAGAACGTGACCCAGATGGTCCCGTAGGCGTCGCTGCGGTCGCTCGCGTTCAAGGCATCGGTTGAGGGTGAGCCGCGGGTCGCGCCGGTGGAACCGGCGCGCTCGTGTTCGAAGTACGCGCGCTCGAGGGCCCGCTGTCGCTTGGCACGTCGGTGCTCGCGCCAGCCGGCGAACATGCGGCGGGTGGCGCTGTTGATGCTGGTCATGAGAGCCTCCGTCGATCTGTTGCCGCGGGACTGCGCGTGCTTGGCGTAGTCCGCGGGTGCTGCCGGCCGGGCCCCGCGCACTGCGAAGCCCGGCCCGGCGGCTGCTAGCCGCCGATCTGCTCGACGCGGACGTCGTCGACGCCGGCTCGCAGCGGGCCGCGGTTGTCGACCTGCGCGAAGCGAATCCGCACGCGCTGGCCGGCCCATTGCGACAGGTCGAACGTCACCGTCTTCGGGGCGAGCTTGCTCGGGTCGCCGGGCGCCGTCTTGAAGATCGTCGCACGGACGTGCTTCGCGGCTGTCGTGTCCGCTGGCGCGGCGGGATCGAGGAACTCGACGCGGAACTGCTGGTTGGCTTCGCAGCCGTCGAACTGGAAGCTCGCGGGTGACGCGAACTCGCCCGCGTTGTCATAGAACACCGTGAACCGCAGGCGCGCGCGCCCGTCGAGCGTGACGTCTCGGTAGAGGATCCGAGCGCCCGGAGCGGTCATGTCCGTGACGGCCGCATAGCGCCCCTCGGGAGGTGCGGGCACATCGAACGGGACCTCGGGGTCGGTCTCCGCCGGGTTGGGCGGGCGCTTGCCGTCGGCGTAGGCGTACCACGCTCCGCTGCCGCGCGCGCGGGTGTGCCAGCCGCTGAGGTCTCCGCGCTCGAAGTTCCAGTTCGTCGCGCGACTGTCGGCTGCCTTCGTGCTCGCTGCGGGCTTGCCGACGGCGTCGGCGTCTCGTGCGGCGTTTGCCAGCAACGCGAACGCGAAGATCGCGAGCATCGCGGCGCCACATGTAACGGTGCGCCACGCAGCCGGAAGCTGTTTGCCATGAAGCATGACTGTGCCCTCCTGAATAGGGAGACGGGGGAGAAGCCATACTCATCACACGTGAGCCGGCGCGGTAGGCGTCCTTGGTGTTGCGAGTCACACCTCCTGCATGTTTGACAACGCGCCGGCGACGGTTAAGGCTTGCGGTACATCCGCGTGGTCAGCGGCGCGAAGACCGCGGTCAGGCCGGCCGCCACCGCGAGCACGATCGCGATGTCGCCTCCCTCGGCGTTGCCCTCCATGAGCCCGCGCGACGCGGTCGCGAGGATCGAGATCGGGTTGACGTTCACGAACGCCTCCAGGCCCGCCGGCAGCGTCTCCGGATCGACGAAGACGTTCGACAGGAACGTCAGCGGGAAGATCCCGAGGAAGCCTGCGTTGAGGACCGCGGCCGGAGAGCGCAGCAGCAGTCCGAGCGTCGTGAAGACCCACGACAGGCCGAACGCGAACAGCACGACGAGCCCGAGCGCGAGGACGACCCCGCCGATGCCCGCGGGCGGGCGGTAGCCGAGGATCGTGCCGACCAGCATGATCACGATGCCGGCGAGGACGTAGCGCACGCAGTCGCCGAGCAGCGAGCCGACGAGCGGCGCGGGCTTCCAGATCGGCAGCGAGCGGAAGCGATCGACGACGCCGCGCGTGAGGTCCGTGTTGAGCGCGACCCCCGAGTAGACGGTCGTGAACAGCACCGACATCACGAGGATCCCGGGGAGGATGTAGTCGAGGTACTCGCCGGTGGATCCGGCGATCGCGCCGCCGAAGATGTACGTGAACATCACGACGAACATCACGGGCGTGACCGTCACGTCGAGCAGCTGCTCGGGGACGTGCTTGACCTTCAGCATCCCGCGCCAGCCGAACGCGAGCGCCGCTGCCAGCGCGCTGGCTCGCGGCGGGCGCGCGATCGACGAGATCGCCGTGCGGACGGCCGCCTCGTCGGCGGCGCCGGTGGTGTCGCCGGATCCGGCCGTGGCGGACGCCCGCGGCTTCGTGCCGGTGCTCATGCCGCCCGCTCCTCGTCGGCGGGCTCGGCGGGGTCGGCAGGGTCCTCCGCGGGATGGCCGGTCAGGGCGAGGAAGACCTCGTCGAGGCTCGGCTGGCCGAGCGTGAAGCCCGCGATCCGCACCCCGGCCCGGCTCAGCGACGCGACAGCCTCGGCGGCCCGATCGGCGTCCGCGCACACGGCCGACAGTCCCGCGGGGTCGGGCTCGAGCGTGACGGCGCCAAGCTCGCCGGCCAGCACCTGCTCGGCCTGCGCGCGCTGGTCGGGATCGAGCAAGCGCACGTGCAGCGCGCCCGAGCCGACGGAGCCCTTGAGCTCGGACGGCGTGCCCTCGGCGATCACCTTGCCCCGGTCGATGACCGCGATGCGGTCCGCGAGCTGGTCGGCCTCCTCGAGGTACTGCGTGCAGAGCAGGATCGTCGTCCCCTCCGCGACGAACGCGCGGATGATGTCCCACACCTGGTTGCGCGAGCGCGGATCCAGGCCGGTCGTCGGCTCGTCGAGGAACATGAGCTGCGGCGTGACGACGATGCTCGCCGCGATATCCAGCCGGCGGCGCATCCCGCCCGAGTAGTGCTTGACGAGCTTGCCGGACGCCTCGGTCAGCCCGAACGCGGCGAGCAGCTCGTCGGCGCGCGCCTTCGCCGCCCCGCGCCGCAGGCCGAGCAGGAGGCCGAGGAGGATGAGGTTCTCGCGCCCCGTGAGGTCCTCGTCGACGGAGGCGAGCTGGCCGGTGAGGCTGACGAGCCCGCGGACGGCGTCGGCGTCCGCGACGATGTCGTGCCCCAGCACGCGGGCGCGGCCGGCGTCGGGCCGGATGAGCGTCGCGAGCATGCGGATCGTCGTCGTCTTGCCGGCGCCGTTGGGTCCGAGGACGCCGTAGACCGTGCCGCTGCGCACGGCCAGGTCGACGCCGTCGACGGCGCGGGTATCGCCGAACGACTTCACGAGGCCGCTCGCCTCGATCGCGAGCGGGGATTGCGTTGCCACGAGGCTCCTCCGGGGTGGGGGCCGCTCGATGGTCGCATGTCTGCCCGCCGACCGCGCCCGTCCGGCGACCTCGTCCCGCACGGGCGTCCGAAGGATTCGAACCCATGGCCGTTCGGGCAGCCTTCAGGGAAATCGCTTGCGATTGCCCACCGCGTCCTTTACCGTGACCAGCGCGATGTTCACCTACGCCTGCACCATGACGAGCAAGATCCACCGCGCCCCGGTCGCGGGATCGATGCTGCGCTCGTTCTGGGCGGGTTTCGAGCTTCGCCACACCGACGCGGCCAGCGGCGTCTAGCGGGAGGTCATCCACATGGCTCCCGCGACGATCGCGGGAGCTGCGCTCCGGGCAAGGCCCGGGGTGGGGTGGGACCGCGACTCCATCATCATCGCCATCCAGGAGTGGGTGGCCATATACGGCGAGCCGCCTCGCGCGGCCGACTGGAATCCGTCCTCGGCGAAGTGGTCCGGGCAGCTGTGGCGCGTCGAGCGCTACCGCGCCGGGCGTGCCGACGGGTCGCGCTGGCCGGCGCTCAACACGGCCAAGCGCCCGTTCGGCGGGTCCCTCAACGCGGCCATCGAGGCTGCCGGCTTCGAGCCGGCCAAGCCCGGTCCGAGGCGGCGCAAGGACGTCGATCCGCAGCAGGCTCACCGGGCGGACATGAGCCCGGAGGGTCGCGCGATGCTGTCGGCCGCGCTCGCGCAGGCGCGCGCGGCGGAGCACCGCGTGGCGGCGCTCGAGGGCAAGCTCGAACGCGCGGGCGACCGCGCGCTGCGCCTCACGGCGGAGCGCGACGTTGCACGCCGCTCGGGTCAGCGGGCCACCGTGCCGAAGGTCATCCGTGAGCGCGTCGTCGACGACGCCGCGGTCGCCCGTGCGCAGCGGCGGGCGACGGGCGCGGCGGCGAAGGCCGAGTCCAGCGTCCGAGCGGCGCGCGACCAGATCGCCGAGGCTCGGATGGACGCGGCCGAGGCGCGCACGGCGGCCAAGCGCATGGCGGCCAAGCTCGAGCGGGCAGAGGCGACGATCGGGACGCTGCGTGCCGCGCGTGCGGAGCGCGAGCTGCGGCAGACCGTGGCGGCCGTGCGCGGCGAGGCGCGCAAGCTCACCGCCGGCGAGCTCGCCGAGCTGCGCGTGCGCGGCCCGAGCGGCCCGGCGGTCATGGCCGAGGCGCTGAAGGCGCTCGGCGCGGCGCGGCGCTCGAACAACCCGATGCGGATGCAGGAGGCCCTGCGGCGCGTCGCCCAGGCAGCCGTCACCTGGCAGGAGCGGATCTAGCGGTCCGCTCCTGCCCGGGTGCGGTCAGCGCACGTCGCTGCGGATCACGCGCCAGAACCCGAGCGCGATCGGCAGCGCGAGCCACAGCGCGAGCGACGTCCCGACGCGCGCCCACTGCATCGAGCTGAGCGACTCCTCGAACATCGGCGACAGCGTGCGCGACTGGTCAAGCCAGCGCGCCGTGCCCTCCAGCGCGGGGATCGACCCGAGCGCCGACCACGCCGTCGGCAGGACGAAGTACAGGACGATCGCGGGCGCCGAGGCGAGCATCAGCATGCCGAACCCGATGCCGCCGAGCATGGCGACGACGACCGTGAACGCGATCTGCCCGAGCAGCGCGGCGGACAGCGACCACGTCTCGGCGCCATCGGCACCGGCGAACGCGGTCGACACGACCGCGACCGCGATGCACAGCACGAGCGCGATCGTCGCGAGCGAGAGGCCGGCGAGCAGCTTCGCGGTCAGCACGCGGGAGCGCTGGGGAGTCAACGCGAAGGTCACCATCGCGGTGCGCTGCGACCACTCGGAGGTCACGAGCAGGATCCCCACGATCGGCATGAGGATGCTCGCGGGCTGGACCGTGATCGACAGGAAGTTCAGGAGGTTGCTCTCGTCGTCGGGGAACACGAAGCAGCAGACGACGGCGACGAGCACCGTGAGCGCGGCCGTGACGATGAGCAGCCACATCCCGGCGCGCGTGTCGGCCATCTTGCGCAGCTCGACGAGCGTGAGCCGCCCGAGGCCGGGGCGGGCGATCGCCCTGGTGCGCGGGGCGGGGACTGCGAGGGCGGTAGCGCTCATGAGATGGCCTCCACGAGGTCGGGTTCGCTGGTGAGCTCGAAGAACAGGTGCTCGAGGCCGGCGCTCTCGGACGGGCCGAGGCGGCTCAGCGCCACGCCCGCGTCCAGCGCCACGCGGCCGACCGCCGCGGGCTCGGCCTCGACGATGAAGCCGCCGCCGGGGACGGCCGCGGTCGGGAGGCTCGCGGCTCGCAGCCCCGCGAGCAGCGACGCGTCGTCGCTCGCCTGCACGAGCGTGCCGGCGCCGGGCAGCAGCTCGTCGCGCGTGCCCTGCGCGGCGATGCGCCCGTTGCCGATGATCACGATCCGGTCGGCCACCGCCTCGACTTCGTAGAGCAGGTGCGAGGACAGCAGGACGGTCCCGCCGCGGTCGGCGAAGTCGCGCAGCAGCTCGCGCATCCAGCGCATGCCCTCGGGGTCCAGGCCGTTGGCGGGCTCGTCGAGGATCAGCACTTCCGGATCTCCGAGCAGCGCGTGCGCAAGCCCGAGGCGCTGGCGCATGCCCAGCGAGTACTGGCGCACGCGCTTGCGCGCGGCGGAGCGGTCGAGGCCGACGAGGCCAAGCAGCCCGGCGACGCGCCGCTCGTCCACGCCCATCGTCTGCGCGGAGATGGCGAGCGCCTCGCCGCCGCGGCGCCCGCCGTGCTGGGCCGAGGCGTCGAGCAGGATGCCGACGCGCCGGCCGGGGTTCGGCAGGTCGCGGTAGGAGCCGCCGAGCACGCGCGCCGAGCCGCCGTCGGGATCGAGCAGGCTGCAGAGCATCCGCATCGTGGTGGTCTTGCCGGCGCCGTTGGGCCCGAGGAAGCCGGTGACGGTCCCCGGCTCGCAGCGAAACGTGACGTCGTCGACGACGACCCGTCCGCCGAGGCGCTTGGTGAGGCCTTGCGATTCGATCATGCCCGCAGCATCGGGGGTGGCCGCCGCTGGGGCCACGTGCGGCGGGCTACGGAGATCGAGCCCATGGTCGGCTTCGACATCGACTTCGGTAGGGGGTCGCGGAGGCGCGCCGGACGTACGCTCTCGGTCGAGATGACGAGCACCCCCCGCTGGCACCACACGCTCCTGCCCGGCGAGCTGCGCGAGAACGCCGACGGCCGGCGCTCGGCGCGCGACTGGCTCGTCGACGTCCTCATGCTCGTGATCGCCGTCGGCGTCGGGCTGTTCGTCTTCGTCGACTCGCTGGACGAGCACGGCGACGGGATGGTGCTGGTCGACGTCGCGCTCGGCATCGTCTGCCTCGTCGCGCTCTGGTGGCGACGCTCGCATCCCGGGTTCGTCGGCGTGCTCTCCGCGGCCGCGTCGGTGATCTCGGGCCTCGCCGGGGGGCCGGCGCTCGTCGCCGCGTTCAACGTCGCGCTGCGCGGATCGCGCCGGGAGATCCTCGCGGTGCTCGGGTTCACCGGCGTGTCGATCCTCGTCTTCCCGCTGCTCTACATGACCCACGAGTCCTACCTGCTGAACCTCTTCGTCGGCGTGCTGCTGACGGCCGTCGTCATCGGCTGGGGACTGCTCGCGCGCGTGGGCCGCGAGCACGTGCAGACGCTGCGCGAGCGCACCGCGCAGCTCGAGACCGAGCAGCGGCTGCGCATCGAGCAGGCGCGCGGCGCCGAGCGGCGGCGCATCGCGCGCGAGATGCACGACGTGCTCGCCCATCGCGTGTCGCTGCTCTCCCTGCACGCGGGCGCGCTCGAGTTTCGCCCCGACCGCCGCCGGAGGAGGTCGCCGAGGCCGCGGGCGTGATCCGCGCGAGCGCCCGCGCCGCGCTCGAGGAGCTGCGCGAGGTCATCGGGGTCCTGCGCGAGGAGGACGCCGGCGACGCGCCCGAGCCGCCGCAGCCGACGCTCGCCGACATCCCGTCGCTCGTCTCCGAGAGCCGCGCCGCGGGTGTCCGCGTCGCGTGCCGGATCGAGGTGCCCGACGGCGCGGCCGCCCGGCCCGCGCTCGGGCGCACGGCCTACCGGGTCGTGCAGGAGGGGTTGACCAACGCGCGCAAGCACGCGCCGGGCGCGGCGGTGGACGTCGCGGTGACCGGCGGCGAGCAGCTCGTGATCGAGGTGGTGAGCAGGCGTGCGGTCGGCGTGGCGGCGGAGCCGCTGCCCGGTGCCGGCAGCGGCCTCGTCGGCCTGAGCGAGCGCGTCGAGCTGGCGGGCGGCGCGCTGTCGCACGGCCTCGCGCCAGGCGGGGACTTCGTCCTGCGCGCGACGCTGCCGTGGACGTCGTGAGCATCCGCGTCCTGCTCGTCGACGACGACCCGCTCGTGCGCTCGGGGCTGCGGATGATGCTCGCGGGCGCGCCGCAGGTCGACGTCGTGGGGGAGGCCGAGGACGGCCGCGACGTGCTCGCGGCGGTCGACCTGCACCGCCCCGACGTCGTGCTCATGGACATCCGGATGCCCAAGCTCGACGGCATCGCGGCGACGCGCCTGCTGCGCGGGCAGCCGGATCCACCGGCGGTCGTCGTGCTGACGACGTTCGACGCCGACGACGACGTGCTGCGCGCGCTGCGGGCGGGCGCGGCGGGGTTCCTGCTCAAGGACACGCCGCCCGGCGAGATCGTGCGCGCGATCGAGCTCGTCCACGGCGGCGACGGGATGCTGTCGCCGAGCGTCACGCGCCAGCTCATCGCGCTCGCGGCCGGGGGAGACGAGGAGGCCGTCCGCGGCGAGGCCGCTCGCGCTCGACTCGCCACGCTGACCGCGCGCGAGCACGAGGTCGCTTTGGCGGTCGGCGCGGGGCGCGCGAACGCGGACATCGCGGCCGAGCTGCACATGAGCGTGCCGACGGTCAAGGCGCACGTCTCGCGGTTGCTGTCAAAGCTCGACGCCGACAACCGGATTCAGATCGCGCTGCTCGTGCAGGACGCGACGCGCGGGCGCTGAGGGTGCCGAAAGCCCCCTTCCGGCGGCGTTGCCCGTGCGGTTGCTGCGGCGGCCGTCCGGGCTGCGGTGGGGGGCGACGGCCGGCGCTGCGGCGCCCGCCGCGCCGAGCCGGTCGTGGGACCGGCCCGGCGCGGGGCTATATCCGTGCCAGCCATTCGAGCGGGAACGGCGGCTGGGCGAGCGGCCGGACGGCGAGGTGCATGAGCGTGAGCGGGTTGTCATCACCGGCGATGCGGTTCAGGTGCACGGTGTCGCACCCGCCGCAGCGGTGGACGAGCGCCCACTCGCCGTCGGTGCGCACGCAGACCGCGATCGGCTCCATCGAGCCGGCGCAGTCCGACGCCCGGTCGCCGGGGATGTCGTCATCGAGGTGACGGCTCCACAGGCAGCTCGGGCAGTGGTTGCGGTGCTTGGTGCCCGGCGCGTCCATGGACACGTCGAGGCGGCAGTTGCGACAGCGGAAGGTGTCGGGCCTTCGGCGCCGCGAGTCGTTGCGCTGATCGCGCGACAAGGGGACCTCCAGGAGGAAGCGCTACGAGGGACGGAAGAAGAGGCGCCGCGAGGCCGGGGCGTTATGCCCGGTGGCGCGACGTGGTCTGTTCCGTGGTGGCACTCATAGGTCTTCACATGGCCCTTGGCCGCTGGCCGGGGCGAGAGTCAGGCTAGCCCGCCGCCGCGGATTGTCAAGGCTGTGAGACGAGCGTCACAGTCGCGCCCACCGGGTATCCGGCGAGAGAACTCAGCGCCTCGAAGGGAGACCCCGCCATGGCACAACCCGTTCCCGCTGGAAGCGACGTTAGCGCAGGCACCTACGCCTGCACGAACTGCGGCTACGACCTCGACGTGCAGTCCACGAAGCACCTGCCGCCGTGCCCGTCGTGCGGCAACAGCCGCTGGAATACGGTCACGGGCGGAGACTCCGTCCACGATCCGTATCCCGATCGCTGACCTTCAGCCTGACGCTCGCCGACACGCGGTCAGGACGGCCGCGGCGGCGGCCTCCGGATCGCTGCGACACAACCAAGCGGGAATGCGCAGCACCTGCGCGCCGGCGTCGATCATGTTCCGGTCGATCGCGAGCGTCCGCAGCCGCTCGGCCGCGTCGGCCTGTCCGCTGTCTACGGCCACGACCAGCGTCCCGGCGGATGCCGTGACGATGCTCACGGGCGCCGAGTAGTTCGCGACCCGTACGCCGACCCTGATGTCGAGGTCGGGCGAAAGGCATGCGAGCAGCGCCGCCTCGGCGTCGCTGAGCTGCGTCTCGCGATGTGCTTGCGATCGCGTGTGCGCGTGCAAGGCGGCCAGCGTGCGCGCCCGAGGCGCGTGAGGTGGCGCGCGTCTCCGAACACGACAAGCGCGAGACGGGCTCGGCTGACGGCGACGTTCACGAGGTAGCGATTTCGCTCCAACCAGCCGATCGTCCCTTCCGGCACGCCGTCGGCGACGACGGTGCTGAACAGCATCACGTCACGCTCGGCGCCCTGGAAGGTGTGCGCCGTCCCGATGCGCAATCGGAGTGCCTCTCGCGTAGGGCGATCGATCGCCCGATCGAGCTGCGCGCGCATCAGGCTCGCCTGAGCCACGAACGGCGTGACGATGCCCAGATCGCTTCCCGCGCCGATCAGGGCCGGCATGTGCTCGACCACCCAGTCGACGATCGCGTCGACCTCGGCGGCGTTGACTCTGCCGCCGGTCTTCCCGGGCGCAGCGATGCCGCTCACCTGCTGCCACGACAATCCCGTCACCGGCGGCGCGGCGGCTCGCCGCGTGTTGGTGAGCACGTTCAATCGACCGGAGTAGAACTCGTCATCGCAGAACCCGGCGATGTCGGGATGGCAGCGGTAGTGCTCGTCGAGGAAGAGCTCGTCGTCGACCAGGTTGCGAAACGCGCTGTAGCACGAGTCCACGCCGTAGCGCTGGCGTCGCTCGCCGAGCTCGCGCATCGTCAGGCCGACGCTCTCGGGGATCTGCTCGAGCTCGTCGGAGGGCAGCGTGACGACCGGCGGCAGCTGGTTTGGATCGCCGACGATCACGATCTGCTTGGCGCGGAACGCGAGCGGCAGCACCGCCGGCAGCGTGCACTGGCTGGCCTCGTCGATGACGACGACATCGAAGATCGCCGGTCGACAGGCGAAGCTGGGCCGTACCGACATCGCGCTCGTGCCCCACGCGGGCAGCACGTCGAGCCACTCGAGCAGCGCGCGGCCTCGCTTGCCGTCGTCCTCGCGATACGCGGCGAGCAGCCCGTCCAGGCGCTCGCCTGCCGAATGCACCGCGGCCTGCGCCGTGGCGGCGACGAGCGCGCGTCCGGACTGCAGCCAGGCCTCTTGGCTGTGCTGCCAGCGCTCCCACTCGCCGGCGCTCGCGGCGAAGTCAAGCTGCTCGCCGGCTTGGCACAGCCGCAGCGCTGTCCGCGCCCAGGCGATCAGGTCGTCCAGGCTGTCGGCAGGCGCGCGGCTCGAGCCAAGGCTGAGGTCTCGCAGGAGGTTGCGGCGTGCTCGCCAGCGCCACCACCGCCGTGCCCGCCCCGCGCGCGCAAGAAGCCGCACGAGCTCCTCGCCGCTGCGCTCGGGTGTCCGACCGTTCCACAACGCATCGGCCAGGCGCGAAGCGATGACGGCCGTCTCGTCGAGGTCACGCAACTCTTTGGCGCGTGTGTCGAGGGCGGCTCGGGCGTGCTCGCGCCGCACCGCCGTGGCGCGGTGCGATCCGCGCGCCTGGTCACGATCGGGGTCCTGGGCGACGTCGCCGCAGATCGCTTCGAGCGTGGCGATCAGCTCCTTGCGGTACGTCGCGTTGCCCGTACGAAGGATCGTCGCCGGATGCGCTGTCGAGGCGCGCTTGACGGCCTCGTCGACGGCGCCGTTGTTCGTCGATGCGACGAGCACGGTCAAGTCCCGATCGCGCGCGGTCGCGACGAGCGCAGCCACGAACTGGCTCTTGCCGGTGCCCGGAGGACCGGTCACCACGCAGACCGGGCTGCTCAACGCGCTGTGGACCGCCGCCTCCTGAGACCCGTTCAGCGCGTGGCTCGACACCACGGGCAGCGGCTGAGATCGCGTTGGCGCCTGTCCGCGCACGAGCCAGGCCGCAGCCGTCTGCTGCCAGTCCGCGTCGCGCGCTGAGAACAGGTTCCTCAGGTCGGCAAGGAGCGTCAGCGTCATCGTGCTCGGCTTGCGGCGCAGCAGGACGGCGCGGTTGTAGGCGCCGGGGTCGCCGGGCGGCCGGACGCCGCTCACGGCACGCGCGTCCAGCGGCTCGCGAACGGTCAGGCCCGCCTCCAAAGCGATCTCGGTCAGCCGTTCCCCGAGCGCGCCGGGATCACCCAGCGGCAGCGCTTCCTCGGCGATCGGCCCTCCGGTAGCAATGGAACAGGAACGCACGCTAAGCGGCTCCGTCGCCGATTCGTAGTGCCCGCCGGCGGCCCGCGCGAGCTCGTGCGGGAGCGTGAAGGGGAAGGTGCCGAGCATCAGGACGTGCTCGTACTGCAGCGGTGAGAGCCGCGCGAGGTGCTCGTCGCTGAGCTCGCGGCCGGTGCTGCGGAGGTGATTGACGGCGTCGTCCATGTATTGGGTGTTCCAGAGCACGAGCACGTTGAGCGCGAAGCCGAGTGCGGCGAGCTGGTCTTCTTGGCCTTCGCGGTAGGGCTGGCGGAGTTCGCCGCGGTTGCCGTGGAAGATGATCCGCGCGACGGAGTGGCGGCCTTCGTGGCGGTTGATGTGCACGCCGATTGCAGCACCGATAGGTGTCGCTGTCGACGTAGTGCAGCAGGTGCAGCGTCTTGGCAGCGCGGCCGAGCTCGGCGATCGCGCGCCCCAGCGGCGTCGGGCGCCCGCCGCCCTGCAGGACGCGCAGCAGCTCGCTCGCGCGCACGGTGCCGGTTGAGAGCGATCCGAGGACGCGCAGGATGTCGTCCCAGTGCGCGAGGATGAGCTTGGGGTTGATGCGGTTGCGCGCGAGGCCGTTCAGCGGGCCGTAGTCGGCGTCGCGGTCAAGGCACCAGAAGCGCTGGTCGGGGAGTCCGGCGGGGCGCGGGCTGAACTGGTAGCCCAGCAGCCAGTACAGGCCGAAGACCTGGTCGGAGTAGGAGGCCTGGTCGGTGATGATCATCGTCGGGCCGCCGGCGCCGGGCGGCTGCAGCTCGAGCAGGCCGTCGAGCGTGATCAGGGAGTCGCGCAGGGTGCCGGGCACGACGATCGCGTGCAGGCCGGCGAACTGGTCGCTCATGTAGTTCAGCCATGTGACGCCACGGCCGGTGTCGAAGTAGCGTGGGTTAGGTCCGGCGTGGATCGAGCGGATCGGGACGCGGAAGCGCATCCCGTCGACCGTCGCGATGTGCCGTCGCCGAGCGCCTCGACGAGCGGGATCCGCGCGTGGACCTTCAGCAACAGCTCGTTGGCGGCAGCGATCGTCTCCGCGCGCACGTAGTTCTGGCTGACCCACGACAGTCACGCGTACGTCAGGGCGGGAACGCCGGGATGCGCGACGTCGGCGAGGCTGATGTTGCAGGCCTCGGCGAGCAGTACGGCGCAGACGCTGACGTGCAGGTCCTCGACGCGGGCGCGGCCTTCGCTGAGGTGCGTGAACGCGTCCGCGAAATGCGTCCAGCGGCAGACCTCGAGCAGGAAGCAGCCTGAACCGACCTCGACGACACCCCGGCAACGCCGCGCGCGCGTGGCTATCGCCGCTACGGCTCGCCCTCCGGGCGATCCTCCGCGACGACAGCCACGCGGCAGCAACCCTCCACTCTCCGAGTCCCAGTCCACCCGCTACGATTCGCTCACCGATAACCCGGTGTTGCGACGAGCGGTTGAGCGCGGGCAGGGCCTCAGCCTCGGTGTGCAGGATGCGGTGAACCTCGGATGGAAGCTCGCGCAGGTGGTCGACGGGACCTCCCTGGAGAGCCTCCTGGACACCTACCACGCGGAGCGCCATCCGGTCGTCGCCCGCGTCCTTCAGCACACGATGGCGCTGGGCGCGCTCCAGCGCCGCGACGATCGCATGCAGGCCGTGGTCGAGCTCGTGCCGGAGCTCGCGACCATCGACGAGGCGCGCACACGGATCGCTGCGGTCAGGACCGGGCTGGACATCCACTACGACCTCGGCGAGGGCCATCCGCTGCTCGGCCGCCGCATGCCCGATCTGGACCTCATCGTCGCCGGCGGCCCGCTCCGCTTCGAGCTCTTGCACGACGCCCGGCCGGTGCTGCTCAACCTCGGTGCGCCCGGCGGCTTCGACATGACGCCGTGGGCCGACCGGGTCCAGCTCGTCGACGCGAGCTGTGAGGCGGAGTGGGAGCTCCCGGTGCTCGGCGCGGTCACGGCGCCCACCGCCGTGTTGATCCGGCCCGACGGATACGTCGCCTGGGTCGCAGACGGGGGCCACCTCGGACTCCCCGAGGCGCTCACCACCTGGTTCGGAGCACCTGCCGCGAGGTGAGCGTCGGCGAGAACGGCCAGACTTCCTGGCGTGCCGGGCGCAGACCAGGTCTCATCGCAGAAGCTCTCGACAGGGGGCGGCGCGTGAGCGGGCCCGTCGTGCGGCGGCTTGGGCTCGCGCGCGAGGACGGCGCCGACGCAGCGGCGCTCGTGCTGTGGCGCGGTCCGGACGAGCTCGTCGCGCGCGACCTCGAGCTGCATCCCGACGAGCTCGAGCGCCTAAGCACGATGCGCCACGCCGGACGTCGCCGCGACTTCGCCGTGGGACGCGACGTCGCGCGGCGCGCCGTCGCCGAGCTCGCCGGGGCGCACGACCCGCGCTCGAGCCCGGTCCCGGCCGGCGTGTTCGGCCAGCCGGTCCTCGCCGGACCCGCCGCACCGCATCTCGACGTGAGCATCGGCCACAGCGCCGGTCTCACCGGCGCGGTGGCGTTCCCGCGGACGCACCCGCTCGGGCTGGACATCGAGCACATGGACTCGGAGCGCTGCGCCACGATCGCCGCGCATGCCAGCGCCGACGAGCACGAGCTCATCGGCGCGCTGGAACTCGACGAGGTCGAGGCGCTCACGCGACTGTGGACGGCCAAGGAGGCGCTGTCCAAGGTCCTTCGCACCGGCCTCACGCTCGAGCTCGAGCAGTACGCGATCACGTCCGCGCAGCGCGACGGCGAGTGCGTGCGCTTCGAGTTCGCGCTCTTCCGGCAGTATGCCGCCGAGACGCTCGCCGGGCGCACGCACTGCCTCGGGCTGTGCCTGCCGCGGCGCACGCGGACGGTGCTCGACCCGGCCTGGCTGCGCGCCGCCGAGTCTCGCGGAGGCTGACGAGCGGTGCCGCGCCTCAGCCTGCCACGGCGCGGTGGAAGCGGTTGATCGCGAGCGGCGCGCAGACGGCGATGATGAGCCCGCAGCACAGCAGCGTGTAGAGCGCGGGGTGCTGCAGGGACCACGGGGCGTCGGGGGCGGCCTGCGCGCCGGGATTGCCGAACAGGCTGCGCAGCGCGGCGGCGAGCGCGCTGATCGGGTTCCACTCTGCGAACGTGCGCAGCACGCCGGGCATCGTCTGCGTCGGCACGAACGTGTTCGCGATGAACGACAGCGGGAAGACGAGCACGATCGTGAGCCCCTGGACCGCCTCTTGGCCCGGCAGCACGCTGCCGAGGAGCACGCCGATCCAGATCGTGGCGAACGCGAACAACACGAGCAAGCCGTAGCCGGCCGCGGCGTGGGCAAGGTCGGTGTGGATTCGCCAGCCGACCGCGAGGCCGCACAACGTCATGAGCACGAGCGGCAACGCGATCCGGATCAGGTGCGCGAGCGCGTGTCCCCCGAGGACCGCGCCCTTGGCGATGGGCAGCGAGCGCAGGCGATCCATGATGCCGCCGGTGCGATCGCCCGCGATGGCCATGCCAACCCCGAACGTGCCGCAAAAGAGCATCGTCTGGGCGAAGATGCCGGGGATGAGGTACTCCTCGTAGCTGCCGCCGCCGGGCACCGCGATCGCGCCGCCGAAGACGAACGTGAACAGCAGCACGAACATGATCGGCTGAAACGACGCGTCGGCAAGCGTCTCCGGCTCCCGGCGCATGTGGCGCAGGCTGCGCCGCGCGACGACTCTCACGTCGCCGGCGAACGAGCCGCGCCCCGGGTGTTGCGCGCCGGCCACAGCGCTCATCGCAATGCCTCCTGACGGGAGTCCGCCGCTTCGGGCGCGGGTGGCGGGTCGGCGGTGAGCATGAGGAAGACGTCGTCGAGCGTCGGCTGGTGCAGGCCGAGGTCCTCGACGGCGATCCCGGCTTGCTTGAGCTCGGCGGCGGCGATTGCCATCGCGTCGACGCCCGAGTTCGTCGGCGCCGTCACGCGGCGCGAACTCTCGTCCGTCGTCGCCCGGCTGCCGGTCGCACGCTCGAGGATGGCGGCGGCCGCCGGGAGGGCTTGCCTGTCGGCCGGCAGCACCGTGAGCTGGTCGCCGCCTACGCGGCGCTTGAGCTCGCGAGCCGTTCCGCGGGCGATGACCCGGCCGGCGTCGACCACGACGATGTCGCGGGCGAGACGATCGGCCTCCTCGAGGTACTGGGTCGTCAGCAGGACCGTCGTGCCGCTGTCGACCAGGCGGTCCACGACGTGCCAGAGGTCGATGCGCGAGCGTGGATCCAGCCCGGTGGTCGGCTCGTCGAGGAACAGCACGTCCGGTCGCGCGACGATCGTCGCCGCGAGGTCCAGGCGGCGGCGCATCCCTCCCGAGTACTCGCGGGCGAGCTTGCCGGCGGCGTCGAGGATCGCGAACTCGTCGAGAAGCTCGTCGGCTCGCTGCCGCGCGGCGCGCCGGCCGAGGTGATGCAGCTCGCCGATCAGCTCGAGGTTCTCGCGGCCCGTGAGCAGGGGGTCGACCGTGGCGTCCTGGGCGCCCAGGCCGATGCGCCGGCGCACCTCGGCCGGCTGCGCGACGACGTCGAAGCCCGCGACGCGCGCCCACCCGCCATCCGGCTCGGCAAGCGTCGAGAGGATCCGCACAGCGGTCGTCTTGCCCGCTCCGTTGGGGCCAAGGACGGCGCACGTGGAGCCGGCCGGCGCGGCGAGGTCGAAGCCGGCCAGCGCGTCGGTGCTTCCGTAGCGCTTGCGGAGCCCTTGCGCCTCGATCGCGAGATCGTCGCTCACACCCGTTATTTACCCCGATCACGCGCTCGCGAACAGCGCTTAACGCGATCGAAACACGGTGCGCACATTTAGCAAACTCTTATGAACGTCTTCGTGCATGAGGTGACTGGAGCTGGGGTAGTCGGGCGGCGAACCTCACAGCCTGCCCTCACTACTTCCAATTATCTGTAGGGGGATAGTTGATGCTTACCGATGCCTCCAGCGAGGCACTGCCGACAGCTGACGTCTGTGTGATCGGCGCCGGAATTATCGGCCTGCACAACGCGCTCCAATTCGCCAAGCGAGGTCTCGACGTCGTCGTCGTGGACGAGCAGACCGAGCGGGCGGCCGCGTCCTACAAGGTCGGCGAGTCGCTGCTGAACTTCTCGAACACGTTCCTGCGAGCGATCTGCGATCTCGACGAGGAGCTCTCGGCGTCGTTCGAGAAGCGGGGCGTCTGGTTCGTCCATGGCATGGAGGGCAAGCAGAGCTTCGACGGCGCCACCGAGTGGGCGTTTCAGAGCAAGCTTCCGCCGAAGTGGCAGGACTCGATCCTCAGCCATCGCTTCGGGCGGTCGCTCTTTCAGGACGTCCAGATCGTGCGGCCCGAGATCGAGGCGGCCATCCGCTCGCGGGTCCACGCGCACGACCGGATCACGGTCCTGAACTCCGGCCGCGTGCACGACGTCGAACTCGGCGACGGCGAGGGCCGCGACCACGTCATCTCCTGGCGCTCGCGCGATCGCAGCCAGGAGAGCAGCGTCTCCGCGCGCTGGATCATGGACTGCTCGGGCCGCGCCCGCTTCCTCGCGAAGCGCTTCGGGCACTCCGTCCCGCTCGACGACGGCTTCGACACGTCCGCGGTCTGGGGCCAGTTCTCCGGCTGCACCGACGAGGTCTTCGACGGCTGGGAGTTCACGTTCCCCGACGGCGAGGTCACGCGACGCGACTACGACACCGTGCACCTCTGGGGCGACGGGTACTGGATCTGGGTGATCCGCCTCAGCGGCGACCGGATCAGCGTCGGCGTGAGCGCCCACAAGCGCATCGCACCCAACGGCTGCAACCTCCGCGAGGTCTTCTGGGACATCGTCCGCCGCTACCCCGGCCTCGACTTCCTCAGCGAGGAGACGGAGCTGGACTTCGGCGCCTACCGCACCGTCCAGCACATCTCGGACACCTACGTGTCGCCGAAGCGCTACGCCATCGCGGGCGACTCCGCGTCGATCATCGACGCGTACTACAGCCTCGGCATGTCCCTGGCGTTCGTCACCTCCTGGCACGCCGCCAACATCCTCGAGCGCGACATCAAGGAAGGCGTGCTCGACACCGACTACATCGACCACGTCAACCAGGCGACACTCGCCGACTGGCTGCTTGTGCGCGGGATGGTGAAGCACAAGTTCAGCACCGCTATTGCCGACAATCGCTTCTTCATTCTTGACCACCTGCTGGACTACGTCGTCTTCGCGCTCGCGCTCCCGGCGCGTCACAGCATTACGACGTGGCTCACCGAGACCGCCGGCGGCGACACGTCGCTGGAGACACCCGAGCTCGCGAAGGTCCGCAAAGGCCTGCAACAGCGGCTGTTTCTGTGCCAGTCGACCCCGTTCTCGATCCTCGGCGCGGAAGCCGTCGTGAAGCGCTTCGAGAAGGCTCGTGAGGCGATCGCCGCCAACGCGGGCTGGCGGAGCGAGGAGGGGATCGAGCCCGTCGGGCTGACCGCGATCATGCGCCCGCACGCTCCGCTGCCGCTCATGTGGCGCCTGCCGTTCGCGCAGCTGCGCGGCCGGCGCGCGCGGCTCAGCGGTCCGTCGTTGCTGCCGTCGTGGATGCCCGCCATGGACGTCCGCGGGCGGATACCGCCCGCCTTGCGGATGTTCCCGTTCATCGCGCTCCCGATACTCGAGTCGTCGTTGATGTTCGACGCGGTGGTCACGAGCTCGCAGCGCCTCGACAGGCGTCTGCGGCGCTTCGCCCGGCGCCGTCGTCCGGCGCTTGGGAAGCCGGTCGCCGGTGGCGAGCCAAGCCCCGCCGCGGCGGATCGCCCGCTGCGCCGGCGCCTGCTTGACGCGGCCGCGCGATGACGGTTCGTGCGGAGCCGGCGCCCGCCGGCGCGCCGCGCATGGCGCCGCCGAAGACGGCGTTCATGTTCTCCGGCCAGGGATCGCAGTACTACGGCATGGGCCGGGAGCTGTTCGCCTCAGAGCCCGTGTTCAAGCGGACGATGCTGGACCTCGGCGCGGTGTTCGCCGACGTTGGGCTTCCGGGCGTGCTTGACGAGGTCTACCGCGACGACCGCTCGCCAGCCGACGCCTTCGACGGGCTGCGCTTCACGCACCCGTCGATCGTGATGGTCGAGCTGGCGCTCGTCGAGCTCCTGCGATCGGAAGGCATCGAGGCCGACTACGTCGTCGGCGCCAGCCTCGGCGAGTTCGCGGCGGCGGCCGCGGCGGGCGTGCTCGACGTCGAGCAGCTCGCTCGCTCGATCGCCAGCCAGGTCAGCTTGGTGAGCGACCACTGCTCGCCGGGCGGGATGCTGGCGGTGCTCGGGAACGTCGGCGCCTTCGAACGCCTTGCGCGCGAATACCCGAGCGTCGAGCTCGCTGCAGTGAACTTCGACGAGCACTACGTCGTCGCGGGTGCGGAGCGCGACCTCGACGCGCTCGAGCGCGAGCTGCGCCGCGAGAACACGACGTGCCAGCGGCTCGGCGTCCGCTACGCCTTTCATTCGGCGCTCATGGACGGCGCCGGGGGCCCGTACCTCGAAGCGCTGGCCCCGCTGCAGATCGGCGAGCCGGCCGTCCCGTTCGTGTCCTGCGCGACGGCCGGCATCGTCGAGGACATACGGGTCGAGCATTTCTGGCAGATGGTCCGCTCGCCCGTGCGGTTCGCCGACACGATCTCGGCGCTCGAATCCCGCGAGGAGCCCGTGCGCTACGTCGACCTCGGGCCCGCCGGCACGCTGGCGAACTTCGCCCGCCACAACCTCGACCGCGACCTGGGCTCCGACGCCGTGGCGCTGCTGGATCCGTTCCAGCGGGCGGGAAGCGGGCTCGCCGCGCTGCGAGCGAGCACCAACGGGCGGTCGCAGCGGGGGCGCCGGGCGGCCACGACCGCACGGGCGTTCGTCTTTCCGGGCCAGGGCTCACAGCAACGCGGCATGGGCGCGGAGCTCTTCGAGCGGTTCCCCGAGCGCGTGCGCGAGGCGAACGGGATCTTGGGCTACGACATCGCGACGCTGTGCGCCGAAGGGCAGCCGGAGCGGCTGGGCAACACGGCGTTCACGCAGCCGGCGCTGTACGTCGTGAGCGCGCTCGACTACCTCGCGCGGACGGAGGACGGTGAGCGCGCCGACTACCTCGCCGGGCACAGCCTCGGGGAGTACAGCGCGCTGTTCGCCGCCGGCGCGTTCGACTTCGCCGGCGGGCTGCGGCTCGTGCAGCGGCGCGGCGAGCTCATGGCCCGGGCCACGGGCGGGGCGATGGCCGCCGTGACGGGGCTGACCGAGCCCGCGGTTCGCGCGGTGCTCGCGTCGAGCGAGCTCGACGGGGTCGAGCTGGCGAACCTCAACACGCCCGAGCAGTTCATCGTGTCGGGGAAGCGGGAGGCCGTCGAGCACATCCAGCCCGCGTTCGAGGCCGCCGGCGCACGCGCTGTCATCCCGCTGCGCGTCAGCGGCGCCTTCCACTCGCGTGAGATGGCGGCCAGCCGCGTGGAGTTCGAGCGCTTGCTCGACGACTTCGCGTTCGATCCGCTGCGGATCCCTGTCATCTCCAACGTGACCGGCCTGCCGCACGCCGACGGCGATCTGCGCGCCGCGCTCGCCGATCAGCTCGTGCGTCCCGTGCTCTGGGACCGCAGCGTGCGCTGGCTGTTCGACCACGGCGTCGACGAGATCGTGGAGGTCGGGCCCGGCACGGTGCTGACCGGGCTCGTCCAGAAGATCCGTGCAACCCACACGCCGCCCCGCTCGAACGGCAACGGCGCCAGCGCGAGCGCGAAGGCGCCCGCGGCGGCGTCGCCGGCCCCGGCCGACGCCGCGAGCGCGGGCCCTGCGAAGCGCGCGGCCGAGGCGCCCGGCAGCCCGGTCGCGCCGCCCGCCGACCCGGTCGCGGCGCCCGGCAACCCGGCGCCGACGCCCGGCGACCCGGCCGCGGCGCTCGGCAGCGCGGCGTTCCGCGCGGCGTACGACGTCAAGCTCGCCTACGTCTGCGGCGCAATGTACCGCGGGATCGCCTCCGAGGCGCTCGTCGCGCGCGCGGCGCGGGCCGGCATCCTCGCGTTCTTCGGCACCGGCGGATTGGACCGGGCGCGCATCGAGCAGGCGATCGCGCGCATCCGCGACGAGTTGCCCGACGGTGGCCCGTTCGGCCTCAACCTCGTCCACGACCCGATGCTGCCGGCCAACGAGGACGTCACCGTCGATCTCGCGCTCGCGCACGGCGTCCACAACCTCGAGGCCTCGGCGTTCATGAAGATCACGCCGGCGCTGGTTCGCTACCGGCTCGCCGGGCTGCGGCGCTCTCCCGACGGCGCGGTGCTCGCCGGCAACCGGGTGATGGCCAAGCTGTCGCGGCCGGAGGTCGCGGAGAGCTTCCTGGAGCCGGCGCCCGAGCGGCTCGTGACGCGCCTGCTCGACGAAGGCGCGATCGGCGCCGAGCAAGCCGAGCTCGCCCGGACGGTTCCGATGGCGGACGACATCTGCGTCGAGGCCGACTCCGGCGGCCACACCGACGCCGGACAGCCGCTCGTGCTGCTGCCCGCGATCCTGCGCCTGCGCGACCGACTGTGCGGCGAGCACGGCTACGGCGAGCCCGTCCGCGTGGGCGCGGCCGGCGGGATCGGGACCCCGGAGGCGGCCGCCGCGGCGTTCCTGCTGGGCGCGGACTTCGTGCTCACGGGCTCGATCAACCTGTGCACCGTCGAGTCGGGCATGAGCGCCGCGGTGAAGGACATGCTCGCGCAGATCAATGTCCAGGACACGGACTACGCCCCGGCCGGCGACATGTTCGAGCTGGGGGCGCAGGTGCAGGTGCTCAAGCGCGGCGTCTTCTTCCCGGCGCGGGCGCGCAAGCTGCACGACCTCTACCGCCGCCACGAGTCGCTCGAGGAGATCGACGCCGACACCAGGACGCTCATCGAGAACCGCTACTTCCACAAGTCCTTCGACGCCGTGTGGGAAGAGACGAAGGCGTACTTCGCGACGCGCGACGCCGCCGAGATCGCGCGCGCCGAGGAGAGCCCGAAGCACAAGATGGCGCTCGTCTTCCGGTGGTACTTCGGGCACAGCCAGCGCGCCGCGATGGAAGGCGACGAGAAGTACCGGGTCGACTTCCAAGTCCACTGCGGCCCCGCGCTCGGCGCGTTCAACCAGTGGGTCAAGGACTCGGACCTCGAGGCATGGCGGTCGCGCCACGTCGACGAGATCGGCGTGCGGCTCATGGACGAGACCGCCGGCTATCTCGACCGCCGGCTGGCGCAGCTCACGAACACCCGGGAGGCGGCATGAGCGCCGCCGCCTGCCCGCCGCACGGCGTCGCCGTCGTCGGCATCGCCTGCCGCCTGCCCGACGCCGACGATCATCGCGAGCTCGCGGACAACCTCCTCGCCGGCCGCTGCTCGATCCGCGAGCTCGGCCCGGATCACTGGGACGTCGAGCGCTACTACTCGCCCGAGGCCGGCGCCGCCGGCCGCACGATCTCGAAGTGGTGCGGCCAGGTCGACGACGTGCACTGCTTCGACAACGCGTTCTTTCGCATCTCCCCGCGCGAGGCGGCGCTGCTGGACCCCCAGCAGCGGCTGCTGCTCGAGGAGGCGTGGCGCTGCGTCGAGGACTCGGGCATCGGGCTGGAGGACCTGCGTCGCGCGCGGACGTCGGTCCACGTCGGTGCGATGGCCGTCGACCACCTGCAGCGCGCGTCGGCGGCCATCGACGAGGTCCACAGCCACTCGGTCATCGGCGCGTTCGACGGCATGATCGCCAACCGCATCTCGCACACGCTCGGTCTGTCCGGGGCGAGCCTGGCGGTCGACGCGGCATGCGCGTCGGCGCTCGTCGCGGTCCACGTGGGCGTCCGGGCGCTGCTCGACGACGAGTCGGACTTCGCGCTCGTCGGCAGCGTGAGCCTCAACCTGCACCCGTGGCGGTTCGTCTCGTACTCGCAGTCGCGGATCCTCAGCCCCGAGGGCCGCTGCAAGACCTTCGATCGCGAGGCCGACGGGTTCGTCCCCGGGGAGGGCGCAGGCGTCGTGCTGCTGCGCCGCCTGGAGGACGCCGTCCGCGACGGAGACCACATCTACGGCGTGCTCACCGGCACCGCGGTCAACCACACGGGCCTGGAGCCGGCGCTCACCGCGCCGACGGTCGCCTCGCAGCGCGCCGTCGTGAGCGAGGCGTTGCGCAAGGCCGGCGCCGACCCGCGCACGATCGGGTACCTCGAGGCGCACGGAACGGGCACGCCGCTTGGCGACCCGATCGAGGTGGAGGCGCTGACGCAGGCCTTCGGCCGCCCGCCCGCCGACGAGGAGCCGTGGTGCTGGCTCGGCGGCGTGAAGCCGAACATCGGGCACCTCGAAGCGGCCGCCGGCATGGCCGGCCTCATCAAGGTCCTGACGATGCTGCAGGCGCGGCGCATCCCGCCGAGCGTCAACCTCCGCGAGCCCAACCCGCTCATCGAGCTCGAGGATCGGCCGTTTCAGCTCGCCCGCGAGCAGGTCGCATGGGAGCGCAACGACCCGGACGTGCCACGCCGCGCAGGCGTCAGCTCGATCGGGCTGGGCGGGGTCAACTCGCATGTCGTCGTCGAAGAGCACGTCGCGCCCGCGGCGCCACCCGCCGCTGACGGCGGACGCCATCCCTTCCTGCTGTCGGCAGCGTCGGAGCCGGCGCTCGAGCGCATGCTCGAGCGCTGGCGGCGGGCGACGGCCGCCGACGGCTGGCTCGACGCGGACGTCCGGGACGTCTGCGCGACGCTTGCCACCGGGCGCCGCCAGCTCGGCGTCCGGGTCGGCGCGCTCGTGTCCGGGCGCGGAGAGCTCGACGCGCTCGTCGCGTCGCCGCCGAAGCCGCGCCGCAACCCGTCCTCGCAGCGCTGGTGGCTGTGCGTCGGGGTGGTCGGCGTGCCCGGTGCGGAAGAGCTCGACGCGCTGCTGCAGACGCCCCCGGTGCGCGGCGCCGCGGATGCGGCCGTCGCCGAGACGCCGGCGTTCGCCGAGGTCCTCGACCGGCTGCGCGCCGGTGCGGACGGGCCGGCGGAGCGTTGCGCGTTCGGCTACCTGCTGCTGCGCCAGCTGCTCGACGGCGGGCTGCGCCCCTGCGCCGTTGCGCCGAGCGGCGCGGCGGTCTGGCCGGTCCTCGCGGTCGCCGGCGCGCTCGACCCGGCCGCCGCGGCACGCGCCGCCGCGGGCGACCTCGCGGACGTCGCGCAGCCGCGGCACACGCGCCTTGACCTCGTCGAGCCGCGAACCGGCCGGGTCGTGCGCGCGGTCGACGTCAGCCGGCGCTACCTCGAGCAGCTCGCCGCCGGGATCGAGATCGGCGCCGACGAGATCCGCGCCGTGCTCGCCCGCGCGGGCGAGCTCGTCGACGTCCACCACACGCTGCGGTCCTATCTCGAGCTCTGGAACGAGGCGCTCGCCGACCACGGGCTCACCATGCTTCCGATGGACGGCGACGCGCTCGCGCGCGCCCACGGCTCGGGCGACGGCGACGATCGCCTGCGCGCCGTCGCCTGCCAGGACGCGCTGGATCGCCTGCAACGCAAGTGGAGCCTGCCGGTGCACCGCGACATTCGCGGGGCGCACGCGTGCGAGCTGCTCGACCTGCTCGCAGACCAGGTGCTCACGCCGCACGCGGCGGTGGCCCTCCTCGCCGGCGACGGCTCCGAGCTCGACCGCCTCGCCGCCGATGCCGAGGCGGTCGCGGACCGGATCGGCCCGCAGCGCGACGTCCCGCTGCTGCGCGCCTGCAGCGCGGAGGCCGTCGACGCCGCGCAGCCGCTGACGTGGGCCGCCACGTCCGGCGACCACGTCATGCCGGCGCTCGCGCCCAGCGATCGCGTGCTCGAGGCCGGGGCGGTGCAGGCCTCCGGTCGCGCACCCGACGTCGCGCTGGGCGCCGACATCGACCGCGAGCGCCTGACGGAAACGCGGCTCTCTCTGTGGCTCGCGGGCGTCGACGTCGACTGGCGCGCGTGCTGGTCGGGCGTCGCGTTTCGGCGCGTGTCTCTGCCGACGTACGCGTTCGAGCGGACGCCGCACGCGCAGCGGCCGCTCGTCGACGACATGGCCGCTGCGCAAGGCGAGGAGCTCGCGCCGCCCGCCGGCGGGTCGGCCGGTCCGTTCGAGCTCGCGACCCGCTGGGTCGCCGCGGACGGACGCGCCGCGGGCGGCGACGCGCTCGATCGCACGCTCGTCGTCGCACCGGCCGCCGTGCTCGACGAGATCCGCCGCGCCGCCGGACGTGGCGGTGGCGGCGACGCGCTCGCGTGGGTCGCGCTGGGCGACCGCCGTGCTCGCGACGGCGACACGTGGCGGGTGCGCGCGCAGGAGCCGGAGGACTGGCGCGAGCTCGTCGAGGCGCTGGGGGGCTCGACGCCCCCGCTCACGCGCGCCGTCGTCTTCGCGGACGGCTCGCGCGCGCCCGGCGCTCGCGGCTTCGACGCCGTCGACGAGGCGGCGATCCTGCTCGTGCAGGCGCTCATGCGCGCGCGCGCCGACGAGCCGGTGCGGGTGCTCCACGCGCGGCGTGCGAGCGACGCCCTCGCCGCCGAGCACACGGCGCTCGCCGGGCTCGCCCGATGCGTCGCACGCGAGAGCAGCAGGGTGAGCCTCGGCGTGCTCGACCTCGACGCGACGGACTGGCGAGCGGCTTGGCGCGACGTCCGGTCCGAGCTCGACGAGGCCGGGCCCGCCGAGCACGTGCGCTACCGGTCCTCGACGCGGTCGGTCGCGGTCGTCGAGCGCGACGCGGGGCGCTCGGCTTCAGCCGGCATCGGCGGCGTGCGTCCCGGCGGCGTCTACCTCGTCGCCGGCGGCGCGGGCGGGCTCGGGCGCGTCGTCGCCGAGCACCTGCTCGCGGTGCCCGGCGTGAAGCTCGCGCTCGCCGGACGCGCACCGCGGCCTGCCTCGCCGCTGCCCGGCGGCGATCGCGTCACGTACGTGCAAGCCGACATCGCCGAGCCCGAATCGGTGCGCGCGCTCGTCGCGGAGGTGCGGGCGAGCCTCGGCCCGATCGCCGGCGTCGTCCACGCGGCGGGGGTCCTGCGCGACGGCTTCCTCGTCGACGCGACGCTCGCGGACCTGCGCGCGGTCTGGGCGCCAAAGATCCTCGGCGCGGTCAACCTCGATGAAGCGACGCGCGACGAGCCGCTGGACTTCTTCGCGCTGTTCTCCTCGGTCGTCGCGCTGACCGGGAACCTCGGCCAGTCCGGATACGCCGCTGCGAACGCCTTCCTCGACGCGTTCGTGGGCGAGCGCGAGCAGCGCCACGAGGCCGGCGAGTGCGCCGGGCGGACGATCTCGATCGGCTGGCCGCTGTGGCAGGCGGGCGGCATGTCCGTCGCCGAGGACGCGAGCACGATCTTCCGTTGCGCGCTCGGGCTGTCCGCGATGCCGACGGACGTCGGCCTCGACCTCCTCGACGACGTACTCGCCGGACCCTCCGCGACGCGGAGCTTCTTGTTCGGCGACGCCGACCGCGCGCTGGAGCTGCTCGCGAGCGACGCCGCGGGCGCGCCGGAGCCCGCGCGCGCGCCGGCCCCGGAGGCGGCGCTCGAGCATGCGATGCGGTACGTCGCCGGCGTCGTGGGGGAGCTCATGGGCCTCGTGCAGGAGGACGTCGACATGGCGCTCCCGCTCGACGAGCTCGGCATCGACTCGCTGCTCATCAGCCAGTTTAATGCCCGTGCCGAGGACGACCTCGGGACGGTCGGGCACACGCTGCTGTTCGAGTCGCGGACGCTCGCGGAGGTCGCCGAGCGGATCGCCAAGCGGCGCGCCGCGGAGCTCGCCGCGTTCATGGACGGGGGCGGGCCGAACGTGCGGACGGCGGACGTGCCCGCCGGCCCGCCAGCGGACGTGCCCGCCGGCCCGGCAGCGGACGCGCCTGCCTCCCCGGAGGAGGTCGCCGAGCGGGACGCGGCCATACCGCCGTCGCCCGGCGACCCCGACCGCGAAGACCGCGCCCCCGCGCCGTCTCCGGCCGCGAGCGAGCGCTGGTCGCGACGCGCCGGGGCGATCGCGATCGTCGGCGTGAGCGGCCGCTACCCGCAGGCGCCCGACCTGCGCGCGTTCTGGGACAACCTCGTCGCCGGGCGCGATGCGATCTCCGAGGTGCCGCCGGAGCGCTGGGACTGGCGCGCGAACTTCACCGAGGACGTCGACGCCGCGATCGAGGGCGGCGGCACGTACGCCAACCAGGGCGGGTTCGTCGATCGCGCGGACGCGTTCGACCCGCTCTTCTTCGGCATGTCGCCACGCGAGGCCGAGGTCGTCGATCCGCAGGAGCGGCTCTTCCTGCAGGCCGCCTGGCACGCGCTCGAGGACGCCGGCTGGCCGCCGTCGCGGCTGGGCCCGCCGGGACAGCGCCCCGTCGGCGTGTTCGCCGGCGTGACGACGCAGACGTACTCGCTGCTCGGACCGGACCGCTGGCGCGAGGGCGGCACCGAGATCCCGACCTCGACGCAGTGGTCGGTCGCCAACCGCGTCTCGTACTGCCTCGACCTGTCCGGCCCGAGCATGCCGGTGGACACCGCCTGCGCGTCGTCGCTCAGCGCGCTGCACCTCGCCTGCGCGAGCCTCGCGGCAGGCGAATGCCGCGTCGCGATCGCCGGCGCCGTCAACCTCTATCTGCACCCGAGCAAGTACGTCTGGCTGTGCCAGATGCAGATGCTCTCGCGGACGGGACGCTGCCATGCGTTCGGCGCCGGTGCGGACGGCTTCGTGCCGGGCGAGGGCGTGGGCGCGATCGTGCTCAAGCCGCTCGCCGACGCCGAGGCCGACGGCGACCGCATCCTCGCCGTCGTCGCCGGCAGCGCCGTCAACCACGGCGGCCGGACGAGCGGCTTCACGGTGCCCAACCCCAACGCGCAGGCACAGCTTGTGCGCGACGCGCATCGTGCCGCCGGGGTCGATCCGTCGACGATCGGCTACGTCGAGGCGCACGGCACGGGCACGGCGCTCGGCGACCCGATCGAGATCGCGGGCCTGACGATGGCGTTCGACGGCGAGCGCGCCGGCGACGCGGGCTCGCTGCGCAGTTGCGCGATCGGATCCGTCAAATCGAACATCGGGCATCTCGAGTCCGCCGCCGGCATGGCCGGCCTGACGAAGGTCCTTTTGCAACTGCGCCACGAGCGGCTCGTGCCGTCGCTGCACGCCGAGCCCGCCAACCCGCGCATCGACTTCGAGGCGACCCCGTTCGCGGTCCAGCGCGAGGTGGCTGACTGGGAGCGCCTGCACGACCCGGCGACCGGTGCCGAGCTGCCCCGCCGCGCGGGCGTCAGCGCATTCGGTGCGGGCGGCGCGAACGCCCATGTCGTGATCGAGGAGCATCTCGGTGCGCAGCCGCGCCGCGGCGACGGCAGCGGGCCGCGACTGGCGGTCGCATCGGCTCGCGACCTCCCGCGCCTGCAGGCGCACTGCGCGAACCTCGCGGCCACGCTGCGCGCTGGCGGCGACGAGCTGCGCCTCGACGAGGTCGCTTACGAGCTGGCGCTGCGCCGCGAGCCGCTCGGCCACCGGGTCGCGCTGCTCGCCGCGGACCTCGACGAGCTCGCCGCAGGCTTCGAGGCGGTCGCGCGGGGCGAGCAGCCGGCGATCGCGTCGTGGGCGGGTACCGCGAAGCGCAAGCGCGGTGCGGACGCCCCGGCCTCGCGCGACGACGAGGGCGACCTCGCGGCCTTCGGCGAGCAGTGGGCCGGCGGCGCGGACGTGCCTTGGGAGTCGCTGTACGACGCGCCCCTCCGCCATGTCGACCTGCCCGGCTACCCGTTCGAGGAACGGGCCTGCGCGCTCGCGCCGCTCGCGACCGCGGACCCGCCCGCGCCGCGCGACGACGACCACGCGTCGCACCCGTTCCTCGCTCGGCGCACGGCGAGCGGCGACTTCGAGGCGGACCTCAGCGGCGAGGAGTTTCACCTCCGCGACCATCTCGTCGAGGGCGAGCCGATCGTGCCGGCCGTGTCCTACCTCGAGTTCGTGCGCGCTGGCGTATGCGCGCTCGGCGCCGACCCCGCTCGGCTGCGCCACAACGTCTGGTCGTCGGCCATCGCGGTGCCCCGGCCCCGGCGGGTGCGGCTCGCGCTCGCCCCGCGGCCCGGCGGCTACGAGTACACGGTCTTCAGCCCGGCCGGCGAGGAGCGCGAGGTTCACGCCAAGGGCAAGGTCGACGTGGGGGCGGAGCACCGCCTGGCGCCCTCCGAGACCATCGACGTCGACGCGATCCGCGCGCGCTGCGCGACGGTCGTGCCCGGCGCGGACCTCTACCCGCGCATCCACGATCTCGGGCTGCAGCTCGGCCCGAGCTACCGCTGCATCCGGGAGCTCGCGATCGGCGACGGCGAGGCCCTGTCGGAGCTCGAGCTGCCCGCGCCGCTCGCCTCGACGCTCGAGCAGTTCGTCTTGCACCCGTGCCTGTTCGACGCGACGCTGCAGGGGTCGCTCGGCCTGCTCGACGAGCGCGAGCGTCTCGACGGCCTGCACCTGCCGTTCTCGATCGGCGCGCTGCGGATCGCCGAGGCGCTGCCCGAGCGCTGCTTCGCGCACATCGTGCTGCGGGCGTCGACGGCTCGGGGCAAGAAGCTCGACGTGCGCGTCGCCGACGCGCATGGCCGCGTGGTCGCGGAGGTGACCGATCTCTGGCTGCGGCGCTGGGGCGCGGACGGGGCGGACGCGTCACAGGGCGCCGAGGACGCCGGCGCAGAGGGCGCGCGCGGGGCCGGCGGCGCCCATCGCGAGCACCGCGAGCCGGGAACCTTCCTTCGTCCCGCATGGGTCCCGTCGCCGCAGCGGTCCACGCCTGCGCCGGCCGCGACGCTTGCGTCGCCTGCGGCCGCAGCGCCGGCCGCGACGGCTGCGCCGCCTGCGGCGCCTGCGCCCGCTGCGACGGCAGCCCTCGTGTTCGCGCCCTCGCGTGCGGCGGGGCGCGCGATCGGCGACGCCCTCGCGCAGAACGGTGCCGCGGCAGGCCCGCCGATCCTCGCCGTCGCCGCGGGCGCGTCCGCGCGCTTCCACGGCGGCTTCGACATCGATCCCTCCGACGCAGGCGGCTTCGGCCCCGCCATCGACGCGGCCGCCGACGCCGGCGCGCGCGATGTGGTGTTCGCCTGGCCAGGGACGCCCTTCGACGGACGCGAAGCTCAGCTCGACGCACAGCTCGCCGACGGCGCGGTCGCGCTCCTGCACCTGCTCGCGGCGCTGCTGAAGCGCACCCGCGGGCCGCTGCGGGTCCTCGCGATCGTCCCCGGCGACCCGGATGCGGGGCATCCCGCCTACGAGGCGCTCGGCGCTCTGCTGCGAACTGCCGGGCGCGAGAGCCCGCGCGTGTCGCACCGTGTGGTGACGATCGCGCCGGGCGACCTCGCCGAGTTGCGGGCCGGGCCCGGGCCGGCGGCCGCGCTGATCGCGGCCGAGCTGGCGGACGTGAGCGACGCCGACCAAGAGGTGCGCTACAGCGGCGGGCGGCGCGAGGTGCGCCGCTGGTCGCGCGGCGCCGTTCCGGACGGCGCGAGCGCGCTGCGCGACCGTGGCGCGTACATCGTCACCGGCGGAGCCGGTGGGCTCGGGGCGCTCGTCGCGGCGAAGCTCGCCGCGACGCACGGCGCTCGGCTCGTCCTGGCGGGGCGGCGCAGCGCCGACGCGGGCGTCGACGCGGTGCTGGCCGCCGTCGCCAGCGCAGGCGGCGAAGCGCATTACGTCCAGGCCGACGTGTCGCGGGAGGACGGCGCCACCGCCGCTGTCGCCGCCGTGCGGTCGCGCTTCGGCGAGATCCACGGCGTCGTGCACTGCGCCGGCGTCCTGCGCGACGGCTACCTCGCCGCTCAGACCCCGGCCATGCTCCGCGATGTCGTGGCGCCCAAGGTGCGCGGCGCGCTGCTGCTCGACGCCGCGACGCGCGACGACGCCCTCGACCTGTTCGCGCTGTTCTCGTCGGCCGCCGGCCCGCTCGGCAACGCGGGCCAGGCCGGGTACGCGTACGCGTCGAGCTTCCTCGACGCGTTCGCGACCTGGCGCGAGGAGCAGCGCCGCAAGGGCGAGCGGGCTGGCGCGACGTACTCGCTCGACTGGCCGCTGTGGAGCGACGGCGGCATGGCCGTCGACCGTGAGGTCCTCGACTTCTTCGATGCGACGTACGGGATCCGCCCGCTCGCGACCCGCACCGGGCTCGACGCGATGGCCGCCATGCTGCGCGGTCCGTCGAGCCAGACGCTGTTCGTCACGGGCGACGGGCGCAAGATGGCCGCGCAGCTCGGTGCCGGCGACGGCGCGCCGAGCGCCGAGCCCGGACCGCGAACGGCCGACGCAGGCGGGCCGTCACCGCCCGCGCCGGACGCAGCCGTGCCGTCACCGGCCGCGCGTGACGCAAGCGCGCCGTCACCGCCCGCGCCCGACGCAGGCGTGCCGTCACGGCCCGTGCCGGACGCGGGCGTGCCGTCACCGCCCGCGCCGGACGCGATCGGCGCGCTGCGCGAGCTCGTCGTCGCCGCCGTCGCGGAGATCGTCAAGCTCGAGCCCGAGCGCGTCGACGTCGACGCCGACATCGGCGGCTACGGCTTCGACTCGCTCTCCTTCACCCGGCTCGCCAACCGCTTCAACGAGACGCTCGGCGTCGACGTGACCCCGGCGCTGTTCTTCGAGTACACGAGCGTCGCGGACATCGCCGCGTACCTGCTCGACGAGTTCCCCGCCGAGGTGGCGGGCCGGCTCGAGGCCGAGCAGCCCGCCGCGCCGCAGGCCGAGGCATCGCCGCCGCCGCCGGACGCGGCGCAGCCTCCGCCCACCGCGCCGCAGGCCGAGGCATCGCCGCCGGACGCAGCGCAGCCTCCGCCCGCCGCGCCGGCGCCCGCCGCGGCCCCGGTCGCGATGGCCGGCACGGCACGCGAGCCGATCGCCATCGTGGGGATGCACGGCGTGCTGCCGCAGTCCGAGGATCTCGACGAGTTCTGGGCGCACCTCGAGGCCGGTCGCGACCTGGTCACGGAGGTCCCCGCCGAGCGCTGGGACTGGCGCGAGAACTACAGCGAGGCGATGGACCGCCCGAACACGACCAACAGCAAGTGGGGCGGCTTCGTCGCCCGAGGTCGACGCGCTTCGACCACCGCTTCTTCGGCATCTCGCCGCGCGAGGCCGCGCTCATGGATCCGCAGCAGCGGCTGCTTCCTCCAGACCGCCTACAAGGCGATCGAGGAGGCCGGCTACCGCCCGGCGGACCTGTCGAAGGGCGCGCACCGGGCTGTTCGTCGGCGTCGCCACGCACGACTACTACGAGCTGCTGCGCGACGCGGGCGTGCCGATCGAGGCGCTACACGACGACCGGCGATGTTCCACTCGATCCTCGCCAACCGCGTCTCGTACCTGCTCGACCTCAACGGGCCGAGCTTCCCGATCGACACCGCGTGCTCGAGCTCGCTCGTCGCCGTGCGCGCCGCGATCGAGGCGATGTGGTCGGGGAGCTGTGACGTCGCCATCGCCGGCGGCGTGAACCTCATCCTCACGCCGACCGTCTACATCTCGTTCGCCCGCGCGGGCATGCTCAGCCCGACCGGCCGCTGCAGGTCCTTCGACGCCGCCGCCGACGGCTACGTGCGCGGCGAGGGCGTCGGCGCGCTCGTGCTCAAGCCGCTGTCGGCGGCGCTGCGCGACGGCGATCACGTGCACGCCGTCATCCGCGGCAGCGCCGTCAACCACGGCGGGCGCGTCAACACGCTCACGACCCCGAACCCGAACGCCCAGGCCGACCTCGTCGTCCACGCGTTCGAAGAGGCCGGGTTCGATCCGGCCACGGTCGGCTACGTCGAGATGCACGGGACGGGCACCGCGCTCGGCGATCCGATCGAGGTCAACGGGCTGAAGAAGGCGTTCAACGAGCTGTGCGATCGCTTGGGCAAGCCGCGCCTGACCGGCGGCGACACGCTCATCGGCTCGGTGAAGTCCAACGTCGGCCATCTCGAGCCCGCTGCGGGACTCGCGGGGATCTTCAAGGCCGTGCTCGCGATGCGCAACGGGCGCATCCCCGGCAACCTGCACCTCGACGAAGTCAACCCGCACATCAAGCTCGACGCGAGCCCGCTGTCGGATCGCGCATACGACGGAGAGCTGGCCGCGAGCCCGCGACGCGTCGGGCGCGGAGCGCCCGCGTCGCGCGGGCGTGAGCTCGTTCGGCTTCGGCGGGGTCAACGGGCACGTGCTGCTCGAGGAGCATCCCGAGCCGGCGCCGGCGCCGCGCGACGCGCGCCCGCGCGCCTTCGTCCTGTCGGCGATGGCGGACGATCAGTTGCGCACGTACGCGGCGGCGCTGGCCGCACGCATCGCCGGCGCAGCGGACGGCGGCGAGCGCTCGGACCCGGCCGACGAGCTGCGCGCGATCGTGGCGGACGTGCTGGACGTCGATCCGGCCGACGTCTCCCGCGACGAGCCGATCGAGGATCTCGGGATCGCCGGACTCGCGCTCGCGCGGCTGACCGAACGCGTCCGCGACGCCTTCGACCCCGCCGCGGTGAACGGCAGCGTGCAGCCCGCGCAGTCGATCGCCGAGATCGCGCGGCACGTGCGTGGCACGACCCAGGCCACGCCGAGTGCGAGCGCGCTCCCGCTGCCCGATCTCGCCTACACGCTCCAGCTCGGACGCACCGAGATGCCGCGCCGCGTCGCCGTCGTCGCATCCGACGCCGGTGAGCTCGCCGCCGCGCTGCGCGACTTCGCCGCGGGAGCGCCGTCCGGGCCCGGGGTCCACGTCACCCCCGACGGCGAGCTCGAGACGCCGGAGGGCCAGCCCCCGCTCGACGATCTCGACGGGGTCGCCGAGCACTGGGTCCGCGGCGGTGCGGTGGACTGGGCGTCGCTCTACGAGGGCACCCGCCCGCGCAGGCTCTCGCTGCCGACCTACCCCTTCGCTCGCAGCACGCATTGGATCCCGGCGGGGCAGCGGCGCAACGGGCGCGAGCCCGCCGCCGCGGAGGCGCGCATCGCAGCGCCGCCGCGCACGGTGGCCGCGACGCCGGCGACCAATGGCGCACACGCGACGTCGGCGACGGGCGCCGCGAACGCGAGTCCGGCGACTGACGGCTCGCCCGCGACTACGGCGGCCGGCGGCGCACACGTGAGTCCGGCGCCAGGCGGCGCGCTCGGACCGGTGTGGATCGACGCCCGCGACCCCCTCGTCCACGAGCACCGGGTCGGTGGGCGCGGCGTGCTCGCGGGCGTGTCGCACATCGAGCTCGCCGCGGCCGCGGTCGCCGACCGCGGCCTGGAGCCCCGAGCGCTGGCCGGCGTCGTGTGGCTGCGCACGGTCGAGGTCCCGCCGCCCGGCCGGGAGCTGCGCGTCGAGCTGACCGACACCGATCGCGGGATCGCCTACGAGCTGCAAGCGCGCGACGGCGGCGGCTGGACCGCCTACTCGCAGGGGACCTGGCTGACCGAGCCCAACGCGACGCCGCCACCGGCGATCGATCTCGACGCCGTCCGCGCGCGCTGCTCCGAGCCGCTCGGCGCCCGCGCGTTGTACGCGCGCTTCGCGGCGATGGGCATCGAGTACGGCCCCTCGTTTCGGGGGATCCGCGACGTCCGAGCCGGGGACGGCGAGGCGCTCGCACGGATCGGCCGCGCGCCCGACGAGCCCGGGACGGCGAGCCCGCACTTCCATCCGACGACCATGGATGCCGCGCTGCAGGCGATCGCGGCCATCGACTACGCCTGGCCCGGCGGCGAGCCGGCGGCCCAGCGGCTCCCGTTCTCGGTCGCCGCGCTGCACAAGGTGCGCCCGCTGCCCGTGGCCGGCTGGGTCTACGCCCGCGCCCGCGACGGCGGCGCGTACGACGTGACGATCCTCGACGAGGCGGGCGTGATGTGCGCGATCCTCGAGGGCGTCGTCGTGCGCGAGCGCCGTGGCGCGCGGTTCCTCTTCGCTCCGTACTGGACGCCGCAGCCGCCCCAGGCCGCGCCCGCGCCGCGCGCCGATCGCGCCGGCGGATGCCTCGTCGTCCATCCCGCGGGCTGCTTCGGCCTCGACGAGGCGATCGCCGCGCGCCACGACCACACGCTGTCGCTGCGGATCGACACGGCGACGGCGAAGCTGGACGATCGCAGCTGGACGATCGGCCCCGACGCCGGCTGCCTCGAGCAGCTCGGGCCGGTGCGGCACGTCTGGTTCCTCGGCGGGCTGCTCGACGCCGAGGCGGACGCCGCTTCGGATCGCGATCCGGTCGGGACGCTGTTCGCGCTGCTCAAGGGCCTCTCGGCGCAGGATCGCCTCGGGCAGCTCGAATCGCTTCGCGTCCTCGTCAACGACGTCCAGGACCCCGACGGCCGCAGGATCGCCAACGCGCGGGCGGGCGGGCTCGTCGGCTTCTGCAAGTCGCTCGCCCGCGAGCTGCCGAGCGTCGCGATCGGGTGCGTCGACGTCGGCCTGCACGCCGGGCAGCGGCTCGACGACCGCGCTCGCGCAGCGCTCCTCGACGCGATCGAGCGCGAGCCGGCCCAGCGCGACGGCGAGGAGATCGCGCTGCTCGGGGATCGGCGGCTCGTCAAGCGCCTGCGCGCCGTCGCGTCGCCGCCGGCGGCCGGGCGCAGCCCGTTTAGGCGGGGCGGCGTGTACGTCATCGTCGGCGGCGCCGGCGGGCTTGGCCAAGTCCTCGCGCGCCATCTCGCCGAGACCGCCGGCGCGCGCACGATCCTCGTCGGTCGCTCGACGCCCGACGCGCAGATCGAAGCGCGGCTCGCCGAGCTGCGCGCCGCGGACGGCGACGTCTCGTACGTGCGCGGCGACGTCACCGACCACGCGTCGATGCGCGACGTCCTGGCGCACGTGCGCGAGCGCCACGGCGTGCTGCACGGCGTCGTCCACGCGGCGATGGAGCTGCGCGACGGCATCGTCGAGCGCCTCGGCGAGGACGATCTCGAGGCCGTCCTGGCGCCGAAGGTCCGGGGCAGCCGGGTGCTCGGCGAGCTCCTCGCCGACGAGCCGCTGGACTTCCTGCTGCTCATGTCGTCGGTGCAGTCGTTCACCGGCGCGGCCGGGCAGAGCAACTACGCCGCGGCGTCGACGGCCCAGGACGCGATCGCCCGCGAGCTCGCAAGCCGCGCCCGGTACCCGGTGCGCATCGTGAACTGGGGCTTCTGGGGCACGGTCGGGCGCGTCGCGACCGACGAGTACCGCCAGAGCCTGGCGGCGCGCGGGATCCGCTCGATCGACCCCGCCGACGGCATGCTCGCGATCGAGCGGGTCCTGCTCGGCGACCACCATCAGGTCGTCGCGATCGCGGCCGACGAGCGCGTCCTCGCCGCGATCGGAGCCGATCCGCCCGGCCGCGTCGAAGCGCCCCCGCACGCCTCGCCGCTGGACACCGGGCTCGACGGCGAGGAGGCGCTCGAGCGCTTCGCCGCCGCGTCGGCGCTGCGGGCCGTCCAAGAGCTCGGGCTCTGGCGCGAGCCGGGCATCCGCCACGCTCGCGCCGACCTGCTCTCGGCGGCGGGCGCGAGCGACCGGCACGAGCGGCTCCTCGGCGCGCTGACGGATGTCCTCGTGCGCCATGGCTACGTCGTCGACGACGGCACGGCGCTGACGGCGACCGCGAGCTGCGACCGCGGGTCGGCGACGCCGCTCGACGACGACGCGCGCGAGCTGCGCGCGCGCCATGCGCGGGTCGAGGCTCGGCTGAACCTCGTGCGCGCGTGCGCCGCCGGCCTACCGGGCGTGCTCGCCGGATCGGTGGCGGCACACGAGATCCTCTTCCCCGGCGGCTCGACCGACCTGGTCCGCCCGCTCTACGACGGCGACCGCCTCGCCGACTACTGTAACCGGCTCGTGGCCGAGCGGGTGCGCGCCGCGGTGCCCGCGCGCGAGGGGACGATCCGCATCCTCGAGGTCGGCGCGGGCACGGGCTCGACGACGCGGCCGGTGCTGCGCGCGCTCGCCGACGTCGGGCGCCCAGTGCACTACGACTTCACGGACGTGTCGCCGCGCCTGCTCGGCGAAGCCGAGCGCGACCTGACGCCGGGGCCGGTGACGCTGCGCGTCCGCGAGCTGGACGTCGAGCGACCGCCGGCGGAGCAGGGGTTCGAGCCGGCGAGCTACGACGTCGTGATCGCCGCGAACGTGCTGCACGCGACGCGCGATCTCGACGGCGCGCTGGGCCACGTCCGCCAGCTGCTCGCGGGCGGTGGCACGCTCGTACTCACCGAGGTCACGCGCGTGCAGGCGTTCCACACGGTCACGTTCGGCCTGCTCGACGCGTGGTGGCACTTCGAGGATCCCGAGCGCCGGCTCGCGGGTGCGCCGCTGCTCGACGCTCGCATGTGGCAGGCGAGGCTGGCGCACGCCGGCTTCGAGGCACCGGCGGTGCTCGGCGCCGCCGACACGCCCGGCGAGCTCGCGCAGCGCGTGATCGTCGCGCGCTCGGGCGACGTTGCCGGGCTCCCTGCGGAGAGCACGTCGCAGGTGGCGCCCGCTGCGGCGGAGGAGCGCGCCGCCGCGCCGCCGGCCGCGCCCGCCGCCGCTGTCGAGAACGCCGCTGTGCCGCCGGCTTTGCCCGCCGCCGAACTCCCCACCGCCGTCGAGGCTGCCGCGGTGCCGCAGGCCGTTCCCGCCGGCGAACCCGCCGCCGCGCCGCCGGCCGTGTCCGCCGGGCAGCCGCTTGCGGAGCGCCTCGCGGCGCTCGTGGCCGGACTCGCCGCGGAGTGCCTCGGCATGCCCGAATCGGAGCTCGACCGCTCGACCGCCCTGTCCTCGATCGGGGTGGACTCGATCGTCGGCGTCGAGCTCATCAGCCGGATCAACGAGGCGCTCGGCATCGTCGTGACGACGATCGCGGTCTTCGACCACCCGACGATCGACCTCCTCGCCGCGCACATCGCGGAGAAGTACGCGGACCCGCTCGCGGGTTGGGGCGAGTCCCCGGACGCACCAGCGCAGGCCGATCGCGAGGCGCCCGTCGAGCCGGTGGCGCCCATCGTGGCCGAGGAGGCGCCTGCCGCAGCGGTGGCACCCTCGCCGCCGCCCGCCGCAGCGGTGGCGCCCGCGACGCCGGCCGCCGCGGCGGTCGCGCCCGCGCCGCCGCCGGCCGCCGCGGTCACGCCGTCGCCGCCGCGCGACACGGGGCAACCCGCGTCCGGCCTGCGCGCCGTGCGCTTCGAGCGCCCCGGGGATCCGGGCGGGCTCTTGATCGTCGAGCCGTCGCCCGTCGCCCCCGGTCCCGGCGAGGTCGAGATCGCCGTGAAGGCGTTCCCGATCAACTTCTCGGACTTCCTGCTCGCGCGCGGGTTGTACCCGATGATGCCCGACTTCCCGTTCACGCCCGGCGTCGAGGCGAGCGGGGTCGTGCGGCGCGTCGGCCCCGGCGTCGAGCGCGTCGCCCCGGGCGACGAGGTCATCGCGCTGATGCGACCGGAGATGGGCGCCCAGGCGTTCGTCGCCCTCACCGACGAGACGTTCGTCGTGCACAAGCCGGCCGGCATCTCGCACGAGGAGGCCTGCGGCTTCCCGGTCGCGTTCCTCGCGATGTACCTCGCGTTGGAGCGCGCCGCCGTCGCCGCCGGCGAGCGCGTCTTCATCCCGGCCGCCACGGGCACCAACGGGCTCGTCGCGGTCCAGCTCGCGCAGCTCGCGGGGGCGGAGGTCATCGCCACCGCGGGATCCGCGCGCAAGGTCGCGTTCCTCGCGGAGATGGGCGTCGACGGCGCGATCGACCACCGCGCCGCGGACGTCGCTGCCGCGGTCCGCGAACGCACCGGCGGCCGCGGCGTCGACGTCGTCGTCAACACCGTCGCCGGCGACGGCGCGCTGCAGACCGGGCTCGACCTGCTGGCACCGGACGGCCGCTACGTCGAGATCGCGGTGTTCGGGCTGCAGGCGTCCGGCGCCGTCGACCTGTCGCGGCTCGTCGAAAACCAGAGCATCCACAGCTTCAACACGAAGAAGTACTTCGTCCGCCATCCCGAGCGGCGCGTCGAGTACCTCGAGACGATGGCCTCGTTCCTCGCCGACGGGAAGGTTCGGCCGACGGTCGCGCGCGTCTTCGCGTTCGACGCGGTCGCCGAGGCCTACGCCGCGAAGGCCGACCGCGAGACGATCGGCCGCATCGTCGTCACCGTGCCGGACCTGGCGCCCGCCACCGCGCCCGCGGCGCCCGCGACCCTGCCCGCCGCCGAGCCGGCGCGGCCTGCCGCGACACGGCCACAGGACATCGCGATCGTCGGCATGTCCGCGCGCCTGCCCGGCGCCGGCGACGTCGACGAGCTGTGGGCGAACCTCGCGGCCGGCGTGAGCTCGATCCGCGAGGTTCCCGCCGACCGCTGGGCGGTCGCCGACTACTTCGACCCCGACCCCGAGCGCCTCGACGCGACGTACTGCAAGTGGGGCGGCTTCCTCGACGACGTCGACCGCTTCGACGCGGCGTTCTTCTCGATCTCGGGCAAGGAGGCGGCGCACACCGATCCGCAGCAACGCGTCTACCTCGAGGAGTCCTGGCGGGCGCTGGAGGACGCCGGCTACCCGCACGCCGTCCTCGACGGGATGCGCTGCGGCGTGTTCGTGGGCGCCGGGCCGAGCGAGTACCTGACACGGATGAACAAGGCCGGCGCCGCCAAGCCCGCGCAGGTGTTCTGGGGCAACGAGGCGTCGATCCTCGCGGCGCGCATCTCCTACCTCTTGAACCTCCGCGGCCCGAGCATCGCGGTCAACACCGCGTGCTCGTCGTCGCTCGTGGCGCTGCACCTCGCCTGCCGCAGCCTGCAGGCGGGGGAGACCGAGCTCGCGCTCGCCGGCGGCGTCTTCCTCACGCTCGCGCCGGACTACGTCGTCGTCGCGAGCAACGGCAACATGCTGTCGCCGACGGGCCGCTGCCGGACGTTCGACGACGACGCCGACGGGTTCACGCCGGCGGAGGGCGCGGGCGTGCTCGTGCTCAAGCCGCTAGATCGCGCGCTCGCCGACGGCGACCGCGTCCACGGCGTCATCAAGGGGATCGCGACCAACCAGGACGGGCGCACGAACGGCATCACGGCACCCAGCGCGCGGGCGCAGACCGAGGTCGAGCTCGCCGCCTGGGAGCAGGCGGGGATCGACCCGGCGACGATCGGCTACGTCGAGGCGCACGGCACCGGCACGAAGCTCGGCGACCCGATCGAGATCGCCGCGCTGACGGAGGCGTTCCGCACGCACACCGATCGCGCCGGCGACTGCCCGATCGGCTCGATCAAGACGAACATCGGCCACGCCGCCGCGGCGGCGGGCGTCGCGGGCGTCATCAAGGTTCTGCTCGCGTTCCGCCACCGCCGGATCCCGCCGTCGCTGAACTTCGAGACGCCCAACCGGCACATCGACTTCGCCTCGACGCCGTTCTACGTCAACACCGAGCTGCGCGACTGGGAGCCGGCGGACGGCACGCCCCGCCGCGCGACCGTGAGCGGCTTCGGCTTCAGCGGCACGAACGCCCACGTGGTGCTCGAGGAGCCGCCCGTGCGCGCGGCCGAGCCGGTCCACGCCGGCGGGCCCGTCGCGGTGCCGCTGTCGGCGAAGTCCGAGCGCGTCCTCGCCGCGCGAATCCGGCAGCTCGCCGCGTGGCTCGATGCCGGCGACCCGGACGCGACCGTGGCCGAGATCGCCTACAACCTGCAGACCCGGCGCGACCACTTCGACGAGCGCGCGGTCTTCATGGCGTCCGATCGCGCCGAGCTGCGGGCGCTGCTCGGCGCGGGCGCGCGCACGCCGCCCGGCGAGGGCGAGGCGCAGGGCGCGCTCGCCGCGCGCTACCTCCGTGGCGAGGACGTCGACTGGGCGAAGGCGTGGCCGAACTCGCTGCGGCGCCTGTCGCTGCCGACCTATCCGTTCGAGCGCACGCGCCACTGGTTCTCCGCGGACGACAGCGTGTACGCGGCGACGTCCGCCGACGCCGCGCCGCGGCTGGAGCCATCCGGGCCCGGTCGCGGTCTGCGGACGACGTTCACCGGCGAGGAGTTCTATCTGCGCGATCACCTCGTCGAGGGGCGCAAGGTGCTTCCCGGCGTCGTGCACCTCGAGGTCGCGGCGCAGGCGGCGCGGGAAGCCGGGATCGACGCCGGTGCGATCGACGACGTCGTCTGGCTGCGCCCGTTCGGCGTCAACGGCGCCCCCTCGGGGATCGAGGTCGAACTCCGCCCGGCCGCACAGGACGTCGAGTTCGCGCTCGTCGCGCCCGGCGATCCCGAGGCGGTGTACGCGCGCGGGACGCTGCGCCATGGCACGCGCCCGCCGGCGTCGCCGCGGACGGACCTCGTCGCGCTCGAGCGCTCGTGCCCCCGCGAGGTCGACCCGGCCGACCTCTATCGCAGGCTGAGCGCCGCCGGCCTGCGCCACGGGCCGGCGCTCGCGACCGTTCGCTCGCTGCGCACGGGTCTCCGGGACGCGGTCGGACGGGTGAGCCTGGCGGACGCGGCGGCCGCGCAGCTGGGCACGTACGTGCTGCACCCGGCCCTCCTCGACGGCGCGCTGCAGATCCTCGCCGCGTTCGACGACGGCGACAACCGGCTGTACCTGCCGTTCTCCGTCGACCGCGTCGTCCGCACGGCCGCGCTCACGCCGGCCTGCACCGTGCACGTCGCGCGCCGGCCGGCCACCGCGGATGGACTGCGGAGCTTCGACGTGCGCCTGCTCGACGACGCGGGCAACGAACTCCTCGCGCTCGTGAACCTCACCACGAGACAGGCGGGCGGCATGGCCGCGCCGTCGCCCGACGACTCGCGCGAGCGGCTGCGCGAGTTGCTGCGCGGCGTGCGCGACGGGGTCGTGGCCGACGACAAAGCCAACGTAGCGATTGGAGCGATCCTCGATGACTGACCGCGACTCCGTCCTCGCTCGCGTCAAGTCCGGCGACCTCGAGATCGACGAAGGCGTGCGGCTGCTGACCGGCGACGGCGCTGCGCCCGCGCCGCCGTCGACCGTCGGAGCCGACGACCTCGGCGCAGCGGCCGAGCGCTACGTCGCGGCGTTGGTCTCGAAGGCCGCTCAGATCGCGCCCGAGACGATCGCGCCGCGGCGACCGTTTGAGGACTACGGCTTCGACTCGGTGCTCGCGCTCGACGTCGTGCGCGCGATCGAGGCGGACTTCGGCAAGCTCGCGCCGACGCTGCTCTTCGAGCACCAGACGGTCGCCGCGCTCGCCGCGCACCTCGCCGGCGAGCACGAGGCGACCGCGCGCGCGGTGTTCGGGGCCGGCGCGAACGGTGCGTCCGGCGCCCCCGGTCGCGGTCCGAAGCCCGCCGGCAGCGAGGAGCAGGCTCCCGCGGCGGACGGGTGGGCGCCGCGTGCCGGCGAGGAACATGCTCGCGCGGACGGCGGGCGGACGCAGCGCGCCCGCGAGCCGATCGCCGTCGTCGGCATCAGCGGGCGCTTCCCGGAGGCCGACGACCTCGACGAGCTGTGGGAGAACCTCGCCGCGGGCCGCGACTGCATCTCCGAGATCCCGGCCGGCCGCTGGGACTACCGCGAGCACTTCGATCCGCGGCCGGGCGTCCCCGGCAAGAGCTACACGCGCTGGGGCGGCTTCCTGCGCGCGGTCGACGAGTTCGACGCCGCCTTCTTCAACATCTCCCCGCGCGAGGCGGAGCGCATGGATCCGCAGGAGCGGCTCTTCCTCGAGGAGGCGTGGCGTGCGCTCGAGGACGCCGGCTCGACCCGCGACGCGCGCGCCGGCCGGCAGGTCGGGGTCTACGTCGGCGTCATGTACTCGCAGTACCAGCTCCTGCAAGCCGAGCAGGCGCTGCAGGAAAACCCGCTGCACCTCGGCTCCTCGTACGCGTCGATCGCCAACCGCGTGTCCTACGCACTCGACCTGCGTGGTCCGAGCATGGCCGTCGACTCGATGTGCTCGTCGTCGCTAACGGCCATCCAGCTCGCGTGCGACGCGCTCGCGAGCGGCACGATCGACGTCGCCGTCGCCGGCGGGGTCAACCTCAGCATCCACCCGGCGAAGTTCGTCGACCTCAGCCAGGGGCGCTTCGCGTCGACCGACGGGCGTTGCCGAAGCTTCGGCGAGGGCGGCGACGGCTACGTCCCGGGGGAGGGCGTCGGCGCCGTCGTCCTGCGGCGACTGCAGGACGCCGAGGCGGACGGGGACCGCATCCACGCCGTCATCCGCGGGGGTGCGATCGGCCACGGCGGCAAGACGAACGGCTACAGCGTGCCCAACCCCGTCGAGCAGACGCGCGTCGTGGAGCAGGCGCTGGCCCGGGCCGGCGTCGAGCCCGGGGCCGTCAGCTACGTCGAGGCGCATGGGACCGGGACGTCGCTGGGCGACCCGATCGAGATCGCCTCGCTGCAGCGCGCGATCGGGCCGCGGCCGGAGGGCGCCGCTCGCTGCGCCGTCGGGTCCGTGAAGTCCAACATCGGCCATCTCGAGAGCGCGGCGGGCTTCGCGGGCCTCGCGAAGATCGTGCTGCAGCTGCGCCACGGCAAGCTTGCGCCGTCGCTGCACTCGGCCGCGCTGAACCCGCACCTCGACCTCGCCGCGACGAGCCTCGCGGTGCAGCGCGAGCTCGAGTCGTGGGAGATCGGCGGCGACCTGCGGATCGCGGGGCTCAGCTCGTTCGGCGCCGGCGGCGCCAACGCGCACCTCGTGGTCAGCGAGCATCCCGCGCCCGCCGCGGTCGACGCCGGCGACGGGCCGCAGCTCGTCGTGCTGTCGGCGCGCACCGCCGCCGGGTTGCGGACCGCCGCGGTCGAGCTCGCCGCGGTCGCCGAGCATCATCGCGACGAGCCCGGCTGGCTCGCGCGCGCCGCGCACTCGCTGCGCGTCGGGCGCGATGCCATGGAGGAGCGGCTCGCGCTGGTCGCCGGCGACGCCGGCGAGCTCGCCAGCGCGCTCGCGGGCTTCGCCGGAGGCAGCGCCGGCGATCGCCTGCTGCGCGGCAGCGTGGACCTCGGCGAGGGGGGCGCGCCTGCCGGCGACGATCTCGCGGTCGGCGGCAATCCGCCCGGGGCCGACGAGCTCGAGCGGATCGCGCGGCGCTGGATCGAGGGGGCTGACGTCGACTGGTCGCGGCTGTCGGCACCGGGGCTCGTCAAGGTCACGTTGCCGGGGCATCCTTTCGAGCGCGAGCGCTTCTGGCCGGAGGTCGTCGCCGGGGGCGGGCGCGCGGGCGCCGCCGAGCTGCACCCGCTGCTGCACGCCAACCTGTCCGTCCCCGGCCGCCAGCGCTTTGCGACGACGCTGCGCCCGTCGGACGCGCTCGTCTGCGACCACGCCGTCGGCGGCCGGCACATGCTGCCCGCGGCGGCACTCATCGAGCTCGCGAGAGCGGCGGGCGAGCACTCCGGGCTCGGCGAGCAAGCACGCGTCGCGTCGATGGTGTTCGAGGCGCCGGTCGTCGTCGAGGCCGCCGCGACCGAGCTGCGGATCGACCTTGAGCCCGACGACCGCGGCCTGCGCTTCGAGGTGCTGTCCGGTCCCGCCGGCGACGACCGTCTCGTCCACGCCCGCGGCAGGCTCGACGCGCCCGATCGCGTCGCCGCGCCCGAGCACATCGATCTCGGTGCGCTGCGTGATGGGTGCGCTGCGACGATCGGCGGCGCGGACTGCTACGCGCGGCTGTCCGCGCTCGATCTGGACTACGGCCCGAGCTTGCGGGTCGTCGGCGGCGTCGACGCCGCCGACGGGCACGCGATCGGACATGTGGCGCTCGCTGAGAGCGGCGCCGCCGGCTACCGGCTGCACCCGGCGCTCCTCGAGGGCGCCTTCCACACGCTCCTGGCGTTCGACGGCGGCGTGCGCGCCCGCGTCCCGTTCTCGGTGGAGGCCGTCGAGCTGCTCGCGCCGGCGCTGCCCGCGGCTTGCCAGGTCCACGCCGTATCGCGGTCGGCTGGCGACGGCGCGGCGCAGGTCTTCGACCTGACGCTGGCGGACGAGGACGGCCTCGTCGTCGCCCGTGTCGAGGGGCTCGTCGTGCGCGAGCCGCGCGACCTCGCGCCGGCGGCCGGGCCCGCGCCGCGCGACCTCGCGACGCCGGACGAGGCTGCGCCGCGTGACGGCGCGACGCCGGACGTTCGCGAGGCGCGCGATGTCGCCGCGCCGGTCGTCCTTCGGCCCGGTTGGCGTGCCTCCCCCGTGACAGCCGCCGGCGACCCCGTTCCCGGCACCGTCGTCGTCCTCGACGACGACGGCGGCGTGGCCAGCGCGCTCGCCGACGACCGCGGCTTCGCCGTCGTGCCGTGCCGGCGAGGCCTCGCGTTCGAGGCCACGGAGGGCGGCTTCGCGCTCGACCCGAGCGACCCCGCGCAGGTCGGGCGCCTGCTCGAGGAGGTCGTCGCGCGCGGCCCGCTCGCGGCGGTCGTGCACGTGTCCGCCGCCGCGGCCGCCGACGACGATCCCGGGGCGGCGATCGACTCCTGCCTGCACCCGCTGCTGGCGCTGGCCCGCGCGATCTCCGCCGCCGGCGCGCAGCAGCTTCACGTCCTCCATGTCTACGCTGCGGCCCAGCCCGCCCCGGCGCACCGCGCGATCGCCGCGCTCCTGCGCACCCTCGCGACCGAGCTGCCCGGCGTCTCGTGCGTCAACCTCGGGCTCGGCGCCGAAGACTGGGCAGGCGACGCGGCGCAGCGGGTCGCCGCCGAGCTGCGTCACGCCGGCGCCCGGTTCCGCGACGTGCGCGTCCACAGCTCCGGGACTCGTCTCGAGGCCGAGCTGCGCGAGGATCGCGAGGCGCCACCGCCGGCGAGCGGCACGCTGCGCCACGAGGGCGTCTACGTCGTGACCGGCGGGCTCGGCGGCCTCGGTCGCGCGCTGGCCCGGCACCTCGCGTCGACCGTCGGCGCGCGGCTCGTTCTCAGCGGCCGGTCGGCGCTGGATCGCGACGGCGAGCGCTTCCTCGACGAGCTTCGCGACCTGGGCGGCAAGGCGTGCTACGTCCAGGGCGACTGCTCTGAGCCCCGCGACGCCGAGGCGATCGTCGCCGAGGCCAAGCGCCGCTTCGAGCGCCTGGACGGGGTGTTCCACCTCGCGGGCGTGCTGCGCGACGGCCTGCTCGCGCGCAAGCGCCGTGTCGATGCCGACGCGGTCCTCGCCCCGAAGATCGGCGGCGCGCTCGCGCTCGACGCCGCCACGCGCGACGAGCCGCTCGAGCTCTTCGTCCTGTTCTCGTCGGCGAGCTCGGTCATGGGCATCGCCGGCCAGGGCGATTACGCCTACGCCAACGCCTTCCTCAACGAGCTCGCCGGCTGGCGCGAGCGCCAGCGGGCGGCCGGGACTCGCAGCGGCCGGACGATCGCCATCGCGTGGCCGCTGTGGGAGGGGGGCGGGATGGGCGTTGACGCGGCGACCCGCGAGCGCATCGCCCGCGACCTCGGCTGGATCGCGCTCCCCGCGGCGACCGGGATGCGACTGCTGGAGGACGCGATCGCGGGGGAGGGCGACCGGCGGGCGATCTTCCACGGCCACCGCGACCTCATCCTGCGCGCGCTCGAGCCCGCAGGGAGCGGTGCGCGCTCGACCGCCAGCGAGCCGTCTCGTCGCGCCGCCGCGGCGACCGCGCCGCCTGTCGCCGCGACCACAGCGGCGGACGGGGCCATCGCAGGCGCCACCCGATCGGCCCTGCGCCGCCACCTGGGCGCGCTCGTCGCCGCGCAGCTGAAGCTGCCCGTCGAGCGGCTCGACACCGCCAGGCGCTTCGAGTACCTCGGCCTGGAGTCCGTCATGGTCATGGAGCTCACGCGCGAGCTCGAGACGATCTTCGGCGAGCTGCCCACGACGCTGTTCTTCGAGTACCAGACCGTTGACGACGTCTGCGACCACCTGGCCGCGGCGTACCCGGCGGCGAGCGACGCGCGCTTCGCGTCCGCCGCGTCCGCCGCGCCGGCCACGTCCACCACCCCGCCGCGGCCGGTCGTCGCGAGCGGCGAGGTCTCCGCGCCGCCAGAGTCGCCGCCGGCCGCTCGCGCCCCGGCGCTGCGGGCCCCTGCGCGCGACCCTCGCGAGGACCGCGACGAGCCGATCGCGATCGTCGGCCTCAGCGGCCGCTACCCGATGGCCGCGACGGTCGACGAGCTGTGGCGCAACCTCCGCGACGGGCGCGACTGCATCGTGGAGGTCCCCGCCTCGCGCTGGGACCACGACCGCTGGTTCGATCCGGCGTCCGGCGAGCCAGGCACGAGCTACAGCCGCTGGGGCGGTTTCATCGACGGCGTCGACGAGTTCGACCCGCGGTTCTTCAACATCGCGCCGCGCGAGGCCCGCCGGATGGATCCCCAGGAGCGGCTCTTCCTCGAAACCGCCTGGCACGCCGTCGAGGACGCCGGCTACTCCCGCGCCGCGCTCTCGGAGCGTGCCGTCGGCGTCTTCGTCGGCGTGATGTACGCCCAGTACCAGCTCTACGGCGCCGACCCGGCGATGCAGGCGCGCGGCTTCGTGCCCAGCTCGCTCTCGGCCTCGGTCGCCAACCGCGTGTCGCACACGCTCGACCTGCACGGACCGAGCATCGCGGTCGACACGATGTGCTCGTCGTCGCTCACCGCGCTGCACCTCGCGTGCGCCGCGATCCGCCTCGGCGACTGCGACGAGGCGATCGCCGGTGGCGTCAACGCGATCCTGCACCCCAATCGCTACCTGCAGCTCAGCCAGGGGCGGTTCGCCTCGACCGACGGCCGCTGCCGCAGCTTCGGCGAGGGCGGCGACGGCTACGTGCCGGGCGAAGGCGTCGGCGCGGTGCTGCTCAAGCGACTGTCGCGCGCCGAGGCCGACGGCGACCACGTCTACGGGACGATCCGCGGCAGCGCGATCAACCACGGCGGTCGCAGCAACGGCTACACCGTCCCGACGCCGGTCGGGCAGGCCGCGGTCATCGAGCGCGCGCTGCGGGCCGCCGGCATCGACGGGGCCGAGATCGGCTACGTCGAGGCGCACGGGACCGGCACCGCGCTCGGCGATCCGATCGAGATCGACGCGCTGACGCGGGCGTTCGGTCGCGCCGGCTCGCCGGCGTGCCCGATCGGCTCGGTCAAGTCGAACATCGGCCATTTGGAGTCCGCCGCCGGGATCGCGGGCGTCACGAAGGTCCTGCTGCAGCTGCGCCACGGCGAGCTCGTGCCGTCGCTGCACGCGGAGCCGCCGAACCCCAACATCCGCTTCGGCGCGGGGCCGTTCGAGGTACAGCGCGAGCTCGCGCCGTGGCCGGCACCGCCCGGCGACGCTCGGATCGCGGCCGTCAGCTCCTTTGGGGCCGGCGGTGCGAACGCCCACGTCATCATCGCGGAGCACCGCGCCCCGGCGCCGATCGCCGACGAGCCGGGCCGGCCCGAGCTCGTCGTGCTGTCGGCCAGGACGCCCGAGCTGCTGCGCGAGGCGGCCGGCGCGATCGCCGGCGGCTTGCAGGCGCTCGTGACCGCGACGACGGTGCCCGCCGCCGAGGTGGCGGCGGCCGTCGCGGAGATCCTCGGCGTCGAGGCCGGCGAGGTCGACCCTGACGACGAGCTCGAGAGCATCGGGGTCGACACGCACGCGCTCGCGGCGCTCGCCGACGCCCTGGCGCGCACGTACGACGTCCGGCCCGGCACGCAGCTGCTGCTCGAGCTGGGCAGCGCGCGCGCCGTCGCCGCATGGATCGCGCAGAGCCGCCCGCCGGTGGCGGATTGCGGTCGCGAGCATCCGCGCCTGCGCGACGTCGCATTCACGCTTGCGGTCGGGCGCGAGCCGCAGGCCGAGCGGCTCGCCGTCGTCGCCGGCGACCTCGACGACCTGTGCGCCAAGCTTCGCGGTCACGTCGCCGGCGAGTCGCCGGACGGCGTCCTGTGCGGACGAGTGGCGGGTGAGACGCGCGGCCCGCTCGCGAGCGTGCTCGCCGGCGAGCGCGGCGCGGCGTTCGTCCGCGCGATCCGCGACGACGGCGACCTCAAGCGGCTCGCGGCGCTGTGGGTGTCGGGCGTGGATCTCGGCGCGGCGCTCGCGGACAGCCACGCGCGGCGCGTCTCGCTGCCGCCGACGCCCTTCGCCCGCGACCGCTTCTGGGTCCCCGACGTCGCACCGTCAACGGGCGGCGAGCAGCCTGTTGCGGCCGCGCCGCCGGCCGATCCTCCGGCCCCGGTGGCCGGCGGCGCCGAGGCTGCCGGTCCTCCGGCTGACCTTTCGCAGACGACGTCCGCCGATGTCGGCGAGGCGGCCCCCGCGCCGCAAGCCGTCCGCACGCCCGAGGCCGACGTCCAGGCGAACGCCATGGAGGCCATGAAGGAGGCCGACGTCCAAGCGACCGTCATGCAGGCCATGTCGGAGGTGCTTGAGGTGGCGGTCGCCGAGCTCGACCTCGACACCGCGCACTCCGACCTCGGCGTCGACTCGGTGCTCGCCGTCGAGATCGTCGACCGGATCGCGCTCGACCTCGGCGTCGAGTTCAAGCCGACGGACTTCTTCAGCTTCCCGACCGTCCGCGCCCTGGCGCGGAACCTCGCCGAGCTCGTCCCCGCGCCCGCGCCGGCATCGCCCGCCGAGACTTCAGTCCCGCGCGGCGCGGCGCCGGCATCCGCCTCCGCGCCGGCATCGCCCGCCGCCGAGGCGGCGCCGCGCGTCGCGCCGGCACCCGCCGCCACGCAGGGACCGCCCCCCGCTACGCCGGCCCCGCGCGTCGAGGCGCCGGCACCCGCCGCCCCTCCGGAAGCGCCCGCCGACACGCCGGCACCTCGCGTCGCCGCCGTATCGGCATCGCACGCCGAGGTCTCGCCCGACGACGTGGCCGTCATCGGCATGGCGGGTCGCTTCCCGGGAGCGCGCGACCTCGACGACCTCTGGGACTGCCTGCTCGCCGGCCGCGACCTCGTCGGCGAGATCCCCGCGGAGCGCTGGGACGTCGGCCGGCACTTCGATCCTGACGGACAGGCGCCCGGCAAGACGTACAGCAAGTGGGGCTCGGTCCTCGAGGACGTCGACCGCTTCGACCCCGACTTCTTCGGCATCTCCCCTCGCGAGGCGCGGCTCATGGACCCGCAGCAGCGGCTCGTCCTCATGGAGGGCTGGCACGCCCTGGAGGACGCGGGCTACGCGGACACGACGCTCGACGGGACCGACTGCCACGTGTTCCTCGGGACCGCCATGGGCGACTACCACCACCTGCTCAAGGCGGCCGCGGTGCCGATCGAGGGCTACACGTTCATGGGCACGCATCCGGCGGTGCTCGCGTCCCGGCTGTCATATCACCTCAACCTCCGCGGTCCGAGCCTCGCGGTCGACACCTCCTGCTCGTCCTCGCTCATGGCGGTGCACCTCGCCTGCGAGGCGATCCGCGGCGGGCAGGCGCAGCTCGCGATCGCGGGCGGCGTCGCCGCGCTGACGACACCCGAGCTGCACGTCCTCGCGAGCAAGGCGGGGATGCTCTCCCCGACGGGTCGCTGCCGGCCGTTCGACGAGGCCGCCGACGGCTTCGTCCCCGGCGAGGGCGTGGGCGTTGTCGTCCTCAAGCGCCTGGCCGACGCGCTGCGCGACGGCGATCACGTCCATGGCGTCATCGCCGGGTCGGGCGCCAACCAGGACGGCAGGACGAACGGCCTCACGGCACCGAGTGCCCCCGCCCAGGCCGCGCTCGAGTCCGCCGTCTACGAGCGCTTCGGCATCGACCCGGCGCGGATCGGCTACGTCGAATGCCACGGCACGGGCACGAAGCTCGGCGACCCGATCGAGATCGAGGCCCTGCACGCCGCGTTCGGCGCCGGCGCCGGGCCGCGCACGTGCGCGCTCGGCTCGATCAAGTCCAACCTCGGCCATACGCTGACCGCCGCCGGGGTCGCGGGCCTGCTCAAGACGCTGCTCTGCCTGCGCCACGGGACGCTCGTGCCGACGGTGCACCTGCGCTCGCGCAACCGCTACATCGCCGGCGACGACAGCCCGTTCTACGTCAGCGATAGTGCGAGCGCGTGGCCGCGACCGGGTGACGGATCGCGCTTCGGGGCGGTCAGCTCGTTCGGGTTCAGCGGGACGAACGTCCACGCGGTCGTCCGCGAGGCGCCACCGGCAGCGCCGCGCCCGCCGGCGGACGAGCGTCCGCGCATCTTCCCCGTCTCGGCGAAGACCGCGCCGGCGCTCGAGGCGCGGCTGCGGGAGCTCGCGCGCTGGCTCGCGGCGGACGGCGCGCGCCACGAGCTGCGCGACATCGCCCACACGCTCGCAGCCGGGCGCTCGCACTTCGCCGTCCGCGCCGCGTTCGTGGCCTGCGACGCCGCCGAGCTGCGCGGCAGGATCGACGCGTGGCACGGCGGCGCCACGCCCGATGCGGACGGCCCGCCCGCGGAGGTCGTCCGCCGCTATCTCGACGGCGAGCGGATCGACTGGTCGTCGGCGTCGCCCGGCGACGACGGACGCGTCGTGCCGATGCCCGGCTATCCGTTCGCCGACGAGCGCTACTGGATCCCGGGGTCGCCGATGGACCGCGCGAGCCACGATCGTCCGCCCGCGCCCGCGACGCCGCCGGCACCGGCGCCCGCGTCCGCTACGCCACCCGCGCCAGCGTCCGCGACGCCGCCCGCGCCCGCTACCAAGCCACTCGCGCCCGGCGAGGAGGCCGTCATCGCGCATCGCCTGACGCCGTCCGAGCCCCTCGTCGCCGACCATGTCGTCGACGGCAAGCCGCTGCTGCCGGCCGCCGGTCACCTGTCGCTCGTCCATCGCGCGCTGCGCGACGTCCTCGGCGACGGCCCGCTCGTGCTGCGCCGGGTCGTCTGGCTGCGCCCGGTCTTCGTCACCGAGGACTGCGACCTGGAGGTCGTCCTCACGGCGCTCGACGACGACCGCTGCCGCTTCGCGATTCGCAGCCGCGGCGCGAACGGCGAGACGCGCGAGCACAGCCGCGGCGAAGCGCGCCGCGAGCCGGCGGCCGCGGACCCGCTGGCGCTCGCCGAGATCGCGGGACGCTGCCCGCAAGCCGTCACGCCCGCCGAGCACTACGACCGCTTCGAGCAGATGGGGATCCTCTACGACGGCGCGTTCCGCACGGTCCGGCACATCGACGTGAGCCCCTCGGAGGCCGTTGCGACGCTCGAGCAGGCCGCCGAGACGCCCGTGCTCCCGGCAGGCGTGGTCGACGGCGCGATCCAGACGGTCGCCTCGCTGCCGCCCTACGACGACGACCAGCGCCCGCACGTCCCCTTCACGATGGACGAGATCCGGATCCTGCGGCCGATCCCGCGCAGCAGCCGCGCGTGGATCCGGCTGGACAAGCCCGGCGAGTGCACGATCGCGATCGCCGATCCCGACGGACGCGTGTGCGTCGCGATCGACGGGATGGCCTACCGCGAGCTGCCGGCCCCCGTCGCTATGCGGGTCTACGAGCCGACCTGGTGCGCGGCGCCCGGCGACGGGCGGCGGACCAGCGAGCGCCCCACCCGCGTCCTCCTCCTTGTTGCGCCGGACGAGCCGGGGCTCGCGCCCCTGCTCGCGCAACGCCACCCGGGCGCGGTCGTCGAGACTGTCCAACTCGACGACCGCGCCGGCTCGGGCCTGCGCGAACGTCTCGCCGCTCTACCGCCACCGGATCGGCTCTACCACCTCGGCGGCCTCTCCGAAGACACCGATCCGCTTGACCTCGATGCGCTCGAGCGCGCCCAAGAGCTCACGGTCCGTTCCCTTCTGCGGCTCGTGCACCACCTCGTGGCCAACGACGGCGCCGACCGCGAGGTCGAGATCGTCTGCGTGACCGCGAACGCCCTCGCGGTGCGCGACGGCGACCGTGTCCGCCCCGCCGCCGCCGGCCTGTTCGGGCTGACTCGCTCGCTGGCGAAGGAGTACCCGCGCTGGCGCGTCGGCTGCCTGGACATCGATCTCGACGAGCTCCACGACGACCCGGGCGCGGTTGCCGAAGCCGTGGCCCGCGAGCCCGGCCACGAAACTGGCGACGAGGTCGCGTTGCGCGCCGGCGTGCGCCGGGTGCGGGCCCTCGTCGAGACGGCCGTCGACCCGCCCGCGCGCAGCCCGTTTCGCGACGGCGGGACCTACGTCATCCTCGGCGGCGCGGGCGGCATCGGGGCGGAGCTCGCGACGCACCTCGCCCGCCGTGCTCGGGCGAACGTGGCCCTGCTCGGCCGGCGCCCGCGCGACGCGCGCATCGACGCCGCGCTGGATGCCGTGCAGGCGGCGGGCGGCCGGGCCGACTACCACGAGGTCGACGCCACCGACGAGGCGGCGATGACCGCGGCGCTGCAAGCGGTCAAGGCGCACTTCGGCGCGATCAACGGCGTCTTTCACTCCGCGCTCGTCCTGCGCGACGCGCGCTTGGACGCCATGAGCGAGGAGACCTTCGACGACGTGCTCGCGCCCAAGGTGCGCGGCTCGGTCGTCCTCGCCCGCGCGCTGCGCGACGAGCCGCTGGACTTCCTCGTCTTCTTCTCGTCGGCGCAGTCGTTCAGCGGCAACGCCGGTCAGGCCAACTACGCCGCCGCCTGCACCTTCAAGGACGCCTTCGCGTCGCGGCTCGCCGGCGACGGCGTGCCGGTGCACGTCGTCAACTGGGGCTACTGGGGCGAGGTCGGGGTCGTCGCCACGGCCGGCTACCGGCGCCGGATGCAGGCGATCGGCGTGCATTCCATCGGCGTGGAGGAGGGCATGGCGGCGCTCGAAGCGATCATCGGCGCGCCCATCGCGCAGGCGGTGCCGCTGAAGGTCGAGGATCGCGTGCTCGAGAAGTTCGGCGTCGTGAGTGACGAGCGCGCGCCGGCGAGCGCGGCGCCCGAGTGGGCGCCGATCGCAGCGCAGCGGCTCGGCGACGGCCCCGACTGCGACCGGCTGCTGACCGCGCACCGCCGGCTCGACGAGCTCGGCGCGGCGCTGCTCGTGCGCGCCGTCCAGGAGCTCGGCGCGCTCCGCGATCCCGGCGACGCGCGGCCCGTGCGGCAGCTGGCCGCCCAGCTCGGCGTCGCCGCGACGCACGAGCAGCTCTGGGAGGCGCTCGTCGAGATCGTGGTCGCCGCCGGCTTCGCGGAGCGCCGCGGGCCCGACCTTCTCGCCACGGAGGCCGTCAGCGAGCTCGCGCGGCGCGATCTGCGAGCCGAGCGCGAGCAGCTCGCCCGCTCGCATCCCGAGGTGGCGGCGCACACCGAGCTGCTCGCGGCGTGCATGAGCGAGTACCCGCGCGTGCTGCGCGGCGAGCGCGCGGCGACCGAGGTCATGTTCCCCGACTCCTCGATGCAGCTCGTCGAGGGCGTCTACCGCGGCGACCCGCTCGCGGACCGGCTCAACGAGATCGTCGCGCAGGGCGTCGCCGAGCACGTCGAGCGTGCCGGCGAGCGCCCGCTCAGGGTGCTCGAGGTCGGGGCGGGGACCGGCGGCACGACCGCCCGCACGCTCGCGGCGCTCGCGGCCTTCGGCGACCGGGTGCAGTACGTCTACACGGACCTTTCGGTCGGGTTCCTGCGCCACGGCAAGCGCGCCTTCGCCGCCGAGCACCCCTTCGTGCGCTTCGAGCGGCTGGACATCGCGCGGCCCGTCGCCGAGCAGGGCTTCGACACGGGCGGGTTCGACGTCGTCGTGGCGGCGAACGTCCTGCACGCGACGGCGGACCTGCGCCGGACGCTTGGCCATGTCGCAACGCTGCTGCGCGAGGGCGGCTGGCTGCTGCTCAGCGAGACGACGGCGTTCAGTCCCTTCGCGACGCTGACGTTCGGGCTGCTCGACGGCTGGTGGGCGTGGCGTGACGGCGACCTGCGCATCGCCGGCTCTCCGCTCGCCGACGTCCCGACGTGGCAAACGCTGCTCGCCGAGACCGGCTTCGCTCGCAGCGTGGCGTACGCGCCCGCGCGCGCTCGGCGCGGCGCGATCGGGCAGCACGTCCTCGTCGCCGAGCTAGGCGACCGCGCGCCCGAACCGCCCGCGGTAGCGAGCGATCGGCCCGCCGCCCCGGTCGACGGCGACGCTGCCGCGCCGCGCGTCGCGACGGATGCCGTGGCCGACGTGCTGACGCATGCGATCGCCGAGACGCTCGGGCGCTCGGAGGACGATCTGGATCCCGATCGGGTGTTCACCGACTACGGCGTGGACTCGATCATCCTCGTCGAGCTCGTCAACACGGTCAACGATCGGCTGGGCATCGAGCTGCGCACGACGGCCCTGTTCGACCACCCGACGCTCGCCGAGCTCATCGCCCACGTCGAAGCCGAGCACGGCGGCCACCTGCACATCGAAGCGGCGGCGCCTGCGCCGGCCGCTGCCGCCAACGGCAATGGCAACGGCAACGGCGGCCCGCCCGCCATGGCGGCAGATGCCGTGGCCGACGTGCTGACGCACGCGATCGCCGAGACGCTCGGGCGCTCGGAGGACGATCTGGATCCCGATCGGGTGTTCACCGACTACGGCGTGGACTCGATCATCCTCGTCGAGCTCGTCAACACGGTCAACGAGCGGCTCGGCATCGAGCTGCGCACTACGGCCCTGTTCGACCACCCGACGCTCGCCGAGCTCATCGCCCACGTCGAAGCCGAGTACGACGCGCAGATCGAGCCCGCTGGCGCCGACGCCGGCGGCGACCTCGAGCTGCTCGCACGGCTCGCTGCCGGCGAGGTGTCCGCGGACGAGCTCTACGCACGATTGGAGCACGCATGAACGTTGCGCTCAAGCAGATCCTCGAGCTCGTCGAGGCGCAGGCGATCACGCCCGCCGAAGGCCAGCGGCGGCTGCGCGAGCTGCGCTCCGATGCACCTGCGGCCGCCGCGAATGTAGCGCAACCGGCGCCTGCTCCCGCCGCGAGCGCGGAGCGACGGGCGGCGGCTCCCGCGGACACGGACATCTCGGCCGCGCCGACCGGCGCCGCCGCCGCGCAGCGTGACATCGCGATCGTGGGCCTCTCGAGCCGTTTCGCCGGTGCCGCCGATGCCGCCGAGCTCTGGCGGATGCTCGCCGAGGGGCGCTCCGGCGTGCGCGAGGTGCCCGGCTCGCGCTGGGACGCCGACGCCCTGTTCGACGCCGACCCGCGTACCCCCGGCAAGACGAACTGCCGGCACGGCGGGTTCGTCGACGACGTCGACGCTTTCGATCCGCTGTTCTTCAACCTCTCCGGGCACGAGGCGGAGCGCATGGACCCCCAGCAGCGGCTCTTCCTCGAGGGCTGCTGGACCGCGCTCGAGGACGCGGGCTACTGCGGCGACGACATGTCGGGCGCAAGCTGCGGCGTCTTCGCCGGAGCGCCGGCGAGCGACTACGAGACGGACGCACAGCGCGGCGGGCTGACCGACGCGCAGGTGCTCATGGGCAACGACTCGGCGATCCTGCCCGCCCGCATCTCCTACCTGCTCAACCTGCGCGGGCCGAGCCTCGCCGTCAACACCGCGTGCTCCTCGTCGCTCGTCGCCGTCGCGCTCGCGTGCCGCGCGCTCGCGTGCGGCGAGTGCGAGCTGGCGCTCGCGGGTGGCGTCTGCCTCTTCGTGCGAGCGGGCTTCTACCTCTCGGCGAGCACGGCGGACATGCTGTCGCCCGACGGGCGCTGCCACGCCTTCGACGACCGCGCCAACGGCTTCGTCCCGGGGGAGGGGGTCGGCGTCGTCGTGCTCAAGACGCTCGACGCGGCGCTGCGCGACGGCGACGAGATCCGCGGCGTCATCTCCGGCATCGCGACCAACCAGGACGGCAAGACGAACGGCATCACCGCGCCGAGCTCGCGCTCGCAGACCGACGTGCAGCTCGCGGCGTACGAGCTCGCCGGGATCAGCGCCGAGCAGATCTCGCTCGTCGAGGCGCACGGCACCGGCACCGCGCTCGGGGACCCGATCGAGATCGAAGCGCTGACCCGCTCGTTCGCCGCGTCGACGGACCGCGCGCAGTTCTGCGCGATCGGCTCCATCAAGACGAACATCGGCCACACCGGACAGGCGGCGGGCGTCGCAGGCCTCGTCAAGGTGCTGCTCGCGCTCGAGCATGAGACGATCCCGCCGACGCTGCACTTCGAGCGCGCGAACCGCCGCATCGACTTCGCGGAGACGCCGTTTCGGGTCGTCACGGAGCCCGAGCCCTGGCCCCGCCGGCCGGGCGCGCCGCGCCACGCGGTCGTGAGCTCGTTCGGCTACAGCGGCACGAACGCCCACGTCGTCGTGAGCGAGCCGCCCCCGCGGACGGCCGTGGCCGCGGCGGCAGAGCCACACCTCGCGCTCGTCTCGGCGAAGACGGAGGAGGCGTTGCGCCAGCGACTCGCCGACCTCGCTGCGTGGTTGGAGGACCGGGGCGCGCAGCGGTCACTCGCGGACAGCGCCTACACGCTGCAGACCGGCCGCAAGCACTTCGCCTGGCGAGCGGCGTTCGTCGCCGGCAGCGTCGACGAGCTGCGCCACGCGATCCTGCGCCGGCTCGAGGAGCCGATCGAGCGCGCCGCGCGGCTGCCCGCCGCCGAGCGGCGCGCGATCACGCACGAGCTGCTCGACGCGGCGTCGGCCCAGGACGCCGAAGGGCGCGCGGCGCTGCTCACTCGCGCGGGCGCGGCGTACGAGCGCGGCGTCGAGGTCGACGTGCGGCTGACGTTCGAGGGTCGCGAAGGACGGCGCATCTCCCTGCCGACGTACCCCTTCGCCCGCGAGCGCTACTGGAGCGGCGACGCGGGCGCGAGCCCACCCGCGGCGCCCGCAGCCGCGGTCGCAGGCCCGGCGGCCCAGGCGAGCCCACCCGCGGCGCCCGCAGCCGCGGACCCGGGCGCGGCCGCCCAGGCAAGCCCACCCGCGGCGCCCGCGGCCACACGCGCGCGGCCGGCCGGCCTGCAGCTCGAGCCGCAGCCCGGCGGCGGGCGGTTCGCCTACCGGCCGGGGCCGGACGATCCGATCGTCGCCGACCACGTCGTGCAGGGACACCCGATCCTCGCCGCGATGGTTGCGCTCGAGCTCGGCCGCACCGCGGGCGAGCTCGCCGGACGTGCGCCGCACGGCGTGCGCGACGTGACGTGGCGACGGCCGCTGCCCTCGACCGAGCCCGCGGGCATCGACGTGACGCTCGTCGACGGCGACGGCTTCGAGATCGCCCCGGCTGCGGCCGGCGAGAGCCCCGGCGCGCCGCATGTGACCGGCACGCTGGTGGCCGCCGGCACAGGCGCGGGCGACCCGCCGCCGGCCCTCGATCCGGAGCGGATCGCCGCCCGGCTGCCCGCCGAGCTCGAGGGCGCCGAGTGCTACCGCCGCTTCGGCGAGCTCGGGTTCGAGTACGGGCCCGCGTTCGAGGTCGTCCAGCGCATCAAGGCCGGCGACAACGAGGCGCTCGCCTGGCTGGCCCTGCCGGACCACCTTGCCGCGAGCGCCGGCGCGTTCGGCCTGCATCCGCTGCTGCTCGACGGCGCCTTGCAGTCGATGATCGCCCTCGGCCGCGCGGACGAGGACGACCGCCTCCAACTGCCGTACGCGCTGCGCTCCGCGACCCGGCACTCGCCACCCGAAGCGACCTGCGTCGCGCACCTCCGGCGCGACGACGAGGGGCTGCTCGACGTCGACCTCGCCGCGACCGACGGCCGCGTGCTGGCATCGCTGCGCGGGCTGGCGGTCGCCGAGGCGCAGAGCGGCGTGCGCGTGTCGCGCCTGCGACCGGTCTGGCGACCGATCGAGCTCCCCGCGGCGGGCGCCGACACGGCGACGCGGACGCTCGTCCTCGATCGCGACGACGCGGCGGCGACGGCGCTGCGCGAGCGGGCGGCGGAAGCGGACGTCGTCCTCGCGCTGCCCGGCGACGGCTTCCGCGAGCTGGGCCGCGACCGCTTCGAGGTGCGACCGGGCGCGACCGAGGACATCCGCCGGCTGCTCGCCGCGCTGTCCGGATCGCGCCGACCGCAGCGCATCGTCGTTCGCTGGGGCGCGCAGACCGCCCGCAACGGCGCACACGGGCTGCCCGACCACCGCTTCGGCCTCTACACGCTGCTCGCGCTCGCCCGCGCGCTCGGCGAGGATCGCACCGCCGGACCGACGTCGATCCGCTTCGAGCACCCGCTCGCCGACGACGACCGCACCCACCCGCACCTCGCGGCGCTCGCAGCGGCGGCGCGCTCGGCAGCGCTCGAGGACCCCGACCTGCGCATCCAGGTCGTCGGCGTCGCGGACCGCGCGCCGGACCGCGCGGCCACGCTGCCGGGCGAGCTAGCGCAGGGCGACCCCGTCGAGCTGCGCATCGCGGCGGACGGCGGCGTCGCGACCAGGGCGTTCGAGCCCGTCGAGCCCGCGCCTCCGGCCCGCACGGCGGTGCGCCGCGGCGGCGCGTACGTCGTCACCGGCGGCGCCGGCGCGGTCGGCCGCACGCTCGCGGGCCATCTCGCCGCGCACGGCGCGCACGTCGTCCTTGCCGGGCGCTCGGCACTCGACGACGACGCTACAGCCGCGATTGCCGCCTTGGCCGGCACGGGCGAAAGCTCGGTCACCTACCGGCAAGCGGACGTCGCCGACCGCGGCGCTGTAGCGGCGCTGCTCGACGACGTGCGCGAGCGCGTCGGCCCGCTACGCGGCATCGTCCATGCCGCGGGCGTCGTCCGCGACGCGTTCCTGCGCGACAAGCGCGACGAGCAGGTCGAGGAGGTGCTGGCCGGCAAGGTCGCCGGCGCCGTCTGGCTCGACGAGCTCACGCGCGACGACGAGCTCGACTTCCTCGCGTTCTGCTCGTCGGCGGTCACCGCTACGGGGAACGTCGGCCAGGCCGATTACGCCTTCGCCAACGCCTTCCTCGACGAGCTGGCCGCCGACCGCGAGGCGCGGCGGCGCGCCGGAGGTACGCACGGCCGGACGATCTCGATCGGCTGGCCCGCATGGGCGGGCTCCGGCATGGCGAGCGGGCACGCCGTCGCGAGCAACGGTCACGCGCTGACGGCAAGCGAGGCGCTGTCACTGTTCGACGAGGCGCTGGCGAGCGACGAGCCGCACCTCGTGGTCGTGAAGGCCGAGCGCGAGGAGCTGCGATCGCTGCTGGCGACGAACGGGGCAAGCGCCGACGGGCATGGCCCGGCCGGCAGCGGCGGCGCCCCGCGCGAGGACGCCGCAGCGAGCGACGAGCTGCGCGCCGCCGCCGAGTCGCTGCTCGTCGAGGTGCTGGCCGACGAGCTGCGCGTGCCGCCGGCCCGCATCGACCCGCAGGAGCCGCTCGAGACCTACGGCATCGACTCGGTCATGGTCATGGCGCTGTCGACGCGCCTGGAGCGGGAGCTCGGGCCGCTGCCCAAGACGCTGTTCTTCGAGTACTCGACGCTCGGCGAGCTCGCGGGCTACGTGGCGGAGCGCCACGCCGACCGGCTGCCGCTCCGCGAGCGCGACGACGCGGCTGCACCCGAGACGACGACAACGGGTACCGCCGAGCGCCCACAGCAGGACGGCAACCGCGCCCCGGCCGGTCCGGAGATCGCGGTGATCGGCATCAGCGGACGCTACCCGGGCGCCAGCGACCTCGACGCGTACTGGCGCAACCTCGCCGGTGGCCGCGACTGCGTCGGCGAGATCCCCGCCGACCGCTGGGCGCTCGACGGCTTTTACGACCCCGACGGAGCCGCGGGAAGCAGCTACTCGAAGTGGGGCGGGTTCCTCGACGGCGTCGACGGCTTCGACCCGGTGTTCTTCGGCATCGCGCCGAACGAGGCGGACATGATGGACCCGCAGGAGCGGCTGTTCCTCGAGACCGTCTGGCACGCGCTCGAGGACGCCGGCTACACGCGCGCCGGGCTGCGCGAGCGCGAGACCGCCGTGTTCGTCGGCGTCATGTACGGCCACTACCAGCTCTACGGGTCGGCGCCCGACGGCCGCCTGCCCCTGTCCTCCTTCGCGTCGATCGCCAACCGCGTGTCGTATCTCTGCGACTTCCACGGCCCGAGCATCGCGCTCGACACGATGTGCTCGTCGTCGCTGACGGCGATTCACCTGGCCTGCGAGAGCCTGCGCCGCGGCGAGTGCCGCGCGGCCGTGGCGGGCGGCGTCAACCTCAGCCTGCACCCCGACAAGTACCGCCAGCTCAGCCTCGGCGGGTTCGCCTCCACGGACGGGCGCTGCCGGAGCTTCGGCGACGGCGGCGACGGCTACGTCCCCGGCGAGGGCGTCGGCGCCGTCCTGCTCAAGCCGCTCGCCGATGCCGTCGCCGACGGCGACCACGTCCACGCCGTCATCCGCGGCAGCGCGCTGAACCACGGCGGCAAGACCAACGGCTACACGGTGCCCAACCCGCGCGCGCAGGCCGACGCGATTGCCCGCGCGATGCGCGCCGCGGGCGTCGGCGCGCACGAGATCGACTACGTCGAGGCGCATGGCACGGGCACCCCGCTCGGCGACCCGATCGAGATCGCCGCGCTGACGCGCGCGTACGGCGCGCCCGCGGGCGACCGGCGCATCCCGATCGGCTCGGCGAAGTCGAGCATCGGGCACCTCGAGTCGGCGTCCGGCATCGCGGCGATCACGAAGGTCGTCCTCCAGCTGCGCCACCGGATGCTGCCGCCGACGCTGCACGCCGAGCAGCTCAACCCGAACATCGACTTCACGGACTCGCCGCTGGCGGTGCAGCGCGAGCTCGCCGCGTGGGAGCCGGGGCCCGGCCGGACGCGACTCAGCGCGGCGGTCAGCTCGTTCGGCGCGGGCGGCGCCAACGCGCACGTGATCGTCTCCGAGTACGAGTACGAGGACGCCGCGCCGCCCGACGAGGACGACGGCGCCCAGGTCGTCGTGCTCTCCGCGCGCTCCGATGACGAGCTGCGCGAGCTCGCCGGCCGGATGGCGCAGCAGCTTGGCGGCGACGACGCGACGCCGCCGGCGGGCACGGGCGACGAGCTGCGCTCCGGCGTGCGCCGCCGGGTCTGCGAGCTGCTCGGCGTCCGCGAGGACGATCTCGGTCCGCACGACTCGCTGCGCGACGCCGGGCTCGACGAGCCGGCGCGCGCACGCCTTGAGGACGCGCTCTGCGAGGACCACGGCCCCGCCGCGGCCGACCTGCCCGCCGGCCTCGACAGCGTCGCCGACGTCGCCCGCGCGATTGCCGGCGGCGCCACCGCGCCGGCCCGGCCTGGCGCATCCGCCTCGGACACGCATCCTGCGCCGGACCGTGCCGCGGCGCCGGGCCGCGCGCGCCGTCACCGGCTCGCGGACGTCGCGTTCACGCTGCAGACCGGGCGCGAGGCCATGAGCCACCGGCTCGCGCTCGTCGCCGACTCGAGCGTCGACGCCGGCGCGCGCCTCGCCGCGTTCGCCGCAGGCGAGAGCGTCGACACGATCCTCACCGGGATCGTGCGCGCCGGCGACCCGGTCGCGGGCGAGCAAGAGCTCAAATCGCCGGCCGGCGCCGACCCCGGCGACGTGGCGCGGCGCTGGGTCGGCGGGACGCCGGTCGACTGGACGGCGCTGCACGCCGGCCGCGCGCGCCGCCGCGTGCCGCTCCCCGGCTACCCCTTTGCGCGTGCGTCGCACTGGCTGCCGTCAGCGCAGCCGCAGCCGCAGCCGCAGCCGCAGCCGCCCGCCGCGACCGCAACCCCCGAACGCGAGGAGGTCGACATGATCGCCGAGCCGCAGACCACGGACCACCCGCCGGCCCCGCCCGACAGCGCCGACCTCGTCCCGCGGGTCGAGCGTGAGCTCGTCGGCCTCGCCGCCGACGTCATCGGCCTGCAGCCCGACCGCCTCGACCCGCGCGTCGGCCTCGGCGACTACGGCTTTGACTCGATGGCGTTCAAGGGGCTCGCCGAGCGCGTCGCCGAGCGCTACGGCGTCGCGTTCGCGCCGACCGTCTTCTACGAGCGCACGGGCGTCCGCGGCGCCGCGGAGTGGCTCGTCGAGGAGCACGGCGACCGGCTGGACGCCGCGGCCGTCGATGCGCCGGCACCCGTGCCGTCATCCAACGGCCACGGCGACACCCGCGAGGACGCGCGGACCCTCGGCGCGCCAAAGGCGGTCGCACGGCCCGCCAACGGCGCGGGGCACGACGCCGACGAAGGCGCGGCGCCGATCGCCGTCATCGGGATGAGCGGGCGCTTCCCCGGAGCGCCGGACCTCGACGGCTTCTGGGAGCACCTCGCCGCGCGGCGTGATCTCGTCACGGAGATCCCGCCCGAGCGCTGGGACTGGCGCGAGCTCGACAACGAGGACCTGCCGCCCGAGGAGCGCTGCGCCTTTCGCTGGGGCGCGTTCCTCGACGACGTCGATACGTTCGACCCGCTGTTCTTCGGGATCTCCCCGGCCGAGGCCGAGATGATGGACCCGCAGCAGCGCCTGCTGCTGCTCACGGCGTGGGCGGCCATCGAGGACGCCGGCTACCGGCCGTCGCAGCTCGCCGGCGAGCCCGTCGGCCTGTTCGCCGGCATCCAGTTCCACGACTACCAGCACCTGCTCGCACGAGGCCGGCGTGCTCAACGCCCAAGCGGCGCTCGGCAACGAGCACTCGATCTCGGTCAACCGCATCTCCTACCTACTCGACCTGCACGGCCCGAGCGAGCCCGTCAACACCGCGTGCTCGAGCTCGCTCGTCGCCGTGGCCCATGCCGTGCGCTCGCTGCGCGCAGGCGAGAGCAGCGCCGCGCTCGCCGGCGGCATCGCGCTGAACCTCGCGTCGCACTCGACCGAGGCCGCCGGCATGATGGGCATGCTCTCGCCGGACGGACGCTGCAAGACGCTGGACGCCAGCGCCAACGGCTACGTCAAGGGCGAAGGCGTCGGGCTGCTGCTCCTCAAGCGGCTGGACCGCGCGCTGGCCGACGGCGACCGGGTCGACGCCGTCATCCGCGGCACGTCCGTCAACCACGGCGGTCGCGCGTCGTCGCTCACCGCGCCCAACTCGACGGCGCAGGCGGCGCTCCTGCGCGAGGCGATCCTCGAAGCCGGCGTCGGCGCCGACACGATCGGCTACCTCGAGCTGCACGGCACGGGCACCGAGCTCGGCGACCCCGTCGAGATCAACGGCATCAAGTCCGCGTTTCGCCAGCTGCTCGGCTCAAACGGGGCGTCACGACCGCAGCAGCCGTACTGCGGCGTCGGCTCGGTGAAGACGAACATCGGCCACCTCGAGCCGGCCTCGGGCATCGCCGGCCTCATGAAGGCGATCCTCGCGATGCGCCACGAGCAGCTGCCCGGCATGGTCCACCTGACCGAGCTCAACCCGTACGTCGACATCGCCGAGAGCCCGTTCTTCGTCGTTGAGGAGACGATTCCGTGGCGCCGCCGCACGAACGGGTCGGCGGACGAGCTGCCACTCCGCGCGGGCGTCAGCTCGTTCGGGTTCGGCGGCGTCAACGCGCACGTCCTCGTCGAAGAGCACCGCAACGGCGCCACGGCGGCGCCCGCCGCGCCCGCCGTGCCCGGCGATCGCGCGTTCGTCTTCTCGGCCCGGACGCCGGAGGCGCTCGACGAGATGGCTCGCCGCTTCGTCGACAAGATCGACGCATGGGACGACGCCGGCACGGCCCCCGGCGCCGACGACATCGCCTTCACGCTGCAGGACGGTCGCGAGGAGCTCGACGAGCGTCTCGCGATCATCGCCCCGGACCTCGTCGTGCTGCGCGCCCGCCTCGCCGAGGTCGTCGACGGCGCCGAGGCGGGGGAGGGGGAGGGCATCCACCGCGGGCAGTCCGAGCCGGGCAACGAAGAGACGGTCGGGGAAGCATCGCTCGACGAGCGCTGCGCGGCGTGGGTCCGCGGCGCGGCGGTCGACTGGGCGCCGACCCGCCGCAACGGCGCACCCCACCGCGTCTCGCTGCCGACCTATCCGTTCGCCAAGCGCCCGTACTGGTTCACGCCGCCCGCGATTCCCGCACGGCGCCTGGCGGCGCAGACCCCGTCGCAGGACGCCGAGCAGGGCGGGGCGGCCGGGGCCGACACGGCGGCCGGGCTCGACGGCGAGCAGGCCGTGCGCGCGTCGCTACGAGCGATCCTCGTCGACAAGCTCAAGCTCGCCGACGACGAGCTCGACGAGGACCGCGAGCTGCAGGACTTCGGCGTCGACTCGATCGTCAGCGCGATGATCGTGCAGGTCGTCCAGTCCGAGCTCGACGTCGAGATCCCGCTCACAGCGCTCGTCGAGCACCCGACGCTGCGCCGGCTGTCGCGCTACATCTTCGACGACTGCCTCGACGGCGTCACGCCCGCCGGCCTCGGCGGCGGCGGCGCGCCCGCGACGCGCTCGCGCGACAGCTCCGGCGGGCTTCCGCCGGAGCTCCTGCCGATCAACATCGACGGCACGCGCCAGCGGTCCTTCTGGGTGCACGGCGCGACCGGCTACTCGACCTGGTTTCAGAACCTCTCGGAGGCGCTCGGGCCCGAGTACCCGCTGTATGCCTTCCAAGCGAAGGGGACCGACGGCTACTCGATGCCGCAGGGCCTCGACGAGATGGTCGACCACTACGTCGACTGCATCCGCAAGGTGCAGCCGCACGGGCCGTACGTCATCGGCGGCTACTCCTTCGGGGGCCTCATCGCGATGGAGATGGCGCGGCGGCTGGACGACGAGGGCGAGGAGATCCGCCACCTCGTGATGTTCGACACCTACCCCGCCGAGCAGCGGGTCTTCGACAGCCACATGGGCGACTACGACGACGACTTCCTGCCGTTCTACCTCATCAACTTCTTCATGAAGATCGACGAGCACCCCGAGCGCCTCATCCGCCCCGACGACCTCGCGCACCTGCCGCGCGAGCTGCGCCTCGCAGAGCTCGCGCGGATGGCGCGCGAGCGCGGCCAGAAGCGCATCTCGGCCGATGACATCTACCTCTACGTCCGCGGCGGGCTGACGTGCTCGGCGCACTCCGAAGGCATCTACCAGACCTACGAGATGCGGCCGTACACGGCGTCCGACGTGCTGTTCTTCACGGCGACCGACGGGTTCACCGGCCGGGCGACCGAGGCGTACTGGCCGCCGACGCGGATCCTCGACTGGGACTACGTCGAGCCGTGGCGGGACGTCGTCGAGGGCGAGCTGCTCCACGTCGCGCTCGACAACGACCACCTCAACATGCTCGAGGAGCCGACCCTCACCCCGGCGGCGCAGCAGGTCGAGGCGCTGCTCAAGGACCCGCCGGAGCTCGACGAGGACGCGTCCGAGCGCTTCGCCGGCGACTTCGCCGAGGTCACGACGTTCGGCCACTCGCTGCTGGCGCACCACTGTCGCGTGTCGGGCGCGCTGCCGCCGGCGGGCGAGACGGCCACGCGCGATGCGCTGCGCGAGCGCCTCGAGGTCGCGCCCGGATACGGCCGGCTCTTCGACGCCTCCGTCGACATCCTCGAGCGCGAGGGCTGGCTCGAGCAGCGCGACGGCGCACTCGCGCCCTCGCGACGGCTCCTCGCCCTCGACCTCGACGAGGACGCGATCGCAGCTCGATCCGAGCAGCTCGCCGCCGAGCATGTCGAGGCCGCCGCGTACCTGCCGCTGCTCACGACCGCGCAGGCCGCCGTGCTCGACGTCATGAGCGGCCGGCGCCAGGCCACCGACGTCCTCTTCCCAGGCGGCTCGATGGACCTCGTGTCCGAGCTCTACGCCGGCAACGTCCAGACGGACTACTACAACCGGCTCGTGGCCGACCGGGTGCTCGAGCACGTGCGCCACTTCACGCGCCGCTATCCTCGCGCGGCCGCGCAGATCTTCGAGATCGGCGCGGGGACGGGCGCGACGAGCGAGACGGTGTTCGAGTTCCTCGCAGGCCACACCGACCGCATCCGCTACCACTTCACCGACATCGGCGCCGCGTTTCTCTCCGTCGCGCGGGCGCAGTTCGCCGAGCAGGTGCCGTACGTCGAGTACGCCGAGCACGACATCGAGCGCACCCCGCAGTCCCAGGGCTGGGAGCCGCACTCGATGGACGTCGCGATCGCGAGCAACGTCCTGCACACGACGCACCGCATCGACGTCACGCTGGCGCAGAGCGCGCTGCTGCTGAAGCCCGGCGGCCTGCTCGTCATCAACGAGCTGACGCAGCGGCTGGACTACAACACGCTGACCTTCGGGCTCACCGAGGGCTGGTGGCTCTACGACGATCCCGAGGGCCGCATTCCCGGATCGCCGCTGCTGACGGCGGCGATGTGGCGCGACCGGCTGCTCGCCGCGGGCTTCGACGACATCGAGGTCTTCGGCCTACCCGGCGTCGAGGAGGACGACCAGGCGCAGTGCGTCATCGCGGCGACGCGGGTCGATCCGGGCGTGGCGACATGATCGAGGTCGACGGACTGACCTTCCGCTACGGCGACTCGCAGGCCGGCATCAGCGACGTGAGCTTCAGCGTCGGCGCCGGTGAGATCGCGGGGTTCCTCGGCCCCAGCGGCGCGGGAAAGAGCACGACGCAGAAGGTCCTCATCGGCCTGCTGCGCCCGTTCGCAGGGGAGGTTCGCATCCTCGGCAAGGATCTGCGCTCCTACGGCCCGGAGTACTACGAGCGAATCGGGGTGGGCTTCGAGCTGCCCAACCACTACATGAAGCTCACGGCGCTCGAGAACCTGCGCTTCTTCGCAGCCTTCTACCGCGCGACCCGCGACCCGCGCGAGCTCCTGCAGCTCGTGGGCTTGGGTGACGCCGCGGACCAGCGCGCCGAGGAGCTGTCGAAGGGCATGAAGATGCGGCTGAACTTCGCCCGCGCGCTGCTGCACGACCCCGACGTGCTGTTTCTCGACGAGCCGACGAACGGCCTCGACCCGGCGAACGCGCGCCTCCTGAAGGACATCGTGCGCGAGGAGCGCGACCGCGGGCGCTGCATCTTCCTCACGACGCACAACATGCACGAGGCCGACGAGCTGTGCGACACCGTGGCGTTCATCGTCGACGGGCGGATCGCGCGCGTCGGCACGCCCCGGGAGCTGCGCGCGTCCGACAAGCCGCGAACCGTGGTCGTCGAGGTCGCCGCGGAGCCGGCACCGGGCACCGAGCTGCTCGAGTTCGGGCTCGACGGGCTCGGCGCGAACCCGGAGTTCCTCGACGTCCTGCGCACCCGCGAGATCGTCTCGCTGCAGACGCCCGAGCGGACGCTGGAGGACGTCTTCATGGAGGTCACCGGGCGGCGTCTCTCGTGAGCGACGAGCTCCTCGCCCGGCTGCTGCTGGACATCGCGATCATCGTCGCGGTCGCCTATGGCTGCGGCCGGTTGCTCGCGCGGATGGGCCAGCCGCCGGTGCTCGGCGAGATCCTCGGCGGGATCGCGCTCGGCCCGACGCTCCTCGGGGCCTTTCCCGGCGACCCGTCCACGGCGCTCTTCGGCGCGCAGGTCCGCGAGTCGCTGAGCGCGATCGGCGCGATCGGCCTCGTGCTGTTCATGTTCCTCGCGGGACTCGGCCTCGACATGCGGACGGTGCGCCGGCACGACCGCACCCTGGCCGCCGTCTCGGCCGGCGCGATCGTCCTGCCGTTCGCCCTCGGGATCGGGCTGGCCGCGCTGCTGTACAGCTCGCATGACGAGGTCGCCGGCGAGCACGTGCGCTTCGTGCCGTTCGCGCTCTTCATCGGCACCGCGCTGTCGATCACGGCGTTCCCGGTGCTCGTGCGGGTCGTGCACGACCGCGGGATGCGCGGCACGGTCGTGGGGGAGACCGCGATCGCGTCGGCCGCCGTGCAGGACGTGGCGGGCTGGCTGCTGCTCGCCGTCGCGCTCGCGGCGCATGTCGGTCACGACGCCACGCAGATCCTGAAGATCACGGTCCTCGGCCTCGCGTTCGCGGCCGCCGTCGCGTTCGGGCTGCGGCCGCTCATGCGCCGCGCGTGCGAGCCGGTCGGCGACGACCTGCCGGCGTCGACCGTCGTCTGGGCGCTCGCCGGGCTCACGGCCTGCGCGGCCACGACGCAGGCGATCGGCCTGCACAGCGTCGTCGGGGCGTTCGCGTTCGGCCTCGCCTTCCCGCGCTCGGCCCCGCAGGTCGCCGGCGCGCTGCGCCGGATGCTCGCGCCGATCACGATGGTCGTGCTGCTGCCGGTGTACTTCCTCGGACCCGGGCTCGCCTTGAACCTCCGGTTGCTCGACGCGCAGGCGATCTGGCAGTTCGCCGCGGCGATGCTCTTTGCCTGCGCCGGGAAGTTCGCCGGCACGTTCGCGGCGGCGCGGCTGACCGGGCTGCGGTCGCGCGATGCCGGCACGCTCGGGGTGCTGCTGAACACGCGCGGCCTCATCGAGCTCGTCGTGCTGACCGTCGGCCTGAAGGCGGGGGTCCTCGACCCGCAGATCTTCGGCGTCCTCGTCCTCATGGCGCTCTGCACGACGCTCGCGACCGGCCCGCTGCTCGACCTCCTCGCGCGCGGCCGGCCCGCGGGCGGCCCCGCTGCGCCGTCAGCGCTTGGCGAAGCGCACGACGACCGCACCGAGCGCGACGTGGGCGAAGACCGAGGCGGCGGCCGCCAACGCGAGGGTCAGCGCGTCGGCCGCCTCGAACGCGCGCGCGGTCCAGTACACGGGCACGACGGCGAGGACGTGGCGCAGTTCGGTCGTCGCGGCCCCCGCGCCACAGGCCACGGCCGCGACGAAGAAGATGCCCTTGAAGAGCGCGAGCCCCTCGATCTTGTTGTCGGCGAGCGACACGGCGACGAGGAGCGCCAACGGCCCCGTGAGCCCGCACAGCGCGCACAGTAAGAGCTCGACCGCGAGCGCGTGCTCGCCGAGCCCCGACCCGAGGAGCACGACGGCTGCGCTGGCGCAGCCGAGCCCCGCGGCGACCGCCATGCGAAGCGCGACGATGCGCCCGGGTGCCACGGGCAGCACGCGCAGAACGTCGGTCACATGCTGATCGCGCTCGTCGAGCACGATGGTCGAGAGCATGAACGCGGGGAACGTCGCCGCGATGACGCAGAACAGGCTCAGCGCGATCGCGCCGTGGTCGGCCGCCGCGGGGAGCTCGTCCTCGAGCAGCGGGAAGCCGGCGCGCAACAGGACCGCGAAGATGATCGGCACGACGGCGAACGCCCCGATCGTGCGATCGCGCACGACGTTGCGCGCGTCGGTGCGCAGGACCATCCGCAGCGCCGCGTCCACGCGTCAACCGCCCCGCGCTCGGACGTGACGGTCGAACGAGCCGATCGCCCAGCGCAGCGCCAGCGCGACGGCCGCGACGAGGATCGCGATGCCGTACGCGACCTCTGCGGCCGGACGCGGCTCGAACGCGGCTTGCAGCAGCAGGAGCGAGCCCTGCGTCGGGAGCGCGTACAGCAGCGGCGACGCGACCGCGCCGATCGTCTGCAGGAGCGGCAGCGTGAGCGGCATCAAGAACAGCGGGACGATCACGAGGTACGCGTTGACGCTGCGCGCCCGCACGACCGCCACGAGCCCGATGAAGACGAGCAGCAGCGACGAGAGCGCCGTCGCGACGACGAACAGCGCGACGTCGAACGCATGCCCCGCGGCGACCGCGATGACGAGCGAGCAGACGACCGCGACGAGCGTCAGCGAGATCGCCTTGGACCACAGGTACTGCGCGGTCGACAGCGGCGTGACGACGACCGCTTCCAGCGTGCCGGCGCCGCGCTCGAACAGGACGAGCACGCCGACGAACAGAAACCCGATCGTCGTCGGGTCCGAGAAGACGAGCACGACGACGAGCGTCTCGGAAGGGCGCTCGGCGGCGAGCTGGAAGCCGATCGCATAGAGCGCCGTGATCATCGCCGCGACGGCGACGATCTTGTAGCGCACCTGCAGTCGCAGGTCCAAGACGACGGCGCGCGCGAGGATCCGCCACGGACGCCGGCTTGCGGGCGCGTCGCGCGTCGCGGCCGCAGCGGCGTTCAGCACCGGCGCGTAGCGGCGCATCTCGGGGATCTGACGGGTCGCGTGTCGGGGTGTCGCATGCTCGGCGCACGCGCGGGACGCGGAACGATCGTCGCGTGGGGGAGCAGCAGGTGCCCCGCGGGTGTCCCGCGCCGCGATCCGAGCGTACCCGCGCGCCCCGCCCCCCACGCTGCGGGCGGAGGGATCCTGTGATGTCGAGGACCGACGCCGTGCTGACACCGGTGCCCGGCGACGTCGACGCGTTCGAGCACGAGGCCGTCGGGACGGTGCGGCGGTTCCGGCGCCGGGGTGGCGCGACCTCGAGCGGGATCGTCGGTCGCGCGCTGCGGCGGATCCAGCCCCGGTACTGGGGCGCGGCCACCGCCGAGTCGGCGGCGACCGCTGGGAGTTCGCCGTGACCCACGCCGCCGTCGTCGCTCGGGACGTGGCAGGCGCCACCGTCGGGGAGTTTCGTCCGATCCGCGGGCTACGCGGTGGCGGCCACGTGCGCTGGTATGACCGCTGGCTGACGCTCGACCGCCCGACCTTCGCAAACGAGCGCTTCGTGCTGGCGGAGGACCACCGCGAGCTCGCCGTCATCGTCGGCGGTCCCCGGCGCATGCCGATGCGGGTCGCGACGAGCTTCGACGGCACGCTCCCGCGCGGTGCGGTGCTGTTCGCCGCGTTCGTCGTCCAGGCCACGGTCGTCCTCGACGATGGAGACCTTGGCGCGTGACGCGCACGCCGACAGCGGGGGACCGACCGATGACCGGCGACGACCTCGCCGGGGTCATGACCCGCTACAACGCCCTGTGGCTGCCGGGCGGGACCGCGCGCGCCGGCGAGGTGATCCACCCGGAGTTCGTCCGGCACGGCAGCTCGGGCGCCCTGCGGGGCGTGGGCGCCTTCGTTCGTTACGTCGCGCACTACCGCGACGCGTTCCCGGATCTCGCGTTCGCGGTCGACGACTGGCTCGCGTCCCGCGACCGGCTCATGGTCCGCTACTCGTTCAGCGGCACGCACCGGCGGTCGTTCATGGGCATCGCCGCGACCGGCGCCGAGGTGCACGCGGACGGCGTCGGGATCTACCGCGTCGCGAACCGCCTGCTCGTGGAGGTCTGGGACTACCTCGACCTCTTCGGCCTCGCCCGGCAACTCGGCGCGCCGCTGCCCGCACTGCACCCCGAACTCTCCCTGAAATGAGGCTTCACCGATGAGCACGTACTACGTCGGTCTCTCCAACACGCTGCACGACAGCGCGCTCGCGATCGTCGATCCCGATGGGCGCGTGCTCTTCGCCGAGGCGACCGAGCGCTACCTCCAGAACAAGCGCTCGATCAACTGCCCCCCGGACTTCTTCTCGCGCGCGAGCGGCCTCATCGAGAAGCACTGCGGGCCCGGCGCCGACCTCGTCCTGGCGCAGAGCTGGAGCGGTCGGGCGGTCCCCCTCATGGAGCAGATGCTCGATCAGCTCAAGAGCGACGAGCAGCAGGTCCTCGACGCCTTCGGAGAGGTGCCCGACTTCATGCGGACGCACTTCTCCTCCCGCGAGTACCTCTACTCGGCGCAGGTCAACGCGATCAAGCAGACCGGGCTGACGCTCAAGTACGAGCTCAACCAGCGCGAGGGTGGACCGTACCTGCGGCAGCTACCCATGCGGTCCTACGACCACCACCTCACCCACGCCGCGGCGGCGGCGTACACGAGCCCGTTCGAGGAGGCCGTCTGCGGCGTGCTCGACGCGCTCGGCGAGGGCACGTCGACGGGCTGCTTCTCCTACCGCGACGGGGTGATCGAGCGGGTCGATGACGTGACGAACTCGGCGACCGGCAGCCTCGGCTTCTTCTACACGTTTGTCTGCGTGGTATGCGGGTTCGGGCACCTGACCGGGGAGGAGTGGAAGGTCATGGGGCTGGCGGCGTACGGCAAGCCGCGCGAGGACCTGTACCGGCTCTTTCGCTCGATGATCGAAGTCGACGGGCTCGACATCCGGTTCACCCGCGAGCAGGCGCTCGTGCCGCTGTTCAAGAAGCTGCACGACCTGCGGCGCAAGAGCGACGAGTCGCCGTTCGCCGCCGCCGACCTGGCCTACGCCGGGCAGCAGGTGTTCACGGACATCTACTTCGAGTTCCTGCGCAACCTGCATGCGCTCGGCATCTCCGACAACCTCGTCCTCGGCGGCGGCTGCGTGCTCAACTCGTCGGCCAACGGCCAGGTGATCGCCAGGACCGGCTTCGAGAACCTCCACATCTTCAGCGCGCCCGGCGACGACGGCAACGCAGTGGGGGCTGCGTTGCTGGCCTACCACGAAGATCACCCCGGACACCGAGCAGAGCCCGCGATCCAGTCGCCGTACCTCGGCTCGACGTTGTCGGAGGGCACGCTGGAGAACGTGCGCACGTTCGGGCCCGAGCGCCAAGTACGCCTCGAGCCGGCGGAGATCTGCCGCCGAACCGCGGCCCATCTCGCCGACGGCAAGCTCGTCGGCTGGGCGCAGGGGCGGGCGGAGTTCGGGCCGCGCGCGCTCGGCAACCGATCGATCCTGGCCGACGCCCGCGACCCCGAGATGAAGGACAAGATCAACGCCCGGGTGAAGTTCCGGGAGGCGTTCCGTCCGTTCGCGCCGTCGATCCTGGACGAGTACGGCGACGAGTACTTCGTCGACTACCAGCCGTCGCCGTATATGGAGCGCACGCTTCAGGTCCGCGACGAGAAGGCCGCGCTGGTTCCGGCCGTCGTCCACGAGGACGGCACGAGCCGCCTGCAGTCCGTGCGGCGGGAATGGAATGACAAGTACTACCAGCTGATCGAGGACTATCGCGAGCTCACCGGTGTGCCGCTGGTGCTGAACACGAGCTTCAACGTCATGGGCAAGCCGATCATGAGCTCGGTCGAAGACGCGCTCGCGGTGTTCTACACCTGCGGATTGGACGTCCTCGTGATCGGCGACGTCATGATCGAGAAGGGCTGAGCCCACCGGACGACCCTTCTGTGTCTGTCAGCAGCGAGTGGCGGGGTCCGGCCTGAAGTCGTGCATGACGATGCCGACGGTGGGCACCACGAGGTACAGCTTCGTTGCGTCGACCGCGAGATCCGTCGCGACGTATGGGCCGGTACGGGCGGTCGTGATCCGCTCGTGCCGCAGGCAGCCGCGGTGCTGTCTGAAGATCAGCGTCTCTTTGGGACCGAAAGGATCGTACGGGCTGCCCGGGTTGCCGAGCGCCCAGTGGGCGCCGTCGGTGCCGAGCGCGAGTCCGGTCGCGTGCTCGCCGGTGTCCTGCGCCGGGATCGCGGCGAAGAACGAGGTCAGCGGGTGGCGTCCACGTTCTCGGCGAACGTCCGCGCCGACGTCTCCGAGACGGCGGCGACCTGGGTTCCGCGGAGGTCGACGGCTGTGACAGGAACGTTGAGCCGCTCGTTGGGGGAGCGCAGGCGCCGGGGCCGCCTACGGGTGGACTTGACGTACAGGCCACTGCGCTCCCAGTCGGTCGTGTTCGTCGCGGTGAGGCACGTCACCCCGTAAGCGGCGCGCGTGCGCCAGATCGAGGGTGCCGTGCTGAAGCTGCAGCGCTTGGGGAGATAGCCGCGAAACGACGACCGGTGGCCGCGCAGATCGTCGCGCAGGAACTCGCATCGAGCGAACGTCATGCAGCGCACGTACGTCAGCACGGCCCGGCCGCGCTCGTCGGGGTGCCGTTAAGGAACGTGGCACCAACCGACAAGTAGGAGAGCGCGGGCCGAGACGAGCCAGCGGCGCCTCATGCAGTCCTGATCGGGGATCGTCTGGACGCGGCAGATGAACTCCCAGGCGTCGCCCATGTCGTAGAGCTGCCAGAGCTCGTCGCCGTCGCGCAGTTCGAGCTCGCTGAGCGCAATGTTCGTCGTTGCCGATCCGTCGTTGAGGGCGAGGACGGCGTGTGAGTAGCGGCCGCCGGGGAGATCGTAGGTGTAGAGGTGCTCGTCGTCGCTGAAGGCGACCGCGGCGCACAGCACGGTCGTCAGGTCATCCAGCGTGCAGCTGCGTCTGACTGCGATCCGGCGGGTACAGCGCTGACGGCCGGTGTAGTCGCGCAGCGCGACGTGCAGCCCACGAGCCAGCTTGCGCGGACCGCGCGCAGCTGCTTGGCGGACAGCGCCCGGGGGCGCGATGTGCTCGGCGGTGGCTGCGGTAGGAGCGTCACGATGCGCGCTCGGGCGCGCTGTCAGGGGGTTGGCCCGGGTCGCTGGCGGTGCATCCTCGTGCTCGCTGGGGACGCGGACGTGGTCGGCGAGGTCCTCGATGCGTCCAGCTGATCCGAGGGATCCGCGTGAGGCGCACAACAGCAGCGCCCACCCAGCCGAGGCTGTTGACGACCAGTCCGCATAGCACGACCTGGCCGTCGTCGGGCCCGGCGACGGCGATAAGTGCGGCGGCCACCCCGACGAGCTACACCACTTCAAGCGACATGACCCTGGACGCCGCCGGAGCCGCGCGAGATCGTCGGCGCGTGGTCACCGGTCGGTGTGTCGCCAGGCCGCGATCGTGGCGCGCGCGCCGGTGGTAAACAGATGGTCGGCTCCCCGAACGCGCGTGGCGTCGGAAATGATCTGCTGCATGAGCGCGACTGCCTCGGCGTTACGGCCAGCGTCACGGTAGGCGTGCGCTTGTTGGGCGCGGGCTTCGAGCGTGTCGGGATGATCGCGATGCAGTTGTTCGCGGAGGCGTACGACGTCATCGATGATGCGGATCGCTTCGTCAAGGCCGGGGCCGATGGGGTTGAGAAGCTTTGCGCCCGTCTGGTAGGCGCTGGACAGGTACGTGCGGTACATGAGCGTGTCGTGGTGCTCGGGGCCGAGGACGTCCGCGCAGATGGGCACGACGGTTTGCTGCGCGGCGACGGCCTGAGAGATGCGGCCAACGTGCTCGAAGCATTTGCCGAGGATGGCAAGCGTCCATAGCGTGTCGGGGTGCTTGTGACGGAGTCGGCGCTCGCGCGCAGTCAGCGTTGTCTGGAGCTCTGCGATGGCGTCGTCATACCGGCCGATGAGGCGCAGTGAGTTCGCCAGGCTGCCACGGCTGGTGAGCGTGTCGGGATGATCCGGGCCGAGCGTGCTGATGTACAGCGCAAGCAGCTCTTGCTTCATCGCGATCGCCGTGGCGTAGTCGCCCGCTACGTCGTATGACCAGGCCAGCCTGAGTCGGACCTGCAGCGTTTCGGGGTGCTCTGGACCCAGTTGCGTGGTGCACTGCGCGATGACCTGCTCGGTGATCTGCATGGCCGTGGTGTTGTGTCCCGCCCACTGCTGTGAGAGCGCGAGCCGCACCTGCGCCATCACGGTGAGCCGGTGATCGGGCCCGAGCAGCGCTCGGCAGTCGTCGTGGACGCGTACGGCCAACGCCAGCGCCACGTTGGTGTGCCCGGACCATTGGAGCGCCTCGGGGAGCTGGATGCGTGACGTCATCCTCGCGGGGTGCTCGTCGGCCAGGTACTTCTCGGCCACGACGACGGCGTGCTGGGCGAAGCAAGCAGCATGCCACCGCTGGCCGGCGGTCAGCAGGTAACGCACGAAGTCGTTGTGCAGCTTCACGACCGTTCCCGCGTCCGCCAAGCTCCGCGAACGGCGCGGCTGTCGTAGGCGTTGCGAAGCAGCCACTCGCAGCGCATGGCGCTCAAGACGACGTCGATCGAGGCGTGCCTCGGCGATCTCGCCGTCGCGGTAGCGCTCGTGCAGATGCGAGGCCGACTCCAGGCCATAGCGCTCCGCGTCCTCGGGATCAAGCAGATTCAGCACCCAGCGCGAGAGCTCGATCGGCGACCGCTGTGCGGCGGGCGGCACAGTCGGGGGCAGTTCGAGGGCTTCGCGCGCGCGGCGACTCCTGAGATACCGGGCTCGCGCGTCCTCGCGATCGGCTAGCACCTCGAGGTAGAGCACCGCGAAGCGCTTGATCAAGTACATGACCGCGGGCACGGTCGGCGTGCCGACAAGAAGTGCTGCTACGACATCGTCGAGCGCGTCGTTCATGCCAGATTCCAGCCGGGAGCCAGCAATCGCAGCGCATCGCGCTCGCGAGCAGTCTCGTCCTGAGCGACGCGTCGTCCACTACCGCTAAGCCGGTAGTAGCGCCGCGGCGGCCGGCCCGCGTCAGCGCCGTCAAGCGCTTCCCAGCGCGACGACAACAGCCCGTCTTTCTCGAGCCTGCTCAAGATCGCATACGCGCTTCCTGCCGGCAGCCCCGTCGCGCGCACGACCTGCAGCCCGTACGTCTCTTCGGCTGGAGCATCGAGCAGCATCTGCAGCACCAACTTGGTCTCGTGTGACCGCTTACGCGCCATCGAAAGCCATCATACTCACAACTCTGAATATGCGTCAAGGGCTGCCTGCTACCCGGCACAGCGACGAAGCGGGGGCGAGAGCCCGCGTCAGCGTCGAGCGCCCCCGGGTGGTGCCGGGGCTCGGCCCGCAAAACGTCGGGCTCGCAGTTGGCAGGGGCGCGATAGCGACCGCGCAGGGACGCGCGGTCTGTCTCTGCCCGCCAAATTGCGCAGCACGTTGAACGCTCGATAATGTCTTTATGTCAACCTGTGTTGACATAAGACAAGAACCGTACCGCGATTCGTTGGCGATGTCAGCGCTGCAGGCCGTGCGTCATGCACAGTGGTCCGGATGGTGCTGTCCGTGCCGGACCCGACCGGACGACGCCGAGGGATCCAGCACGAACGTCGAATGCTCTAGACGATTCCGACGGCGTCGTCGCCTTCGGTCGTTCCCGACGCTGGGCCAGCGACACCCTCACCGGTCTTACCACCCTCGCCGGTGCCGTCGCCCTTGCCCTCGATCCCGTCGTCGGGGAGGTCGCCCGAAGCGCCGGTGCCGCTCTTGATGTCCTCGTCCTTCAGGGCGTCGTCGTCTGACATGTGTCGCCTCCTTCGTCTCGACGCGCCGCGCCCGCTAGCACGGCTGTCGTCGTCTCGCTGGCGCCCTCTGCAGCGCCAGCAACACACGTACCCGTCGGCCGCTGCCAAGACTCGTGCACGCTCGGGGCGTGTGAGGAGAGTGGGCATCTATGACCTGCGTAGGCTCGACCTACGACCCGGGTCTGCGGGATGGCTCGCGTGTCAGCCTGCAACGACCGTGTCGCGGCGCTCGTTCGTCGTTCGATCCGCAGGCCGCGAACCTACGGTCTGGCCGTGAATCTCGGGTATGCGCGTGTGTCAACGACCAAGCAGGATCTCGATCGCCAGATCGACGCGCTCGAGCGCACCGGGATCACGCCCGAGCGGATCTACGCGCACTCGACGCCAGCGTTGAATGCCCGGTCAAGCGCCGCGAGCAGCAGTGATCGGCAGGTACAGCTGTGTGTGTGAGCCTTGCCGGTCATTGCCCTCCTGAGCGCGACCGCGATCAGCCCGTGTGCACCAAACGCGGCATAGCTGCGCCTACGGTATAGCTGCGCCTGGGTAGCAACAACCCGCGCGCCCAGCCCAAGGGTCGCCTCGGCAGCTTCTCGGGGCGCGGGCGGACCCCGGAAATGCGTCATAAGAATCGTTACGTCACCCGGGTCGCGAAACGGGCGCCGGCGACGGGGAGCGTCAGCCCGGCTGCGCGTTGGCGAGACGCGCCAGCACGTCGCCGTGGCACGCGCGCGGCGCGCACCAGCAGCCGAGCGTCTTGCCGGCGAGCTCGGGCAGCGCGGCGACGAGCTCGGGCTGCTCGAGCAGCCACGCCTCGTAGCGCGCGACGACCTCGTCGCGGGTGCCGTCGCGCCCGATGACGAACGGGTTGCCCCATTTCGAGGGCCGCCCGATGTAAACGTCGTGCGCGGCGCGCTTGCAGTGCACTACGAGCTCGTGAGCCATCGATCTCGTCCTCCTTCGCCGGTTGCCTGATAGCGCGTGTCGGCCCGGCGCGAGCGGCAACGCACGCGCCACGTGCAAGCCTCCCGGCGGTCGGCTAAGCCGATGAACGTGGTGCGGCGGATGCGGCTCGCGCCGGGCACACTACGCGCCCAGACACCCCGGCGACGGAGGCCGCGCATCGTGGTCCCGCGCGACCGGCACCTGCAACGGCGCTGCGCGGCTGCGAACATGCGTTCGTAGTGTCGATCAAGGACAGACCAGGAAGCTGGCTTCGTCGCGCGCTTGAGAGCGGGGACCTCGCGAGCGCTATCAGCGAGGCGGCCGACCTGCCCGCGCTGAACTTGAGCGACGCGTTGGCGATCGTGTTGCTGATGGCCGAGCAGGACCATCCGTCGTTTGATCGCGCGGCCGCGAAGTGGGTCGCGCGACTCGGAGTGGAGCGTCGCACCGGCCTCGAGGAGCTGCACGTGGTGCTGGAGGCCATGCGACTGCGAGCTGGCCGGCCACGCCGACATCCGGACCACGACGATCTACACGTCCGTCGCAGATGATCGGCTCGAGGACGCGATCGCACACGCAGCAGAGGGACGACGAGGCCTCGGCCGCCTCGCGTAATCGAGAACCAACCCTAGGATCTCCCCGAGGGCGAAGAGCACGAGGTGGACAAGTTCAGCGAGATGATCGACATGCTGCGCGGCATGCGCGGCCACATGGTCCAGGCGAGCATCTTCTTGCCCGGGGACGACGGCCGCTTCCCCATGGCGGCCTTTGGGGGAACGCTCCACGACGTCGAGTTCAAAGAGCGATCGCTCGACCCACGCTGGGTGCTGTCGTGAAGCGTGGACGGGGAAGCGAAACCGCAATACCCGGAGGTCGCCGTCTCGGAGCGGCGCTTTGTTCGCGCCGAACTCGCGTTCACTGGCGAGCCCGATGAGGGTCTCGCTGAGATCGACGAGGTGTCGAGAGGACGCAGCATCTTCCTGAAGATCTACTCCGAGGGCTGGATCTTGGATCTGACGAGCTACGTGTAAGGCTCGATCCCTCTGGCACGGAACGCAAGCACGTTAGTTAGGCGTGCGAGTCGGCTCGGCTCCGACCCGCCCCGCTGGAACCGGGGGCCCGCCGCCAGGCACCCGAAGATGCTTGGCAAGACGCTCACCGGGTGCGCGGCGGGCCGGACGCCATCAAGTTGGCCTCCTGGTAGCAACGGACCCGGTAAGCCGCCGGCCCCCAGCGTCCACGGGACGGAACCGCGGCCGCGCGATTCGCGCCGTGGATGCGCAAGCGCCTCCGCCGCCGCCGCCATGAAGCGGGTGATCGCAGGGAATGCGTTTGATGAGCGCCCCACGGCGACATCCCGAATCGTCAGCGTCTACGGGCCACCTACGGCGCTCACGGCCTGGCGATGTCGCGGGGAACGTCCTATTCTCCGCGGTCAACTCGAGCGAGCTCGGCGCACCTTATCGTGCGTTCCTGTTCCGTTGCTACCGCGAGGCCGATCACGCGCAGCAGCGTTGGATCGCCATCGGGCTGAAACCGGGGATCGGCGACCGCGATGTTTAGCTGGGCGCTGTCGACATCCACCGTGAGGCTTCGCGCGCCGGCGCCGGGGGCCACGACGCTCGCGATCAGCAATGGCGCGCAGCGGACGGCGCCGGCGCTATCGCGGCAGACGACGAGCGGCCAGCCGTACGCGAGCTCGGACATGTCGGCCGAGGAGCTTCCGCCGGTCACGCGGGTGAGCGGAGCGCTGACCGGGAGGGTGCGGCTCACGCCGGCGAAGATGCTCTCCTCGCCAGCGGGGATGACCGCCCAGACCGTGCCGAAGCCCTCGTAGCGCGCGGGTTCGACGAGCGACTCGCGCAGCACGCACGCCCGGCAGTACGCGACGAGCCGCTGCCAGTCATCCTGCGGCGCCGAGAGGCCGGTCCACGAGCGGCGTTCGCGACCGGCGGCAGTGTCCGCGGAAGGCGGGCAACCGGCGTGGCGCACCTCCTTGGTCTGACGGTTCCAGAAGGCTCGTTCACCGGGCTGCAGCGCGGATCCGCCGCAGCGAGCGCCACACGTCGCCGGATACTGGAGCACCAGCGTGCGCCATCCTGGCGGCAACGGCTCCGCGGCGGACCCCCCGTCACCCTCCCTTGCGCGGCCCATCCGCGAACACTTACCGGATCCTCCATCGCGCGGCTCGCACGCCGCGCTCGACGGGCCTCCGGCAGTCCCGCCCCGGGGCCCGGGTGACCGCGGTGAACCGCTCGGTTGCTGTATCACGCGGATGCCCGCCGCGCTCTTTCGAGCATGCTCTCGAACGCGCGGCCCGAACCAGCGCTCCCGCCCGCGGCGGGAGCCCGCCCCGACCTGAAGGCCGAGGTCGCCCGCAGCATGGATGCCGACGTGGCGCTGCTGGCGGTCATCGACGACGTGCTGTCCGAGCTCGAGGAGCTCGTGGCGTCCGCCGAGGAGATCGTCGAGCTCCTGCGCCCGGCTGCGCTGCCGCGCGGATCGCACGCGATCGACCTCGGCTGCGGGAAGGGCATCGTCTCGCTGGCGCTCGCCGAGCAGCTCGGCCTGCGCGTGACCGGCATCGACGGCCTGCCGGCGTTCGTCGCCGACGCCAGGCGGCGCGCGGCCGCGAGCGCGCTCGGCGAGCGCTGCTCGTTTCAGCTCGGTGACCTGCGCGACGCCCTGTGCCCGCAGACCCCATACGACGTGGCGCTGCTGCTGGGCTGCGGCAACGTCCTCGGCGGCCCGGCGGAGGCGGTCGCGACGCTGCGCGCATGCGTGCGCCCGGGCGGCTACATCGTCCTCGGCGACGTCTTCCTGGCCGACGACGCCGTACAGCCGATCGCCGGCTTCGAATGCTACGCCGACCACGCGACGACGCTGCGCATGCTGGTCAGCAGCGGCGACGAGCTCGTCGCCGAGTGCGTGACCCCGCCGGACGAGACCGACGACTACAACCGCGAGAACGCAGTCGCGATCCGCCGCAAGATCGCGCGCATCGAGTCCGATCGGCCCGACCTGCGCGAGCCCTTCCAACGCTACCTCGCGACCCACGATCGCTTCGAGCGCCTTGGCTGCCACACCGTGGTCTACGCGACGTGGCTGCTGCGGCGCTCAGCCTGACCGGCCCGACGTCCCCGGCGCGCGGGCGCTACGCCGCGCTGGCGCTCGCGATGGCGCGCTAGTAGGGATCGCCGACGAGCTTCGCGCGCACCTCGGCGAGGCATGCGACCGGCCGCTGCCCGGCAGCGACGACGTGCTGTTACTGCTCAGCGGCGGCGTGGACTCGGGTTGCCCAAGTAGCGGTGTCGGCCCGTGAGGAGCATCGGAGCGGATCCGGCACCAAGACCGCGAAGAGCGCGAACGACGCTTCCCTCCGCCGCCGAGCGGGCGCGGGCGGCCGACCATGCTCGCTGTTGTCGGCAGTCTGCCGGGCGCGATCCTCAGCTACGTCGCCTGGTGACCGGAGTTCGGACACCGATCCTCACACCCGCGACTGGCAGCAGCGCGCACTGCGGCATGCGCGTCCAAGCGACCGGTGGCGTCCAGCCAGCCGAGCAGCGCTGCAGTCAGGAATGTCGAACGCAGCCGCCAGCCATCCGTGGCGGTGCCGTGCCGGAAGTCGTTGCCGGCGCCCCCGTACGTGAGGGTGGCGATGAACCCGACGAGGCTCGGATCTAGGTCGAGGTCCGTGAGCTTGACGAGCTGGCCGATCGCGTGGATCTGGTGCTTCTTCTCCTTGATCTCCTTGGTTGTCGTCCACTGCCCGCGGGTGGTCTTCTCGATCGCGCGGCGTTCGCTGGCTAGGTGCCAGAAGGCGCCTTCGAGCGCGATGATGAGCAGCGGCACAGCCAGCTCGTGTTCCTGTGTTTCGACGAACGCCAATCCCCTGATGAGCTGCTTGCGATGCGCCAGTGGCAGGTTGGACGCCTCGATCGCTGTACGCATCTCGATCTGAAGCTGCGGCTCGAGGAGAGTCTGCTCGACGACCTGCGCCGCCGCATCCTCCGCTGAGCCCTCCAAGCGCGGATGGAGGCGATCCTTGGCCTCGAGGACCAGCGAGACGGCCATTCCCGTAAACGGGTCGACGAGATTGAGGAGGTAACCCCATGCAGTCTCCTGGTGTTTCATTGAGCTCTCCAGGAACTCGGTGATTTCGTCCGTGTGCTCGCCTATCACTGGAGACGCTTGCTGACGTCTGTGGCCACGGCGACTGCCGGTTGCTGCAGAACGGTCCACGCCTCGTGCGCATCGGACGCCGCCGCCGCCAAGTAGTGCCGGACGTCGGAGCTGATCGGAACGCGAAGCGGGGTTGATTGGCGTGGATCCATCGATGACGACTCTACGGAGCCACGGAGACGCGAGGGTACCTGTCGGTGGTGCCGCGTTGGTGCGCGCCGGTGGCGAGCGGATCGATCTCGCCCGGGTCGCGCGCGCGGGGCGCGGGCTGCTGATCGTGGCGCCGGGCTGGCGCGCGGCGGTCGCGAGCGTCGCCGAGCCGTGGTCGGATCGGATCGACACCGTCGCGGCGGAGATCTCGTGCGACGGCCTCGACGGACTGCTGCTGCGGCCCGACGGGCACGCGATCTGGGTGGGTCGCGGCGGAGCCTCGTCCGGCGAGCGCGACGCCTTGCGAGCCGCCGCCGAGCGCTGGTTCGGCGCGCCGGCGACGGGTTGACCAGCGTCGTCTCGCTGTTACGTTCTCGTGGATGAAGGACTGTGACCGCAGCGACGACGCGCCGGGTGCAAGCGTCGTCACGCGCCGTCGCTTCATCCGGCAGTCCGCTGCCGCGGGCGCGCTCGTCGTCGGCTTCGACCTCACGACCGGCGCATGGGCAACCGAGCGGCGACCCACCGGTGCGCTCGCGCGAGGCTTCCCGGTCTTCGACGGCGTGCTGCGCACCGACGCCGGCGCCCGGCAGGCCGCAGCCGACGACTTCGGCCACATCGTGCACCGCTCGCCGCTCGCCGTGCTCGAGCCGGGGTCCGTCGACGACATCGTGCGGCTGATCCGCTTCGCCGGGCGGCACGGGATCGCCGTCGCCGCGCGCGGCGAGGGACACGGCGCGTTCGCGCAGGCGCAGGTGCGCGGCGGCGTCGTGATCGACATGCGCCGGCTGGCTCGCGTTCATCGCATCGACGGCACGAGCGCCGACGTCGACGCCGGGCTCACGTGGCGGGCGCTGCTCGACCGCACGCTCGGCCGCGGGCTCGTGCCGCCGACGCTCACCGACTACCAGGACCTCTCGGTGGGCGGGACGCTCAGCGTGGGTGGCATCGGCGGCGCCGGCTTCCGGTACGGCGCGCAGGTCGACAACGTCGTCGCGCTCGACGTCGTGACCGGCGCGGGTGACCTGGAGCGCTGCTCGCGAACGCGCTCGCCGCAGCTGTTCGACGCTGTGCTCGCCGGGCGCGGGCAGTGCGCCGTCATCACGCGCGCCGTCCTCAAGCTTGTTCCCGCGCCGTCCACGGTTCGGCTCTTCGACCTGCTGTACCCCGACCTCGCCACGTTCGTCGCCGACGCGCGGGCGGTCGTGCGCGACGCTCGCTTCGACACCGTGCAGGGCCTCGTGCTGCCCACCCCGACCGGCGGCTGGGCGTACCTGCTCGAGGCCACGAGCTCGTCCTCGCGCGCGGACGGCGAGCTGCTCGCCGGCCTGCGCGACATTCGCAGCGCGGCGACGATCGCCGAGATGCCGTTCGAGACGTACGCCAAGCGCCTCGATCCGACCGTCGCCGCGCAGCAGGCGTCAGGCGACTGGCAGCGCCCGCACCCATGGTTCGACGGCTGGCTGCCCGATCGCCATGCCGAGGCCTTCGCCGGGCAGGTCCTGTCGGAGCTTGAGGTGCGCGATACCGGCGGCGGCCCGATCCTGCTGTACCCGACGCGGTCGCGGCCGTTCACGAGGCCGTTGCTGCGGGTCCCCGCCGGCGAGTTGATCTGGCAGTTCGACATCCTGCGCAACGCGGTCGCCAACACCGTCTCCGCCGCGGAGATGATCAGCCAGAACCGCGCCCTGCTGCGGCGCACGCGCGCGATCGGCGGCTTCGCCTACCCCGTGGGCGCCACGCCGGTCAGCCCGCGCGAATGGGAGCAGCACTACGGCAGCGCGTGGCCCGCGTTCCTGCGGGCGAAGCGCCGCTACGACCCTCGGCGCATCCTCGCGCCCGGCCAAGGCATCTTCGCCCCGGGGCCATGAGGGGGACCGCGGCGGTCCCCCTCTCGCACGGGGCCTACGCAGGCTGAGGGACCGCGACGGTCGTCGCGTCCGGCTGCGCGGGCGACGGCTCGACGCGCAGCAGCCGCGCCGCCCAGACCGGGAGCCACCAGTTCCAGCGACCGAGGATCGCGACCGCGGCAGGCGCGAGGACGCCGCGGATGATCGTCGCGTCGATCAGGATCCCGCCGCCGAGCGCGGTGGCGAAGATCTTGGCCTCCGTGCCCGGGCTGTTGCTGAACGCGACGAACGCGAGGCCGAGGATCAGCGCCGCGCTCGTCACGAGGCGCCCGGTGCGGCCGATGCCCTCGATCACCGCGGCTTCGGTCGAGCGGGTGCGGTCGTAGGCCTCCCGCATGCGGCTGATGATGAAGACCTGGTAGTCCATCGAGATGCCGAAGAGGAACGCGAAGATCACGATCGGCATCTCGACGTTGATCGCCTGCGTCGCCTCGATGCCCCAGATCGCGTCCGAGCCGAAGCCCTTCTGGAAGACCAGCACGACGAGACCCCACGCGGCGCCGACCGAGAGCAGGTTCAGCAGGACGGCCTTGAGCGGCAGGATCAGCGAGCGGAACGCGCGCGCGAGCAGCAGGAACGTGAGCAGCGAGATGAGCGCGAGCATGAGCGGGAAGTTGCCGTAGACCGCGTCGATGAAGTCGACGCTCAGCGCGGCCTCGCCGCCGATCGTCACCTCGCCGGGTAGCGGCGTGGCGCGGATGCGGTCGAGCGTCGCCCGGCCGGCCGCGGAGTTGCCGTCCTGCGTCGGGATGACGGTGACGAGCGCCGTCTCGCCGCGCCGCCAGTCCGCGGGTGCCGCCGCGCTGCGGACCCCGTCGACCTTGGTGAGCGCCTTGGCGACCGCGCCGGCGTCGCCGGAGCGGACGAGCGCGTCGAACGGCGAGAGCGGACCGGTGCCGATGCCCGAGTCCTCGAGCTTGTCGAGCCCGGCGCGTGCGGGCCCGGCGTTCGCGAGCGAGTCGGCCTGCGGGTTGCCGAGCTGGATGCTCGATGCCGCGACCACGAGCACAGCCAGCACGGCTGCGGCTGCTCCGGCGGCGGCCCAGCGGTGACGCACGACCAGGCGCGCCCAGGCCGACCAGCCGCGGCTCGCGCGGGCGTCGCGGCGGTTGCGCGGCCAGTCGAGCCTCGGCCCGATCGTCGCGAGGAGGACGGGGAGGAGCGTGACCGCCACGGCGACGCTGACGAGCGCGATAAGCAGCCCCGCGAGGCCGATGCTGCGCAGGAACGGCACCGGCAGGGCAACGAGCGCGAGCAGCGAGATCGCGACGGTCGTGCCGCTGAAGACGACGGACGAGCCGGCGTGGCGCATCGCGTTTCGGACCGCGGACTCGTTCGTGCTGCCCGGTTGCAGGCGCTCCTCGCGCCAGCGGACCACGACGAGCAGCGCGTAGTCGATCGCGATGCCGAGCCCGATCAGCGCGACGAGGAACTGGACGATCACGGACACGTCGGTGACGCTTGCGAGCGGCCAGATCAGCAGGAAGGTCGTCGGGATCGCGACGAACGCCATGAGCAGCGGGACGATCGCCATGAACGAGCGAAAGACGAAGACGAGGACGAACAGCGCGCCGAGCGCGGCCACGAGGGTCCCGATGAGGACGCTGGTGCCGTCGCCCTCGCTCTCGCCGGCGGAGGCGCGCAGCGCGTCGAGTCCGGTCACCTCGACGGGCGATCCGCCGACCGTGACGCCGGCGAGCGCCGCCAGCGCCTGGCGCGCCTCGACCTGGCCGGGGTCGACGCCGCCCTTGGCCGGGATGTAGACGAGCGCGAACGTGGTGCGGCCGTCGTCGGAGACGAACGCGCGGTCGCGGGTCGATCCGTAGGAGGCGGTGCGGGCGTGCGGCAGCGCCGCCTCGACCTTCGCGAGGGCTGCGTCGAGCTGGGTCGTGACGCCGGGCGAGTCGACCGTCTTGCCCTTCGCGAGCCTGACGACGGGGACGATCGGCGCGACGTCGCCGCCGTTGCCGTAGATCTCGCCGAGCGCCTTGTTCGTCTCGAATCCCTCGCCGCCGGGAACGCTGAACTGCTGCGAGAGGGCGTTGCCGGCGGGCTGGATCGCCGCGAAGGCGGCGAGCGTGATGATGAGCCAACAACCGAGGACCAGTCGCTTGTGGTGCAGGACGAAATGGGTGATGACGTTCATTGGAGGCTCCTTCGGAAAGGTTGTCGTACGCTGTACGAACGACCATAGTCGTACGCTGTACGAAACGCAAGTGGTGTACACCGAACCTCGTCAGGACCGAGCCGCCGATGAGCAGACAGCAACGAGCAACCGAGCCGCGAGCGTCGCTCAGCAGGGAGCGCGTGCTGAGCACTGCCGTCGCCCTCGCCGCGCGCGAGGGGATCGAGGCGCTGTCGATGCGCAAGCTCGCCGACGAGCTCGGCGTGGGCGCGATGTCCTTGTACTACTACGTGCCCAACAAGGAAGAGCTCCTCGACGGGATGGTCGACATCGTGTTCGGCGAGATCGAGCTGCCGTCGACCGACGACGACTGGCGGACCGCGCTGCGCCGGCGTGCGCTCTCGACCCGCGAGGTGCTCAACCGCCATCGCTGGGCCGTCGGGCTCATGGAGTCGCGCGCGACGCCGGGGCCCGCCAGCTTCCGGCTGCACAACGCCGTGCTCGGCTGCCTGCGGGAAGGCGGCTTCTCGATCGAGGCGACGATCCAGGCCTACTCGGTGCAGGACGCGTACATCTACGGCTTCGCGCTGCAGGAGAAGAGCCTGCCGTTCGACGACGCCGAAGGCGGCGCGGCGATCGCCGAGGAGCAGGTCCGGCTGTTCGCCGAGCAGGCGGCGCAGGAGCAGTCCGCCGCACTGGCGGAGGAGTTCCCGTACCTCGCCGAGGTCGTCGCCGGGCACGTGGCCGAGGTCGGCTATGACTTCAAGGCCGCGTTCGAGTACGGACTCGACCTGATCCTCGACGCACTCGAGGAGCGCCGGGCACACGGTTAGCATGGTCGAGCCGCCGGAGCCGGACCCTCAGATGCGGCTGTGAAAGGAGCACTCCGAGATGTCCGAGATCTGGCCGGACCTGCCGTTCGAGGCGTGGCGCGCGACCTGCGACACGCTGCACTGCCACACGCAGGTGCTCGGGAAGCTTGCGGCGAAGCTCGCCCCGCCGGAGCCCCAGCTTCAGCACGCGGCGTTGCGACTGACGGCGCGTGGCTGGGAGACGTCCGCGCTGCCGGCGCCCGACGGGTCGGGTGCGCTCGTCGTGTCGCTGGACCTGCGCACGCACGAGGCGGTGCTGGAGCACAGCGACGGGCGCGTGCGCCGGGTCGCGCTCGCGCCCGACCGGGCGGTGTCGGAGGTCACGCGCGAGGTGGTGGCGGCCGCGCACGAGCTCGCCGGCGGCGCGCTCGGGCTCGATCTGACGCCGCAGGAGACGCCGTGGACGACGCCGCTGGACGAGGACGACGAGCACGCCACGTACGACCCGGCGCAGGTCGCCACGTACTTCACCGTCGTCACGCGGGTCGCGCTCGTCCTGGCGGAGGTCCGCGCGCCGTACCGCGGGCGCTCGACGCCGGTGAACGCGTGGTGGGGATCGTTCGATCTGGCCGTCAACCTGTTCTCCGGGGCGCCCGCCGACCCGCCGTCGGGGGACTTCATCATGCGAAACGCGATGGACTCCCAGGAGGTGGCGCTCGGGTGGTGGCCCGGCGACTCGCGCTACCCGAAGGCGGCGTTCTACGCGTACGCGCACCCGGCTCCGGAGGGCTTCGCCGAGGCGACGCTCGAGCCGGACGCGGCGCGTTGGGATTCCGCGCTCGGCGAGTACGTCCTGGACTGGGCCGACGTCGTCGCAGCCCCCGACCCGCACGCCGCCGCGGTCGCGTTCGCGCGCGCGGCGTTCGCGCACGCCTGCACGGTGTGCGACTGGGATCCGGCCTTGGCCGCGAGCGCCCACGGCAGCCCTCCGCCGATCCATTGACGTCAAACGAATCGCCGCGACGCAAGGTGAGCCCGGAACGCTCGCAGGCCATACGAACCGGCATCGAAGCGATGGTTCCCCGAGAACGCCGCCAGGAGATCGATCAGCGATTCCGCGATGGCGCGGCGCGGCTTCCAGAGACCGTCGCGGAGATCGACGAGGCTACGGCGTTGGCAGTCAGCTCGATCCAAGAGGAGCCGTGGGAGCGCTGGTGGTAGCCCGCGGCGATGAGACAATGACGCGGTGAACCCCGCGAGCTCGGCGACCCGCGACGAGTCGGTGTGGCCGCGTCTCGCGCGGCTGCCGCTCGTCGTCGAGGCGTGCGAATACGACCGCCTGCACGCCGTCTTCACCGACGAGTTCGAGCGCATCACGACGCACGTGCGGCTGCTCGGTGCCGGCACCGACGGGCTCGGCGAGGACATCTCGGTGTTTCGCGAGGACGGCACGACGCTGCACGAGACACGGCCCTCGTTGCCGCTTCAGGGCGAGTGGACGCTGGCCGCCTTCTGCGAGCACCTCGCGACGCTGGAGCTGTGGCCACAGCCGCCGGAGTGGGACGGGGCGCTGCGCTATCGCAACTGGGCGTTCGAGTCGGCGGCGCTCGACCTCGCGCTACGCCAGGCCGGCCGCCCGCTGCACGAGGTGCTCAGGCTCGACGCGCGCCCAGTGCGCTTCGTCAACTCGCTCGGCCTCGGCAAGGAGCCGTCGATCGAGCCGCTGCGCCGCCGGCTCGCGCGCTCACCCGGCGTGCGCTTCAAGCTCGACGCGGAGGTGACGTGGTCGCCGGCGCTCGTCGAGGAGGTCGCGGCGACCTGCGCGGTCGACACGATCGACTTCAAGGGCCACTACGGCATCGAGGTCGAGGATCCGCAGGCGCTGGATGCGCTGTATGACCGCGTGCTCGCGGCGTTCCCGGACGCCTACCTGGAGGATCCGCACGACCTGCCCGAGATCGCGCAGCGCCTCGGCGATCACCTCGAGCGCGTGTCATACGACGCCCCGATCCACAGCGCCGAGGACATCGGCGCGACGCCACTGACCGCGCGCGTGGTCAACGTCAAGCCGTCGCGGATCGGCAGCCTGCGCGCACTGTTCGAGGTCTACGCGCGCTGCGCGCGCGAGCAGCGGCCGATGTACGGCGGCGGCATGGGCGAGCTGGGCGTGGGCCGCGGGCAGATCGACTGCTCGCCGCGCTGTTTCACGCCGACGCGCCCAACGACGTCGCGCCGAGCGCCTACAACGAGGACGACCCGCCGGGCGGCCTGCCGGCCAGCCCACTGGCGCCGCGCCCCGCGGCGACCGGCTTTCGCTGGGCCGAGTAGAGCGCGCCACCCGCCGCCGCTCACCAACGCGCGGTCGTGTCGGACGAACTGAACTTGAGACGGCTGGCGGCAGTCCCCGGCGCTGGCGAGCCTTCTCCTCCACCTCCCCGCTCAGGTGCCGGTCGGTGTCGGACTCGTCATCACGACGAGACTCCGTACGTGCCAGAATCGCCAGATCGAGATCCTGGCCCTCGTCGGCACACGGAAGGGGCTGTTCATGCTCCGGAGCGACGACGATCGCCGCCGGTGGCGGACCGAGGGCCCGCTGCTCGCCGGCTGGGGCATCTTCCACGCGATCGGCGATCCGCGTGACGGAACCATCTACGCAGCGGCCAACCATGCCGTCTACGGTCCCACCGTCCAGCGCTCGACGGACGGCGGGTCGACGTGGAAGCGATCGCAGCAGATCCGCCTGCCGGAGAAGTCCGGGATGCTCCTCGAGGCGACCTGGCACATCGAGCCTGGCCCACCGGAGGCGCCCGGGACGCTCTACCTCGGGGGCGCCCCCGCCGTGCTCTTCCGCTCAGACGACGGCGGCGACTCGTGGCAGCCGAACAGCGCCCTGCTCGAGCATTCGACGCGTGAGACGTGGTTCCCCGGCGCCGGTGGGCTCGCCCTGCACTCGATCCAGCTCGACCCTCGCGACAGCCGCCGCATGTACGTCGGCATCACCGCGGCCGGCGTGTTTCGCTCCGACGACTGCGGTGAGAGCTGGGTCCCGCGCAACGAGGGCGTGGTGGCCGACTTCCTCGCCGATCCGCGTGCGGAAACCGGGCAGTGCGTGCACAAGCTGCTGCTGCACCCCGCGCGACCCGATCGCCTCTGGCAGCAGAACCACCACGGGGTGTACGTCTCCGACGACCGCGGCGGGTCGTGGGACAGGCTCGACGGGAACGGGCTCCCGAGCGAGTTCGGCTTCCCGATCATGATCGACCCCGGCGACCCGGACGTGGCGTTCGTCATCCCGGAGACGGGCTTCGAGTATCACTACAGCCCCGGCGGGCAGCTCGCCGTCCACCGGACGCGCGACCGCGGGCAGACGTGGGAGCGCATGACCGACGGGCTGCCCGCGGGCTGGGCGGCCGTGCTCCGCGAGGGCGCGGCCTACGACGAGCAGTCGCTGTACTTCGGCACCCAGAGCGGCTCGTTCTTCGCGCTCACCGAGGGCGACAAATGGGTAGAGGGCGTGCGACACTTGCCACCGATCCTCTCCGTCGAGGTGATGCCGTGGTCCGCGTAGTGGTTCCGAACGTGCTCGCCGCTCAGGCGCAGGGTCGCAGGCGCTTCGACGTCGAGGCGGAGACCGTCGGAGACGCGCTGCGCGCGCTGCCGGTCGCCGACCTGATCTTCAACGAGCGAGGCGTGCTGGTCGAGCACCTCAGGGTGTACGTCGACGCGACGGATCATCGTGAACACGGTGGCCTCCAGGCTCCGACCGCGGGCGCTTCGGAGATACGTGTCGTGGCCATGGTCTCTGGCGGATAGCGCCGGGGCGATGCTCATCGGGCGCAACGCGGAATGTGCCCGGCTCGATCGCCTGCTGGCCGACACGAAGGCGGGGAGCAGCGCGGTGCTCGTGCTGCGCGGCGCGGCGGGGATCGGGAAGACCGCGCTGCTCGATTACGCAGCGGAGCGTGCCAACGCTTCGAGCGTCGTTCGCGCGGTGGGCATGGAGTCGGAGATGGAGCTTCCGTTCGCCGGCCTGCATCAGCTGTGCGGCCCGTTGCTCGACGGGCTCGAGCGCTTGGCGCGACCGCAACGCGACGCGCTCGAGACCGCGTTCGGGTTGAGCTCGGGCGAGCAGCCCGATCGCTTCCTGATCAGCCTCGCGACGCTGAGCCTCATGTCGGACGCTGCCGAGGCATCGCCGTTGCTGTGCTTGGTCGACGACGCCCAGTGGCTCGATCGGTCGTCGGCACAGGTGCTTGCCTTCGTCGCCCGGCGCCTGCAGGCCGATGCGGTCCTGCTGCTGTTCGCGGTTCGTGAGCCGGCCGATCCCGACGAGCTGGCGCGGCTGCCGGATCTGCGGCTCGCCGGGCTCTCGAACGCGTCTGCGCGCAAGCTTCTCGCGTCGGTCGTCGGCGCGCCGCTTGACGCGCGCGTGCGCCAGCGGCTCCTCGCCGAGGCGCGCGGCAACCCGCTCGCCCTGCTCGAACTGCCGCACGACTCGTCGCCGGCAGGCGTGGCGGGTGGCTTCGGCCTGCCGAGTGAGCTGGCACTGCAGAGACGGATCGAGGCGAGCTTCCAGCATCGCGTCGAGCGGCTTCCGCGCGCCACGCAGCAGCTCCTGCTTGTCGCTGCTGCCGAGCCGACGGGCGAGCCGACATTGTTGTGGTGGACGGCGGCCGAGCTCGGGCTCACGATCGACGCGGTGGGTCCCGCCGAGGAGGAGGGCATGGTCGAAGTGGGCGCGCGGGTCGCCTTCCGGCATCCGCTCCTGCGTTCGGCGATCTATCGCGCGGCAAGCGCCGACGATCGGCGCGCCGCGCATGCGGTGCTGGCCGCCGTCACGGACGCCGACACCGATCCGGATCGTCGAGCGTGGCACCTCGCCCAGGCCGCCGTCGGACCCGACGAGGACGTCGCCGCCGAGCTGGAGCGGTCGGCGGGTCGGGCGCGGGCACGCGGCGGCGTGGCTGCGGCGGCGGCGTTCCTCGAACGCGCCGTCGCGCTCACGCTCGATCCCGCCGCGCGCGCACGGCGTGCATTGCGGGCTGCATCGGTCAAGCAGCTGGCCGGCGCTCCCGAGGAGGCGTTCGCGCTCCTCTCGACGGCCGCGGACGGGCGCCTGGATGAGCTCGACGCCGCCATGCTCCAGCGCCTGCGGGGCCAGATCTCGCTCGATCTCCGTCGTGCCGAAGACAGCGTTCCGCTGCTGCTCGACGCGGCCGGGCGGCTCGAGTCGCTCGATCCCGGTCTCGCTCGCGAGACCTACCTTGAGGCGCTCCGAGCAGCAAGCGTCGCCGGCCGGCTCGGGTCCAGCATGCTGACCGTGGCGACTGCCGCACGCGCCGCGCCGCCACGTCCCGGACCCTCGCGTGCCAGCGACCTGCTGCTCGATGGTCTGGCCATCAGGTTCACGGAGGGCTATGTCGCGAGCGCGCCGGCGCTCAAGCGTGCCCTGGGCGCGGTGCGCGAGGAGGGCGGACGTCCTGGACTGGACGTGCGCTGGCCCTGGACCGCCCGTCGCGTGGCCCCCGACCTGTTCGATGACGAGATGTGGCATGCGCTCGCCACCCGCAACGTCCAGATCGCGCGCGATGCCGGCGCGCTCGCCGTGCTTCCGCTGGCCCTCAACGCGCTCTCGCTGCTGCGCTGCTTCGAGGGGGATCTCGTCGCGGCGGGAGCGCTGATCGCGGAGGCGGACGAGATCGCGGATGCGACCGGCACCTCACCGATCGGGTTCGGGCGGGTCCTGCTCGCCGGCTGTCTCGGCAACGAGCGAGACGGGTTGGTGACGATCGAGGCGAGCGAAACGGACGCGACCGCTCGGACCGAGGGCGTCGTGCTCACCTTCGGCGAGCACGCGCGCGCGCTGATCCGCAACGGGCTCGGCCGGCACGAAGCGGCGCTCGCGCCCGCCCAGAGCGCGAGCGATACGGACGAGCTGATGCTCTCCGTCTGGGCCCTGCCGGAGCTGGTCGAAGCGGCGACGCGGTGCGGACGGACCGACCTTGCGATCGACGCCGTGGAGCGCCTTGCCCGATGCACCCGTGCGGCCGGCACCGAGCTGGCGCGGGGCATCGAGGCACGCGCCCGCGCGCTCGTCAGCGACGGCCCGTCGGCCGAGGGGCTGCACCGCGAGGCGGTCGACCGGCTTGGTCGCTCGCGGTTCGCGCTGGACCGGGCCCGTGCTCACCTGCTCTACGGCGAATGGCTGCGCCGCGAGCAGCGCCGCGCCGACGCCCGCGCGCAGCTGCGGACCGCGCATGAGATGTTCGATTCGATGGGGGCTGAGGCGTTCGCCGGGCGTGCGCGGCGCGAGCTGCTCGCCACAGGGGAGACCGTGCGAGCCCGCACGCTCCAGACGCGCGACGAGCTCACCGCGCAGGAGTCCCAGATCGCGCAACTTGCCAGCGACGGCCTCTCGAACCCCGAGATCGGCGCGCGGCTGTTCATCAGCCCGCGAACCGTCCAGTACCACCTGCGCAAGGTGTTCTCGAAGCTGGACATCAGCTCGCGAAACGAGCTGCATCGCACGCTGCCGGGCACAGGCGCCCAGTAGCGCAGACCGGCTGGCAGCGGTAGCCCAGCCACCGACTGGCCACCTGGACTGTGCGCCTGGCGGATGCGAGTGCACCCGCGTGCGATCGACACTCGCCTGACGAAAGCGGCGCTTCAGGGAAGTCCGCCACCCCGCACGACGCGTGCGGACACGTCGATGGACGACGGCGTTTCGAATATCCACGAGAGAGGAGTCGCTCGATGGCCGTTAGTGCCACCGCAATGACTACATCGCAGTCGATCAGCGCGTGCGGGCGACGGCGCGGCGGCCGTCTGCGCAACCGCGCCGACGGTGCGGGTGACATGCCGCGCGACCGGCTCGCGGCAGCTGCCGAGCGAGAGCTCGTGCTGGCCGCCAAGGATGGCGGCGCCGTCGAGCGCGAGGAGCTGGTGGAGGCCTTCGTGCCGCTGATCGGCAGCGTCGCGCGGCTCTATCGCAGCCGTGTGCAGGTCGACCGCAGCGAGCTGATGCAGGAAGGCGTCGTCGGGCTGCTGCGCGCGCTGGAGCGCTTCGATCCGCAGATGGGCACGGTGTTTTGGATGTACGCCTCGTGGTGGGTGCGCCAGGCGATGCAGCAGCTGGTCTCCGAGCTGGGGCGGCCGATCGTGATGTCCGACCGGGCGCTGCGCAAGGTCGCGCGGATCAAGGACGCCCGGCGCGAGCACCTGCAGCGCTACGGGCGCGAGCCCAGCGTGTCGGCGATCGCGGAGACGATCGGCCTGGCGCGCGCGCAGGTCGAGAGCCTGATGGCGGCCGAGCGCAGTCCGCGTTCGCTCGAGGAGCCTGTCGGCGCCGACCACGATGCCGGCATCACGCTCGGTGAGCTGCTCGACGACCCGCGGGCCAGCGAGGCATTCGATCGCATCCCGCGCGAGATCGAGATCGAGCAGCTGCCGCGCGTGCTCGCGGTCCTCGACGAGCGTGAGCGGACGATCATCTGCGCGCGCTTCGGTCTCGACGGGCCCGAGTCGACGTTGCGCGAGCTGGGCGAGCAACTCGGCGTCAGCGCCGAGCGCGTGCGCCAGATCGAAGCGGTCTCGCTCGGCAAGCTGCGCGAGACGATGGCATAGCCACGAGTGGGCGGGACGTTCCGAGACCGACCGTCCCAGCTCGCTGAGAGCTCGCTGAGCGATCAGGCGGTGCGCAACGCCGAGACGTCGACAAGGATGCTCACCCTCTCGCCGACCAGGAGCCCGCCGCCCTGGAGGCGCTGCTGCCAGGCGAGGCCGAAGTCGGTGCGGTCGATCGTGCCCCGCACGGAGAGCCCGACGCGCTCATGGCCCCATAGATCCTCGGCGGCACCCTCGACGGTGGCCGTCATCTCGACCTCCCGCGTGACGTCCTTGATGGTGAGCTCGCCGCTGACGCGGTACTCGCCGCCCTCGACATGCTGGATCCGCGTCGAGGCGAAGCGGATCTCCGGATAGCGCTCGGCGGCGAAGAACTCCGCCGACCGCAGGTGCGCGTCGCGCTCGGCGTTGCCGGTGTCGATGCTCGCGACCTCGGCCCAGCCGGTGACCTGCGAGTTCGCGGGGTGCTCCTCGGCGGCATCGAGTCGCCCCCCGAACTCGCGGAACTGGCCCCGAACGGTGGCGATCATCATGTGCTTGATCTCGAAGGCGGCGCTGGAGTGCGCGGGGTCGACCTCCCAGGTGCCGGCCGGCACGCGGACGATCCCCTGCTCGGTCTCTGATATGGAGTTCGTTGTCAAGGGGGCCGGCTCGGTTGGGTGGATGTCCGCGTGGGCTGAAGCAGCGGATGTCCCTGGGCAGCGACGGTCGATCAGACTGATATTCGCCGGTCGGGACGGCATGACTGGAAACCGTCGGGAGCTGCCTCGGTCTAGGGGCGCGGGTCACTCGCGGGGAGTGCCGCATAGAGCCTTCGAGGGTTCTCCGTGTCGGTGGGTGCATCCGCTGCTTCAGCCCACGCGGGCTGGTCATGGGTGGTGTTCAGGTGCTCCTGAGGGGTTGGTCGGTCGCGATCGCCCAGACGAATCCGGCGAGCTCGCGTGCGGTCGCGACGACGATCTTCTGATGCGGCTTGCCGCGCGCCGCCATCTTCGACCAGCGGCGGTGCAGGCGCTGTTGGGCGCGCCAGGCACGCTCCAGGACGAGCGGGTCCTGGCCGCGCTGGCGGGCAGCGAGCGCCACCCCGACGCGGGGGCGCTGGCGCTGATGCCACGCCGCCTCGACGAGCAGGCGGCGGACGTGAGCGTTGCCGGCCTTCGGATCGAGCCCTGGCGACGCGACTGGCCCGACGAGCACTCCGACGGGACGAGTCCGACGTAGCTCATGAACTGCTCGGCGGTCTGAAAGCGCGACCAGTCGGTGCCGATCTCGGCGACCAGCCCGAGCGCGGTCAGCGTGTCGACGCCGCGCAAGCAGCGCAACCGCGCGACGAGCTGCGCCCACGGACCGTCCTTGGCCGCCGCGTCGAGGTCGCGCTCGAGCGCTTCGATGCGACGGTCGACGAGGTCCAGGGCGTGCAGGTAGGTCTGGAAGGCCTGCTGTTGATGGGCGTAGTCGAAGGTCAGCGAGCCCAGCCACTCGCGGCGCGTAACGCCCCCAGGACTTGTTGGGCATCCGCAGGTCGTGGCGCAACAGGAACTTGCTCATGCGGTGGCGGTCGCGCATCCGGTCGATGCGGGCGTCCTCACGCGCACGAACGAGATCGCGCAGCGCCTCGACCTGCTCGCTGGGGACCGTGATCGCTTCCAGCAGCCCGCCGGCGTGCAACCGCGCGAGCTTGCGCGCGTCACGCGGATCGGTCTTGATGCGATCACCGGGCCGGACGGGCACCAGCCCGGGCGCGACGACATCGCATGCGATCCCGCGCGCTCGCAGCTGACGCGCGAGCCCGTAGCCGGTCGGCCCGGCCTCATAGCAGCAACGCACCCGCGGCCAGCGCGCTACTGCGCGCGCGACCGCCTCGGCATCGTGTGGCAGCGTGCGCTCATCCAGCAGTTCATCGGCGCTGATCGCAGCCAGGCGGATCGATGCAGCGTGAACGTCCAGGCCCACGTGTACCGTCGCGGACGGCCTACGCTCGGTCATGGTCGGCGACCTCCGTATGTGGCTCTACCGGGCCCACCCCGGCAACCCACGCAGATGCGCAGGCGCCGACCACTTTTCTCCAGCCACCGGACAGAGCCGCAACACACACGGCTCCATCCTGTCTAGCTGGGTCATCGGGTTTGTCCTTTCCATCGGTGACCGGCTGACCAGGTCGCGCCACAACGGGTGGAGGCGGTGGAGCAGCGCGACGAGCGACGCGCACGTCGTCCGGGGGTCCCGCGGCGGGTAGCGCAGGATCACCTCGTGCGCGCTCGGGCGCTCCTCGTCCGCGACCTCGATGCCGCCGAAGCGCAGGGTGGCGACGATCGCCTCCGTTGCCGGAGTCGGGTGGTACATGAAGACACGAAACGCCGCCACCGAACCCTCAGTAGGCCCCCGCCGGCGGCCGCCAAGCTTGCGCCTCGCGGTCGCGAGGCGTACTCGCCGACCCATGGACCTTCCGGGCGCATTCGTGGAGCCGAGCATGCCGGCGCGGACGAGTTGGCCGGCGCGATCAGCGGCGCCGACGCCGTGGTCTTCGCGGCCGGGGCCGGACCCGGCAGTGGGGCCGAGCGCAAGCTCACAGTCGACCGCGACGGGGCGATCAAGCTGCTGCATGCGGCACGCGCCGCGGACGTCGAGCGGTACGTCATGGTCAGCTCCATCGGCGCCGAGGACCCGCCCGGCGGCGACGACGTGTTCGCCGCCTACCTGCGGGCGAAGGCCGAGGCCGATCGGGAGCTCATGGCCAGCGATCGCGCCTGGACCGTCGTGCGGCCGGTGTTCCTGCAGGACGAGCTCAGAACCGGCCGGATTCGTCTGGCCGAGCAGCCGCTCCGCGGCAAGGTCCCGCGCGACGACGTCGCCGGCGTGCTCGCCGCCGTCCTCCACGAGCCGCGGTCCGCCCGGCACGTGCTCTGCGTCGGCGCCGGCGACGACCCCATCGAGGAGGCGCTCGCGCGCGTGCTGGGGTAGCGCCAACAACCGCGCGAAATCCCACGCTTTGCCTCAGTGTTTGTCGCCAGCGGTGCGAGCTTTCACGCCTCGCTGCCTGCGCCGAATGACGCCCCTGTCCCGGGTGTCAACTCGGACGCCTATACCGGGACCACGACGAGCGTCGGCGGTCGCGCCGCTCGGCGCGAGAGATCGCTGTGTCAACAGGCCGGGCCTGATGACGGCCCAAAGCATGGGCCCTATCAACAGGTGGCGCTCGACTAGAGGCCGCGGGTCGCGCCTGACCGCGTTTTCGCGCACAAGCATGCACTCGTCCACTGCGCCGATCCAGGTCAGATTGTCATTTGCCATTCGCGCTGCCAGGGTCAGCCGGTTGCTCGGAGCCCTCAACGCAGCGGGGTGAACGGCGACCACCAGATCATCAGTGCTGTCAGGGTCCGTCTGCCTCGAAGCGCAACCGCGGGCGGGCGCATGTGTCCTGTGCGGCCGCCGACCAGTTGAGCGAGGATGTGGCGGCGGCCACGATCCCTCCATCGCTCAAGCCGAGCGAGAGAGAGAAGCTGAGATTCCCGGGCAACCTCGATGTGGCCCGAGCCCCCGCGGCGGATCCGCCGCCGAGCAGCAGCGTCGCGCGCCGGTGGCCGTGGGTGGCG
>CAVUOK010000002.1:0-510596 GCA_963743055.1 uncultured Actinomycetes bacterium | reverse complement strand
GCCGCGTTTGCGAACGGCCGCACCTGCAAAGGGCGATCGTCCCGCGGCGAATCTGCAGCGGGTTGCCGTCGGTGTCGAGGAGCTCGAAGTCACCGCGCACGAGGTACGGGCCGTCCTTGCAGGGGGTGATCGATGCGGGCACGGCACGGGGTTTCCCGTTGCCGCACTCGCGCAAACCGCGCGTCAGCGCAAAAGCGCGCCGCCAGCTCCCGCGTGGTTTGCCCGGGTCCCGATTCCGCCGCCCAGGAGCGCTGGCGGATCGCCCGTTCTCACGGGCGAGCGGCTTTGTCTCGGGCGTCGCGATGCGGTCGATCAGCTCCGAGAGCCGCTCGCGGGTCGGCCGGCGCTCGCCGGTGTCGAGATCGGCCATCGAGCCGTCGAGCCCGCGGCGAGCGGCCGACCAGCGGTTCTCGGCGATCCGCCAGGTGGGGTGGATCGGCGGCGCTCGCCGGCGTCGTGGCGCGCGAGAAGGTCGAGAACCAGCCCGCGGATGAATGCCGATCGCAACCGTCTCGCCCACGGTCGCCTGCTGATGGGGACGCGCGTTTCATCGTCCCGTGGACGGGATGCATGCGCAGCTCCCACCACCACATCCGCGGCTGCGGCGCCACTCCGGCGCGCGCCGCCCAGGCGAGCGAATCCGCGAACTCCTCGAGGCTCGCGAACGCCGGCGGGATGCCACGCGGCAAGAGCTCCGAGATCTTCGGCCGGATCGAGGCGAAGCCGGTATCGCGACCGGCGTGAAAAGGCGCGTTGGCGGCCAAGGCCGCGATCTCGCCGAGGTAGGAGCGCAGGGCGTTGTAGACCGCAAGCGAGCGCTCGGCGCCGCCCACACGCACGTGCACGTGGACACCGAAGACGAGCTGGCGACGCGCGACCGGGCCGTACTCCTCGCGCGTCAGCCGGTACGCGTCGGCGGGGTTGAGCTCGCCCTCGGCTGCCGCGAACGGATGCGTGCTGGAGCCGGCGAGTACGCCGATTCCCTCGGCGGCCGCGGCGAGATCACGCCGCCCGGCGGCGAGCTGGGCGGCGAGCTCTTCAAGGCTCTGCACCGGGGTCGTGAGCAATTCGACTTGCGCGGACGGCAGCTCGGGCTTGAACCGCGGGTCGTCCCCAAGCCGGGCGAGCACGTCGGCCGCCCTCGGCTCGAGGTCGAAAGACTCGGGATGGAGCAGCATGAGCTCCTCCTCGACGCCGACCGTAGGCTCCGCTTCGGCGCCGTCGTCGAACAGCCGTCTGAGCTCAGCGGGGTTCACCGATGAGGGTCGTCGCGCCGCCCGGCGTCTTCAGGCCGAGGAGCGACTCCTGGATGCTCGCCGAGAGGGTGCAGGAGGAGGTCATACCCGAATCCAGCGTTCTCGATCTCTGCGCGGGCAGCGGAGCGGTCGCGGTCGCGGCCGCGCTCGCCGGCGCCGGCGAGGTGACCGCGGTCGATGTCTCGCGCCGCAGCGCCCTCGCGGTGAGGCTAACGCTGCGCTCAACGGAGTCCGGGTCCGGGCTCTCCAGGGCGACCTTTTCGAGCCCGTCGCCGGACGCCGCTTCGACCTGATCGTGAGCAACCCGCCGTACCTCCCTGGCTCCCTGCCCGAGCGCGGCGCCGCCCGCGCCTGGGAAGGCGGCTCTGACGGGCGCGCGTTCATAGATCGGATCATCGCCGCAGCGCCCCGGCACCTGCGGTCCGGGGGATCGCTGCTGATGGTCCACTCGAGTGTCTGCGGGACCAAGCGTTCGATCGCGGAACTGGCGGTCGCGGGGCTCGAGGCGGAGGTGGTGGAGCGTCAAACCGGGCCACCGGGCCCCCTGCTGGCCGCCCGTGACCCGGAGCTGCTCGAAGAGGAGATCGTCCTGATCAGGGCAGCTCCCATGTTGAAACCGCAACTTTCGGGTAGATGCTAAGCGTCGAGGTGGGGATGAACACGCCGATAGAGCAGGGGAGCATTCGGCTTTTGGACGCCGATCCCGGGCTCGGGGAGGGGCTGCCCCCCGAGCAAGAGCTGGCCGCGAGAGACCAGCTCCTCGCCGACGTGGCCGTGATCCGCAAGGGCGAGTGGAGTCTCCCGGCGACGAGCCGGATGGGCACCTGGGCTACCTCGTGCTCGACGGCCTGCTGATCCGCGAGGTCACCGTCGGCAAGTCGCGTAGCGTCGAGCTCCTCAACGTCGGCGACATGCTGCGCCCGTGGCAAGAGGACCCGAGCTCGTTCTCGACCAGTCGCTGGGCGGCGCTCGAGGAGGTCACCCTGGCCGTCCTCGGCCCGCCGGTCGCCGAGCGCCTCGCGCAATACCCGCAGATGACCGGCCTCCTCGTCGGGCGCACGATGTGCCGCGCCCGCAACCTCGCCGTGCATTGGGCGATCGCCAACACGGTCGGCCTCGAGACCCGCATCCTGATGCTCTTCCGCCATCTCGCCGAGCGTTGGGGCAAGGTCACCCCCGCCGGGGTCGCCGTCCCGCTGACCATCACCCACCAGATGGTCGCCGACCTCGTCGGCGCCCGCCGGCCCTCGGCGACGACCGCGATCGTGCGGCTCGCCGAACGTGGGCAGCTGTGCCGGACGCCGAAGGGCGGCTGGCTCCTCGAAGGCACCGTGCCCGCATCCGTCGGAGGGGAGTAGGCTTGACGCATAGGTTGAGTGCCTCGGTAGCGATTCCAGCGGACTAGGCGACAGGGCCGGATTTACGGTCCGGCGCAGAGCAAGCGGGCTTGGAGAGAGATCGAGGCAAACAGCTCCTGGGGCCGTAAGGGCAGAGCGCCGTTCCCGGCTTCTCCGCACCTGCCGCCCGCCCCGCCGAACCACCAGGAGCTGCAATGGCCACTTCTCAAAACGAGCACCGAACGGACCGTGCATCGGTCGCCGCAAACATCTCCCGCGAAATCGTCCGGCTCCATGCTCGCCTGTTCGGCCGTGGTCCGCACTGCGCGAGTCCTTCGTATACGACGACTTCGCCCTGTGCGTCCTCGAGGACGTGCTCACCCGCGCCGAGAAGACGCTCGTCGGGGCCGGCAACACCGATCAGGTCCACGCCACCCGGATTGCTTTCCAGGACGCGGTGCGCGACGACTTCATCGCGATCGTCGAGGAGGCCACCGGCCGCAAGGTGCGCGCCTTCGTCAGCCAGGTCCACATCGATCCCGAGCTCGCTGTGGAGACGCTGACCTCCATCCGCCGCGCGGGCGCCGACATCATCATCAGCTACCACGCGAAGGACGCCGCCTTGTGGATCGAGTAACGTCGCTGGGAGATCGCCGGGCCCGGCGATCAGAGGGTGAGCCCGTAGCGGAGGAAGGTCGCCGGACCCGGCGATCCGACGGCGAAACCCCTATCCCGAAGATCCGCTCCCGCAAGGGTGGCGCCGCGATCGCGATGGACGACGTCGATCGCAAGCTGCTCAACCTCATGCAGGGCAGCTTCCCGATCGCCCCGCGCCCGTACGCGGCCGTCGCGGCGCTCGCGGAGGTCAGCGAGGACGAGGTGCTCACGCGCGTCCAGCATCTGCTCGACCAGCGGATCATCCGCCAGGTCACGCCGATCTTCGACACGCGCGCGCTCGGCTACGGCTCGATGCTCGTCGCCGCGAAGGTCGATCCCGAGCACCCGTGGCGCGCCGCGAAGATCATCAACTCGCACCCCGGCGTGAGCCACAACTACCTGCGCAACCACGAGTTCAACATGTGGTTCACGCTCGCCGTCGAGGGCGACTCGAAGCTCGGCCTGCAGGGCACGCTCGACCTCATGCAGGAGCTCACGGGCGCGACCTCGATCCGCCAGCTCCCGACGCTCAAGCTGTTCAAGATCCGCATGGAGCTCGAGATGGACGGCGACACGAAGTCGCTGTCGACCGAGGGCGAGGCGCAGGCCCCGGTCGACCTCGAGGGCGTCGCCTACGACGAGCGCGACCGCGAGGTCATCCGCGCGACCCAGGGCGACCTGCCGGTCGTCTCCGAGCCCTACGCCGAGTCGGCCGCCAAGCTGGGCATGACCGTCGACGAGCTGCTCGAGCACCTCGAGGCGATGAAGGAGCGCGGGATCCTGCGCCGCGTCGCCGCGATCCTCTACCACCGCCGCGCGGGGTTCTCTGCCAACGGCATGGGCGTCTGGAAGGTTCCCGACGAGAAGATCGAGGAGCTTGGCCCGCGGATGGCGTCCTTCCGCGGCATCTCGCACTGCTACCAGCGCCCGACGTACGAGGACTGGCCCTACTCGGTCTTCACGATGGCCCACGGGCGCTCGAAGGAGGAGTGCGACGCGATCCTCGACGCGATCGCCGACGAGTTCGGCATCACCGAGCGCGCGACGCTGTACTCCTCCACCGAGTTCAAGAAGATCCGCCTCCTGTACTTCACGGACGACTTCACCGACTGGGAACGGGAGCACGGCGCGGTCTGAGTCGACCCTGCCGCTTGCTCCGATGACCGCCTCGCTCACCGACACGCGCTCCGCCGAGCACTTCGCGCGGGCGGTCTCCTACCTGCCGGGGGGCGTGAACTCACCGGTCCGCGCGATGCGCTCGATCGGCCGCGACCCGATCTTCGTCGACCGCGCCGAGGGCGCCGAGCTCATCGACGTCGACCACAACCGCTACGTCGACTGGGTCTGCTCGTGGGGCCCCCTGATCCACGGCCACGCGCACCCCGAGATCGTGGCCGCAGTCTGCGACGCCGCCCGCCGCGGGACGACGTTCGGCGCGCCCACCGCGGCGGAGGTCGACCTCGCCGTCGAGGTCACCAGGCGCATGCCCGGCGTGCAGATGCTGCGCATGACGTCGTCGGGCACCGAGGCGTCGATGAGCGCGATCCGCCTCGCGCGCGCCGTCACGGGTCGCACGAAGCTCCTCAAGTTCGCCGGCGCTTACCACGGGCACGTCGACGGCCTGCTCGCCGACGCCGGCAGCGGCCTCGCGACGCAGGGCATCCCCGCATCGCCCGGCGTACCCGCGGAGGTCGCGGCGAGCACGATCGTCGTGCCCTGGAACGACCCCGCCGCGCTCGCGGAAGCGCTGGAGAAGCACGAGCTCGCCGCGATCCTCGCAGAGCCCTACCCGGCCAACATGGGCCTCGTGCTGCCGGCCGAGGGCTTCCTCGAGCTGCTGCGCGCGGGCGCCGACGACAACGGCGCGCTGCTGATCTTCGACGAGGTCATCTCGGGCTTTCGCGTCGCGCCGGGCGGGGTGCAGGGCCTGCGCGGCGTCACCCCCGACCTCACCGTCATGGGCAAGGTCATCGGCGGCGGCCTGCCCGCCGCGGCGTACGGCGGCCCGCGCGAGCACATGCGCCGGATCGCCCCGTCCGGCGACGTCTACCAGGCCGGGACGCTGTCGGGCAACCCGCTCGCCGTCGTCGCCGGCCTGACGACGCTCGCGCTGCTCGACGGCGAGCAGCCCTACCTCAAGCTCGCCGCCACGACGTCCGCGCTCGCCGACGGCCTGCGCACGGCCGCCGAGGCAGCCGGCTACGAGGACGTCCAGATCGCGACGGCGCCCGGGCTGCTGACCCTCTTCTTCAGCGCCGAGCCGGTCACGGACTACGCGGGCGCGCAGGCGTGCGACCTCGAGGCGTACGCCGCGTGGTGTCGCGGGCTGCTCGCGCGCGGCGTCTACGCGCCCGCGTCGCAGTTCGAGGCCTGGTTCCCGTCGCTCGCCCACACGCCCGAGCACGTCGCCCGCACCGTCGCCGCGGCGACCGCCGCGTTCGCCGAGATCAGCGGATGACGAGCACGGTCGCGCGGCTGCGCGCCGCGGTCCGCGAGGCGGGCACGCCGCTGGCGTCCTCGCTTGGCGCCGCGCTGGAGCCCGAACCCGAGCCCGACGGCGCCGCCGAGCCCGCCGACGACGAACCCGCGCTGCGCGCCGCCGCCGGCCCGCGCATCGGCGACGCCGACCGCGACGACGTCGAGATCGCCGTGGCGGCCGTGGACGAGGGCTACCGCCTGCACTACGCCAGTCCGCGCGCGCTGCGCATCGCCGATCCCAACCTCGCGCTGCTCGCCGGCGACCGCCTGTACGCGCTCGGCCTGGCACGCCTCGCCGCGATCGGCGACACGGCGGCGATCGGCGAGCTCGCCGACGTCATCGCGCTCAGCGCCCAGGCGCACGCCAGCGGCGACGCGGAGCTCGCCGACGCCGCCTGGGAAGCGGGCCTGGCCGCGATCGCCTGCGGCGCGAGCCCGGCCACCGGCGCGGCGAAGGCACTCGCCCGGGCGGGCGATCCCGGGGCGGCGCAGGCGCTGCGCGAGGCCGCGCAGGCGCTGTTCGATGCACCTGCCACGTGATCCGGCGCACCCGCGGTCGGGTCATGAGGCCGCCGGACGCGCGTGGTCGGTAGATTCCCGTGCCCGTGCCAGACGACCGTAAGCAGAAGCCGAAGACCACCGCCGACGCGAAGATCCCGGGCGCCTACGAGGGCGAGACGGTGACCCGCCGTCGCTTCATGACCGCGAGCGCTCACACGGCCGGTGGCATCGCGACAGCGGCGTTCACGCTGCCCGCGCTCGCGTTCGCGTTCGGGCCCGTGTTCGAGAAGCACGACGAGCACTGGGAGTCCGTCGGCCCGACCGCGGACTTCCCCGACGACACGTACATCCCGCGCACGCTGACGATCTCGCGCGGCATCGGCGAGGTCGGCAAGACCACGGTCTACGTGCGCAAGTACAACAAAGACCTCGACCACGAGGTCAAGGACGAGTACAACGACTACGTCGCGATCTCGACGCGCTGCATGCACCTCGGGTGCCCGGTGCGCTACGTCGAGGCGTCGGAGCGCTTCATCTGCCCGTGCCACGGCGGCGTGTACGACATCGAGGGCAAGGTGTCCGGCGGCCCGCCGGTCCGCCCGCTGGACCGCTTCTACACCCGCGTCGTCCAGGGCAACGTCGAGGTCGGCCCGCGCTACAGCCTGAACTCCGAGCTGCGCCGCTTCTCGCCGCGCGACCCCGGCCAGCCGATCGACGGCATCGGCCAGTACGCCTACCCGTCCCGCCCGACCGCCCGCAAGATCCCGGGGACCTAAGCCATGGCCAAAGCACCAGCGACATCAGGACTGCGCAAGGGGGGCAAAGACCCCGACGACGACGCGAAGGTCGAGGAGAAGGCCCCCTCCAAGGGCAAGGCCAAGCTCGCCGAGACCGGCGTCAGCACGATCGACTGGCTCGATGAGCGAACGTCGCTGACGGCCGGCGCGCGCTGGCTCATGTTCCGCAAGATCCCGCGCGGGACGAACTGGTTCTACACGCTCGGCTCCGCGACGATGTTCGCCTTCCTCTCGCAGGCCGTGACCGGCGTCTTCCTGGCGATGTACTACGACCCGTCGGCCACGCGCGCCTACGAGTCGATCCGCTACGTCACGAACGAGGTCTTCCTCGGCGAGTTCGTGCGCGGGATGCACAAGTGGGGCTCGACCGTGATGGTCATCCTCATCTTCCTGCACATGGCGCGGACGTTCTTCTTCGGCGCCTACAAGTACCCCCGCGAGCTGAACTGGGTCATCGGCGTCGTGCTGCTGATCCTCACGCTGATGATGTCGTTCACGGGCTACCTGCTGCCGTTCGACCAGCGCTCCTACTGGGCAACGACGGTCGGCGTGGCGATCAACGGCACCGGCCCGCTCGTCGGCCCGTACCTGTCTGACTTCCTGCGCGCGGGCCCGGAGTTCGGCGTGACGACGCTGTCGCGCTTCTACGCGATCCACATGCTGCTGCTGCCGGGCATCATCGCGGCGCTCATCGGCGCGCACCTGTACCTCGTCGCCCGCCTCGGGACGACGGCACCCCCGTGGATCCGCGCCGACTCCGATCCCGAGCTGCGGAAGGACCCGGCGTGAACCAGCTCGAGAAGGAGGCATACCTCCGCGAGTACTCGATCCTCAAGTCGCAGGGCAAGCCGTTCTTCCCCTACGCGATCGCCAAGGACAGCTGGATGGCGGTCGTCGTCATGGCGACGATCATCGGGCTGTCGATCATCCTCGGCGCCGAGTTCGGCCCGAAGGTCGACCCGACGACGACGACGTACGTGCCCCGGCCCGAGTGGTACTTCTACTTCCTCTTCGAGGTCCTGCGGATCATCAAGCCGCCGTCGCTCGTGCCGCTCGCCGCCATCGGCGTGCCGACGATCTGCATGATCCTCCTGTTCCTGCTGCCGTTCTACGACCGCAGCCCGGAACGGCGCCCCGAGCGCCGGCCGATCGCGATGGCCGCCGCCTTCTTCACGATCGCCGCGATGGCGTTCCTCACCTACGAGGGCGCGATCGCCGGCTCGCCCAACCAGGTCGACATCGAGCCGCCGCCGAGCGTCATGGCCGGTGGCGCCGACTCGATCCGCACGTTCGAGGCGGGCAAGCAGGTGGTCGCGCAGTCGGGCTGCCTCGCCTGCCACAAGATCGGCGAGAACGGCAACACGGGCCCCGGCCCCGACCTGTCTGAGATCGGCGGGCGGCTGCCGCGCCAGGCGATCGCGCGCACGCTCGTCAACCCGACGGCACCGATGCCGCCGTACGTCGACCTGCCCGCCGAGAAGCGCGACAACCTCGTCGAGTTTCTCGCGCAGCTGAAGTGAGGCGGGCGCCGCGACCCGGCGCCTCTCCGCGATGACCGACGAAGACAAGGGCACCTTGGAGGAGCCGCAGGTCCGGGCGATGTTCGACCGCATCGCCGGGTTCTACGACGTCATGAACTCCGTCATGACGGCCGGGCTGCACCACGGCTGGCGCCGCCGCGCGGCGGACCTCGCCGAGGTCGGCCCCGGCGACCGCGTGCTCGACGTCGCGACCGGCACCGGCGATCTCGCGCTCGAGCTCGCGCGGCGCGTCGGCCCCGACGGCGAGGTCGTCGGATCGGACTTCTCGGAGGAGATGCTCCGGCTGGCGACGCTCAAGGCGCCCGCCGCGGAGGCGCCGATCACGTTCGAGTGGGCCAACGCGATGGCGCTGCCCTACGCCGACGGCGAGTTCGCCGCGGCCACGGTCGGCTTCGGTGCGCGCAACTTCTCCGACCTGGACTTGGGGTTGAGCGAGATGGCCCGCGTCGTGCGGCCCGGCGGCCACGTCGTCGTGCTCGAGATCACGACCCCGACGCGCCCGCCGCTGTCGACGTTCTACCGCCTGTGGTTCGATCGTGTGGTGCCCCTCATCGGCCGCGTCGCCGGGGATCCAGAGGCCTACGAGTACCTGCCGAACTCGGTGAAGCGCTTCCCGGGGCCGCGCGACCTCGCCGCGAAGATGGACAGCCGTGGCATGGACGTGCGCTACGTGCTGACGGCGGGCGGCATCATCGCCCTGCACGTCGGCACGCGCCGGGCATGACGAGCGCCGCGGAGAGCGTCGAGGCGATCGTCCAGGCCGCCGGGCCGCACGTCGCGGTGCTGCTCGCCCGCGTCGAGGATCGCCTGACGGCGCTCGCGATCGGCCACGGCCCCGTGCTCGCCGAGCACGCGACGTCGACGATCGCCGCCGGCGGCAAGCGCCTGCGCCCGCTGCTCGTGCTGCTCGCCGCCGGCCGCGAGCCCGGCGACCCGCGCGAGCTGCTCGCGGGCGCCGCCGCCGTCGAGCTCGTGCACTCCGCGACGCTCGTCCACGACGATGTGCTCGACGCCGCGCCGCTGCGCCGGGGGGAGCCGACGGTCTGGGCGACGGGCGGGCGCTCGCTCGCGGTCGCCACCGGGGACCTCTTGTTCTCGCGCGCGTTCGCGGAGCTCGCCGCCGTCGGCGAGCTCGCGTCGGTGCGGGCGCTGTCACGGGCGAGCTCGGCGCTCGCCGAGGGCGAGCTGCTGCAGCGCGAGGACGCCTGGGACGCGACGGTGCAGGTCGACCGCTACCTCTATCGCTGCGAGCTGAAGACCGCGCGCCTGTTCGAGGCGGCGTGCGAGCTCGGCGCGCTGGCCACCGGCGGGGCCGCCGCGCACGTCGCGGGCCTCGGCGCGTTCGGCCGCCGCATCGGCCTCGCGTTCCAGCTGCTCGACGACGTGCTCGACGTGTCCGGCCTGGCGGTCGACACCGGCAAGCACCGCGGCACCGACCTACTGGACGGCACCGTGACGCTGCCGCTGATCCTCGCGCGCGAGCGCGACGAGGGGCTCGCCGCGATCGACCTGCGCGCGATCACGACCCCGCGGCAGGCGTCCGAGCTCTGCCAGCGCATCGAGGCGACGGGCGCGCTCGACGACGCGCAGCAGCAGGCGAAGGCGATGGTCGTGGACGCGAAGGCCGGGCTCGCGGACCTCACGCTCGAGGACGGGCAGCGGCTCGCGCTCGACCTCGTGGCCGACTCGGTCGTCGACCGCTACGCGTAGACGGGCCTTAGAAGTCCTCGGGCAGGACGTGCCCGGCGGTGATCGCGGTGACGAACCGCTCGACGTCCTCTTCCATGTTGGCGCGGGTGAGCTGGCGCAGGTCGCCGACGAGCGCCTCCGTGCCGCGGTCGAGGGTGTCGTCGAAGCGCTGGATCGCGTCCTCCTCGAAGATCCCGGTGAGGGTCCACTCGCAGTTGGGGCAGCGCAGGCTGACCTCCCAGCGGGAGCGGTCGGCCTCTTCCCAGGCGACGGGGTAGACGAGGTCGCAGGCGCACTCGGGGCAGACGTGCAGCTCCGGCTCGGTGGTGGGAGCGAGATCCTCGAATGAGATGACCTCGATGGTCTTGCCGGACGGCAGCGTCACCTTGCGGATGTACTGCTTGTGATCCGGCGGCGGGCTGTTCTCGAACTCCTGCATGACCCACTCATCGGCACGCCAGCGAGGAACTTGACACCTCGTCGTCGATGTCGACGCCACGTCTGCGAAGCGGCGTGGCGATACCCTCTTGCGTCCAGCCCCTCCACGGGAGCATCAATGCCGAACGTCGGTCCAACCGAGCTCATCATCGTGCTCGTCATCGTGCTCGTCATCTTCGGGCCGAAGAAGCTGCCGGGCCTCGGTCGCTCGCTCGGCACGAGCATGCGCGAATTCAAGGACTCGATCACCGGCAAGGACGACGACAAGTCGCTGCCGGCAGCCGAGGACGACGACGACGCGACCGCGACGTCGAAGCAGAACGACGACGCGATCACCCGCCCGCGCTGACCCGCGCGTCGCGAGTCCCCGCCTGACATGCCCCGCGCGCTGCGCCCGATCGGTCACGAAGACCGCCTGACGCTCGTCGATCACCTCGACGAGCTGCGCCGGCGGCTCGTGGTCTCGATCTGCGCGCTGCTCGCGTCGTTCTCGTTCTGCTTCTGGCAGAGCGACGCGATCCTCAAGATCGTCACCCATCCGGTCACGGAGACCCAGAACCTGCAGGACCCGAGCTCGAGCTCGAAGGATCCGCTGGAGCGCGCCGCGCTGGCTCAGCGCGAGCAGAAGCAGGCGCTGACCGCGCTCGTGCCGGCGCTGTCGTCGACCGGGACGACGCTCGGCGCGCTGCGGTCGGCGGACAACCTCACCAGGGCGCAGCGCTTGCAGCTCGACAAGACGACGGCCACGCTCGCGGTCGCGGCGCGCCAGACCGCGCAGGCGGCGAAGGCGCTGGGGGGCGACAACTCGCGCAAGCTCGTGACGCTGGGGATCGCCGAACCGTTCACGGCAACGATCACGATCGCGTTCTACGCCGCGCTGCTGCTCGCGATGCCGTTCCTGCTCTACCAGTCCTACGCGTTCATCCTGCCGGCGTTCAGCCCGAAGGAGCGCAAGGTCGCCGTGCCGCTGATGCTCATGGTGCCCGTGCTGTTCATCTGCGGTGTCTTGTTCGGCTACTTCGTCGTCTTAGACCGTGCCGTCGGGTTCCTGCAGAACTTCAACGACGACTCGTTCGACATCCTGTTGCAGGCCAAGGACTACTTCAAGTTCGCGGTCTTCTTCCTCGCCGGGATCGGTCTGCTGTTCCAGATCCCCGTGGGCGTGCTCGCCGTGACGCGGCTGGGCATCTTCACGCCGAAGCAGCTCGCCTCCAACCGCGGCTACGTGATCCTCGGGATCGCGATCATCGCGGCGGTCGCGACGCCGACGCCGGATCCCGTGACGATGACGCTCGCGATGGCGCCGCTGATCGTGCTCTTCGAGCTCAGCATCCTGCTTGCGCGCTGGATCGATCACATCAAGCCGCCGCCGGAGGAGGAGGACCTCGACGACTCCGACCCGGACGAGGATCTCGACGACGATGACGATCTCGACGACGGCGAGGACGACGATCCGCTCGCGGAGTACGAGGACGACGACGAGGACCCGGACGACGGCGGCGACGCCGTGGACCTCACCGCGGCGGCAGACGCGGTACAGGAGGCTTCGGAGTCGGATAGCCCTAAGCTGGGGGACGAGGAAGACCCGACAGACCCCGACTCGAAGGACTGATCGCCGATGCTGTTCGACCTGCGCGGGCGTGGCCGTCGCCGCACTGTGCAAGCCATCTATCTCTCGCTCGCCATCCTCATGGGTGGCGGTCTCGTGCTGTTCGGGATCGGCAGCGACCAGAGCGGCGGCCTCGTCGACGCCGTTGTGGGGGACGGCAGCAGCGGCGACACCGCGACCGGCACGCTGGACAAGCGGATCGAGACGGCGCTCGCGAAGACCCGCGCGACCCCGCGCGAGCCGTCCCCCTGGGGTGACCTGGCACGGCTGCGCTTCCAGCGGGCGGGCGTCGACGGCATCAAGGACGACGGCACCTACACGACCAAGGGCAAGGAGCGGCTGCGCCTCGCCACGGAGGCGTGGGAGCAGTACCTCGACCTCGACCCTAAGCAGCCCAACGTCCGGGTCGCTCGCCTGATGGTGCAGGCCTACTCGCAGAGCGGCATCAACGAGCCGCTCAAGGCGATGCGTGCGCAGCAGCTGGTGACGGCGGCGGAGAAGCCACCGACCACGAACCTGTTCCAGCAGCTCGCGCAGCTCGCGTATCTGGCGGGCGAGACCCGGACGGGCGACCTCGCCGCCGAGCGCGCGGTCGACCTCGCGCCCAAGTCGCAGCGCAAGCTCCTGCGTCAGGGCCTGGACCAGCTGAAGACCCAGGCCACCGCCGCGAGCACGCAAACGCAAACGACCACCACCACCCCGAGTGGCTAGGATGCCCCGGCGCTAACGCACGCGCCCCTGTAGCTCAACTGGCAGAGCAGCGGACTCTTAATCCGAAGGTTCCAGGTTCGATTCCTGGCGGGGGCACTTGGGTCATTCCGACATGTGGTCCGGGAATGACGAATGACAAAAGGCCGGTGAATGCTGGTGTTTGGTGGGGGCTTGCGAGCAGTCCGGGAATACGGGGCCGTCTGTGCGGCGGAAGACCCCTCGGGACGGCCTGACAGTCCGGGAATTCGGCCAGGCAAGTTGGCGCGTCGTCGCTCGACCGCCGGTGAGGCGGCCGAGCGTGAGTGCGAAGACGCGCGACTACTAGAGCTCGCGGTACAGCGAGCGCGGCGTGATCGCCGACGGCGGGGGATCGTCTGCGGCGGACCTGAGTGCCTCGTCAACCGTGGGCTGCGGGAACGGGTCCTCGGCTGTGGCCTCGGTGAGGTAACCCAGGCACTCGGCTGCCGCGTAGCTGTCGTCGTAGCCACCGATAGCGTGCGCGACGCGCGCGGCAGTGAGGTGCAGCGCGGCGAGACTGATCACCCAGTCGGCCGCGGGGTCACCGACGAGCTTCAGGCGCTGGTTGCCCTTGCCGCCGACCCCGCGGTTCTTCAACGTCGAGAAGACCGACTCGACGCTGTTGCGGCGATACAACAGCGCGCGGCGCTTGATCGCCGCCGGGCTGTCGCCGGCGCGCGGCAGGTACGTGTACAGACGCGGATTGTCACGCGGATAGGTAGTCTGGCTCGCGCAGGCGGGGTCCTTGATCGGGCAGCGCCACCGGATCCGGGCCTTGTTCTCGCGCGCGGTCTCACCGCGAGGCGTGCCGGTCTTGGCGCGCCAGTCGGCATCCGGGAAGCCCTCGGCCTTCTCGCGGTGCATGAGACCGTGCGCGCACGTCGGGACGCCGTCGGTTTCCGCGTGCGGCAGAGCCGCGGACACCCGGCCACCGCGGGGGAAGCACGGGTGCAGCCCCCAGTCGAAGACCAGCTCCCTCGCGAACGCCTCCTCCTGGTCATACAGCGCGTCGCCGACCAGCGTGTGCATCGGGCACGTCGGCCACAGCGCGAACAGGATCTTCAGCAGCTCGCGGCACGCGTCGCGCTCGCTGACGGACGCCGGCGCGAGCAGCCACACCAGCGGCAGGGTGCTCGCGAGGTCGCAGATCGCGACCAGCTTGTAGCCGTGGCAGCGCGCGGTGACGTTGCCACGCGAATCCGTGTAGACGACGTAGCCCACCTTCTCCCAGCGATCGGCCAGCATCGCCGAACGCTCAGCCGGCCCGCCGGGCCTGCGCTGCGGCACATGCGCCTGGAGCATCGTCGCGTCGACGACGCCCACCGCGCCGATGTCGCGGTGAGCCAGCTCGCCGGACGCATCGACACGCTCGGCGAGCTGCCTGATGAGCTCGACGTTGGCATGCAGCGCCAGCTCGGTCGAGTTGCGAGCGCACAGCTTCTGGATCTGCTCGTAGGCGCAGCTTCGCGGGCGCCCTGGGATGGCCGACGGCCCACATCATCAACGGCGACTGACGCAGCGTCCGGCCTGCGGCCTGCGCCTCCGGGCGGGCACTGAGCGTCGCCATGTGCTCGAGGACGGCGAGCGCGAAGCGCGTGTCCGTCGGCCGGCCACGGGGCAGGCAGCGGACGAGCTCCCTCGGTCAGCCACACCATCGTCGGCAGCCGGCGCGCGGCGGCGAGTTCGATCTCCGGCACGATCCCGGCTCGCGCCGGGCTGCGAGATGTCGAGGCGAGCTTGGCGATCGCGGTGCGAAGCTCGGGGGAGCTCTGCGACGCCTCCTGCTCGAGGCGCGCGACCTCGGCGTCGTGCTCGGTAGGACTGAGGTCGTTGCCCTGGCAGGTGAGCCAGTCGCTCAGTTGCCCGAGATGGACCCGAACGCGGTGGGGCCGGCGCGTGGTGCCGGACCGATGGGGCGGATGATCCTGCTGGATCTCGGCGACGTTCGGCACCACGAGCGTGTTCGGCGGGAGGTCGCCGGAAGTGACGGTGGACATGACAAGGTCCTTTCAGAAGGAACTAGAGGGCGCGCCTCGAAGTGGGCGCAGCACCAGAATGCCTTGGAAACCCACATATTGTGGGTCCGGAATTGCAGCAGGCCGTAATGCAGGGACACCGGCCCGCGCAGATCGACGCGATGGTCCGCAGCGCCGCGCTCGCTCGCAGGCTCTTCCCGCGAGGAGGATTCGAAGGGGTCGATACAACAGGTCTGCAGGTGCTTCTCGGCGTCCTCGCCGCCGGCGAGGGCGGCTGCACGATCGGTGATGCCGCCGAGCGACTCGGGCTCTCGCCCAGTACCGCGAGCGCTGCCGTCGAGCCGTTGCGCGCGCGCAAGCTTCTGTCGCAGGCGGTTGATCCCCGCGATGCCCGACGTGCGATCCTGGCTGTCACTGAGCGCGGACAAGCTTTGATTGCCGCGTTCGTGACGGATCGCATGGCCGACCCCTCCGTGGCGGAGCTCATGAACACCGCAGGTGCATGACGCGATGCCGGGGAAAAGTGGTTCTGCAGCTACACGCACGCGCTTACAAACGTAAACCCCGGACCGGCGGAACTCGCCAAGCGGCCCGAATCAATAGCGATATCGAGCTGGCCCCGGCCTATCGCGATCTTGCGGGGTGAGGCAGCAGTAGCGAGGGGGTGGAGGCCTCACGCGCGCACCGCGAGCCGCCGTCTGCGGCCGGCGATCTCCACCAATAAGCAGTCTTGACCGCGGTGATGACGCCTGGACGACCAGTCACCGCATCTGCGCCAGCACAGCTGCACCGCGTTTGTTCAGACGGCCTTGCGACTCAAGCTGCTCAAGTAGAGCGACCGCCTCCGCTGCACGAGGCTGCGCGTCTTTATGCACGAGCTCGGACCGCCTCAGCACTTCTGCGAGATCAACGATCGCGTTGGCGCTCTCAGGCTGCAACGCGAGTACTCGCCGTGCGATCCGGAGCTCAGCGGCGTAATGGGCGTCCGCAGCCGCACCGTCCCCCATACCTCTCGACGTATCGCCGAGCCGGCCGTGAGCCCTGGCAAGCCTGCGCTGATAGTCGATGCGTTCCGGCTCAGTGCTGACCAAACGCTGCGTGATCTGCAAGCTCCGCGTGTAGGAGTCGAGCGCTTCGTGACTCTCGCCCAATGCGCGCTGCGCCTCGCCGAGTTCCTCGTGGGCTGCCGCAAGGTTGCGCTGGTAGTCCAAGCGCTCAGGTTCCCCGGCCGCAAGACGCGCGGTCACCTGGAGCCGGCTTGCGTATGAGCCCAAAGCCTCGTCGCGCATGCCCAGCGCTCGCTGCGCGTCGCCGAGTGCGTCGTAAGCGGCGGCGAGCGTGCGCTGGTAGTCCAGGCGGTCGGGCTCTGCCGTGGCGCGACGATGTGCGGTCTGCAAACTGCGCAAACGGAGCCCGAGCGTCTCATTGCTAGCGGACGCCGCTTGCTGCTGACGTCCACGCGCGTGTTCGGCTACCGACGAAGCGATGGCCCGCGCTTCGTCTTCGTCTCTGGTCCCTGCGTTCTGGAGTTCGCCGAGCGATTCACCTAGGAGGAAGATCATGCCGCCGACATCGAACTGCCCCTGTGGGTACCGAAGAACGATCGCATCGGGCGCCATTGGGCCAAGGGCCTTGATGGCGTGAACGAGCGCGGACCGATAGACGGCTTCAGGCGGCTGGCCTAGGCCGAAGTCGAAGTGATCCGCCATGCTGAGGTTCGGGCCTATGTCGCGCCAGAAGACTCTAAAGAAGAACCCGACTCGGCCCGCGAGGGCCGGATCGACGGTCGCTGCCGCTTCGGTTATGAGTGCAAGCCACCGCCACGCTTGCGTATCGACATCGCGCCCCGCGGCGTACTCCTCGAGAGCCCATTCATCGCCTCGCCAACCTCCCGCCTCGGCGATGCCCATGAGCGCGCTGCGGATCGGCGCGTCTTGGCCACCACCGTAGGAATCCTCGAACCGGCGGAGCGCCGCATCGCATCGGCCGAGGTCGCCGTCTGTGACTGAGACGGTAACCGGCCTCACACCGCTCGACGCTCCAGCGCGGCTCGTGCTCCCTAGTAGAGACATCGAAGCCTTAAGCTACCGTTCGTCAGCGGCGGCCGATGCCGTACATACGGAGCGCGCGGCGCCAGCTATCAGCCAGGATCTCTGCACCGGAAACGGTGGTCCTCCCGATCTGGGCTTGACGCAACGCCTTTTGCCACTGCTTCGAACTGCCTACGTGCAGCTTGCCGTTCCGGTCACGGTGATATACGAGATTTCCGGTCTGGTCGAACACCTTGTGCTCGTGATCGCGCTTATCACTTCGCTGTATGAAGGCGGAGATGTTCTTCCCCCGATAGGTGTGGATCGTGCCGTCCTGGAAAATCTCCTGCACCTCGAAGGTCTCGCCGCTCCTGAGCAGGATCTCGGTCAGCTCGTTGTAGGAGACGGCCATGCTCGCAGCCTAACTGGACGTCACCCACCTCGGGGATTTTCCGGTCGCCCGTGGCAAGGTCGAGCGGAGTGCAGCCGGAGCCCGCGGCACAGTAGTAGCTGGGATCGGACTGCGCGAGAAGCGATGCGACACGCTTCGAAACGCAGATTGGCGGCCCAACCGGAACCATCAGGGCGACTCCTTTCTGGGCCTCTCTCCATCGATGAGGCAACGTCCTCGACCGGAACGGCAGTCAACTGCGGCCCCGATCGCACCTGCGCAGGTGAGCCGCCCGGATACCGAAGTCGCCTATGCAACGCGGGCAGCCGGTACCCCGACTATGGTGGAGTTGTGCGTGCGCTCGGCGTTACATGTACTCCTCGCATCGCCTATCTCACCTTCGCCGTCGACGGAGCAATAGTCCTAGAGGGCATCGAGCGTCTCGAGGTCGCCTCCCAGGACGAGGCGTCCGCTGAATTGGTCGCCACTCTGGACGATGTCAAGCGGGCGTACGCTGAGCTCCGACCGGATTCAGTCGCGGTTCTGAAGCCGGAGATGAGCAGGCGGGGGCACAGCTACGATCAGCTCGCGTCACGTGTCGCGCTGGAGACGGTGCTCCGGATAGCGGCGGTGCAGGAATCCATTGATATCGAGTTGCTGGCCAGAGCAACAGTGCGCGCGCGCCTGGGGCTTCCGAAATCCGGGGATCTGGCCTCCCATGTGAGCTCGGTGGTCCCCGAGCCAGTCGGCCGCTACTGGAGCGCCGGCCGCGACGTGGCTGGCCTCGCGGCGCTCGCGATGGAGGCCGTCGTATGAGCCCGCTAAAGGGCGAGAACCCCAACAAGCCGACCTACCAGATCCTCGGCCGGCTAGGCGACGGGCGGGGAGACGACGTCTACAAGGCTCGGCACGAAATCTTCGGCGGGGAATGCGTGCAGAAGACGGTGCGAATGCACGGCTTGGAGGACGCGCTCGCCAACAGCGAGCCCGCGTTCCTCGATCGACTCGAGCACCCCCGGATCGTCCCTGTGCGCGAGGCGCAATGGGACCCCATCGGCGATCACGCGATCACCTTCGTGATGCCGCTGTTTGCTGGTGGCAGCGTCGAAGATGCTCTGCGGGAGGACTATCGGTTCTCCATCAACCAAGCGCTCACGATCGCCGTCGACACGCTCGACGCCCTGGGGTACCTCCACCGCGAGTTTCGCGCGCTGCACCGCGACACCAAGCCGGGCAACGTCGTGCTCGATGCAGATCGCGCCCACGGCTATCTCAGTGACTTCGGCTCGGCAGCAGCGATGGACGAAAAGGGCAGGGCAGCTGCCGTGCTCGGCACGAATATCTACCGGCCGCCTGAAGCGCGCGCGACGGGACGGGTGGCCGCGGACGCCGATGTGTACGGCATCGGGATGATGCTTTTCGAGATGCTCAATGGGCGCATCGCTTGGGAACAGCTGGACCTCCAGGCGGTCGAACGACGGCTGCAGCGCGGGATGCGCGCGGTGGCTGACAGCCAGCTGGTGTTCGCCCCTCACATCCCGGAGCGGCTTCGCCGTTGCGTGCGCAAGGCGATCCATCGTGATCCGTCAAGACGCTTCAGCACACCGGGCGCGTTCATCACCGCTCTGCGCCGAGTGCGCTGCGTCGACTGGCGTCATCTCGAGGGCAACGGGATGGATGGAGCCTGGGTGGGCACGTGGCCGGCGCACATCGCGTCGCACCGCCGCATCGAGTACCGGGTGACGGCGAGGTTCCTGAAGGCAGGAGGCGGCAGAGGAAGGCTGCGGGTCGAATCCGACTTCCGCAGGGTCGGCGGCGGCTGGCGTCAGACCATTGGCGATGCGACCCTCGATCCGGCCGACGACGTCGGTGCGTCCGCAATATTCGCCGCAGTCGAAGCCAGTGCGGCCCACCGCTCGCCCGCGCGCTGAAGCAGTGCCACTGCCGACGGGTCGCGGGTCATAAGCGACCGGCGGCGACTCGTCAGCTCCGCGTCGTCCACGACGAGGGCTGCGCAAAGGCCAGCACCTGTTTCGTGGAGGAGTCCGATGCGAATCAGCGCGGACATTGCCTCCTCGGCGCCCTCTGCCGCGAGGCCAGCTTCGGGACACGGTCTGAACACGGGCTGTGGCGGTAGCAGACCTAGTGATCCCGATCGACCAGCTTGGCAATAGAGCAGCACGAGCGCGCGATGCATGGGCCAAGGCGTTCGGGCGGGTAGACGCCGAACACCTCCAGCGGCGATCATGTCTCCAAGAAGTACGATCCATGATCCTTGATCCATGATCTTTAGATCTTGAACCAACAATCGGATGCCCAGCTTGCAGAGCTGCGTGCCCTCTCGCGGACGCTGTTCGGCGGCGCGCAGTACCGGCTGGAGATAGGCCTCGCGATCGCCGACGGCGACGGCTTGGTCTCCATCAAGGATCTGGCCGACGAGCTCGGCGACCCACCGGGTACGGGCTCCGTCAACACCGAGCTGAAGGTCCTCGAGCGAGCAGCGCTTCTCAAACGCGCACCCAAGCAACAGGGCGAGCGGCGCGTCTATCTCGCTCGTCAAGAGAGCGCCTACTGGAACCTCTGCCGTGAGCTCGCCTCGCGGAGCGCCTGAAGCCTCGTGCCCCTCGGCGACCGCGCAGTCGATCCACCGATCGTCGCGGGTCCTCCGGTAGCAGAGCGTCGCAGCTTGCAAACCAGCGCGCGGCTCGCCACGAACGCGGCGCGCCTGGACACGCGACTTGAGAGCTAGGGAGGTGCGCTCGTCCGGTGATGCTCGCCCGGTTGTCTGCCGAGATCCGCGGCAACGAGCTGATCCAAAGTGGTGCTAAGCGCATCCGCGATACACCACAAGACGAGCACCGAGGGGTTGCGCTGGCCACGTTCCGTCTGGCCGAGGTAGGTGACCGAGAGCCCGGCGGACGCCGCGAGATCCTCCAATGTCAGGTCGCTGGCCGTGCGCCGCTGACGTATCTCGGCGCCGAGCTCTCTCAGTCGCTCGCGATCGATCGGGCTGAGTGCCTGGGCCACCCCGCCAACCTTGCGCCCCGCGCGCCGTAGGACCAGTAACGATCGTTACTCTTGCGCAGTGGCTCTGTCGCCGGTGCTCATGGCGCGCGCAGCATGCGTCCTCCTCGGGTTGCTTCTCGTCCTCGGGCCGTGCTCGGACGCCCACGGCGCCGTAGCGCGGCTATCGGGCCCAAGCCGGCCGCCGGCGGGCGAGACCGCGACGTACGTGCTGCGCGGGCCGCCGGGGATGAGCTACCGCGTCGTCGTGTTCGCGGGCAGCCGCGCGTGCCCGCGCGACCTGCTGCCGGGCAATCCCGCCCAGACATTCGACGCGGACGGCTTCCTCAACGACAACGGCGCCGACGCCCAGCAGATCTCGTTCTCAAGCGGCCGCTCGACGCTCTGCGCCTACGAGATCTCGACCGAAACCCTGGTCGCGGGCAAAGCGATCCGCACTCGCCGGGGACGCGACCGGCTGCGCCTCACCGCGACGAAAGGCTCCGACAGCAATGTGCATGTCACCGCGACCGGCTACGTCGGACGCGACGGCAACTCCCCGTTCCCCGACGCCGTGGACCAGCACATCGGGACCGTCACCGTCATGGCGCGCTCACGAAGCGCGCCATGCCCCAAGCACCCACCCGACCGGAACAGCCCGGGCGTGTCCTGGGACGGCATCGGCGGGGCGCACTTCTCCACGGACCTGACAATCGCCGACGCGCTCAAGGTCGTCCGCGATCCACGCGTGTGCGGCTGGCTGACCGCGCCGCGCCGCGTCGCGGGCATCGTGCGGCCGCGCACCGTCGCGCGGGCGGAGAAGCGGCTGGCCGCCACTGCGAGCGACACGCCGGGCAGCAGCGACAACAGCGATGCCGAGACGGCGCGCGGCGCCCTGCAATGGCTCCTCGTCGTCGTCCCGCTCATCGTTGTCGCAGTCGTGTCGCTGTGGGTCGCCGAACGCAGGGACCAGCGCAGGGAAGCCGGCAAGCCTCCACCGGATCCCAGCGGCGAGGCCTCCCCTGACGCGACCGTCGCCGACTCGACCGACCCGAGCCCGGACTACGAGTTCGTGCAGCGCCGCCGCGGCGAAGAGGTCGCATTCGCGATCCAACGCGCCGTCGGGACAACCGCCGACGTGTACCGCGACCGGCTACGACGCATCCTCGAGCACCAAGACGGCCCCGACTGGCTGGCCGCGTTCAACGCCCGCCGGCGCGCGGACATGCTCGCCAGGGGACAAGGACCTCCCGCGACCTACGCGTCGCTTGAGCCGCGCGCGGTGCTCACCTGCCTCGCCTACGACCCGGCGGGGCTGCAGCTCATCGGCCTGGATGCGGTCGCCGCGGCCCGCCAGCTCTGCGGCCTCGCCAACGCGGCTCATCACCTTGACCCCGACAAGCCGCTTACTGACGCCGACTACCAACGGGCCTGGAGGCTGTACTCGCAGATCACCGGCTACGCGCCGCCCTTCGACACCTATCGCCGGGAATGACGAACGCGGTTGCCGCGGCAATCCCGAGGTGCGGCCCCGAGCAATGAGCTCTGGCTGAAGACGTCGCTCGGCCGCGCCTACCTCTCCGAACCGTGGTTCCGACGTCGCCCGCAGGTATGTTCCCGACCGTGTGGGTATCGCCAGGATCCCTCGCGGCCCAAGAGCCGCCTGCGCACACGGCGTCGATCAACGGTTGGGTGGCTCTCGATGACGGTCAGCTACCACGTCTGCAGTTCGCGGCGGATGACAAGGGTCGTCTTACGCATCAGGTCTTCCGGTTCCCCGCGAAGTTCCATGCGCCCGTCGTTCGGCAGCTGATCAGCACCTATTCCAAGCCTGGGGAGCGGCTGCTCGATAATTTCTGCGGCAGCGGCACGCTCATGGTAGAAGCCTCGATCAGTAGCCGCCACGCAGTTGGCTTCGACGTCGATCCGCTCAGCGTGTTCGTCGCTCAGACCAAGTCTCAGCCAATCGACTGCGAGGCCCTGACCGTCGCGGCGCAAGAGCTGCTCGACACGCTGTCCGGGCTCTCGCGCGGCGTGGAGGAGTACCGCCAGAGAGCCAAGATAACCGAGGACCTCACCGAAGAGGAGTTCACGGCGCAGTCTGCGGGCCTAGCGATGCCTGCGATCCCTCGCCTCGCCTTCTGGTTTCGCCGCTACGTCCTCGTTGATCTCGCTCGGCTGCGCGACGCCATTGAAGCGATTGACACGACCGAACCGCTGCGCGACGTGCTCAGGCTCGTGTTCGCGTCGATCATCCGCGCGGCATCCAACGCCGACCCGGTTCCTGTATCCGGCCTGGAGCGCACCAAGCACATTCGCGCGCGCGACGAGCTGGGCCGCCTCATCGACCCCTTCGCGCTCTACGAGCGCAAGCTGCAACGCACAATCAAGGACATCAAGGCCTACCAGGCGCTACGCAGCGAGGCGAGCGTCTGTCGCGTGGCGATCGCAGACGCAACCCAGCGCCTACCGTTGCAAGACGGCGAACGGGTGCATGCGGTCATCACGTCACCCCCGTATCACGGAGCGGTGGACTATTACCGGCGTCATCAGCTGGAGATGTTCTGGCTCGGATTGACGGCAGACCAGCCTGCGCGGCTGCGCTTGCTCGACCAGTATCTCGGACGCCCTCACGTCCCCCAGAAGCACCGGTTTGTCCTCAACACCGATCTCGCGGCGTATCCGCAAGCGGCGCGTTGCGAAGCGGCCATGCGAATTGAGGCGCCCCGACGCGCCGACGAGTTTCGCCACTACTGCGTCGGGATGGCACGCGCATTCGCGCGCTTGGCTGATGTGCTTGCTGTCGGGGCGCCGGCGATCTTCATCGTCGGCCGCAGCCGGTGGAACGGCCACAGCCTCGACACCTCGCGGCTGCTCGCAGAGCTTGCCCGGCCGGCGTTCGATCTCGATAAAGAGCTTTGGTACCCGGTCAAGAATCGACACATGAGCTACGGGCGCCGCAACGGCGCGAACATCGACCGAGAGTTCGTGCTCGTCTTCCGCCGGACGACAACGGGATAGTCGTTGCGGGCCGGTGGCGAGGATCGCCTCGCCGCCGTAGTGTCCGGCAAATCGTGAGCGAACAACACCCAGAACCCAGAAGCACCGACGTGCTACTCGCCGCAGGAGAGGCGGTTGACCGGGTCGAGGTCACGATCGGCCCGAAGTTCCTGCAGCTGTTCAGCGAGCAGCTGTACACGTCGCCCAACAAGGCGTTCGAGGAACTTGTCTCCAACAGCTGGGATGCAGGAGCGGGAGTAGTGCATATCGGCATCCCCGATGACCTCGCCGCGGACGATGCGATCCTCTGGGTTCTGGATGATGGTGTCGGCATGGACGTTGCGACGATGCGGCTGCTGTGGGCGGTGGGCGACGACCACAAAGCCCGGTCCGATTGGGACGCGCCCCGAGGCCGCGACCAGATCGGCAAGTTCGGGATCGGGAAGCTGGCGACGTTCGTTCTCGCCAACCAGCTGACGTACATTTGCAAGGCAGGCGACGGCGTTCTGCGGGCCGTCAGCGTCGACTACCGCGAGATCCTCAGGCGAGGAGACGCGCAGGCCTTGCATGTGGAGCCGCTCCCGCTCGACGTTCGCACCCTGAGCGACCAGGCCCTCGCAGCGCTACTCGACGAGCTCGGGCTTGTAGACGTCAAGGGACTCATCGACGGAGGTGCGGTCAGTCGGCCCGAGAACGACCGTGCCGACGACGACGAGTTCCATGCGCTCGAGGACGATGACGTGCCTGACACCTCCACGACTTGGACGCTGGCCGTGATGAGCGCACTAAAACCGCGCGGCCGGGGCATCCAGCGCGGACACGTCAGGCGGATGCTGCGCGCAGCGCTTCCTCTCGGAAACAGCATCATGTTGGTACTCAACGGCGAACAGCTCGCCCCGACCAAGATCGACGCATCGTTGCAGGGCAGCTGGGTGCTCGGTTCGGACTACGCGCCCGACAGCGTCACACCGGAACGTGATCGACAGGCCAGCGAGGATGACGCTGGCGACGATGTCGCGGTCATAGCCGCTGGCGGCGCCGAGCCGCACATCGACATTCCGGGTGTCGGGAAGGTCACCGGGGAGATCAAGCTTTACGAGAAGTCGATCGCGGGCGGCAAGAGCGCGGACCGCGCGCCATCAAATGGTTTTCACGTCAACGTCCGTGGCCGCGTCATCAACCTCCAAGACGAGCATTTCGGGATGCCGGCGCTCAGTCACGGCGTCTGGGCCAAACTGCGCGTCACGGTTCGCGCAGACGGCTTGAACCGCGATCTGGCGGTCACACGCGAGAGCGTGGAGGACTCCGAAGAGGTCCGGATTTTCCGCGGCCTACTGCGCGCGACGTTCAACTTCGCGCGACTGCACTACCCCGAGGCGTCGGGACTGCCCGACATCCACGACCTGCTGCGAGACCAATGGGGGACCGTGCCAATCTCGCCGCTGCTGGATGTCGTCGACGACGCGGTCTCCACCGGTGAGGGCAGCGACCTCGTCGATCTCACAGGCGTCGAGACCGGCGAGCAGGCCGCCCTCGAAGTACGAAAGAGCATCGAAGATCGCCCCGAGGACGCGCTGCGCGACGTCCAAGCACGCCCCCACGGGGCCGCGGCTCGCCTGGCCCGCTACCACGTGGCCGATCGCAGCGTCGTGATCAACAGCGACCATCCCTACTGGATTGAGCAGCTCACCGGCGACAGCGACAAGAAGGATCTTCTGACGACCGCCGCGACGGTCGCGCTGCTCGGCGATGCATACCTGCTCCAGCTTGGCGTTGCGCACGAACTCGTCGACGACCTACGGGGCTACCGCGACCAGGTCGAGCGGCTCATCGCATCCTCGCGTCGCCGAAGCGCACTCACGCTTGCCGGCATGCTCGACGAGGCCAGCACCCAACGCACCAGCCTCGAGAACATCGTCGCGGAATGCCTGGATTACTTCGGTTTTCACGTTCATCACCAGGCGCAGACCGGAAAGCCGGAGGGCATCGCGACCGCCGATCTCGCCCCGGACGCGGCCGACCGACCGCGCCGCTACCGCTTCATCTATGAAGCGAAGTCCACGATGTCAGCCGACCGCAAGGTGTCGACCAAGGACGTCAACGTCAGCGGTCAAGACCGCCACCGTCGTCACGCCGCGGGCGACACCGACGATCTCACCGAGGTCGAGTATGCGCTAGTGATCGCCCCTGGGTTTCAGGCCGGGGCTCTGCAAGACGAATGCGGGGCCCTCAACGTTTGCCCGATGCGAACGGCCGATCTCGGGCGGCTGCTTGTGGGAGTCGCCGTCAGCGGACCATTGGACCAGGAGCGCTTCCGCGCCGTCCTGCGATGCAGCGATCCGGACGACGTAGCCTCGGAGATCACGAACCTGATCTCCGAAGCACGCGGACGGGTTTCGGTCACCATCGCCGAACTCGTCGAGGCCTTGGAGGATCTCGACAACATCGGCAGGCTCAACGCCGGCATGGTCGCGATGCGGATGCGCCAACGACGAAACGAGCGCGACGGGGCACGCCACCCGCGACCCAGCGAAGACGACGTCCGCACGCTGCTCGGTGGTCTGCAAATGCTGGCTCCGTCCGCCGTGCAACTCGTCAGCGACCAGATCGTGCTCGGCACGCGGGCTCACAAGCTCGCGGAGGCAATCCGCATACAGGCCGCTCACCTCCCGGAGGAATACCGATTTGAGCTCGACCGGCTTGCCGGCGATCGTCCTGACGCCGAGTCGTAGCCCGTTGATCGGGACACGGCGCGTGGTGCTGGGGCGTGCGAGCAAGGTCGCTTGGCCTCAGCGCGAGGGCTTGCACAGATCCAGCCGGTTCGTCATCGATCGGGCCGCGAGGTTGTGCTTGCCATGGGCGACATGCCATGGCCGACCGAAAGCGTATGGCCTCCGGAGTCGGCGTGGGTGCAGCGAGCGTGCGGATGGGGTCGCGGACCGCCGCGCAACTCGCTCGTCGTGTGAAGCAAGTGGGTCTGTCACAGCGCTTAGGTGGCGGAGCCGTCGCACCGGCGGTTGCTCCGCTGCGTGATGAGGCCTAAGCGCCCTCATAGGCGCGAAATCCAACGCTCATATGGAGAGCCGCTTATCAAGTGGCTGCGGGTGAGCGTGACCGATGGCCGGGGCTGTTGTTCTTCGTCTCTGGTTCGGGGTGCGGGGTGGCGGCCCGGCGGCGAGGGTGTTTCAGGCTCATGTTCGAGGGCTGGCTACCTCATGACGGTCTTGCGCTACGCCGGGGCCGCGGTCGTAGATCGAGCGCGCCGAAGTCGGTGCTCAAAGCGTTATCGCTGATCCCGTGCGACGCGGCGCCCGCCGTCACCACCACCCCGGAACGGGATGGTCTGATGCGGTCAGTCGGGCTGTCGAGCGATCTCCCAGACGAAGTATTGGCATCGCGATTCCGTGGAGGCTGTGTCATCGATCCGAGCAGGCAGGAGCGTGAGGCTAGAGTTCGTGGTGTGCGCCAGGAGTGCGAATCATGCTTAGGTGCCAGGTCTAGATACGGGGGCATCTCGACGCCGGGCTGCGCTCCGTGCGCCGCATCGCGTAGCACTCAAGGCCGTGCAGCGCTCACGGGGATAGCGGAGCGCTGAAGCGGGTGTCGAGCGCGGAATACACCTGGGACGTCTTTCTTTCTCACAACAGCGCTGATAAGCCGCGCGTCGCGCGGCTAGCGCAAGCCCTCGTCACGCGCGGCGTGCGCGTCTGGTTCGATACGACTTCGATCAAGGGCAGCTCTTCGATCCCGCTCGCGATCGAAGAGGGCCTTGAGGGCTCACGCACGCTCGTGCTGTGCTTGTCACCGGCGTTCCTGAGTTCCGAGTGGACGGCACTTGAGCGTGCCGCTAGGTCTCATGCCGATCCCGCGAACCGTCGGAACTCGCTGCTGCTGCTCGAGTTCGAGCCGTGCCAGCTACCGCAAGCGCTTGCCCACTTCAGGCGACTCGACTTCAAGCGCTACAGCGCGGCCAGAGTCCAAGAGGTCATTGAGGCGCTCGACCTCAAGCTGCCTCCCGTTGAGCCCCTGGCCGCGCCGGCTGACGCGCTCCTCGATGAGGCGACGGCGCTGGAGCAGCGCGGCGAGTACGCCGCATCGCTCGATGCTGCGCGCCGGGCGCTCGCAAGCGCACTCGAAGCAGACGCCGATCTGCCCGCGAGCGCCCGCCAAGTCGCACGAGCCCGCACAGCCTGTAGCCACGGCCTCTTGCTCATGGAGGTCGACGACGCAGAAGCATGGAGACTCGCCGATCTCGGCGCTGACGCGACGGTGCTCGACGGCTATCCGGATCTTCTCTTCTCAGCGCTCGTTCGGAAAGCCGAGGCGGCGATGGTCGTGGGGCGGATTCAGATTGCCCAAGGTGCCGTCCTCGCGGCACAAGAACTCAGCGACGGCGCCAGCGACGAGCGCACTGTGCTGCAGCTACGTGCGCAGCTTGCGGGGATCCAGCGCATTCCTGGGGAGGCTGCTGCCCTGTATGAGCAGGCAGCCCAAAGCTTCTTGACCGTGCTGAGCCGTGATCCCGACTCGATGCACAAGGTCCGGGCTAAGGTCGGGGTTGCCACCTGCCTGAGCAACAAGGCCGCCGCCCTCCTAAGCGAGGGGGACGTTCTCGGTGCATCCGTTGCTTTCTCACGAGCCGCCGACTGGTTCGCAGAGGCTGGATCACCGGTAGACGAGTCCGCTGCGCGCCGTGCTCTCGCACGCTGCCACTTCCATGACCAGGAATGGGACGCAGGCTTGGGCGAGCTAGAGCGCGCGCTGGCGCTGGCCGAGGGTGCCGAGTACACATCTGGTGTTATCGCGTGTCTTGAGATGCGCGCTCGCGCGCTCGCGACCGTCGGTCGCCCCGATGAGGCCCGGGTGGTGCTGCTTCGCGCTGTGGCGACCAGCAGCGGCGTCGATGACGCCGCGACCGCGCAATTCCACCAGATGCTCGCAACGCTGGCTGACGACGCCCGAGCTCCGGACACAGCCCAGGAACATCTGGACGCGGCCCGTGTTGTCGCCGAGAGAGGTGGCGATGCCTCACATCTCGTTTCCATCGGCAGGCAGTCAGAGCGGCTTGGAAAGCGGGACACGAATGAGCCACCCGCGACCCAAGAAGTACTTGACGCGCTGCAGCGCCGAGTCCGCGCCACTGAGAGTCCGGCGGCGGCCGCGCACCTAATGCAGCAACTCGCTAGCGGTTACCGCTCGCGGCAGTCGCAGGCCGATCTCGGCAAGGCGCGGGACTGGTACAAGCGTGCCTACAACGCATCGATGGCGATCGGCAGTCACGCATTGGCAGCCAGTGCGTTGATCGGCAGCGCCGACATTGCACTTTTGATGAACGACGACATCGCCGCCGAGGACGCTCTTCGCGAAGCCTCCGGCCTGGTCGAGCATCTTCCTGCCTGGGAAGTGAAGGCGAGCATCGGCTACTACCTCGGTCGACTTCAACTGCGCCGCGGTGACGCGCGTCGAGGGCGAGAGACACTGCTGGAGGCCCGTACGCTCGCTACGGACCACCATCTTGACCCCTTGGCTAATGAGATTGAGCGCCGGCTCGAACGCGTCGAGGCCTGGCTGGATCTGCGGAAACCGGCGCAACATGATCTGCGCGCACTGAGCGCCGAACTAACAGGATTGGAATCTTGGTACCCGGAGGCCCAACGTCAACTGCGACGCCTTTGGTACTACTGGCGTGGCGAGGAAGTCATGAGGAACGTCATAGGCCTCTCCGGTGCAAAGGCGCTCATCGTCTCAAGTGACGCCGGGGAGGTGACGGCTCTCGGTCGCGACCTGTCCGCATTGTTCGACCTCGTGACATTCGTGGCGGACCGCCCATTCGCAGATGGCGAGAAAACGATCGAGCTAGTTCCCTACCCGGCAGACGCCAATATGCCGTACATCAACGTCCACAGCCGAGATTGACAAGGGATCGTACTCGTGCCCCGGCCGTCAAGGACAAGCTGTTTCGCTGGGAGTACACCCTTCTCAGCGACAGATCATTTGACGACGGACGTAGACCCTGGGCGGCGACCCTCGCTCACAACGGCGTCGCCTTCCCTGCGGTCGTTCACGCGATCCAGCGGCCCCAGGTTGATGACGTGGACTCGGGCCCGTGGTGGTTTCCATCCGACCTCGCGTTCGCTGACGATCTGGTCGTCAGCATCCTCCAGGCGGCTCGTGAGTTCGCGCTGTTGCCCGTGATTACCGCGGCACATCTCGCCGGTGCCAAAGACGTTGAGATGGTCGCAGCCCGTGATGTGCTCGTACCCACGTACCGCGGCGGCGTGCAGCCGCGGTCCCCCATGGTTGAGAGCGTTCGCGAGGCCGTGAGGGCATTGACCGTCGAAGCTGATGCGGATGGGCAGCGGCTCTTGTCGGAATGCGTCGCGGCCATTGCTGCGTTGCGGCGGGCCAGCCAGGTGACGCGTACACAACCGTACGCCTCGCTCTCCTTCGATTTCAGCATCGAGAGATGTTCGAAGGGCCGGCCACAGCACGGACTCACCCAGCCATCATCTTCGATAGCTCGATGCGGAGTCGACATTCCGAACACGGCGGCGGTTCGGACGCAGTTCACGTAGATGGTGTGGTGCAAGCTGCTGCAGAGGCAGCCGATGGTGTGGTGCAAGCTGCTCCAGAGGCACCCGACGATCCTGAGGCGCTTTTTCAGCTCGGCCTCAGCGCCTACCGAGACGGTATGACGGACGACGCCATCGACGCATTCGCACGAGCAGACGAGCGTGGCCACGCGGCGGGCGCCTACAACCTCGGGGTGCTGCTGAGCAACCGCTTCGAGTTCGTGGACGCCGAATCTGCGTTTCGCCGCGCCGACGAGCGCGGCCATGGAGACGCAGCATCGAGGGTCGGCCTGATGCGAACGGAGCGCAGCGATTTGGAGGCCGCGGAAGCCGCCTTCCGCCGCGCAGAAGCGCGGGGCGCGGACTACGCGGCCTCCAACCTCGGCGTGGTTCTCGCGCAGCGCGGTGACCTCGAGGGTGCAGAGGCGGCTTGGCGCCGCGGCGAGTCGCGCGGGGAGTTCAAGGCGATGACCGACCTGGGCACGCTGCTGAGGCGACGCGGCGATCTCGATGGCGCTGAGGCGGTATTCCGACGAGGTGATGACCGCGGCGACTCCTTTGGAACGTACGGGCTTGGGCAGGTAATGCAGGACCGCGGCGACCTACAGGGCGCCGAAGCCGCGTTTCGCAGCGCCGACGACCGAGGTCACCCGGACGGCGCCTTCAGCCTAGGGGTGCTGCTGCACACGCGCGGCGATCTCGAGGGGGCCGAAGCGGCATACCGGCGCGCCGACGTCCGCGGGAGCACGGCTGCACCGTCCAACCTCGGGGTGTTGCTGCACAAGCGTGGGGACCTGGAAGGCGCCGAGGCGGCATGGCGTCGCGCGGAGGAACGCGGGCAGCCCGCTGCGGCCTTCAACCTCGGCCTGGTACTCCAGCAGCGTGGCTATCTGGCAGACGCCGAAGGGGCCTACAAGAGGGCTGATGAGTGAGGCAACGCCGCAGCAGCGTACAAACTCGGCGAGTTGCGCAACGACCGAGGGGATACGGAAGGAGCGGAGGAAGCGTGGCGGCGCGCTCATGAAAGGGGCCATCGTGACGGCGCGGTCAAGCTCGGCTTGCTTCTCAAGAACCAAGGCGATTTGGCGGGCGCCGAGGCAGCTTGGCGTAGCGCCGATGAGGGCGGACACCCTGGTGCAGCGTTCAACCTCGGACTGCTCTTGGAGGAGCGCGGGAACCTCGACGGCGCGAAGGGCGCCTACCAGCGAGCCGAGCAGCGCGGGCATCCCGGCGGCGCGTTCAGCCTCGCTGTGATGCTGCACACCCAGAGCGATTTCCAAGGCGCCGCAGCGGCGTACCGGCGTGCCGCAAGCTCACCGGACGACGACGTCGCAACATTCGCCCGCGAGATCCTCTCGCAATACGGAGAGACCCGCGAAACCGGAGGAGGCGCTGAATCGGTGGACTGAACCCTGGGGAACCACTTCCGCCGATGCTCGTGATCGCCAGAGAGCAGCCTGGCTTAGGCCATGCGCATATACGCGCGCTTGCTGAAAGGCGACAACACCAAGCGTTGGATTCCGCGCAGATCATGTCTTCACCCCGTGATGTCCTAGGCAGGCCAACAGTGCCGCCAGCGCGGACTTAGCCGCAATCCGCGGAATCTGTCGTCTTGGCTTGCTCTTGATAGCGCGCGATGTCGAGCGCGGCCTTCCAGGTGCCAAGTCGTCTTCGGATCGTTTGCTGTTCGGGAGCGATGCGGTCCAACGCGCCGGTTCGTCTGCAGATGTCGGCTTCCACGTTCCGCCAGCGCGTGTACTCGTGACCGGTCGGCCAGTCGCCGACGGCGAGCCGGCAGCGCACGATCGCCTGGATCATGTCGTGGCGAGTCGAACGCGTTGGTGCAGTCGCAGGGCGCGCTCGCCTCGGGGTCGGACTCATGAGCTTCGCCGCTGCGCCTACCGCGTGAAGCCACGTGCCGTACCGTCGACCGAGCGTATTGTGATGTGGCCAGTCGGGGTGGCGGCGGCGACCTTCGTCGTACTCCGCGATCGACGGGACGCGTCCACGCGCGCTGATGAGCGCCGCGATCCCGACGAGGCTGTGGTTCGCGGGTGCGAGCGCGTCGCGCGTCGCGATGTCGTCGGCGAGCATCGCTCGGAGCTGGTGGCGTGTCTGGTCGCTGAGGACCGGGAGAAGCCGCGCGATGACATGCGCGCCGGGCGAGGGACCGTCGCTCATGACGCCTCCTTCTTTGGGAGTCGATGCGCCCTGATTCGAGCCGCCGCAGCCGCCCAAGTCCCGAGACGGAGGCAGACGGCCGCGCGGCCCGGTACATGAATGCCGACGCCACTTGCCATACTACGTTCGCACCAGGATTGGTACGCGGTAGAGGTCGGCGCGCAGTCGGTTTCCCGAGCGAAGCGCGCGAGCGCGTCATCGAGCTCGGTGTCGGAGAACGAGCGGCCATGTCCGACCCGGTAGCTCTGCGCGGCGCGGTCACTGATCGAGCCGGCTGCGGCGAGCGCGGGCAACCAGCCGCCGAGCCGGCGGGAGATCGCGGCACCGTATGGAATCGCGGCACGCGAGCCGCTGACGGCAAGCGACGCGAGTCGGCGGCGGCGCCAGTCGTCGTAATGGCTCACGCGCATCCTGCCCGGGCCTGACTGTGCGTCCGCCGCGCGCAGGTACCCCAGCGCGTCCTCGACGCTCCACTCCGCTACTCGTGCGCTCGGCACAACGGCCCGAGGCTGCAGCCCGGCTGCTTCGATGGCCTGATGCCAGCCGCCGAATCGACGCCGGTAGGTCTGCTGACTCGCGTACATCGCGCTGCCAGGACGACGCAGCTTCTCCCGGCGCCAGCGGTGGTAGTCCGACATCCGAGGCGTGCCCCCGAGCTCATCGGCGCATGCGCGAAGGTGCTCCAGCAGCTCGCTGTCGCTTAGCGGGGCTCGGTTCATCGCCATGCGCCGCGCCGCGTGGTCAGCGGCCGGCTGGAAGCCAAGTTTGTCCATCGCCGTCGACCATGAGCCGTTCCACGTGTTCGCAACGAACGTCGCCGACGGCAGCGTCGCGGGGTCGGCGCGAGCGAGCCGCCAACGCTCGTAGCGCTTCTTGGACAGCGCCTCCCCGGTCTCGGCCACGAACAGCTCCATCGCCGATCGAACGAGAACGATCCGTTCGCTGCTTGCTGACGCGAGAGATCCGTCCAGCTGCTGCAAAACGAAACGGCGGTCGCGATCATCCATCTCGCGTAGCTGGCGGAAGAGGTTCAGCGCCATGGGGTCCGTTGTCAGCGACGAGCGCTCCTCGGCTGGGCGCAGATGCGCTTCGCCGGTCGTCACGCCGCGATCGCTCCCGCGGACGCGCCGGCGTCAGCACGCTTGCCCGTCGTCACCGACGCGGCCGCGGCAAGACGGTGCGTACGGATGCGCGCAGCAACGTTCACCCAGCCGCCGTGCCGTGCCGCGAGCATCGTGCGTCCGGGCGGACGGACCCCGGGACCCAAGGAGGCACGATGCCGCCAGCGTTCGTACGCGCAACTGGACACCGACCCGGTCGTTTCACGCGCGAAGCGCGCAAGCGCGTCCTCGATCTCGGCGTCGCTGAACAGACGGTGCTGACGAGCCCGAGTCTCCGCCGGACTCGTCAGGCCGGCCGCGGCGACCGCGACTATCCATCCGCCGAAGCATTTGGCGATCGACTGTCCGCTGGGCAGCAGCGTGCGCGCCGCGGCGGCGGGGTGCTCGGCGAGCATCCGTCGGCGCCACTCGTCGTACTCGCGGCATGTCAGCCTCCCGCCGGACTCCACGGCCGCCTGACGCACGTATCCGATCGCGTCGCCGCGAGTCCAGCCAACGGTCCTCACCCATTCGGCACGGCCACGCCGTGGCAGTCCAGCAGCGTCCAGCGCCTGCAGCCACCCACCGAAGTGCTCGTGGTACGTCTGCTGGCTGAAGACGATCGGGCCACCAGGACGCCGCGACGCGGCCCGCTTCCACAGCTTGAAGTCACCCAGCTTCGGGGTCCGGCCGAGCTCCGTGGCGCATGAGCGAAGGACATCCAGCAGCTGCGTCGTGGTCGGACTCGCGCCGCGCACGAGCATCAAGCGTGCGATCTGGTCAGGAGCAGCCACGAGCCCCAGCTCATCGACTGCGTTGCCCCACGATCCGTTCCATGTGCCCACGATGAAGGCTGCCGACGGCAACGCGTCGGCGTCCGCCCGCGCGACCCGCCAACGCTCGTAGCGTTGCCGGCGAAGCGGCTCGTCCGTCTCCCGCACGAACAGCTCCAACGCAGAGCGAACAAGAACCACACGTTCGCCGGCAGCACCAGCGGCATGCCCGTCAAGCTCGATGAGAATGAACCGGCGATCCTGCTCGGTCATCCCTTGCAACTGCTCGAAGAGGTTGAGCGCGATCGCGTCCATCGCGTCGGCGGCAGTCGTCGCGGACATGGCTGTGACCGTACGAGCAGGACGAGACGAGACCACCGTCGCTCGATGGGCAGCCGGGCAGCAGGCCCAGGTGGGCAGCGGCGCACCACAACCGGCCTGCCAATCCGGGGGATTCCAGCTCCGCCGGAGGCCGCGTTGGGAAGACCCCTCGGGAACTCTGGGCAGCGACCTCGTGAGCTAGCCTCGGCCGCCACGCGGCGGCCAGCAACGACGGGGCAAATCAGGCCTGGGCAGCATTCCCGGAACCGCCCACTTCTCATCGTCGACGGCGACGCCCGTGGAGGAGGGGCTGCGCATGGACGAGCATCCGCTCGTGCGGTTTGCCGACGGTCCCGCAGGTCGTCGCGCTCGTCTCATCGGCACGGGAAGCGATGTCTGGGAAGTGATCGCCGCGGTCAAAGACAACGACGGCGACGTCGCCGAAGCCGCCGCCCACCTGCAACTCGCGCTCGGGCTCGTGAATGCCGCGGTCACGTACTACGGCGCGTTTGTCGACGAGATCGACGATTGGATCGAACGCAACGAGCGCGAGGCGAGCCACGCTCACGACGCGTGGCTCGCTGGCCAAGCCGCGCTGCGGCGCTGAAGCTCCTGCTCGACGAGATGCTCTCGGCGGTCATCGCTGAACAGCTGCGTGAGCAAACGGCCAGCAGCCACGAGGAAGAGCGCCGCAAAGAGGCACTTTTAATCCGAAGGTTCCTTGTTCGATTCCTGGCGGGGGCATCGAACAGCCCACCGAACGGCTGACCTGAGCCGCACGGTCGTGCGCCCCCAAAGCCGCGTGCCCGCGTCGGCTCGTGCGGGCGGCTGTTCGACAAGGCAACGTCAGCGACATGAGCATCGAGCTGCTCGAGTGTGCGGTCGCGCCGCTCGGCCCGCTCCTCGATGAGGTCGTGTTCGTCGGCGGTGCGAGCGTCACACTCTGGATCACCCGTACGGAGGGCACTCTCACTCCCAAGGCTCCGGGGTTGCGTCTGACGCCCCCGCGATCAGGGGTCATGACTTGATATCTAGTGCCACCCTGGTAGGTTGCCGCCGGCGCCGCAGTTGCTGTAAGGGAATGACGAGGGAGGGCACGGATGTCGTTGGTTTCGGTTAAAACTTGGCGCGCTCGCGTTCGGGCGGCGCTGGGTTTCGCCACCGCCCTGGCGCTCGTCGCGCCGGTGACCCCTGGCAGCGCGGATCCGCCGACGGGCGATGTGGGCGTGCGCTCGCAGGCGCTGTACGTAAGCTCGAATGGCGGCGACTCCCGCTCCGGGAGCGGGCCGAACTGGGCGGGCGACGCTGTCGGCGTCAACGCCGCCGACGGCAACCTCGTCGCACACGAGATCGACGACCCCATCGCCAACCCTGTCGGCTTCACCGGCGACGCGGTCTTCAGCCTGGACCGCTGGTACAACAGCCGCCTCCAGACCGCCAGGGACGTCGGCAAGGGCTGGGTCACGGGCCTCGGCTACGACGTGCGGCTCACCGGCCTGTCGTCGAGCAACACGCGGTTCTACACGCCCTCCCAGCACATCGTCCTGTTCGACACCACGGGCAGCGGCCCGTTCGCCGCGACGAACGACAGCGGCTATGACCTGACGCAGGTCTCCGGCGGATGGAGTCTCGACGCGGGGCCGGAGGGTCGCACGTACGCGTTCGACACGGGCGGCAAGCTGAAGAAGATCACCGATCTCGACAGCGGCCTGAGCGAGCGCTTCGACTACACGAGCGCCGGAGGCCAGGACCGCCTCTCCGCCGTGTACGGCCCGCGCGAGACCGCGACGCGCTTCAGCTACAACGGCAACGGCCAGATCATCGAGGCCGACAACCCGGCAAGCCAGCACGGCTATTACGGGTACACGGGCTCGAAGCTCAGCTCCGCGACTCGTCCAGCCGGCCCGCAGACCATCTACACCCACGACGCCGGCGACAGGCTCAACGGCGCGACCCGCCCCGGCTACGCGCTGACCGTCACCTACGACGCGCAGGGACGCGCCGCGACCCTGTCGGAGACGAGAAGCGGTGTCACGACGACCGCGACCTTCGTGTACCTCGCCCCGCAGCCCGGCGCCTGCGACCCCGCCCGGGATGCCTCGCAGACCGACGTCACGTCCGGCGGGCACACGACCTCCTACTGCTTCGACGCGAACGGCAACGTCACCGCCGGCGCCGCGGAGGCGGACATCCCGGAGCAGGCGATCGACCTCGATGGCCGCGCCTGGGAGCTCGGTGACGTCGACAGCGACGGCCAGATGGACGTGCTCCTCGTCAACAAGCTCTCGGGCGCGGTCAGCGCGCGGCTCGGGCGCCCCGACCACAGCTTCGATCCAGAAGAGTCCTGGGGCAGCTTCGGCGGCCCGATCGGCGCGCTGACGCTCGGCGACATCGACAACTTCGAGGACGACGACGTCGACGACACGACCGACACCGAGGACCTCCTCGGTCTCAGTCCGGGCGGATCGCTCACGATCCGGTACTCGACGGGGTACCGGCTCAAGGCCGGCACGCAGGGCGGAGCAGGCCATCAGGTCACCTGGCCGGCGGACCGCCGGCTCGCCCTCGCCGACATCGACGGCGACGGTCAGCACGACCTCTGGAGCGTCGACCCGACGAGCTACGACGTGCACGTCGCGCTCGGCGGAGGCGACGGCCTGCGCGACTCCTCGACGTGGGGGAGCGTCAGCGCGTCGGTGCAAGCCCTCGCCGGCGACCTCGTGGACAACGACGATCACCGCGACCTCGTCACGTACGACCCGGCAACGGGCCTCGTGCGGGTCGCACGCGCCGGCGACAGCTCGTTCGGGACGTTCGCGACCCGCGGCACCGGTCCGGCGAGCGCCGATGCCGTCATCGGCGACCTCAACGGCGAGGGCTCCGCCGATCTGTACTTCCGCCAGAGCAACGGCGTCGTCACAGCCCGTCGCACGACGCAGGCCGGCGGGATGGGACCGCCGATCGTCCTCGGCACGTTGCCGGTCACATACGCGATGAGCGCTCACGACCTTACCGGCGACGGCCCGCTGAGCGTGGTGGGCACGCGCGTCGTCAGCGATCAGCTGCTGATCCGCGGGATCAACGTCGCCGCCGTCTACACCGGCCCGTGACACCGCCCCGCACCCAATCTCAAGAAGGAGACCGGATGACCGAGAGCCTCGAGCACCTCACGCTCTCGCGCAGAGCCTTCCTGACATCGGCCGCCGTGGCCGGCGGAGCGCTGCTCGTCGCCGGCGGGCAGGCCGGCATGGTCGCGACCGCTCACGCCCAGTCCGTGCCCGCGACGACGTTCACACAGATCCTCGAAGCCGCGCCGGCGTCGCTCGACGGCGCGGGCTCGCCGCCGGGGCTGCTGCTCGCGCTCGCCCAGCAGCGCTCGCTGGCTCCGGAGCAGCTCGCGGACTCGGTCGCGCCCGAGGCCGGCGTCCCCGCACGGCAGTACCCGCAGCTGATCGACAACGAGTTCCCCTTCGCGACCCCGTTCGGCCAGCAGCCGCTGGGAACGCGGCAAGCCGCCCTGGCCTGGGCCACCGGCGATCGCGAGGACCTCCCCGATCTCGGCCCGCGCCGATCGTCGCCGCCGCCGCGCGACCCCGACGCCCCCGACGAGGGCTGGCGGGCGCTCGCCGTCGCAGCGCTCGGGTACGCCGCGTCGCTGAGCGCCGAGCTGACCGCCTCCCGCCTCCCGAACTAGGAGCTGCCGCGATGCCTCCTCTCCCGACAAACCGGCTCAGCAAGGCGCTCGTGCTCGCGCAGCTCGCGATCGTCGCCGGCGACGACAACCCAGCCACCGCGCCCCCCGACGAGTTCGTGTCCGGTCCCCCGGGCCAGCCGGGCGACTTCGTCGAGCCGAACTTCAAGCCCGAGCGCAACTACGAGTCGTGGGGCAACCAGCCAACCGCGGTCCATTCCGGGTTCTTCACGGATACCGCAACGAAGGTCGTGCGGCTCTGGGCCGACTGGAACGCGATTCAGCTCTACGGACCGGGCTACTTCCACGAGCGCAGCCTGCAGGCGCTGGACAGCAACATCGCCGCGGCGAAGGCGCTCCAGGGAGGCGGGTTGACGGTCATCCTCACCACCCGCGGCTTTCCGGGACACGTCAGCGGGTACGGCGCTACCAGCAGCGCTCAGGGGGGAAAGTTCCTCACGGTTCCGGATGCCGGCTTCGTCGACCCAGTCAACCCCTTCACCAACTCCGCCCCGAACATGGTGACCTACTTCGGACAGTTCCCCGTCGGGCCTGAGCGAGACGCCGCCCTCGTCGCGGCGACGACCGCGCGCGACGACCAAGGTCATCAGAACGGGACGGGCGCCGGCGGCAACTCCCGTGCCACGCTGCAGCTGCGGCTGCCGGGCGCCGTGACGCCCGACAACAAGAACCGCGCGCGCACCGACCTGCTCGGGACGGGCCAGCACTGGAACACGTGGATCAGGTTCCTCGCCTGCCGCTACCACCCCGACCCCGCCAAACGGGCGATCCAGGTGATTCCGGGCGCGCCCGCACCCGTCGCCGGCGCGGTGATCGACGTGCTGGAGATCGTCAACGAGCCGAACTTCGAGTGCTGGCCGCAGATCTCCGCCGATGTTGGCGCCGCGGGCACCAAGGCCAAGATCGCCGTCACGATGACCGCGCGAATGCTGTCGGAGGCCGCGTCGATCGAAGCCGAGGTGAACAGCGCGACGGCTGCCCCGCTGTACTTCGCGGGGCCGGCCACGAGCGACAGCTGGGCCAAGGGTGGGAAAGCCGATCGTTTCGTCACCTCCTACGACCGCTTCCTCAAGAGCATGGCCGCTCTGCTCGGTGCGAGCTTCGATCCCGGCGAGCGGTTCGTCTTCACCCATCACAACTACCGTGACATCGAGGAGCACGGCAAGCGGGGCACTGCGTACGCGAACCTCCGCGCGAAGCCCGCGACGACGTCGCGGTTCGGGCTGGCGACGGCGAACACGAACTCGGCATCCTGGGTCTCGCGCTACATCCTCGGCAAGCAGATCAAGGTGCGCTCCGGAGGGCGCAGCGTCTATTTCCGCTGGCGCGGCTGGCCGGCGGCGACCGCACCGTGCCTCGCGCTCACGGAGGGCGGCGCCCGCCTGCAACCCGAGAAGCGCGGCGGCACGCGGCGCAACCCCGAGATCAACAGGGCGAACCAGGGCACCCACCTCGCGCGCACGTTCAACGCCACGCGCGAGGGCGACTACGGCGACAACATCGTGCTGTTCTCGAACTTCCTCACATATCGCGCCCCCGGGCCCGCTCCGACGGACCCCGAGACACGGTCGTGGCTCGTCGATCGGGTCATCGAATCGCGCACCCCGCCGGTCGACGTCGGGATGCCCGGCATCTCCGAGCCGACGGCCGCGGAGTACGAGGCACTCAAGCGCCCGGCGTATCGCACGTGGAAATCGCTGAGCGAGACATGACCCGCCGGCGGCCTCGTGATCGCCGGCAGATCGCGGCGCTGCTCGCGGCGGTGCTGTCGCTGCTCGCGGGAGCGGTGCCGGCGCGGGCCGCGCTGCCGAGCCAGGGCACGGGGCTCGTCTCCGATGGCGCCTCGCAGATCGCGCTGTTCACCGCGGACGGGACCGGCGTCGAGGTCTACGACACCGCGACCGGCGACCTCGTCGGGCAGCGCGTGGCCCTGCCCGTGAACAGCACCGGCGAGCGGTCCACGTGGTTCGCACGCGGCTTGGTCGGCGGGCGGGTGTACCTGACCGCCGGTGTCGGCGCCAGCGACGAGATCGCCGTGGCCGACAGCGCCAGCGGCTCGTTTCGCAGGCTCTGCGACGTGCCCGGAACGCCACCGTGCCTCCAGTTCCCGGTGAGCCTCGCGCGGCCTGAGATCATTCGCGTCGGCAAGCGCTGGATGGAGATCCTCGGGCCTAGCACGCGACGAGGCGGGACCACGCTGATCCGCTACAGCGACAGCGGCGCCAGCTTCACCCAGCGGTTCACCACGAGCAAGGAGGAGCGGCGCTATCAAGAGCTGATCGCAGCCGGCGCCACCGTCGACCTCGACGCCACGCGGGTGCAGGAGACGACCCGCTTCGGCTACCGGGCGCTGTCGCGCGGCGCGTACCTGCTCCTGGGGCGCAACGGCGATCGCCGCCTCGGCAGGCTGCGTCCTCGCCTGCCCGGCTCCAACCCGCCGAAGTCCGCCTCCGCGGGCTACCCGAAGCTCAGCGCCCGCGGGATCTGCGCATCGACCGGCACCCGGCTGATCCTGTGGGACCGGCGCACCCGCCGCGTCTGGACCCGCGCCATCCCACGCGAGCTGCGCTCCCCGGCGATCGCGTGCACGGAGCACGGCGTCGTGCTCGCGTCGGCGAACGCGTTCAGCCCGCGGCCACCGATCGCCTACTCGATCCTCGTCGGGCCGCTGCTGCGGTGGCCGACCGCGTCGGCACCGAGCGGCTGGAGGCAGGGACCGGTGCTGCGCCCGGGTCGGCGCGTCACGGTCTGACCTCCTGTCAGCGCTGCTCAGCGGTCCGTGCCGAAGATGCGGTCGCCCGCGTCGCCGAGGCCGGGGCGTATGTAGGCGCGCTCGTCGAGTCCGCGGTCGATCGTCGCGGTCGTGATCGGCACGTCGGGATGGGCGGTGCGCAGCGCCTCGACGCCCTCCGGCGCTGAGACGAGGCACACGAAGTGCAGGCGCTTGGCTCCCGCGCGCTTCAGGCGGGCGACGGCTTGGACGCCGCTGCCGCCCGTCGCGAGCATCGGGTCGACGACGAAGACCATCGCGTCCTCGACCCCCGAAGGGATGTTCTCGTAGTAGCCCACCGGCCTGAACGCCTCCTCGTCGCGGTACATGCCGAGGTGGCCGACTCGCGCCTCGGGCACGAGCCGCAGGAAGCCGTCGACCATGCCGAGCCCCGCTCGCAGGATCGCGACCACGAACACCTCGTCGGCGAGGCGCAGGCCGGCCGTCGGCTCAAGCGGCGTCTGGACCTCGATCTCCTCGCCGCGCAGGCCGCGCATCGCCTCGTACGCGAGGATCAGCGCCGCCTCGGACATCGTCTCGCGGAACACCCGGTGCGGCGTGTCGCGATCGCGCAGGATCGAGAGCAGCCGCCGCAGCAGCACGTGGTCGACGACCGTCACGCCATCCATGGCCTCGGAACGTACTAGCCTCGCGGTGATGTCCGCGCCGCGCCGCAACGTCGAGCTGAAGGCGACCGATCCCGACCCGGCGCGATCGCTCACGTGCGCGATCGCCCTGGGCGCGAGCGACGAGGGCGTGCTGCGCCAGCGCGACACGTACTTCCGCGTCCCCACCGGGCGGCTGAAGCTGCGCGAGGAGGAGCCGGGCGGCGCGACGCTCGTCCAGTACGAACGACCTGACGGCGGCAAGGCGCGCGAGTCGCGCTACCGGCTCGTCGCGGTGACGGATCCCGCCGGGCTGAGCGCCGCGCTCGACGGCTCGCTCGGCACGCTCGCCGTCGTGGAGAAGGAGCGCCGGTTGCTGCTGTGGCGCAGCGTGCGCATCCACCTCGACCGCGTCGCCCGCCTGGGGACGTTCGTCGAGCTCGAAGGCGTCGCGGCCGCCGGCTCGGATCTCTCGGAGGAGAACGCGCAGGTCGAACGCGCGAAGGACGCGCTCGAGATCGGACCCGAGCGGATCGTGCGCGGCTCCTACGCCGACCAGATCCTCGGTGCCGCGGGCCTCGTGCGCGCCGCGCGCGACGTCATGCTGCACGCGTACGCGCCCTACAGCCACCTGCGCGTCGGCGCTGCGCTGCGCGCCGACGACGGCTCGATCCACGTCGGGGCGAACGTCGAGAACGCCGCGTACCCGCAGGGACAGTGCGCCGAAGCGTCGGCGATCGGCGCGCTCGTGGCCGCCGGGCGCACGCGCATCACCGAGGTCGCCGTGATCTCCGACGACGCCGGCGGCAATCTCTGCGTCCCGTGCGGCGGCTGCCGCCAGCGGCTGAGCGAGTTCGCCGCCCCCGCCGCGCCGGTCCACCTGTGCGCGGGCGACGAGCTGCGCGAGACGACGACGATCGAGGCGCTCCTGCCGCGTGCGTTCGGGCCGGAGCTCCTGCCGGGGTGAACGTTGCCGCCGCAGTCCTGGCCGAGCGCGCGCCGGGCTTCACGCCGCGCCTCGGGATCGTGCTCGGCTCGGGCCTCGGCGGCCTGGCCGCCACGCTCGACGACCCGATCGAGATCCCCTACGCCGAGCTGCCGGGCTTCCCCGAACCCGGCATCGCAGGCCATGTCGGGCAGCTCGTGCTCGGGCTGCTCGGGGGCCTGCCGGTCGCGTGCCTGCGGGGTCGCCGGCACGTCTACGAGGGCGGCGACCCCGCTGCGATGCGCAACCCGGTCCGCGCGCTGCACGCCCTCGGCGTCGTGACGCTGCTCGTCACGAACGCGGCCGGCTCGCTGCGTGCCGACGTCGGGCCGGGGCGGCTGATGGCGATCTCCGACCACATCAACCTGCTGGGCTGCAACCCGCTCACGGGTCCAAACGACGACGCAGTCGGCCCGCGCTTCCCCAGCCTCCGCGACGCCTATGACCCGGAGTTGCGCGACCGGTTGCACGCCGCGGCCGGCGCGCTCGGGATCGACCTCGCGGAGGGCGTCTACCTCGCGACCGCCGGGCCAAGCTTCGAGACGCCCGCGGAGATCCGCGCGTTTCGCACGCTCGGCGCGGACGCCGTCGGCATGTCGACGGTCCCCGAGGTCATCCTCGCCCGCCACTGCGGGCTGCGCGTCGTCGCCATCTCGGCGATCACGAACCTCGCCGAGGGCATGGGCGGCGAGCCGATCTCGCACGAGCAGACGCTGCGCAACGCCGCACTCGCCGCGGGCGACCTCGTCCGGCTCGTCACGCGCTTCGCGAAGGACTACGCGTGAGCGCGGCGCAGGCTGCGCACCGGACGGGCGCGCGGCGGGCGGACCGGCGGTGTTCGGAGGCCCGCGCATGACCCGCGCGGAGGCGGCGCGCCGGGCGCTCGGGCTCGTGGACCTCACGACGCTCGAGGACGACGACGGCGCGGAGCGGATCGCGGCGCTCTGCGCGAAGGCGACGACCCCGGCGGGGAACGTCGCGGCCGTCTGCATCTACGCGCCGTTCGTGAGGCAGGCCGCCGCCGCGCTGCGCGGAAGCGGCGTCCGGGTCGCGACGGTCGTGAACTTCCCCGCCGGTGCATCCGATCCGCGGGACGCGGCGCGCGACGCCGCCGCCGCGATCGCCGACGGCGCCGACGAGGTCGACGTCGTCCTGCCGTACGAGCGCTACGCCGCCGGCGACCGCGAGGCGGCGCTCGAGGTCGTGCACGCCACGCGCGAGGCGACCGCCGGGGCCACGCTGAAGGTCATCCTCGAGACCGGCCGCATCGGCGGGTCGGACGTCATCCGCGCCGCCGCTCGGGACGTCCTCGACGCCGGGGCGGACTTCGTCAAGACCTCGACGGGCAAGGTCTCACCGGGTGCCACCCTCGAAGCGGCGAGGCCGATGCTCGAGGCGATCCGCGCCGCCGGCCACGGCGGGTTCAAGGCCGCCGGCGGCGTGCGCACCGCCGAGGACGCCGGCCTGTACCTCGCGCTCGCCGACGAGATCATGGGCGAAGGCTGGGCGTCGCCGCTGACGTGCCGCTTCGGCGCGAGCAGCCTGCTCGCGGACCTGCTCGCCGCGCTGGGTGAAGGGGGCGCCGGCCCGGATCCGGGCGGCTACTGATGCTCGTCCCCGAGCTCCTGCGCCGCAAGCGCGACGGCGCGACGCTCACGGCCGACGAGATCGGCTTCCTCGCCGCAGGCATCGCCGACGGCGGCCTCTCCGACGCGCAGGTCGGCGCGCTCGCGATGGCCCTGTTCGTGCGCGGCATGGACAGCTCCGAGCGCACGGCGCTCACGCTGGCGATGCGCGACTCCGGCAGCCGCCTGCGCTGGGACCTCGACCGCCCCGTCCTCGACAAGCACTCCACCGGAGGCGTCGGCGACAAGGTGTCGCTCATCCTCGCGCCGCTGCTCGCCGCCTGCGGCGCCGCCGTGCCGATGATCTCCGGCCGCGGCCTCGGCCACACGGGCGGCACGCTCGACAAGCTCGACGCGATCCCGGGCTACGTGTCCCAGCCGCCGACCGCGCGCATCCGGCGCGTCGTCGATGCCGTCGGCTGCGCGATCGTCGGGCAGACGGCGGATCTCGCCCCCGCCGACCGCCGGCTCTACGCGGTGCGCGACGCCACCGGCACGGTCGAGTCGATCCCGCTCATCGTCGCGTCGATCCTCTCGAAGAAGCTCGCCGCCGGCCTCGACGCGCTCGTCCTCGACGTGAAGGTCGGCTCGGGCGCGTTCATGGCCACCCGCGACGACGCCGAGGCGCTCGCGCGCGCGCTCGTCGAGGTCGCGCGCAGCGCCGAGCTGCCCACCGTGGCGCTGCTCACCGACATGGACGAGGTGCTCGGGACCACGGCGGGCAACGCGCTCGAGGTCCGCGAGGCGATCCACCACCTCACCGGCGCGGCTCGGGAGCCGCGGCTGCACGAGGTCACGCTCGCACTCGCAGCCGCCGCACTCGCGGAGTCCGGGGTCGCCGCGAGCGAGGACGCCGCGCGCACACGCGCGCAGCGCGCGCTCGACGACGGGAGCGCGGCGGAGCGGTTCGGCGCGATGGTCGCCGCGCTCGGCGGGCCGTCCGACCTCGTCGAGCGTCCCGAGGAGCACCTGGAGCTCGCGCCCGTCAAGCTCGAGGTCGGCGCGCCCCGCGACGGCTGGATCCTCGCGGTGGATGCCCGCGAGGTCGGCCTGATCGTCACGCGGCTCGGCGGCAACCGGCGCCGCGAGGACGACGCGATCGACCACGGCGTCGGCCTCTCGGACATCGCGCCGATCGGCGCCAGGGTCGGCCCGGAGCGCTCGCTGGCGATCGTCCACGCGCGTGGCGAGAGCGACGCCGCGGAGGCTCGTGCGGCGCTGCACGCCGCCGTCCGCATCGGGAGCCAGCCGCCCGAGAAGCGCCCGGTGCTGCTGGGTAGGGTGGGCTGATGGCCGCATCCGTCCCGCTCGCCGAGCTGCACGTCCACCTCGAGGGCACCGCGCCGCCGGACCTCATCCGCCGCCTCGCCGAGCGCAACGGCCTCGAGATCCCCGAGGGCCTGTTCGCCGCGCCCGACCGCTTCGCCTGGGTCGACTTCCTCGACTTCCTGCGCACCTACGACCGCGCCGCGAGCGTCGTCCAGACGGCCGAGGACTACCGCGACGTGACCTACGAGTACCTCATGGGCTGCGCGGCCGAGGGGGCGATCTACGTCGAGCTCATCGCCTCGCCCGACCACGCGGCGACCGTCGGCCTGTCCGACGACGAGCACTACGGCGGGATCGCAGCCGGCATCGACGACGCCCGCCGCGACGGCGACATCGAGGGGCGCATCCTCGTCTCCGCCGTGCGCAACTTCGGCGTCGAGGCGGCAGAGGCGATCGCGCGGCGCCACGCAGACGGCCGCCACCCGTACGTCGTCGGCTTCAACCTCGCCGGCGACGAGGCCGGCTATCCCCCGGGCCAGTTCGCCAAGGCGTACGAGATCGCCGCCTCCTCCGGCCTCGGCTGCACCGTCCACGCCGGCGAGCACGCCGGGGCGGAGTCGGTCCGCGAGGCGCTGAAGCTGCCGGTCACGCGGATGTCACACGGCGTGCGCGCCATCGAAGACCCGGAGCTCGTCAAGCAGATCGCCGAGCGGGGGATCGTGCTCGAGACCTGCCCGACCTCCAACGTCGCCACCGGGGTGTACGGCAGCTACGCCGAGCATCCGCTGCGGGCGCTGCACGACGCCGGGGTCAAGGTCACGCTGGGCTCCGACGACCCGCCCTACTTCGGTGCCAGCATCGGCGGCGAGTACGCCGTCGCGCGCGAGCGGCTGGGCTTCGACGACGCCGAGCTGAGCGCGATGACGCGCACCGCGATCGAGGCCTCCTTCGCGGACGATGCGGTCAAGCGCGCGCTACTCGATCGAATTTAGGTCTCACGCGCCTGCGCAGCCTTTAGGCTCCAACGGCCCCCGGCCGCCTTCCACGAGAAAAGGAGCTCCGGCCATGCGCCGACCTCTTCACCTGCTCGCCCTCCTGCTGCTGGTCGCCTCGTGCACGGCGCTTGCCGCGTGCGGCTCGGACGACGACTCGTCCAGCTCCGGCTCCAGCACGACCACCGGTCCGAAGCTCAAAGTCGGGCTCGTCACGGACATCGGCGGCCTCAACGACCGCTCGTTCAACCAGCTCGCCAACGAGGGTCTCGAGCGCGCCAAGTCCGAGCTCGGCGTGACGGGCCGGGTGCTGACGTCCAAGGCCAACTCCGACTACGTGCCGAACCTCTCCGCCCTGGCCCAGCAGAAGTACGACCTCATCATCGGCGTCGGCTTCCTCATGGCCGAGGCGATGGACACGGTCGCCGCGAAGTTCCCGCAGTCGAAGTTCGCGATCATCGACGTCGACGTCACGAGCCTGAAGAGCAAGCCCACGAACGTGCAGGGCCTCATCTTCAAGGAGCAGGAAGCCGGGTATCTCGCGGGCTACATGGCGGGCCTCTACCTCAAGGACGCGGGCGGCAGCACGATCAGCTCGGTCGGCGGCCAGAAGATCCCGCCCGTCGACCACTACATCGCCGGCTACGACGCGGGCGCGAAGGCCGCCAACCCGTCGATCAAGACGGCGAGCGGCTACTCGCAGGACTTCGTCGACCAGGCGAAATGCAAGGAGCTCGCGCTCAACCAGATCCAGCAGGGCTCGAAGGTCGTCTTCCAGGTCGCCGGCCAGTGCGGCCTCGGCGCGATCGACGCGGCCAAGGAGAAGGGCGTGCAGGCGATCGGCGTCGACGCCGACCAGGCGTATCTCGGCACCCAGATCCTGACCTCGGCGCTGAAGAAGGTCGACGTCGCCGTGACCGACGCGATCAAGGGCGTCCAGACCGACGCGTTCACGGGTGGCGCGAACACGGTGTTCGACGTCAAGTCCGGCGGCGTCGGCATCGGCAAGACGAACACCAAGGGCGCGAAGTACGCGGCCCCGGTCAAGGAGATCCAGGACAAGATCGCCGCGGGCGAGATCCCGGACATCCCCGACACGGTGAAGTAGCGGTGGCCGACACGCCGGCGCTCGAGCTCCGGAAGATCACCAAGCGGTTCGGGACGCTCGTCGCGAACCGCGCGGTGGACTTCGAGCTGCGCCGTGGAGAGATCCACGCGCTGCTCGGCGAGAACGGCGCCGGCAAGTCGACCCTGATGAACGTCCTGTACGGGCTCCAGCAGCCCGACGAGGGCGAGATCCTGCTGGACGGCAAGCCGGTCTCGATCGGCTCGCCGCGCCGCGCGATCGGCCTCGGCATCGGCATGGTGCACCAGCACTTCATGCTCGTCCCGGTCATGACCGTGGCCGAGAACCTCGTGCTGGGCGCCGAGCCGCATCGCGGCCTGCTGCTCGACTACAGGGCGGCCGCCGCGCGCGTGCGCGAGCTGTCCGCGCGCTTCGGCCTGGCAGTGGACCCCGACGCGAAGGTGCAGGATCTCGGCGTCGGCGCCCAGCAGCGCGTGGAGATCCTGCGCGCGCTGTTTCGCGGCGCGAAGATCCTCGTGCTCGACGAGCCGACGGCCGTTCTCACGGCGCAGGAGGCGCAGGAGCTCTTCCGCGTCCTGCGCGCGCTGGCCGAGGAGGGGACGTCGATCGTCTTCATCTCGCACAAGCTCAACGAGGTGCTCGACGTCGCCGATCGCGTGACGGTGCTGCGCCGTGGCGAGCGGATCGACACCGTGCCGACGGAGGGCGCCACGGAGCGCTCGCTGGCGCGGCTCATGGTCGGCCGCGAGGTGCTCCTGCGCGTGGAGAAGCCCGACCACGCGGCCGGCAAGCCGCTGTTGCGGGTGCACGGCCTCAGCGCGCGCGACGACCGCGGGCTGCCGGCCGTGCGCGACGTGTCGTTCGAGGTGCGGGCGGGCGAGATCGTCGGGCTCGCCGGCGTCGACGCGAACGGCCAGAGCGAGCTCGTCGAGGCGATCATGGGCCTGCGCCGGCCGGACGCCGGCGAGATCCTCGTCGGCGCGCGCGACGTGTCGGCGATCGGCCCGCGCGGCACGCTCGCGTCCGGGGTGAGCCACATCGCCGAGGACCGCCACCGGCGCGGCCTCGTGCTCGAGTTCAACCTCTCCGAGAACATCTGCCTGCGCGAGTACCGCACGCGACGCCTGTCGCGGTTCGGCTGGCTCGTGCCGAAGCGAATGCGCGCGCGGGCCGGCGGCCTGTTGAAGGAGTTCGACGTGCGCGGTGGCGACAGCCGCACGCGCGCGGGATCGCTGTCGGGCGGCAACCAGCAGAAGGTCGTCATCGCGCGCGAGCTGTCCGCGGATCCGCGCGTGATCATCGCCGCGCAGCCGACGCGCGGCCTCGACGTCGGGGCGATCGAGTTCGTCCACCGCCGGCTCGTCGAGGAGCGCGACGGAGGCCGCGCCGTGCTGCTCGTCTCGCTCGAGCTCGAGGAGATCCGCTCGCTCTCCGATCGCGTGCTCGTCATCTACGAGGGCGCGATCGTGGCCGAGCTTGAGCCCGAGTCCTCCGAGGAGGACTTCGGCGTCGCGATGTCCGGCGGCGGATTGGGCACGCGGGCCGCGTGAGCCTCCCTCCGGACGACCTGCCGCCCGAGGCGACGGTCGCCGCGAAGCTCTCGACGTACGTGCGCGCCGGCGGCGTGGTCACGCCGCTGATCACCGTCTTCATCGCGTTTCTGTTCGGCGGGCTGGTCGTGCTCATCACGGGCCACGACCCGATCACGACCTACCGCGCGATCTTCAACGGCACGGGGCTGAACTGGCTGTTTCCGTGGACGAGCTCCGCGGACCGCAGCGTCGCCGCGATCAACCTCCAGCAGACGCTCGTCCAGACGACGCCGCTGATCCTGACCGGGCTCGCCGTCGCGTTCGCGTTTCGCTGCGGCCTGTTCAACATCGGCGGCCAGGGTCAGTACATCATGGGCTCGATCCTGGCCGTCTGGATCGGCTCCTCGTTCGAGGGGATGCCGGCGCTGCCGCACATCGTGCTCGCGATCCTCGGCGGCTGCGTCGCCGGCGCGGTGTGGGCGGGTATCGCGGGAGCGCTGAAGGCGATGGCGGGGACGAACGAGGTGATCTCGACGATCATGCTCAACTGGATCGCGATCTGGATCGGGATCTGGGCGTTCGGGCTCGGTGCGCCGCTGCAGAACGACAACCCGGCGCAGGTCGACGTGCCGGTGTCAAACGACGTCGTCGAGGCCGCGCGGCTGCCGGTGTTCTGGGGCGATGCGGAGCTGCAGGGGCTGCATGTCGGGCTGTTCATCGCGCTGGCCGCGGCGCTCGTGTTCTGGGTCGTCCTGAACCGCACGACGCTCGGCTACGAGGTACGCGCCGTCGGCTACAACCCCGACGCCGCGGCGGCGTCGGGCATCTCGGTGCGCCGCAACTACATCGTCGTGATGGGGATCTGCGGCGCGTTCGCCGGGCTGGCCGGGACGCTCGACGTGCTCGGCTGGGAGTTCCGGCTCGCGACGAACGACATCCGCGCGAACGAGTACGGCTTCCTCGGGCTCGCCGTGGCTCTTCTGGGACGTAATACGGCGGTGGGCGTGTGCTGCTCGGCGCTGTTGTTCGGGGCGCTGGCAACCGGCACGTCGGTGCGCAACCTCGACCCGACCGTGTTCGAGCCCGCGCTCGCGTCGAACCTCACGCTCGTGATCCAGGGCTTGGTCGTGCTGCTCGTCTCGACGGACGTGCTCGTCGTCTACCTCTGGCGCTTGCGGCGCAAGTCGCGCGCGGCCGCGGCGGCGGCAGCGTCGTGATCGCGCGTCGCCACGGTGAGGCGGTCGCCTCGTGATCTCCGCGCGCCGAGCCGGCTGGGCGGGCATCGCGCTGGGCGGCCTCGCGTTCTTCGTCGCGGTGCCGCCGATCATGCTGCGCTCGGCGGTCCCGATCGTGCTGCTCGCGGTGCTCGGGATCGGGTTCGGGGTCGTCGCGCTGCGCGGCGGCGAGCGCCGCCTCGGCGGGGGAGCGATCGCCTCGGGCGTCGTCGGGATCGCGGGCGGCATCGCGGCAACGCGGTCGGGCGAGTCGCACCTGGCGGAGGTCGTCGTCTGGAGCGCGCTGCTGGCCTCGACGCTGCGCTACGCGACGCCGCTGACGCTCGGCGCCCTCGGCGGGCTGTTCTCCGAGCGCGCGGGCGTCATCAACATCGCACTCGAGGGCATGATGCTCATCGGCGCGTTCTTCGGAGCGTGGGGCGCGGACGTCACCGGCTCGTGGCTTGCCGGCATCGTGATCGCGGTCGTCGCCGGGTCGCTGTTCGCCGCCATCCACGCGATCTTCACCGTCAGCTTCCGGGCGGACCAGATCGTGTCCGGCACCGCGCTGAACCTGCTGGCGCTCGGCATTACGGGCTACCTGTACGTCGACATCTACGGGACGCAGGGCACGCCCGACAACCTGCCCAGCGTGCCCGACGTCCATCTGCCGATCAAGTCGATCCCGCTCATCGGCGACGTGTTCGGCCAGCTCAACCTCATGATCTGGCTGACGCTGGCGCTCGTGCTCGTGACATGGGTCGTCGTCTTCCGCACGACCACCGGGCTGCGGCTGCGATCGGTGGGCGAGAACCCGCTGGCCGCCGAGACCGCGGGGCTGTCGGTCGTGCGCACGCGCTATCTCGCGGTGATGACGTCGGGCGGGCTCGCGGCGATGGGCGGCGCGTTCCTCTCGATCGGCTTCGTGCACTCGTTCTCGCAGAACATGACCGCGGGGCGCGGCTTCATCGCGCTGGCGGCGCTGATCTTCGGGCGCTGGCGGCCGGGTGGCGCGCTCGCGGCGACGCTGCTGTTCGGCTTCGGCAGCGCGCTCGCGCAGCGGCTGCCGGTCTTCTCGCCGTCGGGCGCGGTGCTGTTCCAGGCGTTGCCGTACGTGCTGACGCTCATCGCGGTCACGGGCGTCATCGGCCGGTCGATCCCCCCCGCCGCCCTGGGTCGCCCGCTGCCGCGCTCCTGAGTTCCGGCACAGACGCTGCGCAGATCTGTTGCGAACGCGTCTTGTTGCGTAACGCCGACGGGCGCACGCTTACGGCATGGCGCGCGAGCGAACGATCTCGGGAGAGATCCTCGGAGAGGACGACGATCCGGTGTGGGAGCCGCTGGTCGCCGCGGTCGGCGGCCATCGCGCGGGGTGGTTCATGTGGATGTGCGCGATCGAGCTCGTCGACAAGACGAAGGTCCACCTGTACAAGCACATCAGCACGCGCCGGTCGTTGCACCTGGCCGAGGACGGCCGGGCCTTCGCCTACATGGGCGAGAAGCAGTACCGCGAGTACGACCGCGACGAGCTCGTCGAGCTGGTGCACCTGGGCTGGGATCCCGCCGACGACCCCTAGCCGCGGCGGCGGCGGATACCCTCGGGCTCATGCTCTGCATCCTCGACGGCGCCGTCATGGACGCCGATGACGCACACGTCTCGATCCTCGACGAGGGCCTGCTGCGCGGCGACGGCGTCTTCGAGGTCGTCCGCATCTACGCCGGCCGGCCGTTCGGCCTCGACGAGCACGTCGAGCGCATGGTCCGCAGCGCGGCGAGCATCCGGCTGCCGTTCGACGGGGACGCCATCCGCGCCGATGCCGCCAGCCTGCTCGAGGCCACCGGCCCGGCCGACGGCGCGCTGCGGCTCGTCGTGACGCGCGGCGGGCGGCGGATCGGCATCCTGCACCCGCTCCCGTCGTTTCCGCCGACGATCGCGCTGGCCACGATCACGTACTCGCCGACGCGCCTCCTGGATGGCGTGAAGTCCCTCTCCTACGGAGCGAACATGCTCGCGACGCGGCTCGCGAAGGAAGCGGGCGCGGACGAGGCGCTGCTCGTCTCCCCGCACGGGCGCGTGCTCGAGGCCCCCGTCACGTCGTTCTTCTACGTGCTCGACGGCGAGCTGTGCACGCCGCCCCTGACCGATCGCATCCTCGACTCGATCAGCCGGCGCGTGCTGCTCGAGGTCACCGACGCGCGCGAGCGCGTCACGACGCTCGACGACCTCGCGCAGGTCAGCGAGGCGTTCCTCGCGTCGTCGCTGCGCGAGGTGCACCCGGTGAGCTCGATCGACGGCCGGGCGATCCCTGCCGCGCCCGGACCCGTCGCCACCGAGGCGGCGGCAAGCGTGCGCGAGCACATCGAGGCAGCGCTCGCCGACGCCGCGTGAAGGTCGTCACGGTCATCGGCAACCGGCCGCAGTTCGTCAAGGCGGCCGCGGTGTCGGGACCGCTGCGCGAGGCGCACGAGGAGGTCCTCGTGCACACGGGCCAGCACTACGACGACGAGCTGTCGACGATCTTCGTCACGGAGCTCGGCGTGCCGCGGCCGGAGGTCGAGCTCGCGCTCGGCGGGGGGACGAACACCGAGCAGACGGCGCGCATGCTGTCCGCGCTCGGGGACCTGCTGCGCGCCCGGCAGCCTGATGCGGTGCTCGTCTACGGCGACACGAACTCGACGCTCGCCGGCGCGCTCGCGGCGGCGCAGCTGCGGATCCCCGTCGCGCACGTCGAGGCCGGGATGCGCTCGTTCGACCGAGCGATGCCCGAGGAGCTCAACCGCGTGCTGACCGACCACGTCTCGGAGCTGCTGCTCGCGCCGTCGCAGACCGCCGCGGAGAACCTCGCACGCGAGGGAATCGCACGCGAGGTGGAGGTAGTCGGCGATGTCATGGTTGATGTCTTCTCGCTGCTCGCGCCGCGCGCGCGAGCCGACGACGGCCCGCTGGAGGCGGCCGGCGTCAGCGCCGGCGAGTACCTGCTCGTCACGGCGCACCGGGCGGGCAACGTCGACGATCCGGCGCGACTCGCGCAGCTCGTCGACCTCCTGCTGTCGCTCGACGGGCCGGTCGTCTTGCCGCTGCACCCGCGCACCCGCGCGCGGTTGGAGGCCGCGGACCTGCTCGATCGTCTCGCCGCTACCACGATCCTCCTGCCGCCGCTCGGCTACCTCGCGTTCACCGCGCTGCTGACGCGGGCGCGCGCGGTGCTGACCGACTCCGGCGGCGTGCAGAAGGAGGCGTACCTCGCGGGCGTGCCGTGCGTGACGCTGCGCGACACGACGGAGTGGGTCGAGACGGTGCAGGCAGGCTGGAACGTGCTGGTGGACCTCGACGCGGACGCGGCGCGCACGGCGCTCGATCGCCCCGCGCCGCCCGACCGGCCGCAGCTCTACGGCGACGGCCACGCCGCGCAACGGGTCGTGGCGGCGATGGCGAGGATCGCGCGGCCGTGACCGGTCCGGGGGGCGACCCTGCCAGGCGCGGTGGCGACCCGGCGCGCGGCTGCGCGCCGCCGGCGGGTGGCTGCAGCGCCGCGGCTGCGGGCGGGCGGCGCGAGGGCTAGGCTCCGCACCTCATGAGCGGCCAGCCGATCGCCCCCGGGCTCGTGCTCAGCCCGACGGCGTCCGTCGGGCGCGATGTCGTCTTCGGAGCGCACGTCGTCGTCCACGACGGGGTCGTCATCGGCGACGGCTGCACGATCCAGGACGGCGCGGTGCTCGGCAAGTCGCCAAGCCTGTCGCGGCGCTCGACGGCGTCGCGCGGCGAGCTCGAGCCGCTCGTGCTCGAAGCCGGCGTCGTCGTGTGCGCGCACGCGATCGTCTTCGCCGGCTCGCGCATCGGAGCGCGTTCGATCATCGGCGACCAGGCGTACGTGCGCGAGCGCACGACGATCGGTGAGGACACCGTCATCGGGCGCGCGAGCGGCATCGACAACGACGTCGCCGTCGGCGCGCGTGTGCGTATCCAGTCGCAGGTCTACATCACGGCGTACAGCTTCGTCGAGGACGACGTCTTCGTCGGCCCGTGCGCGATGACGACCAACGACGACAAGATGGCGCGCCTCGCCCCCGGCAGCCCGCTACGCGGCGCGACGCTGCGGCGCGCCTGCCGGGTCGGTGGCGGCGCGGTGCTGCTGCCGGGCGTCGAGGTCGGCGAGGAGGCGTTCGTCGCCGCCGGCGCGGTCGTGACGAGCGACGTGCCGGCGCGCAAGGTCGTCATGGGGGTGCCCGCGCGGATGGTCCGCGACGTGCCCGACGAGGACCTGCTCGAGCACTGGACCTGAGCTACGCCGCGGCGGCGAGCTGCGGCACGTCTTCCATCCACACGATCTGCTCGCGACCCGGCCCGACGCCGACGAGCACGATCGGCACCTTGAGGTGCTCGGCGATGAACGCGAGGTACTCGCATGCCGCGCGCGGCAGATCGCTCGGCGTGCGGCATTCGGTGATGTCCTCGGTCCAGCCGTCGAGCTCGATGTACTGGCCGCGGGCGTGATGCAAGACCGTCTGGTGGTACGGGAAGTCCGAGAACTCCGCGCCGTCGGGCCCGCTGTAGGTCATGCAGACCTTGATCTTCTCGAAGCCCGACAGGACGTCGAGCTTCGTGATCGCCAGCGATGTCAGGCCGTTGATGCGCGAGGCGTAGCGCAGCGCGGGGATGTCGAGCCAGCCGGTGCGGCGCGCGCGGCCGGTCGTCGTGCCGAACTCTCCACCGCGGCGGCGGATCTCCTCGCCGACCTCGTCGTCGAGCTCGCTCGGGAACGGGCCGGACCCGACGCGGGTCGCGTACGCCTTGGCGATGCCCCACACCTCGTGGATGTCCTTCGGCCCGACGCCGGCGCCGACGCACGCCGCGCCCGCGATCGGGTTGGAGGACGTGACGAACGGATACGTGCCGTGGTCGATGTCAAGCAGCGCGCCCTGCGCGCCCTCGAAGAGGACGAGCTTGTCGGCGTCCAGCGCGTCCCACACGATCCGCGCGGTGTCGGCGATGTGGCGCTCGAGGCGATGGCCGTACGTGAGGTACGCCTCGGTCATCGACTGCAGGTCCAGCGACGGGTCCTTCGCGTAGGGCCGCAGGCTCAGGCGCTTGGGGTCGATCGCGGCGGTGATCTTCTTCTTGAGGATCTTCTCGTCGAGCAGGTCCTGCATGCGGATGCCAAGGCGCGCCGCCTTGTCGGCGTAGCACGGGCCGATGCCGCGCCGCGTCGTGCCGATCTGCAGCTTGCCGAGCTTCGTCTCGCCGGCGGTGTCGAGCAGCAGGTGGTAGGGCATGATCACGTGCGCGTTGGCGCTGATGCGCAGGCCGCTCGTGTCGATCTTGCGGGCCCTGAGCGCGTCGAGTTCGTCGGTCAGGACGCCAGGGTCGACGACGACGCCGTTGCCGATGATGCAGCGCTTGCCGGGATAGAGGATCCCCGACGGGATGAGGTGGAACTTGAAGACCTCGCCGTCGCGGATGATCGTGTGGCCGGCGTTGTTGCCGCCCTGGAAGCGCACGATCGCGTCCGCGCGCTCGGCGAGCAGATCGACGACCTTCCCCTTGCCTTCATCGCCCCACTGGGCGCCGACGATGCAGATTCCAGGCATAACGTACGTGAGTGTAGGTGGCGGGGCCGTTTCGCCGTTGTCAGGTCGGGCGCTGCTGGCGTGCGTCGGCGCCCCAGAGCGGCAGGACCTCGCACATCTCCTCGAGCCTTGAGACCGTGCGCTCGTTGATCTGCTCGGCCAGGGCGTCGCGTTCGAGGTTCGTCGTGATGACGATCGAGCGCTCGTCCTCGTAGCGCGCGTTGACGATCGCGTAGAGCTGCTCAAGCACCCACGGGCTCGTCTTCTCGGCACCGACGTCGTCGATGTGGAGCAGGTCGACGGCGGTCAGGCGATCGAGCAGGTCGACGTACGAGTTGCCACGGTCGTCGTCGAACGTCGTGCGGATCTGGGCGAGCAGGCGCGGGAGCGAGTAGATCGCGACGCTGCGCCCGGCCTCGAGCGCGTGCTTGGAGACGAGCATCGCGAGCGTGGTCTTGCCGGTGCCGACCGAGCCGAAGAACCACAGCCCGCGGCCCGTATCGAGCTGCTCGTCGATGCGGTTGACATAGCGCTTGACCGCCGCCGTCACGGGGCGTGCGATCTCGGTCACGGGGGGACGGTCGAACGAGACGCCGCGGTACTTGCGGGGAAGCACGCCGCTGAGCGAGCGCGCGCGAGCGTTGCTGACGCGCTGGGGGCGGCAGCGGCAGTCCGTCGCGGTGTTCGTCGCTTCGTCGATGACGAAGCCGCTGCCGTCGCAGACGTTCAGCGGGCAGGTCTCGGCGGTGGTTGCGAGGGTGGGCGGCATGGGCTTGCGACGTGCCTTTGGAGCCTAGGACACCGAGCGGCGTCCGCTGTCACCGTCGCCGGCGAAGCCCGCAATCTGCGCGACGATCCCGCGAATTGCAGGACGGAGCAGATCCGTCTCCCATGAGCACGGTCGACTCCTTGTACCACCACGGACGAGCCGCTCTACAACGCCGCCGCGCACGAGGCCGCGCTTTGGCAAGGGCGACCTCGCGGGCTCGGGTCGGGTCTCTCAGCCCGGCGCGACCGGCTTCAACCCCCTGCCCCGCCGTAGCGGTCCGGGGAGGTGTAGTTGAGGAACTTCGGATACTCCTTGGCGAACGTGAGCTCGACGTCGCCGATCGCGCCGTTGCGGTGCTTGGCGATGATGATGTCCGCGATGCCGGCGCGCTCGGTGTCCTTGTCGTAGTACTCCTCGCGGAAGATGAACGCGACGAGGTCGGCGTCCTGCTCGATCGAGCCGGACTCGCGCAGGTCGGAGAGCAGCGGGCGCTTGCTGTCGATCGACTGGCCGCGCGTCTCGACCGCGCGCGAGAGCTGCGAGAGCGCGATGACGGGCACGTTGAGCTCACGGGCGAGGATCTTCAGCCCACGGCTCATCTCGCCGACCTGCTGGACGCGCGACTCGACCCGCCCGTCCGGCCTCATGAGCTGCAGGTAGTCGATGATGATGAGCCCGAGCGGGTTCTGCTGGTGCAGCCGCCGGGCCTTCGCGCGGATCTCGATGATCCCGACGTCCGACGAGTCGTCGATGAACAGCGGCGCGGCCGCGAGCTTGCCGGCCGCCGAGAGGATCTTCGGCCACTTGCCGTCGGGCACCCGACCCTTGCGCAGCTCGTCGCCCTTGATCCGCGCCTGCGACGCGACGAACCGTTGCGCAAGCTCCGTCTCGGACATCTCAAGCGAGAACAGCGCGACGGGAAGACCATGGTCGATCGCCGCGTTCTCCGCGATGTTCGTCACCAGCGCGCTCTTGCCCATGGATGGGCGTGCGGCGATCACGATGAGGTTGCCCGGTTGAAAGCCGCCGGTGATCTCGTCGAGGTCGCGGTAGCCGGACGGCGTGCCGGTGAGCGACGTGCCCTCGCGCGAGAGCTTCTCCATCTTCTTCAGCTCGTCGTCGAGGATCTCGTCGATCGTGCGGAAGTCCTTCTGGCGGTCGTCGTGGGCGACCTCGAGCATCGCTCGCTCGGCCTGCTCGACGAGGTCGCGCGGCGCGGCCGCGTGGTTGAGGACCGAGGCCTGGATCTCGTAGGTCGTCGAGAGCAGACGGCGCATGAGCGCGTGCTCGCGCACGATCTGCGCGTAGCGGCGGATGCCGCCGAGGCCGGGGACGCCGCCCGTCAGCTCGTCGATCGCGGCCTTGCCGCCGGCGTCGTCGAGCTTGCCCTCGGCGCGCAGGTGCTCGCTCACCGTCAGGACGTCGATCGGCTCGCTCTCGCGGTACAGCGCGAGCATCGCCTCGTAGATCGCCCGGTGGCGGTCGCGGTAGAAGTCCTCGGGCTTCAGGCCCTCCTCGATGACGAGGCCGTACATCGCGCGATCGGACAGCAGAATCCCGCCGAGCACCGACTGCTCGGCCTCGAGCGAGTGGGGCGGCGCGACGCCGGTGGCGATCTGCGCGGACGGGCGCGGCGGGGATTCGGGGTACGTGCTCACCGGATCACCACACTAGGCACGGGAGGCGGACGTTCGCCGCGCGGCAGCGGATGTTGCCGCAGCCTGCGGGAAGTTTGTGGAGTCGGCGCATGACGAACGTATGTTCCCATCCGTCCCGGACGACGTCCGCCTTCCAAGCTACCTCCAACTGGCAGCAGAGATTTGGATGTCTCTTGCTACAGTTCCAACTCTTGGAAGCGATTTGGAGCTGGTTGGAGCTTTCGATGCGCGTCGTGCCCGCCCCCACATACAGCAGCTTGGTCGCAGATCTCGGCGCAGCCGGCCTGGCGGAGCTCATCCTGAAGGGCGGCGCGACGGAGGACCGCTCCGAATACCTGCATTGGGACAAGCTCCGGCACAAGGAGCCTCTCGCCGGGCTCTCCCACGAGCAGTGGTGGTTCGCGCTCAAGTACGGCCGGCGCCAGGTGCTCCGCGACCTCCCGCTGACCGATCCGGACGGCCTGCCGTTCGTGCACGGCGCGCCCGACGTCGTGCTGCGTCTGCTGCATCACGTCGATCAGCGCTGCAGCGGCTCGATCGCCATGCCCGATGTGGTCACCGCAGATGCACACGCCCGTCAGCACTACCTCGTCAACTCGCTCATGGAGGAGGCCATCCGCTCCAGCCAGCTGGAGGGCGCCACGACCTCGCGGCGCGTCGCCAAGGATCTGCTGCGCTCGGGGCGCGCCCCGGTCGATCGGAGCGAGCGGATGATCCTCAACAACTACCGCGCTCTCGAGTTCATGCGCGAGAGCCTTGGCGAGAGGCTCACGCCTGGGGGCGTGCTCGACCTCCATCGCGTCCTGACCGACGGGACGCTGGACGATCCGAGCGCCGCGGGTCGGCTCCAGACCCCCGACGAAGCACGCGTCGCGGTCTTCGACCGCGGCGACGGTCATCTTCTCCACGAGCCGCCCCCGGCCGATCAGCTCCCGAACCGGCTCGACGCCTTGTGCGACTTCGCGAACGAGACCGACGACGCCGAGCCGTTCGTGCACCCCGTGCTGCGCGCGATCCTGCTCCACTTCTGGCTCGCGTACGACCATCCATTCGAGGACGGCAACGGGCGTACGGCCAGGGCCCTCTTCTACTGGCTCATGCGCACACGCGGCTACTGGCTCGTCGAGTACCTGTCGATCTCGCGGATCCTGCAGCAGGCCCCGGCGAAGTACAGCAGGGCGTTCGTCCTCACCGAGACCGACGAGCGCGATACGACGTACTTCGTCCTGTACCAACTGCAGGTGATCCAGCGCTCCATCGCGGAGCTTCACGCCTACCTCGACCGCAAGGTCGCAGACGTCCGTGACGTCGAGCGGATGATCAAACGCTCGTCTGATTTCAACCACCGCCAACTCGCCTTGCTCGGCAACGCCGCTCGCAATCCGGAGCAGGTCTACACGTTTCGCTCGCACGCGACGAGCCACGGCGTGACCCACGAGACCGCACGCAACGATCTGCTTCCGCTCGTCGCGAAGGCGCTCCTCGAGCGCAGGCGCGCGGGCCAGCGCTACGAGTTTCGCCCCGCGGACGACCTGGTCAGCCGCCTGCGGGAGCAGCCGGCCTGACGGTGCGTCAGCCCTCGTCGGGCCAGTGGCCGTGCGCGTCGTAGAAGTCGCGCGCGGCGTCCTCGTCGTCGCGGTCGCGGTGGCCGCGACCGGCGAACCACGCGAGGAACGCGATCGAGGCGACGCCGCCGACGACGCCGACGACTCCCCAGATCGTGTCCGCGAGCGCCGCGAGGGGCAGCGGCGCTACTTCTTCTCGACGACCATCGTCTTCACCGAGGCGGTCACGCCCTCGGCGACCTCCACGACGACGACGTACGTGCCGACGTTCTTGATCGGCTCGTCGAGGTGGATCTTGCGACGGTCGACCTTGACGCCGCGAGCCTCTTCGATCGCGTCCGCGATGTCCTGGGTGGTCACCGAGCCGAACAGGCGGCCGTCGTCGCCGGCCTGCTGGCTGATCGTGAGCACCGTGCGGCTGAGCACGTCGGCGTCCTCGGTGGCCTTCTGGACGAGAACCTGTGCCGCGCGCTGCGCGACGACGCCGCGACGCTGGGCCTCGGCGAGCGCGCCCTTCGTCGCGGGCTGCGCGAGCTTGCGCGGGATGAGGTAGTTGCGCAGATAGCCCTTGGAGACGTCGACGACGGCTCCACGATCGCCGAGATGCTCGACGTCCTGCAGGAGGATGGCGGAGGGCATGCGGCTAGCGTTCGTCGCGCCCGCGGCGACCGCGGCCGCCTTCGCGCTCGGCGTCGTCGCGACCGCCCTCGTTGACGTACGGCAGCAGCGCCAGCTCACGGGCGCGCTTGACCGCACGAGCGATCTGGCTCTGGTGGCGCCTGCAGGCGCCTGTGATCCGCCGCGAGCGGATCTTGCCCTTCTCGGAGATGAACTTGCGAAGCGTGGCCGTGTCCTTGTAGTCGGCCTGCTCGATCTTCTCCTTGCAATACGGGCACGGCTTGCGCCGGCCGCTGCCGGGGCCGCCCTTCTTGTCACGTCGGCGCGTGGGCTTGCCACGGTTGCGCTGCTTAGCCACTACGGAGAGTCCTTCGTTTCGATGCCAGGGGCGCGCACGTCGGCGCGCGCGGCCCAACATTGTGACAGGGTCGCGCGGCAACCGCCCCTGGCGGGTGCCGCGGGCGGGCGCGAGCGCACTTGCGCGCGCCTACGGGAGGCGCCCGGCAGCGCTACGACACGGGCGGTTGCGAGCGCGCTTGCGACCGCCCACGGGCGACGCGCGGCAGCGCTACGAAGCCGGGCCGATCAGAACGGGATGTCGTCGTCCGCGGGGCGGCTGCTGCCGCCGCCGACCGTGGCCGGCTGCTGCGGCTGGAAGTCGCTCATGTCGGCCGGGACGTCGGACCGCGCGGCGTAGCCGTTGGAGCCTCCGCCGCCGCGGCTGTCGCCGTCGCGCACGACCGGGACGACGCTGTCGGCGGTGATGTCGACCGCCTGGCGCTTGTCGCCGTTGGGGCTCTCCCACTCGCGCCAGCGCAGGCGCCCGGAGACGACGACCTTCTGGCCCTTGTGGAGGTTGCGCCCCATCCACTCGCCGAGGCCGCTCCAGATCGTGACGTCGAAGTACGCGGCACGGTCGGCCCACTCCCCGGACGCGTCCTTGAAGCGCTCGTTGTGCGCGATGCGCAGCGAGCAGACGGCCTGGCCGCTGGGAAGGTTGCGCACCTCCGGCTCGCGGGTCAGGTTGCCCGAGACGGTCACCGTGTTGATGTCGAATCCGCTCATGTGAAGTACCTCATCCGCGCGCACGACCGCAGCGGGCACGCTCTCGTGGTGATCTCGTGAGGGCCGCCGGATCGACGACCGCTCGATGGATCGAGTCTAAAGCCGGGATCGGTCGGTCACGAACGATCACGCCGCTCCTTGCGCGCTTAAGTTGCAGAGTTGCCGCGAACCGCGGCAGTTCTGTGTGAAAGCGGCCGGTGCTACTCGTCGGCGGGTGCTGCCGCGACCGCGACGGGCTCGGGTGCGACCGCCTCGCCGATGCCCGTGGGGCGCGGCTCGGGACGGGTCGACGGCGGCGCGGGCGTGCCGGGCTTCAGCTTGATGATGCGGAAGCGGATGACGCCGTCGGCGATCCGCAGCGTCCGCTGCAGCGTCTCGAGCGTCTCGCGGACTCCGTGGAACTGGAGCAGGTGATACTCGGCGTCCGTCTTGTGCCGGATCTCGTACGCCGTCTGGCGAACGCCCCAGTCCTGGGTGTTGACGATCCCCACGGGACCGATGATCTGCTCGACGTTCGTGATGACTTTCTGGCGCTGCTCGTCCGGAGCGGCGCTGTCGAGCATCAGGATGAGGTCGTAAAGGGGGTCGGCTGCTGGCATTCGGCGCCGGATGATAGCGACCGGGGGGCGAAAACCACCGGGCCGCGCCCTATAGGAGGTATGGACTCCGACCGCCCCGCGCCGCTGCGCGCCCGCATTCGCTGGGGCAACGTCGCGCGTGCGAGCGCGTTCGTCCTGCTGGTCGGGGCAGTGGTGGCGTGGCCGCACCTGAGCCCGCGCGACCCGGTGCTGCCCCCGTCCGACCCCGTCCCCATCCTCCCCCCGTCCGGCACCGGAGGCACGACCGGCAGCACGAAGGGATGGGTCGCCGGTGACGGAAGCTCGGGCGAGATCGAGATCCAAGGCCACGGCGCGGTGACGACACCGGCCGGCACCACGGCGGAGGCGAGTAGGGCGCGAGGAGCGCGCGAGGCGCAGCCGACGGCAAGGGGCCCCGCGGCTGAGCGAAAGCGGGCGGCCGGGCGTAAGGGTGCAGCGGAGCGAAAGCGGGCGGTCGGGCGAAAGCGGGCCGCAGAGCGAAAGCGGGCTGCAGAGCGAAAGCGGGCTGCCAGGCGACGGCGCGCAGCCGAGCGAAAGCGCGAGGCGAAGCAACAGCGCGCGCGGCGCGGCGGCGCGGGGTCGGGCCCGTCGCGACCCGCCGGGCCGCCCCCGCAGCCGCCCCCTCCGCCTCCCCGCGCGCGGGCGAAGCCCCCGGCACCACCCGGCGCATCGCCCGAGTTCGGTCCCACCGGCTCGCACAGGCGCACGACGCCACCCGCGGCTCCCGAGTTCGGGCGCCGCTGACGCTTCCGCGCGCGCCAAGGCACGGCTCCGGGTTCCCCGCGCGCGCCACGCCACTCGCGGCGCCGAAGTTCGGGCGCCGCTGACGCTTGCGCTCGCGCCAACCACGGATCCGCGCGGCGCGCTGACGGGTATGACCTCTCCGACGCGGCGGTTCGCCCGCGAGCCAGCCACAAGAAGGGACCAGCATGTCCGTCACGGCGCAGCAACTGCAGACCTGGATCGGAGCGGAGGTGCTCGACCGGTCGGGCGAGAAGCTCGGCAAGCTCGAAGACGTCTACCTCTTCGGCGACGAGCCGCTCGCGGTGACCATCCGCAGCGGCCTCGCCGGGCGCAAGCATCACGCCGCCAGCCTCCGCGGAGCCACGGTCAGCCGCGACCACCTGCACGTCGATGCCACCGCCGACGAGCTTGTCGGCGCCAGCTCCGACGGGCTCGGCGCCGGAGGGCTCGCCGAGCTCGCCGCGCACGACGACCGCCTGCGCGACGTCGCTCCCGGGGATGTGGAGAGCTGGAAGGCTCGCGAGGTGCGCCTGGAGGATCTGGCCAAGGCGGACGCGGCCGCCGGCAAGCTCGACGACGAGGCGCAGCGCCGCGCGGCGGAGGAGGACGCCGCGGCTCGCCGCGCGACCGAGGCCGCGCACGAGGAGGATGCCGCGCGACAGGCCCGCGAGGATGCCGAGGCCCGCGCGGAGCAGGTCCGCGCGGACGCCGGGCTCCCCCGCTAATGCCGAGGCCCGCGCGGAGCAGGTCCGCGCGGATGCCGGGCTCCCCCGCTGAGGAGGCTCAGCCTCCGGCCGGGGGTGAGACCGGCGCTCCGGACCGCTTCGCGCGGATGTCCTCGAGCTGCTCGTCGATCCAGTCGCCCGGGTCGCGCGCGGTGACGACCTCCTTCAGGCCGCGCGCCCGCCGCGCGCGCTCGTCCGCGCTCATCGTCAGCGCCTCGTAGATCGAGTCCGCCGTCTCCTCGATGTCGAACGGGTTGACGCTCAGCGCGAACTCGCCGAGCTCCTCGTGCGCGCCGGTGTTCTCCGACAGGATCGACACGCCGTCGCGCTCGTTGACCAGCGGCCCCTCCTTCGCCACGAGGTTCATGCCGTCGAACATCGCATTGACGATCATCACGTCGTAGTTCTTGTACGCGGCGACGGCCTCCTCGAGGTCGTCGCGCAGCTTGAGCTGGATCGGCATCCAGTCCGGCGTCCCGTGGCGATGGTTGACGACAGCGACCAGCGCCTCGATGCGCTCCAGGTAGTCCCGGTACTGCTCGACGTCCATCCGCGACGGCATGAGCTGCGCGATGAACGTCACCTGCTCGAGGAACTCGGGATGCTCGTCGAGGAACTGGTCGAACGCGTTGAAGCCGCGCAGGACGTTCTTCGACAGGTCGGCGCGGTCGACGCGCAGGATCACGTGCTCGCGCCGGCGGCGCTTGAGCTCTGATTCGAACTCGAGCGTGCGGTCGGACGACGCGACCCGCCGCGTCGCCTCGGCGTCGATCGGCAGCGGGTACGCCCGCACCCACACCTCACGCTCGCCGACCTGCACCACGCCACGCGAGAAGTCGACGTCCAGCCCCATGAGGTCGCGGCAGCACTGCAGGAAGTTCCAGCGGTACGAACGCGTGTGGAAGCCGACGATGTCGTTCGCCAGGACGCCGCTGTAGATCTCGTCGCGGATCGCGCGCGGCAGCACCCGCCACGCGTCCGGCTGCGTCCACGGGATGTGGATGAAGTGGTGCAGGAACGCGTCCGGCCGCGCCGCGCGCACCGCCGCCGGCAGCGTGTACAGGTGGTAGTCGTGGACCATCACCACGGGCTCGTCGTCGCCCGCGATCTGCTCGACGACCGCCTCTGCGAGGTCCGCGTTGACGACCTTGTAGCCAAGCTCGAACGCGTCGATCTCGTGCTGGCGGATGTCCGGCGCGTTCGAGAGATCCCAGAGGTAGTGCTGGATGAACCACAGCATCGGGTTCGCGACGACGTTGTAGAAGCGGTCGTAGGCCTCGGACTCGGACTCCACGAGGCGCACCTCGTAGACGCTGCCGCCGGCGGACTCCACCTCGAACGGCGCGCCACCGGCGTCCCGCGCGCGCGACGCGTCGCCGTCGGTCATCGCCGACGCGATCCACACGACGTCGCGGTGCGTCGCGAGGCCCGTCAGCGCCGTCACGAGGCCGCCGCCGCCACGCGTGTACGAGCCGTCGTCGGCGAACGTCACCGGACCGCGGTTTGAGACGAGCACGAGGGGAGCCACCTTCGATGAGGACCCGTCCGGCACGGCGTGAGGGTACCCCTCGATAGCGCTAGGGCAACACGGCGCTGTCGGCCTGCTGGGGACGCGTCCCGAGCGTCAGCGCGACGTCGCGCGGCTTGCCGTCGCGGTACACCCGCAGCACGACCTTCTCGCCGGGCTGGTGGCGCAAGAGCGCGACCCCGAGCGCCGCCTCGTCGTCGAGCGGGCGGCCGTCGACGGCGGTGATGATGTCGCCGCCCTCGCTGACCGATCGCGCCTGGAAGCGCACGGTCTTCGTGCCCGGCTTCAGCCCGGCCTTCTCGGCCGGCCCGCCGGCGACGACCTCCTGCACCCACGCCCCCTTCGAGACCGGCAGCCCGAAGCGCCGCGCGAGCTGGGGGTAGATCCGCGCGGTCGCGACGCCGAGGTACGCGTACGCGACCGAGCCGTTCTCGCGCAGCCCGGCGAGCGTGCGCCGCACCGTGTCGACGGGGACCGCGTAGCCGACGCCCTCGCTCGCCCCGCTCGACGTCTGGATCTGCGAGTTGATGCCGAGCACCTCGCCGCGCGCGTTGACGAGCGGCCCGCCGGAGTTGCCGCGGTTGATCGCCGCGTCGGTCTGGATCGCGCCGGCGATCTCGAAGCCGGTCAGCGACTTGATCGACCGGTCGATCGCCGACACGACGCCGACCGACAGCGACTGCGGCTCGCCGAACGGCGAGCCGATCGCCGCGACCGGCGACCCCACGCGCAGCCGCTGCGCGGTGCCAAGGCGCAGCGGGCGCAGCGTCAGCCCCGCCGGGTCGATCCGCAGCAGCGCGACGTCGGCGTTCGCGTCGAAGCCGACGATCCGCGCCGACACCTCGTTGCCGTCCGCGAACGCGACGTAGACCTCCTTGGCCTTCTTGATCGAGCTGCCCGTGCCCTCCGTCACGACGTGCGCGTTCGTCGCGACCTCGCCCGCGCCGTTGAGCACGAAGCCCGAGCCGAGCCCCTGGCCGCCTTCGCCGCCGAGCGCATCCGAGCCGGCGAGCACGCTGAAGACCGTCACGACGCCGGGCGAGTCGCGCGCGTAGATCGCGGCGGGGTCGAAGCCGCGGGCCGACGCAGTGGCACCGGGACTGCGCACGACCTCGACGGTCGTCACGCGCTCGACGGTCCGCGCCGCGGCGTCGGAGGAGGAGGAGCCCGAGCCCGATCCCAGGCGATCCGCGCCGTCCTTGCCGCCGCAGCCCGCGACGGCCAGCGCCACGACGCCGGCGACGACCGCCGCGCGGCGAATCACGCCGGCAGCTCCAGCGAGAACGTCGTGCGCCCCGGCGCGGTGTCGACGTCGAGCGTGCCGTCCATCCGCCCCGCGAGCTCGCGCGCGATCGCGAGCCCGAGCCCCGACCCCTGCGCGTCGTCGGACGTGAAGAACGGCTCGAACACGCGGGCGCGCGCGTCGTCGCCGATGCCCGGCCCGTCGTCGCAGACGCCGAGCCGGACGGACCCGTTCTCGCGCGCCGCGCTCACGACGACCTCGGTGCCCGCGGGCGTGTGCGTCAGCGCGTTGTCGATCAGGATCCGCAGAATCTGCGCCACGCGCTCAGGATCGCAGACGGCCTCGATCGGATCACCGCCTACGCGCAGCTCCAGCGCGGACTCGTGCTTGTCGAGCGCGGGCGCGAACTCCGACGTCACGCGGCTCGCGAGCTCGCCGAGGTCGGTCGGCTCGGGTCGCAGGTCGAGCGACCCCGCCTCGAGCCGCGACAGGTCGAGCAGGTCCGTCGCGAGCTTGCCCAGGCGCGCGACCTGCTCGCGCACGACGCCGACGAACTCGCGCCGTGTGTCGTCGTCGAGGTCCTCGTCCTCGAGCAGCTCGAGGAAGCCGCCGAGCGAGAAGATCGGCGTGCGCAGCTCGTGCGACGCGGTCGCGATGAAGCGCCGCCGCGCGGTCTCGACCTGCGCGAGCTGGCGCTGCATGTCGTCCAGGGCGCGGGCGAGCTGGCCGAGCTCGTCGTCGCGGTCGGCGAGGAAGACCGCCGTGAAGTCGCCCGCCGCGACGCGCTCGGCGCCCTGCTCGAGGAGCTTCACCCGGCGGGCGATCGCACGCGAGACGAGGAAGCCGCCGGCGAGCGCGAGCAGCAGCCCGAGCCCGCCCGCGATCAGCACCTGGCGGCGGATGAGCGCGACGTTGTCCTGCACGTCGGCGAGCGGCGACGAGAAGATCACGACGCGGCTGACGACGCCCTTGTCGCGGACCGGCTCGGCGACCTGCCCGAGCAGCACGTTGCCGCGATACTGCGACCCGCGCACCTCGCGCCCTCTGCGCGCCGCGACGTCGGCGATGCCGACCGGCATGTCGTCGAGCTGCACCTCGGTCGTCGAGTCCGAGAAGATCGCGACCTGCGGGCCGAGCGTGCCGTTGCCGACGGTCATGAGCGTCACGCGGGTGCTCGTCTTGTCGCCGATCGACGCGACGAGCTGGTTGACCTGGCGCGCCGTCCCGTTGCGGATCACGAGCCGGCGGATCTGCGGCGTGTACGCGCGGGCCGTGCGCGCGAGCGAGCGCAGCTTCTGCTCGCGCAGCGAGGACTCGAGCTGCGGCGCGACGTAGAAGAACACGACGCCAACCGCGACGAGCGTGACGGCGAAGAACAGCAGCGTCAGGCGCGTGCGCAGCGAGCGGAGGCGGATCATCGCTCGGTGTCGCGGAAGCGGTAGCCGACGCCGCGCACGGTGAAGAGGAACTCGGGCTGCTTGGGGTCGAGCTCGAGCTTCTCGCGCAGGTGGCGGATGTGGACGTCGATCGTGCGCGGGTCGCGGTAGGCGGAGTCGCCCCAGATGCGCGTCAGCAGGTTCTCGCGCGTGAACACGCGGCCGGGGTGCGTGGCGAGCGCGCCGAGGATCTCGAACTCGACGTACGTCGTCTGCACGGCCTCGTCGCGGACCCAGACCGCGCGCTTGGCGAAGTCGATCCGCAGGCCGTCGAACTGAAGCGGCCCGTCGGCGACCGCGAGGCCGTCGTCGGGGCGCATGTCGGCGCGCCGCAGCGCGGCCTTCACGCGGCTGCGGAACTCGCGCATCGAGAACGGCTTGGTGATGTAGTCGTCGGCGCCGATCTCCAGGCCGACGACCTTGTCGATCTCCTCCGCGCGCGCGGTCAGCATGATGATCGGCACCGTGCTGCGCGCGCGGATGCGGCGGCAGACCTCGAGGCCGTCGAGCTTGGGCAGCATGAGGTCGAGCACGACGAGGTCGTAGCTGCCCTCGGCGAAGCGGTCGAGCGCGGCGCGGCCGTCGGTCGCCTGGATGACCTCGTAGCCGTCCTTGCGCAGCGGATACGAGAGCAGGGTCTGGATCGCGTGCTCGTCGTCGACGAGGAGGATGCGGGGGGCGCGATCCACCATCACCAATAGTGTGACAACGACGATGCCCGGCACACCCGCTACCTCGCGTCGATGACCGACCCGCGCCTGTACCGGGCGGCGCTCATCCCGGTCATGTTCGCGCTCGTCCTGCTCGGGTTCTCGCTCGAGAACCGCCCGCGCCCGCTGACGACGACGCTCGCTCCGGACGCCTTCGGCGACCGCGCCTTCGACCGCGCGTACGCCGGCGGCGGGCTCGCCGACCGCTTCCCCGATCGGCGTCCGGGCTCGCTCGGCGACGAGCGCCTCGCCGCGGTGGTCGTCGCGCAGATGCGCGAGGCCGGCTTTCGCGTGCGCACGGTCGATCACGAGGGCGAGACGATCGACGGCCGCCGGTCGCTGCGAACGGTCATCGCGGAGCGTCCGGGGACGGTCGACGAGCGCGTCGTCGTCGTCGCGCACCGCGACGCGGCCGGGCGCCGCGCCGAGGCGGAGCTGTCGGCGACCGCCGCGCTGCTCGAGCTCGGCCGCGTCTTCGGCGCGCCGCTGCAGACGCAGCGCACGCTGACGCTCGTCTCGACGAGCGGCGGCAGCGGCGGCGCGGCCGGCGCGGCGGCGCTCGCCGACGACCTGCGCGGACCCGTCGCAGGCGTGCTCGTGCTCGGCGACCTCGCGTCGCGCAACCTGCGCGTGCCGCTGCTCGCGCCGTGGTCCAACAGCCTCGGGGCCTCGCCGCTGCGGCTGCGCACCACGCTGCAAGACGCGCTGCGCCTCGAGACCGGCGGCGCCTCCAAGCCGCCGCGCGCGCTGAGCCAGTTCGCGCGCTTCGCGATGCCCGCGACCTACGGCGAGCAGGGCGTGCTGCTGGCGCGCGGCATGCCGGCGATCGCGCTGTCGATCGGCGGCGACCGCCAGCCCGACGCGGGCGCCCCGGTCTCGCGCGATCGCATGACCCAGCTCGGGCGCGCGGCGCTGCGCACCGTGACGGCGCTCGACAACGCGCCGCGCGGGCGGCCGGTCAACCCCGAGGCGACCAGCGCCGACCTCGTCACGAGCCGCAAGGTGCTGCCGGGCTGGGCGGTGCGGATGTTCGTCGGCGCGCTGCTGCTCGCGCCGCTCGTCGCCGTCGTCGACGCGCTGGCGGCGGTGCGCCGGGCGCGCGAGCCGATCCTGACGTGGCTGCGCTGGACGCTCGCGAGCATGCTGCCGCTCCTCGTCACCGCGCTGTTCGCGATCGCGCTCGGCGCGGTCGGCCTCATCACCGCGACGCCCGACGCACCCGTGCCGCCCGGCGCGCTGCCCGCGCAGGTGCCCGCGCTGCTGGCCGTCGCGCTCGTGCTCGTGCTCGCGTGGGTGTGGCTGCGGCCGCTCGTGCTGCGGCTCACCGGGGCGGCGGGTGACCCGGCCGCGCCGGCCGCGGGGGTCGTCGTGCTGCTCGTCGCGGTCGCCTGCGCGATCGCCGTCTGGATCGGCAATCCCTATGCGGCGGCGACGCTCGTGCCCGCGATGCATCTGTGGGTGTTCGGGCTCGCCGCCGAGCTGCCGATGCGCCGGGCCGTGCGCGTCGCGCTCGTCGCGCTCGGGGCCGTCCCGGTCGCGGTCGTCGCGCTCGCCGCCGGCCGCGCGCTCGGGCTCGGCGGCCTGGACTTCGCGTGGGAACTGCTGCTGCTCGTCGCCGGCGGGCACATCTCGCTCGCCGGCGTGCTGCTGTGGAGCCTGCTCGCGGGCTGCGCCGGCGCCGCGATCATGGTCGCCCTGCACGGGCCCGTGCACGACGACGCCGGCGACGTGCCGATCACCGTGCGCGGGCCGCGCTCCTACGCCGGGCCGGGCTCGCTCGGCGGAACCGAATCGGCGCTGAGGAAGTAGTGCGCCAGCCGCTGCGCGCCCTCTCGACGGTGCTGATCATCAGCGGCCTGCTGCTGCTCAGCGACGCGGCGCTGACCGTCGCCTGGCAGGAGCCGGTGTCGGCGCTGTACGCGAAGGTCGTGCAAGGGCGCCTCGGCGACGATCTGCGCAAGCTCGAGCTCGCCAAGCCGAGCGCGCGCGACCTCGCCGCGCTGCGGTCGCTGGACGCCGAGCGGCGGATGGCGTTCCTCGCGCGCTCGCTGCGGCGCACCGCCAAGCGCGGCGACGCGGTCGGGCGCATCCGCATCCCGCGCATCGGCGCGAGCTTCGTGGTCGTCAACGGCACCGACGGAGCGTCGCTGCGCAAGGGGCCGGGGATCTACGACGACGCCCCGTTTCCCGGCGCGCCCGGCACGGTCGCGATCGCCGGCCACCGCACGACGTACCTCGCGCCGTTCCGGCGCGTCGACAAGCTCAAGCCCGGCGACGAGATCTCGGTCGAGATGCCGTACGGGCGCTTCGTCTACCGCGTGCAGCAGCGCAAGATCGTCCCGCCGACCGACGTCTCGGTCGTCAAGCGCGTCGCCTACGACCGGCTCGTGCTGTCGGCCTGCCACCCGCTCTACAGCGCGGAGAAGCGGATCATCGTGTTCGCGCGGTTCGTCCGCGCGGAGCCCCGGGGACCCGCGCTGATCTCCTGACGGTGCCCACGACACCTGCGGATGGCGCGGGCTCGCCGCTCAAGCGCGATCCCGTCGTGCTCGATACTGCCGTGCGATGCGAACCCAAGAGCTCAAGCTGCGCATACAGCGCGCTGACTACGTCATCGACCCCCGTGCCGTCGCGGAGGCGATGCTCCGCCACGCCATCAGTCACAGGCGATGGTGGAACCCGATCGGCGTGCGCGCGACCCCGCCGGCCGACATGACGACCTCGGGCCCTCCGGCGACGACGGATCCGACCCACGTCAACGGCATGGCCTCCTCGGCCGCCGCGCGATCCTCACTGCCCACGCAGAAGCAGAGCTCGTAGTCCTCGCCGGCCGCCGCCGCGAGCTCCCACGCCGGCAGGCCGAGCTCGCTCGCGACCTCGGCGACGCCCTCGGCGAGCGGCAGCGCGTCGAGGTCGATCTCGATGCGAACGGCGCTCGCGCGAGCGACGTGCCCGGCGTCCGAGGCCAGGCCGTCCGACAGGTCGATCATCGCGTGCGCCCCGGCGCGGGCGAGCGCGCGACCCTCGGTCAGGCGCGGCTCGGGCCGTTGGTGACGTCGCACGAGCTCTTGCGATCCGGTCGCCCGGCCTTCGAGGACCGCAAGGCCGGCGCCTGACGCGCCGAGCGTGCCGGTCACGCCGACGAGGTCGCCCGGCCGCGCGCCGTCGCGGCGCACGAGCTGCGTTTCGTCGTCCGCCCAACCGACGACCGTGATCGCGAGCGTGAGGACCGGCGCCGACGTCACGTCGCCGCCGACGAGCGCGACGCCGCAGCGCTCGGCCAGCGTCGCCATCGCGCCGGCGAGCTCCAGGGCGTCGTCGCGTGCGAAGCCGGGCGGCAGGCCGAGCACGACGTACGCCTCGCCGGGATCGGCGCCCATCGCCGCGAGGTCCGACAGGGCGCCGGCGAGCGCGCGGTGACCGGCGTCGGCGGCGCTCGCGGTCTCGCCGAGGCGGAAGTGCACGCCGTCGACCATCGCGTCGGTCGAGGTCACGCTGAGCGCCCGCGCGCGCACGACGGCCGCGTCGTCGCCGCTGCCGACGATGACGCGCGGCGGCGGCGCGCCGAAGCGCTCGCGCATCGCGGCTATGAGATCGAACTCGTCCACGCGAAGCGGACGGAGGTGCTAGCGGTGGCGGTAGACGATGCGCGCGCGGTCGAGGTCGTAGGGCGACAGCTCGCAGCGCACGCGATCCCCGGGGAGGATCCGGATGCGGAAGCGGCGCATCTTGCCCGCGACGTGCCCGAGCACGATGTGCTCGTTGTCAAGCTTCACGCGGAACATCGCGTTGGGGAGGGCCTCGATGACCTCGCCCTCGAATTCGACTTTCTCTTCTTTGGCCATTGGGCTGCAACGGTAGCAGCGTGGCGCGCGAGAACCAGAGGCGGACTAGGGGTTGCCCGGGTCCTCTGCCGGTCCGAGCGGCTCGGGTGGCGGGTCGACGTTCGCTCCCGGGTCGTACTGCTCGGGATCGAGGCCACCGCCGCCGTTCGCCGGGGGCGGCGGGGGCGGGCGCGCGGGTGGCGGCGGGGGCGGCGCCACCTGACCGGGCGCCGCTCCGCCCGTGCCGGTCCGGGTCCCGCTCTGGGTCGTAGCCTTCTGCCTCTGCGAGGTGCCCGTCGTCGGGTTGGCGCTCGAATCGACCGGCGTCGTGTCCGGCGACGCCGAGCCCGCGTGCTTGGCCTTGAACGACTTGGACTTGAACGCGTGACCGGGCTTGGGGAACTGCCCGCAGAAGCTGCGCTTGGCCATCTTCATGTAGATGCCCCAGATCTCCGCCGGGAAGGTGCCGCCGTCCACGGGACCGCCGTGGTAGAGGTTGCCCATCGGGATGTTCGCCTTCGGGAAGCCGACCCACACCGCGGTTGCGAGCCTCGGCGTGTAGCCGACGAACCAGGCGTTCTTGTTGTCCTCCGTCGTGCCGGTCTTGCCGCCGGCCGGGCAGCCGATGTTCGCCTTCGTCCCGGTGCCGCCCTTGATGTTCGCCTCCAGGATCTTCGTGACCTCGTACATCGCCGCCGAGTCGAACGCCTTCACGCGCTTCGCCTTGCCGAGATCGTCGACCTGGCCGTCGGGCTTGCGCACCTCGGTGATCGCCGTTGGCCTGTTGCGCCAGCCGCCGCTCGCGATCGTCGCGTAGGCGTTGGCCATCTCAAGCGGCGAGCAGCACTCCTTCAGGCCGCCGAGCGTCTCGGACGGATAGCCCTGCAGCTGGGACGTGATCCCGAGCTTGCGCGCCGTCGCCGCGACGTACTTCGGGCCGAGGTCGAGCGCCAGCCGGATGTAGACCGTGTTGTCGGACGACGTCGTCGCCGCGACGAGGGTCTTCGAGCCGCCGCCCGAGCACTTGCCGCCGTAGCAGTTGATCGTCACGTTGTCGTACTGCGGGCCGAGCTGGACGGCCCCCGACGCGTAGGTCGTCGACGGGCTGATGCCCTTCGCCATGGCGGCGGTGAGCGCGATGACCTTGAACGTCGAGCCGGGCTGGCGCTTGGCGTCGGCGGCGATGTTGAACTTCGAGTCCTGGTACTTCGCCGACGACGCCATCGTGAGGATGTGGCCGTTGGAGGGGTCGATCGTCACGATCGCCGACGACGGCGCGCCGGGGAAGCTGAGCTGCTTGGCGATCGCCGCGCGCGCCTTGTGCTGCAGGTCGAGGTCGATCGTCGTCTTGATCGTCAGGCCGCCGCTGCGAACGGTCTTGACGCCGTAGCGCTTGATCAGCTCGTCGGTGACGTAGTCGAAGAAGTAGCTCTCGCGCTTCTCGGCGAAGTAGCTGTTGGGGTGCAGCACGAGGTCCTCGCCCATCGCGGCGCGCGCGGCCGAGTCGGTGATGAAGCCGACGTCGGCCATCTTGCGCAGCACCGAGTTGCGCCGCGCGAGTGCAGGCCCGCGCTGGCGAAACGGGTTGTACTGGCTGGGCGCCTGCGGCAGGCCGGCGAGCAGCGCGGACTCCGCCAGCGTGAGCTGCGACGCGGGCTTGTTGAAGTACGCGCGAGCCGCCGCCTGGACGCCGACCGCGGTCTGCCCGCCGTTGGTCCCGTAGGGCACCGAGTTGAGGTACTTCGTGAGGATCCAGGCCTTGCCGGCGCGGCCCGTGTGGACGTTCTCGAGCTCCTCGGCGAGCTTCGCCTCGCGCACCTTGCGCTTGAAGGTCTTCTCGTTGCTGCCCGTGTAGAGCGTGCGGATGAGCTGCATCGTCAGCGTCGAGCCGCCCTGCAGCGTCTTGCCGGAGCTCGCGTTCTTCAGCGCCGCGCGCACGACGCCCTCGAAGTCGACGCCCTTGTGCTGGTAGAAGCGCTCGTCCTCGATCGCGACCGTCGCGTCCTTCATCGACTGCGGGATCTGCGACGACTTGACCGTCTCGCGCAGGACGTCGTTCTGGATGAACCCGAGCCGGGAGCCGTCGGCGGCGAGGACGGTCGAGATCCGGCCGGGGTCCTGCACCTTGAGCGTGCTGAGGTCGGGCGCCGAGTTGGCGATGCCGACGACGTAGCCGACCGCGCTCAGGACGCCGATCACCGCGCACGAGACAAGCACCGCGAAGGTCAAGATGATGACGCGGGCGGCACCGCCTCTGCGGTGCCGTCGACGCTGGCGTTCAAGGCGAGCGGACATCGGTTGGTGCGGCGGCGGGGGACTGCCTCGGGGGGATTCTAGAGACTGGGCGATGTTCGCCACCCGGTACAAGCGATCCTGCAGCGCGCGGGTTGCGAACATGGTGGCCATGCAGTCGCGCGTGCCAGCCGCAGGCGCCGGATTCGCCCGCGGTGTCGCCAGCGGCGTGGCTGGCGCGTTCGCGCGCGACGCCGCGCTCGCCGACGCGTGGCGAGCGCTGTGGATGTCGCGGTTGCTCGTGTGGGCGTCGGGCGTCGTCGCGGTGCTCGTCTTCGGGCTGTCCGCGCGCGCCGGGGACTTCGATCCGGCCGGCGTGACGTCGCCGTTCGGCGCGACCGGCGACGTGCTCGTCGCGCCGTTCGCGCGCTGGGACTCGGTCTGGTATCTCGCGATCTCCGGCAGCGGCTACGGCGACGGCGCGCGCGAGGCGTTCTTCCCGCTGTATCCGCTCGTCGCGCGGGTCGCCGGCCTGCCGCTCGGCTCGACGCTCGCCGGCGGCGCGCTCGCGTCGACCGCCCTCCTCGGGGTCGCGCTCGTGCTCCTGCACCGGCTCGTCGCGCTCGACCACTCGCGCGAGGTCGCGCGCAACGCGGTGCTCGTGACCGCGCTCGTGCCGATGTCGTTCTTCTTCTCGGCGGTCTACAGCGAGTCGCTGTTTCTCGCGCTGTCGATCGGCGCGGTCTACGCGGCGCGGCGCGAGCGCTGGGCGCTGGCGGGCGCGCTCGGCGGGCTCGGCGCGATGACGCGCAGCGCGGGGGTCGTGCTGCTCGTCCCGCTGCTCATCCTCTACCTGTGGGACGCGCGATCGCTGCGCCAGCGCCCGCGCCCGCCGCGGCTCGACATCCTGTGGCTGGCGCTCGTGCCGGCCGGGCTCGTCGTCTACTGCGCGTACCTCGGCGTCGGCGGGCACGATCCGCTCGCGCCGTTTCACGCCCAGGAGGTCTGGTTCCGGTCGTTCGCGGGACCGTTTGTCGGTGCCTGGGACGGCGTGGTCGCCGCGTGGCAGGGCGCACGCCAGCTGCTGTCCGGCGCGCGCTCTCCGGTGTACTTCACGCAGGCCGGTGGCGACCCGTTCCTCGTCGCGCGCCACAACATCGAGCTGCTCGTATGGCTGGGGCTCACCGTCGTCGCGACGGCCGGCGCGCTGCGGCGGCTGCCGGCCGCCTACGGTGCGTATCTCGTGGCAGCGCTGGCGCTCCCGCTCTCCTATCCGGTCGGCCCGCAGCCGCTCATGTCGCTGCCGCGCTTCGTGTCCGTGCTCTTCCCGCTGGCGATCTGGCTCGCGCTGTGGATGACGGGTCGCGCGTGGCGCGAGCGGCTCGTGCTCGGCGCGTTTGTCGGCGGCCTTGTGGTCTACACGGGGATCTTCGCGACGTGGCACTGGGTCGCGTAGCGCGGCGCGAAGACCGCGAGCGGCGGTCGGCTGGCCGCGGACGGCGGGCGGCGGGTCGCGGGCGGCGGTCGGCTGGTCGCGGCGCGATGGTGCGTGCCCCGTGGCGCTGATCACGCTCGACGCGCTCGGGACGCTCGTCGAGCTGCTGCCGCCCGCGCCGCTGCTAGTCGCCGAGCTTCGCGGTCACGGGGTCGAGGTCTCCGAGGCCGCCGCCGCGGCCGCGCTCGCCGAGGAGATCGCCTACTACCGCGCCCATCACGGCGAGGCGGGTGACGCGGCGTCGCTCACGCGGCTGCGAGGGCGCTGCGCCGAGGTGCTGCGCGGCGGCCTGGAGCACGCCGGGGCGCAGGTCGCGCTCGAGGCCGAGCCGCTGCGCGACGCGCTGCTCGCGGCCCTGAGGTTCCAAGCGTACCCCGACGTGCCCGGCGCGTTGCGCGCGCTGCGCGCCGCCGGCCATCGCACCGTCGTCGTCTCCAACTGGGACGTCTCGCTGCACGAGGCGCTGCGCTCGACGGGGCTGTCTGAGCTCGTGGACGGGGCGATCGCGTCGGCGGAGGTCGGCGCGGAGAAGCCCGACCCGCGCATCTTCGCGGCCGCGGCGGCGCTCGCCGGCGTGAGCGCGGACGGTGCGCTTCACGCCGGCGACTCGCTCGAGCACGACGTCGCGGGAGCGCATGCCGCGGGGTGGCGCGCGGTGCTCGTCGCGCGCGGCGGCGCGCCGGATCGCGTCCCGGCCGGCGTGCCGGTCATCGCGTCACTGGCGAAGCTGCCCGGCCTCGCCGCGTAGTCTGGCCAATCGTGACGAGCATCCCGCCCCCCGGCGACGGTCCGCCGCCCGCGCAGCCGGAGCCCGGACCGCCGGAGCCGCTGGCCGGCCCGCCGCAGCCGCAGGCCGGCCCGCCGCAGGCGGGCGAGCCTCGGGGCGAGCACGCGGCCGGGCCCGGCAACCCGGCGTGGCAGGTGTGGACCGCTCCCGTCGCGCTGATCGCGTGGCTCTTCGCGACGGTGATCCTGACGATCGTCATCGCGATCGTCGCCACGGTGCTGGGCTACTCGGTCGATGACTCCCCGCCGGGCGTGAACATCGCCGGGACGTTCGCGCAGGACCTGGCGATGATCGGCACCGTCCTGGCCATCGCCAGCCTCGCGAGCCGCCCGCGACCCGAGCACTTCGGTCTGCTGCGCCCCGCGATCGGCAAGGCGATCGGCGGGATGATCGGCGTATGGATCGCATTCATCGTCTTCAGCCTCGTCTGGAAGGTCGCGATCTCGCTCGACGACCCGCAGACGCTGCCCGACGAGCTCGGCATCGACGGCTCGACGCTCAACCTCGTGCTCGTCGTCGTGATCATCACGGTCCTCGCGCCGCTGGGCGAGGAGCTGCTGTTTCGCGGCTACGTCTTCGGCGCGCTGCGCAACTGGCGGGGCCTGTGGCCCGCGGCAATCATCACCGGCCTCATCTTCGGCGCGGTGCACATCGGCTCGTCGCCGATCGGCTACGTCGTGCCGCTCGCGTTCTTCGGCTTCGGACTGTGCATGCTGTATCACCGGACCGGCTCGCTGTATCCGTGCATCGCCCTGCACGCGGCCAACAACTCGCTCGCGCTGGGGGTCGACCAGAAGTGGGGCTGGGAGATCGCGGCGGTCATGTTCGCGGCCATCGCGGCGTCGCTCGCGCTGGCCACCCTGCTCGGGCGCGAGCTGCGAAATCGCGCCGATCGAGCCGCCGGGCCGCTCGCCGCACCGGCGGCCTGAGCGCCGTCGCGCCCGGCCTGTGACGCAAGTCACGCCTGCGGCCTGATCGCGTGACATAGTCCCGCCGATGCGCCAACTCACCGTAGTCCTGACCATCGCCGGGTTGGCGCTGGCACCCGCCGCCGCACAGGCACAGCAGCCGGCCGTCACGCCCGCGGCGCCGCCCGCGGAGGCGCAGCTTGCGCTCACGCTGGAGCGCGTCGGCGGGAAGCTCGCGACCGTGCTCGTCGGCGACCGCATCCGCGTCCGCGGCGCGGTCGGGTCGTTCGTGGCGGGCGAGAAGGTGACGCTGCGCTTCTACAGCTCGGACAAGAAGATGCTGGCCAAGAGCAAGACGCTGCAGCCCGGCCCCCGCGGCACGGGCGTCTTCGAGCTCTCCTACCGGCCGGAGCGCTCGGGCAAGCTCGTCGTGCGGGCGCTGCACGAGGCGACGCCGGCGCTCGCCAAGCTCAAGGCGACGAGCCGCAAGATCGACGTCATCCCGCGCAGCGTCGGCCACCACGCGCGCAAGCGGGCGATCGTCGCGCTGCAGCGGCGGCTCGGCAGGCTCGGCTACGTCGTCGGTGAGAAGGGCCGCTTCGACGGGCGCACCGCTCGCGCCGTGCTCGCGTTTCGCAAGCTGACGGGTATGGCCCGCACGACCGAGGCCTCGATCGGCGTCATGCGGCGCATCGCGCAAGGCAAGGGCTCGTTCAAGATCCGGCGGCCCGACCACGGGCGCCATGCCGAGGCCGACCTCACGCGGCAGGTGCTCGCGCTCATCGACGGCGGCAAGGTCCGCAGGATCTACCCGATCTCCTCCGGCGCGCCCGCCACGCCGACCGTCCTCGGCTCGTTTCGCGTCTACTCCAAGACGGCGGGCACGAACGCCAAGGGCATGGTCGACTCGGCGTACTTCATCCGCGGCTACGCGACGCACGGCTACCCGTCGGTGCCGATCTACCCCGCGAGCCACGGCTGCCTGCGGCTGCCGATTCCCGACGCGCGCACGGTGTTCAACTGGATGCGCATCGGCACGCCGGTCGACGTGTACTACGGGCCGAAGCCGAAGTAGGGCGGTCAGCCGCGCCCGTGCATGAAGCGGGCGAGGTAGGCGAGCAGGAACCCGTAGATGAGCAGGCCCAGCAGCGTCGGTACGCCGCGCTGCGTCCAGCGGCCGCCGGAGTCCGCGATGCTCGCGAACGGCTTGAGCAGGATGTCGTTGGCGTCGTCGATGTACTCGCGCGCGGTGCTGTGGCGCCGCTCGCGCTGGCGCTCGCCCGAGGGGCTCGGGTCCGCCCGCTCGAAGCCCTTGAGCTCGTCGCGCTGCGCGGACGACGCGCGGTTGAACTCGTCCACGGCGAACAGGCAGAAGCCGGTCGCGATGATCAGGCTGAGGACGATCGCGAGGATGCGAAGGGAACGTTCGAACACCGTTCTAAGGTACGCCTCCGATGAGTGCACATGGACGACTGGCAGAAGAGCTGCGCGCGCACGCGCTGATCCTCGGCGAGGTGACGCTGACGAGCGGGGCGACGGCGTCGTACTACGTCGACGCGAAACGGGCGATCCTGCGGCCGGCGGGCTTCGCGGCGCTGGGCGAGCTCGTCGCCGAGCGGGCGGCCGAGTGGGGAGCGACGGCGGTCGGCGGCATGACGATGGGCGCGGACCCCGTGGCGTGCGCGGCGCTCGCCGGCGGCGCGGACGTCAAGGTGTTCTTCGTGCGCAAGGAGGTCAAGGCGCATGGGCTGTCGCGCCGCATCGAGGGGCCGCTGCTGAGCGCCGAGGATCGCTGCCTCGTCGTGGAGGACGTCGTGAGCACCGGTGGCTCGACGATCAAGGCGATCGAGGCGCTGCAGGAGGCCGGCCACGAGATCTGCGGCGTCGTGAGCGTGCTCGACCGGCTGATGGGCGGCGCAGAGCGGATCGAGGCGGCGGCGGGCGCGCCGTACCGGGCGCTCGTCACGATCGACGACGTCTACCCGGACCGCCCGGAGCGCTGAGCCGGACCCGCCGCGGAGGCTCCGGCCGCCGCGCCGGGAGCCGTCGTGGAGCCCTCCGCGGCCCGGCGGCGCAGGCGTGGAGCCCTCCGCGGCGCGGCGGCGCAGGCGTGGAGCCCTCGGCCGCGCGGCGGCGCGGCGGCGCGGCGGCGCAGGCGTGGAGCCTTCGGGCCGCGCGGCGGCGCGGCGGCGCGGCGGCCGACCCTCAGGGATCGAGGTCGACGCGGATCGTCAAGAGGTCGGTGCCCATCGCCCGCACCGCGGCGCGGTTGAGCTTCGGCGCGTGCCGCAGGCCGGTCGTCGGGTCCTCCCCGTCGAGGATCGTCGCGACGCCGCTGCGCCAGCGCCGCCCGATACGCACCCGCACGCGCGGATCGGCTTCGAGGTTGCGCACGTACGCCGCCCTGCGGCCGAACTCGCTGACGATCCAGAACGTGCCGGTCGCACGGTCCAGGGCCTTGTTGACCGGTGTGCGCCGCGGCTGGCCGCTGCGGCGGCCGGTCGTCTCGAGCAGGGCGACCGTGGGGACGAGCCCGTGGGCCGCGAGTGCCTTGACGGGCGGATTGATCAGGCGGACCTGGATCGCCTTGATCAGCCGCCGCTTGCGGTCAGACGACGGCATGGAACGCGAGTGTAGGGCCGGAGCACGTGCCCCGGCCCTCCGACTCCTCCGATCGGCTCAGCTCGGCTTCGAGAGCCTGAACGTGTACGCGCCGCTGCCGCGGTAGGACAGGACGCGCCAGCGGTACGTCCCGACGGCGCCGTTGTAGGTGATCGACTCCGTCGACGTCGTGCCGATCGACTGCGCGACCACCGACCAGCTGCCCGACGTCGCACGCCGGTCGAGGTAGAGGTCGAAGTCAGCGTTCGCGGGGCCGGTCAGGCAGCCCGTGTGAACGCCGCTCGTCGTCGTCGTGTACGAGGTCCCGCCCGGCTGGATCGCAGACGCGCCCGTGCCGCTCAGCGTCCCGCTGTAGGCCGTCGCGCACGTGGGCGGCGGCGGCGGCGGCGGGGGCGGCGGCGGTGGGGTCGTCCCGAACAGCGCGTACAGCAGCCGATTCGGCGAGCCCGAGCCGGGGTTCGTGACCTTGCCGGCCGTCGCGCTCGAGACGATCGCGCTGCCGACCGTCGCCGGGGACGCGGCCGGGCTGCCCTGCAGGTAGAGCGCCGCCACGCCGGCGACGTGCGGCGTCGCCATCGACGTGCCGCTGATCGTGTTCGTCGCGGTGTCCGACCCGTACCACGACGACGTGATGTTCGAGCCCGGCGCGAAGAGGTCCAAACAGCTGCCGTAGTTCGAGAACGAAGAGCGCGCGTCGGTGCTCGTCGTCGATCCGACCGTCAGCGCGGTCGCGACGCGCGAGGGCGAGCTGCTGCACGCGTTCGCGTTGTCGTTGCCCGCGGCGACCGCGTAGGTCACGCCGTCGGCGATCGAGTTCTGCACGGCCGTGTCGAGCGAGGTCGACGCGCCACCGCCGAGGCTCATGTTCGCGACGGCCGGCTGGCCGGCGACGTGGTTGGTCGTGACCCAGTTGATGCCGGCGATGACGCCCGACGTGGCGCCGCTGCCCGAGCAGTCGAGCACGCGCACGCCGACGAGCGAGACACCCTTGGCGACGCCATACGTCGAGCCGCCGACCGTGCCGGAGACATGCGTGCCGTGGCCGTTGCAGTCATCCGCCGAGCCGCCGTCGACCGCGTCATAGCCGGAGGTCGCGCGACCGCCGAACTGCGAGTGCGTGAAGCGGATCCCGGTGTCGATGATGTACGCCTTGACGCCCGCGCCGGTGGGCGTGTACGTGTACGTCCCGTTGAGCGGGAGAGCCGCCTGGTCGATGCGATCCAGGCCCCACGTCGCGCCGGTCTGCGTCGTCGTCGCCGTCACGACCGTGTCCGCCTCGACGTACGCGACGTCCGGATCGGCGCGGACATCGGCCAGCGCGGCCGGGGGCAGCGCGGCCGCGTAGCCCTTCAGCACGCGGCTGTAGTCGCGGCTGACGCGACCGCCGCGAGCGCGGACCCGCCCCTTCGTGCGCTCCTTCGAGGTCTCGGTCGCGGCGCTCTTCATCACGACGATGTACTCGCCGGGGATGACGTTCGGCTGACCGGTGCCGGTCAGCGGTGCGGGCGTCTGCGCGAAGGCGCCGGGCGCGGTCAGCGCGAGCGCGGCGACGGCAGCCCCGAGGGCGGTCGTCGCGTGTTTGTAAGCAAGTCCTCCATGACGGCTCATGCCGGGAAGCCTAGCCCCCGGAGGGCGTTTCCTCCACAACTTCCTCGCGCGTGACGTATCCGGCCTCGATGTTGGCGGCGCGGCTCGCCTCGGCCTCGGCCTGCGCGCAGCTCGCGCAGATCCAGAACGGCGGCTCGAGGCCGGGGAGCGGCTCGCGCACCGTCCACGCGTAGCCGGCCGCCCACGCGGCGAGGTCGGCGTCGTGCCCGGGCGTGAGATCGCAGCGCACGCAGTGCTCGCCCTGCGGGGTGCGCGGTGGTCGGACGGGAACGTGCATCAGCGTTTCTCCAAGCCGTCGGGGTGATCCTGCCGTATACCCGATGCGGGCGCGGCGCTGCGGCATGATCGAGCAGTGCGCCTGGAGAGATGGCTTTCCAACCCGGCGATCGAGGCCCGTCTGGAACGGCTCGTTGCTGCGGATCGCGCGCCCGACGACCTGATGTATCACGCGTGATACGATCACCTGATGTCCGAGGTCAGCATCCGTGACCTACGCAACCACGGCGGTGAGGTCGTCGACCGTGCCACGCGGGGTGAGTCGATCACGATCACCCGCGCCGGAACGCCGGTTGCTCAGCTGCGATCGCTGCCCCCACGCCCGCTCTCCGCCGAACAGCTGCTGGCGCGATGGCGTCGACTCCCTGCCGTCGATGCCCTGGCGCTGCGCGCCGATATCGACGCCACGCTCGACTCGCGGCTTTGAGCGTGGCCACCCCACGACCATTGCGCGGGGTGCTGGACACCTCGACGGTGCTCCGGCTCGGCGAGATCAGCGACCCGAGCGCGCTCCCGATCGAGCCGCAGATCACGGCCGTCACGCTCGCCGAGCTCTCGGTCGGGCCGTTGGTCAGCACCGACGCCGCAGAGCGCGCAGCGCGCCAGGCCCACCTCCAACAGGCCGAAGCCGATTTCGATCCGCTGCCATTCGACGCCGCGGCGGCACGGGCGTTCGGCCAAGTCGCGGCTTCGCTTCGTCGCGCACGCCGCAAGCCGGCGGCTCGTGCGTACGACGCGATGATCGCAGCGATAGCGATCGCCAACGATCTCCCGGTCTACACGTGCAACGTCCGCGACTTCACGGCGATCGACGGGCTCGAGGTCGTCGCGGTGGCCACGGACTGACGCGGTCTGGGCGACCCCTCGGGCTGCCACGGTTCCAGCGGCCCGAGAGAAACAGCGCGTTCTGCGCGTCGATCGCGCCCCCCGGCCGAGTTCGCCCTGCGTGCGGGCGGTTGCGCCCCAAACCGAGCAGTGCCCCGAGCTGGATTCGAACCAGCGGCCTTCCCCTTAGGAGGGGGACGCTCTGTCCAGCTGAGCTATCGGGGCTGGTGCGGCGCCGTGGAGGATACGTCCAGTAGCGGGTAGTGGCACGCCGCGAGGCCGCCCCCGGGCTTGGATTCGAGCTGCGGCTCGCGCACGTCGCACTCGCCGGCGTGAAAGCGCGGGCAGCGCGTGTGGAAGCGGCACGCGCTCGGCGGGCTCGTCGCCGACGGCGGATCGCCCCGCAGGATCGCCCGGCGCCGCGCCTTGGCGAGTTCCGGGTCGGCCACCGGGACCGCCGACAGCAGCGCCTCCGTGTACGGGTGGCGGGGGTGCTCGTAGAGCTCGTCGGACGTCGCGAGCTCGACGATCTTGCCGAGGTACATGACCGCGATCCGGTCGCACATGTAGCGCACCACCGACAGGTCGTGGGCGATGAAGACCATCGTCAGGCCGAGGTCGCGCTGCAGCCCGCGCAGGAGGTTGAGGATCTGCGCCTGGATCGACACGTCGAGCGCGGACACGGGCTCGTCGGCGATGACGATCCGCGGCTCGAGCGCCAGCGCGCGCGCGACGCCGATGCGCTGGCGCTGACCGCCGGAGAACTCGTGCGGCCAGCGGTTGTAGTGCTCGGGGTTCAGCCCGACGCTCTCCATGAGCTCCTGCACGCGGCGCTTGCGCTCGCCGCGCCCCGTCGCGATGTTGTGGATCGCGAACGGCTCGCCGATGATCGCGCCGATCGTGCGCCGCGGGTTCAGCGACGAGTACGGGTCCTGGAAGATCATCTGCATGTCGCGGCGCAGCGGCCGCAGCTCCGACCCCGACAGGGTCGAGATCTCGCGGCCGTCGAGCGCGATCGAGCCCGACGTCGGATCCAGCAGCCGCAGCAGCAGGCGCGCCGTCGTCGACTTGCCGCAGCCCGACTCGCCGACGATCCCCAGCGTCTCGCCCTCGAGGACGTCGAACGAGATCCCGTCGACGGCGTGCACGGCTCCGGCCTGCCTGCCGCGCAGGCCGCCGCCGAGCGGGAAGTGCTTGACGAGGTCGCGCACCTCGATCAGCGCACCGCTCACGGCGCGGGCTCCGCCGGCGCGCCCGCCCCCGCTCCGGCCTCCGCCGCCGGCTCGGCAGCGAGGCCGGCGACCCGGCGGGCCTCGGCGGGCGCGGCGCCCGCCTGCAGCGCACGCCACAGCGCCCGCCGCGTGCGGCTCTCGAGCAGGCACGCCGCCGTGTGGCGCGGGTCCCCCGGCACCGGCGCGAGCGCCGGCTCGACGCGGCGGTGCGCCTCGCGCACGTACGGGCAGCGCGGGTGGAAGCGACAGCCGCCGGGCGGGTGGATGAGGCTCGGCGGGCGCCCGGAGATCGCGACGAGCTCCTCGTCGCGCGGGCGCTCGAGCCGCGGGATCGATCCCAGCAGGCCCCACGTGTACGGGTGCTCGGGCGCGGCGAAGATCGCCGCGGTCGGCGCCTGCTCGACGATCTGCCCGGCGTACATCACGGCGACGTCGTCGGCGAGCTCGGCGACGATGCCGAGGTCGTGGGTGATGATCACGATCGCCATACCGCGCTCGTCCTGCAAGCGCGCCAGCAGCTCGAGGATCTGCGCCTGGACCGTGACGTCCAGCGCCGTCGTCGGCTCGTCTGCGATGAGCAGCTTGGGGTCGTTGACGAGCGCCATCGCGATCATCACCCGCTGGCGCATGCCGCCCGAGAACTCGTGCGGATAGCCGCCCGCTCGCCCGCGCGCGTCGGGGATGCCGACGAGCTCGAGCATCTCGAGCGCGCGCTCCAGCGCCTCGTGGCGCGACACGTCGCGGTGCGCCTGGACCGCCTCGACGAGCTGGTCGCCGATCCGGAAGAACGGGTGCAGCGACGAGAGCGGGTCCTGGAAGATCATCGCCACGTCGTTGCCGCGTACGCGGCGCAGCTCCTCGTCGGAGGCCGTCGCGAGCTCCCGCCCGGCGAAGCGGATCGAGCCCGAGATGGACGTGTTGCGCCCGCGCGTGAGGCCCATCACCGACAAGCACGAGACGGTCTTGCCCGACCCGGACTCGCCGACGATCCCGAGCGTCTGCCCCGCCGCGACCGCGTAGCTGACGCCGTCGACCGCGCGCACGACGCCGTCGTCGGTGGCGAACGACACGCGCAGGTCCGAGACCTCGAGCAGTGGCTCGGCGGCGGGCATCAGTACCGCACCCGCGGATCGAGGTAGGCGTACAGGATGTCGACGACGAGGTTGGCCACGACGATGAACATCGCGCCGAAGAGCACCGTGCCCTGGATCACCGGGAGGTCGGCCTGGATGATCGCGTCAAACGCCTGGCGGCCGATGCCGGGGATGTTGAAGACGGTCTCCGTGAGGATCGCGCCGCCGAGCACGACGCCGAGGTCAAGCCCGGCGGCGGTCACGACCGGCGCGATCGCGCCGCGCACGCCGTGGCGCATGACGACGCGGCGCTCGCGCAGCCCCTTCGCGCGCGCCGTCCGGATGTAGTCCTGCGACAGCGTCTCGATCATCGTCGAGCGCAGCAGCCGCGCGTAGATCGCCGCGTACGTCGCGGCGAGCACGCACCACGGGAGCAGCAGCGAGGTGAACCAGCCGACGGGGTCCTCGGTCAGCGGGACGTAGCTGCCCTGCCCGGGGAAGATCCTCATCACGCCGATGTCGTCGGCGAAGAGGTACAGCGACACGAGGCCGAGCCAGTACACCGGCGCCGAGATCGCGACGAGCGCGCTGCCCATCGCGACGCGGTCGAGCACGCTGCCGGGCCGCGTCGCGGAGATGATGCCCACGCCGATCCCCACGGTCAGCCATACGACGAGCGCCCCGAGGGCGAGCGAGATCGTCGCCGGGAGGCGCTCGAAGATCGCGTCCTTGACGGGGACGTCGTTGTTGAAGCTGTAGCCGAGATCGAAGTGCAGGACAAGGTTCTTGAGGTACTCGAAGTACTGCGCGGGCCACGGCTGGTCGAGGCCGAGCTGCTCGCGGATCGCCGCGATGCGCGCCGGATTCGGGCTGCGCCCGGCGCGCAGGACCGCCGGATCCGCCGACGGGAACAGGTAGAAGACGACGAACGTCAGCAGGCTGACGACGAACAGCAGCACGCCGACCCACAGGACACGGCGCACGACGTAGCGAGTCATCGGGCCATGCGGCTCACTTCAGCGACATGTACGCGATGTCCCAGGCCGAGTTGAACCTGTTCAACGGGCCCTTGACGTTGTCGGACGCCAGGTTGATCTGGTTGTCCCACAGCCACGGGATCACGTACGCGGCGCCCGTGACCGTGCGGTCGATCTCCCCGTAGAGCTTCGCCCGCTCCGCGGGCTTCGTCTCGCCGACCGCGATGTCGAGCGCGGCGTTCAGCTCGGGGTCGTTGACGTTGGCCCAGTTGACGTTGCCGACCGGCACGATGTTCTTGCCGTTGAACACCGGATCCAGCAGCGACTGGGCGTCGTAGAAGTCCTTGCCCCAAGCGCCGTTCGGGCAGACGGCGACCTTCGCCTTCGGCGAGCCGCAGAACCGCGACAGCGTCGCCGGGCGCGACACCTGGCGGTAGTTGAACCTGAAGCCGAGCTTCGCGAGCTGGCTCTGCACGGCCTCGCCGGTCTTGGATGCCGGGGGCTGGTTGTCGCCGGCCATGAGCAGCGGCGGCCCGGAGTACTTGCCGCTTGCGTAGCCGGCCTTCCTCATGTACTGCTGCGCGAGCTTGAGGTTGCCGGCAGGGTTCATCATGAACTCGAACGTGCCCTTCGCGCCGCCCGCCTCCTCGTAGCCCGGCACGCCCGGCGCGATGTAGTGCGTCGCGATCGGGCCCAGCGTCGGCCCGCCGCGCGTCAGTCGCAGCGCGTTGCGATCGATCACGGCCGCCACGGCGCGCCGCACGTCGAGGTTGTCGAACGGCTTGACCGTCGAGTTCAGCGCGACGTAGCGGATCCCCTGGCTCGGGATGATCGCCACCTGGCTGCGGCGCGTCGCCAGCGCCGAGCGCAGGACGTTGACCGGCGGCGCCGCGTAGTCGCCGCTGATGAGGCTCTTGCCGCTGAGGATCCGCCGGCTGGCGACGTCGATGTCGTTGCCGCCGAGGAACGTGATCGTGTCGAGGTAGGCCGGGCGGTAGTCGCTCTCCGGATCCCAGCTCGGGTTGCGCACGAGCTCGAGCCGGCGGCCCGCCTTGTATCCGGTGACGTTGCCCTTGCCGTCGTTCTTGATCATGTACGGCCCGGTGAAGACCTGGTGGCGGCCGTACGTCGACAGCTCGCCCTTGTCGTACTTCTGCGCGTAGTCCTTGGGCACCGGGACCGTCGCCGGCAGCGACAGCGACTGGCCGTTCGAGATCACGCCGACGGGTTGCTTGAGCTTCAGCACGAGCGTCGTGTCGTCGGGCGTCTCGATGCCCGTGACCTCGGTGGCCTTGCCCGACTTGTACGAGCTCGCGCCCTTGATCTGGTCGTAGTAGACGGCCGAGTAGCCGTTCTGGACGGACGCGAGGAACGAGCGCTCGATCGCGTACTTGACGTCCGCGCTCTTCACCGCGCGGTCCTGCAGCGGCGGGCTGTACTTGATGTCCGGCTTGATCTTGATCGTGACGGCCTTGCCGTCGGCCGAGGTCGTGGGCGGCGCGGCGGCGAGGTCCGGCGAAGGCTGGGTGTCGGCGGGCTTCCAGCCGTACAGCGCGCGCTGGGTCGGATGCTGGATGGCCTGGTAGTCGTAGGCGTAGTACCAGTAGCCCGGATCGAGGCTCGTGACGTCGTCGATCGACAGGACGTCGAGGTGCCCGCCGCGCTTGCCGGTGGTGTCGGTGACGTCGGGGGCGTCGCCGTTGGCGTCCTTACCGCCGCCGCCGCAACCCGTCGCGACGAGCGCCACGCAGAGCATGAGCGCCATGGCGCCGCTGAACCTGTTCATGCCGATCCTTTCCATCCGAGGAGATCGCCGGGGAGCGATCTGAGCTCTTGCGTTCATCTGTTCGCCCTCGGGTCGAGGGCGTCCTGCAATCCGTCGCCGAGCAGGTTGAAGGCCAGCACCGTCAGGAGCAGGGCGATGCCGGGGAAGGCCATGTACCACCACGCGGAGTCGAAGGTCACGATCGCGTCGGCGATCATCGCGCCCCACGTCGCGTCGGGCGGCTGCACCCCCACCCCGAGGAACGACAGCGCCGCCTCGAGCAGGATGTTCTGGGGGATCAGCAGCGTGCTGTAGACGATGATCGGCGCGACGAGGTTGGGCAGCACGTCGCGCATGATGATGCGCCGGTCCGACGCGCCGAGCGAGCGGGCCGCCTCGACGAACTCCTTCTCGCGCAGCGAGAGCACCTGCCCGCGGATGATGCGCGCGATGTACGTCCAGTTGACGACGACGATCACGAGGATCACGACGCCGAGGCCGGGCTTGATCGTCCCGCCGAGGCAGCCGTTGCCAAGCGAGCAGGCCGAGGCGATGCCGACCGCCAGCAGGAGGATCGGGAACGCCAGCACGACGTCGATCAGGCGCGACAGCAGGCCGTCGACCCAGCCGCGGTAGTAGCCCGCGATCATGCCGACGGCGACGCCGATGAGCATCGACAGCAGCGTCGCGAGCAGCGCCACCTCGAGCGACACGCGCGCGCCGTACAGCACCCGCGCGAACACGTCGCGGCCAAGCCCGTCGACGCCGAGCGGATGGTCTGTGCTCGGTCCGGTCGCGGTGCCGAACGCGGGGTCGAGCGTCGTGGAGTCCTGCACGTTGGGCCCGGCGGTGCCGACGGCCTTGACGATCAGCGGCGCGGCGATCGCGACGACGACGAGCAGCGCGATGAAGGCGAGCGCGCCGACCGCGACGCGGTCGCGGCGAAAGCGCGCCCAGAACAGCTGCAGCGGCGAACGCGCTGCGATCTCGCTGTCGGCGCCGCCGGGAACGACGACACCCAGCGGGTCGCCGGGCCCCTGCACCATCGGGACCGCTGTGCTCACCTGCTGGACCTTACGCGGCGGCGCTGGCTGGCGCGGCGCTGCGCCGGCCGCGGGCGGTGCGCGGCGCGGAGCTCAATCGAGGTAGTCGACGACGTCTTGCAGCGGCGCGCGCTCGGGCGTGCGGGGGTCCTGGCGCGGGTGGCCGAGGTGCAGCAAGCCGAGCATCCGCTCGTCGTCGGGCACGCCGACGGCGGCCCTCCCCTCGGGGGCACTGAGGATCGCGGGCGTGCGCCAGTAGCCGGCGAGGCCGCGGCCGTGCGCGGCGAGCAGCACGGCGTAGACCGCGGCGGCGGTCGCGCAGACGTCCTCCTCGTCGAGGACGGGATCCTCGCCGGACTGCGTCGCGGACACGACGACGAGCGTCGGAGCGCGGTCGAGCTTCGCGGCGGCGATCGGGTCGTCGGCGGCGGCCTTCAGGCGCTCGAGCGACTTCGGTCCGAGGACGCGAAAGCGCCACGGGTTCGTGAGCTTGTGGTTGGGCGCCCAGCGCGCCAGCTCGAAGAGCTCGTCGAGCGTCTCGCGGTCCAGCGGCTCGGCGCCGTAGACCTTGTGCGTGCGCCGCGTGCGGATGGCCTCTTCGAGCTCCATCTACTCGTCCTCGTCGTCGTCCTCGTAGAGCGACTCCTGCGCGATCTCGGTCCCGGCGGCGTCGTAGAGCTTGCAGGCGAGCGTCGCCTCGCCGTAGCCGTCGGGGGCGAGCAGGGTGAAGCGCTCGCCGACGAGCGTGCACTGGTCGACGGTCAGCTCGCCGAGCTCGGCGGTCACGATCTCGCCGCCGCTGACGAGCGGCCGTCCCCAGACGAGCGTCATGTCCGCGCTGTCGCCGTCCTCGCCGCGCCACTCGCTGACGACCTCCTCGCAGAGGTCGAGCTGCCAGTCGGGGTTCTGGGCGGCGGTCTCGGGCGTGAAGTCCGCGACGGCCGAGAACTCGCTCGGTTCGCGGTCCTCGCCGCCGGGCCTGAACGACACGTAGCCGAAGAGCTCGTAGCCGGTCGACGTCAGCGTGGTCGCCGGGACGTACGTGCGCCCGTGCCACGTGCGGTCGGGGTGAAACGCGACCTCGCCGGGCTCGCCGAGGTCGTCCTCCTCCTCGTCGAGCGCATCGCAGGCGCCGAGGAAGTGGCGGGTTAGCGTGGCGGCCCAGCGGCCGCCGGGCAGCGGCTCCTGCGGGGGCTCGGCGACGAAGCGGCAGACGGGATGCGGTTCGGGCGGCATGGCCCGGGAGTCTAGGGGCGGATCGCCCGCGGGCGGTCACCGCGGGATCTCGACGGCGAAGCGCCCGACGACGGCTTGGCGCCCGCGGCCGCCGGGATAGGGCACCTGCTCGGGACCCGACGGCTGCGGCCGGTACACGACGGTGCCGCGCACCGTGCCGCGGCACTGCGCGGGGAGGTACTCCGTCTGGCGCACGACCTCGCCGGCCCGCACGTCGTGGTCGACGGAGCCGAACGACACGAACCGACAGCGCGGCCCCGGCTGCGGGCGCAGCGTGATGAAGTAGAGCGTCTGCGCGTCGGACCTGCGGCGCGCGCGGAAGGCCACGTGCAGCTTCCACTGGCGCGGCACGTGGACGCCGGCCGGAGGGGCGGGCCCGGGCGGCTTGACGGTCCGCGGCTCGATCGACGCCCGTACGGGCGTGAGCACATCCGCGGAGGTCACCCGCGGTGTCCGGGGCGCGACATAGCCGCGCGCCGGGCACGCCTTGGCGCCGCCGAGTGAGCGCGGCGAGTGGATCCTGCAGTCCGGCGCGCCGACGTACTGGACGCTGACGAGGCCGCTGACCGGGGTCGCCGTCGGCACGAACCGCCCGATCGCCGGCCGCTTGGCGCTCGGGCGCAGGACGACGAGATAGCCGCCATCCGGCCCCTCCGCCGCCGCGGTGGCCCGGCGGCCGTCGCCGTCCTCGTACGTGACGCCCTTGCCACGCGGCCCGAGCAGCCCGACGTAGAGGATCCGCTCGTCGGACGCGCGGCACGGCGGCTGCTCGGGCTGGCGGCTCGTGCGCGGCCGCGCGCCCGCGCCCGAGAGCCGGCAGGCACCGGCCATCGCGCTGCCCGGCATGCCCTGATAGGAGATCGCGAGGAAGACGTGGCCGGCGCCGTCGGGCTGCTGGCAGTGGGCGTGGGTCAGGACGTCGGCGGGCAGCTCGTGGAAGCGGCCGTCGTCGGCGAACGCCCCGTCCTGGCCAAGCACGCCGAGCTTGCCGTCCACGACGCGGCCGATCTGGACGCAGCCCAGCCCGCGCGTCGTGCGCAGCGTGCGCATGCCCCACGGCGGCCCGCCGCCGGGATCGGCGACGCGCAGGCCGAGCAGCTTCGTCGTGGCGAGCACGGGCTTGCCGAGGCCTCTGTCGGCCTTGAACGTCACGCCGCGCGGGTTGCGCACGGGCTCCCCCGTGAGGATCTGCGTCGCGGCGGCCGCGGCGGCCGCAACCACGACGAGCGTGCCCGGAACCGCCAGCAGCAGCGCCCGGCGCGGCCTGCGCCGGCGGCGTGGTGCGCCGTCCTCGCGCTCGGCGCGCTCGAACTGCTCGCCGAGCTCCTCGAGCGCCTTCAGTGGATCGTCCATGACTCCCTCCCGGCGGTCAGCGGTCGTGCGTCCAGGGCGGCGGACAGCGCGCGCAGCGCGCGCGACACCCTCGCCCGCGCGGTGGCCTCGGTGATCCCGAGCTCGCGCGCGACATCGGGATAGGGCTGCTGCTCGACGATGCGCAGGCGCACCGCGTCGCGCTGATCGTCGTTGAGGCGCGCGAGCTGCGCCGCGAGCTCGCCGCGGATCGCATCCAGCCCGGCCCGGCGCTCGATCTCCTCGGTCTGGCCGGGATCGAGCCGCGGCGTCTGGATGGCGAGCCGCCGCAGCGCGTTGCGGTCCAGCGTGCCGCGGCGCAGGTAGCGCGCGATCTGGCGGCGCGCGATCGTCAGCAGCCAGGCGCGCGCCTCGGCCCGTGTGGCGCCGCGGAAGGAGCCGCGGCCGCGGAACGCCTGCGCGAACGTCTCGGCCGTGAGGTCGAGCGCCGTCTCGGCGTCCATCACGCGGCGCGTGCAGAACGTCAGCACGAACTCGGCCTCGCGGCGGTACAGCGCGACGAACCCGCCGGGCCGGATGAGGTCCACCGCGAGGTCACCTTCGTCGTCGGCGGCGGTCATCTACCAGCAGAGTGGCGAGCACCGCCAATCGTGTGACGAGCGGTCAGGGGACCTCGAGCAGCAGCGTCACCGGGCCGTCGTTGACGAGCTCGACCTCCATGTGCGCGCCGAAGACGCCGCCCTGCGCGTTCAGGCGCGCGCGGAAGCGCTCGTAGAGCGGCTCCGCGATCTCGCCCGGCGCGGCCGCGACGTAGGACGGGCGGTTGCCCTTGCGCGCGTCGCCGTAGAGCGTGAACTGGCTGACGACGAGCACCTCGCGGTCGCCGAGCGGCTCGTTCATGCGACCGTCGGCGTCGGGGAACACACGCAGCGCCCGGACCTTGTCGGCCAGCTTGTCGGCCGCAGCCTCGCCGTCCTCGTGCGTGACGCCCAGCAGGACGAGCAGGCCGGGCCCGATGCGCGCGACGACCTCGCCGTCGACGCGCACGGAGGCGCTCGTCACGCGCTGGACGAGCGCCCGCACGACCTCGCCCTCAGCCGAGGAAGACTTCCGCGGTCGCGAAGAACTCCGGGTCGAGCAGCTTGGGTTCGCTGAGTGCGTCCTCGAGCGGGACCAGCTCGATCGACGTTCCGTGCAGCGCGGTCATCATGCCGAACTGCCCGCTGGACGCCGCGTCGATTGCCGCGACGCCGAACCGCGAGCCGAGCACGCGGTCGAAGGCGACCGGCGAGCCGCCGCGCTGGATGTGGCCGAGGACGGTGGCGCGGCATTCGAAGCCCGTGCGCTCCTCGATCTCCTTCTCTAGCTCGAACGCGACGCCGCCGAGGCGCGCGTGGCCGAACGAGTCGACGGTGTCGGCGGCGGTGGCCGCGTCGCCGCCCTCGGCGCGCGTCGCGCCCTCGGCGACGACGACGATCGAGAAGCTCTTGCCGGTGGTCTCGTGGCGGTGGGTCAGGTGGTCGCAGACGTCGGCGATGTCGAACGGGCGCTCGGGCACGAGGATGACGTCGGCGCCGCCGGCGAGGCCGGACCACGCCGCGATCCAGCCCGCGTCGCGGCCCATGACCTCGCAGACGATGACGCGGTCGTGCGACTCGGCCGTCGAGTGCAGGCGATCGATCGCCTCGGTCGCGATCTGAACCGCGGTCTGAAAGCCGAACGTGAAGTCGGTCGCGTTGAGGTCGTTGTCGATCGTCTTCGGCACGCCGACGGTCGGGAAGCCCGCGGCCCAGAGCTTGCGCGCGACGCCGAGCGTGTCGTCGCCGCCGATCGGGATGAGCACGTCGATCTCGCGCTCGCGCAGGGACGCCAGCACGCGCTCCTCGCCGTTCTCGGTCTTGTAGACGTTCGTGCGCGAGGTGCCGAGGATCGTCCCGCCGCGATGCAGGATGCCGCTCGTGTTCTCGCGCGTCAACTGGATCGCGTCGTTGTCGAGCACGCCCTTCCAGCCGCGCCTGAAGCCGTACAGCTCGTGGCCGTAGGTGTCGATCCCCTTGCGGACGATTCCGCGGATGACGGGGTTGAGTCCGGGGCAGTCTCCGCCGCCCGTGAGAAGTCCGATGCGTGCCATGGCGCGATCGTATGTCTTGGCGTCACGGACCGGCACGCTGGGCGCCGCTCCGGCCGGCCAGCGCCCGCGTGCGCCGCTTCAGGCCCGGGCGTGGACGCTCAGAAGCTGTCGCAGACGCCCCACAGCCGCACGAGCGCCTTCGGGATCGGCCTGCGCGCGGAGGCGTCGCAGCCGTTCTCGAAGCCGTCGCCCTTGTCGACCCAGCGCCGGCCGGCGAGCTTGCGGAACTTCTCCGGCTGGTCGGCGAGCGCGCCGGAGAACGACGCGATCGCGTAGCGCGTGGAGCCGCAGCGCCCGTAGTGCAGCGAGCCCTTGGCGATCGGCCCGTCGTCGGCGTTGACGCGGTGGACCTCCGTGAGCACGGTCTTCAGCGTCTTCGGGATCGGCAGCTTCTGGCACGTCGTGGCGCCCGAGGCGCCACCTGCGGAGGTGCCGAGGACGACGGCCGCGGCGACGGCGGTCAAGGCGATGAGGGTGCGCATGGCGGGCAGGCTAGAGCCTTCGCCCAACGGCGGATGCCAGCGTGGCATGATCGCGGCGTGCGGGGTGAAGATCCGGTGAACAGGTGAGCAGCGCGAGCCGCCTGCGTCGCGCCGCGGCCACCAAGCGGGCGGCATCGTCCTCCGCGCGGACGGCGGCGAGCGGCGGTTCGGCGCGCCGTGCGCCGGGGCTGGGCGCCCGCGCGCGCTACGCGTTCGATCGCTCGATGGCGCGCGGTCCCAACACGCTGATCTGGTACCTCGGCGGCGCGGTCCTGCTGATCGTGCTCGCGTTCGCGGCGATCGTGCTCGTGTTCGGCGCGGGGCCGACGCACAACCCGATCACGGCGATCTACAACGTCACGCTGCACACGATCGACACAGGGACGCTCGCGGGCGACGTCGGCACGACCTACACGGTGCTGAACCTCTTCGTGACGTTCGCGGGGATCTTCATCTTCAGCGCGTTCATCGGCGTCCTGGCGAACAGCATCGACCTGCGGTTGCAGGAGCTGCGCAAGGGCCGCTCGCTCGTGCTGGAGCGCGACCACACGCTCATCCTCGGGTGGTCGGAGAGCATCTTCATGATCGTCAGCGAGCTCGCGATCGCCAACGAGAGCCGCGACCGGCCGCGGATCGTGATCCTCGCGGAGCGCGACAAGGTCGAGATGGAGGACGCGCTGCGCGAGCGCGTGCCGGACCTGCGCGGCACGAAGGTCGTCTGCCGCAGCGGCTCGCCGATCTCGATCAACGACCTCGAGATCGTGAGCCATCGCGAGGCGCGGTCGGTGATCGTGCTCGCGGCGGAAGACGAGGACCCCGATCCCGCGGTCATCAAGACGGTCCTGGCGCTCACGCGCAGCGCCGAGCGCAGCGACCTGCCCTACCACATCGTCGCCGAGATCCAGGACCCGCGGAACCTCGACGTCGCGCGCCTGGCCGGCGGCGACGAGGCCGTGATCCTCGACAAGAGCCTCACGGTCAGCCGGCTCATCGTGCAGACGTCGCGCCAATCTGGCGCCGCGTTCGTCTACCAGGAGCTGCTCGACTTCGCCGGGGACGAGATCTACATGCGCCTCGACGCGTCGCTCGAGGGCGCGACGTACGGCGAGGCGCTGCTGGCGTACGAGAACTGCTCGGTCATCGGCATCCGCGACCGCACCGGCGACGTGAAGCTCAACCCGGCCATGAGCAGGCCGCTGCGTGCGGGCGACATGGTCATCGCGATCGCGGAGGACGACGCCGTGCTCGAGGTCGCCGAGCGGTGTCGGGGCGAGGTCGACGAGGCGGCGATCGCGGTCAACGGGCGGCGCGCCGAGCGCCCCGAGTCGACGATCGTCCTCGGGTACAACCGGCGGACGCCGATGGTCATCGCCGAGCTCGACGTCTACGCGCGGGCGGGCGCCCGCGTCGAGCTCATGGCGATGCACCCGCTCGGTCAGGATGCCCTCGATCGGGTAGCCGCCGGTCTCGAGCATCTCGCGGTGGTGACCCACCAAGGGGACACCACCGACCGCGCGCAGCTCGACGAGCTCGACCTGGCGCGATTCGATCGCGTGATCGTCATGAGCGACGATGTCGCGCCCGACCGCGCCCGCGCCGACGCCCGCGTGCTCGTGACCCTCCTGCACCTGCGCGACATCGCGCGGCGCACCGGCGCGGAGTTCACGATCGTCTCGGAGATCGTCGACCAGGCGGATCGCGCCCTTGCGAGCGTCGCGGAGGTCGACGACATCGTGGTCTCCGGGCAGGTCATCAGCTACCTGCTGGCGCAGATCTCCGAGAACCGCGACCTGGCGGCGGTCTTCGCCGAGCTGCTGGGAGCCGAAGGCTCGGAGGTGTACATGCGACCGATCGCGGACTACGTCGTGCCCGGCGGCCGCGTGTCCTTCGCGACGCTCGTCGACGCCGCCCGGCGGCGCGGCGAGACGGCGATCGGCTATCGCGTCGCGGCGCAGGCGGCGCGCGCGGACGCGGACTTCGGCGTCGTGCTGAACCCGGTGAAGTCTCGCCGGCTCGAGCCGGTCGCCGCCGACCGCCTCGTCGTCTTGGCCGAGGACTAGGACCTATAGGTCGCGCAGCTCGGCGGCGGCGCGCTCGGGCGCGACGGGGTTGTGCGCGATCCCTGTGCCCAGCTCGAGGCCGCCGGGCCGCTCGAACCGCGGCGCGACGTCGATGCGCCAGCAGAAGCGCTCGGCGCCGCGCGGGGCCGTTCGCACCCAGAGCGTCAGCGGCGGGCTTGCGCCGAAGCGCGCTTGCAGGAGCCGCAGGCCGCGGTGCAGGAGCGCGGCGCCGGTCGCGCCGTCGTCCTCGAAGCGCTCGCGACGGCGGCGCGGCGCGAGCATGAGCTGGTACGGGTGGCGCGACGCGTAGGGGCAGAGGAGGACGGCCTCGTCGTCGATCGCGACGATCCGCTCGCGGCGGCGGACCTCCTCCGCGACGAGGTCCTCGAGCAGGTTGGCGCCCATCGTGCGGACCGCGTGAGCGGCGAAGCGCTCGCGCTCGCGAGCGACGTCGGCGGGCACGAAGCTCAGCGCGTAGAGCTCGGCGTGGCTGCTCGTCCCGGCCTGCTCGTCGACGCTGACGTGGACGTAGGCCGCGCCGGAGTGCGCCCGCATGCGCTCGCGCCACGTCTCGGCGGCGGCCCGCACCTGCTCGACCTCGAGCTCGGCGAGCGAGTGGGCAGTGTGGCCGTGGTCGATCACTTCGTGCGTGCCACGCGCGGGCAGGGCGGCGAAGACGCCGGGGTCGTCCTGCGGTGGCGGGTCGGGCGCGTCGGGGCGCAGGAGCGGTTCGGCTTGTTCGGCTGAGCCGCTCGGGCGTGGCGTGGGCGCCGGCGGATCGCCGCTGCCGACGATCGTGCGCAGGCCCGACAGGGGATCGATGCGGATCTCAGCCACGGCGCTGCGGGCGGGCTCGGTAGGCCAACCTCATCGCCCGGCGTAGCGCTCGATCGCGTCGGCCAGCTTGGCCTCGTTGGCGAACTCGCCCTGATGCAGCGTGAGCTTGCCGCGCGCGTCGTAGAACGCCGTCGTCGGGAAGACGCGTGCGCGGAAGCGCCCGGTCGCGATGTTCGAGCGCGGATCCTCGAACGACGGGTAGGGCGTGGGCACGGCCTGCAGCAGCTTGACGGCGCCGTCGCGGTCGTCCGCGACGTCCACGCCGAGGAACGCGATCCGCGCGCCGTGCTTGCGCGCCTGGCGCTGAAACAGCGGCAGCTCGCGGCGGCACGGATCGCACCACGAGCCCCAGAGGTTCACGACGACCGGACGGCCGCGCAGCGCTCGCAGCCGCGCCTCGAACGCCTTCACGCCACCGGGCAGCAGGACGCTCACCTGCCGCTGCAAGGCGGCCAGCTCGGGGGGCGCGCCGGGGATCGGCTTGGACACCTCGGCGCGCGACAGCGGGGCGGCCAGGCTCGCGTCCGCGCTGTCGCGCGCCTGGCGCACGCCGACGACGACGGCGGCCACGAGGACGAGCGAGCAGAGCGCGATGACGACCGGGCGCATCGCGACAGCGTGCCAGACCGCCGCGGGTTGCTGTGTAACCGCCGACCGGTTCGCTATGCTCAGCGCCACGCGGCTAAGGACCCGTCTCTGCTGAGACGCCTCACCGCATCGACCGGGCCAGTCCCGGCGTCCCCGGATCGCGACGGCCTTTGTGCGCGGTCCGCCTCACGTTCGAGCAGGAAGCCGATCTTGGCTGATCCCACGCCAGTGGCCTCGGTGGCCACGTCCGTTCCCACTCCCGCTGATATCGCGCGGGCCGAGAAGTTCACCCGCGAAGCATTCGTGCACGCGGGTGAGACGACCGAGGCCGCGCTCGGCCGCGGCACCGCCCGCCGGCGCGCGCTGGACGCTGCGGTGCTGGAGATCGACGCGGGCGCGAAGGTCCCCTCGCCGGAGTGGCGCCGGCGCTACTCGCTCATGCTCGGCCTCGAGCGCGTGCTGTCGGATGACGAGCCGAAGCTCGCCGACGGCACGTCGCTGAACCCGCATCAGGTCGACGCGCTGTCGGGCACGCTGACGGCGCTGCTCGCCGAGGCGCAGCGCAACGGCGGCACGCCGCTGGTGCCGTCCGCCGCGCCGGTGCTCGCCGTGGATGACGACGATCCCGACGAGTACGCCGAGGACCCTCCGGCCGAGTCCGGCGCCGTCACCGAGGAGGACGATGACGAGGACGATGACGACGACGAGCCCGAGGACCTCTCGCCGCTGGACATCGAGATCGACATCGGCGACGACGACGAGGACGAGCCCGAGGAGGAGGAGCCCGACGAGGACGCTCCGGAGGGCCCGCTCGACGAGGACCAGCTCGACGAGGCTCCCGACGATCCCAACGCGCACAAGCGCTTCTGGTTCGAGCACGCGACCGGCGCCGGCAAGACCGTCGCTGCGATGGGCTTCGTCGACGCGTCGCGCACCGGCGGGATCCTGATCCTCACGCACCGCCGCAACCTCGTCGACCAGTTCCACGGCGAGCTCAAGCAGCGCGGCTACGCCAAGCGCATCACGCCCGCGCTGCTGCAGGGCAAGGACAACGCCAACGGGCCGGTCACCGTCGAGACCTACCAGTGGTTCGTGCGCAACGCCGGCAAGATCTCCGAGGCCTACTCGATCGTCATCTGCGACGAGGCGCACACCGCTTTGGGTGAGAAGACGAGCGCCTCGATCCGCGCCTGGACAGGCCCGATCTTCATCGGCATGACGGCGACGGGCGCGCTCATCGCCCGGCACGTCACCGACCTCTTCCCGACGCAGACGTCGCGCTTCGACCTCGCGCAGGCCGCGCGCCGTGGCGTCATCTCGCCGCTGCGCTGCGTGCGGATCCCGCCTGGGCCGGGCGTGCGCACGATCGCCAAGGTGCCGTTGCGCCGGGGCGAGGTCGACACCGAGTTCGACCAGGAGATGCTCGCCGAACTGCTCGACCAGGGGCCGTTCAACTTCGCCGCCGCCGACCTCTACAAGACGCGCTTCAACGGCGTGCCCGGGGTCGTGTATGCGGCGGGCGTCAAGCACGCCTACAACCTCGCCGAGGCGTTTCGCGAGCAGGGTCTGAAGGCGATGGCCGTGTCCGGCGAGACACGCAAGCGCGAGCTCGCCGAGATCCTCGCCAACTACGAGCGCGGCGAGATCGACGTGCTGATCAACGCGCAGCTTCTGGCAGAGGGCTGGAACTCGCCGCGGGCGACGGTGTGCATGCATCTCGCGCCGACAGCGTCGAAGCGGATCTACCAGCAGCGTGTCGGCCGCGTCACGCGCCGCAACCCGGGCAAGGAAGCGGGGATCGTCGTCGACTTCGTCGCGCCGGACACGAAGAACGACGACGCCGTCGTGACCTTGCATTCGCTGCTCGATCGCGACGTCTACCGCGGCGGCGCGATCGTCGTCGGGCCGGTGCGGCGCGGTCGCGGACGGCGGTTGCGCGTCGAGCGTCGCGTGCTGCCGGTGACGTCGGACGAGGACCGGCGGATCGAGGTCTTCGAGCGCGAGCTGTGGCGGATCGCCGTCGAGCACCTGCCCTACGGCGAGCAGATCCAGTGGGCCGCACTGGCGGGCGCGCGGGTCGCGCCGTCCGGTTGGCGGCGCGCGCGGGCGATGCTGCACTTCGATCGCGAGGGCGCGATCAAGCGGGCTTTCCTCTTGACGGCCGTGCAGCGCAACAAGAACCCGCAGCTGCGGGTGCGCGCGCTGCAGGAGATCGCGGCGTCGCGCGACGGCGAGGCGTTCGACTCTGCGATCGACGAGATCGGCGGATGGACGCGCGAGGAGCGTCGCGAGGGCACGAAGGTCATGCTGCTGGCGCTGGCGGAGAAGCGGATCGGCCGCCGCGACCAGGCGAACGCGTGGATCTGGCGGCTGGCTTCGTATACGCGCGACGTGCACGAGGAGTACGCCGTGCAGCGCTGGCCGGAGACGAAGCGGCTTCTGGGTCTTTTGGTGAACTCGTCGGGTGCGGCGCATGCGCGCAATGCCCGGCGGCTCGTGCACGCAGCCCGCAAGCAGGACCGGCGACTCTCGGCTGCGCTGCTCGCCGCGGCGATCGCGCACACGCCCGAGGGCGAGGAGATCCTGCGCGGGGCGCGGACGCGGCTGGCGCGCAAGCCGAGCGCGCTGTCGCGCGAGCTGTTGCGCAACTTCCCGAAGTCGCGCGGGCGGCGCGGGTCGCGGCGCCGGCGCAAGAAGGGCGGCGAGGCGGGCGAGGGCCAGGTCGTCGCGCAGATCTCGGGCGAGGCGTCGACGTTCGAAGGGACGATCGACGCGGACCGCGGGCCGTCACCGTCGCAGCCGCGGTCGGGCGGCTCACGCAGGTCGCGGTCGCGCAGCGGGCGGGCGGCACGGGCCGCCGCTGCTGCTGCCGCCTCCTCCTCCGAGGGCGGTGGCGGATCGGCCGAGCAGCAGTCGTCGGGGTCGGGGTCGTCGCGCCGGTCGCGGTCACGCAACGGCCGCGCGGCGGGGGGCGCGGCGCCGGAGCCGGTCGTCGCGAACCAGCACGGCGGTACCCCTGACGGCGGTGCGCCGGACAACGGCGCACCCGACGGTGGAGCGCCGAGCACGGCGACGACAGCCGCGGACGAGGCCCGCGCGGTCGAAGCCATCGCGGGCGCGGCAGCCGCCCTCGCCGCCATGCGCGGACCGAAGAGCGGCAAGGAAGACGACAAGCCAAGCGTGAGGTCGCGTTCGCGTCGGCGCACGTCGGCGAGCCCGGCGCAGCCTGATGCGGCGAGCGAGGTCGCAGCGGCCGAGAACGCTAGCGTCGAGAGCGAGGCCGCAGCTGCCGAGAACGCCGGCGTCGAGAACCAGGCCGCCCCGGCCGAGAACGCCGGCGCACAAGTCGAGGCCGCCCCCAAGGCGACCCGCACGCGCGTCAAGACTGCGGCCGAACCCTCCGCGATGCCCACTGGTCGCGAGGTTGCCAGTGCCGCGCCCAAGCCGAAGCGCCCGCGCGGCAAGCCTGCCGCCGAGCCCTCCGCGACGCCGGCTGCGCAGGATGCGGACGAGGCCACGCCGAAACCAAAGCGGGCGCGCGCGGCGAAGGTTTCCGCTGCCGACCCCGCAGCCGCTGCCGCCGATCCTCCCGCCACAAGGCCCAAGCGCCGCGCACCGGCAAAGCCGGCCGCCGCCGACCCCGCGACGGCTACCGATTCTCCGGCCGCGAAGCGGAAGCGGACGCGCGTCGCGGAACCCGCCGCGGCGGACGCCACGCCCCGGGCCGCTGGTGACCCCACGACCGCACCCGCCGATCCTGCGGCAGCCAAGCCCAAGCGCCGCACACCCGCAAAGGCCGCGAGTGCCGACTCCACCACGCCCACCGCCGATCCTCCGGCCCCGAAACCCAAACGCCGCACACCCGCAAAGGCCGCGAGTGCCGACTCCACCACACCCACCGCCGATCCTCCCGCCCCGAAACCCAAACGCCGCACACCCGCAAAGGCCGCGAGTGCCGACTCCACCACGCCAACCGCCGATCCTCCGGCCGCGAAGCCCAAACGCCGCACACCCGCAAAGGCCGCGAGTGCCGACTCCACCACGCCAACCGCCGATTCTCCGGCCGCCAAGCCCAAAGGCCGCGCACCCGCAAAGGCTGCGGCCGCCGCCTTCACGACGGCGACCGCAACCGCAACCGATCCTGCGGCAGCCAAGCCCAAGCGCCGCGCTCCTGCGCGGCGCACCGCGGCGAAGGCCGCTCCCGACGCCGCGAGCGAGACGAAGCCGCTCGACGACGGCGTCGAGTCCGCTGCCTGAGCGCGGGGCGTCGCGCCGCCGGCCCGCGTTGGCGCGGAGCCCTGGTTGGCGAAGGGGCCGCGCCGGGACGCGGAGCGCTGGTTGGCGAAGGGGCCGCGCCGGGACGCGGAGCGCTGGTTGGCGAAGGCGCCGCGCCGGCATCGTGCGTGGCGCAGGAACCACGCGGGTCTGGCCAACTGCGAGGGCCCTCTCGCGAATCGGTCTCGGGGACCAACCGAACGCGCTGTCGATCAGCGGCGCAGCACGCGCGCCAGGCCTGTCGTGAGCGCAAGGCCCAGCGCCGCGATCCCCACGCCGGCCAGTACGGCGACCGGATGCTCGACGACGTTCGCGGTCGTGTTGGGGGCGCCGACGGCGAGGACGGCGCCCGCGACGACGATCGCGCTGACCGCCACCACCGCGAGGCCGGGAGCCGACAGCACCGCCGGCGGGCGCGTCGTGCGCGGCGCTCCGGCGGGCCAGCGCGCCTCGGCCGCGGCCAGCCCGGCGGACCCGAGCAGCGTGAACATCGCCGCGACGAGATAGCCACCGAGCACGTCGCTGGGCAGGTGAAAGCCGAGCACGACGAGCGAGTAGCCGACCGCGATCGCGTAGCCCGCGCCGACGAGCGCCGCCAGCGGCCGCACGCGCGGGCCGACGACCAGCACGAGGCACAGCGCCAGGGACATCGCCGCCGTCGAGTGGCCGCTGGGCCAGGAACCCGGGTACGTCGCGGCGACGCCACGCACGTCGACCACGCGCAGGTCGGCGAGGCCGGGCTTGAGCAGCTGCGTCGCGACGTTCGCGCACAGCAAGATGACCGGCACGACAGCCGCCATGAGGCAGCGGCGCCGCAGCAGCGCGATCGCGATGAGGCCCACCGCGAGGAACGCGAACGGCCACGGGTCGGCGAGCGCGGCGAGACCGCGGATCCGGGGCGTCAGCGGCGCGACGGCCACGCCCGTGAACGCCTCGAGCGCGCTGCCGTCGAGCCCGCGTCCCCCCGGAACCTGGAACGCCGCGACCCACACGGCGAACGCCCCCAGCGCGCTCGCCGCAGCCAGGCCGAGCAGGGCGAGCGGGCGGCGGGACATGATCCGAGACTAGCCGCCGGATGTCAGAGATTTGTGAGGCCAGGCGTGTGTCGACGCCGTCAGCGGGCCAGATGGACCTCGCCGGCGTCGAGCGCGGCCTGCCCGCCGCCGTCCGCGCGATCCACGAGCAGGCGGCCGGCGCCGTCGACCCCCGCCGCCACCCCGGCGCCGTGCTGCCAGCGCACCTCGCGGCCCAGCAGCGCGTCGCGCGAGCGGTAGGCGGCGAGGATCGCGTCCGCGTCCTGAGCGAGCCGCCGCTCGAGCGCGGCCAGGAGCCTCGCGAGCACGTGCTCGACGTCGGAGGGCTCGAGGCCGAGGCCCACCGCGCGCCCGGCGAGCTCCGGCGGGAGGTCCTCCGCGCGCACGGCGACGTTGACGCCGATCCCGAGCACGGCCCACCCCTCCTGCGGGCGTCCCTCGGCGAGGATGCCCGCGACCTTGCGACCGCCGACGAGCACGTCGTTGGGCCACTTGATCGCGCAGTCCTCGCCGACGACGTCCGCGACCGCCACCGCGCTCGCCAGCGCGAGCAGCGCCGGCACCTCGCGCAGCACGACGGTCATGAGCAGCGCCCGTCCCGGCGGCGCGCTCCACATGCGGCCCTGGCGCCCGCGCCCCGCGCGCTGCTCGCCGGCCGTGACGAGCGTCCCATGCGGCGCGCCGCCCATCGCAAGCGCCCGCGCGCGGTCGCTCGTCGAATCCGTCGCCCGCAGGTGCAGCCGGGGTGCGCCGAGGCGCCCAGTCACGCCGCGCCCTCGCTCGTCGAATCCGTCGCCCGCAGGTGCAGCCGGGGTGCGCCGAGGCGCCCGGTCATGCGACGCGCCGGTCGCTCGTCGAATCCGTCACCCGCAGGTGCAGCCGAGGTGAGTCGAGGCGCCCGGTCATGCGACGCGCCCTCGCTCGTCGAATCCGTCGCCCGCAGATGCGGCCGGGATGAGCCGAGGCGCCCGGTCACCTCGCGCCGGTCGCTCGCCGAATCCGTCACCCGCAGATGCGGCCGGGATGAGCCGAGGCGCCCGGTCACCTCGCGCCGGTCGCTCGCCGAATCCGTCACCCGCGGATGCGGTCGGGATGAGCCGAGCCGCCGGGTCACGCGACGCGCGCGATCTCGACGCGACCGCCGATCGCAAGGCCGAGCGCGTCCATCGCCGAGCCCCGGTTGACGGCCAGCGACGGCGAGCCATAGCTGTCGGCGTAGAGCAGCAGCGCGCCGGGCGCCACGTCCGCGAACGTTGCCGCGAACGTCCCGGGCTCGCCGTTGACCGAAACCGCGTCGCCGAGCCCCAAGCCGAGCGCATCCAGGTCCGCGGCCGCGGCATCCAGCAGGGCGTTGCCGAACCCGTCCGCGTGCAGCACCCGCGCGACGACCCGGCCGTCGCCGAGACCTGCGCGCGCGTGACGTCGAGCGCGACCAGCGAAGCGGGATCGACCGGCGTGCCGGCCGCGGCGAGCGGCGCGCCAAGGGCGAGATGCGCCGCCACGGGTGCGAAGAGATCGCGGCCGTGGAAGCTCGCCGACACCTGCTTCGACGCAAAAGGTGACGCGCCCAGGTCGACCGCCTCGGCGACCCCACCGAAGCGCTCCGCGGCGAGCACGAGCAGCCCGTTGTCGGGCCCGACGAGCCAGCGTGCCTCGCCGGCGCAGCGCAGCGCGACCCCCCGCCGTGACGAGCCCACCCCGGGATCGACGACCGCCAGGTGCACGCCCGCCGGCATGTACCCGAGCGCTCTGCACAGGATCATGGCCCCGGCGCGCACGTCGTGGCGAGCGATGCCGTGCGTGATGTCGACGACCCTCACGTCTGGCGCGATCCGCGCGATCACGCCATGGCAGACGCCGACGAACTCGTCCGCGAGCCCGTAGTCCGAGAGGAACGTCACCACGGCCATCGCCCGCCGAGTCTAGGAGCCCGACTAGAATCCCGCCAGTTCCTCGATGCCGATCCGACGCGGGCACGAGCACGCGGGAGTAGCCTCGCGCATCATCCCGCCGCCCACCACGAGCAGGCCGTGCCGTCTCGTCGCCGCGTGCATCGTGGCGGCCCTCGCGTTCGTGCTGTCCCCCGGGGCGGCGACCGCGGCGGAGCACACGTTCACGCTGCGCTACGGGCCGGTCACCCTCGGCGGCTATCAGACGCGCTATCCCGAGCCGCGGATCGAGACGCCGCGGCGGGCGGGCTACGTCGTCCGGATGAGCGCCCGGGTCGTCGATCGCAAGGGCACGCGGGTTCCGCTGAGCCACGTCATGCTGCACCACGTCGTCTTCGTCAACGACGGCGTGCCGGGCGGCCCGCGGAAGGAGAGCTCCTGCCCAGGTCGCGGCGGCGAGCCGTTCTACGGCACGGGCGAGGAGCGCCAGCGGATGCTGCTGCCGCCGGGCTACGGCTATCGCGTCGAGGCGCGCGACCGCTGGCGCATGATCACGATGCTCATGAGCCATCACCTCAAGCCGACGCGCGTGTGGCTGCAGTACTCGGTGACGATCGAGACCTCGAAGGCGCTGACGCCGGTACGGCCGCTGTGGCTGCGCGCGAGCGGGTGCGATCCGCGGTCGAGCTACACCGTCGAGGGCGGCGGCGCGCCCGGCTCGACCGACGAGCGCTCAGCCGACTGGACGATGCCGATCAGCGGGCGGATCGTCGCGGCGGGCGCGCACCTGCACGGCAGCGCGAAGAGCCTGACCGTCAGCCAGCCGCGCTGCGGCGATCGCACGCTGATCGACCAGCGCCCGCGCTACGGCGCGCCCGGCGATCCCGTCTACCGGGTGCGTCCGCGGTTGCACGAGCCCGGCCCGATCGCAACGGGCTACTTCCTCTCGCGCCGCGGCATCCCCGTGCGCCAGGGCGAGCCGCTGCGCGTCACCGGCCGCTACGACGCGCAGATCGCCCATCCCGCGGTGATGGCGATCACGCACGTCTACGTCGCGCCCAGCGAGTCCGCACCCGCGGGTTGCGATCCGCTGCCTTCGGACACGCAGATCCACTGGTCGCGCCGGCTGGGACGCGAGACCGTGCCGCCCGAGCAGATCCCGCTGACGGGGCTGGACGGGCGCGGCCGGCCGAAGGTGATCGCGCGCGCCGCCGGCCGCGGGGTCGTGGCGCAGGACGCCGCGACGGTCGACCTCACGCGGTCGCTCTTCGGCCCGGCCAACCTCTCGATCGCGCTCGGCGGCACCGTGACATGGCGCGCGCTGGACACCGCACGGCACGTCGTGTTTCTCGCCAACGGCCCGCGCGCGGTCGACGGGCCGCTCATGCGCAAGGGGGCGGTCTTCGCGCAGCGCTTCTCGGTGCCCGGCACGTACAACCTCTTCTGCTATCTGCACCCCGTGACCATGCACCAGACGCTCGTCGTGCGCCCCGGCCCGGCGCCGCCCGCATAGCGCCGCGCGGCCTACGCCTTCGCGACGGCGTCGACCAGCGCCGCGACGAGGCCGTCGGGCGTGTGCTCGCGTGCCTCCACGTCCGGCTCCAGGCCGTGCTCGCGCAGCGCGTCGCTCGTGGTCGGGCCGATCGAGACGATCCGCGACCCCTGCGGCCGGCCGGCCGCCTCGACGAAGTAGCGCACGGCGGACGCCGACGTGAACGTCACGTAGTCCGCCCCGAGCGCGGCCGCGCGGGCGTTGTCCGCGAGTGGCTCGGCGACCGTGCGATACAGCGCGAGGATCTCGACCTCGGCGCCGCGCTCGCGCAGCGCGTCGGGGAGGACCTCGCGCGCCTGCTCGGCGCGGACGACAAGCGCTCGCTTGACCGGGCGATCGGCGAGCGTTTCGACGAGCGACTCGGCGACCGCGCGCGCCGGGACGATGTCGGCGACGATCCCGCCCGCGCGCAGCGCGTCCGCCGTGCCGGGTCCGATCGCCGCGATCGCCGGGCCGCGGAGGTCGCGCGCGTCACGGCAGAGCTCGAGCAGGCGGCGCGCGCCGTTCGGGCTCGTCACGCAGAGCAGGTCGAACCCGCCGACGTCGGGGAGCGTCGCGTCGAGCGGCTCGATGCGGATCGCGGGCGCCTCGACGACGCTCGCGCCGAGCGAGCGCAGCCGCGCCGCGAGCGGGCTCGCCTGGGCGCGCGCGCGGGTGACGGCGACGCTGCGCCCCGCCAGCGGTCCGGCCCCGAACCATGCGAGCTCGTTGTGCAGCGCGGCGACGTCGCCCACCACGGTGATCGCGGGCGCCTTGACGCCCGCGGCCGCAGCGACCTCGGCGATGTCGGCGAGCGTGCCGCTAACCGTGCGCTGGTCGGCGAACGTCCCGCGCTGGACGACCGCGACCGGCTGGCTCGCCGGCCGACCGCCCGCGACGAGCTGCTCGGCGATGCGGCCCAGGCTGCGCACGCCCATGTAGAAGACGAGCGTGCCGGGGAACGCTGCGAGCGCGGGCCAGTCGATGAGCGTGTCGGGCTTGGCCGGGTCCTCGTGGCCGGTGACGAAGGCGACCGCGGCCGACACGCCGCGCTGCGTCACGGGGATGCCGGCGTAAGCGGGTGCCGCGACGCCTGCCGTCACGCCCGGCACGACCTCGAAGTCCAGCCCGCCGGCGCGCAGGAGCTGCGCCTCCTCGCCGCCGCGACCGAAGACGAAGGGGTCGCCGCCCTTCAGCCGAACCACCTCGCGACCCTCGCGCGCGTGGCGCAGCAGCAGCTCGTTCGTCGTGTCCTGCGGGACCTGCGCGGCGCCGCCGATCTTGCCGACGTCGACGAGCTCCGCGCCGGGCCGCGCCCCGTCGAGCGCGCCGTCGGGGATGAGCTTGTCGTAGAGGATCACGTCGGCGCGCGCGATGAGCTCGAGCGAGCGCGCGGTCATGAGCCCCTTGTCGCCGGGCCCGGCGCCGACGAGGTACGCGGTCATCGCGCCGCGACCTCGGCGAGGAACGGGAGGCGGTCGCCGCGCGACCGGACGCCGAGCCGGAAGGGGGTCATCGGGTCGCGAGCTCCTCGGCGCGGCGCAGGAGGTCGGCGGCGCCCGCGCTGAGCAGCCGGGCCGCGGCCAGCTCGCCCGCTTCGCGCGGCGTGGCCGCCGGCGGCGTCTCGTCGCGCAGCCACGCCGAGCCGTCGGGCAGGCCGACGAACGTGCGCAGCACGATGCCGTCGCCGTCGATCGTGGCGTGCGCGCCCAGCGGCGTGTTGCAGCTCGCATCGAGGCCCGCGACGAGCGTGCGCTCGGCGCGCAGCGCGTCCCAGGCCGCGGGGTCGGTGACCGCGCGCGCCGCGTCCAGCGCGTGCGCGTCCCCCACGCGGCCCTCCAGCACCAGCGTTCCCTGGCCCGCGCACGGCACGAGCTCACCGAGCACGCAGCCGATCTCGGCCGCGCGGCCGAGCCGGATCAGCCCGGCCGCAGCGAGCACCAAAGCGTCGACCTCGCCGTCCGCGAGCTTGCGCAGCCGCGTGTCGACGTTGCCGCGCACCTCCACGACCTCGAGGTCCTCGCGCAATGCGCGCAGTTGCGCCGCGCGGCGCGCGCTCGCCGTGCCCACCCGCGCGCCGGCCGGCAGCGCGGCGAGCGACGAGGCGCCGACCAGCGCGTCGAACGGATCTCCCCGCGGCGGCGCGCCGACGAGCTCGAGGCCCGAAGGCAGCTCGCTCGGGACGTCCTTCGCGCTGTGCACCGCGAGGTCGATCTCGCCGGCGAGCAGGGCCAGCTCGAGCTCCTTGACCCAGCGCTCCTTGTCGGCGCCGGCGCGGTCTCGATCGCCCGTAGTCGTAATCGGCACCAGGACCCCGTCGGGGAACAGGTCGGCCACCGTCTGAGCCTGGGCCAGCGCGAGCGGACTCGCGCGGGTGCCGATCTTCACTGCGCGGCGCGGCGCGGAAGCGAGCGCACGTTGCCGAGATCGGCGACGGCGGCGGGCTCCGAGTCCGGGACGGCCGCGTCGGGCGCGCCCTCGAGCCCGAACAGCTCGCGCATGATCTGCAGCCGGCCGTGGCTGCGGCCTTCGCTGAGCGTGCGCATGTGCAGCGTCGGCTCGTGCAGCAGCCGGTTCATGACCGACCGCGCCACCGCGTCGATGCGCGCGAGGTCGCGCTCGGAGACGCTCTCCCAGCGGCCGGCGTTCTCGCCGAGGACCTGCTCGACGATCGCGTCGCCGTACTCGCGCAGCGCGCGGATCGTCGGCTGCACGGCGAGCGACCCGAGCCACTCCGCGAAGCGAGCGATCTCCTCTTCGACGATCGCGTCGGCGCGCAGCGCCTCCATCTCGCGCGTCGAGATCGTGTGGGCCACGCGGGCCTGCAGGTCGTCCATGTCGTAGAGCGTCACGCCCGGCAGGTCGCCGCAGGCGGCGTCGATGTCGCGCGGCACCGCGATGTCGACGAGCAGCAGCGGCCGCCCGCCGCGGGCGCGCATGACGAGCTCGAGCTCCTCCTCGCCGAGGATCGGGTGCGGGGACGCCGTCGAGGCGACGACGACGTCCGCGCGCTCGAGCTGCGCCGGCAGCTCGTCCAGCGCGACGACGCCGCCGTTGAAGCGCTCCGCCAGCGACCGCGCGCGATCGGCGTGGCGGTTGGCGACGAAGATCGTGCGTACGCCGCGGGCGGCCAGCGCGCGGGCCGTCAGCTCGCTCGTCTGCCCGGCGCCGATGATCACGACGTGCGGGTCGGTCTTGCCGCCGAGCACGTCGCCGACGAGCTCGACGGCGACGGAGGAGATCGACGCGCGACCGAGCCCGATCGCGGTCTCCGAGCGCACCCGCTTGCCGGTCTGCAGCGCGGCGGTGAAGAGGCGGTTGGTGAGCGGCCCGGTCGTCCCGGCCGCGAGCGCCTCCTCGTAGGCGCGCTTGACCTGACCCTGGATCTCGGCCTCGCCGACGATCATCGACTCAAGGCCGCTGCAGACGCGGAAGAGCTGGCGGGCGGCGTCGCAGTTGCGCGGCGAGTAGATCTTCTCGGCGAGCTGCGTCGGGCGCACGTGGGCGCGCTGGGCGAGCATGCCGAGCACGCCGCTCTCGGCGAGCACGGGGTCGCCGACGACGAGCGACAGCTCGGTGCGGTTGCACGTCGAGATGACGACGGCCTCGTGCACCTCGGGATGCTCGACGACCTCCTCGAGGAAGCCGCGCATCGCGGGCTGCGTCAGCGCGAGGCGCTCGCGCAGCTGCACGGGCGCGGTCTTGTGGGAGATGCCCAGCGTGATGAGCTCGCTCATGCGACCGGCTCCTTCTCGCGCGCCGAGGCAGCGCTGTCGCGGGATTCGACGAGCTCTGAGATCTCCACGACCTCGCGCTCGATGCGGCTGAGCTTCATGGCCATGATCGCGAGGTACGAGAGCACGAGGAAGAGGAAGACGAGGTACGCGGCGGCGACGTAGTCGTTGCCGCTGGCGGCGATCGGGCTCACAGCTGAGGCGCGGCGCTGCGGCCGCCGGCCGGTGCGAAGTCGTCCTCGCCGGCCAGGCGCCTGCGCAGGGATCGCAGCTTCGCGCTCGCGTTCTTGGACGCCATCTCGTACTTGCACAGTGTGATGAAGAGCAGCGACACCCCCACCAGTGATACAAGAAATGTTTGCGTGACCGATGCGGGTCCGCTCGTCGTCATGGTGCCGGCTTGCGGATGGGTCAGGTTCTCGGCCATCCGCACGGCGCCGAAGCACAGCGGGACGAACGCGCCCGCCGTGATCGCGAAGACCGACGCGTAGCGCGACTGCTTCTCCGGGTCCTCGATCGAGAAGCGCAGCGGCTGGTAGGTCGCGTAGAGCAGGAAGACGATGAGGAAGACGACGAGCATCGGCTCGTCCCAGACGAACCAGTGCCCCCACGACGCGCGCGCCCAGATCGAGCCCGTCAGCAGGACCCCGACGGCGAGCACGATCGACAGGTGGATCGTCACGTAGGAGCGCATGTCCCAGCGGCGGTCGCGCGTGCGCAGGTGCATGACCGCGAAGATGCCGCCGGCGATGAATCCGCACAGCGCGACGATCGCCATCGGCACGTGGACGTAGAAGATCTTCTGGATGATCCCCTGGTCGGCGTCGGTCGGCGCGTAGAACGCCACGAGCGCGAAGGCGGTCGTGAGCACGGCGACGGTGGCGATGGACAGGCCCTTCAGGCCCTTGCCGTAGACGATTGGTCAGTCCTCCAGCAGGAAGTCGAAGACCGCGTACGCGATCAGCGCGAAGAGCAGATCATAGAGCGCGAGCATTGCCATCCAGTTACCTGCGAGCGCCCCCGCGCCACCGGCGGCGAACAGCGGCGCGGTCGCGCGCGAGGCGCCGAGCACGACGGGAACGAGCAGCGGGAGCGCGAGCAGCGGGACCATGAGATCGCGAGCGCGCGTCTGGATCGCCAGCGCGGCGACGAGCGTGCCCACCACGGCGATGCCGGCGTTCGCCGCGAGCAGGACGGCGACAAGAGCGGGCAGCGCCTGGGTCAGCGACGGGCCGAGCAGCAGGATCGCGAACGCGGGGACGGCCACGAGCTCGACGACGCAGAGGAACGCGAACAGCCCGATCGCCTTCGCGACGAACAGCGCGGTGCGGTCGACCGGGGCGAGCAGGAAGCCGTCGAAGCCGCCCTGCTCGTGCTCGGCGACGAACAGCCGGTTGATGCCGAGGATCGCCGCGAACAGCAGCGTCACGCACAGGACGCCCGCCGCGAGGTCGCCGTCGACCGCGTTGCGATCGAGGCCGAAGTGGAAGAGGACGTACGTCGTGACGGTGAACAGCACCATCGCCGGCACCGACTCGCGGGTGCGCAGCTCGAGCGCGAGGTCCTTCGCCAGCAGCGCCGCGACCGTGCGCCTCATGCGTACAGCGCGGCGATCTGCGCGGGCGTGACGTCCGCGGCGGGCGCGAGCCACTGCACGCGCGCGGCCTTCAGCCCGAGCGCGACGTCCGCGCCGACGAGGCCGCCGAGCGGGTCGTGGCTCGTGAGCACGCGCGTGCGCCCGCTCGCGGCGCCGATGAGCGGCTGCACCTGCGCGACCGCGGCCGGGTCGAGGTTCGCGAGCGGCTCGTCGAGCAGCAGCAGCTCGGGCTCGTGCAGGACGGCGCGCGCGACCGCCAGCCGCTGCACCATCCCGCGCGACAGCTCGGCGACCGGGTCGTCGGCGCGCCGCTGCATGCCGACCGCTTGGAGGACGGCCTCCACCCGCTCGCTCGCGACACCGTGCAGTCGCGCGTAGAAGCGCAGGTTCTCACGGCCGCTCAGCTCGCGGTACAGCAGCGGCTCGTGGCCGAGGAAGCCGATGCGCCCGCGGACCGCGTAGCCGTCGTCGGGGAGCGCGCTGCCGAGCACGCGGACCTCGCCGGCATGCGGTCGCAGGAGCGTCGCGAGCATCCGCAGCAGCGTCGTCTTGCCGGCGCCGTTGGGGCCGAAGACGACGAGCGTGCGGCCCGCTTCGAGGTCGAGCGAGACGTCGCGTAGCGCGGCGCGCTCGCCGTAGCGCCGGCCGGCGCCGCGCAGGCTGACCGCTGGTTGTGGGTCCGGCACGTGCGCAACGCTAGACGGGCGAGGTGCCGCGCCGCCGTGCGCCGCCGTGCGGGCTCAGCCGCAGTCGATGTCGTCCGGGCACGGCGGCCCGCCGGGCGGGTTGGCGCGCAGCGCCGACAGGTACGCGACGAGGTCGCTGAGATCCTTCGCCGGCAGCTTGCGGAACGAGGGCATCGGCGCGGTGGGGTTCACGAGCGCGCGGCGGATCTCGGTCGCCGACTTGCGCGCGCCGAGGCCCGCGAGGCTGTCGCCGGGGCCGGGGTTGCCCTGCGTGAAGAGCTGGTGGCACGCGAGGCAGCCCGCGCGCTCGAGCACCATCCTGCCGCGGGCGATGGGCGCGTCGCGGACGGCCGGGGTCTGTGGAAGCGCGACCGCGGTCACGGTTCGCGACACCGTGACGGCCGCGGTCTTCTTGTCGTCGCCGCCGCACCCGGCGACGGCCACCGCCAGCACGCATCCGACCGCGGCGACAAAGCCCCGCACGACGCTCAGGCGCAGCCTTCGACGTAGTCGATCTCGGGCTTGCGGCCGCTGCTCATCTCCGTGACGCGGCGCCCGTCGGTCTCGAAGACGAGCCGCCGGGTGCCGACGGTGAGCTTGAGGTAGTGGCCGCCGCGCACGAACTTGTGCGGGGAGACCGCGAGCCCGCGGTAGGCGCCGCGCGCCTTGCGCTCGGTGTCCCCGACGCGGATGCCGGTGCGCGTGCGGTAGACGCGGCTGCGCACGTAGATGCGCGCCAGCCGGCCCTTGCTGAACAGGCCGAACAGCTTGGTGCCGAGCGACGCGGTGGCGCACGGGGCGTTCACGTCGCCGCCTTCGAAGACGAGGTCGCGCTTGCCGGCGGCCTCCACCTGGCTGACGGTCATCCCGATCTTGATCGGCCCGAGCCCGGCGGTCGTGAGCCGCGCGTCGCTCGGCAGCGCGACCGCTGTCGCGACAGCCGCGGCGAGCGCGGCGCATACGACGAGCGCGATGACCGGACCGCGTCGTGACGTCAGTCGGCGCACGTCGCGCAGGCTAGCGCCTCGCGTCAGGGGACTTGAAAACGCGTACCGTCAAGGTGGTTCGCGCCGGCGTGCCGTAGCGCACCTCGCCGGTGAACCGCCCGGGACACCACGCGGTGCGACCCCCCGACCGCGGGCCTCGCCGGCGCATCGTGAGGCGCACGGTCTGACCCGCCGCGGAGCTGCTCGTCGGTGCGCATCTACGAGAGCACGACGCGCCCGCGCGGTGACACACGGCGTCAGCGCGTGCAGCGCAGGCCGTCAGCGAACCAGCGCCGCACCTGTCGCAGGCCCGCGCGGTTGGGTCCCGACTCGACCTCGTCGGCGAGCGACGTGCGCGAGGGCTCGGAGAGGGTCCATCCCAGCGGCGCCTGCGCGCCCGGCTGGACGCGCGGGAAGACATGGACGTAGCGCTGCAACGCGGTGCTCGCGGTCTTGGCGGCCCGCGGCGCCCGCGCGGTCGACCCGTCCTCGAGCCGCGCCCGCCGGAAGGGCACGGCGGCCGCCTGCTCGGCGCCGGCCTCGCGCGCGGATCGGGTGTTCACGAGCGCGGTGAGCGGGGCCAACAGTTCGCGCGGGCGCGCCCGGGCGGGCGGCGCCGTGCCGACGTACGCGTTGTCGATCTGCAGCATCACGGGCACGATGCAGCGATCGACCGCACGCCGGTTGTGGGCGGCGACGAGCGGCGCGAGCCGCGCCCACAGCTCCTGTACGGGCGACGCGGCGGTGTTGTCGTAGTAGGCGCCGTCGACGACCTGCGGCTGCTCGCCGTCGCCGCACGCCACGCGCCCGGCGGGCGAGATGACCGGAAACCGCGCGGAGAGCAGCGCCGCCGTCGAGAGCCGCACGTCGCGCTTCTGGCAGATGTCGAAGATGTCGCGCGTGGCACCGAACGTGGCTCGCCGCGCCAGCGCGCGATCGCCGGCCTCGCCGGCGGTCGGCTCCGGCGACGTGCACCCCGCGGCGCCCTCTGGCAGCGCGGCGCCGCGCAGGCGAGACGTGTTCGTGCGACAGCCGTCGGTGACGCTCGTGCCGCTGAACATCAAGAGCGGCAGGTCCTTCACGCGCCGGGGCAGGGCCAGCATGCGCTGCGTCAGCGGCCCGGTCGAGGGCTGCGGCCTCCGAAACAGCGACCGCCAGTCCGTCTGGCGGCGCGTCCACGACTGCTCCCACGCGCGCTCGAGGACGGTCCCGCGGTCCGGGCCCGACCCGATCCGCAGCAGGCTCGCGGGCAGATCGGAGAACAGCGCGCGAGCCCAGGCCGGCGCGAAGTAGTCCTCGCCGAGACGCTTGTCGACCCAGACGGTCCCGGGCGCGTGGCCGCCCTGCACCCGGTGTGCCGCCCACGACGCAAGCCCGAGGCTGCCGCCCGACACGCCGCTCGCGACGAAGACGCGTGCCGCGTTGCGCTCGCCACCGGCGCAACCGGCGGCCGCGCTCTGGTCGATCGCGCAGTCGACGACCCGCGCCGTCCAGTACGCGGCGCGGATGCCGCCGCCGGCCGCCGCGACGATCACGAGCGGCACGCCCTGGCGGCGCTTCCGCGGCTTGCCGGCTCGCCTTCCAGCGAGCTCGTTGCGCCGCAGCCACTCGGTGAACGCGCCTGACACGTCGACGCGCCCGGGCGTCCCGGACGCGCGCGGCTCGTCGCGGATGTCGTGGTAGCCGTCCTCCGACAGCAGCATCCCGACCCCGACGCTCCACACGACGAGGATCGCGACGATCGGCAACCGGCGCTGGCCGAGGACGAGCAGGATCGGCGGCGGGCGCCAGCGCAGGTCCGCGTAGGCGATCGCGAACCCCAGCAGCGAGAGGATCACCGCGAAGCAGGCGAACGTCCCGACGACGCCGAGCAGATCGCCCCAGCGCCACGGGTTGACGACGAGCCCCGCGGCGATGACCAGCGACACGACGGCGCTCGCGCCGACGACCCACCACACGCCGCGCCGCAGCACCTTCCACTGGATGATCGCGCCGATGAGCGGCGGGATGACGACCCCGCCCGCCACGAAGAGCCAGAACGCGCCGCCCTCCAGCGCCGCCTCGCCGGCCGCCGCCCGCACGACGGCGATCCCGAGCATGCTGATCGGCCCGGCGGCGAGCACGACCGGGACGAGCGAGTCCGCGACGGGCGCGCGCATCCCCCCGCGCCCCAGGCGCGGCGGCGCCTCGAAGTCCTTGAAGAACAGGCTCAAGAACCACAGCGCGCCGACGATGCCGGCGAGCACGAGCAGGCCAGGGACCACGCAGCCGGCGAGGCCGACGACGATGGCCAGCACGAACAGCCGCCACGGCGCCGTCGAGCGCTGCGGGAAGTGGTCGTTGGCGAGCAGGTGGTTGGTGACGACGAGCAGCACGCCGCCGAGCCACAGCATCGCGACGGCGGCGATCACCGCGTCGCCCCACTCCTGCTCCCAGCGCAGGATGACGTCGTCGAGCTGAGGGCCGATGATCGGCGCGAGCACGAGCACGCCGAAGAACGCGACCACGAGCAGGTGCACGCGCACCGTCGCGAGGTTGCGCAGCAGGCCGCCGCCGTCGCGCCGGGACGCCATCGCCGCCCACACGGCAGCCACGGCGACGATGCCGATCGACACGAGGGCCAGGACCGCGCTCGAGACCTCGAGCCCGACGAGGACGGCGCGGGTGGTGTCCAGCGACGACGACAGCTTGCCGTCGCGGGCGTCGTCGATCAGGAGACCGACGCCGAGATCGCCGACGAGCCGCAGCGCGAGCGCCGCGAGCGCGAAGCCGCGAGCGCGGGCCGCTGCCCGCCCGATGGCGCCCCGGTCGCCGCCGCCGTCCAGCCGCCTCGCGAGCGCGCCGAGCCCGAGGACGACGGCAGCGAGCAACAAGCCCGTCGCGAGCGCATCCGCCGCGACCGCGCGGATGGCGATGTCGGCGCCGGCGACGTGCTCGAGGCTCCTCCACGCCCGGACCGCGTCCGCGATGGCGTCGATGGACGACGGCGTAACGACGAGCGGCAGGTTGTAGGAGGGCTCGCCCGGCAGGTGGGTCGCCTGCAGCACGGCGTCGAAGCGCCAGCGCACGACGAGCGCCATGACGCCCAGCCACGCGAGGAGGCCGATGACGTGCGGCTTGCCGAGTCCCTTGATCGTGATGGCGCCGATCATGCCGCGCGCGGCGCGGGCGCGGTGAGAACTTGCGCCGGGCCGCCTGCGGTCAGGCGGAGACGTGCGCGCGCTGCGCGGCTGCGATCAGGTCCAGCACGGCGCGCTCGTCGCCGGCGCGCAGGAGCTCGATCGGGTCCGGCTCGCCGTTGACGAGCGACTCGAAGAAGGCCTTGCGGTCCTGGTAGGTGGGCAGCGTGCCCTTTGCCCAGCCGCGCGCGTCGTTGAGCATGATCGCCAGCCGCGCGTACTCCTCGCCGAAGAGCTCCGCGACCTCGCGCTTCATGCGCTTGGCCAGCGCGGGCGACGCGCCGGCCGTCGAGATCGCGATCGCCAGCGGGCCGGTGCGCACGATCGCCGGCAGGATGAAGTTGCACAGCGGCGGGACGTCGACGATGTTGACGAGCATCGCGCGGCGCTCGGCGTCGTCGAAGACGCGGATGTTGATGTCCGTGTCGTCGGTGCAGGCGATCGCCATGAACGTGCCCTCGAGGTCGGCCTCGCCGGCGTACTCGCGCTGCTCCCACGTGATCGAGCCCTCGCTCGCCAGCGCGCGCAGCTCGTCGTTGGCCTCGGGCGCGATGAGGTGGACGGTCGCGTCGCAGGCGAGCAGGCCCTCGACCTTCTCGAGGCCGATCTCACCCCCGCCGACGACGAGGCAGCGCCGCCCCGACAGCTTCAGGCACGCGATGTAGAACGGCGTGTCGAGCATGCCCTGGACGCAGGACTGATCGCAGATCCCCTTGCGGAGCTGGCAGACGCAGTCCTTTCCGGCGTAGGCCTGAGCGGGCATGAACCAGGAAGGGTAGTGGCCCGTACATGAATTCTGACCGGATGCCGATGGATTCCTACTTCACAGACTCCTCGATGATCCGCCGCGTGCAGCGCGAGACGGTGATCGCGTTCTGCGGCCCGCGAGCGCTGCTCATGCAGGCCACCCACCCGGTCGCCTTCGAGGGCTTCTTCGCGCATACCGGCGCGATGGACGAGCCGTACGAGCGCCTGCGGCGCACGGCGCAGGTGCTCAACACGATCATCTTCGGCGCGCGCGCCGACGCCGATCGCGCGACGCGGCGGGTGCGGGCGATGCACACGAAGGTGCGCGGCGAGCTCGAGCAGCCGGCGGGACGCTTCCCGGCCGGAACGCCGTTCGCGGCCGACGACCCCGAGCTGCTGCTGTGGGTGCTCGCGACGCTCGTCGACTCGGCGCTCGTCGTCTACGAGCGCTACGTCGCGTCGATGTCGCGTGCCGAGCGCGATGCGTACTGGCAGGACTTCCGCGTCGTCGGGCGGCTGTTCGGCCTGCGCGACGACGAGATGCCCGCCGACATCGACGCGTTCGACGCGTACATGGCGCGCATGCTCAACGGCGACGACCTCTTCGTAACGTCCGCCGCGCGCGAGCTCGCGATCGAGATCGTCATGCGCCCGCCCGTGCCGCTGGCGCGCCGGCCGGTCCTCGAGCTCGTGAACTTCATCACGGTCGGGCTGCTGCCCTCGCGGCTGCGCAAGCAGTACGGGCTGTCGTGGGACCCGCTGCGCGAGCTCGCGCTGCGCGGCGGTGCGGAGTACGCCAAGCGCGTGCTCGTGCCGCTGGCGCCGCAGCGGCTGCGGTTCGTCTCAGGCGCGCGAGCCGCGTAGCCGGCGGCGCCGGCCGAGCGCTCCGAGCAGGCCCGCGACGGCGATCGCGACGGCGCCGCCGGTGATCGCCTGCTCGCGCCCGTCGCACTCGCCGACCTCGTCGCAAGCCGCGCGGCAGGAGTCCGCCGCGCGCGCCCAGCCGTCGGGGTCGCTCCAGCGCCCCTGCCCCTGAAAGGCCGGGCCGAGCGGCGAGTCCTGCTCGGCGGGGTTCCACCAGCGCGCCCGCGCGCCGCCCCACCGACCCGGCCAGCGCATCCAGCGCGGCGAGCGCTCGTCGATGCGCACGAGCCGCGACGCGACGACGACGCCTCTGCCGTCGGCCTCGTCGTTGGGGTCGGGGAAGGTGCGGTCGCGCACGCCGGGACGCAGGTAGGAGGCGTGCGAGCCGTGCGCGGCGTAGACGACGGGACGGCCGCCGCGCTGGCGCACGGTGCTCCACGAGCAGCGCTCCGCGCCGGAGTGCTGCGCGTAGACGGCCGCGACCGGCCGGGCGCGTGCGTCGAGGCGAACTGCACCATCTCCGAGTCACCGGCGTGGCGGCCCGTTGGCACGATGCCGCGGTCCTGGTCCTGACCGCGGAAGAACAGCCAGTACTGCAGCCACGCCCCGCCGCCGCGCGCCGGTGCAACCCGGCCGTAGACGGCCGGCCGGCGGTCGCGGTCGAGTCCTGGCACCTTGACGGGAGCCGATGCCACGGAGGTCAGTGGGAATCGCTCGCGCGAATCGTGGACGACGACCGGGGCGTGCGCGGCGAGGGCGGCGGCGAGCGCAGCGGCGGTGAGCATCCGGGCCCATCATGCAAGGCCGGGCGGCTCAGGGTGACACCGCGTCGAGCCGGCTCGTGAGCGCCAGCGCGACACGTGCCGTCAGGGCGCGCGCGTCGCCGCCTCGGCCGCCGGCGGCAGCGCGGGCCTCGCCGGGCGGCGCACGCGCCACGCGGCCAGCGCGACCGGCAGCAGCGGGATGAGGATGAGGAGCTTGAAGCCCATGACGACGAAGCCGGCGCCGCCGCCGTACTGCAGCGGGAAGTCCCATTGCAGCGTGTCGTTGATCGCCAGGCCCGGGATCTGCTCGAAGCTCTGAAAGACGTCGAAGTCCGCGAGCTGTCCGGTGCTCGTGACGGCATCACCCTTGCCCGTCGTGAACTCGACGACGCCGCGCTCGGCGAGCACGAACGAGAACGCCGACACCCAGCCGACCGCCGCGAGCCACAGCCCCGTCACGACCATGAACGGCTGCGCGAGGCCGTGGCGGCGAACGGGCGCGAGCGTCTCGTCCGGCTTCTTGGACCGCGCAGGAAGCCCGTCTTGCGGATGATCGCCGGCGTCCAGCCCTCGACGGCGCCGGCGGCGGCGCGCAGGCGCTCGGAGGCCGGCGATTGGCTCACGCCCACGCGTTCGGCCCGCAGCGCGCGATCCGTCTTCGGCGCGCCCGTGAATGGCGTGTTGACCCCGCACACAGGGGTCAACACGCCAGGCACGCATCACACCTGCGCTTGATACGCCCTGAATGCACGCGTGGCGAGGAGCAGGCAGGCGAGGGCGAAGCCCGCGAGCAGACCGCAGTAGCCCGCGACCGACGCCCAGTCCGGGCTCGCCGCCAGCGCCTCGCGGCCCGCGCGGATCGCCCAGTCGACGGGGTTGTACGTCGCGACCGTCCCGATCCAGCCGGGCATCAGCGCCGGCTGGATGAACGCCGTCGAGAGGAACGTCAGCGGCAACTGCAGGAACGTCACGGCGCCGATGAGGCTCTCCTCCTGGCGCGTGAGGAGTGCCAGGGCGTTGGACAGCGCGGCGAAGCCCGTGCCGAGCAGGCCCGCGGCGAGCACGAGCACGACGACGCCCGCGACGCCACCCTCGAACCTGACGCCGATCGCCAGCGCGAGGCCGACGATGACCAGCGACTGGATGACGAGCTGGACGAGGTTCTGCAGCACGCGCCCGCCGATGAGCGGCATGCGCTTGACGGGCGTCACGAGCAGGCGGTCGACCACGCCGCGGTTGAGGTCGTCGATCGTCGGCATCCCGTTCCAGCCGCTGGAGAAGAACGCCGTCATGACGAGCACACCGGGCACGAGGTACTGCTTGTAGTCGCCGCCCTCGAAGCCCGGGATCTGCGTGACGCTCTCAAACAGCGCGCCGAACAGCAGCAGCCAGATGATCGGCTGGACGAGCACGACGGCGATGAACCACGGCTGGCGCAGCAGCCGCAGGAGGTCGCGGACGGTCAGGGCGAGCGTGTCGGATACGGCGGTCATCGGACTGGCTCCTTCTTCGTGGCTGCCTCGGCGGCGGCGAACGAGCGGCCGGCGAAGCGCAGGTAGACGTCGTCGAGCGAGGGCCGCGCGACGGTGACGGACGCGACTTCGATCGCGTGCGAGTCCAGGGCGGCGAGGACGGCGGGCACGGCGCGGGCGCCGTCGTCGGCGCGGGCGTGCAGGCTGCGCCCGTCGACCTGCACCTCGCGCAGGCCGCCCACCGCCGCCAGAGCGCTCGTCACGTTGCCGTCGACCGAGCCGTCGCCGAGCTCGACGTGCAGCGCGTCGCCCTCGAGCGACGCCTTCAGGTCGCCGGGCGCGCCCTGCGCGACGACCCGCCCGCGGTCGACGATCGCCAGCGCCGACGCGAGCTGATCGGCCTCCTCGAGGTAGTGCGTCGTCAGCAGGATCGTCAGCCCCTCTTCGTCGCGAAGGCGCGCGATCTCCGTCCACATCGCCGCCCGGACCTCGGGATCGAGGCCGGTCGTCGGCTCGTCGAGGAACAGCACCTTGGGTGCGTGCACGAGGCCCATCGCGATGTCCAGCCGGCGCTGCATGCCGCCGGAGTAGCCCTTCGCGATCCGGCGGGCCGCGTCGCCGAGGCCGAACTGGCCGAGCAGCGTGTCGGCGCGCGCGGCGAGCTCGCGGCCGCGCAGGCCCTGCAGGCGGCCCTGGAGGATGACGTTCTCGCGTCCGGTCAGCTCGACGTCGACGCCGGAGCGCTGCGCGACGACGCCGATCGCGCGGCGCACCCGCGGCGCGTCGCGCGCTACGTCGAAGCCGGCTACCCGTGCGGAGCCGCCGTCGGCGCGGGCGAGCGTCGTGAGCACCTTGACGGCCGTCGACTTGCCGGCGCCGTTCGGGCCGAGCAGGCCGAAGATCGTGCCCGGCGCCACGGCGAAGGACAGCCCGTCGAGCGCTTGGACTTCGCCGTATCGCTTGGTGAGGCCTGTCGCCTCGATCATCGGAGAACCTCCTGTATAAGATGTCTAGAACTTCTAGATACCTTAGCTATCGAGATATTCACGTGTCAAGACAATCGAAGGACGAGTTGATCGCGGAGCTGGCCGACGAGGTGCGCGGTGGCCAGGTCGCCGTCGACCTGCTCGACGACGCGGCGTGCCGCGCGATGGGCGTCAACCGCACGGACGGGCGCTGCCTGGACATCATCGATCGCGAGGGGCCGGTCGCCGCAGGCCGGCTCGCCGAGGCCAGCGGCCTGACGACCGCCGCCGTCACCGCGGTCATCGACCGCCTCGCCAAGGCGGGCTACGCGCGCCGCCTCGACGACCCGAACGATCGCCGCCGGGTCCTGGTCGAGCTGACCCCGCTCGCCCGCGAGCGCGCGGGCGTCATCTGGGGTCCGCTCGCGGAGCTGCACGGAGCGCTGTCGCGGTACACCGTCGCCGAGCTCGAGCTGCTGCGCGACTTCGCCCGGATGGGCCGCGAGTACAACGAGCAGCGTGCCGCCGAGGTGCGCGAGCTGCGCTTCGAGTAGCTGCTGCCAGCAGAGGTGCCACAGGCCGTGAACTCGCCGGGCAGGACTGGTCGGGCCGCGCCTCCGCGAGGTCCGCGGCTAGTTACCCCGCTCGTCCCCACCAAAGTAGAAGCCAAGCGCGGCACCCGTAAGAGCGACAAGCGGCGAGAGCACCGCCAACGCCAGGTCCTTTGCCTGCAACGACGACAGCTCGCCGACCATCACCCCTGCGAGCAACCCCAGCGAGATCAGGAAGAGCAGCCACACCAAGGCTTTTGCGAGCCATGAGCGCGTGTTTTCGCGATCGGGGGCGGGATCGTACTTCTCGCCCTCGCGGAGAGTCCGGATCCGCGCGCCGGGGGCAGGTTCCTGACGCGGCGGGGACCCTCCAGGCTCTATGGGCACAAGCTAGGGTCAGGCCAGCTCAAGCTTACGAAACTTGTCACCGCTGCCGATGAGGATCTCATCGCCAGCCGCAAGCTTGTCTTCGATGTACTGCTCGTTGGCGATGGCTTGCTCGAGCATCTGCTCGATCGTCAGTCCGTTGCGTTCTGCGAGATTCTTCAGGGCGTTCACGGTGGACACGGGAAGCTCGATTTCCTGGCCTTGGCCGTCAATCTCGATCGTGATCCTCATGATCCCTCCGCTAGAACGTTGCGACGGCGCAGGCTAGCGCCCTGCCCCATCTATCGACTGCAGTTGAGGTCGTATTGAGCATTGCCATAGACTCATACGTTACCCGCCGACACACAAGGGCTCCGTGAGATTGCGCATACAGCGCGACGTCACTCAGCGGCTCCCGACTCCCTCGACTTCCCCTCTGCCCTGCCCGACTTCCCGACCCCGCCAACCGTGGGCAGGTGCCGACAAGACTACGATAACCGCACGACGGCATAGACGCCAAGGGCAGAAAGCGCAGCGCCGCTCGTCAGACAGGCGCACTGACACCACGCAAGCTTGTGCCGGGGTTCACGACTCAACGCCGGCGCACGGCCTTGACCGTCCGCGTCGCGACGCGCGCGAGCGGCAGCGCGCCGCTGCGCCAGCCCTTCTCGCGGTCGGCGTCGCGGACCGAGCGTAGGCGCGCGAGTGCGCGCCACGCGTCGACGAGCGATGTGTCGTACGGATGCCACCACGCCATGCGGCCGGCGGCCGGGTCGGCGGTGACGAGCTTCGGCTCGACCGACGCGCGCAGCGCGACCGCGCCGCGCGCGCGGCCGATCCCCGAGCCGTGCACCGCGCCCCACGGCAGCTGCGGCTCGGCGCGCGAGACGAGGTGGTCGTTCATCCACACCATCCCGGCGCGGATCTCGTGCGCGACGCGCGCGCCCTTGTGCTGGTCGGCCGTCCAGACCGACGCGCCGAGCCCGCCGACGCCCGCGTTGCAGCGCGCGATCCCCTCCGCCTCGGAGCCGACCGCCTCGATCGCGAGCCACGGGCCGGGCGCGTCCTCGAGCAAGAGGCGCGCGTCGGGCGGCACGCCGGTCAGCACCGCCGGGGCGAAGAACGCGCCGGACAGCGAGCCGACCGTCACCGGGCCGCCGCAGTGCAGCGTCGCGCCGCCCGCCACCGCCTCGCCGACGAGCTCGGCGAGCCGCTCGACGCGGTCGGCCGCGAGCAGCGGGCCGATCTCCGTGTGCGGGTCGCGCGGGTGGCCGACGCGCATCGCCCGCGCCCCGGCCACGACCCCCGCCGTGAAGCGGTCCGCCCGCGAGCGCAGCACGTACGCGCGAGCCAGCGAGCCGCCCGACTGGCCGGCATTCGCGAACGCCCCCCACAGCGCGCCCGCGACCGCCCGCGGGATGTTCGCGTCCGCGAGCACGAGCATCGGGTCCTTGCCGCCGACCTCGATCGTCGCGCGCTTGAGCTCGCGCGCGCACGCCTCACCGACGTCGCGGCCGGCCTGCGACAAGCCGGTGAAGCGCACGTGGGCGATCTCCGGCGCGGATACCAGCGCACGCGCCGCCTCGGCCTCGCCGTGGACGATCTGCAGCAGCCCCTCGGGCAGCCCGGCCCGGACGAAGACGCGGGCGATCCGCTCTGCCGCCATCGCCGCCAGCGGCGACGGGTGCAGCACGACCCCGTTGCCGCCCATGAGCGCGACGGCGACGTCACCCAGCGGCGTCGCGAACGGCTCCGCGCCCGGGGTCAGCACGGCCACGACGCCCAGCGGCTCGAACGTCAGCCGCGCGCGCTTGACGGGCTGCAGCGAGCGCGCGAGGCCGATGCGCTCGGGCGCGAGCACCTGCGGCCCCGCCTCGGCGAGCCAGTGCAGCGTCTCGACCGCCGGCAGGAGCTCCATCGTCTGCACCTCGGCGATCGGGCGGCCCTGCTCGGCGACGATCACGCCCGCCAGCTCGTCCCACTCGTCGATGACGGCCTGCGCCGCGCGCATGAGGTAGCGAGCGCGATCGCTGAGGCGAAGCTGTGCCCACAGGCGCTGGACCTCGGCGGCCTCCGTGACGGCCGCGGGCACGTCGGCGGGGTCGGTGGCTTGGAGCGTCCCGAGGTGCGACCCGTCGATCGGGCTGACAGCCTCGATCACGGCGGTGGCGGCGGGCATGGAGGTGAGCTTATGCTTGACCCGTGGGAGGCATGCGCATCGCGCAGGTCACCGCCGCCCTCCTCGCAGGGGTCGCGGCCTTCGCCGTGGCGCCCGCCGGCGCCGACGTCTTCGACGGCCGGATCGGCTTCACGAGCTTCCGCGCGGACCCGAACGCGAGCCTGCAGGTCGGCGGCGACATCTACAGCATGAACGCCGACGGCTCCGGCGTGCGGCGCCTCACGCCGAGTCCCGAGCTCGATCGCCAGCCCGACTGGTCGCCGGGCGGGACCGAGATCGCCTACACGATCCGCAAGCCCGGCGAGCGGGTGAACTTCGAGGTCGCGCGGATGACCGCCGACGGCCGCGACCACCGCAGGCTCACGACGACCGTCGCCGGCCAGGCGTCGAGCCAGGTCGCGTGGTTCCCAACGGCCGCGGGCTGCTGTTTCGCCGCAGCGGGCCCGGGCGGGTCTCGAGCATCTGGCAGCTCAACCGGCTCGGCGAGAACCCGCTGCTGCACTACCAGCCGCCGCATCCGCCGCTGTATCCGACGTTCTCGCCGGACATGACGAAGATCACGTTCGCGGCGATCATGTCGCCTACCGGCGACACGGATCGCGGCGTCTTCTCCGTCAACGCCGACGGCACCGGCCTGACGACGCTCTTCGACGTCCCTGGCGCCCACGACTCCGCACCCGCCTGGTCGCCCGACGGCAAGCGGATCGCGTTCGAGTCCGACGCCGACGTCGCCGGCGCCAACCCCGAGCACGACGTCGAGATCTGGACGATGAACGCCGACGGCTCCGGCGCGCGCCAGCTGACGCGTAACGCGCTGCACGACGAGGGACCGGCGTGGTCGCCCGACGGCGGCAAGCTGCTCGCCTACACGAGCGGCGCCGACAACGAGCACGGCGACATCCACGTGATGACGGCGGGCGGGCGCCATCTGCGCCAGCTCACGACGTTCGCCGGCCTCGACGAGTCACCCGACTGGCAGGCGATCCCCGCACCGAGGACCGACCGCCGCTGCGGCGACGCCGTGCGCAGCGGGCCGGGCGCGCGCGATGTTCGCGCCGCGGGGCGCCTCGCGTGCGCCGGCGCGCTGGCGCTCGCGCGCCGCTGGTCGAAGGGCGAGCCGCGCGAGATCGGCGGCTTCGCCGTGAAGGTTGCCGGCTTCGGCGGCACGCGCCGGGTCGTCATGACGCGGCGCGCCGGCTCGCGCCGCCAGGTCGTGGCGTTCCTCTTTCAACCGCCGGCGCGCAAGGGATCATGAGGCCGACCGCTCACAACCCGACGCCGGCGGGCGCGCAAGCGGCCATACTGCGCGTCATCCGCACTCGCCGGCCACGGATGACCGAGCTTCGCACCGCGCTGGCAGCGCTCGTCGCGGCCGGCGGCTGCGCGCTCGCCGCCGCGCCCGCGCAGGCCGACGTCTTCAACGGCCGCCTCGCGTTCACGAGCTTCCGCGTCGTCCCGCCGGGCGGCGACGTCAACGGCGGCGACATCTTCAGCATGAACGCGGACGGGAGCGACCAGCGGCGCCTCTCGACGAGCCCCGCGCCCGATCGCCAGCCGGACTGGTCGCCGAGCGGCTACCACATCGCCTACACGATCCGTAAGCCCGGCGAGACGATCAACTACGAGGTCGCGCGGATGACGGCGTCCGGGGCGGGCTACACGCAGCTCACGACGACGCCGACCGGGCAGGCCTCGTCGCAGCCGGCGTGGCTGCCCGACGCGAGCGCGATCCTGTTTCGCCGCAGCGGCCCGGGCGGCGCCGCGAGCATCTGGCAGATGGGGCTGCTCGGCGAGAGCCCGGCGCTGCGCTACCAGCCGCCCCGCGCGCCGCTGTATCCGACGTCCTCGCCGGACCGCTCGAAGCTCCTGTTCACCGCCGTCTCACCGACGGACGCCAAGGATCGCGGCATCTACGTCGTCAACGCCGACGGCACCGGCCTGACGACGCTCTTCGACGTCCCCGGCGCATACGACTCGGCGCCCGCGTGGTCGCCGGACGGCACGCGGATCGCGTTCGAGTCAAACGCCGACGTCGGCGGCGCGAACCCCGAGCACGACATGGAGGTCTGGACGATGGCCGCCAACGGCTCCGGCGCGGTCCAGCTCACCCACAACGCAGCGCACGACGAGGGCCCCGCGTGGTCGCCCGACGGCGGCACGATGCTCGCCTACACGAGCGGGCCCGACGACCTGCACGGCGACATCCACGTCATGACGTCGGCCGGGGTGCACCTGCGCCAGCTCACGTCGTTCGCAGGCCGCGACGAGTCGCCGGACTGGCAGGCGATACCGGCGCCCGCGACGTTGGCGCGCTGCGGCGACCTCGCGCCGCTCGGCCCCGGCGCGCACGACATCCGCGCCGGTGGCGGCGCGTCGTGCCTGTCGGCGGTGTCGCTCGCGCTGACGTGGTCGCTGCTCAAGCCCGCCTCCGTCGGTGGCTTCGCGGTCGTGGTCACGGACTTCGGCGGGACGTCGCGCGTGGTCATGACCCGCGGCGCGCAGGTCGTGGCCTTCCTCTACCAGCCGTAGTCGCGCGCTACGGATCCAGGCCGCGCTTGCGGCGGATCTCGGCGTGGCGCTCCCGCAGCTCGGCCTCCTGCTCGTCGGGCTGCCAGAAGCGCGTGCCGGAGACCTCCTCGGGCATGACGTCCTGCGACGAGATGTGGCCGGGATGGCCGTGCGGATCGTCGTAGCCGACGCCGCGGCCGAGCTTCGACGCGCCGTAGTAGCCGCCCGAGCGCAGCGCCGCCGGCGGCGTCGCCGCGCCGTGATCGCGGACGTGGGCGCGCGCGGCCCACAGCGCCTTCGCCGCGGCCTTGGACTTCGGTGCGAGCGCGAGGTAGATCGTCGCCTGCGAGAGCGCGAACTCGCACTCGGGCATGCCGACGTGATCGACCGCGGCCGCGGCTGCCGTCGCGACGCTCAGCGCCCGCGGGTCGGCGTTGCCGACGTCCTCGGACGCGAAGACGATCATCCGGCGCGCGACGAAGCGCGGGTCCTCGCCGGCTTCGAGCATGACCGCGAGGTAGTACAGGCCGGCGTCGGGATCCGACGCGCGACACGCCTTGATCCACGCCGAGATCGTGTCGTAGTGCTGGTCGCCGTCCTTGTCGTAGCGCACCGCATGGCGCTGCAGCGCGTCCTCGGCGGCCGCGAGCGTGACCGTGCCCTCCGTCACGGTCGCGGCCGCGAGCTCGAGCGCGGCCAGCGCCGTGCGAGCGTCGCCGCCGGCGCGATCGGCGAGGAACGTCAGCGCGTCGTCGTCGGCCGTCACGCCGTGCAGCTCGTCGCGCTCCAGCGCGCGGCGCAACAGCACCTCGACGTCGTCGGCGGTCAGCGCCTTCAGCTCGTAGACCTGCGAGCGCGACAGCAGCGCGCCGTTGACCTCGAAGTACGGGTTCTCGGTCGTCGCCCCGATGAGCGTCACGAGCCCCTCCTCGACCGCGGGCAGCAGCGTGTCCTGCTGAGCCTTGTTGAAGCGGTGGATCTCGTCGAGGAAGAAGATCGTCGACTCGCCCGTGGACTTGCGCCGGTGCGCGGCCCGCTCGAGCACCTTGCGCACCTCGGGGCGCCCGGCTTCGACCGCGGAGAGCTCCTCGAACGCCGCCCGGGCGGTCGTCGCGACGAGCCGTGCGAGCGTCGTCTTGCCGGTGCCGGGCGGGCCGTAGAGGATCATCGAATGCGGCCGCCCGTCCGTCAGCGCGCGGCGCAGCGCCGTGCCCTCGCCGAGCAGGTGCTGCTGGCCGACAACCTCGTCGACGGTCGCCGGCCGCAACCGTACGGCGAGCGGCGCCTCGCGCGCGGGGACGCCCGTCCGCGTGCGCGGCGGTCCGTCGTCGGGTGCGAAGAGCTGGCCTTCCACGCGGTCCAGTATCGCGACCCGCGGCTCTTCTACCTGCGGCGCCCGGGCAGCCTCGCCACCGCGACGTCGCTGCGCGCCGCGCACGGCGGCCCGCCGAGCGCGCACGTCTGCAGCTGGACACGCGGCGCCCGCGCGCGGGCCAGCCGGCGACGCGCGCTCGCAGGCAGGCGGACGACCTTCGCGAACACCCGCCCCGCGGCGACGTTCACGCGCAGCCGCGCGACCACCTTGCCGGCGACCCGCACCACGAGCCGCTGCCGGCAGGGCAGCCCGCCCGGGCCGCGCGCGACGCAGCGCACGCGCACGTCGAGCAGGCGGCCGGCGTACAGGCGCAGCCGGCGACCGGGGCGCAGCGTGGAGCGCCGCCCCGGCGCGGAGCCGGCAGGCGACAGCGCGGAGCCGGCAGGCGACAGCGCGGAGCCGGTCGGACCCCCGGCGGGGGCCGGGCCGCCGGCGCCGCCCCCACCCGCCGCGCTCGGCCCCGAGCCGCCGCGCGGGCCGACGCGCGCGGCGACCACGCCGTACGCCGGGCGCGGCGAGCCGTCGTAGCCGACCACGCCCGAGTCGAACTCGTTGTCCGCGCTTCCCTGCCACTGGTAGAGGTACATGCGGTCGAGCGCCGGATGGGCGTCGGCGAGCTCGTAGAGCCACGCGACGCCGTCCGCGGCGCGCTGCTCGTCGTAGCCGAGGTTGCCGAACGAGACGATGCCGCCGGTCTCCGTGAGCCACAGCCGGCCGCTCGTCCGCGTCAGCATCGTCTGCACGCCGCGCGAGCTGAAGTACGTCGAGTCGAAGTAGTTGTGCAGGCCCCACACGGCCGGCGTGCTCGTCAGCGCAGCCTGGTAGGACGCGAGATAGCTCGGCAGCGCGACGTCGTCGAGGAAGTCGCCCGCGACGATCGTGCACGCGGGGCAGCGCGCGCGTGCCTCGTCGAAGTAGCGCGCCGCCGCGCCGGGCTGGCGGAACGTCGGCTGCGAGTTGTGGTTGGGCTCGTTCCACGCCGTGACCTCGCGGATCGGGGGGTACCGCGCCAGGAGCGCGGCAAGCGCGTCGCCGTAGGCGCTTGTCGGCGGGAGCGCGCAGGGCGCGGCGGGACAGCGGCTGGCACCGTCGTGCTCGAGCGCGACCATGACCGTGGCCCCGTCGCGCTGCGCCCGCGCGATCCACGCGTCCCACGGCCCTGCCCGCAGGCCTGCGTCCCACGGGACGATCAGCCGGACCGTGTTGAGCTCGAGCGCGCGATAGGCGGGCGAGTCGAAGAACGCGGACCGCTGATCCGAGACGCCGGTGAGCACGGCGGCGCCGGCCGCTGGCGCGCTCGCGGCCGCGCACGCCGCGAGCGCCAGCAGCACGGCGAGCACGTGGCCGGCCCGTAGGCCGGCCACGCCACTGCTGGCGGCGCGCGCGCAACGCACCCGCGCGGCGTCCTCAGGCGCGGCGCACCCGAGTTCGCTTCGTCTGGCGCACGAGCGCCTTGCGCGCGCTGCTCAGCGCCTGCGCCTGGACGGCCATCGCGATCCCGCGGCGTCCCGTCCGGCGGACCCGCGCGGCCTCGGCCCGCGACAGGGTGAACCGCACCGTCGCACGGCCGCTGGCGAGCCGCACGGTGCGTGACTTCAGCGCCCGGAACGGCGACAGCTTGCCACCGAGCTTGCTGCGCGAGATCCGCAGGAACCTCGCCCCGTCCACGACCGACAGCCGGCACCTGAACGTGATGACACGCGTGCGAGACATGCTCGTGATGGCCTTGATGCAGCCCGCCGCGAACTTCGGCTTCACCGGCGGCGGCGGAGGTGGTGGCGGCGGGCCGGGCGGCGGAGGCGGAGGCGGCCCGGGCGGGGTCACCGGCGCCGGCGTGCTGCCGGTCAGCGCGACGCTCGCCGTCGGTCCGTTGCCGTCGCCGGCGAGGACGATCTTCGAGGTGCGCGTCCCGCCCGTGGGCGCGTTCGGCGCGAACCGCACCGTCGTCGTGCACGTCTCGCCGGGATCCATCTCCGCCGGGCACGTGCTCGCCGTCACCTTGAAGTCCGCAACGTTGCCGGTCGACGGCGCGAGCGGGAGCGTCAGGTGCAGCCGGTCGGCGCCCGTGTTCGTGACGACGAACGTCTGCGGTGCCGACGTCGCTCCCACCGCGGTCTGAGGGAACGTCAGCGCGGCCGGCGACGGCGTCGCCTTCGGACCGCAGTCCAGGACGATCTCGAGGTTCAGCGCCGGCGGCGGGATCTGCAGCACGGGCGTCGTCGCCGGGTCCTCGCCCGGAATGCTGCCCGGATAGCCGCCGGGGTAGGTGCCGGTCCCCGGATACGCGCCGGGGTAGTTGCCCTCGGTCGGCTTGCAGCCCGGCTTCGACGCGAACACGAGGTAGTAGCCCGCGATGACGTCCCACCCGAACGCGCCGTCGGCGGCGGTGGTGTCCGGGTTGCGGCGGTTGCTCGGCGACATGATCGCGCTGCCGTCGGGGACGTACGTGAACGGCCCGGCCGGCCCGTTGGAGCGCAGGAGCCGCACCGTCGCGCCCGCGATCGGCAGGCCGTCGCGCGCGGTGATCACGGTGCCCGACGGGTCGATGTAGATGTTGAACTCGATCGGGGTGTTGTCGGGGCAGCCGGCCGGCGTGAACGTGATCGTCGCCGGGCCGTGGTTCGGAGCGGGCGGCGGCGCGGTCACGGTGTACTTCGCGTCGGTGCCGGTGATCGTGCCGCGGGTCATCGCGCCGCTGCTCACCACCGCGCCGTCGACCGTGAGCGTGTACGTCACGCTGCCGGTGGCGCACGCCGTCGTGCTGAGCACGAGCGGGCTGGTCCAGTGCACCACCGGGACGCCGTTGGCCGACCCGATCGCGCTGTCCACCGAGCTGCCGGCCGGGATCGCCAGGACGAAGCCGAGCCGGATGTCCTGCACGGTCGTCTGCAGCGGGAACACGTCGACCGGGCCTGCCGTCCCCGGCGTGTGCTGGGTGTCACCGGCCGGCGGGTTCGCCGTGAGCTCGTAGCTGCCGAGCGGGATCGAGCGAAACTCGTAGCGACCGGTGCCGTCGGACTGCGTGACGCGGCAGGACCGGCTGCCGAGCGGCACGGGGCAGGCCTCGACGGCGGCGCCGGGCAGCGGGCCCGACCGCGCGCGTCGCACCTCGATTCCGCCCCCGCTGTCGGTCACGAGGCCGGCGATGTTGCCGATGGGTGGCGGCGGAGGCGGCGGAGGCAGCGGCGGCGGGGGTGGTGGAGGCGGCGGGGGTGGTGGAGGCGGCGGTGGGATGACGACGCTGCTCTCGTTGGGGTCGCCGCAGACGCCGGAGACCGGGACGTTGTTGGCATCGCCGCTGTAGGTCGCGATCCACTGGTAGAACCCCGGCTGCGTCGGCGTGAACGGCCCCGATGTCACGGTCCCGCCCGGATAGGGCACCGTCGAGGTGAACACCGGCGCGCCGACGCAGAGGGTGTCGAACGGTGCGTAGAGCTTGAACGCGATCGATGCGTTGCCCGTGGGGTTCACAAGCCCGCCGACCGTCGCGGTGTCGAAGATCGAGGACCCGATCGGTACGGCCTGGGAGGCCTGCGTCGAGATCGTCGGCACGGCCGCCCGCGACCCTGCGGAGCCGCTCGAGCCCGCGGTCGCGGCCGCGGGAATCAGTGCCAGGGTCCCGAGCAGGACCAGGCAGGCGCGAAGGCTCCGGCGTAGTACATCGGCGTTCTTGCCACGCATTCGTTGGCTCCTTGACGTCCTGAGAAGCTCCCCGCGACAGCGATTCTGACCGGATGTCACGGGCGCGTGTGATTTCTTTGGCGTGCGCCGTCCCGGCGACCGCGGCGCGGGACGTCGCCCGGGGACCGTCGCGGCGCGCCCGGAGCGCCGCTATCTTCGGGATCCATGAAGCGCAGACGCCTGCCGATCACCGGTGCCGCCATCCTGCTCGCGGCGCTCCTGCTGACCTCCTGCTCGGGCGATCAGGGCGCCTCGAAGGGCGATCCAGTCGCAGGCAAGAAGCTGTTCGCCGCCAACGGCTGCAGCGGCTGTCACACGTTCAAGGCGGCCGCCTCGACCGGCACGACGGGGCCCGACCTCGACACCGCCAGCCCGACCACGGCGAAGGTCATGCACCAGCTCTCGAACCCCGGCGGGCTCATGCCGAGCTTCGCCGACAAGCTCTCCGACGACGAGAAGCGCAACCTCGCGGCGTTCGTCGGCGCGAGCAACAGCTCCGGCAAGGCCGTCGCGGCGCCGTTTCGCCCCGACTCAAAGCGGCTCGCCGACTGCCGCGACGGCAACTTCGACTGCCTCGAGCAGGCGTTCGGCAACCTGACCTTCAACGAGGGACCCGGCCCGGCGCTCGCCAAGCTGCAGGCGATGTCGACGACGAGCACCGCCGTCGCCAGCGACTGCCATCGCATCGCCCACAGGATGGGCTCGGCGGCGCTGTCGCGCTTCAAGGACAAGGTCGCGCCCGCGTTCATCGCCGGCACGCCGGTCTGCGCGTCGGGCTACTACCACGGCATCATCGAGCGGGCGTTCCTCGGCCAGCCGACGAACAAGCTCGGGGTCGTCGCGAAGCAGATGTGCACGGACTCGCAGATCACGAAGCAGACGTTCCTGCTCTACCAGTGCATCCACGGCCTCGGCCACGGGCTCATGATCTACACGGGCTACGACCTGCCGGTCTCGCTGAAGACCTGCAAGGGGCTGGCGGCGGAGTTCGACAAGATCTCCTGCAGCGGCGGGGTCTTCATGGAGAACTTCAGCTCGTCCTACGGCGTGACCTCGAAGTACCTGCGCAAGAACGACCCGATCTACCCCTGCGACAGCAAGATCGCCGATCCGTACAAGGTCCAGTGCTACGGGCTCGTCACGGCGAACCTGCTGCGAACGACCGGCTATGACCAGAAGAAGACCGCGGCCGGCTGCAAGCGCTCGGAGCCGGAGTGGGTCGGCACCTGCTTTGAGTCCTTCGGGCGCGACGTCTCGGGGATCTCGGGCCGCAGCGCGTCGAAGGCGCGCAAGAGCTGCACCTACGCCGCCGCCAACGAGGCGGACTGCCTGTACGGCGTCGTGCGCGAGATCGTGAACTCCGACGCCGCGCCCGAGCGCGGCGCGCGCTTCTGCGATCAGGTCCAGTCGAAGTACCGCTCGCGCTGCTTCTCCGGCGTCGGCTCGGTGATGTCGGCGATCGAGACCGGCGACAAGCTGCGCGCCACCTGCCGCAGGGTGAGCGGGCGCCACGCGAGGTCGTGCCTGGAGGGCGCGGGTCTCGAGGCTCCGCAGGCGTGAGCGTCGCGCCGGGGCCGACTAGCATCCCTGTGGTGCCGAACGTGGAGCAGGAGACCACCGAGCTCCTCCAGCGGTTGATCCGCACGAACACCGTCAACCCGCCCGGCAACGAGCGCCCGGCGCAGGAGATGCTCGCCGCCGAGTTGCGCGCCGCCGGCTTCGAGGTCGAGCTGCTGGGTGCCGAGCCCGACCGCCCCAACCTCGTCGCGCGCCTGCGCGGGGTGGCCGACGGGCCGACGCTCTGCCTGCTCTCGCACGTCGACACCGTGCTAGCGACGCCCGCCGACTGGATGCACGACCCGTGGTCCGGCGACGTCGCCGACGGCTTCGTCTGGGGCCGCGGCGCCCTTGACATGAAGTCGCAGACGGCGGCGGAGGTCACCGCGGCGCTCACGCTCGCCCGCGAGGGCTGGCGGCCGGCGCGCGGCGACCTGCTCGTCGTGGTCGTCGTCGACGAGGAGGTTGGCGGCACGCTCGGCGCGATGTGGATCTGCGAGCAGCACCCGGAGAAGGTGCGCTGCGACTACCTGCTCAACGAGGGCGCGGGCGCGGTCATCCCGTACGACGGCAAGCGCTACTACGGCGTGTGCGTCGCCGAGAAGGGCGTGTTTCGCTTCCGCCTCACGACCGACGGCGTCGCGGGCCACGCCTCGATCCCGAAGATCGGCGACAACGCGCTGCTGAAGATGGCGCCGCTCTTGGCGGCGATGGACGCGCGCCAGCCCGGCTACGACCTCACCGACGGCCCGCGCGCGCTGCTCGAGGGCCTCGGCCTCGAGCCCGACGGCGATCCGGCCGCGGCGTTCGATCGCCTCCAAGCGCGCGATCCCGGCCTCGCCCTGCTCGTCGAGCCGCTGCTCGGCGTGACGCTCGCGCCGACGAAGATCACGGCCTCGCCGAAGATCAACGTCATCCCGTCGAGCGCGGTGCTGAGCGTCGACTGCCGGATCCCGCCGGGGCTCGGCGAGGCGGACGCGCTCGCACGCATCCGCGAGGTGCTCGGCTCCGACGGCTACCGCCTCGAGTGGACCGAGCAGGTCGTGGGCAACCAGTCGCCGGTCACGTCGCCGCTCATGGACGCGATCGCCGCGTGGGTCGGCGAGCACGACCCCGGCGCGCACGTCGTGCCGACGGTCCTGCCGGGCTTCACCGACTCGCGCACGTTCCGCGACGCGTTCCCCGAGTGCGTCGCCTACGGCTTCTTCCCCCAGCGGCACATGACGCTGTACGAGACGTCGCCGCTCATCCACTCCGCCGACGAGCGCATCGACGTCCGCGACCTCGGCTTCGCCACGACGTTCTTCCGCGACGTCTGCAAGGAGATGCTGGGATGACCGACGCTCCAAAGCTCAGGCTCGGCGGCATGGCGCTGCGCAACGGCCTGCTCGTCCACGGCCCGACGCACTGGGCCGCGGCCGTGCGCCGCCGCGACGGGACGATCGAAGCGGCGTCGGGCCACAAGCCGCGGCTGAAGGGCGTCGACAAGATCGCCGGCGTGCGCGGCGTGGTGCGCCTCGGCGAGGCGATGCTCGTCATCCCGCTCGTCAAGCGGGCGCTGCCCGAGGCGAAGCTCCCGTTTCAGGACGTCAAGGTGCTCGGCACGATGGCCGCCGCCGCGGCCGGCGGGCGCGTGCTGCGCGGCACGATGAAGGCCGGCATGGGGACCGAGACCGTCGTCGCGGCGGTGTCGCTGCTGCCGAGCCTCGTCGCCTTGCGCGGCGGCGAGCTCGCCGAGTACCACGGGGTCGAGCACAAGGCGATCGCGGCCTACGAGACCGGCGCCGGCGACGCCGCCGACGCCGCGAAGGAGCACGACCGCTGCGGCTCGCACCTCATGGCCCCGCTGCTGGCATCGAACCTCGCGGGCGCCGCGCTGCTGCGCCACACGCTGCGCAAGCCGGGCGCGGCCGCGCAGATGGCGGTCGGGATCGCGTCGCTGGGGATCGCCGTCGAGGTGTTCGTGTGGAGCGAGAAGCACCACGACAGCGGCGTCGCTCGCGTCCTGCGCAAGCCGGGCCACGAGCTGCAGCGGCTGCTCGGCACGCGCGAGCCGTCGGAGGCGCAGCTCGAGGTCGGGCGCGCCGCGCTCGCCGAGATCCTGCGCGTCGAAGCGCCCGCTTCCTGACGTTAAGTCCAGCGGCGCTCCAGCGTCGCGGCCCCCTTGCCGATGGGGGATTGATGGCCACGACCACGGTTCCGACGACCACGACTCCGGCGGTGCAGGAGACGTTCACCGCGCACCAGAGCTTCCTCGAGTCGGTCAAGGACTTCGCGACGCAGTGGTCGCCGCTCTTCACGCTCGTCTTCATGTTCCTCATCTGCTTCTTCTTGTGGCGGACGCTGAAGCTCATGCCCAGGACGAAGCCGGTCCAGATCAAGCCCGAGGCGAAATCGTCGATCGGGTGGGAGGAGATAGCCGGCGTCGACGACGCCAAGGACGAGCTGCGCGAGGTCGTCGAGTTCCTGCGCGACCCCAAGCGCTTCGCCAAGCTGGGCGCGCGCGTGCCCAAGGGCGTGCTGCTGCACGGCCCGCCCGGCACCGGCAAGACGCTGCTGGCGAAGGCCGTCGCCCACGAGTCCGGCGCGCAGTTCTTCTCGCAGTCGGCGGCGTCGTTCGTCGAGATGTTCGCGGGCCTCGGCGCCGCGCGCATCCGGCGGCTGTTTCGCGAGGCGCGCAAGCACGCGCCGGCGATCATCTTCATCGACGAGCTCGACGCCGTCGGCGCCCGCCGCGGATCGGACAACAACGGCGAGCGCGAGCAGACGCTCAACCAGCTGCTCGTCGAGATGGACGGCTTCAACACGACCGGCGACCTGGTCGTCATGGCCGCGTCCAACCTGCTCGAGAAGCTCGATCCAGCGCTGCTGCGCCCGGGCCGCTTCGACCGCCAGGTGTTCGTCTCGCCGCCCGACATCGAGGGCCGCGAGCGGATCCTCGAGGTGCACACGCGCGACAAGCCCGTCGTCGACGTCGACCTCGCGAAGATCGCGGCGCGGACGAGCGGGCTCACCGGCGCCGACCTCGCCAACCTCTGCAACGAGGCGGCGATCCGTTGCGCGCGCCGCGAGGGCGACACCCTGACCGACGAGGACTTCGACCAGGCGCTCGAGCGCGTCATCGCCGGCGTGCAGTCGCGCAGGGTGCTCAACGCGCACGAGAAGGAGGTCGTCGCCTACCACGAGGCCGGCCATGCGCTCGTCGCCGAGCTGCTGCCGGGCGTCGATCGCGTGCACAAGATCTCGATCGTCCCGCGCGGGAAGGCGCTCGGCTTCACGCTGAACCTGCCCGACGAGGACCGCTACCTCAAGACGCGCGAGGAGCTGCTCGACCACATGACGGTGCTGCTGGGCGGCCGGATCGCCGAGCAGCTCGTCTTCGGCGAGGTCACGACCGGCGCGTCGGACGACCTCAAGCGCGTCGCGCAGGTCACGCGGGCGATGGTCTACGAGTACGCGATGGGCACGCCGGGCGCGGCGCAGCGCGCGGTGCCCGAGGGCACCGAGGACTCCGAGCAGTTCCGGCGGGTGCGCGACGAGGAGCAGCAGGAGCTCGCGTTCGAAGCGCAGCGCGCCGCGCACGAGCTCATCAGCGGGCGCCGCGACAAGCTCGACGAGCTCGCCGAGGCGCTGCTCGAGCGCGAGGTGCTCGAGCGCGAGGACATCGACGTGATCATGAAGGGCGTGCCGCGCATGGAGCGCCGGCCCGGCGTCGCCGGACTGCGCGTCGTGGCCGCGCAGGCGCATGAGGACGGTGCGCGTTTGCGTGGCGGGCGGCGGTCGTCGTCCAAGCCGCCGCCGGTGCCGGGCGTCTGAGCCGTTGCGCTCGTAGCGCGGGCGCGCGGCCGCGGGCGCGGGGCCTGCGTGCCCGGCGTCCCGACCGGGTACCGATTGCCCGTGTCGACGCTCGACCCCCTGCGGCCTGCCGCTGCCACTGCGCGCCCGCCCGTGGACGGCGTGCTGGGCGCGATCGGCGACACGCCGCTCGTCGCGCTGACGCGCTATCTCCCGGAGCTGCCGGTGCAGGTCTGGGGCAAGCTCGAGTCGGCCAACCCCGGCGGTAGCGCGAAGGACCGGCCGGCCGCGCGGATGATCGCCGACGCCTTCGAGCAGGGGCTGATCGGCCCGGGCACGACCGTCATCGAGTCGAGCTCGGGCAACATGGGCGTCGGGCTCGCGCAGGCGTGCCGCTACCACGGCATGCAGCTCATCTGCGTCGTCGACTCGCGCGCGCATGACACGAACGTGCGCACGCTGCGAGCGCTCGGCGCGGACGTCCGCGTGGTCTCGCGCCCGGATCCCGAGACCGGCGACCTGCTGACGGCGCGCATCGCGCTCGTGCGCCACCTCCTCGCGACGACACCGGACGGCTGGTGGCCCAACCAGTACGCCAACGAGTCGAACCCCGCGGCGCATGCCGACGGCACGATGCGCGAGATCGACGAGGCGCTCGGCGGCGAGCTGGACTACCTCTTCGTCGCCACGAGCACGACGGGGACGCTGCGCGGCTGCTGCGACTACCTGCGCTCGCGCGGGCGCGACACGCAGGTCGTGGCCGTCGACGCCGTCGGCAGCGCGCTGTTCGGCGGGGCGCGCGCCGCACGCGAGCTGCCGGGCTTCGGCGCGGGGCTCGAAACGGAGCTGTCGCGCTCGTCGCACTACGACGTGCTCGTGCGCGTCTCGGATCTCGATTGCGTCGTGGGCTGCCGGCGCCTGGTCGCGCGCGAGGCGATCTTCGCGGGCGGCTCGTCGGGTGGCGTCGCGATCGCCCTCGAGCGGCTGGCCACCGTCATGGCGCCGGGGAGCCGCTGCGCGCTGATCCTGCCCGACGGCGGGGCCGGCTACCTGCGGACGGTCTATGACGACGAGTGGGTCGCACGCCGGCTGGGCTGCTCGCCGGTCGACCTGGCCGCGCTCGTCGCGCCGGGTCCGCCGCAGCCGATGCCCGCGGCGGTCTGACGGCGTTGGGCGACGAGGAGCGCCTGCGCGTCGCGATCGTCGGGCTCGGGCCCAAGGGCCTGTTCGCGCTCGAGCGGTTGCTGCACCACGCGCGTGTCGTTGGCGCCGCTATCGACGTCGACGTCTTCGAACCGTCCGAGCACCCCGGCGCGGGGCCGGTCTACGACCCGACGCAGCCGGCGTACCTGCGCATGAACCTCGCCGCGGATCGGCTGACGATGTGGCCGGGCGAGAGCCTCGCCGTCGCCGCGTGCGATCGGCTGTCCTTCGTGCAGTGGCGCACACGCGAATGCGGTGTCGTCGACGGCGAGCGCTTCCCACCGCGGGCGCAGGTCGGGCGCTATCTCGCGTGGGGCCTCGCCGCGATGCTCCGCGCCGCGCCTCCGGGCGTGCGGGTCACGCTGCGACGGTCGGAGGTGCGGGCGGTCGTCCGGCGCGGGGCGCGGTGGCGGGTTGTGGAGTGCGCGGCTCGCGCCCTGGCCGCGGGTCCGATGACCGCGGCGTCCGCCGTGGCCCGGGTCGATCGGGACTACGACGAGGTCCTCGTGGCGACCGGACACTCCCGGTCACACGGGTGGTCGCCGGACGACGCGGTGCCCGTGGTTCCCGCGGTGTTCCCGGTCACGCGCTGGCTGTCGCCCGATCGCGTGCCCGCCGGGGCGACCGTCGCCATCCGCGGCTTCGCGCTGACGTTCATCGACGCCGCGCTCGCGCTCACCGAGGGCCGCGGCGGGACGTTTGAGCTCGGCGATCATCCGTACCGGCTGCGCTACGACCCCTCAGCCGCAGACGCCGGGCTGATCCTGCCGTTCTCACGGTCCGGACGGCCGATGCTCGCCAAGCCCGAGCCGCAGCTCGCCGCCGGCGTTCCGGCGCTGGAGGAGATCGCTGGAGCCGGCCGCGACGAGATCCTCGCGCTCGCGCCCGGCTTCGGCGTGCGCGACGAGCTGCTGGAGATCCTGGCCTCGACCGTGGCGGCGAGCCTGGTCGCGGCGACGCGTCCGGCGCCTGCCGCGCGCGCGTGGCTTGACGCCGCCTGCGACGGCCACGCCCCACCCGCCGGCATGGCGGCCGTGGCCGAGCTCGAGCGCTCGCTGGCCGTCGGCGCCGGCATGCATCCGCCCGACCTGCAATGGGCGCTGGGGCACGTGTGGCGCAGCGTCTACCCCGCGCTCGTCACGCGGCTCGGCGGCGCGGCGATGTCCGAACGCGAGTGGCCTGTGTTCCGCCGGCTCGCCGCGCAGATGGAGCGCGTCGCGTTCGGGCCGCCAGCGATCAACGCCGCGAAGCTGCTCGCGCTCGTCGAGGCGGGGCGCGTCGACCTGACGTGCGTCGCGGGCGGGCGGGTCACGAGCGCAGCGGGGCAGGCGACGCTCGACAGCGATGATGGTGCGCGTGCGATCGACCTCGTCATCGACGCGGTGCTGCCCGGACCCGGAGCCGCGGGAAGCCCGCTGCTCGCGCAACTCGTCGGCCACGGGCACGCGCGGATCGCTCGCGGGCAGCGCGGCCTGGACGTCGCGCCCGACGGGAGCTGCTTCGGGCGCGACGGCGCGCGGGCGCCCGGCCTGTCCGCGATCGGCCGGCCGACCGAAGACTCCGTGATCGGCAACGACACCCTCGATCGGACCCTGCACCCGCACGCCGACCGCTGGGCGCTCCGCGTGACAGAGCGCGCCTCCTCCGCCGCACCCGGGTTCGGCACGGCCGAACCCCGAGCGGTCGCGTGAGCGCGCGCGACGTGGCGCCTCCCGACGCCGCTGCGCGGATGGCGGACGTCCGCGGCGGCTGCGAGGGCGTCGCGCCACTGACCGGCCGGCTTGAGCCGTGGCAGCGCGACCTCTGCCACCGGCCTGGACTCCTGCGGGAGTGGATGGATCAGCACGGCTCGCCCGTCAACGTGCTCGATCCCGCACCGATGGCGCGCAACGCCGCGCAGCTCGCCGACGCGGCCGCCCGGTTCGGTCTCGACCTCGGGATCTACTTCGCCCGCAAGGCGAACAAGGCGCTCTCGCTCGTCGACACCGCGCGGGACCTCGGCCTCGGCGTCGATCTCGCGAGCGAGCGCGAGCTGGCGCAGGTCCTCGACCGTGGCGTGCCCGGCAGCGCACTCGTCATGACCGCCGCCGTGAAGCCTGCCGCGCTGATGCAGCTGTGCGTGGCGTCAGGCACCACGGTGGTGATCGACAACGCCGACGAGCGCGACCAGCTCGCGGCGGTCGCGCGCACCGGGGGCGCCACCGTCCGGGTCGCGCTGCGTCTGGCACCCGAGCTCGGCGCTGACCGGCGACAGACGCGGTTCGGCTTCACGCTGGACGAGGCCATCGCGGCGGCCGCCGAGGGATGGCCGGCCGCGCTCGCGATCACCGGCGTGCACTTCCACCTCGACGGCTACGACGCGAGCGAGCGTGTCCGGGCGCTCACCGAGTCGCTGCGCCTCGTCGACGCGCTGCGCGCGCACGGACACGACCCGTCGTTCGTCGACATCGGCGGCGGGATCCCGACGAGCTACCTGGACTCCGAGGCGCAGTGGGAGCGCTTCTGGGTCGAGCATCGCGAGGGGCTGCTCGGAGCGCGCGAGCCGCTGACGTTCGACGGGCACGGGCTCGGCCTGCTCGCCCAGGACGGCGCGATCATCGGCCGGCCTGCCGTGTATCCGTTTCATCAGCGCCTCACGAGCGGCGCGTGGCTCACCGAGGTGCTGTCCGCGGAGGTGGCGCCCGGCCGCTCGGTCGCCCAAGCGCTACGCGAGCGCGGCCTGCAGCTGCGTTGCGAGCCGGGCCGAGCCCTGCTCGACGGCTGCGGCCTCACCGCCGCCCGCGTCGCCTACCGCAAGCAGCGCCGCGACGGCACGTGGCTGATCGGTGTCGAGATGAACCGCACGCAGTGCCGCTCCACCTCCGAAGACTTCCTCGTCGACCCCCTCGTGCTGCGCACGGACACGGACAACGCCACAGACGCACGCGACGAACCCGCCATCGAAGGCTTTCTCGTCGGCGCCTACTGCATCGAGCGTGAGCTGCTGACGTGGCGGCGGCTGCGCTTCCCGCGAGGCGTGCGCGTCGGCGACATCGTCGTCTTCCCCAACACGGCGGGATACCTCATGCACATCCTCGAGTCGAGCTCGCACCAGATCCCGCTGGCGCGCAACCTCGTCGTAAGACCGGATCTCAAGGCGCGCCTGGACCCGATCGACGCCTGACACGGCGAGGTGCGGCGTCGCGACCACCGGCCGCGACGCCTCCCTCACCCGTCGACTGCTACCAGACGAAGTTGCCGTCGCCCGCCACGGCACGCGCGTGCCCGGCGACCTCGGGGTCGGCGTTCAGCTTGCCGCGGATCGCGGCCAGCGTGTCGAGCTCGTCCTGGCTCAGGTTGCCGACAGCCTCGACCTGCTCGGGCGAGAGCTCGTCCAGGTTGAAGCCAGCGTTCTTCAGCGTGTCCAGATCGGACATGTACGCCTCCTTGTTGTGTTCCGGCCGGGCGATCCCCGTCCGGCCATTGCCCTTCGTTGCGCCGGCCACGACGACCGGCTCGGCAGCGAGCTCCTCGCTGCCGGACGAAGCTTGTGCGGGCGCCGTCGCGGCGCCCTGCGGGGCGTCCTCGCGGGCAGGCCCCGGATCCTCCACGCCGCTCGCGGCGACCGCGACGTCGGCGACCGCCTCGATCTCGACCCCGACCCCCACCGGCACGCGCGAGAGCAGCACCCCCACGCCGAGCACGGCCAGCGCCCCACCCGCGAGCGTGAAGACGAAGCCGACGCTCTGCCACTCAGCGAGCGCCGCGCCGAAGATCGGGGCGAACATCTGAAAGCCCGTGGGGATCGACGTCGCGGTGGTGCTGACGCGACCCATGAGCTCGGGCGGCGTCTCCTTCTGGATGATGGTCGGCGCGGCGACCAGGATCCCCGCGGACGCGATCCCGACGACCATGAGCACGGGCGTCCAGAGCCACGGCGGCAGCTCGAGGTCGGTGACGAGCGCGGTGCCGACGAGCCCCACGCAGGCGCCGACGATCGCCGTGCCGCCGCCGAGCAGGACGAACGGGTTGACCTCGCCGCCGTAGCGCCCGACCGCGATCGTCCCGAGCACCCCGCCGGCACCGATCCCGGCGACCGCGAGGCCGAACAGCGCCTTGCTCACGCCGAGCTCCTGGAACGCCAGCGGCGACAGCGAGTCGAAGCAGAACAGCAGGAAGATCGTGGAGCCGAAGCCCGCGATGCACAGCACGAGCGCGCGCCGCGCCCGGATGTACGCGAGCCCCTCGCGCAGCTCGGCCCAGTAGCCGGTCTCCTCCTCGTCCTCGTCCTCAGAACCTGCCGCCGGATCGTCGATCGGCCGCATGCGGGCGAGAATCAGGGCGGACAACAGGAACGTCGCGGCATCGACGCCGAATGCGACCCGCGGGCTCGTGACGGCGACCAGCAGGCCACCGATCGCCGGGCCGATCACCTTGGTCGACTGCTGCACGAGCTGCGACAGCGCATTGGCGCTGTGCAGCTGCGACTCGGGGACGAGCATCCGGATCGTCGCCTGCTCGGCCGGCCCGAAGAACGTCGCGGCCGACGTCTTGAGGAAGACGAGGATGAGCAGCACCGGCAGGCTCGGCGCGACGATGAGGCACGCCACGATCGCGGCCCGCAGCAGGTCCGATCCGATGAGGACGCGCTTCTTCGGCCAGCGGTCGACGAGCACGCCGGAGAACGGCGAGACGAACACCCACGGGATCGCGATCGCGACCGACAGCGCGGCAAGCGCCGCCGGGCCCATGTCCCAGACGTAGGCGATCAGCACCGCGAGCGCGATGAAGTCCAGCCAGTCGCCCAGGTTGGAGACGCATTGCCCGGAGAAGAGCAGGCGGTACTCGCGCAGCCGCAGCGGCGCCGTCATGCCCTCCCCGCGCTTCATCACGCCGCGCTCACGGCCTCGCGGGACGGCAGCGAGGCGTGGACCTCGGCGAACACCTCGACCGCGGCCTGCATCGTGTGCAGCCCGGCGATCCCCATGAGCGTCTCGTGCTCGGCGGTCAGCGGCAGCCGGTCGATGAGCTCGTAGAGCTCACGCTTGTGCTTGACGTCCAACCGCTCGTGGCGGCGGATCGCGCGGAACGCGTCGTACGGATAGCCGGTCAGCTCCATCAGGCGGTCCGCGAATCCGTCCGGCGGCGAGTAGCCCTCGACGACGCCCATGTGGCCGAGCAGCGACACGGGGTGCGCGTGGCGCAGCCAGTAGTACTGCGCCCCCACCAATGTCGCGACGCGCGGCGACGGCAGCCGCGAAAGCGCCGCCTCGCGGTCGCCGCCCAGCGCCTCGAGGTCCTCGAGCAGCCAGATGTCGTGGCCTGACTCCTCCGGCCCGTGATGCTCGAAGTACGGCACGAGCATCGCGGCGACCTCGTCGTCGGACGCGAGCGCGGCAGCCCGGTCGCGGGCAGCCTCGATGAGCGGCACCGCCGAGCGCACGATGCCGTGCCAGATCGTCAGGTACATCGGGTACAGCTCGCGCACGCGCTCATCGCTCCAGATCCGCGACGACGTCTCGGCGACCGCCGGGTACGCCAGCTTGAGCTTGGCCCGCAGCCGCTCCGACGCGCTCATGACGCCACTCCGGCCGGCGTGACGAGCACCGTGCTGATCGCCTCGATGAGCGGGTCGGGCTCGGCGTCGGCCGCCGTGCGGTCGAACATCTTCCAGCAGAGGTCGCAGATGCTCGTGAACGGCGCGTCGGCGAGGTCGGCGAAGCGCGGATGCGCCGTCAGCGCGCCCGGCCCGACGCCGCCGATCGCGCGCAGCAGCGGGTCGGCGTGGAAGGCGTCCATCTCCGCGGTCGAGCTCGTCGCGGTTGGATGCCTTGCGGCGCAGCGCCTTCGGACCCCACCCCATGATCACGCTCTCGTTGCAGCAGGCGGTGACGACGCCGTCGTAGCGGATCATCGGCGAGGCGACCATCGTGCACGGCGCGAACGTGGCGCCGGGCTGGTGCTTCGTGCGCATGAAGACGTCCGCCCCGCGACCCGCCGTCAACGGGGTGAGCGGTCGCAGCTCGGCGTAGTCCTCGTAGCCGGGTCCGAACGCGTCGCGCAGCAGGTCGCGGGCGCGCTCGACCATGTCGCCGACGTCGAGCACCTGCACGACGATCCACGCGCCGGCGCGCTGGATGGCGCGCGCGGCGTTGACGTAGTGCCCGTCGCCGACGCCCTCGGCGTGGAAGGCGTCGGTGGAGAGGAAGACAGTCGTGCAGCGGTCGAGCACGTCGGCGATCCAGGCCGGCGGCTCGGGCCGCTTCGCCCACACGCCGCTCGTGTAGACGACGAGACGCTTGCCCTCCTCGGTGATGCGGCGCGCCGCGAGCGACAGGCCGCGGCGCTCGACGAACGGCTCGCCGCCGGAGATGCCGATGACGTCGTGGTCCTGCGCGACGAGCCACTCGACGATCTCCCCGAACAGCTCGAAGTTCGTGATGGTGGGCGAGTCGCGACGCGAGTCGACCGAGCAGTGCGCGCAGCCGACCGGGCAGCGGTCGGTGATGAACAGGAGCGTCGAGCGGCCGCGCTCGTGGCGGATGTCCTCGATCTCCCGCCAGCCAAGATGCTCGCGAGTCATGAGGCCGCCCCCGCCGGCTCGGGCGCGTTGAGCGTGACGAGGTCCGCGTACTCGCTCATCCCGAAGCGGCGGATGAACCCCGCGGCGCCGGAGTGGCGCTGCATGGCGAAGACCTGCTCCTCGACGAACGTGCCGGAGGGGCTGTCCATGTACGCCTCGACGCGGTCGATCAGCGCCGGGTCGTCGGAGAACTGCTGGCAGGTCGAGCAGTAGCCGTCGCAGCTGATCGTCGCGCTGCCGTGGCGCGCGGCGATGTGCTCCGGCCCGAACGTGCGGATCGCGCGCAGCAGGTTCGAGGTCAGCGCGCGCGCCCGGATCGTCGGCCAGCCGTCGACGTTCGCGTGGCCGAGGCGCAGGTGCGCGGGCGCGGGACCGTCGACGACGTCGTCGTTGCCGCACGCGACGACCGTGCCGTCGAAGGCGACGAGCGGCCACGCGGCGAGCGAGCACGGGTTGGCCTCGACGGACGGCGGCGCGGTCGCGTCCTCCGGGTCGAGCCACTCGGCGGCGCGGCCGTAGGAGTTGACGGCGTTGACAAGCATCGGCACGCGCCCGTCGAACAGGTCGCGGATCTCCGCGGTGCGCTCGACGAGGTACGGGTCCTCGGCGTCGAGGCCGACGAGATGCATGCTGACGTCCTTGCCCTCGGACAGCAGCGTGTCGAGCGCGCGGTAGACGTCGGCGCGCTTGACCTCGCGCTCGTGGAAGACGTCGAGGCTGCATGAGAAGTGGTCGAGCGAGTCGATCGCGCGCTTGATCGGCGGCGGGATGCGCTTGGACTTCGCCCAGAACATGCCCGACAGCGCGGCGGTCTTGCAGCCGACAAGCGCCGCGCGCTCGGCCAGGTCCTGCAGCAGCGCGGGGCGCAGGAACGCCTCGCCGCCGGAGATCGCGAGTGCCTCGGGGTGGTCGTCGACGGTGAAGCTGTCGACGAACCGGACGAACATGTCCGCCGGCGCCTCCTCGCTCGTGAAGGTCGAGTTGGTGGCGCAGTGCGCGCAGCTGAGCGGGCAGCGGCGCGTGAGTGCTAGAGAGATCCCCGCGGCGGGAACGGCCCGCAGAGCGAGGTAGTCGACGAGATGCAGGGTGGCCTCCTGTGCCAGCGCTTCCCGGTGTGGTCAGCGATGCTGCGCGGCCTCTGAGCGTGTTGTGGGACATCTCACGGCCGGGCTAGCCGAGTGTTCCACTTGCTCCCCGGCGCGACTACTAGACGTTCGGCCAGACGCGAGCGTTCAGTCGGTGATGAGCGCGTCGAGCGCCTCGAGCAGCTGCACCGCCGCGGCGCGCCGCGGACCCTCGAGCGCGTCGATCCTCGCGGCGAGCCGGGCGACGAGCGCGCCGTCGCCCTCGCCGTCCTCGAGCATCCGCTTGGCGCGCCGGCCGGCGCGCACGACGGAGATCGCGATCGAGGCCTGGCTGGCGAAGCTGCCGAGCAGGTCCATCTCCTCGACGTTCGAGAACGAGCGCTCGCGGCGGTCGAGGACGTTCAGCACGCCGAGGGCCTCCTCGTCGTGCAGGAGGGGCACGGACATCATGTGCTTCGGGACGTAGCCGAGGCGCTCCGCGGCCTCGCGATCGAAGCGCGGGTCGCGCGTGACGTCGTCGATGATCATCGGCTCCTGCGACGAGAGGACCCAGCCCATGATCCCGCTGCCTGCGCCGAGGCGGCGGCCGACGAGCGCCTCTTGGCCGTCGCCCGCGGCGGCTTCGAAGACGAGCTCGTGCGCGTCGACGTCGTAGATGAGGATCGAGGCGGCCTTCGCTGCGAAGATCCGGACCGCCACCTCGACGATCGACTGCGACAGCGCGCGGTACGCCGCGTCGGATCCGATGATCCCCGCCGCCACCGTCTGACCGAAGCCGGCTTCCTTGCTCATGGGCTGCTCCTGACGTTGCCGGCCGTGGCGCGCAAGAGGCTCTTGACCTCGAACGGCGTCAGGCCGGGGTGCTTGGACAGAATGAGGGCGGCGATCCCGGCGATGTGCGGGGTCGCGAAGCTGTTGCCGGTGGCGCGGATCGTCGCGTGCGCGAGCCAGGCGAGCTCGACCTCGACGCCGCACGCGAGGAACTCGACCGGTGGCTTGGGGTTGGCGTAGAACTCGAGCGGATCGGTGCCCGAGTGGCTGCCGACAGAGACGACGGCGGGGAAGCGCCACGGGTAGCTCACGACGGGCATGTTGTGCGCGGCCGCGACGATCAGCGTGTTCTGGAAGTACGCGAGGTCGGCGAGCTCGCGCAGCTGCTCGACGAAGCTCGCCTTGGACATCGAGAGGCTGAGGTTGATGACGTCGTAGCCCTGCTCGATCGCGTGCTTCAGGCCGGCGAGCAGGACGGCACCGCGGCCGGTGAGCGCTCTGCCAAGGGTCCTGACGCTGTGGATCTCGGTCTCGGGCGCGAGCCCGCGGATGATCCCGGCGCACGCGGTGCCGTGCCCGAAGAGGTCGCCTTCTTCGTCCTCGTGGATCTGCGGCTCGCCCGCGTCGTCGAGCTCGACGAAGACGGCGCTGTCGACGCCGCCGACGGCGGGGTGGGTACCGTCGATCCCGCTGTCGATGATGCAGACGCGGACGCCCTTGCCCGTCGCCCCGCCCCATGCCCACTCACGCGCGTTCGTGAGCGGGAACGGCGAGCGGTGCGTCGCCGCGAGCGCCGACTCGCGGTCAAGGCTCCACGCGGGGAGGTCGAGGTCGGGCCCGTCGTGTCCCGGCGTGGGCGCCATGGCGCGATCCTAGTGGCGCGACGTCAGCAGCCGGCGTCGGCGTCGGCCGAGCTGCGGCCGCTCGCCGCCGAGAGCCTCGCCGCGGCGCACGCCGCGATCGACGAGCTCTGGGCGCCGGTCGCGGCGTAGGGCGGTGGCCGCGTGTCCCGCCGCGGCCCCTACGGTGGTGCGATGACGATCGATCCTCGTGCGGCGTCGGGCTTCGCGTCGGTCGCCGACGCGTACGAGCGCGGTCGGCCGAGCTATCCCGCCGAGGCGATCCCGCTGCGCGACGGCGAGGTCGACGCGGTCGTCGTCGGCGAGGCGTTTCACTGGTTCGAGACGGCACGCGCGACCGCGGAGATCGCGCGCGTCCTGACGCCCGGCGGCGGCATCGCGCTGCTGCACGTCGAGCTCGAGCACGAGCAGCGGCTCGACCCGCGCGGATTCGTCGGGCAGGTCGCCTCCTGGAGCTGGATCGCGAACCTCGACGGCGCGCAGCGACACGCCGTCCTGGAGGACGTGCACGCGCTCGTCCCAGACCACCAAGAGATCGTCATCCCCTACCGCACGGACCTCTATCTCGCACGCAGGCGAGTCGCGTAGGCGCCGGGGGGTCAGCCCACGCCGAGGAGCTTGTCCGGCGTGATCGGCAGGTCGCGCACGCGCAGGCCCGTCGCGTCGAACACGGCGTTCGCGATCGCCGCCGCCGAGCCGACGATGCCGATCTCGCCGATGCCCTTCGTGCCCATCGGGTTGACGTGCGGGTCGACCTCGTCGATCCACGTCGCTTCCAGGTCGCCGACGTCCGCGTTCGCGGCGACGTGGTAGTCCGCGAGGTCGTCGGTGACGATCGCGCCGAGGCCGGCATCGAACACGCCCTCCTCGTGCAGCGCCATCGACAGGCCGAACGTCATGCCGCCGATGAGCTGCGAGCGCGCGGTCCGCGGGTTGACGACCCGGCCGATGGCGAACGTGCCGAGCATCCGCGGCACGCGCACCTCGCCGGTGTCAACATCGACGCGGACCTCCGCGAAGTGCGCGCCGAACGCGTGCATCGAGTACGCGCCCGCGGCGGGGTTGTCGGGCGCGCCGGCCGTGATCGCGTCGCCGGGCGAGGGGTCCTCGCCGTGCGCGTCGCGAAACGCGCGCACCGCGCCGTGCAGCGCCGAGCCCCACGAGCTGGTGCCGGCCGACCCGCCAGGGACGTTCGAGAACGGCACCGCCGTGTCGCCGATCTCAAGTGCGACCCGATCGATCGGCACGCCGAGCGCCTCGGCGGCGACCTGGGCCAGCGTCGTCCACGTGCCGGTGCCGACGTCCATCGCGCCGATCCGCACCGCATAACGGCCGTCCCCCAAAGCCTCGATCTGCGCCTCCGAGCCGGGCATCGTGTAGGTCGGGTACGTCGAGGCGGCGACGCCGGTGCCGGCGAGCCAGCGCCCGTCGCGCGCGCCGCGATCGCGCGACCACCAGCCGAAGCGCTCGGCGCCCTCGCGCAGGCACTCGACGAGCCCGCGGCTCGACCACGGCTTGCCGTCCTCGGGATCGACCGGCGGCTCGTTGCGGACTCGCAGCTCGATCGGGTCGACGTCCAGCGCGACCGCGAGCTCGTCCATCGCGCATTCGAGCGCGAACATGCCGGGAGCCTCGCCCGGCGCCCGCATCCACGACGGCACGGGGACGTCCAGCGGTGCGAGGCGGTGCGTCGTCGCGATGCTCGGCGACGCGTACATCATGCGCGCCGCGGTCCCGGTCTGCTCGGCGAATTCCTTGATCCGCGAGGTGTGCTCCCAGACATCCTGCGACACCGCGAGCAGGCGCCCGTCCGCGTCCGCGCCGAGCCGCACGCGCTGGATCGTCGGCGTGCGGTGACCGCCGAGCGTGAAGGTCTGGGAACGCTCGAGCGCGAGCTTGACCGGCCGTCCCGGCACGGCCTGCGCAGCCATGACGGCGAGCACGAGCGGCGCGTGCGGCAACCCCTTGGAGCCGAACCCGCCACCGACGTACGGCGCGCTCACGTGGACGTCCTCGGCCTGCAAGCCGAACAGCCCGGCGATCGACTTGCGGACGCCGTGGACGCTCTGCGTCGACTCGTACAGCCGCAACGCGCCGCCGGCCCAGAGCGCGACCGACGTGTGCGGCTCCACCGCGTTGTGATGCTGCATCGGCGTGTGGTAGGTCGCGTCGACGGTCGTCGCCGCCGCGCGCAGCCCCGCCTCGACGTCGCCCTGCGACGAGTCGGTCGCGCCGCCGGCGTTGATCTCCTCGGGCTTGTAGAGGCCGGGATCGTCGACCGTGAGCAGCACGCTGTGCTCCTGCGACTCCTCGTCGACGCGCACGAGGCTCGCCGCGTGGCGCGCGATCTCGATGCTCTCGGCGACGACCGCGCCGACGAGCTGGCCGCGGAAGTGGATCTCGGGGGACTGCAGGATCGCGAGCTCGCGGTCGCTGCGGTCTGCGAGGCGCGGCGCGTTCTCGTGCGTGACGACGGCGAGGACGCCCGGCAGCCGCAGCGCAGCGCCGCCGTCGATCCGGGTCACGCGGCCGCGCGCCACGGTGGACTGCAGCGCGAAGACGTAGGCGGGCTCGGTCAGCGGGTGCTCGTAGGCGTACGTCGCGGTGCCGGTGACCTTCTTCGGGCCGTCGTGGCGGGCGACGTCGGCGCCGAGCGGGTTCGTCGTCGTCGCGACGCTCATCGCGAAGCCTCCACGCCGGTCAGGTCGCGCAGCGTCGCGACGAGCGCGCCCGTCGCCATCGGGATCTTGAAGGCGTTGTCGCGCAGCGGCTCGGCGTCCGCCAGCTCGGCGTGCGCGGCCGCGCGGAAGGCGGCCTCGCTCGCGGGCTGGCCGCGCAGCGCCTCCTCCGCGCGCGACGCGCGCCACGGCTTGTGCGCGAGTCCGCCGAACGCGATGCGCACGTCCCTGATGAGAGCCGCGTCGTCGACGTCGACCGCCACCGCGACGGACACGAGCGCGAACGCGTACGACGCGCGGTCGCGCACCTTGCGATACGCCGAGCGCGCGGCGATCGGCAGCACGGGCAGGTCGACGTGCGTGATGAGCTCGCCGTGCTCGAGCGTCGTGTCGCGCTGCGGCGCGTCGCCCGGCAGGCGGTGCAGGTCGGCGAGCGCGACCTCGCGCGCGCCGCCGCGACCCTGGACGCCGACGACCGCGTCGAAGGCGAGCAGCGCGACGGCCATGTCCGACGGGTGCGTCGCGACGCACTGCTCGGACGCGCCGAGGATCGCGTGGTAGCGCGTGTAGCCCTCGATCGCCGGGCAGCCCGAGCCCGGCTCGCGCTTGTTGCACGGCACCGTCGGATCCTGGAAGTACGAGCAGCGCGTGCGCTGCAGCAGGTTGCCGCCGGTCGTGGCGAGGTTGCGCAGCTGACCCGACGCACCCGACAGCAGCGCCTGCGCGAGCGCGGGGTAGCGCTCGCGGACGCGCATGTCGGCCGCGACGTCGGCGTTGCGCACGCCCGCGCCGATGCGCAGGCCGCCGCCGGGCAGGTCGTCGATCGTGGCCGGCAGCGAGCGCGACACGTCGACGAGCAGGTCCGGGCTCGCGATCCCGAGCTTCATGTGGTCGACGAGGTTCGTGCCGCCCGCGAGGTAGGCACCGTTCGGGTGGCCTTCGAGCAGCGCGACCGCGCCCTCGGCGTCGCCGGCGCGCTCGTATGCGAAGGGCCTCACGGCGTCGCGACCTCGCGGATCGCCGCGACGATGTTCACGTACGCGCCGCAGCGGCACAGGTTGCCGCTCATCCGCTCGCGGATCTCGCCGTCGTCGAGCGCGATCGGCGCGGTCAGGTCCTCGGTGACATGGCTGGGGAAGCCGCTCGCCGCCTCGTCGAGCATGCCGACGGCCGAGCAGATCTGGCCCGGCGTGCAGTAGCCGCACTGAAAGCCGTCGTGGTCGATGAACGCCTGCTGCATCGCGTGCAGGTCGCCGTCCGGCGCGAGCCCTGCCGCGGTCGTGATCTGCGCGCCGTCGTTGGCGACGGCGAGGCTCAGGCAGGTCGTGACGCGGCGGCCGTCGACGAGGACCGTGCAGGCGCCGCACTGGCCGTGGTCGCAGCCCTTCTTCGGGGACGTGACGCCGAGCTGCTCGCGCAGCGCGTCGAGCACCGTCGTGCGGGTGTCGACCGACAGGGCGCGCGCGTCGCCGTCGACGTGGAGGGTGATGTCCATGGGTTCGCAGGTTGCCCGGCTTGGCGCGCCGCCGAACCCCCGGCGCCATCGGCGAGCGCGCGGGCACTACGATGCGCAGCGTGTTCACCCGCGTCGACCACATCGGCGTCGCCGTCGAGGACATCGACGCGGCGCTGGCGCTCTACGAGCGCGACTACGAGATGACGCTCGTGCATCGGGAGGTCGTCGAGGCCCAAGGCGTCGAGGCCGTCCTGCTCGACGTCGGCGAGAACCACGTCGAGCTGCTCGCGCCCACGGGGCCGGACACGCCCGTCGGCAAGTTCCTCGCCAAGCGCGGGCCGGGGATGCATCACGTGGCCTACCAGGTGCAGGACATCGAGGCGACCCTCGCCGCCCTGCGCGAGGCGGGCATCAGGCTCATCGACGAGACGCCGCGCACCGGCATCCGCGACTCGCTCGTCGCCTTCCTGCACCCCAAGTCCTCCGGCGGCGTACTCACCGAGATCGTCCAACCTGCGAAGGGACACTGACACCCACATGGCTCTCCAGCGCGTCACGATCGGCTTCACCGGCACCCAGGTCCTCGGGGTGCGCCTCGAGGAGTCCGACCTCAACAGCCTCCTCAAGGCGCTCGCGTCGGGCGACTGGTACGACCTCACCGTCGACGACGGGACGATCCGGCTGAACCTCAGCCAGGTCATCTACGTCCGCACGAACCTCGACGAGCACAAGGTCGGCTTCGGAGTCGTGAGCTGAGTCAGGCGCAGATGCGCTGTGCCAGTGCGACGAGCGTGCTCGCGACGGCGTCGGTCTCGGTGATGCTCACCCACTCGACGGCCGCGTGGGCGCCCTCGCCACCGGGGCCGAGCAGCACGGTCGGGATGCCGGCCGCGGCGATGAACGCCGCGTCGGCCCAGTAGCTCACGCCGCCGGCTCGCGGCTCGGCGTTGCCCGCCTCGAGCGCCGCGGCGCGCACGAGGCCGACGAGCTCGTGCCGCGCGTCGATCTCGAACGGCTCGCGCACGAGCAGCGTGCTGAGGGTGGCGCGCAGCGCCGGGTCGGCCGCGCGACATGCATCGAGCAGCGCGGCCAGCTCGGCCTCGACGTCCGCCGCGCGCTCGCCCGGAAGCGTGCGGCGCTCGAGCTCGACGACGCAGCGCGCCGGATAGCTCGACAGCTCGCCGCCGCCCGCGATCCGCGAGGCGTGCACCGAGCCGCGCCCGAGCAGCGGGTGCGTGCGCACGCCGAGCGCCGCGTCGAGCTCGCCGAGCGCCGCCAGCACCGCGCCTGCCTTGACGATCGCGTCGACTCCGAGGTGCGGCCGCGAGCCGTGCGCGGCGCGACCCTCGATCTCGATCCGCGACCAGACGAAGCCCTTGTGGGCGATCGCGAGCTCGAGCTCCGTCGGCTCGGTGACGACGGCCGCGTCGGCGTGCACAACGCCCAGCACCTCCTGGATGCCGACGCTCGCGTGCTCCTCGTCGGCGACCGCCGCGACGACGACGTCGCCGCGCAGGCCGAGCCCCGCGGCCTCGCGGCATGCGATCAGCGCGGCGGCGACGCCGGCCTTCATGTCGTACGCGCCGCGGCCGTACAGCCGGTCGCCCTCGACGCGCGGCGCGTGCGGCTGCGACATCCCGTCCACACCCACGGTGTCGAGATGCCCGCAGAGCAGCAGCGTGCGCCCACCTCCGCTGCCAGGCGCCCGCACGACCACGCTCGGCCGGCCCGGCGTGCCCTCGAGCACGTCCGCCTCGAGCCCGGCGGCGACCGCCCAGCCCTTGACGAACGCCGCGATCTCGCGCTCGCCCGCGCCGCCGGGCACGAGCGACGGGTTGACGGAGTCGATCGCGACGAGCTCGCGCAGCAGCTCGAGCGCGCTCACCGTGGCGCGTCGAGCGAGCGCAGGATGATCGGCCCGAGCGTCGCGGAGAACGCCGGCGTCACATGCGTCTCGTCGCGGTGCACGAGCGCGCCGCCGACGACCGGGTAGCAGCGCCGGGCGTCGCACACCCGCGACGTGAGGTCGATGAGCTGCACGCGCGGCCCGCGCATGTCGCGCGCGGCCGCCGCGAGCGGGTCGGGACCCACGGCGAGGCGGCGCGAGCGCGCGCAGGCGGGGCCGGGCGAGCGGCCTCCGTCGACCGCACGCTGGATGCACTGCAGATGGCCGGGCGCATCGAACGGCGTGTCGCGGATGACGACGACGCGATCGACGACGCCCAGGAGCGCGGCGATCTCGTCGCGGTAGCCCGCGCGGGCGGTCACGGCCATCGTCTTGCCCTCGGCGGGCTTGACCTCGGAGGTCGTGTGCGTCGAGAGGAACGCCGTCCCGACGCCGGGGTGCGCGGCGAGCCAGCTCAGCACGGAGCGGTTCCAGCTCGCGCAGGCGATCGACCGCTCGCGCGTCGGCAGGATCGGCGTCGCCTTCGTCGCCGGGCAGGCGGACAGGACCATCGACACGCCGCGCCAGCGCTTGGCGAACGTGAGCACCTGCAGCGCGGTCTTCATGGCGGCCGCGTGGCTGTCGCCGATGAGCGCCATCGTCGCGGTCGCGTCCATAGGGGCTGCGCCGAACGCGCAGATCGAGATCGGCCTGGTGGTGCGCGAGTCGCAGAACGGGTCGATCGTGGCCGTGGCGCGGCTGGGGGGCGGCTCGACCGCGAGCCGCAGCTGCGGGTTGCGGCACGGGCGGTCGGGGTCGCGGGCGGCGGCGCCGAAGCACGGAACGACGCCGAGCAGCGCGAGCGTGACGGGCACCGCGCCGGCGTCGGGCAGGCGGTCGGTGCAGCCCGTCGCGCATGTGGCCGTGTCGCGCCAGTCGGTCTGCAGCCACCACGAGTACGTCCCGACCGACAGGTCGGCGGCGACGGGCAGGAACGTCGCCTCGAGGACGCTCGAGCGCGGGCGCTGGACGGAGGCGCCGATCTGGCGCGCCGTGCCCGGCGTGCCGTCGGTCGCGATCGGCGCGTACGTCAGCGCGGGGTGGCCGCGCAGGCGGGTCATGCAGACGCGCCCGCGCGCGACGGCCGGCGTCCCGTGCGCGAACACGAGGCACACGGCGCGGCCGGGCGCGGCCGTGAGGTCGGCGGCCTTCCAGCCCGCGCCGAAGCTCACGCGCAGGACCATGCGCACGTCGCGCTGGACGAGCGTCGCTTCGAGCATGTCGAGCGGGCTGCCGGTCGCGTCGCGCGCGTCGGCTCGCACGTCGGCGGGGACGGTGACGCCGACCGCGCGCACGCCCGGCCCACGGCCTGCCCCGAGCGAGATCGCGACGGCCACACCGCCCGCGACGACGAACAGCAGCCCGGCCCACCGGGCGAGGCGCAGACGGTGCAGTCCGGATGCCATCGCGGGTGGAGTCATAGAGGCCTCGCCGGACGGTAGGCGGGTGTGGCGAATCTACCCCTTGGGGTCCTCGAACCACACACGCCGCACCCGCACGATGCAGGGCAGAGCAAACGTCCAAAAGGAGCCCCGAGAATGCTCAGCCCCCACAAGACCATCGCAGCAGCCCTCGCCGTCGCCGCCGTCGCGGCTGGCGGCGTGTCCGTCGCCGCCGACACCGCGACGCAGATCGCGGTCGAGCCCGTGGCGTCGCTGAAGGCCGGCGACACGTCGCCGTTCGACGCCCCCGGCGTCAAGGCGATCCGGCGCGGCAAGGCGATCCCGTCCGGCTACGTGCTCGTCGGCCAGAAGGTGACGAACACCCGCGGCCAGTCGAGCACGGGCGCGGCGCTGTACTTCAACTGCCCGGACGGCAAGCGCCTGAAGACGTTCGCCACGACCGGCGACCGGGCCCTGGCCGCCGCCGACCGTCCCTACGTCAACCACCGCTCGACCTGGGTCCGCTCGGCCCCGGGCGTGAAGGGCGAGACGGTCACCGGCATCGCGTACGCGGTCTGCCGCTAAGCGTATGCATGCGTCGCGGCGGGGGCCTTACAGCTCCCGCCGCGCCAGCTTCAGCAGTTGCTCGTTGGCCTTCGCTCGCAGCGTCCGCCCGCGCCAGCGGTCGAGGTCGATCTCCTCCGAGCGGGCGAGGTCGCGCTCGAACTGCGCGTCCAGCGCGCTCGTGAACGACGCCGACGAGACGCACAGCGTCGCCTCGTCCTGCAGCTGAAACGAGCGGTTGTCGAAGTTGACCGAGCCGATCGACGACCAGGACCCGTCGATCGTCAGCGCCTTCGCGTGGAGCATCGTCGGGCAGAACTCCCAGATGCGCACGCCGCAGCGCAGCAGCTCGTCGTACGTGCCGCGGCCCGCCTTGCGCACGAAGGCCTTGTCGATGTGCTCGCCCGGCACGAGCACGCGCACCTCGACGCCGCGCGCGGCCGCGTCGCACAGCGCCTCGATGAACGCCGGCCGGGGCGCGAAGTACGCGGCGGTGAGGTTCAGCCGCTCGCGCGCGCAGGCGATCGCGAGGAAGTAGAGCGCCTCGATGTTCGTGTCCCCGACGCCGGCCGACGAGCGCACGAGCTGCATCGTGCAGCCGTCCTCGAGCGGCTCGAGGTCGGGCAGGTACTGCGGGCCGACGAGCACGTCGCCGGTCGCCTCGAGCCAGTTCTCCGCGAACGCGCCCTGCAGGCCGCGGACGACGGGGCCGCGGACCCGCACGTGGGTGTCGCGCCAGTGGTCGGGGTCCTGCGCGTCGCCCGACCACTCGTCGGCGATCCCGACCCCTCCGATCAGGCCGACCTCGCCGTCGACGATGCACAGCTTGCGGTGCGTGCGGTTGTTCAGCCGGCGGATCGCGTACGGCTTCGGCGGCCGGAAGACCGCGACGGTCGCGCCCGCGTCGCGCATCTGGCCGATCAGCTCGCGGCCCATCTTCGCGCTGCCGACGGCGTCGAGCAGGACGTTGACCTCGACGCCCGCCCGCGCTCGCTCGCAGACCGCGTCGGCGACCTGGCGGGCGACCTCGCCGTGCCAGTAGATGTAGCTCAGCAGGTTCACCGACTGCGTCGCGGCGCCGATCGTCTCGACGAACGCCGGGAAGATCTCGTCGCCGTTGATGAGGATCTCGGCGCGGTTGCCGGGCGCGATCGGCGAGCTCGTGATCGCCTCGGCGGCACGCTGGAAGGCGGCCGAGCCGACCTCGAGGTCCTCGCCGTGCAGCTCGTAGCCGTCGCCCTGCTCGCGGCGGTGGCGCAGCGACTCGCTGGCGTACCAGGTGACGCCGAGCGCCGCGATGGCCGCGGGCCAGCGCTTGTTGAGCGTCATCCGGCGACGACCCGAAAGCCGCCGTCGCGCAGCGTGAAGCGCGCGGGCTCGCATCGGCAGACCTCGCCGTCGACGTTGAACGTGGGGGCCGCGCCGTCGGTCTTGACCTCGATCGTCGCGGCGCGGTGGTGAGCGACGTCGGATTGCTCGGTCAGGCTGCCGCGGCGCATGCCGGCGGCGCGGCGCGCGAGGCCGGCGCGCGAGCCCGCGGGGACGATCGCGACGTCGAGCAGGCCGTCGTCGTCGCGCGTGCCGCCCATCTCGCTGCCGCCGCCGAAGGCGCCGGTCGCGCCGACGACGACCTGCCACGCGCGGCCCTCCCAGCTCAGCTCGCCGTCGCAGCGCACCTCGCAGCGCAGCGGCTCGGCGGTGGCGGCCGCCTTGACGGCGCCGACGGCGTAGGCGAGCGGCCCGAGGCGCGACTTGTGCGGCCTCGCCTGCTTGGCCGCGACGACGGACAGCCCCATCGCGGCGGCGTTGACGAATGGGCGGCTGCCGGCGAGCGCGAGCTCGGCGTGGCGTGGCGTGGCGCCGGGGTCGCGTGCGAGCGCGCAGGCCGCCTCGAGGTCGAGCGGGAGCTCGAGGGCGCGCGCGAAGTCGTTCGCGGTGCCGGCCGCGATGACGGCAAGCGGGACGCCCATCTCGGCGGCGACGAGCGCGGTCAGCCCGATCGAGCCGTCGCCGCCCGCGACGACGATCCGGTCCGGCGGGCCGTCCTTGCTCAGCTGCGCCCGGGCGCGTGCGAGCCCTTCGTCGTCGAGCTCGCCCTCCTCGGCGGCGAGATCCTGGATCGCGGTGACGCCCACGCGCGCGCCGTCCGCGCCGAGCATCGTGGCGAGGCGGCGCGGCTCGGGCGCCGTGCCGGACTTCGGGTTGGCGACGAGAGCGAGGAGCACCGAGCCATCCTCCCTCATCGGTGGCGGCGCCAAACCGTTGGTGGACGGGTGGCGCGGCGCGGGAGCTCTATCGTTGCCGCGCGTGACCGCCGCCCCTTCGCCCCCGCTCGCCGCCGATCCCGGCGCGCGCCGCTCGCTGCGCGCCCGCCTGCGCGGCGGGCCGGTCGCGCGCGCGATCGCCCGCGTGGACGTGGGCCTGTACCGCCTCCTGCGCGAGGACGCCCAGAGCGCGCGCTTCGAGACGCCGATCCGGCGCTTCTCAAGCCTGGGCGAGCATGCGGGGCTGTGGCTCGCGCTCGGCGCGACCGGCGCCGCGGTCGACGCGCCGCGCCGCGAGCGCTGGCTGCGGGCCGCGGGCGCGGTGCTCGTTGCGTACCTCCTCAACACGGCGCTGAAGCTCGTCGTGCGCCGCAAGCGCCCGCACCTGGAGAAGCTGCCCGCGCTGATCTCGACGCCGACGTCGCTGAGCTTCCCGTCAGCGCACGCCTCGTCGTCCTTCGCCGCGGCGCGCGCCTACTCGGGGCTGATGCCGGGCGCACCGCTGTACGCGGTCGCGACCGCGATGGCGCTCTCGCGGGTCTATCTCGGCGTGCACTACCCGTCGGACATCGCCGCGGGCGCGCTGCTCGGCACCGCCGTCGGGGCAGCGGGGCGCGCATGAAGGTCGGCATCGTCGGCATGCCGAACGCGGGCAAGTCGTCGCTCTTCAACGCGCTGACGAAGGCCGGCGTCGAGGCGGCGAACTACCCGTTCACGACGATCGAGCCGAACGTCGCGGTCGTGGCAGTCGAGGACGAGCGGCTGGACCGCGTCGCCGCACTGCTCGGCGCGTCGAACATCGTGCCGGACACGATCGACTTCCACGACATCGCGGGTCTCGTCGCGGGCGCGCACACCGGCGAGGGCCTCGGCAACCGCTTCCTCGCGAACATCCGCGAGACCGACGCGCTCGTGCACGTCGTGCGCGCGCACACCGACGCGAACGTCATCCACCCCGACGGCCGCGTCGACCCGATGGCGGACATCGAGACGATCGAGACCGAGCTCATCTTCGCCGACCTCGAGCAGGCAGAGCGGCGCCACGCGCGTGTCGTGCGCGACGCGCGCGGCGGCGAGCGCGCGGCCGTCGCCGAGGAGGCGTGGCTGCGCGAGCTCATCGAGGCGCTGCACTCGGGCAAGCCGGCGCGGACCGTGCCGGCACCGAAGGATGCCCCGCACGCTCTGCGCGACCTCGGGTCGCTGACCGCGAAGCCCGTGCTGTTCGTCGCGAACGTCAACGAGGGCGACGACGAGGTGCCGGAGGCGGTCGCGGCGCACGCGGCGGCCCAGGGCGCGGGCGCGGTCGCGATCTCGAGCCGGATCGAGGCCGAGCTCGCCGAGCTCGAGGACGAGGACGCCGCGGAGATGCGCGCGGACCTCGGCGTGTCGGAGTCCGGCCTGCAGCGGGTCGTCGGCGGCGCGTTCTCGCTGCTCGAGCTGATCGCGTTCTTCACCGCGGGCGAGGCGAAGCCCGCGCAGTCGTGGCACCTGAGGCGCGGCCTGACCGCCTGGCACGCCGCGGGCCAGATCCACTCGGACATCCAGAAGGGCTTCGTGCGCGCCGAGGTCGTCGGCTGGGACGAGCTCATCGACGCGGGTGGCTACTCCGGCGCCCGCGATCGCGGGACGCTGCGCCTCGAGGGCCGTGACTACGCGATGCGCGACGGCGACGTCATCACGGTGAAGTTCACGCCTTAGTCTCGGGTCCCGCTCGGCCTGGGCCGGGCTTTGGGCGAGTGCGGAGCCGGGGGTGGACGTCAGCGGCCGGTTCAGCGCTTGCGCTTGAGCGTGAGCTGCAGGGTCCTGCGGCTCGTCGCGCCGCCGTGGCGCGCCGTGATCGCCACTGTCGCCTTGATCTGGCCGCGTCTGAGTGCCGCGCGGGCGGTCGCGTTCAGCTTGAAGCGGATCGTCGCGGACTTGCCGGGCGCGATCGTGGGGCTGGCCGTCGCGATGCGCGGCCTGCCGGGCGCGATCCGTCGCGCCGTGGCTGTCACCGTGCAGCCCGGAGGAAGGGTCGGGCAGGTGATCCTCGGCCGCGCGAGTACCACCGAACCGCTGGCGGGGACGCTCACCGTGACCCGCGTGCCGGGACCGATTACGGGCGCGAGGAGGGTGGGCGCGATCACGGGCGGCGGCGGTGGCGGCGGCGCGGGTGGCGTCACGACCGGCGCCGGGAGCGGGAGCGGCACGGCGGCCGGGGGCGGAGGTGGCACGGCGGCCGGAGGAGGCGGCGGCGGAGGCGGCGAGACCGGCACCGCGACGGTGAACGCCTGCGACGCGGGCGGGCCCACGTTGCCGGCGGCATCCGTCGCCCGGACTTCGAACACGCTCGCCCCGTCGGCAAGCGGCGCCGTCGTGTACGGCGAGGCGCAGGTCGCGAACGCGCCCGGGGCGAGCGACGAGCCCGCGCGGCACGCGAACGCGACGCCGACCTCGGTGGAGGCGAACGTGAACCCCGGCGTCGCGGTGCTCGTCGTCCCCGTCGGGCCGCCGGTGATCGACACCGGCGGGCCCACCGTGTCGACCGTGAACGCGCGCGCCGCCGGCTCGCCGGGGTTCAGCGCCGCGTCCGTGGCCTTGACTTGCAGCGTGTGCGAGCCGTCGGCAAGCGCGGGCGACGGCGTGAACGACGAGCCGCACGCGGAGAACGCGGCGCCGTCGATGCGGCACTCGAACGTCGCGCCGGGCTCGGAGGCCGTGAAGGAGAACGTGGGCGTGGGGTCGTTCGTCAGCCCGGCGGGACCGCCCGTCACCGATGCGGTCGGCGGTGTGAAGTCAAAGCCGGTGGTCGCGGCGAGGAGGTTCGGCAGCGGGCCGATGTGCCCGCCCGGGCTGGCGGCCTGCGCCGTGCCCGTGTCGATCAGCCGCTTGCGCACGGCCTGCGGCGTCGGTGCCCGGCCGGCTGTCGCCTGGAACACGCTCGAGTACACGGCGGCGGCCGCCGCGACGATCGGCGACGCGCTCGACGTCCCGTTGAACGTGGAGCGGTAGAAGAAGTTCGCGCCGCCCGTGCTGTACAGCGAGCCGTAGCCGGTCGTGGTCACGCACTGGCCCCAGCCCTGGAGGTTCACCCTGGTGCCGTAGGTCGAGAACTCCAGGCGAGCGTTCGCGGTGCCGGGACACTCCGCGCTCGACTCCCCGCTCCCCGCGCCGACGAGGATCGCGCCGGAGTCGGCCTTGCCCTGCGGAAACGGCTGTTGGTAGACCGGATCGTCGAGGTCGACGCCGCCGTTGCCGGCCGGCTCGACGACGATGATGCCCTCTTGCGTGGCGAGCTTGATCGCGTCGTAGACGGCGGGCCAGTACTCGCTGGCCACGTAGTCGTGGAATCCCGCGGGGCCGCTGCCCGCGATGCCGGGGTACTGCTGCTCGATCAGCACGACGTCACCGGGCGACAGGCTGGTGCGCGCGAGGTCGATCGCGCCGGGGAGGTCGTAGTCGGCGGTGTTGTTCGCGTTGATCATGCCGATGTCGCTGCCCGGCGCGAGCCCCGAGACACCGAACGCGTTGACGGTGGCGGCGAGCTCGCCCAGCACGGCCGTGCCGTGGTTGGTGTCGTTGAACGGGTCGCTCGGCGTGCCGTTGGGGATGAGCGCGCCCACGCTCTTGCCGAGATCCTCGTGCGCCTGGTTCCACGAGTACTCGATGTCCACGATCTTCACGTTCTGGCCCAGCCCGCCGGCGAGCGCGGACGCCGACGCGGTGCCGATGCCGACGGGTGCCGCCAGCTTGTAGCGCTGGCGGCTCGTGAAGTCCGGCGTCACCGGCGGCGGCACCGGGGCCGGCTCGGGGATGACCTCGTCGACGACGGCCAGCGAGCGCAGGCGCTCGAGCAGCCCGTCGCGCTCGGCGCGGCTCGAGGCGACGATCCGGTAGTGGCGGTTGAGGTCGGGCACGTCGCGCAGGCCGTCGGCGAGCAGGCGGCGGCGATCGGCGTCAAGCCCGGCCTCCGACGCGCCGAAGACCCGCTCGATCCGCACGACATCGCGGCGCGCGAGCACGTCGTCGAGCGCCGAGCCCGCCGCGCGATCGCGCGTGACGAGCTGCCGGCCGCGCAGTCGCACCGCGGCGCCCTGCTCGAAGCTCACCTGCAGCGCGACGTCGGCCGGGGCGGCGGTCGCGATCGCTGTCGCGCCTGCGCCGGGCGGCGTGGCGAGCACGAGCCCACCGCACAGCAAGGCGGCGACCATCCACCGTCGCGCCATCCACCGCGGCTGAGCATCGAGACGATCCGTCACCTCACCGAACCACGCTACCTCGTCACGAGGGCAAGCTGCGCAGATGGCGTGCCGGCCCGGCTACCGGTCGAGCTCCGGAACCGGCGGGGCGTGGTCGATGCGCTTCGGATCGCCGTGTGCGGCCTCCTGGACGATGCGCGCCGTCGGCCAGTCGCCGATCGCGAGCTGGCGGCGGTTCGCCGGCGTCGCCGGCAGCGACCGAGCTTCGCCGATCGTCCACACCTCGCGCTGCGTCGGCTGCCCACCTGTGCCGCACGGCTTGGAGGTCTGGGTGAGCACCATGCGCCGCGGCAGCAGGGTCCGCCCGTCGAGGACGTAGTCCCAGCGCGCGCAGTACTGCTCGCCGGCCTGCAGCCGGAAGCGCAGGTCGCCGCCGGCCGTGCGCCCGACCGGCTTCAGGTCGCCGCTGCGATACGCCTCGCGGAACCGATCGACGAGCGTGAGCGGACCCTGCAACCGGCCTCGCGGGATCCCGATCTCGAGCTGGCCGCGACCGCCGCCGCGCGGGTAGTCGTAGTTGTCGCGCGCTCGAACGAACAGCGGCCGCCACGAGCGCTGGTCGACGACGCGACCGGTGCGGTCGGTGACGGTCGTGCTGTCCTCGTCGGTCGGCGGCTTGTCGAGCGGCCCTTCGCTGATCAGGATGCGGAACTGCACCGCGCGGCCGGCGCCCGCCAGCGTCCACTGCTGCATGTGAATCGTCCGGTTGGGGTTGATCGCGCCCGTGCTTGCGGAGGTGCGGACCGTCATCGCCAGCGAGACGATCCGGCTGGGCGACGTGATCGCCGCCTCGGCGCGCTCAAGCAGCGTCGGCCCGCCGTCGGCCGCGTCCCGCGAGGGAGCAAGCGCGATGACGAGGCAGACGGCCGCGGCAAGCGCAACCGGGACCGCGGCCCAGCGCAGCGCGCCGGGCCGGCCGTTGCGCCGCGCCAGCGACGGCCACCCGGTGTCGTGCGAGGGCCGCGGCGCGCCGGCCCGGCGGCTGCCGCGCAACGGCCGCAGCGCGCCGGCCCAGCGGCTGTCGCGAGGTGGCCGCGCGGCCTCGCCCAGCGGCGGCTGGCCCGCGGCGGCGCGGGCCCGCTCCAGAATCCGTTCCGCGGCGCCCTCGGCGGGGCCGGGCACGCCGGCGCGAAACTCGCGCAGCAGGTCGTCGACGTCGCTCATGAGCCAACCTCCGTTTCGTGCGTCTCCGCGACGATCCCCGCCGCGGCAAGATGGCGAGTCGCGACCGCGCGAGCGCGGTGCAGCCATCCCTTCACCGTGCCGACCGGCACGTCCAGCGCGGTCGCGACCTCCTCGTAGGAGAGCTCCGCGACGGCGTACAGCAGCAGCGCCTCGCGATGCTCGGCGCGCATCGCCGACAGCGCGCGAGCGAGGACGCGGCCATGGCCAACGTCGACGTGCGCGGACTCCTCGACAGACGGGCCCGCCGGATCCACTCCCGTGCGGGCATAAGCTCGGTACATCGCCGCCTCGCGCCGCGCGTGGCCGCGCAGCAGGTTGTTCGCGATCCCGAACAGCCACGGGCGCGCGTCCGGCCCCGTCGACCGGTACGCGGCGGCGCGGCGGCACGCGCATTCAAAGGTCTCCGCGACGACGTCCTCGGCGTCCGCGCCGATGCGCCGCGCCACGAACCGATGCAGCGCCACGTGGTGGCGGGCCACCAGCGGCTCCAGCGCGCCGATCTCGCCGCCGGCCACCGCCGCGAGCAGCTGGGCATCGGTGTGCACGTCGATCATCTGATCACTAACCGCGCGAGCGGCGCATCCGGTTACACCCGGATCCGCGTCGGCGGCGGACGCATGACCGCGGACGAGCCGGCTACTCGTCGACCATCACGGAGACGCCGAGGCTGGACAGGTCGATCTCGGGGCCTGCGCTCTCGGAGGGCACCGCGACGAGCGTCACCGACGCCGCCGGGCCGCGCGCGCGAGCCCGACCCACCGCGTCGGTGGCGATGATCGTGCGCGTCATGGGCACGCGGACGTGGACGCCCTCAAGACCGTCGAGCGCCCCGCCCTGGGCGTACACGTGGACCGATCCCGCATAGCCCGCCTCGGGCAGCGGCTCGGTCTCGGCGTCCGCGCCGGGGTTGTCGAGGAAGACGCGCAGCTCGTGCGACGGCCCGTTCTGGTCGATCCCGTCGATCACGATGTCCGCGCGGCGAGCGCCCTGCGCCCCCTCCGCGCCGAGCGGCACGGAAGGGATCACGCGGCGGGCGGAGGTCACTGATACGTGATGACGGAGACCGCCTCGAACTGCGGAAGCTCCTCGTCCTCGGGGACCATGTCCGTCGTCTCGCCGAGCACCGGGACGACGGTGATCGTGAGCGGGGACCCCTCGGCGACCGCCGTGCGAATCGCGTCGGTCGCGATCACGACCTTGCGCGTCGGCCAGAGGTCGTGCGGCGGCCGCGGGTCGTACGGGCCGCGCGGCGCGACGTCGCAGTGGCCCTCGTCCCCGTAGCAGCCTCCATGCCCGAAGATGAAGTACGAGCCGGCGTAGCCGTTCTCGTCCGTCGGCTCCGTGTCGCCGTCGGCGTCGGGGTTGTTGACGTAGACGCGGCCCTCGTAGGAGGACCCTCCGTGCTCGAGGCCGTGAAACTCGATGTCCGCTCGGGTGAAGTCGGCAGCGATGTCGTCGGTGCTGATCTGCGGTGACACGGCTTTGCTGAGGATCGGCATGGCAACCTCCGGTCGGCGCTAGCCCGTGGGGGCGAGCTTGACAGCATTGAAACGGTCCGCCGCGACGAAGACGCGGGACGCGCCGTAGGTGTAGCCGAGGGCGCGGGTGTCGAGGACGTCCGCCACGGTCAGGTTCCACGGCGTCAGCACCTTGTTGAGGTAGTTCGTCGGGATGTTGCTGATCCCGTGTCTCACCTGCCAGAGGTACCAGAGACGGTCGATCATGCAGTGGTGCGACCAGAAGATCGGGTCGAACGCCGATGCCGCGACGACGCCCATGTCGCCGCGGACCCAGCCGTGCACGCGGTCGTGCTCACCCTGCACCTGACCGGAGAAGTCCTCGAACAGCGACAGGTTGAGGATGTTCTCGATCGTCTGCGCCGACGGCAGCTGCGACGGCGGCTTGGGGTTGCGCGTCGTCCGCGGGGGATTCGTGCGCAGGCCCGGTGGAACGGGACCGGACTTCAGGCTCGCGTTCGAGGTGAACGCTGCCGGCAGGCCGCTTTGATGTGACAGCGTGGAGGTCCAGTCCCACCACGGCAGGGTCGCCCCCGAGTTGATGGCAAGCGCCGTCTGCTCCCAGCGCAGCAGGTAGGCGCGATGCCAGGGCAAGAACAGGTCATACGGAAAGTGTTGGCTGCCGACGTTTGAGTGATGCCAGCACAGGTTGCCGTTGAACCCGTGGATCCTCGCCAGAGCGAGCCAGCTGCGCCCGTCGTTCTCGGAGCGGGCCTGCATCTTCGCGTACGCGTCCGCGAGCGCGGTGATGTTGGCCTGCTGCACGTTGCGGCGGACCCGCGTGAGCCCAGAGAGCACCGCTTGGCGCACCGCCTGCGGCGCCTGGGAGACAACCGTGGGAGCGTTGCCGTTGGCCATGTCCTCCTCCTATCGCCGACAAGGGTTTGACAGGGTCAGATGCCGGCCTGATCGAACGTAACACGCGCGCGCCCTTGGCGCTGTTAATCGTGCGTTGTCAGCTCTGCTTGAACGGCAGCGACACGTGGAACGTCGTGCGGCCGGGCTCGGAGTCGACGGTGATCGAGCCGTCGTGGCGATCGACGACGATCCGGCGCGCGACCTCAAGCCCCATGCCGGTCCCCTTGCCGACCTCCTTCGTCGTGTAGAAGGAGTCGAAGATCTGCTCGGCGCAGTCCGGCGGGATGCCGGGTCCGTCGTCGGAGATGTCGACGACCGCGCACTCGCCGTCGCGGCGCGTGGTGATCGTGATCGTGCCGCTCTCGCCCAGTGCGTCGATCGCGTTGTGGATGAGGTTCGTCCAGACCTGGTTGAGCTCCGAGCCGCGGATCGTGAGCTTCGGCAGCGAGCGGTCGTAGTCGCGCACGAGCTTGATCGTCGTGTGCTTGAGCTTGTGGCCCATGATGACGAGCGTGCTCTCCAGGCCCTCGTGCAGGTCGACCTCCACGACGCCGCCCCGGTCCATGTAGGCGTACGTCTTCACGGCGCCGACGAGGTCGGACATCCGCTGCGTGGAGTCCTTGAGCTCGGCGACGAGATCCTCGGCACTGAGCGTCGCGGCAACCCACTTCAGCGCCTTCGGGGTCGCGGGCCCTGCGATCTCGGCGACCTGCGCGAGCCACGTCTCGTCGACGCCGGCCGCGGCGAGCGTCCCGGCGATCTCCCACGGCTGCGGCACGCCGAGGTCCTCGAGCGCGTCCTGCAGTGCGTCCTCGGCGTCGGCGGCGTCGAGCGCCGCGAGCGCCGTGTGCCCCGCCGCGCCCTCGAGTGCCTGCTGGTGCAGCGCCAGCAGCTTCTGCGCGTCCACGCGCTCGACCCCCGCTTCGACGAATGCCCGCAGCGCGTAGTTGATGACGCGCAGCGATTGCCCGAGCTGGTCGGCGGCGCGCTGGGCGGCAGCGGCCGGGTTGTTGAGCTCGTGCGCGAGGCCCGCCGCCATCGTCCCGAGCGAGGCGAGGCGCTCGCGGTTCTGCTCGATGTCGTTGAGCTTGCGCACGACCGGCGCGATCTTCTGCATGACGCGGCCGTGGACCGACGGCTGCGAGAGCGCGAGGCGGACGAAGTCGGCGGGCGGGATCGTGGCCATGCGGCACATGCTCTCGGCGACCATCCGGACGCCCATCGGCGCGTCGGTCAGGACGGCGATCGCGCCCATCCACGTCGGCGCGGTCTGGCGGCCCACCGGCTCGACGTGCTCGCCGTCGACGAGGAACGAGCGGGCCGTGCCGGTGAGCAGGAGCTGCAGGCCGACCGGCGGATCGCCCTGCTCCTCGATGAGGTCGCCGGGCGCGACCTTGCGGCACGTGACGACGTCGAGCCACGGCGTGAGGTCGTCGTCGGCGAGGTCGTCGAACAGGTCGATCCGGCGCAGGTCCTCGAGCGTGACGCCGTGCGAGTTCATGCTTCGAGCAGGTACTGGTGGATGAGCGAGACCGCCATCGAGCCCTCGCCGACCGCGCTCGCGACGCGCTTGATCGAGCGCGCGCGGACGTCGCCGGCGACGAACACGCCGGGGACGCTCGTCTCGAGCAGGTAGGGGTCGCGCGGCAGCGGCCAGCCGTCGCCCTGGACGTCGGCGCCGGCGAGGATGAAGCCGCGCTCGTCGCGCTTGACGACGTTCGCGAGCCAGTCCGTGCGCGGCGACGCGCCGATGAAGACGAAGCACGCGTCGACCTCCAGGTCCGACTCGGTGCCGTCCTTGTCGCGGATGGTGAGGGTGCGCAGGCGGTCGCCCTCGCCGTCGGCTTTGATCGCGGATGTCCGCGTGCGCACGTCGACGTTGGGCAGCGCCGCGAGCTGCTCGACGAGGTAGTGCGACATCGACTTCTCGAGCGACGGGCCGCGCACGAGCATCGTCACCTGGCGGGCGTAGCTCGCGAAGTGCACGGCGGCCTGGCCCGCGGAGTTCGCGGCGCCGATGATCACGACGTGCTGGTCGCCGCACGAGCGCGCCTCGGTCATGGCGGCGCCGTAGTACACCCCCGAGCCGGTGCGCTCGGCGAAGCCGGGCGCGTCGTACTGGCGGTAGGAGACGCCCGAGGCGATGATCACGCAGTTCGCGCTGAGCTCGCCGCCGCCGCGCAGCTCGACGATCCGGCCGGCGCCCTCGACTCTGAGCCCCGCCGCGTCCTTGACCGTGAGCAGCTCGGCACCGAGGCGGCGCGCCTGATCGGTCGCGCGGCGCGCGAGGTCCGAGCCCGAGAGGCCCATCGGGAAGCCGAGGTAGTTCTCGATGCGGCTGGACTGCCCGGCCTGGCCTCCCGGTGCCTCGGATTCGATCATCACCGTCTTGAGGCCCTCGGATGCGCCGTAGACCGCGGCCGCGAGACCGGCGGGCCCGCCGCCGACGATCACGAGGTCGTAGTGGTCCTGCGACGGCGCGGCGCTCACGCCCAGGCGTTCGGCGAGCTCGAGCACGCTCGGGCGCTCGAGGACGCCGCCATCCTCGAGCAGCACGACGGGAAGGCGGTCATCTTCGACGTCGGCGACATGCATGAGCTCGCGGGCCTCGCCGTCACGCTCGACGTCCAGCCAGCGCACCGGGACGCGGTTTCTGGCGAGGAAGTCGCGCAGGTCGTGGGAGGCCTTCGAGAAGCGGTGGCCGATGACGCGCAGGCCGCCGGCTTCGAGCGCCGCGCCCGACTCCCAGGTGGTCAGCAGGTCCTCGACGACGGGGAAGAGCTGCTCCTCGGGCGGGTCCCATGGCTTGAGCAGGTAGTAGTCCAGCGCGACCTCGTTGATCGCGGCGATCGCGGCTTCCGTGTCGGCGTAGGCGGTGAGCAGGACGCGCTTTGCGTCCGGCACGATCTTGCGGGCCTCGACGAGGTACTCCGTGCCGGACATCCCGGGCATCCGCTGGTCGGCGATGAGCAGCGCGACCTGGTCGCCGCGGGTGCGCAGCTGGCGCAGGATCTCGAGCGCCTCCTGGCCCGAAGGCGCGCGCAGGATCCGGTAGCGCTCGGCGAACGCTCTGCGTAGATCCCGCGCGACGGCCGCGAGCACGGCGGGCTCGTCATCGACGGCGACGATCGCGGGTCGCCGCTCGCGCTCGGATCGCCCGGATGGAGGCGCAGTGCTCACGGCCGACATCCTGCCATCCGGCGAAGCTCGGCTTCAGATCAGGTCGCTTTGCGGCCGCGCTGCGGGCGGTCGCTATCCACCGCGGCCGGCCGCGAGCCGAGCGGTGCTGCACGGTGCTACACTCGCCGAACGGTGCCGACGTCCCACCCCCGCCATTCGATCACCGAGACCCCCGCGCTCGCCGCCGCGCTCGAGCCGCTTCGCACGCGCTTGGGCGCGGATGCCCCGACGCTCGCGGAGCTCGTCATGCGTGGTGCGGAGGCGAAGTTGCGCGAGCCTGGAAGCGCAGGATCGAGCGCGAGGGCATGCGCTCGCGACCTTCGTGGACCGGCTCTGCGACGGACCTGAGCCCGACCTCGACGAGATCGAGCGCATCCGCCACGCCACCCGGCATCCGTGACCACCTCGCTGGTGCTGCTCGATGCCAGCGCGTTCTGGCGGCTGCGCAGCCCGCACCTCGACCCGGACCGCCGTCGCGAGATAGCCGACTGGATCGCGCGAGGCATCGTCCACGCGAGCACGCCGCTGCTGCTCGAGACGCGCGCGGGTCGCGACCTCCCCCCTGTCGATCCGGGAGAGCTGCCGCTCCTCTGGATCACCGAGCGTGCCGAGCGCCGCGCAGCCGAACTGCAGGACCAGATGCGCGCTGCCCACCAGCACTTGGGCGTTCCTCCGCTCGACTACCTCATCGCCGCGATCGCAGAGGATCATGGAGCGTGGATCCTGCACTACGACGCCGACTTCGACCGCCTCGCCGCCAACACCGATCTGGCTATCCCAGCCGAAGCGCTCGCGCCGCTAGGTTCATTGCCCTGAGGCCGGCGCATCCCTCCTCACGGAGGCCCACCTTGCCAGCGATGCCCTCCCAGAAGACGAGCTGACACCATTCGCCTGTCCTCTGATGCAGCCGATGCCGGCGTCGAGCGCCCGGCGAGGTCATTCACCGAGCCGGACGCGGTCGCGCGATGCCGCGACGGGCCGCGCACCGGCCGGGGCGTTCGACGCGGCCGTGTCTTCTCACCCTGCACTTCATCCCGGCCGCTGAGCGGCTCGACACGCTGCGGCATTTGCGTCGCCGCCAGAAACCTGGTAGGCCGCTCGTCGCCGCGCATCAGAGCTTTGGGCCGCGACCGCCCGCGCGCGACACCTGGCTGGCGCGCTACGCGGCCCACGGCGTCGGCTCGGCAACCCCGCCGACCGGATGGCGAAGGCAATCGATACGACGTGAGCCTATTCACGCCGGGCTCACCTTCCGCGACAGGGTGGCGTACGCCTGATAGCGGCTCGACCAAGGCGCGGTCAGGGCATGCTGAGCGGTGCCGTGGTTCGGCCGCACTCTGCCGCCTTGCGCGGTGGCTGTCGCGCAAAGCCAGCCACCGCGAGGAGCGGCGCTCTTGCGGTTCGCGCTTGCGCGGCTGGCAGGGACTCCGTAGCACGATTCGTGCTACGCTCCCGTCGTGGCTCGCTCTCTGCATGTACGACTCGATGATGCGAGCGTGGCCGCGCTTGACGTGGTCCGGGCCGAGGGGTTGAACGACTCGCAGGCTGTGCGTACCGCGCTCCAAGAGGCCGCGGCTCGACGCCGCAGCCGCGCAGCAGTCCGCGACGAGGTTCGGCTCATCGCCGACGACGCCGATGACCGAGACGAGATGCGAGCCGTTCGCGAGCAGATGGCTGAGCACGCGCCCGCAGCCGAGCGCTGACATGGTCCGCGGCGAGGTGTTTCGCTTGCCGGCGCCCGTGCGAGCGCGGGGTCGCGAGCAGCGTGGAGCGCGCTACGCGATCGTGGTGCAGGCCGACGACCTCTTGGGGCTGAGCACCGTGCTCGTCGCGCCGACCTCCGCGAGTGCGCGCGCGGCGACGTTTCGACCGATGATCGAGCTCCTGGGGACCCAGACCCGTGTGCTCGTCGAGCAGACGACCGTCGTTGATCCCCAACGACTGGGTGATTCGGCCGGCAGGCTCGACGCCGCCGAGATCCAGGCGGTCGATGCGGCGCTCAGGCTGCTCCTCGCGCTCTGACATCGGAATACCGCCATCCGCTCGCGGCTCGCTCAGAGCGCCCGACTGCGCGAGTTGGGCACGCGTGGCGTCATACGCGGGTTTGTCGAATAGTGCCCGATATACGGGTCATTGGCGCCAAACTCGACACGCGGACCGCACCCGCTCCTCGACGATTCCGGCACTCTCGCGCGTCGCCGCAAGTCGAATCCCACGTGTGCAACCGCCGCTGCGATGGCCCTAAGCGAGGGCGTGCAGGTCCCGCGGCGCGACCGCGTTCTTGGCGGCGGACGACAGCTACCTCCGCGCCCCACGGCAGGGTGTAAATGGCTCGTGCTCTCCGTCGAGGCCCGTGGTCAGGCCGCGGAGCGCCGCCGCAGCTCGACGACCTCGGCATCGCGCGGGCGGTTGCGCCAGATGTCTCGCATGCAGATCGCGTCGAGCACGAGCAGGGCGAAGATGCCCCCGAGCACCACGATGATGAGCAGCCCGCGCGAGATGACCGACGTCGACTCCGACAGCTCCGCGCGCGCGACCGCTGCCGGGTCGTCGCGGTACAGGGGCGTGCCCTTGAAGGCGTCGCGCGCGACGTCGAACGCCGGCTTGGGCTTGCCGTCGTAGGCGATCAGCGCCTTGTTGTGGATCGAGTCGCGCACGAGCGGCGCCGCGCCGCCGTCCCAGCGCGGCTTGACCGCGAACTCGCGCGCCGTCCAGTAGATCGCCCCGCCCATGAAGCCGAGCCGGTCGATGATGTCGAGGTTGCGCTCGAGGTACTTCGACTGGAACGCGTACGTCTGCTTGATGTCGGCCGGCCCCGGCTCGTTCGCCTCGGCCCCGAACTCGGTCATGACGAGCGCCTGGCTCGGGTACTTCGCATGCATCGCGCGCAGGTACGGCTCAAGATCGGCGAGGTTCGCCGTCGAGCGCTCGGGCTTGCCCTCGTACCAGCCGTAGTACGAGTTGATCCCGAGGACGTCGAACGCGTCGTAGGTGCCCTGGCGTGCGATGCGCGGATAGGAGAGGACGTCGATCGCGACGGGCAGGGTCGGGTCGAGGTCGCGCGCGAGCTCGGCCGCGTTGAGCATCCACACGCGCGAGGTCTTGACCTCGTCGGGCTGCGGCGTCAGCTCGTTGGCGACCGAGTGCGTGATGACCGACGGGTGGTTGCGCGCCGACAGGATCGTGTTGCGCAGGACGTCGAGCTCGTAGGAGCGCTCGCCGGGCGTCTTGAGCATCGCGTCGCGGTGATACACCGGCGCCTGGCTCCACACGAGGATCCCCTCCTCGTCGAAGCGCCGCAGCAGCCGGTCGTCGAGCAGGTAGTGCGCGCGCGTCACGTTCGCCCCGAGCTCCTTCAGCTCGTCGACGATCGTCTCGACGTCGCCGTCCGTCAGCGCGGGCCCGCGGCCGGGGGTGTCCTCCTGGATCGACGCGCCGCGCAGGTCGAGCACGCGGTCGTTGAGCCGCAGCGCCCCGTTGACGACCTTGACCGTACGCAGCCCGATGCGCCGGCGGTCGGACTGGATGACGCGGGCGCCGACGAGCGTGCGGACGGTCGCGTCGTAGAGGTTCGGGCTCTCGGGATCCCACAGCTTCGGATCGCCCTTGACCGGCACCGTGTAGCGGACGCGGACGCGCTCGCCGGGACGCAGCGTGCGCGGGCGTCCGCTCCCCTCGGAGACGACGCCGTCGGGCGAGCGCAGCGTCAGCCGCACCGCGGGGCTCTGCGAGCGCGCGCTGCGGTTCTCGAGCCAGCCGTCGACGATCGCGTCCCAGCGGCAGTTGTCGCCGTCCGCGGCGCAGGTGCGGCGCGGCAGCACGCCGGCGTCGTGCAGCACGACCGGGCCGCGCGAGACGAGCGACACCGGCCGCGTGATGCCGCCCCAGTTCCACCAGCCCTCGCGCGTGCCCGGCACGCGGCGGTTGTCGGCGCGCACGACGAGCAGGTTCGGCTGGCCGGGCTTCAGGCCGGCGGCCGGGATCTCGAACGGCGTGTAGGGGTCGCGGTGCCGGCCGATCTCGACGCCGTTCAGCCAGACGCGCGCCTTGCGGCGGACCTGCTCGAAGCGCAGCCACCAGCCCGTGCCCTCGGCGGTCTTCGGGCCGGTGAAGCCGACGCGATACCAGCCGACGGTGCCCTTGAAGAGGTTCGGAAGGGGGCGCGCATCGAAGACATGCGGGACGGTCGTCGGCTCCCAGGTGGCGCCCATGCGCCCGCTCTGCCAGTTCGCGACGACCCCGCGATCGGTGGGATCGGGCGAGTACTGCCAGCCCTGTGCGAGCTTGACGGGGGCCGGCGGGTCGGCGGCGAACGCGCCTGCCGGGCACGCAAGGACGGCGACGACCGCGAGCACGGAGAGCAGAACGCGCGACAACGTGGCGGACATGATGGCGTAAAGATCGGCAGGAGTGGCTGGTTGCGTTACACCAGCTTCTCGAGCCGCTCGGCGAGGCGGTTCATCCCGCGTGCCCGCGCGGCTTGTGCGGCTGCCGTGCCGTCGGTGGGTGCGTCGGGGGGTCGCGGGAGGTCGATGTCACGCAGCGTGGCGATGTCCTTGAAGGCGCGCAGCGCATCCGGGTCGCCGGTCAGCGCGCCCGCCTGGCGCGGCGTCATCTCCCCGGGCTTGGCGCCTGCTTTGATCGCGCCTTCGAGCGTCTCGTACTTGCGCAGCAGGTCGCGCGCGCCCTTCGCGCCGATGCCCTTGGCGCCGGGCAGCCCGTCCGACGGGTCGCCGCGGATGGCGATGAAGTCCGGCACCTGCTCGGGCTCGACCCCGTAGCGCTCGCGGACCTCGTCGGGCGTGATGACCTCGGGGCCGTCCTTGCCGCCGCGCGGGAACAGCACGGTCACGTGGTCGGAGACGCACTGGAACATGTCGCGGTCGCCGGTGAAGAGGAGGACGTCGCCGCCCGCCTGCGCCTCGACCTTCGCGAGCGAGCCGAGCAGGTCGTCGGCCTCGAGCTCGGGCGTGTGCATCGTGGTCCAGCCGAACGCGTCGAAGAACGCGGGCGCGTCGGCCCACTGGCGCTCGAGCTCGCCGGGCATCGGCGGGCGGTCGGCGTGGTAGGGCTCGAAGAGGTCGGTGCGGTAGTCCGCGGCCTCGGCGCCGAAGCAGAGCACGACCGCGCGGGGGTCGTGGCGCTCGATGACGAACAGGATGAGGTTGGCCATGCCGAGCAGCGCGTTGACGGGATGGCCGTCGTCGTCGGTGATGCTCTGCGGCAGCGCGAAGAACGCACGGTAGAGCAGCGACGGGGCGTCGACGGCGAGCAGCGGGCCGGGCATTGGTGGCGAAGCCTAGGGGTCGCTTCAGCCGCGAGCGCTGAACGTGCCGCGAATCGTGACCGGCGTGCCGTCGGAGAACTCGCTGCCCAGGGTCGCGTCGACCTTGAAGCGGACGTCGAGCGTCGTGCGCCCGCAGCGCGCCCGCGTGAACGTGATGCGCCCGCTGGACTCCTCCTCGGCGCTCGAGGCCTCGTTCTTCGCGTCGGCGGCGAAGAGCTGCGCGCCGGTCGGCTTATCGAAGACGAAGCTGTGCGGGAAGCGGACGACGGGCTTGCGGCGGACGTCCGCGACGACCGCGCTCATCGTCCACAGGGCGCCGCGCGCGCCGGCCCGGACGTGGATCGACGGCTTGCGCACGTCGTCCTCCCACGGCCCGCACCAGACGCGGACGGTCTGCTTGACCGGGATGGCGGTCCCGTCGGAGCGCGTCAGGACGACGTCGTCGGCGATTCGCAGCTCGGGGCTCGCGGCTGGCGCCGCGGTGACGCTCGACGTGGCGACGGCGACGAGGAGGCCGAAGGCGAGACGCTTCACCCGGCGCGTTCTACCAGGCGGGCTGCCGGGGGATCAACCGCGCGCCGCGAGGGGGCGCGCTCGCGGCTCGGTCGGCACGCCGGTGGGCCTCCGCGGGTGGACCGGGGGCCGCAAAGCGCGGTCTCAGCCGGTCCGGCACGCGCGGCGACACGGCCGGTCGCGGACGCGGCCCCCCGAGTACGCGAACGTCGCGGCGGCCTTGCGCGCGAGGACGCGGTCGGCCTCGGTTGCGGCCGCGCCGCTGACGACCCAGATCGAGAAGCGATGACCGCCCGAGCGGGTGCCGGCGCGCTCCCAGCGCAGCCCTTGGCCGCGATCGACCTCCTGGAAGTCGCTCGGGCGAGGCCAGACGCCGTCCGACCGCGGCGGGAAAGCGGGCGACGCGGGCCCGTCGCGCTCCTCGCGCACCCACAGCAGGACACCGTCCGCGGGCAGGTCGCCTCCGGGGATGGCGCTCGGGAGGCGGCGCGGGGAGCGGCGTGTGGTCGCACGCGGCAAGCTCGCGAGACGGGTGCTGCTCGCGAAGAAGAGCGAGCGCGGTCGCGGGTAGCGGCGCGGCGAGGTCGTCGTGCCGGCGGCCCAGCCCGGCGGGACGCGCAAGCTGTCGCCCAGCTCCTCGATGACCGTCCGCCAGCCGGCGTAGGGGTCGGGTGGCGGCGCGGGCAGCGGGTCGAAGCGCAGGCTGTCGAGCACGCGCAGCACCTGCGCGCGGCGCGCCGCCGTGGCCCGCCGGCCGAGCGCGACGAACAGCTGGAAGGGGCGGTCCGCGTCGCGGAAGTGGATGACGTAGCTCGGCGCGGCCTGGCACTCGTACGTGCCCAGCGCGGAGCGGCGCAAGGCGAAGCGCTTCGGCCGCGCGGGGAAGGCGCTGCGCCGCAGGCCGTGCCAGGGATCGCCGACGCGCGGGCGGTACTCGAGGAGGTAGATGAGCGCACCGCCCGGCGGGAGTGCGCGCGCGGCGCGATCGGGTCCGCAGTTGCCGCCGCGCGGCGCCCGGTAGGACGCGATCAGCAGCCGCTCGACCGGATAGGAGAGGCTCGAGATCGGTGGCGCGGTGAGGTGCCAGCCGCCCGGCTGGCTGACCGCGAGGCCCGCGGCAACGTCGGTCACGCGGTGGGCGGCCGCCCCGCCACCGGCCTCGGCGCGGCTTCCGGCCAGGACCCCGGCGGCGAGGCTCGCCGCGCCGGCGATCCCGAGCGCCGCGACCATCCACCGGCTGGGGCTCGGATTCGCTCGCATGCAGGACATACGCGGAGGCGGGCTCCGGAGGTCCCTCGGGTCAGCAGCACCACTGGACCGCGCGCGGGAACGCCGGGCGCAGGCGCCCGGGGCCGAACTGGTCGGCGATGTTCGCCACCGCGGTCAGGCGCGCGCGGTCGTGCGGGCGCAGGAACAGCCACTGGTCCGCATCGCGCCACGGCAGCAGCAGCCGGCCCGCGCCCGGCGACCACGCCGGAGCGCCGAAGCGACCGGGGCCGGTGAACAGCGCCCGCTCGCGCAGGCCGCGCGTCGCGTCGGCGAGCACGAGCTCGCCGCGGTCCGCCGGCGCCGAGTAGCGGACGATCGCGAGCTCGCCCCCGCGCGGCGACCACTCCGCTGCCGTCACCACGAACCCCGACGGGATCGCGCGCGACGCCACGACGTCGCCGCGGCCGTCGAACAGCAGAAGCCGGTGCCCAGTCACGACGAGCAGCCGCCGCCCGCCGGGCGACCACGCCAGCGCGCGCACGTCCTCGACGGGACCGCTGCGCCACAGGCGCCGGCGCGAGTCGACGGCGACGACGCTCACCCGGCGGCGCGCGTCGGCGTAGGCGAGGACGTGGCTGCGATCGGGCCGCCACGCCGGGGCGACCGTCGCCCGCGCGGCGCCATAGTGCCGGTCGTGGGTGCCGTCGCCGTAGACGATCCGCAGCTCGGACCCCGCGACGTACGCGACCCTGTAGCCGTCGACCGGACCCCAGCGCGCGGACGCCACCGGCTCGCGCGGAGACAGCGACCAGCGCACCGCGCCCCCGGGGTCGAGCGCGGTCAGCTCGCGCCCCCGCCAGCCTACGACGAACAGCCCGTGCGGCGACCACGACGTCCCGGCATACGCGCCCAGCCGCCGCTTGGAGCCGTCGCTGGACACGACCCACGCGCTCGGCCCCGCCTGCACCAGTAGCCTGCCGCCGCCGGGCACGCGCCCGAGGACCGGCCGCGCATCGCGCTCTCCGACGCCCAGCACGCCGCGCACCCAGCGCCCGACGTCGCTGTGCGGAGCGCTCGCCGCCGCGACGCCGCCGACCGCTACCGGCGCGAGCGCGGCCACCACGGCGAGCCACAGGAAGCGCCTGCGCCGAGGCCGCGTCGCCATCCCCGCCCCGTGGGCCGCCTGCACGACGCGCCACGACCGCTCGCGGGCACCGTCGTCCTCGGGAACCGCGCGCAGCAGCGCGTCGCGAAGCTCGCGCTCACGAGCGGCCCGCCCGGTCCTCCGCCTCCGCCTCATCGCTCGACCACCTGCTCCAGCGCGTCGAGGCCGCGGCGCAGCCGCGAGTTCACCGTCCCGCGCGGCAGGCCGAGCAGCTTGCCGATCTCGCCGGGCGTGAGCTCGAGGACGTAGCGCAGCACGACGACGGCCCGTTGCTCCGGCGCAAGGCCCATCAGCGCGGCCATGACGTCGTCGCCGAAGCCCGCGGCACCATCGACGGTGGACATCTCGGCCACGACGTCCGCCCCGACCTCGGAGCGCAGCGCTCGCGAGCGCGACCAGTCGATCGCCCGGTTGACGACGATCCGGTGCAGCCACGGGCGCAGCGGCCGCCGCAGGTCGAAGCTTGGCAGCGCCCGCAGGGCGGCGAGGAACGCCTCCTGCGCGATGTCCTCGGCGGCCGCGCGGTCGCCGGTCACGAGTGCCGCGGCGCGATACGCCCCGTTCCAATGGCGGTCGAAGAGCTCGGCCACGGCCTCCTCGGAGCCGCGCCGGGCTGCGCGCACGAGCGCGGCCTCGCTGAGGCGACCGCGCGGCGTCACGACGCGCCGGTAGCCCTCGAGCGCCTCTGCCGCCATGCTGGACACCTCGTCCCCGCTCCTCTCTCGATCCCAGGACGCTCGCAGCCCACGGACGGGCACGCAAGCGATGCGCTCCGCACACGCCACACGAGGACATACGACCCGCGCAGCGCGAGAGGTCCCGCCACCGTGCAAGGTTTCGAGCGCCCACGGCCCCGAGGCACATATGAACGCCATCAGCGAAGACGTCGAGCGATGCCGGCGCGGCGATCCAGCCGCCGCCGAGGCGCTCGCCCGCAGAGCGTGCCGCCTGGCACTGCGAACCTCCGGCGCGATCCTGCGCGGACGCGAGGAGGCCGCAGACGTGGCGCAGGACGTCGCGGTCGACGTCCTGCGCTCGCTGCACCGCCTCCGCGATCCCGCGGCGTTCGACGGATGGGTCCACCGCATCACGGTGCGCCACGCGCTCGCGCACCTCGAGCGCCGCAGCCGCCGACGCGCCGCGGAGACCCCGCTCGCCCTGCTCCCAGAGCTCGACGAGCCGCCAGCCCCAGGCGACCTCGACCGCGAGGCGCTGCTCGCCGCCCGCGAGGCGCTGAGCGCCGCCCTCGCGGAGCTGCCGCCCAAGCAGCGGATGGCGCTCGCGCTGCGCTACGTTCACGACCTGTCCGACGACGAGATCGCCGCCGCACTCGACTGCCGGCGCGGCACCGTCCACGCCCTGCTCTCCCGCGGCCGCGCCGGCCTGCGCGCCGATCCGAAGCTCGCCCAGCTCGCACCCGGAGGTCCACGATGACCCAGCTCCACGACGAGTCGATCACCCGCGCCGCGTTCGCCTCCGCCCGCGCGCTCGAGCCCACCGACGCGGAGGTCGCCGCGGTGCTGACACGAGCCGGCATCGAGCCGCACGCCGTGCCCGTCGCGGCGCGAGCCGGCGCCTGCCCGCGGACGATCGCCGCCCGGCGTCGCCGGGTCGTGGCACGCCGCCTCGCTCCGATCACGGCCGCGCTGCTCGTCGCCGCCGGCGGCGGCTACGCCGTGGCGGCGCCCGTGCGCGCGGCGATCGACGACGTCGCCGACACCTTCGGGTCGTGGCTCGGCGGCGACGGTGGCGCCGCGCCCGGGCGGCCGCTGGACGAAGGCGACGTCGCACCCGACTACTTCCGCGATCCGCGCTACGCCAAGGAGCCCCGCGTCATCGCGCAGGCGGGCCCGTACAAGCTCTTCGCCGCGCGCAGCCCGCACGGCGGCGGCGGCGTGACGTTCGACCTCGGCAACAGCGGCGTCGGCCTCGGCGAGACCTCGGCGGACGCCTTCCGCGACCGCGCCGTCTACGTCCTCGGCCCGGCCGCGATGCAGAACATGGACCGCGACGGCCACGTCCCGCTGTTCGGGATCACGGCCCGCTCGGTCACGCGCGTCGAGCTCACGTACGAGTCCGGCCCGCCCCTGCGCGCCGACGACATCGCCGGAGCCTTCGTCCTGCTCGCCGAGCCCGATCGCTCGCCGCGCGAGGTCGTCGCCTTCGACGCGGGCGGCCGCGAGCGCGGGCGCCAGCTCGTCGACGACTCCAGCCACGACGGCCCCCGCATCGACTGGACGCAGTACGGCCCGCCGGCGACGTTCGTCCCGGCGCGCTGCCAGCCCGGCGCCGCGGGCCCGAACCCGCCGGCGGACTGTCCGAACGGATGAGCGGGCCTACACTCCGCGCGTGCTCACGATCACAAGCCTCGACGAGGCGCGCGCGAAGGCCGGCGAGGAGCTCGGCGTCAGCGACTGGCACGACGTCACGCAGGAGGCCATCGACGCCTTCGCGCAGGTGACCGGCGACGACCAGTGGATCCACGTCGACCCGCAGCGCGCGACGCAGACGCCGTTCGGCGGGACGATCGCCCACGGCTACTACACGCTCTCGCTGCACCCGGTGCTCGCCACGCAGGTCTTCGCGTTCGAGGGCTTCTCGTTCGCGGTGAACTACGGCCTGAACCGTGTCCGCTTCCCGGCGCCCCTGCCGGTCGGCAACCGGGTGCGCATGCGCGTGACCCTCGTCGACGTCGAGGACGTCCTCGGCGGCGCGCAGATCACGATGAAGCTCACGTTCGAAGGCGAAGGCGCGCTGAAGCCCGTCTGCGTCGCCGAGTCGCTCACGCGGATCTACGAGTGACCTGCGGGGCCTCGCCGACTGGTGCGGCCTGCGCCGTCATAGACCGAGTAGGGCGCACCACCTCGTCGTGCCGCGGGGTGGATCACCGCACGCGAACCGGCGGGCCCGGCTCGCCGGCGTAGCGCACGCGGTACAGGCCCGGCTCGCGAACGCTCACGCGGTAGCGCCCGCCGGCGCCGGTGCGCGCCTCGAACTGCGCGACAAACGACCCCCCGGAGAACCGCTCGAGCGTGATCCAGCGCCCGGCGCCAGCGACGCGCCCCGCGATCGCACCCACGACCCGCCCGACGAGCGCCTCGCGCGCCGCGGCGAGCGGCAAGGCGGCGCGCGCGGCGGCCGCCGCGGTGCCCGGCGTAGCGCCGCCGGTGCGCGGCGCCGCGCCGCCGGTGTCCGGCCCGGTGGTCGAGCCGCCGCCCCCGGACCCCGGCGCGTTGCCGTCGCCGCGCGTGGCGCTCGCGGTGATGACCGTGAACCGCGCCCACGTGTCGTACAGGCCGAGCTTGGCGCGCAGTTGCGGCCCGGTGACGCTGCGGCGCCCTCGCGACCCGACGACCTGCGCCCGCACGACCCGCGGCGAGCGCCCGCGCGAGAGCACCCGGATCTGGCGCAGCGACCCCTTGACGAGGCCGCCGAGGCGCGCGCCCGCCTGGCCGAGCGTCATCCGGACCGTCCAGCGGTGGCGCGGCGACTCGGTGTCGAACGGATCCTCGACGGACTTCAGGTACGGCGACGGCTCGGCGCCGACGAACGAGTTCTCGACGTCCTCCGTGCGCCCGCCCGACGTCGAGAAGTAGTACGTCACGATCGGCTTGCCCGCATATGTGACGACCTCGCCGGCCGTCCCCGCGACCGCCCCGTTCGTGCTCGCGATCTCACCCTTGATGCCGATGTACATCTGCGAGCGCGTGTCGGCGTACTGGTCGAAGCCGTCGCCGTTCTTGCTCGTCGCGATGGCGTACGTGCGGGCCGCGACGGCCTGCGCGCGCAGCGCCTCGGGCGGCCAGCTCGCCGGGACCTCCCCCGCGACCACGCCGCGCACGTAGTCCTCCAGGCTCACGACGTTGATCGCGTTCATGCCGAGCGTGCCGGGGCGCAGCTCGAGGTCGCCGCGATAGCGCCCGTCGGTGACGCCGTTCGCCGCGGCGCCTCGCAGCAGCACGCCCGCCGCCGACCCGGCGACGCGCAGCGGCGCCTGATAGGTCCCGAGGTCGCGCCCACCCGCCGAGCGCAGCACGACCGCGCCGCCCAAGGCACGGGTCGCAGCGTACGTCTGCGCGGGATCCAGCCGCCGCCCGCCGGCGACGCCCGTCGCGCCGCTGAACGTCATCCGCGCGCCGCTGCGCAGGAGCACGCGCGTCTCGGATGGCCCGGTGAGCTTGCCGAGCTGGGTGCCCGAGTAGTAATGCGCCAGGATGAACGCGTGGTCGCGCCCTCGCTTGGCGAAGCCGTACGCGCCGTACTGGCTCATCCCGACGCCGTGGCCGAAGCCGGCGCCGCGGACGATCACGCGCGACGCCGCCCAAGCAGGACTCGCCGCCGCCGCGAGCGTCGCGACCGCCGCGAGGAGGACCAGGCACATCCGCATCATCCAGACGGGACACGCGCTCGCGGCCGGAGTTGCGCCCGAGGCGCTGAGGGGTACCTCGCTCACGTGCCTTCCCAGCCTACGACCCGACCGGCAGCGCCGTGACCGCCCGCCGCGCCGCCGACGTCTTCGTCGAGTGCCTCGAGGCCGAGGGCGTGCGCCACGTCTTCGGCATCCCCGGCGAGGAGACGCTCGACCTCAACCACGCGCTGGAGCAGTCCTCGATCACGTTCGTCCCTGTTCGCCACGAGCAGGGCGGCGCCTACATGGCCGACATGTGCGGGCGCCTCACCGGGCGCGCCGGCGTCTGCCTCGGGACGCTCGGGCCTGGCGCGCTGAACCTCGTCACCGCGGTCGCGGACGCCAACCTCGACCACGCGCCGCTCGTCGCGCTCACCGGCCAGCGCGCGGTCGAGTGGATGCACAAGGAGTCCCACCAGGTCGTCGACGTGGTCGAGGTCATGCGGCCCATCACGAAGTTCAACGCGCGGGTCGCCGATCCCGACGTGATTCCGGAGCTCGTCCGAAAGGCCTTCAACGTCGCGGAGGCCGAGAAGCCCGGCGCGACGCATCTCGAGCTGCCCGAGGACGTGATGGCGGCGCCGCTGGATGCCGCGCCGCTGCCGCACCGCGCGCCGGTGCAGCCCGAGCCCGCGGCGCGCGAGCTCATGCGCGCGATCGAGCTCGTCAGCGGCGCCTCGAACCCCGTCGTCCTCGCGGGCAACGGCGTGCTGCGAAACGGCGCCGCGCCCGCGCTGCGCGAGTTCGCCCGCGCGACCGGCATCGGCGTCGCGGAGACGTTCATGGGCAAGGGCGCGATCGACTACGAGGACCCGCACGCGCTCGGCACCGTCGGCGTCCACGACCGCGACTACGAGCTGGCCGGCTTCGCCGGCGCGGACGTCGTGATCGCCGTCGGCTATGACCTCGTCGAGCAGGCGCCCGAGCACTGGAACCCGGCGCGCGACAAGACGATCGTCGTCGTCGACAGCGTCCCCGCCGAGATCGACGCCTTCTTCACGCCCGCGGTCGAGCTCGTCGGCAACGTCTCGCACGTGCTCGCGCGCCTGGCCGAGGAGTGCCGCGGCGCGACCGCCGCGCGCGGGCCCGTGGCGCGCGTTTCCTCGCGGCTGCGCGACGTCGTGCTCGGCCGCCTGGAGGCCGCCCGCGACGACAAGCACTTCCCGATGCAGCCGCCGCGCGCGCTGTGGGAGCTGCGCTGCGCGCTGGGGCGCGACGACATCCTCGTGTCCGACGTCGGGCTGCACAAGCTGTGGATCGGCCGCATGTTCCCCGCGCACGAGCCGAGCACGGTGCTCATCGCCAACGGGCTGGCGGGCATGGGCTTCGCGCTGCCGTGCGCGATCGCGGCGAAGATCGTGCGCCCGGAGCGCAACGTCGTCGCGGTCTGCGGCGACGGCGGCTTCCTCATGAACGTGCAGGAGCTCGAGACCGCGGTGCGGCTGAAGACGGCGATCGTCTGCGTCGTGTGGGAGGACGGCCGCTACGGCGTGATCGCGCGCAACCAGCGCCAGCGCTTCGGCTCGACGGCGGGCGTGGACTTCGGCAACCCGGACTTCGTCGCGCTCGCGAACGCGTTCAGGATGCCGGCCTGGCGCTGCGAGTCGGCGGGCGACCTCGGGCGCCACCTGCAGCACGCGCTGTCGCTCGACGTACCCTCGTTGGTCGTGCTGCCGATCGACTACTCCATCGATGTCGCGATCTCGGACGAGCTCGGCGAGGAGACGGTGATGCGCACATGACGCCGACTCTGGCCTCGGCGGAGCATAAGGTGCTCGACGCGGTGCCCAAGCAGCTCTTCATCGCCGGCGCGTGGCGCGACGGCGCGGAGGGCGCGACGGTCGCGGTCGAAGATCCCTCGACCGGCGCGACGATCGCGTCGGTCGCCGACGGCACCGCCCAGGACGCACTCGACGCGCTCGGTGCCGCCGACGACGCGTTCGGCGCGTGGCGCGAGACCGCGCCGCGCGAGCGGGGCGAGATCCTGCGCAGCGCGTACGAGACGGTCATCGCACGCGCCGACGACCTCGCGCTGCTCATGACGCTCGAGATGGGCAAGCCCGTCGCCGAGTCGCGCCAGGAGGTCGTCTACGCGGCGGAGTTCCTGCGCTGGTACTCCGAGGAGGCGGTGCGCATCGCTGGCCGCTACTCGACCCACATGGCCGACCAGGGCCGCCTGCTGACGATGAAGCAGCCCGTCGGGCCGTGCGTCTTCATCACGCCGTGGAACTTCCCGCTGGCGATGGGCACGCGCAAGATCGGCCCGGCGATCGCGGCGGGCTGCACGATGGTCGTCAAGCCGGCGAAGCTCACGCCGCTGTCGATGCTCGCGCTGACGCAGATCCTCGTCGAGGCGGGGCTGCCGGACGGCGTGCTGAACGTCATCACGTCGTCGTCTTCGGGGAGCGTCATGGAGCCGCTGATCCGCGACCCGCGGACGCGCAAGCTGTCGTTCACCGGCTCGACGGAGGTCGGCAAGAAGCTCATGGAGCAGGCCTCCGAGCAGCTGCTGCGGCTGTCGATGGAGCTCGGCGGCAACGCGCCGTTCGTCGTCTTCGAGGACGCCGACGTCGACGACGCGCTCGAGGGCGCGATGATCGCCAAGATGCGCAACATCGGCGAGGCGTGCACGGCGGCCAACCGCTTCCACGTGCACGAGTCGATCGCCGAGGAGTTCGCCAGCGGGCTCGCGCGCGTCATGGGCTCGCTGAAGATCGGCCGCGGTAGCGACGACGGCGTCGAGGTCGGGCCGCTCATCGACGAGGACCAGCTCGCGAAGGTCGAGGAGCTCGTCGACGACGCCGTGGCGCGCGGCGCGCGCGTGCTCTGCGGCGGCTCGCGCATCGACGGCCCCGGCCACTTCTTCGAGCCCACGGTGCTGGCCGACGTGCCGCGCGACGCGCGGCTGCTGCGCGAGGAGATCTTCGGCCCGGTCGCGCCCGTGCGCGCGTTCTCGACCGAGGAGCAGGCGATCGCCGAGGCCAACGACACCGAGTTCGGCCTCGTCGCCTACCTCTACACGGCGGACCTGGCGCGCGCGCTGCGCGTGAGCGAGCGCCTCGAGACCGGGATGGTCGGCCTGAACCAGGGGCTCGTGTCCAACGCGGGCGCGCCGTTCGGCGGCATCAAGCACTCGGGCTTCGGCCGCGAGGGCGGGCCCGAGGGGATCGAGGAGTACCTCGAGGTCAAGTACGTCGCGGTACCGTCGCCGTGAGCGCGGCGGGCGTCGCGGAGTGGGAGGTCGTCGGCGAGCGCTGCGCGGACGCGATCGTGGCGCTCTGCCGCATCCGCGCGGTGTTCGAGAGCGGGCAGATGGTCTTCGACCACACGCGGCGGGCGGCGCAGGTCCGATCCGAGGGCGCCGGCGAGCGCCCGCAGTTCGCGCTGCCCGACCTCGACGAGCATCGCGACCGGCTGGCGCGTGCGCTGTGGGGCTGCGGCCACGTCTGGCGGCGCGCGGCGCGCGAGTCGGCGGACGGCGTCCCCGCGCCCGCGATCAGCCCGGCGCTGGCGGCGGGCTACGACGAGCACATCGCCGGAGCTGGTGCGCTGGTCGCCGTCGACCCGACCGCGGGCGGCAACCTGCTCATCAAGCGCGTCGGGGACGTCATGCGCGAGGCGATGCCCGTCATCCGCGCGGCGATCCAGATCCTGCGCCCGGTCGGCGAGCCCGATCTCGTCATCGTCGCCGACGACCTGACGGCCGTCATCCAGAACCTCGCCGGCGCGCCCGACGAGGTGTAGCCGCGCCCCTCCGTACCTCCTCCGCCGCACGCCCGCACGCCGTGGGCCGCGCCCGCCGCGCCGTGTCGCGCCGCTCAGCCGCCGGCGAGCACGACGTCGTAGCCCTCGCCGCGCAGGACCTCGACGACGACCTCGCGGTGATCGCCCTGCAGCTCGATCACGCCGTCCTTCGCCGACCCGCCGACGCCGCAGCGCTTCTTCAGGCGGCCTGCGAGCTCGCGCATCCCGGCGTCGTCGAGCGGGACGCCCGACACCGTCGTCACGGCCTTGCCGCGCCGGCCCGCGGTCTCCCGCCGGACCTTCACGCGCCCCCCGCCGGCCATCCGCTCGGGCACCCGGGGGTCGCGCGCCTTGCGCAGGTCCCCGTCCGAGCTCGACCAGACGACCTTCGCGTTGTCGCGCTTCGTCACGTCCGGGCGGTGGCGGGATCGACCGCCGGCAGGTCGTCGATGCTGCGGGCGCTCTTCTCGGCGACGTACGCGTCGAACGCACCGGGTCCGCCGACGCGCAGCTTCTTCTGCGCCGAGAGCGTTGAGTGAGGGCGATGGCCGTCTACCGACATCAGCGGCACGCCGTAGCCGCACGAGTCCGCGATCCGCGTGACCCGCACGCGCACGATGGCCCGGCGCCACTCGGGGATCGACGGATCCTCGAACCCCGCGTCCGCGAGGAGCGTCTCGAACTCCTGCTCGCCCGGCAGCAGCACCGACCCCTCCCCGTGCAGGCGCACGATCCGCGGTGGACCCTCGAACGCGCACAGCATCACGACGATGCGGCCGTTCTCGCGCAGGTGGGCGATCGTCTCGGCGCCGCTGCCCGCGATGTCGAGATACGCGACCTCGCGCGGCCCGAGCACGCGCAGCGAGCCGATCGGGCCCTTCGGCGACACGTTGACGTGCCCGTCGGACGCCAGCGGGGCACTGCCGACGAAGAACAGCGCCTGCCCGGCGATCCAGCCGGCGAGGTGCTCGTCGATCTCGTCGTAGAGGCGGCCCATGGTTCAGCGTCGCACCGCTTGAATGCGGCCGGTCGGTGGCGTATGCATCGACCCGGAACGCTACATTCCCCGGGCCGTCGTGTTCACGCGGCGATAGATCCTCCGCGCCGGCACTCCTTTGAGCCGAGCGTGCCCGCGGCGCTGGAAACGTGAGATGACACAGAACAGGGACGAGTGAGCCGGCAGCTGATCGTGGGAGTCGTTGGAGTCGTCGTCGCGAGCGCGCTCGCGGCCGTCGCCTGGTTCGTGGCCGTCTCGTCCGCCTCGCCCGATCCCGCTCCGAACTCCGTCCTGCTCGCGCCCCACGGCGGTGCGCCGACGATCTACGCGGGTCCGGGCGACCGCGAGCAGATCAGCGGCCTGTGGCGCTTCAAGAAGGACCCGGACAACCTCGGCTTCGACAAGGGCTACCAGGCCGGCAAGTACGGCGGCGGCGAGCTCGTCAAGACGCCCTTCGTGCCCGACGCCACGAAGATCAACGGGGAGAAGGGCGACCGCGCGTTCCGCGGCACGATCGGCTGGTATCGCACGAAGCTCGACGTCCCGGCCGACGGCATGTACGCGATCCGCTTCGAGTCCGTCAATCACCGCGCCCGCATCTACGTCGACGGCAAGCTCGAGGGCGAGCACAAGGGCGAGTACCTGCCGTTCGAGGTCCGGGTGCCGCTGACGGCCGGCACGCGCCACTCGCTCGTCGTGCGCGCGGACTGGCGCAGCCCGGCTGCGATGAAGGCCGACGGCTGGCATCGCCTGTGGTTCAACTTCGGCGGCATCAACCGCGGCGTGAGCGTGCGGCGGATCGGGCCGAGCGAGATCAGCTACCCGGAGATGAACACGAAGCTCCTCGACGGCGCGGCGGTCATCGACTTCAAGGTCCACCTGCGCAACAACGCCGAGGCGCGGGCGCTCGGCGTCAAGGGCACGCTGACGCGCGGCGAGCGCAAGATCGACTTCGACTTCCCCGCCGAGCCGCTGGCCAAGGGGGGCACGGAGGTCCTCGAGGCGCAGGTGCGCGTCGAGAACCCGGAGCTCTGGTCGCCGTCCGCGCCGAACCTCTGGGACCTCGACCTCGCCGTGCCCGGCGAGTCGTCGTACCGCGCCCGCGTCGGCATGCGCGAGGTGCGCGCCGACGGCACCGACCTGCTCCTCAACGGCAAGCCGATCCGCATGCGCGGCGCCTCGATCCACGAGGACGTCTTCGGCCGCGGCGACGGCCTGCGTCCCGTCGACCAGGACCGCATGATCAGCCACCTCAAGGCGATCGACGCCAACGCGACGCGCTCCCAGCACCCGCTCGACCCGGGGCTGCTCGAGCGCCTCGACGCCGCCGGGATCATGATCTGGCAGGGCGTCGGGCCGACCGACGCGCCCGGCAACTGGACCTCCCGCGGGGCCAAGCGCGTGCGCGCCGCGAAGGAGCGCGTGCGCACGAGCGTGCGCCAGGGCCAGCTCAACCCGTCGATCATCACGTGGAACCTCGCCAACGAGGTCGCCGGCAAGGGCCACGACGAGGAGCAGATCGGCTACATCGACAGCATGGCCGCCGAGCTCAACCGGACCGATCCCAGCCGGCCGATCGCGCTGGACATCTGGGGCGCGCACCCGCCGAAGGAGCCGTCGCGGATCTACAGCCACATCGACATGATCGGCTGGACGAACTACATCGGCTGGTACGAGTCGACGAACGCGAGCGCGGACACGCTCCGCGCGGAGATCAAGTCCCGGCTCGCCCAGATCCGCCGCGTGTTCCCGAGGAAGGTCATCGCGGTGACGGAGTTCGGCGCCGAGGCCAACAGCCGCAACGCGACGACCTCGCCCGGTGGCTACGCGTTCCAGGCGCACCTGCTCGACCTGCACCTGCAGACCTACGCGAGCATCCCGAACCTCGCGGGCGCGCTGATCTGGAATCTGCGCGACTTCGCCGTGACCCCGTCGTTCTTCGGCGGGTCGATCAAGCGCCAAGTGCCCAACATCATCCTCGTGCGCGGCCTCAACCAGAAGGGCCTGTTCGACGTGCGCTACAAGGCCAAGCCCTCGGTCGAGGTCGTCAACGGCCGCTTCGCCGCGCAGGCCGCCGCCGAAAAGCCCTGACGCCTGCCGGCTCAACTACCGTTGGGCCGTGGCGCGCATCAAGTCAGTCGGCGGCATCGCGACGATCCAAGGCGGGTTTCCGGAAGGGCTCGATCCCGATGCCGGCGATCTCGAGTTCGTCGGCATCTACGTGCGGCTGTTCGCCAAGACCGGCACCGGGCAGCTGGCCATCGATCCGGAGCCGCAGACGTACCTGTCGGCGATCTCGCATCTCGCGCTGCGCGGCTCGCAGGGGCAGTCCGTCGCCGATCTGTTGCGCGTGCCGGAGTTCCTGCATCCCGAGATCGAGGACCGCACGCAGGCGCCGTGGCAGGGCGTCATCGAGGACCTGCGGCGCACGTTCGGCATCGAGACGGACGCCGAGACGCTGCAGTCGCTGGACTTCGAGCTGCTGATGGACGCCGAGCTCCGGCGGGCGCTGGCGCAGCTGAGCGAGTAGCGCGCGGCTCGGGCGGGCATCCCCCAAGGCATGTCCGCCCAATCCGGCGAGCCGCCCCCCGTCCAAGCGCCACCGAAGCTGCCCGAGGTCGATAGCCCGCCGCCCGAGGAGGTGCTCGACAGCGCGCCCTCCACGGACGAGGTCGTGAAGGAAGCGCAAACCGCGGGCGAGATCGTCGACGGGCAGCCGACCGTCGACGAGATCCTCGGCCGCTAGTAGAGCAGCCCCTGCAGCCCGGCCTCGCCGAGGACGCGCTTGAGCTCGGCGACGGGGCCGACATCCGCGCGCTGATCGAGCTGGATCCAACCCACGATGTCCTCGGCAAGGCTCCTCACGGCGATGGGGTGCGGCCACCGCTCGAACTCCGCGGAGTAGACGCCGTCGCGGAACGCGCGCGCGGTCGGCGAGCGTGTGCCGGCCGGCAGCCGCTCGGCGTCGATCACCCACTGCAGCGCGGTCACCACGTCAGACGCACGCTGCGATCGAAACAGCCTCTGTATCCGGGTCGCGGCCGCCCCTTCCAGCAACCCGGCCGCCTCGTCCGTCAGCCCGTTCTCGAAGCGCTCCCCGACGAAGCCGTAGAAGTACCGCGGGTACATCGCCTTGCGGTCGGGATCGTTCCTGTCGAACTTGCCGGTCCTCACCCAGTGCTCGACACGCTGCAGCACGTCGTCGATCAGGCCGGGATCGACGGCGTACTCGCCGAGCAGGTCCAGCGGGCCACCGTTGTACGGGCCGCCGCCGCCGACGTCAACCAACCGGAACAGCGTGAGCTTCTGCTCGTCGGATAGTCGTGATCGGTTCTCCTTGAGAAACAGCCGCGCAGACTCGAAGGACACGGGCGTGCCGTCCGTTTGAGCCATGGCTCGCAAGAGCACGTCATAGATCTCGACGACGGCCGGCAGCGCGACGTCGCGAACCTTGGCCGGATACAGGAACTCCGCCACCGCATTGCTCGCCCGCGACGGAGAGGCCGTGAGAAGAGCCGCGAGTGCTTCGAAGCCGGCGGCGGTCGTCGCGAGGATCCTCGCGAAGATCGGCGGATACGCCGCCGTCTCGGGGGCCTCTCTGCCCGGCCCGACCTGCACCCTGCGCTCGTCGGACAGCGCGATCCGCGCCGCGCACCACATTGCGAAGTCGAGCGCGTGGTAGTCGGGATGCCCCGGATGCGGCAGGCCGGCGGTGAAGACGCCCTCCGGCAGCCACGCCTCGAAGATCTCCCTGAGCTCATCGATGCCGTCCTCCGCCGCCCGGTGCGTGAGCGGATCGGCGAGCGCGGAGGCGATGGTCGGCGTCTCCTGGATCGTCAGCGAGAAGTCGCGCTCCAGCGTTTGCAGGTCGGGCTCGTCCCAGCCGTCACCGAGAATGCGCGGTAGCAGATCGGCGAGCGCACGTTCGAAACGGTGGGGCTCGGTGAACAGCACGCCCAGCGTGTCGTTGATCGTCGGGTTCGCCTTCGGATCGAAGAGCAGCAGCGGAATGAGCTTCACAGTGGCGCGCTGGACGTAGGCGAGCTCGGCTGCGACCCAGCCTGACGCGGCCGCGCTCTCGGTCCAGATGACCACCACGTAGTCTGTGCGAGAGATGGCATCCTCGAGACGCGCCGACAGCGAGCTCGTGCCTTCGAGCGCGGTCCGCCGGTCCTCGTCGATGAACACGTCCGAGCCGGACTGCGAGAGCCGGCGCGCGACCCGTCGAGCCAACGGCTTGTCGACCCAGCTGTGGCTGATGAAGACGCGCGGCGGCTCCACCGTCGCCTCAGGCCGGCGCGTTGGTGCCGCGGCCCTTCCACACGCGGCGCTTGACGCGGTGCTTCGGGTCGACGGCGCTGCAGCCGTCGTCGACGCAGGCCGTCCAGTGCGCGTGGTCGGAGTTCCAGGACAGCCAGCACCACGCGGTCGGCTTGCGCGCCTTCTTCACGCGGCGGCACTTGGCCCTGAACGAGTCGTCGAGGATCGTCGTCTGGACGTGCTCGCCGATCGCGTAGTTCTTGTAGATCACGTTGAACGCGAACGCCTCGGTCGCCGTCTGCGCGCGAGCGCCGGCCGGTCCGAAGGCGAGCGCGGGCAGCGGGGCGGCCACCAGCGCGGCGAGTGTGGCGATGGGCGTCTGCCGTCGAGTCCGAGCTATCTCCCGACCCTCCCACACCCCGCCGGGGCGCGCAACCGCCCGTAGCCGCTCACTGGTTGGCGCCCGAGTCCGTCTCCCGTTCGCATGGCGGCCCGCCGTGCCAGTCGACCCACACCGGCGAAGCCTACGACGGGGGCCCGAGACCGCGCCCTACGCGAAGCGCTTCAGGCCGGTGCGGGCGGCGAAGCCGAAGACGACGATGAGCCCCGCCAGGTGGGCCAGCGACTGGCCGATCGCCGGGTCCGAGCCGTTGATCGCCGCGTCGATGGCCTGCAGCGACGGCTTGAACGGGAAGACCGCGGAGATCACCTGGATGATGTCGTAGAGCAGCGGCGAGACCCCGCCCGACGGCACCAGCGCGAGGAACGCCAGCGGCAGCGACAGCAGGAACGCCAGCAGCGACGCCGCGCGTACCTCGCGAGCGAGGCAGCCGATCGCCACGCCCATCGCCGCGAAGGCCAGCGCGCCGCCGCCCAACGCGAGCACCCACAGGGCGAAGCGCCCCCAGTCAAGGGGCACGAAAAGGCTCACGCCGATGAGCATCACCAACGTCACGGCGAACGAGCAGGCCGCGGCAAGCAGGATCTTCCCCGCGAGCAGCTGGCCACCCGGCACGAGCCCGCGCGCCAGCCGCGCGAACGTGTTCTCCTCGCGCTCAAGCGCCAGCAGCCCCGAGGCGAGCAGCACGCAGACGAACATGAGCGACACCGTCACGGCGACCGCCACGGCGAACGCGTCCAGCGGCGTCCGGCGACCGCTCAAGACGGTCGTCTTGACCTCGACCGGGTTCTCGACCGTGTTCAGGACGTCCTTCACCCGATTGGCGTTCGCCACCCCGATCTCGGCGAAGTTCTGCACCGGCAGCAGCAGCCGCTTCAACGACGGCGACAGCGACGGCGACTTCGAGGCCGTGTCGAGGCGCTTCTCCGCCTTGCGCAGCCCGAGCAGGTCGAACTCCGCGCCCAGGACGTTGATCGTGCCGCCGTTCATGATGATGTCGACGTAGGTCCCCGCGAGCTCGTTGACCTTCTTCGCCAGCGCCGCATCGGCCAGCGCGAGCTTCGAGTTGATCGTCGAGCGCACGAACGACTGCTTCAGCGCGTCGCCGTTGTAGATCACCTCGACCTCAGCCGACGAGAAGCCGCCGGTCGACAGCTTCGTCGTGAAGTCCGGCGGGATCACGACCGCCGCCAGCGCCTCGCCCGAGCGGACCTTGTCCAGCGCCTGCCTGCGGCCCGGCACGTCGACCTTCTCGATCGCGTCGAACAGCTCGTCGGTGTAGGTCTCGACGTCGATCTTCTCGCCGCCGATGCGGATCGTGCTGCGGTTCTCGGGGACCTCGTTGAGAAACGCGACGCGCGGCTTGTCCGGCCCGCTGGACAGCGCGAACCCCATGAGCGTCGCGATCGCGATCGGATAGACGATCAGCAGGCCGACGAGCAGCTTCGAGCGCCGCAGGATCTGCAGATCCTTGAGGAGCATCCAGCGCATCAGGAGGTCAATGCCCTCGCGCCGCCAGGAAGCCGACGAACGCCTGCTCGAGATCCTCGCCCTCGATCGCCTGCGCCGCGACCTTGAGCTCCGCGGGCGTGCCGTTGAACAAGAGCTCGCCGTCGGCGAGCACGAGCAGGCGGTCGCCGTGGCGCTCGGCCTCGGAGATGTCGTGCGTGCAGAAGACGACGCTCGTCCCGCGCTCGGTGAGCCCGCGGATGAACGTCCACAGCCGCTGTCGCTGACGCGGATCCAGCGCGCCCGACGGCTCGTCGAGCAGCAGGACAGGGGGGTCGGCGAGCAGGCCGACGGCGATGTTCACGCGCTGGCGGTTGCCGCCCGAGAGGTTGCCGAGCTCGTCGTCGGCGCGCTCCTCGAGGCCCGTCTGGTCGAGCATCCGCTGGACGACGGCGTCCGGCTCCTCGACCTTCTCGAGGCGCGCGAACAGGCGCAGGTTCTGCGCGACGGTGAGCTTCATGTAGACCGCCGTCTGCTGCGGCACCCAGCCGATCCGCTTGTCGGCGTTGGGCCCCTGCTGCTGGACCGTGCCTTCGTCCGGCACGCGGATGCCGGCGAGCATCGTCAGCAGCGTCGTCTTGCCCGCGCCGTTGGGCCCGATGATCGCGAGCAGCTCGCCGCGCGCGACCTCGAAGCTGACGTCACGGACCGCCCGGCGCTCGCCGAAGCTCTTCGAAACGCCCTCGACGACGAGCGACGGCGCGTCCTGCGCCGCGGGGGCCGGCGACGTCACTCTGTCCCGCGCGCCCTGTCGATCGACTCTTCGAGAGCGTCGAGGGTGAGCTGCAGGTCGCGATCGGAGCCGAGGTCGCTCGGCACCTCGATGTCCTCGGTCTGCGACTCGCCGACCTCCGAGATGTTGAAGTCCGCGACGGCCTTGGCGCTCGTCATCCCGCCGAGGAGCTTGCGGTCCTTCTTCGCGATGACGACGGACCCGACGAGATGCGCCTTGCGCAGGACGTGGTCGGTCTTGCCGAAGTAGACGTCGGCCTTGGCGACCTTGACGGACCGCACGAGCGCGGCCTGCTGGCGCTTCGTGATGACCGTCGGCAGCCCCGAGATCTCCGTGATCCGCAGCGACGTGAGCAGGTCGATGAGCTTGCCCATGTCCGAGAAGAAGCGGTCCGTGCGGATGTCCGTGGTCACGTGCGTCGTCGGCTCGCCCGCGACGTCGCTGTCGCCCACGATCTTCGTGTTCTTTCGCCAGGACTGCGGGTTGATGTAGAACATCCCCGCGGTCTTCGTCATGCCGTTGTCCTTCGCCGGCGCCGGCGCGGCGAGGTTCGTGGCGATCGCGTCGGACTGCAGGTAGCCGGTCGTCCCGACCTGCAGGTAGGCCTTGCGGTCGTTGAGCAGGATCGCGCCGCCGTACGCCTGGTCGCGCAGCAGCAGGCCCGCCTCGAGCTTGAAGTCCGGCACGTCGGCGCCGCTGGCGAGCTGGTAGGCGCCGTCGAGCGTGATCTCGATCGGGTCCTTCCAGCGCTTGACGCCCTTGACGTCGATGTCGATCGTCGCGTTGACCGCGGCGGAGCGGGCCTTCTGGTTGGGCCCGAACGCCTGCTTGACGAGCTTGTTGACCGCCTTCGTGTTCGCCGCCTTGTCGGAGGCCGACTCACCCCCCTTGTCGGAGGAGGACGACGACGAGTCGCCCCCGCCGCACGCGGCAAGGGCGATGGCGGCGACGAGCGCCGCGACGGTGAGACAGGCCTTCGAGCGAGCGGAAGCGGTCATGTGGCGGCTCACTGTGACGAACCGCGCGCCATCTTGCGTAGATCCATGGCCGTGTCGTACGTCTCCTCGTCGACGCCGTGCTCCAGCGCGACCTCGCGCAGCATCCGCCCCGAGGTCGCCGCCTCCTTGACGATCGCCGCGCCCTTGTCGTAGCCGATGTACGGATTGAGCGCCGTGGCGGCCGCGAGCGTCGACTGCGACGAGCGCTCGCAGCCGGCGAGGTTCGCCTCGATCCCCTCGACGCAGCGCGACGCGAGCAGCGAGCTCGTCGTCGTCAGCAGGTGGATCGACTGCAGGAGGTTGCGCGCGATCAGCGGGATGCGGACGTTGAGCTCGAAGTTGCCCTGCAGCCCGCCGATCGTGATCGCCGTGTCGTTTCCGATCACCTGCGCGCCGACCTGCATGACGACCTCCGGGATGACCGGGTTGACCTTCCCCGGCATGATCGACGAGCCCTTCTGCAGCTCGGGCAGCAGGATCTCGCCGATCCCGGCGCGCGGGCCGGAGCCCATCAGCGCGAGGTCCATGGCGATCTTGGTCAGGGACACGGCGATCACCTTCAGCGCGCCCGACAGCTCGACGAGCGCGTCGCGGTTGGCCTGCGCCTCGAAGGGATCCTCGGGCGGCGAGATCGTCAGTCCGCTGGCCTCGCTCAGCAGCGCGCGGATCTTGGCGGCGAAGTCCGGATGCGTGTTCAAGCCGTTGCCGACCGCCGTGCCGCCGAGCGGGATCTGCGCGACCTGCGGCAGCGCGTTGCGCACGCGGCGCGCGCCGAGGCGGATCTGCGCGGCGTAGCCGGCGAACTCCTGGCCGAGCGTGACCGGCACGGCGTCCATGAGGTGCGTGCGCCCGGCCTTGACGACGTCCTCGAACTCCGTCGCCTTCGCCGCGAACGCGGCCTCGAGCGTCGCGAGCGCGGGCAGCAGGCGGTTGGTCGCCTCGTCCAGCGCGGCGAGGTGCACCGCGCTCGGGAACACGTCGTTTGAGGACTGGCCCATGTTCACGTGGTCGTTGGGATGGGCGCCCTGGCCCGCGAGGTTCGCGATGACCTCGTTGGCGTTCATGTTCGTCGAGGTGCCCGAGCCGGTCTGGAAGACGTCGATCGGGAACTGGTCGTCGTGCTCGCCCGCGGCGATCTCGTCGGCGGCGGCGCCGATGCGCTCGGCCAGCTCCGGGTCGAGCTTGCCGAGGTCCGCGTTCACGCGCGCGGCGGCGCCCTTGATCGCGGCCAGCCAGCGCACGACGCCGACCGGCACGCGCTCGCCGGAGACCGGGAAGTTCGCGACCGCCTTCGTCGTCTCCCCGCCCCACAGCTGTCGCTCGGCCACGCTCGTCTCCAGATCGTCGGTCACCGTGCGTGGAACGGTATCTCCCCGGCGACCCGGCGAGACTTCCGCTCCCTGCCGGTACCCTCGATCAGGTGCGGCGCTCGGCGACCAAGCGGCGTCGTCCGGGCTCGAAGCTCGAGCTCGTCATGCTCGTCGCGGGCGCGCTGTTCTTCGCGCTCGCGATCCAGGCGTACGCGGTCAAGCCGTACGTCATCCCGTCGAAGTCGATGGAGCCGACGCTCAAGCCCGGCCAGCGCATCCTCGTCAACCGCTTCTCGCACACGATCGGCGGCGATCCGAAGCTCGGCGACATCACGGTCTTCCGACCGCCGAGCGGCGCCGAGGAGGACAGCGGGGGCGGCCAGTGCGGGAAGACCGGCGAAGGGCCGTCCTACGACTTCGGCCCGGCGAGCACGCAGTCCTGCTCGCACCCGACCCGCGAGCGCGCGAAGGCGACGTTCGTCAAGCGGCTCGTCGGCCTGCCCGGCGATCGGATCGAGATCCGCGAGGGCCACGTCATTCGCAACGGGCGGCGCGCGTCAGAGCCGTTCGCCGACGGCTGCGCGGACCCGGCGTGCGATCTCGCCCCGATCCGCATCCCGGCGGGCGAGTACTTCTTCATGGGCGACAACCGCGACAACTCCAACGACAGCCGCTTCTGGGGGCCGGTCCCGCGGGCCTGGATCATCGGCAAGGCCGTCGCGACGTACTGGCCGCCGAAGAGCATCGGCATCCCGTAGTAGGTCAGCTGCAGAACGCGGTCAGCTCGCGCGCGACGCCGACCGGGTCGTCGTAGGCGATGAGGAAGCCGGTGCCCGGCAGCACGCGCAGCAGCGCGTCGGGCAGCAGGTCGCGCGCCTCCTCGGCGCCCGAGAGCGGGTGGTAGCGGTCGCGGTCGGCCCACAGCAGCAGCACGCTCGCTTGCAGGCGCGGATAGGCCTCGAGCAGGTCGGTCTGCGCGCCCGCCGGCCAGCGGCGCACCCAGCGCGCCCACGAGCGCGCGAGGTTCGCGTTGCCGGCGACGTCGGCCGTCGCGTGGCGGATGAGGTCGCGCGCGGCCGGGTTGCCGCGGGCCGTCAGCTTCATGCCGTGCTCGGGGCGGTAGGCGAGGCGCACGGCGCGCGAGGCGGCGCGATCCAGGCCCGGGAGCGAGGCCGCCGGCCCGAGGATGCGCACCGGCACCGGCACACGCGAACGCTCCGGCGGGCGGTGCAGGCGGTTGGGCATGAGCACGAGCCGCGACGGCGAGAGCTGCCCCGTCACGACCGCGCGCAGCAGGATCTCCGCGCCCGCGCCGTGGCCGCCGACGACGGGGTGCCGGCCGCACGTCTCGCGGCAGAACTCCGCCATCACCTCCGCGAGCCAGTCGATCGTGTAGGGATGGCGCGGGCGATCCTCGGAGTCGCCGTGCAGCGGGAGGTCGGGCAGCACGAGCCGGAAGCGATCGGTGAGGTGCTCGACGAGCGGGACGAACTCGCGATGCGACAGCGCAGCGCTGTGCAGCAAACACAGGCTCGGCCCGACCCCCGCCTCGCGGTAGGCGATCCGCGCGCCGTCGCGGTGGTGGTAGAGGCGAAGCTTCATCCGCCGCCCGTCACCCGCTCTCCTCGCCGAGCGCGACGCCGCGCAGCAGCGCGACGCGCGCCAGGGCGTCCTCGAGCGACGCGGTCTGCTCGATGCGGCGCGCGAGCTGCGCGGCGACGCCCGGCGTCTGCTTCGCCCCCCGCCGCACGGCGCCGATGAGGTAGCCGAGCCGCACCGCCACCTCGGGGTTGGTGCCCGCCGCGAGATGCAGGTCGTCGGCGACGCGCAGGAGCGTCGAGCCGAGCGCCTGCAGATCGCCGTCGCGGGCCGCGCCCAGGTGCACGCAGCGCGACAGCGACGTGCCGTCCTCGAGGCGCACCCTGGCGGGCGCGCGCTCAAGGGCGCGAGCGAACGTCGCCGGCTTGCCGAGGCAGGCGACCGGCAGCGGGTCGGGCTCGGACGTGTCGCAGCCGGCCAGCAGGAGCGCCCCGATCGCCGCGACTACAGGTCTCCGGCCGGCCATGAGGCCCATCGTAGAGTCCGCGCGGTGCTGCGATCCCCTCACGATCGCGAGATCCTGCGGCTCGCTGTGCCCGCGCTCGGCGCACTCGCGGCGGAGCCGCTGTATCTGCTCGTCGACACCGCGATCGTCGGGCACCTCGGCACGCCGCAGCTCGCCGCGCTCGCGATCGCGGCGACGGTCCTGACCACGCTCGTCTCGCTGTGCATCTTCCTCACGTACGGCACGACCGCGCAGGTCGCGCGGCTGTCGGGCGCCGGCGACGACGCCAAGGCGGGCCAGCTCGCCGCGCAGTCGCTGTGGCTCGCGTGCGGGCTCGGGCTCCTCCTCGGGCTCGTGTGCATCGCGCTCGCCGATCCGCTCGTCGCGTTGCTCGGCGCCCGCGACGAGACCGCCGCGATGGCCGCGCGCTACCTGCGCATCAGCGCCGCCGGCCTGCTGCCGGCGCTCGTCGCGCTCGCCGGCCAGGGCTTCTTGCGCGGCGTCTCGGACCTGCGCACGCCGCTGCTCATCGTCGTCGCCGCGCAGCTCGCGAACGTCGTGCTCGAGCTGTGGTTCGTCTACGGCCTGGACTGGGGCCTGGACGGCTCGGCCGCGGGCACCGTCCTGGCGCAGGCCGGCATGGGTGGCGCGTTCGCCTGGATCCTGCTGCGCCGCCCGGCGCTCAGCCGCACTCCGCGGCTCGAGCTCCTCGCCCCGCTGCTGCGGATCTCCGGCGAGCTGTTCGTGCGCTCGGCGGCGCTGCTCGTCGCGTTCGCGACGGCGAGTGCGGTGCTCGCGCGGATCGGGGAGCCGTCGCTGGCCGCCCACCAGATCGCGTTCGGCCTCTTCACGCTCGGCGCGCTCGTCCTCGACGCGATCGCGATCGCCGCGCAGGTGCTCGTCGGCCGCGCGCTCGGCGCGGGCCACGCGCCCGTCGCCGGAGCCGCGGCTTGGCGCACGATCGGCTGGTCGCTCGTCGCCGGCTGCGCGCTCGGCACGCTCCTGCTCGCGCTCTCGCGGACGCTGCCGCACACGTTCACCGACGACCCGGCCGTCGTCGACCGCGCCGGCGCGATCTGGCCGATGCTCGCCGTCATGCAGCCGGTCGCCGCGGTCGTGTTCGCGCTGGACGGGATCCTCATCGGCGCCGGCGACACGCGCTGGCTCGCCGGCTCGATGCTGCTCGCGGGCGTCGGCGTCTACGTCCCGATCACGCTGCTCGCGCTGCAGCTCGACTGGGGCATCACCGGCGTCTGGGCGGGCCTGCTGGCCTTCGTGGCCACCCGCCTGGCAACGGTCGGAGCCAGGTTCCTACGGGGAGGGTGGGCCGTGACGGGCGCGGCCGTGGCACGCGAGTGACGCGCTCACGGCGGCGGTGGCTTGGTCGCCAGCACGCCGAAGCCCGAGCCCGCGACGGAGTCCGTGGAGACCGAGTCGGCGATCCGCCCCTGGATCTTGAGCTCCGTGTCGAAGTCCGCCGTGTCCGCGTGGCGGTAGTCCAGGCCGCGACCGGTGAGCAGCCGCGCCAGCGCCTCCACGTAGCGCTCGTCGAGCTGGCGGCCGGCGACGCGGCGCAGCTCGGTGATCGCCTGAAACGACGTCATCCGGTCGCGGTAGGTGTCCTCGGCCGTGAGCGTGTCGTACACCTCGGCGACGGCGACGATCCGCGCGATCTCCGGGATCTCGTCGCCCTTCAGGCGGTCGGGGTAGCCGCGTCCGTCGATGCGCTCGTGATGCGCCCGCACGATCTGCGCGACCGGGCCGTAGACGCCGAGGTCCTTGAGCATGTCCGCGCCGAGCTCGGGGTGCTGGTGGATCGCCTCCCAGTCGTCCTCGGTCAGCGTGCCCTGGCGCTCCATGACGCGGTCGGGCAGCGCGAAGCGCCCGATGTCGTGCAGCAGGCCGGCGGTGTGGGCCAGCTCCGCGTCGCGTTTGCCCATCCCGCATTCGATCGCGATGTCGCGTGCGAACGCCGCGACCGCGGCGCTGTGGCGCGCCGTGCGGCTGTCGCGGCGATCCAGCGAGCGCACGAGCGCCGACAGCACGCCCCACGACAGCGCGGCGTACTGGCCGGCGCGCTGGCGCGCGATGACGACGAGCCGCGACATGTAGTTGAACGCGACGATGATGAGGACCGCCATCAGGCTCGCGGCGATGTCGAAGCTCGCGCTGATGGCGGCGATCGACAGCGTCAGCCCGACCGTGAGCGCGAGCGACGGCAGCAGCTCCCGCGGGTGGTGCAGCGCCTCGCGCCAGCGGCCGCCGTCGACGAGGACGGCGAGCGAGCGCAGGAGCGCGAAGTTCAGCGCGATCAGCGCCACGCCGACGAGGCCGAGGACCGCGATGTCGCCGACACGGCTCTCGAGCGGGATGCCGACCAGCAGCTCGAACGCGATTCCGGCGAGCAGCGTGGGGATCGCCGCCGCCGCCATGTTCACGGGCAGCGCGACGAGCCGGTAGCGCTGGATCGCCCACGTCCCGGCCTCGGCGGCGAGCGCGACGGCGAAGGCGCCCACCGGGCCGACGAAGGCGACGGCGAGCATGAAGCAGACGAAGGCCGCGGAGATCTGCAGCGAGCCCTCCCACTTCGAGGCGCCGAGGACGCTGACCACGGCGCCCGCCGCGAGGATGAACGTCAGCGGCGAGAGGGGATCCCCGCGCGGGGCGAAGATCAGCAGCGGCACGCAACCGGCTAGCAGGACGAGGGCCGCGACGACAGCGGTCCGGCGGTGCGTGGTGGTGGGCACGACCGTCACGGGGAAACCCTACCGGCCTCCCCGTGGCGCGGGACCGTCACGGGGCAGACCCAGTCGGCCTCCCCGTGACCGTGGCTCTGGACAGATGTTCGATTTCAGCCGATGCGCCACACCCCTCCCGTGGCTGCGATCACGCCGACGGCCGCGAACAGAAGCGGGTACATGCGGGTCTTGAGGCTGGACATTGGGACCTCCGGGGTGGTGAACGGGCGCCCACCGTAGCCCAGGCCGAAACCGCGGCAAACTTCTGCGGACGAACATACGCGTGGTCGCCCCTTCAGCGCCCGGAAATGCCCGAGTTTCCTAGGCTGAAGCTGAACATTCGTCCGTTTAGGCCCCCGGGCCATTGACGGCCCGGGTGTCATCTGCATAGAGGTGAAACAAGGTCCGTTTCACCAATAACTGTAACATCGGTGGCCCGCCTTCCGGCGCGTCCAGATCCCGTCGCCGGACCGGGCGTACGTTCGTCCATCGGTCTTTCCCCCCGAGATCGGGCCGAAAACGCCCCCGGGACGCATTTGCGGAGCTTTGACCCCCGAAGGTGTGCAGTTTCCTGGCGCATGCATTTGCAACCGGCGGTGTTTGGCCCGATCATGGGGCTCGCATGCGCACTCTGAAGACGAGCGAAGCAGCAACGCTGCTCAACGTGAGCCCCAACACCCTGCGGGCCTGGGAGCGCCGGTTCGGCTATCCGAAGCCCCAGCGCTCGGCGGGCCGGCACCGCCTGTACACCCATGGCGAGGTCGCCGCCCTGCGCGACGCGCTGCAGCAGGGCATGTCGATCTCCTCCGCCGTGAGCCGCGCACGGGAGGCCTTGAGCACCGACACGCACACGCTCGTAGGAGCGCTCGCGGGCTTCGAGCTCGAGCGCGCCGACAGCGCGATGGAGTGCGCGCTCGCGCTGCGCTCCGTCGAGCGCTCCGTCGAGGAGGTTCTGCTGCCGTCGCTCGACGAGCTCGGCGACCGCTTCGGCACCGACAGCGCGCCGTGGGCGTTCGCCGCGCGCTGGGCCGACGGCTGGCTGCGCCGCGCGCAGCGCCTCGCGCCACCGCCGTCGCGGCCGCTCGCGATCCTCGTCGGCGATGCGACGCGCAACGAGCTCGACCCCGACGCGCTCGCCATCCGCGCCTTCGAGCTGTTCTGCGGCCGCGCCGGCGCGCGGATCATGGCCTTGCCGGTCGCGAGCGTCGCCGGCCTCGGGGACGTCGTGACGTCGCTCGCGCCCGACGCCGTCGTGATCGCGGGCGGCCACGAGTCCGACGACGACGTCGCTCGCTGGGCCTACCGCGTGCGCGCCGCGTCCGGCCAGCTGCCGACCGCGCTGTTCCGTCGCACCCACCAAGCGGCGAAGGTCCGCAGCGCGGGCGCTCGCCTGCTGCCCGACACGCCGTTCGGCGCCCAGCGCCAGCTGCTCGCGCTCGTCGACGATCGCGATCGCGGCGCGCAGCAGCCGGGTGAGGTCGGCGCGCGACCGCTGCGCCCCGCCGAGCTCACGCGCCGTGAGGCACAGGCATGAGGAAGCTGCACGCGGTTCGCCCGGCGGAGATCGACGAGCGCGGCTTCACGCTTGTGTCGTTCTGCGGGCACTGCGGGATGCCGCCGGCGGCGAGCGTCGAGAGCGCCGGCTCGCGCGTGTGCGGCCACTGCGGGCTGGGGCTCGTGCTGCAGGCGCCCGCGGACGTCGCTCCGCGCGGCAACGAGCCGTTCCTCGTCATCGACTCCACGCTCTCGGTGTGCGCCGTCTCGGCCCGCGCGGAGGATCTGCTCGGAACCGACGAGACGATCGCCGTCAACCGGCACGTCGCCGACTTCGTCGTGCCGGCCGACGCCAACGCGCCGAGCGCGGAGAACCTCCTCGTGCTGCTGGTCGACGCGGCATCCGGATCCGGCGAGCCGCGGACGGCGGTCGTGCGGCCACGCAGCGAGTTCGGCGTGCGGTTCCGCGCGCGCATCGGGCCGTGCGGGCCGCCACACGCCGCCCTGCTTGTCCTGACGGACTGAAAGTCCGTAACCTTAGGGGGCCGCTGCTCGGTCGGTGCGGCGCGCGCTCGTTGAGTGCTGCGCCTGTGACGGGCGAGCCGCACCACACCCCACGATGAGCGTCCTCCGAACCCACGCCGCCGCGGCAATGTTGGGCGTCAGCCCCAACACCTTGCGGTCTTGGGAGCGCAGATTCGGCTACCCGACACCGCGCCGCACGGCCGGCGGGCATCGCCAGTTCGACCTCGGTGAGATCGAAGCGCTGCGCCAGGCCTTCGAGGAGACGCACAACGTCTCCTCGGCGATCTCGATCGCGCGCGAGCGCGGCAGCGGCCCGTCGTCGCCGGTGCGGCTGCGGTCGGCGTTGCGCCGCTTCGAGGAGCTCGAGGCCGACCGCATCCTCGAGGAGAGCCTCGCCGTGCGCTCGGTCGAGCGGACCGTCGAGGAGGTGCTGCTGCCGGCCGTCGACGGGCTCTGCGCGCGCGAGGGCGAGCCGCGCTCGGCGGAGCTCTGCTTCTCGCTGCGCTGGGCGACCGGCTGGCTCGCCGCGGCCAAGCGCGTGGCGCCGCCGCCGATGCGCCCCGAGGCGGTCTTGATCTTCGACGCGAGCTGGGCCTGCGACATCGACTCGCTGCACGCGCAGGCGCTCGAGCTGTGCCTGCGGCGCGCCGGCGTGCGCACGCTCATGCTCACCGCCGAGCTCGACGCCGCCCGGCTCGCGCACGTGCTGCGCGTGTTGAGCCCGCGGCTCGTCGTGCTGACGGGCCGGCGCACGGCGTGGCTCGCCGCGCTCTCGCGGATCGCCTACCAGTCGCGGCGCAGCTCGGATCGCGTGGACGTCCTCGAGTTCCGCGGGGCGCTGGCGGACTCCGAGGTCGCGTCCGTCCCGCGCCTGGGGACGAGCGCGATCGGCGCGCGCGACGTGCTGCTCGCGCGGCTGAACGCGACCGAGGGCGTCGTGCGCGGCCGCCCCGCGCTCGCGCAGATCTCGTAGCGGTCGTTTCAGGCGGCTTGACCGTCCGGGCCGCCTACTAGGTTTCGGGTCGAGATGACGCTCGTACCGGGGGATCCGCTCGCACATCGCGCCCTCGAGTCGCTGCTGCGAGCGGAGGCGTCGGTCCGGCGCAGGCTCAGCGCGGACCTCGAGCGCGAAGGGCTCTCGGCGACCGGCTTCTCGACGCTCGTAATCCTCACGACCGCGGCCGGCGAGCTCGAGCTGCGCGTGCTGCGCGCCCGGCTGCGGACGTCGAAGGCGAACGCCACCGAGGTCGTCACCACGCTCGAGCACCGCGGGCTCGTCGAGCGCACGCGGCTGCTCTCCGACCGGCGCGCCGCATCGGTCGCGATCACGCCGAAGGGCAGCGAGATCGTCGACCGGCTGTTCCCCGAGCACTCCGTGCGCGTCGCGGAGGCGTTTGCCGTGCTCGACGAGGCCGAGAAGCGCTCGCTGGCCCAGATCTGCCGCAAGCTCGCGGCCTGACGGGCCCTGCGCGGGCCCTTCCTAGACTGGGCCGGCGCATGGCCCACCCCGTCGACCCACGGCAGTCGCTTCCCGAGCTCGACCTCCGCGTGCTCGCACGCTGGCGCGAGCGCGACGTCGCTCGCGAGTCGCGCCGCCGCCGCGCGGGTGCACCGGCGCGCGTCATCTGGGAGCGGCCGGCGGCCGCGGGCGACGCGCCGCCCCTCGACGACCTCCCGGCGCGCGTGCTCGCCGACATCTTCGCCCGCTACGCCACCATGCGCGGGTGGGACGTCGAGCGGCGCTCCGCCCGCGAGTGCCATGGCCTGGCCGTCGAGCTCGCCGCCGAGCGGGCGCTCGGCCTGTCCTCCAAGGAGCAGATCGAGCTGCACGGCATCGGCGAGCTCAACGCGCGCTGCCGCGAGGTCGCGCTCGCGTCCGCGGCAGAGGACGACGCGTTCGGCGAGCGCATCGGCGTGCAGCCCTCGCCCGTCCTCCACACGCTCGACCCGCGCTACGTCGAGTCGGTCTGGTGGGCCGTGAAGGAGATCGCCGACCAGGGGCTGCTCTACGAGGACCTCAAGGTCGTCCCGTGGTGCCCGCGCTGCGCCACCGCGCTGCGCGACGACGAGGTCGCGCACGACGTCGGCGTCACCGATCCCGCCGCGCACGTGCGCCTCAAGGTCGCTCGCGACGGCGGCCCGCTGCAGGCCGGCGACGAGCTACTCGTCTGGACGACCGCGCCGTGGACGCTCGTCGCCAACGGCGCCGTGGCGGTCGATCCCGAGCTGACCTACGTCCGCGCGAAGACGGGCGCGCTCGAGGCGCCGGTCGTCGTCGCCGAAGCGCTCGCCGAGCAGGTGCTCGGAGACCTCGCGGGCGTGCGGATCCTCGACCGCTTCCGCGGTGCCGCGATCGACGGCGTGCGCTACGAGCCCCCGTTCGGCTACCTCCCGGCAGCCGCGTTCGGCGAGCGCGGCCACACTGTGCTGCTCGCGAGCTTCGTGACGGCGAGCGAGGGCACGGGACTCGTGAGCGTCGCGTCGGCGTTCGGCGAGGCCGACCTGCGCCTCGGCGCGCGCTACGGACTCGCGGTCGTCAATCCCGTTGGCCCCAGCGGCGCGTTCGACGAGCGTGCCGGGCGCTACGCGGGCCGCGCCGTCGGGGAGGCAGGGATCGGTCTGATCGAGGATCTGCGCGCCCGCGGGCGGCTGCTGCGCAGCGCTCCCTACGAGCACGCCGCGCCGCACTGCGGCTACTGCTCCGCGCGGGTGCTGCCGCTCGCCAGGCCGTGCTGGTACGTCGCGACCGCGCAGCTCGGGCCGCAGCTGCGCGGGGCGGGCTCCAACGGCGCGCTGCGGCGGCCCGACACCGCCGATCGGCTGCTGTCGCGCGAGCGCTACTGGGGCGTCCCGCTGCCCGTCTGGCGGTGCGCGCACGAGCACGTGACGGTCGTCGGGTCCTTCGACGAGCTCGAGCAGCGCTCCGGCCAGCGGCTCGCCGATCCGCACCGGCCGTTCGTCGACGACGTGTCGCTGCGCTGCGAGTGCGGCGCGCCGGCGACGCGCGTCGCCGACATCGTCCATCCGTGGCTCGAGGCGGGCGCGATGCCGTTCGCGCGGCGTCACGAGCCGTTCGCCGGCGAGCTGACGCTCGACGAGCTCTACCCGGCCGACCTCGTCTGCGACGGCGGGCCGCGCGGTTGGCTGTCTTCGCTGCTCACGGTCTCCGCGCTCCTGCGCGGCGGCGAGCAGGCCGTCGAGCACGTCGTGCGCTGCGGCGCGCCCGGCGACGCGATCGGCGGCACCCGGCGTGATGCCATGGCCGCGCCCAGCGCGGCCGCAGCGCCCGCCGACCGCGGCGGTGGCCGGCACGGCACTGATCCCGCGGCCGCTTCGAGCGCGCCGCCCGGCGAGTGCCCGGCCCGCGAGGGCGCCGACGCGCTGCGCTGGCGTGCCCTCACGGGCGAGCCCGCCGACTTCCTCGCCGAGCTGTGGAGCGCGTGCGCCCTCGCCTCGGCGCACCCTCCCGAGACCACGAACGGCAACCGGGCCGAGCTCGACCGCTGGATCGGATCCCGCCTGAGCGCGACGATCGAGGCCGCGGCCGAGCGGCTGGACTCCTACGACGCGCCCGCCGCGGCGCGCGCCATCGCCGCCTTCGCCCGCGACCTCTGCGGCTGGTACGTCGCGTCGTGCGAGGAGCGCGTGCGCGCCGGCGACCAATCCGCGCGCCACACCCTGCGCGACTGCCTCGTCGCGCTCGCCCACCTCCTCGCGCCGTTCACCCCCTTCGTCGCGGACGAGATCTACGACGCGCTCGACGGCGCGGAGCCCAGCGTGCACCTCACCGACTGGCCGGTCGCGACGCCGCGCGACCTCGCGCTCGAGACGGCGATCCGCGTCACCCGCGGCGCCTGACGACCTCGCGTAGCCGGCCGCGCACCTCGTCTCGTACCGGACCGCGCATCCGCGTATCTCGGTCACAAAGCCGCTGCCACGGTCAGGCGTGCGCGCCGCGTGCCAGGCCACCGATTCAACCGAAGGGAACTGCATGAGCGAGAACACGCCGCCGCCGACCACGACCGACGCGGGCATCGGAGCCCCGAGCGACTCGCATTCGCTGACCATCGGATCCGACGGCCCGATCCTCCTGCAAGATCACTACCTCATCCAGAAGATGGCCCAGTTCAACCGCGAGCGGGTCCCGGAGCGGGTCGTGCACGCCAAGGGCTCGGGCGCGTTCGGCTTCTTCGAGGTCACCGAGGACGTGTCGCAGTTCACGAAGGCCGACCTCTTCAACGGCGTCGGCAAGCGGACGCCGATGTTCGCGCGCTTCTCGACGGTCGCCGGCGAGCTCGGCTCGCCCGACACCCTGCGCGACCCGCGCGGCTTCGCGCTGAAGTTCTACACGCAGGAGGGCAACTACGACCTCGTGGGCAACAACACGCCGGTCTTCTTCGTCCGCGACCCGTCGAACTTCCAGGACTTCATCCACTCGCAGAAGCGCCGCGCGGACACCGATCGCCGCGACAACAACATGCAGTGGGACTTCTGGACGCTGAAGCCCGAGTCGGCGCATCAGGTCACGATCCTGATGAGCGACCGCGGCACGCCGAAGACCTACCGCAACATGGACGGCTTCGGCAGCCACACGTTCATGTGGGTCAACGCCGGCGGCGAGCGGTTCTGGATCAAGTACCGCTTCAAGACCGATCAGGGCGTCGAGAACTTCACCGACGCCGAGGCCACCAACATGGCCGGGGAGTACCGCGACTTCCACCGCGCCGACCTGTGGGACGCGATCAAGGCCGGCAACGCGCCGTCGTGGACCCTGAAGGTCCAGATCATGCCCTTCGACGACGCGCCTGGCTACCGCTTCAACCCCTTTGACCTGACGAAGGTCTGGCCGCACGGCGACTACCCGGAGATCGACGTCGGCCGGATGGTCCTCGACCGCAACCCCGAGAACTACTTCGCCGAGATCGAGCAGGCGGCGTTCGAGCCCGCGAACATGGTCCCCGGCATCGGCCCGTCGCCGGACAAGATGCTGCTCGGCAGGCTGTTCAGCTACCCCGACACGCATCGCTACCGGATCGGCCCGAACTACCTGCAGCTGCCGGTCAACCGGCCGCAGTGCCCCGTCCACAGCTACAACAAGGACGGCGCGATGCGCTTCGAGAACCCCGGCGACCCGGTCTACGCGCCGAACACCGCGGGTGGCCCGGCCGCCGACGAGGCGCGCTACGGCGACTACGCGACGTGGCAGGCGGACGGCGAGATGGTGCGCACCGCGTACGCGCTGCGAGCCGACGACGACGACTTCGGCCAGCCTGGCACGCTCGTGCGCGAGGTCATGTCGCAGGCCGACCGCGACAACCTCGCGCAGAACATCCTCGGCCACGCCGGCGACCCCGACGTCACCGCGGAGATGAAGCCGCGGATCGCCGACTACTGGACGAACGTGGACCCGGACGTCGGGGCCGCGGTCGCGCAGGGGCTGGGCGTGCCGGTGCCCGCGCACACGGGCTGAGCACCGCCCGACGAGCCGGTCCGGCCGCGCGCCGCGCGGCCGGGCTCCGGGAAAGAGCTAGGAGACGGGCTCGAGCTCGAGCAGCTCGAGGATCTTCTTCTTCGGGTACGCGCCGGTGATCTTCTGGGCCGCGTGGCCGTTCTTGAAGAGGATCATCGTCGGGATCGAGAGCACGTCGTACTGCGCGGCGGTCTGCTGGTTGTCGTCGACGTTGAGCTTGACGATCGTCAGGTCGTCGCGCTCGGCGGCGATCTCCTCCAGCACGGGACCGACCATGCGGCACGGACCGCACCAGGGTGCCCAGAAGTCGACGAGCGTCGGAGACTCGCTCTCGATGACCTCCGCCTGGAAGTTGCTGTCGGTGACCTCTGCCAGATTCGCCATGTCGGGACTCCTTCGAACAAGTTGGACCGCCCACTATACAAAGTGAAGCGGGTCCTACCCGCCAAGCGACCGCAGCACCCCCGGCGTGAAGTACACCTCGACGAACGCCGCCGCGACGAGGAGCGGCACGGCGATCAGGACGGTGACGAACGTCGCCGCCAGCAGCTCATGCCACTGGCCCCGCCGGCTGGCGATGATCCACGCCGCGAGCGGCAGGAACAGCGCCACCAGCTCGGGGAGCGCGTGCGGAAGCAGCCCGAGCAGCAGCAGCCCCGGCGAGATGCCGCCCTGCGCGGCGAGGACGCAGGTGGCCTGACCCAGGACGTAGGCCTGGGTGAGCAGCGAGAACGCGGTCGCGGCGGTCACGAAGGCGATCGCCAGCGGCCCCGCCTTCTCGTGAATCCAGCGCCACGCGCCGCTGTAGCGCTGGGCCTCGAGCGGCAGCGAGCTGCCCGCGATGAAGCCCGCGACGCACGCCATCGCATGCAAGGCGAGGACGAGCCCGTTGCGAAACAGCACGTGGCGCACGCCTTCGAAGCTCGGCGCGGTGTGCAGGCCGGGGATCAGGAACGGCGACGAATCCGGCGTCGACTTGACCGCGACGACCCACACGGCGAGCAGCAGCACCGCCGTGATCGCGAACGAGCCCGCGAACCAGCGCCCGACGACGGGCCACGGCCGCGCGTTCCAGGCATGCAGCGTGTCGCGCGTGGGCGCGATCCCCCTGACCAGCACCAGATCCGACGCATGCACCCGGCGCATATCGGCGCTCAGACGGGTCCTGCGGCTCAGCGCCCGTCGCGCTGGCCGGATATGCGATGGCGACCGAAGCGCAGCTGCGGGATGAGGAGCGCCGCCTCGACCGCGATCCGCGGGGTCATCTTGGACGTGCCGTGCTGGCGGTCGCGGAAGACGATCGGCAGCTCGACGACCCGGAAGCCCTTGTGCACGGCGCGGTTCGTCAGCTCGACCTGGAACGCGTAGCCGCGCGCGCGGATCGTCGGCAGGTCGATCGCCTCGAGGACCTCGCGGCGAAAGCACTTGAAGCCGCCCGTCAGGTCGCGGACGCGCAGGCCGAGCACGATCTGCGAGTACCACGAGCCGCCGCGGCTGACGATGCGGCGCACGAGCCCCCAGTCGGTCACGCCGCCGCCGGCGACGTAGCGCGAGCCGAGCACGAGGTCGGCGTCCCGGGCCGCCGCCAGCAGGCGGGCGAGGTCGTTGGGATCGTGCGAGAAGTCCGAGTCCATCTCGAGCACGAACGACGCGCCGCCGTCCAGCGCGCGCGCGAAGCCGGCGAGGTACGCCGGGCCGAGGCCCTCGCGCTCGGTGCGGTGCAGGACCTCGACGGCGGGAAGCTCGCCGGCCAGCCGGTCGGCGATCGTGCCGGTCCCGTCGGGCGAGCCGTCGTCGACGATCAGGATGCGGTGCGCGCCGGGCGCCGCGCGCTGTAGCACGGCCAGCGCCGCGCGCACGACCGGCTCGATGTTCTCGGCCTCGTCGAACGTGGGAAGGATGAGCCAGGCGTGTCCGGGCATCGGCCGCGCGTACCCTACGGACACCGTGGCCTCGGACCCTTCGAACCTCGAGATCGCCGCCGCGTTCGACGAGCTCGGCGACCTGTACGAGCTCGACGGCGCGATCGTGCACCGCGTGCTCGCCTACCGGTCGGCGGCGAAGGCCGCGCGCGACGCGACGGTCTCCGTGTCCGCGATGACGCGCGCCGGCACGGTGACGTCGCTGCCCGGCATCGGCAAGACGCTCGAGGAGAAGCTCGTCGCGCTGCTCGACACCGGCTCGATCCCGGCGGCCGAGAAGCTGCGCGCGAAGTACCCGCCGGGTTTGCTCGAGATGACCCGGCTGCCGGGCCTCGGGCCCAAGCGGGCGCGCAAGCTGTTCACAGAGCTCGGGATCGACTCGCTCGCGATGCTGCGGGCGGCCGCCGAGGGCCACAAGCTGCGCGACGTCAAGGGCTTCGGGCCGAAGTTCGAGGCCTCGGTGCTGTCGTCGATCGACGCGGGGATCGGCGAGCGGCCGGCGCAGCGGGTGCTGCTGCACCGCGCGCTGTCGATCGGCGAGGAGATCGTGGCGGCGCTGCGCGCGCACCCCGCGTCCGAGCGCGTCGAGCTCGCGGGATCCGCCCGCAGGCAGGCCGACTCGGTGAAGGACCTCGACATCATCGCGACGGCCTCCGATCCGGGCGCGCTGGTGCGCGCGCTCGGCGAGCTCGAGGTCATCGAGTCCGCTTCGGCCCCGAACCAGAACGCCGCGCGCGGGCGGACGCACACGGGCCTGCCGGTCGACCTGCGCGTCGTCGAGCCCGAGAACTTCGGCAACCTGCTGCAGCACTTCACGGGCTCGGCGGCGCACAACATCGCGCTGCGCGAGGCGGCGGTGCGGCGCGGGCTGCATGTCAGCGAGTACGGGATCCTCGACGACGCGACCGGCGAGACGTCGCGCTGCGCGTCGGAGGAGGAGGTCTACGCGCGCTTGGGGCTGACGTTCCCCGAGCCCGAGCTGCGCGAGGACCGCGGCGAGCTGGCGCCGGGGTTCGTCGCGCCGCGGTTGATCGAGCTCGGCGACCTGCGCGGCGACCTGCACATGCACACGATCGCCTCGGACGGGCGCAACACGATCGAGGAGATGGCGCGGGCGGCGATGGCGCGCGGTTACGAGTACATCGCGATCACCGACCACTCCGCGACGCACGGCTTCGGCGACCACGTCACGCCCGACGAGCTCGAGCGCCAGATCGAGCGGGTGGCTTCGGTGAACGAGCGGATCGACGGCATCCGGGTGCTCGTGGGAACCGAGACGAACATCCTGCCCGACGGATCGCCGGACTACGACGACGACCTGCTCGCGCGGCTGGACTGGGTCGTCGGGTCGGTGCACACGTCGTTCGGGATGCCGGGCGCGGAGATGACGCAGCGGATGGTCGCGGCGATCGAGCACCCGTGGATCGACGCGATCGGCCATCCGACGGGTCGCAAGATCACCTCGCGCCAGCCGTACGCGCTCGACATCGACGCGGTCATCGAGGCGGCGGCGCGGACTCACACGATGCTCGAGATCAACTCCGCGCCCGATCGCCGCGACCTGCACGACGTCCACGCCCGCGCGGCGATGCAGGCGGGCGTGATGATCCTCATCGACTCCGACGCGCACGGCGCCGAGCGGTTGGAGCACGTGCGCTGGGGCGTCGCGACGGCACGGCGGGCGTGGCTCGAGCCCGAGCACGTCGCGAACACGCGGCCCTGGGCACAGTTCGCGGCGCTGCGCAAGCGCGCTCGCGCGGATTGATCTGCTTTACCGCCGTGCTCAGGCACATATCCGCCGGGCTATCTCGACGACCTGCGTGACGAATGGCGGGCGTAGCGCTCGACGCCGGCGTCGCCTCGGCGCGGGCCGAGCTTCGCGCTCGCCACAGCTCGTTTCGCTTGCCCCACGCCTTCTCGCTCGCCACGGCGCTGGCCGCTGCCGCCGAGCTCCTGACGCTCGACCAGCGCCTGCGCCGGATCGCGGACCGCGAGCGCTTCTCCGGATAATCGCGGGCGCGGCGGAACCTGCTGCGGTCCACGGGTGTATCCATCGTGGATGCCCGCTTCTGCGAGGACCTTGTCGGTCGGCGCGGCTGCCGCGGCGGCGTACGCCTTGGCGGTCGTGCTGCTGGTAGCCGGCGGGTCCGACCCGTCGACCGCCGCCGATCGTGCGCCGCCGGCGGGCGAGGCGCGGACGGGCTGTGCCAACCAGTCCTCCGCGAAGTTCCCCGGTGCCTACGCGGATCGGCGCAACCTCGTCGTCGGCCCGCTCGCGTTCGTGGGCGGCGCCACCTTCACGACCGCCGAGACGGCGCGCCGCTTCGAGGGCAACAAGTTCCCGGTGCTCGTGCGCGCCGGCCACACCGTGACCGTGTCGGTCGTGCCGGGCGCGCGGAGGACCGCTTCGCTGGGCTACGGGCCGCTTCCGCAGGGTCACGTCGGGCCGCGCGACGGCCATCACACGGTGACGTTCGTCGCCTGCTCGGCCGCCGAGTCGCGGAGCAGCGCGGGCGGTCCGGTGACGTTCTGGTCGGGTTTCGTCATGGTGAGCGAGCCGGGCTGCGTGCCGCTGGACGTGTACGTCGATGGCGCGTCGCGCCCGCGGCGGGTGAGGATCGAGTTGGGCCGTCGCTGCGCGAAGGCGCCGCCGCTGCGCGGGTGCGCCGATCACGTCGAGGGCGGCAAGCCGTCCGACACGGCGCCGACTCCCGGAGAGCTCGCCATCGGCCCACTGCGGTTCGCCGGCCTCGCCCGCGAGGCAAGCCGGCGCGTGTTCGCGGTCAACCGCGCGGGCGACGTGTACCGCGTCAAGGCCGGGGTCGGCGTGCCGGCGGGCATGCGAGCGACGCTTACGATCGGACGCAGCGCGCGGCGCTGGGCCGCGCTGAGCTACGCGCCGCGCGTGCCCGGCGAACCACCTCGTGAGGGCGCCGCGGTCCGCTTCCAAGCCTGCGCGGCCGACCATCCGGCGTTCAGCTACGACGGGCCCGTCGGTCCGATCACCGGCTTCTCCGGCGGCTTCGTCCTGAAGCGGCCCGGCTGCCTGCCGCTCGAGGTCCGCGTGGCCGGGCAACCCGTCGTGCGCGCCCGGGTGCCGTTCGGCGTCGGGCGCTGTTCGTAGTCTGTGCTTATATAAGCACAGCCTGATAACCTCGCCGCCGTGCATGCGTTCAACGTGCTCGGCGACCCGGTGCGCCGCCGGATCCTCGAGCTGCTCGCCGGCGGTGAGCGGACGTCCGGCGCGGTCTGCGCCGTCATCCAGGACGAGTTCGGAATCACCCAGCCGGCCGTGTCGCAGCAGCTGAAGGTGCTGCGCGACAACGGCTTCGCGACCGTGCGTCCCGAGGGGACCCGGCGCCTGTACGCCGTCAAGCACGAGTCGCTGCACGACGTCGACGCGTGGCTCGACCACTTCCGCCGCGCGTGGACCCCGCCGCTCGACGCGCTGGCCACCGAGCTTGCCCGCGGGAAGCGCGCGCGCCGCCTTCAAGCAACCGACGAGAGGAAGGAACCATGATCGACCTCGACCATCAGATCAGCGCCGTCCGCAGGACGGTCGGCACGCGAGTGCTCGAAGCGGGCGAGGCTCGGACGGTGACGATCAGCCAGGTCTACGACGCGGCGGTCGACGACGTCTGGGACGCCTGCACGAACCCCGAGCGCATCGCGCGCTGGTTCCTGCGCGTCTCGGGCGACCTGCGCGTCGGCGGCAGCTACCAGCTCGAGGGCAACGCGGGCGGGACGATCGAGCGCTGCGACCCGCCGTCGAGCTTCTTCGCGACCTGGGAGTACGGCGGCGACGTGAGCTGGATCGACGTCCGGCTGTCGGCCGTCGACGGAGGCACGCGCCTGGAGATCCAGCACATCGCGCACGTCGACGACGCCAAGTGGGCCGAGTTCGGGCCCGGCGCGGTCGGTATCGGCTGGGAGCTTGGCCTGACGGGTCTCGCGCGGCACCTGCCCACGGGCGCCGTCATCGATCGCGACGAGCACGCGACGTGGATGGCATCCGAGGAGGGCCGGCGGTTCGTGACCCTGAGCAGCGAGGGCTGGCGCGACGCCCGGATCGCGGCCGGCGACGACGAGGCCGAGGCGCGAGCCGCAGCGGATCGCACGACCGCCGCCTACACGGCCGTGCCCGAGGAGCCGGCCGCGGCCCGAGCCTCGGGAGACGGCAGCGCCGAGAAGCCGGCCGCGTCCTGAGCCTCGGGAGACGGCGGCGCCGAGGAGCCGGCCGCGACTGAGCCTCGGGAGGCTGTGCCGCGCGAGGGGCTCAGGGGAGCAGGCGCGGGAGCAGCTCGTCGCGCACGACGGCGTCGACGGCGGCGCGGCTGAACGGCGCGAGTGCCGCCGTCGCGCGCTGCGCGTAGCCGGGCGGCGGCGCGTCCAGCGCGACGCGCAGCGCGACGTTGAGCGCAGCCGGGTTCTCGACGACGAACTGGCGAGACAGCTCGCGGGCGAGCGGGAGCGCGGCGTAGGAGCCCGGTGCGGCCGTCGTGACGAGCACGCAGCCGTCGGCGAGCGCCTCGAGCTGGGCGATCCCGTAGTCCTCGCGCCGCGGCGCGCAGACGAAGACACGCGAGCGGCGCAGGAGCGCCCGGTACTCCGCCGCGTCCAGACGCCCGACCACCCGCACGCCCGGCGCGTCGATCTCCAAATCCGCCCCGGCGACGACGAGCTCCTCGCCCTCGCGATGCGCGCGCCCCCACGCCCACAACACCCGGTCCAGGCCCTTCTTGTCCGGGTTCGCCGCGTAGGTGATCGCGGCGATGTCGCGCGGACCCCCTGCGGGACCCGACGGCTGCACCGGAATCGGGACGACGACCGCCTCGGCGTGCGGCTCCGGCGTCTCGGCCAGCGTGCCCGCGGCGACCGGGACGAGCAGCGGCGCGGCGGCCAGCCGGCGGCGCTCGACCGGGCGCTGCCAGATGCCGTGACGGCCGGGGCGGTTCGCCGCCGCCGGAGCGTCGAAGCGGATCGCGCCCGGCTGCGGCCACAGCAGCGCCGAGGTGACCGTGTGGTAGAGGATCGCCCGCGGTGCGTGCTCGGCGATCCCCGCCTTCGCGGCGGCGCGGGCGGCGCGGGCCCACGCGAGGTCGGTCAGCGCGAACGTGCGCCACTCGCGCGGCGGGCTCGCGGTCACGACCTCGACCGTCGCGCCGGCGCGACCCAGCGCGCCGCGGAGCTCTTCGACATCGGCGCGCAGCCCGGTCGTCGAGCCGAGCGAGACGATGAGGACGTCGGCCGAGGGCATGCGGCCTGGCATCCTCCCGCATCGCGTGATCGGCACACCATCCAGCAGCACGGCGGTCCTGGCGACCGTGCCGATCGGCGGCACGCTGATCAACGTCGCGGCGGTGCTCGCGGGCACGGCGATCGGCGTCGCGGTCGGCGGGCGCCTCCCGGCCGGGCTGCAGCAGCGCGTGCTCGCCGGCCTCGGCCTCGTCACGGGCGTCATCGGGATCGACCTCGCGCTCGCGTGGCGCGACACGAGCGCGCTCTACGTGCTCGGCGCGGTCCTGCTCGGCGGCCTCATCGGCGAGGCGCTCGACATCGAAGGACGGCTGAGCCGGCTCGGCGACCGCCTGCAGGCGCGCGTCCAGCGCGGCGACGCACCCTCGACCGTCAGCGAGGCGTTCTTCACCGCGAGCCTGCTGTTCTGCGTCGGGCCGCTGACCGTGATCGGCTCGTTCGAGGACGGCCTGAACGGCAACCTCGAGCCGCTCGCGACGAAGTCGATGCTCGACGGCTTCGCCTCGATCGCGCTCGCCTCCACGCTCGGCTTCGGCGTCGCGTTCGCGGCAATCACGGTGCTCCTCGTGCAAGGCGCGCTCACGCTCGGCGCCGGGCTCTTCGACGACCTGCTCGAGGGCGAGGCGCTCGCCGCCATGACGTCGACCGGCGGCGTCCTGATCATGGGGATCTCGCTCAAGCTGCTCGACCTCAAGGACGTGAAGGTCGGCAACTTCCTGCCCGCGCTCGCGCTCGCGCCGCTGCTTGTCGGGCTGGCCAGCCTGGTCTCGTGACGGCCGTCAGCGCGCGGCGCCGTTGACCGACACGAGGTCGCGCCGGAAGCCCGGCGCGCGGATGAGCTTGATCGGCTTCAGCGGCGACGTCGGCTCGACGTAGAACGCGACGCCGTCGCGCTCCTCGATCGCCGACACCGCGGCCTCCTGGCGGCGCCACGCGAGCGCGCCGATGATCGCAAAGCCCGTCGCGATCCCGGGGATCTGCGGCGCGATCAGGCCGAGCCCGAGCGCGAGGATCGTCGACAAGAGCAGCGGCCACATGCGGTTGAGCAGCAGCGAGCCCGGGCGCTGCTCGGGCAGCGACGTCGTCGACTTCGCGCTCGCCAGCAGGCGGGCGATCGGTGAGTTCGTCTGCGTCTGGCGGCCGAGCCACGTGCCGATCAGCGCCGCGACGAACCACCAGCCCGCGATGACGAGCACGAGCACGTCGCCGGTCGGGCTGCGGCCCGACGACAGCACGGTGACCGCCGCGAGGGCGGTCGCCGAGCCCGCGCACAGCAAGACCGCCGAGCGCAGGAAGTCGACGAACCTCACGAGTGCTCGCCCCCGTGGATGCGCACTACGCGAGCAGCGCGGTCAGCAGCTCGCGCACGCCGACGGGGCCTTCGACGAGCAGGTCCGCGGCGTCCTCGAGCTCGGGCGGCGTCTCGTCGGAGCGCACGCCGACGCAGAGCGCGATCCCGAGCTCGCCTTCCGCGACGAGCGCGTGCAGGCCGTCGAAGGCGTCGATGTCGGTCCGGTCGTCGCCGACGTACATCGCCGCGGCGAGATCGCGGCCGCCGAGCAGGCGGCGCACGCCGCGGCCCTTGTCGATCGCGACGGGCGGGCGGACCTCGAGCACCTTGCGACCCCAGTGGATGAAGAGGCCCTCCGCCTCGGCGGCGCCGGCGATCCCGCGAACCGCCTCCTCCGCGGCGGCCTCGTCCGGCGCCCCGCGCCAGTGGAAGGCGGCGATCGCCTGCTTGTCCTCGACACGCACGCGCAGGCGCTGCATCGCGGGCGTGTAGGCGTCGGCCGCGAAGCGCCGCACGGCCGGCTCGTGCTCGGCGATCTCGGGGTCGATCTCGATGTCCCCGCCGCCGGGCGGCAGCAGCTCGGAGCCGTGGTTGCCCACGTACGCGATCGTGCCGAGCGAGACGATCCGGCGCGCGACCTGCGCCTGGCGGCCGCTGATGCAGCCGACGACCGCGTAGCGCTTGGCGACGCCGATGAGCTGCGCGCGCGTCGGCTCGGGGACGTGCGCGTCGTCGGCGTGGCGGACGATCGGGGCGAGCGTCCCGTCGATGTCGAGCAGGATGCCGGCGCGAGCCGGGTCGGCACGCAGCGGAGCGAGCGCCTCGACGAGCGTGGCGGCGGCGGACATGACTTCTAGTATGCCGCGCATGCCGTCGCGCCGAACCATCGCCTTGGGGGCGATCGGCACGCTCGCCGGGCTCTTCAGCGGCCTGTTCGGCGTCGGGGGCGGCCTCGTGATCGTGCCGCTGCTCGTGCTGTGGCTCGGATTCGGCGAGCGCGAGGCGACCGGCACGTCGCTGGCGGCGATCGTGATCATCGCGGGGATCGCGACCGCGGTGCACGGCGCCTACGGCAACGTCCACCTGCGCGAGGGGATGCTCGTCGGCGTGCCCGCGGTCGTCGGCGTGATCGCGGGCACGGAGCTGCAGCGGCGCATCTCGACGCGGGCGATCTCGCTGCTCTTCGCGGCGATGCTGGTCGCGACCGCTATCGACCTGCTGCTGCGGTGATCGAGGCGATGCTCATCGGGCTGGCCGCGGGGGTCGTCGCCGGGCTGCTCGGCGTCGGCGGCGGCGCGCTGTTCGTGCCCGCCCTGACGCTCGGCCTCGGCCTGAGCCAGATCGACGCCGAGGCGACGTCGCTGCTGGCGATCATCCCGGTCGCGCTCGTCGGCGCGTGGCGCCAGCACGGGCACGGCAACGTGGACGTTCGCACGGCCGTCACGCTCGGCGTGCTCGCCCTGGCCGGAGCGGCGGGCGGGGTCGCAGCCGCGAACGCCGTGCCGCAGCGCGCGCTCGAGGGCGGCTTCGCGCTGCTGATCCTGTTCGTCGCGTCGCAGCTCGTGCGCCGCGCGCTGCGCGCCGAGGCGACCGCTACTTGAGGCCGTGCTCGAGCGCCTCCTTGACGGATCCGTCGAGCGCGTTGAGGCGGTGCAGCGCGAGCGCCTCGGCCGACCCGAACCGCCGGCCCGGGGCGGCGTCGGCGCCGTGGTGGGTGAGCACGCAGTGCGCGAGCGCGACGAAGCGGCCGTTGTCGAGCGGCTCGATCGTCGCGGCGCGGTCGCGCAGCAGCGCCAAGCCGAGCTCGACGTGGCCGAGCAGGCGGCCCGCGTCCGTGACGCCGATCTCCGCGCCGTAGGTGAACTCGCGGGTCTTGCCGATGTCGTGGACGAGCGCCGCTGTGATGAGCAGGTCGGAGTCCAGGCGCGGGTGCAGCTGGCACGTCTCGAGGGCGAGCGTCGCGACCGCGACCGTGTGCTCGAGCAGGCCGCCGAGGTAGGCGTGGTGGCCGTTGCGCGTGCACGGCGCGCGGCGCCACCGCTCACGTAGCGGCGCGTCGCCGAGGAGCGCGTCGAGCAGCGCCTTCAGGCCGGCGTCGTGGACCTCGCGCGCGAGGTGCTCGAGGAAGCCGTCGAGCTCGTCGAGGTCGCGGTAGGCGACGGGGAGGAACGTCGCGGGATCGATGTCGCCGGCGGGCGCGCGGCCGATCGTCCGCAGCTCGACCTGCAGCTCGTCGCGGAAGCGCTCGACGCGGCCGGCGACGTGGACGATGTCGCCGCGCTCGAAGCGGCCCGCGAGGACGTCGGCGTCGCGGAACGCGCGACCCTGGACGGCGCCGGTGCGATCGCGCAGCTCGACCGCGAGATACGGCGTGCCGCCGCGCGACATGAGGCGGTCCTTGCGGGTGCATGCGAACACGCCGTCCACCTCCTGCCCGGCGCGGAGCGTCGCGACGGTCATTCCGAAAAGGTGTCTGGCGGCATCGGCCCATGATGTACCTTGAATCGGATGCAGCCTTTGATCTGGGAGAGTCGCCCGGACGGTCTTCGAGCCCCAGCGATCATCTGCGCCTTCAGCGGTTGGAACGACGCCGGCGACGCCGCGTCCGCCGCGCTGACGTTCATCGGCGAGTCCCTGAAGGCCGAGCGCTTCGCGCGGATCGACCCCGAGGACTTCTACGACTTCCAGTCCACGCGCCCGCAGATCAGCTTCGACGAGCAGGGCAAGCGCGAGATCACGTGGCCGGGCATCGAGATCTTCGCCGCCCGGGTGCCGCGCGCGCCGCGCGACCTCATCCTCGTCCAGGGGCCCGAGCCGTCCATGCGCTGGAGCTCGTTCTGCCGGCACATCATCGACCTCGCCGAGGCGCTGGGCACGCAGCTCGTCGTGACGACGGGCGCGCTGCTCGCCGACGTCCCGCACTCGCATCCGGTGTCGATCACCGGCCTCGCGTCCGACCCCGGTCTCGTCGAGAAGCTCAGCGTCCCCGAGACGACGTACGAGGGCCCGACCGGGATCGTCGGCGTCCTGCACACCGCGTGCAGCGATGCGGGGCTGCCGTCGGCGTCGCTGTGGGCGAGCGTCCCGCACTACGTCGCCGCCGCGCCGAACCCGAAGGCCGCGCTCGCGCTGGTGCGCAAGATCGAGAGCCTCGTCGCCGTGTCGGTCGACGCGACGGACCTCGAGAACGCGACCGGCGACTACGAGCGCCAGGTCTCGCGCGCCGTGCAGTCCGATCCCGAGGTGCAGGCGTTCGTCGAGCGCCTCGAGGAGGCCGCGGGCACGGACACGACGTCGCTCGGCCCGGGCGAGCTGCCCTCGGGCGACACGATCGCGAGCGAATTCCAGCGGTTCTTGCGCCAGCAGGGTCCGGAACGCTGACCCAGCCGGACCCGCCGCCCGGCGGCGAGCGCGACCTCTCGGTCCTGCTCGCCACGCTCGAGCCCGAGCTTCATCCGGGCCGCTACGTGTTCGCGCTCGCGCCCGACGGCGTCCCGCCGGACGTCGACCCGGTCGCAACCGTGCGCGAAGCGGAAGGTCTGACCGTCGTGCTGAGCATCGAGGAAGCCGACCGCGCCGGCCTGCGCTACGACAGCCCGCTCGAGTGGATCACGCTGCAGGTGCACTCGTCGGTCGAAGCCGTCGGCATGACCGCCGCGTTCAGCACCGCGCTCGCCGTGGGGGGCATCAGCGCGAACGTCATCGCCGGCGTGCACCACGACCACGTCTTCGTGGGCGCGGGCGACGGCGAGCGGGCGGTCCAGGTGCTGCGCGCGCTGTCGGCGGCTACGTCGTCGGATCGGTGATGTGCATCGCGCAGTTGACGACCGTGCCGCTCGGCTCGCGGACGAAGAACCGCCGGATGCCCCACGGCTCGTTCGTGATCGGGTAGACGATGTCCAGGCCGCGGGCGAGCGCGTCGGCGTGCGCCGCGTCGACGTCGGGGACCTCGACGGAGATGTCGATGCGCTGCACCTGCGGGTCCATCGCGCCCTCGGCCGCCCACGACACGATGACCTGCGTCGTCGGCTCGCTCGGCGACACGAGCATGAGGAAGCCCGCCTCCTCCATCGCGACGCGGAAGCCGAGGAAGCCCTCGTAGAACGCGCGGGTGCCCTCGGGGTCCTCGGTGACGACGACGGGAATCGCGCGGCGGATGCCGCTCATGCGCGCCACTGGATGCTCACGGCGGTGCCGTGGGCCGCGACCTCGCTCATGATGTCGCCGATCTCGTTGCAGTCGAAGCGCGCATCGCGAGCACGGCGTTCGCGCCCTTCGCGCGGGCCGCCTCGCTGAGCCGCTCGACCGCTTGGTCGCGACTGTCGGACAGCAGCGTCGTGTAACCCTTGGCCTCGCCGCCAACGATCGTGCGAAGGCTCGCGCCGACGTTCGAGAACACGTTGCGGGCCCGCACGATCAGGCCGGAGACCTCGCCGTGGACGGTGGTGACCTCGCAGCCCGGCACGTCGTTCATGGTGGAGATAAGGATTTCGCTCATGCCTTGGAGCCTGATCGCTTCACCGCTCTTGTGAGCCGGCGGCTCAAGCCCGGGACACACCGAGCAGCGTGCGCTAGAGCTTCGACCGAAGGACATGTATCAGGTCATCGGGGTCGGCTCCGACCCTCGCCGAGATATACAGCGCCACGGCACCCGTCACGAGCAGCAACAACCGACGCGCGAGCTTGACCCATCCGTGCGCAATCTCGAGGCGGTGACGGTCACGGTCCCGATCGACTTCCGCCTTTCGACGCTGGAGTTCCAAGGCCTGGAGTCGGACTCGGTGCTCTTCCTCCTGTTCGACATAGCGACGGTACGCGCGAATGTCGAGCTCATCGCAACGCCGACGCACATCGAGCTCGTGCTCCCGCTCGAGGATGAGCTGGCTTGTCTCAGCCTGCCACGCCAATAGTCCCTGTGCTGCCTCTGAGCGAGCGAGCTCCGGGTCATCTGTGAGCTCCCGCGCCCGGTCTCCGAGATACACGACGCGCGCAACCGAGCTGGTGCGTTGGAATGCCTGCCTTGCTCTCTCGGATTCATCGTTCACGATCCGTCCCCCATGTCTCACAGCCTCAGGGAGGAGCCTCCAGCTCCTCGAGTAACCAGGAAGCCCGGCTACGAAGTTCTCGGCCCGACAGCAGCCCGGTGACGTGCAACGGCGTGCAAGTGATCCCCCTGCCAGCCAGCTCAAGCTCCAATCGCTGAAGCGGATAGGAACTGGTCGATTCAGGATCTAGCGCGAGCAGCCAGCCGCTCGCAACCTCCGCGGTCCACGCCACCGCTCCACTTACTGACGCACGAGCGAAGATCCGCTGGACGCTGATCACGTCGTCGGGGCGATCCACCAGAAGCAGCTGCTGACCGTCCACCAACGCTCCGGGCACGTGCTCTCGGGTCATCGACTCTCGGAGCAACTCGCGGCCATCCTGCGAAAGCGTGTACTGGGTGCCACGCGTCGGCTCGTCCGTATCGGCGACCAGCAGGCCTTCGGAGTGCATCCTCTTGAGCACGCCGAAGATCGATCCGGTCTGCTTTCCCAGTTCCTTGCTCGCTTCGTGCGCCGTCTTGGGCCCGTCGGCGAACACCGCGGCGAGTTCTCGGCGCGAACCGCGTAGATCACGTTGGGAGGTCATTAGGCGCATCATCATGTCGCGCGCCACGGTATCGCGCAACTTTTCCGCCGATGAATGTGATACTGCCGCGACCGCGGTCGCTGGGACATGCCTGTATCGCGACGAGACCGACCCCATACGGGGCCTCTAGGTATCACCCGACCTGCATCCGCGATACCTCAAGTGGCCGAACCAGGGCGGGCTCAGCGCTCCGACGCGGGGCACGCGATGCGGTAGTCGCACATCGAGCACGCCGCGTGTGAGGGCGTCGGCTCGAAGTCCTGCGCGAGGATCCCCGCGCCGACCTCGTCGACCGTGTCGGCGATCCAGGCCGCGTCGATCTCGTCGCTGGGGACGCGCACCTTCTCGTCGTCGAGCACGTAGAGGTAGGACTGCTCGCTGGCCTCCAGGTGCCACGCCTCGCGCGCGCCGATCGCGTACAGCGAGAGCTGGACGTCCTCCTTCAACGCCGCGACAGAGCGCGGGCGGCCCGTCTTGTAGTCGATGAGCTCGTAGCCGCCGTCGGCCAGCCGGTCGACACGGTCGACGCGGCCGCGCAGCGTGTGCGCGCCCATCCGAAACGAGAACGCGCGCTCGAAGGAGACCGGGTGCACGGGCTCCTCGGCGAGGCGCTGCTCGTAACGATGCAGCGACGCCGTGGCCTTCGAGCGCAGCTGGCGCTCTTCGTCGGAGTCCCCGAACCCGTGCTTCGGCCAGGCGGCGTCGAGCAGGCCGAGCATGTCAGCGGGCCCGCGGTGATAGCGCTCGAGCACCTGGTGCACGAGGATCCCGAAGCGCTGGTTGATCGTCGGCTCCTGCGGCACGCGCAGGACACGCGCGAACTTGTAGCGCAGCGGGCAGGCGCGGTAGGTCTCGATGTCCGACGCCGACAGCGTGAGCCCGGCGCCGCGCCGCGGGAGAAAGGCGATGAGCGACGGCTCGGCGCGTGCCGCGCGCGCCGCCGCCCGCGCGCGGTCGTCGCGCTCGGCGTCGAGCAGGAGCTCGTCGAGCGTCGAGGTCTGCAGCACCTCGCGCTGCAGCGGCGAGACCGACGCGGCCAGGCGCTCGTTGACCGGCGCCAGCGCCTCGGCCACCGACTGCCCGACCGGGCGCTCGAGCAGCGCCGCGAGCTTGATGAGCTCGAGGTAGCGCACGACGGCGTGCGTGACGTCGAGGTCGGTGTCCAACCGCAGCTCGCCGAGTCCCTTGGCGACCTTCGGCAGCCCCGCCAGCAGCTCGTCGCGCAACGCCTGGAACGTCGCGTGCAGCGCCTCGGCGGGCCCGAACAGCTCCTCCTCGAGCTCCTCCCACTCGCCGCCGACCGCGGCGCGCGCCTCCTCGGCGAACGGCGACGGCGGCTGCAGCGCGCCGCTCGCCGAGCGTGCCGGGTAGGCGAGGACGAGCCCGCGTGAGGCACGCGTCATCGCGATGTACAGGAGCCGGCGCATCGACGCGACGTGCGCGGCACGGTCGTCGGGGCCGAGCTGCTCGCGCAGCAGCGCGTCGGGGATCGGCTCGGCCGCGCGCGTGCGCGCGCCCGGCATCCGCGCCGACGAAAGGCCGAGCACGAAGACGTGGTCGAGCTCACGCCCGCGGGCGGCGTCGAGCGCCATGACCTGCACGGCGCCCGCCCGCGCGGGGGCGCCGTCCTCGTCGCGCAGCTCGGTCTCGGCGACCGCGCCGGCGTAGCGGGCGAAGTCGCGCGGCGTCGCGTGCGGCGCGCGGCGCGCGTAGGAGCTCGCGAGCTCGCCCAACCGCGCGAGGTGCACGAGCCGCTCGACGACGTCCGCCTGCGCGCTGAACACCTGCTGGCGGCGCAGTCCCAACCGCTCGATCAGGCGGTGCACGAAGAGGTCGGGTCGGTCGGAGTCGAGCGTCGCGGCCGACTCGCGGTAGAGCCTGAGGAACGCGTGGATGCGCTCGCGGGCCTCGTACTCGAGCTGCGGCGACTCGGTCGCGGCGACGAGCCCCGAGACCATGTCGAGCTTGCGCCGGCGGGCGATCTGCACGCAGCGCGCGAGGTCCGAGGAGCGCAGCGACACCGGCGGGCGGCTCAGCGCGCGCACGACGGCGCCCGCGTCGTTCGGGTCGGCGAGCAGCCGCAGCCAGGCGAGCACGTCGCGCACCTCGGCGTGCGCGAAGAAGTCGGCCTCGCCGACCGTCCGGAAGCCGATCGCGCGCTCCTCGAAGGCGACGGCGACGTCGCGCCCCTCGTCGCGCAGCGAGCGCACGAGCACGCCGATGCGCTCGGGCTCGCAGCCGCCGCGCACGAGCCGCTCGACCTCCGCGGCGACGGCCTGCGCCTGCGCGCGGTCGTCGGCGGCGCGCCAGAAGCGCACCGTGCCGCCGGGCTCGCCGCTCACCGGCGTGCCGAGCCGCTCGGCGATGGGCTCGATGACGGCGCGAGCCGCTTGCAGCACGTCCGCAGGGCAGCGGAACGAGCGCTCGAGTCGCACGATCGCCGCGCCGGGGTGCGCGCGCTCGAAGTCGCGGACGTTCTTCGTGGCGGCGGCGCGCACGCGGCGCGCGGCCTGGTCGTCGTCGGCGACCGCGATGAGGCTCGAGTGCTCCGCCGCGAGCAGCTCGACGAGCAGCGCCGGGGCGAAGCCGAGATCGGCGAGCTCGTCGACGAGCACGTGGACGTAGCGTTCGGCGACGCGCGCGCGGACGTGGGGGCGCTCGCGCAGCATCGCGATCGCGCGCAGGACGAGCTCGCCGGCATCCAGGGCGCCCTCCCGCGCGAGCAGCCGGTCGTGGTCGAGGTACAACTGCGAGAACTCCACCTCGCGTGCCGCGCGGGCGCGGTCCGCGTCGTCGATCACCGGGATCGCCTCGGCCCACGCGGCGTAGTCGGCGGCGCTGACGAGCTCGTCCTTGAGCCGGTCGATGCGGTCGATGACGCCCGCCAGCAGCACCGCCGGGCGCCCGCCGATGTCGTGCCGGCGCAGGTGCAGGTCGTCCATGCGGTCGAGCAGCAGCGCAAGCCGGTCGGCACGCGTGACGGGCGCGAAGAACGGGTCGACGCCGGCCTCGGCCGTCTCGGCGCGCAGGAGGCGCGCGCACAGCTCCCGCACGCTGTGGACGGCGAGCTCCTCGTAGGGGCGGTCCAGCGCGTCCTCGACATCGCGGCGCAGCGCGGCAGCGGCGGCGCTGGACGGGCTCAGCGCCAGGATCGACTCGGGCGCGGTGCCCTGGTCGACGAGCCATGCGAAGCGGGCGACGAGGATGGCCGTCTTGCCGGTGCCCGGCCCGCCGAGCACGAGCACGGGTCCGCGGCGGTGCGTGACCGCGCGCGATTGGGCATCGGTGAGGTCCGCGGGCGTGGACACCACGCCTAGTATGCCCTCGGATGTCCCCGCCCCCCAATGCGCTCGAAGCCGACTGGCTGACGGCCTGTCGCACCGCCGCGCAGGGGCTGCGCGACGTCCTCGCCGAGCATCCGACGAGCCGCGAGCGGGTCGTCGAGACCGGCGATCGCGGCGAGGGCGGCGACCGCACGCTCGTCATCGACAAGCAGGCCGAGGACGCGGTGTTCGCCCAGCTCGACGCGCTGCACGCGGGCGGCGCGCGCTTCGTCGCGATCAGCGAGGAGCGGGGGATCGTCTCCTACGGCGGCGAGGACGTGCGCGTCGTCATCGACCCCCTCGACGGCTCGCTGAACGCCAAGCGCGGGATGCGCAGCTACGCGCTGTCGATCGCCGTCGCCGACGGCCCGACGATGGCCGACGTCGTGTTCGCCTTCGTGTACGACTTCGGCTACGGCGAGGAGTGGACGGCGCGCCGCGGCGAGGGCGCGTACCTCAACGGTGTGCGGATCGCCGACCCGCCGCCGGAGCGCTTCACGCGCGACGGCCGGCTGGAGCTGATCACGATCGAGTCGTCCGATCCGCAGTACATGGCGCCCGCGATGGAGGGCCTGCTCGAGCACGTGCACCGTGTGCGCGCGATCGGCTCGATCGCGATCTCGTGCTGCCAGGTCGCCGCGGGGCGGGCCGAGGGCATGCTGACGCTGTGGCGCACGCGCGCCGTGGACGTCGCCGCGGCGCAGCTCGTCGTGCGCGAGGCGGGCGGGCTCGTCGCGTTCCCGGCGTTCGAGGATCCGCTCGGCGCGCCGCTGGACCTCGCGCCGCACTCGGCCGTCGTCGCCGCGCGTTCGCCCGACGGGCTCAAGCGGCTGCTGTCGATCGTGGCGTGAGGTTGGACGCCACACCAAGCGGGGACATCGGCAGCGCCGGCTCAGAGGCTGGCGGGACCGGAGCCGATACTAGCTCTGCAATCCGCCGAGCCTGGTCACGTAAGCTCGCATCGCGACGATTCGCGTGCCGCCAATCCCACTGTGCCTCGCCCAGCTGATCCGCGATCCAGCGTCTCAAGTACTGGGATCGGATGCCGTTCTCGTAGCGAAGGGCCCACAAGGAGGGGCGGAGACTGATGAGAAGGTGCTCCCGGGCGGCATCAACCAGCAGGTAGCCGCGATGCGCGCGGTGGGTCCACCACTCGCCCGGCGGGAGCACTACGCGGCGCGCGGTCATCGACGCGATGACGTGCACATGGGCATGTGCCACCCCGCATCCCCCGCCCTCCTGCGCAAGCCCATGCTCAAAGAGCACCGTCGAATAACCTGCGGAAGCTCCGGCATGCCGGAGGCCCTCGGCCACGCGCCAGACTTCGTCGCGAACGTCGTCGGAGCCGGCCGAGCTCGACAGGACGTGATCCGCTGGCATGACGAGCGCATGCACGGCGGCCAGAGGTCCGAGACTCGGCATGACCGCGACTTGAGCGCCGACCCGCAGCGTGCGCGGCCCACCCGGACCGGCACGCCTGAGGAATTCATGCCCCGGGATGCCTGCGATCTCGTGACACATCTCGCAGTCGCTCATGTCTCGCTCCGATCGCGTAGGTCGGCTTCGCTCACGCCTGGGTCAGTCATCTGCTCGAGCCGGTGTCTCAGCACTGAGACACGTTCAGCCGTAAGGACCGTTGACTTTTCGCCGCTCGCGATCTCCTTGAAGTTCCGGATGTAGACGTCGGTCAAGGGCGCGCCGATGTCCTCGCCACCCACCGGACGAAAGAGCGTGTCGACCGACGACCGTCCAGATCGGAGCAGAAGCCCGGGCGATCCCAGATTGTTCCGGCCGGCGAGATAGTGCGTCACCAGCAGTGTGTCGTCAACCCACGTGATGCCGCAGGAAGGCGTCAGGTCGTACTCCCTGAGGACGAGGCGTTGCCGGTGCGTCTCGGGCAGCCCCTCACGTAGCGTCCAGAAGCGGTCTATCGAGACCAGGGTGTCCCTCTCAGTGTCGCGCTGCTCTTCACGGCCGCGTCTGGCACACAGATCGCCGTCCGGCCGCAGGAACAGGAACTCGACGTCGACGCTTCTCTTCACGATCGCATCGGTCAGAGTTCTCGTCGTGTCCTGCCTCGCCTGCTCGTCGTGCCAGTAGCCGTGATTCGCCGTGCCCAACACGCGGTAGTGGCTTCGGGACCCCAGCACGAGATCCGTCCAGAAGCTGTCCTCGAACTCCCGTTTGCGGTCACGAAATACGCGTTCGACACCCAGGTCGAGAAGAGCCTGCGCGAAGGCCTCACGCTCCAGCGCGAACGCGGCAACAATCACGGCCGCGATCAGCGAGGAGGCGATGCTCACCGAGATTGCTCCTTCGGTGGATGTCGGCGTCATGACCACGCCGAGCACGAGCAACACCAAGCCGATGGCGCCGATCAGTTGAAGGCTCCGGAGTTCGAACGCGCGAACTACGCCACGGAACCTCGAACGCTGGAGCACGCTACAGAAGCCAGCCGTGCTTCCTGAGGACCGCGCCGACGGCCGGCGTGACGTCGAGCCCCTGGATCTCGTCTCGAGCAAAGAATCGGGCCGCGGACAGATCCGAGGACGCCGCGAGTGCGCCTCCGACCGGGCTGGCGAGCGCGTAGACGATGATCCGGTGCTCCCGTGGCGGGTCGATGATCTCGATCACGTCAAGCGTGCGCGAGACCTTGATGTCCAGGCCGGTCTCCTCGAGGATCTCGCGGCGCGCCGCGTCCTCAAGCGTTTCAAATGGCTCAACCTTGCCACCTGGAAGCACCCAGCTCCCGCGGAACGGCTCCTTGTCGCGCACGCCGAGGAGCAACCGACCGTCATCATCGACAACGAAAACTGCGCTACCAACCCTGGGGGATGTCATCGTCGTGCTCATCGCAGCTCCTTGCATGGCTAGGGTCCTTTTAGCCGAGACAGTGGCGTGCCCGCAGGGGCGATCCCGCAGTTGAGGCGCTTTTTTTTCATTCCCTCCGCAAGCTTGCGGCCCCTCGCGCTTGTTCCGTGGCAATCTTCACGCAGGACTGAATCTTTGAAGGCTTGGGTGAAGAATGGCAGCGTCGCCGGATGGACCGGTCGCGAACGAAGTGCTGGTGTGCGAAGTCACCGGCGTGAGTCAGCAGTTGCGGCAACGCTGGGTGCGAAAGCACGGTCTGCGACGGCGATCTCGTGGCACATACGAGGAGTCCGACGCGCGCGAGCTTGCGGCGTTGAAGGCCATCCTGGAGACCTTGGGCCCGTCCGATGGTGCCATTGCATGGGCGCTGGTGCAGCACGAGCTCCCAGAGCGCTGGCAGGCACGTCCCCTGATCCTCGTGTTCGATACGCAGGACAAGGAGGCGTCACTGGCTACCTCGGCAAGCGAGATCGCCGAGGCGCTGCAGTACGGACAGCCAGCGATAGCTGTGCGACTTGACGATCCCGTTGCGAGGGCAGCTCGCGCATTCCTGCGCGCCGTAGGGCCGAATGACTGCGAGGACGGCGCGGCCCGGGGCACCCGGCGGGCCGGGAGGCCGGGTTCGCCATGATGGACACCATGCTCGACCGCGCGCTCACCCAGCGAATCGCCAACGCCGTCTCGCGCGGGACGGGCGCGAAGCCCGCCGACGCGCCGCCGCTGCCCGGCGACCTCGTCGCGATCTGCACGGATGCGCAGCTGCGCGTCGTGACCTACACGGGGCTGCGCCCGGCGTCGGCGCTGCCCGTGCCCGAGGCGATCGAGCGCCCGGCGTGGATCGCGGCGAACGTCGACTCGATGGGCGCGCTGCTCGATCCCATCGGCGAGCGCCTGAACCCACCGGGCGAGGCGGGCGGGCTCGCCGGGATGCTCCGCGGCTCCGCGCGGACTGCGACCGGAGCGCTGCTGTCGGCCGAGGCGGGCGCGCTCACGGGCTACCTCTCCCAGCGCGTGCTCGGCCAGTTCGAGTTCCTCATCATCGATCCGGCGGCCCCGGCGCGACTGCTGTTCGTCGCGCCGAACATCGCCTCCGCGGCGGTCCGCCTCGACGCCGATCCCGAGGAGCTGCTGACCTGGATCGCGTTTCACGAGGTCACGCACGCGGTGCAGTTCACCGCCGTGCCCTGGCTGCGACCGCACCTCGCCGGGCTGGTCCAGGAGCTGCTGGCGACGCTCGAGCTGAAGGTCGACGCGAGCGCGCTGCTGCGCATGCCGGGCGCCGACGACGTCCGCGCGATGGTCTCCGCGCTGCGCGAAGGCGGGCTCGTCGCGGCGATCGGCGGGCCGCGGCGGCGCGAGCTGCTCGAGCGCATCCAGAGCGTGATGGGGGTCGTCGAGGGGCATGCCGAGCACGTCATGGACGTCGTGGGAGCCGAGGCGCTGCCGTCGCTCGCCGAGCTGCGCTCCGCGCTGGATCGCCGGCGCCACGAGCGCCCGCCGCTGCTCGCCCTGCTCGAGAAGCTGATCGGCCTGGATGCCAAGCTGCGTCAGTACGAGGACGGCAAGCGCTTCTGCGACGCCGTCGCGGCGGCCGCCGGGCCGGCGGCGCTGCACAGCGTCTTCGACGGGCCCGAGCAACTGCCGACGGTGGCCGAGCTCAACGACCCGGACGCCTGGATGCGCCGCACGGGCATCCTCGCCGCGGCCTGACCGCGCAGCCGGCGTTTGTCGAGCGGCGGCGCAACCTCGATGCGGCGCGCGGGCGCTCCGCCCACGTCGGGCCGCCGCGCGACCTCGATGCGTCCCGCGGCGCGCTGCCCACATCGTGCCTCGGCGCAACCTTCGCGTCGCGCGCCGCGTTGACGACGGGTGAGACGTCTCGGCCCGCTTGCCTTCGTCCTGATCCTTGTCGCCGCCGCGCCGCCCGTGGCATCCGGTGCCGCGCGGCGCGAGCACACGGTCCACGGCACCGTGCGCAAGCTCTGCGATCCGGTCGACGTCCGCAAGTGGCCCGGCGGCCCGAGCGCCGGCCACGTGGCCGCCGGACGCGACATGCGCCGCTACCACTTCGAGGACGCCTGGGCGCTCGCCGTCACGGCGCGCCGTCCGTTCGTCCGCGGGTACGTGCTCGCGAAGGCGTTCTGCCCGCCGTCCGCCGCCGGCCGTCACGCGCTGGCAGCCGCCCGCCGCCTGGCGGCCCACCCGCCACCGGGCCGGCCGGGTCTGCCGCTCGCGCGCCCGTGGCTGCGGCGCATCTGCGCGCCAGTCGTCTACCTGCGCGATCGCCCGCTGAACCGCGCGATCTCGCTGTTGTACGTGGGCGACGCGTTCCGCGCGACGCGGCGCGCGCGCAACCCGTGGCTCGGCGGCCTCGCTCAGGGACATGCGCGCCGGCGCGGCTGGGTGCCGCGATCGGCGTTCTGCCGCGGGCTTGACCGTCGCGCCGCCGGGCACACGTCCGAGCCGGGTCCCGCGGGCAGCACCGTGCTGGCGCCGCCGCGGACGGTGCGCTGCGGCGCGCGCGTGTCCGGTCGCAGGATGGTGCAGGTGGGCGTGCGCGGCGCGGCGGAGGTCTCGGTCGAGCTGCGCGACGGTGCCGGGGCGGTCGTGTCCAGCGCGCGCTTCACGCACGGGCGGCGCGGGCGCTGGAGCTACGTGGCCGCCGGGCCGTACCGCTGCGGCCGCAGCTACGTCGTGGCCTACGTCGCGCGCGGAGCGCAGACGCGGTTCGGCGTGGCGGTCACGGGCGACGGCAACTCCGGCTTGGCGGCAAGCGCGGCCTCCACCGCACTGCGCGGCTTCGCGGCAGCGCCAAGCTGCCGCTCGCGCCCGCAGCGCAAGTTCGCCCACGGCGGCGACGGCCCGGTCGACCACCGCTTCCATGCCCGGCCCGCGATCTCGGCCGACGGCGAGCGCATCGCGTTCGACCTGCCGGCGGCGGGCCTCGTCCCCGGCGACCGCAACCGCGCCCGCGACGTCTTCGTCCGCGACGCGGTCCGCGGGCACACCCGCCTCGTCAGCGTCGCGCTCGGCGACCGCGTCGGCAACGCGACCAGCCGTGCGGCCGCCATCAGCGCCGACGGCCGCGTCGTCGCGTTCGAGTCCTCCGCGTCGAACCTCGTCGCCGGCGACGACGACGACGTCCGCGACGTCTTCGTGCGCGACCTCGCCGCCGGCACCACGCGGCTGATCGCCCCCGGCCGCTCGCCCGCGCTCAGCGGCGACGGGCGCACCGTCGCCTTCGAGGGCGCCGGGGGCATCGCGGTCGCCGACCTGCGCGGCGGCGCGATCAGGCGCATAGCAGCCGATGGCTACCGCCCCTCGCTCAGCGCGGACGGGCGGTTCGTCGCCTACGAGACGCGCGCCGCGAGCGCCCGCGACACCAACCGCAGCTGGGACGTCTACCGGATCGATCTCCAAGCCAAAGCATCCGTCCTGCTCAGCGTCGCCTCCGACGGGCGCAGCCGCAACGGCCAGAGCCTCGCCGCCGTCCTCAGCGCCGACGGCAACGTCGCCGCGTTTCAATCCGATGCGCCGCTCTTCGCACAAGACCGCACCGGCCTGCGCGACGTCTACGTCCGCGACGTCAAGGCCCGGCGCACGACGCTCGTCAGCGCCAACCCGTGCGGCCGCCCCTCCGACGGCTACAACCGCTACCCGTCGATCAGCGCCGACGGCCGGCGCGTCGCGTTCGACTCGCACGCGACCGACCTCGTCGCGGGCGCGCCGCGCGGCCGCGGCCAGGTCTACCTGCGCGATCTCGCCAGCGGCCATACGCGGCTGCTCAGCGCGACCCACGCCGGCAAGCCGTCCTCGCGGACGAGCTTCAGCCCAGCGCTGGCCGCCCGCTCGACGATCGCCGCCTTCCCCTCGTTCGCCTACGACCTCGGCCCGCGCGACAAGAACCAGCGCGTCGACATCTACCGGCGCGATGTCGCAAAGCGCCGGACCCAGCTGCTCAGCCGGCCCTCGGCCAGAACGACCGTTCGCTCCCGAACTCGCGGGCTTTACAAACACGTGTTCGGGTAGTATCGTCGAGGACGCCGCTTAGAAGTAATATCCTTAGTCCTCAACACAGGAGGCATGGCCACCATGGCTGAGACGACCACCCCCGCCGATCCCACCGTCGCCGCGAAGAAGGCAGCCGCGGCTCGCAAGACCAACGCCGTCAAGCGCTCGACGGCCGCCAAGAAGGCCGCTCAGACGCGCGCCGCCAACACCGGTGCAGCCGCGCGCAAGACGACCGCCTCGCGCACCCGCTCGACGGCCAAGGAGGAGACCGCCGAGGCCAAGGGCGCCGTCAAGACTCGCCTCGCGCAGGCGGCTGACGTCGCCGAGAAGACCGTCCTCGTCCCGGTCGGTGCCGCGCTGGTCACCCGTGACCGCGTCAAGGAGGCCATCGACGAGCTGCGCGCGACGTACTCCACGCGCAAGAAGGCCGAGGCGGAGATCAGGAAGTTCGAGCGCCGCGGCTCGAACGCGCTCAAGCCGCTCGTGCGCGACGCGCGGAAGACCCGTGAGCGCGTCGAGAAGGAGCTGCGCTACGGCCGCTCGCGCATCGAGAAGGACGTGCGCGTGATCGTCAAGGACTTCGAGCCCGTCGCCAAGAACGTCGAGCTCGTCGGCGCGCGCGTCGAGAACGCCGTGCAGGGCGGCAAGACGGCCGCGACCAAGGCCTCCACCACCGTCCAGGAGCGCCTCGCCGCCCTGGCCTCCTGACCTTCCCCCACAGTCCGACGTACCGGGCTCCCCCCTGCCCAGCCGATGCCGCGCCTCCCTTCCGAGCGCGGCATCGGGGTTCTACGCGAGCATGGTGGCGATCTCGCGCTCGAAGTCCTCGACCGAGGACTCGGGCGTGACGCGGGCGGCCTCGAGGACGCGCACCACAAGCCCGAGCTCCCCGGCGGCGGCGAGCAGCGCGTCGCGCTCGGCGATGTCGTCGAAGACGATCAGCGCGTCGAGCTTGGCGAGCAGCTCGCACCGCTCGAGGCCCGGGTCCGGCGCGAGCAGGACCGCCATCGCGCCGGTCCGCTGGACGGCGTAGCCAAGCGCCGCCGGCGCCACCGCGGACGGCCGGTCGCGCCACGGCCCCCAGCTCACCGGGGCGGTGCGCGCGTAGATGCCGACGACGGGGCGAGCCATGCCCGGGAGGCTAACGAGCCCGCGAAACGTCCCTTCTACACTTGATGACCATGCCGACCAACGCCGAGATCCTCACAGCGCTCGAGCGCGTCATCGACCCGGAGCTGCGCAAGTCCATCGTCGAGCTCGGGATGGTCCGCTCGATCGAGATCGCGGATTCTGGGGCCGTCGACGTCACCGTCTCGCTGACCACCGCGGGCTGCCCGATCCGCAGCCACTTCGTCGAGGCCGTGACCCGCGAGGCCGGCTCGGTCGACGGCGTCACGACGGTCAAGGTCGCGTTCGACGTGCTGTCGGACAGCGAGAAGGGCAAGCTGCAGAAGACGCTCGGCCGTGGCTCGCTGCCCGCGGGCGCGCTCGCGCAGGTCGCCAACGTCCTGTGCATCGGCTCGGGCAAGGGCGGGGTCGGCAAGTCCACGCTGACGTCGAACCTCGCCGCCGCCCTCACGCTCGAGGGCAAGCGCGTCGGCATCCTCGACGCCGACGTCTGGGGCTACTCGATCCCGCGCATGTTCGGGCTCGGCGGCGAGCGACCCCCGATCTCGCCGGAGCGCAAGATCCTCCCGATGGAGGCCCACGGCGTGAAGGTCATGTCGATCGGCTTCTTCGTCGAGGAGGACAGCGCCGTCGTGTGGCGCGGGCCGATGCTGCACAAGGCGCTGACGCAGTTCCTCGAGGACGTCGCGTGGGGCGAGCTCGACTACCTGCTCGTCGACCTGCCGCCCGGCACGGGCGATGTCTCGATGACGCTCGCGCAGCTGCTGCCCCAGGCGAAGTTCGTCATCGTCACGACGCCGCAGCCGACCGCGCAGAAGGTCGCGCGACGCGCCGCGCAGATGGCAGGCAAGGTCTCGCTCGAGATCGCCGGCATCGTCGAGAACATGGCCGGCTTCACGACGCCGTCCGGGGAGCGCTTCGCGATCTTCGGCGAGGGCGGCGGGCAGACGCTCGCCGACGAGATCGACGTGCCGCTGCTCGGCAAGGTCCCGCTGACGATGCCGCTGCGCGAGCAGGCCGATGACGGGACGCCGCTGGTCTTCACCGATCCCGACGACCCGGCGGCGCAGGCGATCACGCGCACCGCGCGCGGGATCATCGCGCTGACGCCGATCGAGCTGCCGGTGCTGCAAGCCGCCGAGCCGCCGCCACCGACGGGCTTCAGCCTGCCGATGGTCGGCTGAGCGGGCGCTTCGGGCGCAAGCGCAGGTCGCGGCTCGCACGCGCGGGGCCCTGCGCGGCGGCGATGCGCAGCAGCGTCGCCGTGCGGGCCGAGCGCGGCAGCTTGAAGATGGCGCGCGCGACACCCTTGCTCGCGCCGACCGACCGGCTGCGGCGCACCACGGTGCGCGCGCCGCGGATCGCCCTGTAGGAGATCTTCACGGGCAGCCGGCCGCCGCCCGGCGGCACGGCCACGCTCACGACGAGCCGGCCGCGGCTCACGTAGCGCGCGATCCGCAGGATCCTCGACGTCACGCCCGGAACGCTCGGCGGCGACGGGGAGTCCTGCTGGGAGTGGCCCTGCGTCAGCGCGGCGGCAGCCGCGGTGGCGGTCACCGCTGCCGCGGCCGCTTGCGCGGGCGTCGGCTCGCGGGACCAGGTCGCGATCGCATCGCGCATGGCCTGCAGCGACGGCTTCGGCGTGCCGTCGACGCGCAGCAGCCCGGCGTGGAAGGGCCAGAAGTCGAGTTGCCCGGGGTTGAGCGGCACGTCGCGCCAGCGAAACGCGATGAAGCCCCGCAGCGACATCGCGGCGCGAGCGCGTTGCATCAGGACGATCGCATCGCGCAGCAGCGTCGCCTGCCCGTCCTCGGTCGTCGTGATCGTCACGGGCGGCCCGCCGGTCGCCCAGCCGAACTCCGTCGCCCAGATCGGGCGGCCCGCGTCGCCGAGCCGGTCGACCTCGTCGCGCGCGACCCGCAAGATGCCGAGCACGGTCTCGGCATCCGAGGCGTAGGGGTGGATCGCGAGCGTGTCGAACGTCCCGCGCGCGCCGGCGGCGTACATGCCGTCGAGGAACGTGCTCAGCGGGACGCCGTGGTCGGATGCCGGCAGACCCGCCGAGACGACCTCGGCCGCCGGATCGGCCACGCGGATCGCCGCGGAGACCGCGCGCAGGAGCTCGGCATAGCCCGCCGGATCGGGCTCCGGGGCCCAGAAGTTCGGGGTGTTCGGCTCGTTCCAGACCTGCCAGCTGCGGATCGGCGACGGCGGCAACTCGGGGTGGGCTGCCCAGAAGCTGCCGCCCGGGCCGTAGCGCTGGACGAGCAGCCCCGCGAGGACCGCCATCGCGGCCGGGTCGCGCGGCGGGTACATGTCGTCGAGCGCGCCGGTGGCAGGCGCCGTGCTGCGCCACGCCGGCGGATCCTGGAGCACCGGCAGGACCGCGATCCCGGCGAGCGCCGCCGCGGCCATGACCTGGTCGTAGACCGTGAAGCTCAACGCGTTCGGAGCGGTCTCGATCCGCGCCCACGAGAACGTCTGGCGGACGATCCCGAAGCCTGCCGCGCGCTGGGCGCGCCCCGCGGCGACGGGGTCGACGCTGTTCGCGCGCTCGAGCTCCTCGCTGTAGATCCCCGCCGAGTCGGCAGGCACCGCCGCGTGCGCGGCGGGGGCCGTGCACGCGGCGAGCGCTGCGAGCGCGCCGCAGGCGAGCCGAAGCTTCAGCCGCCCTGGCGGGCGGGCGACTCCACTGAGGCGCATGGCTCCCTAACGGAGCAGGGGGCCGATAAGTAGCGCGATTGCCCAGCGCGAAGCCGCGGGGGCGCCAGGCCGCACCCCCACTCGACCGAATCTATATATTACCGATCGACATTAACCCTGTTCGGGTAGGTCGGCAGGGGTCAACCCCGACAGATCGGAGACACACCGTGTCCGTCCTAGACGAAGTGCTCACCGCCAACGACGCGTACGCATCGGACTTCGGCGCCAAGGGGGACCTTGCGCTGCCGCCCGCGCGCGGCTTCGCCATCCTCACCTGCATGGACGCACGCCTGGATCCGGCGAAGTACGCCGGCCTCAGCGAGGGCGATGCCCACGTGATCCGCAACGCGGGTGGCCGCGCGAGCGATGATGCGATCCGGTCGCTCGTCATCTCCTACAAGCTGCTCGGCACGCGCGAGTGGTTCGTCATCCATCACACGAACTGCGGCATGGAGTTCTTCACGAGCGAGGTCATGGGCGGGCTGCTGGAGAGCAGCCTCGAGACAGCGGCGCTCGGCGACGAGGGCTTCTACGACGTCGGCGCGGGTCCCGGGTCGCCCGAGGGCAAGAACATCGACTGGCTGACGATCTCCGATCAGCAGCAGGCCGTCGTGGACGACGTGGCGGCTATCCGCAACCACCCGCTCGTACCGGGCAACATCCCGGTCTACGGCTACGTCTACCACGTCGAGACGGGCCGGCTGGTCGAGGTCCCCGCGGCGACGGAGGCCGGGCGCGCCACCGCGTCGGCCGGCAACGCCGCGTAGCGAGCCGTCATGCAGGGCCGGGGGCGATTTGGCCCCCGGCATCGGCGCCTACGCGCCCTTGGCGAAGTAGTCCACGTTGAGCTGGATGTAGTTCGCCCACTCGTCCGGAAGCTGATCCTCGGCGAAGCACGCGTCGACCGGGCACGCCTCGACGCAGGCGTCGCAGTCGATGCACTCCTCCGGGTCGATGTAGAGCATCTCGACCTTGTCGTAGTCGGGCTCGTCCGGCGTCGGGTGGATGCAGTCGACCGGGCACACCTCGACGCAGGAGTTGTCCTTCGTGCCGATGCAGGGCTCCGCGATGACGTAGGCCATGAAGAGTCGTTTCCTTCGCTTGTTGGCTGGTTTTCGGGCGGCCGGACATAGTATCCAGGCGTGCTCCTGCTGACCGGTGCCACGGGTCTCGTCGGCAGCGCGCTGCTGCGCCGCTTGACCGCCGCCGGCCAGCCCGTCCGCTGCCTCGTACGCGACCCGCGGCGGCTTGGATCCGATCGCGTGCGCGTGCAGATCGCGCTCGGCGACCTCGCCGACCCGCCGTCGTTTCGCAACGCCATGCGCGGCGTGAAGACGGTCGTGCACCTCGCGGCCGCGATCCGCGACCAGCGCGCCGGGTCGATCGAGGAGCTCAACGGCATCGCGACGTGGCGCATGGTGCAGGCGGCCGAGCGCGCGGGCGTCGAGCACTTCGTCTTCTTCAGCACGCTCGGCGCGTCCAGCCACGACCGCACGCGCTTCATGCGCGCGAAGGCGCTCGCCGAAGGCGCCGTGCTGGCGTCCGACGTGCGCCACACGGTGTTCGCGCCGTCGCTCGTCTACGCACCCGGCGACCGCCTGCTGACGCTGCTCGAGCACCTGGCCATGCTGTCGCCGGTCATGCCGATCAGCGGCCGTGGCGACGCGCGCTACCAGCCGATCTGGGTCGAGGACGTCGCCGACTGCGTGATGAACGTGCTGCCGCAGTCCCGGGGCGCCTTCGGAGCGGGCCCCGACGGACACGACCGCTTCGAGCTGGCCGGTCCGCAGACGCTGTCGCACCGCGAGATCGTCGACCTCGTGCTGCGCGCCGCCGGACGCCCGCGACGGCTCGTCAGCGTGCCGTCGCCGATCGTCTGCCGCGCGCTCCGCGCGACCGAGATGCTGCTCAAGTCGCGCGCGCCGGCGACGTGGGACGAGGCCGAGCTGCTCGAGGTCTCGATGACGTCGGCGGGCGGGACCGCGGACGTCAACGGGCTGCGCGTGACGCCGCGCCCGATGGACGCGGTGCTCGGCGTCTGAGCCTCAGCTCGCGGCTCGCGCCGGCCGGCGTGCCGCCCAGGGCAGCGCCTGCTCGAGTTGCGTCGCGAGCGCGAGCAGGGGACCCTCCGCGGCGGGCCGTCCGATGAGCTGGACGGCCAGGGGCAGGCCGTCGTCGCGGGCGTAGAGGGGCAGCGAGATCGCGGGCTGGCCGGTGACGTTGCAGATCGCGGTGTACGGGGTGAACTCGCCCGAGCGCCGAAAGGTGGCGGCGGGATCGGGCGCCATCGTGTCCAGCGCCCCGTGATGCAGCGGCGCCTGCGCGAGCGCGGGCGTCAGGATCGCGTCGTAGGGCGCCGCGCCGACGACGATCGCGCGGGCGAACGCCTGCAGCTCGAGCACGTCGGTCGCCGCGTGGACAGCGTCCAGGTCCTTGCACTGCTGCCACAGCCACCAGCTCAGCGTCTCCATGTCCTCCTCGCGCGGCTCGCGCCCGGCGAGGCGCGCCGCTGCCACGATCTGCACGCAGACGGCCGGGCCGAAGGACGACGTGAAGCGCGCGAGCATCTCGGGCCTCCGCCAGGGCAGCGTCACCTCCTCGACCTCGTGGCCGAGCTGTGCGAGCAGCGCTGCCGCATCGTGCGCGGCGCGCTCGCAGACGGGGTCGAGCTCGGCGTCCAGCGGCGGGAGCGTAGTGAGGCCGATCCGCAGGCGACCCGGCGCGCGAGCGGCGGTCGTCGCGAACGGCTCCTCGGGCGGTGGCGCCCAGGACGCGTCGCCGGGCTCGGCACCGGCCAGGAGGTCGAGCAGGAGCGCCGTCTCGCGGACCGTGCGCGTCAGGACGCCGTCCTGCAGGAGGAAGCTCTCGCCGGCGTCGGGCGCGTGCGAGACGCGTCCGCGGGAGGGCTTCAGGCCGACGAGGCCGCAGCACGCCGCCGGGATCCGCAGCGACCCTCCGCCGTCGTTGCCGTGCGCGATCGGGACCATCCCCGCGGCCAGCGCGGCCGCCGAGCCGCCCGACGAGCCGCCGGGGGTGCGCTCGAGATCCCACGGGTTGCGCGCCGGCCCGCCGCGGCGCGGCTCGGTGACCGGGAGGATCCCCCACTCCGGCAGCTTCGTCGTCCCGACGATGACGAAGCCCGCGGCGCGCAGCCGGCTGACCGCGTTGTGGTCGTGCTGCGCGACGACGTCGCCCATGAGGTCGGCGCAGCGCGTCAGCCGCATGCCGCGGACGGGGCGGTTGTTCTTGATCGCGATCGGCACGCCGGCGAACGGGCGCGGGTCGCCGGGCTCGATCGCGGCGGCCGCGGCGCGAGCGCCCTCGTGGTCGACGTCCACGAACGCGTTGACGGTCGGCTCCAGCGCGTCGATGCGCCGCAGTGAGGCGTCGACGAGCTCGAGCGCCGACAGGTCGCCGCGGTGGACGAGCGCGGCGAGCTCCGTGACCGGGCGCTCCATCAGGTCGGCGTCGCTCGCCACCGCCCGGACCCTAGCGCCGGGTGGCCCTGCGGGACCGCGGAGGCGGCGCAGGGCGGAGGCGCGGTGGCGCGCGACGGAGGCGGCGCAGCGGCGGAGGCGCCGAGGTGGCGCAGCGGCGGCGCAGCGGCGGCGCAGCGGCGGCGCAGGGGCGGCGCAGGGGCGGCCGCGCCCGGAGGCGGCGCAGGCGCGGTGGCGCGCGGCGGCGCCGGGGCGGAGGCGGCGCAGGGCGCAGGCGCGGCCGCGCGCGGAGGCGGCGCTGGCGCGGGTGGCGCGCGGCGGCGCCGGGGCGCAGGCGCGGAGGGCGAGCAGCGGTGGGCGCGGAGCGCCCTCAGGGCGCGGCGCGCGGGCTGATCGCTGCTCCGACGGCGAGCGTGCGTCCGACGACGTAGGGGATCGCGACGACGACCTGCCCCGTCAGCGGGTGAAACGCGACGCGGCTGCCGCGCGCGACGATCGCGCTCGCGGGCGACAGGCGCTCGACCGCGAAGACCGGCCCTGCACGGCGCACGCCCGCGTACGTCGCGGTCAGCAGCGGGTTGGTCTTCGACAGCACCGCCGCCCAGGTCACGGCGATCGCTCCGTCGGGCCCGGCGGCCACGTCGTCGAGCATCGCGCCGCGCTGGCGCGACACGACGCTGCGGCTGACCGGCCCCGCGCGCCCGACGCGCGCGACGATCACGGAGTTCGCCTGCCGCGTGGCGTGCGTCCAGGCGACGTAGGTGGCGCCGCTCGAGTCGGCGAACGGCAGCACGGGCGCCTCGCGCTCGCCCACCGAGGCCGTGCCGCAGCGCCGCTCGAGTCGCCGCAGACTCCAGCCGCCGCCGACGCCGCCGACCGCGACGCCGCAATGGCCGCGGTCGCGACCCCAGGTGATGAGCATCCGCCCGTTCGGTGCGACGAGCGCCGACAGCCGCCGGTCGCGATCGGGCGGCAGCGGGCCGATACGCCGCGTCGGCCCCCACTTGCCGCCCGCGCGGCGCACGCGCAGGCCGATCCGCCGGCCGTCGGGCCAGGCGAGCAGGCGGTCACCGCGGGCGTTGATCGCAACGACCGCCGAACGGCCGATCGCGAGATCGCGCGGCGGCCCGAACCCGTGGCCGTCGAGGCGCTCGCTGACAGCGATGAACGGCGACCGCTCGCGCGTCCAGGCGACGATCGCGTCGCCGGATCCGTTGGAGGCAGACCACGACAGGGCGGTGAACTGGGCGAGCGCCCGCAGCGCTCCGAAGCCGCCGTCGGACTGCCCGTCGGCGACGAGGAGCCGGCGGCGACCGGGCCCCGCCGGGCTGCCCTCGCGCGCGACGAGCAGCGTGCGGTCCTGCGACCACCTGTGGATCTGCGCGGTCACCGGGTCCACGCCGGCGAGATCGGGCGGGCGCAGCCAGCCGCCCGCCGGATCGCGCACGGCGAGCCCACCGAAGATCCGCGGCGTGTGGCCGTCGAGCGCGGCGTCCCAGCTCAGGAGCGCGCGCCCTTGCCCGTTGAAGCTGACGTCGTGCAGCTGGCGCACGCCCTCGGAGGCGCCGATCGGCTCGAGCAGCCACTGCGCGCTCGCGGCCGGAGCCGTGAGCGCGAGCACGGCCCACAAGGGGACCTGCCAGAACCCGGGTCGGCGGAAGGGGGAGGACATGGCGTTCATGTGCGCTGCGACGTGCCCGGAGTGGGAACGGTACCGGGCCGCCTCTGTCGTGCATAACCGGTGAACGGCGTTCATGGTTCGGTCACGCCTCGTGGTCGTGACCGACCTCACCGTCCGACCACCGCACCCGCTGCACGTCGTTCCCGAGACGCCGGGCGACGTCGGGCGCCTGACGGCGCGCGAGCGCGAGGTGCTCGCGCTCATCGCAGCCGGGTGCTCGAACGAGGGCATCTGCGACGCGCTCGTCGTGAGCGCGAAGACCGTGGAGAGCCACGTGCGCAGCATCTTCCTGAAGCTCGCGCTGCCGCGCGGCGCCGCCGTGCACGCGCGCGTGCTCGCGACGCGCGCCTGGCTGGACGCGGCATCCGCCGCCCGCGCGGCCTGACGCTGCGCGACCCCGGCGCGCGGTCGAGCCTCGCGAGCGTCTCCCGCACGCGGCCTGACGCGCTGCGCGACCCGGCCCGCGGCCGGGCGTCACGAGAGCATCCTTCCCGCCCGCGCATGCGGCGTGACAACGACGAAGGGCCCGGCGCGATGCCGGGCCCTTCGTGTCAAGCGAACTACGGAGGCGGCGGCCTCTTACATCATGCCGCCCATGCCGCCCATGCCGCCGTCGCCGCCGCCCATGCCGCCGAGGGACATCTCCTTGCCCTCGATCTCGCAGACGATCGCCTCGGTGGTGAGGATGTTCTTGGCGATCGAGGCCGCGTTCTGCAGCGCCGAGCGCGTGACCATGGCCGGGTCGATGACGCCGGCTGCGACGAGATCCTCGATCTCGTTCGTCGCGGCGTTCAGGCCGTGACCCTTCTTGGCCTTGCGGACGTCGTTGATGACGACCGAGCCCTCGAGGCCGGCGTTGTGCGCGATCTGGCGCAGCGGCTCCTCGAGCGCACGCAGGACGATCTTCGCCCCGGTCTTCTCGTCGTCCTCGTACTTGTCGAGGTCGATCGCGCCCTCGGCCTGCAGCAGCGCGACGCCACCGCCGGGGACGATGCCCTCCTCGAGCGCGGCGCGCGTGGCCTGCAGCGCGTCCTCGACGCGATGCTTCTTCTCGCGCATCTCGGTCTCGGTGGCCGCGCCGACCTTGACGACCGCGACGCCGCCGGACAGCTTCGCGAGGCGCTCCTGCAGCTTCTCGCGGTCGAAGTCCGAGTCGGTGGTCTCGATCTCGTTCTTGATCTGGTTGATGCGGCCCTTGATGGCAGCCGGATCGCCGGCGCCGTCGACGATCGTCGTCGAGTCCTTGCCGACGACGACGCGACGTGCGCGACCGAGCTGCGAGATCGTGGTGTTCTCGAGCTTGAGACCCATCTCCTCGGTGATGACCTCGGCGTTCGTGAGGATCGCGATGTCCTCGAGCATCCGCTTGCGGCGGTCGCCGAATCCGGGGGCCTTGACGGCGACGCCCGTGAACGTGCCGCGCAGCTTGTTGACGACGAGCGTCGCGAGCGACTCACCCTCGACGTCCTCGGCGATGATCAGCAGCGGCTTGCCCGACTGGATGACGGCCTCGAGGACCGGCAGCACGTCGCGCACCGAGGTGATCTTGGAGTTCGCGATCAGCAGGTAGGGGTCGTCCAGGACGGCCTCCATGCGCTCCTGGTCGGTGACCATGTAGGGCGAGATGTAGCCCTTGTCGAACAGCATGCCCTCGGTGAACTCGAGGTCCATGCCGAACGTCTGGCCCTCCTCGACGTTCACGACGCCGTCCTTGCCGACCTTCTCGATGGCGTCGGCGATGACGTCGCCGATCTCCTCGTCGCCGGCCGAGATGGTGGCGACGCGAGCGATCTGATCCTTGCCCGCGACGTCCTTGGCCTGCTTGGCGATGTTGGCGACGACCTCGTCGACAGCACGCTCGATGCCGCGCTTGAGCGCGAGCGGGTTGGCGCCGGCCGTGACGTTCTTCAGGCCGCTGCGGACGATCTGCTGCGCGAGGACCGTAGCGGTCGTCGTGCCGTCGCCTGCGACGTCGTTGGTCGCCGTGGCGACCTCGCGGACGAGCTGCGCGCCCTGGTTCTGGAAGACGTCCTCGACCTCGATCTCGCGGGCGATGGTGACGCCGTCGTTCGTGATCGTGGGAGCGCCGAACTTCTTGTCGAGGACGACGTAGCGGCCCTTGGGGCCGAGCGTGACCTTGACGGCGTTGGCTACCGCGTCGACGCCGTGCTGCAGCGCGTTGCGTGCCTCGACGTCATAAAGAATTTCCTTGTGCATGAAGTCTCCTGTTCCTAAAGGATCTTGGCGAGAACGTCGGACTCGCGGAGCACGAGCAGCTCCTCGCCGTCGACCTTGATTTCCGTGCCGCCGTACTTCGAGTAGAGGACCTCGTCGCCCTCGGCCACGTCGAGCGGGATGCGCTTGTCGCCGTCCTCGTCGAACTTGCCGTCGCCGACGGCGACGACGAGACCCTTCTGCGGCTTCTCCTTCGCGGTGTCGGGCAGGACGAGACCGCTAGCGGTGGTCTCCTCCTCCTCGATCGCCCGCACGATGAGCCGGTCGCCCAGGGGCTTGAGCTTCATGTTGTGCTGACCTCCAGAGTTGAAAGCGAATCTGTTGGCACTCTCAGGTGGAGAGTGCCAAGTTGCCTCGGGCACTCTAGCGCACTTGGCACTCCTGGCAAGCGAGTGCCAAGTGGTTCACATGTCCAGCAGCGCGCCCGGCCCTCGCGACGCGCGCGCGGGCCGCCGACAGGGGTGGCGTGAGCGAGTCGCGCACCTCCGCCATCGTCGCCGGCGCCGCCGTCGTCGTCGGGTCGCTGTGGGCTCCGTGGTATGCGATCGACTTCACGCCCGCCGCGCGCGACGCCATCGGCTCGCAGGCCGGGCAGCTTCCCGGAGTGCTCGGCGAGTTCGCGCGCCAGGTCATCACGCTGATCCCGGCGCACATCGAGGCGACGGCCTGGCAAGCCTTCGACAAGGCCGACATCGTGCTCTTCGCCTGCGCGATCGTCGCCGTGATGGCGGCGCTCATCGACCGCATGGACGTCGTCGGGATCGCCGGCACGGCCGCAGCGGGCACGGTCGTCCTGCAGATGATCGCCCGGCCGGGGCCGAACGAGCTCGTGTCGCTGAAGTGGGGCGCCTGGCTCGCCTTGGCCGGCGCCGCGGCGATCGTGGCCGCGTCGCGCATGCGCTCCGAACGCCAGGCCCCCGCGCCCGCGGCCGCACCGGACTGGACGCGCCCGTCCGTGCCACCCCCGTCCGGCTCGGACCCCGCGGAGATCTTCGCGCCGTTCTGAGCCAGCGCGAGGAGCGGCCGGGCCTTAGTTCTGAGCGCCGCCGATGCCGTGCAGGCGCTCGGTCATCGTCGGGGGGTTCTCGACGATCTGGGAGAACCGCACGACGGTGACGGTGTCGTCGAGCGTGACGTCGCGCCCGTAGATCTGCTCGAGGAAGTGGATCATCTCCTCGGTGCGGCGGAACTCGGGGTTGTCGTGCTCGATGTCGCGCGGCGAGAGCTCCTTCACGCGCTTGACGTCGACCGAGTCGATCACGGCGAGGAAGACCTTCTCGCGCGGCGAGTGCTGGTAGCCGATCGTGACGAGCACCGCCTGGTTCTTCTCGTACTTGTGCGACTTGTCGCCGAGACGGATCGTCGCGGTCTTGCGACCGCGCTTGAGCTGGTCGGCGAAGATCGTCGAGTAGAAGTTGAGAACGCGCATCGGTGCGCAGACTACTTGGCGCGCTGGACCTGTGAAAGCGCGCGCCGGACCATGTCGCGCTCGCCGGCGTAAGTCAGCGTCTCGGCGGCCTCCTCGGCGGGCACCCAGCGGGCCTGCTCGACCTCGTGGTCGTGGTCGCCGACGTCGCCCGAGACGTAGCGCAGCAGGAAGAACTCGACGACCTTCGCGATCCGCCGGCCGCCGCGCTGATACCAGTACTTGACCTCGCCGAGCGAGTCGACGACCTCGGCGTCCACGCCCGCCTCCTCGCGGACCTCGCGCAGCGCCGCCTGCAGCGCGGACTCGTCGCCGTCGGGGTGTCCCTTCGGCAGCGCGAGGACCTTCGATCCGTCCGCGGCCCGCCGTGTCGGGACGATCACGACGACCTCGTTGGCGTCGTTCAGCACGACACCGCCCGCGGAGAACTCGGAGGGCATGGCTTAGTAGACGTAGCGCTGCAGCGCCGCGGGATCGTGGACCGTGACGCGGCCACGACCCTGCGTGACGACACCCGCGCGCTCGAGCACCGCGAGGAAGCGGCTGGCCGACTCGCGCGAGGAGCCGGCGAGCTGGGCGACGTCGGCCTGCGTGACGGTCACGAGCACGTCGGTCTGGCCGGCGCCCTCGCTCTGCGCCTGGATGACGAGCTGGCCGAGCACGCCCGCGACACGGCTCTGGACGGTCTGAAAGGACTGGCGCGAGATCCGCTCGTTGGCCTCGCGCAAGCGCCGCCCGAGCGAGATCACGAGCTTCACCGCGATGTCGGAGTGCTCGCGCAGCAGCCGGCGCATGTCCGGGCCGAGCACCGCGACGCACTCGACCTGGTCGAGCGTCTCGACCGTCGCCGAGCGGCGCTCGTCGTCGAACATCGCGAGCTCGCCGAAGATGTCGCCCGGTCCGAAGTGCGCCAGCGTCAACGTGCGGCCGTCGCCGTGCTCGCGGACGGCCCGCGCGTGGCCCGTGCGGACGACGTAGCACGTGTCCGACGAGTCGCCCTCGCGGAAGATCACGTGGCCCGCGTCGAAGCTCCGGGGGACCGTGACGGCGGCCACCTGAGCGAGCTCGCGCGGCCCCAGCGTCTCGAACACCGGGACGTGTGCGAGCAGTGCGACCGCCGACTGCTCCCGTATGTCCATGCGTGAGCAATACCACACGGCGCACTCGGAGCGGCCGTCCATCCGGCTAGCCCCAGGCTCCCGCGCCGGCCGGGGAGGCTCTTGGCGGATCGCCGCTCACGGCCCGCGCGGTCGCCGCGCGCGGGCCGAGATCGCGGCGGTCAGGCGGGATCGAGGGCGCTCTCGCGGCGCCGGCGGCGCGTCGTGCGGACGCCGAAGCCGCCGATCAGCGCGAGGATCGCGAGCGGCGCAGCGATCGCGAGCCCGATCAGCAGCACGCCGGCGATGACCTCGAGCACGCGCAGCGCGTCGGCGGCCGCGTCGCCCGGCGACCACTTGTCGCCCGAGCCACTGCCACCCTCGGACTCCGAGCCACCGCCGCGGACGGTGACGCTCACCGACGACAGGTCGGCCCGCCGGCGCAGCGCCGCGAGGTCGCCGTTCAGCCGCGCGATCTGGCTGCGCACGTTGCGCAGACGGGCGCGCAGGCTGTCGATCTGCTGCTGCGTGCTCGCGCGACCCAGCGCCTTGAGCAGGCCGCGGCGCTCGGCTCGCGCGTCCGATAGGCGGTCCTGGGCGGACGTGAACGAGCTCGTGATGTCGGTCAGATCCTGCGTGCGCGACGCGACGTGCCCGAGCTTCGACAGCGCCGCCAGCGCGTCGTCGAGGCGGCCGGTCGGGATGCGCAGCGCGAACGTCGCCTCGCCGCCGGTGCTGTCGTCGCTCGAGATCGTCGAGTTGGTGACGATCCCGCCGAAGCGGTCGACCGTGCGGATGACGCCGTCGGACGTCGACTCGACCTTGCCGGTCGGAACCCGCAGGACGAGGTCGGCGCTGCGCTGCACCTTGCGCGGCCCACTGCCCGACGCGGCCGGTGCCGGGTTGACCCGCGGTGGCGCGACGGCCGTGCTAGGCGACGCGGACCCCGACGACGACGGCGCCGCGGCGGCAGGCGCCGGCGGTCGGGCGGCCTCGTCGAACGCGCGGTCCGTCGAGCTGCGCTTGGCGCTCGAGTCGCTGGACTTGCCGGCGGGCGCCGCTGGGCCGCTGGCCGCCTCCGGCGCCTGGTTCGTCAAGGCGATGTCGCCGCCCGACAGCGAGTCATCGTGGCTCGAGGTGCTCCCGAGCACGACGACGAGCGCCACGAGCGCTGCGCACAGCGCGCCGGCAGCCGGGAACCAGATCCAGCGCCGCGGGCTGCGCGGCGCTGGATGCTCGTCGGTGGCGGGGAACCCCTCGCTGACGCGGCGCTCGAGGCTTGCCGCGAAGGCGGGGCTCATCTCCGGCGCGGTGGCGCGGATGTCGTGGACGAGGTCCTCGAGGTCGCGCAGGTCGGCGTCGACGGTCTCGCCGGCGAGCGCACGCTCGAGGGCGTCGAGCTCGCGCCCCTCCTCGGGGCTCAGGGACTCACGCTTGCTCATGGCAGGCCTTCCTCAGTTTCGTGACGGCCCGATGGACTCGGGTTCCAGCATTGGTCTCGCTGGTGCCGAGCAGGACGGCGAGCTCGGCGTTCGACAGCCCGCCGTAGAACTTCAGGGCGACGAGCTCGCGGTCGCGGGCGTCGAGCGTGGCGAGCGCGGTGCGGACTGTCGCGCGGCGGATCGCGAGGTCCGCCTCCTCCTCCGGCGCCGGCGCGCGCTCGTCGGGCAGGTCGCCGATGAGCGGCGCGCGGCGCTTGCGCTGGCGCAGTTCGTCGAGGGCCGCGTGGCGCGCGATGCCGAACAGCCAGGCGCGCCGGCTGCCGCGCCGTCCGTCGAACGACGCTCGCCGGCGGTAGGCGCGTTCGAAGGCGAGTGCCGTGACGTCCTCGGCGCTCGCGTCGTCGCCCAGCAAGGTCCGTACGTATGCGTACAGGTCTCGTGCGCAATCGCGATACAGCGCATCGAAGCTCGTGGTCGCCGTGTTGAGGGGTTCGTCCATGGTCAGAACGCCGTTCATGCGAGTACTACGCCGCCGCCGGGAGATCATCACGCGTCCGTGTGCCGACGGCTCGCGGCTGGTGGCTCGGCGGGCCCCGGGGTGGCGATACGCTGGCCGCATGTCGTCGCGTACGGGGATCGTCGTGGGGTTGGCTGCCGCGTTTGCGCTGCCGCTCGCCACGGCCGGCGCGCAGAAGAAGGTCGTGACGGTCGAGGCCTCGCGCCACCTGTGGGCGACCGTGAACGTCTGCGACCCGACCGACCCGCCGGAGGGCATCGGCCCCGACACCATCGGCATCCGCGCGTCGATGCCCGGCTCGGCCGACGGCCGCGAGGTCATGTACATGCGCTTCCGCGTGCAGTTCTTCAAGGACGCCGACCAGAAGTGGCACAACGTCACGAAGGGCGGCGACTCGGGCTGGCAGCGCGCCGGCCTCGCACGCTACAAGGCCCGCCAGTCGGGGCGCTACTTCCGCTTCTCGCCGCCGAGCGGCAAGCCGACCGTGATGCTGCGCGGCAAGGTCAACTACGAGTGGCGGCTGAAGGGCGAGGTCACGCGCAGGGCCGCCAAGCTCACGACGAAGGGCCACAAGTCCAGCGCGGGCTCGGTCCCCGACGGCTACTCCGAGGCGACCTGCACGATCACGGCGTGAACAGGCGCGGGTCGTTGGAGATGACCCCGCTGACGCCCATCCGCTCGAGGCCGGCGATCCTGTCGGCGTCGTCGACGGTCCAGACGTAGAGCTCGCCCCCGGCGGCTCGGATCGAGCGGGCGAGGCGCGGGGTCGCGAGGCGCCAGTGCGCCATCAGCGCGTCGATCTCGCCGCGGCGGATGCGGTTCCCGGCGACGGACGGCAGGGCCTGGCGCATGTAGTGCATGAGCACGACGGCGGGGCCGGCGACGAGCGGGTTGCGCAGCGGGTCGCGGCGCAGGCGCGGAACCGACCAGCCGAGCCGGATCTGCGGGTGGCGCGCGCGAAGGAGCCTCAGCGACGGCTCCTCCATCGTCGAGACGAGGCTGCGCCGCGTGAGCTCGTGGCGCCCGATCGCGTCGGCGACGCGAGTCTCGTACCCGCGGGCCTTGAGGTCGACGATGAGGTCGACGGCGCCGTACGCGACGTCCGCGAAGTGCGCGAGGCCCTCATCGAGGGTGTGCGGCGAGCGTCGCTTCGCGTCCTCGTCGTCGTGGGCGAGCAGCAGCTCGCCGCTGCCGTCGGCGTGCTCGGCGATGACGTCGAACTCGATCGTGTCGACGCCGGCCTGCAGCGCCGCTTGGAACGAGGCGAACGTGTTGCCGGGCGCGATGTGGTCGGCGCCCTTGTGGCCGACGCGCCTCATGTCTGGCACCCGGCGCACCAATACGTGATGCGGTTGTCGTCGCCCTGGCCCTTGCTTCGGATGGGCGCGCCGCAGCGCGGGCAGGGCTGGCCGGACTTCGCGTAGATGACGCGGTGCAGGTCCTGCATGCCGTCGTGCGCGGACTGCTGCATCTTGGGACGGGTGCTGTGGAGGATCGCCTTGATCTCGGCGTCCGACACCTCGCCGGCGGGGCGCCAGGGGTCGACGCCGGCGGCGAAGCAGCCCTCGCACTTCCACAGGTTGCCGATGCCCGCGATCGTGCGCTGGTCGAGCAGCGCCTCGCCGATCGGCCTGGTCGGATCGTCGTCGCGCAGCCTGCGCAGGATGCGCGGCTCGTCGAGCTCGGGCGCGAGGATGTCGGGGCCGAGTTGGGCGAGCTGGCGGTCGAAGCGCGTGCGCGAGTCGGTGAGCAGCTCGAGGATCGGGCCGTCGAACTGCACCACCTCGCCGCGGTCGGTCTTGAGGACCAGCCATGCGCGGCGGGCGGCGCGGCGCCAGCGCTGGCCGTCCTTGTACGTGCCCCACGAGCCCGTCATCCGCAGGTGCGAGTGGATCGTGAGCCCGCCCTCGAAGCGCACGAAGAGGTGCTTGCCGTGCACGTCGACGCTGCGCACGCTGCGGTCGGCGAGCTTCTCGGGCCAGCGCTCGCCACGCAGGCGCGGGCTCGGGTGCGCGATCTCCGGTACGAGGCCCTCGACGAGCGGCCTGATGCGGCGCGCGGCGTAGTGGATCGTGTCGCCCTCGGGCATGGCGTTCAGCGTAGGGGCAGTCGCCGCGTGCGCAGCGGCTAGCGTTGCCGGCCGTGGACGGACTGGCGCGGATCGTGGGGGGCGAGCACGTCGAGCGCGGGGTCGTCGTCGGCGACGCGGCGGTCGGCGGGGCCGCGGCGCGGGCGCTGGTGCGGCCGGGGAGCGCGGAGGAGGTCGCCGACGTCGTGGCGTGGTGCTACTCGCACGACGTGCCGATGGTCGCGGTCGGCGGGCGCAGCGGGCTGGCGGGTGGCGCGGCGGTGATGGACCGCGACGCCGTTGCGATCTCGCTCGACCGTCTGCGCGCCGTGCGCAGCTTCGATCCGCTGCTGTGGCGCATGGAGGCCGAGGCGGGCGTGACGACGCATCACGTCGCGCGGCTCGCGCGCGAGAACGGGCTGTGGTTTCCCCCCGATCCGGGAGCGCCCGAGCAGTCGCAGCTCGGCGGGACGATCGCGACGAACGCCGGTGGCCCGCACGCGTTCAAGTACGGCGTCACCGGGGCGTGGGTGACGGGCATCGACGTCGTGCTGGCGCCGGGCGAGCTCGTGCGCTTCGGCGGGCCCGTGCGCAAGGACGTCGCCGGCTACGACCTGCGCGGCCTGCTCATCGGCTCGGAGGGGACGCTCGGGATCGTGACTGCCGCATGGCTGCGCCTGATCCCGGCGCCCGAGAGGCAGCTTCCGGTGCTGGCGACGTACGCGGATACGGCGGCGGGCTGCGCCGCGATCTTGCGCGTGCTCGGCGCGGGCGTGCCCGCGGCCGTGCTCGAGTACGCCGACGCGGCGGCGGTGCGCCTGACCCCGCTGCCGTCAGGGTCGGCGGCGGGCTTCGCGGTCCTCGCCGAGGCTGACGGCTCCGCGGACGAGGCGCTGCGCGTGCGCGGCGAGCTCGTCGAGGCGCTGTCGGAGGGTGCGCTCGCCGTCCACGGGCCGGAGGATGGCGCCGCGGTGCGCGGGATCTGGCGCTGGCGCGCAGGCATGTCGCACGCGGTCGCGGCCGCGCGCGGCGCGAAGCTGTCCGAAGACGTCGCCGTCCCGCTTGACCGCCTCGCGGAGACGATCGACGAGGTGGTCGCGATCGGCGCGCGCCGCGATCTCGAAGCCTGCTCGTGGGGTCATGCCGGCGACGGCAACGTGCACGCCTCCTTCCTGCTGGACCCTGGCGACCGCGCCGCGCGGGCGCGCGCCGAGGAAGCCGCCGGCGACGTGTTCGGCCTGGCGCTGCGCCTCGGCGGGACGGTCACGGGCGAGCACGGCATCGGCGTGCTCAAGCGCGGCCAGCTCTCGCGGCAGTGGTCGCCGGCGGCGGTCGCGGCGCACCGCGCGGTCAAGGCCTCGCTCGATCCGAAGGGCCTCTTCAACCCCGGCAAGAAAGAGCCGTAGCCGAGTCACTCGCGCCGACCGATGCGTGTGACGAACGGTGGCTCGGCGACGTAGGAGAGATAGCCATGCGCGTCTACGTCCCTCATCTCATCGTGTCCAAGCACGCCCCATCCGTCGTCCCTGTCATCAATGCGCTCCGCCCCACGCGAGAGCCCTTGGCTCCTGCGCTCGCGCGCCGGCCCCGGCTGATGTCTTCACGAACCGGCCGAGGTTGCCGGATCGCGGGCGGGGCGTTGCTCGGGCAGCGCCTCGTCGTCGGAGTTGTCATGCGTCGCAGTTCACTCGCCCGTCGCGCGGCGAGGCCCTTCGGACGGACCGCAGTGCAATGCCTGTCTCGGCTACCCCAAGCACCCACTTCCCCGAAGCACCCGCTCACCGCGTTTCAGCGGAGCGCCGGTCGCGGGCGCTCGAGGTCGAGCAGGCGCGTGCCGATCTCGACCTCACTCGGGCGCAGACCGCCCGCGAGGTCGCCGACCGGCGGCTTGCGGATACGCAGCGCGGCGAGCTTCACGTCGCGATCATCCTGCGCGTTGTCAAGTTCGCGTCGGTGACGGCAGTGCTCGCGGTTGCGCTCGTCGATCACCTGGCCCGCTGATAGTGGCACTCGGCGTGCGACCCCGTCGTACTTAACGGTGACGGCCGGGAACGGCGCGTGATCACGCGCTCAGCGTGAGCTTGCTCGGGCCCGCGCGGAAGCCGAGCTCGATCAGCACCGGCTCGTGGCGCGAGCCGACGACCGGCTCGCCGTCGACGCGCTCGAGCGACAGCTTGCGGCCGCGGCCGGCGGTGACGAACGCGGCGAGGGCCTCGAAGGCGGCGTACAGGCGGGCGTCGCCGGGCTCGACGAGCGTGACGATCCCGCGGCCGCCCTTCTCGACGTAGAGGACCGGCTCGGCGCCCGCGAGCACGACGTAGGCGCCGCGCACGCGCGCGGGACGGCGGCCGGGGGCCGGCGCGGAAGGCCGCGCCTCGGCCGCCACGCCGCCGCTCGCGCGGGGCACAGGAGACTCCTCCCAGCGACGCGGCCACGGTAGCGCCGCGCCATAGGGCTGAGCCGGGTCCGTCGCGGCGAGCACCAGCGGCGGCGCCTCCTTGACGGCGCGCTGCGCGCGCAACCGCTCGACCGCGCCCGGCAAAGCGAACTGCGCGCCGCCCAGGCCCTCGACGAAGTAGCCGCGGCGGCACACGCCGAGCGTCTCGAGCTGCGAGAGCGCGTCGTAGAGGATCGAGAAGCCGCCGGCGATCCCCTCCGCGAGGACCTGCTCGCGCGTGACGATCCCGTAGCGCTCGAGCAGCAGCTCGGCCTGCGTCCGCCGGCGCTGGCCCACCTCGGGCTCGCGCCGGAAGATCGTGTCGGTCAACGCCCAGCGGCCTTGCACCGTCGCCTGGCCGCCGCCGCGCCGCGACCCGAAGCGGCGCGCGGCCCCGTGGCGCGGCGCCTTCTGCGCACGGGCGAGCGTCAGGCGCGGCGCGCGCAGGGGCGCGAACGCGTCGTTGGTCACCTCGCCCGCCCAGACGAGGTCCCACAGCGCCTCCTGGATCTGCTCGGGCGACAGCGCGACCTCGGCCAGCAGGTCGGTGAAGAAGCACGGCGACTGCGCGATCCGCTCGCGCAGGAGGTCGTGATCGGGCTCGCGTGGCGGGCCCGCGGCGGCGCCCCGCGGCATCGGCGGGCGCCCGATCGCCTCGGCGTCGTCGCGGAAGTACAGCGCGACCCGGCCCGTCGAGCGGCCGAGCGTCCCGGCCCCGACCCACACGACCTCGCCCGACGCGCACAGCTGGTCCATCCACGTCGTCGAGTAGGCGCCGGTACGGCGCGGCAGCACGTCGCGCTCCCAGACCTCCGCGGGCAGCGCCACCCCCTGCAGCGGGACGAGCACCTCGCGCAGGCGGTCGATGCCGGCGCCCGCGGCCGGATGGCGGTCGACCCCCTGCCACGACGGCAAGAACGCCGCCAGCGCGCGCTGGTCGGCCGGCTCGATCTCCTTGCGCAGCGCCGCGAGCGACGCGCGGCGCAGCCGGCGCAGGACCTCGACGTCGCACCACTCGGGCTCACCCGGCCGCCCGCCGGGGCGCAGCTCGCCGCGCACGACCTCGCCGTCGCGCTCCAGCGCCTGCAGCACCGCGGTCGGATCGACGCGATAGCGCGCTCGCACCTCGGCCGTCGTGAACGGGCCGTGCGTGCGGGCGTAGCGCGCGACGAGCTTCGACAACGCATCCGGGACGTCGGCCGTGAACGCGTCGGGCAGGCCGCCCGGCGGGACGGTGCCGAGCGCGTCGCGGTACAGCCCGGCGTCGTCGGCCGCGACCCAGCGCTGCTCGCCGCCGATCCGCAGCCGCACGGCGCGGCGCTCCGCGGCGAGCGCGTCGAGCATCGCGTCCGCCTCGGCCGGCGCGATGACACGCAAGCGCACCTCGCCGGCCGTGAGGTCGCCGACGCGGCGCAGCACGTCGGCGAGCGCGTCCCGCGTCTCGGCCTTCGTGCGATCGGAGCGGTGTTGCAGATCGGCTTCGACCTGGTCCAGGGCGCCGGGGTCGATGAGCTCGCGCAGCTCCTCCTGGCCGAGCAGCTCGCGCAGCAGGTCGCGGTCCAGCGACAGCGCGGCGGCGCGCCGCTCGGCGTTCGGGGCGTCGCCCTCGTACATGTACGTCGCGACGTAGTCGAACAGCAGCGACGAGGCGAACGGCGATGCGGTCGGCGTCTCGACCTCGACCAGCGACAGCTCGCGCGAGTGCAGGCCGCGCACGATCTCCACGAGGCCGGGGACGTCGAGGACGTCGCGCAGACACTCGCGGTAGGTCTCGAGGATGATCGGGAAGTCGGGGTAGCGCTTGGCGACCTCGAGCAGCGACTGCGCCTTCAGGCGCTGCTGCCACAGCGGCGTGCGCTTGCCGGGATACGCGCGGGGAATGAGCAGCGCGCGGCCGGCGTTCTCGCGGAAACGCGCGCCGAACAGGGCGCTCGACGCGAGCTCCGCCACGACCGCGTCCTCGATCTCGTCGGGCTCGAGCATGACCAGCTCGGCGCCCGGCGGCTCGTCGGCGTCTGGGAGGTGGACGATGATGCCGTCGTCCGACCAGATCGCGTCGGACTCGAGGCCGTACTGCTCGCGGATCCTGCGCGACAGCGCGAGGCCCCACGCCGCGTGCACCCGCCCGCCGTACGGCGACAGCACGCACAGCCGCCAGTCGCCGATCTCGTCGCGGAAGCGCTCGACCACGATCGTGCGGTCCGACGGGACGACGCGCGTCGCGTCCTCCTGCTCGCGCAGGAACGCGAGCAGGTTCGACGCCGCGAACGGGTCGAGGTCGTACTCGGCTTCGAGCGTCTCGGCGTCCTGGCCGACGGCCCAGCGGCTGAACGCGCCGATCGCCTTGCCGAGCTCCTTCGGGCGCCCGACGCCGTCGCCGCGCCAGAACGGCACGGCGCCCGGCGCGCCCGGCGCGGGCGTGACGATCACGCGGTCGCGGCCGATCTCCTCGATCCGCCAGGTCGACGCGCCGAGCAGGAACGTCTGGCCCGCGCGCGCCTCGTAGACCATCTCCTCGTCGAGCTCGCCGACGCGGCGGCCATCGGGCAGGACGACGGAGAACAGGCCGCGGTCGGGGATCGTCCCCGCGTTCGTGACCACGAGCTGGCGTGAGCCCTTGCGCGCGCGGATCGTGCCCGCGACGCGGTCCCAGACGATGCGCGCGCGCAGCTCGCCGAACTCCGCCGACGGGTAGCGACCGTCGAGCATGTCGAGGACGTTCTCGAGCAGCGCCCGGCTGAGATCCGCGTAGGAGTGGGTGCGGGTGACGAGCGCGTACAGGTCGTCCACCGTGACCGGCTCGTCGTCGGGAACCGACGTCGCGATCGAGACGATCTGCTGGGCGAGCACGTCGAGCGCGTTGCGCGGCACGACCGTCGGCTCGATCTCGCCGCCGCGCATGAGCTTGCAGACGACCGCGCACTCGAGCAGGTCGGCACGGAACTTCGGGAAGATGCGGCCCTTGGACGTGTCGCCGACGTTGTGGCCCGCGCGGCCGATGCGCTGCAGCCCGCGCGCGACGGACTTCGGCGACTCGACCTGCAGCACGAGGTCGACGGCGCCCATGTCGATGCCGAGCTCGAGCGACGACGTCGCGACGAGGCACGGCAGCTCGCCGGCCTTCAGCAGCTCCTCGACGACGAGGCGCTCCTCGTGCGCGAGCGAGCCGTGATGCGCGCGGGCGATGTCCTTCGGCGCGACGCCCTCCGGCAGGTCCGCGTTCGCGAGCTCGTTCAGCCGGATCGCGAGGCGCTCGGCGCCGCGGCGCGCGTTGACGAAGACGATCGTCGAGCGGTGTTCCTGGACGAGGCGCAGGATCTCGGGGTAGATCGCGGGCCAGATCGACTGGCGCGTGGCCTCGCCGGAGATGAGCGGCTCGAGGGGATCCGTGCTGGCCAGCCCGTGCTCGGGCTCCTTCATCGACTCGACCGGGACGTGGATCTGCAGGTCCAGCGGCTTGCGGACGCCCGCGTCGACGATCGTGCACGTGCGCCGCGGCCCGACCATGAAGCGAGCGACCTCCTCGAGCGGGTTCTGGGTCGCGGAGAGGCCGATGCGCTGGGGCTCGGAGCCGGTCTGCAGCGCGGCGAGCCGCTCGAGCGTCAGCGCGAGGTGCGCGCCACGCTTGGTCGCCGCGACCGCGTGGATCTCGTCGACGATGACCGCCTCGACGCCGGTGAGGATCTCCCGCGCGCCGCTGGAGAGCATGAGGTAGAGCGACTCGGGGGTCGTGATGAGGATGTCCGGCGGGTTGCGGCGCATCGCGGCGCGGTCGCGCTGCGGCGTGTCGCCGGTGCGCACGCCGACGGTCAGGTCGGCGCCGATCCCGCGCAGCGGCGCGCGCAGGTTGCGATCGATGTCGTAGGCGAGCGCCTTCAGCGGCGAGACGTAGACGAGGCGCGTGTGGTCGGCCGGCTCGCGTGAGAGGCGGTCGAGGCCCCAGAGAAACGCGGCCAGCGTCTTGCCCGACCCCGTCGGCGCGGTGATGAGCACGTGCTCGCCCGTCGCGATCGCCGGCCAGGCCTGCGCCTGGACCTCCGTGGGACCCTCGAAGGCCGAGGCGAACCAGTCGCGGACGGTGGGTGTGAAGTGCGACAGCGCCACGGCGATCCAGGCTAGCCGCGATTTAGGCCAGAACGTGACCGCCGCCTGGGCTCGCGCGCCGTCACGAGGTAGCGCTCGTGCTCGGGCGCGTACGTGCTCGTGTCCGGCGTGAGCCCGGCCGCGCGGAGGTCCTCGTCGAGCTCGTCGTGCGTGAACGGCCAGAAGCGCAGGCGCTCGCGGCGCGTCGTCACCGCATCGCCGTCACCGAGCAGCGCGACCGCGACCTCGAAGTGGTGCGGGTCGTCGCGGTCCGCCGGGATCGACCACGCGTAGATGACGAGCCCCGGTCGGCCGTCGCGCACGACCAGCTCGTCGGCGACCTGCAGGCCCGAACCCGTGCGGCGCACGAGCTCCCAGTTGCGCGACGTCACGACGAGCACGCCGCCCGGCCGCAGCGCCGCAGCCATCGCCGTGAGGGCCGCTCGCCGAGCGGCACGGCCAGCCGCGTGCGTCAGCGAGTTGCCGACGCAGAAGACCGCGTCGAACTCCTCGCGCCACGTCAGCTGCTCCCATGCGAGCGCATTCGCCTCGACACAAGCGCCGTTGCCCTCGGGTGTCAGCAGCTCGGCGGGCAGCAGCCACGCGTACACGCCGGCCAGCACGTCGTACTCGCGATCGGCCATGACACGCCGCAGTGTCCCGGGCAGCCGCCGAATGCGGCGCTGAGATTGAGCGTGTGACGACCTGCGTGTTACGTCTCGCCGTCGTGACGGCCGGGGGCTGCGCGCGCCGCTAGCGTCGCGCCGTGCGATGGCGCCGGCTCGTGGTTGCCCTGCTCCTGCTCTGGCTCGCCCTGGTCGCGACGCTCGCGGGACGCCGGCCCGCGACCGGGACGCCGCTGCCGCCCGCCCGCCACGTGCTCGTCGTCGCGACGCCGCGGCTCGCCCTGCGCGAGCTGCGCGGTGGGCCGCTGCAACGCAGCGCTGCGCGCGGCGCGATCGGCGCGATGAGCGTGCGCGCGCTGCACACGCGGCCCGATCCGCACGAGGGCTACGTCGCGCTCGGCAGCGGCGTGCGCACGCGGTCGATCCCGGACGCGCGCGACGGCGAGGTCGTCGCTGGCCGGGTGCGGGCGATCGGCGCGCTGCGGGCCGCCAATCGCGGGCGGCGAATCGGCAGCTTCCCCGGCGCGCTCGCGACCGCGCTGAAGGCCGCCGGGCGCGATGTCGTCGTCGTCGGCGAGGGTTCCGCTACGCTCGCCGCGATGGACCGCGGCGGCGCGGTGACGGTGGCGCGCGGCGCGGCGCTCGCGCTCGCCCGCGAGCACGACGTGGTCATCGCGCAGGCGCCCGACGCCGACGCCGCGGCTCGGCTGCTGGCTCGCGCGCCGGCCCGCAACACGCTGACGATGCTCGTCTCGGTGTCGCCCGCGCGCGACGGGCACCTCACCGCGACGATGGTCCGCGGCGCGCACGTCCCGCAGGGCCGGCTCGTGTCCGACTCGACCCGGCGCGACGGCGTCGTCACGCTCGGCGACGTCGCGCCGACGATCCTCGCCGTGCTGGGCGTGCCGCGGCCGGCGGGCATGCGCGGGCGCCCGCTGCGCACCCGCGCCGGGACGGGCCAGCTCGACCGGCTGCTCGACCTCGAAGCGCGCAGCGCCCGGCAGGCCACGGCCTACCGCGGGGCGATCTACCTGGCCGCCGGGGCGCTGCTCGCCCTCGTCGCGCTCGCGCGTGTCAAGCGCCGCGCGATCGCGATCGGCACGGCCCTGACGGTGGCCGCGCTGCCGCTCGCGACCTATCTCATCCGCGTGCTGCCGAACCCGGGCACGGACGCGCTGGCCATCGCGCTCACCACCCTGACCGCTGTCGCGGTGGCGGGCGCGGCCGCGGCCGTGACGCGCGCGCCACGGCCCGCGCTGGCGGTCGTGCTGGGAGCGACGGCGACCGCCCTCGTCACCGACGGCGCGACGGGCGGCTGGCTGCACACGACGACGATGCTCGGCTACTCGCTGCCCGGCGGCGGGCGGTTCTACGGCATGCCGAACAGCACGTTCTCGCTGATCGCCGCGGCGAGCGTCCTCGTCGCGGGGCTCGCCGTCGAGCGCTACGGGCGCGACGCGCTGCCCTGCGTCGCGGTCGGGTTCGGCGTCGTCGCGGTGCTCAACTGCCTGCCCGGACTGGGCAGCGACGTCGGCGGGCTGCTGACGCTGACGCCGGTCTTCGCGATCACGTGGATCGGTCTGTCCGGCCGGCGGGTGAGCGGGCGCCACGTCGCCGCGATGGCCGTCGCGGCGCTCGTGCTGCTCGTCGCGCTCGCCGGCGTCGACCTCGCGCGACCCGACGAAGCGCGCACGCACCTCGGGCGCCTCGCGGCCGACGTCGTCCACGGTGGGCCCGGCCCGCTCTGGGACGCGATCGTGCGCAAGGAGTCCGCGAACTTCACCCTCCTGCTGCACTCCCCGTGGTCGATCGCGCTGCTCGTCGTGCTGATCGTGCCGCTGCTCCTGCGCACGCGCGTCAGCCCCGCCCTGAGCGCGGCCGTCGCCGGGAACCTCGCGCTCGCCGCTGTCGGCTTCGCGACGAACGACTCCGGGCCGGTCGTCGTCGCGCTGGCGCTGTTCTACCTCGCGCCGCTGCTGGCGATCTACCGCCGCACCGAGATCACAGCCCCGCAAGCGCTCGCGCGCGCAGCAGCACCCCGTCGAGCATCGCCGGCGTCAGGCGCCCCGTGAACGTGTTCTGCTGGCTGGGGTGAAAGACGCCGAGCAGCAGCGGCGCGCCGGGAAGCGCCAGCTCGGCCGCGTGGCCGAACCGCGGCCGCGGGCGGGGCACGGCGACGCCGCTTGCGGCGAGCAGGCGCAGCGCCGCGTCCCAGGCGAAGCCGCCGAGGCACAGGATCACGCGCACCTCGGTGAGCTGCGCGAGCTCGCGCACGGCGAACGGCAGGCACGTGTCGCGCTCGCGTGGCGTCGGCTTGTTGGCCGGAGGCGCGCAGCGCACGGCCGCCGTGATCCACGCGCCGCGCAGGGCCAGGCCGTCGCCGGCGTGCACCGACGTCGGCTGGTTCGCGAAGCCCGTCCGGTGCAGTGCCGCGAACAGGAAGTCGCCCGAGCGGTCGCCGGTGAAGACGCGGCCGGTGCGGTTGGCGCCATGCGCCGCGGGCGCGAGGCCGAGGATCAGCACCCGCGCCGCCGGATCGCCGAAGCCGGGGATCGGCCGCCCCCAGTAGGTCTCGCCCGCGAAGGACGCGCGCTTCTCACGCGCGACCTGCTCACGCCAGGCGACGAGGCGGGGGCAGCGCCTGCAGACGACGATCTCGCGTTCGATCTCCGAAAGGGCGGAGGGAGCCGTACACGCGGAGCGCGGCTCCGGCGCGCCGGCGCTCACTCCGACGATGAGGACGGCGGCTGCGAGAGCAGCCCGAGGATCAGCCGCTCGACGAGCGGCTGCAGGTCGGTCACGCGCTCGGGGTGACCCGTGCGCAGCTGCCGCGAGATCAGCTCGAACGTCGCCCCGACGATCGCGAACGCGTCGTCCGGCGACGCGTACGCGGGCCCCCCGCCACGCTCGGCGGCGCGCACGGTCTGCTCGTACATGACCTGCGCGATCGCGCTCAGCGCGTTGTCGCGCAGCTCGGCGATGCGCGGCCCCGCGCCGACGGTCTCCACGAGCATCGCCTGCGCCATCACCGGGTTCGCGTCGATCCCCTCGAGGATCGCCCGCAGCCCGGCGCGGTGGCGCGACTCGAAGTCCAGCCCGCTGCCGCTGGATGCCTCGACGAGCGACCCCGCGAACGACACCGACGCGTACTCGAAGAGCGCGACGAGGCACTCCTCCTTGTTGGCGAAGTGCTCGTAGAACGTCGCCTTCGACATGCCGGCCTCGCGGCTGATCGCCTCGGCGCTGGCCTCGGCGTAGCCGACGCGCGTGAAGACCGTGGCGGCCGCCTCGAAGAGGCGTTGCTTCTGGACCTCGAGCCGGACCTCGAGCGGCGGGGCGTGCCGGCCGCGCGGGATCGGCGACTGGGAGGGTGTCAGCTCGGTCACCGCATCAGTCTAGATAGGCTCCCGGCCGTGAGAAAGGCCTCCCTCCTCTGTCTCGCGGCCGTCGTGCTGGCCGGCTGCGGTGGAGCGCCCAGCGACTCGACGAAGGAGTTCAAGGGCGAGGAGCAGAAGGTCGCCGCCGTCATCGAGCAAATCGAGAAGGCCGCGCGCGACGACGACCCCGGCACGGTCTGCACGAAGCTCTTCACGGACGCCCGCCTGGCCGTGCTCAAGGAGCAGGGCACGAACTGCAAGACCGCCGTGAACGAGGCCTTCAAGGACGCCGACTCGCTCGACCTGACGGTCGACGACGTCACGATCAGCGGGACCGCCGCCACGGCCAAGGTCGTCTCCGGATCGGGGTCCAAGGAGAAGACGGACGAGCTCGACCTCAAGCGCGACGGCACGGCCTGGAAGGTCGACTCGCTCAAGAGCTGAGACCGCGGTCCTCAGCCCTCCAGGCGAGAGCCGTACTGGCGCTCGTAGTACTCGCGGTAGTCGCCCGAGCGGATCGGCGCCCACCACTCGGGGTTGTCGCGGTACCACGCGACGGTCTGCTCGAGACCCTCGGCGAAGTGCGTCCGCGCTTCCCAGCCCAGCGCGCGGACCTTCTCGGAGCCCAGCGAGTAGCGGCGGTCGTGGCCGGGGCGGTCGGTGACGTACTCGAGCAGGTCCTCCGACGCGCCCGTGAGCGCGATGATCCGCTTGACGACCTCGATGTTCGGGCACTCGTCGGGGCCGCCGACGTTGTACGCCTCGCCGGGCGTCCCGTGCTCGAGCACGTGCCCGATCCCGCGGCCGAAGTCCTCGACGTAGAGCCAGTTGCGCACCTGCATCCCGTCGCCGTAGACCGGCAGTCGGTCGCCGTGCAGCGCGTTGAGGATCATCAGCGGGATGAGCTTCTCGGGGTACTGGTAGCCGCCGTAGTTGTTCGAGCCGCGGCAGATCAGCGTCTCGAGGCCGAACGTGTGCAAGTAGCTCGAGACGAGCAGGTCGGCGCCGGCCTTCGTCGCGCTGTAGGGCGACGACGGGGCGAGCGGCGAGGTCTCGGTGAACGAGCCGCTCTCGATCGACCCGTAGACCTCGTCCGTGGACACCTGCAGGTAGCGGACGCCCGCGGCGCGCGCCGCCTCGAGCAGCACGTAGGTGCCGACGGCGTGCGTCGTGACGAAGGCGTCGGGCTCGGCGATCGAGCGGTCGACATGCGTCTCGGCGGCGAAGTTCACGACCGCGTCGACGCCGTCCAAAGCCTCCGCCACGGCAGCCGCGTCCTCGATCCCCGCGTGGACGAAGTCGATGTCCAGGCCCGCCAGGTTCTCGCGCCGCCCGGCGTAGGTGAGCTTGTCGAGCACGATCACCGAGTCGCCGTGCTCCCGCAGCCGCAGGCGCACGAAGTTCGAGCCGATGAAGCCGGCGCCGCCGCAGACGAGCAGCCTCATACGGCGCTCATCCGCGTCGCGAGGTAGTCGCTCACGCCGCGCTGCCAGGCCGGCAGCACGAGCGGCTCGGCGCGCTCGGTGCCGAGCACGCTGTAGGCGGGGCGCTTGGCGGGGCGCGGGAACTCGTCGGTCGTGGCCGGGCGCACGCGGCAGTCGACCTGCGCGCGCTCGAACAGCTCCAGCGTCAGCTCGTTCCAGGAGCACGCGCCGGCGCTTGCGATGTGGTGGATGCCGGTCTCGTCCGGGCGCTCGGCCAGCTCGACGAGCGCGCCCGCGAGATGACCCGTCCACGTCGGGCAGCCGACCTGGTCGGTGACGACCGCGACCTCGTCGCGCTGCGCGCCGAGCGAGAGCATCGTGTCGACGAAGTTCTTGCCGCCGGCCCCGAACAGCCACGCGGTGCGCACGATGGCGTGCCGGGCGTTGGCCTCCGCCACGGCGTGCTCGCCACCGAGCTTCGTCTCGCCGTAGACGCCGAGCGGGCCGGTCGGGTCGGATTCGAGCCACGGCTCGCGCTTGGAGCCGTCGAAGACGTAGTCCGTCGAGATGTGGACGATCGAGGCGCCTGCTTTCGCCGCCGCGGCGGCGACGTTGCCCGCGCCCGTGCAGTTGACCGCCTCGGCGACGGCCCAGTCGCTCTCCGCGCCGTCGACGTTCGTGTACGCCGCGCAGTTGACGACCGCCGCGGGCCGCGCGTCGAGCACCGCGCCGCGCACGGCTGCCGCGTCGGTGATGTCGACCTCCGAGCGCGTGACCCCGCGCACCTCGTGGCCCAGGCGCGTCGCGGCCTCGACGACCGCGCGCCCGAGCATGCCGCCGGCTCCCGTGACGAGCAGTTTCACAGGATCCCGATCTCGGAGTTGTCGCCGACCATGAAGCGGTAGGCCTTCGGCTGGCGCTCGCCGCGCGAGATCGTGACGTTGCGGCCCAGCAGCGAGGACTCCATCCGCCCGGCGAGGTTCGAGACCGTGCAGCCTGACAGCAGGATCGAGTGCTCGACCTCGGCCTCGCAGATGGTGCAGTCCTCGCCGATCGCCGTGTACGGCCCGACGTAGCAGTCGGTGAGTCGCGCGCCCGCACCGATGATCGCCGGGCCGCGGACCGTCGTGCGCTCCAGCCGCGCCCCCGGCTCGATCACGACGCGACCCTCGCACTGCGAGTCGACGAGCTCGCCGTCGATCCGCCGCTCCGTGCGGTCGAGCACGAGCCGGTTGGCTTCGAGCATGTCGTCGAGGCGGCCGGTGTCCTTCCACCAGCCGCGGACGATGTGCGGCTCGACGCGCTTGCCGCCGTCGACGAGGTACTGGATCGCGTCGGTGATCTCGAGCTCGCCGCGCGCGCTCGGCTCGATCGCCCGCGACGCGTCGTGGATGCCCGCGGTGAACATGTAGACGCCGACGAGCGCGAGGTCGGTCGCGGGCTTCAAGGGCTTCTCGACGAGCCGCACGACCCGGTCGCCGTCGAGCTCGGCGACGCCGTAGTTCTGCGGATCGGGCACCGGCGTGAGGAGGATGAGCGCGTCGGGCGCGCTCGACGCGAACGCGCGGACGAGCTCGGTGATGCCGCCCTGCAGGAGGTTGTCGCCGAGGTACATGACGAAGGGGTCGCCGTCGAGGAACGGCTCCGCGGTGAGCGCGGCGTGCGCGAGCCCCGCCGGCTCGAGCTGCTCGACGTAGGTGATCCTCACGCCGAACTGCGACCCGTCGCCCGCGGCCTCGCGGATCTCGGCGCCGGTCTCCGGCGCGATGATGATCCCGACCTCCTCGATGCCGGCCTCGGCCATCGCCTCGATGCCGTAGAACAGCACCGGCTTGTTGGCGACCGGGACGAGCTGCTTGGCGCTCGTGTGGGTGATCGGGCGCAGGCGCGTGCCCTTGCCGCCGGAGAGGATGAGGCCCTTCATCAGTACACGGCTGGGCCGAGCTTGCGGTGATCCCACGTCGCTCGGGAGCGCTCGGTGAACTGCAGCGCGACGCGCTTGGGCGCCTGCGCGCGCACCATCGCGCGCACGTCGTCGGTCAGCTCGCCCGTGTAGCGAGCGAAGAGCTCGAGGCCGAACGCGGAGACCTGATCGGTGTCTCGGTGGATCGTCACGTCGGCTCTCAGCATGACACCCCGCAGCTCGCCGTACTCGTCGCCGGCCTCGACCTGCAGCGTCGCGCGCGGGTCGCGCTCGAGGTTGCGCACCTTCTGGGATTTCGCGTACGTCCACGCCCACAGCTCGTCGTCACGTACGACGAACCACAGCGGCATCAGATGCGGAAACCCGTCCTTGCCGTTCGTGGCGCAGATGACCGTGCGCTCCTGCGCGAGGAACGTGCCGACCTCGTCGGGCGTCATCCGGACCTGGTCACGGCGGCTCACGGGCGGGACTGTAGTCAGCCCCGCCCGTGCGACCGTCCTCGATGTGCTGCGTGTCTACTTGTCCCGGAAGATGTAGACCGTCTCGCAGCCCTTGATCTTCCTGGTCTCGTTGCGGTTCAGCCGGATCTTGTCGCGACCCGTTCCGCAGTCCGCCGTGGCAGCCGCGCCAGCGGTGGCGATGTTGATGAAGTCAACGCCAGAGCCGCCGAAGATGCGGTCCTTGCCGAAGCCGGCGCTGATCGTGTCGTTGCCCGAGCCCGCCGACTGGTAGTCCGCGCCGGAGCCGCCGACGAGGTGGTCGTTGCCGGTCGAGCCGTACAGCTTGTCGTTGCCGAGGGCGCCGGACATCGTGTCGCCGCCCGTCCGGCCCTCGATGCAGTCGTTGCCACGGCCGCCGTCGAGCTTGTCGTTGCCGCCCAAGCCGATCATGCGGTCGGCGACGTTCGTGCCCGTGATGCGATCGGCCTTGTTGGTTCCGACGATCGCGAACTTCGGCGCACCGTTGCCGCTGAGGCACGCGCTCCTGCCGTACTTCTTGCGGGCGATGTCCAGCGGCACCACGGTGCCGCCGCTCGGGCCGGAGAACGCCGGGCCGACGATGACGTCGCCGAGGCTCGAGCCGGAGGTCGAGGCCCTGATGACGCACAGGTTCGACGCCGTGTCGAGGACCGCGCCCTTCGGGCAGACGCCGTTCGTGCCGTCGCCGCCGCCGCCGCCGCCGGGGTTGTCACCCTGGTGGTCGGGGTCGCAGACGGTGCCGTTGGCGCCGACCTTGCTCTCCGCGGCGATCAGGTCGATGAGCGGCGTGCCGTTGCCGCGGATGACCTTGAGGTGCAGCCCGCGAACCGTCAGCGAGCCGTCCGCGCCGATGACCTTCTCGTTGATCTTGAGGTCGACGAGCGCGCCGAGCGGCTGAAGGGCGTTCGTCAGCGCGCCGAGCAGGCCGTCGAGGCCGATGGGAGCGCCGAGCACGGTGAGGTCGGCGACCTGGCTCGTGCCGTCGAACTTCGGCGTCACGGAGCCGCTGGTGCACGTTCCGGTCGCACTCGACGTGATGGCCTTCACGCCAAGCAGCGACGGGGAGCCCGCCGGGATCGCGACCTGGAGGTTCTCGACCTTGGCGGTCGAGGTGATCTTCTGGTTGATCGCCTTGCCGAGCTCGGGCACGATCTCCGTCTTGGCTTGCGTCGTGCTGGCTCCGATGAGGTCCTGCGGGATCGCGAGCTGCGTCGCGGTGTTGCCGGCTCCGGTCTCGGAGTTCGCACACTGCGCGCGATCGGGATCGCCGCCGTTGGCTGTGTTGATGGCGCCGTTGGCGACGATCGGCTCGACGCGGTTCTGGCCGCTGACCGAGGTGTAGAGCGGGCTCGCGCGGCATTTCCAGACCGGGGCGTTGGTGAACGCCTGCGCGCTGGGCACGAGGCTTAGCGCTCCTGTCACGGCCGCTAGGCCCACGAGAAGTTTGCGGGTCATACCTGGTTTCTCCCTGCTGTTGTAGGACGCCAGCAGCCCGGCGCCGCCCTCTTGAAGGCTCTATTCCGCCCCGTTCACCGAGGGTTCCGTTCCTCGGTGCGCCAACGCACGCCCGGTGAATGTACCCCCACCCCCATCTTGGCGCAAAACGCTCCTTGGGGTTCGTACTTAAATCGATCTTCCCTTTGCTTGACAGGGCTCCTGCCCCGTCGCAACGGACCTCAATCAGGTCTCTTGCGAGAATTCGTGCGTTCGCTTAGCGCATCGCCGGCGCCCGCAGGCGCCCGACGGCGGCGAGAACGGCCTCGCGGGCGTCCGCCGGATCGAGCACGGCGGCGTCGCCGGCCTCCTCGAGCACGTCGCGCACGAGGAAGTCGAGCCCCTTGTAGGTCAGCTCGACGACGACCGACCCGTCCGCGAGCTCCTGGTGGACGCGGCGCTCCTCGCGCGCCCAGCGCGCCCGCTCGGGCGAGACCCACACGTGCGCGACGCGCGACGCCTCGACCTCTCCGGTGCGCAGCCAGCCGTCGACCTCGGCCGCGGGGTCGACCTCGGGGCGCGGCTCGAACAGCGTGTCGGTGACCTCGGCGTGGCGGATGCGGTCAAGGCGGAAGTGGCGCACGTCGCCGCGATCGGGGTCATAGCAGGCGACGTACCAGCCCTCGCGGCCGTTGACGAGCGCATACGGCTCGACGACGCGCGCGGAGAACTCGTCCTCGTTGGGCTTGTAGTAGTCCAGGCGCAGCATGCGGTGGTCCATGATCGCCGTCGATGCGAGCCGCGCGACCTCGGAGTCGTCGCCGCCCGCGTTGGCGACGTGCAGCCCCTGCTCCATCGGATCGGAGCCCAGCGCGTCGACGATCTTCTTGCGCGACGACGCGAGCGAGCCCTCCGGCAGGTGCTCGCCGATGAGGTCGATCGCCGCGACGAGCGCCTTCGCCTCGACCGGCAGCAGGCGCGCGGGCCGCGCGAAGTTGTCGGAGTAGGGCTCGGGATCCACCTCGATCTCGCCGCCGTCGCCGATCTCCGCGTACAGGACGTACGAGCCGCCGCCGAAGTTCACGACGTTCAGCACGTTGATGTCCTCGCGCAGCTCGGCGTCTGAGATCTGCATCTGCGCGCAGACCTCGGCGGCCTGCAGGCGCAGGTCGGCGCGGCCGGCCTGGATGAGGATCGACGCGAGCGTCACGAGACGGGCGATGCGCTCCGGCCGGATCGCCGCCTCCGCGCGGCGCGTGCTGCCGTTGGACGCGGCCGTCGCCGGCTCGTGCCGCGGCGGCGGCGCGGGGGGCGCGACGTCGAACGCCGGCCTGCCGTCGCCGCCGTCGCGGTGGCGCTCGAAGAGCAGCTCGACGCGGTCGGCGACCTCCTGCTCGAGCTCCGGCGGGCCGAGCACGCGGGCGTGCTCGCCGAGGCGCAGGACCCAGGCGGCGAGCTGCCGGCGGTCGGCGTACTTCGTCGCGAAGACGATGTCGCCGGCGTGCTCGGGGCCCGCGGGATGGACCTCGCCGAAGCGGCCGAAGTGGCGCTCGATCTGCCAGGCGATGCGCTCGGAGATCCTGATCTGCGCCGTCTCGCCGGCCTCGCCGAACTGCCAGACGGCGCGGTTGGCGTAGCCGCGCGGGTCGAAGCCCTCGGGCCGGCCCTTGAAGTCGTGCTCGGACTTCGTCGCGTACGCGACCTTGCCCTGGATGCGCGACAGCCGGAAGACGCGCAGCGCGCCGCGCTCGTGGGCGTGCCCGAGGAGGTAGAACTGGCCACCCTGGAAGAGCAGGTGGTACGGGTCGACCTTGCGCGTGCCGGTCGCGTCGCGCGCCATCGTGTAGTAGTCGAACGTGATCGTCTTGTTGCGGAAGATCGCGGTCTCGATCTTCGCGAGGCGCTGGGAGAGGTCGTGCCCGCCGGCCGATGCCGTGATGCCGAGACCGACGCCGCGCTGCTCCGGCGCGCGCAGCGGGTTCTGGCGGCCCCACGAGATCTGCTGCAGCGCGAGGCGCAGCGGCTCGGCGTAGGCGAACTCGCCATCCAGCAGCGAGAGCGCCGTCTGCAGCGCGGCCAGCTCGCCGTCGGTGAACGCGATCGCGGGGAGGTGGAAGTTCTCCGGGCGCAGCGAGTAGTTCTCCTGCTCGGCGACGCCGTCGACCGGGCGCTCGACGGTCAGCACGATGCCAAGGGAGTCGAGCTCCGAGCGGTCCGCGTAGAAGCGCCGCGCGAACGCGTCCTCGTTCATCGTGCTGTAGCCCTCGACGTCGCGCCTGATCTCAAGCGCGGTCACCGGTCGGCGCTCCGCCATGAGGTAGGAGATCAGGGAGAGCTGGCGGATGAGCTTCTCCGTGTCCTTGGCCATGGCGGACACGATACGGCCCGCCGTCGCGCGGACCCTCCCGTTGGCACGAAGTCGGCCCGCTCTTTCCGCACTTTTCGCGCAATCGACGCGACAAGCCCCGAACCATTCGGCGCACGCGCCGATCGCGTCACGCCGCCTCGCGCGCCTCCTGCCCCGTCTCGGCGCCCGGCGCGAAGTACGCCCGCGAGCCGATCGCGCGATCGAAGCGCGTCCAGCGCTCGCCCGACGGCAGCTCCTTCTCGAGCCTGTCGAACGAGCCGAGCCGCCCGCCGAGGTTGTCGCAGAAGTGCACGAGCGTCGCCTCGCGCGTGCAGGGCAGCACCGGGCTGCCGTGCTCGAGGCTGCCGTGGTGGCTGAGGATGATGTGCAGCACCGCCTCCGCGGTGCGCTCGTCGAAGCCGTCCAGCTCGTCGATCAGGCGGCGCACGCGGTAGTAGCCGAGCGCGATCTCGCCCTGGAGCTTGCCCGCGTCTGTCATCTCGATGCCCGCGCCCGTGAACGCGTAGGCGTCGAGCTTGCCGATGTCGTGCAGCAGCGCTCCCGCCACGGCGACGTCGCGATCGATCCCGGCGAACGTCGCGCTGATCGCGCTGACCGCCTGCGCAACGGACAGCGAGTGCTCGAGCAGCCCGTGGCGGTAGGCCTGGTGAAAGCGCTTCGCCGCGGGCGCGCTGCGGTAGCTCGCCCACGTCGGCGCGCCCGGGCCGAAGACGGCATCGAGCAGCCGGCGCAGGTCGCGATCCTGCACCGTGCCGGCGAGCTCGCGCAGGTCGGCCTCCATGAGCGCGGCCGAGCGCGGCGGGCCGTCGCGCAGCCTCGCCTCGTCGAAGGTCCCGGGGATCGCCGCGCTCAGCGTCGTGAGCGCGAGCTCGGCGCGATCGCCCTCGCACGTGCGCAGGTGGCCGTTGACGTGCACGGGCGCCCCGACCGTCGCGATCGTGCTCGCCGCCTCGACGCCGTCGAAGACATTCGACGCCAGCGCACCGGTGCGATCGCCGAGCAGCAGCCGCAGGTACTGCCCGCCGTCGCGGCGCGCGCACAGCTCGGCCTCGCGGACGACGAGCACGCCGTCGACGGAGGCGCCCTCTTGCAGGTCTTTTACGAACATGGACGACACGGTGCCAAGCGGTGCGGACGGACCGCTGTAGGTTGTCGGCCGTGGGACGCACGGCGCTCATCACGGGAGGCACGGGCGGGCTTGGCGCGGCGGTGACGCAAGCCTTCCTCGACGGTGGCTGGCGGGTCGTCGTGCCGCTGTTCAAGGAGGCCGAGCGCGAGCGCGTGCAGGCCCACGAGCGGCTGGTGCTCGAGCAGGCCGACCTCTTCGACCCGGCGTCGGCCGCCGGCGTCACGATGCTCGCCGCGGGCGACCCCGGCGCCCCGCTGCGCGCGGTCGTCAACCTCGTCGGCGGCTTCGCGATGGGCGGGCGCGTGCACGAGACGCCGATCGGGGACTTCGAAGCGCAGCTGCGCCTCAACCTGCGCCCGACGTACCTCGTCACGCAGGCCGCGGTGCCGCACCTGCAGGCCGCCGGCGGCGGCGCGATCGTGTGCGTCTCCTCGCGCGCCGCGCTCAAGCCCTTCTCCGGCGCCGCGGGCTACATCGTCGCGAAGGCCGCGATCCTCGCGCTGGTCGACGTGCTCGCGACGGAGTACCGCGACGACGGCATCCGCGCGAACGCGATCCTGCCGAGCGTCATCGACACGCCCGCCAACCGCAGCTCCCAGCCGGACGCGGACGTCGAGCGCTGGGTCAAGCCCGCGGAGATCGCGGAGGTCGTGCGCTTCCTCTGCGAGGACGGCGCGGGCGTCGTCAGCGGCGCGCACGTGCCGGTCTACGGCCGCGCGTGAGCGTGACGCCGAGCCGGGTCGCGAGCGCGGCGGCGCGCCGGGCGGCGTAACCGCGCCGCCGCCGGGGGTAAAGTCAGACCAGTGCACACCTCACGCCGCATCCTGCTCACCGGCTGCGCCGGCGCCGCCGTCCTGGCGGCCACGCCGGCAAGCGCGTCGCCGCCGCTGCCGACCGAGCCGATCGCCGCGGGCGTCACCGCGGCGGGCGTCGATCTGTCGGGGCTGACGGTCGACAAGGCCTCCCAGCGTCTCGAGGCCCTCAGCGAGCGGTTGGAGCGCGGCAGCGTCCTCGTCGAGGTCGCCGACCAGCAGTTCAAGCTCAAGTCCGCCGCCGCGGCCGTCGTCTTCGACACCGAGACGACCGCCAAGCGCGCGATCTACGCCGGCCGCGAGGCCGCGGGCGCGCCCGTCGACGTGCCGCTCGCGATCACGCACTCGCAGAGCGCCGTGCAAACGTTCACGACCCGCATCGACAAGCGCGTCGCTCGCCCGGCGCGCGACTCGCGGGCCGTCATCACCCTGCGCCGCGTGCGCGTGACCCACTCGCGGACCGGCCGCGACATCAACGCGGCGGCGCTCGCCACGCGCATCGGCAAGGCGCTCGACGATCCGCGCATCGAGCGCGTCTTCAAGATCAAGGTGCGCAAGGTCAAGCCGAAGGTCAACGCGGCCGCGGCGCGCAAGACGGTCTCGACGGTCATCACGATCAAGCAGTCGACGTTCAAGCTGCGGCTGTTCAAGCACACGAAGCTCGTGAAGACCTACAAGGTCGCGGTCGGCCAGTCCGGCTACCCGACCCCCAACGGCCGCTTCGCGATCCAGAGCAAGCAGATCAACCCCGTCTGGTCGGTCCCGAACAGCCCGTGGGCGGGCGAGCTCGCGGGCACGACCGTCGGCGGCGGCAGCGCCGCGAATCCGCTGAAGGCGCGCTGGATGGGCGTCTCGGGCAGCGTCGGCATCCACGGTACGGGGCAGGACTACTCGATCGGAACCCGCGCCTCGCATGGCTGCATCCGCATGCACGTGTCCGACGTGAAGGCGCTCTACAAGCGCGTCCCGCTCGGCACGCCGGTCCTCATCGGCCGCTGACCGCCCTGCCGTGGCGACGGCGCCTCCCATCTCCCACAGCGTCTTGCTCTGGCGCGACGGCGGGCTTCACCCCGTCGGCGCCGCGCCCGCCGGCGCGCTGCTCGCGGCCGACTCGTGGCTCGTGGACGAAGGCCGCGTCCGCGGCCACGACGCGCACTGGGCGCGCTTCGCGGGCTGGTGCGAAGAGCTACGGGTCGCGCCGTCGGAGATCGCGCGGTTTCGCGCAGCGGTCACCGCGGCCCTGCCGCGCGCAGGCCGCTGGTTTCCGCGCGTCGCGCTCGTCGGGAGCGCCGGCGGGCGCGCGGGGGCCGCGCAGCTCGTCCTCGGGCTGCGCCCCGCGCAGACGCTCATGCGCGAGGCGCGCGTGCTCATCGCCGACCCCGGCGACCTGCGCAGCCATCCGCGCCGCAAGGGCCCCGACCTACCGCTGCTGCTGGCGCTGCGCGAGCAGGCGATCGGCGCAGGGGCCGACGAGCTCGTCGTCCGCGATGGCGGCGGGCGGCTGCTCGAAGGCGCGCTGCACAGCCTGCTGTGGTGGGAAGGCGACGTCCTCTGCTCGGCGCCCGACGAGCGCACGCTGCCGAGCGTTACACGCGCGCTCCTGTTCGCGATCGCGCACGAGCGCGGCGTGGAGGTCCGCCGCCGCTCGCCCCTGCCCGACGAGCTCGCGGGTCGTGAGGCGTGGCTTGCGAACGCGGCGCACGGCATCTGCGTCGTGAGCTCGTGGGAGCCCGCCGGCCCGGCGCCGGGCGCGGCCGACCGCGCGCCGGACTGGCGCGCTGCGCTCGACGCCACCGCGCGCCACCTCGACGCGTGAGACGTCCGGCATCGCCGGGCGCGCTCCCTCCGTCCTCGCCTCTGTCAGGTCGGCGGCCGATCGGGTGTGACGTGTGTCGGGCGTCGCGTGCGGGATCCCCGCTCGCCGCGGCGCCTCACTTGCTTGCTCAGCCTTCGTCCTGCTCGCGGACGGCCTCGCGCAGGCGCTCGAGCTCCTTCACGAGCTCCTCCTGGCGCTTGAGGATGTCGTCGATCCGGCGCTCGACGCTCGTGCCGGACGACGGGGTGGTGGTCGTCCCCGGAGTCGTGGTCGTCCCGGGTGTCGTCGTCGTCTGGGGCGTCGTGCCGGTCGAGCCCGGCGCTACCGCGTCGTCGGGCACCTCGCCGGTCTCGATGTAGCGCAGCGTCTTCTCCTCGGCCTGCGGGTCGCGGTCGTTGTCGAAGATCGCGACGAGCTTGTTCGTCTCCGCGTCGACGACGACGGTCTTCGAGACCGCGTTCGCGGTGTTCGGGATGATCGACGTGAGGTAGACGAGCTTGTTGTCGACGAAGACCGGCCGCGGCTCGACGACGCGGAAGTTGCCCGAGCCGGGCGTCGCGGCGTCGCCGAAGTCGATGCCGGGGATCGAGACCGCCTTGACGGCCTGGATCGCGCGGCGGTTGCCGCTCAGCGACGTGCGCTCGGGGACGCGCCAGATCCGGGTGCGGCCCGTCGTCGCGTCGGTCAGGAAGATCGCGCTCGCGGCGAACGCGCGGCCGTACGGCTCGGCGACGCTCACCCACTGCATCCCGAGGCCGTCCTTGCCGAAGTCGACGAGGTAGGGCTGGCGGTTGACCTCGGTGTCGGTGATGCGCGTCTGGTCCTCGTGCACGAACCACGCGTTCCACAGGCCGCCCTTGTACTGGTAGGCCTCCTGGATTCGGCGCGCCTGCGTGTCGGAGAAGATCCGGCCGGTCTGGGCGAGGTCGGGCCGGCGCGCGGCCTCCTCAGGCTCGAGGTCCTCGATCTTGCCGTCGGGCGCGACGACGAACACGCCGCCGAGGACCGGCCGGCGGATGAGAAAGCCCTTGTACTCGAGGTACGGGACGAGGATCCGCGGGCCGTCCGCGGTCTCGATGCCGACGGGTTCCTCGAGCGACACCAGGAAGCGGCGCTTGAGCAGCTGCCAGCGCAGGTTGTCGGTGATCTGCAGGCCGGGCGCGAACTTCAGCTCGGCATCGACGGGGCGCAGCGAGCGGGCGGTCTGCTCGGCGTCGAGCTCGACGATGCCCTGGCTCTTCTTCGTGAACACGCGAAAGACGCCCTGCGGCGTGCGCAGCGCGGTCCACACGAGGCCGTCGGCGGTATTGACGATGCGGAAGTTCGTCAGCGTCTCGGTCGGCGAGTTGAACGCGCTCGAGGCGTTCTGCTCGGCGACCTCGCGCGGCACGAGCCGGACCTTGCCGCCGGCGGGCAGGCCGGGGATCGCCTCGTAGGTCGTGTGCTTGACGATCGCGCGCTGGATGAGCGGCCCGCTCAGCGACGCGCCGAAGACGAAGACGAGGAACGCGCCGATGGGGAACGCGAGCAGCCAGCGCGGCGGGCGCACGCCGCTGCGCAGGTCCTCGAGCGTCGTCCAGCTGCGCTGCGAGCGCTTGAGGAGGACCGCGCCGGCGGCGAGCAGCGCGAGCGGTGCCAGCCAGACGATCGGGGCGGTCCAGAAGAAGAGCGCGAACCCGTGCCAGACGGGCCGGGAGAGCCAGAGCGCGGCGAGCGCGATGACGACGATGGCGACCCAGGCGGGATTGATTCGCTTCAGGTGCCGCATTGCCAGCGGACTCTACGTCGTCACGGCGTGCCGGCAGCCGCACCTGGCTCACGGGCCTCGCGCGCCTACCGGCGGTCGATCGTCTCGCCTGCCGGGTTGCGCGTCGCTCGCTACCTCACCGCGTGAGCCGGGGGTTTCAGCCCGCCGCGTAAGAACGGACGCGGACGACTACGCAAAGACGGCCACGGTTTCGACTTCAGGAGGCGACGTGACTCGACCGGCTGGCAGTGACCCTCGCGCGCTGATCCGTCAGATCGCAGCGCGTGAGCGGCTCGATCCGATCGCTGCGGCGATCACGAGCGTTGTGCAACGCGCGACCCGGTCGACGCTCGTCAAGAACGCGTTGAGCGGCACGTGGCTGGGCCATCAGTCTGCATCCGCTGGCGACCGACGTCACGATCGGAGCGTGGGTGAGCGCTACGGCGCTTGACGTCGTCGGTGGAGCGGGCGGCGCCGGCAGCGCGCGACGTCTCACCGGGCTCGGGATCCTCGCGGCGGTGCCGACCGCCGCGAGCGGGATGCCGGACTGGTCGGACACCTACGGGGCCGAGCAGCGCATCGGGCTCGTCCACGCGCTCGGCAACACAGTCGCCGTCGGGCTGCAGACGCGCTCGAAGAAGACACGCCGCTGCGCGTCGACGCGGACGGCGTGGCGGTCGTGCTCGTCAAGCGCGGCGACCGGCTGTTCGCGCTGTCCGCCGGGTGCGTGCACGCCGGCGGGCCGCTCGACGAGGGCGAGTTGGTCGACGGGTGTCTGAGATGCCCGTGGCACGCGAGCATGTTTCGCCTCGAGGACGGCAGGGCGATGCGCGGGCCGGCGACCGTCGACCAACCGGCGTGGCAGACGCGTGTGGTGGACGGGCGCGTGCAGGTGCGTGCGGCGACGGACGCCGAGTAACGCTGCCGGTCCGCTCGAGCAGCCCGGACCACGGCCTTCGGGCGATGGGCGATCCAGGACTCGAACCTGGGACCTCTTCCTTATCAGAGAAGCGCTCTAACCGACTGAGCTAATCGCCCGTGCGCGCCCTTGGCGCGGTCCGCCAGTCTAGCGACAGCTCGCCGCCGCGCGGCAGCTCACGCCACGGCCCGCGGGCGGCGTAGCCGGCGGGCCAGGGCGAGCGCCTCGGCCGGGTCCTCGAACGTCAGCTCGGCGCGGTAGCCGTCGCCGCTCGGCTTGACCGTCACCTCGATGCCGAGCGCGCCGCCGAGCGCGTCGGCGATCTCGGTCGCGGCCGCCTCCTGGTCGGGGTGAAGCGCCGCGCGCTTCGAACCGGCGCGCGCGGCCGCGCCAGGGCGGCCGTCATGCGCGTTGGCCTCGCGCGCCTTCGTCTCGAGCACCCGCACCGACCAGCCGTCGGCGACGGCCGACCGCGCCAGCCGACGGCGGTCGGCGTGCTCGGTCGCGAGCAGCAGCGCGCGGCCGTGGCCCTCGGACAGGTCACCTCGCTCGATCAGGGCCAGGGCCTCGTCGGGCAGGTCGAGCAGGCGCAGCAGGTTCGAGACCGCCACGCGGCTGCGACCGACCCGCAGGCCGACCGTCTCGCGCGTGAGCCCCAGCTCCTCGACGAGCGCCGCGCACGCACGCGCCTCCTCGACGGGATTGAGGTCCTCGCGCGCCATGTTCTCGATGAGCGCGGCCTCGAGCGCCTCCGCGTCGTCGCGCTCACGCACGAGCGCGGGGATCGTCTGCATCCCGGCGATCTGCGCGGCACGCCAGCGCCGCTCGCCGGCGACGAGCTCGTACGTCCCGCCCGCGACCGGGCGCACGAGCACCGGCTGCAGCACGCCGCGCTCGCGCAGCGACCCGGCGAGCGCCTCGAGCGCCGCGTCGTCGAACGCCCTGCGCGGCTGCTTGGGGTTCGGCGCGATCAGCTCGATCGGCACCATGCGCAGGTCCTCGAGCTCGGGGCCGCGGCCGCCCGACACCGCGAGGATCGCCGCGAGGCCGCGCCCCATGCCGCGCTGCGGCGGGCTCACGGCGCCGCTCCCGCTCGCACGACTTCCTTGGCGAGCTCGAAGTACGCGTCCGAGCCGGCGCAGTGCGGGTCGTGGTGGGTCACGGGCCGGCCATACGACGGGGCCTCGCCCACGCGCACGTTGCGCGGGATCACTGTGTCGAAGACCAGCGAGGGGAAGTGCTCGCGCACCTCGCGCTCGACGTCGCGCGCCAGGCGCGTGCGGCCGTCGTGCATCGTCAGGAGCATCCCCGCGATCGTCAGGCGCGGGTTCAGCTCGCGCTGGATCAGCGCCAGCGTGTCGAGCAGCCCGGCGAGGCCCTCCAGCGCGAAGTACTCCGTCTGCACCGGGACGATCACGCGGTCGGCCGCGACCAGCGCGTTGACGGTCAGCGGGCCGAGCGACGGCGGGCAGTCCAGCAGCACGTAGTCGTAGCGCTCGCGGACGTCGCCCAGGGCGTCGCGCAGCCGCGTCTCGGAGCCGGCCTCGCGCGGGAGCTCCACGTTCGCGCCCGCGAGATCGGGGTGCGCCGGCACGATCTTCAGCAGCTCGATCGCCGTGTCGCGCTCCGCCGCGGCGATCGCCGCGCGGCCGGCCAGCACGTCGTAGACGTTGGGCTCGGAGTCCTTGGGCAGGCCGAGGCCGAGGGTGGCGTTGGCCTGCGGGTCGATGTCGATCAGCAGCGTCGCGAAGCCGGCCTCCGCGATGCACGCGGCGACGTTGACAGCGGTCGTGGTCTTGCCCACGCCGCCCTTCTGATTCGCGATCGCGTAGACGGTCCCCATCTGGACGACAACGGTACCGGTGCCGACGGTCGCTCTCCGTGATCCGTTCGTCACCGAACGCAAGGTTCCTGCTCAGGTCGAGACGCGAATGGGCCGTTTGCTGGCCATTCCGGGCCGGCGCGGGTAGCGATTCGGTGTCGAACCAACCTTCAGGTAGAGGTGCAGGTGCAGATGTTCGGCCCCGTCCCATGGGCGCACGGGACGCACGACGGCGGGCGCCAACCCGGTCGCCGCGGCCGCTGCGTCGCCGTCGGCCTCCTCCGCCGCGTCGCGCCGTCCCTTCCACGCGACGAGGCTCCCGCCCGCGCCAAGCAGCGGCGCCGCGTATTCGACAAGCACGTTGAGCGGCGCGACGGCCCGCGCCGTGACGACGTCACAGCGCCCCATCCCGGCCTCCCACTCCTCGGCGCGCGCAGCGACCGCATCCACGTTCGCCAAGCCCATGACCTCGACCGCGCGCGCCAGAAACGCGCACTTCTTCGAGCTGCTCTCGACAAGCGACACGCGAGTGCCGGGCAACGCGGCGGCGAGCACCAGGCCGGGGAAGCCGGCACCCGACCCGAGGTCGGCGATCTGCCTGGCGCCGTGCACCTCCTCAAGCTCGAGCGCGACCAGCGCGTCGGCGACGTGCGCGTCGACCGCGGTGCCGGGATCGGTGATCGTCGTCGGCGCCGCGGGGTCCGAGGCGATCAACTCGAGCAGCGCGTCGAGCGCGGGCACGGCGGCGGGCGGCAGATCGAACCGCGCGGCGAGTACGGCGAGCCGGCGGGAGGACCGAGCGCTCATCCGGCCTCACGCGCCTGGACGCGGGCGATATACGTCGCGTAGCGCTCGCGCATGTCCCGCAGCCGCGCGGCGGCGTGGGCGTCGAGGTCGGGCACGATCAGCTCGTCGAGCACCGGCAGCACGTCCTCGACCAAGGCGGTCCCCCGCGCGACCCACTGGAAGTACGAGCGGTTGCCGTGGTGGTACGGGCCGTAGAGCCGCGAGCGCGGGAAGCGCGCGACGAGCCAGCGCATGAGCGACTCGTGGCGGATGTGCTTGCGCAGGATCACGTGCGGCTGCTTGCCGTCGCCCCCGAACGATCCCTCGCTCATCAGGACGCCGGCGACCAGCCCGCGCTCCGTGTCGCTCAGCATGCACGGATTGTTACACCGGGGAGAAAAACGTGAAACGTCCCAGCGCGGCGGGCGGCAGCCGGGCGGGCGGGCGGTCAGCGCGCGTCGAGCGGCGCGACTACGAGATGGCGATCCGGCTCGTCGCCCTCGGAGTACGTCTGCACCTCGCCGTGGTCGCGCAGGTACTCATGGACGAGCCGGCGCTCGCTGGCCGTCATCGCGTCCAGCGCGACCGGCCTGCCGTAGCGCAGCGCGTCGGACGCGGCCCCGTCGGCCTGGCGCTGCAGCATGGCCTCGCGGCGATCGCGGTAGCCCTCCGCGTCGATGACGATCCGGCGGCCCTCCGACGGGCGCGCCCCGGCCATCCGCTGCGCGAGGTGCTGAACCGCGTCGATCGTCTGGCCGTGGCGCCCGATGAACAGGCCAAGGTCGTCGCCATGCACCGTGCCGGTCACGGTCTCGTCGTCCTCGGTGACCTCGATCGTCGCGTCCAGGCCGAGCGCCCGCACGACCTCCTCGAGCAGCTCCTCGACGGCCTCCGACGGCGTCAGGTCCTCGTCGTCCTCGTCGACCATCAGCGCCGCCGCCCCGAGCGCTTCTTCTTCTTGCGCGGCGGTGGCGGAGGCGGACCTGTCCGCGCCGGCTTGGCTGCCGGCTCGGCTGTCGCCGCGGCCTTCGAGGCTCGCGACCCGCGACCGCCCGACTTCGCAGGCGGCGCAGCAGCCGGGGTCCGGTCCTTGCCCTTGCCGGCGCCGCCGGAACCACTGCCACCACCACCGCCGCCGGCCGGCTTCGACGACGACGTCCCACCGCCGCGACCCTTCCTCACGGGCGGGTCGGGCTCGGGCTCGGCCTTGTTCGCCCCGGTGGCAGCCGCCAAGCGGGCCATGAACCCGCTGCCGCGAGCATCGCTGGCCGGGCCGGGCACCCCCGCGAGCGCCACCTCGCCCTTCGGCGCGCTGATCGGACCCATGCGCCGCCGCAGCACGTAGCCCTGCATAACCGTCCACAGGTTCGTCGTGATCCAGTAGACGATGAGGCCCGCCGGGAAGTTGATGACGAAGAAGACGAAGACGAACGGCAGCCCGTACATGATCATCTTCTGGTTGCGGTCCGCGGTCGACGGCGTGAGCAGGCTCGACAGGAGCTGCGAGCCGATGTACAGGACGATCAGCACCGCCAGCACCCCGCCGGACGCCTTGTCCGTCAGGTCCGGGATGAAGAGGAACTTCTCGTCGCCCGTCGGGTTCGGCACCTGGCCGCACGGTACGAGCTTGCCCAGCTCCTGGATGCCGCGGCCGCAGACCTCGCGGCGCAGGTCGGTCTGCAGGAGGTAGAAGAGCCCGATGAAGAACGGCATCTGAGCGACGAGCGGCAAGCACGACGCGAAGGGGTTGATCTTGTTCTCCGCGTAGAACTTCATGACCTCCTGCTGCTGGCGCTGCTTGTCGTCCTTGTGCTTGCTCTGCAGCGCCTTGAGCTCCGGCGCCACGCGCACCATCGCCTGCATCGACTTGAACTGCTTGATCGTCAGCGGCGCGAGCAGCGCCCGCACGACGACCGTCAGCAGGACGATCGACATCCCCCAGCCGACCCCGATCGAGTCGTGGAAGAACACGAGGACGGGCTTCAGCAGATCGACGATCCACTGGATCGGCGCGAGCAGCGCCAGGACGAATGCGGTGGGAGCGGACGAGATCATGAGGATGTGCCGGGCGACCGCCGGCGGGCGAAGACACGCTGGGCTTCGACGGGGTCGTAGCCTCCGTGGCTGAACGGGTTGCAGCGCACGACGCGCCAAATCGCCAGCACCAGCCCGCGAAGTATGCCGAACTGCCGCAGCGCCCGGACCGCGTACGCCGAGCACGTGGGCTCGTACTTGCAGCGGCGGGGCAGCGCCGGCGAGATGACGCGCTGGTACAGGACGATCGGCGCCTGGACGATCCGAACGGCAGCTCTCACGTGCGTCCCGCCTTCTCGAGCAGTTCGCGCAGGGCGCCGCGGATGCCCTCCAGGCCCTCGCGCTCGGCGAGGTCGTGCGCGCCCGGACGCGCCACCACCACGACGTCGTGGCCGGCCGGCACGGCGGCGACCTCCGCGTCGTAGGCCTCGCGCAGCAGGCGCTTCACGCGGTTGCGCTGCACGGCGCCGCCGACCTTGCGCGACACCGACAGGCCCAGCCGGGCCTCCTCGCCCGCGCCCCGCGGGAACGCGTAGACGACGAGATGGCGGTTTGCGTGCGAGCGCCCCTGGCGGTACGCGCGCTCGAACTCCGCGCTGCGCGAGAGGCGACCGCGCTTGGCGCGGCGCGTGCTCGCCGGCACTCGAGATAGCGGCTCGTCCACGAGACGGAGCCTAGACAGTCACGACGCCGGGCCCGGCGTCAGGGGGTGAGGCGCTTGCGACCCTTGGCCCGGCGGCGCTTGAGCGTCTGGCGCCCGGCCTTCGTGAGCATGCGCTTGCGAAACCCGTGGCTGCGGGCACGCTTGCGCTTCTTGGGCTGGTAGGTGCGTTTCATGGCGAGCCGTGCGTCCGTGACGCGGCGTCGGATCCTACTGCACCCGCCCTTCCAGACGCCCGCGGAGGTTTTTCCCGCGTCATGCGGGGTGGCTGCGCGCGGCGCGCTCCGCGGCCCGGGCTCGCCCCTCGGCCGCTGGTATATTCGCCGCCGCCCGGGCTCTTCGCGGGGTCCTTCGCCGTCCATATCCGCAAGCCCTCCAGAAGGAGTCGATGACGCCTGGCCTGACACCGCAGCTCGCCCGCGACTGGGTCTCGATCCGCTCCGAGCTGCGCAGCGCCGTCCCGGACTCGACCTATGAGATCTGGCTCGCGCCCCTGACCGCGCGGGCCTTCGTCGACGGGATCCTCGTCGTCGGCGCGCCCGACGAGATCCGCAGCTGGGTCGCCGATCGCTTCGCCCGCGTGCTGCAGACCTGCGCCGCCGCCGTGCTCGGCCCGGCGACGACGGTCGACGTCGTCGCGCCTGACGCGCCGCTGGACGTCGTCGCGCCGCAAACCGCCGGCCGGCCCCCCGACGTCGCGTACGCCGAGCCCGAGTTTCATCCCAAGCTCACGTTCGACCAGTTCGTCATCGGCGACTCCAACCGCTTCGCCCACGCCGCCTCGCTCGCGGTCGCCGAGCTGCCCGGCCAGGCATACAACCCGCTCTTCCTCTACGGCCCGCCGGGCCTGGGCAAGACGCACCTGCTGCACGCGATCGGCAACTACATCCAGGCGCACGGCGGCGGGCTGCGCGTGCGCTCGACGACCGCCGAGCGCTTCACGAACGAGTTCGTCGCCGCGCTGCAGGCCCGCGACATCGAGGAGTTCAAGACCCGCTTCCGCGACACGGACGTCCTGCTCATCGACGACGTCCAGTTCCTACAGCGCAAGGCGAAGACCGAGGAGGAGTTCTTCCACACGTTCAACGCCCTGTACGAGACCGGCAGCCAGCTCGTCCTCACCTGCGACCGCCTGCCCGCCGACATGGCCGCGCTCGAGGCGCGCCTGCTCGAGCGCTTCCAGGCGGGCCTCGTCGCCGAGCTCGCGCCGCCCGATCTCGCCACGCGCCTCGCGATCCTGCGCAAGCGCGTCCAGCACGACGGCATCGAACTCGCCGACGAGGGCGCGCTGCACGCGATCGCGCACCGCATCACGGCCAACGCGCGTGCGCTCGAGGGCGCGCTCATCCGCGTCGTCGCCTACCACTCGCTCATGCGCCGCCCGATCGACGCCGCGCTCGCCGACGAGGTCCTCGCCGGCCTGTACCCCGGCGCCGTGCAGCCCTGCCGGCCGCCGACCATCGCGCGCGTCCAGGAGCTCACCTGCGAGGCCTTCTCGCTCTCCCGCGAGGAGCTCCTCTCCAGCGGGCGCAGCGGGCGCGTCGCATGGCCCCGGCAGGTCGCGATGTACCTCGCCCGCGAGCACACCGGCGCCACCCTCCCCGCCATCGGCAGGGAGTTCGGCGGGCGCAACCACACGACCGTCATGTACGCCTGCCGCCGCGCCGCCGAGCGCGTCGCCTCCGACCCCGCGGCACACGCCGCCGTCAAGGCGCTCGAACGGCGCCTCGCGGACGCGGGCTGACCGACCGTCGGACTTGACACACTCTCCCCACCCGTTCGCCCGCGCCCGGCATCGCCCGGCCCGCACCCTCCGCGCTTCCTCGCCCTTCTGCACACACTGCACAGGCCTTATGACCTCTAACAACCATCCGAGGTGCTCATCGTGAAGTTCGCGACGTCCTCTGCGGATCTGCTCGCGCAGCTCAGCGTCGTCTCACGCGTCGCATCGACCCGCAGCGCCGTTCAGGCGCTCTCCGGCGTTCAAGTCATCGCCGGTCCCGACGGCGCGGAGCTGCGCGCGACCGACATGGACGTCGGCCTGCGCGTCCCGCTCAAGGCCACCGTCGAGCGCGAGGGGACGGTCGTCCTGCCGGCCCGCCTGCTGCTCGACGTCGCGCGCTCTCTGCCGGGCACCGACGCCTCGCTCGAGCTGCGCCCCGCCGAGCAGGCCGTCGAGATCCTGTCCGGCTCGGCGACGTTCCACATCCGCACGCTGCGCGCCGAGGACTTCCCGCCGCTGCCCGAGCCCGGGGGCGACACCGTCGTCAACGTGCCGGCTGAGGCGTTCGTCGAGACGATCAACCGCGTGGCCCGGTCGGCCTCGCGCGACGAGACGCGGCCGATCCTCACCGGCATCCTCGTGTCCGCCTCGGGGTCCGAGCTGCGGATGGTCGCGACGGACTCCTACCGCCTGAGCGTCAAGGAGACGAAGCTCGAGGTCCCGCTGGACGGGGAGTTCGAGGCGACGGTGCCGGCCCGCGCGCTGCAGGAGCTCGCGCGCATCTCCCAGTCCGCGGACGCGGAGGAGCTCAGCGTCTCGGTGCGGGCCGAACCAGATCGTGTTCGAGATCGGCGGCGACGTCCTGTCCTCGCGGCTCATCGACGGTCAGTTCCCGAACTACCGCCAGCTCTTGCCCGACGCCTATGAACACGAACTGACATTGGCGTCGGCGGAGTTGACAGAGGTCGTGCGGCGGATCAGCCTCATGGCGCAGAAGAACGCGCCGCTGCGCCTGCACTTCCGCGAGGGCGAGCTGACGATCTCCGCGCAGACGCCGGACGTCGGCGAGGCCAGCCAGACGCTGCCGGTGCCGTTCGCGGGCGAACCGTTCGAGATCGGCTTCAACCCGGAGTTCCTGCGCGACGGCCTCGAGAGCTCCGAAGGCGGCGACCTCGTGCTGAAGCTCATCAGCCCGCTGCGCCCCGGCCTCATCGAGTCGGCGGACGGCAGCGGCTTCCTCTACCTCATCATGCCGATCCGCCTGAACGTGTAGGCGGGCCGGTCTGACGGACCCGTGATCGCGACCCGCCTGAGGCTGCGCGACTTCCGCAGCTACGCGGCCGCGGACGTCGCGCTGGGCGCGGGTCTGACCGTCGTGCACGGGCGCAACGGCGCCGGCAAGACGAACCTCCTCGAAGCGCTGTACTTCGGCTGCACCGGCCGCTCGTGCCGCACGTCCAACGAGCGCGAGGTCGTCCGCTTCGAGTGCAAGGTGGCGCGCGTCGAGGTCGACCTGCGCGACGACGAGGGCGCCGAGCACGCGCTGACGGTCGGCTTCGAGCCCGGCGAGGCCAAGCGCTTGCAGGCCGACGGGGTGAGCGTCGAGCGCATCGACGTGCAGGCTCGCCCGCTTATCTGCGTCTTCCTGCCCGACCGCCTGGAGCTCGTCAAGGGGCCGCCGGCGCTGAGCCGCTCGCACGTCGACCAGGTCGTGGCCGCGATGTGGCCGGGGCGCTCGGCGACCCGCCGCGCGTACGGCCAGGCGCTCGCCCAGCGCAACGCGCTGCTGGCGCGGATCCGCAGCGGCCGGGCGTCGCACACGTCGCTGCCGGCGTGGGACGCGGAGCTCGCGCGCCACGGGATCGCGCTGCGCGACGACCGCGCGTCCGCGATCGACCTGCTCGCGCCGCGCTTCGCGGCGATCGCCGCGTCGCTCGGCCTCGGGGACGGCGCCGAGCTGCGCTACAAGCCGCGCTCTCGCGCAGCCGACGTCGCGGGCCTCGCCGCCGAGCTCGCCGAGCACACGGCGTCGGACCTCGAACGCGGCTTCACGGGCCACGGCCCGCACCGCGACGACCTCGGCCTGCTGCGCGCCGGCCGCGAGCTGCGCGCCTACGGCTCGCAGGGCGAGCAGCGCCTCGCCCTGCTCGCGCTGCTGCTCGCCGAGCGCGAGGCCCTGGCGGCGACGCGGCGCGCGGTCCCGCTCATGCTCCTCGACGACGTCATGAGCGAGCTCGATCCGGACCGCCGCGCGCTGCTCGCGCAGATGCTCGGCGGGGAGGGCCAGAGCATCATCACGACGACGGACCTCGGGCACGTGCCGGGGGCTGAGGATGCGGGCGTCGTGCGACTCGCCGTCGCCGACGGGGCGGTCTTGCAGGACGCGGTCGCGGCATGAGCCACCGCCGCACGCCGCGCCCGCTGGCGATCGCGCTCGGGGCGCTGACGGGCCGGCTCGCGCCGGCGACGCTGCTCGGCGATGTCCAGCGCGTGTGGGAGCAGGCGGCCGGTCCGGCGATCGCTCGCGAGGCCGCGCCCGTGGCCGAGCGCGCCGGCACCGTGACGCTCGAGTGCTCGTCCGCGGTGTGGATGGCGGAGATCGATCTCATGGGCCCCGGCCTCGTCGCGCAGCTCAACGAGCTGCTCGGCTCAGAGCGCGTGAGCGGGGTTCGCTGCGTCGCGACGACGGGTCGCCGCGGACCGCCTCCCAACAGGCGCTAGTCACCGCGCATTTTCCGCTGTTTTGCAGGTGATTTGTGACACCTTCCGAGCAGAGTTATGTAGCCGCTTGTGCTATCATTCCGCGCACACGTAGGACCCGGCCCCGGCCCGTCTGAAGGTGACGCGGACCCGGGGCTTCTTCACGTTCGGAGGATCAGTGGCGAAGGACGACGGCAAGTTCGACGGGCGTACCGGCGAACGCAGTTACGACGCGCAGGACATCACCGTGCTCGAGGGTCTCGAGGCGGTTCGCAAGCGACCCGGCATGTACATCGGGTCCACAGGCGTGCGCGGGCTGCACCACCTCGTCTACGAGATCGTCGACAACGCCGTCGACGAGGCGCTCGCGGGCCACTGCACGCGCGTCGACGTCACGATCCACCCCGACAACTCGGTCACGGTCGTCGACGACGGCCGCGGGATCCCCGTCGGGATCATGGACAAGGAGCAGCTGCCCGCCGTCCAGGTCGTGCTCACCGTGCTGCACGCCGGCGGCAAGTTCGGCGACGGCGGCGGCTACAAGGTCTCCGGCGGCCTGCACGGCGTCGGCCTGTCGGTCGTCAACGCGCTGTCGGAGCTGCTCGACATCGAGATCGGCCGCGAGGGCCACGTCTGGCGCCAGAGCTACCAGCGTGGCAAGCCGCAGAACGAGCTGCAGAAGGGGGAGGCGTCGCCGGAGCACGGCACGTCGATCACGTTCCGGCCCGACGCCGAGATCTTCGAGACGACCGAGCTCGAGTTCAACGTCCTCGAGCAGCGCCTGCGTGAGACGGCGTTCCTCACCCGCGGCCTGAAGATCACGATCACCGACGAGCGCGGCGAGGGCGCCAAGGCCGAGTTTCAGTACGAGGGCGGCATCGAGGACTTCGTCCGCTACCTCAACGCCAACAAGGAGTCGATCGGCCGCAAGGTCGTCTACTTCGAGGGTGAGAGCGCCGAGGGGGCCGTCGAGGTCGCGATGCAGTGGAACACGACCTACCAGGAGTCCGTGTTCTCCTTCGCCAACAACATCAACACGCACGAGGGCGGCTCGCACATGTCGGGCTTCCGCGCCGCGCTCACCCGCACGCTGAACCGCTTTGCGCGCGAGAAGGGCCACCTCAAGGAGAAGGACGAGAACCTCACCGGCGAGGACGTCCGCGAGGGTCTCACGGCGATCATCTCGGTGAAGCTGTCGGACCCGCAGTTCGAGGGCCAGACGAAGACGAAGCTCGGCAACCCCGGCATGGAGGGGTTCGTCGCGTCGGTCGTCAACGCGAGCCTCGCCGAGTTCCTCGAGGAGAACCCGCAGGAGGGCAACGCGATCATCCGCAAGGCGGTGTCCGCGGCGCAGGCGCGCGCGGCCGCTCGCAAGGCGCGCGACCTCACGCGGCGCAAGTCCGCGCTGGAGAACTCGACGCTGCCGGGCAAGCTGGCCGACTGCTCCGTGAAGGATCCGTCGCTCGCCGAGATCTTCATCGTCGAGGGAGACTCCGCCGGTGGCTCGGCGAAGCAGGGCCGCGACCGCAACACGCAGGCCGTGCTGCCGCTGCGCGGCAAGATCCTCAACGTCGAGAAGAGCCGGATCGACAAGGTGCTGAAGAACCTCGAGATCCAGGCGCTCATCACGGCGATCGGGACGGGCGTGCGCGACGAGTTCGACATCGAGAAAGCGCGTTACCACAAGATCATCCTTATGACGGACGCTGACGTCGACGGGGCCCATATCCGTACACTCGCATTAACACTGCTTTACCGTGAGATGCCCGAGCTCATCGAGGCCGGCTACGTCTACATCGCCAAGCCGCCGCTCTACAAGCTCAAGCAGGGCGCGAAGGAGCGCTACATCGAGAAGGACTCCGAGCTCGAGGAGATCCTGCTGTCGGACAAGCTCGAGAAGATCGTGGCCTTCGACCGCCACGGGACGCAGTTCAAGCTGACCGAGACGCGCTGGCAGCGCTTCTCCCGGCTGCTCAAGCAGTATCAGGGCTGGTCCTCGACGCTGCGCGCGGAGTACGGCCACGACACGGTCGGCTTCCTCGAGGAGTCGGGCATCCTCGACGAGCGCATCGACACGATCGACACCGCGGTCGAGCTCATCGAGCGCGACGGGATCGAGAACGCGCCGTACGAGACGACGCTGCAAAGCCGCGACGACGAGGTGCTCGTGGTCCGAGCGGTGGAGACGAAGTCGGGCCTCGCGCGTGCGCTGCGGATCCCGCTGCGGCTGTTCGGCGCACAGGACTACCGCAACTTCACCCGCGTGCACGGCCAGCTCATCGAGCTCGCCGGCCGCGCGCCGTTCACCGTGAAGCTCGGCGACGCCACCGCCGACGCGGCGTCGTTCGACGCGCTGCGCGAGGCGGTGCTCACGGTCTCGCAGAAGGGCATCACGCTGCAGCGCTTCAAGGGCCTCGGCGAGATGAACGCCGCGCAACTGCGCGACACGACGATGGACCCGGCGACGCGGACGCTCGCGCAGGTGTCGATCGAGGACGCGACGGCGGCCGACAGCATCTTCTCGACGCTCATGGGGGACCCCGTCGAGCCGCGCCGCCAGTTCATCGAAGACAACGCCCGTCTCGTCGCGAACCTGGACGTGTAAGTGGTCCGTCCCGCGACAACCCGCCACGCGAAGGACTCCTAGCCCATGGCATCGATCGACATGCTCTCCGGCGGCAACGTCGAACCGCGGACGCTCGAGGCCGAGATGCGCTCGTCGTACCTCGACTACGCGATGTCCGTCATCGTCGGGCGCGCGCTGCCCGACGTCCGCGACGGCCTGAAGCCCGTCCACCGCCGCGTGCTGTTCTCGATGTCGGAGAACGGCCTGACGCCGGCGCGCCCGTACCGCAAGTGCGCCTCGATCGTCGGCGACGTCATGGGCAACTACCACCCCCACGGCGACTCCGCGATCTACGACGCCCTCGCGCGCCTCGCGCAGGAGTTCTCGATGCGCTACGAGCTCGTCGACGGCCAGGGCAACTTCGGCTCGATCGACGACGACCCGCCAGCCGCCATGCGGTACACCGAAGCGCGGCTGCAACGCGTCGCGATGGAGATGCTGCGCGACCTCGACGCGGACACGGTCGACTTCGTCCCGAACTACGACGGGCGCAAGCAGGAGCCGACGGTCCTGCCGGCGCGCTTCCCGAACCTGCTCGTCAACGGCTCGTCGGGCATCGCCGTCGGGATGGCGACGAACATCCCGCCGCACAACCTGTCCGAGGTCATCGAGGCGGTCATCGCCTACATCGAGGATCCGTCGCTCGCGCGCGCCGAGCCCGAGGTGGCCGCCGTCGCGCTGATGAAGCACATGCCCGGCCCGGACTTCCCGACGGGCGGGATCATCCTCGGCCGCCAGGGCATCCTCGACGCGTACTCGACCGGCCGCGGCCGCGTGCGCGTGCGCGGCAAGGCGCACACCGAGGACGTCGGCCGCGGGCGCGAGGCGATCGTCGTCACCGAGCTGCCGTACGCGGTCAAGAAGGGCGGCGACAACGGCCTGGTCAAGAAGATCGCCGAGCTCGTCCACGAGAAGAAGATCAGCGGGATCGCCGACCTCGAGGACCACTCCTCCGAGCGCGGCGGGATGCGGATCGTCATCACGCTCAAGCGCGACGAGATCCCCGAGGTCGTCCTCAACCAGCTCTACAAGCACACGCCGCTGCAGACGACGTTCGGCGTGAACATGGTCGCCCTCGTCGAGAACGTCCCGCGCACGCTGAACCTGCGCGACGTCATCAAGCACTACGTCCAGCACCAGCGCGAGGTCATCGTCCGGCGAACGCAGCACGAGCTGCGCGTGCTCGAGCGCCGCGTCCACGTGCTCGAGGGCCTGCTCATCGCGCTCGACAACCTCGACGCGATCATCGCGCTGATCCGCGCGTCGCGCGACCGCGAGAACGCGCGCGGCGAGCTCGTCGACCGCTTCGGGCTCACCGAGATCCAGGCGTCGGCGATCCTTGACCTGCGCCTGTCGCAGCTCACCGCGCTCGAGGCCGACGCGATCAAGACCGAGCACGCCGACAAGGTCGAGCGGATCGGCGAGCTGCGCGAGATCCTCGGCGACGAGTCGCGTGTCTTCGCGATCATCGTCGAGGAGCTGCGGGAGATCGCAGACCGCTTCGGCGACGAGCGCCGGACCGTCATCGCCGAGTCCGAAGACGAGATCGGCATCGAGGACCTGATCCCCGAGCAGCAGATGGTCATCACGATCACGAAGTCGGGCTACATCAAGTCGCTGCCGCTGACGACCTACCGCGCGCAGCAGCGCGGCGGGCGCGGCGTGACCGGGATGGACATGAAGGACGGCGACTACATCGAGCACCTCTTCGTCTGCTCGTCGCACGACTACCTGCTGTTCTTCTCCAACCGGGGCAAGGTCTACCGCTCCAAGGTCTACGAGCTGCCCGAGGCCTCGCGCACCGCGAAGGGCCGCGCGCTCGTCAACGTCCTGCCGCTGCGCGAGGGCGAGCGCATCCAGTCGGTGCTCTCGACGCGCGACTTCACCGAGGGGCGCTACGTCATCTTCGCGACGCGCAAGGGCATCGTGAAGAAGACCGAGTTCCACGCGTACAACACGCCGATCAAGGCGGACGGGATCATCGCGATCAACATCCGCGACGACGACGAGCTCGTCAGCGTGCGCCGCACGAGCGGCGACGACGACATCCTCATCGTGTCGCGCAAGGGCAAGGCCGTGCGCTTCCACGAGTCCGACGCGCGGCCGATGGGGCGCGACACGTCGGGCGTGCGCGGCATGGACGTCGACGATCCGGGCAACGCGGTGCTCGTCATGGACGTCGCGCGTGACGACCAGGAGCTGCTCGTCGTGACCGAGAACGGCTTCGGCAAGCGCACGTCGATCGCGGAGTACCGCAAGACCAAGCGCGGCGCGATGGGCGTCGGCACGATCAAGCTCACCGACACGAAGGGTGCGCTCGCCGGCGCGCTCGTCGTGCGCGAGCACGAGGAGCTCGTCTTCATCTCCCAGAGCGGGATGGTCCAGCGGACCGCCGTGCGGGGGATCAGCCGCTACGGGCGCCTCGCGCAGGGCGTCAAGCTCATGAACATGAAGGACGACGATCTCGTCTCCGCGGTCGCGCTCGTGGTCGAGTCCGCCCCCGACAACGGAGCGTCGAACGGCGCTGTCGAGCCCGTCGCGGATCCGCCCGAGGAAGGCGACGGCGCCAGCTGATCGAGTTGTCACGCGACCGTCTTCGCGGTTCGCTACATTGCACGGACCAGAGAAAGGAGGTGGTCCGTATCAGCGACAGTTCTTGCGGGACCCTGGAGGTGCTCGGCCGCTAGGTCGGGAAGGCTGGCGTCGACCAGCGAATCCACACCGGGCCACCCCCGAGCCGGATGCCGGACTGGTCCCACCGGCAGGCAGTAGTCGATCCAGCTCGGGCTTTTAGTCCAGTCAGGTAGCACGCGAGAGGCGTCCTCCGGGGCGCCTCTCGTCGGTTGTGGCTCAGTCTGTGCGCCGGCTGGCCTACGGCGGCGGGAAGCGATCGGCGAGGACCTCGTGCACCTTGTGGAAGCAGGCGTCGATCTTTCCTTTGGGAAACCTGATGTGTCCGAGGCCGGCGACGTTCGAGAACAGCTCGCAGCCATCCTCGATCACGAGCACCGCTCGGTCGAACCCAAGGCGCCCCTGGAACAGCCTGACCTCGTGCACGACGTTCTGCCGAGCGCGCCGCTGGCCCTTGACGGACTCGTCTTCTGCCGTCAGGACAAGAAACGCGAAACCGGCGGAGTCGAGCATCGCGGTCAGCCGGTCCGCCGTGTGCACTCCCGCCGTCGGAACGGACTCGAACTCATCCGTGGGGTAACCAAGGCGCTCCTTGATGTAGTCCTTGAGCTCCCGCCAGACCACGGAGCGGCCATGGCCGATGAAGATCGTGCCACCCACCTGCGGAGTCCATGAAAGAACGTGGTCGGACGGCGGCCACGGTCCCCCGGTCCACTGGCGGCCGTCGAACTCCCGGACGATCTCGTGGTCCTCGAAGATGTCGCGCCGCTCGTCCTCGGTCAGCGCGAGGGAGACCTCCGTGGTGCGGGCGATGCGAACCCACGCGATCGTGTCCGCCTTCACCCGTTGCGGACCCGCGACGCTCAGGGCTGGATAGCGCTTGTTGGGTACGAGGGCGACCTCGCTGCCGTTGTCGATGCGCCGCACGACGGCCGAAGCCTCCTCGAGGATGTAGTTCAGGCCGTAGACGGTATCCGGCGCGATTCCCTCGAACACGCGCCTCTGCATGAGCTGGAAGTGGAGGTACACGCGCCCAGCCTCTCACCCGCGCAACGCGCGTCGCGAGCTCAGGCGGCCTCGGGCAGCCACTGCCGCCACGCCGGCGGGATCGTCGGGCTGGCGACGTGGATGAAGACCTGGGGATGGGGGACGCGCGGGACCTGGCGCGGGTGCATGCCGACCTTGTGCGGGAGGTGGTCGCCCTTGCGCCGGTTGCACGGCGCGCACGACGCGACGATGTTCTCCCACGTCGAGGGCCCGCCCTTGGAGCGCGGGATCACGTGGTCGACAGTCAGGTTCGCCCGGGCGCCGCAGTACTGGCACGCCCAGCCGTCGCGGGCGAACACGGCCCGGCGGGTGATCTTGCGCCGGTGCGTGTCGCGCGGGACCTTGACGAACGTCACGAGCCGGATGACGACCGGCCGCGGCAGCGTCGCGCTCTCGGAGCGCAACTCGAAGCGCGCGTGCTCGACGATCTCCGCCTTCTCCTTGAGCAGCAGCACGGCGGCGCGGCGTACGGTGCACACGTTGATCGGCTCATACGTGGCGTTCAGGACGAGCACACGGCCACAGTCACGTCCGCGCCGCCGGTGCTCCGGATGCGGCGCGAACCCTGGTGGGCCTGGTGGCGTCGACGGGGTCGCCATGACGTGGCCGGGAGTGTAGACCTCGAACCGGCAATCATCGACCGATCGTTACGAGAACGTCATCACTGCGCGGCCGGATACGAACCCAGCACCTGGACGCGCTCGCAGTGCGCGTGCAACCCGGCGACCGCGGCGGCGACGTCGCCGTCCCGCGCGTCGCCCTCGCAGTCGACGAAGAAGCGGTAGTGCCCGAGCCGCGCGCGCAGCGGGCGCGACTCGATCTTCGTGAGGTTCACGCCGCGAAACGCGAACTCCGACAGGCAGCGCACGAGCCAGCCGGGGCTGTCGTCATCCGAGCCCCAGAACGCGAGCGACGTCTTCGCCGGACGCGCCGCCCGGGGCGCGGGTTGCGTGCCCGCGCGCGCCAGCCAGACGAAGCGCGTCGCGTTGCCGGGCTCGTCCTCGACGCCGTCCGCGAGCACGACGGCGCCGTAGAGCTCGGCCGCCCGCGCGGTCCCGAGCGCCGCCCACGGCGCCTGCTCGGCCGCGACGATCCGCACGGCCTCCGCCGTCGACGCGGCCGACATGACCTCGGCCGACGGCAGGTTGTCGCGCAAGAAGCGCGCGCACTGGGCGAGCGGCTGAGAATGTGACACCACACGCTCGATCGCGCCCAGCTCGAGCGGCTCGCGGGCGATCAGGCACGGCGAGACCGAGAGCACGAGCTCGCCGACGATCGTGACGTCGTGCTCCTCGGCGAGCGTGTCGAGCGTGACGCCGATCGGGCCCTCGAGCGAGTTCTCGATCGGCACGACGGCCCGGTCGACGTCGCCGTCGTGGACGGCCATGATCGTGTCGCGGACCGTGCGCAGCGCGACGAGCTCGGCGCCGTCGGCGTCCTCCGCCGAGCGCACGGCCTCCTCCGAGAACGTCCCGGCGGGTCCGAGGTAGGCGAGCCGCATCAGCGGTCGATCCCGGGCGCGCCGATCACTTGGGCTTCGCGGGCAGCGCGAGGCGGAGGGCTTCCTCCTCCTCCGGCGAGAGGCGCAGCTCGGCTTCCCCCGCGGAGATCTGCTTGGCGTACAGCCGCGCCTGGTCGCGATGGTGGATCGAGGACAGCACGACGCCCGAGCGCTGGCTGTCGAGCAGCGCGATCGACGTCGACTGGCGCCCGGACATCTCGTTGTAGGCGTCGTAGCGGATCAGACCGCAGTGCGCGATCGCGCCATCCAGCCGCTGCTCGGCGACGCCCAGCCGGCCGTCGAGCGACTCGGCGACGCCGCGGACGTACTCGTGCAGCGTGCGAAACGACGCATCCAGCGCGGCGGCGTGCGCGACGAGGTCCTGCTCCTCCTGCTCGCCGAGGACCGCGCGCTGGTCGGCGCGCAGGCGGCGCAGCGCGCGAAACAGGACGGCGCAGAGGCAGAGCGAGACCAGCGCGAGGGCGGACGCCACCAGCGCGACGATCCCGACCGTGGAGCTGAGCTCGGCACCCATCGCGCCAAAGGGTAGGCGTGATCAGCTTCGCGTGAAGATCGCCGGGTACTCGGCCTTGTTGTTGGTGACGTTGTCCTCGCCGCCGACCTTGCGCACCTCGACGGTGATCTTCACGCTCACGCCGATCGGCGGCGGCTGCCCGAGCGGCACCGCGACGACGACCTCGGCACCGGGCGTCGTCTGGTCGACGGTCTTCTGCGCGGTGATCGTCTTGCCCCCGCCGCGGATCGTCACCTTCACCGAGACGTCCTGCTCGGGATGCTCGCCCTGGTTGGCGATCTTCACGTTGAACGTCACGTTTGAGCCCGCGGGCACGCGGTTGGCGGCGGTGGTGCCGGCCTCGAGCGCCTTGTCGCCGACGCTCACGCCGAGCAGCCCGTGGCCGTGCAGGCCCGGCGCGACCGGCTGGTTGGAGGTGACCGAGCCCGCCCCGCGGCCCGCGTCGGCGTGGATGCGGCGCGCGACCGTCGCCGCCTCCAGCCAGCCGAGGTTGGGCAGGAAGCTCGAGGCCTGGATCGTCTGCCCGCCGATGTCGTGGTCGTCGAGCACCTGCTTGATGAGCGCGGCCACGCGGCGCGTGTAGACGACGTCGGAGGCGACGAAGGACTGCATCTCGCCGGTGATCTGCAGGACGGCGGGCTCCGCCGTCGCGGCGTCGGTCGACAGCGCCGCGAGCATCTTCTCGGCGACCTTGCCCATCGCCTCCTCGACGAGGCCGAGCGTCAGCAGCAGGTTGCGGTGCGGCGCCTTCATGTCGCCGGGGGTGCTGAGGCCCTGCGCCTGGCTCGTCTGCGCCTTCGCGCGCAGCCGCAGCTGGTTGATCTGCGCCTGCACGTCGGTCGGCGAGGTGCCGCCCGTCGTCAGCGCCGTGAAGAACTCGTCCGTGTTCGTGTCGGCCTCCTGCACGAGGCTCGCCACGTCGCGGTTGTAGTCCTTCAGCGCCTGCTCCTGGCGGCTGTTCAAACAGCCCTTGACGCCGAGCACGAGGATGATGATCACGACCAAGCCGACGCCCACCGCGACGAGGCGGCGCACCATGAGCTGCTGTGGATCGGAGCCCGGCCCCGGTGCCGCGGTCACGGGTTTCCGTGGCCGTGCGCGGGTCGTGCGGGGCTCGTCATCGTCGAAGAAGGACAGGAGTCCGCTCCTTGGCGAGGTCGAAGATGGCTCAGTATGACCGTGGATGCGGTACGAAGGACACAGTGCAACTTTCCTGCCAGGGGCCGGTTTCCTGCCTTTGAGAGCAAGGAGCCGTCATTGAGCACGCCGAATGCCGAGTCGGTGTCGCACGCCCATCCGTCCGCACACGCCGCACACGCGGGCGAGATCGTCCTCGGCCGCTATCACCTCGTGCGGCGGATCGGCGCCGGGGGGATGGGCGTCGTGTACCTCGCCCGCGACCAGCACCTCGAGCGCGACGTCGCGGTCAAGCGGATCGCGATCGAGCTCGATCGCGAGGAGCGCGGCGAGCGCGAGGCGCTGGCGGCCGCGCGCCTGCAGCATCCCGGCATCGTCGCGCTGTACGAGTCCGGCCGCGACGAGGACGCCGTCTACCTCGTCTCCGAGCTGGTTCGCGGGCGCACGCTGGCCGAGCTGATCCGCGACGGCGACCTGTCCGATCGCGACGTCGTGCTCATGGGGATGACGCTCTGCGACGCGCTCGAGCACGCACACGCCCGCGGCGTCGTGCACCGCGACGTCAAGCCGTCGAACATCATCTGCCCCGACAGCAACGAGGACGGCGCGGGCGTGGCGAAGCTCACGGACTTCGGCATCGCGCTCATGGCCGACGGCGACGTTCTCACGCGCACGGGCGACATCATGGGGACGCTCGCGTACATGGCGCCCGAGCAGGCCGCGGGCCGCGGCGCGACGGGCGCCTCGGACGTCTACGCGCTCGGCGTCGTCCTGTACGAGGGCCTGTCGGGCGTCAACCCGATCCGGGCGGACAACCCCGCGGCGACCGCCCGGCGCGTCGGCACGCGCTTGCCGCCGCTGCTGCGCGTGCGGCGCGACCTGCCGCCCGGCCTCTGCCGTGCCATCGACGCGGCCGTGCTGCCCGAGCCCGAGCAGCGCGTGCGGCTGGGGGCCCTGCGCGTCGCGCTGGCCGGCGTGGTGGACGAGGTCGGCGACGAGGTTGGCCCGATCGCGACGGACGAAGGGGTCGCGAAGACCGCCCGGATGCGGACCGAGCGCACGCGGCGAAACGTCGACCGCGCGGCGGGCCGGCCGCGGAGGCAAGGGGTCCCCTTCGAGGACGCCGAGCCGCGCCTAACCCGTGCCCGCCGCCAAGGTGCCGCGGGCGAGCCGTTCGAGGACGGCGCGGCCGCCGGCCCGCGCCCGACCCGCGCCCGGCGCCACGACCTCGCGCCGCCCGAGTTCGACGACGGGGCGGGCATCCGCGCGCGGCGCGTTCGCGGACGCGAGGGGGTGGCGCCGCCTCCCGCGGCGCCCGACGTCCGCGCGAGCCGCTGGCGCGCGGAGCGCGCGCGCTCGCGGCCGGACGACGGTGCTGCGCACCCCGCCGACGCCGAGCCCGCGCCGCGCCGCCGACCCCCGCGCTGGCACCTGCGCGCCGGCGCCGCCCTCGGGGCCGCGGGGCTCACCGCCGCCGCGCTCGGCTGGCTCGGGCCCGAGCCGCCGGTGAGCGCCGCCGCGGGGTCGCTCGCCGCGGGCGCCACCGTGCTCCTGCTGCCGCGGCTCGGCTGGCTCGCGATGGTCGCGACCCTGCTCGCGTGGCTCGCCGTGACCGCGCCGGGCGTCGCGCTCGTCGTCGTGATCGCCGCCGCGCCCGTGCCATTCCTCATGCCGCGCCGCGGCTTCGCGTGGTCGCTGCCGGCGGCGGCGCCGGCGCTCGGCGTCCTCGGGCTCGCGGGCGCGTGGCCCGCACTCGCCGGGCAGGCGCGAACCTGGCCCGCGCGCGCGGCGCTCGGCGCGCTCGGCGGCCTGTGGCTCGTCCTCGCCGAGGCGCTGACCTCCGAGCGGCTGCTCTTCGGCCAGCCGCGCGACGTGCTCGCGCTCGGAGCGTGGGACGGCTCGGCGGTCGACGCGTCTCGCGACGCGCTCGTGCCGATCTGGGCCGGCGGGACGCTCGCGATCGCCGCCCTGTGGGCGCTGTTCGCCGTGCTGCTGCCGCTGCTCGTCCGCGGGCGCTCCGCGGCGGTCGACCTCGTCGCGACGGCCGCCTGGGCGGCGGCGCTCGCAACGTCGACGCGCGCGCTGAGCGAGGCGCTCATGCTCGAACCGCCGCGCGGCGCCGTCGTCGGCGCGGTGGTGGCGGGAGCGGTCGCGGTCGGCGCGCGGGCCGCGCGAGGCCGGGCGTGATCGCGCCACGCCGCCGCGCCGGGTGCCCGGGAGCTGGGCCGGGGGAGCGATTGCCATCGTTGCCACAGCTCGCTTGTCCGTAGCATGAGCGCCATCGATGAGCGTGCTGCGCAACCTGGAGACGAAGCTTGCCGATCTCGTCGAGGGCACCTTCGGACGCGTCTTTCGCTCCGAGGTTCGCCCGGTCGAGCTCGCGCGCAAGCTCGCGCGCGAGATGGACGAGCACAAGACCGTGTCGGTCTCGCGGACGTACGTCCCCAACGAGTACCTCGTGTGGCTGTCGCCGGAGGATCGCGAGCGCTTCGAGGAGGTGGAGGGCTCGCTCATCGAGGAGCTCAGCGGCTACCTGCTCGAGCACGCCCGGCGCGAGCGCCTCGCGCTGCTGTCGCGCCCGCAGATCGAGTTTCGCACCGACGAGCGGCTGGCGCTGGGCGAGTTCGGGATCCAGACGCGGGTCGTGCGACCGGCCGACGAGGACGTCGAGGAGGAGGGCGCCGACGCGGTGCAGGCCGACCACGGCAACACGATGATCTACTCGACCGCGGGCCGGATCCGCGGCGAGGTGGAGCAGCTGCAGGGCACGCGCCCGACGCGCGCGCTGCTCGTCGCGGAGGGCCGCCGCCACGTCATCCCGCCGGGCGGCGCGACGCTCGGGCGCAGCCGCGACTGCGACATCGTCCTGTCGGACGCGAACGTCTCGCGCCGCCACGCCGAGGTGCTGCCCGGCGCCGCGGGGACGTGGACGATCGCCGATCTCGGCTCGACGAACGGGGTGCTCGTCAACGGCCGGCGGATCGCCGGCGCCGAGCTGCTGACCGCGGGCGACCGCATCGATCTGGGCACGGCCGAGATCGGGTTCGAGCTCGAATGAGCCATGCCGCCACCAGTTTGGGCCGAGCGAGCGGGCCCGTCCCGCGCCGCGGCTGAACGCGATGCTCGAACCGGTCTCCGTCGGGTTGAAGTTCGCCTTCCTGGCGATCCTCTACCTCTTCTTGCTGTGGGTCTCGCGCAGCGCGCTGAAGGACCTGCGCCGCGGCGCGTTCGGCGGCGCCCCGCGGGGATACGAGCCGGCCGCCTCCGACGCCACCGGCATGCACCCTGCGTCGAGCCTGGACGTCATGCCGGTCGACGCGGATCTCGCGCCGCGCCTCGTCGTCGAGTCGGTGCCGGGACTTGCGCGCGGGATGTCCTACGACGTCGCGGGCGGCGCGACGCTCGGCCGCGGCGACGTCGAGATCCAGCTCGAGGACCCGTTCGCGTCCTCGCGCCACGCGCACCTCATCCGCCAGGGGACGATCATGGTCATCGAGGACCTCGGCTCGACGAACGGCACGTACCTCAACGACGAGCTGCTCCGCGGCCCGCGGCCGCTGCACGCCGGCGACCGGGTGCGCATCGGCGACAGCACCTTCACCTACGACGACCGATGATCCACGCGGACCACGCCTGATGCTCCGTGCCGCCTCAGGGCACTTCGCCCACTCCGACACCGGCCGCGCGCGCCGCGCGAACGAGGACGCGTACTTCGCGCGCTCGCCGGTGTTCGTCGTCGCCGACGGGATGGGCGGCGCGCAGGCCGGCGAGGTCGCCTCGCAGATCGCGATCGAGACGTTCGAGCGCGGGCTCGGCGACGTCGGCGCGGCGAGCGCCGAGCAGCTCCTGGCCGAGCGCGTGCTCGAGGCCAACGCGCGCATCCACGACATGTCGCAGGCCAGCCAGGACCGCGCCGGGATGGGCACGACGATCACGGCGGCGCACGTCGGCGACCACGACGTCGCGGTCGCGCACGTGGGCGACTCGCGGGCCTACCGCCTGCGCGGCGACGACTTCCAGCGCCTGACCGAGGACCACTCGCTCGTCGAGGAGATGCGCCGCCGCGGCCAGCTCACCGCACAGGAGGCCGACGAACATCCGCAGCGCTCGATCATCACGCGAGCGCTCGGCCCCGAGCCCGACGTGCTCGTCGACACGTACTCGTGGCGCGGCGAGGCCGGCGACGTCTATCTGCTGTGCAGCGACGGCCTGACGTCGATGGTGCCGGAGGCGCGGATCGCCGACGTCGTGCGCGGCGCGAGCAGCCTGCGCGACGCCGGCCGGCGGCTCATCGCGGCCGCCAACGACGCCGGCGGGCGCGACAACATCACGGTCGTCCTCTTCGAGCTCGAGGAGGTCGACGCCCCCGACCCGGCGCGCGACCAGCCGACGCAGGTCGGCATGGCGGCGGTCACGACCTCGGGCTCCGCCGACGTCGACGCCGTCGCCACGGCGCGCGGGCCGCAGCAGCCGCTCGCGTCCGCGGGAGCGGCCGCGTCGCCGGCGATGCACGCGCCCCCGGCCGGCGCGCCGGCCCCCGACGCGCCACCGCGACGGCTGCGGCCGATCGCACCCGCCCAACCGCACGACGGCCGCTCCGGAGGGCGCCGCGCGCGGCGCTTCGGCGTCCTGTTCGCGGTGCTGGCGCTCGTCGTCGTCCCGCTCGGCCTCGGCGCCTACATCGCCAACCAGGCCGTCTACTTCGTCGGCGTCGACGACGACGGCTTCGTGACGATGTACCGCGGGCTGCCGTACGCCCTGCCCGCCGGGATCGACCTCTACAGCCCGACGTACACGTCGGGCGTGCCGCTCACATCGCTGCCCGCTTCGCGCGGCAAGCGCCTGATCGATCACACGCTGCGCTCGCACGACGACGCGGCGGACCTCATGCGCGAGCTCGAGCGCGGGCGGGTCGCATCGTGAAGGAGCGAAACCGCGAGCTCTTCGCGCTGATCCCGGCGTCGCTGCTCGTGACCGCGGGCTTCACCGCGGTCTTCATCCAGCGCGAGGACCTGCTGAGCGACCTCTCGCTCACCTACGGCCTGATCTTCCTCGGGCTGTGCTTGGCCGCGCACGTCGTGCTGCGCATGACGCTGCCGCACGCCGACCCGTACCTCTTCCCGCTGGTCGCGGTGCTCGCGTGCTTCGGCCTCGTGGTGCTCTACCGCCTCGACGAGGATCTCGCCCGCGAGCAGGCGCAGTGGTTCGTCGTCGGGCTCATCTTCTTCACGGGCACGATCGTCGCGCTGCGCAAGGACCACCGCGTGCTCGAGCGCTACCGCTACAGCATCGCGCTGGTGGGGATCGTGCTCCTGCTCATGCCCAGACTCGGCAATCCCGTCAACGGCGCGTACCTCTCGTTCGACCTCGGCCCGATCGCCTTCCAGCCGGCCGAGCTCGCGAAGATCGCGATCGTCATCTTCCTCGCGTCCTACCTGCGCGACACGCGCCAGGTGCTCGTCGTCGGCGCGCGGCGCTTCGCCGGGATCACGTTCCCGCCGCTGAAGCACCTCGGGCCGCTGCTCGCGGTCTGGGGCACGGCGATGGTGCTGCTGTTCGTCATCCAGGACCTCGGCTCGTCGGTCATGTTCTTCGGCGCGTTCCTCGCGCTCGTCTACGTCGCGACGAACCGGATCTCGTTCGTCGTCATCGGCCTCGGGCTGTTCGCGATCGGGGCGCGGGTCCTGTACGCGCTGCGCCCGACGATCGAGAACCGCGTCGACGCGTGGCTGCACCCGTTCGACGACAAGCTCTACAACCAGCCGGTCGGCGGCAGCTACCAGCTCGCGCAGTCGATCTACTCGCAGGCCGACGGCGGCCTGTTCGGCCAGGGCTTCGGACAGGCGATCATCCAGCTCGGCGACGCGCCCCCGATCCTGCCGGCGGCGCACACGGACTTCATCTTCGCCGTCATCGTCAACGAGCTCGGCCTGCTGGGCGGCGCCGCGGTGCTGCTCGTCTACCTGCTGATCGTCGAGCGCGGCTTCAAGACCGCGATGATCGCGACCGACTCGTTCTCCAAGCTGCTCGCGACGGGCCTGACCGCGGTCCTCGCGCTGCAGGTCTTCGTCATCGTCGGCGGCGTCACGAAGCTCATCCCGCTGACGGGCGTGACGCTGCCGTTCATCTCCTACGGCGGCTCGTCGATCGTCGCGAACTTCATCCTGCTGGCGTTGCTGCTGCTCGTGTCCGATCGCGCTCGGAGGGAGGCGCAGGCGCGATGAACGCCCCGATCCTCAAGCTCTTCGGGCTCGTGCTCGTCCTGTTCGCGGCGCTCATCGCGATGACGAGCTACAACAGCGTCATCAACGCGGACGCCTACCGCGAGGAGTCCCACAACCGCCGGCCGCAGATCGAGGAGGCGCGCGTGCATCGCGGCGTCATCCGCGCCCGCGACGGCACGGTCCTGGCGCGCTCGGTGCTCGAGGACTCCGGCCTGTACACGCGCCGCTACTCCGACACCGGCGCGCAGTTCGCCCATGCCGTCGGCTACGACTACCTGAGCATCGACCGCACCGGCCTCGAGCGCGAGCGCAACGACGCGCTCAGCGGCAAGCGCAGCGAGCTCACGTCGATCGTCGACCAGCTGCGCGGCCGCCAGCGCGTCGGCGACAGCGTGGTGACGAACCTCGATCCCGAGGCCCAGCGCATCGCGATCGCCGCGCTGGCCGGGCGCAAGGGCTCGGTCGTGGCGATCGAGCCTGCGACGGGCAAGGTCCGCGTCATGGTCTCGACGCCCGGCTATGACCCCAACACGCTCGACAAGCCGGGCGTCTACACGAAGCTCGCGACCGACGACGAGAACTCGCCGCTGCTCAACCGCGCGACGCAGGGCGGCTACGTCCCGGGCTCGACGATGAAGGTCGTGACGGCGGCTGCCGCGCTGGACAGCGGCAAGTTCACGCCCGACTCCGTCGTCGACGGCAAGTCGCCCGTGACGATCTCCGGCACGCCGCTGTCGAACTTCTCCAACGAGCAGTTCGGGCCGATCCCGCTGACGACGGCGCTGACGAACTCCGTCAACACCGTCTGGGCCCAGGTCGCCGAGCAGCTCGGCCACAAGACGATGGCCGACTACATGAAGCGCTTCGGCTTCGGCACCGACCCGCCGCTGGACTACCCCGACGTCCAGATGCGCCCGAGCGGCGTGCTCGACCGCGAGAAGCAGACGCTGCTGTCGCCGGCGTCGAGCAGCGTCGACATCGGGCGCGTCGGGATCGGCCAGGAGCGCCTCGCCGTGACGCCGCTGCAGATGGCGACGGTCGCCGCCACGGTCGCCAACGGCGGGGTGCGGATGGAGCCGCACCTGACCAACCGGATCGTGGACGAGGATGGCCGCACCGTGGAGCGGATCGCCCCGAAGCAAGCCGAGCGCGTCATGGACGCGGCGAGCGCGCGCGAGCTGACGACGATGATGAGCAACGTCGTGCGCGAGGGCACGGGCGTCGGCGCGGCGCTCGAGGGCATCGAGGTCGCGGGCAAGACGGGCACGGCCGAGCTGAACATCGCGCAGCGGATCAACCAGCCGTGGTTCATCGGCTTCGCCCCGCTCGACGGCGCGAAGGTTGCCGTCGCCGTCACGGTCGAGCGTGTCCAGGGCCCGCAGAGCCAGGGCGGGGCGGTCGCCGCGCCGATCGCCAAGGTCGTCCTGCAGGAGCTGCTGAAGTGACGCGCCTCACCGCCGACACGGTCATCGACGAGCGCTATCAGGTGCTCGAGCACCTCGGCACCGGCGGCATGGCCGAGGTCTACGTCGCGCACGACCTGCAGCTCGAGCGCAAGGTCGCGCTGAAGCTCCTGCACGACCGCTTCGCGCGCGACGAGGAGTTCGTCGAGCGCTTCCGCCGCGAGGCGTCGTCGGCTGCGGGGCTGCAGCACCAGCACGTCGTCTCGGTGTACGACCGCGGCGAGTCCGAAGGCGTGCCGTACATCGCGATGGAGTACGTCAAGGGCCGCACGCTGAAGCAGCTCGTCCGCGACAGCGGCCCCCTGGACCCCGCGCTCGCGATCGACCTGACGATCCAGATCCTGCGCGCCGCGCGCTTCGCGCACCGCCGCGGCGTCATCCACCGCGACTTCAAGCCGCAGAACGTCATCGTCGACGAGGACGGCCGCGCGAAGGTCACGGACTTCGGCATCGCGCGCGCCGGCGCCTCGGACATGACGCAGACCGGGTCGATCATGGGCACCGCGCAGTACCTGTCGCCCGAGCAGGCCCAGGGCCACGCGGTCAACGCGCGCTCGGACCTCTACTCGATCGGCGTCATCCTCTACGAGCTGCTGACCGGCAGCGTCCCGTTCGACGCGGAGTCGGCGGTGACGGTCGCGCTCAAGCAGGTGTCCGAGGCGCCGATGGCGCCGCGGCGGCGCAACCCGAAGGTGCCGCCGGAGCTCGAGGCGATCGTGCTGCGCGCGCTCGAGAAGGATCCCGCCGATCGCTTCGCCGACGCCGACGAGTTCATCGCCGCGCTGCAGGCGGCGTCCTCGCGGATTCCGACCGACGCGGCGATCGCGGCCGCGGAGGCCGCGGCGGCGTCGCTGCCGGTCGTGATGACGCCGATCCCGCCGCCGACGCGCGGCGATACCGGCGTGCTGCTCCCCGTCGAGCCCTACCAGCGCGACTCCGCGACGGCGGCCGTGCGCGCCGTGCCCGCGCGCCGGCGCTCCAAGCGCTGGCCGTGGCTCGTGCTCGCGGGCCTGCTCGGGGTGGTCGCGATCATCGCGATCGTGATGGCCGTCGTGCCGAGCCGCGCCAACGTGCCGAGCGTCGTCGGCAGCTCGATCTCCGTGGCGACGCAGCGGCTGCGCAGCGAGGGCTTCGAGGTCGAGTACGTCCGCGACAACTCCGACAAGCCGCGCAACACGGTCGTCGGGCAGACGCCCGCGGGCGGATCGTCGGTCGACGAGGGCTCGACGGTGACGCTCAACATCTCCGACGGCCCGCAGATCCAGGAGGTGCCGAACGTCGTCGGCCTCGGCCGGCGCGCGGCGCGCAGGGCGCTCACCGACGCGGGCTTCGAAGTGGAGGAGCGGCGCGTGCCGGACGGCAGCGTGAAGGCCGATCGCGTCGTGCGCCAGTCGCCGTCGGGCAACTCGCAGGCCGAGCGCGGCCAGACGGTGACGCTCGACGTCTCGACGGGGCCGGCGCAGGGGCTCGTGCCCGACGTCGTCGGCAAGACCGAGGACGACGCGCGCGCGGCCCTCGAGGGCGCCGGCTTCCGCGTGAACGTGGTCACGAAGGAGGACCCCGACGCCGATCCGGGCACGGTCCTCGCGCAGAACCCGGCGAAGGGCACGTCCGCCGTGAGCGGGTCGGCGGTGACGATCACCGTTGCGGAAGAGCCGAGGGAGGTCGAGGTGCCGGACGTCGTCGGCAGCACGCAGAACAAGGCGACCGAGGCGCTGTCGGGGGCGGGGCTGAAGGTCGTCGTCGAGGAGGTCGAGGCCGACTCGCCGAACACCGACGGCGTCGTGCAGTCGCAGTCGCCGGACTCGGGGACGAAGGTCGACCGCGGCTCGACGGTGACGATCACGGTCGGCGTCTTCGATCCCGACCTCAACCCGGATCCGACGACGACGACCCCGCCGGAGACCACGACGACGCCGGGCGCGGCGCGATGAGGATCGCGGTGCTGGCAGGCGGGCGGTCCTCGGAGCACGAGATCTCGCTCGCCGGCGGCAGCGCGGTGGCGGCGGGCTTACGCGCGGTCGGCCACGACGTCGCCGAGGTGACGCTCACGCGCGAGGGGACGTGGGTGCACGACGGCACGGAGGTCGCGCTGCGCGCGGGGCGCGGGCTGCTCGACGCCGACGTCGTCTTCGGCGTCCTGCACGGGCCGTTCGGCGAGGACGGGACGGTCCAGGGCATGCTCGAGCTGCTCGACGTGCCGTACGTCGGCTCGGGCGTGCTGGCGTCGGCGGTGTGCCTCGACAAGGTCGTCGCGAAGGACCTGCTCGCGCGCGGCGGGATCGCGCAGGTCGAGTATCGCGGGGTCCGGGCGGCGCGCTGGGCGTCCGCGCGCGACGAGGTGCTCGGCGAACTCGCCGTGCTCGGCCTGCCGGTGTTCGTCAAGCCGGCGCGGCTCGGCTCGTCGGTCGGGATCGCGAAGGTCGTCGCGGCGGATGCGCTCGGCGCCGCGCTCGACGCGGCCTTCGTCCACGACCCCTCCGTCATCGTCGAGGCGATGAGCGCGGGGATCGAGGTCGAGTGCTCGGTGCTCGGCGCGACGGGCGCCGCGCGCGTCTCCGAAGCGGGGGAGATCGTGCTGCAGTCCGACTGGTATGACTTCGCCGCGAAGTACGAGCCCGACGGGATGCGCCTGCACGTGCCCGCGCGCATCTCCGACACCGCGCGCGAGCGGCTGCGCTCGATGGCGCTCGACGCCTTCGACCGCTTCGGTTGCTCGGGCCTCGCGCGGGCGGACTTCTTCGTCGAGGGCGACGTCGTGCTGCTCAACGAGCTCAACACGATGCCCGGCTTCACGGTGACGAGCGTCTACGCGAAGCTCTGGGAGGCGAGCGGCGTCCCGTACGACGAGCTCGTCACGCGCTTGTGCGAGCTCGCGATCGAGCGCCACCGGCAGGAGCGCGCCTACCGCTTCTGAGCCTCGAGGCCCGCGGGCACGGCAGGCGGGTGCATGAGGAAGCTGATGCCGAGCAGCGTGAGCGACGACCAGACGATCGCGCCGCCCCAGACCTCGGGCGGCCAGCCGACCGCCCCGTCGGCGAGCTGGGCGAGGCCGAGGTAGATCGCCCAGAAGAGCGCCGGGGCCAGGCCGCAGAATGCGCGCAGGCGGCCGATCCTCGCGGGCGACGGGCGCAGGATCCGCGCGAGGACCTCGACGGCCAGGCCCGCGATGACGCCGAGCAGGACGATCCCCGGATCCATGAACCCCGACAGGGCGACCATCCCGGTGCACTGCACGGCGGCGACGAACAGGAACGCGCCGCGCGGCAGGTCCCAGCGGCGAAGGGCGAGCAGGAGCGGGCAGAAGAGGAAGACCGTCGTGACGACGAAGCTCGCGACCCCGGCCGTCACGTTCAGGTCGGACGCCAGCTCGTCGCCCATGACGCTCATCTGCCAGCCGTCGCCGAAGTAGCTCGTTGAAGACGTTGAGGTACATGAGCATGAACGCGCACAGGGCGCCGGCGATCGACAGGGACAGGACCGCCGGCAGCAGGCGACCGAGGGAGGCCGCGCGCCCGAGCGAGGGGTCCGACCACAGCGAGCGCAGCGGCGCGGTCACGATGAGCAGGGCTCCGGCGAAGAGGCCGAGGTGCGACGGGCTGAGCAGCGCGGACACGCCCTGCTCGATCCCGAACGTCTCGTGCCAGGCGAGGTCGCCGAGGCCGGAGATCGAGAACAGCAGGACGCCGGCTGCCGCCGGCGCGTAGCCGGCCGGCAGCGACCGCTCGACGGGCCTGCCGGGGGCGCGGCGCGACCACGCCAGCCAGCCGATCCAGGTCGCCATCGTCGTGAAGCCGCTGTAGAAGACCGCGTGCCAGGGCGTGAAGAACGACTCGAGCTCGGGATGGGCGCCATGCGCCCAGCCGTCGAGGAACAGGCCGGCGATGAGCCATGTCGCCAGCGCGATCGTCACGAGGTCGCCGCGGCGCGTCATCGGGGCGACGGGCGGCGCCGCGGCGCGCGCGGCGGCGGCGGTGCGGGGCTCAGCGAGCGCGTACATGGACGTCCCCCGACATGCTCGCGGCGCTGATCGATCGCGGCGCGCGATCGTCCGACACCAGCCCGTCGACGGAGGAGCTGCCGGACATCGTGCCGGCGTCGACGGCGTAGGTGCCCCGCGGGACCGTCACCGCGACGCTGCCCGAGTCGGTCTGCGCCCGGGTGCTGCGCGGCGCGCGGGCGGCATCGACGCTGACGTTGCCCGAGTGGGTCGTCGCGTCGATCTCGCGTGCGCTCGCCGCGGTCGCGTCGACGTTGCCCGAGTCCGTGTGCGCCGCCAGGACCCGCTGGTGCCCCGCGAGCTTCGCGTTCACGTCCCCGGAGTGGCTTGCCAGGTCGGCGCTCGGGACGTCGATCCCGCGGGCCTCGACGTTCCCGGAGGCGGTCTCGACCTCGACGTCGGTCCCGGCCGGGACGGCGACGCGGACGTCGATCGAGCAGTCGTCGCAGTCGCTGGTCAGCGTCAGCACGCCGTCGTGGACGCTGCGCCGCAGGCGGGGCTCGGGGGAGTTGTAGTGCCGCGTCTCGCGGACGGCGACGCGCGTGCCTCCCGCGACGAGGTCGATGTCGCCGCTGCCGTTCGTCACGACGATCGCGTGGACCGGCACGGCGATCGCGTAGGACGCGACGCTCGTGTTCTCGAGCGTGCCGAGCGTGAGCTGGCCGCAGCCCGTGACCGCCACGGCTCCGAGGAGCAGCGCGGGCGCCAGCAGGTGGGGCGGTCTCGGGGCTCTGCGTCGTGTCGTCATCGGGATCCTCGGGTCGGGGGAGACGGGCTGCGACCAGTCTCCGGCGGTGGCCCGCACCTGCCATCGCCCGAGCGACCCGGCCCGCCTCCCTCCAACCGGCGGTCTTCGGCGCGTGCGCCTCCGTCGAAGGACGGAGGCCCGCTACGCGCCCGGCGTCACGAGTCCGCTCTCATAGGCGAGCACGACCGCTTGCACCCGGTCGCGCAGGCCGAGCTTGGCCAGCAGGCTCGACACGTGCGTCTTGATCGTGCCCTCGCTCACGTAGAGCTCCGAGGCCAGCTCCGCGTTGCTCTTGCCGCGCGCGAGCGCGACGAGCACCTCGCGCTCGCGCTGCGTCAGCGCGTCGAGCTGCTCACCCAGCTCGGGGCGGATCGGCTCGCGCGCGAACTGCTCGACGATCCGCCGCGTGACCGACGGCGCGAGCAGCGCGTCGCCCGCCGCCACGACGCGCACGGCGTGGACGAGCTCCTCGGGGGCGGCGTTCTTCAGCAGGAAGCCGCTCGCGCCCGAGCGCAGGGCCTCGAAGACGTAGTCGTCGCGCTCGAACGTCGTGAGGATGACGACCCGGGCGGGCAGCTCCCCCGTGATCCGCCGCGTCGCCTCGAGGCCGTCGCCGCCCGGCATCTGGATGTCCATGAGCACGACGTGGGGGTGAAGGCGCCGCGCCGACGCCACCGCCTGCTCGCCGTTGGCCGCCTCGCCCACGACCTCGATGTCGGGTTCGGACTCGAGGATCATGCGAAACCCGCCGCGCACCATCGCCTGGTCGTCGGCGAGCAGGACGCGGATGCTCACAGCGCTCCGGCGGGCGTCGGCAGCGTGACGCGGACGGCGAAGCCGCCGCCGGCCGCGGGTCCCGCGCTGAGCTGCCCGCCGTGCAGGCCCGCCCGCTCGCGCATGCCGATCAGGCCGAGCCCTCCGGTGGCCTTCGACGGCGCGGCGCCGTCGCCCCGGCCGTCGTCGGTGATCTCGAGCTCGAGCTCGCCCGGGCGGTAGGTGAGGTGGACGTCGGCGCGCGACGCTCCGGCGTGCTTGAGCGTGTTCGTCAGCGCCTCTTGCACGATCCGGTACGCCGACACGTCGACGGTCGGCGACAGCGGCCTGCGCTCGCCGTCGATGCTGATCGCGACCGTCAGCTCGGCATCGCTCATCCCCGCCGCGAGCGCGTCAAGCTGGCCGAGGCCGGGCTGCGGGGCAAGGTCGTCGGCGTCGCCGTCCTGGCGCAGGAAGCCGAGCAGGCGGTGCAGCTCGAGCACCGCCTGGCGGCTCGAGCGCTCGATCGAGTGCAGCGCCTCCTTCGCCATGGCCCGGTCGCGCCCGATCACCGTGCGCGCGGCGCCCGCCTGGACGCCCATGATGCTCACGTGGTGCGCGACGACGTCGTGCAGCTCGCGCGCGATCCGCACGCGCTCGTCGAACACCGCCCGGCGCGCGTTCTCCTCGCGCTCGCGCTCCAGCTCGACCGTGCGCTCGAGCAGCTCGCGCGCGCGGCGGCGGCCGGCGCCGAGCGCGCTGCCCAGCGCCCACATCGCGCAGAACAGCGCGACGTCGATCAGCACGTCGAAGAACTGCAGCACCGCGCCGGGCGCCTCGTCGGCGTTCTCCTCGTAGACGAGGAACGCCGTGATCGCGACGAGGCTCAGCGCGCAGGCGCGGTTGCGCCAGCGCTCGCCGCCGTACATCGCCGCGCTGTAGACCGCAAGCGACAGCACGATCAGCGTGACGGCCTGCTCGAGCGGGTCGAAGAGCAGCCGCGAGAGCAGCAGGCCCGCGGTGCAGCCGAGCAGGGCGGCCAGCGGCGCGCGCCGGCGCAGCGCAAGCGGCGCGATCATGACCGCCAAGCCGGCCGCCGCCCCGGCGCCGTCCGGCGCCTCGAATCCCTCGTGGGCCGAGTGGAAGTCGACCAGCGAGCTCGACGACAGCACGGCCGCCCCCAGCAGCACGACGGCGAGCGCCGCGTCGGCGGTGTGCGGCCGGGCCTGCACCCCGCTCCACGCCCGGCTGATCGCGGTCGGCATGACGATGACGCTAACGGCCCGCGCAAGACCGCACATCGGTCTTGGGAGGGAGGCCGCAGGCGCGCGGCGTGGCTTCCGACTCCGGGACGCCACCTGTGGGTATCCGGCGGCCATGACACAGGACTCGATCGCGTTTCTCGGGGCCGGCGGGACGATGGGCCTGCCGATGGCCCGCAACCTGCTCCAGGCGGGGTTCGAGGTGCGCGCCTGGAACCGCACGCCCGAGAAGGCGCAGCCGCTCGCGCAGGACGGCGCCACGATCTGCGACACGCCGGCGGACGCCGCGCGCGAGACGTCGGTGATCCTGACGATGCTCAGCGACGCCGACGCGGTGCTGGACGTCATGCAGGGCGGCGGCGGCGGCGCCGACGTCTGGCTGCAGATGAGCACGATCGGCATCGACGGCACGCAGCGCTGCGCCGCGCTCGCCGGCCGGTGCGGCCTGAGCTTCGCCGACGCGCCGGTGCTGGGGACCAAGCAGCCCGCCGAGCAGGGCGCGCTCGTCGTCCTCGCGTCCGGCCCCGAGGATGTCAGCAACCGCCTGGCCGCGATCTTCGACGCGGTCGGCAAGCGGACGATGTGGGTCGGAGAGGCCGGCGCCGGCACGCGGCTGAAGCTCGCGGTCAACGCGTGGATCCTGTCGGTCGTCGAGGGCGCGGCGGAGACGATCGCGCTCGCCGAGGGCCTCGGCCTGGACCCGTCGCTCGTCCTCGACGCCGTCGCCGGTGGCCCGCTCGACCTGCCCTACCTGCAGATGAAGGGGCGAGCGATGATCGAGCGCAGCTTCGAGCCCGCCTTCCGCCTCGCGCTCGCGGCCAAGGACGCCGCGCTCGTCGAGGACGCGGCGGCCGAGCACGGCCTCGACCTCCCGCTCGTGGCGGCCGTCCGCCGGCGCCTGGAGGACGCGGTCGCCGAGCACGGCGACAAGGACATGGCCGCCACGTTCCTCACGTCGGCGCCGGCGTAGTCCCGCTCACTTGTAGAGCAGGATCTCCGAGATCTCGGCGCGCTTGGTGTCCGGCGCGAGCTTCGTGATCCACACGAGGTAGCGGCGGAAGCTGTGGCCGGCGGTGTCGAGGTCGAACTTCTCGTCCGATCCCACCTCGCGCGTGGCGCTCACCGCCGTCCAGCCGCCGGGCGGCGGGGTGGCCGGGGTCGCGCCGGGCGCGACGTACACCGTCGCCTCGAAGCCCGGCGTCGGCGTGCGCAGCTCGAGCTGGCGCGCGGCGACGCTCGGCGCGGCGTCGATGACGATGCCCACGCCGTCCTTCTGCAGCGCGCCGCTGGAGTAGCCCTCCGTCGACCACGACGACTGCGGGTCGCCGTCGACGACCGCGCTCGTCTCGTCACTGTGCTCGACCTTGTCGCCGAGCGGATCGAAGTCGCGCGCCGAGCGCTGGCCCAGCGCGACCTCCTGCAACCCGGCGGGGGGAGCGATGTTCGCGCGCTGGCCCGTGCCGCGCTCGGTCTGGCGCAGCCCGAGCCCGACCGTGACGACGACCGCGATCGCGACGATCAGCGCGATCAGCGCGACGATCGCCTTGGTCGAGCGGCGCGCGCGCAGCGGCAGCCGGCGGCGGGTGTTCTCGGGCAGGCTGCGCAGCACCGCCGTCGCCTCGCCCGTGACCAGGCCGCTGCGCGAGGTCTCGATCGCGAGCACGTCCTCGAGGTCGGCGATGAGCGCGGCCGCGTCGGGGTAGCGATGGTCGAGCTCCTTCGCCGTCGCGCGGTCGAGCACCGCCGCGAGCGCCGCGGACACCTCGGGCCGGCGCACCTGCACGTCGGGCAGCTCCTCGCGCACGTGCTTCATCGCCACCGCGACCTGGTTCTCGCCCTTGAACGGGACGTCGCCCGTGAGCATCTCGAACATGACGACGCCGAGCGAGTACAGGTCCGACTGGCCCGACACGACGTGGCCGAGCGCCTGCTCGGGGGACACGTAGTCGGTCGTGCCGAGCACGCGGCCGTCCGCGGTCAGGCCCTCCTGCGCGAGCGACCGGGCGATCCCGAAGTCCGTGACCTTCGCGGCGCCCTCCTCGTCGACGAGCACGTTCTGCGGCTTGACGTCGCGGTGCACGATCTGGCTGTCGTGCGCGCAGCCGAGCGCGCGCGCGATCTCGATCGCGTACGCGATGGACTCGGACACCGGCAGCCGGCCGTTGCGGCGGATGCGGTCCTTCAGCGTCTCGCCCTCGACGTACTCGAAGACGATGTAGGGCGTCGCGAAGCCGTCGTCGTCGGTGTCCTCCTCGCCGGCGTCGATGACGCCCACGACGTGCGGGTGGTTGAGCTTCGCCACCGCCCGCGCCTCGCGGCGGAAGCGCTCGAGCTGATCGGAGTCCCCGGCGATCTCGCGGTGCATGAGCTTGATCGCGACCTGGCGCTCGAGCACGGTGTCGAAGGCCCGGTAGACGGTCGACATCCCGCCGGTCCCCACCTTCGCGTCGAGGCGGTAGCGCTGGGAGAGCAGGGTGCCGACGGGCGAGGCCATGCTCCTTATTGTGCAGCGACGGGGGTCGGTGAAACGTCGCATGCATCAAGAGATCGCGCGGCAGGCTCGCGCAGGCCGGGATCGGCGCGTGGTCAGGGGGCGCGACGGCGCCGTCCGCGCTCGGTGAGGACGAGCGCTGCGAGCGCCGCGCGGTAGGCGGCGAACGGCAGCAGCGAGCGGTCGCGCTCGAGGACCCCGACGAGCCTGATCGAGGCGAGCGTCGCCGCGAACGCGGCTGCGGTCCCGGCCGCGAAGCCGCGCGCGGCGCCGGGCGGCAGGCCGCGCTGCGCGAGGCGCGCGGCCTTCAGCAGCGACCCGCCGGCGATCACCGGCAGGGCCGCGTGGCGCGACAGGACGCTCGCGTCGCGCCGCGCGAAGCCGCGCGCCCGGGCGACCGTCAGCGTGGCGCCCGTCCGCGACACCCCCGGCCACATCGCGCAGCCCTGCGCGACCCCGAGCGCCAGCGCGTCGAGGTCGGTCGCGTCCTCGCGACGGCGCGTCCGCTTGCCCGTCGCGTCCGCGAGCGCCAGCGCCAGCGCGCCCGTCCAGAGGCCGGTCGCGATGCTGCGCGGCGTGCCGAGCCGCTGCTCGATGACGCGCTCGAGCGCGAGGCCGGCCAGCGCCGGCGGCAGCGTGCTGAGCACGAGCCGCCGCGCGGCGCCGCGGTCCATCGCGCGCAGCTCGGCCGCGAGCTCGCCGCGCAGGCCGACGAGCAGCGCCGCGGCCGTGCCGGCGTGCAGCGCGATCTCGAACGCCTTGCGCTGGTCGGCGCCGAGCTGCGCGTAGGGCCAGCCCAGCAGCCACGGCACGAGCGCGGTGTGGCCCGACGAGGAGACCGGCAGCAGCTCGGTCGGCCCGTGCAGCAAGCCGAGCGCGATCGCGTCGCGTGTCCGCAGCCGAGCTCCGTCAGTTGCCGGCGACATCGGCGGCCGGCTCGCCTGACGCGACCGCCGCGGCGTCTCCGCCACCGCCGCCGCGGCGGTAGCGCACGACGAAGTAGACGAAGGCGACCACGATCAGCGCCGCGACCGCGTAGTCGACGTAGTGCAGCGAGTCCTTCCACTCCGTCCAGCTCTCGCCGACCTGCTGGCCGATGAACGCGAGCATGAAGACCCACGGCACGCAGCCCAGGAACGTCAGCACGCTGAAGCGGACGATCGGCATCCGCGCCACGCCGGCCGGCAGCGAGATGAACGTGCGGATGATCGGCAGCATCCGCGTGAAGAAGACCGTCGCGTCGCCGTGCTTCTCGAAGTAGCGGTCTGCGGCCTCCAGGTGTTTGGGCTTGATGTGCAGCTTGCGCCCGTGCTTCTCGAGGATGTCGACGCGCCCGTAGTAGCCCACGGCGTACGCGAGCCACGACCCGCAGAGGTTCGCGAACGAGCCGACGAGCGTGACGACGACGAGCGAGTACTCGCCCTCGTGGACGTTGAAGCCGGCGAACAGCATCGTCGCCTCGCTGGGGATCGGGATGCACGCGCTCTCGAAGAGCATGAGGACGAAGACGCCGAGCAGCCCGAGATCGCCGACGACGTTGACGGCGAACTCGACGATCGGGTCGGTGATCGAGGCGAGGACGAGCGCGGACACGGGCCGCAGGCTATCGATGGGGGGCGCCGCGGACGCCGCCGCCCCGGCGCGGCAGGCCATAGCCTGCGCCCTCGATGCGCATCTGGGTCGACCTGACGAACAGCCCGCATGTGCTCGTGCTGCGCCCGATCGTCGAGGTCCTGCGAGCGCAGGGTCACGAGGTCCAGATCACCGCGCGCGACTTCGCCCAGACGCTCGGCCTGCTCGAGCGCTTCGGGATCGAGCACACGGTCGTCGGCCGCCACCGCGGCGGGCGGCTGGCGGCGAAGGGCGTCGGCCTGCTGTCGCGCTCGACGGCGCTGGCGCGCTGGGCGCGCGGCAAGCGGTTCGATCTCGCGTTCGGACATGGCTCGAACGACGTGACGGTCGCGGCGCGCCTGCTGCGGATCCCCTGCTCGACGATGTTCGACTACGAGTGGGCGACCGTGCAGCACGCCGTCAACTGCCGGCTGGCGCGGACGGTCGTCGTGCCGGAGGCGATCCCGGCTCAGCGGTTGGCGCGCTATGGCGCGAGCGGCAAGATCGCCGCGTACCCGGGGCTCAAGGAGGAGTACTACCTGGCGGACTTCGAGCCCGACCCGGCGGTGCTCGCCGAGCTGGGTCTCGACGCTGCGAAGCCGATCGCGGTCATCCGCACGCCGCCCGCGGTGTCGCTGTATCACCGCTTCGAGAACGACGTGCTGGGCGGCGTGCTCGCGCGCCTTCGCGGGGCGCAGACGGTCGTGCTGCCGCGGACACCCGAGCAGCGCGCCGAGCTCGCGGGCCGCGGGTTCATCGTGCCCGAGCACGCGATCGACGCGCAGTCGCTGATCGCCTACGCCGACCTCGTCGTGTCGGCCGGCGGCACGATGAACCGCGAGGCGGTCGCGCTCGGCACCCCCGTCTGGACGACGTTCCAGGGCCGCCTCGGCGCGGTCGACGAGCAGCTCATCGCCGACGGCCGCCTGAAGATCCTCGAGCGCGCCGAGGACGTCGTACTCGAGAAGCGCGCGGCGGACGGGCGGGGCGAGGGTCGCGTGCGCCGAGACCCGGCTGTGCTGGCGGACCTGCTTGCACGTCCCGCCGCCTCGACGGAGTAGCTCGCTACCCGAGGTCCCACGCCCGGCGCGCGAAGGGACCGTACCCCGCCGACCGGGGCCGAGGGGGTGATCCCAGGGTGGTACCGTTCTGGGATGAGCAAGCAGATCGCGGTACGCCTGCCGGACGACCTGGTCGAGTTCGTCGATCGGCTCGTCAGCGATGGCGAGGCGAGGAGCCGCGCGGCCGTCGTGACGCGCGCCCTCGAGCGCGAGCGGCGGCGGGCGGGGGCAGCGCGTGATGCGGAGATCCTGGCGAGCGAGGGGGACGACCCCGACATGCTCAGCCTCGCTCGGTACGCCGCTCGTCAGCCGCGGCCCGATCTCGACTGACCGTGCGTCCCATCCACCTCGCGCGGCTGGACAGACAGCGGCCGGTCTTGGTGCTGACGCGAGAGCTGGTGCGACCGCACCTCGCGTACGTCACGGTCACGCCGATCACAACCAACGTGCGGGGTCTGACCTCCGAGCTGCAGGTTGGCACTGCGAACGGACTGGACGGCCCGAGCGTCGTCAACTGCGACGGCATCGTCACCATCGAGGCGAGCGACGTCGGCCGCCAGATCGGCGTGCTGCTCGATGTTCAGGAGGCACCCTTGACCGAAGCTATCTGCGCCGCCTTCGATCTGACCTAACGGCTCTCAGGCGCCGATCGCCGGCCTCACACGTACAATCGGGCGCGATGCGCCGACGGATCCGCTCCGCGGCCTTTCCCCTGCACCGCCATTCGCTTCCCCAGATCGCGGTCGACGGGGCGTTGGTCGCGCTCGCGTACTGGCTCGCCTATCGGCTGCGCTTCGACGGCCCCTCCGCGGTGCCGCCGCGCTTCCGGGATCTCTTCGCGGCGACGCTCCCGCCGGTCGTCATCGGCTCGATGGTCGTCTTCGCGGCGCTCGGCCTGTACGCGAAGTGGTGGCGCTACGTCACCCAGCGCGACTACGTCCGGATCCTGCAGGCGATCGTCGTCGCGACGCTGCTGCTGCCGGCGTACATCGCGCTCGTCAAGCCGGTCACCACGACCTCGGGCTCCGCCGGCGTGTCACCCGTCACGGCGCCGTCGGGCGTGCTCGCTCTCTTCTTCCTGCTCACGCTCGCGTTCGTGGGCGGCACGCGCTTCGTCGCCCGCTCGGTCTACGAGCGCCCGCTGCGCGGCTTCCGCGCCCGCGCCGGGGCCCGCGGCCTGCTGATCGTCGGTGCCGGCGACGGCGGCCGCCTCGTCCTGCGCGAGATCCTGCGCAACCCGGAGCTCGGCCTCAAGCCGGTCGGCTTCGTCGACGACGACCCGCTCAAGCGCCGCCTGCGCATCGACGGCGTCAAGGTGCTCGGCACGACGAGCGAGCTCGGCCGGATCCTCGAGGAGGTCGAGCCCGACGAGGTCACGATCGCGATCCCGTCGGCGCCGGGCATCGTGCGGGCGAATGTCGTGCGCGCATGCCGCGAGCGCGGCATCCCGGTCCGGACGCTGCCGACCGTCTTCGAGCTGCTGCAGACCGGCGCCAACGCCGTGCGCCAGGTGCGCGACGTGCAGGTCGAGGACATCCTCGGGCGCGAGCCCGTGCGGATGGAGCTCGACCGCGTCGGCGCGTACCTCAACGGCGAGGTCGTGCTCGTCACGGGCGCCGGCGGCTCGATCGGCAAGGAGCTCTCGCGCCAGATCGCGCGCGTCGCGCCACGCCGGCTGATCCTGCTCGACCACGCCGAGGACAACCTCTTCACGATCCAGCGCGAGCTCGAGCACGACCGCCACGTGCATCACTCGACGCTCGACGTCGTGCTCGCCGACTGCAAGGAGGAGGAGCGGATGCGGGAGGTCTTCGAGGCCTACCGCCCGACCGTCGTCTTCCACGCCGCGGCCTACAAGCACGTCGGCCTCATGGAGCAGAACCCCGTCGAGGCCGTGCGCAACAACGCGATCGCCACGCGGCTCATGGGCCGCATCTCCGGGCAGGCGCGCGTCAAGGCGTTCGTGCTCGTGTCGACCGACAAGGCCGTCGCGCCGTCGTCGGTCATGGGCGCCTCGAAGGCGCTCGCGGAGCTCGCCCTGGAGGCCGAGCAGGCGCGCTTCCCCGCGACGCGCTACTGCGCCGTGCGCTTCGGCAACGTGCTCGGCTCGTCGGGCTCGGTCGTGCCGATCTTCCGCCGCCAGATCGCGCTCGGCGGCCCGGTCACCGTCACCGACGAGCGCATGACGCGCTACTTCATGACGATCCCCGAGGCCGTCCAGCTCATCATCCGCGCGGGCGGGCTGTCGAAGGCGCAGGGCGCCGTCGCCGACGGCGCGGCAGGCATGGAGATCTACGTGCTCGAGATGGGCGAGCCGGTGCGGATCATCGACCTCGCGCGCACGATGATCGAGCTCTCGGGCCTGGATCCCGATCGCGACATCGCGATCGAGGTCGTCGGCCGGCGGCCGGGAGAGAAGCTCCACGAGGAGCTGTTCAACACCTACGAGCGCCCGCAGCCCACCCCCGCGGAGAAGATCCTGCGCGCCGAGCGCGAGCAGCGCGCGCCCGAGGCCGTGGACGGCATCTTCGACCAGATCGGCCTGCTCGTGCTCGAAGGCGACGCCGCGGGTCTCGCCGCGAAGGTGTCCGAGCTCTCCGCGGTGGCCGAGGGCTGGCCATCGACCAGTGCTACTAGGATCCTGCGGTCGTGAACGCGCCAATCCTCGCCGCACTCGCCCTTGGCGACAAGATCGAGACCTTCGGCTCGTACTTCGGCTACGCCGCGATCGTCGGCATCGGCGTGCTGTCGATGCTCTACTTCGCGCAAGCGCGCGAGGTCAAGCGCCTGCGCGAATGGGCGGGCCGCTCGCCCGAGCGCGATGCCGAGCTCGCGCAGCGCGTGCAGTCCGATGCGCAGCGCCGCGTCGTCGCCCAGCCCGTCGCGGTCCCGCGTCCCGTGGCGCAGCCGGGCAGCCCGCAGACGGCCGCGGCGCAGCAGGCCGACGCCGCCCGCAAGGCGGCCGCGGCCGCCGTCATGGAGAAGTTCCAGTCGCCCGCCTCGGGTGCGCCGCCGGTCGTCGGCCCGCCCGGGCAGCTCGACCGCCCGACCGCCGCGGCGAGCGGTGCCGGTACGGCGACCCCCGCGCCCGGGAGCGTGCCGGGCACGCCGGGCGCCCCCGGCGCTCCGGGAAGCGTGCCGGGCGCCCCGAGTGCCCCCGGCGCTCCGGGAAGCGTGCCGGGCGCCCCGAGTGCCCCCGGCGCTCCGGGCGGCGTGCCGGGCACGCCGACCACCGCCCCGCCGGTCGCCGCCGACGGCGCGCCGACGACCACGAAGCCCGCCGACGCGCCCGCGCCGGCCGCCACGTCGGCCGGCGCCGCTGCCGCCGCGGCCCGCCAGGCCGGACCGCCCGCTCGCACCCCGCCGTTCGCCAACGGCGCCGGCGGCCAGGACACGCACGAGTCCGACGCCGCGCGCCCCGCGCCGCTGCCCGACCTCCCGATCCGCCCGCGCCCGGCGCCCGCCTCGGCGGCGACCCGGCGCGACGACGATCGCGGCCCGAGCCGCAGGCCGCGCATGGGCCTCATCGCGGGCGGGGCCGCGGGCGTCGTCGTGGTTGTCATCGTGCTCGTGCTCCTGCTGACCGGCGGCAGCGACACGCCGCCCGCCGACAACGAGATCGGCGGCGCGTCGCCACCGCCCGCCGCGTCCAAGCCGGCCTCCTCCTCGACGAAGGTCGACCGCAAGGCCACGCAGGTCGCCGTGCTCAACGGTACGACCCAGACCGGGCTGGCCCGCAACGTCGGCAACAAGCTCGAGACGGGCGGCTTCACGATCCTCTCGGTCGGCGACAACGCCGATCAGACGATCACGACGACGACGATCTCCTACGCCGAGGGCGGCGAGAAGGCCGCGAACGTCGTGGCGCAGATCATGGACGTGCCCTCGAGCGCGGTGAAGGCGATCGACCTCAACACGGCGACCGCCGTGCAGCCCGACGCCAAGGTCGTCGTCGTCGTCGGCAGTGACCGGAGCAGCACCGGTTAGCGCGCTGGCAGGCCTTGCGGTGGCCTGCTCGAAAGAGGTTCTGCTCATGGGACACGGGGAGACCGACGACCTGGCCGCGGGCAGCACGTGAGCGGCCTCGCGCGGACCGCGTTCGCGCTGCTGGTCTGCGCGACGTTCGCGGCGTTCTTCGCCGCGCAGGAGCTCAAGAGCAAGCCGCCGCGGATCGGCTTCAAGGTCACGCCGTTCTTCTCGCCCAACAGCGACGGGCGCTTCGATCGCGGCCGCGCGTCGTTCGTCCTGCTCCAGCGCGCCGACGAGGTCACGGCGACGGTCGTCGACCGCGCGGGCGACGGCGTGCGCGAGCTGCTGCCGAGCACGTTCGTCCCCGTCGGCCGGCGCATCCGCGTCGCGTGGGACGGTCGCGGCGCCGGCGGCCGGATGGCGCCCGACGGCACGTATCGCGTGCGCCTGAACCTGCGCCGCCAGGGCCGCGTGTTCCTGCTGCCGCGCAACATGGTCAAGGACACCACGCCGCCGGTCGTGCGGATCACGTCGATCGCGCCGCAGAAGGACACGGTACCGCGCCCCGAGGTGCTGCCGCGCGCGGACGGCGAGCCGGCGCGCGTCTCGTTCCAGGCGCCGGCGCGCCGCGGCGCGCACAAGGAGATCGAGGTGTTCCGCACCGACGTCGCGCCGGCGCGCCGCGTCTTCGACACGCCCGTGAAGCTCCCCGACGACGCGCGACGCTGGGAATGGAACGGCAGGGCCGGCGGTCGGCGCGTCGCGGCCGGGACGTACGTCGTCGTCATCCGCGCCCGCGACCAGGCGGGCAACGTCGGCACGTCGGTGCCGCTGCCGCCGCGCCCGGCCTACGGCCGCGGCTTCGACGGGCGCGGCGGCATCACGGTGCGCTACCTCTCCGCGCAGGCGGACTCCGAGCCCGTCGACAGCGGCGAGCAGGTGTCGGTCGCCGTCACGTCGCTGCGGCGCTACACGTGGACGCTGCGCCGCGTCGGCGAGCGCCAGATCCGCAAGCGCGGCCGCGGCACGCGCTCGCGCGTCGTGCACTTCAAGGCGCCGCGCGGCAAGTCGGGCCTGTACCTCTTCGAGGTGCGCAGCCGCAGTCGCAAGGTCGCCGCTCCGGTCGTCGTGCAGTCCGCCGAGAACCGCGACGTGCTCGTCATCCTGCCGGTCACGACGTGGCAGGGCCTCAACCGCGTCGACGACGACGGCGACGGGCGCCCGGACACGCTGTCCGCGGGGCTGCCCGTGCGGATCGGGCGCGCGTACGTCAAGAGCGGCCTGCCGCAGCAGCTTCCGACGCAGGAGGCGCTCCTGCTCTCTCAGCTCGACCGCGAGGGTCACCGCTACGACCTGACGACCGACGTCGCGCTCGCGCGCAAGGAGGGCCCGACGCTCGCGGGCCACCGCGGCGTGATCCTCGCCGGCGACACACGCTGGCTCGACGCCCGCGTCGCGCGCTCGCTGCGCAGCTTCGTGCGCGCCGACGGGACGCTGTTCTCGGCCGGCACGCAGTCGCTGCGGCGCACCGTCGAGCTGACGCCGCGCAAGCGGGCGATCGATCCGACGCTGCCGACCCCGCGCGATCTGTTCGGAGCGCGCCTGCGGCCGATCGAGCGCCCTGCGGCGCCCGAGACGCTCGTCAACGTCGTCGACGACATCCAGCTGTTCGCGGGCACCGAAGGGCAGTTCTCCGGCATCGACGCGTTCGAGCAGACGCTCGACGTCCGCGGCGGGTCGGGCGCGATCGCCGCGGCGGCCGCGACGCAGGACGGCCGCCGCCAGGTCATCGTCGCGTCGCGGCTGGGCCAGGGCATCGTCATCCGGCCGGGGCTGCCGGACTTCTCGGCGAGTCTGCGCCGCAACAGCGAGCTGGCGGGCTTCCTCGAACGCGTGTGGACGCTGCTGGTGAGCCCGTGATCGCCGCCGTCTCGACGCTGGGGGACTTCGCCCAGACGGCCGGCGTCGTCGTGGCCGCGCTGCTCGGCGCCGCCGCGCTGCTCGCGCGGTCAGACCGCGCGCGTTCCGCCGCGATGGTCGCGGCGCTCGTGCTGACACCGGTGCTGCTCGTCGCGAGCATCTGGTCGACGCCGCAACTGGAGCCGCTGCGCGACCGCCCGCTGCTCGCGCTCGCCGCCGCCGGCATCGGGATGGCGCTGCTCGCGATCGGCGCGGTCCTGTTTCACCGCAAGCCTGAGCTCGTCGCGCTGGCCGCCGCGGCCGCGCTGCCGTTCCGCGTGCCGATCGAGTCCGGTGGCGACACGGCCAACCTGCTCGTGCCGCTGTACCTCGTCATCGCGGCGGGGGTGCTGGCCTACGCGGTACCGCGGCTGCGCGCGACGCCGGGCCTTGACGACGACGGTGACTCGCCCGGACAGCGGGGCCTGCTCGAGTGGCTGCTCGCCGCGGCGGTCGTGCTCTACGCCGCGCAGGCCGCGTACTCGTCGGACTTCGACCGTGCGCTGTCGCAGGTCATCTTCTTCTACGTCCCGTTCGCGCTGCTGTACGCGCTGCTCGTGCGGATCGACTGGACGGCGCGGCTCGCCGCGCGCTGCCTCGCCGTGCTGCTCGTGCTCGCGGTCGCGTTCGTCGGGATCGGCTTCGTCGAGTACGCCCGGCGCGAGCTGCTGCTGAACCCGAAGGTCATCAGCTCCAACCAGTTCGAGTCCTACTTCCGGGTGAACTCTCTGTTCTTCGACCCGAACATCTACGGCCGCTTCCTCGCGACGGTCATGCTCGGGATCACGGCGGTCCTCCTGTGGAGCCGGCGCACGGCGGTCGTCGCGGGCTGCGCGTGCGCGCTCGTGCTGCTGTGGGCGGGGCTCGTGCTGACGCTGTCGCAGTCCTCGTTCACGGCGCTGCTCGCGGGCCTGACGGTGCTCGGCGGCCTGCGCTGGGGGGTGCGCCGCGCCGCGCTCGTGGTCGCGGCGTTCGCGGTCGCCGGCGCGGTGGTCGTGCTCGCGGCGCCGGGCGCGGTCGGCGTCGACCAGTCGACGGACGCCGTCACGAGCGGGCGCTCGACGCTCGTCACCGGTGGCGTCGAGCTCGCGCGCGACCGGCCGGTGCTTGGCTACGGGGCGGGGTCGTTCCGGCGCGAGTTCCGCCGCCACGAGAAGACGTCCAGCGCGCGGGCGTCGGCGGCGTCGCACACGATCCCGATCACGGTGGCGGCGGAGCAGGGGCTCGGCGGCCTCGCGCTGTACCTGGCCCTGCTCGTCGTGGCGATCGGGGGGTTGCTGCGCGGCGCGCGAGCGTCGATCGCGCGGGCGGCGGTCGCGGCCGCGTTCGTCGCGCTCGTCGTGCACACGCTGCTCTACGCGGCGTTCCTCGAGGATCCGCTGGCCTGGGCGCTGCTCGCGGTCGGCGCGGGGCTCGCGCGCGGAGGCGCCGGGCGCCCGGAGGAGGGTCCCGCGCGCCCTCGTGGCGGGGCGCGTCCGCAGCCGGAGGAGGATCCCTTCGGCCCGCGCGGCGGGAGCGCCGTCGCCGCGGCCGGACCGGCGCCCGCCGACCCGTGACCTCCGCCCGCGAGCGCGCGGCGCTCGCCGCGATGCTCCTCGCCGCCGTCGCGGCGTGGGCGCTCGTGCCGACGTATCCCGACTACGACGCCTACCACCACCTGATCTGGGGGCGCGATCTACTGCACGGCGTCGCGCCCGGCTTCGAGACCTTCGCGGCGCCGACCGAGCATCCGCTGTACCTCGCGCTCGCCGCGCTGCTGTCGCTCGCCGGCCAGGACGCCGACCGGCTGCTCGTGCTCGCGACGATGCTGAGCCTCGTGGCGCTCGTGGCCGGGTCCTACGCGCTCGGGCGCACCCTGTTCGGGACGTGGCCGGCGCTCCTCGGCGCGCTGTTCGTGGGATCGAGCTTCGCGTTCCTGCTCTACGCGGTGCGCGCGTTCGTCGACGTCCCGTTCCTCGCGCTCGTCGTGTGGGCGGCGGCGCTCGAGGCCGCGCGCCCCCGCCGCGGGCTGCTGGCGATGGCGCTGCTCGCCGCCGCCGGCCTGCTGCGCCCGGAGGCGTGGGTGCTCGCCGGGGTGTACTGGCTGTGGTGCTTCGCCGGGCGCGGAACCCGCGAGCGGATCGGGCTGCTCGCCTTGGTGGTCGCGGCGCCGCTCGGCTGGGCGCTCGTCGACCTCTCCGTCACCGGTGACCCGCTCTACAGCCTGCACGCGACGAGCAAGCTCGCCGAGGAGCTCGGGCGCGTGCGCGGGATCGGCAACGTGCCGCGCACGTTCGTGACGTTCCTCGCCGACGTCGCGCGGCCGCCGGTCGCGCTCGCCGGCGTGATCGGGCTCGTGCTCGCCGTGCGCCGCTTCGGCGTCGCACGGATGGCGGTGCCGCTCGCGCTGCTGGGCGCGGGCGCGCTCACGTTCGTGGCCACCGGGATCGCGGGGCTGGCGATCATCCAGCGCTATCTCACGGTGCCGGCGGTCGCGCTGTGCGTGCTCGCGGGGTACGCGGTGCTGGGGTTCACGGCGCTCGATCCCGGCCCGGCTCGCCAGCGCTGGCGAGCGGCGGCGGCCGGCGCGCTGGTCCTCGGCGCGGTCTTCCTGGTCGTGAAGGCCTCGAGCTTCGGCGGGCTGCGCAGCGAGCTGCGCTTCATCGGCTCGACGCACGACGAGCTGCGCACGCTGCTGGCCGAGCAGCAGGTCCGCGAGGGCCTGCACTGCGGCCCGCTGACGTTCCCGACGTACCGCCTGGTTCCGGACGCACGCTGGATGCTCGACGTCCCGGCGGGCCGCGTGCGCTCGCGCGCGGAGGACCCGCGGCCGGGCGGGGTCGACGTCTACATCGCGGGCGACGCGAAGTTCGAGCGCCGCTTCGGGCGAGCGGACGGCGTCAGCCGCAAGACCAACGAGCTGCCGCGAGGCGAACCCGCTGCGCGCTCGGGGCCGTTCGTCGTGTTCGTCGCGCGCTCCTGCTGACGGCCGCTTGGGAGATACTGCGCGCATGCCCGAACGCAACGTCCTCGGCAACAGGCTCGAGCCCTGCGGGACCGACCCGCTGACCGGCTTCTACCGCGACGGGTGCTGCAGCACCGGCCCCGAGGATCTCGGCAGCCACACGATCTGCGCGGTCGTCACGTCCGAGTTCCTCGAGCACCAGCGCTCGATCGGCAACGACCTCTCGACGCCGATGCCGCTCTACGGCTTCCCCGGCCTCGTCCCCGGCGACCGCTGGTGCGTGACGGCCGCCAACTGGCTGCGCGCCCATCGCGACGGCGCGGCCGCGTACGTCGTGCTCGCCTCGACCCACGAGCGCGCGCTGGACATCGTCCCGCTCGAGGCGCTGAAGGAGCACGCGGTCGACGTCCCGAGCGACCTCGGCTCGCTCGACGCCTGACCCCATCTCGCGGTCGCTCAGCGGCAGTACGCGACGATGGTGTCCGGGACGGGGTGCGGGTTGAACAGCGGCGCCAGCACCTCGGCGAGCAGCCGCTGCTTGTACTCCGGATGGTCGAGCACGATGCTGCGCACGACGCGCTGCACGACGGGGGCGCCGAAGGTCTGCAGGAGCAGCCTGAGGTAGGTCGGCATCTGCTCGGTGGCGAGGTTCTCGCCGAGCTCGTCGAGCACGGGGCTGGGGAGCTTGCCGTTCGGGCTCGCGATCGTCTTCAGGTGCTGGATGAACGCCTCCGGCGCCAGTGTCCGGAACGCCGTGGTGGCAGCCTCGATCATCCGGTCCCACGGGTTGTCGGAGCCGACGTGCTCGTGGTGGGTGGTCGGCAGGGAGCGCGGGATGTGCGTCGTCACGGAGATGGCGCCGCCGTGCACCTCGCGCCCCGCGTAGCGCGTGGAGCGGTTCGCGCTTGCCAGCGGGTTGCGCCGGCTCAGCGCGTCGAAGTCCCAGTGGTAAACGGCGATCGGCTCGCGCTTGCTGTTGTAGAGCTCGAAGTCGTAGCCGATCGTGTTGCCGATGTGCCGCTCCTCGTCGAACATCAGCACCTTGACGAACAGCTTCGCCGGCCCGCTGTTCTTCTGGACCTGGTCCTTGAGGAACTCCTCGACGATGATCATCTGCGTGTTGCACTCCGACGTGCCCGCGACGAGGTTCCCGCTGACCTGCGGCCCGTGGACCTCGAGCCCGCCCATGCTGTAGGCGATGAGGTGCAGCCACTCCCAGCCGCGGCCGTCGTCGCGGTCAAAGCCCGCGTTCTCGGCGACGTCGGCCGCGCTCGCGCCCATGACCTTGTTCTGATCGGTCTTGCGGTCGCCCGACCAGTTCTTCAGCTCCAGCGGCGTGATGCCGAAGTTCTGCGCGAGCTTGTACGGCCCCTCGGACACGACGAGCTTCGTGAGCTCGGATGGGTCGCGCTCCCGGTCCGGGTCGTATGCCGGCCACTCGTCCGTGGGCGGCTTCTCGGCGTACGTCGCGCCGAACGGACCCTCCTCGACGAACGTCAGCTTCGTCCCGGAGCCCTTGCCGTCGCCGCCGGCGAGGACGTGCGTCGGAAAGCCCGTCGTCGTGTTCGGGGCCGTGAGCGTGGCGGGCACGAGCTCCGTGATCGGCTTGAAGGTCGGATCCTTAACCATGGCTTCAAGCACGCGTTTGCGGACGGTCTCGGCGAGGCTCGGCAGCGGCAGGAACGAGGTGACGTCGGAGCTCTCGAAGCGCCCGAACGGGCTGTAGGTGTCCCGCCGGACGGTCGGCGTCTTGCTGACGTTGTTCATCGACGCGTACTCGTCGAGCGTGAGGACGAGCTTCTTGCCGCGCGTCGGCCGTTTGCTGGCGCCTTCGCCGGACACGATGTAGGTGCCGGGCTTCAGCGCCTTGACCTGCTTGAGCTTGAGCCTCCCGAGCCAGAACGGGACCGGAGAGGTCTTCTCGTCGACGCCGAGCTCGTCCTCCCAGAAGTAGCTGTTCGGCCCGTCGACGAGCCAGCGACCCTGGATGACGGGCTCGTGCCGTCCGCCGTCGTGCGGCGGCGGCGACGCCGCCGTGCCGCGGTCGGCGTGCGCGTGCGACGGTGACGGCGCCGGCGCCTCTTGCGCGGCGGCGCGCGTGCCCATGCGGTCGGCCTCGCGCTCGAGCCCCGCGTCGGCGGTGGCCGCCTGCCCGGAGACCTCGAACGTCGCGCGGACGTCGCCGCGCTTGTGCTGGACGACGTGCCACGCCTCGTGCGGGAGGTCGCGCTCGCTGCCGGGCGCGAGGTGGATCTCCGTGCCGCGCGCGAAGGCGCGCGCCCCGAGCGCGGCCGGCTGCGCCGAGTCGTAGGTCACGCTGACGTCGTCCATCGCCAGGCCCGAGAGCCGCTCGACGCCGGCCTGGAGGCCGGCCGGCAGCGACTGCGGCGCCCGGCTCGCGACCGTGCGCGCCAGGACGCCGGCGAGCGCGTCGGCGGGCGCGCTCGCCGCGGTCGGCGCCCGTGCGGCCGCCGGCGCGGGCCGTCCGGCGTCGCGGCGTTCCGCTGACGCCGTTCGGGTCGCGCCCGTCGCCTGCGGCGCGCTGAATGTCTGCAACACGGGTCGAGCCTCCCGGAGAGCCTCTGCGGATTCTAGGCCCTGCCGGGGCGGGTGATCCACAGATGCCGGCCGCGAGCTGCCGCGGGCCTGCCCCTAGGCTTCATCCGCATGGATCGCAAATGGTGGACCCTGCTCGCCGTCTGCCTGGCGACGTTCATGCTCCTGCTCGACATCACGATCGTGAACGTCGCGCTGCCGGACATCTCCGAGGAGCTCGGGACGAGCTTCAGCGAGGTGCAGTGGGTCATCGACGCGTATGCCCTCCTGCTCGCGGCGCTGCTGCTGACGGCCGGCTCGCTCGCCGATCTGCTCGGGCGCCGGCGCGTCTTCGCGGTCGGCCTCGTCTGCTTCACCACCGCCTCCGTGCTGTGCGCGGTCGCGCCGGACGCGACGACGCTGATCCTCGCCCGCGGCGCCCAGGGGATCGGCGGCGCGGCGATGTTCGCGACTTCGCTGGCCCTGCTCGCGCAGGAGTTCCACGGGCCGGAGCGCGGGACCGCGTTCGGCCTCTGGGGTGCGACGACCGGCGCGGCCGTCGCCGTCGGGCCCCTCGTCGGCGGCGCCCTGACCGACGCGCTCGGCTGGCCGGCGATCTTCTACCTCAACGTCCCGATCGGGATCGCGACGCTCGCGATCACGCTGCGCAAGCTGCCGGAGTCGCGCGACGAGAGCGCCGGCGGGATCGACTGGCTCGGCCTCACGACGTTCAGCGCCGCGCTGTTCCTGCTCGTCTTCGGGCTCATCGAGAGCAACGACCGCGGCTGGGGGAGCACCGAGGTCGCCGGGGCGCTGGCGCTGTCGGCGGTGCTGCTCGCGCTGTTCGTCGTGGTCGAGCGCCGCCAGCGCCAGCCGATGTTCGACCTGTCGCTGTTTCGCAAGCCGACGTTCGGCGGCGCGTCGATCGCCGCGTTCGCGCTGTCGGCGTCGATGTTCGCGATGTTCCTGTACTTCGTGCTGTACCTGCAGACGATCCTCGGCTACAGCCCGCTCGAGACCGGGCTGCGCTTCCTGCCGGTGACGCTGCTGTCGTTCTTCGCGGCGGCGGTCTCGGGGAAGCTGACAGCGAGGCTGCCGGCGCGCGGCCTGCTCGGCGGGGGCCTGCTCGTCGTCGCGGCGGGGCTGCTGCTCATGCGCGGGGTCGACGCGAGCTCGGACTGGACGGCGCTCTTGCCGGGGTTCGTCGTCGCGGGCCTGGGGATCGGGACGATCAACCCGTCGATCGCCAACGCCGCGATCGGCGTCGTCTCGCCGGCGCGCGCGGGGATGGCGTCGGGGATCAGCTCGACGTTCCGGCAGGTCGGCATCGCGACCGGGATCGCGGGGCTCGGCGCGGTCTTCCAATCGCGGGTGACGAGCGGCCTCACGTCCGCGCTCGCCGGCACTACGGGGGCGTCGCGCGCCGACGAGATCGGCCGCGCCGTGACATCCGGCGGCGCCCCGCAGGTGATCGCCTCGTCGCCGCCCGGCAGCCGTCCGCGCGTCGAGCAGGCGATCCACGTCGCGTTCTCCGCGGCGTTCAACGACATCCTGCTCATCGCGGCGGTCGTCGCCGTCGCCGGCGGCCTGCTCGCGCTCGCGCTCGTGCGCGGCAGCGACTTCGTCGCGCACGGCGCGCCGCAGCCCCAGCCTGACGCGGGCTGACCCGCGGTCCGCTCGCCGCACGACGTTGCCGGACCTCCGCGGACGGAGGTTCGGCGAGACCGCGGCGGCGATCCTAGGCGACGCCCAGCTCGCGCAACCGCTCCCAGAGCGGCGCGTTCACGCGCTCGGCGGTCTGCTCCATAGCCCACGCGCGCAGCTCGGCGTCCGGCCGCGTGCGCACGCCCGCCTGCGCTCGCAGCGCCGCCACGAAATCGTCCGCGTCAGCGGCGGTCGTCACCGCGCGATCCCAGGTGTGGACGCCCGCGAGCTCGGGTGACACCGTCCGCCGGCCGAGGCGCGCGTACTTGAGGATCCGGTAGGGCAGCGCCGCGTCGTTGAACGGCTCGACGCGAAACGGCAGGACGCCCACGTCGGCGCACAGGATGAGCCGCGCGGCGGCCTCGTCGGACTGTCTGCCCAGCCAGACGAGGTTCGGCGCCGAACGGCACCACGCGAAGTCGGGGTCCTTCGCGCACTCGTCCTCGTGCCACTCGCCGACGAGCAGCAAGACGAGCTCCGGCATCCGCTCGGCGACCGCGCGCAGCAGCGCCCAGTCGGTCCGCCAGCCGAGGTGCCCGAGCGAGACCGCGACGACCGCCGCCCCCGGCTCGGGCGCGGGGAACGAATCCGCGGCCAGGCCGACGAGCTGCGGCTCCGGCCGGCCCGCCTCACGCTCGATCTCGGCCAGCTTGCCCGACACGACGAACGTCAGCGCCGAGCGCTCCGCCGCGGCTTCGTGCAGATCGCTCAGGCGCGCGCGCATCTTCGGCGACGCGTCGTAGGCGACCTCGTAGCGATCCCAGCGCCCGTACCAGAGCTCCGCGTCCGGCTTGGCGGCGAGCAGCGCCCGCGCGAGCGGCCACTGCACCGGGTGGAAGATGACGACTGCGCGCAGGTCGCCGCCCAGCGCGCGCAAGAGCCGGCGCGCCGTCCCCCGCGTGAGCGTGTCGCGCAGCGCCGCCGGCAGCCGGGCGATCGCGCCGTAGCGCACCTTCGGCGGGTCCGCGGCGACCACGCCCGGCGCGCGGAGCAGGTCGCGCGCCTGGTCTTCGAGGATGAAGCCCTCCAGCGGACGCGGCAGCAGCAGCAGGGCGCAAGGCTGGGGCTCCGGCACGCTCGGACAGTAGCGTGGCGCCTCATGCGCAGCCTCTTCACGCGCCTGCTGACCGGCGGTGCCGCGTACCAGGCGTCGAGCGTCGCGTCGGCCGTGCTGGCGCTCGTGACGCTGCCGCTCTACACGCGGGCGCTGTCGACGGAGGACTTCGGCATCGCGGAGACGCTGCTGACGTTCATCATCCTCGCGTCGATCCTGCTGCGCTTCGGGCTCGGCGAGGCGTTCGTGCGCTACTACCACGCGGCCGAGGAGGGCATCGAGCGCGACCGCCTCGCGGCGACAACCGTCGCGACCGTGCTTGCGATCACGACCGTCGCGGGCCTGCTCGCGATCGCCGCGGCCGGGCCGCTGAGCCACCTGCTGTTCGGCTTCGAGGACGCGGGGATCATGCGCCTCGGCGTCCTCGGCCTGTGGGCGTTCACGAACCTCGAGATCGCCTACGCGCTGCTGCGCGTCGACGAGCGCCGGCGCGCGTACCTCGCCGCCTCGCTGGCGAACGTCGTGCTGACCGTCGGGCTCACCGTGATCCTCGTCGTCGTCCTCGACCAGGGCGCGCGCGGCTATGTCGCCGGCAACTACGTCGGCTCGACGATCGTGCTGCTCGGCCTGTGGTGGACGCTGCACGACCGCCTCGGCGGCAACGTCCCGGGCCCGCGCGTCGCGCTCGGCCCGTTGCTGCGCTTCGGCGTCCCCACCGTCCCGGCCGACGCGACGGTCTTCGCGCTGAACGTCGTCGACCGCGCGTACATCCTGCGCTCGCAGAGCGCCGCCGCCGCCGGCCTGTTCGCGCTGTCGGTCAAGCTCGCGACGGCAGTCATCCTCGCGGTGCGCGGCTTCCAGCTCGCCTGGCCGCCGCTCGCCTACTCGATCGCCGACGACGCCCGCGCGCGCAGGTTCTACGCCGCCGTGACGACGTGGTACGTCGTCGTGACCGGACTCGTCGTCGCGGGGCTGACGCTGCTCGGCCGCTGGGTCGTGCGGCTGCTCGCCGCGCCGCAGTACTTCGAGGCGCACGAGGCGCTGCCGTGGGTCGCGCTCGGCTGGGCGATGTACGGCCTGTACCTCGTGTTCGTGACGATCGGTGGCCGCGCGGGCGTCACGTCGCGCAACTTCCCGGCGGCGCTGGCGGGCGTGATCGTCAACGTCATCGTGCTCGTCGCGCTCGTCGACCCGCTCGGCATCGCGGGCGCGGGGATCGCGCTGTGCGCCGCCTACGCAGTCATGCTCGTCGTGCTGCACCTGCTGACGCGCATGCTCTTCACCGTCCCGTTCGAATGGGGGCGGATCGCGCACGCGGTCGCGCTGCTCGCGGGCATCGCGACCGCGGGCGAGCTGCTGCTGCCGACCGCCGGCCTCGACGGCTTCGTCCTGCGCGCCCTCGCGCTCGCCGCGATCCCGCTCGCCTTCCTCGCGACTGGGTTCATGCGCGCGGACGAGCGCGCCGGGCTGGCAGGACTCACGGCTCGCGCGCGAGCACGTCGCGGCTCGCGCTGAGCATCGCGACGCTCAGCCGCCCGGTGCGCCTACGTCCGCGAACCGCGACACCGCGGACGCCGCCGTGTAGTCATCCTCGGCGGCAGCGATGCACACGCCCTCGGGGATCGCGCTCCCGAAGCCGGTGTTCTGCTCGTCACAGGCGCTGCGGAGGTATCTGGTTGCACGAGCTGCGCGCCGCCGTCGCAGGCGACCCGTCGCACGAAACCGACGGCCTACAACCGCCGGCCGCGGTTGTGCTCGGTGGCGGCCTCGCGCAGGCCCTCGCCGCGCGCTGGATGCAGCGTCGCGGTGACGTGGCGCCAGTAGCGCCGCGGGTCGTGGCGCGGCAGCACGACCGCCGCCGCGGCTCGCATCGCGTACGTGAACGCGGTCAGCAGCCGCACCACCCAGGCCGACGCCTTCGAGTGGTGCTTTCGCATGTAGACGTCGCGGTTGCGCGACAGCTCGACGATCCGCCGCTCGGGGACGGCGCCGGTCGACAGCTGCTCGTGGTGGACGGCGACAGCATCCGGGACGTATAGCGTGCGCCAGCCCGCGTCGCGCAGCCGCTTGCAGAAGTCCACCTCGTCGGAGTAGACGAAGAACGCCGGATCGAACCAGCCGATCTGCTCGGCCGCCTCGCGCCGCACGAGCAGCGCCGCCGACTGCGCCCAATGGACGTCGCGGATCGCGTCGCCGCCGCTCTGCACCGTGTAGCGGCGATGCAGGAACAGCGCGCCGACGAGCGCCGTGACGGGCGTCGGGAAGCGCCACGCCGACGCCTGCCGGCGCCCGTCGGGGCGCAGCAGCCGCGCCCCCGCGGCCGCGGCGTCGGCGCGCTCTGAGAGCGCCGCGTGCAACGCCGCGGTCGCGCCCGGGCGAAGCTCGGAGTCCTCGTTGAGCAGCAGGCCGAAGCGCCCGCGAGCGCGCTGCAAGAGCTCGGAGTCGTTCTCGCCCTTGCCCCTCCGGCGCGTCAGCGCGACGAGCTCGGTCGTCGCGGGATGGCGCCGCGCCGCCCCCGCCGACCCGTCGCCCGAGGCGTTGTCGAGCACCAGCACCTCCGTCGCGAACGGCAGCGTCCGCTGCTCGTCGGCGATCGCGTCCAGGCAGCGCACGAGCAGCTCGCGCTGCTCGGTGTTCACGACGCAATAGGAGACCTCGACGGCTGCCATGACCGCCGCCGACGATACTTCTCGACGCCCCCTGAAGCGCCCGCGAAGCGCGATCAGGCGGCGGTGTCGATCGTCGCGATCGCGTAGACCGGCGCGGTCGCGAGGATCGAGAGCGAGACCCGGGGGAAGCCGGCGGCACCGACCAGCCGCGCGAGCTGCGACGCCGACCGCTGATTCACCGCGGGCCAGCGCAGGACATGGTCGAAGAGCGTCTGCTGCGGCCGGCGGTCGAGCATGGCGGCGGCGAGCACGACCCCGCCGGGACGCAGCGCCCCGCGGGCGGCGCGCAGAAGCTCGACGACGGCGGCGTCGGGCAGGGTGTCGAGCGCGCCGCTGAGGTCGACGACGTCGAACTCGCCCGCGGCCGTCAGCTCCGCGACGGCGCCGCGGCGGGCCAGTGCCGCCTGCACCGGCAGCCCAGCCGCGCGCTCGCGCGTCAGGGCGGAAGCGGCGGCAAGCGCCATCGGGTCGCGATCGATGAGGGTCAGCGACGCGGCGTCGAGCACGGCGGCGACCTGCGCGACGGCGTCGCCGGTGCCGGCGCCGACGGCGGCGATCCGCGCGCCGTCCGTCCAGCGCTCGCGCATCGCGCCGAGCGCGTGCGTCGCGAGCTGCGCGCGCTGGCGCAGCGCGCGGGCGTCGACAGCGCCCGCCATGAGCAGCCGCGCCTCGTCGGACATCGGCGTCTCGCAGAACGTGCGGTGGCGCTCGATGACCTTCGCGGCGCGCTCGGGGCCAAGCAGCGCGCGCAGCGCGTCGACCGCGGACTCGCCGTCGAACAGCGGCATGAAGAAGTCCTCGAAGCCGAAGCCGGATGCGAGCCGCTCGGCATCCGACGGGCGATGCAGCGAGTGCAGCGCGAGCGCCGAGCCGCGCAGCGCCAGCCACTGCGGCAGCGACGGGTAGCGCTCGGCGCGCTCGAGGCCCGAGCAGCCGTCGCGGCCGCTGCGCTGCGCGCGCCGCGCCTGCGCCTCGAGCTCGGCGACGAGCCCGTCGGCGACGAGCTGGTCGCGCACCGGCAGCGCCTGCGGATCGGCGATCGTGACCATGTCGACGGGCGGGCCCTGGAGATGCAGCGGCCGCGTCGTCGCACCGGGGACCGGGGTGGCCGCACGCCCGCCGCGCCGTGCGCTGCGGCGCGACCCGAGCCGCGCTGCGCGAAGGGTCGCGGAAGACTCGAGCGTCACGCCCGCGAAGCGCCGTGGCGCCAGCGCCCTGCGAGCGGCGGATTCGGCGGGCGGCGTGGCGATCACGGCGGGCATCGGGTGGCTCCTCGGGGGCGTAGCGACTGGGCGCAGCATCGCCTGTCGCGCCGCGGCCGGCCATGGGGGAGCCCCGCGTCCCATGGTGTGGCTAACCGCACCATCGGCGGCCGGGACATACGCTCACCGAGCCGCACCCGCGCCATGCCTCCGAGCTCTCAACCCGCATCGCCGCCGCTGCGCATCGACGTCGTGGACCCGTCGGCCTTCACCCCGCCCTACGACCACGCGCTCTGCGCCGCGCTCGCCCGCTCCGGGGCGCGCGTGCACCTGCAGACGAGCCGCTTCGCCTACGGCCCGGTGCCCGAACCCGAGGGCTACGAGCGCGTCGAGCGCTTCTACCGCCGCGCGGGCGGCGCGGCCGGATCGCGCCTGCGCTTCGCGACGAAGCTCGCCCAGCACGTCCCGGACATGCTGGGCTACCGCCGCGCGTCCGCCGCCGCGGACGTCGTGCACTTCCAGTGGCTCACGCTGCAGCCGCTCGACGTGCACCTGCTGCCGCGTGCGCGGCCGGTCGTCCTCACGGCGCACGACGTCCTGCCGCGCGAGCCGCGCCCCGGGCAGCTCGGCGCGCAGCGGCGGCTGTACGAGCGCGCCGACGCCGTCGTCGTGCACTCCGAGCACGGCCGGGCGCGGCTCACGCAAGCGCTCGGGATCGACCCGGCCAAGGTCCACGCCATCGAGCACGGCGCGTTCGAGCACCTCACGCGCGTGCCGCGCGCGCGACCGCTGCCGGCCGAGCTCGCCGCGGTCGGCAAGCCCGTCGTCCTCTTCTTCGGCCTCCTGCGCCCGTACAAGGGGATCGACGTCCTGCTCGACGCCTGGCGCGCGCTGCGTGCCGACGCCGAGCTGTGGATCGTCGGCATGCCGCGGATGGACATTGCGGCGCTGCGCGTGTCGGCGCCGACGAGCGTGCGCTGGGTCCCGCGCTTCGTCGCCGACGACGAGCTGGGCGCGTACTTCGAACGCGCGGATCTCGTCGTGCTGCCGTACCGCGAGATCGACCAGTCGGGGGTGCTCTTCACCGCGCTCGCGTTCGGCGCGCCGCTGCTGCTGTCGGACGTCGGCGGCTTCGGCGAGGTCGCGGCGCAGGGTGCGGCCGCGCTGGTTGCGCCCGGCGACGCGCGCGCGCTCGCCGCCGAGCTCGGCCGCCTGCTGGCCGAGCCTGCGGCACGGGCCGCGCTGAGCGAGGGCGCGCGCCGCGCAGCCGACGGGCGCTACTCGTGGGACGAGATCGCGCGCCGCCATCTCGACCTCTACGAGTCGCTCGCAGCACAATGGGCGCCGTGACCACCGCCCTCGAGATCGTGTTCTGGTCGTGCGTGGTCCTGCTGGCCTACACGCAGGTCGGCTACCCGCTGCTGCTCGCCGCGCTCGCGCGGGTCCGGCGCGAGCGCGCCGCGGGCCCGCCGGCGAGCGACGCCGGCGGCTTGCCGAGCGTCAGCCTCGTCGTCGCCGCCTACGACGAGGGCGCCGTCATCGGGGAGAAGGTGCGCAACGCGCTCGCGCTCGACTACCCGCGCGAGCTGCTGGAGGTCATCGTCGCCAGCGACGGCTCCGCCGACGGCACGGTCTCCGAGGCGCGCGCCGCGGGCGCCGACCTCGTGCTCGACCTGCCGCGCGGCGGCAAGATCCGCGCGCAGGACTCGGCTGTCGCGCAGGCCCGCGGCGACGTGCTCGCCTTCAGCGACGCGAACTCGACCTGGGAGCCGGGAGCGCTGCGCACGCTCGTCGCGGCGTTCGAGGACGCGACCGTCGGCTACGCGTGCGGGCAGGTGCAGTTCGTCTCCCAAGGCGGGACGAACCAGGAGGGCCTGTACTGGCGCTACGAGATGGCGCTGCGGTCGCTGGAGTCCCGGCTCGGCTCGATCACGGCCGGCAACGGGGCGATCTACGCGACGCGCCGCGCGTCGTACATCAACGTCGACCCGGTCATGGGCCACGACCTCTCGTTCCCGTTCAACATGGTCAAGCGCGGCTGGCGCGCGGTCTACGTGCCGGCGGCGCGGGCGACCGAGAAGATGGTGCCGTCGCTCGAGGGCGAGTTCGCCCGCAAGCGGCGGATGATGAGCCACGCCTGGCCGATCGTCCTGCATGGCGGGTTGCTGTCGCCGCGCGGCTACCCGCCGCTGTACGCGCTGATGATCGTCTCGCACCGCGTGCTGCGCTACGCCGCGCCGTTCCTGCACCTCGTCGCGTTCGTGGCGAGCGGCGCGCTCGTCGGCTCGGGCACGCTGTACGCGGTCGCGTTCGCCCTGCAGGTCGCGCTGCTGGCGGCCGCGCTGCTCGCGGGCGTGCTGCCGTTGCGGCCGCTGCTCGTCGCGCGCTACTACGTGCTCGCGACCGCGTCGGTCGCCGCGGGCCTGTGGGACCACGCCCGCCACGGCACGCCGGCCGGCTGGGAGCCGGCGGACGGCACCCGGTGACGCGCCGCGCGTTCGACATCGCCGTCGCCGCGGGCGTCCTGCTCGCGGCGGCGCCGGTGATCGCGATCGCCCTCGTCGCGATCCGCCTGGAGTCCAAGGGCAAGGCGATCTACCGCCAGCGGCGCGTCGGCCGCGACGGCCGCGAGTTCGACGTGCTCAAGCTGCGCACGATGGTCGACGGCGCGGAGAAGCTCGGTGCCGGCCTCGCCGTCGACGCCGGCGACGCGCGGATCACGCGCGTCGGCGCGCTGCTGCGGCGCACGTCGATCGACGAGCTGCCGAACCTCGTCAACGTCCTGCGCGGCGAGATGGCGATCATCGGGCCGCGCCCGACCGTCCCGGCGCAGGTCGCGCAGTACACCGACCGCGAGCGCGGCCGCCTCGCGATCGCACCCGGCATCACCGGCTGGGCGCAGGTCAACGGCCGCGCGTCGCTGCCGTGGGCGCAGCGCATCGAGCTCGACCTCTGGTACATCGAGCACCGCTCCTGGCGTCTGGACCGTCAAATCCTGTGGCGGAGCGTGCGCATGGTCTTCGGCGGCGACGGCCTCTACAAGGGCGAGACCGGCGGCTGGAACCCGCGCTGATCCGTCAACGCGCAGACTCAGTCCGCGCTCGTCGCTGATGTGAGCCGGGCGGCGACCTCCACGGCCCAGTCCGCGCCTCCCGGCAAGTCGTGCTCGTCTTGAAGGTGGCTCTCGATCGCTCGCGCCACGGCGGAGTTCGGCCGTCCTACGAGGTCGGCGAGAGCATCCAGGGTGGGAAGCGGCAGCTCCACTACCGTGATCACGGGACCGTCGACGAGCTCGACATCGACGAAGTACGGCCCGCGGGCCAACGCGTATGTCAGGCCTGGCGCCGCAAGCGTGGCGAGTCCTCGCTCGAGCACGGGAGGCTCCCGGCGGGAGGCGCCCTTCGCAACGAAGACGTCGACGCCGAGCGTCTTGCCAGGCCCGAACTCCTTCTGGAAGCGAAACCCGTCCTCGCCGCCCAACGAGGTGTACTGGCGATCCTCGAGGAGCGGTCGCACTCGCACGGAGTCCGCCGTGAGGCGCAGCCCCTTGCGATCGATACCGAGATCGATGTCGGTAGTGGCACGCGGCAAGATGTCATCGACGGGGCGCAGGTACAACCACGCCCGTGCCATCAGCCCGCCGACGACGAGGACGTGCCCGCGGAGGTCAGCGAGAACGGGGCGCAGATCGTCGAGTCCGGCGGCCAGGAGTCGATCCGCCGGCCCGGACACGCTGATCACGACGCGCTCCTTCAGTACGAGAGCACCTCGCGACGAACATGCTCCGCGGCTTCGCGTGCCCGGCCCCGCGCCCGGTACAGGTCGAAGTACAGCTGCGGAGCCGAGACCAGCGGGAGCCCACCGCGGAGCTCTCCGAAGGCCGCGACACCCTCGTCGACGTGGTCGACGACGATCTGGCTCTGCGCTCGGAGGGGTCGCATTTGGGGCGGCAGGCCGCTCTCTAATTCGGCAAGTGTGACATCCCCTAGGTGGTGAACGATCGCGCTCGTGGCCGGCAAATGGGGCGCGTAGAGCTCGGCGGCCAGTTCGCCAGAAACCACACCAACGTTCCCCAGAACGTCGAGCAGGTCACGGACCGCATCCCCCAGCCGACCCTCAACCGGGATCGCGAAGCGCTCTCTTGGTCGGACGCGTCCAGCTTGCTCGGACCAGGCCTCGAGGAGCGAGCCCGGATCCGGAACGACGTAGTCGTCGCCGTCGCGCTCGATGAGATCGAGGTCCAGCAGGGCCGCCAGCACGCGATGGATGTTGCCGGGGTTCATGTCGGTGGCCTCGGCGATCTCGGAGAGCCTCCATGCGAGCTGAGGGTGCGTCAAGAAGCAGCGAGCGACACGGCTCGCTTTCGGAGCGAACGGCGAGACCCTGTGCCCGCGGCTGGAGCGACGCGCGATGTCGTGTTCGAGGTCGATGGGAGGCACCCCGGCGTTCGGCGCTGTTGGTGGAGCCACGTACACGAAGCTCGGCCCGACGAGCCTCCCGTGTCCGCGGAGGTCGAGATATCCGACGCCCTGGTCCACCGCAGCGCGGTCGAACCCTGGTGCTGCGTGCTCGACGAGAGCGACATCGATCTCCGGGTCAGACGCGACGAGCCGCTTGAGTCCAGACGCGTAGGGGACGGACAGGCCGGCCGCAAGTCCCTCGAACGCGTGATCACCGGTGCCGGCCCTGAGCCATGCTCGCCGCTCCCCCAGCGGTTTCAGCGACAGCGTCAGTCCGCCTTCCAACCCGGGAGGATCGGCGACGAACCGCCGCAGAAGGTTTTGCCTGGTAGTTGTCATTGCCTTGCAAGGCAAAGCTACATTATTAGGCAAGACTTCAGTTGGAGCGTAGCGTCTTGTCAGAGGCTCACCGCGCGCGCTTCAGGTCGGCCTCGAGCTGGTCGAGCGCGAGGCGCACGTCGGCGATTCGCTCCTCCAGCATCGGCTCCGCGGGGCCGCCGTGCTCGATCCGGTCGGCGCGCTCGCGCGCGTGCTCGATCGCCCGCGCCTCCTCGAGCGAGTTGATGACGACCCCGATGAGGATGTTGAAGATGAGGAACGCCGCGATCAGCGCGTAGCTGATGAAGTAGATGAGCGTCCAGTCCGACAGCCCGCGGCCGAGCTCGATCTGGTCGGGCAGGTTCTCGAGCGTCAGCGTGACGAACAGCGTCAGCATCGACTCCGTGATCGTGCCGTACTGCCGCGGCGCGTAGTCGTCGAAGATCGTCCAGCCGATCATCCCGTAGACGAACAGGACGAGCAGGGCGAGCACCGCGAGGCTCATGACGCCCGGGATGCTGCGGCCGATCGCGATCGTCAGCACGCGCAGGTCGGGCAGCAGGCGCACGATCCGCAGCACCCGCGCGAGCCGCGCGATCCGCAGCAGCATCGCGTTCTCGCGCAGCCCCGGCGTGAACGAGGCCGCGACGACGAGGAAGTCGAACACGTTCCAGCCGCTGCGAAAGAAGCGCAGCGGCTTGGACCCGAACGCGGTCAGGCGGACCACGAGCTCCACGACGAAGACCCCGAGGAAGATGTCGTTGAGCGTGCGCAGCACGTGGCCGTAGTCGCGCACGATCCCCTCGTAGGTCTCGAGCCCGAGCACCGCCGCGTTCGCCAGGATGACCACGAAGATCGCGAGGTTGAACGGTGTCGCGTCCGCCAGCGTCGCGCAGAAGCGGACGACCGCTGAGCGACTGTCATGCGCCTCGCGATCGTCCGTGGAGGGGAGGTGGTGCCGCATCAGCGGCGCAAGACTAACCCGCGGCTACGGGGCGGCCCAGCGGGCAACGGCCTGGCTCGCCGCGAACGCGACGCCGCCGCGCGCGAACGGCTTGGTCTGCACGAGCACGACGATCGCCCGGCCCCTCGCGGGCCGCGGCGCCGTCAGCGACTGGCGTGCCGCGAGGCGCGCGATCGCGGAGCCGAGCCTGCGGCCTCGCTGGCGATCGCGGCACGTGCCGCCCGCGCAGCTGCGCACGACGCGGTACACCGTCACGGTCGCGCGCTGGCCCACGAGCCGCGGATCGGCGAGCAGCGTGAAGCGGACCGTGCGCCGCGACGGGCGCGGCGCGGTGAGCCGCAGAGACGTGGCGATGCCGGGGTCCGCCTGCGACGAGGCTGCGACCGCGGCCGGCGCGGCCGACACGGCCGTGGTGAAGCTCCACACCCGCGCGAGCGGCACGCCGACGCCGTTCGGCAGGAAGCTCGCCATCGCCGTGTACGTCACGCCGGGCTCCAGCGGGCGCACCGGGATGACCATCCCGCCCGGCGGCATGTAGCCCTCCAGGCCGGGGGTCATGTTGTCGACGGTCCGGACCTCGACGGGTCCCGCGGGGCCGGTCAGCGTGGCGGCGACGACGCGTCCGGCGTTCGTGCCGAGCGTCATGACGAGGATGTGCGGGCCGGTGACCGTGCCCTGGGGCAGGCTGACGAAGTCGCCGGGGACCTTCGGCAGCTCGGACGCCTGCTCGGACGCGTAGAAGCCCGTCGCGCCGTTGCCGGGATACGTGTAGATCGCCGGCGCGCCGGCTCGGCGGTTGTAGCCGAGGTTCGTCGTCGCGCAGCCACCCCACACGCCCATGCGCGACAGCGCCGGAGCGAGCGTCTGCATGAGGTGAAGCGGCGCGGACTCAAACGCGTTGCGCGCCGCGTTGAACGCCTCCGGCAGCGGCGAGATGACCGCGCGGCGGCTGACCTCCGCGCCGTCGGCGCTGTAGCCGGGGTTGCCCTGGCTCTCCTCGTGGGTCAGCGTCCCGCCGTTCGCGGCGATGTACGCCATGTGCTTGCGACAGCTCTCCGACCAGGCGGGGTTCTCGACGATGCCCGCGGGGATCCCGTGCGCGGCGCGCTGCGCGTTGAGCGCGGCGATCTGCCTGGCCGACGCGGCGTCGGCGGCGGCGCTCGCGGGGACGACGGCGAGGAGCATGAGGGCGCCCGTGAGCACGCGCAGCATGGCTGCTCGACCTCGTGTCGCTTGCCCTGGACCCCGCATCCCGCTGGACGCAAGTATGGCGCAGCCAACCGCGCAACGCGGACGGATGTTCGAGCCGGGCCGCCGCCCGCGCGCCGACGCGGCAAGCGCGGTCCGATCGTCGCGTCACACGGCGGCGTGCGCCAGGCTCGGGACCCGATCCGTCGCGAAGCTCGTGCGCAGGTAGAAGAACCACGTCACCCCCGCGAACACGACGTACGCCCCGAGGAAGACCCACAGTGCCGGGATCGACCAGTCGGCGTGCGCGGCCGCGACCGACACCCTCTCGGCGGGCGTCTCGGCGGCCTTGACGAGCGCCGACACCCCGAGGCTCGCCTGGCGCAACACGACCTGGATGAGGAAGCCGCCGAACGCGCCGATCGCGCCGGCGATGCCGATGACCGCCGCCGCGCGGCGCTTCCACTCGACCGCCGCCGCCTTCGGCTCGAGGCCCTGCTCCGCGGCGTCCTTGCGCCCGTACACCGCGAAGATCGACGGGATCATCTTGTACGTCGAGCCGTTCCCGATGCCGGCGAGCAGGAAGATCACCATGAACGACGCGAAGAACACGGTGAAGCTGCGCTGCTCCACGCCCTGGATCGCGACGGCCGTGAACACGCCCATCCCGATGAACACGGCGAGCGTCACGCGGGCGCCGCCGATGCGGTCCGACAGCCAGCCGCCGAGCGGCCGGGCGACGGACCCGATGAGCGCGCCGACGAAGCCGAGCCCGGCGAGGTACGTCGCGATGAACGTGTGCTGTCCCAGGAACTCCGGGAACGTGTTCTTGATGACGAGCGGCAGCGCGAACGAGTAACCGATGAACGAGCCGAACGTGCCGATGTAGAGAAACGACATGATCCACGTCTGCGGGTGCTTGAGCGCCTGGACGTAGGACGACTTGTCGGCCTTCGCCTCGCGCAGGCTGTCCATGTAGAAGTACGCGGCGAGCATCGCGATGACGATGAACGGCATCCAGACGAGGCCGGCGTAGGCCATGTGGATGTCGTGCTTGGGCAGCTTCACGGTCGCCGCCGGGATCCCGATGATGATCACGAGCGGGACCATGAGCTGAGCGACCGCGACGCCCAGGTTGCCGCCGGCCGCGTTCAGGCCGAGCGCGAAGCCCTTGCGCTTCTCGGGATAGAAGAACGAGATGTTCGCCATCGAGGAGGAGAAGTTGCCGCCGCCGACGCCCGCCGTCGCGGCGCACGCGATGAGGATCCACAGCTGCGTGTCATGGGTCTGGGACGCGAGCCAGCCGGTCGGCACGAGGAACGCGAGCAGCGAAGTAGGGATCAGCAGCAGCGACGCGCTGAACGCCGTCCACGCGCGGCCGCCGTACTTCGGCACCGCGAATGTGTACGGGATGCGCAGGAACGAACCGACGAGGTTCGGGATCGCCGTCAGCAGGAAGAGCTCGCCGATCGACATGACGATCCCGATGTTCGCCAGGTTGATGACGACGATCGTCCACAGCACCCAGATGCTGAACCCGAGGTGCTCGGCGAAGATCGAGAAGATGAGGTTCTTGCGGGCGATCTTCTTGCCGGATCCCTCCCAGAACGCATCGTCGTCCGGATCCCACTGCTCGATCCATCGTCCGCGCGTCAGCAGCGGCGCCGGCTTGCCGGGCGGGGCCCCGACGGCATCGGATGCGTCGATGGTCGTGCTCATATCTCCTCCGAGGCTTGGCTCACGTCGCCAACCTGACTGACCCGGATTTCGGTCCCGTGAGCGTCGGATGTCCGCTCGGTGAACCGTTTGTTGCCGTTGCGTGTTCCAGTTAGTAGCCGCTCGCAGTAGAACGTGCGCGTTCAGCGCGGCCGCACTGCGCGCAGGATAACGTCGCGCGAGCGGCCCGCGCGATTTCTCGCGTCCGAGCGCGACTCGATGCGCAGGCGGTGGATCGCGGGGCGCCGCAGCCGCACCTTGGCGACGAACGCGCCCGACGTCGCGCGCAGCGGCACGCGGGCGACGGTTGCAAACGCGCCGTCGCTGCCCTGGCGGGCGATGACGAGCGCGACGCCGCCGCGCAGCGGCCGGATCGACCCGCGCACCGTGAACGTCCGCGTGGCGGTCACCCGCTTCGGAGCGACCAGCCCGATCCGCGGCGAGACCGCGATCGCGACCGGCCGCGAGGTCGCGAGCGCGGCGCCGGGCAGCCGCACGGCGGCGCGCAGCGTGCGCGAGTACTGGATCTGCGCCTGTGTCGACCAGCTGCCGTCGTCGCGGGTGAGGACGCGGACGAGCGTGACGAAGCTCGTGCCCGATCCGACCTGGACGTAGACCGTCGCCCCGGCGAGCGGCGTCCCGTCCGCGCCCAGCGCGCGCCCCGACAGCTGCGCGGCCTGCGGGTAGTCGAGCGTCCGATCGGCGACGTCCGCCGTGACCGTCGCCCCCGGCGCGACCGCCGCGGGGTCGGGGAGGTCGGGCGCGATCTCGGCGGCGAGCCGGCGCAGCTCAGGCAGCTGGGCGTAGAGCGCGTTGCCGGGGCACGTCGTGGCGTCTGCGTCGCGGTGCCCGGAGATGCGCTCGAACGTCACCGGCGTGCCGGCCTTGTAGCGGTTGGACGGGCCGCCGCGCGAGAGCACCGTCACCTGCCCCTCGACGGGGACCCCGTGCAGCGTGAGCTTCCAGGCGAGCAGCTCGGCCATCGCGTGCACGGCGTCGGACGTCTGCGCGACGTCGCTGAACGTGCCGATGTTCGCCACGCCCGTCGAGACCGCGTTGTAGCCCTGCGCCTGCGCGCCGATCACGGCCTGGTCGACGCCGCCCTCGCGACCCTCGAAGATCTGGCCGTAGCGATCGACGAGGAAGTTGTAGCCGACGTCGCGCCAGCCCTTCGTGACGCGGTGATAGCGGCAGATCGCGCGCACGATCGCCGCCGAGTCCTGCGGGCCGTAGTTGTTGGCGTTGACCGTGTGGTGCACGAAGGCCGCCTGCACCGTGCCGTACGTCGCGCCGAAGCGCGGCGGCCCGCACTGCTCAGCGCCCCACTGCTCGCGCGTGACGATCGCCGGCGCGCCGTCGAGCGCCTGCGCGCGGGCGGGCGCGCCCGCGAGGGCCACGTACGCGTCGTGTGTTGCGCCGCGCAGCGTCGTCAGCGCGCGCTGCGCGAGCGTCGCGCTGCCGGTCGCGTTGACGAAGCTCGCCCGCAGCCCGCGCGGGACGCGGCCGAGGCGCAGCTGGAAGGCGTCCGCGCCGCCCGCCCACACGGGCTCGGCGCCCGAGCCGCCGGCGTGGTCGTCGGCCATCGCCGTCCACGGGCTCCACGTCCCGTCGGAGCCGTCGCGCACGCGGATCCGCGCGTCGACGTGCCGCGACGTCTTGCGCCAGCTCAGGCCGACGAGGTCGAAGCGCTTGCGCGTAGTGAGCACCGGGCTGCGCCAGTCGCCGGCGCCCGCCGTGGCTGCGATCGGCTGGGCGAACTCGACGGCGCGCGGGACGTACGGTGCGGACGAGAGCGCGGGGCCCGCGGCCCAGGCACCGAGGCCCGCGACGACGAGCAGAAGCACGAGACGGCGCATCTGACTGCTGAACACCGTCCCACACCGGCGGGTGCGGTCCTGCAGGACCGCGTGCGCGCTACGGCACCTTCTCGGGCGCGGTGTCCACGTAGACCTCGCGGAAGTCGCGCATCGCCGCGATCGCCTGCTCTGAGAACTTCGGGCAGCCGACGTAGTGGCGCCAGGCGACGGCCGCGACGGCGAAGGGCATCTTCGTGTTGTTCTGCATCAGCACCGAGTGGTAGCCGTTGCCGCTGTCGAGGACGGGCTCGTTGAAGAGCGTCTGCAGCTGCGCGATCTCCCCCGCCGGCGTGTTCGGCTTGTACTGGAAGAGGATCCGCCCGTGCTCGAGCGTGTGGACCCAGTTCTCGATCTCGGGCTCGTTGCCCGGGACGTAGACGCCGTCCGGAGCCGGGTTGACGTTGTGGTCGCCGGAGGTCGGCGGGTTCGTCTTGAAGTCGGCGGCCGTGAGCTTCTGGGTGACGTGCTCGGCGCCCTCGTCGGGGAAGGTCTTCACGACGCAGCCGGCGGCCTTGGCGGCCGCGGTCAGGTTGGTCGAGTCGCGCCCGCCGTCCTTGTCGCCGCCGGCGAGCGCGAGCACGACGCCCACCACGACGACCGCGCCGACCACGACGCCGCCGACGATCTGCAGCGTGCGCTTGCGCTTGGCGGCCTTCTGCTCGGCCGCTTCGCGCTCGAGGCGCTCGCGCTTGGCCTGCTCCTTCTGCTCCTGGCGGCTTGACACGGGCGCAAGCGTAGCTATTCGCCGGGCACCGCCGCGTCAGCTGTGACGTGCGTCCCCGCGCCGGTGCGCGCGATAGCCTCGGCCGCCACATGGCGCGCACTCCCCGAGAGCTCAGCGGCCGCGTCGTCGCCATCACCGGCGGCGCCCGCGGCATCGGCCGGGCGACCGCGGCGGCCTGCGTCCGCGCGGGGATGAAGGTCGCGATCGGCGACGTCGATCTGGCGGCCGCGCAGCGCACCGCCGACGAGCTCGCGCACGGGACGATCGCCGTCGCGCTCGACGTCTGCGACCGCGCGTCGGTGCGCGCCTTCCTCGACACCGTCGAGGAGCGCTTGGGCGCGCTGGACGTGCTCGTCAACAACGCCGGGATCATGCACCTCGGCACGCTCGCCGACGAGGACGACGCCGCCGCGCGCCGCCAGGTCGACATCAACGTCCACGGCGTCCTGCACGGCATCAAGGAGGCGCTGCCGCGGATGACCGCGCGCGGGAGCGGCCACATCGTGAACATGGCGTCGACCGCTGGCCGCGGCGGCTTCGCGGGCGCCGCGACGTACTCCGGCACGAAGCACTTCGTCGTGGGTGCGAGCGAGGCCGTGCGCTTCGAGCTGCGCTCGAGCCCCGTCGAGATCTCGTGCATCCTGCCGGTGGTCGTGAAGACCGAGCTCGCGGCGGGCGCGTCGGACGCTCGCTTCGTCGCCAAGCTCGAGCCCGAGGACGTCGCCGACGCCGTCGTCAAGACGCTGCGCTTCCCGCGCTTCGAGGTCTTCGTGCCGCGCTACATGAGCGCGATGATGACCTTCGCCGCGATCCTCCCCCGCGCCGCGCGCGAAGGGATGGCCCGCGCGCTCAAGGCCGACCAGGTCTTCATGACGCGCGACGACGCGGCCCGCAGCGCCTACGAGCTGCGCGTCAGCGGCTCGGAGCCCGGACCGCCCAAGGAGTGACGACCGCCTAGTTCTTGGCGGTGTAGCTGAGGACGCCGGTGTCGCAGGTATCGAGCACCGTCGCGCCCGTCGGATCGGCCGGGCTGTAGATGACGACCTTGCGCTGCCAGGTGCCCTTGATCTGCGTGCGGGCCTTGTTGACCCTGCCGGTGAGCTTGGCGGACACCTCGAGCTTCGGCACCCCGTTGACGGGGTCAGCATCGACGACCGTCGGCGGCTGCTCCGCGGTGAACTTGCCGGCCTTGATCGGGATGGTCCCGCCCTTGGGTGGCGTGACGTCGTCCGGGATCGTGATGTCCGGCGGCATCTGGCACTTGAGGTCCAGACCGATCGTCGCGCGCACGAGCTGGCGGCCGGTCTTGTTGAGCTGGATGACGACCGGGAAGTCCTGCGCGGTGACGCCGCCGAAGACGGTTCCGAGCGTGGCACCCTGCGCCAGCGCGACGGGTCCTGCGACTGCGAGCGACGCCAGGGCGGCGACGGAGAGGATCCTGCGATGCATGGTGTGGCTCCTTTGGACGGTTGGCGTGCGCGCCACAACCTGAGAACGCGCGAGACGACCCTCGTCGCGATACTACGTGGCCATGACCTCCGAGAAAGACCAGCTCTGCGTCGACACGATTCGCACGTTGTCCATGGACGCGATCCAGAAGGCCAACTCCGGGCACCCCGGCCTGCCGATGGCCATGGCGCCAGCGGCCTACGTCCTCTTCCGTCGCATCATGAGTCACGATCCGGCGGAACCGCAGTGGCCCGACCGCGACCGCTTCCTGCTGAGCGCCGGCCATGGCTCGATGCTGCTCTACAGCGTCCTGCACCTCACGGGCTACGACATCCCGATGGACCAGCTCAAGCAGTTTCGCCAGTGGGGCTCGATCACGCCGGGGCATCCCGAGCGCGATCGCGAGGTCGTCACGCCCGGCGTCGAGGTCACGACCGGCCCGCTCGGCCAGGGCTTCGCCAACGGCGTCGGCATGGCGATGGCAGAGCGGTACCTGCGCGAGCACTTCGGCTCGGAGGTCATCGACCACTTCACGTACGCGATCGTGTCCGACGGCGACCTCATGGAGGGCATCGCTTCGGAGGCGGCGTCGCTCGCCGGCCAGGTCGGCCTCGGGCGGATCGTCTACATCTACGACGACAACGACATCTCGCTCGACGGTCCGACGTCGCTGAGCTTCGATCGCGAGAACGTCAGCCAGCGCTTCGAGGCCTACGGCTGGCAGGTCCTGGAGCTGTCGGACGCCAACGACCTCGACGCCATCGAGGGCGCCATCCGCGAGGGCATGTCGAACGAGTCGCAGCCGACCCTCATCCGCCTGAAGTCGGTCATCGGGTACCCGTCGCCCAACAAGCAGGGAAAGAGCGCGGCGCATGGCGCGGCGCTCGGCGAGGACGAGGTCGCGGCGACGAAGGAGGTCATGGGCTGGGATCCCGAGAGGACGTTCTACGTTCCCGACGGCGTCTACGAGGCGTTCGGCATGAAGGAGGAGGGCGGCAAGGCGCACGCGGCGTGGCACGAGCGCTTCCAGGCCTGGCGCGACGAGGACGCCGACCGGGCCGCCGAGTGGGACCTCGCCTGGGGCGATCCCGGTCGCCCGCTGCCGGGCATGGCCGACGCGCTGCCGACGACCTTCGACAAGCCGAAGCTCGCGACGCGCTCCGCGGGCGGCGCGGTCATGAAGGCCTTCGAGCCGTTCACGCCGACGATGCTCGGCGGCGCGGCGGACCTCACCGAGTCGACGAAGACGATCTTCCCGGCCTCCGAGCGCTTCACCGCGGACAAGCCGGGGCGCAACGTCTTCTTCGGCGTGCGCGAGCACGCGATGGGCGCGGCGGTCAACGGCATGGCCGGGCACGGCGGCATCGTCTGCCCGTACGGCTCGACGTTCCTGCAGTTCGCCGACTACATGCGCGGCTCGATCCGCCTGTCGGCGCTGATGGGGCTGCACGTCGCGTGGGTCTTCACGCACGACTCGGTCGCGCTGGGCGAGGACGGCCCGACCCACCAGCCGGTCGAGCACTTCGCCGCGCTGCGGGCGATTCCCGGGCTCGTCGTGCTGCGCCCGTGCGACGCGCACGAGACCGTCGAGGCGTGGCGCGTGATCCTCGAGGACCTCGAGGGGCCGAGCGCGCTCATCCTCTCGCGCCAGGACCTGCCGGTGCTCGATCGCGAGAGCGGCGAGTTTGCCCCGTCGTCGGGCGTGGCGAAGGGCGCGTACGTCCTGTCGGACGCCGACGATGCCGAGGCGGTCATCGTCGCGACGGGGTCGGAGGTCGCGGTCGCGCTGGCCGCGCGCGACGAGCTCGACGTGCCCGTCCGCATCGTCTCGATGCCGTCGTGGGAGCTCTTCGAGGAGCAGGACGAGGACTACCAGGAGTCGGTGCTGCCGGTCGACCTGCCGACGGTGTCCGTCGAGGCCGGCGTCCGCCAGGGCTGGGAGCGCTACGCCGACGCGATCGTCTCGATCGACCGCTTCGGCGCGTCGGCACCGGGTGGGAAGGTGCTCGCGGAGCTCGGCATCACGCCCGCGAACGTGGCGTCCTACGTTCGCGACCTGCTCGACGACGACTGACCCCCGCCCGCCGCGACGGGCGTCGCCGAGGCCGGCGGCAGGGCGACCCCTGCCGGCGGGCCGCGCCTCACAGCGCGGTCCACGCGCCGGTCGCGAGGCGGTGCTCTCCCCAGCGCAGGATTGCCGCCGCGCCCTCGCCGGTGACCCGCACGCCGAGGAGTCGCGGGCCGGCGTGCTCCGCCGCCGCTCTCTCGCCGGTGACCCGCACGCCGAGGAGTGGCGGGCCGGCGCGCTCCGCCGCCGCGCCCTCGCCGGTGACCCGCACGCCGAGGAGTGGCGGGCCGGCGTGCTTCGCCGCCGCTCTCTCGCCGGTGACCCGCACGCCGAGGAGTGGCGGGCCGGCGCGCTCCGACGCCGCGCCCTCGCCGGTGACCCGCACGCCGAGGAGTCGCGGGCCGGCGTGCTCCGCCGCCGCTCTCTCGCCGGTGACCCGCACGTCGAGCATCGGGCCGGCGTGCTTCGCCGCCGCTCTCTCGCCGGTGACCCGCGCGCGGAGCGTCGGGCCGGCGTGCTCCGCCGCCACGTCCTCGCCGGTGGCGCGCCCGGCGAGCGCTGCAGCGGCGCGCTCCGGCCGCAGCCACGCGCCGCGGTCCCAGATCTCGATCCGCCCGTCGACCTCGCGGCCGATCGCCTCGCGGTAGGCGAGGGCGCCGCCGGCTGACCGCTCCACGAGCTGGACCGCGCGGATGCCCTCGCAGCGCAGCCGCCACAGCCCGCGCCCGAGCGCGGCGAGCGCCGCGCCGTCCAGCGCGGCGGCCTCCGGGATCTCGCACCAGTGCACAGCTCGGGGCGTACCGCCGGCCGTCAAGCGCTGCCCGATCCACGCGGGTGGGGAGGCCCGCGCGCGGCCGCGGTGAAACGTCGCGTCGAGGCCCTCCAGCCACGTGCGCGCGAGGACGCAGCACGGCGCGCCGTGATCGGCGATCTCGAAGGGCTCGCGCCCGCCCGCCACGGTCGCGAGCGCGGGCTCAGCCACGGCCGAAGCTGTAGGCCATGCTGCGGTCGTAGGCGCCGGCGTCGGCGATGAAGACGCGCGTCCCGGCGCGGACGTCGTCGGGGACCGCGATGCCGGTGCGCAGCACGTCGTCCTCCATGCACAGCCGCCCGACGACGCGGTCGGGGCCGCGGCCCCAGTGGTGCCAGCCGTCCTCGCCGCGGCTGAGCAGCCGGTGCGGGTACCAGACGCAGCGCGGGACCTCGGCGAGCGCCGCGTCGACGACGATCTCGCGCACACCGTCGCGCTCGCGCAGCTCGAGCACCGTCGTCTCGACGACCGCCAGCGGCTGCACGAGCGCCCTCCCGGGCTCGATCACGACCATGTCCAGCGCGTCGAGCTCGGCGTGGCAGCGGGCGAGGAGCTCGCCGAGACGGGGCAGGAGCACGGTGTCGAAGTCGTCGGGCTGCCAGCCGCCGCCGAGGTCGAAGCACGCGATCGGCCGGCCGCTGAGCTCTTGCAGGCGGCGAGCCCATTCGAGCGTGGCCTCGACGGTCTGAAACCACGTCTCGTGGCCGGCCTCGCTGCTTGCCCAGTGGAAGTGCACCCCGATCTCCTGGCTGGCCGGCAGGTCGCGCAGCGTGCGCACGATCTCGCGGAACGTCGCGAAGTCGTCCAGCCGCACGCCGAAGCGCGACGCGATCGACGGCGGCCGCAGCCGTGGCCCGAGGTACTGCGCCGCGAGCGCCCCCGACCGCGCCCGCCCCGCGAGCGCGGCCAGCTCCTCGCGGCTGTCGGCGTACACCGCGAAGGCTCGCGACGGCGGTTGCGGCCAGCTCTTCGCGGGCCCGTTCAGGACGACCTCGCCGTCGTCGAACCCGGCGTCGCGCGCGCGCGCCTGCTCGGCTTCGGTGATCGCCTCCGCGAGGAACCCGCTCGCGCGCGCGGCGCGCAGGAGGGCGAGATCGGGGTCGGTCTTGATGCTGTAGGCGATCTCGACGCGCGTGCCCGCGGCCGCGTCGCGCACGGCCGCGGCAAGGCGCTCCCAGCGCGGCGCCGGGTCGATGGCGTGGGCGTGCGGCGTGCGCTCGGAGGCGCGCAGGCCGGCGACGATCGCGCGCAGCGCCTCGTCCGGCGGGGTCGGCGCGGCGCGCGGGTGGGGTCGCACCGCACCGCCCCGGCCGGGATCGGGCATGCCCGAGAGGTAGTTGCCGGCGCGCACGACGTTGCCGGCTGCCGTGACGGGTTCGAGGAGCGGTAGGCCGTCGCGCAGCGGGATCTCGAGGACGACCTGCACGAACCCCGCTCGCTGCCGCGCCGCGGGCGCCGCGTCGAGGCGGGTGGAGGCGCCGATCGACGCAGCCGCGACGTTCGCCGGCGCCGGGTCGAGGCCGGTGGCCGCGCCGACCAGCGCCGCCGGCAGGTTCACGCCCGCGAGCGTCGCGCCGTGCACGCGCGCTCCGAAGCGCGGGCGGCTCGCGATCAACCACAGCGCGCCGTCGATCGAGCGGACGAGCTCGAGCTCGCCGCCGCCCGTCCACGCGCCGGCGGCGAGCTCGGCTTCGAGCGCGCCTGCGAGCGCCGGATGCGCGGCGGCGAGGCCGGAGACACGACCGCCGTGCTCGGTCGCACGCACGTGCGCGGCCCCGAGCGCGACGCCGCGGTGGGCGGCGAACGCGACCCACTCGGCCGCGCCGTCGACGTCCGCCTGCAGTCGCATGCCTGTCACCGCCCAGCGGTCGCCCAGCTGAGCGCGCAGCCGCTCGACGGCGCGCCACCCGCCGATCGGCGCCGCGGTCTGGCCCGGCCCGCGCAGCGACACCCGCCAGCCGTGCTCGCGGCCGAACGCGGAGAGCTGCCAGTCCTCCTCCTGCGCCGAGATCGCCGCCGGGCACTCGATCCCCAGCCGCCGCGCGAGCTCGTCGCGCGGCCCGTCGAAGCGCTCGAGCGCGGCCGCCGACGGGCTCAGCAGCCGCGGGTCGCGCCCCGCGAGGCCCGCCAGCGAGCGCGCTTCGGACTCCGAGCCCGGCACCCACCACCACGCCCCCGCGTCGAGGCGCTCCACGATCTCGGATGCCGTCCCTTCCGGCCGGATCCACACGTCGTCGAAGACGGGGTGGTGCAGGCCGGGCGCGTCGCCCACGCCCACGAGGTGCAGATCCGCGAACGCCTCCCGCAGCGAGCGGGCGACGCCGAGCCCGGCAGGACCGCTGCAGTAGACGATCGTCACGGGCTCGTTCGGACGCCCGAAACGGTGACGACGCCCGCGTAGCCCGTGATGTCCGCGGTCTGGCGGCCGGCGGCCGTCCTGATCGCCGCGTCGCGCAGCGTCAGGCCGGCGCTCGCGAGGAACGTCTCGAGCATGCCCTCGTGCACCTGCAGCGACGGCACCGGGAAGCCGTCGCAGTCCCACGAGTCCGCATGCTGCAGGAAGGAGAGCAGCACGAGCGCGTCGGGCTGCCCCACCGACGCGTAGTTGCGCGCGAACATCCGCGCGGTCGCCTCGTCGGGCGTCGCGGACTCGACGAAGAAGTGCGACGAGACACCGTCGAACGCGCCGACCCACCCGGCGCGCGGCGCGACGCCCCAGTCGTGCTGGACGAGCTCCCACTCCGCCGCCCGCAGCGCCGCCCCCGCGCGCTCGGGGTCGGCGTGCGCCTCGCCGTCGAGCCACGCGTAGAGATGGGCGTAGTCGAACGCCTCGGGCCGGTCGTGCAGCCAGTCGTCGACCTCCTTGAGGTTCGACTCGGCGATGTCCGTGAAGACGATCCGCGCCGGCGCCGCCTCAAGCCCCGCCGTCAGCGCGAGCAGCGAGAACACCGTCGGCCCGCCTGCGACCTCGATCAGGCGAGCCGGCGGCGCGACGCCACGGTCGCGGACGTAGTCGATGATCGAGGCCATCATCGTCGCGGTCTCCGAGCTCATGTGGCCGTAGTGCTGATCGAGGTAGGCGCGAGCGGGGAACAGCGACCAGTCGTCCAACGGTTGCGCCTTTCTGGTGACCGAGCAGGGTTCGCGACGTGCAAACGCGAGAATATGGCAGCGTGGCCCCTTCACCAGCGCTCGACATCACGCTGTTCACCGATCCCGCCTGCCCGTTCGCGTTCTCGGCGGAGCCCGTCCGCATGCTGCTGCGCTGGCACTACGGCGACCAGCTGCGCTGGCGCCTGCGGATGATCGTCTTGACGCTCGAGGCCGGCGAGGACGAGAAGCTCGCCCGCGGCGCGCCCTCGCTGCAGCGCCGCTACGGAATGCCGATCGACCCGGACCCGCGCGAGCGGCCGGCCTCCTCCGAGCCGGCGTGCCGCGCCGTCGTCGCGGCGCGGTTGCACGCGCCGCAGGACGAAGAGCCGCTGCTGCGCAGGCTGCGCATCCGGACGATGGCCGGCGGCCTGCTCGACGACCCGCAGCTCATCGACGGCGCCGCCCGCGACGTCGGCCTCGACCCGGAACGGCTGCGGGAGTGGTGTGAGACCGACGAGGTGCGCGACGCGCTCACGGCCGACGCGGACGCCGCGCGATCGCCGTCCGCCGCCGCGCGCGCCCTCGACGACCGGCTCGGCGGGCCCCGCGAGCAGCGCCGCTACACCGCGCCCAGCTACGAGTTCAGCCGCGCGGACACCGGCGCGACGTTCGCGCTGCCGGGCTTCAACCCGATCGAGGCGTACGATGCCGCGATCGCCAACCTCGCCCCCGAGCTCGAACGCCGCCCGAAGCCGGACGGCGTCGACGACGTCCTCGCATGGGCCGGCGAGCCACTTGCCACGGCCGAGATCGCCGCGCTGATGCGGCTGGACATGACCGACGCCCGTGCCGCGCTGACCCGTGCCGAGGCGCGCGCGACGCCGGTCGGGGCGGATTCCTACTGGACTGAGAAGGAGAGCTCGTGACACAGCAGGAGAAGGCCGCGGCGCTGCTGGCGCTGCACGACGATGCCGAGCTGCTCGTCCTCGTCAACGCGTGGGACGTCGCCTCCGCGCGCAAGGTCGCCGAACAGCCCGGCTGCAAGGCGATCGCGACGGCGAGCGCCGCGATCTCCGCGATGTACGGCTACCCCGACGGCGAGGAGATCCCGCTCGATCTCGTGCTCGACATGACGACGCGGATCGCCGGCGCCGTCGACCTGCCGGTCACCGCCGACCTCGAGGCCGGCTACGGCGACGTCGCCGAGACGATGCGCCGGGCGATCGCCGCGGGCGCCGTCGGCGGCAACCTCGAGGACGAGATGCGCCCGCTCGACGAGGCCGTCGCGAACGTGCGCAGCGCGGTCGAGACCGCGGAAGCCGAGGGCGTCGCCTTCGTGCTCAACGCCCGCACCGACGCGTTCCTGTTCGCCGGCGAAGGCGACGACCCCGAGCAGGTCCTCGCCGCCGCGATCGAGCGTGGCCAGGCGTTCCTCGAGGCTGGCGCCGCGTGCATCTTCATGCCGGGCTGGCAGGACGCGGACACGATCTCAAAGCTCGTCGACGCATTCGGGCAGCGCAAGCTCAGCCTGCTCGGCTTCCCCGGCACGCCGCCGCCGGCCGAGCTCGCAGCGCTGGGGGTCGCTCGCGTCTCGTACGGGCCGTTTCCCCAGCTCGCCGTGCTCGACAGCCTCGGCGAGCTGGCGACCAGCCTGCTGGCCGGCGGGTCGCTACCCGCGTCCGGGGGCTAGGGCCAGCGCCCTGTCGCCGCCGGGCGCGACGTAGCTCTCGAGGTCGTCGTAGCGGTCGCGCAGCACGCGCTTGAGCACCTTGCCGGTGACGCCCACCGGGTACTCCGCGTCGGTCCGCGCGACCTCGACGAGCGCCACCTCCGGGTGGCCCGCCGCGCCCAGCGCCGCGTTGGCCGCCTCCAGCACGCGGTCGACGTCGTCGGCCCCTGGCGTCGTGCGCACGAGCGCGACGGGGACCGTCTCGTCGCCCCAGCGGCCGGCCACGACGCCGCAGTCGCAGATCTCCGGGACGGCGCCGAGCAGGACCTCCTCCATCAACACGGAGTAGCCGGTGCCAGACTCGGTCTCGATCGCGTCGACGGCGCGGTCGACCTGGTAGAAGACGCCGTCCTCGTCGTAGCGCGCCACGTCGCCCGACAGCCAGTACCCGGCCAGCCTGCTGCGGTAGTTCGTGTCGCAGTCGTTCCAGTAGCCCGGCGTGATCGTCGGGCCCTTGGCGGCGAGCAGACCGAACTCGCCGGGGTCGGCCTTGGTGCCGTCCTTGCGCAGCACGGTGACCTCGCCGGCGCCGGTCGGCGTGCCGATGCAGCGCCCCTTGGGGCCCGAGTCGATCGTCGTCGTGTGCAGCAGGAGCGCCCAGCCGAGCTCGGTCGAGCCCAGGCGGTCGAGGAACGCCGACGGCCCGAGGTCCGCGCTGCGGTGCTCGAGGAGCGTCCTGATGTGCGGCTCGTGGACCGCGTCGCCGACGGAGATCCAGCGCTCGACCGAGTCCAGGTCGCCGGCCGCCAGGTCGTACGCCGCGAGCTCGGTGTGGATGTGCGAGAAGCCCATGACGGCCGTCGGGCGGTGCTCGCGGATGGCGTCGAGGAGCTGCGGGGACGTGGGGTCGTAGAGCGCGATCACCGGCGTGCCGCACAGCAGCGCGTAGGAGGAGAACGAGATCGCGCCGATGTGCGACTGCGGCAGCGCGGTCAGGACCCGCTCGCCCGCAGCGACGATGTCGTTGCCCATCCGAAAGCGCGGCCCGGCGACGCTCGAAACATGCGACTGGATGACGGGCTTCGGGCTGCCCGTCGTGCCCGACGAGTGCAGGATCGACACCGGGTCCTCGTCGGCGTGGCGAAAGCGCTTGTCGTCGGCCAGCACGCCCGCGGGCGGCGCGGGGAGATCGTCCGCCGACTGCGCCCAGCGCATACCGTCCAGCGGGCTTGACTCCTCGGCCCGCAGGCGCTCCAAGCGCGCGTCGTCGCTGTAGATCGCGACGGGCGCGGTCTGCCGGCAGAGCGAGACCGCCGAGGCGGTCGGCGCCCAGCTGTTGATCATCACGCCGATCGCGCCGATGCGCGACAGCGCGTAGTAGTGCACCGAGTAGGCGAACGAGTCCTCGATCCAGATCGCGACGCGGTCGCGCGGCGCGACGCCCCGCTCGCTGTACCAGGCCGCCCAGCTCTCGGCCAGCGCGTCGAGATCGAGCAGGCTCACGTCCTGCAGCGGCTGACCGTCGGTGCCCGTCAGCGGCCGCACCAGGTGGATGATCGCCAGCTCGGGATGCGGGTTCGACGCGATGGCGGCTTGCAGCATGCTGCCGCCTCCCCAGCTCATGTCGGCCGCGACGGCGGCGCGCTGCTGCACCGACAGCGCCGTGGGGGCAAGGGTGGTGGTCATCCGTGTGGGCCTTTCGGTTGCGTGTTCGCGCTCGCTGCGAGTGGCACCGCGTGTCCGGCGCCGTCCGGCGCCCGCGCCGAGCTGAAGAGGTCCGCGCAGAGCGCGCGGTAGTGGTCGCCGTCGCGCCCGAGACGGGCGCCGAGCTGGCCGACGAGCGCGTCGAAGTCCGCTTCGTCGCCGCTGTCGATGACGTCCGCGAGGCGGCGCACGCCGCTGGCCAGGGCGGCGCGCGCCTGCGGCGCGTAGGGGTTGGCGGCCTGCACGTCGCGGTACGTCGCGGGCTGACCGGACACGATCCGCGCGAGCATCGCCAGCAGCGTGAGGTGCGGCGGCGGCGCCAGCTCGCCGAGCGTGTCGACGTCGGTGTCGAGCTCCTCCAGCGCGAGGCCGAACGCGAGCACGGCGGCATGCGTCAGCGCCTGGGTGACGGCGGTCAGCTCGTCGTGCTCGCGAGCGCTCACCTCGACGACGCGCCCGCCGCGCGCGCGCAGCAGCCCGAGCAGCTGCGCGGTTCGCGGCCCGTCGTGGACGACCACCGCCGCGACCGCGCGGCCGTCGATCCCGAGCGAGGGGGCGAACATCGGGTTGAGGCTCAGCGCTTCGAGGTGGGCGGCCTCGGCCTCCAGCAGCGCGACGATCGGGCTCTTGACCGAGAGCGTGTCGGCGAGCAGCGCGCCGGACTCGAGCACGCTCGCCACACGGCCGGCGGCGGCGATCGCGACGTCCTCGGGCACGGCGAGCAGCACGAGATCGGCGCGCCGCAGCTCCGCCTCCAGGCGCGGGCCGAAGGCCGTGATGTCGCCGCGCTCGAACGTGCGCGGCCCGGCGCCGTGGCCCGGAGGCGAGCGATCGACGACGCAGACGTCCGCGCCGGCACCGAGCAGCAGCTCGGCGAACATCGTGCCGACCGCGCCCGCGCCGCCGGCCACGACGCAGCGCCACCCCGCCAGCTCGCCGCCCGCCGTCGTCACCGGCCGATCCCCACCGACTGCAGCCTGGCCGGGTCCTGCGCTGCGGCGAGCGTCGCCGTGACCATCGCCCGCGACTTGACGACGGTCTCCTCGTACTCGTCCTCGGCGTCGGACAGCGCGACGAGCGCGCCGCCCACGCCGAAGCTCACGCGGCCGCCCGTCGCCGTGAGCGTGCGGATGACGATGTTGAGGTCGGCGGCGCCGCTGAGCGCGAACCAGCCAAGCGCGCCCGAGTAGAACCCGCGCGGGCCCGCCTCGAGCCCGTCGATGATCTGCATCGTGCGGATCTTCGGCGCACCGGTCATCGACCCGCCCGGGAAGGTCGCCTGCACACACCCGACGGCCGACACGTCGGGGCGCAGCGTGCCGCGCACGGTCGACACGAGCTGGTGCACCGGCGCGTAGGTCTCGACGTCGAACAGCTTGGGGACGTGCACCGAGCCGATCTCGCAGACCGTGTTGAGGTCGTTGCGGATGAGGTCGACGATCATGAGGTTCTCGGCGCGGTCCTTCTCGTGGCCGGCGAGGTCGCGGCGCAGCGCCTCGTCCTCGGCCTGGCCGGCGCCGCGGGGCCGCGTGCCCTTGATCGGCTTGGACTCCACGCGCCCGTCGCTGCGGACGGTCAGGAAGCGCTCCGGCGACGCGCTGAGGATCGCGACGTCCGCGAACTCGAGCAGCGCGCCGTACGGCACCGGGCTGATCCGGCGCAGCCACGAGTACGTCTGCAGCGGATCGATGTCGGTCTCCGCGGTGATCGTGTTCGTCAGGCAGATCTCGTAGGACTCGCCTTCGTAGATCTGCCCGATGGACGCGGCGATGCGGTCGAGGTACGCGGCCTTGTCGTGGCGCGGGCGCCAGAGCCGGCGGGCGTGCGGATCGGTCATGCCGACGAGCGGCGTCGTGTCGGGGGCCGCCGGCGTGGTGGCCCGCGGTCCCGCGAACGCGCGCAGCCGCCGGCTCGTGTGCGTCCAGCCACGCGAGCGCGTCCGCGTCGTCGCCGTCGCAGCTCAGCGCGAGCAGGTAGCACGAGCCCTCGCGATGGTCGATCGCGAGCATCCGATCGGCGAACAGGAGCGCCGCGTCGGGCGTCGGCGAGCGGTGCGCCGCTTGGCCGCAGGTCTGCGCCTTGAGCTCGTAGCCGAGGCAGCCGACGTAGCCGAGGTTGAAGTCGAACGGCAGCCCGGGCGGCAGCGGCGCGGCGCGGGCGCGCAGCTGCTCGTCGAGATAGTCGAAGAACGGCCGCTCGATCCGCTGCCGCGAGCCCTCGCGCTCGACCGTCACGGTGCTCGTCGCGAGGTCGTAGGTCACGTACTCCGCGAGCGGCCCCGCGCCATCTCCCATGAAGGAGAAGCGCGACAGGCCGTCGATCACCGCGCTCGAGTCCAGCCAGAAGCGATGCTCGTCCGCCGAGAACAGCTCGCGATGCACGAGCTCGGCATCGGGCAGCACGGCCACAGCGCGCACGTGGACCTCGTACGCGCGTGCGGGCTTGCTCGCGGCGCGCGGCGCCCGGCCCTTGCTGCCATGGGCGAGTGCGAGGTCGCGGAAGTTCGCGAGCAGGTCGCGCCCGTGCTCCGTGGCGATCGACTCGGGGTGAAACTGCACGCCCCACAGCGGCTCGCTGCGGTGGCGCAGGCCCATGACGACGTCGTCCTCCGACCAGGCGACGATCTCGAGCTCCTCGGGCACGTTCTCGACCGCGAGCGAGTGGTAGCGGACGGCGTGGAAGGGCGAGGGCAGCCCCTTGAAGAGCCCGGCCCCGGTGTGCTGCACGGCGCCCAAGCGCCCGTGCATCGGCTGCGGCGCGTGCTCGACCGCGCCGCCGAAGGCGTGGCAGATGCCCTGGTGCCCGAGGCACACGCCGAGCAGCGGGACTCCGCTCTCGCGGATCGCGCGGGCGCTGATGCCGAAGTCAGGCGGCCGGTCCGGCCGGCCCGGCCCCGGCGAGATGACGATGGCGTCGAAGCGCTCGGATGCGATCGCCGCCGAGTCGGCGTCGTTGCGGACCACCACGGGGGGCTCGCCGTTGACCTCGCCCAGAAGCTGGTAGAGGTTGTAGGTGAACGAGTCGTAGTTGTCGATGAGGAGCGTTCGCATCGCGCGCGCCCAACCGGGCTACTGCGTCCGTGGCATCGGGGGCGGTGTCATGACGCCCGCCCCGGGTCGGCCATCGCGAGATCCTCGACACGGCAGGTCTCGGTGATGATGACGTCGTAGAGGCGGCGCAGGAAGTCGCCGTCGATGCCGTTCTCCGCGCCGTAGCGCGCCGCGCGCTCCTGGACGACGGCGATGCGCTGGGGCTGCATCATCGGCACGCCGTGCTCGCGCTTGTGGTCGGCGATCTCCAGGCAGCAGTTGATGCGGTCGCGCAGCTGCTCGAGCAGGCGCGCGTCGATGGCGTCGAGCTTCGCCCGCAGGTCTTCCAGGCCGGAGGCTCGCGTGGTCACGTCGTCGCGTGTCATGTCCGCTGATGGCATGAGGGCTCCTCCACGATCGGTGGATGGCTGGTCGGGAACGACCGGACCGCAATTCACCGGAATTCGGTCACATCGAGATCCCCTTGAGACGCCCATGGTTGCACCGCCTGTCGGGGGATCCTGCGAACGGATTTCTGGAACAGCCGGGCGTCGGCTGGCGCGCGGAAACTATCACGCGTAGGGCCGGCCTCGATGCAATATCACCCCGCTCGCGGGTCAGCCGTCGTCGAGCAGGCCGACGAGCCGCTCGGCGTCGGCGGACACCGTGACGTGGATCGCACCGGGTTCGCGGACCCACGCGATGAGGTCCAGCGACTGCAGGCGCTCGAGCATGAATTCGAAGGCCAGTGCCTGCGAGCGGGTGCTGTAGCTGCGCAGGATGTCGAACGCCCAGCCGGTCGTGTGCAGCGAGTAGTTCGCGGTCGCCTCGCGGTTGCTTCGCACGAGCAACCGCTGGTAGCGGGCGTCGCGCACGCTGCTCGTGACGACGAGCGGCTGCTGTCCGGAGATGCGCTTGACGCCCGCGCCGAGGTAGACGAGCAGCGCGCGCGCCGGCTCGCGCAGCCCGCGGTACAGCGCGCGGCCGCGGCCCAGGCGGGGCGCGAGCTCGCCCATCCCGCGGTCGATCTGCAGGCCGTTCTCGGTGAGCGTCGCCTCGGGCAGCGGCACGATCCGGCCGTGGTCGCGAGCGGCGCGCAGCTGCGCCGGCGTCGCGAACCTCTCGGTCTCGTCGCCGGGGTGCAGGACCTCCTCGGCGGAGTTCTTCGCGTTCTGCAGCTCGGAGATGCGATCGAGCCGGCCGGTGTCGGAGCGATACAGGCGCATGATCTCCCGCGCCGCGGCCACGCGCCAGAGGTATGTCGACGAGTCGTCGCCGAGGGCGGCGAGCCGGCGGTACGCCCCGGCGTGCTTGAGCGGCGTCGAGTCGAAGTACAGCCGCGCGTAGGAGATGTCGTCGTCGCCGTACGCGCGCAGGGCGTTCTGGAGGTTGCCGATGCCCATGTGGTAGCTCACCACGGCGAGGTCGTCGCGCTCGCCGAGCTCGCGCTTGGCGATGAGCAGGTAGCGCGCCGTCGCGGCGAGCGCCCTGGCGGGGTCGAAGCGCTCGTCGACGCGCATGCGACGGGCGCGCAGGCGCGCGATCAGCGCCGCGTCGCCGCCGCGCTCGGCGCGCGCCAGCGAGCGGCCGACGCGCCGCGCGCCCGCGGGGTCGACCGTCATCCGCAGCAGGTTGCGACCCGTCTCGGCGAGGATCTGCGTGAGGCCGACCGCGCCATCCAGGCGCGGATCGGCGATCGCGTCGTCGCGCCCCGCGCTCTCCAGGAGCACGAGCCCCTCGAGCTCGTCGGCGTCGATCCCCGCGGTCGCCGCGGCCTGCTCGACCTGCGGTCGCCAGCGCGCCGTGCGCTCGGCGCTCTCGCGCGCGCCGCCGGGCAGCTTCGCGTACAGGACGTGCGCGTTGCCGCGCGCCGCGGCGTCGGCGAGATCGCGCTCGCGCGCCGCGGTGAAGCCCAGCGGATCGCCGCTGCCGCCGGCGCCGCGGTCGGAGTCCTCGTCGTCGCCGCCGAGCAGCACGACGGCCAGGACGATCGCGAGCGCCGCGACGGCGGCGAGCGCGAGCCCGCGGATGGCGAGGGACGGCATCCGCTCTCAGGCTTTCAAAATCCGCTGCCGGACAGCACCACCGTCGCGACAGCCACCCCGCCGTCGACCGTCTGTGCCCGTAGCCTCAGCTGTCGTGCGTGTCAGCGACCCTCACTTGCCGCCGGTGCTCGACGACGATCTCCTCATCGAAGGCGACAACCTCGAGGCGATGGCGACGCTGCCGGACGCGACGTTCGACATGGCGTACCTCGATCCGCCGTTCAACACCGGCGTCGAGCGCCGCCGCGGCGAGCTCGGATACCCCGACGCGTACGACGACTACGCCTCGTTCCTCACGCCCCGCCTGCGCCGCACGCGCGAGCTGCTCGCGCCGCACGGCACGCTCTACCTGCACCTCGACTACCGCGAGGCGCACCGCGCGAAGCTCGTCCTCGACGAGCTCTTCGGCCCCGAGTGCTTCCTCAACGAGCTGATCTGGATCTACGACTACGGCGGGCGCCCGAAGCGCCGCTGGCCTGCCAAGCACGACACGATCCTCGTCTACGTGCGCGACCGCGACCGCTACCACTTCAACGACGACGAGGTCGACCGCGAGCCGTACATGGCGCCGGGGCTGGTGGGGCCCGAGAAGACCGCCCGCGGCAAGCGCCCGAGCGACTGCTGGTGGCACACGATCGTGCCGACGAACTCCAGCGAGAAGACCGGCTACCCGACGCAGAAGCCGGAGGGCATCGTGCGCCGCATGGTCGCCGCGTCGTCGCGGCCCGGCGGCTGGTGCCTGGATCCGTTCGCGGGCTCCGGCACGCTCGGCGCGGTCTGCCAGGGGCTCGGGCGGCACTTCGTCCTCATCGAGCGAAACCCTGAGGCGGTCGCCATCGTGCGCGCGCGCCTGGACCCCGCGTTCGTCGCGTGACGCCAAGCTGCACAGCGCGCCGTTCGCCTGGCGTGTCCGGACGCATCGCGATGTGAGCGCCAACGCGCCAGCTTGAGGCAACCTCCGTTGGTCTGCGGGCGCTCGTCCGTGGTCGGTGCAGACACCCACCACCCCGAACCCCGCAGGAGCACACCGTCATGACCATCACCCGCAAGATCACCGCCGCGACCGCGATCCTCGCACTCGCAGGCTCCGGCGTCGCGGCTGCGGCCGACGCGCGCCCGTCGTCGGGCCGCAGAAGACCTCGCCCGCGAAGACCGCGCCGCTGACGATCCCCGGCACCGGCGTCAAGAAGGGCGAGCGGCTGCCGAGCGGCGCGCGGCTCATCTACCGCGACGTCACGCTCGAGGGCAAGCAGCAGGCGTCGCGCGTCGTGCTGCGCGCCCCGGCCGGCAAGACGATCCGCGGCCTCGCCGTGCGCGAGGGCGACCAGGTCGGCTTCGTGGTCACCGACAAGGGCAACTACGTCGGGCGCAAGCAGGTCGCGTCGCGCGCGTACTCCAACCCGCGCGCCGGCGCCGGCGAGCACACCGGTCGTCTGTACGGGCTCGTCCGGTAACAGCGACCGCCGCGCCGCCACCACCCTCCTGGGCGGCGCGGCGGGCCGCCGCCGGCGCGCGCCGTCGTGGGCACGCCCTAGCGTCGACCGCGCATGGTCTCCGTCCTCCACCGATCCCGTCACGATGATGCCGACCTCGCCCGCCGCGTCGCCGCCGGCGACCTCGAAGCCTTCGCGCGCTGGGGCGACGATCCACTCGACACCGAGGCGGTCGCCGTCGCCGGCGACCGCGCGGACCCCGAAGCCGTGGTGAGGCGCAAGGAGAGCGTGCGGCGGCTCGTCGACGACCTGGCCGACCTGCCGGTCCGCCAGCGCACGGCGCTGCTCGCGCGCGAGCTCGATGACCAGAGCTCCGAGCAGGTCGCCGAGCAACTTGGGGTGAGCGTCGCGGCGGCGCAGATGCTCGCGACGCGGGCGCGGGAGAACCTCGTCAAGGCGCGCGACGCGCGCGATGCGGACTGCGCGGGCGTGCGCGCCGCGCTGCTCGATGCGCACGAGCGCGGCGTGCGCCCGAGCGAGCATGTGCTGCGCCACGTGAGATCTGCCACGTCTGTCGCGCCTACTAGCGCGACATCCGGCGGCTGTCCAAGCAGCCGCAGGCGCTGAACCCGGCGTTGGGGCTGCCGCTGATCGCCGGGCTCGTGAAGGTCGTCGGCGGCGGCGGTGGGAAGGCCGCGGTGGCCGCGACCGCGGTCGTCATCGCGGCGACGGGTGGCGTGCTCGTGCTGTCGAGCGACACCGCCTCGACCGGCGACCCTGCGCCGTTTGCGCTCCAAGGCATCAAGCCGCTCGCCGGCAAGGCCGTGACGACCGCCGATCCGATCCCGTCGAACACCGCGGTCGTGACCGCGCGCGCGCGTGGCGGCGGGAGCGGTGGCTGCGGGGGAGCGCCGCAGCGTGACGCTCGCCTGCCCGACGGGGATGAAGGTGGCCGGGCTGCAGTCGCCCGAGCAGCGCTTCCCGCTGGGCTACGGCCTGTCGCCCGGCACGATCATCGGGCGCTCGACCCGCGGCCGGATCGACTTCGGCCGCACGATCCTGCCGCGCGACTACGACGCCACGGTCGGCCTGCTGTGCCGCGTCCCCGACGCCAACGGCTCGATCATGGAGCACCCCCGCCTCCCGCGGCGCGGCGAGCAGCCGGGACGTGTGTGCGCGATCTCGGCGTACCTCTACCGGTCGCCGGGACGGCTGTTCGTCGGCACGGCGTTTCGCGGCCAGCCGCTGTCGATCCAGCGCCGCAGCGCGTCGGGGAGGTGGGTCCGCGTCGTCACCGACGCGCGCGACGCGGGCTGGATGAAGGAGCGCGCGCTGTGTCGCTGACGGCGGGCCGTGCGGTCGTGCGACACTCGGAGCCTTGACGGACGCGGCGCGCCCCGAGCCATCCAACCGCCTGCCGATCGCCACGCGCACGATGTGGTGGGGCGAGACGGCGGGGGTCGCCGTCGTCCTCGTGGCCGGCGTGTCGATGGTCGCTGCCAGCGCCGACTGGCTGGCGATGCCGGTCGCGCTGCTCGCGGCCGTCGCGGTGATCGCGTGGGCGATCGGCGGTCCGGCGGTGCGCTACCGGCGCTGGCGCTGGGAGCTTCACGAGGAGGAGGTCGACCTCGTGCACGGCGCGTGGCGCGTCGTGCGGACGATCGTCCCGATCACGCGCATCCAGCACGTCTCCGTCGAGCGGACCGGCTGGACCGACGTGTTCGGCCTGGTGCGGCTGCACGTCCACACCGCGGCGGGCAAGACGACGATACCCGGTCTCGAGCGCCCACGGGCCGACGAGCTGCGCGACCGCATCCTCGCAAGGCTCCGCACGCCGGATGACCTCTGAGGACCCGCGCGACCCCGCGCCGCCCGGCGCCCCCGAGCCACCGCAACCTCCGCCGCGGCCGCGCCCCGCCGCCGACGATCCTTCGGCCTCGCGCGGCGCCGCCCGCGACCCTGCGGCCCCGCGGAACGCCGCTATCGAGGATCCTTCGGCCTTGCGGGCCGCCGCGCCCGGGGATCCTTCGGCATTGCGGGCCGCCGTGCCCGGTGATCCTTCGGCCTTGCGGGCCGCCGCGCCCGACGATCCTTCGGCATCGCGGGGGGCCGCTGCCGAGGGCCCTCCTCTCCCGCGAAACGGTACACCCGCCGATCCTGCGGTCCCGCCGGCCGCCGCGCCCGGCGATCCTTCGGCTCCGCGTCATCTGCACCGCGCGGCCATCGTCGTCGAGGCCGTTCGCTCGGCGCTGCGCCTCGTCGCGGGCCTCGTGCTGGTCGCGGTCGTCCGGGGCGGAACGCCGGGCACCGCCGCCGCGCTCGCCTTCGGCGGGCTCGCGATCAGCCTCGCCATGGGCTTCGTGCAGTGGCGTGCGACGACCTACTGGCTCGACGACGTCGCCCTGCACTACCGCTCGGGCGTGTTCACGCCCGACGAGCGGGTCGTCCCTCGCGCCCGGGTGCAAGCCGTCGACACCGCGACGGGTCCCCTGCAGCGGATGTTCGGCGTCGTCGAGCTGCGCGTGCAGGTTCCCGGTGCGGCCGACGAGGACGAGATCGTGCTCTCGGCCGTCACGCCGGCCGAAGCGGGGCGCCTTCGCGTCGAGCTCGGCCAGGCCGCGCCCGCCGAGCCCGACGACCGCGTCGTCCTCGGGTTGCGCGGCGTGCTGCTCGCCGCGCTGACCGGCCCGCAGATCAGCGCCGCGGTCTCGGCGGTGGCGGGCGTGTTCGCGCTCGCCGACAACGTCGTCGACGTGCAGGACGGCGAGGGCCTGCTCGCCAGCCTCGACTCGCCGAGCGCGATCGCTGTCGCCGTCGCGCTCGTCCTCGTCGCCGGGTACGTGCTGTCGTTCCTGGCCGCGATCGTCGCGTTCGCGGGGTTCGAGGCCGAGCGCGACGCGCAGGTGCTGCGCATCCGCCGCGGCCTCTTCGCGCGGCGCGCTTTGAGCATTCCGCTCGAGCGCGTCGACGGCGTGGTGATCGTCGAGGGCCTGCTGCGCTCGCCGCTCGGCCTGGCCGCGCTGCGCCTGGAGACGGTCGCGCACGGGACCGAGCGCTCCGCAGGCCGGACGCTCATGCCGTTGGTGCGCCGCCGCGAGGCGGAGGCCGTCGTCGCGCGGCTGATCCCCGCCCTGGCGATCGAGCCGGGCACGCTCGAAGGCCCGCCACGGCGGGCGCTGCGTCGGTTCGTGCTCGTGCCCGCGCTCGCCGGCGTCGCTGTGGGGATCGCCGCCGCGCTCGCGCTCGCGCTGGCGCCGGCCGTATGGCCGGCCGCGCTAGCCCTCGCGGGGATCGGCGCGCTCGTCGGGCTGCGTGCCTTCCGCGCGGCAGCAGTCCGCATGGCCGGCGACGTCGTCGTGGTGCGCGAGGCACGGCTCGCCCGGCGGACGCTGCTCGCGCGCCGCCACCGCCTGCAGGAGCACGCCGTCGCACGGACGCCGCTGCAGGAGCGCGCCGACCTCGCGGACCTCCGCGTCACGGTCGGCTCCGGCGGCGGCGGTCGCGCGCGCCACCTCGAGGCGGCGACCGCCGAGGCCGCGTTCGCGGCGCTGCGCCGGTGAGCGCACCAGCCCCATCGCCGCCGCGCTCGCGGTCGTATCCCAGGTCGCGAGAGCGACACTCCGCCCACGGTCTACGCTGGCTTGGACCTGCCTGAACGGACCCAATCGGGCCGACGGCAGCACCGCAATGACCCACGACATCGCCAGCGCCGCCAGCACACCCGCCGCGGTGGCCTGAGGCTCGGGATGCCCGATCCGGGCCCGCGCACCCTTATCGTGGATCCGGACGCGGTGGCCGTCGAGGACGAGCGCGCGGGCGTCGGCGGCCATCTGCGCCGGATCGCGCTGCTCGCTGTCACGGGCATCTCGCTGTACCTCGTCGCCCCGGGCGTCATCGAGATGTTCGCGACGTTCGATCAGCTGCGCGCCGTCTCACCCGCAGCGGTCGTGCTCGTCGTCGTGCTCGAAGCCGGGAGCCTCGCGTGCACCTGGCTGCTGCAGCGCGTCGCGCTGCAGCGCCCGCCGTGGGGGTCGGTCGTGCTGTCGCAGCTCGCGGGTAACGCGGTCGCGCGGGTGGTGCCCGGCGGGGGCGCGGCGGGCGCGGCGGCGCAGTTCAAGATGCTGCGCAAGGCGGGCATCGACGGGGCGATCGCGGCATCCGCGCTGACGGCCGTCAACGTCCTGACGTTCGCGACGCTGCTCGCCCTGCCACTGCTCGTCATCCCGGTGCTGGTCTTCGGCGCTCCGATTCCCGAGGACCTGCTGGAGGGCCTGTGGATCGCGCTCGCCAGCCTCGCCGTGCTATTCGTCATCGGCGCGTCGCTGCTCGTCGCCGATGGGCCGCTGAGCGCAGTCGGGCGGGGCATCGAGTCGCTGCGCAACCGGCTCGTGCCCAAGCGCGATCCGCTCGCCGGCCTGGCCGCGACGCTCGTCGTGCAGCGCGATCAGATCCTGCGAGTGCTGGGCGGCTCGTGGTGGCAGGCGCTGGTCGGGACGATCGGTCGCTGGCTGCTGGACTGCGCCGCGCTGCTGGTCGCGCTGAAGGCCGTCGGCGCGGACCCGCGCCCCTCGCTCGTGCTGCTCGCGTTCGTCACGGCGCAGGTGCTCGCCCAGATCCCGATCACCCCTGGTGGCCTGGGCTTCGTCGAAGCGGGGATGACCGCGATGCTCGCGCTCGCGGGCGTGGACCCGGGCGACGCCGTGCTCGCGACGCTGCTCTACCGGCTGGCGTCGTACTGGCTCCCGCTGCCGGCCGGCGCGGTGGCCTGGGCGATCCACGCCCGGATCCACCGATCGTCGGCGGCTGCGCAACGGTCTGCACCGTGAGGCGCACGCCTCTGCGCGCCAAGCCATCCGGCCGCCCCGCGCCGGAGCGTGGGCGGCCGGTCGTCGAGGTCAGACCTTCAGCGCGTTTGGCCTGCAACGCTGATTGCGCGGCCGAGACGCGCGTGGCGGCGCGGGGCTTTAGGGTCGCGGCATGCGCGAGGCGCTCACCATCGTGTTCCAGCGAGAGCATCTCCGCCGGACCTTGAAGATCGCGTTCGTCGTCGGCTGCATCCTCACGACGATCAACCAGATCGACGTGTTCATCGAGGGCCGAGAGACCGCGATCACGTTCGTCAAGGTAGTGCTGAACTTCTGTGTGCCGTTCTGCGTCTCGAATCTCGGGCTGCTCGCCGCAAAGAAGGTCGAGCACGAAGCGGCTGAAGCGAACGCGGCCCTCGAGCGCCGATCGGTCGGGCGTGAGTGGAACGAGCTCGTCGGCGAGTCGCCGGCCGATGACGAGGCCGTCGGCCGCCGGTAAGAGGGAGCTCAGCCGCGGCTGCCGGGCGCCCCGCCACGACCCGTAGCCGGGCATTGATCTCCGGATGAACGCCACACTCGCGCCGTAGGGCATGATGCTCGACTCGCGGCGCGACTCTCGGACGCTCGCGCAAAGCCCCGACTGCCGCCAGTGGCGAACCACCGGGCTATCGGCGAAGCGATGGAGCTAGCCGGGCTTCTATCGAACCCCGAGGTCGCCGAACGGATCGACCATGCGGTCGACGTCAAGAAGTGTGACCGCCCTCGCCGACCGACCGCGACGGACAAGCGCTGAGGGGTGGCTCGACGGCGGACTGCGAAGGCCCCCACACGACATGCTGTGAGCATGCTAGCGTCATGCCATGAGCACTATCCAGGTCAAGAATGTCTCACCCGCGCTGTACGAGGAGCTGCGGCATCGCGCCGCTCAGGAAGGGTTGACGATCCGAGACTACGTGCTGAAGCTCATCGAACGCGATCAGCGGCTCCCGTCGAAGAAGGACTGGCTGGATCGTGTCTCTCTTCTCGAGCCAGTTGCCGTGTCGCAGCCCGCCGCGGAGATGGTTCGCGAGGCTCGCGACGAACGCGATCGAGAGCTGATGGCTCGAACCGACAACACGACATCGTCTCGGGCCGAGGGAAACGTTGGCGCACGCGGTCGTTGACGCGTCCGTGGTCGTCGATCTTCTCGTCGCGCATCCACGCGCTCCCGCCGGGCGGGCTGCGCTGGACGGAATCGACGGCGTGGCGCCTGCCCTCCTCGATGCCGAGGTGCTGCATGCCGTGACCCGTTACGTCAGGCGCGGAGACATGACCGAGCAGCGGGCACGACAAGCACTCAGTCTGCTGACCGAGGCCGCCATCGAACGATTCCCGATTGCCCCGCTCGTACTCGACGCGTGGGCGCTACGCCACAACGTCAGCTCCTACGACGGGTTCTACGTCGCGTTGGCACGGGTCCTCGGATGCCCGCTCATCACCTGCGATCGCGCCCTCGCTGGTGCTCCTGGCCTCGGGATCACCGTGACCGTGCTCGAGTCGTAGCGACCTTCGGTGTCGTTGGCGTCCAGCGACTCGCGTTGCCGGCGGCGCCGCAACGACTTCGACGAGCGTTCAGGCTGCTTGGCGACCAGTCTCGTGCGCAGCTCGTCCAATGAGAGAACCGGCATCGCGAGCCCCCTGACGGACCCGACCGGCAAGGCCTGACTCGTGACGAACACCCCCTCCACAGCCCAACGTTCAGCGGCCGAGTCGTCGAGGCCAAGCTCGGTCAGCACCTCGGCGCGATGCTCCATCAGCAACGCGACGCGGCGTGCGGGAGAGCGCGAGCTGAGTGTCCGATATCCCGTTGTCGAGGGCGTCGAGGGCGTCGAGGGTCGACGCGACGTCCTGCATCTCGGCCACCAGCGCGAGGAGCTCGCCATGCGTGGTCAGGCTGCACGGCGCGTCGCCGTGCGGGGCACCGCGGCGACGTACTCGATGAGAAACCGCCACGCGATGGCGGTCCGAGCGAGCTCGGGCCGCTCCGACCGCAGGCGGCTCCGCATCTCCGGCGACGACTCATGGCAGGCAAGTCGCGTAGGGAGCTTGAACTCCTGCTCGAAACGCGCATGCATCACGGCTTCGTAGCCGTGCATCAGCCGCTCGAGAAGACCGTCCGGGTTCAGCGTCGCGACGATCCGCTCGATCTCGGCTAGGCACCAGCCTCGCGCGGTCACCAGAACCGACTTCCGCTCGCTGGGATCGACCGCGAGCCCTCGACGCAGGTCGCAGGTCGCGATGAGATGGCGTCCGAGCGCCAGCCGAACGACGCGTGCGTCAGCTTGCGACGCGGGCCGATAGGGCTCCTCGAGCGGGATGCCGCGGACGTCGTGCAGCGCGTTCCAGCTGATCAGGTGCTTCTTGCGTGGGTTGGCGAACTGCCGCCGCAGGAGCGCGTGCAGCGCATCGTCGCCGAGCACCTCGCGATCCGCGACACCCCCCGCAAGCTCGCGGAGCCCGAGCAGCAGATCCGCATGATCCGGCGCTCGCCGTCGTTGCCCTCCTGGCCGAGCGCACGGCGCCGGAGCGACGCTGGGAGATGGGCCTGGCGTCCGGAGTGCCAGCCCCGGGGGTACCTAGCCACCGCTGGCGGTGCCCAGCCGGGCAAAGGTGCTCCGAGATTCGGGGCACGAGTGCCGGCGAGGACTGGAGACTGTTCAGCCCGCTGCCACACGCCGGCCTCAGTCGCCTCGCCGCACGCCGCGCGGCGCTCAGCTGCTATCGAAACATCCAGGAATCCGGATTCTCGGCACAGAAGCACCGCGGCGTCGGGGCCGATTGGCCACCACGACTTCGGCTTCGTGGTGATGACCCGGCACGCTGGGTTCTGTCGCTCGCACGCCTACGCGAGACGGCCGCCTGACTCGCGCACGCAGATGGCTCATATGACCGTGCTCTGGAGCGGGCCATCGACCTCGGACTGATCGAGATGAAGGGCAAGTACCCCGTACCGATCAACGGCCTGACTCAACGCACCGCTAAACAGGCGTCGCTGATCCTCCATGACGTCGTCGCACCGCTGGACGCCTGGCCGCCGGAGACGACGTGCATCGCCGTGACGCTCCCGATCGACGAGCCGTACCGGCTGCCCAGCCTCAGCGAGTTCAGCGACATCCCAGACCGGCCAGACGAGCGCAGGAAAGGCCGGCCGTGAGCCGCTGTCGTCTGGGCCGGTTGTCGCTGACGGTCATGCCCCGCGATACGTATCGAAGGGCGGCGCGTAACCGGTGATCTGTGAGTACAGCCTCCATGCCCGTTGGTAGTCGGCGTCGGTGAGCGGCTTGTCGGGGTCGGGGTGATGCGCTGCGTTCGCGAGGCCGCAGAGCTGCCGTGTCGCGGCGACCGCGTCCAGGCCGATGAGCTGCAGGCCCGCGCGGTCGTAGGCGAGGCAGTTGAGCACCGCGCGCGGCTCAAGCGACGCGTAGGCGGCGGGGGGTCCTTGTCCTTTGGCGAGCATGTCGGCGCGGCGGCGGGCGTTGAACGCGGCCAGCCAGTCGGGGCCGTCTTGGTGTTCGAGGATGCGTCGTAGTCGGTCGCGGTAGACGTCGGCGGTCATCGCGACGGCGCGTTGGATCGCGAACGCGGCCTCCTCGCCGCGGCGGCGCTGAACGAACTCATAGCTCGGGCTCGTTTTGGACGCGTCGGCGGCCGTCGTCGCGTGGGGGACCGCGTCGTCGGTCACTGGTCGCTGCTTGGCTGCTGACCTGCGAGCCTGTGAGCGGGCCGCTTTTCGAATCGCCGCGATGATCCCGCCGACCATGAGGCCGAAGAGGATCCACGCCACGATGCCGGCCGCGATCTTCTCGCCGTCGCTTGGCTCGCCGGTCGCGTTGCCGCTGGCTGTGGCGGCCAGCCGCTTCTCCGCCCGCGCGACGGTGCGTGTCTGCACGATGCCCGCGACGCGACGCGGCGCGGTCAGCCAGCCGCACACGCGCGGATCGTGGACGACGTTGAGCGCGTCGAAGATCGTCAGATCCACGGCGAAATGCGCCCCGCTGATGTCGCCCCAGGCCACGCCGGGGCTGTAGCGGTCCGGTGGGTGCTTGGGGCACCGTGCGCTGCGTGAGTGCGCCAGGACGGTGACGGTCCCGCTGTGCTGGTCGGCGGCGTCGGGGAACGGAGAGCTGCCGGCGCGACCGACGGCGCCGGTCGCGCTGACGTACACGTTGCTGTCGGCGTCTCGCTTCGTCGCGGTGAGGCGCAACCGGTCGCGTCCAGGGCGAGTGCGGATCGCCTTGGCCGCGACCAGGGTCTCGCTGCGGATGTCGTATGCGCAGAGCGTCGAGCGGCCGCTTGAGAACGAGAGCTGCTGGGCGCCGGCGCCGTTGCCGTTGAGGAAGCCCGAAGCGTCGAACGTCTGCGCGGGGTTGCCCACCAACAGGTCGCCCGGGCACGGGCGGCTGCCCTCGAGCACGACGACGCGGTACCACATTCCGGCGGGACCGTGCAGCACGTACGTCGTCGTTTCGCCCGCGGGCGGACGGCTCGAGCCCGATACTCGCGTTGTGGCGGCCTGGGCGTCCGAGCACATCCCGAGGACGAGAAGCAACCCGACGACGCTTGTGGCGCGCGCTCTGGCCGGTCCTGGCGGGAACACGCGGCAAGAGTAACGATCGTTACTGGCTCTGGAAGCACCGGGGCGCCAGGTTGATGGGGTGGCGCAGGCGTCCAACCCGGTGGATCGCGACCGCCTGAGAGAGATCGGCGCCAACATCCGCCGGCGCCGCACGGCCATCGATCTGACGTTGGAGGATCTCGCGGCGTCGGCGGGGCTCTCGGTGACCTACCTCGGGCAGACCGAGCGCGGGCAGCGCAACCCGTCGGTGCTCGTCTTGTGGCGCATCGCGGACGCGCTCGCCATCACGCTAGACCAGCTAGTAGCCGCTGCAGATCCCGAGCGCCATCGCTAGCCCGCGTCGTCGGCGCTTCGACCGACGGAACGCCCTTGGCCGAGCGGCGCGGGTGCGAAACCATCGCCTACCAAGGTGGACGGGCGCGGGCCGTGCTGCGTGCTTCAGCCGGTTGTCCTACGGAAGGCGGTCCCCTCGCGCATCCCGACATGAGGTCAGGTCCAGGTCAGGCGCTTCTTCAGACCATTTAGCCGATTCAGCGGCACCCGGCCGTCGCGTTGCAAGCGGCCCACCAGGATGGCCGGCGAGCTCGCGGGCGAGTTCGCGAACCCCTGCAGCGCCGAAACGGCCCGCTCGGACGAAATCGCGATAGTTCGGCGGTGACGATCACCGAGTGCTGGTCGGTAGGGCGGTCGCGCCACAGAGCCTGCTGCCACATCGTCGGTCCGGGGTGCACAACCACTGCTCTGATCATTGGGATCTGACTACACGAGCCTCTGGAGTTCTGCTGCCAGCGACGTGCCCGACACTACGGGAATGGGAGAATTGCCGAGCACGTGCGGAGCCAGAACCTCAATGTCCGTCACCATGCGGCCGTCGATGGTCCAATCCTCCGGTTTGCCTTGCAGTTCCAGCCAGGCCAGGGTCTCGACCAGGTGCTGCTTGATCCAGTCGATGCGCTCGAGATGGATCTCCAGCTTCGAGCGCTTGGATCCGCCGATCGCAAACGTCTGGCGGATCTCGTTCTTCAGCTCAGCCGGCGTGCGGGCACCTTCGAGGTCTTTGCACTCCAGTAGGTAAAGCCGCTTGCGCTTCGCATCGGCCGCCAGCACGTCGATGTCGCCGATCGCCTCGGCGTGCTTGACGTTGCGCGTCAGCAGCAGCCCGGCAACCCGCTCGACCTGGGTACGCACCGACATCCCTTGGTCTCGGCACAGCCGGGCGACGCGCTCGTTGAACTCTGCGGTCTCCTGCTGGCGCACCTTGCTCATGAACTGCTTCATCGCGATCGAGGACGCATTGAGCCGCTCGCTAAGAATGAGGTTGAAAAGGTGGCCACCGGCTACCCAGGTCTGGCGCTGGCCCCAAACGGCTGCTCGCCCGCTTCGGTCTTGCGCACTATCAACGGGCGCCGCAGGTAGGACAGGCCTCGGTTGAAGAGCCAGGGGTAAACGTCGGTCCCCCGGTACGGCGCGTCTGGGACAAGGTAGTTGGCCCGCGGCGCCAAGGAGAGCAGATCGATGGCCTGCTCAACCCGCTCTTCGGTCCACCTCAGCTCGCGGCTCAGCTCAGCAAGCAGTACCTGGCGATCTTCGACCGCCACCACACGGCTTCGGGCATCGGCGCCGTTGACCAGTTCGGCGAAGAACGCGCCCAGGTCGCTGAGTGTGAAGCCGAACTCAGCATTGACCGCTGCATCCAGCGCCTCGGCGAAGTCCGGGCGGTCCGCGGACGGCGGCTCCCAGTGAGAGGCGAAAGAGTCGGCCGTCTCCTGGGCGAACACCGGCATGGAGGCCCGCAGGAAAGCCTGCTGGCCGGTCCGATAGGGGCCGTCTCGCTCCATGCCTAGCCGTCCGGAGCCCAGCACGCTGACGTTGAAGTCATCAAGTTCGTAGCGGATGATGTCTGAGGCGTATCCTCGATTGACGATCTCCGCGGCGTGGGCGATCAGGTAGTCATAGACGGACAGCGACAGGGGCCTCAGGCTGCGCGGCGGGCAGGCCGCCACGTACTCGATCAAGAAGCGCAGCGCTACTGATGTGGTTGTGACCTCGGGAGTGTCCTTGATCAGGTCGTTGACCAGCTCAGCCTCCTCGAAGGCAGCGATGCGCGATCCGAGCTTGCGGCGCTGGAGCTCGTCGCGACGCAGCAGCGCCTCATGCCGGGCGATGAGCTCTTCCAGCAACCCCTCGGGGTCTAGCGATGCCACGGTCTGGACGAGCAGCCGGTAATGGATATCGACCGCTTGGTTCAGGATCTTCGTGCGGTCGCCCTTGGGCACCGGCCCGGGGGGCAGGCCCAGATCCGGCAGGAGGATGGCGCCCATCTCGTCAAGAGCCTGGCTGCTGTCAGCGTCCTGGCGCAGCCGGGATCTGGGCAGCGGGCCGTCGCGCAAGGTGGGTGTTCCGCCGGTGTGGAAGATGTTGATCTTCTTCTTGGGGCCAAGGGGCGCATGCGCCTCGACTGCCTCCTCGGTCTTCTCGGCGGTCAGTCCGGGACCGCCCTTCTGGCGGTCGAGTTGCGAGATCGTGTTGAGAACCTCGGTCATCAGCTCACGCTCACCCCGGTTGTCAGAGCCGTCGACACGCGGAACCAGCGCGCCGAGGATTGTGATCTCGACGCGCCCGTCGCCGACCTGACCAGCCGCCACCGGCCCACTGGGGTCAGGGTCGGCAAACTCATCCCAGCTGGAGGGGTCGTCAACGATCACGTCGATGACCAGTGGTTCCTTCTCCAGCCAGGCCAGATCGGGCAGAGCGTCGGCGAACTGCCATAGCCAGTATGCGATGCAATCGACCATGGACCGGCTGACCGAGCCGTGAGCCGAATCTCGCGGGTTCTCCTCACCCTGGACCCAGATCAGATGCCGGTCGGAGACCGTGGCCAGCCGAGGGCGCCCTTGCAGGTCGAACAGGGGCGCGTAGATGGGAATGTGCCCTGACGAATTGAGCAACGCCACCGGCTCAGTGGTGTTCCGCGGCGTGCGAATAGCGTGCACGTCGGTCGACCGCGCGACCTCCTCGCGCAACGCCAGCCCATGGCTGGCCTCAATAACCAGCATGTTCGGGCGCCGCTCGTCGCCAAGGTAGTAGGAACGATCGTTCTCGCGCCACATCGCGTACTCGTCGAGGGCGTTGAAGCCGAGCACACGCGCATAGTCGCGCAGCTCCTCGGCCGCGCGAGCAAACTTCCACACCTCCAGCTGGTCGGGCCCCAGCATCGTGATGACGTCCAACGCCTCGGCCGTCATGAGCAAATGAGGCGACGCGCAGGGCGTGGGCAGCTCGGGCAATCCGAAAACGAAGCCACGACCGATGCCGGCCAGCAGCACGATGTGCAGGAAGTCATTGGGGCATGGTCCCGGCCCGACGGTCAGGCCCAGCTCCACCTCGGTCATCCGAGCCGACAGCGATTCGATGATTCCGGCGGGGCGCCACATGCCACGCGCGTGACTGGAGTCGTACGCGCTCAAATCGTCAGATAGGACTGCAACGTGCGCGACCTTGTCGACATCGAACGAGAACATGGCGCTCCAGATGGGGTTCTCATCGCTGGCGCGGATGGACCGGAAGTACTCCCAACCCATGCGCTCGGCGCCTGCGCGAACCTGGGAGAGTGAGCGTCGCGCGGAGAACTCCGCCAGGTGCTCACTCAAGCCGTAGTCCCGCGCTAGGTTGATCAGGGCGTGGCGCAATGCGGTGACCAGAGAGTGCGGAGCCGCCACCACGTGGCGATCACCGCGTCGGACGATGGGCGTCCGATCCAACGGATCGATGCCGTCGACCGCCGTCGGCAGCGGCGCCGCCTGGAGGTCGTGCTCGAGGACCGAGATCATTGCGGCGTCCTCACCGAGCAGCTCGTGCAGATCTGCATCTAAGAGCGAGAAGCAGTCGGCCAGTGCGTTGAAACGGACAGTGCTAGGGATCGTCACTGGAGATGCCCGCTCTTCGACCGGCGTGTAGCGCCCAAGCCCGACCACGTGGCTCAATCCGTGTCCCAACGTCAGCACCGCTCGAGCCAGCGCGATGGCCTCGCGGCGGAACTCTTGGGCCTTGGGTCCCCACTTCGAGAAGACCAACAGATCCAGGATGTGCTGGAGACAGAACGGTGGATCGGGCTCGCCCCTTGTAGCCAGCACGAAGCTGCCGCCGAAGAACAGGACGGGCTGGGCCAGCAATCCTTCTGGGGCGTCCCAGGTTGGGCCCGCGGCGAGGCTCGGGGATTCGTGCAGCCAGCGCCGCCAGCGGGAGTGCTCGATCGGCCGCCACGGGCCATCGCCCGGTGCGGTGAGCACGAAGGAGGTCAGGGCATGCAGGCGTTGGGCATGCGGCCAGTTCTCGGCGAGCACCATCAGGGCCGCATCTCGCGCCGCCACGTCGAGGGGATCAAAGAGGCGGAGTTCGCGGCGCAGGGTGGCGAGGTTCGGCACCGGTGCAGGTGTACAGGCCCCGGCGGATCATGACTAGGCGCCCCTCGCTATCTGCGGCGGAAGTCATCGGCGAGTGCCGGATCGGGCGCCGTCCCCGCGGGCAGTGAGGCGGCTCAGGTGCTGGGCATGCCGGCGAGCTGACCGGTCGCCATCCGCGCCGCGCCCGATCGCGCTCCGCCATTTTCAAGCAGGGCGGTGACCGAGCCGTTGGCTGGTGTGCGTTTACGCTTGCCATGTGGATCCGCGATCCCAGACTGATTCCGGCTCTGCGGAGCGAGAACCGGCGTATCAACGTCCTCCGGCCGACGGCGAGCGTGCGGCAATAGTCGGTCTCGGCGCCCAGTACGAGATCGCTGCGGGCGTGCTGCTCGACGCCCTCAGCCGGGAGGTCCCACTGGAATGGCTGGCCCTGATGGATCCCACAGCCGGGCGCCTGGATGACTTTCAGGTCGCCACACCACGACAGCTCGACGTCTACCAGGTCAAGTGGAGTCACGCGGGCGGCCAGATTGCGTGGGGTGAGCTGAAGGGCCACCTCAGAGACATCATCGCTGCTCGGCGAGTGCTGGCCGATCAATATCTCGACCGACGCGTCCTAGCTCACCTCACGATGGACCGCGTCCCATCCTCCAGTCGTATCTCCCATGCGCCCAAGGGCGCTGGTGCATTCACGACTGCGGGTGCCGTCGCCGAGCTGCTTGCTCCAGCCGCCGCTGGACGCTTCGCCAGCCAAGAAGAGCTGCCGCAACGTTGGCAGTGGCTGTGGGACAAACTCGCCTCCGCCTGCAAGCTCGACCCACACGATCTGCTCACTGACTTTCAGGACGTGCGGTTGGAGTTCGGCCAGTTGCTGCCAAAGGATCGTGACATCCCGGGTCGCGACCTACCGGGTTACCGGCGGGACATCGATGAGATCACCAACGCCCTTGTGGGAGTGGCACGGGATCCCGAGAAACTGGTTCGGCTCACGCGAGAGCAGTTCATCGGTCGCCTACCAGCCGAGTGGCGGCGCCGTTTGGAGCTCGTCGCGATCCACGACTTTCCGGTCCCGGCGGCCTATGAGCCCATCACCGACGTCGCAGCCGCCCTGGCTGGCGCGCTCGAGTCGCATCTGACCGGCTTCGTCGCCCTGGTGGGCTCGCCCGGCGCAGGCAAGTCGACCTTGCTCACCAAGGAACTGCGGCACCGATCCGACGTCGTGGCCCGTTACTACGCCTACGTGCGAGGTCGTGGCGAGGTCGGCTCGCAGCGCGCCGAGGCAAGCAACTTCCTGCATGACCTCGTACTGATGTTGGAGCGCAGCGACCTGCCGCGAGGTCCTGGCCCGGTGGACTTCGATCTCGGTCATCTCAGCCATCGCTTGAAGCAGCGCCTCGGCCAGCTTGGCCGAATCTACGCGGAGCAAGGGTGCCGGGCCATCTTCATGATCGACGGGCTAGACCATGTGGATCGAGCTGATCCGACGGTCTCGTTGCTGGAGTACCTCCCGACGCCAGACGCCATCCCCGAAGGGGTGCTTTTCGTACTCGGAAGCCAGACGCTACGGATGCTTAAGGAGGAGGTCCGCACCCAACTGCGCGAGCCGGGGCGCACCATCCCGATGCAGGGACTCGACCCCGCGGCAATCCAGCGACTGGCCGAGAAGGCCGGTGTGCAGGTCAACGCGAGGGATCTGCATCAGCTCACGGAGGGTCATCCACTACTTCTCGACTACGTACTGCGCGAGCTCGCTGTATTGCCCCCCAACCGGCAACAGGCCGCCCTCGCGGAGATCGACCCGTATGGCGGCAACGTTCGTACGCTGTATGACCGGCTATGGGGCGGTATTCGGGATGACCCCGGCCTGGTCGAGGTGCTGGCCTTGGTATCGCGGATCCGGTCCGCTATCGACCTCGACTGGCTCCGGGATCGAGGCCAGCCGTCCAGTGTTCTCCGGCAGCTGCACGATGGACTCGCCCACCTGTTTCGGCGCGACGAGCGTCGTTGGTACTTCTTCCACGACTCCTTTCGGGTCTACCTGCAGCAACAGACCGCCACCGTCGGCGAAGACCCAGAAGCTGACCCGGCAGTGAGTCGCCAATATCACCGTCAGCTAGCCGCGATGTGCCAGGCCACCGCATCCGGTGAGCCCATGCACTTTGAGGCGCTGTTCCACTTGGCAGTCGCGGAAGATCACGACGGCGTCTTGGCATTGGCCACCCCAGACTTCTTCCGTCAACAGCTTTTCGCTCTGCGCCCGCCTACCTTGATCTCGGCGGACATCAGTCTGGCCGCCCGCTCGCTCGGAGCAGTGCACGACCCAATGGCGCTGGTTCGGCTTGCCTTGGCCGCCGGCGAGCTTAGCCAACGCGGCTATCACCAACCCGAGCGCAAGAAGTTCTTGCAGCTACTACTGGACACTGGACACTGGCGGATAGCTGTGGACTTGCTGACCACCGAACGCGACGACCTGGGCTCAGACGATGCCCGCACGCTGCCGCTAGAGATGGCGGTCGAGCTGTGGAACGCCGGTCATAAAGAAGAGGCGCGCAGGCTGTTCGTGGACAACGAACCACTCGACGTGCTCGCCGGAAAGGTTGATCGCCACGCTCATAAGATCGACGAACTTCTCGATGCCTGGGCGTCAGCTGCATTGCTGCTGCGGGGTCCCGACGCGGTCCTCGAAGGAACTCGCGTCCTCGATCTCAGTGGGATCGAACGCTGGGGTCCAGATCGCAATGACGACATCACGCCTGGGATACGCGCATGGATGCTGGCCAACGCCGCCGAGACCGCCGAAGCCGGCGGGCTGCGATCCGGGGCCCAGACGTTGCGCGATGCGCTGGATCGCAACGACTCAGTTCAGCGAGCCGCCTGGGTCCGCAGTCATCTGCAGCAGACAGAGGCCGGGCCGTCAGTCAACGCGGAGGTGCTTGCTGAGGTGTTGGCGTTCCGCCCGGGACAGATCGTCGACGTCCAGCGGGTCTGGGTTGCAGAACTGCTGATCGGCCTCGGCCGCAAGGAAGAAGCGCGAGATTGGATCGACGACCTCGAGCAGCCGCCGCCACGCGAGTCGGTGATCGATGACGTCTGGGAAGGCGAGAACCATCGCTACCGGCTCAATCGGACGCTCGCCGCTCTGGGCGACAAGCTAGCCGGCGTGGATGTCGTTCCGCTGCCCGCCTCCAGGCACGCCAAGGCATACGCACAGGTTGCCCGGCTGGTCATTGATATAGCGCAACTGCATGGCGCTGCATGGGCGGGGGAGGGTGTCGAGCCAGGGGCGTTCATGATTCGCGTCGAGCGGCTGCTCCGAGTGTTCGCTGAAAGCAGTGGTGACCCGCTTGACAGGTATCCGCTTCGTCGCTCCGAGAAAGGCGCGATCGGGACATTGGTGTGGGTGGCCAGCGCCTATGGAGAGGACCATGTCCGTGCGTACTGGACGTTTTTGAGGCAGCGCTGGACCGAGAAGCCGGTCCGTCTCCTTGTCGAAGGCAATCGAGCCATCGTGCGACTGGCGGCTACTCGGGCGGTGGCCCCCGCCGAGATCCGCGTGGCATTGCAAGCGCTGATCGCTGCTACGCGCGAGCATTCCGAAGCCCAGGAGCTTGGCGGCCAACCTGACGGATGTCGCGCGCACGGCCGTTGCCCTGAATGACGCGGTTCTGGCTGAGGAGCTGCTGCGCGATGCCGTGCACAGCACGCTGGCCGTCTATCCCGATAAGGACTACCAGCTGACCTCATGGATCGAGCTGTTGCGTCCGCGACTTGACCGCGAGGATGGAGGGGCGGTCGTGAATTGGCTGGCTGGAGCGTTGCTGGACATCCGCGAGCAGGCCGGCGGCGGTCAAGCCGAGGATGCCGCCAAACGGCTAATCACCGACGAGATGCGAACCCGCCCCGCCGCGGCCTGGCGTCTGAGCGGGTGGATGGAGAAGCGGCGGATTCTCGACCGCGATGACCGGATGCTGTGCCTGCTACGGGGCACCGAGGAGCAGGCACAGCATGCTCTGTGGTGGACGATCCTGGGGGAAGCATTCCTGCCCATCGCCTCCGCTGTGCCGCAGTGGTCGCTGGACGGGGCCGTAGCACGAGCTAAGCGAGCGCACGGAGCAACCTGGGCGGCCGCTCGGTTGCGCAGCCTTTCATCCCGGGTTGACGTCGAAGTTGCGCCCTCGCAGAGAGATGCCTGGCGTTGGGAGCTTGCTGACGCCGCAACGGCGAATGCGTTGGTCTTCAGCGAGGCTGGTCTGTCGATCGCTCTTCATCGAGATCAGCGCGCACCGCGCAGTCGCAGTCGTGGCACGGATGAGGACAAGCGAGACGCGTACCTGGCCGAGCACGACACACCGGAGAAAGTGCTGTCGGAGTTGCGCAACCCAGCACGCGACAGTCTGGCTGCGCCATGGAGCGAGGCGTTCGAACGAGTCGCGCCTAGAATCACCCTCCAGCAGTTCCCTCAGTTTGTGGCGCTACGTGAGTCGTTGGACACCCGGGATCGCGTGGTCCTAGTCGGGGTAGCACGCAGGCTGGGTGAGCTCGCGGCCGCCCGCGTCTTGATCGACGAGAGCCTCGCCGTGGCCGATTCCGGACGATGGCGGCGCTACTACGACGGTGGGACCCTGCTCAAGTTGATGGTGGCACTGTGGGAGCTGGACCCGATCGAGGGCCGGCGGCGCGCCTACGTCCGCTTCGCGGCTGACGCTGCGACCGACCGGTTCCTGCTGTCAGGCTTGGCGGAGGACATCAAGTCCTACCGCGACGTATTCGGTATCGAGGACGGCCCGGCTGTCGCGGACGAGATCGAGCGTTATGTCCGGCTCCTACTTCGTGATCCACGACAGCTGCCGCCGCGCGACGACGATCAGGACGAGTGCGGACCCAACCGTGTACTCGCGCAGTCGCTGCTTGACCTCCTGGCCTCTCCTTACCGACTGGCCGTCTTCTCGGCACAGCAGGCACTAATGGATGCGTTGCGCGACGACGACCCGCACGTCTGGCATCTCGTCGGCGGTGTGCTGATCGGAGATGACCGCGAATTGGTGCTGCGCGTCTTCTCGGTGCTAGAGGCCCGGGTCCTTGACATCACGCTCCCTCCCGACGTCCTAGCGGCGCTTGAGCCCTGGTCCGTGTCCGATGACCTGGTGTTACGCGTCGCGTCGCGGCGACTCCTGGCGCAGCACGGCAAGTCGGCCCCGGCGGTGCCGACGCGCGACCTCCCGCTGGGCCTGAGGCTAGTGGCGCCGCGCGACCCCGCTCCAGAGTGGCCCGACGAGCCAGAGAGTGTGGGGGGCGATGACCTCGACACCGTCTTGATGGCGATGAGCGGCCGCCTGGCGTCGCTCGCGGAAATGAGTGGTGTCGATGATGAGGTGCTGGAGGAGCACGTCGCTTCCCTTGCCCGCGAGCAGGCCCAAGGCGTCGCCGTCGATGACCAGGCGCTACGACGTAGCCATGAACCGCTCGGCTGGAGCTACTACCGGCCCAGCTTCGTGCTTTGGGATCACGCGGCGGCACAAGCCGCCGCCGCGCTGGTCGACAACCGGAGGGTCGAGCCGGGGCTAGCTCTGCTGGCCAGTTGTGGACCCATGTATGACCCCGCCATGATCCGTCACCGGCCCGTTGCGCAGCCGCAGAAGGTCCCGTCGGCCTTGGCGGGCCACTCGGAGACGGAACGCTGGGTATCGGTGGAGAGCTGGATCGCCGCCCTTGCAGGTGCTGAGGACCGCCTCGTTGTGCAGCTAGAGGACTGGGCGGTCATCGGTGAGTGGACAGACGTCCGTTACCTGGATCGTGAGATGCCGCGCGAGCGCCGCTGGCAGAGCCTGACCGCGGAAGGATCCGATCAGCCCCAACCCCGGCCGTACAGGATTCGCTCGACCCGCTTGGCCGAACTGGCTGCCGGCCAAATCCCCGGCAGTGACCGCGCACTGATCCGTCACACCGACCTCTACTTCCGTGGTCCGTCCGACTGGCTCGCGCTGAGCCCCTTCGTGGCTCGCGCCTGTGGTTGGAAGCCCACCGAGCAGGCCCTGATCGGCTACCACGACGATGAAGGCATCGTGGCGCGGTCACTGTGGTGGCGGACTGGATGGCCCGAATCGGCGAGCTGGACGGCACATGAGCAGGTGGGCCACGGATGGCTATTGCTCGTCGCTTCGCGTGGCCTACCGGTGCTCGAGAAGGCCTGCGGAGAGCCCCTCAACGTGAGCTGGGAGGTCAAGCGAGACTTCCTCGCAGCGGACAAGCCAGAAAGGACCGTCATCGGGACGCGCGCCGTTCGCGGCTGACTGGCCGCGCAAATCGGCCGCCGCGCGCGGAGTAGGGCGAAGCGTCGTCCTACTCGGGCGCGTCGACGCGCGCGTCGACCGCTCGACCGAGCTCGCCGAGCGTGACGCCCAGGGCATTGGCGATGCGTCGCACCGTCGTCCATGTCGGGTTCGCGGAGCCGCGCACGATGCCGGCGAAAGCGGTGACGGTCAGCCCGGCCCGGTGCTCGAGATCCTCCTGCGTGTGGCCGCGCCCTTGCGCAGCGTCAGAAGCGCTCCACCGCGAGCGCGGCGTCGGGAGCGGCTGGAGCGGACACGCGTCTGCGGACACTGCTCGCTACCGCGAGTCTCATCCAGCGTGCTACCAAGCTCGGTCGCGGCGCGACGTCCTTCTCGCCGATGCCGTCGGTCGCAGCGATGACCCGTTCGTTACTGTCGCTCGGATCCTGCTTGGAAGAACTACCCGACATTCCGTCAGATCGGCGCTCGACAGGGCGACAGTAGTCGAGTGACGCTCGCGGAGGCTCAGACTGTCGCACCGGCCGCGCCTCCGGAGCCCTGCCAGCTCGCCTGGGTCCGGGGCCGCATGTGGGTCGTCGGCGATGTCGTGCGCGACTCGCAGGCGTCGCTCGAGCATGAGGACGACGTTGCGCTCGTGCTCGACGTGGCGTCGAGGGCCACTCGCCGCGCACACGCGGTGAGATCATTGGACCATGGACGACGACTTCCTCGACAAGCTCCCGTACCCGCTGAATCTGAAGGCCGGGGACCCGGAGACATACCGCGAGATCACGAAGATGCGCGAGGCCGCCGAGGCAGCGCACGGGAAGGACACGATCGAGCGGGTGAGCAGGAAGTACGTTGAAATGCGGGCCGAACTCATCGAGCGGCCGCTCGCCTCAGGCCGCAAGGCGGAGCTGCAGGAGCAGACGCTCCTCCTTGAGCACAAGTACGGCTACGAGGTGCTTGCCGGAGCGCCGCGCATCACCGGCGGCGACCACCCAGTCCACGACTGGCGCGGTCAACTCGAGGTCATGCCCGACGCGCCGCCGGCCGAGTAGTGCTCGCGCCCATGCGATCGGCGCAAGCCGCTTGACACTTGGAGTCCGGCGACGGTTCGCTCGACGCAGCGTCACGCGCCTGCTCGGGCGGTCCGGCAAGTTCGGGATTCGGCTCCCGACTCGCACGCTCCTCGACGCTAGGTGCTGCCGCTGCTCCATGGCGCGGTGGCTGTCGCGCAAAGCCAGCCGTGGCGCGGAGGGGCCCGGATTGGCGGGCTCGAGGCCGTGAGCCGCCTCAAGCTGTCGTGCGGGCCGCGATCGGGGCCGCTATGTCCGCGCGTGCCGCCCGATGAGCCGCCGGGGGGCCGTGTTGGCGTCTGTCAGGCCGCTGCGCTGGCGAGCTGGTGGGTGTGCAGCTTCAGCAGGTTGTGGGTTGCGGTGATCAGTCGCCATTCCGAGCGCACCGCGGAGCGGCCGCGGCGTTGGAAGCGATCGATGCCGCGGTTGAACTTGGTGTTGGCGAAGACTGGTTCGATCATGCCCTTGCGTTTGCGGTAAAGATCGCCGCCGAGCGGGGTGCCAAGAACGCGGCGCATGAACGCGTAGCGACCGCAGTCCCAGCCGGGTCGTGCGCTCTGGCGGTTGCCGGCGTCGGGTGGAATGAGGACCTGGATGCCGTCGTTGACGATCTGCTGCATCTGGACGTGATGCCAGTAGCCGGTGTCGGCGACGAGCACGTCGGGCGTGTCGCTCACGCCGGCCGCGACGAGTTCGCTCAGCGTGGCGTCCAGGACCGGTCCGAGCAACCCGAAGTCCGGTGAGCTGACGAAGATCTCCGCCGCGATCACGATCTGCCCGGCGGTCACCGCGGCTTGCGCGTTGTAGCCCTGCAGGTAGCCGCCCCTGGTCTTGACGTTGCGTGAATCGAGGTCGGTCAGATTGATCTTCCCCGCCGGTGTCGCGGGCGGCGTGTAGGGCTTCGGCGCATTCGTGCCGAGGCGCCGGCCGTTCTTCTGACGGCCGTTGGCGCGGTAGTCCTCATACGCCGTGTTTGCTGCGCATTCGACTGCAAGCTCCTCCTCCAAACGACGCTTGCCCTCCTTCAACCGCGCTTGGCGGGAGTGCGGAATCGGCCGGGCCTCGACAGCACGCCGCTCGTCGAGATCGCGCTTGGCGCCACGCAGCCAGCGGTCGCGGCCCTCACGCGATGCGAGTTCGGGCGGCAGCTCGTCGCCGCGCCGATGCCCATGGCTCGCGTCCTCTTCGCGGTCGACCTCATCGGCCTCGCCGAGGATCTGACGGGCGATCCGGTCGTAGTCACGCGTCGCGTGCTGCCAGGCGTTGGCGTGCATCTTGGTGCCGTCGATCGCGATCACCCCGACCTCGACCATCCCGGCCCTCGCGCACAACCCCGGAACACTGCTGAAGAGCTCGGCGATCGCGTCCTCGTGACGCTGGCGAAACCGCGCGATCGTCGCGTGATCGGGCACCTGGTTGGCCGCAATCACCCGAAACGCGATGTCCTCCACACACGAGCGCTCGATCCCCCGCGACGAGCGCTGCCCACGCGCATACGCGTACACCAACAACGCGACCATCATCGCCGGATCGTGCGCCGCGGACCGTGACCGTCCGCGCGATATGACGTGTAGAACGCCCCGAGATCGAGCTGCTCGACACTCGCCAGCACGAACCACGCGAGGTGATCCTCCGGCAGCCAGTCGCGCAGGCTCGGCGGCATCAACAAGACCTGCTCACGCTCGCACGACAAGAAGTTCTGGGGCATGCCCCCATCGTCTTAGGCGCGCCGGACGACCCCGCTTTGCGCGACAGCCACCGACAATGGGAGCGCTCCGCGACGGAGCCGATGCTGCCACGGACCAATGCCGCGGCGCCGGCTCGACCCGCTCCTGTAGATCAGATTCCGAAGCGACTCCGCTACTGCCCGGAGATGGGCGCCATCCTCCCCGTTCGGCGGGAACAGGTGTTCGACGGCGCACGGATTTGGCTGGCCCAGGGCCCTATCAGGCCCATACTTTCGGGACTGGGAACCGGACTTTCGGGACTGCGACCAAAGCCTCTGCAAAACGAGCACTTCTCTGACTCCCGAAACCGCCCCGACTTTCGGGACTCGATTCAGGAACGGCCGGCGATGGAGCTAGGGGGACTCGAACCCCCGACCTCCTGGGTGCGATCCAGGCGCTCTCCCAACTGAGCTATAGCCCCGAGAAGCGCACAGCATAGCCGCGCCTCGCCCGCCGGAGGTCTATCGGAGGGGTCCCACGGCGCCGATACGCTCAGCACACGTGAGCTTCCGCAACCGGCTTGGGCTGTTCTTCGTCCTGATCGTGATCGTGCCCATGGTCGCGGTTGCCGTTCTGCTGTTCGGCCTGCTGGGCAAGAGCAAGCAGTCGATGGGCGAGGCGGACGTCGGCGCCCGCCATCGCGTGGCGACCGCCCTCTTCACCCAGCACCAGCAGGAGGCGCAGCAACTGCTGGCGAGGATCGCGCGCAACGACGAGGTCCTCCGCGCGGCGCTGCTCGACGGCGACCTCGCCCGAGCGCAGCGGCGCGCCAGCCAGATCCTCGCGACCCGAGGCGTCGAGCGGATCGTGTTCGTGCGCGGCCGGGAGATCGTCCTAAAGGCCGGCGACAAGACGGCGATCGCGCCCGCGCGCCTGGAGATCAAGTCCAGCGACGCCTCGCTCGGCATGCTCTACCTCTCCGTCGTCGACGCGACAACCTACGCGCGCGAGGTGCAGCGGCTCACGCGGCTGCGGGTCGTCGTCCGCAACGGCGCGCGCCAGCTGGCATCCACGCTCCCCGGCGCCGAGAGCGTGACGCCTCCCGGCGAGGACGGCGAGCCGCAGGAGGTCGGCGGCAAGCAGTACCGCGTCAGCTCGTCCCCGGGCGACGGCCTGCCGGGACAGCGGATCCGCGTGCTGACGTTCGGCATCCCAGAGGCCACCTCCGAGCAGGGCGGCCGGGCCACGATCGCCGGCATCCTCGTGGGCTTCCTGCTGCTCGCGCTCGCGTGCGCGGCCCTCGTCTCGCGCTCGCTGCAGCAGCAGCTCGCAGGCTTCCTCGACGCCGCCCGCAAGCTCGCCGGCGGCGACTTCTCGGCTCAGGTCACGACCGTCGGCAAGGACGAGTTCGCCGGCCTCGGCGAGGAGTTCAACAAGATGTCGCGCGAGCTCAAGCGCCGCATCGAGGAGCTCCGCGAGGCGGTCCACGAGTCCCTGACCGACGACCTCACGGGGCTTCCCAACCGCCGCGCGTTCGACGTACGCTTCGGCAACCGCGTCCGCGACCTGCAACGCCTCGGCGGCACGCTCGGCCTCGTCCTCCTCGACCTCGACAACTTCAAGGCGATCAACGACACCTACGGCCATCCCCAGGGCGACGTCGTCCTGCGCGAGGTCGCGGGCGTCCTGCGCGACAGCTCGCGCGAGATCGACCACCCCGCGCGCTACGGCGGCGAGGAGTTCGCGCTCCTGCTGCCCGGCACGAACCTCGAAGGCGCGTTCGAGCTCGCCGAGCGCGTCCGCCGCGGGATCGAGGCGCTGCAGATCCGCCTGCTCGACGGGTCCGGCACGCTGCGGCTCACGGCGAGCTGCGGGGTCGGATCGATGCCCGAGACACGCGCCGACCCGGACCCTCTCGTGACGGCCGTCGACGCGGCGTTGTACGAAGCCAAGCGGACCGGGAAGAACAAGGCCGTGCGGGCAAGGTGAACAAGTCGCTGCAAGCGAGGTAGGCTGTCGGCGAGATGGGACTGCTGGACGAAGCGATCCGCGAGCATCTGGAGCTCAAACGGCGTCGCGGTGCCGACGCCGGTGAGATCTCCCGCGAGGAGAGCGAGGCGCTTGGCCCGGTCCGCCGGTCGCCCGACGGCACGCCCGACCTCTCGTCGATCCCCGCCCCGCCGCCCGCGGCCGCGCCACCGCCGTCCGCCGAGCCGCCAGCTCACGCCGACGACGCGCCCGCGTTCGACGACGAGCCCGACTGGGGCGACGAGGCGGTCGCCCACGCCCCGCCGCCGATCCCCGCCCAGCCCCCGCCGACGAGCTATCCCGAGCCGCCGGCCGCCGGCTACGTCATGCCCCCGGCGCAGCCGCCCCCGCCGGCCTTCGACGAGTCCTTCGACGACTCCGAGCCCCTGCCGCCGCTCGACGACGAGCCGCTGCCCGAGCCGCCGCGCGAGAAGCGCCGCCTGCCCGGCGCCGGGCGCCTGCGCCTGCGCCGCGGGCGCAACGCGGACCCGGAGCCCGAGCCCGCGGAGCCCGACCCGCTCGACGAGCCCGGCATGTTCGACGACGAGCGCGACCCCCCGACCGCGGCGCACGCGCCGTCGCCCGCGGCCTACCCGCCCCCGCCAGCCGCCTACCAGCCTCCGCCGGCACCCGCCGCGGAGGAGCCGGAGGGCGACGACATCCTCGAGGAGACCCCGGAGTTCCTCGAGGAGACCCCGGACCACGACCGCCTGTGGTTCGAGCAGCGCCCGCCGCGCGACTTCGACTTCGACAAGTAGCTCGCGGCCGGGGCTCGCGAGCGGGCTGACGATGCGCCACCCGATCACCTGGCTCGACGTCTTCACGTCGATCCCGCTGACCGGCAACCAGCTCGCCGTCGTCCACGACGCCGACACCATCCGCGACCCGACGATGCTCGCCTTCGCCCGCGAGACGCGCCTGTCCGAGACGACGTTCGTGCAGACCGCGTCGCGCGACGGCGCCGACTACCGCAACCGCATCTGGATGATGACCGGCGAGATCGCGCTCGGCGGGCACCCGTCGCTCGGCACGGCGGTGGCCGTCGCTCGCGCGCGCGGGCAGGAGCGCGTGACCTACGTGCAGCAGACGCCCGCCGGCAACCAGCCCGTCGACGTGCGCATCGACGGCGACGATGCCCGTGCGTCGATGCTTCAGGAGCCGCCGATCTTCGGCGAGGAGCCGTCGCCCGCGGATGTCATGGCCGCGGCCGGGCTGAGCGCCGTCGAGGCGCACCCCGACCTCCCGCCGCAGGTCGTCTCCTGCGGCTCGGCGCACCTCATGGCGCCGGTCAGACATCGCGAGACGTTCGAGCGCGTGTCGCCCGACCGGCTCGTGCTCGGCGCGCTGCTGGGAGCCCTCGACGCCTCGGTCTTGTACCTCGTGGCCGTCGATCCCGACGCGGGGATCGCCCACGCGCGCGGGTTCTTCCTCGGGCCCGACGGCGTCATCGAGGACCCCGCCACGGGGTCCGCCGCCGGGCCGATGCTCGCGTACCTGCAAGAGCGCGCCGGCACGACGTCGCTCACGATCCGCCAGGGCGACGAGATCGGCCGCCCGAGCCGCCTGGACTGCACGTGGGCCGAGGACCGCCCGCGCGTCGCCGGTGACGTCGTCGTGGTGGCCGATGGCCACGTCTCGCTCTAGCCGAGGCCGAAGCCCCAACCGGCTCGTCGCGAGCCGGGACCTCGATTCGGTGCTCGGGCCGAAACGCCGCACGCGTGGCGCGCCGCGCCCCCCGCGGCGCGACTGCCGCACGGCCGGCGCGCTCGCGCGCGGCCACTCGGGGGTGGCGCTACCGCCGCTCCGCGCGCCATGATCTCCGCGAACATGAGCTTCTCCGCCCTGCTCGGCCGCCGCGGGGGGCCGCGGCTCGCCCGCGTGCCGCGCCCGCACGGCCTCACCGCCACCCCGCCGGTCGTCGCCCCGCGGGCGGGCAGGCCATGACCGCGCTTCGCATCGGCCTCGTCGGCTGCGGCCGGCTCGCCGAGCGCGGGTACACGCCCGCGATCGCGCGCACCGCAGGGATGGAGATCGTCGCCGTCGCCGACCTCAGTCGCTCGCGCCGCTCGCTGCTGGCGGGCAAGCTCGGGGCGTCGGCGCACCCGCGCACAAGCGAGCTGCTGGCGGCCGGCCCGCTCGACGGGCTGATCGTCTGCTCGACCCCCGAGCACCACGAGGAGGCCGTGACGCAGGCCGCCGCCGCCGGGATCACCGCGCTCGTCGAGAAGCCCCCCGCGGCGGACGCGGCCGGCGCTCTGCGCCTCGCCCGGCTCGCTCCCGCGCCCTACTGCGGGTTCAACCGCCGCTTCGACCAGGGCGCCGACCTGGCACGGCGCGTGCCCCCGGCCGGTGACCTCGAGCTGCACCTCGTGCTGCACTACCGCCGCGCGTCCTGGCGGCCGCTGCAGCGCGGCGAGGACGCGCTGCTCGATCTCGGCCCGCACCTCATCGACCTCGCCCTGATGCTCACGGGCGCGCTGCCGCTCGCGGTCCGCGCGCACGCCACCCGCGAGCGCGCGGGCATCGCGCTCGCGACGTCGCGCGGCGCGGTGCGCATCGAGTGCGCGACCAACCTGCCCTACCGCGAGCACGTCGAGATCCGCGACGGCAGGGGGCGGCGCCTGGCTCGCGCGAGCCGCGGGGGTCGCGTGCGCGGGGTCGCCGGGCGCGTGGCACCCGGGGTGCACCCGCTCGTCGGATCGCTCACCGCCCAGCTTCAAGCCTACGGCCGCGCGCTGCGCGGCGAGGACCCAGGCCTGCTCGCGACCGCCGTCGAGGGCGCGGCTGTCATGTGCGTGCTCGACGCGGCGCGCCGCTCGGATGCCGTCGGCGGCGACACCACGCCCGTCGAAGGCGACCGCCGGCAGGTCGCCAGCAGCTGACCGGACGACCACCGACGCCGCGAGCGTCTTGGACGCCCCAGGCGCCCACCGATGAGTTCCGGGCGCAGCGCGGGTCTGAGTACCAACAGCACCGGCAACCGCCCAGGAGGGCACGCGTCCATGAACCATGCTCCGACATCCGCCGCGTCGCAAGCCACCGCCCGGCTCGGCGGCAAGACGGCGACCGCCATCGAGCCGCTGCGCGCGGGGCGCGTCTGATCGACCGCCTCGGAGGCGTGTCGGGGAACCGTCGCCATGAGAGCCCGGACTCCGCACCGCCTCGGCACGCGCGTGACCCTGCCATCGCAACCTCAGCCGAGCACGGGCATCCTCGTGATCGACGGCCCCGTCGCGGCCGCCGACGTGCCCGCGCTCTGCGAGCGCCTGCGCGCCCTCCTGGCGCACTGCGACGCGAAGGTCGTCGTCTGCGACGTCGGCACGCTCGCGGCGGACGCCGTCACGATCGAGGCGCTCGCCCGGCTGCAGCTCACGGCCCGCCGGCTCGGCCGGCGGATCAGGCTCCAGCGCACCTCCTGCGACCTCGACCGGCTGCTGGAGTTCGCCGGCCTCGACGACGTCCTCGCGTAACTCAGCTCGCGCAGGTGATGACGCCGAGGCGCCGCGTCTCGATCCCCGGCGGGATCTCCGTGCGCGCCAGCACGCGGGCGCCGGGAAGCTCCTGGGCGAGGGCGGCGCGCAGCGCCCGGCGGATGCGCGAGCTCGTCAGGATCACCGGCTCGGGCGGGGGGCTCTCGCCCAGCCCGCGCCAGACGTCGTCGCGCAGCTCGGGGAGGTCGGTCGGCGACTGCCCGTTCTCCGTGCCCGCGTACGCCGCCGCGAGCACCTCGCCGGCGCGCGCTTCGAATCCGTCGTCGGTCTCGAACACGCCGAGCGGGCACGCTCCGATCTCGCTCAGGCCGCCGGTGTCGAAGCAGACCCGGTCGGCGATCTCTCCGCGCACGAAGGCGAGCAGCGCGCCGACGTCGTGCCCGGTGCTGCGGTCGGCCGGCGTCGTGATCGCGTCGGCCAGCTCGGCCGGCACCTCGTCGGGCAGCTCCGCGTAGCGCACGGCGGCGTTGAGGATCCGAGACGAGTCCCGGATCGAGATCTGCTCGCGGACGAGCTCGCGCAGCAGCCGCGTGATCTCCGCCAGCCGGAACCGCGACAGGGTGCCGTGCACCAGCGTCGGCAGCTGATCCTCGACGCGGGCCAGCTCGGCCTCGACCGAGTCGATCGTCGTGAGCCGGTGGGCGGAGGGCGTGATCGCGCGGGCGAAGGCCGCGGCGACGTAGCCGCCGAGCGTGACCGGCAGCAGGCCGACGGCTCGTACCGCATCGGCGTCCTGCGCGCGGACGGCCGCGAGCTCGCTCCCGGTGACGGCATCGACGAGCGGTCGCGCCGCGATGCCGTGCGCCTTGAGCTCCGAGCGTGTCGCCGAGACGCCGAGCTCGTCGCTGCCGGGAACCGGGATCGGGGGCCCGACACGGTCGTTGAGCCGGATGCAGATCTCGTCGTCGCCGACGTCGGCCGCGCACAGCAGGATCACGGGGTGGGTCACGCGGAACTCGAGCAGCCGGTGCTCGCGCACGATCGACATCGTGCCGGACAGCTGGTGGTCCACGCGCGGGTCGGCGACGTCGACCTCGGTCTCGCCCGCGTCGACGTCGGCCAGCTCGTGGAAGAGCCGGTCGTTGACGAGGATCGACAAGCTCGGCGAGCACATGCGCGCGTAGATCTCCTCCAGCGTGCTCATGAGGGAGTGGCCGGCCGCGTGGCAGGACCGCAGCAGCCCCAGCAGCAGCGGCCCGTCCGCGACGCAGACGCCGCGATCCAGGAGCACCCGTAAGACCGTCGTCGCCTCTTCAAGGCCGAGCCCGTGGCCGGGGCCGCCGCCCAGCCGCTCGCGGGTCGCCTCGAGCGTCAGCAGCCGCGACGGCTGCAGCGCCATGACCTCGGGCGCGAGCTGCGCGAGCATCGTCACGATCGCCGCGCGCGCCTGCGCGTCCTCGGCGGCCATGGCGTCGCGGGCGCACGCGACGAGCCAGGCGTTGGGCCGGCCGAGGACCTCGGCCGCGTCGAACGCCGCGTTCTGCAGGTGTGCCGGCGCGAGCCCATGCCACAAACGCCGCAGGAAGGCCGGCGGAAACGGCGCGCTCGTGCCGTCGGCGAACACCGAGATCGCCCGGCCCTGCGGCGCGGAGTCGACGACGACCCGGGGCGTGCCGGGGATGCCGAACGTCCGCATGACCGCGGCGACGCCGGCGGCCGCGTCGTCCGCGAACCGCTCGCGCCCGGACTCGTCGACGAGCTCCAGCAGCGTCGCATGCACGACGAGCCGCAGCTGCGGACCACCGTTCGCGGTCATCGCGACACCGCCAGGTCCAGGACGGGCGCGATCGGCGCGGCGAGCGCGACGGCTTCGAGCTCGCTCGCTGACACGACCGCGACCGACGCGAGATGGCGCTGCATGGCGCGCTGGATGACCTGCCGGCAGCGGGCGGCCGAGCTGACGAGCACGAAGCCGCCGGGCGCCCCGAGACCTCGCTCCTCGAGCAGATGCAGCAGCGCGCGTGCCGCCGCATCCAGCTCGGCCTCCGTTCGCGACGCGTTCGCGCAGTCGAACCCGCGCTCCACCTCCGGCGGAACCTCGACGCGGACGCGGCCGTCGTGCGCTCCCGGCAGCGACATCAGCAGCCGCTCGCGCGTGACCTCCTCGAGCTCGGCGAGCGTCGCGTCGCGCGGGGCGTCGACGATGCCGCGCAGGATCGCGTCGAGGTCGTCGACCGCGACGTGCGCGCGGACGAGCCGCCGCATCAGCGCGACGAGCCGCACGCGCGCGCGCTTGCCCGGCAGCGCGCGGCGCACGAGGTCGTAGCGCTCGGCCTCGCCCTCCATCTCCCACTCGTGCAGCTGGAACTCGACCTCGGCCAGGCCCACGAACCGGTGCAGGTGCACGCGCACGAGCCCGTCGAGGCGCCAGGCGAGCGTCTGGAGGGGATCGAGGAGCTGCACGCCGTCGGCGGTGGCCGCGGTCGCCTCCTCGCGGGTCAGCTGCAGCCCCCGCTCGCCGGTCCACAGGTGAGCGACCTCCGTGCCGCCGATCCCGCGGTCGCGGCACGCGGGCACATCGAGGCACAGATGGGTGCCGAGCGACCCGCTGCCGTACGTGATCTCCTCGAACAGGATGCGATAGCTGCCGGCGGCGAGCACGTTCGTCGAGCGCACCAGCACGCCCGGGAGGCGAACGCCGGTCTTGGCGAGGACGTCCTCGCGCAGGCGCGGGACGAGGCCGTTGACGAACGTCTCGGCGCGACCCCGGCTCGACGCATCGAGCGCGCCGGCGTCGGTCTCGACGACGAGCGGCCAGACCATCCGCGTCGCGGGCTTGGGCTCGCGCTCGCGCAGGGCGGCGAATCGCGCCGCCGACAGGTGGCGTCGCTGCGCCGGGGTCAGCTTCGGATCCTGCGCGAGCGCGCGCAGGGCGCAGTCCATCGCGGGCGGGAGGCCGGCCAGGTCCTGCAGCCGCTGGCACTCGGCGATGACCTGCTGCCCCGCCGCCTGCACCTCGACTTCGCCGCGCAGGGCGGTCATGGCCTGCCGCAGGCGACGTCCCGCCGATGCGAGATCCTCGTCGTGCGCGTCCAGCAGCGCGAGGCGGATCTCGAGCGGCGCGACGTCGAGCTGCGGCGCGGAGCCGGCCGCCGCGCGCCGCAGCGCCTCGTCGTACGCGGCTCGGGCGTCGCCGCGGCGCCCGGCCACGAGCAGCACGTCGCCGCGGAGGCGATGGGCGTCCGCGAGCGCGGGCGCGGCGCTCGCCTGCAGGGGGTCGAGCTCGGCGAGCGCCTCGTCGAGCTGGCCCGCGGCCAGGTAGGCGGCGGCCAGCGCGACGGCCGCCTCGACCTCAGTCGACTGCCCGAGCTCGACGAGCCGGCCCTGCGCCGCGCGCACCGCGGCGAGGTCGTGGCGTTCGGCCGCGGCCGAGCTCGCCTCGCGCAGCACGCGCACGAGCGCCTCGCGCGCCGACGCCCTGCCGGCCTCGTCGCCGTCGGCCAGCAGCCACTCGTAGGCTTCGGCGGCGTCCTCGAGCCGGTCGGCCTCGGCGAGGATCCGAGCGCGCGCCGCCCACGCGACGTTGGATCGCTCGTCGCCGGTCGGGCCGTGCGCGAGGACGGCGCTGAGCTCTTCGAGCGCCTCGCCGGCATCGAAGGACCGCGTGCGCATGCGCTCCTCGCTGCCGTCGAGCAGGCGCTGCAGCGTCTCGCAGCCGTCCGCCGCGTCAGGCTCGAGCCGCGCCGCCAGCTCGATCGCGAGCCTGGCGAACGCCACCTGCGCGGGCTGCACCGCCCGCCCGGCGAACGTCGTCATCTCGCGCTCGGCCGTCCGCGCGTCGCCTTGCAGCAGCCGCGTGCACGCCAGGCACGCCCGCGCCTGCAGGCGGTCGACCCAGTACGTCTCGAGCAGCTCGGAGAAGATCTCCCCGGCTTCGTCGCGCCGGCCGAGGATGAGCGCTGCCAGCCCGCGGTCGTCGCGGATGCCGATGCCGTCTGCGGGGCCGCCCGGCTCGGTGAGGCGCAGGACGGTCTTCGCGTGGTCGGCGGCGGCCTCGTCGTCGCCGCCCAGCGCGGCCGCCAGCGCGGCGAGCGTGTGCGGCCACGTGAAGGAGTCGTCGGCGGCCAGGCTGAACGAGCTCTCGCACGCGGCTCGGGCGCCGTCGAGATCGCCGCGCAGGAGGGCGTCGTACGCCTGGACGGCGAGGATCCAGCTCCGGTGCTCGGGCAGCTTCTTCGCGTACTTCTCGAGCAGCGCGGGGATGTCGGGCGACGTGAGGTCGACATGCGCCATGAGGTGCTCGATCTGGGCGCGCGAGGTCTCGGGCTCGCGCTCGCACGCGGCGTCCGCCGTGACGCGCGCGGTCGCCGGGTGCAGCAGCATGCGGTGATGGGCCGCGGCGACGGCCCACGCCTCCGGTGCGGTCGGGTCCAGCGCGAGCGCCCGCTCGGTCTCGAGTGCGGCCCTCCAGAGGAACCTGCCGTCGGGGTTGCTGCCCCGTGCCATCGTCTCGAGGATGAGCGCGCCGCTGAGGTGCACCCACGCGTGCTTGCGCGTCGGCTGGGTGATCGCCATCCCGGCCAGCCAGTCGGCGTGCGCGGCCTCGATCGTGTGCTCGTCGCCGAAGGGCCAGGTCGGGCGCTCGGCGGTGAGGCGCCTGGAGTCGGCGAGATACCAGAACGCGAGCGCACTGCTCGGATCGACGCGCGTGGCGCGCTCGAAGACCTCGATCGCCTCGGCGTGGCGCTCCATGAGGTTGTGCAGCCGTCCGGCCGCGACGAGCGCATCGGCGGCAGCGCGCGGCCGCGTGCCTTCCAGCAGATCGGCTTTGAGCTTGTGCAGCGGGATCTCGGCGGCGGGGTCGGCGTCGCGCATCGTCGCCGCGAGCGCTCCGTCGATCTCGTCGAGGGCCTGCTTGGAGGCGCCGACGGCGGCGTAGGCCTCGGCGCGCAGGGCGTGGGCGGGGAGGTCGTCGGACAGCAGGCGGTCCGGCAGGTGGTCGGACTCGAGCAGCTCGCGGCCGGCCTTGGCGGCGACGTCCGGCGCGTCTCGCGCGAGCTCTCGCAGCAGCGACAGCGCGCGCCGGTCCTGGCCGCGGTACAGGTAGACGCGCGCCGTCAGCAGCGCGCAGCCGACGCGCTTGGACGGCGCCAGCAGGTCGCAGATCAGCGGGTACCACTCCTCGACGATCCAGCGACCCTCGGCGAGGGCGACGGGCTCGTCGAGGTAGCGCTCGCTGTGACGTGCCAGCCGGCTGGCGTCCCCCGGGTCGCGCAGCGCGCGCTCGAGGTTCGCGACCAGGGCGACGTCGGTGGCGCCCGACCGCTCGGCGGCGTGCGCGAAGTCCGCGAGCACCTCGAGGTCCTGGCTGCCCTCGTCGAGCGCTTGCAGGAACGCCTCGGATGCCGCGTCGAAGTCGCCGCGCTCCGACAGCGCGGTGCCGAGCTTCAGGTAGAGGTCGGCGATCGAGTACGGAATGCTGCGCCGCAGCGCGCGCCGCATCTTGCGCGTCGCGGACGACGGCATGCCCCGGAGGTCGCGCGCCACGCTGGTCTGCGTGCGCCCCGAGCGCAGCCGAGTCAGGATCTCGCGCGCGGACTGCCGAAACGGCGAGCCCGCCGGCGCGGGCGCGTTCATGATCGACCTCACGCGGGCCGCTCTCGAGTCGGCCGCCAGCGTCTCGGACGGCTGCGAGCCGTCGACAGGCGGGGGCGCGCCGGCGGGCTGCGGCGCGGGCTCGGCCGGCTGGACGATCCGATCGCCGCACTCGGCGCAGAAGCGATCCTCGGTGGGGTTGATATACGGCGCGGAGCACGCGGGGCACGCGAGGTCCAGCCGGCATCTCTCGCACTGCGAGGCGCCGCGCTCGACGGCCGCGTCGCACCGCGGGCAACGCGACGTCACGGCAGCCCGCCCGTGCCGCGCAGCAGGCTGAGCGCGCCGCGTGCCGGTCCGGCATCGATCTCGGCCGGTGCCCCAGCGACCTCGTCCTCTGCGAACGGCGCTTGGGTGAGCGGCTCGCCGCACTGGCCGCAGAAGACGTTGTGGATCGGGTCGGCGTACGGCGCGCGGCACGTCGGGTTCGGGCAGCACAGCCACAGCCGGCAGCGCGTGCAGACGCGCGTCCCCTGCTCGAGCTGCGTGCGACAGCGCGGGCAGTCCTGCACGTTCGCCGAGTCGTGGCGATCGATCGCGACCATGTGCGCCGGGCGGGGCCTCGTCTGAGGGACGAGGAACGACGAGTCCGTGCCGAGATACAGGACGGGGAGGCCGAACGAGCGCCCGCGCGACTCCTCGTCGAGCTTCTGGCGGCCGGCCTGGACGGCCGAGGAGATCGGCAGCGTCCTGTGCAGCAAGGCGTCGTAGAACTCGCGCGCGAACGCATTGGCCGTCGACGACCTGACGCGGTACTGCATCCCGATGATCGCCGGGACGCGGGCTGCCGCGAGCGTCCGCGCCACGCCCGAGAAGCTCACGTACGGGTCCGGCAGCGCGCTCTCGCAGGCCTGCAGGAAGACCAGCTTGAGCTGCTTGCTGCCGCTCAGCCAGCGCTTGATGTCCTTGTCGCACACCCAGTTCGCGCGGCCGTTGCCGTCGGAGAACGCGAGCTCCCCGGCGCCGCTGTAGCAGCGCCCGTGACCCACGAAGTGGACGATCTGCGGCTGCAGGTCCCTGATCGCGCGTTGAAACGCGCTGCCGGTCACGCGCGGCTCCCAGCCGGGGGTCGGGCGCTCCGGCCGCGGATCCTCGACGAGCGACTCGAGCGTGACGTACCCCGCCCGCTGCAGCTCCTCGAGCTTCTCGAGCACCGGCGCGGCGTCGACGGGCAGCAGCGTGTCGTCGCTCGGCGGGCTCGAGCAGACGAGCAGCACGGGCACCGGCAGCGTCGTGCCGAGGTCGCGATGGCCGACCGCGAGCCGGCGGCTCAGCAGCAGCTCCGCCATCTGCGACAGGAACTGGCCGTCGTTGTCGAACTGCTCCTCGGGCGGCGTGCGCGCGTACTCCCACGGCAGCCGCGCGAGCCAGTCGTCGCGCAGGCAGAGCTTGACGCGCAGCCGCGAGATCTCGCCGTCGGCGAGCCACGTCAGCCGTTCGAACACCTTGGTGCGCAGGTGGCTGCCCCACGGGAACAGGAGGTCGAACAGCTCGTGCCCGACGACCTCGAGCAGGTCGCCGTAGATCATCTTCTGGCCGTTGCGGCCGGGCGTCTTCTCGAGGTCCGTCGCGGCGCGCTCGACGTCCGTCGACTGCTCGAGCAGGCTGACGAGGAGGTCGATCATCTGCCTGCGCCGCTCGGGCAGGTGCAGGTGCCCCGCGGTCTGCGCCTCGGAGTCAAGCGACCACTGGATGACCGAGCCCTCGACGTTGATGTCGAGCGTCGAGATCCCGTTGTCGTCGCCGGGCGTCTGGGCCTGCGCGGCGCTCGCCACCGTGCTCACAGCTCGGCGCTCATGTTCCAGGTCGCGGACGTGATGAGCGGAGTGCCGCCGGTGAAGAAGCTCGCGACCGCCTTCGGGAGGTCGCGGACCCCTTGTCTGAGGCCGGCGTCGAGCAGGTTGAAGTAGCGCGTCGCCTCCAGCGCCGCGCCGATCTCCAGGCGATGCACGGAGTCCGGGACACGCAGGATGACGCGCAAGCCCGGGTCGTTCTCGTCTTCGAACGAGGACTCCCCCAGGCGCCATTGGACGTGGGGCATCCCGAGACCGGTTCGCTTCACCGCCAGCGTGCGCAACGCGCAGCGAAACGGCCCGAAGATGAGCTTGTTGGTCGTCGCGACGCCGGCGTCGGCTTGCGCGATCGCGGTGACTCCGGGGAGGATGGCGTCGAGCGGGATCGGTGGCGCGGCGCTGAACTTGAACGTCGCGTCGACGCCGAGCGAGACCTGCGACTCCGCCTGAAAGCGGGTGGCGAACTCCTGGTCGGGCAGGGCGTCGAAGGCGACCGGCCGCTGCGCCTCGTCATCCTCGTCGTTGAAGGTCACGACGATGTCCAGGCAGTTGAACGCGCGGCCGGCACGCGTCCACAGCGAGACCGGGAACTCAAGCCAGTAGTACCTGTAGCCGCGCGTGAGCTCGTCGCGGGCGACCGGGGTGTCGCGCCGCGCGACGCTGGCGTCGGGCAGGTCCAAGCGATGCATGTTCGGCCGGCCGAGGGCCGCGCGGTCCTCGGCGAACATGCGCACGATGTCACCTTCCGCCGAGTGCCCCTGCTCGCCGCCCGGCCCGAGTGTCACATCGCGGCGGTCGAGCAGTTCTGCGGCTGAGAGCAGCAGTCCTGTTCGCTCTTGCTGGGCCATGCCGGGCACCTCGTGACAGATCGGACGTGTGGGTCCCGCCGGTGAGATCACGGGGCCCGGAGAGAAACGTCGCGACTCTACATAGGCGCCGGGCCACACTGTGTGACAGCAGTCACAATGACAGTATTGTGGCGGCTCGGTGTGAACCACCGGCGACGCTTGGCTCTCGTGGCCGCTCGACGGCGTACAGTGAGGTCGTGCCCGGAGCGTTCGCCTTGGCCGCCGTCGCGCTGACGCTGGCGGCGGCCTTTCAGTCCTCCACCGCGCCGTTGCCCGCCGGCGTTCGCGCCCAGATCCGCCATGCGGGCGCGTGGCAGGCCGGCTGCCCGGTGGCGCTGTCGGATCTGCGGCTGCTCACGGTCACGCACCGCGACTTCGACGGCAAGCCGCAGACGGGGCAGCTCGTCGTCAACAAGAGCGTCGCGCGCCCGCTGGAGCGGGTGTTTCGCCGGCTCTACACGCTGTACTTCCCGATCCGCCACCTTCAGCTCGACGATGTCTACGCCCCCGCCGCCAAGCGGCCGGCCGACGGCGACGTCAGCGGCTCGTTCGAGTGCCGCCGGGCGGCGGCGTCGCCGTGCACGCGCGCGGCCACCACGAGGTCGTGGTCAAACCACGCCTACGGCTTCGCGGTCGATCTCAACCCGGTCGAGAACCCGTACGTCGGCTGCGGCCAGAGCCGCAACCCGCGGGCGCAGCGCTACCGCGACCGCAGCCGCCATCGCCGCGGGATGGTGACGCGCCAAGTCGTCGCGGCGTTCGCGTCGATCGGGTGGGGGTGGGGCGGCTCGTGGAGCGGGAACACGAAGGACTACATGCACTTCTCGACGACCGGCCACTGACGCGTTCCTCATAAAGCGTGACCGCCTGGCGGCGCGGGGCCACCTCCGAGAGTTACAGGTACTCGCGATCCCACGGCAGACGTGGGGCACCGCGTCAGCTCGTCGCGAACACCATCGTCAGGTTGACAGCGACGAACGGCGGGACGCGACAGAGGCGGCGCTGGCGGCTGCCCACGCGGCGTCGCCGGCCCTGCGAATCGGTGCGAAAGACGGGCTGGCGCGTGATTCCGCAGTAGCGACCGGGCCCGAACGTCCCGTCCTCGCCGAACGGGCCGGCGAAGCCCCCGAACGGAGAGGATGGTGTCTCGGCGATCGCGACGAGCGCGCCGAGCCGCAGCCCTGCGAGGGTGGAGAGGCTGGCAGCGCGGCGCTGGCCGTCGGCGAGCGCGCGCGGCGTGGCCGTGCGACGAGCGTCCTCGACGGCCTTACGGATCGATCCGTCGCTCTTGCTATCCCGCGGCGTGGGCTTGACCTGCGCCTTACCTATCACCGTGATCGTCTGTGCCGGAGGCGATGGGGCGGCCGGCTGCTGGGCCGGCGCTTGCGTCGCGGACGCGCCGAGCGTTGTGATCGCAAGCGTGACGGCGATGCGCGTGCGCGTGCGCGTAATGCTGCGCAATCGGTCCATTGGGGCCTCCAGATTCGTGGTGAGCTCGCTGCTTAAGTGCGGACCCGCCGGATCTTGTGACGCGGTCCGGCTCGCATGGATTGGGGTGTCAGCCCGCGGTCGATGCGGATCTCATCCCCGGTGGCGGTCTCGCCCGGGCGCGGATCGCGCATGGCACTCCAGATCGACGGACTGCGAGGTCGCGAACGGCTGGCCGGCAGTCGCCTTGGCGAGCGAGCGATGGAGCCAGCCGGGATCGAACCGGCGACCTCCTGCTTGCAAAGCAGACCGAGTGGCCGGTCATGAGGTTCCATGGTGGTCCGTAGCCCGCAAACAGCGAGCGTTGGATGCCACCGATGTGCCGCTGAGGGTCATCGGATTCCGCTGCTGCTTGACCTCTGCTTGACCTGCCCGGCGCCAACCGGCGGCGGCGCGGTGTCCGTCGAGTTCGCGTGCGTCTCCGAAGTTGGGCATCTCCCTGTCACGGCGAGTCGGGAGGTCCATGATGTCGAGTACCAAGCAGCGCGTGCGCGTCGAGCGCGGTCTTTATCGCACCGGCGACACCTACCACGCATGCGCCACGGCGCCGGGTTCGCGCTCGGCGAGCTGGCGCAGCCTGGGCACCGTCGGGCTGATGGAGGCGCGTCGGCTGCGTGACCGCTTCGCGGCCGAGGTTCAGACGACGCCGACGACCGCCACGAACATCGCACGACCTTCGCGGAGCTGGCCGACGAGTGGCTGGCCGAGCAGGCGACGCGAACCCGGGTCGGAGAGCTGTCTCCGCGGACGCTCGAGATCTACGAGCTCGGCCTGCGCCGCCATGTAGTCCCGGTGTTCGGCACGCGACAGGTGCGTGCGATCACGCCCGATCACCTTGTCGCCTGGGTCCGCGGTCTGCGTTCGGCGGGTTACGCGCCGGACAGCGTCGTGAACTTCTGGCGGCCGCTGAACCTGGTGCTCGGGCACGCCGTTCGCCATGGAGTGATCGCCGCCAGCCCCGCGGACCGGCTGACGTCGGCCGAGCGGCCGGGCCCGGGACCAAGCCGGCAGCGGTTCCTGTCGCGTGCAGAGATGGGGCGGCTCCTCGCGGCCGCGCCTCCGCGGTATCGCACCGCTATCGCCTGTGGTCTGTTCTCCGGCCTGCGGCTCTCCGAGCTGCTCGGGCTGACCTGGGGCGATGTCGACCTCGGCGAACGTGCGCTCAAGGTTCGCTACCAGCTCAGCCGTCAGGGGAAGCGCGTCGCGCTCAAGACGTCGGCGGCGAGGCGCGACGTGATCCTGATGTCGCACCTTGCGCGCGAGCTGGATGCGGTGCGGGCAGCATCCCGCTTCTCCGAGGACCGCGACCTCGTGTTCAGCGCCTGCTCCGGCCAGACGATCGGCCATCGCAACATCACAGGGCGCGGCTTGGCCAAGGCCGCGGATAGCGCTGGGCTCGACGGCGTGACCTTCCATGCGCTGCGGCACACGTTCGCCAGCATCCTCATCGCACAGGGGCGCGATCCGGTGTTCGTTTCGAGACAGTTGGGCCACACGAACGCCGCGATCACATTGCGGGTCTACGCGCATCTTTTCGATGCGGAGCGTCATGCCCGTGAGGCGCGCGAAGGGCTTGAGAGTGAGTACGGGGCGTTCTTCGACCGGGCCAGCTCAACGTATCCGTCGGACGTCCACGCCGCGCCGAGTCTCGGGTAGGGGAGCCGACCTGCGCGAGTCGTGATTCTGCGCCGCGAGGTTCCGCTCGTGTTCCTTAGCGCTAGGAATCGCCGAAGTAGCCCTCGCCGGCCAGCTGCGCGACATGCTCCAAGCGCTCGCCCTCGAGCACCGGGACGACACGGTAGACGTGCGTCGGCGGCCCGGTCTGCGCGAGCTGTCGCGCGTACGAGCGCGCGACGTCCTCGCGCGTGTAGCGACGCTCGATCAACTCCACATTGGGCGAGGCGCGCTCAACCACGACGACCGCGTAGTACTCATCCTCGTCGTCGACCTCGTCAGCCTCGACCTCATAGACGGCGGGATGCGTCCATCGCCGAAGGTCGTCGATCAGATGGTCGTGGCGCCCGGCCAGGCCTGCGAGCTGTCCGGCGAACGCCCGCAGGCCTGCCGCGGACGCTCGAACATCCACTGTCACATCCTGCTCGGCATCGCCCTCATGATCAAACAGCGCAGCGGCATGGCTGGAGTGCCAGGCGGCGAGCGCCCGCAGCGCCCGCGCGCTCGTGGTCGTGATCGCGTGCAAGTACGCCGCCGCCTCACCAGCATCCAGCAACGTGTCGCACGGGTCACCCAGCTCGTCGACGACCATCCGCAGCTGCTCCAAGTGCCGCTGCAACAGCTCCACGCTGCCGGTCCTCTCGGCCACACCGTCGCTCATCGCTCAAGGCCTCCTCATGTTCGCCGACGACCGCCGCGCCCATCCGCAGGAGCATGTTGCCCGCGCTCGCCAGCTCGCGCAACCGAGCACATCATCGGCGGCGTTCGCCAGATATCGAACGCCGCGAATCCGTCAGGGCGCTGGGGTTACGCGCGTCGCGTAAGCGGATCCTCAACCGCGACGCCCTGGCCGCCCGAGAGTGCCCGCTCTGCCTCTCTGCCAAAGCGCGGGAGCGCACGGCTCCAGCCGTCACCACATCGACACGTACCCGCTCTCTGCGACCGTGGCGCGTAGGTCGTGGATCATGGCTGACGCACCAAGCGTGCCCGCACGAGGTGCGAGACAGTCGATCGTCTCAAGCTGATCGCGACCGCTCGACGTCACGAGCAGCATCAGTGCCGGCCACGCGGCGCCCTCGTCCGCTTCGAGGGCGACTTGCTCCAGCGAACGCTCGATCTCCGGTCCCCAGTTCGCGCACACAATCGCAGTGACATCTTGTCCTAGGCCACCACGAGTCCATTCCTCAGGGCCTGGCGCGGTGAGCAGGTGAGCGAGTTCCTTGGCGTTCCAATCTAAATGCGGCCGCACCTGCTGACGGATCTCTTCGTCGATCCAGTTGAGCGAGTGCCAGAAGATGTCCATGTGTCCAACGCTAAGGGTCAGGAAATGGATCGCTGGGCGAAGAACCACGGGATCTCGAAGATGGAGAATGGCGCGGCGCATAAGGATGAGCGCACGCGCATCCCGGCGGCCGAGGGCGAAGGCGTCATAGACCGCGGTGAGCTGCCGCTGTAGGTCCTCGTCTACCAGCCCGAGTAGGGCTGGCGGACCAGTCACTGCGAGGAAAGCGCGCGCCTCACGTACGAGACTCGGCAACGTCCGGGCGTCGAGCACCCAGGTTCCCGATAGCTCAGCCGCTGCCGGCGCTGCCCCCGGCGGCTGAGCTCGCGCCCACGCCGTCAAGTTGAGCCAGCAGAGTCGGTCCCGCTCGGGGTCATAGACGACCCCGAAGATCGGGACGGAACTTCCGGCCCAGAGCGCGACATCGTCCGTTGAGCACCGGATCCGGTAGCCCGACCCGCGTCGGTACGACAGACCGCTCTTCACCTGGACCGCAATGAGGTCTCCAGTGAAGACCCCGTCGTCGGCAAGGTCCACGTACAGATCCTTGCCGATGTCGTTCGCTTGGTCGACCTGCTGGACGATCATCCCGGCATCCTCGAACAGCCCAGTCGCGACCCGGACGCCGATCTTCTCGGTCGGCCGGTTCGGAGACGTGCGCTTGCCGGCGCGACGATTGGCTGGTTCGGCGTTGCTGTCTGGCATCAGGGAGTTGCCGACGATCATCCCTCAATCGCGGCCGATGGCAAAAAAAAACGACCTGGCGGACGACGCGCCCGGCGCGCTTGCTTCCGTCTGGAGACAGCCGTCCGCGCGGCTGGACGCCGTGAGCGTAAGCCGATCCTCTAGCGCGACGGCGCCGACGGTTGGGCGGAGCGCTTAGTCTGGCCGGTCGGGCCGCTAGCCCAGCTCGGGGAACGGGTATCTGCTTTGCAGCGCCCGGATGTCTGCGGCGAGCTGGTCCGCCTCGGCCACTGACAGCAGGTGAACGGAAGCGGCGATGTCGCCTTCGTCCTCGATCGCCTCAAAGCTGCGAGCCCTCGACATGATCGCCTCGAAGCTGGAGCGGTCCGCGCGGTCAACAAAGTCGTCGGACTCGAGCCGGACCAGTGCGCCGACGAAGGCGTAGACCAGCCGGTCACGGATCGGCTTGTCCTCCTTAGCGAGCATGTCTACAGCGACCCACAGCTTCTCGGCGGCATAGGACTCGCTCACGGACAAGCAGCCGACGGCGCCACGATCGCGCTCTCTTCGCGGAGCCGGCGAATGGCGCGAAGCGTGTCCGTCGGCCCGGCGATCCGGGAAGATGTCGACATGGACGATGAGCGACAAGGTCGATGGCTGTGGGTTTCGAAGCCACGCTACACCCAGGATGAGTGGGATCCGGATAAGGATCGGGACGTGCTGGAGCCGGGCTATCGGTCATTCGTGGAGCCCGGCGATCCCGATCGCGGTTGGTGGACCTGCGATCCCAGCACCCAAGCGGGCGACCTCGCTCTGCTCTACCGGACCTCGCCGTACAAGGAGGTACGTTGGCTCCTTCGTGCTGAGGGCAGGGTGCTGGATGTGAGTGACGATGCGGCAGCTCAGCGGGAGGGCTTTAGTTGGGGGGTCGCCTACGAGGTCCTGGCGCGCTTCGATAGCACCGTGACCTTCGCCGAGATGAGCCTGACTCGGCCGCTGGATCGTTGGGAGGCTGTCACCCGCATGCTGCACGGCAGGAGCGACCCGGACGGCGAAAAGGGGGTGTGGCCCGTGCCTTTGGGTGCCTGGAGGTCATTGGTCAAACGTCTGGTGTCCAGGAATCCCGAAACGCGCGACGCGTTCATGGACTACGAGCGGCCCGCGCCCACCTGGCTGTAGCAGGAGCGACCCGCATCACCCGAGGGTGCTCGACGTGGCGCACATGGTTCGGAAGGATCCTCAGCCGGGACGGGCCGCCGCCCGAGAGTGTCCTCCTGCGCAGCCCGAAAGCGAGGGATCGCGCGGGTCGGAGTAAGCGACGACCTCGGCGAAAACTCGTGAGCATGGCTTCAAGTTCGGCTCGCGTTTTGGACGAGGCGATGTTCGTCAGAACGAGAAAGGCCGCGGGCGCGAAACACCTGACCGTCGAGCTCGCCGAACTCCAAACCGAGAGGTAGCCGACGCGCCTCGATTTCCAGAGTTCCGCACCACTTGTCGTGGATGCGTTCGTCCTTTGCGACGATGCGGGAGCCGTCACGCTCAGCCGCGGAGTGGTTCTCCGCGATCCACTCGTCGAGGACATCGAGGAGCGCTGTCGACATCCGCGCACTCACTCGCGTCGATCACGGAGGTTTGCTCGAAGCACACGTGTACGTATGGGACGACCGTCGACCCCGCGTGGAGCTTGGCTGCGTCGAGCCGCTCTAGAACGTGAGCCGCGCGACTGGCAGCGTCTCGCCTTTCTAGCCCAGTCGCCGATCCCCTGCGGGAAGGCTCCGGTGCTCCGCGCGAGGCGGGTTCGGGTCACCTCGCGCGTCCACCTCCCTTCAGAGGAGCCTGTTGCACGACGCGCAGCAACGCTCCCATGCCGCAGGTAGCCGCGCGTGGCACGCCAGCGAGCCGCGCAGCCCACGCGCTCCCGCGCCGGAGGCACGACTACCGCGGGGACGCATCCCCGGCGTGTCTTGCGCGCAGCGCGTGGGTGGGGTGCGTGCTCGTGGCGCGGGATCGCTACGCCGCGAGAACCTCGGCCACGTTCGGGCCGAGTATGTAGAACACGCGCTTCCAGTTGGGCGGCAGCTTCGCCCGGTAGCGCTCGAAGCCCGAGGCGAGGTCGTCGGTCTCGTGGATCGGAGTGCGCGCGAAGATGACAATCCACATGACGTCGTAACCCCCGCCCTGGCTGGCCTTCTTCTTGATGAGCGCTTCGATGAAGCGGTCAACCTCACCGTCGACGAACCATGCAACAGCCGTGGAGATTGATCCCACTAGATTGCGTGTTCGGCTGTAGCGCGTCAGGCTGACGCTCTCGATCGGATACGGGGGATCCCCGAGTTCGATGACGTCCGATATGGGATCCGCCAATAAGGCGGCGGTCATGCCCGCGACAACGTCATTAACGAGCTTCGCCGCATCACGTTTCTTGGGTCGTTCGTGATACCGCACACGCAGCACGAAGCTCCCAAGCCCGTGTCTGTCCACCGTCGACCGCAGGCCGTCCTCGATGGGCTTCTCCACGCTATCGATCGGCAGAAAGTCCTCAATGAAGGTTGAGGCCGACGTGATCTCGACCCCCACCGTAGTGCCGTTCCATGCGATCTCGAAGTCGACCGCGCGCTGGCTCCGATCCTCCTGGTCCGGTCGGCGAAGGACGGTGAGGCTCTCACCGGCCGCGCTCAGGTACTTCGACAAACGGTCAAGCGCATGCTGTTCCTCGTCCACGCAGACATTATGAGCGGGTAGCCACAGGGCCAGCCACAATCGCGCGTCAGTTCAGCCCTCGCACGGCCGTCTTGAAGCCGGACCTTCTGCGTCAGCCGTGCCGGCGTCGTCGCGGTCATCGATCCAGTGTGCGAGGCTCTTCTCCTCCATCCCGAGTGCCAAGGCCGGGCGCCGGCGCCTCGCTCAAGGTGCGCCGCACGCCGTTTCCCCAGGGGATAGAAACGAGTGCCGCCTCTATTGGCCGAGAGGCGCAGTGCGGCACGCAGTAGGAGCGACATTCAGTCCGCCATTGTTTCGACCGGGCTGAGGGATAGCGTGAGGCGATGGCGGGATCGACGCGGATGCTGCGGTGCTAGTCGGCGAGCGCGAACGTGCGTAGGCGTCGTCCGCTCCGTCGAGCCGACCGTCGACGCGTGGTCCAGGAACTCGTCGTTGACGACCGAGGCAACCAAAGAGGTGCGGATCGGCGCACCGCGATAGCTGCCATATGCGTCTCGCTGATCGTCGGCGTAGTTGGTCCGGTGGTGACGTATCGGGCTGCCATGTCTGGGCAGCGCGCGGCCTCGCGTGACGAGAGGCACAGGGCGGATCTCCAAGTCCTCAGGACGCTACTCGCCACGTCGCTCCATGATCTAGACGCGCTTCAGCGAGCTAACCAAGCTGAATTCGTTGCGTGGACGAAACGGCCTCCGGTCCAGGCCAGCGGATTCTTGAGGAAACACGAGCAGGTTTACGATGCCTACCGAGCAGTTGGAGACGACGAGAACCAGTTGTCAATCCTTGTCGGCTACGGCAGCGCTCTGTGGCGCTCCTACAATGAGGCAAGTTCTGGCTACTACCGATCTGGGGTGGTCACGCAGCGCGAGCCGTACAATCCGACGAACGTCGCCAAGTACGTTGGCATCTACAAGCCGGGCAATAGGGCGCGCTTGAGGTTCATTGACCAGGCACTCGTTGTGGCACGTGTACGCACTTGACGTAGCGGCCGTAGCGAGCGGTCCCGCGTGCTGCGTGTCGCTCTGCGCGACCCGCAGGCTTCAACGTGGGACGGCTTGAGGTGACCAGTGTCCACGTCCCTACGCTCAAGCCACCGCTAACCAATCAGGTCACGCGAGCCCGACACGATGTGCCGCAGCAGGATCGGCTCCGGGACGCTCCGGGATGCCCGAGATAGTACCTCGGCGCTTGTGGGGCGCCGACGGAGAACCGCTAGCCGACGTCGCGTGGGCCTGGCGTCTCACGCGTGCTCGCTCTACGCGATCATGTGCTCGCGGACCACACGCGTGGCGCTTGATCCGATGGCGTTTCCAGTGCCAGTGATGTCATCCCGAACGCTCTGAATTGCCCAACTGCAGCGCTCGCCAAAGCCATTCGCACGCAGCGCGTCCCGTACGCTTCGTCCGCACGCGTCTGGGCGAGCAGGCGTCGACTATCCACGCGCTCTTGGTCGGCGGCGATGGCCTGCTTACGCCTGACGATCTCGGCGTCGCGTTCAGCCGGTGTCATGGCGGCAACGGTCGCCGCCTCAGTGGCTTGGGCACGGCGCTCAGCAGCGCGGGCACGCCGCTGTGCTCTGCCCGTTAGCCAGACAGCCGCCGCGAGCGCTGCCACGAGCGCGCCTCCGAGCACCACGTCTTCCCGGTGCTCGGTCCAGAGGTATGCCGCCACCGCGTACACGAAGCCGAGAATCAACAGCGCGGTCACGACCATGGCGCAGCCGCCGGGCTCAGGATCGTTGCGCATGCCCAACGCGTCCTACTCGCTGGGGCCCGGCCTCGTCAAGTTCGTGGGTCACGCCAAGCCTGTTGGGCGGGCTGCTCCGATGCGGGCTTCTCGAGGATCTCCTCGATCCCCTTGAGCAGAACCTGGCATCTGACTGCAGTCGGAAGCTGATCGGGGTGCCCCGGCGCCCCCCAACCCTCGCTCCGTTGCAACAGCCGGGCGTTACGGAGACTCCTTCGCATCGCGGTGTACGCGGTCGAAACGATCGCTACGGTCTGGAGTATCGCGGCAAGCGCGAGTAGGAGCGAGATGACTGCGACGAGCGCAGGAAAGTGGCACGTGGTCATGACGTCTGACGCTCCCCGTCACGATCGGGGCGGCTGTGGAGCTCCAGCGGCAGACGCTCCGCTGCTGCCGCTACCCCCTCGTTCATCGGCCCGCAGCGTCTGCGGGTGGATCGTGTAGGGCGACCCAGGTCTGGGCCTCCAGGGGGGCCGGCGGGAATCGGCGATATCCGAGCCACTCCCCCAGAGAACCACTCCATCAGCTGAACGCCCTGGAACTGTTCGTGCCCGCGACTGATCGGAGCACTGAATCCTGAAAACCCCTGCAATACTGGCCTAGGATATGGTGCGACTGGAGATTCTCGGACGCGGCCGCGTCGATCGCGATTCCGGACCACGCGAGTTTCCAGCCGCTCGTGATGGTCGAGCACAACTCCTCTTGGCGATGCTGGCGCTTAGTGCTGCCCGCCGCAAGTTCCATCGGGTTGAAGGAGTCGCGGCGAGGTTGACGAACGTTATGGCGTGGGTCGTGTTGCGATAGCGATCGAGGTTGACGAGCAGACTCGGCTTGAGCTGGGGCGGCGAGCGGGCAGCCTGACCTTGCCCTATCGCGTCGTGGTGCGCGCGAAGCTGGTGCTGTTGGCGGCGGACGGATGCACCAATCGTGAGATCGCGCAGCGCGTGGACATGTCGGCTGACCGGGTCGCGGACTGGCGAAGACGGTTCGCCGCCGAGGGCATCGACGGCTTGGAGGATCGAGCGCGGTCGGGTCGCCCGCGTCGTTTTCCCCCCGCACGAGGTCGCGCAGGTCAAGGCGGTCGCGTGCGAACTGCCAGAGCAGCTCGGTCTGCCGCTGTCGCGCTTGAGTAGATCGGAGATCCACCGCTTCGTCGTCGAGCAGGCCGCCAGCGAGGCGTCGGCGTCGACGATCGGGCGCTGGCTGGCCGACGACGCGATCCGCCCGTGGCGCTACAAGTCATGGATCTTCCCGCGCGACCCCGACTTCCTGGAGAAGGCCGGCCGGGTGCTTGATCTCTACGCCGGCCGCTGGGAGGGCAAGCTGCTTGAGCCCGGCGACATGGTCATCAGCGCCGACGCCAAGCCATCGATCCAAGCGCGCAAGCGCACCCATCCCAGCGCGCCGCCCGCAGCTGGACGTGTGCAGCGCGTCGAGCACGAGTACGAACGGATGGGCTCGGTCTGCTACCACGACGCGTGGGACGTGCGGCGCGGTCGGGTGATCGGACGCAGCGAACGCAAAGGCGGCATCGCGCCGTTCGACAGGCTCGTCTGGCAGGTCATGACCAAAGAGCCCTACGCGTCCGCGAGGCGCGTGTTCTGGATCGTCGACAACGGCTCTGATCACCGCGGCCAAGCATCGATCAAGCGCCTACAGCGCCGCTGGCCAACGCTGATCCTCGTCCATCTCCCCGTGCATGCGAGCTGGCTGAACCAGGTCGAGATCTACCACTCGATCATCCAGCGCAAGCTGCTCGCGCCCAACAATTTCGCCAGCACCGCCGAGCTCGCACGCGCCCTCAACGACTTCGAGCATCACTACAACAAGATCGCCAAGCCCTTCGACTGGACGTTCACCCGCGACGACCTCGCAAACCTCCTGACCCGCCTCGACGAACACCAACACGACCCACCGGTCACAGTCGCCGCCTGATCACGACCGAACTTGCGGCGGGCAGCACTTAGTCCCGAGGGCCGGCTAGCCAAGGACGACGTCCATGACGCGCTCTGGCCGGGTTCGGATCGAGCCTCCACACGAGGACGCGCATCGGCTAGCGACCGACTCAATCGCGCAGTCAGTTCTGCGCGCGATCTCCTTGGGCCCACATCCGATCCCATCCGTGGATGCATCACGACGCCTGGCGCTGAGGTCCGGGTCAACGCGCCTGGCTCAACAGTCAAGCTGAACACGGACGTCGCCGATCTTCGCAAGGCGATCGGGTCCGGGGATCGCGCTGACGCCGGCCGAGCGTTGAGCCGCGTGCGCGGAGATGTCCTCTCGGGCCTATCGATTCCCGGCCACACGCCAGTGGACGATGCCACTCTGCGGGTCCTGCGTGAAGATGGGCGAGAACTATGCCGGGAGGCTGTCGCTCTGCATACCGGCAGACCCCGTGAGGACACCGACCGATGGACGGACACGTTCTTCGATACGCCTTCCGGAACGCTGCGCTCCCATGTGGACGGCCTCGTTGATCCGCCCTCCCCGACTCAGCCGGAGCAGCTAGCTCACCGGGCGAGCACTCGCGCGAGGCTACTAGGTGGATGGCGGTGGCCTCTGCGACTCGCCGTCGTTGTTGCAGCGGCTATTGCTCTCGTTCTTATGGTGGGCGGCAACGATAAGCCCCCGGCGTTTCCGCAGCCAACGGGTCAGACCACCGCGACAGCGCCGCCCGGCGAACCGGCAACACCTTCCCCCGCAGGGCAAGAAGCCTACGTAGCCAACATCCACGCAAGGCTCGCGGTCGCGAACGACACGCTGAAGGGCTCCCCAGGGGACCGGGTAGACATCGAGGCCAATGACAGAATCCGCTTCGTCCTCACGTTGACAAACCCCACGAAATGGCGCACGCAGGCAATCTCGGTCGCGTTCGCATGCACCGCGTTCTGCAGTCCTAACCAGTCTGGTGGACTGAAGATGAAGGCGATCGTGTCCGACGTCAATGGCCGCCGCCTCACCGCGCCCAAGTCCGTGGTAATCGACGGCATTGAACAGGGCAGCGCGCAGAACTTCATCAAGGCCAGCATTCCCGCACAACGCATCGGGTCTCAAGGTCAAACCACGGTCGCGGAACCGTTCGTCGGCCAGCCTCGGATCACAGCGGCGGAGGGGCGCAGCGTCGCCACGTTCCAATTCGGCCAACTCGACCCGCACGAGCAGGGCCGGCTTGAATTTGGGGCCACGTGGGGAATCGCGCGCGACGTGCAACTCGCGGGAGGCGGGAGCCTGTACTTCCGAGCCCCGTCCGGAACGTGGAAGGCATCTCGAGTGTCGCTGAGGGCCGGCCAACGGGCGCGAGTGTCAATGCTGCTAGACGCGAGCCGATATCCGTCCGTCCCGCTGGTCAGCATCGACCTGACCCCGAAGGCTGACAACGGCTACGTTCAATTGGAGGGTCATGCCGTACTTCCTAGATCTGTAGGCATTGGGGGCACAACCGACTTTGAACTGTCCACAGGTCGCGTCTATAGCCAAGGAGGCGGTCCGCTCCGGCTTAGCGTCGACCCGGAACTACTCTGCTGCGCCGCGGGTATCGGAACACTAAGTGCAGTAAGACAGGCGTCGTAGCCCAGCTCCCCGACGGGATCGCCAACGGCGGCATCAAGATCGGGCCACTTGGAGGGTTTAGGCCGCGAGATGCTTGTCATGGCACTGAGTTCACACGTTATGTGGAGTTCGAGGTCACGGCTGCGGCGGAGTGATACCGGGGGGCTCGGCGCCTCCCCCCGAACAACCCTGCAGATGCCCGGCCTCAACGTCGGCTATGCCCGCGTCTCCACCGACCAGCAAGACCTGACCGCCCAACGCGACGGGCTTGCGGCGCTCGGCGTCGCCGCTGACCGCATCTACGTCGACCACGGCCTCACCGGCACCAACCGCGAACGCCCCGGCCTGCACCAGGCGCTCGCCGCATGCCGCGCGGGCGACACGCTCGTCGTGACGAAGCTGGACCGGCTCGCGCGATCGCTGCCCGATGCGCGCGCGATCGCTGACGAGCTCACCCAGCGCGAGGTCAAGCTCAACCTCGGCGGGTCCGTGCACGACCCGACGGACCCAATCGGCCGGCTGCTGTTCAACGTCCTGGCGATGGTCGCCGAGTTCGAATCCGACTTGATCCGGATGCGCACCCGCGAGGGCATGAAGGTCGCCAAGGCCAAAGGCCGTCTACGCGGCAAGCAGCCCAAGCTCAGCGCCAAGCAGGAAGCGCACCTCGTCGCGCTGTACCGCGCCGGCGAGCACACCGTGAGCGAACTAGAGGAGCTCTTCCCGGTCACGCGCTCCACGGTCTACCGCGCCGTGGCGCGCGCGGGCGGGCGCGCTGCGCTCACCACCACGAGCGGCACCCCCCTCTAGCCTGTCCGACGCACGCACGACGCTTGCCGTGGTCGCACAGGGCCGAGAGCGCTTAGGCTGCGCACGTGCGCGTCGCTGCTTGCAGTTCGGCCACCCCGCTAGTCCGACCCTTCCGCGACGCCGTGCGCAGTTCGTCTCTCGCCGTACAACGACTCGTTGACAACAGCGTCGTTGCCCGCGACGAGGGCGACGGTTGAGTTGAGGACCAATCCGCCCCGCACCGCCGCGTCCGCGCAGCCGCCGTGGGCGCAGCCGGCCGGCCAGCTCTTGGTCTTTCCCAACCCCATCGTCGGGCCAGCAAGGAACGACGCCCTTCCGAAGGGTTGGTCCGAATGGGTTGTTGCCACCGATGACGACGACTTGGTCGCTGCCCGGAACATGCAGGCGGAACTAGCGGCCGGGCTGGTCTGCCGCGACGAGCGGGCCACCTTCGCCGAACTCGTAGGGTCGGTCGAGCTCGCCGACCATCCCGTGCACCGCTGGTATTCGTACAAGGAGGCATACTCGCCTCGGCTACCTGTCGAGATCGTTGCTCGGCTTGGTGCTGGCACATCGGGGGTGGTGGCGGATCCGTTCGCCGGCGTGGCCACAACCGCGCTGTCGTTGCAGCACCATCCGCTCGTGGAGCGAGTCGTGGGTGTGGAGTACTCCCCGTTCGCGCAGTTCGTTGGACGCACGAAGTTGAACTGGTCGCGCATCTCGCCGAAGCGCATTCGCGGGCACATCGACCGACTCCGAGACTTTCCCATCGACGCCTCCCTGCGCCTGCCCGCCTTGGCCGCGTTCTCGAACCCGAACATATTCAAGCCGGCGGCGGTGACCGCGTTGGTCTCGGCGCGTTCCGCGATCGAGTGCGACGATGCGCTCAGCGCTGTTGAGCGCGACTTTCTCATGCTGGGGCTCGCGGCGGTCATCGAGGATGTCAGCGGCGTGATGAAAGACGGCCGCGCTCTCAGGATCCTGCGGGGCCGGGCACGGCGACCCAAGGCGCTCAACCCGCGACGGGGGAGCGTTGGCGGCGGCGGGGTGCAAGCGACTCTGGTCAATCAGTGGCTCGCGATGGTCGAGGATCTCCGAGTACTCGCGCCCATGCGCGCTCGCGCGAGAGCGCGCCAAGACCTTCACCTGAGGGGCGACGCGCGCGACTTGGCCGACGTTCAACGCGGCGGTCTTCGCCCACATCCGCTCGCTGCCGCGTCTGTCGGACTCTGCGCGTACTCACCCCCGTACCTGAACTGCATCGACTACACCGAGGTCTATAAGTTGGAGCTGTGGCTGCTGGGCTTTGTCTCCGACCACGAGGCCTTCCGTCGCATCCGCCTTGGAACGTTGCGCTCGCACCCGTCCATCCGCTTCGAGCAGCACAACGAGCTGGCCGGACTCGACAGCCCCGTTGCCGAAGCCGTTGACCACCTCGCAGACCTGCTCGAACGAAGGCTGCCGCGCCCAGGGCTCGGAGCGATGACGCGGAACTACTTCGAGGACATGTACCGCGTCCTCGTCGAACAACAACGCGTGCTGGAGCCAGGCGGTCATGCTGTCTGCGTGGTGGCGAACTCTACTTTCTCGCGGCGTCTAAGCGGCGAGGATGGTCGCCGCGAAGCTTGGCGCCTCCCTTTGCTCACGGACGTGTTGATCGCACGGCTCGCCGAGGCAGCCGGCTTCGAAAACGTAGAGGTATGGGAGGCGCGTGATCTGCGTCCCCGCAATGTCCGCGCGGGCACCGCGCGCGAGTCGCTCGTCGTCGCTCGAAAGCCCGGATGAGGCCGAGCCTGCCGACCTCCCTCGGCCAACCCGCGAGAATCCATGCCCTGCCGGGTACGTTCAGGCGCGTGGAGGGGCCAGGCCAGCGATGAAGGGCACGCTCCACTTCAAGCCTGCTGCGCGGCTTCAGTTCATCCTCGCTGAGGAGCTCGTTTCCGATCCCAACGTGGCCGTGCTGGAGTTCGTAAAGAACGCGTACGACGCCGACGCCACGGACGTCCTTATTGATTTCGAGCTCACGCGGGATCGCAGCGAGAGCCGGCTGATCATCACTGACGACGGCCAGGGAATGAACCGCGCCGAGTTCGAGCGCAACTGGATGCATCCGGGTTACAGCGCCAAGGTCAACGCCGGAGCGACGTCCCGCAGCCGTGTCCCGGTTGGCGAGAAGGGTCTAGGCCGAATGGCCGCTGGACGCCTGGGCGAGACGTTGGACGTCTACACACGCCGCACCGCGACCGAGAAGTGGGTACACGCGCACTTCCGCTGGGCGGACTTCAACAACATGAACCGAGACATCGACGAGATCGACGTTGCCTGGGACAACGAAACCGATCCACCGGTCGAAGGCCTCGAGCAGGGAACGGTGATCGAGGTCAACGGTCTGAAGATGAAGTGGGCCGCGCGGGTCCCCGGGCGCAAGGTCAAGGGACGAGCGACAACGCGGATCGGTCGGCTGCGCCAAGACCTTGAGGTGCTTCTTCTGCCGCTAACTGCTGGTGGACAGCAATTCGCGATTCGGCTGGAGCACAACTCCGAGCTTCCTGAGGACATCTCGGGCGAGGTCAAGCCGCCGACGATGCAGCTCCTCGATTACCAATATGAGTTCGCGGTTCGCGAAGATCGACGTGGCTGGAAGGTGCAGCGAACGATTCATCGGTCGCCGGAGATCGCGCGGATGACCGGGCAGAAGCCCAAGACTTCGGAGATCGTGCGCGCGGACGAGCTTCGCGAGGAGGCGGAGCTCGCAGATTGCGGCCCGTTCACCGGCTCCTTCTACTACGCCCCGCGGTCGGCGAGCGCGCTGAAGTCGCTCGGCGCGCCGACCGGCGTGCGGATCTATCGCGATGACGTGCGCATCGACCCCTATGGCGACCCGGAGGACGACTGGCTCGGCGCAAGCACGCGCAAAGCCGTGCGCCAAGGGCACGCACCGATCCAGCCGAACAGCCTGTACGGGGTCGTCAAGATATCTAAGGAGCACAACACCTCGCTTAATCCGCTCGCCAACCGCGAGGGCCTCATCGAGAACGATGCGCTGGCGGCGTTCCTCACGCTCTGTCGCGGAGAGTTCTTAGAGTTCAGCAGGCTTATCCAGCGCGAGTACCTCGACCCGAAGTGGCGCGAGAGCCAAGAGGGTAAGGAGCGCCGAAAGGCGCTCGACAAGACCCAGTGGGCGACCGCGATTACACGCGCCGCTGCGCATGCCGTGCGTCAGCCGATAGTGAGCGCCGACAACGAACTAGCGCGCCTACAGACCACGATCCATAGATCGAAGGAGATCCCCGCACACGTCCAGCGTCGCCTTCAGGAGTTGCACGACAACACCCGCGACCAGCTTTCGCGGATCGACGAGGCAGTCACAAAGATGCTTGGGTGGCTTGAGGTTGACCCGGAGCAGCGGCGGGTCGACGTCGCGGTGCTGATCGACGAGGTCATCGACGACATCGAGGCCGACGCGCGGGCCAAGAGTGTCAAACTGAGCAATGAGGCGACAGGCCCCCTGGTGATGGAGATCCCCGCGGGCCTAGTCGAGCACGCCCTCGAAGAACTGCTGGAGAATGCGATTCGCGCGCCACGCCCCGACGGCCGGGATGGGATGACCACCGTTCGCGCAGAGCGCACAAACGGGCGCACCCGGATCGCCGTCATCGACAACGCCGCGGGGGTCAGCCCAGAAATCGCCCCGAAGCTATTTGAACAACCAGTTTCCGAGAGCGGGCACATCGGAGTGGGCCTGATGTGGAATCGCAACCTCTTGCGCATCGCCGGCGGTGATTTGGAGCTGGTATCCACCGGCACCGACGGATCTCGCTTCGACATGATCCTTCCATGACCGTGGCGGGAAGCTCGTGATGCTTGCGGCGACGACGTTGCTCGTCGAGGACGAGAAGGACGTTGCTGAGTCCTACGTCGCGCGGTTCAAGGAGGAGGGCCTCCGGCTGGACTGGGCGCCGACTTGGGAAGACGCGCTTGCGATGTTCCGCGTGGCCGGCCACCCACTCGTCATCGCGGACTACAACCTGCCACGGTCGAAACACGGTCTGCAGCTACTCCTCGCGATGAAGCGGCTCGTGCCGCACTCGCGCCTCATCCTCATCTCCGGGGCGATGAGCCCAGCGGCCGAGCAACTCGCGGCAACCATCGAATTCCTTGATGGCTTCTACCCCAAGACCATCGGGCTCGGCGACATACTCCTGCAGGAAGCGCGTCAGGTCGCAAACCACGCCGCAGATCCCACCAGTTGGCGTCGGGTCGCCAGCGGTTACCTGACCGAACCCCGCTCGTATGAAGACGAGATTGAACGCATCGACGCGGCCCTGAGCACCGATGTCGCTCGTCGTGGCTGATCGCGTCTACCTCGATGCGAGCGCTCTAGTCGCGTACGCGCTCGGGCGCAGTGGGTCGCCGGACGCTCGCGATCAGAACGGCGCGCAAGCGCTGAAGCTCCTAATCGAAGGAGATGAACGTGTCGCGGCCTCTCCAATCACGCTCGCTGAGTCCTCCTCGGTTCTCTACACCCACATGCGGAAGACGGAGGCTTGGTTTGCTGGCTTCAACCAGCCCGAGGTCAACGCCGCCGAAACCGAGATAATGGGCTGGATTGCGACCGGTGCGCTGCGAGTGCGCAATCTAGGTCCCCGCGCGTTCGAGATGGCGATGTCGTACGTGTCCGCGGCTTCTCGTGAGCATGGGCGCAAGATGAAGGCGTGGGACGCGATCCACCTCTACGAGGCGTGTCGTTGGTCGCGCGAATCCGAGCAGCAGGTGGTCATCGCGACGGCAGACTCGGATTTCACGGGCTTCCTCGAGGTCTTCCCCGAGTTCCGCAAGCACGTTCGGTTGCTCGACACGACGGTCCCGTGATGCTGCCACGAGCCTTCACGGTGGCTTACCTTCTCGCAACATGGCATGCGTAGCGGGTCTGTGTCGGGACGCTCGGTGAGACTAGGCCGCTGACCGCGCAGTGCAGCCATACGGCCGGCCTGGGTGCCGGAAAACCGGCATCTACTGTCTCGTCGCTGAGCTGGGCAGCGGCTGCGGCGGTGGGCCCGTCCTAGATGCGATTGCGGCCATGCCCAGTAGTTGCGGGCTCACGCCCCGGCGCGTCAGACCAGTCGGCCGCTTCCTATGCAGCCGACTACGAGGTCCCCGCTGCGACAAGCGCGGCTTGGCGGCTGAGCTAGGGTTGCTGAGCCCATGGCCCATGGACTATGAGCTACCTGCCGCGAATCTCCCACTTGGACGTCTCTGGATACAGAATGTATCCAGGCGGGCTGGCGGGTCGCGATCTAGATCGCAACTTCGAGCCCGGGGTCACGCTCGTGGTTGGAGCGAATGGTCTAGGCAAGACGACCTTGGTAACACTCCTGCGCCACATGTGCGCGGGGCCTGCTCGGCTTGGTAACCGGAGCGGTGGGGCGTTCGAGGCTGGGCGCCTGAGGACGACGGCAGTCGATGTCGAGACGTTCGCCGACCGAGTCGGCGACCGAGCGCGTGAGGCATCAGCGCGCGTTGTAATGAAGATCGCGGATCGTTCATTCGAGATCACTCGGTCCTTGCGCAACCTCGAGTTGACGTCGCTCATCGTTGATGAGGTTGAGAAGGACCCGACCGAGGGGCATTTCCAATCAACGGTAGTGGAGGCTGCCGACGTGCCGGACTATGCACACTGGCTTCTCCTCATCGACTATTTGGTATTCATTGGCGAGGACCGCGCAGAACCGTTCTGGGATCGCAATATCCAACGTCACCTCCTGCGAGTCCTAACGCGCGACGCAGACGCCGCCGGCGCAGCCGCGGAAGCCGAGAGCCGGCATATCAGCGCCGACAGTGAATTTCGCAATGCCCGCGTCCAGCTGAATCGACACCGGAAGCGCTTCGAGACCCAGGCGGCTGCGGTGGCAGGGACAGGCGACCTGAACGATGAGCTGCTCCGCCTGTCGGGCGAGAAAGAGGGGGTAGGCGCACACATCACAGAGTTGGCGGCACAGCTCGAGGACGCGCAGGATCGAAGCCGCCAAGCAGTTCAGGAGCACGAGGTTGCCGAAGTCGAGTTGCAACTCGGGCTCGATGCGCTTGACGTCGCGCGATTCGCGCTCATCGAGTCTGCAATGCCCACGCAGGACGACGTTGCCCTGTATCTGAGCGCGCGCCTCGCCACCAGTCAGGCGTGTCCCATGTGTGGGAATGAGGGCGGAGATATCCGGAGTCGGCTTGCCAGCAGCTCCTGCTTCCTCTGCGGTCTGACTCGTCAGACCGACCAGTCCGGGACTCACGAGAACGTGACCGAGCTGGAGTCTCAGGTACGTGGCGCCGAGACGGCAGTTGAGGCCAACGCTTCTCGCAGGGCCGAGCGCCGCGAGCACCTGCAACACGTCGAGACGTCGCTGGCTGCAGCGCGGTCGCGCCGGGCTGACCTTGAGAGCCAGATCAGGGCTCTGCGGTCGCGGCTGCCCGAGGGCGACACGGACCTCGGGAGCAGCCTTGCGATCCTCGCAGATCTGGAAGCTGACCTCGCGAACCTTCGGGCCGACCTTGATGCGAGTCGCCTCCAGCTTGAGGCGCTAATCGAGACGAGCAACGAAGCGGTGAGGGCGAGGCAAGAAGACATCAAATGCGTGTTCGACCGCGTCGCAACGATGTTCCTAGTCGAACGATGCCACCTCGTGCCCCATCAGACGTCGGTGAAGATAGGCCAAGAAGGCGAACGCTTCAAGATTCAAGGGTTTGATATCGACCTAGGGTCGTCCACTGACGCTGGGGAATCTCGCCGAGACACGCGCGACGAGGTTTCCGAAAGTCAGAGGATGTTCATCGACATCGCGTTTCGCATCGCGCTGGTTGACATATGCGTGGCTTCCCACGCGGGCACCATGGTGATCGATGCCCCAGAGGGCTCGCTCGACGCCGTCTTCAGCAGCAACGCGGCCAATTTGCTGTTCGCTTTCGTGTCGCCGACTAGGGCGGAGAGGCACCTCATCGTCGCAACGAACCTAGTCGAGGGCTCGATGCTCCCAAAGTTGGCCGAGCTCGCTGGTATCGAAGATGAGTCGGACCCTCGTCTAATCAATCTCCTCGATGTCGCGGCGCCCACAGCCGCAGTGCTCGAACGAGGAGATGAGTACCGCGAGGTCCTCCGACACGCCCTCAATCCTGCCTCGTCACGCGGCGCGCAGTGAGTCGGCCCAATACAGCCGCCACCCAGCGCGTGCTGCTTCTCATCGGCGCCGTCGACCGAGCCGGTACGCGTCGCGTGTCCGACCTCGACCTGACGCGACTCGCGTACTTCGTCGACGCGTTCTCACCGCTATGGGGATTGGCTCCGCTTGATCGGTACCGGGCCAAGGTCGAGGAGGTCCGCTCCGCCGCGGTCCGCCAAGCGCTCAATCGGCTCGTGGTGTGCGGGATTGTCGAGCCATCCGAGATCCGGCTGTTGGAGGATCCTCGGCCGCATCTCAGCGCACGCTATCGCGTCGTTCCAGAGCGCTCGAGACCCATCTTCGAGGCGATCCACGCAACCGATAGGGGCCGGCGCGAAGCGGCGCTCGTCGAGGAGGTGGTCTACGCTGCCGCCGCCCTTCTCGACGGGGGCTTGGCTGATGCTGTCCAGCGGGACGCCTCATACGGCGACCCGCGGATCGGACCCGCTGATGTGATCGACTTAGCACCTCCCGAAGGAGGTACCGCTGAGGCGGCCCGCCGTTTTCGAGCCGGAGCGAGCAGCGTTGCGCTCGTCGAGGCCGAGCTGACCCACCTCTATATGGCCCACCTCGAGCGCGTCGTGACCCGTGGCTGAGGACATCTGGGCCAACGAGGCGATCTTGTCGACTCTCAAAGAGATTGGGCTAAGCCCAGGAGCGGATGCCCAACTCCCCGACGAGGTCCGATTCGTTCGACGCGTGAGGGAGATATTGCACGCTGCCGCAGCGAGCCACGGGCCGTTGGTCACTCCCACGGTCTACGTGTTCGCGCCGCTGAGCGGTGGAGAACCGCCCGCGAATGCAGAGTTCCATCCGCGCATCCACACGGGGGAGGTCAATCCAGCCGGAGGTTTGTGGCTCGTCGGGGCAGCGGCGAGAAGCGGACACAGCGTGACTCTGGGGACCCAGGCCGCCAAAGAGATCTTCAAGTTCTGCGAGGACCTTGGTTTCGGGAACGCGCCGGCTGTGTTTTGCGACACGGAAGCCACGCCCGCCCTGTTCGCGTGGTATCCGAGCGGCCTTTCGAAGCCCGACGACGTGATCGAGGGCCCGATCGATCGTGCAGTCGCTCCGACGCTCGGCGACCTCATCGAGATCATCGACCGCGTGCACCGTACCCGACTCATGACGTCGTACAACCAAGGTGTCGACACGACGTTGTGGGAAAAGCCCTCGGATTACTGGGTGCACAAGCGTGCCGAAAAGCGTGTGCAAGACGCCTTGATGGCTGGCATCGGGGGGGCGTTCGGCCGGCCCTACTTCGTCGAGCAGGAGAAGCCTGGCGATACGGGGAGATTCGACATCGGCTTTCGAGAGTCGGTCGGTGGAGGAACGTCGACGTTGCGGGCGATCCTCGAACTGAAGGTCGCACGTAGCATCGGAAGCGGGGGTGCACCACGTACGACCGGTGACGTCGAAGAACATGTCGTCGCAGGCGTCGAGCAGGCGTGGGCCTACGCAGGGGAGCACGGCGTAGGCGATGCGGCTTGCTTGGTCTTCGATCTCCGCAAGGAGGACAAGCAGATGGAGCCTGAAGCTGCTCGCAAGCGAGCAGCACAGCTTGAGGTCTTCCTTAGATTCTGGCGGTGCTTCCCAACGGCAGAGGATTACCGGACGTTCAAGCTGCCGAAACGCGGTTGACGACCTGCGCGACGGCCGTGCGTCTTCGCCGGAGCGCGCGGCGACCTGGACGCCTCGACGAGGGTCGAGGAGCGGCGCGCTCGATCCGCAAGGGACGCCCGAGTTCGCCGCCGAGCTACGGTTCCACGGTCGCTCGCGCCTACCGCGTCTGCTCTCCGCAGACCAGGCCAAATGGGACGAAGCACTGACATCGCTTGCGATTCCCGCTGACAAACGAGTGGGAATCGACAGTCCTGCCCGGCCCAACAAGCGGGCTATTTGCAGGCTGGTTTGGATAAGGAGACGCTGGTTGTGTGAACTGAGGCGTTAATCGGCATTTCGTGCCGCCCGCGGGCTGACCGGCCGTCGCGTCCTACCGTGGCGCGACACTAGGGCGCATGACCGTACCCCTCAGCGAATGGAGTGGCAGTGGCGCGACGCGCGAGCTGCACGAGGCCATCATGGCGTTCAACGAGCAGGCGACTGCGCAGACCCAGACGATGATCCGGCTTACGCGCGTCATCGCCCTCCTTACGGTGCTCATGCTCATTGGCCTCGTCATTCAGATCGTCCTCGCGACGTAGCGGCGCCTGCGCTCGTCGCCGCGAGCCATGGCCGAGCCCGCAACTACCAGCCGCGCTGATCGCAAAGCTCGTGGCCAGGCGCGCGGCGACGGCGGTGACTTTCTCGCCGCACAACGCGCCCAGGCACCCCGGCGACGGAGGCGGCGCATCGTGGTCCCGCACGACCGGCGCCTGCAACGGCGCTGCGCTGCTGCGAACATGCGTTCGTACGGTGTCGATCAAGGGCAGACCAGGGAGCTGGCTTCGCCGCGCGCTTGAGAGCGGGAACCTCGCGAGTGCTATCAGCGAGGCGGCTGATCTGCCCGCGCTGAACCTGAGCGACGCGTTGTCGATCGTGTTGCTGATGGCCGAGCACGAGCATCCGTCGTTTGATCGTGCGGCCGCGAAATGGGTCGCACGGCTCGGGCTGGAGCGTCGCACCGGCCTCGAGGAGATGCGGGTGGTGCTGGAGGCCATGCGGCTGCTGCCGTATCACCCGGTGCATGCCCGGTCGTGTCTGGCCGAGGTCTGCGCACGACACGAGCTGGCGGAGGTCGTCGGGTTGGCCCAGACGTTCGGGCGGCCGCCGCGGCGTGTCGTGTAGGTCGTCGTGCACTCGCCGGCGGGTAGCGTTCCGCCGGAACTTCCGCGCCAGGCGGTCTTACGCGCGACGTGCGGCTCGGTGCGCGTAGCGTTCGGCGCGGGGCGTCGGTGTACCGGCCGCGGCACCGGCCGGCCTGGATCTCAAGCGCGTAGAGCGCCTTGGCTTGCACGCGTGCGAGCGGCTCGCCGACGACGGCACGTCGACAATCGCGACGCCGCCGGCTGCGACAGCGACTGGTTGCCCGTCGAGGCGCGATGGACGGTCCGCAGCTGCAGCTCTGGCCCGCGCAGGAGCGCGTGCTGTCGCCTGTCACGCTGGTCGTCATCGGGGTTCCAGCTACGCTCGTAGGCGGCGCCTTGCTGTCGCGAGACCTGAAGCTGCTGGCCCTTGCTCTGGCGGCGCTTGACGCGTCAGTCGGCGACCGGCGGTTCGTGCTGTGACCTCGATCGGTGGATGGCGGCGTTCGCGCCTCCTACCGAACAACCGCCGTGAAGTTCAGGAAGCGCGTGAACTCCGCGCCATGGCAAGCGTCACGACTCTTGTAGCCCCCAAGTCGCTCAATGTCGAGCCCACCTTCATCCAGCCCATCGGGAAGGCGAGCGAGCAAGGCGGGGCGGGGGCACTTCGGGTTCGCGTCGCCGGCCCTCCAGAGTTCTGTTGTGCCGGGCACTAATGCGATAGCGATCGGCCGCTGGCCGCTGGCGTTGACAATGGCTCGCCCCAGCGAAGACGGACGTTCCCCTTCCGCATTGCCGACTGCCGCGATCTTGACGTAGCGCGCCGGGCGATGCGGAGTCATCGTCACTCGGACGTGAATGCGGATGGACTGAAAGCCGGTGTTAGCAAGGAGAATCGAGAACTCAAGCCGGTCCCCTCGCCGGGCCGCCCCGGTCGACGCGTAACTGCCACTCGGGAGAGAACGGAAGTCAATCGATTGGCCTCCCGATAACTGGCCGCTGGATGGCTTGGCGAACGAGCCGCGGAACACGATGGTGACCTCCTCGTGAGGCCGAAGGACGCCGAGGTCGAGGTGCCCGACCTGCGATAGCGCTCCGGGGAGCGGTAGGCCAGTCCCGAGGATCGGCGGCTCAAGCCGGCGGATTGTGCGGCCTCGTTTATCGACGAGGCTCGTATTCCCGAGGAGGAACGCCCCGAACGATGAATACGCGCGGACGGTGGCTCGCGCTCCGAGCAATGGCAACACGTCGCTGCCACGCTCGTGAAAGGCGGGGACAAGCGCAACTGCGGTATTACCGCCGAGGTTGCTGCGAGCGAGGCCGAGTTCAAGCGGCGGCGTAGGTACGGAGGCGGGGTTCGCGACCCGTAGGCGGAACTTGAGCGCGTCGCCCGCGTCGGCAGTGATGGTGCCGCCCCATTTCTTGCCGTACGAGGCGTTGTACGCGAGCATCCACGTTCGCAGGTTCAGCGCATTCGCTGAGGCGCCGTCGTGCGTCGCGGACGCGCCAGGCACCGGCGGCCCTCCGCCTCGGGCAACCTCAGCGCTCGTTCCGCCTCCACCCGTGAGAGGCAACGCCAGGAGCGCTGCTAACCCTCCGAGCACGGTGAAGGGCAGGCCAATCACCGCGATCCGGCCCATGTGGTCTTCCGGCCACCACCAGCGCCCCCGTGCGCGCGGCGCCGGACGAAGGACAAATGTCGCCACGCGCATCTGTGTCCCATCGTGCAGTCGCACGTGAGCCTCTTGACGCGTCGGCTGGTCAAACCGCAGGAGCTCTGCTTCGTGCAGCTGACCCTGTAGCGGTACCAGCACCCGATCGCCTTCGTGCAATGTGCGACCGCGTGCCAACATCGAGCGCACGCTATACACCAATTGGTCTGATCGTCGCCGGGACACAGTGGGCGCTGCTCGACGTGCTCATCGACGTTGAGCTGGCCAGACCGTCGGGCTGCGAGCGCCCCCCGCCAAAACGCCCTCGGAGATCCCGTCATCGAGCGATCAACCTGGCGCCATCGGCGGGCCTCCCCTACCGTTCTGTCGACCCGGTAGATAAACGACGTGCGGGCTATCCAGCTAAGCGGAGCTGAGCCGTGCAGGCCACGCCGAACGGGTGCGCCGAGGGAGCCGAGATAAGGCCCCTCTCGCCGGAATCGCGGGGCCGGCGCGCGGCCGACGACCGGCCGGGCTGCTCGCGCGTCGCAGGATCGCTCAGCTCCGGTTAAGTGGATAGCCCGTAGCGACGTTATCTCCAGGTCCGAGACGCCACTGCTAGGGCCGCGGCGGCGGCGCGCCTGCAAGACCATCGGCCCCGGAGCCAGGCGGGCTGAACATGGATGGGGGAAAGTCGACTTCTTCGAGCGAGAGACCGGATGTCCGTTCGTCGCCAGATGCCGAATGCTCCATGAGCGTGACTAGCGGTACCGGCACAAACACCTCCTCTGGGTTTGGCCAGCCCAGGTAGCGCGTCCTAGCGATATCCCAGAGGGACCTGAGCATCCGCTGGCCGCAGCCGGCGAGAGCCATGTCTCGGTCGGCGTTGAGCCAGCGGTTCCGGACAACCATGCGGCCTTCCGCGGTTCGGTGAAGCCAGGCCAACGAGGGGCCATCGGCGGAGAGTCCTGCGACGCCGTGCAGCTTGAGCGTGGTCGCTGCCGGCTGAACGGCAAGCCCGTGCTTTACGGCGTTGTACGCACCGGACCTACTGAGTGACAGCATGGCGAACTGGAGCACGTAATCACGCAGCCGGTCGACGGCATCGTTCCACTTCGCTTCGGCCCCGCCGGCCGGCGCGACGCCGTTGCCGAGCCACACGTGTCCAATGTCCTCGCGAAGCCTCTGGGCGTTTGCGGCTGACGACATCGACTTGAGCTCGCGGGGATAGGCGCCGGGCGCCCGCAGCTTGACGACTTCAAGCCAGGGAACGTACGGGTTGCCACGATGCCCAAGGAACATGCGGAGCAACGTCTCGGCCGTGTGGTGCACGAGCATTTCGGTCTCGAGAAGCACGTAGCGCTGATAGCCCCGCTCGTCGGGCGGATCTACGCTCGCGGACGGGACGGTTATCTCCATCTTTCCGTACCGCGCAACGCGCTCGTCGCGGCGGTTCTCGGCGTCGGACGACTCTGCCGCGAAGATCAGGCTGCGGATTCTGCGGTTCAGGTAGTCCGCAGGGTCGGCTGCGTAGAAAGCGCGATTGAGTGCCGCATCCTCATCTGCCGTTAGCGGGACGTCTGAGCGTGTCTTCCGACGTTTCGGGCTGCTCACGATGGCGGTACTCCGCGTCGTGCACGGCCGCGTTCGGGCGGCGGTGTCACACGCAGTCCCCTCGCCGGCGTGCATGCTGTGCAGCAAGCGAGCGATCGGCCATCCCAGCCAGTGCCCCGTAGATGGTGGCTCGACCGGGCGTCATCCAGCGCTGTCGCGGTCAGTCGCGAGTAGCGGGCGACGGCACGGGGCTCGACGCGGTCGGGACCTTCATCGGCCGCGACGGCCTGTTCTACGAGCTCGAGGTCTGCGCAGTCGCCTGCTCGTTGAAGGGGATCGCCGCGACGATGCGCGCTCCGTTAAGCGGCTCGCCCTTCTTGACGCTCGATCCGCTCGTAGGGAAAAAAACACCGACCACGGTGCGCCCGCCAGCATTGCCGGGATCAAGCCCGACAATGCGAACGGCGGCCCCGAGGGACCGCCGTTCTGGAATCAGGGGAGCCGTGACAGCAGCTCCTTGATAATCCCTAAGGCGAGTACAAGGGCCAGTGCCACCAGCCAAGCCTCGCTCATCAAGCACCCCCTTTCAGAGGGTCCGTATGTTCCTGCGCTTCGTAGGCTAACAATGGCCCCGGCTACAGAAGCTCGGAACGCCGACGTGCTCGGCAGCGGTCTCCGGCCGACTGCCGATGCTCGTACACGCCGCGCCCTCAGGAGAGCCGATGGATGACCGTCACCGTTCTCCCGTGATGCCCTCTACCATTGAGCAGGCCACCAGCCAAGCGTCGCCCAAACGGCAGCGCTAGCGACCGAAAGGCCCGCTTCGGCGGGCCTTTCGCATTCAGCGACGGATTCCGTGACACCACCAGTGGGCTCGATGGCCTGCACGCACCTTGTCCTTGACGGGCCTCCACCGCGGTCAACTCGGGCCGCAGCGTTACGTCGTCGCGCTAGAAAGAGATGTCGACGTCGGCGAGCCTGCCCGCTGCACGTCGGGCAGGCCCACAGCCGTTCGCGTGCCTCGCCAGACGATGCCGACACGTAACCCAGACGGCGCCCGGCTCGCATCACGGCCACCGATAGGCGGACCGCACAGCAGGGGGACGCACTTGCACTCGGGGAGTGCTTCCCAGCCGCGACGTGCGCGCGGTCCGTCGCAGGGGCGTGCTTTCGCTCGCCAAGCTCGCCAGCACCGACCAGCGCTACTACCTGGACCAGGCCGGCGGCCGTGTCAGCCACGCCGGCAGCGTCTCAAGCGGCGCCGAGGACTACTACTTGGCCGGCCCCGAGGCCGCGGGCCGCTGGACGGGCTCCGCCGCACGGCTCCTCGGCTTGGGCGGGCGCGTCAGCGAGGCGTCGTTGGGCGCGGTGCTGTCACAGCATGATCCGCGCTCTGGTGTGAAGCTTGCGGGCCCGGCGGCGCGGGCGCGGGTGCCGGGGTATGACCTGATGTTCTCGGTGCCCAAGAGCGCGTCTGTCTTGTTCGGCGTCGGCGACGAGCGTGTGCAGCGCGCGGTGCTTCTGGCGCAGGAGCGGGCGATGACTTCGGGGCTGGCCTATCTCGAGCGTCACGCGTGTCGCACTCGCATGGGGGCGGGCGGCCATCAGGTTGTTCTCGGCGCCGGCTTCGTTGGGGCGGCGTTTGGGCATCGCACCAGCCGCGCCGGTGATCCGCAGATCCACACTCACGTGCTCGTCTCGAACGCGACGCGACGCGGCGATGGGCTATGGGGAACGTTGGATGGCCGGCAGCTCTACGCGCACGCCAAGACCGCGGGATACGTCCACGAGGCCGTGTTCCGCCACGAGCTCACGGCGCTACTCGGGGTGGGCTGGCGGGAGGCGCGCAATGGGATCGGCGACATCGACGGCGTGTCGGATGCGGTGATCGATGCGTTCTCGCGTCGCCGGGCGGAGATCGACGCGCGCGTCGCGCAGTGGGGGCGATCGGGCGCCGGGGCGCGCCAGAGCGCGGCGCTCGCGACCCGTGCGCGCAAGGACTACCGGGTGACGCCGTCGATGCTGGCGCCGGAGTGGCGTGAGCGCGCCAAGTCCCTCGGGCTCGATAGGTCAGCGATCGAAGGTCTGCTCGACCGTGGCGATCCGCGGGCGCCACAGACGCATGACGCGGTCGCCGAGCAGCTGCTGTCGCCGCGAGGGCTGACGGCGCACGCGTCGACGTTCGATCGCCGGGACGTCGCGCAGGCGTACGCGGCGCAGGCGCGAGGCGGAACGACAGTCGCGGACGTCGAGGCGTTCGCCGACTTCCTCCTCGGCAACGATGAGGTCGTGACACTCACCGCGGGTGCCGGCAGTCATGTCCAGCGCGCTGACGTCATCCGTCGAGGCGATGGCCGGACCGTCGCTGCGATCGCCGACGCGCCGCGGTACTCGACCGTGGAGCTGTTGGCGACCGAGCAGCGGTTGATCGAGAGCGTCGAGGCGCGCCGCGGCGAGACGGCAGGCGTCGTGGACGGCGACGCGCTCAACCGTGTCATGGAGTCGCGTCCGACGTTGGGCGCCGACCAAGTCGCGATGGTGCGGCGGCTGTGCACGGGCGGTGATGGTGTGCAGGTTGTCGTCGGGCCGCCGGGGACCGGGAAGACGTTCGCGCTGGACGCCGCGCGCGAGGCGTGGCAGGCATCCGGGTTCGTGGTCTGCGGTGCGGCGGTCGCGCGTCAGGCAGCCCGCGGGATGTGGGATGCGGCGGGGATCGAGAGCACGAGCGTCGCGGCGCTGCTCGGCGAGCTCGGGCGCGGCCCGGAGTGGGGCATGACGGCACGCACGGTGCTCGTGGTCGACGAGGCCGGGATGCTCGGGACGCGCGACCTTGCACGGTTGCTCGACCACGCGTCAGAGGCCGGTGCGAAGGTCGTGCTCGTGGGCGATCACCACCAGCTGCCCGAGATCGATGCGGGCGGCGTGTTCCGCGCGCTCATCGCGCGAACCAGCCCGGTTCGGCTTGACGTCAACCGACGCCAGGAGCAGCCGCACTCGCGCGAGATGTTGGACCTGTGGCGCCAGGCGAGGGTCCGTGACGCGCTCACCATCGCGTCTGAGCACGGCGAGCTCGTGATGGCGAGCAACGCCGAAGAGCTGCACGCCCGGATCGTCGCGGACTACTGCGCAGCGATCACCGCAGGCGACGACGCCGTGATGATCACCCAGCGCCGCGCGGACGCTCGTGACCTCAACGCCCGCGCTCGCGCCTGGCTCGACGGCACCGGCCAGCTCGGTGAGGACCATGTGGAGCTCGCAGGCGGCCAGTTCGCGGTCGGTGACCGTGTCGTTCTCAAGGTCAACGACCGTAGCCTCGACGTGGAGAACGGCAGCCGGGGGCGTGTCGCCGCGATCGACGCCCAGGCCCGCACCGTCACGGTCGAGACGTCAGGTGACAGGCGGGTCACGCTCCCACGCACCTACCTCGAACGCCGAACAGCCATCGGGGATCCGACGCTGCTGCACGGTTACGCCGGTACGGCCCATGTCGCGCAGGGCATGACCACCGGCCGCGCGTTTGTGCTGGGCTCAGACATCGCCTACCGCGAGTGGGGGTACGTCGCGTGGTCGCGCGCGCGGCTCGAGACGAGGTTCTACATGTGCGAGCCCGACGCCGAGGAGATGGCAGCAGAGCATCACACCGCCGCACCGGAGCTCCCTGGCGACGGCTTCGAGGACACCGTCGCGGCGATGCAACGCAGCCGCGCCCAGCACGTCGCGCTTGACCTCGTCGACAGTGCGACCATCCGCCGCCTCGAGCGGCGGACGTTCAATCGGGCGGGAGCCGCCGGTGAGCAAGGTGCCGAGAGTGTCGCGGGCAGGCACCACGCCAGTGTGCCGGGACCGAGTGTGAGGACGGCTGGCGGGCGACGGTCCGGCGGGCGGCGCGCCTTCCAATCAGAGGCGGACGCGTTCGCGACCGAGGCCGTCGCGAGGGTGATCCAGATACGCCGCGATCCGCCGCCCTACGTCCTCAGCGAACTCGGAGCGCGCCCAGCCCATCCGCAGCTCGCGAACCAGTGGGACCGAGCGGTCGAGCTGATCGAGCGTCACCGCATCGAGCACGGCGTGGTGAGCCGCGATGACGCTCTCGGCCCGCGTCCGTCGGATCTGCCGGGCCAGGTCGCGTGGCGAAACACGCGCCGCGAGATCGACGGCGCTCGCGATCAGCTGACACATCCGACGGCGGCTCGCGGACGCGGTCGCAGCCTGTGACAGCGGATGGCCGTCAGTCGTCGAGGTCGCGGCGCTTGGCGGCGATCTGCTCGAGCGGGACGTTGAAGCGCTCCGCGAGCGCCTCATCGCTGACGTCTTGGACATCGGCGCGGAGGAACTCGTTGTCGTCGATCAGTGCGCTGCGGGCGTAGAGCTCGGCTCTGTGGTCGCTGTATGGGCCGGGGAGCTCACCGGTGTTGACGCGATCGGCGAACACACACATCAATGCCACGAACCCCCGAAGTGGATCCCGAGGCTCTCGCGCCTCGATGCCTGGGGCGAGGTGAAAGCGCGTGCCGCCGGCGATGGCGACCACCTCGTCTCGGTACTGGATGAGCGTCGTCATGGCGTCGTCTTTGGTGAGGTGGATGTCATAGGTCTCGACCTGCACTGCGTCCTCGGGCCCCGGCGAAGCTTGCGATTCGTCGGGTCAAGGCCGTTCGATCCTCGCCGCTGCTGTCTACAGTCTCGCTGCCCAGCGCCCGGTGGCGGTCGCGGATGTTGTGCGTGCTTCGGTAGTCGTCGACAGCGAGCGCGAGGCGTCTCCATTCGAGGCGCCGCTGCTCGCCTCCGCGCTTGGGATCGGGACGTGGCGGTCGGCCGATCGCCTGAACAAGGAAACGCGGTGGGTCGTCCTCGAGCTCCTTGAGGCGAGCCGCGCGCGGCGAGCGGGTCGCGAGGTCGCGTTCGTCGAGGCGGCGGATGCTGGCGTCGGCCCTTGCGAGCAGCTTGGTGACACGCGCTTCGCTGAGGTCGAGGCAGTCGGCGATGTCGCCATAGCGCCAGCCGGCGGCGCGCAGGAAGGCCGTCTTGCGCTGGTCGTCCGGGAGGTCCGCGAGGCGCTCGCGTACCTCGAGCATTCCCTGCGCACTTGGGATGGAACGTCTTGCCGCCTCCGGCATGTGCGCGGCTTTCGACATGCCTGGCTTCGTCTCGAAGTCGAGCTCGACGTTGCGCCGGCCGGCACCGTCCAATCGGATGGCCTCGCGCCGTGCCACTTGGCGCAGCCATGGCAACGCCGACTCGCGCCGTGGCTGTCGCGTGAGGAACTCGCTCCATGCGAAGGCGCATGCGTCGTCGACGTTGGCCGCGCTGGTGCGCACGGTCGCGGCGGTCGCGCGGAGCAGTCGGTGCTGGTAGCCAGCGAAGAGCTCAGCCTCGTCGCCTTGCAGCGCAGGGTGGGATCCGGCGCGCGCTGTCGTCTGCGTTGCTTGTGCCGAGCCTCCCGTCATGGCTCGGACTGCCGCGGCGCGGGCTTCGAGAGGCGGATGAGGGATCTGTCGCGAAACCACGGCCGCAGCCGGATCTGTGCGGGCGGTAGGTGCCCGTACATGAGCAGCATCGAGCCGGGTCGGCTCTCGCGCAGCGCGTTGGCGGGGGCGAGCGCGCGGTAGGTGCGCGACTCGGTCTTCGAGTGCCGGCCCTGCTCGCCGGAGGTCGAGGAGATCTGGCGCTGCTCCTGGTCGCCGAGAACACGCGCGACGTATTCGAGGGTCTTCGCGCACGACAGCCCGGGACCGAACAGCTTCGCCCGATGGTTGTTGACGATCGAGTCGGCGGTGGCGCCCCAACGCGCATGGACCTGGGCGAGATCCTGGACGACGGTGACGAGCTGCAGGCCCTGGCCGGCGCCGGTCGACGCGAGCTGGTCGAGGTCGGGTAGCGGCGCGATGTTCGGCGCCTCGTCGAGCACCACGAGCAGGGCGGGCTCGATCGGCTTGCCGGTCGTCGCCGCCCGGGCGTACACCTCGCTCACAACGGCGCGGATCAAAGTCGTGAACAGCGGCCGCAACCGGGCCTGCTCGTCGGCCGGCGCGCACAGGTACAACGTGTTCGCCGGGTGGTCGAGTAGCCAGTCGGGCGTGATGTCGCCGTGCGTCGAGCAGGCGGCCACGGTCGGGTCGTTGTAGGCCTCCAGGGCGATGCTCGCCGTCAGGTACAGCGACGAGCGCAGCCGATCGTCCGACGTCCAGACGGTCAGCAGCGCGTTGCGCGCGGGCTCGAGATCTTCCGCCTCGAGCGCGTCGCTGACCTCAGCCTGCTCCTCGGTGTCGATCCAGCGCACGACGTCGGTCATCGTCCGGCCGCTCGTGGCGGCCGCGAGGAGCAGCGGCGCCAGGAAGCGCGCGCCGGCCTGCGACCAGAAGTCGGCGTCCTGCAACGAGCGATTGGAGAACTGTCCGGCCTTCGCGAGTCGGTCGGCGGTGCGGCGCGCGCCCTGCCAGTCGCCGCAGGCGGCGAGCGGTGTCCAGCTCGCGCGGTCCACCCCGGTCGTGGCGGTCGGATCGAAGACGCGGACCTCGCCGAGCTGCGCACGCCGAGCGAGGGTGTCTCGCAACAGGTCGTTCTTGACCGACGTCGCGAGGATCGGGCCCGTCCACTCCAGGAGGGCGGGTACGGCGAGGCCGGTGGTCTTCCCGGTCTGCGTGGGGGCGACGACGATGACCGACTGCCGGGCCTCCGCAGCGATGAGGCGGCGCCTGTGGCGGCCCAGCGTCACACGTCCGGCCGCCGGACTCCGGACCGCCAGCAGGCGCAGATCGCGGCTGCGTGCCCAGCGCGCGCCCCGCCCCGGTCGTCCGGGTCGACCCAAGAAGCGGGACACAACGAAGGCGGCCGCAGACCCGGTCGCGGCGATCAGCAGGAGGAGAGATGCGTAGAACCCAATGGCGCCTGGGAGCTGCGAGCGGACCTCGGACGGCCAGGCGCGGCGTGGATCGCCGAGGTGATGCTGCAGCCGCCCGAGCACACCGGGCATGTCGGCCAGGGGCAGCGAGACCCAGCCGCCGCCGAACAGCGTGCCGGCGACTCCGGACCAAAGCTCGCTCGCCACCGCTCCGACAAGAAGCAGTCCGAGCGCGCACCCCGCGACGACCTCAAACGGATGGGTGACATCTCGCCGGTCCGGGCTCATGCTGCGGCTGACTGGCGGTCCAGCATGCGGGCGTCGGTGTCGACGAGCTCGGCCTCGAACGGGCTCAGACGGTGCTGTACGAGAAACGAGCGGCGCCCGACCTTCCACAGCGCTACGCCCGGATCGAGCTCCGGCAAGATCGACGCCTCGACCGAGGTCAGACCGAGCAGGTCGCGAGTGCGCGGGACCTCGTCCTCGTACTGCGCGTACACGACGCGGGTCTGCGCGTCGTGCAGCAGGCCTTCGGCGAGCGCGACCTCGCGGCTGCCGGCCACGCCGGCGGACGTCAGATCGGACAGCCGGTGCATGACGATCACGTTCTGCAAGCCGTACGCACGCGAGCGCTTGAAGGAGTCCTGCAGCCACTCCCCGATGCCGAGGACCGGGAAGATCTTCCACGCCTCGTCTGCGACGGTGATGACCTTCGCGGCGATCCGCCCGTCGTGATCGGCCCGCGCGTGGCGCTCCTCGATCTCAGCGCGCTGCCAGGCGGCCGCGCACGCCATCAGGATCCCGAGCGCAGCCGAGTGATACACGGCCGACAGATCCAGGACGACCGCCCGGCCGCCCACCTCCAGGCCCGGGGTCGTCGGCGCGTCGAACATGCCGCGCAGCTCGCCTTCGCACAGGCGCTGCAGTCCGAGCGCCGCCGCGCGGGCCCCCGCCGCCACGCGCTCGGTCGACGTCGCGAGCCGATCGGCCATCTCGCCGGTCGGACGTAGCAGGAGCGCGACGACGTCGGGGAGCGTCGGCTCGGCACCGCGTCGCGCGTCGAGGATCCGCAGTGCCTCGCGCACGCCGGCCTCCTCGTCGGGCTCGAGCGGCCGGCCGAGCGCTCCGCTGCAGACGGCGAGCAGCAGCCCGAGACGGCTCTCCCAACCGCCGCGCGGGGCTATCGGGTTCAACGTGATCCCGCCGCCCGGCGCGAGCCGGATCGGCTCCACACCGAGCGCGCGAGCGAGCGGCCCGTACTCGCCCTTCGGATCGATCACCCACGGGATCCGCCCGAACACCGCCTGACGTAGAAGGTACGTCTTGATCAGCGAGGACTTCGCCGAGCCGACCGCGCCGATGACCAGCACGTTCGGGTTCGTGAGCACGCGCTGGCCGTAGAGCTCGAACGCGTCGAAGCAGAAGGATCCGCCGTAGAGGTCGCGGCCGATGTAGGCGCCTCGGCCGCCGAGCCCACCCTCGGCGACGAACGGATAGATCGCCTGCGCGTTCGCAGTCGTCGCGCGATGTGCGTCGCGGTCGGCGATGCGCTGCGTCCGCCGGCGCGCCATCACCACCAACCCGATCCGATCGGGGAGTCGTCGGCCATGCCGCGCGCGATCGGCAGCGCGCCGTGCGTGAAGGCGAGATCCTGCTCGCCCCACATCACCTGCAGATCGAGGTGCGCCTGGTGTGCGGCCTGCTCCATGCGGTCGCACGCGACCTCGAGCTCGTCCTCGTCGCGCGCGCTGACTGTGACGTAGGCCGCGAAGCGCACCTCCTGATGGCCGTCCGCCAGCTCGCGCTCGCGCTCGCGCGTGGCGTGCTCACGGCGGCGGTGGCGCGCCGTCGTGCGGAACCCGCGCTCCGCGCGCAGCTGCTCATCGGCCTCGTCGGTCGTGATCTGCGCCTCGACCTCGCGCCGCGCGCGTGCCGGAGCGACCGGCTGCAGCACGATCGCGACCGACCGCACCGCCTGCCCGTCGAGCAGCAACGGAGACAGGAACGTCGGCCCCACGGCCAGGCGTGGCCACTGCGCGACCCAGTAGGTGCGGTGGATCGCGCTGTCGGTCCGGTAGCTGCTCCATCGGAGATCCGCAGCTGTCGGGCCGATCACCGCGGGATCGGCGCCTTCGAGCTCGGGCGCCGCGGCCGCGAGGCGGTTCAGCCGCTCGCGACCGTAGGGATCGAAGCCGAGGCGGATCGCCCGCGACAGCATGCGCGCGTTCAACGCGCCGTCGACGACGACATCGGACGGATCGAAGCGCGTCGCGAACGTGCTGAGCTCGCGCACGAGGACCGCGCAAGCGACCTCATCCCGCGTGGCGGCACGATCGCGCGACAGCCGGCCGGCACGCGCCCACGCGCGTCGCTGATCAAGCTGCAACGAGACGAACAGCTCGTGGTCCTGCGTCACGTGTCCCGCCGCGTCGAGCAGCGCCTCGTAGGAGCGGAGCGCGGGGTCAGCGAGCGGCAGGTCGCGATCGCGCGCCTCGACGAGGTAGCGCTGGAGGTCGTCACCATCGGACGGGACGGTGCGCTCCAGGATGCCGATGCGCCTGATGGCCGACTCGTTGCGCGCGAGACCCGCGAGCACCCGTCCCCAGCGCTCGAGGCGGCGCTCCTGCTCGGCCTCGCCGAGCAACCCGAACGCGCGAACGCGAACGGCCAGCACCGCGGTCAGCGCGCCCAGCGCAGGGTCTCTGAAGACACCGACCTCACGGCCGTCCGCGACGGGAACGCTCAGGATGTCGCAGCCATCGAGCGCGTCGGGCAGGTCGAGATCGCGGCGCATGTCCGACCCGTCGAGCGACGCCACCGCGCCGGTCCATGGTTGCGCCGACCGAAAATCGGCTCCTCCCGCCATCCTAAGCCGGAGCCACCTCGCCAACACCGGGGCCCACTCCTCAGCGGACCGACCGCGGATGGGCAGGAACGCGACCAACGCGGCGCCGGCCACGAGCAGCAGACCAAGGAGCAGGCCCCTCCCTCCCGAGGCGACGCGAAACGCGATCACGGCGAGCAACGCCGCGCCCGCAAGCACAGCGAGCTGGCCAAGCCTCAGCGCCCCGACAATCCCCCGTCGCTCGAGCGGCCCGAACCGGTAGCTGCGGATCACGGGTTCCCGGTCGCTCATGACTTGCTCCCTCTCTGCGGGCGCTGGGTGGGCGCTGGCGGCGGCGGCTTCGGTGAAGCGCCCTCGCCCTGTCTTCCGGAGCCAGGCGGCTGCGAACCGGCGGCGCCAGTGGCAGTGCTGGGGGTCGCTGGGGTGGGCGCGGGCGGCAAGGCTCGAGCTGCGCCGTTGCCCGAGCCACCCGCGAGCGTCGACGCGAAGGTCTGCGCCATCGCGAGCCGCACGACCATCGAGGCTGACTGCGCCCCCGGTGCACTCGTGACCGCGCCTCTCGCCGCGCCACGCTGCAGGCCGACCTGCGTGGCCGTCTCGGCGAACGGGACGATCTTCAACAGCAGCGCCGGCGTCAGCGCCGCGATCAGCATCACGGCCGATCCCGCCAGCAGCGCGGTCCAACCGCCGTCGCCGTCGCCGCCCGCATGAGACATCGCTGACGCGGCCAGCGCGATCGCCGCGGCGATCGTGAACTTCGACAGGATGATCGCCATCAGCCCTTCCACGAGTCGCCGGCACCAATGCGCCGTCGCGCGCCAGATCATCGCCGCGAACGACAAAGGCAAGAACGCCACCGCGACGTAGATCGCCGCCTCGCGCATCACGAGCTCGAGCCAGACCATGAACGTCATCAGCGCTGTGAAGAGGCCGCTGAGGAACAGCAGGAAGCTGGGTAGCGCCGCGCCGGCGAGCCCGGTCGGCGCCAGCACATGGCCGATGTCCTTGAAGAAGTTCCCGGTGTCCGTCTCGAAGCTCTGCAGGACGGCGTCGGTCATCCAGTCTGTGACGCCAAGCGCCATCTCGACCAGCGTGACGGCGGCGAAGCACAGGCAGAGCGCGGTCGGCAGCGCGACGAGCGCAGCGCGAAGCAGCATCGCGATGTCCTGGCGCAGCGTCGCGTGGATGACGGCCGCGAGCAGCATCGCGAGCGCGACGCTCACCGCGAGCTCGATCATGGTGCGGTACTGCTGCGTGAACCAGGTGCTTCCGAGCGCGGGACGCGTCGAGCGATCGAGCATCGTGCCGACCCTGCTCACCAGCCACGCTGCCCCCTCCGCGACCCAGCTCGTGAGGCCGCCCATCACCGAGCCGCCGACGGCATTCACGCCGTCCTCGACGACGCCGCCCGCGAGGCCGGCCACCCCGCCGACGACCTTCTTGCCCGCGCACACGACGGCCGCGAGCGCGCAGTTCACGATGGAGCCGACCTTCCCACCGACGATGTGGTTGATCTCGTCGCAGACGCCGACCAGACAGACCGGGTTGGGCAGGCCGGCCGCGTCGGCCGCCGGAGCCGCGATCACGGCGTGAGAGCCTGCCGCGACCAAGAGCACGGCCAGTAGCGCGACTCGCCTACGGCACATAGCGGTACGCGTGGAAGGCTCCGTCGTAGCGAGCCAGGTCGGTCAGGGACGAGTTGGGCGACGGGCCGGGGCGGCTGCGCATCGCCGTGAGCTTCCACGCGGTCGCCTGCCACACGAGGTCGAAGGTGCTCGTCGACCACTGCGTGACGGGCTCGTACGCCCCGCTGCCGAACAGCGCCATGCCCCACACCGACACCGTCGCTCGACGCGACGTGAACCTCACGACTCGGTAGCCGAGGAACGTCGGGCGCGCGACGACGGGTCGTGCCGACACTGCTCTGCGCAGGTCCACTACGCCCCGCGATACGAACTTCTCGAGGACCACGCGCTTCGTCGGCGCTGCGACATGATCGACGACGGCCGTCCGACGGCGGTCGTTGACCAGAAGGTCCCATCGCAGCTCGGCCAGGAACCTCGTCGCCACCGCGACGACGCCGGCTCTGGAGTGTGCCGGCGGGTTCGGGGACGACGCTGCCGGCTGCGTCGCAGCACGACGAACGGGGGTTGACGGCGCTGCGTCCTCGTGGAGGGTGGCCCTACCTGCGATGACGCAGGCGGCAATCAGCACCACGATGGCCAGTGCGTAGGCGAGTCGGCGCGGACCGCCAGCGCCGGGAACACGTCGAGCGCGTCGACCTGCTGACCGATCTCTCGGGACGATGCTGGTCAATGGACCTTCCCTCCCGACTCGGCGAAGAAGTTCACGAGCGCAGGGGCGGCCCCAATAATCAATGCAGCGGCCCCCGCGGCGAGCGTCCCGCGACGGCCACCAGCCGACCACTGGTGGTTGTTCGCATGTGAGGCGATCGCCCAGATCGCAGCCCCGAGGAGGACACCAGCAAGGGACGCAAGCAGCGCCCAGAACCCGAGGCCGTCAATCAAGCCCTGCAGCACGTCGCTTCCCGGCAGTCCGCTGGGGCTCGGATCGAGCTTAACGTCGTGGACCGCAGACAGCACAGCCGTCGCGACGGTCATCGAACATCACCTCCTCCCGCCCGTCGGGGCGGACTCGTTGTCGATGGGCTCACCGTGGTGAGCGTTCGCACCCACGCCGCCGGCCTGAACGGCTGCGCCCGGCGCGTGCTGCCACGAGAAGTGGATGTGCGGGATGTCCGAGTGGCGCGGATCCCCGTGTGACGGGTAGCCGTTGTAGAGAACGACCCGAAACGGACCGCGACCTGGGCAGCCACTGGACGCACACGACTCGTCCCAGCCGAACGCGCGTGCCATCGCCATGATGCGATCCCAGTCGCCATCGTCGGGCACGGCATCCACGGCAAGACCGAGCGGATGCTCACCGTGCAGCGCGTGCGGCGGCGACCCGCCGTAGCAGGCCGTGATGCGCAGTCGGTACGCCGCGACCAACGCCAAGACGTCGCGCGCGATTCGCGCATCGCACTCTTCGCCTGGGAAACCGGGCACCGGCGCAAGCCACGCCGTATCGCCACGCGGCGCGATCGACGTGGTCATCCGGGCGGGCGCGGCAGCGGACCCGCGGCGGTACTGCTCGGCCTGAGCGAGGACCTTGTCGACGTACCACCCCGCGTGGTTGTAGGCGTACAACGCGGCCCGCCAGTCCTCAGGCGCGCCGGAGGCCCTGAGATAGTTGGCCATCCCGAAGATCGCGTCCGGGGGATCCCAGACGTCGCGATCGCCATCACCGTCGCCGTCGACCCCGTAGCGAGCCCAGGTCGCGGGGAGGAACTGCGCGGGACCCATCGCGCCAGACGAGTTGTGCTCCCCACGCCCGCAACCCACGGCCGAGGAACGCCCGTGGTCGCACTCCACGTTCCCGACGGCCGCGAGGACGCTCCAACCCGTCGGGCCGAGGGCATATCGGCTGGCCGCCGCCTCGTATAGCGCCAGGTAGTCGGGCGGGATGTCGGTAGCCGATCCGCTGGCGCCGGGCTCGACCGGGCCGGCAAGGAGCTGCGCGACTACCGCAAGCCCCGTCAGGCCACTGACGCTTACGAGCAGCAACGCGATTAGCCCAGCCGAGACCGTCCGGCGGCGGAACCCCCCGGCTACGACGGTCACGGCGTTGAACCGCCCGCCGTGCACGAGGGTTCGAACTCGCAGCGCGGAGTCTCCGCGAAGGCGGCGTGAGACGGGGTGTGCTCCCGCGCGGACGGTGCCGCAGGTGCCAACTCGCGCGCCGGCCGCGCCGCTGATGCCAGCGGCGGTGGGTCTGGCCTCGCCGACCGGTGTCGCGTCACGCGATGCGGGCGTCTTGGGTGCCGGTGGCCACGAGACCGGACCGTTGAGCGCGTGGCGTGAATCGGCAGCGCGGCTGTGACGACCTCGCTGCCAGCTGCCGTCTCCTGCCGCGGTGGCTGGGTGCGTGGAATCCAACCCACGCCGACCAGCAGGACCCCCGCAGCGCTCGCCCCGACGGCCACCGTGATCACAAGGTGGAACCGGGCACTCCGTCTCATTCGGGGATCGCTGGCGCCCAAACGCTCGGATGCTCCGAGCTCCAGCGAGGCCACGGGCACGAGCTCGTCGGGTGCGCTTCGAGCGCCCTCGCGCTCGGAGTCAGGGCGACGACAGCCGACCGACGGTGGCCCTCCAGTCGCCGCCGGGGCCAGAGCAGCCTGCGTACGCGTCGTCATGCACCTCTGACGGACGCCGACCCAGGCGTGGCTGGAGCCAGGCTCTCGATTTTGAGCGTGAGCCCCAAGATGAGCTGGCCGCGACCCGACTGCTCAGGTACCGCCGCCTTCGCCGTCGCCGGCTGCATCTGTGTCCGGCAAGTTCCCGGCGACCCGCCGTGCCAGTCCAAGCATCGCCGCGGGGCGCCGTAGAGGGGCTACGGACTGGTCGTAGCCCTCCGATCACGGAAGCGCAACTCCGCCGACTCCACGCCTCTTGCGGCCCGTCGCATGCAGGCCAGCAGTGATGATCAGCCGCTGGGAAGGGTCTTGGGCCCAGAAGCCGGTCTCCCTCAACGATGTCCTCCAGCTATGTCCATTTCAAGCGCGGCGGCGGGGCCGTCTCACAGTCGGCCGTACGACCCAGGTAGACAGTTGAGTTGACATACCTGTCCTTCCAGCGGTCCCGCTACAAACTGGCTACTTGATGGGCAGACGCGTGAGGGCACCGCTCAGCGGCACGCCGCGCGTGAGCATTCGGATCGTCATGAGGTCTGTCTCGCCGGACTCGTCATCCGTCTCGGGCAACGCAACGGCGGCTTCGAGCGGGCGATCAGACACCGCGAAGAGGTGCGCCCCCGTGCGCTGGAGGACACGGATGACGTCGACAACCTCTCGGTTGAGGACGATCCGGTCCTCGATATCGCCCATAACGTCCCCTCGCATGCGCGCTGCCATGGCTAGGCACTCAAGGCGACGGAAATCCTTACAAGGCGTTTGGTCGCCAGCGAGCGTGTTGTAGTACACCGCCTTGACGGCGTCGAGGACCGCCGCGATGTCCTCGTGGCCCACCCGCATCGACGCCCGCCGTCTCAACTCCTCAGCCAGCGCGGCAATGGTCGGGCGACTTGAACTTGCATAGTCACGAATCTCGGTCGCGTCCGCCAGGCCCGATGCCACCGCGAGCACGAGCAGCACGACGTAGTCGAGATTGTCGCGCGTGACGGGGTGGTAGTCGTCGCGGTCAAACTCTCGGTACAACGCCTCGGCCCGCGAAGCGTCGAACTTGTAGCCCGGCACGACCTGCTCAAGGTATGCACGAGCAGCGTCCCAGCGCGCCCGGACGAGAGGTTCGTCGTCGCGATCCTTTGCGGCGTAGACGGTCTGGTCAAGGTCGAACAACACCCACGCCCTCTCGTCGAGGACGAGCCCCTCGGACTGTGCATGTGTCAGGAAAGCCACCAGCGAGATCCATGCAGCGCCAAAATAGATCTGACCCAGTGCGAAGTCCGAGTCGGGCTTTGCCTTCGTCGCACCGCACAAAAACCCCCACACATTGTTCCGTGGCCCATGTGCCTGGAGTCCACGAATAGCGCCGCCGTCGTTCAGGAGCGTGTCTCCCACGTAGACGATCTGCTCGGGCCCATTGGCGTCCGCGCCGCCCATGATGCGTAGCAGAGCGCGGGCATACTCCGGCTCATTCTTGCGCGGGACGTAGATGCTGTCCCAACCCAAGTCCCGTCGAAAGACGTCGATACCATCGAGGCTATCCGCACGCGGCTCGAAGTCTCGAAGCATGATGTTATCGCCGAACAGGTCGGCGACACTCAGACCGGGGCCCCGCTCCTCGTCGCTTGCCGTCGCGACCACGAGCACCGACGGCGGCAGCTCGAACGCCTTCAGCAAACCGACGTTCCCGTTGTCGCGCGATGATTGGCCATCGTCAGACGTCTGGAACCGCACCGCCGCCTCAATCCCGCCCAATCCGGCGGCACCGTCGGTCACGTGAAGGCTCACCGCGTCGTGGGCGGCACTGCGAAGCCGGACATGGGCCACATCTGGGCCCTCTGTGGCCTGCCCAATTAGAACTCGCCACCCTGCCCGCCGCGCGGTGATTGCCAATTCAAGGGCCTCAGGGTCCTTCGTGACGTCGAGATCCGACGCGAAGAGCAATAGCAATTCACCCTGCGTCCGCATCGGAGAGTTCGCGGCCCATTCGGCCATCAGTACGAAGCTCCTGGCAGCCAGTGGGCCGTCGATCTCGCGGAGACCGGTCGCACCGGACCGCAGCGACAACCTGTCGGACCGGCGCCGCGCGACGCACAATCTCTAGAAGGCCCCAGCCCTCCTCGAGACTCAACCGGCACAATTCACCCGAGGCGAGAGCCTTGATCTGTGCCACCAAGCGTGCCGCCTCCCTCTCCAGCACGGCCCGTTGCACGCGATCACCTAGCTGAGGAAGCGGCGTTGGTTGGTAAAAGGTGGTCAAATATCTCGCGAGTTCGTCGATGCTGTTCGGCCGAGGCACGTTCATTGCGCTAACACTACTGCGCCTCGAGAGCCGAGCGGAGATACTCCTCGCGCCCATCGTACGGAGCCTCGACAAGGCGCTCAAGGTGTGCACGCCCTAGCCCAAAGATATGCGCGTCGTTCTGCGCTAGCACGCCAGTCGGATGGTGGGCGAAACCTTCAGGGAACGGGCCCATCGACACGAGGATGCCAACCTTGGCCAAACGGCAGCCTCGCACCACAGCTTTGAACTGATTGAGATCCGTCGGCTCGAGTGCGCGGGCATGGTCCTTGCACTCCACAGCCAAATGGTAGGAGTCCAGCTCATCCCAAAACCGGTGGCGATTCTGGTTCTCGACGAGAACATCGACGCTCCCGATGGATGCGATCCTCACATTGTTATCGATGACGCGAAAAGTCGGCATCGAGTCGAACAGGTTCATGACCAACATCTCAAGGCGCTGACCACTCCTGTCGCTCTGATCGCGTACGTCCTCCCACAGAACCGAGATGAGGGCCTCGCGTGTCTGGCGTTGGTCACCGAGTCGCTGGTAAACCTCCACGACGCGACACAGTTCTCCGACCTCCGAACCCTTAGGGACCACCGTCAGCGCGCCGCGCTCGATGCACTTGAGCGCGTCGTCAACGGTCATATCTTCCTGGCTAAACACCACTACCTTCGATGAGGGTGCGTAGGTCATCAGATGCGGAAGGACCTTCAGCGCGTTCAGTGCGGTTCCGTCGGCACCTCGCCCCAGCCGCATATCAAGCAGGATCAGATCGTATGCGAACCTCTGCCTTGCGCGCCACCGCAATAGCGAGGCGGGGTCGCTGCATCCGGTTGCGCTCACCCCGTTTACCTTAAACGCGCGCACAAGTGCCTTCACGAACGTGTCGTCGTCATCGACGACAAGTACGCGCGGAGACGTGGTCACGCGTGCGGGTACGCGTACTCGTCTCGCGACGCGCGGGGCAGGCGTGTGACTACCACGTGGAGCCCCGCCTTCTCGTGCCTAATGAGCACCGCGTCGTCGAGGGTCCCCGGCCTCTCGGTTCGCGTCCCGGTCTTCCCGAAGACTCCGATTTCAATCGCGCACCCCTGACCCTTCGACCAATACTGTGCAACAAAGCCGGCCCTCTCGTGGTCCAAGACTAGCCCGGTGTTGCGCGCTTGCGGAGGTAGCAAAGGAAGCAGATGGCGAACCGTCGATCCAAGCGAGCGCGTGAGGTTCTCGAACCCGCCGCCAAAACTCAGCCCGCTCATTATCTGTGAGACGAACTCATGCTCGGCTCGGTCGCCGGCGAGAGCCGTTACGACGGCTTCCCACGACGGGGCGTTCCCGACTGGGCTGGCCTCGATCGCATTCGACACGAACTCGATCATCAGGTCCATACCCGTGTCGTTCAGCCTCTCCTTGTCTAGATAGTCGAAGGCGCCATACTCCTTCAGAAACTCTCGGATGAGCTGCTTCTCGGGCTGCGCGGACAGCACTACTGCCTGAGTGCCTTCGTTGAGTGCGGCCAGCCGTTGGATTACGGCTACGCCGTCGCGGTTAGCGACATCCTTCTCCCCCGCAAGCATGATGTCTACCAAGGCGGCGTGGTATGTGCAAGCATCAATAGCCGCCGTCGCCTCGGCCAAGTCTCCGGCGGTATCAACACGATAGCCGTCCTCGAGCTTGAGGTTGCGCACGTATGCTTTTCGTGTGGTGTCGATGTCCTCGACGACGAGGATCCGCGCCCGCTTGTCGACCGAGTTACGCGCCATTGCCTGCTCCCTCCACGTGTGTCGACATCGGACCGTGAATATCCTGTCTGTACTCGTCGAACAGCAGTCTTACTTCGAACCATTCGCTTGCCACGCTGTCGAGCTTGATCCAACCCCCGATCGAACCCATGTATCGCTGTACCGCTACCAGACCAAGCCCCTGCCCCGGCAACGTGGGGCGAAAGTGATTGCCCGGTTGAAATAACCGAAGTTTCGCCATGGTGGCTTCGTCAGCGCCCGCGCCGTCGTCGCGGACACGCACCACCCAGCGCCGATTCAGAGTAACCTCGCGCGATATATCAGGGTCGGTGTCGCGCTCGATGGTCACCGCCACGGTCCCGCGGACCGGGCCGTCCGTCGCTCTTTCCTGGATCGAGAAGATCGAGTTGGTCAACAAGGAGAACATGTGCTGCTTGAACAGGCGCGAGCAGAAGGCGTAGGCCTCCGGCTCGCCGTCGACCGTGATCCGGATCTCGGCATCGTTGGGCGCCAGTCGCGAGCGTCCCGCGAGCGACACCGTTTGTTCAACGAGACGGCGAAGATCGAACCGTCCCATCGGGCCGAAGCCTGAGATGCCGCTGGCGAACTCCGTAGCAAACTCTTTGATCTGTCGGTGAACGCCGTCGAGATTCTCGAGCCCCGCGTGCAAGTCGGCCAACTCCTCGTCGATGTCGCCTCGGGCCGTGGCGCCGACTGGTGCTTCGCTCATCAGCGGCTCGAGCAGCGGTCGCAGTTTCCGGTCGATGATCTTGTGGCCTGCGGTGGTTTCGGCGCGAAGCGCCACAAGGGGAGAGGCAATGCCATGCCGGAAGATGCCAGCAAGACTGTCAAGGTAGTTTGCGGTTGCGGAGCCGACCGACAGGTGCATCAACCGGTTGTGGTCGATGCGGTCTTCGAAAACCGTGACCATAGGGGCGATGCGCGACGCCAGCTCGACGATTGCTGCCTGATGATGCACGTTGAACGCCTCCGCGACCTCGGACTCGATGTTCAGTACCCCGATCGTCTCGCCCGTGCCCACGCTACTGATGAGCCGAACGGCAAATTCTGTCTGGATGGGGTTGTCGCGCTCGAGGTAGTTCTTGTACCGCCCCCTGTACTCCGGTCTACGCGGATCGTCGCAGAAAAACGGCAACGCCTTCTCGGTCTGTTCGATGAGTAGCCCGCAAATAGAGTCCTCGATATTGATTTTCGTGATCGATGGTTCATCGCCTGTCGTCCCGCGAATGGTCAAGAAGTGCGGTTCGTCATCAGGCGTGCGCTCAAGGACGAGGATTTGAACCTCGGGCTCAGCCGGGAGACCAAGCGGCCCAAATGTGGGAAACGCGCGCGGCACCATCTGGGCTAGATCGCGGAAGCAGCGTGTGGGCGCCAGATCAGAGTTGAGGAAGAGCTCCCAAAGCCCACGCAGCAGTTCCTCTTGGTCGGATCTCACTCGATGGCGATAGGCAATTGTCAACTGCCTGGAGATCGCCTTCACGGTGTTCCTAAACTCTGGATCAGCGAGTCGCGAACCTTCCTTCTGTTCAGAATCGCGGAACAACAGAACCGCAAACAGTCGGTTGTCGTCGGTGTAGATCGGCTGGAGCAGAATCGTGTTGGCGGCAGGAAGCTGATCAAAGAGCCCGTCGAGCGCCTCGTCGCGCCCTCGTAGTTCACCTAGCGAGCCTGGCGTGTGAGCCAAGCGTTCGATAGCGTCCGACGTGTTGAGTGACTCAGGGCTTGTTGGCGCGGCATCGTCGGCGAGGAGAAGGAGCCGATCGCCAATGTACGCGTACACCGCGCCGTCCATAGCGAGTGCGTAGATGCGAGAGAGCTGTTGGACGCTGGTCGTGAACACCGTCTCGATGGCACCGGGCTCACTCGCATGCTCGATAATGGCGTGATCGATCTCACGAAGCAGGATCATCTCCTGGTCGGTGCGCTGGAAGCTCTCGTAGAGATCCCGAATGATGCGCTTCCAAGACTCCCGTGTCGCCTCCATGAGGAAAGCGTATCCGCTGCCATGAGCGCGCGTGCGTGCGTTGGTCGTTGATTCGATCCCTGGACCTCAATACGAGATTGGTTCGAACCCTGGGACCTCATTCGGGACGACCCCGACGTCCCGTCGCTGAGCCCGCACGATCGGCGCCCAGACCCCCGTCCCGCGTGCAGCTGCTGAGCGGCGTCTGCGAAGGATCTGGCCTCGTGCGACAGGGGCAGGATCCGGACCGACGCCCGGTCAGCATGCGTCGGCACGGTCAGCGCCTGCAACGTGCGGGCGCCACGCGTTAGCCATCCCATCCCCCGGTAGTCGACGCGCCCCACGTGCCTGAGGTAGGTGATGTCGGCGACGAGCAGCGGTTCAGTGCACCCCAGCGGAGTCACGATCGAGCAGGTCGTTCGGCGATCCTCACGGCGGCATACGCACCGTCCTTGACCGGTAGGAAGACAGCGATCAGGTGGCGCTACGGGCCGCTGCTCGCGCGAGGAAGACGCAGGGGGGTGCCGCGACCGACGCGGGTTGGCGTGAAGCCTCTCGCAGAGGAGTACCGGCCGAGACGACGAACTGGCGATCATCGCCACATCGCCCCAACCAGCCAAGCTCACGGACATCGCCTCGTTGTCGACCAGTCTCGAAGCCGCCAAGAAGGCGCTCGTTGACGACGGTGGCTGCAGCCCAGAACGTGCGGCACTGATCACGGAAGCACTCGGCGCAGTAGGGGCGGAGGAGGCTCTGAATGTCGCGGGCGGCACGCAGGACGTCTTTGGCTCGGTCGTGGACACCCGTGTCGATCGCTTGCGGCGACTGCTGGAGCGCATCCCACAAGCGGAGCCACCGCTTACCCGGTACGAGGTGGGTGTCTTGTTTCGGATCAAGCCCTCGCAAGCCCACAGCCTAAACGGGACCTACCAAGCGCGTTACCCAGCGAAGTATCGCGAACGCTTGGACAAGTCGGTGAAGTCCGCGGCCCGGAAAGCCGACAAGGTCGGCCTACTCAAGGCAAAGGACTTCGAGTTCGCGTTCGACAACCTCGTGGTCCTCGACTACGCCGTCGATCGGCTCAGACGCCAAGGCTTTGAGCGTGGGCTCAGTGTGGATCGAGCGAAGCTCACCGTGACCGTGAGTCGGACAGACAAGGACAGCGGCAAGCGCAGCGCCGCAGAGTTCCTCAAGGGCGACGAGCCGAAGACGTAGCCCAATTTCCCATGCCCCCTGAGCTCAACGACGTCATGCCGTCGGCGGCGCTGGTGTTCACGGTGCTGACGTTCTTTGCTGGCAAACGCTGGGAATACCAACTTCAGGGGGGACGGACGAAGCCTCTGTCCGTGCTCATCGTGGCAAACGCCGTGCCTGAGTTTCTCGTTGCCGCCGCATCGGCCCTGGCCGCAATCGTTCTCTGGCCACTGCTCAAGGAAACCGCCGCATTTTCGACGGTCACGGATGCGCACCTCGCGCTCGCCAACCTGTTCGCGATCGTCTGGGCAGGCTTCGTGCTCCTCTGCCTCGCGATGGCCAGCCTCGTCGGGTGGCGCATGTTGGGCGGCCTTTACCTTCATTCGCGAACTTTCGCGGTGCTCGCCATTGTGCTAGTTATGGTCGGTTCCGGCTACGGGGCTACACGAATTCTCTGATCTCGGTGCGGACACCGGCACGGCCACGCGACGCGGAGCACGGCTAACTAACTAATGAGCAGGACAACCACACTGATTGGCTCGGGTTTTCGACGTGGTTGCGGACCCACAGGTCCGCGTGTTCGCGCTCCGTTTTGGTCGAGATACCAGCGATGGTCCTCAGCCCGCCCGCGCTCAGCGTTCTGCTTGTCGACGACTGAGCACTCTGCGCAACCGCGCCGTCTCGCGTTACGGATGAGGAGGGGACGCGGAACGCCCGACACCGCGGCGCGCGGGCTGGGGACGGTCCGCGCTTCCTAACGAGCCGAAGCGGACCAGCAGTTCTTGCCGCACACGGACGAACTCGCTGCCGCGCAGGCCGCGCTTCCAGAGCAGTGCCGCGAAGTCGTAGATCGTGCCGCCTCGTCCGCATCCGAAGCAGTACCAGCCTCGCTCGGGCTCGTCGTAGACGTGGAGGCTCGGCGTGTGGTCGTCATGGAACGGGCACGCCACCTTGTGGTCGCGTCCGACCTCTCGACCCGTCAGGCACTCGACGTATTCGGCGGGCGGTATCCGCGTCAGGTCGTCGGCTCCCTCGCGAGGAGTCGAGATAGGACGACGCCCGGCGGAGCGTCGAGGTCCCTCCAGCGGCGGTAAGTCGGCCACGAGTTCGTCGATGCCGATCGGCGAGCGCTCGAGCTGGAGTAGCCGCACTCGCGCGGGCAGATCTCCCTTCCAGTTGGTCGTCCCCGCCGGCCGCAAGATCCGCGCGGCCTCACTCGATCGACCATCAGCGCCGATACGGCGCGCGAGCCGTCGATTGAGTTGCTCGATGACGTCCACGGAGGTCGGGCTATCGAGGCGCCAATATGCGTGGCAGTTGGTCGCGCTGCCCGAGGCGACGATGATCGTGGGCGCCGGCCGGAAGCCGGACAACGCCGCTACCGACGCCTCGTCGTCGCAGTCCACCCACGCGACGGTCCCCTCGGTCACGAGATCCTTCCGGGCGCCTCCGCGCCGGTTACGTGGGATCACGCCAACGTAGACATCGCGTTGCCGCGCATGAGCTGCGATCTCTCGTGAGAGCGCCTCGAGAGCGCCGGCCCGGTGGAACGACTGGCCCATGCCGCAACTACGTCGGAACCTGACCTCGACGAAGGCCTCGCGCGGCGCATGCTCGAACAGGGCCTCAACGAACCGCGTCACCTCCTCGGGAGAGGTACCCGCACCAAGCTGTGCCACGCCTTGTCACTCCGGCCACGGTCAGCAGGCGACGATAACGTTGAACGGCTGGTCCTTCACGCTGCCGTCGGCGTCGAACGTCCGCACTGCGATGCTCGTGCCGTCGGCGCCGACCGTGACCCTGCCCGGCGTCGGCTGGTCGATCGCCGGGCCGTTCGGTACCGCGGCCAGGGTGGCCGTCGCTTCGCAGGTGCTCACATCTCGGCCGAACGTGACCGTGTAGAGACCGCTGCCGCCCTGGTGGCTGAACGCGGTGGCGTTGCCCCGCACCGCGGTGCCGCCGGAATTGATCGCCGCGTGGAGCGCGACGCCTGCCGGGCCCGACGGCCCCGGGTTGCCCGTGGCGCCGCGCAGCAAGCTGCGAGCCGACACCGAGATGTCCCCCAGCTTGATCGACCTGTCGCGGATCGAGCGGGACGACACCGCGCTCTTGCGTAGCTCCGACGCCCCCACTGCCCCGCGTTTGATCTGCGCGGCGCCAACGCTGTTGCGGGGCAGCTGTGCCATCGCGTAGGCGCTACCACCGAGGGCGATGAAGACGGCAGCGGTGGCCATCACGTTGGCGTAGCTCAGATGTCTGCGTACCCGAGTCATGTGTCTCCTCTCGTGATCTACAGGCCGCGCACGGTGACGCCGACCGTCCGCGACGCTCCGGGCGCGAATGGGTAGCCCGATTCCCGCGGAAGGACTGCCCGGAACCGGTAGTGACGTACCCCGCGGGTGCCGTCGAAGCGGTACGTGTTGTGCCAGTGCCCATCGGTTGCCGATGCGCGTGTGGTGCGGAATGTGTGCCACCCGCCTCGGTCGAAGTACTGCAGCTCGACCAGCTTGCCGTCGGCCGGGATCATGCCGCCGCTGAGGCGCCCGGAGAACGCGACTGCCTCACCGTTGACGACCGATCGCCGGCTCGGCCGGATGGTGCTCGCAGCTCGCACGCGGACGGTGACCTCCCGCGACTGCGGCCGGATCTTCGCGGCACCCGCGTAGTCGAACCGCACGACCCGGCTCGTCCCGGCAGGCGCGAGGTAGGAGAATCGGCCGGTGCGCGATGTCGTCAGCGTCGCGACCGGCTGGAACCCGGCACCGGGGAGATCCGGTCTCGCGGAGACCTCGACGCCCGCGTCCTGGACGGGATTGTCGCCGGGCGCGACGAGCCGACCGTAGAGGCGAACGCGCTGGCCGTGCTGGATCAGTGGATGCCCGACATAGACCGTCCGCGCCTGGGCATGCCGACTCCCAGCGCGTCGCGCGTGCAGCCGGAGCGCCTTTCCGACGCGCAGCTGGGTCTTGATGCGAAGCGGCAGCGTGAGCAGCGCGGCTGCTCCGCTGTCGAACTGGTCGCTCGAGCGCTCGTTGCCGGCCGCGTCCCAAGTGAGCGCACGAAGCTCGTAGACGCCGTCATTGAGGCGCTCGTCGTGCAGGTTGGCCGCGAAGCCGCCGGGCTCCACGGTCGCGTCGAGCTGGCGCCAGACGTCGGTGCCCTGGCGGCGGATCTCGATCTCACCGCGGGCGATCCCGGATAGGTCGTCCGACGCGACGACATGTATGACGGACGGATTCTCCGGATCGGGCTGACGGACCGCGACCTGGGGCGGGGTGGGGTCGAATCGAAGATGGACGGCAGGCGCAGCCGTCTCGGGCGCGGCGTTGCCGGCAGCGTCGCGCAGCCACGTCGTCAAGAGCCAGTCGCCGGGCTGCGGGGCCTCGAGCCCGCCGAGCGCGTCGATGTCGGCTCCGTCCTTCGTGCCGTGAATGCATTGCCCGGTCGCCGGAGGAGCCGGACAGAGCGTGTACTCGACGCCCGCGATCGGCGCGAAGTCTTGCTTCGGATCCTTCCATGCCACGTCGAACGTCGGGGTCGACCTCCACGCCTCGTCGCCTGCGACGCCTACGTCAGCGGGCGCTGCCGGCGGCGTGTTGTCGATCAGCACGTTGTGCGTGACCTCTCCGACATTCCCGGCCTTGTCGACGGCCTGCACGCTCAGCGTGTGGCTGCCGTCGGGGATGTCGCTGCGGGTCGCGACGGCGAGGTTCACGCCCGGCCAGTCCGCACAGGTCTTGAGCGTCGGGTCGCAGTCGCGGTGCGAACTCGCCCTCACGCCGCCGTCGATGAGCGCCCGCACTTCCTGGATGCCCGTGTTGTCGGACGCGTCGAAGCTGAGTTGCCGCGTCCCGTTCACCCACCCGCTCGTCCAGAGGTCCCCGCCGACGTTGGCGAGCGCGGGTTGCGAGTCGTCCTCGACGGTCACGCTTACGAAGGTCATGCTGGCGCGAGCGCCGATCTCGCCGCCGAGCGGACACGGCCCGTAGACGCAGGTGACCGCTGTGGAGATGGAGCTGCTCGGCGCCAGTGGATGAAGCTGCCCGCGGACATGGTTCCGACGCACGGTCCGCCGGTCGTGGCTCGCATCGCGCGGCATCCGATGACCGGGGTCGAGCCGTTGACGAGCCCCACCTGCCACCGATGGTCGGTCTGCTCGAACAGCGCGTTCGCGCGGATGCCGACGATCGCCGTGGCGGGAGGCGCATCGAACCGCCACTCCGTAGCCGCACCCGTGTGCACGCTGCGATGCGAGGGCGAGATCGTGTCGCGCGCGGTCAATCCCATGTGCGGGTCATCGCCCGATGGGCATTGGCTGGACGTCAGGACCCCCGGCTGGTTGGACTGTGAAATCCAGGAGTTGTTCGCGAACGCCGGGGCGGCGTCGCACGCGCTCACCTCGAAGGTCGCAGCGACCGCCGCGGGGGTTGGGGCAAACCCCGCCAACGCGAGCACGGGGACGAGCATGACAAGGAACCGACGCATCGAGACAGACCTCCTCACGGGCCGAACTCACCTCCACCGCTGGTCGGTGCAGGTGCTGGGTCAGGGCGAGCCGCTGAGCCAGATGGGACGAACTCTTGGGAACCGGGCGAAGCCGACGCCGGGATCGGCGCTCCGGCCTTGGGCGCGCTCCTGGGCTTCCGGCTGCTCGAGGTGGATCGCGCGGTCGAGGCTGGCTTCCTGGCGGTCGTGGCGCTCGTGCTCGCGGACGACGCAGGCGTGGCCTTGGCTTCGGCGACACGGCGATGTCGAGGCCGCTGCGCGCCGTCGGTCGGCTGGAAGACCCCGCTGCAGACGCCCGCGGTGACGGCGGTCGTTCCGCACAGGACGGCGAGCGCTTTGAGTGCACCGGCCGCGCCGCCGGCGCCCGTGATGCTCGATGCGCCGGTTCCGGCAGCTGCCGCCGCACCGCCGCCGGCGGCGGTCTCGGGCCCTGACCGCACCCAAAGGCTTGCGACTCGCTCGGTCCACCGCTCGACCAAGCCTGCGGTGGGCACGAAGGGCATCAGCTCGAGCGCCCGATAGCTGTCCCGAGCGAACACGCGGCAGCTCGGGCAGTCGAGGACGTGCGCATCGATCTCCGACGCGACCTCCATCGGCACCGCCGTGGTGTGAAGCTCACCGATGAGATCGCGGATCTCTCCGCAGCGCTCCGTCGGCGCGTCGCCTGAGATCGCCTCGACGAAGTGCTTCCACGCTCGGGCGTAGCGCCAGCGGAACTCGCCAAGCGTCAGCCCGGCAGCGGCGGCGACCTCATCGCGGGAGGCGTCGGCGCGGAGCAGGTGACGCAACCTCACCAGGTCGGCGTCGTCCGGAGGCATGGAGGCGAGGGCGCGCTGAACGATCTCCTCGGCCTGCGACTGCTCAGCGTCCTGGTCGAGCGCATCGATCCAGGCGTCGGCGGTGCCAGCGCACTCGACGTCCTCCGCGAGCTCGACGCCCGCCTCGGCAAGCTCGCTGATGGAGACGAGATCGGGACGCGAGCGTGCGCCCTCGCGGCGGCGGCCGTCGCGGGCTCGGAGGAAGTCGATGCCCCGGTTGAAGACGATCCGTGCGAACCACGCCTGCTCCTTGCCCTCCTGCGGCGGATCGGCTTCGGCGTTGACGAGCGCTCGGATCAGCGCGTCCGACACGATGTCCTCGGCGTCCTGCCAGCAGATCCCGCCGCGCAGCCGGCCGTACACGAGCCGCTCGTACCGACGCCGGTCGCGTGCCAGCGCCTCGTACAGATCCTCTGCACGTCTGCACGTCACGACGCTCGCTGTGCTCGTCGGTCTCGCCCCCTCCCGGGGCCGGGCGCCGCGCGTCCCCATGGCGCGCGACTCTGAGCGGTCGCTACCCGCAGAAACTGCCTGCGTAACGCGGGTCCGCTGGCGCGTCGTCGGGGACGTTCGGCCTGCCATTGGTCGTATGACGGACACGAAAGCGTGCGCGGTTGGAATCTCGCTGACGACCCGCTGCACGCCGGCCGGCCGCAGCCATAGGCGGCCGCGGGTCCGTCTTGGTGTGGTCCCACACCACAATACCCCCCGGAGGTTACCCCATGAACACGGTCCAGCTCACGGGTCGCCTGACGCGCGATCCCGAACTCCGCGAACTGCCAACTGACGGCGCCGTCTGCGATATCCGCCTCGCCGTCGACGGCATGGGCCGCGAGCGCGAAGCCGGCTTCGTGGACGTTGCCGTATTCGGGAAGTCCGGCGAAGCAGCCGCTCGCGTACTGACCAAGGGCTGGCTCGTCGCGGTCTACGGCCGACTCACGTACCGCGAATGGAGCCCGGCGGAGGGCGGCAAGCGATCGGAGCACAGCATCGTCGGGCACGTCGAGTTCCTCGCCGCGCCGAGGAGCAATGGCGCGGCGCCCAACTCGATGACACGGACGGGCCACGACGACCGCGACAGCGACATCCCATTCTGAGCGATGTCTGCGGGACGGCGAGACCATTCGGCCCGCTACTGGGGGATGAGATTCGCCGCCGCAGCCCTACTGGAGGAGATGGCGCAGCTCATCCTCCAGAACGGACGCGCGGCCGCGGTCGTTGGCGCTGACCGTATCTTCCTCGCCCACCACATCGCCGGCCTCCCGCCTGCTCACCCGGTCCGACGGCACGTCATGGCGAAAGCGATCTACGCACTCGATGTCGCCGACGGAGTCCGGCATCGGCCGTACACCGATGCCGACGCTGATCGTTGGGCACGTAAGGTCCTCGGCGGCGTGTGCCGCGCCGGGCGTCGCCGGCCGTGGGGAATCCCGACTTCCTGACGCGCGGAGCCCGTCGAGCCACACCGTCGAGGGGTCCGCGCACCCCGACGCGTCCGCCACGACCTTCGGTGAGGCCAGCCGGTCGCGTGTTCGCTTTCACGGGGTTGCGAAACTCTGGCGGCGCAGCTCCGCGCTGCTCAGATGCATGGAAAGGAGCACTCACGCTACCGCCCCCGGACGCCGATACGTAGCGTGTGGAAACCTGCGGCATAGCTACGCACGGGCCGAGCCTGCGGCGGCGGATCGGCTCGCGATCGACCTCCGCCCGCTCGTCAGCGCTGCGATCCGGCCACGCAGAGCATCATGAGCCGCGCGCACGGAGGACGAGCAGTGCTTAGTCAGATGACGTTTTACATTCCGCCCGACATCGAGGCGGGCCTTTTCCGCGGCGACCTCATTCAGTACGGCGGCGTCATTCGCAACCAGTCGGGGGAGCTCGTCAAACACCTGAAGGAGGTCCAGCTTCCTGCGGCCGACAAGAAGGCAGTGGCACAGGTTGTGGCAATGCTGAAGAGCCCGGGTGTGCTCATCCCGACGCTCGTTGCCGGAGCCGCCGTTGTGGCTGGCACTGCGTACGCCGCCGCACGGAGGCGCAAGCCGGCCGTAGTGCCGGAGTGCGTCGCGCGCTACAACACCTCGCTTGGTGCCTACCTGGAAGCGGTGAAGGAAGGCCGCTTGGACGCGGGCATCATCGACCATCTCATCTCGGATCTCGATGCGGTCATGGCCTACTCCGATGAGAACGGCAACATCATCAGTCTTGACTTCTCCACTAAGCAGGCCGCGACCCTGATCAGGATCGTGGTCGATTCCACGAAGCAGCTCGCGGAAACGAACTCCACTGACTTGAGCGAGCTTTACGAAGAGGCACCGGCACCCGACGGCGGCACCGTTCTCGACCTGAGTCCCCGCCTTGAGGTGCAGAAGAAGATCTTTACGGACGCGGCCTAGCCAACTGCCCGCCGCGTGAGCGCCGGACTGCCGCATTGGACGACGAGCATCTGAAACTGATGTCGTCGGGGTGGAACGCTGCGGCCAGCAAGGGCACACCTGGGACCGATCGAAGCCGGCTATAACGAGGGGTCTTCCCCGACTGATGGCCGAAAGCCGATCGCACTCGTGCGTGTACGTCGACGACTCAGCTCTTCAGGGCACGCCCGCAACGCGCCTTCCGCTCCAGCGATCAGATCGTCGGCAACCTCGGCGATCAGCGCCTGCGCTTCTGTCCAGCCGGGGTCGATGGCCACGTCGACCGGGTCGGCGCGGGCATATTCGTAGGGCAGCTCGCGAAGTACCTCCAGTGTGCGCCCGGCTAGCTCTCCGGCCAAGTTCTCGATCGCCTCGCGGGGCTCGACGTAGTTGCCCTGGACAGGCCAGTTGCGCAGCAGGTTGCGAATCCGGCGCGTCAGGCGCTCGACGGCCCATTGCCGATCAAGCGCCGTCCGGCCCCCAATCACTTTGCGGTATTCGTTGCGCACGCCGGCGAGTGCTTCGATGAAGCGCTGCTCCGAGCCCGTGATCGCGCGGTCGGGGCCGTCCTGCGGGAACTCGTCGAGCGCCTCGCCAAGGAGCCTCATTTGGAAGGTTCGCAGCCGACCGCCCTTGTCGAGTTCGAGTTGCATATCTTCGAGGCGGTTGCGGCTATCGCGTAGGACAAGGAGCGGCAGCAGTGCCCGCTCTTTCGAACCGCGACGCTTCGTACACCGAAGCCCGCTCGTCTAGGGCAGTCGACCGCCGAGCAGCACCAAGGCCGCAGCCGCCGCGTTGACCGCAGCGGTCGCGATGTCGAGGTCGACTTGCCGAGGCTGCGCGCCTGCACCGTGGCCGCCCATCTTGTTGCGGATGCGCGCGGCCGCCAGCACGAGGTCGTCCGTAAAGTCCGGCACGACGTTGCCCGTCTTCAGCGCGTCGAATAGCGGCCTCGCGGTCGCGTTAGCCGCGACGGCCAACGCCTTCTCGGCGATGAGGACCTTCATCGCGCTCTCGACCGACTTCGCCGCCTCCTCGATCGCGTCCTCGCGGTCCTTCTGCGTGCCTGCGAGCAGGTGTGCGAGGGCCGCCTCGAATTCGTTGCGCGCCCCGGCGAGCCGTGCGTCCGCAAGCGCCTGGAGCGCTGGGGCAATCATGGTCTGGTGCGCGCCGCGATCACCCGCCCAGACCAGGTCGTATTCCTCGTAGTGGTAGGGGACGCCGCGCTTGGCGAACAAGTCGCTGATGTAGGCCCGGACCTCTTCGCCGGCGTGCATCGCCTCCATCCCGCCGTGCTGGCCGTAGACGCCGCTGATGAGGTCCATCGCGTAGTCGATGCCCTTGAGGAACTCCGCGTCCGGCCCGGCGATCAACGCGTAGCGCGGCAGGTTCGTGACGATCGTGTTCTGCCGGTAGGCGCGGTCTAGCGGGTCGCTTCGATCCGGACGTCCGAGCGTGGTCTGGTCCCGCTGCGCAAGCTCGGTCATCCGCGTCCTCACGCGCTCCGCCTCGTCGTCGCCGTAGAGCGTGCCGACGCGGGCGATGTAGTCTTCGAAGCCTCCGTAGCCCTCGCGTTCCAAGAACTCCTGGCCGAGAGTGACTGACTCGACGCCGTACTTCTCCAAGCGGGTCAGAACGGCGCTACGGACGTCCTCGGGGATGTGTAGCGGCTCGGGCACAAAACGACACTAGCGACCGTGTGTCGGCGCGGCCCTCGTGGCCTCCAAGAGCGGACATCCAGCGCTACTCCGCCCCCCTATTTCCACACGCGGCATATCGGCGCCGGTTTGGGACGCGATCCAGCTCGTCAGTCGAACTTGCGTCTAGCTCCCGACGGCTCTGTAGCCGCACGGCGGTCTCGCCCGTACGGACTGTCGCTATGGACGACGAGCGGTCGCGAACGCGCGGCTCGACGCACGAGCCCAGCTCCCAGGTCGGGCCGCTGTTCGGGGCTCACAGCGGCGTGCCGCGGCGTGCCGCGAGCTGGCGAGCAACGCCGGTAGTCCGCAGGCGAAAGGCCGCCATCTGTTCGCTGACGCCATAGTCGAGGGCGATCTGCGAGGCGTCGGCACCCCGAGAGGCTGCGCGGAGCAGAAGTGGTCGCGGGAGCAACAGGCATCCCGCGAGCCAGTTGGCCTCCTGCTCCTCGTCTGGGTCGCACGTGAAGAACGACAAGTCGCCGATCGTTTCGACCGTCTTGACCTCGTGCTCAAGCAGGAGGTGAGCCACCTCATGGGCGATGTCGCTCTGCGTCCGGCCGGGCGAGGCCAACGGGCTGAAGACGATCACGTGCCGGTCGTCAATCGTGAACGTGCACGCGGAGAAGCAGCCAGGCTGCAGGTCCTCGAGCTCCTGCAGCTTGGCCTCCGTCGTGAGTTCGTCGGCGCACCGGACAGTCGCGCCGACGTGCTCGGCGAGCGCCTTGGCATCGAGCTTGTCTGCGCTGCCAAGGTCCATTTCCTCGCGAACCCGGGAGGCGATCCTCTCGGCCTCGGCCTTGAAGCCCCTCCTCACGGCCTACTTCTCGTGCACGAGGTTTTGCTGCATCTCGCTGAGGACCTCGGCCAGCATCGCGCCCGCGGCAGGAGTGAACGTCTTGGCCGAGCGCAGGTGGACCGCCACCGCGGGCTGCTTGAGCGCGAGCGCGTTGTACATCTCCTCGACCAACGCGGTGATCTTGGCCGCGGCGTCGGGCTGCAGGCGGCGGTCGGCCAATAGGTGGCGTGCGATCACCGACGTCGTCGACGGTGCCTCGTCGGACGTTGCTAGAAACGCCTCGGGCGGCATCCTGAGCCACTCGACGATCCGGTGGAAGTTCTTGAGATCAGGGACGTGGCCGCGTTCGACGCGCGAGAGCGTGTTGAATGACACGCCGGTCTCGTCGGCTAGGTCTCGGAGACTTAGTCGCCGTGCGCGACGTCGTGTTCGAAGGACCGAACCAAGGTCTGCGATGGGTTCAGGCATGGGACCTCGTCGCCGCGTGTACGCCATTCTTGGCGGCGATCGCGCGGCTCATCCTCCTCGCCGGCTGACAGATGGCGTGCAGTCTGACGAACCGACCGGCGGCCACTGTCCGCCGCCCTCCCAGGTGCCGGTCGCAAGCCAGATCTCGTAGTACATCAGCCACTCGGCGGCCCACGGCACGATCGTGTGCCCGAGGCTCATGGTCGGAGCCCAGTCGACGTCCTCGTATAGGCACAGCAGGTCGCCCGTGTACACGTGCGGCAGGCCCTCGTCCAGCCGGGTCCGCAGCGTCGGCCGCAGGACCGTGACTTCCGGATGCTCGGCGAGGCGATAGCGGATCCGCACGACGTACGTGCGGCTCAGTGCGGTGGGGGCCAGCTCGCTTGTGCATGTCAGCGTCCCGCGCGCCAAGCTCAGCTTGGCGTCGGGGAAGCGCTCGCTCAGGGCGAACGCTTGCTGGGCCAGGCTACGGCCGAAGCGGCGGGCGGTCGCCATGGAACGTGTGGCGCGGCACGGCGGCCTGGGCGCGGCTCGTCACGCCGAGCGTGCCGGCGGCCGAGATGCCGAGCACCCCGGCGGTGCGGCGGGCGAGGCGCTCGGCGCCATACCGACGGCCGGCAGCGTGGGCCGCAGCCTCGCCGAGGCTAAGAGACATCTTCTCGATGACCTGGTCGATGCCGAGGTTGTCGCCGAACGCGCTGAAGTCGGTATGCGCCTGCTCGATCCAGTCGAAGAACGCCTGGGCGCGCCGGAGCTGGGCCTTCCACCGGTCGGCGAAGTTCTCCGTCGGCCTCACGGGGTTCTCGACCCAGAAGACGCCATTGCGCATCTCGACGAAGTCGGCCATGCGGCCGGTGATGTCGGAGACCACGTCAAACAGGCCGGCGCGGCCGGTGTACGTGCGGGCGGCGAGCGTCGTGATGATGACCGACGCGGGCGCGACCTTGTCGCGGTCCTCGCCGAAATACAGGTCGCGGTGGCGCTTGAGCGCCTGGACAGTGCGCTGCAAGGTCGTCTTGACCTCGTCCTCGGGGACCGCCTCGATGTCCATGCGCTTGGCGACCGCGGCCGCCTCGCGCAGCATGGTCATCTCGAGCAGCATCTCGCCGCGGAACCAGTCGGCGTAGCCGATCGGGTTCGACGGCTGCCACTCGCGCAACTCGCGGTCGGTGAGCAGGATCGCCGGCTCGAGCGCGTCGGGGTCGGGGATCGCCGGCAAGGCGTCCATATGGAACGGCTCGCCCGGGTAGTCGAGGGTCCAGCAGCGTTTGCCTTCGTCGAGCTCGGGGCTCCCCTCCGGGCAGGAGTCGGTGAAGGCGCGCAGCGAACGGCCGGCCTCGCGCTTGAGCGCGAGCTTGGTGATCGAGTCGCGGTGGACATGGCGCAGGTAGACGAGGTCCATGTCGTACTCGCCGCCAGCGGCCACGGGCGCGACGACGGTGCCGAGGCGGAACGAACCCTGCGTGTGGATGTCGCCCTCGCCCCGGCAGTGGGCTGCGAGGAAGGCGGCGACCTCCTCGTAGCGCGCGACGGCGCGGGCACGGATCGCGGGCGGGATGTCGATGGCGGCGATGCTGGTGCCAAGCAGCTCGTCGAGCTGGGCGGCACGCGACTCGGTGCGGATCATGTCGTGACTCCTCCAGCCTTGGGGCCATAGAGAGGGGCGAACGTGGCGGGACGGTGCGGCTGGAACGACTGGGCGAACGTCTGCGAGAACAAGCGGCTGCGATGCGCCGCCTTGCCGATGAGGTCGTCGGCGTCGCAACGGTCGAGCGCAGCGAGATCAGCGGGCGCAGGGGCGTCGAGCCGATGAGCGTTGTCGCGGCCGACGAGATGCTCAACGAGCCCGACGGCGCCGACGCTCTGGGCGCGCAGCAGGACCTCGACGAGGCCCGGCCCGCGCAACCACCGGATCCATCCGGCGTCGTCCAGCCGGCTCGGCCGCATCGCGTTGCTCTCGGTCGTGCCGACGCTGAGCACGCGCACGTGCTCGAGCTGCGCGCCAAACATGCTGTGCGCCTCGACGACACCGACGACGGACGGGTTGTTGGCCCACACACCGCCGTCGATCAGCCGCACGCGCGTGTCGGGCAGCCGGACGGCCGGAAAGAATGTCGGCGCCGCTGCGGTCGCCATCGCGACGGCCCACATCGGGACGCGGTGATCGCGACGCAGGCGCGGGTGGTGCGGGGTCTTGAACAAGTAGACGGCGTTGTCGCCGTGGTTGTAGGACGGCACAACCAGCGGCACCCGACTCTCGCCGAGTAGCCGCTCGCCGAAGACCTCCTTCAGCGCCGATTCCAGCCTCGCCGGCCGATACTTGGCCCGGAACGGGTGACGCAGGGCGCGCCACCGCAGCAGGTTGTTGAAGATCTCGTCCTTCTCGGACACGTAGAACTCGAGGAGCTCGCGGGGCGACAGCCCCGCGCCGAGTCCGAGCGCGATGATGCCGCCCGTCGAGGTGCCGACGATCAAGTCGAAGTGCTCGACGATCGAGCAACCCAAGTCTTCCTCCAGTCCGGCGAGCACGGCCGCCGCGAAGATCCCCTTTACGCCGCCACCGTCGATCGAGAGAACCTGGAACCGCTCAGCTTCCAGCGACGGCGCATTCGGCTGGGTTGAGGCGGAAGAGGTGATCGCACAACTGTATCAGCCGCGATACACGACCTGGCTCGCGAACACTCGATCGCCCGACCGGCGCCCAGCGGGGCAGGTCAACACCGCGGGCCGGAGGTGGCCTATGTCGAGCTGTCCCGATCAACGAGGCCACTTCCGCTTTGGCCGAGGAGGGGCAGCGCCCCGCCGGCGCGACGAGAGTGTCGAAATGCGCGAGAAGGAGAACTCTGCCGAGCACCGCTGCCACGCGAGAGGGGCCCCTCTCGAATCGGCAACCGGCCTGCTCACGGTGCATTGGAGCGGCGACTCGGCGTCACCGCGTCATCGTTCATGCTGACGCCGTGGCCGACCAGTCCTCCTTTAGTGACTTCAGCTCTCGATATAGAACTCACCCACGAGCCCGACAACAGGGCCTTCTTCGGGCAGAATGTGCTCCACGGACCGGTGGATGGCATCGGCGACTTCATGAACGGACGTCAGCCACGCTCGACGACACCCTCTCATCCGGCTTGACAGGCCCGTTCGCCGAGTTGATCGAGACCCGTTCCGATCGTAGTCGTCTACCCCGGACGCATGAGAAACTGCTTCTGGAGGGTCGCGGCTGAGCGGCGGTAGTCGGCGGGCAGCTCGAATCGGAACGGCAACAGCACGGGAGGAAACGAAACGCGCGTTGCGAGCTCGCGCGCCGACGTGAGCAGCCTACGGGCCTCCAAACTGACTGTCTCAGAGGCAAACATCCCACCGATCGGCGCGTATGCACGTGCGAGCGAGGACACCAACCCGTAGGGGCCAAGATCTGCACCCGGCGCGCTAGACGCAAGGTCGTTCGGTTGTCCGAGAAGCGCGCCGACGGCGCCTACCAATTGCAGCGCGGACTGTGCGGGAGCCAGGCCGATGCTCGTCCGCAGAGCCACCGATCGTTGGAGAGAGGCGATCTCCTGTGCGAGCTCGGTGTGTGTGCGGGCGCCAGACCCAGCAATCACACGAGCGCACCGCCGGGCCGTGATATCCGGCGCTTCGTGGAGTCGTGTCGCAGCGACGAGTGCCGTTTCCCAAGCGCCCGAGAACGCAGCGCGGACGCCGATACCCCACATCGTTCGCACCGCAAGAAGACCGGCGAAATCGTCCCCAGTCTCCGCTAGGTCGGCAAGCTCGAGCACGAGATCCAGCGCCAACCGGAGATCAAGCACGCGCGAAGTCCGAGCCAGCATTGCGTCGAGACCCCATTCGGACACCAAGGCTCTCGTCCCCTGCAAGGCTTGCGAACGCGAGAACGCGCCCACCGTCGCTGACGGACGTCCGTATGACGCATCGAGCGCGCCATCCACTCGATTCATCATTTCGCGGACGAAGGTCGCAAAGAGTTCCTTAGGCAGTGGCGACGCGGGTTCGCCCCCCGCCGCTAGGACCACAAGACGCCGGCGCTCGACCTGGCGGCGCTCGATCACCGTGGTGAGGAAGACATCGCCGGCCGCGGCGTCGACCGGTACCGCCGCTTCCGCCAGGATCCTGCTGGGCAGCAGCCGCGCAATCGCCGTGCCGCGATCGTCATCGATTGGGGCGATGATCTGGACGCGCACGGTCGTGCCGATATCGAGTGAGTCGAGCAGGACGTCGGTCGCCTTCCCGACCAGCCCGAGATCGCCGGGCTGAACGTCGCGCAGTTCCTCAGATCCGCCTACGAGATCGGCGATCTCGGGGGCGGTGAGACGGGCCCACCCGAGCCGCTCACCACGGATCCAGACTAGGTCGCCGACACCCGGGCGAAAGACGACGACTCCGGTTGCGATGTCGCCGTCCGGCGTCTCGCGGGTGAAGCTCTCGACGATCTCGCCCTGCGCGTCCCGCGAGGCACCGATCTCGCGGAACCCGGATGCGTACACGCCGTTAGAGCGCTTGCGCAGCCAGATCGCCTTGGTCGTCGCCACCAGCCATCTGGCGACGGCATCCCGCCACACCCGCGGGAGCGCCGTCACGACGGCCCGCATAGGAACGCGTAGGACTCGCCGTCCGGCGCGGACGATCAGGTCGTCGTCGACGTGCGTGATGACCCGACCCCGGGTGACGGTGCCGCGAGGGAGGTCGTCGAGCTGCCACCGCAACGAGTACTCCAGCACGTCCCCAGCGACGCGCTCGACCGTGACCGGCATCGCCCCGCCGCACAGCTCCAACAACATTTGAGGGGACGCCGCGAGCGCGGCACCCAACCAGGACTCGCCTCGGTCCCCCCGGGCGACGAAGCGCGACCCGAAGCGCTCGAATCCAGCGATCGCCACGGTTTCGCCCTGAGCCACGAGGATCGCCCCGAACGGGGTGCTCGGAGGCTCGGCAGCAATCGACAGCGAGTTGTCCGGCGTGACCTGCACAGCGGCGAGCGGCGGGCCGATGAGATCGTCCGGATGATTCAGTGCGAGCGATCCCGCCCCGAGCACCACGCCCCCACCCGGAGGCGTGTCTCTCAGCGGCAGAACGAAAGTGGGACCGAGCCGCCCCCGCTCGTTGGCGACCAGATCGACCACCTCGGCGAACGGCAACTCGCCGGGTCGCAGTGGACGCGTGCGAACGAAGATACGATCTCCGACTCCGAGCCCCGCCCAGTCGAAGTCGTCGAGCGGGACGGATTCGTGGCCCACCGAGACAGTCCACATCGATGGCGGGAGCTCGACCACGTGACCCGGCCCATCCTCGGCGTAGACGCGGTAGAAGGGCGGGTCCTTGCCGACGCGATGCCAGTCGACGCTGGCGATGATCAGCTCCTGAACCGAAGCATCATTGGGATCGGCCCGCTCCAGCAGCGCTCGCGGCGGGAAAGCGGCGCTTCGGATGTTCCCCTTTCGGCGGCGCAGCGTGAGCTCGCCGTTGGCAAGCGTCTCGAAGACGACACCGGTCTGGCCCCGCATCGCGCCGCCTTCGGGGGCGTCTCGCCACTGCACCGACGGCACATGGTCGCGGAGGGCTCGCCAGCGAAACAGGCGTCGGTCATGCAACACCCAGCGAAACGCTTGCAGCCGCTCGATTAGCTCGGACCGCGGAGCATCCGCGAATGAGACCGCTCCCCAGCGCATGCTGCGCTCGGGGAGCGCGGTGCTTCCCGGCTCGAGAACGTGTGCCGTCAGGCCGCCGACCTGATCGAAAGAGAGCCACCCGAACACCTCCGCAGCCTGTTGCACCACGAACTCCGAAGCGGCGTCCCCGCGGCGGACAACCGTCCCGACTGGAATGTGGTTGCTGCGCAGAAGCGCGCTGAGCTGCCTCTCGGCGCTATCGCGGTTCGGTGCGTCAATGGAGACCTGGACATTAGGCAGGCCGCCCACCGCGAAGGCATTCATCGTCGTGATCTCGCGCGAGAGGCGGTTCTTCGGCAGCAGCAGCGCCGTGCGTCCCCCGCCCGTGACGTAGGTCGCCTCGCTCGGGACCGCTTCGCGCACGATCACGGTGTCCTGCTGGAGCGTCAGCTGCGCGACGGAGCCCCGTGCCAGCGCGGGTCCCGTGAACTCGTGCTCCCGCAGGAGGATGCTCACCCCAGGCTCCCACTCCAACCGCATGGACCCGTCTCTCAGCGGATCGTCCGCAATCGCCAGGCCTGCTCCCCGATCGGCCAGCAGACTGCGGAGAACGTGCGAGCTGCGCGCTGGTGCGGTCAGCAGATCAAACCGCTCGCGTGTTCCCAGCGATGCGAGAAACTGGTTGCCTTTGAGAGACTCGGGACCGAAGCTCTCGAGTTGCAGCCGAAGCGCGTTCTCCTGCAGTGAGAACTGGCGACGCAGGACATGCCAATCGCGCGTTCCACGGGCGAAGCCGGGATCGATCTCGGACAGCGGATGGAGATCGAGGCGAACGTCATTGCCGCTTCCCGTCAGGCGCACCGTGCCGCAGTCCACCATCAGCCGGTCGCCGTCGCGGAGCTCGACGAACGCGTCCGCGACCTTCGTCACGGGCGGGATGGCGACGACGTCGAACTCGACGGAGGCGCCCAGCGATGCTTCGAACTCGGGGACTCGCAGCTTGGCGTAGAGCGTGACAACGTCTCCCTCGCCGCGGCGTCGCTCGGCGATCACGTCGAGCGCGAGCGGGTTGACGCGGCCGTTGCGGATCGCGAAGTCGCGCATTGCGAGCCCGGCGCGGTCGAGCGCTGGGCCGCGAACGCCCGTAATGCGTCCCCTGTCGGGGCCGCTCGGCACGACGTCGATCACGTGCACGATCCGCGATCCCTTGGCTTGCTCATACAGCCGGCGCGCCGCCGAGTAGGTGATGTCGGACCCGAGATCCAGCGTCGGCGGCGTGCCATCTCCGAGCTTCACGCGGTGGGCCTCGTCACCGTGGAACAGCGGGAACAGACCCACGGGCCTCACTCCCTGCACGGTCAGCGCCGAGCGCGCGATGCGGAGCGTCCCGCCGTAGGCGAACTCGAACAGCGCCGTTGGTTCGTCTTCGTCGTCGTATTCCAATCTCACGAACCGCAACGAGTGCTCGAGGTCGTGCCACTCGCCGGCGACGAGTCCGGCGAAGCGGGCATACGCGGGGAGATCCATCGTGGTCACCCGCCGATAGGACGCGGAGGCGCTGCCATCGTGGTCGACGACGAGCATCGCCCAGGCGGGCTGCCTCGGATACTTCGCGCCCACAATCCACGCGCCCTCAGACGACGTGACCGATACGTTGTGGACATACGCGCCGTATCTGTCCGGTGCGCGCATGCCCTGCAGGTGGACGCGATCGGCCGAGGCGATCACCGACAGGATCGTGGGCGCCGCGAGGTAGGCTTTCCATCGCTCCGCGTCGCGATCCGTGACCTCCTCGCGCTCCGGGGCATCGAAGGCGCGACGCGCCGCTCCCTTTACGAGGAGCTCACGGCGGATCGCATACCCACCGGGCTCGACCTCGCGAACCGAGAGTCTCGCCCGGTGGACAGTCGCGCCCGGAACGGGATCGCGAACCTCACCCACGAGTAGCGCTCCGGCGGGCGTGCGTAGTCCCCAGCGCGACCATATCCCGGGCTGTCCGGGGATGCGAAACCCGCCGCCGCGAGACTCGACACGTGTGCGTTGAAGGTCGAGATCCGCGTGATCCGCGTCCGCCAGCCTCGCCGCCTCTACGACAGGCGTCACGCGGACCGCAGGTCGGTCGGGAGCCTGAAAGACCTGGACGCGGGTGCCATCGACCAGGCCGCCGGTCCCGACCGCGATCAGCCGCTCAGTCGGCTCGGCCTGTCCACAGAGCAGCCGGACGTAGACCAAGCGCCGACGCACCTCGAGGACAAGCTCGCCGGCGGCCTCGACGAGCCACACGACATCGCCCACGAACGGGAGCCGCGGGAAGCCCGCCACCGGCAGCTCGACCTCGTGCACGGAGTCGCCGGCGCCCAACCAGACCGTCACGGAGTCTCCCCCGCCGCGGGGCCGTGCGACGACCACCCCGCAGATGCCAGTCGCGCCAGCCGCGGTAAGACCTTCGGCCGCTGGCGAGTCGGACAGTGCCGTCAGGCGGCTGGAGCCGATCACGTTGTGTGTGTTGATGGACTCCACGACTCCACGTCTCTCGTGAATGAATGGCCGCGCCAGCTCGATACCGGGACGGATCGGCGCCAACGTGACGCTCTCCAGCGCCACAAACAACGGAAGGTTCTCGCCGGTCCAACCGCGAGCAGGCTCGCTCGGCGAATCCGACATCAGAACGTCCGTGACGTCGATGATGTCGCCGCGCGCAACTCCGACCAAGCGCTGGAACACCTCCTCTCGGGAGCGACCGCACAGGCTGATGACCCGGCGCCGCACCAGACGCCCGGTGGCGGAACCGCGCAGTGCGTCCGCATGCCCCCAACGCGCGATCTCCACCTCGCTTGCCGATTCGAACCGCGTCGGCAGACCCAGCATGCGAATCGCCGGGAGGTCCGGGGGGCGGACGAGCCAGCCGGACTCGTGCCGTTGCACGGTGACGATGTCACCGCGCGCCAAGGCACTCATCCAGCGACAGTTGCGGTCATCGACGGTCGCCGGATCGACGGCGATTAGGACATCGCCGGGCTCCTCGGCCGCGGTGACGACAACGCTCGCGCCGATGCCCGACTCCATCGCGAGGCCATCGAATATCGCGCCGCGATCCTCCAGCTCGTGCTCGCCGATGACGTAGTGCTCGCTCAGGCCACAGCTGAGTCGCCACGCCCGGTGCGAGGTCCCGGACGGCTCCTCCGCGATGAACGTGACCCGCTGCGCGCCCTCCGCGGCGATTCGGGCGAGCAGACTGAGGCCGGACCGCGCCACCGGCTCGAAGCCCGAGTTCGTGGCTACGACCGTGACGTGCTCCTCGCGCCGCTCGCCCTCGTGGAGCAGCAGGATATCCGCGAACCACCGCTCGATGAGTCCGCGATCATCGAGCGCGAACAGATCGATGCTCTCACCGTTCACCTTCAGGCGCACACGCGCGTTGCGATCGCTGCCGGACGGGTCGATCTCGAGGACCCCGTCATGCAGGGCTCCCAGCCCCCGGTCGAGCGCCGAGGCCTGCCGGAAATCCGTCGCGGTACCGGGGGTCGCCTCTGCCCGCTCGGCTAAGCCATACGCACCGAGGGCGAGATGGGCAGGTCGTCTGGGGCGCCATGTCAGGGCCTCGCCGTTCTCGCCGTTGAGGACGAAGGCGGAGCCGTCGAAGTCCGCAACCGTCGCGGCCAGCCCGGTGCCGGCGTGCCTGGGTCCGGCAGGGATCGGGTGCACGAAGCGGACCGTGGCCAGTGCATCGCGGGCGATGTCGTGTGCGCCGAGTACTAGGTCGAGCGTCTCGATCCCAGATCGCGTTACCTCGTCGAGCGGCATCGAAGGACGCGCCGCGACGACCGGAACGTCGATCCGCTCAAGCAGGCGCGACGCGCTGTGATCGACGTGCTCAGCCAGACCGTGGACCGCGTCGAACCATCCTCGGCGTATGCGTTCGGCAAGGAGCCGCTCGGCGCGCGCCCACTCGCTGCCGTCCCACGGGTTGCCGAGCATCGGTGAGTCGGGTTGCGGCTCGCGTCTGCTCACCGTGAGAATCGCGAGCAGCATCATCCACCGCTCATTGTCGCCGTGCGAGGCCGTCGATCGCCGCTCGACGGCCTGCATGAGATCGAGTCGGTCGCGCGTGCTGCCAAGGCCCGATTCGGCCAGCGTCAGGACGATCTCGGTGAGAGTGTCTGCGATCTCGTCCTCTGGAGCGTCGACCTCGACCTCGAGCGCTCGCATGAGTCGCGGGCGCAGCATGCGAGGCAGGTTCTTCGGCGTAGTGACCGCGGCCGAGCTCGAGCCGGAGGACCGCCGCTGCCTCGCGCAGCTCATCGCCCAACGACGCGGAGGCGAACCGGCCCAACGCGGCGACGAGCGCGAAGAACCGGCGCTGGCGCCGACGCTGCTCGTTGTCGCGATCGTCGCTGCCGGGCAAGGCATCAGCAACGACACGCGCCCAGTCGGCGGCATCATGAGGGTCGAACGCCAGCAGGTTTAGCCAGGCGTGGGGCGATTGTCGTTCCTGCCTCCAGTCCCAGGGCGACTCATCGATGGCAACGGACGGCAGATAGGTGCGCACGAGTGCGGCGGCGCGCGTTGCGTTCGTGGTGACCTGACCGCGCCTGCGCTCCTGCGTCGCATCGAGCAGCAGCGCTTCGGCGGGGGAAGGACCGTCCGTTGCCAGCAGCCATCGCCCCGAATCCGACCCCGCGACCGCGTTCGCGAGCGCGCTCTCTACCCACGCGACTAGAGTCCAGCGTGAGTTGCGCGCCGCTTCTTGGCGCCCCTTGTTGGAGTGGCTCAGGTTCTGGCGGTAGCGACGGAAGAAGATGACTGGGTCGATCGCCGGTTCGGCGCCCCGCCCGATCCGGTCCGTGAGCTGCTGCGCGAACTCGACCAGCGCGCGCTGACCGAGCGGGAGCCGATCGCCCCGCCCCACATCGAGCCTGAGGTTTCGGTTGCGCGTGACGGCCGCGACATGGAGCACGAGCTCGGGGATCGCCGAGCCGTCTATGGCGAGTTGCGCACGCAGCAACCGCGCGCAGACGACGGCACTGCTGAGCACGCGCAACACGGCGGGTCCGCGCATCACCGCGGGTAGCGGCGCGTCCGGACGCCTGCCGCGCTGCAGGAAGGGAGAGGCCGCCCACGCCCACGCTGCCCCCTGGCTCTTGGCTACATCCGCGTCCGCGCCGCGCTCGACGGGCGGCACCTCGTCGGCCGCACCCAAGGCGAATAGGTGGTGGTGAAACCCCCCCGACATGCTGGCCAGATCGTGCCGTCTCACCGACAGCGTCCTCCATGGCTGCGGCACCCATAGGGGGCGAAGGGCGCCTAGCGCGATCTCGGGCGCGAGCTCCGACACCAGATCCGCCACGACTGACTGCCACAACGCTGCGGTGGCCACCTGCGTCGAGGTCCCCGGCAGCAGGCCCAGTACCTCGAAGCTGGAGTGCACGCCGCTCAAGATGCCCGGACGGCCGGTCATGAGGTCCATGAGCCACGCGCACGTCGTGAGCTCGAGTCGAACAGTGCTGATCTCGGCAAGGTTCTCGAGCGGAAAGCGGATCCGAGCGGCAATGCGTAACAGGTCTGGTTGCGCGGCCGTCCCGTCGCCGTTGCGCGTCAGCACGCCGCGGGCGAGCGCGGGCCGTGAGCGTGCCGGAAGGACCGCCACGAGATAGCGGTAGGCGGCGAGCTGGGTGAGCCGTCCGAACGTTCCTGTGGCGTACGTCGCCAGGATGTCGTTGCTCGCCTCGGCTTCGTCCTGCTCGCGGCGCTGCGACTCCTCGGCGCGATCCGCCACGAGGCTCATCACGAAGGCTACGTCGTGCGCCTCCTCGACGTACGGCCGCGCATTTGGGGAGAGCTCGCGCGCCTCCTCCGCCGCCTGCCTCAGCAGTCGCAGCAGATCCTCGATCGGTGCCTGGTCGAACCAGGCGACGAACGCGTCCCCACAACACGGGCTGAGTCTGGCCGCGGTGTCGGCCACGCACTGCGTCGCCGCGCGGGCGGGTGTCTCCGACGTCGAGCGTGCGAGACCCAGGACCTCTGGCAACAAGAAGCACGCGACCTCGACCGGCGCGCTGGTCGCGCGCTGGACGGCGTGCTGGTGTACCGCCGTCTCCGCGTGCGTGTCGCGGAGCGCCTCCAGCACCATCAAGAGACCGAGTCGATCCGTGGCCGAGAGACCGAGGCAACCCGCGAAGTAGAGGCCGTCAAGCATCAGGCCACGACTGCCAAGGGCTCAAGCTCGGCGCGCAACGCGCGCGTGAACTCCGAGATGATCGGCAACGACAGCTCGACGGGTCGGATGCCGAGCGCAGCAATCCCAGGCGCGGGACTCTCGTCGAGCATGTCGAGTATGTGCGCGTAGTCGCCATCGTCGGTGAAGTTCCAGACGGCCGCGCGGACTGCACGCGCCCAACGCATGGCCGTCGTTGCGTCCTCGGCGAACGCCGGTGCCGAGCACGGGGCGATCTTGCGCTCGCCGTTCCAGACTGCTGTCAGCTCGCGCGCGGTCATCCTGGTAACCCTGGCCCATTCTGCCGCCGTGGCCGGCTCCATGCGCGGGCGCATCTCGCGGGGCGCCGCGACCACGACCTGCACGATGTCGGCGAGCGCAGCGGTGGACGCCCGCGGAACGGTCCATGGGCTGGGCATCCCGCGCCCGGCGGCGACAGTCCCCGCCAGCCACCAGCGGACGAGCACCGGATACTCGGCAGCGCTTGCTAGTGCGACCGCGGCCGACTCGTGATCGCGCATTGCCCACCACGCCATGAGCACTGCGGCCGGGAGTCCTTCACTCGCGACCGCGTGACGCGGACTCGGTACCTCGGCGGCGATGCGGTCGAGCTGTGCTTGCAATCGAACGTCGGCGGCACCGCCGCGGGTTCCGAAGCGCAGATCGTCTGCCATCGCCGCTAGCAGTCGTGCAGGGTTGTCTTCGCAGCCCACCGCCTGGATCAGCGCATAGTCGCCCCAGTCGGGCAGTCGCGGCAGGTGCCGCGTTCCGAGCGCTGTGGGGAGCCCGGTCCAACGTAGTTTCGACGCGACCGCGACACACCCTCCTTCCGCGGCGGCGCGCGAGTTCCCCTCGACTACGACGATTGTCCGCATCGATGCGTCCGCCAGGGCGGCGAGAACGTCGGCGTCCCCGCCGCGGCCGAGCTTGACCACGCGGACGGCGATGGCGGGTTCACCGGCGAGTTCGTGCCACCGTCCTCCGTGCCCGGCACGCTCGCGCAGGTCGGCCGTGAACCGGTGCACGTCGTCTGAGATGTCAGCGCCCTCCGGCTCCGCGAGCACCAAGACCGCGGGTGTCTTACCGAGCAACCATAACGCGTCGATGCGTTGCAACCAGCGCGTGCCGGAGAGCGGCGCGCACGTAAGTGGCAACGGGTCGACCGCGAGTGTGTCCGCGGCGTCACTGATGGAGGCGGCTTGTGGTGAAGCGTCGGCTGCTACTTTCAAGAATGAGCGCACGTAACGTCCGAGGACGCCGTCGTCTAGGTCGTCGATGATCTCGGGGCGGGTATCGATACGCTGGGCGAGGTCGTCCATGTAGTCGAGCGTCTCGAGGCCTGGGTATTTCTGAGCCTCCACGGACATAAATCCGTCCCGCCAGAAATCACGCTCTTTAGCGGTGAGTGGTCGAGGAAACACGAACGTGTAGTGTTTTGGAGCGTTCGCGCTCAACATCGCCGTTGCGAGCGATTCACGGCAGTCTCGCCAAGGGATGCCCTTCGCCGTGTTCTTGCATTGCCAACCCCGAGCGGGCGGCACGGCATAGTCGGACAGCACGTCGATGCCGCCGTCACCGCCTGCGCGCACCCTGTGCGCGTTCGGGTAATCGGGCTCTATGAGCCGCTTGGTGAGCTCCTCAAGGCCCTCGGGGGTTAGGCTCGCCACCTGGACGAGTTGCTGCACGTAGCGTTGGTGGTCTACGAGGGCCATAAGGGACGTGACTCTAGAACGCAATTGGAGCGGACAGCAACGGGGTCAGTTCAAGCGGTCCGGCGCTACCCATCCCGTCGATCTTGCGAGCTCCGCAAATCTGGCGGAGGACGCCCGCACTTTTGCCGCATGGGCGCTGACGTCCGCCGTCGTTGCCAAGCGCGACGCCAGCTGTCCAGGCGGAAAGTGGTCAGGTGCCCGCGCCTCGTCGCTGCCCCTTGGACGGAAGGACCCCTGTGGGAGAGCGCCCCTTCTCGACGAAAGGGGGTGCGTCGGTCGCCGAGCGGCTCGATCTGGCCAGACCCCGCCGGTCCCCGGGCGGTCTTCTACTTGCGGTAGTCCCGGGCGAGCATGAGGGCAGGCGCCGAGCTGCCTCGTAGAGCCGAGTCCAGTTCATCGCGGTGGAACAGCTTGCGTCGGCCGCCGTGAGCCGGGAGACGTCCGGCGGCCACCAGCTTCCGGAACGTCCCCGCCGGGATCCTGGTGTACGTGATCGCTTCATCCATCGCCATCCACGGCGAAGCGTTCGGCGGCGGGAGCCGATCCTCGAGCCGTGCGGCGACACGAGCCGCGACCTCGTCGGCCAGTTGGTCGAGGTCGATCTCGAGTCTCATGGCTTGCATCGCCGCCGCGCATATAGCCGCAAACTGGGCACTCCGAGTTGACGGACGGGCGACGCCGTGCGGGTGCCTGAGCGGTCGCGGCGGGGGGTGGAGAACAGCTCGCCGGGACCTACAATGAGCACGATGCTTGACTTCTGCTTGACCTACGGCCGCGTCGGTCGCTACTCCGGGCAAGAGCGCGGCGCAAGATACGCCGCGTTTGCTGGGGTTTCGGTGATGGAGCCAGGCGGGTTCGAACCGCCGACCTCCTGCTTGCAAAGCAGGCGCTCTCCCATCTGAGCTATGGCCCCTCGACCGCGCAGTGTAGACGCGCGCTGACCGGCGTTACGCCGCGCTGAGCAGCTCCCCGGCCACGCGGTCGGTGGCGTCGCCGAGCCCGCCGAGCAGCCGCCGCGAGAGCTGGGCGCGCCGGAAGAACAGCGGCGCGTCGTGCTCCCACGTCGCGCCCGTCCCGCCGTGGACGGAGATCATCGTGCGGCTCGCGACGTCCAGGGCATGGCCGGCCGCGGACCGCGCCGCGCTCGCCGCCAGGGGGAACTCGTCGCGGCCGTCCTCGTACGCCCAGCCCGCATACAGGAGCAGCGAGTACGCGTTCTCGCGCAGCCGCAGCACCTCCACGAGCGCGTGCTTCACAGCCTGGTAGGAGCCGATCGCCCGCCCGAACGTGAACCGCTCCTTCGCGTACGCGACGCTCGTCGCCAGCGCCGTCTCGACGCTGCCCAGCGACTCCGCCGCAAGCAGCGCCTGCCCCAGGTACCACGCGCCCGCGAGCTCGACCTCGCCGACCCCCTCGAGCGCGGACCCGGGAGCGCCATCGAACGTCACGTGTCCAAGCGAGCGGGTCGCGTCGTAGCGCACCACCTGCTCGACCGACACGCCGGCCCCCGAGCCCTCCACCACGACCGCCACCGGCGCGCCATCGCAAACGGCCGCCACGACGAAGACGTCCGCCCCCGGCGCCTCGACGACCCAGCACGCGCGCCCGCGCAGCACCCCATCCGCGCCGAGCTCCACGGCAGGAGCGCGCACCGAGCCCGACAGCGCCTCGACCGTCCACCCGCCCGCGACGTCACCCGGCGGCCGGGCGCCCACGAAGCACGCTCGCTCGTCGCCCTCCGCGACCGCGCCCACGTGCGACGACGCGCCCAAGTCGAGCAGCTCCGACGCCGGCAGATGGCCGAGCAGCCCCACCCCCGCCAGCACGCGACCGGCCTCGCTCATGACGAGCATCGCGTCGAACGCGCTCAACCCGGCACCGCCGCCCGACTCGGAGACGAGCAGCCCGGACCACCCCGCCTCGCACGCCGTCGGCCACAGGTCCGGCAGCGACGAAGGATCTTCCAAAGCGGACCGCGCGGCCGCGACCGTCGCCACCCGCGACAGCGCATCGCGCGCGGCATCGCGCAAGAACGACTGCTCGTCGGTCAGCTCGAGGTTCATGACGTCACCGCCGCGCGTTCCTTCGCGCGCAGCTCGGAGAACGGGATGCCCTTGTCCAGGCGCGGCTCGGGCGGCAAGCCCAGCACCCGCTCGCCGACCATGTTGCGCAGGATCTCCTCCGTCCCGCCCGCCGACTTCAGCCCCGGCAGGTACGAGGTCATCAGCGCCCACTCGCTGTCCGCCGCCAGCGCGTCCGGCCCGAGCACGTCGGCGATGAGATCGCCGGCCGCGATCGCGGCGCGCACCGTCGTGATCTTCGCGAGGCCGGACTCCGGCCCCGGGATCTGCCCCTTCTGCAGCGCGCTCAACGTCCGGTAGCCAGTGAACCGCACCGCGAGCAGCTCGACGCCGATCTCCCCCAAGCGGCGGCGCACCTCGGGATCGCGGCACGCGTCCGCGTCACCGGCGATCGCCCGCGCGAAGCGGTCGGCACGATAGCCCATCGCCTCGGACCCCAAGCCGATCGCGAGGCGCTCGAACATCAACGTCGTCAGCGCCGTGGCCCAGCCGCCGCTGACGGGCCCGACCGCGGCATCGGCGTCCAGCGCGACGTCGTCGAAGAACACCTCGTTGAACTCCGGATCGCCGGAGATCTGGCGCAGCGGCCGGATCGTCACGCCCGGCACGTCCATCGGGACGAGGAACATCGTCAGGCCCTTGTGCTTGGGCACGTCTGGATCGGTACGCGCGAGCAGCATCCCGAACGACGCGAAGTGCGCGGCCGTCGTCCAGACCTTCTGTCCGGACAGCCGCCAGGTCCCGTCGTCCGCGCGCGTCGCGCGCGACTGGATCGCCGCGAGGTCCGACCCGGCCGCCGGCTCGGAGAAGAGCTGGCACCAGATCTCGTCGCCGTGCAGCATCGGGCCGAGGTAGCGCTGCTTCTGCTCGTCGGTCCCGTGGGCGATGATCGTCGGGCCGAGCATGCCGATGCCGATCGCGTCGAGGATCCCCGGCAGCCCCGAGCGCGCGAGCTCCTGGTTGACGATCACCTGCTCGACGGGCCCGAGCCCCTGCCCGCCGGTCTCCACCGGCCACGTCACGCCTGCGAGCCCGGCCTCGGCGAGCCGCCCTTGCCACGCGCGCAGCGCGGGGACGTCCCGCTCGTCGCGGCCCGTCACGACGGGCGCCTCGGACGCGTGCTCCTCCAGCCAGGCGCGGACCTTCTCGCGGTAGCGGGCCTGCTCCGGAGTGTCGTTCAAGTCCACCGTCGTGCTCCTTTGGCTGACTGGCCAGTCGAGATCGGAGACGATACAGGCGTGCGCCCCTCCCCGTTCGTCCTCGCGCAGGGCGCCGCGACCGCCGTCGTGCTCGCTCGCCTCGCGCGCGGGCGCTCACGTCGCGCGCCGCTGACGAAGGGCGAATCGCCGCCGCCGAGCACCAAGATCAGCGTCGTCATCCCGGCGCGCGACGAGGCGAAGCGGCTCGGCCCATGCCTCGACGGCCTGCGCGCCGACCCCGACGTCGGCGAGCTGCTCGTCGTCGACGACCGCTCGACCGACGCGACGGCCGGCGTCGCCCGCGCGGGCGACGCGCGCGTCGTCGCCGGCGCCGCACTGCCCGCGGGCTGGACCGGCAAGGCCTGGGCGCTGCAGCAGGGGCTCGAGGCCGCGACCGGCGAGGTCGTCGTCTTCCTCGACGCCGACGCGCGCCCCGTGCCCGGCCTCCTGCGCGAGCTCGCCGCGCGCCTGGACGATGTCGACCTCGTCACGGCCGCCCCCCGATTCGAATGCGCGAGAGCCGGCGAGCGGCTGCTGCATCCGTCGATGGCCGCGACGATCCCGTACCGCACCGGCCCCGGCGACGCGCTCGGCTGGCAGCCGAGCCCCGGCCGCGCGATGGCCAACGGCCAGTGCATCACCATGCGCCGCGACACGCTGCTCGCCGCCGGCGGCTGGGCGTGCGTCAGCGGCCACATCACCGAGGACGTTGCGCTCGCGCGGGCGCTGCGCGGCGACGGCCTGAGGATCGCATTCGTCGACGCGACCGACCTGCTCGAGGTCCGCATGTACGAGTCCGCGCGCGAGACGTGGGTCGGCTGGAGCCGCTCGCTCATGGGCGCCGACGTCAACTCGCCAACCAGACGCGCCGAGGACCTCGCGGTGCTGTGGCTCACGATGGCGCTGCCGCTCCCGCGCCTGCTCACCCGCCGCGGCACGATCCTCGACGCGCTGCTGCTCGCGATCCGCCTCGCGCTGCACGCTGCGCTCGCGCGCTCCTACCGCCCGCGCGGCATCGCGTTCTGGCTCGCCCCGCTCGCCGACACGCCCGTCATGGCGCGCCTCACGTGGTCGGCGATTCACCCCGATCGCTCGTGGCGCGGCCGGACCTACCCGCGAGCAAGAAGCGCGCGCCGATCAAGCACATGAGCCCACCCGTCGCCGCGACGTGCTCGACCGGCGATGTCGCGAGCTGCAGCAGCGGAAACGCGAACACGCCGACGCGCGCGCCCAGGGCGAAGCCGCCGCGCGTGAGGGACAGGACGGCCAGCAGCGCCAGCGCGATCGCGCCCGCGAGCGGTGCCAGCACGATCGCGCCGCCGACGAACGTCATGACCGACTTGCCGCCGCGCAGCCGCGCGAACGCCGGGAAGGCGTGGCCGATCATCGCGGCGGCGACCGCCGCGTACCCGACCCACAGGCCTCCGATCACGAGCCCCGCGAGGGCGGCGAGCGAGCCCTTCAGCGCGTCGCCGGCGAACGCCGGCCACGCCCGGCCCCAGCCGAGACTGCTCGAGCGCGTTCCACGCGCCGGGGTTGCCGTCGCCCGTGCGCCGCAGATCGACGCCATGGCGGCGCGCCACGAGCAGCGAGACCGGGATCGAGCCGAGCACGTAGCCGACAATGCAGGCCACGACGAACTCCATGCCCCCGCTCGCCTCCTTTCACCTCATCCGCTATCCGCGCTCGACCGCGCCGGAGGGATTGTCGCGGATGGGCCTCGACCGCCCGCTGCTGCACCGCACGCCCGGCCTGCGCTTCTGGCGGCTGCTCGGCACCGGCCGCGGCGCGACGATGACGATGAGCGCCGACCTGCGTCGCTGGGCGCTGTTCGCGGTCTGGGACGGCGAGCCGGCGCTCGACGCCTTCCTCGCGACGAGCCCGGTTGCCGCGCGCTGGGAGGATCTCGCGCGCGAGCGCTGGCACGTGCGCCTGGAGTGCCTGCGCTCGCGCGGCGCCTGGGGCGGCAGCAATCCGCTGGAAGCCGGGGGCGAGGGCTCCGCGCAGCCCGCCGACGGCCCCGTCGCGATCCTCACGCGCGCGACGATCCGCCCCTCGCGCCTCGTGCGCTTCTACCGCGCCATCGATCCGCCCGCCGCCCGCCTGGGCGAGAGCCCCGGCCTGCTCGCCTCGCTCGGCATCGGCGAGTGGCCGCTCGCCCGCCAGGCCACGTTCTCGCTGTGGCGCTCGCTCGCCGACGCGCGCGCGTACGCCTACGCGAGCGAGCAGCACATGGAGGTCGTGCGCCGCACCCGCGCCGAGGACTGGTACTCCGAGGAGCTCTTCGCCCGCTTTCGCCCGTACGGCTCGGCCGGCACCTGGAACGGGACGGACCCCCTCGCCGCGGCCGACGCGCCCGTCAGCCCGTCGCAGCGATGAGCCGGTCCAGCGGCGCCCAGAACGCTCGCCGCGCCGCGGCGCTCGAGCGCTGCGGCGCGCCGTGGTCGTCGACGCGCGGGTCGCGCACGATCCGGAAGGTCGCCCGTGCGCGCGTCGCCGTGCGCACGATCGCGCGCGCGACCCGCGACCCGACGACCCGGTCGTTCGCCCCCGCGAGAGCTAGCACGCGCGTGCCGGCCGCGATGTTGCGCGCGCTCACGGCCGGGATCCGCAGGGGGATCCCGCGCAGCGAGCGCCCCGGGTACGCGCTGAACACCGCCGCCGGCACGGGCAGCCCGGCGGCGCGCGCGGACGCCGCGTAGTCCGCCGCGAGCGCGCCGCCCGCGGAGTGCCCCGCCACGACGAGCCGCCCCGGCGCGACGTGCACCTGCTCGAGCGCCAGCCGCATCGCGACCAGCGTGTTCGGCAGCGGCGACACGGTGTCGAGGAACGGCGCCTCCTGGTAGGTCGGGAAGATGACCGTCGCGCCGCCGTGCACGAGATGCGCGATCCACGGGCCGTAGGACGCGGGGTCGACCGCGAGCCAGCCGTGCAGGAACACGACGACCGGCCCGTCCGCGGCGACGTCGCGCGGGCGGAAGATCGAAGCGCCGCGCGGCCCGCTCCCGACCTCGATCCGCTCCGCGCCGGAGACGAACGAGCGCCGCTCGCCAACCGCGGGCGCGGCCGTCGCCGACGCACCGGCGGGCGTGCTGACCGACGGCGAACCGGGCGACCCGTCATCCCCGACCGTCGCCGACACGAGCACGCCGAGGACGATCAGCAGCGGCACCGCGGTCGCCAGCAGCAGCGCGCGTGTGCGGTTCATGCCGTCCCGATCAGGTCGGCGACGATCTTGCCGCCGAGCGCGACGAGCGGCAGCCCGCCCCCGGGGTGCGCCGTGCCGCCGCAGCGATACAGGCCGCCGACACCGCGCACGACGGGCCCGGGCCTGCCCAGCGTCCCGAGCCGCCCGTGCGGCGCCGCGCCGTAGATCGCGCCGCCGACCGCCCCCGTCTGGCGCTCGAGATCCGCCGGCGTGCGACGGCCCGACACCACGATCCGCGACCGCACGCCCAGCCGGTCGATCAGCGACTGCTCGTACGCGTCCACCGACGCCTCCGAGGAGGACGGCGCCCCCGCCGGCGCGTTGACGAGCACGAACCAGTTCTCCGACCCGGCCGGCGAGCTCGACGGATCGGTCGCGCACGTTGCGCTGACATACAGCGTCGGGTCGCGGACGGGCCGCCGCGCGACGAAGACGTCGTCGAACTCCGCGTCGTAGCCGGCCGGGAACGTGATCGCGTGGTGCACGAGCCCGTCGGTCTGCCCGCTCAGGCCGAGCATCAACGCGAACCCCGACAGCGAGCGCTCGGGCAGCGGCTGCGACGGCCGCCCCAGCAGGCGGTCGAGCACGAGCGCGTCGCCGTTCCAGACGACGGCGTTCGCGGGAACCTGCCCCTCGGCGGTACCAACGCCGCGGACCCGCCCGCGGCTGTCGACCAGCACCGCATCGACCCGCGAGTCAAACCGCAGCGAACCGCCGAGCGCCGCCAACCGCCGCGACAGCGCCTCCACGAGGCGGTGCAGCCCGCCGCGCACGTGCCACGCGCCGAACGCGTGCTCGACCCAGCCCGCGACCGCCAGCGCGGCCGGCGCGCGTCGCGGATCGGCGCCCGCGTACGTCGCGAACCGCTCGATGATCATCCGCAGGCGCGGATCGCGCGCGTGCGCGCGCGCGAGCGTGCGCAGGGTGTGCCACGGGCGCACCCGCAGGAAGTCACGCGGGTCGGGCGGCGGCGCGCCGGGGGCCGGCCGGCGCGGCGGCCACGGTGGCGGGCCGGTCAGAAACGGCACCGACGCCCGCCACATCGCCGCGCAGGTGCGCATGAAGCGCGCCCAGTCGGCGCCGGAACCCGGCGACCATGCCTCGAGCGCCTCGACCGTCGTCGGCAGGTCGGCGCTGAGCGAGACCGTGCTGCCGTCCGCGAAGCGATAGCGCGTCACGGGCTCGACGCGCATGAGCTCGACGTCCAAGCCGGCGCCCGTCTCGGCGAACAGCTCCTCGAAGACCCGGGGCATCGTCAGCAGCGACGGACCGGTGTCGAACGCGAAGCCGGAGGACTCCCACCGCCCGGCCTTGCCACCCGCCTCCGCGCTCTGCTCGAGCACGGTCACCGCGTGCCCCGCGAAGGCCAGCCGGATCGCGGCCGCCAGCCCGCCCACTCCCGCCCCGACGACGACGACCTTCACAGCGACAGGCGCGAGCCCCGTCGCGCAAGCAGGGCCGGCACGGCGAACGCGCCCATCGCGACCCCGCCCGCCGCCGCGACCCGCGGCCGCCTCCAGATGAAGGCGTTGGCGACGAGCGACCCGACCCACGTCCACGTGTACAGCGCGAGCGCGCCGTCGCCCTCGCGCAGCGGGTCGTCGTCGCCGTCGAGCACCGCCCACACGCAGAACACCCCCGCCCCCGTCACGAGCCAGCCGGCGAAGTTCGACGCCGGGATGCCCTCGTAGCGCCCGCCGCCCGGCCACGACCAGTACCCGTCGCGCTCCATCTGCGGATCGAGGAAGACGTCCCACGCGGTCAGCGCGCCCGCGGCGGCCACCACGCGCGCCGCGCGCCGCCGGGTGACGAGCCCCGCGACGACCCACGCCGGCCGCGCCATCATCGCCCACGCACCCGCGGCGGCGACCGGCACGCCGCCGACCTTGCGCCCGAGCATGGACGAGTACGTGTAATGGCCGAAGGGCTTGCCGGTCGCGACGCCCGCCAGCTCGGTCGCGAACCCCAGCGCCGCCGCGCTCCCCAGCAACGCACTCCCGCGTGCGGTCCCGCGCGCGGCACACGCGTCGGCGGCCGACGCGCCGAGCAGCAGCCCGACGATCGCCTTCGTCCCCGCCGGCGTGCGCAGGCGCGCGACCTTGCCGTACGCCATCTGCGTCACGACGAGCGTCCCGAACAGCGCCCGGAACAGCGTCGAACCGCGACCTCCGGCGACGCTCCCGGCAGACGCCAGCCGGCTCATGCAGGGCGTCCGGGGATCGGCGTGCGCACGGCGACGAGCAGCTTACGCCGCCGCGACACGATCGCCCGCCCCGCCTGCGCGTGGTAGCCGTCGCGCTCGATCTGGCGCAGGATCTCGCGGTACATCGCACCCGCCGCGGCGATCGCCCGCTGACCGCACGGCAGCAGTCCGATCCCGGCCATGCCGGCGTCGTAGAGCGCGTCCGCACGCGCGATCTGGTCGCGCAGCAGCGCCTCGCGCCCGGCGGGCGGCGGCAGCGCCCCGCCGCACAGCCGGTCGAGCGTCTCGCGCGCGACGTAGACGCGCCCGCTCGCGAGGTCCTCGTCGACGTCGCGCAGGATGTTCGTGCGCTGCATGGCCTGGCCGAGCGCGGACGCGCGCCGCGGCGCGGCGGGATCGGTCGCGCCGAGCAGCGTCGCCATGACGACGCCCACGGTCCCCGCGACGCGATGGCAGTAGACGTCGAGCTGCGCCTCGGTCTCGATCGGGGCACCGATCAGGTCGTCGCGCATGCCCTGGCAGAAGTCCGCGATCGCGGCCCGCGGCAGCGGGTGGCGGCGCTCGAGGTCGGCGAGCAGGAGCGCCTCGTGCCAGCGGGGCTGCTCGCCGGCGCACCAGGCCTCGACCGCCGCGATCCGCGCCAGCGCCGCCGGGTTCCCCGTGTCGACGAGGTCGTCGAGCGTGCGGAAGACGAGGTACAGGAGGTACACGTCGTCGCGCACCTCGCGCGGCAGCAGCCTGCAGGCGAGCGCGAACGTCCGTGCGACGCGCTTGGTCGTCTCGCGCGCCTCCGCGAGGCCGGGGCTCTCAGGCCGGTGCAGCAGCACGCCGCCGCCTCCCCGTCGCCGGGTGATCGCGCGCGATGAGCCCGGCCGTGACCTCGGCGCCGAGCAGCACGCCCGGGATGCCGGCGCCCGGGTGCGTCCCGCCGCCGACGAGGTACAGGCCGCGCAGCCGCCGGTCGCGGTTGTGCGGCCGCAGCCAGGCGGACTGCTGCAGCGTCGGCTCGACCGCGAACGCGTTGCCCCACGCCGCGCCCAGGTCGCGCTCGAAGTCATCCGGCGTCATGCGGTGCTCGACGACCGTCGCGCTGTCGAGCCCGGCCAGGCCGAACGTCTGCTCGAGATCCTCGACGAGCGCGTCGCGCAGCCGATCGGACTCGCGCGACCAGTCGATCCGCTCGCGGCGCTGGTTGGGCACGGGCAGCAGCACGCACAGCGAGTCGCCGCCGGGCGCGGCCATCCCCGGCTCCGAGCGCGCGGGCGCGTGGACGTAGGTCGAGAACGTCGGCGCTACGCGGCCGCGGCGGGTGACGTCGCGGATGAAGCGCCGGTAGCCGCGGCCGACGAGCAGCGTGTGGTGCAGCAGCGACTCGAAGCGCCGGTCGGTCCCGAGGTACAAGAGAAAGCAGGACATCGTCGGCGTCAGCCGGCGCAGCGCGGGACGGCGGCCCAGGAGCTCGTGCGTGCGCAGGACGTCGGCGTTCGAGACGACGACGTCCGCGGCGATCCGGCCTCCGCCTTCCAGCACGACGCCCGTCACGCTGCCCTGCCGGTGCTCGATGCGCTCGACGCGCTCGCCGCAGCGCACGTCCAGCCCGGGCGCCATCGCCTCGACGATCGCGTAGACCCCGCCGCGGGCGTACCAGACCTCGTCGAGGAACTGCAGGTAGACGAGCGCTCCATAGATGGCAGGTACGCGGAAAGGGTCGCCACCGATGAACAGCGAGTGAAACGAGAACGCCTCGCGCACGCGGGGATGCTCGAAGTGTGCGCAGACCGCGCGCCACAGCGGCAGCGCCGCCCCCAGCCGCAGCATCGACGGCGTAAACGCGACGAGATCGCGCGCGTGCTCGAACGGGCGCCGGCCCGCGCCCAGGATCCCCTGCTCGTAGATGGGCTTCATCGCGGTCATGAAGCCGTCGAACGCGGCGGCGTCGCGCGCGGAGAACTTGGCGAGCTCGACCCGCATCCGATCGCGGTCGGAAACGAAGTCCAGGTGCTCCTCGCAGCCCGCCCAGCGGATCCGGTAGAACGGGTCCAGCCGGTCGAGCTGCACGCGATCGTGCAGATCCAGCCCGGCGGCCGCGAACGTCTCCTCGAGCACCCACGGCATCGTCACGAGCGACGGCCCGGTGTCCCACGTGAAGCCTGCGTCGCGCAGCTGGTAGGCGCGCCCGCCGGGTCGCGCGCGCGCCTCGACGACGGTCACGTCGTGGCCGGCGCCCTGCAGGCGCATCGCGACGCCCAGCCCCCCGAGCCCGGCGCCGACCACGACGACCCTCATCGCAGCCAAGCCACCGTGCGGGCGAGACGCGGCGTCAGCCGGGCCCGTAGGCGGCGCGGTGCGGCCCGTCGGGCGCCGCCGTGTCGACGCATCGCAGGAGGAACTGGTCGAGCACGGCGTGCATGGCCTGCAGCTCGGCGACCGCCTCGAGCAGGCGCGCTTCGCCAGCGTGCGTCAGCTCGTAGGTGCGCCGATCGGGTCCTCCGGCCGAGGACTGCCAGGCCGAGCGGACGAGCTCGGCCTCCTCGAGCGCGCGCAGCGCGCGGTACAGGCGACCGGGGTCGTCGCGGTTGAACCCCAGGGGTCGCAGCCGCTCGCGCAGCTCGTAGCCGTGCGCGGGACTCTCGTGCAGCAGCAGCAGCAGACACGGGCGCAGGAAGTTCTTCGGCAGGACGACCCGGGCCAGATCTGTGTCGACGACCATCGCCGACCACGGTACTCCTGCTCGGGCGCCGTCGCCATCGCGTCGGGGGCCGGAACGCGCCAGGAGGAAACCCGCCCCCGGGCGTCGCACACGCGCGCGCGAGGCGATCGGGAATGCATTCTTCGCGCGGGCGCGCTATAAATGCCGCCTAAAGAAGACCTCTGCCACCGCGCTGAGAACACACCCCCGGGCTTCTGCAATCGACGGCTGGACATTCCGGGGCGCGGTGTACTAGTGTCGGGCCGCAGAACGGGCGGGTCGGGGCAGAGGGAGCCGTTTTACGGACCTGTTCGGGACTTATATAGGGAGCGAGCAACTGATCGTGCGGGGCGCGTAGCGCCGCGGGCGGTTGGAAGCCCAACAGAGGGGAGCCACAGTGCTTAGATGGCCCGGCGCATCGGCGCCACATCGGCGGAGCGTTCCGTGCCGACGCTAACCCGAAAAGGCAAGTCGAACACACCGCAGTCCCAGCGTCCTACCGCGACGTCCGGACCGACGACGACCGCCGGCCGGCCCAGTGGCGGCAGAGGAGGCGTCCAGGGCGTCAACCTCATCATCCTGGTGCTCGTCGCAGCCTCGGTGACGATCGCGGCGGGTCTGCTCGCCAAGACCGTCAACACCGCGCGCAGCATCGACGGCAAGGCCAAGAGCATCAGCTCGAGCGGTGGAACGATCAACGAGTCGACCGACGCCATCGCGTCGCTCGTCCAGACCAACAAGATCGCCCGCTCGATCCTCAAGACGGCCACGCCGCTGGACGGCGTCCTGACGAAGATCGTCAACACCGCGGCCGCGATCAACCGGGACGCGACGTCGATCGACGGCCTCGCGAGCTCGATCACCTCGACCGCGGGCACGATCAACACGACCGCGTCTTCGATCGGCGGATCGGCAACCTCCATCGAGAGCGTCGCCGGTGAGATCAACGGCACCGCCGGTCAGATCGACGACGTCGCGGGTCGCATCAACCGCACCGCCAGCCAGATCAATGGCACGGCGAAGTCGATTCGCACGGTGGTGGGCACCGGCCCCGGCATCCTCGGGATCGCGCGCACCATCGACAACGACGCCAACGTGATCGTCGGTGGCCTCAACGCCACCCTCGGCATCGCGCAGTCGATCAAGGTGGACTCCGGGAACATCCTCGTGGTGTCCGACCGGATCCTCGACACCGCTGGCTGCATCGACAAGAAGCTGCCCGGTCCGAACAAGCCGGCCGACTCGTGCGCAGGTAAGCCATGAGCCACTACGACATGACGGTGAACGACGCATCCCGGAGGTCCCTATGCCCCGCCTAGCATCCGATACCAGGTGGACATGGATCTTCGCCACGATCCTCATCCTGGTCGTTGTCGTGGTCATCGGGTTCCTCTCGGGGATCACGAGCGCCCTGAGCTCGATCGACAAGGCTCTCGGCACCACTGACGACACGCTCGTCGAAGTCAACGACGACGCCGACCCGCTGCCCGACTACGTCAAGACGATCAACGGCAACCTGACGGCGATCGACAAGGCGCTCAAGCCGGTTCCCGGCCAGGGCGTCGCCATCCTCGGCTCGCTGACCTCGATCAAGGGGTCGACCGGCCGCGTCAACCAGAACCTCAAGACCGTCGACACCTCGCTGACGGACACCTCGTCGATGCTGGTCACGGTCGGCGGTCAGCTCGGCACGATCACGAGCTCGCTCGTGGACACGTCCGACTCGCTGAAGGGCACGACGACCGTGCTGAACACGATCAGCCGCAGCCTCATCAGCACCGAGGGTGTCCTGGTCAACGTCCTGACGCGCGGTCGCCAGATCAACACCGAGCTGCGCGCTACGCAATCCCCCAGCAGTGCCGGCACAGGGGCGGTTCTTCCGCTCGTGACGAAGATCAACTCAACGCTGACCGCGGTGAACCAGGACACGACGCCGATCAACGTCGGCCTGAACCACACCCACGATCACCTCACCAGCATCTGCAAGTCCACGCTGCTGAACCCGCTTGGGCCGCGATGCTAGGAGCTCGGACACGAACCAGAGGGGAGCGCAGCCATGCGTAGCATCCTCAGCGGAGCCAGAGGGATGTCTCCGGTGGTCCTCGTGATCCTGATCGCCTGGGCACTGCTCTCGGTGATCTTCCTGACGGGAACCCTGCTTGCCGCCCGGTCTATCGACCGGTCGGTGAGCGGCGTGACCAACAGGACGGATACGAACGGCAAGCCGGAGAAGAACATCTACGACACGGTTCAGGAGATCGGGAAGGAGGGCAAGTTCATCGACGAAGCGCGGAAGACCGTGCAGATCTCGACCGCGATTCGCAAGGCGGCTGCCCCCCTCTCGGGACACCTGGCCCGGACGCTGACGATCGCCGACAAGGGCATCGATCCGAAGCTCAAGACGATCAACGGCAAGGTGCTGGACATCATCGACGTCGCCGGGAAGATCAACCAGAACGTCGTCGGGATCTCCGGCAGCGTGGGATCGATTCACAGCGACGTGCTTGAGATCAACGACAAGGTTCATCACATCGGAAGCCTCGGCGTGTCGATCCGGTCGTCGGCGAACGAGATCAACGGGAGCGCCCGCACGATCCTGGGCGACCTCTCCTCGATCCTCTCGCGGGTCCAGCACATCGACACCCAGGTCACCACGATCAACGGGCAAGCCACATCGATTCTCGGTGTCGCAGACACGATCCTGCCGGACTTCGAGGGCATCCTCGCGAACGTCAGCGGCGAGCCGGCCAGCCAGCACGGCAACACGGTCGTCGGTCATGCCAACGGGATTGACTGCAGCGTCCTGCTGCTCGGCTCCCCGAATTGCAACAAGTGATCACATGCCACTAGGAGCTACATACACTGACTGGTACATCGGGTTCTCGCTGTCGTTCTTCGTGATCGTGGTCGTCGTCATCATCGTGGCGACCATCCTCACGCTGGCGGCCCGCATCGCGGACCAAGCGAGAACAGCGGCGGCGGGCGTGGACGTTGTCCGCGCCCAGACCACCAGCCTCGACAAGGGCGTCGAGCTCGTCAACGACTGCGCGGTCCGGATCCTTCACATGGCCCGGTCCCTCAGGAAGGTCGCGGTGGGCAAATGACCATTGGCGCATTTGACACACACGCGCTCTGGCAGATCGCTGTCGGCATGGGCGCCGTCGTCCTGATCGTCGTCGTCATCCTCCTGATGCTCCTGTTGAGCTTCGTGGTGGACATTCAGCGGAGCGTCGAGACGCTCCTCGCGACGGCGCCGATCGTGGCGCAGCACACGTCGAAGATCCCGCTGCTGGCGCTCACGCCGGCCGTGCTGAACCTGGTCATCGAAGAGGCGATCATTCAGGACGGCTACATGAACGCCCTCACGGACGGATACACGGGAGCAGGTGAGGCACTATGAGCAGAGATCTCCTGATCCTGACCAGCTACGTCGAGGCGGCGTTGCTCGTCGTCATCCTGTCGATCGGGCTGAACCAGGTGCGCAAGCGCTTGATCATCATCTCGAACGGCCTGGGTGACCTTGGCGGCATGCTCGCGACGGTGGAGTCGCAGCACCTGCGCGGTCTGTTCAAGTGGGTCGCCGACATCAACGGCCCGCTGCAGGTCATCGCGGGTGTGCTGCCCGGCATTGCGGCCAAGGCCGCCCTCGTCGTCCGCAAGGCGCAGGGGGGCTGACCATGGTGTACGCAATCGCTGGAAGCACCTACCTCTGGATCATGGACCTGATCCTGATCGCTTCGCTGTTTCTCCTGGGCGGCCTGCTGAAGGGCATCCTGGGCGCGGCGAAGAGCATCGTCCCGCGGATCGACGCGATCGACGGCGTGGCGAAAGCGGCGTCCAAGGACCTCGACGCGGTCGTGGTCCTGCTGACGACGCAGAACTACATCAGCCAGATCGTGGGCTCCGTGGCCAACTACGGGGGCTCGCTGGACATCGCCCTCCCTGACAAGGCGGATTGACATGTCACTCGCACTGGCAGTCATGATCCTGATGATCGCGTTGATCATCGCGGCACTCGCGATCTACCTGATCGCGACGATCTTCGAGCTCATCAAGATCAACAAGGGTCTCGCGAGCGTCATCAACTCGGTCGGCGAGATCGTCCAGAAGAGCGCGCCGGTCAACGGCGTGGTCGACGCGATCAACAGCAACCTCGTGGCGGGCCGCAACCTGCTCGAGAACCTGTTCATCAAGAAGGCCGGCTCGGACACGGCGGGTCTGGTCGAGTCGCTGTTCCCTGGCGAGGGTGCCAAGTGGAACCAGCGCGTCGGCAAGAACTACCCGGTGGTCAACACGGGCATCGTGTACACGCGCGGCACGCAGATCCTGGCGTCGCTCGGTCGCGGCGCTCCGATCGGCGTGGCGCACGCCAAGGGCCCGGCAGTCCGCGACCCGAAGTACGCCACGACGGCCGCGGCCATGCTGTACCCGCGTCCCGGTGGCGATCCGCGCGCACGGCCGAAGTCCCCGGTCGTCGGCAAGGACTCGCCGCGTCAGTACGAGACCGCGGGCACGCCCGGTGTCCGGCCCCGCAACCGCGACGGCTCGGAGAACGTGGCGCCTGACATGCCGACCGGAACGCAGGAGGCGTACTCGCCGCCGTCGTTCTTCCAGCGCTCGGAGCCGGCGGCGCCGCCGCCGGCAGCATCCGCACCGCCGCCGCCACCACCGCCGGCAGAACCCGAACCGCCCGCCGGTGGCGGAGGGGAGCCCGGCCGCCTGAACGTCAAGGGCAAGCGGCCCTGGGAACGCTGATTCTCGAACTGAGAGCCCGGCTTCGGCCGGGCTCTCTCTTCGATGTGCGCCGGTAACGTCGTGAATCGCAAGCTGCTCGTGCTCGTCGCGGTTGCCGCGGTGCTCGCGCTCCTGGCCGGCGCCGCAGTGGGGCGCAACCTGCTCTCGTCGTCGACGCCGCCGTCGGCGCGCGCCGACGTGGTCCACTTCAAGGACGAGGTCTCGAAGGTCTCGATCGACTACCCCTCGAGCTGGGCGCGGTTGCCCCAGCCGGCGAACGACCCCGAGGTCGCGCTGCTCGTCGCCGCCGACGACTCGACCTCGCTGCTCGTGCGCGTGAGCGACGTCGGGCTCGCGCCCGTCACGCGCAAGACGCTCCCGGTCGTTCGCAAGCTCACCGACGACCTCATCGGCGCCGATCCGCGCGCCAAGCAGCTCGTCGCCCCCGTCGAGACCGTACTTGGCGGGTTGCCGGGGTGGCGCTACCGCTATACCTACGCGTCTGATGCGACGAACGGCGCGCACGACCACTACTTCCTCTTCAAGGCCGGGCGGATGATCCAGCTCGTCTTCCAGGCGCAGCCTGCCGATCGCCTGCCCCCGCTCGCGCGGACGTTCGACCGGATCGCGGCGACCTTCAAGGGCCGCATCTCGTGAGCCGGACGGAGGTGCCCGCCGAGCTGCGGCCGCGCCCGCGGCCGACCGGCGGCGCCAGGCACGTCGCCGCGCGCCGCCCGGCGCGGACCGGCGCCCCGCCGGCGGAGCGTCCCGCCGTCGTCGCGGACGCGGTCAAGATCGTCGCCTGGCTGTCGCTCGCCGCCGGCGTGATCCATGCGGTGGCGATGATCGACCACTTCTCGCACTGGTGGCTGTACGGGCTCTTCTTCATGGTCCTCACCTACGGCCAGGTCCTGTGGGGGGCCGGGCTCCTGCGCAAGCCGGCCACCGACCGCAACCTGCGTTTCGCCGCGTACGCGAACCTCGCGATCGTCGCCGTGTGGATCTACTCCCGCTCGATCGGGGTGCCGATCGGGCCCGAGGCCGGGAGCCCCGAGCCGGTCGGGGTCATGGACGTCGCGGCGGCGCTCGACGAGATCGCGCTCGCGGTCTACGTCGCGGTGATCGTCCGCCCCGAGCTGCGCATCGTGCGCGGCCTCAGGACGCTCCTCGGCGTCCACCGGATCCGGCTCGGGATGATGCTCTGCTCAGCGACGGTGTTCGCCGCCCTGCTCGGCGGCCACGCGCACTGATGACGCCCGAACCCGGCTTCCACGCGCTGTGGCCGACCCCGATCGGCGTACACCGCTACCCCGACGCCGCCACCGTCAACCCGCTGCTGGTCCGCGCGTTCGCGGAGGGGCGCGAGGCGCAGCTGCGCAAGCGCGGCCAGGAGCGCGGGCCGTTCTTCGCCAGCGACGACGACTTGCTGCACCGCGTGAAGATCGCCGAGTGGCAGGGCTTCGTCCGCTTCCTCGTGTCGAGCCTCGGCGAGACCGTCAAGCAGGCCAACCGCGAGGCGTGGGCCGGCCAGGAGCTCGAGCTGAAGGTCGGCATCGAGGGGATGTGGTTTCAGTTCAGCCACCGCGGGGCGTTCCACGACGTGCACACGCACGGCAACTGCTCGTGGTCGTCCGCGTACATCGTCCAGATCGACGAGCCCGAGCAGCGCGTGTCGCATCCGGTGTACGGCGCGGCGAACGGCGTCACCAGGCTGTACGGCCCGCCGGCCAACGCGCTCGGCGGCGCGTTCGTCGACGTCGGCAACGCGTACCTGCAGCCGCCGCATCAGGACATCGAGCCGATCCCCGGCCAGCTGCTGCTGTTCCCGTCGTGGCTCGCGCACCAGGCGATGCCCTACGACGGCGAGAAGGAGCGGCTCATCATCTCCTTCAACGCCAGCGTCCACGCGACGCAGGGCGACCAGCTGCACGGCTACAGCGCGCACTGACGGTCCGCGCCGACTACCCCACGTCGAACAGCGACGGGCCCTGCTTGTCCGGGGTCGGTGTGGAGTCCCAGTCGCCCAGCAGGCGAACGTCGTCTGCGTCCGCGCCGCGCCCGACGGCCTCGTACGCGTTGGCGAGGTTGTTGCGGCAGCCGACCGTGTCCGGGTGCTCGGCACCGAGCGTGCGCTCGAGGTCGGCGAGCAGCGGCTCGAGGATCGCGATCGCGTCCTCGGCGCGCTGCGCGTCCAGGTACACGATCGCGAGGTTGTTGCGGGTGCGCAGCGTGTTCGCGTGGTCGGCGCCGAGCAGCCGCTCGCGGTCGGCCAGGAGCGGTTCGAGGATCGCGAGCGCGTCGTCCGTGCGTCCGGCGTCCTGGTAGGCGTTGGCGAGGCTGTTGCGGGTCAGCAGCGTGCTGGCGTGCTCGTCGCCGAGCGTCCGCCGCTGCGCTTCCAAGAGCGGCTCGAGGATCGCGAGCGCGTCGTCCGTGCGCCCCTCGTCCTGGTAGGCGTTGGCGAGGTTGCCGCGCGTGCTCAGCGTTCCCGGGTGCTCGCCCCCCAGCGTCCGCTCCTGATCGGCGAGCAGCGGCTCGTAGATCGCGGTCGCCTCCTGCGTGCGACCGGCCGCCTGGTAGGCGTTGGCGAGGTTGCCGCGGCTGACGAGCGTGTCGGGGTGCCCGGGTCCGAGGATGCGCTCGCGGTCGGCGAGTAGCGGCTCGAAGATCGCGATGGCGTCCTTCGCGCGGCCCGAGGCCTGGTAGGCGCTGGCGAGGTTGCCGCGGCTCGCGAGCGTGTCGGGATGCTCGCCGCCGAGGACCCGCTCGAGGTCTGCGGCCAGCGGCTCGAGGATCGGGATGGCGTCCTTCATCCGCGCGCCGGCCTGGTAGGCGTTGGCGAGGTTGCCGCGACTGGCGAGCGTGTCGGGATGCTCCGCGCCGAGTTTGCGCTCGAGGTCGGCGACGAGCGGCTCGAAGATCGCGATCGCGTCCTGCGCGCGCCCGGCGGCCTGGTAGGCGTTGGCGAGGTTGCCGCGGCTGGCGAGCGTGTCGGGGTGCTCGGCGCCTAGCGTTCGCTCGAGGTCGGCGACGAGCGGCTCGAGGATCGCGATCGCGTCCTGCGCGCGGCCCGAGGCCTGGTAGGCGCTCGCGAGGTTGCCGCGGGTGTTGAGCGTCTGGGGGTGCTGCGCGCCGAAGTCGCGGTCGCGGTCGGCGAGCAGCGGCTCGTAGATCGCGATCGCGTCGGTCGTGCGGCCGGCGGCCTGGTAGGCGTTGGCGAGGTTCGTGCGCGTGGTGAGCGTGTTGGGGTGCTCGGCGCCCAGCGTCCGCTGGTGGTCGGCGAGCAGCGGCTCGAGGATCGCGATGGCGTCGATCGTGCGGCCGGCCGCCTGGTAGGCGTTGGCGAGGTTGCCACGGGTGCTCAGCGTGTTGGGATGCTGGGCGCGCAGGACCCGCTTGAGGTCGGCGAGCAGCGGCTCGAGGATCGCGATCGCGTCGGTCGCGCGGCCGGCGGCCTGGTAGGCGTTCGCGAGGTTCCCCCGCGTGGCGAGCGTGTCCGGGTGCTCGGCGCCGAGGATCCGCTCGCGGTCGGCCAGCAGCGGCTCGAGGCTCAGGATCGCATCGCCGGTGCGGCCGGTGTCGCGGTAGGCGTTGGCGAGGTTGCCGCGGGTGAGCAGCGTGTTGGGGTGCTCGGCGCCGAGGATGCGCTCGAGGTCGGCCAGTAGCGGCTCCAGGAGCGCGATCGCGTCCTGCGTGCGGCCGGCCGCCTGGTAGGCGTCGGAGAGGTTGAAGCGGCTCGCGAGAGTGTTCGGATGCTCGGCGCCGAAGGTCTGGCGCTGCTCGGCGACCTGCGGCTCGAGGATCGCGATCGCGGCCTGGCTGCGTCCGGCGGCCTGGTGCAGGCCACCCCTTCGCCCACCATCCTGCTCGGTCATCCAGCGAGCTCCCGCGATCGTGTTCGGCGGGATGCTACGACGTGGACGGCATCGGAGAGCTAGCCGCCGATCTGCGACATCGAGCGCTCGGGCTGGCGGAAGCCGGGCTCGTTGACGCCGTGCTTGAGCTCCTTGCGCCAGACGGCGTCGCGCACGATCTCGCGCAGCTCGTCGTCGGTCACGCCGTCGCGCATCGGCGTGCGCAGGTCCGTCTCGTGCAGGCTGAACAAGCACGTGCGCAGCTTGCCCTCGGCCGTCACGCGGATACGGTCGCAGTCCCCGCAGAAGGGCTCGGACAGCGGGTTGATGAAGCCGATCTTGCCCTGGCCGTCGGCGAAGCGGTAGACGCGCGCGGTCGCGCTCGGCTCGCGGGGCTCGGCCTCGAGCGGATAGACCGCGTGGATCGCGGCGCGGATCTCGTCGCCGGTGAGCACCAGGCTCGGATCCCACTGGTGGTCGGCGTCGAGCGGCATGAACTCGATGAAGCGCACCTGATACGGGTGCGTCCGGGCGAACTCCGCCATCGGCAGGATCTCCGTCTCGGTGAAGTCGCGCATGCCGACGGCGTTGATCTTGATCGGATGTGCCTCGGGGAACTGCGCGAGCGCCTCGAGGCCGCGCAGGACGCGCGGCAGCGCGTCGCGGCGGGTCATCTCGAAGAAGCGGTCGCGCTGCAGCGAGTCGACCGAGACGTTGAAGCGGTTGATGCCGGCCTTGACGAGCGCCTCCGCGTCGCGCTCGAGCAAGAAGCCGTTCGTCGTGACGCTGAGGTCCTCGACGCCCTTGATCGCGGCGAGCATGCCGGCCAGGCGCGGGAAGTCGCGGCGCACGAGCGGCTCGCCGCCCGTCAGGCGGATGTCGCAGACGCCCATCGAGGCGAGCACGCCGACGAGTCGCTCGATCTCCTCGAAGCTCAGCACCTGATCGCGCTCGAGCCAGGGCAGGCCCTCGGCGGGCATGCAGTACTGACAGCGGAAGTTGCAGCGGTCGGTCACCGACACCCGCACATCGCGGATGAACCTGCCGTGACCGTCGCGCAGTGGCTCAATCGTCTTCATAACGCCTCCAGGTCCCCGATCGTCCGCCTTGCTTCTCCAGGAGCTCGACGCGCTCAAGCACGACTCCCCGCTCCATCCCCTTGACCATGTCGTACACGCAAAGCGCTCCGGCGGCGCATCCGACCATCGCCTCCATCTCCACGCCTGTGCGAGCGTATACGCGGGCGGTCGTCGTAACGCTCACAAGTCCTTGGTCCGCATCGACGTCGACGTCGACGTCGACGGAGCTCAGCGAGAGGCTGTGGGCGAGCGGGATCCACTCGTCCGTGCGCTTGGCCGCCTGGATGGCAGCGAGGCGCGCCGTCCCGATGACGTCGCCCTTGGGCGCGTCGCCGGCGACGACCGCGGCGGCGGTCTCCGGCGCCATGCGCACGATCGCCCTGGCGACGGCCACGCGGTTGGTCTCCGGCTTGGCGCCGACGTCGACCATGTGCGCATGCCCCTGGGCGTCAAGATGCGTCAGCTGAGTGCTGGCCATGGGCTGAGTATGCCCAACGGGAGTGGCGGGCCAACACGCCTGCGGGCTCGTGCCAGGGTCGCACCAGCCTATGCATATGCAGATGCCCCGAACACCTAGGTGGGCGGTCGGAGCGTCGAGCGGCAACGCGCCAGATGGTAGGCCGAAATGGTCGTTGCTACGTTACGAGATCGGGTCGGCGCGCCGCCGACGTTCGAACAGGAGGAGATCGACATGGAATCTGACGCCAGGGCTGAGCCCGTGACATGCCTGTATCCCGGTTGCGAGGAGCTCGCCGTGCCGCAGCACAAGCATGGTGGCCCGCCGCCGCGCTACTGCGCGAACGAGGATCACAACGCCGGCAGCGCGTTCCAGGCGCTGAAGGAGCAGGGCAAGGCGCCCGTCGAGACGTCTCCCGTCGAGACGAAGTAAGCCGGAGCCGGGGGGTACGCGCCCCGGCGCTCAGCGCTCCTGCCGGGTCTGGATCGCCGGCCGGGAGCGCTCGTCGGGAACCCCGCCGGAGCGCGACAGCATCGCCCGCGTCGCCTCCGGCAGCGTCACGAACCTGCGCAGCGCGTCCGCCGGCGCCGTCCGGCGCTCCGGCCCCGGCACGCTCACGTGCCAGAGCCCGGGGATCGGCGTCCCGCGGACGTCGAGCACGACGAGCGCCCCGCGCTCGAGCTCGTCGCGCACCGTGTGGGCGACCGCGAGCGACACGCCGCGGCCGGCCGCCACCTGCGCCAGCGCCGCCGCGATGTTCGGAAACGTCCGCGAGCGCTGCGGCGCGATCGCCTGACGCGCGAGGAACGCCCCGCTTTCGGTCGACGGGTCCGAGCCCGCCGGCCCAAGCAGCCACGGCGTGCCGACGAGCGCCGCGGGCGAGACACCGTGCGAGCCGGCCAGCGCGTGGCCCGGGGGCGCGACCACGACGAGCGTGTAGCGCAAGAACGGCTCGGACTCCATGACCGGGGGCTCGTCGCGGTGCGTCCGCGGACCGAGCGTCACGTCGACGTGGCCGTCGGCGAGCAGTTCCGCGAACTGGTTGCCGCGCGCGATCTGCATCGCGATCTCGATCCCGGGATGGCGGCGCAGGAACGCGTCGAGCAGCGGCTCGGCGGCGAGCTCCGCGACGCTCTGCGTCACCGCGACGCGCAGCGTCGTATGCAGCCCGCCGGACTCGCGGACGGCGCGCTTGGTGTCGTCGGCCAGCGAGAGGATCTCGCCCGCGGCGCTGGCCAGACGACGCCCGCCCGGCGTGAGGACGAGCGCTCCGCCGCTGCGGAAGTACAGGTCGTCGCCGAGCTCGCGGCGCAAGACTCCGACTGCGCCAGATATGGCCGGCTCGGAGACGCCGAGCTCGCGCGCTGCCGCCTTGACCGAGCCCATTCGCGCTACGGTCATAAACGATCTCAGTTGCGAAAGGGTCAATTAAGCAAATGCTTCATTCGGTTGACCCGGCGATCGTAGCGTGCATAGGATCGTCCGTCGGTCCACTCTCGGAAGGAGCGTTCCACCTTGGCAATGCAGACCCCTGCACCGGTTGAGTACTCGCGTGCAAGCAGCATGGACGACGCCATCGCGCAGATGTCGCAGCTCGGCGGCAACGCCCGGTTCCTCGCTGGCGGGCACAGCCTCATCCCCATGATGAAGCTGCGGTTGTCCGATCCCGGGCACCTCATCGACCTCAACCCCATCGAGGCCGAGCTCAACTACATCCGCCAGGAGGGCGACGAGATCGTCATCGGCGCGATGACCCGTCATCGCGACATGCTTGAGAGCGACCTGCTCGCGCAGCACTATCCGATCTTCTTCGAGGCCGAGCACGTGCTCGCCGACCCGGTCGTCCGCAACCGCGGCACGATGGGCGGCTCGATGTGCCAGGCCGACCCGGCCGAGGACCTCTCGGGCGTCGTCACCGCGCTCAAGGGCGTCGCGGTTCTCCGCGGGCCCGGCGGCTCCGAGCGCACGGTCGACATGCACGAGTTCCACATCGGCCCGTACATGACGGCCGTGCAGCCGACCGAGCTGCTCAAGGAGGTTCGCTTCAAGCTGAAGCGGGGCGGCGGCAGCGCGCACGAGAAGGTCGAGCGGCGCGCGGGCGACTTCGCCATCGTCGCGGCATCCGCCGCGCTCTGGATCGAAGGCGGCCGCATCACCGATGCCGGCCTCGCATGCAGCGCCGTCGGCCCGACTACCATGCAGATCACTCGCGCCGAGGACATGATGAAGGGCCAGGCTCCGTCCGAGCAGCTCTTCGCCCAGGCCGGCGCCATCGCCTCGCAGGACGTCTCGCCCAGCGCGGACGGCCGCGGGCCCATCGACTACAAGCGCCACGTCGCCGGCGTGCTCAGCAAGCGCGCACTCGTCAAGGCCGCCGAGCGCGCGGTCCGTTAGGAGATCTGAATATGCAAGTTTCGATGACCATCAACGGCCAGGCGCATTCGTATGACGTCGAGCCGCGCATGCTTCTCGTGCACTACATCCGCGAGATGGCAGAGCTGCACGGGACCCACTGGGGTTGCGACACGTCCAACTGCGGCATCTGCGTGGTGCTCATGGACGGTCAGCCCATCAAGTCCTGCACGACGCTCGCCGCGATGGCCGACGGTCACGAGATCAAGACCGTCGAGGGCCTCGAGGTCAACGGCGTCCTCGATCCGATTCAGCAGGGCTTCCACGAGATGCACGCCCTGCAATGCGGCTTCTGCACCCCGGGAATGATGGTCACGGGCCGCTGGCTCATCGACAAGCATCCCGATCCCACGAACATGACCGATTACGAGATCCGCGAAGCGATCTCGGGAGGCCTGTGTCGCTGCACCGGCTACGTGAACATCGTGAAGGCGATCAGGTGGGCAGCTGCCTACGAGGCCGCCGCCGCCACCGGAGGTAACTGATACATGGCTACTGAGACCGCACCAGGCAAGATGGCAACATGGCTCGAGGACGCGACGGGCGGCGTGACGAACGCCCCCGTCGGCTTCGGGCGCATGAAGCGCAAGGAGGACGCGCGCTTCATCCGCGGCAAGGGCAACTACATGGACGACGTGCGCCTGCCCGGCATGCTGCACGGCGCGATCCTGCGCAGCCCGTACGCCCACGCCCGGATCGTGTCGATCGACACGTCGAAGGCGCTTGCCCACCCGAAGGTCGCGGCGGTCGTCATCGCCAAGGACCTCGAGACCCTGGGCCTGGCCTGGATGCCGACCATCTCCTACGACACGCAGGCCGTGCTCGCGGGCGACAAGGTCCGCTTCCACCTGCAGGAGGTCGCGTTCGTCATCGCGCTCGACGCGTACTCCGCGCAGGACGCGCTGCCGCTGATCGAGGTCGAGTACGAGGTGCTGCCGGCGATCGTCAACGCCCGCAAGGCGCTCGACGCCGACGCTCCGCTGATCCGCGACGACAAGGTCGGCCAGACCGACAACCTGGCGTCCCCGCTGTGGGAGGCCGGCGACAAGGCCGCGACCGACCGCGTGTTCGCCGAGGCCGACACGATCGTCACGCGCGACATCATCGACACTCGTTCGCATCCGTGTCCGATGGAGACGTGCGGCATGGTCGCGGACTTCAACCCGACGACCGGCCAGCTGAACATCTACAACGGCAACCAGGCCCCGCACGCGCACCGCACGGTGTACGCGCAGGTCGCAGGCCTTCCGGAGCACCGGATTCGCATCCTGTGCAACGACATCGGCGGCGGCTTCGGCAACAAGGTGCCGGTCTACCCCGGGTACGTCTGCGCGATCGCCGGTTCGATCGTCGCCGCGGCTCCGGTCAAGTGGATCGAGGATCGCTCGGAGAACCTGGCAACCACCGGGTTCGCGCGTGACTACCTCATGCACTCGCAGATGTGTGCCAAGGGCGGCAAGATCACGGGCCTGCGGGTCGACGTGATCGCCGACCACGGCGCCTTCGACTCGACCGCGCAGGCGACGAAGTTCCCGGCAGGGTTCTTCCACATCGTGACGGGGTCCTACGACCTCGACGCGGCGCACTGCCAGGTCAAGGCCGTGTACACGAACAAGGCACCGGGCGGCGTCGCCTACCGCTGCTCCTTCCGCATCACCGAGGCCGTCTACCTCGTCGAGCGGATGGTCGAGGCACTCGCCTGGGAGATGAACGTCGATCCGATCGAGCTGCGCATGCGCAGCTTCATCCGGCCCGAGCAGTTCCCGTACGAGTCGGCCACCGGCTGGACGTACGACTCCGGCGACTACCACAAGACCATGAAGGTCGCCATGGAGATCGCGGGCTACGACGAGCTCCGCAAGGAGCAGGCCGAGAAGGCCTCGCGCGGCGAGATCATGGGCATCGGCATCTCCTTCTTCACCGAGGGTGTCGGCGCCGGTCCGCGTAAGCACATGGACATCCTCGGCCTGGCGATGAACGACGGCGCGGACCTCCGTGTCCACCCGTCGGGCAAGGCCGTCGTGTCCATCTCCGCCCAGACGCAGGGGCAGGGCCACGAGACGACGTTCGCCCAGATCGTCGCCGAGGAGCTCGGCATCTCGCCGAACGACATCACGGTCCGCCACGGCGACACCGACAAGACCCCTTACGGCCTCGGCACGTACGGCTCGCGCTCCACGCCGGTCTCCGGCGGCGCCGTCGCCGTCGTGTCGCGCAAGGTGCGCGACAAGGCTCGCCTGATCGCCGCGAGGATGCTCGAGACGCGTCCCGAGGACCTCGCGTGGGAGAAGGGCCGCTGGTATGTCCGAGGCGACGTGTCCAAGGGCGCGGCCATCGAGGACATCGCGCAGTACGCGTACAGCGGATCGCCGATGCCGGAGGGCCTCGAGGGAGGCCTTGACGCACAGGCCGTGTACGACCCGCCCAACCTGACGTACCCCTACGGCGCGTACATCTCCGTGGTGGACATCGACCCGGGCACGGGCCACGTGCACTGCCGCCGCTTCATCGCGGTGGACGACTGCGGCGTGCGGATCAACCCGCTCGTCGTCGACGGCCAGATCCACGGCGGCCTCGCCGAGGGCATCGGCCAGGCGCTGATGGAGATGATCTCGTTCGACGAGGCGGGTAACTGCATGAACGCGTCGTTCATGGACTACCTCCTCCCGACGGCGCTCGAGTGCCCGGAGTGGGAGCTCGGCGAGACGGTCACGCCGTGCCCGCACCACCCGATCGGTGCCAAGGGCGTCGGCGAGTCGCCGTGCGTCGGGTCGCCGCCGTGCCTCGCCAACGCCGTCATCGACGGCCTGCGCGTGCACACGAACGGCCGCGTCCGGCACGGGGACATCCCGTTCAACCCGGCGCGCACCTGGGCCGCGATGCAGGGCAACGCGGCACCGCCGCAGTGAGAAATGACGCACTTGCGCGGCGAGCTGAAGAGCTCGCCGCGCAGGGCGCGGCCTACGTGACCGCCACCGTCGTCCGTGCAGGACGGCCGACGAGTGCGCGGGCAGGCGATGTCGCGCTCGTCACCAGCGACGGGAAGATCCAAGGGTTCGTCGGCGGCATCTGCGCCGAGCACAGCGTGCGGCTGTTCGCGTGGTCGGCGATGGAGTCCGGCGAGCCGATCCTGCTGCGCATCCTTCCCAAGCCCGTCGACGACGGCTCCGACGCCAAGAAGGAAGACGGCGCCGTGACCGTGCTCAACACCTGCCTCTCGGGCGGCGCGATCGAGGTCTTCCTCGAGCCGACGCTCCCGACGCCGCGGGTCAACGTCGTCGGATCCAAGCCGATCGCCAACGAGCTCGTCCGGCTCGGGCCGGAGTTCGATCTTGACATCGTCGCCGTCGGCGACGCGCCCGCCGACGTGCGCGAGGGCGACCTCGCGATGATCGTCGCCGCTCACGGCAAGGGCGAGATCGAGGCGCTGCGCGCCGGCCTCGAGGCAGATCTGCCATACGTCGGCCTGGTCTCCAGTCCCAAGCGCGGCAAGGCGCTCATCGAGGAGCTGCGCGAGGCCGGCATGTCCGAGGAGCGCCTCGCGCGCATGGACAACCCGGCGGGCCTGGACATCGGGGCGCGGACGCCGCCGGAGGTGGCGCTCTCGATCTTCGGAGCGATCATCCAGCGCCGCTACAGCGGCGACTACAAGCAGCCCTTGCGCGCGCCGAAGGACTCGGAGGCGCCGGAGTTCGCCGTCGACCCGATCTGCGGCATGACCGTCACCGTCGAGCCCTCGGCGCTGCAGGTCGAGCACGACGGCGAGACCGTCTACTTCTGCGCGGCCGCGTGCAAGCGGCAGTACGAGGAGGAGCACATGGGCGTGGGCGACGGCCCCTCCGCGGGTACGCCTAAGAAGGCGTCGGCGACGGCAGTCGACCCCATCTGCGGGATGACCGTGCTTGCGACCGCCGACACGCCGCATGTCGAGCACGACGGAGAGACCGTGTACTTCTGCTGTGACGGATGCAAGGCAAAGTTCGAGGAGCAGCATGCCGTCGCCGCGACGTGACGGCTTCGTAACAGGACTTGTGCTCGGTGCAGGAGGCTCGCGACGCCTAGGACGTCCCAAGCAGCTGCTCCCCTACGGTGAGAAGACGCTGCTGGGCCACGTCCTGGACATCGCGCGCGCCTGCCCGTTCGATCAGCTCGTCGTCGCGCTGGGCGGCGCGGCCGACGGCGTCCGCGAGCAGGTCGACCTCGGCGGCGCCGACGTCGTCGTCAACGACGCGTTCGGCAGCGGCTGCTCGTCGTCGATCGCCGCGGCGCTGGGCGCGATCGACGACCGCTCCGAGCTGCTCGTCCTCATGCTCGGCGACATGCCGGGCGTGACGGTGCAGACCGTCGAGGCGCTGCTCGCCGCGCGCGGCGACGCGCCACTCGCCGTTTGCCGGTACGACGACCAGCGCGGGCATCCGTTTGCGTTCACACGTCGTATGTTTGAGGAGCTGGGCAATCTCCACGGCGACAAGGGCGTCTGGCGCCTGCTGGATCAGCGCGCTGATGAGGTCGTGGAGGTTCCGGTCGCAGGACCAGTCCCGCTGGACGTGGACACCCCCGAAGACTACGAGGCAGTCCTGGCCGCGGCCGGGTTTGTGGAGGCACGTGCATGAGCCGACTTGTTACGGAGCGAAGAGCTCGAGGATGAGATGCGCCGGCTCGTGCCGAGCGTGGAGAAGCTGGGGCAGATGCTCGGCGAGGTCGACTACCTCGCCGAAGAGGGGCTCGCGACGTCGACGTTCCTCGCCCTGCGCCTGCCGCAGCCGCTGCTGCTCGAAGGTGAGGCCGGCGTCGGCAAGACCGAGCTCGCCAAGGCGCTCGCCGAGGTGCTCGACACGCCGCTCATCCGGCTGCAGTGCTACGAGGGCATCGACGCCGCCGAGGCGCTGTACGAGTGGAACTATCCCAAGCAGCTGCTGAGCATCCGCGTCGCCGACTCGAAGGGCACCGACCTCGGTGAGGAGGAGCTCTTCGGCCCCGACTACCTCATCCGCCGCCCGCTGCTGCGCGCGCTCGAGCACCCCGGCCCCCGGCCCGCCATCCTGCTCATCGACGAGCTCGACCGCGCCGACGACGACTTCGAGGCCTTCCTGCTCGAGCTGCTCGCCGAGGCGACGGTCACGATCCCCGAGATCGGCACGATCCAGGCGACGCACCCGCCGATCGTCATCCTGACCTCGAACCGCACGCGCGACCTGCACGACGCCGTCAAGCGCCGCTGCCTGTACCAGTGGATCGACTACCCCGCGCCCAAGCGCGAGGTCGAGATCGTCCGCCGCCGGGTCAAGACCGCCTCGCAGGTGCTCACCGTCCAGGTCGCCAACGCGGTCTCGCGGATGCGCAAGTCCGACATCCAGAAGCCGCCCGGCATCGCCGAGGCGATCGACTGGGTGTCCGCGCTGGACCTGCTCGGTGTCGAGACGCTCGACGCCGAGAGCGCCGACCGCACGCTCGGCTCGGTCCTGAAGTACTCCGAGGACCAGGAGGTCATCCGCGCCCAGGGCCTCGAGGGGCTCATCGAGCTCGAATCGGAGCGTGGTGTGACCGACAACGGCGGCTCGGTGGTGGAGGACGATGGCGTCTTCCGGGTCGAGGACCTCGTCCTCGACCTGCCCGCGGTCGTCGGGGCGTTCAGCCAGCGTCTGCACGACGCGGGGATGCCCGTCACGCCGAGCCAGACCCAGCAGTACGCGCGCTCGCTCGTCCTGACGAAGCCCGTCTCGCGGCGCCGCCTGTACTGGACGACGCGCGCGGTCTTCGTCACGGGCTTCATCCAGCTGCCGACGTTCGACCGCGTCTTCCGCGAGGTCTTCGGCAGCTCGGCGAAGGACGAGGAGTCCGAGAACGACGACGAGGTCGAGCTCGAGCCCGCGCCGCCGAAGGACGAGAACGACAACGAAGAGGACCTGGAAGACGACGAGGACCTCCCCGACTCGGGCGAGGGCGGCGCCGACATGCGCCCCAGCGAGGGCAGCGGCGAGGACGAGGACGAGGACGCCGACGAGCAGGAGATCCCGATCCTCTCCGCGAGCGAGGAGGAGGAGCTGTCGGAGAAGCACTTCTCGGCGCTCGCCTCGCACGAGCTCGCCGCGCTGTACCGGCTCATGGTCCGCCTCGACCTCGCGACGCCCGGTGCGCCGCACGCGCCGCCGCAAGCGCGGCCGCCACGGCGAGCACATGGACATGCGCCGCACGCTGCGCAACAGCCTCAAGACGGGCGGCGACCCGATCAAGCTCGCGCGCCGGCGCCGGCGCGTCCAGAAGCGCCGGCTCGTCCTGCTGTGCGACATCTCAGGCTCGATGGAGCCCTACGCGCGCGCGTACCTGCAGTTCCTGCACTGCGCGCGGGCGAGCGGCCCCGACCACGAGGCGTTCGTCTTCGCGACGCGCCTCACGCGCCTGACCAAGCAGCTCGCGGGCCGCAACCCGAACCGCGCGATCCGGCGCGCGACGGAGTCCGTCGAGGACTGGTCGAGCGGCACGCGCATCGGCGACGCGCTGAAGTCCTTCAACGACCGCTACGGCCGTCGCGGCATGGCCCGCGGCTCCGTCATCGTGATCCTCTCCGACGGCTGGGAGCGTGGCGATCCCGAGATGGTCGCGCGCGAGATGGAGCGCCTGTCGCGCCTCGCCTACCGCATCGTGTGGGTCAACCCGCGCGTCAGCGCCCCGGGCTTTCAGCCCAAGGCCGGCGGGCTCGTCGCGGCGCTGCCGTTCTGCAACGCGCTCGTCAGCGGCCACAACCTCAACGCGCTCGACCAGGTGGCCGAGGCCATCGCCGCCGAGCACGACGACGACGCGCTCGGACAAGAGCTGGCGGCCGCCGTCGCTCGACGGCGAGCCGGAGGAGCAGAGCTGGGGCGTCGCCGGCTCGGGCTCGGTTGGCATCGCGATGCCGAGCAACATGATCGGCATCGTCCCGAAGAAGGGCAGGACCGCGCCCGGCCGCAGCTGGTCGGACGTCGACGACGAGGGCTACGCGACCGACCGATGATGTCGCCGCGCTCGCCCACATCGCCGGGATCCCGCTCGAAGAGACGCTCGCGATGGCCGCGCCCGGTCCTGGGCGCCACGTGCGCCGCGCTCATGGCGACGCTGCGCAACCGCGGCCGCCGGCCGTGGCGGCGCAGCGGCAAGTCCTGAGCCGCGCGTACCGGCCACACCTTCGCCGCCCGATGCGCGGCGCTGCCCCGCGTCAGCGATCGTCTGCCGCCGACGAGCGCCGACCCCGATGAGGTCGCGTCGCCGACGGCGATGATCGTCTGAAGCCCTCCCCTACAGCGACGTCAATCGCGGTACGCCGTCTGTGCGTCGAGCGAGCCCTCCATACCGGGCGGCAGCTCGATGGCTCCTGCGTGCGCGTACAGCGCGATCTCCTCGATCCGCTTGCCCTGCGACGGGTCGCGGCCGGGGTACCAGGCGCCGTTGCCCCACGTGAGCTGCTGCGGCGACGTGCCGAGCATCCCGCCGGCGAGCAGCTGCGCCTTGTCGCGGATCTTGCGACACACGGACGTCACGGCGTTTGCCGTTCCGGCGCTTCCGTCCGTGAGGAACCCGTGCCCGTCGCCGAAGCGGTCGTAGTCCGTCTGCACGACCTCGGTGTCGTCCAGCGGGATGCCGAGCTCGTTCGTCACGATCTGCGCCAGCTGGCGCTCCTGCCCGTCGCGCTGTGCCCGTCAGGCTGAGCACGGCCTTGCCCGTCGGGTGCACACGCAGGAAAACGGCCCTATACGCGCTCATGAAGCTCTCCCCTCATGCCAACCGAGCGGCGCCGGTCGCGGCGCCCGGAGAGCAGTACTCGAATGGTGCCGATACCTGCACAATCACGCTCCTTCCCAGGGTCTGCGCGGCCTGCGAAACGACCGCTTGACAGCGCGGGGAGTATGACAGTTCCGGCGCCGCCACGCCCGGCAGATGGCGCGCGCGAGCGCCCCGCCGCCACCGGCTCGCCGCTTCTCGGTGCGACCGGCAAATCCGGGCGCCGCTGTACGCAGCCGCTCAGCCGAGCGTGCCCTCGACCTCGACCTCGACCTCGTCGTTGACCTTGAGCGCGCCGAACAGCGCCGAGTACGGCTTGATGCCCCAGTCGCTCTGCTTGATCGTCGTGCTGCCGCCGAGCGATCCCCTTCTCTCCTCGAGCGACGAACGTCACGGGCTTGCTCTTGCCGCCGATCGTCAGGTCGCCGCTGACCGCCAGCCCGTCGCCGTCGTGCCTCGACCGCGGTCGACTTGAACTCGATCGTCTTCTTCTTGAGGATCGTCCTTGTCGATCGTCTGGCGGATGTCGGCCTTGTCCTCGTCGCCGAGCTTCTGCATGCCGCCCTTGCCCTTGACGACGTGCAACGACGACCGCGTCGGCCGTCAGCGCGAGGCTGCTCGCCGCGGGGTCGTCGTCCACCGTCAGCGTGGCCTCCCACGATTGACCTCGATCTCGAGGTTGTGGCCCAGTCTTGGCCGCCGCTGCCGTGGCGGCCTGTCTTCACTCTGAAGAGTGGCGGTGTCCGGTCCCAGCTTGTAGTTGCCTGCCTGAATTGCCATGGCGCGATTCTATGCACGACCTCCCGGTGCCGAGCTTGCTCGCGGCCCCGGGCCGCGCCCGGCAGCTCGCAGCCGGCGGCTCGCACGCGCGCGCGCGCACGACCCATCGACCGCAACGCAGGTGTCAGCTTCGAACGAATGGGGAAAGACTCTCGGTTAGAGGGCGTAGCCAGGGGGTCGTTTCAACGGCCGACCTGGCATACTGCACGCGCTGCACGGCGGCTCGCTACCCTGCGGCCCCGTGCGCAGCACCTTGGCCGCGCTCGACAGACGTGGCCGGCGGACACTGCCGCCACGTTTGCACCGGATACAAGGAGACAGCACTACATGCCCACGCTCAACGAGTCGTTCTCCGTCCCCAACGCCCAGCAGAGCTGGGCCGTGATCACGGACCTCAACAAGCTCATCCCGTGCGTCCCCGGCGCCAAGGTCCTCAGCGCCGACAGCCCGAGCAAGGCCGACGGCCGAGATCACGGTCAAGATGGGCTCGATGGGCATGGTCTTCACCGGCCCGGTCGAGATCAAGTCCGTCAGCGGCCAGACCGCGCAGATCACGCGCGAACACCAGGGAGAAGGGCGGCCAGAGCAACGCCGCCGGCGACGTCACGATCTCGATGTCGGGCAGCACGGTCAACATCAACGCGAACGCCAACGTGTCCGGCAAGGCCGCGTCGATGGGCGAGGGCACGGCGTCGCGGTCCTCACGCAGCTCGTCAAGTCCTTCGCGGGCAACCTCGCCAAGGCGTAGAGCCGCTCGCCCGGCCGGCGCGCCTCGAGGCGCGCCGTTGCCAGGCCGCTTCGCGCCAGGATCCACACCGCCCGCGCGCCAGCTTCCTGATCCGCGCGCGGGAGACGGGGAGTACCCCCGGGTAAGGTGCTTTGCAGGGGCCGCGCCGGCACAGTGTCGCCACAGCGCCCGGGTCAGTCTTTCCTGGAAGGAGCAACGCGATGAAGGACGTAATCGACGACGTCGACCGCTGGATCGAGCGAGGCGACAAGGTCGCGCTCGCCACCGTGGTCGGCATCCGGCGCTCGGCGCCCCGCCCGCCCGGTTCGAAGATGGCGATCAACGACAAGGGCGAGATCTCCGGCATGGTCTCCGGCGGCTGCGTCGAGGGCGCCGTCATCGAGATCGCCGACGGCGTCATCGCCGGCGACGACCCGCAGCTTCTGACCTTCGGCATCACCGACGACATGGCGTTCGACGTCGGCCTGCCGTGCGGCGGCGAGATCGACGTCTGGGTCGAGCGGTACGAGCCATGAGCGTCCAAGCTTCGTTCGCGCAGATCGCCCGTGAGGGCGGCCGCGCGGCGCTCGTGACGGCGCTCAAGGGCCCGCACGCGGGCGAGCGCCTGCTCGTCCACACCGACGGCCGGACGGACGGCACGCTCGGCGACCCGGAGCTCGACGCCGAGGGCGTCGCCGGGGCCGAGGAGCTCATGTGGTCGGACAAGTCCGAGCACCGCGGCGACCTCTTCATCGACATCACCGCGCCGCAGCCGCGCCTGGTCATCTTCGGCGCGGTCGAGTTCGCGACGCACCTCTCGGCGTTCGCGAAGGTCGCCGACTGGCGCGCCTACGTCGTCGACCCGCGCGCGCGCTTCGCGACGCGCGACCGCTTCCCCGACGCGGTCGACGTCGTCGCCGGCTGGCCGGACGACGCGTTCGAGAAGCTCGGCGCGATCGACCCCGCGACCTACATCGCGGTCCTGACGCACGACCCCAAGCTCGACGACGCGGTGCTGCTCATGGCGCTGCGCTCGGACGCGAAGTACATCGGGGCGATGGGCTCCAAGCGGGCGCAGAAGGAGCGCCGCGAGCGGCTCATGGAGCACGGTGTCACCGACGAGGAGCTCGCGCGCATCAGCGCGCCGGTGGGCCTCGACCTCGGTGCGACCGGGGCGCGTGAGACGGCGCTGTCGATCATGGCCGAGTGCGTCGCGGTCCGCTACGGGCGTGACGGCGGCCGGCTGTGCCAGAAGGGCGCCGACCGCAAGCGCATCCACGCGGAGGCCGCGAGCTAGGACCGCGGGAGGCGGTGGGCGAGCCTGCGCGGCCTGGCTGACGATGTCCCGCAGGATAAGGCCCCCGGCGCCCACGGGCCTGCTCCGGGGATCCGGAGCAGGCGGACCTGCAGGTCTTGCTACTTGAAGACCTTGTCCAGGACGCCGGTGCTCTCGAGCACGGCCTGGCCCTGGGAGAGCAGCGCCTGAGCCTGCTCGAGCATCGCCTCGCGCTCTTCCGGCTCGGCCGTCGCGTAGCGGAAGGCCGCTGCGCCGATAGCAAGCGGCGCAACCCGCCAGAGGATGTTGCGTCGCGACCCGACGAGGCCGAGCAGCTGCTGGTTCGTGGCAGCCAGCGACATCATCGCCGGCGCCAGCTGCGCATTGAGCTTCCTGTTCCGCATGTGCCTGCCTTTCAACGCTGGTGTGCGAGGTCCGCCGCCGAGCACCCGCAGGGGTACGCTCAGCGCCGCACCTAGACCGCCGCCGGCGACGAAGCCCGCCGCCACTGCGGCGCGATTTCGTCCGGCTTCCCGCGCGGAGACCAAACTGCGGCTCTCCGGCGCTCGTTGCAGATCCTGCGCCGGTCCGTCGGCTGTCTCATCCGTCGAGGTCGCGTTCATGCGTACACGCTCACGCGCGCGCGGGTACATAGCGCCATCGAGGCGCGCCCCTGCTAGCGAACAATCCACCTCACCACCCGGGCGCCCACGAATCCGGCGACGAGCATCAAGGGAACCTTCAGAGAGGTGTCGAGTTCATCGAACCTCTCCTTTGCCTCACCAATCATCTCACCGACGTCGATCTGCTTGGGGTCGATGGAGCCAAGCTGCTCCATGATCTCGAGCGGGTCCAACGCGCCGATCTGGCCGACAAGGCCACCGACACGCTCCCCGATCTCGTTCACGGGCACTCCATACGACCCGAGCTTCTCGAGCGCCTGCTCGATGGGGTCCTGCGTCACCGATCGGCCTGAAGACACGCGGGCTCCACCCTTCTCTTTCCGGTCTGGACACAGCAGCTAATCCGACGTGCTCGTTGGTACCACGGCGGCGAGCGCGGGCACAAGGTGATCTGCGCACCTAGCCCAGGCCGCAAGGGGAACAGGGACCGCGTTGGTCGGGATTGCCCGCAAGGTGATCCACACATCTAGTGCCGGGAGTGCACGAGTGGTACGACTCCCCCTGTCGTATTGCCCGTGCTGTCCCGACGTACCTACAACGGGGGCTTGAAGACGCAAATGTGCCTGGCGATTCCTGGTCAGATTCTTGAAGTTGTCGACGAGACCAACCGTCTCGCGAAGGTCGACGTAGCCGGCGTTCAGCGCAACGTCAACATCGGCCTGCTCGACGAGGACGGCGAGAGCGTCGGCCCCGGCGACTGGGTTCTCATCCACGTCGGCTTCGCCATGTCGAAGATCGACGAGGGCGAGGCACGCGAGACGCGCCGCATGCTCGAGAGCATGGGCGAGGACTACGAGCAGGAGCTCGAGGATCTGAAGGCGAGCATCATCGAATGACGCGCCTGATCGCCAACGCGGCGGCTGCGTTCGCACCAACCGCACCGGCGTGCGATCACACGACCGGCTGCATCACGTGCGGCGACGTCGCGCTTCCCCTGACCGTCATGCGCCTCGACGAGGAACGGGGTCTCGCGCTCTGCGCGGACGACGACGGGAACTCCGAAACCGTCGAAATCGATTTAGTCGCCCCGGTGGCGCCGGGGGACACGCTCCTGGTCCACGCCGGCACCGCGATCGCCCGGCTTACCGAGGAGGGCCCCGCATGAAGCACGTTGACGAGTTCCGCGACCCGGCACTGGGCCAGGCGCTGGCCGGCGAGATCCTTGGTCTCGTCGAGCCCGGCCGCCACTACAAGTTCATGGAGGTCTGCGGCGGGCACACGCACTCGATCTACAAGTTCGGGATCGACGACCTGCTGCCCTCGAACGTCGAGCTCGTCCACGGGCCCGGCTGCCCGGTGTGCGTCATCCCGATGGGCCGCGTCGACGACGCGATCGCCCTCGCGCACGAGGAGAACGTCATCTTCACGTGCTTCGGGGACATGCTGCGCGTCCCCGGCTCCGACGGCTCGCTGCTGGACGCCAAGGCCGAGGGCGCCGACATCCGGATGGTCTACTCGCCGCTGGACGCGCTGCGGATCGCCAAGGCCAACCCCGAGCGCGACGTCATCTTCATGGCGATCGGCTTCGAGACGACCGCGCCGTCGACGGCGCTGACGCTCAAGCGCGCCAAGGCCGAGGGCGTCCCGAACTTCTTCTGCATGTGCAACCACGTGACGATCGTGCCGCCGCTGCGCGCGCTGCTCGACTCGCCGGACCTGCGCCTCGACGGCTTCATCGGGCCGGGCCACGTGTCGACGGTCGTCGGCGTCCGCCCGTTCGAGTTCATCCCGGCCGAGTACGGCAAGCCGATCTCGGTCGCCGGCTTCGAGCCGCTCGACGTGCTGCACGCGATCCACATGCTGCTGACCCAGCTGAAGGAGGGTCGCTGCGAGGTCGAGAACCAGTACGCCCGCGTCGTGCCGTGGGAGGGCAACCTGCGCGCGCTGAAGGTCATGGGCGAGGTCTTCGAGCTGCGCCCGCACTTCGAGTGGCGCGGGATGGGCTTCATCTCGCAGTCGGGCCTGAAGCTCTCCAAGGCCTACGCCGACCTCGACGCCGAGATCCGCTACTCGGTCCCCGGCGTGCGCGTCGCCGACCCGAAGGCCTGCCAGTGCGGCGAGGTCCTCAAGGGCGTCATCAAGCCGTGGGAGTGCAAGGTCTTCGGATCCGGCTGCACGCCGGAGCGCCCGATCGGCACGTGCATGGTGTCCAGCGAGGGCGCCTGCGCCGCCTACTACAACTACGGGCGCTTTGCCCGCGAGCGCGAGGTCGTCTAATGACTGTCGACCGAAGGTCCGAACTTGAGAGGACCGCAGGGCGAAATGCCGTCTGAAGTCTCAGAGCGTGAGCAGAAGGTGCTCAACATCATCGAGACCGCGCGCGCGAAGAAGCAGAAGTTCCGCGACACCCAGATCACGATGGCGCACGGCGCCGGCGGCAAGGCGACGCAGGGCCTGATCGAGGGCCTGCTCGTGCCGGCCTTCGCCAACGAGACGCTCGAGGCGATGGCCGACGCCGGCACGGTCGACGTGCTCGGCGGCCAGATCGCGATGACGACCGACAGCTTCGTCGTCAGCCCGATCGTCTTTCCCGGCGGCACGATCGGCGACCTCGCCGTCAACGGCACGGTCAACGACCTCGCGATGGCCGGCGCTCGCCCGCTCGCGCTGACGCTGTCGCTGATCCTCGAGGAGGGCCTGCCGGCCGACGAGCTCAAGCACCAGGTCGCCGCGATCGCCGTCGCCGCGCGCGAGGCCGGCGTGAACATCGTCGCCGGCGACACGAAGGTCGTCCCGCGCGGCATGTGCGACAAGATGTACATCTGCACGACGGGGATCGGCCTGCTCGACGACCGCGCGGACATGTCGCCGTCGGCGCTGCGCCCCGGCGACAAGATCCTCGTGTCCGGCCGGATCGGCGATCACGGCACCGCGATCATGCTCGCGCGCGGCGAGTTCGAGCTCGACGCCGACATCACGTCGGACACACAATGCCTTTGGCCGATGGTCGACACGCTGCTGGACGAAGCAGGTCCGTCGCTGCGCTGCTTGCGCGACGCGACCCGCGGCGGCGTCGCATCGGTCCTCAACGAGCTCGCAAGAGCATCGCGCGTGGCGATGGTCATCAACGAGGCCGCGGTGCCCGTGCACCCGGCCGTGGCAGGGGCTTCGGAGATCCTCGGGCTTGACCCGATGCACGTAGCCAACGAAGGAAAGCTCGTCGCGATCGTTGCCCCCGAGGCGGCGGACGTGGCGCTGGCCGCATTGCGGTCTATGCCGGGCGGCGAAGAGGCCGCGGAAATCGGCGAATGCAAGACCGAACCCGAAGGAATGGTCCTGATGGCGACCGCCTTCGGTGGTAAGCGGGTGATGGATCAGCTCGTGGGCGATCCACTGCCCCGCATCTGTTAGTCGAACAGGGAGGAGCTCACATGGCATCAATCGAGTTCGCACCAAGGCAGCACGAGACGGAGAACATCACTGCTCACGTCATCTGGATGACGTCGGGGCTCAGCTGCGATGGTGACTCGGTTGCCATGACGTCGGCGGTCAACCCGAGCCTCGAGGACATCATCACGGGCGCGATCCCGGGTATGCCGAAGGTGGTCGCGCATACGCCGGTGCTCGCGTACGAGAACGGCGCGGAGTTCATGCAGGCCTGGTATGACGCGGAGGCGGGCAAGCTCGATCCGTTCGTCCTCATCGTCGAGGGCTCGCTGCCGAACGAGAAGATCAACGGCGAGGGTCACTTCGCAGGTATGGGCGTGAACCCCTCGAACGGGCAGCCGATCACCACGAACGAGTGGGTCGACCGGTTGGCACCCAAGGCAGCAGCGGTCGTCGCGCTGGGAACGTGCGCCACGTATGGCGGCATCCCGGCGATGAAGAACAACCCGACCGGTGCGATGGGCGTTTGCGACTACCTCGGCTGGGGCTGGACCTCCGCCGCGGGACTTCCGGTCGTCAACATCCCCGGTTGCCCGGCGCAGCCGGACAACACCACGGAAGCACTGACGGTTCTCGTCATGGCGCTGGCCGGCATCGCGCCGGTTCCGGAGCTTGACGATCAGCACCGTCTGACGATGCACTTCGGTCGCACTGTGCATGAGGGCTGCAACCGCGCAGCGTTCTATGAGCACGGCAACTTCGCGACCGAGTACGGCTCGGACCATCGCTGCCTTGTGAAGCTTGGCTGCAAGGGCCCGGTCGTCAAGTGCAACGTGCCGATCCGTGGCTGGCAGAGCGGCGTGGGCGGATGCCCGAACGTCGGCGGGATCTGCATGGCGTGCACGATGCCGGGCTTCCCGGACAAGTTCATGCCGTTCATGGACGAGGACAAGAACGCCAAGGGCTCGACCGCCCTCGCGAAGTTCACCTACGGCCCTGTGCTGAGGTACTTCCGCAACCAGTCGATCAAGACCAAGGGTGACAAAGAGCCCGAGTGGCGGCACCCGCGCGCCGAGATCACGACCGGCTACACGCCGCACTGGAGCTAGAGGAGAGACATGGCAACTGCATACACACCGCCCGCAACATCGGGCGTCGTCGTCAAGGAGATGGCGTGGGACCCGATCACCCGGATCGTCGGGTCGCTCGGCATCCACACGGAGATCGACTTCACGAACCGCAAGGTCAACAAGTGCTACAGCACTTCGATGATCTTCCGTGGATTCGACATCTTCATGAAGGGGATCGATCCTCGCGACACGCACTTCATCACGAGCCGCATCTGCGGCATCTGTGGTGACAACCACTGCACCGTCTCGTGCCTGAACCAGAACATGGCGTATGGCGTGAAGCCGCCGAAGCTCGGCGACTACGCGTTCAACCTGGCCGAGACCGCGGATTACATGTTCGACCACGCGATCTTCAACGATTGCATGTGCAACGTGGACTTCTGCGAGCAGATGGTCAAGGAGACCAACCCGTCCGTCCTCGCGAAGGCCGAGAACACCACGGCCCCGCATTGCGACATCCACGGGTACAAGACGATCGCCGACATCATGCGCGCGCTGAACCCGTTCACGGGTTCGTTCTACCTCGAGACGCTTGGCGTCGCGCGGTACACGCGTGAGATGTACTGCCTGTTCGGCGGCCGGCACACGCACCCCTCGACGATCCTGCCGGGTGGCTGCAGCGCCGACATCACGCACCAGACGATGACGGACTACTACGTCCGCCTCATGCGCTACATGGACTACATCAAGCGCACGGTGCCGATGCACGATGACCTCTACGATTTCTTCTACGAGGCCATGCCGGGCTACGAGCGGGTCGGCTACCGCGACACGGACATCATCTGCTGGGGCGCGTTCGACGATCCCGAGTACGTGACGTACGAGTACAAGACGATGACGGACTGGGGCCGCAAGCGCTTCATCACCCCGGGCCTCGTCTTCAAGGGCGAGCTGATCACGACGGACCTCGTCGAGATCAACCTGGCCATGCGGATCCTCCTGGGTCACTCCTACTTCGACGACTGGGATCAGTCCGAGACGTTCGTGACGCACGACCCGCTCGGCAACGCGGTGGACAAGCGCCACCCGTGGAACAAGCAGACGCTTCCGCGTCCGCAGAAGCGCGATTTCAACGACAAGTACTCCTGGGTCGCTGCGCCGCGTATGTACGACAAGCGCAACGACATCTACGTGGCCACGGACACCGGCGGCGGACCGTTCGCCCGCAACTGGTGCACGGCGAAGGCCGGCCTCGTGGATCTCGGCTACCTCAAGGCAACGGGTCACAGCATCCAGATGGTGCTGCCGAAGTCGCTGAACATGCCCGAGATGGAGCTCGAGTGGAAGATCCCGCCGTGGTCCAACGCCATCGAGCGTGACCGCGCCCGTACGTACCATCAGCCGATTTCCGCGCTGATCGGTCTGTACAACCTCGAGAAGGCTCTCGTCGAGGTCCGCGCTGGCCGCACGAAGTCGTGGAACAGCTTCACGGTGCCGGACGAGGCAGTCTCGTGCGGTTTCCATGAGGCCGCTCGCGGCGTCATCAGCCACCACATGGTGATTCGCAACGGCAAGGTCGCGAACTACCAGCCCTATCCCCCGACCCCCTGGAACGGGAACCCGCGCGACAAGTTCGGGACCCCCGGCCCCTACGAGGACGCGGTGCAGAACACCCCGATCTTCGAGGAGAACGGCCCGGAGAACTTCAAGGGGATCGACATCATGCGCGCTGTGCGCTCCTTCGACCCGTGCCTGCCGTGCGGTGTGCACATGTACACCGGCAAGGGCCGCGTCAAGAAGGTCCAGCACACGCCCACGGGGATGTGCTGAGAGCCTAAATGGCAACTCAGTCGCAAGCTCCGGAAGAGCTGGTCGAGCGGGTCCAGGATCTCCTGGGCTCGCTCGACGAAATCGCTGACCCGGTCGCGCAAGCGCGCGTCCAGGAGTTGGTCGGCGCAGTTCTCGAGCTGTACGGAGCTGGTTTGGAGCGCATCCTCGGCGTCATCGCTGA
>CAVUOK010000001.1:0-133782 GCA_963743055.1 uncultured Actinomycetes bacterium | reverse complement strand
CCGGCTGCTGGGAGGCGAGCTCGACGGCGCGCAGGACCGCGCGGGCCTTCGCCTCGGACTCGGCGAACTCGTACGCGGGGACGGCGTCGGCGACCGTGCCCCCGCCGGCCTGGACGTGCGCCCGCCCGTCCTTGATGACCACCGTGCGGATGTGGATGGCGGTGTCGAGGTCGCCGCCGTAGGAGAGGTAGCCGATCGCGCCGCCGTAGCCGCCGCGCTTGACCGTCTCGAGCTCGTCGATGATCTGCATCGCGCGGACCTTGGGCGCGCCGGACAGCGTGCCGGCGGGAAGCGCCGACCTCAACGCGTCCATGGCGGACACGTCCTCGCGCAGGGTCCCGGACACGTTCGAGACGATGTGCATGACGTGCGAGTACGTCTCGACGGCCATGAAGCGGTCGACGGTCACGCTGCCGTACTCGCACACGCGACCGAGGTCGTTGCGGCCGAGGTCGACGAGCATGACGTGCTCGGCGCGTTCCTTCTCGTCGGCGAGCAGCTCCTCGGCGATGCGCTCGTCGTCGGCGAGCGTCGCACCGCGCGGGCGCGTGCCGGCGACCGGCCGCGTCGCGACGTGGCGGCCGTGCACCGTGAGCAGCGGCTCGGGCGACGCGCCCGCGACCTGGAAGTCCATGAAGTCCAGGAAGTACATGTACGGGCTCGGGTTGACGACGCGCAGGCCGCGGTAGACGGAGAACGGGTCGATGTCGAGGTCCGCCGACCAGCGCTGCGACGGCACGACCTGAAACGCGTCGCCCGCGTGGACGTACTCGACGATCCGCGCGACGTTCGCCTCGAACTGCTCGCGCGTCATGTTCGAGCTGAACGTCGGGCGCGGGCGGGCGGGCGTCGGCTCAGGCCGCGGCACGGGGCCGGCGAGCAGGTCGCGCGCCTTCTGGATCGTGGCGACCGCCTCGGCGTACGCGCCCGCGAGATCCGCGCCGGCGTCGTCGGCGTAGACGTTCACGAGGATGCTGATCGTGTGCTTGAGGTGGTCGAACACGACGAGCACGTCCGACAGCATGAGCGCCAGGTCCGGCAGGCCGACGAGGTCCGGGTTCGGGTCGCCGAGCGGCTCGACGGTGCGCACGAGGTCATAGCCGAAGAACCCGACCGCGCCGCCGGCGAACGGCGGCATGTCCGGCCACGGCGCCTGGCGAAACGCGCCGACCTCGTCGGCTGCGAGCTTGTAGGGGTCGGGCGGCACGTCTCCGAGCGACCAGCGCACGATCTTGCGCGGGCGCACGCCGATGAACGAGTAGCGCCCGAACTGCTGGCCGCGCTCGGCGGACTCGAGCAGGAACGCCGCGAACTCCGGCTGGCGCCCGCGCAGCTTCAGGAACGCGGAGACGGGCGTCTCGGTGTCGTCGATGAAGCTGTGGCGCAGCGCGATGAGGTTGTAGCCGGCCGCCAGCTCGCGGACCTCGTCGAGGCTCGGCTCGACCGGCAGGGGTCCGTCCCCGCCCCCCATCGGTGGGTGGGCCGAGTCCTCAGCGGCGACGGCCATTGAGCACGGTTCCGGCGTCCGTCAGCGAGCGCCCGCGCCCGCGCAGCAGCACGGCGAGGTGGTACAGGACGTCGGCCGCCTCGTTGTCGACGCGCTCGTCGGTCTCCTCGCGGGCCGCGCGGGTGACCTCCTCGGCCTCCTCTAGCACCTTCTCCCCCGCGAGCGTGGCGTCTTCGAGGAGCGTGACGGTGTACGACCCCTCGGGCTTGTCGCGCGCGCGCTGGACGAGCGTGCGGTCGAGGATCGCCAGCGCCTCGTGCGGCGCGGGCGGCTCGAGGTCGCCGGTGAAAAAGCACGTGCGCTCGCCCGTGTGGCACGCCGGCCCGGCGGGCTCGACGAGCGCGAGCAGCGCGTCGCCGTCGCAGTCCAGGCGCAGCGCGCGCACGGCCTGCGTGTTGCCGCTCGTCGCGCCCTTGTGCCACTGCTCCGCGCGCGAGCGGCTGTAGAGGTGAAGCTCGCCGGACTCGCGCGTGCGCCGGACCGCCTCCTCGTTGGCGTAGGCGAGCGTGAGCACCTCGCCCGACTGCCAGTCCTGCACGATGACGGGCACGAGGCCGTGTTCGTCGTAGGCGATCTCCATGAGCGGTGGAGTCTAGGTGGCGCCTACCAGACGGTGTTGCGGGGATCGAACCAACGCAGCGCCCGGTCGCGTGTGACGAGTGGCGCCTCCGCGTCCCGCGCGGTGCAGTAGATCATGCGGTCCATCGGATCGCCGGGGAACACCTCTGGATCGAGCAGCGCGGCGGCGATCGCGACGTCGGCTCCGGGGGAGATCGCGACCACCCGCGGCTGGGCGAGCGCCTGGCGCACCCACAGCCTGATGTCGCGGTCCAGCGAGATGCGTCCGCGCCGAGCGAGGGTGGCGATCTCCCAGGCACTCAGCGTCGAGACCCCGATTCGCGTGGCCTCGTCGATCGCCGCCGCGGCGGGCTTCGAGAGGTGCTCCGGCGCCGCGGTCCACCAAAGCCACGCGTGGGTGTCGAGCACGATCACCCCTGCTCGGCATCCCAGCGTTCGTCGAGTGGCGCCACCAGATCGTCGTCGGAGACGTGAAACGTCACCGATCCAGCCAGGCCTGCGGGTGCGGCGACGGCGACGAGCCGCGCGACCGGCCGCCCTCGCTTCGTGACCACGATCTCCTCGCCCGTCGAGGCGACGTCATCGAGCATCGCGAGGCATTGGGCCTTGAAGCGGCTTGCGGACACCGTCCGGTGCGACATGACCATGACAACATTACCATGGTGATCTCGGCGCGGTTCGCCACTTTCGCCGGGCGACCGCGTTAGGAGGGGCATGGCCCGCCTCCTCGCCCTGACCTTCCTGCTCGCCGCCGCGACGTCCGCGGCCGCGGTGCCCGCCGCCAAGGCTCCGCGCTTCGAGGGCCGTGTCTGCAAGCCGCCGTCGGGCCATCACATCGCCGACTGCCGCGTCGCGCGGCGCGGCACGCCGGACCTCAGCCGCGCCGGCTGGCGCGCGCTGCGCGGCAAGGAGGTGTCGATCGACGTGAAGGTCGACGGCGTGGCGCCGAACCCGGCCGCGGCGGGCGCGCGCTCGTGGCCGCTGCTCGACTCGCTCGCCCAGCCGATGGGCGTGCTGGAGATGGCGCCGAACGGCCGCCGCACCGTGCGCGGGCTCGACGGCACGATCCATCGCGTCGTCGGGCTGCACATGCGCGGGCACGGCTGCGCCGCCAGCCTCGACCAGCAGCGCCGCTTCACGCTCATGCAGATCATGCTGCTGCCGTCCGGCGGGACGCAGGCCTTCGTCGACAGCGCCGCGCTGGACGGCGCGACGCCGTCGGGCCAGGCCGCGCGCGCCGCGTTCGACGCGCAGCTCGGCGGAGGCACCGCGTGCGCGCCCGCCGGCAAGGAGATCGGCGGTGTGCGCAAGCTGCAGAACCCGCGCGTCGGCGACGTCGCGCACGCCCGGCTGTCCAACGGCAAGATCAACTCGGTCGACGAGTACGACGCCAAGCCGGCGTTCGGCAACATCGTCTACTTCATGTCGAACACGACCGCGGTGCGCCAGGGCGGGATCACGCGCGGGATGGTGCGCGTCGGCACGCCCGTCGCGAAGGTCGACACGTTCGGCTACTGCGATCCCTCGAGCGACGACACGCTGACCTGGCGCTACTGGTCGATCCGGACGGGCGTCCCCGGGCGCCCGCGTCTGTACGGCTGGATCCCGGCGCGCTGCCCCGCGGCGATCAAGGGCCGTGCCCCCCTCAGCGCGCCCGCACGACCGCGCACGTCCAGCTGAAGCCGGCACCGGCACTGAGCACCACCGCGAGCGCGCCGGACGCCAGGAGCCTGTCGCTGGCCAGATGGGCGAGGTTGGCGGCGCAGTCGCCTGCGCCAAGGTGCCCGGTTTGCCCAACGAGGTTCACGGGAGTCGCGTGCGCGACCACCTTGCGCGCACGCGCGTAGGCGGTCTCGACGATGCTGCGGCCGAGCCGGGGGAACGCAATGTGACGCACGTCGTCCGATCTCACCTCGGCCTCACGCAGCGCATGTTCCACCACGGTCCCGGCACGCTCGGCGGCGACCGCGGTGAAACGGTCGCTGCCATTCGCCACCATGAACGCCTTCTTGCGCCGCCGGATGTCCAGCGCAACCGCTTCGGTCGTCTGGTCGAATGGCTCGTCGCCGCGGTGCATGGCCTCTAGCTCGGGAGCGGCCACCGTGGCGATGCCGACGAGCGCGAGCCCACCCGGCCCGTCGCCGCCGAGCAGCAGCGCGGTGCCTCCGTCGCCGTAGGCGACGCCGTAATCGCCGCCCCAGCGGTCGAAGGCCGGGCCCGCGAAGCGGTCGCCGGTCGTCACGAGCGCCCGCGACGCTGCCGGAGTGCCCTGCAGATAGGCCGCTGCGAGTTCGATTGCCACAGCACCGCCGTTGCACATCTGCTGGATGCCGATCGGCACCGCGCCGTGCGCGCCGACCCGGCTTGCGACGAAGTGAGCCGGCGACCAGAACTCGAGCCCCTGGTGATGTGTCCAGGCGTGCAGGACGAGATCGAGCTCCTCCGGCGACCAGCGGGCCGCGGCAAGCGCGACCGATGCCGCCGCGGCCGCCATCTCCGGCCCGTGGCGGTCTCTGCTGACCGGCAGCTCGCCGAACGCGTTGCGCGTTGCATCGTCGTGGTCGATGAGTCCCGCGGCGACGGCCTCCGCGACCGTAGCGCGCGCGGCCGGCAGCCAGGTGACGGCCGCGGCGATCGGCAGCGGGGGATGGAGGCGCACGTCACGCCGCCGCGGCGACGCAGACGTCCATGGGGCAGCGCTTCATGCGAGCCCGCGATCGACGATCATCGCCTCGACGAGCGGCCATGCGAGCGCGGCCGTCGTGAAGTGCACGGCGTGCCAGCCGGCGGCCGTCGCGCCGTCGCAGTTGCCGGGGAGGTCGTCTACCAGCACGCAGCGCGACGGTGGTGTCACCGAGCGTCGCGCGGCAAGGTCGAAGATCTCTCGCCCGGGCTTGCGGCAGCCCTCGAGATACGAGAAGACGATGCCGTCGAAGAGCTCACCCGCAGGGACCATCGCGCGCCAGTGGCTCTCCCACGTCGGGACCATGTTCGACAGCAGCCCGACGAAGCACCCGCGCGCGCGCAGCTCCCGCAGGCACGCGACCCATTCCGCGTTCGCGGGCCGGTCGGCGAACCATTTGCTCGCGAAGTTCGAGAGGTCCACCTCGACGCCCCACCTCCCGATCAACATGCGCTCGACCTCTCGTGACCATTCCTGCTCGGTCATCAGCGGAATGTCGAGCGGAGCCATCATGTCGGTGCCATGCGCCGCGCCGACCGCGACCATCGCGGCTCGGAACGTCACGGGGTCGACCCCGACGAGCCTGCCGAAGTCCGCCATCGTCTCCGCGACCGGCGGTGTCAGGACACCGCCGAAGTCCGTCCACACCGCAAGCCGGCGATCGTCGGCGCGGCTCATGCGGCAGCCCGCCGCGCGAGCAGGCCGCCGAGCGTGGTCACGCCGATCTGCATGGTGCATATCGTTGCTCCGTCTTGGAGCGCGTCCACGCGCATGGGAAACTGCTCCAGCCGCCCGATCGGCTGCCGGAGCCGCTGGTCGTCGATCGCGAGCGGCCCATCCTGCGTGCGAAACACGCCTGGAACGGGCTCGCTCGCGGTGGTGCGATCGCCCAACTCCACGACCAGCTCGGTCGCGGGCTCAAGTTCGCCGAACTTCGTGAACACCGCTTCCAGATCGTTGACGTGCATCTTCGACGACGCGATTCCGACGTGCTCCGTGACGGCGTAGCGCGCGAGCTGGCGGGCTCCCTCGGCGAGCACCATCCCCGGGATGTGGTCCTGCGGGTGGTCGAACATGCTCGGGTGGTTGTGCGGGACACGCAGCAGCGCCCTCGCCCCCTCATCGTCGGCCCCGGCATCGACAAGCACGACGTTATCCGGATTCCCACGCCCGACAAGGTGAGCGTCGACCAACGTCCCGCGTGGCGTATGGGGGTGCGTGTCCGACGACGGCAGCTCCGTCCCACCGCGGTGGCGAAGGCGCAGGCGCATGTAATCCGGCGGAGACTTGAAGACGAGGCCCATCCGTCCGCGTCCGATCGGCGTCCCGGAGGCCGACAGCATGATGTCGAAGTCGATCCCGGTGACATGACCGCCGCGCGTGCGGCGGTTCTCCGTGCGCACGACGAGGCAGAGCTCGCACGGACGGGGCCCGACGGCGACGGTCTGTGGATGCAGAAGGTGGATCCCGAACCGGGTGAGGATGAACTTGTTCTCGACGGGGACGTCGTAGTGGGCGTGCGCGCCGGCCAAGGCGGCCTGCCGGCAGGCCTCCAAGAGCAGCACGACGTCGTAGAGCTGCGGCCGCACCAGGCTGTCCCCGTAGTACGCATGCGATCGGGGGAGCTGGGCGCCCGCGGCGTAGCTGTCGTCGTCGATCTGCCGCGTGTCGGTGAGGAAGACCTCGCCGAGCCCTTCACGGTGGACGAGGCTACGATCGATCGTGCGTGCGAACGTGAGCGTCTGTGGCACCAGCCGAAGGCGATCCTCGGGTGAGCTGTCCATGCGGGTCGTCCCTTCTCGTCGCGGAGCCCTCGACACTGCCCCGTTTCCGAGGGTTTGTCATCTATATCAGACATCTGATACAGCATGGCATCCTGACCTGACGCCGTAACATTGGTCATCGCAGGCACCTGCTTCTTTTCTGTCGCCTGATATACGCGCGCCCGGGCACTATCACCAGGAGACTGCCCTGGCGCGCGGCACGAATTCTGTGACGCATGTCACACGGGGTGAACCCCGGCCGAGACATGCGTGAGCCGCCGCGCGAGCATGCGCCATCGCCGACCTTGCTCGCGAGCGGTCGACAGCGGCAGGCGGCGAGTGAACCGTCAGCTGGCGGCGGACGCCGGAGTCTGGCGATCGTACGCCAGCAACGCCGCCGTCGCCCGGCCCAGCAGCTCCTGCAGTTCCTCGCGCTCTCGCGCCGTGAACGCACCGGCGAGATGGCGCTCCACGTCGATCGCCAGGCGGTCGGCCTTGCGCACGACGGCGTGACCGGATCGGGTCAGATGCGCGACCAGCACGAGTGAGTGAACGCTGGACTGCTCTCGATCGATCAGGTTCTTCTCGGTCAACGCGGCCAGGACGGTGGCCATGGTCTGCGGGGTCACAAGACATCGTCGTGCCAACTGCGCACCCGACAGACCCGGAGACTCGGCGAGCGCCAGCAGCGCCGCGTACTGCGCGACGGTCAGGCCCGCATCGCGCAGCACTGCCTTCTTGACGCCCATGATCGCTTGTTCGGCGCGCTTGATGTCGTGGCCGAGGCGCTCTGCGACCGGCATCTCGCTCCAGTGCTCCCGCGGCTCGTCCATCAGGGCGCGAACCTTAGCAGTTCTCGAAGACAGACCAGCCATCGTGTCTACATGAGGGTCCCGAGGTTTATCAGCGATGCGCTATTCACCCGTGCACTGGTGTGCTATATGCATCAGTTTATCCGCTTCTGTCTTATTTGCATCAGGAGACCGATCTATATCTGTCCTCTGATATAACTCCGGGTGCGAGGCACCGTGCGTGCACGGTCGAACGTTCCGCGAACGCAAAGGAAGCCATGTCTTCACCCCTCCCCTCATCAGCTCCCCGCCTTGCGCGTCCCGGCATCACGCTGGGCGTCGTCTGCATCGCGGGAGGGTTGCTGCCGGCGTCCCTCACCGGCGCGTCCATCGCGCTTCCCGACATCGGGCAGGATCTCCATGCGGGGCTCGTCGGCCTGCAGTGGGTCGTCAACGCGTACAACGTCGCGTTCGCCAGCGTGATGCTCGCGAGCGGCGCGCTCGCCGACCTGCTGGGGCGCAAGCGGATGTTCATCGGGGGCCTGCTGCTGTTCCTCGTGTGCTCGCTCCTGAGCGGCCTCGCCGGCGACGTCGTCCTCGTCGATGTCCTCCGAGCCGCTTCGGGCGCAGGCGCGGCCGCCGTCCTGACAGCTGGTAGCGCACTGCTTGCGGATGCCTTCACGGGTTCCGCGCGGGTGCGGGCCTTCGGCATGCTCGGGTCGGCGTTCGGGGTCGGGCTGGCGCTCGGGCCGTCGCTCTCGGGTGTCCTCATCGGTGGCTTCGGATGGCGCGCGGTCTTCCTCGTCCATGCGCTGATCGCGATGCTGGTGCTGCCGTTCGCGATCCGGCACCTCCGCGAATCGCGCGATCCGGACGCCACGGGCGTCGACTGGGCCGGCACCCTCACGTTCACGACCGCTTTGTTCGCGCTGACGCTCGGCATCGCGGAAGGACCGCAACGGGGCTGGGACGACCCGCTCGTGCTCGCGCTGCTCGCCGCGTTCGCGGTGCTCATGTCGGGCTTCGTCCTCGCGGAGCGCCGCCAGGAACGCCCGATGTTCCACCTCCCGCTCTTCGCCGAGCCGCGCTTCTTGGCGATCTGCCTGATGCCGATCCTGCTGGCCTTCGGCTTCGTCTGCCTGCTGGTGTTCCTGCCGTCGTACTTCATCGGCGTCAACGGGATGAGCGCCGGGCAGGCCGGGGCGACGATGCTGCTGCTCACCGTCCCTGTGCTCGTCTTCCCGATCATCGCGGGGCGACTGGCGACGCGAATGCAGGTGCAGGCGCTGCTCGGCGTCAGCCTCGTGCTCGTCGCCGTCGGTGCCGCATGGCTTACGACGCTGAGCCCGTCCAGCGGGACGCTCGACCTCCTCGGACCACTCGCCATCATCGGCGTGGGCGTGGGAATCGCGTTCGGGCTGCTGGACGGCGCCGCGATCAGCTCCGTTGCGCCCGCCCGCGCCGGCATGGCGGCGGGCATGTTCAACACGATGCGGCTCACGAGCGAGGCGCTTGCGATCGCTGGAATGGGGTCGCTGCTCGTCAGCCTCACGCAGACGAGGCTCACCGACGGCATCGGCCGCTTCTCCGGCGTGACGACGCAGGACGTCGGCGGGTTCGCCAATCAGGTCGCCCAGGGGCACCTCGACGACGCGGTGAGCAGCGTCCCTCCGGATCAGCGCGCCTCGTTCCTCGACTTCGTGTCGCTCGCGTACACCGACGCCTTCCATGTCGTGCTTTGGATCCTTGCCGCGGTGTGCGCGATCGGCGTGCCGATCGTGCTGTGGCTGCTGCGTAAGCGCGAAACGAAGACCGAGCCGGCGACGGAGATGCCCGCCGGCCTGGCGAGCGCGGACGGCGTCCGATGACCACGACGACCCACAACCAGAGGAACCAATCCATGCGCGCAGTCGTCTTCGAGGAGTCGGGCGCACCCGAGGTGCTGCAGATGTGTGATCTGCCCGCTCCGTCGCCAGGGCCGGGCCAGGTGCTCATCCGCGTCGCGTACGCGGGCGTCAACTACGCCGAGGTCATGTTCCGCCGCGGCGACTTCACTGTGACGATGCCGTTTACCCCGGGGCTCGAGGTCGCCGGTCACGTCGAGGCGGTCGCAGCAGACGTCACCGGCCTGCGCGTTGGCCAGGCGGTAGCTGCGCTCACGATGCCGGGTGGCGGCTACGCCGAGTATGCCGTGGCGCCCGCGATCCTCACACTGCCGCTGGAAACGCGCTACGGCACCGTGCCACTCGACATCGCGGCAGGCCTGCCATGCGTCGCCCCGACCGCCTACGGCCTCGTGCGCGTCGTCGGAAGGGTGGGCCATGGCGACCGGGTGCTCGTCCACGCGGCCGCTGGCGGCGTCGGCAGCATCGCCGGCCAGCTCGCCCGCCATCTCGGGGCCGAGCAGGTCATCGGCGTCGTCGGCAGCGAGGACAAGGTCGCCTACGCGCGCGGCCTCGGCTACGACGACGTGCTCACGACGGCGGACTTCCCCCAAGGCGTGCTGGCCGTCACCGGCGACGCAGGCGTCGATGTGATCCTCGACGGCATCGGGGGCGAGGTGCGACGTCAGAGCCTCGACCTGCTGGCGCCACTCGGCCGGCTGGTGGTCTTCGGCAACCCGGGAGCGGACGCGGACGTCGAGGTCTCCACGAACGGCCTCTGGTCTCAGACGAGGACGGTCGCCGGATTCAATATCGGGTTGCTCGCGGCCCGCCGGCCCGACCTCGTGCGCAAGCACAGTCTGGAGATGCTCGAACTCGTCGCGCGCGGCATCATCCACGTCGACGTCACCGATGTCCACGCCCTTCCGGACGCCGCCGACGCGCACCGCAACATGCAGGACCGCACGACGCGCGGCAAGACGCTGCTGCGAGTAGGTGGAGCGTGACCGCCGCGACGCAGACGCGCAAGCTCGGGTCCACAGGCCTTGAGGTCGGCGTGGTCGGCCTGGGCTGCATGGGGATGTCGTGGGTCTACGCCGAGCGGCGCCAGGACGAGCGCGAGTCCGAGGCCGTCATCCGCGGTGCCGTCGAGCTCGGCGTGACGCTGCTCGACACCGCCGACCTGTACGGGCCTTTCACCAACGAGGAGCTTGTGGGTCGCGCGATCGCCGAGGTGCGCGACGACGTGGTCGTAGCGACGAAGGGCGGGCTGGTCGCGGGTGACTCGCCCGCGGGGCCGGTCTCGATCAGCCGCGATGGCAGCCCCGCTCACCTGCGCACCGCCTGCGAAGGCTCGCTGCGCCGCCTGGGCGTCGACTCCATCGACCTCTACTACCTGCACCGTGCCGATCCCGCCGTGCCGCTCGCGGAGAGCTGGAGCGCGCTCGCCGAGCTGCGCGCCGAGGGCAAGATACGGCACCTCGGGCTGTCGGAGGTCACAGTCGAGGAGCTGGAGGTCGCGAACGCGATCGCGCCGGTGGCGGCCGTGCAATCCGAGCTCTCGCTATGGACCCGCGAGCCGCTGGCCGCGGTGCTTCCGTGGTGCGTCGAGCGCGACGTAGCGTTCATCCCGTTCGCGCCACTCGGACGCGGCTTCTTGGCCGGCCGCTTCGGGACCGATCGGCGCCCCGGCACCGACGACTTCCGGTCGGGGCTGCCGCGCTTTCAGCCCGAGGCGCTCGAGCGCAACCGCTTGATCGCCGACGCCGTCGCGAAGGTCGCGGCGCGTCACGATGTCGCCGCAGCGCAGATCGCGCTGGCCTGGGTCATGGCACAGGCTGAGATCGTGATTCCCATCCCCGGGACCACGAAGCTCAGCCACGTCGTGAGCAACCTTGCGGCCGCGGACGTGCAGCTCGACGCCGCGGACGCCGAAGAGCTCGACGCCATGCCCCTGCCAGTCGGCGACCGGTACTGATGACGGCGGTGCTCGTGATCGGCGCGGGGCCCGTCGGCCTCATGGCGACCGCAGAGCTCCTGCGACGAGGCGTGCCCGTGACGTGCGTCGACCAGGCGGCGGCGCCTTCGCCGTTGAGCAAGGCGCTGCTCGTCTGGCCCAGGACGATGGAGGTTCTCCGCGACCACGATGTCGAGGACGTCGTCGCGCGCGATGGACTGCCCGTGGAGTCGTTTCGCTACTACTCGTCAGCGAGACTCGTCGCACGGATCAGATTCAATGCGGCGACGCGACCCGTCGTGCTGCCGCAGCCCGACGTGGTGCGCCTGCTGCTCGGCGCGGTGAAGCGGCTCGGCGGAAACGTGGACTGGCGCGGCCACGTGGACGAGCTCACACAGGACGCCGCGGGGGTTCGCGTCTCGCTCACGGGCCCGGACGGACAGTCCCGGGAGGTCAGGTCCGGTTACGGCGTTGGCTGCGACGGCGCCGGCAGCGCGGTGCGAGCAAGCCTCGGCGTCGCGTTCGAGGGCTCGACCTACGAGCACACGTTCATGCTCGCCGACGTGTGCGTGGATGGACCGCTGCAGCACGACGCCGTCCACTACTTCTGCTCCGCGCAGGGCGTACTCGTCCTCATCGGGCTGCCAGGTGCTGGCCGCTATCGAGTCTTCACCTCGGGAACGCCGGGGCTTCTGGCGCAGGACGTCGATCTGCCGATGCTGCAGCGCATGGTCGACGCGCGGGGACCCGTCGGGCTGCGTCTTCACGACGCCGTCTGGACGAGCACGTTCTCCGTGCACGCCCGGCGTGCCGCTCGCTACCGCGTCGGGCGCGCGTTCCTCGCGGGAGACGCGGCGCACATCCACAGCCCCGCAGGTGGCCAGGGCATGAACACCGGGATCCTTGACGCACACGCGCTCGCGTGGAGGCTCGCGATGGTCCACCACGGTCACGCCGCGCCGGCGCTGCTCGATGCCTACGAGCCCGAGCGCGCGCTCGTCGCGCGCAGCGTGGTGCAGCAGTCCGACCGCCAGACCCGGGCGTGGCTGCTGACGCGGCGCAGCCACGTCGCCGCCCGCGACGCCGGGGCGAGGCTCGCGTCCGCAAGCCGGCTCTTGGACCACGCCTACGTCCCGCAGCTCACGGGCCACCGCACGACCTATGCCCCGGCGGGCCTCGACCCGCGCCTCGAGCGGCGGCGCGGAGCGCTGCGCTGTGGCGCGCTCGTTCCCGACATCCCGATCAGCGGCGGCGCCGGTGCGACCGGGCTTCGCCGCGTCCTGAGCGCCGGGAGGTACACGCTTCTCGTCTGGTCGAGGCGAGGTGAGGTACCGCAGGCGCTGGCCAGCATCGCCCTGCGCTGCGCCAAGGATCACGGCGGCCTCGAGACCCGGTTCTTGATCGGCGACCGGCTGCTGGACTCGGCCCGCGCCAGGGGGCTCGGACGGCGCGACGCGCTCGCCCGCGCCGCGCTCGTCGTGCTCGTCCGTCCCGACGGGCACGTGGACGCGATCGCGTACGCGAACGACCTGCGTCTACTCGTCGAGCGCATCGCGACGCTGCTGTGCCGAGTGACGGCAGGCGAAACCCCCAACCGAGTCACTGGAGAACCATGCCCGAGCCACGATTCACATACACCGACGTCCGGGAGCTCCTCGTCGAGCACATGGACGTCGATGCCGCCGAGCTGCCCGACGGCGCCGACGTGACGTTCGACGACCTGGGGTTGGACTCGCTTGCGAACGCGGAGCTGCAGGTCGTGGTGCTGCAGCAGCACGGCATCGAGATGGTCGACGAGCATGCACACGCCGTGGAGACGGTCCACGAGTTGCTCGCATGCATGAACCTGCACGCCACGCTGAGCGAGGCGGCATGAGCGTCCTTTCCGAGGCACCTGCACACGACGAGACCCCGATCGGCCAGCCGGCCGCGAGGTCGGCGGTTGTCTCCGGCCTCGGCTCCAGCATCCCGCCGCACGTCGTCACCAACGCCATGCTGGCGCAGCGGCTGAACACGTCCGACGAGTGGATCGTCTCGCGCACCGGGATCCGGGAGCGCCACGTCGTGCAGGGTGGGATGGCGACGAGCGACCTCGCCGTCGAGGCGGCTGAACAAGCCTTGCGCTCCGCCGGGGCGACCGGCGCCGACATGGTCGTGCTGGCGACGACGACACCGGATCACCCATGCCCGGCGACGGCGCCCGTGGTCGCGGCGAGGCTCGGGCTCGAGGGGTGTGCGGCGTTCGACGTGTCGGCGGTTTGCTCGGGCTTCATCTACGCTCTTGCGGTCGGGGCAGGGGCGATCGCAGCCGGGATCGCAGAACGCGTGCTCGTCGTGGGCGCGGAGACGTTCAGCACGATCGTCGACCCCGAGGACCGCACGACCGCAGCCATCTTCGGGGACGGCGCTGGCGCCATGGTGCTGCGGCCGGGGACGGCGTGCGAGGCCGGCGCCCTGCTGCATTTCGACCTCGGCAGCGACGGCGATCTCGCCGGGCTCATCACGGTAGCCGCCGGCGGGTCACGCCAGCGTTCGAGCGAGGGTGCGCCAAGCCGGGCCGAAACGTTCTTCGCGATGCAGGGGGCACCCGTCTTCAAGCACGCCGTCTTGCGGATGAGCGAGTCGTCTCGCGCCGTGCTGCGGCGGACCGGCTGGCCCGTGGAGACGGTCGATTGGCTCGTGGGCCACCAGGCGAACGCGCGGATCCTCCACGCCGTCGCCGATCAGCTCGAGTTGCCTCGCGAGCGAGCGGTGATGAACCTGGAGCGGGTCGGCAACACGTCCGCGGCCTCGATTCCGCTCGCGCTGGCCGACGCGGCGACTCGAAACGCCTTCTCGCCCGGCGACCGCATGCTGCTGACGGCGTTCGGAGGCGGCGTCACGTGGGGCTCCGCGACGTTCGTCTGGCCGCAGCTGCCGGTCAACTGACCGCCGCGCGGCGAGCCCCGGAACCGGCTGACCGCTGTACGAAAGCCCGCCGCTCGCCCCCCGTCGTTACGGTTCGTGGCCGTGGCCTTCGTCTCGCGACTGCTCCTGCTCGGCGGCGCCGCCTGCCTCGCGCTGGCGGCCCTGGTGCCGTGGGTGACGATCTCGGGGCTCGAGCTGCAGCTCGGCCCGATCGGCGCCGAGGTCGCGCCGGGTGCGCGGACGGTCAACGGCCTGGACACGGTGCTGTGGTGGTACCTCGTCGGCCTGGCCGCGATCGTGGCGATCCTCGCGTTCGTCGACATCGGTCGCAGGACCCTGCTCGGGCTCGGGCTGATCGTCGTCGCGGGCGGCGGCGCGCTGCTGTACTACCTCTCGAACGTCATCGACATCGAGACGAAGAACTCGAACGCGATCGAGAGGCTCATCGCCGACTCCATCCTGACGAGCTCCGTCGGTCCCGGTGCGCCGCTGATCATCGCGAGCGGGATCGCGATCATCGCCGGCGCGCTGCTCGCCGGGTGACATGCGTCACACTCTCGCCACGGCACACGCCGTACAGCGTAAATCGCGCGGGTCTCACCGTATGTAACGCCACGGCGTGGCTACGGTGGGGAGTGATGCCCTCCTCGCATCGACGCCCACCGCTGGCCGCCGGCCGCATCATGCTGCTCGCGTGGTGGCGGCGCCGGCGAAACGTGGCGCGGCGCGCGACCGCCACCGCCCGGCCGCGCCCGCTGCGCGATCTCGCCGTCTGCGTGCTCGCCGTCGCAGCGCTGCTCGCCGCGGCGCTGGCCAGCGTCCCCGCCGACAGCAGCGGGTCGCTCGGCGCGCTGTCCTGGCGGCTGTTGCAGGTCGCGCCGTTCTCGTTCGTCGTGCTGCCCGCGCTCACGCTGCTCGCCGTCCTCGCGGTGCGCCGCTGGCGGCTGAGCGTCCATCTCGCGCGGCCCGGTCCGATCGCCATCCCGGACCTGTGCGACGTCACCGCGGAGAAGCTCCCGGTCGACCAGCTCTCCGCGCTGTTTCGCGCGCGATTCACCCACGTCGGCCTGCAGCTGCCGGGCCCGATGCCGGCGACGAGCGCCCCGACCCAGACGATCGACCTCCTGCGCGCCGCCACCAGCGAGAAGACGCCGTGGGCGATCCTCGCCTCGCTCGCCGACGTGGCGTGGCCGCGCTACGGCTACACCGTCGCCGCCACGCTGACCACGCGGACGCGGGTGCCGCGCTGCGGGGTGACGGTGCAGGTCGCCGGCATCCCCGGCAGCGGCAGCCTGCTCGAGGTCTCGTGGGAGGACGACTGGGAGCGCGCCGTCGAGGCCGCGGCCTACGCCGCCGCGGCGGACATCCTGCCGCGGACGCGCGAGGCGCGGCGCTCGCCCTGGACCGCGTGGGAAGGGGTGCGGATGACGCAGGAGCTCGTGCGCCGCTACGTGCGCGCCGAGCGGCTGTCGGCCAGCCGCCGCTACGACGAGGCGCTGTGGCACTACTTCCGCGCGCTGCGCGAGGATCCGACGAACGTCGACCTGCGCATCCAGATCGGCCTGCTGCAGGAGCAGCTCGGGCTGTGGCTCGATGCGCTGGAGACCTACTGGGCGGTCATCGCGGTCAGCGACGAGCACCGTCGCAAGGCACTTCGCAGCGAGCGCGCGCTGTACCTCGCGCGCTACCGGCGCGCGATCCTGCTCGGCTTCGGCGAGAAGCTCGCCAACCAATGGCTCACGCCGTCCGAGCAACGTCCGACGAAGCGCGACGGCGAGCGCGAGGCGCTGCGCGAGCGCTTGCGCGCGCGTGTCGCCGACGAGCCGGCCTGGCTTGAGTCCTTCAGCGCGCATCGCGACGCCGAGCACGCGCTCGACGACGTCCTGCCGGCGAGCCCGGGCGCCGCGCCCGAGGAGCAGGAGCAGCGCCTGCGGTGCTTCTTTCAGCACGCCGCGACGCTCGAGACGGCCGCGCTGCTGCGCGACCATGTCACGGCCGAGTGGGCGGTGCCGGAGCTGACGCGGCGCGCGCTCGCGGTGATCGCGCAGTGGGCGCAGATGCACCTGACCCGCACCGAGCTCTCACGCCAGGCGCCGCAGGAGCGACGCGCCGCGATCCAAGCGATCGCGGACGGGGTGACCGACAGCGTCGGATCCGGCACGCACACCTGGACGACCCACTACAACGCCGCGTGCACGTTCGCGCTTGGGTTCTCGACCTCGCGCGCGCTGGACGCTCGGGCACCGGACAGGCGGAGGTCGCCCGAGACCGAGCGCCTCTGCACGGCGGCCGTCGAGCAGTTGCGGCGCGCGGTCACGTGCGCGGACCCCGATCAGCTGGCGTCGCGGCGCCAGTGGATCGTCAGCGGCGATCCCGACTTCGCCGACCTGCGCGGCGAGCCGGCGTTTCGCGTGTTCGAGGCGGCGTACCTGCCGTCCGCCAAGCCGGCGACGACCCGGCCGCCGAACGTCCGCCGGGTCGAGCTCTCCCGCCACACCGCGGCGATCATCGCGGACGTCGCGCGCTGCGCCAAGGAGGACTGGCACACGCGCGCGCTTCGCCCGCCGACCGAGAGCGCGAGCGTCGACGCGCACGAAGTGCTCGCGTGGCTCGCCGACGAAGCGCAGCTGCGGCGCCTCGTGGCGGACGTGGCGGTCGATCACCGGCACTGGCAGACGCGCGCCCGGCTCATCAGCGACGGTGCCGCGCAGTTTCGCCACCGGGCCGCACGGGCGGTCTTCCCCGACTACGCCGCCGATCCGCTGCCCGTGTCCGATGCGCAGGCAGCCCAGGACGTCGTCGACGCGGCCGATCGCCGGCTCGCGGCGCTCGCGCGCGGCTGCGAGCGCCAGGCGGTGCAGGACGACGAGCTGCGCGCGCAGGTCTGCGCGTACGACGACGGGCTCGGCCACGTCCCGCACGCGGAGGTCCAGTCGCTGTGCCTCGCCCGGGCGGCCCTGTGGGGCAAGCTCGACCGCTGGATGTCGACCCCGCCCGAGCTCGCAGCGACCTCTGGCGGCACCGGATGACGCCCGATCGCCGACCCGAGAGAGGGAGCGAGGCCATGCCTGCCTCGGCACACCTCTTCGCCGCGCCCGGGGCCGAGCGAGACAAGCGTCCGCTCGCCCCGTGCGCTCGGATAGCGTTCTGTGCCTGCTCGCGAGCTGTGACATGCGTCACGCATCGACCGGCGCGCGGTGCCCACCGACGATGACGATCTCCACCTTCACCCGACCCTCGCGACGCGCCCCGCGCGCGGCGATCTCGCGCTTGCCGGGCGGGCTCGTCGCCGTCGCGATGCTGCTCCTCGCGGCGTGCGGCGGCTCGGACTCCGAGGGTGCCGCGGGCGGGTCCAAGCCGCCCGGCCCGGACGCTGTCGCGATCGAGGTCCGGGCCGCCGCCGATGCCCCCGAATCCGGCGACAATGCAGCAATTCCGGGCCTGTGGCTCGTCGCGATACCGCAGCGGCTGCTCTCCGCCGCAGGCCCCCGCCCGAGCGTCGGCGAGCTGCGCGGCAAGGGCGCGGAGGTGGTCCGGACCGACGGGCGCGGGCGGGCCACGCTGAGCCGCGCGAGCGGCCCCGTCGTGCTCTGCGATCTCGGCAGCTCGGACGCCGCAAGCCCTGTCGCGGCGGTCGGTGGCTGCCCCCGGATTACGGTGAGCAGCGGCCAGACGGTGCGGTTGACTTTAGGCGAGGCGGGACTTACGTTGGCGCCCTGATCGAGCCGCGCCCGGCAGGGGTGCGGGCGTTATTCGAGACGCAAGGAGCAGGGTCGTGTTCAAGGAAGGATTCGTCGGCGCCGCCGTCGCACTCGCGCTCGCCCTCTCACCGGCCGCGGCCCTCGCGGCGCCGCCCAAGACCGACCTGACGATCCTCGTCGACGGCTCGGGCAGCATCGACGCAAGCGACTGGGACCTGCAGCGCCAGGGCTTCGCGGCCGCGCTCTCCGATGTCGCGTCCGTGCCGCTCGACGGCTCGATCGCGATCGGCGTCGTGCAGTGGGCCAGCGACACGACGGTCGAGTTCCCGCTGACCCAGATCGACGACCAGGCCGACCTCGACGCGGCCAAGAACGCACTGCTCAACATGGTCCAGAAGCAGGCCTCCACGGCCAGCGGCGAGGGCGTCTACGCCGGCACGGCCGCGTCCGTCGCGGGACGCCGCGCCGGCGCGACGCCGGTCCACTGCATGTCGACCGACGGCACGCTGAACGAGGGCCGCTCGCTCGACGGCGCCGTCGCCGACGCGAAGGCGAACGGGATCGAGCGCTACTCGGTCATCGGCATCGACGACTTCGGCAACTCCGCGCAGCTGCGCTCGTTCTACGGCCAGTACGTGTACGGCGGCGGCGCGGTCACGATCGCTCGCAACACGGCCGAGTTCGCGACGCTCATCGGCGGCTCGTGCCTGAGCCCGGCCGTGCGCCTGCGCGCGATGGAGGTCAACCAGGGCATCCAGGACTGGTCGAACTCCCAGCCGATCGTGCGCGACCGCAAGACCGTCGTGCGGGCGTTCGTCGACGTCCCGGCCGGCACGCCCGCGACGCGCGTCACCGGCCGTCTCATCGGCCGCCGCGGCGGCTCCGAGCTGCCCGGCAGCCCGCTGCCCGCGGTCAACCTCGGCTCGGCGATCCTGGCGCGCGAGGACATCGTCCCGCGGCGCGACATCCTCGCGGACTCGCTGAACTTCGTCCTGCCCGACGCATGGACCAACGGCGACGTCGAGCTCGAGTTCGAAGCCGGCGGCGCGCCGGTCGACTGCAAGGAGCCCGCCAACGGCGGATCGGCGAGCGACGACTGCATCGTGAGCGCGAGCTTCGGCGCCGCTCGCAACCTCGGCGTGACGTTCTGGAGCGTCATGATCGACGGCACCGGCCCGCACACCGGGCTGCTCGCCGAGCAGATCGCCCGCACGCAGAGCGCGCTGCCGATCTCGAACCTCACCACGACGATGCGCGGCCTGAACTACCCGGCCGGCTCGACGCCGGACCTCGAGCAGGTCAACGACGACCTGCTGCGCTTCAAGGAGATCGACCGCACGTCGTGCACCGGCCTGTGCTCGCCCGGCGCGCGCGACGTGTACTACGGCGTGGTCGACGGCGGCGCCGACACCGGCGGACTGGCCAACGGCATCCCCGGCCAGACCGCCTCCGGCCACATCGGCGGCGTCAGCGGACGCGACGACACGGGCTACGCCCGCAACCGCGCGCCGCACGAGATCGCGCACACGCTCGGCGTCCATCACGCGGTCGACAACTCCAAGGGCATCCGCGACCGCCAGTTCATCTTCTTCGGCGAGGGGCTGAAGGACGGCCAGTGCGGCGAGGTCGCGTCGAGCAACGCGCCGGGCCACACGCCGTTCGTCGACTTCGGGGCCGTGAAGCGGCCGGGCCTCGGCTCGCTCACCTCGGGTGACGACGCCGAGGAGTGGGGCCTGGACTCGCGCTTCGCCAACGGCGACGTCAACGACCTCGCCGTCATCGACCCGCACGAGACGTGGGCGCTCATGGGCTATTGCAAGGACGGCGTGGGCCAGGAGCGCTGGACGTCGGCGTTCGAGTGGGGCCTCGTGCTCAACGGCATCACGAACCGCTCGGCGCCGGCGGCGGCGCGCACGACCCGCGCGGAGGAGCCGCCGGTCACCCCGCCCGCCGGCAGCACGGGCCTGCTCGTCAGCGGCGTGATCGCCGGTCAGACGGGCGCCGTGACGTTCAAGCCGGCCGTCCCGCTGCCCTATGCGGGCGACGCGGCGCCGGGCGCCGGCCCGTTCTCCGTGCGGCTTGAGAACGCGGCGGGCGACGTGCTCGCGACGCGGCGCTTCGAGCCGGTCGTGCGCAACGGCGACGCGACCGACGGCGAGCCCGGCGGCGACCCCGAGGAGGGCACGTTCGCCGAGGTCATGTCCGTGCCGCCCGGCGCGACGGTCGCGAAGATCGTCGTCAGCCACGACACGGTCGGGGTCATCGGCACGAGCACCGGCCCCGCGAGCGGCCCGCCGGCGGTCGGCGGCGTCAGCGCGAGCGACACGTCGATCGGCGACACGCCGGTCGACCTCGACTGGACCGGCCCGGCCGGCAGCACGTACGCGGTCTTCCTCTCGCGCGACGACGGGGCGACCTGGACGCCGCTCGCGTTCGACCTCACCGCAAGCCAGCTCAAGCTCGACCCCGACGCGCTGATGTCGACGACGAACGGCCGCTTGGCCGTCGCCTCCTCCGACGGCGTCAAGGGCACGGTCGCCGACCTCGACGGGATCACCGTCGAGAACGCCGCGCCGACCGTCGACATCGTCAGCCCGACCGACGAGGACGCGCCGCCCTCCGGCGTGCAGACGGTCCGCTTCGAGGCGATCGCCGGCGATCGCGACGAGGTCCTGCCCGCCGGCGCCGTGAGCTGGTCCTCGGACCGCGACGGCGCGCTCGGCTCCGGTCAGGTGCTCGAGCGCCGGGCCGACCAGCTCACCGAGGGCACCCACGTCATCACGGCGACGGTGACCGACTCGCGCGGCCAGACCTCCACCGACACGCAGACGATCGAGGTCTTCCGCGTCGCGCCGCCGCCGCCCAGCGCCGACCTGCGCGCCACCGTCTCCGGGCCCACGGCCCCGGTCGTCGGCGGCGAGCGGACGACGGTGCGGCTGCATGTCGCAAACGACGGCCCGAACGTCGCGCGCCGGCTGCACGTCGAGCTCACGCTTGGCGCGGGCCTGCGGGCGTCGGTGCCCTCGACGCTCGACGCGTGGACCTGCGCGCCGTCGGGCACGGGCCTCGCGTGCGACCGCTCGCAGCTGCCCAGCGGCGCATCGACGACGCTCGACGTCCCGGTCGACACGCCGAGCGTCGGCGCGCGCACGGTGCGGTCGCTGCACGTGGAGATCGGCTCGGCGGTCGCGGATCCGCGGACCGCTGACAACAGCGACGACGACGAGCTGACGCTCGATCCGCCACCGCCCGGCGGCGGCGGCAGTGGCGGTGGAGCGGGTGGTGGCGGCGGCGGTGGCGGCGGCGCGACGACCAACCCCGGCGGACCGTCGGGCGGCGGGACGTCGGGGCCGCTCGTCCCCCGGCTCGTGCGCGTGGCGGCACGGCGCGTCACGTTCACGACGACGCCGAAGCGCGACCCCACGCGGGCGTACACGTTCACGACGAAGGGCCGCGTGGACGCGCCGCCGCGCTGCGCCGCGGGCGTCTCCACGGCGAGCGCCGGCGGCCGCTGCATCTCGCGGACCGCGCGCGCCTGCGAAGGGAACGTGACCGTGACGTTCAAGCGGCGCGGCTCGACGGTGTCGCTGCGCAACGTGCGCCTGCGCTCGGACTGCACGTTCGTGAGCAAGGTGACGTTCCGCGGCCGCACGCCGGTCGTCACGGGAGCCCTGCGTGTGTTCGTTCGCTTCGACGGCAACGCCACGCTCACGCCGAAGTCGGCGCCGAGCCAGGTCGTGGCGGCGGGCCCGCTGCGGCGCTCGGCGCGCGGAGGCTGAGGGGCGCCGGGCGGGCGCCGGCCCGCCCGGCGTGGCGTCGGCGCCCGCGGCGCGGGCTACGTGCCCGCGAGCGCGCCGCGCACGCGCTCGGCGTTCGCCTTCGCCACGATCAGCGCCCCCGCGAGCTCGATGTCGTCCGTGCGGCCGACGGCCAGCGCGGCGACGAGCGCGTCCTCCTGCAGGTACCAGACGCTGAACGCGCCGCTCGCCGGATCGCCGTGGACCATCTCCTCGTCCCAGCCGGCGGCCGCGTTGCCGACGTACTCGAGCGTCGCCCAGTCCGCGAGGTCAGACCAGAAGTACGGCACGTCGGCGAACGGCTCGTCGGAGCCGAGCATCGCGCGCGCCACATGGCGGCCCTGCGCCGCGGCGACCTCCTCGTGCTCGATCCGCACGCGCCGCCCGTGGCGGACGCTGTCGTACTCGCACATGTCGCCGGCCGCGTAGATCTCCGGCTCTGACGTCCGCAGGCGCTGGTCGCAGGCGACGCCGCCGGTGTCGCCGATGACGAGGCCGGCCTTGCGCGCGAGCATGACGTCCGGCAGCGCACCGGATCCGACGACGACAAGATCGCCCTCGACGCGTCGCCCGTCGGCGCACACGACGGCGCCGAACGGCCCCTCGTCGTCGCCCTCGCCGTCGAACGCGACGACATCGCCCTCGGCGACGATCTCGACGCCGTGCGCGGTCAGCAGGTCGTGCACGAACCGGCCGGCGACCGGGCCGAAGCCGCGCTCGACCGGCAGCTTCTCCTGCATGACGAGCGTGCAGCGCTTGCCGAGCTCGGTCAGCGACGCCGCGACCTCGGTCGCGATGTACGACCCGCCCACGACGACCACCCGCTCGGCCTCCGCCACGGCCTCGCGCAGCGAGTCGGCGTTGCCCAGCGCCCGCAGGTAGTGGATGTTCGAGCGCGTCGCGCCGTCGGTGCGCAGCCGCCGCACCATCGCCCCGGTTGCAATCAGCGCGTGCTCAAAGCTCACGACCTCCTTGCCCACCTTGGCCGTCTTGGCCGCGCAGTCGACGGTCATGACCGGCGTGCGCGTGCGCAGCTCGACGTCGTGCTCGGCGTACCAGTCCTCCGGATGCACCATCGTCGATCCGCGCGTGTCCGAGCCGCGCAGGTAGCCCTTCGTGATCGGCGGGCGGTGATACGGCGGGTCCTGCTCGCGGGTCACGAGCAGGATCGAGCCCTCGAAGCCGCGCTCGCGCAGCTCGTGCGCGGCGCTCGCGGACGCGATGCCGCCGCCGATGAGCAGGATGTCGTACGCAGAGTCGGTCATCGTCGGCACTGTATGTGTCGGCCCGCGCCGGGTTCTTCCCCGCGTGTGGTGGTCGGCGCCCTCAGCGCGCAGCGAGTGCGACAGTGAGGTTGCCGCGATGGAACGTCATCGACGGCGCATCCGACGAGCAGCGCACGCGCACGTCGTACGTGCCGGCCGCGATGTCCGTGCCGGCGCTGACGGCGACCGGCACGAACCCGCTGTTCGGCTCGATGAACGCGTTGACGAAGTTGCCGATCGGCCGGACCTCCGACCCGATGAGCGCGATCGAGCACGACACGGCGCCACGCGTCGCGGCGCCGTCGAGGATGACGACTTGGGCGTTGGCGATCAGCCGGCTCGGCGCCGTCGCCGTGACGAGGCCGCTCGACGCGACGTAGCCCGCCGTCCCTGCCGGGACGCCGAGCCCGACGACGTCGACGGCCGTCGCGCCCACGTCGATGGGCGCGACCACGATGATGGGATCGCGCGACGCGAAGCCCAACGCGCTCGCGCCCGCCGCCGACTGGCCGGCCGGCCCCTGCGGGCCGCGCGGCCCGCGCGCCAGCGATCCGCCGAAGTCCTTGGCCTGCAGCGAGCCGTCGCGGACCTTGGCGCTCGTCACGGCGTTTGAGCGCAGCTGCGTGGCGCCGACGCTGTTGCGCGGCAGCGTGATCGCGGCGTAGCTCGTGCCGCCGAGCGCGACCGCCAACGCGATGCAGGCGACGACCATCGCCGGCGACGGCCGGTGGGAGAGCATGCGGCGCACGCGCGGGATCGTAGAGCTACTCGATCCCGAGACGGTCCAGCAGCGCGTCGTCCGCGCGCCAGTGGCGGCGGACGCGAACCGAGAGGTCGAGATGCACCTTGCTGTCGAGATGGCGCTCGAGCTCGCGGCGCGCGGCCGTGCCGATCGCCTTGATCATCTTGCCCTGCGCGCCGATGAGGATCCCCTTCTGGGACTCCGCCTCGACCCAGGCGAGCGCCGTCACGCGGATGAGGTCGTCACGCGAGACGTCGATGTCGTCGACGACCACCTCGACCGCGTGCGGGACCTCCTGGAACGTGCGTCGCAGCACCTGCTCGCGGATGAGCTCGGCGAGCATGACCGACTCCGGCTGGTCGCTCGCGTCCTCGGCGTCGAACATGAACTCGCCCGCGGGCAAGAGACCGACGAGATGCTCCACGAGCGCGTCCACGCCCGACCCCTTGCGGGCGGAGATCGGGAAGATGTCGTCGCAGATCTCAAGCGCGGCGGCGGCGTGCAGGATCGCCATCGTGTGCGCGCGATCGATGCGGTCGACCTTGTTGACGGCGATGACGGCGGGGACGTCGGCACCGGCCAGCGCGCCCGCGATGAAGCGGTCGCCCGGGCCCACGCCCTGCTCGCCGTTGAGGATGAGCAGCGCGACGTCGGCGTCGCCGAGCTCGCGCTCGACGCGGCTCTGCATGCGCTGGGTCAGCGCGTCGCGCGGGCGCTGCACGCCCGGCAGGTCGACGAGCACGAGCTGCGCGTCGCCGCGCATCGCGACGCCGCGGATCGCACGGCGCGTCGTCTGCGGCTTATCGGAGACGATCGCGACCTTCTCGCCGACGATCGCGTTGACGAGCGTCGACTTGCCGACGTTCGGGCGCCCGGCGAGCGCGACGAAGCCCGACCGCGTGCTCACGACGGGGTGACCCAGGCCATGATCTCGCGCTGGACGGCGAGCATCTCGCCGTCGTCGGTCTCGTGGTCCATGCCGGTCAGGTGCAGCGCGCCGTGGACGATCGCCTCGCGCAGGTCGGCGGTGTGCTCGGGGCAGATGACGATGTCGCCGAGCTCACGCGGCCCCGGCGAGGGCTCGGAGCCGTCGATCGGAAACGACAGCACGTCGGTCGGGCTCGACTTGCCGCGGTGCGCGCCGTTGAGCTCGGAGATCCGCTCCGCGCTGACGAACTCGACCGCGATGTGACCGCTGTCGATGCCGGCGGACGCCAGGGCGAGCGCGAGCAGCCGCTCGATCTCCTCGAGCGGCACGCGGCTCACACCCAGGACCTCGATCTCCAGTAGATCCTCGAAGGAGCTCAAGCTCGGCGGCGATCTGCGGGTCGCAGCTCCGACGTCCGGCTCTCGGCATGCTCGGCGTACGCCTCGACGATCCGCTGGACGAGCCGGTGGCGCACGACGTCCTCGCCGCCGAAGCGCACGAAGTCGATGCCGTCGATGCCCTCCAGGATGTCCGCGACGACGACGAGGCCGGACGCGTCCTGCTTGGGCAGGTCGATCTGCGTGACGTCGCCGGTCACGACCATCTTCGAGTTGAAGCCCAGGCGCGTGAGGATCATCTTCATCTGCTCGGGCGTCGTGTTCTGCGCCTCGTCGAGGATGATGAAGCTGTCGTTCAGCGTCCGGCCGCGCATGAAGGCCAGCGGCGCGACCTCGATCTGCCCGCGCTCGAGGAACGACGCGACCTTCTCCGCCTCGAGCATGTCGTGCAGCGCGTCGAACAGCGGGCGCAGGTACGGGTCGATCTTCGCCATGAGGTCGCCGGGGAGGAAGCCGAGGCGCTCGCCGGCCTCGACCGCGGGACGCGTGAGGATGATCCGGTTGACCTCGCCGCGGCTCAGCGCGGCGGACGCCAGGGCGACCGCCAGGAACGTCTTGCCGGTGCCGGCCGGGCCGATGCCGAACGTCACGGTGTTGCGCCGGATCGAGTCGACGTAGCGCTTCTGGTTGACCGTCTTCGGCGCGATCTGCTTGGAGCGGTGGCGCCAGACGACGTCCTCGAGGATCGCCGCCGGCGAGGCGTGCTGGTCGAGCGCGGCGGTGACCGCGGCGATCGTGCCGGGAGCGATGTCGTGGCCCTGCTCGATGAGCTCCGCGAGCTCGCGGATGACGGTCGCGGCAGCCGCGACCGCCGCGGCCTCGCCGTCGAGCGTGACGATGTTGCCGCGCAGGTACAGGCGGCACTCGACGTGGCCCTCGAGCGCGCGCAGCACGGCGTCGCCGGAGCCGGCGAGCTCGGCGGCGACCTCGTTGGACAGCTCGATCTGCTTACGCACCGAGCTCCTCCCTGGCGAGCGCCGACACGCGCTTGCCGTCCGCGCGAGTGCCGACCTTCGCCATCGTCGCCTTCATCACCTGGCCGAGGTCCTTCGCCGACGCTGCGCCCGTCTCGGCGATCGACTCGCGGACGATGCCGCGCAGCTCCGCCTCGGGCATCTCGGCGGGCAGGTAGGCCTCGATGAGCTTGGCCTCGCCCTCCTCGATGTCCGCGAGCTCTTCGCGGCCACCCTCGCGAAACGCCGACGCGGACTCCAGCCGGCGCTTGCGCTCGCGCCGCAGGACGGCCAGCTCGTCGGCGCCGCCCTCCTTCGCGGACTTCTGCAGCTCGCTCAGCACCATCCGCAACGCGCCGACGCGATCTGACTCCCGCGCCTTCATGGCAGCGACGAGATCCTGCTTGACCGTGTCGACCAGCGTCATCTGCCGATCAAGGCTAGCGGTAGCCGGGGCAGAATCCGGTCAACGAGGCGTAGCCGCGGCGCCAGGCGACCCCGCAGCGGCGGCGGCGCCGTTCGCGGACTCGGTCGCCGCGAGCGACTCCGCGCGCGGCTTGACCGCCGCCACACCCCCGAGCTCGGCCGTGTCGCGGCCGAACAGCAGTCCGATGTTCCAGTCGACGAGCAGCCGCGCGCGGCGGCCCATGCCCGGCATCGCGGCGAGGTGGTAGGAGCGCGCGAGGATCCACGCCGGCGTGCCGCTCCACGTGATCGGGCCGGTCATCGCGACCGCCTCGCGGCGTCCCATGTCGACGAACACGCCCTTCGTCTTGTACTTGAACGCGCGCTTGCGACCGCCCGGGCCGAGCGCCGCGGCGACGTTGTGGGCGACGGTCCGCCCCTGGCGGATCGCGTGCTGGGCGGTCGGCGGGCACGGCTGGCCCTTGCGCGCCGGGTCGGGGACCGCGGCGCAGTCGCCGATCGCCCAGACGTTCTGATGTCCGGGGACCTGCATGTACTTGTCGCTCTCGACGCGGCCGCGGTCGGTGAGCGGCAGGCCGAGCTTGGCGACGACCGGCTGCGGCTTGACGCCGGCGGTCCAGACGAGCGTGCGCGTCGGCACCTGCTCGCCGTCGGAGAGGTAGGCGTGGTGCTCGGTGACGCGGTCGAGCGTCGTCTTCGTGCGGATCTCGATGCCGCGGCCGCGCAGCTCGCCCTCGGCGAAGGAGGCGAGCTTCTCGGGAATCTCCTGCATGACGCGCGGGCCGGCCTCGACGAGGATCCAGCGCACCCCCGTGACGCGGCAGCGCGGGTAGAGGTCGAGGATGTCGGCGACGAAGTCCTGCAGCTCGGCGAGGCCCTCGAGGCCCGCGTAGCCCGCGCCGACGAAGACGTACGTCAAGAACTCGCGGCGCGCCGCGCCGTCCTCGAGCGTCTCGGCGTGCTCGAGCGAGCGCAGGACGTGATTGCGCAGCGCGATCGCCTCGGGCAGCGACTTGAAGCCGCGCCCGTGCTCGGCGAGGCCGGGGATCGGCAGCGTGCGGCTGACCGAGCCGACGTTCACGATGAGCTGGTCGTAGGACAGGTCCTCGACTTCGCCTTCGAGGTTCTCGACCTGTAGCGCGTTGCGCGCGGGGGTCGCGCCGGTGATGCGGCCGAGCCGCAGGTCGACTCCGGGCGGAAGCCGCTCGCGCAGCGGCACGGTGACGTGGCGCGGCTCGAGCACGCCCGCCGCGGCCCCCGGCAGCAGCGGCGTGTAGAGCATGAAGTTGACGTCGTTGACGAGCCGGATGCGCGCGCTGTGCGGGGGCAGCAGCCGTGCGAGCGTGCGGGCGGCGTAGAAGCCCCCGAAGCCCCCACCGGCGATGACGACGTTCCAGGCGATGTTTCGAGGCTAGCGCTTCAGCCGTGTGAATTTGCGAATCGTGTAGCCGGCTTCCTCGTCGGCGATGCGCACGTCGCGGTCGATGTAGATCGACTGCGGGACGCCGCGCGGGCCGTAGGACACGGTGAGCCTCGCCGCCTTGGCGTCGATCGCCCGCTGGATCGTGCGAAACAGCCGCGGGACCGTCGCCTGGTCTCTGAGGTTGGCGGGCGTGCCCTTCGCCGGGCTGCCGTTGCGGACGACCATCTTGACGTCGGCCGTCGGCGGGCAGAAGCAGGCGATCGAGAGCAGGAACGTGTACGAGGACGCGCCCTGGGACTTCCAGCGCTGGCGGGCGCTGGTCAGCGCGCGCTGCTTGGCGCCGTTCGTGATGCCCGGGTCGGTGGTGCGGTCGGGCGCGGACGCCTGCCCGGCGGCGATCGGGACGGCGGCGACGGCGAACGCGCAGAGGGCGGCGAGCGTGAGGGAGCGCATGGTCATGTGAACGCTACGGCGCGGCGCGAGTTGCGTCACGCCGCTCTCAGAGGGTCCTCACGCGAAGCGGCCCGGTGGCGCCGCTCCGCGAAGCGGGTCCGGCGGCGCCACCCGTCACGAGGCAAGCGTGAGCGCGGCCCACTCGCCTGCGTGGCTGCGCGTGCGCTCGCGCAATCCGCGCCGGGCGAACGCCGCCGCGATCTCGTCGGCCTCGTGCGCGAGCAGACCGCCGGCGATCAGCACGCGCGGCGGCTCCCCCGCGAAGCCCTCCGCGGCGAGGTGCAGCAGCAGCGGGCGCAGGAGGTTCGCGACGACCGTCGGCGCCGCGGGCGCAGACCCGTCGCGCAGCAGGTCGTAGCGGCGGGCCTCCACGACGACCCCGTTGGCGGCGGCGTTGTCGCGCGTCGCGTCGACCGACTCGCGCTCGTGGTCGAGGCCGACGACGGGCTCCCAGCCGAGCTTGGCCGCCGCGATCGCGAGCACGCCCGAGCCGCAGCCGAGGTCGAGAAGGGCACCCGACGGCGTCCCGAGCGCCAAGAGCGCCTCGAGGCACAGCCGCGTCGTGTCGTGCGCGCCGGTGCCGAACGCCTGGGCGGGGTCGATCGCGATGTCGAGCAGGCCCTCCCGGCCGTCGGGCTTCGGCGCCCACGGCGGCCGCACGTGCAGCCGATCGCCGATCGTGACCGGCTTGTGGAAAGTGCGCCAGCGCTCCGACCAGTCGTCGGCGATCTCGGTCGTCGTGACGTCGACGAGGGCCTCCCCCGCCGCGGCGCGCAGCGCCGGCAGCGCCGGCAGCTCGCCGGGCGCGCCGTACAGGGCGTACTCGACGCTGTCGCCGCGATCGACCTCCTCCACGCCCGCCGGGGCGAGCTCGAGCAGCTCGGCGAGCACGATCTCGGCATCCGCGCGCGCGACGCGCACCGCGAGGCGGATCACCGGAGCGCGATCCTCGCCGCCCCCGGCGCGCACGATCCGGCGTGGCCGCCCACTACACGCGCAGCGTGCGCTTGAGCTTCGCGAACATCGACTCGTCGGACTTGAGGTTCGCGTCCGTCATCGATGCGGCGAGCTGGTCGAGCAGGTTGCGCTGGTGCTCGGAGAGCTTGCGCGGGATCACGACGTTGACGACGACGCGCAGGTCGCCGCGGCGCCCCGGCCGGCGCAGGATCGGCATGCCGCGGCCGTGCAGCTCGATCGTCTCGCCCGGCTGCGTGCCGGGCCGCACGTGGATGTCCTCGGTGCCCTCGAGCGTCGGCACCTCGAGCTTGGCGCCGAGCGCGGCGAGCGGCGCCGGGACGTCGAGCACGGTCACGAGGTCGTGGTCGTCGCGCAGGAAGTGCTCGTGCGCCTTGACCGAGACGAGCACGTACAGGTCGCCGGAGTGCGCGCCAGCCTCGCCCGCGTGCCCGCGGCCGCTGACGCGGATGCGCTGGCCCTCGGCGATCCCGGCGGGGACGTCGATCGAGATCGCGTGCGTGAGCACCTCGCGGCCGCGGCCCTGGCAGCGCGAGCACGGCCGCTCGGCCTTCTTGCCGTCGCCGCCGCAGACGTCGCACGTGACCGTCCGCGCCATCTGCCCGAACGGCGTGCGGCTCACCGCCTGCAGGACGCCGTTTCCGCCGCAGCGGTCGCAGGTCGTGATCGGCGTGCCGGGCTCCGCGCCGTTGCCGCGGCAGCGCTCGCAGCGGTCCACGACCTCGTAGTTGACGTCGACCGCGGCGCCCTCCGCGGCCTGCTCGAGGGTGATCTCGATCGCGATCTCGGCGTCGCCGCCGCCGCGCGGGCCCACCGGGCCGCCACCGCCGAAGCCGCCCCCGAAGAACGCCGAGAAGAGGTCGTTGATCGAGCCGAATCCGTCGAAGTTCGGGCTCTGGCCGCCGCGCTTGAGGCCCTCGTGGCCGTAGCGGTCGTACGTCGCGCGGCGATCGGGGTCCGACAGGATCTCGTAGGCCTCGGCGGCCTCCTTGAACTTCTCCTCGGCCTGCGGATCGTGGCTGTTGACGTCGGGATGCAGCTCGCGAGCGAGCTTGCGGAAGGCTTTCTTCACCTCGCTCTCGCCGGCTGTGCGGCCGACGCCGAGCACCTCGTATGCGTCGCGCTTCATGCGTCGTAGACGGCTTCGACGAAGTGCGAGAGCTGCAGGGCGGCGTCGCGCACGATGCCGATCGTCGCGCCGTAGTCCATCGCGACCGGTCCGATGAGCGAGACCGTCCCGAGCCGGCGCAGCGGCAGGCCGTAGCCGGCGGTCACCATCGCCAGCGAGCGCAGCGCCGGCGCGGTGTTCTCCGCGCCGATGCGCACGATGACGTCGCGCTCGTCGACGACCTCGCGCAGCATCTCGAGCAGCACGACGCGCCCCTCGAGCATGTACATGAGCTCGTTGATCTGCGAGAGGTCCTGAAAGCGGTGCTCGGAGAGCAGGCGCGCGGCGCCGTCGACGTAGAGCGAGTCGTCGGCGGTCGCGGCGAGCTCGGTGAAGGCCGGCATGAGCGCGTCGATGAAGCGGCGCTCGGTCGGGCCCATCGAGGGATCGGCGAGGCGCGTGTGGAGCTTGCGGGCGCCGAGCCCGAGCCCCACGAGCTCCTCGTTGAGGAACTCCGACGCCCACTTCATGAGGCCGCTGTCGACGGGCTTGTCGAACGTCAGCACGCGCTTGGACACCCCGCCGGTCGACGTGATGATCACGACCATCACGATCTGCGGCTGCAGCGGCAGCACCTCGATGTGGCGGATCGTCGCGGTCTCGAGCGGCGGCGCCGACACGATCGCCAGCAGGTTGGTCACCTGCGAGAGCGTCTCCGTCGTCACGCGCATCGCCTCGTCGACCTCGCGCCGGGTCAGCGACAGCTCGATCGTCTCGCCGCGCGGGCGGATCGCCGGCAGCAGCCGGTCGACGAAGTAGCGGTAGCCGGAGTCGGTCGGCACGCGACCCGCGGACGTGTGCGGGTGCGCGAGCAGGCCGTGCTCCTCGAGCATCGCGAGCTCGTGGCGCACGGTCGACGGTCCCGCGAGCAGCTCGGGGTCGGCGGCGAGCGTGCGCGAGGCCACAGGCTGGACGGTCGCCTGGTAGGCGAGCACGACCTTGCGCAGGATCAGCTCTTGGCGCGGCGTCAGCATCCGTCGGATTGTACGAGCGGCGCTCCGCGGTCTTCTTTAGCCGCCCCATAGGAAGGCCGTCATAGCATGCGTTTGGCCGGGGGCGCCAGGGCGCGAGGTTGACGCCGGTAGCGGCGCGGAGCTATGTTCGCGGCTGCGAGGAGAGACGGGTCTGTCTCGTCGACTGGGTGAGAGTCCGGCGTAGCGGTCCTGGCGAGGATGAAGCTCAGATTGCCGTCACCGGTTGGTGGCGGCTGCCGCAAGCGTGCGGTGAGTCAACAGCGAGGAGAGCAACGCATGTCAGATTACGATCCGCGGACGGACACGGGCATTCCCACGGAGCCGGTCGGTTCCCTTCCCCGGCCGGGCAGTCTGCAGAAGGCGTATGGGGAGTACGACGCCGGCAACATCTCCAAGGAAGAGCTCGAGGCCGAGCAGGACGCGGCGTGTAAGGACTCGATCGAGCGTGGCGAGGCGACGGGCGCGCCGATCATCTCTGACGGAGAGCAGCGCTGGTCGAGCTTTGCGACCTATCCGATCGCCGACACGCTCGCGGGGACCGGGTTGGCGCCGGGTCTCGGGCCGGGCGGTCAGTTCTTCGCGATCTTCGCCGACGGTCACGGCCGTCAGCTGCCCAAGCTCGAAAGCGGCCCCTTGAAGTACAACTTCTACGCCGCCGACACCCTGGCCAAGTCGCTGCCCTATGCGACCAAGCCGATGAAGCAGGCCGTCATCGCACCGTCGATGCTCGCCCTGCTGTACCCGTTGAAGGATCCGGTCGAGGGCTACTCGCGCGAGACGTTCGAAGAGGACATCGTCCAGGAATGCGTGACGGACATCCGCAAGGCCTTCGAGGCCGGTGCCGCACGCGTGTCGATCGATTTCACCGAGGGGCGCCTGGCGACGCGTGAGGACCCACGCAACCCGTGGACCGGTGCGGGCCTGTTGCCGCACTTCGTCGAGCTCAACAACCGCGTGCTGGCGAACTTCTCCGATCAGGAGCGCCAGAGCATCGGCATCCACACCTGCCCGGGCGGCGACCGCGACTCGGTGCACTCCGCCGACGTCCCGTACAACAACCTGCTGCCCGAGATGTTCAAGATCAACGCCGGCTACTTCCTCATCCAACTGGCGTCCGAGCGCGACAAGGACCCGATCTTCGAGTCCATCGGCCAGCACAGCCGCGAGGACCAGATGTGCTACCTCGGCGTCACCGTCACCCAATCCCCACGCCCCGAGAGCCCGCAAGAGATCTGCGACATGATCGTCCGCGCCGCAGACTTCATCCCCAAAGAACGCATCGGCACGACCGACGACTGCGGCTTCTCACCGTTCTCGATCGACGAGAAGCCCAACCACGGCTCACCGGACTACGCCCGCGACATCGCCTTCCAGAAGATCAAGGCACGCGTCGAAGGCACCCGCATGGCCGCGGAGAAACTCGGCGTCAGCTAGGCCGGACAGTCCCGCAAGGACCCGAACGGCCCGCCCACGCGCGGGCCGTTCGTCGTTCCGCGCCAGGCTTGTCGCGAGTCGTCGTCGCTACGCGCTGACGGACACCTCGGCCTCGGCGTTGCGGATGATCCGCTTGCCGTCCTGCGTGCCGACGAGCTCGACGATCGCAACCCCGTCGGAGGAGACCTCGCGTACCGTCCCGGTCACGGTCAGCTCCTGCTCGGGCAGGCCCATCCCGCGGAACTGCACGTCGAGGCTGCGCAGCGACTGCGGGCCGCCGCCCGCGTCCGTGACCGCGCGCGCGACCTGGGCCATCGAGTACAGGCCGTGCAGGATGCGCCCCGGCAGCCCGACCTGCCGCGCGAACTCCTCGTCGATGTGGATCGGGTTGAAGTCTCCCGAGGCGCCCGCGTAGCGCACGGTCAGGTACTTGTCGGGGGTGACCGAGAGGGGCTCGATCTCGTCGCCGGGCTGCATGCTCACGCGCCTCGCACGACGTTCGACCAGGTGCCGGTGCAGACCGTCTCGCCACGCTGGTTCTCCGACACCGACTCGAAGACGAAGAAGCCGCTGCCGCGCCGCTCGGAGACGTCCTTGACGCTCACGGTGGTGGCGATCTCGTCGCCCGCGACGACGAGCGGGCCCCATGCGAACGCCTGCCCCGCATGCACGAGCCGCGCGAAGTCGATCCCCACCTCGGGGTCGAACATCCCCTGCGCGACGGCCGGCATCGCATACACGACCGCGAACATCGGCGGCGCCACGACGTCGGCGTGGCCAGCCTCGCGCGCGGCCTCGACGTCGAGGTGCAGCGGGTTGGTCTCCCCCACGGCGCGGGCGTACTCGCGCACCTTCTCGCGCCCGACCGCGTACACGACCGGCGCGTAGCTCTTCCCGACGACGTCGGCGTTCACGGCCACGCGTCGATCATATGAAGCTCGGCACGGTCCCGCCGTCGGCCGACCACGCGGCGCCGGCGACGGTGCTCGCGCGCGCCGAGCACAGGAAGACGACGACCGCCGCGATCTCCTCGGGCTCGGCGAAGCGGCCGAGCGGGACCTTCGCCTGCTGGGCGGCGAGCGCCTCCTCGCGCGAGACGCCGCGCGCCGCCGCGGCCTGGTCGGCGAGCCCGCCCTCGCCGAGCCACAGCGGCGACGTCACCGGCCCCGGCGCGACCGCGTTGACGAGCACGCCGTCGCCGACCCAGCGGTCGGCGAAGTGGCGCGAGAGCGAGAGCTGCGCCGCCTTCGTCACGGAGTACGCCACGTTGGTCAGCGACGGCCGCTTGCCCGACGACGAGCAGACGTTGACGATCCGCCCGCCGCCGGCCGCCGCCATCCGCGGCGCCGCCGCGCGCATGAGCCGCATAGGGCCCATGACGTTGAGCTCCCACTGGCCCTGCCAGTCGTCGTCGGTGAGCTCCTCGAGCGGCCGCACGAAGCTCGTGCCCGCGTTGTTGACGAGCACGTCGACGGCGCCGATCCGCTCGGCGCACGCCGCCACGACGCGCTCGCCGGCGTCGGGATCCGTGACGTCCGCGACGAGCGGCTCACCGCCAAGATCGGCCGCCACGCGTGCGACCTCGTCCGCGTCGCGCGCGACGAGCAGCACGCGCGCGCCCTCCGCGCGCAGCAGCTTCACCGTCGCGAGCCCGATCCCGCGCGTCGCGCCGGTGACGATGCACGCCTTGCCCTCGAGCCCCAGGTCCATGGTCGGGAGAGGAACCTAGCAGCGGCCGTCAGCCGCGCTTGCGCACCTTCCAGACCTCCTCGGTCGGCCAGCGCCGCGCCCACTCGAGCGTGGCGTACTCGTAGCTCGTCGTCGAGCCCTCCGGCGGGCAGACCTCGAGCAGCTCCTCGATCTCGAAGCCGCTCGCCCGCAGCAGCGCGACGAGCTCGCCGTGCGGCAGGTGGAACTCGACGGACTCGTCGTCGCTCCACTCGAACCGGTGCATGCCGAAGTACGAGTGCACCAGCCGGTCGGACGCGGGCTCGCCCGGCACGTCCGGGCTGCAGATCATGTGCAGCGGCGCGTTGACGAGGAACACGAGCCGCCCGCCGGGGCGCAGCAGCCGCGCCGCCTCGGGGATCCACGCGTGCGGGTCGCACCAGATGCTCGCCCCGTACTCGGAGATCGCGAAGTCGAAGCTCGCGTCGGGGCGCGGCACGTGCTCGGCGTTGCCGAGGATGAGCTCGAACGGCACGCCGTGCTCGGCCTGCAGCCGGCGGGCTGTGTCGAGCTGGGCGGGCGAGTTGTCGATGCCGACCGGGCGCGCGCCGCGGCGCGCCATCCACGCCGACACGTAGCCCGTACCGCAGCCGAGCTCGATGACGTCGCGGCCGTCGAGGTCGTCGGGCAGCATCCGCAGCTGCGACTCGGGCACGCCCCACACGCCCCACGACGGCTCGCCGGCGGCCCACTGCTCGCGCCCGGGCTGCTCGTACCAGTCCGCCCAGCGGTCCCACTGCCCGCGGTTGCGGCGGACGTGGTCGGGCAGCTCGGTCATCGCGGGTCGGGCAGCAGCAGCTCGACGTTGCGGTCCTCAGGACGGCCCTCCGCTCCGTACTCGACGCCGACCTGCGGGTCGTTGTAGGACATCTCGCGAGCGAGCGCGGCCAGCGTCCCGGGAGCGAAGCCGGCCGCCGGCGTGCCGGGTCGCGGCGTGGCGAGCGTCGCGCCGTGGTCGATCAGCGTGCCGAAGATCGACAGCGTGCCGTCGCGGTTGTCCATGATCTCGAGCAGGCGCGACTGGATCGGCCAGTCGATCTCCGACGACGTCTCGATCCCCCAAAAGCCGCCACCGCCCTCCCGCTTGAACGCCGTGATGCGGTGCTGGTGGGTGTGCCCGGCGACGTACGCGACGACGTGCTTATGCGCCAGCAGCAGAGCCTGCAGGTCCCCGCCGAGGTGCAGCGGCTTGGAGCTGCGCGGGTCGAGGTCGCAGCCCGGACCCGTGACGGCACGCAGCGCGCAGTCGCCGGCGTCCTCGTCGACCGCGCGGTTCGTGAGGCTGCCGATCGGGTGGTGGCCGAAGACGACGACGAGCTGGCCGCGCCCGTCGGCGTCCTTCAGCTCGCGCTCGAGCCAGCGGAACTGGGGGTCGTCGAGGTTGCCGTTGGAGCTGAGGAGATCGCCCTCGGCGACCGTGTTGATCGAGATCAGCTTGACGCCCGGCTTCGGGCTGAAGGCGTAGTACGAGGCCTGGCCCTTCGAGGCCGCGAGCTCGGCGGGGTCGACGTAGCGAAAGCCGTGGGCGTCGGCCTGCCTGCCGGTCGCGTGCAGCGCCTTGTAGGTCGGCCGGTCGGCGAAGGTGCGCTCGGGGTCGGGCGGCACCACGACGGAGCGACCGGGGCTCGTCAGCAGCGCGGCGAGGCCGGCGATGCCGGTGTCGCCGAGCGGCTTGACGCAGCCGCGGGCGATGTCGTCGATGGCCCGCAGCGCGTGGACGTTGCCCTGCACCGTGCCGTCGTGGTTGCCGAACGCCACGTAGCTCGGCCGGTCCAGGCCCGCCGCCTCGAACGGCAGCTGCGCGCGGTCCATCAGGCCGGGGTAAGCCGGCCAGCCGGCGAACCGGCCCGCGGGGCGGTTGGGGTCATAGAAGCGGCCGGATTCGAGGACGTCTTGGTCGTCCTGCACGCCGGTGTAGCGCGCGGCCTCGCCCGCGGGCGCGCCGGTCAGCGCGCCGCACACGCCGCGCTCGACGCCCGAGTTCGGGTTCAGGCGGCCGCCTTCGAGCAGCCGCACGACCCACTTGACCTCGTTGACCTGCTGGCTGTCGGCGGAGTCGCCGGTCGTGATCGACAGCGCGAGCCGCGCGTGGCGGCGCCCGCGGCTGCGGATCGGGCTCGAGTCGAAGCGGTTGACCTGGCGGACGACCTCGTCGACGGTGAACGGCTCGAGCGCCTCCTGCGGGCGCCACGCGGACTCGAACGGCGAGCCGGAGATGTCGAGCACCTCGACGCGCGCGGGCGACTCCTCGTCGGCGAGCTGGAAGTCCGACAGCTGCGCGAAGTACAGCAGCGAGCGGCGGCGCGCGAGGCGGCCCTTGCGCGCGGCCGCGAGGTCGCCGCGCACGACGCGCTTCCAGCCGGCCTGCAGCTTCAGGCGCGAGTACGGCGCCGCGGGCTCGCCGCCGATCGTGGCGTAGGACGTCGTCGTCTTCGCAAGCGGCGCCGCATGCGCACCGGCGGCGCCGGCCAGCGCGACGGCAGCGGCTGCTGCGATCCATGCGGCGGGCCTGCGCATGGACGCAACGTACCGGCCGCGGCCTCATCGCACCGCCGGCTCCCTCCGCGACCGTCGGACCGGAGCCCGGCGCGCAGGCATCGCCCGGCCCCCCCACCCTCCGCGCTTCCTCGCCCTTCTGGACAGCCGCCGGGAAGGCGCCACGAGCGCGGCACACCCGGGCCGGTGCCGGACCTCGCCGCCGGTACGCTCGGCAGCCGTGCCCGACGCTCGCGCGCTCCCCATCCGCCGCAACACCGCGCTGCTGTCGGGCTCGCTTGCGACCAACTCGGCGATGCTGCAGCTCGCCGCGGCGGTCGCGTCGCTGACGCTCGTGCGGGTGCTGCACGTCGAGGGGCTGCTCGGGCTCGGGCCGGCGATCGTGCTTGCCTCAGGGGCGCTCGTCGCGCTGCCCGCGGGCCTGCTCATGGACCGCGTCGGCCGCGTGCCGGTGCTCGCCGCGGGCTACGCCGTCGGGATCGCGGGCTGCGGGCTGGCCGCCCTCGGCAGCGCGCGCGACGCAGCCGTCGCCGTCCTCGGCGGGCTCGTGCTCGTCGGCGCCGCGAACGCCACCGCGCTCCTGGCGCGCACCGCCGCAGGCGACATGTACCCGCCCGACCGCCGCGCCCGCGGGATCGCGCTCGTGCTGTTCGGCTCGGTCTTCGGCGCGATCCTCGGGCCGGGCGTGTTCAGCCCGCTGCTCGCCGGCCGCGACCTCGACGGCGACGCGATCGCGACGCTGTGGCTGGCCGCGGGCGGGTTCATGGCCGCGGGCTTCGCCCTCGTCTGCTGCGTGCGTCCCGACCCGACGAAGATCGCCGCGCTGCTGCGCTACGAGACGGGCGACGACGCGCCCGCGCAGGCCGCCGCGCCGCTGCGGGAGCTGCTGCGCCGCCCCGGCGTCGCCCCGGCGCTCGTGGCCGCGCAGGCGAGCTTCGCGGTCATGGTCGCCATCATGACGCTGACCGGCGCCGTCGTCGTCGATCACCATCACCACGCCGCGGACATGGTGTTCCCGATCATCGCCGCGCACGTCGTCGGGATGTTCGGGCTGATCATCTTCGTCGGCGACCTCGTCGACCGCATCGGCCGCACGCCGTCGCTCGCGAGCGGCCTGCTGCTCATGGCGGCATCGGTCATCAGCCTGCTGTGGGTCACGAGCGTGCCGGCGACGGCGGTCGCGCTGTTCGGGCTCGGCCTCGGCTGGAACTTCTCGTACGTCGCGGCCACCGCGGTGCTGTCGGACAGCACGGCGCCATCCGAGCGCGGCAAGCTGCTCGGCTTCAACGACCTGCTGGCGGGTCTGACGGGCGCCGGCTTGGCGCTGCTCGGCGGCCTCGCGCTGACCGCGCTCGGCGTCGCCGCGCTCGCGATCGGCGGCGCGGCGCTCGTCATCGCGCCGGCGCTGTGGATCCTGCGACCGCTCGCGCCGGCCACCTAGAAACGCTGCTGCCCCGGGCGGAGGCCCGGGGCAGCAGGGTTCGTCACCGGCTGTCGGCCGGTCGGGTCAGCGCAGCGTGATCTGCGTGACGACCTTGGACCGCGTCCGCGGGCCCGCCGGCAGGGTCGTGGTCAGCGTGTACTTCTGACCGGCACGGACGGCGCCCTTGAGCCGCACGACGGCGGACTTGCCGAGCCCCATGACCTGCCCGCGCGCGACCGTGCGGCCGGCACGGCTGACCCGGACGCGAATGGCGCCGCGAGTCGTCGTCGCCGGCTTGACCGTGCACTTGATCGTGCGGCGGCGCGGCAGGACGAGCTTGCACGTCACCTTGACGTTCGACGAGCCGCGCGGGCCGGTGGGACCGGTCGCGCCCCTCGGGCCCGCCGGGCCCGCGGGGCCACCCGGGCCACCGGGACCGGCCGGTCCCGGGCCGCCGTTCGACCCGTTGTTGCCGGGCGGCCCGGTCGCGCCGTTCGTGCCGTTCGTCCCGTTCGCGCCGGGAGGCCCGGCGACCGCCGGCGGGATGTCCAGGCGGGTCACCGCCGGGATGTCGTCGGCCGTGCTCTGCGGGTTCGCGTGACCGTTGGCCCCGGCCGCGACGACCTTCGTCCCGTTGTGCACCACGGCCGAGCCGAGCAGCGTGTCGCTGTTGCCGCCCAGGTCGATCGGGAAGATCCCGCCGTTGGGCACACTCGTGTCGAACGTCCCGTCCGCCTTGACGACGGCCATGAGACCGTCGACCGACGGCCCCGAGGCCGGTACCGGCGATGCGATCGCGCTCGACAGGCCGGTCGCGACGAAGCGACCGTCCGGGAGGATCGCGAGCTCACGGAAGCGGTCCTCGCCTCCGGCGCGGTTGTACGTCGTGAGACCGTTCGAGCCGGGTGCGCCCCAGGTCGTGTCGAACGTGCCGTCCGAGTTGAAGCGGTAGATCAGCGCGTCGACCGCCGGCTCGCCGCTGACGCGGTTGCCGTAGCCGACCATGACGTACTTGAAGTCGTTGGCTCCCGGTCCGGTCTTCTGGTAGACGGCCTCGTAGGCCTCGGCCGAGAACCCGACCTTGATCGCCTCGGTGCGCTGCACCATGCCGGTGCCGCCGCCGAACGTCGTGTCGAGCGTGCCGTCGGTGTTGAAGCGGGCGAGGTACGGAGCCGCTCCACCCGTGTACCCGGCCGCGACGACCTTGCCGTCGGGCTGGATCAGCGGCTGGCGCTCGTTGACGGTCGCCGGAGCCGTGCCGCCCACGTTCTGGGCCAGCGGCGACAGCGCGATGCCGGCCTGGCCGCCGACTGCTGCCGCGTTCCAGCCGGCGGTGTCCAGCGTGCCGTTCGGGTTGATCCTGAGGATCGCCCATGGCTTCACCGAGCGCGTCCCGGCCTCGGTGCTGTTCGGGCCCTTGACGGCCTCGACGATGATCTTGCCGTCGCTCTGGATGCGCACGCCGTAGCACGCGTCGGGGTTCGGCGCCGCGCCCGGGGTACCGCCGGGAACGAGCCCGTCGCTCATGTCGACGCGCAGGATGCCGCCGGTGGCGAAGGTCGAGTCCAGGCTGCCGTCGAGGTTGAGGCGGAAGACGTAGACGTCGCGGTCGCGGTAGTCGGGCTTCACGTTGTTCACGAGGTCCTGCGGCGTCTCGGACTGGGCGGCGACGACGACCTTGCCGTCGGCCTGGGTCGCGAGGCCGCGCGAGTTCTCGGCGGAGCCGTCGGCGACGGGAAGCACGCCGTTGTTGATGAACGGCGGCGCGGTGATGTCGACGATCTTGATGCCGTCGCCGTCGAAGGTCGGGTCGAGCGCGCCGCTGGCGTCCAGGCGCGAGACGATGACGGCCCGGTTCGGGCCCGCGCCAACCGTGGTGAAGCCGCTCTGGTAGCTGCCGCCGCCGGGTCCCGCGGCAAGCGCCTGGTAGCGCTCGCTGCCGACCACGGCTGCCGACGGGGTCAGGCTGACGCCGTTGACTCCGAACGTGTCGTCGACCCCGACCGCAAGCGCGGGGCTGGCCCACGCCAGACCCAAACTGCTCGTCAGCGCGGCCGCAGCCAGCGCCTTGGTGGCACGTCTCATGCTCTCTCCTCCCGCTCGGCAGGCTTGCCGAAAGTTGTAAGGGCACCCTAATGCCCGCGCGGAACCGTACCAGCATCACGACCGCTGCGGTCGGAAATGTCGCCGCCCGCGAACGCGGCCGCGGCTAGCGCTTCAGCGTGACGCTGCGGCTGACCGTGCGGGCGTTGCGCGCCGCATCGCGCGACGTGATGACGAGCGTGAGCTTCGTGCGCCGTCCGCGCTTGACCTTCAGCAGGCCGGCCTTCGTGAGCTTCACGCGCACCGTCCGGGTTCCGGCCTTGAGGTTCGCCGCGCCGCGGCCGAGCACGACCTTGCTCTTGCCGGCGCGCAGCGTGACCGAGACGGTGGCCGCCTCGTCCAGGCGCAGGCCGATGACCGCGACGCCGCCGCGCACGCCGATCGCACGGCTGCTGCTCGCGGCGGTCAGGCGCGCGGTCGGGGCTTGTCGGTCGGCACCGCTGCCCGTGCCGGTCCCGCCGCCGGGGCCCGCGGGCGTGCCTGTCCCGGTCCCCGTTCCCGTGCCGGTCCCGGTCTGAGTGGCGGACCCGCCGCCGGCACCGCCACCCGTTCCTCCGCCGGTCGCGCCGCTGCCCCGGGCCGCGACGACGACGTCGCGCGCCTTCGTCGCGCTGTCGTGGCCGTCGTCGGTGACGCGCAGGCGCACGGCGACCGTGCCGGCCGCGGCGTACTCCCTCGTCACGACGGCCGCGGTGCCGTCGCTCTCGAAGCTGCCGTCGCCGTCGAGGTCCCACTCGTAGCGCGCGACGTTGCCGCCCGGCGTCGGGTCCGAGACGGCGCTCGCGTCGAAGGTCACCGTCGATCCGGCGGTCGGTGCGGCCGGGGACACCGTGAAGTCCGGGACCGGCGGCAGGTTGCCGGCGACGACGACCCGGCCCGTCATGTCGGAGTGGAAGTCGCAGACGAACCGGTAGGTGCCGGGACGCGGGAAGGGGTAGACGCGCGAGGTCGACGTGTTGTCCGTCGCGAAGTCGCCGTCCACCCACCTCAGCGGGTGGTGCTCGAAGCTGCCCGTGAACGTCACCGTGTCGCCCGGGTTGATCTGGGCGACGGTGGGCGCGTAGGGCTCGGACTCCTCGGCCGTGGTGAACGTGATCGTCGTGCTCGCCGCGAGCGCGGCGGGCACCACCACCACGGCCAGCGACGTCAGGACGCCGGCGGCCAGCCGGTGCGACCCGCGCACGCGCTCAGTACCGCACGCGGCCGCTGAGCGTGATCCGCGTGCTCTTGGCGCTGACGGGTCCGACGCCCCGGAACGTGATGTTCGTGGCGGTCGCGTTGCGGTAGCGCCCCGTCCCGCCGGTGATCCTCGCGGTCCCCTTGTACGTCGCCGTGTCGCCGTCGAGCGTCAGCCGCGCCGTCGCGGTGCCCGTCACCCGGCCTGCGCTCGTCGTCACCGTGAACGTCGAGCTCACGCGGGCCTGGTTGAGCGTCGATCGCAGGACCATGCGCGCGGTGCCGAACGGCGTGCCGCGGATCGTCCCGCCTTGCACCGCCTTGAAGCGGTCGGGCTTGGCCGTCTGCAGGAGCGTGCCGGAGGCGCTCAAGGCGCGCGTCTTCGGCTTGGCCGCGAGAGCGACGGGCGCGGCGACGAGCGCCACCGCGGCGAGCGCGGTCAGCGCGAGCGGGCGCGGCGCGAAGGCGCGGGCCGGCGCGGCGATGCGAGAGACGGGCATGCCGCCGCACGTTAGGGATTCCTGATGGCGGGCGTCAAGCTCGCTCATGGAGCCGGTGCGGCGGCGCGCGTCTCGAGGCGCGACCGGCGCTCGTCCTCGGTCGTCAGCGGGCACGTGAAGCAGGTGTCCTGCCCGTCGGCTCGCCAGATGAGGCAGCAGCCGCGCCGGTTGCGGGTCGGCTCGGCGATGCCCGCGTGCTCGATGACGCGATATCCGGCCCCCACCGCGAGCGGGCCGCCTGCCTGCATGCAGCGCGTCCCGAGATCCCACGCGCGCTCGCGCACGCCGACGACCTCGCCCAGCCAGAGGAAGGCGCCGCCCAGGCGGTCGCCGGCACTGCGCCAGAGCGCGTCCAACGGTCGCGCGGTGGCGGCGTGGATGGCTGCGAGCAGCGGCGCGAGATGCGCCTCGAGCTCGGCGTGCAAACACGCGAGCAGCGCGGCCTCGTCCGCGAGCAGGACCAGCGACGGATCGCCCGCCGGCTCGTCGCCCGCGACGCCGTACGCGCCGCCGGCGAACGCGGCGGCGGTGATGGTGGCGTCGCCGGCGGCGAGCTCCAGCGTGACGTCGGCGGGCGCCATCGCCGGCACCCGTGTGCCGAAGAGCAGCGCGCCGACGGCGCGCACGCAGAGCGCCCACGCGTAGCCCTCCGCGAGCAGCGTCCCGCCGATGTCCGCCCGCCCTGTCGCCGTCGTCGCGGTGGCGCGGGCGAGCAGGTCGTCGAGCGCCGGGCCGCCGCTTACGACGCCGGTCGCCGGCAGCCAGCCGGGCTGCGCGCCGATCCGCGTCGCGAGCACGTCGTGGCCGCCGAAGTGCGCCCGCGACGCGGCGAACGTGTCGGCAAGCGGGGCGCTGCCCGGATCGGGCGGTGGGAGCGGTCGGCGCATGAGGTGTCCTCGGGCAAGGATGTCAGGGATCGCGAGCAGCAAGTGCAAGGAGCGCTTGCCGCGCGCCGGGAGGATGCATTAGGGTGCCCGAACACGTGAGCCGCGGCACCCGAGTACAGCGAGTCCTGCCGGCACTGCTCGTCGCGCTGTGCCTGTGTGGCGTGGCTGGCGCCCCGGCGAGCGCCGCGGTCCCGAACGCCTGCCGCTACAGCTTCGACAGCTACTACCGCGACACGCCCTTCACCGTCGCGGGCGTCGCGTCGATCACGGCCGACCCCCCGCGCTACCCGGCGCCGACCGGGACGCAGGTCGAGCCGGGCCAGACCGTCCACCTCTCCGGCGAGCCGCTGCAGGTCTCGCTGCCGAGCAACCTCGCGGAGTTCGGCTACCGCTCGGAGCTCCTGACCGCGGGCGTGAACAACCTCCCGATCAAGGTGTGGGTCGCCGTGCAGGCGACGAACACGCTTGAAGGCATCCAGCGGCAGGGACCGTTCAGCCTCACGGCCTCGACGACGATCACGACCGAGCCGTCGGACGGGAGCTTCGTCAGCGCCACGCCCTTCACGTTCACCGACCCCGTGCTGAGCCCGACGGACTGGACCGCCGTCGGTGGCGACGTCGCGTTCAGCCAGGCGGGCCCCGGATCGCTCGGGACGCTCCCGGTCGGCCCCAAGGTCGGCGGTGTCCATGCGGACCGCGTGGTCGACGGCAGCATCGTCATTCAGGCCGACGTCGGCACGGGCGGCACGGTCTCCTTCTACATGGACTGCCAGCCGGGCGCGGTCGACAACCCGGCCGCCACCGACCTCGCCGGCCCGACGTTCACGCCCGCGGCCGCGGCGCCGTTCGACGCCTCGATCACCGGCCCGCGCAGCGTCGCGTGCATCAGCGCCGCCGGGCGCCTGGCGTCGGAACCGGACGCGCACCTGCCGGCCGGGGTCACGCGCGAGATCGATCCGATCGCGATCGCGCTCAGCGCCACAGGCAACGCTCAGGGAGCGACGACCGGCGTGCCCTACACCCTCTCCGGCGCGAAGGCGCACGTCACGATCCCGGCCGAGAGCATCGCCACGCTCGCGGGCGTCGAGGACGGCGGGGCGCCGCTCGTCGTCTCCGGCAAGGCGTATCCGCTCGACCTGTGGGTGACGCTCGCCGGCACGAACACCGCGCAGGCGACCCAGACCGTGAAGGTCTCGGGGACCTACACGCTGCACGCGCGGACGGCGGCGCCGGGCTGGGACGCCTACGACGCGACGATCGACCTGCCGGCGACGACGTGGACCCCGGCCGCGGCCGGCTCGATGGCGTTCTCGATCGCCCAGCCGGGCACGATGCCGGCGATCACGGTCAACGGCTCGCCTGCGACCGACCCGCTCGGCGCGCCCGCCGCGACGCCCTACGCCGTGACCCCGTACGGCAGCGCGGTGCTCCGCGCCGGCACCGAGCGCAACGCGACGACGCTGGACTGCGTGCCCGGCGCGGTCGACGTCACGAACATCGGCATCCCGTTCTCGAACCTCGGCCGGCTCGCGCCGCCGAACGGGTCGTCCGGGCGCTACGCGGTGACCGCGCATCCGCGGCCGCCGGTGGTCGCGACGGCGACGGCGGGCACGCCGGCCCCGCCGCCACCGCCGCCGCCGCCGCCCGCCGGGACGCCGCCGCCACCTCCCGCGATCGTGCCGCCGCCACCCCCGCCCCCGCCGCCGCCGCCACCGCCGCCGCCCGCGGTGACGCCCGCCGGCCCCGGCGCGATCGTCTCCACGAGCCTGCGGCTGCGCGCGCAGCGGATCGGCCTCGAGATCCGCTGCACCGACGCGCGCAACCGCAGCTGCAGCGGCGTCCTCTCGCTGCGCTCGGCGCTGAAACTGCGCGTCGGCGGGCGCTCGAAGGTCGTGACGATCGTGCGCGACACGAGGTACAGCGTCGCCGCCGGCAAGCGCAAGACGCTGACGCTCACGCTCACCCGCGAGGCGCGCTCGGTCATGGCGAAGCGCCGCTCGCTGCGGGTGAAGATCACGCTGAAGCGCAGCGGGGTGGCGAAGAGCGTCACGCGCACCGTGACGCTTCGCCGCTAGCGCGGGGAGAGCGACGCGATGGTCGATTCCACGGCAACCGGCTGATGGCCTCGGTCGCGCGCACGCCGAGCGCGACCGGGCAGCCCGAGTCGCTGCTGACGCGCCTCGGGCACGGCGACCTGCCGGCGGCCGTCACGTTCGCCGGCCAGGGCTCGGACGCCCTCGCCGAGCTGTCGACGCTCGTGGCGCAGCGGCCCGGCCTGCGCGACGGGCTCGCGGTCGCCTCGGCGGCGCTCGCCGACGCGGTCGGCTCGCCGGCGGGGCAGGCGTCGGGGCGCTATCGCCACGGCCTCGATCTCGTCTCGTGGGCCAACGACCCCGACGGCGCCCCGCCGACCGCGTACCTGCAGTCGGCCGGCGTCTCCTATCCGCTGATCCTCGTGACGCAGGCGCTGCTGTGGCGGGCGCTGTGGGACGAGGGGCTGGGCGACGCCGTGCGAGCCGGCGCGGTCGTCGCGGCCGCGGGCCACTCGCAGGGCCTGCTCGCCGCGCTGCTCGTCGCCGAGGCCGGCGCGGGCGGCGTCGACGACGCGCTGCTCGCGCGCTACGCGCGGCTGGCCTGGACGATCGGCGCGCACTCGGCGCCGTGCACGCACGCGATCCGCGAGCCGCCGATGGCCGCGGTCTCGGGTGTGCGCCTCGAGCGCCTGCAGCCGTTCATCGACGAGGTCAACGGGTCGGTGGCGCCGGAGGCGGGGGCGCATGTCGCGCTCGTCAACACGCCGCGGCGGCTCGTCGTGAGCGGGCCCCCGGCGACGCTCGGCCTGCTGCGCGCGCGGCTGGAGGCGCAGGCGCGCGAGGAGGCGGCGGCACGGCGGCAGGGAGCGCGGGGCGGCACGCCGCTGAGCGTGCAGTGGAGCGGGCTCGGCGTCGACGTCGCGTTTCACACGCCCGCGCTGGTGCAGGCTCGCGACGGCCTCGTGGACCAGCTGCGCGCCGAGCCGGGCACGCTGCCCGACCAGGCGGCGCTGACGTTCGCGGTGCTGTCTCCCGAGGACGGCAGCGATCTGCGCCACGTTGCCGACCTCGCGCACGCGATCGCGACCGCGCAGCTCGTCGCGCCGGTGCGCTGGGACAGCGTCTCGCGCGCGCTCGCGTCGCGTGGCGCCGAGTGGATCCTCGACTTCGGCCCCGGCACCGACGTCAGCGCGCTGACCGCCGAGAACCTCCGCGGCCGCGGCGCGCGCACGCTCGCGCTCGCCTCGCCCGAGGGCCGGCGGCGGCTGACGTCGCCCGGCGCGTCGCCCGAGCAGCAGGAGGCGACGTACGCGAGCTTCGCCCCGGGCGTCGTCGAGCTGCCGGGCGGGCGGCGCCACCTCGACGGCCGCTACGCCCGCCACACCGGCCGCCCGCCGGTGATCCTCGCCGGGATGACGCCGACGACGAGCGACGCGCCGATCGTCGCGGCCGCGGCGAACGCCGGCTACATGGCCGAGCTGGCCGGCGGCGGTCAGCCCGACCGCTGGACCTTCGAGCGCCGGATCGCCGAGCTGCGCGAGCTGCTCGAGCCCGGCCGCGAGGTCGTCTTCAACACGCTGCTGCTCGACCGCCACCTGTGGGAGCTGCACGTCAGCCGGGAGGGCGTCGTGATCGAGGCGCGGCGCGACGGCGCGCCGCTCGCCGGGCTGACGGTCTCCGCCGGGATCCCCGAGGTCGAGGAGGCGATCGCGCTGCTCGACGCGCTGAGCGGTGCGGGCCTGTCGCTGAACGCCTTCAAGCCGGGGACGGTCGCGCAGATCCGCCATGTGCTCGCGATCGCGGACGCGGCGCCGCAGCACGTGATCGCGGTGCACGTCGAGGGCGGTCGCGGCGGCGGCCATCACTCGTGGGAGGAGCTCGACGAGCTGCTGCTCGAGACCTACCACGAGCTGCGCCGCCGGCCGAACGTGCTGCTGTGCGCGGGCGGCGGGGTCGCCGACCCGGCGCGCGCCGCGGAGCTCTTGTGCGGGTCGTGGTCGGAGCGCTACGACGAGCCGGCGATGCCGATCGACGCCGTACTCGTCGGGACCGCGGCGATGGCGTGCCGGGAGGCCGCGGCGTCGCCGGGGGTGAAGGCGGCGCTCGTGGCCGCGAGCGGCTGTCCGGATTGGGTGGCGCGTGGCGCGACGGCCGGCGGCGTGACGTCGGCGCGCAGCAACCTCGACGCGGACATCCACCTGCTCGACAACGCGGCCGCGCGCGCCGCGCACCTGCTGCAGGAGGTCGCGGGCGACGGTGCGGGCGTCGCCGCGCGGCGCTCGGAGATCGTCGCCGCCCTGGCGCTGACCGCGAAGCCCTACCTCGGCGACGTCGAGGCGATGACGTACGGCGAGCTGCTGTCGCGCTTCACCGCGGCGTGCGCGACGGGGCGCGGCGGGCGCTACGACGACGGCGCGTGGGGCCATCCGACGTGGCGCTTGCGTGCGCTCGCGCTGTACCGCCGCTTCGCGGCGCGGCTGCACGCGCTCGATGTTGGGCACGTCGACGCGCCGGTCTCGAGCGTGCGCGACCTCGACGACCCGGCGGCCGCACTTGGCGCGTTCCGCGCGACGTTCCCGCGCGCGGACACCACGCTGCTGCACCCCGCGGACGCGCAGTTCTTCCTCGAGGTCTGCGACCGCCCCGGCAAGCCGGTCCCGTTCGTCCCGGTGCTCGATGGCGAGGTCCGCCGCTGGTACATGGCCGATGCGCTGTGGCAGGCCCAGGACGACCGCCTCGACGCGGACGCGGTCTTCGTCATCCCGGGCCCGCGCTCGCTGACCGGGGTCGCGCGCGCCGACGAGCCCGTGGGCGAGCTGCTCGCGCGCTTCGAGGCTGCCGCGGTCGCTCACGCCTTGACGAGCGGCGCCACGCCCGTGCGGCGCGAGCGCCTCGCCGATCCCGGCCCCGTGCCGCCGCCGCTCGCGGGCGCGATCGCGGGCCGCGACGGGCCGGTCGCGGCGCTGTGCGCGTCGCCGTCGCTGCTCGTCGTCGAGGGCGGGCGCCTGCAGTCGCGGCCCAACCCGCTGTGGCGGATCGTCCTGCCCGGCGACGAGGTCAGCGCGCGGCTGGACGATGCCGGAAGGCTGGCTCGGATCGAGGTCCTGCCGCTCGGCGCGACGGGCGAGCGGCTGGAGATCGCTGAGGATGGCGACGAGATGGTGGTCGTGACCGCGACGATGCCGGCGCTGGACGGAGGGGTGGATCCCGCCCGTCGCGCGATCCGCGATCAGCTCGACCCACCCCCGCCCGCCGAGCTCGTCACGCGCTGGCGGGCGGCGGGTGCGGGGGCGTTCGTCGCGGTCGACGGGGACGCGGGCACGGTGGACTTCGCGCGCCGCGTGCTCGGCGCGGCGGTCGCGGACGTGCCGGCGCATCCGCTCGATCCGGTCGCGACGACGTGGTCGTGCCCGGCGGGCCTCGCGGGTGCGCACGGCGCGGCGACCGGCGCCGCGCACGACGGACCGGGCCTGGACCTGGCGCTGACGCTGGCCTGGCCCGCGGTCGCGGGGGTGCTGTCGTGCGCGCCGTTCGCCGCACGGCTCGCGCAGCTCGTGCACACCGGGCACACGGTCATGCCGGGGGTGGCGTGGCCGCCGCGCGACGGGGAGCGCGGCGACGTCGCGGCGCGCGTCGTCGCGCTGGAGGACCCGGGCGGGGCGCCGGGGCGGCTGACCTGCCGCGCCGTGCTGTCGTGTGAGCGCGGCGAGCTCGCGACGGTCGAGATCCTGCTGACGACGCTGGGCGTCGCACCGGTCACCGATCGGCGGCGCTTCTCGCACGAGACGCACGGGCTGGAGCTGCGGCTCGCGAGCGCGGTCGAGGGAGAGTGGCTCGCGGGGCAGCCGTGGCTGTCCGGCACGCGGTTCGCGGCCGGGGAGCGAGTGGTCGTCGAGGTCGAGTGCGCGACCGACGAGCCGCGAGCCGGCGCGGCGACGTGGAGCGCGAGCGGCCGCGTGTCGCGCGACGGCGAGACGGTGGCAACCATCGACTGGACCGCGCCCGCGGGTCTCGCAGGCGCCGGCGAGGTCGCGCGCGCGGGCGCGCACCCGGTGTCGCTGGCGCTGGCCGCCCTCGCGCCGGCGCGCGCGACGCGCCACGCGCGACCGCGGGTGCCGCTCGCCGAGGCGCAGGACGTCGCCCCGGCGAGCATGGACGCCTTCGCGCGCGTCGGCGGCGACCACAACCCGCTGCACCGCTGCGTACTCGCGGCGCGCCTCGCCGGCATGGCGCGGCCGATCGTCCACGGCGCGTGGACCGCGGCCCGCGCCTCGGCGTTCGTGGTCGAGGCGCTGTGCGACGGCGACGCGAGCGCGCTGCGGCGCTGGCACATCGACTTCGTCGCGCCCGTCGCGCTCGGCGCGGTGCTCGACTTCGAGGCTGCGCGCGTCGGCGTCGACGGCGGGCTGCAGATCGTCGAGGTCACGGTGTCGGCGGACGGCGCGCCGGTCGCGCGCGGCGAGGCCCTCGTCGCCGTGCCGCGAGTGGCGCTCGTGTTCACGGGCCAGGGCGTCCAGCGGCGCGGCATGGGCGCTCGGGGCCGCTCGCGGTCGAGCGCCGTGCGCGCGGTCTGGGAGCGCGCCGACGCGCACACGCGCGCCGTCCTCGGGTTCTCGCTGCTCGACGTCGTCGAGCGCAACCCGACGGAGCTGCGGCTGGCGAGCGGCGAGGTGCGGCGCCATCCCGACGGCGTTCTCCACCGGACCGAGCTCACGCAGCCCGCGCTCGTGACGCTGGCCGCGGCGCACCTCGCCGAGCTGCGCGAGGCCGGCGTTCTCGGCGACCGCCTGCTGGTGGCCGGGCACAGCGTCGGCGAGTTCGCGGCGCTGCACGCGCTCGGCGTGCTCGAGGTCGAGGCCGCGGTCGAGCTCGTGTACCGGCGCGGCGAGCTCATCCAGCGCTGCGTCCCGCGCGACGGTGGCGGCGCATCGGCGTACGGGATGGCCGTCGTCGACCCGGCGCGCGCCGGCCGCGAGCTACCGGTGGTGGCGGGCGTGGAGGTCGTCAACGAGAACGCGCTGGGGCGTCAGGTCGGCGTGGCGGGTCCGCGGCGGGCGCTCGAGCAGCTCGCGGGGATGCTCCCGCGCGGCGCCGTGCGCCTGCTGCCGCAGATCGACGTGCCGTTTCACTCGTCGCTCCTCGCGGCCGCCGTCGGTGGGTTGCGCGACGAGCTCGAGCGGCTCGTCGGCCCGGTGGACCACCGGCGCCTCTGCGGCCGCTGGGTGCCGAACCTCGTCGGGCGGCCGTTCTCGCTGTCGGAGGAGTTCGTGCAGGCCGCCGGTTGCGAGCCCGGCGACGGCGGCCCCGACGACCGCGCGCGCCGGCTCGTCGTCGAGCTGCTCGCCCGCCAGGTGGCGGCCCCGGTGCGCTGGGTCGACACGCAGCGCGCGCTCGTCGCCCCGCCGGTGGCCGGCGGGTTCGGCGCGCGAAGGATCGTCGAGGTCGGGCCGGGCGGCGCGCCGGTCCTGACCGGCCTCATGCGCACGACGCTCGAGTCGCTCGCGCTCGCGGGCCCGGCGCCCGAGCTGCTGCACGTCGAGGACGACCGCGCGAAGGTCCTCCTGGACGAAGGAGCCCCGGAGCCGCTCGCACCGGAAGATCCGCGAGCCGCGCCGCCCTCCGGCGCCTCACCCGCCGCCGCCCGGCCCTCCGGTTTCGCGCCCGCGGCCAGCCCGCCGTCCGATCGCCCAGGCGCAGCCGCCCCTCCCTCCGACACCTCCGCCGCCCTCAAGCGGTCCGCCCCCGCCGCCACCTTCGCGCCGGGAGCGGTCGCCGATCGTCCGGTCGACGCGGGCACGGCGCTGCGCCTCGTCCTCGCCGTCCAGGCGCGGGTGCGGCCGGAGCAGCTCGACGAGGCCGAGACGCTCGAGGACCTCTTCCAGGGCGCCTCGTCGCGGCGCAACCAGGTCCTGCTCGACCTGGGCCGCGAGCTTGGGCTGTCCGGCGCCGACGCGGCGATCCGCCAGCCGATCGGCGAGCTCGTCCGCGCGCTGCGCGAGCAGGGCGCGCACTACCGCTTCCCGGGGGTGTACCTGCGCGACACCGTCGCCGCCGGGCTCACCCGTGCACTCGGCCGCTCCGGGCTGTCGCGCGAGGCCGCGGCCGCCCACGCCGCCGCGTCGCGTGGGCTGGGCCCGGGCTCGTCGAGCACGTCGTCGCGTTGCTCGCGCTCGAGACCCGGCCGGGGCCGTCGGCTCGCGGCGGCCCGCTCGGGCGGCTCGCCGAGACGACGGCCACCGACGCCGCGCAGGCGCGTGCGCTCGTCGATGGGGCGGCCGCGCTGTCGGGGGAGGCGCTCGGCATCGCGCTGCCCGCCGGCCCCGTCGCGCCGGCGCCGCAAGCCGCGGCGGTCGCCGAGGCCGTCCCGGCTCGCGTCGAGGAGGCGCTGGCCGCGTCGGCCTGGGCGCTGCTCGCGGGCCTGGGCCGCGCCGGCGAGGATGCGGCGCCCGCGGCCCCGGACCGACGAGCTCACCCGCCTGGCCGTGCTCGACGCCGAGCTCGGCGCGAGCCGGGCACAAGACGTCGCGCCGCGCTTGGACCACCGCCGGCACGTGAGCTTCACGTCCATCTGGGCGAGCACGCGCTGGGACCTCGTCGCCGCGTATCACGAGGGACTGCGCGGCCGGCTCGACGTCGCCGAGCTCGGGCGGATCGCCGCCCACGCCGCGGACCCGACGCTCGCCGCCACGGCACGCTGGCTCGCCGCGAAGGCCGCCGGACACGGCGAAGCGCAGCTCGCGGCGGCCCTCGCCGGCGTGGCCGCCGGTCGCACCGCTGCGGTGATGCCGGAGGGCGTGCGACCGGCCGTCGAGATCGCGAGCGACGGCGCGCCGATCGCCACGACTGAGCCGGCAACCGACCGCCCGCTCGATCTCGTCGAGGCGTTCGAAGCGGCGGCGAGGTCAGCCCTCGACGCAGCGACCGTCCGCCGCCCGGCCACCGAGGCGCGGGACGACGCGACCGTCCGCGGCCCGGCCACCGCAGCGCCGCCCGACGCGACCCTCCGCGGCCCGGCGACCGCAGCGCCGCGCGAAGCGACCCTCCGCGGCTCCGTCGCCGCAATGCCGGACGACGCGGCGGCGCTCGCGGACGCGCTGCGCGGCGCGCTCGGCGCCCAGCCCGACCTGCGCGGCGAGACTGCCCTCGTCACAGGCGCGAGCCCCGGCTCGATCGCCGCCGAGCTCGTGCGCTGGCTGCTGCGCGGCGGGGCGACGGTCGTCGTCGCGACCTCTACGGACACCCCCGCCCGGCGGCGCTGGTACCGCGAGCTGTACCGCACCGCGGCCGGGCCGGGTGCCGAGCTGCACGTCCTGCCCGCGAACCTCGCGTCGTTCGCGGACATCGACGCGCTCGCGGCCTGGCTCGCACAGCCCGAGACCGGCCAGCGCGGGCGGCCCGACCTGCGCCTCGACCCGCTGCATCCCACGATCGTCGCGCCCTTCGCGGCGCTATCGACAGCCGGCGAGCTCGGCGACGCCGGCGCGGACTCGGAGCAGGCGCTGCGCTTGCAGCTGCTCGGCGTCGAGCGGCTCGTGGCGGCGATCGCAGGCCACGTGCCCGACGACGCCCCGGCGCCCACGATCCTGCTCCCGCTGTCGCCCAACCACGGCGGCTTCGGCGGCGACGGCGCCTACGGCGAGACGAAGGCCGCGCTCGAGGTGCTCCTCACGCGCTGGCGCAGCGAGCAGGCGACATGGGGAGCGCGCGTGCGGATCGTCGCGGCGCGGATCGGCTGGGTGCGCGGCACGGGCCTGATGAGCCAGGCCGACGCTGTCGCCGCGCTCGTCGAGGAGCGGCTCGGCGTGCGCACGTTCTCGGCGCAGGAGATCGGCTGGGTTCTGAGCGCGCTGGCCACGTCCGCGACGCTGCGGGAGCGAGCGACACGGGCGCCGGTCGAGGTCGACCTCAGCGGCGGCCTCTCGGCGATCGAAGACCTGCACGCGGCCGTCGCGCCACTGGCCGCGGAGCTGCGCGAGCGGGCGGCGGCGATTCGGCGCCGCAGCGAGCTCGACGCGGCAGTAAAGGCACCGCGCGCCGCCCCGGCGCCCGTCGAGGCACTGCCTGGCTGCGACACGGACGTGGCATCGCTCGTCTCGGCCGCGGGGCCAGAAGCCGCGGCCCGGGAGGCCGCGTGCCACGAAGCGGCCGGTGAAACGGCCGCGGCCGAGGATGCCGCGGAGGAAGGAGCCGCGGTGGAAGGAGCCGCGGAGGAAGGACCCGCGCAGGACCTCGACCCCGCCGACCTCGTCGTCATCGTCGGCTCCGCCGAGCTCGGGCCGTGCGGCACGGCCGACGCGCGGTTCGATGTCGAGGTCGACGGCGCGCCGTCCACCGCGTCCGTCGGCGAGCTCGCGTGGCTCTGCGGCCTCGTCGCCTACGAGCTCGACGGCTATCGCGGCCGCTGGATCGACACGGCAACGCGCGCCGAGGTCCCCGAGACCGAGCTCGGCGCGCGGTACGCCATCGAGGTCGCCGCGCGCATCGGCGTCCGCGCCCTCACCGACGACGAGCAGATCGACGCCGCGGGGCTGCCCGTCCTCGCGCCCGTCGCGCTCCCGGCCGAGCTGCGCTTCGAGGTCGCCGACGAGGTCAGGGCGCGCACGTTCGAAGCCGCCGGAGCGGAGGTTCGCGGCGCGGGCCAAACATGGCAGGTCATCCTGCGCGCCGGCACGCAGATCCGCGTCCCGCGCACCGCCGCCTACACCCGCCGCGTCGCCGGCCAGTTCCCCGCCGGCCTCGACCTCGGCCGCTTCGGCATCCCCGGCGACCTGCTCGCGAGCGCCGACCGGATGGCCCTCGTGAACCTCGCGTGCACGACCGAGACGTTCGCCGCCGCCGGGCTCACGCCGGAGGAGCTGCTCGCCGAGGTCCACCCCGCGCTCGTCGCGAGCACCCAAGGCTGCGGGATGGGCGGCATGGCATCCCTGCGACGCCTGCTGCTCGACGCCCTCCTCGACGACGAGCGCCAATCCGAGCGCCTGCAGGAGTCGCTCGGAAACGTGGTCTCCGCGCACGCGATCCAGTCCTACGTCGGCTCGTACGGCCCGATGGTGCACCCGGTCGCCGCGTGCGCGACGGCGGCCGTCAGCCTCGAGGAGGCCCACGACAAGATCCGCGCCGGCAAGGCGCTCGCCGTCCTCGCCGGCGGCTTCGACGACCTCACGCCCGAGGGCCTCGTCGGCTTCGGCGACATGGGCGCGACCGTGTCCAGCGACGACCTGAGCGAGCGCGGGCTCGCAGCGCACGAGGCCTCGCGCGCCAACGACGTCCGCCGCGCGGGATTCGTCGAGGCGCAGGGCGGCGGCGCGCTGCTCGTCGTGCGCGGGGACGTCGCGCTCACCCTCGGCCTGCCGGTGCGCGGCGTGCTCGCGTACGCGTCGAGCCACGCCGACGGCATCCACGGCTCGATCCCCGCCGCCGGGATGGGCGTGCTCGCCGCGGCCCTGGGCGGCGAGGACTCGCCGCTCGCCAAGGCCCTGCGCAGGCTCGGCCTGCACGCCGACGACATCGCCGTCGTCTCGAAGCACGACACCTCGACGCAGATGAACGACCCCAACGAGGCCGACCTGCACGAGCGCATCCAAGCCGCGCTCGGGCGCACGCCCGGCAACCCGCTGCTCGTCGTCTCGCAGAAGACGGTCACCGGCCACGCCAAGGGCGGCGCGGCGGCGTGGCAGGTCGAGGGCGTCCTGCAGATGATGGAGCGCTCCGTCGTGCCGGGGAACCGCAACCTCGAGTCCGCCGACCCGCTTCTGCGCGACGGCGCCTGCCTCACGCTCGGCGACCGCCCGATCCGGCGCGCGCCGCAGGAGCCGATCCGCGCCGCGCTCGTGACGAGCCTCGGCTTCGGCCACGTGTCGGCGCTGCTCGCGATCGCGAGCCCCGACAGCTTCCTCGCCGCCGTCCCGGCCGAGCTGCGCGAGGACTACCTGCGCCGCGCCGGCCGCCGCCGCGCCGAGGGCGTCCAGCAGCGGGTGCGCACCCGCCTCGGACGGCCCGCGACCATGCGGCGCGGCGACCGCCGGCTCGGCGGCGACGACGACCCCGCCGCGCAGCGCGAGGCGGAAGCCGCGCTGCTCACGGATCCGCGGATGCGCCTCGGCGACGACGGCACGTACGGCCGGACACGGTGACGACGCTCGCCGTCGGTCTTGACATCGTCACGACGACGACGTTCGCCGAGCAGCTCGCGGACCCCGCCTCGGGCTTCGTCGACGCGACGTTCACCGCGCGCGAGCAGCGCACCGCGCGCGCGACCGAGGCGATCCGCACACAGCGGCTGGCCGCTCGCTACGCCGCCAAGGAGGCGTTCGTCAAGGCCTGGTCGAGCGCGCGAGCCGGCCGCGAGCCGGCGCTCACGGCCGTCGACCTGCGCGAGATCGAGGTCGTCGACGACGGCCACGGCCGCCCGGCGCTGGCGCTGCACGGCGCGGTCGCCGAGGCGGTCGGGCGGCTCGCGGAGGAGCTGGGAGCATCGCTGCAGACCCACGTATCGCTCAGCCACGACCCGCCGACCGCGGCGGCCGTCGTCATCCTGGCGCTGGGCACCTGATCGCACGCAGCGGGGCATGCGCGACGCGCCACGTCCTCCAGCCCGAAGCGCGGGCGGCCGCATTCGTCACTCCGCTCGAACGCGCCTGCCTGCCCGACCAGGCCGAACTTGCAGCCGCGAGCGCGAGCATGAGCTCGTCGAGCCGGCCCCGCGCCGGTTCGCGATGGCAAGGAAGCCGGTCAGCCGTTCGGTGCCTGCGCACGGCGCGGAAGGCTGTCGGCGGGGTCGCGCCGCGGGCCACCGAGCAGCTCGGCGACCTCGCGCTCGTCCAGGCCGCTGAAGCCCTGCGGCCAGAGCGCTGCGAACGGCTCGCTCGCCCACACGCCGGACCCGTTGCCGCCGTAGTGGCGCCGCAGGTAGCCGATGAGATCCGCGCGATGCTCTGGGCAGGCGTAGCGGCGGGAGCCGAACGGCCCGCCCGCCGTCCAGACGAGCCAGCTGCCGGGCTGGGCATCGAAGTACCGGCCGAGGGTGCGGTCGCGCAGGTGCCGTTCGAGGGTGCGCTGCGTGACGCAGTCGGGCCGTGCGTCGCAGTGCTCGCAGCGAAACCGGACCTTGACGCCCATCAGCGCAGCACCTGTCGTGTGATCGTCATGCTCTGCTCCTCGCGCGAGCTCGCCCTGTTAGGGATGCCTAACCGTGTGTGTTAGGGCACCCTAACACCTGCGCCACCGGTCCGCAAAGCGCCGGGTCACAGGCCGGCGTCGGCGAGTTCCTCGTCGCTCGCGCCCGCGGCCCGCGCGGCCGCGATCGCCCGAAACTCGGCCTCGGCGGCCTCGTCCTCGGTCAGCCGCTCGCGCCAGTGGCCGGTGATCTCGTAGCGCTCGCGGGGCAGGCCCAGATCCTCACGCAGATGGCGGCGCATGTCGCGCATCGCCAGCGACTCGCCCGCCGCCCAGACGTAGACGGGCGCCGGCGGCCAGTCGAACGCCCGCACGGCAGCGACGAGCTCCTCACCAGAGGCGCTCCCGTTGCGGTGCAGCCAGCTGATCCGAGTCCCGGCCGCCGACGGCAGCGCAACGGCAGCGCTGCTCGACTCGACCTCGACGAAGACGTCGGCGGAAGCGCCGCCCGGCAGCCGCTCGAGGATCGTGGCGATCGCCGGCAGCGCCGTCTCGTCGCCCGCCAGCAGGTAGCGCTCACCGTCCGCGGCAAGCGCGAACCCGCCCGCCGGGCCGAGGACCCCGACCTCCTCCCCCGGTCGCGCGGTCACAGACCACGCCGACGCCAGCCCGTCGTGCACGACGATGTCGAGGTCGAGCTCGAGCGCATCCGGATCGAAGCGGCGCAGCGTCAGCGTCCGCATGATCGGCCGCCGCGCGCCAGGCGGATAGCTGAAGCCGCGCTCGGAGACGACCGGCACGTCGGGTCGCTCCTGGCCGGGTCCGGCGAGCAGGAGCTTCACGCGCTCGGTGGGCGAGCCGCTGCTCGCGAACCCTTCGAGCCCCGCCCCGCCAACCGTGACGCGCCGCATGCGCGGCGTGACCGAGCACGTGCGCACGACGGTGGCGCGATAGCTCCCGATCGCCACGCGCGGCTCACCCCCAGGTGCGCTTCGGCGAGTCCAGCCGCAGCCGCCACAGGGCGAACGCGACGAGCACCGCCGACAGGCCGAACATCGCCGCGAGCGGCAGCTGGATCTCGCCGACGCCCTTGCCGTCGAGGATGACGTCGCGATAGCCCTCCATCGCCCAGTTCACGGGCGACACGGGCGACAGCGGCTGCACCCACTTCGGCAGCTCCATGACCGGGACGAGCGCCCCGCCGAGGCCCCCGAGCAGCATCGTGCCGAGGTTCGTCACGGCGTTGAGCTGCTGGACGGTGCTCAGCGCCGCCGCAGCGGCGAGCCCGGCGCTCAGCACCATCGTCGCGAACCCCAGCGCGAGCAGGACGACCGCGAGCCACTCGCCGTTGACCTTGAAGTCGAGCACCGCGAGGCCGAAGCCGAACAGCACGGCGTGCTGCACGACGAGCAGGCCGGCCGGGACGACGAGCTTGCCGGCCAGCAGCGCGGGACCCCCGACGCCGGCGGCGCGCAGCCGCGGCCACGTCCGCCAGCCGTGCTCGCGGAAGATCGCGAAGCCGACGATCGCGATCGAGAAGAACCCGAACAGGCAGGCCATGCCGGGCGCGGTGTGCATCGAGCCCGGCGTGTCGTCGTAGCCCTCGAACAGCAGGACGTGGCCGAGCGACTGGCTCAGCAGCGCCATGAGCACGATCGGCATCCCGATGAGCAGGACGAGCGGCACAGGGTCGTGGCGCAGGATGCGCAGCTCGTTGCGGACGATCGCGCGCATCGGGCTCATGGCGCTGGCACCTCGGCGCCGCTGCGCCCGGTCAGCGCGAGGTAGACCGTCTCAAGCGACGGCCGCGCGACCCCCGCGACCGCCGGCGCGACGGCCGGCCCCGCCGCCGCAGCGTGGCGCGCGACGAGCTCCTCGAGCGTGCCGCGCGCGATGACGCGGCCGTGCTCGAGCAGCGCGATGTCGGCGTTAAGGCGCTCAACCTCGGGCAGGTAGTGGGTCGTGTAGACGACGGCGGTCCCGTCGAGGGCGAGATCGCGCACCGCCTGCAGGATGTGCTCGCGCGTCGACGGATCCGCCCCCGCGGTCGGCTCGTCGAAGACGACGAGCTTCGGCCTGTTGACGAGCGCGATCGCCGCGTGCAACCGGCGCTGCTCGCCGCCGGACAGCCGCCCGGCCGGGCGCTTGGCGAGGTCGGTCAGCGCGAACGGCTCGAGCAGCTCGGCGGCGCGCGCCTTCGCCGCCCGCGGCGCCAGCCCGTAGAGCTCGGCGAACGCGCGCAGGTTCGCGGTGACGGTCAGCTGCGGGTAGACGCCGATCTCCTGCGGCGCGATGCCGACCTGCCTGCGGATCGCGCCCGTGCGCGACGCGGCGTCCGCGCCGAGCACGGTGACCGTCCCCGCGTCGGGCCGGATGAGACCCGCCACGAGCGACGCGATCGTGCTCTTGCCCGCGCCGTTGGGCCCGAGCAGCGCGAGCGTCCCGCCGGCGGGGAGGTCGAGGTCGACGCCGTCGAGGGCGGGGCGATCCGCCTTGCGGTAGCGCTTGACGACGGAGCGCAGCTCGAGCGCGAGGGTCATCGGATCGCCCGCCTGCGCCGGCTCGCGAGGCGCTCGAAGTCCGCGCGCTCGCAGACCATGAACGCGGCGCGCTTGTCGGGCAGGTCGATGTCGCACTCACGCCGGAAGCCGAGGAACGCGAGCAGCGAGAGGAAGTTCTCGTTGCGGACGTCCGGCTCGCCGACGATGCGCAGCACGCCGGGGCGCTTGAAGAGCATCCGCACGGTCGCGCGGCCGAGCGAGACGGAGAAGCGCCCGAGGTGCTCCTCGTCGCCGATGAGGACGTGCGCACCGAGGTCGCCGGGGAGCACCGGCGCGTGCGCGCCGAGCACGTCGCGCTGCGGGTCGTAGACCTCGACGTAGCCGACCGGCATGTCGTCGACGAAGCCGAGGTACGGGCTGCGCGCGGGATCCTCGACCTGGCCGATGAGGTAGTCGCAGATCCAGTCGCGCGGCCACGCCATCTCCCAGAACTCGGCGACGTGCGGGCGGTTCATCCACTCGCAGACGAGGTCGGTGTCGTGCTTGGGCACGATCGGCCGCGCCCACAGCCGGCGGTCGAGCGCGGGCTCGTGCTCGGCGTAGGCGGTGAGCTCGGTGAGCAGGGGCACCTCCGGGGTGCGGCCGGCGTCGATCATGCGGCGGCCTCGCGCGCGGGCGCGAGCGGGTTGTCGATCCAGCCCGACGCGGACGCCACCGGGCGGTCGGGCCCGTCGTCGTAGCCGCGGCCGAGGATCCGAACGCGGTTCAAACAGAGCTTGACGAACGCCGGCGCCTCGAAGTCGAAGAGGTCGAAGCGCAGGCCGAGGTCGTCCTCGAAGCGCTCGTGGTAGGCCGCCACGGCGCGCTCGGCGGCACGCCAGAACGCGCCCTCGTCGTAGCCCATGCGCTCCTCGAGGATCTCGGCGAGGTAGCGATGCACGCAGACGAGCAGCCCGCACTGGATCCACTGCGCGAGCAGCATCGCCTCGACCCCCTGGCCAAGGGCCGCGCGCACGTCGGCGGGCATCGACGCGAGCTCGGGCAGCGCCTCGGAGCTGATCATCGCGTCGTCGACGAAGTCCTTGACGACGAGCCGCGCCGGGACGTCGTGCGCGTCGAGCACGACGAGGCAGTTCTGGGCGTGCGGCGAGAACGTCGCGCCGAAGCGGTAGAGCACGTGCAGGAGCGGCGGCAGCGTGACCTCGTGCAGGCGGCGCACCCACGCGTCGACGTCCAGCCCGCTACGCGCGATCAGCAGCTCGGCGAACGAGACGCCCGCGGCGTCGCGATGGATGAGCGCGGCCATCGTGATCGCCCGCTCGCCGGGGCGCAGGTGCGCGCCGACCGGCTCGCGCCAGATCGCTCCGAGCATCTCGGTGTGCTGGTAAGGCACGCCGGCGATCGCCTCGAACGCCGAGTGCGCGACGCTGACGCTCGCGACCTCGCCCAGCATGACGAGGCCGGTCTCCCGGAGAAACGGGTCCGCGGCGCAGAGGCCGGTGAGCCACTGCGTCAGCGCGGGCGCGGCGAGCGTGCGGTCGCGCGGCAGGCCGCGGTAGACGGACGTGTTGAGGATCGACAGCGCGAGCTTGAGATGGCGGCGGTCGGGCCGCCCGACCTCCGCGAGCGTGCGCAGCGACTGCCCGGGCAGGTAGCGCTGGTCGAGCGTCCCGAGCGCGACGAGCTGCGAGCGCGCGATGGCGCCGGCGTGCAGCGTGAGCACGCGATGCTCCCACTGCCACGGGTGCACGGGGAGATACGACGCGGTGTCGGGATCGAGGCCGGCCGCGGCGGCGCGCGCGCGCAGCAGCTCGAACGCCTCCTCCCCCACCTGCTCGCGCACGACGGTCTCGTGCGTGAGGCCGTCGACGGTCCGGCGGTCGGCGATCGCGGGGCTCGCCGCGAGCCAGCCGAGCGCGACGGGCTGCGCGGCCTCGGGGGCGTAGGCGAGCAGGTCGCCGGCGCCGAAGCCCAGCCGGCCCTTGCTCGCGACGATCCACGGGTGCCCGCGCAGCTCGCACTCGAGGTCGTCCTGCGCGAGGTCGAGCAGCTCGTGCGCCGGTCGCCCGCGGGCCGCGCCGAGCACGTCGCCGAGCGCCGTCATCGCGACCTCGCCGACGAGGCCCGCGGCGGTGGCCGCGTCGGCGCCGACGGCGGGCGCGCCGATCGCGACGACGTCCGCCGCGTCGGGCAGCGCGACGCCGGCGCCGTCGAGGGTCGCCGCGATCGTCGCGGGCTCCGCGCGCCAGTCGCCGAGCGGCCGCCGGTGGCCCTCGTAGCGCAGCACGAGCCGCTCCCCGAGGGCCAGCTCGAACGCGCGCCGGCCGCCGTGAAGCTCGGTGAACGCCGGCGCGATGACGTCCTCGAAGGCGAGCTCGGTGAGGAGCTTGCCGATCAGCTCGCGATTGACGTGCTCCCAGCGCTCGCGCGTGAGCGCGGCGACGAGCTCGGCGTGCGCGACGGTCACGCCGCGCGCTCCCCACGCGGCGCCGCGTCCGGCGAAGGCACGCCCGACTCACCCTCCGCCCCGACCGCCGCCCCGCGCGGAGGCTCCGCGTCCGGCCCCTCCGCGCCCGGCGTCGCGCCGACCGCCTCCCGCCCCCCGGCCGGGACGCCGAAGGACTGGAAGACGTTGCGGTCGCGCAGCGGGTACACCTCGCGCCCGCACAGCGCGTTGACGATGACCGCGTTGCGGTGCGCCCCGAGGCCGAGGTCCGGCGCGCCCACCCCGTGTGAGTGCAGGTCCGCACCCTGGACGAAGAGCGTCGACGGGCTGCCGTCGCGCAGCCGGACGCGGCGGTCGGCCTCGATCACCGGCCGGCCCCGGTCGTCGAGCGCGGCGAGCTCGGCCAGGCCGCGCACCGGCGTGTCCGCCTCGCGGTACCCCGTGCCGAGCACGAGGACGTCGGTCTCGTGCGTGAACGTCACGTCCGCGTCGAGGTGGTGCAGCACGAGCCGCAGCGCGCCGTCGCCGCCGCGGCTCACCTCGCGCAGTTCGCAGCGCGCCGCGTACGCCACGTCAGGCTCGGCGCCGCCGATGCTGCGCCGGTACAGCGCGTCGAAGATCCGCTCGCTCGTGCTCGCGGAGATCCCCTTGTAGAGCAGGTCCTGCCCGGCGCGCAGCGCGTCGCGCCGCGAAGCCGCCAGGCCGTGGAAGTGCGCCGTGTACTCCGGCGAGAAGTGCTCGAGGCCGAGCTTCGAGTACTCCATCGCGAGGAACCCGTCGCCGCGCGTGAACCAGCCGATCCGGGCCGCCGGCGCGTTGTCGAGCAGGTCGGCGACGACCTCGGCCGCGCTCTGCCCCGACCCGATGACCGCGACGCGCGCGGCCTCCAGACACGTCGCACGCGAAGGCGCGTACGAGCCGGTGTGCAGCACCTGCCCGGCGCCGAGCAGCTCCCGCGCGCACGGCGGCACGCACGGCACGGTGCCTACGCCCAGCACGACCGCGCGCGTGCGATGCTCCTCGCCGGACGCCAGCACGACGGTCCACCCGCCGCCTGGCCGCGGGCGAACCTCCTCGACGCGCGCGCCGAAGGAGCAGGACTCCAGGCGCTCGGCGGCCCAGCGGTAGTAGTCGTCGAACTCGCGCCGCAGCGCGTGCCAGCGCTCGTGCAGGTAGAAGCGATACAGCCGCCCGCGCTCGTGCAGGTAGGCGAGGAACGAGTGCGGGCTCGTCGGGTCGGCAAGCGTCACGAGGTCGGCGAGGAACGGCACCTGCACCTCCACCTCGTCGAGCAGCAGGCCGGGGTGCCAGGCGAACGCGGGACGCTCGTCGAAGAAGACCGCGTCGACGGAGGGCACGCCGTCGAGCAGCGCCGCGAGGCCGAGGTTGAACGGCCCGATGCCGACGCCGACGACGTCGTGCTCGGCGGCGGCGGTCATGCCGCCTGCACCGCGGCGGCGGGCGCGCGCGTCCAGCCGATGAGGATGCGCCGGCGGTCGGGGAGCTCGAGCGTCGCGAGCTCCTCTGCCCCGAGCGTGCGGCACAGCGTCAGCATGCGCGTGTTGCGCGCGTCGGGCTCGCAGACGATCCGGTCGATCCCGAACTGGCCGAGCAGCCGGATGACGAGGTGGCGCACGAGCGCCTGCGCGATGCCGCTGCCGAGCAGCTCCGGCGGCCCGACGAGCAGGTGAAAGCCGCGGTCGCCGGGCTTGCAGTCGTAGTAGGCCGCGATCGGGTCGTCCGGCACGCGGTAGGTCTCGACGTAGGCGAACGGGTTGCGCTCGTCGTCGGTGACGATCCACTGGTCGAGGTGGTCCAGCGCCGCCTGCGCCTCCAGGAACTCGCGCACGAGCGCGACCGGCCCCTCGAGCTCCCACCACCGCACGACGTGCGGCTGCTGCATCCAGCGGTGGACGAGCTCGAGGTCGGCCTCGAGGTCCAGCGTCCTGAACGCCACCGCGGTCACAGGCCGCGCAGCGGGTTGGGGATCGTGACGTAGACCGACTGCTCGGCGAAGTCGCCGGCGAGCTCGTCGAGGTCGCCGATGCGGGTCCGCAGGTTCGCCTTGCAGGGCCAGCGCTCGTCGTCGAGCAGGCGATCGAGCAGCGTCGCCGGATAGCGCGCGCCGCGGGCCCGCTCGCGCTCGAGCAGCGCGCGCAGGTCGCGCAGCAGCACGGTCTCGTCGATGCAGCCGGCGACGCCGAGCGCGTTGATCACGCCGAGCGCGTTGTTGAGAAACGGGTAGTAGACGAGCCGCTCGTCGGCCAGCGTCTCCGGGAAGATCGACTCGCTCGCCTCGCCGATGCCGGGCACGATCGCACCGATGTCGTCGTGCGCGGCCTCGCGGTGGAAGTAACCCTGGCTGTCGCGGTAGACGCCGTGCGCGGGCCAGCCCTCCTCGAGCTCGAGCAGGACGTTCTGCTGGTGGGGCTCCATGCACAGCCCGAGGTCGCCGAACAGCCGCACGATCGGCACGATGACGACGTCGCAGTAGCGCCCGAACCACGCGCGCGCGACGCGGTCCTCCTCGCGGCCCTCGCGCTCGGCGATCGCCTCGACGATCTGCCCGAGCCGGCTGCGACCGCCGTGCGGATGGTCCTGGCAGAGCGTCGTCACGGCGCTGACGTCGGCGCTGGACGCCGCCGGCCAGCGGTGCTCGCGCAGCAGCACCGACAGCCCGTCGATCAGCCGGCCGTCGTGGCAGACGGCGAGGTAGGCGGGGTCCTGCAGCATCGTGAACGCGGGCGCGAGCGCCGCCGCGCGGGCGCCGACCTCGGTCTCCAGCAGGCGCGCGGCCTCGACCGCACGGCGCAGCTCCTTGGGCAGCGTCACGCGCATCGAGTTCGTCACGCGCACGTGCAGCGAGAACTTCAGCTGCCACGGCCAGCCTTCGTGGCAGACCGTCCGCAGCGAGGTCGTGGGCGCGACGGCGGCGCCGAGCGGCCCTAGGTCGACGAGCGTGCCGTCGTCCAGCAGGGCGCGCACGGCCGGGTCGCTCGCCCGCAGGTGGGCGAGCTCCCACGGATGCGCCGGGACGAGCACGCGCTCGCCGAGCGGTGCCAGCGCGCGGTCGAGCGCCGCGCCGTCGACGGCCGGATCGTCGCGCAGCAGCCGCTCGGCCAGGCGGGGCGCGGGCGTGCCGGTGGCGCTGTCGTGCTCGACGGCGCTCGCGTCGACCGCGAGCCAGTGCAGCTGAAAGCGCGCCGCGAGCTCCGGCGAGTACGCCGCGACCGCGGCGGCGCTCATCTCCGAGCGGCTCTTCGGCGTCGGGTGGACCATGTGCCCGAGCAGCAGCGCCTGCTCGGCGTCGGCGAAGCGCAGCGGCGCCGCGCTCCACAGGTCGTCGATCGCGTCGGCGCGAGCCTCGAGGAAGCCCGTCACGAGCGCGGCGCTCGCGCGGATGCGGTCCAGCGCCGCACGCGCCTCGGGCCCGTCGCCGCCCAGCGCGCCGGCGAGCAGCTCGGCGAGCGCCTCGAACGCGACCTCGACCCGCTCACCCCCGTCCTCGGCCAGCAGCACCGGCGTGCGGAAGCGGTGGCGATGCGTCGCCGAGCGATAGCGGACGCCCGCGAGCAGCGTGGCGTCGCCGATCGAGAGCACGGCGACGTGGGTGTCGCCGGGGTGCGCGAGCTCGGGCGCGTCCTCGGCGGCCACGAGCTGCCACGCGCCGCCTTCGCGCAGGTAGCAGTTCAGCAGCGTCTCGATCGCGGCGCCGACCGCCGCGCCCCGGGCTCGGGAGGTGCTGTGCTCGGTCGTCTCGGTCACGTCGGCCCGCAGGCTGCCAAGGCTACCTCAGGCCCCGCGTGCGGAACGCCTGACGTTGACCTGCCGGTAGGTTCATCCTTAGGGGAACCTAACATGCGGGACTTGCCGATGCCGAATCCCGTGCGAACAGCGCTACGGCGCACCGCGATCGCCCTGCTCGCATCCCTCGCGGGCGCGGCGTGCGCCGCCACCGATGGGCTCGCGGCGAGCTCCGTGAGCGTCGCGGTCACGCCCGCGCGGCCTGCAGCTTCGCCTGCACGGGCGCCGGTCTCCGTCGCGATCCGAGCGAGTCTTGGCGCCGACAGGCGCGGCGCGCTGCCGCCGACGCTGCGCGCCCTGTCGATCTCGACGCCCGCCGGCTTTCAGACGGCGCTCGCCGGCACGCCGTCCTGCGCGCAGGACACGCTCGAGCTCGGCGGCCCCGGCGCGTGCCCTGGCGGCTCGAAGCTCGGGGCCGGCAGCGCGTCGTTCGTCTACGTCGCGGGCGCGCTGCGGATCGCGGCATCGACGCGCGAGCTGAGCGTCTTTCGCGGCCCGGGCGACGCGATCCTCGCGTACGTCGAGGTCTCGCAGCCGACGACGTTCTCGGTCGTGCTGCCGGGGACGTTGAGCGCGCGGCCAGCGCCGTCGGGTCCGCTGCTCAGCCTGGACCTGGGACGGGTCGCGCAGGTCGAGGGCGGCGGCAGCGCGGTGGTGACGCGGTTGGCGGTCGACCTCGAGCGCGGCCTTGCCGCAGGGTCCTGTCCGTGGCGGTTCGGCGCCCGCCTGGACTACGCCGGCGGCGGCTCGGACGAGCGAACCGCCGACGCCCCGTGCGAGACCGGGCCCGACACGGTGGCGCCGGTCCTGCGGGCGTCGGCGCGCGACGCGACAGCCGCGGCGGGTGCGCGGTTGGCGGTGCGGCTGTCGGAGGCGGCGACCGTGCGCGTCGCGCTCGAGCGGCGCGCGGGGGCGCGCTGGATCCGGGTGCTGCGGGCGAGCTTCGCCCAGCCGGCGGGCTCGAGCGTCGTGCGGATCAGGCGCGCCGGCGGGGGTGCACTCGCGCGCGGGCGCTACCGGGCGCGGCTGCGGGCGATCGACGGCGCGGGCCTGCAGTCCGCCAAGCGCACCGTCGCGTTCGCGCTGCGCTGAGCGCGCTCAGTTGCGGCGCACGATCAGGCCGCGCGCGGCCTTCTCGGCGATCATCTGCTCCGACGCGCCCTGCGCGCCGCCGAGCCCGACCTTCATGAGCCCCGCCGCCGGCTGCACGTCGAGCACCGACAGCGTCGCGCCCGGGACGAGGCCCTCGCCGTAGTACCAGTGCAGCAGGTCGCCGTCGTGCTCGACGAGCCGCACGATCTCGCAGTCCGCGCCCGCGTCGAGATCCGACAGCGAGAGCAGCTCCGCGTTCTCCGCGCGCTCGTCGTCGGGCGAGATCGGCCAGCCGTGCGGGCAGCGGTCGGGGAAGCCCAGCCGCTCGTTCATCCGCTCGATCATGTCGGGCGTGAACGCGTCGCCGAGCGCGTCGGCGTGCTCGTGCGCGCCGCCCGCGCTGTAGCCGAGGAAGTCGGTCAGGAAGCGTTCGATGATGCGGTGGTTTCGCACCACCTGCTCGGCGCGCTCGGCGCCCTCCTTCGTGAAGATGAGCTCGCGCCCGCCGTCGCGCTTGAGCAGCCCTTCGGCGCCCAGCCGCTTGAGCATCTCGCCGACCGCGGCACGCGAGACGCCGAGCATGTCGGCGACCCTCGCGGCGTTCGCCGGCGTCCCCTCCGACGGCTGGTACTCCCCGATCGGCGAGACGAGGAAGTAGATCGCCTCGAGGTAGTCCTCCACCGAGTGCCCATGCGCGTGCGCCACCGCGCAGATGATAGTCCGCGTGCGGGGTCGCGACCGCAGCCGCGCGGTCTCGTCGGTGCTCGCTCGGAGTCGTCTCGGGTGCGGCGTCACGGTGTCAAGGTGCTGACCGCCAGCGTGTTAGGGTGACCTTATGGAGGCTACCAGGGCAGGCAGCCACCAGCACGCCGGGGTGCCTGTTTGCAGTTGGATTCGAGGGAGGCGCAGGAGGGTGATGAGAGCGAACGTCCGGATGCACGCGATCGCGCTTGCCGCTGTCGCGGGCGCGCTCGTCACGGGCCAGGCGCAGGCCGGCACCGTCACGACGACGAACGCGTGCCTGTACAGCATCAACGACGAGTACCGCAACCAGACGGTGACGCTGACCGGCGTCGGCTCGCCCGCCGGTGCGCCCGCCGGGACCCCGGCGACGCTGTCGGGGGCGTCGCTGTCGGCGACGCTGCCGGTCTCGCTGCCCGAGCAGGGCTACAACCTCGGCATCTTCAGCGACGGCTACAACGCGATCCCCTCGCGCGTCTGGATCGCGATCGCGGCGTCCAACGCGACGCCCGCGGTCCAGGTCAAGGAGCTGAACGTCGTCGCCTCGACCACGATCGTGTTGCGCAACGGTCCCGGCAGCGAGTTCGTCTCCGGCACGCCGATCGTCGTGACGATCCCGATCCCCGACACGACGTGGACGGTCGCGGCCAGCGGCCCGGTGTCGTTCTCGCAGGCCGGCCCGGGGACGCTGCCGAGCCTGCCCGTCGGGACCGGCGACAAGGTCCAGCCCGTCATCGGGAGCATCGTCGTCAAGCCGACGCTGGGCACGCTGCGCTTCGTCCTGGACTGCCAGCCGGGTACGACCGCGACGCCGTTCAAGACCGTCACGCCCGCGACGGCCGCGCCGTTCGCGACGCTTGAGGCCGCCGCCCCGGTGGCCCCCGCCCCGCCACCGCCGCCGCCGCCGCTGCCGCCCCCACCGCCGCCGGTGCGGCCGGAGCTCGCCGTCGTGTCGCCACGCGCGAGCGTCGTCGGGCGGCGCATCGGCGTCGCGATCGACTGCCCGCCGCCCGACCCCGCGGCCGCCGGCGACGCGCGCTGTCGCGGCACGATCTCCGCGCGCTCGCTCATCACGGTGCGGATGGGCCCGCGCCGGCGGGCGGTGCAGATCGCCAAGCCCCGCTCCTACAGCCTCCCCGCCGGCAGCCGCCGCGTCGTCACGCTCGCGCTGACGCGGTCCGGGGAGCACCTCACGCAATCGCTGTTTCGCACGCTGCGCGTGCGCGTCACGCTCGCCCCCACCAGCGGCGCCGACGTGACCCGGCTCATGACCCTGGACAGACTAGGAGCATCTCGATGATCCGCAGCATCACCGTCGCAACGTTGATCGCCGCCGTCGCCGGCCTGGCGCTGGCGGCGCCGTCGCAGGCCGCGCCGAAGCGCGTCGTCGCGCTGGAATGGGACGCGCTGGAGAATCTGCTGTCGCTCGGCGTCAAGCCGGTCGGCGCCGCCGACGTCGGGACCTACTCGACCTACGTCGCGATCGGGCTGCCCGGCGGGATCACGAACGTCGGCAAGCGCCAGGAGCCGAGCATCGAGCGGATCGCGAAGCTCAAGCCCGACCTCATCGTCGTGCCGAGCAACCGCGCGGGCCGCAACCTCAAGACGCTGCGCAAGATCGCGCGCGTGCTCGTGACGAACCCCTACCCCGGCGACACCGGCAACGGCGCGCAGTTTGGCGCGATGGTGCGCGACTTCCGGGCGATCGCGCGGGCGGTCGGCCAGCGGGCGCGCGGCGAGAGCGTGCTGCGCGGGATGACCTCGCGGTTCTCGCAGCTGCGCAACAGCATCCGCAAGCGCAACGGGACCCGCGTGACGATCGCGACGCCGGGCGGCACAACGAGCTCCCCGGCGCTGCGCCTGTTCACGAGCAACTCGGTCGCGGCCGAGGTCGTGCGCCGGCTCGGGCTGCGCAACGCCTGGACGGCGCGGCCGCAGCGCTTCGGCTTCTCGACCGTGGGCGTCGAGGCGCTGCGCCAGGTCCAGAGCGGCTGGCTCGCGTTCGTCTACCCGAGCATCTTCTCCGCCCAGGTCAAGCGCGTGACAAGCCAGAGCGCGTACAAGCGGTTGGACATGGTCAAGAAGCACAGAGTCCGCACGCTCTCGGGCAACACGTGGCTGTTCGGCGGCCCGGCGTCCGCGCGCGTCTTCGCCGAGCGCCTGACGAACGCCTTGCGCTAACGGTGCCATGACGCGCCGCGTCGCCCTGTTCGCGCTCGCGGGCGTCGCGCTGCTGGTCGTCGCGGTCGTCGCCGACGTCGCGCAGGGACAGGGCAGCCTGTCCCTGCACACGGTGCTCGGCGCGATCTTCCGCGATCCCGGGACGCTCGACGGCGCACTCGTGCGCGACATCCGCCTCCCGCGCGCGACGTCGGGCGTCATCGCGGGCGGGGCGCTCGGGGCGGCGGCCGTGCTGCTCATCGCGATCACGCGCAACCCGCTCGCCGAGTCGGCGACGCTGGGGCTCACCGCGGGCGGGACGCTCGCCGTCACCCTCGCGGCCGCCTACTCGACCGTCGCCCCCGGCGCTCCGACGATCGCCGTCGCGTTCGTCGGCGTGCTGTTCGGCGCGGCGCTGATCGGCGCGATCGCGGCCGCGGCGGGTGCAGCGCCCGTGCGGATCGTGCTCGCGGGCATGGCGATCTCGCTCGCGCTGGGCGCCGTCGACGGCAGCGATCCAGCTGCTCAAGGAGGCCGAGACGAGCTCGCTGTTTCTGTGGGGCGCCGGCAGCCTGCTCCAGGCCGGCTGGGAGCAGGTGCGCGCGGGGGCGCTGATCGGCGTGGTCGTGCTCGTGGGAGCGATCGCGCTCGCGCGCGCGCTCGACGTCGCGACGCTGGGCGAGAGCACGGCGAAGACGCTGGGGCAGCGCACGGGCCTGACCCGCCTGCTGTCGGTGCTCGCGGCGACGCTGCTGACCGCGGTCGCCGTCGGCGTCGCCGGGCCGATCGCGTTCGTCGGCATCCTGTCGGCGGCGCTCGCGCGCAGCGCCCGGCCGCGCGGGCATGCGGCGCAGATGCTCGTCGCGGTCCCGTGGGGGGCGGCGATCGTGGTGAGCGCCGACGTCGTCGGGCGGCTCATCTTCGGCGTCGACAACGAGACGCCCGCGGGCGTGATCTGCGCGCTGCTCGGCGCGCCGATCCTGATCGTCGCCGCGCGGCGGCTGCGCGACGGCGGCGCCCCGGCGATCGATGCGGCGGCGAGCACCGCCCGCTGGCGCCCGGCCGCCGTCGCGCTCGTGATCGCGGTCGCCGCGGGCACGGCGATCGCCAGCTTGAGCATCGGCGAGCTGTCGGCGGGGCCGGGCGAGATCGTGCGCTCGATCTTCGGCACGGGCCAGGGGCTCGGCGACCTCATCATCGAGCTGCGCGCGCCGCGGCTGTGCGTGGCGCTGCTGGCCGGCGCGTGCCTCGCGGCGTCGGGCGTCGTGCTGCAGGCGACCGTCCGCAACGCGTTCGCGGGGCCGGAGCTCGTCGGCGTCACGGGCGGCGCGTCGGTCGCGGCGTTCGTCGTGCTGCTCGTGCTGCCGGCCGCGCCGCAGGGCGCGCTGCCGCTGGCCGCGTTCGGCGGCGGGCTGGCCGCGATGGCGCTCGTGCTCGTGCTGGCGGGCGCCGGGCGGGGCTCGCCGCAGCGCCTCGCTTTGGTCGGGCTCGCGGTGACGGCGGCGTGCGTCGCGATCACGACGCTGCTCGTGCTCAACGCCCAGCCGGCCGCGTCGGTGGCGATCACCTGGCTCGCCGGGTCGACCTACGCCGAGAGCTGGAGCGAGCTGCGCCTGCTCGCGATCCCGGCCGCGGTGCTGCTGCCGATCGCCGCGCTCGCCGTCCGGCGCCTCGACGTGCTCATGCTCGACGACGAGCTCGGCGCGGCGCTGGGCCTGCGCGTCGGGCTCGCGCGGGCGTCGCTGCTGGCCGTCGGCGCGGGGTTGGCGGCCTCGGCCGTCGCAGTCACGGGCGCGATCGCGTTCGTCGGCCTGCTCGCCCCGCACGCCGCGCGGCTCGTGGCCGGCGGCAACCACCGGCGCCTGCTGCCTGTCGCGATGATCCTCGGCGCGACCCTGCTCGTCGTCGCCGACACGCTCGGCCGCGTCCTGTTCCCGCCGACCGAGATCCCGTCGGGGCTCGTCGTCGCGATGATCGGCGCGCCGTACCTCAGCTGGATGATGTGGCGGGGGAAGATGACAGCGGCGTAGCGTCGCCCGCCCTAGCTTGCCACTCCAGCCGAGGTGTGCCACGATCGCTCGACTATGGCACGAACCACGGACGCCGTCCCGCTTCGCATCGGTCCTCAAGGCCGCGTGGTCATCCCGGCAGCGCTGCGTCGCGAACTGAACGTCGAGCCAGGCGCGACGCTCATGGCGCACGTCGAGTCCAACCGGCTCGTCCTCGAGACGCGCGAGCAGATCCTCGAGCGCCTGCGCGCGGAGCTGCGCGCGGCCGTGCCCGAAGGCAGGAGCATGGTCGACGAGCTCATCGCAGAACGCCGAGCGGAAGCGCGACGCGAGGCAGCCGAGGTTGAGCGCGACGCTTGAGTCGGTCCTCGACGCCTCGGCGCTCATCGCGGTGCTACGCGGCGAGCCGGGCGGCTCCGCGGTCGAGCCGCTCCTGGGGCGAGCCGCCATATCGGCGGTCAATTGGGTTGAGGTCCTTCAGTGCTACGAAGCAGTCGGGCTGAGCACGTCCGCCAAGCGCCAAGATGTCGTCGCGCTTGGAGTCGCCGTGCTCGATTTCACGGCCGCCGACGCCGAGATCGTCGCACGGCTGCGGGCACCGACGCGTGCGCTCGGCCTCTCGCTCGCCGATCGCGCCTGTCTGGCACTCGCCGTGCGACTGAGCGTCGCCGCTCACACGGCCGATCGAACCTGGGCCAAGCTCGACATCGGCGCGGAGATCGTGCTTATCCGCTGACGGCGCGGGACGGTGCGACGGGGGCGGCCGGCAGCGCGGCAGCGCGAGACTCGCGGCTCAGCGGGATGCACAGCGGGGCGCCACTGACCGGGTCGTCGAGGATCTCGGCGCGTAGGTTGAGGACCGCCTCGACGAGGTTGGCGTCGACGATCGCGCGCGGCTCGCCGGCCGCGTAGACGCCGCCGTCGCGCATCGCGACGAGGTGGTGCGCGTAGCGGCACGCCTGGTTGAGGTCGTGCAGGACGAGCACGATCGTGCGACCGTCGGCCTCGTTGAGCTCGGCGAGCAGGTCGAGGACCTCGAGCTGGTGGGCGAGGTCGAGGTAGGTCGTCGGCTCGTCGAGCAGCAGCAGCTCGGTGTCCTGCGCGAGCACCATCGCGATCCAGACGCGCTGGCGCTGGCCGCCGGAGAGCTGGTCGAGCGGGCGGTCGCGCAGCTCGGCCGTGGCGGTGGCGTCCAGTGCCCAGCCGATCCGCTCGCGGTCGTGCGCGGACTGCGGGCGGCCGAGGCGCTGGTGGGGGTAGCGCCCGCGTGCGACGAGGTCGCCGACCGTGAGGCCCTCGGGCGCGACCGGCGACTGCGGCAGGAAGCCGACGCGGCGCGCGACGTCGCGCGTCGGCAGCGACGAGACGTCGGCGCCATCCAGCAGCACCGCCCCGAGCTGCGGCTTGACGAGCCGCGCCATCGCCCGCAGCAGCGTCGACTTCCCGCTCGCGTTCGCGCCGACGATCGCCGTGATGCGGCCCTCGGGAAACGCGCAGTCCAGCTCGCGCAAGACCTCACGGCGGCCGTAGGCGAACGAGACGTCGGCGGCATGGAGCTTCATCGCTTAGGCGAACCTAACAGGCTCGCGGCCCGGCGGGGCGAAGGCGACAACCGCGTCGGCCTCGCCCGCCGTCGAGTTGCCGGGGCGGGCCCGGTTCCCCACGCGGGCAGATCGGTCTCGCCACCAGCGCTACGTCGCAGATGCGCTCGTCACCGCGCCGCGTGCGCGCCGGCGCATCCATTTCGCGACGTACGAGAGTGCGATCGACGCGACGAACAGTGAGAACACGACATAGGCGAACAAGGAGATCAGCGCGTCGCCGCGGACCTCGGCGAGCAGCAGGGGCCCCAGTCCATCGAACACGAGCAGCATGCTTGCGGCGAAGATCACCGCGCCCAGACTCTCCACCCGCTGCCACGCCACGATCACGCCCCGCGCACGCCAGACGGTCCAGGCCTGCCGCATCACGGATCCAAAGAGCCAGTTGGCCCCGATCAGAACGATGACGAAACCGGCTTCGCGGGGGATCTGGGGCACCTGCGCGGCCGTCCACCGTTGCGTCGTTTCGATCCAGCCGCGGTAGGCGGCGAGGAACATCAAGGCCGCGAGCGCGAACCCCGCCAGCACGATCCGGCGCGAACGCCGCGCCGCCCCGGCCGGCATGGCGTCCAGCGCGGGCGAGAGAGCGCCTCGGTGCATGCCGATCAGGACGTAGCCGATGCCGACCAGCAGCCCGGCTCCCGCGCCGAGCTCCGGCGCGAGGGCCAGCGCATCGCCGGAGCGCGCAGAGCCTCGTTGCAGGAGCGCGGCGACAGGCCACGCGACAAAGACGGCGCCGGCCATGACGAGGGCTGCGCGTGGAAGTACGCGCAGCGCCCGTTCGGCGAATGTCTCCCACACCCGCGGCCCGATCTCGCGCACCGCCAGCCAAGCCAACCGGATGGTCTCGCCCAGCAGCCACCGCTGACCGCGCCGCAGGATCGTGGCCGCGTCCGCACCGCGTGCGCGATCCAGGATTCGCTGCAGCGCTTCGGCGTGAAGCTCGTCGCGCCGGCGCTCGAGCACCGTCAGCTCGCGTTCGTCGTCCGCGCACCCAAGCAGGTTTGTGATCGCGCGATCCGACAGCCGTGGATCGGACCGCTCCGCCATCAGCCGCCTGTGCAGCTGCTTGAGGTCGGCGTAGCGGCGAACCTCCTCCACCGTCCACTCGCGGGACTCCCCGGCGATGGCCCGGTTCACCGCGTCGAACAGCGCTGCGACGGCGTTTCGGTGAAACGTCCCCACCTGGTAGGCGAGCAGCACGTAGGACACGACGACGATCGCCAGAAGCGCCACCGTCGACAGAGCGAGTGCCACCGTGATGTCCGTGATGTCGGCGCGCATGGGTGTCTGTGCGGTCGAAGGCGCCAACCCCGGGCCTTCACGAGCGACGAAGAACGGTACGGCGCGGGTCGGACGGCGCCAGGTCAGTCGCCGAGCTCGAGCACCGCGAGGAAGGCCTCCTGCGGCACCTCGATGCGGCCGACCTTCTTCATCCGCTTCTTGCCTTCCTTCTGCTTCTCGAGCAGCTTGCGCTTGCGCGAGATGTCGCCGCCGTAGCAGCCGGCGATGACGTCCTTGCGGTACGCCTTGACGGTCTCGCGCGCGACGATCGAAGCGCCGATCGCCGCCTGGATCGGGACGTCGTACTGCTGGCGCGGGATCTTCGCCTTGAGCTTCTCGGTCAGCGAGCGGCCGACCTCGTAGGCCTTGTCGCGGTGCACGACCATCGACAGCGCGTCGACCTGCTCGCCGGCCAGCAGGATGTCGAGCTTGACCATGTTCGACGCCTGCATCCCGCGCAGCTCGTAGTCCAGCGACGCGTAGCCCTTCGTGCGCGACTTCAGCGCATCGAAGAAGTCGATGACGATCTCCGCGAGCGGGAGGTCGTACTGCAGCTGGACGCGCTCGGCCGACAGGTAGTGCATCCCCTTGTGCGTCCCGCGGCGCTCCTGGCAAAGCTCCATGATCGGCCCGATGTACTCCTTCGGCGTGAGGATCGACGCCTCGATCATCGGCTCGCGGATCTCGGCGATGCGCCCCGGGTCGGGGAAGTCCGACGGGATGTGAACCTCGATCTCCGAGTTGTCGGTCAGCGTGACGTCGAAGCGCACGGACGGCATCGTCGCCATGAGCTGGATGTCGTACTCGCGCTCGAGGCGCTCGCGGACGATGTCCATGTGCAGCAGGCCGAGGAAGCCGCACCGGAAGCCGAAGCCCAGCGCCTCGGACACCTCCGGCTCCCACGACAGCGCGGCGTCGTTGAGCTCGAGCTTCTCGAGCGCGTCGCGCAGGTCCGGGTACTCGTCGGAGTCGATCGGAAACAGCCCGCAGAAGACGACGGGCTGCACGTCGCGGTAGCCGGGCAGTGGCTCGAGGCCCGAGTTGCGCGCCCAGCCGTCCTTCGTCGTCAGCGTGTCGCCGACGGCGAGCGCCGAGACCTCCTTGATGCCCGTGATGATGAAGCCGACCTCCCCGGCCGACAGCTGATCGGTCACGACCATCGCCGGCGTGAAGAAGCCGATGTCGTCGATGTCGGCGACCGTGTCGCCCGCCATCGAGCGGATGACGTCGCCCTTCTTGAACACGCCGTCGACGACCCGGATGTAGGCGATGACGCCGCGATACTGGTCGAACTCTGAGTCGAAGATCAGCGCCCGCGGCGTGCCCGCCGGGTCGCCCGCGGGCGGCGGGACCTTCTCGACCAGCTGCTCGAGCACGTCGATGACGCCGTCGCCGGTCTTGCCGGAGATGCGCAGGATGTCGTCGCCCGGCTCCCCGAGCAGGTCCGCGACCTCCTCGGCGACGCGCTCGGGCTCGGCGCCCGGCAGGTCGAGCTTGTTGAGCACCGGGATGAGCTCGAGGCCGTTCTCGATCGCCAGGTACGTGTTGGCGACGGTCTGCGCCTCGACGCCCTGCGACGCGTCGACGACGAGCAGCGCGCCCTCGCACGCGGCGAGCGACCGGCTGACCTCGTACGTGAAGTCGACGTGGCCGGGCGTGTCGATGAGGTGTAGCTGGTAGGTCTCGCCGTCGCGCGCCTCGTAGAGCACGCGCACGGCCTGCGCCTTGATCGTGATCCCGCGCTCGCGCTCGAGGTCCATCGAGTCGAGCACCTGCGCGCGCATCGACCGCGGATCGACGGTCTGCGTCATCTCGAGGATGCGATCGGCCAGCGTCGACTTCCCGTGGTCGATGTGGGCGATGATCGAGAAGTTGCGGATGTGTGCCTGGTCGGCCATGTGCGAGCTACAAGGGTACGGCGCGCGATCAGCCGCTCCGGCGAAGGCGTGAGCGCACCGCGTCGCGAATCTGCTCGGCCTCCTCGACCTGCATCCTGAGGACGGCGCGGGCGTAGATCGTGAGGCCCGCGCCGAGCGAGCCGCAGACCGAGATGACCTGGCCCGGCAGCGACCGCCCGAGCAGCGCGTCGAGCAGCGCGTACAGGCCGTACACGACCCCGGCGAGCAGCACCGACGCGACGAGGATCCGCGCGATCGCGCGCACCGTCTCGTAGGTTTCGAGGTCGCCGCTGAGCTCGCGGCGCAGGTAGCGCGCCTGGCCATACGTCATGGCCGCGCTCGACACGCCCGTGGCGAACACGATCCCGCCGATGCCGAACGGCTTGTACAGCGCGAGCGCAAGGATCGCGTTGAGCAGCAGCGTCGCGCCGCCCAGCGCGGTCGGCAGCCACGGGCGCTGGAGCGAGAAGAACGTGCGCGTGAGCAGGAGGTTCGCCCCCGCGAACGGCAGGCTGAACGAGAACCAGAACAGCGCCTCGGCGACGAGCTTCGTCGAGTCGGCGTCGAACGCGCCGCGCTCGTAGACGAGGCGCGTGATCGGCTCGGCCAGGACGAGCGTGCACGCCGCGGCTGGGATCAGCAATAGGAAGATCTGGCGCGTGCCGGTGCCGGTCAGCGCGCGCAGGCCGTCGAAGTCGCCCCGCGTGGCGAGCCGCGACAGCGCGGGGAACAGCACCGTCGCGACCGCGACCGAGAACATCCCCTGCGGCAGCATGTAGATCCGGAAGGCCGCGTCGATCGCGCGCGGCGCGGCATCGGACACCGCCGCCCCGAGCAGCGAGTTGATGAGCATGTTGAAGTTGATGAGCCCGAGGCTCAGCGTCACCGGCAGCATGAGCGCCAGCACCTGCTTCACCCGCGGATCGCGGAAGTTCACCTTGCGCTCGAACTGGAAGTCCAGGCGGCGCAGCACGGGCACCGCCATCGCGAGCTGCACGAACGTCGCGACCAGCACGGCGATGGCGTAGGCGTAGAGCTGCTCGCCGGCGTCGAAGCGCGGCTTCAGCACGACGAGCAGGCCGATGATCACGAAGTTCCAGACGAGCGGGGCGAGCGCCGGGATCGTGAAGTGGTCGTAGGCGTTGAGGATCCCGACGAGCAGCCCGTTCAGGCCGAGCAGGAGGACGATCGGAAACAGCACCTGCGACAGCCCCACGGTGAGCTGGTCCAGGGCGGGGGTGAACTCGTCGCCGGGCGTCAGCGCCGGCATGAGGTACGGCGCGACGAGCACGAAGAACACGCTGATCGTCGTGAGCGCCGCGGCGATGAGGACGACGAACGTCGAGGCGAGCTGGAACGCCTCGCGCCGGCGGCCCTTCTCGAGCAGCTCGGTGAAGACGGGAACGAAGGCGGCGCTGAGCGCGGCGTCCGCGAACAGGTTGCGCACGAGGTTCGGCACCTGGAAGGCGAGCGTGAACGCCGAGAAGGCGCCGCTCGTGCCGAAGTAGCTCGACGCGACGATCTCGCGCACGAGCCCCGCGATCCGCGACAGCCCGGTCAGGATCGAGAAGATCGCCGTGTTGCGGGCGATGCGGCCGGGCTTCGCTGCGCTCGGGCGTGTGTCGGCCGCCATCGGTGCGCTACTCTACGCAGGCCGCGGCAGCAGTCCGCGGCTCTTTCACGCTTATGGCCAACATCCACTCACAGAAGAAGCGGATCCTCCGCACCGAGCGCGAGCGCCTCGAGAACCGCCACTACACGTCGGCGATCCGGACGTACTTCCGCCGCCTCGAGGCCGCCGTCGCCGCCAAGGACGACAAGCTGGCCGACGCCGAGCACCTGACGCTCGTCTCGACGATCGACAAGGCCGTCAAGCGCGGCGCGCTGCACAAGAACACCGGCGCCCGCAAGAAGTCCCGCGCCTCGCGCGTTCGCCGCGGCGCCGCCGAGTAGCTCACCCTCATTCGAGGGTCTCCGCCAGCTCCATCCACGTCGCTTCGAGCTGCTCGCGCTCGGCGACGCGCGCGTGCAGCTCGGTCTGAAGCTCGCGCAGGCGCACGTGGTCGGTCGCGCTCGCGGCCATCTCGGCCTGCAGCGCGCCTTCGCGCTCGCTGAGCTTGTCGATCGCGCGCTCCAGGCGGGCGGCCTCCTTGCGGGCGGCGCGCAGCGCGCCGCCGGCTGGCACCTTCGCGCCCTCGCCCGCCGGCGCGGTGGCGTTCTGCGCCGGCGCGGCGGCCTTGCCGCGCGATTCGAGGTACTGCTCGATCCCGCGCGGCAGGTGGCGCAGCTCGCCACCGGGCGTCAGCGCGTGGACGTTGTCGCACACGCGCTCGACGAAGTAGCGGTCGTGGCTGACGACGACGAGCGTGCCCGGCCATGCGTCGAGGAGGTCCTCGAGCGCGGTTAGCGTGTCGATGTCGAGGTCGTTCGTCGGCTCGTCGAGCAGCAGGACGTTCGGCTCGCCCATGAGCAGGCGCATGAGCTGCAGCCGCCGCCGCTCGCCGCCGGAGAGGTCGCGCACGAGCGTGCGCGCCTTGTCGCCGCGAAAGCCGAAGCGGTCGCACAGGAGCGCCGCGGTGATCTGCAGGCCGCCCGACAGCGTGGCGACGCTCTTGACCGCCTCGAGCGACTCGAGCACGCGCAGGTGGCCGGGGATCTCCGCGGTGTCCTGCGAGAGATGGGCGAGCCTCACCGTCGCGCCGCGCTCGACGCTGCCCGACGACGGCTCGAGCTCGCCGCCGAGCAGCGCCAGCAGCGTCGTCTTGCCCGAGCCGTTGACGCCGACGAGCGCGACGCGATCGCCGGCGCCCAGGCGCCACGTCACGTCGTGCAGCACCTCCTTGTCGCCAAACGCGACCGTCGCATCGACCGCCTCGAGCACCTTGCCACCGAGCCGCGACGTCGCGAAGCGCAGCAGCTCGGCCGAGTCGCGCGGCTCGGGCTCCGCGGCGATCAGCGCGTTCGCCGCCTCGATGCGGAACTTCGGCTTCGCCGTGCGCGCGGGCGGGCCGCGGCGCAGCCACGCGAGCTCCTTGCGCAGGAGCTGCTGGCGGCGGTCGTTGCGCGCGGCCTCCTGGCGGTCGCGCTCGGCGCGCGCGAGGACGTACGCCGCGTAGCCGCCTTCGTACTGGTGGATCGCCTCGTCGGCGACCTCCCACGTGCTCGTGCAGACCGCGTCGAGAAACCAGCGATCGTGGGTGACGACGAGCATCGCGCCGCGCCGCGCGGCGAGGTGGGCCGCGAGCCACGCGACGCCCTCGACGTCGAGGTGGTTCGTCGGCTCGTCGAGCAGCAGCAGCTCGGGGTTGTCGAGCAGGAGCTTCGCGAGGTCGATCCTGCGCCGCTCGCCGCCGGACAGGGGCGCGATCGGCGTGTCCATGCCGGCCGGGAAGCGGCGCAGGTCGACACCGCCGAGCAGGCCGTCGAGGACCGAGCGAAACGTCGCGTCGGCGGCCCACTCGTGGTCGGCGCGGCCGCCGACGAGCGCCTCGCGGATCGTGTGCGCGTCGTCGAGCTCGTCGCGCTGGCCGAGCAGTGCGAGGTGCAGGTCGCCCGCGCGCGTGATCGCGCCCGCGTCCGGCGTCTCCGCGCCCGCGATGAGGCGCAGGAGCGTCGACTTGCCGTCGCCGTTTCGCCCGACGACCCCGATCCGATCGCCCGCCGCGACGCCGAGCGTGATGTCGCGCAGCACGGAGCGGCTGCCGTAGCCCTTGGCGACGTCCTTGAGGTTCACGAGGTTGCGGGGCGCGGCCATGCGCGCTGCATCCTCGCGGTCTGCGGCCCGCGGTGCCGCCAACCTCAGTGGCGGACCGGCGTGGACGCGTCGGCCTCGCGCTGCGCGCGGTGCACCGCGTCGACCACCTCGTGCGGGCTCGACACGCCGGCGAACTGGAAGTCGAAGTCGTCCTCGGCCGCGGTGTCGAAGTTCACGTTGCCGATGAGCAGCATGCGCTGCAGGACCGACTGGTGCGTGTTCACGTTCTGCACGCGGTTGACCATCGTCTGCTGCTCGGCGCGCGCGATGATGCCGCGGCGGATGTGCAGCCGGTGGTTCGTGATCGTGTACGTCGTGAACAGCCGCTTGACGTAGCCCGCGACGAGCACGACGACGAGCAGCCCGATCGCGACGGCCGTCGTCAACCCGGTGTCGACCTCGTCGTCGAGGACCTTCGTCGCGCCGGCGGCGATCGCGGCGGCGATGACGACCACGACGATCCCCTTGATGTAGAAGCCGAGGATCGAGCGCCAGGACGGATGGCCCTCGAAGATCAGGTGCTCGCCGGGCTCGAGGTCCATGCGCGCGAGAATAGGGCACGCGCGCCGGCTCGGGGAGGAGATTCGGCCAGCGCTAACCCGCGGCTTCGGCCGAGCGCAGCCCGCCACGCGCCCACCACATGCACAGCACGAACATCCCGGCCAGGCACGCCGCCGTGATCGCGAGCTTCTCCGGGTGGCCCGCGATGAGGCTGCGCGACGCCTCGAGCATCGCCGTCGCCGGGTTGTAGGACGCCACGGTGTGCACCCAGCCGGCGATGAGCGCCAGCGGCACGTAGACCGGCGCCAGGAAGATGAGGATGAAGATCGGCATCTGCATGACCGGCCCTGCCTGCATCGTGCGCAGGCGCATCGCGATCCCGGCCGCCCACAGCGTCGAGACCGCGCTGACCGCGAGCGCCAGGGCGAGCAGCCCGACCATGTCGCCGAACGAGCCGAGGATCTCCATGCCGCTGACGAGGCCGGCGACGAACACGACCGCGAGCACGACGATCGCGCGAGCCATCGCGGCGATCACGTAGCCGATGACGATGCCGCCGCGGTTCGGCGCGGCGAGCAGCAGCCTGCGAGCGAAGCCGAACTCGAAGTCGGCGGCGATCGCGAAGCCCGTGAAGACGCCTCCGAAGGCGGCCGCCTGGATGCAGACGAAGCCGAACTGAAACGCCGTGTAGCCGCCCGGGTAGTCGAAGTCCGGCGCGTTCTGCACGCTCGACAGGCCGCCCGCGAACGCGACGAAGAAGAACAGCGGGAAGAGGATGCTCGGCAGCAGGATCGCCGGGTTCGTGAACGCGTTGTGGATGCTGCGCCAGGCGACGGCAAGCGCGACCGAGCGGGTGCGTGCGAAGCTGGTCATGTCCGGGTGAGCCTCGTCCGCAGGGCGCGCGAGCTGAGCGCGAGGAACAGGGCGATCACGGCGGCGGAGATCCCGAACGAGGGCCAGAGCGCGCCCGCGTCCCAGCCGGTGATCACGAGGCTGCGAATCCCCTCGACCATGTAGGAGACGGGGTTGTACGTCGCGATCGTGCGAAACCAGTCCTGCTCGATGAGGTCGCGCGGGAAGAACGCCGAGCTCAGGAACAGCAGCACGAAGAACAGCGGGAAGAAGCCCTGCACGGCTTGGCCGGACCCGGCGCGCAGCGCGACGAACGTGCCGAAGCACGCGAACGCCATGCAGATCGTGACAGCGAGGACGATCAGCACGAGCGCGCCGGCGACGCCGGCTTGGATCCCGGCGCCGAAGGCGAGGCCCGTGAGCAGGTAGAGGATCGCGCTGACGATCCCCGTGAACAGCGCGCCGCCGAGCTGGCCGACGAGCAGCGCGGCGCCGGACATCGGCGTCAGCGCGAGCCGGTCGAGGAAGCCGTTCTCGATGTCGCGGGCGAGGTCCTGGCCGCCGTTGAGGGCCGCGAAGAGGGCGCCCTGCATGAACGGGACGGCGAGCGCGAAGTCGAGGTAGCTCGCGGTCGGGAAGCCGGGCAGGTTCGTGGCCGCGTCGAGGCCCGAGGTGTTGACGGCGAGCAGGATCAGCGGGAAGACGATCGGGAAGACGAGCTGCGCGGGGGCGCGGATCGCATGCAGGATCGAGCGGCCCGCGAGCAGGCCGATCTGCCCGAGCGTGGCGCTGCGGGCGGCGGGCGCGGCTGCCGCGGCTGCGCTCACGCGACGGCCGTCTCGCGCTCGGGTACGCCGATCGGCGGTGCGGCCTCTTCGCCCGCCCCCTCGAGGCTGCGGCCGGTCTTCGCGAGGAAGACGTCGTCGAGCGTCGGCTCGTGCATCGCGAGGTGCGCGACCGCGACGTTCGCGGCGTCCAGCGCGCGCACGATGTCCGCGAGCTGCTCGGCGCCGGAGGTCAGGCGCACGGCGATCGAGCCGGCGACCTTCTCGGCGACGGGCTCGCCGAACGATGCGAGCGCGTCGCGGGCGTCGTCGCAGCGCCCGGCGTCGCGCGGCGTGACCTCCACCGTCGGCTTGGAGACCTGCGCCTTGAGCTGCGCGGGCGTGCCCTCGGCGACGAGCACGCCGTTGTCGATGATCCCGACGCGGTCGGCGAGGACGTCGGCCTCCTCGAGGTACTGCGTCGTGAGGAAGACGGTCGTCCCCTCCTCCTTGGCGAGGCGCGCCACCTCGTCCCACATGGCGGTGCGCGACTGCACGTCGAGGCCGGTCGTGGGCTCGTCGAGGAAGAGGATGCGCGGGTTGTGCAGCAGCGCCAGCGCGAGATCGAGGCGGCGCTTCATCCCGCCGGAGTAGGTCGAGGACTTGCGGTCGGCGGCGTCCATCAGGCCGACGCGCTCGAGCAGCGCGTCGCCGCGGGCGGTGCGCTCGGAGCGCGGGATGCCCTGCAGGCCGCCTTGGAGGCGCATGTGCTCGCGGCCGGTGAGCATCGGGTCCAGGGCGACGTCCTGGAGCGCGACGCCGATGGCCGCGCGGACGCTCGCGCCCTCGCTCGCGACGTCGTAGCCGGCCACGGTGGCGCTTCCGGCGGAGGGCGGCAGGAGCGTCGTGAGGACCTTGACGGTCGTCGACTTGCCGGCGCCGTTCGGGCCGAGGAAGCCGTAGATCTCGCCGGACGCGACGTGCAGGTCGATGCCGTCCACGGCGCGCACGCCGCCCTTGAACTCGCGGACCAAGCCGGTGACGTTGATGCTGCGATCGTCGCTCATGGTGCGGCAAGATACGGCGATTGATTGAGGTTGTCAACCATTGCCTTGATCGATTATCCTGTAGGTCATGGAATCGGTCGCCGCCGCGCCCCGCACCGCCGTAGAGGAGGCCTGGGCCCTGATGGGCAAGCTCTTCTGGGAGATGCGCCCGCGGATGATCCGCGTCGCCGCGGAGTTCGGCCTGACCCCTCCGCAGCTCTTCGCGCTGAAGACCCTGGACCCGGGCGAGCCGGTGCCGATGCGCGCGCTCGCCGAGGCGCTGCACTGCGACAGTTCGAACGTCACGGGCCTCGTGGACGGCTTGGCGGCCCAGGGGTTGGTGGAGCGCCGCGAGGCCGAGCACGACCGGCGCGTGCGGATGCTAGTCGTGACCGAGCGCGGCAAGGAGGTGCGCGGCAGGCTCATCGAGGTGATGTCGGAGGTGCCGGCGTCGCTCGCCTCCTTGGGCGAGGACGATCAGCGGGTCCTGCGCGACGTGCTCTCGCGCGCGCTGGGCTGAGACACCGGAGGCAGCCTCCCCCCGCCCACCGGCCCGCCGCTCACGCGCCAACGGCAGCCTTCGCCCACCCGCCCGCCGCCGCGCTCGGGCGGCGACGACCACCTTCCCGCCACGCTCATGCGCCGACGGCGGGTCTCCACCCCGTTCGCCCCGCTACGCGGCGATGCTCGCGATCGCGCGGATCGCCTCGGTGCGGTCGGAGAGCTCGCTGCCTCCGTGTGAGGCGAGCTCGAGGTCGGCGAGCGTCTCGAGAGCGCGGCCGAGGCGGTAGGTGTCCGAGCGGCGGGCCTCCGCGATGCGGCGGTCGGCGGCCCACGGGCTCATCTTCAGGCTCTTCTTGATCTGCGGCGGGGCCTCCCCCGCCTCGAGCCGCTGCGCGATCGCGAGGACGTCGCGCACGCGGCGCGCGAGCAGGCCGACGAGCCGGCCGACGGACTCGCCCTGCGCGCTCAGCGTGAGGAACGCCTGCGTCGCGGCCGGGCCGTCGCCGGCGACCAGCGAGTCGACGAGCCCCCAGACCTGGCGCTCGGAGGAGTGCGCGGCGGTGTCCTCGACGACGTCGCGGGTGATCCGCGCGCCGGGCCCGAGCTCGAGCGCGAGCTTCTCGAGCTCTCTGAGCAGGCGCTGCTGGCGGTCGCCGACGAGCCCGACGAGCGCCTGCGCGCCGTCGCGGTCGAGGGTGACGTCGAGCTTGCCGGCCTCGGCCTGCAGCCAGCGCGGCAGGTCCTTGGCCTTGAGCACGTGCTCCGTGGCGACAACGCCGCCTGCCTTCTCGACGGCGCTCACGAGCGCCGGGGAGACCTTGAAGCGCCCCTCGTCGCGGCCGAAGAACGCGATCGTCGTGTCAGGCGCGATCGCCTTCAGGGCGGGCACGAGGTGCTCCTTGACCTCGGCCTCCTTCCAGCGCTCGGCGCCGTCCACGACGAGGAAGCGGCGGCCGATCGCGAACGTCATCGCTTGCAGGGCGCGGGCGATCGCGTCGGGCGTCGCCTGATCGCCCTCGAAGGCCTCGACGCCGTTGCAGCCCGACTCGGTCTCGGCGAGTTTGCGCAGCGCCGCCCGGCGCTCGCCGATCCGGCCGTGATCGTCGCCGTGGATGAGGTAGGCGGGCTTGAAGGTGGCCACGGCGGTCGAGTCTACGGCGGGCGCAGGACCGTCATGCGCCCGTCCTTCACGCGGAGGCGGACGGTGCCGTCGCGGTCGGTGCGGCGGACGATCGGCACGGCCTCGCCGAGCGCCTTGAGCGTGGCGGGTGTCGGGTGCCCGTAGAGGTTGTTGCGGCCCACCTCGATGACGGCGACCCGCGGCTGCAAGCGCCGGAGGAGGTCGGGCAGGCCAGGATCGTCGCTGCCGTGATGGGCGACCTTGAGCGCGTCGACCTGCGGCAGGTCGAGGCCCGCGGTCACGTTGGACTCGGCGTCCGCGGTGAGCAGGAGGTCGAACGCGCCGTCGCGGAGGTGGATGACCGTGGCGCGGTCGTTGGGCTCGGCGCCGGGCGCCGCGGGTGGGTCGCGATGCGGCCACAGCACGCGCAGCTCGAGCGGGCCGATGCGCAGGACCTGCCCGGCGTCCGAGCGTGTGCAGGCGATGCGGTGGCGCGCGGCGAGCGCAGCGACGGGCTCCGCGGCACGCGCGCCGAACGGTCCCGCGGCGTGCGAGGGGCCGGCCCTCGAGGAGGGGCCGGCCTCCGGCGAAGGGCCCGCCTCCGGCGAAGGGCCCGCCTCCGGCGAAGGGCCGGCTGGGGGCGGTGGGGCCGAACACGCCACCCCTTCGGTCGTAGCCTCCTCGCCATCGAGCACCATCGCGACCGGGATCTCGTCGAGCACCTCCGCGGCCGCGCCGTCGTGGTCGAGGGCGGCGTGGGTCGCGACGAGCAGGTCCAGACGGCGCACGCCCGCCTCGCGCAACCGCTCGAGGATCGGGCCGTCGCGCGGGCCGGTGTCGACGAGCACGGCTGCTGCGCCGTGCTGGATGAGCGTCGCGTCGCCCTGGCCGATGTCGAGGAACGAGATCGTGAGGTCGCTCGGGGGTTGCGGCGGGCGCGCGGCGAGCGCGACGCCCGCGGTCGCGCCCGCGGCCAGCAAGACGGCACACGCCCAGCGCCGGGCCCGGCGCGCTGGGGTCGTCTCCCGAGGAGGACGCGCGGCGAGGCGCGGCGAGATCTGCCGCCAGCCGAGCGCGGCCAGCGCGGCGGCGGCGTACACCGCGGCCACGCCCGCCGGACCCGGCGAGCCGAGCTTCACCTCGGCGAGCGGCAGCGCGGCGGCTCGGTGCGCGAGCCACGTGAGGTAGGCGAGCGGGAGCGCAGCGAGCTGCGCGATGGCCGCGCCGAGGCCGGGAGCGACCTGGGCCACGGCGCCGGCGATCGTCCCGAGCCACATGACGGGTGCGACCGCGGGCGCCGCCAACACGTTCGCGGGCAGCGACACGAGCGACAGGCGCTCGAAATGCAGCGCGACGAGCGGCGCGGTCCCGAGCGTCGCGGCGACCGTGACCGCGAGCGCCTCCGCAAGCCCTCGCGGGACGCGGGCTCGGCGCAGGCGTGCGGACAGCGCGGGGACGAGCGTGAGCATCGCGAGCACGGCGGCGAAGCTCAGCTGCCAGCCCGGATCCTCAGCCGAGCGCGGGTTCCAGGCGAGCGTGACCGCGGCCGCGAGCAGGAGCGCATACCAGCGCGAGGCCGGCCGTCCCGCGAGCGCGGCTATGAGCCCGGCCGCACCCATGACCCCCGCTCGCTGGATCGACGGGCCGCCACCCGCGAGCGGGACGTACGCCACGACAAGCGCGATCGCGAGCCACAGGCGAGCGCTGAGGCCCAGCCCGGCGGCCGTGCCGATCGCGAGCACGAGCGTGGCGAGGAGTAGGACGTTCGCGCCGCTCGCCGCGACGAGGTGCGCGAGCCCGGCCGCGCGGAAGTCGTCGCGGACCCGCTCGGTCAGCGCACCGTCCTGGCCGAGCACCATCCCGCGCGCGAGCGCGCCCTCCGGCGGCGGAAGGTCGCTCGTGAGCGCCCGTTCCGTGCGGGAGCGGGCGGTGTCCAGAGCGCCGAGGAGACCGCCGCGCCGGCGGCCCGTCGCGCGGATCGCCTGCGCGCGCAGGAGCGCGTGCGCGTTGCGGCGGCGCTCGTATCCGTCGAACGGACCGAGCGCGACCAACCGGCCGTGGACGGCCAGCTCGACGCCCGGCTCGGAGGGCGCGGGCCAGCGCACGTGGGCCGGTGCCCGCAGCAGCACACGCTCGCCGCGCCCGGGCCCTGAGCCCAGCCGCACGGCAGCGACGCGCGCGCCGAACGAGCGCTCGCGGGGATGCTCGAGCAGCGTCGCCCGCAGATCGATCTCGCGGCCGAGCAGCCGCGTGAGGGCGGTCCGATCGAGCGCCCCAAGGCGCGCCTCGGCGATCGACGCCCCCGCGAGAAGCGCCACAGCCGCGCCGAGCGCCAGCAGCGCCTCGCGCGTGAGCGCCGCCGCGAGGACCGCCACGGCCGCGAGAGCCCACGGCCATCGCGGGCCGAGCAGCAGCCCCGCGACGAGCGCGGCGAGGAAGACGTGGCGAGGGTGCCCTGCCGCGAGGTCTCGCACGGTGCGCAGCAGCGCTCGAGTGCCGGACACCGCTCGGGTCACGGCCGAGCCGCCTCGGGAGGGCGTGGCCTCGGCGGTCGAAGGCGTCGGCCCGCGGCAGATGCGACGGGCTGGGCCATGCGGCGGGCAGCCCTCGGATCGTGGTGGCGGCGCGCGGGCGCGGAGTACTGGTTGCCGGGACCGCTCATACGGTGACGAGCGGGGTCAGGGTCGCCAGGCGCTTGTCGCCGATGCCGGGGACCTCCGCCAGCTCTTCGACGCGCCGGAAGCCGCCGTGCTCCTCGCGGTAGTCGAGGATCCGCTGCGCGATGCCGGGGCCGACGCCGTCGAGCGTGTCGAGCTGCTCGAGCGTCGCGGTGTTGAGGTTGATCGGGGCCGCGGGAGCCCCGACGGCGCCGCCTCCCGCCGAGCCGACCGCGCCGCCACCGGCGCCGACCGGCGACCCGGTGCCCGCTGCCGCCGGCGAGCCAGCGCCGGCACCGGCTCCTCCCCCGCCCGCCCCGGCCGCGACCGGCCGGCGCGGCACGAGGATCTGGCGGCCATCCTCGAGCTTCGCCGCGAGGTTGACCGCGGTCAGGTCGGCCGTGCGACCGGCACCGCCCGCGCGCCGGATCGCGTCATCCACGCGCGAGCCCGCGGGCAGGCGGTAGAGCCCCGGCCGGTGCACCGCCCCGGCGACGTGGACCGTCACGCGCCCGCCGTCCGCGCGATCGAGCTGCACGGTCGGCGCGGAGCCGCCGTCCGCAGCGGAGGTCGTCGTCGCGGGCGCCTGCGCCGCCGCCACCTGCCCGCCGCCCGGCGGCGCGACCTGCGAGCGCAGGTAGCGCGCGCCGAGGAAGCAGACGACGAGGCCGAGCGCGACGTAGAGCGCCAGCCTCGGGCGGTCGAGGTCGGACACACCGGCGAGGCTAGGTCGCGTCGCGTGCCGTGTGACACGCGGATCGCAACGATTCTCCGCAGATCCCGCGGAGGCTTTGCGCGACGCCCCACCGCGACCCCGCAAACAAGTCGCTCGCGCGTCGTGGAGCACCCTGTGCCATGACTCACGGAAGGATCTTCGGATTTGACGCTAGCGTGAGGTTCATGACATCGATCACCACCCCCGTGGACACCGGCATCCGCCTGCACGGGCTGACGAAGTCGTTTCGCACGCCGCACGGCGACGTCCACGCCGTCCGCGGGATCGACATCGCGATCCATCCCGGGGAGACCGTCGCGCTGCTCGGCCCCAACGGCGCCGGCAAGTCCACGACGATCGACATGCTGCTCGGCCTCACCGAGCCGGACAGCGGCACCGTCTCCGTCCTCGGCGGCTCGCCGCGCGCGGCGGTCGACGCCGGCCACGTCGGCGCGATGCTGCAGACCGGGGGCTCGCTCATCCGCGACCTCTCGGTGCGCGAGCTCGTCGCGATGATGGCCTCGATCTACCCCGCGCCGCTCGACGTCGACGAGGTGCTCGAGCTGACAGGCATCGCCGGCATCGGCGACCGCCGCACGCAGAAGCTCTCCGGTGGCCAGACCCAGCGCGTGCGCTTCGCCGTCGCGCTTGTCTCCGATCCGGATCTGCTCGTGCTCGACGAGCCGACCGTCGCGATGGACGTCGAGGGCCGCCGCGACTTCTGGACGGCCATGCGCGCGTTCGCCGCGCGCGGCAGGACGGTGCTCTTCGCGACGCACTACCTCGAGGAGGCCGACGCCTACGCCGACCGGGCGGTGCTGATGTCGCACGGCCGCGTCGTCGCCGACGGCCCGACGACCCAGATCAAGGCGCGCGTCGGGCTGCGCACGATCCGCGCGACGCTCCCGATCGCCGACCTCGACCACCTGGCCACCCTGCCTGGCGTCGCGACAGCCGAGCGCCACGGCGAGGCCGTCCTCTTGCGCTGCTCGGACTCCGACGCCGCGATCCGCGCGCTCCTCGCCGGCTATGACCACGTGCGCGACATCGAGATCGCGAGCGCCGGCCTCGAGGAGGCGTTCCTGCAGCTCACCGGCGGCGCCGACGACGAAGAGGAGACGATCCGATGAACGCGCTCGGCTACACCCGCTTCGAGATGGTGCGGACGTTTCGCAACCGCCGCTTCCTGCTGTTCTCGCTCGGCTTCCCGCTTGTCCTGTACGCGATGCTCGCGGTCCCCAACCGCCACGAGCAGGACTTCGGCGGCACCGGGATCTCGTTCGCCCTGTACTACATGGTCGCGCTCGCGTCGTTCGGCACGATGATGGCGATGGTCTCGGCCGGCGCGCGGATCGCGAGCGAGCGCACCACCGGCTGGACACGCCAGCTGCGGATCACCCCGCTGACGAGCCGCGCCTACTTCCGCGCGAAGATCCTGACCGCCTACGCGATGGCCGGCACGTCGATCGTGCTGCTGTTCGCGTTCGGGGTCGCGATCGGCGTCAGGCTGCCGGCCGGCGAGTGGGCGCAGATGGTCGGCCTGATGCTCGTCGGCCTCGCGCCGTTCGCCGCCCTCGGGATCCTGCTCGGCCACCTGCTCAACGTCGATGCGATGGGCCCCGCGACGGGCGGCGTCGTGTCGCTGCTGGCGCTCGTCAGCGGCACGTGGTTCCCCGTCGCCGAGCACGGCGTCATGCACGATCTCGCGCTCGGGCTGCCCTCGTACTGGCTCGTGCAGGCCAGCCACGTCTCGTTCGGCGGGCAGGGCTGGACGGCCACCGGGTGGATCGTCGTCGCCACGTGGACGGTCGCGCTGGCGCGGCTCGCGCAGGTCGCCTACCGGCGCGACACGAACCGGGTGTAGCGCTCGCATTGCCCGATCACGGCAGGATCCAGGCGATGAGGCTCTCCTGCATCGCGGCGCTCGCCGCCGCCGCGGCGCTGCTCGGCGGGTGCGGCGGCGACGGCGATGACGGCGGCGACGTGTCCAAGCGCCAGACGATCGACGTCGCGCGCGCGGCGGGCAAGCGGGCGAAGGCGACCGCCGAGGGCATCGCCGACCGGCCGCTCGCGGTCGCCGTTCGCACGAGCGCCGCGCCGAAGCAGCGCGTGACCGTCACGTGGGGGCTCTCGTGCCCGAGGACCGAGCGTGGCAAGGACAAGGGCACCGGCGGGACCTACGTCACGACGCCGCCCAACGTCCGCCCGCTCGAGCTGCCGCAGCGCGAGATCGCGTTCTGCGCCGTGCGCGCCGAGGCTCAGCTCTCGCGCCGCGGGCGCGTCAGGGTCACGCTGCTCGCCAGCCCGCGCTGAGCCGGCTCCGACACCCCGCAACGTGCGGGGCGGCGGGAGGCCGCCCTACCGGACGACGATGTTGACGAGCTTGTCCGGCACGACGATCTCCTTGACGACCTGGTGTCCGTCGAGGTAGGGCTGCATCTTCGCGGCGGCGCGCGCGAGCGCGAGCAGCTCCTCCTTCGGAGCGCCCGTCGGAGCCGGCACGCGGTCGCGGACCTTGCCGTTGATCTGGCACACGAGCTCGAACTCGTCGGCCACGAGGTACGCCGGGTCGGCGACCGGCCACGGCTCCTCCCAGACGCGCTCGCCGGTCAGCAGGTGGTAGGCGTCCGCGGAGACGTGCGGCGCGAACGGCGACAGCAGCGACGCGGCCGTGCTCAGCGCGAAGCGCACGGTGCCGGGGGACGCGTCGCCGCGCTTGGCCGGCGTGACCTCGTTGACGAGCTCCATCACGGCGGCGATCGCCGTGTTGAAGTTGAAGCGCGCGCTCATGTCGCTCGTGACCTTGTCGATCGCCCAGTGCGCCTTGCGCAGCAGCCGCTCGTCGTCACCGTTCAGTCCCTCGGTCGGCACGGGCGAGGCCGTCAGCTCGTCGGCGGCCTCGGCGCACGTGCGCCACAGCCGGCCGAGGAAGCGGTGCATGCCCTCCGCGCCGGTGTCCGACCAGTCGGCGTCCTGGTCGGGCGGGCCGATGAAGAGGATGTAGCAGCGCGCGGTGTCCGCGCCGTAGCGGTCGACGAGCGACGACGGCGACACGACGTTGCCCTTGGACTTCGACATCTTGTCGCCGTCGCGCAGGATCATGCCCTGGGTGAACAGGCGCGCGAACGGCTCCTGCACGTCGGGCGGCAGGTGGCCGAGGTCGGCCAGCGCCTTCGTGAAGAAGCGCGCATAGAGCAGGTGCAGGATCGCGTGCTCGACCCCGCCGATGTACTGGTCGACCGGCATCCACTGCGCGACCGCTGCCAGGTCCCAGGCGGCCTCGTCGTTGTTCGCGTCGCAGTAGCGCAGGAAGTACCACGACGAGTCGACGAACGTGTCCATCGTGTCGGTCTCGCGCTTGGCCGGGCCGCCGCACGACGGGCACGCGATGTTGACCCAGTCCTCGGCGGTGGCCAGCGGCGAGCGCCCGCGCGGCTTGTAGTCCTCGACGTCGGGCAGCAGCACCGGCAGGTCCTCAGCCGGCACCGGCACGATCCCGCACGACGGGCAGTGGACGATCGGGATCGGCGTGCCCCAGTAGCGCTGGCGTGAGATGAGCCAGTCGCGCAGCCGGTAGTTGATCGACGCGTGGCCCTTGCCCTGCTCCTCGAGCCAGGCGACGATCGCCGCGAGCGCCGCGCGGTTGTTCATGCCGTCGAACTGCGGCGCGGAGCTCACGAGCGGCCCGTCGCCGGTGTACGGCAGCTCCCCTCCATCGATGACGCGGCGAATCGGCAGGTCGTACTTCTGCGCGAAGCCGTAGTCGCGCTCGTCGTGCGCGGGGACCGCCATGAGCGCGCCCGTGCCGTACTCCATGAGCACGTAGTCGGCGACGAACATCGGCAGCTGCTCGCCGTTGACGGGGTTCGTGACCGTGCGCCCGAGCGGCACGCCGGTCTTCGGCTTGTCGATGTCGCCGCGCAGCTGCTTGTCGGCGGTCAGCGCGCGGTTGACGTAGTCGCGCACCTCGGCCTCGCGCTCGGTGCCCTCGGCGAGGCGCAGCACGTCGGGATGCTCGGGCGCCATGGCGAAGAACGTCGCGCCGAACAGCGTGTCGGGCCGCGTCGTGAAGACGACGTAGTCGGTGTCCGCGTCCTCGCAGCGGAACGTGACCTCGGCGCCCTGCGAGCGGCCGATCCAGTTGCGCTGCATGATCTTGACGTGCTCGGGCCACTCGATCGTGGCGAGGTCCTCGAGCAGGCGGTCGGCGTACTCGGTGATCTTGAAGAACCACTGCGTGAGCTGGCGAACCTCGACGAGTGCACCGCTTCGCTCGCCGCGCCCGTCCTTGACCTGCTCGTTGGCGAGCACGGTCTCCTCGACCGGATCCCAGTTGACCGCCGCCTCCTTCTGGTAGGCGAGGCCGCGCTTGAACAGCTCGAGGAAGATCCACTGCGTCCAGCGGTAGACGCGCGGCTCGTGCGTGCCGAACTCGCGCGTCCAGTCGATCGAGATGCCCCACTCGCGAAACTGCTTCTGAAACTCGGCGATCGAGTCGTTCGTCGAGTCGCGCGGATGCACGCCGGTCTTGATCGCGTGGTTCTCGGCGGGCAGTCCGAACGCGTCGTAGCCCATCGGATGCAGCACCCTGCGCCCGCTGCGGCGGTGGAAGTGCGCGACCGCGTCGCCGACGGAGTAGACCTTCAGGTGACCGATGTGCGGCTCGCCGCTCGGGTAGGGCAGCATCTCGAGCACGTAGGACGTCTCGCGCGGGTCGCTGCTGTCGTTCGCGACCTCCCACGTGCCCTCGTCGGCCCACACGCGCTGCCAGCGCGGCTCGATCTCGGCGGGGTCGTAGCGGTACTCGGCGGCCATGGCGAGCGGGAAGGATAGAAGGGCCGCCCTGCGCCCGGCCTTGGCGGACGCCGGTGCCGACCATCGCACGCTGTACAACCAGCCCGGTGCGACCTGCACTGACGAAATCTCAGATCGAGCGGCTCCTGGAGAAGCTCCGCCGCAACGGCGGTCACGGGCTGAAGAGCATCCAGGACCTCGCCGGGATGCGAATCGTCGCGCGCACGGACCGCCGGGACCAGGACGCCATAGTGGAGCAGCTCATCGATGTCTTCGGTGAAGATCCTCGACCGCCGAAGGTCGTCGATCGCCGAGCCGTGCCGGTGAACGGGTACCGGGCGGTCCACGTGATTGGCATTCCGGTGGAGGTCCAGGTCCGCACGCGCTTGCAGCACGAATGGGCTGAGCTGTTCGAGAAGCTCGCCGATCGCGTTGGTCGCGGGATCGCGTACGGCGATCCGACATGATCGACGCCGTTGAAAGTGCCGAGGCGGTCGCGCCCGGCCACGTGGATTTCGGCGAGCACCGCAGCCGTGTGGACGAGAGGCTAACCGCTTTGCGAAGCAGCTTCGAGGACCTCTGAGAGGCTCCTCTACGCTGGGCGCCGCCGGGTACGATGGCCGCGTGTCGCACTTCCTACTTGTCTACGACCGCAACGTTGGCCGGCTAGTCGACCAGCAACGCTACGAGGTCGGCGCGGATGCCATGCGTGCTCGCTTTGTCGCCGAGGGCGAATTCGCGGGGCGGCCTGAGATCGAGATCGTCGCGCTGGTGGCGGAGTCCGAGGACGACCTGCTCGTGACACACGGTCGCTATTTCCTCAGCCTCACCGAGCTCGCCGACCGCATGGGCTAGCCGGCGCGTTCGGCCACCGCACGGTGCGGCGGCCGGAGGAAGAGCCCTAGAAGACTCCTGAAATAGTCGGGTTGCCGTCCGGTGGGTTTAAGACCATTGCGGGATGCTCGCGACACGGTCTGCTCAGGTTGGGATGTTCGATGCGGCGCTGTTGGCGCGGCCGTTGCCGGAGGGCTCGTTTTACGCGTTGTTGGCCGAGCACGGTGACCGGATCGTGCGTGATGAGGACTTCGCTGCGTGCTACTCGGCTGGGATGGGACGCCCGTCGATCGCGCCGTCGCTGCTGGCGAAGGTGCTGCTGTTGCAGCACCGGACCGGCTTGTCGGATGAGGCGGCGATGCAGGCGGTCGCGTGGGATCTGCGGTGGAAGATCGCGCTTGGGCTCGCGGTCGATCACGAGGGCTGGCATCCGACGTCGTTGACGAAGTACCGCGCGAGGTTGTTGTTGCATGGCAAGGAGGGAGTGGCGCTGGAGGCGACGCTCAGGTTGGCCGAGGAGATCGGGCTGCTTGAGGGCACGGTCGAGCAGATCATCGACTCGACGCCGATGCTCGGCGCGGCGGCCACGCAGGACACCGTCCGGTTGGTTCGCCACGGCGTCAAGAAGTTGCTCGACTCGATCGCGGCCGTCGATGAGGGTGCGGGGCAACGCCTCGATGACGGCCTGGATTTCGACTACGCCCAACCCAACGACAAGCCCGATTGTCGCTGGCGTGAGAAGGCCGAGCGCGAGCGGATGCTGACGCGTGTCGCGCAGGACGCCGAGCGCGCGCTGCGTGCCGTCGAGCGGGCTGACGGGCTGCTTGACGACGAGCGCGTCGCCGACGCGCACAGGCTGCTGCGCGATCTGGTCGGCCAGGACTTCGACATCGATGACGACGGTGTCCCGAGGTTGCATCGCGGCACGGCGTCAGACCGGATCATCTCGACCGTCGACACGGAGATGCGTCATGGCCGCAAGAGCCGGCATCAGCGTTTTGACGGCTACAAGCTGTCGGCGTCGGTGACGAACACCACCGAGCCGCTGATCACCGCCGTCGCGGTCGCGCCGGCGTCTGAGCAAGACGGCCCGCAGGCCGCGCCGCTGATCGACAGCCAGACCGAGCAGCTGCGCCCGCAGCGCGTGCTCGGCGACACCGCCTACGGCACCGGGCCGGTCCGCGCAGAACTGGCCGAGCGAGACATCGAGGTGCTCGCACCGGTGCCGCCGGGCGCGGCGATGGAGGGTCGCGTGGCCAAGCGCGACTTCGACATCGATCTGGACGCGGGTACGGTCACGTGCCCGGCCGGTCAGGTCGCCGCGATCCGCAGCGAGCCATCCGGACAGCGCCGCGCGCACTTCTCCAAGCATATCTGCGACGGTTGCCCGTTGCGCGAGCGCTGCACCACCAAGCGCGGTGACCGCGTGGTTACGCTCGCAGCCGACGAAGAACTGCTGATCGCTGCCCGCCATGCGCTCGAGGACCCGGCCACGGCCGAGCATCTGCGGCGCACCCGGCCGCGGATCGAGCGGCTGCTCGGTCTGCTCGCGCATCGTTACGGAGCCCGCAAGAGCCGCTACATCGGCCGCGCCAAGGCACGACTACAAGCCGCCTGGGCAGCCGCGCTCGTCAATCTCAACCCGATCGCTCGTCATCTGGGCGCCCAGACCGCCTGAGCGCGCCCCGACGCGCCACCGCCGAGCAGCGAGCACCCACGCCCGCCATTCTCACCCACACCCGCGTCCGGCAGGCCCGCGGCCGAACAGCACTTCTTCAGGAGCCTCCTAGACGGTCTCGGCGGCGAGGCCGGCGGCGTCGCGGAGGGCGTCGGCCTTGCCCGTCGCCTCCCACGTGAAGTCCGGGTCGTCGCGGCCGAAGTGGCCGTACGCCGCCGTCTTCTGATAAATCGGCCGGTGCAGATCAAGCTCGTTGCGAAACGCGCCCGGACGCAGATCGAAGTGCTCGTCGACGAGCCCCGCGATCTTGCCACGACCGATCTTCTCGGTCCCGAACGTCTCGATCATCACCGACACCGGATGCGCAACGCCGATCGCATACGCGACCTGCACCTCACAACGATCCGCAAGCCCCGCCGCCACGATGTTCTTCGCCACCCACCGCGCCGCGTACGCAGCACTGCGATCGACCTTCGACGGATCCTTGCCACTGAACGCCCCACCACCGTGACGCGCCATCCCGCCATAGCTGTCGACGATGATCTTGCGACCCGTCAGCCCACAGTCACCCACCGGGCCACCGATGACGAAGCGACCTGTCGGATTGACGAGGAAGTCACGGCGCAGCGCATTGGCGTCGTACATGTCCGCCGGCAGGATCGGCACGACAACCGTCTCCCACAGGTCGTCGAGGATCTGCTGGCGCGTCGCGCTGTCCGCATGCTGCGTGGAGATCAGCAGCTTCTCGATCGCGGTCGGGCGGCCGTCGACGTAGCGCACCGACACCTGCGTCTTTCCGTCCGGGCGCAGATAGTCCAGCGTGCCCTCGTGGCGGACCGTCGCGAGCTGCTTGGCGAGCTCGTGCGCGAGCTGAATGGGCAGCGGCATGAGCGACGGCGTCTCGTTCGACGCGTAGCCGAACATCATCCCCTGGTCGCCGGCACCCGCGATGTCGAGCTCGTCGTCGTCGGACGGGTCGGACTGCGTCTCGTAGGACTGGTTGACGCCCTGCGCGATGTCCGGCGACTGCTTGTCGATCGCGTTGAGCACCGCGCAGGAGTCCGCCGAGAACCCGAGGTCGGCGTCGATGTAGCCGATGCCCCGGATCGTCTCGCGAGCGATCGCCTGGATGTCGACGTACGTCTCCGTCGAGATCTCACCCGAGACGACGACCAAGCCGGTGTTGACGAGGGTCTCGCACGCGACGCGGCCCGTGGGGTCGTCCGCCATGACGGCGTCCAGCACGCCGTCGGAGATCTGGTCGGCGACTTTGTCGGGATGGCCCTCCGTCACCGACTCGGAAGTGAAGAGGTACTCGTTCTCGGCAAAGTTTGTCATGGGCGGCAGGCTATCGGTCCTCGCCGCGACGAGACTTGCGCTCCACGAAATCGATGATCAACGGCACGCCGTCCATGCCGAATCGCGCCCGCAGGCGGTTCTCGATGAAGTACGCGTAGTCACGCGTGACGCGCTGGCGGGAGTTCACCTGGATCGCGAAGCGCGGCGGGCGCTCGCCGATCTGCGCCGCGTACAGCAGCTTCAGGCGATGGCCCTGCTTGGCCGGCGGCTGGCGCGCCTGCACGGCCTCGCCCACGAACCGGTTGAGCTCGGGCGTCGGGATGCGGCCCTGCATGCGATCGCCGAGCGCGAGCACCTCCTTGAGCAGGCGCTCGACGTTGCGGCCGGTCAGCGCGCTCGCGGTCAGCACGCGCGGGCGCAGGCGCAGCTTGTTGGCGACCTTCGCGCGCTCGTGGTCGAGGTCCTTCTCGTCCATCTCCGCCGTGTCCCACTTGTTCAGCACGATCGCGGTCGCACAGCCCGACTGCATCGCGAGCTCGGCGACGCGCATGTCCTGCGCGGTGACGCCGTCGTTGGCGTCGCAGACCACGAGCGCGACGTCGGCGCGCTCGGCCGCGCGCTGCGAGCGCAGCACGGTGTAGTACTCGACGGACTCGCTCACCTTCGACTGGCGGCGCATCCCCGCCGTGTCGACGACGATGAGCTTGCGGCCGTCCACCTCGAGCGGCAGGTCGATCGCGTCGCGCGTCGTGCCCGCGACCTCGCTGACGATGACCCGATCGGTGCCGGCGAACTGGTTGACGAGCGACGACTTGCCGACGTTCGGGCGACCGATGACGGCGAGGCGGATCGTGCCCTCCTCCTCCTCGGCGTCGTCCTCGGGCAGCAGCTCGACGAGCCGGTCGAGCAGGTCGCCCGTGCCGAGGCCCTGGGCCGCCGAGACCGCCATCGGCTCGCCGAAGCCGAGCCGGTGCGCGTCGGCTGCGAGCGGGATGTCGACGGCCGCGTCGATCTTGTTGGCGGCCACGACGACCGGCATCTTCGAGCGCCGCAGCAGGTCGGCGAGCTCCTCGTCGCCTGGCCTGACGCCCGCCTTCGCGTCGAAGACGAACAGCGCGACCTGGGCGTCGTTCAAAGCCGCGCGAGCCTGGTCGCGGATCGACCCGGAGACCGGATCGGGATCCTCGGAGTCCATGCCGCCGGTGTCGATGAGCGTGAAGCGCCGCCCGTTCCACTCCGTGGCGATCTCCTTGCGATCGCGCGTGATGCCGGGCCGCTCGTGCACCACGGCCTCCCGCGAGCCGGTCAGGCGGTTGACGAGCGAGGACTTTCCGACGTTGGGGTAGCCGACAACCGCGACCTTCATGGGGTGGTGATCACCGTCTGAGTCTAGACCCTATGGACCGGCTGCCGACCGTCCGATCGTGATGTGAAGGTCGGCACCCGCGCATGAACGTGCGCGGGTTGAGGGCTCGGGGATGGCCCGAGCCCCGACCGCAATCATGGGGGTGCCGACATGGCACAGGTTCGCAGTTGGGCGGGGCTGGATGTTCACCGCGCGAGTGTGGTCGCGGCGACGATGGACCGCGAGTCGGGGGAGCTGGGGGTGCGGCGGCTGTCGGGTGAGACCAGCGAGGTCGTGGCCTTCTGCATCGCGCTGCCGGGTCCGGCGCGGGTCGCGTATGAGGCCGGGCCGACGGGGTTCGCGCTCGCGCGGGCGCTGACGGCCGCGGGCATCGAGTGCGTGGTCGCGGCGCCCGGCAAGATCGAGCGGCCGTCCAGCGACCGCGTCAAGACCGACCAGCGCGACGCCGAGCGGCTGCTGCGGCTGCTGATGATCGACGGGCTGCACGCCGTTCGTGTCCCAAGCAGCGAAGAAGAGGCGCTGCGTGATCTCGTCCGTGCGCGTGAGGACATCCGCGGTGACCTGATGCGCGCCCGCCATCGGATGAGCAAGCTGTTGCTGCGCCACGACGTGCGCTTCGACGGCACCGCGGCTGCGTGGACGACGCATCACCGACGATGGCTGGGCAAGGTCGATCTCGGCGACCGCGGCGCGCAGATCACCCTGCTGGACTACCTTGGCGCGATCGACGCGCTGCTCGTGCGCCGGACCACGCTGGAGAGCGCGATCGATGAGTTGATCCCTGGCTCCCCGTGGGCGGACACGATCGGCCGGTTGCGCTGCCTGCGCGGTATCGACACCCTGTCGGCCGTCGGCTTGTGCGCCGAGATCGGCGACTGGCAGCGCTTCGCCAAGGCCGGGCAGGTGATGAGCTACCTCGGCTTGGTCCCGTCGGAAGACAGCACCGGCAGCGCGAGGCGCCTGGGCTCGATCACGAAGACCGGCTCGGGGCACGGCCGCCGACTCTTGGTCGAAGCGGCCTGGCATTACCGCCGAGCACCGGCCAAAGGCCAAGCGCTCAAGCGCCGACAGGCCGGCCAGCCCGTCCGGGTGATCGCGATCAGCTGGCACGCGCAGCAGCGCCTGCACCGCACCTGGCGCCGCCTTGACGCAGAGCGCGGCAAGCGCCGCACGATCGTCGCGGTCGCCGTCGCCCGCGAGCTCACCGGCTTCTGCTGGGCCGCCGCGAACGCCGACTGACCAAGGTCGCACCACGTCGGTCAAGGAGGCGGCGGGAACGATCCGACACCCCACGCGCGAGAGCATCCGCGAGTGTCCTATGAGCAGCCGCCACGGCGGTCACGCTCGATCCTAGACAGCGGGCTCTCACGACGAAACATGGTCCTGCGGCAGCCGGTAGCCAACCCGGCGATCCGCGAATATCAGTCTGATCAACGTCGCGCACCCGCCGGACCCGCCGCCCCCTTGACCGACACGATGCCCGCCCCCGCCGCGGGCATCCGGTGCTGCGGGGTTGACAAACGCGCGTCCATATCAGGACAGGTGCGCCAGCGCGACGATCCGCGCGACGACCTCGCCGATGTCGAGGCCCGTCGTGTCGACCTCGATCGCGTCGCCTGCGGCCGCGAGCGGCGAGTGCTCGCGCGTCGAGTCGCGCTGGTCGCGCATCGTCTGCTCGGCGAGCACCGTCCGCGCGTCGGCGCCGAGCTGGGCTGCCCGGCGGCGCGCGCGCTCCTCGGGCGACGCGGTGAGGAAGACCTTCAGCTCGGCGTCGGGCGCGACGACCGTGCCGATGTCGCGACCCTCGGCGACGTAATCGCCGCGTGCGATGAGCTCGCGCTGGCGCTCGACGAGGGCGGCCCGGACCTCCGGCCGCGCGGCGACCTCCGACGCCCGCTCGCTGACCTCGGGCGTGCGGATGAGCGCCGTGACGTCCTCGCCGTCGAGCGTCACCGCGTCGCCGAGGCCGATCGCGCAGGCGACCGGGTCGGGCGCGCCGCGCAGATCCGCGAGCGCGATGCAGCGGTACATCGCGCCCGTGTCGAGGTAGGTGAAGCCGAGCGCATCCGCGACCGCGCGCGCGACGGTTGACTTGCCGGCGCCCGCGGGCCCGTCGATGGCGATGAGCATCGCGGCGGAGGATAGGTCGGCGCGCCGACCTGCCGCGCGCCGCGGCCCCGGCCCGCCGCGGGCGGCGAGCCGGGGCCACCAACCCGTCAGCTCAGAACGAGAGCACCGAGCACGTCTGGCCGGACCTGCCGCCCGCGACCGCGTTGGCCACGCCGGCGTTGACGGGAGCGGGTGCGTTCGCCGCACACGTCAGCCGCCCACCGATCCTGTTGCCGGAGATCGTCGTCCCGCCGAGGTTGGCGGTCGCGTTCACCGCGCCGCTCGTGAAGCTGCGGGCGAGCGTCACGCCGGCGTTGTTGGACGTCAGCGTCACGGCGCCGTCGATCGTGTTCGCGGGGCACAGGATGGAGCCCAGGAGATCGCTGCCGCCGATGAGCACCGGCCCGGTGCCGGCGGTCGCCGAGATGGCGCCGCGGAGCGTCGTGCTGCCGCAGAACTCGAACGAGCCGAAGCCCGACTTCAGGGTCACGGCGCCCGTGATCGTCGACTGCATCACGGACAGCGAACCGCCCGGAGCGACGTTCACGGCACCGTTCTGCACGGCGATCAGCATGCACAGCTTCTGGCCGCCGGCGACGTTGATGACGCCGTTGTGCGGCCCGGTCACGACCTGCGTGCAGCCCGTGGCTGCCTGCGCGCTCAGCGGCGCGATTGCGAGCAGCGCAGCGCCGGCGGCGAGCGTGGCGACGATCCCCTTGCCGATCCGTCGGTGGTCAAGGTGATTCATGATGATGCTCCTCTGTGGTGGACCCTGAGCCGGCCAAGCGGGAATGCGAGGCCGGCCCGTACGAGCCGGACCGTCGGTCCGGCTACGGGTCGATTGGCGCATCGCAGGCGGTTCCCCCCACCCCAACGCATGACTACCGTAGCATGTATTCTTCTTCTAGAAGGATAAATCCAGATACTTCTTGCAAGTGATGACGACTCCCGGCTGGACCTTCCTGACGAACCACGCCCAAGTGCTGATCTGCATCGCCGGTGACCCGGGCATCCGCCTGCGCGACATCGGCGACCGGGTTCGCATCACCGAGCGCGCGGCACATCGCATCGTCACCGAGCTGGCGGCGGCCGGCTACATCACGCGCCGGCGCAACGGACGCCGCAACCACTACACGGTCAACGTGGACGTCCCGCTCCCGGACCCCGTCGCCCGCGAGAAGAACGTGGGCGAGCTCCTCGCGGTGCTCACGGACACGCGCACCGCCAAGCCGCCCGCGGCTCGCGCGCCGCTCCCCGGCTGACGGCGCGGCGAGGCGCGCCGGCCGAGCCGAGCGCCAGCTCAGCGCAGCTTGCCGAGATCCTGCAGGAAGCCCGGATACGACACCGCAGCGGCCTCCATGCCGACGACGCGGACGCCGCCGCGCGACGCCAGCCCGGCGATCGCGCCGAGCATCGCCATGCGGTGGTCGCCGCGAGCGTCGATCGTGCCGCCCGGCAGCCAGCTAGCGCCCCGCACGACGAAGCCGTCGCCGGTCGCCTCGATGTCCGCGCCGAGGCCGCGCAGGCCGTCCACGACGCCGGCGATGCGGTCGGACTCCTTCACCCGCAGCTCGGCCGCGCCGCGGACGACGGTCTCCCCCTCGGCGAAGCAGCCGAGCAGCGCCACGAGCGGGAGCTCGTCGATCGCGAGCGGGACCTCGCCGGCCTCGACGACCGTCGCGCGCAGCGGACCGGACGTCACCTCGAGGTCGCAGACGGGCTCGTGCGTCGCGATCGGGTCACCGGGCGCGGGGACCGGCTCGAGCTCGCCCGCCACGCGAGCGCCCATGCGCTCGAGGATCCGCAGGAAGCCGATCCGCGTCCAGTTGACGCCGACGTCGCGCACGAGCACGCGCGAGCCGCGGACGAGCACCGCGGCGGCGACGATGAACGCCGCCGACGAGAGGTCGCCGGGGACGGTCAGGCTCTGCGCGTCCAGCGCCTCGGTGCGATCGAGGGTCACGTCGGCGCCGCGCCGCGCGATCGCGGCGCCCGCACCCGCGAGCATCCGCTCGGTGTGGTCGCGGCTCGGCGCGGGCTCGGTGACGGTCGTCGTCCCGCCGGCGGACAGCCCCGCGATCAGCACGCACGACTTGACCTGCGCGCTGGCGACCGGCAGGACGTAGGTGATCGCGCTCAGACCGGTGCCGCGCACGACGAACGGCGGGAAGCGCCCCGCGGTCGGCTCGATGACCGCGCCCATCCGGCCCAGCGGCTCGGCGATGCGGTCGACGGGGCGCCGGCGGATCGACGCGTCCCCGTCGAGCGTGAACGAGCGGCCCTCCTGCGCGGCGAGCCAGCCGGGCAGCAGGCGCATGAGCGTGCCCGCGTTGCCGACGTCGATCGGCGACCCCGGCTCGCGCGCGCCGCCGAGCCCGACGCCGCGCACCACGACGTCGCCCCCGGGCTCGACCGCGACCTCCGCGCCCAGCGAGCGCACGGCGTCGAGCGTCGAGGTCGTGTCCTCGGCGTGCAGGTAGTTCGCGATCCGCACCGTCCCGCTGGACATCGCGCCGAACAGCGCCGCGCGGTGGGAGATCGACTTGTCCGGCGGCGCCGTCACCTCGCCCGCCAGCGACCCGGAGGGTGCGAAGAAGACGTCGCTCATCGGTCACCCACCGCCGCGCCAATCCCTCCGGCGCTCACGCCGCCGACCAGCCCAGCGCGGACACGAGCTCGATCGCCCGCGCGGCGTCCGCGGAGCGCACCCACAGGCCCACGGTCCCCGCGCGGTTGTCCGCCTCGGGCGCAAGCGACATGTCGGTGATGTTGATGCCCGCGCGGCCGAGCGCGAGCGCGATCGACGCGACGACGCCCGGCTGGTTGGGCACCGCCACGCGGATCTCGCGCACCTCCCCGCCCATGAGCCCGACCTCGAGCAGCGCCGCGCGCTGCCGCGCCGCCTCCTGCTGCCACGCGCCGAGATCGCCGCCGTCGTCGAGCAGCGCGCGCACCTCCCCCAGCCGCCGCACGAGGTCGTCGATCTGCGCCCCGAGCGCGCCGGCGTTGGCGCGGTAGATCTGCTCCCACAACGGCGGGTTCGCGCCGGCGACGCGCGTCGCGTCCCGAAACGACGGGCCGGTCGCGGGCAGCGTCTCGCCGCCGAGCGCGGCCGCCGCCTGGGCGACGAGCAGGTTCGCGACGACGTGCGGCAGGTGCGAGACCGCGGCCATCAGGCGGTCGTGATCGGCGGGCCCGATCGCGGTCGGCACGGCGCCGATCCCGGCGACGAAGTGCGCGAGGCGCTCGTAGAGCACGCCGGGCGTGCGCTCGCCGGGAGTCAAGTACCACGTGGCACCGTCGAAGAGGCTCTCGCGCGCGTGGGCGACGCCCGTCATCTCCGCGCCGGCCAGCGGGTGCCCGCCGATGAACTGCTCGCGGTCGACGGCCTCGACGAGCGCCTGCTTCGTCGAGCCGACGTCGGTCACGACGGCACCTGGAATCCGTTCGCAGAGGTCGCGCACGGCGCCCGGTAGCGCGTCGACGGACACCGACGCGATCGCGACGTCCGCAGCGCCCAGGTCTTCGATCGAGGCCACCGCCTCGTCGATCGCCCCCATCGACAGCGCCGTCTCGAGCGCGCCCGGGCTGCGGTTCCACCCCACGACGTGCGCGCCGAGGCGCGCTCGTGCCGCCAGTCCGATCGAGCCGCCCATGAGCCCGACGCCGAGCAGGGCGACGCGCGGCTGGCTCACACCGCCGCGCGGCGGGCGCGGACCGAGGCGGCGAGGCCGTCGAGCACCTCGACGGTCGTGTCCCAGTCGATGCACGCGTCGGTGATCGACTGGCCGTAGGTCAGCGTGCCGCCGAGGCTCTGGCGCCCCGCGACGAGGAACGACTCGAGCATGACGCCGACGATCGCGTGCGAGCCGGCCGCGACCTGCGACCCGATCTCGGCGGCGACCACGGGCTGGCGCTCGTGGTCCTTCGCGCTGTTGGCGTGCGACGCGTCGACGACGACGCGCTCCGGCAGGCCCGCCTTGCGCAGCAGCGCCAGCGCCGCGGCCACGCCGGCCTCGCCGTGGTTCGGCTCGCCGTCGCCGCCGCGCAGGATGACGTGGCCGTCCGGGTTGCCGCTCGTGTGCAGGATCGCCGGCGTCCCGCTGTAGTCGACGCCCGCGAAGGAGTGCTTGGCAGCCGCGGCACGCACCGCGTCGACCGCGACCTGGACGTTGCCGTCGGTCCGGTTCTTGAAGCCGACCGGCATCGACAGGCCCGAGCCGAGCTGGCGGTGGACCTGGCTCTCGGTCGTGCGCGCGCCGATCGCCCCCCACGCGACGGTGTCGGAGATGTACTGCGGCGTGATCGGATCGAGGAACTCGCAGCCGATCGGCAGATCCAGCGCGAGCACCTCGAGCAGCAGCTCGCGCGCCGTGTGCAGGCCCGTGTCGACGTCGCCCGAGCCGTCGAGGTGCGGGTCGTTGATGAGGCCCTTCCAGCCCGTCGTCGTGCGCGGCTTCTCGAAGTAGACGCGCATCGCGACGCAGAGGTCCGCACTCAGCGCGGCGGCCTTCGCGGCGAGCAGCCGCGCGTACTCGAGCGCCGCGGCGGCGTCGTGCACGCTGCACGGCCCGACGACGACGAGCAGCCGGTCGTCGGTGCCCTGGAGGATCGCGTGCGTGTCCGCGCGGCCCTTGACGACGATCTCCGCCGCCGCGGTGTCGAGCGGCAGGCGCTCGATGAGGATCTTCGGCGACGTGAGCGGCGAGATGCGCTCGATCCGGCGGTCGCGGACGCCGGATGCGAGCTCCTCTGCGGTGACGGGGACCATCGCCTAGAGGGCCGCCGCCGCGGCGATGCCCTTGCCGGCGACGGCCGCGACCTGCTCGACACGAGCCGCGAAGCGTGCGAAGTCGTCGCAGCGCAGCGCCTGCGGCCCGTCGCACATCGCGGTGTCCGGGTCGGGGTGGATCTCGACGACGATCCCGTCGGCTCCGACCGCCGCGGCCGCCAGCGCGAGCGGCTCGACGAGGTCACGCCGCCCGGCGGCATGGCTCGGGTCGACGATGACCGGCAGGTGGCTGAGCGACTTCAGCACCGGCACCGCGGCGAGGTCGAGCGTGAAGCGGTACGCGGTCTCGAACGTCCGGATCCCGCGCTCGCAGAGCACGACGTCCGCGTTGCCCTCCTTGAGCACGTACTCGGCTGCCATGAGCAGCTCCTCGATCGTGCTCGACAGGCCGCGCTTGAGCAGGACCGGCACGCCGGAGCGCCCGGCCTCGGTCAGCAGCGCGTAGTTCTGCATGTTGCGCGCGCCGATCTGGATCATGTCGGCGACCGCGGCCACCGCCTCGACGTCGCGGACGTCCATGAGCTCCGTGACGATCGGCAGCCCCGTCTCGGCGCGCGCGTCGGCGAGGATCTGCAGCCCCGCCTCGCCGAGGCCCTGGAACGCGTACGGGCTCGTGCGCGGCTTGTACGCGCCGCCGCGCAGCATCGTGCCGCCGGCGTCGCGCACGACGCGCGCGATCTCGATCGTCTGCTCGCGCGTCTCGACCGCGCAAGGTCCTGCGATCAGCGCGAAGCCGTCGCCGCCGATGCGGCGACCGGCGATCTCGACGACGCTCGGCGCGCCGCCGCCGGCTCGCATCGAGCCGAGTCTGTAGGGGTGGGGAGCCGCGATCTCGTCGGGGTCCGCCGGGGTCATGCCGGTCATCGTTTCAAGTCCTTTCAAAGCGCAGCGCCTGGACACGGAGGGGACCTGCGAGGCGCTCGGCGAGAAAGGGCAGAAAGACAGGGGCGGTGAGCCGAGCGCCTAGATAAATCGCCAGGCGAAATAGCGACGAGCGAACGTAAAGGAGGTACGGCTGCTGTCGCTCGAACGGCTCATTCGGCGACCGAGCTTAGAGCACGGCGGCCAGCGCGTCGAGGAATCGGGCGTTCTGCGCGGGTGTGCCATACGTCACACGCAACGCGCCCTCGCGCCCGAGCGCCGTGCCGGCCCGCACGATGACGTTGCGCTGCGCCAGCCCGGCGACGACCTGCGCCTCGTCGGCATCCTCGGGCAGGTCGAACCAGCAGAAGTTCGCCTGCGACTCGACGGGCTCGATCCCGAGCGCGTTGAGGCCCGCCTGCACCTCGACGCGCGCGACGACCGTGCGCTCGACGCGATCGGCGACCGCGTCCTGGTGCTTGAGCGCCTCCACCGCCGCCGCCTGCGCCGCGACGTTGCAGAAGAACGGCTGGCGGACCTGGTCGACCGCGCGCGGGAAGTCCTCGGAGCCGCACAGCGCGAAGCCGACGCGCAGCCCGCACAGCCCGTAGACCTTCGAGAACGTCCGCAGCAGGATGAGGTTCGAGTGCTTGGCGAGCAGGTCGAGCGTCGTGTCGGGGTCGTCGAGCAGGTTGAACTCGCAGTACGCCTCGTCGACGATCAGCGCGACGTGGCGCGGGACCTTCTCCGCGAACGCCGCGATGTCGGCGGCGGGCAGCGCCGTCGAGGTCGGGTTGTTCGGGTTGCAGACGATCACGAGGCGCGTCGCGGCGGTGATCTCGGCGGCCATCGCGTCGAGGTCGTGGTACTGCTCGTCGTCCAGCGGGACCTTGATCGCCCGCGCGCCGGAGGCGGCGGTAAGGAACGGATAGACGGTGAACGACGGCCACGCGTAGACGAGCTCGGCGCCCGGCTCGAGCAGCGCCTCCCCGGCGGCGATCAGCACGTCGCAGGAGCCGTTGCCGATCGCGATCCGCGAGACCGGCACGGAGTAGCGGTTGCTCAGCGCCCGCTTGAGCTGGCTGTTCGACGGATCCGGATAGCGGTTGGCGCGGGCGACCGCGCGCTGCGCCGCCGCCACGACCGCCGCGAGCGGCGGATCGGGTGACTCGTTGGAGGCGAGCATCGCGACGTCGCCGCCGAGGTCGTACGCGCCCGCGACGGGATAGACCGGCAGGCGCCGAACGCGCTCGGAGAACTCGATGGCCATGCGGGGATTGTGGCGCATGAGCGCCGGGTGCCCGTGGCCGGCACCGCGAGCCGCCGGCCCGGCACCGTCCGCCGGCGCCTACTGCGCGCCGTCGAGGTCCAGTCGCAGCGCTCGCGCCTCGCCGAGGTAGACGTGGCGCGACATGTGCGCGTCGGGCGCGTGGTAGTGCATCAGCACGCGGATGATCCGCGGCAGCGCGCCGGGCACCGGCACCTCGCGCGCGCAGAGCAGCGGGACCTGCGAGAAGCCCATGTTGCGCGCCGCAACCGCGGGGAACTCCGCGTTCAGGTCATCGGTCAGCGTGAAGATGCAGCTGACGACGTCCGACGGGTGCAGGTCGTTGCGCTTGAGGATCTCGCGCAGCAGCCACTCCGTCGACCCGAGGATCGCCTGGGCCTCGTTGCGGTCCACCGACGAGGCCCCGCGCAGAGCGAAGAGCCGCATGGGCAGGACACTAGCTGGCGCTCGCCCGGCGCAGCCCCTCGACCTCCGACGCCTTCAAGCGCCGGTGCGCGCCCTTGGGCAGGTCGTCGAGGCGCAGCGCGCCGAAGCGCACGCGCTCGAGCGTCCGCACGCGGTGCCCGACGGCCTCGCACATCCGCTTGACCTGGTGGTTGCGGCCCTCGCGGATCGTGAGCTCGAGCACGCCGGGCTTGAGCTGGCGGACCTTCGCCGGGAGCGTGCGGCCGTCGTCGAGGTCGACGCCCTCGCGCAGGGCGCGCAGCGCGTGCTCGGGCACCGGCGACGGCCGCACCATCGCCTTGTAGGTCCGCGGCACCTCGAACGAGGGATGCGTCATCCGCTGAGCGAGATCGCCGTCGTTCGTGACGAGGATGAGCCCCGTGCTGTCGGCATCCAGGCGGCCGACGGGATACAGCCGCGCGCCCGCGGCGGGCACGAGGTCGACGACCGTGCGCCGGCCGTGGGTGTCCGCCGCCGTCGACAGCACGCCGGCGGGCTTGTTGACGACGAACACGATGCGCTCCTCCGGGCCCTCGAGATAGCGCCCGTCGACCGCGACGCCGCTGTCGACGTCCACATCGCGCGCGGGATCGGTGACCTTGTTCCCCGCGATCGTCACCCGCCCCGCGCGGACGATCTCCTCCGCGCCACGTCTCGACGCGACGCCCGCATGGGCGAGGAACTTGGCGAGGCGCATGCGACGATGGTCGCACGTGAGCACGAACAACCCCTTCAACCAGATCATGTGGCATTTCACGCTGCCACTGCATGCGACGCCCGACGAGCTCGTCGCCCTTGCCGGGCAGTGGGCCGAGGAGCACGACCTCTACATCTCGATCGAGCGCTTCTTCCCGACGTACTCGGCCGCGGCGGTCCCGCTCGCCGGCGACCTCGCGACGGCGATCGCCGAGTTCGGGCCCGTGCGCCGGCTCGGGCTGCGCCGCGGCGTGTTCGACATCGACTCGGTCAGCGCGTCGCAGCACCTCATGCGCAACCCGGAGACGTTCGTCATGGTGCTTGAGCCGGTGACCGAGGACGGCCTGCGCGCGACCGCGATCACGGGGCGGATGAACGAGCAGGAGCGGCTGCGCTGGTGGATCGACCTCGCGCGCGAGGCGAGCATGGGCATGCACCAGGGCGCGACCGCGATCGATCCCGGGAGCGGGGGGCGCCAGCTTGTCCCCGAGCATTTCCACACGACGGGCGCGCACGACCTCGCGGCCGGCGGCGTCACGATGCTCGCGGCGGGCGGCACCGCGGTCTACGAGTTCGACGACGTGGCCTGACGCGCGCGACCCGCCTCCTACGATGGGCGGGTGGATCTCGAGCTGCTAGAGCGCACGCTGGCCGAGGCCGGCGAGCCGGCCTTCCGCGCCCGCCAGGTGTGGTCGTGGGCGGCGCGCGGCGCCGGCGGCTACGACGCGATGACCGACGTCCCCGCGAAGCTGCGCGAGCAGCTCGCCGCCGACGTGCCGTTCTCGACCCTCGCGCTCGTCGACGAGGCGCTCTCGCGCGACGGCACGGTGAAGTCCCTCTTCCACACCGCCGACGGACGGCCGGTCGAGGCCGTGCTCATGCGCTACAAGGACGGTCGCCGGTCGCTGTGCCTGTCGTCGCAGTCGGGCTGCCCGCTGACGTGCACGTTCTGCGCGACCGGCTCGATGAAGTTCGGCCGCAACCTGACGGCCTCGGAGATCCTCGACCAGGCGCTGCACTTCCGCCGCTTTCTGCGGGCATCAGTCGGCGGGCCGCCGGGCGGGGCGGCGGAGGACTCCCCCGACCATGCGGTCTTCATGGGCATGGGCGAGCCGATGATGAACCTCGACGCCGTGCTCGCCGCGTGCCGGCGCCTGCCCGACGCCGGCATCACGCACCGCCGCACGACGATCTCGACCGTCGGCTGGATCCCCGGCATCGACCGGCTCGCACAGACGGACATGCCGCTGCGGCTCGCCTTCTCGCTGCACGCCGCCGACGACGCGCTGCGCTCGCAGATCATGCCGGTCAACGACCGCTACCCGCTCGCGGACGTGCTCGCCGCGTGCAAGCGCTGGCATGTCGCCAAGCGCCGGCCGGTGTTCGTCGAGTACGTCATGCTCGCCGGCGTCAACGACCGCTACGAGCAGGCGGTCGCGCTTGCGCGCGTGCTCGATCCGAAGGTCTTCAAGGTCAACCTCATCCCGTACAACCCGAGCGGCTCGCCGTACGACGGCTCGCGCGCGCAGGCGATCGAGGTCTTCCGCGCGGCGCTCGAGGAGCACGGGGTGCGCGTCACGGTGCGCCTCACGCGCGGGCGCGACATCGCGGCGGCGTGCGGCCAGCTCGCAGCGTCGCGAGCGGCTTGACAGAGCGGTCCGAGGCCGTGAGGTTGGTGCAGCGCAGGTACGCGCCGGAGGCGACGATCGCGGTCGACGTCCAAGCGGCCAAGGCCCGGCCGGCTGGGTTCGGCACGTCCGCCGGGGAGTTCGCCACGCGGTTGCGCGCAGCGCGCGAGACGGACGACGTCGGCTGAGCTCTGCGGGACGATCACCGCGGCCTGACGCTGTCGACCGCTCCTGCGCGCATGCCCTGTTGGCGCGCGCAGGAGCCGGTCGCCCCCCTCGGGGTTTGGTTCCCAGTTAGCGGGTGCGGTCGTCCTCGCGCGGATCCACCCAGTCGGCAGCCAGCCTGCCGTCGTAGCGGGGGTCGTCGTAGCGCGGGTCGTTCGCCGGATCGCCGTAGCCGTCGATGCGCTCGCCGGTCGCGGGATCGAAGTGGTTGTCGAGGCTCGGGTCGGTCGGGAACCCCGCACCCGGCGCTGCCCCCGCGGCGGTCGCCGCGGGCGCGACGGGCGCGGAGTGGCCGGGTGCCATCGGCGGCGCGGCCGGGTAGGCGCCCGGCTGCCCGCCGGCGTAGGCGCCCGGATGGCCGGCCGGGGACGACCCTGCCTGCATCCTGGCGTTGACGTTGCGGGCCTCGGCCTGCAGCCGCTGCTCGGCCGCGACGACGTCGGCGGGGTCCATCGCCTGCGCGTGCTCGGCCACGGCGGCGGCCATCGGATCGTGCCGGGCAACGGTGCCGCGGCGGCCGATCGGCGACGTGCGCGGGCGCTGCAGGCCGGAGACGCCACCGGCTTGCCTGCGCTGCATGACGGCAAACGCGACCGCTGCGACGAGCGCGATGATGAGGATTGCGACAAGGATGACCATGTCGAGGCGGTACCCGCGCGGGCGCCGCGACAACCGTCGGCGGCCGCACGTCCGGTCGGCGGCCGCGGCCACCGACCGCGCCGGAGAACCTTCGCCCGCGAGCCCTCAGCCGTCGGGCGCGCCGGCGCGCTGCTCGCCCGCCCGCAGCAGCCGGTCGCGCAGCTCGGCTTCCTCCTCGGGCGTGGGATCCCACTCGGCGACGCTCGGCAGCGCCTTCAGCGAGTCGAGACCGAAGAGCTTGAGGAAGAGGTCGGTCGTCTGGTACGTGACGGCGCCGAACTGCGAGCGCCCGGCCTCCTCGACGAAGCCGCGCTCGAGCAGCGTGCCCGACGCCGAGTCTGCGGAGACGCCGCGGATGCGGGTGATCTCGGGTCGGGAGACGGGCTGCAGGTAGGCGACGATCGCGAGCGTCTCGGCTTGCGCCGGGGTCAGCGGCGGCGTGCGCGGCTTGGCGAGCAGGCGCCGCGCCGCCTCCTCGGCGACGGGGTCCGTGGCGAGCGCGATGCCGCCGGCGACGCGCTTGAGCTGCAACCCGTGCGTGCCGGGCGCGTACTCGAAGTCAAGCTCGGCGAGCGCCCTCGCGAGCTCGTCGGTATCGCAGTCGGCGGCGTCGGCGAGGTCCTCGGCGCCCACCGGATCGGGGCTGAGGAACAGCAGCGCCTCGACGATCCGCGCGAGCTCGGTGAGCTGCGGCACTACGCCACCGCCTCGTGGCGGACATCCCCGGCGCGCCGGGTCGCGGCGGTGATCGCGATGTCGCCGAACGGGACCTCCTGGGTCCAGGTCGCCTCGCCCTGCTTGTACAGCTCGAGCAGCGCGAACAGCGTGACCGCGACGGTGACCCGATCCGCGCCGCGGACCGCGTCGTCGAACGAGCACGCGCCGCGGCGCAGCAGCGTGCGCAGGTGGGTGAGGCGCTCGGCGACGGTGATCGTCGGCACCGTGACGTGCTCGAGGTTGACGCGCGGCGGCACGCGCAGCAGGCCACCGAGCGCGGCGCCGAGGCGGCGCGGGTCGTAGACCGCGCCCGCTTCGGCGAGGTTCGTGCGCCTGAGCGCGGGCGGCAGCGGGGCCGAGCGGTAGCGCACGCCCTCCTCGCCCGCCAAGCGCGCGGCGAGGTGGTCGGCCGCGCGGCGGTAGCGACGCGCCTCGAGCATCCGCGCGAGCAGCTCCTCGGCGGCCTCGCCGGGCTCGAGGTCGGGCAGCTCGTCGTCGGCGCGCGGGAGCATGAGCCGGGACTTGAGCTCGAGCAGCGCGGCGATCAGCACGAGGAACTCGGTCGCGACCTCGAGGTCGAGCTCGCCGCGGCTCTCGAGGTGGTCGAGGTAGGCGAGCACGACGTCGGCGAGCTGCACCTCGAGCAGGTCGACCTCCTCGCGCAGGACGAGCGTCAGCAGCAGGTCGAACGGACCGGAGAAGACCTCGAGGTCCAGCTCGAGCGAGGCGACGGTCATTCGAGCAGGCTACCGACGCAGGCCGACGGTTCGGTTGTTGTGAGCTGCCCCGCATGAACGTGCTTGACGTCCAGCGCGGGACGTACCTTCTGCCGATGGCCACGTGGTTCGCGACGCTGTCGCTCCTCCAGTGCGCGATGCTCGTCGCTGGCGCGATCGTTCTCGTCTTGTACGTGCGGGGCATCTTCCTCGTGGCACGCCGGCGGCGCAAGATGAACATCCGTCTCGATCGTGCCGCGCACAAGGTCGTCACGCTCGACTTCGTCGATGAGCAGGCCGTCGACGGCCTGGTCGATCACCTGCTGATCGCCGACCCGCCGGACCGCCTGCGCCGGATCGAGCTGGAACGCACGGCAAGCGACGAGCGGGCGGCGAGCGTGTCTGCTGCACCGGGACTGCGAGCCACGTTGTCCCGACGGCGACGGCTGGGGCAGCGTGAGCTCTACCAGGGCAGGCCTGAGCCGAGCGCGCGCGTCGAATCGGTGCTGCGCGCGCTCGTGGGGCCACTGTCCCAGGACCACATCGTCGTGACCAACCGCGAGCTTGTCATCGCGCTGCACGATGCGGCGTGCGTCGATGAGCGCAACGAGAGCGAGAGATTCGGACGTGATGTGAACCCGCTCGCCGGGATCCGAGACCCTGCCCGAATCGCGCGCGCATTCGTCGCAGTGACCGGCGAGGCCTTGCACAACGCCTCGCTGCTGTGGCTTCGAGGCCAGTTCTCGGTGCAGTCGGTGGACGAAGAGCTCGTCCTGGACGGCCTCATCCGAGCAGACGAGTCCTGGCTTGACGGCTTCGAGTTCCCCGTGCGCACGCGCGTGTCGGCCGACCGGGTGAGCACGTACGGCTCGCGTTTGAGCGCGGGCGCCACGGTCCCGCTCGAAGTGCTTGGCGCCGCGTCGGATCTCGGTGGACAGCCGGCATGCCTGTCCGTGGCGCCGTTTGCGGTCTTCACCCGCAGCTCGCTGCTCGTGCCGGACGTGCTGTGGCGGCTTCCGGCTCCGCTCGCCGCTCTGCCGCAGCCGCTCGCCAGCATCGCGATCGCCATGTGGCCGATGAAGACCGAGACGGAGCACCCGGCGTCCACCCCGCGCCACGCGGCGCGACGCGTGCTGCGAGGCCGGGGCGCATCTCGGCTCGGGTGACGCACGCCATCGCGCCCGGGCGTTCTCACGCGGTCCCGGCACGTGCATGTCGCGGCAGTCGTCAGCGACGCCGGGGGCCGATGCCCATCGCGTCGCGCACGTCGGCGAGCGTGGCCGACGCGATCGCGCGAGCCTTCTCGGCGCCGGCGGCGAGGATCGCCTCGAGCGTGGGCTCGTCCTCGCGCAGCGCGATGTAGCGCTCCTGCAGCGGCGCGAGCTCGGCCACGACCGCGTCTCCGACGGCGACCTTGAGGTCGCCGTAGCCGCGCGCGCTCGCCAGCCCGGCCTCGACCTCCTCGGGCGTGACGCGGCGCACCGCCGCGAGGATCTCGATGAGGTTCGTGACGCCCGGCTTGTCCTCGCCGCGGCGGATGACGGGCGGGTCCTCGGAGTCGGTGACCGCGCGCTTGAACTTCTTGGAGATCGTCTTGGGGTCGTCGAGCAGGAGGACCGTCCCCTGCTCCGTGCCGCCGGTCGTCGACATCTTGCGCTCGGGGCGCTGCAGGTCGCGCACGCGGGCGCCCACCGCCGGGATGCGGTGCTCCGGCACGACGAGGATGCCCTCGGACCCCGCCGGCGCGAAGCGCGCGTTGAAGCGGACCGCGACGTCGCGCATGAGCTCGAGATGCTCGCGCTGGTCCTCCCCGACGGGCACCTCGTCGGCGCGGTAGGCGAGGACGTCAGCGGCCTGCAGGACCGGGTAGAGCAGCAGGCCCGCCGACACGAGCTCGCGCTGGGCGGCCGACTTGTCGCGGAACTGGTGCATGCGGTTGAGCTCGCCGAGCGCGGTCACCGACGTCAGCAGCCAGCACAGCTCGCTGTGCTCGGCGACGTCGCCCTGGCGAAAGAGGATGCAGCGCTCGGGATCGAGGCCGGCGGCGATGAGCACCGCGGTCGTGTCGAGGACGCGGGCGCGCAGCTCGACCGGGTCGTACGGGACCGTCGTGGCGTGCAGGTCGACGATGCAGTAGATCGCCGGGTCGCCGCGGTCCTGCCCGGCGACGTACTGCATGATCGCGCCGATGTAGTTGCCGAGGTGCTTGCGGCCGGTGGGCTGGATGCCCGAGAAGATGGTGAGTGACACGCCGGTCAGGATGTCACGCGCCGCCGGGCGGGGTGGGCGCAGCGGGCTTGGCCGCGAGCCCGGCCCCGGACCCGCCGCCGGTTCGAGCCCGCTCGAGGCCGTCGAGGACGAGGTCGAGCCCGAACTCGAACTCCTCGCCGTAGTCGTAGCCGGGTTTGAGGATGTGCTCGACCGTCAGCTCGGTGAGGTGCGGGTACGTGTCGGGGCTCATCTGCGCGAGCATCATCCGGGCGACCTCCTCCGTCTGCTCGGCGGACTCGATCGGCATGCTCGACTCCTGCAGGGCGAAGCCGTAGATGTAGCCGTCGAGCACCGAGAAGGCGTGGGCGGTCAGCTCGATCGAGAAGCCGGCCGCGCGGAGGCTGCCGATCACGTGGTCGTGATGGCGCAGCGTCGCGGGGCCGGGCGACGTCCGCGAGACCATCAGGCCGATCGCCCACGGATGGCGGGCGAGCGCGTGGCGGGCCGAGATCGCGCGCTCGCGCATCGCGATCCTCCAATCGGACTCGCCGGAAGGCAGCTCGATCTCGCCGAAGACGAGGTCGACCATGCCGTCGAGCAGCTGCTCCTTGTTGGCGACGTGGTTGTAGAGCGACATCGCCTCGACTCCGAGGGCCTCGCCCAGCTTGCGCATGGTGAGCGAGCCGATCCCGCTGTCGTCGGCCAGGCCGACGGCGACCTGCAGCACGCGGTCGCGGCTGAGCGCGATCCGGGGCTCTCGCGCGTCGGCCTGCTGCGCCATCTCGGTCCCCTCCGTGTCGCTCGCCTTGACAACCTTACGACGTAAGCCTACAGTACTTACAACGTAAGCCGCACGACGCTCGGAGACACCATGAAGGCAGCGACGCTCGATCCACCGCCCGGCCCGACCCGTGCCATCCCGGCGACGATGCACGCGATCGTCCAGGCCGAGTACGGCGCCGCACCCGAGGACGTGCTGCGGCTCGCCGACGTCGCGACGCCGACCCTCGCCGACGGCGAGGTGCTCCTGCGCGTGCACGCGGCCAGCGTCGATCGCGGCACGTGGCACATCATGGCCGGCCTCCCGTACCCGATCGGCGCGGCGGGCTTCGGACTCCGGCGCCCGAAGGCGCTCAACCCTGGCCGCAGCGTGGCGGCGACGGTCGCGTCCGTCGGCCGCGACGTGACCGCGTTCAAGCCCGGCGACGAGGTCTACGGCACCTGCGCCGGTTCGTTCGCCGAGTACGCGGTTGCCACGCCCGGTCGGCTCGCCCGCAAGCCGGCGAGCCTCTCCTTCGAGCAGGCCGCGGCCATGCCCGTCTCCGCGCTCACCGCGCTGCAGGCGGTGCGCGACAAGGCGGGCGTGCAGGCGGGCTGGAAGGTGCTGATCATCGGGGCGTCGGGTGGCGTCGGCACGTTCGCCGTGCAGCTCGCCAAGGCGTACGGCGCGGAGGTCACGGGCGTGTGCAGCACGGCCAAGCTGGACCTCGTGCGGTCCCTCGGCGCGGATCACGTGATCGACTACACGCGCGCCGGCTTCGCCGACGGCGCCCACCGCTACGACGCGATCGTCGACATCGGCGGCAACACCCGCCTGTCTGTCCTGCGGCGCGCGCTCACCCCTCGGGGGAGGCTCGTCATCACGGGCGGCGAGACCGACGGGCGCTGGCTCGGCGGCAGCGACCGCCAGATCCGCGCGCAGCTGCTCTCGCCGTTCGTCGGTCAGAAGCTCGGCACGTTCATCGCGTCGGAGAACGGCGCGGACCTCGTGACGCTGGCAGAGCTCGCCGACGCCGGGAAGCTCGTGCCGGCGATCGAGCGGACGTACCCGCTGGGCGAGACGGCGGCGGCCGTCCGGCACGTCCAGGACGGTCGCGCACGCGGCAAGGTCGTCATCGCCGTCTGAGGGTCCCGGACTCGCAGACGTTGCCGCCGCCCCATGGCGGGCGGGGCAGGCGCGTCGGCTACAGCGCCTGGCGCACGCGCGGGCGCTTGGCGGCGCCCGCCTCGTCGAGCCGGCGCACGGGCGTCGTGTACGGCGCGTTGCGCGCGATCTCCGGATCCTCCGCGGCCTCCTTGAGGATCGCGGCGATCGACGCGACGAAGTCGTCGAGCGTCTCGCGCGTCTCGGTCTCGGTCGGCTCGATGAGCAACGCCTCGTCGACGACGAGCGGGAAGTACACGGTCGGCGGGTGAACGCCGTGGTCGAGCAGCCGCTTCGCGAGGTCCAGTGTGCGGATCCCGAGCTGCTTCTTCATCGGCGCGCCCGACAGCACGAACTCGTGCAGGCAGCGCTCTCCGAACGCGAGCGGCAGCAGGTCGCCGACCTCCTCGCGCAGCCGCGCGAGCAGGTAGTTCGCGTTGAGCACGGCGACCTCGGAGACCTCCTTCAGGCCCTCCGCGCCGAGCGAGCGGATGTACGCGTACGTGCGCACGAAGACGCCATAGTTCCCCTGGAAACCGCGCAGTTTGCCGATCGACTTCGGACGGTCGTAGTCGAGGTCGTACGTCGGCGGACCGCCATTCGAAGGCGCGCTCTGCACGACCTGGGGACGCGGCAGGAACGGCGCGATCGCGTCGGTCACGGCGATCGGCCCGGCGCCCGGGCCGCCGCCGCCGTGCGGCTGCGTGAACGTCTTGTGCAGGTTGAAGTGCAGGATGTCGAAGCCCATGTCGCCGGGCCGCGAGTAACCCATGATCGCGTTGAGGTTCGCGCCGTCGTAGTAGAGGAGGCCGCCGACGCCGTGGACGATCGACGCGATCTCCTCGATGTTCGGATCGAAGATCCCCAGCGTGCTCGGGTTCGTGAGCATGAGGCACGCGGTGTGCTCGTCGGCCTTCGCGCGCAGGTCCTCGACGTCGACGCCGCCGGCGGCGTCCAGCGCCACCTTCACGACCTCGAAGCCCGCCATCGTCACCGTCGCCGGGTTCGTGCCGTGGGCGGAGTCGGGCGTGAGCACCTTCGTGCGCTGCTCGCCGCGGTCGGCGTGGTAGGCGCGCGTCAGCAGCACGCCCGCGAGCTCGCCGTGCGAGCCGGCCGACGGCTGCAGCGAGACGTGCGGCATGCCGGCGATCTCGGCGAGCGACTCCTGCAGCTCGAACATGAGCTCCAGCGCGCCTTGCGCGCGCTTCGGGTCCTGTAGCGGGTGCAGCCGCGAGTGCCCGGGCAGCGCCGCGACGCGCTCGTGGAGCCGCGGGTTGTGCTTCATCGTGCACGAGCCGAGCGGATAGAAGCCGGAGTCCAGGTCGAAGTTGCGCTTGGAGAGGTTCACGTAGTGGCGCACGATCTCCGGTTCGGAGGCCTCGGGCAGCCGGGCGGGCTCGGCGCGGCGCAGCCGCTGCGGGACGAGCAGCAGCGGGTCGACCTCGGGGACCCCGGCCGCCGGCGCGACGAACGCGTGGCGACCCGGTGCGCCCTTCTCGAAGATCGTCGTCGCCCGCTCTCGCTGCTGCGGCGTGGCGCCACCGTCCAGCGCGCTCATGCCGCCACCTCGGACGCGGCGAGCGCCCGCTCGGCGGCGACCGCGTTCCCGAGGACCGTCGCGAAGCGGTCGATGTCCTCGCGCGTGCGCTGCTCGGTGATCGCGACGAGCAGGCCGTCCGGGTACTCGTCGTACGAGCGCCCGAGCGCGTAGCCGGGGTTGATGCCCGCCTCCGCGCAGCGCTCGATGACGCGGTCGACCGGGACGTCCAGGCGCAGCGCGAACTCGCGCACGACCGGCCAGTCGTGCAGCTTGGACACGCCGTCGATCGCCGACAGCGTCTCGCGCGCGTAGTGGGTGCGCTGCAGCATGAGCTCGCCGATGTCGCGGATCCCCTGGCGCCCGAGCCAGCTCAGGTAGACGACCCCGCCCAGCGCGTTCAGCGCCTGCGACGTGCAGATGTTCGACGTCGCCTTCTCGCGGCGGATGTGCTGCTCGCGCGTCTGCAGTGTCAGCACGAAGCCGCGGCGCCCCTCGGCGTCCGCGGTCTCCCCCGCGATCCGGCCGGGCATCGAGCGGATGTGCTTCTCGGTGGCGGCGAAGAAGCCGAACGAGGGGCCGCCGAAGTCCAGGCGGTTGCCGAGCGTCTGGCCCTCGCCGACGCAGACGTCGGCGCCCTGGTTGCCGGGTGCCTCGATGACGCCGAGGGTCAGAGGATCGGCGGCGACGATGACGAGCGCGCCGGCCTCGTGCGCGGCCTCGGCCAGCACGGCCAGCTCCTCGATCGTGCCGAGGAAGTTCGGCTGCTGGAGGATGACGGCGCTGACGTTGTCGTCCAGCGCTTCGCGCAGCGTGTCGAGGTCCGTGAGGCCGTCGGTCAGCGGGATCTCGTCGACGGTCATGCCGTAGCCGACGGCGAGCGTGCGCAGCGTCTCGCGGCTGTCGGGGTGCACGCCGCGGCTGGCGACGAGGCGCGTGCGGCCCTTGTTCGCGGCCTTCGCGAGGTACGCGGCGGCGCCGACGGCGCTCGGCCCTTCGTACAGCGAGGCGTTCGAGACCGGCAGGCCGGTGAGCTCGGAGATCGCGGTCTGGTACTCGAACATGACCTGCAGCCCGCCCTGGGAGACCTCGGGCTGATACGGCGTGTACGGCGTGAGGAACTCCGACCGCGACATGAGCATGTCGATGATCGCCGGGACGTAGTGGTCGTACATCCCCGCGCCGAGGAAGGTGATCTCGTCGTCGGCGGACACGTTGCGCGCGGCGAGCCGGCGCAGCTCGGCGTACACGGCCTGCTCGGGCTGGCCCGGCGGCAGGTCGATCGCACCGCCTTCGAGGCGCAGCGCCGCGGGGATGCCGTCGAAGAGCTGCTCGATCGAGTCGACGCCGATCGCGGCGAGCATCGCCTCGACGTCCTGCGGGGTTGCAGACGTGTAGCCGCTCACGAGAGCCCGCCCACGTAGGTGTCGCGGTCGAGCAGCGTGTCGACCTCGGCGGGGTCGGAGAGCTTGACCTTGACCATCCACCCGTCGCCGTAGGGATCCTCGTTGATCGCCTCGGTGGCGTCGGCGAGCACGGTGTTGACCTCGACGATCTCGCCGCTCAGCGGCGCGATCACGTCGGAGACCGCCTTGACGGACTCGACCTCGGCGTAGAACTCGTTCGCCGTCACCGTCGTGCCGACCTCGGGCGGATCGAAGAAGACGACCTCGCCGAGCGCGTCCTGCGCGAACCACGTGATGCCGAACGTCGCGACCTCGCCGTCGACCTTGGCCCAGTCGTGCTCGGAGTGGTACAGCAGGTCATCCGGGTAGCTGGCCTCAGCCATCGGTCTCCTTGTCGTAGAGCGGCTTGGTCGCGACGACCGCAGGGCGCGTCTTGCCGCGCACGTCGATCTCGAAGGTCTCTCCCGGTGTGGTCTTTCCCGCCGGCAGGTACGCCATGCCGATCCCGATGCCGAGACACGGCGAGAGCGTGCCGCTCGTCACCTCGCCCCCGCCGACGACCGCGTTGCCCTGACGCGCGATGCCCGGTCCGGTGAGCTTGAACGGCGCGAGCTTCTCCTTGGTCCCGTCGGCGCGCGCAGCCGCGACCGCCTCGGAGCCGATGAAGCCCGTGGCCTCCTTGCACGCCCAGCCGAGGCCGGCCTCGATCGGGTTGCGGTCGGCCGAGAGGTCGTTGCCGTAGAGATGGAAGCAGGCCTCGAGGCGCAGCGTGTCGCGCGCGGCGAGCCCGGCGGGCGTGGCGCCGCGGCGGACGATCTCCTCCCAGACGGCGGGCGCGTCGTCGGGGTCGAGCAGCAGCTCGACGCCGTCCTCGCCCGTGTAGCCCGTCCCGCAGACGAGCATCTCGCGGCCGAACACGATCCCGCGCTGCGCGGTCATCCGCGCGGGGAGCGGCGAGTCGGAGATCGCCTGCACGATCTCGCGCGCGACGGGACCCTGGACGGCGAGCATCGCGTAGCGGTCGGCCGCGTCGAGGAGCTCGACGTCGAAGCCCTCGGTGTGGGCGCGCAGCCACGCGACGTCGCCGTCGTGGTTGGCGGCGTTCGTCACGGTGAGGTAGCGCTCGGGGCCGAGGCGGTAGGTGAAGAGGTCGTCGATGACGCCACCGTCCTCGGCGCACAGCAGCGCGTACTGCGCGCGGCCGATGGCCATCTTCGTGATGTCGTTGGAGTAGAGGTGCTGGAGGAAGTCTTCGGCGCCGGGTCCGGTGACCTCGACCTCGCCCATGTGCGAGACGTCGAAGATCCCCGCCGAGCCGCGCACGGCGAGGTGCTCCGCGCGGATGCCGTCGGCGTACTGCACGGGCATCTCCCAGCCGGCGAACGGCACGATCTTCCCGCCGGCTTCACGGTGCGTTTCGAACAGCGAGGTGCGCTTGAGCGTGGACGACGTCACGGCTCGGAGGCTAGTACACGCGTCCGGAAGTTCGACGGGTTTTCCCGGCGCCCGATCCGCGCCTGACGGCCGCCGGCGCCCGCCCACGTGCCACCAGCACGTCGGCGGGACACCGTCGACCGTCAGCCACGGCCGGGCATCCGGAAAAACCTCGCCGAACTTCCGGCCACGTGTACCAGCGAAGCGGTCGGCTCGTCTCGGGACGCGGAAGGCTTGAAATTCCGGCACGTCCGTTTGGGCGGGTGGCGCGTTACCGGTCGGTCTCGCGACCCCAGAGCCGATCGCCCAGGCCCGACGCTCGCGCGACGGGCCGTGCGACCGCCGCTCGGATCGCGTCCTCGGTGCCTGCGACGATGAGCTTTGCACGCGCGCGGGTGACGGCCGTGTAGAGCAGCTCACGGGTGAGGATCGGCGAGCTCGCGGGCGGCAGCAGGACCGCGGCCGTGTCGAACTGCGAGCCCTGGGCCTTGTGGATCGTCATCGCGTAGACGGTCTCGACGGCTTCGAGGCGTGCCGGGCTGATGAGCCCGTCGTGGCGCTCGAAGGCGGCGCCGGGGCGGCCGTCCTCGCCTGCGACGACGACACCGGTGTCGCCGTTGTAGAGCCTGAGGCCGTAGTCGTTCTCGGTGACGAGCAGCGGCCGGCCGACATACCACTCGCCCTGGGACGCGAAGCCGTCGATCGCGGCGGCGAGCCACGCCTCCACGCGCGCGCGCCACGTCTGCGCGCCGTGCTCGCCGCGGCGATGGGCGCAGAGCAGCCTGAACGCGCCGATCTGCTCGAGCGCCTTGGCCGCGTCGCCTGCGGCGGCGGCCTCGACCACCTTGCGACCGGCTGCGACTGCCTCGTCGCGCACGATCGCGAGCGCATCCGGCTCGCCGCCGACGTCGACGGGGATCCAGACGATCGTGTCAGCGTGCTCGCGCAGCGCGCGGAGCGTGGCAGTCGCGTCGCCGCCGTGCACGGCCTCGGCGAGCTCGGCGATCGCACGGCCGAAGCGGTGCGAGCGGTCGAGGACGACGATGCCGGCGGCGAGCGCGCCAGCGGCCGGCGACCTTGCGGTCGAGCGGCGGTTCGCGGGCGCCGCGCGCCGCCGGTCGGACGGCCACGGCGCTGTCGCCGCGGGTCCGACGATGTCGCCGAGCACCGCTCCGGCCTCGATCGACGTGAGCTGACCCGGATCGCCGACGAGGACCAGCCGCGCGCCCGGCCGGATCGCCTCGACCAGCCGGGCCATGAGCGACAGCGCCACCATCGACGTCTCGTCGACCACGACGATGTCGTGCGGCAGAGGGTTGGCGCGGTCGTGGCGAAAGCGGCTGTGGCTGCCGGGCTTCCAGCCCAGCAGCCGGTGCAGGGTGAAGCCGTGCAGATCGGCAAGGCGGTCGCGGATCGACGTCGCGATGGGCATCTGCGCCGCCTCCGCGGCGACGGCCTCCTCCAGCCGCGCGGCGGCCTTGCCGGTCGGTGCGGCAAGCGCGACGAAGGGCTGCGGCTCCTGCGCGTGCTCGGCCTGCTCGAGCAGCAGCGCGAGGATCCGCGCGACGGTCGTCGTCTTGCCGGATCCCGGCCCGCCCGCGACGACCGCGAAGCGCTGCCGCGCGGCCGTCGCCGCGGCAAGGCGCTGGCGCTCGTCGGCCTCGCGTCCGGCGCCCGCTCCGAAGAGGCGCCGCAGCCCGTCGGCGAGCACGGCTTCGTCGACCTCGGCCGCGGCCACCGCGGCGAACGCGAGCAGGTCCGCCGCGACGCGCGCCTCCTCGCGCCAGTAGCGATCGAGGTACAGGCGCGTGCCGAGGAGCCTCAGCGGGCGCCTCGGCGCGACGTCCTCCTCGCCGACCCCGACGAGCGCGCTTGCCGCGAGCGCGCGCGTCCACTGCTCGGGCTGCGGCCACGGCAGCGCGGCGAGGTCGACGGGCTCGTCGAGGTCGACCGTCGCCTGCTCGCGGATCGTCGCGAGGTCGACGTAGACGTGGCCGAGGCGCGGGCCGCGGACCGCGAGCGCGACGGCCAGGGCGAGCGTCGCGTCCGGCTCGCCGCCCGCGAGCGCCGTCAGCCGCACCGCGACGTGGATGTCGGCGGGCGCGAGCACACCCGCGTCGTTGAACTCGCGCAACGGCGCCGGCGCGTCGCGTACGCGGCGGGCGACATGGAGGTCGGCGGGCTCGATCACGCCGCCCCGCCCCGGTCGAGCACGTCGCTCAGCGCCACGACAAGCTGCGCGGGTGGCCGCCAGCCGAACACGCCGCACGGACTGCCGTCGACGACCGGCGTATCCGGGCCGCTCATCCCCCGCAAGAAGAGATAGAGCACGCCTGCGAGGTTGCGCTCGGGGTCGTAACCGTTAAGGCGCCAGCGCAAGTAACGGTGAAGCGCTACCGCGTAGAGCAGCGCCTGCAGGCCGTAGTGATAGCGCTCCATCTCGGCAGCCAGCGCCGCCGGACGGTGATGCCACGCGGTGAGCTGCTCGCCCGGGCTTGCGAGATAGTTGGACTTGTAGTCGACGACGGCGTAGCGATCGCCGTCGCGCAGGACGAGGTCGATGCTGCCGGTGAGGTAGCCGCGCGCGCCGCCGCGCAGGGCCGGGTCGCTCAGCCGCGCCGCGTAGCCCGCGAGCGGATCGCCGGCCGGCAGCTGCTCGCGCAGGAGCGCGCCGATCGCGCCGAGGTCGAGACCGTCGCCGCCCGGCGCGTCGCCGCCGGCCAGCGGCAGCTCGAAGCCCAGCTCGTCGAGGCGGTCGGCGCGGGTGACGTCGCACAGGCGGCGGTCGCCCAGCAGCGGGCCGAGGGGCGTGCGCAGCGCGGCGCTCAACCCGGCGACGACGGTCGCGGCGTCGCCGACGTCGGCGGGGCGGCGGGCGGCGGTGACGAGCCCGCGCAGCTCGGCGTCGAGGTCGGGGGCGGCGAAGTCGGCGTCCTGCAGGAGCCGGTGGACGAAGGTGCCGACGTGGACACCCGCCGGCATCGCGGCCAGCGGCGACGCGGTGGCGAGCAGGGCCGCCTCGGCGACGGCGCGCGGCGCTGGCGCCGGCGCCGTCCCTGCCGGCGCGCCGGGGGCGTGCTCGTCGGCCACCACGCCCTCCTCCGGCTCGCTGGCGACGAGCGGCTCGTGTGCGGCGGACGTGATGTCGCTGTAGGACGTGCGCCGCCAGCGCCAGTCGATCGGCCGTCCGAACGTCGCCACCGCGAGATCGGCGGGCGGCGGCGGCGCGCTGCTCCAGCGCCCCGGCGCGCCGGGTCGCGCGAGCTCGACGCTGATGCGCCCCGGAGCGCGCGCCGCGAGCTCCTCCAGGCGCGCCGTGGCGTCGTCGTCGGACGGCGTCACGCGACCCAGCGCCGGCACGTCCTCGTCGTCACCGCGCGCGAAGAGCAGGCGCGAGAGCGCCGAATGCCGGCTGTCGAACGAGCCTGCCCACCAGACGACCGCCTGGTGGCGCGCCCGCGTGAGCGCGACGTACGCCAGGCGCAGATCCTCCCCGCGCTGCTCGGCATGGTGCTGCTGGAGGTGACGATTCCAGTCGGGTCCCTCGAGGCCGACGTCGATCGTGCGCGCATCGTCCCGGGCCGGCTCGTGGAAGAAGATCGGCTCGGGCTCGCGCGCGAGGGGAACGTCCTCCCACAGGTACGGCAAGTAGACGATCGGGAACTCGAGGCCCTTGCTGCGATGGATCGTGAGGATCTGGACGGCGGCGGCATCGGACTCCAGGCGGCGGCTGCGCTCCTCGTCGGCGGTGTCGCGGTCGGCCTCGGCGATCCGGCGGCGCAGCCACGACGCGAGCGCCGCGGTCCCGAGCTGCTCGCTCGTCGCCTCGCCGTGCAAGAGCTGCGCGACGTGGCGCAAGTCGGTCAGCCGGCGCTCGCCGTCGGCCGTGGCGAGCACGCGACCCGGCAGGCCCTCGGTGAGCGTGATCCGCTCCGTCAGCGACGCGACGCCGCGATCACGCAGCACCCGGCCCCAGGCGTGCAGTCGCCGGTGGACGTCCTCCCACTCGTCGTCGCGCGCGACCGCCACCCGCTCGGCCGACCAGCCCAAGAAGCACGTCAGCGCCGCGGCACGCGCGCGTGGCGGCGACGACGGGCGCTCGATCGCGTCCATGAGCCGCAGCCACTCGATGGCGGCGGGCGTGCCGAACACGCTCCCCGCACCGCTCACGACCGCCGGGATCCCTGCGCCGTCGAGCGCGTCGCGAACCTGCGCGGCGTTGCGGTGGGTGCGGACGAGCACGGCGACGTGGCCGGGCTGCACGCGCTCGCGGTGCAGCGGCTGGCCCGCCTGGTCGCGGGTCTCGATCTCGGCTGCGGACTCGAGCAGCGCGACCAGGTCGGCGGCGAGGTCGGCCGCGATCTGCTCGCGAGCGGGCTGCTTGCGCGCGTAGCCGCCCGGCGTCCGGCCGACGGCGGGGTCGTCGCGCCGGGCGACCCGGACGCGCAACGGCGCCGCGACCGGCGCGCCCGTCAGGCGCGGCGCCTGGTTGGCGTCGGCGGCGGCGACGGTGCGGTAGACGATCCCCTCGTGGCCCAGCCGCGCGCCCCGGAAGACGGCGTCGTAGGCGTCGATCAGTCCCTGGTCGCTGCGCCAGTTCACGGCCAGCGTCGCGTGCGATCCCGCGCTCGCCTTCGCCTCCACGTACGAGTAGACGTCCGCGCCGCGGAACGCGTAGATCGCCTGCTTCGGGTCGCCGATGAGGACGAGCGTGCCGGCGCTGAACGCGCGTCGCATGATCTCCCACTGGACCGGGTCGGTGTCCTGGAACTCGTCGACGAGCACGACCTCGAAGCGCTCGCGCATGTGCGCGGCGACAGCCGGCCCCCCGGGCGGCGACAGCGCTTCGTCGAGGCGCGTGAGGAGGTCGTCGTACGTCATCACGCCCGTCGCGTGCTTGCGCGCCCTGAGCTCCTCGCGGACCTTGTGCGCGAGCCGCACGCGCATCGCCGCCACGCTGTTCTCCGGCGCGGTCTCGGGCTCGACGGGCGCGGTCGGGTTGTTGGCGGCCATGAGCGCGATCCGCATCGCCTGCGCGCGGGTGAACGCCGGCGTGGCGCGATCGTGGTGAAAGCGGCGGACGTACAGGTCGTCGACGACCTCCTCGAGGAGGTCGTGAAGGTCCTCGACGAAGGCGGTGTCGGCCGCGATGTCGCCCGCGATGCCGAGCCCGCCGAGCACCTCCTGGCAGAAGCCGTGGGTCGTCGCGATCGTCGCCGCGTCGAAGTCGGCGAGCGCGCGGGTGAGGTTGTCGCGGCGCGCGGTCACCTGGCGTTCGCCGCCTTGGGCGAGCAGCCGGACGACCTCGTCGTCGGTCACGGCGTCGCCCGCCAGCGCGCGCGTCAGGCCGCGCTCCACCGCGACGAGCCGCTCGCGGACGCGGTCGCGCAGTTCGCCGGTCGCCATGCGGGTGAACGTCACGAGCAGCATCCGGTGCAGCGGCGTGCCCTCGGCGACGTAGCGGGCCGTGAGCGCGGCGATCGTGTACGTCTTGCCCGTCCCCGCGCTTGCCTCGAGCACCGTCACGCCCGAGGGCAGCGGACCGCAGACGTGAAACGGCAGCTCGCTCATCGGTCGTCCACCTGCTCGTGCTCGGCTCGCCATTCCCAGAGCCTGCGCGCGTAGCGCCCGAAGCGCGTCGGCTCGCGCTCGTCCCAGCCGTCCCCGGTCTCGTCCGCTCGGGGCCGCTGCGCGAGCAGCGCCTCGAACGCGATCACGCCGCCGTGCACGAGCTGGTGCTCGGGCTGCGCGTCCTCGCCGGGGAACCTCCAGCCCGACTCCCACTGCTTGCGCGCCGCCGCGACGCCGTCCCTCCCACGCTCTGCCGCGCGCGCGTAGGCCGCGGAGGACAGGGTCGCGATCGGCAGCGGCTCGCGCAGCCCGCGATCGCGTAGCTCGACGATCGTCGCGAGCTGGCGTCGCGCGATCCGGGCGCGCTCGCCGGCGTCGCCGGAGAGCGAAGGGATGCGCGCGACCGTGATCCTCGCGTTCTGCGCGTCCGGCTGCGCTCGCCCGATCGTCAAGGCCTCGTAGGGACGGCCGGGGTCGGTGGCGACGAGGGCGAGCAAGCGCACCCAGGCCGCCAGCCGGGCGTTCGGCTTGACCCGCGAGAAGGCGACGCTGCGCATGACGCCGGCGCCGACGCCCTGCACGACGCCGGTGAGGCGCCGGCCCTCGCCGAGATCGACGTCGACGTCCACCGGTGCGGGGCTGAACGCGTCCGGACTGAGCACCCGCGCCGCGCGAAGGATCTGCTCGACGATCGGCACCAGCTTGTCGAGCACCGGTCGTGCGAGCTCCCCCGGCGGCAGCATGCCGCGCGCCTCTTCGATCTTGCGCGCCTCTTCGAGTGAGGTCCCGGTCAGCATCAGCTCGAGCAGCCGGTCACCCACGCCCCATTGGCCCAGGCCGTCGAGCTCGACCGGTAGGACGTCGCTGAGCTCGTCCGCGTAGCGCCCCGCGCGAACGCCGAGCCGCTGGCGTAGGAAGGCCTTCACGGGGTGCTCGACGAAGCGCACGAGGTCGTCGAGCTCCACGACGCTCGCGTTTGCCGGAGGGAGCGGACCGGCGAGAAAGGGTGCCGGCGGCGGGCGGTCGGCGCACAGGACCCGGGCTCCCTCGAGCGTGACCCGGTCGAAGCTCCAGGGCCGGCCGCCGGCGTGCTCGACGGGGGCGAAGTCGCGCGGGTCGAACGGCTGCAGCGGATGGCGGACGAGCACGCGGTCGCGCGCGCGACCGCCCGCGGGGCCCGGCGATGCTGTCGCGTCGATCACGTCGAGCAGCTCGCCGACCGGCACCGCCGGCGGGCGCTCGATGTTCGTGCGCTCGTCGTTGCCCGTGTACGTGACGACGAGGCGGTCGGTCGCGGCGAGGAGCGCGTCGAGCAAGAGCTGGCGGTCCTCCGCGCGCGGGTCGCGGTCGCCGACGTGCGGGTCGTCGAGGATGAGGTCGTCGCCGTCGCGGGCCGTGCGGCGGGGGAACGCGCCGTCGTCCAGGCCGAGCAGGCAGACGACGCGATGCGGCACCGAGCGCATCGGCATGAGCGTGCAGACCGTGAGGTGCCCGGTGCGGAAGTTCGCGCGCGTCGGGCGCCCGGCGAGGCGCTCGGCCAGCAGCGCGCGGACCTCCGGCAGCGCCAGGACGGTCGCGTTGACCTCGCCGCCGGCGACGGCCGCGGTCGCGCTGCCGACCACGTCGTCGAGCAGCCGCTGCAGCTCCGCGCGCTGCCACGTGTCGCCGGGGGTTGTCGCCGCGAGCGCGTCTGCGGCAGCCGCGAGGCTCACCGCCCAGCCGTCGATCGGCTGCGGCGTGGTGAGCGCGTCGAGCGCCGCGGCGAGCCGGTCGACGAGCTCCGCCAGGCGGCCGGCGAGGTCGATCGCGCCGCTCTCCACGTCGTCGAGCGCGAGGACGCCGCCGAGCAGGGTCTCGCTCATCGTGACCCCGAGCAGCACGCGATCCAGGCCCGCCCGCCACGTCCCCGCGCCGAGCTTGTCGAGCTTGAACGGGCGGCGGTGCTCGGCATCCAGACCCCAGCGGATCCCGCTCGCGGCGACCCAGTCCTCGATGCGCGAGAGGTCGTCGTCGTCGAAGCCGAAGCGGCGGCGGACGGGGGCGCGGTCGGCGAGGTCGAGCACCTCGGACGCCGTGACCCGCCCACCCGCCATGTCGAGCAGCGCGGCCACGACGCCGAGGATCGGGTTCGTCTGGCGCAGCGAGCGGTCGGCGAGGCGGACGCGCAGGTCGGGCGGGCGGACGTCGCCGGGGAGCGGGTCTGCCTCCTCGCCGGCGATCTGCCCGGCGCCGAACGTGGCCTGGATGAGCGGCGCGAACGTCTCGATGTCCGGGCACATGACGATGACGTCGCGCGGCTCGAGCGTCGGGTCCTCTTGGAGCGAGTGCAGGATCGCGCCGCGCAGGACCTCGACCTGGCGGCTGCGCCCGTGACAGGCGTGGATCTGGATGCTGCGGTCGTCGCGGTCCAGGGGCGTCCTGTCTTCCGGCCGCGGCGCGCGGTCGGCGCGGACGTCGGCCTGGACGCGTTCGAGCAGCGTCGCCGAGCCGTGCTCGACGGGGTGGTGATGGTGCTCGGCGTGCCCGGCCGCGGCGCTCAATACGAGCTGCAGCTCGCGCGAGTCCTGCCCCCAGGATGCGAGGAGTCGATTCGTGGCGAGGTACTTGGTGGGGTCGCCGTCGCGGCGGGCGATCCGCACCGCGCCGGCCAGCACCTCGGCCACGCCTCCCGCACCCGCGCCGGCCGGCATCCCCTCGACCCGCCCCCCGCTGCCCGCGCGCGCCAGCACCCCCTCCACCTTCACCCACAGCGCGGGCGAGGGGTGCAGGGCGAAGAGGTGCACGTCGCGCCCGGCGGCGAGGGCGCCGAGCACCTGCAGGGTCGCGGCCGGCAGGCGGGTCAGGCCGAACAGCGAAAACCGCTCCGGCAGGTCACTGAGCCCGGGCTCCTCGACGAGCCGCGCGCACGCGCGTTCGAGGCGCGTCGCCGGATCCGCCACGCCGACGCGCTCGCGCAGCCGCCGCCACAGCTCGGGCTGCCAGCGCGCGTCGGCGGGCACGCCGACGTCGTCTCCCGCCGCCCAGGCGAGCAGCATCTCCGGCCGGTGGCGCGCGTAGCGGTCGAAGAGCTCGGCGATGTGCCGCACGCTGCTGAGCCGCCGCGCCTGTCGCGTCGCGTCGGGCGCCTCGGGGTCCGCGCCGAGGTGGGCGGCCAGCACGCGCAGCCACGGCTGGGTGACCGTGTCCTCGATGACCTCGAGCAACGGCCAGACGATCCGCTCGGCGAGCCAGGGGTCGGTGTCGGGGTCGATGCCGGACGCCGCCGCGACCACGTCGCCGACGAGCCTGCGCGGCGACGGGAACGTGACGTTCGCGCACACTCCATCGGAGCGCCCGGTCGCCGTGCCGAGTTGCGTCGACAGGCGCTGCGTCAGCCAGCGCTCCATGCCGCGCGTCGGCACCGCGACGACCTCGGCCGCGAACGGATCGTCCGGCGGCGCGGCGAGCAACTCGCCGAGCGCGTCGACCAGGGCATCCGCTCGCTCGGCTCGATGGACTGAGAGCACCTCGCCCAGCAAACATCATCTCGGCGTCGCCGTGCGGCGTGAGAATGGTCGGTGTCACCACCAAGGAGGAACACCGCATGCTCCGCTCGACGCATCACGCCGACCCATCCGTCGCCCCGCCGGCCCGCCGTGATCGCATGAGACGCGGTCTGGTCCTCCTCGTCTCGGCGACCGCCGCGCTGGGCGTGCTCGCCGGCTGCGGCTCGGACGAGGACTCGAGCTCGGACGAGAGCGCCGCCACCATGACCCAGCCCGCGGCGGACACCGGCAACGCGGTCTCCGCCGCCGACGGCAAGCTCACCGTGGACGCCACCGAGTATGCGTTCGACCCGGAGGCGATCACCGCGAAGCCCGGCAAGCTCGAGATCACGCTCGACAACAAGGGCAAGATCCCGCACGAGCTGGTCGTGCTCAAGACAGAGGAAGCGGCGGGCTCACTGAAGGTCAGCGGCGGCCGCGTGAGCGAGGACGCCTCGATCGGCGAGGTCTCCGAGATCGACGGCGGCGCGTCGAAGTCGGCTTCCGTCGACCTCGAGCCCGGCCGGTACGTCTACGTCTGCAACATCCCCGGGCACTACGCCGACGGGATGCGCGGGCAGATCACCGTCAAGTAGCGCTGTCCGAGGCGGGTGGACCGTCGCGCGGATGTCGGCGCGGCGGTCCGTCAAGCAGAGCGCGATCCGGGGCCGGCTTGGGGTGCTCGCCTCACGTCGATCGCTCGATCACCCTCGGCCGGCGATGATTTCGTAGTACGCTAAACGATCTGTGGAGATCCACCCTTCGGCGCGCAAGCACGACGTCGCCGACGACGACATCGATCACGCCATCCACCATGCGACCGTCATCGAAGACGCTGGAGAGGACCCAGACCGCTGGCTCGTCATCGGCCCGGATCGCGCGGCCAACCTGCTTGAGGTGGTCGTCATGACGACCGTCGAGGGCACGCAGCTTGCGATCCATGCAATGCCGCTGCGCGCGAAGTTCCGCGGGCTGCTCGACCTATGACCGACGATCGCATCTACGGTCATACGCGGTCCGGCCGGCCGATCACGGACGCCGACGTGCAAGCGATCGCTGCCGAGGCCGAAGCCGGCTACGACGTCGACGAGCTCATCGCACGCCGACCCAGGCGGGGCCGCCCCCGGCTCGGCTCCGCGCCCGCGAGCGTCGAGTCGGTGCGGCTGGACCCCGAGCTTCGCGAGCAGCTCTTGCAGCGGGCGCGGTCGGACGGCACGACAACGTCGGAGATCATCCGCGAGGCGCTGCGGCGCTTCCTGCACGCGGCCTGACTCGCGACAACAACTGGTCGACCTCGACCGGTACTAGACCCTCGACGACATCGGCGGGCGGCGCCGCCGCTCCTCACCTCGGAGCGAGGCTGAGATCCGCTCGGCGCGGGCCGTCGTCAGGCTCTTGAGCCCAGCCCGCGGGCTGGTTTCGGCCGGACTCTACCTCAGGTAGAGCGTTAGCGAAGGAACGGCGGGATCTCGATCTCGTCGTCGCCGATCTCGAGCGACGAGCGTTGACGTTCGTCGATTCGCGGGCTGCGATCGCGGGACCGCGACGTCGTGCGGGTCTCTTGCGCGGCGGTCCGCGGGCGGGCGCGGCCGTGGTCGAAGCCCGTCGCGATCACCGTGACGCGGACCTCGTCGCCCTGTGCCTCGTCGATCACAGCTCCGAAGATGATGTTCGCGTTGGGCGCCGCGGCCTCCTTGACGATCTCTGCCGCCTCGTTGACCTCGAACAGGCCGAGCTCCCTGCCGCCGGTCATGTTCAGCAGGATGCCGGTCGCGCCTTCGACGGACTCCTCGAGCAGCGGGCTCGAGATCGCGATCCGCGCCGCCTCCGCCGCGCGGTTCTCGCCGTTGGACGTGCCGATGCCCATCAGCGCCGAGCCGGCGTCCTGCATGATCGTGCGGACGTCGGCGAAGTCGAGGTTGATGAGGCCGGGGATCGTGATGAGGTCGGTGATGCCCTGGACGCCCTGGCGCAGGACGTTGTCCGCTTCGCGAAAGGCGTCGAGCATCGTCGTGCGGCGCTCGACGACCGACAAGAGCTTCTCGTTGGGGATCACGATGAGCGTGTCCACCACCTCGCGCAGCCGGGCGATTCCCTCCTCGGCCTGGCGCGTGCGCTGCGTGCCCTCGAACTCGAACGGCTTCGTGACGACGCCGACGGTCAGCGCACCGATCTCGTTCTTCGCGATCTCGGCGATGACCGGGGCCGCGCCGGTGCCCGTGCCACCGCCCTCGCCCGCGGTGACGAACACCATGTCCGCGCCCTTGAGCGCCTCCTTGATGTCGTCGCGCGACTCGGCGGCCGCGCCGAAGCCGATCTCGGGGTTCGCGCCGGCGCCCAAGCCCTTCGTCAGGTCGTGCCCGATGTTGAGCTTGATGTCCGCATCGGTCATCTGCAGCGCCTGAGCGTCGGTGTTCGCCGAGATGAACTCCACGCCGCGCAGCCCGGCGTCGACCATGCGGTTGACGGCGTTCGTACCGCCGCCGCCGACACCGACGACCTTGATCACCGCGAGATAGCTGCTGCTGGATTCCATGAGAAAGGCGTCCGACCCTTGAGTTAGCGTTGAGGGATTTGGGCTCCCCGGACCGTCCCGACGTAAAGCACAGTAAGCACGGGCTAGAACGGATGTCAACGCGAAGTCTACTCCCGCAACTTCGCTTGCAGAATCCGCGACTCTCGACTTGTGCAGGAGAAATGCGCTTTCCTTGCCATCAACCTAAAGTCGAAGGTGAGACTCCAATCGGGCGAGGCTGGAAGCCGCCCGCAACCGGACTCTCGGGAATGCGCACGTCGACGTACGTCGCGCCTTGCGCGTTGTCGGTCGCCAGGACGCGCGCGGCCGCCGACCACATCGCCCGCGGGCGCTCGGCGCGTCCGAAGTAGAGCTTGGGCCCGCCGTCGACGGTGGCGGCGAGACCGCGCGGACCTTCGGTACACGCGCTCCACGCGCCGCCGCAGCGGCGCGGGCGCGGCGGCGACGAGGCGGATCGCGCGCAGCACCTTCTCGTCCTTCACGCGGCCACCGCCCGGCATGTGCTTGATCCCGACGACCGGAAGGCTTTTCGTCGTCGTCCCGCGCAGCAGCGTGCCGTCGCTCGCGACCGCGGTCGGCGAGCCTCCGCCGGACTGCACCGCCGCCACCGGCTCGTAGGCGTTGACGTCGATGCGCAGCCGGTGCGGGAAGTCGGCGCTCGCCCGCAGGCTGCGCACGACCGGGTACGCCGAGACCGCGTCGCGCAGCGCGTTGTCGTCGACGGCGAGGGTCGTCATGTCGCGGGCGGCGATCGTGAGCGAGTCGCGAATCGCGCCTGCCTGGCGGCCCTCGATCCCGGTGACCGTCACCTGCTTCACGCGCACGAGCGAGCTCGTCCGCAGCCAGAAGCCGAACGAGCCGACGATCACCAGCAAGGCGGCGGTCCCGAAGACGGCGCGCGAACGTCGGCTGGCGAGGAGGCGCATCGTTCGGGTCTTCGCCGCCTGCACCGCCGACCCTGCCGACGCTGGCCGATCGTCGAGCTCCCGGGCCGCCCGCCTTGGCGTTCGCGCCGCGCCGAGCCGCAGGCCCGCCCGGCGGCGCAATAGCCTGCGCGACCGTGCCCGAACCTCCGCCCCTCAGCGAGCTGACGACCCTGCGCCTCGGCGGCCCGCCGCGCCGGGTCGTCGATGCCACGACCGACCGCGAGCTCGTCGCGCTCGTCCGCGAGGCCGACGAGGCTGGCGAGGACGTGCTCGTCCTCGCGGGCGGCAGCAACGTCGTCGTCGCCGGACGAGGGTTTCGCGGGAACCGTCGTGCGGGTCATGACCCGCGGCATCGAGCAGCCGCCGCGCAGTGACGGCCGCGTGTGGCTTGACGTCGCCGCCGGCGAGGAGTGGGACGCGCTCGTGGCGCTCTGCGTCGAGCACCAGATGGCAGGCATCGAGGCGCTGTCGGGAATCCCCGGGCTCGGTCGGCGCGACGCCGATCCAGAACGTCGGCGCGTACGGCCAGGAGGTCGCGGACGTCATCGTCGGCGTGCGCGCGCTCGACCGCTCGACCGGCCAGATCCACCAGCTCGACATCGAGGAGTTCGCTGTTCGACTACCGCACGAGCGTCTTCAAGCGTGACCCGGACCGCTGGGTCGTGCTTCGCGTGAGCTTCGCCTTCGAGCCGAGCAAGGGACTCCGAGCCGATCCGCTACGCCGAGTTCGCGGGCGCGCTGGGCGTAGACGGAGGGCGAGCGCGCGCCGCTGGAGCGACGTGCGCGAGGCCGTGCTCGCGCTGCGCCGCTCCAAGGGCATGGTGCTCGACCCGCACGACCCCGACACGTTCAGCGTCGGCTCGTTCTTCACGAACCCGATCCTGCGCGCCCACGCGTTCGACGAGCTGGTCGAGCGGGCTGCCGAGCGCCTTGGCGCCGACGACGTGCCGCCGTCATGGCCGGCGCGCGACCGTTACGTCAAGACGTCGGCAGCCTGGCTCATCGAGCGC